>OZ220684.1:0-5615729 GCA_965116395.1 Caldilineaceae bacterium
GTTGCCCTGATCAATTCCGTCTCCGCCCTGGATAGCGTCAATCTGGACGATGCCGACGCCGCGACCGGCGCCCGCATTCTGACCCGCGCCCTGGAAGAGCCGATGCGCATGATCGCCACCAACGCCGGTCTCGACGGCGCGGTTGTGATTGAGAAGGTGCGCGGTCTGCACGAAGACGGCAAGGCCAACACCGGCTACGACGTCATTCAGAACGACTACGTCGACATGATGGACGCCGGCCTCTCCGACCCGGTCAAGGTCACCCGCAGCGCGGTGGAAAACGCCAGCTCGATTGCGGCGATGATTCTGACGACGGCGGCGCTGATCACCGATATTCCTGAGGAAGAGAAGCCGATGCCAGCCGGAGACCCCGGCATGGGCGGCATGGGCGGCATGATGTAGGGTTGGTTGGTTTGTGAATTGAATAGAGATGGGAAGGGCGTCGGGAGGAGATTCTCCGGCGCCCTTTCTTTTTTGTGGAACTCAGCACTCGATTAATTTAGGAAGAGAATTCAGAAGCCTCTTATTTGGTTTCAAAGATGTCCTTCAGGGCAATAGTGAATCCATCAAGCGTTGGAGACGTAAGGCTCTGTTCATCCCCGAAAATACCGCTCACTTCGAAGCGATTTTCTCCCTGAAGCAGGACCATGATGGTACGGGCGTCCGGGTCCACAATCCAATATTCTTTGACGCCATGTTTGGCGTACAGATCGAGCTTCGTTGTCCGGTCTCGATCGGCAGTCCCGGGGGAGAGGATCTCGACCACCAGGTCAGGTGCACCTTGGACGTTGTTAGCAGTGATGATTTCAATCCGGTCGCTCGAGATGAACAGCAGATCCGGCTACACCACGTCAATGTCTGACAGCACGACATCGAAGGGAGAGAAATAGACTTTCCCCAAGTTGCGGTCTCTCGCGAAGGATCCAATCCTGAGGTGCAGTACACTCAGAAGGTATTGATGTAACTCACTGGGGGAAGGGGACAAGAAGAGAGCTCCACTCAGTAGTTCGTAACGCTCGTCATCCGATAATTCCAGATAGTCTGCGTATGTGAGCTTGGCTTTAACATCCAACACCTGGGCTCTCCTTTCCTTGATAAGAAGAAGCGGAACCAACCAGTACGCTTCTAGCTTCTCACCCGGTAGTAACCCCTACCTGCACAAGTTAGGCAAAGCGCGCGGTCATCTTCTATAACCTCGCGCTCGTTGATTATTTCCTCTCCACATTTTTCACACTTGGCACGCGCACCGGCCCGGCTCACGATCTCCTTGACCGATTGTGCCATATTTACCCATGCGAACGAGAGCAACTCGGCGTCGGGCATGCGCTGGTAGCCGTGCAGCATGGCGAAGTAGCGGCGCGTCTGCTCCGGAGCGTAGTGGCGGGCACGTTCGCGGACGTCGAGTTTGGGCGCGACGCGCAGGGCCCGCTCGGTCTTCACGTCTACGAAGGTGGCGGCGATCTTGCCGTAATCCTCCACTCGCAGGGTGCGGCCACCAACTGAGACTCCGGTAGCAGCTTCCACACCATCTACGAAGCAGCCGTCGGTTTCGACTATCACCAGCAGACGTTTGTCCGTGCGCGGTACTTCCAGTTCCAGAATTTCTGCGGCGGCGATGGCGCAGCGGGCGCCTAGTACCTGGCGGGGGCAGAGATGTTTGTGGCGGGCGGAGGCTATCTCCAACGCGTTCTGCAAGGTTTGGGGGACAGCCTGTACTGCTGTATCGGTCGGCATCGCCATGGGCGCACCTCCTCGAGTGCGGCCTTCTGTCGTCGCGCTCGGCAGACTCCTGTCTGAGCGTCGATCGCGTGCATCTGCGGCCGTTCAGCCCTATTATACCACCTGCATCAAGTCGGGTATTTGCTACGCAGCAATATCATTGGCGTGTTGGAGAGAGGCCGCACACGCGTGGGCTACTGCAACCATGACGGAAAATCGGCGATTGTGTTAGAATGCGCAACATGACAGAAAAGGCTACCAGGACCAAGCAGGACATCCCACCAGATGAGACTACTGTCGTTGTCGCGATGAGCGGCGGCGTCGACAGTTCTGTGGCGGCCTCCCTGCTGACCGAGCAGGGCTATCGTTGCATAGGCGTGATGATGCGGCTGTGGGCAGAGGTGACAAGCGGTGAAGGGTCCGGCAACAAGTGCTGTGACGAGGAGAGCGTGAACGATGCCCGCCGCGTGGCCGATCAGCTTGGAATGCCCTTCTATCTGATCAATGTCGAGCAGCCATTCAAGGAGAAGGTGGTCGATCTCTTTATCGACGGTTACAGTGACGGTCTGACGCCAAACCCCTGCCTTGCCTGCAACCGGCACATTCGTTTCGACTATCTGCTCAATTATGCACGGCGGCTGGGCGCAGACTATCTGGCCACGGGCCACTATGCTCGTTTGCGGCGGCAAGAGGACGGCAGCGTTCATCTGTTGCGAGGCGTGGATGCGCACAAGGACCAGTCCTATGTGCTCAGCGTGCTGGGACAGTCGGAGTTGAATGACCTACTTTTTCCTGTGGGCGATCTTGCCAAGGACGAGGTGCGCCGGATCGCGGCTGCGCGCGGCCTGCCCATCCACAGCAAGCACGATTCGATGGATCTCTGCTTCGTAGTCGATGACGATTACCGCCGATTTCTTAATGATTGGGCTCCGGATGCATTGAATGCCGGTGAAATCGTGAATGTCGACGGCGAGGTACTGGGCAAGCACAACGGATTGCCGAACTACACTGTCGGCCAACGTAGGGGGCTGGGCCTGAGCGGCGCGGCCGCACCCATGTACGTAGTTGAGATGGATGCAGGCAGCAATCAGCTAGTGGTTGGGCCGGCAGAGGCACTAGGAAGATCCGAATTGCTGGCAACTGGCGTCAGTTGGACTTTGGGCCGTGCGGTTGACTTAGGAAGCCGCGTTCAGTGCCAGATTCGGTATTCGGGACACGCATTGGACTGTACTGTGCACCCACGGCAGGACGGCAGTGTGCGAGTCGCTTTCGATGCACCCGCTCGTGGTGTCAGCCCGGGCCAAGGAGCAGTGTTCTACGACGGTTCGCACTGTCTGGGGGGAGGGTTGATCGCCAGATCGGAAGCCGGCAGAAGGACGGCAGAAGAAAGATCTCAGTCTTCTGTCCAACCTGTTTACTTTTCAAAGTGAGGAGGCCCTCGACTGGTTCCCGGTACGCCCTTAACGTCACTTTTTCTCAGTCCGTCAATTCTGCTGGCATCATTGCTCGTCACCGGATACGCCAGCATCTTTCACCTGTGGACTGGACGATCGCTGCGAGAATTGCCACAGTTTCTGTTTGCGGCCGGGGTTGGGTTTACTTTGGGGCATTGGGTGAGCCAGACTCTGCAGTGGGACACCTTGCGGGTTGGCCAGCTTAGCCTATTGGAGGCGACGGTGGCGTCCGTTCTTGCTCTATTTCTGGTAAGGACACTCATTCACTAGCCGCGAGGCACCCGCACTGCTTGTCGGAAAAGCCTGCCGGTTGAGCCAAACATCTTCCGCTCGACCTATTGCAAAAGGAGATCGTCGTGGTCAGCGCCATAGTTCGGGATATCGCCATAATCCTTGTCGCCTTGGAGATACTCATAATGAACGTGCTGCTGCTGGTGCTGATCTGGCAGGTCTGGCGACTGGTCAAGATGATAAGGGCTGAGATACAACCGGTCATAAAGGACGGACAGGAGACGGTTGGCACGGTTAAGGGCTCAGCGGAGTTTGTCAGCACCAGTTTCATTTCTCCTCTCATTACCACCAGCAGCAGGTTGGCCGGCATCTGGCGCTCGGTGCACGTGATCAGGTCGGAGTTGAAGAGTTCTATGGGCGATATTGCGCCGAAAGGGCGGCGTACCGAAACGCCTGACGCCAGTACATCGCAGTCTGTACCGGAAAACTCACCGCCAACCGCTTGATCGGGACAGGAGCCACGCCTGGACCGGAGGTGAATTGCTACTGCAACTTCCGCCTGTGCATGACTTCTGCTTCAGCCTCTCGCCCCTGCGACCGCCTCAACTTTTCAGACCTGGGCAGTGCCCGCGACAACAGTTGTGCCGTTTTGGCTGCCAAGCAGGACGAACTTGGCAGTTACTGCCTTCCCGTTCACGAATTGCACTTACAGGAAACATATCCCTCAAAGCGAATGGGATGGGGGGATAGCATCTAGCGTTAACGTGCGCACTTGTCATAGAACTTTCGAGGGATAGTATGAATTACTGGCAGACTGATTTGATCCGGCTGCGCGGCGTCGAGCCGGAGGACGGCGACTTATTCTGGAGTTGGAATCAGGATAGCGAGATGGCTCTCAATCTTGAATTCGTCTGGCCCCCTGTTTCCAGGGCCCAGGTGCGCCAAGAGACTGCTGCCGGGGCGCAGAAGAAAATGGAGAACGACGCCTTTTATTGGGTCATAGAGGACCCTGATGGTACGCCAGTCGGCTTCATACACACGCATAACTGCCAGCCTCGCAACGGCGTATTCAAATATGGATTGGGGGTAGAAGCTTCCCACCGCCGCAAAGGCTATGCTGCGGCTGCTATTCTTGTCATTCTGCGTTATTACTTTCAGGAGCTGCGCTACCAGAAGGTGACCATTCAGATGCATAGCGAAAACGAGGCCTCGCGCGCCCTGCACGAACGGCTGGGTTTTGTTCGCGAAGGCGCGGTGCGGCGGGCGATCTTCACTGGCGGCCGCTACCTGGACGAACTTTTCTATGGTATGACGGTTGATGAGTGGCAGCAGCGCTACGGAGAAGCGGCAAAATGAAACGCGGCTTCAGTGCTGTCAGGCTTGATCCGAGGCATACAGATTGGCCTGTCCGGCTTCGCGAGATGCGAAGGCAGTTGGCAGAACGGCCAACCCTGCTACCTCATCATTTCCTTGAAGTCGTTCTGCCAAAAATCGGTGGAGAGTGTTTTGCCGTTGTTCCTTCTCAGGCCGGTACGGGGGAGGTCCCTTGCGGATATGCATTTCTTCTGCCGCGCGATGCCAGGGGCGAGGGGAAGGAATATACGTTGCGCTACGAGCATGTGGCAGGTTTCGCGGAGGTGGGCGGCGACGAAATATTGAAGGCCGTGGAGGGGAAGCTGCAGCGTGGGCAACGGACTCGCTTTTATCAAGCGGACGGGGATCACACCTTTACTGCGACCCACATCGACTTGGAAGGAATAGATTGCGGCCGGCCAGACGCGTCAGAGGCGGCCGCAATTCGGGAGATGCAGCATGCCATTTGGCACAGCCCGCCGGACGGACTCTACCCCAGCGATCTTCACAGTGACGAAGCCGGTCTGGGTAGCTCCCTGGTGGCCCGGGTGGATGGAGCTTTGGCTGCCTTCCTGCTGGGGTTCCACCGTTTTTCCTCCGATACCTCTGCCCTGCCCCTACAAGACTATAACCGGGAATTGATGCTCGAGTCTCAGCTGCTCGCGGTCGCCCCCGGCAGGCGCAGGCGCCGGATTGGCCAGTTGCTGAAGCGGCTGCAAGCTCGTGAGGCCATGGCCGCGGGCGTCGATTTGATCAGCTGGACCACGGACCCATTGCTCTTTGCCAACGCGCTACTCAACTTCACTCGTTTGGGCGCAGTCTCATGCGAATTCCAGCCCAGTTTCTATCCATTTCGCAACGAGTTGAACAGACTAACGGCAGCGCGGCTGATTATATTGTGGCCGGTTCGCTCGCGGCGTGTTCAGACGGCATTGCGGGACGAAGTGCAGCCGGGACCTTGCGAAGTCGAGGCAGACCCGGAACTGATCGTCGTCAACCAGGGCAGTGGGGCACCGGTCTATGACGCTGCGTGTGAACGGATCGCCATTGAGATTCCGGGAGATTGGGTGGCTCTCCAGCGCCTGGACTGGCAGGCGGCCCAGCGCTGGCGCGACACAACCACTCGCCTGTTGGACCATTACGTCGGATCACAGCAGGGCCGATTTGTCATTACAGATACAGGAGTGAGTGGGGCGCGTCGCTATCTTATTGGCGAACGGGTTGAGGGCGAGCGCCTGGGGGACATTTTTGCGCCGGCAGGGTGAAACACGGCCGTGCATCTCTTCCTTGACTGGGCGCGCTTCAGGATGTATTTCATAATGGTGTGGCCAGGAGTCAGATCAAGAGGCGGTCGATCTCAACATCGTGGCGCCTCTTTCGGGCTTGTACCAGTGCGCGCTGTCTGAGGACGCGCGGTAGGCCGAGCAGGCCTGCTATTTGCCCCTTCAATCGGGCGCGTGCGGCTGTCCCGCGACAGTTGCGGAGTGCGTCGGCTGCTATCGAGAGTTGGGCACCGACGATATGCGCGAAGTGACATTGAAGGAGTGAGGACGGCATGTTTTTTGCCAGAGTCCAGATGGTGTTGCGGCCCACGTAGTAGCTACTCAGTTCGTCTCCGCCGCTAGCACCGAGTTTGTGGTATACCCGCGCGGCCGGGGCAAAGACGGCCTGCCAACCCAGAAGCTGTGCCCGGAAAGAGAAGTCCGCGTCTTCGAGGTACATCCAGAACTCTTCGTCAAAGCCGTCGAGAGCCATCCAAAGTTCACGACGCACGGCCATCGCCCCGCCGCAGCCTCCAAATACATCTTCAGAGCTGTCGAACTGGCCACTGTCGGTGGCCCAGACGCCCCGATTCCGTGGAATTCCGTCCCGGCCCATCATATCACCAGCGGTATGAATACGGTCGCGTTCCTCGAACAGGAGGAGCTTGGCAGCAACGATTCCCGCATGCGGATTGGCGCAGACGGTCCTTGCCAGTTCGGCCAAAAACTCAGGATCGGGTTGGGTGTCGTTGTTGAGAAGCACGATTATCCGACCGCGCGCGGCACGGGCAGCTGCATTGACGGTGGCAACGAAACCCCTGTTTACGGGGTTGCCCAGCAGGCGCACGCGGCTGGCATTCGACTGCACCCAAGCCACTGAATTGTCACTGCTGGCGTCGTCGGCGAAGATGGTCTCGAAGTCGGAGAAGGACTGCGAAGCCAAACCGGCGAACAGGTCGGGCAGATGGCGGCTGCCGTTGTAGTTGGGGATGACTACTGAGAAGAAAGGGGAAGGTTTTTGCGGTTCGCCTACGTCGCCCGGTCTGTCTTTCTCGGTTGCTACGTCCATAAGATTGCCCACTTTATTCATTTGTTTCGGCCTGCACGTAATCCCGCAGGGCTTCTCGCCAGTCGCGCAGGGCAATGCCCAGAGCGGCGCCGGCCTGGTTGACGAGGACGGCGTGCGGCGGGGGCATCGTCGGACGGGGCCACTCGGCAGAGCTAATGGGATCGACCGGCAAGGCGGCGCGGCCGGTCAGGCGCATAAGCTCTGCCGCCCACTCGTAGCGACTGGCGCGGCCCTCATTGACAAGATGGTATATGCCGTAGTGCTTAGTCTTCAGCAAGAGCGCGATTGCCGCGGCCACGTCGGGCGCGTAGGTCGGATTGCCGAATTCGTCGCCGACCACGCTTAGAGCGCCGTTGCGGTCGGCGGCTGCGCTTATCTTGGCGGGAAAGTTACTGTTGCCAGTTCCGTATAGCCAGGCCACGCGCACGATATAGAGGCGATCCAGGACCGCGGCTGCGGCCTGTTCGCCGGCGGCTTTGCTACGGGCGTAAACACTGCCCGGTGCGGTCTGTTCATATTCGTGGTAGAAGCGGCCTGCATCGCCGGCGAACACTTCGTTTGTGCTGATCTGTATCAGAGTCGCGCCGCAGCGGGCGCATCCTTCGGCCAAGTATTTCGGACCAAGGGAGTTGACGGCGAAAGCCCAGCCTGGTGCGATTTCGGCGCCGTCGACGTCGGTCCAGGCGGCGGCGTTGATGACGACATCGGGGGCGGTTTCCACCACTGCATTGGCAGTCGCCGGGTCGGCAATGTCGTGGCGGGGGCGCGTCCAGCAGGTAAGTTTTTCGGCGGTGGCAAACTGCTCTGTCAGAGCCTTTCCCAGCTGTCCGTTTGCGCCTACTATCAGAATATGGGTCATTTTGGTCATTTATGCGTGTCGTCAGGTACCGGTTCTTGTGACATGCAGGACTTCTGCGTGGACAAAACCTAGTATAACCGACAGACCAGATTGGCCGAAAGATTTTTCCGCCAGTCTTTATTCCCCTACCCTGTGCCCGAGAAGAAAAGAGCGTACAGATGACTTGGGGGACTGGATTCCCACTATTTGCCTTGGGCCATTGCCGCATGACTGGGAGTAGTCACGGTAACACCTTAGTCACAGTAGGTGACCAGCCGGTCATCATTGGAACTGATCAAGCACTTGATGACGCGACAGGTGTGCGGACGCCGCCTCGCTCGCAAGCGGACACGCTGCGATGAAGGCGTACGGTCGGTGAGGCCTGGTTTTGGAGGGGGGCGTTGCGGGGGCGCAGCCCCTGCACAAGGGAGGGCCGAAGGCCCGACCGCCCATATAGGGTGATAGCCCCTGGCGGAGGCCCGCAGGCGAACTGCAGAGGATAGTGGCCGGAGACGCTTTGAATGCCAGGGGGAGGCTGCGCTGCTTGGCCGCGAAATGACGATGGCTGAGTGGCTACTCGTCAAGAAAGTCAGAATTCATTCTGTGGTGGTCCAGCAAGAGTCTTACCAGGTCGGGAAGTCGATGGCGAAAGGGGAAAAGGTCGTTGAATCCGACGTGACCGCCAAAGGGCAGGATATGGACTTGTAGCAGCGGATGGGACGGCAGGGCGGCTATGTCCCCGGGTGGGATCAAGGGGTCATTGGCCGCGGTGAGAATGGAGACAGGCACAGCCAGGTCGTTAAACTCGAAAGGTCTCACGGCGTATGCATTCAAGTATTCGTTGACGTCGCTATATGAGGACATCCTTTTTATGACCCAGCTGCTCATTTCCCGGATGGTTGACATCGTTTTCAAAGGGGCAAAGTCGTAGAGTTCCGGAAAGAGAGCCTGCTTTTTGTGAAGTGACTCGAGCCAGCAGCTGCGAAAATAGTTGCGCAGTAGATGGTGATCATCAAGGAGGAAGCTCGTTCGCCGAGGATTGAGAACGGGGTTGATCGCGATCGCCCGGCGCAGATTTGGGATCGGGCTGTGGGCGTGGCGCAAGGCCATGCGAACGACGAAACTGCCGCCCAGCGACGCGCCGATGAGGTAGAACGGTTTTCCTGAAGCAAGTAGGCCGACCTGCTGGGTTGCGGCATGGATTTCCTCGATAAGGGTCGCGTAAAATACCCCTTTGTTGAGGTGGTGGGTGGGTCCATGGTCGCGCAGATTCAGGCGGACAACGTCATACCCGTCTCGAAGCAGAGCACTGCCGAGCACAAGATTGTAGGCCGAATGACTATCCCCTTCCCAGCCGTGCAGGAGCATAACCAGCCCTTTTGGCTTGGACAGGGTATCGCCGCGATTCTGGCCTGGCGTGTAAAACCCGAGCAGGCGTACGGCGCGGGTGGGATCGACACCGGTCTGATCAGGACCGCCATCGAACAATATCATCTGTTCGTCTTCTGTCACGAGCCGGGCATCCGCCGGTATGTGCCGACCCAGGAAGGTCTGCATGTTGCCGCTGCGGAGGAGGCGGTGGGGCCGGTAAATGTGAGCGGGGTCGATTGCCTGGGGTGGCACCGGAATGTTTGTCGGATTTGCCATAGTCTTATGCGATTTGAAGTGAGCTTTGATCCTGCTACTCTACTTTAAAGGTGGAGATTGGGCCACATTTGGCGTCTGGGACTGCGAAATTTGGCCCATCATTCCTGGTCTTTGCATGGTGGACTACTTTGCGATACAATTCTATGATATTATTCTCGCGCCCTTCGCGAGGTCAGCTGGCCTGACTACCTTTTGCGGGCGGGTGGTGGTGAAACCTTTATCTAAAGCCACCTCTGTCTTCTTGAATTGTACTGTAGAGGAAAACGAGGTCTCATACAATGGTCGATCAGTTAGCGCGCTTTGGAGCAGAGCCAGTTGGGATTCATCCCGACGGTGTCTCCACAGCAGCCATCGAAGCTCCTCCCCTTGAGTCTTTCCTGAACGGCGACGGGGAACAGGACGATCCAGTTTCGCAGAGAATCGATGCCTGGTGGGAGCGTACAGAGGAGGTAAAGGCCAGCGAGCACTACTACTATTTTCAACCCGTAGATGCGCTGGAGGGGCCTTGGGTACATACTGAGGGCAAGCGCAAGCTGATGTTTGCCACCTACAGCTATCTGGGACTGATAAATCATCCTCGCATAGTGGCTGCGGCCAAGGCAGCGGCGGACAAGTATGGGACCGGTACACACGGTGTCCGCATACTGGGAGGCACGCTGGATCTTCATGCTGAAATGGAAAGAACCATCGCCGATTTCGCGCGTCGCGAAGAGGCGATCGTCTACAGTTCCGGTTATGTAACCAATTTGGCGACAGTAAGTACGATAGTCGGCCGCGGGGACTGGGTTTTTTCCGATAGGTGGAATCATGCCAGTATTGTCGACGGCTGTCTGCTTGCCCGCGGAAAGTTCGTCCGCTTCCGTCATAATGATATGGACGATCTCGAGAGACAGTTGCGCCGTGCCCCGGAAGGCGCGGGCAAGCTGGTTATAGCGGACGCGGTTTTCTCGATGGATGGGGATGTCTTCAATTTGCCGGCGGCGCACGATCTCTGCCGGCGATACAATGCCCGGCTGATGCTTGACGAGGCCCATAGCATTGGCGTCCTTGGCAAGACGGGGCATGGCATCGAGGAGCATTTTGACATGTATGGCTCCATCGATCTGAAGATGGGCACACTCAGCAAGACTATCCCGGGCATAGGGGGTTATGTCGCCGGCAGCAACAAGCTGGTCACTTATCTGCGCCATACCGCGCGCGGCTTCGTATTCAGCGCTGCTCTGCCGCCCTCGGTGGCGGCGGCAATAACCGAAGGTTTCCATGTTCTGGAAGATGAAGGCGTAGAGCGTAACCGTACTCTCCTCAACAATGCGCGACAGTTCACTAGCGGCCTGCAGGCCGCCGGTTTCGACACAGGTCTTACTGAGTCGCCGATAGTGCCAATAATGGTCGGGACTGAAGAACGCGCATTTGCAATGACCAAGTATTGCCAGGACAACGGCATATTCGTACTTCCCGTTTTGCCGCCGGCCGTAAAGGAAGGCACTGCGCGATTGCGTGCCAACGTTACGGCTGCCCACACGACAGAGGACATCGACTTTGCGCTGAGTGTCTTCATCGAGGCGGGACGCCACATTGGCGTGATCGACTGAGGCGACGGCGGGTTTCACGAGGGCGCGGTACGCGCCGGGATTTGGCGCGCCACAAAGCCGAAGCAGAGTCATAATGAAACGGGTCATCTCCATAAGCTTGGGCAGCAGCAGACGCAACAAGCGGGTCGAGACCACGCTCAGGAACGAGCAGATCGTCCTGGAACGGATTGGCGCGGATGGTGACCAGAAACGGATGCGGGAACTGTTTCTGGAATATGACGGCCAAGTGGATGCCTTCGGGTTTGGAGGGGCGGACCTTGGGTTGGAGGTTAACAACCGCTACTTCCCGCTCCATTCAGTTGGCAGCATTGTGGCGGGCGTTCAGACGCCGGTAGTTGACGGCGGCGGCATTCGCGCGGTTGTCGAGCGGCAGACGGCGCAACGACTGCAGAATATTTTGCCCCCGCACCCCAAACGAGTCCTGTTCTGCGTGGCTGTCGGGCGCTACGCGATGGTACGCAGCTTCCTGGACTTGGGTTACGAGCCGATTTTCGGCGATCTGGCCTTTGGTTTGGGCATCCCCGTTTTCTTGCGCAGTTTGAGCACACTCCACCTTTTGGCCAGAGTCCTGCTTCCGATAATGGCCCGACTGCCGTTTTCTTGGATATACCCCACCGGCGAACAACAGGACCAGATAGTCCCGAAGTACGGCGCGCAATACGAGTGGGCCTCGGTCATCGCCGACGATTTTCATTACATTAAGCAGCACCTTCCTGCGCGCCTGGAAGGCAAGACAATCGTCACAAACACCACGACTGATGACGACGTGGCTTTGCTCAAAGAGCGGGGCTTATCCCATCTGGCAACGGTTACACCGCGGCTGGACGGCCGCAGTTTCGGCACAAATGTGATGGAGGCCGCGCTTACGGCTCTGGCAGGTGAAGGGCGTCCGTTGTCTGCTTCAGAACTGCTGGAAATGTTGGACGAAGAAGACATGACCCCAAACCTGCTCTCACTGGCAGGATGAGTAGGGATGGGATAACAATTTCAAGTACGCCTCGTCCTGTTCCACCTTTGAATGAAGGTAGCCGCCGGGCTTCATACCGTTTGCGTCTTGACTATCCTTTATGCCGGCCACCATTCAGGCTACCTGATTGCTCATTTGGGCGGCAGCCGCAAAGTCATTCGAGCCGCGTTGCTGGGACAGAGGCGCACGGTCGGTGAGGGATGGTTTTGTAGGGGGGCGTTGCGGGGGCGCAGCCCCTGCACAAGGGAGGGCCGAAGGCCCGACCGCCCATAATACAAAGATGAATGAAGAGAGAAAACTCTTGCTGGCTTCGTTCAGAGTTTCGAATCAGTTGCGGCTGAGGGGATACGAAAGAAGGAAAAATAAGTAAGCCCTGCGCGGGCCATCACCGAAAAGGAGCAGTTTCCCAGATGACGACCAGGACTGTAATAACGAATGCCGATTGCATTGTAACTATGAACGAACAGCGGGAGGAAATTGCTGACGGCGCGCTGGTATTGGAAGGAAAGCAGATCGTGTGGGTGGGGACTACCAGCGACCTTCCTGTCAAATACAGGGAAGGCGGCTCGGCCGACTCCTCGACTACAAATTATGTAAATGCGGGTGGAAGGATCGTACTGCCAGGTTTCATCAATACGCATCATCACTTCTTTCAGACACTTACGCGGGTGGTTCCCGCGGCGCAGAACGCAGTGCTATTTGACTGGCTGCGGGCCCTTTATCCCATTTGGTCCTTTATTGGCCCGGAGGATGTGCATGCAAGCACACAGGTGGCTTTGACAGAGTTACTGATGAGCGGCTGCACGACCAGCAGTGATCATCACTATCTCTGGCACAACGGCTCGAGGCTTGATGACCAGTTCGCCGCGGCGGAGGGAATCGGGGTCCGCTTTCACGGGGCGAGAGGCAGTGTCAGCCTGGGGGAAAGCAAGGGCGGGTTGCCGCCGGACTGGATGACGGAAGAGGAGCCCGACATTCTTGTCGAAAGCCGAAGGCTGGTTGAGGAGTACCACGATGCCAGCCGCTTCTCGATGCGCCGGGTTGTGATAGGGCCGACCAGCCCCTTCAGCGTCAGCCAGGATCTGATGCGGGAGAGCGCTGCCCTAGCCCGCTCCTTCGGGCCGGAAATGGATGTCCACCTGCACTCGCATCTGGCAGAAACAGTTGACGAAGAAGAGTTTTGCATGGCGAAGTACGGGTACCGTCCTGGTACTTATGCTGAGGTTGTAGACTGGCTAGGTGACGATGTTTGGCATGCCCACTGCGTGCATCTCAGTCAGGATGAGGTCAATCATTTTGCCAGCACAAAGACGGGAGCGGCCCACTGTCCTACGAGCAACATGCGACTGGCCAGCGGCATTTCCCCGGTGCGGGCGATGCGGGACGCGGGTGTGCATGTAGGGTTGGGCGTGGACGGAAGCGCAAGCAACGACGGCAGCAACATGCTGGAGGAGGTGCGCCAGTGCCTGTTGTTGCAGCGGGTGATGGGGAACCCCCATGGTATGACGGCGCGGGAAGCGCTGGAGATTGCCACGCTGGGCGGGGCTTCAGTGTTGGGTCGCGACGATGTCGGGGCGTTGGTGCCGGGGATGGCCGCCGATGTGATCGGATTTGACCTTTCGGCGCTCACTTATGCCGGCGGTGCGGTCCACGATCCGGTGGCGGCACTGGTGTTCTGTTCGCCGCAGCCGGTCGATTTTGCCTTCGTCAATGGGAAACACCTGGTAGAGGACGGCATACCACGCCACATCGATTTACCGCAGATTATCGAACGCCACAATCGTGCGGCGCTTGCGCTGTTGCGACGTGCTGAGGGCGGTTAGGGGCCTCGCGAGGGAAGTCGGTAGAAGCCTGACCGGACTGGAAAACGCTGTCAGCCTCGTGCTTGCCGATCAGCATCGCGGGGCGTATAGTAGTGGGCAGATTCCAGGGACAGCCTAACCGACAACGCAGATGCGCGGCCAAACAGTCATTCTTACCCACGAAAACGCTGATTTCGATGCGCTGGCATCTTTGCTAGGCGCAGCTTTGCTGTACCCGCAAGCGCTGCCTGTTCTGCCATGGAAACTCAAGAGAAACGTCCAGGCTTTTTTGTCCTTGTATCGGAATCAGTTTCCCTTCATCGAGCCTCGGCATTTGCCGCGCGGCCGCGTTGAATTGGCGATGTTAGTCGACACACGCAAGTTCAATTCTGTGAAGGGAATGGACGGAAGCACACGGCATCTGGTCATTGACCATCACACGGCGACCGAGCCTTTGCCTTCGGGTTGGGAGGATTGGCAAGAGTCGCTGGGCCCCCACACATCGGGCGCAAACGCTACGCTTCTGATTGAACGGCTGATGCACCAGAACACGGGACTGTCGCCGATACAGGCGACCTTGCTGGCGCTGGGGATTTATGAGGACACAGGCAGTCTACTGTATCCGTCGACAACGCATCGAGACATTCGCTGCGCCGCGTGGTTGGTGGAGCAGGGCGCCCGCCTGGATGTGATGCGCCGCTTCCTACACTTTCCTCCCACTGCCGCACAGCAGGAATTGACAAAACTTTTGGGCGAGCAGGCCGAGAATCTGAATGTCGCAGGACAGAATGTCCTGCTCGCATTCGCGAATGCGCCTGACTACGAAGACGAACTCAGCGGGCCGACACACAGACTGAACGAACTCTTCAACCCGGATGCGCTGTTTGTCGTCGTCAATTTGTCCGATCATGTTCAGGTTGTGGCGCGAAGCAACACTGACGCGGTAAACGTAGGTCAGATAGCCGAATTGCTCGGCGGAGGGGGCCACAAACGCGCAGCGGCCGCGCTCTTGCAGGGGGCGACTCTGAAGGAAGTAGGAGAGCGCATCGCAAGCTTGCTTGAGGAGTACGCGCACACGCCGGCGACCGTTGCACACATTATGAGCCGGGGACGGATTCATACTCTGGACTATGCGATGACGGTCGCCGAGGCAATGGAGCTGATGCAGCGTTACGGCCACGAAGGATTCCCTGTACTGAAAAAGGGCGACGCCGGCGCAGGATTAGTCGGAATTCTTACGCGGCGAGAGGCAGACCGCACCATCAACCATCGTCTGGGGTCGCTGCCGGTCCATAAGGTGATGCGGGAGGGGGACTACACAGTTCGAGCGGATGTAACCGTCAGCGCGCTTCACAGGATCATGATCGAGAGCGGTTGGGGACAGATTCCGGTCGTGGACGGTGTAGGCGAGATGATAGGCATTGTTACCCGGACGGATCTGCTGAAGCTCTGGGGAGAGGACGCGGAAGCGGCGACACAGATCCCGGATGTAAGCCGCGAGCTCGAGCGGATTCTTACGGACAGGCAGCATAGGCTCTTGTGGATCGTGGGCGAAACGGCGGCCGAAATCGGGAATGCGGTTTACGTAGTGGGCGGTTTTGTGCGGGATCTCTTACTGGGCCGACTCGACAGCGAAGGCAGAACGGGATCTGTGGATATGGACCTGGTGGTCGAGGGCGATGCTATCGACCTGGCGGAGCGCATGCAGAGCAGGTACGGCGGGCGCATTGTTACCCATGCGCGTTTTGGCACTGCAAAATGGATTCTGGATGAGTCCGGCCATCCGCTGACCAGCCCGGAGTTGCTTGCAACCGGCGGCAACGGGGACCGGCACGACTTGCCCGACCATCTCGATTTCGTTACGGCTCGCACTGAGTTTTATACGGAGCCAACAGTCTTGCCGACGGTGGAGCAGGGAAGTATCAAGCTGGATTTGCACCGGCGGGACTTCACGATAAACACGCTGGCGGTGGCACTGACACCGGACCGTTGGGGCGACTTGCTTGATTTTTACGGTGGGCTGACTGACCTGCGGACAGGGAAAGTGCGAGTCTTGCACAGCCTGAGTTTTGTGGATGATCCGACCAGAATCCTGCGCGCGGTCCGCTATGAGCAGCGGTTTGACTTTCGCATCGAATCACGCACGCAGGAGCATCTCCTGGACGCGGCGCCGCTGCTGGAGCGGGTAACGGGAGCGCGAATTCGGCAGGAGTTGGATCGGATCTTTCTGGAGGCAAGACCGGAAGATGTCGTTCTGCGACTGGAAGAGTTAGGAATTCTCAAGCAGATTCACCCTGAATTGCGGGCCGGCACTGCATATGCCAGTCGCAGCGCATCGTTGCGTAGAAGGTTAGAGGAAAGTATTCCAGCTGAAGTTCGACCAGAGGCGGGTAGAGATGACTACGATACAGCAAAGAGCCAGAGTCCGAGCGGTTCTGGGGGCCGGACAGAGAGGAGGGGCCTGGCAGATCAGTTCCCGCTGGACGGCACGCCCATTGAACGTCTCTATTGGGGGCTGTTGATTTATGATCTACTTCCAATTGCTTCGGGCAGTAGTGATGGGCCGTCCCAACTGGAAAAGGAACTGAGCAAACGGTTGAGACTGCGGGGCAGAACTCAGCGGTTGATGCGCCAACTCCGGATGGCCAAGGCAGGGGTGCCACAGTTGACAGCTCCTCAACAGCGACCCAGCACGATTGTCGCCCTGTTAGACCGGGCGCAACCAGCTGTGTTGTTGCTTCTTTCGGTGCTGGAGGAAAGCCCGTTATTGAGGGAGAGGCTGCGTTGCTACACGCAGACATGGCGGCACATTCACACTTCTGTGGATGGAAGCGACCTTAGACAGTTGGGACTGAAGCCGGGTCCGGAATACGGCCGCATTTTGCGCAGGTTGCGTGAGGCATTGCTGGATGGAGAGATCGAAGCAGGCGCGGCTGAACTGGAGTTGGCAAAGTCGATCATAGGCAATAAACTGGCGGCAGCCTAAGTTCGGCCGCTCGGCAGGCCTTTGGGTGGTTGGCGTTCAAGTTCACTACAATACGAGGAAAGGTACGATGAAGATAACAGCTATCCGACCGATTTTCGCGCAGGGTGAGCGCCGCACATTTGTCTTTATCAAGGTTGAGACTGATCAGCAGGGGCTGGTGGGGTGGGGAGAGGCATCAGTAGAAGGCAAGCCGCGGGCGGTGGCCGGTTGTGTCCAGGACATGGAGCCGATGATCCTGGGCTTTAACCCTCTTGAAGTTGAATTGTGCTGGCAGGTTCTGTACCGCAGCGGGTTCTGGCGGCAAGGGATCATCGGCCTGTCGGCTCTTTCAGGCATTGACCAGGCTTTGTGGGATATCAAGGGCAAAGAGGCAGGCAAGCCGATCTATGAGCTGCTGGGCGGCAAGGTGCGGGATCGGGTACGGATGTACACGCACTATGGCGGAGACACGCCGGATGCGTTGGCGGAAAGCGCTATGTCGAAAGCGGCCAAGGGTTGGAACGCGGTCAAAACGGTTCCTGTGCCGATTACCAACATCCTGGACGGTCCGCGTGTTCTGGATGAAGCTGAGGCCGGGCTGAGAGCTGTGCGGGAAGCGGTTGGCAACGACGTGGACATATTGTTGGACATGCACGGTCGGGTGACGCCGCAGATGGCGATCCGCTACGCGCAACGATTTGAGCAGTATGAGCCGTTTTTCATGGAGGAGCCAGTGCAGGCAGAGAACCCGGCGGCGATGGCGCAGGTAGCAAGCGCGACGAGCATTCCGATTGCCACAGGGGAGCGCCTCTTTACCCGTTGGGGATTCCGCGAGATTCTGGAGACCGGAGCTGCCAGCCTGTTGCAACCGGACGCCTGCCACGCAGGAGGCATCAGCGAGGTCCGCCGTATTGCGGCGCTTGGGGAGGTCTATTACGCGGGCCTGGCCCCACACAACCCTTACGGCCCCATTTCGACGGCGGCCTGTGTCCATGTGGATTTCGCGACGCCCAACTTCGTAATACAAGAGATGGCAGACCCTGATGACATGCCGCTTTCGATGACCGAATTCGTGGTGGAACCACTGACAGTTGTGGATAGCCATGTCCTGCCGCCGAACAAACCGGGACTAGGCGTTGAAGTGGACGAAGCGGCTTGTGCCCGCCATGCTCCGGACTTTAGTGCGGCGGAAGTGCGAAACTCCTATCAGTCCTACCTGGCTCGCCACAGTGACGGCGGCATCGCCGATTCCTAGTCCGCAATCGTGCCCTGCGGGGCGAGAAGTCTTTCATCTTAGCGGCGCGGAGTAGCCCAATGGCCCCAATTCTCTCTGGCAAACGCATCATGCTTGGCATCAGCGGCGGCATAGCGGCCTACAAGTCGGTGACGCTGGCCAGCCGGTTCACACAGGCCAACGCGTTAGTGGACGTGATCATGACCCACTCGGCGGCCAAGTTCGTTGCTCCTGTGACATTTCAGGCGATCACGCAGCGAAGTGTGGCGACCGATACTTTCGAGTTCTGGCACGACGCCGGACGGTTGCGGATCGGCCAAGTAGCGCTGGCCCACGCGGCTGATTTGTTCATCATTGCGCCGGCCACTGCCCACACGATAGCCCGCCTTGCTCTCGGGCTGAGCGACGATCTGCTGAGTATCACAGCGCTTAGCTACAAGGGTCCGATGCTTTTGGCGCCGGCGATGGAGACGAATATGTGGACCCATCCGGCAACCATGGGCAATGTCCAGACTTTGCGCAGTTGGGGCGTCGACTTCATTGGCCCGGCTGAGGGAAGGCTGGCGTCCGGCGAAGTGGGGGAGGGCCGGGTCGCGGAGCCGGAGGAGATTTTCGAGGTTGCTTGCAAGGTGATCGGACGGGGCGGCCCCCTGGACGGGCTGCGAGTGGTGATAACTGCCGGCGGCACACGTGAGCCGATAGACCCGGTGCGTTTTATGGGCAACCATTCGACAGGCAAGATGGGAGCGGCCCTGGCGCGGGCAGCGCGTGATCTGGGTGCGGAAACTATTCTGGTCCATGCGCCGCTGGCTGTGCATCCTCCTGGCGGGGTGGCACTGGTGCCGGTTCATACCGCCCAACAGATGTATGCGGCGGTGATGGAGCAGCTGCCACAGACGGATGTCCTGATTGGCGCGGCGGCGGTGGCCGACTACCGCCCCACCAGCAGCTCCAACCAGAAGCTGAAGAAATCAACAGGGCAGCAGGTAATCTCGCTTGAGAGGACGCCCGACATTTTGCACACGGTCGGGCAGCAGCGTGAGGAGAACGGGCCAAGTCCCAAGCTGGTCATCGGATTCGCGGCCGAAACTGAGGATCTTGAAGCCAACGCCATCGATAAATTGAAGCGCAAGAACCTCGACCTTGTCGTACTAAACGACGTGAGCGCGCCCGACAGTGGATTCGCGGTGGACACCAACCGAGTTACTTTGTTTGAGCGGGACGGCAACCGCGAGGCTTGGCCGTTAATGAGCAAGGATGAGGTTGCACAGGCGATATTGCAGCGCGTTGTCGTCCGGCTGGGGCGACTCGACTGGAAAAGGCCGAAGCCCGATGCCACGGACTACCAGGCCAATAACTGATATACTGACATCGAGCCAGACACTCGGCGCTTTGTTTGACGATTAAGATTGTCCGACATGCCTCTCACAGACAGACAAGAACGAGAAATTGCCGGCGCGCTTAGGGATATTGATCCGGCGCAGATTGCCGTCACCCGCACATTGACGGCGTCGCAGCGCGCCCAACAAGGGCTCTCGATGATTCGAATTGCGGAGGAGGTGGCAGCATACCGCACCCGCGCGCGGATACCAGAAATGTCGCAAGGAAAGGCGCTTGGACTCGCCCGAAAAACTTGGACAGACAAGAGGGAGGCGGTGGTGACTGACCCCGAACAGGAGTTTGGTAGTTTCGTACGCGAAGTCCTTGACGCGTTGGAAGAAGTAGGCGTCCAATACTTGATAGGAGGAGCCGTAGCTGTATGGGGATGGGGAGAGACCCGAACCACCAGGGATTTCGATGTTGTCGTGGATCTGCCTCTTGAGCAGATGGCCCGGTTTTCCGATTCGCTGAGAGACAGGGAGATGTTGGTGCCGGTCGAAGTGATGCTCGACCTCTACATGTCGCCGGCGGACTTGCCCATCAAAGCCATCCACATGCCTACGGGCTATAAGCTGGAAATCTTTTTGTTGCGGCCAGACGATCCCCTGCGGGCAATCGCGTTACAGCGGCGCCTTCTGGTCGACTTCGGCCCTAATATTGGTGAAGC
Source organism: Caldilineaceae bacterium (assembly GCA_965116395.1). Taxonomy (GTDB): domain Bacteria; phylum Chloroflexota; class Anaerolineae; order Caldilineales; family Caldilineaceae; genus Bin5. Next base: position 20,181 of record OZ220684.1, read on the forward strand.
CTACGTTCATTCTCCGGAAGACCTGATCCTCTATAAGCTGCAGTACTACAGGCTGAGCAGCCAACCTAAGCATATCCGCGATATAGGCAGCATCATCGCGATGGTTGGCGATGACAGCCTTGAGCATGAATATTTGACGCAGTGGATTGACCGGCTGGCGTTGCAAGAGATTTGGCAGGAGATCCAAGAACAGATGGGGCAACCTGGCCGGCAATAGAGCGATACCCCCGGAAACTCAAGCGCGTCATCCTCTCACTCCTCTCACTCCGCTCACTCCTCGATCACTTCCACCACTATCCAATCGGTACCTGACCGTCCAAACGTCTCCGGCGCGTACATTTCTTCTGCCTTGGCAGGCGGCGCTACGAAGGCGCCGGGTGTGGTGGCCCTGGCCAGGTAGCTGTATTCGTAGACACCTGCCCATAAGTAGGAGGTGAATGCCTCGGCTCGTTCGTCACGCAGGTTCTGATGTTGAAACCAGCTGCCCAGCCACCGTCGTTTGCCTTGGGGCCTGATCTGGTCGATGGGCAGGTCGGCGGTCACGGCCAGTTCCGGGTTAATGATTTCCAGGCCGGCTGGCAGCGGGTCTGCCAGAGCAACGTGGACGCGCCGAGAGGATGCTGCCATTGTCAGCCTCACTCGCACGCGGGCACCGGCACGAATGTGCCAGACGCCGTCATCATCGCGGCGTACGTCATCGGGATCGTCGACGGCTTCGTAGATGCGCTCGACGGTGAAGCCGTGATCGGCCGGTTGCAAGATCAGGCTCGTGGGGGCATAGCGCAGGCCCAGGCGATAGTAGAGCCGGCCCTGACCTTCTTTCTGGAGGATCAGAGGCAAGTCGCCTTGAGCGGTGGTCGCAGTATCGTGGACGACCTGCATTGGCAGCACAAGATTGACGTTGTCGGCGGAGCGCCCCTGGAAGGCCTGGCCGCCGGCATACTGGTCGCCCAACCAGATTCTGGCGACGAAGTCGGGGGTCTGTGATTCAAACTGGTTGAAATACCTGTCCATGGCCAGCAGCACCCACACGTTTTCCTGCGTGTTACCCCAGCGTCCGGCGGTACGATGACCCAGCAGTCCCCGCACCAGCTTGGTGATCAGGTCGCTTTCCGGCTGATCGACGACAAGGGCCTCCAACAGGACGGCGTCGGCGCGACGGCTGGAATGGAGCAGCAGGTAGTCGTCGTCGCTGTAGCTGGAGGCGACGGTGGCGGCGCCGGCGGTCTCGGTGACCCGGTTGTTGAGGAAGCGCCGCATTTCAGAAACGGTTGACTGCGAGGGCGCATCGTCGGTCAAGACGAAGAGCAGCCAGCCGACACTCTCCAGCGACAGGTTCTCCAAGCCTTCCTCGCTTACCAGCACGCGCGCCTTGGACGGATCGTCGTCGTTTAGAAGTTTGCGAACATATAGCGCGTAGGAAGAGAGACTTCGGCTGGCATCGTCACTGTACCAGGTAGGGATCTGCTGTTCGATGTTGCGAAGATAGTCGAGGGAACGGCTCAGCATGTCGTCGGATACGGAATATCCTTTCAGGCGGGCGCGGGCGAGGGCATGGGCCACGTGCACGCTGTGGTAGGGCCAGATTTCACCTCCCCGGCGCCAGATGGGGAAACCGCCGCCGTAGTCCTGGAGTGCCGCAAGTGCTTGTAAGTCGCGTTCAATTGTGCTCTCCAACTGGTCCGGAGAAGGCAGACCTTCGGCGTCGAAGGCAGTCAGGACATCGCGGAGCGCGGCCACTGCGAGCATACGGGAAGCGATCTGCTCGGAACATTCGTAGGGGTAGCGCACGAGGTAGATGAAGGCGTCCGTAAGTGCTTGAAGGGCCGTGGAGGAAAGTGTCACTTCCAGGCCGCCGTAGTTTGGTACGGCGTCGGCAGGGGGCCGCAGGGGCTGCAGGACGGCGCCGCTTTCGTCGATTTCGCCGTAGACAGCGAAGGCTTCGGTGGTTGCGGGGGTAAACACTGGCAGACTGATCTCTGCCGCGTCGGCGGTGGCGGGCCGGTTGGCGTCGATTGCGCCGAACTGGAAGCGGGCTGTGCCGGCGCTGGTCGTCTCGGTGGGGAAGCGCACTTCTACGCGGTCGTTGGCGGGGATGGTTACGGCGTAGCCTGCGGCCATTTTCGCTTCGTTCCTTGGCGCTACATCGGCGTTAGTCGCGCGGACTACGGCGTGGATTTCCATCGGCTCGTCGGTCTGGTTTTGGAGGACGACTGGCAGCTCAAAGCTGTCGCCGAAATTCAGGAAACGCGGCGCGGAGGGTCGCACCATGAGCGGCAGGCGTGCAGTCAGGCTGGATTCGGCAGTGCCGAAGAAACGGCCCGCGGAGACTGCTACCACCATCACCCGGTAGCGGGTCAGATTGTCCGGCAGCGTGACCGTCACGCTGGCCTGGCCGTTTTTGTCGGTTCGCACTTCCGGCGCGAACAGGGCCAGCGGATCATAGTTGAGCCTGAGGCGAATTGGCTGCCCCTCGCCGCCATCGGCAGCTGACTCTTCGGCCATATCCTGGTCCATAGCCATTGCCGCCATTGCCTCCGGCGCCGCTTCCGCACCTCCCATGGCCATAGACGTAGATCTGGACTGCTTCATCGACTCCGAAGGCTGCGGGGTCGCAGAAGGCGCCGGCGTTTCCCTCTGCAACGACTGAGGGCTGGCAAGTAGGAGGTCGGCTCGATTGTGATGATCGCCGACGCCGTCACCGCGCTGGCTGTAGAATACGCTTACGGGGTCGATAATCTGATAGCCGGTCAGAGCAAGAATTGCTTCATCAACAACAACCAGGGCAAACTCGGCTCCCTCTACGGGCTCGCCGTTTGCGTTGCGCACGGTCACATCGATGGTCGTCTCTGCGCCTGGCTCCAGGCGTTCGGCCTTGGGCACGGCATCAACTTGCAGAGTGCGGCTCAAGGGAGGAATCGAGAGGTTGAGTCTGCCGCGAGCATAGGCGGGGCGGCGAGGTGCGCCAGTTAGTGCGTCGCCAGCATCGTCCACGCGCTCGGCGGAACCGACCAGATCCACTTGCACGTGAATGTTGGGAATGTACTGCTCCTCGATGAGCACTTGCAAGGTGTGGGTCGGCCCGTCCATGGTAAAACGCTCGCTGGACACGAGGCCGCCTCGTCGCAGGGTTACGAGACCCTCTGCAGGGAAGAAGGGAGCCTGAACCAGGATTTGCGCTGTGTCGCCAGGGGCAAATTGTTCGCTATCGGGAATGAGCTGCAGGTCTTCGCGCTGCAGGTTGCCGCTGGGAAGGCGCTGACCACCGCTGACCCAGCGGGTCACTTCGGTCTGGTTGCGACGGCCGGCCCCGTCTTCAACGGTCGAAGTGATCCGGTATTCGCCGCCTACGGTGGTGTCAAATGTACAGGAGGCAAACTCGGACTCGGTGTCATCGGGCCCGGCGGCGGCGGTTGTCACCACTGAACATTCCTGCGCTTCTTTTTCGACCTCCAGCCACGAGCCGTCGTGATATTCCCAATCCAAGAGGGCTGCCCTAATGACGGCGCGATGGCCCTCGATTGCATTGCCGTCAATGTCGGTTACGACAACCTCAACCGAAAGCGGCTCGCCCTGCTCTACAAAGTAGCGGGCGGTCCGCAGGCCGATATAAAGGTCGGCAGGATGGAGGAGGAAACCGGCGCCGCTACTCCACGCCTGACGATTCACATCCATGACTGTTGCCTCGGCGTCAATGTAGGCGGGGTAGGGGCTCACTCTTTCGGGGTCGGTCAGGAAGTCTATCTGCAGGCTGTGCCGGCCGGCAGCGTCGGTGCGGGAACGGAGCGAGGCGCGGCCGAGGTAGCTAGACTCACCATGATAGCCCCACCACGGGGACCACTTTCCGAAAGTGAAACCGGACCAGTTCGGGGGATCGTAGGAGCCAGTATTTGCCACCACATCCCAGACTACGTCTGCGCTTGGCAAGGGGCCGCCGGCAAAGTAGCTGGCGCTTACCGTTGTCAGGGCGCGGCCGCCGGCGATGTGAGGCCCTTCGCTCACGTCAGCGCTCACTTCAAATTCAGGTCTGCGGAACTCCTGAATTTGAAAGGCGTGGTGGTGACGCGCTTCAACTTTTTCGATTGAGGACCGCAGTTCTATCCATGCGTGACCCAAGTTTACATTGTCCGGCAGATCAAACTGGAAGTGGAATCCACCGAGGGCATTGACGGAAACTTCGCCCGTGCCGATACGGTTGTTCGACTCATCGCGCACTGAATATTCGAGGAAGGGCGCCTCTTCTGCCGAGACAAGGCCAACATCGCCCTCTGGGCCGGGCTCAATCTGTCGCAGCCACCCTTTGATGCTGACGGTTTCGCCGGGTCGGTACATTCGGCGGTCGTCAAAGACGTAGAAGCGGATGTAGGCAGACTCCTCACGCTGCCGCCATCCATTCCAGCCACTCTCGGTCCTGTAGTATTCGTAGCGGTTTTTGGGCACAAATGTAACATCATCACCATCACGGGCGATGAGCAGTTGGGCGCTTCGCGAGGGGAGTTGCAGGAGGGCTGAACCGGTCTCGTCAGTTGTGGCGCTCTCCTCCTGGGGCCAAAGGGATACGCTGACGCCTTCCATGGGTGTGCCGTCATCGAGGCGGTTGGCCCAGACGTACATTTCGTCGGCGTCGACAAAGGCGTCCAGGCCGATGCTGGTTACCTGAACCCAACTGATGATACGCATCTCTTGCAACTGCCGGTTGAAGAGGTTGGAGAGGAAGCCACTCTCCGGCTCCACATAAAGAATCAGGTGGCCAGTGTCACCGTCGAGGGCGTTGGCAAGAGGGATCTCCGTCTCGATGATTGCGTCATCCTGGCGGCTGATCTCGAGGGTGCGTTCCATGACCAGTTCGCCGGGAGGAACGGCCTGGTTGTTGCGGCGGTAGTCGTTGCGCCACTGCTGGTATTCTAGGAACTGCTGCGGAGAGACACGGTAGGCGCGCACATTGACCGCATTTACATTGACGGTATAGATTGGAAAGGAGGGCTGGCCATAGGGGTCGAGGATAGTAATCGGACCATTGGCCTTGGCGGTCAGGAAAGCCTCCATCGGCCCGATGCGGAACTGAATTTGCTCGTCTTCAGTCAGGGACTGACCAAACAGATCTGTAAGCTCGGCGGAGACGGTAACGTCGTAGTTGGTTCTGCCCTGCGTGTTGCCTGAGATCCAGATCGTATCACCGAAAACTTCAAAGGAGACGTAGTCCAGCTCCGGTTCAATGGAGATGAAAGAGGGATCGAAGGCCTCTATGTCGATGGGATTATTGAATCGCATGGACAGGGGAGTGCTGGGTGGACACAGAACTTCTCCTCCCCAACCGCACTCTGCTTGATTCAGAACAAAGGGACCTGGAGTCTTGAAGCTGTAGCTCTGGGGATGCGCGTTGACGAGCGGACCTTCGGCAGAAGGCGTGCCCACTGCAAACGTGACAGTCACCGTCGTGTCGCGAGGTAAAGGTTCAGCAGACACGAAGGCAAGCCATCTGTCGTCAGTTGAGCCTGCGATCAGGCGTTGTACACGCCTGTCGGCGGCGATCTCTTCTTCGTCGGCCAAGCGTACGGGATAGCGGCGGCCGCGGGCTGTCACTTGGGTATGCTCGATGACGGCGGCAGGATCGATACGCTGATCGAAGGCGGCAAAGAAGACCGGTTCCAGCGCGGCCGGGCCGCGTGTTGGATAGGCCGCTTGCAGGGTCGGCGCCGGTGTACGGAAAGTCCAATTTACAGGTTCGGCCAGTATCTTGCCAGTGGCGGACGCGGTTCCGGCGGGAATAGTTGCCGTGTATTCGGTGGCCATTGGCATCCGGGCGATGCCTTCGACATCGGCCTCAAACAGGAGCGTTTTTGTGCCCACCCAACGCCAGCGTCCTGGCACAGCAGGCGAAAGCTCGACCGGTATTTCTGCGCTTGCAAGCTCCTGGTGGCTGGTCAGCGGCACCATGGGAAGATTGAAGGTTACACTTAACTGCGGGGCAAGAGGCACATCACCTTCAGGAGAAAATCGCAGCGCTGCCAGTGGTGTGTCCGCCTGGATGTCGGGTTGGGCTTCGGCTTCAGGGGGTGGGAACGGCAGATCCACCTCCTCACCGGGGCGGGGCGGGGGTAGGCTTTGGCCGGGTAGGCGCACTTGCTCGACGTCGCCTTCTTCCGCCTGGACGGGCGGCAAGCGGTTCAGCAGTTCCTGGATCTGCTGCGAGGTCAGGGGTGTGGTTTCGGCCAGGGGAGGCCTTGTCTGGCTGCCGTCCCAACCGGGCTGGCCCTCGCTTAGCACAAAGGGCGGCGACTCTGATTCGTCGAAGCGCTGCTCGTCCTCGCCAAAGAAATCGCCTGCGTAGAATTCGTCCTCTTCACTCGCCACGTGGGCAACAGACATTCCTGAGCCAACGGGACGCGGCATGTCAACCGACCTGCTCGAGGTACAACTGAGCGTAGTCAGAGCGATCACGATAGGTATTATTGACAAGAAATGACGAGGGGACATTATTGTTTTCTCCTCGGACGGCGAACAAAAGTGAACGATGCAGTTCACCGTGCAATCAGAAAGAGCGGCGCAGTTGCGTTAGACCGCGAAATGGAGGCACCGAACTGCAGAGTGCTACAGAGATCAGTAGCCGAACCTGGAAAGCACTATCTCAAAGAACTCGGCGCCGAGATAGGCGGCGCCAACGTGCTTGATTATCTTGCCGCTGATTACAATGGCAAGAAATCGCAGAACGGGCATTCGTAGGGCACCTGCAAGGATTCCAGCAAAGTCGAAGATGGGCAAGGGAAGTATCGCCAGAAAGAAAAGTACTGGCGAAGTGTATCGGGTGGTCATATGGTGAAGAGCTGCGTTGAACCTTCCCTGCTGATTGACCAGATTGCGACCGGCTTTGCCGGCAAGGTAACCTGACAGCTCCCCAATCCCGCTTCCAAAGCCAGCTACGATTCCGAGCAGGACTGGGTTCAGGTGGGCGCCCAAAGCGAGTATCAGAGCCAGTCCGGGGGCAGGCAGGATAACTGTCGCGCTTCCTATCAGGCTAATCAGAAAGCTACTAATATAGCCCCACTGGCTGAACCGTTGCACCAACTCCCTCTGTGTGCCCAGCCAGAAAGCACCAACAACAATGGCCAGAATTCCGATAATCTGAAGGATGGTCACCCATGGGTTAGGTTTAGAGGCATCTTGCTCTTCTGCGCCGTGTTCTGCGGGTAGAGTCGGACTCTCGCTGCTCGTCGAGTGGGGGGGTGCGCTGCTCATTGATTCTGCGTCGTTGGCACGGTTCATGGTCATTTTCTCGGTTGCGTTCTGCACCCTTTCACTCGAGAAGTGCGTGTGAATTATCGCAATACCCACTGGGAAGATGTTCGTTCGGCTAGAGTTGCCTCCTTTCAGTCCACGATATCGCGCCCCTACAGGATGTATGGGTCCCAAGGCATAAAGAGGAAAGAAAGGTCTTTGCTCACATAGAACGTTTTTGGCGTGCGACGCTCCACAGCTTGCGCTGGAAGGCGGGTCGGCGGCGGCGTTGTTGAGCAAATCCAAGCGGTCCAGGCCAGATGAATCCGCCTGGATGCTGAGAAGGTCGGGGCGCGCGAATGCCCACGCGGCCCGCGATCATTCCGACTCTTCGATTTCAATGGATATGAGCAATTCGCCTGGAGAGTCCGACGCACCCGCCGCGGGATCCCTGAGTTCAAGCGAGAACAGCACCTCCAAGCCCTCGACGACCTCGCCGAAGATTGTATGGTTTCCGTTGAGCCAGGGCGTTTCGGCAAAGGTGATAAAGAACTGGCTGCCGTTAGTGCCTGGCCCTGCGTTTGCCATGGCCAGAAGACCGGCGCGATCGAATTGGAGGCTGGCGACGATTTCATCCTGGAACTGATAGCCTGGACCGCCGGCACCGGTTCCGCTGGGATCTCCGCCCTGGGCCATAAAGTTTGCCAACACTCTGTGGAAGTGGGTGTCGTTATAGAATCCGTCGCGGGCGAGAAAGACGAAGTTGTTGACCGTAAGGGGGGCGTCTTCGGCAAAGAGCAGGATGCGCATATCACCCTTCTCGGTCTTGAGTATGGCGTGGTACTCCTTTTCCGAATCGATGACCATTTCCGGGACGGCGTCGTACATTCCGGTGCGGTCCGCCGGTTCAAGGGCGGCCGCGGTACCTTCTTCAGCTTCTTGCGGCTCTTCAGTTGGCTGGGGCGGGGGCGTACATGCCGACATGACGAGCGTGCAAAGCAGCAGGAGGCTAGTGGCCCAGTTAAGAGGACGCTGGCGGAGGCGCGGCAATAGACTCAAGCGAACATGGCCCTTGCCGGGCACACGTCTTTCGGCCAGCTCTAGTTTCATTGAACCTTGTTTGCTGAAACGCAGTTGAGCGAATGAAAGAACAGAGTTTTTTCCAGAGTTCAAGATTGACTCCTTGTCGGATTGGTTACATCAGAGCGAGCAGGCCAGAGTAGTCCGGTTCATTTTTCTCGAAACTCGAGTTTCCAAAGGGAGAACAGGGCCAACACCAGAGCGGCCAGCCCGACGACGAGGGCCTCCTGCAAGTTGGCCTGTGTCAGAAATATGGACGCGAGCCCGGTTGCTCCTGTTACAAGATAACAGAAAAGGACCGCTTCGCGCTGACTTCCGGTCAGGCGGGCTAGCCTGTGACTGAGGTGATCTTTGCCTGCCGTCGTAAGTGGATTCTTGCCGCGGCGCAGGCGGCTTAAGAACACCAGCGACGTGTCGAAGACGGGAAGCGCCAGGATGAGAACCGGAATCATCCAGGTTATGCTTGCGCTGTTTGCGGGGAAACGCAGTTTGATGCCGACGGCGGCAAGAAGGAAACCGAGAAAGAGGCTGCCTGTGTCCCCCATAAAAACGCGGGCCGGATTCCAGTTATACACCAAGAATCCGACGCAGGCGCCGCCCAAAGCAGCAGCCAATGTTCCGACCAGGTATTGACCGCTCATGGCGGCAAGGAGCGTGAAGAATGCCGACGCCACCGTCGCCACGCCAGCGGACAGTCCGTCCATATTGTCCAGCAGATTGAATGCGTTCGTGATACCGACAACCCATAGAAGTGTCAGGATGACGTCCAATAAGCCGTCGAAGAGACGGACTTGCACACCGCTGAGAATTAAGATGCCGGCTGCGGCAATCTGAAAAGCAAGCTTAAGGTAGCTGCCAACGCCGCGGCTGTCGTCAAGCGCGCCTACGAGACTGACAAGGGTGGCGCCGACAAAGATACCTACGACCTCATTGACATAGTTGCGATCACCCCAGACGGCGAGGGCGGCGATAAAGGCGATGTAGATTGCGGCGCCGCCCATCAGCGGTACAGGTGCAAGATGGACCTTGCGCGCAGAGGGCTGGTCCAGGATACCCAGTTGAATGGCCGCATACCTCACCAGTGGTGTGCCGCCAATCGCTATAATCAGGGCGCTTGCCGCCATCAAGAGAAACGGGCTCATTTGTCAACCAAGGCTTGAACGCAGATCGTGCTACTCAAGTGAGTCAATGAACGACTGAATTCCCGGCTTATCGTCAGCGGGCGCAAGAGTAAGGGCTGTTTCTCCAAACTGAAGAGCCTGCTTGTAATTACCCAACTCCGCGTACAACTGAGCCAATTGGAATGGAATGCGAAAGTCGTCGGGAACGATGTCCATCAGGCGCTGCAATAGACCGACCGATGCTTCAGGCCGCCCATACTGCGCGTTAATCTCGACTATCTGGATAAACAGGGAATCCACTGCATTATTGCTGCCCAGACCAGTCTCAAACAGGGAAATTGCCCGGTCGGCCCACTGAACTGCCTCGTCAGGGCGGCCAAGCAGTCGTGAAAGGACGACCAGATTGCGGGCGGAATCGAGGTCGGTCGGATGTTTCTCAAAGGCCTCAGAAATTGCTTCCAGCGCACCCTCGTTGTCGCCTGCCCTGGACAGGGCAGCCCCCTTTTGACCGAGCAAGGGAAGGCTATCAGGCAGCTCTTCGAGACCGCGATCCAATATTTGGTAGATTTTCTCTGTTTCACCTGTCCGGAAATACACTTCAGATAGAAGAAAGTATGTATTTTCGAACCTGGCGTCAAGGGTAAGACTGTGCAGCAATGACGACTCCGCCTCCTCCATCCTGTCCAATGCGGCAAGGATTTCGGCCTGTTCATTCCACAAGTGGGCGACATTTGGACTAAGCGATAGGGCGGCGCTGTAGTAGTGTAGACTCTTTTCCAGCGACTGAAGCCGTTCCTGCGGATCGGCGGTCAGTCTCGACCAACGGCTGTACAGACGGGCCAAGTTGGCGGTGTGATCGGTATTCAGCGGGTTCACTTCCTGTGCCCGGAGTAGGACGGCCCTTGCCGCGGGCAGCAGCTCGTCCTGCCCGATGCCTGCGATATCCTTGGCATTCAGGCTCAGAACATCCTGCAGGGTGGGTTCGGCAGGTATTACTGTTGGGCCCGTCTTCGGTGCATGGGTCGCTCTTTCCAACAGGCTGCGTCCCAGAAAGAGCATATAGTAATCCTCTGTCGGCCTAACTGCCAGTGCACGGCGGTACAGATCTGCGCTCTGTGCCCATGCACTGGCGCTATCGAAACTCAGTCCCTGCTTGTAGAATGTATCCGCCCGCACTTGGGCGATGTTGACCCTGCCAATGATAAAGAAGACAGAAACAGAGAGAAGGACTCCTGCACCTGCAGTTGGCAGAATGCGGCTCAACCACGCCAGTCTCGGCTCCCGTAGCTGGCGCCACGCCAGGACCAAGCCCGCAAGCACACACCAGACCACGACAATCCATGTATAAAGGCTGTAGTGTCCGGCAATGTGTTCAAGCTGCTCGGCCACGGTGCCTGATCTTGCGCCTGGCAGAAGCCTACTGGCTTGAATGAGGCCATAGAGCAACCAGCCTGCGAACAGGATTAGTCCGTACACTACAATAGTATGCGTCAGATTGAAGTCTATTCCTACGCCTGGACCTGCAGTTGGCTTCCGTTTGCGCCGGCTATCTCTATTGGGCAGACTCTCCATACGCCTGGCCGCAAGGAGATTAGGCGTGTGTAAGATTGTCATTGATATGCCCAGAATCGTCGCGACCACCAATGTGAAAGCCACAAGCCATAATATATCGGAACCGTTGCCCGCTGCTGAATCCTGGGCGAAGCTGGTCATTCCACGCACCAATGCCATGAAAGGATTCGAAAGACCCGCGTAATTTGATGTATAGAGGTAGACCAGGGTCATCGTCACCAGCAGGTCAGAAAGGATGGTAGCTGGTAATTTGTCTTCCCATAGGCGTTGGTCAACTCCAGTCTGGCGTCGGCCTCGCCCTGACGCAGAACGTGCTGATGTCCGGCCAGGCCGTCTACCGGTGTTCCTGTCACCACTTGCTTCACTCGGACGTGTGGAGACCTCCTCCACGGCGTAAGGCACAGGGACCAGCCAACCCATTCCCAAGACGAGCAGGACCGCAGCGAAGATCCAGAAGTAGATACGGGTGGCGACGACGGCAATACCGAGATGGATTTCGATGTAATGGGCGATGATAGCTGCCAGGGAAGCAACCAGCAGAAGTTGCCGGCCACGGTCCTCTATCTGAGTCTTTGATTCAGGTTGAAGGACGACCGCAAGGGTGACAAATACAATAAGCCCCAGAATCAGCCCGGTTGGCCAATTTACGCCCAGGAAGCCGACACTTACCCCGCGCAGCAGGAACAGAACGCATAGGAGGATACCTCCCCCAATCAGCAGTGCGAAAAACAGGGCTATGTCTCGCCGCGAACGAATGAGCCCAAGCCAGCGTAGGGCCCAGAAGAAAATCGACAGGTAGAGGAGGGAACTGGCAAGGAAGCCGAAAACGCCGGCGATGGCCAGACTGTCCCAGGTCTCGTTGTGGGCGCGGTCGGGGCTGGCGTTGCGAGATTCGATCTGGGCCAATTCTGCGGGATAGAAGCGGTTAAACGCCATCCAGGTTGTTTCGGGGCCATAGCCTATGAGAGGACGCAGCAGATTGAAAGGGTCCCGGCTTCCATCCGGATAGGTCAAAGGCTGGTGGGGGGAGACCATCTCTGAAGTGCCCTCCCAGATGAGAACGCGGACTCGGCCTGTGCCGCCAGAACTGTCCAGCATTGTGGTCAGTCGTCCCCAGATGGGAACGTGGCGAAAGGACTGACCCAACGCGGTGGTATTGAGGAGGACAAGCAGGATGACTCCGGCCACGCCCAGCCCGACCCAGGCGGCCGTCCAGATGCGGTAATTAAGTCGACGCATCCCGGTGAGAAGAAGCAAGACAAAAATGTACAGACCGCCGGCGAGGCCAAGCCAGGGGCCGCGGCTTTGCGTCCAGAAAATGGCGAGAAGTTGGACGACAAGGACAAACAAGTAGGCGCCGCCGGCCAACACGCTGGCAAGACTGTTGTCAGGGACAGAGGTCTGTTTGCTTTCTGCCGGCTCATTTGCCGAGGTCGGGGCGGACCCTCCCGCCAGGAGGAAAGAGAAACTAGTGACGACGCGTTCCAAGGTCAGGAAGAAGGCCATAATCAGATGCGCGGCGAGAAAGATCGGATTGCCGGCATTTGCTGAAATACGAGCTGTTACGTCTTGTCCCCAAGGGAGGGGATCCTTGCCGAAGTGCTGGAACACGCCATAGATAGCGATGGGCAGGCTGGTGATGACTATTGTATGTTGGAGACGCCGCAACTGGGCCGGTTGCCTGAGATGCGCTGCTGTGAGGAGGGCAATGACCAGATAGCTGAAGAAGGTGTAGGTGCCTTGCAAGCGGTGATATGAACCCCACCAGCTCAAGGAGGGCGAAATGCTCAAGAGTGTGCTGAGCAGGTAGGAGACCGCCAGAAGCAGTACAGGCAGCAATAGCGGCAGCTTCCACAGGTTGGATGGCCTCCAGTTGATCCCAGCCTGCAGTTCGTCGCTGGGTGCTTGGTTTTGGCTACCGGCTGCGGACGCTCCTCCACTCGACGGCAACCAAAGTCGGCCGCCGTCGATGGCTTTCACCAGGTATGCCATTAGCATGACCAGGGAAATTGTGCGAATGAGACTGATTTTGTCCGGCTCAAACACACGGCTGGAGTATGTATTGAAGAAGAGGGGCGCGACGATCAGGGCCGCCAGCCAGCCGGCCTCGATGATCCCTTCGCAATAGTATTGAATCTTTGCGTGCCGCATCGGTGATTCCGATAGAATGACAGTGTCAACGCCAGATTGGAGAAGAAAGGCTTCGCTGGGTTTCCCTATGTATGCGTCTCAAGTGTCAATGACTGGAGAACACGCGACTTTCGCTTGGCGAAGGTGGTCGAATGGCGAGACCCACCTGGTACAGCCGGTCGCTCGTTTTCAAGTTTGGCGGCTGCGCAGGTTGCCGGGGAAACCTCTATAACCAGGAGGGATTGCCAACTCTTGCATTCAACGCCCGCGTGCTCTCGCTACTCCGACTGCCCAGCGTCCTCTTACAGTTTCTCGCCTTCTTTCCAGATCTGCCCTAACGCCGCAAATGCCAGTGCCGGTTGGTTTGGATCTTTTTCGTGGAACATTCCGGTATTGTAGGTCAGAATCAGCTCCTGGCGGGCGCGAGTGATGCCAACGTATAGGAGCCGCAGACGCTCCGCGGCATATTCCTGTCGGGCTCTCCGGGATGCGAGGCCCGGGACATATTCATCCAGGGTCCCCATGTGCAGGTGCGAGGTCTGTTCCAGAGCTTCCTCTGTCAAATTGAGGCTGTCGCGTATGAACCAGCGCTCCCCTCGGTAACTTTCCTCGTCTCCGCCGCTGGGAAAGCTATAGTTGCTGACCGATGCCAGGTGGACGCGGTCCCATTCCAGTCCTTTGGCCGTATGTATGGTGGCGATGGTCACCTTGCCCGGCGGCGGCTCGAAGCCACGGGCTTCTTCACTGAAGCCGAGGATACGGCGACGATTGCGTGCGAGCTCCTCCAACTCCTTTGTCAACTCCGGGAGCCGCAGTTCGGGCCGCTCCTTTAGCTGTTTTGCCAGTAGAATGGCTACGCTGTGGGCCAGTGCCAGCTCTGAAGCTTCGTTGAAGAGATCCTGTCCCAGAGTCAGGATCAGCTCGTCGATAGGAAGGATGGCGGCTGCGCACAAGCGCTTAAGATCTGATCGGAACTTTTCGACGATCAACCGAAAGCCTTCATAGTCGTCGAGCCAGCCGAGTTCTTCCAGCCAGTCGTCGCCGGCGGCAGGGAAGACGAAGCGCTCGGTGTGACGCAGCCGGGCAAGTGCTTTGCCAAAGAGCAATGCCGGCTGGGGAAGAACTTCGCCTGAGGTTCTTTGGTCTGTTACAGATCGCGTAGGTAGCCAAGGGGGACTGGCTTCCGCAGAGACAGCTGCGCCCTCGTTGCCGCCATTTTCCACGTTGTTGCATGGAAGCCCCCGCCGCGACCACCAGACATCGGACCAGAATGGACTTATATGAGAGGGGTTGTGCGGTTGGCTTATGTAACGCAACGCCTTCACGAGCGCGTCAACAGCGACGCGGGTCGTGCTGGTGGACTGAAGCAGGGAATCGTCGAATGGAAGCGAGGCGTTCTCGAGAGCTATGCTGAACTCGGCGCCGCGGCGGTTGTCGGGAATGAGTACAGCAACCGTTTTCTTAGAGTTATTTGGCAGCCAGCGTTGCAGACTCTTAACAAGAGTCCGGATCTCTTCAGCAGGCGTGAGGGCACGGTCATAGAGAAACACGGCTGGTTCGCCCGGCGGCGGGTTTGGCTGCGGGTCGCCGTCCTCGGTGCGGACAATGTAGGGAAGGGAAAGCGCGCTGTCTGGGGCTAGGAGCGGATGCTCTTGGCGGCTCCAGTCGATAAAAGAGTTGGCGAGCTTAATGATCGGCTCGGCGCTGCGGCCTGAGTTGGGCAAAGGAAGGGCTTCTGCAGCCTCGCTGTCCACAAAAGCCCTGAGGAATCTGGGATCAGCGCTGGTGAAGGTCGTGTTGATGGCCTGGTTGGGGTCTCCAACCCGAACCCAATTGCCGTGGGCGGCGGTCAGAAGGGACAGCATCCGTTCCTGAAGGGCACTGCTGTCCTGGGCCTCGTCTTCGAGCACGTAGGGCCAGCGCTGTTGCAGGCGGGCCAGGAGATTATCGTCGGACTCGAGCGCCTGAAGCGCGAGTAGAATCAGGTCATCGAAGTCGACGCCACCCCGAACGTTCAGCCCGCGCTGGTAGTCTTTGTAGATCTGCAGTCCGTAGGATAGTAGCGGCCAGACGCCGGACTGCTGCGCAAGCGTATTTTCGAGTGTGACGGGATCGGCGCGCAGTTCCTTTATGCGCCTAATAACAGCATCGGCAATCTCCTGGCCTGTATCGAGGAGATGGCGTTCCAGCCGGCGGGGATTGCTTGTGTGTTCTGGCCTGATGAACGCGCCCAAAAAGTCGGGGTTGGCCTGAAAGTAATTGTTGACGGACTGCCGTTTTATGTCCAGGCCGGCGCGTTCGTCAATGATGCCAAAGTCCTCACTCAGCCCTACCAGCCCCGGTCGTTCTCGAACGATGTCAGAGGCCAGGCTGTGGAGAGTTCGGACTCGATAGCCACCAGGCAGCAGGCGCCCACTCTGAATGAATTTACCGATACTGTTACGGAAATTCTCTACTGCGGCATTGGTGAAGGTGACGACGAGCACTTCGCGGTCGTCCATGGGGCCGGAGCCTGCCAGTTTTTTCACAAGATTGGCGGCCAGGCAGCTCAGTGTAAAGGTTTTGCCGCTGCCGGGCACCGCGCTAATACCGAGGCGTCCCCCGTCATAGCGGAGGACCTCCTCTTGTGCTGGACGCAGGTGTTGATCAGCGACCATGTAACTACTGCGCTTTATGTAGAATTGGAGCCGGAAGCGGGCAAGAAGTGCAGATCTCCCCGCGGCCGAACGGAGCCGAGAGGAGGGCAGGCGTGGATTGGATGCTCACGTTGATCTCAGGCCAGTGGTCCGAGCACTCTTAGGACGCCAGCAAATTGGCCTTTTGCATCCAGACTTTGGTGCGTTATCAAGGCGGGGGCAGAACGGCCGTCCTCCAGTTTGACCGTCATCTTGCGATCACGGTGAAGTTCGACCATAGTCTTTGTCGCATTCAGGTTTCTGGTATTGAAATAGATTCGGACTCGGTCGTTTTCGGGGTGATTGTCACTGCTGAACTCGACAACCTTCACGTCGTCCAGCACAGCCACCGGGTCGACCATTTGGTCCAGATAGAGCATCGCTTTCATGTAGAGCCTTCCGCGTTCCAAGTGCGAATCGATGTGAACTGTCTGTTAGTGCGTAGCCAGTGACTGTCTTCGTAGAGGGCCTTGGGTCTGAACAGTCGGCGGCGACAGTTTACCCGCACGTTGCAATTAACAGATCGGACGATAGCTCTGGACATTCTATCAGACTGCGGAACGCCGGAGCAAACCGACACCAGGGCATACGCATCTTATTGGGTGAGAACTTTCAGGAGGTAGTCAGTTTTCCAACCGGCTCGTTTACGTTTGGCAGTAATACCGATTTGGGCGCTGTTCTCGTTGGGTAAGGGATTGAAAGCCGTGCGGCGCAAGACGGCCAAGTTGTGCTGCGCATGGACCTGACGGATGCGACTGTCGTCACCATACAAGACCCAGTAGCCTGGATTCTCGATGCTCCGGTGGCTGAGCGTGGAAGCCAGGAGCTGTTTGGCATCGAAGGAAAAGATGGAATTCACATCAGATGCAAATGCTTTGGGGGCGGACGTGGGCATTTCATTCATCGTGGACCGTTTTTATCAGATTCATCTTGATGGTGGGACGCAGGCATTCTCATCTGTGTGTTGGACGAGAGCTTACGAGAGTTCATGAGCGTTTACGAGCGTTTATAAGCGTTTTCGGGTTGTCTGAGTTGCAGTTCACGGGATTTGCCTGATGGGCTGTGAGCGGTGCCTTGCCGATGCAGGCATTCTCATCTGTGTGTTGGACGAGAGTTTACGAGAGATCATGAGCGTTTACGAGCGTTTTCGGGTTGTCTGCGCTGCGGTTCATGGGATTTGCCTGATGGGCTGTGACTGGGGCCCTACCGATGCAGGATATCTCGTATGCGCGTTGGACGAGAGTTACTGCCAGGGATTTTCCTCGCTTGCGTGATGTAGTAGATAGAACCAATCGATCGGCGAAGTCATGCGAAGGGGCGCGAAGAACACCGAAGGCGCAACGGATTTCTTATGCGCGGCCCTTGGCGGGAGAGCATTTTGCTCCCGCCCATCGCTTTGGTGACAAACGTCAACGGTACTCGTCATTACTGGATTCACTTGCCAGTGTTCTGGCCGCGAAATGTCTACAAATGTCGCGTAATGTATACAAATGTATACGTATGTCGCGCCAATTTCAGTTTTTTGGGGCGCTTTTTTGCGTCTTACCGAACAGGTCCTTGCCGTGCTTGATGGATACCGAGGCAACGTTTTTGGGATTATATACCAAAGTAACATTCAATATATGTTTCTGGCAGCACGACACGATCCCACTACGTCCGCAGTTAAGTTCTATACTCCGCATTTATCGACACGTAATTATGGCCCAGATCGCACGTCCACACTGTGGCCGCGCCCTCGCCTAGTCCCAGAGATAGGCGAACGCTGATCTCGCTCTCAGCGAAGATGGCCGACGCATCCTCTTCTTGGTAACCGGTCGGCGTACCGGCATCCACCAGTTGCAGTTCATTGCTGCCTGCCTCTGGCTGGCCAGCCGCAATGAACAGTTGCGCATTTGTCGGGTCTACAGTAGCGCCCGAATACCCAACTGCGCCCAGGATGCGCCCCCAGTTGGCGTCGTGCCCGTAGAATGCCGTCTTAACCAGAGAACTCTTCACAACAGAATTGGCTATCTGATGCGCCTCCCCGTCGTCGCCTGCACCTTCAACCTGGATTGTCACGAACTTGGTCACGCCCTCGCCGTTACGAACGATCAGCTTTGCCAGCTCCATCGAAGCCGCTGTAAGTGCCTCCACAAAGGCATCGTAGTCGGCGCCTTTCTCAGTTATCTCCTGGTTCCCGGCAGCTCCATTCGCCAGCATCAAAACAGTGTCATTGGTACTCGAATCGCCGTCTACGCTAATGCGATTGAAGCTGCGGTTGACTGCAACTGTCAATGCCTTCTGCAACAAGGGTTGCGCGATCACAGCGTCCGTGACAAGGGTTGCCAGCATGGTCGCCATATTGGGATGGATCATGCCCGCGCCCTTGCTGATCCCAGTAATCGTCACTGTCTGCCCGCCGACTACAACCTGTTTTGAAGCCCACTTGGGAAATACATCGGTGGTCATGATTGCCTCAGACGCCTCTTGCCAACCATCAGGCCGAAATCTGGCTGCCACTTTGGGGATTCCTTCCTCAATCTCCGAAATCGGAAGTTGCACACCAATTACACCAGTGCTCATCACAAAAGAGGTGTTGTCGGGGATTCCCAGACTCTTCTCAGCCCCCTCGGCCATGCGACGGGCGTTGGCATTGCCCTCAGCGCCCGTGCAGGCATTTGCGTTCCCGCTGTTGATGACAACGGAATGCGTCCCTTCTGGGTTCATATGCAATAGATTGCGGTTATAAAGCACGGATGCCGCCGGGAACGCGTTCTTCGTAAATACCGCCGCAGCCCGGCAAGCAATGGAGCTGGCTATTAACGCCAAATCCAATGCTCCAGTCGGTTTGACCCCGCAATGGATTCCCGCCACATCGAAACCTTTCACAGGAATCGCTGCCGATGAAGGGCCGGAAAATGCATGTTCTTTCTCAGACATAGTTTTCTCCAATGTTATTCTGGTATATATGCCCCAACGTTTTGGGGGCATTTTACAGCGTTTCAGCTGATGGCTTTCGTCTTCAAGTTTTCTTTGGGCGAGAGCAGTGGCTTCTCAGTTCGTGCGCCTCGAATGTCCACAGTGTGGGACCGCCAAGAGTACTTTTTCGATTCAGGCAGCCTTTCGAGGCCTTGTCCCAATTCGATGCAATTATCCTGGGTTAGGTCGATCTAAGTCGATCCAGGTCGATCCAAGTCGACGGGTTTTCTTTTTTTTTGGACTGTTTTCTTGATTTCGCAGACGGTTCCTCCAGCCGATTCAGGCAGCCTCACGAGGCCTAGTCTCCAGTCGATGCAATTATCCTGGTTTGGTCGACCCAAGTCGACCCAAGTCGACGTAAGTCGACGTAAGTCGACCTACGTCGACGGGATTTCTTTTTTTTGGACTGTATTCTTGATTTCGCAGACGGTTCCTGCAGCCGATTCAGGCAGCCTCACGAGGTTTGTTTCAATTCGTTGCAATTGCATTGGGTTCGGGCGGATTGCGACGGATTGTGTCGGCGTTTTTCCTTCTTTGCAGGCCCTTACATGCTTGCGTTCGCAGACGTTTCCTCGCCGTCTTCTATAGGAATAGGAAGATGAAGAATGGGCAACTCACAGACGTGCAGCGGCCCACCTTCGGCTTCGGATTTTCTTTAGGCGAGAGTCGTGGCTTCTCAGGGTCAGAGGAAACGCAACTCATTTCGGACGTTATTATAACACACGATTTGGGCCCACAAGTGGAACTTCTACCCGAATCTCAGGGCATACGCATCTCATAGGGAGAGAACTATCAAGAGGTAGTCAGTTTTCCAACCAGCGCGTTTACGTTTGGCGGCTGAAAGGGCGATTGTGGTTTCGCAAGGTTCTACACGGTTGGCACCCATGCGCGCGGCGCGATGCCTTCAACGTGTGTTTTGACGTCAACAACTGCCGGTCGGCCTGAGGCGAAGGCCTGGTCGAGGGCGCCGGCAAGCTCGCTCGGTTTGTGTACTGTAATGCCGAGCGCGCCGAAGGATTCGGCCATTCTGGCAAAATCGGCGTCTTCGAAGAGCCAGAGCTCATCGGAACCGGTGGTTCGTCCGCCGTAGGTCTGCTCGACGCCGCCCTGCTCCTGATTGAGAGAGTGGTTGTTGTTGACGACGGAGACGGTGTTGATGCCGCAGCGCACCGCGGTTTCCAATTCGGACAGGTGATACCAGATGCCGCCATCGCCTGTAAAGCAAAGTACGGGGCGTTCGGGCGCCGCGCACTTCGCTCCCATTGCGGCGGGCAACCCCCAACCAAGGGAGCCGGAGCAGCGAATGTAGCTCTGGTCGGCATGTTTGAGGTCGATCATGGTGCCGGTCCAGATTCCGGCATGGCCGGTATCGGAGACAAGGATCGCGTCGGATGGGAGGTAGTTGGTCAGCTCGCGGCAGAGGCGCTCGGGGCGCATGGGCAGAATCTCGGCGTCAACGTGTTGCGATACACTCGCTCGCCACGCTTGGACCAGTTCCTGGACACGACCGATCCATGAATTGCGGGGGGAGCCGGGCGCGGCACGGTCGATCATGTGCCTGAGGCTGCTCTTGACATCCCCTTGCATGCCTACCTTGACCGGGTAGTTGCGTCCGATCTCCTCGGGGTTGATATCCAGTTGGATGATTGGTGTCCCTTGAGGGGGGATTTGATAGGCGTTTGTCACCTGGCCGCCGGTGTGGCTGCCGATGAAAAAGACGAGGTCGGCTTCGCAGAGGGCCTGGTTGGCGCAGTCGCGTGAGTATGAGCCGGGCACGCCGACGGCCAGCGCGTGGTCGAAGGGGAACATGGTTTTGGCATTGAGCGATGTCGCTACCGGGATAGAGAGTTTTTCGGCCAGCTCTATCAGTTCGTCGCGGGCATCGGAAGCGGCGACGCCGCCGCCGGCGACAATGACCGGTCGTTCGGCCCCGGCGAGGAGCTGGAGCGCGGCATCGATCTTCGAGGGCTCTGCCGAAGGCCGAAAAGGCGGCAACTGGGCGAACATTTCCTCGGCATAGACTTCCAGGTCGGCTTCCTGATCGACGACTCCCTGACCGGCGATGCCTTCCAAGTCGAGATGGGTTGGGCCAGGCGTGCCTGTAGTGGCGGCTCGAAAGGCCTGGCGCAGGTAGACTGGCAGGTGTTCGGGCGTGGGGACGTAGGCGCTGTACTTGGAGACAGCCGAGAACGGGTTGACGTGATCAACCTCCTGGTAGGCGTGACGCTTCTGGTTGATGAGAAGCTCACGGCCTGTCAAAGCAACCACCGGCGAACAGGCCAGGTAAGCGTCCTGGAGCCCGGCGGCGAGGTTGACGGCGCCAACGGATTGGGCCATGCACAGGCCAGGGGCTCGCTTGACGCGGGCGTAGGCGTCGGCCATGTATGCGGCAGCTTTTTCGCCGTGTGTCTGCACGCGCTTGATCCCCAGTTTTTCCATTTCCATGAGGGCCCTTGGACCGATGTAGGGCATGAAGAAAACGTGTGTGATTCCATATCCATGAACTGTTTCGGCGATAAAGCGGCCGCCGGTCATGCTAGGCATATCAGGTTCTCCTGGTGGTGTCGTGGTAGGCGCGGAGATTTGTTGGGTAGATTTGATCTATTCATAGCATCAGTTGGGCAACTTTGCAATCCGTCAGGATCGGTTGGCATGTGTGCGCTCGTACGAGCGTTGACGAGAGATCACGAGAGTTTACGAGTGTTTAGGGGTGGTGGGCGGAAGGGAGACACCGTTGGGTAGAGGCGGTGCGGAGAACTGCAGGGAAACTGCGGGGGAACTGCGGGGACCTGCGGGGAACTGCGGGGACCTGCAGTGGTCGGTGGCATGAGACGGCAAGTGGGGGAGGAGACACTGTTGGCTAGACACGTTGCTGGGGAAGAGTGAACAAGGCGGCTAGCCAGGGCGGGGCGTTGCGGGGGCGCGGAACTGCGGTTTTTAGTAGTCAGTTTTTAGTTTTTGGGTAACTACTGAGCCACAGCAGTTGACCAGCCGGTCGTCCCTGGAACCATTCAGGCTCTTGGTGACGCAACTGGTGTGCAGCCGCCGCCATGCTCGCCAGCCGACAGGTTGCGAAGAATGCACACGGTCGGTGAGGGATGGTTTTGTAGGGGGGCGTTGCGGGGGCGCAGCCCCTGCACAAGGGAGGGCCGAAGGCCCGACCGCACAACTGCAGTGGTTAGTGATTGGTGGTCAGTGGTCAGTGACTGTGAGGGTTGATTGGAACAGGAACTGACTCTGGCATGGTTGCGGAAAGAGGAATATGAGAGTTCACATCCATTTTGGAATGCACACTGCGGCAGCGTGCGATTGAGTCCGCGGTGAATACGTGCTATGATCTGCGGTGATGTCCATTTCCCTTCAGGATAGTCGAGTGATGGTTGCACTTGCGGGTGCGATAGAATCGGTTGCGAGCGGGCGATTTTCGAGGCGGTGGCCGCTCTTGAAGAGCGTCTTCAACTCGGTCAACGATTCACGTGATTTCAAGCATTGACGTTCCAACCTCTATCAGTTGCAAGGCGTCAGTAAGCGAAGATTGAAAGGAAGGCGTAGTGTCGAAAATTCTGAAAGTTGGGGTCGTGGGAGTCGGCGGCATCGCCAAGGCACACATGCCTGGCTGGGCCGCTTCAGATCAGGCAGAGGTCGTGGCGGGCAGCGACATTTCGGCGGAAGCTTTGAAAACGTGGGGGACGCTCCACGGCGTAAAGAAACTGGAAAGCGACCCGGCAGCATTGTTCAGCGACCCGGATATCGACATTATCGATGTCTGCACGCCGAACCGGTACCATGCTCCAATAGCGATAGCGGCGTTGGAAGCGGGCAAGCACGTACTATGCGAAAAGCCGCTTGCGCCGACGCCGGGGGAAATTCGCCAGATGATAGCGGCCCGCGATCAGTCGGGCACGCTGCTGATGACGGCTCAGCACTTTCGTTTCAGGGGGGATTCGCAGGCGCTGAAGGCTGAGATTTCTACGGGCGTGCTGGGTGAAGTCTATCATGCACGCAGTTGGATGCTACGACGGGGTTGGCTGCCTGTGCGGCCCGGCTTCATCTATAAGAAGCATAGCGGAGGGGGTCCAACGATTGACGTAGGGGTCCACATTCTGGACCTGACCTTGTGGCTGATGGACAACCCGCGGCCGGTGGCGGTGTCCGGGGTGGCGAAGGCTCCTCTGGCGCTGAGGGAAGGCGCGTTCAGCCAGTGGAGGCTGGACATGGTGCCCCAGGACATGGACGTGGAGGATTTTGCGGCCGCATTTGTGCGCTTCGAGAATGGCGCGACGTTGGTGCTAGAGACGAGCTGGCTGTTGCATCACGACACGCCGGGGGAGGACACACAGATCTGGCTCTACGGTACTGAAGGCGGGTGTCACTGGCCGACCACGAAGATTCTCGAAACGAATTACGAGACTAAACAGTTTTACAACCGATTCTTGCAGTTGACGCAGGACAAGATGGAGCCGCATGCGCTGGAATGCGTTGCCTTCGCCAAGGCAGTTGCCGAAGGTGCGCCGTCGCCGGTGGCGGCGGAAGAGTCACTGCAGGTACAGGCGATATTGGACGGAATCTACCGCAGCCAGGAGGAGGGTCGAGAGGTGCGGATAGAGGCCTGAGCGCGGCCGCACCATCCGGCGCAGGGCATTGTATGGTTGGCTATGTCAGGGTTGATACTGATTGCTTTGGGCTTTGTGAGCAAGAATCGCGTCTCCAACGGTTTGGTACGGTTGGAGACGCGAAACTTTAGTACGGGGTTTGCGTAAGGTGTAGTGAGAATGTATCGCTTTGCAAATATGGCGAATCCACCGCTACCTAGCGCTTAAGGAGTCAGCTATGAATGAAAATACGCCAACGCAGCCTGAGCCGACGACCGAACCTGAAATTCAGGACGGCTCAGTCTCTACGGCCCAGCCCTCCATGGAGGAGATCGCCATTCCCGTAGAGACGGTTGAGAGCGAACAGGCTGCTGGTGGTGAGGAAAAGAAGGTAACTTATCTCTTCCGTCACCCTGAAGATAAGATGATCGGCGGAATCTGCGGCGGTTTGGGCGACTATTTTGGGATCGACCCGATTCTGGTGCGGATCATGTGGGTGGTACTGACGCTTGGAACTGCCGGCGCGGGCCTGTTTGCCTACGCCGCGCTGTGGCTGCTGCTCCCTGTAGGGACGGCAAAAGCCGGTCAGCGTGCGCCGGCGGCGTTGGAATTGAACGAGCGAAACGTAGAACGGGCGGGGCTGCTGCTGGTCATCTGCGGCGCGGTTTGGCTGCTTGCGAATCTTGGCATCCTGCCGGCACTGTGGAGCGTGTTCTGGCGGTTGATGGGGCTGCTATTCTGGCCGGTGTTGTTGATAGGCGCGGGTTTCCTGATGCTTAAGAATCAAAAGGCATGGCGCAGTCGAATTGCAGGTGCGCGCGATAAGATGCGGAGCGGGAAAACGCGGGCGACGTCCAGCATGAGCCGAGAATCTGTAAAGGCAAGTTTACGCCGCGCCAAGTCCAACATCCCGCTAAAGCGCAGCCGGGAAGACCGTATGATGTTCGGCGTGTGCGGGGGCATTGGGAAGGCGATTGGCCTGGACGCCAACCTGGTACGGCTGATTTGGGTTGCTTTCGCGATTGGGAGTGTAGGGACGGGGGTATTGGTATACGTGCTGATCGGCTGGCTCCTGCCTCAAGACGAACCGGTGCTGGAGCCGATCTCGGTTCAGGAGGCACAGGACGTGACGGTGATAGACGGCACGGTGGGCTGAAGCAGGCGTTGGGAGTTTACCGTTATATTTGAAGGCCTGATTTCGCCCGGGCGATGGACGGTCTTGAACGAGGCGGGGAGGAGTTCAGTTGGGAAAATCTGAGAATCTCTTTATCGGCCTGATTTTGGGCGCAGCGATAGGCGCGGCCGTTGCGTACATCTTCGGGCCGTCGCGGGCTACCACGTTTGACGCGAGATATCAGTCGCGCTGGGACCGGGCGGTGGCTGAGGGGAAAGAGGCTGAATCGGAGCGTAAGGCGGCCCTGGAGAAGGAGTTGGAAGAGGCGAAACGGCGAAATACGCCGGGACGGGGCGCATGATTCAGGTGAGAAAGGCCGGTATTTCGTCGGAACAGCGGCGGTTCCATCGCTACTTTTATTACGTTCCCCTTTGACTCTGGATCTGCTTATTTCTGACAGGTGGTACAGAAGTGGGTACTGCGTTGGCTGAGAACAATGCGGCTGATGGGCGTATTACAACGGAAGCAGGGCTCGCCGCCACGGCGGAAGACCTGGAACTGCTCCTGAAAACCACCTTTGCCCCCGGTCGGAGGCGCATAGTTCTGCAGAGAACTGCCCTGGGCCTCGATCCCCGCCTGTAGTACCTCCCGCAAAGCAAGGTGAAGACGCGTAATTTCATTGATTGTGAGGCCGCCGCCCGGCCGTCTTGGATCGATGCCGGCGTGAAACAGGGATTCGTCGGCGTAGATGTTGCCCACTCCCGCCACCACCGTCTGGTTGAGCAGCAGGGCCTTGATGTTTGCTTTTCGCCCCTCCAGAGCTTGCATCAGGATACGGGGCACAAACGCTTCGCTCAACGGCTCGGGACCGAGCTTTCCCACAACTTCAGACACATCCTCGACCAACCAGATGCGCCCGAACTTACGGGGGTCTCGGTAATGCAGCTCTTCGCCGGTGTCCAGCTCAAAGAGGACGTGGGTATGTTTGTCTACGGGAAAGGCGGCTGGCACTGAATCCGGGCCTGAGTGGGCATGAATCCTCAGTTCGCCGGTCATGCGCAGGTGCACAATCAGGGTTTCGCCGGTGTGCAGACCGAAGAGCATGTATTTTCCACGCCGTTCAAATGAAACAAAACGCCGTCCCCGGATCAGGTCTGGGAACAGCGCAGAATCAGGAGAAGCGATTATGCGGGGCCAGTATACGTCCGCCGATTGGATTGTTTTTCCGGTCAGCAGAGGTTCAAGCGCCCGAACGTAGGTCTCAACCTCCGGCAGTTCAGGCACGGCTGCCCCGGGACCTGACCCGGCTGAACAGCCAGAAGGCTATGACCGCCAGGACAAGCAGGATACGGGCGTACCTGAAGACAGTGAGCAGAACCTGAGTGGAGTCGTCTACATTTTCGCTGCCGGACTGCTGGGTGTCGGCTGAAGCGGCTGGGGCGGCGGCGGCAGATTCAGGTTTCACATCGGCTGCTGCGACTGGCTGCTTGGCGGAATCCCCGGTTTTCTGGTCCTGGTCTCCGACACTCATCACGCCGAATTCGGCCTCGTCGTCGTCCTGGCCGGCATTGCCTTCGGTGTCCGCTATTTGATTGTCGCCGGAGGAAGGTTCGTCGGCGACTGCGCCGTCGGACTGTGACAGATCTCCGCCGACGGCAGTAACCCGTGCTTGTGGAGCAGAGGGAGCCTGCGAGAGCTGTTCGCCGGCCCCGTCAGGAGTTCCGGTCTGGTTCTGTTGTAACTGAACCTCGGCGACGTAGAAGAGGACGAGCAGAACAGCCGCAAGCGCGGCCGCATTGCGGAGTGCCAAGTCGCCGCCGTTCAGAAATCTCAAGAAGCGCTGCCATGGGGAATCCGCCGGTTCCTGGGTTGGCGGCGTTGGGGCGGCGGGGGTGGGAGCCCGACTGCGCCGCTCGAGCAGTACATCTGCAACCTGGTCTTCAGTCAATACAAAGGAGCGGGGAAGCGGCACGGCTGGCAGATCCTGCAGCAGCTCAACCGTCTGGCGCATTGTATTTACTTCCCAGGCGACCTGTTCATCGGTCGCCATGGCAGCCTCGACGCGCTGTCGTTCTTCGGTAGTCACGTCACCGTCGATATATGCCGCTACCAACTCTTCATCGACCGAATGCAGATTTTGTGGATTCATAGTCGTTTGCTCTGGAGTGCCGATGCGCTGGCTTTAGGTACCCGGTGACCTTCAATGGCCCGGCCAACGTCAGCCTCGACGTTGGTGTAATGTCTCAACCGTACAGACATAGTGTGGGGAAAATGGTTCTTCCCCTACTTCAAAGAATGACGATAGACAGAGGGCAAAAGTTCCGCGTTTTTGCCAAGGTAGTCGCGAACTCGACCGCGGGCGCGGTTGATCCGAGATTTTACCGTTCCCACGGCCGCACTGGTGATTTCTGCGATTTCCTCGTAAGCGTAGCCTTCGACATCGCGGAGGACGATGGCAGTGCGCAGGACGTCAGGCAAGGAAGAGATCGCGGATATTATCAACTCCTGGAGCTCGCGCCTTTCGGCGAATTCGTGGGGCGATTCGCTGCGGTCGGTGAGTTGGACAACGTACTCCTCATCGACGGGCATATCATCGAGGCTTTCGGTGCGCTTGCGCTGGCGGCTTCGCAGATGGTCGTAACAGGTGTTTACGACAATTCGCATCAGCCAACTTTTGAAGCTACCGCCTCGGTATTTCTCCAAGGCGCGAAAGGCCTTAATGAAACTGTCCTGCAGGGCATCGGAGGCAGAATCCGGATCATCAAGCAGGCGGTAGGCGACTCCATAGCCAAGCCCTTGGTATTCGATAACCAATTGGTTGAACGCTTCCAAGTCGCCTTGAAGCGAGAGTTCTATTAGTTTGTCCTGATCCATGCACAGCCCGCTTTGGCACCTTGTCAGTGAACCGACTTACAGGGAGGCGAGCGAAAAACGGGACTTCGTTCGCGACACGGCGTTTCGATTCGTCTTATGTACCGCCGGTTGGAATACAACCATAGAGGCGGCTGCTAGCGCAATTGCCGGATATTTGACTGAAACTTGCGCCAACGGCTATAATTTTTGCAAGCCGAAGTGGCGGAATAGGCAGACGCGCACGACTCAAACTCGTGTGGGGAAACCCGTGTGGGTTCGACTCCCACCTTCGGCACCAGATTGAGGAAGAGATTCCCCCACCTACAGAGCAGGATTCAGCCAGAATGTCCCCCGGTAATCCGGTCAGGGAGCGGGCCAGAGGTGTGGAGAGCTTCATTCCTCCGACGGTCTGCATTGAATGCAGGCCGTTTTTCGTTCCGCTGTTGCCTGTTTTTGAATCCTGTATTCCTAGTATTATATCAGGAGCGCGGCTGATTCTCCATTATGCTTATAACATCCTATCACTCTCATTCAGTAATCTTCAAGACTGGAATTGCTCCTTAGACAGAGGCGTAAGATTGAGATGTCTCGAGGCGGTGCGCTGTGGGATCGCCAGGACAGCCAAAGCTCGTTCAGGTATTGGTTGCTGACAGAATTGCGCCAGTTTCAGGATGTTTAGCCAAGGAGTTGGCGACCCTCAGCGGCAGAGATACACTTGTTGGCAGGGAAGCGCATTAGTCTATGCAGGGCCATAGGAAAGGTGTCGACGTTTCATCGACAGAGTCGAGCCTGCGAGAGAAGGGCACGCATAGGGGGGCCTCTGGGGATAGGGTGGATGGATTTGAAATGTTGATAACCCGTGGAAGCTGGCATTAGTCTCATTGACTCTCAGCACATTTTGCAACCCCGATGAATTTACAGGCGACGGCGCCTTGATCAAACAGGCGGCGTTCTTGCTGATTTTAAACTTGCATTGGGGATAGTCTACTCGTTCTGGCACAATATGAGTTGACTTTGGCGCAGAATATCGTGTCCGAAAGGAGTTTTCATGTCTGTCGAATTTCTACGCGCAACGCCTCTTTTTCACGATTTGACCGATGCGGAGTTGGGACAAGTCGTTTCGATCCTTCGCGAGGAGAGTCAGCCGGGCGGCGCTACCATCTTCCGAAGCGATGAGACCTGCAGTGAGCTCTATTTGGTACGGAGCGGTTATGTGCGCTTATTTGACTCGTATGGCTCGGTTCTGGCGACGCTTGGGCCTGGAAGCCTGTTGGGCGAAGCGGAATTTTTGCGGGGCCTGGCACACAATACAAGCGCGGTCGCGGCTTCTGATGTACACGTTTGGGTACTTCCCGATACCGACTTGCGCCAACTGCTTCAGAGTCATTATGGGATCGGCATAAAGCTTAGCCAGAACTTTGGTGAACAGATTTCGCAGCTGGAAGACTACCTGGTGGAACAGCTCGTCAAGACCGAGGCGCTGCAAGGTCTGCCTCAGCAGGTGACAGGTCCGATGGCGCGCAGCATGCAGCCGCACCAACTGCTGCGCGGCGGATTCCTCTATAAGAGCGGTCAGAAGGCAGAGGCGCTGTACCTGTTGGAAATAGGGGCGCTGGAGTTGCAGCCCGCTCCCACGCCGGAGGAGCCGGGCCCGACTGCGAGACTTGTCGAACCGGGGAATCTGTTCGGTGTCCTGCCTTTGTTGACGAATAAGCCGTATAATTCCAGCGCATTTGCGGTAGACGACTGCCTGATCTGGATGCTGCCCGCGGCTACTTTTTACAGTTTGAGCAGCCAGTACCCTGTGCTGCGCCGAACATTGGGTCGACACAGCCGGAGCAGCCTGAGTGTAACCGACCAGACGCAGGCGGTAGTGCGGTTGGCGCAGACGCCCCTTTTTGGGCATTTGGAACCGGTCAATCTGCACGCCATCGTGCAGAAGCTCGTTCTCCATCATGTTCCTTCAGGGGAATCGATCTACCGGCTGGGTGAAAGCAGCGATGCACTCTTTCTGGTAGACCAGGGCGAAGTTGAGCTGACGGCGGAAAACGAAAGCGGCGTACTGCAGGAGCTGGCCCGGGAGGGCGTTGGCAGCTATTTTGGGGCGATGGGCCTGCTGACCGGTGAGGACCGCATGGAAAATGCCACTGCTGTGAGAAACACGAATCTGTGGGTTCTATACAGATCGGATCTCGAAGAACTGGCTGGACGGGTCCCGGCGATTGGGGAGGCACTGGACCAGGCGATGGCCTCCCAGACTTCGCCTCGGCGTGAGTCAGTCAATGAGGAAAGATTGCGCCGCATTCCATTGCTTACGGATCTCAGGGTCGAAGAACTGCGGGAGGTCGCCCGTCATCTACGCCATGCCCGCGTTGACAGAGGAGAGCAGGTATTCCGGGCGGGGGCACCCAGCGATGCTCTTTACTTCATCGAGCGAGGAGTCGTCCGTCTGCAGACACTGAATGGCGCAGGCAGTTGGACGCGCGGCGAGGGCGAGATCTTTGGGGAAAAGGCGATTCTGTCGGACGAGCCGTATGGTCAGAGCGCGTTCGCGGAGACCGACGTGGAGCTGCTATATATTGAACAACCGGGCTTGGATTTTCTGAAGTCGAGGCTGCCTTCGGTTGCCACGGAGCTGCATCGAATACTGAGTCAGCCTGCTGGCGGACAGGAAGCCTTTGCGGGGGCTCCGCCGCAACGGTCGGACACCGAACAGGAATATGTGGCTCCGGCGGAACCAGCGCAACGCCGGCGCGATGCAGCCTATGCAGAGGAAGTTCCGCCGCCTGGCGGCAGTGGCGGTGGCTGGTTTAACAATCTCAGCCTGTGGGGGAAGGTACGTTTAGTGCTTGTAGTGCTGCTGCTGGCCTACCTCGGCTTTGTCGCCTTACCTGGTATGCTTGGCATCCTTTTCTGAACTGGGGCGGCAGCTGCGGCGGCTCAACTGTCCAGGACTGAACCTCTTCCAAATGCGACGCGCAACACGCCCCTCTTTCACCAGCCTTTAGCGAGGACCGGCCACTCCAGTTCGACCTCGCCGCTTCTGTGGCCGACGATACGCGGGAAAAGGTTGTTTGAAACGCAACAGTGATTGACCAGAACGCTAACGCGTTCACCGATCTCCGGCTTGCGGCCACAGCGCGAAACGTCCACGTGGCCGTGTTCCTCTGATAGCTTAAAGATTTCAGCTTCGGGATACTCGACAATAAGACCGTGTCCCGGTGTCTGGCGGGCGCTGTCTGCGGCCAGTGATTTGCTGCCCGAATCGAGCACAATCCTGTCCTCGGTCGGCCGGCTGACGACGGTGGCGAGCACAAAGTAAGAGCAGTCGTCGAGCGCCATGACACCGGCATCGACCAGGTTGCGGTCGCCGTAGACGTACATGCCGGCGCGGTGTTCGGTGAATTCGGTAAATTCGTGGGCCTGCCACATTACGAATGAACTGCCACCGCTTACGCGCTCAACGGCCAGCCCTTCCTGGGCAAGCAGCATCTTTGCCTCACCCATGAACGCGTTGGACTCCGGGTTAGAGGGATATACCATGAGACCACCAAAATGGAGATTGGGCGCGCTGTCGATTTGGCGGGCCAGTTCGCGAACGCCTTCTGGTGTGGTCACGCCGCAACGCTCATAGCCGCCATCCATCTCAATAAGGACCGGCAGGACGGTGCCTTCGGCTGCAGCCGCCTCGGCGTAACCGGAGACGGTGCGGGCGGAGTCTGCGGTGACGCTCATTTTGGCGCGGCGGGCCAAGAGCATCAGCCGTTTCAGTTTCGCATCGCTGAGCAGATTGTATGGCAGAAAGATGTCTCGAATGCCGGTGCTGCACATTACCTCTGCTTCGCTCAGGGTTTGGCAGGTGATGCCGACGGCGCCGGCTTCCAGCTGCATATGTGCAATTGCCGGGATGCGATGCGTCTTGATATGGGGCCGGTTATCGATGTCGTGGCTGGCCAGGAATTTCTGCAGATGGTCGATGTTGACGGAAAGGCGGTCCAGATCGACGACGGCGACGGGGGTCTCAAGTTCCTCGATGCGCATGACATTACCTCGTTTGCAGGAAGAGCAACACGATCAGGATTACTTCTACGGCCTTCGTAAGCAAGCCTATGCCGCTGTCCAATGGATTCGGATGTTGGACAAAATATAAGACTATCGTAATCGCGGTATAGGCGACCAAGGCCCAGCGGATGTGCGTCCGCCAGTTGGCAAGTTGTGGGAGCAGGTAGAGCCCGACGACAAGTGCGATAAAGCCAAGACCGTTGAGAATGAAGATAAAGATTCCACCCTGGACACCCAGGAATAGATGGATCAAGGCGGTCAGAAGCGCGAGCCCAGTTATACGAAACGACTGTGAATCCAATGAACGCAACTCGTTCATGATCTTCTGTCTCCTTGTATAAGGCCAACATTGGCGTTCCGCCGCGTGGGGGAGGACAGACTTCACTATGATTGCATAAACCTGGAATTCTCACAACGCTGATTTTGAGGGGGCGCGGAACTGCAGAGGGCAGGGGGCGGGGGTCAGGGGTCAGGGGTCAGGGGTCAGTAACTTCTGCGGTTGGAGGTCGGTGGGATGAGGTGGCAAGTGGGGGAGTAGACTCCGTTCGCCAGACACGATGCTGGGGAAGAGTAAACACGGTCGGTGAGGCATGTTTTTGTAGGGGGGCGGAACTGCAGGGGTCAGGGATCAGGGGTCAGGGATCAGGGGTCAGTAACTTCTGCGGTTGGAGGTCGGTGGGATGAGGTGGCAAGTGGGGGAGTAGACTCCGTTCGCCAGACACGATGCTGGGGAAGAGTAAACACGGTCGGTGAGGCATGTTTTTGTAGGGGGGCGGAACTGCAGGGGTCAGGGGTCAGGGATCAGGGGTCAGTAACTTCTGCGGTTGGAGGTCGGTGGGATGAGGTGGCAAGTGGGGGAGTAGACTCCGTTCGCCAGACACGATGCTGGGGAAGAGTAAACACGGTCGGTGAGGGATGGTTTTGTAGGGGGGCGTTGCGGGGGCGCAGCCCCTGCACAAGGGAGGGCCGAAGGCCCGACCGCCCATAACATGAAGGGAAGAGAGAAACACATTCGATGGCTTCGACTCGGGTTGCGAGTTTATTGCGGCTGGGTAGTTACCTTGCAACAGGTATGCGTTGGGAATGACCTGCATTTGCATGGGCGGGTTGGCGGCAGTTACATCTCGGCGGCGCCGACTCGCAGCCAGCGCTCTTCCGGGACCCAGAGGGTGTAATGGCCGCTGCCGAGAATGAGGAGGAGGGAAGCCAGGACAAGCAAGGTGAGGGCGAGCCATGGTTGACCGCCGAAGGTGAAGTAGACGAATGCGGCGGCATGTACGAGCCCAGCCGCGGTCCGGGCACCGAACCCGGCCAAGGCTGCCAAGCCGCCGACGGCGCCAACTATAACGACGGGCCAAATCCACGCTGCTGGCAGGGCGGGCTCGCCGGCGAGGACACCGGAGACCAGGAGGGAAACCAGGGCGGCGATAGTTATTCGCAGTCCGATGGGGATCCAGGCGAAGGCCCACATTTTGAGGCGGGCGCGCCAGTGGATGTAGAGGGTGCTGTCAGGCAGCAGCCAGCCGATGGTTACGAGCCAGTCGCGTGCAAAACTGAGGGTAACCGCGGCGCCGAAAATGGCGCCGACGGCATATGTGACGGGCGGCTCAAAGATCGGCCAGAGTACGGTACACAGAAAGATCATCAGGAGACCGGCGATGACGCGGCGCTGGTCACTGTTGGTCATCTGGTAGTTGGGTAATGTCATCCGTGTGCGCCACTTCATTCCCCAGACAAACAGTGGACGAGCGGCCGCCACCAGAAGGAAAAGCAGGGGCAACTGCCCGTACTGGATGGCCAGCGCGCAGGCAACGAGGACTCCCAGGCCGTCAAACTCCATGTCGAGCGTCTCGCCCAGCCGCGTTACGCGCCGGGATCTGCGGGCCAGGTAGCCGTCAAACACGTCTGCAATGCTGGCCCCGATGTAGAGCAGGGCGGGCAGCCAGTCCATCAGGCCGCCGGGCCGGGGCATTAGTAGAAAGCCCGCCATCCAGGCGTAGGCGATGCCGCGAAAGATGGTCAGGCGGTTGGCCGGTCCCAGGTCGGGGTAGAGATCCTCGTTGTCGGGGGAGTGGTTCTGGTCGATGACGCGTCGCAGAAACCAGAAGACGCCGGCGACGAAGAGGGCGGAGATCATGAGCCAGCGGCGGGTGCTGAAATCCGGATTCTGGGCTGTCAGGCGCAGCAGCAGCACACCGAACAGCAGCGTCAGGCTGCAAAACAGAGTAAGCCGCCGGATCTGTTTCTGAAGCTGCAAGACTTTTTCGTCAGCCATTCGTGTTCCTTTTCCGCCCCTAAGTTGCGCGTACGCAGGCCACCATAGCACAGTTTTTCAGGTCGCTCAATGAAAGAGGGCCCGGGCGGCAGGGCAATCGCAATTGATTTCGGGCACCCCATTAGACTGTGAAGGGCGCCCACAAGGGGCGCCCCTACTCTTAACGGGCGGCCTCAACTCGCTTTTTCTGTTTGGATGCACTTGCTTTGGGGCGGGCCGGTCGTTTCGGACCGATTCGTTCGGTCTCATTCTCTTGTGCTATGATTGGGCAGATTTACATTCGTAAATGGAGAATCAGGTGTCAAAAACGATCCCGCTTGTGATCCATGCCACTCATGAAGCCGGCGCGAAAGTCGGCGGTATCGGCTCCGTTCTGGACGGAATACTGAGCTCAAAGTCATATAACGAGCAGGTTGGGCGGACGATGCTGGTCGGCCCCATGTTCGGCCGGGATCCGCTGCAGATGGACCGGTTGAATGACCCGTTGGGTGGAGTTGAGGTCCTCTACAGCAGCTTGCATGGCATCTTCTATGGCGTCAGCGAGGAGGTCCAGCTGGGTCTGAGAGCGGTTGAGCAGACGTTTCAGGTGGCGCTGCTCTATGGGCGGCGACAGTTTGGTGATGCAGCGCACGAGATTCTGCTGGTTGATGCCAGCAGCCCGCATATGGATCACGTTGCGAGTTTCTGTTACTTTCTGTGGGAAAATTACGGCATCGAAAGCCATCGTTACGACTATGATAACGAGTACAATCTCTATATCACTATTGCCCAGCCGCTGTTTTCAGGTCTTAAGGCGCTAGGGGTTGACGAAGGGCTGGCGCCACACGAGCGGGTAATTGTCGCGCACGAGTGGCTGGGACTGCCGGTGGTCTTCGCGGCACAGATTAACGAGCCGGAGCAGTGGCGCACGGTGTTCTATGCGCATGAGGCGGCGACGGCTCGCCTGTTGGTGGAAAGCCATGGCGGCCACGATACTCGATTTTACAACGCCCTTCTGCGCGCCAGAGAGTCCCACTTGCCGCTGGATACTGTTTTTGGGGACCAGGGCGCCTATTACAAACACGCAATTGTTCGACAGGCGGTTCACTGCGATGCGATATTTGCGGTCGGCGACTCAGTCCGAGAAGAGCTGCGTTTCATGGGCGGTTATTTTGCCAACTACGACATCGATCTTGTCTATAACGGAACAGGTTCAGAGGAAATCTCGGTTGCGGACCGGCTGGACTCAAAGCGCCGCCTGCAGGATTACTGTCGCACGTTGCTCGGCTACAAACCGGATTACATTTTTACTCACGTGGCCAGGATGGTCGTCTCAAAAGCATTGTGGCGCGACGTGAGGGTGATGAACCATCTGGACAGGCTGCTGCGATCATCGGGAAAGAAGGCAGTGCTGTTCGTGCTCGCCACCAGTGAGCCGGCCGGCCGCCAACCCGAGTTGGTGGAGAGCTGGGAAGAGCAATATGACTGGCCCGTGGGTCATCGCGCAGACAATGGCGACCTGATTGGAGAGGAATCACACTTCTTTTTTGCCGACGTCGAACCATTCAACCACTCCGCTCAAAACAGCCGGATCGTGTTGGTTAACCAGTTTGGATGGAGCAGGGGACGATGCGGCACACGCATGCCGGAAGCGATGGCGTTCAGCGACATTCGTCGCGGCAGCGATCTTGAGTTCGGGCAGAGCATCTACGAACCGTTCGGAATAGCGCAGATTGAGGCTCTCAGTTTTGGGGCTATTTCCTGTGTCAGCAACGTGTGCGGCTGCATCGGCTTTGTGCAGCAGGCGGCGGACGAGCTAGTTCTACAGGGCCTTCTGCCGGCGGGAGGGCGGGTAGACCAACTCGCGCCGGCTGACGATCGCATCATTCTGCCTAACGGCAGTGTGTCCAGCTCTGTCTTTGGCGGCGAGGCCTTCCCGCTTGTAGTTGCCGACTACATAGGCCTGCCTGATGGGCAGAAACCGGGTTCCCCACAGGAAGCACTCGACATTGGCGGGGAGACTCGGTTGCGTATCGAGGAGCACAGCTCGGAAAGCACGGCGGGAAGGATTTTCGAGCGGCTGCCAAAGAGCCGCGAACAAATGGCCGAGATGATCCGAATCGGCAGTGCCCTGGCGAGTGGCATGAGCTGGGATACGGTGGTGGAAGACAGCTTTCTTCCAGGACTGAAGAGGATCTGCAAGCAGTAGCCCCACACCCCTACCAGTAGAACGCGCTGCAACATGCCAGATGGCTGAACTTCCGGCCATTCTATATCAGCCTTTTGCCGCGATGCCGCCTTGCACGAATTTTGTTGTCGGTCGCTTTGCAACTATGGTGGGACTGCGGTTGCCGGGCGGGACGGCCGCGGGAACTGCGGTGGTCAGGGGTCGGTTATCAGTGGGCGTAAAGAGGGGTGCGTCGCCGGAAGATCTTTCGCTTGCTTAGCACACTGTCTCAGATGGCCTGTTGGTGGATACGACCCTTGTACAGCCATTGAGCGGACCACTTTACGGACGGATGGATAAGGAACTAATGTGTTGACAGAATCATGGTTTACGGATGACGAGGCGTACCTGTTTGGCGAAGGGAACTTTCACTATTCCTACAACAGATTCGGCGCCCACTTCCGCACGGTGGACGGCGTAAACGGTGTTCAGTTTGCGGTTTGGGCGCCAAATGCCCAGGGCGTAAGTGTCATCGGCCCTTTCAACGACTGGAACCCGCATGTCCACCCCATGCATACACATCGCGAGGGAATCTGGGAGATTTTCATTCCTGGCCAGCCTGTGCGGGGGGCAGACAGTACGCCCTGGGCAAGCCTGGCTGAAGGTGACGAGTACAAATACTCGATACAGCTGCCGCTGGTAGATTACCGTATCGACAAAGCTGATCCATATGGTTTCTATGCGGAGGTGCTGCCGGGAACGGCTTCTCGGATCTGGTCTCCGGACAGCTATCCCTGGGGGGATGGGCAATGGGTGGCAGATCGTCCCAGGACCCAAGCCCTAGACCAGCCCTTAAACATTTACGAAGTCCATCTTGGCAGTTGGCGGCGGAACCCGGAAGAGAATCGAGTACTGGGCTACCGGGAGTTGGCGCACGAGCTGGTGGCATACGTGAAGGAGATGGGCTACACACATATCGAACTCTTGCCGATAACTGAACACCCCTTTGACGGCTCCTGGGGGTATCAGAGCACTGGATATTTTGCGCCAACCAGCAGGTTTGGCACGCCTGACGATTTCAAGTATTTCGTGGATCACTGTCATCAGAACAGTATTGGCGTGATTCTGGACTGGGTACCGGCCCATTTTCCAAAGGACGCGCACGGGCTGGCCTATTTTGACGGCGCGGCGCTGTATGAGTATGAAGATCCCCGCCGCGGCGATCATCCCGACTGGGGCACGAAGATATTCGACTACGGTCGCAACGAGGTATGCAACTTTCTGGTAGCCAGCGCCCTGTTCTGGGCGGAGGAGTACCATATAGACGGGTTGCGGGTTGACGCGGTTGCTTCGATGCTCTATTTGAACTACAGCCGTGAGGGGGCTGAGTGGATTCCGAACAAGCATGGAGGCCACGAGAATCTCGACGCAATCGCCTTCATGCGGAAGACGAACGAGGTGTTGCATGAACGTGTGCCGGGCGTGCTGACTATTGCAGAAGAAAGCAGTATCTGGCCGATGGTTTCGCGCCCCACCTACACGGGCGGGCTGGGGTTCGATTACAAGTGGAATATGGGTTGGATGCACGACACGCTTAATTTCTTTGAAATGGACCCGTTGTTCCGCAGATACAACCATCACTTGATTACGTATAGCTTGAGCTACGCTTTCAGCGAGAATTTTATCCTAGCGCTGGGCCACGACGAGGTTGTTCACCTGAAGAAGTCGATGCTGGACAAGATGCCCGGCGACCTCTGGCAAAAGTTTGCCCATCTGCGGCTGCTATACGGACTGATGAACGCTCATCCGGGCAAGAAGCTGCTTTTCATGGGTGGAGAGTTCGGCCAGTGGCGCGAGTGGTCGGAGATTACGAGTCTGGACTGGCATCTGCTGGAGCGGGAAGAACACCGTACGTTGCAGCGTTTTGTGCGGGACAGCAATCGGCTCTATTGCTGGGAGAAGGCTTTGCACCAGGCCGATGCCAGCCTGGAGGGATTTCAGTGGATCGATTACCAGGACGTGGATCATTCGGTTACCAGTTTTGTGCGCCGCGATGCCGAGGGTGACAGTTGCATCGTGGTAGTCTGCAACTTTACGCCGGTTCCGCGCCACGGCTACAGGGTGGGTTTGCCAGGGCCGGGAAGTTATCAGCAGATCCTGAATAGTGACTGGCAGATTTACGGCGGCAGCGGTATTGACAACCCGTTCCCCGTGCAGGCGGAGGAGATTGCCTGGCAGAACGCCTCGTGGTCTACGCTGATGGAATTGCCGCCGCTGGGCGTGTTGTATTGGAGAAGGAGCTCAGAAGCGACGAAAACGGAGTAGATCGTGCAAGGAAATGGGAATGAAGGGGAAGGGGCGCGGAATGGTGGTTCACCGTCAATTGGCGGTATACGGGGCCTGACCGCGCGGACAGTATTCGGAACTGCGGCGGCTCCACCAGGTCACAGTTTTTCTCTCACTTGCCAGGGTGATGTGCTTGGCCCGTGGAAGAACGAGGGCGCCCCACTGGAAGCGCCATTTCTTGACGGCAGTGACTGCACATTGCTGCCCGGCTTTATCGACGTACACATACACGGCAGCGGCGGGGCCGATATGATGGATGCCACGCCGGAAAGTCTGGAGACGATGAGCCGGTTCCTGGCGCAGCACGGCGTCACCGGTTTCTATGCTACGACCGTCTCCGCTTCGCATTCGGCTACCCTGGCGGCGGTCGAAAATGTGGCTCGATATGTTGACCAGGACCAGTCCGGGAACGATGATGGTCAGATTACGGGTGCTCGCATTATGGGTGTGCACCTGGAAGGGCCGTATCTCAACCCGCAATTTCCAGGCGCTCAGAACCCGGACCATTTGCGACCGCCATCGGTAACGGAGTTTGAAGAGCTGCTGGCGGCCGGCCCGGTGCGCATGATAACGCTTGCGCCTGAAGTGCCGGGGGCTGAGGCTCTCATCGGAGCGGCGCTGGCGGCCGGGGTGCGGGTTGTACTGGGGCATACGGCGGCCACTTTTGAAGAGGCAAGCGCGGCGATTGAGGCAGGTGTTTCACAGGCCACGCACACTTACAATGCCATGACCGGTCTTCATCACAGAGATCCGGGCACGGTGGGCGCGACACTGAGCGACGACGGGATCTACGCCCAGCTGATCGCAGACGGGATCCACGTTCATCCGGCGGCGATGCGGATTCTGGGGCGCTGCAAGGGGCCAAGCCGCACACTCCTGATCAGCGATGCGAATCGGGCGGCGGGCATGCCTCCAGGGCGGTATGAAATGGGCAGGTTGCCGGTCATCGTGAAGGATGGCGCGTGCAGGTTGGAGGACGGCACGCTAGCCGGGTCGGTACTGGCTTTGGATGCGGCGCTGCGGAACTTCATGTCTGCAACGGGCTGGCCGCTGGTGCAGGCTTGGCCTTCGACAAGCCTGTCACAAGCGCAGGCGATGGGGATAGAAGGTGAGGTTGGCCGCATTCGAAGCGGCGCACGCGCAGACCTGACACTGCTGGACGCGGATGCAGAGGTGGTTGCTACTGTCGTTGGAGGCAGGCTCGCCTATCTGAGGGACAGCTGGCGGCTTAAGGATGGAGCGGCTTAGCCTTACGCACCCACTTCGGTTACAACTACGCCGGCGGCGCCACCCGCCAAAAGCGCTTCTGTTACTTCCTCAAGGTTTTCTGACTCCACCACAGCAATGAGATTGCCGCCGCGGCCGGCGCCGCTGAGTTTGGCGCCGCTCGCGCCTGCCTCTTCAGCGATCGCTATCAGGTGATCGAGTTGGTCGGCGCTGACGTTCAGTTGGCGGAGCAGGCGCTGGTTTTGCTGCATCAACGGACCAAGCGCATCCGCGTCGCTGGCTGCGATGGCCCGCCGGGCGGATTCGGCAATCGCGGCGATGCCATCGAAAATTGCCTCGTACTCGTCAGTATTCTCCTGCCAGGCCCGGCGCACGTCCGACACTACTTCGCCGGTTGAACTGGCAACCCCGGTGTCGGCGATAACGAGGTGGAAGGGGCGCGCGATGTCGAATACCCGCGGCGGTTGGCCGCGTACGAACCAGACGGGCTGCTCGTAGACGACGACGGTATTGTCGATGCCACTGGGGTTGGCGTGATGGAGTTTCTCGGTGGCATAGACGATGCGGTTAACGGTGTCAGGGTCGGGCGTGTGCCGGGACGGCCGCGCACTGTGGGCGAGGACGGCGCGGGCAAGAGCAGCACTTATTGCCGCGCCGCTGCCCATACCGCCGGCGATGGGGATGCTGCTGCTGACTGAGAGTTGCCAGTC
The DNA here is from genome assembly GCA_965116395.1 of Caldilineaceae bacterium. Taxonomy (GTDB): domain Bacteria; phylum Chloroflexota; class Anaerolineae; order Caldilineales; family Caldilineaceae; genus Bin5. The sequence goes on from OZ220684.1 coordinate 60,257, forward strand.
CGGTTCGGATTCGATTCCCGCCTCTGCCAGGGCCAAGCTCACTGCTACGGCTAGTGGATCGGTTGGCGAGTCGGAAAGGCGGACACAGGCGTCGATGTCCGGGGCCGAGATTGTGCAGCCCGCGAGCGGCGGCGCGTCCTTGACGGTGGCGGTGGCCTTCACTTTTGTCACTGGAACGGCAATGGCCGCCCTTCCGTAGACGACGGCGTGTTCGCCGAAAAGTATTACTTTGCCCGGAGCGGTTGCGGTGGTGGTGGTCATGTGGCTGCCCTCGCCGGGTGAAGCATATGACCCGGACGCGTTTCGGTGGGCTCGTTTTTCGAGTCAGGATGGCGGGGCGCCGGCCGTCGAGGAAGCGGATGACAGCTCCTGGCGAATCTTGTCGGGCAGATCGGTGATGATGGCGTTTACGCCCAGGCTGGCCAGCCGCAGAGCCTCGGGGCCGGTATTGACGGTCCAGGCGTTGACGAGTTGGCCGCGGCTGCGCGCCTGTTCGACGAGGTGAGCGTCGATGGAGGTATAGTACGGGTGGAGGGCTTCGGCAGCGATGCGCGGGCTAAACAAGGCGCGTGACTGCTGGAGGAGAAGAAACTTGAGCGGCAGGCGGCGTATCCTCTGAATGAAACTTCCTGTGGCCCCGGTGGGGCGGGGGGGCTTGTTGAAGTAGAGCAGGCCCAAGGGGATCGAGGGGTCAATTTGACGCATTTTGCGGAGGGCGACCGGATTGAAGCTGGAGACGATGACCTGGTCATGCAGCTGGCGTTGTTGGATGATGCGTGCCAACGGCTCGGCTTCGCGGCCGCCGTTCCAGTCCTCGTTCTTTATTTCGACGTTTACTATGCAGCTATCGCCCACCAGGTCGAATACCTGCTCCAGGGTGGGAATGGGAGTGCCCTTGTATGCGTCATCGAAGCGGATGCCGGCGTCGATTCCGGCGAGCTGTTGGAGAGTGAATGTACGCAGTTGACCGGTGCCAGTGGTGGTACGGCCCAGGTTATAGTCGTGGAGAACCACCAGAGCGCCGTCGGCAGTCGCCTGTACGTCCAGTTCGATACCATCGGCGCCAATCTCCAATGCTTTCTCGAAAGCTGGCAGTGTGTTCTCAGGCGCGACCGCGCTGGCACCGCGATGGGCGAATATCTTGGGAAGCGTATTCACGACCTATCTTTTTCCGGGCTGCATTGGAACGCGGTCACGGCTGGGCAGACGCTGCGTATTCGTGGGGCAGAGCGGGGAAGCGCGACGGCGACGCGCTGCCCCATTGGCGATCGCGGTACCGTCGCCGTGAACGGGTGGGCGGCCACGCTCACCCTTGCAAAATGAACATCCACTCTTCCAAGCCGTCTTCGTTGGGTTGGTGCTCGACGTGGCAGATGCGGAAGTTGTGGCGTTCGACGATGGTAAGAATGTCGATAAGCGATCGGCGCTCGGCTTTGGCCGGGTGATATTCGAGCTCGCCGATTGAAACTTTAACGTCCTCTTTGATAAGGCTGTCGCCCAGCACCTCGATACGCCAGGTCTTGCCCGTGGATGATTGACGGGCCTTGGTCTGTAGAATGATGGTGTGCATGTTTCCTCTTGCTGTATGATTGGCCTGTTTTGCTGCGCTGGCCAGGCGGGCCGATTCATTGGTTATCGGATATGGTGACGAACAGGCGGCGGCTCAAGAGTTCTTAGCTATGGGAGGATGGCCGTATTCACGGCTCCCATAGGCCGCAAGTCTACCGGATTTTCTGTGATTCAGCGAATTTTGAGACGCCGTTTGACGGTTGAAATCACCTGTTCAGCAGCCTGCGGGCGCTCTGCGACGGCGCCAAATGGGTCGCTGCTTCCCGCCGGGTTTCGGCTGAGCAGGCGCAGCGTGGAAAGTATGCAGTGGGGGAGGGCATTCAGATCGTAGCCGCCCTCGAGGGTGGTGATGAGCCGCCCACCGCAGAGTTCGTCAGCGAGCGCCAGCAGTTCCTCAATTATTGCGGCGTAGCCGCTGACGCTCAGACGATGACCGCTGAGGGGGTCCATCCAGTGGCCGTCATATCCGGCGGACACGAAAATTGTGTCCGGGGCGAATTCTTGCGCAAGGGGCGCCACCAGTTGACAAATGGCGGCGAGGTAACCGGCGTCGCCAACGCCTTCGGGAAAAGGAACGTTTACGGTAGCGCCTTTGCCGGCGTCGCGGCCGGTCTCGTCGATGCCGCCGCTGAAGGGGTAGTGCGGGTATTGGTGAATGCTGATGAAGAGCACGGTTGGATCGTCGTAGAACATCTCGGCGGTGCCGTTGCCGTGATGGACGTCGAAGTCGACGATCAGTACCCGCTCGGCGCCGTGCTCTTGCTGGGCATGGCGCGCCGCGATGGCCACATTACCGAAAAGGCAGAATCCTTTGGCGGTATGGGGGCGGGCGTGATGGCCTGGCGGACGCACCATAGCAAAGCCATTGGCGGCAGCGCCGGTCATTACTGCGTCGGTTATGTTCAGCAGCCCGCCCGCGGCCCGCAGAGCTGCCTCCCAGGTGTTGCTAAGGGCGTAGGTGTCCTGGTCGAGCCAAACTGCTGCTGCGTTCGGGTTGCTTGAGGCAACTTGGGGGCTGGTATCGGAATTGCCGATGTCGCGGCAGATGGCCTGGAGATGTTCGACGTAGTGGGCGCTGTGGACGGCCATTATTGGTTCGAGAGGGGCTGGCGCATTGGGAAGACATTCCAAGGTTTCGAGAATGCCGTCGGCCTCCAGGAGAGCCAGGGTGCTTTCCATACGCTGGAGACATTCCGGGTGGCCGGGGAAACTATGGTTGCGTTCGAACGGGTCGTAAACGAAGGCGGTGGTCATTTCTTATCTCGGTGACAAGGTGGTGCGCAGTTTTTCCTGAAGACTGTCAAGTCGAGCTTCCAACATACGAGGGCGCTTTTTATGGGGCAATACTTAGCGCCGTCAGGTTGGTGACCGTTCTCAGAGCCTGTTCCGTGACAGGCGGAGGGTGGGAGACGGGCAGGACGATTGTTGGTTTCCTGCTATCTGAAGTTTGCGTGAGATCTGCCCTCAACCAGGCGAACGCATGCCCCCTGCTTATACTTTTTGCTCAGTCCAGAAAGGCCTTTTGTTTTAACGGGCTTCCTTTTCGAAAGCGGGAATGTACAGTTCGGTGCCCAGACGGAAGCGAAGGTCAAAGCTGTGTTCGTCGGAGCCGAAGGGCTGGACTTGACTTTGTAGCGCGAGCGGGCCGTCAAAGGTTACCTGACGGGTCGAGTGCAAGGTTTGGCCGTCCCAGAGCAGGCTGATTTCGTCGTTTTTTTCCTGGCCAGCAAAGGGTAGTCGAAGGAGCGCCCACCAGTCCCAATGGGAAGGCCAGTTCTTTTGAATCGTCAGAACACCGTTTTCAACTGTGATCCCCAATAGGTTCCAGATCGTATTGTCGGCTGCCAAGGGCTGGGGGGCTGGAGATGCGTCATCGTCACAGCCGCCGCGTTCAGCTGCGTGCGCCCAGCGCGCGGCGTCCTCAGTCTGCTCCATCATCCGGGCGAGTGCAGACGCCGCGATAAGCGCACGGACGGCGGCTTCATGGGAAACGTCCCTGGAACCGGCGGGAACTTCGGAATCCCGGGAAAGAGTGGCCAGCTCGTCGGCGATAGTGGATATTGTAGTCTGGTGCGTGGAAAGCCATTCCGGATCGGGTAGCCGCTGCAGATGCGCGTGCAGTGACTCCAGGTAGGAAGCAGACGCGAAAGGTATATCTGCATCGTGTACGTCGACCGGCCCGCGGGGGAGCGTTGGCAGCTGGCGGGGAAGTGCGCCGCCGGTGCGATCGGCGACCCGGCGCAGGGTGTCCAGCATGGCGCGGCTGCGTTCAGGCGCGAAGGTGTCGAACAGGTCGACGAGCGCTGGTACTGAGTCGGTGGCGCGGTTGGCGGGGGCATAGCCGGAGCGTAAACGGGCAAGGTTTTGCACGGCCTCTATTTTGGCGTCTTGGACTGTGCGGTTGGCCTTGGCATCAGGTGACCAGAGACGGCCGCGGTGGGTGATTTCGTGCCAGCTGTTGAGGCTGCGTTTGAAGGCACGGGAGATGTCTCGCTGAACAAGGAAACCGTTCCATGCCACCTGTTCGCCGACGTCGCTTAGCGACAGGATAAGCGGCAGGTCGACCTGGCCGGCGACGAGTACATGATAGAGGAGCACGGCCTGCGAGTCGGTGGGGAAGTGGACTCGATCGGGCCGTCCTTCGGCGGCGCCGAAGACGCGTGTGCTTTCGGCGTTGCGCTGGTTGTGGGCGCCCGTTGCTTCACCGGGGTCAGATTGTGCGACCAGAAGCCCGTCCACCATGCGTTGCTCCAGGGCTTCGCCCCAGTCGATCTCGACGCGAATCTGGATGAGACGATCGCCCTCGGCCTGGGCTTCCATCATCCAGAGGAGCGACCGATCGTAGTAGCTGTCGAGTGGTGCGAAGATGCGTTTGCTGACGATCACACCTTCGACGCCGTAGATTGTTTCCTGATAGCCGGGATAGAGCTGAACGGCCAGGGGCAGGACATCGTCGAGCTGCTCGCTGCTAATGCCGCTGCTGGTGTACATGGGCGCGTCAAAACGGATGCGGATGGAGCGCGCATAGGCGCGCTGATGCCACTGCCAGCGGAGATTGTAGAGATCGCTGTCCTTGTCGGCAACGAAGTACAGTTCGCCGTTGTTATGCGGAAAGCGAGCTTCGTCGTTTATGTCGTCGTAGTCTTCGAGTTGGGGCTGGTCGAGGGCGGGATCTGTCATCGGGTCATTTTTCTCGTTGCAATGTACTTTGGATGAACAATCAGGAGCTTCTTCCGTTTAGGCGAGAAACTGCAGAGGCGCGTGCTAGCGGACTTTCCCTGGCAACCTAGTCATCGACACGAACACCGGCCATCAGAAGCCCGATCTTTTCGCGGGTGGCGTCGGACCGCGGGAGCACCGCGCTGATCTGGCCATGGAACATAACAGCAATTCGATCCGAAAGGGCCATTATCTCATCCAATTCATTGCTGACCAACAGTACTGCGACGCTTTCGTCGCGTTTGGAGACGATCTGGCTGTGGATAAATTCGATCGAGCCTACGTCGATTCCGCGCGTGGGCTGGGCGGCCACAAGGAGACGGATAGGCCGGCCAAATTCGCGGGCGACGACCATCTTCTGCTGGTTGCCGCCGGAGAGGCTGGCGCCGGATGTTCTGACGGAAGGGGTACGTACGTCGAAGCGCGCCACCAGTTCTTCGGCATGCTGGGCGATGGCCTGTTCATTCATCGTCAGCCCGGTTGTAAAGGGCGATTTGTAGTATGAACCAAGTACTAAGTTGTCGGCTACCGAGTAGGCGCCCACCATGCCGTACATATGGCGGTCTTCAGGCACGTGGCAGATGGCGCCTTCCTCGGTGATGCGGCGGGGCGGGGCGTTGGTCATGTTTGCGCCGTCTATAAGGACTGTGCCAGAGGTAGATGGGCGCAGACCGGTAATAACTTCGACAAGTTCGGTCTGGCCGTTGCCCTGCACGCCGGCAACGCCGACGATTTCGCCGGCGCGCACGTCCAGAGAGACGCCGCGCAGGGCCGGCTCACCCATGTCTGTAAAGGCTTCGATATCGCGCAACTGCAGAAGCACATCGCCGCCGCTGGCGGGCTCTTTCTCAACCTCCAGCGTCACCTTACGCCCCACCATGAGCGAGGCGAGATCTTCTTGCGATACTGTCGCGGGATCGGCCTCGCCCACCAATTCGCCGCGACGCAGGACGGCTATACGGTCGGCGATGCGCAGCACTTCCTTGAGCTTGTGGGTGATGAATATGATCGATTTACCCTGGCTGCGCAGCAGCTCCATGACTGCGAACAGGCCCTCGATCTCCTGCGGCGTCAGCACCGATGTAGGCTCATCGAGGATCAGGATATCGGCATTTCTGTAGAGCGCCTTGAGGATTTCGACTCGCTGCTGTACGCCCACGGGCAGGTCTTCGATGATCGCGTTTGGGTCAACGGGCATGTTGTAGCGGTCGGCCAGTTCCTGGATTTGGGCGGCGACGCGCTCGCGATTCAGAAGTCCGCGGTCGACGCTCTCGCTGCCGAGCATGATATTGTCGACAACGCTCATTACGGGCACAAGCTGGAAGTGCTGATGGACCATACCGATGCCTAAATCGATAGCATCGCGGGGGGAGTGAAATTCCACAACATTGCCATCTACCAGAATCTGGCCCTCGGTGGGCTGGTACAACCCGTAGATGATATTCATCAGGGTTGACTTGCCGGCACCGTTTTCGCCGAGGAGAGCGAGGATCTCGCCCTTGTGCAGGGCCAGGTCAATGTCTTTGTTGGCGACGACACCGGGGAAGAGTTTTGTGATACCTTGTGCTTCGAGTTTCGGGGACTCCGGTTCGTGCCGGTCGTTCGGGGACGGTTGCGACTGGGTCATTCGCTGCCCTCCGTCTCGTAGACTTTGCCCTCGGCGGCGGGAGGCCGCACGCGCCCCACAAGGCCGGAAACGGCGACGATGGTGACAACGTAGGGGAGCATTGAGATAAATTGACGGGGCACCTGGGTGACGCCGGCCAGTAGCAGCTCGTTCTGCAGAGCCTGGGTATAGCCAAAAAGGGTGGCCGCGCCGAGCGCGCCAAAGGGAGTCCAGTTACCGAAGATCATAGCGGCCAAGGAAATGAAGCCCCGACCTGCGGTCATGCCCTCCTGAAATTGACCGACTGCCTCCAAGACCAGGAAAGCGCCGGCCAGACCTGCCAACATGCCGCCAAGCGATGTGTTCACGTAGCGGTAAAGGTTGACGTTTATGCCGACGGTATCGGCCGCGCGTGGATGTTCTCCGACCGCGCGCGTACGCAGCCCCCAGCGAGTATAGAATAGGCCAACGTGTACGACCACCACCAGAATCAATGCCAGATACGTAATGGGAGGATTGTCGAAAAGGACCGGTCCGACCACGGGAATCTGGGCCAGTCCCGGAATTGGGATCGAGGCGAACTTGCCTTCGGCGATGGCGTCGCGATCGTACAGATAGGATGTTGCCCCCAGCGCCAGGATAATGATCACGGTACCTGAGATGATCTGGTCCATGCGGAAGCGGATAGAAAAGAGCGCGTGGACGGCCCCCATCATGCCGCCGATAGCCATGGCCACGACCACGCTGAAAACGAGGCTGGCGACCAGGGGCCAATGGTTGGTGCTGGTCTTGGCGACGAACCCGCCGAAGGCGCCGGCAAGCATCATGCCCTCGATGCCTATATTGATGATGCCGGACCTCTCACACAGTATGCCGCTGAGCGCGCCCAGCACCAGAGGCACTGTCTGCCGCAGAGTGAAATTGAGGGCGCTGATTCCGAAAAGTACGCGTAGCCAAGTCTGCTCTTTGAGCGGCGTCAGATTCACCAGGATTGACATCACAACCAGCGCCAACGCCACGAGCAGGGCGGTGCCATAGCGTTTGCGTATTCGCAGGAGGGTAGAAAGCGGGGAGAAATAGTTCACGAGCCGCCCCAGCTTGTGCTGACCGCGGAGGCGGCCTCTTCCTGCGTCTGCTGGCGCAGGCGGAAAATCATGCGAATTATCAGAGGGGCGGCGACGAAGGCAAGCACGAGCGCTTGAATGATCTGGATGATGTCGGCGGGGACCCCTGACTCGAATTGCATTGTTGCTGCGCCGCCATCGAGCGCGCCGAACATGAAGGCGGCGAGTAGAACGCCAAAGGGGTGGGTCTGCCCCAACAGAGCCACGGTGATGCCGTCAAAACCGACCGCCCCGCCGAATTCCGGGGCGAACTTGTGGTTCAGTCCCAGGGTTTCGATGCCCCCAGCCAAGCCGGCCAGTCCACCGGCGAGCGCCATCGTCAGGATGATGGTGAAATTGACGCGGATTCCGGCGTATTTTGCCGCCCGCATGTTGTGGCCGACAGTACGCATTTCAAATCCGAGAGGCGTTTTGAAGATTAACCACCAGATAAAGATGGCGGCGGCCAGGGCGAGGAATACACCGTAATGGACGCGGTAAGGGGGGCCAAACAGCCAGGGAATCTGGGCGGATGCGAGCACGTCGCGCGTCTCGGAAATGGCGCCGGCGGTCCGATCCCAAAGGGGGCCAGGCGTCTGGCCCTGGGTGCCACCGGCGTATACGGTCCAGCCGGCGAAGAGGGAGGCGACATAGTTGAGCATGATGGTAACGATGACTTCATGGGCGCCGGTATAGACTTTGAGAAATCCGGGGATGGCGCCCCAGAGCATGCCGCCGACGATGCCGGCGATGAGAGCCAGAGGCAGATGGATGAAGGCCGGCAGACCTTCGAAATTGACGCCCACGGCGACAGCGAAAACTGAGCCGATGACGAACTGGCCCGATGCGCCGATGTTGAACAGGCTGACCTTAAAGGCAAGGGCGACCGAGAGACCGGTCAGGATCAAGGGAACGGTCTTACGAATCGTCCTAGCCCAGCCTTTGCCATCGCCAAAGGCGCCTTGGAAGAGGCCACTGTAGGCGGCGAGGGGGTCGTCGCCCGACAGGATCATGACGATCGCACCGGCCAGAAGCGCGGCCAGCAGCGCCAGCGATGGGATGAAGAGCGCTCGCAGGATTCGTTGCAGGCTGGCTATGGGGAAGGCGGTCGCCACGGCGGGCCTCCATCTGAAGGCAAAGTTCCAGGTATGGCAGATTTTTCGGGGTCAGCAATCTGCCGGATGCGGCGGTAAGGAACACTGCGGGAACGTCGGGGGCCAGCGTCTGGCACGTCTACAGATGAACCGGGAGGCCCCGCTGCAGATGCCTCCCGGTTCAGTGGGATTTTCGCCGATCGCTTTGGGAGCACGTGTGACGGAAATCCAATTTACTGCTTCATTTGCAGGTTATGTCAGTTGCCATATCCGGTGTCGATCGTGCCATCGATAAGGCCGGCTTTGGTCTCCGCAAGCAGATCCTTCAGTTCCTGAGGGATCATGTCGTCGAAGTCATGGAAGGGGGCAAGGTCGGCTTTGCCGAAATAGTTTCCGCCAGGGAAAGCGCCGTCGTTGGCCATGTTTACCAGCTCGACTACTCCGGGCGTGATAAGCTTCATGGCGCTGGAGACGAGGCAGGGATGGGCGGCGGGCACGGTATTCCACTGGTCGGTATCGACGCCGATGCAGAATACGGTTTCGCCGGCGCCATCAGCGGTGGCAATTTCCTGTAGGGCGCCATTGCCGGTGATACCGCCAGCGCCGAAGATTACGTCTGCGCCCTGGTCGAGGGCCTGCTTGGCAGTGGCGGCGCCCCATTCGGGGTCGACGAAGGCTTGGGAAATTTCGCCGGGATGGTAGGTTGAGATCACGTTGATGTCAGCGTTCACAGATTTGGCACCGGCGACGTAGCCTTCATTGAAGGCCACGACGGGTGGCACGAGATCGGTGCCCAATACAGCGGCGATGGTACCGGTCTTTGAGAGGCTGCCTGCCAGGACACCGGCCAGATAGCCGGAGTGGTCCTCGTTGAAGATCAGGCCGGCCACGTTGGGAAGTGTCTCGCCCTGGAACTGGTCTACGCCGATGAAGAATACGTCAGGGTTTTCCATGGCTGCGACATTGGTAGCGTCTCCAAGTGCGAAGCCGACGGTTACGATGACATTGTAGCCGGCGTCTACGAACTGTTGGATGTTGTCGGCGTAGTCCTTGGCATCCTGCGTCTCGATGTACTTGATGTCATCTTCGGCCAAGCCCAGCCCTTCGGCAGAGGCCGTCACACCTTCCCAGGCAGACTGGTTGAAGCTGCGGTCGTTCACACGGCCGACGTCGGTGACCAGGCCAATCTTGAAGTCGCTCGCTGCGCCGGAATCGGCAGCACCGTCATCGGTGTCGGCTGCGGGCACTGCGGCAGGCGCGGGGCAGGCTGCGATGAGTAGTGCCAGCGTTGTCAGGAAAATTACGAGAGTGGTGATTCGGGATAATTTCATTCGGTTTCTCCTTTGCTGATGTGACAATGGGCTCACTTAGCTGCATGGGTAGACGGATTCGGAGATATTGGGCAAGGCTAGTCGACCCGTAAGTCTTTCAAAATTGGACGTGCTGCTGTTGGAGGAAGTGCTGGCCTGCGTGTTTTGTGGCGGCGTTGCGCCTCCAAGTAACTCTGCAACATTATATGCGGATTCGAGGGCGTTAGCAAGGCAGGGAATCCGCAACAGGGGTGAAAACCGCAGGAATTGGAGGGCGTGCATCAGGGGGGCCGGGGTGGGTTCCGACCAGATTTTTGTGTGTTCCAGTAACTACTAAGCCATATACAGGCCCTGCCTTGACCAGCCCATTATCCCGGCCGACATTCAGGCTATTTGAATGCGTATTCGGTTGGCGGCAGCCACGTTGCTGGAGCCGCACTGCTGGAATGCGCACACACGGTGGGTGAGCGATGGTTTTGGACGGGGGCGTTGCGGGGGCGGAGCCCCTGCACAAGGGAGGCCGCTTGCGGCCGACCGCCCATATAGAAGGAGAGGGGAGAAAGTAACAGGTTCGCTTGCCCCATTCGGGTCGGCAGATTGAATGTGGAGGGGCGGCTACCATTTGGGGAGGTATTTCACAGTTTCTGCCTGCGTTGGCGTTGGGAGGCGCACGGGAAACGGCATGGGATTGTGTTATACTGATAGACCGGTCCGAAGCCATCTACGGAGGAGGAGGCCCAACTGAACAGCAACCAACTGGCACGGAAGATCGTTGAGATCATTGAGGAGAAGCAGGCGGCCGACATCGTTTTATTGGATGTGAGTGAACAGACCAGCATAGCTTCCTATTTTGTGCTGGGCAGTGTGAACAACGAGCGGCAGGCCAATGCGATCCGAGATGACTTGTGGGAGCAGCTGCAGATCGAAGAGAAGATGCGACCGTTGAATGTCCATGACCTGCGGCAGGAGGGTGGGGGGTGGCTCCTGGCCGACTACGGCGATGTCATTTTGCACCTATTTACCGAGGAGACACGGGTACATTACGACCTGGAAGGGCTGTGGAACGATGCCCATGTCGTGTTGAAGATACTTTGACCCCCGCGGAGTCGAAGCCGCAAGGTTAGAGGCAACCTAATATTGGATAGGGGCCACTGTCATCCGGCGACGTTCGACCTGTACAAGGCAACGGCCGACGAGGTGTCCATGTGTTCGGTGGCGTCGAACAGATCGGTCGTTTCGCCGGCGCCGTCATTGACATCAGGGTTCTCTTTGGCTTTGTAGGCGTTTTTCGGTGTAATACCGGCGGCCTGCATTGCATTGACTATTCTGGGCGGCGTTGCAGAGATATCTGACCCCAGGAGACTGCCGAAGAAGTTGTCGATTTCGAACATGGCCTCGAAGGGACCGGCCGAGAGATGGACGCCGTTGTTTGCAATGGTCACTTCTTCGAAACCGTAGCGGGCCGGGTCGGCGTGAAGTTCGCCGCGAATTGAGCCGGCAACTGCTCGTTCGGGGAAGGTATCGCCGATCATCTGGTCACGCAGGACGGCCCAACCGGTGTCCGAGTGCACGAGCATCAGTGCGATTCGATGGGTGGGTTCGGTAAAGTGGGCCAACTGGGCGGGATGGAAACCGTTGACGAGAATGAATTTTTCGTTGGCTGTCTCGTAGGCCTGGACGTAGAAGCCGGAACGAATCTTCTCGGCCTTTTTTGTAAACCAAAGCGTGTCGAGGCCGGCCGGCGTGAAGGATTGATGGGCGGCAAGGAACTCGTGTCCGCCAAATAGGGGATAGTCGGCCGGGGCGACGTCGAGAGCGTCATAGATGCTGCTGCGGTCAGCCGCGTTCAGGCCGGAAGATGCGGTCTTGGACAGGACATTGATGGCGCCGTAGTGCTGGTCCATGCTTTGCTTGCGTTCAAGGGTCTGGCCGCCGACCAGGACGAGCCCGTTTACAGAGGCACCAAATTCTGCCAGTTTTCCCCAAATCAGGTCGATCGAATTGCCCTGACAAGCACGGTCTTCGACGCCCAGAATCTCCGGTTTGATGAACATGAGTAGTTCGTTCTGCCGCTCTGTCTGCCCGATGGCAGGCGGCTGAACAACGGCGATTTCCTCTGCACGCTGCATTGCTTGTAGCAGCGACTCTTTCAGTTGTTGCTGACTCTGCACAAAACGCCCCTTTCTGCGCCAATATAATCGAGGAAAATGATAGCTAAGCGTTTGCTTCGTCCAGATGAGGACGAGCATGTTCCGTACCCTTCCGCCCAGCCTTTTCAGCAGGTTACCGCAGAGCTTCCTTTTTTACAAAAAAATCTTGTGATGAGGGTGCGTTGGAATCCGGTCGGATTTTGGCGTACTTGGAGTACTGCTAAGGGGATTTCCTGACAGCGCTTAGAAGGGCGGCATCTTCGGGCGATACGGAGATGTCGGTCGGGACGGCGAAGGTGTTTTTGTCGGCGAAGCGGGTGATGGCGTATTCGCCATCGGGGTCCAGGGCCACAAGGGGGGCCATTGCCAGGGCATTGTCGTCTTCATCGCCGATGCGGGCTGATACGACCCAGCCCAGCAGCAGGTCGGGATTGAGCGAGACCAGGTAACGCGCGAGGTGCAGCGCCTCCTCTTCATGACCACAGTGCCAGGTGGCTTCGAGCAGGTTGCTCTGGAAGTCGAGCCGGCCTGGTTCTTCTTCGGTCAACTCGGCGTAGATGCGAATCGCCCTTTCCCAGCGGCCACCCATTCGGTAAAGGGTTGCGAGCGCCGGACGCGTCAGCATCAGAGGTCGCTTCTGGCGCAGGAGCGTGCGGGACAGTCCCTGGCGGATTGGGCGGTTATAGGGCGCGTTTTCGAGGGCGAGCGTCCAGTATCGTTGGGCCATGGCCAGCTCGCCATCGGATTCTGAACATCTGGCCAGCACGGCCCAGGCAAGTTCGCTGCCGGGATCGGCGTGCAGCAGGCGGAGGGCCCAGTCGCGGCCTTCATGCCAGCGGCGCAACAGCCAGATGGCCTGGAGAAGGCGAAAGTAGGAGGGCAGGTGGCGGGGCAGGCACTTGAGGACGATTCGAATCAGCGGAAGGGCTTCTTCGGCGCGGCTGGCGGCCAGGTGGCTGTCGATGAGGTCGTTCCAGTGGGAGAGTTGCGTTCGTATGGCAGGAGGTTGACCAAAGCGGGGTTGCGTCATTCGGACCGATGGGCCTCGTCTTTCTGCAGTAGCTCGATCATGACGCCGTGTGCGGCCTGGGGATGAACGAAGGCTACGAGACCGTGGATGCCCCGTCGAGGGGTCTCGTCGATAAGGCGGACGCCGCGGGCGCGCAGGTCTTGCAGGGCTTGTGAGATGTCGGTGACGGCAAGGCAGACGTGGTGCGTTCCTTCGCCTCGCCGCGCGAGGAAACGGGCGGTACCGCTTTGGTCATCGGTGGGGGACAGGAGCTCAAGAGTGCCGGGGCCGGCGTCGAGGAAGGCGATTTCGACGCCGTGGGCAGGGGCATCGAGCCGCTCCAGAAGGCGGAAGCCGAGGATGCCGCAGTAGGTTGCGAGGGCATCGTCGAGGCTTTGGACGACGATGCCGACGTGGTCGATGTGGGCGTTGGATAGTTGGACGGGGTCTGGGATATTCACTTTCTCTCGCTATCTGGAGTCCGTTGCAGACAGGTTAGAGCTTGCGTTCAGGACTGCTTCCAATCGACCTAACCAGGTTCGAAAGTGCGGACACTCTCCGCGGATGGCATCAAGACCGATTTCCAACGCGGCCAGTGTCCCCAACAGCGGCTTGCTATAGCCCGGCACAAGGTTTTCGACGCGCTTAGAAGGGGCGGTTTGGGGGGAGTCGTCGATCTCTTCCGGGCTTCCAAATGCATCCCTGACGGCCTGAAACTGGCCGGCCAACGCGGGAGTGCCGATTCCTCGGCCAAAGGCGCGGCAGTCGCTGAAGAGCATTGCCTCATACTCGTGCATCATCACGTACGGAACAAACCTTTCGCGGTCGAAGCTGTCACCCATATGCTGAGTGACATCTTCCAGCAGAGCATTCTCGACAGTAGATGCTTTGGCTGCGTAGCCGGAAGCAGCGGCCGCATGGCGTCCAGGCCATGCGCTGGCACCGCTTTGCGGGAGTCCAAAAAAGTCAACCATCGTGCTGACCAGGCAACCGGCGTCTTGCCTCAGATGATTGAGTATGCCTTTTCTAACCGCTGGCCAAGGCTTGATTCCGCCACGCCTGTCGCGCTGACGAGCGTTACCTACTATGCGAGCACTTACCAGTGTGAATCCTTTGGAATAGAGGTATGGCGCGAGAAGCTCATTTACAAAACTCTCCTCTGTTTGGCCCTCTACGTGGATGAGCAGCCTGGTCAAAGTTCGTGTCTCCACCTACTCATGCGCGGGGCGGCCACCAAATTCGTTTTTCTCCCAGAGTTGGCCCAGGCTGTAGTCATGGAGCCAGTTCTTCAGGCTGCCTGCATCGAGTCGACTGAACTGCGTTTGACCTTCTACGCGGTCTGCCACTAGCACGTCTTCTGGTTCGAAATGGTCGAGAAGTAGTGACGATTGTGTTGCGAGAATAACTTGCGTCTTGGTGGATGCCTGTTTAGCGAGTGAAGCAAACAGCGTAATGGCATAGGGATGCAGCCCCAACTCTGGTTCGTCTATGATTACGATGGGAGGTCGTAGAGAATCCGGTTGGAGAAGTAGGGTGGCCAAGGCGATAAACCGCAAAGTGCCGTCGGAGAACGAAGCAGCGTCAAAATAAGCGTCCGTTCCTTTAAGTTTCCACTCCATGCGGATTGTGTCTTTGTTCAGAGCCAGCGGTTGGAGGAGAAAGTCATCGAAAAATGGAGCGACGAGTCTGACGGTGCGACGGATCAGGTTGTATTCATTTTCGTGCTTCAGGCTTAAGAAATACAGAAATGCAGCCAAATTGGAAGCGTCGGGGCGGAGATAACGGTTGTCATTGACGCTCGTGGTTTTCCGCATTCGGGAGGTGGAGCCTGCGTCATGAAAGTGGTACAGACGCCAACTGTTCAAGAGACGTTGAACATTGTCAGCGTATCGGGGGATGTCGGTCAGGCTTATTCCGGCTTCGCCTCCTCGGCTCTTTAGTGGCTGCTCGTAAGGCCTTCCATAGCAAGGCCTGTCGTGATAGTAAGCGGTTTCCTTGTAAGGCTGAAGCGCGTCATCATCGGTTGCCAGCAACTGTAAGCGATACTGAAACCTTGCTTCTGCCAGGGAAACGTGTAAGGTCATCCCTTTGGTTGCCTGGGAACCATAATGCAGGATCCTGTCGGCCCCACCGGCGCGCTTAACGTACTCCTGGAGTCTTCCGAATCGGATTTCATGCAGAAACGAAAACACGCCCAGGAAATTAGACTTGCCTGACCCGTTTGGACCAATCAAGACGTTCATCGGACCAAGTTGCAATTCGCTAATTGACCCTATGCTTTTGAAACCCTCCACAGTTATGCTGTCAAGCACAATTCACTCCTCCTCCGCGTACAGTCGCCAACCCGGCAGTTCCGCTTCCGGACCGGAAATGGCGCTGAGGGGCAGCTTCAGGAACTTGCCTGCGGCGCGCACGGCGACTGTGCCGTCGGGGAGATAGATTTCGCCGCTGCCGGTGAACATACGCCGGTTTTGGGTCAGGACACGACCGCGGGCGCTGATTTCCGATTCGAGCGGAACGGGCTGCAAGAACCGTGTATTCAACTCGGCGGTGATGCCCCATCTTTCTACGTCGACGCCTGATCCGTAGTTGATGGCGCGGGCGATGGTTTCGTCGAGGACGCCGGTGAGGACGCCACCGTGCATGCGCCCCGGGTAGCCCTGGTGGCAGTGCTTCCCAGCGAAGCGGGCCAGGATTTCAGCGTCTCCTTGGGCGGTTACAGTCTCATAGAATCGCACTTTCACGCCGGCAATGTTCTTCAGGCCGCAGACAAAACAGTAGGAGCTATTGGGTTGCTTCTGCATTATACCCAGCTTGTCGGTTGATATTCGCCGAAGACTGCCCTGAGCGTGTCGCAGATTTCGCCTACGGTGGCATCGTTTTCGACGGCCTCCACGAAGAGGGGCATCAGCGGCTCGTCGGCGGCGCGGGCGGCCTGCTCTATGCGCTGCAGTACTGCGGAGACGTTAGCCTGATCGCGAGTAGCGCGCAGAGAGGCCAGCGCGGCGATCTGCTCTTTTTGCACGGCCTCGTCGACGTTCAGGGTTTCTTCGGGGATGGCAGCTCCACCCCGGTAGCTGTTGACGCCGACAACTGTTTGTGCGCCGCTTTCGACAGCACGCATTGTGACGTAGGCCGACTCCTGTATTTCCCGCTGGATGAAACCATCGGCAACAGCCTGCATTGCGCCGCCTAGCTCGTCGATGCGTTCGAGGTAGTCACAGGCCTGGCGTTCGATTTCGTCGGTCAGCCATTCAATATAGTAGCTGCCGCCAAGCGGGTCGACGACGTCGGCGACGCCGCTTTCGCCGGCCAGGATCTGCTGGGTGCGCAAGGCGATTTCGACGGCCTTTTCGGTTGGCAGTGCGAGGGCCTCGTCCTTAGAATTGGTGTGCAAGCTCTGGGTACCGCCGAGTATTGCGGCCAGGGCCTGAACCGTTACGCGGACAATGTTGTTGTCAGGCTGTTGCGTGGTCAAGGTGCTACCACCGGTCTGGGTGTGGAAACGCAGACGCCAGCTCTTTGGGTCTGTGGCCCCGAATCGTTGCCGCATCAGCTTTGCCCACAGGCGACGGGCGGCGCGGAATTTGGCTACCTCCTCAAGGAAGTCGTTATGCGCATTGAAGAAGAAACTTATCTGGGACGAGAAACGGTCGACGTCAAGGCCGACTTTGATCGCCTGTTGCACGTATTCGACGGCATTTGCCAACGTGAAGGCCACTTCCTGGACGGCGCTGCTACCGGCTTCACGGATATGGTAGCCGCTGACTGAAATGGTATTCCATCTGGGCACGTGGACGGCACAGTAGCGGAACAGATCGGTCATGAGACGCATTGAGGGCAGGGGTGGGAAGATGTAGGTGCCGCGGGCGATGTACTCCTTCAGTATGTCGTTCTGGACTGTGCCTCGCAGCTGCGCCAGCGGTACGCCCTGCTCCTTTGCGACTGCAACAACCATAGCCAGGAGAATGGCTGCGGGCGCATTTATTGTCATGCTGACGCTAACTTTGTCGAGAGGGATTCCTTGCAGAAGGGTGCGCATGTCCTGCAGGCTGCTGATGGAGACACCGACCTTACCTACCTCGCCCAGGGCGAGATCGTGGTCAGCGTCGTAGCCGATCTGGGTGGGGAGATCGAAGGCAACGGAAAGACCGGTCTGCCCCTGGTCGATCAGGTAGTGGTAGCGCTGGTTGCTTTCTGAAGCCGAGCCGAAGCCGGCGTACTGGCGCATGGTCCAGAGGCGGCCGCGATACATATTGGGCTGGACGCCGCGGGTGAAGGGGAACTCGCCGGGGAAGCCCAATTTCTGCAGGTATTCGGAGGCGACTCCGTCGGTTGTTGCCTCCTCGGAGGGGGTGTAGAGGGGCTGGACGGCGATGGAAGGGCTGCTGGTCGTGAAACGCTCTTTTCGTTCGGGGAACCGCCGCACCACCGGGGCCAGCGTATTCTCCTGCCAGGCCTGTTTCAGATTGGTCAGCTTGTTGGGGAACGAGGGTTTCTGCAAGCTTTTGGCTTGCGGCTTGCTTTTGGGTTCAGCCATCTCGATACACCTTCTTGGCGGGCGGCACTGGCGGCGGCGTTTACATTTCCAGGCGGCCAGCCAGCGCGTTGCTAAGCGTCATTTCATCGGCATATTCGAGATCGCCGCCGGTGGGCAGGCCGCGTGCCAGACGGGTTACGCGTACGCCCAGAGGCTTAATGAGCCTGGCAATGTACATCGCGGTGGCTTCGCCTTCAAGGTTTGGGTTGGTGGCTACCAGGAGTTCCCGCGTCGCACCGGCATCAACCGGATGGTTGGAATGGCCGCTCTGCAGCCGAGAGAGTAGTTCCCGGAGCTTCAGGTCGTCAGGCCCGATTCCTTCCACTGGCGAGATCGCGCCATGCAAGACATGATAAAGTCCATGGAAGGTTCCCGTGCGCTCTATAGCCTGGACGTCGAGCGGCTCCTCGACCACACAGATGATCGAACTGTCGCGTTGTTCACTGTCGCAAATGGCGCAGGGGTCGCTGTCGGCGATGTTGTGACAGACGCCGCAGAAGAGTGTATGCGCTTTCAGCTCCTGCAGAGCGGCCGCTAAGGAAAGCGCGATTTCCTCATCGCTTCGGAGGAGGAAATAGGCCAGACGAGAGGCGGACTTTGGCCCGATGCCCGGCAAGCGGCTGAAGGCGTCGATCAGATTTGATACTGGCTGAGCGAGCGGCTGCATTGGGCGATCCTAGAATCCCAGGCCTGGGATATTGAGCCCATCGGTGAATCCGCCCATGCGGTCCTCGGTCAGGGATTTTACTTTTTCTGAGGCATCGCCGATGGCGGCCATCAGCAGGTCTTCCAGCATTTCCACGTCTTCGGGATCGACGACTTCCGGCTTGATGCGCAGCGCCTGCACGGCTTGATGTCCGTCCATGTCCACTTCGACCATACCGCCGCCGGCGCTGCCGGTCACGATTTCCTCGGCGAGTTCTTCCTGGGCCTTTTCCATGTCGCCCTGCATTTTGCGCACGCGTGCAGCCAGATCGCCGCCCATGCCGCCGCCGCCAAGCCCACCGCCGGCAGGTACACCAGCTGCGCCGCCTCCAAACGGATTGGCGCCGCTTCTGGTTCTGCGATTTCTTTTCTTTTTTGCCATAGAATTCACTCCCATTTCGAAATTAGTAGATGTGCAAAGAGGTCTGTTCGTCAGCGACGGCCGTCATTGACCTTGGCGCCAAGCTCCGAAACGGCGTACTCTAACAGAGGATCCTCCCCGCCTGCAGAGGTTTCCTCTACTGCCCTCCCTGCGGCTGTGGGAATCGTAGCTTTGTCACCGCTCTGGCAGATGACAGAAACCTGCTGACCGAGGATTTCGGACAAGATGGCGGCGACGGCATCCTTAATTCTGGCCTCGGAAATCACGCCTAGCGTGAACGAATTATTGCCAAAAGCCATTGCGACGGAGTCACCGCCGATTGCGAGGTCCCTAATGGAGCGCAGCGATGCCTGTTCCTTTGGTCCACACCGTTCGCGAACGGTATTCAAGAAACTGTCCCAGTTCTCTCTCAGCCGTTGGGTTGCCTGGGCGTCCAAGGGTGTGGTTTCTTTTCTTTCGGCAACGGGACTGCCGGCGGCCCCAGTTTTGGGCTGAGCGGCACTTTTTTCGTTGGCTGGCGGCGTGGGTGCGGCCGGTTGGGAAAGTGTTTGGGCAGGTGCTGGCGGGGCGAATTGCTGCGGTTCGCCCTGAATGACCTCGACGAGCGCCAATTCGAGGGGGAGTTGGGGCTGGAATCCGCCCTTCAGTTCAGACATGGCTTCGCTGAACCGTTTGATGGCCCAGAGCGTCTCCGACTTTGACAACTCGCTGGCCTGTCGCTGCAACGTCTGCACGGTATCCGGTGCGGAATCTTCGAGGAGGGCGCTATCGCCGACCATCTGGACGAGCATCACGCCGCGAAGATGTTCAATGACCTGCGCGGCAAATTCATTCAGGCTGCCGCCCTGCAGAAGCAGGTCATGGATCAGTTGCAGTCCCGTGGATACATTCTTGGCTGCGAGAGCATCAACAAATGCGGCCACGGTAGCGGTAGCAACACTGCCCAGCACCTGTTGGACTTGTTCCAAAGAGATTGCAGGGCTTTCCTCGGTTGAGGCGGTTGCGCCGTAACTGGTCATCTGGTCCAGAAGGCTGACGGCATCGCGCATACAGCCTTGTGCGCTGCGGGCGATGGCGAAGACAGCCGCTTCCTGTACTTGAAATCCCTCTTCTGCGGCGATGAAAGTCAGATGTGCAGCAATTTCGGCCACAGGGATGCGGCGGAAATCGAAGCGCTGGCAACGGCTGAGGACGGTTGCGGGAATGCGGTGCGGTTCGGTGGTCGCCAAGACGAAACGCACGTATGGGGGCGGTTCTTCCAGTGTTTTGAGGAGGGCGTTGAAAGCGCTGGCGCTGAGCATATGCACTTCGTCGATGATGTATATCTTGAAGCGGGACTCGCTGGGCTGGAAGCCGACCTTGTCGCGCAGTTCCCGCACATCGTCGACGCTGTTATTGCTGGCGGCGTCAATTTCGATCAGGTCCAACATACGGCCTTCGTTGATTGCGGTACAGTGGCTGCAACGGTTGCAGGGCTGACTGTCTTCATCGGTGCAGTTGAGGGCCTTGGCGAGGATACGGGCGGTGGAAGTCTTGCCGGTGCCACGCGGGCCTGCAAACAGATAGGCGTGGGCCACGCGGCCATCGCGCAGGGCATTCAGCAGGGTGGTAGTTACGTGTTCCTGGCCCACCACTTGATCGAAAGTTTGGCTGCGCCACTTGCGATATAATGCCTGTGCCATGTTGGCTTGCTCCTGCGGAGCCGTAGGACCGGAGAGGATTCTCGGCCACAAAATACACTGTCTTGCGTCCCAATTCAGTCTACCATCTGGCAGAACCAGAAGCAAACGGACCTGTAATTTTTCACGTGGTATACTTCAATGATGAGCAATAAAATCATTAACTCATTTCAGGCGAGGCGGCTGGTCGAAGAGGCGGTCGCGGGGCTGGCTAATCTGTCTTCGGATGCGGAGCTGATGCAGGAGGTGGAGAAGATCGCACGCGATCACGCGCCTGCGATGGTCCTGCCGGCGATACGCAGGCATTTGAACACCGGCAGCAGCCAGATGCGGGGCGGGTTGGGCCGTCTAGCAGCGCTGATACCGGGTCGGGAAGTCGTTGAGATGCTGCGGAAAGAGGCCGGCCGGCGAGACAACCCAACACAGACTCGACTGACGGCTGCCATGATCCTGGAAAGGTTCCTACAGGTTGAGATATCTGCGGGCCTGATGGGTGATCTCAGAGACCCGAACCTGATCGTGATGCAGAGCCTGCAGGAGGCAGTAGAGGAGGCGCGGTCCAACCGGCACGTCCTGTTGGAATATGTGCGACAGATGCGGCAGGAAAACCAGGATGTTGCCTTTCTGGTTCTTGATCTTATCGGCCAGTTGGCTGAAGCAGACCGGCCGGAGCTGCTGCGGCTGATCGCCTACGATGCCCGCACACCTGTGGCGGAGGCCGCATTGGACCAGTTGGGGGCGCTGCGGGGCGGCGAGGTTGGGACGCAGAGCGCGGCCGCGTTGCACACGCTCCAGGCCAGTTTGCGGCCGGAACTAGCACAGGCGGCGTCGCGGCATTTGCGCAAGCTCAAACTGGCAGGAGTCCGTTGGGATCCAGAGCCGGCAGACGAATGGTGGGCGCTTATTTCCCCCTGTGATTTTCAGGGAACTCAGCACCTTTGGTTTCTGAGGAACGGTAGTGGGCCTGATTGCGATTTGATCGGTCTGCGCATTAACAGGGTGGCAGGTATTCTCGAAGGGTTCGGCGGCGAAAATATGGACAGCGAGCATCTGCCGGCCAGGCGGGAGGTTGGCGAGATGCTGTCGATTTCACTGGCGCCTGGTGAGAGCGCCTTCTTTCTTAGCATCCCATACGGTTATGGACGCCAGTGCTTGCAACATTGTTTGGAGAGGCACTGGCGGGCGTCCTCCCGAACATTGCCAGAGGAGTTCACACTTTTTTGCCCGTCGATTCTTGCGCACAGTTTTGAAACGACTTCGCCTCAGTTTTCATCATTGCTCGCTTCAGGCCCGGAGCTGTGGGCCCAGGAAGATACGGATTTACCGGAGGCAACGATGATGCTGCTTGGTCATCCGGCTATGGCTGGATGGGTTTTTTCTACAGAAAATATGAGCGAGGACCACAAGGAGCCGAGTGGAAGGACCCTAGGGAGGGCAGGGGATCGAACCGGATTGCAGCCCCTGGCCAGACTGCCAGTGGAAGAGTTGGAGAAGCTTGCGCGCTCGGTTGTAACTGAAGAGATCCCGCAAGAACTAGCCGAGCAGTTGCGGGAGGCGTTGCTGGCCCAGGCGGGTTGGATGCACTTCGCCGGTCACGAGGGCTTTGCGCGCCACGCGGTATTGATCGCCGAGAGTCTGCGCCACGAGCCCTTTCACGGTCATCCTCTGCTGCTGCGAATGATTGCACTCGGGTTCATTCGCAGCGAGGGCGAGGGCGGCGCGTCAGACTAGCCGGCGAGGGGAAGGCAGGGGATCCTACAAGTCCTGATGGGATCTCAGACTAGACTCGCTGGCTAGCGTCCAAGAGTAGCAGATCGTCAGACTCCCTTCTCCGTCGAACGACAGGACTCTAACTGCTGCAGCCAGTTTTGCCGAGCTGTTCGGTTCAACAGTTCAGGCTCGGTACATTCCCATTTTTTCCATGTGAAGTGACTCCTGAGATTCCCTTTTTTGACGGAAGAAGGGACTCACAGGTAAAATGAAGTCGAGTTACATTGCACAGTAGATTCCTTGTTTGCCTCTAGGGTAGAGGCTGCCAGGACGTGATTGCTCGTAAGAGCGACAGTAGCCAGATGCAGGCATACAACGCCGTATGAAGCATATCGGGCTCTTTGCATTACCTTCCTCGCCAGCTAGCGAGACGTATGTTGTTGCCTGGGTCCAGGTAACGACACAGAAACCATTAGACTGCTATTCTATAAACCTCTGGCCAACTGCCTCAGGGCATGTACTGATCTGACCTGTCCATAGTGACGGGTTTTTTGTCATGCTTTAGAGGCGTCGATTTGCGGTTTGTCATTGGATTTTGGCGAGGCTGTGCGCATTTCGCCCGAAGGTTGACATGTCCTTCGTTGAGGGACGTTCCGAAGTATTTGGAAACTGGATCAGGAGGAGGGCTCGTCTGCCAAATTCACTTGCGATAGTAGTTGGGCAAAACATTTACAACGATGGCGAAAGTTTGCCATTTACTGAGGGCTGAGTAAAATAAGGATTTCGCATTTCCGAAAATTGTAGAGGTTTATCGTTACATATTCCGATCTTCGAGATGCCGCATCAGAGGCAAGGCTAGGAGCAGCATTCTCACGACACGGTATGTTGTTGACGGGAAGTATCCGGAAGAGTAATTGGCCAGGGTTCGTAGCAGGCCATCCAGGGGAGAAGCGTCGGTGACGGTAATTGACAAGGCCTTTTTGAGCAAATTAGGGGAGGCTCAAAGTGGACTCGTGTATCGCGGGCAGTCAAACAGCACATGGAAACTGCATTGTGCCGCCACGCGTCGACTGATTGGAAATTCAAACGGCGATGAGAGTGTTGCCCAGGAATCTCATTTCCCGCGAATGCACCTGGTCTACCATCGTGCTGTGTTGCTGGACCCTGCTCGGAAATATGGCTTCGGCAATGATAGAGGTCACAAGATTTCGGACCTTCAACTTCTCGCTAAACTGCAGCATTTGGGCGCGGCCACAGGATTGCTACACTTTTCGAGAGATCCTTTGGTCGCATTATGGTATGCAACTGACGAATTTGACTGCGACGGAAAAGTATTTGTCGTAGACTTGAATTATGGAACTGAATTTCGACGGATTTCCAGCGAAGAAGCAGAAAAGAGTGTCGAGGAAATCTTCGATCCGGGAAGGGGGCAGTGTAGGCACGCCGCCTATAGGGACCTGATTCAAGAGGGAGAGAAACCGACAGTACCGCACATGGAAGGGGTAAGCGTACTATGGTGTCCCCTGATTCCGGAAGACGCTGTTACCTCCATTGTGATCAGGGCAGCAGACAAGCCTCAGATTCGACAGGAGCTAGTCGAATTACTTGACTTCGGTGGACCTGCGCCATTCGCCGACTTGCAGCGATTCTCTACGTCGCAAGGCACTACAGTACCCTTGCCGCAAATTGAAGATCCGGAATTTCACCGGATTCAAGGGAACCAGTGCTGGCTGCAGGGAAATTTTGCTAGAGCGATTTCGCAGTTCAGCAAAAGTATTCGGCTTGATCCTGAAAATAGTAGTTACTATTTCTCGCGAGGAAATGCTAAATCGGAAGCTGGCGATTTCAGTGGCGCTTGTAAGGATTTCGATGCGGCCCTTCGCCATGAAATAGAGAAAGCAAAGCACAGTAAGGAAAACGCTGAAGGCGACAGGACCCGCTTTCCAATTTGGAGGTACTACTTCAATCGCCGCAATGTCAGATACGAGTTAGATGACTTCAAAGGTGCACTTGAAGACTACGGGATAGCGATCAGCGAGGGAGAGAAGGCTGGCGAGCGCTATTCATGGTTTTTCCTGAACAGTGGAAATGCCAACTATAGTTTGCACAATTATGACGAGGCATTAAGTGATTATGAAGAAGCGATAAGGCTGCTTCACCACGACGTAGAAAAGATTAATGTTCAAAACATATTACACAACAAAGGAAACCTGCTCGTCCTTCTTGGCCATTTCGACGAAGCACTTGCTTGTTACGATGAGTCGATCAGGCAAGGAAACAAGAGAGCCGGCGTAATATGCAATAGAAACGGAGTAGAGGCAATCCTGACGAGGATAGGTACTGCCGGCTACATTGTGCGCCCACCGCGCTACAAGGATCAGTCCGGCCGAATGACAGTAGAGGTATCATTACGAGCCAACGCCAGAAGCATGTATACGGAGTTTTTCAATTTTCTCGGCCTAAACGGCAATGCAGGCAATACGGGCAGTAACGGACTCCCGGGGGGAAAGGGCTTTCGAGGAAAGGCAGGGTTTGTCGTCGTTGTGAAAGGGGAAGAATGGCAATAAAGAATTGCGACCACTTACGCCAGAGGCTAATGCACATATTGTCACTTTTATTAGTCGCTGCGCAAGGGAAGAAGAGCGATCAGGTTTCAGGCCGTCGAGTCCAGGCGGAGAGGATAGTCTTGAGCGTGGGAGAATGTTAAGCGAAGCAACGAGCAATCTTTGGTGAAAATTTCCTCCGGAAGCTGGCCTAGTTGATAGGCTCTCTCAGCATTCATCGTCAGGTGCATATCCTCTCCGGAATTCGGTTAGGGCACACTGTCGTTTCGCGATTCCTTAGTGTGCCCGAAGGCTAAGAAAGACAGTACAGGTAGAATGTCCCGACTTTGGAAGGGGGTGTCGCAGTTGTTGCGGCAGTTGCGATGGTGCTCACCACCAGAATTGCTTTTTGTGAGGCGGATAACGCCCATATCGGATTGGCAGGTTGGCGATTCCCATGCCCTACTTCCCACAACCCAAGGGAAATCCTCAACGTTCTGGATATTTTGAAAGACTCAACCTGATTGGAACGGCGATCCGGAGTTACACGGGGCATGGGCGCCGTTTATTCGTTGCTACATTTTCTATAGGCGACACGGTCCCGAACGAAAGTTGATGGCGCAACTGCGAGATTCTCCCGTGGAACAGTCGCTTGATCCGGTATCGTGCCGGAACAAGGGGTTCGAGTCTGCATTGAGAAAAACGTTCGGCATACAGTTTAGAAACCAGCAGGAACCGGCTTTGAGTAGACCAGAGGGTGATGGGCGCTTGGCAGTACTTAGAGCAATGATGGCGAGAGCTTGCATTTCTTCCTGTGATTAGTAAGATTAAGGTCTTCCCATTCTTGAAGACGAAAAATTTGGTTCGCATTCGATAGTAAATGGAAGCAAGGACATCGAGGATTGTTCAGGTTTGGCAGGGGCTCAACCGGACGCAAACGATCTACTTTGCGCCAACTTCATTTGGTGTGACCGGCTCGTGCTCTGACGATTTTGACTATGGCTTCATTTCAGACCTAGCGGGAGTCCACTTTCCCTCATGTTTTCAAAGCATGTTGTTGGCAGCGTCCCATGCGGAGGTCATGGGGGGCAGGTAAGGGAGAGGGAATCCTACGGAGATTTGTAGGTGACTGCAGTTGAAGAGGTTTTCCTAAGCCAGATAGGCGAAGAATCCAGCGGGTGCGTGTTCCGTGGACAAGCAGATAGCGATTGGAAGTTGCATTCTGGTGCGACACGCCGCCTGATCGAGTTTTTCAACGGTGATGAGAGTGTCATAGAGAAATCTTATTTCTCGCAGATGCATATTGTCTATCACCGGTCCGTGCTGTTGGAACCTGCTCGGGCACTTGGCTTCGGAAGTGAGAGTGGTCGAAGGCTGTCGGACCTTCAGCTTCTCGCCAATCTGAATAACCTTGGCGCAGCCACGGGACTGATAGACTTCACTTGGGATCCCTTGGCGGCACTGTGGTTTGCATGCGAGGAAAACAGCTGCGATGGAAGGGTCTTTATCCTTGACCTAGAGGACAGTCTGCGATTTCGGGATATTACGAATGATGTGAACGCTCAGAGCGCCGAAGAAATCTTTGCTCCGATAGACGGTCGAGGGAAGCAGCTCTATTGTGAAAAGTTGGTTTATGAAGGCGAGATGCCGCGAGTTCCCTACCAACGCTCAGTAAGCGTTATTGGGAGTCCACTGATTCCAGATGAGATTGTAAGGTCTGTTGTAATCAGCGCGTCGGAGAAGGCACTTATTCGACGGGAACTCGAGAGCTTGTTTGACATGAATAGTATTGAACTACTCGCAGACATTCGTCGTTTCTCCACAGCAAACAGCGCGCTTTTTCCGTTGCCGCAGGTCGAGGATTCGGAGTTTTGTAGAATACAGGGAAACCAGTGCTATAGGAGGGGTGAATATCACCGTGCGATATCCTATTACGACAGGTTTGTTGAACTGGCGCCGGATGACTGTTCGGCAAACGCATTGAGAGGGAACGCCAAGTCGGAAATCGGTGATTACCGCGGAGCCAGAGAGGACTTCGGTCTAGCTATTCTGAAGAATGAGAAGCCATTGGAGTATTTGGAAGTCGAAAACTCGCCAGTTGACACCGTGAAATACTATAGCTGGCCGTACTACCTTAATCGCGGCAATGTAAAGGCGGAATTGAATGACCTCGAAGGAGCGTTGGAGGACTACAATGAAGCCGTTCGACTGTGCCAGAAAATCAGCTTGAGGGAACCCACCGTCTATTTGAACAGGGGAAATACTAACGCACTGTTGCACCATTCTGAAGATGCGATAAATGACTTCGATGATGCTATCCTTTATGGAAGCTTGGCCGCACGTTTCAATAAGGGAAACTTTCTGGTCTTGTTGGGCCGCTTTGACGAAGCACTGGAGTGTTATGACGAAGCTATCGGGGAAGGAAGTGATGAGGCAGGCGTAATATGCAATCGAAACTGTGTAAAGGCAATACTCAACAGGATCGGTGGATCTGGGTATGAAGTAAATGCACCTCAAAACCACAGTGCTCTTGACCGGATGACTGTGGAGGTCTCGTTGCGCGCATCTGACAATAACATGTATAGAGATTTTTTCAACTTTCACGGTTATTTTGGCAATGCTGGAAACACGGGGGAAGACGGTCTCCCGACTGGAAAGGGATACAAAGGCAGCGTTGGTTTTGTCGTCCTCATCAAGGGCCAGGAATGAATTTAAGAATGGCACTACAGGATGTTTTGTGTGAAGGGCGTTGCACACTTGCTTTGAGCAAGCGAGTCCAACCATTGACTGTGCTTTGCGTAGACGCTCCCTTCTCTGAACCTACAAGAGCGATCTTTACAAGAAATGAAACCCATGTTTAGAAGAGTTCCATTCTGGATGATGATGGTAGTCGTCGCGGCGTCGCTGTCGATGGAGATTCGAACAGGATTGGCGGCTCCAGTGACGGTAATTGAGATAGCCTCACCCAGCCAGGCAGATTCTACACCTGGCGACAATACCGGAATCGATGCTGCCACGGAAGTCGAGATTCAGCGGCGCTTCAACGAACTGCGGCGCGAGATCCTTGACGACCGGGCTGATGCGGTCGGTTGGTGGCTGTCCGGAATTGCTCTGTTTGTAACTGTCATGGTGTTACTGATTGCCACTGCCGGCTATTTTGGCCTCAGGAAGTTGCGGGAGGTCGAGGAAGAGGCGCGCCGAAATGTGGAACTAGCGAGAGCGCACGCGGAGGAAGCGTTCAAATTCCTTGAAGAGATCAGGAGTTACGGGGGAGATACTGACGAGCAGCTTCGTAACATGCCCAGTGCAGTGATGGCGTTCCCACGTACACAGATTGGCGAGGATTTCAGCAGGGAACCAGGTAGGGCTGGGGCATCGGCCATTGCAGACGCCCGCCATTTGGAGGAGGAAGGAAGGCTTGACGAAGCAATCGTGAGATGGCGGCACATTGCCAGTGTGGCTGAAGGGACTAATGATGAACTTGCAGCGCTCGCCTTTCGGTCGATTGGTGACCTATCGGAACGGCTGAGCCGGAGCATCAGCTCATGACCCGCGGTCAAGCTCTGGCTTATTTTCTGCCCAAGGATGGCTTAGGAGAATCAGGAAAAACTGAAGCACGGGAAGCGCTTGCCGCCTACTCGCAGGCGATTCGCCTGAGACCGGACTATGCCGAGGCCTATAATAACCGGGGAAATGTATTGAGCAACCTGGGTCAATATGAGGAAGCAGTGTCTGACTACGATCGGGCGATTTATTTGAAGGCTGACCTTGCCGATGCCTACATCAATCGCGGCAATGCGAAAGCCGCTCTCCATCTATATCAGGAGGCCATCGCCGACCTGGGTGCGGCTATCCAGTTCCGGCCCGATGACGCTTTCGCGTTCTTGAATCGAGGTCTCCTCATGGTCGATTGTGGCCGGCATGAGGATGCTATCTCCGATTTTGACGAGGCAGTCCACCTTCAACCCGATGATTCCAAAATCTACTTTTTGCGCGGCGGCGCCAAGGCAGAGCTGGACCGGTATCAGGAGGCGTTGGCTGACTACAGTGAGGCGATCAGGTTGAATCCAGAATATGCTGAGGCGTACAGCAGCCGGGGACTAGCGCAGGTTGCGCTGGGACAGTACGAAGCGGCCATCGCCGATTACACACAGTCCGTCCGCCTGCAGCCGGAGTACGCGGCCGCGTACAATAATCGGGGTGTTGCGCAGGCGAAACTGGGGCGCGTCAGCGCCGCGGTCGGCGACTATGATGAGGCGATTCGACTGCAGCCTGAAAGCGCAGAACCGTTCTACAATCGCGGGAATGCGAAGGAGCGTCGCGGCGACTTTGAGGAGGCGATTGCCGACTACGATCAGGCGATCCTACGACGGTCAGACGACCTAGACGCGTACAAGAATCGGGCGGTGACGAAGGCTGTATTGGGGCGGACGGCGGAGGCGAGGGCCGACTTTGAGGCGGCACTGAAAATCGCCGCCGGAGGTCGATAGAGGCTCGTTGCCAGATTTGGGAAGCTTGTGATGCTGAGGACGAGCTGGCTTGGCAGGACCGCTGCGTTCTGGTGATAGTGTTGGACCTGATGCGCAGTGAAGCGTGTGCGGCGGACAGGCAATCTTCGAGCCGCACGTGCCAGAGCACTTTGCTCTATGCGAAAGAGGCCCACAGTTTTGTAGCTGCCGGCCCTTTTTGAAGTTTATCTGGCGTCACCCAGGTGACTGTGGACAGCCTGCCTGTTTCAGAAGATACCCAACTCGTCCTTGGCGTCTTCCGACATCATATCGGGGCTCCAGAAGGGCGTCCACACGAGATGGACATTGACCTCGCCGACATTAGGGAAGGCGTTGTGGGCGGTGCGCTGGACGTCACTGATGATTTGGGGCCCGACAGGGCAGCCCGGGCTTGTCAGTGTCATGGTAACGTCGATGTTGTTTTCTTCGTTGATTTCAATGTCGTAGACCAGACCCAGGTCGACGATATTCATCATCAACTCCGGATCCTTTACGTGGGTCCTGATTTCGGCACGGACCTCGTCGGGTGTAGGCTGTGTGTTTTCGCTCATTGGGTCATTCTCCTCAGTAGGGCTGTTCTACGTAGATTTCGCCGTTCTCAACCTGTACAGCGTAGGAAGGGGTCGGCTCGAACGCGGGCATAGTGAGAGCCTCGCCTGTGCGGATGTCGAAGCGGGCGCCGTGCCGCGGGCACTGAACGTGACCTCCCTGCAGGATTTCTCCCTCCACCAGCGGGCCGCCGTCGTGGGTGCAGACATCCTCGATTGCGTAGTAGTCGCCGTCCAGGTTGAAGACGGCGATGCGGATGCCTTCTACTTCGACCAGTAGGCGTTCACCCGGTGGGATGTCCTCAGTCGCGGCAACTCTTACAAAGTCTTCCATATACTCCCATTAATTTGGCTTGTAGTCTATTCCGGCCATTCTGTCAGGCCATATAGACCGGCTTTAAGCGCTTTCAGGGGCAGGAGCGCGCATTTGAGGCGCACCGGCCCGATCTCGATGCCAAGCAGGTCGAGCACATCCTCTTTGCCCCACTGCCTTAAATCGGCGACCGGCATGCCGATGATCTCTTCCATAATCATGGACGCACAGGCCTGGCTGATGGCACATCCGCGGCCTTCGAAAGAGGCATCCACCACCTTGTCGTCTGCGATGTTCAGAAAGATGGTGACTTCATCACCACAGAACGGGTTGGTTTCGTGGCGATGGACGTCGGCGTCGGCCAACTTGCCTTTGTGGCGAGGATGCTTGTAGTGGTCGATGATTGCTTCGCGGAAGAGATCCATGGTTGCAAGGAAACAAGCTACAGGAAAGGCAAAGGGCTTTATCGGCCCTTTGCCTTTTCTCTTTATGTTAGGTCCAGATTATGTGCTGCCATCGGTGCCGTGGCAAGTTTTCTAGCGCTCGATCGGCAGACCGACGGCGTTGCCCCATTCGGTCCAGGAGCCGTCGTAGTTGCGCACGTTTCCGTAGCCGAGCAGGTAGGTGAGAACAAACCAGGAGTGGCTGCTGCGCTCGCCGATACGGCAATAGGCTACGACATTGTCGCCGCTACTGAGACCCTGTTCCTCCTCGTAGATGGCGCGCAGGTCAGCGGCGCTCTTGAAGGTGCCGTCGTCGTTGGCTGCACGCGCCCAGGGCACGTTTTTGGCGCCGGCGATGTGTCCGCCGCGGAGCGAGCCTTCCTGGGGATAGTCGGCCATGTGGAGGAGCTCACCGCTGAATTCGGCGGGGCTGCGCACATCGACAAGCGGCAGGCCTGCCTGTTGGTGGGCCAGCACCTCTTCCCTCATTGCACGAATGGCGCCGTCGCTGCGTGCGGGCGCATTATAGGTGGCGGCGGGATAGGAGGACGAATCGGTTGTAAGTTCCCTGCCCTCGTCAGACCACTTCTGGCGGCCTCCGTCCATAACTTTGGCGTTGGTATGCCCGAATAGTTGGAAAACCCAGAAGGCATAGGTGGCCCACCAGTTGCTCTTATCACCGTAGAAGACCACGGTGGTATCGTTGGAGATACCCAGACGCTGCATGAGGGTCTGGAATTGCTGCTGGCCCACGTAGTCGCGCACGACGGCATCGTTAAGGTCTTCCTGCCAGTCGATTTTCTGTGCGCCAGGGATGTGGCCCGTATCGTAGAGCAGAACGTCCTCATTCGATTCGAGCAGGCGAATGTTGTTGTCGTTCAGATGAGCGGCGACCCACTCGGTGCTGACCAATACGTCAGGATTGGCATACCCTTTGTCTGCCATATCACTCCTCCATTGCTTGTTGTACGGGATTATCTGCTGATTTTGCGAGCAATTACTTTTTCCAGTTTATGTACGACGCTTTCGACAGGAACGCGGTCAAGAACTTTCTGAAGGAAGCCCTGGACGATCATTCGTTCAGCCTGGGGCCTGGTAAGGCCGCGGGCCATCAGATAGAAGACGTACTCGTCCTCGACCTGTGCGGCGGTGGCCGCATGCGTACAGCGAACATCGTCGGCCTCGATTTCCAGGCCTGGTATGCTGTCGGCGCGGGCGCTGCTATCCAGGATCAGATTGCCGTTGCGTTGGAAGGCGTCTGTCTTTTGTGCGCCGGGCAACACTTTGATGATGCCCATGTAAACGCTGCGAGCGCGATGTTTGAGGGCACCATTGAACAGCAGATCACTGAAGCAGTTGGGAACGCGGTGCAATTGCAGAGTTTGGTGGTCAATGTGCTGGCGGCGGGTGGGGAAGTAGAGCCCCAGCAGTTCGCCATGTCCGCCTTCGCCGCGCATGTCCAGGTCGAGGAAGGCTTTGGTCAAGCGGCTGCCCCAACTCACCTGAATCCAACGCAGATCGGTGTCTTTGCCCATTACGGCGCTGCCGGTGAGGAAGTTCCAGGCAGTGTGCTCGAAATCCTGCAGGTTCATGTAACGGACCTGGGCGTTGTCCTTCAGAATCAGCTCTATGACAGTGGCCTGGAAGGAGTTCTTGGCGCCCAGGAGGTCATCGACCACGGTTACTTCGGCGCCTTCTTCGGCCACCAGGAGTGTGTGGTGATAACCGCCGACGCGTTCGCCCTGGTACAGGATCGCTTGCAGGGGAAGCACAACTTTGGTGTTGCTGGGCACGAAGATGAAGGACCCGGTGTCCCACAGCGCTGCGTGGAGGGCTGTGAATTTGTTGGCGTCCGGCTTCACTGCCTCGGTCATGAAGTAGCGACGCACGAGCTCCGGATGCTGCTTCACGGCCGTCCGCAGGTCGGTAAAGATGATGCCTTGCTGTTCGAGGTCTTGGTTTTCCCGGCTGTATATGACGCCGCCGTCACGATAGATCAGGCTGGCGGAGGAGTCCATCTCGTCCAAGGCGTTGAGCAGGACCGGGTCCAGCTCATCAGGCTCGAGTGTCCCGCCAGGGGTGGCGAATGGCGTGTAGTTGTCAAGATTAAAGCTGGTCAGACGAGTGCGCCGCCAGTCTTCGTCGGTCGGTTTGGGCCAGGGCAGGCTCTCGAACGTCTGCCAGGCGCGCAGGCGCAGGTCCAACATCCAAGCGGGTTCGTCTTTAGCTGCCGATGCCTGCCGCACGGTTTCCTGCGAGAAGCCGGCGGTTGCTTCGACGATTTCTTTCGGTTCCTTTATAAGTACAGTCACATTCAGTTGACTCCGTTATGTAAAACGGGAGATATACGTTCTGTAGCTAACTCCCGCTGCGCAATGCGCGTACAGGTTTGTATGCCGCTTCGGGCGTGAAAATTTAGCGGGCAGACAAACTATCCGATGCTTCCTTCCATCTGCAGTTGGATAAGGCGGTTCATCTCCACCGCGTACTCCATGGGCAGCTCTTTGACAAGCGGCTCGATGAAACCGCCGACGATCATGGCGGCTGCTTCGTCCTCGTCAATGCCTCTGCTCATCAGATAGAAGAGTTGCTCTTCGCCGATCTTGCTTACCGATGCTTCGTGGCCGACGCTTACGTCGTCCTCGTCGATTTCGATGTAGGGATAGGTATCCGAGCGGCTGTCTTCGTCCAGCAGCAGTGCATCGCAGACGACGTTACTGCGGCTGTTGTGGGCGCCTTTCGCCACCTTCAGCAGGCCGCGGTAACTGGCACGGCCGCCGTTCTTGCTAATCGATTTGGACACGATTTTGGAGCTTGTGTTGGGGGCGGCGTGGACCACTTTGCCGCCGGCGTCCTGATGCTGGCCGCTGCCTGCAAAGGCGATTGACAGGATTTCGCCGTGCGACTTGGGGCCCATCATGTAAACGGCCGGGTATTTCATTGTCACCTTGCTGCCGAGGTTGCCGTCGATCCACTCCATGGTGGCATCGTCGTAGGCCATGGCTCGCTTGGTAACCAGGTTATAGACGTCGGTGCTCCAGTTCTGAATCGTGGTATAGCGGCAGCGTCCGCCTTTCTTAACGATTATTTCCACAACAGCGCTGTGGAGACTGTTGCTGGAGTAGATGGGGGCGGTGCATCCTTCTACATAGTGGACGCTGGCACCCTCTTCGACGATGATCAGAGTGCGCTCAAACTGTCCCATATTTTCGGCGTTGATGCGAAAATAAGCCTGCAGAGGGATATCGACGTGTACGCCTTTGGGCACATAAACGAAGCTGCCGCCACTCCAAACTGCGCTATTCAAGGCGGCGAACTTGTTGTCTGCTGCCGGGATAACGGTGGCGAAGTATTCCTTAACGATATCCTCGTGCTCGCGCAGTCCGCTGTCCATGTCGAGGAAGACGACACCAAGCTTTTCCCACTCTTCCTTCAAGCTATGGTAGACGACCTCGGATTCATACTGTGCACCGACACCTGCCAGAAATCTACGTTCGGCCTCGGGGATACCAAGTCGATCAAAGGTGCGTTTGATGTCTTCCGGCACGTCGTCCCAGCTCTTGCCCTGCTTTTCTGACGGGCGCAGATAGTAGAAGATGTCGTCAAAATCGATGCCACTGAGGTCGGCGCCCCAAGTCGGCATCGCCTTGGCAAAGAATATATCCAATGCTTCGTGACGGAATTGGCGCATCCAGTCCGGTTCATTCTTTATGTCGGCGATCTGGTCGACCACCTGATGGTTAATGCCTTTTTCGGCCTTGAAGACCGCTTTCTCCTGGTCATGAAAGCCGTACTGGTACTCTTCTTTTACACCTTCAAGGTGTTGCAAATCTGATTGTTCAGCCACAATAACCCTCCTTGATAGGGAATTGAGCGACCGGTCTAGAGGAGCCGGTGGCAACTATCCCTTTGTCAACATTTGCCAGCCAGTGTGCCGAGGTAAAGTCGGCCGTATCCTTTGTGCCCTTTCGCTGTATACTTGCGGTCAGGCGGGCACGGCTCCGGCAACCAGTTCTTCCTCGACCCAGTTGTAGCCTCGTTCTTCCAACATGTGGGCCACTTCCGGGCCTCCGGTTTTGACGATGCGACCGCCAAAGAAAATACTGACGTAGTCCGGTTTAACGAAGTTCAGAATTCGTTGGTAGTGGGTGATGAGCAAGAACCCGCGGTCTTCGGTGGCGAGCTTATTGATGCCATCGGAGACAACCTGCAGAGCATCGATGTCCAGGCCTGAGTCGGACTCGTCCAGGATTGCGAATTTCGGCTCCAGCATAGCCATTTGCA
This sequence comes from Caldilineaceae bacterium, assembly GCA_965116395.1. Classification (GTDB taxonomy): domain Bacteria; phylum Chloroflexota; class Anaerolineae; order Caldilineales; family Caldilineaceae; genus Bin5. The sequence goes on from OZ220684.1 coordinate 94,972, forward strand.
GGACTTCGGTGCGTTTCTTTTCGCCGCCGGAGAAGCCTTCGTTCAAGTAGCGTCTAGCAAAGCTGGAATCGACATTGAACTCTTTCATTTTCTTGTTGAGTTCACGGCGGAATTCACGCATGGGCATGAGATTGCTGCCGATGACTCCGTTGGCGTTGCTGTCAGCTTCCTTGGAGGTGTAGCCGCGCACATTTGAGACGGCCGTGCGCAGGAAGTTGGCGACGCTGACGCCTGGAATTGAGACAGGGTATTGGAAGGCGAGAAAGATTCCGGTCCTGGCGCGCTCGTCGGCTTCCATATCGAGAATGCTTTCGCCATCGAGAAGGATATCGCCCTGTGTCACTTCGTAATGGGGGTGGCCTGCGACCACGTATGAGAGTGTTGATTTTCCGGAACCATTCGGTCCCATCATTGCGTGGATTTCTCCGCTGTGCAGAGTCAGATCCACACCTTTCAAGATTTCGGTATCTCCGATTGCGACATGCAGATTTTGAATCGCAAGTGTACTCATAACTTTCTTGACTCCTCAATATGACGGCTGTGTGCAGCCGTATTCAATATGAATGACCGCCTGGCGATGGCAGAGGTGTTCAGACTTCGAATTTGAGTTCTGAGCGGCCACTTTGCTCTATTACAAAAGAGCAGCTGCCGTGTCCGTCCATGATACAGTCATCCAAAGAGACTTCTACTCCCAACACTTTTTGCAACATCTGCTGATCCATCTCGCAGATTTCGCGGTGCTCGATGGCAAGGTCGTGGTAGGGGCAGTTATACATTTTCAACGAGATTGTGTCGCTTTCGCCGGCTGACACATCGGTCAGAACACCTTGGCGGGCAAGGGCGCCGGCCATTTCCTCGATTCTTTGCTGCATACCGGGCGCGTTGACGCTTTCGGCGTAACGTTCTGCCAGCCTCACACCGACTCGCTTCAGGAGCGTACCCATCTTTTCCGCGCCGACCATTCCGTACATCTCCTGGAGCATAGTCAGCGCCAGGTCGTCACAACTGCAGGCGAAAAGTTCGCGGGCGGCGTCGGTAGCTACATATATGTAGTGCGGCCGTCCTACGCCCGAACGCTCTTCGCGGCGGTCGAGATATCCGCTAGCCTGAAGGGCGTTCAGGTGCTGGCGTACGGCGGTAGTCGTCACGCCCAACAGCAATTCAAAGTCTTTGATGGTGGCAGACGGATTGCGTTGCAGATATTCGAGAATCTGCCAAGCGGGTGAGTCATGGTCCGGGCTGATAGACATAAGTCTTTTCTCTGCTGTTCAGGGCCAAATTGGGCCGCAAGCGCGCTCATTGGCCAGACTGACATGAGCGATTGAATCCAATCATACCACCCGAAGCGCTTTTTGTCAATTTACACAGTTTATATTGCGGAAATTGACTAAACTACCCAGGCAACCTTGTTGTTATATCATCCTTTGCCACTTCCATCCAAAATTCTGGACATTTGATCTGCATGAAATGCTTCAGTGAACCGGGCCACAGGAGGTCGGGGGTCGGGGGTCGGGGGTCAGGGTTCAGGGGTCGGGGTTCGGGGGTCGGGGGTCGGGGGTCCGGGGTCCGGGGTCCGGAGTCAGTAACATCTGCGGTTGGAGGTCGGTGGGTTGAAGCGGCAAGTGGGGGAGTAGACTCCGATCGCCAGACACGATGCTGGGGAAGAGTAAACACGGTCGGTGAGGGATGGTTTTGCAGGGGGGCGTTGCGGGGGCGCAGCCCCTGCACAAGGGAGGGCCGAAGGCCCGACCGCCCATATACACAAGGAGAATCGTGTGGAGTGCGGGGGGAGCATAAAGGCCAGGTCGGCTCGATTGGGTATGCGAAGCGGTTGTGGCTGGAGAGTCAGGAAACTGTCTCTGGTTCACTGGAGGGCATGACTTTTGGAGGATAGTTCGCCGACATTTTATAATCACCCTTTGTGCGGTCGCCACGCTGTGCAGAGAATTCCGTCCGAGGGACTGTGGGAAGGCATTTGGCACTGGGCTTAACACTAAGCAGTGATGCTCGACAGCGGATATGATTGGCCCAGGCGGTCTTACAGGAAGCGGGCAGGAGGTTCAAGGAAGTGGAGTTCAATGTTGCACAACTGATGAAAGAGGTGACCGGCGCGCGCCGGGATTTTACGCTGGATGATGACATTTCCGAGCTTGATTCCGGGCTGACGCCTTTGAGCCCTTTGACCGGAACGTTGGAGTTGCTGCGCATACACAGCGGTGTGCTGGCAAGCGGTGACTTTCACGTCACGATGTCGTTGCAGTGTGGGCGCTGCCTTGAACCGGTGACCTTTGCAGTACCGGTCCGATTCGCCGAAAGTTTTCGGCCATTGACCGATATTCAGACAGGGCGCTTTCTGTCGCCTGAGGAGTTTGAAGGCCAGGCAGAGGACTTGACCGATGAAGCTCTGCTGATCGACGCGCAGCATATCCTCGACATCACGGAAGTGGTGCGCCAGAACATATGGCTATCGATTCCGATCGTGGCCGCTTGCGATTACAGGGACCCTGCCAGCGGCGACCTGGATCCTGATGCTTGTCCTAAGTACACTGACCTTTTGTCAGAATCTGCCCTTGCTGAACCGCAAGGAACGCAGACACCATCTGAAGCCGCAGGGATCGATCCCCGTTGGGAGGCCCTGTTGGCGTTGCAAAACGAACCGCCGCGCGAGTAGATGGAGGAGAACCCGAAATGGGACCGCTACCAAAGATTAAGATCAGCAAAGGCCGCCGCAACCGCCGCCGTGCGCATCACGCGATTGGCGCCCCTAAATTGGTGAGTTGCGCGCGCTGCAACGAAAAGACTCTGCCCCACCGGGTCTGCCCGCATTGCGGCTCCTATATGGGCCGCTTACAGATCATTGATGTGGAAGAAGAAGAAGCCTAACACAGATGACCGTGACGCTCTCGTACCGTGAAGTAGCCGGCCCGCTACTTTACATGTTCCCTGGTCAGGGCAGCCAGCAGGTGGGCATGGCAGAAGAGCTGACCGAGGTCTATCCGGATGCACGCGCCGTATTCAGGGAAGCGGACGATGTCCTGGGCGCACCGATCAGCAGGATCTGCTTCGAAGGACCTGAGGACGTTTTGACCGACACGATCAATGCGCAACCGGCCCTGTTTGCTTCGAGTATGGCGGCTCTGTGCGCGATACAGGCGGAACTAGGTTACTTGCCCCGTCCCGCCTTGTTCGCCGGCCATTCGATGGGCGAGTACACGGCGTTGGCCGCGGCGGGATGTATCGACTTCGCCGATGGGCTGCGGCTTGTACGGGAGCGGGGCCGGCTGATGAAAGAGGCAGGCGCGAAGCAGCCAGGGCGAATGGCGGCGGTGATCGGGCTAAGCGAGGAAGTAGTAGCCCAGGTTTGCGCAGAGGTGGCTGAGGCGTCTGGAGGTGTTGCCCAGATAGCGAACGACAATTGCCCTGGGCAGATCGTTGTTTCCGGCGACGAGGATAGCATTGCGGCGGCGATGCCCGGATTGGAGAAGGCGGGAGCACGCCGGGTGGTGCCGCTGGCGGTCAGCATTGCAGCCCACAGCCCGCTGATGGCGCCGGCGGCGTCGCAGTTGGAGGCTACAATCGAGACGGTGGAGGTGCGCGACCCACTTGCGCCTTTGATCGGCAATACAAGCGGCCGTCCTCTTGATAACGCCGGCGCGATTTGTCAGGAGCTGAATGCGCAGTTTACAGGCAGCGTAAAGTGGACCGCCTCGATGAAATACGCGGTCGACGCCGGCGTTGAAACGGCTGTCGAAATTGGACCAGGGTCGGTGCTGACCGGTCTGATGCGGCGCATTGATCGCAAGGGCAAGAGGGCAAATGTTGCAGACGCGGCCGATGTGCGGAAGTTCTGCGAACAGTTCGCATGAGTGCTCCGGCCCGTCCGTCGGGCCAGGTCTGCTTTTGGCGGAATAAGCACGGAGACCTGCTGGCTGCCAGGCAATATTTGGAGCTTGCGTCGTCCAAAAGGGTCATTGTTCCCGTTCTTCTATTTCGCCGGCCTGTAGTAGAATAGCGGCAAGATAGCCACTTCACCGAGAGATTCCATGAATTTTAGTGGAAAGATTGCGCTGGTAACGGGTAGCAGCAGCGGGATTGGCGCTGCCATTGCCAAGGAGCTGGCAGCCGGAGGCGCGCGCGTCGCCTTGAACTATCGCGGCAACCAGGCGGGCGCGGACGAAACGGCTGCCGCGATCCGTGACGCCGGCGGAGAATGCACTGTATTTCAGGCTGATGTTAGCAGTTTTGATGAGGCATCCGACCTGGTGAAGGTTGTGGAAAAGGAGTTGGGCAGGGTCAACATCCTGGTCAACAACGCTGGTACGACGCGCGATGCGCTGCTGATGAGCATGAAGGAAGAAGGGTGGCGTACGGTCATCGGCACAAACCTGGACAGTATTTATAATGTAACCAGGGCAGCGTTGCGAGGCATGATCCGGCAGCGCTGGGGACGAATTATCAACATTTCCAGCATAGTGGGCTTGGCAGGGCAGGCCGGACAGACGAATTACGCGGCCAGCAAGGCGGGAATAATTGGCCTTTCCAAGAGCCTTGCCCGCGAGGTGGGCAGCAGAGGAATCACTGTGAATGTGGTGGCGCCGGGTTTTGTGCCGACGGCGCTGACGGATGTGATGAGCGACGAACAGAAGGAACATACGATTACGCAAACGCCGTTGGGACGGTTTGGCGACCCGGAGGATATTGCCTGGGCCGTCGCGTTTCTGGCGAGCGAGCGGGCTGGTTTCATAACCGGCCAGGTTCTTTCTGTAGATGGCGGCCTTGTGATGATGTGATCGTTTGCAGGTTGACAAACAGGTGACAATGATAGACCATACGCAGCATCTCATGGAGCCACCGGTTGCGGCTGAACCAACGGTCGCAGACGTAGATAAACCCGCACGTGCGGGCGGCAAGGCAACCCACAAGGCTTGTTCGGCCACAGGTCAGGGAACAGTTGGTCCCGACGCGAAAGTAGACGGAAGTCCCGATCAGCCGAATAGCAAGAGCGCAGGCGCCGCTGCCCGACCGGCCGAACGCATACGTGCGCGGCGGACTGCGTTGCAGGTTCTCTATGAAGTGGACTGCACCGGGCATCGACCGGGCATTGCCTTGGACTACCGCCAGGCAGAGGAAGGGTACTTGACGGAAACACTTGCCTTTCTTTACTGGCTCGTTAGCGGTGTGATCAGATACAAGGACGACCTGGACTCGCTGATTGGCCGTTACGCGCCGGAGTGGCCGGTAGACAAGCTGGCCATTGTCGACCGCAATGTGTTGCGTCTTTCTATTTTTGAGTTGTCAAGCCCGGATGCGGACGCCCCTCCCAAGGTTGTGATTAACGAGGCAGTGGAGCTGGCAAAGACATTCGGCAGTGACAGCAGCCCACGTTTTGTCAATGGTGTCCTGGGCACCGCGCTCCGAGAAATTACCCTGCCATCCGATAATAGACAAGTGAGCCGGTAACTTCTGGCATGAACAGCATCTTCGGCATTGGCGTCCTCGAATTTATTTTCATTTTGATTTTCGCCCTGATATTTCTTGGCCCGGAACGGTTGCCCAAGGTGACCAGAGACGTCTTGTCCTTCATTCGGCGCCTGCAGAAGCTGTCGGGCGATTTGACGCGCCAGGTCAATGAAGAGATTGGGGATCTGAGAGAACTAGACCCCAGCTACCATATGAAGGAGCTGATGGGGGATGATGAGGATGAGGAAGAGGAAGAGGAGAAGTCCATCGGTGTGGGCGCTGGCAAGAAATCGACGGCTTCTACGAAACAGACTTCTGCTCCGTCTCAACCGGCCCTAGCAGCTGAAGAAGAGGCAGAGACTACAGAGGAGGAGTCGATTGCGCCGGCGGCTGCCGCGTCTGCTGCACAGCCCTCTCTCACGGACCTGAATGCGTCGGCTTCATCGAACGGGCGTCAACAGAGCGCTGAAGGCGCGGATGCAAAGCCCAAGACAACGGGAACTTCGATTCCTTCGGCACCGAAGGCCAGTTCTGCGAAGATAAATTCCAGTAGTTCGGTGGCAGGGGCAGCGTCGCGACGGACCGGCAGTGGGCAGAAGCGCGGGGTCAAGACTCTATCCGAACTGCGTAAACAGCAACGGTCAAAGAGGCAAGCCGCCTCCAGTGGGTCGGACTCTTCCTATTTGGAGGAGCGCAACAAGCGAGCTCAGCGACGGGCAGACGATCGGCGTCAGGCAGTAGCCGCGCAGAAGAGCGAACAGGGAGAGGGGTCGGAGCCTGAGGGCACTGTGCCAGACTCTGTTAACGCGAATGCGGAAGACACGTCAAACCCGATTGCGGAACTCGCGGGCAAAGGAGGAGGCGCAAAGGTAGACGATTCCGATGCCGATGTACAATCGGATGAGGGCAGTGTAGAGGCCGACGGGGAGTCGGTCGTCGCGGTGGCTGAGGATGCGGACAGCGAGGGTAGTGAGGAGACGACACTGTGACCCAACAGGCTGCGCCGCTGGACTCCGATCCACCGCTGGACTCCGATCCATTTGATGGCAGCCGAATGGGGCTGCTTGACCATCTGACCGAATTGCGCAACCGGATGATCTGGATTGTTGGCTCCCTGTTGTTTGGAGTTGTCGCCAGCATTGCCTTTGTTGAGCCGGTCATAGCTTTTATTACTGCCCCCGTTACCAATGCCAGTGGCGCTGAGGATGAAGTAAGCAGGTTGATAGCAATTGGCCCCACGGACACGATTTTTGTGTTCTTTAAGGTGATGTTTGTGATGGGCGTGATCGTTGCTATGCCGGTGCTGGTCTACCAGATTGTCGCTTTCATTGCTCCAGGACTCTATCCCCACGAAAAACGGAGCCTGTTTTTTCTTCTGCCCGGCGTCATGGTTCTTTTCTTCAGCGGCGCCGCATTTGCCAATTTCGTTATGCTGCCAGTGGCGGTCGGTTTTCTGCAGAATTTCCTGGGAGATGTGATCGATCAGGAGTGGACTGTAGACCGTTATATTGGATTTTTCACTCGCATCGTCTTCTGGATTGGTGTTGCCTTCGAGACTCCGCTCGTGATCGCCTTCCTGGCGCGCATTGGGCTCGTCAGCGGGCCGCAGTTGCTGGGAATGTGGCGGCAGGCGATTGTTATAATCTCGGTTGTGGCGGCGATGATAACGCCGACGATCGATCCGATCAATATGACGATAGTCATGTTACCGCTGATCAGTCTCTTTTTCCTCGGGGTTGGGCTCGCCTACGTGCTTTACAAGCCGAGGGCGCCACGCGACTTGGATGAGATGGACTGGGGCGATGATGAAGAATGACCGGGCGTCGCTGATCGCTCGTAAGCAGGAAGTTCTGCGAGAGTTGACGAGAGCGCAGCGACAACTGGAAGCCATTCGGAGTGCTGACAATCGGCATCAGCGGCGCCAACGGCAACAGTTGGAGAATGAAGTTGAGCAGTTGATGGCGGAAGAGTATCGCCTGCGCATCGCAATCGATCGTTCGAGATAGCGATGCGCAGGCTTTGCACGTATACCGACCGAAGGCGCCATCACATCAAACCCGGGAAGGACAGATGGTTGTTGACTTCAGTCCGGCAGGGGCTAGTTGGCATCAACATCGACATCGCGTTGTGATTCGCAGACAGAGGGCGCTTTGCAGGAACGGTTTGACGCTTTCATTACCGCCGGTTACGACCCGGACAAACTGGATCAGGTCAGCGTAGCGGCTGGCGCGGCCCACAAGTCCCTGGTTCCTTTGGCGGGAATGCCGATGGCCTGGCATGTGGTACAGGCGCTGGCGGAGAGTGGCCGAGTCGGCGAAATCGTCGTGGTAGGTCTGGAGCCGGATGAGATCGATTTTGGGGTAGCCGTTCATCATGTGCCTAACCAACCCAACCTCTGGGCCAGCCAAAATGCCGGGTTGCGCAAACTTCGGGACCTGAACCCCGACGACCGCTACATCCTCGCACTATCCGCCGATATAGCTCTTCTGACCGGCAACATCATCGAAACTTTTATCAGAGCCTGCGAGCCATTGACGTCTGAAGTCTATTGGGGCGTGGTTCATAAGGATGTTATGCTGGCGGCCTTTCCCGACAGCAAGCGCACTTACCTGCCATTACGGGAAGGATCATTCTGCAGCAGCGATCTTTATTTGGGGAAACTATCGGCGGGCTTCCGCATCCAGGAACGAGTTCGATATTTCATCGACAATCGCAAGAATGTACTGGCGCAGGTGTGGAAGCTGGGTCTGCCGACGATGGTCAAGTTCCTGTTTCGCCGCCTAGGCATGGCTGATATTGTTGAAATTGCATACAGGATCGCGGGTATCCACGGCGGGCCGGTGGTTCTGCCGGTGGCAGAGGCAGGGATGGACGTGGACAAGCCCGAGCAGCTGTTGCAAGTGCGAAGCTACCTGGAGAGACATCCTGAGCACCCAGTTAATACGCGCAGGCGGCCGCCAGGACAGGGTGAGGTCTGAGAATGCACAGGCTGTTGGAGGCGCTAAACGGGTTGGACGAAACGTACACAGCCCGGGCTGCTCTGAACGATGAACAGCTATCGAAGCGGCATCCTCTTTTTTGGTTGGCCCATATCGGGGCGCATCTAGGAGACACGGTTGTCTGGCTGCTGGTGACGCTTTTTTTGTGGCGGCAGTCCGATGGCAACTTGCAGAAGCGGGGCACTCTGTTTGGTTGGGTTTTGTCGTTCGCGGTTAGTATTTTTGGGACACTGTTGGTGAAACAGGCGGTGCGGCGGACGCGGCCGGGCAGCGGCAGCTTCCTCTACGCGGGCGGGGCTGACAAGCATAGTTTCCCTAGCGGGCACGGGGTGCGCTGCGGTGTTATTTTGACGTGGGCGACAGCTTTCTGGCCGGGCGCAGGGAAGTTGGCTCCTCTGCTCGTCCTGTGGATTGGCTGGGCGAGAGTGGCGCTGAACATCCATTATATTGGGGATGTGATTGCCGGCCTGGTTCTTGGGGTTGGTCTGTCTCGAATAATTCGTTGGCGTGCGTGGGGCCAGCACAAGAAATGACGTTAAGGGTCCAGGGGCTTTTAGCGTCAAGACTGCTCGTTATGGCTCTCGCAGATGCTCGATTCTGTATTCGTAGAAAGCTTCCTCGGTGGTCACCGGCGTCAGCCCGCTGATAGCCAGGACAACCTCGCTTCCCCTGTCCAAACCCTCCACATCGATGCGGACGGTGCCGTCAGTTTCCACCGGCGCCCGCTCGAAGCTCGCCAGATTGCCATTTTTGAACACCATGATCTGGACTAACCACTCCTGTGGAAGTTGATTGTCGGTCAGGATCCAGCCTTCGCTTTCCCAGCCGTCGGCGCCATTTGCCCAGTTAGTTGCATAGCCAATGGCGGGGATCTCGATTTCGTCAACGAACCAACCGGGGGCATTAACAGCGTCATCAGTCACGTACTCAAAACGCAGGAATACTTTTTCGCCGGCATAGGCCCGCAGGTCAAAGGACTCATTCACCCAGTCGGGAGCCGAGGAGAAGGACGAAGTTGCGCTCTGCGCGGTGTAGGCATGGCCGAAGCTGTTGCCGCTTGGGTTGGAAGTGGTGGTCCGCTGGCCTGGCAGGATATCCCACTTGCTACCATCGCGGCTGGCGAGAACGTAGCCGTAATCGTAATCGGTTTCGATGTCGAACCACATGCGCACGTTCATAGTCAGGGCGGCGTTGAGAGGCACATCAGAGAAGTCGAATGTGCGGGTCAGACGAACATCGGAGTCGTCGGTCCGGTTGCTCCACCAGGCAAGATTGCCGCTAAACTGCGCGACATCGGCGTATCGCGTTTCTGTAGTTCCTTCAAAGTAGACTGAGGCGTCGCTGCGTTCGCTAAAGGCGATGTAATCCACGCCGAAATTGGGGACGGAGCCTTGCAGAGTTTTTTGCGACAGACTCCTGACCGTCTCCTCAAGTTCGGGAGCGGGTGTCTGCAACTGCTGGTAGCCGAAGATTCCATGGCGGGCGAGCGCGTCGAAATCGTTGACGTAGTTTGCGATAGCCCAATCGGCGAATACATCTTCGAAGGTCAGGTCCAGACCGGCTTCCCGGAGCGCGGCATCGAATCCTTGGGTGCCGTTGTCTTGCTGGGAAACGACCGCCCTCGTCATTTCCTCGCCGAAGCGTTGCAGGAAGTAGGCCATAAAGAGATAGGATGCCCCGTAATGCCTGGCGTTGTCATTGGGGTCTAAATTCCAGGTATTCAGTTGCGTGTCGGGCTGGCGTGCGTAAACGCGGGCGAATCCTAATTCAGGGGGATAGCCGGCGACTTCCTGGGCCAGTTCACTCATTCCTTCATTGACCCAAGTCTCTTCGTTACGATCATTGTTCCAATGAACCATGTGCTGAAATTCATGGGCCAGCACGGTCTCGTAGACCCCATAGTCATCGATTTGGCGCAGCCAGTCCAGGCTGATGGTAAACATTTCCTTCTGGTTGGAAAACGGATTGGCGAGAGAGCTGAAGGCGTCGGCGCTGCTGAAGTAGCCGGCGATTCCCCGGCCCAGGTCAGTGGCATGGAGAATGTGAAGACGTCGGTCGGCGTCGATACCCGGGCTTGCCTCTGCGCCGAAGAAGGCCCGTACCTGAGGATAGATATTTTGGGCGAATCGATCTGCGGACGCGGCCATCGCTTCAGGGTCGAGTCCGTGGCCGCGCTCGGCCCAGACATAGACTACATCGTTCTTGTAGAGCAGCTCGGCCTCAACCTGGAAGTGCTCGTTGGAGTCCACGTTCGCCGCCCAGAATGGGACTCTGTCACCGACGGTATAGTTCTGGGCGGGAGTGGTTTCGGGGATGAAGTCGACTCCGGGACGAAGGCGGAGGGCAAGATCTCTCAGGTCGCGGGTGGGGACGGACACAGGCTGGCGCGCCTGTGACCCTGATGCCAGCGCTATAGGTCGAATTCTTGGCTTGGCACCGGTCGGCCCTTCAGCGGATTCAACGCGCGCGGAAGTCGGGGTGGAATCTGGAGAAACCTGACCCTGCACATTGATGCGGGCAGGGGTGTCAGTGTCGCTACTATCCTGGAAGAGTCGGCTTGCAATGGAGGTGCATCCACCTAAGGTGAGGAAGCCGGTCAGGAGGAACGCGGCGACAAATAAGTGATGGACTCGCTTCACAACTTTGCGCATTTGATTAGGTGTGGGGCGTTGTTGTCGGAGAACCGTTGGCGGAGACTGGTTTCGTTTGCGCTCATCTATATGCGTAGGCTGCCAGGTCGGCAAGAGATAGAAGGCTACTGAGGGTTGGCTTGAAGAATCCTTCCCTGATTGCCAACTTGGCTGAGCCACTTCATTTAGCGGCCTATGACTCGATGTTCCAAGCCAGGGGCTATGGTCCTTTCGGTTGCATCCCAACTGATGGGGGGCGGCCGCGGCGATTCAAAGTTACGGAAGACGCGGCCGAGGATTGCGACGGCAACACCGACGTAGACTATGCTGCCGAGGAACCAGATCATGCCTCCGCTAACCATCTGATCTTGCAGCGTGGTCAGCCCGGGGACGGGTAGACGGCCGTCATAGTAGGTATAGGCCGGCGTCTGGCGGAAAGCCAGGGTCACGCCGGTAACCATATTGGGAACTTCACCGCCAAAGATCACATAGAGAAAGGCGATGGCCGGGTGCATAGCTGAGCGCAGGCGCGGCCCGGTTCCCAGCGGATGCCACCAGAAAAGCATGTATGTGATCCAGACCCCCCACAGGCTTAGTCGATAGACAGCAGGATGGGCCAGCAGCCGGTTGGCGATGCCCGGCTCGTGCCAGAGGAGGAAAACGCTGAATGCAAGAAGCCAGATCACGAGCGGATGCGTCGCCTTACGAATGAGGCGCCCAGACGGTGTCGAATATTTGAGCTTGCCCACAACCCAGCGCCTGGAGAAAGCAGGCAGGCCGCGCAGTATGACGTGCGCCGGACAGGCCAACCATAAGAGAGGCGGCGCCAGAAGTCCGATGAGGATTAGCTGGGCGGCTCTGCCGATCAGTAGCTCCTGCTGCAGGGCGACGAGGGGCGAATGGAGTGCAAGCGCCAGCGCGAAGATGCCGGCGACGTAGCTGATGAGCCGAGCCATGCTGGCCAGTGGGGCAGCAGTGCGCCGCATTCGCAGCCAACCCCACATATAGGGAAGGAAGAGAGATAGCATGACCGCAGCCGAGACGGGATAGAACTTCCAGGCAGTCAAGAGCTCGGGTATTGAGTCATTCATGGATGCAAGCATAGTCGCGAGAAGGCGAATTGCCAAACCGAGAGGATATGTCAGAGGGATGGTCTTCAGAAGGGCGGCGTCAACTCTCTTTTGGTCGAATTTACAAGCTGGTGGCAGAATCGAGGCGACGCAACTTATGGCCGAAGTGAGGGACCGTGCCACAGCGTATTTTCTCCTCTACAGGCCAATGTGCCAACCAACAATTGTGCCAGGCAAGCGAATGCGATTGGGATAGTGCGGAATGGAAGACAGGGCCCAGACTCGAGATGCATCAAGGTGATGGCGGGCCTATAATTTTTTCGAGGGATAGAGGTCAATGGCAGAAAAAGCGGAAAGTGTATACCAGAAGATGCTTCTGGTTGTTCGTGAGATTCCGCGGGGACAGGTCGCGACTTACGGTCAGATTGCGTGGATTGTAGGTGCGGCGACACCGCGAATGGCCGGCTATGCGTTAGGGGGGTTGCCAGAGGATACGAACGTTCCCTGGCAGAGGGTGGTCAACAGCAGCGGAGGCATCAGCCCGCGGGGGGATCCGCTGGCAACAGACCGGCAACGAAATCTGCTGGTAGAAGAGGGCGTCCAGTTTCTGGCGGACGGCCGCATCGACCTGGACTGTTACGGTTGGGCAGGGCCGGATCCAGATTGGTTAGAGGCGCACGGCTTTACGCGGCTGCCGTGGCGCTTGGGCGGCTGAGCCGACTGTTGCTCTTGGTGAGACCTGAAGGGGCGCACCAGAGGTAGGTTCGTTGTAACTGGAATGCCACGTTCAATGACGGTATTGGCGACCCTTTCATGGCCTCTGCCATGCAGGCCATCTGACAGTGTATTTGGTTGGCAGCCGCCATTATGACCGTGCCGCACTGCCGGAAGGAATTCGTAAGGTCGGTGAGGGATGGTTTTGGAGGGGGGGCGTTGCGGGGGCGCAGCCCCTGCACAAGGGAGGGCCGAAGGCCCGACCGCCCAGAAAACAACCAGCAGCTTGCGGCGAGGGCGATCACGTTACGCGACCTCTGGGAAGGAGTGTGAAGACGAGAGAGAGTGAATTAGATTGGGGCGCGGCATATTGCCGACAGCCGTCTAGGCTTGTTCCCCTTCTTCTTGCACCTGCCAGCCAAGGCGTTTATTGAGAAGTGCCCCGACAGCGACGCGCAGATCGGTATCTGTGAAACCGCCGGTCAGCGCCAAGACGGCGGCGTAAACGGCCCAGCCGGGGAGAATCGCCAGCCAAACGTCCACGCCGATTGAGGTCATACCATAGAGAACGGTCCCCATGGCAACAGTCGAGAGCAGTGGCCGCCAGGTCAAATCCGGCCAGGCGACGACGCCAACGTGGCGGCGGACACGGCGGGCGAAGAGGAGGAGCAGACAGACTTCGCTAAGAATGGTCACCAAGGCGGCGCCAATGAAGCCGAATACCGGGATCAGCAGGAGATTGCCAACCAGGTTGAAGAGGACCCCCAAGACAAAAGCCTTCGTGAGATAGCGTTGCTGGTCGGCGGCGATGAGTACGTATTGCGTAACGCTGTTGACGAAGCCGACGGGAATGCTCCAGATTATTACCTGCAGTGCCAGCACAGAGCCGCTCCGATAGCTGAGCGTGCCACATTCGAATGCCCCAAGGGTGTTCTCCAGCAGGCGGCAGGTGCAGGCCGAAAACGCGGAGGCTTCGCCGGAAGCACTGGCAAATTGCGCGCCTCCGAGCAGATATATGAGCGGTTGCGCCAATGCTGCAATTGTCACCGCTACTGGCAGGCTTATCAACAACAAGAGACGCACACTTAGCGTATAGGAGCGCAGGAGTGCGGCTCCCTCCTGCTTTGCCAAGCGACTCATCAGGGGGAAGATGGCCAAGGTAAAGGTGCTGGGAATGATGTTCAGCCCGTCCAGGTATTTGAGAGCGACGCTGTAGAGGCCCACGCTTGCGGCACCGGCAAGAGGCCGCAGAATCCAGATGTCGATGCGCCAGAAAACGGTCGCCAGGAGGTGGTTGATCATCAGGGGCCCACTGGTTGCCAGCATCCACCTCTGGAGGGACCAGTCCCACTTCCACTGAGGTTTGAAGAGGGTTGAGCGCACGAGCCAGTTCAGCCAGAATAGTTGGACCAGGTTGACGGCCAGCGCTACCCATGCCAGACCAACGATTCCCCAGCCAAGCAGCAGCACCAGTGCCCCTAAAGACACCTGCAGTAGAGCCATGGCACTGCCGAGGCCGGCTGGGTATTCCATTTTTTCGAAGGCATTGAACAGGTTGCTGAAGGCATCAGACCAGTTGGCGACAAGCATTACTAAAGCGAACACGGCGACGGCTTGCAGTTCCACGCGACCGATGGGTGCAGGAGCATCCAAGACCAGGGGGCACCCTATCCAGCTTGTTGTAAAAGCCAAGAACGAGGTCCACATGTTGGCAGGAGTGTCGCCCCTAGCCGCTGTTGCACTTAAGACGGAAGTGAACTGGGAGCCGCCTACTGCCAGAACCATAAGCAAGATGCTTGCGGCCCACAGAAGGGTACGAAGGGACAACACGTTCGTAAGATAGAGGCTGGATTTGTTCTTATCTTTGGCAACTTCGCGGGTGACAAGAGTGCCCAAGCCGTAGCGGCTCAGAATCTCGAAGATTCCATAGACGGCGACAACCCAAGCATATTGACCGGTTCCCTCCGGCCCCAGCATTCGCACGTACAACATTGCAAAGGCGAAGTAAATTACTCTGTTCGCCAGATTTAGGCCCATGGCCACGACCGAGTTCTTGGCAACGGTGCGCGCCGCGTTGGCGGTTGCATCTGGCCGGTAGAATCGCCCCCACGCCCACCACAGCAATAGGAGCAGGCTCAACATCGCTGCCAGAAAACTGACATAGAGGCCCAGCTTGAAGCTCATGGGGCTGTAGGTGAATCGGACCGTCCACTGGCCGCCTTCGGGCAGATAGACGGCGCGGAATGCCGAGTTGGCGCGGTGGATGGTCAATTCTTGTTCGTTGTTCTCATCGCCGCCGAAAGGCCGCAGATAGGCTTTCCAGCCGGGAAAATAGGCGTCAGTAAGGACCAGCCAGCCCCGATCGTCGAGGTTAACGTCGACGAATACTGAGTTGGCGGTATACCTGCTGATGGTCGTGTTCGCTGTCTCCTGGCTGGATGGGTTGAGCGCGTTGGCCGCGGCGGGCGGTTCTTCTATGAATACAGTGCGGCGCAGATCCGCGTCCTGGAGGGGCTGGTCTGCAGGAGGGAGGACGATTGCCTCGGCGGCAATGAATGTGCGAGGGAAGGCCTCCAGGTTTTCGTACACGCGGATCGAGTCTTCCTCGTACACCTTCGCCCACGTGTCCGTATTGGGGACGATCAGTTCCGAAAGGACGTACTTGACGCCCATAAGGTCGAGCAGCTGATTCTCCAGCGCGGCAAAGGGATTGCCGCCATTTTCTGATGTGCCCGAAGCATAGATCGGGGCAATTCTGTTGTAGAGCAGTTCGCCGCTCTGATCGGCGATGCGATGCATCACGCCAACATATTGCTTCGGAATTATCGAATCGTAGCCGCGAATGTCCTGCCAGCCGTAGTACATGCCGACATTGGCATTGAAGGTCTTGCTGCCGGGGACGTCAAAGGTGGTAAATCTGAAAGGGGAGAAGTGGATGTTGGCGTCCGAACCGGCGTCCTCTTTCTGATTGATGAACTGCACGACCGGCGGTACATTTTTGAGGGGAGACAGTGCCGGGTCGGTTGCAGGATTGAAGGAGCCGTGGACGCTAAAGAGGTCGAGTGCGAGAAGGACGACGAACGCGAAGGGTAGTGCTGTAGCAGTCCGCATCGCGGTACCGGCAGCGCGGGGATTCGCGCCTTTTATTTCGCTTTCTCGGTCGGCCTTTGCTTTCGTCCGAGTCAGCAGCCACAGGATCAGTCCGCTGGTTACGGCAAAGGCGCCGAAACGGGCCAGCCCGATACTCTGATATCCCCAGAACATGCGTCCATCTGCAAATGCTGCTTGCGCCAGGTCGGAAGCTTCCACGACCCGCTGCGCCAGGTTTATGAATGGTGAAGGAACGAAATAACTGGCCACTACTGCCAGCAGGGCGGCCAGCCCGGCCGCGAGAGAAGAGAGGGCAAGGATAGCCACAATCCATTTGAACGGGACTTGGATTCGTCCAAATCCAAGCGAGCGGCTGATGCCGACTGGTACGCGCAGGGACAGCGCCTGTTCCATTCCTATCCCGCCCAACACTGCCATTGCAAGTGTGAAGGGAAAGACCCAGCGAAAGGGACTGTGGAGCTGGTCCCAGCCCGGCAGGCCGTAGAACAGTACGGCGTAAAGGGGAGTGCCGAATGCGAAAAGTAAGGAGACCAGTGCCAAAGAGGCAAAGATAAGAGTGGGCGATCGCAGCTGGCGGTGCGCTGCGGGCAGTTTGGAAGATTTGTCGTCGCCATTTTGTTTGGTGACACGGGCCAAGGAGACGGCCACTGCCAGGGCAGCAAGCAGCCATGTGGAGACCCCAACGTAGTTGCCACCCTCAACGTAGTTTTTGATTCCCCAGAAGATGGTGTTGTTGGGCTCTCCCAGGCGGTTAAGCACGGCCGGTTGCCAGCGGAGAGCCCACAGGTCGAACCAGTGGTGATGGCTGGGGTTGCCGAAAATGTCGGGGAGGAGGAAGGTCAGGATGTGGCGATCGGGCCAGGCCCAGCCGACCACCTGCTGGTAGGAGGCTGAGCCCTCACGGAAGTTCTGTTGCACCAGTTCTAACAGTGGCAGGATCTGGACAGCGCCGGCAGCAATTCCCAGTAGCGCGACCAGGAGAATCCAGCCGGCGATTTTTGCTACGGCCCTTAATGCTTGCAGTGCTGTCGGTAGTTGGGGTGATGGGTTGAGCGCCTGGCTCTCCGCGCCATTCTCGCCGCTTCGAGCAGAGACCCTTCGCAAGGCAACCAGAAGCCGCGCTGCCGTGAATATTCCTGCAACCAGAAGGGTATAGTAGAGGAACTCAGGGTGACCGGCCAGGGCGACAAGGCCGACAGTGGCGGCGCCGGCCACTACATACGGAATAGGGCGAAAACCGGCAACTCCTTTTTCTTCCTGCTTTTGGATTACCTTCTCGATGATGGCCAAAAGCAAGGGGAGCCAGGAAGCGGCAGCGAGGACCATTGTGAAGACGACGCTGACGACCAGAAAGCCGCTGAACTGAAATGCGACGCCGCTGAAGAGGGCGGCTACTGGGCGCAACTTCAACACCCGTCCCAACAGAAAGGCGTTGACTCCGGCGATGGCCAACTGGATTGCCGTGAACCATCCAAAGGCGGCTTCAATGGGAAGCAGATAGAAGAGGGCGCTCAGGGGGTAGGCGGCGCTGGACTGGCCGGCGGCGAAGAAGGGTGCTCCTGTGAAAAGCTGTGGGCTCCAAAGCGGCAACTCAAACTGTTGCAGCGTTCGGCGCACATGCAATTTCCAGACTGCGTTTTCCAGAACGAGATCGCTTAGCAAGTCGTTGTGCGGGGAGATATCCGGTCGGAGGGCGCGCCAAGGCTCGAATTGGTAGAGGTTGTCGTATGGAAGCAGGGTCTTGCCGGTAAAGAGAACGGGGGCGAACCAGATTAGTGGGAGGACAGTGAGAATTGCAAGGGAGAGCAGCTCGGGACGGAATCTGTGTAGCCGGTGCATAGTTGCGGCGCGTCCGAGTAGCGGCATCTAACGGTGGGCAGCAGGCCGCCCACTGCCGATGGTCGACCGAGGTTGCGCGAACGGTTCTCTGTTCCCTGAAACTCGCTTGCGATGCCGCCACAGAAGTTCCCACACTCGCCAGATAGATTCCAGTTTGACTGAAACATCCATTTTGCTCTGACCAATCCGCCGATCTTCGAAGTGAATTGGAAGTTCAATGATGCGAAAGCCCAGTTTCTCGCTAAGGTAAGCCATCTCTACTTGAAAAATGTAACCATTGCTCCTGATAGAATCCAGCTGTATCTCCTGAAGCGCGGAACTTTGCCACAGTTTGAAGCCGGCAGTCATGTCGCGAACGCGAATTTTCAAAACGTTGCTGCAATAGATGTTGGCCAAGCGGCTGAGCAAGCTGCGCCACCAGTTCCATTTGTCATCTAACGATCCGCCGGGCACGTAGCGGCTGCCGACGACGACGTCCATGCCGGTGGCGTAAATTACGCCGAGCATCTGCGTGATATAAGAGGGGCTGTGGCTGAAGTCGGCATCCATTTGTACTACGAAGTCTGCGCCATCGGCAAGGGCGCGGAGGAAACCTTCCACATAGGCGGTACCTAGTCCGCCTTTTTCGGGACGGTGGATGACTGTCATACGCGGGCGAATCTGGTTGTAACGTTGCGCCAACCCTTCGGCGAGATCGCCGGTACCGTCCGGCGAGTTATCGTCGACGATCACGAGCCGCAGGTTGGTCAGAGGCAGAATGAACAGAGCATCAACCAATTCTTCCAGATTTTTGGCCTCGTTGTAGGTAGGCACGACGACCGTAAGGGATGATTGTTGCCATTGGGAAGGGTCGAGGACAGGACGCCTTGGCGTAGAGAAACGTTTTGCGTCGGCTGACGGAGAAACGTTGTGGGGGCCGGCCGTCGTTGAACTCTCGCGCGGGGAGATGCTCTGTGGTTCGAGTTGGCTTTGGGGAAGGTTCATTTTGCGAATTCAGAATCTGCAGACGTGTGAAACGATTGCCCTACGAACCCTTAACACTTAACCTTCGAGTCGGCTATAAAGGCATGAAGAGCGAGGTTCATTAGACCACAACTGTTGTCATTCCGCCACTACATCGCTATACTGAAAACTGAAAAGAGCGTGCATATCACGACAAACTTTTTCGGCGGCCAGACGTGGGCCGCCGATCACTTCCTTATCGGCCCGAGTCTGCCGGGACAGCTGCCCGAATTGCGAAAAGGGGCAAATCCAGAGATGATCAACGCCGAAAGAACTAACAGCATGACAGTTGATTTTTCACAGTCTGAAATGTATGTCACCAGGGCCTTGCCCAAAAGGGCGTTCCGTCTGTGGCTGGTTCTGATACTGATTCTGTTTGCGATAGCAGCGTGTGTACCGATTCCAGAGGTAGACCCGTCTTTGGTGATTACAGAGGAAATCGAGACCGTTGAGGAAGAGGACCCATTGCCGCCGGGGATCGTGCCATTGAATTCAGGCAGCGTCGACATCGACTCGCTGGAAAGCGATGGCGATGATGCGGCGGCAAGCGAGACTACTCAGACCGCGACTTTACGGATTAGAAGACCCAATGCCAACATTCGCAGCGGCCCAAGCATTGATTTTCAGATAGTGGCCAAGGCGGTGGAAGGAGATACATTCACCACTTCAGGCCAGACTGAAGAAGGGTGGTGGCGAATCTGCTGTTTCGAGAGTGCTGGTGAAGGTGCTGGCGTTGCTGAAGAAGAGGGTGCGCAGACAGCCTGGATATCTCAGATCGTTGTGACGCCCAATAGGGCCGCCGAAGCTCTTCCTACTTTGTATCCTTTGTTCCCTGAGAATCTGGCAGCTTCCTGGAATGTCCACTATGAATGCGGTTCGAGGCGCTGCGCCGTAAATGAGTGCGCGGCTGTTTCCAGGACGGAGATCAATGAAAGACGCGACCTCCGTTGGTTGGAGATTAATCGCGTTGTCACCTGGGAGGAGGCTTGCGGCGAAGATTCGACCTGGCCGCATCAGATTGACCGAATTGAGGGAACGGAACGCTATCCCAATTCGACCGGCCTGTTCTTTTTCAACTACTGGCTAGGCCCCCGTCCGGGGAATGCCAACGCTCTCTTCCATTTGGAAAACGGAGAAGAGATACAGGTCTGGTGCAGTGATGAGCAGCAGGCAGAAGTCGCGGAAGAGAGTGGCTGGACGACGGTCTATAATGGACTGACTTGCCATGACGTTCGCACGGGAATGCTCGTCTCGATGCAGTATACCAAGCGCTGGTTCTTCACCGGCGAATTCGAGGGTGATCGATACGACCGCGCCTATTTCGGCGATTTCGAAATTTATAAGGTGAAATTGGACCAGACGAACGCGTTGCTCGCTATTGTCAATGCAAGAGCGGCGGAGTAACGCGCTGAAGAACTTCTGAGGGGAGAATTATTGCTGTAGTTGCGTCAGTTTCTTCCTCAAGCGGCTCGGCTGTCACCGACCTGGACCGACCGCTACGTGCGGTTCGACCCACCTCTTCAGGCGACGGGACTAAACTCCAACTGTTCAAGACATTGTTCCAACTCTTGCCTTGCTCTATCTGCATAGGCGGCGTAGCGTTGACGCTTGTTACGAACGCGCTCCTGCAGGGGAGGCAGCAGCCCCATATTGGACTTCATTGGTTGAAAGTCGTCGGGCGAGGCATGGGTGATGTAGTGGAACAGAGCGCCGCTCATTGTAGCGCGCGGCAACGTGATGAGCGGTTCATCTTCCAACAGCCGCGCCATGTTTATCCCGGCCAGTAGCCCTCCCAGCGCGCTGCCAACATACCCTTCCGTGCCGGTAATCTGTCCGGCGAAAAATAGTTCGTCTCTTCCTTTGAATTGAAGCGTCGGCTTCATTAGGGTCGGGCTGTTGATGAAGGTGTTGCGGTGCATCTGTCCGAGGCGCACGAACTCTGCATTCTGCAGCCCGGGGATCATGCGCAGTACTTCGGCCTGCGCACCCCACTTTACATTTGTCTGAAAGCCGACAAGATTGTAAAGCGTGCCGGCGACATTATCCTGGCGAAGTTGAACCACGGCGAAGGGGCGCTGTCCGGTGCTGGGATCTCGCAGCCCCACTGGCCGCATCGGCCCAAATGCCAGGGCGTCCCTGCCCCGCTGCGCCAGCGCCTCAACCGGCATGCATCCTTCAAAGTAGCGTTCAAGTTCTTTGTCGGCGCCTGAGAGCTCGAGTTTGGGTGCGGCGAGCAGCGCGTCGACAAAAGCCTCGTATTCGTCCTGATTGAGCGGGCAGTTCAGATAGTCGCCTTCATCGGTACCCTCGCTGCCGGCCTTGTCCCAACGGTTGCGGCGAAACGCGATCGACCTGTCAATACTCTCATAGGTGACTATCGGCGCCATGGCGTCGTAAAAGTAGAGATACCGCCCGGTAAGGGATTGGACGGCTAGAGTCAGCGCGTCGCTGGTCAGGGGGCCGGTCGCCAAAATCGTCGGTCCATCGGGAATGGCCGTCACTTCCTGGCGAAGCAGTTCGATCTGCGGATGCGAGGCGATGCGGGTTGTAATCTCCTCGGCGAACTCGTCTCTGCCGACGGCGAGCGCCTGTCCGGCAGGCAGCGCGTGTTTGAAGGCGGTTCGAATCACAAAGCTGCCCAGGCTCTGCATCTCGTTTTTGAGAATGCCCAGGGCGCGGTCGGGCAGTGTGCTGCCCATTGAATTTGAACAGACCAGCTCTGCCAACCGGTCGGTAACGTGGGCAGGGGTCGGGCGGACCGGGCGCATCTCGAACAGCCGGACGGAAATGCCGCGCTGGGCCAGCTGCCAGGCAGCTTCGGTACCGGCCAGACCCCCTCCTACAACGGTTACTGTTTTGCTCATTTTTTACTCTGGAAGGATAATTAGGCGCCGCTCCCCGTGATAAGGTTGAAGGCGGCCAAGGACGGCCGTCTTGCGCGTCTTTATTCTGGCGCATATGATTCAACGGCGGCACGGGCACCGTTATGGCATTTTGCCAGTTTACCACCAACGCGTACAGCACCAAAGAATATCAAGATGATCGTTGTCGATTTGATCACAAAGAAGCGGGACGGCGGCGAGCACTCGGCCGAAGAGTTGCAATTCCTGATAGAGGGAATCGTTGCGGGGACGGTCCCTGACTATCAGATCGCGGCGTGGGCGATGGCCGTCTACTTTCAGGGGATGACTGCGGCCGAGTCAACTGCACTCACGATGGCGATGGCCGGGAGCGGCGAGACGCTGGATCTGCAGGGGCTAGCCAACTCTGACAAGCTGATCGTGGACAAACATTCGAGCGGGGGCGTCGGCGACAAGACCACTCTGACTGTCGGGCCCGTTGTGGCAGCCTGCGGGTTGCCGGTCGGCAAAATGAGCGGTCGCGGGCTGAGTTTTTCCGGGGGCACGATCGACAAGTTGGAGGGCATTCCCGGCTGGAGCGCCAGCTTGAGCGCCGAACGCTTCCGGCGCCAGCTCAGAGAGGTGGGCTTGGTGGTGGCTGCCCAGACGGCCACGCTGGCGCCGGCAGATCAGATACTCTATGCGTTACGGGATGTCACGGGCACGGTGCCCAGTTTGCCGCTGATTGCAGGCAGTATCATGAGCAAGAAGCTGGCTGCCGGCGCCCAAGCTATCGTCCTGGACGTTAAGTGCGGACGCGGTGCGTTTATGGAATCACTGCCCCAGGCCAGAGAACTGGCCCAGCTGATGGTCTCGATCGGCCGCGGGGCAGGCCGCAGAGTTACCGCATTGGTTACGGCGATGGAACAGCCACTGGGGCAGGCTGTTGGCAATAACCTGGAGGTGCGGGAGGCGATCGATACGCTGCACGGGAAGGGACCGGGCGACTTTCAGCAGTTGACCCAGGAGGTGGCATCCGAAATGTTGCTACTGGGTGATCCACAACTTCATCGCGGACAGAAGGCGAAAGGAGAAGGGGCCGCGCGTGAAACGGCCAGGCGCAGGGTACAAGAGACCATTGACTCAGGCGCGGCTTTCGCCAAGTTCGTAGACTTCGTCGGGGCCCAAGGAGGCGATACGACGGTTGTCAACCGTCCGGAACGCCTGGCGACAGCACCGGTAAGGCTGGAACTGCAGGCCAAGCGCGGGGGCTTGATCGATGCGGTGGATGCGCGGGCTGTCGGCCTTGCCGTTGTTGCGCTTGGCGGCGGCCGCCAACAGAAGGGAGACGCTATCGACCACAGGGTGGGCGTGATATTGGCGAAGAAGGTTGGTGAGCGGGTTGACCCAGGGGATACCTTGTGTACGATTCATGCTGCTGACTCGACGGCCGCTCATAGCGCGGCTACCCGTGTACTGGATGCATACAGTATTACTGATGGGCTAGGTTGCGCTCGTGTCAGGAATGGAGAAGGGAGTGCAGGAGAGGGTCCTGGTCGTGAAACTTCATCGGAGCGGGACGCGCGGGAAGGTCAGATAGTATTGGAACGAATTACCAGTTGACGTCCTGCCGTTGCGCCACGACCGCTTTGTAGGTATCCAAGGTCGAAGCGGCAATTGTGACCCAGTTGTAAGACCGCATCACCTCTTGCAGGGCGCGAGTCCGCATTGCTTGCGCCTGGACCGGATCCGAATATAGTTGTTCTACTGCCCATGCTATGTTCTGGGCATCGTTTGGTCGCACTGTCAGCCCTGTACGCCGGTGGTCGACGACTTCACTCAGGCCGCCTACGTCGCTGGCGATGACGTTACAGCCGGCGGCCATTGCCTCGAGCGCAACGATCCCAAAAGGTTCGTAGAGGCTGGGAAAAACTGCCGCGTCGACGCTACGATACAGACAGTCGCGCGTTTCGCTGTCGATGAATCCCAGCAACTCGACGGCCTCCCCGATTCCAAGCTCATCCACCAGTGGCTGCATCTGCTCGCTGTTCCTGCCCGCCACCAGCAGACGTACGTTGGGGAATTTCTCGTGTATTGAGGGGAGCGCCTGCAGCAGAACCTGCACACCCTTCTCCGGCGTGATGCGACCTATATAGAACAGCAGTTTTTCCCCATTGGGCGCATATCTCGCTTTCAGTTCCTGCACGCGCTCATCCGAGCATGACTCAAAGGGAGTGACATCAACACCGTTGGGAATCAGCGTTACTTTATCGAGAGGCACGTCGAAGAATCTACTTAGTTCGCCGGCCATATAGGAACTACAGACGATTATCCGCCAGGATTCGAAGCATACCTGCCACTCCAACTGATTAATCTTGCTACTGGTTTCGTTGGGAACATGTGAGTGGTGCCGCCCCCTCTCGGTGGCATGGATTGTGGAGATGAGAGGGATTTTCCAGTCATGTTTTAGTTCGATACCGGCCGAGGCGGTCAACCACTCGTGGACGTGAATAAGCGAATAGGGGTTGCTGGCGTGCAGCTCCCGTGCCTTCGAAACCAGATAACGGTTGTTGTCGACGACGCTGTTAAACAGATCCAAGGGATTGACCGAAGGAGTTTCTACCCGGTAGATCTTCACCGCCTGCGACAGTTCCTCAACTTCAGGCGCGTTGCCGGTTTGAGGCGTTATAACATCGAGTTGGAATGGGCTATCGCCTTCGTCGGCAAGAGCTCTAAATGCCGGCACAAGCTCCGCTACATGTTTCCCTATTCCGCCGACGACATGTGGGGGGTATTCCCAGGAGATAAAGACAAGACGCATTTTGGATTATGGGCCGAATAAAGTGTGGTCTTTGCAGTAGGAAAGCAGTTCCTGCCCCACCCGGCTCAGGGCAAAGGGACGTATTCCGCCAGTTCGCTTCTTCCTTCGCGATCGAGGCCAAAAATGGCAAGTCCAGTCTTTTCAGCTGCGACGTCATGACCTGCAGCCTTAGCTAGCGCCCACCTTGTTGCCTGGTAGACGGCAAACGCTGTTGGCGATGCTTCTTGCTGCGTTGCCGCCCACTCGACGTATTGGTCGGCG
Organism: Caldilineaceae bacterium; assembly: GCA_965116395.1. Lineage (GTDB taxonomy): Bacteria > Chloroflexota > Anaerolineae > Caldilineales > Caldilineaceae > Bin5. Next base: position 119,719 of record OZ220684.1, read on the forward strand.
CTATCGGGCAACGGGACAGCCCAATATACAGGGCCAAGCGGCACTCCGTTCAGCCGCTTCTGCAACAGCGAGAAAAAGACCGGATCTCCGGCAACGTTCGTTGTCCAGAAGGGCACTGCAGAGTTAAGCCCTCTAAGATGGGCGAGAAATGCAGCGCCGTCCTGAGCGTTTCCCAACCAGAGCACTCCGTCGGCGGCGGCGACACTCTCGACATCATCCGTCATTGTCACTGTCTTGCCTGTTAGCGCGGACCACTCCATGGCAGACAGCTGCGGCCAAGAGGCATCCAGCCCGGCCAGCGCAATTTTCTGCCCTTCGATTTGCGCTAGCAGGGTGAGGATCATTACCTGGGCCTTCTGTGCGGTGGCAGGCGTAGCCGGCAGCCAAACGTCCAGATGCGACGTCATGAAGACATCGGCCACCGCGGAAACGGTTCGCGCCTGCAAAGGTCCGATGACAGCAACCACACTATCATCGCGCAGCATTTTCAGGGCCGAGCGTTGGGCCTGCACTGGGTCTGCTGAAGTGTCCAGCGCAAGGGGCAAGGCGTCGACCTCAACAAGTGGATAGTCTGCAAGTGCGACGCGCATGGCTGACAACGCTTCGTATCCGCTCTCACGGTGGAGCCCTTCGAACGGAGCCAATAGTCCTATCTTTACGACGGGCCGAGTTGAGGAGCAGGCTGAGAAAGACAGGGAAATGATGAGACAGAAAACAGCACAAAGTGAAGATGGGGCGCGACCGATGGTAACACAACCTGCGCGCAGCAGTGAAATTCCTGCTCCTACAGATTTTTCGGCTCTACGTATCAACCCAGAGGAGAAAAGGCGCGGCATCAACACTCTTTTCGCTACATCATGCCGCCAGACTAAGGCTGGTAGCCGTAGATAGAGAAATTCTGATTGTGCTCTGCCAATGATTGCGCGAAAACGTGGCGACCGTCTTCGCCAGTTGCAAGGAAAAAGCAGTAGGTGGTCTGACCAGGATTTCTGGTCGCTTCGATGGCGCGCTGGCCTGGGCTGGCTATGGGGCCGGGAGGTAGTCCTTGATGCAAGTAGGTATTGAAGAGGCTATCCACATGTGCGTATTCTTCGATAGTCTGCGGCTTCCACCACCAGTCGCCGGTCGTGCCTTTGGCATATTGCACTGTGGGGTCGGCTTGCAGATAACGTCCTCCAACATCTCGGCATGTGTTGTTCAGCCGATTGAGGTAGACACTGGCAATCAGCGGCCGTTCATCATCCTGGACGGCCTCGCGCTCGACGATCGAAGCCAGTGTGATGAGGTCATGGCCACTCATTCCACTGGCTCCACCGATCAGGCCCTCTGCGCCGATTCGATTCTCAAAGTTGTCCAACATGGAAGCCAGGATTATCTCCGGCCCACTGGCATTGACGGGAAAGCGGTATGTGTCGGGGAAGAGATAGCCTTCAAGTGATGCGCCGGCAGGTAGATTGGTCAAGAATTCATAATCGGTCAGGAAGCCCAGGCTCTGGGGCTGGCGTACAGCTGTCAGGAAATGCTCGCTGTCGATTACGAAGTTTTCGGCCAGCCGTTCTGCGATTTCTTCGGCCCGAAAGCCTTCAGGAATGGTCACCAGAACTTCCTCGAAACGGGCCTGCTGCAATTCCCCGGCAATCTCTGGAATCGTCATTGACTCTGCCAGCATGAAGTTACCGGCTTCAATATTTCTATCCAGATTGTTCACTCGCAGGTACAGGTTGAACAGGTCTGCATCGCTTACAAAACCGGATGCGGCCAGACGGGCGGCAATATAGCGAGCCGGCTCGCCAGGATTGATCGTAAATGCCCGGGGCCTGGGATCGTTGCCGACAGAAACGGACAACTGGTCTTCTCGAAAGCGCAAGGTCAAGGCCAAGATATAGGCCTCGATATTTTCAGGGGTGAGCGCGTCTTCGCCTTCATCCGGATCGATAAGCGCGTCTGACTGTTGTTCAACGGCGAGAAACTGTTCGGTCAAGTGCGCACTTGTAACGCTCCAGACGTTCCAGAGCACGAGGAGAACCAAAGTCAGGAAAATGATTCTGACCAGGTTAAAGAGAACCCGCTCTGTCTGAACCTGTTTTTCGAAACGGCGCGAGATTTCTTTTCTCAACACAGTTGGGCTTCCATAGTTCGGAGCCTGAGAGCCCCGATATACTTTCCTCCGACATCAGGCAATTGTATCACTTGGCTGATTCAGTACCAACGCGCGAGGTAGTTCGACATACCTGGATGCTTTGTTCCGTTCCAGATTGTCTGCTATGCTAGGCTGAGAAATCAACGGTGGCCCGAGTCATCCGTGCAGGCAGAATCATTGGTGTGACACCAACGGGCATGTTAATTGCACCGGCTGCGATGAGAATATTTATTATGAGGGCCGACGTAGGGAACGCAATGCTATGGATAGTTCATACCTCTGGCAACTGACCGCCAGCGGCCTTGCTTTCCTTCTGCCGGCTGGACTGATGCTGGTTGCCGCATCGGGCATGAGAGCCGAGCGGGCGTGGGATGCAGCGCTGGGAGGTCTGGCAGCGTTTTGCCTGGCCGGAATTGGGTACTGGGCGGTTGGCTTTGCGTTTCAGTTTGGCAGCGTCGGATTCCTCTATATGGATCATCCGGAGCTTTCCGGCCTGATGCGCGGGTGGAGCCCTCTACCCGAAGGTTGGGGAGTTGGCTGGGTTACTGTGGGCCTGGAAGGCTGGTTCCTCAGCGGCGCGGCGGCGACTCCCACGGCGCTGGGCCTTTTTCTAGCGCACGTACCGTGGTCCATGGCTGCGGCGTTGTTACCCATTCTGGCATTGAGAGGACGCGCTCCTGCGCTGGCGACATTGATCGTGGCGCTGGTTGTCGGCGGCTTTGTCTATCCGCTGGCCGGCAACTGGGTCCAGGGGGGCGGCTGGCTGTCGGCATTGGGGGGCAATATCGGTCTGGGACACGGGATGGTAGATTTCGGCGGAGGCGGCACTGTCTTCCTGGTTTCAGCCTCTGCATCTCTGGCCGCTTTGCTGGTGTGGCCGCCGCGCCGAAACGGGCGGGCCACGGCTGCCGACTCCGAGTTGCCTACCGTGCACTTGCCATTGCTGGCGGTCGTGGGCGCCTTACTCGTCATGGCTGGCGTACTGGCTTGGGTTTGGGCAAGCCCTGTTCAGCTGCTGGGGACCAATTCCTTCACCGCGATGCGAACGGCGGTTAACGGTCTGCTCTACGCAGTAGGCGGCGTGACAGTTCCGCTGCTCTATACGTGGTTCGTGACAGGCACGAGCGATCCTGGGATGAGTGTCCGAGGTCTGGTAGCGGGCGTAATTGCCGGATTGGCGGCGGGCCCGTTTCCCGGACACGTTGGCGCGCTCGTGATCGGCCTGCTGGCCGGGGCCAGTGTTCCGTATGTGACTTTTGCGCTGCGGAGGGTGTTTCGCCTCGAAGACGGAGCAGGGATATTTGCTACGGCAGGCCTGCCGGCTGTGATAGGGTTGCTGTTTGTAGGCATCTTTGCCGACGGTGCAGCCGGGGCAGGCTGGCAGCAGATCGGGGCCGAAAGTTATCTGGGAGTCACAGGGCAAGGGGTTACCGGACTGCTGGCGGCGTCTGGCTTCCGGGCCGATTTTCCGGGACAGGTGCAGGCGCAAATTGTTGGCATAGTTGGGTTGAGCCTCTGGGGATTTATCAGCGGCAGCCTTATATGTGGTCCGCTGGGCTTTTTCTTCTATAGCTTTGGCAGGGCTGTGCAGAGCGACGAGTATGCGTCTCACCAAGAACCCCTTCCAACCAGCCAGCGGCGATGGACTGACGGCACAAGAGAACAGCGACCGGATGTCCCGTTTTCGCAGGAAGTGGCAGCGCCATCGGCGGCAGAATTACCGGCCGAGGAACCCCGATTCCAGTGAGAGGGTTACGCGTCCGCCGCTAACGAGCTGGTTGCCAGATTGAAGTACGCGGCGCCTCCACGGCCCAGAACGCTGCGGATCAGATGCAGTTCGTCTACCCTCCATTCGATCCAACTATGGTGTAATTCTTGTGCCGCTGCGCGGCGCAGCTGTTCAGATACGGTGCGCAGATCGGACCGCTGGGCGTTGCGGGCGGCACGGGCGAAGGTAATGTGAGGCGAGAAGCGCTTTCGCTCCGGAGCGAACCCAACCTGCCGAGCGAGCAGTTCGACCTCTGATTGCACTGCGTGCAGGGCTTCAGACTCGCCACCGATCCCCAACCACAGCACTCGCAGATTTTTCCACGAATTGAAACATCCGAGCCGGGAAGGCGCCAGCGGGAATGGTCCGTGCCTTGCCGCAATTTCTGCCAGCCCCTCTTTCAGCTGCTGGCGCTGGTTCGCGTCTGTCTCACCCAGGAATCGCAAGGTCAGGTGCAGGTTGTCAGGATTGGTCCAGCGAAGTACAGAGGGTAAGGCACGCAGCGCCGGGAGCTCCTGCAGACGGTTCTGTTCGATCCGCAACTGTTTCTTCAGTGCGAGGGGGATTTCAATCGCAATAAATGTGCGCATTACTGGAATTTCCCGGTCGGGATCTGGGCGACACGAGAGATCGGTTAGCGAAGTAAGGCTTGCAGATCTGCCGTCAGCTCTTCCGCGGTCACATCTGTATTGAATATAGCCCGCCAGTTCCCAGCGCGGTCGATGAGATAAACGCCTGAAGTGTGATCCAGCAGGTAGTAGTCGTCGGCAAGGCTCTGACCCTCGGCGGGGTCTGAATATATGCCGTAGGCCGGTTTGAGGGCATCCAGCTCGCTTTCGGTAACACGCACACCGAGAAACCGGGAGTCAAAGGCATGGACGTAGGGCTGCAGACGGGCGAGGTTGTCCCGCTTTGGGTCTAGTGAGACAAAGACAACTTTCAGATCGGCGGCCAGGGCAGGAGCATCGTTGTCCAACGCGCGCTGGGCCGCTGCCAGCTCCATCATAGTTAGTGGACAGGTATCGGGGCAGAAGGTATAGCCGAAGAACAGAAGAACCGGATCGCCTTTCAGGTCAGCGAGGTTGAAGGATGAACCGTCATAGTTTTGGCCGCGAAGCGGCGCTGCCGGCTCGATTTCATCGAATACTGTACCTACATATTCGTGCCTGCTACATGCTGCGTAGAGAAACAGCAGCAGGCAGATGAAACATGTTCGCGCCTGGCGCGGCAGCTGCCTCCGATTTCGGTTTATTTTGACGAGACGCGGCTCAACTTCCAGTTGCCGGCCGGTAGTCGTTGGCGCGGCGGCCCGCTTGTCACGCCTCTCTGGCGTTTTCATTCGCGTGCTAATTTCATGGTAGGGCCTGCTTCGGTGCCCATTGGACCTCGTTAACGGCGGTTCGACAGTTTCTCCTCATCACCCAAGGCAAGAATGCCGAATTTCAGCCCTGCCAATTCTATCACAGGCTTTTTTTTGAAGGTTAATCCGTGACATCGCCTCTTGTTCATAGTGTCTCGCGCGCGGGCAATCCTGACTCATTTTCCGGTAGCGGAAGGGACGGCTTCCCGGCCGAACATTGGCGGCGTTGGCGGCGCCTCTTGTTTTGATTTCGGCGGAACATTCCAAGTTCCGCGGGGGTTACACATGCTGAATATCGTGTGAAAATTGACGTATGCCTGCGCCCGTGCTAATGTTCTCTGCTGGTGCAGATTGGATTTGAATTTTCGTGCTTTGAGAATGAAACGACTTTGGAGCGGACACCGATGACCGTAATTTCTTCAAAATCGCAGGCGGTTGGCGCGGCTCTTCCCGCCTGGACAGAACAACCTGATCCGCGGCAGTTGCTGCGGGACGGGGATCCCGAAATATACAGAGCGATAGAGTTGGAGCGACAGCGGCAGACGTACGGAATCGAACTGATCGCCAGCGAAAACTACGTTTTTCCCGAGGTGTTGGCGGCAGCCGGCAGTGTTCTGACGAATAAGTATGCCGAGGGCTATCCGGGACGGCGCTACTACGGCGGCTGCCAGTACGTTGATATTGCCGAAAAGATCGCCATTGAACGGGCGTTAGGACTTTTCGGGGCCGAGCATGCCAACGTACAGGCCCATTCCGGCGCCCAGGCCAACGCAGCGGTCTACATGGCCTTGTTGGAGCCGGGCGACACGGTATTGGCGATGAAGCTGGATCACGGAGGCCACTTGAGCCATGGATTCCATCTGAACAGTTCCGGCCACTACTACAACTTCATCCACTACGGGCTCGATCCCCAGACCGAGCAACTCGATTATGATGTCATCCGGAAGATGGCAAACGAACACCGGCCAAAGCTACTCCTGGTGGGGGCCAGCGCCTACCCGCGCCATTTCGACTACCCCAAGCTGCGGGAGATTGCAGACGAAGCAGGGTGCCTCTTGATGATGGACATGGCCCATGTAGCCGGCCTCATAGCGGCGGGATTGCACCCGGATCCTGTTCCCTATTGTGACGTTGTGACAACCACGACTCACAAGACGCTACGGGGACCGCGCGGCGGCTTGATACTCTGCCGGAAAGAGTATGCCAGGTCAATCGACCGAGCGGTCTTTCCAGGAATTCAAGGCGGTCCGCTCATGCATATAATTGCAGCGAAAGCGGTCGGTTTCAAGCTGGCGATGGAGGAGGAGTTCAAGACGTATCAGCAGCAGATTCTGGACAACGCGCAGGTGCTGAGCGACACTCTGCAGCGAGAAGGCCTTCGCAGTGTGTCAGGGGGCACAGACAATCACCTACTGTTGATCGATTTGAACAGCCTTGCAGAGGAAGAAATCAACGGCAAGTTGGTGGAGCTGGCTTTGGACAATGCTTCGATCCACTGTAACAAGAACATGATTCCGTTTGACAAGCGCAAGGCGATGGTGACCAGCGGCATCCGGCTGGGCACTCCGGCGGCTACAACCCGGGGGATGAAGCAACCTGAGTTTGAACAGATTGGCCGGTGGATTGCTTCGATTGCGCACAGTCCCAAAGATACTGCTCTGCAGGAAACGGTACGGGACGAAGTCTTGACAATGGTGCAGTCTTTTCCGGCACCCGCTTAGAACAACAAAGGGAAGGCGTCCGTGGCGACCAGGGTGAGAACCCATTTCATTTGCGGTGAGTGCGGCAGCGCGCAGATGAAATGGATGGGAAGATGCCCGGAGTGCGGCGAGTGGAACACTCTTGAAGAACGGAGGGTCCAGGAGGGCGTTGCCGGTTTGGGCGCTGGCAAGGCGGCGTCCGAGACCGTGCCGGAGCCTGTCGCTCTGCCAGAAATCCCCGATGAGCCCTCGCGGCGCATCGTTCTCGAAAATCCTGAATTCAATCGCGTCCTTGGGGGCGGGATCGTGCCCGGGTCCGGCATACTGGTGGGCGGCGATCCAGGCATCGGCAAGAGTACACTTCTCATTCAGACGGCTGCGGAAGTTGCGCGCAACGTTGGACAGGTGCTGTACGTCAGCGGCGAAGAGAGTGCCTATCAGATTGGGCGGCGGGCGACGCGCCTGGGGTTGGACGAAGAACGTCTGCTCATTCTTGCCGACACTATTCTGGAACAGATCCTGGAACAGATCGGCAAGGTGAAACCCTCGCTGGTTATTGTCGATTCGGTGCAGGCGATTCATAGCAATGCCAGCGCGAGTGCTGCGGGATCGGTATCCCAGGTGAGAGATTGCGCGGCCCATCTGCTGCGACTGGCGCGGCAACTGAACATTCCCGTGTTTCTGGTTGGGCATGTGACCAAAGAGGGTGCGATTGCAGGACCACGCGTGCTTGAGCATATGGTGGATGCCGTGCTGCAGCTGGAAGGGGAGCGGTTCCACGCCTACCGTTTGTTGCACTCTGTCAAGAACCGCTTCGGCAGCACAAATGAAGTGGGAGTCTTTGAAATGACGGAACGCGGTTTGGCGCCTGTTGCCAACCCATCAGAGTTGTTCTTGGCGGAACGGCTCCCTAACGCGGCCGGCAGCGCGATAGCGGTGCCGTTGGAAGGCAGCCGGCCCCTTCTGGTCGAGGTTCAGGCCCTGGCCAGCCCGACTTCCTTCAGCCAGCCCCGGCGCACAGGCAATGGGGTGGACTTCAACCGTCTGCTGCTGGTGACGGCTGTATTGACCAAACGACTGGGCCTTAATCTGAGCGCCCAGGACCTTTTTGTCAATGTGATTGGCGGGTTGCGTATCGGTGAACCGGCTGCAGATCTGGCGATCGCAGCGGCCGTCACCAGCAGCTACCGCAACGTGCCGATTGCGGCCGAGGCAGCGCTCATGGGGGAAGTCGGCTTGAGCGGAGAGCTGCGGAGTGTCAGTCATTTGACTCTGAGGCTGCGTGAAGCCGCCAAACTGGGCTTCACACGGGCGATTGTGCCGCGTCATGCGCTGCGGCGCAGACAGTCACAGCAGGGCCAGAGTTCGACGGCGGACGGCGCCGGAGCAGGCCCATCCGACTTTCCCTCGGAAATTGAAATAATCGGCGCGCGCACTGTAGCCGAAGCCTTGGACGCGGCGCTGGTAAAGTAAACCGCCATCTAATGGAGTAATCTGATGTCCAAATTGACGGAAGTTGATCCCTATCAGGAGTTCATTCGGGAGTTGTTTCACAGCGACGACGAAGAACTGTCGCGATTGCAAGCGGAAGCGAAATCTGATGGACTGCCAAGCATAAGCATTGGTCCGGAGCAAGGCAAATTTCTGCAGCTACTGGTTCAACTGACCGGCGCGAGGAAGGCCTTAGAAATTGGAGTATTGGGCGGCTATAGCGGGGCATGGATCGCAAGGGCGTTGCCGGAAGGCGGCAAGCTGATCGGACTGGAACTGGAGCAGAAGCACGCTGATTTTGCCTGCAAACAGTGGCAGCGGATGGGATTGGCCGACAAGATTGAGGTGCGGGTCGGTCCGGCGCTGGACACTCTACCTGATTTGGCGGATGAAGCACCGTTCGACCTGGTCTTCATCGATGCCGATAAGAACAACTACCCGGCGTACCTCGATTTTTCGCTCCGATACAGCCGGCCCGGCACGGTCATTGTGGGCGACAATGTAAGTATGGGGGGGAGCCTGGTGGATCCTGACAGGCAGGATTCGGACTGGGTGCAAGGTATGCGTAAATTTGCAAGTGCTCTCAGCCAGAACGGGCGACTGGCCAGCACGGTGGTTCCCTACTCTGACGGGTTGGCGATGGCGGTGGTGAAGTAGCGGCGCGGCATCTGGAAGCGGCGGTTCCAAATACCCGTACCTGCAGAAACCATTTTGTTCGAAAGCGCCCGAATACGTCGAATCGTAACTATTAAGCCACAGTAGTTGACCAGCCAGTCATCCTTGGAACCATTCAGGCTCTTGGTGACGCAATTGGTATACAGCCGCCGCCATGCTCGCCAGCCGACACGTTGCGAAGAAGGCACACGGTCGGTGAGGCATGTTTTTGTAGGGGGGCGTTGCGGGGGCGCAGCCCCTGCACAAGGGAGGGCCGAAGGCCCGACCGCCCAAAATACAACATTGAGGGGAGAAATAACTCCTTTGCTCGCCTCGTTCAGGGTTGCGAATCAGTTGCGGCTGAGTAGTTACGTCGAATCTAGAAAAAGCTGAAGCGCGGCGTTATCCGTCGTGCTTCAGCTTTTTTGTTGCAGAGATTCGTTCTGTTCAGCGCGTCAGGAGCGGACCGAGCGGACGCCCTCCCAGAAGGTGAAAATGGGTGTGGAAGACTTCCTGGCCGCCGTTTCTGCCGACGTTGGTGACGAGGCGCCATCCTTCGGATGCCGCTCCTTGCTGCACAGCCAGTTGTGAAGCGACTTGCATAATCCGCCCAAGGATTTCCGCCTGGGCGTCACCCATTTCTCCGACATCATTGAAGTGCTGATTCGGAACTATCAGGATATGGACCGGTGCCTGTTCCGAGATGTCCTGGAATGCGGTAACCAGTTGGTCTTGATAGAACTGATGGGAGGGAATTTCCCCCGCTACGATTTTGCAGAAAATGCAGTCATCGCTCATGTGGCACCTCGCTCTAACTTTCTACTGACGCTGTCGATCTTGTCCTGCATGCTTTGTTTGCGGTCGCTGCGCGTGCCAATCTTCAGGCTGGTTGAGATGCGGGGCGCGCCCATCTGATGCACGACTTCATGGCAACGCTTCACGGCAGCGAAAACTTCGTCCCATTCCCCTTCCACATTTGTGCCGTAGGCATGCATCTGGTGGCACAGTCCTTCTTCGTCGAGAATTCGCTCACAGGCGGCAATGTATTCGGACACTGAGACGCCTACGCCGATAGGGACGACGCACAGATCAATTATTACTTTCATTGTGCTAACCTATCACGATGTTTACCAGTTTATCGGCGACTACAACGACTTTGCGTATTTGCTTGCCGTTCATCCACTTCTGCACGTTGTCTGAAGCGAGCGCCATCTGCTCCAGCTTCTCTTTGGCAGTATTGGGTGCGACGTTAAGTTTGTCGCGCACGCGGCCGTTTACCTGGACGACGACGGTGATTTCGTCTTCTTTGGCCTTCTGCGGATCGGCCTGGGGCCAGCTCTGCAGGTGAATGCTCTTGGCCTCGCTGCCGACCGCTAACCTCTGCCACAGTTCCTCGCTGACATGGGGGAATACCGGCGCCATCATCAACAGCAGGGCTCGAACAGACTCCTGCCAAATGCCATGCTCTGCGCCGACGCTCTGAGAACTGGCAAAGGTCTGCTTGACTCTGATCAGATAGTTGTTTAACTCCATCAGCGCGGCAATGGCCGTATTGAAGCGGAAGCTACCGAAGTCTTCCGACACTTTCAGGATCGTCTGGTGCAGCTTGCGCTCCAAGCCCCGAACGTCTTCTTCGGTCGCCGGGCCCCCGGCGCCATTCGAACCTGGTTCGTCCAGAGTGACGCTCCAGACGCGGTAGAGAAACCGGCTCACTCCTTCAATTGCACTTGGATCCCACGGCCCCCCATACTCCCACGGGCCGATAAACATCAGATAGCCCCGAACTGTGTCGGCGCCGTACTTGTCGACATATTCATCCGGGTTGACGACGTTGCCGCGGCTCTTGGACATGCGCTCGCCGTCCGGCCCGAGGATGATTCCCTGGTTGAACAGGCGCAGCATCGGCTCGTCGAAGTCGACTACGCCCATATCTCGCAGCGCCTTGGTAAAGAAACGGGTGTACAAGAGGTGCATGGTGGCGTGTTCAATGCCGCCGGTGTACTGGTCGACGGGTAGCCAGTAGCTGCCTCGTTCGCTGTCCCAGGGCATGTCGTCAACTGCCAACGGCGCGCCCGCCTTGTGGTAGGGATCGACGTACGCGTACTGGTACCAGCTGGAGCACATGAAGGTGTCCATGGTGTCGGTTTCGCGCTCGGCTGCGCCCTGGCACTGCGGACATGTGACGTAGCGGAAGCCTTCGTGATAGTTGAGCGGGCTTTCGCCGGTCGGCTTGAACTGGGCGTCTTCGGGCAGACGAACTGGCAGGTCTGCGTAGGGGACGGGAACGGTGCCGCAACTTGCACAGAAGATCATGGGGATGGGCGTACCCCACATGCGCTGGCGGCTGATCAGCCAATCGCGCAGGCGGTAGTTGACGGCGCCGACGCCTTTCTCGTTTTCCTCCAGCCAGGCGATCGCGGCCTTTACACTCTCACCTTCTTCTTTGCCGACGGGCGTGCCGTTAATCGGCCCGGAGTTTATCATCACGCCTTCGCCGGGCCAGGCAGATTCCAGGTCGTCGGCGGTGCGAACGTGACCGGCATCGCTGTCTGGCGGGGGCTGAACGACCAGTTGGATTGGCAGGTCGAACTTTTTGGCGAACTCAAAGTCGCGCTCATCATGGCCGGGCACGGCCATGATGGCGCCGGTGCCATAGCCCATCAGTACATAGTCGGCGATCCAGACTGGGATCCGTTCGCTGTTGACTGGATTGATGGCGTAGCCGCCGGTGAACACGCCTGTCTTCTCTTTGTCTTCGGCGGTGCGGGCGATCTCATCCAGGCGGCTCGCCTGCTCCACGCATTCCTCGACCGCGCCGCGCTGCTCGTCGCTAGTAATATTGTCTACCAGGGGATGCTCCGGCGCGAGCACCATGAAGGTCGCGCCCCACAGAGTATCGGGGCGGGTTGTGAAGATTTCGATTGGATCGCCTGCTTCGGTGACAAAGGTCACCTGCGCGCCGTCACTGCGCCCGATCCAGTTTGTCTGCATCACCTTGACTGGATCGGGCCAGTCGATGTTGTCGAGGTCGTCCAGCAGCTCCTCGCTGTAGTTGGTAATGCGGAACTTCCACTGGTTCAGATCTTTCTTGATAACCGGTGTGTCGCAGCGTTCACAGTGGCGGTCTTCGCCCCAGACCTGCTCGCGCGCCAAGGTGGTGTTGCATTTCGGGCACCAGTCGACCGGCGCGTATTCTCTGTAGGCCAGACCCATTTCGAATAGCTTGAGGAAGAACCACTGGGACCACTTGTAGTATTCCGGGTCACAGCTGATGGCTTCTCGATCCCAGGCCCACATCGCGCCCATGCGACGCAACTGGCCTTGCATGCGCTCGACATTGTTGTACGTCCACTGTTGAGGGTGAACGTTGTTCTGGATGGCCGCGTTCTCTGCGGGCAGGCCGAAGGCATCAAAGCCGATAGGGAAGAAGACGTTGTAGCCCTTCATGCGACGAAAGCGGGCGGCGGCGTCGCTAGGCGTCATCGCATACCAGTGACCGGTATGCAGATCGCCTGATGTGTAGGGCAGCATAGTCAGTGCATACCATTTCGGTCGACCGGGCTTTTCGACCGTGTCATAAAGGCCCTGTTGTTCCCAGGTATCCTGCCATCTGGCCTCGATATCTTTATGTATGTACCTGTCAGACATTGTAAGAGTCTCCTGTCGCGGAGGATTAATTCAATTTGTTTTCCGGAGGTCGACTTGATGGTAACAAGAGACGCGACACAAGGCTAACATGCGCGCGTCGATGCGAATCATGTTCCGCTAGTCTCAAAAATTGGGTGCGCCCGCTCAGGCACAGGGAAATCTGTTTGCAGTTCCCTTGCGCGGGCTAGCTAAGAGCGAGGAGGCCGCCGACGGAGTTGCCGTCGGTGGTGAAAAAGATGGGGATGCGAGGCTTTATCACTGCGTTACTCATAGTGGGGGCCAGTATACCACGTCATTTCCTAGACAGTCAAAGGGCGAGGCGCTTATATTTCTCCATGTGTTGCGAGTGCAACCTTGCGTTTACACTTGGAAGCATTCTCTCAAGAGTGAGGAGGGCGGGAATTTCTCTATGCAAACTTAACGCCCGATAGGCAGAAGCCTGACCCGGCTCCTGCTCTCGTCTACGACAACCAAAGCACCGGATGAGAGATCGGCCTCATGTTGCCGAAGTGCAGCGAGAACAGCGTCACCGAGACGATCCGGCATTACGTCGACAGCCCGAACCTGAATTACACTTGGTCCCGTTGCACGGGACAATGCCAGTAATGCGCCAAAATCAAGATCGTGTGTAAATACAACACTTTCGTGGGTTACGGCCCATTCCATAATCGTAGCGTCACTGGCCCGCGGGTCGCCGATCCTGGACAGATGAACTGCCGACCGTCCATGGCTCTCCAGTAGAGAAATCCAATCAGGCGACAGGTTCATGTCGACCACAAGTTTCACGGTCATGGAATGGAAAGCGGAACTTCGCGCTCTTCCAGCCTCCATGCCGCATAAGCAAGAGATTGGTCGATATCTTCCTGCTCAAGATACGGGTAAGCTGCCAAAATCTCCTCTCTAGACCTCCCGGCTGCCAAGAGCCCGACGACGGTTCCAGCAGTAACGCGCATTCCGCGAATGCACGCTTTTCCTCCCATCACGGAAGGGTCGAAGGTGATTCTTGGAAACGCTTCCATTTTCTACCTTTCAGAGAGTGCGCCAAACGAGCGAACGCTTTATGCAAAGTCGTCGATTTAACGGCGCACAGTCGGCATGTATTGGCGCAGCACTTTCAGAAGTCTTTCGCATGTCCTTCCCTTGTCTCCTGTCTTGATTGTAGCTACGATTCCAGGGGGTTGCAACTCCAAGGGAAGGATTGCCACCTCATACAGGCGTGCTGCACAGAAGGAAATAGCTAGAAAAAACGCTGGATTGACCCAACCTTTACAAGAAATGAAGGTCGTTGTTGAAAAAGTTGGTTGCATAGCCATCGACCGTGGGAAGGGAGATGCACGGCACACAGGAGTAGGGAATTATGCTCTTTAGATGGCAGCGCGCCAAGTTCAATTGATAGTTCACCAGATTGTTGGAGAGACGGAAGGAGACACAGGTCTCCTAAACACTTCAGTCATTTAGAAGGTCGCATCTGCGCAACTTTCTTTTCTCAGTTGCTTTTATTGCAAGGATACGATTGAACATGAACTACCCCATTCGACTCATCTCGGTCGATCTTGATGGCACACTGTTTCGCAGTGATAGCACGCCCGCGCCTGAAGGCGTGCGGCTGTTGCAGAGCGCTAACGGAATGGGTGTGAAGATTGTCATAAATACAACCCGCAACATCGGCGGCGTGCGCAAACTTTGCAAGGCTTGGGGCTTTGGCGACCCGGTTATCTGTACAAACGGCGCGCAGATATTTGCGTCGCCAGAAGGGCCAGTGTGGGCGTCATTCACGATTCCGATGGAGGTCGCCCGTTCGGTTGCCCGGCTCGCGGATGAGCATGGCTGGGAGGTGAGCACAAGTGTCGGCATACTGAGTTACTTGAGGCAGCGACCCGGGCAGCCCCTCGGGCCAATTGAGCACTGGTCAGGCGTAGGCATGGAAGGGAAGCCGGATCTGCCCAGACTGGTAGTTGTGTCGACAAATGAAGAGGCATTGGTTGGCGACCCGATGCGAATGCTCCTTCACGAACCGGAGGCTATTGCGGCCGTGCAAGGGCTGACGGAACAGTTCTCGCAGGACTGCCGAACTAAGACGTATTTCGAGCCTGACGGTCGAGTGCACTCGCTGTGCGTATTACCGCGAGAGGCTGACAAGGGCTCGGCGCTGGAATTGGTTGCAAGAAAACTGAAGATTCCTCTCGCCCAGACGCTCGCGATTGGCGACAACACCAACGACATGCCGATGTTCGCGGCGGCCGGGGTTAGCACGGCGATGGGTAACGCGACGCCTGAGGTGAAAGCTGCAGCCACTGTCGTCGGCCCGTCCAATGATGATGAGGGCGTGGCCTGGGCAGTCCGACGGTTCGTAGTGGGGCGTCCCAATTGACAATGTGCGGTTGTGTCAGATAACAGGAAACCAAGAGGAACTACCAGCTTACGGGCGGAATTGGACGGGCCCTACTGGTCCACTACTGATCCGTCGGCATGGAGACGCGTCTGCACAGCTCGTGGGACGTAGGGATGACGCTCGGCTGCGTCCGAGACCAGTTCGATGCCGATTCCGGGCGCGTCGGGGATGATGAGGAAGCCGTTCTCCTGGGTCAGAGCGCTCTTGACGATCTCGCTCTTGGGCGGTTCGTCCTCACCCGTGGGGTATTCCTGCAAGGCAAAATTAGGAATACAGGCGGCCAGTTGAATGCAGGCGGCGGTGCTGACCGGGCTGAGCGGATTGTGCGGGACTACTTGTACATGAAACGCTTCGGCCAGGGCTGCAATCTTCTTGGCGTGGCTCAAGCCGCCGACCATGCAGACGTCCGGTCGGACAAATTGCACGGCGCCGCGCTGCAAGAGTGCCTGGAACTCCCAGATGCTGTGCAGGCGTTCGCCGGTCGCGATGGGAATACCTATCTTTGATGCTACCAGCGCCATCTCATCCAGATTGTCCGGCGTGACCGGGTCCTCGTAGAAGAAGGGATGGTAGGGCTCGATTCCCCGCCCCAAGACAATAGCCTCGCTGGGAGTCAGGCGGCGGTGGATCTCGATGCACAGGTCAACGTCGCGGCCGACCGCCTGCCGGTAGGCGGCCACGGTCTCGATGGCGTCCTCGATCATGTCGACGTGGGTCTTGAAGTAGGGCAGATCGCGGCTGTCGTCGAGGAAGGGCGTCAGATGTCCTACGGCGGTGAAACCCCGCTCTTTAGCGTCAACGCATCCGGCGATCAGCTCTTCCTTAGTCTGGCCAAAGACGTGATAGTAGACGCGGGCCTTGTCGCGCACTTTCCCGCCGAGAAGCTGGTAGGCTGGCACACCGAAGTGCTTGCCGGCGATGTCCCAGAGGGCGATGTCGACTGCGCTGAGCGCGCCCATTACCGCGGCGCCGCGAAAGTGGCTCCAGCGGTACAGGTACTGCCAGTGATGCTCAATCCGCAAGGGGTCCTGACCGATCAGGTAGCGTTTGAAGGTCTCAACCGCGCCTGCCGACGCCTCCAGAAAGCCCCAGGCGCCGGATTCGCCCAGACCGGTGATTCCGGCGTCGGTGTCCACCTCTACGAACAGATAGCGGTCTACAAAAATGGTGCGGACATCGGTGATCTGCATGGTTGTCTCCCACTAACGACTGTTCAGCGCCCAGTCCTTCGTCGTCAATCCGCTGCGGATGCGCCAGGCGAGAAGCGCCTGCAGTAACTCATCCTTTATTTCTGCATGGGGCGGTGCATCCCACAGGTTATGAATCTCTTCGGGATCATTGACCAGGTCAAAGAGTTGACCGTAAGGCTCGTCGACGAAATGGACAAGCTTCCACTCGTCGGTGCGGGCCATGGTCATGTAATCAGCGGGCAAGGTCCCGTCGCGGCAGTGCTCGGCGAAGACGATGTCTCGACCAGCCCAGTCCTCGCCCGTTAGGGCGGGCAGCAAGGATTCGGCTTCGAAGTCCTCCGGCACATCCACCCCGGCCAACTCAAGTATTGTTGGGCCCAGATCGAAGAGCGAACAGAGCTGGTCCAGGGAGCGTCCGCCGGTGAAGCGTCCCGGCGCCCACACGATCGTGGGCACGCGGGTGATGATGTCGTACATGGTCCACTTCTGGCTATGGCCGTGATCGCCCAGGCAGTCTCCGTGGTCCGAGGTGAAGATGACGACGGCGTTCTCCAGATAGCCCTGATCTTCCAAGGCTGCCAGCAGCTCGCCCACTTTTTCGTCGATCATCGACACGTTCGCCATGTAGTAGGCGCGCTGTCGGTGGCGTTGTTCCGGGGTCGGGTTGAGGAGATGCACGACCGAATCGTGATCCACTTCGGAGTTGTGGACGCGCATTTCGTGGAAGGGCGGCGGCTGCCCTGCGATCTCCTCTTTGGTCACACTCTGGATCGGCAGATCCTTGTCCAGGTAGTCCTGGCTGAAACGGGGCGTGGGGTCGTAAGGGGGGTGAGGCCCGGGAAAGCCCACCTGCAGGAAGAGCGGTTCATCCGGTTTGGGCTTGTTGCGAACCCACCAGGTCGCGAAATCGCCCACGAACATATCGGAGTGCAGATCCTCGGGCAACTCCCAATCGAAGGCGCCGAGACTGTCTGCGTAGTCGTCGCGCTGGCGGTATAGGACACGCTGCTGCTTGACATGGCCGCGGGCACGGAGGGCCTTGTCCCATTCGTCGTAGTAGTAGCGGCCTTCCAGGTAGCGGTCCTTGTTCTCGACGACGTATCGCTCGTGGAAGCCCAAAGGTGTCTCAAAAGGGGAGGTGTGCATCTTTCCGATATTGACACAGTGGTAGCCGCCGTCGTTCAGATCCTCTACCCATGAGGAGGTCCAGCGGTCGCCGTTCTTGAGGATGCCGGTGGTGTGGGGATAGTAGCCGGTGAAGAGACTGGCCCGCGCGGGCGCGCACGAGGGCGCGGTGATGTGGCAGTTGGTGAAACTGACGCCTTCCCGCACCATGCGATCGAGGTGCGGCGTCTCCATGTAGTCGAATCCCAGCGCAGCGATGGTGTCGAAGCGCTGTTGGTCGGTGATAATAAGAATGATATTTGGACGACTGTCGGCCATCCGGTTCGACTCCTATGTTCTTGTCAATACGTTACGGCGGCGCGCAGAACTTCCTTCTTTTTCTCTACGCGGAAACATTCATACTGGTTGTCATGCATATAGCGACGAGCCAGGTCAATGGCCTGTTTTTCAGTTAGCAAGCCCTCGGATATTTCGGCCTGCATTGCCCTGGTAAACCAGGTTCGGGCCTGCTTGGCGTAGGCGAGGGCCGCGCCAGGGTAACCGGTATCGCCGCCGAAGAGGAACAGCTTGTTGGCGGGCGCTGCATGGATGAAACGGCGGACAAACTCCATCGAGCTATAGGGGTTGATGCTCCAAGCCCAACAGAGGTCAGCGTATACGTTGGGGTAGTGCTTGGCCAACGCGACCAATTCTTCGGTATACGGATAGGCGATGTGCATGAGGACGAACCGCGCATCGGGATACTTTGCCAGCAAAGGGCAGAGGTTGCCGCTGTGGATGTAGTCCACGGGCATGCGGCTGTGGCCGGCGTAGTAGCCGGTGTGCAGCTTCATGGGTAGATCGTGTTCGATGCACAGCTCCACACCCCTGGCCCAGCACCAGTCTCCCAGGGTTAGCCTTGCTGTTTCGTCGATCTCTTCGCCGTCTCGCAAATAGATGTCGAGAGCTTTGGCGGCGTCGGCGTCGCTGCGCTCTTGCCAGCGCAAGGTCCGATTGTAGGCGTGCTGCGATTTGACGGCGATCGCCGGCGTGGAAAATTCTTGAAAAATCGTTTCCATCACCCTTCGCAGAGAAGTGAGGTCGGACACTTCCAGACCGGTATGTTTGGCGATTTCCTCGTGATTTGGCTTCCCCGAACACATTTCGGCCCAGGAGATATCATAGAAGAAAAAGTCGGGCCCTGAGCGATCCGGGGTGACCTGGATTGTAAAGGCGTCGGTCTGGATGTGGTCCAAATTTGCCTCATCCCTGAGCAGACGCAGGCGCTCGCCCGGTTGGATGAAGCCTGCGTTCTTTTCCTGGGCGGCGGCGATGGAATCTGGCGTCAGCTCTTCAATTCCGTACAGATCGCTGGCAATAATGCTTACGGCTTCACCATAGCCGGTATGTTGTACTCTGGCCCATGCTTCCTGTACTGGTGCAAAGCGGGCGGCCACGTCAGGGTCTGACGGGTCTAGCAACTTGTCGAGGGCCTCTCCAGAGGCTCCGGCTACGAACAGGTCGGCCGGGACGTAGTTCTGGAAAAGCTGGCCCAAAATGTCAGGTCGCTCGTCCAGATAGGACTCTTCTCCTCGCATATGCTCGTGGGTATCCACGAGAGGGGTCTGCTGGATGACAGCGGCGATATCGGTTTGTGAAGTCATGGAAACTCTTAACTCGCTTTCAGCTTTGCATGCCATTGCTTGCGAAACTTGCCGACTTTCGGGCGAATTACGAAAAGGCAGTAGGGCTGGAATCCGTTGTCGCGATAGTAGTTCTGGTGATAGTCCTCGGCGATGTAGAAGATGTCGAGAGGGGTCAACTCGGTGACGATGGGCGCGTCCCAGATTTGCGGTGCGTAATCGCGAATCATCTCTTCGGCCACTTCTTTCTGTTCTTCGTCATGGTAGAGGATGACAGAGCGATATTGGGGTCCGACGTCGTTACCCTGGCGGTTGGGCGTTGTGGGGTCGTGGGAAGTAAAGAAGACTTCCAGGACCTCACGAAAAGAGATTACAGACGGGTCGAAGGAGACCTGAATGACTTCGGCGTGGCCGGTTGTCTTAGAGCAGATCTGCTCGTAAGTGGGGTTAGCTACATGGCCGCCAGCATAACCTGAAACGACCTGATTCACTCCGACTAACTCCTCATAGAGGGGTTCCAGGCACCAGAAGCAGCCCCCACCCAGGGTGGCAACTTCCAGGGAATTCGTATCATTGGACATAGCGTTCTCTCCCTATCAAATATCTTTGCAATGAGACCATCCGCCAGTCCCAGTCGCGTTGCCTCATTGACCAAGGTGTTAAACAGTTTCCATGTTATGAGATCAGGGTAGGGTCATACTGGCGGCCAATGGCTCTTAACGCAGGCAGATTGTATCAATATCGAAGGCTTTGCCAGGCGAGAGTATCTTACCCCAGAAGGGGTCGGAGTCCAACAGGTTCTGACAAAAACAGTATGGCCCTTTCAGAATTGCAAGGACTTGCGAAGTGGACAATCTGTGATATGTTTCTGACGCAAACGGACTGTGGCTGGGGTTGAATATCGGCCACAGGTCATTGACCTCAATTCCAGATACCATTACAGAAGGAACGCCAACATGATTCGAATTGCAGAGATGTTGCCGGCGCAGCCATCCCCTTTGTGGACGCTTGTCAAACAGTGCGGCGTCAATCGCGCTGTGGGCCAGATGGATATGTCCACCCTCGACCATCCGGATCCTGACATGAAACCGTGGGGATTCATGAGCCTGGCCAGGGTGAAGAGCGCCTACGAGAACGCCGGCTTTCGCCTCGAGGTGTTAGAGAGCCGCCCGCCGCTGGAAAAGGCCAAGTTGGGATTGCCGGGACGCGATGAGGAGATCGAGACCGCGTGCGAGTTGATCCTCAACATGGGCCGTTTGGGCATTCCGGTCTGGTGCAGCGAATGGATGCCCATATTCGGCTGGATGCGGACGGCGACGACGATACCGGAGCGAGGCGGCGCGTTGGTGACCGGTTTTGACTATGATGTGATGCGTAATGCTCCGCTGACCGAGCACGGCGAGGTCAGCGAAGAGCAACTATGGGACAACCTGAAATACTTCCTGGAAGCTGTCGTGCCGGTGGCCGAAGAGGCCGGCGTTAAGCTGGCGATGCATCCTGACGACCCGCCGCTGTCGCCGATCCGGGGACTGGGCCGTATCATGCGCAGCGTCGAAAATTTCCAGCGGTTGATCGATCTGGTTCCCAGCCCGGCAAACGGAATATGCCTGTGCCAGGGCAACTTTACGCTAATGACTGATGACCTGCCTAAGGCGATCCGTCATTTCGGGGCCCAGGATAAGATATTCTTCGTCCATTTCCGCGATGTGCGGGGGGCGCCAGAAAAGTTTAACGAGACCTTCCACGATAACGGCAAGACTGATATGCTCGCCTGCATGAAAGCCTACCGGGATATTGGTTTTAGCGGCGTGCTGCGGCCCGATCATGTGCCGACGATGGAAGGCGACAGCAATGAGGACGCCGGGTACTCGTCGATCGGCAGGTTGTATGCCATTGGCTACATTCGCGGCCTGCGGCAAGCCGTTTATGAATCTTAGAAACTCACCCTCTTACATTTCCAGCATCCACTGGAAGATCATATCTTCGAAATCGGGCAGCTTTTCGTGGCCGTAGTCGGGATAGATGACCGTCCGCTTGGAGGAGGTGATCTTATTGAAGGCCGCGTATTGTGTGGAAGGCGGGCAGACCTGGTCCATGAGACCGACGCCCATCAGGACCTCGCCGCGAATGCGGGGCGTCAGATTCTGGACATCGATATAGCCCAACCGGGTGAAGACCGCTTCCTCACGCTCGTGGCGGGGATCAAAATTGCGGAACCATTCGCGCAGTTCGGCGTAGGCGTTCTGATCCAGGTCGAGGTCCCATACTCGTTTGTAGTCGCACAGGAAGGGAAAGATCGGCGCGGCCCGATTTACGCGCGGCTCCAGCGAAGCGCAGGCAAGCGTGAGCCCGCCGCCCTGGCTGCCGCCGGTTGCTCCTACGCGGGAGGCGTCGACGTCGTCCATTTGCATCACGATCTGTGCCAAGCGGGCAGTATCGAGGAATGTATGCCGATATAGCAGGTCATCCGGCTCGCCGGCGAGCCCGCGCACAATGTGTCCTCGCAGAGTCCAACCGGGAACGCCGCCTACATCTTCGGAACGCCCGCCGCCTTGACCGCGGCAGTCTAAGGCGGCAACGGTGAAGCCGGCGCCGGCATAGCCCAGCTTGCTCTGCCAGTCGCCGGCGTTACCGCTATAGCCATGGAACATGAGCACTGCAGGATGGGGCTCTTGTGCATCGCGAGGGCGCAGCAGTTTGGCGTGCACGCGTGCGCCGCGCGTTCCCGTGAAATAGAGATGGAAACATTCTGCATAGGGCGCCTGGAATTCAGCCGGGACAAGCTCCACTTCCGGGTCGACCGACGCGAGTTCGGCGAGGGCTGCGTTCCAATAATCGTCGAAGTCGTCCGGGCGCGGGTTGGTGCCCTGGTAAGAGGTCAGTTCAGCCAATTTCATATCAAAAAGTAGAGGCATGGCATATTCCTTGGTGTGGATTCTGGGGACAGTTAGTCAATGCAGACTCGAGCCTTCTTTACTGGCCACACCTATTGTCGCGTCAGAGGGACGTTGGCTGCAAACACGGCACACGGTGAAGGGCAGCCTCAGAAAGAGTCGGCATCCTGTTTTTGGCCGTGAAACTGCTGAGCCGGTAACTGCTTGCACACCGACTCTCTGATGTGTCAACCAGGCATTTGTGTGCTGAAAAGTCTTGACCTGTATGACCTAATCGGGTAGGATATGCTCGTTCTTTGCCACTCACCAATCAGGCACAGATTCCTCTTCTCGGCTCTTGGACGCCCAACCAGCACGTACGGCCTCGATTGGAAAGAAATTCAGAATCAGATGGGCAGGTCCCTGGTCTACATGTTTTGCTTGTAACTACTGAGCCATATCCAGTGCCTATCTTGACAAGCCCTTTATCCTTGCCGCCATTCAGGCAATCTGATTGCGTATTCGGGTGGCGGCAGCCATGTTGCTGGAGCGGCACCGCTGAAATACGCACACAAGGTCGGAACTGCAGTTCTTAGTTTTCAGTTTTCAGTTTTTGGTGGAACACCAGTCGTCTGTGGAACACCGGAGATTAGCGGTCGATGGTCGGTGGGTTGAGGCGGCAAACTGGGGAGGAGACTCCGTTCGCCAGACACGACGCTGGGGAAGATTGAACACGGTCGGTGAGCGATGGTTTTGGAGGGGGGCGTTGCGGGGGCGCAGCCCCTGCACAAGGGAGGGCGCTTGCGCCCGACCGCCCAAAAGAAAGTTGAGAGTTGAGAGAGCACGTTTCCTCGCCTCAGTCAGGAACGCAAATTGGTTGAGGCTGCATAGTTAGGAAATGTTTTGTCAACGGCTGGCGTTCAGAGATGCTGCTTTGACGACCAATTTCGGCGAGTATTTGCCCAAGAAGAGGAACCGGAAGATGGTTGTTTCGACCACTCTTCAATGATTTCGAATTGCAGTTCACTTCCCCTTCAGCCAGCTGGCAGCGCGTCCATCTGGCTACACAACAGCGGATGACACTCTGTCGGCGGGCAATTCCGCCCGATTCCCTTTCCAACGTATACAGTTGGCCAGCGCCGCGCCCTGGAGGAACACGGGCACGGAAGGCAGTGCAAACTTGATTCAGGTTGGCCACAAGTGCAGTGTCGCCGTAGTCTTCTGAGTGCACACGAAGAGACCGATATCGGACGAATTCAAACAGTCAAAAAGAGAGATTAGGGACATGAAATCAGAATCATCGGCGTGGGATGCTTTGAAGTTTCGTTGTATCGGACCGCCGCGCGGGGGACGCGTAGTCGCAGTCGCAGGGCACCCGACGCAGAAGCACGTATTCTATTTTGGAGGGGTTGCAGGTGGCGTTTGGAAGACTGTTGATGGCGGCCACTACTGGGAAAACATTACGGACGGACAGTTCGACGTTTCATCGGTCGGCGCACTCGCAGTCTCCGAGTCCGACCCGAACGTCATATACGCGGGGACCGGCGAGTCGACGATCCGGCTGGACGTTAGCTGGGGCGATGGGGTATACAAGTCGACCGACGGGGGCGATACCTGGAACAATGTTGGTCTGCGGGACAGCCATCATATAGGGGAGATCCGGATTCACCCGCAGAATCCCGACATTGTTTATGTGGCCGCGCTGGGCCACGCTTTTGGGCCGAATGACGAGCGGGGCGTCTACCGCTCTAATGACGGGGGCGGGACGTGGGAAAGGGTCCTTCATGTCAGTGACAAGGCGGGCGCGGTCGACCTCACTCTGGATGTCACCAATCCCCGCATAATGTATGCTTCTGTCTGGCAGGTGTACCGCAACTTCTGGGAGTTGGCCAGCGGCGGTCCGGACAGCGGGCTATGGAAGTCGACGGACGGCGGTGACAGCTGGACCGACATCAGCCGCAATCCCGGCCTGCCACAGGAAGGGATCCTGGGGAAAATTGGCATTTCGGTCTCGCCAGCCCAGCCCAACCGAATCTGGGCAATTGTAGAGACGGAGGGCGAAAAGTCCGGGATTTACCGGTCGGAGAACCGCGGTTCGAGCTGGGAGCATCTGACCAACAACCAGGACCTGCTGAACCGGCCCTGGTATTACCTGCATATTTTCGCCGATCCACAGGACCCGGACACGGTCTATGTCAATAACCTGAAGATGTGGAAGAGTGTGGACGGCGGCAGGAACTGGAACGAGATCACAACGCCGCACGGGGACAATCACGACCTGTGGATTGATCCTGCCGACCCGCAGAGGATGATAAACGGCAACGACGGCGGGGCCTGTGTCAGCTTCAACGGCGGTGAAACCTGGAGCACGATTTACAATCAGATGACGAGCCAGTTCTATCATCTTGATGTGGACAATCAGTTGCCCTATCACGTCTACGGCACGCAGCAGGATAATTCCAGCATTGCTGTGCCCAGCGCCACTGAGAAGGGAGCGATTCCGTGGGGTGACTGCTACCCGGCCGGTACTGGCGAGAGCGGATACATTGCGGTCAAGCCCGACGATCCCAACATCGTATACGTGGGCGCGGTCGGCTCTTCGCCCGGCGGCGGCGGTGCACTACAGCGCTACGACCACCGCACCAAGCAGATCCGTCTCGTGACGGTCTGGCCAGAACCCTTCAGCGGGTTTGGGCCCAAAGTGATGAAGTATCGCTTCCCCTGGACTTTTCCGATTACCTTCAGCCCCCATGACACCAATGTCCTTTACACGTGCGGCAATAACGTATTCCGCACGACGAACGAGGGCAGTTCCTGGGAAATACTGAGCCCGGATCTGACCCGCAACGACGAGAGCAAGTTGGAGGCTTCCGGCGGGCCGCTTACGCTGGATACGAGCGGCGCGGAGCACTATTGCACGATTTCGGTGTTCTTTGAGTCTGACCACAAGAAGGGCCTGTTTTGGGCGGGCAGCGATGACGGGCTAGTTCACATCAGCGAGGACGGCGGCAACAGTTGGCGCAACGTCACGCCACCGGACCTGCCTGAATGGAGCTTGATAACGGTCATCGAGCCGAGCGCACACGATCCTGAGACGGTCTATGTGGCAGCCACGCGTTATAAGCTGGATGACTACAGGCCCATTCTTTTCAAGACTACCGATATGGGTGAGAGCTGGCAACGGATCGACGCTGGCTTTCCCCAAAATGAGATCACGCGCATGTTGCGGGCGGATCCGGTAAAGGCTGGTCTGCTCTATGTCGGAACGGAGTCAGGTGTTTTCGTTTCCTTCAACGACGGTTCTTCCTGGCATAGGATGCCGGGCAATCTGCCGGTTGCGCCGGTCTACGACATGCAGGTCAAGGACGATGACCTGGTGGTGGCCACGCATGGCCGTTCCTTCTGGATTCTCGATGATCTCACACCTCTGCGCCAGGTCGATGCGCTTGACGGCGCGGACGAAGCCGCGGCCCGACTGTTTCCACCGCGCAGGACACTGCGGCGGTGGCTGCCCTGGAGTGTAGAAGGAAAACGGGGTGATGCCCGCAACTATGCCCTGGCCTTCGGCCAGTTGATAACCTTCCGCGATGAGGACGACGCTAACGGCGGCGACGTCCGACGTATTCTCGACGGTGGTCAGAATCCACCTCAGGGCGCGATCATCTACTACACGCTGCCGCAGGACGCGCAGGATGTCTGCCTGACATTTCTCGATGGGGCAGGCAACGAAATCCGCTCTTTCGGTCCCAAACCGGCAAAAGAAGAAATGGAAAAAGAACAGGAGGCGAATCCCTCTGTCCAGTACGTTTCGACCAAGGCCGGCCTCAATCGCTTTGTCTGGTACATGCGTTATGCCGATGCTGAACAGTTGCCGGGTGACGCTTTCACCGAGAAGAGTGTGACCGGAGCCTTGGCGCCGCCCGGGACTTACCAGGTGTGTTTGACGGTGGACGGTGAGAGCCAGACTGAGCAGTTTGAGGTTTACATCGACCCCAAGGTGGGCACCAGCCAGGAGGCGATGCAGGCCCAGTTCGACCTGTGGCAAGAGGTGAATGCGAAGCTGTCCGAGACCCACAGGGCGGTCAAACGTTTGCGGCGGGCAAGGGAACGCGTGAAGACGATGGCCGAAATGGTTGCGGACAGCGGTGCGGATGAGCAGACGAAGAACGCGGTCAATGAGAGGGCGGATCAGATTGCCGAGCAGCTTGGAGAGGTGGAAAGGCAACTGGTTCAGCCGGACGCAAAGGTGAATTTTGACAAACTGCGGCTGCGCACGATGCTGAACGCCAAGCTGCACAATCTTGTCAGTGTAGTCTCTGCGGCAGACGCCGCGCCTCCGCAGCAGGCCCATGACGTGTTCGACGCAGTTGGCACCCAAGTCGATGCCCAGTTAGACACACTGGATTCGATCCTGGGCGAAAGTGTAGCCGACTTCAACGCTGCGGTGCAGGCGGCAGACGTGCCGCCGGTGGTGGTCTAGAGAATAGGAAATGCGCGTACCTTTCGCGATCCGGAAGAGCGCAGGCGCGCCTGCGCTCTTTCAGATCACGCTGGCCGATTTCATTGTTCGCAGTGCGTATCAGATGGGCAAGACGCCCTTGCTGCCGATCTTCGCGGCTTCACTAGGGGCGTCAGATGCACTGCTGGGGCTGATCGTCTCTGTCTCAACGCTAACGGGCATGGCGACGAAGCCGCTCTTTGGGTTGCTATCGGATCGAATGGGCCGACGGTTGTGGCTTATTATCGGCACGCTGATTTTCGCGGGCGTGCCTTTTCTATACGCGCTCATAGAGACGCCAGGCCAGCTGATCGCCATTCGCCTGCTGCACGGTACAGCCACAGCGATCTACGGTCCCGTGACAGTTGCCTATGTGGCTGAACGCGGTGGCAAGCGGAAGGCAGAGCGACTGGGCTGGTTTGGAATGGCTCGCAGCGGCGGTTACCTGATTGGACCGGTGGTGGCAGGCTGGTTGCTGCTGTCGCTGGATCCGGTAGCGGTTTTTACGCTCATCGGCGCGCTGAGCATGGCGGCGTTCATACCGGTACTGGCGATGGGAGGCGACGGGCCTGCCCCGTCGAAGGCGGCCCTTCCCCGCACTAATCACTCCAGCGATAAACAGAGAGTTGGACTAATCTCAGTACAGGCCGTTCGGGGGCTCTTGAAACGGCAGAAGGGATTGTTAGGCGCGCCTGCCGTGTGGCTTTCCGGTGCCTTGGAGGCAGCCGTCTTCGTTGTAACCTATGTCATAAAGGCTTTCTTGCCGATCTACGCGTTGACCGCGGGATACTCGACAGTTGAGATTGGCCTGTTTTTTGGCGTACAAGAGGGCGCTCTCATTCTGATTAAACCTTGGGGCGGCCGGCTGGGAGACCGGTTGGGCCATGTGCGCGCCGTGTCGCTGGGTATGATCTGCCTTGCTCTCTCGCTCCCGTTTCTGCCGACGGCCGCGAGTACCATAGGCCTGCTGGCAGTTGCTGTGGCGATGGGCGCGGCCCAAGCTCTGATCTTCCCGGCAACTGTAGCTCTGATCGCGGAGCAGGTGCCGGCAGATAAAGTTGGAGCCGGCATGGGACTGGCGGGTTCGCTCAAGAACGCGGGTAAGGTTGCGGGCCCTCTGCTCGGAGGGATACTGATCGTAAGCTTGGGCTATGTCGGTATGTTCTGGATGCTGGCGGGAGTCTTGCTGGCCGGCGCGCTGGCCCTTTTCATTCGCATTCATGTCGTTGAATTCTCGTTGCCACCGAAGGCGCAGAGAGTCAAGTCATGAATGCGTGTCTATTCGATTCTCGCTTGCCGGACGGTTGAAGCAAGAAGCATTGCGAGTTCCAGTGTGAGTGCGGCCGAGCCGACCAATAGGGTTGCCCGCAGCCCGATAGTCTCGCCCAGAAGGCCGCCGATAAATGCCCCGATCGTCGCCACCCCGAACAGTACGAAGCGCCTTGCTGCGGTCACGCGCCCCAACAGGCGAATGGACGTAATTGTCTGGCGCAGGCTAATCTGATTGACGAAGTATATGGTGCTGCCCAAGCCGACCAACGCCCGCGAAGTGCCTACGGTGACAACTTCAGCCCCGATCACGTCGGAACTCGCGAGCAGCAGGCTCCCCGCGATCCACAACAGTTTGCCCACAACGAGCGCCCTTCCAGCCTGCAAAAACCGAGCCGCGTTTCCGGCGAGCATGGCGCCCACCAGAGAGCCGACGCCTCCGCAGGCCGCGACAATACCAATGACAGAAGGTGTAAAATTCAGTTGATTGACCAGAAAGAGCATCTGTACTGCAGCTGAAAGCGCACCGGCCAGCATACCCAGGCTGGAGGTGATAGTAAGCGCTCTCAACAGTGGGGTTCGAAGGAGCTCGTAAACACCTTCGCCAACTTCTCGACCGATGGAGACAATGGCCGAACGGATCAGATCTTTAGGCCCTTTGGTATCATCGACGTCCGGAGGAGCCTCTTCAGTCGGCAATTCTTCGGAGACTCCGCTTAACGCCAGAGCAGAGATGAGATAGGAAACAGCGTCGACCAGAATGGCTTTGGGCGCGCTGAAGAGCTGCACCAGGCCGCCGGCGGCGGCCGGCCCGGCGATAGCGACAACTGCATCACTAGTCGAGAGGCGGCTGTTGGCCTCAACCAGCTCGCTTTTTTCCACCAGCGCGGGAAGGACCGAGATTGCGGCAATCTGGAAGAAGACGGTCAGTGTGCCGGCCGCAAAGGTTACAATCCAGATCTGCAGAAAAGAGAGGTTTCCCAGCCAAGCGGCTGCGGGAACGGATACCAATAGCAAGGCCCGACCGAGGTCGGCCCACACCAGGATTGGGCGGCGGCGGACCCTATCTACCCAAACGCCGGCAAAGAGGCCGAACAGCAGGTTGGGCAAAGAGCCGGCGGCTGCAAGCAGACCCATCTCTGAAGGTGTAGCCCCCAGCACGAGCACGGCGGTGAGAGGCAGGGCTACTGATGTGATGGCAGTACCGGCGCCGGACGTGACGTGCGCGACCCAGAGCTGCGTGAAGGAACGATTTTTCCAGAGGCCGCTGGACTGTTTCATTCGTCCGCCCGCAGCGGTTCCAACGCCAGGGAGCGCTCGATCCAGTCTTTGACTGCGCGTGCCGAATCCTCAACAGTCGTATCCGTGGTATCCAGAAGAGTTACTCCTGGAAATTGCAGCGGGCCCTCATTTTGCAGCCAGCGATTGAAGTCAAGCTGTTCCTGCAGCTGTTCCAGTTGACCGCTCTTGCGCCAGGCGGGTCGCGCTCGGAGGCGGTGTTGCAATTCATTTTCGTCACAGACCAGGGCCAAGTAGTGCGTGTCGCTGAAGTAACGCCTCTCCACGCATTGTTCGACATTTTCGGGAACTGCCAGGCCAGCACCGAAGAGCGTAACAGGCCGCCTGCTTTGGCCTATGTTTTTGGCCAGGCGCAGCCATGTCTCGAAGAAGCGTCGGTGGCCAGCGGGCGGTTTTTCAAACTCCTGTAGCCAGAGGAGATCGGATTCCAGGAGCACGGCGGCGGGAAACTGCCCTGCCAATTCCTGTAGGATCGCGCTTTTTCCGGACGCGCTGGCTCCGCCGACGAGCAAGAGGGGCAGGCGCAGAAAGGTGTGCGCATGGCCGCAGTGCTTACAGGTAGCCACGGCGGCCAGTTTTTCATCCTGCAGGTTGACATGGTCGCGGGACTCTGATGCATGGGCAATGCGGGTTGGTTGGGTAACCAATTTGTCCACACTATAGAGGCCGCAGTGGGCACAGACATTGAACATTGGGGGGTTTTCGCTCTTTCCTGATTGGCAGTTCGAAGGCGTTCCAGCCAGATACAAATAATGGCTGCGACAGTCGGCGCGAGTTGCCGGTTCCTAGCTTGCATATTATCATGGACGCGGCGGAGGGATGAAGACTCTTTGTCTTCAGTCCCTCTTTGTATATTGGCCTTCTTTTGTGAGGTGGAACAGGACAGTCTCCCAGGACACTTCGAACAATTTGCCAGATAAGACGACCCCTTTGGTTGTCGCTCCCACCTTGCCAGCCTGGCCGCGTTTCAGTCTTCCACTTATTGCTATGATCATCGACAGACGGGCACTTGCCGCTTCGCGAGCGGGATTCAAACGTGAATTACTGACCAATACGGTCTTCCTGGTGGCAGGCGGCCACTTTCTGCTGGAGCTATTTCACCAGTATTTGCCGGTCTTTTTTCCGCTCTTCCGCGCCGAGTTCGGGCTGAGCTACGGGCAGATTGGCATGGTGACCCTAGTGGGGACGACGACGATGTCGCTGGGCCAGCCGCTGTTTGGATACTTCATCGATCGCTGGGATGCCCGCCGCATCGCCTCGATGAGTGTTGTCTGGCTGGGGCTGATTATGGCTGTGCTTGGTTTCAGCACCAACTATTGGACGCTGTTGGTGGGCGTGGCGCTGGCGGGATTTGGGTCAGCGGCATTCCACCCTGCGGGCGCTTCGGTGGTCACTAAGGCAACCGAGGCGGGTAAAAGGGGGCGGGCCGTCTCTTTCTTCGCGGTAGGTGGGAATGTTGGTTCGGCCGGCAGCCCATTGCTGCTGGCGGTCGGGTTCGGACTGTTAGGGCTGAAGGGAACGATGGTCCTGCTTCCTGTCGTCATCCTGGCCGCCATTTGGCTGGTCGGCGGGCTGGGGCGGGAGAGCAGCGGTGAAAGGGAAGCGCATCGGCAGCGCCAGTCGCGGGCCGGGCAAGGCTTCCTGTTGGGGCTGGTCCTGATCACGATGGTGGCGATGACCCGCGCCTGGTTCCAGCTCAGCCTGACGACCTATCTGCCTACACTGCTGGGGGATCGCGGTTTTTCAGTTGTCTATGGCGGGCAGATGCTCTTTGTCCTGTCGCTCTTGATCGGCGTGGGCAGCCTTTTTGGCGGCATCTTGTCCGATCGATTCGGCCGCTGGCAGGTCTTGCTGGCCTGCTTCGCCTTGCTGGGGCCGGCATACTGGCTCTTCTTACACGCGGGCGGCAGCTTGCAGTTCATTTATGCGGGCGCAATCGGTTTTCTGTTGGGATGCACCTACCCGACGACTGTTGTCGTCGCCCAGGAGGTCTGGCCGCGGGGATTGGCGATGGCGTCGGGCCTGGTGATGGGATTGGGATGGTGGCCTGGCGGCCTGGGCGCGACGCTCACGGGTTGGCTGGCGGACCAGATGACTCTGGATACGGCACTTGAGGGCCTCGTCCTGGCGCCAGTTCTGGGAGCGCTACTGATGGCGGTCTTTGCATTGGCACTGTACAGGCGCAACAGTTCACTGATAGATTCTGCGGAACCGTCTTCCGCGGGATAGGAGTCGTCCGATGTCATCAGTTCTTCCTGTTTTACTAGACGTAGACACCGGTGGTGACGACGCGTTGGCGCTGTTGCTGGCGATGGCGTCGCCGGCACTGGATGTGCGCGGCATCACCTGCGTGGAAGGCAACTGCCCGCTGGAGCAGGTTGTCGTCAATACGCTTACGCTTCTGGATGCGATTGGGGCTCCTCCGGTTCCAGTCGCCGTGGGGATGAACAGGTCGATCATTGATGACGGCCTGCCTCCTCCAGCTCTGCACGGCAGTGACGGCATGGGCGATCTCGGTCTGCCGAAGCCGCGCCGCAGTGCGGTCGATGTCCACGCGGTCGAATTCCTGCGGCGAACTCTGGCCGACGCGACTGAACCGCTAACGTTGATCTGCCTGGCCCCCCTTTCCAATATCGCGATGCTGCTGCGGATGTATCCACAGATTACGGACAAGATCGCGCGGCTTTATGTGATGGGGGGAACCTATGCGTCGCCGGGAAATGCTACGCCGGCGGCGGAATTTAACATTCGCTGCGACCCGGAGGCGGCCGCCATCGTGCTTCACAGCGGGCTGCCCGTTACTCTGTATCCCCTGGATCCTTTCATGCAGGTTTGGTTCACTGAGAGTGAGGCGAGGGCTTTGTCCGAATCGGCGAGTGCGAGCGCACGTATAGCCGGTGGTATCGGGCTGCATTATTGTCGTTTTTTCGGGGCGGAGTATTCTCTCATCGGAGACGCTGGAACGGTTGCCGCGGTGATCGATCCGGAGGGCGCAACAGTGGAGCGCTGGCCTATGCGGGTGGAGTTGTCGGGCAGCGAAACGAGGGGAGCGACCGTTTTCGACCGGCGCAGCGCAAGGCAACGCGACTATGACGATGAGTTGTGGAAAGGTCTGGACGTTGTCACAGAAGTAGACGCGCCTCGCTATCGGCGACTGATGGCATCTGCCTTGGGCGCAGCACATGTATTGGCGGAATAGATAAGAGCTTGCATGTCTGCATAATCCAAGGTCCTCTGCATTACCTTGTTCTTCGGCTGGACGCATGTAAACCCAACTACAAACAGATTATCTCTTTGACTGGTCGACTGCTAGTCCAGCAGTGATTCGGCGTTGGCGCGAAAGATCTTGTGGCGCACTTTTTCGGGCAGATCCAGGGTGTTGAGCAGTTTCTGCATGCGGTCGTCGAAGTGGTCGCGACCGAAGAGCAGGCGGTCCTGGAATTCGAGCAGGAATGGCTCTGACGACGCCCCGCTGTCTGGTGAGAAGGGGTCGGATTTGAGCTGGCTGAAATCGCGAGTGAGAGCGGTGAAGGCGGAGCCGGCTGAGAGGTCGGCGTAGAGGTTGGGATAGGTGCGGAAAAGGTTGAAGAGTCTGCCGCCTGGTAGCACCGGGCCTTTGGGATATCCGACCTTATCGAACTGATCGTCGCCGGAGATGTGCGCCCAGAAGCCGGGCGCGTGGCCGATGAAAACGGTATCTGGGCAGGCCTGCAGAGCGCGCTCGAAGGCGTCTATGGTGCCGCCGTACCACCAGTCGGTGCGGGGATAGCGGTGGCCGGTTGGGATCGGATAGTCGATGTGAAAAGTGACCGGCAAACCCTTCTCACCACAGAAGCGGAACAACCGCAGAGCGTCGGGATTGTCGTAGAGCATCCGCAGCTTGATTTCGCCGCAGACCTGCACGCCGTGAATTTCGATTGCGGCTTGCAACTGGTCGATGGCTTCGGGACGGCGGGGGTCGGGGGCGTAGCCTAGAACGAAACGATCTGGGGCGGCCTGCTTGTAGCGCAGGCAGGAGGCAAACGGGACTGGATAGGCGCGGCCGTCGCCAAAGTGCATCGCCTGGTAATAGCTGGCCGGATTGTACTCATCTGGCGGGCACTCCCAGGTGAGCAGCCAGGTCTTGTCGATGCCGTAGCGGTCCATGTTGGCCAGAAATTTCGGCAGGTCATGGCCGAGCCAGTCGGGGTGGTTGTGCGCGTCAATGATGGTCATGTTTTCTTACTGCATTACGGAGGCCACCATGCCTACAACGGCAATGGCCAAACACGCTGCCAGTGCCAATCCAACCAGGAGCGGAGCGACGACAACAACTACGGCTCTACCTTGTGACAGCTGATATTCTACCTTTAGGGCAAAGTAATTCAGCACGATCTGGTAAATCCCAAGAATGGCACCTAAGCAGCCTCCCACGGCCGGCAAGAAACCTAGTATGGATCCGACGATGATTATCGGCGCGCCGAAGGTGGCATAGAGATAGGCATAGCGACCGAATTGCCCGCGCCCACCTAGTACGGAGGCGACAACATGGTAGATGCCCACGCCAATAAGGAAAGTGATTGGTCCAAAAACGATGATGGAGAGGTTGAAAAAAGAACCACCGGGCGTATCGGTTTCAGAGATAGGCCCGAGTTCTCCTTGGAGTTCTGTCGGTAACATCTCCATGATCTGACCGACTCCACCTAATGGAGACGAAAAAATCTGGGCTTGCAGCGTTCCGAGCAGGGCCGTGATGACCGAGGCCAGAATCATCCAGATGAGCGCGGTCTTCAGCGTCGCCGAGGATTTCTCTCGTTCGGCGGTGAAAACCTCTTCACCGGGCTTGGTCAAAACATTCACCCAAGTCTGGAAGATCGAGTTGAAGTCCATAGGTATCTCCTTAAGACAGATGTGACCGTTCGGCTTTGGAAACCCTCGATCTCAGGTGCCTCGAGTGTGCGCGGCAGCAATTAGGGATCCCGTGCACATTATGTGGGAAATAGGCAGCAAGAGCAAGGGGCAGGGAAACCTATTTCAGAATCTTGCAGCCTTAATCAACCAGGGAAGCCAAAGTCGTACATCATTCCCCCGACCAGCGCGTTTCCCCCCACCAACGATCAGCTGTCCTACGAGAATAACGAAAATCGCCTGACCTCGAGGCATTCCGTATTCAATTCTAGTAGCAGAGTAGGAAAGTACTAACTCGTAGATTGACAGAAAGAAGACAGCCAGGCAAATGAGGAAAGGTACGAGGCTTACCAATGCCATGGCAATTGCGGAAGGGGCGCCGAAAGTAGCATTTAGATAGGCGTAGCCCCCAAATTTTCCTGAGCGAGTCTCACCTGACGGCTACAGACGGATACGAGCTGATCCGAGTAGAGATGCGACCAGATGCTGAATTTCGACCGAAATGACAGATGTAACAGGTGTTGTCACTATGCCAGTCAGAATTTGCGTGGTTGACCTCTGCGGAATCGAGTTCATGGCAGCAAAAAACCCTGAAGGCGACCGGATTTCAGGTGGCAACATGCTCTCCGGTGAGGAAGGAAAGAGTTGCGCTTTCAGTAGTTCAAGTAGAACGACGACTGCGCCAGCCAGAACTATTCAGATGGGCGCGGTCGTCAGGGTCGCGGATTGTTTGAGGCGTTCGGCCTCGAAGAACTGTTGTCCGGGCTTGGTCAAACCGTTACCCAGGCGTGGAACATCGAGCGGAGATCGAGCGTCATTTTATGTGTGTGGCAGAGCCGCAATGGGAACTGCCGACATGGCATACACCCGCTCAATGCTTGTGTTTCCTTAGAGAAGCCATAGGTTCATTGAGTTTTCAAAGTGAGGTACCGGCAACTTGAGTGGAGTACCCCCTGCCAGCACTATTTTGCGAGAGGCAAGATAGCAGGTTTCGAGTTGCCGGAAATGTGCATCTGCCACTTTGTTTCGATTCGAAACTCTCATTTAGGAAAGTTAACCTGGAGATATTATGAGCACAAAAGTAGACCCCAACGGGCGCAGATGGGTTCGGGTGGAAGTTGAGACGCCAGGCTCGGTCGAAGAGTTGTGGCAAGCGATCAGCACCGACGCTGGGCTTTCGGCGTGGTTTACGCGGTCTGTCTTTGAATTAGGCGTAGACGGGCAACCCGAACGGCTAATTGTTCACTTTGGCCCCGGTATTTCCTCGGCCGCGACATTGACGGCATGGGACCCGCCGCGAGGTTTCTCGGTTACAAGCGATGAATTCATTCCGGGCGGCCCAGAGGTGGCAACAGACTGGAAAATTGAGGAAGGGACGGGCAATACGTGCCTCTTGAGCGTAGAGCATAGTTTATTCGTCGAAAGCGACGAATACGACAGCCATATCGAGGGGACGGAGGCGGGCTGGCCGGCTTTTTTCCGTATTCTGCAAATTTACATGACCCACCATCGGGGACAGCCGTGCACCTTGCTCGAGCTGATGGGGGCGACGTCTGAGGGTTCCCAGGCATGGGAGAAAACGGCTTCCGCGCTGGGATTCTCCAGGGCGGAGCTGGGAGAACGCTTCTCCGCCCCGGCTGGCGGGTTGAACTTTGCAGGCGTCGTCGATACACTGCCTGACGAGACTGAGATTATACTACATATCGACAAGCCGACTTCAGGCGTGGCCCACCTGTTTGTGTGGCCTCTTGACGAGAAGATCCTGCTGTCGCTCAGGTTTTATCTGTACGGCGAGGATGCCGCTGAGGTTGTTGCCAATGAAGAACCGCGGTGGCGTGCGTGGATGGAGGAGAATTTCCCCAATCCCCAAGGTTGAACTTTTGAGACTTCCGTCTCTCCCTTGGAGTCGCTAAAGCCCACAAATTTGAATGCTTTCCTGCCTCTGCAAGAAGCTCATGCTTCTTTCTGCCTGCCGTCTTACTTGATCAGGAGCCAGAGGAAATCGTCTCTTCAGGGATTCCCCATGTCAAGGGTGAGGCGATTTCCAGGCTGTTCTGCGATGGGTCTCGGAAGTATACCTGTCGACATCTTTCTCCGTGAATTTCCCT
The DNA here is from genome assembly GCA_965116395.1 of Caldilineaceae bacterium. Lineage (GTDB taxonomy): Bacteria > Chloroflexota > Anaerolineae > Caldilineales > Caldilineaceae > Bin5. Next base: position 155,743 of record OZ220684.1, read on the forward strand.
CTCGATTTCCACGCCATGTCTGGCGAGGTGATCCTTCCACTGATCGATTTCATCTTCGCGCACTGAAAAGGCCAGGTGCCCTGGTCCTTTGGCGCCGTGGAGGGGTCTGTCATTCTCGCCGACCGATGGAACAGCCGTAGCTTCGGGATGGAAGAGGAGCACCATGCGCTGGCCGCAGCGAAGAAAGACATGTCTTCCCTTCAATTTCGAGAACAGGGTGAGACCTAGCACCTCAGTGTAAAATTGTTCAGCGGCCTCGAGGTCTTCGACATAAAGTGCTGCCTCAAGTACCTCAGTGACGCTCATGGATTGGTTCATGGCGATCTCCTTTGACTCTCTCAGCGGCAGCGGCGCTCGAGAGGGTGCAGTGAAAGTACAGGGACCGTAGGAGAGAAGTGACACAGGCGCGGTTGGGGCCTACGATCGATCTCACGCAATGTCTTGCAGCTTCTGCTGCAGGAATCGCACACAGTCCGGGACTTGTGCAGGGGTCAGACTGTGGAGCACGACCGCGCCGCGGTAGTTGCTCTGGTGTAACAGATGCAGGTAATAGTCGTAATCGAGCAGCCCGGTGCCGGCGGCTTCGTGGCCGGCTTCGCCGTCGCGGCTCAGGTCTTTTGCGTGCGCCAGCGAGATGCGATCCCCCAGCAGGTCGAATGCTTCGTCCAGGATCTGATGCTGTCGTTGAATTGTTCCTTTGGGAAAGACGTTGGCACCGTCCATGACAATTGTCAGCCTGTCGGAACCCATTGTGTCCAGCAATTTGCGTGCCTTTTGGGGCGAATTGACAACGTTTGCAACCTCCGGCTCAATGCCGAGCCGCACATCGTGCTTTTCGGCAAGGGTGAGAGCCTGCTCCATTGCGTCAAGCAGATCTGCCCAAGCTTCAGGGGCGTTGTTTTCGGGGTGATGTTGCCACATGTTGGTTGGGTTGCGAGTGCCGGTGCAGAGGGTGAGCAGGTCGGTGCCCAATTCAGCTGCGTGGGACGCCAGAACTCCAAGACGGCTCATGCCCTGTGCGCGTGCAGCCGGGTCCGGGTGAATCATGTTGTAGGTAGCCGAGAGGGAGGCCACTTCGATGTTGCGATCCTCTATCTCGCGGCGGGCCTGCGCACACGCGGCGGAGTCCAGGCCGTCCGGCATGTCTGAAAGTCCCATGGAACTGGTGTTGAGCTGGATGTGGCGGATGCCATGGGAGGCGACCGCGTCTAAAACGCCAGCAAGGGAAGGGGCTTCAAAGGTACGTGCAAAGATTCCGATTTTCATTCAGACGCCTCCTGTTATTTTGTCGAGAGCGACCCAATCGCCGCCGTTGGATGCTGAGCTTGCAATAGCGGCCATTGCCCGCATGGAGGCGAGGCCATCATGGACGTTTGCGCCCCACTGCGGTTTGCCGTGCAGGATGGTGTCGGCCCAGCCTTCGAGCTGTTGCCGGTAACCGTGGCCATCCTGGCCCAAAGGGCGGGTGTAAAGGTCATCTTTCGTAGAGAAGCACTCCACGCTGCCGGCCTTGTGATACCAGGAAAGGGGCAGCCGGCCGCGGACGCTGCCATGTTCGCCCTGGATGCGAAAACCCTCTTCGAAGTCCCCGGCAACTGTAATGGTCAACTCGAGGTTTCCCAGGCTGCCGTCGGCGAAGGCGATATCTACGAACCAGCAGTGCCGACCGAAGCGCTCCAGATAGCGGGAACGCACCTGCACGATTTCGCTCTGTGAGAGGAAACGGGTGGTGTCGGTCAGGTGGCTGCCGTGGCCCAACATGAGGTAGCGGCGGCGGTCGGCTTTGGGGTTGCCAGCGGGTCGAAGCGCCTGCGAGCTGGATTCGATCAAGGGTTGGAGGGCGTCGGTCATCGTATAGCGGTGGACTGAATCGTAGTACCAGAACTGGGCTGACATCAGTGCGCCGATCTGTTCCTGAATGAAGCGGCGGGCGTGGATGACGCCGGGGTCAAAGCGGCGGTTGTGGCCTACTTGCAGGGTAAGGCCGGAGTTTACAACTTCGTCCTGAAGAGTTTCACACTCCTCAACCTTGACTCCCATTGGTTTTTCGACCAGCACATGTTTGCCGGCCTGAAGCGCCTGTAAGGCCAGCTCTACATGAAACTGGTCGGCTACAGCGACGATGACGGCATCAACATTGGAATCGGCCAGCATGTCGGCGTAGCGAGTGAAACTGCGCTGGGGGCGGTGTATCCCGGCCACACGCGCCAAGAGGTCGGGCGCGGTCTCGCAAAGGCCGTAAAGCTCGGTATTGCGACCTTTGCGGCAGGACTCAAGATGCGCGATCTGAGCGATAGGTCCTGCGCCGACTACGCCGACGCGCAGCAGGCGTGCTTCTTTCTGGATAGGCATGGTCTTCTCCAGAGGCTGGCCTTGTTCAGTCGACGAGCGCCTGGTATGCCGCCACTCGAAACTCGCGGGCGACCGGATAGTAACCGGCGGGCATGAACTGGGTCATGAATATGCCGAACATCTCCTCCACGGGGTCGATCCAGAATTGGGTTGATGCGGCACCGCCCCAGCCGTAGATGCCAACGCTGCCCGGTGTGCTAGTGGCCGGCAGATCCACCAACACGCTCACCCCCAAGCCAAAACCATAGCCAGCACGGACGTCAGCTCCGAGGCCAATTGGGACCAATTCGGCCGGCAGATGGTTGGCGCGCATTAGCTCAGCCGTCTTGCGGCCGAGCAAGCGGTTGCCGTCGAGTGTGCCGCCGTTGAGCAACATCTGGGAAAAGCGCAAGTAGTCGCCGAGAGTTGAAACGAGGCCCCCGCCACCGGAGAGGAAAACAGGAGGTTTGGTGAATCGGCCTTCTTGGGAAGCTTCATGCAATTGTATCTTCGGTTCACTGACCTGCTGGTCTTCATCATTTTGGCCGGCGTGCGTTCTCATATTGCGTCCGAGATCGCTGCCGAGACGGAATCCACCAGGAGGGCAATAACAGGCGGAAAAGCGTTCGACCGAGTCGTGAGGCACGTGGAACCCTGTATCCACCATTGCCAGCGGTTTGAATATTTCCTGACGGAAGAATTCATCGAGTGTTTTTCCGGAAAGTACTTCAACCAGCCGGCCGAGCACATCGGTCGCGAGGCTGTACAGCCAGCGTGTGCCGGGATGATAGAGTAGTGGCAGAGTTGCCAGTTCTTGAGCAAACGTCTCCAGCAGAAGATGTTCGCGGTTACCTACACGCCGGCGATATAGTTGGTCGACAGCGGAATCCTGGTCCCATCCATAGCTCAAACCGGCAGTGTGCATGAAGAGGTCTTTGATCGTGGGTTGTCGGTCCGGCGGCGCGAGGTTATCGAGGTCGCCGGTGAAGACCTGGACGCCGGCAAACTCCGGCAGAAACAGTGCGATTGGGTCATCGAGGAGAAAGTGACCGTCTTCGTATAACATCAGAGCAGCCACGGAAGTGATCGGCTTTGTCATGGAGTAGATGCGGAATATTGTATCCTCGGTCATGGGCGTACCTGTTTCGAGCTCCCGCTTGCCAACGGCGTTGCAGTAGGCAGTTTCGCCTTTGCGATGGATCAGTCCGATGGCCCCAGCCAAATGACCGCCTTCCACGTAGCGTTCCAACAGGTTGTCCAAGCGGGCGAGGCGCTCATGTGAGAACCCGGCTCGTTGCGGTTTAACAGTTGTCATTGAGAATCCTTATTTCAGATTGAGGTTTGAATGTAAGAGCGTAGTGCTTACCCGCCGCGGTCCAATCGGTTGCAAATTGCATCTGTTCAGTCGACGAGGGCCTGGTAGGCCGCCAGGCGGAACTCGCGTTCGACCGGGTAATAGTCGGAGGGTATAAACTGCGTCATGAACAGGCCCACCATGTCTTCCACAGGATCGATCCAAAAGTGAGTCGTGGCCAAACCGCCCCAACCGTAGGCGCCGACACTGCCCGGCGCACTGGAAGCCGGCGGGTCCACCAGGGCACTCACTCCCAAACCAAATCCATTCCCTGCGAGGCCGTCATTTCCGATTGCAATTGGGACCAGTTCGGCCGGTAGATGGTTGGTGCGCATCAGCTCCACCGTCTTGCGCCCGAGCAATCGTTTGCTGTCCAGAATGCCGTCGTTGAGTAACATCTGGGTGAAACGCAGGTAATCGCCAAGCGTTGAGACTAGACCGCCGCCGCCGGAGAGGAAAACAGGAGGCTTGGTGTAGTTACTGTTATGTGGAGCATCATGTAACTCGATTGGTGGCTGGACGGGCTTCTTTTCGTCATCATCATGGCTTGGTCTCCTGTTGGCTATACTGGCAAGGTCATTGCCGAAGTTTAAGCCTCCGGGGGGACTGTAGCAGGCGGCGAAACGATCAAGCGAATCGGCAGGTACGTGGAACCCGGTATCATTCATTGCCAACGGCTTGAATATTTCCTGTTTGAAGAACTCGCCGAGCGTCTTTCCGGCGATTACTTCAACCAGCCGTCCGAGGACGTCTGTCGCATAGCTATAGCGCCAACGTTCACCAGGATGATAGAGCAAAGGCAGAGCTGCCAACTTCCTGACAAATGCATCAAGATCAAATGGCTCTCGGTTGCCAAATGTCTGTCGATAGAGGTTCTCGACAGGAGAATCTTGGTCCCAGCCGTAGCTGAGGCCAGCAGTGTGCATGAAGGTGTCTTTGATTGTGATTGGACGGTTAGGCGGCACGAGGTTTTCGAGGTCGCCGGTGCAGACTTGTACGTCCTCAAACTCCGGCAGATATGTTGCCACCGGGTCATCCAGAAGGAAATGGCCATCTTCGAACAGCATGAGGGCTGCCACAGCCGTGATGGGCTTGGTCATGGAGTAGATACGGAAGATGGTATCCTCGGTCATTGGCTGACCGGTCGCGAGGTCCCGCTGGCCGAAAGCGCTGTTATAGGCGACTTCGCCTTTGCGATAGATGAGACCCAGGGCCCCGGCCAGGTGACCGCCTTCCACGTAGCGTTCCAGCAGCTTGTCGACGCGGGAGAGGCGCTGAACCGAGAGCCCGGCTCGTTGCGGTTGCACGGTTGTCATAGGAGTTCCCTGTTTCGTTATGCGTACTGCGTGGGCGAACTTTGCACTTCCTGTTCGCGGTTGGATGTGTTGTGAATTGTTTTGGTTCAGTCGACGAGGGCCTGGTAGGCAGCTAATTGAAACTCGCGCTCGATCGGGTAGTAGTCTGAGGGGATAAACTGCGTCATAAACAGGCCCACCATGTCTTCCGCCGGGTCGATCCAGAATCGAGTCGTGGCCAGACCGCCCCAACCGTAAATGCCTGCAGTGGCTGGGGCGCTGGAGGCCGGCACATCCACCAGGGCGCTCATTCCCAGGCCAAAACCGTGGCCGGAACGGGCATCATCACCGAATGTGATCGGAACCAGATCGGCCGGCAGATGGTTAGCGCGCATCAGCTCCACCGTCTTGCGTCCGAGCAGGCGGTTACCGTCGAGAATGCCATCGTTCAGCAGCATCTGGGTGAATCGCAGGTAGTCGCCAAGCGTTGAGACGAGTCCGCCGCCGCCGGAGAGGAAAGCAGGTGGCTTGGTATAGCGACTGCTTTTTGGAGCATCATACAGTTCAATTGGCGGCTGGACTGGCTTCTCCTGGTCATTGCCCCGGCCTGGTCTCGTGTTCGCTCTGTTGGCAAGGTCGCTGCCGAAGTTGAAGCCCCCGGGTGGACAGTAGCAGGCGGCGAAACGATCAAGCGAATCGGCATGAACGTGGAACGCTGTGTCATTCATTGCCAGCGGTATGAATATCTCCTGGTGGAAGAAAACATCGAGCGTCTTTCCAGAGAGCACTTCGACCACGCGACCAAGTACGTCGGTTGCAAGACTGTAGCGCCAGGATGTGCCTGGATGATAGAGCAGGGGCAGAGCTGCCAACTTCCCGACAAAGGGTTCAAGTGATGAGCGCTCACGGTTACCAACGTTTTGGCGATACAGCTTTTCGACAGGAGAATCCTCGCCCCAGCCATAGCTCAACCCGGCGGTGTGCATGAAGAGGTCTTTGACTGTAGGGGGGCGATCCGGCGGCACGAGGTTTTCGAGGTCGCCGGTGCAGACTCGTACGTCCTCAAACTCCGGCAGATATGTTGCTACAGGGTCATCCAGGAGGAAATGGCCATCTTCGAACAGCATGAGGGCTGCCACAGCTGTGATCGGCTTGGTCATGGAGTAGATGCGGAAGATGGTATCCTCGGTCATGGGCTGACCGCTTTCGAGGTCCCGCTGGCCAATGGCGCTGTTATAGGCGACTTCGCCTTTGCGATAGATGAGACCCAGGGCCCCGGCCAGGTGACCGCCTTCCACGTAGCGCTCTAGCAGCTTGTCGACGCGGGAGAGGCGCTGAACCGAGAGCCCGGCTCGTTGCGGTCGCACGGTTGTCATTTGAATTCCTTATCTCCGGTTGAGGGGTGAATGAGCGAGCGTTCCGGCGCCAGCTCAGAATGAAACTGTCGCGCGCGGCGGTGGATCAATCAGCGGCCGCGGCGGCGCCGGACAGCGCAGTGCGTTCATGAATTGGCAGGTGGACGAGCGCGGCAAAGACGCCCAGTGCAATGCCGGCAATCCAGACGGGCGTGTACGTGCCGAGAGTATCATAGAAGCGTCCTCCCAGCCATACCCCTAAGAATGCTCCGATTTGATGGCTGAAGAAGACGATTCCATAGAGCGTAGACAGATAGCGGGTTCCAAAGATTTTGGCAACGATTCCGCTGGTGAGCGGCACGGTGGCCAGCCAGAGTAACCCGATCGAACCACCGAAGATCAGGGCGGATGTACGGGTGACGGGCGCCAGCAAAAAGAGCAGGATAACCAGCGCCCGGCCCAGATAGATAATGCTCAACATGTATTTGCGGGAGAACCTGTCACCGAGCCAGCCAAAGGTGACCGAACCAAGAATGTTGAAGGCGCCGATCAGGGCCAATGCGCCAGCGGCAACAAAGTCGGGCAGTCCATTGTCGCCCAGAAATGCGGGAAGATGCGTGCCTATAAAGGCGACATGAAACCCGCACACGAAAAACCCGGTAGTCAGAAGCAGGTAGCCCCGATGGCGTGCGGCCCGTTCTATCACTGCACGGAAGGGCTCGTCCAGGTGCGGTTGCTGCACACCATGCACCTGTGTACCCGGCCGCGCGGGCAAACCGAACGCCATCAGCGCCACCACTGCGGCGACTGCGGCCAGGGCGTAGAGTGCGCCCTGCCAGCCCAGATTGGATACGAGGAGTTGGGCAAGCGGGGGAACCACAAACATACCGGCAGAGCTCATTGCAGTGATGATGCCGAAGACACGGCTGCGCTGATCCTCCGAGACCAACTGCGCGACCGCCCCCAATACGATGACGAAGTGGGTGGCGCTCAAGGCGATTCCCACGAGGAGGCCGAGTGACAACATCAGCCCAAGTGTCGTTTTCACAAGGGCAACCATAACGAGGCCAGCCGCGTAGAAAATTGCACCTGCGATCATTACACGTCGCGGCCCAAAGCGGTCTGAGAGGAGACCAATCAGGGGCAGGCCAAAAACAATATTGTTGATGGCGATGGCAATACTCAGGTTTTCGCGGCCGGTTCCAAGCGTTTCTGTAATGGGCGCGAGAAACAGGCCGAAACTGGACCGGATGCCCGAGCTGAGCATCACAGCCAGCGAGGCGGAAATAATTGCGGCGGCGACAAGTTTGCGGTTGCTGGTCACATAACACCGTCCGGTTTTATTGAGACGGGACTTCGGGAATCAGCATGTACATGCATGGGATTCTCCTGAAATTGCCAGCTTTTCTGCCTTCGCGGGTTCCGTCGTGTCCACGCGGGGTTGAATGTCACAGCCTCTACTGGGGCCAGGTTTCTGAACGGCGGGCAACAGAGATATAGACGACGGCGGCGGTGATGGCGAAACCGAACCACTGAAGCGCGTAACTGAAATGGTTGCCTTCATCAAGAGTAACTTCCTGCTCCAGGCGAAGGGGCAGGGCTGACGAGTAGGATTCCCCTTGGGAGCGGCGCGAGCCCAGTACATTGCCGTTTGCTGGCGCCAACTGCAAAACAACAGGCATCAGTTGATAGGGTAACGTTTGACTGATGGCTTCAATGTCGAGACGGTACCAGCCGGTAACGGTATCCTGCGGAATCTCGGACACGGTTCCGTCCGGCCGGCGGCGCGTCGGTTGCAGGGTACCCGTTTGGGGCCCGCCTCCAAGCTCGTCTAGATTGCGCCAAGTGGACGGATTGGCTTTGGCCACGGGAATCCATCCTCGATTTACCAGCACTGCCATTTCAGACCCGGAGATGCGGAGCGGCGTTACAAGATGGAAGCCGGGCTGGCCCTGGTGGTTTTGATTTCGGATCGCGACCTGACGGTCGTAGTCAAACTCGCCATTCGCCATTGCATGACGGTCTCGTATGTCTCCGGGAGGCAAGGGCGCGCCCGTCAGTTCCAAGGGGGGTGCGGCGAGGGCGACGCTGCGCTGCTGATTGAACGCTCTTCTTTGTTCCAGGCGGTCCAGCTGCCAGAAACCAAGCGCGGCCATAATGGACATTGCCAGCAGCACAATGAGTGTCTTCCACCACCAGCGGCGGCTGAACAGGAGCGCCAATGTCGACCCGACCTCCCGGGCTGACAGGGCTCTTCGGTTCTCGTTCTTGGCGGGTTGTTGGAATTCCTGGTGGATGCGGCGTTGCTCCAACCGTGTCTGGGGGGAACCGGCCATCAGGAGCGGCCTCCGGCCGGCGCGGGGTCTCGTTTCTTGGTGTGAGCAGGCTTGTTGCGCGCGCTTGCCGGCTGGGTGAACCAATATAGCAGGGCCGCGCCTATCAAGAGCAAGACCGACAAGAGACCGCCGAGAACTGCACGCCACGGGAAGGCTTTGGGCAGTATTTCATCTTCAAATCCCACCACCTGAGCAGGGTCGCAGGCTAAGGCCGATGCGCCGCTCTGTTGGTTCCCTCTGACTTCTCCTGTTTCACAGCCGGGCGGGGCAATTCGTACTTGCACGGACCAGTTTCCCTTCTTGCCAGGTTCAAAGGAGGCTTCGTAGAAGAGTTTATTGAGGGCGTCATCGTGCGTTGCCTGGGCGCTATAGGTCGAACCGCTCTCGAGATGTGTCAGCTCGACGACCACGTAGGCATCAAGGACGGGGCCGCCTGCAAGACCGGTGGTGTCACCTTCGACGTTTTCGGTGAGAGCGATTGTCACGTGGTATTCGCCGACCAGGGGCGGCTCGGGGTCTGACCAGACGTATACACGGTAGGGGCCGGCCGGAATGTTGTTCAGATGCTGGTTGCCTACACCACCGTGAGCCTGCAGCGGCGCCGGCAACAGGGCGACTGTAAGCAGGAGCAGTAGATGGAATTTCGGGAAAAGAATTATTTGGGACTTTCGCATTTCTAAATCCTGGAATCGCAGGCTTCTGTCCTGCGATTGAATTCCGCGGGAATTACCCACGACGGTGCGAGGCAGGTCACCGGGCTTTAGCCACAGGCCACGGCTGTCGGACCGGCGCCGTTGGTCGGCTGCGCCATCCCCAATACAGGTGGATGCGGCTTCCTTTCACGGGCCTTGTGTTCCGCGGTCACCAGCAGACGGGCCAGCAGGGCCAGCGCGGCGATGACGTACATCATGCTTCCGGGTATCCACATGATAAGTCCGCCCCAGACCTGATCATCCATGACACTGAGACCGTAAAGACGTGGCACGGACTGGTAATATGGATAGATCGGCGTTTCGGCGAAGGAGAGGGTCACGCCCAGCAGCAGGTTTGGCGGAATCATGGCCAGCACATACCCGACCCGCATCCATTGGGCCGGTTTTGGGTGGATGCGCGGGGCAGCGCCGGTCACATGCCACCAGAAAAGCATGGCCGCGCCGACGAAGGTGAAGTGCTCCAACCCATGCACGGAGGGGAAGCGCAAGGCGAGGCTGTAGGCGTTGCCGTCGTGCCAAGCGAAGAATATCAGGACGTAGAGAGCCCAGGCACTGGCCGGCGACGTTGCCTTGCGCACGGCCTGACTGAGAATGTTTTGTCCTGCCAACCAGGAAGTCAGATGGCGAAATGCGGCGGCGACAGCGATGCGCTGGTTGGCTGGCAGGATCCATAGGAAGGTCGGGAACGGGTTTGCCAGGAGCAGGAGGGGTGGCGCGACCATCATGAGTAGCAGGTGCTGCACCATGTGGATAGAAAAGAGCTGTCCGCTCAGAACGTCAATCGGAGAGAGGAGCGCAAGCGCCAGAATCAAGAGGCCTCCCGTGTAGGAGGCGAGGCGCCAGCGGTTGGCAAACCGACCATCGCTGCGGCGCCGCAACCTAAGCCAACCGAAAAAGTGGAGCGCTCCCAGCAATATTAGCGGCACCAGGATCTCCGGGCGGAGGTCCCAGGAAAGCAGGAGCGCTCTTGTTAGCGGATTCATCTGCGACGGCGATGGACCATTCTATGCAAATGTCGCGGCGGCATGCCCTCTTTTAGTGAGGTATGTCGATAGTTGAACCAATCAGGTAGATGGCCGGATAGAAGAAGATCCACACCAGATCTACATAGTGCCAGTAGATAGCACAGGCTTCAACGCCCCAATGTCTTTCGGCGGAGAAGTGGCCTTTACGTCCCAGCCACCAGACATTGAGAATCAGGATAACGCCGGAGAGAACGTGCAGTGCGTGCATGCCGGTCATGCCGAAAACGACTGCGCCGAATACGCCGTCAGTGGGTTTGAGATGCCCTTTGACCAGGCTGGGGAACATCCCCCACTCCCAGACGACGACACCGATGAGGAACGCAGTGCCAAGGAAGGCGGTTACGAGAAGGCTGATTTGGAAGTCGGTGCGTTTGCCGTTGGCGATCGAGACTTCGGCGCGGTTCATGAAATAGCTGCTCAGCAGCAGTACGGCGGTGACGACCAGACCGGCGAACTGGTCCAACTCCGGCCGGACGATTTCGCCGTGCGGCCCGCGCCAGAGATAGAAGCGTGTGACCAGCAGGCCGAGGAAGAGGAAGGCTTCCGAGGCGAAAAACAGCCACATTCCCAGCCGGTTGCGGCGTGTGTATTCCAAGTAGGTTGGGAGATCTGTTTCGCCAGAGTCGTGATGATCATCGGCGGCGTGGTCGGGCTCGTGCCCATGTTCAACTGCGGTAACAGTCATCAGTGATCACCCTCCGACCAGACGCTGCGAATATGCATGAAATAGTTGACGACAAGAATGGCCTTCAGCAGGGCAAGTATCATCAAGATCGCGAAGGAGTCGAAAGGAGGTGTAATTGCAGCGTAATATTCCACCAGGGTCAGTATTGCCAAAGTGACGCCGACGATGATTCCTTCGCGGTATATGGCTGTTTTGCGTTTGGTGTGACTTTGTTCACTCATTTGAACTCTCTTCTCGATGCTGAATCGCCAAGGTATGCCCTATGCAGATTTAAGTTTCCGCCGGCTAGTCGTCGCCCGGCGAGGCGGTTGTCACGTAGCCGGAGTCAGCGAGGCCGTAGTCGTAGGGTTCGCCTACGACGTGCAGAGGCGCCGGGAAGCTGTGTTCCGGAATTGGCGAAGGAATCTGCCACTCGGGCGAGCGGGAGCGCCAGGGGTTGTCGCCGGCGGCTACGCCCACTTCTGCGTTCTGGAAGAAGTTCCACAGCATCAGCATTACACCGAAGGCGATTGCGAATCCGGCAATGGTTACAGCCAGTTGCCAGTTTTCGATCTGACCCTGGCCCAAGGTTGGGTCATAGTCGGCGATGCGGCGGCGCATACCCATCACGCCCACGCCCATCTGTCCTAAAGTCTGCACCCAGAATGCAGGTGTCATTATATAAAAGTGGATCTTGCCGAGCGTTTCGTTGTACATGCGCCCGGTGACTTTGGGGAACCAGTAGTAGAGGGCGGCGAAGAACGGGAAGACAAAGCCGCCGAACATGGTGGCGTGAAAATGGCCGACCACAAAGTAGGAGTCGTGCAACGGGAGGTCGGTGGGCACGGTTGCCAGAATTGGTCCGGTCAGACCGCCGATCAGGAATACACTGATGGCGCCGAGGACGAAGAGCATCGGCGTATCAAAATGGATTTTCCCGCCCCACATGGTTCCGAGCCAGCTGAAGAACTTGACACCGGTTGGAATCGCTACAAGCAAGGTCGCATACATGAAAGGTATGCGAAGAATGTCGTTGTAGCCGGACACGAACATGTGGTGGCCCCAGACTATAAAACCGACGATGGCAATCGCCATACTGGAAAGGGCGATCCATTTGTATCCGAACAGTGGCTTGCGGGAGAAGACCGGCAGCAGTTCACTGACGATTCCCAAGCCCGGCAGGACGAAAATATAGACGGCCGGGTGACTGTAGAACCAGAACAAGTGCTGGAAGAGGACCGGGTCGCCACCGCCGACCATGGGGCTGACTTCGCCCAAAATGCCGCGGGGGTCAAAGAATCCCATTCCCAGGGCCCGTTGGACGGAAACCATCAGGAAGCTTGTGCCGATGAGCTGAGTGGCGGTTAGCTGAATCAGGCTGGTGGCAAAGACCGCCCAACAGAAGATTGGCATGCGGAAGAGGCTCATGCCGGCCGGCCGCATACGCAGGAGCGTAACCAGCAGGTTGAGCGAACCGACGATGGAGGAAAGGCCGATTGCAAAGACGCCCAGGAAGAAGAGCTGGTAACCTATAGGGCCGCGTGCGCTAAGCGGCGGATAGGCGGTCCAGCCGGCATCCCAGCCGCCTATGAAGATGCTTACCAGCAGTAGAACACTGCCAGGCACGTTGAACCAGAATCCAAGCGCGTTGAGGCGGGGGAAGGCCATATCCTCGGCGCCGATCATGAGCGGGACGAGGTAGTTGGCCATGCCGCCAACGCCGAGGAGGATCGCGAAGATCATGATCATCCCGTGCATGCCGATGAAACTGTTATATAGATCGAGGCCGAGGAACTGAAGACCGCTGCGCGCCAACTCGGTGCGGAAGATCATGGCGACGGTGCCGCCTACCATCAGGAGCAAGATGCCCCAGACGGTATATTGGACCCCGATGACTTTGTGGTTGTAGTCAACACTGAAGTAGCGGGTCCAGGCCGGCTTGTCCACTGGCGGACCGTGGTGGATAGGGGTAGGCACGCCTTTGGTCCACTTCAGCCAGTCATCCAGCGCGCCGACGGCGAGGAGGAAGCCGATGATACTGCAGACGGAGCCGACAGTCCAGGCTGGCTCAGCGGCCCAGGCTTCCCAGCCCAGCAGTATGCGCACGCCGCAGGTCAACAACATGCCGGTGACCATGCCCAGAACCTGGCCAAAAAGGCCGCGTGCGAGTCCTAGAGTGAAAAGCGACATAGAGAATCTCCTGCCAAGAAAATCAGGCCTGACAAGTGAAAACAAGCGGGAACTGCATTACCGAGACTCTTCTCCTGGAGGCAGCTCACTGCTGGAGTTGAGCAAGTTGCTCGGATTGCCAGAGCTTGAATTCTTCGACGGATACAACCCGCACGGTGGCCAGCATACCGCTATGGTTTGTACCGCAGAGCTCGGCGCAGCGCAGCACATATTCCCCTATTACATTAGGGGTGAAGCGCACGTTTGTGATCTTGCCGGGAACGGTATCCTGCTTGACCCGAAACTCCGGCACCCAGAAGTTATGCAAGACATCATCCGAGGTGAGGTCCACGCGCACTGGCGTGTCAACAGGCAGGACCAACTCAGGTGTGACGGCGCCGGATTCGGGATAGGTGAAGAGCCAGCTCCATTGCCGTCCTTCTGCGACGACAACGTATTCTTCGGGGTTCGGCCTGGTCAGGTCGATCAACATGGTGGTGGCGTACCAGGCGAAGTAGACGACAACGAAGCAGGGCACGACGGTCCATACGATTTCGAGGGTGCCATTGCCGTGAATGTGCTCGCCGTCGCCTTCATCGCCGCGGGCGCGGAAGACAATCAGGGCATAGCACATGAAGACAGCAACGAGGGCGAAGAGAAATGCGATCAGCCAGATGTGTTGGTCGAACATTTCGTCGATAGGACCGGCCTCGACGACTGCCGCGGCTGGTTTGAGTAGGACGCTATCCAGTATCCAGTAAACGAGCACGGTACAGATCACTATCAACACGGATGCGATGACAAAGTGTCGACGGTTGTTCGCCATACAGATTTCCTCAAGAGTCCTCTGACTGAATCTTCCCACTGACAGGCCTGCGAACGCGGAACGTACGGGCGGGGCAGGCCAAGCGAGAGTGGGTGTGTCACCCGAACGACATTGTACAAAAAGGCACAAAACATGTCAAAGAAGTGGGGGCGCAATTGCAAAGCTTGTTCGCCGCATGTGGATGGGGATTGCGGCTCGAAAGATGTGGGCTGCGGTGAGGTGCGGTCAAATGTTTTTTCTGTACTGCCTAGCCATATCCGGGGTGCGTCATGGGAAGTGGTATTGCTGACCATCCACGTGAAAAGTTTTGTTCCTATGCCATGGCCTTGGCCTGGAGTGGGAGTAAGCATTCCGACTGGATCAGCATTATTCGGAGGAATTTGAAGCAGGATTCAGGAGAAAATCGGGGCGACTCTTGGTAATGTTGAGTGTGCATTTGGTGCTGCTGCCTTTTGGCTAGTGCGTTCCATTTGCGGCAGACGCGGGCGCATTTTAGTGAGGATGGACTTAAGAAGCGGGCAGACGCATCCTGGTCCAGAATCACGAGTAGCCAGCGGAGGACCCCCACACGGGTTGCCGTCTGGTCGGTCATGCGTTCACTTCCTTTTCCAGAAGTAGCTACTAAGCCATATATAGTGCCTGTTTTGATCAGCCCTCTGTCCCTGCCGCCACTCTGGCAATTTTATTGCGTATTGGGTTGGCGGCGGACACGTTGGTGGAACGGCACTGCTGGAATGCGCACACACGGTCGGTGAGCGATGGTTTTGTAGGGGGCGTTGCGGGGGCGCAGCCCCTGCACAAGGGAGGGCCGAAGGCCCGACTGCCCAGAACTGCAGTGATCAGTGGTTAGTGGTCAGTGGTCGGTTTGGGGCGGCAAAGACGGCGCCGAAAGTTGAGGCGAAACACCTTATGCTTCGCTGGTTGCCATATCGAGAGGGGGAGGATATATTTGAATATGGCTATACGCAAGGCAAAATGAGAATTGGAATTGGAAGCGGGATAGAAGCGGGAGGTATGCGATATGAGCGAGGAACTGAAACAAGAGGCGGCCGAGGTAGAGGTCGATCCCGGCGGAAGCCTTGCGCCTACATTGCGAGCCAACAGCGCACTTGGCGACGCTATTGACGAATACGAAGAACAGATGGTTCGCAAGGGCTTTAGCGAGAACACTATCAAGGCCTTTGCCAATGATTTGAAGATACTGCGAACGTTTATGGATAGTTCAGCAGTTCTGAGGGAGATACAGACGCAGCATCTTGAGGAGTTTCTGGAATGGATGCAGAGTGAACGGGGACGGCCCTGCAAACCCAAGACGCTTTCGCGGCGAATCACTACGTTGAAGGTGTTTTTCTCGTGGCTGCATGGCGCCGGCGCGATCGGCACAGACCCCGCTGAACCAATCGTCCAGCAGTCGGTCAGGACGCCACTGCCGGTAGTCTTGAGTGCCGGTGAAGCGAGCAAGCTGTTGCGGGTCTGTCAGGACTGGTTGTGGGATCTGCAGAAGCCGGATTCCAGGCCGTATATGCTTGTGAGCCTACTCCTGCAGACTGGCATAAAGAAGAGCGAAGCGGTCAAGATACTGCTGGAAGATATCGAGCGCGCCGATACGCAACAGCCGGCGGTATCCATTCGTTACGAGGAAGAGCGCTACGCACACAAGAACCGGCGGATACCCCTGAACTCTTACATTCTGGGGCCACTTGACCAGTACCTGGAGCAGTATGGCCCCGAGAACTTCTTGTTTGAGTGTACGCCTCGCAATCTGGAGTATGTGCTGGAGGAAGCAGGCAAGCGGGCGGGCATCCGTCATGTTCAAGTCGGGTTTGAGACTTTGCGTTGGACCAGTGCGGTGCGGGACTACAGGCAGGGGAAGAAGGATGAGGAATTGCGGCTGAAGATGGGGCTGAGCAAAGTCTCGTGGCGGGAAACGAGCACGAAGATCCAACGGCTGGCCGGGCAGCCTTAGTTAAGCCGGGGCCTGGCCAGGCAAGGTTGCGCCGGGGTTTACGGAAGGACACTCCGATTGGATAGTGCGGCTTCTGCCAACTGATGATAGCGCCTTTGCAGCAACCGGCGCTCTTCCAGCCAGGACTGCGAAAATGTTACGAGTCGCTTATCGCGACCGGATCGCGCCTCGGGCAGGATGCGTCCCAGCCGCAGCGTCCACCAGACCAGCATGAGAGTTTCGTAGACGGCGATCCGTTGCGTGATGGTGGGGTCGCTGCTGCTTGCGCTGTAGAAGTCTACGAGGCGCCGCGTTTGCTGGCGCGGCCATTCGATGTGGGCGGCGTGGACGAGGAAATCTGCGATTTCGAAGGCAGGGTCGCCCCATCCGCTGTATTCCCAATCGACCGAGGCCCAGGCGTTGGCGCGGCGAATGAAGTTGCGGATATTGGGGTCGCCGCGGCAGAAACGGAGAGGAGGCTGGGGCCATTGCGGCCATGTCGCTGAGTGGGCCTGGGCAATCAGGTCATTCACGCCCGGCGCCCACTCCTCCGGAGAAAGACGGCTATGCTGGGCGCGAATGGCCTGCAGGGCGTCGGCCGGCGATGTCACGTATAGGACTACTGGACGTATGGCAGGATGGCCTGGCGACCCCGGCAGGGAATGGATTTTCATGAGGTGCCGGCACAAGGCGTGCCAGGCTGGGTCATTGGCGGGGAGTGAGGGTGATGCGTCACCAGCAAGCCAGGACTGCACGATGACTTGGTGGGCGTAGCTGCTACGATCGAGCAGCAGGGGATGCGGCGCAAGGTCCGGTGCGTGTTCGGCCAGGAATTTCAGGGCGGCCCATTCGCGGCCGGCCCGGTCGCGTGCGTCGCGCATGGTGAATTTTGTGGCAACGTCGGCGGCCGGCGCGGTGGCACGGAAAAGGCGGTTGTTCATCCCGCCGTCAACAGGCACAATCGACCATTCTTGCCATTGCCAGTTGCCAGTGGCAGCAGAGGATGTGACTTGCCCAGTTGCCTCTGATTGGATGGCCGGCGCATTTGGTGCAGGCAGACGCCCCACTTTCCGGCCACAGCCTGCTTGCCTTTGTTCCGCTTGCAGAGTTTGCGCCAGGTAGGTCACCAGCTCGCGCAATTCTGGACATTCCTGCTTCATTTTTCCCCGTACACTTGCCTTGTCAGTTCTCCCCATTCCGATATCGAGAGAGTTTGGGCGCGACGGCTGGGCTCGACGCCGGCGGCGTTCAGCCAAGAGTCGGCCTCCTCTTTCTTGCATGACAGACCGGCGCTGAGGCTGTTGCGCAGTTGTTTGCGGCGCTGCCCGAAACCGGCGCGTACGATTCGAAAGAATTGGGTTGGGTCCACATCGGGGACTGCGGGTTGCTGGTGCAGATCCAGTCGCACAACGCTGCTGTCCACTTTCGGCGCGGGAAGAAAGGCGCCGGCGGGTACAGTGTGGAGGGCCTGCGGGCGGGCGTAGAATTGGACGCCTACCGCCAGCAGAGACATGTCGCCGGGCTGAGCGACCATGCGCTGGGCCACCTCGCGTTGCACCAAAAGGACTGCGAGGGTGGGCCGGTTGTCGGCGCGCTCCAGGATGTGGCGTATAACCGCGCTGGTGATGTAGTAAGGGAGATTGGCGACTACCTTGTATCCGGTGGTGTCGGAGGCGGCGCCAGTTTTTTGGGGAAATTGCGGCAGAATGAGGGCGGCGGGACTCAGTTCCAGGATGTCGCCGTGAACAAAGGAAACGTGGGGTTGGTCGGCGAACTGCTCACGAAGGACTGGAATCAGTCTCTGGTCGAGTTCGACGGCGACGACGCGGCCGGCCCGTTCAGCCAGTTGATGGGTCAAAGCGCCGAGGCCGGGGCCGATTTCCAGCACTGTGTCTTCTTTTGTAAGTTCGGCGGCAGCGGCGATGCGGGCCAGGTGGGTCGTATCGATGAGAAGGTTCTGGCCGAGGGACTTTTTCAGATTGAGGTTGTGGTGGCGGATCAGCTCGAGGGGAGAGGGGTAGTTCTTACTCATCCTCCAGACTCAGGACAGTCATAAAGGCCTCCTGCGGGATCTCGACGGCGCCGACCATTTTCATGCGCTTCTTGCCCGCTTTCTGGTTTTCGAGCAGTTTGCGTTTGCGGGTCACGTCGCCGCCGTAGCATTTGGAGAGTACGTCTTTGCGGACGGCTTTCACGTTGGCGCGGCTGATCACTTTATTGCCAATTGCGGCCTGAATGGGCACCACGAATTGCTGGCGGGGGATGATGTCTTTCATCTTACTTACCATGCGCTGCCCTTTGAAGAAGGCGTTGTCGCGATGTGTGATGATGCTGAGGGCGTCAACCGATTGGCCGTTTACCAATACATCGAGTTTGACCATGTCGGAGGCTTGGTAGCCGTCCAGGCTGTAATCCATGGAGGCGTAGCCGCGCGTGCGGGCTTTCAGCTCGTTGTAGAAGTCGACAATGATTTCGGACAGTGGGATCTGGAAGCTCAGCTCTACTCTCTTCGTATCCAACCAAAGCTGATTCTTGACCTGGCCGCGCCGCTTTGTCACCATTTCCAGGATCGGACCGATGTAGGTGGAGGGTGTATAGATTTGCAGGCCGCACCAGGGCTCTTCTATCCGATCAATTTCGCTGGCATCTGGCAGGTCGGCAGGGCTTTCGAGCAGAAACTCGCTGCCGTCGGTTGTGACGACGCGGTAGGCCACAGAAGGCGCGGTGAAGATGATATCCAGATCGTACTCCCGCTCCAGCCGTTCCTGCACGATTTCCATGTGGAAAAGGCCGAGAAAGCCGAGGCGGAATCCGAAGCCAAGGGCCTGGCTGGTCTCCGGTTCGTAAGTGAGGGCGCCGTCGTTGAGATGCAGTTTTTCGAGGGCGTCACGGAGGTCGTGGTAGTCGTCGGAGTCGGTGGGAAAGAGGCCGGCGAAAACCATCGGCAGCATCGGTTCGTAGCCGGGCAGCGGTTGCGAGGCCGGGTCGGAGGCGAGCGTAATGGTGTCGCCGACATCCAAGTCCTGTACGCTTTTGAGGCCGGTGGCGATATAGCCGACTTCGCCGGCGGTCAGTTTTGAGGCCTTGACAGGCGCGGGGGTAAGGACACCAATCTCAATGGGGTCGATGCGCTTGTTGCCTGAAATGGCCAACAGGCTGGCCGGGGCGGTAATGGCGCCGTTAACGACACGCACGTAGGCCACGACACCTTTGTAAGGGTCATAGTGGCAGTCGAAAATCAATGCTTGCAATTTTTCGCCTTCGTCGCCCTGCGGAGGAGGCACTTGCGAGACGATCTCTTCGAGCACCTCTTCGATGTTGAGACTGTCTTTGGCGCTGATGCGCAGCACATCTTCGGCGGGAATTGCCAGGAGATCTTCAATGTCCTGAGCGACCTCGTCGGGCACGGCCGACTGCAGATCGATCTTGTTAAGAACGGGGACGATGGTCAGGTCGAGTTCCATGGCGGCGAGGAGGTGGGCGACGGTTTGGGCTTGAATGCCCTGGGAGGCGTCAACAACCAGGACGGCGCCTTCACATGCCTGCAAAGCGCGCTTGACTTCGTAAGTGAAGTCAACGTGACCGGGGGTATCGATCAGGTTCATTTCAAAGTCTTGGGGCGACTCGCCATTTGGTTGGCGGCGATAGATCATGCGTACTGCGCTGGCCTTGATAGTGACGCCCTTTTCCCGTTCCAGGTCCATCGAGTCGAGCAGCTGCTCCTTCATTTCTCGATCGGTGACGGTCCCGGTATGTTGAATCAGGCGATCGGCCAGCGTGCTCTTGCCGTGATCGATGTGCGCAATTATGCAGAAGTTACGGATGTGGTCCAGATTCATAGTAATAACGGCATCGGATGCCGGGAATTGTTTGTAGTGTTCGCGGAAATAGTATACTACTGCAGCGGCCGGCACCTGCAGTTACATTCTGTCGTCATTTCGCCGGTCCAGATAGAGAGGAAACCGTGTATCCATCGCTACCCTTAGGGCCGCTGTCGCTACCGACGGCCCAGATACTGGCCATCGTCGCGGCCTGGTTTGGCTTGTCGGTGATGGTACAGGCAGGCAAGCGTTTGAAATTGGACCCGGATATGCTCTGGAATATGGGAACGATTGCGCTGGCCGCGGCTGTCATTGTAGCCCGGCTGGCCCATGCAGTCCAGTTCTGGAGTGTCTATCGCGCGGAGCCGCTGCTGCTGGTAAGTATTCGCCCGGGCGGGCTGATGCTGTGGCCGGGCGTTATTGGGGGGTTGGTAGCGGCCTATTGGTACCTGATCCGCGGAGAAGTCGATCCAAAGCCGGTCGGGGTTGCGGCGGTGTTTGGCGTGCTGGCAGGCGGCGCGGTGCTGGAGCTGTCGAGTTTTCTGACCGGCGCGGCAGTAGGCACTGCGGGTGTGCCGCCAGCCGCGCTTAATTCGGCGCTGTCCTGGTTTGGCGGCGCTGCCGATGCGCAGTTGGTCGAGAGTGGGGCGCTTCGTCATCCTGTCGCACTATACCGGGCGACGGGGATGATGCTGATAGTCGGCGGTTTCTTGTTTCTGGGCAAGTGGCACAGACCGGGTCGACTGGCGGGCTTAGCAGTTTTAGCGCTTGCGCTGCTGCGGCTGTTTGCCGACGGATTCGCGGCGGACACGCGTCTGCTAGGTTCCTTGCGGCTTTCCCAATTGCTGGCGCTTGTTGCGGCGCTGGGTCTGGCAGTTTGGCTGGCGCAGACAACGAACGGCGCTGGCCAAATGCAACTGGCTGGCGAACAGGCGGACAGCAAGACTTCGACGGAAGAATAGGAGATGCAGCGGACCGTCGCGGCGCGATTACGCAGACGCCCTGAAGAAGGGGAAAGTGACAGGTATAGATTCGGCGGCTCCTGAAGTAGGCTATTGGCTACGAAAATTGCTGGATAACAAGCAGGATGCCAGATTCGATCGATACCTGCGCAGGAGAAGACAACATAGTGTTGCTGACGCCGCGGGTGCTGCCAAGGCGCAGGGTAGCGTTTTCCAGCGGGTATTCCAAGCCCCGATAGGTAACCCCAGTTACTTCTTCGCTAAGCGCAACCGCGCTGACGTAACCACCGGTCGGTCCTGAAAGAGATACTGACTGACGTCCCCGCAAGACGCGCGCCAACTGATCCCCCTCGGCGATGGTGAGAGGAACAGCCCAATTTTTCTGAGCCAGAATCAAGAGGTTAGCAATGGTCTGGTCGAGGCGGCCGCCGACCGCGCCTAGCAGGAGGATTTCGGTGGCGCCGTCACGTACGGCACGGGCGATCGCAAGTTCCAGATCGGTGGCGTCCTTGGCGGCGGGATGTTGTTCAACGTCGGCTCCCTCTTCCTGCATACGTAGAAGAAGGGCAGAGTCGATGCTGTCGAGGTCGCCGACAATCACTGCGGGAGACAGCCCAAGGATTTCCATATGGCGCGCACCGCCATCGGCTGCGATGAGATAGTCATCTTTACGCAGCCAGCGCGCCAAGGCGGCGTAGTTGGCGATATCTCCATTGACGAAAACGACAGCCCGCACGTATCCACCTCTCTACAAGAAGGCCTGCCACGCGAAGATCGACAGCATCATAATGCTAATGACAAACTCGACGGCCATAGCCATCAGAAAGCCGCCTACGTATCCTTTGACAGCCCTAGTGGCGGCAGCTTTGTTCCTTTGTGCATTTGACTCGGATTGACCTGTGACGCCAGTGGTCTGAGCGACAGACTGTTGGGAAGAAATCTGTGCGCGGCGGTATTCCATCAGCCACAGCGCCGAAATTGAGCCAACGACTGCACCGATAAAAGTGCCGACGACAGGAACACTTGAGAGCAGGATGGCACCGACCAACCCCCCCAATATCGAAAGGGCAACTGAACGCCAGGCCGCGCCGGACCGGCGGCTACTCAAGAAACTCAGCCCCAAATCTGCAGCCCAGGAGACGATGGTCAGAACCGCCAAAATCAGTAGCGTCGGCCAACCAATGCGGAGGAAGTTATCGGCCCAGGCCCAGACAAATGCACCCAGCCAGATCAGAAGCGGACCAGGCAGTACCGGTACCAGGGCGCCGACAATCCCCAAGAACATGAGAAGGTAGGCGGCCAAAAAGAGTAGGGTCGAGAGTTCAAACACGCCTGTCTACTCCTCGACGAAAGCGCTGCCATTCTCAACACGGAATGGCAAGACTGTATCTGTGGCAAAGAGGGGCGGCACATCCAGGTTCAAAGATTCGTAGAGAACCGGCGGCACGCCAATGTCGGCGAGAAAAAGTTGTCCGCAGGCTGCCCGAGCCGGCGGCTGCAAAAGGCCCCGCTTGGGAAGGGCCAGAGTCAGGGTGGCGGTTGCGGCAATACAGTGGTCGGAAGGATGGCCGCTGTCAGTATCGAGGCCGCTGGGGGCATCCAAGCTCAGGATTGGCGCGACGCTGCTGTTTGCCAGCTGGATCAGTTGGGTAGTGCGGCCGCGAAGGGATCCCGATAGTCCGTAGCCGATGAGCGCGTCGATTACCAGGTCAGCTGGGGGGAGTTCCCAGCCCTCATCTGCCCAGGCGAGAGGGGCATCCATCTTCTGCAGAATCGACAGTTGATCTTTCATGGCGCCTGGCGGCAGGTCACTAGGCGAATGGGTCAGCACAATCTGCACCCACGCGCCCCAGTTGAGGAGATGACGTGCGCCAGCCAGCCCGCCGCCGCCGTTGTTGCCACGTCCGGCCAGCACGACGATGGGCCGATCTTGCAAAGGCTCCTCTTCGTCGTCGAATGAGAGGATACGTTTGGCCAGCAGGGCCAGATTGCGCCCGGCATTTTCCATCATTTGGAGCAGTTGGATCCCGTAATGTTCGACCATCAGTCGGTCGACTTCTCGCATCTGGTCGGTGGAAAGCGAAGGCAGGATCACAACGATGACTCCGGCATCGCGGGCGGCGCGATCAGGAAACTGAGAAGCCAGCAGGTCACTGCCGGAATGACGATGGTGCTGGTCCACATGTGGACTGACCATGATGTCCCTGCGGTTGGCAGAAGGACGGCGTAGTAGCCGCCGTACAGGAGCAGTGGGATACTTGGGGCGAGCCAACGCAGCGCGTTCGGGTTTGTGCTCGGTTGTGCTCGCCAGGCCAGATAGTCCAGAGCCAGGGCGGAGACGGCCATGCCCAGGGCCGTCCAGATCATCAACGGCCGCTCGTAGTCCACAATCGCGGCACCCAGAATCGCCAGACCGAGAACGGCGGAGACGGCACCGAAGGGCAGTCGCCAGCGGCGCAACCCCAACAGGATAGGGCCGGTAAGCGCGGCGGCGGTGAGTGTGGCTCCGAACATGCCGGCCACCTTGCCTACATCATCGTTGAAGTAGCTTTTCCCGGTCCCGTTGGCAGCGAGCTGTACTGTTACTGGGAACGAGAACATCATGAAGAAGGTGAGCGCGGCCAGCAGTATGCCAAGGGAAGCAATCGCCGGCGCCAGCTCGCGCCAACTATTGTTTTCGTCCTGTCGGCGCCATGCCGCGCGCAGGGGGCCAGTAACGATGAGGCCGATGCCGAGTCCCAGCAGGATGTGGGTCGGGCTGAAGAGGGCCTCGATGCCTCTTTCGACACCGAAGATGACGTGCCAAACCATGTCGCCAACGCCGCCGGCGGCGAAGATGAAGAGGCCGACGCCGGTAAGGCGATAGCCAGCGGGAATGGCAAGGGCTAGTGGGTAACCTCGCGTCCGGTTAATTGCTGATGCAC
Source organism: Caldilineaceae bacterium (assembly GCA_965116395.1). Taxonomy (GTDB): domain Bacteria; phylum Chloroflexota; class Anaerolineae; order Caldilineales; family Caldilineaceae; genus Bin5. Next base: position 179,463 of record OZ220684.1, read on the forward strand.
CGATAAATGCGATGGCGGCAAGCAGAAAACCGCCGTAGAAGAAGGCGTGCCAGGGCGTGAAAAAGGATTGATCCACCCTTCCGTGGTTGTGTGCCCAGCCGTCGAGATAGAGCCCGCCGACGAAAATCGCACATAGCAGGTTAAACAGCCAGTCAAAACGCAGTCCGGAAACCGGTTTCGCCTGATGCTTCCCTACTTGCGGCTCGGTCGCTGAATTTGCAACAGTTCCCGACAGAATTGAGTCATTCATAATTGTCATTCCGATATTCAATACGGTTGCATCTACTATCAGTTTCAGTGTAACCGAACTACAGAGACGATCAAAGCGTGCCCCTGTTATCTTGAATTTTGGGTAGCTACTAAGCCACATACATTGGCTGTCTTGAACGGCCCATAGTCCCGGCAGCCATTCTGGCTGACTGGCTGCGTGTGCTGATGGCAGCCTCGACGGTGGTTGAGACGCACAGGTAGAATGAGAACGACCGGTCGGTGAGGCCTGGTTTTGGAGGGGGGCGTTGCGGGGGCGCAGCCCCTGCACAAGGGAGGGCCGAAGGCCCGACCGCCATGATGCAAATGGAGGGGAGAGTGCAACGAGGAAAGAGTATACATGAAGGGTGGATCCGTTGAAGGCTGCGAATCAGCTTCGGCTGGTTCGTTGCGTTACTGGCTAGCTTCACGGTGGGCCGCCGGCTTGCCGAGACGCTAAGGAATCTTCTTCTCTGCCGTAACAGATTCGACCCGAAAAAGTCGGCCCAGCCATGTGCGTTTGGAGCCGTTTTGGTGAGGTGCAACTGGTGCTGGCAGGCATTCTTGACGAATCGAACACGGTGGTGATATTCTACGCGGCGAAGTCCCTTTCGGTCGACAGAAGGGGCGATTTTTTGCCACTCGCAGAGGCTGCGCGCATGGACGAATTCCTGGAACGAGCCAGGCCGATTGTTCTGATGGCGCTGGAGGAGGATATAGGCGGCGGCGACGTAACGACTCTCGCGACGATTCCCGCTGAAACGCGGGCCAGAGGACGATTCCTGGCGAAATCTTCAGGGATCATTGCCGGGTTGGACATAGTTGGACTAACTTACGAATTGGTCAAGAAAGGAGTTAGGGAGCCTGTTCGGGAGAGACAGTCTGCACAGGATGGCGCAAGTGGAGCCAGACCATTCGAAATGGAAGGATTGTCGGGCCACATCGTCCAGTTGTGCAGGTGCGTAGAAGAAGGGACATGGGTGGAGGCGGGAACGGTAGTTGCCCATGCTGCGGGGCCTGCACAGGTTCTCCTTACTGCAGAAAGGGTAGCACTGAACTTCGTGCAACGCATGTCGGGCGTCGCCACATTGACCCGGCGGTTTGTTGAGGCGGTGCAGGGCACTGGAGCCGTTATTTTGGACACGCGCAAGACGGCGCCGGGGCTGCGGTTGTTTGACAAGAGGGCGGTGGCGTTGGGTGGAGGGAGTAATCACCGCTTTGGGCTGTTCGATATGGCGCTCGTCAAGGACAATCATATTGCGGCGGCGGGGGGCATTTCGGCGGCTGTGCAGGGGATACGCGACGAATACCAAGGGGTGGAAATTGAAGTTGAGGTCGCTGATCTGACACAGTTGCAAGAGGCACTCTCGCTCGGCGTCGATCGCATTTTGCTTGACAACATGACGCCGGAACAGATCAGAGAGTCGGTTAAGGTTACCGCAGGCCGGACTTCTCTTGAAGCCTCCGGCGGCGTTAATTTGCAGAATATCGCGGCAATTGCTGCGAGCGGCGTAGATTTCATTTCTGTTGGAGCGCTGACCCACTCAGTCTCGGCGTTGGATATCAGTTTCGATTTGGAGATGGGTGGGTAGCGGTCCGATTTGGAGGACAGTTGCCATCTGCAGGACTTAGTTCTGAAGCACGAGGATGAAATGATGACAGAATCAACTCTGACTACACCTTTGGCAGAAGTCACGGATGCCAAGCTGATGTATGAAGCACTTGCACGCAAGCTTCGCAATGTGGTGCTGGATGTGGAATTGCGCATCAAGGCGGAACTGGCGGCGCAGATTAACAGCCTGAAGAAGGAACGCAATGCGGTTATTCTCGGTCACAATTACATGGAGGCGGCGCTTTTTCACTCGATTCCGGACTTTGTCGGCGACTCGCTCTATCTCAGCCGGATGGCGGCGCAGACCGATAGGGACGTGATCGTCTTCTGCGGCGTGGAGTTCATGGCGGAGACGGCCAAGATTCTCAGTCCGGACAAGACCGTTCTGCTACCTGCTGAGAAGGCTGGTTGCTCATTGGCCGCCAGCATCACCGCCGAGGATGTACGTCGCCTGAAGGAGCAGTTCCCTGGGGTGCCGGTGGTTACGTACGTGAATACCTATGCCGATGTGAAGGCGGAGACGGATATATGCTGCACGAGCGGAAACGCGGTTGCGGTGGTCAACTCCCTGGATTCAGACCGGGTTATCTTTCTGCCCGACGAATTCCTGGCAAAGAACGTCGCCGAGGAGACGGGCAAACAGATTATAATTCCGTCGGCAGTCGGGGCCGGGTCGGGGCGGGCGCACGCGGGCAAGTCTGCGGATGTCTCAGTGGATCTGCGGGCATCGGGCCAACTCGACGTAGAGACTGGACACCCGGTCATCCCTCTGGAGACGGAGGCGTTCGACCTGATCGGTTGGCATGGCCGTTGCGAGGTTCACGACAAGTTCACTGTCGACGACATCCGGCGTGTGCGCGCGGAGTTCCCGGATGTTGTGATTTTGTCGCACCCGGAGTGCAGTCCGGAAGTGGTTGCGGCATCAGACTTCACAGGCAGCACGTCAGCGATGATTCGTCATGTCGAACAGTCTGACGCGCCCCGCTATCTGCTATTGACAGAATGCTCCATGGGGGACAATATCATCGGCGCCAACCCGGACAAGGAGATGCTGCGGCTTTGTTCTGTGCGCTGCCCGCACATGGGCCAGATTACGATGGAAGATACTTTGGCGGCGCTGGAGAAGATGCAGTACGAGATAAATGTACCTGAAGAGATTCTGGTCAAGGCGGCGCGATCGGTGCAGCGGATGGTCGAGATTGGTTAGCTTTGAGGGGATTCCTTTTGGAGACTCCAAGAGGCGGCATTCCGGACCTGGCCATCTAGTTCCGGGCCGCGACGTAGACGACCGGTGTGCCCCATACAGTTAGAGCCAGTCCAGGATGACCTGGTGCGTGGGGCCGTCATGATCATCGGCCACTGAGTCGCAGGGGCAACCAGCGCGCTGGTGCTGGCAGCCGCCGGCGTCCCGGCAACAATCGGCAGAGCGCTGGATGTAACCTCCGTCAGTAGTCAGAGACAACCTCCTCGAAAGTTGCCGCTCTTGACCTCATGCAAAGGCTCCAAGAAACCGGCCTATTACGCAGTTCACGGTTCAGGCTGATCAAGGGATAGGAAACCGCTGCCGCCGTCTTCAGGCATGAACCAACCGAGCTGGTCTTGGAGATTGACAACGTCGCCGAACACGAGCACGGCGGGGGCATGAATCTCAGCTAACGCCATAGCCTGCGGCAGGCCAGCCACGGTTGAGCGGGCAACCTTTTGATGGATGGTGGCTGCGCTTGCAATCGCGGCGGCGGGAGAGTGTGGATCGCGCCCGTGCTCGGTCAGAGCCTCGCAAATCCTAGCGGCAGAACGAACGCCCATCAAGACAATCAAGGTAGGGGTCCCTGCCAGTAGTGCCCAGTCGACATTGGACCCTGCTTTGGCTGGATCTTCATAGCCGGCAACAACGGTAAATGCGCTCGCCAGACCGCGGTGAGTGACCGGAATGCCGGCGTAGGCGGGCGCGGCGACGGCTGCGCTGACGCCTGGGACAATTTCAAAGGCCAGTCCCTCTGAGGCAAGGGCCAGACACTCCTCCCCGCCGCGGCCGAAGACGAAACTGTCGCCCCCTTTCAAGCGAACGACTTGAAGTCCGTTTCTAACGCGGTCTACCAGGAGCGCGTTTATGTCAGACTGCGGCATGGTTCGGGGCCGGTGGCCCTGTTTGCCGACGAAAATGCGCTCTGCATGCGGGCGCATCTCTTGCAGAAGCTCCTGGGCGACAAGACGGTCGTAGATCACGACGTCGGCGGTTCGCAGCAGCGCGAGACCCCTAACTGTGATAAGGTCGGCCCGCCCTGGCCCCGCGCCCACCAGATATGCTTTCCCAGTCATGGATTCCGGCCCTTGGGTGAAGGAGGGCAACCCCTTGGGCAGTCGCGCCGTTCATGCGAATTCAACATTATTCTTCCGTCTCCAGCAGTGCGGCGATACGATCCCGGGCGGCAGTGGCGCGGCGGGGGCGGCCTGAATTCGTGCTAACGGAGACGATGAGATCGTCCCGGCGCATGACCGCGGGCGAATGAAAGTTTCCTTCAGCAGGGGCGTCGGCTACATTTACCAAGAGGTCATGCTTTTGGGCGGCCGCAGCGATTTCATGGTTAACGGCGCGGACGTTTGTTGCAGCGAAGACGAGCCCGGCGTCAGCCAGATCTCCGTCCTGGTATGGCCTTTGCGTCCACTCGAGCTCGCCGCCTTCGGCCCAAGCTGTCAGTTGTTCGGTTGCGGACGGGCTGATCAGGCGCACTTGCACGCCGGCCGCGAGCAGGCTTCGCACCTTGCGCTCGCCGACGATTCCACCGCCGAAGACGACGGCGATACGGCCGCCGAGGTTTGTCAAGGTCAGTGGATATCGCATGTCTTTGCATCTCCTGAGCTTACATGGATGGAGGTCATTCGCTTTCTGTGAACCCGCTCAAAATCGCGTTGACGACCCGGATAGCCTGGACATTTTCGCGCACGTCGTGGACGCGCACGATTTGCGCACCGCGTTCCACCGCCATCGTATTGGCGGCTATTGTCGCGGGCAGGCGGTCATCAACTGCGGCGCCGCCGGCCATTTTGCCCAGAAAGCCTTTGCGCGAGCTGCCGAACAGTAGGGGATAGTCCAGAGCCTGCAGTTCATCGAGGCGGGCGATGAGGGAGGCGTGCTGTGCGGGCGTCTTGCCGAAACCGATGCCCGGATCGATGATCCGATGCCAGCGAGGAACGCGGTCACGTCGGGCTATTTCCAGCGCTGCGGATAGATCCCGGCTCGCCTCCGCCACCACGTCGTGCGGCTCCTTGCCTGGCATAGCCGGGGGATTGCCATGCTCACCGTCAATCGGCCGGACGGTATGCAGCGGCGCGCGGTTATGCATGAGAACAAGGGGGACCCGACAGCGGGCCGCCAGCGCAGCCATCGAGTTGCTGTCCTGCTTGGCCGCGTGCATACCCGATACATCATTCAGCCAGGTGGCGCCGGCGTCGAGGGCGGCCTCAGCAACTTCGACGCGGAAGGTATCGATTGACAGTGGGACGTCTACAACGTCGCGCAACGCGTTGAAGACCGGCACGACACGCATGATCTCCTCGTCGACAGAAAGATTGGTATGCCCGGGTCGAGTGGAATAGCCGCCTATATCCAGAATATCGGCACCAGCGGCAACGAACTCCTGCGCCAGCGTCAGTGCGGCCGCAACCGGGTCCTGCGCAGCGGCCAGCCCATCACCTGAAAAAGAATCGGGCGTGATATTGAGAATGCCCATAACACGGGCACCGCGGCCCCAGTTCCACATCCTCGTACCGATCGGCATCACCCGCGGCGGTGTCTGCTTATTCAGTTTTTCCCAGAGCTCCTGCACGCTCAGGTCCAAGCGAGGATGATGCAGGCCGGCGTCCAGATCCAGAAGGGGAGCCAGCACGAAGTCGCGTTCCGGGACGCCCAGGTGGGGAACTGTCAGATCGGGCGTGTCGATGATGGCGTCATCATAAAAGAGTATGTCAAGATCGATGACGCGCGGGCCATAGCGGATCGATTTGGTCCTGCCGAGAGAGTCTTCCGTCTGTTTGACTGCCCGCAGAAGTTCAGAAGGGGTAAGATGTGTGGAGACTTTGCAGACGGCGTTCAGGAAGAGGGGTTGGTCCGTCACCAGCATCGGGTCTGTTTCGTAGAGATGGGATGTTTCCAGTACGGTAGAATAGGAAGATAATTCATCTAAGGCGGTATGCAGATAGGCGACGCGGTCGCCGATGTTGCTGCCTAGCGCAATGTAAGCAGTGTGATTCATGAGATTCCCCTTAGGCCAGGAGGCAAAAGGAACGAAACCTTCCGAGTGAGGGCAGTCTTGGTTAGCGCCAGCCCGAAATCGACTTAAGGGGCTGCAAAAGCGCTTAGCACAGTCCAGCCGGGCCAAAACAGACGTTGCCAACCTTTAGCCAATACCGATTGGCTTATAAGCGATTATATACGCTTTGCAACACGACCGCAGCTTTTTTTCAGAGTGGATGCTTTTTGTCCCCGTTTCAGTTATAATCGAAAGGGGGAACTGCGTTAACTTGTGGGACCAGAAAATGCGTCTGCACAGGGATACGAGACCGTTCAGCGCAGTCCTCTCCGCCCAGCGCAGCGCGACCATTCAAAGCCAACGGGTATTGCGAAGGAATTACGACATGGACGAGCTGAATGTCGACTATCCTCTGACAGACGAACAGATCGGCGCCTATCGTCGCGACGGCTTTGTAAAACTGCCGAATGTTCTTTCGCAGGAGGTGCTTGCCGAATACGGCTCTGAATTCACACGGATGGTCTATGCGTTAAACCGCCAGACACTAGCGCTGGCTGAGCGGAACACCTATGGGAAAGCATTCCTGCAAGTTCCGAACCTTTGGGAACACAGCGAGAAGGTGAAGACGTTTGTCCTCTGCCGGCGCCTGGGGAAGATTGCGGCCGAGTTGATGGGCGTTAATGGTGTACGCATGTATCACGATCAAGCATTATACAAGGAGCCGGGCGGCGGATTTACGCCGTGGCACGTGGACCAGTTCTACTGGCCATTGGCGAACGACAACACAGTCACCGCGTGGATTCCTTTGCAGGAGGTCCCGGTGGAGATGGGACCGCTTTCGTTTTGCATCGGCAGCCATAAGCTGCTGCAGAACCGGGGCCTTTCTATCAGCGATGAAAGTGAACAGAAGATTGGCCGCACTTTGAATGACTATCCGAAGTGCGTGTCTCCTTTTGCTTTGGGGGAGGTCAGCTTTCATTCCGGCTGGACATTTCATCGGGCGGGGCCCAACCGGAGCGATCAGATGAGAGCGGTGATGACGATCATCTACATGGAAGACGGGATGGAAGTTGCGCCGCCAAAGAATGAAAATCAGCAGAGAGACTGGGACCGCTGGCTGCCGGGCGCGCAAGTAGGCGAACCAATCGACACGCCGCTGAACCCTGTCATCTACTCTGCTCTCGAATAACAGCGCTACCGTGCACACAGGTCTGGGCGCCATTCTTGCGTATTCCTGACCTGTACAACTCAGATTTTGCAAGTCTCAGGTTGCATGGCGATGCGACCTAATACACAGGAGCAGATCTGGATGAAAGGTGTAGCTAAATTACGTCCGGGCGTTGGCCAAGTGGGCCTACTTGAGGCGCCCGAACCAACAGCCATTCCGGGGCATCTTATAGTTGAGGTGACGGCGGCCGGGCTATGCGGCACTGATGTCCATATATACCATGACGAGTATCCTTGCCGGCCGCCTGTTATTATGGGGCACGAGGTCGCAGGGAAAGTTGTGGACGCGGCAAGCGATGTTACGCGCTGTGCCACCGGCGATTCAGTCACTTGTGAACCCAATTTCAGCCTCTGCGGTTTCTGCCCGTATTGCCGGGCAGGAATGCCGTATCACTGCTCCCAGAGGTCGTCGATAGGCAGCGGCGTAAATGGAGCCTTTGCCCGCTACGTGCTTGTGCCTGAACGTTCGGTCCACCTGTTGCCCGAAGGCGTTGACGAGTGGGCGGGCTCGCTGACGGAGCCGCTGGCCTGCTGTGTCCATGCGCTGGAGAATTCCAAGGTCGAGCCTAGTGATGTGGCAGTAATAACCGGCCCAGGAGCGATTGGCCTGATGATGCTGCAGGTGGTAAAGGCCGCAGGGGCGCAGGCGCTGGCAATAGGTACAGATACAGATGAGGCGCGCCTGGACCTGGCGAGGCAACTGGGCGCGGACGAGGTCCTGGTTGTGGGCAGGGATGATCTTCAGAATTCAGTTGCGGAGCGGACGGACGGCCAGGGCGCGGATATTGCCTTTGAGTGCTCCGGGGCAGGGCCGGGGGCACAGACAGCTTTGGATTTGGTGCGGCACAGAGGTCGCTATGTACAGGTTGGCCTTTTCGGTAAGCCGGTGCTCTGGGATCTTGAGCAGGTCTGCATCAAGGAGTTACAGGTACAGGGGACATTCGCCACTGTCGCCAGTTCCTGGCGCAAGACTCTGTCGCTTCTGCAGTCTGGCCAGCTCCAGACGGCTCCGTTGATCAGTCACCGACTCCCGCTTGAGGAATGGCAAGAGGCGTTCGATCTGTTTGAACGCCGCGAAGGAGTGAAGATCGTTTTCTCGCCGTCGTAAGTCTTTTTGCGACCACCGACCGCAGCAAGTAAAGAACAGTTTGCGCTACCCGAATCGGGATGTTCCTGCAGTCTTGGGACACGTGCTATACTGCGATCTTCGGACACAACGGAAGTACTTACCTTTTCATCTTCTATGACACAGGGTGCGCGTTCATTCATACCAACAGGCCGCCGCTGTTCGAATTGCGGTTCGCGCGTCGCCCAGAACGCTGAGACCTGTTATTTCTGCGGTCATGAGTTGACCGAAAGTTCCAGGTCAAGGCCGGCGCGTCTCAATCTACGGGATGCGGTGCTGGCGCTGGCGCTGCTGGCGGTCGTGGTTGGCTGGTGGCAATTCGGCAGCCTTGGCGTTAATATCCCGTTCCCCAACGATTCCCAAGTCGAGACTCGTGTGACCCCGCTTCAGACTGCGGGCGCTCAGCCGACAACAGGTACTGATGGGCAGCAGCCAGGTACCTCTGTTGGACGCCACACTGTACAGACTGGAGAAACTCTGCTCGGAATTGCCGGCAGGTATGGAGTGACGGTCGAGGATATCCAGGCGGCCAACAATCTGACGGGCACGCTGATCCGCGCAGGCGATGTTCTGCTTATCCCCATTCCTGCATCGATCTCCGAGAATGGGAGCAGTAGCAGCGCTCCTACAATCTCCACTGTATTCAGTTATATTGTAAGACCTGGCGATACTGTCATTTCGATTGCTATACGCTTCGGCACAACGGTTGCGGCGATTCAAGAGGCAAATGGAATTGGGTCGAACGATATCATCCGACCCGACCAGGAATTGCAGTTGCCTGTTTCCGGCGTTCCTTCCACGATTCTGGCCACCAGCCAATCCACTCCTGCGCGGCAAAACCAGAATTCTGGCGAGATGTACCTGCCTCTCCAGCTGCTTGGTCCGGATGATAGCGATAGTATTCCCCATTCTGAAGATGTGCTGTTCCGCTGGTTGAGCGGTGGCCTGCTGGAAGAAAATGAATGGTACGTCCTCTACATCTGGCCGTTGGAGGGGCTATTTGAATTGCCGCCCCCTGTTTGGACAAAGGCGACCAGCTATCGCCTACTGAGCCAGTGGGCGCCGCCACCTGATCGGGACGTCACCTACAGATGGCAGACTTCAGTCGTGCGTGTGCTGACGGGCCCGGAAGGAGAGCGCAGCATCGAAGGAGCCAGCTCTCCTGGCGAAGTACGTAGCTTCATCTGGTCCGGCGGCGACGGTTAAATTTGCACGGGCTTTTCGTTAGCCATTGTCACCCCACGGTTTTTCGAGAGAAAGCAGGGCCCCGCGATAGCCAAAGGGTTTGATCTGCCGATCCCAGCCCTTTCTGATGTGCATTCGGGTTGTAGCCTTGGCAAACTCTGTGGATGGTCATGCGGCAACTAGACCCGCCTTTCATCCTTGGCCCTGTCGTTCAGCATGTCTGGATTATCCTGGATCTGGCGACAGATTACTTCCAGAAAAATTGGGTGCTTTGGGGGCCCGGTCTGGATTGCCATTTCAGAACGATGGTTGTATAGTAGGCAAATCTTTGACGGCTGGGTATGCGGCATTTTCATGTTTTCGGCTCCGCCCTCCCCCCGGTGCGGCGGGCAAGCCGGAAAGAAGTGTATTTCGAGAGTGAATGGCGTAAACGCAGCCCCCAAGTCGTGAAGCAGAAACGCGATAGAGAAATCCCGTAATACTACGTCGTGTTGCGAAATTGCCACGTTCGTGATGCGATTGGTAGAACCAAATCTCCCAACTGGAAAATTCAACCATTTCAACAACGTCAAGGAGGAATTCATGCCGCGACCAGTAACGCTCTTCACAGGTCAGTGGGCGGATCTGCCCTTCGAAACCATCTGTGAGAAGGCCAAATCATTCGGGTATGATGGTCTGGAGCTTGCCTGCTGGGGCGACCATTTTGAGGTTGGCAAGGCCCTGGAAGATGACAGCTATGTACAGGGACGCTGGGACACCTTGAACAAGCACGGACTGCAGTGTTTTGCGATCAGCAATCATTTGGTCGGCCAGGCCGTTGCAGACCGCATCGACGAGCGCCACGAAAGCATTCTGGATCCGCGTATTTGGGGCGACGGCACGGAAGATGGAGTGCGCGCCCGCGCAGCGGAGGAGATGAAAAATACTGCGCGCGCGGCGGCTAAATTCGGTGTGAAGGTTGTGCCCGGTTTCACCGGTTCGCCGATTTGGAATATGGTCTATTCCTTTCCGCCAAACCCGCCCGATTTCCTGGAAAAGGGCTTGGCGCTCTTTGCGGAGTTGTGGACTCCCATTCTGGATGTTTTCAGCGACAATGGAGTGAAGTTCGGCTTAGAGGTGCACCCAACAGAGATTGCTTTCGACATCTTTAGCGCTCAAAATGCAATAGACGCCCTCGATGGCCACGAGGCTTTCGGTTTTAATTACGACCCCAGTCATTTCGGCTACCAGGGGGTGGATTACGTTGCGTTCATCCGCAAATTCGCCGATCGGATTTTTCATGTTCATATGAAGGACGTGGGCTGGTCGGACGCAGGCCAAGAGGCCGGTGTCTTTGGCGGTCATGCCGAATTTGGCGACCACCGGCGCTACTGGGATTTTCGCTCAGTCGGCCGCGGCCGGATTGATTTCGAATCGATAATGCGGGCGCTGAACGATATTGGCTATAACGGCCCCCTTTCGATTGAATGGGAGGACGCGGGCATGGACCGCGAACACGGCGCAACCGAGTCGTGTGCCTACACGCGCCAGATCGATTTCGCGCCGTCTGACATTGCCTTTGACGCGGCATTTGCCGAATAGAAGGCAGTTGATCGGGATCGGGCATCGCGCCCGCCGGCGGTGGACCATATCATGCCAGAAACCAAGACAATAAGAGGGACTGAATTATGAGTGAAGGATCCGGATTCACTTCGATGGCTGGGGCCCGGGCCGAAGGCGACGCCCCAGAAATCGGTATCGGGATGCTGGGCTATGCTTTCATGGGCAAGGCTCACAGCCACGCGATGTTGAATATCGCCCATATGATGTACCCGCCGCCGGCCATACCGCGGCTGGTAGGAATCGCAGGACGCGATGAGCAGGCTGTGGCGGAGGCTGCCAGACGGTACGGTTACGAAGGTTACTATACCGACTGGCGAGCGATGCTGGATAACGATGACATCCAGCTTTTCGACAACGGCGGGCCGAATGATACCCATGCCGATCCGTGCATCCTCGCGGCCGAGAGTGGCAAGCACATTCTGTGCGAGAAGCCGCTGGCACGCACAGCGGATGAATCACTGATGATGCTGGAAGCGGTGCAGAAGGCAGGGGTAAAGAACATGGTGGCCTTCAACTATCGCTTTGTGCCGGCGATTCGCCAGATTCGTAAACTGGTGGATTCCGGCCTGCTAGGGAAGATTTATCACTTTCGGGCGGTTTATCTGCAGGAATGGGTGATGGCCCATTACAATCTGCCGATGATTTGGCGGCTGCAGAAGTCGGCAGCGGGAAGCGGCGCGCTAGGAGATCTGGGGGCGCACATTATCGATCTAGCCCGCTATCTGGTAGGCGAGGTCAATAGTGTCTCGGGAATGACTCGCACGTTTATCGAGGAACGGCCGTGGGACGACGGCACGATGGGTAAAGTGGATGTAGACGACGCATTCACAGCGCTGCTGGAGTTTGATAACGGCGCGATAGGCACGGTGGAGGCCAGCCGCTTTGCCGCCGGCCGCAAGAACGGCCAGCGCCTTGAAATTAACGCGGAGAAGGCCAGCATTGTCTTCAATCTGGAACGGCTGAACGAGTTGGAGATTTTCTGGGTTGGCGACGAGCCCGAAGAAGCCCAGGGGTTCCGCAACGTGCTAGTTTCGGAACCGTCCCATCCATGGTGGGAAAACTGGTGGCCCCAAGGTCATATCATCGGCTGGGAACATACCTTTGTGCATGAGATTACCCATTTGTTGGACTGCATTGTCAACGATGGCGCGGTGTCTCCCATCGGTGCGGATTTCGTCGATGGTTATCGTAACTCTGTAATCTGCGACGCAATTCTGGAATCTGCAGCAAGCAAGCGCCAAGTGGACTGTGTATACGCCGCCTAGGCAACTGTTCCTTTGGACGACCCAAAGTAGGTGGCCCGCCTGTACGTTTCCGGCCTTCGGTTGACTACGCGAAGGTTTCAGATGATACAGGACGGGCGGGCCACCTCGATACTCGCGATTCTCGCTGGTCCCCTCTTACCAGGGCGAGGAAGATTCGTGACTGCAGGTACATTCCCCTTCATCAGCGCGCCCCGTTCGAACGTCGTGTCTTACATTGGCGGCCTTGATCCTTCTTCCAGCATGGCAAGGCAGATGGTGCATTCCCTTCCGTAACCATTGGCGAAGTGGAATCGCTTCGTTGCCGACAAACTTCAGCAAGACCACGCGGCTTTCTCCGATCTACTATTGTACAATCGGCGGAGTGCAAATACAGGAAAGCAGAAATGAAAATCGAGCGAATCGAACTCCGGCGAATACATATGCCGTACGTACGCCCTTTTGAGACCAGTGGATGGCGGCACGACGGAAGCGATGCAGTCATTGTGCGCGTGGACGCTGACGGTGTAACGGGCTGGGGCGAATCGCCGGTCAGCGATGGTCCCTGGTACAACGAGGAGACGTTCCATACGGCACTGATCGTGCAGAAGGAGTTTCTGGGGCCGATGCTGCTGGAGGCAGAACTCTCCGCGCCTGAGGATGTGCGCGGGGTCTTCAAGAGGGTGCGCGCCAACCGCATGGCCAAGGCCGGGTTGGAGTTCGCGGTATGGGACCTGTTTGCGCGTGCGCAGAATGTTTCTCTTGCCAACCTCCTGGGCGGCACGCGGGAGGAGGTGGCTGTGGGTGTGAGCGTCCCAATCCAAGCAGACACTGAGGCCCTGCTTGGGACGGTGGAAGGATACCTGGAGGACGGCTACCAGCGTGTCAAGCTGAAGATCAAGCCTGGATGGGATGTCGAGCCGACGCAGGCGGTGCGTGAGCGCTGGCCGGACCTGTTGCTGCAGGTGGATGGCAACAGTATCTACCACTTGGAAGACGCCGACCATCTGCGACAGCTGGACCAGTTCGACCTGTTGCTGAACGAACAGCCGCTCGACCACGACGACATTTTTGGTCATGCGAAGTTGGCCAAGTTGATCGAAACGCCAGTCTGCCTCGACGAGAGTATCGTTTCTACGGATCACGCCCGCTGGGCCCTGGAATTGAACGCTTGCGGGGTAATAAACATCAAGCCATCCCGAATCGGCGGGCTGGCCGATTCGGTCGCGGTCCATGATATGTGTCAGGCCGCGGATATTCCGGTATGGCACGGTGGGATGCTGGAGACTGGGATTGGACGGGCCATCAGCGTTGCGTTGGCAAGCCTGCCCAACTTCACGTTACCGGGGGACATCAGCGCCAACGATCGTTATTTTGAACGGGACATTGTCACCAATCCCTTCTCGCTCAACAGCAACAGTACGCTGACTGTGCCAAAGGGGCCGGGACACGGCGCGCTTATCGACGAGGCGTACCTGGATGAGGTGACAGTAGACAAGGTCTGCCTGCGTCTCGACGGGTAGAGATACTCAATCGCGAGCTGGCCCGGGGAATTGGCTGGTCTTAATTCAGTCAAGTCCTCACGACGAGAGATTTTTGTTGCTTTACCGCTAAGGAAGGAAGTGGCAGCACAGTTTGAGGAGGTCCTCTATGGCAAAGAAGCGGGGAAAGCCCTCCTTTATTGGGATCGATCTGGCCTGGAGCGACCGCAACCCATCAGGCGTTGCAGTGATCCGAAATGGGCGGTTGGTTGCTTATAAGGGCGGTCTGGGCAGGTTGTCGGAGGTCGTTGACTTTGTTGGCGCCAATCTTTCGCGGCGCAATGGGTCGATTGTTGCGGTTGACGCGCCGCTGCGAGTACCCAACGAGACGGGCATAAGGCCGTGTGACCGCGCGCTGTCGGCAGATTGGCAGCGATTTCACGCCGGCGCGTATCCTGCCAACCGGCGGCTGCTTGCCCGCGACGGGGTAGTGCGCGGGGAAGCATTGACCTCTGCTCTTTCGGAGCGTTTCAAGTTTCATGCGTCCGATGTAATTCCGCGGCGGACGAAGGCGCGGCTGGTTTGCGAGGTCTATCCTCATCCGGCCTTGGTCAGCCTGTTTAACCTGGACAGCATCCTCCGATACAAGCGCGGGCGCGGGCGTTCTTATGAGGAGCGGTGGCCGGAATTTGATCGTTACCAATCTCTGTTGCGGGGGTTGCGCAAGGCCGATCCGCCGCTGCGCAGGACTAAAAAGCTACTCACTGGAATCGATGTGACCGGCATGCGCGGGGCTGCCTTGCAGGCTTACGAGGATACGCTTGACGCGGTGACCTGCGCCTACATTGCATCGTACCTGTGGCGGCACGGGCCGAGAGTGGCAAAGCGCTACGGCTCGCTGGAGGAAGGTCACATATTGGTGCCGCTGCCGGCAAAGCGCCGTTGACTGGCGAAAGGAGAGCCCAAACAGAGCCTCATCTCGTTCAGCTTCTCCAAAAAAAAGGTAGCGCGAAAACGGCGATGAAGCCGAGGCAATTCGGCAGTTGTTCCAATGTTGTTCCAAGCCTATTGACAGTAGGCGCGAAATAGGGTAAACTGAGGTTCGGTACAACAACGGAACAACGGAGAGATCATGAAACAGCGCACCTATAAAGCGAGTTTGAGCCAATCTCAAGGAAGGTTAGGATACTCAGTGATTTTTCGACATCCTACCAGGAGGAACGAATCAACGGGAAATTCGGGGCTGAGGGTACGACGCGGCCTGGGCACTCGGGACAAGGCGGAGGCCAAGCAACTTCAAGATCAATTGAACACTTTGCTTGGAGACCCACGATATCACATACTGGAAAGTCGTGCAGAGGCTGTGCGACGGTTCGATGGTAGAGTCGTCGACATTTTCTTTGACCAGATGGAGCCTGAGCAATTTGACTTCGCTGCTCTGCGCGACGAGGCTTTTCCGTTGCCCCCGCAGGATCCCGAAGGCTATCGGCACGTATTGTTTCTCGGCACGACTGGCGCCGGGAAGACAACCCTCGTCAGGCAGCTTATCGGGACGGACCCGTCGGTAGAGCGATTCCCGTCAACGTCTACTGCAAAGACCACAATCCACGACACCGAAATCATCTTTGATAATGGCCCTTGGCGAGCGGTGGTGACTTTTGTTTCGAGTAGCGAGACGCGCGAGTACTTGAACGAATGTATCTCCGCGGCAGTACTCGCGGCGGCTAAAGATGC
Source organism: Caldilineaceae bacterium (assembly GCA_965116395.1). Lineage (GTDB taxonomy): Bacteria > Chloroflexota > Anaerolineae > Caldilineales > Caldilineaceae > Bin5. The sequence continues at coordinate 195,167 of OZ220684.1, forward strand.
CGATGAAGCTACAGTTCTTCACCGCCTCTTGGTACACGTCAACCAGCGCTTCCGTTTCAATTATGTCCTTGGGAATGGCCCGGAGGCGACTACGAGTATAGCGGACTTCGAAGATGACGAAGAAGAAGCTGAAGAGGTATTTGGCCATTCCTCAGACGAAGAGTTCGGTTCAATCGACTTGGTCGCAACCAATGAGTTGCTGTCATGGGCAGTGAAGCAACTGCGAGATTTGGCGCTGCGGATCGAAAAGAAGCTACAATCCGACCTTGACGCGAGTGACGAGGTGGATAGACGCGTCGTCGAAGAAATCTTCGAAGAAGAGCTGGACACACTTTTGTCGAATGACGAATCCTTCCACAAGATCGCAGACGCTCTGATGGACGAAATAGAGAAACGATTCGAACTGCTCCCTCCAGGTACGGTGATAAAGACTCGACAGGGGTGGCCTCTCTCCTGGAAGGGTGAATGGCCAGTTGAGAAGCGTAGCGATTTCATGAAATCGGTCTCGCAGTTCTCAAGCAATTATGCTCCTCTTTACGGTCGTCTCCTTACGCCGCTAGTGAACGGTGTTCGCGTGACAGGTCCTTTTTCACCAGCGTGGGAGGACGGAGACGCTCCCAAGCTCGTGTTGTTCGACGGAGAGGGTCTAGGACACACGCCGAAATCAGCATCCTCAGTTTCTACGGGTGTGAGCCAACGCATTCAAGAAGTAGACGCGGTAATTCTAGTAGACAATGCAACACAGCCGATGCAGGCAGCGCCTTTCGCAGCCATGCGCCACATCGTGACAACCGGCAACGTACGCAAGCTAATCGTAGCTTTTACACACTTCGATGAAGTCAAAGGAGATAACCTTACCAACGCCAGTCAAAAGGCCCAATACGTACTGGACTCTGCAGAAAATGTTCTCACCGCGTTCGGTCAGGATCTCGGCCCAAATGCGGAACGATTTCTGCGAAGGCGGATAGATGAAGCACGTTTCTTTCTTGCCGATCTACAGAATCCTCTTGAGGAGAATACCAGGACCGGGAAACGAACAATCAGTCAGATTCGAAAGCTTCTCATTGCCATCGATCAAGTCATAGAAAGGCCGCAGCCTGCTAAGGCTACTCCAGTTTACGACAGCATCAATCTCCCTCTTGCGATTCATAGCGCGGCCAAGGCCTTTCATGAGACATGGCGATCCAAGCTAGGTCTCGCAGTAAACCCGGAAGTCAGGAAGGAACACTGGGCACGTGTTAAAGCACTAAATCGTCGACTCGCTACGATGAACAAGAACGAATACGATTCACTCAAGCCGGTCGCCGACCTCTTGACGGAGTTGACGGAGCAGATTTACACATTCATCCAGAATCCATTGCGTTGGGATGGCCCTATTCCTTCAGATGAAGAATGTCAGAGTATGTATGACTCACTCGCTAATTGCCTTACCAATCGCATCAGCGATCTGTCGAGCCGTCGTGTGTGGCAGGAGCGTAGCAACGACTGGGAGCGCGCCTACTATATGTCTGGGCGAGGTTCCACCTTTGTACGAGCAGATGTCATTGGCAACAATATCTACCAACGAGCCGCGCCGATCCCGGATGTCACTCCTTCACCGGACCGCAACCAATTCCTTCGAGAGGTGGTCGCAGAAGTCAAGGCTGCTGCAGAGGAAGTGGGAGCACGGCTTCTATAACGGGTATCGGCTAGAGTGCGTTTACATTGTAAACCCGCATTTTAGCCGTACCTAAAGTCTTCCTTTCGACCGAGGTTCACGTTGTTCCCGGCCTTGACCCATGCGTTGGGAATTTGACTGCTTTCTCGCCCATGAATCGCGCAATGTAATTGTGCGGTTGAAGATGAGCCGGTCGCCGGAACTATCGGGATCCAAGCAGAAGTAGCCTTTGCGCTCGAATTGGACGGTCTGACCGGCAGCCAGGTCTTGGACGCTCGGCTCCAGTTGCACGCTGTCTGACACGGTTAGCGAATTGGGTGACAGGCTGGTGATGAAGTCTTCGCCTTCCGGCACGTCGTAGGGATCCTCCGCACTGAACAGACGATCGTAGAGGCGCACTTCGGCTGGTACTGCGTGATCGGCGCTAACCCAGTGGATGGTGCCGCGTACTTTGCGGCCGTCCGGCGCGTAACCGCCTTTTGTTTCCGGGTCGTATGTGCAGTGCAGTGCGACGACTTCCCCTTGGTCATTCTTGATGACTTCTTCGCAGCGGACGAAGAATCCCCATCGCAGTCGCACCTCACGGCCGGGCGCCATGCGAAAGAACTTGCGCGGCGGGTCCTCCATGAAATCGTCCCTTTCGATATACAGATTACGGCTGAAGGGGACGGGACGGCTGCCCGCGCTTTCGTCCTCAGGGTTGTTTACTGCATCCAGCCATTCGGTCTCGCCTTCGGGAAAGTTCGTAATCACGACAGGCAAGGGATCGAGTACACCCATCACGCGATTGGCGGTGAGGTTCAACTCCTGGCGGATGAAATGCTCCACCAGTTCGATCTCGACGGTGCTGTTGGTGCGGGCGACGCCGACGTGTTGACAGAGATCTCGCAGCGCCTTGGCCGGCACGCCCCTTCGCCGCTGGCCGGCGAGCGTGGGCATGCGGGGGTCATCCCAACCGTTAACGTAGCCTTCTTCGACAAGACGCATTAGGCGCCTCTTGCTGGTCACCGTGTAAGTTAACTCTAATTTGGCGAACTCAATTTGGCGAGGATGGTATACTCCCAGCGCGTCCAGGTACCAGTCGTACAAGGGGCGGTGATTCAGGTATTCCAATGAGCAAAGGGAATGGGTAACCCCTTCGATCGAGTCGGACTGGCCGTGGGCCCAGTCGTACATTGGGTATATACACCATGCGTCGCCGGTGCGTTGGTGCTCTGCATGGCGAATGCGGTACAACACAGGGTCGCGCAAATTGATGTTGGGCGAAGTCATATCGATCTTGGCCCTCAAGACTCTCGCGCCATCGGGAAATTCGCCCGCCTTCATGCGTTTGAACAGATCTACGTTTTTGGAGACAGACCGATCGCGATATGGGCTATTCATGCCCGGTTCGGTTAAGGTGCCGCGGTGGGCTCGCATCTCTTCCTGGCTCAGATCGTCAACGTAGGCGCGGCCAGCTTCGATCAATTGCAAGGCCCACTCATACAGCTGGCCGAAGTAGTCGGAAGCGTAGAGGACGCTTGCCGGCTCGTAGCCCAGCCACCGGATATCCTTCAACTGCGCCTCCACAAACTCCTGCTCTTCTTTGAGAGGGTTGGTGTCGTCGAAGCGCAGATTGCAGTGGCCGTCGAACTCCGCGGCCACCTCGAAATTCAGTCCGATAGCCTTGGCATGCCCAATGTGAAGATAGCCGTTGGGCTCTGGCGGGAAGCGGGTTTGAAAACGGCCGTCAAAGCGGTCGTTGGCGATGTCGTCCGCGATCGCCTCGCGAATGAAGTCCGTGCCCGGCGTAGTGGATTCGGTATCGCTCATTTGTACTCCTTGGACTGTCGGACGTCTCGCCCTTTTTTTTCTTATGATAAGAAATGGATCTTTTGCTATCAGCTAGTTTAATTCACAGTGAAATCAATATACAGTCGTTCAACGGGCCGGGCAAAAAAATAGTATTGAAAGAAGGATGGACGGGATGTGGTTGGTAGTGCGTCCCAGCCGCTAGCAGTGTAACAGTCTTCTGTGCATCAAATGCCGCTGGAAGCGGAGAATCCCCCATCTACCGGTACAACAATGCCGGTGACGAAGCGGGAAGCGTCGCTGGCAAGCCAAACTGCGGCGCCAACCAGTTCATCGGGCTCGCCGAACCGTCCCATGGGCGTATGATCGACAATTTGCTGGCCGCGTTCAGTCAGAGGAGGCGGATCCTGCCCGTCTGTTGCGGCGTTCACGTCGATCAGTAATGCACGGTTTTGCTCGCCAATGAAGAAGCCGGGCGCAATGGCGTTTACTCTCATACCTGCCCCGTGCTTCTGGGCTAGGTCCACGGCCAGCCAGCGAGTCAGGTTGTCGACGGCGGCCTTGGCTGCAGAATAGCCCATGACGCGGGTGAGCACTTTTTGGGCGGCCATCGAGGAGATGTTGATAATCGAGCCTTTGCCCTGCTCGGCCATCGATTCGCCGAAGATTTGAATAGGCAGGACTGTCCCGGTGAAGTTGAGGCCGACGACGCCTTCGAGCGCGGCGCGCGGGACATTGAAGAAGGTTAGATCGCCGAAAACTGTTGCGTCAGGACGGTTGCCGCCGGCGGAGTTGATCAATATGTCCACTCTACCCCAGGTGTCGAGTAGCTTCTGACGGGCGGACTGCAAGCTGTCTTCGTCCAGGACATCGGCTGGCAGGGGGAGGGCCTCATTACCGGCGGCGGTGATCTCCTCGGCTACTTCACTGGCCCTGGCTTCCCGCCGTCCCAGGATTGCTACACGTGCGCCGGCGGCGGCCAGTCCATGGGCCATGGCGCCACCGAGGACACCTGTGGCGCCGGTGACGACGGCGACCTTCCCTGCTAATGAATACTGCTCCCATACGCTCATGGCCATCTCCTGACTGTTAGTCGCGAGTAGCGGGATGCCATTTCTTTGCATCGCTCTCTCCTCGCCGTTTGCGGTTCAATTCAGCTATAATCAGTGGAAAGTCAATTCTGGAAATACGATTTTCATACTGTCTGTCGTCAGTTCAACCAGGCGGCAACTACTCCAAACGCGCGAAAGGAACCTTCTGTGAACTCGTCTCTACGCCAATTTATGCCTGAGCGAGCCGATCGATATTTCAGCGGCAACAGTGCACAGCGGGCAGTAGCCCGCGCCTTGTTCGAAAGTGTGGCTGACCTTCCGCTGATCTGTCCGCACGGTCACGTTGATCCGGTGCTGTTCGCTGACGCCACATACCATTTCGAATCTCCTGCAGAGCTATTCCTGATCCCTGATCATTATGTCTTTCGGATGCTCTACTCGCAAGGCGTTTCGCTTGAAGCCCAGGGCCTGGCGGTGAATGAAGGAGAGGATGCCAGCGCGGTCGAATCGGATCACCGCAAAATCTGGCAGACCTTTGCCGAACACTATCATCTGTTTCAAGGTACGCCCACAGGATTGTGGCTGCGGGATGAGCTTCACGATCTTTTTGGAATAACCGATAAGCTGACACCGTCGAACGCCCAGACAGTTTACGACAGGATAGCGGAACGGCTGGCCGCTCCTGATTTCACGCCCCGCAAGCTCTACGAACAGTTTCGGGTAGAGGCCCTGACTACGACCGACGCGGCCACCGATACACTCGAACATCACCAGGCGATCCGAGATTCGGATTGGAGCGGGCGCATATACCCGACATTCCGTCCCGACAAGGTCGTGAACGGGATCGATCAGCCGGCTTGGAAGGAGCAGATCGACCTATTGTGCGCCGTCTCCGGTATCGACATCAGCGATTACTCCGCCTATATTTCCGCGCTGGAATCACGTCGCGACTTCTTCAGAGAGATGGGCGCGACTGCCACCGATCATGCGGCCGAGACGCCTTTCACTGAGGTGCTATCGCCCAGCGAAGCCGACGCTATCTTTCAACGGGGCCTGGCGGGCAAGGCCTCTGCCGCTGACGCGCGGCGCTTCACCGCGCATATGCTGGTCGAGATGGCCCGTATGAGCAGCGAGGATGGGCTGGTCATGCAGCTCCATCCCGGCTCGATCCGCAACCACAACGCCGAGGTGTTCCGGCGATTCGGCGCCGACAAGGGCGCAGACATTCCCCATGCGCTCGATTTCACGCGCAACCTGAAACCACTGCTGGACCGATTCGGTTCCCATCGATCATTGCGCCTTATTCTGTTCACGCTGGATGAATCCACCAGCGCCAGGGAGCTTGCCCCGCTGGCCGGCCACTATCCAATTCTGCGCATCGGTCCGCCCTGGTGGTTTTACGACAGCATCAACGGGATGCGGAATTTCTTCGCACAGGTGATGGAAACGGCCGGCATCTATAATACGGTCGGCTTCAATGACGACACTCGGGCATTCGCTTCGATCCCTACCCGCCATGAGCTGTGGCGACGGGTTGCCTGCGACTGGCTTGCCGGTCTGCTGGTCGAGGGACAAATTGATGATGAAGACGCCTTCGCCATGGCCCACGCGCTGGCCTACGGACTGGCAAAGGAGGCCTATGGGTTATAGGGGGCCCGTGCCCGTCTGTGAGTGCATAGTATCGAACCGCACTGGTCGGCCTCTTGCCGGAATTATGCGTTGATTTCGGCCTGCGTCCACTGCTGATCCACCAGCCGCCACATGTCACCGGTCGGGTTAATGTCTTTCAGCTCGGGTGGAAGTCGGTGTTGGCGCACATTGTCGTAGCTGTATAGAGCGGCGAAGCGGCGGATGCTGGCCGGAATGCCGACTGATGTGAAGCCGGGGTGACCGGTAGCCGGGAAGGGACCGCCGTGGTTCATGGCGGCGGTGACTGCAACGCCGGTGGGCATCTTGTCGTTCAACAGCCGCCCGACTTTGACGCGTAACTGGGGCGCCAGACGGTCGTACAGTTCGTCATCTGAGCCGGCGCTGTCGGTATAGAGGCAGCCGGTCAGATTGCCTTCGAAGCATTGGATAATCTGCTCCATCTGGTCGGCGTCCTGCGCCATTACGACCAGGGAGGAAGGACCGAATGCCTCGGTCTGCATGGCATGCGGATTGGCGAGAAACTCGGTTCCGGATACCGTCAACAGTGTATTCTGGTAGCAGTAGCCGGCCGCATCCGCGGCTGCTCCGCCTGCGACCACCTTCGCACCATTGCTGGTCAGAATCCGGATCGATTCGTCCATGCCCTCGGAGACGCCCCGATTGAGCAGGACGCCGGCCGCGCCGTCGTTAAAGAGGGCGGCTGCCTGGGCCACGAACTCTTCAGCTTCATCTCCAGCTATCGTCATTACAAGGCCTGGATTGGTACAGAACTGGCCCGTTCCCATCGTGCAGGAGGTGAAGAAATCCTCTGCGATGGCTTGCGCTCGTTCCGAAATGGCTCCGGGCAGCAACAAAATCGGGTTGATACTGGACATCTCCAGGTAAATCGGCTTGCCGTGCCTGTCGGCGACCTCTTTCAGCCTCATGCCGCCCTCGCGGCTGCCGGTGAACCCGACGGCGGCTACACGGGGATCGGCGACCAGATCGTACCCGTATTCAGGCTTGAAGCGATAGATTAGCTGCACCAAGCCCTTGGGCGCCCCTGTCTTGTTGATGGCCTCCAGCGCAGCTTCAGCCAGCAGCTGGCTGGTGCGGGAATGGCTGGAGTGCGCCTTGGCGATCACCGGGCTGCCGGCGGCGATGGCCGCGGCGAAATCTCCGCCGGAGGCGCCATTAAAGGCAAAGGGGAAGTTGTTCGGCCCAAACACAACAACGGCTCCGGGCAGCGGGCCGTAGTGAGAACGAATGCCGGCCGCGGTGTCGATCGTAGCCTGCGTCCACGAGCGATCGCGTACGGCGGCGGCGGCCTGGCGCAGTTGGTCGGTCGTGCGAGGGAGCTCGATTGCATTCAGGCGAGTGGGCGCTGGCAGTCCTGTCTCAAGATGGGCCGCTTCGACCAGGGCATCGGCTCTTGCTTCGATGCGGGCGGCGTAGGTGTCGAGAAAGTCGGCCAACAGCTGGCGGGGGGCGCTGCGCAACTCGGAGACTGCGTCGGCTGTTGCTTGCAGCACTGCTTCAATGTCATCCCATTCGGAGTAGGGAAAGGACCATGGCAGCTTTTCGCCGGTCATGGGATTGGTAGACTGGTAACTGCCGGTCGGATTGGCGGCAGAGCGAAATTCACCATTAATCAGTAACGGTTGCAGAGACATTGCTTAGAAAGCTCCCATCGGTTTCGTGAGGTGTAAGGTATTTCTTATTGAGAGAGGGATTTCGGCTCTCCCTTTCTCCACTATATTTTCTGTATCAGTCGACCTCGGCCGAACGGCGATGCCAGTCCTCAGCGAAGAGGTTGAAGTGAACGCGGCGGCGGGGATTGGCAGCGACAACGTCTTCGTCGAGCGTGACTCCCAGGCCGGGCCCGGACGGCAGGGCGAAGTAGCCGTCTTCGATTTCAGGATTGCCCGGTGCAGCCTTCTTCACGTAGGCTTCGGAGAAGTCGTTGAAATGCTCCTGGATTTTGAAGTTGGGCGTGCAGGCTGCCAGATGCAGTGCGGCTGCGGTCGAGATGGTGCCGCCCACGTTGTGAGGCGCGATGAGCATGTAGTAGGCTTCGGCCCAGGCAGCCAGCTTCTTGGTATTGAGAATGCCGCCGAAGTGCGTGATATCGGGCTGGATGATATCGCAGGCCTGGAGTTCGAACAGTTCGCGGTACTCATACATGGTGTGCAGCCGCTCGCCGGTGGCGACGGGGATGCCTAAGGGCGCGATTGCGTCGGCTGCTTTCTTCTGCGCGGCCAGGTTTTCGGGCGGCACCGGTTCCTCCAGCCAGGAGGGTTTGAAGGGGGCCAGCTCGCGGGCGAACTCGACAGCGGTGGCTGGGTTGAAGCGGCCGTGCATCTCGATCATTATTTCTGTGTCGGGGCCAACCGCGTCGCGAACAGCTTCGACCAGGCCAATGACATAGTTCTTTTCGGCTCGCTCCATCTCATAAAAACCGGCGCCGAATGGATCGAACTTGAGTGCCTTATACCCTTTGGCCAATACTTTTTTGGCGGCGGCGTGAAACTCATCCGGCGTCCGTTCCCCTGTATACCAGCCGTTGGCGTATCCCTTAATCTGGTGCCGTACTGCCCCGCCCAGCAGTTTGTAAACTGGCTGGTTGAGCGCCTTACCGATAATGTCCCAACAGGCAACTTCGAGGAGGGCGGTGACGGTCTGAGTGATTTCGCCAGCGCGTCCAAAGTCCTCCCGGAACATGCGGGCGACGAGAGCCTCGACATTGAATGGATCTTCGCCGAGAATGTAGCGGGGCGCGGCTTCGCTCAAGTAGCCGAGGACACCGTCAGTGCGGTTGAGGGCGCGGCACTCCCCTACACCGACCAGTCCGTCATCGGTCTCGACTTTGACGATGGTCAGGTTGCGCCATTCAGTGCCCAACACCATCGGCGTTACTTTGGATATCTTCATTGGGGACCTCGAATTAATGTATTAAATGCAAATCGGTTTCGCGCCTACTGTATCGCAAGTGTGGGAAACGCGCCACATTTCGGGTGTGAAATCAGGTGTGGTTGCCGCGGTAGCCGGCCCCAACGAGAGGCGGAATACGCGCTGCAGCACTAGTCAAGATTGACTCCGACCACATTTGCTTGCTATAATGGCGCCATAAAGTTTCAATTGAGCGAGTATCAGAAATGCGGCTGATGTGGCCGCAGTGGAGAATTAAATGCCGAATATCAGGTCAGCCGCTAAGCGTATAGGCCAGGACGAGCGTCGTCGTGATCGTAATCGAGGATATCGCAGTGCAGCCCGCACCGCTGTAAAAAGGGCACGCGTGCTCATTGAGGATAGGGATCCCGGAGCGCACGCGGCGGTGCGAGATGCGGCCGTGGCGTTGGACAAGGCTGCCCAGCGCGGCGCAATCCATGCCAATAATGCGGCGCGGCGCAAAAAGAGATTAATGCTCCAGCACTCCAAATCTGTTGCGGCATAACTGACTGCCTAGACCAGCAGGGAAATCGTCAATGCGCCAGTCAGGGCCGCTGATGACGATCGCCCATCGACAAGCCGCCTGAAGTTAACACGGGCGGCTTTTTCGCGTACTCCGGCCTTGGTCAGGGGTGGCTATCCGCCCAGGCGCCAAGCCGCGCCACGTAGTCACATTCACTCTGCAGAACGCAATGTGTGCAGCGCGGGGTGCGTGCCCGGCACACTTCACGCCCGTGCCGGATGAGGTTGACGTGCAGGGCAAAATAGGTTTGCCCTGGCAGCGATTCCTCCCAGACGTCTTTGACCTTCTCGGCGGAAGCCCCCAGGCCGCTGATGCCCAGACGTTGCGTCTGGCGCTGAACGTGGGTGTCGACCGGAAAGGCTGCCATACCGTAGCTGAACAGAAGCACGATGCTGGCGGTCTTGTGGCCTACGCCGGGGAAGCGCTGCAAGTAGGACCGCGCGGCCTCAGGCTCCATTTCGCGGACGTGTTCCAGACTGTAGTCACCCTCCTCCCGCATTAGAATCTCCAGCGTCTCGACGATGTGGGGCGCCTTCTGGTTATACATCCCGGCAACGCGAATGGCGTCTTTGACCTCTTCCAGAGGCGCGGTGCGCACTGCGTCCCAGTCGCCGGCGAAGCGCTGTTTGAGCGTTTCGAACGCCCTGGCCGAATTGTTGTCGTTGGTATTGGCGCTGAGGATCGTATGGATGAGCTGCTCGAAACCTGAGCGGGAGGGCCGCCATTCAGGAATACCATATTCTTCCAGGAGCAACTCGTAGATCTTCCTGGCTCTGGCCTTTATGGCTCGTTTCGTTTCAGCCATTTCCCGTGTCCGTTCGCGCCCTGAAGGCCAATAGGGGCCTAGGCTTCAGTTGCTATGCGCGGCAGCCGCGCCATTAGCTGGCTGGTTACTTCGTAGTTGTTCGTCTCCAGCCGCTCGGCAGCCTCCTCCGCGGAAATGCTAGCATCCTGCTGGTTGCCGATCAGAACGACCTCGTCGTCGCGTGAAACAGAAGTTCCGGAGGCCACGATCTCGGTCACGTCAAGGAAGGCATGATCCATGCAGATGCGGCCAACCACCGGAGCTTCACGGCCGCGGATGAGAAGACGCTGCCAAGTCCTGGGACTGCGAGGAAAGCCGTCAGCGTAACCGACCGGCACAACCGCAACCGTACACGGACCGGGGGCACGCCAGGCGTTGCCGTAGGAAACCGGTTCGCCGGCAGTGAGGTTGCGTACCTGAGCGATGCGCGCCTTCCAACTGAGGACCGGTCGCATTTCGCTCGGCGCGGGCACCTCGGCACTGGGTGAGAGGCCGTAAAGAAGGATGCCGCAACGCACCGCGTCCAGATGGGCCTGGGGCAGATCCAAAGTGGCGGCGGAATTGGCGGCGTGTGCAATCGGCGGCCGGCATCCGGCCTGGGCCAGCCGACCTAACAGTGTGGTGAAGCGATGGAGCTGGTCAAGGCTGTACGCTTTGTCAGCTTCATCGGCGGTGCTGAAGTGCGTATAGATGCCCTCCAGGTGAAGACTGGCATTGCGGGAGAGCAGAGAACATAGATCGGGCGCCTCGGCTGGATCGATCCCCAGGCGGTGCATCCCGGTGTCCACTTTGACGTGAACGGTCAGCGGTCTGCCAAGGCGGGCGGCGGCCTCGGCGAATGCGAGGGCGGCGGAGACTTCATAGATTGTTGGGGTGAGATTGTACTCCAGCAGAGTTTCCGCAAGTTCTGGCGGCGTGTAGCCAAGCAATAGAATTGGAGCACGCACGCCGGCCTGACGCAGGGGAATCGCTTCGTTCACGGCGGCGACGGCGAGCCGGTCGACGCCGGCTTCCAAAGCGGCAGGAGCGATCAGATCGGCGCCATGGCCATAGGCATTGGCTTTGACGACAGCGTACAGAAGCCGACTTGGCCCTATGCGCTGCCTCAGGAAGGCTACATTGCCTGCCAGGGCGGACAGATCGATCTCCAGCCAGGTCGGGCGCGGCGATTGCGGCGGGCCTCCTGGATCAGAGGGGGAGTAGCCGGCTACCATCCTTGTTCGTCCCGCAGCTTTTCCCATTCTTCCCATTCGAGACCGGCTTCGCCGAGGCGATTTGGCTTGCGGTCGCCGTGGTAGTCGCTGCCGCCGGTGGCGAACAGGCCGAAGCGCTTCGCCAGCTCGGCAAAACAGGAAATCGGCCTGTCGGTCGAGTCCCTTCCCTCGTCAGCATAGGGATATTGGATTTCAAGGCCGTCGAGACCCACATCGGCGAGGCGAGACAGCGATTCTTCGAGACTGCGAATGCGCCGATAGATGCCGGGATGTGCGAGAACAGCCTTGCCGCCGGCGGCGTGTGTCAGTTCGATAGCGTCGATAACGCCCGGGATGAAGGTACGAGGCACGTTTGTAGGGTATTGGGCGTCGGACGCGAGGTACTTTTCGAAGACGTCGGTAATGGAAGAGAACTTGTGCGGATTGTATTTGAGAGCGATTTGGGCGATGTGGGGACGCCCCGGCACGCCTCCTGCCAGCGCCAGTACTTCGTCAACCGGCACGTGCAGCCCATAGCTCTGAAGCCGCTCTACCTGGCGTGTTTTCTGGTCAAAGCGGCTTTCCTTGAGGCGTTCCAGCGTAGCGACTAAGGTTGCATTGGCTGGGTCGATGCCATATCCCAAGATGTCGAAGTCTCGAAAGTCGTTTTCGCGGTCGCGAGCGGTACTGAACTCGACGGCGGGGAGCACGTGCACCCCTGAGGCGGCGCCGTGGGCCTGGGCGTCGGCTAGGCCGAGTACGCTGTCGTGGTCAGTCACCGCCAGTACGCGGATGCCCAGCGCGGCCGCTTTGTCGACCAACTCCTGCGGCGTGTCGGTACCGTCTGAACAGTTGCTGTGGGCCTGCAAGTCCACCGGATAGATACGGGTCGAATTGTTGCGCTGGACTTCCATAAGATCTTGGTCCGATCGCTGCATTTGGGCCGAATGGAAATGCCTGTCAGTTACAGGCTTCAGAAGGGATAAAAGAAAAGCGTCCGGGTGACCCCGGACGCTTTTGAGACCCCGCAATGCCGTGTGATCCAGTGGGTACGAACCGAAGTTCGTAGGTGGGCGCCGGCTGGTCGCTTCCGTCTTGCCCTAACCCTCAACGGGCGGGCTATCACATCTGCGCACCTTCGCCAAACTCCCCTGTTTCTGGTGTTGGTTCGCCCTCAAACTAGCCAATCACGGGCATTGCAGGGCTGCAGGGAAACTATAGCATATCCGGGATCGAATTCCAAACAAGAATATTGGTAGTTTGCCAGCCAGTCGCAGGCAGAAAAATCAGTTTGCAAGCCGCATCATTAGTCTGTCTTGACCAGCCTTTTTGCACAGCCGTTATTCAGGAAATCTGGGAGCGGCACCGGTTGGCAGCCGCCAGGTTGCTGGAGCCTCACGGTTGCGCTGAGGGCGTAAGGTCGGTGAGCGATGGTTTTGGAGGGGGGCGTTGCGGGGGCGCAGCCTTTGCATAAGGGAGGCCGCTTGCGGCCGACCGCCAAAAAAACAGGCAAGAGAGGGAAGAGAACACCTCTGCTTGCCTTGTTCAGGTATGCGTTGAGACTGCTGCTGAGTAGTTACAATAGAGACTAAGAAACACGCTTGACGCACAGCCGCTTTCACGAGCCGAAATTCTGAGGGCAGGAACTGCTCCAGGCAGATAGGCTCCTCTCCACGAGCGGGCTGAGCGTCCTCCTATTGTGGATCTGTTTCCTGCTCCCTAACGGCGATGTGCAGTTCGGCCAGCTGATCATCCTCGACTGGGCTGGGCGCCTCCAGCAGCAGGTCGGCACCGGTGGAGGTCTTGGGGAAGGCCATCACCTCACGAATACTCTGGGCATCGGCAAACAGTGCGACAACGCGCTCGATTCCCATCGCGATCCCGCCGTGGGGAGGGGCACCATACTGGAAGGCTTCGAGCATATGGCCGAATTGTTCGTCCACTTCAGACTCGCTCAGGCCCAGGCGCTGGAACATTCGCATCTGCTGCTCGCTGCGGTGGATGCGAATGCTGCCGCCGCCGATCTCCCACCCGTTGAGGACGACGTCATAGGCTTTGGCTTTGACATCGGCGGGGCGTTGTTCAAGGATACTCCAGTCCTCGTCGCGGGCACTGGTAAAGGGATGATGGATAGCCGACCAGCGATCTTCCTGGCTGTCATATTCGAGCAGAGGGAAGTCCACCACCCAGCAGAAGGCGAGGAGATTGGGATCGATAAGATTGGCGCGTGCGCCGATCTCCAGGCGCAGGTTGGCGAGCGCAGGATTGGTCACTTCAAGTTCGTCGGCTACAAGTAGAATCAGGTCTCCCTGGTCGGCGGCAGCGCCGGCAACGATGGCGGCGATCTCTTCCTCGCTAAGGAATTTGGTTATTGGGCTGCGCAGGCTCTCGGCCGGATAGTTTCCATTGGCGTCGGCTTCGCCGGTAATGCCAATCCAGGCCAGCCCCTTCGCTCCATAAGGTTTCACGTATTCGATCAGGCCGTCGATATCTTTGCGGCTCAGACTCGCGCCTTGCGGGTAGCGAATACCTTTGATGATACCGCCCGCGGCAGCCGCGTTTTTGAAGACGCCGAAACCGCTATTGCGCACAAAATCAGTTACTTCAAACAGCTCCAGCCCGAAACGGATATCGGGGCGGTCGATGCCGTACTTGGCCATTGCCTGGTCGTAGGTCAGCACTGGGAAGGGGACTTGCTGGATAGGCTTGTCGCTCACTTCTGCCGACAGGCTGATGAGCATTTCTTCGTTGAGGGCCATCACGTCGGCGGCCTCGACGAAGCTCATTTCCAGGTCGAGCTGCGTGAACTCGGGCTGGCGGTCGGCGCGCAGGTCCTCATCACGGAAGCAGCGCGCGATCTGAAAGTAGCGCTCTACGCCGGCGATCATCAGCAGTTGCTTCATCTGCTGGGGGGACTGGGGCAACGCGTAAAACCTGCCAGGATTCATGCGGCTAGGTACGACGAAATCGCGCGCGCCTTCCGGCGTGCTTTTGAGCAGGATCGGGGTTTCGACTTCGAGAAAGTCCCGATCGTAGAAAAAGTTGCGAATGAAGCGCACGATCTCGTGCCGCAGGCGCAAGTTACTGGCCAGCTTGGGGCGGCGCAGGTCGAGGTAGCGATACTTCAACCGCACGGCCTCATCGACCTCATCGCCCTGACTGCCGCTGATGACAAAAGGAGGGGTGAGGGCCTCGCTCAGGATTTCGAGGTCGGAAGCGATGACTTCGATATCACCAGTCTCCAGTTCCGGATTTTCGAAGCCCGGCGGCCGTTTTTGCACGGCGCCGCTGACCTGGACAACGAACTCGCTGCGAACCTGGGAGGCGACATCAAGAGTGCCGGAGCCATTAGTGCCATTGCTGGAGGGATTAGTTGCGTCCGGCAGATTGAGGTCCGGGTCATCGGACACTGTGATCTGGGTGATTCCAAAGCGGTCGCGCAGATCCAGAAAAATCAGACCGCCGTGATCGCGGCGGCGATTGACCCAGCCGGACAGGGTGACCGATTTGCCGGCGTCGCTGGCGCGTAGTTCGCCACAGGTATGGGTCTTCAGCATGGCAGTGCTCCGTTTAGTTGGAACGATTAATTTTTGCAGAGTGACGGCGCAAAGTAATTCGGAAAATTTGTTATGCTCTGTGAACTGTGCGGCCGTTCCGCTGCGTGCATCTCAAGTAAACAATTATAGATGGGACGGGGAGGGGATGCAATTTTTCGGCCCGGTCGGGATGATCACAATGGTGCGGGAAGTAGACTTGACGCGGAGTAGGTTGGCCTGTATGGTATGGAATTTGGGGAGCAGATTTCCAGAGGGCCGAGGTCAGTTCACATTCCAGCCATTGGAGGGTATTGTCATGCCAGTGAAAATCGCGCAGGTAGAGAAGCGTTTCGCAAGTCCGGGGCCGCATCCCAACGGACTCCAGGCCAGCGGCGATGGACTGTGGTGCATAGATCAGGGCAACAATAGGCTCTATCGGCAGGACTTCATTTCGGGGGAAGTACTGTTTGACGTTCAGACCGATACGGTCCACTCAAGCGGAATCACTGTGGGGGGCGGATACGTATGGATCGCCTCCACTTATGAGAGGAAAATTGCGCAGTTGGATGCCGACACGGGCCGGACCGTCGCCAAGTACAACTCACCCGGTGCTGGTGTGGTGGCATGGCGAGAGGGGGCGGCAGACGCCCAGGAGACAGGCGCCCATGGGCTGGAGTGGCGGGACGACAAACTGTATGTGGCTTCGCCGCCTTCGCAGATGGTGCATGTAATGGATCCTGACGGCTGGCAAGAGACGCACAGTTTTCGTGCGCCGGGGCTGCGTGTTCACGGCATTGCCTGGGCGGATGACGGGAAACTGTGGGTTTCTGATACATCGGCGGGCACAGTCTGCCTGTTGGACCCGGAGAGTGGGCGCATATTTGACGTGATGCGGGTAGAGGCGCCGGACGAAGTTCATGGCATGACGATACACGAGGGTGTGCTGTGGTTTTGCAATGCCGAAACCTGTGAGATAGGAAGATTGTTGGTTGCGTGAGGTTGTTCCTTAGTGAGGACTCAGGCCCACCTGAAAATGAATTGCCTGGGCGTAGGCGAGGATACGGGTCTCCTGTTTGGTTTGCGGGAGGCAAGTCGCTGTTTCGGCGGCACCAGGTTGGGCTGACAAAGTCAGCCGAAAAGCCCAAATGTTGACCTCTGCTTAACCAGAAGTTAATGGCAGAGTGCTACAATTTCAGCAATCTTCAGGATACTGCAAGCGCCCAAGGGCTTGCGGCTGTCGCATTGAAGGCAGGTTGTTGGAAAACCGAGCAGAAGGCGCTTTCGTTGACGCGAAGCCGAGCTTGCACTATAATACGAGCGAAAAATCCGGCGTCGGCAGAGTGGCTCTGAAGATCTGGGAAAGCGGCCTCCAAGTGGAAAGTACAGCTTCTCAAACCGCGGCAGTTCGTAGCGATCTGCGGCAACAAATGCGGGTGGCGCCCAGTTGGTTCCGCGGGCGGCAGGGCAGGAGAATGCGCGAGATGTTCCTGGCCTACTCGTTCCTGGCGCCAGCCTTCCTCATCATAGGTCTCTTTGGGCTCTTTCCACTTGCCTTTGCTGCATATGAAAGTTCACTGCGCGGTCTGAACAAGATCGTCGGGTCGTATGACGGCCTGGGCAACTATGTCAAAGCAATTGACAACCTAATCTACATTCTCGCGTTCTGGCTGGCTGCCGGGCTGGTCTACTTTGCTGTATTTACGGTGGCACGCGCGGTTCAGGATCAGAGGGAGCATCAGACAGAGTCGATGCGGTGGTTGCTGCCTGGGCTTCTGACGGCATTGGGCACTGCTCTTTTTACCCGTTTTGTCTATATTCTGCTGCCGGAGATGCTGCTGATTCCTTCAAAACTGCGAGGACAGGCCAACACGCAGGAGGCATTCCGCGGTTTGGTGGTAGAGACATGGTGGCTGCCAAAAGTGCAGATCGCGTTGTGGATCGCAGTCCTCATTCTGGCCGGTGGCGGGGTTTGGGGACTGCTCGTAAATCGGCAGATGCCCACAGACAGGCGCGAGCGCACCTATTTCATGCCATTCTTCACTGCCGGCGTCTGCTTGATAGGAGGGGCGGCGCTGGCCTGGTTGACGTGGACGGAGATCAATGCAGCCTATGCCGAAGCGCTGGAAGAGGGCGTGGGCCTGGAACTCTGGTCACAGATCGTGACCATCAGTGCAGGGTTTTTGCTCTTGTTGGTGGCTTGGCGTCTGTGGCAGAGTGCGCAGGATGGCTCTTCCAATACGAGTATGGCCCTCCGCCTTTTCGGCGCGGTGGTGCTGATGGTGGGCGCCTGGGTGTTGATAGGTGAGTTGCCGCGGGTCATCTCTGCTGGCGACGAGGACTGGTGGAACGGTTTGATGGCGACCGTTTACTATGTCCTGGGAACGGTGCCTATTCAGTTAGGGCTGGCGCTGATTTTGGCGGCGTTGCTCTTCCAGAAAATTCGCGGACAGACGCTTTTTCGCGTTCTCTTCTTTTTGCCCTATGTGGCGCCGTTTGTCGGCACGGCGGCAGTGTTCCGAATCATCTTCTCCAACCGGCCAACTGCGCCGCTTAACAGCATGCTGGATCTGTTTGGGGCCGACCCGCTGCTATGGTTGAGCGAGCCGACCGGCATTTTCCAGATGATAGCCGGCGCGAATATCGATTTGGGGCCAATCCTGTCGGGGCCCAGTCTGGCGCTGGTGGCCATAATGATATACGGCATATGGACGTATGTCGGATTTGATACGGTTATCTTTTTGGCGGGGCTGGGGGCGATTCCCAATGAGCTGTACGAAGTAGCGGATATTGACGGAGCCGGCGGGTGGGCGCAGTTCCGGCACGTGACGCTGCCTCTGCTCTCACCGACGATTTACTTTCTGTCGCTATACGCGGTGATTGGGACTTTCAAAGCATTCAATCACATTTTCGTCTTGCGGCAGGCGGCGGCGTTAGGCTCGACCGACACGGCCAGCATAGTCATTTTTCAGGCATTCAAACGGGATACACGCTACGGGTATGCCTCGGCGCTGGCCATATTGCTCTTGATCATTATTATGGTGATCACGCTGGTCAACAACCGGATTGCCAGCAGGAGAGTCTTCTATGGTTGAGGGGGTGGTGGGCAGCGCGACCGTTACTTCTCAGCGATCAGATCCGGCTACGCGACGGGCTGCGCTGAACAAGGCGATCATCTATACCGTGTTGATTATAGGGGCGGCATTTGCGGTCCTGCCCTTTCTTTATACGGTCAGTGTCTCGTTGATGAACCTGACCGAAGCAACCGGGGGACGGGCTCTTCCTGGCACGCCGCAGTGGAGCAACTATACGGAGGCCTGGCGTGACGCGCAGTTCTCCTTATACTTTATGAACAGCGTCAAGATAACCCTGATTTCGGTCGGAGGCGCAATTGTTTTCTGCGCGCTGGCTGCCTACGCCTTCGCGCAGATGGAGTTTCCCGGCAAGGGCTTTCTGTTCACGCTGATGCTCTCGACGCTGATGTTGCCGGAGGCGATAACCTGGGTGCCGAACTTCATTACGGTTTCCTGGTTAGGTCGAATTAGTCCGGTACCTTGGCTCAACAACTGGCCATCGTTGACGATTCCATTTATGGCGAGCGCGTTTGGGATTTTCCTGTTACGCCAATTTTTCCAGCAAATTCCACGCGAACTGTGGGACTCGGCGCAGATCGATGGGTCAGGGCACATGCGCTATTTGATTACCGTCGTTCTACCGCTTTCAAGCGCAGCGGTTATGACGCTGGTGTTGTTTGGATTTGTCGGCGCCTGGAATGCGCTGGCCTGGCCGATTTTGGTGACTACTACGCCGGACTGGCGGCCGATTTCCTATGGTTTGCTCTCATTTCTGGACGAGGCAGGCGCGCTTCTGCATTTGCAGATGGCGGGGGCAATAATCACAATGCTGCCAATCGTTGTTCTGTATTTCTTTACACAACGCCACTTCATCGAGGGGATCGCCACGACGGGCCTTAAGGGGTAAGAAGCTCTTTCCGGACCAAGCGTGGAAGGGAGAAGGGTATAGACACTTCGACTACAGTTTTCAGAACCGTGTTTTCCTTTTCGGTATTCACACACAACAGGAGACCCAACCGTATGAATACAAAAAGAATGTGGATGCTGGCAACGCTTCTGGTCGCCGCTCTGGTGCTGGCAGCTTGTCCGGCTCCGGCGGCAGAGGCTCCGGCTGCCATGGAGGAGGAATCTTCCGCCAGCGAGGCGATGGAAGAGGGGCCATGCGCTCCTGCAATGGATGGCCCGCTGGCCGGCATCGACCCGCGCGGTCAGACAATCGTCTGGTGGCACCAGCACAGTGGCTCACGTGAGGAGAAGCTGGCAGTAATTGTCGAGGACTTTAACGCGAACAATGAGTGCGGAATTGTCCTGGACGCGCAGAACCAGGGCGGCTACAACGATATCCGCGACAAGGTGAACGCAAGCACGGCATCGGGCGAGCAGCCTGCGAGTCTGATTGTTGGTTATCAGAACGATCAGGCATTCTATCAGTTGAACGAAGTACTGGCAGACTTCAACACGTATATCGATGATCCTAACTGGGGTTTGTCGGCGGAAGAAAGGGCCGACTTCTTTGCCAGTTTCGTTGAGCAGGGCGTCCACCCGGTTTTCGACAACCAACGCCTAGGCTTCCCGCCCAACCGCTCGATGGAAGTTCTGTATTACAATCTGACGTGGCTAGAAGAGTTGGGTTTTGCGGGACCGCCGACGACACCGGCGGAGCTTGAAGAGATGGCCTGCGCGGCGGCCGAAGCGAACGGCGATGGCACTGGCGGCTACATCCTGCGCGACGACGCCTCTGCGTTGGCTTCGTGGACATTCGCCTTAGGCGGAGATGTGCTGAATGAAGACAACACGGGCTATGTCTATAACGGACAGGCCACAATTGACGCGATGACGATATTGAAGCGCATGCTGGACAACGGCTGCGCCTATTTCTTCACCGAGGGCTATCCGAATCCTGAGTTTGCGGCGCGGCGGGCGAGTTTCACCCAGGGCTCCAGTTCAGGCCTGCCCTTCTATGCCAACGACATGGTTACGATCGCGGAAGAACAGGGACGTGACACGGACGTGTGGGGCGTAACCGCGATTCCGCATACAACTGAGAATCCGGTGCAGAATATCTACGGCGCCGACGTAATGATCACGGCCGGCCCGCAGGAGCAGGAGTTGGCCGCGTGGCTGTTCATCAAGTGGTTCACGTCGCCGGAAGTACAGGCCCGTTGGGTAGAGGCCAGCAACTACTTCCCGACGCGTGCGGCAACTGAGGCGCATCTGAGCGGATATGTAGAGGAGAACCCGCAGTATGGCGAGGCTCTGGCCCTGTTGGGTTACGGCGCATATGAACCGCAACTCATCTCCTACCAGGCTGTGCGGGATGCAGCTCAAACTGCCTTCAATGAGATATTGCAGGGCGCAGATATTCAGGCGACGCTCGATGCGTTGACGGATACAGCCAATGAACTGCAGGAAGAGTTGATGGGTGAGGTTCAGTAAGAGGAAGGCTCAGATGCTGTAACGGCATCGAGCAGACATAATCGAAGGGTTCACATAGAGTGGAGGGGTTGCCCCTCCACTCTTTTTTTTCAGCTTGACGACTCTTCGGTAGTCTTGTCCTTATTGGCAGGCCCTCTACGCGGGCGGCTGCGGAAATCCAGTTGCTGGAATCGCTCGTAGTGGCGTTTACTGCCGTCTTCCTGTTCCTCCCCACCCCATTCTCGCATGCGTTTCTCGGTGGCCTCGAGGTCGTCGAACTGGCTTTCGTGGCAGAGAATCGACTTGATCTTCAGTTCCAGGTCATCTGTGATGTCTACTTCAACGTCGGCCTCTTCGGCATGGCTGATGTAGAGCTGGCTGATATTGTGGGGAGGATAGCCCTCGTTCGTCAGGTCGGGATAGAACATCGGGTTGTCGGCTGCCGGGAAGATTGCTTCGAGCGCGATGATTCCGGCGTTGCGATGGTCGGGATGGTTGATGTAGCCGCGCCCGGAGACATAGCGGTCGGGGCTGTTTGTAATAATCAACTGAGGCCGAAGGCGGCGGATTTCACGGCATACCCGTTTGCGGATCTCTGGCGTTGGGCGCAGGAACCCATCTTCCTCATCCATAAACAGGACATGTTTGACGCCGGAGAGCGCGGCCGCCTTGCGCTGCTCCTCCTTTCGCATGAGTATAAGCTGTCGGCGAGTGATAAGCGGATTGTGGTTGCCCTTGTCGCCGTTGGTCAGGATCATATAAGTGACCTCGATGCCCTGGCGTGCCATTTGGATAGCTGAGCCGGCACAGGAGAAGTCGGGGTCGTCGGGATGCGCCATGATTACCATAGCGCGCTCCACCTCCGACCAATCCGGTGGTTTCACTTCGCGGGATTCGGACATTGCGTTTGCCTCCTGAGACAACAAGAGAGTCTGCGGACAGAAAAGCCCCTGCAGGCGCAGGGGCAAGGTTTCACAAATCGATCGAACCGGCCTTCAAACAGTAGATCCTGCCATTAGTGCATTCAGCGCAGAATCTTCTGCCATTTCTCCTTATCCGAGGGAAGGAGGTCAGGTGAGTCAGGCCGGCAGGATGGACCACAGGTTTGCTCGAGAAAGGTGCGTAGGATCAGACCATGTCGAGAGCTGCGTAGCCGGGTCCTTCTTCGAAGTACATGGCGTTCAGTTCGGTTGTGTAGGCATATTCTTCCGGCAAATCTTCTTCGGCCAGAATAGCATCGGTGGGACATTCGGGTACACATGCACCGCAGTCGATGCAGGTTTCAGGATCGATATAGTACCAGGGCCATTCCTCTTCAGGCATACCTGGGATTATGCATTCCACCGGGCAGACCTCTACGCAGGCACCATCCCGAATGCACAAATCAAAGATAACATGGGTCATTGGATTGACTCCTCCATCAAGCTAGAGTAAGACAGAATGTGAATCGCTAACGTTAGAGCGTATTTGCTAGCAATTCAAAGTCACCATACAACAGATATGATAGCCAGTGCAAATCTTTTTGCAGTTAATTTTATTAAATCTTCCAAGTAGCTAATATGGCTCCAGTCATCGAGCCTTGAATCCCACTGCGAAATAGTTTTTTTGACCCTGCAATGCGATGTAATTTGTTTGTAACTCGACCGTTTTCGATGGGCCATGGCGTGGGGCTGGTTTGGGTTGGGTTGGGTTGGGTCGGGTCAGTCGTCGCGTTCGGCAAGGGGGAACCTGGGCTCTACGTCGGGATTGACAATGTTTTCGGGGGGAGGCCAATACCCACTCAGCACTGCCGCGGCATTGGCAATGCCGCCGTCGGATACGTCTTGCATCGCCTGAACCGAGATGGCGCCGACGTGGGGCGTAAGAATCACGTTGTCGAGTGAAAGCAAGGGGTGGTCCGGGGGCCTCTCTTCCTGGACAAACACGTCTATGCCTTCAAACGTGTCGATTCCGGCTCCTGCCAGGACACCTTCCTGCAATAGTTCCACCAATGCCGTCTCATCCACGATGGCCCCGCGCGAAGTGTTGATCAGGTAGGCCCCGGGCTTCATTGTGCGTAACCTGGCCTCATCGAGGAGATGATGGGTCTCGTCGATCAGAGGGAGGTGAAGAGACAGGTAGTCGGACTGCGCCAGGACTTCCTCCAGGCCCATCATTGCCACGCCCAATTCGTCAGCGTCTTCTGTGGACGCGTCCTTATTGCGGCGGGTTGCGATGACTCGCAGCCCGAAGCCCTGTGCCCGCAGGGCAACGGCCTTGGCAGAGTTGCCGAAGCCAATCAGACCGAGAACGCTGCCGGCAAGACGTTGATTGGTGGAGGCCTGGCTGCGCCCCTTGCTCCAAGCGCCTTCAGACATGGCCTGCGACATCTGCGGCAGTTTGCGTGCGAGGGCAAGCAGCAACGCCATCGTATGGTCGGCCTGCTCTTCGACACAGAAAGTAGGAACATTAGTAACGAGTATACCTTTGCGGGTCGCGGCGGCGACATCGATCTTGTCGGTTCCTGTGCCGAGGCGCGAGATTACGCGGCAGCAGCTCAGGCTTTCGATTACGCCTTCGGGCAGTGCGGTCGAGACTACAAAGATGGCGTCATGGTCGGCGACGCGAGGGACAATCGTGTCGGGCGTGTTGGCTTCCACTTCAAAGGGGTGGAGGTGGTGCTCGTGAAAGAGATCCCTTTCGTATTGGGACATCGGTGAAAGCTCGGCGTTCAGACGAACCACGCGGAAGTCTTGTAGATGATTCCAGTCGGACATGGGATGGCCTCTTGCTGTTAGTTCTGCCTGGACTGCCGGACTATAGTCGGTTGAGACATTACGCGCACAAACAAAATCAGGCGCATTCCTTTTCTCTAGAACCGTTTGCGAGCACTTTGTGGCTGTGCTATGATTTCGGCTAGAGAGAGTATACTTTCTCCCGTTTTTTCTTGTCAATCGCCTTGCGCAATCATGCCCCTGTTGCCGGGGAGTTCCCTAGTTCATCCCACAGATTATCTCATATCCGTCATCCCAATCTGACAGCTTCGCCGCTGAGCATTCTAATCGTATGGCGCTGCGATATTCAACTGCACGGAGATTTCCTTCCATTTCCATTGAGGAATGAGCGCTCTTCCATGCCGTGCAGGCCGTCATCGGTCTCCTTCAAGCTGGATCACTTTCTACGGTCTAGCGCTTCACTGCAGATGCTCGTCGGCGTCGAAGATGTCCCTGGCGCAAACCGGATATGGCAGCTATTGCCGAAAGGCATTTGCCTAAGAGGGCCGGGGCAGGAACCGATTCACATTGAGATTTAACAGGTTCTGGCGGTAGAGCAGAAGCCACTCGCACAGAATGCCGACAAGGCCGCGTGGAAAGGCCAGGAGTCAGAGATGAAGATTCAGAAGCTTGAGACAGTCTGGTTTGAAGAGCAGTTCAATACGCTCTGGCTGCGCATTCACACCGACGAGGGACTTATAGGGCTAGGCGAGACTTACTACGTGCCGCGCGCGGTGGCGGCGGTGATACATGATGTCTTTGCCAATCTGCTGGTGGGCCGCTCTGTATTCGACATCGAGAGCCACTGGAGCAACATGTTCGCCACGGTGAATTTCTTCGGCTTTGCCGGCGCCGAGACGCGCGCGATTTCGACGGTTGACGTGGCACTGTGGGACTTGCTGGGGCAGTATACGGGACAACCTATTTACAACCTGCTGGGCGGGCGCAGCCGCGACCGAATCTCCATCTATAACACTTGCGTCAGCCACGGCCCCCATATGGACTACCACGCCTGGAGTGAGGGAAGGGCAGGCGAACTGGCGCAGGAATTGCTGGCTACGGGGACCAAAGCGATGAAAATCTGGCCCTGGGATCAGTTCGGCGTTTCGCTGGGCGGGCCTGTTGGACAGCGCGCCGGCGTCAGCGCGGTGGGACCTGTCGGTCACTACTTGGATCCTGATAACCTCAGGCGCGGTCTGGCACCTGTCCAACAGATCCGGGAGGTGGTGGGTGACAAGATGCAGATTGCGATTGAGGGGCACGCGCGTTGGAACCTGCCAATCGCCATAGATATAGGCCGTGCGCTGGAACCATACGACATAATGTGGCTTGAAGAGATCATCCCCGCCGACAATGTCGATTCATACGCCCGTTTGGCCGCGGCGACAAAGGTACCATTGTGCGTGAGCGAACGGCTTTTCACCCGGTTCGGCTTCCGGCAGGTCGTGGAGAAGAACGCGGCCCACATCATAATGCCCGACATGGCCTGGACCGGCGGTCTGACCGAGACCCGCAAGATCGTCTCTCTGGCGGATACATATTACCTTCCCTTTACGACGCATGACACGATAGGCCCGGTAGCGTTGTGGTCGGCGGCCCATTTGGCGGCGCACGCGCCCAATGCCATGATAATGGAGACGGTACGCGCCTATACAGAGGGCTGGTACAATGATGTGATGACCGAGAGGTTGGTGATCCGGGAAGGCCATCTGGAGTTTCCGGACCGGCCTGGGCTGGGCACGGCGCTGCGGCCGGAGGTGCTGGCGCGTGGTGATGTCCACATTGAGGTCAGCGACGCGTCGAGTCTTAAGGATGTTTCGGGGGGATAGGGTGCAAATGCGAATTGCGTAGTGCGAGCGGAACGCCTTGCATTAGAAGAGGCACTGTTTTCATATACATATTATTTGAAAGAATAGATTATGAAACCGACCATTGTTATTGCATACCCCGGATTCGGGGATATCGAGATTGAAAGAGAAATTCTCAGCGCCGCAGGCCTGGAGATTGAGCATGTCGGAAACCTAGATACAGAACAGGCCAGGGAAGCCGCACGGCGATGCGATGCTCTGATGGTTACTATCCAGCCTGTTGAAAAGGCTCTCATCCAGAGCCTGGAACGATGCCGTCTGATTTGCCGCGTGGGCACGGGACTGGACGTCATCGATATTGCGGCCGCTACGGAGCGCGGCATCTGGGTAACATATGCGCCCGATTATTCGATTGATGAGGTCTCAACCCACGCGATTGCGCTGGTACTGGCCCAGGCGCGGGGGCTTCCCGGTCTTCTCGGCGCAACACGCCAGGGAATCTGGAACAGTGAAACCGGCGGCACTCTATACCGGCTAAGTAACCAGACGCTGGGCGTGGTCGGTTGCGGCCGGATTGGCCAAGCGACTGCTTCAAAGGGACGCGGGTTGGGGCTTAGAGTACTGGCATACGACCCATACGTGGACGCGGCAGCGATGGAGGAATTGGGAGTACAGGTCGCTGACCTGGAGACGGTGCTGCGCCAGTCTGACTATATTTCGCTGCATTCACCCCTGACGGATGAGACCAGCCGCCTCATCAACTCTGAAACACTAGCGCTGATGAAGCCGACGGCCTACCTGGTTAACGCGGCGCGCGGCGGTTTGATCGATGAGGACGCGCTGCTGGCGGCGGTGCAGGGAGGCCAGATTGCAGGCGCCGCGCTGGACGTTTTGGCGGTCGAACCGGTGGCGGCAGACCATCCTTTTCTGGAGGAAGAGCGCATCTTGCTCACGCCCCATGCCGGATGGTATTCTGAGGAATCCAAGGTCGATGTGCGGGTGCAGGGAGCGGAAGAGGTGGTACGCGTTTTGCGCGGCGAGCGGCCGCGTGCGCCGGTCAATGATATCCCAGAAAAATAGCAGTGGCAGAGGAGAAATAGCGCAATGACCCACCCACTCTTTGATCTGACAGGCCGTGTAGCTGTCGTTTCGGGCGCGGCAAGCGGCATGGGCCGACTCACTTCATTAGCCTTCGCCGAAGTCGGCGCGGATATTGTGCTGCTGGACATCAACGAGGCCGGTGCGCAGGAGACCGCGCATGAGATTGAAAAGTTGGGCCGCAGGGCCCTCCCACTCAACTGTGACATTTCGAACGCGGACCAAATCCGGGCCGCGTACGAACGGGTCGACAGCGAATTGGGCAGAGTAGATGTCCTCAGCAACATTGCCGGCGAAGGCATCCGCAACGACCCTCTTGAACTGACCGAGGCCGAGATTCAACAGGTGATGCAGAACCTGGTTGTCGGCCGCTATATTTGCACGCAGGAAGCGGCCAAGCGGATGATGGCGCAGGGGCGGGGCAGCATTTTCAGCATCGTTTCCATCGCCGGGTTGAGCGCGCTGGGCCGCAACCATATTGCCTACAGCATGGCTATGGGCGCGGTTGCGGCGATGACTCGGGAATTGAGCACCGAGTGGAGCAGCCTGGGCGTGCGCGTCAACGCCATTGTATGCGCCCAGATTATGAACGAGGATCTGCGGGTAAGGATCGCGGCGGACCCCGTACTAGGGGCTTCCTACTTACGAGGCTTGCCGATCGGCCGCATGGGAGATCCCAGTGACATCAAAGGGCCGGCGATATTTCTTGCCTCCGATGCTTCTGGCTGGATGACAGGCGCGTTGATTCCGCTGGATGGCGGCAATCTAGCCAAAAATGTAAGCGGTTCCCACCCGGGAATGCCTGCCGCGGTGCCTAACTAATCTCAGCGAGGCCTTTTACCGAAAGTCGAGCAGGGGTAGGACGCCCGCGGACTCCCGGCCAACTCTTCACACAGGAGGTGGATGGTATGCCCCAATCAGAGCAACTCCTCGCGCTCTACAGGCAGATGATTAATATTCGCTACACTGAGGAGCAGTTGGCCCGATCGCATCAGATGGGACTGGTTCACGGCGCCTGCCATACTTATGTCGGTGAAGAGGCGATTGCGACGGGCGTGTGCGCGCACCTCCGCCCCGACGATGCCGTCTTCAGCACGCACCGCGGGCACGGTCATGCTCTGGCGAAGGGAGTCAGCCCCCACGAGGTGATTGCGGAGCTTTTCGGGCGCGCGACCGGTTGCTCGCAAGGAAGGGGAGGAAGCATGCACCTCTTCAAGCCCGAAGTAGGGATGATGGGGACGAGCGGCATTGTGGGCCCCTGTATCCTGCAAGCAACCGGTGCCGGTTACTCGTTCAAACTGCTCAAAACCGACCAGGTCGGCGTCGCCTTTTTCGGTGATGGCGCGGTCAATAACGGCGCCTTTCACGAGGGACTGAACCTGGCCAGCATATGGAAGTTGCCGACGTTGTTTGTGTGCGAGAACAATCTGTATGCGACTGAGGTACCCTTCGCATACTCCGCCGGCAATCCCAACGTGGGCAATCGAGGACCTGCCTACGGCATGGAGAGCGTCACTGTGGACGGCAACGACGTGTTGGCCGTTTTTGAGGCTGCGGAGGAAGCGGTGCAGCGGGCGCGCGGAGGTGATGGCCCCACATTGATTGAATGCCGCACATATCGCACGCGCGCCCATTCGGAAGGTATGCGAGACGCCGGCTACCGTACTCCGGAAGAGGTCGAGGAGTGGAAGGAGCGCGACCCGATAAAGCGCTATAACGAATGGCTCCTGGAAAATGAGGAGGCCGGCCCTGAAACGCTCGCCGAAATCGAGGCTGAGGTGAGGGCGACGGTGGCGGACGCGGAGGAATTTGCCCGTAACAGTCCATGGCCGGAGCCTGATACGGTCAGCGATCACATATTCAGCCAGGAGTGAAGGCCATGCGAGAACTGACCTACGTTGAAGCAACGGTGGAGGCACTTGACAGCGCCATGGCCCGCGATCCTTCGATTTTCGTTGTAGGAGAGGGGATTGGAGAACGAGGGGGCAACTTCAATACCACGGTTGGCCTTTTCGCAAAGTACGGCCCGGAGCGACTGTGCGACACGCCGATAAGTGAACGCGGTTTTGTCGGTATGTGTGCGGGCGCGGCCATGACCGGTACACGCCCCGTTGTTGATTTCATGTTTTTCGACTTTATTCTTGACGCTTTTGGTGAACTGGTCAATCAGATAGCCAAGATGCAGTACATGAGCAGCGGCCGTCTCAAGATGCCGATCCTCTTGCGCGGCGCGATAGGGATCGGCCACTCGGCTGCGACTCATCATTCGGGCAGCTACTATCCGATCTTTGCGCATTTGCCGGGATTTCGTGTTGTGGTTCCTGCTACTCCTAGCGACGCCAAGGGACTCTTCGCCACGGCGTTGCAGAGCGAGGATCCAGTGCTCTTTTTGGAACATAAGTCGCTGCTCTTCAATCGCGGCGATGTGCCCGAGGGTGACTACGCGATTCCATTCGGAGAGGCACGCACTGCTCGCGAAGGAACTGACTGCACACTCGTCGCAATTGGTTCGATGGTGGATAAGTCGCTCACTGCGTGCGAAAAGTTGGCGGAGGAAGGCATCTCAGCCGAGGTAATCGATCCGCGCACAATCGCGCCGCTGGATATTGAGACGATACTGGCGTCTGTTCACAGGACCGGGCGGCTCCTGATCGTGGATGAAACCTTTCAGCCTTGTGGCGTGGGCGCCGAAATCGCAGCACAGGTTATTGACCAGGGCTTTGACGATTTGGACGCGCCGATACGCCGTCTGAACGGCGCGCATGTGCCGACGCCATACAGCCCAACGTTGGAAGAGGCCATTACGCCGGAACCGGCTGACATCGAACAGAGCATACGCGATCTGCTAGCCGAGTAATAGATTTGAATCACTGTCAGAAACCACGCTTCCATCACCACTTCCGTTGCGAGAACTGTTCAATAGGGGAGATCCGATGGCCTACGAAGTGACAATGCCGCGCCTGGGTTGGACGATGGAAGAAGGCGTTTTCGGCGAATGGCTGAAACAGGATGGAGACGAAGTCCAGGCCGGCGACCTGCTCTTTACGGTGGAGGGCGACAAGGCCACGCAGGAAGTCGAAGTGTTCGAGGCCGGCATCCTGCGCCTCCCAGCCAATGCGCCGGCACCGGGTGATGTAATTCCAGTCGGCGCACGGCTTGCCTATATCGTGCAGGCGGGGGAAGCGTTGCCGGTGGAAAGTGGCGAGGCCGCTCAGACTGGCCAGGCACAATCTTCGAGTCAGGTCGCCCCGGCGGCTTCCCCTTCACAGAGCGCTTCTGTTTCGCGCCCGCTTGCCGCAGACGGCCGCGGATCTCCAGCGATCAGCCCGCGGGCGCGGCGGGTGGCGGGCGAGTTGGACGTGGACTGGACAGTTTTGACAGGCAGCGGCCGCACCGGTCGGATCGTCGAACGGGACGTGCGCGCGGCCGCGGAGATTCGCCCGGCTGTGATGGTCGTGGATGCCACGCCGGTAGCGCGGCGACTTGCGGCGGAGGCTGGAGTCGATCTGGCGGATGTGACGGTAAGCAGGCCAGGCGGCCGCATTCAGCGCGAGGATGTGGAGGCAGCCATAGCGGCCCGCCGTCAGCCTGCGCCCGCGGACGTGGCGGCGACGGAGCTTGCGCCGCACAGCCGTATCCGCAAGATCACCGCCCAGAGGATGGCTGAGAGTTCCCACTCAACCGCTCCGGTCACTTTGACAACCGAGGCGGACGCCACCGAACTGGTTGCGTTGCGCCAGCAGCTCAGAGAGAGCTATGCCCGCCGCGGGTTGGCCGTTCCCAGCTATAACGACATATACCTCAAATTGACGGCGGCGGCGCTACAGGATCATCCTGCTCTCAACTCCAGTTGGAGCGATGACGGGCTGATTCTGCACAACAACGTCCACATCGGCTTCGCGGTCGAAACGGAGGCTGGGTTGATGGCGCCTGTCCTGCGGGATGTTACGGAAAAGTCGTTGCGGCAGATAACGGCTGAAACAGCCAGCCTGATCGAGGGCGCACGCCAGGAACGTCTGGGCAATGAGGCGATGCAGGGGGGCACTTTCACTATCACGAATTTGGGTATGTATGGAATCGACGCTTTCACTCCCATCATCAACCTGCCCCAAGCCGCCATTCTTGGTATTGGGCGCATTGTCTGCAAGCCGGCGGTCCACGAAGGCGAGGTCGTTGCTCGCCAGATGGTTGCGCTCAGCCTGACTTTTGACCATCGCGTTGTGGACGGCGCGCCGGCCGCGCGTTTTCTTAACACCGTACGCGAGTATGTCACTGAGCCTATTTTGTGGCTCACCGCGTGACAGGCTCCGGGCAGGCTGCCTACAACAAGCCCCTGCCAGACTACGATTTACCCCGTTCTGACTCAAGAGAACTTACGAGAGGCTAGTTAACGCGCATAGTGCGCGTCACGTGGCTGCTGAGCCAGATTCAGTGTTTGTCTTGTCCTGCCCCTGATTTCCGCCACCGTTCACGCTTTCCCACTCCGTTCTCGGTTGGCAAGTGCCATCTTGCTGGAGCCTCACTGCTGCGAGGAAGGCGTAAGGTCGCTGAGGCATGGTTTTGGAGGGGGGCGTTGCGGGGGCGCAGCCCCTGCACAAGGGAGGGCCGAAGGCCCGACCGCCCTTAATACGAAGAGTAAGGAAAGAGGAGCCAGGAGGGAGTAAACTCTTTGGCTAGCGCCGGTCAGGGTTGCGAACTGACTGCTGCGGATTAATCGCAAGCGGACCAAAAAATTGACATAATGGCTATTTTCGATAGGATTAGCAAGAGCCCCGAAAAGCGAGTTGCAGACAAAGTAACATTCGAATTCACAGAAGGAGATATCCAAAGATGACGCAAAGAGAGACCCTGTCCAGACGAACTTTTCTCAAAGTTGGGGGGACGATTGCCGGCGCCGCCGCTCTGGCAGCATGTGCGCCTGTCGCGCCGGCTGACGAAGGGGCGATGGGCGAAGCGCCAATGGCGGAGCGCACCACGATTCGTTACGGGCGCCATGATCCTGCCGCCGGTGTTGCAACGACCCTAGAATCGTTTCATGAAGAGTATCCCGATATCGAAGTCAGTGTAGAGCAGATCGGCGAGTTTCACGCCAAGATTCCGGCCCTGGCAGCAGCAGGCACGCTCCCTGACGTCGTTCGCAGCTGGGAAGCGATGGCTCTTGACATGGGCCGCAATAATCAGTTTATCGATGTTCAGCCTTATGTCGATGGCCAACCCGATTTCGAGCCCGACGACTTCTACGAGAATTGGTGGAATTATCCGATCGTCGAAGGTAAGCGTTTTGGCGTTCCCGACGCGGCGGCACCCCATGTGACCTTCTACAACGCAGATCTTTTCGACGCGGCCGGTGTCGAGTATCCCGACAAGGACAGCTTTACCTGGACCGACTTTGAAGAGAAGGCCCGCGCCATCAGCGATCCCGACAACAAGATCTGGGGTTCGGAGACGATTCCGGTTGGCTGGCACATGTTCAGTGTCAAGCAGGCCTGGCAGAACGGCGGCAGCTTCTACAGCGAGGATTTCCTGGAAAGCAGGCTTGACAAGGAAGAGACGATCCAGGCGATTCAGTTCTGGGCGGACATGCTGCTCGACGGTAATGTGATGCCGTCACCATCGCAGATTATTGGGATTGGCGGCTCAGGCGCGGCTGCGGAGCTGCTGTCGGCCGGCAACATTGGAATGCAGCGCATGGGGTCCTGGATCACGGGAAGCCTTGTTGACGCCGGATTCCGCTTCAATGTTGTTGCCGAGCCCAGCCAAACGCAGCGCGATACCATCACGCACGGTGCGTTCAACAACATTGCCACGACATCGGAATACAAGGATATCGCATGGACCTGGCTCAACTACAACACGAGCACACAGGGCATCTACAACTACGCCTCGGAAGCAAATTTCCCTGGAACGCGTCGCTCATCCAATGCGATCGAACCGTTCCCCTGGGTCGCGGAGGTTGACTTCGCGGTGGATTGGGACGTGATTCCCGACGCGTTGGACTATGGACACATTCTGCCAGGACCGGCCAACGAGGGCGAAGCTTTGAATCTGATCGGCAACGCGCTTGAGAAAGTGTATGCCGGCGATGCCAAGGCCGCGGAAATCTTCCCTGATGTTTCGCCGAAGGTCACGGCCGTCATTTCGGACATTTAGACTGTAATTTTGAAACTCTAGAAACAGCGAAGGCCCACGAAGGCATAGGGTAATCCTATTGCCTTCGTGGTCTTCGTTTTTGAAAAAGACTGCGCTTGCGCGAAGCGGCCATGACAAAGGACCAGGATGGCCAGGCGGTAAGTAGGCGCGTCATTGAGGCATATAACCGTGACCACAACCGGCCTTACACCGCGCAGTAGTATTTGGCGAAGCAGGCGTTTCCACGATGCCATTGTTGCTTACGCCTTCATCTTGCCTTGGGTTATTGGCTTTATCCTCTTCGTCGGCGGCCCCATCATTGCGTCTTTCGTCCTCAGTTTCTTTCGCTGGAAGATGATCGCGCCCCCCAGGTTCTATGGGCTCACGCATTACATTAGCATGGTCACCACAGATGAGTTGTTTCGCATTTCGATCTGGGTGACATTCAAATTTGTGTTGATTTCCGTTCCGATTGGCCAGGTGTTGGCGCTGGGGCTGGCATTGCTCCTGAATCAGCGAATTCGACTTCTGGGATTCTGGCGTTCGGCCTTCTATTTGCCGGCGGTGGTCAGCGGCGTGGCCGGGTCCGTCATTTGGGTGTGGATGTATCACACTGAACTGGGAATCGTGAACAATGGTTTGGAGATGATGGGTCTGGAAGGTCGAAACTGGCTGTTTGACAGGGAGGTGGTGTTGGGTTCACTGATCGTCAAGAGCCTCTGGAACGTCGGCATTCCCATGGTCATCTATCTGGCAGCTTTGCAAGGGCTTCCGCAGCAACTGTACGAAGCGGCTGATATAGATGGCGCCGGTGAAGTTTCGAAGTTCTTTTCAATTACACTGCCCATGCTGTCCCCGGCTATCTTTTTCAATGTCGTCATGGGGATTATTGCGGCGGTGCAGACCTTTGCAGAACCTTATGTGATGACCGGAGGCGGACCGGACAACGCCACACTCTTCCTGGGCCTCCATCTCTACCAGAACGCCTTCCATTTCCTCAAAATGGGCTATGCCTCTGCTATGGCCTGGATCATGTTCCTGCTCATTTTTGGGCTGACAATATTCCAGTTCCGGCTTGCCGGGCGCTGGGTCTATTACGAGGGCGGCGAGCGCTAGCCCAGCTGGAGAAGTGATAATGGTAGTTGGCAACGAAACAGTTCCAACAACTGAACGTCTGGGCAGCGAGCGATACACACGCCCCAGCAGAATGCGTACCCACCTGCTGGGCAATCGATTCCAGACCGGCCTTGTGCGGTTGTTAGTGATTTACGCGCTTCTCATTCTGGCGGCGTTTCTGTTCTTATTGCCATTCTATTGGATGTTGAACACGGCTCTCAAGCCCTCCAACCAGGTCTTTACGTTACCGCCTACGTGGATACCCAAGCCGGTAATGTGGTCGAATTTCATTACTGCGTTTACGATGCAGTACGAGACGGATCCGCCTGTCTATACGTATGCGATCAACACGATGATCGTATCCGTGAATGGAGTCGTCTCGACGATATTTTCCAGTGCGCTGGTGGCCTATGCATTCGCCCGGCTGGAGTTCCCGGGCAAAAACGTCATCTTCCTGGGGATCCTGAGTACGCTCATGATTCCATTCGCAGTGGTAATGGTGCCTCAGTTTATCATTTGGCAAAGGCTCGGCTGGCTGGACACGCTGTGGCCGCTTATGATTCCCCATTGGTTCGGATCGGCGTGGAACGTCTTTTTGCTACGCCAGTTTTTCATGACGATTCCGATTGAGTATGACGAAGCGGCCTATCTTGACGGCGCGTCGCGGTGGCACATATTCATTCGGATCATCCTGCCACTTTCCAAGCCGGCTCTGGCGGCGGTCGCGGTATTCGCATTCGTTTTCTTCTGGAATGATTTCCTCGGCCCGCTGATCATCCTGTCTACGCCAAAGAACTTTACGCTGACATTGTTCTTGGCGAACTTCAATGTGGCCTTTCGGGGAACGCCGTGGCACCTTTATATGGCGGCTGCACTCATTATCATTTTACCCTGTCTGATCCTGTTCTTCTTTTCCCAGAACGCATTTCTGAAGGGAATCACCGTCACCGACATCAAGGGATAGCTCTCGGGGTTTGGAGATGTGCTGTAGTGGTAGGCCTTCCTATGCGCGCTCTAGAGAAGAAGAGAGGCTTTCCTTGTTGGGACACATTTCGGTGCCCCGTTAGAGATTCATTTTGGCCGACATGAGTACTGGCGAGTTCCAGGATTTGGCACAAATGGTTGCACTTTGGGTTCCTCAATATTGAATGGGCGTTTGCAAATGTCTCATACAGGAACAAGCAACCCGTACAACTCCTTCATGTCACATGTTACCCTGTGCCCCTGCGCAGGGTTTTCTACATAATCACGGGGAAACCGAGATGAAAATCAAAGAGATCCGCGCGTTTGAGATCAGGACCGACCCGAAGCCAAAGACGCCGCCGCGTACACCCAGCCGCGCGCAGACCTTCCACATGAACCGGCCGATGGCGCGATACGACCGCTTTCCCAACGGCGAGGGGCACGTTTCTTTCGCACCTTGGAAACGACCGGCCGTGCTGGTCACGGCTGAAGATGGGACGCAGGGATTTGGGATGTCGCTCTACGGCCCGCCGGTCACATCCATCATCAACGAACATCTCGGCCCCAATCTAATCGGCGAGAACGCCATGGCCACTGAAAAGCTGTGGGACATGATGGTTCGGCTTTGCTCTGCTTTCAGTCCTACCGGAGTGACCAGCTATGCCATCAGCGCGCTCGACGTGGCCCTATGGGATCTCAAAGGCAAGCTGCTGGGACGGCCGGTATACGAGCTGTTAGGTGGGCCTCAGAAGGACAAGATTTTCTGCTACGCATCGGGCTTCGATCAGGAATGGTATATGGAGCTTGGCTTTAAGGCGACAAAACTGTTCAGCCCCTGGGGTCCGGAGCACGGGCTGGAAGGCCTAAACAAACTGGAAGAACTGGTGGCCAGCACGCGTGAAACCATCGGTGACGACGTGGAGCTGATGTTGGATGGTTGGACGGCATATGATCCCGAATACACTGTGCGTCTGGCCGAGCGGATGCGGCCCTACAACCTCAAATGGCTGGAGGACTATATCCAACCGGAAGATCTCTTGGGCTACGAGTCGATCCGTCAGCGATTGCCCTGGCAGACCCTAGCTACCGGCGAACACTGGTACAATCTGGCGCCCTTCGCCCACGCTGCAGGCAAGCGGCTGGTGGACATCTTCCAGCCGGATGTGCTCTGGTGCGGCGGCATCACTGCTGCGGCCAAAATATGCCACCTGGCGCAGGCCAATCATATTTCCGTTATCGCCCATGCCGGCATGAATTACCCCTTTGGCCAGCACCTTTCGATGGCCATGCCGGCTGTAACCTGGGGTGAACGATCGGAGAGCGTTTCCGCGCCCGGTGTACCTTTGGCGGAGATGGTCAAGCTGCCGGGAACGGCTGTGATCGAGGACGGGTATGTGCGCCCCAGCGACGCCCCGGGATTCGGTCTGGAAATTGACGATGCCTGGCTGGAGCAGGCCATTGTCTGAACCGACACGAAGAATACCTCGCCCCAGTGCCAACAGATCACTTCGGGCGAAGAACCACCCACCTTTCCGTCTCACTGAACTGGAGAAGAGCCCATGGAACTCGGCTATTTCCTGATGCCCGTCCACCCGCCAGAGAAGGATTTTACGCAGAGTCTTGAAGAGGACATGGAATTGATCGTGCGGGCCGAGGCGCTTGGGTATACTGAGGCCTGGATCGGCCAGCATCATTCGGTCAAATGGGAGCCGATGCCCTCTAACGATGTATTTATCGCCAATGCCATGGCCCGTACAAGCACGATTAAGTTCGGGACGGGGGTGACGATCGCTCCCTTTCACCACCCGGTCAACGTGGCGGTTCGGCTGTCAATGCTGGACCATCTCTCGCGGGGCCGGCTAATGTGCGGCTTTGGCCAGACCGGCATTCCGACGGACCTCAGCTTGTTTGATCTGCCGGCGGATCCTCGAACCCTGGGTCTGATGACGGTAGAAAGCATCAACATGGTGCTGAAGCTGTGGACGACAGACGCGCCCTTCGACTTCAAAGGTGACTACTGGCATATTCATATCGATGAGACGCGCCCGGACATTGGAATGGGCCAGATCCTGCGGCCCTATCAGAAGCCGCATCCACCAGTGGCGATGGCGATCCTAAAGGGGACTTCGATGGCCGCGCGCATGGCGGGGCAGCGCGGATTCCTGCCCGTGAGCACGAATCTTGTTCCGATGTCGACCTTGGCGCAGCACTGGGAAACCTTTTCAGCCGGCGCCGCAGAAGCCGGGCGGGACGCGCCCGATCGGAGTACTTGGCGGGTAGCGCGCAACATTTTCGTAGGCGAGTCGACAGAGGAGGCTTTTGACTTTGCTCTTAACAGTGCCTTCGGACAGTCGTTCGAGTATCTGATCAAGCTGATCGGACCCGGTCGCCTCGACGGGTGGAAAGAGGACCCGGATATGCCGGACGAAGAGGTGACCGCGGAGTACGCGGTGCGGCGGCTGGCGATCGTTGGGGACCCGGAGGAGTGCACACGCCGTCTGCAAGAGATCTACGACTTGACAGGCGGATTCGGAACGCTGCTCGCCATCGGTCATGACTGGGACGACAAGCCGCGCTGGCTGCGCTCGATGGAACTGTTGAAGAATGAGGTGATTCCGGCCATAGGGGACAGTTGACAGGACTGTCGCTAAATACTGTGGCGCGTCTTTGCGGAGGCGACTAGGCTGGCACTTCAATAGAGGCCTTGAGTCGACCTGTTATGCAGGGAGCAGGCAATCTTACAGACTTGGAAACGATGGCTCGGTCGCAATTCGGGCCTTCCTTTTCCCGGTTCTGAGGCATTTTGAAGATTCGAGTCGGGTCAGCTACGGCCAGTGCTTTGTCCGCAATTCCTCTCGTAAACACACCGAACAGCCCGAGTTTTGTAGGCTGGTCGGTACCGAAAGTCACTCCCGCGAGAAAATAGTTATTGGCAGACTCGGCGGCACGCGTGGGAGACCGGCTTCCTACACCAGCCCGAGCTCTTCGTCGATCTCCAACTGGTAAGCGTCGACCTTTTCCTCCAGCACCTCATCCATAGTCACCGCCCGGCCTGCCACGTTGGATTCCAACATGGCGTAGGTAAGCGCTACGGAACGCGCGCCCTGGGCGGCGTCGACCTCGATACTGCCGCCGTCCTCGATGGCAAGTCCCAGTTCGCCATACTCGGCGGCGAGCAGTTTGCGATCGGTCTCCTGGAATGGAAAGTCGTAGCCCCACAGGCGGTCGCCGCCGAAGAGCGCAGCGGTCATCGGCTCGAGGTGGAAGTCGGGCACCAGGTCGAGCAGGCTTTCGTCGCAGATCGATTCGCCGTCTTTGTGCAGTGTGATGAGCTGGCCGGAGCGGTCCGAGGGCAGCTCAAACGAACCTGCGGAACCATGAATCTGGCGCGTCCAGACGCCCTGGCCATGTCCGGCGTGATCCTCGATGTATTGGCCGACTGCACCGTTTTCGAAGAGCAGCGTGGCGTAGGATGCGTCTTCAGCGGTGGCCTCAAACTGGGCAGGCATCTCCCTCTGCCACTTGCCGTATACGCCGGAGGGGTTGCTTGCCGAGCGTCCAGCCGGACCGGCGGCCGCGTTGTACCGGATCGGCTCGTGAAGCCGGGACTGAGCGTAGACGGTACGAACCGGGCCGAGGTAAAACTCAAGAATGTCAGAGAAATGGACTCCGACATCCAACAGGACCCCGCTCTGGTTTTTCTGGTGGCGCCAGACGGTGATTGTCATGTGGCTGCCACCGCCGATCGTGTTGTGAATCATCAGCCGGGGCGAGCCGATAACACCTGCATCCAGCAGCGCTTTGCCTAACCTGTTCATGGGATCGCGGCGGTAGTTTTCGGCTACGCTGACTATGCTGCCGCTGCGCTCAGCCGCTTGTTGGATGCGATTGCTGGCGCGTACAGTGAGGCCGACCGGTTTTTCGATCATGGCATGCCAGCCGCGCGCAATTGCTTCCTCGGCCACGGTGTGATGGAAGCGGGGCGTGGTCGTAATATCCACTGCCACCACGCCGAGAGCTTCCAGCTCCTCCATGCTTTCAACGACCTGCGGGCGTGTTCCCAAGCGTTCTTCGGCGTCGTCTGCCAAGGATTCGGCGTTGGCACGGACAGGGTCACAGGCGCCAACCAGCTCAAAGGGTGACAAACCTGCGTTATGTAGTTCTGCCAGCCCGTACAGGTGGCGGTGGCCCATTCCACCACAACCGACGATTGCAAGAGGGATCTTATCCATCACATTTCCTTTTTTGGCTTTAGTGGCTTACGTTGCGGACACGAATGTCAATGCCGAAGCGCATGATGATCGACTGAAGGCAGCTATTCTTCCTTTAGCAGTTGTACGCTGGACGCGAAAAACAGTAGCGGCAGCGCAAGGTCAATCAGTGTCCACAGCCAACCATGAGAGTTTGTCGGATCGACGAACTGAAAGCCAATCCAATTCCACAGTAGGCCAAAGAACAGGGCGACCCCCAAATAAAGAACTCCGTTGGCCTCAAGGTACTCCCTGGTTACACTTACATCAGAAGCGGCATCGACCGTTCGTTTGCGGTGGAAGGCGTAGTAAACGACGATTATCATGCCCAACACGAGCAGCGGATCCAGGATCCGATAGACGGTTTCGGCAGCGCCATCGCCTGTTGGGTCGTAGAACTGTGAACTGATGAACTGGACATAGACTACTACAGCCAGAACCCGCAAAAAGATTGAAAACAGTGATTTCAATTTGGTTCCTCCTTTGGAACTAAGGCGGCATACCGATAGACAGATAAACTCTGGTATGCACAGTGTTTTCGCTTAGAAAGGGGGAACTGGAATCTCCGCGTAACAGGGCAGGCGACGGCTTCACGGTTGGCAGGTGGCTCACCGCTATTTTCTTAAATATACCCCAACTTTCATGAGTTGAAAACACGTTCCTGGGGCAGGACGAAACGGATTCAACTGCGCAATATGGAGATGGAGTTTCTTTACTCGAATTCACCCACCTTCAGTCTTGCCAACGTTTTCTCAGCCTCCCATACGCCGAGCTCGACTGTCGGTTTCAGCGTTTCGAAGTCGTAGACGACAAGGCGCAGCTCGTATTCGCCGGGTGGAAGCTCTGGAGGGAATTCTAGAAAGTGAAGTGTATCGACAGGTTCATCTGATTTCCATTTATCTGTAGCAACAGGGGTCGAATTCTCAAGAACAGCATCACTTTGATAGAGGGCTTTGCCGTCATCATCATGTAGCCGCAGCGAAACAGAATAGACGACTTCCTGTTCCGGGGCAGTCTGCCATTGCAGTGCTATCCACCAGGTGCTACCTTGGACATTCACTAACTGTTGATGCATTGACAGTTGCTCCATACCTTGTCCCAGAGCGAAACCAAGGAGGGAGATACCGCCGTCGAAGTGGACCGTCAGTGGCTCAATTCGGTCATAGAGTGTCCACCTTTGGTCGAGGGAGATATCGGTAAAGGTGTGAATCTGAAATCGTTCATGCTTTGAACTCTCCAGATATCGCCCAAACTTGCCGAGAAGGGCAATGGTATGTCTTTCCGTTAATGCGTCTCCGCCTACAATGTCGTTGTTCCAATCTACGAACCTGACGGTGGAGACGCTTTGCTCGTCCGCCAGTTTGGCTTCTACCTTTTGTGCTAGATTGTGGGGGTTTGTCGCGGCGATGACGTGGGCTTGGGCCGCGCTGTGGTAAAGATACTCGAAGCCATAGTGGGCATTTTGGAAGTGCTCTCTTGACGTCGGATACGGGAGAAAGTTAACCGTGCCTGCATCCGACGATTTAGAGCTCAATTCGCGGGCCGCGTCGGCCCACTCCGTTTGGTACGTTCTGAAGTATTCGGGCGTACCTGCCCATTTCTGGAAGAAGGTGCGATGGGTTATCGCGCCCTGGGCCAAGACCCACGTACAGACCACAAGCAGCACTGCGACTGCGGCACTGACTTCATTTTTGCCTTGGAGTATTGTCGCAAGCCAAGGTAGGACCCGACTCCGCTCACGCAGCAGTAGGAACGTTTCCCATAGACCGACGCCGATAAGCATATAGATGGCAGGGGTTGCTCCAATCATCCGTAGGGAGTTGGGCCCATAGCCGTCATCCCTGGTAAGCATGGCTGGAAGCAAGAGCACTATCAGCCATATTGGCAGGATTCTGTGTTGAGGGCTCCTCCGCCATTTTCCCAGTGCAGCCACCACGCCGATCCAGAAGAAAAATGCCTCCAGGATATTCAACATAGGGTGTCCGCCGAAATTGTACCGACTATTTCGGTCTCCATGGAAGCCAAATACAAGCAGATACTCCCACACATTCTTTAGAAAGATGGCCAGCGGGTTTCCTTGAATGTCATTGAAGAGCCAGACCCCTTTACTGCGAATAAAGAAATCATCAGGATTCACTGCAAAATATATGAGTAGTGGTGCCGCCACCAGAAATGATGTCCCCAAGAAAACAGATGCAGGCCGGACTGCATGCCGCACCCTGTTTTTTGCCAGCTGACCAAAGGGAAGCAATAAACTGATACCGAAGAAGAGAAGCAGGAAAGGCACAAAACGCGCCGCGTTGTAGGTGTAAGCAAGTAACCCAGTGCAGACACCAGCAAGCGCGATCATCCAGAGGCTCCGCTTTCGCCACCCCAACCAGAGCAGAGCTAAACTCAATGAGAGAAACAGTGGCAGATAGGCGGCCCGTAATCCTGCGCGCGATTGTAACGTCTGGCCAATGGAAACTGCCAATAAACCGGCTCCAACTCCTCCAATCAGCAGGCCCCGCCAGCGGTTGACGCCAGAGGATTCCTCTTCCCGTCCGAAGAGCACCTGACCAAGCCAGAAGACAGCAAAGACAGTAGCTCCGCTGGCTAAGGCGACGGGCAAGTGGAAGGCGAGTAAGGTACGCCCCAGGATGGCCGTGCTCAAGGCATTCGCATAGACTCCTACTGCGTCGCGTCCGCTCCCCTTTTCGGGGAAGAAGACAGCGTAATCTCCCTGCAACACCTGGAGCGCGTACACACCATCCGGCCCTTCGTCGTTCTGGATACCTGGCGGCATATCGCTTAGACGGTAGAAACGAAGAATTACTACCACAAAGGTAAGTACTGCGACGATACCTGCTGTCACCACAATCCGATGAATCCGCCCCTGATCACTTGACACTGTATTGCTCGCTAAACTTTCGCCGCTTGTGTTGACATCCGGTAAAGCATGTGTGCGTTTCATATTGGCTACTGCTCAAATGCGAGCCGTAAGCGCGTAAGACTCACTTCAGGCTCCCACACGCCCAACTCGACAGTCGGCTTCAGGGTTTCAGTGTCGTAGACGACCAAACGCAATTCGTAATCACCGTGCGGGAGTTCTGCAGGCAACTCAAGATTAAACAAAGTATCGAACTGTTCGGACGGTCCCATGCTGCCCGTGTGAGCGTGACGAGGTTTCCAGAGAACACCATCATGCTGATAGACTGCCGCCCCTTCAGAATCTTGCAGGCGAAGGGATATCGCATAATCAGTTGCCAGTTCAGGAGCGGTTTGCCATTGTAGGACGACCCACAGTGTGCGACTTTCTCCCAGGTTGAACAGATTCTGATTTGGCAGTTTTTCTGCACCATATTCCAAGGCAAACCCCAAGAGCTCAATGCCACCATCGTAGGAAACATTCAATGGCTCGAGACGGTCATAGAATTTCCAGGGTCGATCCAGAAGGATATCCGTATAACTGTGAATTTGAAAGTTGCCGTGATCCTCACTTCCCAGGTAAAGTCCGTACTTGTCAAGAAGGAATGCGAAGCGATCGTTTTCGTCGCCACTCCAAACATCTATGAGGTTCCACTCCACAACCTTTACCTCTGAAAGGTGTTCCATAGCCGCCAGCTTAGAATGGATCTTCTGTGAGAGGTTGGGCATAGCAGTATGAAAAAGAAGGACAGGCGTCGCGCCTTTATACAAGTAGTCGAAAGTGTAACTTCGATACCCTTCCTGCAGCTGCAGATGACGCTGGCCGTCAGGGACCAGGAAGACAGTATCGGCGCGGGGTGGCTGCTCGGTCAGAAACTTGGTCAGGTCTGTCCACTCTACCTCATATTC
Source organism: Caldilineaceae bacterium (assembly GCA_965116395.1). GTDB lineage: Bacteria > Chloroflexota > Anaerolineae > Caldilineales > Caldilineaceae > Bin5. Next base: position 237,721 of record OZ220684.1, read on the forward strand.
TCTAGTGAGATCGGGCGCGTTCGCCCACACCTGGAAATAAGTGCGATAGGTGGTCACACCTTGAATTATAACCATAGCACACAAGAGAAAGCCCATCACAAAGGGCGCTCGTACTCCAGACTTAGACAACATTTGCCATTGAGGCACCTCAAGCTCCCTTAGCCGGTTCCACACAACCTGGGACACCTCCCAGATTCCGAAAGACACTAGCAGGTAAATGGCTGGTGAAGCGCCAATCATTCGAATCGTGTGAGGCACAATATCTCTAGCCAAGACAGCCGGAAGGAACAGGACAGCCAACCAAAGCAAGAGTAACCGGCAGGCAGAGCACTGTTTCCAGCGCCACACAGAAATTCCAACACCCGACCAGAAGAATACGGCCTCCACTGGATTCAGCATCGGCTGGCTAGCAAAGTTACGCCGCCAAGCAGGGTCGCCTCGAAATCCAAAAACCAGTAAATGATCCCATAAATTGACCAGGAGAGCTACAAGATAGTTCTGTGGACCATCTCGAAAGAGCCAGACCTGGTCGATGCGTGTAGAAAAATCTTGTGGATGCAAAGCCAGGTAGAAATAAAGTGGGGCAGCCACCAGTAGCGAAACTCCTGCGAAAGTCCCTATCAATGGTAAGTCTGGCCGCAGTCTGGAAAAAAGAAGCGATAACCGACTCTGATCCTTCTTCCCAACTTCCTCTGTCCTGAAAAGGTCAGGCATTGAACGCAGGCCAAGGAATACGAAAAGAAGGGGGGTAATACGTGCTGCAACATAGGTGTAGTGCAGTAGGCCGGCAAAAAGTCCCGCCAAGGCGATCTTCCAGAGGATTCGCTGCTTCCACCCCCACCACAGAAAAGCCAAACAGAGAGAGAGAATCAGTGGCAAATAATTGGCCCGGAACGCCATGCGCCCGATGATCGTCTGGTTAGCGGAGACCACCAGCAGACCCGCGCCAACGCCACCAATCACAAGGCCGCGCCAAGGAATGGAGAGTCCATCCTCATCGCGCCCGAATAACATCCGCCCCAACCAGAAGACGACGAATACGGAAGCGGAGCTCGCAAGGGCCGTAGGTAAGCGAAGGGCGAGCATTGTCCGCCCAAACATAGAAACAAATGGGGCTATTGCATAGACAACCATCGCTTCGCGCCCATCACTTCCCTCGGGACTCCGTGGCGGGAAGAAAATTGCGTGTTCGCCCCGCAAGACTTGGAGGGCATCCACGCCATGTGCCCCTTCATCAGAATATAGGCCTGGAGGAACTTCGCTCAAGCGGTGAAAGCGCAGGATCACGACGGCAAGCACCAATGCAAGCAGAATCCCCCCTACCACCAGGGAGAGGCGCAGGCGTTCGTCTTTATCTATTTCGGAAGCTCCGGCAGACATCTGCCCAGAGGAATGCGTTTCAGACATTAGCGTAGTTCGGGTCCTCTCTCCCTCTATACCCACCACCGTGGATTAGCCAAAATTCCCCTTGCAGAGGCGGGCCTTCCCATCACTTGCCTTCCGAAAACTGCTATGTGGCCTGAGCAGCCTTCGCCTCCCAAACACCAAGTTAGACTGTTAGTTTCAGCTTTGCAAAGTAATAAACGAGCAGGCTTTATTCGCATCCGCCTGTTCACCAAGCCGCACAACGTCCAGAGGAAACAGATCTCAACGTCCGTACGTCGCCTCTGCAACATTGTCCGCCAAATCCTGGAAACGATCAGCGGTCGCCTGGGGGCACGATTCTCCATAGAAACCGACCACGCTCACACATTCAGAGGTCTATGTAAACGGCCCCACACTAAGCTAGCTGCACACTCCCATTGAATTTACAACAACGTCCTGCAGGGCGTACAAGATTATCTGCAGTTCAAGAAACTGGCCTTTCCCAACTTATGTAAATCCCATTTCATTTCAAGACCCTTAGCGCCGGTCAGGCAATGAAATTGCGGCTTTCTTGCCTGCCTTTACGCTATACGCAAAAGGGCGTCTTTTCAAATTGAACGCACATTAGCATAAAGCCCCACTGTGTATTCGATACATAGGGACCCCCATATTCAAGTGGAGCCCATTTGAAGCCACGAACACTTGGGACAACTCGCAATTAGAACAAAGGAGTCTTTCCCGCTATCTTGAAATACAAGAGCACTTTGGTCTCATTTGGAATCTACGTTAGTTCCCATTTGAGGGTTCTCGCTCATATTGCAGGTGCGCCAGAAGTATTTCTGGCTTCCAAGTTCCCACTTCAACTGTCTGCTGCAAAGTAGCGGCGTCGTAAACAATAAGACGCAACTCGTAATTGCCGGAAGGAAGATCTTCAGGGAAGTCGAGAGGAATCGTTTGGTTATACTGCAGAAACGGAGCGGCGTTGGCAAAATCAAAGAGAACCAGGGTCCAAAAGGGGCTGGGATGACCTCTACTCTTAGTGTTTCCTGTAAACTGATTCCATATCACAGTATCATGCTGGTAGACTTGCTCATCTTCAGTATTATACAAGCGAAAAGAGAGTGCGAATTCAGTATCGATCTTCGGGGCAGTTTCCCATTGCAGAACGACTCCCCCCCTCCAGCGGGATGGGCGACAAGCTCTCTTAGCGAGATTCCGGCGTCGTATTGAACTATTAGTGGATCCAATTGCTCCGAGAATGTCCAGCGACCAATCTCACAGTCTGATTTCCATGCTGGAGAATTCTGCGTCTCAGGCGGGTATCCGAACGGACATGCCAGCGAGTAGATAGAGCCATCCGCGGAATTGTACTCCCTCACGAAGGAGGTGTCGCCTGTTGCAGGTGAAGATGAGCGATACACTACGAAAATGGGAGGACCGCCTGGGACGTAGTCTGCTATGGAACACAGTGAAGTCGCGTCATACAGATTCACGACTGGCAGACATCGCCAGGAATCGGGCGGAGCTTCGGTATAGAGGAAATCATGGATAGTCGGAAAATGAGAATAGGACATTCGCTGACCATGCGTCGATTCCGCCAGCATTGCCTCTTCACTGGTTTGTTCAGGGTTCTGTTCGTAAAAGACCAATGCATTGGGAGGAGCATTGCGGGCAATCCAGCGAGAGGTCTGAGGAATTGTGACCGGCTCCCTGGAGGTAAACCGAAGAAAGAATTCAGTTCCAACGGTAAATACGGTCAAAGCAAGCTGAATCGATACTAGAGTGATTGAGAGACGACGGTTAGTGCGTTCCCATACAACAAGAACTGTGCAGGCGACTATGACGGCGGCCAACTGGGCAGGCATTGCCCCGCGCATGGCAATATCGTTGTAAAAAGGGGAACGGACAACAAAGGGAAGCAAGAAACTGACAGTCAGACAGAGCCAGAAACGGTGCGATCTCGTTAAGAGGTGGGGGCGAATCCATGCCCACAACAACATCGGAAGTAGGATGCCGATTTCGAGGAATAAGTAAGAAAGCGCGGTAAGTGGATATTTGAGCCACAGATTGTCGAGAAACACGATTGAGCGCATCCCGAATTGCAGATAGGAACTTTTGCTGAGGAGTTCGATGAGCGAGGGAAAGATCAGGACAAAGGCGATCATAGCCGCTGTCGAAAGATGTAGGAGGTGGCGAATACGTCCTTTGCCTGTCAGCAATTCATAGAGGTGCCAGATTACCAGCCCCGGCACAACGCCTGCGAACACAAAAATGCTGGTCTTAAAAAGGGCCACCGTTAAGAGGGCAGTGGCGACTGCTTGGGCGAAACCTCTCAACGGCCGCGCAACTGTAACATAGCCGATCAGTCCAACTACAGCCATGCCTAGCAAATGCTGAGGCACCCAAAGATAGAATGAAAACGGCATCAGAATCTGCATAAACCCGTCGAACCACACGAGGTTCACTGGCCAAGCATCCAAGTGCGCCAGGCCTTCGATCAGTGGCAGAAAAATGAGATCCAGGCCGGTGCCCAAGTGAAGTGCAAGTAGTCCAAACAAGCGTGAGAAACGCGTCCGAACGTACATATAGAGCAGGCGTGAGAGAAAAATCGAGATTACAAGCGTCTGTACTCCGATATGGACGACCCACGCCGTGGCGATGCCAACCGCCCCTCCAGAGAATCGTACAAGAAGGGCAGGGATGACATAGTCGAGATCATAGTAGCTGAAGGCAAAGAGGGGCTGTCGTGCGTAGAGGGCAGGAAGTCCTGTGGCCGCGATTGACGTTAGCTTTGTCAAGTGAAAATGGTCATCACCGATCAGGGATTCATAGCCCTGGAAAATCCCGATTCGCAGAGAAACGACAGCGGCTGCCAGTAGGGCGGCTAGCAGCAAGGCCCCTTTATCTGCCATAGGAAGCGCGGCAGAGTCGGGCAGACGAAATTGCACGCTTCGGGAAAGTAGCCTGATCGCCCAGAAGGCTACTAACCACACAGCAACATATCCGGCAATGAGCATTCTGCCCGAAAAGACTAGACTCAGTTGAGAAACGGTAAGGGGCGCAAACACAAGCGAGAGCAGGACTGCCATGGCAGCATTTTGGAGCCGCCTCTCCTTGTCGCCGAAGGAACTTGACAAGATTATGCTGCCTGGAAGCAGGTAAAACAAAACAAAAAGCCCTGAAACAGTACCAATTTCCGCCAAGCTCTAGTTCTCCTTATGTGCCATCCCAACAGCAGTTGCCAAACCACAAGATACCACTTGAGGCCTCCCTCGCGGTGCCGCAGCCTGCGGACGGCACACTGCTGAACGGCAGACAATTGCAGGTCCCGATACCATGTCTCAGCCCACTTCCGCCTTTACAGTCTCCCATACTGAACTCGAGTCCAATTGGACAAATGTGGGAGACCAAAAGCCATTTCAGATTTTCGGGTTCGCTGGAGTTCAGTCTAGGGGCGTTGAGAATCCGTCAACGAAGCAAGACCAGATTTGAAAGATTTGGGACGCCGTGCATCCCATTGACTCAGCGGTACTCCACGAAAGTTCCCGCGAATCGCTGGGCCATTTACTAAATCTTCCAAAGCCGCTTCAACAACTAAGGCAAGCTCTTGTCGTGATGGCTCAGGGGTTCGGCTCCGTTTGCTGTGACCAGGAAGGAGTCTTCCAAGCGAATGCTGGTAACGCTCGGGATATAGATGCCGGGCTCCAGCATGATCACGTTGCCCTCCTGAAATCGCTCCTGGTTGTAGGGGACGATGCGGGGCTCTTCATGTCCGGTCAGCCCAATACCGTGACCGGTGTGGTGGGGGTAGACCTCGTAGCCGCCGTTTGCCATGAAGCTGCGAACCATTTTGTCAACTTCCTGCGCGACTACGCCTGGACGAATTAGGGAGACTGCATAGGCCAAGGCTTCCTCTACAAACTTGTGCATTTGATACTGCTGGGCGGTGGGCTGCTCGGCATAGTATGTCGCGCAGCTGTCAGTCCAGTAGCCGTCGACCACGACGCTCAGGTCGAGAATGAGGGCATCGTTGGCAATGATTTCAAAGTCGAGGGGCGCGGCGCTCATGTTTGCCGGGCGATGGCCGACGATGCAGTCGTTGCCCATCTGCATCCATTTGCCGGCCTCCCGCTCCACTGCAGTCTGCACCTCGGTCCAGACGTCTATCTCGCGCTGGCCCAAGCGAACTGCCTTGCGGCCGGCGTCATGCCCTATTGTAACCAGGCGAAAGCCCTCGCGGATGCGGGCTAATTCCTCGTCCGTTTTGACCGCTCGCAGCGGCAGCAAACTGCCCTCAAGCGAAAGCGGCTCGCAACCGGGCCGTGCGTCGAGGAACGTCTGCCACAAGGCAAGCGGGAGGCTCTTATCTTCTACGCCAACCCGGCCTGATTTCCCGCTGCCATTTGCAAGCAAGTCGCGCAACGCTTCGGCAAGCCGACTCGGGGCGTCAATAGGCTGGTCAATTGTATAGCCTACAAAGGAAATGTGCGCGCAGTCGGGTTCTGAACTAAAGGAGGAGGCATCGGAAAAGCCTTCGTCGGCAAAGAGCGTGAAGCTGCCGCGCTCGAAGAAGAGCAGAGCCGGTGCGGGCAGATTGAGGCCGGTCAGCCAGCGCACGCTGTCATGATCTGTAAAGAGCGCCATTTCGACCCCTGTTTCATCAAGCAGCTGCGCGGCGCGTTGTCGTTGTTCTTGGTGCATTAGTCTTGACGTCCCTTACTTGTTGCTCGGGCTGCAGAGCACGGATTTGACTCTTCTGCCTACCACGGCATCTGGCGCGCGGTATATTCACGGCCGATACGGGCCGCCTCTTCGGTTGCTGAACCGACCATGACGCCCTCATCTATACGTTCGACAACGTCATGGGGACGCACGCCGTTGAGGAAGAAGACATTGGCTGCATCGCAGGCGGCCTTTACGCGGGCGCGGGCCGCACTCATTTCGGGGGGAAAGGGCGGGTCATGCGCGTCTGCATGGCCGAGGCTCATGCCCATGTCTCCCGGTCCCCACTCTGCGAAGGCGATACCGGGCACGGCAGCGCTGGCTTCGGCATTTTCGAGTGCGCGGCGGTTCTCGATTTTGAGACCCAGCATTATCTCGCCGTCGGGATTCAGCGGCCAGACGTCAGCATTCTGGACATATTCCTGGGGCGTTACGCCCCAGATCTCGGCTGCCATCGATTGTCCTCCGGCGCCCCTGCGGCCTTGGGACAGTGAATCTGGGCCATCCGAGACGCCGATGGCGTGGACAGGGTAACGGGAGGACTCGACGAACACTTGGACCGCGCCCGGCGTTTCGGCGTGGCAGAGGAGTATCCCGTGGACGCCGCGGGCCAAGACCTGCTTGATCATCCAGGCGTTTGCCCGCATCACATTTTCGTCGGTGCCGTCGGTAGGGATCGTGCAGATGACAGCCGGCGTGCGGTGTCCGCTCCTGGTTGTGCCCGCGTCGACAAGCCCGCGCATGAATGCACTCAGCCCGACCAGGTCGAAGGCGCCGTGCTCAAAATCGACCATCAGGTAGTCTGCCCAAGTGTCGCTGTGCGCCGTGCCGTTCTCGTAGTTCAAACCACCGCGGACGCCCGAATAGTAGATAGGCTGTCCGGCCTCCAGCAACTCAATCGCTCTGTTAATGCGCGGCATTCCCCCTCCTTGCTCTGAAGTGGCTGTGGCTGACAACGCCACCATGAATTACAACGCTCGCAGCGGCTCTTCGATCATGCCGACCAGCGCATCCAGGAACTGGGCGGCGCGGACACCGTCGACAGCACGGTGGTCGCAGGACAGGGTCAGGGTCATCATAGGGCGTACGACAGGCTGCCCATTCTCGGCCACCACGCGATCGGCGATGCGGCCCACGGCCAGGATCGCGGCCTGGGGCGGATTGACGATTGCGTTGAAGGCATCGACACCGTACATGCCCAGATTGCTTATTGTAAAGGTCCCGTCTGCAAAGTCGTTTGGTACCAGGCCGCCGCTGTTGGCGCGCCCGACCAGGTCAGCCCTGCGTGCGGCAATCTCATCGACGCGCAGGCGGTCGGCGCTATGGACAACCGGGACAAGCAGCCCGTCTTCAACTGCAATGGCCAAGCCAACGTTTATGTCCGGGTTGGTAACGATTTTGCCGTCATCCCAGAAGGAGTTGAGGCGAGGGAAGCGGGCCAGAGAGAGCGCAGACAGCTTGGTAAGCATGTCGGTGTAGGTGATTTTTGCACCGTCTGCGGCGCCGGCGGTGAGAAGCGTACGCCAGTTCATCAGTTGGGCTGCGCTTACGTCACGCACCAAGTAGAAGTGGGGCACGCTGGTCCAACTATCTGTCAGGCGTTGGGCCATGATCTGCCACATGCGCGAAACGGACTGCGTTTCCGGTTCCATCGCGGGCGCACGGTCGGTGGTTGCGGCCACTTCGGGGACAGGTTGCGGCAGGATTTCGGCTTGAGGATCTGCAGCCATGGGGACATCGGCGGCGAGCACTGCGCCCTCGGGCCCATGTCCGTCAAGCGTCGCCAGGTCGATGCCTCGTTCGCGCGCAAGGCGCCGCGCCTTGGGCGAGGCGAGAACGCGCGAGCCGGAACCGGCTGCGCGGATATGGGCTTCCACGTCTTCCTTGGAGATGCGATCGCCAGCGGCCGAAACCTGTGACAGATCGACTCCGTGTTCGGCGGCGATGCGCGCTGCGACCGGGCTGGAAGGAAGAGGAGGGTCGGCGGGTCTGTCTTCGGCCGGGGCCTCCTGTGGGTCGCTCGCTTGCTGCGGCGCGGGCACTTCTTCTCCTTCGGCGGCGATCTGTGCGATCACCTGTCCCACAGGGATTTCATCGCCTTCCTTGGCGGTTACTGCTGTCAACAGGCCGGAGGCGGGCGCTTCCACCTGTACGTCCACCTTGTCGGTGGCCACCTCCATCAGCGGCTCGCCGGCGGTGACCATTTCGCCTTCCTTTTTGAGCCACCGCAGCAAGACGCCTTCGTCCTGGGCCATACCCAGCGCCGGCATTATCACTTCTTTGGCCATGCGTTCCCCCTTTTAGGGTCGTCAGATAACGAGACCGGGATGTTAGCTGTCTCCGGCGCACATAGCCTTGGCCGTCTCGACAACGTCGTCTGCGTCTGGGATGGTCAGGTCTTCCATCGCTGGAGAGAACGGAACCGGAACGTTCATTGCGCCGATGCGCTTAACCGGGGCATCCAGATAGTAAAATGCGCCGTCGGCAATGACAGATGCAATTTCACCTGTTACGCCATACTGCCGGTAGCCCTCATCCAGCACCAGCGCCCGGCTTGTCTTTTTCGCAGACTGGATAAGGGTATCTGAGTCGAGCGGGTTTGTTGTGCGGGGATCGATCAGCTCGGCACTGATTCCGATCGACGCCAGCTTGTCTGCCGCCTCGAGACCTACGTACACCATCGAGCTGGTTGCAATTATGGTGATGTCCTCACCGGTTCGCTTCACGTCCGCCTGCCCGAGAGGGAGCGTGTACTCTTCTTCCGGCACAGGTCCCTTCTCCTGATAGAGCATTTTGTCTTCGAAGATGACGACGGGATTGTCGTCGCGGATGGCGGTCTTCATCAGCCCTTTGGCGTCGTACGGTGTGGCGGGCAGGGCTACTTTCAGGCCGGGGATGTGGCTGAAGAGAGCATGCAGAGACTGGCTATGCTGGGCGGCGGAGCGGCGACTGGCCCCCAAGGTCGTCCGCAGGACCATGGGCACTGTCAGTTTACCGCCGGACATGTAGTGGGTCTTGGCGGCCTGGTTGACCAATTGGTCCATCACCAGGGTGGTGAAGTCGCCAAACATGATGTCCACAATGGGCCGCATACCCGTGATGGCCGCGCCGACACCGATGCCGGCAATGCCCGCCTCGGAAATGGGGGAATCAATGACGCGTTCAGGGCCGAACTCGTCCAACAGACCGACCAGGACCTTAAAAACCGAGCCGGCCTCTGCGACATCCTCACCAATGACAAAGACGCTCTCATCGCGAGCCATCTCTTCGGCGATAGCTTCACGGATGGCTTGACCGAATGTTATCTGACGTTCCCCCGGCGCGTGAATGGCGGGGCTGCAACGGATTCCGTTCTCAGGCGTAGACATGCCGGTCCACCTCGCTTTCACTGGGGAATGACGCCTCTTCGGCGAAGGCAACCGCGTCGTCAACGGCTGTCTTGACTTCCTGCTGGATTCGCTCTAAGACCTGCTTTTCCGCCTGCTCACTTTTCAACAGCCAGTCCTCGAGAAGAGTCAACGGGTCCCGCTTGGCCCATTCAGCTTCCTCTTCGCGAGTGCGGTATGGGCGGTCGATATCGCCGACATGGTGCCCGCGGAAGCGATAGGTATTGCAGACGAGGAAGGCAGGTCCGCCTCCTTTGCGCGCCCGTTCGATAACAAGGCGGGCGGTGGCATGTACTGTGCGAATGTCCTGGCCGTCAATAGCCTGTGCGTGGACACCGAAGCCGGAGGCCCGGCCGACCATGGAGCCGGCCGCGGTCTTGGAGTTGTGCGTATACTCACCATACTGATTGTTTTCGCAGACATAGATAACCGGCAGCTTCCAGAGTTGGGCCATATTCATGGACTCGTACAAGAGTCCCTGTCCCAATGCGCCGTCGCCAAAGAAACAGACCGAAACCTGATCGGTACCGCGTAGTTTTATGGACATTCCTGCGCCGGTGGCGATGCCTGCGCTGCCGCCGACGATGCCATTTGCGCCCAGGTTGCCGGTCTCCTGATCGGCGATGTGCATGGAGCCGCCTTTGCCGCGGCAATAGCCGGCCTCTTTGCCCAAGAGCTCGGCGAACATTCGGTCCAGATCGGCACCTTTGGCGAGGCAATGACCGTGGCCGCGGTGCGTGCTGGTGATGTAATCGTCCTGTCTCAGGGCCTCGCAGATGCCGACGGCAATCGCCTCCTCGCCAATGTAGAGGTGTGTGATTCCCGGCATGCGAGCGCTGGTGTAAAGCTCGTTGGCGGTTTCCTCAAAAGTGCGAATCTTGACCATCTGCTCATAGGCTTGGAGCCAATGCTCAGCGTCCAGTTCAGTTTCGTTCGGGTTGCTGTCGTTCTTTTCGCTCATGGCGTTACCCCATGGATGAGACTGAGTTCTTACCAGTGCATAACCCAGCCGCTGTCAACGTTAATGGCCTGGCCGGTGATATTGCGGGCGTGTTCGGAGGCCAGGAATACGACCGTGGACGCGATCTCCTCCTGGGAAACCAGACGTCCCAAGACGGCCAGCCGCCCGATCTTGTCCGTACACCATTCTTCGTAGGTGGGTCTTTCGTTCTCTGGCATGTCGGCGGTGGAAAACTTGTGGATCCGTCTTTGGAGCGGCGTGTCTACCATGCCGGGACAGATGGCGTTGGCTCGTATATTGTAAGTGGCAAAGTCCTTGGCGGCAATTTGCATGAAACTGAGGACGGCGGCCTTGGAAACGCTGTATGGGGGATCGGTTTGGGAGCCGATCTGACCGGAAACGGAGGAGAAGAAGAGGAAAGTGCCCTGCCGGCGGGCGATCATCGGTGCATAGAAGGCATGGGCGGTGTTGACCGCGCCCAACACATTCACTTCGTGGACGCGTGGCCAGTCGGAGGGGTCCAGGTTCCAGAAGGGGAAGCCGCCTTTGCCCGAATCGATGCCGACGGTGTAGATCACGTGGCGAACCGGTCCGAGTTCCTCTTCGACGCGCGCTGCGGCCGCCTGCAAGGCAGCGAAGTCGGTGACGTCCACCTGTGCGGAGAATGAATCGACGCCGTGTTGGGCCGCCTCATTCGCCACCTCATCTACAACCGGATCGCGATCGAGCAGCGCCACTCCCGCGCCCTCTTCGGCGAAGGTCTTGGCGATCATTCTGCCCATCCCGTTTGCGCCGCCGACGACGACGGCGTTTTGTCCCGCTAGTTCCAGATTCATAGAATTCCTCGGAATCTCCGTGCGCGTGGCCCGGCCGCTGATGGCAACGGGCGCAGCATCCATTTATTGTACAAAGTGTACCTCGTCCTGAACCTGTTTCATCAGCTAATGGGCCTCTCCGACGGCAAAGGAACTGTCTGCTGGCAGAAGGAAATGGAGATGCGATGTATTCTTCTGCAGCCGATTCACTTACGGATCCGCCCCAGTACGGTTCGCCTTTACGCGCGGGGTCAGATCGAATTGGGTTTCGTGGCCGTTGAAGAAGCGCTCCAGCTCGTCGACCATCAGCGAGAAGAAGCCCAGCTGCCCAGTTGGGCCGCCGTATGCGCCAATGTGGGGGCTGAGAAAGACGTTGGGGAGCTGCAGGATTTCGCTGTCAGGAGGCACCGGTTCCGGGTCGAAAACGTCGAGCCCGGCGACGATATCGCCCTGCTTCAGCCTTTCAATTAGCGCGGCCGAGTCGGTCACTTTGCCGCGGGAAACGCTGACAAAGACTGAGCCGGGACGCAAGAGGGCCAACTCTTCTTTGCCCAGCATTCCTTCGGTTGCGGGCGTGTGGGGAACGAGGCAGACGACTACGTCACAGGAAAGGACGTTCTCCAGGCTGGTCTGCAAAAAGCCCAGTGCTTCTGGCAATTCCGGCGGCAGATAGGGATCGTGGACCCAGATTTCGGTTTCGAAGGTGCGCAGGAATTTCATCAGGCGGCGCCCCATGTGGCCGCAGCCGATCAGGCCTACGCGACGGCCCCACAGTACGCCGGACATTCCCTCCCTTACGGAGCGGTCATGAGAAGTCTGGCCGGCAATCATCCGGCGAAAATGTGCGCCGCCGTTGCGCAAGCAGACGAGTATCATCGCCAGCGCCCATTCCGAGACGGGATAGGAGGAGGCGTTAGTGGTATCCACGGTACGGATGCCGCGTTCCCAGGCGGCGTTGAGATCGATACGGCTGGCGAAACGATCGCCCTCCATTTCGCCGACTATTTTGAGCGAGGGCGCGGCATCCAGCATATCTGCAGTCAGCGTGGGCGCGCCTAAGCAGACGACAAGCGCGTCGTGGCTAGGGAGCTTCTTCGAGAATTGGAGCGCGGCCTCCGGGTCGGTATTGGTATCGTAGATACCGCCGCCTTCGCATGGGAACCAGTCCCAGTCGGCGAATGCCTCCAGCCGGCGCAGGTCCTGCGCGGCCACGTGGTTATGACGAATGTCGTGGTTGAAGGCCAACAGGACTTTGGGTCGTTTTTGGGCCATGGGATCTCTTTCAGACTGAATTCTTTAGTTCTGCCAAAGTTCTTTGGCCTTCGGGATGGCCTGGCGGAACCCTTCCTCGCCAGTCTTGCTGGCCTCTTCGACGGAAATCCAGCCGTTGAAACCTGCCTTGCGAAAGCGTTCGAATATTGCTTTCAAGGGCGTAACGCCGCTGCCAATGAGAACCGGCTCGAACGAACCCTTCTGCCTGATGTCGCTAACGTGGATTGCGGCCACGCGCGGCAGCACTGCGTCCAGCACTGTTAGCGGGTCGTCATCGACCGCCAGTAGATTGGCGGTGTCAAAAAGGAGTTGCAACCCGCTGTCAGCGGTCCTGTCGCAGATTTCGAGAAACACAGAGGCTGTTTGTGAGAAATCGAAATAGGTCCATACATAGCCGATGGCATGGTTCTCATAGGTGAGCGTAACGCCTGCGGCCTCTGCTTCGTCCACCCACGCCGTCAGGCCCTCTGCTGCCCAGGAAACGCCGTCTTCCCGTTTGACGCCCGGGTGGTTCTGTCCAGCGGTGACGCGCAGAAAGCTTACACCCAACTGTGCTGCGGCGTCGATGTAGTTGCGGAGCTCCTGTCGGTGTTGCGACCTCACGGCCGGGTCCGGGTGGGTAAAGTCAGTATAGGTCACCATACCTGCGATCACTACGCCCGCGTCCTGTGCCTGCCTTCGCAGACCGTTCAGATATGGGGTTTCCAGAGAATCCAGGTGGGCCACACTGATGTCGGCCCCGTCCAGACCAATTTCGGCCGCCAAGCGGAACCAGTCGGCCAGTGTGCGCTCGCCATTGCTAATTTCGGGGTAGAGGGACGCGGGGAGGCAGGAAAAGGGCATTGGGTTATGACTCCGAAATTGCAACGACGGCTCCTGACGATGCGTCGCAATAGAGGAAACGGCTGTCGGGATCGGCGCTGAGGCCATGCGGCTCCGGTTCTGAATCGGGCACGGTGATTCGATCCAGTTCGGAGCCGTCGGTCAGGCTGAGTTTCACGATTACCCGGTGGCCGGTATGGACAACCCAAACGCCGTCCTCTTCACGTACTACTCCATGGGCGCGGTTGTACGGCAGAGGGATTACGTGCTGAACTGACCAGTCACTGATGCGCATTTTGGTCAGCGTCTGATCCTTCAGGGTGGTCAGCCAGAGGTGTCCGGGCTCGATATTGTCGTACTCGATGCCATGGGTGCCGCCGCCGCTGGGCAGCGGATGCCGCGAGATAGTGTCGCCGGTTTCCGGATCGACCCGCAGGATCTCTCCCATCGACTTGCCGGCATCGTGGGCGCGAGCCGGTCGCCACTTGTCGGCGGAACCGTTGGCCGCCAGCCAGAGGCTGCCTTCGCCCCAGGCCATACCGCTTGTGTTGGAGGAATCGCTGGGAATTTCGCGGATCATTATGGGCACGCCGTAGTAGTCCAACTCTCCGTTGCGTTCGACCAGCATCACGCGGTCGGTGATCTGGTCAACAATCCAAAGACCATCATCGGTAGCCTGGAGGCCATTGGGCACTGCGTAAGGCGAACGAAACAGTTTCTTGTAGGTTTTCATGGCTCACCTTTGGGAAATGAATGCGAATCCGGCGCGCCGAACGGGACGCGCTGCTGTAACTTACATTAGTTCTGTCGGGGCGGACACACCGACAGCTTCTCCACTCTCGACGATGCGCGACCAGGTGCTCTCTTCGATTGGGATTCCCTGCTCGATCCGGTTCTGGCGGCGTTCTTCCTCGATTTCGCCAGGATAGTAGATCCTCTTAACTCCTGGCATTTTGGGCGAGGACCAGACCCATTCAACAAGCTTTTCCACCTCTTGCTTGTATTCGTCGGGATCGATGAAGCTCTCGATTTTTATTGCCAGCGCGAGCCAGCCGGAGGCGCCGCGGGTCGGTGGATCGGCGCTGCAACCGGCCCAGGAAAGCCCGCCGGCGATGGCATCGATCATCATGCCGAGCCCGTAGCCCTTATGCCCGACCGAGCCGCCCACCGGCAGCATAGCGGCTTCGCCAGCCATGAATACATTCGGGTCCAACACAGCGTTTCCTTCGGCGTCAATGAGCCAGTCGTCCGGTACGGGCAGCCCTCGCGCCCGCTGCACGTCGACCTTACCTCCGGCGACCATGCTTGTCGTCATATCCAGCATCAGGGGGCCCCCTCCTGCGCGCGGTGCGCTGAAGGCAAGTGGATTGGGGGGCAAGCGCCGCCCGGTACCGCCAAAGGGGGCGGTAAAGGGTCCGCCGCCGTTCAGCATAAGTAGGCCGATACAGTCCTGTTCGGCAGCAATTGGTGGAAACGCTCCCAAGCGGCCGATGTGCGTAGATCGATGGACGGCGACGGCGCCGAAAGTATACTCCTGGGCGCGTTCGACGGCCATTTCCATTGCTTTTTTTGCCAGGACGATGCCCTGCATCTGCTGGGCGTCGATCACAACCGATACCGGTGACTCGCGCACGATTTTGAGCGTGCCAACAGGCTTCATATTTCCTTCGCGTACTGAGGTGATGTAACCGGGCAGGCGAATGATGCCGTGGGAGTCATGTCCTACGAGGTTGGAGTCGACCAGATGATCGGTGACATCCTGGCCCTGGTCTGGGGGAAAGCCGGCTGCGGCAAAGATGGCTGCGCCGTACTTCCTCAAGCGGTCGTGGGAAATCGTAGGCATTGGTGCAGGGTCCTCTTTGGGCTGGTTTGGATGTGGCGAAAGAGACGGTGATGGGTCGCTGCGGCTTTATGGGCGGGCGCGGCTCTTGATTTATTCCTGGAGAGGCCTTTGCGACTCGTTTGTCTGGTATTGGAGAGTATACCTTGCACAGAAAAAAGGTTCAAACAACGTTGGCAGGGCATACCCATCTTAATGGGAGAGAATTTTCGGGAGATAGCCAGTTTTCCAACCGGCTCGTTTACGTTTGGCAGCAATACCGATTTGGGAGCTGTTCTCGCTAGGTAAGAGATTGAAAGCCATGCGGTGCAATACGGTCAAGTTGTGCTGCGCATGGACCTGACGGGTGCGACTGTCGTCCCCATCCAAGAGCCAATAGACTGAATTCTCCTTGCTCCGGTGGCTGCGGGTGGAAGTCAGGAGTAGTTTGGCATCGGAGGAAGAGATGGAATTCACATCAGATGCAGGTGCTTTGGGGGTTGATGCGGGCATTTCAATCATTGTGGACCGTTTGAGTCGGCTTCATTTTGATGGTGGGACACAGGCATTCTCATCTGTGTGTTGGACGAGAGTTAACGAGAGTTCATGAGCGTTTATAAGCGTTTTCGGGTTGTCTGAGTTGCAGTTCACGGGATTTGCCTGATGGGCAGTGACCGGCGCCTTGCCGATGCAGGCATTCTCATATGTGTGTTGGTCGAGAGTTTACGAGAGATCATGAGAGTTTACGAGCGTTTTGGGGTTGTCTGCGCTGCAGTTCATGGGATTTGCCTGATGGGCTGTGACTGTGGCCCTACCGATGCAGGATGTCTCGCATGCGCGTTGGATGAGAGTTACTGCCAGGGACTTTCCTCGCTTGCGTGTTGCAGTAGACAGAACCAATCGATCGGCGAAGTCATGCGAAGGGCGGCGAAGAACACCGAAGGTGTAACGGATTCTTTATGTGCGGCCCTTTGGCAGAAGAGCATTTTTTTCCCGCCAATCGCTTTGGTGACAAACGTCAACGGGTACTCGTCATTACTGGATTCACTTGCCCGTGTTCTGGTCGCGAAATGTCTACAAATGTCGCGTAATGTATACAAATGTATACGTATGTCGCGCCAATTTCAGTTTTTTGGGACGCTTTTTTGCGTCTTACCGAACAGTTCCTCGCCGTCCCTGAAGGATACCTAGAGGACGATTTGGGGGCATCTCGCAGCGTTTCAGCTGACCGCTTTCACCTTCAGGTTTGCTTTGGGCGAGAGCAGTGGCTTCGCAGTTGGTGCGCCTCGAATGTCCACAAAGCGGCCCCCCTTGTGGGCCCACAAGGGGCACCTATTCGATTCAGGCAGCCTAACGAGGCCTAGTCCCAAGTCGATGCAATTGTCCTGGTTTGGTCGATCAAAGTCGATCTAAGTCGATCCAGGTCGATCCAAGTCGACGGAATTTCTTTTTTTTGGACTTTGTTCTTGATTTCGCTGACGGTTCCTTCAGCCGATTCAGGCAGCCTAACGAGGCCTAGTCTCCAGTCGATGCAATTATCCTGGTTTGGTCGACCCAAGTCGACCCAAGTCGACCCAAGTCGACGTAAGTCGACGTAAGTCGACGTAAGTCGACGGGATTTCTTTTTTCTTGGAGTTTTTCTTGATTTCGCAGACGGTTCCTCAAGCCGATTCAGGCAGCCTAACCAGGTTTGTTTCAATTCGTTGCAATTGCATTGGGGTCGGGCGGGTTGCGACCGAAGATGTCGGAGTATGTCGGTGTGTTTCCTTTTTTTTCGGCCCTTATCTGCTTGCGTTCGCAGACGTTTCCTCGCTGTCTTCTATAGGTATCGGAAGATGAAGAATGGGCAACTCACAGACGTACAGCAGCCCTCTTTCGGCTTCAGATTTTCTTTTTTGCGGGAGTCGTGGCTTCTCAGGGTCAGAGGAAACGCAACTCATTTCGGAAGCTATTATAACACACGATTTGGGCCCACAAGGGGAATTTCTACCCGAATCTCAGGGCAGTCGCATCTAAATGTGCAGGCCGATTCCGTTGAAATCGTCTTCAGGTTGCTGAATCGTGCGCAGAAGTCGCCGCGGCACAGGCCCTCAGGCATCGAAATCATTCAGATTTCCCGTCTACGTGCCACCATTCGTTCACTTTTCTATGTCTAACCTCGACCTGGAGGGGAATCCGGAAGCATTTCGATGTCTTGACCCAGTTTAGATGCAATCGCCCTGGGGGATGGATGGAAAAGTGAAATGTCAATGAACCTAAGACTGTGGGTAACTACTAAGCCACAAAAAGTGCCAGTCTTGACCAGCCCTTTGTCCCTGTCGCCATTCAGGCTATCTGACTGCGTATTCGGTTGGCGTCAGCCTCGTCGCTGGAGCGGTACGGCTGGAATGCGCACACACGGTCGGAACTGCAGTTTTTTGGTAGTCAGTTTTTCGTTTTAGTGGAACACCAGTCGTCAGGGGAACACCGGAGATTAGCGGTCGATGGTCGGTGGGTTGAGGCGGCAAGTGGGGGAGGAAACACTGGTGGCTAGATACGCTGCTGGAATGAGCACACATGGTCGGTGAGGCATGTTTTTGTAGGGGGGCGTTGCGGGGGCGCAGCCCCTGCACAAGGGAGGGCCGAAGGCCCGACCGCCCATAATACAAATGGAGGAGTAAGAGACCTCTTCGCTTGTCTCAGGCAGGGTCTAATATTGACTGTGGCTGAGGCGTTAGGGATATTCCAGGGCGGCGAAATGGGTGCTACGAATCGACACGGAAATTGGGAGGCAGTGTTTTGTGATCAGTTCTTATGTATTTGATGCGAAAGCCGGCCGTAATATACGGCGACCCACGGAAGTGTACCTTTTTCGTTCGCTGGGTCAGCGATGTTATTCTTTGAGGCACAAAGCGACTATGTATCCATCATGAGGCTAACACCTACGCTTTCGTCAAGAAGGAGAACTTAGAAATGGCAGAGCAGAGTGGCCAAGGCAGCGGGCAGACTCTTTCCGGCGGCCGAGTTGCGGGAAATAGGGGGGCGAAAGAGAGCGCGTTCACGCTGGATACGTCGAGCATCAAGTATGGGCCGGGCGTGACGCGTGAAGTCGGTTTTGACATGAAGAAGCTGGGGGCGGCGCAGGTGATGGTTGTGACGGATCCGCGTCTGGCAGACGGTGAACCGGTGGCGGTGGCGCTGGAGGCATTGCGGGCGGAGGGCATCGATGCCGTGCTCTATGACCAGGTTCGGGTTGAGCCGACGGACACATCTTTTCTGCACGCGATTGAGTTTGCGAGCGAGGGAAAGTTTGACGGATACCTTTCGGTTGGCGGCGGTTCCACGATCGATACGGCCAAGGCTGCCAATCTTTATGCTACTTACCCCGCTGATTTCCTGGACTATGTCAATCCGCCGATTGGCAAGGGGGTGCCTGTGCCCGGCGCGTTGCGGCCACATATTGCGGTCCCCACCACCGCGGGCACCGGCAGTGAGACAACGGGCGTGGCCATTTGCGATTTGACGGAGATGCATGTTAAGACGGGCATCGCGCACAGGGCGTTGCGCCCGCAGATCGGTGTTCTTGATCCTCATAATACGCGGACGTTGCCGCAGATGGCGGCGGCCAGCACCGGCCTGGATGTGTTAAGCCATGCGCTGGAGTCGCTGACCGCGCTGCCCTATGACAGCCGGGTCGCACCGGAGTCGCCAGAGATGCGGCCGGCCTACCAGGGCGCAAACCCCATCAGCGACATCTGGTCGACCAAGGCGATCGAGATGGTGTCGGCGAACATAGTGCGGGCGATCCAGGACACGGAGGACGACGAGGCGCGCAGCGCGATGCTGTTGGCGGCGGCCTACGCGGGGATCGGATTCGGCAACGCCGGCGTGCACCTTCCTCACGGGATGAGCTATCCGGTCAGCGGGATGGTGCGGAGTTACAGACCGCCGGGTTACCCGCCCGATCATCCGATTATTCCACACGGGATGGCGGTGATTCTCAACGCGCCGGCAGTCTTTCGCTTCACTGCTTCGACGAATCCTGGGAAGCACTTGTATGCGGCGCAGCTGATGGGGGTGGACACGTCCGACGCGGCCGAGGAGGATGCAGGTGAGCTGCTGGCGGGGGCAGTTATCAGCCTGATGCAGAAGACCGGGGTACCCAACGGCCTCAGCGCGATCGGCTTTACGGAGGAGGACATTCCGGCGTTGGTTGAGGGAACTTTGCCTCAGCACCGGGTGACGAAGCTTTCGCCGCGACCGGCGGATGCGCAGGACCTGGAGGCACTGTTCAGGGACGCGATGCGGTATTGGTGATGAATGGGATTGAGTGCAGGATTGGGACCTGCACTTGCCCAAAAACTTCAGTTTCTTTCGAGGGCGGGACGGCGAATCTGGGGACTGATCCCGACGCAGTGCGCTATTTCAATGCTTTTGCCAGTATCTGTGCCATGTGAAGCGGCGCCCGGCCGGCAAACTGCTGAATCTGGTCGCGGCAGCTGGTGCCGCTGGCCACGAGGTAGGCGTCGGCGGGTACGGCACGGACAGCAGGGAAGAGGCGTTCCTCGCCGATGGCACTGCTAACTTCGTAATGCCCTTTGCCATAGCCGAAGTCACCGGCCATGCCACAACAGCCGCTGTCGATAAGCTGGACGTTGTACCCAGCAGTACTAAGGGCGGCGAGACTGGCTTCGTTGCCGATTAATGCTTTCTGATGACAGTGGCCGTGGAGATAGGCTGTGCCTGGCTCGCTGCGCCAGATGTCAGCGAATGATGCGGAAGAGCTTTTCTCTCCCTCCTCACTTTCACTCACCTTCTCTTCCAAACCGGTGGTCTCGCGGGCGATGAATTCGTCGAAGGTCAGCGCGTTTTCGGAGAGTATCTGCGCTGCTTCACGATCTGAGGCCAGTTCCAGATATTCGTCCCGCAGTGTGAGAATACAGCTGGGCTCCAAGCCGACAATCGGCAGGCCCAGGCGCGCGAAGGGAGCGAGTAGGGCCACGTTTTGATCCACCCATCCACGTACTTTGCCGGCCTGTCCGCCGGTGATGAGCGGGCGCCCGCAGCAGGCTCTGCCAGCGGCAAGTCTCACCTGATAGCCGGCAGCCTCCAACACCTGTACTGCGGCCTGTCCAATCTCGGGGTGGTTGTATTCGGCCCAGGTGTCGTGGAAGAGGATGACTGTGTTCGCACTCGATTCCTCTGCGGCGGGTCGGCTGCCGACGGCGTCGCGACCTGCGAACCAGGTGGAAAAGGGCTGGCGCGCATAGGCTGGAAGGTCGCGACGCGCGTCGATGCCGATGCGGTCAAGAATCGCCTTGACCGGCGCGGCCTTCAGTCCCCAGTTGACAAGCGGGATTAGGGGACGGCCATATTGAAAGAGCAGCTTGTTCAGGGTGGGCAGCAGGCCCATCAGGCGGTTGAAGAGGGGAAGTCCGTTGCGGTCATAGTAGTGGACGAGATACTCGGCCTTGATACGCGCCATATCAACGGCTGAGGGGCACTCGCTCTTGCAGGCTTTGCAGCCGATGCACAGATCCATCACGTCGTACATTTGCGGCGAGAATAGCTCGTCCTGGGGAATGCGGCCGGCCATGGCGTTGCGAAGCGCGTTGGCGCGGCCGCGGGTTGTGTCCTTCTCATCCTTGGTGGCGATATAGCTGGGACACATTGTACCGGCGCCGAGCTTTCGGCATACGCCGGCGCCGTTGCACATTTCGATCGCGCCGTCAAAGCCGAAATCGCTGCTCCAGTCGAAAACGGTCCGCAACTGAATTGTCTCGTACTCCTGGCCGAAGCGGAGGTTCTCGCTGGAGGGCGGGGCGTCAATTATCTTGCCCGGATTCATGCGGTTGTCGGGGTCGAAGAGATCTTTCACCTGGCGCATAGCGCCGTACAGCTCTGGACCGAACAGGCGGGGGTGGAGATAACTGCGGGCGAGACCGTCGCCGTGTTCACCGCTCATGGCCCCGCCGAAACTGACGGCCAGGTCGCAGGCATGCTCGCCGACTGCACGCAGCGTGCCGATACCGGTCTGGTTCTTGAGGTTGAGGAGTGGCCGCACATGGAGGCAGCCGGCGGAGGCATGGGCGTAGACGGCGATGCCGGGCACGTCTTCCTGTTGGCCGCAGAAGTCCAGAATCTTCTGCAGGTAGTCGGCCAGTTTCTCCTGCGGCACGGAGACGTCCTCGATGCCTGGGACAGGCTTGTAGTCGCCGCGACGCCCCATCAGAATGTTCAAACCGGCCTTACGCACATCCCAGACATCTTTTTGCTGGGCGGGATTCAACAGTTTCACGATGGAGCTTCGCCAGCCGCGCGTGTGGAGATGGCTTTCCAGTGCGTCCAGTCTGGCAGACAGTTCGCGTTCATCCGTGCCGTAGTATTCGGTCAGGAGCACGGCCTCGGGGTCTCCGACTACGAAGTGGAGCTTCTTGGCCCACTCCGGCTGGGCGCGAGCCAGGTCGATCAGATGCTTGTCGAGCAGCTCGGACGCGCTGGGGCTGGTTTCGAGAATATCGGGAATGGCTGCACAGGCATCGACGAGACGGTCGAAATGGACGACGGCCAACGCTGTCATCGTCGGCTTGGGGACAAGCTTGAGCGTTGCGCTGGTGACGGTCGCGAGCGTTCCTTCGCTGCCGGCGAGCAGCTGACTTAGATTGAATTGGTCGATTTGGGCGGCGTCGCAGAATTCGGAACGGTAGAGGCTGTCGAATCCCAATCGGGCGCGCATGAGGGTGGCTTGCTCAGCGCCAAGGCCTTCGCTGCCGGCCTGGCCTTCGTCGTGGAGCAGGCCCGCCAACAGGCGGTCGAGGTTGTAGCCGGAGACTCTGCGCCAGTGGCGCGGCCAGCGCTCCAGAATCTGCTCATGCTGGGCGCGCACGATAGCCGGGACTTCGCGGTAGATTTGCGCTTCCAGGGAGTTGGCGCGGCCGCGACTTGCCAGCTCCGCGGCGTTGACAGGTCCAAAGTTCGCGACCGAGCCATCGCTGAGCACGACATCTGATTGCAGCAGATTGTCGGCCATCATGCCGTAGAGGATGCTGTGGCTGCCGGTGGCGTTGTTGCCGATCGAGCCGCCAACCGAAGCACGGTCGGCGCTGGCAGGATCCGGGCCCAGCATCAGGCCGAGAGGGGCGAGGGTGTGGTTCAGAATTCCTATGGACATGCCTGCCTGAACAGTAACGGTGGCGGCTTCCTGGTCCACTGCCAAGATGCGATCCATGTATTTTGATGTATCGATGACCAGGCCGGGGCCTACGCATTGGCCAGCCAGCGAACTGCCGCCGCCGCGCGGCAGCAAGGGCACGCGATGGCGTGCGGCCAGCTCGACTGCGGCCTGGACATCATCTGCGGTGCGGGGAATGACCACGCCCAAGGGTTGGATCTGATACTGGCTGGCGTCGGTGCTGTAGAGCATTCGACTGTAGCCATCGAAACGCACCTCGCCCTCGACAATCTGTTCCAGTTCATGGACCAATTCCCGGGTCTCCTGCTGTGGTTCGGAGAAGGCGGTGGAGGACAGTGTGGCAGGGCTTGGCGAAGATATATTCAGGGTCATGGTGACGGCATTCCAGTGGATATGGGCTTCATGTGGGTAGAATTTCGCTGCAGGCGTGAAGGGCGTTCGAAATCAATGCTTGTTCCATAAAGGATCGGATGGCACTACACTTTAACAGATTCTACATATGCGGTATACTCGCTAATCACTGCATGATGGCGGCGCAGCCAGATTTGGAGAAGCTCTTAGTTGCCGCTTTCTGAAACAGTTCGTACAACAGGAGAATGGAATGTCTCATAGCGTAAACGGAAACGGCACGCAGATCAAAATGTATACTACCAGCTGGTGCCCGGACTGCTGGCGGGCGAAGTCGGTAATGCGGGGCCAAGGCGTCGATTTCGATGAGATCGATATCGAGAGCGACGAAGATGCCAGAGAGCTGGTGCAGGAGCTCAACAAGGGTAACATGTCTGTGCCGACGATTGTCTTTCCCGACGGCGATGTGTTGACAGAGCCTTCGACTACGGTGCTGATGACCAAACTCTCGACAATATAGCGGCTTTTCACAATACTTTTTCGATGGGGTTGCTGATTGCTCTCCCACTCCCAGAGGGGCGGGCACTGTCCAATTGGAGCTGGTATTTTGGGCGCAGTTGAGGCACTGGTTGCGTTATAGAGAGCGTGCTGGCACGGCGAGAACAGCCGGCATTAATGCGTACCGCAACCATTGAGGCAAGAGCCGGAAGTGAACAGTTACAGCTTGAACAGTACCGATGAGCGGGAGTTGTATCCCGGTTATTTTGGAAAAGTTATCAATACCGAAAATATGACGCTTGTGTATTGGAGGGCTGAGGCGGGAGCGCGGTTGCCGCTGCATGGCCATCCGCACGAGCAGGTGGTCAGCGTGTTGGAAGGCCAGTTTGAACTGAGCACGGGCGAGGGTGAAACCAGGGTATTGGGGCCGGGAGAAGTCGCAGTTATTGCGGGCAACAGCGAGCACTCAGGCCTTGCCGTCACCGCCTGCAGATTCCTAGACATATGTTATCCGGTGCGCGAGGGATATTCGTCTGGAAATTGACCGTCCGAACAGATACGCGGCGGGTAAGTGCTGACGTCACACCCTTTCATTTGGACAAGGGGCACGCCTTTGATCGTTGCATCCTCGCTGGGGCCCGTAACGGGACTGTGGCTGCCCGTGAATTCTTTTTCAGCCCTGTAAGGTCTGGGCTGCGAAAATCTGATTCTCCACTATTCATGCATAGTAAGAGTAGTGAAAGGTAGGGTACAGGAAATGGAACATTCGCTCCTGAATCATGTCGACCTCACCCAGAGGCTGAAGCGAAAAGAGTACGAAAGCATACTGGCGGAACGCCAGCAGGAGTTTCTGGCCTTACGCTTGCGGCTGGGAGGGCAGATTGGCGGCGAAATGGGGCCTCCTCTTCTGATTCTTTTCGAAGGGTGGGACGCGGCCGGCAAGGGAGGCTGTATTCGGCGGCTGACCGCGCCGCTGGATCCCCGCCACTTCTCAGTGCATCAGTACCAGGCGCCGACAGATCGGGAGAAGCGCCATCATTTTTTGTGGCGGTTCTGGCCGGCCGTTCCCGGCAGGGGCGGCATGTGTATTTTCGACCGCACGTGGTACGGGCGCGTGCTGGTGGAACGCGTGGAGGGTTTTGCCAGCGTGCCGGACTGGCGTCGGGCCTATGAGGAGATCCGCCACTGGGAGTCGCTGCTGGCCTCCGACGGGACGATTCTGCTTAAGTTTTTCCTGCATATTTCATCGAAGGAGCAGAAGAGACGCTTTGACAGGCGCGCCAAGGACCCGTTGCGCCAGTGGAAGCTTACCGATGAGGACTGGAGAAACCGAAAGAAGCGCGAGGAGTACGAAGAGGCGATACAGGAGATGGTTGAAAAGACTGACACGGTCTTGTCGCCCTGGACGATGGTGGCGGCCGAGTCGAAACGCTTTGCGCGCATTAAGGTATTGGAGACGGTGATACAGAGCGTTGAAGCTGCTTTAGGTTGAGGGTATTGCGCGGCATTCCAGTCGCGACAGATTCCACAGAATATTGGAACCGCGAATTCTCCCGGGCCGATCCAATACCAGTGAAATTAACCGACAGGGTGGCACTAAATTACTAGGGCTGCGTCCGACATCGGAAGGGGCTGCACGCAGCGTTTTCTGGATGAATGGGCTACAGCGATTGCCTGTGACAAAGGCCGCGCCGGACTGGAGCAGTTGGCCGCGGAAAGTGACCAGAGCCGACTGCAGACGGCCGTCTGCGACATGACGAGGCGAGAGGATATAAACACTCGAGGCTTGCCTACATGCCGTCGATTGGGTACAATCCGGATGCGTTGCCCTGCCAACCTGGCGAATCCCCCATGGACTAAGCCATATGCTGATGCAATCTGAAATTACTCAAAAATTAAAATCTGCATTTGAACCCCACCAAGTTGACGCTCTGGTTGACGTGATTGGACTGTCTTACAACAATCTGGTCAAGGTCAGCGATTTCAGTGAACTGAAGGCAATCGTTCAGGACTTGGCAGAGTCGCAAAAGGCCATGGGCGCGTCGCAGGAAGCCATGGGTAAGTCGCAGGAGGCCATGGGTAAGTCGCAAGAGGCCATGGGTAAAACGCAGGAGGCCATGGGTAAGACGCAAGAGGCCATGGGTAAGACGCTGCAGGACTTGGCTGAGTCGCAAAAGGCCATGGCGATCACCGTTGAAGAAAACTCCAGCCAGATACGTGATCTAACGGGAGTCGTAAAAGAACTGGCTGTTGCACAGCTAAGAACTGAGGCAGAGGTCGAGAAGCTGACCTTTGCTGTCGGCGACATTCGCTCAGAAATCGGGGGCATGTCCCGTAGTATGAGCTACGCCCTGGAAAATGAAGCCTACCGTGCCTTGCCTGCTTTTCTTCTCGAGAACCATGGCATTGAATTAACTGAGCGACTGATTCGCACTTCAGTTAACGATGAGGAGATTAACTTCCTCGGCCGCGCCGTGCGCGATGGCAGACCAGTTCTCATTGTTGGCGAGTCCAAACAGCGACTGGACGAACGCCGCAGTTCGAAACGTGAGGAGGACCGGATCTTCAGCCAACTGGAAGCAAAGGCCGAGGCCGTGCGCGCCGCCTATCCTGACGAAGAAATCACATTACTGCTTATCACCCACTACGCGCGTCCCGAGTTCTTGCGCACCGCGGCAGCGCGCGGCATTGTCGTGGTGCAAAGTTTCGAGTGGTAGCGACTCGGCCCCGCCCAGAAACAGACCTTCCTCTCTCACATTGAAACTAGCTCTCACGAAAAGAAGCGGTGAATCAGTCAGATGCTTGATGGAATAGGCTGGTCACCAGAGAAAGAACGATGAAGCTCACCGACAGTGTGGCGCTAATTACAGGGGCTGCGTCCGGCATTGGAAAGGCCTGCGCCCAGCGTTTTTTGGAAGAAGGGGCGACTGTTGTGGCCTGCGACATTGACCGCGCCGGGCTGGAGCAGTTGGCCGCGGAAACTATTCAGAGCTCCCTACATACTGCTCACTGTGATGTAACTAAACGGGCCGATGCAGAGGCGAGTGTGCAGCAGGCGATTTCACTCGGTGGCAGGCTGGACTGTCTGGTCAACTCGGCCGGTATCACGCCGCGCACGCTGCCGCCGGAGGCTGATTTTGAAGAGCGTTGGGACGCGGTGATGGCTGTCAACGCCAAGGGTGTTTACCTGATGTCATACGCGGCGTTGGCGGTGATGCGACCTGCCGGTCGCGGCGCAATCGTTAACCTCGTTTCCATTATGGGTATGGTGGGCTACCCGACTTCGCTACCCTTTTCCGATGGCTTCACGGCCTACCCGCACAGTAAAGGGGCGGTGGTACAGATGACGAGGGAGATGGGTGTACGCTTCGGCGCCGAGGGTGTGCGGATAAATGCGGTTGCGCCCGGGTTTGTCTACTCTCCGCTCACTGAGAACGTTGTTGGCAACCCGGAAGTGCACGCGGAGATGAAGCGGTTGCATCCGATGGGGCGGATGGGACAGCCGGAAGAGATTGCGGCGGTGGTTGCTTTTCTGGCTTCTGATGACGCTTCATTTGTTACGGCGAGCGTGTGGCCGGTGGATGGGGGGTATACGGCGCAGTAGAACGAAGCATTTTGAAATGGCGCATCGGGCAAGATCTTTCGAACGCCTTTGCTGACTAAACGGCAGTCTTGAATGACTGCCCCAGAGGCTGAAGATCTGCTACTTCGCGGCAAGCAAGTTTGGCTCGGATCTGCTGAAAGCGGTTGACCGTTTCGGTAGAGTACAATCGCTCTCCGCAATGAAGACAGACTTCCGCGTGTGCGGTTACGGCTGCGATATTTGCTCCCCCTCGCAACAGTTTTTCCACTATCTTCTCAACCATTTCACTACCGCATACGGGACACTCTTGGAGTGGCATCAATTTCTTGCCATACTTACGCGCCAGTCGATCCAGCGGACCTGATCGGGACAGTAAACAGTAAGTGGCGCTGCCCGCAAGTTTGCCTCACTGAAGGACCAAACGCTATGGACGGGCTCTTGCCTGAAATTCTTTCCATATATCAACTAGCTGGGAGAGGTTTTGTCGTCAGGAAAGTGTCCAATCATCCCGCCGCTAAGTACGCTGACAAGGAACTCATCAACCGTCAAGTGATCCAGTTGCGCTTGTTTATTCGTCAATGACATCTACGTTCAGTTCAGCGAATACTTCACGCCAGGGTCGGGCCGTTGATGGGTCGGACTTCCACTCTTCAAGGGCCGGCATGGCTCGCCGAGCCACCCACTGTTCTTCAAGTGTTTCCAAAAAGGCGATGAAGGCGTCGAAGCGCTTCAGGTTATCTCGTTGACACATCAGAGTTCCTCTCTCCTCAACGCTCGCCACACTCTTTCAGGCGTAAAGGGAATCTCGCGAATTCGTACGCCGGTGGCGTCGAAGATGGCGCTGGCGATGGCAGGGGCCATGCCATCCATCGGGATTTCGGCAATTGCTTTTGCGCCGAATGGGCCGGTCGGTTCATAGGTCTGGACCAGCACGGTCCCCAGTTCAGGCATCTCGTCGGCGGACAGAATCCGGTAGTCGCCGAATCTGTCGATCTCCAGCTTCCCCTTTTCGTCGTAGGGCATCTCTTCGCACAGCGCGTAGCCGAGGGCCTGGGTCATACCGCCTTCGACCTGGCCGCTGGCGGTAACCGGGTTAATGGCGATACCGCAATCAACCGCCATCACCACTTTTTCGACCGTCACCTGGCCTGTTTCGGTGTCCACTTCGAGCGACGCGTACTGGGCGGCGAAGGGAGGGGGGCTGACATAGCTCATGTGGCTGGCGGTGGCCATGATCTGGTGCTGCTCCTCCTGGTGGATGCTGTGAAGGGCGACCTTCTCGAGTGAAACTGCCTGGCCATCGGGCGCCTGAATCTTCTGCTCTTCCAGCCAGAGCTGGTCGGCGTCGAAGCCCTCCAGCAGATGTGCGGCTGCATGACTTCGTATCTGGCGGCTGACATCCTCTGCGGCCTTGAGTACGGCGCCGCCGGATATGTAGGTGGTGCTGCTGGCGTAGGCGCCGGTGTCGAATGGGGTGAAGTCGGTATCGCTGCTGTAGATGAGAATCTGCTCAAGGGGTACGCCCAGCGCTTCGGCCGCGATCTGGGCCAGCACAGTATCCGAGCCGGTACCGAGATCGGTGGCGCCGACCAACAGATTAAACGAACCGTCGTCATTTAGCTTGATGCTGGCTGCGCCCATGTCGAGCCCGGCAATGCCGGTGCCGTGCATGCAGATTGCCAGGCCTATGCCGCGGCGAATGTGAGGACGATCGGGCGGCGCCTTCCAGTGGGGGTCAAGGCGGCGGTCCCAGTCGATAGAGGCGGCGCCGGCTTCGACACACTCGGCCAGACCGCTGCTCTCCACTGTCTGTGGGAAGCCGTCGCGTCCTTCTCCCATGGCCACAGCCATCGGCAGCGACTGCCCTTCCTTCACCCAGTTTATGCGTTTGAACTCGGTCGGGTCCATCCCGAAGGCGAGCGCCATCTCCTCCATATGCTGCTCCAGCCCGAAGAGGGCTTGGGGCGCGCCGTAGCCGCGGAAGGCGCCGGGAACAGGTTTATTGGTATAGACGACGTCACAGTCGAAGCGGGCCGCGGGCAGCCAGTAGGTGCTGAGCGCGCGGAAGCCGGTGACCATCTGGACCGTAAGTCCGTGGGTCCCGTAGGCGCCTGCGTCGGCCACCACTCGCACTTCCATTCCGACCAGCTTGCCGCTAGCGTCCACGCCGCTACGGAACCGCAGCCGTTGCGGATGGCGCGTACGGGCGGAACTGAACTCCATCTGGCGCGTGTATTCGAACTTGACCGGTCGGCCGGTTGCAATCGTCAAATGGGCGCAGAGGTCTTCGATCAACATCTCTTGTTTACCGCCAAAGCCACCGCCGATACGCGGTTTCACCACGCGGATACGACGCACAGGCAAGCCGAGCAGGGGAGCAACCATGCGGCGTACATGGAAAGGGACCTGCGTACTTGTGCGAATGACCAGCCGATCATCTTCGTCCCAGTAGGTGATGGCAATGTGCGGCTCGATGCTTGCTTGCTGCACTTGATGCACATTGTATTCGCTCTCGAAGACAAAATTGGCGGCGTCCAAGGCGCCATCCACGTCGTTATGGTCAACGAGCAGCTTGACCGCGATGTTGCGTTTGGCGTCGTGGATCATCTGCGCATCGGCTTCGTCGTGAATCACCGGCGCGCCTGCCTGCAGCGCCTCTTCGGGCGAAAATACGGCGGGCAGTTCTTCGTATTCGACCTTAATCCGTTCCAGTGCCTCCTGCACGAGCTCCGGTGTTTCCGCGGCTACCGTCGCTACCCTGTCGCCAACGTAGCGCACTTTCGAGTCCAGGCAGACCTGGTCGTACGGGGGCGGTTGCGGGTAGCTTTGTCCGCCGCTGGCGTAGATGACGCGGGGAAGGTCGGCGTAGGTCTGCACGGCATGAACGCCCGGCAGTGCCAGCGCGGCCGAAGTATCGATAGAGAGGATGCGGGCGTGGGCTACGGGGCTGGTGAGCAGGCCGCCGTAGAGCATACCAGGCAGTTCGACATCGTCGGTAAAGACTGGGCGGCCCTTGGCTAACTTGACCGCGTCGACTTTCGGTTCCGGCTTGTTGACGACTTGGGTCTGGGGCTGCGCGACCGTCACGGGCACGCTGCGGGTCTGGGTTTGCGTTTCGGGGCCGCCGTCGTGCCAGCCGTTGCCGGGTGGCTGATCGGGGGTCGGCCATTCGCCGGTTGCGGGGGCGTCGCGCACGTCGATGTCCGGAGGCGGCGGGGTATCACCTTGCAGTTGGGCCGCCGCTCGCAGTATTGCTTGCACAGGCTTCACATACCCTGTGCAGCGGCAGAGGACGCCGGCAATAGCCTCTCTTACGGCGTCTTCGCTGGGCTGCGGCTCCTTGTCCAGCAGATGCTGGGCGGCCAGGATCTGCGCGGGCGTGCAGTAACCGCACTGGATGGCGCCACAATCGATAAACTGCTGTTGCAAGGTGGAAAGGCGAGGAGACAAGAGATCTCTTTCGCCTCCACCAGTGCCTTCAGCGTCTGCCTCATCCAGCCCTTCGAGAGTTATAACCGCGGCGCCGTCGGCCTGGGCTGCCAGCAGAACACCGCTATTGACCAGGCGATAGCTGGTTGGGTTGTCCGGTGTACGGGTGAAGAGGATGGCGTCGGCGCCGCTCTCGCCGGTCTCGTCGCCGTGCTTAAGACTGAAAAAGCGAAGACGACGCAGGGCGGTTCGGAGTAGCTCGCCGGGATGGCTGTCGATCTGATGAAGAGTCCCGTTTATGGTGAGATTGATCGGCATAGGCATAGTTGCATGAATTTATGGCTGGTATCAGGTGAGTGGTATCAGGTGAGGTCCTGGGGCTAACGGACTGCGCCATTTACGGCAGCTCGCGCTCGCTTGCCTACTACTTCGGCCATGGCCAATCTGTAGGCGGGGCTTCCTTTGTAGTCTCCCAAGGGGTTCAGCGGGTCGCCCGCCAGTTGCGGTCTGGGACCTACGCCGCAGAGTGCAGTCTGCACTTTTTCAGTGGACGATCCAACAGTGGTGGGCCCGGCAGAAGAATTTTCGCTGTCCGCGGGGGCAATGGCAATGGCGGCGACGATGCACCGGTCCATGGGTGTGCGTGCTATGCGGGCATGGCCGCCGGCAGCTTCACCAAGCGGCAGTTGAATTTCGGTGATGAGCATGGGCTCTTTCGATGGTTGCGACTGGGCAGAAGGGAAATTACCCAGTTTCCAACGCGATTCGACTCCACGCAGGTCGACGGCAACGACCGAAGTGTTTAGCGCAAGCAGCGCGGCAAATAGTTCGCTGTCGGGCTCGGCGAGGGCGACAAGGCCGCCCACAGTGGCGGCGTTACGGAGGTTTAAGGGCCCTTCGAAGCGCGCGGTTCGGGGCAGGATGCCGTCAGCCAGATCGGTACAGGCGGGATGCTCTATCAGGTCGGTGAGGGTTGTCATGGCGCCGATTCGCAGGAGGGATTCGTCCTGCTGGAAGAAGGCGAGGTCCAGGCCGGCTAGATTGACGACTCCGTCCAGATCCTGGCGCTGCCGCGTTTCAAGGGCGGCAACCAGCTGGGTGCCGCCCGCCAGAGGCACGCGCCGCGAAGTGGGCTCAGCAAGCAGGTCGAGAGCGTGGGCAAGACTGTCTGGTTTGTGATGTTCGGCAAGGATCGCCATGTTGGGAATGTGGTCCGTGTTTAGTCGTCGGCTTGCGGTCTGGTCAAAGGTCCTCTGGCCAGGGTTGTCATGCGCCTGGCGGTGGCTCTGGGGCGAGGTCCAGCTCCTGCAATAGACCGACCAGACTGAAATTCATTGCCAACACGACTGCCGCCGGTGTCAGCAGGAAAATCGGCAGTACCGTCACGAAGCTGACGACGAGCAACAGGACTTGGAAGAGGAACATCAGAAAAGTATAGAGAGGGTGGCGGAGGGCGAGAATGAAGGCGTTCCGCAGAACCATTTTCACGCTCATTTCGTCCTGCTGCCAGAGCAGTGGAAAAAAGTATTGACCCGCCATCAGAATAATTATCAGTATCCAGACCCAGACGATACTGACGATTTGGGCCCAACTTGCGTCACTGGACCCGTAGAAGCGGATGTTCACAGCAACGCCGGCGATCATCAACAGGTTAATGCCGAGCAGCAGCCAACTCTTTCCAATTGTCGAGCGCGCGCCTTCATAGAAGAATGCACTTTCTACGCGACGGTAGTTGGCGACGCGGTTGGCTGCATTGTGGATGCCCGAGGTTACCGGCCCGGCAGGCAGCACCAGGAAGACTCCGATCCACCAGAGCACGCTGAGCCAAACCCAGAGAAGCAAGTCCTCGTAGAGCGCCTTGATGGTGCGCCACATGACTGTAAATGCTTTCATGCTTGTTCCCTTTTGGCCTTTCTCACTCGATTCGATGGCAGGGGGCGGGAAAGGCCAAAATTGCCTTTATAGTTGGGCAGAAATCGACTCATTCTCCTTTATTATATCTGTCTGAGATCAGAAATGGCAAAAGCTTGGCGCTTGAGGGAAGACACATCTCAATTGGACGCCATGATTCGCCAACCCTTCACCGCTGGCACCTGTGAGGAAATCTTCGAGAATTCGTTGGTTGGCGGCAGGCACACTGCTGGACAGGCGCACCGCGGCGAAGAATGCGCACAGGTGGGTGAGGGATGGTTTTGTAGGGGGGCGTTGCGGGGGCGCAGCCCCTGCACAAGGGAGGGCCGAAGGCCCGACCGCCCATATTACGACAGTGAAGGGAGAAGGAACGGCTTTGCTCGCCTCGTTCGGGGCTGCGAATCAGTTGCCGCGTGGCAGTTACGCACCATTGAGGAAACTAGGCAGGATGGGTTAGAGTGCACATTTCCCAATCCACTCGCCAATGGTGCTAAAGAGAAAGCTACTGCTATAATGGTGGGACAGATGCAGGTACTTGTGCAATCCAATTCAGGCAGTAGGCAAGAGGATGACCGATGACCAGTCAAGCCAGAAAGATCCTTGTATGTGTGGCCTGGCCCTATGCCAACGGCGAAAAGCATATCGGACAGATTGCCGGCGCTTATCTGCCGCCGGATATCTTCGCACGGTATCAGCGCATGGCAGGCAACGATGTATTGATGGTCAGCGGCTCCGACACGCACGGCACGCCGATCACTCTGCAGGCGGAAAAGGAGGGCATTCACGCGGCCGAAGTCGTGGATAAGTACCACGAATTGTTCGTCGAAGGCTGCGAGGCGATGGGCCTGACCTTCGATCTTTACACGCATACGGATACGCAGAATCATTGGGATATCACTCAGCAGGTGTTCCGGCGCCACCTCGCGAATAAGTATATATATACTGAAGTGCAGAAGCAGTGGTTTGATCCGGAGGCAGGGCGGTTTTTGGCTGACCGCTATGTGGAAGGCAGCTGCCCTTTTTGCGGCTTTGCCGAGGCCCGCGGCGACCAATGTGACAATTGCGGACGCTTATATGATGCGCTGGAGCTGACCAATACACGGTCCAAGCTGAGCGGCAGCACTGATTTGGAGGTACGGGAAACCGAACATTTCTTCCTCGATCTGGGTGCCCTCAATGAGCCATTGCTGGAATGGATCGGCAGCGAAAAAGAGCACTGGCGCAACAATGTTCTCAATTTTACGAAGGGTCAACTGAACCTTAAGGAGCTGCGCGGGAGGGCTATTACGCGTGACATCGATTGGGGCGTTGACATACCGGTTGAGGGCTACGAGAGCAAGTGCATTTACGTTTGGTACGACGCGGTGCAGGGCTACTTGAGCGCGGCGATTGAATGGGCAGAATTGAGCGGCGGCCAGTGGCAGGATTGGTGGGATCGGGACAGGTCGCCGGATGCGCGCCATTACTATTTTATTGGTAAGGACAACATTCCGTTCCACACGCAGATTTGGCCGGGCATGATTATGGCCTACAACGATGAGTCAGGTACGGGGAGCGAGGAAGCAGACATTTCCGAGCTGTCTGAAACGGCCGTGCCATTGAAGACAGCGCGGCTGCACCTGCCATACGATGTCCCGGCCAACGAGTACCTCAACCTTGGAGGTTCTCAGTTCAGCACCAGTCGCGGCAATGTCATCGGTTTTAATACGGTTCTGGCGCAATTTCAGGCTGACGCGTGGCGGTATACGTTGACGGCTATGGCGCCGGAAAGCGCGGACACTGAGTTTACCTGGCCGGAATTCGTCGAGCTGGTCAACAACGAGTTGGTGGCCAACTGGGGGAATCTTGTCAACCGGGCGGTAGGGTTCGCGTTCAGGCGTTTCGATGGCGCGGTTCCTCAACCCGGCCCGTTTGACGAGACGGATGAAGCCCTGCTGGAGGAGATTCGCGGTGGGTTCGAAAGCGTGGCGGCGCAGTACGAGGCGGTTAAGCTAAAAGGCGCTTTGCACGAGGCGCGGCGTTTGAGCCAGCGGGTGAACCAGTATCTGAACGAGAAGGAGCCTTGGCAGACCGTTAAGACCGATCCGCAGGCGGCGGCGACATCCGTGTATGCGGCGTTACAGGCGATTGACTGGCTGAAGTTGCTGTGGGCGCCGATTCTGCCCCACAGCAGCGAACGTTTACACCAGTATCTGGGCTATACTGAGCCGCTCTTCGGTAAACTCGATTCGGCGTCAGTTGAAGACGCCCGCGGTTCGCATGTCGTGTTGCGGTACGACCATACTGGGGCCAGCGGCGTCTGGCAGGCGCGGGATCTGGCGGCCGGTCAGTTATTGCGGAAACCGGCTCCCCTGTTTGTCAAATTGGATCCCGATGTGGTGCTGGGTGAGGTAGACGGGTAACGCTTGAAGGGGCCTATGCTCAGACCCATCAACGCAACGGCTTCGGCACTGCTCCTGATCCTGGTCATTTATGCCGGCTTGGGCACACTCTTCGCGGTCAAGACGCCGCCCTGGCAAAATCCAGACGAACCGGCCCACTACAACTACATTGTTCATATTGCCGGTGAGAGACAGATTCCGGTGCTGCAGATGGGGGATTATGACGAAGCCTATTTGCAGCGCTTGAAAGCGGAGAAATTCCCGCCAGATCTGTCGATCGCTCCGGTCCGCTATGAGTCCCATCAGCCTCCTCTCTACTACCTGCTGGCGGCGCCGGTCTATTGGTTGAGCGGCGGCCAACTGCTGGCACTGCGGCTGTTCAGCGTTGTGCTGGGTGGAGGCGTGGTGCTGCTGATCTTCCTCGGCGCGCGCCTGGCAGTGCCCGGTTCGCCACTGATTGCCTTGGGCGCGGCCGCCTTCGCAGCCTTTCTTCCTATGCACACGGCGCTGATGGCATCGGTCAACAACGACGCGCTGGCAGAACTGCTGATTGCAGCAGCAGTTCTGGGGCTGCTGCGCTGGCAACGGTCGGTGGCCGCGGCTGAAGGTAACGAAACACCCTTCCTTTTGCTGGGGACGGGTGTCCTCATAGGTCTTGGCTTTCTGACGAAGGCTACTGCTTATATCCTTCTGCCGATCGGGCTTCTGGTTGTCTTCTTCGGACCTGCCGGACCGCAGGCTGGCCGTCTCTCGTTGTCGAGAAAGCAGCTAGTGCGATTCGCGCTGCTGCTGGGGCCTGCACTGCTTCTTGGCCTGCCGTGGTGGATTCGGAACAGCCTTCTTTACGGAAATCTGGATATCCTGGGCCTGGCCTGGCACGATGTGGTTGTGACCGGGCAACCGACGGCAGGCGCCTGGATCGCTGAGAACGGTTGGGGGGCCTATTGGGAACGGGCCTGGACGTTCACCGGCAAGAGCTTTTGGGGCGTTTTCGGATGGCTGGGCGTATTCATGGATGCCCGCGTCTATACGCTGTTCTTTGTCCTGTCCATTATGGCAGCGGT
This sequence comes from Caldilineaceae bacterium, assembly GCA_965116395.1. Classification (GTDB taxonomy): domain Bacteria; phylum Chloroflexota; class Anaerolineae; order Caldilineales; family Caldilineaceae; genus Bin5. Next base: position 273,268 of record OZ220684.1, read on the forward strand.
GGGCGTGGTTGGCCGATGGCGCATGCAAGTGAGCGAGAAAGACACGCCTTGGACTTTAATCCTTTCGTCGCCATGGATGACATTGTTGTTGCTTTGGGCGGCGGCGTTCGCTGCCTACATCTGGTATAACATTGGATTCATCCAGCACCAGGGCCGCTATCTCTTTCCGGCCTTGCCGGCGTGGAGCCTGCTCTTTGCAGTCGGTTGGTGGACAGTTCTGGAAAGGCGGGTGAGCATCACCGCCGGAGGTATCTTGCTAGCCGCGGGGGCCGTGTCCCTGATATTGCCATTATTGGTGGACAGTTCTGCAGACAGGTGGACGCTGCTGCTGTTCGGTCTTGCCGGCATGGGGCTGCTTCTGCACGGGCTACTTTCAGATCGCATTGAGAGGGTAGTCACAGGTATGGTCGCCGCGGAGAGGCATGGCGGCGGCCAAGGGGCATCTTCAAGGCTACGCGAAGTCGGCGTTTTGCGTACGATCCTGTTTGCATGCCCGTATCTGGTAATGGTGGCTATAGACATAGCAATCCCGTTCCTGTATATTGTCCCTCAGTTAGGTTCGTAAATTTGGGTTTCCATTCTGGACTTTTGCAACGGCCCATTGATGGAGCCACTTGCGCGGGTCATTCGAACAGGCGACTAGCTGTTGTTCGTACGGCCCCTATCTGCTTCTATTGCGAAGGATTTCATGAGCTCAATCATTCCACTGCCCCCAGGCCGGCAGCTCGCGACGAGGCGGGACATTCCAAACCGTAGAGCGACCCGAGGACGGCCTCCCAGCAGTGTTGAATACTTCCTGATATGGTTTTGCGTAGCGGTGGTGGCGGGTGCTGGGTTGTTCGCCGGCTGGCAGTTCTGGCATACCGACCGCATCTTCAGCGGCGTACGCGTAGCCGGCGTTCCTGTTGGCGGCGAAACGCGAGCGGCGGCCCTTTTGCTCCTACATAAGGAGTTGACACCTTATCCGCTGGCGCCCGTTTTCCTGGAACACAGCCCCGAATCCGCCGGTGGCGGCGGCATTTCCGGCGCCGCGGCCAGGCAATGGGCCTTGGGTTCTGCGTTGTTGGCGCCTCAGGCAGACCTGGAGGCAGCGACCAACGCCGCCTATCATGTTGGACGTCAGGGAGGTCTGATCGAGCGCATCAACAGCCAGTGGCAGGCGTTCAATGGCAAGCAGACCGTGTGGCCCGAAGTCTTCATCAGCGAAGGCATTGTGCGGCAGGCCGTAGGTGACGCGGCGGTCGAAGTGCGGCGGCCAAGTCGACCGGCGATAGAGATTGGCGACCTCTCATTGCCACCTCAACCGGGTCTGGACGTGGATATCGCGGCGACGGCGCAACTGATTATGGCCCTGGTGGAAAGCGGCCGATCGGGTACTGTGCCTCTGCAGACGTATAGCACCGCGGTTCCCCAGAGTGCTGCAACGGATTCGACACAGGGTTCGGGGGGCATCAGTGCGTCCGCCACTTCGGGGGGGCCGGAAGTATCCGGCGGCCTCGCGCCGGCGCAGCCGGTGGTTTTACAGCATCAGCCGTCGGGGACTGCTTTTGCTCTGGACGGGGCAATGTTGCAGAGAATCATGCCCGGGGGCGATCCAAGCTTTCTCAATGAAGAGGCCTTGCGGTACATCGTCGAGGGCTGGGCAAGCCAGGTATCCTATCCTGCCCAGGATGCCCGTCTGCGTTTTGACGATGCAACTTCCTCGTTAACAGTGCTGCAACAGAGCCGACCGGGCCAGCGCCTGAGTGTCGATTTGACGATCGAGGCGGTGCGGCAGGCGCTGGTGACTGAACAACGTACAGGAACGTTGCCGATCATATCGATCCCGCCAGGGGTTGATTCGGGCCGGCTGAACGATTTGGGCATAAGGGAACTGGTCGCCAGCGGCTCCACCTATTTTAAGGGAAGCAGCAACACGCGCGTTTACAACATCGAGGTGGCCGCAGAGAAACTGGTCGGTGTGGTCGTGCCCCCAGGCGAGGTGTTCAGCTTTAATTCCTCGATTGAGGCGGTGAGCGGGGCCAACGGTTTTGAAGACTCGGCAATCATCTGGGGGGATCGAACGGCAGTAGGCGTAGGCGGCGGCGTCTGCCAGGTGAGCACCACGGTATTCAGGGCGGCGCTGGAAGGGGGATTCCCATTTCTAGAGCGTCACAATCATGGCTACGTGGTCAGTTGGTATGGTGAGCCCGGTTTTGACGCGACTATTTATACACCGTATGTGGATCTCCGATTCCTCAACGATACTGACGCGCATCTGCTGGTCCAGCCGGTTGTGGACAGCGTGGAAGGCGTCCTCACCTTCCGTTTTTACGGCACGAGGCCGGACAGAGAGGTGGAAATTGGTGAGGCGGAATACAAGGATATTAAACAGCCCGGCGAACCGGTTTATCAGGTAGACGCCTCTCTTGAAGCCGGCCAGGTCAAGCAGGTTGAGTGGGCCAAAGAGGGCATGACCGCGACCGTCATCCGCAAGGTTACTGAGAATGGCAGGACCCGGGAGGACCCGATCGTATCGATCTATCGACCCTGGAATGCCATGTTCCTGTACGGTCCGGGCACGGACATACCCGGCGTGACCGATGTAGAGGAGCCTACCCCTGCGCCGACAGGTGAAGTAACCGCGAGCGGCGACAGCTGAGGGAACTGGCCGACAGTCGGTTTGGTCTTCAGTAGGAGTGGGATGTCATCTGCATAGCTAATGCGGAGGCTTGGCGCATGTGGGTGCAGTTGCCGGTTCTCCGAATGGACGACCATATTTCTTTTCCCGTTGAACGCCGCGACTCTTCTGTTGTACACAGTTCCCAATGCTCTTGACTATCGACATCGGCAACAGCAGTACCGTCGTCGCCGCCTTCGGTGAAGGCGATGCGCCGGTTGCCAGTTGGCGACTGCGCACTGACCGCCAAGGTCAACCGGAGGGGTACAGTCGTGAGGTTTGCCAACTTTGGCAGCAGAGCGGCATCGGCGCAGGCGAGTTTGAAGGGGCCGCTTTGTGTAGCGTTGTACCCCACTTGACAGAGACTTGGAGAGACATGCTGGCTGGGCTGCTTGACTGCGAGCCGCTCGTGCTTCACCAACGGATGAATTTAGGCTTGGAGCTCGACGTGATCAGCCCGGACAAGGTGGGGATGGATAGGCTGGCCGATGCTGTGGCCGTGTGGGAACGTGCCCGGAGCGCAGCGGTTGCCGTAGATTTTGGCACGGCGACGACATTCAATGTTGTTGATGCGGGGGGGCGGTTTCGCGGCGGCGCGATCGCGCCGGGGCTGGGTACCGCGGCGGAGTCGCTGGCGGACAGTGCGCCAGTTCTGTCCAGTCTGGGAACGAAGTCGGATGTGTCTTCGCCACTCTCGACCGGGGTGGAATTGACGGCACCGGGAGCGGCAATCGGCCGTGATACGGGCGAGGCGCTGAGGTCGGGGATCGTTCTGGGGCATGCTGGGTTGGTGGAAGGTCTGCTCGCGCGTATCCGTCACGAACTCGGGACGCCGGTCAGGGTTATCGCGACAGGGGGACTTGGTAATATCATCGCCCCGTTGACAAGCTCCATCGACCTGTACGAACCCTGGTTGACTCTGTCTGGAATCCGCACGATTTATCGCCTCAACTCGAATCAAGAGTAAAGTAAGCTAAACTTTTCTTTCTCAACTCCTCCCTGCCAGCAAGTCCCGGTAGCATTGCAGGGTTGCGGCGGCTGTCGCTTGCCAGCTGAAGCTGTGTGCTCGCGCCAGTCCCTGTTCGCTTCGCCGGGCGCGTTGCGGGGCGTCCTCGAGCAAGTCGGCGATCGCGTCCTTGATTTCGATTACGGAATGGGGATTGAAGAGGCGGGCGGCCTCTCCGGAAACCTCAGTCAGGCTTGACGCGTAGGAGCAGGCTACTGGCGTCCCGCAGGCCATCGCCTCCAACACCGGCAAGCCGAAGCCTTCATACAGGCTGGGGAAGACGAACATCGTGGCGGCGCTGTAAAGGGCAGGCAGGTCGGCTTCGCTTACGGGGCCGAGGAAGCGCACGGCGTCGCCAAGTTGATGGTGCTCGGCCCGCTGTCTCGGCTGTGGGTAACGCTGATCCCAGGCGCCGGCGATTACGAGCGGGGGGGCGTTTTGGGCGGAAAGCTGCGCGTACGCATCGATTAGAGCAGGCAGATTCTTGTGGGGCTTATTGATTCCGACGTAGAGGATAAAGTGTGTCGGAAGACCGAACTTGTTACGCGTGCGGTCAACTTCGGCATTCGACTGGGGCCGAAAGTGGGAACTGGCGGCCAGGGGTGTGACAGTGACGCATGACAATGGGACGCGAAAGCTGCGGGTGAGGTCGCTGCGTGCGGCTTCGGAAATTGTGACGACGCGGCTGGCGGCGCGCAGGGCGAGAGTTGTAGCCAGGCGATAGAACAGTCTTCCTTTCATCGGTATGCTTTGTGGATACCGGAGGGGGATGGTGTCGTAGAAGGTAAGAACAGTTGGCAGACCGGTGCGGTAAGGCATGACATAGTAGGGGCTGTGATAGAGGGTCGGCTTGCCGGACCGCAGCCGCTTGAGCAGATGGGGAATGCGCAGCTGTTGTTGGAGGCTGAATGGGGAGCTGGATACGGCGACTTCTTGCGGGGGGCGGGCGTCACCAGTTCTGGAATGGCTTGTGTCCCAGGTCGCTTTTGCTGCTGGATTGGTGAGCAGGGTCAACTGTTCATCGGGGCGGAGCTGGGCCGTCAGCGCCGGTGTCAGACTACGCACGTAGCGGCCGATTCCGGGGAATTGGTCGATGGCTGTGCGGGCGTCGAAGATGAAGTGACTCATCGGTCAGTAGGAAGAGCGTGAAGAGGAGTAAGCGGAAAGAGGCGCTTTCACGGCCGGCTGCTCGCCGCGCCCTGGATCGCTTCCTGATAGAGAGTAATTGTGTTCCTAACCATGGCCTCGATCGAGAACTCCTTCTGCACTCGCTTACGGCCCTGGGAACCCATCTGCGTGCGTAACGCTGGATCCGCAAGGAGCCTATTGATTGCTGCGGCCAGTGCCTGTAGGTCGTTGGGGGGCACGACCAGACCTGTTTCGCCGTTGCGGTTGACGTAGGATGTGCCTGTGCCCAATTCTGTGCAGACGACCGGCATGGCGCAGGCCATTGCTTCGAGCTGGACGATGCCCAATGCTTCGGCGCGGTTGGTGGAGGGCAGCACGAAGAGGTCGGAGGCATAGCGCGCGGCGAGGCTCTCCTCATCTGAACAGTTGCCAAGGAAGGACATTTTTTCAGTCAATCCCTCTGCCCGCGCCAGGTTTTGCCACGACTCCTGCATTGGACCGGTCCCGATGATGAGGAGGTGGGCGTCGACACGGTGCATCGCGCGGATCAGTACGTCGATTCCTTTGTAATGACGCAGGCGGCCGATGAAGAGGAGCAGCGGTCGGCCCGGGAAGCGGTTGCGCAGCTCTTGTGCGTCGGCCTGCACTTGGTCCGAAACACCAACATATCGATTCAGCTCGATGCCGTAGTGGATTACGCGGCACTTTGCGCGCACGCTACGCAGGAATGGAGATGATTCCACGTACGCTGGGCTGGCTGCGGAGACCAGCGCGGCGCGTTGCAAGACTTTCCGCAGCAGAGGCGCATAGATCTTTCCTGTCCGCCGCTGACGGACGATGTCACTGTGGTATGAGATCACGGCCGGTTTGCCGCGTCCGAACAGCAGCTGTGCCAGCTCCGCCGGCGGGTAGGGCGCGTGGAGATGGACGATATCGGCGGCCGCGGCCTGGCGGCGCACCTCCGCAAAGAATGGGAGGCTGATAGGGGTGGACAAGAGGTGGGCCTGCCTGCCGGTCATGGTCACGGGAACGTCGTCGATGGTCTCGCGGGCTGTGGCGGGCCCGGTATTGGTTACGAGCACGCGGGCGTCGACTCCTTCGGCGCGCAGCCCTCGGGACAGCAGGCGAATGTGGTTCTCGATCCCGCCTATGACGGGATAATAATCTTTGTACAGCTGCAATACTTTCATGGGCCATATCGCCGGCGCGGTTTGATCAGCGTGCAGAAACTGCGCTAACTACGTTCAACCAGATCCTGATAGTGCAATTCCAGTTGGGCTACAGTGTGTTCGATTCGGAAGCGGCTGTCAACGCGTTGCCTTCCTGCCCGTCCCATGCTCTGGCAAAGTACCGGATCCCGCAGCAGGCGTAAGACGGATGCAGCCAGCGCAGTCGTGTCGCCGGGATCGACGAGAAGACCGGTTTCGTCGTGGGTTACGATTTCCGGCAGAGCGCCGTGCGAGAAGGCGACGACGGGTTTGCTCATTGCCATCGCTTCGGTGTTGACAAGACCGAATGGCTCGGGTGCGCCGGGGTGTACAAAGACGTCCATGGCCGCCAGGGCCGGCCGGACGTCGGCCAGCTGGCCGGTCCAATGCACGCGGTTGTCCAGACCGAGCTGGGTGCATAACGCCTTGAGGCTGGCTTCGTAGTCGTCATTCACCTGAAACGGGTCTCCGCCGACGACGAGGTAGCGGCAGTCCGGCGCGGAGGCGGCGAGTTCGCCCGCCATTTGCAGAAAGGTGTGCTGTCCTTTCCAGGGGCGGGCTCTGCCTACCATGCCGACGATGGGGGCATCGGGCGGGAAGCCGGCGGCCTTGCAGATGGCTGCTCTATTGCCGACGGCGACGCGGGCGGGGTCGAATCGGGACAGGTCGATGCCGTTGTGGAGAACGGAAAGTTTGGCGGAGTTGGGTAGATGACGGGCGACTGCTTGTGAATTGGTCAACACAAGGGCGGCGCTGCGGGTCAGGATGAATTTGGCCAGGCGGTCGGGCCATTGCGGGGCGGGCTCCGCCTCGGACAGCCAGAAATCGCGCATGTGCCATACGAGGGGGCGTGAGGAGAGCCGGGCAGCCAGCACCGCGTAGGCGGTGGCGCGCACGGTATTGCTGTGGATGAGGGCGGCGTCGAGACTGCGGGCGGTGTTCGATATGGCTGATGCCACCCGCCACCAGTCGAGCAGGCTGCGGGAGGAGCCGCGCAGGCGCGGCAGCTCGAGGGGGTGGACAGGAATGCCTGCTTGGGCCGCTTCTTCGGCCGGCTTGCCGGGCGGAGCGATGAGGTGGGGTTGCCAGCGGCTGTGGTCGAGAAAGGTCATGAGGAGGAGCAGGCTCTGTTCCGCGCCGCCGAGGTTATTTGCGTGATCGACGTAAAGTATTGGTTGTGGAGTCATAGAGCACGTTCAATGATCGACATGAATTGGCGGCCAACACGATCCCAGTTCATTTCGTTTTCGACCCAGCGGCGGCCGGCGCTACCCAGGCGTTGCCGGAGAGCCGCGTCGTTGAGAAGGCGAGTGAGTGCCTGCGCCAGAGCCTGGGGATCGTCGGGAGGGACGAGGAGGCCGGTTTCGTTTTCGATGACTGCTTCGGCTGCGCCGCCGCTGCGGGCTGCTACGACCGGCAAGCCGCTGGCGCTTGCTTCGAGATAGACGATGCCGAAGCCCTCGACACTGCCGGCATGATACTCTGCGCGCGACGTCATGACAAAGATGGTGGCTTGCTGGTATATCGCGGGCAGCTCGGAATCGGAAACGGAGTCCATGAAACGGACGGCATGGGTAAGTTGCAATTCCTGTGCCAGCTGCGCCAGCGAATTGCGGGCAGGACCGGAACCGACAATCCAGTATTGCAGGCCAGGAGTGTTTTCAAGAAGCGGCGGCAGTGCTCGTAGAACGGTGTCGATTCCCTTGCGCGACACCAGCCGGGCGACGGTTAGAAGGATGGGCGGCCCTGAGGGAGGCGAAGAGGGCGGGGTAAATCGCTCCGGGTTGGTTCCGGGAAGCAACAGTTCAGGAGGCGGCAGGCCAAGTTCTTGAAGACGCTGGGCGTTGGCGCGTGAAATGGTCACCAACGGGCGCGCGCTTGCCAGCAGCCGATTGAAGATGGGGGAATGCCAACGTAACTGAGCCGCTTCATAATCATTGCCGTACGCCAGGGCGATGTAGTGTCGTCTGGACGTAAACGCAGGTAGCAGCAGCCGGGGATGTGCATGCCCTACAACTGTTATGTGTGGGCGCAGCGCTGCCAGCGTGCGCGAGATGCGCCAGGACGTAAGTAGACTGGAGCCAAATGCCGAACGGTGATTGTCTTCAGCAGAGAATCCGCCAGTTCGGTTTTGCCCGAAAGTAACCATTTGAAACGGTTCTTCACCAATGGCTGAAGGGTTGCCGTCCGGATGCACGACGGTTAGGTCACAGTGGAGGCCGACGCGTCGGAATATTTCAGAGAGATATTGCTGCATTCCACCGACACGCGGGGCAATGTCCAGCGTCAGGAGAGCAACATTGAGGCGAGCAGAGGCTGGAGAAGAGTGGGGGACACCAGGAGGGGGCATCGACATTGAGGATTTCTTCACTGCTCGCGCCTGTAGCTGCGCTCTTCCTCGCCGTTGATCAAGCTGGCGAATAGAGCTTCGTAGGCATCTACGACCCGCTCCAGCGCGAACTCTTTCGCGCGTTCGAGCCCAAGCTCCGCTAGCGATTGTCGCCTGGACGCGTCATTGAGCAACGACAGGAGAGCTGGACCCAATTCGGATTCAGGCGCCAAAACTCCCCACTTGCCGTCTTCCAGCAGTTCGCGGGCGCCAGAGTTGGGAGTTGCAACGACCGGAGTGCCGCATGCCATCGCTTCAATGTAGGGAATGCCAAAGCCTTCATATGTGCTGGGAAGGCAGAAGACCCAGGCCCGGCGATATAGGTCGGCGAGGGCTTTCTCATCCGGGTTCTGAAAACAGACGACGCCAGGTGCTTGTACGCTTTGCTCCGCCACCATCCATAGCTCGGCCTCGGGCTGGGCAGGTCGAATTTGCGTTTGGAAAAGTTCCAACAACATCCGTCCCCGCTTGCGTCCGGCCAGGGTGCCAACAAAGAGGATTACGGGATGGAGATGATGGAAACTCTGGTTCAGATTGTTCTCCGGGTAGAAGACATTGCGATTCACGGAATTAGGTATCACAAGGTCGATGCCCGGGATATACCGCCGCGTGCTGGCGCTTACTGCCACGACGCGATTGGCCCTGGCTGCCTCCCAGAGTTCGACCGGCGTGACGGTCAGGTACCAGAGTCTCCTCTTCCACGTGGTCGAATGGATTGCTTCTCCCCAAGAAGCCCCGTGCAGCGTTCGCACAAATGGAGGGCCGGGATGCCGTATCATTGCGTTGTTGCCGTGGGCATGGATGATGTCGAAGTTGCTGAAATCCTGGGCGGCGTAGCGCTTTGCGAGCTGCCAGAGCCAGAGCCATGCGCGCAGGGGGTCTGACGGGGGTGAAGTAAGCACTTGTCGCACTAGATAGCAGGCTTCCGGCGGCCGCTCGTCGGTTGAAAAGACGGTCACGTAGTGGCCTCGTTGTGCCAGAGCGTTGGCCATCCTGTGGGCAGCGTAGGCCACACCGCCCGTCTTGGCACGGCTGGGCGAGGGCAGGTGGGAGGTAAGTACGGCAATTTTCACAGTGTGTCAGCCGTCTTTTTGACTTTGCAGACCGGACCTATAGCCGCGCCATAGGCCGCGCAACGAGGGAATGATCCGCTCCGGGTGTTTCTGGAAGATGGCCTGCTTAATCAAAATCCAGCCGAGTTCCCGTTTCAGAAACCAGGGCAGGTATCGTTGTTGGAAATTCTTGGCGAAGAAGTAGGCGTTGTTGTGGTGAGACTCATAGAAGTACCCTCCTTTATCGCTGTCCTTACTGGCGCGGGAACCGCCGGTCGGATGGCCCAAATGTACGACGGCGGCGGCAGGGTCGTAGGCGATCTGGTAGCCTCGTCGCATAATTCGGAGCGAAAAGTCGGTCTCTTCCCCGTTGGCGCGGCCAATGTATCCTTCATCAAATAGCCCAACATCGATCGCCAGTTGACGATCCATTGACATATTGCAACCTAGTAAACTGTCGGTTGTTCCCTTCGGTAATTCGTACTGCCAGTAGTCGCGCATCCTCCCATTGGGGAGAATGACATGTGGTCTGGGTTGCAGGGGGAGCTTCTTGCGCTCCACAAAGACACCCCCTGTGGCGGCGCCGATACCCGGCTGTCGCAGATTTGCCATGTGCAGCTCGATTAGATCCGCCGGCGGGATAATGTCATCATCACAGTAAAGGAGGTAGCTGCCTCTGGCCAACTTCGCGCCGATATTGCGCGCATGGGGCAGATTGGCCTTCGAGACGAAATGCCAGCGGAAACGTTCCGGATGCCGCTCTTGGCAGTCGCGAATATATTCTGCTGTACGCTTTTCGTGTTCCAGGGTCTGGTCGACGATTAGGACTTCATAGTTTGGGTAGGACAGATCCAATAAGTAAGCAATTGTCTGGCAAAGTACCTCCTCGCGGAGATACGTGGGAACAATAATCGAACAGCGTGGAGTAGTTGACTCATGTTGATCGCCTGACACGCTAGGGTAAGATGAACTATTTGGGGCCATTGTGAAATCTCAATCGGTCTCGTCGCAGTTCATTCTATCACTCTTCTGCAAGCTTCCTGGAGAGACTGCGATTGTTGAATTTTCCCGACTGTCGGGCAGCCGCTCCTACTGTCGGCAATGGGCCCCTGGATAGTGGACTTAAATGGGTTGCGTGGTCCCACTTTACGGAACTGGTCGACCGCAAAATACATCATTTGGCTAGAACGAAGTCAATCAGGCTCTGGTAAAGAGGAGTAAGACTGCGAGGAAGGTAAGGAGTTAAGCGGTCGAGCAGAGATTGGTCGCTTTCGTCGAGAGCTGCGAAAAGCCGAAGCGCAACAGGGTAGGCTAGGACCCCCGCGAAGATTGCGAGAACCAGGCCGCCAAGCCAGAGAGAAATGAGCCACGCGGCGGCAGCCGACGCGATAGCCGCGAGGCCGATGCGTCCCAGTGCCCGGGTGGGAAAAGGGAGATCGAGGTAGTGGACAGTGTATGCAATACCACCAACGCCTGAAATCAGCTGGCTGCCGGAATTGGCGATGGCTGCGCCTACAGCGCCATAACTGGGAATCAAGAAAAAGTCGAGGACGATGTTGATCACTGCTACGGTTAGACCGAGGCGGACGATGATGTTCTGTCGCTCGACACTATGCAAAACTGTGGCACTAATGGCAGCGAGTGCGCCTACAATATTGCCGACAAGAAGAATGGCGAGAACGGGGGCCATTGCAAGGAACTCCGGGCCGTAGAGCTTGACGAAAGAAGGCGCGATGGCTGCGCCCCCCAGCCCAATAGGCAATGCGATCAGGGCCAAAATTCGGTAGGAGGCGAAGTGGAGTTCTTCAAATCGTTTACGGTTTTCTTGCCCAACAAGAGAGGAAAATGTAGGAAGAAGCACGCCCGTTACTATTGCAGGAATCGCCATCGCTCTGATGGCCAGGTCAAAGGACTGGCTGTAGTATGCGATTTCGGAATCGGACGAGAATCGTCTGAGGAAGAACAGCTCCGAGCGTTCGTAAAGAATGGAATCTATGATCAGGATTAGTGTCACGTCGCGGCTGTATAACATCACCCGACGAAGAAGAGCAGGTGGTAACGACAGACGCAATGCATCACTCAGATCAAAATAATGTGGCAGTTTTCTGCCGATCAGAAGAAGGTGGACGACGCGCTTAGTTAGAAGAATTAACAGAAGGGCATGGAGCCCGAAGCCGAGTGAAACTGCGACAATTGCGGAGACGGAGGAAAATAGGTTGGCTGCCAAGCCGATCTGGCTGAGAAAACGATAGTCCTGTGTCCCTATTACGGCTCCTTGGAAGAACCTTTCAATTACTGCAGGAATTAGTGAAAATACGACAATTACGAGAGTAGCGAATTCATCCTGCGGCGCGACTAGAGCATAAATGAGAGTGAGGCAGGCGATTAGTGAGCTCAAGACAAGCTCAGCGACCAACAGTCGCATGAAGAGCGCGGAAGCTGTCTGATGATCTTTCTGTCCCAGAAACTCAGCTCCGTACCTCGCCATTGCCTGGGGAAGACCGGGAGAAGAAATGAGCACCAGCAAGCCGGTCACCCAGATCCAGAAATGGTAACGACCAATAACTGCGGGGCCAAGAAAGCGAGCAAGCAGGATGCTGGTCACCAATCCGAAAACGAGTGTTCCGGCCGTATTCAAGGCATTCCAGAAAACGTTAGTGGTAACCGAAGGCATAGTGCTCACTCCGCATCCACTACTTTGCGGCTGGTCGAGAGTTGGGATGGAACTACCGCGTCAGCAGCGTTGCCTCGTTTTAAAGGGAATCAGTTTTTCTGGTTAACGGTTGGTCTAAAGTTCGCGACCGCCCGCTGATAGCAACCTATAGTCTTGCTAACCATGGCATCAACAGAGAATTGGGTGCGTGCCAGTTGATAGCCTCGCTCCCCCATCTCACGTCGAAGCACGGGGTTTCCAGCCAGCTTAGTAATGGCATTTGCAAGTTTAGAGATGTTGCTGGTATCGACCAACACGCCCGTGTGATTGTGTTCAATGATTTCTTGTGCAGCACTTGAATTGAAGGCGATTACAGGCTTGGCCGAAGCCATAGCCTCGACATACATTAGGCCGTATGATTCGGAAAGGGATGGAGCCACGACAATATCACACTCTGCGTAAAGGCGAGATAACTCGCATTGGTCGACTCTTCCGTGAAAGGTAGTGGCTTCTATCGCCTCTTGCGGGGCAATTCCTGTGAAGTAGTCGTGATATGTCCCATGCTGGGGCGCATCTCCGGTATCCTGGCCCACGATTTCGAAATGAACTCTTTGTTTTTTCTTCATAACTTGGGGAATTGCTTGCAGAAGACAATGGATCCCCTTGCGCCTCTGCAGCCGACCGACAAAGAGAACGCGAACTGTTTTGTCTTCATAGCTTCTCGTCAGGGTCTGAACGGGACGTAATGGTATACCAAGATGAACTACGTTTACTGAAGGAAGAGGAAGACGATAGAGGTCCGCACAAACTTTGGCATTGTGGGCACTGTGCGACATAAGGCAGTGCGCCCGCCGGGCGGCCAGGCCTTCCAGGTAGGATTGCAAGCGCAGACCAAGGTTGGAGGCAGGACGCGTGGTCAGGCTATTCGCATGGGCGATAGGTGTAGACAAGCGTATGGCAAGTGGCGCTCGGGAATGGAGGCTGTAGAAGAACCCCTCTGGGCCGGCACCCCCGGAATTAGGCATTTCGACAATATCAAATCGACCGTATGTTTCCTCAATATAGGCGATTGTTCTGTCTACACTCCGGCTCCAATTGAGTACAGATCTCATCATTCTGCCCTTGCCCCTCATTATCCCAAGGAAAGGGACCTTGTGGTCGTGCGCAAGGAAAGGAGAAACAGCAGGCACCCCAGTGGATGCTGAGGTATCCCCTTCCGTTAGTTGATCATTAGCGATTATGCGTTCGGGATCTGAGGTTTCCCCCGTAGCAGCGGTCTTTCCCGTCGTAAACTGGGTTCGGTCCGTAATAACGGTCACGTCTTGTCCCGCTGCCGCAAGCCCGTTGGCCAGATGGTAGGTATAGGTGGCAATTCCACCGACTCTTGCCGGCGGGTAGTCGTAGCTAACCAGGCAGATTCGCATTGGTCATCCTTCTTGCTTTTCCGATATATTGCGAAAGCAGGCAACAGTTTCTTCAACCATGCGCTGCACAGAGAATTTCGACCGAGCACGCTTGTAGCCGCGCGTGCCCATTTCCTGGCGCTTTTCTTCATCTTCAGCCAACTCAGTTAGGGCTCGAGCCAGTCCATTTGGGTCTTCCACTTCGGCCAGAATCCCTGTCTCTTTGTGTACGACAACCTCGGGCACGCCGCCCGTACGAAAGGCGATGACCGGCTTGGCGTGGGCCATGGCTTCGAGATAGATCAGGCCAAATGACTCGGACAGAGAGGGCGCGGCGAAGATATCGCATTCAGAGTAAAGTTGAGAAAGCGCCTCCTCTTCTACGTGACCACAGAAGTTTGTCGCCCTACGGGCCTCCGGTGAAGCAAAACTCTCGAAATAGTCGCGATAGGACTTCCCTTGCGGCGCTTCGCCGATATCGTCGCCGGCTATGACGAATCTGCAGCAGGGGACCTCCCGAACCACCTGAGGAATAGCATGAAGCAATCGGTCGATCCCTTTGCGTTTCTCCAGTCGACCTACATAAAGAACAGTTACTGATGTCCCTCCTGTTTTCCTTGCCATTGGCTGCGAGGCCGGCATCGGGATGCCAGGGGGTATCACGTCTGGTTCTGCCTTCGGTATCCGGTAAAGGTCGGTGCAGTACTGGGCGATGAATTCACTGTGAGCGATGATATGGGCACTGCGCCGCGCGGGGATCGCCTCCAGCAAACATGCCAAGCGAAGACCCGGCCTATTTTCCCGATCTCCTTTGAGGAAACTGACCTGGGCAAGCGGCGTAGAAATGCGGACCACAAGCGGGGCGCGCGGATGAAAACAATAGCAGAGACCCTCGGCGCCCCAGTTCGGCATTTCGACTACATCAAACGTCCCTTGCTCTCGTTCCAGGCGAGCGATTTTGCGATCTACAGCCCAGCTTCTTTCCAAATGGTTCCAGATCCCGCGTGCTTTGCGGCGAATAGGGGGCGGCAGAGCAAGCCGGATGTTTTCGATGCGGTACAATTTTGGCGCCTGGGGAGAGGTGTGAGAAATGGGAGTCGTATTTCCTTTCGCGGCCGGTCCGGCAATGACTGTTACGTCGTGTCCGGCTTTGGCAAGTCCATGGGCCAGAAAATGAACATAATTGGCGATTCCTCCCCGACCTTCCGGTGGGTATTCTTTGCTCACCAGGCAGATGCGCAGCGGCTTCACAGACGTCCCCTTGCGACCGCGTTGTATACATCTGCAGTTCCTGTTGCCGCATCTTTCCAGGAAAAGCGGGCCGCTTGACGCAGGCCCTCTAAACGCATTTGCTCTGCAGCCTCGGGATTCGACAGGACGTGCCGGATTGCTTCCGCCAAAGACTCGCCAGTCAACACTTCAATGTAACGAGCTGCGTCCCCCGCTACTTCGGGCAGGCTGCTAGCAGTGCTGCAAACGACGGGCGCGGCGCAGGCCATTGCTTCCAGGACTGGGATGCCGAAACCTTCGTAGAGACTGGGCATCAGGAAACAGTCTGCGCCGCTGTATAGGGGCGGGAGGTCTTCTTCGGGGACGCGGCCGGTGAAGATTACGTCGTCCGCCAGCCCCAGCAGCCCCACTTCGGATTTAACGGTATCGAATAGCCAGCCGCGCCCGCCGGCGACGACAAGGCAGTGGGGCCAGCCTTCGGCTTTCAGGCGGGCCAGTGCTTCAAAGGCGAGCGCGTGATTCTTGCGGGGCTCCAGTGTGCCCACCATTAGCAGGTATGGCCGCCTGATTGCATATTGGTCCTGTACTCGCCGGATTTCCTCCTCATCAGCAGGTCTGAAGTGGTCCTCGATGCCCTCGCCAACCACAACTACCTTTCGCGACGGCGTACCATACAGATCCAGAATATCCCGCTTCGTGTGCCGGCTGACTGCAATGATAGCATCCGCTCTGCGCACGAACAAGGGCATTGCCACGCGCAGGAAGGCCCGGTTGGCAACGGTATGGTGCTGGGGGTAACGCTCGAATATCAGATCGTGCACTGTCATGACCGACGGGCGCGCCATCCAAGGCAGCAGATGCTCGGTGGCATGGTAGATACCGCCAGTTGCGAGCTTGCGTTCAACATATGGAGCCCGCAAGAGCTGACAGGCCAGCACGCCCAGCCTCCAGGGATGTTGCCGCATTGGCAGGGCACGGGCGGGAATGGAAGCGAGCGAAGCGGGCGGCTGATGATCGCTATGGCGGTTGTAAAAGAGGCTCAGGTCGATTGCATCGCGACAGTGCTGCCACAGAGCTGATGCCAGGCTTTCGGTATAGCGGGCCAGGCCTGCGCTTTGATGAACGGCAGGGCCGGCGTCGAGGACTACTCCCAGACGTCCTGGCCGTTGCCCCGACTCTTCCGGCAGGGCAATGGCTGGCGCGTGCGACTTCGCCCGGATACGCTCAGCCATCGCCTAATTCCCAGGACGCAGGCTCGAAATCCCAGTCAAAAGGTTCGGGCGGCAGTGGCGAGTCGTCCAACCAGCTCTGCACTGACTCGCCCAGATGCGAGAGCGGACTGCTGCGGGTTGTGCACGGGGGCAGCGCGTCCAAAAAGATCTGGCCGTAGCTGCGTTGCCAGATACGGCTGTCCAGCAGGACGACGACCCCGCGATCGGTTGCACTGCGGATCAGGCGTCCGAATCCTTGGCGCAGACGGATGACCCCCTCTGGCACGGCGTATTCGTGGAAGGCGTCTTCGTAGAGGCGGCTGCGGGCGGCGTAGAGCGGGTCGGTTGGCACTGCGAAGGGCAGACGCGCGATGAGCAGGCAGACCAGCTGATCGCCGGGTAGATCAATCCCTTCCCAGTAGCTGCTGGTGCCAAGCAGGAGCGAACGGGGATTGGCGCGGAAGTCGCTCAGATTGCGGCGGCGGCTGCCTTCGCCTTGCTGAATCACAGTCAGGCCGGCAGCGGCGAGAGGGGCGCGGATCGCGTCGGCGCTGGCGCGCAGGTGGCTGTGGCTGGTGAAGAGGACGAGCGTTCTGCCTTCTGCGGCCAATGCAGCCTGTTGAATGGCCTGCTCCAGCGCCTGCTGGTAGTTGTGATGGTTTGGCGCCGGCATATCGGAAGGCAGGTAGAGGAGCACGTTCCGTTTGTAGTCGAAGGGGCTGTCAATGACGGTCCCACCTGCTTCCCAACAACCCAGCCGCTCGCGCAGGTAGTCGAAGTGATCGCCGGCCTGAAGCGTTGCGCCGGTGAGCAGGACTGCACGTTTCCTGGCGAAGAGATCGGAGGCCAGTTTTTCACTCACATGGATAGGCGCGCTGCGCAGCGTGACGGCATCAGTTCCGCGCCGCGAACGAGAAGGTCGGGCGGCGGTTCTCCCGTTCGGGGAAAGCTCCAGCCAGGCGACCGATTCTTCCTGGTGATTGAGGGGGCGCAGAATTACATCGTCGGCGACTTGCAGCGCTGCCGCCAAGTCGTTCTGCGCGAAATGCAGGGCCTGGAGCGCGTAGCCCGAACCGCTTTCGGCTTGAACTGCGTTGTCAGCATCGTGCTCCCTTTGCCACCAAGAGGAGGCATCCAGCTGGTCGGCCAGTTCTGTCAGCTGGGCCAGCAGGCTACCCAGCTGTGCGCTGATTCCATCCCACTCGATTTCGATCTCGCTCCATGCCGGCTGGGCGCGCATCCGGCTGTCCAATGCAACCTGCTGGGGATAAGCGGAGGCAGCACGCGGCGCAGCATCTGCCTCACCGTGGCGCGAGGCGAATTGTTGCAACGATTCAAAGAAGGGAGTGAGCGTCGATTGCAGCGATTGGCGACTGGCTTGCAGTTGTCGCGTCAGATCCTGAGCGTGGTCTTGCCCGATGCGCGGCGCCAACAGGTCGACTGCGCTGTGTACGCGGTCAAGCAACATAGTTAACAGGCGAAGGTCAAATTGCTGGGTAAACTGCCCTGTGGCCGCGCTTTCCAGGTGATGGGCCTCGTCCACGATCAGGTTGTCGTATTCGGGCAGGACTTGACCGCCGGCTTCCACGTCGGCCAGCAGCAATGCATGGTTAATCACGAGCAGATGGGCAGATCGGGCTTGGCGGTGGGCTTCAAGGTAGAAGTCACGAAAGCTGCCACCTAGAGCGCTTAACCGACCGGAGGCGTGACTACTGTTGCACCTTTCCGGGCTGCATTCGGCCGGATGGGAAACGACGAAAGCGGTCAGCGCCTGTTCCTGGCGGTCGTGAATTGGGAGTTCACTGATGTCGCCGGTTTGTGTGTGGGGAAGCCAGATCAGGAGTTTGGCGAGGAAGCGCAATTCCAAGGGGGGAAGGCCTTCCGTGAAGAGACCCCGGTTGGCTCGGGGGGCGTCCAGCCAGCTGGCCAGTCTGCGCGTACAGAGATAGCGGGAACGCCCTTTCAGAGTCATCGCCCGTAACGGCTGCAGGGGTTCACTGTCGATGCCCAAATCGGCGGTCGCCAATACCTGAGCAACCCGCGGCATCTCTTGTTCCAGAAGTTGGTCCTGCAAGGGAATGGTATTGGTGGCGATGACGACGCGGCTGTTGTTTGCGGCTGCCCAGGCTGCTGCCGGCAAGAGGTAGGCCAGGCTCTTGCCGGTGCCAGTTCCCGCTTCGATGATGCGGTGGTCACCTCTGTTCAGCGCATCGAGCGTCTGGAGCGCCATTTGCAATTGGCCAGTCCTCTGTTCGAACCCAGTGCCGGAATCGACTTCGAATTCTGCTGCCAGCGGCCCTTCTGCTGTGAAAGCCTCGGTCAGAAAGTCGTCCGCAATCTCCTGCGGCGAAGCGCCTGGAGTGAGGGGACGCGGCGCAGGTTGGCGACTCTTTTCCGGCCAGACTCTCCACTTCTTTCTTGCACTGCTCTCGATATTTTCCCGACGCCGCAGTTCGTCTTCAAACAGGATCATCGGCCCCCAGTCGCTCCCGCGACCGGCCGCGCACAGGGTCTCCAGCACGGCTGCAGGCACCGCCTCGATGCGCTCAATCAGGTGGAGAAGAAGGTCGGCCGTTGCTTCGGCGTCGTGTCCCGCCCTGTGCGCCGAGGTCAGGGGAATCTCCAGAGAGCTACAGAGCTCGCCGAGGCTGTAGCTCTTCTGACCAGGTAACAGGATTGTCGCCAGCTCGTAAGTATCGAGGGCAGGCGCATCCACCTCTATTCCGGCCGCTCGCAGAAAAGCGATATCGAAGCCGGCACTGTGGGCAACGACTGCCCCGGCACCTCTGCCGATGAAGCCGAGGATTTGCGGCATAACCTCTTCGATGGAGGGCGCGTCTGCTACATCCGCTGGACGGATGCCGGTAAGCTGTTGGATGCGCAGCGGGAGCGGGCGGCCGGGATTGACAAAGGTAGAAAAGCGCTCGCGCGGTCGGCCATCCTGAAAGCGGACGCCGCCAAACTCGATAATGGCATCCCGCTTGGCGCTGAGTCCGGTTGTCTCGAGATCGAAGGCGACGAAGATACGGGGGGCCATTTTCAGACGGCTCTGGGCGAGGGTTTGGTTCTTGACGCATTCACGGGTCGACGGTTACTGATCACTGGAGCTGCCGTTGAACGAAATGGATTCTGCGGCTTTGGTCACACTGCCGGTATAGAGCCATGAAACTTGCCGCAGGGTGAGAGCCTGGTCGAATTCGGTCAGAGCCGAGATGCAATCTGCAGGCACGACGACGGAATACCAACGCAGGCCGGCCGAAGCGGCAGTGTGGAGCACGCAAATACTGGAGACAGTGCCGACGATCACGAGATTGCGCACTTGCCAGACGTTTGCGAGGTAGTGCTCGAGCCAGGTGCCGTAGAATCCGTCGTAGCGGCTTTTCTGGCAGACCAGATCTTCGGGTTGCGGAGCAATTTCTTCGACAATCTGCCATCCCCAACTGTCGACTTCACAGTGAGGCGGCCAGATATCCCACTCGGGATCGCCGGTGAAGTGGCTGTCCTGTGTATAGGCGATGCGGATGCCGGCGCGACGGGCGCGCGCAAGCAGTCCCTGCAAACTAGCGAGCGTGGCGGCGGCATCGGGCACCACCAGGGCGCCGCCTTCCTTGACAAAGTCGTTCTGCATGTCGACGACGATGACGGCGCTGCTCTGCGCAGGCAGTTCGACGTTGGACTGCCACGGGATTTCAGGTACTTCAACAGTTTCACCAGGAATCTGCATCCTGTCCTCCTTTCCCAAACCAGTGCATGGCCGATTGTACTTGCACCAGCCGTGGTCCACCAATCGGCGGCTGCTCCGTTACACCAGGTCCCAGCGGCTGGGGTTAATGCCGGGGGCTTCGCTGGCCATGTTGGCGGGCTTGTTGCCACCGCCAAAATCCCACTTGCGCGTATTTCTGTCGATGAAGAAGGGCTTGACCTCGGGAGGCAGCTTCGCCAATTCTTCGGGCTGCCACTGTTCCACCTCTTCGGCGACGGGCCCGGCCCACGCTGGACGATATGCGATCGCCAGCAGCTCGCGGGCATAGTCGCCCACGTTGGGGAAGTTGCCGTGAAAGACGCGATGGTTTAGCAGAACGGCCGAACCGGCCGCGGCCGTCACCATGACCTCTTCGGGGTGGGACTCATAGCGCACGTAAGGGTTGGCATGGGCGTGCATGCCCAGGTGAGAGCGAGGGATCACTCGGAACGGCGAAACTTCCTCGGTCAGATCCTGGAGATAATAGAGGACACGAACCATGCAGGGGCAGCTGCCCTCGTAGCCGAAAATTTTCGAGCCATAGGGCTGGCCGTCGGTGTGGATGCTGATTCCCGGATGACCCGGCTCCGAGCGGGCATAAGCGTAGGACATGAATACGATGTCGTCGCCAAACAGCCTTTCCAGGAAACGGACCGTGGGAGGATGGGCGACTAACTCTGTGACCGGGCCGCCCGCAAACTGGACCTTCGGGCGCACCTGCTGCTTGTCGCTGTAGTCCACCGCGATCGTATTCAGTTGGGCCGTCTGCGTGCGCAGACTGTCCAGATGCTCTGCGGTTAGCAGATTGGGAATGACGGTGTAACCTTCGACTTCAAGCTGATAGACATGCTGTCCGAAGCTCAGTTCTGACCAGTCACGGTCGTCAACTTTTACTTTGCTCATGTTCATTCTCCTTACTCCTGTAAAGAGTGTAATCCAGGGACGTGTGGCCCAAGTTGTACACCACGGCAATGTTCAGCGATGGAAGATATAGAGTGAACGGTTCTCCAGCGGCAGGCTGATCCGTTTTTCCTGCCGGTGACTCTCAGCCAGCGCCATGCAGACCTCGGTCAGATGATGGGCGACTTCCACATGCCCCAGTGTTTGCCGACCCTCTTCGTGCGCCAGGACCAGGTCCTCCAGGCAGTACTGTGTGGCGCTATTTTCGGCCACCTGCTCAACCGGGACCGCCGCGGCGATGCGCGCCTTGCCAGCTTCGTTTTTGCGCAACTGCAGACCGTTCCCGTTATCAAATACACGCACGCTGCCCCCGTCGCCCATCACTTCAAATTCCCAGTTGCCAGCCGGGACGCTGGTGGCGGCGACGCCATTGGCAAATGTCAGTTGGAAAATGCCATATGGATCTTCATCCAACCGGTTGTCGGGGATGCGATGATCGATTGTGTTGAGTTCGCCCCAGATACTTTCCACTTTCGGATCGTCCAACAGGAAACTTAAGGTGTCTATCGAATGGATGTGACCATGGAGCAGATTGGTGCTGGCGTAATGTATTGCGGCCTTGGGTTCACCAATCTCGCCCCGCCGGATCAGATCACGCGCCTGGTGGTAGCGGAGGTTGAATCGGCGGAGGACACCTGAATTGAACAAGGAGCCGTTTTCCTGGACGGCCTTGAGGATGCCGTCTGCCTCGTCCATCGAACAGGCAATCGCCTTTTCACAGAAGATCAGTTTGACCCCTTCCTCGGCAGTCCTCGTCGCCATTTCGGCATGCAGATGGCCGCGCGTGCAGACGGCAACCATGTCAGGATCCTCCTGGCGGATCATTTCGACGTAGTCTTCGTAGAGTGCGTCAACGCCCCAGCGATCTGCGAATGCGGCCCGCTTGGAGGCATCGATGTCGGCACCGGTGACCACTTGTAAGCGTGCACTGGCCTGACAGGAGGCCGCGACCGAGTAGGGTGGACTTCTGTCGGGAAACTCATCGTCGATTGTGCTGCCCATGCGCCCCAGGCCAATGATTGCAACGCGATAGGTCTTGTCAGTCATTTTGGTTTCTCCTGGTGGCGGTGGTCAGTGGTATGCAAATTCCAGCTAGGGTTATTCTAATTATTGGTCACCCAGTCTGCGAATGCGTGCAGGCACGGAATCGTTGGCGATACCGGAGGACAGGATGCGCAGGGAGCGGTCTTTGAGCGGCAGGTCGATTCGGCGGCCGCGCTGGCGGTGCGACTCCCGCATCGCGATGGCGATTTCGAGCGCCTTGCGTCCATCTTCGCCAGAGCAGCGCGGCTGCGTGCCGTTGTTGATGCAGTGAACAAGATCTTCGATTATGGCAAGGCCCATGCTGGGGATGTTTGTAGGCAAGGGGAATGGTGCCCGTGCGGGAAGGCCCTCATCGAGCAAGCCGCCGGGTACCCAGCGGTAGTACTGTGTTTCCATACCTTGGGCCAGAGAGCGGATCCGGCCCTCGGTTCCAATAACGTCGAACTCCCACGGCGCCGCGCCTGTGGGCGTGCCGCGCAGGAATCCGCGCACGCCGTTGTCAAAGGCCAGATAGCCGTTGCCCATCAGGTCTTCATCGCCGGCGGCTTTCTCGTCCGACTCCATCTCGCCGAAGACCCATTCGACGTTGCCGCCAACCAGGTAGCGCATGGTGTCGATAGCATGGCTGCCGTTGGAGGAGAGGTTGCACTGGGTGTAGGCGGTAATCTGCAGAATTTCGCCCAGTTCGCCCTCCTCGATCATGCGGCGAGCCTCGGTAAAGAAGACATTGTAGCGGCGGGAACAGTTGACAGCGACGGCTACGTTCTTGCGGCTGCAGAGTTCGACCGCGGCGTCGGCTTCGGCCAGGCTGAGCGTGAACGGTTTCTCGGCCCAGATCGCTTTGACGCCGGCGTTGACCGCGTCTTGCAGGATGGCTGAGCGGTGGCGGGCGGTGGTACAGAGGCTCACAAAGTCGGGCCGTTCGGCCTCAAGCATCTCACGGTAGTCGGCATAGATCTGGCCGCTTTCCAGGCCCCAACGTTCAGCGAAGATCGCGCCCTGCTCAGCGTGCGGATCGGCACCGGCTACCAGCTCGGTATGGGGCGATGCCACGTAGGTGGGGGCATGACAGTAGGGCATAAAGAACTGGCCGCCCTGCTTGATTTCATCGTCGAACGTGCTGCCCATGCGTCCAAGGCCGATGACGGCGGCGCGGTAGGTTTTGTCAGACATGGCTATCTCACTGTTGTGCTGCGGCTAGCGAAATGCTATTGGTTGCCATGGCAGAAATACGTTTGCGGCCACCATTCAGTGCTACGATGGAAAGTGGTCAGGAAGCAGGCGGCGTCACGGTCGGTTGCGTCAGATATTCGTCCACAATTCTGGAAAGGGTAGGGGAAGACCGGCCCCAATCACCTAACTGCTCTAGTCAGAACTCTGGTTGTCCAGATCGCTATTATTGCTATGCGTAAGACTACGTACCTTGCAATCGACGTACACGGGCGGGCACGGCGTCGCCGCCTATTTCGACCGATAGGATGCGCAACGAGCGATCCTCGAGCGGCAGATCAACGCGGCGGCCGCCCTGGCGGTGCGACTCGCGGAGCGCAATCGCGATTTCCAGCGCGCTACGTCCGTCTTTGTCTGAGCAGCGAGGCTCGGCGCCGTTGTCGATGCAGTGGACAAGATCCTCGATAACGGATAGGCCCATGCTCGGAATTGTCGTCGGCAAGGGGAAGGGCGCCCGCGCGGGCAGGCCGCGGCCGCGCAGCCCTCCCGGCACCCAGCGGTAGTACTGTGTCTCCATACCCTGCGCCAAAGAGCGAACACGCCCTTCAGTGCCGATTACGTCGAACTCCCACGGCGCCGCGCCGGTAGGTGTGCCGCGCAGGAAGCCGCGCGCACCGTTGTCAAACGCCAGGTAGCCGTTGCCCATCAGGTCTCTCTCGCCGGCCGCTTTTTCGTCCGACTCCATTTCACCGAAGACCCACTCGACATTGCCACCGACCAGGTAGCACATGGCGTCGATGGCATGACTGCCGTTATGGGAGAGGTTACACTGTGCGTAAGCGGTTACCTGCAGGATTTCGCCGAGTTCGCCCTCCTCGACCATGCGGCGCATCTCGGTGAAGAAGACATTGTAGCGGCGGGAGCAGTTGACAGCGACGGCTACGCCCTTGCGATCGCAGAGGTCGATCACTTCATCGGCCTCGGCGAGGCTGAGAGTGAACGGCTTCTCGGCCCAGATGGCTTTGACGCCTGCATTGACAGCATCGATCATAATTTCGGCGCGGTGACGGGCGGTTGTACACAGGCTCACAAAGTCGGGCCGCTCCGCCTCCAGCATTTCTCGGTAGTCGGTATAGATTTGCCCCTTGTCCAGACCCCAGCGTTCGGCGAAGATCGAGCCTTGCTCCTCGTAGGGATCGGCGCCGGCGACCAGTTCGGTGTGGGGCGAGGCCGCGTAGGTCGGTGCATGGCAGTAGGGCATGAAGAACTGGCCCCCCTGCTTGATTTCATCGTCGAAAGTGCTGCCCATACGCCCAAGACCGATGACGGCAGCGCGATAGGTTTTTTCGGACATTATTGGCTCTCCTGAAATGTGCAACCAGCGCGACTTCTCTTGTTACGCGACCACGGGCTCACTTCGCAATCGGCGCACTCGGGCGGGCTCGGTATCGCCACCTATCTCGACCGACAGAATACGCAGAGAACGGTCGGCGACGGGCAGGTCCACGCGACGACCGCCCTGGCGGTGCGACTCTCGCAACGCGATTGCAGTCTCGAGCGCCTGGCGGCCGTCTTCTGCCGAGCAGCGCGGTTCCGAGCCGGTCTCAATGGCCTGGACAAGGTCTGCAATCACCGACAGGCCGGTGCCCTGTATGCTGAGGGGCAGTGGGAAGGGCGCCCGTGCGGGCAGTCCCTCATCGCGCAGGCCGCCCGGGGCCCAGCGATAGTATTGCGTGTCGGTGCCGTTGGCCAGGGAGCGGACACGCCCCTCTGTGCCGATAACGTCAAACTCCCACGGTGCAATTCCGGTGGGCATGGCACGCAGGAAACCCCGTACACCGTTGTTGAAGGCCAAGTAGCCGTTGCCCTTCAGGTCTTCCTCGGCGGCGGCCTCTTCGTCCGACTCCATTTCGCCGAAGACCCATTCGACGTCGGCGTCGACCAGATAGCGCATCGTGTCGATCGCGTGGCTGCCATTGTGGGAGATAAAGCACTCCGCGTAGGCAGTGATTTGCAGGATTTCGCCCAGTTCGCCTTCTTGCGCCATGCGGCGGGCCTCAGACAGGAATGGGTTGTGGCGGCGGGAACAGTTTACGGCGATAACCACACCTTTGCGTGTACTGAGGTCGATGACGGCGTCGGCTTCGGCAAGGCTCAGCGTGATCGGTTTTTCGGCCCAGATCGCCTTGACGCCGGCTTCGATTGCATCCTGCATAATTGTGGCGCGGTGGCGTGCAGTCGTGCAGATGCTGACGATATCCGGCTTTTCCGCTGCAAGCATATCCCGGTAGTCGCTGTAGATGTGCTCCCTTGACAGGCCCCAGCGTTCGCCGAATATGGCGCCCTGTTCGGTGTGGAGGTCGGCGCCGGCAACCAACTTGGTGTGGGGCGAAGCAGTGTAGCTGGGCGCGTGGCAGTAGGGTAGAAAGATGGCGCCGCCGCGCTGTATTTCATCGTCGAAGGTGCTGCCCATTCGTCCCAGACCGATGACCGCTGCTCTGTACATGCGTTTCCTCCTGGAGCGACTCAAATGGCGAACTGAGGATGCATTCCCATGGGATTCGTGGCGGGTTGACACGCAGTTGATTCACCTTTACGATATGCTAACGTATTCTTCAATTTTGCGCTACCACATATGTTGCAGCCGCCCAGGTCAGAATAGGAAAAGTTTCGCCTCCGTCTTTGGCCGGAGCGGGGTCCCGTGTACGCCTCGAATGTTCACGGGTATCGAAACGGGTGCGCAGCAGATTTAGCAAGAGAACACAATTCAGTGGAGGCTTATCGCCATGCAGGAAGTTCAAGCAGCACTATTAGGGTTATCGCATCCCCACTCACTTGCTCACCTGCGTACACTCCAGACCGTGGCGGAGGTTGCCAGCATCACGCTCTGGGACCCGGACGCGGAACTGTTGAAGTCGACCGTTGAGAACCAGGGCGAGAAGGTAAGCGGGACAACGACCGATTTGGACTCAGTGCTGGCGCAAGAGGAGATCCTGTTTGTTGTCGGCGCGCTGCGCAACGACCTTGGGCCGCCGATATTCATCAAGGCACTGGAAGCGGGCAAACATCTGATCACCGACAAGCCAATTGGCAAGACCGCGGTCGAGAGTACGGAGGTGGCCGCGGTCGCCCGCCGCGAGCAGCGCAAACTGGGGGTCTTCTACCAGAACCGCTCGCTGCCGCCGATCCGGGATGCCCGGCGCATTGTCGAGCAGGGGCTGATTGGCGAGCTTGTGTCGGTCGAAATGCGTATGGTCACAACCCAGGTACAGGTGCGGAATCCCCGCCACTGGCTGTTCAACCGGGACAAGGCCGGCGGCGGCATTCTTTCCTGGCTGGGCTGCCACTACATCGACCAGATCCTGAACATCACGCAGGACGAGATCGTTTCGGTGGCGGCGCAGCTCGCCACGCGCAGCGGGGAGGATATCGACGTTGAAGACGTGGCCGCGCTTTCGCTGGGCTTCGCTTCGGGCGCGGTGGGTACGATTCATGCCGGCTATATGCTGGCCATGAGTGGGAGCGGTTATCACAATGCGGTCGGCTACGACACCTACGTCGGTGTGAACGGCCGGCTTGGACGCATCACCTACGGCTCGAACGGCACGCCGACGAGCATCGACGTCGAGAGCGCTCATCCCAGCTGGGCAGCGGCGCCCAAGCGCACTTTCGAGTACACTTTTGGCGATTCGCCGGCCTACGGCGGGGCTTCGGGGGAGAAGTTCCTGCGTGCTTTCATCAGTGCCTGCCAGGGCAATGGCGAACCCTTGGCCACCGGTGAGGACGCAATCCGCGTCGCCAAAGTCGTGGACGCGGCCTACGAGTCGAACCGCACTGGGCGGCGCGTCACTGTCTGAAAGCAGATGGTGGCTATTAGGCCGCAGACAGTGTCTATCTTGACCAACTCTGCAACTTCGCCGCCAGTCAGGCTTTCGGATGGCGTATTCGGTTGGCGGCCGCCAGGTTGCTGGAGCCGCACCGCTGGAATGAGCACACAAGGTCGGTGAGCGATGGTTTTGTAGGGGGGCGTTGCGGGGGCGCAGCCCCTGCACAAGGGAGGGCCGAAGGCCCGACCGCCCATAATAGAACAGTGAGGGGGGAAAGATCATTTTGTTCGCCTCGTTCAGGGTTGCTTATCAGTTTCCTTTGAGTAGTATCAACAGATGTGTGAGAGTGGAGTGAATTTGTGACGAGCAGAACCAGAGCATTTCCGAGAAATAAGGCGCCGCAGACAGCGGAGCACAAGCGCCTGGAATGGTATCGTCAGCGCACCAACAATTGGAAACATTGGGGGCCGTATCTGAGCGAGCGGGCGTGGGGCACTGTGCGGGAGGACTACAGCGCCAACGGTGACTGCTGGAACTACTTTTCGCACGATCAGGCGCGTAGCCGAGCCTACCGCTGGAACGAAGACGGACTGGCGGGCATATGCGATCGCAATCAGTACCTGTGCCTTGCGGTGGCGATGTGGAATGGCAATGACCCGATCTTGAAAGAGCGGCTGTACGGCCTGACCGGGCCTGAGGGCAATCATGGCGAAGATGTGAAGGAATGTTACTACTATCTGGACAACTGCCCGACGCACAGCTATATGAAAATGCTCTACAAGTATCCACAGGCCTCGTTTCCGTACGGAGAACTGGTGGAGGAAGGCAGGCGGCGCGGGTACGATGACGGTGAATACGAACTGCTGGACACGGGCGTTTTTGACGAAAACCGCTACTTTGATGTTCAGGTCGAATACGCCAAGGTGGACGAAAACGATATTCTCGCCCGGATAACGGTATCGAATCGAGGGCCGGAAGGCGCACGGTTTCATCTGCTGCCGACACTGTGGTTTCGGAACACGTGGAGCTGGGGCTATGAGAATGGGCCGCTGGGCGACGTCGACGAGCAGCCGCTCCTTGCGCGTCACCATGGCCCGGACGGCGTGATGACAATCAAAGTGGATCATCCCAAATTGGGGCCCTATCGTTTTTGGGCGGAGGAGCCGCGCGAACTGCTATTCACCGAGAATGATAGCAACTCGGCCCTGCTCTTTGGCTCACCCAGTCGAACTCCATACGTAAAAGATGCCTTTCACCGCTTTGTCATCAACGGCGAGCACGAGGCGGTTAATCCCGCGGAGCACGGCACGAAAGCGGCGGCCCACTATTTCGATTTCATTCCTGCGGGCAGTTCGCTGACCTACCGCTGGCGATTGTCCAATCGGCGCAACCGCCAACCTTTCGGCAGAGGGTTCGATAATGTTTTCCGCCGACGCATCGAGGAGACGGAGGCGTTCTATGCGGCTGTTCAGAATGCGGACCTGAGCGAGGATGAACGGCACATTCAACGGCAGGCGCTGGCGGGAATGCTGTGGACCAAGCAGCTCTACTACTATGACATTCCGCAATGGTTGCGCGGCGACCCGATCCTGCCGGCGCCCGACGGGCGCAAGAACGGCCGCAACGGCGACTGGGACCACCTGCACAACTTCGACGTGATTTCGATGCCGGATAAGTGGGAATACCCATGGTACGCCACGTGGGATACAGCCTTTCACTGCATTCCGCTTGCGTTGGTTGATGCTGATTACGCCAAACGCCAGCTGACGCTGTCCACGCGCGAGTGGTATATGCATCCCAGCGGCGCGCTGCCGGCCTATGAGTGGCACTTCGGCGATGTCAACCCGCCGGTACACGCCTGGGCGGTCTGGCGCGTCTACAAGATTGACGCCCGCCTGAACGGCATACCGGATCGACCTTTCCTGGAGGGACTGTTCCACAAACTGCTGCTCAACTTTACGTGGTGGGTCAATCGCAAAGACGAGGAAGGCAACAATGTCTTTCAGGGAGGCTTCCTGGGGCTGGACAACATCAGCGTTTTTGACCGCAGCGCTGAATTGCCAACAGGCGGCCATATCGATCAGTCGGACGGCACTGCGTGGATGGGCTTCTATTGCCTGATGATGATGAAGATCGCTTTGGAGCTAGCGGGGCAGGATACGGTTTACAAAGACATGGCGTCAAACATGTCTGTTTACCAGGACATGGCTACGAAGTTCTTCGAACATTTCCTCCGCATTGCTACGGCCATGAACGAAGAGCGGGGCCCAGGGGCGTCACTCTGGAATGAAAGAGACCGCTTTTACTATGACCTGCTCCATACGCAAAACGGCGACTTTGTCCCTCTGAAGGTCAGGTCGATGGTGGGTCTGATACCGTTGTTTGCCGTGGAAACGCTGGAGCCGCGGCTGATGGAATCGTTACCGGAATTCAACCGTCGGACCCACTGGTTCATCAAGAACAGACCGCGCCTGACATCGACCATGACCAGCATGGACGAACCCGGTGTGGGACAGCGCTATCTGACGTCACTGCTGTCAAGAGACAAGCTGGAGAGCCTACTGCGTTATCTGTTGGACGAGGAGGAGTTTCTCTCTCCGTATGGTATCCGATCGCTTTCCAAGGTCCATGACAAGCATCCATATCATATTCATGTTGGCGGTCGAACATTCGAGATTGAGTACGAGCCGGCGGAATCGCGCACTGGGATGTACGGCGGCAATTCCAACTGGCGCGGTCCAGTCTGGTTCCCCATCAATTTCCTGATTATCGAGAGTTTGCAGCGTTTTCATCACTACTATGGCGACAGTTTGAAAGTAGAGTGTCCGACCGGATCCGGTGTGTGGATGACGCTTGACGAGGTGGCGGTAGAGCTGTCTCAGCGGCTGATACGGCTTTTCCTGCGAAACGAAGAGGGCAAGCGCCCGTTCAATGGTGACGCTCGTATCTATCAGGAGGACCCACACTGGCGGGACCACATTCTGTTCCACGAATATTTCCATGGTGACAACGGGACGGGCTTGGGGGCCAGCCACCAGACAGGTTGGACAGGTCTGGTGGCAAAGTTGTTGCAGCAGTCGGGTGGCCTCCTATAGGTTGGTGGTGATGGAAACGCTGATGAATAATTCATATTTTAGTAACCGCTGAAAGGAAAGAGTACGGTGAAACTGGCGACATATGTAGGGCATGCCGGCGAACGGGTCGGTGTCGTGGACGGAGATCACATCTACGATGTGCAGAGCGCGATGGAGGCTTGCCGGTTGGGTGACCCGGCTACGGTTGCGGACATGATCACATTATTGGGCAGCGGAGAGGCGGGGATGGATGGCGTGCGCGCTTCGTTAGCGTGGGCCAAGAACAAGAATGGGCCTGAACTAAAGATTCCCTTGCACGACGTCACGCTGAGAGCGCCGCTACCCTGTCCCGGCAAGTTGATGTGCCTGGCCGGCAACTTCGCCAGCCACATCGAGGAAGGCGGCGGCTCTTATATTGGCAAGGAAAAGATGATCCCGCGCTTCTTTATCAAGCCGTCTTCGTCGGTTACGGCTACGAAGCAGCCGATTCGGATCCCGGCCTCGACCGGTTTCGCCGACTGGGAGCTTGAGCTTGCCGTGGTTGTCGGAAAACGCGGCCGCGACCTGACGCCGGAACAGGCCGAAGATCATATTATGGGCTACACGATCTTCAACGATATTTCGGCGCGTGAGTTGACTTTCCGCAACGAGCTGCCGGAGCAGGAAGGGGACTGGTTCTTCGACTGGCTGGTGGGCAAGTGGCTTGACACATTCGGCCCGATGGGGCCGTGGATCACGACGCGCGACGAGGTCGCGCAACCCGACCGCCTGCGCATGCGCCTCTGGCACAACGAGGTTCTGCAGCAGGATGCCAATTCCGGTCAGATGATCTTTTCGCCGGCGGAAGCACTCTCATTCGTTTCACAGTTTATAACACTGGAGCCTGGGGATTTGCTGAGTACGGGCACGCCGGCCGGTGTGGGGCACGCTAAAAAGGTACGTTTGGAAGCGGGCGACCGCATCAAGGGCGAGATTGAAGGCCTGGGCGTGCTGGAGAATACGGTCGAAACGCTCTGATACCGACGGGCAGGTGTCAATACCGGCTTGAAAGGAAGTGCCAAGGCAAGCCGACACAGGAAGGAATCCTATGCCATGCCCTTGCTGCCAACCGCCGGAGTCCGGCGACTATGAGGGGATGTTCGATACGGACTGGGCGAACAGAGAGGCTGACGCCTACATAGATCATGGTTTGGAAGCGCGTGCCGAACGCCTGATTGCATTTCTGGTAGAGAACAGTGCCGGGCCACTTCGTGTGCTGGATGTTGGCAGCGGGGCGGGCGGCGTGCATCATGAACTGCTGCGCCGGGGCCTGGCAGCCAGCGTGGTGGCCGTCGAGGCTTCCTCGGCGTATATCCGCGCGGCCCGTATGATCAGCGAGAGGTTGGGGCAGGACAGCCAAGTAGAATATTTGCACGGCGACTTCGCCACCGCCGCCGACGGAATCGACTCCGCTGATGCGGTAATCCTGGACCGAGTGATCTGCTGTTATCCGCATCTGAACCAGCTGCTCGGGGCGTCAGCGAGCAAAGCCGAGCGGTATCTGGCTCTGAGCTATCCCAGAGAAAAATGGTGGGTACGCATTGCATTCGGGCTGTTCAATGTGTACCTGAAACTGAAGCGCAAGGATTTCCGCACTTTCGTGCATCCTCACGCAGAGGTTCACTCTATCGCGGTGCGGGATGGCCTGCAGCAGGTGCATGCGGATACGGAAGGATTCTGGCAGATTACTGTTTTTGAAAGGGTCCCCTCACACTGAAGCCGGTAGGGCCGCTTCGATTTCCACTCTCCTAATCTCACAGATGACTTTGACCCTGGGCCACGATATCGAGGCCTACGAGGTCGCTCCAGGCTTGCAGCAGACGCTTGGATACGGGACCGACCGCGCCGTCGCCTACGGGCAGGCCGTTGAACTTTGTGGCCGGCATGATGCAGTAGGGCGTGCTTGTGAAAAAGGCTTCGTCTGCGGTGTAGATGTCGTAGGGCTGGAAGTCGGTGATCTGGATAGGGATGTTGAGGACGGCGGCGAGCTCGAGGACGGTCTCGCGGGAGATGCCGGCGAGGGCGCCGCGGGCGTGGGGCGTCTTGAGGATGCCGTCGGCGCAGATGAAGAAGTTGCCTCCCTTGTTTTCGGTTACGTTGCCATCGGTATCCAATATAATACTTTGCGCTTGCGGGTCGACCAGCTTGACCTCGGCTTCGGCCAGTGTATAGGCGAGGCGGCTGCGGTTCTTGATGCGGGCGTCCAAGGCCTGCGTGGGGATGGCGCGGCTGAAGGGCGTCACGGCGTGGCAGCCTTCGGTGTAGAATCCGGCCCAGTCCTTGAGAATCATGGGCGCGGTGTTGATGATGATGGTGGCAGGGGAGCGCTGCAGGGTGGGGTCGGCCGCGGCCGCGCCCATGCCGCGCGAGACATTGTGCACGATCCAGACATCCTCCTGCGGCGGTACGTGGGGCAGATTGGCTTCCAGCACTTCAAGTGTGACGGCGGTCATCTCGTCGGGCGTCAACCCTGCGTTGATCCGGCTCACTTTGAGAGACTTGTAGAGGCGCTTGATGTGCCCGTCCAGTTTGAAGGGTCTGTGGCCAAACGTGCGGGTCGACTCTGTCACCGTGTCGCCCAGCGTGACGGCGGTGTCGAAGACTGAGATTTTGGCCTGGTCCGGCGGGAACATCTCGCCGCTGATGTAGACGAGGTGTTTGCTGGCATCGTGTTCCATTCCTGAATTGCTCCTTTCTGAATATCCCCAGATTTGAGACAGCGGGGCCATCGACTGGCCCCGCTGTCCGTTGTCCTTTTCGTTCGTCCAGGGCGAGGCCGCTGCAGGTCGTCGCTTCCACTTCAATTGACCTTGCAACCGCGCTCGCCGCCGGGGTAAGACTGTTTTATTCGTTGATAAACCACTGCGCCGGTATGGTCGGTGTCCACTCACCGGAGATCGACCAGGTTACGACGTTGCGCAAGCGGTTGTTCACGTGGGTCAGCTGGCCGAATTTGGGATCGTCGACGACCAGGCCGATGGACCAGATATTGTCCATGTGGATCTCGAAAACTTCCCGCATCAGGGCGTTGCGGGCGTCCTCGTCCGGTTCACCCAGGATCTGATCGCGCAGAACACGCAGCCGCTTCACATCTTCGGGCGGCTCCGCGCCCTGTTCGCCGTCCGTATCGAGCCAGGAGGCCCAATCGGGCGCCCACTGCCAGCCGCGCATGGCGAAGGTATTCGAGTTCAGGGTCGGGTGGACGGGCCCGCCGCCGAAGTGGCCGCCGCGGGCGGACACGTCGTGCTCACCGTTATAGTGGCGCGTGCCCCAGAGCGGACCAGCCTCCGGCGTCACGGTTGCATTGATTCCGACCTCTGCCCAGTAGCCCTTAACCAACTCCATCAGATCGGGCGTTTCCGAAGGCCAGGCGGTGGTGGCGGAGATGATCAGGAGCAGCTCTTTGCCGTTCGGCCCCAACCTGAAGCCATCAGCGTCGCGCTCGGTCAGGCCGATATCATCGAGAATCTGGTTGGCCATGTCCGGGTCATGCTGTGTCCAGGACTGGAACAGTTCATCTTCACCGTGGTATGGCGGGCCCCGCAACGGCGCGATCTGGGAAGCGAAGACGCCGCCCTTGTAGATCAGCTTGATGATCTCATCGCGGTTGATGGCTACGGAGAGGGCGTGGCGGAAATTCTTGTCATTGTAGAGCTGATGTTTGGCCTCGTCCTCGGTGGTGTAGTTGAACATGATGTTGCCGTAGGCGTTGGGCATCCAGTTGGCATAGGCGAAGCGGAAGTTTCCGCTCTCTCTATTTTCTGCAAGGATGGGGATATTGGCGGTGCCGAGGCCACGCACAAAGTCCAACTCACCGGCGATGACCTTGAGCAGCGCGGCTTCAGCGTCAGCCACGCGAATTTCATGTATTTCATCGATGTAAGGCAACTGGTTGCCGGCGGTGTCCACCTTCCAGAAGTAAGGATTGCGGGTATACACTTCTACCTGGGTGGGCGGTACAGTGGTCGGAATCCAGGCTGCCAGGGTCGGTTTGTCGGTGTTGATGCTGGCGTTCTTCTGGCCGAAAAGGTCCATCCAGTTGTCGAAGCTGCCCTCGCTCATCATCCCTTCAATGTCGGCATTTTCAGCATAGTCGGGATGGAACTGGGTCAGATAGTGTTTCGGGCTGGTGGTCGGTCCGCTGCGCGGCCCGCCCCAACTACCCAGATAGGTTGGGAAGAGGGCATAGGGCTTGGAGAAAGAGAACTGAACGGTGAAATCGTCGATCATCGCCAGTTCGGCCATTTCACCACCGCGGCTCAACAGTGTGGGCGGTGACGGCGTCAACTCCTCATTGAGGATGACGTCCTCCCACCAGAACAGAACGTCGTTGGCGGTGAAGGGTTCGCCGTCGCTCCATTTAATGCCCTTGCGCAGGTTGAGCGTCAGTTGCGTATGGTCATCGTTCCAGGACCAACCTTCGGCAACGTTGGGGACGATTACGCCTTTGGGTGAATGGAGAGTCAAGGGCTCTATGACCCACCAGCCCATCTCTCCCATCGAGCGCTGACCGCTGACGGTCTTGCGCAGGGCGCCGCCGTATTTGCCGACGGCCTCTTCAGGCTTGATTACTATGGGGTTGATTGGCAGGCGTTCGGCGACGGGCGGCAGGTCGCCGCTGGCCACCATGTCGGCCAGCATTGGCGCCTCCTGGTAGGAGTCGATGCCGCCGGCGTCGGCCGGCGTGTTGTAGACTTCGCTCTGGACCTCGCGCTCACCGGCACCGGCGGGCGGGTCGGTCAGCACGGGGCCTGTGATCGTGGCTGCCTCTGAAGAGGATGACTCCTCGGCCGCGGGCGCAGCTTCTTCGGCGGCGGTCTCAGCATCATCACTTGCAGCCGGCGCGTCTGCGGAGCCGCAGGCAGCCAACAGGAGGGACAGGATGATTAGAAGGGGAACGAGCTTGGAGACGCTCCTGGCCAGTCTTGCGCCGCGGGCAGTGCCACCACGATGAATAGACAGTTTACGTGAATACACAGATCTGCTCCTTTTGCGTGAAAGAGTACGGTAGGGGATCACGGTCATTTGTGGAAAGGCGCACCTCCTGTCAGGTTCAACGAAAGATGTTCGTTAGAGAAGAGTCGCATTGATCAGTTGCCGGCCCCAGTGGCGCCGGGCGCATAACCTGGAAACAGTTAGCGCAGCTAATGGCGAACGCCCTGCAGGTCCAGCTCCTCGGCGAAGTGACAGCGCACGAAATGGGGCTGGCTGCCGTTCGCGCCCGCCAGGTCGATGAGCTGGGGTTCCTCTTCGCGGCAGACATCCTTTACATAGGGGCAACGAGGATGGAATGTGCAGCCTTGGGGCACATTGGAGGGATCAGCCACATCTCCCTCCAGAATAATGCGCTCCCGCCTGCGACCGGCCTTGCCGGTTTCTACCACGGGCACGGCTGACAGCAGGGCTTCGGTATAGGGATGCCGGGGCCGCTGAAAAATCGCATCAGTGCGTCCCAGTTCAACGATCTGGCCAACGTACATAACCGAGACGCGGTCACTGAGGTATTCGACAACGGACAGGTTGTGGGTGATGAACAGGTAGGTCAGATGCAGTTCGGTTTGCAGTTCCTTGAGCAGGCTGAGAATCTGGGCCTGCACCGAAACATCCAGGGCGGACACCGGTTCGTCGGCAACGACGAAGTCGGGGTCAAGGGCCAGGGCGCGGGCGATGGCGATGCGCTGGCGTTGACCGCCGCTGAAAGCATGGGGATAGCGCCGCATGTAGGTCGGGTCGAGGCGGACGCTGCGCAGAAGCTCGGCCACCCTTTCCTCCAGTTGTCGACGGCCCCTGATCAGCTTTCTGGTGACGAATGGCTCGCCAATGATTTCCAGAACGGTAAGACGCGGATTAAGGGATGAGAATGGATCCTGAAAGATCATTCCCATATGTTGTTGCACAGCGCGCAAATCCGGCCTGGTTAGTGTGGTAATCTCAATCTCTTCGCCATCGCGTTTGCGGAAGAGGACACTACCGCCGGAAGGCTCAATCGCTCTCATCACGCAGCGGCCGGTCGTGGTCTTACCGCAGCCGCTCTCCCCCACCAGCGCCAGCGTCTCGCCCCGGTTCACATGAAAGCTGACGTCGTCAACAGCTTTCACTTCGCCGACCTGGCTGCGGAAGAAGCCTCGTACGATGGGGAAGTACTTGCGCAGGTCAGAAACTTCCAGCACTTTGTCGGCCGAGGAAGGTACGTTGCTCTCCTCCGGTTGCTCCGAAGGCTGGCCGGGAGAGGCGTCGGTTACCAGATTCGCTTTGTTTGGAACAGCATCTGCTTGCGCCATGCGTTCAGTCCTGGACATACAGATGGCAGCGGACACGATGTCCGGCGCCCAACTCAATCTGGGGCGGCATGTGGACATCGCACACGTCAGGTATGAATTCTGGACAGCGGGTATGGAAGGGACAGCCGGTCGGGCGGCGGTAGGGGCTGGGTACGGAGCCGGAGATCGGGTCGAGCTCCTGGCTGTGGCCTTCGCCCAGCTCCGGCACAGAGCGCAGGAGACCCACTGTATAGGGATGCTTGGGGTCGCGGAAAATGACATCGGCCGGCGCGCTCTCCACATCTTTGCCCAGGTACATGATCATCACGCGATCGCACAGTTCGGAAATCACAGCCAGGTCATGCGTGATGACGATCAGCGCCATGCCCATGTCCCGTTGCAGATCCTTCATCAGTTCAAGAACCTGGGCCTGAATCGTAACATCCACTGCGGTGGTCGGTTCGTCGGCGATCAGCAGGGCGGGATGGCAGGAGAGGGCCATCGCTATCATCGCCCGCTGTCGCATACCGCCGCTGAGGGCAAATGGGTAGGCATCAATCGTCACTTCAGGCTGGGGCATTCCCACCCGCTGCAACATCTCGATTGCCCGCTCTCTTGCTTCATCCTGACTGCACTCCTGGTGAAGACGGATAACCTCGGTGATCTGGTTGCCGATTGTGTAGACCATGCTGAAGGCCGCCATCGGCTCCTGGAAGACCATGGCGATCTCGCCGCCGCGGATCTGGCGGATCTCCTGCCCGCGGTCATCCAGTTGCACCAGGTCGACTGTCTCACCGTTCTGGATCAGGGATATCTCTCCTGTGACGATCTTGCCGTTCTTGGGCACGATTCGCAGGATAGATTGGGCGGTGACACTTTTGCCGCAACCGCTCTCACCGGCGATGCCAAGGGCTTCGCCGGCGTGGATATCAAAGCTGACACCGTCCACCGCCTCCAGGATTCCCTCTTGGGAGAAGAAATGAGTGGCCAGATTGTCTACACTGAGCAAAAGAGGCGCCTGGGTCATGGGACCGTTTCGCAGTCTGATTAGATCGAAGAATAGGGATCGGCGGCATCGCGCAGGCCGTCGCCGACAAAGTTGAAACAGAGAATGGCTACAATGACGAACAGCCCCGGCGACAGCAGCCAGGGCGAGTCGGCCAGCACGATGATCCGCTGCGCGTCCTTGAGTAGTACACCCCAGCTGATCGCGGGATTCTGCAAGCCAAGACCGATAAAGCTCAGAGCAGTCTCTCCCAGAATCATACCGGGAACGCTCAGGGTCAGCGAAGCGATGATATGGCTGGTGAAGGAGGGCAGCATGTGCTTGAAGATGACGCGCGCCTCGTTGGACCCGTTAAGCTGGGCCGCCATGACATATTCCTCCTCGCGCAAGGACATGAACTTTCCGCGCACGACGCGCGCCAAGCCCGTCCAGCCGACAAGGGACAGGATGACGACGATGCCGAAGTAGATCTGCACGACCGTCCAGGTTGGCGGCAGGGCAACGCTCAACGCCATCCACAGCGGGAGCGTGGGAATCGAACGCAGGAATTCGATGATGCGCTGGATGATCAGGTCGGTTACGCCGCCAAAGTAGCCGGAAACGCCGCCCATCACGACGCCTATCAGGAAGCTGATGGCGATGCCCAGCAGACCTACCGAAAGTGAGATACGGCCGCCGAAGATGACACGTGAAAGCATGTCACGCCCCATCTTGTCGGTGCCGATCAGGAAAAAGGTGCCCTCTTCGACTCCGAGCAGATGGATGTTGCTCTCGAACAGGCCCCACAGCTCGTAGGGATCGCCGCGCACGAACAGCTTGACAGGATATTTCTGGGATGTGTCCAGTTCCCAGGTCGTCCTGAAAGTGTTCTCGTCCATTGTGGAGGTCATGCCGTAGACGAAGGGTCGTAACTGAAACTTCCCTTCGTCGAAAAAGCGTAGCCGCTGCGGGGGCATGAACATGTAGTCAGTGTCGTGGTGTGCCGGGTCGTAGGGAGAGAGGAACTCGGCAAAGATCGCAAACAGATAAAAGATAAGAATCAAGACCAGCGAGAAGACTGCCACTTTATGCCGCACGAACTTCCAGCGGATCAGTTGCCATTGGGTAGCGACCGACAGATCTTCTTCGTCGGCGTCGATGGCGCTTTTGCTTTCTTGAAATCCTTCTTCGAGTATGGCCATAGTATATCTACCAGTCTAACGTAGCGGCATGCAGGATCAGGTGCTCAATGTACGTCGCCTGAAAAACAGGTTTAGATGGCGCCGCGAATGCGCGGATCGAGCCACGCAAGCACGATATCGGAAAACAACGTTCCGACAAGCGTGAGAGAGCTGAGTATCATCACAACACTGCCTGCCAGAAACATGTCCTGGCTGAGCAGCGCGCCGACAAACAGTGGTGCGATAGTGGGCAGACCCAGGACCAGGGAGGCCAGTAACTCTCCGTTCACCAGCGTAGGCAGCGTCCAGCCGATGGTGCTGGCGACAGGGTTCATGGCGATGCGGAAAGGATACTTGAAGAGCAGCTTGCCCTCGGAGAGCCCTTTTGACCGAGCTACCATCACGTAGGGCCGCTCCAGCTCGTCCAACAGGTTGGCGCGCATCACCCGGATCAGGCCGGCCGTTCCTGCGGTGCCGACCACCACTGCCGGCAACCACAGATGTTTCAACAGGTCGATGACTCGGGCGAAACTCCAGGGCGCGACCAGGAATTCTTCGGAAAACAGGCCGACCGCCACGTTGCCGGTGGCGACAAAGTAGTACCACAGAATCAGGAGGGCGAGCAGAAAGTTGGGCGTGGCCAAACCGATAAACCCTATCAGGGTAAAAATGTAATCACCGATCGAGTACTGGCGGGTGGCGGAATAGAGACCGATAGGGATGGCCAATGCATAGGCAAAAATGAAGGATGCGACCGAGATGGCGAGACTCCAGGGAAGACGGGCGGTGATCAGTTTGGCGACGGGCTGGTTCCATTCCAGCGAGCGGCCCAGGTCCCCCTGCAGGATGTTGCCAAGCCAGCGGAAATAACGCACGTAACTGGGAGCATCCAACCCGTAGCGCAGGCGCAGCGAATCGATTTCCGCCGGGTCTATCGCTTCCTGCTGCTGCAAGAGTTGATCCACATAGGCGTCCATGAAATCTCCCGGCGGCGCTTCGATGATGACGAAGGAGATAACAGAGACGACAAACAGAGTGGGGATCATCAACAGGATACGGCGAAGGATAAAGGACCACATTTTCGGAATCGACCCGGTGTCAGTGTTTTTCCAGAGTAGCCAGATAGATCGACGAGGGCGCAAGGCCTGTTCCGCTGCCCTCGTGGCTTGAATAGTAGGAGAGCAGCGCCCGCTCCGGCCCCAGCGCGACGAAGCCGGGATAGGAGTTGTCGCCGCCGCTGGGCAGGACTGCGATGTCATGCAGGTCAGAGCCGACCAGCTCATACAGGGCGGTGACGGGTCCATCGTCGGTATGTTTGCGCCCGCCGACCAGAATCTGCTCGCCCCAACGTGTCAGGAGCGGGCCGCCGATGTGTCTGTCCAGATCTGTGCGCGTCCAGTCTTTGAAGGGGGCCCTGGAGCGGCAGAGCTGGGCTGGGCGTCCGCCGGCGCGGGCGACCGCTAACAGATCATCGTCGCCTTCGAAGAGCAGGGCGGTCTCGTCGCCGTAAGCTGGCTGAATCTGGCTCAACGGTGTCCAGGCGAAGCCGTCTCCGCTTTGAAGCAGCCACGATTCCATCCATTCCGGGGGTTCGTCGCGACGGGCAAGAACCTCGAAATTGCGGATGCGTCTGCCGTTGAGGTAGGCCGTTTCCCCGTTGGCGGCCGCGCGCCAGATGTAGTGGCCGTGCGTTCCGTCCAACATGCGCGGGCCGTGCCAGTTGGCGCCGTCTTCGGTCCAGGTGCAGAAGCCGAGATGATCGTTGACATCGCGGTCGGCGGAGTCTTCGGCATTCACCCACCAGGCACCTGTGTAGACGAAAAGTCTATCCTTGAAGACCAGAAGGTGCGGGTCACGGACGTCGCGTTTGGCGACGTTGAAGGAGTGGACCTGTTGCCAGTCTGTCCCATCGGCGCTGGACAAGACGACGATACGCGACGACGTGAAAAGCATGTGCCCTTCGGGGCAGCTGCGGAAAGTCAGATACAGGCGATCACGGAACCGGCACAGATCGGTGAACGCATTATGATTTCCGTCATTGAACAGTTGACGTACGGAACTGACTCGGATGGAGGGCACGAAAGCGGCTCTTGTGGGAATGCACAAGTTCGGAACTGAGGACTGCTACTAGCTTAGCTGGCTGCCAGTGTGTGAATTATAGGGAAGATGGGCTCTTTGTCAAGCGTCCAAAAAGTTTGGGAGGGCGTTGGGTCATTGGCGGCAGGCTGCTCGGAAGTGGCTCTTCATTTCGAGCCGCGTTGCTGCTTCAAGGATTCTAATGGTCTTTGCGCAGGTCCCAGATTGGAGGTGGGCAGAGTCCATCAGTATATCCGGGCAGATCCCGCTTTGTCTTTTCTTGTTTAGATTTCTGCTCAAGGAATCGCGACGCCGAGTGAAGTATTCGTGATAAGGTCATGTGCACGCCCGGTGCAATCGCAGTGCACGTAGACGCAGCCGTCAATCACGATCTTGATATTGTCGGGGAATTTCACTGCCCAGTCAGTGTCTCCCTTGCCCATTTGGCGACCCCAGTACTCGCGGAATAGGACGACGCGACCGCCCGGTTCGATGTATGCCTCTGACAGCTCGGCGTGCTCGCTTGGGGGTGACCCGCCGGTGTCCCATACGCGCAGGCAGCGAAACGTTTTTTCGCCGATCGTGACATCGTAGGTTCCAGCACCGATGCCAGTCTTGTCGGTTGTGCGATGGGTGCCGTCATTTTGGCGCAGGTAGCGGCCGTCGTCACGGACTGTACGATTCTCGCCCCGCCCCCAATCGGCCTCGAACCATTCGTCCAGGAAAGTTCGCAGCACTTTTGTGCCGCCCATTTGCTGGACCACGCCGAGCCATCTCGTCTTCTCTTCGTCGAGTGCGGCGTAGAAGAGATGGGGTCTGCCGGGCACGTACCAGTCTTCACGTATGACTTGCTCCTGGACTGCGATTTCGACGCAGTCCAGGTTATGGACCCTGGCGGGGCTGGTGACGATCATCTCGGTTACTGCGCTCAACTCGCGCGTGTCGGCCTCATAGGTGGCCTGCATGGAACGGCTGCCGGGCAAGGGAACTATCGGCCACCATTGCAGTTCGGGCAGATCGATTTGTGTAATCCTTTCGTCGCATTCGACAATGGAAATGGACGGTCTGAATGCTGGAAAGGGATGGTTGATTGACATTTCGATCTCGTCGGTGTGGGCTGAGACAACGCTTGCACTTGCAGAATTTTTCTGGCCTTAACAAGCAGGGGCCGAGCTTAGCCCATTTGGTCGAACCATGCAAATGACGTTGCATAACCTGAATTCAGGCGTTTTGAGCAAGAAAAATCTTTTCTTATACTAGGCATAAATTCCCTTGATGGCTCTTTCCCGGAGAGGAGGGCGCCACTCCCGTGAAAGATGACAACCTCAACAGCCGTTGCTTCTTGTCGCCTCAAGGCTGTCAGCTACGCAGTCCTAGAGCAAGAGATAAGGTCTATGGCGGCAGGCGCGCCGGCAGAGGGCATGGCGAAAGTAACGCTTCTCGGTATGCCCTGAGGCCGCGACCACAACTATCGTGATTTAGGCGACAAGGAGAGTGCAGAGACATGAATGAAAGCCGGCGCAAGAAGATTCTGGCCCGCGGGCGACCGGGGCCGTTTTGGCCCGCGGAGCCGCTGCTGGGCGGATGGTATACCGAAGAGGAAGTGGAAGCAGCCACCAAGGCGATCCGGGACTCGATGGATCCGACCACGGTGGGCTTCGGTTTCATCTGCCCGGAGATCCTGGAATTTGAAGAAGCGTTTGCCAAGTACTGCGGTGCGGCTGAAGCGATATCGATCAACGGTGCAGGAACCGGCCTGGATATGGCGATGATGTGCCTGGATCTGGAGCCGGGCGACGAGGTGATAGTACCGGCCATCAACTTCCGGGCGGCGGCGATGGCGGTGATCGGGCAGCGCGGCCAGGTGGTGTGGTCCGAGGTGGATGCGCGCACTTTCAACATGGACCCGGCAGACGTGGAGAGGCGCATCACGCCGCGCACGCGTGCCATTTTCCCCGTCCACATGAACGGGCTGTCAGCCGACATGGATGCTTTGCAGGAGATTGCCGAGAGCCATCCCCATCCGCAGCACGGTCCGCTCAAAGTGATCGGGGATGCTGCGCGAGCCGGTGCGGGCGGTTACAAGGGGACCAAGATCGGCGCAAAGGGCTGGATGACGGTGTTCAGCTTCCATACGATGAAGTTGATGACAACGCTGGGGGAAGGCGGGGCTGTCACCACAGATGACCTGGAGATCGCGCGCAGATTGCGCGGCATCCGGCAGTTTGGTTCGGCGCATGACGGCTGGGGCACGAATTATAAGATTACTAAGGTGCAGGCCGCGGTAGGCCTGGTGCAGTTGCGGCGACTCGACGAGATGACAGGGCAACGGGTGAAGGCGGCCAAACTGCGGGACGAACTGCTGCAGGGTATTCCCGAACTGACGCTGCCTTACGAGCCGCCCGGCTACGAACATACCTATTATCTGTACACGATGCTGGTGCCGCGAGCATGGGCCGGGGCGAAGCGCGACCGTCTCATGCAGATAATGAATGAAGTACACGGCGTAGGTTGCGGGGTCTACAACCGGGCTGTCTATGCCGATTCATCGTTCCTTCGTGAGCAGACGGCCGGTCAGGAGTTGCCCGACTCCGACGAACTCAGCGCGCGTTTATTCTGTATGGCCTTGCATCCGCTTATGACGGAGGAGGAGAACGAATATACGGCTGCTGCTTTGTGGGACGCGGTAGAGCGGGTGCGTTGTGAAGCGTGATAGGGAGTAGAGTTCGACTTTCCGGTGAGAAAGGAGGTGGAACCCGTCGCAGGCTGCTCCGAGATTGCCTCGCCGATTTTAGTCTCGCGTCAGTAGGTCTTTGCCCCGAAAACCCAGAGGGACTCATGGCTGAACAGGTCGCTTGCTTTGTCGCCCAGCGCTACTTCATCCAGGGCACCGTTATTACCGGCATCAAGGGTTAGGCCGCAGTTGCTGCAATCCCGGCCGCGCCCGACAAGTCAGGTTTTCGCTGGCTTTGTGATTGCCTGGCGTCCTGAACCTCTTACAATACCCGTTTGCTTTTCCCCTTCCACACTGTATATAATGCCGGTTGCCTCGCGCAGTGCCGGCTCGTCGACCTGACACCTTGACCGCCGCCGGATCCAGTTGCTAGAACTGTTGGCGGCAGCCAGAAACAGAGTCAGCAACGATATGATCGCGTTTATCGTCCGCAGAATCCTGCTACTTATACCAACGCTTTTCTTTATCACCATTGTTACATTTCTGGTGATCGAGTTGCCACCGGGCGACTATCTGGACGCCTATGCGGCCAACCTGGAGGCCGGCGGCGACCCCGTCGACCAGGAGCGGCTCGAGGCGTTGCGCAAGCAGTTCGGCCTCGATAAGCCGGCTCCACTACGCTATCTGCAGTGGGTGACAAATATACTGCGCGGCAACTTCGGATTTTCGTTTGAATGGAACGTACCGGTCGAGACGCTCATCTGGGAAAGACTGGCGCTGACCTTTTTCATCAGCCTGTCTACCATTCTCTTCACCTGGGTCGTGGGCTTTCTGATCGGCGTATATTCGGCGGTCCACCAATATTCGATTGGCGACTACATCTTCACCACGCTCGGCTTTATCGGCCTGGGTCT
The DNA here is from genome assembly GCA_965116395.1 of Caldilineaceae bacterium. Lineage (GTDB taxonomy): Bacteria > Chloroflexota > Anaerolineae > Caldilineales > Caldilineaceae > Bin5. The sequence goes on from OZ220684.1 coordinate 317,153, forward strand.
GCCTAATTTCCTGATTGCTCTGGTAATCATGTGGTACGCGTTCGACAAGTTCGGCCTAGTGTTGAGCGGGCTGTTCTCGCAGGAGTATCAGGCCGCGCCATGGAGCCTGGCCAAATTCGGGGACATGCTTACCCACTTGTGGCTGCCGCTGATAATCCTGGGAACGGCAGGAACAGCGGAGATGATCCGCACCATGCGCGCCAATTTGTTGGACGAGCTGAATAAGCCATATGTCGAGACTGCGCGAGCCAAGGGCCTGAAAGAGCGGGTGCTGGTGCGGAAGTATCCGGTGCGGGTCGCGCTCAACCCCTTTGTCAGCACGGTCGGCTGGACATTACCCAATCTGATTTCGGGCGCAACGATCGTTTCGGTCGTGTTGAGTTTGCCCACCACGGGGCCGATGCTGCTGGGGGCGCTGATGACGCAGGACATGTATCTGGCAGCCAGTTTCCTGATGATGTTGAGCGTGCTGACAGTGATCGGCACGTTGGTCTCTGACATGCTGTTGGCCGTACTCGATCCGCGTATCCGGATGGAAACTCAATGAAGCGGTTATCAGCAGCAGACCACCCAACTCCATACCAGGGCTGGGGTATTCCATGACGCAGGAACTGGCACAGGGGCCGGATGCCGTTCTCCCGGACGACCCGGAATTTTTCGACGTCCCGAGCGAACGGGAAAAGATTTTTGTCGCTTCGCCGCGGCAGCTGATGTGGTGGCGCTTCCGCCGGCACAGGATGGCGTTGCTGAGCAGCGTCGTGCTGATCCTGCTTTATCTGGCGGCTCTCACGTGGGAGTTTCTGGCGCCCTACGATCCGTTACGCCACGATGTGCAGTCGGTCTATGCACCGCCACAAAGGATACGGTTTTTCGATGAGGAAGGGTTCAATTTTCAGCCATTCGTATATGGCTTGCAGGGTGCGCGCGATCCTGAGACATTCCGCAAGACTTATGAAGTAGATAAGACGGTAAAACATCCGATCAAATTCATGGTGCAGGGCGACCCATATAAGTTCTGGGGCTTGATTGAAAGCGATCTGCATCTCTTTGGTCTCGAGGACAATGAGAGCACGGTATTCGTGTTAGGCGCCGACCGGCTGGGCCGCGACGTGCTGTCGCGCTTGCTGGCGGCGACCCGGGTCTCGGTCTCAATCGGGCTGGCAGGCGTAATTCTCAGCTTCGTGCTGGGCGTTCTGATTGGCGGCATCTCCGGCCTCTACGGCGGCACGGCCGACATATTGATTCAGCGCGTTATCGAGTTTATTCGCGCCATGCCGAGCATACCGCTATGGCTGGCACTGAGCGCGGCGATTCCCAAGGATTGGCCGGTGACGAGGGTCTATTTCGCCATCACCATCATCCTTTCCTTGATTGGCTGGACCGGGCTGGCGCGGGTGGTGCGCGGACGCTTTCTGTCGCTGCGTGAAGAGGACTTTGTACAGGCGGCGCGCTTTGCAGGTGCTTCGGAGGGGCGCATCATCGTGCGCCATATGACGCCCTCTTTCATGAGCCACATAATTGCTTCGCTGACTTTGGCCGTTCCTTCAATGATTCTCAGCGAGACGAGCCTCAGCTTTCTGGGTCTGGGCATGCGGCCGCCGGCGCTCAGTTGGGGCGTGTTGCTGCAAGAGGCGCAGAAATTGCAGGCGGTGGCGCTGGCGCCGTGGCTGCTGGCGCCGGGGCTGCTGGTGGTGATCGCGGTGTTGGCCTTTAATTTCGTTGGGGACGGGCTGCGCGATGCCGCCGATCCCTATTCACGTTAGTGGGTCAGGATAGAAAAGGAGCCCTTTGGCGAGCAAATTCCCGAGGGAAACAGTTCAGTTCAGACAGGACAGGAGAAAATGACTGAGACAGTGGTAGACCCGGCAGAGGTAGAATTCTTTCAGAACAACGGCTATATTCAATATCACAACTTCCTTTCGCTAGAGGAGGTCGCGTCACTGCGGCAGGCATTGGATGACGCGGTCGCCATTCATCGGGAGCGAATCGTTGGCGCCGAGAAGGGCGGACGCGAATCCGAGGACTATGAACGAGTCTTCAATCAGATGATCAACCTGTGGACCGACTATCCGCAAGCGAAAGCGATCGCGTTTCACCTACGTTTGGGCGAATACGCGCGCCAGTTAAGCCGCTGTCAACATGTGCGCATCTACCATGACCACGCGATGATCAAGCCGCCGGGCCAGGAAAGCAAGCAGACCAACTGGCATCAGGACGCCCCCTACTGGCCAATGGATCCGGTGGGCGCGTTGTCAGCCTGGATAGCGTTAGACGATGTCAGCGTCGAAAACGGCTGCCTGCACTTCGTTCCGGGTTCGCACAAGCACGGCCGGCTGGAGTCGATCAGCCTGACAGACGAGGACGATAGCGTGGTCGCCCGATTCAAGGAGCAGGGCTACGCTGTGCCGGAGCCGGTGGCGATGCCGATGCGTGCCGGCGGCGTTACATTTCACCATGGATGCACCTTTCACTATGCTGGTCCTAACCTTACGGACAGGCCGCGGCGGGCCTTCGCCATCATCTACATCCCGGACTATACACGCTTTACGGGAGGGAAGGACGCGGCCGGGGCTGCGGAGGAGATGGAGGTGGGCGGCCCTTGGGAACACGAGATTCATCCGATTGTGGCTGGAAAATAGATTTTTCAACAGTCGGAAAGACTCTATCTGAAATCGAAACAATTTAGCAGAAGTCAACGAATATCCACGAAGGATTCACAGACCAGAACTGACGAGGAAGACACTATGCAAGAGAAGGGACTCGTTAACAAGACACGTTCCACCGGGCGCGGTCCTACCATCTGGCTGGCCGGTCCACCGGCGGACTTAGAAGAATTCATGCCGTTGGGCATCGCAGGCATCGTCACCAATACGGTGGTGCTCAATCAGTACGCTGAACCTTACGGTAGCGTGATCGCGCTGACCGAGGCCTATCTGGAGATGACCGATAAACCGATCGTCATGGAGATCGACGGCCATTCGGTTGAGGAGCTGCTGGCAGTGGGCAAGGTCTTCACCGACATGTCGCCGCAGATCATTCTCAAGATTCCATGTACGCTCAATGGGTTGAAGGCGTTCAGCATTCTGAGGCAGGAGGGGGTCGAAACATTTTGCACTACGGTCTTCTCGCTGAACCAGGCCGCAGCCGTTGCTCAGTCCGGCGTCGACCACATACTGCCCTTCTGTGACCCGGTGCGCGAGATGGGCGGCGACCCGACCAAGCTGATCCGCGACTGTGCGCACATGTTCAGAGGCTGGGACGACCGGCCCTACATCATGGCTGCGCTGGTACGCTCGGTGGAGACGGCGCACGCGGCCTTCCGAGACGGGGCCGACGAACTGGTCACGATGTGGACGGTCTACCGCGACATGCTCGACCACCCGCTCACCGACCACTGGAACAAGGTCTTTCTTGACGAGTGGGTCGACATGCACGAGAGCGGGCTGTTGGCCGGCGTTCCTGTCGAGGCACAGCATAGCTGAACGCGCTGCCGCAGGTAATTCGTGATTGCGAAAATTAGGTAAGTCTGTACAATGGGGCAGAACCCAATCGGACAGAAATTGTAATTCACAGCCGCTTAAGACCGCCGAGCCTGGACTCTAGGAGGGGGATCATGGCAGACATTAGCGCTGAAAGGGAAGGCTTAGTCGATGGTATGCCGCGCGATGCGCGCGGGAACTGGCAGCCGGAAGGAGCCAAGTTGCCGAATCCCATTTTCGCCTGGCCGCCGAAGCCGATGGAAGTGGCGAAATGGTTGTACAACTACCTCTTTCCATGGAATTTCATCTACATGCTTATCGCGGTGCTGACCGTCGTTTATCTGCAGCCGGAAATGGCCCGCATGAAGACGTTCAGCGCCGACTGGATACTGTTCATCTTCGCACGTAACCTGATCATGTTGACTGTGATCGTCAGCGCCTGGCACCTGTGGCTGTGGGCGCGTAAATCGCAGGGCTTCCAGTTCAAGTACACGCCGGAGTGGATGGCGAAAGGGAAGAAGCAGTTCCTGGCCGGCAACCAGCTTTTTGACAACATCTTCTGGAGTTGCGCCAGCGGCGGAACGATCTGGACAGCCTACGAGGTGGTCACACTTTGGATGTACGCCAACGAGTACATTCCCTACCTGGACCCGCGTGCGCATCCGGTATACTTTGTCCTAATGCTGTGCGCCATCCAGATGTGGAGGCTATTCCACTTCTACTGGACACACCGAATATTACACTGGCCTCCGCTCTATAAGGCCGGGCACTATCTGCATCACCGCAACATCAACGTCGGCCCGTGGTCGGGGCTGTCGATGCACCCGATCGAGCACATCCTCTACTTCAGCTGCGCCGCTATTCACTGGATCATCCCGTCGCACCCGATTCACGTGGTGATGAACCTGCAGCATGCCGCGCTTACACCGGCGCAGGGTCATGCCGGCTTCGAGGCGGTCGTCATAAACGGTAAGTACAACCTGGCAGGGGCATCCTATTTTCACCAGTTGCATCACCGCTATTTCGAGTGCAACTACGGCGAACCGGATATGCCATTCGACCACTGGTTCGGTACCAGCCACGACGGCTCGGCAGAGGCGCACCAGGAGATGCGAGCCAAGCGATTTGCCCAGCACAAGATCCGGACCTCGTCTGCATAGTCTGGGCGGCACGTGTGTCGACCGCTACCGAGTCTTAGAATTGATGGAGTTAACAGATGACCGAACCTACGCGAATAGGGATAGTCGGCTGCGGCAGCGTAATGCAGCGCCCTTACATGAGGCTTATCCAACCGATGCGGGCTGTGGGGACGGTCGACGTTACAATTGCCTGCGACGTCAGGGAAGAGGTACGGGAGGTAGTACAGGACAGGCTCGGCATTGAGCGATTCACGACCGACTACGAAGAGGTTATCGACTCCGAAGAGGTCGATGTGGTGATGGTATTGACCTCGATGCGAGAGCATGGACCGATAACGCGTGCGGCGCTGGCGGCGGGCAAACACGTCCTGGTGGAGAAACCGATGGCCGTGACCCTGGAGGAAGCGGCAGAGATTGTTGAGATGGCCCGGCACAGCCCGGGCCTTCTTGTTTGCGCTCCACATGTTGTCCTGAGTGCCACCTATCAGACGATGTGGCGCCACATTCACGGAGGCGATATCGGCAAGGTATTGATGGCGCGCGCACGCTACGGCCATTCCGGGCCCGATTGGAGACCGTGGTTCTATCTCGAAGGCGGCGGCGCGTTGTTTGACCTGGGTGTTTACAACATCACCTGCCTGACTGGCTGGCTGGGACCGGCCAAGCGGGTCATGGCTATGACCGGCGTGGCGATTCCTGAACGGGTCGTGGGCGGTGAGATGATGCGGGTGGAGGCCGAGGACAACGCCCACGTTCTCATCGACTGGGGCGATTCCGTGTTCGCGGTTGTGACAACAGGCTTCACTATGCAGAAGTATCGCAGCCCGGCTCTCGAAGTCTATGGCAGCGAGGGCACCATTCAGATGATGGGCGATGACTGGAATCCTACAGGATATGAATTGTGGCGCAATGAAGTAGGCGCGTGGCAGATTCACGAGGGTACGGACCGGAACTGGCAGTGGACCGACGGCCTGCGCCACCTTGTAGACTGCATCCGCAACGACAAGACCCCAGTTGTCACGCCGGAGCACGCATTTCATGTTCTTGAAATCATGCTGAAAGCGCAAGAATCGGGCGGCGACGGGCAGGCGAAAACGATTGAGAGCACGTTCACGCCGCCTACATTTGAGGAAAAGGAAGAGCAGGAGGAAGTGGCACCGCACAAGATTCACGATTGGACACAGCGCTGATGCGTTATTCGGCCTCGCCGCGGCCTACTTTTGACGGCCCGGCGCACATCCCGTACGAGACGGTTACGCGGCATCTGTGGGGCGATGAGGAATCGGGCGAGGTGGCGGACTGGATATATGTGTCCAGCGCCAAGATTCACCAGTTGGTCTTTGGCCTGGCGCCCGGCGGGGCATTTCGACACTCGGATTCCTTTCGGACCATCTTCGCCGCCGATGAGGTAATGTACGTTCTCAGTGGGGTGATGGCGCTGAGCAATCCAGAAACGGGCGAGGTGCATCGGGTCAATCCGGGAGAAGCAGCTTTCTTTCGCCGCGACACGTGGCACCATGCATTCAACTTCAGCCCGGAACCGCTGCGTGTGATCGAGTTTTTTGCGCCGCCGCCTTCGCAGGGCACGTCGGGATCATACGCGCAGACGAAGCCGAACCTGACAGCGCCAAAGTATTCGCAGGATCAATGGCTGGATCGTTGGCCGCAAGCGCAAGCGGAAGCCGAGGCCAGCTATACCATTCAGGTAGTGCGTGAGGGGGATCTGCAGTGGCGGTTGGAGGGGACGGAGCAGCAGTTGTTGGTGGGAATCCTGGCCGCGACCGAGCATTTGACGGTGGGGAGGATGGAGTTGCTGGCAGGACAGCGCAGCGACGTGGAAGTGCATGCCGGCGATGAGAGCCTGTATCTGCTTGAAGGCGCCCTGAATGTGCGCGTTCCTGAAAACGATGGGCCGCGCTGGTTTGAGCTCAGTCCGGGCGACGGCTTCTTCGTTCCGGAAGGAACACCCCACCAGTATTACAATGTGTCGGGCGCGCCAACATCGTTTTTGTGTGGGATTGCGCCCAGGTATTCGCCTGACATTCCGGACCAGTTCGCCAATGGCAGAGAACGATAAACCGGCTGCCTGTGCCATTGGACTGGATGTTGGAGGCACTAAGATCGCGGCCGGACTCGTCGCCCACCCGACCGGCGCCGTGCTCGCCCGGCAGACAGTTCCCACTTTGCCGCGGCGAGGAGGCGAGGCGGTTCTGGGCGACACGCTCGGCCTTGCCGAAAGCATGATGGCAGAGGCCGAGCGGAGGAATCTGGAACTGCTGGGGATCGGTGTCGGCGTACCGGAACTTGTAGGACCGGAAGGGAATATCAACAGCGCGCACACGCTGGCGTGGCAAGGCGAACGGGTACTGGCTGCATTCTCCTCGCTGGCGCCGGCCGTGGTCGAATCGGATGTGCGGGCAGGCGCCCTGGCCGAGGCGATGTTTGGGGCCGGACGGGGGTACAGGCTGTTCGTCTATGTGACGGTAGGGACTGGCATTTCGAGCACACTGGTTCAGGATGGTCGACCGTTTGCAGGGGCACGCGGCAACGCTCTGATCATGGCCAGCAGCCCGTTCACGGTGGAGTGCAGTTCTTGCGGTACAGTCCTAAGTCCCATTCTGGAGGAGTTCGCGAGCGGCCCTGCTTTGGTAGCGAGATATAACCGGCACGGCTCGCGAAAGGTGACACGGGCCGAAGATGTAACGGCAGCCGCGGAGGAAGGCGACGACGCGGCCGTAAATGTTGTCAGGAGTGCCGGTGAAGCCCTCGGCAACAGCGTAGCGTTCCTGGTCAACGTTATGGATCCCGAGGCGATCGTGGTTGGGGGCGGACTTGGGACGGCTGGTGGGCCTTATTGGGACAGTTTTGTGGCTTCAACGCGGGCACACATCTGGGCGGAGAACAGCCGCGGGTTGCCGATTCAACCGGCGGCTATGGGCGCTGATTCGGGGCTGGTGGGCGCGGCGGCAGCCGCGTTTCGCAGGCTGGGTGAAGGAGTTTGAACGGGGTTAGAACGGAGCACCGGCAGTGCATGACAGGGGTGTTAGAAGTTCGATCTGGTAGCAGCTGAATAGACATCAAGCCAGTCTTCAAGAATTGAAACAAATAACCCAATTCAGGAGGATGAGATGACGAAGCGAATGAATCGACGCGATTTTCTGCGCCTTTCGGCAACCACGGCCGGCACCGGACTGCTCGCGGCCTGCGTGGCACCGGCTGCAGCCCCGAGCGACTCGGGGGACTCGATGGCCGAAGAGCCGATCGAGATCAGGCTGGCTGAGGGAAGTTGGGTCGGTCCCGAAGGGATCGCATTTTGGACCGACGAAATTATTCCCGCTTTCGAGGAGGGACATCCAGGCATCAGCGTGACGTTCGAAAACGCCGAGTCGCCCGATTACGCCGACAAACTCTATACGCAGTCGGTCGCTGGTGACGCTCCCGATGTCATGTTCGTCTGGGGCGGTGTGAATTATAACCTGATGCAGAAGGGGCAGTTCCTCCAGTTGGATGATTATTTTGACAGTGAGGACCTGGAGGATTTCTATCCAGCAAAACTGGATGCCCATTTGCTGGATGGGAAGCTGTACGGCATGCCCAAGTATGTGTCGACGGCAGTGATGAGCTATAACAAGGACATTCTGGACGAGGCCGGCGTTGAGTATCCTGATGGGACCTGGACTTGGGACGATTACCTAGTTGCATACGATGCTACGACCAAGCGCGACGACAGCGGCGACATAGTCCAGTGGGGCAGATTCGTCGCCCAACAGTACATGGAACATTACGTCTGGATGAACGGCGGAGAGTGGATGAATGCCCCCTTATTCGGCACGAAATGTCTGCTTGACAGCGAAGAAGCCATTGCTGCACTCAAATACAACCACGATCTCATCTACGGCAGCAACCAGGTGGCTCCTATCCCCGGTTCGATTCCAGAAGTCGGCTGGCACAATGTCTTTTCGACCGGGAAGGTAGCGTTCGCAGAAGCCCACAGTTGGACAGTCACGAACTATATTCGCGAAAACGACTTCAATTGGGAATATACCGATCTGCCTATATCGCCCGATGGAGGCAAAGCCGGGATCACGTTCGCCGACGGCTATGGGGTCGCCAGGGCCACGCAGGAGCCGGACGCGTCGGTTGCGATGGTAAAGTTCCTGACTGGGCCTGAAGCGCAGAAAGCGATGGCGTTAAGTATTGTCGGTCTGCAGCCGACGCGCCGCAGCGTCGCGGGTGAGGTCTGGGATGTGGATTCGATGGGAGCGCAAGCCGGCTATGACGTGGCAGCTTTCACCCGCATCATGGATTATGCCCGGCTCGACCCGGCCTTCCAGGAAAATGATAAGGTTAACTCAGAGGTCTTCAGCCCGATCTGGGACCAGATCTGGATTACGAATGAAATCGGCCTGGAAGAGGGCGTGAATCTGATCGTGCAGCGTATTGACGAGATATTCGCCTAGCTGCAATGTAGATGGTCAGCCCAGAAAGACTTAGCGTCTGGGCTCACTTTGTGCATGTCAAGACTCGAACTATGTTAGCGCCAGGCCGGCGTGTTGCCTACCGCTTGCTTGTTGGAAAGATTCGCTAACGGTGACACGTTGGCCTGGCGTGCAGTACTGAGACGAGAGTCTCCTGGGAACCGGTGAGGAAACCTGCTCAACCCTCACATCCTTCGTTTGGAGGCCGGTTGAAGCTGCACAGGTTCCCGGTTCGACCTGTAGCTTTAACAGTGATGGTGGAAGCGTAACTACTACGCCATATATGGTGCCTGTCTTGACCAGCCCTTTATCGCTGTCTCCATTCAGGCTATCTGATTGCGTATGCGGTTGGCGGCAGCCACGTTGCTGGAGCGGTACTGCTGGAATGAGCAGACACGGTCGGAACTGCAGTTCTTAGTAGTCGGTTTTTAGTTTTCAGTGGAACACCAGTCGTCAGGGGAACACCGGAGATTAGCGGTCGATGGTCGGTGGGTTGAGGCGGCAAGTGGGGGAGGAGACACTGTTGGCTAGACACGCTGCTGGAGCCGCACGGCTGGAATGAGCAGACACGGTCGGTGAGCGATGGTTTTGTAGGGGGGCGTTGCGGGGGCGCAGCCCCTGCACAAGGGAGGGCCGAAGGCCCGACCGCCCATAATAGAACAGTGAGGGGAGAATGAACATCTTTGCTCGCCTCATTCAGGGTTGCGAATCAGTTGTGGCTGAGTAGTTTCGAATTGCAAAGCAACCACCAAGAAACTTTCCTATGTGTGAATCAGGAGGAAACCTGGCTAACAGAATAAACCGACGCGATTTTCTGCGCTTGTCGGTAACGACAGCAGGGGGAGGGCTGCTTGCGGCCTGCGTTGCCCCGGCGGCAGTCCCTGCAGATTCGGGCGCGTCGATGTCCGAGGAGCCTATCGAGATCAGACTGGCGGAGGGTAGTTGGGTCGGTCCGGAGGGGATCGCATTCTGGACGGACGAAATCATACCCAGTTTCGAGGAAGGGAATCCCGGCATTAACGTGACTTTCGAAAACGCCGAGTCGCCCGACTACGCCGACAAGCTGTACACGCAGGCGGTGGCAGGCGACTCCCGATGTCATGTTCGTCTGGGACAACATCAACTATAACCTGTTGCAGAAGGGCCAACTGCTGCAGTTGGACGACTATTTCGATAGTGAATACCTGGAGGACTTCTATCCCGCGCTGGTCAAGGCCCATCTTTTGGACGGACAGTTGTTTGGAATCCCCAAGTATGTGTCTACGGTGGTGATGGCCTATAACAAGGACATCCTGGACGAGGCGGGGGTCGAGTATCCCGATGGAACCTGGACCTGGGACGATTACCAGGTGGCATACGAGGCAACGACTGTGCGGGATGACAGTGGGAATATCGTCCAGTGGGGAAACTATGTGGCCCAGTCGTTTATTCAGCACTACGTCTGGATGAATGGCGGCGAGTGGATGAACAGCGAGATTTTTGGTACGCAATGCCTGCTGGACGGCGAGAAGGCTCTGGAGGGTCTCAGGTTCAACCACGACCAGATTTACGGCAGTAATCCTGTATCGCCAGTTGCCGGCTCGATTCCTGAGATGGGCTGGTACAACGTCTTTTCAAGTGGAAAGGTGGCGTTCACGGAATCTCACAGTTGGACAGTCACCAACTACATTCGTGAGAACGACTTTGCATGGGACTTCGTAGATCTACCTGTGGCGCGCGATGGTGTCAAGGCAGGCCTCACCTTTTGCAATGGCTATGTCATAGCAAAGAAGACGCAAGAACCTGACGCGTCTGTCCAGCTGGTGGAGTTCCTGGCTTCGCCGGAGGCTGAGGAAGTCATGGCGTTGAGTATTGTCGGCCTGCAACCTGCACGGCGCAGCGTGGCTGGTGCTGCCTGGGACGTGAAATCGATGGGTGCGGAGGCAGGCTACGACGTGGCTGCTTTCTCCCGTATCATGGATCATACGCGGCTGAACCCTGCCTTCCAGGAAAACGAGAAGGTCAACTCGGAGGCATTTGGCCCGATCTGGGACCAGATCTGGGTGACGGGTGAAATCGGATTGGAGGAAGGGGTTAATCTGATCGTGGAGCGAATCGCCGAGGTTTTTGCCTGATAGCGTTGAATTTCGAGGAGTGAGAAAGAGGGGAGATTGGGGCTTTGCTTGGTCGCACCCTGCATCAGAGGTCTTGATCTCTCCACTCTCTCCTCCTCTATTGCATCTCGCATTGGATTAGGGATCTTCTATATGAGCGCCCAAGCGCAGAGCGGCCAAACTGCTTTGACAAGAATACTCTCTTCGAATTTCTGGTCGCGACGTACATTGCGCCAGAGGGAAGAGCTAATCGCCTATCTCCTTGTCTCACCGTGGGTGATTGGATTCCTGGTGTTCATTGTCGGCCCGATGCTGACCTCCCTTGGCTTGAGCTTCACTGAAACCGACCTGTTCACGCTCGAGTTTGTAGGTTTCGAGAACTACACCAAGCTCCTCTCTTTTGACACGACGCGAACGCTCTTCTGGACAACGCTTTACAACACGGCCTACTACGTCTTTCTCAGTATCCCTCTGACGATCGGCGTTGGATTCTTCATCGCCACTCTTCTCAACCAGAACATCTCCGGGCAGCCCACGTACCGGGTCGTTTACTATCTGCCTGCAGTTATTCCCGGCATCGCGACATCGCTGCTGTGGCTGTGGCTGTTTCAGCCGGAATTCGGGCTGATCAACTGGGCGCTCTCGCTGGTCGGAATCGAAGGGCCGCGCTGGCTGTTCGACAGGAGCACGGCCAAGATGGCGCTGGTTCTCATGAGCGTGTGGGGCGCGGGCTCCAATATGCTTATCTTCCTGGCCGGGCTGCAAGGCATCCCTACCGAGCTGTACGAAGCCGCGACCATTGACGGGGCAGGCATTTGGCGACGCTTCCGCAATATCACGATCCCGATGATCAGTCCGACTTTGTTCTTTGTGGTGGTCACGCAGATTATTTGGTCGTCACAGGTATTCACGAACGTCTACGTGATGACCGAAGGCAAGGGTGGACCTGCCAACGCCACGCTCATGATGGTTCTCTATCTGTATCAGGTGGCCTTTCGGCAGTATCGAATGGGATATGCCAGTGCCTATGCCTGGATTTTCTTCCTGATCCTCCTGACCTTCACACTCCTGCTCTTCCGATCGTCCAAGGCGTGGGTCTACTATGAGACAGAGATCGGAGGGCAGCGGTCATGAGCGGCGCGGCTATTGGAATCGGAACTGGGCGTGCGAGCGTCAAGCGAAGCCAGAGAGCTCAATCAATCCTGATCCACACGGTACTCATTGCCGGCGGGATCATTGTCATGATTCCCCTGGCGTGGATGCTCTCCACATCGCTCAAGCCGCCACACCAGATTACAAAGTTCCCGCCGATATGGATTCCGGAGCCGTTCGTGTGGTCGAACTATTATCGGGCGGTGACGATCTTCCCCGTGTCATTCGTGGTTTTTGTGCGCAATTCGATGTACATGAGCCTGATGATCACGGTGGGAACCGTACTCTCCAATGCGATTGTTGCCTTTGCCTTCGCCCGACTGACCTTTCGGGGGAGCCGTGTCCTGTTCATCATTGTCCTGAGTACAATGATGCTGCCTCAACAGGTAACGATGATCCCTCTCTTCATTCTGTTTTCCAAGTTCGGTTGGATAAATACCTACAACCCATTGATCGTTCCGCACTTTTTCGCCAATGCTTATTTTGTCTTTCTTTTGCGCCAGTTTTATTCCACCATCCCGCGCGAGCTGGACGACGCCGCGCGAATTGACGGCTGCGGGGTCATAGGGTTGTTCATTCGAATCCTGCTGCCGCTGAGTAAGCCCGCCCTGGGCATCACCGCCATTTTTGCTTTTTCCTGGGCGTGGAACGAGTTTCTGGGGCCGCTGATATATCTGAGCAGGATGGAAACTTTTCCGCTGGCGATCGCGCTTTCATTTCTGAGAGCTGCGCACGGCGTGTTGTGGTCCGAATTGATGGTGGTCTCCTTCATCGCGATGCTGCCGCCGGTACTCCTCTTCTTCGTTGCACAGAAGCACTACATCCAGGGCATTGTGATAACGGGCGTAAAAGGGTAGCCCTCCAGTCCTTCAACTCTTACACCTCCGACCGGAAAGGAGCCGAAAATGATCTTCAGACCCAGCATTGTCGCGCGTATGTGGGATACCTGGCTCTATTACCATGAGGGCAAACATTACCTTTTCTATTTGCACAATTCGCGTGCTGACGTGCGCTGGGACGGCATGAGCGTGGCGGTATCGGACGACGGCGTCCACTTTGACGATCACGGACCCATCATTCACAAGGCGGATGACGCGGTCTGGCTGGGAACCGGCATGGTTTGGCGGGTGGGCGATACGTTCATGCTCAACTTCTCGGAGGAACGCGCGGGTGTACAGGAAATCTTTTTTGCGGAATCCGATGACCTGCTGAACTGGACGCGCCTGCCGGATGAGGAGTACATCTGTCGGGCAGATTCGCGCTGGTACGCCGACGACCCGACGTTCACGAGCCAGCGGTGGGACTGCATCTGGGCGCTGCCGCGCGAGGAGGGAGAGGGTTATATCGGCTTTCTGACGGCGGTGGCGCGGCACGGTCCGGCGGGTTTGTGCGGGACGGCCGGCTGCGTCGTGTCGGATGACGGCCGCCATTTCCGGGCGGCGCCGCCTGTGATCGAGACCGGCGTGTGGGGGGACCGCGTCGAGGTCGGCGCGGTGGAGAAGTTTGGCGACCGATATTACATGCTTTTGGGCGTGGGAGCGGCGCCGCTGGGCGCTCGCCAGCGTTCGCGGCTGCCGGCGGGCGAGGGAGGCATGTTCGTGCTGAACTCTGAGAACCAGGCCGGACCGTACGAGTTGGACCCGCAGCAGGCCCCGTTTCTGAGCAGCAGCCCTGTCCTGTACACCTACTTCGCCCGCTTTTTCCGTTACGGCGACGAGCTCTTGCTCAACCACCATACGGTCCCGCGCAGCGGCCACGCCGGACCGGAGGACATCTATTTTTCGCCGTTGAAAACGGTACAGCGAGACGGCGCCGGCTTACTGAGCCTGCACTGGTGGGAGGGCAACGAGGCTTTGAAAGGCAGAGAGATGCCGGTCGTGCTTGGGGACAGCGAGTTGTACGGACTGCAAGAGGATGCCTGTACGCTCGAAGATGGTCAGGCGCGCTTGAGCGCTGACACAGGAGGGCTGGCCGTTTTGCCGGTTAAGTACAACACCGAGCACGGCGTGATCCTGGAGGCGGAAGTGACGCCGCACAGTACGGACGCGGCGCTCTCCGGAGCCGGTGTTTTCGTGGAAGGGGAGACTGCCAACAAAGGAACGATACTGCTGGCGCAGAGTAGCGGGCAGGTAGGAGTCGGCCGATACGATGGCTATGCGTTCAGGCCACAGGATGGCAAGCCGTTCAGCTATTCGGCAGATAAGGCGGCGCGCTGGCGGCTCCTGGTACGCGATGCACATGTTGAGTTGTATATCGACGACGTGCACATCCAGTGCTACACGATGGACCACAATTCTGACGGGCGGCTGGGCTTCGCGGTCGAGGCCGGCAGCGCGACGATCAGCAACGTGCAGGCCTGGGAGATGTCCCTCTAGAGAGCAAGTAACTGCCTCAGGCCGTTCAGTCGGCGGTCAAAATCACACAGCTGAATGCCCAGCAGCGCCACTTAACGTTGTCAGAGTTGCTCAGTTTCAGGCGTAGTCTGTTTTCGCCCTGACTCAGGGTGACAGGAACCTCGACGGCTGCAAAGCCGTCATCGTGCCTCAGAGTGGCAATGAGCATGTCGTTGATCCACACTCTCATCCAATCATCGAATCCAAGGCGCAGCACTGCCTCCGAATCCGACTGGGCCTCTATGACGGTTTCGGCATATGCGGCGGCGTCGACCGGCTGTGTGCCGGTGTTGCCGGTGGCGTCGCGGCGAAACCAGCGGGAAAAGTCGATCCAGGTCATTTCTGGCGCAGTTTTGACCGCGGTCAGGTGACGACCTCCCCACTCCCATCCGGCCGGCCACTCTTCTTCAGGGGTCTCCGGAAACTCTGCGCGCTCAAAGTCGTCCCGCGTCTGACAGTCAAACGGCCCGGTGAGAATCCACTCCGCCGGCGTATTTGCTGCGGGCGGGTCGTTCTCTGCCGCCTTGTAGTAGTACAGTACACTTTCCATGTCGTTGGCGCGTGTGCCGAAGCGCAGGGACAGCGAAGATTTGAACCTTACACTGTCGGCACCGAAAAAGCGGTAGGTGACGACCTCCGAACAGTCGGCATTCAGCCCAACAACATGCGGCGCGCCCGTCCAATCGCTCATTTCCGGGTACATGCCGAAAGAGTGGCCAAACACATCCTCGCTGCCTATCCCCCGCAAGATGTGGGGATTGGTTTGGCCGTCGATCAGCCAGGTATCCCCGCCGGTATGCCAGATCATGTCGCGGTAGTCGTGGCGTCGGACTGCGTGAAAGAGGCCGGCGACGAATCCGCTGCCGCGGATTGCGCCGAGCAGGGTCGTGCCGAGCGGCTCTGCAAGTTTCTCCTCGGTGAATTGGGCGTGCAGCCGGTAGGGGGTGAGCGTTTCTTCATCGTCGAATTTCTGCCAGTTGACCATCGACCAGACGGAGGTTGTTTCCTGTCCCGTATTGCGCAGTGTGATGCGGCACGAATTCTGGAAAGGTAGCGGGAAGTAGGCGTTGTAGCCATTTTTGGGCAGAAGCTTGAGCGGCGCGGACTCGATGCGATAGGGGTCTTTCCCCAGCAGGACGCCGAAGAATTGGTGCAGCTTCATCTTGACCTGAGGATCCGCGTCATCACAGGTGATTTCGATATCGATTTCCGCAGGCAGTTTGCTGGTGATCCAGAAATGACGAACGCAGCCGGGGCCTTGTGCGCTTATGAGATCAACAGCCTGCCCCGGCTCCAGATCTACCCGTTTTGTGGCGCGACGGGAAGTATAATCGTTTGGAAGTTGAATCAGAGGGAAGATTGTGTCGGAAAGCAAGGCTAACTCCTTATTCTACGATGGCTGGAGGCTTTCGCAAGCCCTTATCCAAGAGCAGCGCTTCCATCCACTCCTCTTCGGCCTTGCTTAGCGAGACCGACGGCGGCTGGCTGTAGTCGAGCAGCAGGTCATAGCCGCCTACTTCGTAACTGCGTGCAAGGACGGCGGGCAGATCCAGCACAGCGTCATCATCTTCCGGTAGCAAGGGAATCACACAGCGCGGAAGCCGATCTCTCAAGGGAATTGCGTAGACTTCCACGCTTGTGCGCAGTTGTTGACGGCTGATGCTGATGATATATCGCCAGTCTCGTGGGGCGATTACCTCAAAGTGGCGGGCAAATGTAGCTGTCGGCTTCGAATGGAGATCGACTTCAACCAGGTTTACCGGTTGGTCGAGAATTTCATCCTGTTCTTGAAGGTACTGGTCTCGTCCCAATCCAAACTTGCTGGCCGGACTCAGAAGCTCAATCTGCGTGACTACGCTCCTAGTGGCTACTAAGACGATCTGAATATAGGGAACACGTCGTTCTTCATCAAGAACTCTAATTGTTTGAGGTACGTCTGCGACCAGCGCGCCAGAGTCGGTCTGTGCAGCAGGGAGTTGGCGCGGCGGCTGAACCACCGCGGCATCAGAGAGAAACATTTTGGCCAGGGGACTTAGTTCAATCCGTTCGTCGATGCGTGCAATGTATTTGGGATGAAGCTGCGTTCGAAGGTATTCAGAAGCGTATGAGATCAGGCGGTGGTGAAGATCTGGCCAGCGTGCGCCGTGCTCCAGATATGGGTCCATGCCGGGGAATGGGCTGGGCATATCGGTCTCCTTCTTTCTTATACAGGGATTGCTACATTTATGCCGCGTAAGTCGGACTTGGTCAATGATAGCGGAACAATTCTTCATACCATTTCCTTACTGGCCCAAATCCTAGTCTGGGAGGAGGGACGACACAGCGGGTCGAGATTACTTTCGCAACTGCCCAGAGGCGGTAAATGAATATTACCCCATTATTGGAAGGGACACATTTCCTGGTTTTTTGACTTGGTATGGCTGCCTCCATCAAGCTGCTTCTGCTGGCCTTGTCGATACAGACTTTTGGAAGTTCTCTCCTGTTTGGGAGGTTGCGATGAGCGACATTGAGGGATAAACTAGCTTCACTATTACTCTCCATAGGAATCAATCCATGCGCAATAATCGTTACGGCCACATGGTCCACGAGTACACTGTGGGCCGCGTCCGCGAAATCTTGCAGGAGCGAGCCGAGAGGCTGGCAGCCATTCAGACGCGGGCAGATGCCCAGGCGTATGTGGACGACGTACGCGCAAAGGCGGCGCGCTGCTTCCCGGCGCTTCCCGCCCGAACGGATCTGAATGCCCGGATTACCGGTGGGATGGATCTGGGAGATATACGGTTGGAAAAGATTGTCTACGAGAGCCGGCCCGGTTTTCTGGTCAGCGCCAACCTTTACCTGCCCGCGCAATTCGACGCAGAGCTGCCGTGCGTCCTCGGGCTTTGCGGCCACTCAGACTCGGGTAAGGCTTACGGGCCTTATCAGTTCTTTGCCCGCGGCCTGGCCAGCAAGGGATTCGCTGTACTGATCGTGGACCCGGTCTCGCAGGGGGAGCGGCGGCAGTTCTATAGCGAGGAGGGCGTGCCCGCAGGGGAGACTGGGCCAAGGTCGACGGTTGCCCACAACATGATAGGCAACCGTATGTTGCTGACCGGCGACTTTGTCGGCAGCTGGTTCGCGTGGGATGCGATTCGCGGGCTCGATTATTTGCTGGAAAGGCAGGAGACGGACACGAACCGGGTCGGTGTCACAGGGTGCTCCGGCGGGGGAACGCAGACTACGCAGGTGACGGCTATTGACCCGCGCATTACGATGGCGGCGCCGGACTGCTACATCACCAGCTGGCTCTGCAATCTCGAAAATGAGTTGCCCGCAGATGCGGAACAGAATCCGCCGCGAGCGCTGGGATTTGGCCTGGACGAAGCTGACCTGTTGTTGGCCTATGCTCCGCGGCCCACGATGATACTGGCCGAGGAGAATTGCTACTTTGATCTGCGCGGCGCGCGGCAGGCGCACGCTGAGGTGAAAAAGATCCATTCTCTGCTGGGTTCGCCTGACTCAACCGAAATAAGCGTCGGCCACTTGGACCACGGCTTCCACAAACATGCGCGCGAGGCGATGTACGGCTTCTTCATCAAACATGCCGGGCTGGACGTCGAGTGCCAAGAAACTCCCATGGAGGAGATCCCGGAGGCACAGCTCCACGCGGCTGAGGGAGAGGTTGTCCCGTTTGGGAGCAAGAAGATCTTTGGCTTCACGCAAGCGCGGGCCGGGGAGCTAAGGGCGGGGCGCACCACTCTTGACCACACGACCCTACAGGAGGCGGTGAGAAGCCACCTCAACATCGAAATGCCGGGCAGGCCGCCCCACTACCGATATCTGCGACGCAGTGGTGGGCAGGATGCCGCGACCGGCAAGGGATATCAGTTCGCGGTGGAAAGCGAAGCGGACATTCAGGTCATCCTGACCATGTTCGGGGACATGGAGGACCAGTGCCGGCGTCCGAAAGGGCCCGTTTCCCTTTTTGTCGGCCATCTTTCCAGCGAGGAGGATTGCGCCGCGCTTTCGTGGCTGCAACGGCGAGTGGGGGAAGGACAGCGGATTCTTGCCGCCGACCTGCGCGGGACAGGCCAGAGCTTTCCTCACTCATGCGGCTCCAGCGACCTGCTTGAACCCTATGGAGCCGACTATCTCTACGCCAGCTTCGGCAGCATGATGGGTGAGAGCTACTTGGGACGGCGGGTATTTGACCTCTTGCGCACGATAGACTTCCTCGAAGAAGGCGGCGCAGAGGTACATCTGATAGGCCGCGGCGTCGGCTCGGTGCCGGTTGCGTTGGCCGCGCTCTTGCACAGTTCCCAGCCTAGCTGTGAGCTTGTCCACTATCTTCCGAGCTACCAGCTGCTCATCGACAACCCCTTGCACAATTGGCCGTTTTCGTGTTTCATTGAGAACTGTCTGGAAGCGTTCGACCTGCCCGACATCTACAGTGCGCTTGGCGACAGGTTGAAGAAGTGTGATCCCTGGGGGCCCTGGATTTGACGGCGCCTTCCTTAGCGGGTCCTCGCGGCCATAAGCCAAACAAAGGGAGAATCGAAAATGTCATATCGCGACCCTGATTATCTGCGCGACCACATTCGCAGCATCATCTCCTTTTACCACCCCACCTGCATTGACGAAGAGTACGGCGGTTACATAAACCAGATGCGCGACGACGGCTCGGTCTTCGACCGCATGACCAAGCACCTGGTAGGGACCTGCCGTTTTGTTTACTGTTACTCGATGGCGTCGCTGGCGTTAGAGGAGCCTGCCTACCGGGACGCGGCCGCGCATGGGCTGCGATGTCTCATTGATTCTCACAGGCAGCCGGACGGCGGGTTCGCCTGGGTGCTGAATGGCCGGGAAGTGGAGGACGGCGACCGTCACTGCTACGGGCACGCTTTTGTACTTTTGGCGGCGGCGGCCGCGGCAAAGGCGGGTGTCGACGGGGCGGTTGGACTTGCCGCCGAAGTCTATGACTTGCTAGAGACGCGCTTCTGGGAGCCGGATGCGCAACTCTACGCCGACTTGATCGCGGCCGGCGACTGGAACGCGATCGATCCCTACCGCGGGCAGAACGCCAACATGCATATGTGCGAGGCGATGCTATGCGCATACGAGGCCACCGGCGAGGCCCGTTACCTGGACCGCGCCCACCTGCTGGCGCGGCGTATCTGCGTCGACCTGGCCGATGAAGCGGACGGGCTTGTGTGGGAACATTACCGTACCGACTGGACGCACGACTGGGACTACAACAAGGACGATCCCCAGAACCTGTTCAAGCCCTACGGCTACTTGCCGGGTCACTTTACCGAGTGGTCCAAGCTGCTGCTCATCCTGGAACGTTACCGTCCGGAGGATTGGATGCTGCCCCGAGCCCAACATCTCTTCGACGTAGCGCTTGAGAAAAGCTGGGACGACGACAACGGCGGCATGCACTACACTTTCACGCCTGACGGCACCATTCTCGACCGCGACCGCTACTACTGGGTGCTGTCGGAAACTTTCGCGGCCGCGGCGGCTCTGGCGTTGCGCACCGGCGATGACAGCTACTGGGACTGGTACGACAAGGCATGGACCTACTCCGACAAGCATTTTGTCGATCATGAGTACGGCGGCTGGTACCGTATCCTTGATGCCAACAATCAGAAATACGACGATCTCAAGAGCCCGCCTTCCAAGACCGACTACCACCCGCTGGGCGCCTGCTACGAGACGCTGGAAGCATTGCGGCTGGCAGGCGTCTAAAGGCGAGGAGTGCGTGGAGAGGAGTGGGAAGATAGACACCTCTTCGCACGCCTCTATCCAGGCCGCGGTTGCCCTTTGCGAGAGCGCGCCCGAAACGGCAGGGCGCAGTTTACCACTATGGTCGCGAATTGACTCTGGCTGAGTAGTTACCTCGAACCAGGTAACCCGCGTACTGTCACGATGCCGTTCCTGGCCTTTTGTACCGCTCCACAGCGCTAGACTGCCCACGCAATTGCCTTCAGCGGACCCAAGCAGTCGTGGCGCCTCCAATCTCCTCCTGGAACGAACCACAGTTTAGCCTGCCACCCCAAATTTCTCTGCGTTTGCCTCAACTTAAAAACGATGTATACTTTGCTTAGACTCATACCTACTCCGAGACTTTCCGCATCGATCTCCAAGCTGAGGCTTAGGCATTTAACCTGTTCTTGTCCACTTCATCCAGCGGAAAGGCCATAGCTGCCATGTGAACGCCTTTTTAGTGAATCGCTGAAGTTGGTGCTACCTTCGTTCGCAAACGCCCGTTTGTAGAGCAGGGGAGGTGACTCCGGAGAAAACGCTTCGAGGTAAATCAGTCAAACCGGCAGCAATCGATTCTGCCCCGCCATTGGAAAGGAGAAGCGCAAGATGAGCAAGAATCTTTCACGTCGGGACTTTCTGCGCATTGGAGCTGGGAGCATGGGCGCTGCGGCACTGGCGGCCTGTGCCGTGCCTACGACCGTCGAGGTAGAGGTAACCGCCGTTCCTGTCAGACCTGAAATCGTCCAGCTTGAGTACGCGGGTGTTCACGCCCCTTCGGGCCTGGTCGGAGAATTGAAGAGGAACCTGATAGTCCAATTCAACGAAGAAAACCCGGATCTACGTCTGGAGTATACCTGGGGCGCGGCGCGTACTGCAGGTACGCTGGCATCAGAGGCGCTCATGGCCGACATCGCCGCAGGAATTCCACCGGACCTGGTCGATTTTGAACCGGCCTCGGTGCCGCTGTGGGCGGAAAACGAAGCCCTGATCGATCTTACAGACAGGATGAGCGCGGCCGACCTCACCACCGACCTATTCTACAAGGCGGTCAATGACCAGAACTTGTGGAAAGGCAAGTGGTATACCTTCCTCTACTCGATGGACGGACGCGTCCTCTACTACAGAAAGGACCTGTTCCGAGAGGCCGGTCTCGATCCAGATAGCCCGCCCACACACATCGATGAGATTGCTGTGGCTGCGGAGGCGCTGACGAGCAAGACCGGGGAGCGCTACGAATCGATCGGCTTCATCCCGTGGGCCTTCCAGGGCCGCTGGATATACACGTGGGGATTCAGTTGGGGGGCCCAATTCATGAATCCCGATACACTTGAGCTGACCGTGAACCATCCGCAAGTGGTGGCCCTGTGGGAATGGATGAGGGAGTGGCGAGACCAGTACGGCGGCATCAATGTGATCACTTCCTTTACCGAAGCGTTCGGCGCGCAGGCCCAGGATCCGTTCATCATGGGCGTGGTGCCGATGATGATCAACGGCAACTGGATGATCTCCAACTTCAGCAAATATGCCCCTGACATGGACTATGGCGCCACCTGGATTCCTTACCCGCGCGAGGGCGGGCAAGAAGCCACCTGGACCAGTGGCTGGAGTTGGGCCATCCCCTCTGGCGTTGGCTACCTGGACGACTCGTTCAGGGCTCTAACTTGGCTGGCACGGCGTGACAACATCGAAGCCTACAATCTGGGCAGGTCGAATTTCTCGCCTTACATCGAGCATGGTGAAAGCCCTGCGTTCCGCGAAAACCCGGCGATGAGCTTCTTCGTCGATACCTTGCCCTTTGCCGGCATCATGCCGCCGACGCCGATGAGTGATATGGCATGGGCGGGCCTGAGTGACGCATTCGACGATATCATGCACGACAAGGTGGATGTGCAAGAGGCGTTGGATGATCTGAACGTCAGACTCAACGAAGAGTTGCAGCAATACCTGTAGCCAAGGACCGCTGCACGGGAAGAGGCGTGTAAAATCTTCGAAAAGTGAGCAGAGAGGAGCGAGAATGAGATGCGCTCTCTCGCTTCTCTCTGCCCCCCTCCTTCATAAGGAAAGGAAGAGTTCGTGTTAAAGTCGGTCCGGGAAAGCAGGATCGTACGCCGCAAGCTGATGTGGGGACTCTTTTTTATCTCCCCTTGGCTCATCGGCTTGATATGTTTTACCGCCTATCCGATCGGCGCTTCTTTGGTCTTTAGTATGACCGACTACGACATCATGTCGCCGCCGAAATGGGTGGGTCTCGAAAACTACGTCGACATGCTCTTCGACGACGCTCTGTTTTCCAAGAGCCTCTCCAATACAATCATCTTTGCCCTGCTGAGCGTACCCACGTCGATTGCTGTTGGTTTCGGGCTTGCCCTTCTCCTCAATCAGAAGGTGCTGGGAGAATCGGTTTTTCGCACCATCATTTTCGTTCCTACGCTGGTGCCTAGCGTGGCGCTGGCCATCATGTGGCTATGGCTATTCAACCCCCAGTTTGGCGTCGTAAACGGGCTGCTGTGGGAGCTTTTCGGCATCAACGGGCCTGGCTGGCTCACCGATGAAGACTGGTCCAAACCCACTCTTCTGCTCATGTCGCTATGGACCGTTGGCTATGGAGTAGTCATATTTCTGGCGGGCTTGCAGGATATTCCCCAGTCGCTCTATGAAGCTGCCGAGATCGACGGCGCCGGCGTTGGCCAAAAAACGCGCAATGTGACGATACCACTGCTCACCCCGGTTATTTTCTTCCAGCTTGTCATTTCGATCATTGCGATTTTCCAGATATTCACAGCTCCTCACGTCATGACAGGAGGCAGTGGACAGCCGGCCAAGTCGCTGCTTTTCTACGTGATGTATCTTTATCGTCAGGCCTTTGTTTATATGAGAATGGGCCATGCCAGCGGGATGGCCTGGATACTGTTTCTGATTATTCTCGCCTGTACTTTGGTCATCTTTCGCACTTCTGGATGGGTTCATTACAGTGGCGGCGAGAGAGGGACGACGACAGATACCTAACGCGCCGGCGCCAAATCAGGAGGCCACCCGGTCAAGTCCCGCCGCCGCGCAGGGCTGCAACCAACCCACATTGCCATGTTATCAAAAACGGACACGTCCGCGCTTGAAACGAATTGGACCCTCTTGTTCACGCGTTTCCTCTTGCTTGCCATCCTCCTGACCATATCGGTCATGTTCATACTTCCCTTTTTCTGGATGCTCATGACTTCGTTGAAGGCGCCCGTGGAGTTGATGAAATGGCCGCCCGGCTGGTTTCCCGACACATTCCGCTGGCAAAACTACGAGGCGGCCGTGACATACATTCCGTTCTTTCGCTACGTAGGCAACACGATGGTGATCACGCTCGGCTCTATCGTTGGCGTACTGATCTCTTGTCCAATGGTAGCGTATGGATTCTCGCATATCAACTGGCCGGGGCGGGATGTCCTCTTCGTAGTGATGCTGATGACCATTATGATCCCATTCCCGGTTACAATGCTTCCGCTCTATGTGCTTTTCGCCAGAATCGGTTGGATAAACACCTATCTGCCTCTCGTATTGCCGCTCTTCTTCGGAGTTCCCTTCTACATATTCCTGCTGCGGCAGTTCTTCATGACGATTCCTGGTGAGTTGACCGACGCCGCCCGAATCGACGGGGCATCCGAGCCGCGTATTTACTTGCAACTGATCCTGCCTCTGACGAAGCCGGCACTGGCAACCGTTGTCCTCTTCCAGTTTCTGAGCAGTTGGTCGGACTTCCTTGGACCACTGCTCTACTTGAGAGATAGTGATATGTTCACGATTGCTGTCGGGCTGCAGATGTTCCATTCCGAGTACGATACTGAGTTCCATCTGTTGATGGCAGCCTCGACCGCACTTACAGTACCCATCATTGTTATCTTCTATCTGGTACAGCGCACCTTCATACAGGGCATTACCTTGACTGGACTACAAGGAACCTGATCTGCCCTCGATTTGAAGATTTGCCGTTTTCCCAAATGCGTGTAGCGTAAGAGAAGGCGAGGCGCCTAATTGTCGTTTGCGTCTCGCCCGCACCTGGCATATTGCACTTTCTGACACAAGTGTATTGGATTGAATACCTCAGGAGGACACAGGATGAAGGTCGATGAGATTGTCTTGGCGCGGGAGCGTTATCAGGACGATGGCTTCTACATCTGCTCGGAGCCGCTGCTACCGGCGGACGTCGTGGAACCGGCTATAGCTGGCATGGACGCATTGAGGGCGGGTTCGTATGATACGGACATTCCGCCGCGTCCATCGTCCTGGAGCCCGGGAGACGATCCCAATTCGCTTTGTAAAATCGAGATGCCGCAGATCGCCAGCCATGCCATTATGGACCTTGTGTCACACCCGGCGTTGGGGGCAAAAGCGGCCGAGATCACAGGCGCCGAAGCGGTGCAGGTGTGGTGGGTGCA
Source organism: Caldilineaceae bacterium (assembly GCA_965116395.1). Lineage (GTDB taxonomy): Bacteria > Chloroflexota > Anaerolineae > Caldilineales > Caldilineaceae > Bin5. Next base: position 342,053 of record OZ220684.1, read on the forward strand.
GATGCTCTAAAAGCCGCCGATTGTCGCCGGCCAGCAAGTGCGTACACACGTTGGCTGGCACCAGGACTACAACTACTGGGGGATTTGGGAAGATGACAGCGAGTTGTTCACGGCCTGGGTCGCGCTGAGCGATGTCGCCCCTGATTGCGGCCCGATGAATTTTGTTGTCGGTTCCCACAAGTGGGGGTTGTCCACCAAGAGCGACTTCTTTTCTCAGGATTACGATGCCCTGCGCGACGCTATCCAGGCTGAGCAGAATCAGGAGTGGCAAGAGGAGCCTGCCATCTTGCCGCCGGGCAGCGCCAGCTTTCATCAAAAGCTGACTTTTCACGGCAGCGCCCCCAACCTGTCCGCGCAGCCGCGTCGAAGTTTCGCTGTTCACATGCGCACGGAGAAGTCGCGCCCGAAGGATAATGTCCGCCAGGGGCTAACCACATTCATCGACGATCCACGCTACTGCCCCATAGTCTTCGGGGATGCCGGTGCGCTGAAGTAAGCTGAATTAGATAGCGCCGCCTCCCTCCACATGGCTGCGGCAGCACAACTCGATCTTCCTGATCAATGTATAATGAATACGTTCACAGATTGCCTTGCGTATTACTCAACAGGAGTATAAGGCTATGCCCGTCAAACCCTACAACATCCAACAGTCCAAGGCCCTGCTTGACCGCTCCGATGAGTTGATCGTACGCGGCTGCCAGGGGCACAAGCGCAGTCACGATATGCTGGAACTCGGCTATCCTGTCTTTACCCAGCGCGCGGCCGGCGCCCGTTTCTGGGACGTGGACGGTAATGAGTATCTGGACTATCTGATGGGCTTCGGCCCCATCCTGCTTGGCTACAACGACCCCGTCATCAATGCCGCGGTCCAGGCGCAGATGGAGGAGGGCACCATCTACAGCACAGCGCACCCCAAGGAGTTGGAGGTCGCGGAGATGCTGATCGATCTGATTCCCGCTGTGGAGATGCTCGGCTTCCTGATCGGGGGCAGTGCGGCCACGTCGGCGGCGGTGCGGCTTGCCAGGGCGTATACGGGCCGCGACAAGGTCATCCGCAGCGGTTACCATGGATGGCACGACTGGTCACGCACCGAGGACGAGGGTGCGCCTTCCGTTATCGCGCCGCTCACGATTGAAGCTCCCTACGGCGATCTCGACGCTTTGGAGGACATCTTCAAGCAGAACGACAACGAGGTCGCCTGCGTGATCATGGAGACGATCCGCGACAGCGGGCCGCCGGAAGGATTTTTGCAGGGCTGCGTGGACATGGCCCATCAGTACGGCGCGCTGTGTATTTTTGACGAGGTCAAGGTCGGCTTTCGGGTGGCCTACGGCGGTGCCGGCGAATACTATGGCGTCACCCCTGATCTGACGGCCTTTGCAAAGGCCTGCGCGAACGGATATCCCGGCAGTTTTATAGGCGGCCGAAAGGATATTCTCGGCTCGCCGCAGTGCCAGTCCAGTTGGATGGCGGCGACGTTTCACTGCGACCTTCCCAGCCTGGTTGCAATAGAGACCGTCATCAAAGAGGTTAAACGGCGCGACGGCATTGCATACCAGTGGAAGATCGGCAACCGCCTGACCGAAGGCATTAATGCGGCATGCGAAGAGGGCGGGCTGGGCTACCGGCTGACCGGCACCGGGCCGATGCCCACACCGGTCATGGAGGAGGAGGACAAGGACCGCTGCATCGCGATGCTACAGGGGTGCCTGGCGCGCGGCTACTACCTGCATCCCATGCACCCGATGTTTCTGACTCTCTCCCATACGGAGCAGGATATCGAGGACACGATTACTGCGGTGCAGGAGTCGATTGCGGATCTGGAGTGAGGATTCAAGAGGCGGAACGGCTCGGAGGCAGCACATGGTCAGTTTGCGTTGACCGTTCCTACATAACCTGAACAGAACAAACTGACCGTTGACGAAAGAGCGGATGAGCGAACGAATTGAAGTGCCCGTTGTGGTGAATCAGGAGCAGGTCGGATTCTATGTGGACAACGGCTATCTGGCCGTGCCCAACCTGTTAGACGCTGCTGAATTGGATGAATTGAAGCAGGACATAATAAAAGTCGCCCGCGGTGGATATCCCAATTTGACTATTGAACCGGTGCCGCGAGAACTAAGCGATGAGGAGGTTCTTTCCAAGATTCTGGCCATCCACCAGCCGCATTATGTAAGTCCGATCATGGAGAGATACACGCGCCACCCGAAGATCAGCGGCGTGCTCAGCCAGATAACGGGCGCGCATTTGGCGCACTGGTCGGGGAATGTGAAGTGCATGCAGTCGATGCTCTTTATCAAACCGCCCGGCTATCAGGGGCAGTCCTGGCATCAGGACGAGAACTATATCCCCACACGCGACCGCTCGCTGATCGGGGCCTGGATCGCGATTGACGATGCGTACGTGGAGAACGGCTGCATGTGGGTGATCCCCGGTTCGCAGCGGGCGGGATATCTGTACCCAACCCAAAAGCACGGCGACCCTGACGAGTTCGACACGCACGATGACATGGCGACCGGTTTCGATGAGTCGCCCCAGATTCCGGTTGAGGTCAAGGCCGGCAGTGTCGTCTTCTTTAACGGTTATCTGCTGCACCAGTCCTTGCTGAATCGCACGAAGGACAGCTATCGCCGTGTACTGGTCAGCCACTATCTGAGCAGCGAATCATTGCTGCCTTGGGTCAAGACTGCGGATGAGCAGCCGGTGGCGCGCGTTGACGTGCGGCGAGTTTATCCGGTGGCGGGGGTTGATCCGTATGCATGGAAGGGTTAAGAGAAGAGTCGTGCAGCCGAAACACAGCTTTACATCCGCAAGGCGACCTTCGACGAAGACTGAGAGTCTCGAGTCGGGCAAACGTAGAGTAAATCGAGTCGAACTGCATCCCGGTAGAGAGTCCGAATTGCCCATCGCCCCACCTACGTCCTCAATCGGAGACTGAAATTCCATGACCAAGCAGTCCGCGGCAGGTTCAAGTTGCCTCATTGAAGAGATTGATTTTGAAGGTTGGAAGGCCGTTAGCCTCAGCAACGGCCTGGTGAGCCTGGTGGCAGTGCCTGACGTTGGCGGCCGAATCATGGCGTACAGTCTGGGGGACTACCCCTACCTGTGGTTTGACCGCAACCTCGCAGGCAAACTCTTTTCGGCTGAAGAGAATATGGGCGACGGCAGTATCGCGGCCTGGAAGAACTACGGCGGCGCCAAGACCTGGCCGGCGCCGCAGGGCTGGGACCGCCCGGACCAGTGGCATGGCCCGCCTGACCCCGTGCTGGATACGGGACCCTATACGCTGGAAACTGTGGACTCATCGGTTTCAGAGGCCTCAATCCGCATGACGAGCCAGCCGGACCCGCGCACCGGCGTCCAGATTTCCCGCCAGGTCACGCTGCATGCCGGGGGCGGTCGCGTCAGCCTTCATCTTGAGATGACGAACGTCTCCGATCAGGAGCGCACCTGGGGCATTTGGGATATCGTGCAGGTGGATGCCACGCGCAGAGACCGCAACGGCCAGGAGACCCACAACGAAGAGGCTTGGCTCTACATTCCCACCAACCCGGACAGCTGCTTCGCGGGCGGCTACAATGTCATGTTCGGCGACGAGGACAACCCCGAATGGCAGCCCGAAGTGCGCCCCAACCTCTTAGGCGCGCAATATCTGTACCAACTCGGCAAGATAGGCATTGATTCACCGGAAGGGTGGATCGCCTTCGTCAACCAGGCTTCTGACTACGCCTTCTGCCAGCGCTTTACCTATTACCCCGGCGAAGAGTATCCTGATGACGGCGCCTCGGTCGAGTGCTGGACAACAGGTCACGGCGACCCTGTCGGCGGTCTCGATTTCGGCAGACTGAATCTCTTCCACGTGGAGGCGGAAATCCTGGGACCACTCCGCGAAATGGCCCCGGGCGCAACACAGAGACTGGAGATTGACTGGTACGTCGCGCGCTGCCCCGGCCCGATCGTAAATGTGACACATGCTGGCTGCGCCCATAGGCCCTTGGAAGCCGACTCAATCAGTTCGGGAATCCGCCTGACTGGTGTCTTCGGCCTCTTTCACCTGGGTAACGTGCAGCTGGTTTGGCTGGATGGCGATGAACGGACGTTGGAAACTGAAACGCTGGCCCTCGTCAATCCGCTCAACGTGCTGCGAGTCGACTGCGTTCGCCAGCCGCCGCCGGGCGCCAGAGTCGCGCAGTTGCTTCTGTGCGACGCGCGGGGCGAGCCCATCTCGCCTCTCGACCGCTGCACTATCCCCACTTCATAGGAGGAACGATCCTTTGGAGCTACTCAACCCATATGCGCATCTGCGCGGTTTCAATTACACGCCCAGTACGGCTGTCAACGACATCTCTTTCTGGCGTGACTACGATGAAGGATTGGTTGAGCGAGAGCTTACTTATGCCCAGCGGCTGGGTCTGAACAGCGCTCGCCCATTCCTTGCTTACGTCGTTTATGAACACGATCCCAAGAGCTTCTTGAACCGACTCACGCATTTTGTGCGTACGGCCCACGACCGCGGGATCAGCGTGATGCCGGTGGTGTGGGATTCCTGTTTCGACGATACGCGTCCTACAATCGATTCGACCGAGAACAAGTGGATTCCCAACCCGGGCGTACAGCGGTTAGGGCCTGAGTTCTGGCCTGCCGGCGAGGCCTACTGCGCCGACCTGGTGCAGACTCTTGGTTCCGAGCCAGGTCTGGCTATGTGGGACATTATGAACGAACCGCTGATCACCAGTTGGGTAATGGAAGATACGCCCGAGAGAGACGAACGCAAGGGCACGATTTGGAACTTTGTGCATCATTTCTGCGGTGTGATGAAGAAACTTGACAGTGCACATCCGATCACGGTTGGCGTGGCCAATGTGGCAACGCTGGCGCAGGTGGAGACGCATGTGGATGTGCTCTCCTTCCACGACTACAGGAATACACGCGCCGCCATCCGCGCCCACATCAAAGAAGGAATCCGCATCGCGAAAGCCAATCAGAAGCCAATCTTCATCTCTGAATTGGCCTGTCTGGCCCGCGCTAACCCCTACGACGTTACCCTGGAAATCTGCCAGGAAGAAGGCATCGGCTGGTACCTGTGGGAGCTGATGATCGGCGTCAGCCGCTGGCGGGATATTCATGGCGTGGTTTACCCGGACGGCACTGTGCGGGACCCCAGCATCGTAGCCGCCATCCAAGGCTTCTTCCGCCGCCGGGGACCGGGCATGATCCCCCCTGCCGTAGACAAGGAAGGCGCCGCCACCCGCGTACTTGACCAAGCGAATGAGTGGCTGGGCGCGGCTAATTCCGACTACGCAAATGGCGTGGGGCTGCTGGAGACAATTGCCAACCTGCTTGAAGCCGGCGAACATGTGCCAATGAGTGATCCGCCCAGCGCCAGGGTGCTGGCTCTTGTCGAGGCTGAGGAGAGCGAATCCAATCGCGCCGAGCTGGTCCGCTTGCTGGTCTTGTGGAGTGAAGCGCTGGCAGCGGCGAGTGCCTGAGCATAGGGAACAACGCACTTTTCTGTACTAAACTTTGTGTGAAACGCTATACGCTTCACGCCTTTCGAATTTGCGACCATAAGGAAAATGAGAATGCGAACTCTGGTTTTTTGCGATGACAGCGCCCACCCCGCTTCGCTGACACGAGACGGGCTGGCTGCTCTTGGGCAACCCAACCTACAGTTCGACTGGGTGGAGGATCCCACGGGATGGAGCACAGATAGTTTGAACCAGTATCCCCTCGTTATCTTTTCCAAAGCCAACAACTGCTCGTGGGCGGACCATGAACCATGGGCCACCGAGGAGACGGGACAGGCTTTTGTCGACTATGTAGCCAGCGGCAGCGGTCTCCTTGTTCTACATTCGGGTACGGCTCTCTACGACAACTCGCCATCTCTTTGCCGCCTGATGGGAGGCAAGTTCACCGGCCACCCGCCGCAATGCCCGGTAACTGTCGCGCCTCTTACCGACCATCCGCTTGCTGCCGGCAGCACGTCATTCACGCTGATGGATGAACACTATATGATGGAGATGAACGATCCAGAGGTGGATCTCTTCCTCCATTCCGATTCCGAACATGGCAGTCAACCAGCCGGCTGGACCCGCATCGAAGGAAAAGGGCGAGTCTGCGTACTCACTCCCGGCCACAACCCGGAAGTCTGGCGCCACCCTTCTTTCCAGGCCTTGCTGCGCAACAGCCTGGCGTGGTGCAGCCCGGCATAGGTAAGGGAGAAATCGATGAGCCAAGCCATCCCTCAGTTGCCGCGCAGGCGCCTTGGCCGCACCGAACTCGAAATACCCGTCATTCCTTTTGGCACGCTGGGATTCAGCAACAGTTTCGGTTTCGTCAGCGACGAGGATGCCCTAGCCCTGATCAAACATGCAGTGTCGTTGGGCGCCAATCACTTTGATTGCTCCCGATGCTACGGGGATTCGATGCGCAAGCTGGGCCTGGCCTTGCGCGAGATCCCGCGTCAGGAATTAATCATTACTGGACGTCTGTGCTGTCATTCGGATGCGCCTTGGGGCGGCTATCACGGCGCAGGCGAAGCGGACTACTCAGCCGAACGCGCCGTGCGCGATGTGGAGGACCAGCTGGAGCTTCTCGGGACCGACTACTTCGACGGCATTATGATCCACGACCCCAATCGCATCGAACCCACGTTGGCCAGTGACGGTTCCCTTGCCGGTTTGCTTCAACTCAAGGCACAAGGCCTGGTACGTAACGTTGGATACGGGATGGAACCGCACGACTTTCACTTGCAAGCAATTGCAACGGGCGACGTCGACCTGATCCTCTGTTTCAACGACTATAATCTCGTCCGCCGAACGGCCGCGGACACGATACTTCCTGCTGCTGCCGACGCCGATGTAGGCGTCTTAAATGGCTGGGCCATCCTGCGCGGCCTGTTGACCGGGGCCGACATTGATGAGGTGATTGCGCGACGACGATACCGAAGCGACGCCGCCGCGGAGGGTGCGCGCGCTTACTGGAACTGGTGCCGGGAGGAACAGGTCGATCTATTGCAGCTGGCAATCCAGTTCTGCCTGCGAGAAAGACGCATCCATGGTAACCCGATCGGCAGCCTGAATGTAGAACAGTTGGAGGCCAACATTCGCGCCGCGTCGACGCCTCTGGACGAAGGCGTTTGGACCAGATTCCAGGAAAGGTTCGGAGCCGGGGCGAGACAGTGAGGTGTTGGGAGCAATTCAGTCGTCCAACAGTGCAGGTCGTGTTGCAGGACGGTTCGAAGAAGTATACCCGTGAAGCCAACTCAGGAGGCAAGCAATGACTCAAACCCCACCGCCGGTGCCACGCCGCCGGCTCGGACGGACTGAACTTTCAGTACCCGTCATTCCCTTCGGCACGCAGGGGTTCGGCAACCACTTCGGCTTTGTCAGCGACGAGGACGCGGTTGCCCTGATCAAACATGCGGTGTCGCTGGGCGTCAATCACTTTGACTGCGCCCGCTGTTACGGGGATTCGCTGCGCAAGTTGGGTCTTGCGCTGCGCGAGATCCCGCGCAAGGATGTCATTGTCACGGGCCGTCTCTGCTGCCATTCGAATGCGTCGTGGGGCGGTTACAGGGGTGACGGCGAAGCGGACTATTCGGCCGAACGCGTGATCCGGGACGTAGAGGACCAGCTGGAGATCCTGGGCACTGATTACTTCGACGGCATGCTGATCCACGACCCGAAGCGTATCGAACCAACCCTGGCCAAAGGCGGCACTCTGGCCGGTTTGCTGCAGCTGAAGGCGAAAGGGTTGGTGCGAAACGCGGGCTACGGGATGCGGGAACACCATTTCCACCTGAAGGCGATCGTAACCGGCGACGTCGATCTCATTCTGTGCTTCAACGACTACAACCTCATCAGGCAGACTGCCACCGGGACCGTTCTGCCGGCGGCGGCCGCGGCAGATGTCGGGGTAATGAACGGCTGGTCGATCCTGCGGGGGTTGCTTACCGGTGTGGATATCGACAAGGCCAGGGAGCAGGGGCGTTACAAGAACGACGATGACGTCGACGCGGCGCGGCGTATCTGGCAGTGGTGTCGCGAGGAACAGATTGACCTGTTACAACTGGCGATCCAGTTCTGCCTGCGCGAAGATCGCATCCACGGCAACCCGATCGGCAGCTTGAACGCGGAGCAGCTGGAGGCGAATATTCGGGCGGCGGCGACGCCGGTGGACGACAGCGTGTGGGCGAAGTTTGAGGGGGAGTTCGGTGGCGGCGCGCAGATATAGGGCGGCATAGCGGTAGGAGACGCCGCCGGATTTCCCCAATCCAATAGCACATTTTTCCCCTCTTCTCTAGGGTAAAGCCTGCTGCCGATTCTTTTGAAAGCATATACCCCACGCCTTGTTACCAGAATTCTCGATTTTGGATTTGGGGTGAGTACAGTTGGCCTCCGTTTATTGTACCCTGCCTGGAAAAAGTCGTTTGACACGACACTTATCACTGTAATATTATTCCATTAACATTGCCGGCAGAATAAGCCTTCGCGGTCCATTGAACTGTATCCACTTGATGGCCCGGCCGTTACTTCACTCTCCTATTCGATATTCGTTTTCAGCAGACGTTCACATATGCAGGAAAATCTCTTACCCAAGGAGACAAACAACCATGCAGAAAAGACAGTTCAGCAGGCGAGGATTCTTGTCCCTGGCAGGTGCAACCGGCGGCGCCGCGTTGCTGGCGGCCTGTGCTCCCGCGGAAGTTGAAGTCGACCAGGGAGCGGCAGCGGACAGTTCCGGCGAGACGATGCCCGATGTCGACCGCGTCCCGGTGCGCGTCTGGATTGGCGGCAGTTACACGCCGACAGAATGGACCAGCCGTTCAGCCGAAAATCCGATCGTCGTGAACGCGCCGCGCATCCTCGCAGAGCGCTATCACGAGGAGAACCCCGGCACAGAGATCGTGTACGAAGAGGGCCCTGGCGGCGAGGATTATTTTGCCTGGTTGACCGCCGGAGCGACGGCAGGCACGGCGCCCAACCTGGTGCGCAGCACGCACAATTTTGCAGTGCAGAACGGTTGGGCCGTACCGATTGACGACTACCTGGCCCAGCCCAACCGCTACGCGCCGGACTATGACTCCTGGATGGACATTTTCTATCCTGCCTTTATGAACTCGCTGATTCAGCCGGATGGCAAAATCTATTGCGCGCCAATCGACAACATCTGGCCCAATGTCGAGGTCGGCCTGGCTTATAATAAGGAAACGCTCGACAGCATGGGCCTGGAGCCGCCCGCGACGTGGAGCGCACAGATGGAGGTGTCCCAGGCGCTGAAAGAGGCTGGCGACGGACTGGCACCCTGGCAGGTCGAGCAGGGGACCGGCAACCTGTGGCCGCTGGCACTGCAGATCCTGCCCTCGATGATGCAACCGGTCTGTCCGGATATGGACCTTAATGGGGACAAATTCGTTGGCGTAGATGAGGCGCTCCCCGCCTACCGCGCCGGCATCATCGGTCCGAATACGCCGATTTACAAGCGCGCTTTTGAGGAAATGTACGAGCTGGCAACCTACTGGATCGATGGCTTCAACACGGTCGACATCGACCTGCTTTGGCGAGAGGGAAAGGTGGGACTGCGTTATTCGGGGTCTTGGGAGTTTTCCCGGATGGCCAATGACCCCAATATAACTTTCGAGAGAGGCTTCCTGCCGCCGCCGCTCCCCAACAGCAGCGAAATTCCAGCGACGGACAGCTCGCCCGGCGCAACCGACCCGCCGCGCACGACTGCCGGTGACGGATCGGTGCCCGGCGATCTGCTGACTGCCATTCAGGGCTCAGAATATGTCACGATGGCATCCTCGACTGAAAAGGACGCCAATCTGGAACAGACGGTCGATTTCTGGATGTTCCTTACCGAACCGCAGAACAACTCATTCCTCGTCAATGAGAACCAGGCTCGCATTTCTTCGGCCGTGGACGGGACGCTCGGATCGATTTGGCAGGAGATTGCCACTTTTGAATTGCCTCTCTATGAATATGCCATTGCCTGGTGGGGCCAGGGCTGGTATTGGGACAACGACAACTTCATGCGATGGCGGCCTGTCTTCATCGAATGGATTACCGGCCAGATTGATGAAGCGACCTTCTATGAGCGGCAGGAAGAGGAGTTTGCCGCCGGCGCGCAGCGTTATGAGGAAATTCTGGAAGAGCAGACCGACGACAGCTAGGAATCCGCACGGGACGGTGGTCGATGCTCCGGTCGGGCATCGGCCACTCTCTTCGGACTACCCGTCGCAAATTACAGGTTTTTGCCGATAATGGGAAGAGGACGGCTGCTCGCATTTGCCGTAATTGGACTGCTGCTGGCGGCTATTGCGGTTGACTATGTGCAAGCGCAGGCGCGCCTGCCAAACATTTCGATCTCCGGAGAGTTTGACCAGCCCAAGGTCATCGCCGACGGCAAGAGCTCGATCATTTTGACAGTGCGCGTGACTGAGAATGGTCAGCCGCGCGGTAACACGCTGCTGCAGGCCTGGCTTGAATCAGGGGGCGGCCTCTTCATCCCCGAGTGGAACTATACCGACGAAGAGGGTTACGCTGAGTATACGTACACGCCGAACGCGGCCGGCCCCTATGATCTCCAGGAGGATACGATCGCGCATGTGATCGATATCAACATCGGACGACTGTTCGAAGTTGACAAGCATTACCGCATTCAGATTCCAATTGAAGCACCATTAACCACGGAATAGGGATAAGGAACAGCTGCATGAGCAGTGCGCAGTCAACGCAGACAGATTCGGCGCCGGCCGGCCGCAGCCTTTGGAGGAGTCGGACTGGCGAAACGGGGCTTAGTTGGAGGGCGTTTCGCCGCTCCTGGCAGGCCTACGCGCTGCTCAGCCCCATCTTCATACTTCTTAGCATATTCGTCTACTATCCCCCTATCCTGGGCCTCATTCGCGCCTTTTTCCGCTGGCGTCCGGGGGTACCGGCTACGTTCGTTGGCCTCGACAACTTCATCACATATTTCACGTACGCTGAGACTCCGCATGAATTGGTCAATATCGTCAAGCTGCTGATTTTTGGCCTCTTTGCCGGCATTGTCATGCCGTTTATCATGGCCGAGCTAATCTTTTTTGTGCGCTCAGCGGCCTTGAAGGAACTATACCGTCTTCTGGTCATCATCCCCATGCTTGTTCCGGGTATCGTAACGGTACTACTCTGGCAGAAGCTTTACGATCCTTACCTCGGGCCCATCAATGACATGCTGCGGGCAATGGGGCTTGAGCATTTGGCAATGAACTGGCTGGGGGAACATCGGATCGCAATCTATGCGATCATGTTTGTTGGGTTTCCGTGGGTGTGGGGCGTGGGCACGCTGATCTACCTGGGCGGGCTGGGTCAGATTTCCGACTCGGTATACGAAGCCGCGGCATTGGACGGTTGCACCGGCTTGGGCCGGGTGCTGCGCATCGACATTCCGTTGGTGTTGGGCCAGGTACGCCTGCTGGCGATCCTGGCGATAATCAACGCTATCACCGCTTTCCAGAACATTCTTGTTCTCACTGACGGGGGACCGGGGTTCTCGACGATGGTGCCGGGGCTGACGATGTTTCATTCGGCCTTCCGCGCCCAGAAGTTCGGCTACTCCTCGGCAATTGGCCTCCTGCTGTTCATCATTGCCATGTCGGGAACACTGATTATTAACCGGGGCATCCGGCCGGCGAACGAAGAGCTAAGGCAGTAAAGAATTGTTGGCGTGGCGCTGAATTGCGCACGGGGCAGCGAAACGACAACTGGCAGCATATTCGCAGGAAACAGACATGACGACCGAACTACAGAGGAGCCAGAACCGCCGACCGCTGCAGATTTCCCAATTGGGGCTCCATCTTCTGATCGCCTTTCTGCTGCTCCTTTCGCTCATTCCGACTGTGATCATGATCAACCTGTCGTTCAAGAACGGGCTGCAGTACCGTTGGGACCGTTGGAATGTGAGTCTGCCACTGCGCGGCTCGAATTATTTGTCGGCCTGGGATGTGATCGACGCCTACATGATCAATACTGTGCTTGTGGCGGTGGTTGGTCTGCTTGGTGTGCTGATTCTCTCGCTAATCGGCGGCTATGTTTTCGCGCGCATGCGTTTTCCACTGCGGGAGCCGCTCTACTACGCCATTATCGCTCTGCTGATGGTGCCGTGGGTGCTCTCTTTCATCCCCGCTTACATGCTCTATAACAATCTCGGCCTGCTCAACACACGCTGGGCCTTGATTATCCCCAACATCGCGGGCGGCCCGATTTTCGGCATCTTTCTGATGCGGGCATTCATAACAGGCATACCGGAGGAGCTCTACGAATCGGCCCGGTGCGACGGCGCGGGCGCGTGGTCGCTGATCTGGCGAATTACGTTCCCCCTGAGTCTACCGGGGCTGGCGACGCTCTCCGTGCTCAATTTCGTGGCCGAGTGGAACTCGTTCCTGTGGCCGCTGGTTACGATCAGCGATATGAGCAAACAGGTGATTTCGGTCGGTCTTTTCCGCCTGTCGCGAACGACCAATGACAGCGTCGATTTCGGAGCGGGCGGCCCTCTTTTCGCCGGCTACGTGCTGGCTTCGATACCCCTTGTGATACTCTTTGTCGTCCTCGGCAAGTTCTACGTCGAGGGGCTGGTTGAATCCGGCATAAAGATGTAGGGCACGGACATACGAATGTTCACGCAAGCTGAAATCGACCAGTTTCATCGCGACGGATTCATCGTGGCGAAGGGAGTGATACGGGGCGAGGAGCTGGCAGCGCTGCGCGAGGCGGCGGACCGGGTGATGGAGGAGGGGATAGCGGGCGTCGATGAAGAGGGGCACCGCTACCGGCCGAACCCGGACGGATCGCGTACGTATTTTCGCAGCGAGTTTATGTGGGACCGAGACCCGGTCTTTCAGGCGGTGACGGCCAATCCGTCGTTGCTGGCGCATTACGGTCAGCTGGTTGGACACCCCTTCATGCCGATTGTCGATTCCTTCGTGTGCAAGATTCCCGAAGGCGATGTGCCGGTCCACTGGCACCAGGACCCGCCGTTCGGCGACCCCGAATGGCCGGATACACACCCGATCCCCAACATCGATGCCGACATTTATCTGGAACACTCCACGATCGAGAACGGGTGCGTCTGGGCGATTCCAGGGCACCACCTGGTCGGGCATGTAGAGGTGGAGAACTACTCGGAGGACGCTCTTTTCGAGGAACTTGGCGCGGTGCCGATCGAATTGGAAGCGGGCGATGTCAGCTTTCATTGCCTTTCGGCGCCGCACGGCTCTGCCGGCAACCGCACTCCCGATCTTCGGCGAACTTTCTACGTACATTACATGAACCGTGAGGTCCAGGAACAGAGCTACGGCCACCTTGGCTACATCCAGGCGTTGGACAAGGAACGGGGTCTGTTCGACGCCCGCGCTTTGGCGGCAGCCCAGAAGATGATCGATGCGCGTCATGCGCTGGGTTATGGCGGCCTGGAAGGCAGCGATGTGCGCCTGATGAAAGAAGGGTTTGAATTCACGGGCGAGCCGAGGACGCCGCCCAGACATTGGGGCCCGTTAATCGCTGCGATGTCGGAGGACGAAATCAGGCGCAAGAAAAGCCTGACGTTTTTGACACCGGCAGCTTAGGCTGCGCCATCCTTCCAAGCAGTTCCTTCTGGTCGGCACGGCCCCGCGTTTCGCTCCGAAGTCTCGCTGACTTCCGGGAGCTTCTCGTAGTGCGACCCCTCCGCAATTTTGCAGGAACCTAGAGGAAGACCTTCCGCGCACGGGCATTGGTCCCGAGTCAAGGCAACGCCAAGGAAACAACGTGATGCATTCTTGAAAGGAAGGTAGGGGCATGTTCACACAAGAACAGATCGATCAGTTTCACCGCGACGGAATTATCGTTGCCCGGGGCGTTATACAAGATGAAGAGTTGGCCGCACTGCGGGAAGCAGCCGACCGTGTCGTGGAGGAGGGAATAGCGGACACTGAACAAACCGACCATCGCTATCGCGCCAACGCCGACGGCATCCCGACCTATTTCCGCAGCGAATTGATGTGGGACAGGGACCCGATTTTTCAGGCGGTGACGGTCAACCCGTCGCTCCTGACCTGTTTCGGCCAGCTGGTCGGCCATCCCTTCATGCCTGTCGCAGATTCCTTTGTCTGCAAGATTCCCGAAGGCGATCTCCCCATACACTGGCACCAGGACCCGCCCTACGGCGACCCGGAATGGACAGAGACGCACGCCGTTCCCAACATTGACGCCGACATCTATCTGGATCACTCGACGATTGAGAACGGCTGTGTGTGGGTGATTCCGGGGCACCATTTGGTGGGCCACGTAGAGGTGGAAAATTATTCGGAGGACGCCTTATTCGATGAACTGGGCGCGGTGCCGCTTGAAATGGAACCGGGCGATGTCAGTTTCCACTGCATTTCGGCGCCGCACGGCTCGGCCGGCAACCGCACCGGCGACCTGCGACGCACTTTCTACATACATTATCTGAACGCGGAAACCCAATACCAGTGCTACGGCCAGAAGGACAGAATTCAGAAACTGAAAGATCGATTGGGCCTGTTCGACGCACGGGCGCTAGCCGCGGTCCAGGAGATGATCGCCACACGCAAGGCACTGGGTTATGGCGGCCTGGATGGAAGCAGTTTACGTCTGAGCGAGGAAGGATTCGAGTTCACCGGCGAGCCGAGTACGCCGCCGCGACACTGGGGCACTTTGATGGCGGCCATGTCCGAGGAGGAAATCAAGCGCAAGAAAAGCCTTGTTTTCTGACTAGGGCCGCGTAGTCAATGCTTAGTGCAAAGCCGGTTTCATCCCATATAGAGTACCAAGAACGGTTCCTGGATGCTGACAGACACCGGGGCGGATAAGAATAACCTGCAATCATTTATGCTGTGGAATATGGACGTGGAACGGCTGGTTCACTTGGGACAGTTTCGATCGTCTCACCCTTTCCGCAGAGAAATCTGCTTGTGATATGCACCTCCGCTGGAGCCGGGATGAAAAGCAGGTCTGCTTCGACTCGGTCCATGGCGGGACGCGCCAGGTTTACGTGATGGACGTGTCGGGGAACTATACGCTTAGCGCAACAAACGAGAATGGCCAACAACTGCAAAGGCCGCCAGCTTAAGCTGGCGGCCTTTCGTTTAGACACAGATTTTAGGTGAAGGGATCGAAGGGAGGCTTTTCAGACTGGCCACTCCAACGTTCCTCGCCGCCTGCAATCGGTCTTGTTGCGTCGGTCGTTGGGTATGGCCGTCGATCCATTATGTCGGGTTTTATAACCGCTTTCTCGTAGTCCGGCGGCCAAACGGATTTTGGTGGTCTAATCGACGGGGTTGGGTCCACGACTTGGTCAAACGATTCCCGCCGCTTTCGCGGTCGTGGAAAAGGCAGATTGATGGGTATCATACCCACTAAATTTCTGCCTAGTCCTTCTTTCGACCTTTTTGACGTCCTAAAAGTCCGCACGAGTGCCACGATTCCTACAATCGCTGAAATGATGGTTGCTATAGCGGCAATTGCTGCTATAATCTCCATGGGAGACTCTCCTTTACCCCGCGAAGCGGGGCGACTTGTTTTTGAAGGGCGCTTTTCACTGTGACGTGGGGCGCCCTTCGCCATTTTGCTGCACCAATTGCAGCCTTGCAGGCTATAACATACCCGATACGAAGTCAGGTGTAAAGTTAAAAAAGCAGGAAAGCCAAAGGGTAATCAGAGCCAGCGAGTTAAACCATTTGCGTTGCTCGCGAAAGCTGTGATATTGTCTGAGAAGTTCGGACCGCTAGAAGCACAAAACCGGACAACCGTGCACAATTTCAATGCGGGATTTTTCCGCGAGGATGGAACCCAATGCCCTCCAAGTCACCTCCCTACACTGAGTCCAAAGTAGACGTCAGGTTGCTGCGCGAAGCAGCAGACAAGGTTTTTGCCTACAGACCGTCGACGTCGAAGAAGGACTCGCCTCCAGCTGCAAAACACCGAAAGCGAGCCCGGAAGGGTAGTTCAGCCCGTTCTTAGCAAGATTGTCGTCAGGTGAGCTTTCTGGCTCGCCATAAAGCCCGGACAAACGCGAATGCGCATCCCCATGGCGTTATGGGCAGTTCGCTGTCTCGCTCGTGTTTTAGTTGAGCGAGACGGTCTTTTGCGGCTTTGATGTGTTCCTGTTCAATCTTGCGAAAGATTTTCAAGTCATTGATGTCTGCGGGGCATTCACCGTACCTGTCGATCACGCGCTGCCGGTCAACCTTTCGGCCAGGATGGGTGATCTTCTTTCCCCTCATTCGCTCAATCATCCGATCAATTGCTCGCAGACTGGCGGTGTAGTGCTGGATGTTGTATTGCAGGTTTCGAATCTCCTGAGAATACTTGCTCATGGCAATTTCCCAGGAATTACAGGGTGAAGTGGAGATAGTAGGCTACAGCGAATACCAGGCCAGGCACAAGGACAAACCAAAGTAGATATGCCACGACCAGTGGCATTTTCCTGCGTTCCTTCTTTATGGTGTATGTCTCGTCTTTTGTGCGATGTGGAGTGCTCTCTCTGCGAAACCGGGCACTGTTTCTTGCCTTGTGCCTTGCGTTGTCGGTCTCGGTTTTCAACTCGTGTTCGTGCGGGGGGTAAAGCCAGTAACTGAAGACCTCTCTTTTTGCAATGAAGGTGTTGCAACGTGCGAGTTCTTCAATGAGGACAGTGTAGTCTGCGTCTTTTCTTGCTATCCAGTCGCGCAGAAGAGTCGCAAATTCGTGGCATCCTTCGCACAGTGCGGTGAGATCGTGTCCCTGGACTTTTTCTCCTGATGGATAATTTTCAAAGGCCCAGTGATGTGCTTCGACAGCCTCTCGAAGACCACAGAATTGGCATTTGCCGCTGGATCGTGCCAGCGCAAGATTGCGGGCCTTCGGGTAGTTTCCGCCATACGCGTCGTTCTGGTCCCGTGCGGTGTAAGACATGGGTAAAGTCTCCCGGGAAAATGGTGGGTTGGGTTTAGTATTCAGTTGTGTACTTCTTTCAGATGGGTATGCAAATACACCTGTTGATCAGGAATACGCGAGGTCTTGTAGAGGTATAGGAGTGAAGGAGAAGTTGAGAGGAGAGGCGATTCCAGGGGTGAAGGGTCGTTTTACTCCGGTGCCCTGGTCTGGAAAGCATAGTGGTGCCCCCTCGAAGGAAACAGGCCAATGGGTGCCACCACAGCGTCCATGAACCATACAGTCATCCAACAAGGGGACACAATGCCCCCATTGGCAAGTGGGAAAATCCCAAACTGTATAGTCCAAACGCTGTGGTGAAGTTAGCCTACATCAAGTGAGCAGGTGCTACAAACGAGGAAAATTTAGTCAAAAAGGAGAGATAGAGTGGAAGTTGTCAGCAGTGGATGGGCGATGGAGTTGAGGAGGGTTAAGGATGAAAACGGCAGAGCTTTCTAAATCTTTACCGGCGATTCGGAGGGCTTCGCAGTTGACGTTTCTGAACTTGATGCAAAATTGCATGAAGTGTTCGGTATCTCAGGAG
This sequence comes from Caldilineaceae bacterium, assembly GCA_965116395.1. Taxonomy (GTDB): domain Bacteria; phylum Chloroflexota; class Anaerolineae; order Caldilineales; family Caldilineaceae; genus Bin5. The sequence goes on from OZ220684.1 coordinate 359,546, forward strand.
AGATCGTAAATACCATTGGGAATATGGTGGTTGAGGGTTACATTGTGCGCTACTACCCGCAAGAAAACAAGGTAGTGGCAGAAGTTTCGTTCCGCGAGGAGGAATGAAATGGCTTTAGCGAAGATTGTAGGTGTATGGAGAGAGACTGAGCGACCTAATGACCCGGTTGCTGTGCACTTTGAATTACAAGGTGTAGGAGACGCTGGCACAGTTCTTCCTGTGCAGATAGTCGTTCGCGTTCAAGACGAAAATATCGCTGGATTAGTGGAGATAGCTCGCGCTGCACTTGTAAAGCAGCTTGAAGACGCGGCGAAGGCGGTGGGTGAGGCTCGGATTGATCAGTGGAAGTAGTTGGTTTTTCACTCATGGGGCGTTGTTCCTAATGGAATTCAGGAGGTATAAGGTGTCACAGATTTCTGTTCGCGTAGAGGTGGACGATCCGGTTGCATTAGTTGAATCAACGACAGTTCGAGTTCGCATAAACGGGCTGCGAACTCATAGAGGAGCGATTTCGTTCTCTCGGAGAGTGCCGATTCAGAATCATACACCAAATCAGCTAGCTGAAGCAGTGATTCTTGATGTTCTTGAAGACTTGCGCGCTGCTCATTCTCGTCTAGGAGAAGGAGGTTATCCAGTTGAAGTCGTTTCTGGACCTGGACTTGGATAGGAAGTGAGTTGTCACTCATAGCTTACTCCTTTTTGTCGGACTTAGCCAACCTCGCGCGCAGTATTTCTGTCAGCACATATTGATTCAATTTGCTGTCGAGTCTCTTATCGAGGCGTGCGGCCAGTTTGACTTCGACCAGATTTGCGAGCTTTACCAAGTCGATCCTGTCAGCAACGCGTTTAGCCAACCAGTTCAGCATACGGGCATAGATTAGCGTATCAACTCCCTGTATGTCAACTGCACTTCGAAGCACTTGAGAGCGAGCCTGTTGATTCGTATCATCACGGGAATACGAATATTGCCTGCCGTAAGACGGTAGGCAATTTCGTTTACATACCTGTGGCCGTGTTTCTTCGACCACTGGTGGTAAATGCCCTTGTGGGAGCGCTTGACGATGGCCCACACGCTCTCAATGCTGTTTGTGGTTACATTCTCCCGGACGTATTCGCCTTTACCGTGATTGATCGAATCATGTTCAAACCATCGGCCGAGATCCAAGTAACCAGAAGCCTCGTCAGTGTAGATCGTAGCGCCTTCTTCGACCGCGAACAGGATGTCGGCTAGAAGGACATCCTTAGTTCCCAATGGGATGGGGCGGATAATTATACGGCCATCGCGCTCGCGGAACCCGAGGACAAGCTGCTTGCCCACGGCCCAGTTCTTGTACAGCTTCTTGTTGCTGTGCTTGTTCTTCTCCAGCCCGCCGATCCAGGCCTCGTCGATTTCGATCACGCCCTTCAGAAGGTCCAGATCGGGTTCCATGGCCTCTCTGAGCCTGTGCATCATAAACCAGGCGGTTCCCTGTCGTATGCCCAGGTCTCGGGCGAGCTGAGCGCTGCTGATGCCTTTGCGGGCGCTTTGGAAGACGTACATAGCATAAATCCACTTGCGCAGGGAGATTCGAGAATTTTCAAAGACAGAGCCAGTGCGGACGGAGAATTGGCTCCGACAGGCGTTGCAGCTGTGGCGATTGCGGTTTTTGATGGGCCTGGTGTAGTCGGAGTTACAACGCGGGCAGATAACACCGTCAGGCCAGCGCTGCGCTTCGAGGTAGTCGATTGCGGCCTGTTCGTTGGGGAACAGCTCGAAGAATTTGAAGACGTTGAGGTCGTCGTCGTCGACGGGGGATAGGTCGTCGGACACGCGGTGTATTGGAGTGAAATTGCATTGGTAGAATCCACTAATTATAGCACAAATGGACTACAAATGCGAACTGGAAACTGAGAAAATGACGACATTCGGTATCGAGATTTGGGAGTTCCTTTTTTTGTTGGCGTTCACCCTTCTCGTGCTCGGAGAATTCGGGCGGAGAGGTCGGAAAAGAAAACGGTTGCAAAATCGTAGTTGGCGGAGGCAAATGCGCCGTTTACTCAAGGACTTGGACTTTCCCAACGACTAAAGAGCGCTTTTGTTTGTTGCGCTAAGCGTATAGTTCCCCGTGTCGGCGGCCGTCGCGACATAATGGCCTCGACCGCTCGGACAAATCCCTTGCCATGCCTCCATATAGCAGTTGCGATCTGACACAAGACCTGCAACGCCTGCAAGTGGAAGCGGGCGATATCCTCTTCGTTCACTCCTCGTTCAAATCACTCGGGCCGGTCGAGGGCGGTGCCGATAGCGTGATCCAGGCGCTGGAAGCCGCGATCGGGCCGGAAGGGCTCTTACTTATGCCCTCCTTTAACCTGATAACGTGGGAGTTGCGGCCGAAAAATTGGGACCTCGACAACACGTCGTCTACTGTCGGCTGGATAACGGAGCGTTTCCGGCAGCTACCGTGCGTCTATCGTTCAGACCACTACTCGCACTCGGTGGCGGCAAAGGGAAGAGGGGCGAAAGCCTTTGTCGATGGGCATCTTCGACAGGAGGGGTACGGTTCACATTGGGACCGCAAGCCGTGGGGCAAGACGTTCGGACTGCATTCGCCGATGTACAGGGCGTATCAGGCCGGGGGGAAGCTGCTGATGCTGGGGGTGGATTACTACACTTCGACCTACGTCCATCTGGTCGAGGCGATGTACTGGCACACTTTGCGCGCCAAGAGGCGGGACTCTGAGCGCGAGCCGGGATTTCCGGCGCTGGATCGTGTTAAGCTTGGGGCGTTCTGGGAGTGTTCCGGGGAACTGGAACGCGGACGAGTGGGCGACGCGGACTGCCGACTGTTTAGGATACGAAGTTACGTCGACGCGCTCCTGGCGGAAGTGGAAAGTAATCCCAAGCCATATTTGCGTTGACCGGTAACTTTACCGCCCCATTTTTGGACCAGTCAGCAGTCCGGTACTCTCCCCCACTCAGTCAGCCTTATACTTTGGCTGTCGAGGCGTGTGTTCGCGGGCCATGCGGGTGGTGCGCTTGGCGAGCGGCAGGGAGACGCGCGCCCCGCCTTGAAGATGGGACTCGATGATGCCGAAGATGAGTTCGTTGCCGGCGCGGGCCGCGCGTACGCCGCCCCTGGGAGGTTGGCCGGTGTCGAGCGCACGGACAAGGTCCTGGACGGCTCGCAACGTAGAACTGGTTGGGGGTGTCTGCGGCGCCGGCGCGATCTTGAGTTCGTTGCGCCCGCGCAGACCGACCGGTTCGGCTTTACGAACCTGCCATTCACTTCCGTCGCCGAACGCTGTAATGGTCCCTTTGGAACAGATCGCCTCGATTTCGGAGGCGCGGGCGGTGAGCAGGACGTGGGCCTTTACCCCATTGGCAAATTGAATGGTCCCTTCACCCTGCGGGTCGCCGGTCAGATTGTCGCCGTCGATCATGCTGTCGCCTTCGGGAAGATGGCCCTGCACCCATTCGGCCGGCGCGTCGCTGTTGAGCCAGAGGACAAGGTCGAGAAAGTGGCTGCCTGTATTGAACAAGGTGCCGACGTTATAGACGATTATGTGCTGCAGGTCGCCCAAGTCTCCGCTGTTGATAATCTCTTTCATGCGGTCGTACTTGGTGTCATAGCGCCGGTTGGTCCCGAGATTGAGTATGGCGCCGTTCCTCTCGACCGCTTCGACCATTGCGTCGGCGTCGGTCATGGATGCGGCCATGGCCTTCTCTGCATAGATTGCTTTGACGCCATGGTTGGCGCAGTCCACCACAATTCTCGCGCGCGGCTCCGGTTGTGTGGCGACACTGACGATGTCCAGGTTTTCTTTGGCGAGCATCTCGTGGTAGTCGGTGTACTGGCCTTCCGCGGGAACGCCGTGCAGTTTACCGAATTCGTCCATCACGTCAGGGCGCAGATCGGCGCAGGCGACCAGGTCCGTGCGGTCGCAGGTCGTGTAGCCGGCGGCGTGTGAGTAGGGGAGCGCGATCCGGGAATAGCCGACAACTTCGTTGTCGATGAACCCGCCCATGCGGCTGCAACCGATTACACCGGCGCGGTACGTTTTCATTTCTTCCTCCCTGTGCGGTTCCTGGTGGGCAAGGTTTCGCTGCAAAATGTGTAGGTATTTGGGGTCAGCCCAAGGCGTTGATCCTGTCGCGTATATCCTGTGTCAGCCCCATCTCCTCAGCCTGGAAGGCCTGATCAATATGGGAGGTGGTGCGGCAGCCGATCAGCACGGAGGTGATGCCGGGCTGGCCGATCGCCCATGCCAAAGCGAGCTGCACCATCGAGATTCCCGTTTCGGAGGCCACCTCGCGCAGACCCTCCATGCGGCGCATCGAAACGTCGTTTTCGTAGATGTCCCAATGGTCGGGCATGACATCGAAGCGGGTCCCCTTGGGGGCGGTCCAGGTTTTGGTGTACTTGCCGGTGAGGAAACCGGCTCCAAGCGGGCTGTAGGAAGTCACGCCTATATTCTGGTCGGCGCAGAAGGGAAGCAGTTCGGTCTCAATGTCGCGGATGGCAACGTTATAGTTGGGTTGCACCGATACCATGGGGGCCCAGCCGTTCACATCGGCAATCCAGAGGGCCTTGCAAATCTGCCACGCGTCGAAGTTGCTGCAGCCCAGATAGCGCACCTTCCCTTGCTGTACAAGTGTATTTAGGGCATCCATCGTTTCTTCAAACGGCGTGCTGGCGTCGAATGCATGCAGTTGATAGAGGTCGATGACATCGGTTTGGAGGCGTCGCAGGCTTTCTTCGGCGACCTGTAAGATGCGCTCGCGCCCCAAAGGCGGCACAATCTTGGTCCCCAATACCACTTTTTGCCGGTTGCTGTTGCGGGAGAGCCATTGCCCCAGAACCTTCTCCGAGCCACCGGCGGAATAGACTTCGGCTGTGTCGATCAGATTGATATCTCGGTCCATGGCGTAGTCGATTACTGAGAAGGACGTTTCAGCATCGATTTCGCGGCCGAAGGTAACGCTTCCCAGGCCAATTGAACTGACTTGCAGTTCAGAGTTGCCCAATTGGCGGTATTCCATGTTCACTACCTCCTGAAATTTCTGACTTTAAGTAACTGTTCACGAAAAACTTTCGGCTGCTCGGACACGGTCGATTCGCGCTTTTCCCTGAAGGTCGCCTACTTGGGTCCCGCTGGCTCGCTGAGATACCCCTGGCATCTATTCACTGTCGATGCATCCGTTTGGCAGCGGCCAAAAGGTCGGCTTGCCAGTTACTCGGATTGAGCAGGTCGGGATCGTCGATGCGAAGCTGACGCAACTCGTGGATCAGGTCAAGTGAGAGCGCGGTGGTTGCCGCCATCAGGTTCTCCTCCAGTTCTGACTCGGTGCGCATGCCGACAAGCACCGAGCCAATGCGCGGTTCGGCCAAAGCGAAAGCGATAGCGGCCTGTGCGGGAGTGAGAGAGGGGTCCGTCCCGAGCCGGGGGCGGCCGGCGGCTTCGGCAACCAGCTGGCGGAAGCGCCTTGAACGTGCTTTCAGCGGTTCAAGCCTGTCGGGCAGGTAGTCGGCACGTTCAGTCAATACCCCTTGCAGCAGGACGGATCGCACGAGGATGCCAACGCCGAGTCTGGTGGCTGCTGGGAAGAGCCTGTCGGCAAGACGTTGATCGAAGAGTGAATAGGTGACCTGAACGGTGTCGAACAGATCCAATTCGAGTGCGGCAAGCGGCAGATCAGGGCCGTAGAAGGAGCCGCCGCGCCAGAGTATCATTCCGCTGGCGCGCGCTTGCGAGAAGATCTCAGCGACCAGGTCGGCCTGATCCAGCAGGTCGGCATCGACGTTGTGGATCTGCCAGATGTCGACGTGGTCGGTCTGCAGCGAATGGAGGCTGCTTTCGAGGCCGGAGAGCATGGCCCGGCGCAGGGCGTTCCCGCGCAGCGTCTTTCCGTCGGCTTGCACGGTGGCTTTGGTAGCCAGCACGGCGCGATTGCGGCGGCCGCGAAGGGCCCGGCCCAGAATTGCCTCGCTATTACCGTAGGCTTGGGCTGTATCAATGAAGTTTATGCCTGCGTCCAGTGCCGCGCCAACCAGTCGTTCGGCGGCGGGCAAGGAGGGACGACCATAGTGTCCGGGCACTGGAATCCCATAGTCCATGCCAAGTTCCACTGTCCCCAAGGCGATGGGAGAGACGGAGAGATTCGTGCGTCCAAGTGTGCGATAATAGCTTCGATTCATGGGCATTATAAGTAGGCGGTGGCAGGTGGCTTGTGGCTTGTGGCTTGTGAAGTTGCCGTCATCTGATCACTAATCGCTGTTCACTGACAGTTCGTGGATGGGCAGCGCACCCGTCATGTACTCCTGCTCCCACAGGGCCACGGTCTCCTTGACAAACTCGTCGACGGGTCTGTCGATGCCATGTTGCGCCATCAGCTGCGGCAGCCATTTGTGGCCAAAGGCGACATGCTGCCGTTCATCGGCCATATCGTAGCTGACGAACTGGGCCGAGAGGCGGTCGCCATTCTCTGCGTAGGCGGCCATCTGCTCGTGGCGGTGGGGGAAGGCGTGCGTTTCATTGCCCATGGTGAGAAGACAATATTGGGTGGCGGCGTCGTACTGGCTGCGCCAAGTGTAGATGAGAGTATTCTGGGGCACGTCGGTGTAGTCATGTCCGTGGTGGGCCAGCCACTCGATGCCGAGTTTACAGTGCCGGGTCTCATCGTAGCAGTGGCGGGCGCTGTCGTAGGTGAAGGCCCACGGCATGCCGGGTGAGAGGTGGATGATAAGCGCAACCGTTTCGGCGGCCAGCATCTCCTGGCTGTAGCTCTCGAAATCACGCAGGCGCTGCGTCGTATGATCAACCGACTTAACTCGTTGGCCGGCATCGCGATTGACCAGGCTGAAGCGACTATCGCGGGCGGCGTCGCGGGGCCATTCAAACTGTGTGCGGCATGTGGGCGGTGACGGTGTCTTCTGCCGATCTTCGCGGCCCGAGACGCCGCCGGCTGCTGCCAGCAGGTCAGCGATATAGGCCTCCCATTCGCCGGGCGCATGGTCTGCCAGCGCTTCTTCTGCCCAAGTGAGTTGCGGTTCTTCATCCAGTAGGATGTGTTTGAACGCGTACAGAGTCGGGGCGTCGGGATTGGCGAAAGTCTGCTCGCAGTGCCAACGGTAGGTGGCAGCCAGCGCAGGTTTGATCACGCGAAAGAGACCGGCCAGAAGATCTGCCTCAGTAGGAGCATGTACTGCTTCGGCCATCAGGTGCTCGAGCGCGTCGTCGCCGGGTGGACGGAAGGCCGGCGTCTGGATCTCGCGCAGACGCTGGTAGAGGTACTGGACATGCTGCGCGTCCTCCCAGAGGAGGCGTCCCATGTCCAGTTTCCAGTCCATGTTGGCGGCGGCGGGGAGCCAGGCGGCCAGAATGCGCAGCGACTCATATTCGATGAAGCGGTACCGGTTGAGCAGTTGCTTGTTGTGGGCGAAGTTTATCTGTTCCGGCGGAGACAGTACCTGCATTATCCTCCTCCTAACTGAATATCCAGGAGTTCGGCGGCGTTTCCAAAGAAGATATCTTCAACCTGGCGCTCGCTCAGTTTCAGCCGCTGGCAGGCAAGGCGGATACTGCGCAATGACTCGAGGCCGATCAGCACCGGCTGCAAAGAGGTATGGTTTTCTTCGAGGTCCATCTCATCGGCGTAGATCCAGTGGAAAGCGTCCCCGATCGCAACACAGCGGCCGCGAACGTGGCTGACATGGAAGTCTGTGCCGTACATCAGCTTCTCGTGGCCCATCGTCTCGACAATGGCCTCGAAGGCGCCGGCCTCGGTGACCGCGGACGTATCGAACCAGACATTGTCGAGGCCGCGCAGGCTCTCGATGCCTTCGATCGTATGCCACGGATTGAATCCGCGCGCGGCGTGGGCCAGAATCAGCTGCATTTTGGGATAGGACTGACAGTAGCGGCGGATCGTAGCCTGGTTGACCGGGTCGGCAAGGGCGCGGTCGCGCACCATGTGAAGCGTGATGGTCAGCCCTAAAGTGTTGGCCGCGGCGACGTGGTCCTCGGGCAGATAGGCTTCGATCGGAGCGGTCCAGGTCGGATCATCGGCGGTGTAAGAGCCGGCGCCGGACTCGTCTGTGCCCAGCCTTGGATTCAGTGGCGCCATGGTGTGGTAGCACTTCAGACCGGTCATGCCCAGGCGGCGCACTTCGTCAAGAACTGTTTCAGCGTCCATGTCGGGCGAGATGATGAGTTGCCCGCGCGAGTTGCGCGCCAGAGGCGTGGGGCCACTGATCTCTGCGCCGATGAAATCGTTGTTAGCCTGGCGATCACCGAGAAAGGCGAGGCCAAAGAAAAGGCCGCCCACGACGCGCCCCCCCGGATGCAGCCACTCATTGAACTGCGCGTACTCTGTCAGACCAAGGCGTGGCGGCGTCGTTTCCAGCCCGGGACGAGGCTTACCGCCGGGATAGTGCTCGTGGCAGAAAAGATGCGCGTGGGCATCAATAATGCGGTCTGGGAGAAAAGGAAGGATTTCCCTTTCGAGAAACGCTTGGTCGGCTTCGGTAAATTCATATGAAAACATGGCTGATTTCCTGCGGTTGGTGACCAGCGAACTTTGCCCGATCGTGCCCAAAGAACGCAAACTTATCGGACCTGGCGGCGGAAAGGTTCCTTTTTGAGATCAACGGTAAGCAGGTCGTCGATATTGCCCTGTTCCAGTCCAGTTCGAACAACCTGCAGTGCTTCGGCGGCCGCTGCGCCAGTCAGTTTAATATCCTCATCGGTGTGGGCGAGCGTGGCCTTGAAGCTCATGTACGTGTGGATACCGCGGCGGGCCATCTCCTGGATGAAGAGAGTAGAAATCTTGCGCGGATCGACGCCATCAGGCGTTTTGAGCGTGACTGATGGATTGGTATGCAGACCGGTGCAGGCGCCCTCCAGGCCGGCGTCGGCAATCGCCTGGTTAAGTGCGCTGCGCAGCTTTTCGCCGATCTCCTTGAAGCGGCGGGGGGCTTCACGTCTCTTGAGTTCGCGTATTGTCGTGAGCGAGGCAGCCAGCCCAATGTTGTCGCTCCAGTAGGAACTGGAAATGAACATGTGCTTGGCGGGCTCCATCACCTCTCGCGAGCCGACTACCGCGCCCATAGGGTAGCCGTTCGACATGCATTTGGCGACAACGGTCATGTCTGGTGTGACGCCGACCGCCTCCTGCACGCCACCGACGGCGATGCGCCAGCCGCAGGATACTTCGTCGAAGATGAATACGACGCCATGATCGGCGGCGAGTTGCTTTGCGGCTTCAAGATAGCCCGGCGGCGGCAGTTCGGATCGGGCCGGCTCCATCATGATTGCAGCGACTTCACCGGCGTGTTCATCGAGCAACGCGGCCAGCATCTCCAGATCGCCGTAAACGAAGGGGATGACTGTGCCTTCCAGGGCCTTGGGAACGCCGATCGGCTCAATGCCTGCGAAAGGAAATTCGCCGCTCTCGGGGTCTACACCGAAGTTTGCGGCCTGATACCAGTCATGCCAGCCGTGATAGCCGCAGAAAAGGATCTTGTCCTTGCCGGTTGCGCCGCGAGCGATGCGCACGGCCATGGCGCAGGCGTCTCCGCCGCCCTTGGCATAGCGCACCATCTGCGAACTGGGAATCGTGTCGTTGAGCTCCTCGGCCAGTTCCAGTTCGAGTGGGCTGTTGGCGGAGAAAAGGCTGCTGCGGTCGATCTGCTCCTTAACTGCCGCGTCGACAACATCGTCCGCATGCCCCAGGATGATAGCACCTACCGCGTTCATCCAGTCGATGTATTCATTCTCATCAACATCGATGAAGCGGGAGCCTTTGGCGCGCTGGGCGTAGATGGGGCTGGCGCCGTGCGCGAACTGATCGGCGCGGCGGCTGATCAGCTGTGTCCAGCCGGGAATCAGTTCGCCTGCCTGCTCGTAGAGGTCGAGCGAGCGGGAAACGTCGTGTTGTGACGAATTGGGGAACGAGGTCATTGCGTCCTCCTTAGGAGTCCGATATTTGGCAGCCGGCAGCCGAGCTGTCGTTGGACACTGTCTATTCTTGCCAGTTGAAAATCACGCCCAGCATATTCTTCTCGCGATGGTAGGCCATCTCGTAGGCTTCAACCATCTCGCTGTAGTGGAAACGGTGGGTTATCAGGCGGCTTGGCTCCAGCAGCCCGTCAGCCATGAGTGAGACGACATGGTCGGCGATATTATCCCAGGCGTAACGGTCGGCAGTGTTGTAGGGGTCAGTGCCTGCATTGGGATAGAGATAGCCTGCCCTTTCGGAAACGGCGACAATCGATGTGCCTTTGTTGTAGAAGAGCTCCATCGCCAGCGGGTTGAAGTCCAGCGGCGGTTCACCGCGGCCGAGCAGGCTGACGACGGAGACGCGGCCGTTGGGGCGGACAATCTCCATGGCTGTGCGAAAGGCGGGCCAAGGGTTGGCGGTCAGGATGACGAGATCGATGCCCTGTCCGCGCGTGAAGTCGTCGAGTTTGGCCTCGAGATCGGGATCGTTGTAGAGGAAGTTGGCGTGGGCGCCCATCCGGTCCGACATCTCCATCCGAACCGGGCTGTTGGCGATGCCGACGACGCGGCCGCCGAAAAGCGGGCCCAGAGCGATCGCGCCCAAACCCAAGACGCCGACCCCTACAACTGCCACATTTTCACCGGGACGGAAGTGGGCCTTGTGGTAGCAGTGGGCGCTGAGCGCGTAGAGATGGGCGTATACGGCATCCTCGTCAGCGACGCCTTTGGGGATGACAACCAAGCTTTCCGAATCGGACATTATGTACTCGGACTGGTGGGGCGCGCGCGTCACGATGGTATCACCGGCCTTTACCCGGGTCACAGTGGTGCCGACGGCCTGTACGGTTCCCAAGTTGCTGTCGCCGACCCAGCGCGGGTAACCTGGCGCACCGGGCACCTGGTCTGCGCCCTCGTAGTTACCGCGGTCGGTGCCAATCTTGAAGGCTGAAATCCGGGTTTTCACCCAGATCTCGTTGTCGGCGAGCTTACTTGGGTCCAGCTCCTGATCTTCGATTTGCAAATCACGCGGGCCATGCAGGATTGCAATTTTCATACTGTTCCACCTTTCTCGGATGTCATTGGACGCGGCTGATGCACATGCCCTTAAGCGCCCGGCACGCCGTCCAGGTCTTCGCTGCAATCCTTGAGCACATTCATCAGGCTGAAATCACCGCCCCAGGGAACCATCTGCGCGCCCATCTCGCGGTAGCGCTGGATTTCGTCCACCGAACCGGCGGTTATACCCCACAGTTTGCCATGTTTTTGGACCGCGGCAGCTACTTTCTCTATCGCTTTTTCCATGGTCAAGCCGCCGTTCTCCTGCGTAGCAATGCGAAGTGAAAGGTCGGCGGGGCCGATAAAGAGGCCGTCAATACCATCGATGGAGGCGATCTCCTCGGCGTTGGCCACGGCCTGGAGGGTCTCGACCTGCGTGATGAGAAAGGTCTCCCGGTTGGATTCGGCGTTGTAGTTGCTCTGCGGGTCCCAGGCTGCGATACCGAAGTCTGCGTCCAGGCCGGCACCGTCCATACCCCGGTTACCCAGCGGCGGATACTTTACAGCCTGGACCAGATCCGAGGCCATTTGGGGATCGGAGATCAGGGGCATGAGAAAACCGGTGGCGCCTTCCTCCAGGTACCTGTACAGCTTGGTGCGCTCCAGAGTGGGGGCCCGAACCATGCAGTCGATATCGTTATGAAGGCACATCATGATGATGGCCTGTACCTCGCGTTGGTCCATAGCACGGTGTTCGAGGTCAAACCAGATGCCGTCAAACTTGTAGTGGGCCGCGTAGCGGATGTAGAAGGGAAGGTAGTGGCCCAGTCCGCAGACGCGGGCGAAGCCGCCGCTGCGGAACTTCTGGAGCATCTTGCTTTTGCGCATTGTGATTCCTTTACGATGCAGTTTTTCGCGCCGTATACGACGCAGGTGGAGTTGCTGACCGGGTCAGTCGCGACCGGGGTCGATTCTGGCCCAATGAATGTCCATTGTCTCGTCGGTTCCCGCGTAGTAAACGACAATAGCTGTCCCGTCGGACAGGGTCTCGCCGTAAGGCAGTCCGAAAGTCCACAGACTCATTTCGCTGAGCAGTTCGCTTGTGCTGTCTGTTTGTTCGTCGGATGCTTGTTCTTGCTGATAGAGGACCACTTCGGTTGCAGGATCAAAGGGGGCGTCGATCGTTGCCGCCAGCCGGGCGCGGATAGAGCGGCTGCCGAATCTGTCGACGTAAGGCAGCACGACGCGACCGTCGGCCAGCATAGCAGGGCGCGCGGCCTGGTCGGCAAAACCCAGATCTTCGACGTCCGTCCAGGTATGTCCACTATCTGCGCTGATGCGACGATGAATGTTCAGGTAGCGAGTCGTGACCGTGTCGTACGTCCAGGCGAAGATAGCGACGCGTCCATCGGGGGCAACACCGCAGCGCAGATCCCAGAAGAAGATGCGGCCGGTGGGGTCCTCGCCGGCAACGACTGGCACTTCCCAGTTTCGGTCCTCGGTCGTGTTTTTCTCGGAGCCAGAACTCGAGGTGGCTCTTTGGTACGTATGATTGTGAAAGAAGACGACTTTTTGCATCCAGGGGGATGCGTCGTCGTACTGTTTGTTGGTCTCGATGCTCAGTGCCAGCGAACCGTCGGCCATCTGCAGGACAGGAGCCGTAAGGCTGGGAGGGCCGATTTCCGCCGGCATCGGTACGAGCCGCCATGGGGACCAGTTTTCGCCGTTGTCGTCCGAGTCTGCCAGGAGCACTGCCATGGGAAGGCAGCCTTCGGTCTCCTCATTGAAGAGACCGCCGCCGGGCCAGGTCGTGCGATCGATCCACAGGGCCGAGGCCAGCAGATGGCCCGGAGACATCTCGGTCAGATAGCAGACACGCAGCGATCCGTAGAGGCCGTCCAGAGTCGGATTCGCAAATGGTTTCCAGGGCTCGCTCCATGTGCGTCCGCCGTCGAGCGAGCGGACGAATTCGACCGTTTCATCGTCCGAGTCCTTGGTTGCGCCGGTACGATAGGTTGCAAGCAGGGACGCGTCTTCAAGGGCGATGACGGTCGGGAATGTGAGGATTGCGCGGGAAGTACCCGGCTGGCCGCGGCTGAGAATGCCGCTGTCGACTATCTGCATTGAATAACTCTTTCTGGAATGGTTTACGGTTGGAACAGCGGTGTTCCGATGCCCGCCAGCTTTGTGGACCGAATAAGGGTATCCTACACCAGTTTGAAGCGCAATGCACAACCACGAATCTCTGCTTGGAAATTAGCCGGGTGAGCATTACCTGCTACTGTCTTTGTAAGAGGCGTAGTCGTCAGGAAACTGCGGTTTGGTTGAATGCATTGTCTACACCGGAGACAGTTATAAGGCCTCAAAAATGGCGTTTTGACAAGCACAAGGTTGATGCTATACTTCGGGCCACATCGCACCAGAATTCATCCCAAACTTTTTTTTCTTCTAACCAACTGAGACTTAGTCCCAGTTTCTGCAGAAAATCCTGGCTTACGCGTACACCGCCAGTACGATTCGCCTGATTTTGAATTCTTTCCTACCGTCCTATTTATAAGAACAGCACGATACAAGGAGGAGATGTTGATGTTGTCGAAACGCAAGATCCCAATACTTTGGTTTATCCTGATGGTGCTCGTGCTTGTGGTCTCGGCCTGTGCGGCGCCGGCAGCGGCGCCTGCGGGCGACTCGGGGGACATGGCCGCGGATGCCGATGACGAGATGATGGAGGAGCAGCACTTCCGTGCGACGATTCCATTCTTTGCGCAGGACTGGTCGCCGCTGCGAGGCGGGGGCTGGAACATGCACTACCTGGCATTCTGGAACGCCGGGCCGATGTACATTGACGAGCACGGCGAACTGCATCCTTATGTCTTCAACGAGTGGACACCCAACGATGACATGTCGCAGTGGACCTTCAAGATTGACCCGGACGCGGTCTATTCGGATGGAAGCTCGATCACTGCACACGATGTGGTGGCAACCTGGAACCTGATCGCCCATCCCGCCACAACGCACCAGCGCGTCACGTTGTTCATGACCGGTGTGGTTGGCTTTGAGGACGTGTTCAACGGCGAGGCAATGACTATGCCCGGTGTGGTCGCCCTGGACGACAGCACTGTGCAGGTAACGTTGGAAGGACCGGATCCGCTGTTCCATAAGAAGCTGGCCACCAACCTGATTGGCCCGGTCAAGGCTTCTGTTGCGATTGGCGAAGACGGATTTGAGGTTGCCGAGTGGTGGCATCCGAAGAACAATCCGGTAACCAGCGGCCCCTTCATGCCCGACGAGATGGACCTGAACAGGGGTGTCGTCACTTTTGTCAAGAACCCTAATTTCTGGGTGGCCGAGCCAATGTTGGACAGGTTTACGGTAACCTCGATTGAGGATACGACGATCGTTACGACGATGCTGGCGAATGAGGAACTGGACCAGGGTTGGCCGCCCAACGACGCCACTTCGCAGGCGCTGCTGGGTGCGGACTACTTTGAGTGCGGACAGGCGCCCGGCATTGGCGGATTCTTCTTGAATCCCACGATAGAGCCGACCAACGACATCAACTTCCGCAAGGCGTTGATCCTGGCGGTAGACAGGGAACAGATCTTCAACCTGTCCAGCCCTGACGGCAGCGGCTGGGTACCGACGGGTGAGCCGCTGCGGGCATTGCCGGGTTCGGACCCGAACTTTGTACCGCATCCTTACGATCCTGAGGGCGCCAAGGAAGCGTTGGCTGCGTCAGCCTATTCCGATGCTGGCGATGTTCCCAAGATGATCATGGCCGGCGTCAGCAGCCCCGGTACAGAGGTACTTGCCCAGTACATGGCGGAGCAGTGGCGCCAGCTGTTCGGAATCGAGGCGATTGAGATGAGCCCGCAGTTTGACAGCTGGGAAGGCCCTGGCGCACCGGCATTGTTCCGCGACGGTGCGGGCGTGCGTGTTCCCGATGCGGCGTTGATGCTGCTGGGTTCATTGCACTCCTCGTCCAACCTGGCGCGCAACATTATGGGCGGCTATTCTGACCCAGAGGTCGATGCGCTGATCGAAGAGGCTGTCACGCTGGGAGCCGACGACCCGAACCGCATTGCGCTGGCACAGCAGGCGCAGGCGATCTACCAGAGTCAGTATATGGTGATTCCGATTGGCACTGGCTGCGGCGGCTCGGTCAAGGGCGGATCAATGCCCTGGGTGCATGGCACACGGCGCAACGCCGATGCCCAGTTCGTCGAGCCTTGGATGATTTACATCGAGCATATGGAGTAGCAGACAGCGATATCTGAAATCGTTGTGATGCTGTGGCAAAGGCGTCAAGTACCGTCTGGCGCCTTTGCCCGCGTTTTCTTTTGTGTTTTTGCTACCTGTACAGTGAGGCAATGTGTGCAATGAGGCAATTGCCTCGTCACGACAGTTGCCGGCCGGTCATAGGGTCCAATCTGAGGCAGTGAAGGAATAGCAATGGGTAAATACGTCCTGCGGCGCATCGTATATTGGATCCCTGCACTGCTTCTGCTGGCATTGTCAGTGTATGCTATGGCCTTCTTTGGCGCCGGCGATCCGATCAAACTGATGTTTCTGCGCGAAGAGGGTGATGTGACCTATGATGCGCAGCGTTTGGACGCCATTCGTAAAGAAAAGGGGCTGGACCGTCCGTTCCTCGTGCAGTTCGGAGAGTACACATGGCATCTAGTCCAGGGCGACCTGGGCATGTCGGTGATTTCGGGACGATCGGTCAATGACATGATCGGCGCAACCGCGCCCGTTTCGTTCCAGATCGGGCTCGCCACCGTGATTCTGGTCGCCATATTGGGGATCCCATTAGGCATAATTGCGGGTCTGAACCATAACAAGTGGGCAGACAACACGATATTAGGGACCGCGCTATTTATCAGCGGCGTTCCCAGCTATGTGGTCGGGCCGATGCTGATGGTCTTTTTGGTATTGGTATTGGGCATCATGAAGACGACACCCTATGGCTGGGACGGTCTGTTCAGCAAGAAGGCGATCCTGCCTATGTTTGTCATGGTGTTTGGTTCGATTGCGATCATCATCCGCCAAACGCGGTCGGGCGTGCTGGAAGTGTTGTCAGAGGACTATGTGCGGACGGCGCGGGCCAAGGGCGTACCGGAAATGATGGTGATCATCCGCCACATGTTGAGACCGGTGTTGACGCCGGTGGTCACAGTAATGGGGCAGATGTTGATCGGGATTGTGAACGGCGCCATTATCGTTGAAAAGATTTTCGGAATCCCTGGCCTGGGGCGCTTGACGATCGACTTCACCTACGGCGTCGATTACCCTGTGATTGTGGCGATCACTCTTATTGGCGCGTTTCTTGTGATGGCGCTGAACCTCTTGGTGGACATAACCTATCCGATCCTGGACCCACGGGCGGCTCAGGCGATGACCGGAGCAGAGGACTAGTGTTGCTGCGCCTGCAGGCAGAACCTGTGCTTCTTCATTTGCACGAGTGCGCAGGGTTGCATTATGGGGCAGAACGATATATAGAGAACTAGCAAGCGGTGAGGGATGACGACTCAGGAAATCGCAGTATCCAGCGAAATTGAGATAGCAGAGGCCAGCCGCACTAATCTGTGGCGGGACGCGGTGGCCCGTTTGGCGGCGAATCGGCTTGCCCTCGTTGCCATTTTGCCGATTGTACTCCTTTTTTTCATCGCGGCTTTCGGCCCGTACCTGACCCCTTATGATTTTCTGGCACAAGATTTTACGGCACGGTTGGTTTCACCGTCCAGCGAGCACTGGCTTGGAACCGACGAGTTGGGACGCGATGTATTCAGCCGCATCCTCTACGGCGCGCGTACGGCCGTTTCAGTGGGCCTTGTATCGACCGCGATCAGCCTGATCGTCGGGCTGGTGATGGGGTCGCTGGCGGGATACCTGGGGGGACGGGTCGACATGTTGGTGGTTTGGCTGACCGATGTGACGCGTTCGATGCCGGCGCTGTTGCTGGCGATCGTGATCAACCTGACGCTTAAAGTTCCGCTCGAAGCCTGGATGGAGCAGATGTATCTTGCGACCAAGAACACTTTCTTCCGCCAGACGATGTGGGTGGACCTGTTGTTAGTCTTCGGCGCGCTGGCGCTGATCCAGTGGCCTGGCTACGCCCGTCTCATCCGAGGCCAGATCCTGTCGATCCGCAGCCGCAACTACGTGTTGGCGGCGCGCGCGTTGGGCATGCCGACGGGGCGAATCCTCGCCCGTTACGTCATCCCCAACGCGATGGGACCGCTGATCGTGGCGGTCAGCGCAGGGATGGGGGGCGCAATGGTGCTCGAGTCGGCGTTCAGTTTTCTGGGCGTCGGAGTGCAGTTACCTATTCCCAGTTGGGGGAAGATGATCAGTGACGGACTGCGCATGTGGCAGACACACCCCCATCTGCTGGTGGGCCCGGCGGTTATGATGGCCGTGATCACAGTCTCGTTTGCCTGGCTGGGCGATGGTCTTAACGATGCGCTCAATCCGCGCCAGTGGGGCGGATAACTCCGCGTGTTGGAGGCATGCGCGGATACTGATTGCTGGCTAACGGCCTCCAGATATTTCGAATGGAAGTGACAACGGCGAATATGTCCGTACTTCTCGATGTGCAGGAACTTCAGACCCTTTTCAAGGTGCGTAAAGGTTACGTTTACGCGGTCAATGGCATCTCCTTTACCCTGGAAGAGGGCGAGACTCTGGCCGTGGTGGGCGAAAGCGGTTGCGGGAAAAGCGTCACGATGCTGAGCCTGGTGAGGCTGTTGCCGCCTGCGGCCAGCATCGAAAACGGAAAAGTACTCCTGCGCGGCGAGGATTTGCTGGAGCTCAACCTGCGCCAGTTGCGTGATGTGCGCGGCGGTGAGATCGGCATGATATTCCAGGATCCGATGACCTCGCTCAACCCGTTCATCAACATTGGCACACAGATGGCTGAACCGCTCGTCTACCATCGGGGTATGAGCAAGAGTGAGGCACTAGCCCGCAGCGCGGAACTTCTGGAGATGGTGGGTATCCCCGACGGTGAGGCGCGGCTGCGGGAATACCCGCATCAGTTCTCCGGGGGTATGCGCCAGCGCGTGATGATCGCCATGTCGATGTCCTGCGAACCGGCGGTGCTGATCGCAGACGAGCCGACGACAGCACTGGACGTAACAATTCAGGCGCAGATCGTCGAGTTGGTCAAGGAGCTGCGCGACAGGTCAGGTGTAGCTGTGATTTGGATTACGCACGATCTGAGCGTTGTCGCGGGTATTGCCGACCGGGTCATCGTCATGTATGCGGGCTATATTGTCGAAGAGGCGCCGGTTGACGCGCTGTTCGAAGATCCCCGGCATCCTTACACTGTCGGACTGATGGGTGCGTTGCCCAGTTTGGGCGGCGAGACGGGAACGCGCCTGACGACGATTGGCGGTTCGCCTCCTGACCTTGTTGAACTCCCTGATTTCTGCCCTTTTCACCCCCGCTGTCCCTATGCGATTGACCGCTGCCGCAAAGAAAACCCGATGTTGGAGCCTGTTGCCGAAGCCAGTGACAGAGGGCATCGTGCGGCCTGTTGGGTTGATATTCGCGATGTGTCGGTCAGTTCAGAAGCAGGGGTAGCCGCCGATTAAGGTCTGTGGCGCACAGGTTTCCTACCAGAGGACCTATATTCCAGGACATGAGCCAGACTGAAAGTAGCAACGGCGTCCCCCTCGTGCGGGTGGAGAATCTGAGCAAACATTTTTCCGTACGCATAGGCGCGTATGGTGAAAACAGGGCGACTGTGCATGCGCTGGACGATGTCTCCTTCAACGTGCAGCGCGGTGAGACGCTGGGCCTGGTGGGCGAATCGGGTTGCGGCAAGTCAACCGCCGGGCTGACGCTGCTGCAGCTGCATCGACCGACCTCGGGCAAGGTTTTCTTCGAAGATCAGGAGGTGACGGGGCTTTCGGAAAAGGAGATGCGACCTCTTCGCAGGAGGATGCAGATCATATTTCAGGATCCCTATTCGACGCTGAGCCCCCGTATGACGATCGGCAACGCGATTGGCGAGCCCCTTTGGCTGCACGAGTTGGCTACTGGACAGGATGCTCAGGAGCGGATCGCCAAGCTACTCGATGACGTAGGCTTGAACCCGGCGTTTGCGTTCCGATATCCGCACGAGTTTTCCGGGGGGCAGCGTCAGCGCGTTTGCATCGCCCGCGCGCTGGCATGTGAGCCGGAGTTTATTGTCTGCGACGAACCGATCTCGGCGCTGGACGTGTCGATTCAGGCTCAGATTATCAACCTGTTACAGGACTTGCAGGAAGAGTACAATCTCACCTATCTATTCATCGCCCACGATTTGGCCGTTGTACGTCATATTAGCGACAGGGTGGCGGTGATGTATCTGGGCCGCGTTGTGGAAATGGCGCCAAAGGAGCGCCTGTTTGAAAACCCCCTGCATCCTTATACCAACGCGCTCTTGCTGTCCGTTCCTGTGCCCAATCCCCGCCAGGAGCGGCTACGTGAACATACGGTCATTTCTGGCAATGTTCCGAGCGCGATCAATCCGCCCAGCGGTTGCCGCTTCCATCCCCGCTGCCCGCTTGCTTTTGAGCCGTGCGACCATGTCGTGCCCGAATGGCGTGAGGTAGAAGCGGGCCACTGGGTCGCGTGTCACGCGGTGTGATTCAGCGGCGGCCAATGGTCGGCTGTAAGCAACTTTTCCTCGCTGCGCAAGCTGCTGGAGCCGACGCGCATCACACGGGAAGACTGCGAAGAATCCATTCCACTCCTTTCTCCATCTAACTGTGCTAACAAGCGGATGAATAAAATTCTTGCGGGCGACTTTACGATTCTGGCCGAGTCACCCGACCCGGACACCGTATATACCGGTTCGCCGTGCCTGGCGCAGTTGCCGTCGGGACGTCTGATAGCCAGTTACGAATGGTTTCGCCCGCAGCCGCTTGTCGAGAAGGTCCCCGATCAGCTTGAGATTCTGGTGAGTGACGACGACGGAGGCCGGTGGCGCAAGACCGCGGCGCTTGACATCATCTGGCCGTCGCTATTTGCGGTTGACGACGCGCTCTACTGCATCGGCAACCGCCGTCTGAGCCGGGAGATCATCATCGCCCGCTCGGAGGACGGCGGGGAAAGCTGGAGCGAACCTTCTCAACTTTTTGCCGGCCGTCATCACAACGCTCCCACCAGTATTCTCTTCCGCCAGGGCTTCGTCTATCGCGCGTTCGAAACCTGCCCGGTCGGCGACGACGCGGTCGGCAGGAGCCAATGGGAGTCGCTGGTGGTTGCTGGAGACCTGGGGCGCGATTTGCTCGACCCGGGGGCGTGGCGGATGTCCAACCAGGTCCATTTTCCGGGCGTGCCGGACGTGCTCAGCCAGCAGCGCTACCAGGCGAGCGCGGCAGACAAGGTGGTGGAGGACTGCTTCATAGAGGGAAATGTTATTGACGTGCGGGGAGAGATGCGGGTGGTGCTGCGCACGATTATCGACGGGCATACGACGGGAGGAATGGCCGCGGTGTGCAGCCTAGAGGACGACGGCAATAAGCTGGACTACAGATTCATCCAGTTTTATCCGATGCCGGGCGCGCAGTGTAAGTTTCACATTGTCCATGACGAGGAGAGCGGCCACTTCTGGACGACGGTGTGCCTGCCGACGGATACGTGGCAGGAGCGGGAGCCGTTGCGAAAGGTCGGTTTTGCCAGCCCGCCTGGCAACGAGCGGCGCATCCTGATGTTGATGTACAGCCTTAACGCCCTGAACTGGTTCCAGGCCGATTGTGTTGCGATGAGCCGCAGCATATTCGAGGCCTTCAGCTATGCTTCGCAACTGATTCGAGGCGACGATCTGCTGGTGATATCACGCACTTCGCAAGGAGGGTATAACCAGCATGACACCAATCTTGTCACATTGCACCGCATCGAGAATTTCAGAGAGTTGGCACTCGATCTTAAGCCGTCCTACAGCAGGGGTTAAACTCGGCGCCGCCAGATTTTACAGGAAAACGGGAGGACAAGAAGATGAAACTGGGCACATTCATGATGCCGCTTCATCCGCCGGAGAAGGACCGAACGCTCGGATTCGAAGAGGATATCGAGTTCATAGTACGCGCAGACGAGTTGGGATTTACCGAAGCCTGGATCGGCCAGCATCACACGCTGGCGTGGGAACCCATCCCGTCGAACGATGTCTTTATTGCCAACGTACTGCCGCGCACGAAGAACATCCGGCTCGGCAGCGGTGTTTCCATTTTGCCGCAGCATCATCCTGTAAATGTGGCAGTGCGTTTAGCCTATCTGGATCATCTGTCGCGGGGCCGCATAAACTGTGGTTTTGGCCAGGGGGGCGTGCCGACCGATTGGGGGCTTTTCGACCTACCCGATCCGGGGACGCAAGGGCTGATGACGGTCGAGAGCATCGACATGATACTAAAGCTGTGGCAGACCGATCCGCCTTTCGAGTTCAAGGGGGACTTCTACAATATCAAGCTTGAAGGGGGGAACCCTGAGCTAGGAATTGGGGAACTGTTGCAACCCTACCAGAAGCCGCACCCGCCGGTTGGGATGAGCATTATCCGCGGCCAGTCGCGGGCGGCCAACATGGCTGGCGAACGGGGCTACATTCCTATCAGCACGAATGTGGTGTCCGGGTCCACACTGGGCGAACACTGGCAGACCTACTGCAACGGCGCGGCCAGTGCCGGGCAGCCCGAACCGGACCGGGAAATTTGGCGCGTGTCGCGCAGCATCTTCATCGACGAGACGACCGAAGCTGCCTGGGAACGGGCGAGTAACGGCGCGCTGGCAGGTTCGATGGCCTACTTGCGCTGGCTGATCAATTCGGCCAACATGCTCAGCGTTCTGAAGGACGACCCGGAGATGCCCGACGAAGACGTGACGGTGGAGTACATGCTGAAAAACCTGTGCATCATAGGCGACAAGGAAGAGTGCCTGCGCCGGCTGCACGGACTGTGGGAGGAGACGGGCGGCTTCGGCACCTTGCTCATGATTGCCCACGATTGGGACGACAAGGAGAGATGGCTGGCCTGCATGGAGACGCTGGCGAATGAGATTGTGCCGGCGTTACCTTGAGCGGCGGACTCATGTTGATGACAGATTTAGACACTGAAGTGATAGTGAAGCAGACGCTTAGCTTACGAAACAGAACAGTCAGGGAATCTGATATATGCCGAGAATGAATGGAGGGGAAGCACTGGTGCGGTCGATGGCCGCGGAAGGATTGCGAGCGGTATTTGGCGTACCCGGAGCAGGGCAGTACGAGGCGATCGACGCGCTGTATTCGACGCCGAGCATTCGTTATATCGCGGTGCGGCACGAACAGGCGGCCAGCTATATGGCGGACGGGTATGCCCGCGCCAGCGGCGAGATAGCTGCTGCGCTAGTGGTGGAAGGGCCGGGTTTGTTCAACGCCTTGTCGGGCGTTGCAACCGCCTATGCAACTTCCTCACCGATATTGGTGGTGAGTGGAGATCATCACCACCGCAAGACAGATCTGGAACTCGACGAGACGGCGTGGCTGGGACCGCTGACGAAGTGGGTTGGCCGGGCCCAGCGTCCGGCTGAGATTCCCGGGATTGTGCAGGAGGCGTTCCAGCAACTGCGCTCTGGGCGGCCGCGTCCGGTGGGGATAGAGGTGCCGCCGGCCGTTTTCGCGGCGACGGAAGAGGTCATCCTGGCTCAGCCGGCAGCCGATACACCGGCGCCTGCAGTTGGCGATCCGCAGGCGATTCAACGGGCGGCGGATGTGCTCTCGTCGGCGCGTCGGCCAGTAATCTGGGCCGGCGGGGGTGTGATGCGCGCCAAGGCCGCGACACTGGTGGCCGAACTGGCCGACTATCTGCAGATTCCGGTGGTAACGACGAGACAGGGGAAGGGGAGCATTTCGGAACGGCATCCGCTTTCTCTGGGAATGGCTGAGATGCGCTTTCAGCCGCTCAGGAACTGGCTTTCGGCGCGGGATGTGATCCTGGCTGTTGGAACGAGCCACTACTCGAGTGGGGAGGGACAGCAGGTCATCCGAATCGATGTCGATGAGACCGAGTTTGGAGAAGGCGATGACCAGCTTTCGATCCACGGTGATGCCTACCCGGTGATGTTGGCGCTCAACCAAGCGGTCGCCGCTGCCGGGCCGTCGCGCGGTGACAAGGCCGAGGCGGTGCAGGGCGAGGTCGCGGGCATAAATGAAGCGCGCTTCGAGCCGTCGAGGCAGTTGCAGCCGCAGTGGGGATTCATGGAGGCGATCCACACGGCCTTGCCTGACGATGCAATCGTGATCCAGGGCATGAACCAGATGGGCTATTACAGCCGCAACTACTTCCGGGCCAGGGCGCCGCACAGCTATCTTACCAGCTCCTCGCACGGGACGCTTGGTTGCGCTTACCCGATCGCGGTCGGCGCCAAGGTTGGTTGCCCGGATCGGGTGGTCGTTTCGCTGTCGGGGGATGGCGGCTTTCTCTATAACGTGCAGGAGTTATCCACGGCTGTGCAGTACGGGATCAACGCCGTGGCCGTTGTATTCAATGACAATGCTTACGGGAATGTCCTGCGCGCCCAAATGGAGGAGTTCGACGGGCATGTGCTTGGCACGCAGTTGCACAACCCCGATTTCGTGGCGCTGGCGCAGAGTTTTGGCGCGCACGGTGTGCGTGCCGAGGATGCCGACGCGCTGCACGCAGCCCTCAGCGAAGCAGTGGTAGCTGAAAACGACAAACCGGTGTTGATCGAAGTTCCGGTCGGAATGTTGGACAGGGAATTCTGAGGGAGGAGACGGCATGGCAGACACTGCCAATCTTAAGGAGCGTATTCACCGTGGGGAGCTGATTTTCGGCGTAGGTGCGCAACTCTATTTCAGTCGCAGCCAGCTGGAGGATTTGTTGGGACAGGGCGATTACGATTTCGTCTACGTGGACAGCCAGCATGTGGGGCTATGCGAGATAGATCTCGAGAACTTTTGCGGGCATGCCGCATCGCTGGGGATACCCGTACAGTTCCGGATCCCACACACGCGGCACACTTACATGACCGGCCGTTATCTCGACCTGGGGCCGACCGGCATTATGGTGCCGGAGGTAGAGGATGTGGCCGTAGTGGATGAGGCAATCAAGTATTTCTATTATCCGCAGGTAGGACGACGTAGTTCGGGGGGCGTAGCACGGCGCAATCTGAGCACCTTTGGCGAGCCGACCGACCCTGCTTCGATCGACCGCCTGGCCTACGCAGACTGGTGGAACAGTAATGGCTTTCTCACGATTCAGTTGGAGTCGGTGGAGGCTGTTATCAACGCGCGTAAGCTGGCCAAACCGGGCATCGACCTGCTGGCTTTTGGGCCGAACGACCTGCGTTTCAGCATGGAGAGTCTGCCGCATAGTCCGTTCAAGACGGTGGACGAGTGTATTCGGCATGTGCTGGAGCAGATGAAGGACAGTACGGTGCAGGTGAGTTTGGGGGCGGCCAGCGAGGCGGAGCGGGATAAGTACCTAGAGATGGGTGTGACGGTGTTGCAGGTAGCGCCGGGGATGTGATCGATTCAATGGCGGCCTTTGCCGCTGAATTTTCTGTTCACCATGCCCTTCTCGCAGCAGTTGACCCATCAACACACTTTCGTGAGTTATTTTCCGCTTTAAGTTGGGCCGGATTTCGGTATCTTCTGAAAGCGCGACTTGGGGCAGTATTCTCGCCGGTCAGCAAGCCATCTTTGGCGAAACCAGTATTCCAACCTAACGCCCAACACTTTCCTCTCTTTGGAGCGCTTTGATTGACTTACGTCAGCTTACATTCCATTTTTCCACACTCAAGAGGAGCATTTCCCATGAAGCGTTACACCGTTTGGATGGCGATCCTCATCTTCAGCCTTCTCATTGTCGGCTGTGTCGCGGCAGAGCCTGCCGGCGAAATGATGGAAGATGAGGGCCCCAAGGTACTTGTCGTAGGGACTTCGCAGGAACCGGAAAACGTGTTCGTCATGTGGGGTTCGACGCGTACCGGCTCCGACGTCATGTCATTCATGTGGCGCAAGCCAATCTCCTTCGGCGGCGACAACCAGCCCTTTGCCGAAATCCTGGAATCCTTGCCCAGCCAGGCCGACGGTACCTGGGTCGTAGACGAAGAGGCCGGTTCCATGCAGGTGACTTACAATTTCCGGGAGGGTCTGAAATGGTCCGATGGCGAGGAGATCACCGTCCACGACCTTGCCATGGCCTTCGAGATCACCTCGGATCCTGACTACATCTACTATTCGGAGAGTTTCCCGGTCGAAAGTATCGAGATTGTAGACGACTACACGGCGATTCTCCACTACCGCGGGATCAACCTGTTCCCGGACCAGGAAGTGCGCACGCACGTGATTCCGGAACATGTTTACAGGCCGCTGTGGGAAGAGGCCAAGGCCAAGGGCGGCAACGTATGGGAAAACTTCGGCAACATTGAGCAGGTTTCCATCAAGCCAGTGGTGAACGGGCCCTACATGATGGAAGAATGGGTACCAGGCAGCCATATCCGCCTGGTCCGTAACCCACACTTCAACATTGGCCAAGAGCCGTCAATCGATGAGGTGCTCTACCGTATCATACCCGATTTGAACAGTCTGGCAGTGAGCGTCGCCAGCGGCCAGGTACATTTGACAGACGGCTGGCTTTCGCTGGAGCAAGCAAACGCCATGGATTCGGCCCCCGAGGTGGACCCCCTCTTTGTGGCGGCGCTGTGGCTGGAACATGCAACCATTCAGGTCAACCGCCCACCTTTGGATGACAAGCTGGTGCGTCAGGCCATCCTGACCGCGATTGATCGCGATGCGATCAACGAGGGCCTCTTCAAGGGCCAGCAACCCCCTGCACACTCCTGGATAAACTCGTCACATCCAGCCTATAACCCCGACGTAAGGCAGTATAACTATGATCCTGACGAGGCGTTAAGGTTGCTGGCGGAGGCCGGTTACACGCCCAATGCTGATGGCCAGCTGGCCGACAGCGACGGCAACCTTTTGGAAATCCCCATTATTACCATTTCCGGAGACCGCACGCGCGAGCAAGTTGCGGCGTTGGTTCAGGCGCAGTGGCAGGAAATTGGCATCACGGCCGAGGTCAGACCGGTGTCAGCACGTCTACTCTTTTCTGAAACGCTCTTTGACCCGCCCAACTTTGAAGGTATCGCCATCTGGCGATGGGTATTCAACGCCAGAGTCGAACCTCGCGGCTTCTGGTATCCAGGTGAATCTGCGGCACAGCTGGACCAGCTCTTCGCCGAGGGCAACTCCTGGGCAGAGAACGAACGCAACAAAGAGTTGATCGAAATGATCGACGCTGAACTCGATCAGGAGAAGCGCTACGCTCTGTTACGTGAGCAGCAAGAGATCTGGGCAGAAGAGCTGCCTGTATTGCCGATCTACTGGCACTCACGAGTTGCAACCGTGAACACAGCTCTGCAGGGCTACCAGCCGGCGGACCAGGCTATGGTCGGCTGGAACGTGGAGGAGTGGGAGCTGAAGTAGCATCGGAATGTTACGGACAGGGCGAGAGTGGTGCGATGCCTCTTGCCCTGTCCGTTTGGTTTTTTCGATGACTAGCCTCAGTATTCCTGCTCTGTTCAGCTAATGGGCCGTTACATCCTACGCCGTCTATTCCAGATGATTCCAACCGTGATCATTATCACAGTGGCTGTCTTCTGGATGCTCAAACTGGCGCCCGGCGACCCCCTCGACCTACTGCTTGCGGGCAATCCCGACATATCGGCGGAACACGTTGAACACATCAAGAAGCTCTACGGTTATGACCGGCCAATCTACGAGCAGTACGGGCGCTGGGTGTGGCAGGTGGCGCAGGGGAATCTGGGTTATTCCCGCATCTACCACCGCCCGGTTCTGTCCATCATCCCGGACCGGTTGGTAAACACGCTCATTCTGACAGGGTCGAGCCTGATTCTAAGCCTGCTGGTCGCCATTCCCATCGGCGTTTACACCGCGTTACGCCAATACTCTCTGTTGGACTACCTGTTCTCGTTTCTCTCATTCTTCGGGATAGCCATGCCTGTTTTCTGGTTTGGCTTGATCTTGATCCTGTTCTTGTCTGTTCAGTTGAAGTTGCTGCCGCCTGGAGGCCACTATTCGTTGGAACAGGACGCGGGTGTTTTAACGGTCCTGCGCTATTCCACTATGCCCGTAATTGTGCTGAGCCTGTTCAGCATGGCGAGCTGGATGCGTTACATGCGTTCCGGGATGCTGGAGGTTATCCATGAGGACTATGTGCGCACTGCCCGCGCCAAGGGCTTGGCAGAGAGCAGGGTTGTTGTCCGCCATGCACTTAAGAATGCCCTTATCCCCATGGTCACCCTTATTGCGTTGAGCATCCCCGGTCTCATCAGCGGCGCAGTGCTTACCGAAACGATCTTCTCGTGGCCGGGCATGGGGCGGCTGATTTACGATTCACTCATCAATAATGATTTCAATATCGCAATGGCAGTTTTCCTGATCTTCGCCTTTCTCGTAGCCCTCTTCAACCTGGCCGCCGATATTCTCTACGCCTTCATTGACCCTAGAGTGGTCTACTCGTGAAAGAATCTGGCTTGGTTTAAGCGAAACTGCTCAACCCCCAAATGTGGAGGGCTTCCTGAAGTTCTTGGAAACCCGAGACTGAAATGGCAAGCGAATTGACCCGAGAACACCAGACCCGTACTTACAGGCAGGATGTCTGGCAGCGTTTGCGCCGTCACCGGGTTGCGCTCGTGGCGCTAATTGTGTTCGGGCTGATTATCATTTACTCAGCGGGAGGACCGTTGTTCTCTTCCCACTCGATGTCAAAGACCGATCTACGTTCGCGTCTCACTGCGCCGTCCACAGAGCACTACTTCGGAACCGATGAGCTGGGCAGAGATGTCGCCTTGCGCATAATGGTGGGGGGGCGCGTGTCGCTATTTGTCGGATTCAGTGTTGCGCTGGTCAGTCTGTTGATCGGTGTATTGATAGGCGCGATTTCCGGGTATTTCGGCGGCTATCTTGACAGCGTGCTTATGCGCCTTACCGACATTATGCTTTCGATTCCCAGTTTGCCTCTTCTGCTCATTCTATCTCGATATGGGGGAGGGTCGGTGTGGAGCATAATCCTGATCCTCTCTATATTCAGTTGGATGGGGCTGGCGCGCATTGTTAGAGGAACGATCCTTTCGATTAAGCAGCGCGACTTTGTGGAGGCGGCGCGCATGACGGGGGCACCCAACGGGCGAATCGTGTTCCGCCATATCTTGCCCAGTACCCTGGCTCCGGTCATTGTCAACGCCACTCTGACCTTGGGCTTTGCTATAATCGCCGAATCGAGTCTCAGCTATCTGGGATTGGGGGTTCAGCCACCGACCCCGACTTGGGGGCAAATGCTGATAGGCGCCCAACAGTTCATGGATTCCGCGCCGTGGCTGGCTCTGATTCCTGGTATGTTTCTTTTCGTGACATTGTTGTGCATCAACTTTCTTGGCGACGGGCTGCGCGACGCGCTTGACCCCAAGATGACGCTTCAGAACTGAGTCTCTTTCACCCGGTACTTCGATGCAATCAGGATTATTTGTCGGACGCTCTAATGCCACGATTCCCTGACAGGAGCTCCTATCAGTGACTTCCCAACGATCCGCACTCTCTTCCAACATCGGAATTCTCTGGAGCGAGCGCACGCGGCGCGCCAACGCTGAAGAGGCGCAGCGCAGCGGAGCTATCTACACTTTTGAGGATGCCTGGGGCCAGGACAAGAGCTGGCTTAAAGGACAGTACGCTTATCTGGCGCCGAGCACTGTTTCAGCCGCTCTGAACCGCTTCAACCTCAAACACGATTTCATCGGGGATGATGGTCTGGCCGAAAGACTGTCGGAGATTTCTCTACTGTTCTTGCCTAGCGCCCACAGCCTGTCGCCGGCTGCCATCGACGCAATCGAGCGTTGGCTGGACCTGGATGGTTCATTTCTGTGCGTATCCGGGCCAACAAATCTGCCCCCCGAACTTCTCGGCCTGGAAAAGCTGGTGCTTGCCCAGACTCCGGGCTACACCGCCTGGCAGTGGCGAGGCGACAGTCTCTTCGGCGATCGTTCCAAGTGGGAAGAGTGGTACATTTCGGGCTACAAAGGCTTCACCACCTGCATTGCCGAAGCGAAAACAGACGCCACTGTTCTGGCCGAACTGCTGGAGGTCAGCGGGGATCTTTCCGGGCGGGACTCCGCTACACTGCAACGAGTAGGCGCGGGAATCGTTCAGACCCAGAAAAGCCTGTTTATCGCCAACGCGCTTTTTGAGCATATGGGGGGCATCTGGCAGGCCCATCTGAACGCTGAAGATGTACGGCGCTGGTTCAATCCCCTCAATTGGGCCGAGACCCTGCTTTTCCAGCTGCGCAGCGTACTCTGGTCCTGCGGGCAAGATGGCCACTGGGACACACGGTTGCGCACTTTCGGGAGCTACGACGGAGTAATGAACATCCGCCACGATCCTGACAAATCGTTGGACTTGGCGATGCTACGTTACCAAGGAGAGCATCTGATTCCGGCCACGCACACACTACTCGATGCAAACATTTCACCAGAGGCGACGACGACGGAAATGGACCAGGACTGGGTGCGGGAGATTTCCAAGTACGAATTTATCGAGATCGGACTACACAACGATGCCATCCAAGAGGCGCCGCCCAAGTACATGATGGGGTCTAACCTGGCCCGCCACGTGATCGAGTCCGAGAAGAATCTGGGTGTTCGGCTTTACACCGGCGGACGACACGGGGGCTACAGCGTCTATCCTGAGATGATCGACGCCATGGACTTTCTCTACCAGACGGTGCCCCACTTTCTCGGTCTGGGCACTTTCCATTTTCATCTGATGGCCGAATACGGCGACCGGACGCCAAATCCACTAATGGATGACAAGGTGGTCACTTACCAGACCATGACCTCGCCAACGATCGCCAGTCCCGGATTCTGGTTTCCCTTCCATGGCGTGGTCAGTACGACTGAAGAGTGCCGGCAACTGCGGGGCTGGGACATGACCCATGAGTACGATCCGCCGCCTGACATGATCGATGCAGTTTACGAACGGCCAAACAGCAGAGACCAGGACATCGAAACTGCTCTGCCAGACGGGGTCTACCAACTGCAATATCACCCCCTTTTCACGGTTGATCCCAGCTACAACAACGGCCGCGGCACTTTTGATTGGATGTGTTACGGAATCAGGCGGGCCGAACGTCTCAATATGTGGCAGGCGACGCAGCGGGCGATTTACCAGCGCGTACAGGACTACGAGGATGTTCAGTTCAGAGTGGCTGACGGCGGTAGAACGATTCACGCCCACAACCCGACGGGGCGGACGATCGAGGAGCTGATGGTAGAGACTGCAATCCCGTTAGGGGCGCCGGAGCAAGAGGGACCGGACGCGCTGGGAGCTGGGGCAGTTGCCGACGAGGACGAGACAGTGCCGGAGGTGGAGTACGCTTCGCTGCCCCTTGAGATGAGTCAAAAACAGGATGGAGCGGCCAGTTATTTGGCGCACATTGTCAACAATTGCTTCTTTACCTTGCCGCAGCTGGGGCCTGGCGCATCCTGTACAATCCAACTTGAGGGTGGCGGCCCCCGTCATCCTTTCGTAGCCCAAGCCAACAGCAAGAGCATGCGTTTTGTTGACGTGGATTTTGTGCCGGAATCGGGCGAACTTACCATTCGTGCGTACGTGATCCGCTATCATGGGCTGGTTGTGCAAGGGTATGAACCGGGCGACCGCGTTCGTGTCGTAGTGGATGGGGTGGAGCGGCAGCCGTTGGAATCGGAGGATGGCCGCCTGCTGCTGTACCTACAGGGCCCCGAAAACCATTTTGCTGAGAAAACTATCGTATTGCGGAAACTGTAGAGAATATGACTATGCAACTGTCCGACATCCGCCGCCTTACACCCATTACCCACGAGTACGCCTACTTCCAGAGCAGCGGGTTTTCGCCGAAGATGGAGCCGGTGATCGAGGAGACGAACCGCTGGGCGCAGTTTCATAATGCAGGCGGGGCCGCGCCTGGGATCAACGAAAAGATGTTGGAGGGGTTCGAGGCGACGCGCGACAAGGTCGCGCAGTCGATGAACGCCGACAGTGATGAGATTGTGCTGGGCGAGAATACGACCATTGGTATCAATATCGTGGCCAATGGGATCAACTGGCAGGCGGGCGACAACGTCATCCTGAGCGACAAGGAGCATCCGGGTAACCGGATCACATGGTATAGCCACGTGCAGCGCTACGGCATTGAGCTGCGTTTTCTGGAGGTCGTGCACGACGAGGAGCAGATGTTGGAGCAGTTTGAGCGGCTGCTCGATGACCGCACTCGGGTCGTTTCGATCAGCCATGTTTGCCGGCGTACCGGTCAGCGGCTGCCGGCACGAGCTCTGGTCGACATTGCGCATGATCGCGGCGTGCCTGTCCTGCTGGACGGGGCGCAGGCCTATGGCGCGGTTCCGGTCGATATGCGCGAGCTGGCCTGCGACTTTTACGCTTTCAGCGGGCACAAGTACATCATGGCGCCCCAGGGCACGGGCGGATTCTACGTGCGCCGCGACCGGATTCCATGGATCCAGCCAAGCTGGATCGGCTCCCATTCGCAAAAGGATTTCGACCTCGTGGGCGGCCTCACTTTGCTGGACGAGGCCAAACGTTTCGAGTTCGGGACGCGTAATCTGGCCGACCAGTTGGGCTTTGGCAAGGTGCTCGACTTCTGGGAGGAGATCGGTTGGGAGAATGTGTTTTCCTATATCGCCGACTACACCGACCACGTCAAATCGGCGCTTGGGGAAGTACCCGGCCTGACGCTGCATACGCCCCTACACTATGAGAATTCATCAGGCATCGTTACCTTTAGTCTTAACGGGTACACATCGGCCGAGATTCAGGAGTACCTGAAAGAAAATAAGGTGCTGGTCGCTCCGCTGGAGTTGGACGGCACCATGATTCGCGTTTCTACCCATGTCTTTAACAATGGGAAAGACCTGGAGCGGCTGGTGGCAGGCGTCAGGGGAATGCCGTGACCCGGCAATTTGGTATGACGTTTGTGTAACTACTCGGCCGCATTCAGTGTCTCTCTTGGCCAACTCGTCACCTTCGCCGGTCAGGCTTTCGGATGGCGAATTTGGTTGGCAGCCGCCAGGTTGGTTGGGGCGCACTGTCGGCATGCCATGACGGTGGGGAAGAACCCGCACGGTGGCTAGCCAGGGCGGGGCGTTGCGGGGGCGCGGAACTGCCGGGGTTAGGGGTTAAGGGCTTGGGGCCAGGCGTTAGGGGCCTGAGATAGCAATTGGGGTGGAAGACACTGTTGGCTAGACATGTTGCTGGCGAAGAATAAGCACGGTGGCTAGCCAGAGGGGGGCGTTGCGGGGGCGCAGCCCCTGCACAAGGGAGGCCGCTTGCGGCCGACCGCCCATATTACAACAATGTGGGGAGAAGGAACGCCCTTGCTCGCATCGTTCAGGGTTGCGATTCCGTTGCGGCTGTGTATTTTCAGAATTGCTATTTTTGCTTGGCCGCGGCCGAGTGTATCGACCTCCCGCTAGTGCGGAGTCTGCACAACGACCCCAGATTGCGCACCAAAGCTATACAATATTTGACTTTTTCGCGAGTCTGACGATATACTTGCGCCGGAATCCAATTCCACCCCAGAAGCAACAAGTGAATATCAGCATTCCCTCACCCCAACAAGGAGACCTTTGACGATGAAAAGATTCGCTCCGTTATTTGCGCTGTTTGCAGTCCTAGTCATGTTGACTGCGGCCGGCTGCGTTGCGCCCGCGGCGCCGGCGTCAGAGATGGCCGAAGAGGAGATGATGGAGGTTGTCAGCACAGGCGGCGTTACTCTGCCTGACGACGCTGCGCCTCTTGACCAGCAGGTGTTCCGCTCTGCCGGTATTGAAGGAAAGCATTTTGACACGATGCGCAATGAGTACGAGGGCTTCGCCTATGAGGCGACGATCGAGCAGTTGGCCAAGATGGGTCCGGAAGGCGATTGGCATCCGGCCGCGGCCGACAGCTGGGAGCTTTCCGAGGATGGCCGTACGTGGACATTCCACCTTCGCCAGGACGCCAAGTGGAGTGACGGCGAGCCGGTGACCGCGGATGACTGGGTTTACAGCTTCCGCCGCTACCTGAACCCGGAGATGGCCAACGTTTATTCCTGGTTCCTATTTGACCTCGAAAACGGTGAAGCCTACAACAAGGGTGAAGTGGATGTCGAAGAGTTGGGTGTGAAGAAGATCGACGACTACACCTTCTCCCTCACCACCACGGTGCCGATTCCCTACTATATGTTTAAGATCAACTGGCACGCTGCGCCGGTTCCCCGCCACATGGTCGAGGAGCACGGTGACGATTGGGCCAACGATCCGGCGACTGCGCCGAGCAACGGCCCCTACCGTATCGCCGAGTGGAACCGGGGCAAAAACGTGATCTTCACGCCAAATCCGCACTACACCGGACCCTATCCGGCGACATTTGAACAGCGAGTTCAGGTGATCATCCCAGAGGTCGGCGCACCGTTGCTGCAGATGTATCAGGCCGGCGATATCGATGGCGGGGTCGGCGTGACCGGCGATGACCTTGTGCAGGTCCTGGCGGATCCGCAGCTGAGCCAAGAGGCTTACATCAGTGTGATGAACCGCGGCGTCTACATTTACATGAACCAGCGCACGCCGCCGTTTGACAACATCCTAGTGCGCCAGGCGTTCGCGCACGCAGTAGACCGCACATCCTTGTGTGACAACGTTATGCGGGGCACCTGCATTCCCGCGCACGGCTTCCTGCCCAAGGACTTCCCGTGCGAGCGCAATGACGACCCCGAGTTGATCGCATTCCAGAGCTACGATCCGGAACTGGCTGCGGACCTGATGGCGCAGGCCGGCTACCCCGGCGGCGAGGGCTTCCCCGAGCTGACGATCTTCACCAAGGAGGGTGAGTTCATCCGCGAGGCCGAGGCGATCCAGCGTATGTTGGCCGACAACCTGGGGGTTACGCTCACGCCGCAGAACGTGGAGCGCGCCTACTATGTCGACCAGATGCGCAACGGCGAACTGAAAGTCGCGCTCAATCGCTGGGGGGCAGACTTCATCGACCCGAGCAACTTCGTGGACTGGTGGGACGATCCCGCTGCCTCTTACTTCACCGGCTGGACCGACGAAGAGTACCGCAACCTGATCGACACGGCCCGTCCGATGGCGATGTCGACCGAGCGCTGCGATCTCTATCACGATGCCCTCAAGATCCTGGCGCGTGACGCGATCGGCGTTTTCGTAATGAACCCAGTACAGGCTGTCCTGTACAAGGACTACGTTTCAGGGCTGACCCTCACGGACGACGGCACACTTGGCGTCTACAACATGATGCTCCTGGACAGCGCCTACGTTAAAGAGTAGAAATTCAAGGTTGGAGGAGCGGGAGTGATGAATCCATTCTCGCTCCTCCAAGTCTGTGCACTTTGTTCGTCGTCATTACGTAACTCTGAGTTTTGCATGACCAGCTGCATGAAACTCTCCTCTCAATAGACGGAGGCGCGGATGGCGCGCTATGTGCTGGGACGCTTCTTTGGCATTATAGGCGTCCTGTTTATTGTATCGATCATGATCT
The DNA here is from genome assembly GCA_965116395.1 of Caldilineaceae bacterium. Lineage (GTDB taxonomy): Bacteria > Chloroflexota > Anaerolineae > Caldilineales > Caldilineaceae > Bin5. The sequence continues at coordinate 394,116 of OZ220684.1, forward strand.
TTCTCATGATCCACTCCATTCCGGGTGGCCCGTTCGACGCCATGCCAACGACATCCGAGTTCCGCGAAATCCCCGAACACATCCGCGAGCAGCTGATGGCGAAGTACGGCCTTGACAAGCCGCTCTATGTGCAGTATTTGCGTTACATGTGGGCAGCATTGCGGGGCGACTTCGGCATCTCGTTCCGCTATGGGGAGCCGGTCACGGATTTCATCAGCCGCTCCTGGCCCGCAACTGCGCAACTGGGTCTGTCGGCGATGGCGATCGGGATACCGATCGGCATTGGTCTGGGAATCCTGGCCGCGCTGCGCCCCAATACCTGGTTGGACTACGCCACCAACGTTGTCGTAATCACAACCTTTGTTACTCCCCCCTTTGTTATCGCCATTATGAGCATCATCATTTTCGCGGTGGTTTTGCAATGGCTTCCTTCCGGCGGTTGGGGAGAACCCAATCAGTGGATCCTGCCCACCGCTGTCTATGCGCTTGGCCAGATCGGCGGCATGGCTCGCTTCACGCGTTCGAGCATGGTGGACGCGATGCAGGCGGAGTATGTTCGCACTGCGAGGGCCAAGGGGTTGCAGGAACGGGCGGTGGTGTTTCGCCATGCTTTTCGTGCGGCGTCGCTGCCACTTATCACACTGCTGGGGCCGATGGTGGTCAACCTGCTGCTGGGTTCGTTCTTCATTGAAGCGATATTCCGCATACCGGGCATTGGCGGTCAGATTACTCTTGCCCTTTACAATCGGGATTACCCGGTGATCATGGCGCTGATCCTGCTGTGGACCTTTGCCATTGCCATCGCCTACCTCGTCACCGACCTGCTTTACGGCGTGGTCGACCCGCGCATACGTGTTGGCGGCGGCATGTAGAACGCGCCTAAGTTCGCAACAGGCGCGAAGGAGATTTACCATTTCCACCTCTTCGGCGAAGCAGAATGGTGACCGCCAAAGCGCTGCCGCGCAGGCTGCTGCTCTGGCCCTAGACCTGAACTCGCGGCCTCGAAACCTGTGGGGGGACGCGGCCAGGCGATTTTCGCGCAACCTGCTTGCCATGATTTCCCTGGCATTCGTCGTCCTGCTAATATTCCTCGCTCTGTTTGCCAACGTGCTGGCGCCGGAGGGCTATGACTTCCAGCAGTACGACAAGACGTGGCTCTTCCCCTCGCTTGAACATCCGATGGGCACAGACCCCTTCGGTCGCGACATTTTGACACGCGTCATCTACGGCGCGCGTATTTCGCTGGCGATTGGCTTTATCAGCAATTTCATCGCCCTTGCCATCGGCCTCCCGTATGGGGCGGCCGCGGCCTGGTACGGCGGCGCGGTCGACTTTGTTCTGATTCGTATCATTGAAATCATCAACTCTGTTCCCAATTTGTTGCTGGGCATTCTGATCATCAGCGTTTTGGGGCCGGGCTTTCGCAACGTCCTCTTTGTATTCGCGGTCACCGGCTGGATGGGTATTGCGCGCCTGGTGCGGGGTCAGTTTCTCTCCTTGCGCGAACAGGACTATGTACTGGCTGCGACCTGTATTGGCGTACCCGACTATCGCATAATCATCCGCCATCTGTTGCCGAACACGATGTCTCCCATTATCGTCAGCGTGACGTTGGGCATCCCCGGCGCGATTCTGGGCGAGTCCGGCCTGAGTTTTCTGGGGATTGGCATAAACCCGCCGCTTCCCAGTTGGGGGCGCATGCTCAATGACTATCTCAGCGCGATCCAGTCGCACTGGTATCTGGCCTTTTTCCCCGGGTTAATGATCGCGCTGGCCATGTACGCTTTTACGCTGATGGGGGATGGGCTTCAGGACGCACTGGACCCCACCAAGTAGGCATTCCGAGACCAAGATTCTTAGCCAGGCCTTCCCCGTCTCACCACAGCCAAGTCTTTAGACGTTTCATCTTGCGAGTGACCCAGTGGACAAGAGCCTCGACGAGCCGGAGATCTCCTCATTCAGCCAGCTGCGCGCTGATATTCCCCTGACGAGCAATTATATCTATCTGAACAGCTGCACATTTGGACCGGTTCTGCAATCGGTCCAACGCTGCATGGCGGCCGCTTTACGGGCTGAGAACGAGGAGATCATCGCCATACGGGGCAAGGCGCCGGGCGTTCGTTTCTACGGCGAGGCCGAAAAAGCCAGACACTCTGTGGCAGAGATGCTTGGCGCGGTTCCTGATGATGTGGCGTGGGTCTCCAATACGACGACCGCCTCGCGGCTGGCGATCTTGAGCATTGACTGGCAGGCGGGCGACAAGCTGGCGGTGACCGACGTCGAGCATCTAAGCACGCATCGGGCGGCGCGGGGGCTGGCGCAAGGTCGAGAAGTGGAAGTCACCGTCATACCGTCGGCGCCGGCGGCGAATACCGCTGAGGGGAAGTATGCCCCTGTTTACGAAGGGCCGAGCTACTTTCTGGAACAGCTGGACCGAATGTTGACGCCGGCGCATCGGTTGTTGGTGATGAGCCATGTGTCCAACATCGACGGACGGCGCCTTCCCGTAGCCGAGGCGACGCGGATGGCGCGGGCTCGCGGGGTCAAGACGCTGGTGGACGGCGCGCAGTCTCTTGGGTTGTTTGCGGTAAATGTGCAGGAAATTGGAGCCGAGTTCTACAGCGGCTCTGTCCACAAGTGGCTGATGGGGCCGCCCGGGATTGGCTTTCTGGCAGTTTCGGGCGAGGGCAAACGGGGGTACAATCCTTTTCAACTCCCTCGCCCCATAGACGCCGAGGGGGGTATTGACCACAGCCAGATGACGGCCGCGGCTCTCACCGAGTTGGGGACGCCCAATTACGCCTTGCGAATCGGCGCCGGCGCGTGTGTAGAGACGGTGCAGCGCATCGGCCTGGAAAGAATAGAAGAGCACTGTCGCCTGCTGACCGAGCGGTTGCGCGCCGGTCTGCAGCGAGCGGAGGGAGTCTGCGTCGCCAGTCCCGACGCCTGGGAGAATTCATCAAGTGTTACGACAATTCAGCTACACGAAGGGACGCCGGCGCGCTGCCAGCAGCTTGTCGAGCGGTTGTTGGATGACTATCGCATCGTCGTGAAGTTCCGCCCGGAGATCTGTGGCGTGCGCATTGGCATCGCCGCCTTCAATACGGCGGATGAGATTGAGAAGTTGCTGACGGCAGTGGCCCGCCTAGTGCCACAAGTCTAAACCCACGAGAGGACGATAGAACCGATCATGCCTGCTTCAAGAAACCACGCACCGATAATATCGATCGACACGCCGACGCCTCCTCCCTATTGGGCACTGCTGGAGTGGGAACTGATTCGCAACCAGACCGCGGCCGTCGAGGAGTTCTACGCCCGCTATTTTGACGAGCGCGGCTATCTTCTTTGTGTTCCCCGCTGGGGCGGAGATGACGGGCCGGATGACGCCGCCGAGAATCTGGCGGGATGGACCATGCTGCATGCACTGGGGGCGCCCGATAATGTTCTGGAGCTGTATAAGAAGGGCTGGGAAGGCCATCTACGCCAGTACACTGAGGCCAAGACTGTCGAAGTGCCGTTTGCCCGCGACGGCATGTACTACAAAGAGTTTCCGGTCATGTTTGACTGGATGCACAACGGTGAGGGTTTTTCGGTTTTCTTCCTACAGCCGTTGTCGGACCCGTATAACCACCTGGCACGGCAGCGAATGGAACGCTTTGCCGGCTTCTATATGGGCACCGATCCGCAAGCTCACAACTATGACCCTGAACACCGCGTCATACGCAGCATGTTCAACGGCAGCCGAGGCCCGATGATGCGGAAGTCGACCGGCCTCGACTGGGCCGGCGATTCGCTTGAAATCGAGGGGCGCTTCAAGCCTGGTCATGGCGAGCGCACCTACGCCGAAATGGTAGCCCACTTTGAGGAGTACAACGACGTGGTCGGCGATCACCCGCTCAATCTGTCGACGACGACGCTGGCCTTCAACGCCTACATGCAGACCGGGGACGCCAAGTATAGGGACTGGCTGGTCGACTACATCGATGCCTGGTGCGAACGGACGGCGGCAAACGACGGCATTGTCCCCACCAATATCGGATTGGACGGCACCATTGGCGGCGCCTGTGACGGCAAGTGGTACGGCGGCGTCTATGGCTGGGGATTTACGGTGACGGTGCCGCAGACGGGGGAACTAGCGCACCGGCCGTTCTTCCTGAACCGTGTGCACTACGGCTTCGGAAACGGGCTGCTGATGACCGGCGACCAAAGTTATGTGGACACGTGGCGCGGCGTCATCGACAACGTCAACGCCAACAGTAAGACGGAGGGCGGGCAGACGCTCTACCCCCACATGCACGGGGACGAAGGCTGGTATGACTACACACCTGAGCCGTTCAACAGGGGGGCGCTTGAGGTGTACTACTGGTCGATGGACCGGGCGGACTTGCCGCGCGTGCAGGAGGACGAGTGGGTACGTTTTCTGGAGGGAGACAACCCGGAGTATCCGGTCGCTGCGCTGCAGGAGGATCTGGCGGAGGTGCGAGAGAGAATTGGGAAGGTGCGCTCCGACAGCACATCGCCGGATACGCGCATGTCTGACGACATGAACGGCTTCAATCCGGCTATGGTGAGCCGGCTGACCGAGCTCATGCTGGGCGGCCTGCCCACGGAGCGGCTGGGCTTTCCTCTCCACAGTCGCGTGCGCTACTTCAATCCGACGCGGCAGAGGGCCGGCATGCCGGAAGATGTTGGCGCGCTGGTCGAAAACCTGAGTGAAGACGAGATGACGCTGACGTTGGTTAATACTGACCAGCTTACGTCGCGCACTGTTGTCGTCCAGGGGGGAGCCTACGGCGAGCATCAATTCGTGAGCGTAGACCACGACGGCGTAACGACTGCCATCGACGGCGACAACTTCACGGTGCGGCTAGGGCCGGGCTGCGGCAGCAGATTGCAGATCCGGATGACTCGCTATGCCAATCGGCCAACTTGCGCGTTTCCCTGGGAAAGATAGGCAGATCAGATATAGTTCCCTCAAGTAGGTCTGCTGGCGAGCGCTCTACCCTTTCAGCTAGCAAGGAGAATTGCATGGCCGACGAGAGCAAACCCAATGTTCTGGTTTTTCTGTGTGACCAGTTGCGCATCGATCTGCTGGCCTGCTATGCCGATACGATCGTGCGCACGCCGAATATTTCTGCACTGGCGCAGGACTCTTGTGTTTTCGAGCGTGCATATACGCCCTGCGCTATCTGCTCACCTGCGCGCGCCAGTCTGCTGACGGGGCTCTATCCGCATAGCCACCACATGTTCAATAATTCGACGCCCGGCTATTCCTACTGCGAACACATGCGGACTGGCGTGGGAATGCTACAGGATTGGGTCGACGAGGAGAGCGACTACGAATCGGCCTGGTTTGGGAAGTGGCACGTCGGCCCGGCCCAAGACCTGTTTGACTCCCGCTTCCATCATACGCAGAAGCCTTACGAAGGCGGCCCCGGATTCCTGACCAGTTCCCACTGGCATCCCAACACGCGCATTGCGCCCCTGGTAAAAAATGTCGGGCGCGGCGCGGCGGGCACGCTGGATGTGGGAATGGAGGGCTTTCCGGATGTTGTGGCGGCCCGCTACTCCCAGGAATTCCTACGCAAACGCGACATGACGAAGCCCTTTTTCCTGACCTGTTCCTTCCCCGGGCCGCACAGCCCCTGGATGGTCCCAGACGAATGGGGTATTCGCTACGACCCGGATGACATCGGATTGTGGGCGAATCGCTATGACACTTTCGAAGGAAAGCCGACCAACCAAAGAAAGCTGCGCCTGATGCAGGACGTTCGCGGGGAGGATCTCGTTCAATCCGCCGCGCGCCCGTTGGCTGATGGGGGAGTCGGACAGACGCAGGAGATGAAGGACCAGGAGTTGAAGGAGTTGCTGGCCTGCTGCTTCTCCTATCTGGAGCTGATCGATCAGATGGTAGGCGAAGTGGTGGCAACGCTCAAGGAACTGGATCTGTATGAGGAGACAGCCATCGTCTTCACGGCGGATCATGGCGATATGGCCGGTTCGCATGGCATGATGAACAAGGGCGCGTACATGTATGACGAGATCTATCGCATTCCCCTGCTGGTCAAAGACCCGGGAACGCCGCAACCTAGCCGCAGCGCCGCGTTTGTGCACTTAATGGATATAACCGCGACCTGCCTGCACTTGATGACGGGGTCGGAACAGGAAAGCATGATGGGTCAGACCTTGCACGGCCAGTCGCTGCTGCCCCTTGTTGAGGGTAAGGGAAAATGGAATCGGGCGATGCACTACGCCGAGTACCACGGCGACTGGTACGGTCATTATTCGGCGCGGATGGTGACAGACGGGCGCTGGAAGCTGGTGTGGAATCTGACGGATCTGTGCGAGCTGTATGATCTGGAAAACGACCCCCACGAGCTAAGCAACTGTTTTTACGATTCTGAATATGCGGATGTGCGCGCCAGATGCTTCGATTATTTGATGGCGGAGGCGCAGCGCACGGACGACGCGCAGTTGCGGCTGCTGCTGCCGCAAGTCGAATTTGCGGCACAGGGAGCCGCCGGCCTCTGATTCCAACAGAGAGCAAATTCCAACACAGCCGTCATTGCTTCACGGGTGACCGCCTGTGCTAGCCAGACAATGAATACGTGAAAGGCAATCTGTATGGCAAACGCGAGTAAACCCAACGTCCTGATCTTCCTCTGTGACCAGCTGCGGATTGATCTGTTGACCTGTTACCAGGAGACGCTGGTGCGAACCCCGAACATCACGGAACTGGCCGGGGATTCCTGTCTATTCGAACGGGCCTATACGCCGTTAGCTCTTTGCTCACCTGCCCGCGCCAGCCTGCTTACCGGCCTCTATCCTCACGGCCACCACATGTTCAACAACTCCACCCAGCATTATTCCTACTGTGAACATATGCGGCCGGACGTGACGATGCTGCAGGACTGGGTGGATGATGAGGGCGAATATGAGTCAGGCTGGTTTGGCAAGTGGCACATCGGACCGGCGCAGGACCTGTTCGACTCCCGTTTCCACCACACGCATCCGGAGCCTTATGAAGGCGGGCCCGTCTTTTTGGACAGCTCGCACTGGCACCCGAACACGCGAATCGCCCCCTTGGTTCAAAGCGTGGGGCGCGGCACAGCGGGCACGTTGGACGTGGAAATGGCGGGGCATCCCGATGTGTTGGCGGCGCGATACACGCAGGAATTTCTGCAGACGCGCGACACGAGCAAGCCGTTTTTCGCTACTTGTTCCTTTCCCGGTCCTCACTTTCCGTGGATGGTGCCGGAAGAATGGGGCATTCGCTACGATCCGGACGACATTGAAATGTGGGGCAATCGTTATGACACCTTTGATGGGAAGCCGATCAACCAGAGGAAGATACGCCTGTTGTACGAGGCGCAGGCCGGTGGCCTATCCTCCGAGGAACAGGACCAGGAGCTGAAGGAGTTACTGGCGTGCTGCTTCTCCTACATTGAGCTGATCGACGAGATGGTCGGCGAGGTCGTTGCTACGCTCAAGCAGCAGGGCCTTTACGACGACACGGCCATCATTTTCACGGCGGATCATGGCGACATGGCCGGGTCGCATGGGCTGATGAATAAGGGCGCGTATATGTATGATGAAACCTACCGTATTCCCATGCTTCTCAAGAGGCCGGGGGCGCGGGAGGCAACACGCAGCAGTGCCTTTGTTCACTTGATGGACGTGACGGCAACCTGTCTGCACTTGATGACGGGTACGGAGCAGGACAGCTTGTCGGGGCGGAGCCTTCATGGGCAGACTCTTTTGCCCCTAGCCGAGGGGGAGGAGACGTGGCCGCGCAGCATGCATTACGCGCAGTATCACGGCGACCCTTGGGGACACTACTCCTCTCGCATGGTGACCGATGGGCGCTGGAAGCTGGTGTGGAACCTGACCGATCTGTGCGAGCTGTACGATTTGGAGAACGACCCGCACGAGTTGCGTAACCGTTTCTACGATCCCGATCTTGATGACGTACGCACTGCCTGTTTCGACTATCTCCTGGCGGAGGCGAAGCGTACCGGCGACGCCCACGTATTTTTGCTGAAGCCGGAACACGAATTGGCCATTCAGGGGATCCCTGTTCCCGGAAGTTTTTGATGAGCCAGCACACTGCGACTCTCACGGCGTCAGCAAGAACGATCTACACTGCCAATATTATTGAAGAGAACCAGCGACAACTGGGAGGTCCACGATGAAATTTGGTGTCTTTCTACCAAGCCACGGACCGGCGAAATCGCCGCAGGCGGTCCATCAGGTGGCGCAGGCGGCAGAGCAGGCCGGTTACGATTCGCTGTGGGCCGCCGATCATGTGCTCGTACACCAGCGGTTTAGCGACTTCTGCCTGATCGAGACATTCGTCACGTTGGGCTATGTGGCGGCCATTACGGAGAAGATCACACTTGGCACAACGGTACTGGTGCTGCCGCAGCGGGATCCGATCCTGGCTGCCAAGCAGGCGGCCGCGGTCGATCAATACTCTGGCGGTCGCTTGATCCTGGGTATCGGCGTTGGTTGGATGGATGACGAGTACCGCTATTTGCGGACCGACTTCAATAAGCGCGGCCGCATGATGGACGAGTGGATGGATGTGATGCGGGTGCTGTGGAGCGAGGATGAACCATCGTTCCAGGGGGAATGGATCAGTTTCGAGGAGAGCGCGTTCGAGCCGAAACCGGCGCAGAAGGGGGGTCCGCCGTACACCATAGGCGGGCTGAGCGACGCGGCGATCCGGCGGGCCGCGACGAAGGCAAGCGGCTGGCATCCCATACAGATTGAACCAGAGGAGGTTGCCGCGGGGGTGGCGAAGCTGCGCGCGTGGGCGAACGGAGAGCCGCGCACGGTCATTTTCCATGCCCGCACCGAACTGGGTGATCAGGCGGACCCGGAGGTGTCGATTCTCGGAGGGTCGATGTCCGAAATCAGCGACCGCATCGGACGCTACGCCGAAGCGGGTGTCGAGCACATGTTATTTGACTTCAACACCACGCCGACGGCAGGTGCAATTCAGGATCAGATGGAGAAGATTGCCTCTGATGTGTTTCCGGTTCACAAGACTGCGTGAGCGACAGGGAACCGCGGACCAGCCACCGCTTACAGGGCGTCAATCTCCTCGATTTCAGCCCAGCCACCTCTGTCCTTTGACGTTTCGGCTGCCAGTCCGAACATGTGAAGTTGGGCGACGGACGGGGCGTCCGCGGGTAGTGGTCCGGCGCCAAGGGCCTCTCTGAGTCTCGCGACTTCAGCGTTGGTAGATTCCGTTTCAGTCAGCGGCTCGCCGACGACGGCGTCGAGGAATGTAGCGACACATTCGTTCATGCCGGGCCAGCCGGCGCGCGGTTCGGATTCCGCGACAGTTTCTACTGACCATTCGCTCTGCTGGCGGGTGCGCTGGCGCAGTTCGCCGGAGAACAGATCCACGATGAGGTCGCCGTCTTCGCCGTTTACTTCGACGGTTGTTTCCAGTTCGACAACACAACCCAGATTGACTTGTATCGTTCCCCAGATGCCACCGTAATCGTAGAGTCCCTGGCACTGGCGCTGGGCGCGTCCGGGCAGGCCGCTTCCTTCAAGGAGAAGCACGCGGGAAGGCGTTGCACTGAGGATGCGATTGAGCGTATCCACGTACCAGGGTGCGATGTGGTTGAGCGTGCTCAGGTCTGCTTCCGGGTCGGCGTCCCAGCTTGATTGCAGACGAACGGATGCGGTATGCACCTGTCCGATAAGGCCGCTGCGTACGCGGCGCGCAGCCTCGACGAAGACGGGAATGAAGCCGATTTCGAGGTCGGCGTGGGTCACCTGCGGAGCCGCCAACAGCCGGGACACCATTGGGCGAATCCTGTGGCGCTGGCTGGCGAGGGGTGGCTCATAGAAGATCGGCACACCGGCATCGAGCGCGGCGGAGAGCGCCTCTTCGTGCGCGGCGTCGGAAACGGCGATGAAGACGGCGTCGACCTGTGGGCCGTTTAGCAGGTCTTCGGCGTTGGCGAAGACCGCGGTATCTGAGCCGAGTTCGCTGCGGATGCGTTGTTGGGTGGCGGCGCTGGGGGCGGCGGCGGAGACGATTTCGGCGCGGCCGTCGCGGTGTAGGGCGGGTAGGTAGGCTATGCGCGTCCAGCTGCCGTAGCCGATTAGTCCGATGCGAAGATCCATCTTAATCCCCTTGATGTGTTCCTAACTACTTCTTCAGAACAATGGGTCCGGCCAGCGAACGAAGGCCAGGGCGGCGGCGAGCCGTTTAAAGTCCGCCTCTGTCAAGTCTTGGCGGTAGGGCAGGGCGTTCTGGATTGCCTCTGGTTGGCCGGCATAGCGATTGACGATTTTGCGGGCATTGATTTGGGCGTCGCCGTATTGCAGGACCAGCAAACAGATGCAATCAAAGCCATGCTGGCTGGCGTACCAGGAACCGACATCGAACAGGCGGATCACCTGGTCTCGTTTTCGATCGAAATTCGTGAATTCGCTAATTCCGGATTGACACCTGGCCTCCACGAAAATTACTGCGCTCTGCCCCAGCTTGATCAGGAGGTCTGGTTCAAAATCCTCTTCCCTTTGAGGTCGGCTTGGGGGTGCAGGGAGTTTCGGCCAAAACTCCATTTCTGCCGCAGCGATATTCTTAAAGGCTTGAGGCGGGACCACGCCAAAGAATGACTGCCGAATCAGCTGCGTCAGTATGCGGGTCCTTTGCGGCTCGTCGTTGAGCAGCGGGCTGAAATAGTGCCAAGTGCGGGCATCCTCGGAGCTCTCGCTGAGGACCTTGGGCAACCCCTCTGCGATCGAAGGGGGAAACCTGTCGGACAGTTTACCCTGAAACGCCGGGTGCGCCGTGTCGGTCTGTCTGAGTAAAGGATGGTCTTCCGGCCGTCTCCAGACTCTGAACCTGGAGGAGCTAACAACGAACTCGCTCAATTTTCTTCCTAACCTTTGAGAGAGAAAGGTGACCCAAGTGGGAAGCTGAGTGCCTGTGTAACATTTTACGAAAAATAGCTCTACCTTACAATTCTGTGAAAGGTAAATAAGTATCTTTCTTGACGATTCTGCCAGAGTGGGCGGAAGAGTTCTCAGGGGCGATGTTGTGCCAGGACGTCTCCGCTGCTGAAGAGAGGCGCACAAGGGAAGTGTTGACGTCCCTCGGAAGGGATTCCTCCGCTGACCACCCACGACAACGGATCAGCAGTCCGCAACAGGAGGCTGTGCGGCATATCAGGGAATAGCAAACTGCATCCCCACCGCGGATTTCCTGAAGAACGGGTGCATCTCGGCTTTGGGGTTGTCCCGAGAAGCCGCGCGGATCCCGGTACAGTGCCTCAGAGGCAGGTGGAATTTGTCTGGCTACTCTTGGGGGCTTGGCAGGCACAAGGCCTGCCCCTACCGTACCGTTTTGGGGGGAATACTGTTGGCTAGACACTTTTCACTTGACACGATGCTGGGAAAGAGTAGACACGGTCGCTAGCCAGAGGGGGGCGTTGCGGGGGCGCAGCCCCTGCACAAGGGGTGGCCGCTTGCGGCCGACCGCCCATATAAAGTTCAGGAGAAAGCAGCCACGCATATTGCCTGAGATCGGACCTGCGGGCTGGACATGGCTTAAAGGTAACTTAAGGAATGCGAAAGTTCGCCCCCATTTTGGGAAGCACCCTGAAGAACCTACATTCATTGGCAAGGGGAAGATATCATGGTAACCTCACTTTGCTCTTCAACAGACTACCTCCCGCAGCAGCCACTCAGTGTCAAGGAGCATAGCCCAACAACATGCCTAGATTTGTCGTAATCGGCGGCGGCGCGATTGGCCTGAATGCCGCCTACCAGTTGGCGCGCAAGCAGGCTGGCAAGGTCACGCTGTTGGAAAAGGGCCAAGTGGGCGACGGCTCAAGCAGCCGAGCTGGCGGGATCATCACTGGTCTGCTGTGGTCGGAGACGGGCGTCCTGGCGCGCATGATCAGCCTTCGCCTGTACCAGGAGTTGAGCGAAGACCTGGAACAGTACGGCTACCGGTTCCAGAACGTCGGATGCCTGAATCTGTTCGACCCGGCTTCCTGGCCAGAGCGCGAAGAGCTGCTTCCCTTATACGATCGCCTCGACTTCGGCTACGAAATCCTCGACGCCGTGCAGATGCGGCAACGCTGGCCCGATCTGACGCCGGAAGCCGACCTGATTGGACTCCACGACGCCTTGGGGGGCTACAGCGAGCCGCATGAATACGTCCCCGCGCTGGCCAGGCGGTGCCGCGATCTGGGCGTGGAGATACGTGAGAACGCGCGGGTTAGCGGACTGCAGGTCGAGAATGGCCGCGTTGCCGGCGTGCAGACGGCGATGGGGGTGCTGGAGGCGGATGTGGTGGTCTGCACGGTCCATGCATGGACCGCAGCTTTCATGGAGCGTTGCGGTGTGCGTCTGCCGATCAAATCTTTTGTTCACCAGAGGTATGTTTCATCGAAATTGCAAGAACGCGCGGCGATACCCGCAATCAACGCCAACCCCTACGGAGGCTACATCCGCCCGGCGCGCCTGGGTACAACTGATTTCCGCATACTAGCCGGAGGGGAGACCGAAGACAGGGAGGAGGAGCGCGTCGACGATCCTGCCTTCCACATGTCGGTGCTATCGGCCCCGAGGCGTGTTCGTAGTCTACTCTCGGAGAATCTAACGCCTCTGGTTCCCAAGCTGGCCGCGACCAGCTGGGAGACCGAACAGGTTGGGCTTATCTCCTTTTCGCTGGACAGTGAGCCGGTATTGGGGACTCTGCCTCAACTGCCGGGTCTGGTGGTGGGAGCCGCCTTCCACTCGGGCGGTCTTGCCTATAGTCCTGTGGCCGGCCTACTGCTGGCGGAACTGGCAGCCGGCGAAACGCCGAGCGTTGATATCTCCTCCTTTTCACCGGACCGATTTACAGAGGAGGATACGGACGCCTACCTGGAGACTACTGTCGTTCAAGCCGACGCGTTTCGGCGCCGCCACTAATTGAGCTGCGCGCGGCGGCTGTCCAGCCTTGACAAAACAGTAATAATTTGGCATAGTTTCGGCGCTAATAAGGGTCGCCAACAATGTCACCCGCGCAGCAGCGCGAATCTTCACAGGCGGTCGCCCTTTGCCGGATCTGATTTTCGTCCCAATACCCAATCTCTTGGGAAAGCACAGTTCAGAGTGACAGACGGCTTGCACAAGTCAATTCTGTCCAGTCCACCGTTGCCCCCGATGGGGGCGAAATCAACCAAAGATCCATCAACTTCATAAGGGGACACACATGAGACAACTGCATCTCCGATTCGCAATTTCTGCACTTCTCTTGCTTTCGGTTGTTCTGGGCGCGTGCGCGGCTCCGGCAGCCCCGGCTCCCTCCGATTCTGGCGCGGCCATGGCCGATGAGGGCGAGATGATGGGCCGACCGTTGCCGGATGACGCTGCTGAAGAGCAGGTGATCCGCTATGTGGCGCGTGGATTCGGCCGTCTGAATCCAGCGGCAGAGGGTGGGTTCGGACGTTTCATCATCGCCCACATGTTTATGCCCTTTTTCATCCGCGATGCGGAACATAACTTGTCACCCTGGTTGGCTACGGGCATCGACGCCAACGAGGACATGACGGTTTACACGATTCATATCCATCCTGACGCAGTCTGGAACGACGGTTCTCCGGTAACGGCGCACGAGGCCAAAGCCTATTGGGAATACGGTCTTCATCCCGACAAGTGCATCGGCTGCTATCTTTCCCGCTTCACCGGTTTTGACTTGATCGACGGCGCGCAAGCGGTGATCGATGGTGAGGCGGACGAAGTGGGCGGCATCGTGGCGGTGGACGACAAGACGGTGGAAGTTCGCCTGATCACGTCAGACCCTCTGTTCCCGCAACGCGTCGCTCTGTTTGACACGGGCTTTGTCAAGGTCGAGGACATTTCCGGCGATGACTTTTCGGCGACGGCCGAGACTCGGGTGAACGGGCCCTTCATGCTGCAAGATTGGGACGTAGACGAGCAGAAGTTTGAGATAGTGCAGAATCCGAACTGGTGGGGTGACAAGAAGCCCTTCATCGAGCGAATCATCGCCACGCCGTCGGCTTACGAGAACATTTCGTTCATCATGTGGCAGAACGATGAGATTGATATCGCCTTCTTCCTGACCAATGTGCGCGAGCAGTTGGAGGAGGGGACGTTTACGGTGATTCCTTACGCCACCAACCTGTTCTATACATTCTGGGCCGGCGTCGAGCCGATCGACGATCTCAATGTGCGGCGCGCGTTGGTTCATGCAGTGGACTGGCAGCCGGCTATCTCGGCGGCCTGGGAAGGAACCCGCGACGACCGCTTCATGTCGACGCTGCTGACACCAGAGCTTCAGTGCTACAAGGAAGGCAACTGGCCTGACTTCGGATTCGACCCTGAGCTGGCCAGACAAGAGCTGGCCGACTCAAAGTACGGTGGGCCGGAAAATCTGCCCACGATCCGCATCACTACCGGTGGCCAGTCGCCCAACTATATCCGCACAGCTGAGATCATGGTTGAGCAGTGGAAGAACAACCTGGGCATCACCAACGTGGAAGTTCGTCCCGGCGGGATGGATGTGTGGGGCCAGGACGCCGAGTTGGTCAACGTCCGCCGGCAGAGTCTGGGCGCCATCCTGCCCGATCCGCCGAATTTCCTTTCCGGCCACTGGGCCAATTACGGCAACCCTGCCGCAGCGGGCAGCATGGCAGACGACACTGAGCTAGCCGAGATGATTGAGGGGCTCAAGTCCATGTCGCGTGACGATCCTGAATTCTGTGTTAAGGTGCAAGAGACGGAAGCGCGCATGCTGGGCCACTACCCAATCATTCCTATGATTTGGGATCCGTACGGCTACAGCGTCAAGCCGCGCATCAAGAACTTCAGCACAAACGTGGATAACAACTGGGCCACGTTGCTGGACATTTATGTCGCTGAGGAGTAATTAGGTAAGGGTTGAGAGTCGAGAAGTCGCTTCGATTCTCAGCCCACCTAGCTCCCTTCTTTGTAGTTTTACCATCAACAAACGCGTCTCTGGTGCAGAGGCGCATCGAATGACCAAGACGGAGATTGAAACCCATGAAAAGTAGAACCCGATTGTTCCATGCAATTGCACTGCTGGTGATCCTCGGCATGGTGCTGTCTGCTTGCGCAGCACCTGTTGCTCCGGCGGATTCCAGCGGCGCGGCCATGGCAGATGAAGGCGAAGAGATGGCAGGTCGTCCCCTTCCGGACGATGCAGCCGAAGAGCAGGTCATCCGTTACGTGACGCGAGATCTCAGCCGCCTGAACCCGGCTTCGGAGAGTGGTTTTGGCCGCCCTTGGATCTCACATATGTGGATGCCGTTTTTCCTGCGCGATCGCAACCACAACTTGCAACCCTGGCTGGCCACCGACTGGGAAGTCAACGACGATAACACGGTCTATACAATCCATATCCACCCGGATGCTGCCTGGTCCGACGGCTCGCCTGTCGTGGCCCAGGAGGCTATAGACTACTGGTCTTGGGCTATCAGCCCGAACTGCATTTCCTGCTGGACTTTCTTGCGGCTTGGCACTGTCGCGGGCGCCCAGGCTGTGATCGACGGTGAAGCCGATACGATCTCGGGGCTGACCGCTATTGACGACAAGACGCTGCAGATCACGCTGGAATCGTCAAACCCGACATTCATAGCCAGCATGGCACACTACAACACCGGCTTCGTCAAGATGGAGGACGTGAACGCAGATGAATTCGCGGCCGATGCCAACACGCGTGTGAACGGCCCGTTCCAGATCGAGGTGTGGGACCTGGATGCCCGCGATTATGTCGTCGTGCAAAACCCCGGCTGGTGGGGTGACACGAAGCCCTTCATCGAGCGCATTGAAGCCCAATGGTCCAACGATGAGAACATCACCTACATAATGTGGCAGAACGGTGAGGCCGACGTCGCGCACTGGTTCACCAACATTCGAGAGCCGCTGCGCGCGGAAAACCCCGACCTGTTCGTGCTCATTCCCTACGCCACCAACTTCTACTTCGCTCTCCACACCAGCAAGCCGCCCATGGATGACATCAACGTGCGGCGTGCCTTGCTGCATGCGGTGGACTGGGACCTGGCCATAGGCGCGGCCTACGAGGGTTCTCGTAACGAGCGCATCATGAAGACCCATCTGACGCCCGAACTGCCCTGTTTTGTCGCCGACAACTGGCCCGATTTCGGCTTTGATCCGGAACTGGCAAAGCAGGAATTGGCGGCATCCAAATATGGCGGACCGGAAGGCCTGCCCAAGATTCGCATATCCAGCGGTGGTTCGTCGCCCAATTATCTGCGCACGGCAGAGATTATGGCTGAGCAGTGGAAAAACGTTCTGGGGATCACCGATGTGGAGATCCGGCCGGGTTGGGGTGATGCCTGGGGCCAGGACGTCGACTTGGTCAATGTACAGCGCAACAGCTGGGGTGCAACTATCCCCGACCCTGCGGCGATGATCAACGGGTTGTGGAAGTATTACGCGGTGCCACATGAGGTTGGCCTGGACGATGAAGAGCTGGGCGCGATGATGGCCGAGCTTTCGTCGCTCGATCCGGCAAGCGCGGAATACTGTGAAAAGGTATCGGCGGCCGAACAGCGGCTCCTCGGCCACTACTACTTCCTGCCGATGATCTGGGATCTGTACGAGTACGTCGTGCAGCCCTATGTCAAGAACTTCGACGCCAACGTCGACAACAACTGGTCGACGCTGCTCGATATCTATGTAGCGGAACACTAGACCGAACAGTGAGGAGTGGGGGGGTGAAAAACTCTCCCCACTCCTCGTCTCTCACTTCTCCGGCGCGTCTCCAAGGACCGTTGAAATGTTCAAATATGCAATGAAGCGCCTGGCGATTGCGATCCCGACTTTTATTGCAGTCCTCATCATTACCTTCACGCTAACCGTGCTCAGCCCGTTTGACCCGGTGGCGATGATGATGGCCCAATTTGAGGGTACGCTGGACACGCTGGCCAGAGACGATGTAATTGAAAAGATCCGCGAGCAGTACGGCCTCAACGACTCCTACGGCGTGCAGTTCACGCGCTGGATTGGGCGTTTGATGCAAGGCGACCTGGGTATTTCGATCAACGGGCAACGCAACGTGCTGCGCATGATCGTCAAGACCTTCCCAATCTCCTTCCAATTGGGTCTGGCAGGTGCAGTAGTAACAACACTGTTGGGCATTCCACTGGGTTGTCTGGCAGCCCTCAAGCAAAATACATGGATTGACTATACGATCGTGGGCGGCACGCTTGGTTTTCGAACGGTGCCGGTCTTTGTGCTGGCGCCCTTGCTGCTGGTCCTCTTTGTCCTGGTGCTGGATATCATGAATGTACCGCGCGGTTGGGACGGCTTATTTCAGACCAAAGTAATTCTGCCGGTGTGTATTCTTGCTCTGGGACCCTTGCCGGTCGTTGTACGCCAGACCCGCGCCGCGGTTCTTGAAGTATTCTCCATGGATTACGTACGCACAGCCAAGATGAAGGGCCTGGAGATGTGGCGCATTATCATTCGCCACATCTTGCGCAACGCCCTGATTCCGGTGGTCACCACCTTGGGCTTCATCGCCGAGGGATTAATTGTAGGTAGTATTTTCCTGGACAGCATCTTTGCCATTCCCGGATTCGGCGGAGTAGCGGAGTCAGCCTTTCGCGGTTTTGATTACCCAGTGATCATGGGTGTCACCATGGTTAGCGCCGTCATGATCATTCTAACCAACTTGCTCGTCGATCTGATCTACCCGTTCCTGGATCCGCGCATCAAGTTTGAGTGAGCTGAGCCCCCGCCGCAGCTCTAGGCGGCGCACTGTCTGGAGCGTAGCCGTGCGGAATTACTGTAAGATAATTTTTGTCAGGGAAGTCAGTAAATGAGCGAAAGCAGCGACCAGAGTTCGGCCAATAATCTGAGCGAGGAACTGATCGCCGAGGATGCATTGAAAGCTCGATCGCTTTGGCAGGATGCGGTAAGCCGGCTGCTCGCGAATCGGCTCTCGATCATCGGGCTGGTCATTACAACCCTCCTACTGGTGGCGGCCCTGTTTGGACCTTACATTGCGCCCTATTCTTATACCGAGCAGGATCTTATGAACGTCGCAAAGATGCCCAGTGCCGACCATTGGCTGGGAACCGATGAGATAGGCAGAGATCTTTTCAGCCGGGTGATATGGGGAGCCCGTACCGCCACTTTGGTCGCAATTTTCACTACCGTCATCAGCGTGATAATCGGAGTTATGCTCGGTGCAGTGGCAGGCTATGGAGGCGCGCTGGCCGACAGCATCACGGGTCGCGTCATCGACGTTGTGATGTCGGTGCCCGGTCTGCTGTTGGCGGCTTTGATCGCGGTCTCTATCAAGCAGCCGATCGTTTCGTGGGCAAAAGAAATCTACGAAAGCAATGGGTTCCCCTTGTTCGCGGACACGACGTGGCTCGATCTGCTGGTCGTGTTCGGGGGCTTGGCATTTGTGTCGTGGCCGGGCTACGCCCGACTGATTCGGGGCCAGATCTTCTCTCTGCGTGAAGAACAGTACATCGAAGCGGCCAAGTCAGTGGGCGTGTCGGAAGTCAAGATAGCGCTGCGGCACCTCTTGCCCAATGCGATTGGTCCCGTAATCGTCACTCTTACCTTCAGTTTTTCCAGCGCGATGGTGTTGGAATCTTCACTAAGCTATCTGGGCATCGGTGTTCTGCCGCCGCAGGCCAGCTGGGGAAATATGATCGCTTCCAACATCGGCAGCTGGTCTTATCGCCCCTGGCTGGTGGCTGTGCCGTCATTGACCCTGGCGATCGTCACGCTGGGCATAAACTTCCTGGGCGACGGTCTGAACGACGCCCTTAATCCCCGCTCGAAACGCTCGATCTGACCGGCGTTTATCTATCTAGAGACTGTACGCAGGCGGTCGGGCGACAACGGTAGAACTACTTCCACGCCGCTTGCTGCCAAACGCCTGAACACCAAAGCCGGAGAGTTCCGGCGACATGAAAAGTCACAGTACGACAAGGAGTTAACATGGCTGAAGAAAAGCTGCGCGCGGCCGTCATCGGCGGCGGACTGGGCGGTTCTCACGGGTATGCCTATGCGCGTGCGCCAGAGTACGAGCTGGTGGCTATTTGCGACCTCAATCCCGACGTATTTCCGCGCTTCTTTGAGAGGGCCGAACTTCCCCCTGGCAGCATCAGGCAGTACACCGACTATCATGAGATGTTCGAGAAGGAACGATTGGACGTAGTCTCTGTGGCGACGCCGGACCACTTACACGCCAACCCGGTATGCGACGCCTCGAACGCCGGCATCCGCGGCGTCATTTGCGAGAAGCCACTGACTACAACGATCAAGGATGCCGACCGCATCATCGAAACAATCGAAGCCAATGGAACAAAGATGTCGGTGGACCACACGCGCAGCTGGATTCCCACTTATCAGGGCGTGAAGAAGGCGGTTTGGGACGGTGAAATTGGCGGGTTGACGCGGATCGTTGCCCACATGGGCGGCAGGCGCTCGATGCTCTTCCGCAACGGCACGCATCTGATCGACGGTGTCTGCTTTTTCGCCAACGCGTCGCCGGTCTGGGTTATCGCCGCTCATGAACAGGGCTTTGAGGACTACGGCCCGGTCTACGATGGCAAGGGCGGCAAGGATCCGCAATACGATCCGGGCTCGACCATCATCATCGAGTTTGCAAATGGCGTGCGCGGCATAGTCAACAGCGCCAAGTTGACACCTCAACTTTTCGAGTACGATTTACAGGGACCGAACGGTCGCTACTGGCTCACCGACAAGCATTGCACGGCCTGGAAGACGGAGCAGAAAGAGGGTACGCCTGTTCAGGTACCACCGCCAGAAGGACGGAGCTACATCGATCCCTTTGGCGAAAACCTGATCCCTGCGGTCCAGGAGATGGCCAATATGGTTTTGCATGATGCGCCCAGCAGTTCCTCTCCCTACAGAGGCAGGGAGTCGCTGGAGATCATGCTGGCGTCTCTGATCTCACAAACCAAGGGTAGCGCGAAGATCGAATTACCGCTTCCACGCGAATAAGGTACGGCACAATGTCAAGAGACAGAAAGTTGGTCATAGGCGCAATCTCCTCGCACGGCCATGAACTCGGTCACGTCAGCGTGCTTGATCAGTTAGACGAGGTGGGTTCGATACATGTCTGCGCGGCCTCGGAATTGGTCGACGTAGAGGATTTGGCAGGCGAGGCGGCGCGGGTGGTCGGCAAGTATACCAACGTTGACGCCTTGCTGGAACGCACTGACCTTGACGCGGTGATAATGTGCGCCCGGCCCGATCATGCGCCCGCCATCATGGAAAAGGTCGTAAGCGCAGGGTTGCCGGTCCTCTTCGACAAGCCGGCGGCTACTCGTTCGGCAGATCTGCGGCGGGTGGCGGAGGCTGCCAAGCGAAAAGGGGTAACGGCCGGGGCAATGCTGCAGTGGCGTTATCATCCTATGACCATCAGTCTGAAGAGGGCGTTGATGGATGGGGCGCTCGGTGATGTGATGACCATTGAGGGTAAAATGCTGAACGGCCTACTGCGATATCGGGATACGTCCACCTACCTCTTTGAACCCGAAACGGCCGGTCACGGAATCCTTTCTTGGCTGGGCTGTCACTGCATGGACCTTGTGATATATCTGATGCAGGAGCGGGTGGTGGAGGTGATGGCGATGGTGGGAAATCTGAACCCGGAGAAAGTCAAGGTCGAGGACTCCGGATTTCTCATACTCAAGTTTGAGAGCGGCCGGATGGGCACGTTCCAGGCGGGCTACCACTTACTAGGCGGCAAGGCGACATACGACTTCTACGTTGGTATGCGTGGGACGGAGGGGTTTGCGGTCTTGCCGCTACTCGAGCCCCAGGAGGAAACGTCCGGAGGGAGCGAGGTCGAGCACACGTCAACCTATACGCTGTCCAGTGAAGCGCGGGGCTGGAATACAGGCGGCGTACGAAGGGAACGCTACGCAATTCCGCATGCTCCGGGCTACGGAGGTGTCATGGCGGAGGAGCTGTACCGCGATTTCTTTGCGGCTGCACAGAGTGGTGCGCCGGCTCCGGCTCCGATCGAAGATTCGGTGCATTTGCTGGAGATCGTTGAGGCGGCCAAGGAGTCTTCGGCTACGGGACGCGCTGTTGGCATTGACGTGTGACCGACGATGGAAGGATTGATATGAATAGAATGACCTACCGCGAGACATTCGAAGACGGAGCCGGCGGCTGGATTGCCTGGTTGGGACCCGGTCAGCCGGCGCCGGCCTTCATCGAAGACGGAGCATTAGTCTCTCGCGGCCCGTGGGGCATTGACTCCAATCATGCTCCTCCAGGCGGCGGCTATCTCCATCTCCTGTTCATTCTGCACACTGCTCCCCAAGCCAATCCGGGCGAGCGATACGGGCCTCTCTTGGGCGGGAACCGCTTTATCGAAGGAGGCTATCCCCGAGATTTTCGCAATGCTCGACTTACCTTGCGGCTCAAGGGTGATGTCGACCTTCAGGGGGCAGAGTTGCGGCTACACTGCCAGTCTCGCGTGGGGGACAAGGCCATCAACTTTGTTTTGACATCACAGTGCTTCACATTGACGCAGGACTGGACGGAGCAGACGATCACGCTGGCACCGGACCCGGAGCAGTGGCTCTGCCTGGGAGCACGCCACGATCTGACGGACGAATACGGCTGGGGCGATATTGAGAGTGTGCTGCAGGATATCAACATCGATATCATCCTCCTGCTGCACCCTTTGCAAATTGTCCCGCTACAGCCTCAGCCTGGCGGTCCACACGCTCAACGCGCAGAACTTGATTATGAGGTAGACAGAAGTCGCCTTCCCACGGGAGAGATCTGGTTGAGCGAAGTGCAAATCGACTTTAGCGACTCTTCAGCGCAGCGGGGACGATAACCGGGCAGGCAGGGCAAATGGAGTGATCTGTAAGCGCATTGACATGAGGTGATCTCCGTGCTACACTGCGGCCACAGTCAGGAGAGTCAAGCGCGCCCCTATCGAGCCCTCGCAGGCAGTTCAAAGACGCACACGGGCATTACTGCACACGACAATCGGGCACCTTAAGTCAAGGGTTTCATGGTATCGGCGAGCGATGACAGATAGTTCGCGCACCGCTATCGCGCCTTGATGCAAAAACGAACATAGCTAACCAAAGTGAAGAAATTTGCCCTTGATGAAGCGCTAACAGCTTTTTTTCCACTAAGGACAATGAATTCGAATCTGAATTAGCACAGAAGCTAGTAAAGGAGGCGGCAGACGCGGGTCATCAGAACAGGGGCTGACACACTCCCAGTGGATGGTACAGAAGCATGTATTATTCGGCAGTTATTCCTCTCAATCGAACCTCAAGAACCAGATGGAGACAGAACCATGAAAAAGTCTAGAGTTTCTCGTCGTGATTTCCTCCGCCTCTCGGCGACGACAGCCGCGGGCGTACTATTGACCGCGTGCGCGCCGGCCATTGCGCCGAGCGACGAGGCTGAATCCGGTGCTATGGCGGAAGCGACAGCGGCGCCAGCGGAAGAATCGGCCGCCATGGAGGACGGCGGCACGTTGACCTTCAACACTGGATCTCCCTGGGGGACTTTCAGCCCCTTCCGACCGACCTACCAGTACGGCTACAGCAGCAATACGCCGGCCATGCTGACGCATAGCCGCCTGTTTGACCTCGACCGCAACAACGACACGCACCCGGACCTGGCATTGGAGTGGGAGATTTCCGACGACGCCACCGTGTACACTTTCAGACTGCGCGAGGACGCCACATGGCACGACGGCGAACCGGTCACGGCCAACGATGTTGTCGAGACGGTCCGGTTCATCTTGAACCAGGACACCAACATCAACCCCCGCCGCTGGATCAGTGCCCTCAAAGGTGGGCAGGACTACTATGACGGGGCAAGCGATGAGTTGCCGGGCGTCTACGCGCCGGACGACTTCACTGTCGTCTTCGAGTTGACGGACACAAACGTCGGCTGGCACTTGTCGGCAACCACTGACCTGCAGATCCTGCCGGCGCACATCTTCAATAGCGTGGCGCCATCAGATATCGTAGAGCACCACGCGCCGGCCTGGTACACACCCGAACTGAACATCGGTTCCGGCCCGTTCAAGTACGTGCGCGCAGAGCGCGACCAATTCGTTGAATTGGTGCGCAATGAGGATTACTACGGTGGCACGCCCAAACTTGAGCGCATTATTTTTAAGAACTTCGGCGCGGCCGATACCCAGTTTATCGCCCTGCAGAAGGGCGAATTGGATGTCTGGAACGTTCCGCAGGACTTCTACGAGCAGTCCCTGGAACTGGAAAACGTAAATGTCCAACTGGTCAACCGCAACTACATTCGCGTCTTCCTCCTGAACTACGAGTCACCAGTCCTTGCAGACAAGCGCGTGCGCCAGGCCCTGGCCTACGCCATTGACCGCGTTGGTATCTGCGAGGGCCTCTACTCCGGTCTCTGTCAGCCCTACAACTCCTACATGGAGATGCGCCCGTGGGTTGCTGACGGCCTCAACCAGTACGAGTACAATCCCGAAAAGGCCAAAGAGTTGCTTGCCGAGGCCGAAGCCGACGGCACATGGGACCCGGACAACGTGCTGCGCGTCAACTGGTACTACAGCGACGCCCTCCATCAGGACATTATGGCCGCGATTCAGCAGAACCTGGCCGCTGTCGGTGTGGAGACGCAGCTGCAGTACCTGGAAGGCACTTCGGCCACAGAGACGCAGAGTTCCTGTGATTTTGAGATGTACTATCAGGGTTGGGGCTTCTCATTCCCCGAGCAGTACAACTCGTTCTTCACCGATTCGGAACGCTGCACAACACCGTGGGGCGACCCGGAGGCACAAGAGATGTTCAAAGAAACTGCAACCACGGTCGATCTCGAAGAGCGCATGGCGATTCACGAAGAGATCCAAAGGCGCCTTAACGACGAACTGCCGATGATGCCCTTCCTGCAGTTTATCGGCCCGGTGGCAGTCAACAAGAGGGTACAGGGTTTCAATGAGGACGCCCTCTGGAACCGCTACTATCCGTGGAGCAACGGCTACGCCAACGCGGTCAACTGGGCAGTTACGGGATAACACGTTTGTGGAAAGTAAACGGAGAGAAGAGAGGCGGGGAATCGCCTCTCTTCTCCTCCCGCACTGTCCTCCTGTTGTGAGAAAATAGCCTTGCGAACCTACATTTTGCGCCGCCTGGCGGTCTCAGCACCCATTCTTCTGGGACTGACACTGGTGACTTTCATATTCACCGAACTGATGCCGGGCGACTTTGTCGACGCGCTGATTCCGCCGCTGGCGATTGTCAACTACACGCCGGAACAGTTGGAGTCGATGCGCGAGAACTACGGCCTAAATAAACCCGCCCCGGTTCGCTACCTGATCTGGTTGCGCGAGTTGGGGAAGGGCAATCTGGGCAAGTCGATGATATCGGGGGCGCCCGTGCGCGACGAAATCCTGCAAAGGATGCCGGCTACGCTTCAGCTCACGGCGACTTCGCTTCTGTTTGGTATCACATTTGGAGCCATCCTGGGTATAATTTCCGCGGTAAAGCAGTACACCTGGGTCGACCAGACGCTCACGCTGCTTGGCTTCATCTGGATATCCACGCCCGGTTTCGTTTTTGCGATCGGGGCGATCTTCCTGTTTTCTTTGAAAATAAGTCTCTTCCCTACCTCCGGTATCACCAACTATGGCGAAGAGGCTTCGATTCTGACGCGCCTCCACCACATGTTTCTGCCGGCACTGGTCCTGGGATTGGGAAGCATGGCCGGCTTTATGCGCTATTCGCGCAGCAGCTTGCTTGATGTAATCCGTCAGGACTACATTACGGTTGCGCGTGCCAAGGGGCTTGCTGAGAAGGCTGTCCTGCTGGGGCACGCCTTGCGGAATGCGCTCATCCCTCTGATTACGATTGTAAGCCTTGACATCCCTTTTCTAATCGGCGGCACTGTCATTATTGAGCATATTTTTGCCTGGCCAGGCATGGGAACATACAGCCTGACAGCGATTTACTCACGCGACTATCCGGTGATCATGGGCGTGAACTTCATGGTTGCGCTCGTGGTCTTAATGAGCAACCTGCTGGCCGACATCACCTATGCATTCGCCGATCCGCGAATTCGCTACGAGTAAGAAGAGGTCCTGCCGCGATGCGCGGAGTTACTGAGAAGCCGATGATATCCCCTGTACTCTATAGTCACTGTTCCGGGCAGGCGGGATCAGGAACGGAAAGAGCGGGCAATGTCCACCTCTGAGCTTGTTGATACCTTGGATGCGCCCCGCAGGGACTCGGTTCAGCAGCGATTCTGGCGCCGTCTGTTCCGGCACAAACTGGGGATGATCGGGCTCGTCATGCTGGCGTTGCTGGTGTTCGCGGCGATCTTCGCGCCCCTGTTGGCCGGAGTCGACCCGGCGGCAATGGACCTGAAGTTGAAGAACAAGCCGCCCAGCGCCGAGCACATCCTGGGCACGGACGCCATCGGACGGGACGTTTGGGCCCGCCTGGTCTTTGGGGCACGCGTTTCGCTTTCGGTCGGGCTTGTCGCAGTGGGCATCTATACCTCGATCGCGCTCATTCTAGGCAGCATCTCCGGCTATGCGGGCGGCCAGATCGACAACCTCATTATGCGCTTCACCGATATCATTATGTGTTTCCCCACCTTTCTGCTGATCATCACGGTGGCGGCGGTGCTGCCCCCCAATATCTTCAATATCATGGTGATTATCGGCATATTTGGCTGGCCTGGCATGACGCGACTTATACGCGGCCAATTTCTCAGTCTGCGCGGGCAGGACTTCGTTATAGCTGCAGTTGCGGTCGGTGTCCCGACACGGCGGATCATCTTTCGCCACATTCTGCCCAATGTTGTCGGGCCAGTGGTTGTAGCCGCGACATTGGGGCTGGCAGGCGCTATTCTGACGGAGTCAAGTCTGAGTTTCCTCGGCCTGGGCGTACAGCAACCGACGCCAAGTTGGGGGCAGACCTTGACGACCGCCCTGCAACTGCCGATATTGGAGAACATGCCCTGGCGCTGGCTTCCTTCAGCAACCGCGATTGCTTTTGCGGTATTGTCGATGAATTTTTTCGGCGACGCCCTACGCGATGCCTTCGACCCGCGCCAGTATCTGGACTAGCCCCACTCCGGACTTGGTCTGCCAATTCGAAGGACTCGCACATCAGACCATTTCTCCTTCTTAGAAAACGTCATAATTTCGCATGGAATTGAGGGATGACCGGCGATAAGGACAGGCAGTTTTCAGCGGGAGAACGGCAACTCTTCCTGGATGATGACGACATCGCGCGCTTGGACGGACTGCGTCGCGTGTTCCATCAGCCGCAGAAGCGCGGCGCGGTGATCAGGCGCGAGCCTGCCCTTGGCGGAAACCCGGAGATCCGGTGCGCGCCGGCGTGGGATCCGGAGGCACAGGTGTGGAAGCTGTGGACCATCTGTATCACGCCCGAAGAGTTGCACGGTATCGCAGGGTTATCAGGCTACCACGAAAGCCGCGACGGACTCCACTGGACTCAGCCCATTTTGCGCCAAGCTGAATACCTTGGCACTTGCGAGAACAATCTCGTCTATATTCCCATGGGCGATGGCAGTACAGCTGAGATTCTGGGAGCGGTCTATGACAAGGGCGACCCGGACCCTGGCCGGCGGTACAAAGCAATGAGCTTCACTATGGCGCCGGAGCTGGCCGTCCTGTTCGCCACGTCGCCTGACGGCATCCGCTGGACGCGGGTGGACATCCCACCGATTGCCTCGGGCGACGAGCCCAATTTCAGCTTCGATGAACGCAATCACCTCTTTATGACGACTGTAAAGGTTCCGGGTCCGTTTGGTCGTTCCCATGCGCTGTCGGTCAGCGAGGATTTCGAAAATTGGAGTGAGCCGGAACTGGTATTCCATGCTGACGAGGAGGACCAGGAGCAGGCCCGCCGGATTATCGCCGACCGTCTGGCCGACCCATCGTTGCAACAGCCGGTTTTCAACCACCCGGAGGAGCATGCGGTTGACGTCTACAACTTCGCCATCTCCCGCTACGAAAGCCGCTACATCGGCTTTGCCTCGATGTTTTACCATACCGGCCGCGCTTGGAATGACCGCAACCATGACGGCTTTCATCACGTCCAATTGGCGTGCAGCCGGGACATGCGCAGTTGGCGTCGACTTGGCGAGCGGGCGCCCTTCATCGGTCCTTCGCCCCTCGGGGGCGGCGCGTATGACACGATGCAGATTCTGGGGCCGTCCTTCCCGGTTGTGCGCGGTGACCAACTGTGGTTCTACTATTCCGGCATCCGACATCGCTGGCAACCGCAAAAGGCCAGCCCGGAGCGGGCCGCGATATGTCTGGCAACCCTGCGGCGGGATGGCTTTGTTTCGCTGGATGCCGATGCAGACAGCGGCTCGGTTACTACCGTTCCTTTTCGCTGGCAAGGTGAGCAGCTTTATTTGAACGCCGACGCTGCAGAGGGTGAGATCGGCTGCGAGCTTCTCGACGCGGTGGGCCAGCCGTTGGCAGGGTTTGAGAGGCACAACTCTATCCCCGTGACGGCGGATGGCGTGTGCCAGGTAGTAAGGTGGGGCAGTGAAGAACGTCTGCCGGCAGTTTCTGCCGGTCCGATACAGCTGCGAATCTGGTTACGAAACGCACGATTGTACAGTTACTGGCTTGCATAGAGGAGAAGCGGAATGGCATCTGAGTCGAATCGTAAGTTCGCCCGCCTGGAGAGACAGCTATTTCTTGACGATAGCGACATTGCCAGTGTCGACGGCCTGGAAATGACCATGCATCAGCCAAACAAGAAGGGCGCGGTCATCCGCTCAGATCCATTTATGGCCCTGCGCGCCGGCCGCGACGACGGCCCTGCCTACCGACCGCAAACACGGACAGCACCGGTATGGGATGCAGAGGCCGAACTTTGGAAGTTCTGGACAATCGGGGCCAAGATGGACGCGGACAATGGGCGTTCCTCCTACCACGAGAGCCGCGATGGGCTTCACTGGTACCAACCAAACGTGGGGCAGTTCGAATACCAGGGATCGCTCGACAACAACCACGTCGCCATCCCCATCGATGAAAAGCGTACCTCGGAAGTGCTGGGCGTGGTCTACGATGCCCGCGACCCAGACCCGTCGCGCCGCTTTAAGGCTATCAGCTTTATCATGGTTCCCGATCATTCGGTTGTCTTTGCCGTGTCGCCTGACGGCATTGTCTGGAGGCGGGATGACGCGCCCGCTATCCTCTCAGGCGATGAGCCGAATTTCAGCTTTGACGCGGCCAACCACCGCTTCATTGCTACCGTCAAAGTACGGGGCGACCACGGACGTTCGCACGCACTGACCACAAGCGTGGACTTTCGAAATTGGAGCGAACCTGAACTGGTCTTTCAGGCCGATGATGAGGACCAGGAGTTGGCGCGCGAGGTGATCGCAAGGCGGCTCGCCAATCCGGCGCTGCAGCAAACCGTTGCCAACCACCCGGAAGAGCACGGCGTAGATGTCTATAATTTCAGCGTTTCCAGATATGAGAGCCGCTATATCGGCTTTGCCTCAATGTTTCACCACGTAGGACGCTCTGTGGACGGCAAAAATCACGACGGCTTCCATCATGTTCAGTTGGCCAGCAGCCGCAATATGTACACCTGGCTGCGGCAGGGAGGCCGCGAGCCATTTATCGACTCATCGCCTGTGGGAGCCGGTGCATACGACACGCTGCAGATGCTGGGACCGTCCTCACCGGTCTTACGCGATGACGAGCTTTGGTTCTACTACACGGGCGTCAAGTTCCGGCGCCTTCCACCTAAATGGGATCCGGATCACGCGGCAATCTGTCTGGCCACATTGCGGCGGGACGGATTTGTCTCGATGGATGGCGTAGAAGAGGGCGGCTCGGTAGTAACGGAGCCTTTCGACTGGGATGGGTCACGGCTCTTTCTCAATGCGGTCGCGGACGAGGGCGTTATCACCGTTGAAGTACTCGAGGCCGACGGCCGGCCGCTGCTGGGCTACGGTAGCCAGGACGCCACCGGGGTGCGTGTCGATAGCGTGCGCAAACCGGTTGTGTGGCGTGAGCGCAGCGTGATGCCAAACCCGGCCAAGGGGCAGATCCGGTTGCGCTTTAACATAACGAACGCGCAGCTATACAGTTACTGGTTTGAATAGGTTCGACGGGGATGGAACGTTGAGTGACTGAAGCTGCTTGTTCGACAGACCTAGTCGAAGATCTGAACGGGAAAATCTCAGAAAGAGCGGGGAATAGACAATGGGTGAGACTGCAAAGGCAATAGAGACGACCTATGCCAGTGAGAGTCCAAGCTCGCGCGAGCAGTTCGAGAAAGACCGTAAGTCGATGCCGGGCGGCGCAAAAGGAGCCTATTATTACGCCCCTTATCCTCTAACTATGCAGCGGGGTGAGGGCTGCTATCTCTATGACATTGACGAACGGCGGCGGGTCGATTTTGCCAACCACCATACCGGGCAGATTTTGGGACACAATAACGCCGCCGTACATGTGGCGGTCGAGGCACAGCTCACCAGAGGGATTGCACTGGGCGCGCCGACTGGTGCCGAAGGGGCGCTGGCGGAGGAGTTGTGCAGCCGCGTGGCCTCGCTGGAAAAAGTCCGCTTCTGCAACTCTGGGACGGAGGCATCCTTGCACGCGATCCGGCTGGCACGAGGGTTTAGCGGCCGGCCTAAGATTGCCAAGTTGGAGGGCGGGTACCACGGCAGCCATGACCTGGTAGAGGTAAGCGTTGGGCCGCCGGTTGACAAGGCAGGCCCTGCCGACGAACCTTATTCGGTGCCGACCGCAGGCGGCATGTCTCCCAATGCGCCCTCAGAGGTGATCGTTTTGCCCTTCAACAATGAGGAGGCGTTGGAGAAGCTGGTTCGCCGCCACCGCGACGAGTTGGCCTGTGTGATTCTCGACCCCAAAACGGGAATCTTGCCGGTCCGCCAGAAGTACATACAGGCTGTGCGCCGGGTGACCGAGGAAAACGATGTGCTGCTGATCCTCGACGAAGTGGTGGCATTTCGCGTCGCCCGCGGCGGAGCCCAGGCGTATTACGGCATCAGCCCGGACCTGACGACGTTCGGCAAGTTGGTGGGAGGCGGGTTCCCGGTGGGCGCGTTTGGCGGCCGCGCCGACATCATGAATCTGTTTGACAGCAGCGGTGAGCCGACCGGGTTCTTCCAGAGCGGCACTTTCAGCGCGCATGCGGTGGTGATGGCGGCGGGTCTTGCCACTCTACAGCAGTTGACGCCAGGCGCTTTCGAGCACTTGAACGGACTTGGTGAACGGTTGCGTGCGGGCCTGGAGGACCTTAGCGCACGCGTCAGTACTCCATTGCAGGCGGTGGTGTTAGGCTCTCTGTTCAGCGTTTATTTCACGGATGAGCCGCTGGTAGATTACCGAAGCATGGCCGGCAACGACGGCGCAATGGCCCATCGCGTTTTCCTCTCTTTACTTAATCAAGGTTACTTCCTGAGCCAGGGGCTTTCGATGAATGCGCTCTCCCTGCCGATGGAGAATGAACACATTGACGGGCTTGTGCAAGCATTTGAAATAGCAATAGAAGAGAGCAGCCAGTAGCAGCAGGCATCCAGGTCTATCCAGAGGGTGGCGGCCTGTCGTGACACAGATTTCTGGCCGCAAGCCACAATCCAAAGCGGTTGAAAGGACCAAACATGTACGCTATCGACTTTATTTCTGAATTCAGCGTCAATCGTATTCCTGAACCGGATACGACATTGGAGGCACTGCTGCGTCAGACTGGGGAGCATGACACGACGCTGACTCTGACAACATCGCGGCGCGGTCTGGTCAACCAGGTCAACCCGGAAGCCGTGGCTGAAACCCTGGAAATCACTGCGAAACATCCCCGTTTGCTGGGTGTGGGCACGCTAGATCCCCGGTATTTCCTTAACTGGCGGGAGGACCTGCAGGCCTGCGTCGATGGCGGTTGTGTGGCGATTCGTTTTGCGCCCGGGCCGCAGGGTTGGAGTCCCGAAACCCTCGTCTTCGAGCATATGGTGGAGGCAGTGGGGGCGGCGGGGCTGCCAATCATTGTTGACTTCAAGGGGTCCTCCGAAGCCCTGAGTTGGATCCGCAAGGTGGCGGAGGTCTGCCACCGGTACGGCGTGCAGGTTGTGATGAACGAGGTCAGCTACTCGCACATGGGCGAGCTGATCACGGTCATGCAGGTGTACCCCAATGTATACGCTGCGATTCGCTGGCTGTGTCTGGCGGACGGCCTTGAGGTAATGGTGGACGGGGGGATCGGCGACAGGCTGCTCTATGGGAGCAACTCGCCCAAGTATTCGATTCGCGCGCTGCGCAACCAGATCTTCATGGCGAAGATTTCGGATGAACAGAGGCAGGCGATTCTCGGGGGCAACGCCTTGCGTCTGCTGGATATGGACATCGAGGAGCTGCCGGCCGAGCCGCTTATGATCAAGGCCGAGGCGGATCTGCCGGATGAGCCGATCATCGATATCCACGCCCATGTGTCTGGCTTCCATTGTGCGGAGCCGTTCAACACGCGCACTGAGACGAACGTATCGGAGATGACCGAGCGTTGCAATATCCAATACACATTTGTCTCCTCTTACAACGCCATCAACTATGACATGTGTGAGGGGAACGCGGATACGCAGGCCTTTCTTGACCGCTATCCGAATCTGCGCGGCTATATCGCGATTGACCCGCGCGATCTGGCCGGTTCGGTCGGGCAGATGGAACGTTACTTCCAGGATTCAAGATTCGTGGGGGTGAAGCTCTACTGCCCATTTGGCGGCAACATGGCGACGAAGCGTATGCAGGACCTGCTGGACGAGATTGCAAAATTTGGGCGACCGGTCAAGATTCACATGGATGAGGGCGGTTCACCCTATCCGGGCGTGCGTTCGGCGGCGGAGCGCAATCCGGACCTGGTGATCATCAAGGCGCACGGGGACGATGTCGAGGGCGCGCGGCAGGTGGTGGACCTGCCGAACGTTTACTTTGAGTTCTGCAGCAGCGGCATCAACGCGGGCACAATCCGCCGCTCGATGGACATTCTGGGACCGGAACGGATTATGTTCGGCACCGACCAGCCGCTCTTTGCACCGTGGTTCGAGTACGGGGCTTATGCCGACGCGATAGAGACGCAGCGAGAGGCCGATCTCATATTCCGAGAAAATGCGAGGCGGATTTTCAGACTGGACTGACGTCTAAGTGTGCAGGATGCCAGTGCAGTGGACGATCTTGCCGCAACGGCTTGCATCGCTCTTAGACTGAATGGGTAACGCGGCCGAATCACTACAAGGAGATTCCTGACATGGCCATCGCAATCGAACGCAATTCTCCACCGGTTCGCAGCGGATCGTTTGGCCCACAGTGGGACATGGGCGAAGAGGAGATAAACGAACTGATCGAGGTGATCCGCTCCGGGAAGCTGAACCGACTGAGCGGGACCAAGGTCCTTCAGTTCGAGCAGGACTTTGCTGAGATGAACGGCGTCAAGTATGCCCAGGCGGTTACGTCGGGCACGGCCGCGGTCCATACTGCGGTCGGCACTATTGACCCTAACCCGGGCGACGAGATCATTACAACGAGCATCACCGATATGGGCACGATCATCGGCATTCTCTACCAGAACGCGGTGCCTGTCTTCGCGGACATCGATCCCCGGACGGGTAACCTCGACATTGCGGATGTCGAAGCCAAGATTACGGAACGAACCAAGGCGATCATTGTTGTGCATCTCTTTGGCAATCCTGCTCCGATGGAAGCCTATGTTGAACTGGCGCGAAAGTACAACCTCTTCTTGATCGAGGACTGCGCGCAGGCGCAACTGGCCGAGTATGGCGGACGGCCGGTCGGTACCTGGGGCGATTTTGGCTGCTACAGTTTTGGCGGCAAGCATATGACGACCGGCGACGGCGGCATGGTGATCAGCAACCGAGACGACCTGGCCGAGCGGTTGAAGTGGTTTGCGGACAAGGGTAACCCCCGACATCCGGTATACGAGCATTACTATCTGGCGCCGAACTATCGCATGACCGACCTGCAGGGGGCGGTCGGGGTCGCGCAGCTCAAGAAGGTGACCGACGCGGTGCGGCGCAAGCAGTGGGTTGCCAACCATCTTAACGAGGTCGTCGACGGTGAAGAGGGGCTCTCATTGCAGCCGGTGTTGCCGGAGGCGACGCATTCGTACTGGGTCTACGGTTTTCATGTGGATGCGGCGACAATGGGCGCGACGGCAGAACAGTTCGCGGCGGCGTTGCAGGCAGAGGGTGTGCCGGCCAACTCGCCCTACATGGCCTATCCGGTCTACAAGTACCCGGTTATGGCCCAGCAGCGCGCGTATGGAACGGCTGATTTCTCTTATGCCGGTGAAGAGGCCGCTGCGATGGACTATGGCTCGATGTCGCTGCCGGGCGGGGAGAGTTTCCTGGAAACGGCGGTTGTGGTGCCGATGAGCCCCTCTTATACGGACCAAGACGCAGCCGATTTCAGTACGGCGATAAAGAAGGTAGGCGACTACTACCGGTCGAAGCTGTCAACTTAGGGCCTAGAGAAATGTCTATTCAATTCACGTTCCGGCCGCGCGTCCCTGTTTTCGACGCCAATGTTCGGGTGGGTGATCTGCACTATCAGCCGTCGCCCTGCCGCAATCGTGCACAGTTGCTGGCTGAAATGGACCGTCACGGGGTCGAAAAGGCGCTTATCTACCATGCTCAGACTGAGGAAGTCAGCCCGATCGACGGCAATGGTTTTCTGGAGGAGTGGTTAGAGGATAGCCGTCTCTTTCCCCAGTGGTCGATCATGCCTACGCCCGATTCGATGGCACAAGTAGAGGCATTGCACGAGCAGGGGAGGGTGCGCAATGTCCGTCTACACAATATGGGATACGTCGGACTGCCTTTCCGGCCGTGGGCGTTTGCGCCGATGCTGTCCTGGCTGAGCGAGAACCGGATCCCGCTCTGGATTCCTCTGCCGGACGCGGATGCGGACGAGCTGGCGATGACGTTGAGCGCCTTCCCCGAACTGGTCACGGTCCTGGTGGGCGCCCATTACAGTCATGCTCTGTGGGTGCGGCCACTAATGAATACTCTCCCCAACACGTATCTGGAGTTAAGTCGTATTGAGCCGCTGGGCGAGGTGGAAGCGCTCTGCTCCGAGTATGGGGCCGAGCGTTTTGTCTACGGCTCCTGGTATGACCGCCTGGCGATGGGTTCGATGCTCTTTTACCTTCACCATTCCGACATCAGCGAGTCGGACCTGGAACTGATCTGCGCAGGGAACTTGCTACGCATACTACAGGGAGAGGGCCGGCATGATTGAAGAACAGAGAGTGATTGACTTTCACGGCCATACAGGCCGCTTGGACCGTTACAATGGAGTTGACGACCCGGCGTTGATTTTGCACGCGATGGACAGGGTGGGAATCGACGTCTCCTGCCTTTTCAACATTTTTCACCCGGATGGCACGACCGGCAATGACATCACTGCTCGTTTTGTGGCCGAACATCCGGACCGTTTTGTCGGTTTCGCCTACGTCTCGCCGATGATGCCGGAGGGCATGGTTGCCGAACTGACGCGGGCCATTGACGAGCTTGGCCTGGTTGCCATCAAACTGTACCCGCCGTATACCCAGTGGGACCTGAACGAACCGATCTGGCATCCGATCTATGCGTTTGCCAATGATCGCGGTCTGGCGATTATTTTCCACACGGGCACTGACCCACATTCCGATCCCGGCCTGCTGGCCGATTGTGCGGCTCAGTTTCCAAACGCCAACTTCGTTGCGGGACACGCGGGCAATGTCGATGCGCCGCGGGCGGCCGCGATAAAGGCGGCGCAGGACTATCCGAATGTTTATCTGGAGACCTGCTCGACTTTTCGCACGCCTGGAGTCATTGAGCAGTTGGTGAACGAGGCCGGGGCGGACCGCGTGCTGTTTGGCTCGGACATTGCGCTGATGGATTCGCGGCCGCAGTTGGGCAAAATCATCACTGCCGACATTTCGGATGAGGCGAAGCGGATGGTGTGCGGCGGCAATGCGGCGCGGCTGTTGGGAATCTGAAGCTGGTCGGGGTGGAGCGCTTGACTTAACTGACGTGCTAAGAGAAAACAGAACTGAAGAAGGCGAGTTGTTTGTGTTTGCATGATTCAGCCCTTGGGAGGTCAGTTCGTGGACTACACCGATTCCGATCGCGAGTTTTGGGAGGAGGAACTGGCGGACTTCGTCCCGCAGAGAGTGTTCGACGCCCACTGTCATTTGTTCGATGCAGCGCACATGCGTCCTGACGCGCCGCCGACGACGCGGTCGTATGCCGACCTGGAAACACTGAGGGCCTGGGGCCGCCTTATGTTCCCTGGCAGGCACATGAATTTCCTCCTCCTGGGGATGCCCAAGGTCGGCATTGACGTGGAAAAACATACTGAAATGCTTGCCGAGCAGGTCGCCCTGGATCCCTCTTCGCGGGCCAATCGGCTGGTCACACCCTCCTGTGACATTTCCCGTATTGAGGAAGATATCAAGCTCGAAGGCTTTATCGGATTAAAGCCGTATCGGGTCTTTTCCTCGACCGGAGATACCGATTACTGCAGGATTCACGAGTTCTTGACGCACGAACAGATGGAGCTCGCCAACGAACTCGGCCTCTGGGTCACGATGCATCTTTCGCGGCCTGGGGGTTGTGCTGATGAGGAGAATCTGGCCGACCTGGAGGAATACACGACGCGCCGCTATCCTCGAATCAGATGGATCCTAGCCCATTGCGCGCGCAGTTTCACTTACTGGCCCATTCGAGAGGCGATTGACCGCTTGCGCGACATGCCAAATATATGGTATGATCTGTCAGCGGTGACAACCATGCCGCCCTTCTTGACATTGTTCCAAAAGGAAGATCTGAAACGGATCTTCTACGGTTCTGACGGTGTCGATTCAGCCTTCTTTCACGGCAAGTACGTTCCCTTCGGGCGATACTGGTACCAGGTAGAACCCGACGAAGCACACTTCAGCTTTGCCCACACGGACGCGCGTCCGGTCTTATGTATTTACGAACAGATAATGGCCATGAAACAGGCCGCTGAGATCGCGGCACTTTCGCTTGATGACATCGAAGGTATATTCTGGCGCAATGCTCTCGAGGCCTTTGAGATCGATGCCTCTGACGGAATCGCGGTGGGCTGATTCCTGTCCAGTCTCCTGCGGATGGTGTGTTACTTGCTTATCGCAGAGTGGATGTGAATCCGGCCCAAGGTTACAGGAGGAATGAGAAGAGAATAGCTACTGTGTAGACTGACAACCTCAATAGGATAAGCCCATGAGTCACATGCATCAGAATCCAGAGTTGGGTCCAACGCCTGGCCCGAGTATAGCGGAGATGGAGGAGGGACTGAGACGATGGGCGGCTGCTCGACCCGGAACAATGGAGGTTGAGACTGTTGGCCGCACACCGAAGGGGCTGCCAGTGCTGCTGTGCCGCATCAGCGACGCTTCCGTTTCCGACGAAGACAAGCAGGTGGCACTACTCACTTCGACGCATAGCGGGGTGGAAAGGGTTACAACGGCTGGCCTGCTCCAATTGATCAAGTGGCTCATCGGCGGTGACGCTCTGGCTGAAGAAATCCGGCGGCGTCAGATCGTCCTCATTATGCCGGCCTGCGAACCGGAGAGCTATGATCGTGAGCTGATCGACGTTGCCGAGTTTTTCGCCGGGCGCAGCCGCTGGGTCTATGAAGGCTGGTCGTGGGACGGCCCCTTGGATCCTGAGAATCAGCCAGAGGCCATGGCGGTCAAAGATGTGGTGGACCGGTACCAGCCTGAGGTCCATCAGGATGTGCATGGCATATGGTTTGAGCAGTCCACGATGACCGAGAGCACCGGGATATCATGGGCTTCGAACCTGTACCGCGGGTATTGGCGGGGAATTCCCGAGTTGATGAACCAGGCGGCTGAAGATGCCGGCTATCTGACAACCCGCGGTGAAGAAAGCGCCGGGCAGATGCTGTCCACAGTTCCGGTCGAGGGCCGTGAACGCTGGTTCTACGGAAGCACTTCCACTCCGAAGGTCGTCTGCGGGCTTTATTCCTACATCCAGTACCATAGCATTATCCAGACAATGGAGGTCGGCTGGGAGGAAAGCGCCGTGCTTCGTTTGCGCCGGCTACTCCAGGTCGGAAACGAGGTGTGGCGAGGCGAGCCGTACCCCGGCTATCCGGCCAACCAGGTGAGCTGCCGGTCGTCGGTTGCGCTTGCGGCTTGGGGCAAGACTGCCGCGCAACGACGTGCGAGCCGGGTTGAGTTATGGCAGAAGTTGGCGCAGTTCTCGCACACTTGCGGCTGGCCCGAGGCACGCGACGGCGTAGTCGCTTTTATATCCACGACGCCTGAAAGCCGAGACCTCTATGCGCCGGGAGGGGAATCTTCTGCGCCGAATCTGAACGAACCGAATCTTGAGCCGATGTTTGCCAAGCTCAAGCAGAACCCTCGATTTAACGGCGATGCCCTGGAAGAATATCTCGGACTTTCAGTATCACGTCAGGTGACGTGGCCGCAGGCCGAATATGAAGGTCCGGCAGAACCAATCCAAAACGGCCTCGCCATCCGTCTGCGCCTTCCCCATCCTGACGTAACTTTCAAGCATCTCAGACTAGATGGACACATTATGGAGCCGTCGGATGTCGACGGCTACTTTGTGTATCACAATCCTGGCACCATCGTACAGGTCAACATTCCGCCTGGAAAGGTGGAGGACTTTCATGTGGTGACGGCCGCATTCGATTCCGCTGCGGAGCGGACTTCGGGATTCCACTCTCGGGACTGGGAGTTGGATGAATGAGGCGCTCAGAACTGGCTTCGGCCTGGGGCGACCGCTCTCTTTTGAGATAGGGAACAAGGAGGTGAAGTGCCGGTCCGAGGTATAGGTGTTGATTCGTGTTTGTGTCTGAATATCCTTTGGTCTTTGCGATTCAGTGAATTGTCAGCAAGCGAGTGATGAGTTTGGGAGATCCTTCGATAGGCAATCATAGTCATGGGGGAGGAATCTGAGATGAAACGCTATCCTTTAGCTGTACTGTTTATTGTCTTAGGCCTGTTGGTTACAGCCTGCGTCGCGCCGACGCCAGCCGGCGGTGGAGCGACGGGCGCCGAGCAGGAAGCTGAGATGGAATCTGCTGAAATGCAGACTCTACGGTACGGCATGATCCAGTCCATGAAGACATTTGACCCGGCGCGTGAAGGGGGTTTTGGCCGCTTCATTATGCAGCATGTGTGGCTGCCGCCATTCGTTGCGGACCCGCAAGCAAATCTGACACCAGGTACATGCACATCGTACGACGTCAGCGAAGATGGGACGACGTACACACTGCACGTGAATCCTGAAGTCAAATGGTCGGATGGAAGTCAGTTCACGGCTGGCGACATCAAAGCCTGGTTCGAGTATATCGTGAATCCTGAGAACACGGCAGGCTGGGTGCCGCCGAATTACGGCGGGATCGTAGGCTATGATGCGGCGCGCGAGGGCACTGCCACCGAGATGGAAGGTCTGGTAGTCGTAGACGAGTTTACCTTGGAGATCAATCTGAAAGAGGCTGATCCACTGTTTGTATACAAGGTGCTTGCCAACTATAACTCTGCCACGGCCAAAGCGGAACAGGCCTGGGCGGACCTGAATGGGGAGTGGTGGACGAATGATCCGCTGGTAACCGGGCCCTATACGATCGAATCCTGGGATGATGACGTGATGAGCTACGTCTATGTGCCCAACGCGAACTACTGGGGCGACAACAAGGCCTCTTTGCGGATCGAGGTAACGTCGGTGCTTGCTGAGGAAACGCTCAGCCTGATGTATGAGAACGACCAGTTTGACATTGTCATCTTTACCGGCGCGGCCGGAGATGCGTTGTCGCTGAAGTATCCGGGTGATGTCGTACCGATGAACTACAAGTACAGCAATATCTGGGGATTCAATCCGAACCTAGCGCCGATGGACGATCCGCTGGTGCGGCGGGCGCTGATCCACGCCATTGATCACGAGCGCATTGTGCAGGTCATATACGGAGACACTAAGGATCCAGCGGCTGGTCCGATCTATCCGGGCCTGACCGGCCATCGCGCTGAGATTTTCGAAATGGCCGGCGCGTTGCAGTATGACCCCGAATTGGCAAAGGAGGAGTTAGCCCAGTCCAGCTACGGTTCGGCGGAAAACCTGCCCAAACTCAATCTAGCGTTGGGGACACCTGATGCGGAGTGGGTTCGCGGCATGGAAATGATCCTGGAGATGTGGCGCGACACGCTGGGCATTACGAACGTGGAAACGAAGCCATGGTGGAATGATTGGGCACAGGGCGCTGCCAGGGCCGACGTCGTCCATATGGGCGGTTTTGGCTGGGGAACTTTGCCGGACGCTGGACATGCAGTGTGGCGGGCGGCTTACACTGGCAACGCTATGAGCAGAATCAAGTACAGCAATCCGGAAGTGGACGCGCTGCTTGACGAGGCAATGTCTCTCAGCCGCACCGATCCTCGATTCCTGGAGTTGGTCCATGAGGCGGAGAGTTTGTACCTGGAAGACTATGTTTGGAAGCCATTCTTCGTGGTTTCCTATTCCTGGCACGCGAAGCCTTGGGTGCAGGGCCTTCAGGGTACCTGGTACAACAACTGGTACAACATTGAAGAGGTAACATTGGCCGACCACTAGCATTTGGGCCTGAATGGATTGGCACGAAAGGAGGCTGGTTCTTGATAAGAACCAGCCTCCACGTTGACCATCTTTCTTGTATGGCGAGACTTGGTTCCTGACAGGGGCATAGGTTAAGCGGAGAAATATAATGTGCCCCGGAATCTCGCGGTAGCAAGCGCGGGATTCTCCTTTGTTCTGGTCTTCGTTACTCGCCAGTCAGTGTAAGGAAATGCCTCAGAGAACGAACAGGGGAATAGAGTCAGCCGGTTTCGTTCTGCAAGCGTGACGAGGAGAATGCAGATTGCTCAAATACCTGATAATGCGAGTGCTCGGCATCATCCCCATGCTACTCGTGGTTCTTGTGATCATCTTCACTCTGGGCCACCTAGCTCCTGGCGACCCAATCGAGATGATGTATGAGAGTATGGAGACGGTGGTCGCGACGGAGGAGATGGTAGATCGGGCGCGGGCGCGACTCGGTCTTGATCAGCCGCTGCACGTGCAATTCATCCGATATGTGAGCAACGTTTTCCGAGGTGACTTGGGCGATTCAATTGTTCGCAGCCGGCCGGTGTTGGGAATGATTCTGAAAGTTTTCCCAATTTCTGCCCAGGTGGGGTTGTTGGCCTTCGTGGCTCTGGTTGTTACCGGTGTTCCACTAGGTGTGTTGGCGGCCGTCAAACAGAACACGGCGGTGGACTATTTCATCGTCGGGGGGAGTCTTTTCCTGCGCACGGTACCCGTGTATGTACTCGCACCTCTGCTGTTCATCATTTTGGTGCTCAGGTTGGACGTTATGAATGTTCCCTACGGATGGAAAGGAATCACGCACCCGAATGTAATAATGCCGACTCTAATGTTGATCCTGTTTCCACTGGCGGTTGTGATCAGGCAGATGAGAGTCGGCATTCTGGAAGTCGCGGAAAACGACTACGTTCGCACCGCACGGGCTAAAGGGCTCAGGGAACGACAGGTCATTCTGGGCCATGTCATGCGCAACGCCATCACACCGGTCGTAACCTCGCTGGGACTCATCGTGACAGGGCTGATAACCGGTTCGGTTTTTGTAGAGCAGATATTCGGTATTCCCGGATATGGCAACTTGTTCGTTACGTCGCTCATTCAACGTGACTATCCGCTGATGATGGGCTGCACACTCTTTGGGGCATTTCTCATTATGATGAGCAACCTGATCGTGGACTTCGTTTACCCGTTCCTGGATCCCAGAGTGACGCTGTGACGAACCACGCCTCGAACCACGAGGACGAGCAGTCTTCGTCAGAAATCAGGCGCAGAATTCTTGCTGAAGAGCTTGAGGAGCCGAGAACCGGCCAAAGAGGTCTGTGGAGCGACGCCTTCAGGAGATTGCTCCGCAACCGTCTGTCCCTGATCGGCCTCATTGTCGTCCTCATCACCTACGCGACTGCTCTTGCAGGGCCATACCTTGCGCCGTACGACCACCTGGACCAGAATCTCGACCAGATAGGCATGCCGCCCAATGCAGAGCACTGGTTGGGTACGGATGACGTTGGCCGCGACTATTTCAGTCGACTGCTGCACGCCATGCGGACGGCGGTATTGATATCGATTCTTGTGCCTCTCCTGACCCTGGTAATTGGAGTGACGCTTGGCACGGTCAGCGCTTATTCGGGAAGGGCAGTTGACAACACGATAATGCGCCTGGCCGATGTCGTTATGACTATCCCCACTATTCTTTTCGCTGCATTGATAAATACCTCGATTGCCGAACCGTTGGAAGCTGTTATGGCGGCGTTGCAAGACCAGACGGGGTGGAGATTCCTAACCAATACGGTCTATGTGGACTATCTGATTGTGTTCAGTGCTCTGTCGCTTATCTCGTGGCCAGGGGAGGCGCGTCTGATCCGCGGACAGATTCTTTCGCTGCGAGAACAGGACTATGTGCTTGCGGCTCGTTCCGTTGGAGCTACCAACCAGCAGATTATGCTCAAGCACCTGGTTCCCAATTCCCTGGGCCCGGTCATTGTAAGTTTCACGTTCAGTATGTCCAGCGCCATGATCCTCGAGGCTTCACTCAGCTATCTTGGCATCGGAATACAGCCGCCGGGCGCCAGTTTGGGATCCATGATTAACAGGTCGATGCCATCCTGGCGGACGTGGCCGCACTTGATTGCGATCCCGGCGATCGTTTTGGGTATTGTAACGCTGGCGATCAACTTCCTGGGAGATGGCCTCAACGACGCACTAAATCCGCGGCAGTCAGGAAAGTGATGAGGACGCAAAGTGAATTTCAGATGGATACCACGAGTGTGGTCTCAAGGTACCGCGGATAGTGGTGATCTGCTTTCTTACCCATCGTTACCGGAGCTGGAAGCGTTTTACAGGGAATTGCAGAAAGACTTTTCGGGATCTGTTGCTCTGGAGAAAGCGGGGCACTCCGTGCAGGGGCGGCCGATCTGGCTGTTGACCATTACTGACCAGGAAGTAAATGACGAGGAGAAACAGCGCGTCCTGATGGTAGGACAAGAGCATGGGCAGGAACGCAGCGCGAGCCTTGCTCTGCTGGAACTGGCGCGCTGGCTTGTTACGCCTGCTGCGGCCGAGATTCGCCGCAGGCAGAGCATTGGGCTGATTCCGGTGGTCAACCCTGATTCGTGGGAGGATCTGCGGTTCAACAATGTGAATGATGTGAACCTGTATGCAGATTTCTCTCTAGATGGTGAACCTACGCAGCCGGAGTCTCAGGCAGTGGCAGACATTCTCGAGCGTATGCAGCCGGAACTGTTCTGCTCACTTCACGGGACCGAGTTTGGCTGGAAGTACCGCATGGGCGAGAGCAACGGATTTTCGTGGACGACCAGCCAGTTCGACCGCTCCCACTCGCGTCTCTTTATTGAGGAGATAAACCGGGCGGCAGAGTCGGCAGGATTCCCGCAGGACCGCGGCGAAGAAGAGGCCGAGCGCATCCTGCCCTGGTTGCCGGGCAACATCCATCATTCGTACTACTCAGGCCAGCGCGTCACTTCCTGCGTCCATGCCTATCACCGCTATCATACGCTCGCCAATACGATGGAGGTGCACCATCCGCGCAGCGGCCTGATTCGGTGTATAACGATGCTCGAACTTGGCAATCAACCGTGGCGGACCGAAGCGGTGGCGGGTTACCCTGTGCGGACGATGTTTCAGCAGGATGAAACCTTTGTCGCGGCATACGGACAGACGGCGGCTGAACGGCGGGCCAGTCGCGTGGAACTGTGGGGGCATACAAACCAGTTCCTGATTGCTCGAGGCGTCAACGAGCCGGTGGGCATGGCTGTAACTGCTTTTTCGCTGGACCCGGAAGATTACGACCGCTGGCGCGCAGTGGAAATCGATCCCTTTTTGCAGCAATACGGGGAAGAACAAGGGATAGACGTGGCCGAGGTGCGCGCGGCTTGCGGGCGGTACCCTCGTCTGCAGAGTCTGCGCTGCGATCAGATCAAGCCGGTTGCGAACGCCCGGGCAAAGCCTCTGCTGCGAGTAGCCAGCCAGGGTCTGGCGTTGCGTCTGAGGCTACCGCGATTGGCTGCCCTGCAGCGCGTCTGGCTCGACGGTCGGCCGGTCGGTGCGTCACCTGTCGACGGATACGAAAGCTGGAATACGCGCAACGGT
This sequence comes from Caldilineaceae bacterium, assembly GCA_965116395.1. GTDB lineage: Bacteria > Chloroflexota > Anaerolineae > Caldilineales > Caldilineaceae > Bin5. Next base: position 437,406 of record OZ220684.1, read on the forward strand.
TTCACCATGGTCCAGTTCAATGTCCCTCCGCGTGCCAACTCTGAACGGTTCCAGCGTCACCTGATCGCGGTTGCGTACAGGGCGCCGCGTATCGATCGGGGGGAAGTGGTGTAGGCAGGTGGATATGGCATTGCGAAGGGGTCTGGCATGTCGCTCAAGTCGATTGAACCGGGAATGAAGCTTGCCGTCTCCATTTCAGCCGAGGCGGGGGACGACTATCTGACCTTCCTGAAACAGATTGGGATCGACTGGGTTACGTTGTGGACAACGGTGCCGCGGGCCGGGGCGGCGTACTACCTTCAGGTGAAGAGTCGTTTCGCACAGGCTGGACTGCGGGTTTACGGTTTTGGCAATGGCAATCTACACAATCAGGATGCCATTGTCCTGGGATTAGAGAACCGGGACACCAAGGTTGAAGAGTATAAGCTTCATCTGCGCGCATTGGGCGAGGCCGACATTCCTTACACTACCTATGCACACATGGCCAATGGGGTCTGGAGTTCGGCGCCACGGAGCACGCGAGGCGGGGCCAGCGCGCGCAGCTTCGATGCCGAAGGTGAACACACAGGCTACAGAAGCGCCAATCGCTTTTATGCACCGCTCTCGCATGGTCGGGTCTACAGCGAGGTGGAAATCTGGGACAATTTTCGTCACTTTATCGCGGAGGTTGCGCCTGTGGCTGAGGAACAGGGTGTGCGGATTGGGATTCATCCCGACGATCCGCCCCAACTCAATCTAGGTGGTGTGCCCAGGTGCATTTTCAGCAGTTTTGACGGTTACCGGCAGGCTATGGATATTGCTGACAGTCCCAATATTGGGATTTGCTTCTGCATCGGCTGCTGGCTGGAAGGCGGCGCGCTGATGGGTAAAGACACTGGCGAGGCGTTGCGCGAATTCGGCCGCCAGGAAAAAGTCTTCAAGGTTCATTTCCGCAATGTCGACAGGCCGCTGCCAAGGTTTGTGGAGACCTTCGTTGATGATGGGTATTACGATATGCGGAAGGCAATCGAGGCGTTAAAGGAGATAGACTTTGACGGCGTCCTCATTCCAGACCATGTTCCGATGATGGGAGATGACCCGCGAATTGGCGCGGCCTACACGATCGGGTGGATCAAGGCGATGTTGGGCGAGGAAGGGGAGCACACCTCTTAGCGCCAAGGACGCCATTTCGCCTGCTCGGTAACTACTAAGCCACAGCAGTTGACCAGCCAGCCGTCCCTGGAACCATTCAGGCTCTTGGTGACGCAACCGGTGTACAGCCGCCGCCATGCTCGCCAGCCGATACGTTGCGAAGAAGGCACACCGTCGGTGAGGCATGTTTTTGTAGGGGGGCGTTGCGGGGGCGCAGCCCCTGCACAAGGGAGGGCGCTTGCGCCCGACCGCCCAAAATACAACAATGTGGGGAGAAAGAACACCTTTGCTCGCCTCGTTCAGGGGTGCGAATCAGTTGCGGCTGAGTAGTTACCCTGCTCGTTGGTCTGGCAACCTAAGCGTTCCAGGCAGTGGCGCAGGTAGTTTCCGATTTCATAGGTTACAGGCACTAGAGCCCAGCCTCATTTGACGCTGTTCGGTCGAAGCGATACCCCCGTCATTCCCCGCTTTACTCTTCCTCATACACTCGGATGTCACATTTCCAGCGAAAAACGGCGAGGGGAGACGGCTGGGCGCGCGCCGGGACGGCTGCTCCTCTATATCGGCCAGCGTAGTCGGCGAGACTCTTCTGCGCGTTCGTATACCTGTTCGCTGAAATCTAGCAGCGGATCAAATGTTGGAGTACCGACCTATTGCCCGCTGATCGCGTTTTCGACGGCCGCGATCAGCTCTTCTTCTTTCCAGGTAACGGCGATGGCGTAGTAGTTATCGTGCTGATAGAAGGGATTGCCGGCGCGCCGCCAGCCGAAATTAGCGTGCCGCAGTGAGGGATTATAGTAGTACATGGTCATGCCGAGACCGCTTTCGCTGCGGACGACGCTGGAGGGGTAGCCCAGATCAGTGCGGCGAGACTCTTCCGCGGTGTAGCCGTAAAGATGGCCGGAGAAGGTGAGAAGACAATCGAGCCAGGATTGTCCGCGGTCACGGCTGACGCGTCCTTCGATTCGGTAGGGCGGGTTACGGTTGCCGTAGGTGAGCAGGATGTCGCCATTTGAGAGGCGCACGAGGTCGGCGGGATGTTGACTGGCTTGCGTGATCTGCGTTGGAACTGACCAAGAGCGACCACCATCCTGTGAGAGTGTGCTGTGGAGGGCCTGGTCGTTGTCGGCGCCGCGCAGCACTGCGAGCAGATCTCCATCGGGCAAGGAGATCAGGGCGGTCTCGTTCATATTTGGCGCGATCAGAGAGACATCTCCCCAGGTCTTGCCATCGTCGCGCGAGCGGATCACATAGGAGCTGTCATTCTTGCTCGGACTCAACCGATCTTCGTATTCCTGGGCGGTGTAAATGGGCGCGAGCAGTGTAGCGTCGGGGAGGAAGACGATCTTGCCGAAGGGCGAACCCGTGGGCAGGGAATCTATTGACAGGTGATAGGGCTCTGCCCAACTGATGCCGCTGTCGAAGGAGCGGGTCGCCATGATGGCGACCGGTTTGCGGCCACGATTGCGGCTGTTCCCGTCGTAGTTGCCGTAGGCGTCGTAGTAGTGCTGGCGGTGGTAGAGGAGGATGAGCGTCTCTGCGGCTGAAACGCCGAAGGCTGGGTTGCGGTCGTCGTCCTCGCTGTCGGCGACAACATTGGGCGGGGTCCAGGTCCGGCCGTCATCCAAAGAGCGCACAACCTCTATGCGCCCTTCACGGCCGTTATGGCCAGCGCCGCCGCGCAGCGCGGCGACCGCGGCACCGTCACTGGAAATGGCCAAAACGGGGAAAAGGCCGCCATCCTGATAGGCAGTTGTTTCACGGGTGCCTGGGAGAGTACGGACGTCGACAGTGTGGTGAGGCGCCAAGTTGGTCACTTCAGTGTCTCCTTTTGTCCGAGTAGCGGCAATAATATGTAGGAATGTGCGGGACCTGCGCGGTGTGCAACCGTTCCATCGTCGGCAACAAGGAGCGAAAGGCGCGGCGCTATTGACCGCTTATCGCGTTTTCGATCGCCGCGATCAACTCTTCTTCTTGCCACGTTACGGCGATGGCGCAATAGTTTGAGTGCTTATAGAGGGGATTGCCGGAGCTCTGAAGGGCATCGATGGCAAGGTGCATAGAGGGATTGTAATAGTACATTGTGATACCCTGACCGCCGCCGCGGAGGACGCTGGAGGGATAGCCAAGATCGGTGCGGCGGGACTCTTCAACAGTGTAACCATAAAGATGACCGGAGAATGTGAGAAGACAGTCGAGCCAGGAGTGCCCGCGGTCGCGGCTGATGCGCCCTTCGATGCGGTGGGGCGGGTTGCGGTTGCCGTAGGTGAGCAGGATGTCGCCATTGGAGAGACGCAACATGTCGGCGGGATGCTGACGGGCCTGGGTGATCTGGGTGGGCGGGGACCAGGTCCGGCCGCCATCCTGTGAACGAGTGCTATGCAGCGCCTGGGCGGTGTCGTCACGCTGCACGGCGAGGAGATCGCCTTCTGGTAGGGCGATGAGCGCGGTCTCATTCCTATGCGGTGCGATCTGCGAGATATCTCCCCATGTGCGGCCATCGTCCTGGGAACGTACGAGGTAGGCGGTGTCATACATCTGCTCGCTTTGCTCGTCTGCCCGGGACCGACTGTTGTAGAGGGGTGCGAGCAGTGTGCCATCGTTGAGCGAGACGACTTTGCCGAAGAACGACACCCTCGCCAGGGGATCAAATGACAGAGGATATGGTTCTTCCCAGGTGAGGCCGTTATCGAGGGAGCGGGTAGCCATCAGCGCGATCGGCTTGGGGTTGGAGGTGGGGAGGCCGGCCTGGTAGTTGCCTTCGGCGTCGTATCTGTGTTCGCGCTGGTAGAGGAGGACAAGGGTTCCCTGGGATGAAACTCCGAAGGCGGCATCGCGGTCGTCGTCGTCGCTGTCGGCGACTGGATTCGGCGGCGACCAGGTGAGGCCGGCATCGGAGGAGCGCATAACCTCCATGCGCGCCTCGCGGCCGAGATGGCCGGCGCCGCCGCGCAGTGCCGCGACCACGTCACCGTTGGGGGCCAGGGCCAGAATGGGGAAGAGGCCGCCATCCTGATAGGCAGTGGTATCCCTTGTGCCGGGGAGAGTACGGACATCGACGATTCGGTCGGTAGCCAAGGTGGTCACTGCGGTGTCTCCTTTCGTGCGCGTTGCGGCGACAGGTTGCGAGGATGTTCGGAATCTGCGTTGTACTCTGCAGTTCCACCGATGACTGTCAGGAGCGAAAGGCAGATGTCACTGCGCTATTGCCCGCTGATCGCGCTTTCGACCGCTGCGATTATTTCGTCTTCCTGCCAGGTTACGGCGACGGCGCAGTAGTCCGTGTGTTGATAGAGGGCATTGCTGTCACGCTGGCGGGCATCGACGGCGAGGCGCATCGAGGGATTGTAATAGTACATCGTGATTCCCTGGCCGCTGCGGCTGCCGCCTTGGAGGACGCTGGAGGGATAGCCAAGATCGGTGCGGCGGGACTCTTCAACTGTGTAGCCGTAGAGATGACCGGAGAAAGTGAGAAGACAGTCGAGCCACGAGTTTCCCCCGTCGCGGCTGACGCGTCCTTCGATACGGTGGGGCGGGTTGCGGTTGCCGTAGGTGAGCAGGATGTTTCCATTGGAGAGGTGTACCAGGTCGGCGGGGTGCTGACGGGGTTGGGTGATCTGGGTGGTCGTGGACCAGGTGAGGCCAGCGTCCTGTGAACGGGTGCTGTGCAGGGCTCCGGCGGTGTCGTCACGTAGCACGGCGAGGAGGTCGCCTTCAGGCAGGACGATCAGGGCGGTCTCATTCATATGGGGGGCGATCTGCGAGACACCTCCCCATGTGCGGCCATCGTCCTGGGAACGAACGAGGTAGGACGTGTCAAAGCGCTGGTCGCTCTGCTCGTCTGCCCAGGCCTGACTGTTGTAAATGGGAGCGAGCAGCGTCCCATCGTCGAGCGTGACGATTTTGCCGTAGGGCGAGCCCGTGGCGAGGGCGTCTATCGACAGAGGGTAGGGCTCTTCCCAGGTAAGGCCGTTGTCGAAGGAGCGGGTGGCCATTATGGCAACAGGTTTGCGGTCGGAGATGCGGACGCCGCCCTGGTAGTTGCCGTCATCGTCGTAGTTGTGTTGACGATGGTAGAGGAGGATAAGAGTGCCTTGGGATGAAACGCCGAAGGCCGGGTTGCGGTCATCGTCATCGCTATCGGCTATCAAGTGTGGAGGCGTCCAAGTATGGCCGCCGTCGAGTGAGCGCACTACTTCCATCCGCCCTTCGCGGCCGATATGGCCAGCGCCGCCACGCAGGGCGGCGACGGCGGCGCCGCTGGGGGCCAGGGCCATAACGGGGAAGAGGCCGCCATCCTGATAGGCGATGGTCTCGCGCGTGCCGGGGAGAGCACGAATATCGACAGTTCGGTCAGGTGCAGTCGTGGTCACTTACATGACTCCCTTGGTTCGACTGGTTGCTGGCGGCGTTGGGAGATGCCCGATATTCTCGTCTCGGGCTACCGCTCCACTGTTGCCCGGACCAGCCAGACGCTATTGGTATCGTCCATGTCTTCGGGGATGCGGCGCCAGCCGTTGGGGGCGCGGTCGTACATGTAGAGCAGGTTGTTCTCGTCGACGGCTACGACTTCTGTGTAGGCTGTGGTCTGCTGGCGAGACAGGTCTTCGGAGTAGGTGATTTTCTCCTGGGGGCGGCAGCTATTGTGATGGGCGAGGATGTCGATTTGCTGCCAGTCTTGTCCAGTGCCGTCGGCGTCGAGCCATAGGTAGAGGCCAGGACGGCCCCCTGAAAGCGCGATTGCGCCGTCGGCCATCACGGCGAGGCTGGGCTGCACGGAGAAGACGCCGGGCATGGCGACGGCGGGCGTCCAGGTGCGGCCCTCGTCACTGCTAAAGGTCTGGCCGAAGGGCAGGCGGCTCTCGACGCGGAAGACGCACATGATGCGGCCGTCCTGCAGGCGGCAGATGGCGGACTCGCTGGGTCCTCCATTTCCGGGGACTGGGCAGGCGGCGTCGGCGACGACGGAGCGCACTGACCAGTTGGTGCCATCGGTGGACTCCACAGCGACGATCGAGTCGCGTTCGTCGCCTTCGAAGTGTCCGTAGGCGTTGGCAAGGTAGGTGCCGTCCTCCAGCCAGAGGGTCTGACCATTGAAGGAGTAGGATACGACATCGAGGCCGGGCACTATCAGGGGGACGGGGGCGGGCATGCCGGTGATGACTACTCCGGTGGGCACGTAGTCGAAGACGTGCTTGTTGGCGGGTATGATGTTATAGGGCGCGCCGATGCCTTGGGGCCGAGGTCGGAGATCGTAGGGGAGCAGGATGCTGTCGCCGGAGTGGAGGTGGAGGAGAGTCTGGCCGCCGTCACAGGAGACTTGCGGCTCGTTCCAGGTCAGGCCACCATCTTGGGACCAGAGTACGAGATAGGGGACGCCGGAAAGGTGAATGTCGGGCACGGGTGAGATGGTTGAGAGGAGGTCCCCGTTGGGCATTGTCCAGAGGTTGGGAAACCAGAAGTAGCCTCTGCGCCGACCTACGAGCAGGGGTTCGGAGAGGGTGACGCGAAAACCATCCAAATCGACGGTTTCGGTATTGGTCCAGGTCGCTGCCATTTCAGCCATCATTCTTTCCTTAGTCTGAGGTGTAGACGGAATCCAGTGTTATCCAGCGACGAGAGGCACTCTGAGTTCGTGTTCGCCGCCGAGATCGGCGGAGACCTGGGCGAAGCGATGGCCGTAGCGTTCGACGGTGCTTACGTCGACAGTTTCGCCGTCGAGGGTGGAGGATGAAGGCGCGGTGCTGCCGGCGGGAAGCAGGTAGAGCATCGTCGCTTCGCTGAGCTTATCGGGCGACTGAATGCGGTAGGTGCTTTCGGTGGCGGATGACCCGTTTCCTGCGGACGAGATGGATACGCGGCGACGGGAACGCTCCCAGTTGTTGATCTCCTCGCTGGTCCACCACTCCATGCCGAGGCTGCGGGCGTAGGCGACCGTGTCGCGGATGGAGCGCTCGCACTCGGGGTCTTCGACGTGGGAGGGGTGGTAGAGGACGTGGGCGACGCCGTAGTCGGTATGGCAACGGTCGACGAGGGGTCGCATAAAGCCGTGCGGGCAGACTACGGTGAAGTCCTGGGTGAGGAAGGGGAGGGCGAGGACGTCGAGGTAGTCGCCGTTGGGATGGTCGTCTTCCATGGGAAACCAGGGGTGGGAGGTGCCGAAGGTGAAGCCTCTGTCGCCACGTGAATGTTCGAGTTGAATGCCTTTGTTCTGGCACCAGTAGTAGAACTCGAGGCGGCCCTGCCAGGCGATACCGTGGTTCTTGTTGGAGACGATGTTGGAGAGGCCGGTCTCGTAGGCGAGTGTGTCGTACTGCCAGTCAAAGTCCTTCTGGCTCCAGCGGGGGGCTTCGCGCACGGGCGCGTTGCCGGTGGCGTAGTGGAGGGCGATTTCTGAGGTGGATTCGATGAGCGCTTTGTAGAAGGAGCGATCGTAACCGGTTACAGGCATGGTGCACCAGGTGGACGGCACGTTGAGCTCCTGCAGGAGGTCGAAGAGGCACCAGCCGACGAGGGGACGGTTGCCGTCGGAATCGTGGGACATGTGGGCCATCGAGGTCTGGCCGCGGGGCCAGTACCAGAGGAGCGGCAGGGGCTCACCGGCGGTGCTGAGAAGGTGGAATATGGCGCGCAGCAGGAGATCCTTCAGGGTATCGGCCATGGGGGCCAGGATGATGCGCTGGTTGTAGTAGGTGCGGCCATCCTGGAGGGGGATGCCGCCGGAGTAGTAGAGATCATCGATGTCGTCGATTTCGACGAGGTCGCCGTCCCGTTCCGGGTCGAGGATAGAGCCGACGGGGGTCCCGGAGGATTCGCGTGGGGGGATGGGCACGACCGGCTTACCTTGATGGATGTGAAGCACGGAAGTGACGAGGTCGAGCGCAAAGAGGAGCGTGCGGCCGCGGCCGCTGGCATGGGCTACGACGGCGTCGGAAGCGGCTCCGTCGGCGTGCGGCGGGGGTTGGATGGGGTCGACCTGGGCGAGTGCGGTGCCGGACGCGGCCTTGACCAAGCTGCCGCCGAAAACGTGAGTTTCTCTACTCAGGCCCCCTGTGACAGCGTGGGGCGCGGCTGGCGGCTGCAAATAACCTTCTTCGAGCAGACGGACTGTCTGCACACCGAAGAGGTCGTCCATGCCTGATGTGCCGGCCGTTCCGATGAGAAGGCCGCCGGCGTGAACGAATTCGGCTGCGCCTGCTTTCTGATCGGAGGTCAGATCCAGGTCCTGTGCGAAGATCAGGAGGCGCGGCAGGGACGACCCGTCTGCCAGAGCGTTTTGGGGCAGAAGGGCAAAGGGGATGCCGGCATGGCGAAGAATCTCGCTAATGTAGGGGGCGGCGTAGGCGGGCAGTTCGCCGGTGCCCTTGCGAGGTTGTTCCGGGTTGACGATCACTCCGATCATTTGGACTTTCTCCTTACACCAGCGTTGGGCGGTTCGCGAGAGCGATAATCATCTGGCCAGAGTTCAGGCGTCGCGAGCGCAGCGGAAGCCGACGTGGCGGCGCTGCATTTGGGGAAAGCGATCATAGCGGGAGGCGCAACGGGCGCGCTCGGCAATACTGTACCAGGAGCCGCCGCGCAGGACATTGTGGGCGTCGTAGTGGACGGTCGGCTTGGTGCAGATCGGGTTGGCTACGGGGCTGAAGGAGTAGTAGTCGTCGGAATAGCGATCCTGGCACCATTCCCAAACGTTGCCGACCATGTCGCAGACGCCGAAAGGGCTGACGTTGCCTGAATCTGTGTAGCGGTCGACGGGGGTGGGATGGCCGACGCCGGATTCGCGGGTGTTGGCGCGATCGGGGTCCCATTCGTTACCCCAGGGCCAGCGCAGGTTGTCGGGACCGCGGGCGGCGAATTCCCATTCGGCTTCGGTTGGCAGGCGCAGCCCGGCCCATTTGGCGTAGGCCTCGGCGTGGTAGTGGGCGACGCCGATAACCGGCTGATTGGGTCCTTTGAAACGGGGGTCGTCCCAGCACTGGGGGGGCACTTCGCCGGTCTCCTGGAGGTAGCGGTCGTATTGGGCGACGGTTACCGGGTACTGGCTGACGTAGTAGGGATCGAGACGAACGGCGTGCTGGGGGCTTTCGTCCTGGAAGCGGGTGACCCGCCAGCCGTATTCGTCGGCGATCTTCTGTGCGTCGGCCGGGTCGGTCCCCATCAGGAATTCGCCGCCGGGGATGGGAATGAGGGTTGAACCGTCCTGGTTTTCGATTCTGTCCACGGCTTTTCGTCCTTCGGTTCTATTGCGGGGCCTGCTCGGCGTAGTGGAGGGCCACTTTGCGCATGGCGGCGGCGATATCTTTGGCGTCCTGTTCGGTGTAGGAGTTGCGGAAAAGGATGAAGCCGGTTTTGGGCAGCTCGCGTTCGATGTGGGGCAGGTGGACTTTGCTATAGTCGATGCGGCGATTGCCCTGCTCGTCAACGAAGGGATAGCGGGACTGTCCGTAGGTATCTTCTTCAGCGAAGATGGGGTAACGGTAGAGGGGGCGGCCCTGAATGTAGGGTGGGTAACAGTCGGGGATGCCTTCGGCCTGGACTGCTGCGGAGAACTGTTCGGACGAAACGCCGGCCTGGGCTTCATCGACGGTGTAGGCGTAGGTGTAGTATGCGCTGCGGTCTTCGGGGTGGACCTTCTGGATCTTGAAGCCGGGCAGATGGGGCACTACCTCGTCGAGGATGGCGGCGGTCATGCGGCGGACGCGGGTGGCCTCTTGCCAGCGATCAAACTGGGCGAGGCCGACGGCGGCGTGGAGGTCGGTCATGGGGTGGAAGTCGCCGAGGAAGGCGTAGCCCTTGGTCCCGCCACGCCGGAAGGAGGTGGGGGCGAGGGAGCTGCGCAGGGCGCTGTCCATCTCGGAGCCTTTGCGGGAGAAGCCCATGGCGCGGCGGGCGAGGGGTTCGTCGTTGGTAATTATCATGCCGCCTTGATCGGTGGTAAGTGTCTTGCCGCCGAGCGAGAAGCAGCCGATGTCGCCGATGGTGCCTACGAGCTGGCCGCGGTACTCGGCGAGGTGGGCCTGTGAGCAGTCCTCGATGACGGGCAGATTGTGGGCGCGGCCGATCTCCAGGATTGGGCCCATGTCGCAGGGATTGCCGTAGAGATGGACGGCGAGGATGGCGCGCGTACGGGGGGTTATGCGGCGCTCGATGTCGGCCGGATCGGTGTTGAGTGTCTCCGGATCCCAATCGGCGAAAACGGGGATGGCGTTGTGCAGAATGATGCCGAGGACTGAGCCGATGTCGGTCGTGGGCGTGGTAATGATCTCGTCGCCGGGTTCGGGGTTGACGGCGGCGACGGCGGCGTGAATGGCGCCGGTGCCGGTGGTAGTGGCGACTGCGTAGCTTGCGCCGTGGAGGGTGGCAAAGGCGTCGGCGAAGGCTCTCACTTTGAAGCCGGAGCGCCAACCGTCGGTTGCGTTATCCATGACCTCCATGAGGTGGCGCCGTTCCTCGTCGCCGAAGATCCACTTAGGACCAAAGGGCTGGCTGCGCAGCGGCGCGCCGCCATCAATTGCCAGTTTTGCGCTGGTCATGACATCTTTCCTTTACTGCTATTGGGTAATAGCGGTGTTCAGATCTCATCAAGGCGCCACTTTGTATAAGCGGCGTGGCAGATACCGTCTTCGAGGGTAATCCAGTAGCAGGTGAAAAGGCTGCCGTCATCGAACTGTACGGTGATTGGATAGCCTACGTCGGAGCCGCCGCTGTGGTTGGGATAGTCTGGCCACATGGGCGAGGCGGTGCCGGCATCGTCGCGCATGACGATGGTGTTGTCGGTATCCCAGGTCTTGCCGTTGTCTTCGCTGAGGACGAGGCGAATGCCCATGGGTTCCCAGCGGTAGGTGACGCCACAAAGGATGCGGCCGTCCTGGAGGCGGAGGAGGTGGGGCGGGTAGCCTTTGACTTCGGTGCGCATGGGCTGGGACCAGGTGAGGCCGGCGTCATCGGACCAGCTTTCGAGCAGGTATCCGCTGGTGATGTGTCCGGGGGTTGAGTGGCGGATGTGGGCGAGGACCTTGCCTGGCTCTGTCTCGATAAAGCAGGTCTCGTCACCGGTCACGTCGGAGACACTGGAGCAGAGGGGGATGAGGCGCCAGTTGTCGCCGTTGGAATCGGATCGCCAGAGGTAAACCTGTCCTTGGGTGCCGTCAAGATTGCGAGCGTAAACGGGCAGGAGGATGTTGCCTGATTGCAGCCGGGTCCAGCGGGGGAAGGCGGTCATCCAACTGAAGCCGGGCAAGAGCCAGTCGCGGCGGTCCCAGGTCTGGCCCTGGTCGTGGGAGCGCATGACGAATAGTTTTGGCATGCCAATCAGAAGGTCGTCGCTCTGGTCGGGATGGGGGCGTGCGGTCAGGCCCAGTTCTTCGGCTTCGGCGGCGCGCTCTTTGGGCCAGACTTCGAAGCCGACCGTTCCCGCTGCCAGGTAGCTGCCGTCGGCTTGGATGTCGGCGTAGCGGTCGTATTGTTCACGAGGCAGTGCGCCGGGCCAGGCAAGGGGGATGGATTGGTCTTCGGTTTCGGTGAAGGTCTCGCCCTGGTCATCGGAGACGAACACGAGCCAATCCGCCAGACCATAGTGATCGGCGAAGGGCGAAGAAACAACGCCGACGGTCAGACGCCCATCGGGCAAAAGTTGGGGAACAGGACCGAGGGAGTAGTAGCCGGGACGTTTGTAGAGGATACCGTGCTGCATAGTTGCTCTCCTTACTGCGGATGTCAGCGGCGCCTGCGCGGATCCAGAATATCCCGCAGACCATCGCCGATCAGGTTGAGCGAAATGACCGTGCCCACAAGCACTGCGCCCGGCGGTACCCACAGCCACCAGTAGCGCTGGATCAAGGTAAGATTGTTGGCGGAAATGACCATATTGCCCCAGCTGGCTGTTGGCGGCTGGACGCCCAGGCCGAGGTAGCTGAGGCCGGCCTCGGCGATGATGATAGTGCCGATGTTGAGCGTCATATTGACCAGGACCAGATGCATGACATTGGGCATGACGTGCAGGCGGATGATTGCCCAGTTGGTGCGACCGATGGAGCGGGCGGCCAGGATGTAGTCCAACTGGCGGATCGAGAGTATCTGCCCGCGAAAAATACGGGCGTCAAAGGGCCAACTCAAGAGGCCCAGAGCGATGAGAAGGGTCCACATAGTGGGGCCAAATACAGCCACAACTATCAACAGGAGGAAGATTTCGGGGAAGACCATCATGATATCGACGACGCGTTGGATGAGGAAATCGGCCGCGCCGCCGAAGTAGCCGGAAACCGACCCGAGAACAAGCCCGATGACCGTGCGGATGATGACCGCCAGCAGGCCAATAAGGAGGGACACACGGCCGCCGTGGAGAATGCGGGTAAGCATGTCGCGTCCGGTCAGATCGGTCCCCAACAGGTGCTCGACGCTCGGAGGCTTGCGGATGGCCTGGACGTCGATCTCTTCGGGCGTGAAAGGCACTATCAGGGGAGCGGCGATTACCATAAAGGTGATCAGCAACATGAACACGAGACCGCCGAGGGCGCCGGGGTTTTGCATGAACATGCGGATGTTCTGGGCGGCCAGCGACGGTTTTTCCGGCAAGATTTCCTGTGCTGTATCGGAGGGCGTTTTGGCCTGCACGCTCATAGGCGTTACTCGAGCAACAGTGAACAGAGGTTAGTGTATCGTTGTTTGTGTAGTTGCCAGCCAGCAACCACTGGGATTTCAGCGATCAAGAGTATGATACCCGTGGATCGACCCAGACATAGCAGATGTCGACCACCAGATTGCTGAGAACGACCATGACGGCGATAACTGTAACTGTGGCGATCATGATGGAGAAGTCCTTGGCTTCGGCTGCGAGGGCGGTATACATGCCGAGGCCCGGAAAGTTGAAGGCTCTCTCAAAGAAGACCGAGCCGCCAATGATGAAAGGAACACTACGTCCGATGATTGTCACCACCGGCAGTAGAGCATTGCGGAAGATGTGCCGGCTGCGCACCACCGTCTCTTTCATGCCCTTAGCGCGGGCCACAGTCACATAGTCGGCCCGCATCGTCTCCAGCACGCTCGAGCGCGTCCAACGGATCAGGTGCGCCGAGCCGCTGATCCCCATGGCCAGCACCGGCAAGATCAGGTGGTAGGCGCGGTCCCAGAAGTCCCCTCCGGTGCGGGGGTTGTACATGCCGCCGGAGGGAAACCAGCCCAATCGGATGGCAAAGATAATGATTACCCAGGTGGCGAGCAGGAATCCGGGCACGCTAATGAGAATGTAGGTAAGGAAAGAGACGACGTTGTCGAAAGTCGAGTACTGGTATATGGCAGAAAGCGAACCGGCGACAATGCCGATGAAGACGCTGAGCAGCATCGACAGCACGGTCAGGCGCACTGTCACGCCAATACGGACGGCCAGCTCCGGTGTGATCAGCTCGGCAGTGCGCATGGCGCGGCCGAAGTCCCCCTGCAGCACCTTCCCCAACCAGCGGACATATTGCACGGGGATCGGGTCGTTGAGTCCAAGTCTTTCGTGCAGGTATTCACTGGTGCTGACGCCTTCATCCGACCCGCGCCCCTTATAGGACTCCTGTATACCCAGTTGATCTCGCACCTGTTGCGGCGTCATTCCCTGCGTGTCACTGGCCACAAACATGAACAGGGTCGGGTCACCCGGGGCCAACCGCATGAGGGAGAAGTTCAGGTAAGTTATGACAATGAGCATGGGGAAGGTTATCAGCAGGCGCCGGATTATATATTGGGTCAAGATGATTTCCCCTTCATTCCAAGGATTTCATTTTCTCGTTCGTCGCGCATTTGGGTCATTATGCGGTAAGTGTCGATAGGTTGACCGCCCCGGCGTACCTTAATCTCTTCCCGTATCGCTTGCAGGCTCCTGAAAAACTCTTCGTCCAACCCGGATCTGCCAGGGATGTCTAACCGATAGCGTTCCAGTTGCTCATCTTCGACCAACTGCCGTTGGTTCGCTGCCAAGCAATACTCGGCAACAGCTACATCACGCTTTGCGGCAACAAGCTCGATTCGCCACTCTGTTTCGGGATCGGTAAAGAGTTGAATGCATTTCTCATCCATCGCTGATGCTCCCCAGAGGGATGATTTTCTCCTTAAACGATCATGTTCTCAACACTCTACATGGCGATCAGCGACACGAACAATCGTCACCGATCGTCGCCGAATAGAGTCGGATACCCCAAATCGAGGGGAAAGAGAAAAGAGGAGAGAGAAACTCCTCTCAGTTCTCACTCCTCTCCACTCTCTCCTCAGAGGGAAATCCTACTCAAGCCAGTACCAGCTTACGACGCCCTTTTCACCGGATGTGCCAAGCCAGTTGAAGGCTTCTTCGGGAATGAAACCACCGAGGTCGTCGGTCATTACGTAGAACTCGGCGATCTGGGTGACACCCCAGACGGGGCCGTCGTCGAAGTAGATCGACATGAGTTCCGCGCTGGCCCGGGTGAACTCGTCCGGGTCGGTGGTGCTCATGGCGACGTTGCACATGTTCCTGAAGTCTTCGTTGCACCAGTGATAGGTGGTGGGCCCGTGGTCCTGATCGCAGTTGCCGACCCAGTATTCGCAGTTGCGCACGGTGTTGGAGACATAGCCGCCTTCTACTCTGATATCGTAGTCGCCGCTCTTACTGCGCTCGTCGCCAAGCTCTCTACCGGCAAGAATCTCGGTCTGAATTCCGACTGCGGCCAGTTGCTGCTGGAGCAAGACCGGCGCTTCGCCGCCGGAGCGGCCAAGCAGGATCAGGACGCGATCGGGATCCCAATCGCCTTCGGCCTCAGCTTCGGCCAATAGCTGTTTGGCCATTTCCGGATCGTACTGGCGGGGCACGACGAGGCTATCGTCGCAGTCGGCGCAGAACGAGTCCTGGGCGGTCTCTTGGCCGCGCAGCCCGAAGATCGAGTCTTCCGGCTCGCCGAAGCCAAAGTAGAGGACTTCAGCCCACACCTCGCGGTCGATGGCATAGGCGATGGCGTCCATGACTTTGCGAGACAGCTTGCGGTCCTCCAGGCGGTTGAGGCCGTAGCCGGTCATCATAAAGGTGCGGGGATGGATGGCCGTATCCGGCAGGTCCTTGACCGTCTCAAAGTCGGATGCCCCAACCTTGACCATGTCCGACTGTCCTTCGAGAAAGTTTTCCAGCCTCAGGCCGGAATGCTCGGCATAGCGCTTAATGCCCGGCTTGCCGTAGATCTCGTTGCCCCACCAGTCCTCATTGCGCTGCAGTTCGATGAACTTGGCTTCTTCGTCCCACTTGGCGACCCTGTAAGGCCCGCTATGAACCTCTGGCACCCAGGCATCGGCAAAATCACCTGCCCACAGTTGCGCGGCGGTGTACTGACTCAAGTGGTGTTCGGGCAAAACCGAGAGGAATGCCAGAGGCCGCCAGACAAGTCCGATCGGCTCGTCCGCTTCAATCCGCATATTGAAGTCGTCGATGATCTTGATGCCGGAGATGGAGTCGGCCTTGCCTTCGAAGTAGTCCTGCCCACCGGTGATGTTGGGGAACAGAGCCTTGGCGTCGCCGAGCCAGTAGTCGGCGTCGGGGTCAAAGAGAAGATGGAAGGTGTAGGAGACGTCCGCGGTCGTAATCCTCTCACCATCGCTCCACACAGCCTCTTCGTAGAGTTCGATCTCCATGGCCATGTTGTCATCAACGCGCTCAATCCTGCGGGCCAGCCAAGGTGTGGGCGTCGTATTGCCCTGGGGGCCCATGAAGATGAGAGGCATCTCGACCATATAGAAGGATTCACTGCCGAAGTTCCAGTTACCGGCGGTAATGCCTCCCCACATGCCGACGCCGAAGCGGGTGCGTCCGGGCAGGATGAGCAGACGGTCGGAGTCGACGGTATCGGGATTCATGGCGTACTGGATGCCGGGCAGGTCGGCCATTTCTTCGCCTGAATCCTCCTCCATGGCGGAGTCGGCCCCGTCGCCGGTGGTTGCCGGTGCGGCGCAGGCGCCGACGAGCAGGGCGAAGACCAAAAGGAGTGCCAAGAGGGTACCGTTCAACCAGTCCTGTTTGAAGCGCATGTCACTTTCTCCTTTGGATAATGAAAAGACTCAGGGCTGTTCGGATTGCGCCGTTGCAGGGGGCCGAGAGGAGGCATCTGGTGGGCATTTTAGGGAAAAGAGGGGAGTGTGTCAAACGGCAAAAATATGGCGATAATGCGACTCTTGGTTTCTTGACTTTCGTTTTGCGTCTTAGTTGGTGTGCTTATGCGGGAGATGGGGGAGCATTTGTCTGAATCAGGATTTGCATGATTGTCGAGATTTTCGGGATGGCGGGAGCGCTGCGGGCACTGGAGGCTTGGGCGAGGGATGGACTAGTGGAGTACGTGAGTTTACGAGAGAACCACGAGAGAATCAGGGGGTTTTTGCGCATGGGTGCGGGGAGGGGGGTTGGAGGATTCTAGGACGGTTGGCTGGTCTGTTCGGGGAGGGAATGGCGGGTACGAGGTGTGTTTCTGGGCGGAGCGGGAGCAGTTTCGGCGGAATTGGGGGAGGAGGGAGATGTAGGGGGTGGATGTGGGGTCATCGGGGCGAGTGATGGGTAGGGGCGTACGGCTGCTGCCCTGGGGGAACAACAGTATATTTTATAATATTTATTTGATTTATTCTTATAGCCAGCTCTGGCGCTTAGCCGGCTGACCTTTCGGGTCCTTTTGGGCTTCGAGAAAGGCCGCCAGCTCTTCGTGGGCAGCCGTGGGGTGAAACTTGTTCCGATTTTGGTTGTAGTCTTCGTCTTCCATGAGGCCAATTACCTCATCTGTCATTTCCTTTATCTGGCGTTGTTGCTCTTCCAGGAAATCTTCGGACAGTTCTTCGGTGTGGACGTAATGGGCGGACCGAGAACTGCCTTTCGCAGGGGGCGGGAGCTGTTGGAGGGCCTGACCGGTCAGTGGGTCAAGCGGGGGTGGGGAATCTGGCATGGCTGCGGGGTCGCCCTTGATTCTGGCCAGAGCACTTTCTGTGGCATCACGAAACTCTTCCAGGAAAAGCAGCACTCCGGGGAGTTCGAACTGTTTGTAGGCAATTTGCCTGACTTCGTCCTTCTTTGCATGGAAGAGCAGCTGCAGGAATTCGGGGCGTGTGTGGTAGCCGTAGCGGCGCCGCCCTTTGCCGTTCAGGACCACTTCGGGGGCTTCCTTGGAGTCGGACGGTTCTTCGAAGGTGGCGAAGCCCTGGTCGACGAGGGATTCGGCGCGGTACTGGTTCTGTTTGGCGACGATGGCGTCGGCGGCTTCGAGGATTTCGAGGTTGGCGTGTGCGCCGACGAACTCTGCTGCCGCGGCTTGTGTTTCTTCGGTGTGGATGCGTTCCATTTCCTCGTCGGCGCGGCGGTGGAGGTCGACAAGTGTTTTGGCGCTGCGGCAGATGGCGTTGCAGACGGCGGGGGAGAGTGTTCCTTCGGCTACGCGGTTCATGCTGTCTTGGACGAGGTCGATGGCCTGTTTGAGCCGTTCGGGTATGCGTTTGTCGAGGCGGGCGGCGGTGGCGGAGTTTTTGCCGCCGAGGGAGCGCCATTCATGGGCCTGATCGGGGGCGGGTCCGTGGGCGATGCAGAGGCCGTCGAACTGGTCGAGGCCGTTTCCCTGGCAGGGGCTGCCGTCTTTTCTGATTCCTTTGCATGGGGTTTTGGACATTGTTTATGGCACCTCATATGCGGGTTGTTCTGGTCGTGCGGCCTAGGGGCCGGCGATGGTGGTGGATATGTGATCAGCGCCGGGGTAGAACACCGGTGCTGAATAGGTATTATAACACGGTATTTGCGTGTTTTTGGGGCAATTTCAATGGATTTTGGCTTTGGATTGTTGGCGGCGGGGATGGGGGGGAACATCTCTTTGAACCACGGAGGGGCAGGGAGAACGGCAACTGCAACACCTTTATCCGCGAAGGGCCGCGAAGACAAGCTAAGAACTGCAACGTCAACATCTTTATCCACGAAGGGCCGCGAAGAACTGCAACTTCAACACCTTTGTCCGCGGAGGGCTGCGGAGACACGCGGAGAACTGCAACTTCAACATCTTTTTCCACGGAGGGCCACGGAGGATCACGGAGAAGGGCAACTTCAACACCTTTGTCCACGGAGGGCCGCGAAGAACTGCAGCTTCAACACCTTTGTCCGCGGAGGGCTGCGGAGGGGCAGGGAGAAGGCAACGGTGGTGATGTGGGCGATGGAGTGGGGTGGGTGCCAGGGCAGGCACAAGGCCTGCCACTATCGGTCGTGTTGGTGGTTATGGGCCTTCGTTGCGCCACCAGCGGATTTCGTTGCTGCCGCGTTCGGCGGCGGCGACGATGTCGAGACGGCCGTTGCCGTTGATGTCGGCGGCGATGACCATGTTGGCGTTGGTCCAGCCGTCTTTGAGGAGCTGCATGTCCCAGGGGCCGCGGGGGTCGCCGCGGTGTTTGAAGTAGGCGACGCGGCCGGTGACGTTCCAGGCGGTGGCGACGACTTCGGTGTGGCCGTCACCGTCGAAGTCGGCGGCGATGGCCTGGAAGGCGTGGGGGAAGCGTTCGCAGATTATGTGTTTGCGCCATTTACCGGCGGCAGGGTTGCCGTCGTTTTCGTACCAGACGATCTGGTGATGTTCGTAGGCTACTCCCTGTTGTTCGCCCGGGGGGAGCATGCCGAGGGCCATGACGACGTCAAGGTCACCGTCGCCGTCCATGTCGACGGGATGGCCGTGGATGGGTTGGGGGGCGTCGTCGATGATGTGCTTGATCCAGGGCTGTTTGGCGGGGTCGCCCGGGTTTTCGTACCAGATGACCTGATTGGCGACGCGGGCGGTGCCGAGGAGATCGATCTTGCCGTCGCCGTCGATGTCGGCGGCATGGATGGCACGGGGCTCGCCAATGTTGTCTTCGATAATGTGTTTGATCCAGTCGTCGCCGCGGTTTTCGTACCAGACGAACTGGTTGCCTTTGCGCCAGGTGGATGCGGCGATGTCGAGATGGCCGTTGCCGTTGAAGTCGGCGACGGCGACGTCGTAGGCGCCTGTGAGGGTGCCTTCGTCGACGTAGCGGGTGCTCCATGAACTGGCCAGGCGCGGGTCTCCTTCATATTCAAAGTAGAGCAGACAGCCGTTGATGTTGTCGATGAACACGATTTCGGGGCGGCCGTCGCCGTCGATGTCGACGACTTGGTGGCGTTCGAGCCATTCGGGGGTCCGTTTGTGGATGATGTGGCGGGTGAAGTTGCCGTGGCCGTCGTTTTCGAGCCAGTAGAGGCCGACGTCGGTGTCGGGGGTGATGAGGTCGGGTACGCCGTTGCCGGTGAGGTCGAAGGCGGAGATGCCGTAGGTGTATTCGTAGCCGTCCTGGGCGAGGTGTTCGGTGAGGTTGATGAGGTTGGGCATATTTTTTTCCTCGGGCAGGTGGGTGTAGGCGTTGGGGGCACGATAACAGGGATGGGGGGAGAAGGCAAGGGCAGTTTTTAGTAGTCGGTTTTTAGTTTTTAGTGAACTGCAACTTCAACACCTTTATCCGCGGAGAGGCGCGGAGACACGCGGAGAACTGCAAATTCAACATCTTTATCCACGGAGGGCCACGGAGAACTGCAACTGCAACACCTGTATCCACGAAGGGCCGCAGAGAACTGCAACTGCAACACCTGTATCCACGAAGGGCCGCGAAGACACGCTAAGAACTGCAACTTCAACACCTTTATCCACGGAGGGCCACAGAGGGCCACGGAGAACTGCAACACCTGTTTTCGGGGACACAGAGAAGCTGCCGTTGATGTTCTTGGCGCCCGTTCGGGGTTGTGAGGTCTTCGTAGTTTACTGGCGACCGATCACGGACAAGTGGAGTTAGTCTGAGTGCGCGGGCGGCGTGGGTTCTGAGACATGGCTTTGGACGGCGGCTCGCCGAAGGCTTATCTCTCGGGAGAGTTGGGCGATTTGTTGGTCGGTTTTTGCGGATCGTTGGGCGCTGTTGGCGATCTGTTTGTCGGTCTCTGCGATTTGTCGGGCGTTGTTGGCGATCAGTCGGGCGTTGTTGGCGATCAGTCGGGCGTTGTTGGCGATCAGTTCTCTTGTTTGGTTCAGGCCTTCCTTGGCTTCGTTGTTGATGCGGTCCATATGGTTGTGAAAATGTATGTGGGAGCGTGTGCCCTCTTTGCTGAAGTTGGCGATGGCCCGCGCGCACACAGCTGCCCTGCCAGGCCGGGACAGAGCAGTCCGAAGCGGTGCACGCCGCCGCTCAGAAAAGCAAATCTTCGCCGTCGCCCCTCACCCCACCGTCCCTCACCCCACCGCTCACGGCTTGCATTCCGCGGGCACTGTCGCGTCCTCGTCCAACACCTCCTCAACCAGTGCCGCGGCGGCCGGGTCGTAATCGGCCAGGTCCGAATTGTACGGCGCCAGCGAGGGCGGCAGGGACTCCCACAGCCAGAATACTACCATTTCGGCCCAGTATTCCACGGGCTCGGTTGCCGCGTACATACCGCGCCACCGACCTGCTGCCCTGGCGGCCCGGTACGCGCTTTCAAGCCGCGCGTCGAACGCATCGCCGCCGGCCTGCTCCTCAAGTGCGAAGTGGATCAGGTGCGCAAGCTCATGGATGAAGGTCCCGCAGTGCGGGACCCGGTCCACGGCCGGCATGAATGCCTCCCAACCGGTGTCACGCTTGAAGGCGATTCCCCGCGAGCGGTAGACGTCTATGAAGATCAGGGTGTCGTGGGCGATCAGGGTTGCGAGCAGGTCGGGCCGGTCGGTGAGCATGCCGGTGATGATCTCCCGTCCCTGAACCATCTGACTGTCGGATATCTCCGAGGGCGCGAGCAGGCCGATGCCGCCGACGTTCGCGTACTTCTGATAAAGGAACAGATTCACGCCCAGGGATGGCGGGGGAGGTGGAAACTGCTGCGGGACTACCTGCACCAAGACCCGCTCCGACCAGGCGCCGCGCATGCCGTTGGCGTCGCGCGCGCGCACCTGGTAGTAGTAGTTGCGCCCGTCGGTCAGCACGGCGTGCGCGTATGATGTGCCGGTCAGGGCGCCGCCGATGCTGCCCCACGCGCGGTCGATGCTGTCCCACGCCCAGATCTCGTAGCTGGCCGCGTTCGCGACCGCGTCCCAGGTGAGGGTAACGCGGCCGACGCCGACGGCCGCGGCCAGGTTCTGCGGCGTGCCCGGCACCGACGCGAGTTCGGTGTCCGAGCAGGCGGCCAGATTGAGCGTAGCCAGGTGCTCGGCCACAACCTGGTTGGCGCCTGCCAGATCTGCGCCCGCAGGCAGGCACAGCTGGTTGGAGCCGAAGGACAGCCAGGTCAGGTTGGCGAGCGCGCTCAGATCGGGGACCGGCCCGCTCAGCTGGTTGGAGCTGAATCCCAGATTGCGCAGGTTGGTGAGGGCGCCCAGATCGGGAATGGGCCCGGTCAACATGTTGACGGAGAAGTTCAGCTTGGACAGGTTGGTAAGGGCGCTCAGGTCGGGAATGGTTCCGGTCAGCTGGTTGTGGCTGATCGACAGAGTCCGCAGATTGGAGAGGGCGCTCAGGTCCGGGATTGAACCGGTCAACTGGTTGCTGGTGAGCAACAGAATCCGCAGGTTGGAGAGCGCGCTCAGGTCGGGGATTGAACCGGTCAGTTGGTTTTTGCCGAGGCTCAGAGTCCGCAGGCTGGTGAGAGCGCTCAGGTCCGGGATTGAACCGGTCAGCTGGTTGGTGTAGAGATCCACATACCGCAGGTTTGTGAGGGCGCTCAGGTCGGGGAGAGGCCCACTCAGCTGATTGTTGTCGAGGGCCAGATCCCACAGGCCGGAGAGCGCGCTCAGGTCCGGGATCGGCCCGCTCAGCTGGTTGGAACTGAGCGACAGAACCTCCAGGTAGACAAAGGCGCTCAGGTCGGGGATAGAGCCGCTCAACTCGTTGCGGTGCAGGTATAACTCATCCAGGTTTGTGAGGGCGCTCAGGTCGGGGAAAGGCCCGCTCAGCCGGTTGGTGCCGAGTTGCAGAAACTCCAGGTTTGTGAGGGCGCTCAGGTCCGGGATGGTTCCGCTCAGATCGTTGGCGGCGAGGTGCAGAGAGGTCAGGTTTGTGAGGCCGCTCAGGTCGGGGATCGTTCCGCTCAGCCCGTTGTTGCCGAGATACAGCCGCGTAACGCGACCGCTGCCGTCGGCGGTCACGCCGTACCAGGCAGAAACCGGCTCGTCGGTAAGCCAGTTGCTGTTGACCGTCCAGTTGGCGCCGTCGGTTGCGTTGTAGAGCGCCACCAGCGCGGCCCGCTCCGCCGGCGAAGAGGACGGCAGCTCGACTGGGCCGCCCGTGCAGGAGGGCAGGAAAAGGTCCAGCACGCGGGCGGCCAGATCGTCGTCCAAATCGGACAGGCCTGCGTCTTCAGACAGGCACAGATAGTTTCTTCCGAGATCCAGTTCCGTCAGGTTGGCGAACGCGCTCAGCTTCGGGACCGGCCCGGTCAACCGGTTGCCTCTGAGGTTAAGTTCTTGCAGGTTGGCGAGGGCGCTCAGGTCCGGAATCGGCCCGCTCAAATCGTTGAAACCAAGGGAGAGCTCGGTCAGGTTGGCGAGCGCGCTCAGGTCCGGGATCGACCCGCTCAAATCGTTGTGATTAAGGGAGAGCTCGGTCAGGTTGGCGAGGGCGCTCAGGTCGGGAATCGACCCGCTCAACTGGTTGCCGTTGAGGGCCAACTCCGTCAGGTTGTTGAAGGCGCTCAGGTCCGGAATCGGTCCGCTCAACCGGTTGCCGCTGAGGATAAGATATTGCAGGTTGGCGAGCGCGCTCAGGTCCGGAATCAGTCCGCTCAAATCATTGGAGTAGAGGGCCAGATACGTCAGGTTGACGAGAGCGCTAAGGTCGGGGATCGGCCCGCTCAAATCGTTGGATCTGAGGGACAGATCCGTCAGGTTGACGAGAGCGCTAAGGTCGGGGATCGGCCCGCTCAGCTCGTTTGAGCTGAGGGTCAGCCTTTGCAGGCTGGCGAGAGCGCTCAGGTCGGGGATTGAACCGCTCAGCCGGTTGGCGTAGAGCGACAGTCTTGTTACGCGGCCGGCGCCGTCTGTGGTTACGCCGTACCAGGTTCCGAGCGGCGCGTTGGTCAACCAGTTTTCGCGGCGCGTCCAGTTGACGCCGTTGGTTGCGTTGGAGAACGCGACCAGCGCGGCCCTCTGCGCGGCCGCTCCCGGCCCCGGCGCGAGTGTCGCCGTCGGTGTAGCCGTCGCCATCGGGGTAGCGGTCGCGGTCGGCGTCGGCGTTCCCGCGTCTGTGCAGGACGCCAGGTTAAGCGTCCGCAGGTGGGCGGCCACGGCGCTGTGCAAACCGGTCAGACGCGCCCCGTCAGGCAAGCAAATAAGGTTGCCCGTGAGGTCCAATTGCACCAGATTGGAAAGAACGCTCAGGTCCGGCAGCGGACCGCTCAACCGGTTGTTGGCAAGGTCCAGTTGCCTCAGATTGGCGAGGGCGCTCAGGTCCGGGATTGAACCGCTCAGCTCGTTGGCGAAGAGGCGCAGAGTCCGCAGGCTGGCGAGGGCGCTCAGGTCGGGAATCGAACCGCTCAACCGGTTGTGGTTGAGGAACAGATTCGTCAGCTTGGCAAGCGCGCTCAGGTCGGGGATCGAACCGCTCAACCGGTTGGCGTGGAGGGACAGATCTTCCAGCTTGGCAAGCGCGCTCAGGTCGGGGATCGAACCGCTCAACTGGTTGGTATGGAGGGACAACGTTTCCAGATTGGTGAGTGCGCTCAGGTCGGGAATCGCTCCGCGCAACCCGTTGCCCGAGAGACGCAGTTCGGTCACGCGTCCGTTTGCGTCCGTGGTGACGCCGTGCCAGGTTTCGAGCGGCGCGGCGCTCAGCCAGTTGCCTCTGTGCGTCCAGTTGGCGCCGTCGGTTGCGTTGTAGAGCGCCACCAGTGCAGCCCGCTCCGCGCCCGGGGCCGCCGGCGGCGGCGTGGCCGTTGGGGTCGGTGTAGCCGTCGCCATCGGGGTAGCGGTCGTCGTTGGCGTTGATGTCTGCGCCCCGGTCGGGAGCACCGCGGCGGACGTTTGCGCCGACCATGCGCCGGTTGCGCCGGCGGCATCCACGGCGCGGATATGATAGTAGTGCGTCGTGCCGGCCGCAAGCCCGCCATGGATGTAGGAGCTGCCGGTCAGAACTCCGCCAATGTGTCGCCAGTCGTTGAGCGCCCGATCCCATACGACCAGCTGGTAGCTCTGCGCTTGCGCCACCATGCCCCATCGGAGCGTGACGAGACCGTCGCCGCCCTCCGCCGTCAAAACAGGAGCGGAAAGCGCGGAGGTCGTCGGCAATGGCGTGGGCGTCGGTGTCGGCGTTGCCGCTCCCGAGTCTGTGCAGGGCGCCAGGGTAAGGGTCCGCAAGTGGGCGACCACGCGGCCGTGCAAACCGGACGAATCGCGCCCGTCAGGCAAGCAGAACGGATTGGCCGTGAGGTTCAGGTACACCAGTTTGGGAACAACGCGCAGGTCCGGCAGCGGCCCGCTCAACAGGTTGTGCTGCAGCGTCAGACCCCCCAGATTGACGAGGGAACTGAGATCCGGAACCGAACCGCTCAACCGGTTGGTGCCGAGCGCCAGGCCTCTGAGATTGACGAGCGCGCTCAGGTCCGGGATCGTTCCGCTCAACCGGTTGGATTCAAGATCCAGGTTTTCCAGTTTGACGAGCGCGCTCAGGTCGGGAATCGGCCCGCTCAACTGGTTGAAAGCAAACGACAGCTCCGTGATCCTGACGAGTGCGCTCAAATCCGGGATCGTTCCGGTCAACCGGTTGCGGCTCAGATTCATCCACCTGAGCTTGGTGAGTGCGCTCAGATCCGGCGCCGGTCCGCTCAACAGATTGCTTGAAAGGGCCAGCACCTCCAGGTACCTGAGCGCGCTCAGGTCGGGAATCGTTCCGCGCAACCCGTTGCCCCCGAGACGCAGTTCGGTCACGCGTCCGTTTGCGTCAGTGGTGACGCCGTGCCAGGTTTCGAGCGGCGCGGCGCTCAGCCAGTTGTCTCTGTGCGTCCAGTTGGCGCCGTCGGTTGCATTGTAGAGCGCGACCAGCGCGGCCCTTTCGGTGGCGGGGGCCGCCGTTGTCGCCGTGGGCGTCGCCTCCGCCGTAGACGTAGACGTCGCCGTGACCGTGGGCGTAGACGTTCCGGCCTCTGACGTTGCAAGCGCGGTTGCGCTGGGATAGTCTCCGGTCAGCCATGGGCTGGCTGCGCCGGCGGCGCTCAGGGCGCGGATTGTGTAATGGTAGGTCCTGCCGGCCGTAACGTCCGCATGCGTGTAGCTCGTGCCGGTCAGAGCCCCGCCGCCTATCGCCTGCCAGTCGGCGCTCCCGACCCACCACGTCAGCAGCTCGTAGCGCTCCGCTCCCGCCACCGCTTCCCAGGTCAGGAGAACGCCGCTCCCTGTCGCCCGCGCCGTCAGTTGCGGTATGGAGAGCTCGGAAGCCGGCGCGGTTGCGGTCGGTGTAGATGTGGGGGTTGGGGTTGGGGTTGGGGTTGGGGTTGGGGTTGGGGTTGGGGTTGGCGTTGGCGTTGGCGTTGGCGTCGGCCCGACCGTCGGCGTGCTCGTGACCGTCGCCGTCGGCGTTGCCGTCGCGGAACCGGGCGCCGCGAGCGCGGTTGCGCTGGGATAGTCTCCGGTCAACCATGGGCCGGCCCCGCCGTCAGCGTCCACCGCGCGGATGGTGTAGTGGTAGGTCGTGCCGGCCGTAACGTCCGCGTGCGTGTAGCTCGTGCCGGTCAGAGCCCCGCCGCCTATCGCCTGCCAGTCGGCGCTCCCGACCCACCACGTCAGCAGCTCGTAGCGCTCCGCTCCCGCCACCGCTTCCCAGCGCAGCTCCACGCCGCTCTCCGTCGCACGCGCGGTCAGCGCGGGGACGGGCAAGGCTGTCTCGGTCTGGGCGTAGGTTGCGCTGAGCGTCAGGAGGGTGAGCGCGGCCAGGAGGGCCGTGAGAAGCAGGACGTTCCGGGATTTCATCGCCGCTGTGCGCGTTCTGTTCTGCATCGGTGTCGCGTCCTGCCTTCCTCGACGCCAGCGGCTGCATCCAGGCCGGCAGGTGAGATTCTACAAGCTAACGAATGGGAGAGATATGATGACTGTCCCTTTGCCAAAGTTAATTCTACAATGAACCGGCGCTCGCGTCGAAGAGCCGATCTTAACTTAACAGCAGGGGTTAGTAACCCCTTATCCACTGCCGTTCGCTCCTCTACCTTCTCTTGGCGCCGTTCCTCGCTCACGGCATGCAGGACGCGGGCACTGTCGCGTCCTCGTCCAACACCTCCTCAACCAGTGCCGCGGCTTCAGAGTCGTAATCGGCCAGGTCCGAATAGTACGGCGCCAGCGAGGGCGGCAGGGCTTCCCACAGCCATATTCTTACCATTTCAGCCCAGTATTCCCTGACATTGGTCATCGCGTACATACCCCGCCACCGGCCTGCGGCTTTGGCGGCCTGATACGCGCTTCGAAGCCGCGCGTTGAACGCCTCGCCGCCCGCCTGCTCCCCAAGTGCGTAGTGGATCAGGTGCCCAAGCTCGTGAATGAAAGTGCCGCAGTGCGGGATCGGGTCCGTTGCCGGTATGTATGCCTCCCAACCGCTCTCAAACTGGTAGGCGATTCCCCGCGAGCGGTAGATGTCGATGAAGATCAGGGTTTCGTGGGCGACCAGGGTTGCGAGCAGGTCGGGCCGGTCAGTGAGCATGCCGGTGACGATCTCCCGTCCCTGAACCATCTGACTGTCGGATATCTCCGAGGGCGCGAGCACGCCGATGCCGCCGACGTTCGCGTACTTCTGATAGAAGAACAAATTCACGCCCAGGGATGGCGGGGGAGGAAGAAACTGCTGCGGGACCACGGCCGCGAAGACCCGCTCCGACCACGCGCCGCGCACGCCGTCTGCGTCCAGCGCGCGCACCTGGTAGTAGTAGTTGCGCCCGTCGGTCAGCACGGAGTGCGCGTATGACGTGCCGGTCAGGGCGCCGCCGATGCGGCCCCACGCGCGGTCGATGCCGTTCCACGCCCAGAGCTCATAGCTGGCCGCGTCCGCGACTGCGTCCCAGGTGAGGGTAACGCGGCCGGCGCCGAAGCCGACGCCGACGGCCGCGGCCAGATTCTGCGGCGTGCCCGGCACCGACGCGAGTTCGGTGGCCGAGCAGGCGGGCAGATTGAGCGTAGCCAGGTGCTCGGCCGCAACCTGGTTAACGCCTGACAGGTCTGCGCCCGCAGGCAGGCACAGCTGGTTGGATTCGAGCCCCAGAGATCGAAGGTTGGCGAGGGCGCTCAGGTCGGGGACCGGCCCGGTCAGCTGGTTGGAGTCGAGCCCCAGAGTTCGCAGGTTGGCGAGGGCGCTCAGGTCCGGGATGGGCCCGGTCAGCTGGTTGACGGAGAGGAACAGACTGTTCAGGTTGGTGAGAGCGTTGAGATTGGGGATTGGTCCGGTCAACCGGTTGTGGCTGAGCGACAGAGTCCTCAGCTTGGTGACGGCGCTCAGGTCGGGGATTGAACCGGTCAATTGGTTGGAGTGGAGTGAGAGATTCGTCAGGTTGGTGACGGCGCTCAGGTCGGGGATTGAACCGGTCAGTTGGTTGCCGCTGAGTGCCAGGTCCCGCAGGCTGGTGAGAGCGCTCAGGTCGGGGATTGAACCGGTCAGTTGGTTGCCGTCGAGTTCCACATACCACAGGTTGACGAGCGCGCTCAGGTCCGGGATCGACCCGCTCAACTCGTTGTTGTAGAGGGACAGATCCCACAGGTTGACGAGCGCGCTCAGGTCCGGGATCGTTCCGCTCAGCTCGTTGCCGCTGAGGGACAGCCTCTCCAGGTAGACGAGCGCGCTCAGGTCCGGGATCGACCCGCTCAACTCGTTGGTGTAGAGGTGTACCTCCTCCAGGTTGGTGAGGGCGCTCAGGTCGGGGAAGGGTCCGCTCAACTCGTTGGTGCCGAGGACCAGAAACTCCAGGTTGACGAGGCCGCTCAGGTCCGGGATCGACCCGCTCAACTCGTTGGTGCCGAGGTGCAAAGAGGTCAGGTTGACGAGGCCGCTCAGGTCCGGGATCGACCCGCTCAGCCCGTTGTCCCTGAGAGACAGACGCGTAACGCGACCGGCGCCGTCGGTGGTCACGCCGTACCAGGCGGCGACCGGCTCGTCGGTAAGCCAGTTGCCGTTGTTCGTCCAGTTGGCGCCGTCGGTTGCGTTGTAGAGCGCAACCAGCGCGGTCCTCTCCGCCGGCGAAGAGGACGGCAGTTGGGCCGGGGCGCCCGTGCAGGAGGGCAGGAAAAGGTCCAGCACGCGGACGGCCAGATCGTCGTCTAAATCGGACAGGCCTGCGTCTTCAGACAGGCACAGATAGTTTCTTCCGAGGTCCAGATCGGTCAGGTAGACGAGCGCGCTCAGGTCCGGGACCGGCCCGCTCAACTCATTGGTGTGGAGGGACAGATCGGTCAGGTAGACGAGCGCGCTCAGGTCCGGGATCGTTCCGGTCAACTCGTTTTCATAGAGGGACAGCCTCTCCAGGTAGACGAGCGCGCTCAGATCCGGGATCGTTCCGGTCAACTCGTTGGCGCCGAGGGACAGATCCGTCAGGTTGACGAGCGCGCTCAGGCCCGGAATCGACCCGCTCAACTCGTTGCCGCTGAGGGACAGTCTCTCCAGGTTGACAAGCGCGCTCAGGTCCGGAATCGGCCCGCTCAACCCGTTTTCATAGAGGGACAGTCTCTCCAGGTTGACGAGCGCGCTCAGGTCCGGAATCGGTCCGCTCAACTCGTTGTGACTGAGGGACACATCTTCCAGGTTGGTGAGGGCGCTCAGGTCCGGGATCGTTCCGCTCAACTCGTTGGAGTGGAGGGACAGATCCGTCAGGTTGACGAGTGCGCTCAGGTCCGGGATCATTCCGCTCAACCGGTTGGCGCCGAGCAACAGTCTTGTGACGCGGCCGCCGCCGTCTGCGGTTACGCCGTACCAGGCGGAGAGCGGCGCGTCGGTCAACCAGTTGTCGCGGCGCGTCCAGTTGACGCCGTTGGTTGCGTTGTAGAACGCGACCAGCGCAGCCCGCTCCGCGCCCGCTCCCGGCCCCGGCGCGAGTGTCGCCGTCGGTGTAGCCGTCGCCATCGGGGTAGCGGTCGTCGTTGGCGTTGATGTCTGCGCCCCGGTCGGGAGCACCGCGGCGGACGTTTGCGCCGACCATGCGCCGGTTGCGCCGGCGGCATCCACGGCGCGGATATGATAGTAGTGCGTCGCGCCGGCCGCAAGCCCGCCATGGATGTAGGAGCTGCCGGTCAGAACTCCGCCAATGTGTCGCCAGTCGTTGAGCGCCCGATCCCATACGACCAGCTGGTAGCTCTGCGCTTGCGCCACCATGCCCCATCGGAGCGTGACGAGACCGTCGCCGCCCTCCGCCGTCAAAACAGGAGCGGAAAGCGCGGAGGTCGTCGGCAATGGCGTGGGCGTCGGTGTCGGCGTTGCCGCTCCCGAGTCTGTGCAGGGTGCCAGGGTAAGGGTCCGCAAGTGGGCGACCACGCGGCCGTGCAAACCGGACGAATCGTGCCCGTCAGGCAAACAGAACGGATTGGCCGTGAGGTTCAGGTACACCAGTTTGGGAACAACGCTCAGGTCCGGCAGCGGCCCGCTCAACAGGTTGTGCTGCAGCGTCAGACCCCCAAGGTTGGCAAGGGAACTGAGATCCGGAACCGAACCGCTCAACCGGTTGGTGCCGAGCGCCAGGCCTCTGAGATTGACGAGCGCGCTCAGGTCCGGGATCGTTCCGCTCAACCGGTTGGATTCGAGGTCCAGGTTTTCCAGTTTGACGAGCGCGCTCAGGTCGGGAATCGACCCGCTCAACTGGTTGAAAGCAAACGACAGCCTCGTGATCCTGACGAGCGCGCTCAAATCCGGGATTGTTCCCGTCAACCGGTTGCGGCTCAGGTCCATCCACCTGAGCTTCGTGAGTGCGCTCAGCTCCGGCGCCGGTCCGCTCAACAGATTGCTTGAAAGGAACAGCACTTCCAGGTACCTGAGCGCGCTCAGGTCGGGAATCGTTCCGCGCAACCCGTTGCCCCCGAGACGCAGTTCGGTCACGCGTCCGTTTGCGTCCGTGGTGACGCCGTACCAGGTTTCGAGCGGCGCGGCGCCCAGCCAGTTGTCTCTGTGCGTCCAATTGGCGCCGCCGGTTGCATTGTAGAGCGCGACCAGCGCGGCCCTTTCGGTGGCGGGGGCCGCCGTTGTCGCCGTGGGCGTCGCCTCTGCCGTAGACGTAGACGTAGACGTCGCCGTGACCGTGGGCGTAGACGTTCCGGCCTCTGACGTTGCAAGCGCGGTTGCGCTGGGATAGTCTCCGGTCAGCCATGGGCTGGCTGCGCCGGCGGCGCTCAGGGCGCGGATTGTGTAATGGTAGGTCCTGCCGGCCGTAACGTCCGCATGCGTGTAGCTCGTGCCGGTCAGCGCCCCGCCGCCTATCGCCTGCCAGTCGGCGCTCCCGACCCACCACGTCAAAAGCTCGTAGCGCACCGCACCGGAGACCGCTTGCCAGGTCAGGAGAACGCCGCTCCCTGTCGCCCGCGCCGTCAGTTGCGGGATGGAGAGCTCGGAGGCCGGCGCGGTTGCGGTCGGTGTAGATGTGGGGGTGGGGGTTGGCGTCGGCCCGACCGTCGGCGTGCTCGTGACCGTCGCCGTCGGCGTTGCCGTCCCGGCGTCTGTGCAGGGCGCCAGGGTAAGGGTCCGCAAGTGGGCGGCCACGGCGCTGTGCAAACCGGACGAGTCGCGCCCGTCAGGCAAGCAGAACTGATTGGCCGTGAGGTTCAGTTGCACCAGTTTGGGAAGAACGCTCAGGTCCGGCAGCGGCCCGCTCAACCGGTTGTGCTGCAGCGCCAGACTCACAAGGTTGGCAAGGGAACTGAGATCCGGAACTGAACCGCTCAACCGGTTGGATTCGAGTTCCAGATTTTCCAGCTTGACGAGGCCGCTCAGATCCGGGATCGAACCGGTCAACTGATTGCGATTGAGGTCCATCGACCTGAGCTTGGCGAGTGCGCTCAGCTCCGGCAGCGGCCCGCTCAACTGATTGCTTGATAGGAACAGCACCTCCAGGTACCTGAGCGCGCCCAGGTCGGGAATCGCTCCGCGCAACCCGTTGCTCGAGAGACGCAGTTCGGTCACGCGTCCGTTTGCGTCCGTGGTGACGCCGTGCCAGGTTCCGAGCGGCGCGGCGCTCAGCCAGTTGGCTCTGTGCGTCCAGTTGGCGCCGCCGGTTGCATTGTAGAGCGCGACCAGCGCGGCCCTTTCTGTGGCGGGGGCCGCCGCCGTAGACGTAGACGTCGCCGTGACCGTGGGCGTAGACGTTCCGGCCTCTGACGTTGCAAGCGCGGTTGCGCTGGGATAGTCTCCGGTCAACCATGGGCCGGCCCCGCCGTCAGCGTCCACCGCGCGGATGGTGTAGTGGTAGGTCGTGCCGGCCGTAACGTCCGCATGCGTGTAGCTCGTGCCGGTCAGAGCCCCGCCGCCGATCGCCTGCCAGTCGGGGGCGTCGGCCCACCACGTCAATAGCTCGTAGCGCACCGCGTCGGGCACCGCTTCCCAGCGCAGCTCCACGCCGCTCTCCGTCGCCTGCGCGGTCAGCGCGGGGTCGGGCAAAACTTCCGCTGTCTCGGTCTGGGCGTAGGTTGCGCTGAGCGTCAGGAGGGTGAGCGCGGCCAGGAGGGCCGTGAGAAGCAGGAGGTTCCGGGATTTCATCGCCGCTATGCGCGTTCTGTCTTGCGTCTGTGGCACCTGTCGGAACCTCCCGTTGCGAGCCTGAGAAATCAGGCACGCCAATTTAACCCTACAACACAAAGGTATTTATGTCGAGAGCCCGGATCCGTTGCGCAGCATGTTTGCGCCGCGGTTGCGGTTGTCCCGCGCCCGGAGGTCGCAGGCGGCGGCGCTCGCGACTGCGGCCGCGAGAGGACGACCCGGGATGCGAAAACGGTTGCGGTCCGGTTCTGAGGCGAGGGCGGCACAAGCGCGAGTTCGGCGCTTGCGGAACTGTTCGGATGCGACGGGCTTGCGCTTGCAGTTGATGCGCGGCCGGCGCGCCCGGCAGCCATGCACATTTGTGTATTTGCACATTTGCACATCGACCCGAGCAGTTGCCGTGCAGTTGATGCGCGGCAGTCGGGCCGGGCGTCCGGGACACGGTCGCGGAGGGGAAAGGCTGCTCCAAACCCCCCGTCCAGGCAGGGCCGGGCTTGGCCGGGACCAAAGGTCGTCGGCACACCGGCGGCCTTTTTTGCGCCTTTAGCGGTTCGCCGACAAATGCAGCGGTCCGGTGGCTGCCGAACGCGCAATCGCGGCCGGATGTATGGTATAATGGTTTAGTGCTGTTCTGGGCGATGGTGTGCGCGAACAGCTGCGGCAGCTGCTCTGCCAGGCCGGGACGGAGCAGTCCGAAGCAGTGTACGCCGCCGCTCAGAATAGCAGATCTTCACTGCCGTCCCTCACTCCGCCGTTTATGGTTTGCAATGCGAAGACACGTAGGCGCCCTCGCCGAAGGCTTCCGCGATCAGCTTGACGGTCTCCGGGTCGCAATCTTCCGGCGTCATTCCTCTCGTTTCGTCAGATTCATCTACATACGCCAAAGAGCGAAGAGCGGCCGTTTGAGCCCGGTGCTCGTTCACCGAAGCGGTCGGCGTCGGCGCGGCCGGGACAGCCTCGGGCTGTATGTGCGTTGCGCCGTTCGTCAGGAGGAAGAGGGCGGCGACAACCGCCAGGAGAGCGGCGAGGTCGAGGATGTTGCGGGGCTTCATGGTTGGGATGCGCGTTCCGTCTTGTGTCTGTTTTCTGGCCTTCTGTTGGCTACACGCAAGAGTCCGGCGGCGCTGGCGGCCGCTTTGGCGTAGGCGCGTGAGGCGTGAAGCGGGGAGACGGCTGCTCGCGCCCCGCCGTTCAGGGCTTGCAGTAGGAAGGCACGTAGGCCTCCTCGCCGAAGGTTTCGGCGACCAGTTTGGCGATTTCGGGGTCGTAGTCTTCCAGCTTCTTTCCTCTCGCGTTGGCAGGGCTTTCCACGTATTTCCAAAACCAGAATACGACCGCTTCCGCCCAGTACTCCCAGGCATTAGAGCTGGCGTAGGTATCCTGCCAGAGACCGGCGTTCATTGCGGCGTCGTACAGGGCATGGAGCCGGGCGTCAAACTCTTGACCGCCGGGTTGAGCCTTGCGTGCGAAATGAATTGCGTGCCCGAATTCGTGGATGAGAAGGCGGCAGTCATGGTCGGATTCCTCTACGGCGGCCACCCACGCGGTGGCAGTCGTGAAAGCCCCTCCTCCAGCATCGCGTGAACCGGGGCCGAGTTCGGGCAATTGGAATATCTGCTCGTCGGCCTCATTCTTCTTGAAAATGGCGACTCGAAGATATTTGGGGGACAGGCTTTCGAAGAGGGCGGTCCTGCGGGACAGCATCGCGGCAATGACCTCGAGCGTCTGCGCCATCGCCTCATCGGAGACCTCGGTGGGGGCGGTCACGGCCACGCCGTGAATCTCCAGATATTTCTGATAGAAGATGTGAATCCCGAGGGACGCGGGCGGGGGCGGATAGTCCCCCGGGGCGATGATTGCGTGTGCCCTGTCCGACCAGGACCCCCGAACTCCGTCGCGGGCGCGCACTTGGAAGTAGTAGTTGCGGCCGTCGGTCAGCACGGGGTGCGTGTAGGTGGTGCCGGTCAGGACACCGCCGACTGAACCCCAGCTGCGGTCGAGGCTGTCCCATACCCGCAGCTCGTAGCCGGCCGCATCCGCGACCGCGTCCCACGACAGCGTTACCAGGCTGCCGTGGACAGTTGCGCTCAGGTTGGCCGGCTCGACCGGATACCCTGCAAGGTCGGCGGCGGTGCAGGGTTGCAGATCGAGGCTCTTGAGGTGGGCATCGGCGTCAACGTGTACAAGGGACGTGCTTGTGCCTGCAGGCAGGCAGAAGTTGCTGCCGCTGAGGTCCAGTTGCGCCAGAGCGGGGAGGGCACTCAGGGCGGGGAGGGGGCCGCTCAGATCGTTGTCATGGAGATACAGCCGCTTCAGTTGGTAGTGGCGGTCCAGATCGAAGACCGGACCGCTGAACCGGTTGTCGTTGAGGTCGAGCGTCGAGAGTTCGGTAAACGCGCTCAGGTCCGGGAAGGGGCCGCTCAGCTGGTTGGCGCTGAAGTCCAGTTGTTTCATCCTGGCGGATGCGCTCAGGGAGGGGAACGGTCCGGTCAGGTCGTTGTGGCTGAGGGAGATCCACTCCAGCCTGTCGAGAGCGCTCAGGTCCGGGATCTTGCCGCTCAACCGGTTGCGGCTGAGGTTCAGACTCGTCAGACTGGCAAGGGCATTCAGGTCCGGTATCAGGCCGGACAGTTCGTTCCCATGGAGTCGCAGATCACGTAGTTGGGAGAGGGCACTGAGGTCGGGGAGCGGTCCGCTCAGATTGTTAAGCGGGAGGTAAAGTCTGGTCACGCTGTCTGCGCGCGCTGCGTTGGCGGTGATGCCGTACCAGGTGTTGAGCGGCGCGTCGGACAGCCAGTTGTCATTGTTCTTCCAGTTGGCGCCGTCGGTGGCGTGGTAGAGGGCGATCAGCGCGCTGCGCTCGGTGGTGACAGCGGTGGGCTCCGGTCCGAGCGTGGAGGTAGTTGTGGGCGTCGGGGCAATGGTTGGCTTTGGCGTCGATGTGCCGGAGGCGGTCGCGGCGCGTGCGGTGGCGCTGGGATAGGGTCCGGAAAGCCATGGGCTGGCCCACCAGGTGAGGAGTTCGTAGCGGGCGGCGTCGGGCACGGCTTCCCAACGCAGGATGATGCCGGTATCGGTCGCCTGCGCGGTGAGTGTCGGGGTGGAGGGCGCGGTTTGGCTCTGGGCGTAGGTTTTGCGGTTCGTCAGGAGGACGAGGATGGAGATGACCGCCAGAGTAGCGGCCAGAAGCAGGGCAACCCGCGGCGTCGTTGCCGGTATTGTTGCGCTGAATTTCACGGTGGCACCTCCATGAAATCGTCAACGCCGGCCTATACCGGAAGGCCGTGACAAAAAGTGTACAACGGATGGGCGTTTTTGTCGAAGGGGGAAGGGCAGTTTTTAGTAGTCAGTTTTTAGTTTTTAGTGAACTGCAACTTCTACACTTTTATCCACGAAGGACCACGAAGGGCCGCGAAGAACTGCAACTTCTACACCTTTATCCACGGAGGGCCACGGAGGGCCACGGAGAACTGCAACTTCGACATCTTTGTCCGCGAAGGGCCGCGGAGGGCCGCGAAGAACTGCAACTGCAAACACCTTTATCCGTGGAGGGGATTGGGCAGGATGGTGCGGGAGCGGGGAATGTGATTTGACATTACAGAACATTTGTTCTATATTGGCAGCTGAAATGGGTCCGGCGGCAGCTGGAGGAAGGAATTATGCGAGTTGCTTGTGTTCTGATTACGCATTTGCGGGCGAAGGCGGAGATGAGGCGGTGGGGCGAGGAGAGAGAGAACAGCTTTCACACCTCATGTTCAGAGGACTTCCGCCCTGATGCGCAGTTGCAGGAACTTTCGGATCGGGCTTGTGCAGATGCGGAGGAGATGCAGTCGGAAGAGCCTACTGCTCAGGCTTGTGCAGATGCGGAGGAGATGCGGGCGGAGGACCCTGCTGCTCAGGCTTGTGCAAGTGCGCAGGGGATGCGGTCGCACAAGCCTTCGACTTTGATTGTTGAGCGCGGGGGGAGTGGGGGCGGGACGCCAGTGGTGGTGGACTATTTTCCGGGCGCGGTGGGGGTGAAGGTGGGGATGACGCTGGAGCAGGCGGTGTCATACCTGACGGAGACGGTTGTGCTGAATGCGGATGAGCTGTATTACCGGCAGGTGTTTGGCGAGGTGATCCGGGCGCTGCAGGGGGTGAGCGACCGGGTTGAAGGGGGGGAGCTGGGGACGGCTTATGTGCGTATTGACGGTCTGGAAGGGATGTATGGGGGTGAGGAGCAGGTGGTGCGGGCGCTGCTGGAGGCGGTGCCGGCGGATCTGACGGCGCGCATCGGGGTGGCGGATGCGAAGTTTCCGGCGTTTGTGGCGGCGCGCATGCGGGAGCCGGGGGTGTCACACGCGCCGGAGGATGTGCGGGGGTTCCTGGCGCGGTATTCGGTCGAGCTGCTGCCGGTGGAGGCGGATGTGAAGAGCAAGCTGCACCGTTTCGGTCTGTACAGGATGGGGGAGGTGGCGGCGATGGAGGAGCATCTGATCGCAGCCCAGTTCGGACGGGAGGGGAGCCGGTTGTGGGCGCTGTGCAATGGGATCGACGACAGTCCTGTCGTCGCGACGGCGTTTGAGGAGTCGATCGTTGAGGAGATCGCGCTGCCGTTCAACTCGACTTCGATCGAGCTGCTGCTGGTGGCGGTGGATACGCTGCTGCGGAGAGGGTATGCGCGGCCTGAGCGGGGGGGCAGGGTTGTGGGGGCGGCGACGCTGCAGGGCCGGGCGCGGGGGTGGCCGCCATGGACGTTGCCGGTGGCTTTCAAGGAGCCGGTAGGACGGTGGGAAGGGGCGGCGGCGCTGGTCAGGAACCGGATTGAGCTGGAGCCGCCACAGATTCCGGTTGAGGATGTGACGCTGACGCTGTCGGATTTTCGCGGGGGGACGGGGATGCAGATGGGGCTGTTTGAGGATGTGAAGGAGACGGCGGGACGGCGGTTGATGGAGATGGAGAAGCGGCTGCAGGTGCGGATGAACGGGAATCACGTTCTGCACCGCATTGCGGAGGTGGCGCCGTGGCATCCTGCGCCGGAGATGCGGGCGCTGCAGATTCCGATCGATCCGGCGAAGCGGGAGGATATCAGGCCGTTGCATGCGCCGGCGCGGGTGGAGGTACGGGAGGGGTCGGGGGGTGAGCCGGCGGAGGTGCAGCTTGGAAAGCGCTGGCGGCGGGTGGCGCGCGTGGCGGACCGGTGGACGTTTGATCTGTGGTGGCTGGCGCAGCCGATTACGCGGGCGTATTACCGGGTTGGGTTGGCGGAGAATGGGCATGCGGGTGGGAACGGCGATGGGCAGGTGACGTTGTTTCGGGATGAGCGGGAGGGGGGGTGGTATCGGCAGAATGGGTGAACGGCGGTTTTTAGTGGTTAGTTTTTAGTTTTTAGTGGGCTGCTTTTTGGAACCGCGGAGGGGCGCGGAGAATAGAAACTGCAACACCTTTTGATCCACGAAGGGCCGCGAAGGGCCACTAAGGGCCACGAAGAACTGCAACGGCAACTTCAGGAACGGCAACTGCAACACCTTTTATCCGCGAAGGGACGCGAAGAACACCTTTTTGATCCGCGGAGGGGCGGGCTTTGGCGGCGGGGCGTTTTATGGGGGGCGTGGAACTGCTGGGCGGTGGTCGGTGGATTGGGACGGGTAGTGGGGGCGTAGATATTGTTGGCTAGACACTGCTGGCTAGACACTGCTGGCTAGAGACGTTGCTGGGGAAGAGTAGGCACGGTGGCGAGTCAGAGGGGGGCGTTGCGGGGGCGCAGCCCCTGCACAAGGGAGGCCGCTTGCGGCCGACCGCCAAAAGGCAGGGGATAGGGAAAACTGCAGGGGATAGGGACGAGAAGGCGCTGCATTAGGGGTTGAGTCAGGGACTGAGATTTGAGGGAGGTGGGTTTATGGATGGGGGATTTGTTGAGCTGCGGGTGAAGAGCTTTTTTTCTTTTGGGGAGGGGGCGTCGCATCCGCATGAGCTGCTGGCGCAGGCGAAGGCGCAGGGGTATGGGACGCTGGCGCTGACGGACACGAATTTGTGCGGGGCGCTGGAGTTTGCGCGGCTGGCGAACAGTTTGGGGATGCGGGCGATCAGCGGCGGGACGTTGACGCTGATGGATGGGTCGCGGGTGACGCTGCTGGCGAAGACGCGGGCGGGGTATTCGAATATTTCGCGTCTGTTTACGCTGGCGAACGAGGTGGACCGCAGGGAGCCGCGGCTGGATCCGAGGCATCTGGCGGGGCATGCGGAGGGGACTGTGCTGCTGACGGGGGGGCATGACAGCTGTGTGGCGCGGCTGGCGCTGGCGGGACGGCGGCAGGAGGCGGCGGCGCTGTTGCGGGATTATGCGGGGTGGTACGGCTCTGATTCGGTGTACGCGGCGCTGCAGCAGAATTTTCTGGAGGGGGACACGGTGCGGAACCGCAAGCTGGCGGGGGTGGCGGAGGAGGCGGGCGTGCGGCTGGTGGTGAGCAATGACGTGCATTACCACGCGGCGGAGCGGTACCGGCTGCAGAATGCGCTGGTGGCGATCCGGCTGAACACGACGGTCGACCAGGCGCTGCCGCATCTGCGGCCGAACGGGCATCTTTATCTGAAGCCGGCGGAGGAGATGGCGCGTCTTTTTGCGGAATACCCGGAGGCGGTGGCGAACACGGTGGAGATTGCGGAGCGGTGCGCGTTCGATTTGGGCACGGACCTGGGGTATACGCTGCCGAAGCCGGCGTTGCCGGAGGGGTATACGGCTGAGGGGTATCTGCGGGAGCTGTGCTACGAGGCGGCGGTGCGGCGCTACGGCGCGGTGACAAGGCAGATCACGGCGCGGCTGGAGGAGGAGTTCAGTCTGATCGGGCGGCACGGGCTGGCGGGTTTTCTGCTGCTGTACCGGGAGATCGTGATGATCGCGCAGGAGATCATGGAGGAGAGAGGAAGGCCTTCGGAGTTGGCGGGGCGGGAGCCGCCGGGGCGCGGGCGGGGGTCGTCGGTGGCGCTGCTGGTGGGGTATCTGATCGGGATCAGCCATGTGGATCCGCTGAAGTGGAATCTGACGCTGGAGCGGTTTCTGTCGGCGGATATGACGGTGCTGCCGGACATCGACCTTGATTTTCCGCGGGCGCTGCGGGACGAGTTGATCGAGCGGGTGCACGAGCGGTTCGGGCCGGAATATGCGGTGCTGGCGGGGGCGATCGCGACGTACAAGATCAAGGGGGTGCTGCAGGATCTGGGCAAGGCGCTGGGGCTGCCGCAGGAGGAGCTGCGGCTGCTGTCGAAGCAGATGCGGTCGCATGATGCGGGGCGTTTGCGGGAGGAGATGGAGCAGCTGCCGGCGTTCAGCCAGCGGGTGAATGCGTGCGGGTGGCGGGAGCTGATCGAACTGGGGCCGCAGTTGATGGGGGCGCCGAAGCTGCTGAGCCAGCATGTGGGGGGAATGATCCTAAGCAGCTCGCCGATTCCGGAGATGGTGCCGGTGCGGGCGGGGGCGATGGAGGGCCGGTTCATCATGGACTGGGACAAGGACAGTGTGGCGGACGCGGGTTTTGCGAAGATCGATATTCTGTCGCTGCCGGTGCTGGACCAGCTGCAGGAGGCGCTGGATTTGGTGGAGGCGCGGGAGGGGAGGCGGCCGGACCTGAGCCGGATCGATCCGGAGGACGAGAAGGTGTACGACATGATCAATGCGGGGCTGTCGAAGGGGATCTTTCTGCTGCAGTCGCCGGCGCAGCTGAAGATGGGGCAGCGTCTGCTTTCGCGCAATCTGCTGGACCTGGCGTACCAGGTGGCGCTGATCCGGCCGGGGGTGGGGGTGCAGGGGAGCGCGGTGTCGCAGTTTGTGGAGAGGTACCGGCACGGGGCGGATTGGGAGTATGATCATCCGCTGGAGGAGCGGGCGCTGGCGCGGGGGTACGGGGTGATCGTGTGGCAGGAGCAGGTGGTGCAGCTGATCACGGATGTGGCGGGGCTGACGGCGGCGCAGGCGGATGAGATCCGGCGGGCGTTTGCGAGGTCGAACAATGAGCATCTGATCGCGCTGCATTGGGAGCAGTTTCGCGAGGGGGCGCGGGGGCGGGGTGTTCCGGAGGAGACGGCGCGCACGATTTTTGCGAAGATCAACGGGCATTACATGTTCCCGGAAAGCCATTCGCATGCGTTTGCGATCACGGCATTTCAGGCGGCGTGGCTGAAGTGTTATTACCCGCTGGAGTTTTTTGTGACGCTGATGAATAACCAGCCGATGGGTTTCTACCCGCTGGAGACGCTGAAGCAGGATGCGCGGCGGTTCGGGATCCCGTTCCGCAATCCGTGTGTGAACCGGAGCGAGGTGCGGTGCACGCCGGAGGAGGGGGCTGTGCGGATGGGGCTGCTGTTCACGAAGGATGTGGGGGAGGCGTGGGCGAAGCGGGTTGTGGAGGAGAGGGAACGGAACGGGGCGTATAAGAGCACGAGCGACTTGGTGCGGCGGACGGGGATGACGGACCAGGCGGTGCTGTCGCTGGCGATGGCGGGGGCGTTTGACGGGATCGCGAGCAACCGGCGGGAGGCGCTGTGGGATGCGGGTCTGACGGTGCGGTCTACGGGGAACGGGCAGGGCGCGCTGTCGCTGGCGCGGACGGGGAGCGCGGCGGCGTTGACGGATTTTGATGCGCGCGAGCAGATGATCGGTGAGTACCAGGTGCTGGAGATCTATCCGAAGGGGCATTTGATGGAGTTTGTGCGGCCGACGCTGGCGGGGCACGTACTGGCGTCGGTGGATGTGGAGAGGATGGATGATGGGGCGGCGGTGACGGTGGCGGGGTGGCCGGTGGCGAGGCAGCATCCGCGCGGGCGGGATGGGATGGTGTTTGTGACGATCGAGGATGAGTTCGGCGATGTGCAGATTATTCTGTGGGGGGATGTGTTTGCGCGTTATAGCCGGGAGCTGGACAGCCAGGTGATCGAGGTGAGGGGGACGGTCTCGAAGTGGGATGGGACGACGAATGTGATTGTTACTTCGTTGCGAGCGATACGGGTGGGGGTGAAGATGCCGAGGGCGCACGATTGGCGATGAACTGCAGGGGTCAGGGGTCAGGGGTCAGGGATCGGAACTGAAGGGAATCAGGAGGTGGGGGGGTTTATGGAAGAGGGTCAGAGGACACGTGTAAGGTCATACAGGGATTTGAAGGTTTGGCAGAAGTCGATGGATTTGACGGTTCGGACTTACGAGGTTACGAGGAGGCTTCCTTCGGAGGAGAAGTATGGGCTTGTCTCCCAGATGCGACGGGCAGCGGCCTCGGTGCCGGCGAACATTGCGGAAGGGCAGGCAAGGCGATCAGCAAAGGAATATCTTCAGATGCTCGGTATCGCGAGGGGCTCCTTGGCCGAGTTGGAAACTTTTGTGGCATTGTCCGAAAGGCTGGGGCTGATCCGAAGCGAGACCAGCGAGAGCTTGTTGGAAGACTGCGCGGAGATTAACAGAATGATGAATGGTCTGATGCGGGCACTGTCGAGTAAGGGGTAGGACTGCGGTATTTGGTATGCCACTATGCGAGATGGTGAGGGAAAAAGGAAAGCAGAAGTTCGGTCCACGCACTGCATACTCCACTTCGAGCTGGAACTCGAAAAATGTGACAGCAACGCAAACATGCTATTATGGCGTGACATAGCAAATGGAGATTTTACATGGCCAGCATAACCGTGCGTAACCTCGAAGAAGGGCTGAAGCGCCGGCTGCGCATCCGGGCGGCTGAGAACGGTCGTTCTATGGAGGAGGAAGCCCGAGACATTCTGAGAACGGCACTCTATCACCAGCCACCAGCCCGAAAGAACCTGGCGAGCGCCATCCGTGCCAGATTCGCACCTCTAGGCGGGGTCGAGCTGGAGATCCCTCCACGTTCACCCATGCGCAAACCGCCTCGATTCGATTGACGAGACTGAGAATGATAATCCTGGACACCAACATTGTTTCAGAGATTATGCGCCCCAACCCCAGTTCAAAGTTGTGGCTTGGGTGGCCGGGCAGGCGGCTCCAAACCTGTACCTGTCCGCGGTCAACGAAGCAGAGTTGCTGTACGGCGTTGAAATCCTGCCACCGGGTAGAAGACGAGACAGACTGCGTCAGGAGGTGGAAGGGATGCTCCGGGAGGATTTTGAAGGGCGTATCCTACCCTTTGACAGTGCTGCAGCCCAGGCCTACGCCTTGATAGCCGCCACTCGACGCGCTGCAGGGCGTCCCATAAACCATGCTGACTGCCAGATAGCGGGCATTGCCCGAAGCCGAGAAGCATCGGTCGCGACAAGAGATGTGGACGACTTCGAAGGGATTGGGATTGCTGTGATCAATCCCTGGGTCATTGGATGAGAACAACGAAGTCGACAGCTGCGTTTGAAGAGTATCCTACAAGACTG
Source organism: Caldilineaceae bacterium (assembly GCA_965116395.1). Classification (GTDB taxonomy): domain Bacteria; phylum Chloroflexota; class Anaerolineae; order Caldilineales; family Caldilineaceae; genus Bin5. The sequence goes on from OZ220684.1 coordinate 479,568, forward strand.
CGACGGATAAGAGCGTCTGACGGCTTCACCTGCGAGCACTCCCACTACACTCCGCTGAACAACCTGCTGCAAGTCCAATAGAGGCATACTCGAGCCCACGGTATATTGGGTCGGAGAGGATGCAGAGAGGGCACGCGTACGGACGTCGGCCTGGACTGCCCCTTGCGGACCGCTGTCCGAAGTTCTGGCGTGAAATTTGCCTTTCTTGGCATGCCCTTTGCGTTTAAGGCCAGGCCAAGGACGGCGATTGCCGGGGATACACGCGGCGGCGGCTTTGGTCACGCCGCGGTTTGATTCAGGACCGGCATAGAGCGCGACACGGTTGGCCTGTATGGAACTTTGCGCGGCGACGCCTGAATTGCGGCCAAGGTTGCGGCCGACGATTGTCCCGCTGCCGGCGACGCCCAGGCAAGGCCGCAACACTGACCCTATTGAAGGGCTGTTGGTTGGCGACAAGAAGAGCATTTGGTCCTGCCCCGGGGGTATGGCCTGCGAGATGGAGCCGAAACTCGTTGTTACGCGAGGAGAGGGGGAAGATCATGGTCGTCGATCAGTAGAATCACGCGAGAAACGGTACGGAACTACTTACATGCATTCAGCCAGAAGGAGTGAGAGGAGGGGGCCAGGCGTAAGCAACTCATTCGCTTGTCTCTCGATGGGATAGGAAAAGGGGCATGGGCTCTATGTCCTGACTTTCTGTTTCAGGTTTTGGCCGTTTTCTTTTCCCAAGTAGCCGCTTGCTTGCAGGTTGAACATGCGGCTGTAGAGGCCGTTCTGGGCCATCAGGTCTTCGTGGGAACCTACTTCGACGATTCTGCCTTCATTGAGAGTAACGATTTTGTCGGCGGTCCGGGCAAGGGATAGGCGATGGCTGATGATGACAGCCATTTTGTCGCGGGCTATCTCATGGAAGAGTCCATACATCTCATCTTCTACGTTGGGATCGAGGGCGGCGGTGGGTTCATCCAGGATCAGGAGCTGGACGTGGGCACTTCTGATGATGGCTCGGGCGAGTGCCACGCGTTGCCACTGTCCGGCAGACAGGTCAGTACCGTTATCCAATTGTTTTGTCAGCGGTGTTTCAAGAGAATCTGGGAAGGCATTGAATGCCGGCTCGAGACCCGATTTCCGGACTGCCTCCCAGATGGAAGGATCTTCGCTGAGTTCCGGCAACCATCCGAAACCGACATTTTCACGGGCTGTTGTTGGAAATCTGGCGTGATCTTGCATCAGGACAGCGATGTTCTGGCGTAAGGTTTCGAGCTCAACAGATCGGATGTCCTGACCATCCCAGCTTATCGATCCTTCTTGCGGATCATATAGACGGCACAAGAGCTTGGCGAGGGTTGATTTGCCGGCGCCATTGTGTCCGACGATTGCAACTGTTTCTGCCGGCCCGATAGTCAGACTGATTTCCTCTAGTGCAGGCTTTTCGGTGTGCGGGTATGCGAAGGAAAGATCCTGAATTACGATTCCGGACGTTGATTTGGTTACTGACGCCTGCTGCTCTGACAGGTCTTGCATGGAAGATTTCAGACTCAAGAGGTTGAGAATCGGCGAGGTGCCTAATGCGGTTTCGTGAATCTCCGATGCGCCGGCGATCAGAATGTAAAGGCTTCTGCGGACATGCAGGACTATTCCAGCATATAGGGCCAGGTCACCTAAGGTATAGATTCCATTCATGGCGGCCCAGACTACGTATATGAACGGCACGCCGATTCCCAGTCCACTTAGCAACGACCAAAGCAGGATTGATCGAGTACCCTTCTTGCGTAACTCAAAGACTTCATTATATGCATTTCTGAACAGACTGTGCCATCGTTCGAGAAAGAATGACTGCAGTTGAAACATCCGCAACTCTTTTGCATGCTCTTCCTGGGTGAGTACGTTTTCAGCTAACTTCATCCTCCTCACTGTGCCTGCCTGCGCTTCCTCAACTCTCCACCCCTTCTTGGAGTAATGAAATTGAACGTATACGGAAGGGATTGCAAAAAGGAACGCTGACAGTGGAATCCACCAAGCAATCGAAAATGCCAACAGGAAAACGGGAACGAAGCCGAAGAAACCCATTAGGAGAGCGTTGAGCATATATGAGAGATGGCTCAGTTTGGAAATACCAGATAAGGCCAGCTGCAAGGTGTTGAGAAGCTCAGTATCCTCAAACAGAGCAATGTCTCTGAATTCGGCTATTTTTCTGAAGATTCTGAGTTTTGTTTCGCCAACTACGTTGTCGCGGAAGGAACTGGCTTCAAAACTGACCAATGTTTCAAGTGAATCGAGAAAGAGATGGACAATGACGAATCCAAATATGCTGCCTAAAAGGAATGGGTGCGCGATAATCCATTCCCAGATGTTAGCGGTCGGCAGGCTTATAGAAAGCGAAATCTCATCGATAATAATCTTCATCAGGTACAGAGCAATCGCAGGTCCTGTACCTGCCAAGAGGTTAAAGATTGATAGCCGGATCAGATGGTTTGGAGATGCTTTTGCGGCGAGCAGAAAGCTCTGGAAGGCTTCTTTGAAGCTGAATCCGAACACGATTTCCCCTCACGGGATGTGGGATTGGTCCAATAGGACGGATTGCAGAAAAAGGTGTGCATTAGATTAGTTCACTCTAGGCGTGACAGTCAAGGGAGATGCACAACGCTGGGGACGGACCCGCGGCTGTCTGGCCGCGTCGCACATCAGGTGTCGGATATTGATGCTCGAATCTTGTGGCCAACAATTACTGGCCCCGAGAATCGGGACCACGACAGAAGAATTTTGGTGGCGTGTCTTTTCGGTAGGATGGGTGGACAGTTACTTGTTCGAGAAGGGGCGGGGACGCGCGGCAGTTTGAAGATTCAGCGTAATTGCTAAGCCATATACAGTGCCTGTCATAACCTGCCCTTGAGCCCTGCCGCCATTCAGGCTATCTGATTGCGTATTTGGTTGGCGGCAGCCACGTTGGTGGAGCGGCACTGCTGGAATGCGCACACACGGTCGGTGAGGGATGGTTTTGTAGGGGGGCGTTGCGGGGGCGCAGCCCCTGCACAAAGGAGGCCGCTTGCGGCCGACCGCCCAGAACTGCAGTGGTCAGTGGTCAGAGACTGCGGCGATTGATTGAGGATAGGCGTGAAGAGAAGTGAGGAGGGAGTCGCCATTGCTCGCCTCATTCAGGATCGCAAATTCGTTTTGGCTGAGTAGTTTCGATTCAGCGTTTAATTGGAGGGAGTTGAGGGCAACCTGCGTTGCGTTGGCCAACCTGAACATGTGAGATTCAAGCCGGCCTGTCCGATTCGCTGCCTTGGCAGGTCATTTTTCGAGATCCAAAGTGGATTTCCAACATCCCATCTTCCTTAGCCGGAGCATGGTGCGTCCTCCCAGTTCAAAGTCATCTCGGACAACTTGCTACGGGCTGCTACTGGCAGTCTGGGCGGCGGCTTTGTCCTTAAGCAGGCCCCATGCGCTGAGGGCCAGCCCCAGGATTACAAACGCAAGAGCAACGTAGGAGACGTCGCGGAGTCCGGCGATCTGGGCGGCGGCGGCGGCTTCGGTCACGCCGCCGCTGAACTCGGGCCCGGCATAGTGCGAGACGCGGACGGCCCACAGGGCACCCAGGGCGGCCACGCCGGAAGTGCGGCCGAGCGTGCGCCCGATTGTGTTCAGGCCGCTGGCGACGCCTAGCCGTGCGCGCGGAACCGACCCCATCACTGCGCTATTGTTAGGCGATTGGAAGAGCCCCATGCCGAGGCCCAGCGGCGTAACCCGCAAGATGAAGCCGAGAATGGATGTTTCGGGATTCAGCGTGCTGACAGTGAAACAGCCTATCCCCAACATGACGAGCCCTGCGCCGGCAATAATGTGGTAAGAGAACCGATCTGACAGAGTTCCGGCAATCGGAGAGGCCAGCCCAAAGAAGAGGTAGGTGACTGCAAGCAGGAGACCGACGATGGAAGGTTCCAGCGCCAGCAGATTTGTCAGATAGAAGGGGAAAATCAGTGTGACGCCACCGAGGACGATGAAACTGATCAGGCGCGTCGACAGGCTCAGGCTGAATTCGGGGTTGCGAAAGATGGTTAGATCGAGTAGCGGCTCCTGCACGCGCCTCTCCGTGTGGATGAAGAACGCAAGCGTAAACAGGGCGATGGCGAGCAGGCCGATCATTGGGGGCGAGCCGTAGCCGCGACTCTCGCCGACGGTCAGGAAGAGCATGAGAGCGAGGAGGCCGAGGGAAAAGGTGACGGCTCCGGTCCAGTCGAACCGCTCTTTGCCGCGAGGACGGTCTTTGGGCAGATAGAGCCATGCCAGGGCCAAGCTGATACAACTGAGGGGGAAGCCCACAAAGAAGGTCCAGCGCCAGGAGAGAAGGTCAAGCAGGACGCCGCCGAGCAGAGGGCCGGCGACTCCGCCAGCGGAGACGGAGGCGCTAAACAGGCCCAGGGCCTTGCCGCGCTCTGATGGGGGGAATGTTTCGGTGACGATTCCCATGCTCAAGGCGATGGCAAAGGCGCCGCCAACAGCCTGCACGACACGAAAGGCCAGCAGGAGCTCTATGTTGGGTGCCAGGCCGGCGAGAATCGAGCCGAGGGCAAAGGCGATCGTACCCCAGAGGAAGATGGGTTTATGGCCCAGCATATCGCCAAGGCGGCCGACGGCCGGCGAGATTGCGGTCTGTGTCAGGGTAAAGGAAAGAAGGACCCATTGGACGAGGGCAAAGTCGACGTTGAATTCGACGACCAGGGTCGGCAGGATGACGTTGGCGATGCCGATGTTGAATGAGGCCAGAAAAACGCCGGAACCGAGCGCGGCGAAGATGAGCCATTTGCGGTCAATTGGCGGTGCAGAAATGGTTTTGGTCATTGGGGGCATAGGACGGTATAGAGGCTTGCCAGGATATTGGAATGCGATGCGCCCGGGGAGGACTTTTTGCCAGGGTTCATGACTTGCCGACAGTTCTGGTTTCCGGCATGGGTGAACGCAAGAGGTTAGGCTACTTCCCCCGGCCAGAGAGTAGAGACGGGTGGATGTCGTTTGGATTTTCGGCTGACATAGAATGCACCTGGATCCTAAGTCACATTTGTTTAGCGCATGAAGGAGCCGCCAGTAACGGGAAGCGAAAGACCGGTAAGAAAATCGGCTCCATCGGAGGCCAGGAAGGAGACGGCATGGGCCAGGTCGTTGGTTTGGGCAAGGCGTCCGATCGGCGTACTTCCGGCGGCTCCTGACAGAAGGGCGTCGGTGGCATCCTTTACTTGCAAGGCTGGGTTGTCGAACAGGTTGGTCATGTGGCCGACCCGTTCGGTGGGCGTCAGGCTGGGGCAGATTGCGTTGACGGTGATGCCGAATTCAGCAAGCTCCTGGGCCAGGGACTGTGTCAAGCCGACGATTCCGAATTTGGATGAGCAGTAGGCGGCGAAGCGGGCGATGCCACGCAGACCCAAGACTGAGGAAACGCTGATAATACGGCCGCGGCCGCCGCGGGCGACCATGTGACGGGCAGCGGCCCGACTGCAGACAAAGGACCCTTTCAGGTTTACGGACATGACGCGGTCCCATTCGTCCTCTTCGAGTTCGACGACGGGTACGCGATCACGGCCGCCGCGTGCAGCCGCGTTGTTGACCAGGATATCGATCTGCCCCAGTTTGTCGATGGCCTGTTGCATGGCGCCTTCAACGGAATGGACATCGGTGACGTCGCAGGTCAGAGCCATTGAGCGGCGGCCCATTCCCTCTATTTCTGCCTGCAAAGCGGGCAAGCCGCCCCATTCGGCGTCTGCGTAGGGTTTCTCTACGAGGTCGGTCACGACGACGTCGGCCCCATCTTCTGCCAGCCGCAGGGCGATTCCGCGGCCGATGCCATGTTCGCCGCCGGCGCCGGTGACGAATGCAACCTTTCCATTCAGGTTGTACATTTCACTATCCTCCAGATGGTAACAAATGCATTGGTGTCTCTTGAATGACTCAATTGACGACTGGCTCAGCGGGTAAGATCGATTTCCTTACAAGAAACAGTTTGGTTGTTGGATTCCGTCACCGCCCATTCGAGAGTTCACACACTTGCGAATCGTAGGGCCAGACGGTGAGATAGTGTGATATTGGGCGCTGTCTGTAAAGGCTGGACATAACTTTCGGGACACTATTGGATCGGGACGCGCACGAATTCCTAAGAGGCAAGACTGCTGACCGTCCGCTCGCTTCTCTATAGAATTTAATCGCATTTGGGCCGGGTAACAAAGTCCAAGGATCCTTGAATTTAGGCAGCCGCGTCTGAGACACGGCGGCCGGGCTTTCAAGTGCGGACGAAGGTATGGTCGGTTCCTAGAATGCGACTGTTCGCCTAGCCCTGAAAACTGGAGCGTGAGCTAGATTGTAGTATGGAACATTTCACCGAACGCGTGGAGGGCAGTCCGATAGTCAAGAATTGGCATCGACTCGTAGAACAGCGGCTCGCTCAGGGGGTAGGGAGAACGGCGTATGCAGTGATTGGAGGTCTTGCCAGCTAGGGAGGGTGACTCGCTTAACTGGCGCCGGCCGAGGGCAAAAGGGCATCAGGTCCGGCAGTAGGGGTCACACACTCTCTCCGATGACTTCAAAGCTGAAGGTGAAGGCTGTCGGCGCGGTCCCATGTCCGGACGGATACGTCAGGAAAGTCCCGTATTTCAGGATGAAATCAGCTCCGCCGCTACGCTGCACCAGACCGTGAAAGATCATATTGAGTCCGGCCATCTCGTGGGACGGCCACCTCGTTATATTCGGGTTCGATGGCGCTGTTCTATACAGTGTGATCGAAACTTTTCCACAGGGGCTGTTGCCATTGGCATACAGGATACGTACTACTTCGCCGTGGCGGCCAGAGTCGAGACCGATTGTCCAGAAGATGCCGGTCTAGCCTGCCAGGTATAGGCTGGCCATCTCTTCGTCCATACATTTGGCTGCGATGAGCCAGTCTCGAATGGCGGGATCCATCGCACGCACTGTTGCGCCCAAGCTTTCGTGATAGCTCAATATTAGCGAGAAAAACCTTTCGAGATCGATCGGATCATTTTTCGATCCGGGATATTCATCTACTTCATTCTTCAGTTCCCGGTGACTCGTCAACAGGGCTTGGTGCCAGTCGCTCACTTCTGCCGGAGGGCTTACTGAATTCAGATACGCTATCAGGACGCCAAGACCGTCTGAAAACTCGCCATAGGCAATCTCTCCGTCCTCTTCTGCCGTCTCGGTGGAGGCGAATTCGGCGCAGAATACCGCGTACTCGTCGAGAGACATTTGACGGTTTTCCGGCGCCGGCTCTGGCGTATTGGTCGCTGCGGGCGCTGGTGTTGGCGCAAGCGTTTGTGTTGGTTCAGGTGTTTGCGTCGGTTCTGGTGCTTGGGTGGGTTCTGGTGCTTGCGTCGGTTCAGGTGTTTGTGTCGGTTCGGCTGTTTGCGTTGGGGCAGTCGTCTGCGTTGGAGCCGACGCGGCAGGGACCGACTCCTCCGAGACTTCCTCACTTCCATTACAGGCTGCAAGCGTTGCGGCAGTGAATAGTACCGCCAGTAATGAGCAGGCCCAGCGCAGGCGAGCAGAGTTCGTATTCACTTTTGTCCTCCTTCAGCGGCTTATATCTGAGGAGCGGCGTCGGACGAAGCCGTCGTTCGATTCAGTCGTCATTGTCGGAAGAGTCTCAATCGGAAGGCAGTACTTCGAAGTGTGAGCATCCTCCTCTGTTGCAGGCGGCGACCCAGTAGAAGTTGCGTCTGTCGAGCTCCGTGTGGGTGAAGGTGGTCTCGGTAAGGCCGGTGGCCAGTTGTTTGCAGATGGTGGAGAAGCCATCGGAATAGACTATACAGGCGTTGCCAAAGGCGTGGTGATGATAGAGGTTGTAGTAGTCGGCTTCGTCGACCGGATCCCAGCTGACGACGATGGAAGAGCCTTCGGGGGCGAAGGTGAGGTTGGAGGGGACAGGGGGAATGTCCACGACCGGCCTGACGGGGCTCTCTGCCTGAAAGGGCGAGCAGCCGACGCTGCTGCAAGCGGCGACCCAGAAGTTAGTGCGTTTTTCGGGGTCGACGTGCGTGTAGGTGGTCGTGGTGAGATTGGCGGCCAGAAGGTCGCAGCCGCCAGATGTGCCGTCGGATTCTACCATACAGAAGATGGAGGATCTGTGGTGATAGTAAAGGTTGTAGTAGTCGGCGCCTTCAACCGGATCCCAGGAAAGTATGACTGATGTTCCTTCGAAGGCGTAGGTAAAGTTTGACGGAGTGGGGGGGAAGTCTATGCCGAGTCTGACGGGGGAGCCAGCAGGCGGGCTGGCTGTGTTTTCGGAGATGAGGGGTGAGCAGCCGCTGCTGTTGCAGGCGCGCACCCAGTAGAAGTTACGGCCACCGGGGGGTTCGACGTGCGTGTAGGTGGTCTCGCCGTGGACTGTGGCCAGCTGCCGGCAGAATTTTGGACTGGCGAGGTGGGTTAAGCGGCAGCGCGAATCGTAGAAATCGTCATGATAGAGGATGTAGTGGTCGGCGCCGGCTACCGGATCCCAATGGAGAATGATCGAGGAACCCTGGAGTGTGTAGGAGAGATTGGACGGTGTGCTGAGAGCCCTATTGAGTGGAAAACGGCCTCTCGAGGTGTCGCAGTAGCCAATGCTGACGTCGATCTTTACGCCGGTGGGGGCTTGGCTGATCAGTTCATGCAGATCTCGCAGAATGCCCTTTTCAAGGTGGGCGAACTGGTTGGGGAAACAGCCGCTGAAGTTATTGCCGAAGACGTAGAGGTTGGTGATGTTTGCAGCGTTTTCCCATTCAAGTGGGAACTGACCTGTCAGGTTGTTGTATCTGAGGTTGAGGTAATGGAGCTCTGGAAGTGTACCCAGCTCTGGTGCGAGTTCGCCGGTCAGGTTGTTGTCTTTGAGGTTGAGCCGGGAGACGCAGCCGTTTTCTGCGGTGGTTACGCCGACCCAGGTAGAGAGAGGTTGCTGGCTGAGCCAGTTGGTGTTGTCGTGCCAGTTCGGTCCGTCGGTGGCGTTGAAGAGGGCAGTTAAGGCGGCTCGATCGGTCTCGGCGCAGGAGGTGGGTGCCGCTTGAGAGAGGGGGGAGTCGTCCGCGGGTCTGGGATCGCTGCCGCAGGAAGAAAGGGTTGTAACCAGAATGAGGACTGTCAGGAGTGCAGCGAACCTGCTGCGGCAGTTGGAATGGCGCGCCATATGCGTCTCTTCATATGGCACCGGAAAAGAGGCGGTCATTATGGGGAGTCAAGGCTTTCAACTCCCTAGTACTGTTCATTTGTATCGAATTGTATACGTTTTGTCAAGTTATCCGAAAGGGCGATATTGGAGTCAGTGGGGAAGGGATTCCGCGTTGCACGCCATGGGCCAGAGCTAACAGTTGGCTGTCTGGCAAGAAGGCGTGGGATGTTGTGGCGGAGCCGATGGCGGTCGATTCGGGAAACTGAACTCTGGGGGGCGCTGAACACAGTGCTGAAAAGAAGGTCAAGCAGCGACTAGATGCGTTCGAAGTAGCGGGTGCGTTCCCAGTCGGTGACGGCTTTGCGGTAGGCTTCGGCTTCGGTGGTGTAGAAGTGGGTGTAGTGTTCGACTACGTCGGCGCCGAACGCGGTGTGGGCGAGGTCGCTGTTTGCGAAGTTGCTGACGGCTTCTTCGAGGGTGGCGGGCAGCATCTGCTTGTCTGTGGCTGCGTAGAGGTCGCCGATATGGGCGGGCAGGGGCTCGATCTGTTGCTCGATGCCGGTCAGACCGGAGGCGATAACGGCTGCGTAGGCGAGGTAGGGGTTGATATCTGCGCCGGTAATGCGGCACTCGATGCGTAGACTGGATCCTGTGCCGACGATACGGAAGCCGGCGGTGCGGTTGTCGGGCGACCAGGCGAGGGCGGTTGGGGCCCAGCTGCCGGCCTCGTACCGCTTGTAGGAGTTCACGGTTGGGGCGTAGCAGACCATTAGCTCCGGCACGTAGCGCATCCAGCCGCCCAGGAACCAGCGGAAGTGGTCGGAGCAGGCGATGCCGGAGAGGTCGCCGGTGCCGGGAAAGGCGTTGGTCATTTCACCGTTAGCGGTCATCCACAGGCTGACGTGGAGGTGGGAACTGGAACCGGCCTCGGCTGCGTCAGGCTTGGCCATGAAGGTGGCGCAGCAGCCGAGCTGATCTGATATCTCTTTTACTGCCTGTTTGAGCAGTACGTGGCGGTCGGCCATTTCCAGGAGTGGGGCGTAACGGATGTTCAACTCGTGCTGGCTTTTTCCAAATTCGCCCTTGGAGGACTCGACGGGGACACCGGATGCGGCGAGATGGCGGCGATAAGCGCCGTTGAGGTCTTCGGTCCTGGTCATTTGCAGGAGGTGGTAGTCTTCGCGGTACCATCCGACTTTGGCCAGGTCACGATAGCCGTTGCTGGCTGCGTCCATGTATGAGGTCCGATACAGGAAGTATTCCAGCTCTGACCCGGCCATGGCTTCGAAACCCCGGGAGCGCAGCCTTTCAAGCTGGCGGCGCAGGATCGAACGCGGTGCGACTGTTACAGGTTCGTGCCCTGGATCCAATTGCGCGTCGCAGATCACGAGGGCGGTGCGGTCGAGCCAGGACAGTTCGCGGAGTGTACCCAGATCGGGCACAAGGTGGACGTCGCCGTATCCTGATTCCCAGTTCGAGAACTGGTACCCGGGGACGGGTTCCATCTCCATGTCCACGGTAAAGAGGTAGTCGCAGGCATGGGTGCCGCTCGCTACGTCGCTGAGGAAGAAGGAGGCGTCGAGGCGCTTACCCACCAGTTTTCCATAAGGTTCGGTGAGCGCGAGGAGGACGGTGTCAATGGAGCCTTCGTCGACGGCTGTGCGCAATTGGTCGACGGTGAGCATTCCTGGGACATTATTTTGATCTGTTTGCATTTTCTTTTCCTCCGGCTTGACTGGCTTCCGCGGCGCAGGAATCTGCTCAATGGAACCTGTTACGGTGTCGTTGGGGAATTATATACGGAAGTGGGTGGAACAATCTACTTTGGCTTGTAAACGGATGACTACGTTGCGACTTTCGGGGGTAGAGGACTGGTTAATCCACGGAGGGGCGCGGAGAACGGCAACGGCAACACCTTTTGATCCACGAAGGGCCACGAAGGACCACGAAGAACACCTTCCTTTGCTCCTCGGAGGGGCGCGGAGAACGGCAACGGCAACACCTTTGTCCACGGAGGGCCACGGAGAACGGCAACGGCAACGGCAACACCCTTTATCCGCGAAGGGCCGCGAAGAACGGCAACGGCAACACCTTTTGATCCACGGAGGGCCACGAAGGACCGCGAAGAACTCCTTTCTATTATCCGAGTAGGGAATTTTTGGGGCCACGGAAGAACGCCGCTTTTTGTCAAGGTAAGAGCGGGGGGTACACCTTTTTTCAGTTGTCTGGGGCGGCGCCGAGCCACTTGGCTCGGCGCCGGTTTATGGGCGAGTCAGGAGAAGGGTGGGCAGCTCACTGGTAGAGCACCTGGAGTGTTTGCCCGGCCTGGATTTGGGTCTTTGATTGCAGGGTGATGGCGCCGTCCTGTTGTCCGAATGCGACCGGTTCGCCGTCAAGGGTAATGCGGGCTACCGGTGTGTCGGCGAGGGAGGGCAGGTTGATGTGCTGGAGGGGGAGGGCGCCGTAGAGGACTTTGAGGGAGCAGCGGTCCGGGGCGGTCTGGAACTGACCCCAGCCGGAGTCGAGGGACCAGAAGCAGTTGAACTCGCCATTGTCCTCCTGGACTGGCTGGAAGCCGATACTGCCGCCGACCATGTCGAATTGGAAGCCGGAGAAGGCGTTGAGCAGGGCGTAGGATGCCATGCTGCGGGCATAGTTGTTGCCGCACTCGAATTCGTTCCAGGGGTTGCGGCGTTCACCATCGTAGCGTTGGCGGATGGCGTCGACGCAGCGCATGCCTTCGTCGACGAGCCCGACCATGATCATGTGGCAGGCGGCGGCGTATTCGAAGCCGTTCATGGTTTCCTGCGAGTAGGGGGCGGGGATGAGCGGCTTCTGTTCTTCCTCGGGCCAGGCGCAGATGACGAGGCCACCTTCATCGTTGAGGGCGTAGATACGGCAGGGGTTGTAGACCTGGCTCATTTCGGGAACGTAGTTGTACTTGTAGATGGCGGCGCAGGCCTGTTTGACCTGTTCCGGGTCGTGGAGGTCGCCGAGTCCGTAGAGGGAGGCGTGCCACTGGGCGAGCACCTGGTCGATGCTGCTGCCCTCGCCGATCTGGTACTTGATCTCGTTGTGTTCGGAATTCCAATAGGCATCGAGGGCGGAGCCGCCTTTGAGGGAGTCGTCCTGGGGGCCGTAGGATTCGACCAAGGCGCGGTCGGCGAGGTCAACTTTCTGAACGTAGTATTCGCCGTTGAAGAGATTGGCGTCGACCCAGGCTTTGCCGCGTTCGAAGATGGCGTGGTATTCGGAGGCGGTTGCCACGTCGCCGATTGATTCGGCCATTTCGGAGGCGGCTTTGAGCGCGCCGAGGTAGAAGCCTGTCAGCCAGGAGTTGGGGCCGAAGAGCTCCATATCGAGGGTATGGTGCTGGCGGCCTGTGAGCACGCCGGACTTGTCCGGGTCCCAGCGGTCGATGTTTTCGGAGCTCCAGGCATATTCGAGGGACTTCTTAACGCCGGGCCAGACGGAGCGCAACCACTCGTGATCGCCGCTGATTTTCCAGTCGCGATAGGTTTTCATGACGCCGCCGAACTGGCCGTCGCAGCAGGGGCGGAAGGGCCAGGGTTCGGAGCCGAGGGGGAGCTGGATGCGGAATGGCATTGCGCCGTTTTCGAGGAGGTTGTAGCGGTAGTCGGCGGTGCGCATGGTGCGCTCGAGAGCGGGGAAGAGGAAGGGTAGGGCCTGCTGGTAGTTCCAGACGTGGGTACAACTGCCTTCGCAGCAGCCTTCATCAGGGTGCAGTCCTTCCCAGCCGTAGAATGTGCCGTCCTCCAGGCGCAGTACGGTGGGCGATTTGAGGATGGAGATATTGGCGGACACTGCGTCGAGGGCTGTGGCCGGAATGGTCGAGGCGAAGAGCGCGTCTTTGAAGCGTTTCGTCTCGTCGTAGAGGCGCGGCCAGTTCTCGATGGCGTACTGTGCGCTAGCGCTGGAATCGTCCCATTGGGTGGCGTAGTAGTTTTTCCAGGTCTGTGTGTTGGCTTGCTCTTTTTTCCAGTAGTTCTCGCAGGTGGGGAAGCTCCAACTGATGACGAAGCGGACGCGGCGGGTTTCGCCGGCGGCGACTGGCAAATGGATGGCGAGCAGGCCTGTGTCCTGTTCGGTGAATTGGGCGCCGCCGCCTCGCTGGTCGGCGGATTCGTAGACCCGATTTTCGAAGGGTCCGGGTGTATTGAGGTCTTTCCAGTAGACTTCGAGGTTGTCGAACCAGGCACCGCGGAACCAGTTCTGCTGCCAGCTGACGTCGACATCGCCGGCGAGCCCGGCGTCGGTGGCGAGGGTCAGGTTGCCGTAGGCGGTGTCTTCGGGCTGGAGGCTGTCGGAGGAGAGGTGGAGGGCGTGGCCCCATGTGCGCTCCTCGATTGTGTTCAGGTTTGTGGCGGGCAGGGGGTTGGTGAGCACGCCGACGACGGTGTAGGTGAGATCGGCGTCGGTGGAATTTGTGACGCTGAATTCGAAGAAGGCGGCGGGAATTCCGGAGTCGTCTTCGTTGGTGGGGATGAAGGGGTTGAAGGCGGTCATCCGGACCTGGCCGGGGAAGGTTTCGTCCCGGTACGTGAGCTCGGCGAGTGGGAACTGGCCGTGGAAGTCGACGCTCTCGAAGTGGGGCAGGCCGGTCAGATATTCGCGGCGGGGGCCCCAGCCGAATGTGCTGAAGGTCGGGGCGACGAGCTCTCCCTGATAGGGAGAGTGCAGGTTGCCGTGGAGGATGCGGGCGTCGGTAACCTGGCCGTCCTTTTCGGCGCGGATGGCGAAGTGGGAGAAGCCGTTTACGCCGCCTTTGTTGGGACGGTTGAAGATTTCCCAGTCGATGAGGCGTCCGTTGCCGGCGAGGCCGATGCAGCCGGTGCCGATGCCGCCGAGTGGGAAGGATATCTGGTTGGTTTTTTCGTTGCGGTAGACGAAGTGCTCCATTTGAATCTCCGGAAGGTCAGTGGTCAGTGGTCAGTGGTCAGTGGTCAGTGAAGTGCATTATAGGGACGGCAGACTGTTGGGTGCTAGTTTGATGGTGGCTGGAATCTGGTTCGTGGGGTGAAATTGGTTTGAAGCGGGACATGGGCGGGAGACTGGGTTATGCCTGCGCCTCTTTTTGCAAGACGAGTTGGTCGTTGGCGGCGATGAAGAGACTGTAGATTACCGGTAGGAGGAGGAGCAGTCCCAGGCTGATGTAGGCGACGCAGAAGCTGAAGAGAATACCGATAGCCAGGAGACCCAGGCTGTTAGTGGGATAGCGGCTGGACAGGATGAGGGCGTCGCGTATACAGGCGCGGACGCCTTTATCGGGTTGCCTGGACAGAGAAGGAAAGGTATAGAGTGACAGTGTTGCCATCACTGCGCATCCCAGGAGGTCGGCTGCGAGGCCGACCCATACGATGGGGGCGACGGGTTCGGTTTGAAGGGCCGGCAGGGTTGTCATGAGAGCGAGCAGTGGGAAGGCCGTCAGCAGGCTCAGGAGTGCGCAGCGCGGCCAGAGACGGCGGAAGTCATTGAAGATTGTGTATTGCCGGGGCACTATCCCTTGAATGAGGCGCATGTCGAAGGCGAGCAGGGCGGCCCATGCAGGACCGATGGTGAGGGCGGCCACGATAAGGGATGGGATGAAATGGCCGGCGGTGAAGAGGAAGGCGGCGGGCAGGCAGATGAGATTGAAGAGCAGTGCTCCCCAGAGCAGCTGGGGCAGGTTTTCCCAGAGTGTCTGGACAACCTGGATTACGTATGTGCTGCCGGTGATGCCCTGCTGACTGGTCATCCCTTCATACCGGTAATTGCTGCGCCCTGGACGATCCATCGTTGCGCCAAGAGGAAGAAGACGAGTAGCGGAAAGATGGAGATCATGATGCCGGCCAGGACTTCAGACTGATTGCCGGAGCCCATGTAGCCGCGGATGGTGGCGATGGCGATGGGGAAGGTGAATTTGTCCCAATCGCGCAGGAAGAGCAGCGGCCCGACGAAGTTATTCCAGGAGGCGAGAAATGTAAAAATGCCGAGGGCGGAAAGGGCGGGTCCGGTCAAGGGGAGCAGGATTTGCCAGTATATGCGGAAGTAACCGGCACCGTCGATTTTGGCAGCGTCAAGGAGCTCTTCGGGCAAGGATTTGAAGTGCTGGCGCAGCAGGAATACGCCGAAGGCGCTGGTGACGCTGGGGAGGATGAGCGCCCAGTGCGTGTTCATCAGGTCGAGGGAGCGGATGATGATGAATGAGGGGATGAGGGTAACGGTTGCCGGGACCATCAATGAGGCGAGGAAGAGACCAAATAGGATGTCGCGGCCGAAAAAGCGCAGGCGGCCGAAGGCATAGCCCGCCATTGAGCAGGTGAGCAGCTGGGCGCCGGTGACGATGAGGGCGATCTTGAGGCTGTTCCAGAAGAACAGCATGAACTCGATGTCGGGCGAATTAATGACAGTCAGATAGTTCTGCCAGTGTAGAGCAGTAGGCCAGAAGTCAGGGGGAAGATCGAAGGAGTTCTTTGGGTCCCGCAGCGAGGTGGAGAACATCCAGCTGATGGGCGCGATCTCGATGATCGCAATGCTAATCAGCAGCAGCCACAGCAGGGCCTCGCCCAGATGGAGCCAGACTGACTTTCTATATGCCTTGTGAAGCGTAGCGGGCGTATTTGTTGAACCTGTTGTCGTTGCCATCAGCTCGGTCTTCGGTCGGAATCCGTTAAGTGGGGCCGCGTCGAGAAAAGCTTTCCGCTATTCATAGTGAACCCAGCGCCGTGCGCCGAGGAATTGCAGCAACGTGAGCGCGATCAGAATGATAAACAGGGTAAAGGAAACGGCGGAGGCGTAGCCCATTTCAAAGCCGCGGAATGCCTTCTCGTAGATGTACATGGCAATTACGCGGGAGGCGTCGCCAGGGCCGCCTTCGGTCAGAACCCAGACATTGTCGAAGATCTGGAATGCGCCGATGAGAGAGATAACGATGGCAAAGAAGGCGGTGGGCGAGATCAGGGGCAGGGTAACATTGCGGAACTGTTGCCAGAAGCCGGCGCCATCGATGCGAGCGGCTTCGTAGTAGACAGCGGGAATGGCTTGCAGGCCGGCCAGATAGATTACCATGAGATAGCCGCAACTCTTCCAGACATCGTAGATCATGGCGGAGACCAGCGCCCAGGTGGAGCTACTGAGCCAAGGGACTGGGTCCAGTCCGATCTGGCCGATGAGGAAGTTGACTACGCCTCTGTCCAGCGTCAGGAGGAAACGCCAGACTACGGCCAGAGACGCGGTTGTTGTCATTACCGGGAAAAAGATGGAGGTTCGCAGGACATAACGAATGCCCCAAGGCATTGTGCGATTGAGACCTACCGCAAGGAGGAGACCGAGAACGTTGTTGAGGAAAGTTGCGCCAACAACGAGCCGCAGAGAATTCCAGTAGATCTTGAACATCCTGGAATCGGTAGCGAGCCGAGTGATGTTTTCAGCGCCGGCCCACTTTGGCGGCGTCAAGAGATCGTAGTGGAGAAAGATAAGAATGAGGGAGGCGAAGATTGGCAGAGCAGTGAAGGCAATGAGCCCCAACAAGGCTGGGGTGGCAAACAGATAGCCGGCCCATGCTTCGCGCCGGGCCAAGGTCATGCCTGTCAGGCGTTTGGTCAGCCCGCCGGTTTTTTCGTCAGGCAGTGCTGTTGAAGTCATGTAATGTCCTAATGGAGGACTTTGGGATAGCAGGTTACCGAGCAGTTGACGGTACTGTGCTTTTCATACAGCCGGCGCCCTGCTATCCCTACTTTGGCCTGACTATGCTTGCTTCAGCTTGTCCATCTCCACCTGCACCTCATCGTGGGCAGTCTGAAGGGCCTCTTCAACGGTGCGTTCGCCATTCCAAATCGTAGCATAGTTACGGTTCAGGATTGGTTCGACGATGTTGAAGTTGGTGGGTGACGGCACGGTTGCGGCGAAGTCGAGCGTTTCGTAGAAGAGTGCCGTGTTGGGCGGGCCAAACTCGGCAAACACGGGCAACTCAGATACGGAGCGCAGCGCGGGAATGTTTCCGCCCAACTGCACCATGTCTATCGAAGCCTCGGTGCTGGAGAGCAGCTTCACTATTTCCCAAGCTTCTTGTGGGTTCTCGCTGGATGTGGAGACGCCCCAGCCGTCAGTTCCGGCAACAGTCCTGAGCGGGCCTGCCTGATGGGGTTGATATTGCATGTCATAGGTGGTGAAATCGGCTTCAAGGGAACCGCCGATGCACCAGCGGCCGCAGGTACGCATGACGAGGTTGCCGGCGTGGAACTGTGCCCATTCATCCCAGCCTTCAGGGTTGGGGGCGACTTTGTGTTCCAGGATCAGATCGGCCATGAATTGAACTGTTTCGGCCACCTTGGGGTCGAGCAGGTTCGAATCCAGCCAGTCATCGGACAGAGGCGAAACGTCATTATTGAAGTACCAGGCTGCCATGCCGAACATGCCTGCGCCCCAGAAAGAGTATGCGAAGCGGTCGTCGGCGCCACCTGTCACGTTGGCAACCTTCAGGCAGGTTTCGAGGAAGTCATCCCAGGTCCAGTCGTTTGACGGCGCATCGAGGCCCTCTTCTTCGAAGATGGCCGTGTTGTAGTACATGACCATGTTGTTCCAGGAGAAGGGGTACTCATATTGCTTGCCGTCAACCTGCAGCATTTCGCGGAGAGTGACGTGGACGTCGTTCTGCAAGATCTCATTGGCAGGTTGATCGCCAGCGAGGAAGTCGTCCAGGGCTACGAGGACGTTCTTTGCCGTCAGAAGCCTCAGGCCTTCGATGGCGATCATGATGACGTCGATCTGTTCGCCGCCGGCGATGCGGGTCAGAAGGGTGTCTGAATAGCCATCCCAGCCACCTTCGCCCCAGCCATTGGCGTTTACTTCCAGGGCAATTTCAGGAAGCTGGTCGACTGACCGCTCCAGGGAGTTGTCGAAGGTGTTGACGGGCATGGAGGTGGTTGCTATGACTGTGACCGGTTCCATGGCGGGAGCGTCCCCTCCACCGGAATCCGGTGCGGCCGCGGGCGCGGCACAGGCAGCGAGCGCGGCGCCGGCTGCGCCAACGCCGGCAAGGCGCAACATGTCACGACGGCTCATGTTTTGGTGGGAAGGCGTTTGAAGTCTGGACATACTCTGTCTCCTTTGAAGTGCTTTAAATACAGTATGGGGCAGAAGTAGTCTACCCCTCTTCTGCTAGATTGTATGGCTCTTCATAGCTGATTCAAGAGGGCCGGCCCGCGTCTTGGTGTCCGCTCTACACGAAATGTAGAAGTTCCTGTTTTCATGGACGCATTGCGGTCTCGGCGGGTGCCCGTGCATCCGTGAGTGTCTCAACGGTTCGCATTCCGCGGGCGGGGCTTTGAAGCCTGGTAGATAGACAGTGGAACTCAATTATTTCGGGTTAAGGGGAATAATAGAACAGGCTTGATTTGTTTCCAAATTCAGGGGGGAGGCGACTTGCATTTTGGATTGGGAGGTTCGCTGGTCGGGAGAAGAGGCTTGGCCGTGGGACGAAGGAGTACAGAAGGGCTTTCTGCGAACTCGGATTGCACCTCCGGCCACCGGAGCAGGGCTCAGATTCGCTTTGAAAACCGGACGCGCCGCGCTACAATTTCCACTGGACGTTATTCTTGCCATCTAATTTAGCCGGCATGATGCGTGCCAAGGTGGCAGACGCGATTCGCTTGGTTCAACATCAGATACGCTGGAAACAAGGCAGTGCCTCTAACCACCTGCGGAAACGCAAGAGAAGGGGTCACCTGTCCTCAGACGCAACTCAGGCCGAGTACGATCAGGCCATCCACTCGGTGATTTCGGATCGAACATCCACAGTGTATCTCTATAATTACAACAGCGCTGCCTATGTGGCCGTCGTCGCCATCATCCAGAGACAGACTTGGTTGATCATGTCTGCCCTAGATGGAGTTCTCGAAAGCGCATATGTCGTCGAGCGCCCCAAATTGTATCTTAGCAATTTCGCCTTTGACAGAATTGGAATACTGGAAGAGGTCTTATCATGACCACTATCGAAGAAAAACTATCAGCGTATGAAGTGGACGTTGCGTTTCCCGATGTCAGCGGCATGGAGCATTTGCAGATGCTGATGATCCGGAGCGAACTGCACGCAATGGGACATCTCTTGACGTCTGAACAGGAGGCACGCTTGGCGACCGCAGATAAGAGACTACTTCGACAAGCGCAGCAGTTCTACGAGGCCATTCAGTCCATCGCGGATCTGACCGGTTGGCGAGAGACTGCAGACGGAGTTACTACCGAACATTGGTGGTGGTATCTAGATGTATTGGCGCAGATTCCGGCTGGCGCAGTGACCACTGAATTAGACGCTTTTCCCGTTGAATAGTGAGATTGGACGCAGTTAGAGTTAAATGGGTAAGAACCCCACTCGGATTCGACTGCATTGATGCCCCCCGGCTCGACATTTTATCGGTATTTCCCTCTCCTGCGAGCGACAGATAGCCGTAACCTTGCCCCAAATTGCGCCGCGCCCGACATTTGACCCCGCTTTGACATAGGACCTGCGCTTTGTTAGGATGGAGGCAAGTTGCGTCGCGTGTAGGGCGCCAACACTATTTTGTCTGGGAAGCGAAGCGACGGCTCTGTTGGGCCTGTGGAGCGTGTGCAGACGGAAACGTCCACAGGCCTGGTACAGGCTGACGAGCCGGAAATGGCGTGCCAACGCAGAAAATTTATGGTACTCCAAGAAGGAACTTCTTATACGTTTTCCCAGGTCCTCGAGCTGAATTCAGAGACTGAAGAGATACTTGCCGATTTAGGCTACCGCTATCGCAGCGCCCCTTTGTCATTACATTCCGTAGAGGTTTCGCGTCTTGGGCCGCAGCTGGAGCAGATGCGCGCGCAAATGCGAGAGCGGTTGCCCTTTGTGCCGATGACCAGTGAAGCCGCGTACCGTGCTTTCTATGTTACGCCGCTGTTATTCGCTGTGCTCGACGCGGTCAAGTTCAAGATGAACATCGAGTTTACGGTTGAAGGCGGGCGTCTGAACGGCACGGTGGATTATCTGCTGCGGGGCAGGAATGACCTGGTGGTGGCCGGGGTGAAGAACGAGGAATTGAAGCGCGGTTTCGGGACGTTGGCGGCGAAGATGGTGGCAGTAAGTGAGTATTTCGGAAGGCCGTCGGTGGAGTCGATTCATCCGCGGCGGGCACGAAAGGCCCAGCGCGCCGGTCGGGCCCGGGGCGGTCCCAGAGGGCCGGAGGTTGTGCGAAGCGCGCAGACGCAGATATTCGGCGTAGTCACTGCCGGGCCGATGTGGCAGTTTGGTCTCTTGGATCGGGGGCAGAAGAGAGTTACGAGGGACACGGAAGAGTTTCAGTTGCCAGACGATCTGGAGAGGTTGGTTGGAATCGTTGCGGGACTGCTGGGCGAAGGTGAGACTGGACAGGACAATGTCAAGCGTGAAGGAGAGAAACTGTCATGGCCGAACAACTAGCGATGCAGGGGGGCGCGCCAGTGCGTACTCTGCCCTTTGGACCGAGTCATTACTTTGGCGGAGAGGACATCGAAGCGCTTGCAGAGGTGATCAATTCGGGTGCGCTGGGCAAGGGGCCGAAAGTAAAGCAGTTTGAGCAGGAGTTCGCGGCGCGGCACGGTGTGGCCCATGTAGTCACCGTGACCTCGGGAACGGCGGCGATGCACACGTGCGTGGGCGCGATTAACCCTGATCCTGGTGATGAGATCATTGTGACGCCGTGGACGTCCGGGGGCAGTATCATTGGGACGCTTCTACACAACTGTGTGCCGATTTTCGCCGATGTTGACGACACGTACACGCTGGACCCGGCCGATGTCGAGGCGAAGATTACGCCGAGGACGCGGGCCATTATCGCGGTGCATCTTTTTGGCAACCCGTGCGACATGGCGGCGCTGCGAGAAATTGCGGACCGGCATCAGATATTTCTGATTGAGGACTGCTGCCAGGCCCATTTTGCCGAGTATCAGGGCAAGGTGGTCGGGTCGATGGGAGATATCAACGGTTTCAGCTTCGGCGGCAAGCATCTTTCTGCCGGGGGCGGCGGGGCGATCATGTCGGACAACGAGACGTTATGGGAACGGGCGCTGATCTTCTCCGACTGCGCGCTGCCGCGCAATGGCGGTCCATTCGAGGGGCGGCCTTACGCCAACTATTTCCTGGCGCCCAACTACAAGCTGAACGATTTGATGGCTTCGGTCTTGATTTCACAGTTGAAGAAGGTGGGCGGTTATATCGAGAAGAAGATCGAGGCGGCTCAGGGGATCATGGACCAGGTGTCTGATATCGAGGAGATCACGCCGCAGCGGGTGCGCGAGGGGGACAGGCACTCGCACTGGGTGTTGGGGATGACGCTGGATACGGACAAGATGGAGTGCGACGCGTGGGAGTTCGCAGACGCGCTGAACCATGAGGGAATCCCTGCCGGCGGGCCGTACATTGGGTCGGGCAAGGAGGGGCCGCTCTACCGCAACGAGTTTCTGGCGGGGCCGAACTGCTACGGTCGCAGCCACTTTCCGTTCGATTACAAGCGGGACAAGCCGCTCGACTACCGGATGGCTGACTGCCCGAATGGTGAGAAGTTGATGCGGCGGGGATTCAGTTTTGCGATGCAGCCAAGTCTTGATGAGGAGGATGTGGCTGATATTGCGGCCGGGATTCGCAAGGTGTTCGGCCACTTCCGGAAGCGGAACTACAGTGGATAGTGGATAGAGTCAACGAGGGGGGGAGGAGACACTGCTGGCTAGACACGTTGCTGGGGAAGAGTGAACAAGGTGGCTAGCCTAGGGGGGCGTTGCGGGGGCGCAGCCCCTGCACAAGGGAGGGCGCTTGCGCCCGACCGCCCATATAATAAAATTGGTGGAGGAGGTCGATGACGCGGGAGACGAGCGACCAGACGCCGATCTGGTGCGGGATCCATTATTTGCTTTATCTGCGGGAGGAGGGTGCGGAGGAGGATTGCGCGCGCTTCAGCCTGTTTCAGACGGAGTATAGCCCGGCCGGGGGAGGGCATGCGGGATATCTGTATCTAGATGCCGAGAGTTTTCCGTCGGCGCCGGCGAACGGCGTCTACACCGACAACCCTGATATGGCGGTGTGGATGTATGACAGGATGTATCGCGACAGCGACAATCCACTGGCGGCATGTGGGGACAGGATAATTACGGCGCGTTTCGGCCGCAGCGGCGATATGCGGCGGCGGTTGAGCTATACGATAGACACCGCAGAGCGCCAGATCGGTGCTGAGTGGGCCGGGTTGGAGCCTCCGTTTGTCCACCACGGCATTGCCGGGGCTTCCGGACTTTATACTTACTGCCTGTTCGTTGTTTCCAATCGGGCCAGCCTTGTCGTGGATGGCGAGGCGGTTCCGGGAACGCTGTATGCCCGCCAGGACTGGATTCCGCTGGTGGGGCGTCCGCTCAGCTCGTGTCTGTTGGCGGACGAGATTTGGGCGAAGCCATGAGGTAGGGGTGCCCGAGAAGGGACTTTTTTGAAGGACAAGCCAGTTACCACCAGCAGGTTGAGAGAAAGCCCACAATGAAAAAGCTGAGATTTGCGCAGGCGGGTGTGTCGCTGATGCACGCGAACATGTACCGGGATACGTTGATGCTGTTGCCGGATGAGATTGAACTGGTTGGCTTCTATGACCCCGACCCGGAAGGGGTGAAGCCCAACTTGAAGGCGGATGTTCAGGATGTTCCCTTTTACGACAGCCTGGGCGACCTACTGTCGCAGGGCAAGCCCGATGCGGTGATGGTTTCGACATACTTGAAGGATATGCCTTCGTGGATGGTTCAGGTGGCCGAGGCCGGGGTGCATGTGTGGGGCGAGAAGCCGTTTGCGGTCCATTCGAGCGCGTTAGTTCCGGTGGCCGAGGTGGTGCGGCGCAACAATCTCCACTTTTCGTGCGGCTATACGTGGCGGTTCCATCCGATTGCGAATTTAATCAAGAGGACGTGGGCGGCGGGACTGTTAGGGAAGCCGTATTCGATCGAGTTTCGTTTCCTGACTTCGAGCGTGGCCCGGCGCGATCCGCAGACCTGGTATTTCAGCCGCGAGCAGGCAGGAGGAGGCATCCTTAACTGGCTGGGCTGTCACTGGCTGGACTTGATGTGCTACATGACGGGCGCGGACGTGGCGCGGGTTGCTGCGATTGAAGCGAATGTTGGCGGGCATGATATTGACGTGGAGGATGCGGCGGCGGTATCGCTGGGATTCGACAATGGGATGATCGGCAGCCTGCATGCGGGCTATTTTACTTCGGGCTACGGCGAGATTTCGATCGGGCTGCGCGGGTCGCTAGGTTTGATCCAGTGGGATGTGGACGAAGGGCAGTGCACGATCACAAGCGAACATCCGGAGTGGTCGGCCGCGCCGACGCGCACGTTCGACATTCCCTCTGCGCCGGTGCCCGGATATGGGGCGGAGGGCAGGTCATCGATCCAGGCGTTTGCGGCGGCCATTCGGGGTGAGGGGAGCAGCGGGTACACGGTTGAGGAGATTATCAGGTCGTTGCAGATCATTGAGGCTGCCCATGCATCGGCGGCGGAGGGGAAGACGGTTTCGCTATGAACGCTAAAGAACCGTTGCGCGTTGCGGTGGTTGGCTTGCGGATACATGCGGGCGGGCTGGAGCCTGAGGGTAATCACGGCCTGATCAAGTCTTTCCATGCGCAGGAAGATGTCGAGGTTGTGGCATACAGCGAGTGGGATGCGGCTGAGGAGGCGGCGCTGGCGAGCCTGGCGCGGCACGATCCTCAGGCACGCATTTACGACAATCTATGCGAGCTGTTCGAATGGGATGGGTTCGATGCGGCGGTGGTGATGCTGCCGCCGGATGAAGCGACGCGCGCGGCGATGCGTCTGGCCGAAGCGGGCAAGCATATGTATATAGAGAAGCAGGCTGCGCGCACGGCGCCAGAGCTTGAGCCGGTTTGCCAGCTGGTGAAGGAGCGCGACCTGGTGGTCCAGATCGGGTATCCCTGGCCGCGCCATCCGGTGGCGGAGGAGATCCGGCGCTGCCTGGATGCGGGCGTGCTGGGGAAGCTGCTGGCGATGGAGGCGAGGCTGGTGACAGTTCAGGTTGGGCCGGGGCTGCGCGAGCCGGACCATTGGATGTACCGTCGCGAGACGGAGGGGGGCGGCATTCTGCACATGGAGGGCGGGCACTGGCTGACGCTCTTCCAGATGTTTGCGCAGGCGCGGGTGCGCTCGGTGACGGCACTGTGCAGCCGGCGCACGGATGAAATTCAGGAAGGTGTGGAGGACGCGGTTACGGTTGCGTTGGAGTATGAGAACGGCGTGCATGCCTGCCTGCACATGGGCTATTTGTTGAGCGGGGCCGGGCCGCGCAATGACACATTTATGGCGGTGCGCGGGCAGTTGGGTGCGGCGACGTGGGGACCGGTTGGCGACGGCCTGCTGACGGTGTCCAGTGCGGCACCTGAGTGGCAGGGCGCGCCGGAGCGACAGTTCAATATGCCGGTGCAACCGCGGCCCGTTTACGCGGACCAGTTTGGCTATGAATATGTAGCCGACTTTGTGCGGGCGGTGCGGGAAGGCGGCAAGCCGGTGGTGAGCATCGACGACGCTCACCACCTTTTGCAAATATTTGATGCCGCCTATGAATCATCGCGGACGGGCCGACGAGTCGACATTCAGTAGCAATTAGCGCAACTGATGCCGGGTAGTGACATCCTAGGGAAATCCGGCCCAGGAGCTACTTCTATACTCTGCCAGGATACTCCTTGCCGCGAATGAGCATGAAGCGAAACTCGCCGCGCGGTTTCTCGCATTCGGTCAGCAGACGGGCTTCCTCATCTTCGATGCCGAGGTACATGGTTTCGGCGCGGAGGTAGTGAAGAGCGAGCCCGCGGCGGCGGTTGGGGGTCGAGTTGGCGCCGGTGCGATGGAAGTTGAGGCCGTGATGGAACATACAGCTGCCGGCGGGCAGTTCGACAGGGACGGGCTTGTTCACAAGCGGGTTTTCGAAGAACCGTTCTTTGTATGCAGGATCGATCGGGCCCCATTTGTGGCTGCCGGGAATGACGGTCATGCAGCCGTTGGCGACGGTGGCGTCGTCGAGGGCCACCCAGCAACTGACGTGCTCCTGGGGCGCGAATTGGTGCCAGGCCATCGAGTCCTGGTGCCAGTGGGTCACGGTGCCGTGGAAGCGGGGTTTCATCATCAGCTGATCGGTATAGAGCTTGATGTTGGGGCCTAGCAGGTCTTCGATTACGTCGACGATTTCCGGTTTGCGGGCGATGCGTTCAAATTCGTCGTCGAAGTAGCAGAGTTGGGTCATTTTGCGCACGGCGTCAAGCGGCTCGACATCGGCGGGCAGGCCGTCGCGGAACTGGGCCTCGAACTGGATGTAGCGGGGCGGGACGTGGTTGACTTCACCGCTGATGATGGCTTCGCTGCGTTTGCGCACCGCTGCAAGTTCTTCGTCGGAGAGGATACGGTGGTAGGGGAGATAGCCGTTTTCCCAGAAGAATTCTTTTTGTTCGACTGTCAGGGCCATGGAGAGAACTCCTTTTTCGAGTTTTCGGGAATTCGTTGTCGCTGGCGAGCGACTGGCGTCATTTGAATATCATAGAGAGTATACCGAACAGTTAAAAATGCTGTCAATCAGATTTGGGCGTTTACGCTGAAAGCAGTCCGGAAACCGGCGAGATTCAGAGATAGATGCCCAGAGGAAGAGAAAATGATACGTATCGGCATGATTGGAGCGGACAGTACGCATACTGAGGCGTGGACTCAGCTGGTAAACCTAGCCGACAGTCCGTTGCATGGGCGGGCGCAGGTCGTCAAGCTGTGGGGGGAGGATGCAGAGCAGGCGCGGGCAAAGGCGCAGGAGTGGCAGATTCCGGAGGTTGTCGGCACGCCGGCAGAGGCTTTGGAGGATGTTGACCTGGCGATGGTGGTGAATCGTTACGGCGAGGATCATCCGCCGCATGCCCGGCTTGCGATTGAGGCGGGTCTGCCGACTTTTGTGGACAAGCCTTTCGCGAACGAGATGGAGGATGTTCACAGTTTGGTCCGGCTGGCCGCGGAACGGGATGTGCCGCTGATGTCGTGCTCGGCGCTGCGTTATGCGGGGGAGGTGATGGAGCTGCAGGAGAGGATGGCAGGCTTTGGCGCGTTGAATTGCGCGGTAGTGAGCGGGGCGGCGGCCGGTGACTTTCCTGATCCGCGGGCGATGCATCCGTTCTTTTACGGGATACACGCAACTGAACTGTTGCATACGCTGTTGGGGAGCGGCGCGGAGGCGGTAACGACGCGGCGAACGGCGCGTTGCGATATCGGTCTTGTGCACTATGCGGATGGGCGGCAGGGGGTGGTCAACCTGCTGCACGAGACGCCCGGCTTGTATCATGGCGCGGTGTACGGCGCGGAGGGTTGGGGCGAGGCGGATATTGTAGACGGAAGCAGGTTCTATACTGAGACGCTGGCGCGTGTTATTCAGATGGCGGTCAGCGGCGAACCGCCTTTTCCGATTGCCTGGACGGTTGAGGTCATGGCGATCATGGCGGCGCTTGTGCGCTCGGCTGAGGAGGGCGGACGCACAGTGCAGATCGGCAGATTCGAGTAGAAGACTGCAAGCGACGGCCAGCATACTAAACAGAACAGGAAAGAAAGCAACCTTTTTATGACTAATTCACCTTTGCAGATTGGAGTCGTCGGTCCGGGCCGGATGGGGAGCGTTTACGTGCGGCTGGCGAGCGAACTGAGCGAGACCCACCTGGTGGCGGTGAGCGGACGCAGTGAAGAGAGGACTGGAGAAGTTGCCGGGCAGTACGGGGTACCCGGATATCCAAATGTCGGGCACGAGGAGATGCTGGCCAGCCACCCGGAGATAGAGGCGGTGGTGGTGGCGGCGTCGGAGTGGATGCACACGGCGCCGGTACTGGCTGCGCTGGAGGCGGGCAAGCATGTGCTGGTAGAGAAGCCGATGGCGGTCTCAGCCGCTGACGCGCAGAAGTTTGTCGAGACGGCCGACCGGGTCGGCGTGCAGCTGATGGTGTGTCAAAGTTTGCGTTTCGACCAACTCTACGCGGCGATGCGCGCGGCGGTGGCGGCGGGTGAGATCGGGGAGGTGATGCACCTTTACTCGCGGCGCAACACGATCCAGTTGGCGGCGGAGCGGGTATTGGGCAAGTTTTCGCTGGCGTACTGGTTGACGCCACACGACATCGACATGATGTTGTGGACGGTAGGGCGTCCGATCACAAGCGTGAAGGCGTATTCGCGGGAGAAGGCGAAGGGCAAGCATGACTTTATCATCGCTGTGTTTACATTTGATAATGGCGTTGTGGGCGTGCTGGAGACTTCCTGGAGTACGCCGGCTTTCAGCGGCCGTTCGCAGGCGGAGCATTTCAGCATTCACGGCAAAGAGGGCGCGGCAGAGGTGTTGGGCCATGAGAATGCGGTTGCTGTCTACCGTGTAGACGGTGAGCCGGAGTATCCCGATATCGGCTATACGCCGGTGATGCATGGGCGGCAGGAGGGGATGTTCCGTTCGCTGTTCAGCCATTTCGTGGGCGTGGTGCAGGGGAAGTGGGAGCCGATCGTCACGGGTCGAGATGGGCTGGCAGCGATTCGCGTGGCGTCTGCTCTAGAGCGGGCGTTGGAAAGCGGCCGCGAAGAAGCTGTGGAGCTGTAGCCGGTGGTTCGAATCGTGAACGGGAGTTGAGGGCAGATATCGGCGGCAAGAATATGAAGGGCACGGGATGACGATTTACTGGGGAATATTGGGTGCGGGCAAGATTGCCGAGAGCCAGATGGCGCCGGCGATTGCGGCTGTACCGGGGCATGAACTGGTTGCGGTGTCGCGGCGGTCGTTGGATGCTGCACAGGAGTTTGCTGACAGACACGGGGCGCAGCGCGCCTACGCCAGCGCCGAAGAGCTGCTGGACGATGACCAGGTGAACGCAGTTTACGTTGCCACGCCGCCTCACTTGCACGCACGGGAGACGGTACTGGCGGCGGAGGCGGGCAAGCATGTGCTGTGTGAAAAGCCGATGGCGCTGACGACTGCAGAGGCGCGCGAGATGATCGAGGCGTGCCGCGTCAACGGGGTTGTGCTGACGATCTGCCATTACCAGCGTTTCAATGCCCGCCACCAGCGGATCAGGAGTCTTGTGGAGGGGGGCGCGATCGGGCAGGTGACGGCGGCGCGCATCAACTTTTCGGACCGGTTTCCGCCGCAGCCGGGGGTTTGGCATCACAATCCGGAAATCAGCGGCGGCGGCCCGGTGATGGATTTGGGCATCCACTGCATCGACCTGCTGCGCTATCTGTGCGGACCTGCGGAATCGGTTGCGGCGCTAATGGATACGCTGGTCGACGACTCACCGGTGGATGATACGGCAACGCTGCTGTTGCGGTTGGATAGCGGCGCGCAGGCTGTGATTACCAGCCACTGGACAACGGCCAACCATGCGCCGGAGCGAACGAACGGGCTGGAAATCTGGGGCACGAAGGGCTCGATATTAGCCGCTCCGATTTCGGCCAAAGATTCGGCTGGGTCTTTGCGGGTGTTGACGGCAGAGGGGATGCAGGACTATGCGGTCGAGCCCGGTGGCCCGCGGCCGCACGTGGCACTGCTGGAGGCATTTGGCGAGGCCGTTGCCGGCGAAGGTCCGAACCCCATTTCTGGCGAGGAGGGGCTGGCTGGGCTTGAAGTGGTGGAAGCCGCCTACGAATCGGCGCGCAGTGGGCACAGTGTGACTTTGCAGGATCCCTCCGACTGAAATTTTCAACAGCGTACCAGTGCACGAATTCTAATACGCGGTCATCAGCTTTCAAGTCAAGGTAGGACAGGACCATGCGCGGTGTTTTTTTCTGGGAAGCAGCGGGACTATCGTTGGATCGGGCGAATCCTTATGGAGGGTTGCTGGCGCGGGCGATGCGGGGGGTTGGCGTCGAGCTGGAGGCGGGGCAACCTGAGACGCTGACGAAAGCGTGGCTGCACGAGAATCAGGGCAAGATAAAGGTATTGCATCTCAACTGGCCCAACTACATGTACAGTGGGGAGGAGTTGGAGGCGCAGCTGGGGCTCCTGACCGAGCTAATCGACAACCTGGCCCTGGCGCGATTGCTGGGTTACAGGATCGTGTGGACGGTTCACAATCTTTACCCACATGAGAGCAACAGCCGCGACCTGGACCATCTGGCGCAGACGGCAATCACGCATTTGGCGAATGCGGTGATTGTGCACTGCGAGCATGCGCGGTCGCTTGTGCGGAAGCATTTTCATCGCACGGAGGGTGTTTTTGTCATCAACCATGGCAATTTCATGTACCCGTATCCCAACGAGGTCGGTCGCGACGAGGCGCGAAAGCGGATGGGGCTGAACGATGACCATTTCGTCTTTTTCTATTTCGGAAACGTGCGCCGGTACAAGGGGATTGAGCGACTGATAGAGGTGTTTCAGTCGTTGCCTGGGGAGCATTTGCGGCTGCTTTTGGGCGCAAAGTTTTTCACGGAGTACGGCCAGGAACTGGTGGCGTCGGTACCGCCGGACGACCCGCGGGTGATGTTGCGCTCGTCACGCCATTTTGCCAACGATGAGTTTCAGTATCTGTTCAATGCGGCCGATGTTGGCGTCTTTCCGTTCCTGAAGGTTCTGACTTCGGGATCGGTGATCACGGCGTTCTCATTTGGCATGCCGGTGATCGCTCCGGGGGTCGGATGTCTGACCGAGCTTGTCCCTCCGGAGGCTGGCATTGTGTACGGTGCGGAGGATGACGAGGGGTTACGCCGGTCGATGGTGGAAATTCAGGAGCGGGAGATTGGTCCGATGCGGGAGGCGGCGTGGGCGCGGGCGCATTCGCTGGACTGGGGGGAGATCGCGGTGCAGACCCGTCAGGTATACGAGTTGGGATAGGGTACTGGCAAATTCAGCACGGCGCAGCTTCCTTGGAATGAAGCTGGAGTTTACAGACATTGCAGGAGATTTCCGTGAGGATTACAGAAGTCAAGGCCCTCGAAATTGAACTGGATGCTTTGAATCCCGGCCGGAAACGCAGGGAGGAGAACGCGCCGAGGCCTTCCTATGTGTGGGATGGGTTGGAGCCGTCGAGCCCGATGGGGCGCTATCCGAAATACAAGGAGCGGAGATCGTCGTGGTCGGCCAAGTGGAAGGGCACGGTGTGCGTTGTTACGGCGGAGGACGGGAGCATTGGGCTGGGCGTCACCGGGTTTGGCGGGCCTGTAAGCAGGATTATCAACGATCATTTCGCGCCGCACGTTGTGGGCGAAAACTGCATGGCGACGGAGAAGCTGTTCGACATGATGTCGCGTCTGGCCACGCCTTACGGCAGCCAGGGGCTGGCCAGCTATGCGATCAGCGCGGTTGATTTGGCGTTGTGGGACTTGAAAGGGAAGGTGCTCGGGCGGCCGGTCTATGAGCTGCTGGGCGGCCCGCAGAAGGAGAGCATTTTCTGTTACGCCACGGGGTTCGAGGCGGCGTGGTATATGGAGTTGGGGTTTCAGGCGATGAAACTGCCGTTTCCCTACGGGCCGGCTGACGGCGAGGAGGGTCTGCGGAAGGCTGAGGAGCTGGTGGCAGGTGTCCGCGAGTTGATCGGGCCCGATGTGGCGTTGATGCTGGACTGTTGGATGGCGCTGGACGTGGATTACACGGTGCGGCTGGCGGAAGTGTTGCGGCCCTATCGCCTCAGATGGATTGAGGACTTCCTGCTGCCGGATGACACGGAGGGGTTTGCGCAGGTGCGGCAGCGGTTGCCGTGGCAGACGCTGGCTACGGGGGAGCATTGGTATTTGCTTCAGAATTTTGCGCGGGCGGCCAACGAGCGTCCGGTGGACATTTGGCAGCCGGACCCGCTGTGGGTGGGCGGCATTTCGGCTTGCACGCGCATTTGTCATATTGCGGAGGGAGCTGGGATTGAGGTAATCCCGCATGGGGGCATGAACTCTCCCTATGGCCAGCACCTTGCGTTTGCGATGCCGGCGATTACATGGGGGGAGCGATCCGGGGGCGTCTCTCCGCCTGGTGTGCCGCTTGCGGAGATGGTTAAGCTGCCCGGAACGGCGGTGATCGAGGACGGTTATCTGGTTCCCAGTGACGCGCCGGGATTTGGAATCGAGGTGGACAGGGCTCTGCTTGACAGTCTTTGAGACACTTCAGGCACGTAAGGATCGGATTTGAAAGTATTCGGATAGCATGATACTGTTTATGATTGGGTGACAGAACTGTTTGCGAATTGACAGGAACAGTTACAGGGTCGCCACAGTCGACAAACTCCCCAACAGTTACTCTGCCAGGCTCTAAAAATGGATCAAGAAAACTATCACATACGGGTTAGCGGCTTGTGGAAAGTGTTCGGCAACGGGGCGGAGCGTGCGCTGCAGCCGGAACACGCATCCAAGAGCCGCGATGATATTCAAGAGGAACTGGACCTTGTAATTGGGCTGCGGGATCTCTCCTTCAGTGTATTGAGAGGGCAGACTTTCGTGGTGATGGGGCTTTCGGGCAGCGGCAAGTCGACCCTGGCGCGCTGTCTGATCAGACTGATCGAAGCCACACAGGGACAGATCCAGTTCGATGGCGAAGATATCCTCAGCTACTCGCAGGAGGATTTGAGGCAGTTTCGACGCGACAAGATAGCGATGGTTTTTCAGCATTACGCTCTCCTTCCCCACCGCTGCGTGCTGGACAACGTGGCATACGGCCTTGAAGTTCAGGGCCTGGACAAGGATGGCCGCTACAAGTTGGCGTCAGAAGCCATCGAAACTGTGGGACTTAAGGGTTGGGAATATTACTACCCGAGCGAGATGAGTGGGGGCATGCAGCAGCGGATAGGGCTTGCGAGAGCGTTAGCGGTCGACCCGGAAGTGCTGATCATGGATGAGCCGTTCAGCGGGCTGGACCCACTAATTCGCAGGGAGATGCAGGACGAACTGGTCATGCTGCAGGCGGAGTTGCAGAAAACGATAATATTCATCACACATGACCTGGATGAGGCGCTCAAGTTGGGCGATCGCATTGCAATCATGCGCGACGGCGTTATCGTCCAGGAAGGCACGCCAGAGGAGATCGTGACGCGGCCGGCCAACGATTATGTTTCGGCGTTCGTGCAGGATGTGTCGCGTGCCAAGGTGATCCGGGCGGGTTCGATCATGCAGGAGCCAGCCGTCGTTATACACGAAGGGCAGGATGCGGACGCCGCGTTGGCCGCCATGCAGAATCAGGACGCCGAAGCGGCCTATATCGTGGGGGACGGTCATATTCTCAAGGGGATTCTTACGCAGGACGAGGTCGCCTATCTGGCAAGCCGAAAGGTTGAACTTGTGAAGGTGGCGCAGGACGACCTTCTGGCGATCACCAGCCCGGCAACTTTCATTGATGAGATTATCCCCCTGGCGGCGCAAACGGAGCGCTATATCGCGGTCGTGGACGATGATGGGCGCCTGTTGGGCGAAATCCACCGACGAGCCTTGCTGGCTGGAATGGTCGACTAGCTTCCAGCAGTTCATTCTCAGTCATTACGCACTGGCTAATTTGACTGGGAATTCGGCAATCAGGTTCGAAATAGCGGGTAGGCAGTTGAAAGAGGAGGCGTTGAAATGGCCCAGGTCGATAGCCCGGCGTCGGGCACAGAGCAACCTGCCAGGCCGCCAGCAGGTATGGATGCAATAAGATTCGAGGATTCGGATCCTTCTCTCTCGCTACGCGGGGCGGGCAGAAAAGAGGTGCCGCCCGACGTCTCTCAATCGCCGGGCAGCAAGGCGGCCACACTTCCCAGCACCTTCTGGCTGGTGGGATTGGCGCTAGTAATCGCCGTATTGCTGGCATCTTTCGGATTCTGGGGAGCGGAAATGGAATTCCCCACTACCGTTTCCCGGACCGAAGTAGAAACGGATAACGGCGGCACTCTTGTCCTGGAGAGAACTGTACGAGAAGCTATCGGCGGCGCGATCGACGACGCGGTCGACTGGGTGACGCTAAAGGGTAGTTGGCTGTTTGACGGGATGAGCAGCGCGGTTGCCCATGCGTTGGTTACGATCGAAGACATATTGAAATGGGTTCCCTGGCCGGCAGTTGTGGTGGCGGTGGCTTTTCTCTCGTTTGCGGTAGGACGTTGGCGGCTAATGGGATTCACCATATTCGCCCTGCTGTTCGTCGGCTTCATGGATCTGTGGGAAAACACGATTGACACGATCGCGCTGATGGTGGTGGCGGTGGTGATTGCGGTAACAGTTGGTCTGCCCCTGGGTGTACTGGCGGCGCGCAACAGTATGGCGAACAATCTGATGCGCCCCATATTGGACGGGATGCAAACGATGCCCAGCTTCGTGTATCTGCTGCCGGGCATTCTATTCTTCGGGCTGGGGAAGCCTGCCGGCATCTTCGCCACGATCATCTACGCGGTTCCGCCGGTCATTCGCTTGACCAATCTAGGGATCCGGCAGGTCTCGACGGAAGCGGTCGAGGCGGCGCATGCGTTCGGAACTACACCGTACCAGCTGCTGACCAAGGTGCAGATCCCGATGGCGCTGCCGACGATCATGGCCGGCATCAACCAGACGACAATGATGGCATTGGCGATGGTGACGATCGCAAGCATGGTGGCAGCGGGCGGGCTTGGCGACAACGTGCTACGCGCGTTGCAGAAGAACCAGCCTGGCAACGGCGCCATCGCGGGGTTGGCTATCGTGTTTCTGGCCATCGTAATCGACCGCTTGACACAGTCGGTGGCACAGGAACAGGAGGACAGGCGTAGTGTGGGGTAAGTGAATTGCATGATATGACCCCCATCGGCCGGGCCGCTGTAGTTACTTCGAGTGGCGGGAACAGGTGTCCAAAGCGGTACGGCCCTTCTCCGGCAATTTCTCAAGACTGACACACTGTGTGCAAATAGTGGTTCGTCTGCAGGCGAGCCAAATACAAAAAGCCCGTTTAGCAAAACTTCAGGTTTTCCCCACTACTGTCACCGTCGGCTCATGCCGGCCTTCGACAGTCCACTCAATGAGAATGGAATAGAATATGCCCACCCAGTGCAGGGTACTCATATTGCTACTCGCCGTCATTGCCATCTGCGGCTGTGTGCCGGCAGAGCAGGGCGTCTCTGACGAGACGGTTGCTCCTTCAAGCTCGATCGAGACAATTGTCTTCAGCGACCTGAACTGGTCAAGCGCGCAGATTCAGAACCGTATCGCCCAGTACATTGTCGAAAAAGGGTACGGTTATCCTACCGATGTTGTCTTCGGTGCAACTCTGCCCTTGTTGCAAGGGCTGCGCCGGGGAGATGTTCATGTAAACCTGGAAATCTGGCTGCCCAACATAGTTGAGGCGTGGTATGAAGCGTTGGAAAACGGGGAGGTGGTTGAGATCGGCACGAGCCTGGGACGTGACTGGCAGTCTGCTTTCGTGATCCCCGCCTACCTGCAGGAGCAGTACCCTGAACTGGACAGCGTCGAGGACTTGAAGGAAGAACAGTTTAAGGCGTTGTTTGCGACTCCTGAAACGGGCGGCAAGGCGCGCCTGGTCTCGTGCGTAATCGGATGGGCGTGTGAGGAAGTCAACGCCATCCAGGTCGAAGGTTATGGCCTGGAGGACCATGTACATATCATGACTCCGGGCGACGGCGCTGCGCTTAACGCTGATCTCTACGGCGCTTACGAGAAGGGGGAACCGTGGCTTGGATATCAGTGGGGTACTAATGATCCAGCCCTGCTTTTGGATCTAGTCCAGCTGGAAGAGCCGGCGTACAGTGAAGAGTGCTGGTCCACGACCAAGGCCTGTGCTTACGAAGACTCTACGATCGTGATTGCGGTTCATCCCGACCTGATGGAGGCTGCGCCTGACGTGGTGGAGATGTTGGGGAAGTGGGGCTTTCGCATCGGTGTCTATCGCGGCGTTGCGGCCTGGCTGAACGAGAACAGCGATGCAAGCACAAATGATGCGGCGCTCTGGTGGCTGAACGGCAATGCTGACATTTGGCGCGGCTGGGTAACCGGCGAGGCGGCGGCGGCTATCGAGGCGGCCCTTGCAGCGAACGAGATCCCGGAAGGTTGGCCAACTGAGTAGAAAGCTTCCCAGGGCAAATTGACGATTGTCTGAACAGAGATCTGCGGAATCATAAAATGGTCTATCCTCGATGGACCACGAAGGACACCTTTGGATTTACGCAGGACACGAAGGGCTGCGAGGGACACCATGTGTGGTCGCTGCGGACCCATGGTCGTAGAATATGCGGATTAGACGTGAGACGGCTTGACTCTGCCCGCTTGCCTCGCGATACTGTCATATTGTGGGAGGTCCCCTCCAATTGTCATCAATCCCTAGTTTAGCCTGCTGCTGTTCCCAATTTGGAGAACCTTTGCGGTGTGCGGAGTGACGGTTTTCCGTTTGTCAACGGCAGTAGTTTTGCAATCATTTCACCTCTGTCCAACTAGACGTGGCGGCGCCGCAGTTCCTCCTGTTTGCTTCATTTTATATCTAGGACAGACCCCAGGTGGCTTGAATCGATTGGCCTGAACAGGATAAGTGTGATAGTATGGGGAGAGTAGGGTACTGGTCCCAACCTGTTCGAGGCGTGTGATGTGCCGAAGTCCCTCGTGTGATTCCGCGGTGAGTCAGCCTTGCCAGATCCAGTTCTTCCTTTCTTGGCAAGCACCTAACTGGGTGACCTTTAACTGAATCTGTTGGCAGAGACGCTATTCTCAGCAGATGTTAAGGCGCGTGGCACATCCGGGAAAAAATCGGGCAAGGTGGGCCAAGTGAATGTAACTCTCATACTTTGTCAGTAAGCGGGTAAGCTAAGGCTGTAAAGTAGAGCGAGGGATGCCGATTGCTTAGGCTGCCGACATTTTTTGGCAAGTCTCGCCTGCAGATGCTGATATTAGGATAGACCACTCCACAGGAGGAAAGAGTCATGCTTGCACGATTCCGATTGTTTATAGTATTGCTGGTCCTTGTCGTAGCCGCAGCCTGTGTGCCGGCTGAGCAGAGCGCGCCAAGCGAGGAGGCGGCTGCCGCGCCGGCAAGCTCGATGGAAACGATTATTTTCAGTGACTTGAACTGGAGCAGTGCCCAGATTCAGAACCGTGTGGCCCAATACATCGTCGAAAAGGGCTACGGCTACGGTACCGATGTCGTATTTGGCGCAACGTTGCCCCTGTTTCAGGGACTGCGCAATGGTGACACCCATGTTACTCTGGAAATCTGGCTACCCAACCAGATAGAGGCGTGGACTGAAGCGCTGGGCAATGGGGAGGTAGTTGAAATTGGCGCTAGCCTTGGCAAGGACTGGCAGTCGGCTTTCGTCATACCCAAGTATCTGCAGGAGCAATATCCAGAGTTGGACAGCGTCGAAGACCTGAAGGACGAACAGTTCAAGGAGCTCTTTGCGACCGCCGAATCAGGGGGGAAAGTGCGTCTTGTTTCCTGTGTAATCGGCTGGGCTTGCGAAGAGGTTAATGCGGCTCAGGTTATCGGCTACGAGTTGGAGGATCATGTACATATTGTGAATCCCGGCGATGGCGCGGCGGCGAATGCCGACCTGTACGGCGCCTACGAGAAAGGGGAACCCTGGGTAGGCTACCAGTGGGGCACGAATGATCCAGCTCTTATTTTGGACCTGGTGCGGCTCGAAGAACCGGCCTATAGCGACGAATGCTGGTCGGCGAACAAAGCTTGCGCATACCAGGACGCTGATATCTTGATTGCCGTCCATCCTGATCTTTTGGACGGGGCGCCCGACGTTATCGAAATGCTGACGGCTTGGGACTTCAATATTGAGGTCTACAAAGAGGTGGCACGCTGGCTGAATGACAACAGTGACGCCTCCAGCAATGACGCCGCTCTGTGGTGGCTGAACAGCAAGTCTGACATTTGGAGCGGATGGGTGACCGAGGATGCTGCAGCGGCGATTCAGGAAGCGCTGGCGGCCAATGAGATTCCGGATGGCTGGCCCACTGAGTAACCAGGGCTACGCTTCACGGCACAGTCGAGAGTAACGACGATTACGGGCGGTCCCTTTAACGGGGCCGCCTTTATTTTTAATGTTGGATTTAGGCTATAATGGCCGAACCCGCTGCGGTATCTTCCCGCGACAGGGGACATTCATATCCAGGCAGAAGGAGGGATGGTTAGACATGCGAGAGAACAGAGCTAAACACAAACTGGAACGGGGCGAGGTGGTTGTGTGCCTGTCCGGGAACAACTCGACCGACATGATCGACCAACTAGGGCCACTGGGGTTCGACGCGATCTGGCTTGAAGGGGAGCACGGCCCGGTGGATTACGGCGACATCCCCGACCTGACGCGGGCCTGCGACCTGTGGGGCATGACATCGGTGGTGCGGGTCAATCAGAACAATGAAGGGATAATCTACCGCACGTTCGACTTGGGCGCGCAAGGGCTGGTGGTCCCGCATGTCAATACGGCAGAGGAGGCCCAGGCGGTGGTCAACGCGGCCAAGTTCCATCCCGCCGGCAGGCGGGGCATGTACACGAGCCGCCAGGGTTACGGCGTCCCGGATTATGTACACCGGGCCAATGATGAGACG
The DNA here is from genome assembly GCA_965116395.1 of Caldilineaceae bacterium. Lineage (GTDB taxonomy): Bacteria > Chloroflexota > Anaerolineae > Caldilineales > Caldilineaceae > Bin5. The sequence goes on from OZ220684.1 coordinate 517,231, forward strand.
CTGGTCATTGTTTTGATCGAGGATATCATTGCGATCAATAATCTGGCGGAGATCCTCACTGTTGATCATATTGACGTTTTCTTCGTTGCGCCGAGCGACCTGGCCCAGACGATGGGGCATTTGGGGGACATAGAGCACCCCGATGTTGTGGAGACGATTGAAGGGGCGTTTGCGCAGATTATCGCGGCGGGCAGGACGGCAGGCGGACTTGCCAGCGATGCGAACGCTGCGCATTACGTCAATCTTGGCGTTCGTTTTCTGTTGACGGGGTGGGCGGCCTGGGTTGCGTCAGGCGGGCAGGCTTTCAAGGCGAAGGTGGAGGGGGCTGCGGGGTCGTGAGTGGACCTACTCTAATTTCAGACGAACAGTGGCTGCTGGTCCAACGCAAGGCGGGGTTGCCGCAGTTCGCGGCGGCGCTTGGCCTGTTGCGGCATGAGGTAGACGATTTCATTGCCCGTCCGGTCGGCGTGCAGGCGTTGCCGGGCGGCTATTACCACGATTATTTTTGCCCGCAGCATGCGGTGCAGCTTGTCTTTGAGCCGGACTCGCCCACTCTGCATCGCTGCCCGGTTGACGACGCGACGTTCAGCGGGGAGCCGTTTGATTCGGCTTGGCGCTGGTCGGTCAACAACAGGCTGGCGGAGTCGGCGCTGCGGCTGGCAGTGTTGTGGAAGCTGGAGGGCGAGGAGCGAAACCGGCAGCGAGTGCAGGAGATCCTGTTAGGTTATGCTGACGCGTACGATGGGTACAAGGCCTATGGCGGTTGGCGGCCGCAGAACCATGGCGTTGCGCAGTTCAGTACCTTGGACGAGGCGGTGTGGTCGATTCCGCTGGCGTGGTCATTCGATCTGATCCGGTCTACGCTCAGCGATGGGCAGCAGAATGAGATTGCTGATAAACTGCTGCTGCCGGCGGCGGAGTTTCTGATGGAGCGGCATTTCGGGGGAATCCACAACTTTGCCTGCTGGCACAACGCGGCCGTAGGGACCATCGGGGCTGTGACCGGACGTGAGACGCTGCTGGACTTCGCGATTGACGGGCAGTATGGCTTTCACACGCAGGCGCGGGAGGGCATCCTGGCGGACGGCCTGTGGTTTGAGGGCTCGTTCAGCTATCACTTTTACACGGTGGCTGCGCTGCTGTTGCTGGCGAAGGCGACGGCTAATCTGCCGAAGTGGGATTTACGGGAGCATCCGTCACTGGCGGCCGTTCTGCGGGCGCCGGTTCTGTGCGCCTACCCTGAAGGCAGCTTACCGGCGACTAATGACTGCTGGTACTTTACAAGCCTGAACGACGACTGCTGCCACGGCGTGCCCAAGGCGCCTGCCTTCTACGAGATTGGAAACGCGTGGTTTGACGAGCCGCTCTTCGGGCAGGTGCTGGGGCGGGCGTATCGACACGGGCCGCGGGAAAGCCTTGACGCGCTTCTGTACGGGGCTGCGGAATTGGAGTCGGGATCGGAAGCCGGTCTCGCGCTCCCCAGTGTCAACATGCCAGCCTCTGGTTATTCGATTTTGCGTACGCAGCCGGAAGGGGAGGCAGTACGTTCGGAAGCGACTGAGCAGTATGTTTTCCTCAAGTATGGGGTTCATGGCGGAGGCCACGGGCACCCGGACAAGCTGGGGCTGACAGTGTATGCCTGCGGCGAACGGCAGTCGCCGGATCTGGGGACCCCTGGGTATGGGATCGATCTGTTTCAGGGCTGGTACCGTCAAACGGTCAGTCATAATACGGTTGTACTGGATGGCAAGTCGCAGCCGGCGGGCGCGGGTCGGAGCATTGCATTTCGGGCTGACGGGCCGTTTCAGGTCGCTGATGCTGCGGTGAGGTGGGGAGAAGAGGCTGTTACCGGAATCGACGCGCCCACTTACGGTGTCGACAGCGAGGCGCCAGAAGTCTACGATGGGGCCGGAATGCGCCGGGCGGTCCTGGCGCGCGGCGACTATTTTGTGGACATTTTCCTGGTAGACGCGGGGAGAGAGCGCCGAATTGACTGGATCTTTCGCAATCGCGGCGTGTTGGCGCCGCTTGGGGATGGCATTCCGATTGTGCCGGCAGTACTTGAGGGGGACGGATACGAGTACATTGATGATCTCAGCACCCGACCGGCGTACGGTAGTATCGCTTTGAACTGGCAGTTTGGGAAAACGGGTGTGAAACTGTTCATGGCCGAAGTGGACGAGACGACTCTTTATGCGGGGCCGGCGCCGGGAAACCCGGCGGAGGAAACGCAGGACCTGATGATCCGCCAACGAACTGCCTCGCGTACGGCCTTTATCAGCGTATGTCATCCCTACCGGGATATGCCCAGAATTGGCTCGGTCACGTGGCATGGCAGCGACCTGATTGGGGCAGGCTGGGCGGCGTGTACGGTGGAAGGGTCGGATAAGGAGGATTTGTGGATTGTCCGCTCGCAGTCGGATGTGGAAGTCCCCACCTGGCTGGGCGACCTGCCGGCCAGCAACCGCTTCGAATACGCTCTGGAGACATGAGACATGAGTGACAGTGTGAGCAAGCTGGCCCTGCATGGCGGCAGCCCTGTGCGGGAGGCGCCTTTGCCGGCGCGCGGGCACATTGGGAGCGAGGAGAAGGACGCGATCAGCGCGTACGTGGACAAGGTACTTGCCACGGGGACGCTCGGCGCGTACCAGGGCGAGGAGGAGGAGGCGTATTGCGCGGCATTTGCGGAGCAGTTGGGGGGCGGTTACGCGGACGCGGTCAGCTCCGGATCGGCGGCGATCTACGTGGCGCTGCTGGCGCTGGAGCTGGAGGCATTCAGCGAGGTCATCATCGGGCCCTTTACGGACCCGGGTGGGATGATGCCGATCCCTTTGCAGAGCATGATTCCGATGATCGCGGACTCTGCGCCGGACAGCTACAACACGGGACCGGAGCAGGTTGAGGAGCTGATTTCGCCGCGGACGAGCGCGATTATCGTACCGCACATCGCGGGCGAGCCGGCCGATATTGGCGGGGTCATGGAGTTGGCAGGGCGGCATGGCATTCAGGTGATTGAGGACTGTGCGCAGGCGCACGGGGCGCGGTACAAGGGGCAGCTGGCCGGGAGCTTCGGCGACTTGTCTGCCTTTTCGACGATGTCGGGAAAGCACCATAGTTCGGGGGGCCAGGGCGGGATGGTCTTCACGCGGGACGAGGCGCTCTACCAGTCGGTGCGACGGATGGCCGACCGGGGCAAGCCCCATTTTCTGCCTGAGGGCGCGACGAACATGCAGGCGACGCTGAACTTCAACCAGACGGACCTGGCGGCGGCAGTGGGGCTTGTGCAGCTGCGTAAACTGCCGGGGATGGTTGAGCGCAGGCGGGCAATCGTCGGCCAGTTGATCGAAGGCACGGCTGATCTGGAGATGATCGCGATGCGGCAGACTGGGCCGGAGATCGAATCCAGCTATTGGTTTCTGCAGGTGGCGTTTTACCCGGAGCGGGCGGCGTGTGACAAGGAGACTTTCTGCGAGAGCCTGCGGGCGGAAGGTCTGCCGGTGACAGACGACTATCGGTACGGGATGCCACACCGCCAGTCGTGGTATACGGAGCGGCGGGTCTTTGGCAGCAGCGGCTACCCTTGGGCCAGCCCTCTATACGAAGGCGATCCGAATCGCGATTTCCCATGCCCCAACGCACAGGCAATGCTGAGAAGCCACTTCACGTTTTCCTTGCACGAGAACTGGAGTACGCGGGAGATTGACGACGTGATCGCCATTTTCCAGAAGGTGACATCTGCCTATCGGGCCGGCTGAAAAAGCTGGAGTCGGGGCAACCCCTACTCATTTCCCCACGGGAACGAATTAATACGCAACTCGCGATCGGCGGCGGGCAGGTCGACGCGGGCGCCTTGGCGCGCATGCGACAGGTGAACGGCAAAGCCGATTTCGGTGGCGCGGCGGGCTTCTTCGACATCGCAGGGGGTCCTGCCGCCGCTGGCGACGGCGTCGACCAGATCGCGCACGATAGCGGCGCCGGCAGGGAAATCGCCGACCGGTTGGGGAATATCCAGCGGTAACGGCGGCGCGCCGGCGTCCTGCCATTGCCACGCCTGCAGCCCATCATCCACAATAGACAGACGACCCTGGCTGCCGATTACGTCGAAGGCCGGCCGCTGGCTGCCGCCGGGCGTGAAATAGAGTTGGACATCTCCTGCCAGCCCCACCATAAGGCGGCCCGGCGGGTCCAGATGGCGGCGGGAATCGGGGGCTTCGCCAGGGAGATCGTCGACATTTCCGCTTACCCATTGCGGTTCGAGATCGCCTACGAGCTGGAGAGCGGCGTCATACCAGTGACAGCCGTGGTTGATCAGGTTGGGGATGCCGTAGATGATCAGCGACTGCAGCTGGCCGACGATACCATCGCGCAGCAGCTCGGCCAGACGGTGGTAGGAGATGAGCCAGCGGCGGTCCAGCCCGAGGGCAAGCGGGACGCCGGCGGTGCGGCAGGCGTCCAGGAGCCGGTCGGCTTCGCTAAGGCTGGTAACGAGTGGTTTGTCACAGAGGATTCCGCGCACACCGGCAGCGACGGCCTGCTCGATCTGGTCGGCGTGCATCTTTTGACTGGTTGCTACGCAGAGGATTTCGGGTTTTTCCTGCTGCAGCATGCGGGCAAAGTCATCGTAAGCGGCGACCTTGTCTCCCCAGCAGTCTTGAAATGCCTGGCGCGTGTCGGCGCCGAGGTCGAAGACAGCGACGACGTCGGTATTGGGCACAGCAGCGAACGCGGATGCAAAGTTGTGATTGGCCGGTTTGCGGTCAAGCATACGATGACAGCCGGCGATAGCGACGCGGCAGGTCGGGCCCATGGTCAATTCTCCTTTAGGAGCAACTGCACTGAAGGGGAGGGTGGTCAGCTTCTTTAGTTCAACTGGCTTTGACTGGTGTGATTGGCAATACTGCCATCCTGCAACTCATATATTTCGGTGGCAAAGTCGTCGCTGGCCGGGTCATGGCTGGCCATCAGTACGGTTATGCCCTCTTCCTCCACTAATCGGGCGAACAGCTGAAGAATCTGACGGCCGGTTTCGCTGTCGAGATCACTTGTTGGTTCGTCGGCGATCAGCATGGCGGGGCCGTGGGCGAGGGCGCGGGCGATCGAAAGGCGCTGTTGCTGACCGCCTGACATCTCGAAGGGCCGGTGGTCAGCCCAGCGGCCAAGGCCGACAAGCGAGAGGCAGTAAGCGGCCCTGCGACGCCGTTCCACGGCTGGAAGACCGAGGATACGCAGGGTCATCTCGACATTTTCCTGGGCCGACAGAGTGGGAATAAGGGAGAAGGCCTGGAAGACGAAGCCGATGTAGAGTTGCCGGAGCTGGGCGCATTCATCGGCGGTCAGAAGGTCGATGTCCTGGCCAAAGAGGGAGACGCGGCCGGCGGTTGGCGTGTCGAGGCTGCCGATCAGGTTGAGGAGCGTCGTTTTGCCGGAGCCGGAGCGGCCGCGGAAGAGGGCGAAGCAGCGCCGGGGAACGACGAGGTCGATGCCGCGCAGGGCGTATACAGACTGGTCGCCCACGGCATAGATGCGCTGGAGATCGCTGACTTCGACAAGCGGCCCCCTGTAAAATTCAGAAATGTCCAAAGAGCCGGAAGTTTCGGTATCGCTTTGCGGAAGGGGCTCTGAGGTCCCCAGTTGGGGGCGGGCAGTCTGAGCTCCTTGTTCCCATTGTAGCGTGTCACCGTTGCTGCCGGCGGCAGCGGGCGCGTCTTCGCCATTACCGGAAGAGGATGCGATATCGCTGGACCAAGGATTGGCGGCCTGCTGCGAGGATGGTATGACGTCATCCTTACGGGGAGAGGATCGCCAGATACGCCGCCACCAGGGGACGCCGCGATGCGGCGTAGGGTCCTGGTCCAATGCGGTAGGGTCGTATTCCGATCCTGTACCACCGGCAGGCGAAAGAGCGGATTCGCCGGCGGCGAGGGCGGAATCGGCCGGCAAAACGAACTGTTCCTGGGCTTGCCGGACGAGGATGCCGTCTTCGACGAGCTGTACGACCGCACGGCGGCCGATGCCGCGCTGTTCCAGGTATTCGTGCGGCATCTGCAGGCGGCCGACTGAATCGAGGACGACGCGCTCTTCCAGTTGAAGATCGACGTTATCGTCTGCGGCGACCGGTTCGTCAGCGGTGGGCGCGCTGCTGCTCTCGCTGTGTTCTACCTCCTCAAGCAACTGCTCCACAGGCATTCCGCTGCCCGCCTGACGTACCATTTCAGTGCTGATTTTTCCGTCCCTGATGCCGATTACGCGGTCGACAACTCGGGCGATATCGCGATCGTGGCTGACGATTATGCTGGTGAGGTTATAGCGTCGATTCAGTTGGCGGAGGAGCTGCCAGATCTGCTGCGCTGTGACCGAATCCACCTCGCCGGTCGGTTCATCGGCCAAAAGGATCTGGGGCTGATTGGCGAGGGCGACGGCGATGGCGACCCTTTGCTGCTGGCCGCCGGAAAGCTGTGCCAGGCGATGGTGGCTGTGGCTCAGCAGCCCGACGTCGTCGAGCAGCTCGCGGGCGCGCTGCGCGGGGGGAGCGGAGCGTTCACTGGCTGCGATCATGGGCAGCTCGACGTTTTCCTGGGCGGTCAGATAGGGGATCAGGTTACGCGCGGACTGCTGCCAGACAAAGCCGACGTCGTGCAGCCGATAGTTCTCCAATTCTTTGTCCGGCGCTTTGAGCAGGTTGCGGCCGTTGACGGAGATCTGGCCTGCTGAGGGACGGTCGAGGCCGCCGATTATGTTTAGCAGAGAGGACTTTCCGCTGCCGCTGGCGCCAATAATGGCCATCATCTCGCCGCGGCGGATCTCCAGATCAAGACCCTGGAGGGCCACTACTTCGAGCTCTTCAATCTGATAGATTTTGACCAGATTGTCGCAGACGACCAAGGGGGCGTTGTCTGCGGCGGGAATTTGGGTCATGCTGTTACTCCCTCTGCCCCATGCGCAGGACCTGGAAGAGATCGCGGCGTGTACTCCAGTAGAGGATGATCGACTGGGACCCCAAAAGGGCTGTGCCGAAAACGAACGCGAGGATGCCGATCTGGACCCAGGCGATGTGGCGCACAAAGGGCGGCAAAGCAAAGATGGGATCACCACTGACGCGGAAAAAGGGTACAAAGAGATAGGCGGTGGCGATGCCAATCACGACGCCCCAGAGGACGCCAAAGAGGATGACGCCAAGGTATTCGACGCCGACCATTGCGAGTACGAGCCGTGTCTTGAGGCCGACGGCGCGCATGACGCTGATCTGTTGCAAGCGGCCCTGAAGCGAGGCATAGGTATAGACCAGGAGACCGAGGCTGGCAAGAAGGGTGGAGGCCAGGAATCCGACTGACAGTATGCCGTAGAGACCGATGCGCTCAACTCTTTCCTCGTCGAGGGTAAGGAGGGCACGGGCGTCGCTGACGCGGATTGGAAAGATTCCCATTTCGAGGAGATTGTCGATAATCGTCTGGGGAACGGCGTCATCATGGGTCTTCATCCAGATCTGATGCAGGCTCTCATCGCCTACCTGTTCGAACAGGTAGCCCAGATTGCCGACGAAGACCTCGGTATCCTCTGGATAGGCGGTAGGGAAGTATTCGTAAGTGCCAACGATGAGGAATTCGTGTTCAAAGGAGCCGTAGTTAATTGAAACGTCCAGCTTGGTGGTCTGCCCCTCGAGGAGGCGGCTGCGGCGCAGGAAGTTGCGCGAGACGAGAATGCCGTTCGGGTACATTCCGAGTCGATTCATGAGTTCGCCGAGGGAGGCGTAGTTGAAGTCGGACCGATGAAAGGCGACGCGGGGGAAGTCGAACCGATCGATACCGAGAAAGACGGCGTCGATTTGCCTTGAGACACTGGTCTTGGTTTTGTAAACGGCGACGCGGGTTGCGTCTTCGACGCCGGGAATTTCCAGGTAGTCAGCGACGGGCAGCAACCAGGCGCTGATCACTTCGGGATCCGGCTCCTCACCGGGGCCCATTGGTCCGCCCATGTCCGGAGGTGGAATGCCCTGCTGGAAGCGGTAGTCGGCGCCGACCTGGTAGTGGATGCGGTCGGCCAGCCACTGGTCGAGGCTGAGGGCCATGGAGGCGTAGAAGGCGCCAAGGCTGAGGCAGACCATTGTCAGGAAGAGGCTGCCGGAGTAGTGTCTGCCCTGGCGATGGAGTTGGGTGAGGCCCATATAGGCGACGAATGAGCGGAGGCGGTTGCCGAGGCGATCCATTGGCCCCATGAGCAGTGGGAAAAGATGGGTCAGCACGAGAGCCGAGGTAAAGACGAAGAGAGAAGGAGTCAGGAGCAGGAGGGGATCGCGAAATGGATCGCCGCTCGGTTCCCAGCCAATGATGCCGAGTGTGCCGCGCTGGCTCAGCTGGCGATAGGCGTACCAGGAGAGTGCAATGAGAGCGCCATCACCGATGAGCAGGAGGGTTGTGATGGCGGCGTGGGGACGCGAGCGGCTGCGCAGATGTTGGACGATGCCGCCGCGAGCGGCGCGTAGAGCAGGGAGGGCTCGCGCCAGCACAAGGAGCAGCAGAGCGAGCCCGATGAGACGCCAGTCGACTTCAAAGAGGGTAGCCGGGATGCCGGCGCGCGGTGTGAAGACAAGAAAACCTGATGCCAACCCCATGGCGCGGGCCATGATATAACCGGCTCCCAGGCCCAGGGGGATGCCGACTACGAGCAGGAGCAGGGTTTCGAGCAGGATTAGGAAGGCGACAAAGCGGCGGCCGGCGCCGCGCGAGGCGAGGATGGCGACCTCTTCCTGTTGAAACTGGGCGGTCACGTGCGAGAGGATCCACAGAAAGAAAAGAAGCAGACCCAGGGCAGGCAGGCTGAAGCCGACCAGGAGCGCGGACAGGCTGGCTCTTCGCTGCAGATAGCGGTTCAGTGGCAGCTCTGGCGAGACATCCATCTTGGTGCCGGGGAAGCGCAGGTCGGCGCGGCTGGGCACAAAGCGCAGACCGTTGGCGACGGAGTCGGCTTGATGGAGATGCATGGTTTCTTCGTCGGGGCTGAGGTACCAGACGGCGATGCCGGTTTTGCGGCTGATCTCCGGTTCGATTGAGCGGCGATAGACGCTATCGGTGACGAGCAGGAGTTTGCGCCAGGAGATGGTGGTGGCAGACCAGTAGAAGTCTGAGGGGTCGGAGGGGCTCCAGATTCCGGCAACGGTTATTGGGATTGCGTTGCCGGAGGCGCCCTCGATCATTTGGTAGGATTCGCCGACCTGGAATCCCATTTCGGTGGCTTTTTCTTCATACACCCAGACGTGTACATTGCCGTCGCTACTCTCGGTTCCAAAGGGCAGTCCATCGACGATGTTGATGCGTTCGCCGATGTTGGTGACGACGGCGAACTGCACATTTTCGACGATTGTGTTGTCTTTCAGATCGGTGTAGGTTGGGTCGTCTTCCCGCGGCTGAATGACCATGCCGGGGCTGGCGACATAGGTGAGCGTATCGGCCACGGCGAGGCCGGTCTCTTTTTCGACGATGCGGCGAAAGTCGGTTTCGAGGCGGAGGGCATTATCCAGCGGGAGGGCGCTGGTCTTGGGCACTATATAGTAGAAGCGCATGGTGAGGGGCGGACGATGGAAGATGGCGCCGACGGAAGCCAGTTCGTCCTGGAGGAGGAGGTAGCTAACCCCTTGAGAAAAGACGGGAATACTCGCCACCATACCGATGGCGAGGACGATACTCAGCAGGGACAGCAGAGTAAGGCTGGGCCGACTGATGAGACGGCGCAGCGCAAGGCCGAGAAAGGGGAGACGTGAAGGCATCTATCGTCCCACTATGACGTCGCCTTCTTCGAGACCCTCCAGCACTTCGACCACACCCTGGCTTTCGAGACCGGTGCGGATATCGATGCGGCGCTGGCGGTCACCGTCCTGCACGACGACGAAAGTGCGGCCTCCGAAACGACGCACGGCCGCGTCGGGCAGCACGAGAGTATCGTCGCGCACGGCAGCGACGACTTGGATGGTGATAAATTCACCTGCTGCGAGCGGCGGAGACTCGCCTTCGACAGAGAGGTGGATGGAGCCTGGGTATCCGGGCGTGAAACGGTCGCCGGAGGAGATTGCCGGTAGTTTGGCGACACGAACGGGGAATGGCTCATCCTGTGCCCAACGGTGGATTGCGGTCAGTTCCTGGTCGAGGACCAGGTCGCCTACGCGAGCGCTCTGGCTGGAGACGATCAGTTCAACGGGCTGCGGTTCAACGATGACCACAAAGGGGGAGAAGGCGGGTACGTCGGCGCGGCGTTGCGGAAGTTCGAGGGGGCCGCGCATACTGTTCAAATTGATACCCACGGCCACGACCTGACCAGAAAATGGGGCGCGGATACGGTGTTCCTCAACCTGGCGCTCGAGGGCGGCGACGGCCAACTGGGCGCGGGCGACGGCCTGTTCGAGGGATGGGTCTACGCGACTTTCTACCTGGCTCAGGTTCAGTTGTGCCAGTTCGAGCGCGACTTCCTGGAGGCCGATCTGGTCGGAGTCGCCTGTGTTGCGCGCTTGTGCCAAGAGAAGTTCGACGCGGCGCACTTCCAGTTGGGCTCTTTTCAGGTCAAAGCTCAGTTCGTTTTCGTAGACCCAGAGCACGCTTTCGGCCCTGGAAAGATCGAGGCGGGCCTGTTCCAGCTGTTCCAGCAGGTCGGGCATAATCAGTTCGGCGAGGACTTGACCTTCTTCGGCCTTTTCGCCTTCGCTGACCAGGATTGCACCCAGTTTACCGTCTACTGCGAAGGCGAGCGGTTCCCAACGCAAAGGAGCTACTTCGGCGATGAGCTGGAAGCGATCTTCGACGGTGCCGCGCATAACCATATACGTTTTCTGTTCGGACAGCACTGGTGTTGGCCAGGGCGTGGGTGTCGGCACAGCGCGTACGGGCGTGAGACAGCCGGCGATCACGGACGCCAGAAGGGGCAACAGCAGAAGTATGCTGCGAGACATGCGGGAGCGGGACTTGAACCCGGGTGACGATGAGGTTGGCATCTTAGGTAAGGCAGATAGTGTTTCGTGACGAGTGGACAGGTGTGTGCGCCGGGTGGGAACAAAGATCAGAGTTGATATACGAACCGAATTGTATGGGACAGGCTCTCATTCCGGCGATCATCGACTAGGTTAATGGTAAACGCTTATGTTGTCAACTCATTTGAGCGACAGGGCATGTCACGGTTGTCAGTTTCCAGGTAACTACTAAGCCATATGCAGTGCCTGTCTTGACCAGCCCTATATTCTTGCCGCCATTCAGGCAATCTGATTGCGTATTCGGTTGGCGGCAGCCACGTTGGTGGAGCGTTTCTGCTGGAATGAGCAGACACGGTCGGTGAGCGATGGTTTTGTAGGGGGGCGTTGCGGGGGCGCAGCCCCTGCACAAGGGAGGCCGCTTGCGGCCGACCGACCGGAACTGCAGTTCTTAGTTTTCAGTTTTTAGTTTCTAGTGGAACACCGATGATTGGTGGTCGGTGGTTGCGGTCTGGACGCTTGAGATCCGAAGACAAGGCAATTTTGGTATGCGCGAATTGGCTATGGCTGGGTAGTTGGCTTTGTTGTTTCAGATGCCTTTCTGTGGTTGTGTTCTCTGTGGCTCTGTGTTACCGTACTCTAATTGTCTTTTGCTGCCTTAGCGGCGGCAATTGGCATGATTGTTTGGAATGCGTTAGACAGTCCGTGCTTGTTGGACCCTCCGGCTTTCGCCGGGGGCGCATCTGGGTCCCGCACATGTTGGTGGGGCCCGCTCCGGCCCAAAAGTAGACTGGTCAGAACGGAACGAGCTAGACGCCTGGCAAAGGAATTGCTAGAGGCTGGAGCACAGATGAATAGAACAGAATTACTGCGCCGAAGCGGTATGTGGATAGAGACCGCACTGGCCGGTTCATTGCCACCCCCTGTGCGCCGGTTCATGCGCATCGAGCTGTCGATGTCGCTGGCCTACGGCGTATTCTACGCCTCGATCATCCCCTTCACACCTGTCGTCATGCGCCGATTGGGCGCGAGCGTCGATATGCTGGCGCTATATTCATCTCTTGTCTACATCGGATCTGTCTTTACCTCCTTCAGCGTGGTGCTGATGCGCCGACGCCGCACCATCAACTTGATCGTCTTCTGCTGGCTGCTGGGGCGTTCGTTGTTCCTGCTCACGGCATTCATTGCGGGCGCGATACCGCTGATGGTTATCGGCATCCTGCTAATGGTGTTGGAGGAGTTTGCTGTTCCAGCTTACACACGTGTAATCCAGAGGATTTATCCGGAAACCGGGCGCGGTAGAGCGATGTCTGCAGTGCGCCTGGGGATGGTTTCGGTCATTCTTCTGGTCACGCCGCTGGCTGGTTGGGCATTGGATCATGCAGGGCATCAGGTGCTCTTTCCGATTGGCGCGCTCTTTGGCATTCTGGCGACGTATTTCTTTACGCGCATCGATTTAGACGAGGGGAAACTGCCGCCGCGCGAGACCAAGACATTTGCCGACCTTTGGCAAATTGTGCGCACTGATGGAAACTTTGCGGTCTATCTTTTCGGTAACACGCTGTTCGGCCTGGGCGGTTTGCTGGCATGGCCGCTTCATCCGATCGTGCAGGTGGACCGTTTGCAACTGTCCTATTCGGAAGTTGGATTCCTGGGTTTGATCGAGTCGTTGACCTGGCTGCTGAGCTATCTGGTGTGGGGGCGGATGATCGACAGACGGGGAGGCCTTTCTGTTGTGCGTGCGATTACCGCGATCTCTATTGTGACGCCTCTCAGCTACATGACTGCCCAGAGCCTGTGGATGTTGATACCGTCGGCAGTTGCACGAGGAATGGGGATGGCGGGCTTTGAATTAGGGCGAATCAACGCGGGTATACAGCTGGCGGATCCTGATCGGGTGACCGAGTATGCCGCGATCCAGTCGACGGTGGTCGGGCTGCGGGGTCTCTTGACGCCGGTGGTGATGGTGGGACTTCTGCGGCTGGGTGTGCCGCACAGCGGCATCTTCCTGATCAGTGCTATTGTCCTGGCGCTGGGCTGGGTGTCGTTTGGTTGGGTGAAGGCGCCATTGCCGACGGACGAGGGCTTCGGCGAACGTCGGAAGCTGCGCTACCGCTGGCCGTTCCGACGACGGATAACACGCTTGTGATTGGGAACGGCGGGGGATTTGGGGAACTGCTGGGGATGAGGGGAATGGCAGGCCAGCCCAAGAACAAGGGGAGAGAGGCTTCTGATCAGAGATGGGACCTTAGTCGTTTCAGAGTGCCGCCGGTGTGAAATGTATTGGTATCAAGTGGAATTTACATTAGAAATTGACTGGTTAGAACGGGACTCGCGCCCGACGCCAGTTATTGCCTCTTAATGGGGCTGGAGCAAAGATGAAAGCAACTGAATTGTTGAACCGGACAGGTATGTGGTTGGAGACGGCTCTGGCCGGTTCGTTGTCGCCTGCTGTGCGCCGGGTCATGCATATCGAACTCTCGATGGCGCTGGCCCATGGCATTTTTTATGCCTGTATCATTCCTTTCACGCAGGTTGTGCTGCGCCGGTTGGGCGCCAGCGTTGACATGCTGGCGGTTTATACGGCTCTTCTGTTTGCCGGCTCGGTCTTCACTTCGTTCAGCATCGTCTTGATGCGGCGGCGGCGTACGATCAACATCATAGTTTTCTGCTGGCTGTTGGGGCGTTCGCTGTTTTTGCTTACTGCGTTTGTGACGGGCGCGGTGCAATTGATGGCGATTGGCATCGTTTTCTGGCTGCTGGAGGCATTTGTCATCCCGGCATATACGCGCGTGATCCAGAAGATTTATCCTGAGAGCGGGCGGGGGAAGGTGATGTCTACGGTGCGGATGGGGCGTGTTTCGATGATCCTTCTGGTCACGCCCCTGGCCGGCTGGGCAATGGACCAGGTGGGGTACAGGGTTCTGTTTCCCATCGGCGCGGTCTTTGGCATTCTGGCCACGTATTTCTTCACGCGGATAGACCTCGACGAGGGGGAGTTGCCGCCGCGCCAAACGAAGGCTTTTTCCGACCTGTGGCAGATTGTTCGAACGGACAAGAACTTTGCCGTCTATCTGGTCAGCTACTCGCTGTTTGGGCTGGGCGGGCTGCTGAGCTGGCCGCTATTCCCGGTGGTGCAGGTGGACCGCCTGCAACTGTCCTATTCGGATATTGGATTGCTGGGATTGGCGGAGTCGATTACCTGGCTGTTCAGTTACCTGCTGTGGGGGCGGATGATTGACAAACGGGGCGGCCTATTTGTGGTACGGGCGATCTCCGCCATTTCGATCGTGACGCCGCTGACTTACATGTGGGCACAAAACATCTGGATGTTGTTGCCGTCGGCGATTGCGCGCGGCTTGGGGATGGCGGGCTTTGAGATGGGTCGGATCAGCGCGGGAATACAGCTGGCGGACCCGGACAGAGTGACGGAATACGCTGCGATCCAGTCGACGGTGGTTGGGTTGCGGGGGCTGGTAGCGCCGATTATCACGGTTGGGCTATTACGGCTGGGGGCGCCGCACAGTGCGATATTCCTGCTGAGCGTGCTGTTCTCGTTGCTGGGGTGGTTCATGTTTGGGCGGGTTGAGGCACCGACGCCGGGTGACGAAGGTTACAGCGAGCGGCAGAGGCTGCGGTACCGGTGGCCGTTCCGGCGGCGGATTGCGCGGGTGTAGTTGGGGTGTGTTGGGAGTGCATACGATCTTTGGATGGTGCAAACCAGGGCTCGTTGACTTTCGCCTCAACCGGGACATGCAGGGGCAAGACTCAATCTTTCCATGTAGGGCGGCAATGGGCCACCAAGAACACCTTTGGGGCCACGGTAGGCCATTGACTGAACACGATTAGGGCTAACGCAGGACAGGTCGAGGAGAAGGAAGCCACGCGATTTTCAGTTTTCATGTTCCTGCCGGGGGGATAGGGTAGAGCTCGCTTCTTACGCAGTTCTCCGAATGGCTAGAAATCCTGATCACTAGAGGCCTGTCGCGGCGGCCAGTCTATCCTAACTGTAACTACTAAGCCATATACAGCGTGTGTTTGTCCAGACCGTCAGTCACGCCGCCATTGGGGCTATTTCATCGTGTGCCCGTTGGCCGCCGCCACCTTGGATAAGACGCACCGCTGGAAATACGGCGTAAGGTGGATGAGGCATGTTTTTGGAGGGGGGCGTTGCGGGGGCGCAGCCCCTGCACAAGGGAGGGCCGAAGGCCCGACCGCCCAGAACTGCAGTGGTCAGTGATTGGGGAGTGGTTGGCAGGGTTAGCGCGGGCTGTTGGGTGTCTTGCGCTGGGTAGGTGGGAGAATGACTTTTTGTGGGAGGCTCGGTTGGGTTGGCGTCTGTGTGGGTGTGTGATAGGGTGCTCGCAATGTCCGGCGCTGCCATGGAGGCGTGCCGGGTTATTGGATTTTTGGACGAGTTTGACCGTCGTCTTATGTTGGACGCTCCGGCCCGAATGTTAATTGGTCAAGACGGATTGCATGCACGAGGCCAGGCATAGGCAGTGCCTGAGGCTGGAGCAGAGATGAATACAAATGAATTACTGAGCCGGGCTGTCATTTGGATCGAGACGGCGCTGGCCGGCTCACTATCGCCCTCCGTGCGCCGGGTCATGCATGTCGAGCTTTCGATGTCGCTGGCCTACGGCGTTTTTTATGCCATAATCTTCCCCTTCACACAGGTTGTGCTGCGTCGTTTGGGCGCCAGCGTTGATATGCTGGCCGTGTATACGGCTCTTGTGTTTGCCGGCTCGGTCTTCACTGCGTTCAGCATCGTCTTGATGCGGCGGCGGCGTACGATCAACATCATTGTTTTCTGCTGGCTGCTGGGGCGTTCGCTCTTTCTGCTCACCGCGTTCGTGACGGGTGCGAAGCAGCTGATGGCGATCGGCATTGCCTTCTGGCTGTTGGAAGCGTTTGTCATTCCGGCGTACACGCGCGTCATTCAGGAGATCTATCCTGAGAGCGGGCGTGGGAAGGTGATGTCGGCGGTGCGGATGGGGCGGGTTTCGGTTATTCTGCTGGTCACGCCCCTGGCTGGATGGGCATTGGACAAGGTAGGGTACCAGGTCCTGTTCCCTATTGGGGCGCTCTTTGGCATTCTGGCCACATTTCTTTTCACGCGCATTGATTTCGACGAGGGGGAATTGCCGCCGCGCAAAACGAAGGCGTTTTCGGATCTGTGGCAGATCGTACGGAGCGACAGGAATTTTGCCGTCTATCTGATCAGTTACTCGCTGTTTGGGCTGGGTGGGTTGCTGAGCTGGCCGCTATACCCGGTTGTGCAGGTGGACCGTTTGCAACTCTCCTATTCGGAAATCGGATTACTGGGGTTAGTGGAGTCGGTAACCTGGTTTTTCAGCTATTTGCTGTGGGGACGGACGATCGACAAGCGGGGCGGCCTATTTGTCCTGCGGGCAATCTCGGCGATCTCAATTGTGACGCCACTCAGTTACATGTCAGCACAGAGTTTGTGGATGCTGATGCCGTCGGCTATTGCGCGGGGTATGGGGATGGCGGGCTTTGAGATGGGGCAGATCAGCGCGGGAATACAGCTGGCGGACCAGGACAAGGTGACGGAGTATGCGGCGATCCAGTCGACTGTGGTTGGGTTGCGGGGTATGGTAGCGCCGGCAATCACAGTGGGGCTATTACGGCTGGGGGCGCCGCACAGCGCGATATTCCTGCTGAGCGGGCTGTTTTCGTTGCTGGGGTGGGTCATGTTTGGACGGGTTGAGGCGCCGACGCCGGGTGACGAGGGTTACAGCGAGCGGCAGAGGCTGCGTTACCGGTGGCCGTTCCGGCGGCGGATTACGCGGGTGTAGTTGGGGTGTGTTGGGAGTGCATACCATCTCTTGATGGTGCAAACCAGGGCTGGTTGACTTTCGCCTATACCGGGACATGCAGGGGCAAGACTCAGTCTATCCATGAAGGGCGGCAAAGGGCCACCAAGAACACCTTTTTTTGAACCACGGAGGGCCGCGGAGGATCACGGAGAACACCTTTGGGGCCGCGGTAGGCCATTGACTGAACACGATTGGGGCTAAGGCAGGTCAGGTCGACGAGAATGAAGCCAAGCGATTTACAATTTCATTCTTCCCGCGGGTGGATTGGGTAGAGTTCGCTTCTTACGCAGTTCTCCGAATGGCTAGAAATCCTGATCACCAGAAGCCTGTCGCGGCGGCCAGTCCATACTTGACCTAAGAAAACATGCTTCGGGAGAAGCTGTCTCAGCCTGATTCCCTGTCCTAACTTCGAAAGTCAGGCGAAACAGGTCGTTTGCTCGCGGGTGCCAAGTATTGGTAGGATGGCACGTGTGCAGCCAGAAACTGACAAGAACGACAATCTGCGGGAAGACGTACTCTGCGTAAAGAAGAACAAGGGAATACGCGGGCTACCGAGGACTCATCCTGCGGCAAAGTCAAGGATGATCTCATACCAACTGAATACTCCTGTGAATCTCAGGCAATGTATAGGCTACCTGATTTGAGTGTAGGGAATCGGAACGGGGTCGATCCGCTTGAGAAGTTCTCGCGGCAAGAGTTGCTAAGAATCATTAACGAATAAGAGGAGCGGCTCTCCTTATAAGGCTGAAGGAAAGGCACTGAATCCGCTCCTTTGACACCTCGCAAGTTGACCACAGAAAGGAAACATATGAATACATATCGCGCCGGATTGGTCGGATGCGGCCGGATTGGCACTCTTTGGGAGACTGACCCGCCGACGCCGCTTACGCATGCGGGCGGAGTGGCGGTGTGCGCGCAGACGGAACTTGTGGCTGGGGCGAGCCGGGGGAACGAACATCTGCAGGTGTTTGGGCGGATGTGGGATGTGGACGCGCTCTACCTGGACTACCGGCAGATGTTGGAAAAGGAGAAGCTGGATATTGTGTGCGTGGCGACGCATCCGGGGCTGCACCGGGACATCGTGGAGGTGGCGGTCGAGAACGGCGCCAAGGGTATTTTGTGTGAGAAGCCGCTGGCGCTGAGCCTGGAAGACGGCGACGCGATTGTGGCGGCCTGCCGGAGCACTGGGTGTGTTCTGTCGGTGAATCACTCGCGGCGCTGGAATCCTGCTTTCATTAAGGCCAAGGAGATGCTCGATGAGGGCGCGATCGGGGAGCTGATTTCGATGCTGGGCATCTGCCAGGGGGTCAAGCCGTTCCCGGAGTGGACGGCGGACGAAGAGGGGCCGCTGATCCACGATGCGGTGCATACGTTCGACCTGTTTCGCATCTATGCAGGCGATGTCAAGTCTGTAGTAGGCACTGCGCACCGCCGTCACCGCGAAGAGTTTCGCGTCGAAGACATCAGCGACGCGATCTTCAGTTTCCATTCGGGCGTCAGCGCAGTCAGTATGGCAAATGAATTGACCCGATATGCCCGCTTTGGGATCGAGTTGCAAGGTACCGCTGGCGTCATCAGCCTGGAGTATGCCGGCAACCAGTGGCTGCTGGGCGTTGACACGACCGACCGCCTCAATGAACCGGATTCTCGCATCGAGTGGTACACGTTGGAGCCGCAGCCGTTTCCGGCTATCGAGGAGGCGAGCTCGATCCAGCTGGCGGTGGAGGAGCTGGTGCGCTGCATCGAGGACGGGGGAGAACCGAGCTCGAATGGCGAAGACGGGGTTGCCTCGCTGGAGATGGTAATGGGCATTTACGAGTCGCAGAGGCAGGGGAACCGCCCGGTGGAGCTGCCCCTGGCCGATCGTTCATCGCAGCTGTACATGCTGCGGGACGAAGGGCACTTCTGATATTGGCGGGGAACATGAAGGAGGGGCCGCAATGAAACATCTCTTTATCGATGATCACGAGGTCGAGGAGATCGACAATCTGGCGCGCAAGCTGCACCAGCCGCAGAAGGCGCGTGACAATGTCGTGCTCCGGCCTGAGTACCGCTGGGAGAACAACTCGATTCAGATGCGGACGACCCCGGTCTGGTTACCGGATGAGGGGGTCTTCAAGGCAATCTACCTGTCCAGCGCGGAGGGATTGGACCCCGAAGTCAAGTCGGATGTGACGGGTGCGCCGGCCGGCGGTGAGCGTTTCGCCTGCTACGCCACTTCGGAGGACGGCGTGAACTGGGAGAAGCCGTTCCTGGGCCTCTATGAATATGAAGCGCCGACCTGGCGAGGAACGCCAGTCGGGGGCGAAAACAACATTCTTCCCAGCGCGAATGGAATGCTGCAGGGGCCGATTTACGACCCGCACGATCCGGATCCACGGCGCCGCTTCAAGGGGCTTCGTTATGGCGGGAGCGAGCTGCGCTCGATGGTGTCGGCTGACTTTTTGCATTGGGAGGAGCTCGATATTCCCTCTCTTCACAGCCATGATGAGTCGCACCTGACTTACGACGAAGCACGAAGGCAGTTTATTGCCGCGGCTAAACGGAACGGACCCTACGGGCGATCATGGCAGCTGTATACGAGCGAGGATTTCGCCAACTGGACAGAGCATGGGCTGATCTTTCATGCGGACCAGACGGACCAGGAGAACGGAAATGTTCGGCTGCAGCGTTTCTTCGACGACCCAGACTATCTGTCACCTATTTTTAACCGGCCGGAGGAGTGGCGCACGGATGTCTACAACTTCCCGATATTCCCCTACGAGGGTCTGCACCTGGCGATGCCGGTAATGCACCATTGGGCGGGCAAACATCCTCCTCTTTATGAAAACGTAGACAGCCGCAAGTCGGTGGAACTGGCTTCCAGCCGCAATCTGGTGGACTGGGAGCGGGTGGCGGGCCGGGCACCTTTCATGGAACAGTCACCGGTTCGCGACGGCGAGACGTACGATACGGGCCAGATCGTAGTTTTGAACAGGCCCGTACAGCGCAACAACGAGCTGTGGTTCTACTATATGGGCCTCCGCTATCGCAATCTATCGTTTGAAGACGTACGCAACAGGCGCTATTTGGATGCGAGCGCGATCTGTCTGGCGCGGTTGCGGATGGACGGGTTCGTTTCGCTCAAGGGGGGCGTTGAGTGGGGGTCTGTGTTGACGCGGCCTCTCGAAGTCAGCGGCGATACTTTGCATGTGAATGCGGATTCATGGCGGGGCCGTGTGTTGGTCGAGTTGATCGACGCCGGTAGCGGGCAGCCCATTGAGGGCTACACGAAAGATGACTGCGTTCCCGCGATCATTGACAGCATAGATGAGCGCGTCCAATGGCGGGGCGGGCGCGATCTGACAGAGGTGAAGGGGAAAACAGTTCGACTGCGATTTCATTTGTGGCAGGCGGAACTGTATTCCTACTGGTTTGAATAGTGCTAAACGGATTTCTTTACCGTTGAGGGCAGCAGCCTGACAGAAGCGGGTTGTCCGCTCTCTCGACATCGCAACAGGAACGGAGTTTCAAGATGAAACGACTTGAGGGGAAAACAGCTCTGGTGACCGGGGCGTCGCTCGGAATCGGGCGCGGCATCGCGCTGAGCCTGGCGGAGGAGGGGGCCAACGTGGTGGTGAATTACCGCACGTCCGAGGCCGAGGCCAAGAGCGCGGCAGAGGAGATCCGGCAGATGGGCGGTGAGGCGCTGGTGTGGCAGGCGGACGTTTCTGATCGCGACGCGATGGCGGCGATGATCCAAGGCGGGGTCGAGCGGTTCGGCCGCATCGATGTGGCGGTGGCCAACGCGGCGGTCTCTATCCGCGAAGCGGTGGTGGATGCGAAGTGGGAAAACGTGTTGCGCACGTTCGAGGTTACGCAGTTCGGCGTTTTCCATACTTGCCAAATGGCGGCGCAACAGATGCTGAAACAGCCGCAAACGGGACGAAGCCGCGGCAAGATTGTTGTGATCAGCTCGGTTCATGAGGAGATCGCTTTCCCCAGCAGCGGCGCGTATAACATGTCGAAGGCGGCGATTAATCATCTGGCGCGGACGATGGCGGCGGAGCTGGCCGGGGACCGCATCAATGTCAACGTGATCAATCCCGGCTGGATCGACACGCCGGGGGAACGCAGTTTTTACAGCGAGGAGGACATAGCCGAAGGCGGAAAGCGGATCCCCTGGGGGCGGATAGGGGTGCCGGAGGACATTGGCAAGGCGGCGGCCTATCTGGCCAGCGATGATGCCGATTACGTGACGGGCTCGATCCTGCGGGTAGACGGTGGCTTCGTGCATGGCCTTGTGCTGCCAGAACCGGAGTAGGGCAGTGGTTAGTGGTTAGTGGATAGTGGTCAATGACGGCCGCTTGGGGATGGACAGAGTAAGGCGTGAGCGGTTTGGCTTGAGAAGCTGGATTCAGCACGGGAGCGTCAGATGAGGGTTGCGACGGGTGGACTCAGCCATGAGAGCAGTACGTTTACGCCTGTGCCAACGACGATAGAGAGTTATCGGGAGAGGTTCCTGGTTGAAGGCGACGATATCCTAAACACGTTCGCGGGGACGAATACACCGATAGGGGGCTTTATCGCGGGCGCGCAGGCACACGATTTCGAACTTATTCCGACACTGTTCGGCGAACCTCAGCCGAGCGCGCCGACGCCGCGGCCTTTGTATGACGAACTGCTGGGCCGCATATTGGACGGGATCTCGAAGGCGATGCCGTTGGACGGCGTGCTGCTGGAGCTTCACGGCTCGATGGCGGTGGGGGACCTTGACGCAACGGACGGGCTGGGGGATGCGGAGGGTCATCTGCTGGCCGCGGTGCGGGAGACTGTCGGGCCGGATGTGCCGGTGCTGGCGCAGCTTGACATCCACTCGAATATATCGCAGCAGATGGTAGAGCAGGCCGATGTCCTGATTGGGCGGGAGACATTTCCGGAGATCGACATGGCGGCGCGCGGGCGCGAGTGCGCGGACGTGTTGGTGCGCATTGTCAGGGACGGTCTGCGCCCGACGATGGCTTTGCACCAGATCCCAATGATCTGGGGGCAGAACCAGGTGACCGCGCATCTGCCGATGCGGGATGCCATTGCTGAGCTGCACGGCATTGAGGCGTTGCCGGGTGTTGTGTGCGGCTCGATTGCGACGTGCTTTTACCTGGCCGATGTGCCCGATATGGGTGCTTCGGTCTACGTAGTGACCGATGACGACCAGGCGTTGGCCCAGGAGTATGCCGACCGATTGGGCAGTTGGATTTATGCACGGCGGGAGGATTGGCAGTTGGAACTGTCCTCGACCCGGTCTGCGTTAGAAGAAGCGCAGGCAGTGGGGAGATACCCTGTCATAGTGGCTGATGTGCGGGACAACACGGGCGGCGGGTCGCCGGGCGACAGTACTGGAGTGTTGCGCACTTTCATAGACATGCAGTTAGAGGACGCATGCGTGCTCTATATCGTCGACCCTGAAGCGGTCGCACGCTGCCAGCAGGCCGGTGTTGGCGCCCGCCTGTCGTTAGAGGTGGGGGCGAAGTCGTCGCCTTTGCAGGGAACGCCGGTACCGATGGAGGTGGAGGTTGCAGCTGAGTCGGACGGGGCTTTTCAGTATGAAGGGCCTATGTATGCGGGGTTGAGCGGAAATATGGGGCCGTCGGCGCATGTCGTTCAGGATGGCATCCACGTGTTGCTGGTGAGCAGGCGGGAGCAGCCATTTGATACGGCGTTTTCCCGTTCGCTCGGTCTCGACCCGCGGCAGATGCGGTACATCTGCGTGAAGTCCGCGGCCCATTTTCGCGCAGGATTTGAGTCATGGGCGGGCGCGATTCACGTAGTGTCCGAGCCGAGCTTGCATAATCTGGACGATCTATCGTTTCGACGCCTCGGCCGCGAGCTATATCCGCTGACTACGCGGACATAGCTTTTCTTCTCTTTATGCCCAACGAGAAAGGTGAGAGGCGCTGGTGCGCCTCTCATTTCACTTTACGGCATTCTTGGAATGCGTTGCTGGAGAGCGCCCCCGGTAGGAGTCGAACCTACGGCCAAAGGTTTAGGAAACCTCTGCTCTATCCTCTGAGCTACGGGGGCAAGTAAACCTGCACACGCTGCAAAACGATAGCATAAAGCTCCTGACTGGTCAAAGAAAACACCTGATTCCGCCGTTGTTGCCCGACTGTGCTTGAACGGTACTCGGCGATTGCGTCGCTATCGACTTTGTTTCGATTGTGGTCGCAAAGTTCGGCGATATGGCCGGGCTGATGTACAATCGGCGGATATGAAGTGCCCATCCTCTGTAAATTGGCGCGATTTTGAGGCCCGCCCCTTTCCACGAATAGAGGCTCTGCATGCAGACCGCACAGGATTTTTCGCGTGGTGTACTGAGTAATGTCGGCGATGTGATCGTCGGTAAAGAAGAGGTGATCGAGCACCTGCTGATCGCGCTGTTGTGTGAAGGTCATGTCCTGCTTGAGGATGTGCCCGGCGTGGGCAAGACGATGATGGCGCGGGCGCTGTCGGTCAGCCTGGGGGTGGACTTTCGGCGGTTGCAGTGTACGCCCGACCTGCTCCCCAGCGACATCACGGGCACGAGTATTTTCAACCAGGAGACGCGTCAGTTTCAGTTCATAGCCGGCCCAGCGTTTACACATGTTCTGCTGGCGGACGAGATTAACCGGGCCACGCCGCGTACGCAGGCGGCGCTGTTGGAGTGTATGGGTGAACAGCAGATCACGGCCGACGGCGTAACCCGTCAACTGCCGCGCCCGTTCATGGTAATCGCCACGCAGAACCCGGTGGAGTATGAAGGCACCTTTCCTTTGCCAGAGGCCCAGCTTGATCGCTTCCTGTTCAAGCTGAATCTGGGCTACCTGTCGGATAAGGAGGAGGGGGAGATGCTGATCAGTTTGGGACACCGGCATCCGATTGAGACACTGGAGGCAGTGGTCGACGGGCACAATCTGCCGGAACTGGCGGAACAGATTTGGCAGGTGACCGTCGCGGACAGCATCCGCGAATACATCGTTGCGCTGGTACAGGCGACGCGCAGCCATTCGGATTTGGCGTTGGGCGCGAGCCCGCGCGGATCGCTGGCACTCTATCGCGGCTCGCAGGCGCGGGCTGCGCTGCGAGGCCGGGATTACGCGCTGCCTGACGATGTGCAAGCGCTGGCGCTTCTGGCGCTGCCGCATCGCTGCATTGTGCGCTCGGACGCGGCGCTGCGGGGCCGTACGGCGGAACAGATCATTACCGAACTGCTTGAGGAGACTACGCTCAATTTGGGCGATGAGACGGAGGATTGGACGGAGGCCCCCGCTGCTGTAGTGCAGGAGTAGTCATTTGTTTGATCTCTTCTTTCTTCTCCTTTTTCTGTTCGGGTTCGCCGTTTTTCTACGGATGGACTGGATATACTACGTCTTCTATGTGGTCGGAGGCGTCTGGATAATCAGTCACTGGTGGACCCGACGCAGTCTACGCAAACTGAACGTCTCGCGGCGGGTGCCGGCCAAGGCATTTGCAGGTGAGACGATCCGGAGCGATGTAAACTTTCACAACCGGAGCCGCCTGCCGATACCTTGGTTACGGCTGCAGGAGAATATCCCGATCGACCTGCGAGCGGTCGACGAGTACAGCACGATCATCAGTATCGGCGGGAGATCTTTGACCAGGCGCCGGTTTGCGCTGCACTGTCATCGCCGCGGCTACTATGAGATTGGCCCGCTTAACCTCCATACCGGCGACCTGTTCGGGTTTGCCGAATCCTCGTGGCAGGAGACGGGCGCACACCTACTGACTGTCTACCCCAAAGTCTACTCCCTGGCCGATCTGGGCCTGCCCAGCCTGCTGCCCTTCGGCGATATTCGCAGCCCGCATCGATTATTTCAGGATCCATCGCGTATGGCTGGTGTTCGTCCATACGCGAGCGGCGACAGTATGCGCCACATACACTGGCGGGCCAGTGCGCACGAGGACACGCTGTTGGTGAAGAAGTTCCAGCCTTCGATGGCGCTCAGCACGACAGTTGTGCTAGATCTGGACCGCAGCTCATACCCATATCGGGAGGAGTACGGCGGCAGCGAATGGGCGGTAGTGCTGGCGGCGTCTCTGGCCAGTCATGTGGCCGAGCAGAGGCAGGAGATTGGATTTCTCAGCAACGGGGAGGATCCTCGTTCGGGCGAAGAGGTTCTGGCGGTCCCCGCGCGCAATGGGCGCGGCCATTTGATGGGGATACTTGAGATTTTGGCGCGCATTCAGTTGAGGGAGGTGCGCAACGCCGATGGAGACGCGTCGACCCGTAAGCCCGGTGCGGCCGAACGGACGAAGACCGACGGTTCCGAAGAGAAAGAGTGGAGCTCGCCCATTGCTCTGCCGAACTGGTTGCCGGTGCGGGTGGCGCATCTGAGCTGGGGATCGACGTTGATTGTAGTGACACCCAGCCTGACTGAGAATCTGGTCTGGCTGCTGCACGGCATGTACCGCCGGGGAATCAATGTGTACGTGCTTGCCTGCACGCTGCAGCCGCAGTTCAAGCGGATGCAGGAGCAGGCGGAGGCCCTGGGCGTTACCTCGCATCAGACGATTTGGGAATCGGACCTGTTGAATTTGCAGAGTTAGTCCAAGTTTGTCGAGAGACGGATGGTAGAGACAGATAGTTCGCAACAGCGACTCGGATATGATAATTCCTGGCAGGACTCTCTTTTGCGTCCGGCTGTCATCGCGGCGTTAGTTGGCTGCATCCTGGTAGCGCTGGTTTCGTTCATCCGGCATATCGGGCCGGGGCTGCCCGCCGGTTATATCAACATCCTGCGGATCACCTCGATTGGAGCGGCGCTGGTAGGCTGTTATACGACTACGGTTTTGGTACGTCCGGGGCACCGCCAGCGGAGGACGACGACTTTTCGACTTGCGGAGCTTGGTTTGATCCTTTTTGTCGCCCGCTTCGCGCTGTGGTCAACGGTCGAAGGCTGGCCGGCTCCTGCGGCAATGATTCTGCAACCGTTTGGTGTTTTTCTCACGCTAGGTTTCGTCATCAACGCGATTCTGATCCTGATCGCCTGGGGAATGGCCGTGCTGGTGACCAATGATTTTCTGGCGATGGGTTTGCAAGCGGACGAGCTGATCGATTTGGAGGCAGCGTCCAGGCCTATCAGTGGAGACGACCACCGTATTCAGAGTGACCGCAGGGCACTTGTGCGCCGTTTCAGCGAACGTTGGGCAATGGGTGGGATGCTCATGATTTTGCTGACCGCGGCGAGCCAGGTGGGAATGGGGACGAACGGATTCTTTGCGCTGGTACGTCAGGACATAGCCGGAGGCGTAATCGGCGCGGCGATCGTCTACTTTATACTGGGATTGCTTCTGCTAACGTTCGGCCATTTGGCGGCGCTGAGAGCCAGGTGGCAATTGGCAAAGCTGCCCACCGAATCAACAATTGCCCGCAATTGGCCTTTCTATGCATTCGGCTTGCTGCTGGTGGTGGCGGCGGCGGCCTTCTTGATGCCGCTGGGAGGGACGTTTCGACTTGCCCAGCTGTTGGGGCTGACGTTAAGAATGATTTCAGGAGCGGTTTATCTGATCCTGGGGTTGATAATGGGCTTGCTCGCCTTACTGTTCGGCGGGGAGGAGGAACAGGTCGAGGAGCCGGAGCGCGAACCGCCGGAAATGGGAACGCCGCAGATCGAACAGGCCCCTCAGGCCGAGGCGCCGCCGTGGCTGGGCGGCACTGTGTTCTGGATAATCGTCGCGCTGCTGTTGGGCTATGCGGCCTACATCTATCTGCAGGGGCGGGGGGTGAACTTCCAACTGCTGCTGGCGTGGCTGCGGCAGTTTTTGCAGGGTTGGAAGCAGATTGGCAGCGCGTTTAACGAGTGGCGGGCGCGTACGCTGACCCCGATTGAAGAAGAGAAAGGCAGGCCGCGTCGCTCGCGGATGCGCCGTTGGCTGAATGACCTGATGCTTGGCCGCCTGCCACCCGATGAGCAGGTAAGATATTTTTATGTATCGACGTTGGAAAACGCTGCCGAGCACGGAATGCGAAGACGCCCAGGCGAAACGCCGCACAGGTTTCAGGCGCGCTTAGGGGAGATGGTTGAGAGCGAGGATGAGGCGGCGGCCGCAGAGCTGACAGCCGGCTTTGTGAAGATTGAATTTGCTCATCAGAGTACGGAGGCAACGGCAGTTCCAGTGTTGAAGAGGGCTTGGAGCCAGATTCGAGGCGCACTTGGGCGATTACAGGAGGAGCCGCCGCCTTCAGACGAAGGTGAGGATTCGGACCCGAAGGCGGAGGAGTAAGCAGACCTTACAAGCATTGTTTTTGTGACCAGAGTGGGATCGTTGCTTGCGCTTCCTGGTAGCTGGCTGACACCTTCGAATTCTAAGGATGCCACTTTGCTGGGTTTTCCAAAGCGATACATGAATTTCAGGGATAGAAAACACATATTTGGAAACTGCCAAGCCATATACGGTGCCTGTTTTGACCAGCCCCTTATCGCTGCCGCCATTCAGGCTGTCTGATTGCCTATTCGGTTGGCGACGGCCAGGTTGGTGGAGCGTCACTGCCGGAATGCGCAGACATGGTCGGTGCGCGATGGTCTTGGAGGGGGGCGTTGCGGGGGCGCAGCCCCTGCACAAGGGAGGGCCGAAGGCCCGACCGCCCGTAATTAAGTAAAGAGTTGAGAACGCGCCTGCGCTCGCATCACTCAGGATCGCAAATTGGTTGTGGCGGCGCAGTTTCCATAATTGTTCTTTTCCACGCAAGAATCTGGACAAGCAACTTCTCATACCCTGAATTCTCTCCTAATTTCTACAGTTTTTGAGGCACCCTGTGTATTTTTCTTGTGTTTGACTGCTCTGTAACTGGTTGTTATAATGTAGGGACGCAAGTAGTCTGCACAGGGCGGTTATTGCGGCCTGCAGTTTTGGGGTTGCATCGTTGGCATACCCGCCGCCTTGCGAAAAACTGCGCAACCCATAGGTGGACAATTCGATGATGTCAGAGTCAGAGCAATCAGGCAACGTGGCCGAGAACACCGACGGTGAGCAAGCCAGTATTGAGCGACTGATTGAAGAGCCGCGAAGCGAGACGCAATTGAGTGAAGAGCCCCAGAGCGAAGCGCAAACGAGCGAAGAGCCCCAGAACGAAGCGCAATTGAGCGAAGAGCCCCAGAGCGAAGCGCAAACGAGCGAAGAGCCCCAGAACGAAGCGCAATTGAGCGAAGAGCCCCAGAGCGAAGCGCAAACGAGCGAAGAGCCGCAAGGCGAAGCGCAATTGAGCGAAGAACCAGAGAGCGAAGCGCAACTGAGTGAAGCGCAACAGGCCGATGAAATGCTCTTTGAACAATACCTCGCAGAGGAGGAGGATCTGAGTTTGCCGGAACGCGGCGACCTTCGTGAGGGTATTGTGGTGGAGGTGCGCTCGAATGAGTTGTTGGTAAACATTGGCGCCAAGCGAGACGGGATCGTGCCCCAGTCCGATCTGAATCGACTGGAGGATGATTATGCGGGCACGTTGCGAGAGGGCGAGACGGTTCCAGTTGTGGTGAGCAAGCTCACGACCAATGAAGGCATGCTGGTATTGAGCATTGCCGACGCCTTACAGAAGAAGGACTGGCTTGTTGCTGAGAAGATGTTGGAGAGCGGCGAGATCACGGTTCGGAAGGTAGTTGGCTATAACAAGGGTGGTCTTTTGGCCGATTTTGACCACTTGCGAGGCTTTATACCGGCTTCACATATTGTTGGGCTGCCGCGCAATATGAATGAAGAGCAGCGCAACGAACGTTTGCAACTGATTGTGGGTCAGGACCTGCCGGTCAAGGTAATCGAAGTTGAGCGGCAACGGCGCCGGCTTGTACTCTCCTATCGACTGGCTGAGCGAGAGTACCGGGCGGGACGCAAAGCGCAGTTGTTCGAAGAGTTGACAGTGGGCGCGGTGGTAGATGGTGAAGTGCGGAGCTTGCGCCCGTTTGGAGCTTTTGTCGATATCGGCGGCGCGGACGGTCTGCTGCACGTCAGCGAGATTGGGTGGACGCCGGTCAGTCACCCGCGCGATGTTTTGAAGGTGGGAGAGCAGATTCAGGTCGAGGTACTGCGCCTGGATCCGGAGCGTAGCCGCATCGCGCTTAGCCGCAAGCGGCTCTTGTCGAACCCTTGGGAAAGCATCGAAGAGCGATATAAGGTGAATGACACAATTCTGGTCACGGTTACACGGGTGATCGATTTTGGCGCATTCGCTCAACTTGAACCGGGTATCGAGGGGCTAATCCACATCAGTGAGTTAGCCGATATTACCGTAGCCGAACCGCTGAAAATGGTTAGCAGCGGCGATCGTATTCCTGTAAAAATCCTGCGAATCCATCCGGACCGGCAGCGAATTGGTTTGAGCCGAAGGCAGGCTGACGAAATTGTCGGGCAGGCGCTGCTGGAGACGGAGGCAGATAAGTTAGAGAGTAACGCGGCAGAGGAGCAGGAAGAGCCGGCAAGTGAGCCGGAGGCGTCCGTTGCTGAAGATGCTGCGGCCGCTTCGAGTGAGCCGGAGGCGACCGCGGGTGAGGATGCTGCTGCCGCTTCGAGTGAGCCGGAGGCACCCGTTGCTGAGGCTGACGAGCCGGCGAGTGAGTCGGAGGCATCGGTAGGTGAGCCAGAGGCGCCTGCACCCGCGGAAGGGATGGCCGGGGATGCGGAGGTCGAAGGCGCGGTTGCGGAATCTGATCCTGCCGAAGTCGCTGGGGAAGGGACCGCTGAGGAAGAGGGATCATAGGAAGCTGGGCAGGACGGGACTGAGTAAAGATCCTGAAGGCTGCATCCCTGAAATGGGCTAGAAGTGGTCATGTACAGGCATTTGCATTCTTTGCCTCTGGTCGTTTATACTTGAGCAGCCTGCCAGTCTCTTGAAGCAACATGGGCTGGCAGGCTTGTTTTGTCCATTTGCACAAGCTTCCAGAAGGGGGTGAGTTCGATTAGCGTTGAATTAAGGCCTGGAGAATCTCAGGAAAGCCTGATGCGCCGGTTCCGAAAGTCGGTAGCCGAGGCGCGCATCCTGCCGATTGTGCGCCAGAAGCGCTGGTTTACGTCCAAGAGCGAAGTGCGCCGCATAAACAAACAGAAGGCGATCAGGAAGGCACGAAGAAATGCGGCCCGTTCGTTCCGATAGCCCAATCTACACACCCCAGGTAGCATTACTGCGGGCCAAGCGCCCATTGATGGAGATTTATGGCTGAGGAAATACTCACACTGGAAGGCAAAGTCGTCGAAGCCCTGCCGAATGCCCAGTTTCGGGTGGAATTGGAGAACGGACACGTTGTTCTGGCCTATCTATCCGGCAAGATGCGCAGAAACTACATTCGGGTGTTTCTCGGCGACAAGGTGAGAGTCGATATGAGTCCATACGATTTGACACGCGGACGCATTACATATCGGCGAAAGTAGGAAGTTGAAGGTGCCGGGACAGCCGGGCTGTGCGCGTCGCAAGAGGCGCGGCAGGCGTTCCTGAATGCAGGGGCGACGGCACTTCCTGCGAGAAATTGATTACAGTTGAATATGAAACGAGCCGGGAATGGGCACATTCCCGGTTTTTGTATTCTAATTTGCGCCGGTCACGAGCGGGGAAGGTTTGCGAGTGCGGTGACGGCGTCCTCGACAAAGAGCCGCTCGGCTTCGAAGGTCAACCGTTTGCCTGCGGTCGCCAGCGGCGCCCACAGGACTTGAAACTGCTTAGCGTCTTTGGGGGGGCGGGCGGTTTGACGTGCAGACAGCAGCTGCATGAGAAAGTATCGTTCTTCGCGGATATAGTGGGCGCGCTTGTAGTCGAATTCGACGGTACGCCAGCCCAGGTCTGCCAGAATGCGCAGGTCGCAGAAGCCTGCTTCTTCGCAGGTTTCGCGCAGCGCCGCTTCTTCAGCGTTCTCGCCGGGATCTATATGCCCTTTGGGCAGCCGTACTTCAGCGCGGCGGGGCCGGTCGAGGAGAAGGAGATGTGTCTCTTCAGCTGGTAAATGGGAGAGGATGTTTTTTTGGGTCACGATGCCACCGGCGGAGCGGTATCGAATCGTCTTCACTGGTCAACTCCTGTGCTACAATGTTCTCATGCAGACTCTAATTTCGGGGGCAAACTCTATAGGTATCCCTCTTGCCAGCGAACAGATTGAGCAGTTTCGGGCCTTTGCGGCGCTGCTGGCAGAGTGGAACCAGAAGATGAATCTGACGGCGATCACGGAGAGTGAAGACGTACAGAAGAAGCATTTTCTGGACTGTCTGGCCGGTCTGCCGCTTGTGGCAGAGGAAATTGGGGCATCATTGCCACCGAACAAGACCTTGGCTTGCGTTGATATTGGAACGGGCGCGGGTTTCCCTGGTATACCTCTCAAGATTGCATGGCCCAATCTAAAGCTGACGCTTGTGGATGGCACGGCCAAGAAGATACGCTTTCTAGAAGAGGTTGTGGCCACTCTGGAGCTCGAGAATGTCACTCTGGTTCAGGGGAGAGCTGAAGAATTGGGCCGTCATCGTCGTTTCCGCGGCCAGTTCGATCTGGCGACGGCCAGAGCGGTGGCCCGGCTCAATACACTGACTGAGTATGTTCTGCCGTTTGTGCGCCAGAGCGGATTGGCGGTCATATATAAGGGCCCGAACGCGGCTGAAGAGTTCATGGAAGCGCGCCAGGCGATAGAAATGCTTGGCGGTGAAACGGTGCGGTTCTCGCCGGTGGGCGTGCCGACACTGGATGAAGAGCGGCGTGTTCTGCTGATACGAAAGACGCGCAAGACACCAAAGCATTACCCCAGGCAGCAAGGATTACCTCGCAAAGAGCCACTCTGACGGCGGGCAACCGTTCCAAATTGCGCATGCGCGAATTTGGAGCGGGGGTGCGCTTCTGCCCTCCACGTTTTTCAACGCAGATAGTAGGTCATATGCTGGAAGTGAACAACCGGATCGATGTATTCGACGCGGACGTGCGAGGGGACCGCCAGGGTGATGGGCGCGTAGCACAGTATGCTATTCAGCCCGGCGTCGATAAGCTGACTGGCGACGCGCTGGGCGGCGTGCCCAGGAACAGCCATCACGGCAATCCGCACGTTTGACCCTTTGACAAGCTGGCTGAGATCGGCGAAATCCTCGATAAGCAGTCCGTTTCCGATAGGCTGCCCGATTTTTTGCGGGTCCTCATCGAGGACGGATACGATACGAAAGCCGCTCGATTCAAACTCCTGATAGTTGGCGATGGCTGTACCGAGGGAGCCGGCGCCTACCAGGACAACGGGCCAGATCGTGTCGACGTTGAGGATCTTTTGAAGTTGCCGGCACAGGAAATCGATGTTGTATCCTGTACCTTGCTTGCCAAATTCGCCGAAGTGGCTGAGGTCTTTGCGAATTTGCGCTGAACTGATGCCCAGGTGCTCCCCCAATTCCTGGCTTGAGGTGACATCGCGTCCGTCATCCGCCAACAGGCGCAAGGTTCGCAAATAGACCGGCAGTCGTCCGATAACGATGTCGGGGATTGAAGGCTTCCCCGGCGCTTTTTCGTCCTTCACCGTTACGTTTTCGCTTTCCTCAGTTGTGGCCGAATTGACACTCTTTGCGGGAAAATGTTTGAGACAGCAGGTAAGACAGTTGCGTGGAAACTTGGGTCGCGTTCCCAAATGTTCCAATTTGGGTTGCGAAACCGTTCACTTACGATAGCACAGTCTGCTCTGGAGAGCAATCTAAGGGCAGTTTTTGGTTTTGAGTTTTCAGTTTCTAGTAAGGGCTTCTGTATGAGCAGTTGACTAAACCGAAATCATTGGGGCTTGGGGATTGGCGGGAATTGGTGGCGAAGGTGGCACGGGGCTGGGCCGCGTCTCGCTCACATGCGCATCGTTTCGGTGTGACCGTCGACGGCAAGGGCCTGGCCCGAGATACGGGCGCCGTTGTCGGAACAGAGAAAGAGGACGGTTTCGGCGATATCGTCGGCAGCTATCAGTGTGCGCAGAGAGCTTTTTTGGCGAAACGCGGCCCGGATTTCCTCTGTGTTGACGCCGCGCGCAGCGGCTTTGGCGGCGAATACGCCGTCGATGCGCGGACCTTCGACGGAACCGGGACAGACGGCATTGACGCGGATGCCGGAGGGTCCCAATTCCATAGCCAGGGTCTTGGTCAGCCCGATCAGGGCCCATTTGGAGGCGGCGTAGGGTGTGCGGAGAGGGTAGCCATGCAGGCCGGCGGTGGAGGCGATGTTGACAATCGAGCCGCCGCCGCTTGCTTTGAGCATGGGAATGGCCAGGCGGGCGCAGTAGAATGCGCCGTTCAGATTCACTTCTATTGTGCGCTGCCAGTCTTCAGTGGCGATGCATTCGGCGTTTGCTGTTGGGCCTGAGATGCCGGCGTTGTTCACCAGCACATCCAGCCCGCCCAGTTCATCTGCAGTTGCCTGAAATACTGCTTCCATCTGCGCCGGGTCGGCAACGTCGGCGCGGGTGCCTGATAGGCGGGCTGCGGAACCCGGCAATTGGGCCAGCGCGGCAACGTCTACATCGCAGACATGCACGCGGGCGCCTGCCTGTAAGAATCGATCGGCTATGACTCGCCCAATTCCTGCGGCCGCGGCGGAAACAAAGACCCGCTTGCCAGCGATTCCATCCATTTTCAGGTCCTCATTTCCTGGACTTCAGTGTCGAGGACGGTTCCTTGCTGCGCCGGTCGCCCGCGGTTACCCGTAGGCCCCGTGCGGCAGGAATCCGAGAAGGCGCCGCAGCCTGTCGTCTGCACCGTCAAAGACATGCTCGGGCATGGAGTAGTTCATGAACGGGTAGTACTTATGGCCGATGATGCGCCGGCCGTAGGTGACTTGCGTTATGTAACGTGTGCGCTGGCTGCGATTGGGGCCGCCCCGGTGCCAAACCTGGTTGTTGAAGAGGACCACGCTGCCGGCGCGACCGAGATTATACTGGATGCGCTCTTCCCACTCCGTGCCGTCCAGCTGACGAGGCGGGCTGGCGCCGAGGAGATGCGAACGGGGGATGACTTCAGTGCCGCCGTGCTCGACTTCGGTGACGTCGGTCAGGTAGTAGTTGGCGGTGAAGAAGAGGGTAGGCAGATGTATATTGGCGGGGGCTTCGCCGTCGGTGACGATTAAATGGGGCCGGTCATCCTGGTGCCAGCCGTCGAGGCCGCCGCCAGGGGGAGAAATGAAGGAGTTGTTGTGGATGACGTGGCAGTCCGGCCCGATTATGGCTTCGGCCAAGGAGATCATCGGCTCCATGTCGAAGAGGCGCAGGTTGGCGGCACTGGTCTCGAACATGCGGTGGGCCAGGTGGGCGCGATGGCTCTTGTTGTTTAGCCCATTGGGGTTGTCGCGCAATGACTTTTCCAGGTCGGCGCGCAGTTCGGCGGTCCAGTCGAGCGGAAGCACATTGCGCAGGAAGAGGCATCCATCGCGGTTGAACTGGTCCGCCCAGGCGCAGAGTTGCTCTTCGCTGACTTTCTGATCTGCAAGATAGTGCGTGTCCATTGCTTTCTTCTCCCCTTCTTTCTCAGATTTCGGTCAATTGCGGCGTGCGGCCAACGAAGGCAGTAAAGCGTGTAGCAGTCACAGTCCATCTCTTGAATTCGGGAAAAGTATTCAGGCGGTCAGAACCCTTGCAGGCGGCTTAGATCGGCGACGGAGGCGGGAATCAGGGCGATGCGTTGGACAAGCGCTTGGCGCGCCAGACGCACGTCTTCCTCCTCAGCGTTCACCAACACGGTGTCGAAGAAACTGTTGATCGGCGCGGACAGGTCGGCCAGCACTTGTCCCAGCGACTCAGCAGCATCGCTTGCACCATTTAGTTTCACCGCCGCGCTTTCGTAGGCGGTATGCAATTCGTTTTCCACTTTCTCCTGGTAGGATGCCGGTTGCAGGGGCAGGTCGCGTTCGATGCCGCGGACGATGCGGGCGCAGCGGGCATAGGCGGTGAAGGTCTCTTCCCAGTTTGGGGAGGCAACTGCGGCGGCCAGATGGTGGACGGTGCCGACGGCAGAGTAGGGGTCGTCCCCGCGTGCGGCCAGGACGGCGTCCACGACATCGGGCGCATGGCCAAGATCGCGAAGTTTTCGCTCGAGACGGCGAATTATGAAATCCCTGGCGCTGGAAATGGCATCTTCTGCCAGAAGATTTCCGTAATGTGAGGCCGCGTGCTCAAGAGCAGTCGACAGATTGAACGAAGAACTGGTCAGTGTCAAGGCATTTACGATCCCAAGGGCGGCGCGGCGCAGGCCGAAGGGGTCGGCGCTGCCGCTGGGCGACACACCGACACCGAAGAGACCGACCAGACTATCCAGTTTGTCGGCAAGGCTGAGGGCAAGGCCGGCTGCACTCCTGGGCACTGCGTCACCGTCGAAACGGGGCAGGTAGTGCTCCCGGATAGCCTGTGCCACTGGCTGTGGTGCGCCGCTTCTGAGGGCGTAGATCTCGCCCATTACCCCTTGCAGACTGGTCATTTCGACCACCATGGAGGTAACCAGGTCGGTCTTGGAGAGCGCGGCGGCCCGGCGAGAAGTCTCGGTTGTCTGCTCACCGGCCCCGAGCATCTGGGCGATCTGGGGGGCCAGCGTCTCCAGGCGGGCCGCCTTCTCGAGCATCGAGCCGAGTTTGGCGTGGAAGGTGAGGGTTTCCAGGCGGTTGGTGAATGTGTCGAGGGGCTTGGCCGTATCCTGCCGGTAGAAGAATTCGGCGTCGGCGTAACGGGCGCGAATGACGCCCTCATTGCCCTGCCGCACTACGTCGGGATGGTCCAGATCGTCGGCGTTGGCGATGGTAACAAAGCGAGGCGCCAGCGTTGAGCTTTCCCCGTCTGCGGACTTGGCCAGGACCGGGAAATAGCGCTGGTGCTTCTTCATCACCGCTGTCAGTATCGGCTGAGGGAGGTCCAGGTAGCGTTCCTCGAAAGCGCCGATTACGGCCTGCGGAGATTCGACCAGATCTGTGACCTCTTCCAGAAGGTCCTCATCCGGCTCCCACTCGTAGGCGCCGTGCGGCAGTGGGTCGGCGCCTCCTGTTTCGAGGGAAGCGGCGCGGGAGGCCGCGTCCTGGACGGCTTCAGCAATCAGGCTGCGGCGATCCGGGCGGCACAGGCGAATGCCCTGCGCGGCCGCGTCGTCGAAGTAGCTGTCGGCGTCGGCGATGTCGAACGTTGTAAACTCGCCGGCAGGCAGGCGCGCCCGCGCATCGTGATAGCGGGGCCCGCGGCTGACCCTGCCGCTGGTGACGCGGGCCCACGATACGGGAATAACGTCAGAACCGTAGAGAGCGACGATCCAGCGTAAAGGGCGAGGATAGCTCTTGTTGCTACTGTTCCAGCGCATCGTCCTGCCCCACTGCATGCCTTCAAGCAGATCGTCGATTAGCTGGGGCAGCACGGCAGCGGTCGGCTCACCCTCCAGCCTGGTTACGGCGTAGACATAGTTGCCGCGGACTTCCAGATCGGATGGCTGGACGCCCTGGCCGCGGGCGAAGCCGATGGCAGCCTTTGTAGGCTGGCCGTCGGAGTCGAAGGCGCGCTCAGCAGGCGGCCCCCTGCGTTCGACGATCTCGTCCTGCTGGCGCGGGGCCAGTTCCTGCACGTGCGCAACCAGGCGGCGAGTTGTTCCGGAAACGGTAAGATCGCCGCATGTGAGCCGCGCCTGTTCCAGAAGGTCTCGCAGCCGTAACTCAATTTGCTGGATTCCCACAGGCACATCACCGGCGGGAAGCTCCTCGCTACCCAGTTCGATGAGCAACGATTGGGGCTCGGACAGTTGAACAGCGGCGAGGTCTTGTCTGGGGACTGATTTGCCTTGGCTTTCGGGGCTCTCTTCGCCGCCGGCCAGCCAAGGATATTCCTCATGCTGCCGCTGCTCCACGTACAGTTCGGAGATGCGGCGGGCCTGGCTGCGCATTGCGGCGAAGAATTTGGCGCGTTCGGTGACGCCGATAGCGCCGCGTGTGTCCAGGATGTTAAAGGCCTGGCTCTGGCGAAGCACGTAGTCGTGGGCGGGGGCGACGAGGCCGCGCTCGATGCAGGCTTCGGCTTCGGCGTTGTAGAGATCGCACAGTGTGCGCTGGCGTTCGACGTCGGCCAGCTCGAAGTTATAGATACAGTGTTCGATCTCCTGCTGACGGTAGATCTCGCCGTAGGTGTGGACGCCGTCGAAGTCGATGGACCAGACCTCTGTCCGCTGCTGGAGATACATGACGATGCGCTCGAGCCCGTAGGTTATCTCTACGCTGACGGGGTCGAGGCTGACGCCGCCGGCCTGTTGGAAATAGGTGAACTGGGTGATCTCCTGACCGTCGAGCCAGACTTCCCAGCCGAGGCCCCAGGCGCCGAGGGCGGGCGATTCCCAGTTGTCCTCGACGAAGCGGATGTCGTGACGGTCGCGCTGCAGACCGATGGCCTCCAGGCTGCTCAGATAGAGTTCCTGCGGGTTTCCGGGGTCCGGTTTGAGCAGCACCTGATACTGGGTGTGCATCTGCATGCGGTTGGGGTTTTCGGCGTAGCGGCCGTCATCGGCGCGGAAGGAAGGCTCGACGTAGGCGACGTTCCAGGGCTCGGGACCGAGCACGCGCAACACGGTGGCAGGGTTCATGGTGCCGGCGCCAAGTTTTTCGCTGTGGGGCTGCCAGATCTGGCAACCGCGCGCGGCCCAGTATTCGTGCAAACGTCGGATTGTTTCCTGCATTGAGGGGGTGTTACCCATTATTCATCTCGTTGGTAGCGTATTGGAACCGGCGGTTCACGGTCACTGAAAGATGGTTTCCGATTCTGACTTTTTGGTATTTTGCCATGACTAAGAGGCTTTTACTACATAGCCGTTAGCGGCAACTGCTTGTTGGAATAGGCTCTCGTCCAGGTTCAGCCCGAAGCCGGGGGCGTTCGGAAGACTCACATGTCCGTTGTCAATAGAGTAAGCGGAACTGTCCAGTCCGGGCGTGGCGAGCTCGTCCCACTCGACGAAGGCAAAGCCAGCGACGGCGGCGGCCAAGTGGCCGGAGACAAAGTTACCCAGGTGGGCGCCGTAGTGATGGGGCGCGGTGCGCACGTTCCAGGCATCCAGTTTGGGAGCGGTTTCGAGCCATTTTGTCATGCCGTAGGAGAAGATGTCGTATTGAATGACGTCGACGATCCCTTTTCGTGCGTAGTCGAGCAGGTGAGGCGAGGCTGCGCCTTCGCCGTCGGCGATGAGGACGGACAGCCCCTCGCGCTCGATCCAGGCATGCAGGTCTTCATACAGTTCGTCATCCTCGTGGAAGGCCTCTTCCAGCCAGAAAACGTTGCAGTCGGCAGTTTCGGACAGGATATGTTTGGCGATGTTGAGTGTGTAGCCGTTGTTGGCATCGATCAGGATGACGGCGTCGGGGCCGACCGCGGCGCGCACAGCGCGGATCACGGCTATGTCGCGGCGGTGGCCTTCCGGAGGAGGCATATGGCGGGCGCCGCGACCGACTTTGATCTTAAAGGCGCGGTGGCCGTGCTCGTAGCCGAAATTGGCCTCCGACGCGATCAGAGCGGCGCCTTCCTCGTCGGTGGGCAGGTGCAGGTCGTCGATCAGGAGCGTGGTGTCGTAGCAGGGCACACGCAGCTGGCCGGACACATTTTTGCCGGCACGATCGGCGAGGAGCTGGTAGACGGGGCGGGCGCCGCGCTGGCCCAGCAGATCCCAGAGTGGGTACTCCAGAGGGAAAGCCGCCTGGTTGACACCGCTGTCAATGGTGATCAACTCGTCCAGCTGCCGATCGAGAAGCAGTTGGGCCTGCTGGCGGGTGAGACGACTGAAACCAAAACCTGAAACTCCATCCGAGGTTGTGACGCGCGCCAGTGGGATCTTAGACTCCCAGCCGTGGTCGCCTTTTTTGCGGGCGTTGAACCCGGCAAGGCGGGGCCGCCGGCCGACGAGTGTTCCCAGTTCGATTGCGGCGATGCGCGCACTGCTCATTGCGTTACTCCTGGACCTTTCGTCAAGCTACAAGGAAATGTAGAAAAGCTGGCGCAGCAGCGCCAAAGTGATGCTGCGCCTGCGATGAAGATACAAGGGAATCGCTCTGAAGTCGGCGGCGACTTCTCCGGTCTTTCGGGTCGGTTTCGTCACTGGCTTACGCTAAAACCGTTGGCGGCGACGGCTTGCTGGAAGAGATCTTCATCCAGTGTAAGGGCGAAGCCGGGCGCGTCGGGCATGCGAACATAGCCCTCATCCACTTGATAGGCGGAGCCGTCGAGCCCGGGGGTGGAGACCTCGTCCCATTCGATGAAGAGAAAGCCGTCGACGGCCGCGGCGAGATGGCCTGAGACGTAGTTGCCTATGTGGCGCCCGTAGTGGTGCGGCGCAGTGCCGACGTTCCAGCCGTCAAGTTGGGCGCCGGTCTGCAGCCAGTTGGTCATGCCGTGGCTGAAGATATCGTACTGGATGATATCGACGAAACCGTCGCGGGCGTAGTCGAGGAGCATAGGAGAGGCCAGACCCTCGCCGTCGGCGATGTTGGTCGACAGCCCTTCGCGCTCGATCCAGTCATGCAGGTCCTCGTAGAGTGCGCCGTCCTCGTGAAAGGCTTCTTCGAGCCAGAAGAGGTTACAGTCGGCGGTTTCGGCCAGGATCTGCTTGGCGATGTTGAGATTGTAGCCGTTGTTGGCATCGATGAGGATGGCGGCGTCGGGGCCGACTTCTGCGCGTACGGCCCGGATAACGGCGACGTCGCGGCTGTTGCCTTCCAGGAGGGGCATGTGCCGTGCCCCGCGGCCAACTTTGATCTTGAATGAGCGGTGACCGTACTCATAGCCGAAGCGGGCCTCGGAGGCGATAAGGGCGGCACCCGCTTCGTCGGTCGCGAGGTGCAGGTCGTCGATATAGAGCGAGGTGTCGTAGCAGCGAACGCGCAGGGGCTCAGAAACCGTTTTGCCGGCTGATTCCGCCAGGAGTTGGTAGACTGGGCGGCCGGTGCGCTGGCCCTGCAGATCCCACAGCGGGAATTCAAGGGAGGCGGCGCGCGGTGCGACGCCGCGGCCGGAATCGATGAGGTCCTCGACCCGCTGGCCGAGAAAGGCGTGGGCCTGCTGCTGGCTCAAGGGGCGGCAGGCGCCGAATCCAGAGGATCCATCTGTCGTGGTAATCCGTGCCAGGGGCACCTGGACCTCGTTGCCGTGAACGGGCCCCCGCGAGTTGCAACCTGCTTGTCGGGGGCGCTGGCCAACAAGGGTGCCCCACTCGATGGCGGAGATCTTAGCGTTGTTCATCGAAAGTATTTCTCCTTTTTTCAGGTCCGGCGCGCCCGCTTCATGAAAGAGGCAAAGGGCCGAGCCTCAATTTTCTCCGTAGCGAATGCCGGTGGGGACGACATCGGTCTCCTCGCCGCGGCGGATGGCTTCGGCGGTTTCGACGATATTGACGAGATCATGCTTGGATTTGAAGCCGAGTCGTGTCTGAATCTTGGTCAGGTCAAGGGTAAAGTAGTTCGCCTCGGGCGTGCGCGCGTCGGCGAAACTGAGGTCGTAACGTTCGGCCAGCCAGGGGACAGCCTCGCCCCAGTCGATGATTGCGTCGCCGCCCAGGGTAAACTCCTCGCCAACGGCCTCATCCCTTTCGATTCCCAATGCCAGGCCGCGGGCGATGTCGCGCACATCGCAGAAGTGCTGTTTGTGGGGGACACCGTTGGGGTTGCGGTTGAGGAGGAGTTGATCTTCGCCGGTCCATTGGGCTCTGAGGTCGTCGAGCATCGCCTGTGTGTCCGGATCACTGCTTTTCATCGATTTGTAGCGCTCGTAAACCGAACTGAAGGCGAGACGCTCCGGCACGCCGGCCTCATTGAAGAATTCACTCGGCTCGATGATCGTGGAAAAGCGGAAGGAGGTCGCGGGCACATCATATTGGTAGTAGTAGGCCATGGCCAGCTCCTCACCGATCCACTTGGTGAGAAAGTAGGGCATCTGGTGGTAGCGGGCGACCATATCTTCGGTGATCGGCTCCTCAAAGTAGCGGCCGTAGTCCTCCAGGCGCCAGTAGACGGCTTCGGTACAGGCGTATACGAAGCGGTGCAGGTTGGGACATTCAGCGCGGACGCTCTCGAGAAGATTGAGGGTTCCCATGGCGTTGATGTCCAGGTATTGCCGGTTGTCGAAGGGACCGCCGAAGGCTGCGGCAAGATGGACGATGGCATCAATACCTTTGACAGCGCTGCGGACATCATCGAGGTTGCGGAGATCGCCGGTCACTGTTTCCACGCTGGCGAAGGCGTCCAGCTTATTTGCGCGACTGGCATCGCCTGGATAGACGAGGGTGCGAACATCGTGTCCTTTGTTCAGCAGGCGTGTGACCAGATTGGCGCCGACCCGGCCGGTGCCGCCGGTTACCAGAATCTTCATTGCGGGACCTTTCGTTTCTTTAGTTCAGGGTCTCAGTTCTTGCAGCATGTATTAAAGGAAGGGTTTTCGGTGAATCCTTGAATAGGATTTGCTGACAGAGTTTACATGCGTCCAGTTGCTAATTATCCGGCACCTGATTCTTCCTGCCAAACGGAGGGGACGGCTAGATAATTTGGCTTGTTTTCTGGAGCAGGATTTGCAGGATTTGCATTAGTTTTCAGGGTAGTAGACGACGGCGTTTTGTAGGGCGGTCCTTTGGCGGGGACAGATGGAGCGTTTGGCGGGCCCTATTCCGGGATACATCCTCGTTGTTCGGGGGAAGGGCCGGCCAGGAGGGCGCGGCTTCAGCCCTCTCCGTAGCGGATGCCGGTGGGGACGACGTCCGTTTTTTCGCCGCGGCGGATGGCTTCTGCGGTCTCGATGACGCTGTCCAGATCGTGTTGCGGTACAAAGCCGAGTTTGGACTGGATTTTGGTCAGATCGAGCGTATAGCGGACCGGGGTCGGCAGGCGCGCGTCGATGTAAGTGACAGCGAAGCGTTCGGCGAGGCGCGGGACATCCTCTTCCCAATCGATGATCACGTTGCCGGCCAAGTTGAATTCCTCGCCGACGGCCTCCTCCTTTTCGAGGCCCAACAGCAGGCCGCGAGCGATGTCGCGTACATCGCTGAAGTGCTCTTTGTAGGGGACGCCGTTGGGGTTGCGGCTGAGGAGGAGTTGATCATGGCCGGTCCACTGCGAAATGAGGTTGTCGATCATCGTCCTTGTATCCGGATCACTGCTCTCTATGCTTTTGCAGTGGTCGACCGCGCTGCTGAAGGCCAGGAGTTGGGGCAGGCCGGCCTCGTTCAAGAACTCGCCGGGCTCGATAATTGTGGAGAAGCGAAAGGAGGTCGCCGGCAGCTCGTACTGGTGGTGGTACGCCATGGTCAGCTCTTCACCGATCCATTTGGTGAGAAAGTAGGGCATGTGGTGATAGCGGGCGGCCATGTCCTCTCGAAGGGGCTCCTCGAAGTAGCGGCCATAGATTTCCAGCCGCAGATAGACGGCGACGGAGCTGGCATATACGAAGCGGTGGAGATTGGGGCAGTGGGCGCGCACGCTTTCCAGCAGGTTGAGCGTGCCCATCGCGTTAATGTCCAGATACTGGCGATTATCGAAGGGGCCGCCGAAGGCCGCGGCCAGGTGGTAGACGGCGTCCATGCCCTGGACGGCACGGCTAACGTCGTCCAGGTTGCGCAGATCGCCGGTCACGGTTTCCACTCCTGTGAAGGCGTCGAGCTTGTGCGCGCGGCTGGCGTCGCCGGGGTAGAGGAAAGCGCGGATTTCATGTCCTTCAGCCAGAAGAAGAGGGGCCAGATTGGCGCCAACCCGGCCTGTGCCGCCGGTTACCAGGATTTTCACTGCGGGACCTTTCTGTGAGCAACTTCTGGCGGTGTGGGGATGGGTTTAAGTTTATCAGAGGGGTAGGGGCGTGTCTAGGAACGGCAGTGGTCGGTGGTCAGTGGTCAGTGGCTTGAGACTGAAAGGGAGGGGAGCGGACACTGTTGGCTAGACACAATGCTGGGGAAGAGTAAACACGGTCGCTAGCCTAGGGGGGCGTTGCGGGGGCGCAGCCCCTGCACAAGGGAGGCCGCTTGCGGCCGACCGCCCATATGCAAAGCTCAATGGTAAGTGGTCAGTGATCGGTTTGGGGCGTTTTGTGTTGTTGAAGTTTGTGGTGGGCCGGAAATGGACGTATAACGGGGAAGGAGTTATCGATCCATGTCCGGACAGGACAACCCAGGCACGAAAGGGAGCGGGAAATGAAGATTACAGATATGACGGTGGAACGGTACGCCTGGCCGCGGCCGAAGCCGATCAGCAATGGGAAATACACGTATGTGGATGTGAGCCTGAATCTGGTCCACATTTACACGGATGAAGGGGTTACGGGCGTGGGCTGGGGAGGCGGCACGGCGTCCGGCCAGGGCAGCGATCTGACGACGACGCTGATCGACTACTTCAAGCCGGTCGTCATTGGCGAGGACCCGTTCAATTACCGGCGCATCTGGGAAGATATGTGGTTGCCGAAGCTGGTGGGTCGCCGCGGGCTGTCGACGCGGGTGATCAGCGCTATCGACATTGCGCTGTGGGATCTGATTGGCAAGGCTGTAAATCGGCCGGTATATCAACTGCTGGGCGGTTACAGGGACAGCATCCCAGCCTATATCGCCGGCGGCTATTATGAGGAGGGCAAGGGTCTGCGGGAGCTGGCGCAGGAGATGGAGGAGAACCTGACGCTGGGCGCGAAGGCGATCAAAATGAAGGTCGGCGGCGTGCCGATCAATGAGGACGTGGAACGGGTGCGGGTGGTGCGGGAGACGATCGGACCGGAGATCAAGCTGCT
The DNA here is from genome assembly GCA_965116395.1 of Caldilineaceae bacterium. GTDB lineage: Bacteria > Chloroflexota > Anaerolineae > Caldilineales > Caldilineaceae > Bin5. The sequence goes on from OZ220684.1 coordinate 560,718, forward strand.
GGTTGATGCAAACAACGCGTACACTGCGCACGAGGCAATCGAAATGGCGCGCAAGATGGAGAAGTATGAGCCGTTCTGGTTTGAGGAGCCGGTCGCGCCGGACGATTACAGGGGGCACGGACGTGTTGCACGGTCGACTTCGATTCCGATCGCCAGCGGTGAGAATGAGTACACTCGCTATGGCTTTCGGGATCTGATTGAAAAGGAAGGGGCGGCGATTATCAATGCTGACGCCCAGATATTGGGCGGCATTACGGAGTTTATGCAGGTTGCCGCGCTGACGGCGGCGGAGGACCTGGTCATCGCTCCGCACGGTGCGCAAGAGGTGCATATCCACGTGGTTTGCGCGATCGCAAACGGCCTTATTCTGGAGTTTTATCGTGAGACGGTGGACCCGCTGCGGATGCAGATTTTCGAAGAGACGATGAAGCTGGACGCGGACGGCAATGTCGATGCGCCAGATCGCCCGGGGCTGGGGATTACGCCGAACTATGAGCTTCTGAAGGAGTACCGGGTAGGGTGAGCGGGTGAGGTTGTTTGGGGGCCAGCCTAAGTCAGGAGGCAGGCGTTGACGCCGTGTTAAGTCTTATCAGACCGGCATGGTCCAATTCGATGCCAGAGAGTTCCGCCCGATGGGCGTAGAGCTTTACGGGGTGATACAGGTACAGCCAGTGCGGGTTGGCGTGCAGCCAAGACAGACAACGGTTGTAGGCTTCGCTCCGCTTGCGGTTGTCAAGCGTCAAGTGGGCAGCATCTATCAGCTGGTCGGCCTTGCTATCGGTTATACCTTGCCACCAGAGACCCTGGGTCTGGCTGGATATTTTCTCTTGCAGCACTCGGTAGGTGCTCAGTGGGCTGGAGTCGAATAGCGCCATGTGGCCGATGCGCTTCTGGCTCGTGTCCATCGCATATTTGGGGCGGTCCGCTTCGCTTTCGATGCGGACGCGAATGCCGATGTGGGCGAGTTGCTCCTGGATCATCGCTGCCACTTGCGGCGCGCGATCGGGGATGACGAGAGGCGTGCGCAGGACCAGCTCCTGGGGCATGTCACAGGCGTCAAATAGGGCTCTGGCGCGCTCGGGATCATAGGCGTGCGGGCGCATAGCATCAGAGAATCCAGAGTGAAACGGGCTGACGACGGTCGCGGCAGGCTCGGCAAGTCCAGGCCAGACGCGGTCGATGATGGCATCTACGTCAACAGCCAAATTGATCGCCAGACGTGCTTCCGGTTGCGAAAAAGGCTTCTCGTATCCGTTGAGGAAACCGATCACGGACAGCGTGTTTGTAGACCTGCGCCACGTCAGTCCGTCGTTCGCAGGAAGCGGCTGCATCAATTCAAGGCCGGTTGCCAAGTCTGCCTGGTCATTCAGCAGTGCACTGTACCGATCTGACGCGGACGGTATCTGCGAAATGGTCAGTTCAGAGAACTGTGAATTATGATCGGGCCTGGCCGCGCTGGACAGCCGGAGAAGTTCGCCCTCGACGTACTCTTCGAGCCGGAATGGTCCCGTGCCCAATGGAGGCTCAGCAGGGCCCCTCTGCTTGCCCACATACACTGCGGCGAAGAAGTCGGCCAGGTCCCCTGTCGGGGTGGAACACATAACGAGCAGTTGCGTTTTGCCTACTGGCTCAAAGCTCAGTGGCTCAAGGTAGGGAGAGTACACGCCGCCCATTCCAAATGCACCGCCTGCTTCCCGCATCCGTTCCAGACTTTGCACGACGTCGTCAGTGGCGCAAAGGGAACCATCATGGAAGCGTACATCGTCGCGCAACGTAAGCAACCACGATCGCCCGTCGTCTCGGACCTCCCAGGAGGCGACCAATCCGGGCGCGACGCGTCCACTGCGCCATTGCATGAGTGGTTCATACACCAGCGCCAGGATGGACTGCAGGTCGGGTTGATCGGTTGTGAATTCCGGTTGAAGCAAATTCACTTGCGATTGGGCAATACGCAACGCATTCACCTTGGCGCCTCCACTGCTTTTTCATTTGTATGCACGGCGACAGTCCTCTTGTCAGTACTGCGATTTGGGCTTTGGAATGCGCGACGCCCATCACTGTCCGATCTATCCAGGTGTTGCGTTTTACCGCTGCCAGAACTCCGAAGGGCAGCGCGACAGTGAGGGAAAGGAGGAGAGCGGTAAATGCCAGTCTTGCGGTTGCCGGTACCCGTTCCAATGCAAGATGCAGTGAGGTCGTGCGCGATGCCTTTTGCCACACCATTAACTATCAAGTCGAGGCGCTGCTTGGCAACGCCTTCGTAGTCGAACGGCATCGGCGCCAGGCCATCGGTCACCATCTCATCGTAGACGGTTATATCGTCTGCGGTTATGCGTTCGCCCAAGTTATCATAGACGATGTTATCACGATTGCCGGCAGATTGCGCGGTTGCCTCGAGGCGTCAGTCTTTCAGAGGCGCATGGGCCCCGGTGGTATTGAAAAATACTATCTTGACAAGGCCCGCTCATAGCCCGGGATCCAGATTGCTTCACCTGCCTCTTCGCCAACCCGTTTGCCAATGTCCGGCACTGTACGATACAGTTAGGGACACTTTTCGGACTGGTCATGTGAACAGGTTTGCGCGCGTGAATGAAGCCCAAAGAACGTTACAGGTAATCGAAAAGGGCGGGGTCGTGCCGGTTGTACGACTGCCCGATCTGGCCGGGGCGGTCGGTCTGGCCGAAGCGCTGCTGGACGGCGGGGTGACGGCCGTCGAGTTGACGATGACCAGCCCGGGCGCGCTGGAGGCGCTGTCGCTGCTGCGGGAGCGAGTGGCTGGTTTCGCACGAGGAACAGCCGCATTGGGGATGGGTTCGGTGCTGAATCGGGATATGGCGGTCGCTGCCATTGAAAACGGCGCACAGTTTGTGGTCGCGCCGACGCTGGACCTGCCGACGGTATCCTGCTGCGTCGAACGCAAGATTCCTGTCATGCCCGGCGCGTTTACGCCAACGGAGATCCAGACGGCATGGTTGGCAGGGGCGGCTGTGGTGAAGGTCTTTCCGGCAACCAGACTTGGGCCAGGCTATTTCAGTGACGTGTTGGCGCCGCTGCCCCATCTGAGGTTGATGCCCACAGGCGGAGTTGGACTGGAGAACGCCGGTGAATTCATAGGCGCCGGCGCGGTGGCGGTGGGCGTGGGAAGCGCGCTTGTACGCAAGGAGTGGGTGGCGGACGGCAATTGGCCGGCGCTGACGGCGCAGGCTCGCAGATTTGTGGAGGCTGTACAGGAGGCGCGGGCGAAAGAATGAGCAATTACGATGTGGTAACATTGGGCGAGACGCTGCTGCGCATGGCACCGCCCGGCCAACTGCGAATTGAACAGGCCGCTCATTTTGAGTTGGAAGCGGGCGGAACTGAATCGAACACTGCGGTAGCGTTGGCCCGGCTCGGTGTGCGCACAACCTGGATTTCGCGCATGCCGGAAAACCCACTGGGGCGACGGATCGCGCGCACCTTGATGGGGCACGGTGTAGACATTTCACACATTGTGTGGGTAGAGGGCGAGCGGATGGGCCTGTTCTTTGTCGAATTCGGCGACGGCGCGCGCGCTACCTCGATCATTTACGACCGCGCAGGTTCGGCTGCCAGCCGCATGACGCCCGATGAACTGCCGGCCGACGTTTTCAGTGCATCTGGCGGGCGGCATCTCCACTTAACCGGAATTACGCTTGCCATCAGCGACAGCGCCGCGGCGACGGCCAAACGTGCTTTGCAGCTTGCGCAGGCGGCTAGCTGGAGCGTCAGTTTCGATTTCAACTACCGTTCCAAATTGTGGACGCCTGAGGAATCGCGCCGGGGTTGCCATCCCTTCGCGGCGGCCGCGGACATTGTTTTCGCGCCGATTCGGGATGCCCAGACGCATTATGGCCTGGCTGAAGAGGTCTCGCCGGAAGATGCGCTGGCCGCGCTCCAGCGTGAGTTTCCCGGGGCGACGGTCATTCTCACTTTGGGCGCGGACGGCTCGATTGCGGCTGAGGCGGGGAAAGCGCCGCGGCGCCAGCCAATTTTTCCGGGAGGGGGGACGGTAGGCCGGATTGGCGCGGGAGATGCGTTTACCGCAGGCGTGCTGTACCGCTATCTTTATCCAGACGGCGACGATTGGCTGGGCGATGCTCTGAGATGGGGGGCGGCGGCAGCGGCAATGAAATATACGATTCCCGGAGACATGGGGCTTTTTGAGAAGGAGGAGGTGGCTGCGCTGTTGGAAAGCGGCGGTTATTCAGACGATGTCAGCCGATAATATGTCCGAACGAGAGGTGGGGGAAGAAAGAGCGATGGGTGACGTTCCTTCACCCTTTGCAATCCTCCATTAGTTCCGAAACCGGCAACAGGCAGATAAGATCAGCGGTTGCCGAAACCTTTTACCTCGAACGAGCCACGGGTAGTGGAAAGTAGATCCCTGGAGAACTTCTATCAGACATTGGGTGTTCAGCCCAATGCTACGCAGGAAGTGCTCGATGCTGCATACCGGCGCCAAGTACGCCTGCACACCGGCGAATTTCTGGACGATTCTGCGCTGGTGGCGGGGCCGGTACGGTCGGACCCATTCCTGGCACGCTTAGATGAGGCATACCGGCAGCTCTCAAGTCCATTGAAGCGCTGGACGCATGACGAGGAGTTGAAGGGGGCGCGGCTGGTTCCTCTCAGCGAAGAGGAATTGGAGTTGGCCCGCAAGCGAATCGAGCCCTCGGACGCGTGGCTGTCGTACCAGCGGTTGGAGAATGGTTCCATCTACATTCGGGTGGGCTGGGCGGTGGATTTCACTGCTGTACACGATGCGGTCATGTCGGCCATTCCGGAGTCGGGACGTATTTACAATGACCGCCTGAATGAGTGGCGCGTAGATCCCAGATACGAAGCAAAGCTGGCCGAGATCTTCGCCAATTTCAAGCGGGCGGACGTGCAGGCGCCGCCAAGGCAAGTCGGCCCAACGTACCAGGGTGTAGGAAACATAGCGACCACAAAGCGTCCGCACCAGTCGTGGAAGGGCTGGCCGTTCCTGATCATTGGTGGTCTGATTTTGGCGATAGTAGGCGCGGTTCTGTTTCCAGCCAACCGAGTCGTTCCGGTCACATTGCAGGCAACAGCGACTGCCCTCGCTCTGGCCAGTTCGTATGAGCCTCTGGAAAGCAGTTTTCTGACCAGGACTCCTGCTGCCACGCCTTCATTGACTGGGACGCTCCTGCATCCTTCTGTCAATTTGCGCGAACGGCCAGAGGCGGTTGGACCAGTATTGAAGCTATTGGGTAACGACCAGACTTACCAGGTCGTTGGCCGGTCGGAGGATAGCAGCTGGTATGTGGTCACGGACGATGATGTAACCGGATGGATTGCGGCGTGGACTATTTCCATTGAGGGGGAAGCTGAGATACTGCCGGTCACCACTGAGATTTTCTTTTTGTCGGAGAGCGATGACGAAGAGCAGGTTGACGGCGACGCAGAATGAGCTTCCATCCAGATTTCCTGGCCCGGCTACTTGCAATTCGTTCTTAAGTATCGGGTAGCTACTAAGCCATATACAGTGCCTGTCTTGACCAGCCCTTTATCCCTGCCGCCATTCAGGCAATCTGCTTGCGTATTCGGTTGGCGGCAGCCACGTTGCTGGAGCCGCACGGCTGGAATGCGCACACGCGGTCGGAACTGCAGTTTTTAGTTTTCAGTTTTTGGTGGAATACCAGTCGTCAGGGAAACACCGGAGATTTGCGGTCGATGGTCGGTGGGTTGAGGCGGCAAGTGGGGGCGGAAACACTGGTGGCTAGATACGCTGCTGGAATGAGCACACACGGTCGGTGAGGGATGGTTTTGTAGGGGGGCGTTGCGGGGGCGCAGCCCCTGCACAAGGGAGGGCCGAAGGCCCGACCGCCCATATAAAAGTGGAGAGATGAGAGAGCACCTTTGCTCGCCTCATTCAGGATCGCACATTAGTTGTGGCTGAGTAGTTTCAGTAGCGGAAAGGAGGAAGATCGCTTCTTTCTTTTTCCTGGCGTTGTGGATAGAATAGAATTTGATTGTTAATTCTAGAGAGAGGAGCTTGTAGAGAGGAGGAGCCTCTTCATCCTCTCTTCTTTTTGTCTCTCGAACACGGACATATATGCAAGAAAAGATGAAGAATCCTGAGCGTAGACCCGGATGGCGCGCTCGCTTTCTGCGAGGCAGCAGGCGCCCGAGTATGTTGACGCGCGGTTTGCTGGTCGCCGCGGTGTTCATTGCCGCGTTTACGGTCTATCAAGTCTCACGCGATAGTTCGGTGGCAGACCCGGCGGTGGCGCTCGCGCAACAGGAGGAAGAACAGGACGCTGTCACCGCAACGCCGGAAGCGACGCCCGATGCTCTTCAAGCCGTGAGGAGGACCCCCCAACCAAGAGGACAGGTGCGCAGTGAGGTACGCAGCGACTCCGCGCTGCCTGCCGCGGACGCCGACCATGCGCAGAGGTACATAGTTGATGATGCGGACGCCTACGTCTACACAGTGCGAATGGGTGAATACTGGTCTCTGGTTGCAAACAGGTTCGATTTGACGGCTGAGGTTCTGAAAGAGGCCAATAGCGAATTGTGGCAATTGCGGGGCGAGGTAATTCGGCCCGGCGACCAGTTGGCAGTTCCGGGTCTCACCGCGCAAGCCACGGTGCCACCTATATTGTACAAGGTTCAAGCAGACGAATCCTGGGAAGTTATCGCTGAAAAGTTTGCTGTTTCGTATCTGGACCTGCTCCTGGACAATTTCAACCTGTGGGCACTGCGGGGTGTTGACATCCGGGCCGGTGATCAGATAATAGTCAGGTACTTGCCATCTGTGCCGATCGAGGTGGGCGCCATGCACGGATGGGCCGGCGGCCCGCCTGTTTTGGCGCCCTCATACGTTGAGGCGCGAGAACAGAAGGCAGCGGCGGAAGACGGTTTCGATGCCGCGGGCACCTATACGGTGCAGCCTGGTGACACTTGGGAAACCGTGGCTGAAGCAACGGGTATCGACGTATCGGCACTGAAGGGAGTGAACCAGGAGATAGGCGAGCGAGCCCTGCAAGCAGGTGATGTACTTCGCGTCTCCTGGATTCTGCGTGTCGCATTGATGATTCGCCAGTCCGACCAGCGCGGCGTGAGGAGTGCAACTGATCTGGGCAACCTTCCGGAGGAGGAGTTGGCCGCCCTGGCTGCACGAGGGATGTTCGTCTATAAGGAGCAGTATTGCGGCATCTGTCACGTGCTCGATAGTGCGGGTACAAGAGGTATTTTCGGGCCGTCGCACAACGATATGCGTGAATTGGCCGCTGCCAGGCTCGAAGATCCTGCCTATGGCGGCGCGGCGACCGATGTATATGCCTATCTCTACGAGAGTATCATTGAACCAGACGTTTTCTATGTTGAGGGATTCGTATTGAGTACCCATCCGATGCCGTCCTATCAACACATCCCCGAAGAAGATTTGGAAGCACTGATCGTCTTCTTGGCGGATCAGTAATCGCCTGTCAGCGCAGACTTTGTGCTTGCGGAGTTCGACGACTTTACTGTAAGAGTTGCCGCCGAGTGGGCCGCATTCGGCTGTGCCTATGCGGCGCGAAGCGGGAGAAGAGGAGTCAATTGAAAGCTATTAAGATTTCCATCAACAGTATAGTTGCGCTTGCAATTGTGTCGGCCCTGTGGATTTCGACCGACAGCGCGATGGCGCAGGAGAAGGAAAGCGGCGGCACGGTAATCGTGGACGGCCTCAATGGACCGCAAGGGGTGCTGGCGATAGATGACGGCAGCATCTGGGTGATAGACGTTGGGCTGGGCGGCGATCAGGAAGTGGAGATTGGGGGCCTTGATCCGAATACTAACGAAGTTATCAAGGCGTCCTTCGGCAATACGGCGCGTGTGATGCGCGTGACGCCGGGGGGCCAACCTCAGCTTGTGGCGACATTGCCTTCGATCTTTCTTGGCAGCGACATAGTTGGGGGGGCTCGGCTGGCTCTGCTGAACAATGAAATGTATGCCACAGCCGGCCTCTGGCAAGGCGTGGCCAGCGAAGAGGCGTTGCCAGATACGGCCGCGGTACTGCGAGTGTTACAAGGGTCGGTGCTGGAGGTCGTACCCTTGTGGAAAGTGGAAAAGGAGTTGAACCCGGACGGCCACGTTCTCGAGTCACATCCATACGGGCTGACCACGGGGCCGGACGGTCTGTTGTACGTGGCAGAGGCTGGCGCGAATACACTGTTGCAGGTAGACGTAGTAAACCAGACTGCAAAGGTAATTGCCGTATTTGAGGGCATTCCCGGCCCACTGCCCAATCCCTATCGAGGGGGCGCGCTGGAGACGGATCCGGTGCCGACCGGTGTCACCTTCGGGGCGGACGGGCGGATATATGTTTCCCTACTCCCCGGGTTTCCCTTTCTGCCAGGTTCGGCGAAAGTCGTTGTGGTTGACCCGGTGACAGGAAACGTGGAAGACCACGCCACTAACCTGACGATGTTGACGGATTTGCGCACCGGTCCGGACGGCGAGTTGTATGCTGTGCGGTTCGGCATTTTCACTGACGAAGGCCCGATTCCCAACAGCGGCGCGGTGATCCGGGTAGGCGCAGGCGAAACTTCACAGGATGTGATCACGGGATTGCCTTTTCCTACGTCGGTCGACTTTGACGTAAACGGGAGTGCGTATGTAACGATCAACGGCGCCAGCGTAGGTGAGCCCGGTCGCGGCGCGGTGATCCGTTTTGAACAGGTTGCTGTGCCCGGGGCACCCACGATTCGCTTTGTGGAGAGCGCTACCAGAAGCCAACAGGAACCGGAGTTCATCACCGGCTGTGGGAGCTTGCCCAGCCACGACGCGGTAACACAGGCGTTGCAGGCAACTGTAGCGGGCGGCAAGAATGGCGGACTTGGAAACCATATGTGGGCGACAATTGTTGACCGCGACGGGGTGGTGTGCGCGGTTACGTTCTCCGGCGCGAACAGAGGCTCTCAGTGGCCGGGCGGGCGCGTGCTTTCCGTCCAGAGGGCGAATACGGCCAATGCCTTCAGCCTGCCGCGGGTGGCTTTTTCGACGAGCAATCTCTATGCGGCGACGCAGCCGGGCGGCAACCTGTTCGGCTTGCACGAGAGCAGTCCCTTGGACACATCGACTGCGTACGCTGGGCCTGCCACCGATTTTGGACAGGCAGGGGACCCACTGGTGGGGCAGCGTCCCGGCGGGTGGAGTCGGTCGGGGGGTGGTCTTCCTCTTTACAACGCCAGCGGCAGTCTCCTGGGGGCATTGGGGGTCAGTGGGGATACATCTTGCGCAGATCACATCGTTGCCTGGAAGCTGCGCGATGCTCTGCAGATGGATTACATCCCGGCGGGGGTGAGCGCAAGCGCGGACGACAACATCATTTTCGACATGCAGTCGGATGGCAAGAGTGTCAGCGGATTCGGCCACCCACGTTGCGGCTTTGACGAGGAACGGTTGACAGAGACGCTGCCCGCTGATTTCCCGATTGGGTTGGCGGCGGAGGCTGGACAGTAGCGCGCAGGGCAGGTTTTGGGGGACTATAGAAGGCGCGGCGACACCGATGAAGTCGGCTCGCGTCGTACCGATTCTGTTCGCTCTTTAGTCTTTAACTCTATGGCAGGTCGGCGATATGGTCTTTCAGACTGGCAAATGTTTGGCGCGTGCTGGCGGCCTTGTCCTGCCCGTTGGCCTGCCAGTGCGTTTCAACTGTATAGGTATCGACCGGCTCGTTTTGCAGCAGAGTGAGATGGGCATTCCAGTCGGTCCCGCCGGCGCCGATGCGCGCCCAAGCGGTCAGGCCAGTGCCCTCGTCGAGCACAACTGCATCCTTGCAGTGAATATCGACAATGTGGCCTTTCACCTGCTGATAGCCGACTGCCGGGTCTTCTCCGGCGACGAAGGCGTTGGCCGGATCCCAGATAATTTTGAGATTGGGCATCTGCACGGCGTCAAGCACACGCCGCATGTTGCCACCGGTATTGGCGTAAAGAGAGCGGGCATTTTCCAAGGCCAACACCAGCCCTTCGTCCTGTAACCGCTGGCAGGCAATCCGGATGCCTTTGGCGATCTTAGCCAGCGTTTCCTCATCGATACCGCCACCGTCCGGGGAGCGGGGCGAAGGGTTGTCGCCGCCTACATCCCGGGTAAAGCCGAACGTACGAATGTTGGGCGCCTTGAATTTATGGGCAATGGTGATGAAGCGCTCCAGCCGATCCATATGCTCTTGAAAGCGGGGATGGCTCTCCATCTCGTCCAGGGAGAGATCGGCCAGAGTGAAGGGCCGGAAAAACATCCCACAAACCAGATGGGTGCGCAGGCCGTTCTCCTCGGTGAGCCGCAGTGCCCGATCCAACTCTGTGTCGGTCAGCTCGTGGACCTGTTTTCCCCATAGGTTGTGCAACTCCACGTAGGACATACCCTCTTCGCGGGCGATTGAACAGGCACGCGCAAAGTCCTGATCGATCTCATCTGTAACGACTCCGAATTCGTACTGTCTCATAGCGGGCATTTCACTCTCTCAATCGGGGATATTCTATAGATGGTTCGTCAACCCAAAGAGCGATGCCGCGGTCTTGCCGCAGATCTGCTCTTTCTCCTCATCTGACAGATGGGGATTGGCCAGCACCTCCGCCACAGGGCCGCCGATCGGCCCCATATCGAAGGGATAGTCGCTGCCGACCAACACATGATCGGCGCCGACCATTTCCACCAAATAGCGCAAGGCCAAAGGGTGAAAAGACATGCAGTCGAAGTAGACCTGTCTCAAATAGTGACTCGGTGGATGCGGAATGGCGCTTGTACACTCCTGGGAGCGCACCTTGTAGCCGTGATCCATACGCCCTACAACATAGGGAAAGACGCCGCCAGCATGGGCAAAGATAATCTTCAGATTTGGCCATCGTTCGAGGATGCCGCCGTAAATCACCGATGCAATAGCCAGGCCGGTCTCGGCCACCATACCCAGCAAATTGTGCAAGTAGTAGTCCTGCATTCGCTCCTCGCCCGCAGGGATATACGGGTGGATGAATACGGGCGCGTTTAATTCGGCAAAGGTCTCGAAAAGAGGGAGATAGTCAGGATGATTCAGATTTTTTCCACCTACATTGGAGCCGATCTGAAAGCCATGCAACCCGAGTTCGTTGACCGCTCGTTTTGCTTCAGCAACGGACGCGGCAATGTCCTGCAGCGGAACCGTCGCCAGCCCCAGGAACCGATCGGGATATTCGGCTACCCGTTCAGCGATGCTCTCATTCAAGCGCGATGCCAGTTCCCTGGCCGCGTCGGCCTCTGCCCAGTAAGAAAGTGTGGGAGGCGCAGAGGAGATGGCCGCCATTGAGATTTGCGCGCCGTCCATATCATCCAGCATCTGTTCGGCGGCGTAGAAATCGGGCGTCAGCGGGTGATCGAAGTTGCCCGGGCAAACCAGATGCTCCTGGCCATCAGCTCGCTGTTCAATTTTGGATTGGAGGGTGTTCGGACCACGGGCCGCGTCTAAAAAGGCTTTGGGAAAGAAGTGGCAATGGACGTCGAGGGAGAACATTCTATCAGATCTCAGAAATAGGACTGTTGACTCTGAAACGTGAAATGCGCTTGTTGCACTTTACGTTTCAGACTTTATTTTTGTTGTTGAGGAAAGACAGGCTGTCTTTCGCCAGCGCGAATGGGCTTTCGGCCAAGGGACGCCAAATACACGTCGCGCCCGCCAGCTCCGGAATTACCGCGTTGAAGGACTCCACCACCAGCCAACCACTGTATTGGACATCTGCCAACGCCTGAAATGTCCCGGTCCAATCCACCTGTCCGCTACCGACAGCACCGCGATCGTTTTCGCTGCAATGGAAATGTTTAATATGCATAGCGGCCCGGCGGATGGCGTCCGACGTAGATTTTTCCTCAATGTGCATGTGGAAGGTATCCAGCAGTAAACCCACGGACGGCTGATCCACCGCATTCATAAGGCGGACGCCATCCTGAACTGTATTGAGCATGAACGTCTCGAAGCGGTTTAGCGGCTCCAGCGCAAGAGTCACGCCCTCAGCAGAGGCAACAGTGCCGACCTCCTGTAGAGATCGGACACAGGTGTCAAATTCCTGATCGGTAAATCCCCGTCCCCGCAATTCCCCGACAGGCACGGCCATCGGTCCGCACAGGAGATCCGCGCCCAGGGCTGACGCGGCCCGCACAACGTTCTGCAAAAAGGCCACCCCTTGTGCCTGGCGCTCGTCATCGATAAGACTGAGTCCCGGGGGCATCGCTGTGGACGCGGTGCAGGCCAAACCACTGTTCACGCAAGCCTGGCGGATTGCGGTCAAGTCAAGGGCACCTGGATCGAAGATGGGAACTTCAACGCCGTTGTAGCCCATTTCGCTGATAAGCGGGAAAAGGGCCATCTCGTCCGCGTTGACGCTACCACTCCACACCATCAGATGAACACCGAGCTGGTGGCTGTTCACAGATCGTCCTTATCCTTTCAGGCCGGTAAGGACGATCCCTTCGACAAAGGCCCGTTGCGCAAGAAAATAGAGAATAACGACCGGCAGCACCATCAGAGTGGCCAGCGCCATCACGTAGTGGGTCCAATCGAGGCCACCCTCGAAGTATTGGAGGGCGTTTAGTCCTAAGGCCAGGGTAAACAAATCTCGTCTATGCAGATAAATGAGCGGCGTCAGAAAGTCGTTCCAATTGTGGAGCAGGGACAGCACGAGGACGACCGTCAGCGCAGACCGGGACAAAGGAAGAATGATCTGGGCAAAAATTCGAGGACGACTGGCTCCGTCAATGCGGGCCGCGTCTTCCAACTCCAAAGGAATCGTGCGGAAGAACTGGCGCAACAGAAAGATCGTAATCGGCCCACCAAACCAATCCGGCACAATCAGGGGTAGAAAAGTCCCGATCCAGCCCAGGCGTGTGAACAGAATGTAGACGGGAATCATCGTCACGACGTACGGCAGCATCACGGTCGAGAGGATCAGGGCAAACACTATATCCCGCCCTTTGAAACGCAGCCGGGCAAAACTATAGGCAGCCATAGAGGAGCTGACTATAACGCCCAACGTAGAAAAGAACGTGATGGTCATTGTGTTGGCTGCATAGCGCATGACCGACACGACCTCGAACACTTCCAGATAGTTAGACCAGCGGATCGGATCGGGTATCCACCTAGGCGGAAAGACGAAGATCTCGTGGGGCGCTTTCAATGAAGAAGAAAGTAGCCAAAAGAACGGAACCAGCATCAATGCGCCACCACCGGCCAGCGTCAGATGAATCAGAAAACGACTGGCATTGTGCCTGATACGGAAAGCGGTCACGAGCCGCCCCCTTCTGTTTCGTAATAGACCCAACGCCGCTGACTGTAGAAAAGGATAGCCGTCAGCAGCATAATCACGAGGAAGAGAATCCAGGCCATTGCTGATGCGTAGCCGTTGCGAAAGTATCCGAAGGCGTTGCGAAACATGTACAGCACATAAAAGAGCGCGGCGTTGTTCGGTCCGGCCGAGGAGGCAGACGGATTCGATACAAACAGGATATAGGCCACACCGAAGACCTGAAAGCTATTGATGACCGTCACAATCAACTGGTAGAAGATAATCGAAGAGGTGAGGGGCAAGGTCACATGGCGGAACCTGGCCCAGCTGTTGGCCCCATCCACTTCGGCGGCCTCGTAGTACGTGCGGGGCACACTGATAAGCGAAGCCAGAAAAATGAGCACAGAGTTGCCCAGCCCCCACAGACCGATAAAGACAATGGATGGCACGATCCAATCCGGATCGGTCAGCCAACGGGGCGCGGGCAGGCCCAGCACTTTGAGTGGATAGTTGATCGGCCCAAACTCCGGATTTAGGCCCCAACGCCAGATGGTCGCGCTGGCGACCACCGGCACAACTGACGGCAGATACCAGAGAGTGCGATAGGTTGTGATCCCCCGCACATTGCGGCTCATCAGCAGAGCAACGGCGTAGGCAAATGTGAGGGACAGAGGCACAAAAAGAGTCACATACCACAAGGTCACTTCAATGGATCGCAGCCATAGGGCATCCTTGACCAGTTTGGTGTAGTTGGCGAATCCGATCCACTGGGGCGCGGTGATGATTTCGTATTTCGTTAAGCTCAGGTAGAAGCTGGCGAACACAGGGCCGAGGCGGAAAAACAGCAGCCCCAACACAGCTGGAATGATAAACATCCAGCCAAAAAGTGTCTCTTCGAAGCTGAGACGTTGGAAAAAGCGCAGACCTCGATCGGTCTGCGCTTCTGGTGCAGATTGGGCGGGTGAAGATTGCATTTAGGAAATTTCACCCGTTTGCAGGATCTGTTCAGAGCCTTGGCGCACCTCTGTGGCGACATCTTCCCAGCGTACATCACCGATCCAATGTTGGTCCAAGTACGGTCCCCAGAAATCCAGCATGGTCTGATACCAGCCACCGTAGTAGGAGCCGATCGTGTCCCCAGGCCAGCGGAACGTAGCCTGATCCTCGAACGCGTCGTAGAATGCCTGGCGGTACTCCGGCGCCGGCGGTTCCGAATTGTTCAGGAACTGTTCCCGCAAATCTTTACGGGTCGGCTGCTGCATACCCAAATCGACAAGAATCTGCTGCCCGGCGTTGCTGAGGCAGGCCCAGGAGATGAAATCGTAGGATTCCTGGGGATAGTCTGTCTGGGAGAAAACGCACAAGGGCGAGTAGTGGCCGTAGGATGTCTTCGTCTTGTTATACGGTACCGGGAATGTGCCCCAGTTGGTTCCAGCCTGGTTGATGCGGCCCAATGACCAGACGCCGATGTGCTGCATGGCTACGGTGCCGGCTTGAATGCTGATCTCGCCAGCGGCTTCGTATGCCGGCGATGGACTCACAAAGTGTTTCAAACCCAAATCCGCCAACCAGTTCATCGCCTCAATGAATTCATCCGAATCCATAGGCATCGTGCCGTCGTCGGCGATAACCTCGGCGTCGTTGGCCCAAATATACGTCGGCCGACCGTGACCCTTGCCAGCAATAAGTCCGTACTGACGCACCCGGGCCGGATTGAAATCAGAATCGTTGACTGAATTGTCGTCCAAGTCGAAGGTGAGAACCTTGGCGAGTTCGACAACTTCGTCCCATGTCATCCATTGATTCGGCTCTGGATAGGGAACGCCAACCTCATCGAACAGGTCGATATTGAACGCCATGAGCATCGCGCCACTGTCCCAGGGGATGCCCCAGCGAGCGCCGTCGTAGGTTTGGGCGATCCAAACGTTTTCGACATAATCGTCTTCATTGAAGTCAGGATCCGCCTCAAAGTACGGCTCAAGATTGGTCGTCACACCTTTGCGTGTGAGGGGGCCGGTGGTGCGGTTGGCGTCAAACCACATGTCCGGTCCGGTGCCGGCGGAAATCATGATCAGCAGGGCTTCCTGATGGGAGGCGCCGGCCACCGCGTTAATCTCGAACTCGATATTGGGGTTGGCCTCCATATATAGAGACATCTGCTGGTCCATAACGTTCTCAATGAACTGGCCGCCTCGGTTAAAGAAGTTTAGGGTAATTGGCTCGGCGGCTGCGCCTGCACCGTCGCCGACCGGCACCGGCGGCGCGCACGCGGCTAACGCTGCGACTGCCGAGCTGCCCGCGGCCAACTGTAAGAAGCTTCTTCGACTCATTGCTGTTCGCTGCACTGTATTCCTCCTGGGAATGTGATGGATTGAACATATAGGGATGAAACGCGTTCACTTCGTTAGAAAAATGAACACGAAAGGGTTGTCTTGGAATAATTTGCTGCCATGATATGCTGAACGACAGGGATAAGCGGCGAATCAATAACTCATGTTACGCAGGTGCGGCGTAAATACGCACTGGGTACAACTGAAACAAGGCAACGACTGTGTAACATCAGTTGATGAATGGAATTACTGGCAGAACGAAACAGGGGTATGGACTAGATTGCTGGCAACGTTTTCTTGACAGAATCTGATTATAACAGACCGACCGATCCATACCAAAATTAGTTGCTCTGCAAGTGTGCATTCCGCGCAGGTTGTTGGGAAAATATGGTTGACCAGAAGGGGCTTCCGTCTGGCCGATCGACTGGCCCCACTTGACGGACAATAAATGGGATGCGCCTGAACCTTGGGCGCGTGTTGTCTGAACAGTAGTTCATGTGATGAGGGGATGGACGGTGGTTGTCGCACAGGCGCGATGGCCTGACATGTTGGAGTGCACTCTGGCGCAAAAGAATTTGGGATACACCCGCAATTTGGGCTACATCCGCCGCTACAGGATGCGCCCGTTGGGATAGGAGACCAAGGGGAGCCGCATTCTCGAATCAGTTGTATAATGCTCAGGAGAGGTGAGCGCGCAAAGGCGCCAAGACCCACTGCGCGCCTTGTAATCTTCTCGCGTTTTCATTAACATATACGTGATGAGAGGGTGAAACATGAAGAATGGAAAAAGCTCCGAAGAGCATCGGCGGCAGGCGGAAGAAGAAAAAGGCAGCATCGCCTTTGCGATCGTGACCGTCTCCGATACACGCACGCCGGAAACGGACCGCAGCGGCCAGGCTATTCGCCAGATGGCTGAGGCTGCGGGTCACCAGGTGATCGCTTCCCGGATTGTGCCGGATGAGCCGGAAGATGTTGCGGCGGCGCTGGACGATTTCAGTGGCAGCGGCGCGCAGGTCATTATTTTCAATGGGGGGACGGGCGTCAGCAAGCGAGATCGTACATATGACGTGCTTTCCGGGTCGCTAGAGAAGGAATTGCCAGGATTTGGCGAGATTTTCCGCATGCTCAGCTATGCAGAGGTGGGGGCAGCCGCGATGCTTAGTCGCGCTACGGCGGGCACCTACCGAGGCTGCGCGATTATCAGTGTGCCGGGATCGACAAATGCGGTCAAGTTGGCGATGGAGAAACTGAT
Organism: Caldilineaceae bacterium; assembly: GCA_965116395.1. Classification (GTDB taxonomy): domain Bacteria; phylum Chloroflexota; class Anaerolineae; order Caldilineales; family Caldilineaceae; genus Bin5. Next base: position 577,577 of record OZ220684.1, read on the forward strand.
ATTGCCTGAGATCCAGCATCTGGCATGGGAGATTACGCGTTAAGCAGGTCAGCCGGCACCGTTTGGCCCATCTACCATGAAAGAACCGTGTTGCGGACCGAAGTTGATATGCATTGCAGTCGGGACACGCGACGGATTTCATGGTATCTCTATTGAGGACAGAAGTTTTCCGATTATCTCAGGTTTCACTTACAATAAGACGGCTTCCCCTGGCATGTAGAGTTGTGAAAGCAATGGGCCAACGCGTCCGGCGCTGTCAGATTTGCCCTCTTGCGCTCCTGGAGTTGGACGGCTTCTTTAGCGGAGTTCCCCTTCTGCGGCAGGCCTGGATTGCTGCGCAATTGCGGTGGATATTGAATCGAATTCAGCCCCATTTTTTCTAAAGGCTTGACAATGACCTTGCAACGCCGCTTGCTTATCGGAATCATCCTACTCACTTTGTTATCTTTGGCAGCCTGCAACAGGTCTGACGAAGGGCCTACAACCACGCCGACCAAGACGTCAACGCCGGAAGGTGAAACGAGCCAAGCGGCGACGGATACGCCGGTCCCACCCGCGGCGACGGCAACCAGCGAACCGGCGACGCCCACACCGGAGCCGCCGGCAACGGCTACACCGGCAGCTGAAGAGGAGCAGCCAACCACCGCGCCTCCAACCCAGGAGACGGAACAGGCTGCTGAAAGCGGCTTTTTGCCAGCGACGATGGAAAGCCCGGATTTCGGCACACAGGCGTTTCTGTGGTGGCGGCCAGAGGTGGCAGAACGGGACTTAAACCTGATCCGAGAGGGCGGCTTTCATTGGGTGAAGCAGATTTTCGCGTGGGAGAATATTGAGGGGGCAGGCAAAGGGCACCTCGACTGGTCATTTTCCGATAGAGTAGTACAGCAGGTGAACGCCAGTAATCTGAAGCTTCTGGCACGGATATCGATTGATCCGCAGAAGAGAGATTTTTGGGCCGGGCTGCCGCCTGATAGCGCCGATCATTTCGCTGATTACGTATTTGCTCTGGCCAGCCGCTACAGTTGTAAGCCGGAGGCGGTTGGCTGTATTCAGGCCTATCAGATATGGAATGAGCCGAATCTGAGTCGCGAGTGGGGGCACAAGCGTCCGAACGCGGCCGAATATGTCTTCTTTCTGGGCAGGGCGTACGAGGCGATCAAGCTAGCCAACCCGAACGCGATTGTAGTCAGTGCCGGAATGGCGCCGACCGGGGACAATAACGAATTGGCGATGCCGGACGACCTGTTTTATGAGCAGATGTACGAGGCGATGGGGGGCAGCAGCGAAGGTTACTTCGACGCGCTGGGCGTGCATGGCGTAGGGTTTGCGGCGCCCCCGGAACTGGACCCCAACACCGCGGCCGCGGAGTCCCGATACGGCGGACACCGGTTCTTCAGTTTCCGCCATGTAGAGGACATCCGGGGGATTATGGAGAGGAATGGCGACGCCGACAAACAGATTGTGCTGCTGGAGTTCGGCTGGACATCCGATCCTGTAAATCCGGACTACCGCTGGCACGGTAGGGAAGCCGGTATTGACATGGCGGTTCAGGCGGAATATCTGAAGCGGGCATACGAATGGGCCGAGGCCAACTGGCGTCCGTGGATAGGCTTGATGAGTTTGATCACAATGCCCAATCTGGAGTGGCTGAGCGACGGAAATCCCGAAGATGAAGAGCAGTTCTGGTGGGGAATTATGGAGCCAAGCCCTTGTTGCGGCCCGCCTACGTTCCGGCCCGCCTACATTGAACTGTGCCGGTATCTGAATGCCCAAGACGAGCAAGTATGCGTCCACGCGCCGGAAGGGCAGGAATAGTAGGATTCTGTTGTAAGTTTGGGCGGGGCGAAGACTAGCCGGTGATTTCCTGGAAAATCTGGATGGCGTCCTCGATCAGACCGGCGACGATATCGATCCAGTCGGCGCCGCCGGTAAGCGAATCCAGCTCCAGTGCGGACGGGTCCGGCTGCCAGTTGCTCGCAGCGTAAGACCAGCCGACGAGGCCGGCGCCGATAACCAGCACGAAGAATGTGCGATAGAGCAGTCGGTTGCGGCGATAGAAACGGGGCATGGGTAGTTTCGTACCAGTTTTGAGCGGTTAGCCTTTAGGGACGCGGCAGATCATTCTTGTCTCGTGACGTAATTTTGCTGTATTGGCTCGAATTTGCAAAATATAGGGTCGATGCTATACTCGGCGGTGCTTTGGCAGCCGCCAACTCTTCACAGTACACCTCTCCAGGGCGAGTAGCTCAGCTGGTTAGAGCGCACGGTTCACATCCGTGAGGTCGGGGGTTCGAGTCCCTCCTCGCCCACTTCATAATTGACGCGTTTGACAGTCGCAGAGCAACGGAGCGCCGGTGTCCGTGGACGGTACAATGGAAGTCTTTTTCCCAGCCACGCCGCGAAAAATGCGTCCGCTACCCCTTTGGCCATACGCCTAAGCCTTTGCTGATCCCCGAAGTATTTTTTGAGAACACGCTCCCCGAAATAGATCAGGTAATCAAGGCTGCCTATTCAAGGTCCCGAAGGGGATTGAGTGTTTGGTAGTATCGGTAGGGCGGTCGAGAAGCCCTCGATCTGATGATCAAGCCCGTGCGGAAGATCCTGATGGCAATGTTCATATGCGTTCGCACTCCCACTTTGTATTCAGATGAAATCAATTAAGAAGACAGTCTACGAAATAATCGAGGAGGCTGCGCCTGGCAATCGCGTCAGCGAGATCTTCGATGTCTTCCTGATCACGCTGATAGCTCTCAATGTCGTCGCTCTAATTGTGGGGACTGTGGAGGAGACTTACCAGATAGCTCCGCGTGCTTTCGACCTTTTTGAGGTAATTTCGGTCGTAATCTTCACGGTAGAGTATCTGCTGCGGGTCTGGTCGTGCACGGAGAATCCGAAATATGCCCATCCTGTAAAGGGCCGGCTGAAGTTTGTTGCCTCTCCCCTGGCGCTGATTGACTTGCTGGCAGTATTGCCGGTATACGGTGTGTTCTTTTTCAATCTGCACGGGCTGGACCTGCGCTTCCTGCGGGTTGTGCGTCTGCTTGCCCGCATGGTTCGGCTGGGCCGTTACTTTTCCAGTCTGCGCACTTTGGGCCGAGTGCTGTATACGAGCCGAAGCGAGCTTGTTGCGGTGGTGTCGGTACTCTTTTTGCTGCTTGTTATGACTTCTTCGATGATGTTTTTTGCTGAACATCAGGCGCAACCGGAGGAGTTCGCCAGCATACCCAAGGCAATGTGGTGGAGCATCATTACGCTGACGACCGTTGGCTACGGCGACGTGTTTCCAGTGACGGCGGCGGGGCGACTGCTGGCCGGGATTATCGCGATCGTTGGCATTGGGTTGTTCGCGCTGCCGGCGGGCATCCTGGGATCGGGATTCATGGAGGAGTTGGGCAAGGCCGGGAACGGCCGGACAGTGTGCCCTCATTGCGGCGAGGTGATTGAGGAGGAGTAACGCGGTCGAGGCGTTGCTTAGGTCCTTCTGAGTGACATACCTTTCTTATCTAGCGCCCGCTGAACTGCGGCTGGCGGCGCTGGCGGAAGGCGGAGACGCCTTCCTGCGCGTCGGCGGTGTAGGAGGCGAGGCTGCCGGCGAGGGTCTCGAGGACGACGCCGCTGTCGCCACTGGCCGGGAAGGCTGCGTCGATCAGTTGCTTGGTCAGCTGGACGGCGACCGGGCCGTTGGCCGCTATCGTTCTGGCGAGCTCGAGGGCTTGCTCGGCAAGTTTTTCTGGCGGCACAACTTCGTTCACCAGTCCCCAGGTCTCCGCCTGCTCCGCGGCCACGCGTTCGCCGCTGAAAATCATTTGCTTGGCCCGGCTCGGCCCTATTAGCTGTGCCAGGCGTTGGGTACCGCCCCAGCCGGGAATGATGCCCAGCTTGACCTCCGGGAACGAGAGCTGTACCCCTTCAGCGGCCAGACGCAGGTCTGCAGCCAACGCCAGTTCCAGTCCACCGCCGAACGTGTAGCCGTTGAGGATGGCGATGACCGGTTGGGGCAGCCTTGCATAGCGGGCGAAGATGCGGTGACCATCGCGGATCCAGCGCCGTCCCATTTCGAGGGGCGACAGGTCGCTCCATTCGTAAATGTCGGCACCTACGCAGAATGCCTTGCCCGTCCCGGCAAGGAGCACGACCCGCACTTCCTGGTTGCGGTCCAGTTCATCGGCATAGGTTTCCAGCGCCTCCAGCATCTCTGCATTAAGCGCATTAAGTTTGGCCGCGCGGTTGAGTACGATAGTCGCGATGGGACCGTTGAACGACAGTTGGACGAGTTCGGTGGCCATGGAGTCTCCTTCCGGCTTCCTGATGTAGTTGCTTCCAGACCCGCCTCATGCCTTAGGCGACTGTGAATGAATACAGTTTGCATCTGTTGCTTTTCTCTGACTGCTACAGTTGCAGAAGCCGGAGACGGGGAGCAACAGGCTAGCGGCTCTCCTGTTGGTGCATCATCCCAGTAGTTCCACATCAGGTTCGGCCCGGTCGCTGCCTGCCAACGCGCCGATAAAGACAGCATTGGGCAGCGCGCTCTGGGCGGCACTCGCTTGCTCGGCGGCGATGACGACCACCATGCCGATCCCCATGTTGAAAACACGGTAGGATTCGTCGCGTTCCATACCGCTCCAGATCAGCAGGCGGCGAAAGAGTAACGGTAGGTCCCAGCTGTTGCGGTCTATGCGAGCGCGCAGTCCGGACGGTAGTATGCGCGGCAGATTATCTACGAGGCCGCCGCCGGTAATGTGGGCCAGCCCTTTGATTATGATGCCGGACTCCTCAAGGGCGTGCACGGCAGGCAGATAGGAGCGATGGGGCGCGAGAAGCGCGTCGATAAGCACTTCGCCATCCTGCAGAGGCTGCTGCGGATCCTGGGTGGAGACGATGCGGCGAATGAGAGAATAACCGTTGGTGTGGGGGCCGCTGCTGGGCAGACCCAAGAGCAGATCGCCCGGTTGCATGGCTTGCGGGCGGGGAAGGAGGGCGTCCCGGTCAACCAAGCCGACGATGGTTCCGGCGACGTCGCATGAGCCGGGTGTGTAGACGCCGGGCATTTCGGCTGTTTCGCCGCCGAGGAGGGCGCAGCCTGCGGCGCGGCAGGCGTCGGCCATTCCCAGCACGATGGCTGCCACGTTTTCAGGCACGAGCTTGTCGGCGGCGATATAGTCGAGGAAAAACAGAGGGCGCGCGCCCTGCGCAAGGATGTCGTTGAGGCAGTGGTTGACGATGTCTTGTCCGATTGCCTGCCAGCGGCCGTGCTGCGAGGCGAGCTTGACTTTGGTGCCTACGCCGTCGGTGGAGGCGACAAGCAGGGGCTGCGTGGGCAGATCGGTAAGGGCGAAGAGGCCGCCGAAGCTGCCGACGTCGGCAAGTACGTTGGGCGTGAAGGTCGAGCGGACGGCGGCCTTCATGAGGTCGACGGCGCGGTTGCCGGCTTCGATGTCGACGCCGGCGGCGGCGTACATGCTGGGCGGCTGGCCGGTGGTGTCTAGCGATTCTTGAGGTCGATCAGCACTTTCGCGAGGATGAGGCATGGTGGAGTAGAGCGCGTAAATGAGGAACTTTAGCTACATATGGGCAGCAGTTCGTTGGATAAAGTCTCACTGATAGAGCGTTTTTGCAGAGTTGACAAGGGCGTGTCAGCCCTAGTCAATGTCACAGTCCACTAGTTAACCCTAAGGAGCACCAAGCGAGAAAAGCAACACCACTTATGATGCACGCCGTTTTGCTCGAATCAACTCACCGTCCAATGTTTCGTACTCTTCTATGGTCTCATGGACTCGTCTTGCCTGCCTTTCAAAGTCCGGATCAAAGGTGCAAGTGACAATGCCGAAGTGACTTGATGATTCCAAATGTAACCGAACGAAATGCCTATGATTCATGGTTAATACCGCCCGCCTATCAGCAATCGCAACTGAGAATACGTCTTCATCAGGAACACGGCGATTGGCCTTGCCGTCTTCTTGAATTGTCAAAACGTCATGCCCCAATGTTCGCAGTCCTTCAACGACGGGCAAGGGAAAGTTCTCGTCGGCGTACAAGCGAGCCACTCCTATGCCGCCTCATTTTCTTCGATCTGCCGTTCGATTTCATCTCTATTGGCTCGAAAGTATGCCCAGGCATTGGTTAAGTCCTCGGCACGAAGGGTTGGATATGCCCTGAGTATATCCGCTTCACTACTGCCAAGAATTCTGGCTTGCGCCAAGAGCCACACAGGGATACGCGTGCGCACAATACATGGATCTCCCCCCATGACTCCCGGATTACTTTCTATGCCAGGAAACGCGCTACCGATGTCCCGAACAATCCACTGAAGCAATTCAGCTTTCTCTGCTGCTGTTATATCTGGAATCAATTCTCTGATTCTCTCTAATGTCGTCATTTACTTTTGCTCCCTACCTGAACGGTTGCGAGAGAGAGGTTAACGCAATGATAGCAGAGAAACAGAAATTCGTCGCACCCGAACCCACTCCCGCTGCTTCTTTCCTCAGTGCTTGTCGCTGACAGGAATGTAAAGCCAGTTCCAGTCTTCAGGCCTGTCGGCGCGTTCGACTATCGGACCCTTACAATCTCATCTTTCTTCCAGAACCACGGGGATGTTTGGAGGGTCACTCGTACTTGAAGCTGCGAATGCCGAAGATGAACAGCACGGCGGCGGCGGCCAGAAGGACACCTATTTCCGGCAGAACGTCGCCGAAGCCGCCGTTGTACCAGATGAGATCCTGGAAGGCGCCCATAGCCCAGGCGACGGGCGAAAGATGGCCGAGCGTCCGCATGAATTCGGGCACGATTTCGAGCGGCCACCAGGCCCCGCCCAAGGGGGCGAGCGACAGCGACAGGAGGAGGACAAGGCCCCTGGCCTGGCCTTCGCTCTTTATCCACGGTGCCAGGGCAAAGGTGAGGGCGGTGATGCAGAGTACGAAGGCTGCCATGACTGCGAGCAGGGCGGGGGGGTCGCTGCCGAAGTCCATGCCGGCGGCTGCGCCGACGGCGAAAACGATGAAGTACTGAATCATGCCGAGGGTAAAGTAGACGCCGATTTTGGCGGCGAGGATCTGGGCACGAGAAAGCGGGAGGGCCATCAGGCGCTGGAGGGTCCACTGGCGGCGCTCGCGCAGGAGGACGGCCATGCCGCCCAGGACCGTGAACATGACGTACAGGGAACCCATCCCTGGCCCGGACTGGTTGAAGCCGTTAGCGGAGCCGTCTTCACTGTCGCTGTCGGCGTCGGCTACCCGGAAGCGGACGGGGGCCGGCTGCTCTGTCAGCATCTCTTGCGACCGCAGATAGAGGGTGCGCAGGAAGCCATCGCGCGTTTCTTTGTCGAGAGGAGGCAGCTCAATGGCCGCTGTCAGGTTGTCCAGCAGGGCGCCGGCGACACCGGTTGTTATTGAGGCGCTGCCCGCGCGCTGCAGGACCGCGTTCAAGCTTTGCAGAACTGGGCTTGGCAGGAGAGGGTCGGACAGCGAATAGTAGTCGATGTTTATTCGCTCGAATCCCTCCAGGGCGGCGGCATAGCCGGCGGGGATGACGATAAGCGCGCTGGTTCTGCCTGACCGGGCGCGTTCGATTGCGCTCTCCAGCTGCAGAGATTCGCCTCCGAGCCGGCAGAAGTCGTCGGCGTCATTGTCCAGCGGACACAGCACGAGGGCGTCGTTTGCGGCGCGCAGCTGATCTGTCAGTTCGGCGGACAGTTCGGTCTGGTCATGATCGATCAGATCGACTCGCAGTTGGGTCGGACCACCGCCGCCTATCTGGCCGATACTCCAACCGACTACAAGCGTGAGGAGTACGGGGATGACGAGCAGGCCGACAAGGTTGCCCCGTTGCGAGAAGAAGATGTTCAGATCGTTGAGGACAATGGTCAGGATTGATCGCATTGCTAAAGGCTGATTGCCGCAGTGGTTTGTTTGGTTAGCATCGGTCGTGTTTCATGCGGAAAGTCATAGGTCTATGCGGCGCTTGAAGAGCCATGCTCCCAGCAGGAAGAGCACGATGCCCTGAGCAAAGAGCGCAAGCAGGTTGACCGTGATGTCGGTCTGGGCATTGGCCAGTTGCGTGAATGCGTCCACGCCCCAGTAGATGAGCGAGAATCTGGCGGCCTGTTCGGGAAGGGCGAAACCGAAGGAACCGCCCACGACGGCCAGAGTAATGTTTATCATCGGTCCGAACAGATTTACCTGCTCTGGCGTCTTTGCCAGACCCACGACAAATACGCCCAGGCCCGATACGCACAGTGCCAGCGCCAGGGTCACAACGACGATGGCAGCAATGTTGGCTCCCCAAATAAATGTGGGTTCGCCGATGACGACGGAGGCGATCAGGGTCAGGGCGGCCAGGAGAATCAGTATCTGCAGAAAGACGGTGACCAGGTTTCCCAGGAGTTTGCCTATCAGCAGGAATACTTTCGGAGTGGGTGAAACGATCAGGCGTTGAAGGGTCCAGTATTTGCGCTCTTCATAGAGGGATTGGATGCCAAAGACGCCGGTGAAGAGGGCAAAGAAGACCGCCTGCGACGCGCCAATTGGGACGATAGTGCGGGCAAAGCGAGGCGCCTCCTGAATGGCCTCCAGCGGCGGGTGGGCGACGGTGATGTTGTTGGCACCGGGCGTGATCAGACAGCCGAGGGGCTCGAGAGCGGTGGCATCCAGGTCTTGCAGGGCGGCCGCGGGCGCGGACAGGTCAACTGTAGCCAGATTGATTTCTCCGCGGCCGATACTTGCGGCCAGCGAATTTGCAGATGTTTCCAGGGTTGCGCCAAGGGCAACGCCGACGCGCACAAACTGATTCACGATTCCGGCGACGACGCTGTGAAGAATGCGTACAGAAATCGGCCGACCGTTGTTGGCGTACACCTCGACGGCTCCGTCTTCGTCTGGGACCTGGGTGCGGATTCTGAGGTCTTCGTCGAAGGCAAATTGGGGCATTATTCTGCGGCTGAAGCCGGGCGGGATGATGACCGCGGCGGCGAATTCGCCGTTGTCGACGGCGGCGCGCGCCTGGTCGGCATTGTCAAGCGCGGTGGCATCCAGCAGATCGTCCAAGTTCCCTCCCGCCGCGAGAGAGGCGGCGCCGGCTGCATCCGATTCCTCGAGCAGGCTGCATCCAATCTCGGTCAGATCGAACCCTTGGGTCGCGGTTGTACCGGCGCCTTCGACCGGTTGAGACAACAGTATGGCGGCCAGTTGATCGCCGAAGTTGAGCGGGGCGCCGTCCTGCACGAGCTGGTCGGGGCCGATACCGGCCTGGTTGAAGATCAGGGCGAGATCGTCGGGATCGAAGGGTAGCGCGTCTAGGTTGGCAATCTGGTCCGGCAGACTGATGACCTCCTGCAGGTCGACGCCTTCATCGAGATTGACTACAGCGACCGGGATGTCGGCGAAGTCAGGGAGTTCGGAGTCGCCGATGCCGCCGAAGGCCAGCCCGATAATGGTGGACAGCACCAACGGCGTCGCGAACATGAGAAGCATCAGGTTGCGATCGCGAAAGGTTGTGTATATTTCTTTAGAGGCGAAGGCGAGAATCTTTCGCATCAGAAAAGGCGGTCAGTGGCGGATGGTAGGTGCGTTGGTCTCGGGCGGCCGCGTTACGGGTGTCCCGCCGAAGGGCAGGCCCGAGAGGACGTAGACGGGAGTTAGTCTCTCAGTGCGCGGCCTGTCAGTGCCAGGAATACCGCTTCAAGGTCTGGCTCGCGCACAGCTACGGATTGGATTTCGACGCCTGCAGCGTCGAGGTTCTGTATAATCTGAGGGAGTGCGGTGCGGCCCCTTTTGGCGAAGATCGTCAGACGGGCAGTTGTAGACTCACTGCTGTCGTCGCTGATCTGCTCGGGCGGGTTGTAAAGGGTACGCGTAACGCCCGCGGTCTCCTGTTGAATACGTTCGACCAAGGCTTCAGCTACTTCCTGTGCGCCTGTCGTGAATTCCAGCCGGTCCTCTTCACCCACCTGCTGGGTCAGTTCGGCCTGGGTCCCCATGGCGATGATCTCGCCGTGATCCATGATGCCGACGCGGTCGCTCAGCTCCTCGGCCTCTTCCATCAGGTGGGTGGTGTAGAGGACGGTCATGCCCTGTTCGTCGCGCAGCGTTTTGACGGTGTCAAGGATGCGGCGACGGCTCTGGGGATCGATGCCGACGGTAGGCTCGTCCATGTAGATGAGCGGGGGGCTGTTCAGGAGACCGGCTGCGAGATTGATGCGGCGCTTCATGCCGCCTGAAAAGGTGTCGATGCGATCTTTCTGGCGGTCGGCCAGGTCTACGAATTCGAGCAGTTCATCGACGCGGCGGCTGAGCGCTTTTCCGCCCAGGCCGTACATTCTACCAAAGAAGGTGAGGTTTTGCCGGGCGCTGAGTTCGGGATAGAGGGCGATCTCCTGGGGAACGAATCCCATCAGGCGCTTGGCCTCCATCGACTGCCTGGTGATTGAAAAGCCGCCGATTGTTGCGTCCCCTTCGGTTGGCGTCACCAGGCCGCTGATCATGGAGATGGTGGTGGTTTTGCCGGCGCCGTTGGGGCCGAGCAGGCTGAAGATTTCGCCTTGGCGGATTTCGAGGTCCACGCCTTTGACGGCTTCTATGGTGGAGCCGTCGGCGCGGCTATAGGTTTTTCGCAGGTTGCGCGTCTCTACCATTGTTTGCATTATTTTGCCTCAACAGTATATACGGATGCGCCTAGAGAAAGTTTCGACAAAGGAAATTTTTCGAAACCGGTCGACGCCCAAGGAGAAAATGTCGGTTACTGCGAAGGGGTTGTCAAGTTTGATCAACTGCTATGTGAAAGGAAGCGAACCTTTGGGACCCGATTCTCGTCTCTGTTTAGAGGGCTGCTGTGAGACGGATCCCGATCCTTTTCGCGGTCGCCTGCGGCCTTGTCGCTGGCAGTAATGGCTTGAGATTGTCCGTTGGTGGCAAAGTTGCCAACGTGGGCTGGCAGGTCCTTCATCATGGTCATCGAATGAACTGAATTAATGGTGGTAAATTTTGCTAACCAGAGGGAAGCGAAGTACAATTGAGCAGGCAGTTGGCTCCCCTGTGCCTCTGCCTCTTTCCATATGTCAAAAAGCGACAGCATGCGATGCTCTCCGTACTGGCGCCGGACAGAATCCATTAACCGGACAAAGCGTATGACAACAACCAGTTCGACGCTCACCCATCTTTCCTGCAGCAGATGTGGTGAGGAGTACGAAGCAGATCAGTTGATAAACCTGTGCCGGGCCTGCGAAAAGCCGTTGCTGGCGCGATACGATCTCGCAAAAGCGGCGAGAACGCTGACGCGTGCGTCGATGCAGGAGCGAGAACCGTCTCTGTGGCGATACGAGGAAGTGCTTCCGGTCCGGACAAGGAAGGCGCAACTGAAGTTGGGAGAAGGTTGGACGCCCCTGATCTGCGCGGAGGATTTGGGCAACGAAATCGGTTGCCCGCATACGCTGATAAAGGATGAGTCACTGAACCCCACCGGCAGCTTCAAGGCCAGAGGGCTGGTGATGGCAGTTGGCCGCGCATTTGAGTTGGGCGCGGCGGAGCTGGCGATTCCAAGCGCTGGGAATGCGGCGGGAGCAATGAGCGCGTATGCCGCAAAAGCAGGTCTGCCGGCCCACGTTTATATGCCGGAGGACGTACCTGACGCATTCCGGGTGGAATGCAGCAATCTGGGGGCAGAGGTCACGCTTGTTGATGGTCTGATCACCGACTGCGGAGCCAGGGTGCGGGAGAAGGTCGAAGAGTTCGGCTGGTTCGATGTAAGCACGCTCAAGGAGCCTTACCGAATTGAGGGCAAGAAGACATTGGGCTATGAGGTGGTTGAGCAGCTCGGCTGGCGAATGCCCGATGTGATCATCTACCCGACCGGCGGGGGCACCGGGTTGGTGGGGATGTGGAAGGCGTTTGACGAGATGGAAGAGATGGGCCTGGTCGGCCGCGAGCGGCCGCGCATGGTCAGTGTTCAGAGCAGCGGCTGTGCGCCGATGGTGCGTGCGTTCGAGCAGGGCGAAGAGTTTGCCGAAGCGTGGCAGGGGGCGAAGACGGTGGCCGATGGCCTGCGCGTCCCGGCAGCGGTCGGTGATTTTCTGATTCTGGAGGCAGTGCGGGAGAGCGACGGCGCCGCGATTGCGGTAACAGACGAAGAGATGCTGCGCTGCGCCAGACAGATGGGGAAACATACCGGCGTCTTCCCCGCCCCTGAGGGCGCGGCAACGCTTGCGGGTCAGGTCCGGCTGCTAGAGTCGGGCTGGCTGCAAGGGGATGAAACGGTGGTATTGTTCAACACCGGTACCGGGCTGAAATACGCCCATTTGTGGTCATAAATTCGATATCGATGGACGCAGGTGAAATAGAGAGACAAGCCGAACAATCAGCCAAACCAGATGGCAGATAATCGAGGTGTAAAGTTGGAACGCATAAAAAATTACAGGGCCGCGGTCGCCGGCCCGGAAGAGACCCACGAGAGCCTGAGCAGTGGCATCAACAGTATCGCCGATTTGCTGGCGCCGACCCTCGGCCCGGTCGGCGGGCATGTGGTGCATGAACGAGACGGCACGCGTGGTCCGGAACTGCTGGATGACGCGGCAACGGCTGTCCGTCGCATTCTCAGCCTGGGGGATCCCAAGGTGGATGTCGGCGCGATGCTGATGCGTCACATTGTCTGGCGAATCGCCGGGCAGGTCGGGGACGGCGGTACAGCTACGGCTCTTCTGACCCGAGAGATTTACCTCCAGGCGTTGAAGATGTTGACGGCAGGCATCAATTTCCGTGATCTTGAGATCGGCCTGCAGGCCGCCACTGCAGCGGTACGCCAGGGCCTGAAGGATACGGCGTACCCCGTTGAAACTGAGGACGACCTTGCCCTGGTTGCCATGACGGTAGTGAAAGACCGCAATCTGGCCGCTACAATTGGTGAATTGAGCTATCTGCTCGGCCCGGACGCGCGCGTCTCGGTGGAGAAGTTTGTGGCTCCCTACCTGGCACGCGAGTACCACGCCGGCGCCAATTACAAGGCCGAAATTGCGAGCTTCCATCTCTACACTGACCCGATTCGCAAATGGGCCATTTATGGGGATTCCACAATTGCGCTGGTTGATGACACGCTATCGGAGGCGGCAGAGACAGTGGCTTTGATTGAGGCGGCGATAAAGATGGGCAAGAAGTCACTTGTGATAATCGCCTCCCATTTCAAGGAAGAGGCGCTCCATGTAATCGTGCGCAACCAGACGGAAGAAAAGAAGAAGATTTCGATTCTCGGCATCCAGTTGAAAGAGATAGGCGATCCGCGGAGGATGGCCTTCCACGATTTGACGACGCTCACGGGGGCGACCATTCTTGGGCGTAACTATTACGCCTACGCCGCCAAGGCCAAAGAGGATGATTTGGGCGAAGCGATGCGGGTGCAGGTTGACCGCAAGACGATGCAGTTGCAGCCCTATCAGAGTCGCTCGGCAGCGGTACAGGAGACAGTCGAACAGCTTCGGAACCGGCTTGAAGGGCTGCGGGTGGATGATGAGGAACGCACGGACATCATCAACCGGCTGGCAGCGCTCACCGGCGGCATGGGTGTGCTGAAAGTAGGCACCAACCTCAAGCAAGAGCGCGAGATTCTGTCTAATCTGTCGGAGCGGGCGCTTACCGCAGTTTCTCAAGCCCACAGGACCGGCGTTGTACCAGGCGGCGGCGCGGCCTTTATCCACGCGCGCAAGGCGCTGGACGAACTGGAGCTGGAGGGTGAGGAGAAGTTTGGCGTCAAGGTTTTGAACGATGCCCTGGATGCGCCTTTCCTGCAGATAGTCAAGAACGCGGGCATCGAATCTCCCTCGGTAGCTGCTCTTCGCCTGGAAGAGGCCGGGCCGGCCTATGCCTATGATGTCGTCCGCAAAGAGATTGTCAATGCACGCGAAACAGGCTTGGTGGATGTTACCGGCGTGCAGACCGCGGTACTGGAAACAGCAGTCAGCGGCGCTCTGATGGCCTTGGGCACAAACACAATCGTTTTCCACCGCGATCCCACACAGAGTATGGAACCGTAAACGATGTCGATAATTCTTTCCCTTTCTGAATATGAAGGCAGCATTTGGGCTGCCGGCCCCTATGGACTTTTCGCCGTTGGCGAGGAAGAACTGACGCCTACGCCCCAACCGCAAGAAAGGCTGACGACGGCCTGCTCGCTTGGAGACCGCATCTTTACCGGCGGCGCTCCGTTTGGCGTGGCCTATCTTCTGGAGACCGCTGAACAGTGGCAGGCGGCCTGGCAAGAGGGCACGGATTCGGCTGTGCTGACGTTTGCTTCGGCACCTGACTACGACGATACCGGCCTGATACTGGCAGGCAGCGAAGGGGACGGCGTGCTTCGCAGCCGCGATCGAGGATTGCGCTGGATGCCCAGCAACTTCGGACTGCGTAACCTGACGGTTCTGACGCTGGCGTGGGCGCCGCCAATGGACGAAAACGCGTGGCCGCGCTGGCAGGTAGTCTTTGCCGGAACGGAGGAAGGCATCTATCGTTCACCCAATGCGGGGCTGGGGTGGAAGCGCAGTGAATCCGCTGATGCCGCCTACCAGACTGTGGCGATCGCGCCAGACGTGCATTGCAGCGGGCTTGTGCTGGCAGGCACAGAGACCGACGGCCTCTGGCGATCGACAGACGGCGGCCGCTCGTTCTCAGTGGTGGAAGGCGCGCCCGAGCAGGTGAACTCGCTGATCGCGCTGACAGACGGTTCGAAGAGTTCGTCACCGGCTGCAGGCGACCTTCAGGTCAACTGGCTATTGAGTGATGACACGCAGTTGTGGTGTTCGCATGACGGCGCGGCCTGGTCTGCGGTGGACGGCAGCAGCGCCGCCCTCTGTTTGCTGGAGGTAGACGGCCGTATCTACGCTGGCGGTGAGGACGGTGTCGTCGTAGTGGACCGCGCCAGCTTGGACGTCGAACGGCAGCTGCAGATTCCGGCCATGTAACGAAGTTGCAGCACAACTCGCAATGTCCCGCCGAAATGTGTGACGAGGCCGTCAGAGACGGCTCTGTCATGCGTGTCGGCGGCGGCTTTCCTTCCTTCAAACGCCATTGCGCGCCCCGACCGAGCGCATTCGGACGCCCTCGAAACAGGAGAGCGACCGCGTCAGTCAAGGCATGCAGCCACATGAATGGTCCTCACTCCTTTTCTGAATCATCAGCATTCGTTCAGACAACCGCACAGTCTGGAGTACTCCATGCTTCTCATCGACGCCCACCTCGATCTGGCAATGAACGCGCTGCAGGGCAACCGGGATCTGACGCGTTCGGTCTATACGATTCGCGCGACTGAACAGAAGAACAGCGGCAAGGGACAGGGTTACGGCACGGTCGCGTTTCCGGAGATGCGCAAGGGCCGGGTGGCTCTTAGCTTCGCGACTGCTATCGCCCGTTCGACGGGACGCCCGACGCCAAATATCGACTACGATCACCCGACCCAGGCCAGCGCGATGGCGCAGGGTCATCTTGCCTATTACAGAGGGCTGGAGGACCTGGGGCTCGTGCGCATCATCACTTCCGGGACCCAGTTGGATGATCACTGGAGTGAATGGACGGCCTGGGAGGATACGGGCGGCGAGGAGCCTCCATTGGGCTTTGTGCTGTCGATGGAGGGCGCGGACCCGATCCTGACTCCGGAGCATGTTGAGTTCTGGTATGATGCGGGGCTGCGGGCGATCGGTCCGTCCCACTACGGCCCCAACCGCTATGCCGGCGGCACGGGTACTGAACTCGGATTGGGTGAGATGGGGCCGGCGCTGCTGCAGGAGATGGAGCGCCTGGGAATCATACTGGACCTGACGCATTTATCAGATGAATCGTTCTGGCAGGCGCTGGAGATCTACAATGGCCCGGTGCTGGCCAGCCACAACAATTGCCGGGCGATCGTCCCGCACCAGCGACAGTTCAGCGACGAGCAGCTGCGTGCGATCATCGAACGCGGCGGGGTCGTCGGCATGGCGATGGACGTTTGGATGATGTCGACAAAGTGGCGGGCCGGCCAGGAGTGGAACTACGATATTATGCTGGCAGATATGGTGCCCCACATCGATCACATATGCGAGTTGGCGGGCAATGCCAACAACATCGCCATTGGGACCGATCTTGACGGCGGTTTTGGTCGCGAGCAGTCGCCGGCAGACCTGGACACGATCGCGGATCTGCAGCGGATCCCGGAGTTGCTGCGCGGCAACGGTTACGCGGAAGACGATATCGCGGCGATCTGTCATGGGAACTGGCTGCAGCTCTTGCGGGCGTCGCTAAAGGACTAGAGAATGAAACACGGAATCTTGTCGTTCCTGATCCTGGCGGCGGCGTTTTCCCTTTTGAGCTGCGGGCCGGCTGGGAATGAAGGGGGCGGCCAAGCGTTGCCGAGCGAAGCTGCTACCGAGGAGGCTACGGTAGCGCCGACCGAAGTCAGTCTTCCTGAGGTCGAAGGGCCCGTGGAGGGGGCGGACGCTTCCAACACGCAATTGGTGGCGCTGGGAGAGATTCTCTATCAGCAGTATTGCGCCTCCTGCCACGGAGCGGAGCTTGAGGGGCAGGCCAATTGGAAGGCACGGGATGAGAACGGATATCTCCCGGCCCCTCCGCACGATGAGACTGGTCACACGTGGCATCACCCCGACGAGCAGCTATTTGAGATTACCAAGATAGGGACGGAAGCTTTTGTTGGCATGGGATACAAAAGCACCATGATCGGTTTCGAAGATCAGCTTGACGATACTGAAATTTGGGCGGTGTTGGCCTATATCAAGAGCCAGTGGTCGCCGAGGATTCAGAAGGCGCAACCCAAGTCGAATAGTTCTGGACTGTAACGATGTTACACTTTCGAACAAGAGAGAGCTATATATTTTCAAAGAATAGTCGTGAAGCTCTTCTATTCAAGGGCGAGAAAATGAACACCAGAACTGTTGAGGAACTTCAAGCAGCCGTTTCCCGACTCTCGTCGCAGGAATTAGCTCGTTTCAGAGAATGGTTTGAGGAGTTTGAAGCGAAAATGTGGGATGAGCAGTTTGAGATTGATGTTAAGTCCGGGAAACTTGACCACCTTGCCGAACAGGCGATTGCCGATTTGCGGACAGGGAATTGCAAAGAACTCTAAGACACTTCGCAAACCCTTCCTTCTGGCAAAATTACCGAAAACTGCCACAAGACGTTCAGAGGTTGGCAGACCGAGATTTCGAACTGCTGAAGCGGAATTCGAGACATCCTTCTTTGAGATTGAAGAAGGTCGGTCGGTTCTGGTCCGCACGAGTTGGCCTCAAGTATCGCGCCGTAGCAGTCGAGAGTGAGGAAGGGCTTGTCTGGTTCTGGATTGGTACTCACGCCGAATATAATAGGTTAATTCGGTAGTAGTTTTTCAAGATACATTGGCAGACACAGACATTAGACTCATTCGCTATTCCCTTACCAAAGAAGCAACGGGAGACAGTACAAATGCGGAAAGAAGTGTACACGGAGAAGGGTGCGCCGCCGGCGGGAATCTATTCCCAGGGAATCGTGGCCGACGGGCCGGTTGCTTACATTGCCGGGCAGGGGCCGCTGGATCCGGCCACGGGGCAACGCGTTGAGGGCGGGTTCCGCGAGCAGGCGACGCGTGTATTCGATAATCTGACAATTCTGCTGGAGGCCGCCGGCACTTCGTGGGAACACGTTACCAAGGTCGGTGTCTTTCTTGCCGACTTGAGCGATTTTGCCGAAATGAACGAAGTTTACCAGCAGTATGTTACCAAGCCGTATCCGGCCCGCACGACCGTCGGCTGCCAGTTGCCGAACATCCTGATCGAAGTCGATTGCATCGCAGTCGTACCGGAGTAGAGGCTGCGCACTCTGTTTAGACAAGCAGAAGTCCAGGAGAGGAGCGAACAATGACGTTTGATGAATTCAGAGCCAGTCTGACTGACGACGCACCGCCCGCCAAGATGAGCGCGCCGTTGCGCGCCTTGTGGTTGGAGGCCGGCAACGATTGGGATGGCGCGCATGACGCACTGCAAGGGCAACCGGACCTGAACGGTTCCGCTTGGGTGCATGCCTATCTGCACCGAGTTGAGGGCGATCTGCCCAACGCCAACCACTGGTATGGCCGCGCCCAGAAGCCGGCCAGCAGCGCTTCCCTGCCGCAGGAGTGGCAAGAGATCGCGCGCGCCCTTTTGCAGGGATGAGCGTTTCGAACTGACCTGCAGTTCGACGATAGATCATCGCAGTTTCCGTAGATGCGGAAAGGAATTCTTCGCTCTCCATGCCTTCCCCTTCCTTCGCGCCCTCCGCCAAGCGCGTCCCAGCCTCCCGCATTCGGGCGCTGGCGGACGCGGCTTTCGGCATGGAGGATGTGTTGTTCTTGCAGTTCGGCGAATCAACCTTGCCGACACCTCCTTATGTGATTGAAGCGGTGAACCAGGCGGCGCAGGAGGGCTGGACATTTTACAGCGCCAACCAGGGACTGCCGTCGCTGCGCGCCGCCATAATCCAACAGATAGCAAAGCTGCATCAGGTCGACATCGATCCATCCGAGATACAGGTCAATTCGGGTGGTGTGCAGGCGCTCAACCTGGCCATCAAGTGTGTCATAGATCCAGGCGATGAGGCGATCGTGCTCAGCCCCAACTGGCCTAACGGCTCGGCGATGGTGGAGATGTTCGGCGGCCGCGCGGTGGAAGTGCCCATGGCCCGTGCGGGGCAGCGCTTTACGCCGGACCGGGAAGCCCTCGAGGCAGCGCTGACGCCGCGTACGCGTCTGCTGCTGTATGCTTCGCCCTCCAATCCGCTCGGCTGGACAGCGACGGTCGCGGAACAGAAAATGCTTTTGGAATTCGCCCGCCAACACGGGCTGTGGCTGCTGACGGACGAGGTTTACGAACGCATCTTCTACGGCTCACATGGCACTGCCGAGAGCGAACGGAACGGACCAGCAGGTGTGGGCCGGCTGGCGCCGTCGATCCTGCAGCTGTGTTCACGCGAGGACGCGGTAATCGTCGTCAACTCTTTCTCCAAGACCTATCGCATGACGGGCTGGCGGCTTGGCTGGATGGTGGGCAGGGCGGACTTCATCCAGAAGGCGGCGCAGCTCAACGAGTTCATCGTCTCGCACGCTCCCACCATGATACAGCGGGGGGGCGAAGCGGCGATCGCCCACGGTGAGGATGACATCGCGGCCATGGTGGAGGAGTTTCAGGAGCGGCGCGATTTCAGTGCTGAGATGCTGCGCGGCGTCTCTGGCGTCAATCTGCCGGAGCCGGAGGGGGCCTTCTATCTCTTTCCGCAACTTGATGGCATTGAAGACTCATTTCAATTCGCGATGGAACTGCTGCGCGAGACGCATGTGGCCGTTGCCCCGGGCAATGCATTCGGCAACGGCGGCGAAGGGTCGATCCGCATCTGTTACGCGCCCGGAATGGATGTATTGAAGCCGGCTATGGAACGAATCTGCGAATTCATAAACGTTCATAATTCCAAACGGTAGCCCGTCATAACCCATCCCACTACGCAAGGAAGGCAGAATGAATCCACAAGCGATTCTGGAAGAGTTGAAGACCGTCGATACGCCGTCGATCACCAACGTAGTCGCCACCTATCCTGAAGATCCCCTCTGTCTGGGGCTGTATAACCCCTGGACGGAAAACTGGTACACGGACGAGACCATCCGCTGCATGTATCCGGAATTGGGGGCGCTCGCCGGGTATGCGGTGACTTGCGTCTTCGGCTTGCCGGACCCGAATTTTTCGCGGCTCACTTTCATGGATGTGCTGGAGGCGCTGGACGCTTCGCCCAAGCCGACAATCTTGGTGTTGGAGCAGAAATTTCCGCCCGAGATTGCGGGGAAGGTGGGACTGGCAGGGGGCAATATGACAGCTATGATGCAGGCGCTTGGCTGTGTCGGCTGCATCTCCAACGGACCATCGAGGGACATAGACGAGATCCGGCCGATGGGTTTTCAGTATCTGCTGAGCGGCGTTACGCCTGGGCATGGCGCGATGGCTGTGCAGGCGGTAAATGTGCCGGTGCATGTACGGGGCATGGACGTTTCTCCGGGTGAAATTGTGCATATGGATGAGAACGGCGCCTGCAAGTTCCCGGCCGACAAGATGGAGAGTGTCCTGAGCAATGTCAAGCAGCTGCTGGCGAATGAGGGCGACCGCATCGGCCAGATGCAGAAGGCTTCAAGCGCGGCGGAGTTGCGGGCGATAATGGCCGGACATAGCTACGGGGATGACGAGGAGTAAGACGCGAAAAGGCAGCAGTAGAAGGTTAGGAGTGGAGGAGTGAGAGCGATTCTCACTCCTCTTTTTGTTTCTACACGGGACGCACATTGTTTCAGGGCAGTGAGTCTTCGGTTTCAGTTACATCGATGTGGACGGCGACCCAGCCATCGTTGTCGCTGAGTATATCGTCGTTGATGCGCAGGTAGAGGATGCCGTGTTCGCGTGCCTGCTTGTTCAAGCCGGCGCCGACGACGAAACGGGGCCCGTTTTCGCCGATGCGGCCGATGAGCGCGCCGCCGGAACCATCAGAAATCGGGTAGAAGCTGGGCGCGGGAAAGACAGGGTGTCCCTTCGGCCCGTGGTATTCTCCGGGCGTGTAGAGCCATTCCCCATGGGCTTCGATCGCGACCAGGTCTCCCTGATCGATTCGCACACCGGTACTCTGCCAGTCACGGTAGGCGTAGATGCGTTTGGCGAGGAGTTCGCTATGGGAGTGCGAGACGGTCAGAGCCCGCTGAACAGTACTCGGCAGCATCACGAGCAGCACAACTGCGCCTGCCAGGAACAGAACTCTTCGCATGGGCTACTCCTCTAGAGGTGTGCGCAGTTCGAGGATGGGTTCCGCGCCGGCGCCTAGAATCCACTTGCTGTTTTCCTTCAGTTCCACGGCGATAAGGTAGTCGATGTACTTTTCGGCCAATGCGCCCTTGCCCTCTAGTTCGCTGAGGATGGCACGGACGGCCAGTTGCTGCGCCTCGGTGGTGAGCTGAATCTGCTCAGCCTCGGCCGCGGCGGTGGTGGTTATGCGGTAGGCGTCGGCCTCGGCCTCCTTTTGTGCGGCGTAAAACAGAGCGTCGGCGGCCGTGCGTTGCTGGGCGGCTTCGGCCTCGGCCTGCTCCTGGCGCTGCGAAGCCACCATGCGATCCTTGATGGCGGCTAACACTTCGGCGGGGGGCGATGCATTCTGGATCTGGACGGTTATGAACTCGACACCGTATTGATCGCCCATTTCTTTCAGCTCCTGCAT
Organism: Caldilineaceae bacterium; assembly: GCA_965116395.1. Lineage (GTDB taxonomy): Bacteria > Chloroflexota > Anaerolineae > Caldilineales > Caldilineaceae > Bin5. The sequence goes on from OZ220684.1 coordinate 598,789, forward strand.
GATTTCAAGGTTCATTTCAGTGCGCTTGTTGATTACACCTGCCATGGCCTTGGTATTGATCACATCCCGCAGCCTGCCTTGCACGAACTCGAAGACGATGCGCTCCGGGTCGTCCACTGCCAGGGCAAAACGTTCCGGATCGGTCACGCGGTAGGTGTACTGGAGTGAGACGTCCATGGTCACATTGTCGGAGGTCATGGCGGGGATGCTCTCGACGTAGCCGAGACGCTCGTTTACCTTGACGATGATGACTGTATCGACCAGTGGAATCTGGGCGTGCCAGCCGGGCATCTGTACGCCGAGGAAACGGCCGCCGCGCAGGTGGAGGCCGCGTTCGAATTCGTGGATTTTGTAGACGGCGGCCCTGCCCACATAGAGCGCGACGATGATTACAGCCAAGGCAGCCAGTACCACGACTGAAAGTTTGTAGAATCGATCCAGGTCGGTCGCTGCTCGCGGTCTCGTCTCGGGAACCACCGGCGCGGTTGTCTCTTCACTCATTGGTGTTTCTCCTTTGGGGGAACGTTCTCCATCCTTCACAGGATTTGGGAAATTCTCCGCGTTACGCGCCTGTCTTGAGAATGAGGACAGGCTGGGAAAGATGCCCCGGGCCTTTTGCCAGAGGGAATCGATTGTATGTTCGACTTTCGGCAGCCGAATAAGCCGCTGAAGCAAGGGCGGCAACAGAAGCGGTCCGCTGAGGATCAGCCAGCCCAGGACGATAAGCGGGAGCAGAAGTAGCAGAACGCTCAGATTTTGCCCGAAATTCCCCAAAAAGGGGTAGCCGACCAGGAAGAGCGTCTGGGTGAGTATGACACCGCCAAAGAGTAGTACGGCTTGCTCCCATTTCTCTCCTTTGCGCCATTGGGTTAGCGGAGTGCTCCAGAAAACAGCGGCAACGGCAGCCGCTCCTGCCGCGGCAAGAAGCGTCGCCTGCCAATCGCGACCAGATATCTCTCCTATTGCAAGAGAAAAGAGAGGGATAGTCAGGCCGGCATGAGGGAAAACCGTATAGGCGGCAAGAAGCCGTTGCGACCGCTGCCAGCCTAGCCAGATCGCGGCAACGAAATAGGGCGCAAATGCCAGGGGGATGAGGAAGACGCCAAGCCAGGACAGGGAGCGAGAGTCTCCCCATGACAGGATGGCGATGGTGAGTTGTAACAAGGCGGCAACCGCCGCGTACACGGCGAATCCCAGCCATGGGTAGAACCAGCGGGGACGCCCTGCCAGCCAGCCCAGGTATGCTCCGGCAACGTAGATTGCGCGCAGTGACCAGAGTACACCTTGCGTCCAGACGTTCGCGGGCAGGGGTTCGGGTGCAGTGACCGCCAGCCAGACAGCGGCGGGCAGCAGCAGAAACGGCAGGGCGATGCGTGCCGCGGCGCGAAAGTTGTAAGTACCGTTCATATTCTGGTCAAGGGATCGCATCCCTCCTCGCGTTCAGTGTACCATCGACGCTGCAGTACACTCGGATTCAATTCAGTCCATTTTCCGACGGATTTTGGACGGGTAAGCGCAGGAGCGGCTTGGGGAGCTGGAGCGGGCGCTTTCCATACTAGGGTGTTGGGTTCCTTCAAGGTGTCACAGTATTAACAGCTAACGTAGCTGCCAAGCCGCATACAGTGTGTGCCTTGACCAACTCTTCATCTTCGCCGCCAGTTAGGCTTTTTGATGGCGTATTCGGTTGGCGGCAGCCACGTTGCTGGAGCGGCACTGCAGGAATGCGCAGACACGGTCGGGTGAGCGATGGTTTTGGAGGGGGGCGTTGCGGGGGCGCAGCCCCTGCACAAGGGAGGGCCGAAGGCCCGACCGCCCATAAAGGAGTAGAGAGTTGAGAGAGCACTCTTGCTCGCCTCGTTCAGAGTTGCGAATCAGTTGCGGCTGAGTAACTGGCAGTTTTCAACAAAATAACATACATTTTTTCTTCATTTGCAAACGCGCAGAGAGTAGGTAAAATAGAAATTATATTTTTTTGAACTGTTGATGACCGTTTTCCGATTTGTACCGACAGCCAGGAATTCACACTAAGCATGGAGGGTCAAAATGGGAACACAACAAAGTTTCAATCGACGCAGATTTCTACAGACAGCCGGTATGAGCGCTGCCGGGCTTGCGCTAGCGGCCTGTGCGGCGCCTGCAGCTACGTCTGACGGAGGGGGGGCCGAGGCGCCGGCTGCCGAGATTCCTGAAGTGGTGTTCTGGTTTCCCTGGGAAGAAATCGCCGTGAATATTCAGGACAAGTTCAACGAAGCAGGGTTGGGCGTTACGGCAGTCTGGCAACTTGGCGAATATGACTCGAACACAAAGACGATGGCTGCATTGGCGGCCGGCACACCGCCGCCGGTGTCCTTTTTGGGTCGGTGGCAAAGCGCGGATTTGGCTGTGCGCGATGCCTTGGTCGTATTGGACGAATATATTGAGGGAGCCAAGAACTTCACATGGGACAACATCTGGGAGCGTCTGCAGGCGGATTCAATCCTGTGGGGAAAGAAATGGATTGTTCCCTATACAACAGATACCCGCGCCCTCCTTTACAACAGGACGGTGATGGGGGAAGCTGGGTTGGACCCGGACTCGCCGCCTCTGACTTGGGACGATTTACACCAGATGGCCAACCAGATAACTGAATTTGATGATGCGGGTCGCCTGGATATAGTTGGATTCACTCCCACGTTTGGCAATCCGCCTGTCCACCTTATGTTCCTGACGTTGATCTGGTGTATGGAAAGTGACATGGTCAGTGATGATTTGACTCGTGTTACCATCACCGACAAGGGTGAAGAGGCCATGACCTTCCTGAAACAGGTGATGGATGACCAGGGAGGATATGAGGCGGCAGGCGCCTTTACAAGAGGGCTCAGTCTGGCCGAAGGGATCGATGCTTTTTCGGCAGGCAAGGTGGGCCTGGCCATGCACGGTCAGTGGGTGCTCCGCAATTACGACAAGTACTCCCCGGATCTCGATTTTGGCATGATTCCGGGGCCGGTCTTTCCCGAGCATAACGTTCACGCCAACTATGACGGGGGCGGTGGATGGTTTATGTTCAAAGAGGGGGGGCAGCCCGACGATGCCTGGGCCTTAATCGATTTTTCGATGAACGAAGAGTTCTACCTAGAGCATGCCAATCGATTCCACTGGCTGCCGGCGCGCTCGGACGTGGGTATGCAGTGGGCCGCTTTCGATGAGCGGCGCGAAGTCTTCGCGTCGACTGCCAATACGGTGCAGTGGATTCCTATATTTGTCGGCATCCTGGAGACGTTAGGGGATCTGGCGACGATGTTTGACAACGTCCTGATTGGCGGTAATGACATTGCCTCCGAATTGCAGATCGCGGAGGAAAAGATCCAGGTGATTCTGGACCGGCACAACGAATTCCCAGTGCCTTCCTAAGCCAACCCGGGACACAGAGTTGCAGGGCGGGGTTCGGGACTCGGTACAAACGGGTCCTGAATCCTCGCTCGTTCACTTGCGGCCGCGCGCCTGCGTGCAAGTTCAGTTACCCCTTTCAGGAATACGGCTGGGGCCCCAGTGACCTATGCTAAATATTGCATTTGGACGCTTCGAAGGAAGACCGCGCAAAGTGGCACGGGCGACTTTCGTATATTGCTTGCTGATCGGATTGGGTTTCCTCTTTGCGATGCCATTGGTGTGGCTCGCCTCCACTTCGTTGAAGAGCAATGAACAGGTAGGAACGTGGCCTCCTGTATGGATTCCGTACCCGTTCATATGGGAGAACTATGGTGTTGCCTGGACGAGTGGTCACTTTGGTCTCTACTTCTTTAACACGGCGACAATTACAGTACTGGCTACGATAGGCCAGCTTCTCACGGCATCCATGGCCGCCTACGGCTTTGCCCGCCTACGCTTTCCGGGCCGCGAATTCCTGTTTGCAGTCCTGCTGGCGACTCTGATGTTGCCATTCGTCGTCACAATGATACCCACTTTCATACTTTTCAAGAACCTGGGCTGGCTAAATTCCTTCAAGCCGCTGATCGTTCCATCGTATTTCGGTGGCGGCGCCTTTTTCATATTTCTGTTGCGTCAGTTTTTCAAGACTTTGCCAACGGAGATGTTTGAACAGGCCACGATAGACGGCGCCTCAAATTACCGCATCTACTTTCAGATACTGCTGCCGCTGTCCAAACCTGCCCTCTCGACTGTGGCGATTTTCGGATTCATGCAGCATTGGAATGATTTTCTCGGCCCTCTCATTTACCTGAATAGTCCTGAAAAATTCACTCTGGCTCTTGGCTTGCGGCAGTTTATTCAGCGTACAGAGGTCCGCTATCAGGAGATGATGGCAATGGCATTGATGATGACGTTACCGGTGCTGCTGGTCTTCTTTTTCTTCCAACAGTACTTTATCCGGGGCGTGGTCATGTCTGGCATCAAAGGGTAGTCCTGCAATCGGGGAACCGGCGTCTTCAGGCCGGCCGCCTTGGGGCTTGTTAAGCGCTACATGCGCCAGGAAGGGCGAAGAGCAGTGCGTCAGGAAACAGTATCCATAACCGACAGAGCGGCAACCGACTCCCCTCGTTCCAAGCCGCGCAGCGTCTGGACGAGCCCAATTCGGAGGCGGGAAGCTCTGGACGGATTCGTTTTCATATTGCCTTGGTTTCTTGGCCTCCTTATCTTCATCCTGGGGCCGTTTGCCGCCGGCTTTTATTACAGCTTGACCGAGTATGACAGCCTGCTGCCGCCGCAATTTCTGGGCTTGCAGAACTATCATCGCATTCTGTTCGTCGATGATCGCTTCTGGCTTGCCGTGTTCAACACCGTCTGGTATGTATCTGCAGCGGTTGTGCCGCAGGTGATTCTTGGTTTGTTGCTAGCGATCCTTCTCAACCAGAAGGCACGAGGCATCACCATTTTTCGCACTGTCTTTTTCATGCCTTCCATCGTGCCGATCGTCGCCTCTGTGTCCCTCTTTATTTTCATCCTGCATGATCGATTTGGCCTCCTGAACGAGACTCTATTTCAGGTCTTTGGCATTGTCGGCCCTAATTGGCTCACCAGCCCCGACTGGTCAAAGCCTTCGCTGGTGCTCTGGAGCCTGTGGGGTATCGGAGGAGGCATGATCATCTACCTGGCTGGCCTGCAAGGGATTCCGGAAACGCTCTATGAGGCAGCCGCGATCGACGGGGCCGGCGCACTTCGCTGCTTCTGGAAGATAACGATCCCGTTAATCTCTCCAACGATTCTGTTTGTTCTTATCATGGGCATCATCGGCAGTTTTCAGATCTTCACGCCGGTATTCCTCCTGGGCAGCTCAAACTACGGAATGGCCGCTGCCGGGCCAATGGATTCCCTTCTGTTTTGGGTGGTATACATATATAACCAGGGATTCTTTTACTTCCGAATGGGCTATGCCAGCTCTATGGCCTGGCTGTTGTTTATTCTCCTGGTGATACTCACACTGGTCCAGTTTCGGCTGGCCGGTCGTTGGGTTTACTATGAAGACGAAGCTGCCATTCAGTAGCGCGGTAGTGGGAAAACGGCCTCACACCCCAACAATTCGACTTTGAGGAGACTCTACTGTGTCAGACAGCCAACTTCGCGTAGGCTTTGGTGAGTCGGATATCAACCCGCCGCACGGCCTCTACATGTGCGGCAGTCTCGACCCGCGCAAGAATGAGGGCACGACCGATCCATTGCAGTCCCACGCGCTGGTCGCAGAGAACAACGGCAGACGGATTGCAATCGTCGGCGTCGACTTGATCGGACTGCCCAAAGAGCTGGCGGACACGATCATCGCTGAAGCCGCCCGCCGGACGGGCATCCCGACGCATGCCATCATGATCTCATGCAGCCACACGCATAGCGGGCCCTATACGGCTGAAAACGTATATTCATCAGATGTGATTGATGGCGACTACCTCTCTACCTTACCCGATCGCATCGCGGCGAGCGTTGAACAGGCCGCCGGACGGGTGGAGCCGGCATCGATGCACATCGGCAGATCTCTGGTTCACCACGGCATCCATAACCGCAGGGTCATCTGCCCGGACGGCAAGGTGATGAACACATGGATGCCTCAGGCGCTCAACGATCTGGACCTCATTCCGCAGGTGTATGGGACGGCCGGGCCCGTCGACCCCGAACTTTGGATCGTTCGCTTTGACAGGCTGGACGGATCGACGTTGGGCGTTTTCTACAACTTTTCATTGCATACAAACTCCAAAAGCGGCACGACCTGGTCAGCGGACTATCCGTGTGTGGTGGCGGAACAGATGAGAGAAGAGTACGGGCCCGAAGTTATCTCGGTCTACACGCCGGGCGCGTGCGCTGACATCAACGTGACGATTGGAGGAGAGCGCTGGCGGGAAGGCGCAACACACTTTGCGGAGCAGGCGCTGGACGCCGCGCGGCGGGCCATTCCGATAGAAGGAGCGATCGCGGTAAGCGCGATCCGCCGGGATGTCACCGTCCCGCGGCGGGATCCGGCCGATCATTCGTCTGAGGCGATCGGCAGGCTCAACTGGGGGGGAGCGGGGGGCCGCGCCGATGTATTTGACCGGCAGACTGAGTTGGTCGCGTCCTTGCCTGAACATTGGGATGTTCCCGTAAACGCGGCCCGCATCGGGCCACTGGCGATCGCCTCCAATCCGGGCGAGTTGTTCGTTGAACACGGGCTCTCGATAAAGCGGCGCTCTCCTTTTCCGTACACGGTGGTGGCTGAGCTGACAAACGACCTGGCGATGTACTTGCCGACCGAGGCGGCGTTCAGGCAGGAGGGCTATGAAGCCCTGGTGGGGCCCAATCGGATTGCCTTAGAGGGCGTCGAACGGATCGTGGATACTGCGGTTGAACTGGCGGATGCGTTGTGGAACGAATAGGCTGTAATGCGATGGTCGATGACGCCACTGGACAGATAGGTCCGAACATGTGAAGAAGGAGCTGCGAACAGGATGAGCAAGCTACAGACGGGATTTGTGGGATTGCACCGCGGGGGCGGCCTGATGCGCAGTCTGGCCGGTCATCCGCAGGTGGAGGTTGCCGCGCTGTGTGATATTGACGAGGACACGTTGGCCGACACGGGGGCTGCCTTCTCGCTGCCCGACGACAGGATGTTCACGCGGTTTGAGGATTTTGTGAACGCGCCGTTGGATATCATCGTTGTCGCGACGCCAATCGAGTATCACGCCGAGCATTCGATTGCAGCGATGGAGAGCGGGAAGCATGTGTTGTGCGAACAGACAGCGGCGTACACGGTGGCTGACTGTGAGCAGTTGGTGGAAACGGTCCACAAGACGGGACGCGTCTACATGATGGGTGAGAATTACTGCTATTTTCATTATATTCGAGAATGGCAGGACTGGATCAAACAGGGCAAGCTGGGCAAGATCTTCCACGCGGAAGGTGAGTATATCCACGAGATTGTGCCGCTGCTCAGAAACCCTGAAACCGGCGAGCGCAGATGGCGCTATACACGCGCGCCGATCTGGTACTGTGCCCACTGCCTGGGTCCGATTCTTACGCTGATGGAGGACCGCATCGTCAAAGCGACAGGTGTCCACTCCGGAAAGAACATTTATCCCGATGAAGGGCTTGGCTATCTGGACATGGAGGTTGGGCTGTTCCAGACGCAGAAGGGCGCGACGGTTAAGATCCTGCGCAGCCAGGTTGCGCCGCGGCATCCGGACATGATCTTTTACACGCTTTACGGCGAGAAGGGTTTCGTGGAAAACGGCCGCCAGGGCGGATGGGGCGGTACGACGGGCCTGATCTACAGTGAGGATGAGGCCACTGAACAGGAGGGCGCGCGGCAGATCGAGTGCCCGACGGTGGACCCGAATGCGCCGGAGGAGGCGCGGCGCGGCGGGCACGGCACGTCAGAGTACTACATGGTGCGGGACTTCATCGACGCCATTTTGCACAACACGAAGCCGCCGATCGACGTAGCACGGGCGTTGGACTTCACCATCCCCGGTATCATCGCTCACGAGTCGGCGATGCAGGGCGGGCAGTGGTTGGATGTTCCGCTTTTCTGAGATTGCCTGGTGCGCTGTAAGTCCAACTCAGGATAAGGATGGAGGCGTTCAGTCGAATTCGTCGGCCGCTTTTTCGGCGAAGGCCTGATTGTTCTGCTTTTCTGCTTTGGGCTGCGCACCCGAGCGGCGGCGGCGTTTTCGCCCCTTGCGGCGGGGCTTGGGTCTCTCGGGTGAGATCTCATCCTGGAGGATGACGGGGTAGGGAGCGAAGACGGCCTGATCCTCCTCGCTGTCGGCGAAGTAGATGCGCTCGCGGCGGAGCGTGCGGGCGTAGTCGTCGAAGCCGAGGGCGTCGACAAGCTCGTCGGGACGGCCGGTTGCGCCGGGACGTATTTGTACCCGCAGCAGGATACGATGCTCGCCCGCGGCGGCGTCGAAGCCGGTATAGCGCAGCTCGAGAACGAGCGGGCGCATGTTGTAGCTATAGCGCTGGCCGTGCCGCTCCCGCTCGCGCCAGACTTCCTTCAGATCCAGGAACGCCTCGATTTTGGTTTGCAACTCCGATTCGGACACCTCTCCTTCGTCGGCGTAGATAATAATCGTGTAGTCGGCGCCGATAGTCAGGGACTGCGGCGACACGGTTTTGAAAGGCACCTCGGTTGCGTTGAGCAGTCGCACACCGGGAGGTAGCTTTTCACGAATCCGCATCGTTAATTCGTCAAGCGGCACTGGCGGGCTGAACGCCACGTCGAGCAGTTCGCGTATGCCGGTCATGCCGAGGCCGAGCGGGGCGGCGAACTGGATATGCGGCTGTGGGTTGAATCCGCGCTTGTAGAGAAGCGGCAGGTTGGCGCGGCGCAAAGTCCGCTCCCACAGGCGCGACTCATCCTGGTGACTGATAAATTTGATGGCCTCGCCCTTCTCGTAAGTGATACGTACGCGCTGGCGGGCGGTCTCATCGGGTATGACAGACTGCTGGGGCGGGTGGCGGGTCAACGCCATCAGACGGTCTCCGCTTCGGCAATCCGCTGGCTGACGGTGCCGTGACGGCGCTGGGGCACGCGCTCGTCGAACTGGCCCGCGGCCTCTTCCAATTGAATAAGCTGGGAGGGGTCGGCGCCGGAGCCGGCGGGGAGAGACACGCCGGCCGCTTTCATATCGTCGTTGAAGTAGAGAGGAACCGGCACGACATCGACGGGCTGGCGGGCCTTGTCTTTGCCCAAAGGCGGACAGCACCAGGCTTCATCCGGCGCTTCACGGCGCTGCTCCTTGAAAAAACCCAGAATCCCACAGGAGAAGCAGTGCTCGCGGCAATCATCCACGACGCCGCCGGCATAGGTGTGCAGATATTCCTGCGCCAGGAACTCCTTGTTCAGCCCGGCTGAAATGTGCTCCCAGGGGAGGATCTCGTCGAGGGGGCGCTGCCGGCGGGCAAACCAGTCCATCTCCAGGTTGCAGTCGGCAAAGGCCTGCCGCCAGAGGTCGAAGCGGAAATACTCACCCCAGGCGTCAAGTTTCGCACCCAGTTCCCAGGCGCGTTGTATGACATCGCCGAGTCTGCGGTCGCCACGGGTGAGGAAGGCTTCGACCAGGGTTTCGGGCGGATCGTTCCAGGTGAAATGGATGCCAGGATCTTTCAGCTCCCGCTGCAAGAGGCGGATCTGCTGGCGGATGGTCGATTCTTCTTCCATCGGCACCCATTGGAAGGGCGTATGGGGCTTGGGTACGAGCGTGCTGACGCCGATACGTACGTTGGCCTTGTTGCCGAGGACGCGGCGGCCAACGGCCAGCACCTGTTTGGAAAGATCGGCGATGGCCTGGACGTCTTCGAGAGTCTGCGTAGGGTGGCCGATCATGAAGTACATTTTGATCGTCTTCCAGCCGCGGCGGTAGACCTCCTCAGCGGTCTGCAAGAGATCATCGTCGGCAATTGGCTTGTTGATGATATCGCGCAGACGGTCGGTGGCGGCTTCCGGCGCGAAGGTGAAGCCGGAGCGACGCCGCCCCTTTTCGAGCAGGTCCATCAGGTCGACGCTGAAACTCTCTATGCGCAGGCTGGGCAGGCCGACGGACAGCTTGCGAGCGCCGTGCTTCTCCATGGTGCGCCGCACCAGCTCCTCGACGTAGGTGTAGTCGCTGCTGCTCAGGCTGAGGAAGCTGACTTCCTCGAAGCCGCAGTTGGCGATCATCTCGTCGACTGCCTGCAGGACCTCATCAACCGGCCGCTCGCGCACGGGGCGGAAGATCATGCCGGCCTGGCAGAAACGGCAGCCGCGCGTGCAGCCGCGCATTATCTCGATCGCGGCGCGGTTGTGGACGACGTTGATGAAGGGGACGATGAATTTGGTCACCGGCGGCGGCATTACGGTAACCACCCGTTTCATTATGGTGGCGGGGGCGTCGGGATGGGTGGGGCGGATCTCGGCGATGGTGCCGTCGGCGGCGTAGCTGGCCTGGTAGAGCGCGGGCACGTAGACGCCGGGGATGCTCGCGAGCATGGCCCAAAGCTGACTGCGGGCCTTCTCCGCCTGCTGCGAGCTGCCGTCGAACTGCTTTTTCCACTGCTCGTGAACGTCGATGATCTCGAAGATTACTTCCTCCCCTTCGCCGATGACCATGGCGTCGAAGAAGGCGCTCATGGGCTCCGGGTTGTAGCAGCCGGAGCCGCCGGCAATCACAAGGGGGTGGGAGGCGTCACGGTCCGCGGCGCGCAGGGGAATGTGCGCCAGGTCGAGCATGGTGAGGACATTGGTATAGAGTTGCTCGTAGGGGAGCGAGAAGGCAAGGATGTCGAAGTCGGTGACCGGGTGGCGGGTCTCGAGCCCGAAGAGGGGGATGCCGTCACGGCGCATTACGGTCTCGAAGTCGCTCCACGGGCAGTAGATGCGCTCGGCCAGGAGATCTTCCCGCTTGTTGATCAGGTCGTAGAGGACCATCAGCCCGAGGTTGGAGCCGCCCAGTTCATAAATATCCGGGAAGGCGAGGGCGATCTTGCTGCGGATGACAGGGGCGTCCCAGTCTTTGGCGACGCTGTTGAGTTCGCCGCCGGTATAGCGGGCGGGCTGGGTCACTTTGTGCAGGACGCGGTCAAGGGCGCGTGAAATCTGCCTAGGCGTGGAAAACATATTCACTTCCTTCTCATCTGCCGACCGGCGACGCCGCTTTGTGAGGCGGTCATGTTTTGCGGTCGGGCGGGATTCGAACCCGCTTAATGCCAAGGGCACAGGTGCGGCGCAGTGCCATGGCGAATAGGAATCCGGCTTGTGTGCGAAGACGGCCGGAGTTGCCTTCATTATAGAAGCAGCCAACGAGAGGATCAAATCTGTCTGGTCAGCCGTTTTGACTTTCGTGCACTGCTTTCGTATACTGACTGCTGTCAGGGCTATTACGAAATGTTTGCCCCGTTCGTCTAGAGGCCCAGGACACCACCCTCTCAAGGTGGAGACAGGGGTTCGACTCCCCTACGGGGTACAGGAACAGGAAATCCCGCTGATTTCAGCGGGATTTTCTTTTTTTCTAGAACCGGAGGTGGAGCGAATCGCGGCCTCAGTCGACAGCGATGATGGCCTCGATCTCGACGGCCCAGTTGGCGGGCACGGTGAGACCGATAGCGCTGCGGGCGTGGCGCCCGGCGTCGCCGAATAGCTCGATGAACAGTTCGCTGCAGCCGTGGATGACCGAGGGCGTGTCGTTGAAGTCCGGGCCGACGTTGACCATGCCGAAGACCTTGACGACCTGGCGGACGTTGTCCAGCCCGGCGATGGAATGGACGGCCTGGAGGATGCCGAGTGCACAGAGCTGCGCGGCGCGGTAGCCCTCTTCGGTGGTCAGGTCCTGCCCGACTTTGCCCATGATCTCCTCATCGCCGAAGCGGGAGACCTGGCCGGAGACGTAGACATGATCGCCGGAGCGGACTGCGGCCATCAAGTTGCCGCCGTCGAGGTCGATCTTTTCGAGTTCAAAGCCCATTTCTTTCAGTTTTGCCAGATAAGACACGTTTTGCTCCTGTGAGTTGTTGCCCGCGCGGCGATTTGCGGCGCGGTTGAGTAGCGGTTAGATGGAAAATGCGTTGCTCGTGTGTGTTATGTTGCCGGCGACAGAACGGGTGCCTCTTTGGCGCGCTGGTAGAGGTCGGCGAAGTCGGAAGTGCCGTCGTCGTCGAGATAGTCCGTCTTGACGCCGCGCTCGTAGATGGGCTGGTTGGCGGTGCGCCAATAGTTCCACATGCTCGAACCCTGACTGAAGCTCGTGTCGGCGAAGTAGACGCGCACGCCGTTGGCGCGGCTGTAGCGGATGAGGCGGCGCGGCAGGCTGAAATCGGCGACGTCGACGCGATAAGTGTCTAGAGCGTCATCGTCGATGGTTATACCTAGTCCCGGAGCTTCAGGTGTTTGGGCGTAGCCGCCGACGACGGGGATGCGCTGGTCGAGCAGGTTGTGCTGGTAGAGCTCGTGGCAGTTGATGGCAGGCCACTGGGCGTGGCTGAGGACGGCGCCGAGATGGAGGGCCATGGTGGTGGTGAGGCCGGTGCCGACCATCTGGATGAAAAAGGGCATGTTGGCGGTGGCCGCGGAGATGCCGGACTTCAGCACGTTGGTAACGCCGCCGGCGATGACGAAGCCGTCGCAGTAGCCGTGCTGAATGGCGACCGCGCCGGGCACGCCGCCGTAGTGGTGGGCGATGGGCGTGCGCACTTTTTCGCGCAGCAGGCGGTTGCCGTCGAGATCGTTCGCTTGGATCGGCCCCTCCCAGATCGAGATTTTGGGGAAGTCGCCTTCCAGTTCGCGCAGTACGGGCACGGCGGTGGATACGTCGAGAAGGAAGTCGTTCCAGTCGCAGTCGATGTGGAACCAGGCTGGCGTAGCGTCACTGATGCGCTTGACCGTCTCGTAGACGTCATGCCAGGGGCGGGTCTTGATCTTGATGGAGGTGAAGCCGAGGTCGGCGGCGACGCGAGCCTCCTGTTCGTAGGCAGCGGGACCCATGTCGTGGTCCCAAAAGGAGACGGGGCACCAGTCGCGCACTTTGGGGCCAAGGAGACGGTGGACGGGCACACCTGCGAGCTTGCCGGCGGCATCGAAGAGAGCCATTTGCAGGCCGGCCCCAAGGGAGTCATCCCACATCAGGTCGAAAGGCGACTGGCCGATGACGCGGTCGGTGTCTTCGACGCGTCCCCAAGTGTAGTTCTGGATGGTTTCGCCGTAGGCGACGGTACCGTCGTCTAGGGTGAGGCGGATGATTTCCGATTCAGACCAGCGGTGGACGTTGGCGCGCTCCATCTCGCGGCGCACGCGGTCGACCATCGGGATGACGAGGAGGATGCGTTCGACGTCGGTGATTTTGGCGGTGGCGGTCATTGGGTGCTCCTGTGGGGTGGATTTGGAGGCGGTGCCGTGGGATTGATCGGATTGGGGGGGATTTTAGCATTCTTAGCGTCACTTCCCTTAGACTACTATGTTTCTCTTGAACTGAAATCTAGTGAACAGGGCGGGACGGACGAGTAAGTCTGTTAAGCCCGTAGGGATGCAATCGTCCCCAGACTATGCGAAAATTCGCCAACAGGGAAGTATTGGCGCGTACGAGATATTTGTCTATCTTCAGGTCGATTTCTGATGGCAGCGATTGCTTTCTCTATTTCCTTTTGAACGTCTTCTTCTGGCACATCGGGCATTTTTGCGTGCATTTCATCCAGAAAGGCCATCAGTCCTTTGTCCGCTTGATTCTGAGAATCAACCAGGGGTATTTCAGAGTCCCCACTGTTTGTCGCGCTACCATGTTTTTGGTTCAAGTTCTGCTCATAGTTGATGATGGGGCAGTGGCGACAGAAGAAACCACGGCTTATTCGAAGATCAGACGTACTTGGCCGCCGAAGCCTAACCGACTCGAGTGGCCAATTCGATTCTGGCCTCCGCGGTTCTGATGGCCACTTTCTTCGCTCTTGCAGCGACCTTGGGTACTGCCGGCAATTGCAGGTCTATTTCAAGTGGGCCAAGGCCCTTCCAAAGTAAAGGGTAACGAAGGACCTTGTTCACTTTTCTGAAGACTTTTCCCTCTAAATTCCTACTTCGCCGTGCCAGGTTGGCAGCGGAGAATCTTCTCGTACTTTAGTCGCTGATCGTCTAGCCAATCTGCCATTTGATCCCAATTAGACCGGTTGCGAGTAAGGCTCTCAAGTGTTGCCGAACACCATGGATTTTCTTCTTCACTGAAGTCTACGGTTCCAGATTCCTCCGCAAATGAACCTCGATATGGATCTATTCGACGCAAGACTTCCTCCTCTGATTCGCCTCGATTGCCAGCCAAATAAATCCCAACGGTGGACGTGCCCACATACTGCACTATCCTAAGATCTGATTCCTCGACCCAGGTTCGGACAGTGCTGCCTGCGTGATTCTTGCGGATCGGCGCCGCAGACCGATGTGAACTGACATGATTCCAAAAGTCACGCCTGAACTTGCCAATTTCAGTTAGTTCGCCAGAGTGACCGGCCTTCTGAACTTGCCGATTCCACTCATTTGGACGCTCCAGCACGTCGAACACCGGGGCAAGTCGAGAATCTCCAATTCGAACAACGCCTACCTGCACGGCGAAAAAGGCAAACGGATCCACGGTGTGTTCGTTGAGCCAACGGATTGCGGAAAGATGCTCATCGCGGAAACCTGTGGCAACCCATATTACGATCTGGGCCTCTAGGCCGGCGAGGTAGGCAAGCACCTGCCCCAAGTGTTGCAAGTTGGCCCATTCAAGCTGGTTCTCAATAAGCACTGTCTCGTCGGTCTGGGGAACGCGGGCCACGATATCAGCCCGATACTTGCCCACAAATACCTCTGTGTCTTCAATTGCAAGTTCGATGCCCAACCCGGCGGACAGCCGAGACAGATTCTTGGCCAACCAAGGCGTGAAATTTCGCGCCTCGTGCGGAAATGCCTTCCGCACTTCGACACGTTCCAGAGTGCCTAACTCAGTTGTTGTCATTTTGCCTCACTCTAATTCTGCCTAATTGGATTGATTCAATCTCAACCCTTTATCTCCTCCACGAGGCGGGCCAGGACGACGTCCTCTTCGCCATCCTCCAGCGTTGACGGGTTGAGGTAGAGGGAATCGCCAGGGCCGGGGGCGACGGAGACGGCCGGGCGGTTGTCGAGGAGACCTTGCACGATCTGGTCGCGGCTGCGGCCGACGGCAGCGGCGTCGATATGGACCTGGGCACGGGGCAGTGGCTGGCGGGCTTCGCTGGGAAAGGCGCGAACGGCCTGAACACCGTCCAATCGGTTCAGTTCGCTGCACCAGCCGGTGACGACCTCTTCCATCTGCGAAGCGCGCGCTTCGTGATCAAGGGCCAGATAACGCTCAACCGCGGCCAGGACGCCCAGCATCTCTTCCTTGCCTACCTTCATGGGACGGCCGATGCTGTGGTTGGGGGGGCCGTTCAGGGCGCAGGCGTCGACGAGCCACTGCTTGCCCAGCACAAGGCCGGAAGACTGGGGGCCGCGCAGGTCTTTGCCGCC
This sequence comes from Caldilineaceae bacterium, assembly GCA_965116395.1. Classification (GTDB taxonomy): domain Bacteria; phylum Chloroflexota; class Anaerolineae; order Caldilineales; family Caldilineaceae; genus Bin5. The sequence goes on from OZ220684.1 coordinate 614,228, forward strand.
GCTGAAGATGGCGGCGTCGGCGCCCATCTGGGTGAACTCCCACAAATTCTCCACCGGGGGTAGCTGGGCCGCGGCGTCCACCAACACGGGTACGCCATGGGCGTGGGCGATTTCTATAACCTTCTCCAGGGGGAGGTCGTTTGGGCCGCCCATATTGCCCTGGAACCAGATGACAGCGGCAGTGTTGGCGTTGATGGCCGCTTCCAGTTGCCAGTCGAACGCGCCATCGGCATAGCCAATTTCGACCAGCTTGACACCGACCTGGCGGACGGCATGGTCGTAGCCGTTGCGATGCGACTTGTGGACGATTACCTCGTTCTTGAGGCCGGTGAGGTCAGGCAGACGGTGGATGGCATCCATGTCAGTGCCGGCGACGCAGGCAGCGACGGCGACGACGATACCCCCTGCCGCGCCCGAACTGACGTAGCACGCCTCATTTTGCGTAAGGAGGGCGATACGGTTGCCGACACGCCGCTGCAGTTCGGGCAGTTCCACGAAAAATTTGGCCGCTTCCATCATCGCTTCGAGCACTTCGGGCGGCATGAGAGAGCCGCCGAGCCTGGTGAGCGTGGCATTGGCGTTAATGACAGGGGTGATGTCGAGTTCAGAATAGGAGGGCATGTCGTGCCACCTGTTAAGTTGTGAAGAGAGTCTTATAGTGAGGTTGCACGCGGCGCGCATCTGTGGAGAGCGTGCGCGCCGCGCGCGGGTAAATTCTCGAGAACCTTTTGAACAGGAACGCGTGCAGCTCTAGGCCGGCTGCGGCAGGACGAGATCGCAGGCGTCGGCGGGCATCCAGTGGGCATCCTCGCCGGCCCACTTGACGTTGCAGCCGATCGGGTTGGTCAGGGTATTGCTGACAGGCTGGCCGGAGGTGTGCTCTTCCAGGGCCTGGTCGAGATCGAAGACGGTGGCCTGGGTGGCGTCGCGCGGACTGTCGACGCCGCGGCCGGTGTAGACCAGTTCACGGTCCTTGTTGAAGACGTAGAAGTGGGGCGTGCGCAGGGCGCCGTAGGCCTTGGCCACTTCCTGGGTTTCGTCGCGCAGGTAGACCCAGGGGAATTTGTGCTCGGCCATGCGTTCGACCATGTTGCGGAAGTCGTCTTCAGCGTTTACGTGGACGCTGTTTGAGTTGATGCCGACGAACTTCACGCCCTTCGAGGCATACTTGTCGGCGGAGGCGCGGGTGGCCTCGTCGGAGCCGATGACGTATGGGCAATGGTTGCAGGTAAAGAATACGACGAGTGTTTCGGCGTCGTCGAAGCAGTCGAGCGTATAGATCTCGCCGTCGGTGGCGATGAGCTTGAAGTCAAGCGCCTTTTCGCCGAGTTCGAGAGTGAAAGCCATGATTCCTCCTAATGAGAAGCTACAGGAGACCGGTGATCCAACGCCACGTAAGCGAACGGATCACCGGTCAGATTTTTTGCGATCAGGCCGGTCGCGGTTCGTCGAGGATGGCCTGGGTTTTGCGGTCGATTTCGGGAGCATGCTCGGCGAAGGTGACCTCGCCTTCCCAGATCAGATTCAGTTCTGAGCGGAAGATATTATTCGCTTCGGTGAAGCGGGTGTTGGAGGGCATCGGATAGGGTTCGACGCCGTCGGTGATCAGCTGGTCGGTGAAGCCGTACATGAAGTTGACTTCGTTGACCTGCGGATCGGTCCAAACCGACTTGCGGCCGTTCGTCTGCCGTTTGGATTCCAACACCTGGAAGACACCGGCGTCGTAGGAGGTATACGCCTTGACCAGCTCCCACGCCTCGTTGATGTTGGCAGAGCCGGAGTTGATCATCCAGTGGTTGCCGGAGAAGCAGGTGCCCTGGCGTCCTTCGGAGCCGACGGGCAGAGGTACGGAACCGACTTCGAAGCGGTCGCCGACGCGGGCCTGGTTGTTGGTAAGAATGCCAACGGTGCTGGCGTGCGTCGCTTCCAGACCGGCTACGAAGAGGTTGGGCTCGACACCTTCGCGATCAGCATCGCGGGAGGCGACCTTTTCGTCCAGGAGACTTCCATACCACTCCGCGATCTCGGCATGGAGGTCGTTGTTGTAGGTCATGTTGAGGCCCTCAGCATCCATAATCCAGGAGTCGGTGGAATCGGGGGCGCCGAAGGAGCGGGAAACGTTGCTGTAATAGTGCATCGCGATCATGCTGTCAAAGCCGATGCCGAAGACGCCGGCGTCCGGGTCGGCTGCGGCTCGCGCCAACTCCGTCCAGTCGCTTATGGTCCAACCCAACTGCGGCTCGGGCAAGCCCTTTTCTTCCAGCATCGTCTTGTTGTAGTTGACTGCGATGTTGCCGCCGGGGTGAACGACATCAGGCAGGCTGAAGTTCTTGCCTTCCCACTGGTTGCCTTCGAGTACGCTGGGGTAGAAGTCGTCGAAGTCGTCGGGAGGTGCAGTGTCCAGCAGGTCGTCGATTTCGAGGTAGATCCCCTTGAGGAAGTTAATGAATATCCAACGGTGGTGGCCGTAAACAAGGTCCTGCAGCGTGCCTGAAATGAAGCCCGTCTGTGTCTTGGTTTCGATTTCGCCGTAGATCGTGTCTTCGACTTCGACCTGAACACCGGTCTCGTCCATGAAGCGGGTGGCGAACTCGCGCGGCATCAGCGCACCGTTACCAGCGGGCGCCTGCACGCGCAGCATTACGGCTTCCGCGGCCGGCATATCGTCGCCGGAATCGGAGGCGGCGGGGGCCGCGGGCGCTGCACAAGCAGCCAGGGCCGCCCCGGCGCCTGTCATAGCCATACCTTTGAGGAACGCGCGCCGTGTGAAATTCTGATTCGTCATTATTCGTTTCTCCTGAACAGTGTTTGCGATGGATTCGGCCCGATGCCTTTCCCATCATGGTTAGACTGGTTAAGTTGAAATCGAGTATGGCTCAATGCCATACGGAAGAAGAAATCTAGTGCGATTGGCAACTCTCCTTTCCGGAAACTGGGTTATCCTTTAATGCCGGACATGACGATGCCCTGGACAAAAAAGCGTTGCCCGAAGAAAAACATAAGAATGATCGGGACCATTGACATAACGCAGGCGGCCATCAGTAGGTGTTGCATTGGCTCACCGCCCACTTCGGGGACCGCGTTGAAGAACTGGAGGCCGACCGACACCGTGAACTTCTCCGGCGTGTTCAGGTAGATGAGCGGTCCCAGAAAGTCGCTCCAACTTGCGATGATCGTGATGATGGCAAGGGTTGCAAGCACGGGCTTGCACAGCGGCATCAGAATCGACCAGAAGATGCGAAAATAGCCGGCGCCGTCGATCAGTGCTGCCTCGTCCAGGTCCAGTGGCAGCGTCAGAAAGAACTGGCGCATGAGAAAGATGGCGAAGGCGCCGCCGCCGAACCAGTGGGGTACCCAAAGGGGAAGGTGCGTGTTGATCCATCCCAGTTTGTAAAAGAGGACGAACTGCGGAATAAGAGTCACCTGCGCTGGAAGCATCATCGTCGAGAGCGTGATCATAAATAGAACATCGCGTCCGCGGTATGCGAAGCGGGCGAAGGAATATGCCACCAGTGAGGAGGTTACGAGCGTACCGAAAGAGGTGAGAATCACGATCAGAACCGAATTGCTAAACCAGCGGCCGACCGGATAGTCGATGTTGAGGACCGTCCAGTAGTTGGCCCACTGCGGCGCGGCGGGGATCATAATCGGCGGGAAGGAAAACATCTCGGGGATCGTCTTGAGCGAGCTCATTGCAGTCCAAAAGAGCGGGTAGCCGAACAGGACACAAAGTGCGAAGATGATCAGATAGGTCAGCGCGCGTCCCAAAATCTGCGTTGCCTGCCGCGGGGAAACAGGTAGCTGCTTCAGTAGAGGATTCTGAGACAAAGTTGTCTGCGCCATCGAAATATCTCCTAGCTGCCTTCGTAGTGGACCCAACGCCGCGAATAGCGCACTTGCACCCAGGTAAAGAAGAGCAGGACAGCGGCGAGAACCCAGGCAAGGGCGCTGCCGTAACCCAGGCGGAAGTACTGGAATGCCTGAAAGTAGATGTGCAGTGCGAAGAACCAGGTCGCGTAGGATGGACCCCCCTGCGTAGCGACCCACGCGGTTGTGAAAACCTTCAGGGCTCCAATCACGGCCAGCACTACGTTGAAGAAAATGGTTGGCGTAAGCATTGGCAGCGTAACATGCCGGAATTTGGCCCAGGGGCCGCCGCCGTCGATCGAGGCAGCGTCATACAACTCCTGCGGCACACCTTGCAGTCCGGCCAGGAAGATCAACATCGTGTTGCCTCCCATGGCCGCCCACACATTGATCATAGTGACCGAAGCGAGCGCGCTGTCGCGCGACGCCAGCCAACCAGGTGGGTCGGAGATACCGATTGCGCGCAGGAATTCGTTTACCGGCCCGACACGGGGAGCAAGCAGAAAGGTCCATACAACGGCCAATGCCACAGCAGGGATCAGATGGGGTACGAAGAAAAGTGTACGGAATAAGGTGGTGCCCATCAGTTTCTGGTTGAGCAAGACGGCCAATATCAGCGCCCCGCCGACGGCAAAGGGAATATACAAACCGGCAAAGGTGAAGGTGCGGCCGAGCGAAGGCCAGAAGAGTTCGTCACCGCTGAAGGCCCTGATATAGTTGCTCAAACCGGTGAACTTTGGGCTCCCAATGACTGCATATTCGGTGAAGCTGAAGTAGAAGGAGGCAACGATGGGTCCGCCCCAAAAGATAATCAGACCCAGGATCCAGGGCGCCGCGTATACATAGCCCCAGACCGCCCGCTTGGTCTGGAAGGCTGTTTGTGCGCCAACCAGGCGACCGAGCAGGCTGATTCTGCCATTTACCGTTCCTTGCGCAGTTGCGCCCGTTTCTGCGACCGCCACTTTCACCTCCGTTCTTCAGTATGGGAAAAGCCTCTCCCGTCTCCTCTAACGAGGTTCCTTTCGCCAGGAGCCAGCTTGTGCTTGCACAATATTTCACCGGCTCTATGGGGCAAGGCCGTCAAGGTCATGGATTCGTCTTACGAAGACTTCCAAAGGGAGTTGCGGATCAGGCGTAGAGGGCCGATAATTCCCCCTGTCGAAGCTTATGGCCTGGACCGGCATTATAATTGTGTTCAACATCTTCTGCAAAAATCCGGATAGAGGAGAAAAATGACTATGCGCATTGGAATCGCTTCTCTGAGTCACGAGTCCAACACATTTGCGTCGTTCCCGACGACTTTGTCCGACTTTCGCTTTGTGCGGGGGCAAGAGCTTATCGAACACTACCGATCGACGTTCCACGAGGTGGGCGGATTTATTGCGGGCGCGCAGGAGTACGGCTACGAGATGGTCCCGCTGATGGGGGCGGTGGCTACGCCGGCTGGGGCCGTGGAGGCGGATGCCTATGAGGCCCTCTTGGACGAGCTGCTGGGGCTGATCGACGGCGCGATGCCGCTGGACGGGCTGTTGTTGGGTCTGCACGGGGCGTTTGTGGCGGAGGGATTTCCGCAAGGGGACGGCGAGACGACGCGGCGTGTGCGGGAGCTAGTCGGGCCCGACTTTCCCGTGATCGTAACGCACGACTACCACGGCAACGTGCCGCCGCAGCTGGTGGAGGATGCCACCGCGCTGATCATTTACAAGACCTGCCCGCACATCGACCAGCGGGAACGGGGGTTACAGGCTGCTGAACTGCTGACGCGCACAGTGCGCGGGGAGGTGCGACCGGTTTCGAGCATCGCCAAACCGGAGCTTGTCTATAACATTGCGTTTCATAATACAAACATGAGTCCGATGAAACCGGTGATGGACGCGGCGATCGAGTTGGAGCGGCAGCCGGGCATTCTGGCGACAAGTGTAGCGGCCGGCTACCAGTACGCGGATGTGCCCTGGATGGGTCCGTGTATCGTGGTGGTGGCCGATGGCGATGAGGAGCTGGCGGAGCGCGAGGCGCAGCGGCTGGCCGACCTGATGTGGTCGCTGCGGGACGAGCTGCTGCCGAAGGTTCCCAAGCCGGCCGAGGCAGTGCGATTGTCGATTGCGAGCGAGGAGAAGCCGGTCTCGATGATGGAGATGGGCGACAACATCGGCGGCGGCAGCGCTGGGGATTCCACGTTTGTTCTGGAGGAGTTGCTGCGGCAGGGTGCGAACGGCTGGGTAGTGGCGCTGTACGATCCGGAGGCAGTGGCGGCGTGCGCTGCGGCTGGCATCGGCGCGCAGTTGACCCTGTCGGTGGGAGGCAAGGTGGACGACGAGCACGGCCCGACGCTGACGGTGGAAGGTACGGTACGAACGCTGCATGACGGCAAGTTCATTGAGACGGAACGCCGGCACGGAGGCGGGCACCTTTGGGATCAAGGCTTGACCGCGGTGATGGCAACGAACGGTGGTCTGCTGGTTCTGGACAGCCGGCGTACGCCGCCGATGAGCTTCAACCAGCTGCAGTCGGTGGGTATTATACCGGAGCAGCAAGAGATTTTTGTGGCCAAGGGGTCAGTGGCGCCGCGGGCGGCGTATGAGCCGGTCTCGGCCCGCATTATAGAAGTCGACTCGGGCGGGGCGACGTCGATCAGCCGCCCGCCGGAGGACTTCCGGCTGGCGCGGAAGGGACTGTATGAGTGGACGCAAGGCGCGTAGATGGTGAGGGCGCGCGCGCTGCGATGGGATCGCCGATAAGGCTGTCGACGATCTTTGCCGAGGAGACGACGCCGGGGACACCGGCGCCAGGGTGGGTGCCGGCGCCGACGAAGTAGAGGTTGTCGACGTCTTCCGATTTGTTATGGGGACGGAACCAGGCGCTCTGGGTGAGGGTCGGCTGGATCGAGAAGGCCGAGCCGAGATAGCTGTTGAGCGTACCGGCAAAGTGACGCGGGTCGATGCGGTGTTCGGCTACGATGTTGGCTTGCAGGTCGGGCAGGTAGTTCTGTTCGAGGTATTGCATAATTGCGTCGCGATAGGGCCCGCCCTGCAGTTCCCAGTCGATGTCGGCGCCGAGGTGGGGCACAGGTGAGAGGACGTAAAAGGCTTCGCCGCCGTCAGGGGCCAGCGACGGGTCGGTCAGGGTCGGCATGTGCAGATAAAGTGAGAAATCTTCGGGCAGGTCTTGGTTGCGGAAGATGTCGCGCAGGAGGCCGGTGTAGTCCTGGTGCATCATGATGTTGTGGTGGGCGAGGCCGACATCTCTGTACTGGCGTTTGGTGCCGAAGTAGATGACGAAAAGAGACATCGAGTAGTTCTTGCTCTTGATGCGCCGGTCGCTGTTGCGGGGCCGCTGCTGCGCGGGTATCAGGTTCAGGTAGGTCCAGGCTGCGTCGGCGTTGGAGACGACGGCGTCGGCCTTCCGGACTGAGCCGTCTTTGAGACGGACGCCTTGGGCCTGTCGCTTCTCGATAAGGATGCGGTCCACCTCTGCATTGAGGTGAATTTTTACGTCCAGCTCCTGCAGGAGTCTCTCGAAAGCGGCAATGATGGCGCCGGTCCCCCCCATGGCGTAGTGGATGCCCCATTCACGCTCCAGGTAGTGAATCAGAACGTAGAGGCTGGCGGCACTTAGGGGGTTGCCGCCGATCAGAAGGGGCTGGAAGGAGAAGCAGCAGCGCAGGAAGTCGTCCTGGAAGAACTTTGAGACGTAGCCGTAGACGCTGCGGTAGCTTTGCAGGCGGATCAGGTCGGGCACGACACTGAGCATGTCGGAGAGGTTGAGGAAGGGTTGGTCGATCAGCGCCATCCCGGTTTCGAAAATCTCTCTGGAACTGGCGACAAACCTGTTGTATCCCTCGACGTCAACTGATCTTCGCTGTGCAATCTGGAGGAGCATGGCATCGTGATCGTCGCTGACATCAAAGGGGCGGCGATTGTGGTCGAAGATTCGGTAGAAGGGGTCGCAGGGGACCAGCTGGAAGTAGTCCTGGCGGCGGCGCCCCGCGGCCTGCCAGATTTCGTCGAAGATCCAAGGGGCGGTGATGACGGTGGGGCCGCCGTCGAAGCGGTAGCCATCGATGTCGTAGACGTAGGCGCGGCCGCCCAGTTTGTCGCGTTTTTCGAAGAGTTCGACCTGGTGGCCGCGGGCGGCGAGGCGTGCAGCAGCGCTCAGACCGCCAAACCCGGAGCCGATCACGATAATCCTTGACACAGATATCCTCCATTGGATGCCGCCAGAGCTGTCATAGCGCCGACTGTGGTAGCTGTCAGAGATTCAACAGAAAGTATGACACAGTTCGAGCTAGAACTCCGAACCCGGTTTTGGTTCGTAAAAAGCTTACTAAATATGTACAAAAATTGTACATTTGTCTTTTTGTTGTACATTAGGAACTACTTAGCCATAACTCTTGTGGCATGTCAAGGAGCCTCTTGGGGTCGTTGATGTTTTGCGGGCTTGCTACAAACAAGCTTGGGATGTGGTCTATCCACGGAGGGATGCGAAGAACTACGACTGCAACACCTTTTTCCACGAAGGACCGCGAAGAACTGCAACCGCAGTGGTTAGTGGATAGTGGATAGTACAAGGCGGTTAGTAAGAAGAGTGGAGGGAGACGGTTGGAGTTGCGAGATAGGGTATTTCTGGGATGGTGCGAATTGGTTCCGACTGCTTAGATGCGATTCTTGAATTTACTTGGACAGATGCAAGGGGCGATCGCTGATGCAGTCAGGTTGTGCACGCGGAACGGGGTCCAGATTTGGCTGAAACAGGTTCTTGTCATATACTTTTCCTTTGTGTGGGTGGCCCGCCGATGGCTTTGCTGCCCTAGCTTTACGGTTAGCATTGTGTCAGGAAATGCCAGCCCATATTCGTCCGCATTGCGGCGCCAGGTGTGCTCCATGCACGGGACGTGCTTAGGAGTTTGGCCGCAAGCCGCTATCCGAAGTGCCGGAGATATCGAGTAAATGGTCTCCGGACGCGGTTAAAGGAGAGAGGAAGATGTACGCAGTCGTACGCACTGGGGGGAAACAGTACAGGGTTACCCTTGGAGATAATCTTGAAGTAGAAAAGCTGGCCGGCGATGTCGGTGACAGTATCGTTCTTGATGATGTGCTGATGGTGGCCCGCGATGAAGGAATACAGATCGGTCAGCCAACCGTGGAAGGTGCATCGGTAACGGCCAGGATCACCGGACAACACAGAGGCGAGAAGATTCTGGTGTTTCGCTACCGGCCGAAGAAGCGGGTGCGCGTCCGCCGCGGGCACCGACAGTTCCTGACCCGCCTGCAGATCCTCAAGATCAGCGGTGATGGTTACGAATATGTGAAGGAAGAGCAGGAGGCTGCGCCCGAGCCGGTCGCCGAGGTAGAGGAACCGGTCGTAGAGGAGGTCGAAGCTGCGGCTGCGGTTGCTGCGATCACGGAAACTGATGCGGTCGTCGAGGCGGAAACGGAAGAAGTAGCCGACGCAGACGAAAGTGCTGTTGACGCGGTCAAGGAGACGGTAGCCGACGCGGTGGAGGATGTTAGCGACACCGTAGGCGACGCCCTGGAAGCTGTTAGCGACAAGGCAAGCGACACGCTGGATGCTGCCACCGATATGGCAAGCGATGCTGCGGAGGCAGTTGGCGACGCGGCAAGTGACGCGTTGGATGCCGCTACTGATGCAGCAGGCGACGCGGTCGATGCTGTTGCGAAGAACCTCAAGGGTTTGATGGGCAGAGGTGAAAAATCCGGCGACGTTGCAGATGCCGACGAAGACAAGAAGGAAGAGGGGTAACGACTTATGGCACACAAAAAAGGTGGCGGCTCCAGCCGCAATAACCGAGATTCGAACGGCCAGCGGCTAGGCGTCAAGAAATATGGCGGCGAGTTTGTCCGGTGTGGCGGAATTATAATTCGCCAGCGGGGTACGCCGATTTTCCCCGGCACGAATGTTGGCCAGGGCAAGGACGACACGCTGTATGCGAAGCAGGACGGTTTTGTGACCTTTGAGTGGGCCAAGAAGAATCGCAGGAAGGTCAGCGTCTACTCGGCAGAAGAGAAGCTGGCGTTGGGGAAGGTATAAAGACATGAAACCAGAGATTCATCCCGAATATCACGGCTTGGCCCAGGTCAACTGCTCCTGCGGGAACAGTTGGGTGACCGGCAGCACCAAGGCGGAGATAAGCGTCAATATCTGCAGCCAGTGTCATCCCTTTTATACGGGCGAACAGCGTATAATCGATTCGGTTGGCCGGGTGGAGCGGTTTGTACGACGGCTGGAATCGCGACAGAGCGCGGCGGCCCGCCAGCAGATCGAATCGCAGGCGCGGCAGGAGGCCGAGACCGCGGCGCGGCGGGCGCGTGCGCGCGGCGACGACCCCGAGGCGGCTGCAGCCGAAGTGCTGTCCAGGTATGACTTGGAAGAGGAAGCCGAAGAGGCAATCGAAGAGGCCGCCGAAGAGGCAGCATAGCGGGAAGCGCGAGCGAATCAGGGAATGCACTTTCAATCCGGCGGCGGATGGATCGAGCTGATTTGCGGTTCGATGTTCAGCGGCAAGACGGAAGAGTTGTTGCGCCGCGTGCGCAGGTCGGAAATCGCCCGCCGCCGCATTCAGCTTTTCAAACCCCAGGTCGACATTCGCTACGGGCGTGAACAGGTGGCATCGCACAATGGCGTCTCCCGTGGGGACGCCATAATCCTCGATAGCGCCGCACTGCTGCTCGATCAACTGCAGTCGGACACCGAAGTTGTCGCCGTCGACGAGGTTCAGTTCTTCGACGACGCCATTACAACCGTCTGCCAGGAGCTCGCCGACCGCGGCAAGCGGGTCATCGCAGCCGGGCTGGACCAGGATTTCCGCGGCGAACCCTTCGGGCCCATCCCCCTTCTGATGTCGCTCGCCGAACGCGTGGACAAGCTGCATGCCATCTGCGTCCGCTGCGGCGCCTCTGCCACGCGAACCCAGCGCCTCATTGACGGCCTACCGGCCCGCTACGACGATCCTGTCATCTTCGTGGGCGGCAGTGAGAGCTACGAGGCGCGCTGCCGCGACTGCCACGATGTCCCGGGCAGACCCCTGATCCCCGCGCCTGCTCCACTCCTCGACTACGCCCGGACCTGAGATCGCTTCCAAAGGCCTGTCCGGCCGGCATACAACAACCACAAATCTCCCTTCGCTTTCAAGAGATCCTAATGTAAGTTCAGCACCAGGGCCCGCTCTTTTTGCGCGCCAGGCATTTGGTATTGCGTAAGGGCAGGCAAGAAAACCGCGATTCCATTTCATAACCCGCGCGAAAAGTCTTGTTGCCAAATGGGACCTACATTCGTTCCCTGTTCCCACACTTTTTTGACGTGATCTCTTGAGATCTCTCGTCAAACGCTTGTTGAACGCTCGTACGTGCGCTCCTCATACGCTCGTAGCAAAAGGTAAGCATCATAAACCTGGCAGATGCCCGCTCCCACCCCCCCTTCGCTCGAACGCCCACTGCTGCATCCCGCGTCCGCGCGCTGACTCCTGCCAACCGCGCTCGTAAGGCCGGAAGTCAGCGTATGAGACCTTCCATCTGAGTCTGGGCCGCTCTCTACTCTCCTGCAAGGTTGTGTATCGCAGGCAAGACACTATAATAGCGGGGCAGAACAGACCACACTTACCAAGCAGGGCGCAATGAATCTTACGAATCTCTTTGCAATAGGCCGTGAACGCCAGCCGGACAAAATGGCCATCGAATTCCAGGATGCGCGCGGTGCGCTTGCGCCGCAGCAGTTGAGCTTCGCGGCGCTACAGCGGAAGGCGCAGGAATGGGCGGCCGCCTTTATGCGTATGGGCGTGCAGAAGGGGGATCGGGTCGCGCTCTATCTGTGCAACCGGCCGGAATTCGTGATCGCTTACCTGGCGACGCTGGAGGCGGGCGCGGTGATGGTGCCGATCAATCTGCGTTACCGCCGCCGCGAACTCAGCCATATATTGAACGATGCTGAGCCGGCGCTGCTGATCATCGAAGAGGCACAGAGGCCGGTGCTGGATGAAATTGTGGGGGTTGAAGTCGGGACGGAATTGAAGGTGCTTTCGGTCGAGCAGGTGGACAGCTGGCTGGATGAGGCTGACAAGAGCGAATCGGACGAGGCCGCGCTGCCGGTCGCGCGCGGGGAGGACCCGGCGCTGATCATGTATACAAGCGGCACGACCGGGACCAGCAAGGGGGCGGTGCTGAGCCATAACCATGTGCTGGCGACGGTGACCGGTCTCCTGAGCGCGTGGGCGTGGCAGGCGGACGATGTGCTGCTGCTGCCGCTGCCGCTGTTCCATACGCATGGGCTGGTGGTGGGGCTGCACTGCGCGCTGGCGATGGGGGCGACGGTCCGCTTGCGGACGGGATTCGATGCGGACGAGACGGTCAGTACGCTTGCCAGCGGCAGGGCTTCGCTCTTCTTCGCGGTGCCGACGATCTACACGCGGCTGGTTGAGATGCTGGCGCAGGTGGAGGAGCAGCCGGATTTCGCGGCGGTGCGGCTTTTCTGTTCGGGCAGTGCGCCCTTGCCGGCGGAGACTCACAATGCGTTTGAGCGGCTGACGGGGAAACGAATTCTTGAACGGTATGGGATGACGGAGACGGGCATGAATTTCAGCAATCCCTACGCGGGGCCGCGCGTTGCGGGCACGGTGGGGACGCCTTTGCCGGGTGTGTTTGCCCGGATTGTGGACGCGGAGGGGCGGGACCTGCCGGCGGGCGAGGAGGGTGAGCTGCTGCTGCGGGGAAGCAATGTGTTCGATGAATACTGGCGGGCGCCGCAGAAGACGGCCGAGAGCTTTGTGCATGACGCGTTAGGTATTCGCTGGTTTCTGACGGGCGACCTGGCGCGCATGGACCCGCAGACCGGCTATGTGACGCTGCTGGGCCGGCGCCACGAGTTGATCATTTCTGGCGGGCTGAATATCTATCCGCGCGAGGTGGAGGAGATGTTGACGACTTTCCCGGGCATTGAAGAGGCGGCGGTGGTGGGTGAGGCGGATGCGGAGTGGGGCGAGGCGCCGGTTGCCTACCTGGTGTGCAGTTGCGAGGTCGACGAGGCGGAGCTGGAGCGGTATTGCCGGGGGCAGCTGGCTTCGTATAAGCTGCCGCGGCGGTTGCGGTTTGTGGAGGCGTTGCCGCGCAATGCGATGGGGAAGGTGCAGAAGCATATGTTGGTGAGGGGTGGTTGAACTGTGTTTTGGATAGATCTAAGAGATAGGCTGTGATTGCTGGGCCAGCGTGCTGTCTGGTGCCGAACGCTAAGAGTTGTCCGGCAATTGTCTGAACTGTGATTCTTGAGAATTTTTTGGATGGGCTGTGATTGTTTGGCCGACGTTGCGCCTCTTATTGTGGGATATAAAATGTGTATTCTTGATAATAAGTAAACGGGTTGAACGCATATGAAAGAAGCTACGGCACGAGTTAAGATCAACAAGCTGCTTGAGTCGGCGGGATGGCGGTTCTTTGACAGTGAGGACGGGCCGGCCAATATTCGGCTTGAGGCCAGTGTCACGCTCAAGAAGCCGGACCTGGACGAGCTTGGTGAGGACTTTGAGAAGGCGAGTAAGGGCTTCGTCGATTTCCTGCTGCTTGACAGCAAGGGCTTCCCGCTAATTGTCCTGGAGGCCAAGTCGGCGGACAAGGAGCCGCTGGTGGGTAAGGAGCAGGCGCGGACGTACGCCCGTTCACAGAACTGCCGCTTCGTCATCCTTTCCAACGGGAACCTGCACTATTTCTGGGATCTGGACCGCGGCAACCCTTATACTATTACTTCGTTTCCTTCGCCAGAGTCGGTAACTGGTTATAAGAAAGTCACCCCCAACCCACGACGACTGATCGATGAGCGAGTTGAGGCGGACTACATCGTCCTTAGCCAGCGCCCGAACTACGCGTCGGTGGCGGCGTGGAAGAACGAGGATGAGCGCCCCGGTTTCATACATACAAACAGCCTGCGCTTTTTGCGCGACTATCAACTAAGGGCTGTTCACACGTTGCAGCGCTCCGTGGAAGAGGGCAGCGACCGTTTTCTGTTCGAGATGGCGACGGGCACTGGCAAGACGCTTACCGCCGCGGCCATCATCAAGCTGTTTTTGCGTACTGGCAATGCAAGCCGGGTGCTCTTTCTTGTGGATCGACTCGAGCTTGAGGAGCAGGCAAGAAAGGTGTTTAGCGGACTGCTGTCTGCCGACTTCACGACGGTCGTTTATAAGGAGAAACGCGACGAGTGGCAGTCGGCCGAGATCGTGGTCAGTACGGTACAGTCGCTGATGTTCAACAACAAGTACCAGGGGCTGTTTTCGCCCACCGACTTCGATCTGGTGATTTCCGATGAGGCGCATCGTTCTATCAGCGGCAACGCCCGCGCTGTGTTTGACTTTTTTGTCGGCTATAAGCTGGGCTTGACCGCGACGCCAAAGGACTATTTGAAAAATGCAAAGAACGAGGGTAGGAGCGCCCAGGACCCGCGGGAGATGGAGCGCCGCTTGATGTTGGACACTTACCGGACATTCGGTTGCGAGAGCGGACAACCGACGTTCAGGTATTCGCTGCTGGATGGTGTGAAGGACAGGTTCCTGATCAATCCCACGGTCGTGGACGCCCGCACCAATGTGACAACGCAACTGCTGGCGGATAAGGGTTTCATCGTCTCCATTACCGATGACACAGGAGAGGAGCAGGAACAGACTTACAAACAGCGTCAATTCGAGAAGCAGATCTTCTCGGACGCGACGAACGAAGTGTTTTGTCATACCTTCCTGCAGAACGGGCTCAGGGATCCTGTAAGCAACGAGTTTGGAAAGTCGATTGTCTTCGCGGTCAGTCAGAATCACGCGGCCAGGTTGACGCAGACCCTGAACGAAATGGCCGACATAGTGTATCCCGGCAAGTACAAGTCCGACTTTGCCGTGCAGGTCACGTCGCAGATCGCTGAGGCCCAGCAGTTCACTATCAGATTTGCCAACAACAATCTGATGGGCGTTGGCAATTTCCTGCCAGATTACCGAACGAGTAAGGCGCGGGTATGCGTCACAGTCGGCATGATGACGACGGGTTACGATTGTACTGACATACTGAATCTGGGCCTGTTCCGCCCAGTGTTTTCGCCGACCGATTTCGTTCAGATCAAGGGGCGGGGAACGCGGAAGCACAGTTTCTTGGATCAATTGCGCGATGAGCGCTTAAAGGAAGAGGTGGCCCAACCGGAGAAGACGGCGTTCAAGCTATTCGATTTTTTCGGTAACTGCGAGTACTTTGAGACTGAGTACAACTATGATCAGGTTCTCAAATTGCCAGTCTCCACGGGTCAGGTCGAGCCAAATGGGGATGACCCAGTCGATCCGGTCTTTGCGTTAGGCGCTTTCGAGTATTTGGGCCGCGACGATCTCTCGGCACTGCGCGAAGAGACTATCGGTCCCAAGGGGATGAAGATCGACAGGATGTTGTTTGAGAAGTTTGCGGACAGGGTGAAGGCTGATGAGACAATTGCCGAGGCGGTGGAGGCGGGCCAGTGGGACCGGGTGATCGACTATGTGAACCGCGAGGTCATGGAGAAGCCGGAGGAGTATTATACTTTGGCCAAGCTGCGCAAGGCGGCGGCTGTGGACCGGCGCCTGACACTGCGGGAGATATTAGAGAAGGTCTTCGACATGATTCCGCGCTTCAAGTCCAAGGACGAATTGCTGGAAGAGGAGTTCGACAAATTTGTAACCGATCACAAGCCGGAGGAGGCCCAGTCGATACCGGCAATCAGAGCCTACTTCAAGGCCTACGTCACCAGCGACCTCACGCGCCACATCGTTGATTCCAAATTGTTCACAGACTTGGCCACTAACGCTATATTCTCCATCGGGGACTTCCGCGCCGTACCTGAGAAGTATCGGACGCTTGTCCCTGAGTACGTGAAGGACTACGTTTCAATTAACCAGTATGCTGCCTAGAGGAAAACTATGCTAGACGCCGACACAAAACGCCGCATCGACACCGCCCGCGACATCCTCGTTGGCAAGGTGCCCGATCCCAAGAGCCAGGTCGAGCAGATCACGATTGCGCTTATCTACAAGTTTATGGACGACATCGACGCCGAGAGCGAGGAACTCGGAGGCAAGAGGAAATACTTCGCCGGCGAGTTCGGTCGATATGGCTGGGCCAAACTGATGCAGCCTGGCCTCGGAGGCCACGAGATGCTCGGTCTCTATGCTGAGGCGATCGAGAGGATGGACCAGAACGCGGGCATACCACAGCTATTTCGGGATATCTTCAGTAACGCTTTTCTGCCGTATCGCGACCCGGAGACACTGCGGGCCTTTCTGAAAGAAATCGACAGCTTCACCTACGACCATTCTGAGAGGCTGGCGACGCGTTCGAGTATCTGCTTTCGGTGATGGACTCGCAGGGCGACGCCGGGCAGTTTCGCACGCCGCGGCATATCATCGACTTCATCGTGTCGATCGTGGACCCGAAGAAGGAGGATGTGATTCTTGACCCGGCCTGCGGTACGGCGGGATTTCTCATATCCTCATACAAGCATATCGAGGCCGCCAACACGGACCCCAATGGGAACAGTACGCTGTCGCCGGACGACCGTGAACGGATGGCGAGGAATTTGATGGGGTACGATATCTCACCGGACATGGTGCGGTTGTCGTTGGTTAATATGTATTTGCACGGGCTTGTGGATCCCCACATTTACGAGTACGACACGCTGACTAGTGAGGAGCGTTGGAACGAGTTCGCCGATGTAATCCTGGCGAACCCGCCGTTCATGTCGCCGAAAGGGGGGATCCGTCCGCACAACCGATTCTCGGTTAAGTCCAAACGCAGCGAGGTGCTGTTCGTGGACTACATCGCAGAGCATCTGAACGCGGGTGGTAGGGCGGGGATCATTGTCCCGGAGGGGATCATTTTCCAGAGCCAGAACGCGCACAAGCAGTTGCGCAAGAAGCTGGTGGAGGAATCCCTGGTGGCGGTGGTCTCACTGCCGGCAGGGGTATTCAACCCGTATTCGGGGGTAAAGACTTCGATATTAGTTTTGGACAGGACGCTGGCGAGAAGGACCGACCTGATCGCGTTCTTCAAAGTAGAGAACGATGGTTTTGACTTGGGCGCACAGCGGCGGCCGATAGAACTGAATGATCTACCACTAGTGAGGAGGGAGATTCAGTTTTACTTAGACAGTTTGCGTTCTGGAAAGTCCATCGACGAGAACCGATTGAAGACGGGTTTTCCCGTTAGAAGGAAACGCATCGAGGCAGAAATCGATTTCGTATTGAGCGGGGAGCGATTTAGGGAGAGTCCGACAAATAGAGAAGAACATCCTGATATCGAAATAGACCAAATGGTGGAATTCTTCTCAGACGGTGACGGGATTGAAACAAGAGACCAGGCTAAGACTGGAATACGACTAATTCAGACTGGAAACATCGGTATAGGCCAATATCTCGACAAAAAAAAGAATTCAAGGTTCGTTAGTGAAGAGACTTTCGATAGGCTGAATTGCACCGAGGTTTTTCCTGGCGATGTTCTTGTATCACGGTTACCGGACCCAGTTGGGCGGGCTTGCATTGTTCCCGATATTGGCACCAGGCTGATTGCCGCTGTGGATTGCTCCATAGTTAGGTTTGATCGAACTCGGCTGATTCCGGAACTCTTTGTAGCATATACGAAGTCAGAGCAGTATTACAAAAGAGTCGAAGTCTATTTAACTGGATCCACTCGGCCGCGAATTAGTCGCAAAAATTTGGCCAAAGTTCAGATCCCCTTGCCGCCGCTGGAGATGCAGGAGGAGATCGTCGCGGAGATTGAAGGGTACCAGAAGGTGATTGACGGGGCGCGGGCTGTTGTTGAGAACTACCGGCCGCACATTCATGTTGATCCGGAGTGGCCAATGGTGGCGATTAGAGATTTGTGTGTACCGGGACGTGGTCGTGTTATAAGCAGACGAGACATTGAAAACGATCCTGGGCCGTACCCAGTGTATTCCTCACAAACTTCGAATAGGGGCATATTTGGATATCTTGGGACTTACGATTTTGACGGTGAATATGTAACTTGGACTACCGACGGAGCAAATGCGGGAACGGTCTTTCACAGGACAGGGCAATTTAACTGTACGAATGTCTGTGGAACACTTAAGCGCCGCACCGACGCCGAAACAACCATCGATATGCGTTACTTGGCACAAGTGCTTGGGCAAGTTGCAAAGTCTTACGTGGTTCAGGTCGGGAACCCAAAGTTAATGAACAAGGAGGTGGTGAAGATCCATGTCCCCGTTCCGGAACTTGCGACCCAACAGTCAATCGTGGAGGGCCTTCAGGTCGAATGGGCTCTTGTCGATGCCAATCGGGAGTTGATCGGACGATTCGAGAAGAAAATACAAGACACCATCGCGCGTGTGTGGATGGACGGTCAGCCTGTCTGAACACTGTATTGTGGAATCTAAGGGATGGGAGGCGACTGCAGAGCAGGAACTCCGCCCGTCTCCGAGCATTGCAATTTGAGTTTTCTCCGTTTGAAAACACTATTACTTGATTCGACACTCCCTACCATCTAGTAAAGGGAATTGTACCTGAACCATGTTGAGATTGACACATAGGGACTATTCTCTAGACTGCGGCGCGGGGTGCTTGCGTTGTGCGCGCGGTTTGGTGGGGCGTATTGGCGGCGGCAGGACGCGGAGCGGGGCTATCCGGTTGAATTCTTGGAGGCGATGACGACGGGGGGTTTTGGTTGGCGCTGATCCCTGAAGGATAGGTGGAAGGGAGACTGGAGTTGAGGGAGAGACCGTAATGACCAGACAGTTGACAGCAATAATCGAACGCGAAGGAGACGGTTACGTTTCTCTTTGCCCGGTGCTTGATATAGCCAGCCAGGGTGAGACGGTGGCAGAGGCCAGGGCCAATATGAAAGAGGCATTGGAACTGTTTTTCGAGACGGCTTCAGCCACCGAAATCCAGGATCGTTTGCCCAGTGAAGTGTATGTAACCCAGGTGGAGATCGAAGTTGCCTAGACTGCCCGTATTGTCGAGCCGCGAAGTCTGCAGAATTCTCAAGACCCACAGGTGTATCCAGGCCCGACGCAAAGGCAGTCATGTAATCAAGCAGTAAGTAGAACTGGCATCTACGATCTCTTTCCCGGTTCCAGGCCACAAGGAGCTGCTGACAGGAACTCTGACTTAAATCACCAGGCAATCGCGACTTCCCAGAGAGCTGTTCGAATGATGTCTCGCCAACGCTTTTCGCAGTAGAATTAGCTAATTCGATAGCCCACTTTCATTTCCCTTACCACAATGTCAACCTACCGGATTGAAATCGATACGACGGGAAAACACGCCGAACTACGCCGGGGTGTAAGAGGTCTGTGCGCGCGTTTTCCGGGGGATTACTGGCGGCGGCTGGATGCGGATCGTGGCTATCCGGTCGAATTTGTGGAGGCGATGACTGAGGCAGGTTTTTTGGCGGCGCTAATCCCGGAAGAGTATGGGGGCGGGGGAGCGTCGATTGCTGAGGCTTCGGTAATCTTGGAGGAGGTGAACCGGAGCGGGGGCAACGCGGGCGTGTGCCACGCGCAAATGTACGTGATGGGCGCGCTGGTGCGGCACGGGTCGGCGGAGCAGCGGCAACGGTGGCTGCCGCCGCTGGCAGAAGGGCAACTGCGGTTGCAGGCCTTTGGCGTGACGGAGCCGACAGCGGGGTCGGATACGACGCGCATCCAGACGCGGGCGGAACGGGATGGCGACGAGTATGTGATCACGGGCCAGAAGATCTGGACGAGCCGGGCAGAGTATTCGGACTTGATGCTGCTGCTGGCGCGCACGACGCCGCTGGAGGCGGTCAAGAAACGGACGGAGGGGCTGTCGCTGTTCCTGGTGGATTTGCGGGAGGCGGACCAACGGGAGTTGACGATCCGGCCGCTTGAAACGATGATCAACCATCATACGACGGAGATCTTTTTCGACGGTCTGCGGGTGCCGGCGGAGAACCGCATTGGTGAGGAGGGTCAGGGCTTCCGCTATATTTTGGACGGCATGAACGCGGAGCGCATTCTGATTGCGGCCGAGTCGATTGGGGATGGGGGCTGGTTTATCGAGCGCTCGGTGACGTACGCGAACGAGCGCATTGTGTTTGACAGGCCGATTGGGCAGAACCAGGGCGTGCAATTCCCGATCGCGCAGGCGTACGCGAATTTGCGCGCGGCCGATCTGATGCGCTGGCAGGCGGCGGCGTTGTTTGACGGCGGGAGCTCTTGCGGCGCGGAGGCGAATATGGCGAAAATGCTGGCGGCTGACGCGGCGTGGGAGGCGGCGAATGTATGCCTGGAGACACACGGCGGCTTTGGCTTTGCAAGGGAGCATGATGTGGAGCGAAAGTTTCGTGAGGCGAAACTGTATCAGATTGCGCCGGTCTCGAATAACCTGGTGCTGTCTTATTTGGCGCAGCATGTGTTGGGATTGCCCCGATCTTATTGAGTGTTAGGTAGCGCATTAACAGGGATGGAAACACATTTCTGATGGCTTTGCCACTGTCACACATTACTATCGTTTCGTTGGAGCAGGCGATTGCGGCGCCGCTGGCGACGCGGCATTTGGCCGACCTGGGCGCACGGGTGATCAAAGTTGAGCGGCCCGGTGGCGGGGACTTCGCGCGCTATTATGATACGGCCGCGGGAGGTCTGTGCAGCCACTTTGCGTGGGCGAACCGCTCGAAGGAGTCGCTCACACTGGACCTGAAGGCGGCGCAGGGCAAAGAGATTTTGGCGCGGCTGCTGGAGGGGGCGGATGTCTTTGTGCAGAACCTGGCGCCTGGCGCGGTTGAGCGGCTTGGTTTCGACGATGCGCGGCTGCGAGGCAGCTATCCCGATCTGATCGTGTGCCATGTGAGCGGGTATGGCGCGGACGGGCCTTACCGCGATAAGAAGGCATACGATCTGCTCATCCAGGCTGAGACGGGCGTGGTCTCGGTAACGGGCAGCGAGGACGAGGCGGCGAAGAGCGGGATTCCGGTGGCAGATATCGCAGGTGGAATGTACGCTTACAGCGGCATATTGACGGCGTTGCTGCAGCGGGAGCGGGGCGGCGGGGGATGCGTGCTGCAGGTTTCACTGTTTGATGGGCTGTGTGAATGGATGGGTTTCCCGGCCTACTACGCTTTGGACGGAGGCCGTCTGCCCCGGACAGGCGCTAGCCACGCGGCGATCGCGCCCTATGGTCCGTATGCGACCGGCGACGGACGCACCGTGCTGTTCGCGATTCAGAATCAACGTGAGTGGGAGCGTTTCTGTGCATCGGTGCTGGAAAAACCGGAGGTTGCGAGCGATTCCCGTTTCGCCGACAATACGCAGCGCGTGCAGAACCGGGCGGCGTTGCGCGAGGAGATCGAGTCGATATTCTCGGGCTTGACCGCGACTGAGGCAACAGCGCGCATGGAACAGGCGCAGATCGCGAATGCGGAATTGCGCGATGTGGAGGCGTTCTGGGCGCATCCGCAGCTTGTCGCGCGGGGCCGGGTGGCGGAGGTGGAGTCGCCGGTGGGGACGCTGCCGGCGCTGCAGCCGGCGACGACCAACGAGGCCTGGGCGCCGCGCTTTGATGCGATCCCGGCGGTAGGCGCCGATACGCGAGCACTGTTGGACGAGTTGGGTTATTCAGCGGACGCGATCGAGCAGTTCGAGCAGGATGGTGTTGTGTAAGGTGATGGCCGCCGGCCAGGAATGCCGCCAAGGCGCATTTGGGGAGAGGTGATGTCCGATCAAGCGGATGGGCAAGGGCGCTTTTTCGAGGATTTCAAGGTGGGCGACGTGTTTGAACACAAACTCGGGCGCACGGTGCTGGCGGCGGACAATGTGTGGTTTACGTTGCTGACGGTGAACCCGAACCCGATCCATTTCGATGCCCATTATGCGAGCCAGACCGAGTGGGGGCGACCGCTGGTGGATTCGACTTTCACGCTGGCGCTGGTGACAGGCCAGTCGGTGGCGGACATTTCGCAGAACGCGGTCAATCTGGGCTGGGACGAGGTGCGTCTGCCCGCGCCGGTTTTTGAGGGCGACACGATATATGCGCAGAGCGAGGTAATGCATCTGCGCGGGTCAAAGAGCCGCCCCCACCAGGGAATTGTCACGGTGCGTACGATAGGCTTCAACCAGGACGGGGTGGTTGTGATCGAATTCAAACGCACGCTACTTGTCTACAGGCGCGGCCATGGTCCGAAGAATAGTCGACCGGTTGTTCAGGATATTGGATAAGGGGCAGCAGCGCAGCGGGCAGATGGCTGTGCTGCCTGGGAACAGCAGCCCATCCTTCCTCGGTACTGACGGCAGACCCGATTCACATGAAGCAATGATGAAGCGCCTGGAAACGCCACGACTGACAATCATCGCGCTGACGGTGCAGCAGATGCGCTGGCAGCGGGACGACTTTGGCCGGCTGGAACAGGCGCTGGGTCTGGCCGTTAGCGGGCAGCGCCTGGAGGACGAGCTGCGTCCAATCGTTTCGAGGGCGATCAGCCACATGCGGCGCAGGCCGTATCATGGTCACTGGCATTGCCAGTGGGCGGCGGTGTTGAAGGAGGAGAGTCGCATCATTGGCAGCCTGGCGTTTAAGGGGCCGCCGGACCGCGATAATGCGGTGGAGATCGGCTACGGGTTCGATCCGTTTTATCACAACCGCGGTCTGGCGACGGAGGCAGTGGCTGAGATGGTGCGGTGGGCGCTGGAAGATGATAGTGTGGAGGCGGTCATTGCGGAGACGGCCAACACGAATGTGGCGTCGATGCGCGTGTTGCAGAAGGTGGGGTTTGTGATTACGTCGGCGACGGATCGATTCTTGTATTGGAAGATCGGAGGGGAAGGCAGTTTCTAGTTTTGAGTTTTTGGGTAACTACTCAGGTGCAACGGATTCGCAACTCTGAACGAGGTCAGCAAGAGCTTTCTCTCACTCCTCATGTTTGTAATATGGGCGGTCGGGCCTTCGGCCCTCCCTTGTGCAGGGGCTGCGCCCCCGCAACGCCCCCCTCCAAAACCATCCCTCACCGACCGTGTGTGCGCATTCCAGCAGTGCCGCTCCAGCAACCTGGCTGCCGCAAACCGAATACGCAATCAGATTGCCTGAATGGCGGCAGAGATAAGGGGCTGGTCAAGACAGACACTGTAGATGGCTTAGTAGTTACGTTCTTGGTTTTCAGTTTTTGGTTACCCCCTGCGCTCGATGGTACCTGAATCCTGACCATCTTGAATTTAAGGCCTTCGGGGACTCTGTTCGTTTTGTCGCCCAGATAGACGGTTTTTCCTCAACATATCCACGTAAGACAACTTCCTTTTGTCCACGAAGGGCCGCGGCAGAACGACACCGGCAACTTCCCTTTGTCCGCGAAGGGCCACTAAAGGCCGCGAAGAGCACCTTTTCTTGTTCACAAAGGAGTACGAGGTGAGGGCGTTAGTCCTTGCGGACGATGTAGACCTGCTCGGAGGGGTAGGTGAGGGATTGGGCTTGCCAGCCGGCGTTCGATATGAGGGATTCGAAGCTGGCGGCGTAGTGTTGGGCCATGCCTTGTTTGCGGCCGGCGAGCGAGTGGTTGGGGAAGGAAACGATGAGGATGGGCGCGTCGATCTGGTGCAGGAGGCGTTCGCCCGCGCCGGTCTCGATCTGTTCGAGGCAGGGGAGCGTTTTGAGGAGGAAGGCGATGTCGGCTGCAGGCGTGCTCATGTCCTCCAGCGCGTTGCGCTGGACGGCGGCGCCGGCATAGCCCATGATGCTGAAGAAGCTGTTGAGGAAGTCGACCTGATCGGCGAATATGTCGACGGCGTGGTAGGGCGCGTCGGGAGGGAGAGGCATCCAGGGACGGGCCAACGGATGGAGCCCGCAGGCGATGTCAAGAACCGATTGTACGGAGGGGAGCAGTTGAAAGAGCTGCCGGTAGAATGTGTCGAGTTGGGGCAGCCGTTCGTAGGTTGAGGCGTGGGCGGACATCAGGCGGCGCAGGTGTTCGCGCACGGCCGCGTTGTCACTGTGGGCGAGGCTGTCGGGCTCGTTTTTTGCGGCGGAGACGGCGGTTTGCAACTGGCTGAGCGCGTCGTCGTATTTGAGGTTGCGGCGCATGTAGACGGCCGCGCTTTGGTGCAGCTGGTTCTTAGCGGCTTTGACGGCCTCTTTGAGGGAGCGGCCCTTGGCGAGTTCGGTGGAGACGATGGCGCGTGCCAGGCCTGGGTGTACGGTGCGGTATTTGCGAGCAGCCACAAGCGCCGCCAGGGCCCGTTCGAGTTGGTCTGCGGGCGGCTGTGGGGCGGAGTTCATTATGGTTGTGGGTATTTGCGTGTCGGCAGCGAGTTGGACGGGACTGGTCGGCGCTGTGCTAAGGCAGCGCATTTGCAGTGGGATGGGCTGTCAGCGCCAGTTTCAGTCGCGGAATTGCTGCTTAAGTGCCCGATTGACGTCGCGTTCGGCGTCCCGTTTGGCGATGGAGTGGCGTTTGTCGTACTGCCTCTTGCCGCGCACGAGCCCGATCTGCACTTTGGCGAGGCCGGCGTTGTTGATGTACATGCGCAGGGGCACGATTGTCCAGTTTCGCTGGGTGGCGTTTTCGTGCAGGTGATCGATTTGGCGGCGGTGGAGGAGAAGCTTGCGGGAGCGGGTCTCCTGGTGATTGGAGATGTTGCCGTATCGATATTGGGCGATGTGGACGCCCATGAGCCAGGCCTGGCCATCGCGGATGAGAACAAAGCCTTCGCGCAGGTTCACAGAGCCGGCGCGCACGGATTTGATTTCAGTGCCGGTTAGGGCGATGCCGGCCTCGAATGTTTCCTCGATGAAGTAGTCGTGGCGGGCTTTACGATTTGTCGCGACCGTGCGGGGCCCGGTCGGTGCAACCTGTTGCTTCTTTTTTCTGGCCAATGTCAATGCTCGCAGTCCTGCCATTCAAGCCGGTCGGAGGCTGTGCGGTGGAACCGTTGCTCAATCTCCGGTGGTGAGCAGTTCGAGGGCCCGATCGAGTTGGGGGTCTTCATCATTTTCTTTCTGCTCGTCGGTGCGTTCGACCTCGATGTCGGGTTCCAAACCGGTGTCGTTAATGGATCGGTCGGCCGGCGTATACCAGAGAGCGATCGTCACGCGCAGGAGGCTTTCGTCGCTGAGGGTATGCGGAAGTTGCACACTTCCTTTGCCGAATGTTGTCACGCCAACCAAGGGTGCCCGCCCTACATCCTGTAAGGCGCCGGCGACGATTTCACTGGCGCTTGCGCTGCCCTGGTTGACCAGCACGACCAGGGGCAGATCGTCGGGGACAAGGGCATTGCCTTCGGTATTGTAGATTTCTTCAGTGCCGTCACTGAAGCGTTCGATCAGCACGCGTTCGTCTTCGAGAAAGACGCTGGTTACCTTGATGGCCTCGCGCAGCAGGCCGCCGGGATTGCTTCGCAGATCGAAGACCAAGCCTTTTGTCTCATCGGTCAGAACTGTTTCAAGCTCGGCGCGCAGTTTGGCGCCGGCATCGGCCGAAAATCGCTGGAGGGCGACGTAGGCGAACTCGTCATTGTCCCCGTAGAGTTCACTCTTGACAACGGGGATATCAATCTGGTCGCGTGTTACAGGAAACTCCAAGGGATCATCGAGCCCGTCGCGGCGGACTGTCAGATTCACTTCGGTACCCTTCGGCCCCTTTATCCTATTGATAGCTTCGTTCAGATTGGACAGTTCGGCCACATCCTGGCCGTTGATGGCGATGATCAGGTCGCCGCGGCGGATGCCGGCATTCCAGGCCGGTTGGTCCTCAAAAGGTTCGATTATGCGGACCGCGCCCTCCTCCTCCGCCCATTCTACGAGTGCGCCAATGCCTTCAAAGCTGCCCTCAATGCTCTCCATGAAACTGGTGGCTTCCATCGGCGTAAGGAAGCCGGTATTCTGATCGTCGAGCGTGTCGAGCACGCCGCGAATTGCGCCATAGCTGCGTTGATTGGGCGTGGGCAATTCGCCGTAGAAGTCCTCCTCGAGCAGCTCCATTGCTTCCCAGAAGATGCCCAGGTCATCGGGCGCGAGTGCGCGATCTGTTTCGGCTGCGACCACTGGCGATGCAGCAGTTTCACCGAGGCTGGTCATGCGGCCCATCAGGAAGCCGAAGCCGGAGCCGATCGAAAAGACCAGCGCGGCTATGAGGAAGACGCCGCATCCGGTAAGCTGAAGCTTTTGACGTGGGGACATTTGCTTCCCCAGGTTTAGTCTTGCCAGGGCGGCACGATTAACATCATTACCCATAGGAAAAAATCCTGAGTCGACGCAGCTTGGGCGAATCGCCGTGAGGAAGTCGCCCGTTGTCCACTGGGCCGGAGAATGTCCGGCAGATAATTGCTTTCGAACAGATGAACTTCGAAAGATTGTACCATAGGGGAAGGACGCGGGAAAGGAATACAGCATCCAAAGGGAACAGTTTTCCGTTACCTGGTAACTTCTGAGCCATCTACAGTGCCAGTCTTGACCAGCCCTCTAACCCGGCCGCCATGCAGGCTATCTGATAACGTATTCGGTTGGCTGCAGCCGCGTCGCTGGAGCCGCACGGCTGGAATGAGCACACACGGTCGGTGAGCGATGGTTTTGTAGGGGGCGTTGCGGGGGCGCAGCCCCTGCACAAGGGAGGGCCGAAGGCCCGACCGCCCATAATGACACAGGGCTGAAGATCGGGCGCCTTTAGTCTGTGATAGGTGGGGATTCTTGGGCGGC
The DNA here is from genome assembly GCA_965116395.1 of Caldilineaceae bacterium. Lineage (GTDB taxonomy): Bacteria > Chloroflexota > Anaerolineae > Caldilineales > Caldilineaceae > Bin5. The sequence continues at coordinate 640,773 of OZ220684.1, forward strand.
TGTCATGGAGGGCTATAATTGGGGGAGAGAAAGAGCTTGAAGCGGATGAACGTGCGGCCCTTGGGGCCGAGAATTCTAACGGGAGCAGACTTCACTATTGCGGGAGGATGAGAGATGACTATCAGGACTGAGGACATTCAGCGTCCGCCGCGGGCGCTGGTTGAGGGATTGGCGGAAATTGGGACGGCGACAGCGAGCGGCGAACTGAGCCGCCTGGGCATCAGTAACCCCCAGATCTTAGGGCCACGGCCTTGGACGCCGGGGAAAGTGGTGGCGGGGCCGGCGCTGACGCTACAGTTCATGCCGAAGAGGGAGGACCTCTACAGCGTGGACGAGTACAACGACCCGGAGAAGCAGCTTCACCGCCATGTCCTTTACCATACGCAGCCTGGAGATATTGTGGTTGTAGACGCCAGGGCGAATATGGTGAGCGGCGTCTTCGGCGAGATGATGCTGACCTACTTCCAGGGCAAGGGCGGCGTCGGTGTGGTAATCGACGGGTGCATCCGTGACTATCCCAAGGCGCAGGAGTTGGATTTGGGGTTGTGGCTGCGGGGCGTGACACCGAACTTCCATACCCAGACCACCATTTTCCCGTTTGCGGTCAATGTGCCGGTGGCCTGCGGCGATGCGCTGGTGATGCCGGGTGATGTGATCGTTGCCGACGACGACGGGGTGGTGGTCGTGCCGAGCGCGCTGGCGCCAGAGTTGCTGGAGAAGGCAGGCGAGCACGCAGAATGGGAGGAGTTCTCGCGGATGCGATTAGCCGAAGGCGGCGATTTGCGCAAGTATTACCCGCTGCGAGAGGACGCCCGGGCAGAATACGAAGCCTGGCGAGAGCAGCAGGAGGGTTGAGCTGCAGTTTTTGGTAGTCAGTCCTTTCGTGGACGGCAGCGGACAGCTGGTAGAGTTCGCAGAGATATGTCATAGCTGAGATTCGCAGGAGTAGATTGGGGTTAGTCCGCGAAGCGCCCAAAGTCTCGCGAGGAAACGTGAATTGTGGGACTGGTCAGCGATTACCGGCGTGTAGAGAACCTGTCGTCATGTGGTATGATCCTGCTGTCGCCGAAACATTCAGAGAGAGCTTGGTTTCGTTACTGTGTCTTCCTTCGCCGAATCCAAGAGAAAACCCGGCAGTGAGTGGTTGAAGAACCGACCGCGCCTGTTGGAAGGGATATACGCGGGCTCGAAGTCGGCGTTGCAGTTGCTCTACCCGGTGTTGAAGCGGATTTTGCCGGCAAGGTGGATGGACGGCATTTTCGTTTGGAGCGAAGAGGTTTCCAAGGGCTATCTCTTCAACTGCCAGATGTGCGGGCAGTGTATTTTGCACAGCACCGGTATGACCTGCCCGATGAACTGCCCAAAGAACCTGCGAAACGGACCTTGCGGGGGCGTGCGCCAGAACGGGCATTGCGAGGTGATCCCGGAGATGCCGTGCGTGTGGGTGCAGGCATGGCAGCGGGATGCGCAGATGGGGCAATTCGGCGGCGAGATCCAGCTGCTGCAACCGCCGGTGAACCGCTCTTTGCAGAACAGCAGCGCGTGGCTGAATTTGTTGGAGGGCGTTGACGCGCAGCAGCCCTCCGGTTGGTCAACGATTGAGTTGGAGTAGGGTGGTTCAGCGTTGACCCGCGTGGTGCGGCTCTTGCGAGCCGGGGCGCGTCATATAATCCTCAGAATCTGAGAACGTCCACCTCTTTGTCTCTCTCATGGAAAATCCAGACCAGCATCCGACGGCTAGTGAAGGGGAATCGCTCGGTAGTGAATCTCGTCTGCTGCAGGTTTTGAAGGGCGGCCACTTCGCGGTGACGGCGGAGTTGAACGCGCCGGATTCGGCGGACCCGAAGGATGTTTATGCCAATGTTTTGGCGCTGGGCGACGTCTGCGACGGCATCAATGCTACCGACGGGTCGGGCGCGAACTGCCACATGAGCAGCGTGGCCTGTTGCGCGCTGATGGCGCGGGCCGGCTATGAGCCGGTCCTGCAGGTAAGTTGCCGGGACCGCAACCGGATCGCGATCCAAGGCGACCTGCTGGGTGCGGCGGCGCTGGGTGTGCGCAATGTGCTTTGTCTGACCGGTGACGACGTGAGTGCGGGCGACCAGCCGGAGGCGCGGCGGGTCTTCGACTTTGACGCGCTGCAACTGCTGCGCACGGCCCAGATCTTGCGGGATCAAGGGGTCTTTCTGAGCGGGCGCAAGCTGACGACGGCGCCGGACTTTTTTCTTGGCGCGGCTGCGAACCCGTTTGTGCCGCCGCAGGATCTGCGCCATCTGCGGCTTGCCAAGAAGATCGAAGCGGGCGCGCAGTTTATCCAGACACAGTACTGTTACGACGTGCCGGTTTTCGAGGCGTTCATGCGGCGGGCGCGGGACATGGGCCTGCACGAACGAGTTTACATGCTGGTGGGCGTGGGGCCGTTACGCTCGGAGCGGGCGGCGGAGTTCATGCGCAGCCGCGTGCCGGGCGTGCATATTCCCGATGCGGTTGTGGACAGGTTGGCGAAGACGCCGCGGAAGGGCAAGCGGGCGGAGGGCATTCAGATCTGCGTGGAGATCATCGAGGAGGTGAAGCAGATCGAAGGGGTGCATGGTGTTCACATCATGGCTTACCGGCAGGAGGAGACGGTGCCAGAGATCGTTGAGCGGGCGGGGATATTGCGGTCGCGACCTGAGGAATGACTCTTTTTCTGGTTTCAAATGCGAAGAGCTACCGGTGACGGTGGCTCTTTTTTTTCGCATGCTTGAACCGGCAGCACACAGCTGGCACTGCCATAAATCGTCCCCTCAGTTTTTCTTCTGAAACCGACTGTAACTCCTATATGCGGGGCCATGCCCTCCTCTTCCCCGCGGACGGCTCTTGTCTCTGAGCGACTCGCTCCAGCCGTGCTCTCGCATTCGCGTTTTCGAAACACGGCTTGGTTGGGCGAAACCCGGCGCGCAAGAGTGGTCGAAAAATCCTGCTTGACGAGTGTCGATTTTATAGAATATAATTCATAATGATTTGGTGACCACTAAGCCGCATACAGTATGTGTAATGACCAACGCTTCATCTTCGCCGCCATTCGGACTCTTAATGGCGTATTCGGTTGGCAGCCGCCGGGTTGGTTCGGGCGCACTGTCGGCATGCCACAGTGGTGGGGAAGAACCAGCATGGTGGGTAGACAGAGGGGGGCGTTGCGGGGGCGCAGCCCCTGCACAAGGGAGGGCGCTTGCGCCCGACCGCCCATAATAAAACAATGAGGGGAGATGGAACACCTTTGCCCGCCTCGTTCAGGGTTACGAATCATTTGCGGCTGAGTAGCAACTGGATTTGAATGCTTTATTCTCTGTTCGGTTCTCCGTTGAAGCTTTTTGCCCAGAGCAGCATGCCACATAAGCCAACCTAGCTAAAGGGAGCGAACCATGAAGAAGCACGTGATTACTCGACGCCATTTCATCCGCCTGTCCAGCATGACCGCCCTGGGAAGCGTACTGGTCGCGTGTGGAGCGGCCGAGGCGCCCGCAGAGCCAGCTGCGGAAGCACCGGCAGAGGCGCCAGCAGCTGCTGAACTGCCGGCCGCAACTTCAGGTCAGTACAGCGAGAGCCCAACCAGCGCCGAGCTTGTCAGCGCCGGTGAGCTGCCCCCTGTGGAGGAACGGTTGCCTGCGAATCCGCTGGTCTGGGCCGACTACGATGTAGTCGCCATGGAGAAGGAGCAGGGCAAATACGGTGGCACGGTCCGCATCGGCAACGCAGGCGGCATTAACGGCCTCGCTACCTTCGGGCTGGCCCGCTACACCGCCGACAATACCCGCACATTCGTTGCCGACATGGCCGAAAGCTGGGAGGTATCGGACGACGCCACCAGCTTCACTTTCCACCTGCGCGAAGGCCACAAGTGGTCTGACGGGACGCCTTTAACTGCCCACGACATGCAGTGGTACTACGATAACGTCATCCACTCGGAATATCTCGATGCGCCGATGGGGTGGGCAGGGATGGAGACCACGACCGACAGAATCGTGGCGGTCGACGACTTCACCGTCCGCTTTGAGTTCGCCAGCCCAAACTCCCTGTTCCTGGAACTGAGTCGCGGCGTTGCCGGGGGCGAAGCCGGTCTGTGGAGCCAGTCGGCGCCGCACTATGTGCAGAAGTACCATCCCGACTACAACCGGATGGACAGTTACGAGGATCCCAAGGAGCAGTTCCAGAAGGAAGTACAGGACCGACTGCCATTCCAGATGACCATTCAGGACCCCGATCGCCCGGTCCTCTGGGGCTGGAAGCCGCTTGAATACGCCGAGGGGCAGCTCGCCCGCCTCGACCGCAACCACTACTTCCACTGCGTAGACCGTTGGGGTCAGCAAATGCCATATGTCGAAGTGATGGAGAATCTCCTGCTTGGCTCACGGGACAAGGATGTCATTCTGCTTAAGATCGTGGCCGGTGAGACCCATTGGGAGCGCCGTCTCGGCTCGGTTACGGACGTTCCTTTCCTCAATGAACAGGCGGGCGACACGCTCGACTTCATCTACACGATCAAGCCCGAGGGGGCACAGCAGGGCATCTATTTCAGCGCACACGCCGACGATGCCAACATGGATGCCCTCCTCAAGCAGGCGGACTTCCGTCGCGCCCTATCTATCGCGGTCGATCGGGCCACCATCAATGAGACCGCCTACTTCGGCCTTGGTAAAATCGGTCACGGCTTCAGCCTGCCCGGCGTCTTTGACCCCGAGATCGACGGCAAGTGGGTCGAATTCAATCCCGATGCCGCATCACAGATGCTGGACGACCTGGGCCTTACGGAGAGGGACGACGAAGGCTTCCGCACTTATGAGAACGGCGAAACCATGACCTTCATCCTCGGTTCCGCTCCCGGCTGGCATCCCGGCGCGCAGGAATCGGCGGAGATCTCCGCGGAGGGCTGGAACGAAATTGGACTGCGTACTGTCGTCACTGTCGCGTCGCCCGGCGACATGATCGCCGAATGGAGAGAGGGCATTTCGCACGCATACGTCCGCTCCAGCATCGGCGGCGACGTCATGTTCGACCTCAAGCACAGCACAGGCCTGCGCTGGGGTGCGCCTTCCTACCGCTGGTGGGTGACAAGGGAATTGCCTGCAGATGAGGTGCAGGGCGTTGAACCGCCCGACGACCTGAAATACTTCCTCGAACTGGGAGACAAAATTCTCAGTGTCATCAGCGAGGAAGAGCGCGAAGCGTTGATCCACGAACGCCGCGTCTGGATGGCCGATTCCTGCTGGTTCATCGGCATGGTGCAGACGGTTCCCCACGTTCTCATCGCCAACAAGAAGCTGCGCGGCATTTGGGGCAGGGAAGAGGAGATTCCCTGGAAGCTCGGCGCGGGAGACGAGGAATTCTGGCCTCGTTCCTGGTTCTGGACTGAATGACAGTCGCTGCTCGTTGGCGGGTATCTCGTTCGCGGCTTATAGACAGTTTAGCATCATGTAGAATACGGAGCCTTTCACAGATCTTCACCTGTTGGACGCACCCGTTGATCTGTGAAAGGCTCTTTCTTGCTCGCTTGCGTAGTTCCGCCGTCATGGCACAGTTGGATATTGGCTGGTGGGCGTCAGGTTCAGCACTTTGGGCCGCAAAACGCGTTTTGACGGCCATGCATCGTCGGTTATCTTGAATCACTGTCCCGCTACAAGCCATATATCTTTGGCTTTCGATGAAAACCTACATTTTGCAGCGTTTCATCCAGATGATCATCGTCATGTTGGTGGTCATGCTGGTCAGCTTCATCATCGTCGAACTCCCGCCCGGCGACTTCCTCACCACGCTGCGCGAGCAACTGACCGAGCAAAACGTCGACCCCAAAGTCATTGACTCGACGGTCGAAATGTACCGGGCGCGCTACGGCCTTGGCGAAAATTGGGTCATTCGCTTTGGCAAGTGGGCCTGGTCCCTCATGAAAGGCGACATGGGCTACTCCATGCAGCATAATCGTCCCGCCAGTGAACTCATGGGCGAGCGCCTGAGCCTGACCATGTGGATCAGCATCGCTACCCTGGTCTTCATGTTCATCGTCGCGGTTCCCATTGGCATGCTCTCCGCCATCAGACAGTACTCTGCGTGGGACCACTCCTTCACCTTCCTGGCGCTATTGGGTGTTTCCGTGCCCAGTTTCATTACCGCGCTCGTATTTCTACTGCTATCCGTGACTTTGCTGGGCGCGACAACCGTTGCCGGCCTGTTTTCGCCCGAATATGTGACCGCTGAATGGTCATGGGCCAAGTTCGTGGATATGCTCAAGCATGTCTGGATCATTCTGTTCATCGTCGGTCTGGGCGACACGGCCGGCACGATCCGCGTGATGCGCGCCCGCATGCTCGACACCCTTGGCGAGCCGTATATTGACACTGCACGGATGAAAGGGCTGTCCAGCGCCAAGGTCTACTTTCGCCATGCCCTGCGCGTCGCCATCAATCCGATCATCTCCAGCATCGGCATGCGGTTCCCACAGATCATCAGCGGCTCAACAATCGTCGCCATTGTCCTGACGCTGCCCCTGATCGGCCCGCTGTTGCTCGATTCACTTCTTGGCGAGGACGTCTACCTCGCCTGCAGCATTCTCGTCGTCCTGACCCTGGCCCTTGTCATCGGCAACTTCCTCGCGGATCTCGCGCTGGCCTGGCTCGACCCGCGCATACGTTTCGAAAGCTAGAAGGAGCGTTGAGTGGCGCTAGACACTGCGGAAAACGGCACGCCCGCTCAGACCGAAACCGAGGCGGAAGAGCGCTTCGACGTAACCAAACAGGTCTCCTACGGCCGTCTCATCTACCTGCGTTTCCTAAGAAACCATGCTGCCGTCGTGGCTGCCTTTGCTCTCGTTCTTATCTACCTCATAACGCTGGTCTGTCCTTTCTTTGCCCCCTACGATCCCAACACACGCTTCCTCGAAAAGGTCGCGCATCCGCCGCTGCTGCCGACATTTATCGACGCTGAGGGCCAGTTCCACCTGCGGCCCTTTGTCTTCGCCACAGTGCAGTCACGCGACCCGAAAACGATGGAGCGCATGTACACAAAGGATACGGACCAGCGCTTTCCTTTGCAGTTATTCGTGCGCGGAGACGAGTACACTTTCCTCTTCTGGGACAGCGACCTGCATCTGTTCGGCGCGCAGGATTCGCCGGTCTTCCTCCTGGGCACAGACACGCAGGGCCGCGATCTCTTCTCCCGCATCCTATTTGGCGGCCGCATCTCAACCACGGTCGGCCTGATTGGCGTCGCCATCAGCCTTGTTCTCGGTATCGTGATCGGTATGGCATCCGGCTACCTTGGCGGCGCGGTAGATGCCGTGATCCAGCGCGGCATCGAAGTGCTCCTTTCCTTCCCCAGCCTGCCCTTGTGGATGGCGCTTTCTCTCTCATTGCCGCGGCACTGGAGTTCAATTCGCATCTTCTTGCTCATCACCATCCTGCTTTCGATCGTGGGTTGGGGCGGCCTGGCCCGCGTGGTGCGCGGCATGACGCTCGCGGTCAAGTCTGAGGAATTCGTGCTCGCCTCCCGCATGGGCGGCGGCGGGACCTGGTGGATTCTGATCCGCCATATCCTGCCCACGAATCTTAGTTACGTGATCGTGGCGGCGACGCTTGCCGTGCCCGGCATTATCCTGGGCGAAACTGCTTTGAGCTTTCTGGGCCTCGGCATTCAGCCCCCCATGATCAGTTGGGGCGTGCTGCTCCAGGACGCGCAGAAGGTCTCCTTTCTCTCGCAGATGCCCTGGCTGATTGCCCCGGCATTCTTTATTATGGCGACAGTCCTCGCTTTCAATTTCATCGGCGACGGACTGCGCGACGCGCTTGACCCGTATTCCAATTTTTGAATCGCACCTATTTTCGTCTGCACTGACACGCCGATTCCAAACTGATGAACAACGCGCCAGATTCCGATAAAGTACTGGATATCCGCAACCTCGAGGTCAGCTTCCGCTCGATTGCCGGCACGACGCGGGCGGTCAACGGCGTCAGCCTCGACGTGCGCAGCGGAGAGATCGTCGGACTCGTTGGCGAGAGCGGCTGCGGCAAGAGCGTCACCATCCGCAGCATCGTCGGACTGGTTCCCTCGCCGCCCGCTCGGTTCGAAAATGGCGAAATCTGGTTGCGCACTCGCCGCGGTATGACGGAGACGCTCTCCTTGTACAAAGACACGAAGGCGCTGCGTCAAATCCGCGGGCGCGATGTCTCCATGATATTCCAGGAACCGATGCGCTCGGTGCACCCGATGATGACCATCGGAAAGCAGATTACCGAGGGAATCCTCGAACACGAGGTCGTTGACCCCGCCGAAGCCTACGAACGCACCATCGAAATGCTTGACCTTGTCGGCCTGCCCAACCCCGCCGGCCAGATGAATCGTTACGCGCACGAGCTTTCCGGCGGCATGCGCCAGCGCGCCCTGATTGCCCTCGCGCTGGTTTGCCATCCCCAGTTGCTGCTGGCCGACGAGCCAACCACTGCCCTCGACGTGACCATCCAGGCGCAGATCCTCGAGTTGATCCGAGATTTGCGCGAGCGCATGAGCATGTCAGTGCTCCTTATTACGCACAACATGGGCGTTGTCGCCAACCTTGCCGACCGAATCTCAGTCATGTACCTGGGCAAGATCGTGGAAACAGGCACGGTCGAAGAGATTTTCAAAGAGCCGGCCCACCCTTACACACAGGGCCTGCTCGCGTCCATGCCAAGCCTTTTCAGCCAGCCCAAGACGCACCTCCAGTCCTTGCGGGGCGTCGTCCCCGAACTTTCCATGGTGCCCAAGGGCTGTGTCTTCGCCGACCGCTGCCCTCATGTCATGCCCAAGTGTGACGAAACACCGCCCGTGGTCGAGCTGCGCGCCGACCATAGCACCGCGTGCTGGCTCTATGCCGACGTCGAAGAGCCACACGGCCCTGACGCCGCGACAACTCTGCCGGCCCCTTCTGGCGACGGTGCGCAGGCTGAATCCGTGCCAAGTGTCGACGTGATCCAACTGACCAGATCCGAGCCGGTGTCAGACACTGGCGAGGCCCCACCCGTTGACGACGGATCCGTCCAGCTCCAGATTGAGAACGTCGCGCTCCACTATCCTATTTTGAGGGGCCTTTTGCGGCGTCAGGTAGGCACGGTCCGCGCCGTAGACGGCGTCGATTTGACGATCCGCCGGGGCGAGACACTCGGCCTTGTCGGTGAGTCCGGCTGCGGCAAGACATCGGTTGGCCGCCTCGTTACCCGCCTTGTCGAGCCGTCGGCCGGGCGTCTCCGCTTCGGCGCGGACGGCCAGCTTGAAGAGATCACCCACATTCCGCAGAATGAGATGAAGCGCGTTCGTCGCTCCATGGGTATGGTCTTTCAAGATCCTCTCTCGTCCCTGAACGCGCGCATGAATGTCCGCAACATTGTCGGCGAGCCGCTCATGTTACATGAGATTGCCAGAGGGAAAGCAGTCGATGAACGCGTAGGCGAACTGTTGGAGATGGTCGGGCTGAGAGCGGCGCACCAGAGCCGCTTTCCTCATGCCTTCAGCGGCGGACAGCGTCAGCGGATCGCGATCGCCCGTGCCCTGGCCACCGAGCCGAGCTTCCTCGTCGCGGACGAGCCGGTCTCCGCGCTCGATGTCTCGGTCCAGGCTCAGATTTTGAATCTGCTGCTGACCCTGCAAGAGCAACTCAGCCTGTCGATGCTTTTCATCGCCCACGACATCGCGGTCGTCCGCCATGTCAGCGATCGCATAGCCGTGATGTACCTCGGCAAGATCGTAGAACTGGGCAACGCCCTTGAAATCTGCGTCCGCCCTATTCACCCCTACACGGAAGCGCTGCTGGCCTCGATCCCCTTGCCGATGCCGGGGCTGGAAACTGTGCGCGAATTGCCCAAAGGGGATCTTCCCGATCCCGCCAATCCGCCCACCGGCTGCCGCTTCCACACCCGCTGTCCATACAGCCAGCCAATCTGCGCCGAGGAAGAGCCGGTCCTGCGACCATTTGCCGGTGCCGCAGACCACTTCGGTGCTTGCCACTTCCAGGATGAACTGGACCTCCAGGGCGTTGAAGAGATTGGCGACTTGAGCGCCCCGGCAGCGGTGAATGCCGGGGAGAATATGAGCGACACGCAGGCCACATAGAGGCGATTTCCGCTTCAATTCTAGAGGGTAGGTCTGCAGTTCGAAAGTCGGTTCGCAGCACGCCATTCAGCCGTTCGTAAAGTCTCCATTCAGGCCCGCCAAGGAGTCGCTATGCCTGTCCAGATGGCCCAATACGGTACAAAACACTCACATGCCGAAGGCAAAATAGTAGCCATGCAGGCCAACCGTGATGTTGAACTGGTAGGCGTCTTTGAGCCTGACTCCGAACGCCGCGCGCAGCTCGCAGATTCTGATACCAGCTTTGCGACCGTCCATTGGTTCAAGTCGGCGCAGGAGATGCTCGCCGATCCCGCAATCATCGCGGTAGCCTCGGAAGGGCTGAATATCGAGAGCCTCGATCAGACCGAGGAGATTGTAGCAGCGGGCAAGCACGTCTGGTACGACAAGGCTCCCGGAGACGACTGGGCACAGTGGCAGCGTGTTGTTGCCGCGGCCGGCGAGAAGAACCTGCTCATTCAGATGGGCTATATGCTGCGCTACCACGACGGTTTTCATCGGATCGCGGAATGGGCCAAGAGCGGCCTCCTCGGCCAGATCTACACAATCCGCGCCCAGATGTCCACCAACAACCCCGCAGCCCGCCGCAAGCAGATTAACGCGCACCGCGGGGGCATTTTCTACGAGCTGGCCGGCCACATGCTCGATCAGATCATCTGGGTGCTTGGCAAGCCCAACAAATCTACCTGCTTTCTGCGGACGGACGATTACGGTACAGGAGAGCGCGTTGAAGGGTTCGCCGACAACACGTTGGGCGTTTTCGAGTTCGACCAGGCGATGGCAATGGTGGACATAGCGGCCATGGAAACCCAGCCGACCGCCCGCCGCTACGAGGTATACGGCACTGCTGGCAGCGCCATCATCGTCGAGCCTTTTGAACCGGGTTCACAGATCCGCCTGTGCCTGGCAGAGGCTACCGAAGAATACGCGGCCGGAGTGCAGATGATCCCTTTTCAGAGCCGCTCGCGCCAGCAACTCTACGAACAGGAACTGGCGGCCTTCCTCCGCACAATCGCCGGCCAACAAGCGCCGGACCGGTTGCCTGAACACGACCTTCTCGTACAGGAGACCCTGCTGCGGGCCGTCGGAACGCTCGCGGACTGATAGCACATTACTGATTAAATCGGGGTGGAACAATGAAACATATCGGTATTGAGTTTCCAAGACTGGGCGTAACCAGGCAGTTCGATCTGCCTGACCCGCCCCAACCCGGCCCCACCGAGATGGTTACGCGAACCCTTTTCTCCGGCGTCACCAACGGCACCGAACGCCACTCCTTGATGGCAGATTTCGGCAGCCGCTTCCCGGCCCGTTCAGGCTATCAGCATGTGAGCGTTATCGAGGCAGTGGGGCGTCGTGTCGACCAGTTCTCAGCGGGTGAGACAGTGTTTCTGGGCAATCACGGCGGTCACAGGGGCTGGCACCTCGTTGATCTCGCGTCCACCAACGAGCGTGAACGCCTCTGCATCAAACTCCCGGCCGACATTGAGCATGAGTTCTGCGCTCTTTTTGGCATCGCGGGCGTAGGATACAGACATTCGAGGCGCATCCGCGTTGCCGCGCCGATGCGCGTGTGGGTTGCCGGTCTGGGACTAATTGGCCAGTCCGTGGCGCAGGCCGCACGCGCGCTCGGCGCCCACGTCACGGTCACAGACTTTGACCCGCGCCGCCTTAAGATCGCCGCCCAGCTCGGGGCTCACCGAGTAATCGACTTCAATGACGATACCGCGATCGAGTCGCTCACTGAGGGCGGGCCTTATGACCGCATTGTGGACGCCTGCGGTGCGCCCGACCTCTTTGACTTCATCTATGAGCATAAGCTCCTCGCGCTTTACGGGGTGATCGGCGCGCTCGCCGGCCGCCAGCCGACCGTTTTTCACCAGACGATGCTTCACGCATTGCGGGCGTCAATCGAGTCATCGTCCCACTTTACGCTGGAAGATCTGGGGATGCTGCGCCACTTCTACCAACTGGGCACAGTTCGCATTGAGCCGTTAGTGACACACCGCGTCCCGGTAGAAGAAGCCCCCGCCATCTACGCAACCATGCGCGACGATCCGGCTGAACTCCTCGGCGTTATTTTCGACTGGCGAAATTGAGTGGGATGCAGCCCTGCCATTACGCCGCAGTTCTTCGCCATACCTGCTCAGACTGTTACGTCCTCGCCAATTTTCCCCTGCCTCCTCAACCGCAGCGGCACGTCCTCCGGCTTCGACGTTTTATACCCGTGCCATCCACTCGGTACCGCGTCCGCTTGCCGCTGCCGTGTCAAGGACGGCAACGCAGAAGAAGAAATGCAGCGCGTCTTCCAACGCAATTGGCTTTCAGTACGGCCCGTTTTTGCAACAGGTCAACCGGGGATTCTGGTTGACCTGTTGGACTCAGTCCGAGTACTCAATCTGGATCGTGTCAAACTCGACGACACCTTCGGGCAGGTAGGTATAGTCTGGCTCATAGTCGCGGTGCGTGCGCAGACGGTCCTTCATGTCCATGGGAATGCCGATCGGAACGACGGTTAAAGGAAACATCACCAGGATCAGGTCGCAGTTCACATCCTTTAGCGCATCGCGAATATCACCGTAGCCGTAGAGCTCTTGCTTGTCGTGACGGCCGCCGACGCATGTCCATTGGGCTGGATCGTCGGACAGCAGCAGCGTTTGCTCGCTCCAGTCGGGAGTGACGGTCAGAGATTGGCCGGTAAGGGCGAAATTTGGGCGGGTATCGCCGACATCGGCCTGTACCCAGTGGGTAAGTTGCGCTCCCTTCAGGTCAACGTCGCCGCGCAGACGTACGGTCATGCGCGCATTGGTAAGGTTACGATCCTTGCCCTCTGCCAGAAAGCGGTTGACGTCGACCTCTGCTGCAATCTCATCGGTGTAGTGGGCGGCGTGCGTGTAGAGGTAGGCGAGCAGATGCAGGTAGCCTGCGCCGGGCTCGCAGTGATTGGGGTCGACGCGCCAGGGGCTGCGGGTAATGAAGGCGCCGTTTTTCAGTTCGGGCAGATGTGATCCTGTTCCCCACGCGCACCAGCCGCCGGGGCCGTTGTCGAATGTTTCAATATAGGGTGTGCGGTCCACTTTCGTCTCCGTTGAAAAGGCCTGTTACAGCTGGTTATTCTGGAGGCCGCCTGCGGGAATGTGTCTGCGAGTGCGTGGAGTCCAACCCGCTCTGCAGGTGCTGCATAAGCGGCGGCCTGGCCAGCACGGTTGCCTTCATCCCTTGCTCTTCCGCTGGTTTTTCAAGTTCTTGTAGCTACTCAGCCGCAACTGATTCGCAACCCTGAACGAGGTTAGCAAGAGCTTTCTCTCTCTCCTCATGTTTGTATTTTGGGCGGTCGGGCCTTCGGCCCTCCCTTGTGCAGGGGCTGCGCCCCCGCAACGCCCCCTCCAGAACCATCGCTCACCGACCGTGTGTGCGCATTCCAGCAGTGCGGCTCCATTAACCTGGCTGCCGCAAACCGCATACGCTATCAGATAGCCCGCATGGCGACAGAGATAAAGGGCTGGTCAAGACAGACACTGTAGATGGCTTAGTAGTTACGAGTTCTTCAGATAGGCAGGAAGTCAAGCGAACTGTTCATGACTGTGACTACTTCCTGTCCGGCCAGATCCTATCCGTTCGGCAGGACGAAGTAGAAGCGGGCGCCGCCTTCGGCGCGGTTCTCGACGCCGATGACTCCGCGGTGGGACTCTACGACTGCCTTTGCGATGGTGAGGCCGAGGCCGGAGCCGCCGCCGCGGGCGCGGCTGCGGGACTGCTCGACGCGATAGAACTGTTCGAAGACTTTGGAGAGGCTTTCTTCAGGGATGCCCGGCCCGGAGTCGAACACATCGACGCGCACACCTCCTACGACACCCTGCGCGCTGACGGCGACGGAGCCGCCTGGGGGCGTGTGCCGCACAGCGTTGCCGATCAGATTGGTGAGCACGCGACCGATGAGGCCGGCGTCAAGCATGACGGGGTCGACTCGGGGGTCGGCACTGCCGGAAAGGCCGATGCCTAGCTCTTCGGCCATGACCGCGAAACTTTCCAAGGTGTCGGAGATCAGGTCGGCGAGAGAGATGGGCTGCCGGTCCAGATGCAGGCCGCCCGCTTCGATTTCGGCCATTTCGAACAGTTCATCGATGAGCACGGAAAGGGCGGAGGCGTCGCGTTGCACTGTGCGGAGATAGCGTTGCGTCTCGGCCGGGTCGGTGACATAGCCATCGGTGAGGGCCTCCACCAGGGCCTGAATGGATGCGAGGGGCGTACGGAGGTCGTGGCCGATCCAGGCCAGCAGATTGCGGCGCAGCTGCTCGGTCTCGCGATGCCGGCTTTCTGCAGCCTCCAGCTGCTCAGCCATCTGGTTGAAAGTTTCTCCCAAGTGTGCCAGTTCATCTTTGCCAACGACATCGACGCGCACGTTGCGCTTGCCTTCGGCGATGGCGGCCGCGGCCCGTCCCACCCACTGAATCTTCTCTGACAAGGCTATTGACAGAAAATAGCCCAGCGCGGTGGCGATGCCGCCGGCAAAGATGAGAAGAACCGCAGCCAGGCGTAGATCGTGATCGCTGGCGAACATCAGGCGGGCGGTGATAAAAACGTTCAGGAAGGTAAGGAGGCTGGCGAATCCATAACCGCCGAGCAGAGTCCAACTGAGGCGGGGAGAGTAGTGCAGCCAGCCGAGACGGTAGACCAAATAGACGGCGGCGACGGACAGGAGCGCGGTGGCGGAGAGGAACTGCGCCATTGCCCACAGTTCCTCGGTTGGGGGATTGAGAACCGCCAGGAACAAGATCAATCCACCCACAATAGCGGCGAGAACGCCGATCAGGAAGCGGATTGACACCGAGATTGGTGATGGAAAAAGCGATGTCGAGTTCATGGGCACTCCAGTGCGGCGATCAATTCAGAAAATTCAACTTTCGGCCGCTTCCTGTTCTCCAGGTTCAAAGCGATAGCCTACGCCCCAAACCGTAATAATATGGCGGGGATTCGATGGGTCTTGCTCGATCTTTTCGCGCAGACGGCGCACGTGGACGGTGACAGTGCTGGCGTCGATAAACTCTGAAACGCCCCACACCCGACTGAGCAACTGATCGCGATTAAAGACCTGCTGGGGATTACTGGTAAACATCCACAGAAGATCGAATTCTTTGACGGTCAGGGGAATCCCTTCTCCTGCGACTGACGCCTGGCGAGTGCGAGGGTCGATGAATATGTTGCCGCAGGTTACGGGTTGCTCCCCGCCTGGGGGCGCGGGCGCCTGCTGTGTGCGCCGCAGCACTGCCTTGACGCGGCTGACCAGTTCGCGCGGGCTGAAGGGTTTGACGACGTAATCGTCGGCGCCGAGTTCCAGACCGAGGATGCGGTCGATTTCGTCCTTGCGGGCGGTCAGCAGGATAATGGGGATCGCGCTGGCGGCGCGCATCTGGCGGGTGATTTCGTAGCCGTCCACGCCTGGCAGCATTACGTCCAGAATCAGCAGGTCGGGTGGGTTGGACCGTAGCAGATTCAGGGCTGACAGCCCATCGCCAACGACTGTAGCGTCGAATCCTTCCCGCTCCAGATAGAGTTTGACAACCTCACCTATGCTGGGTTCGTCATCTACAACGAGAATTCTGGCGGCGGCCATGGTACGTGGATTTCCTCACAACAGTGCCAAGGAAATGGACTGAAATCGGGAGCGGTTAATAATCCGGTAATCTTTACCGGCTGGTAGAGCATTGTTTATCTGGTATACTATGAATAGCGACCTTATCGCCAAATACATTGTTGCATAACATGTTCATTTAACCAACCTTAAGGAGGAACATACCCCATGCAACTACGGAAACCGATTTCTTTGATTCTTATCGCGATGCTTTTGTTCTCTACCTCGGTCATTTTGCTTCCCTCTGACAGTGTCCTGGCAGGTGTCGGGCCGACATTCGAGTCGAGTCATGACGGAGATGACAGTGACGGGATGGGGAAAGCTGTCACTTTCCTCGTTCGCATTGAGAATATTTCCGGTGACAGCGATCTACCGACACCGTTTGCGCCTGGCGTCTGGGTGCTGCACAGCGAAGCCGGGCCTCTCTTTATTGAAGGTGAAGCTGATAAGGGCTACGGGCTGGAGGCTTTGGCGGAAGACGGCGACCCGTCTGGACTGGCTGAAGCTCTGAACGGGATGGACCTGCATGCGGGCGTTTTCAATACGCCTGCGGGCGCCGATGGGCCCGGAGTGCTTCTACCCGGCGAGGCCTATGAGTTTGAGGTAAAGGCCACGGCCGACACACCTTATCTTTCGTTTGCTACCATGTTCGTGCAGTCCAATGATCTCTTCGTTGGACCGGGAGAGTCAGGCATAGCTCTCTTCGATATGGACGGTATGGCGATGATGGGAATGCATGACGTAACTGCGGACATGGATTTGTGGGACGCGGGTACCGAGGCCAATGAGGAGCCGGGCGTAGGCGGCGACCAGGCGCCCCGCCAGTCCGGGCCCAACACCGGCCTCCCTGAAATCGAAGGAACTGTTCGCGTCGTGGATGACGGCTATACCTATCCCGATGTCTCCGCCCTTGTGAAAGTCACCATCGACGAGGTGATGATGATGGACGAGGGCATGGACAAAGAGATGGACGAAAAAGATGAGATGATGTCCGACGACGACAAGATGGCCGATGATGACGGCATGATGTCGGACAAGGACGGCATGATGGCGGCCGAGATCATGTTGATGGAAGAAGGGTCGACGCCTTACACTGTAGTGGCAGGCGACACGCTGGGCTCGATCTCCAGGCGCGCCTATGGCGCCAGCAAGTACTGGTCGGTCATTTGCAGCGCCAACGAGTTGGCCGACTGCAACCTCATCCACATCGGCGATGAGTTGATGCTCCCATCCGCCGGCGATGCAATGTCGATGATGGAAGACAAGATGATGATGGGCGAGAAGGACAGCATGATGTCCGACGATGACAAGATGGCGGACAAGGACGACAGCATGATGTCCGACGATGACAAGATGGCGGACAAGGACGATAGTATGATGTCCGACGATGACAAAATGGCGGACAAGGACGGCATGATGGACGGCGACGCCATGATGGAAGCCATCACGTTGATGGAGGATGGATCCACGCCTTATTCCGTCGTGTCCGGAGACACGCTGGGATCAATCGCCAAGCGCGCCTACGGAAGTAGCAAATACTACTCTGCCATCTGCAGCGCCAACGAGTTGGAGGACTGCAACCTCATCCATGTCGATGATGAGCTGATGCTCCCGACGCAGGCTGAGGCCGAAGAGATGATGGACAGCATGATGATGGAAGACAGTATGGATGCGATGGAGAAGAAGGACGATTCGTAGGAATCAGGGGTGTACAAAACCCAAAGTGAGGTTGGGAGGCGCGCAGTGCGCGCCTCCCTTTGCACACACTACACACTGAGATGATCGTGAACACTCTAACGAAGGCATTGACCGGCTGTAAGATCGGTGGGAGCGTTCCCGTAGCCCTTGGGCACAGCTGCGCAGTTCAGTTGAGATTTGCGCAGCGCCAGTTTGTGTGTCGGAATGTGAGGCGTTTTCGGCTTGTACTGCTAGCGTTGGCCTGTGGACTGGTTCTGGCAGGCTGCGCGATCCCGGAGGCGATACCGGCAGAGAGCGATCAGGGTGATGAGGGCGCGACGGTTGAAGCGATTCAGACTCGGGTGGCGGAGACGCGGGCCGAGCAGGCTTCAGCCAAGGAAGAATCGATGGCCGCGGCAAGTGAAGAGGCGCAAGATCAGACAACGGCAGTTGAAGAGACCAGCCCGGAGCTGACCATCGCCCCAACCGCGGCACA
The DNA here is from genome assembly GCA_965116395.1 of Caldilineaceae bacterium. Lineage (GTDB taxonomy): Bacteria > Chloroflexota > Anaerolineae > Caldilineales > Caldilineaceae > Bin5. Next base: position 658,709 of record OZ220684.1, read on the forward strand.
GCAGCAGCTCCTGGACAAACTGCGGCCGCAGGGTGAGGCGCCAGAACTGCTCAACGAAGTCTGGCTAAACTCCGAGCCACTGAAACTGGCCGACCTGCGGGGCAATGTGGTACTGGTCGAATTCTGGACGTATGGGTGATACAACTGCGTAAACGTAATTCCCTCGTTGAGGGAATGGCACCAGAAGTATGCGGACGATGGTTTTGTGATCATCGGCGTCCACACTCCGGAGTTCAGGCACGAGCGGGATTTACAGAACGTCGAGAATTCTCTCGTGCGGTTATCGATCCCGTTCGCGGTTGCGATCGACAATGATTGGAAGACCTGGCGTTCCTACCACAATCGCTATTGGCCGGCGATGTACTTTATCGACAAGACAGGACAGATCCGTTTCCTGAAGATTGGCGAAGGCCAGTACAGTTACTCGGAATCGGTGATTCAGGCGCTGCTCGCCGAACCTTACACTGCCAATTGAATCGAGGTGGTGATTCCGGACCCATGCAGGGGCGAAGCCTGCCCCTGTATTAGCGCGCGCTCCTCATGGCTCCAACTTTTTTGCCCCAATTACGGCCGGCTGGAGTGCCCAGTCCAAGCCGGTTGTCTTCGCAAATTCTCCACTGAGACAGAAAAACAGGACGACAATGGAAAGTCCAGCGCACACGGCGCCCAGGACCGGATTTTCAACTGACAAGTCTGTTCTGCAGGCAAAAACACTGTTTCTGAGCGGGCCTTTCGGCGCGGGCAAGACGACTGCCGCCATCGAGCGAATTGCCTGGCTTTTGCGGCAGGAGCGCGTGCGTGGAGACCAGATTCTCGTCTTGGTACCGCAGCCAACGCTGGGCCAGCCCTACCAGGAGGCTTTGCACCGCCCTGATATGCCCGCAGGCGCGCTGGTGCAGGTGGCAACGGTGGCATCACTCGCGAGATCCAGCGCTGCGCTGTACTGGCCGCTGGCAGCACCTGCTGCCGGGTTTGCCGAGCCGCGCAAGGAGCCAACCTTTCTCAACCTGGAAACGACGCAGTACCACATGGATGGCTTGGTGGAGAATGCGGTGCAGCAGGGGGAATTCGATGCGGTCCGCCTGCAACGCGGCCGTATTGTAAGCCAGGTGTTGGACAACCTGAACAAGGCGGCGCTGCACAATTTCACGATTGACGAGGCCTACGCCCGTCTGGAGAATACTGTGCCGGCTGGTGAGCAGATGACGGCGCGGCTGAATGTCCTGCGTTCAGCTCGCCGCATCAGCCAGGCGTTTCGAGAGACGTGTCTGCGGGAGTCCCTGGTTGACTACAGTCTGCAGATGCAGACTTTTTTGCAGGAGATACTCGAGAACGATTGGTGCAGGACCCATTTGTTCCGTACTTTTCGCCACTTGATCTTCGACAATGCGGAGGAGGAGACTTTCGCGGCACAGGAGTTGGTGCGCCGCTGGCTCCCTCACCTGGACACTGCGCTGATAATGGTCGATGAGGATGGCGGCTACCGGGCGTTTTTGGGTGCGGACCCGCAGAATGCGGATCGACTGGCCGGCTGCACAGAAAGCCGAGCCCGGATGGCAGACTCTCACAGCATGGCGCCTGGGCTATCTTCGATGATCGGGGGCATCAACCGGGCCATTCTTGGTAGGCGAGGAGACAGAGAGCAGGAGAGACCCACCTACGTCGACGTATCCGGTTTGCCGGACGGGGGTCCGATTGTATTTCCTGAGGGTACGCACCGGTTTTACCCGCAGATGATCGAGTGGGCTGTGGGTGAAATCGAGCGGCTGGTTAAGCAGGAGGGCGTGGCGCCCAAAGAGATTGCTGTGCTGGCGCCCTTTGTAAGCGATGCCATGCGCTTTAGCATTCAAACCCGCTTGCAGGAAAGAGGGATTCTTACCGCAAGCCACCGTCCCAGCCGCGCTTTGAATGCGGAGCCGGCAGTGCGAACGCTCCTGACATTGGCTGCACTGGCACATCCGTCCTGGCAGCGCCGGCCTTCGCGAGCGGACGTTACGTTGACGCTTGGGAGCGCTATCGCCCAGCTGGACCCTGTTCGAGCAAGCGTTTTGGCGCAGGCAGTATACAACGACCGGGACAACGCAGGCGCAGAGTTGGCCGCCTTTGAAGGGCTACGGGGAGACGTGCAGAAACGGGTAACGTTCGCAATGGGAGAACGCTACGAACAGCTGCGCGTTTGGTTGGCCGATTACAGGGCGGAAAGCGAATTCTCTCCTCTGGACAGATTCTTTGCCCGTATTTTTGGCGAAAAGCTGAGCCAGCCCGGGTTCGGATTCCATGAATGGCCGGAGGCAGCCAGGATGGCCGATCACTTAGCCAGATCGGCGCGCAACTTCCGTTGGGCAATTGGGGAGCAGGGCGGGGCGACATCCCCGGTGTCCGCCGAGCCACCGAGCGCTCCGGTTCCCCGCCAGGTTGAGCTCAGCCGCGCCTATGTTGAACTGGTAGAAAGCGGTGCACTGGGCGCGCTTCATGTGCCTTCATGGACCGAGGCGGATGACGCGGTGTTTGTTGCGCCGGCCTACACGTTCCTGATGAGAAATCGTGCTGTAGATGTGCAGTTTTGGCTTGACATAGGGGCTGAAGGCTGGTGGCAACGCATTCACCAGCCCTTGACCCATCCCTATGTTCTCTCACGCAACTGGCCGCAGAATCAGACTTGGAGTGATCTGCACGAGTTTCAGAGTCGCCAGGAAAGTCTGCGCCGCCTGTTGCTTGGTCTCTTGCGGCGGGCGCGCCGGAGTATCTTCCTGGGAATGAGTGACTATGGCGAAAGCGGGATGGAACAGAGGGGGCCTCTTCTGAACTTGCTCAATCGTGTCCAAGTACAGGCGTGAAGCCGGACTTCACTCGCTTTGGCATGTGCTGCCAGCGGCGGGCGAACAGAATTGAGGGGCGAGCCGGCCTGACTGATTAGGATTCCTGATATCATGTCATCGTTCTGACAGGATTTTGCAAGCTTTGAGGGATTAGAATGTCAAGAGGCTGGCCCCGACTTTGGCGCAGCCAGACAAGTGCCGGGGACGAATGCTGGCTTCGTCTTCTCAATGTTGGGTAAGCGGGCCATTTTTGCCCCTATTTGCTGAAATTCTACCCCTGTATTACAATGATGTTTTGTGCCTGTGGGCATCCTTCCCCTTTAGCTACAGGTATCGGTTGGTCAGCCACAACAGTGGCGAAGATTAGTAGACCGACAGCGGGCGTGTCCCCCGCGACGATTGTTCCACGAGCAGCGATAGTATCCACGAGAGATTAGGGCCAGCGGTCTCCACACTTTTTGAGATTGACAACTTCTGCGAACCGTGAGTAGCGACTACATCTTTGGCATCCATGATTTTGGCGGCGAAGAGCATATGCGCGCGGCCAGAAAACAGGGTTGGATCGTTTTCAGCGAAGTGTTAGGGCATGATCCGAACGATCTCCTTGGAAAGGATTACAGCTCTTTCAGTCGCCAGGGATTGGGCGTCATTGTCTGCCTGAACAATGGATACTTTCCCCAGGGCACGCTGCCGTTGAGCAGTGAATACGCCAACTTCGCGCGTCGCTGCGCCAATTTTGTGGAGGCCAGTCGGGGGTGCAGCCATTGGGTGATCGGCAACGAGATGAACTATGCGGTCGCGCGCCCCAGCACGGCAGAAGGACTTGAGGAGCGCAAACACGTAGGCGACATGCCTACGAGCGACCCCACGCTGCGCAGCTTGCCAGACCGATTCAGCGCCCTGCTAAACGAATCCGACAGAATGATCGCGAACGAAGTCGCGGGCGGAGAGGAGTTGATAACCCCCCAGCTCTATGCCAGTTGCTACGGTATGTGCCGGCAGGCGATCCACGAAGTTGAGGGCCATGAAAGGGATCAGGTTCTGATTGGCGCGGTGGCGCCATGGAATAGCCAGACGATGTATGCAGGCAACCCAGGCGGCGACTGGATCAAGTATTTTCAGGACATCCTGCTGCAGTGCGGCGCTAGTGGTTGCGACGGAATTACATTGCATACCTTAACGCATGGCGCGAATCCGACTTTGATTCTGGACAACAGCAAACTGCCGGATTTTCCGCAGTATCACTGTCACTTCCAGGCCTATCGGGATTTCATGCAGGCGATACCGGTCAACATGCGTCATCTGCCTGTCTACATTACGGAGACTGACCAAGGCGGCCCCTGGGAGAATGTGAACCGGGGATGGATTCAGGCCGCCTATGCTGAAATCGATCGCTGGAATCGGCAGAACCCGCAAAAGATTCGGGCGTTGGCGCTGTACCGTTGGCCGCAGTTGGACCGCTGGCACATCAAGGGAAAGGGAGGCGTGATAGAGGATTTTCGCGTCGCGTTACGACACGATTACCGTTGGAACAATGAGGCCGAACAGCCTGTGCCGGAGAGCAAACCGGAGCGCTGGCCTGCCAGGGAGGCACAAGGCCAGCAGGAAGTTGAAGAGGTTGAAGAAGTTGAAGAGGTCGAAGTAACGGAAGAAATGAAGTCTGGCAGGGGAATGGTGTACCGGGTGCAGTGGCTGAAAGGCAAACCGCCAAGCCCGCTACACGCCGCTCAGCGCGTAAATTTCCCGGTGACTGTTCGGAACACGGGAACGATTGCCTGGCCCGCCGCGGGTGCACAGAAAGTTGCGCTTGGCTATCACTTTTTCCAGAATCGCAGAGAGTTGCCGTTTCCTGACGGCCGCCCCGTGCTGACCGAACTGCCCCACGACGTGGCGCCGGGCGAAACTGTCACTTTCGATGCGCAGATGGTCATTCCCGACCGGCCGGGCAACTTCACTCTGGTTCTGGATCTGAACAGCGGCGGCGAAAACTGGTTCCAGGATATGCAGTCGGACATTCTGACGCGCTGGCTGAATGTGAGCGAAGCGCAGCCCCAGACGGCCGAAACCAAGCAAGCCGCACCGGTAGAGGACCCGGCAGAGACACAGGATAGGGAAAGTGCGGAACGGACACCGCCGCCGGAAACGACACCCGAATTGCAGGTCAGGGCGGAGGCACGTTCGTCCTCAGCGCCGCATGGGCCCGCTGTCCTGGATATTGCTTCATCGTTACCGCGCGGTGAGAATCAGTTTGCGATGCGAACGCCGGACCAGATCCGGCGCTTGGTAATCTGTCACACATCTGCGCCAACGGGCGTGCCGATTCAGACGATTGCGCAGGCGCATATTTCCCAGGGGTATCCTGGCATTGCGTACCACTACTTTGTGCTGGAATCGGGAGAAATCCTGCAAGTTGCCGGGGTTGAGGCGGCGGTGAACGATGAGGCAGAGTGGAGCCTGACCGGTGTGAACATCTGCCTGGAGGGGAATTTCGACGAAGACGTCCCGCCCCCGGCGCAGTTGACGGCCGCGGCCCATCTATGTGCTTGGATTTTGCCTCGTTTCCACCTGACAGCGCAGAGTGTTGTCGGCATGTGCGAGTTGCTGGACACATCGAGCCCGGGAAGCACCTTTGTCAACGGTCCCGCCTGGAGGCGGGAGCTTCACGAGAAAATTGTCAAGTTTCTCACCGATTCGCCGCTTTCACCGCCTGCTGAGACGGTGGATGACGAGGCTCCGCTGTTGCCGGACGGCCGCACGGCTGGGCCTGGGCAAGAGAAGACGCCGGCGCCGAAACCACCTATCGAAGATGTTGTTACCCGCCTGCCGCGTGATCCACAGCGTTTTGTCCAGAGGCAGGCCGATGATATCGAATTTATTGTCATCAACCACACGGCTGCGCCGCCAATCACGCCGCTGCAGACAATTGCTGCGGCGTTCCACCGCCGTCTGCCCGGTATTCTTTACCAGTTTTTTATTGCATCCAATGGCTCTGTATACCAGACCCAGCCGCTGATGCAGGTGGTGGACGGCAAAGTCCCGTATATTGCCCGTGCCATCAACATCGGGTTTGCAGGTGAATTCAATGATGATATTCCGACTGAGGCCCAGATAAACTCGGGAAGAGAGTTGATTTCCTGGCTGATGGAGGAGTTTCCGCAGCTGACGCTGGCCAGCATTCGCGGGGTGAACGAATTCATCAACCACACATCGCCAGGAGAGCAGTGGCTGCAAGGTCGACGCTGGAAGGACATTCTGATAAATGCGGTTCGGACGGGAGCCGAAGGGGCGGTGTTGGATGAAGCAATTCCCGGCGGCAAGACGTTGTCCGGACTGGAGGGCCAGCATCCTACGAGCGGCGGTGAAGAGGCGAACAGCCAGACGGCAGTATTTGGCCGCGAAGATGAGCGGTTGCAGCAAGGCGTGGTGGATACGCTGGAGCAACCAGAACAACGGGTTCCGGTAGCGCGACCGCAGATTAGGGACATCAGCCATGAATTGCCCCGGCACCCCACTGTACAATACCGGCGTCGTCAGTTGGCAGCCATCACCCATATAGCCATTCATCACACTGCCTTGCCACCTTCAGTGGGACCGGAGCGCATCGCCCAGGCCCACGTTGCCGAAGATACTGACCGCGGCAAAGGAGCCTGGTCCGGTATCGGCTACCACTATTTCATCCCCGTTGACGGTGAGATCTTGCAGACGCAGCCGGTGGAGTTGCGTACATTCCACGTTGGGCGGCATAACTCATACACAATTGGCGTCGTGTTCGCTGGCAGCTTCATGAACGGCTCTACCCCGACCGCGCGACAGATTCATTCTGGCGCACGGTTGATCGCCTGGCTGTTACAAGAGTTTCAGTTGCAGATCAACAATATTTTGGGCCACCAGGAGTTTTCGGACAATTCCACCGCCTGCCCGGGTAGCGAATGGTTGGAGGGAAAGGTCTGGCGCGACACGCTGATTGAGGAAATTGAACGCGTCCGCAACGGAGTCCCTCCCTATCACTATGTCCTTTTCCCAACTGAGGAAACGATGACAGCGACCATGGCTGAGGCCAGTTACTATTTTGACGAATTCAAACCAGAGGCAGGCACTTTTCTGGAGGATGCGTTGCTGGCGCGCTATGTGACACTTGTCGGGTCAGGGACCGCACCTTCAAGAGAGGCGGAGCGGCGCCTGGCCAATGCCGGTGTGGAGATCGACCGCCTGGATGATTCCGACGCGATATCGGCCGCGCAGAGGCTTCTGCAACTTGCCCACGATGGTCGCCGTTTCCGGTCGTTGCTTGAGTCGTAGACGGCATGGACACTGCACTCAATCCGCTTGGAGCCGGCTATCCTGTCCACCTCCCAATCTTCGATGGCCCCATCGAGTTACTTCTCCATCTGATCGAACGCCAGGAACTGGATATTTCTGAAGTATCGCTGGTGGCGATAACGGATCGGTACCTGCGTGCGATCGAAGCGATGCAGGAGATTGAACCGGAAGCGCTGGCGGACTTTCTGGTAGTAGCGGCTCGCCTGCTCTACATAAAGAGCCGCGGGCTCTTGCCCCAACCGGAAGTTGAGGAGGAAGAGGAGAAACAAAGCGAGGCGCTGATCCAGCAGTTGCTCGACTATCGCCGTTTCAAAGAGGCGGCCGGCGAACTGCGCTTGCGAACTTCGATCGGGTTGCGCACGAATGCGCGCTTGGCTCCGCCGCAGACGGAACGCAGTTTGGACTTCTCGGCACTGACGATCGAGAAGCTGACGGCGGCTGCGCTGAAGGCGTTGCGCAACATCCCAAGCAGCCCTGCTCCACCATCAGTGCGAGCTTATCCAATCACCGTTGCCGAGCAGATCGCGGCCATCCGCAAACGGATTGGAAGACTAGCAGGATTGAATGGCGAAGTCGACAGGCATGTCTCCTTTACGGCCCTTCTGTCCGAAAGCCGCAGCCGACTGGAGATTGTGGTTACGTTCCTGGCAGTCCTGGAACTGATCAAGCTGCGGGAGATTGCCGCCGAACAGCACGAGACCTTCGGTGAGATCGTGCTGCGCAGCGAACTGTAAGAGGCAAGGTGGGACGAACAGAGGGAGCTGGACTGTTCGAAGTGCGTATTTGCGGGTGAGGAATAGTGTTCGTACTAACGGGGGCTGGCGTCGACTTTGAGCGATGCCAGCCCCCGTTTTGGTTTAGTCGGCCAGAGTGCTTACGTCGCCAATTGGCAGGCCCTGTACCTGGGCTTTGAGCACGCGGCGCATGATTTTGCCGGAACGGGTCTTGGGAAGGCCGTCGACGATGCTCAGTTCGGCGGGCACAGCGATCGGACCGACTTCGTGACGTACGTGAAGTTTGAGGGCGTCGACCAGATCGGCGTTGCCGCCGACGCCGTCGTTGAGGATGCAGAAGGCGTGGATAACGTTTCCGCGCAGCTCGTGGGGAATGCCGACGCAGGCGGCTTCGGCCACATCGGGATGGCTGACCAGAGCGCTTTCGATTTCAGCAGTACCGAGCCGGTAACCACTTACTTTGATGACATCATCCATACGGCCGATGATCCAGAAGTAGTCGTCGGCATCGCGGCGGGCGCTGTCGCCGGTAAAGTACCAGCCCTGTTGGGCAAATTCGGACCAATACTGCTCTACGAAGCGGTCCGGATCACCCCAGACGGTCCGCGCCATTCCCGGCCAGGGCCGCTTGATGACGAGATAGCCGTCCTCATTGGGCTCACAGGAGGAGCCGTCTTCGCGCACGACGTCGGCGTCGATGCCGGTGAATGGCAGCGTGGCGCTGCCTGGTTTTAGGGCGACTACGGGAGTGGGCGTAATCATGAAGCCACCGGTTTCGGTCTGCCACCAGGTATCCATGATTGGACAGTTTTCGCGACCGATCACGCGGTGATACCAGCGCCAGGCTTCCGGATTGATTGGTTCGCCAACACTGCCGAGGAGACGGAGACTGGATAGATCGTGTTGGTCGGCCCAGGCGTCGCCGAAGCGCATCAGGCCGCGAATGGCGGTGGGGGCAGTGTAGAGAATTGTGATGCCGTAATCCTCGACAAGTTTCCAGTACCGATTTGGATGGGGATAGTCGGGCGCGCCTTCGTACATGAAACCGGTGGAGCCAAGAATGAGGGGCGCATAGACGATGTAGCTGTGCCCGGTTATCCAGCCGGGGTCGGCAGCGCACCACCAGAGGTCGTCTTCTTTAAGATCGAAGACATACTTGAGGGTGGTAGCGGTGTAGACCTGATAGCCGCCGCAGGTATGGAGGACGCCTTTGGGTCTGCCGGTGGTGCCGGATGTGTAAAGGATGAAGAGGGGATCTTCGGCGTCCATCGGTTCGGATTCGCAGATAGGGCTGGCGATGGGAAGTGCCATCTCTTCGTGCCACCAGTGATCACGGCCGGGCGTCATCTGCACATCCTGCATTGTGCGCTGGAAGACGATCACAGTGTCTACTATCGGGCTGCGTTTGACGGCCTCGTCACAGATGTCTTTCAGGTTGACGGTTTTGCCGCGCAACCAGGCGCCGTCACTGGTAATCAGCACCCTGGACTTGGCGTCGTCGATGCGGCTGGCGAGGGCTTGCTCGCTGAACCCGCCGTAAACGACCGAGTGGACAGCGCCTATCTTGGTGACGGCGAGCATCGCGATCATCAGTTCGGGAGTCCGTCCCATGTAGATGGTCACGGTATCGCCTTTGCCAATGCCCTTGCCTTTGAGCACGTTGGCGAACTTGTTGACTTCCTGCCAGAGCTGGTAATAGCTGTAGTTCTGCTTGTCACCGTCTTCGCCTTCAAAGATCAGCGCCAACTTGTGTTTGCGCCAGGAGTTTACGTGCCGGTCCAATGCGTTGTGGGCGATATTGGTCTTGCCGCCGACAAACCATTTGAAGAAAGGCGCGCCGCTATCGTCCAGGACTTTTTCGTAAGGTTCGAACCAGTCGATCAGCTCGCGGGCGCGCGCATCCCAGTAGGCCTCGATATCTGCGAGCGCTTCATGCCGCAGGTCGAGGTAGTTGGGTACATTGGCATTGGCGAGCGTCGAAGGTTCAGGTTGGTACAGTTCACTGTCGGTGGCAGGGACCTCGATAGCCTGACCGTTTGAGCTCTGTTCCGACATTCTTCCCTCCTTCCTTCATTGTCTATTGGTGCGCTGCGGGATTGGCAGATATGATAGCACACTTTTATCGATGCTTCAGATGTTTTGTGCAGCCAGTTCGGCGATCTCTTCCGGGTGACGGGCGATAGCGACACCGGCGCTTTGGAGCGCTTCAATCTTTTCAGCGGCGGTACCTTCGCCGCCGGAGATGATGGCGCCAGCGTGGCCCATGCGTTTCCCAGGGGGAGCTGTTTGACCGGCGATGAATGCGGTAACAGGTTTGCTCATTTCGGTTCGTATGTAATCGGCGGCGACCTGCTCGTCAGCCCCGCCGATTTCTCCGATCAGAACGACCTGTTCGGTTCCGGAGTCTTGTTCAAACATTTGCAGCACATCGAGAAAGTTCAGCCCTTTTATGGGGTCGCCGCCGATGCCGACAGCGGTGCTCTGGCCGATGCCGCGGGCAGTGAGGGCATAGATGACTTCATAGGTGAGCGTGCCTGATCTGCTGACGATGCCGACGTTGCCGGGTGTGTGAATGTGGCCGGCCATGATGCCCACTTTGGAGGTGCCCGGTGAGATGAGGCCGGGGCAGTTGGGTCCGATCAGCAGTGATTCCGTCGAGTCCAGGAAGGAGCGGGCGCGGGCCATGTCGAGGGCAGGAATGTTTTCGGTGATGCATACAATCAGGTCGATGCCGGCGTCGGCAGACTCGAGGAGGGCGTCTACAGCAAAGGCTGCGGGCACGAAGATGATGGTGGTATTGGCGTCGGTGGTGGCGACGGCTTCATGCACGGTATCGAAGACCGGGGTGTTGCCGACGGCCCACTGGCCGCCGCGGCCGGGGACAGCGCCGGCAACCACATTGGTGCCGTATTGGATCATCTGCTGAGCGTGGAAGGCGCCCTGGCTTCCGGTGATTCCCTGCACGAGCAGGCGGGTGTTGTTGTCAACAAGGATGCTCATGCGGGTTCTCCTTTGGCGGCGGCGACGGCCATCTGCACGGCTTCAGACAGTCTGTTGGCGGAGGGCAGATTGGAATCGGCCAGAATCTGGCGGCCTTCATCCTCGTTGACGCCTACCATACGCACGACGATCGGCACCTTTACGTGCAGGCTATTGATAGCTTCAACAATCCCATTGGCCACTTCGTCGCAGCGGGTGATGCCGCCGAAAATATTGATGAGAACAGCTTTCACACCCGAATCTTGCAGGATGATTCGTAACGCGGCCATGACTTTTTCGGCGCCGGCGCCTCCGCCGATATCGAGGAAGTTGGCCGGGTTGCCGCCGTAGAGCTTGATGATATCCATCGTGGCCATGGCCAAGCCGGCGCCGTTCACCATGCAACCAATTTCGCCATCGAGGTCGATATAGCTGAGGCCTGCTTCGCGGGCTTCGGTCTCGGTTGGGCTGTCTTCGTCGGGATCGCGCATTGCGGCCAGTTCCTTCTGCCGGGGCAGGGCGCTGTCGTCAATCAGGATTTTGCCGTCCACGGCTTCCAACTGGTTGTCCCCGTTGATTACCAGAGGGTTAATCTCTGCCAGGCTGGCATCGCTGTCGACAAAGGAACGATAAAGACTCTGGGCGATTTTGGTGAAGGCGGAAATATGCTTTTTGGGGAGGCCTATGCCATAGGCAAGCTGCCGGGCCTGGTATCCCTGCATGCCCAGGAGTGGATGGACGTGAATGGTGATGATCTTTTCCGGTGTTTGGGCAGCCACCTCTTCGATCTCGACGCCGCCCTCGCTGCTGGCCATAATTGCAACTCTTCGGGCATCGCGGTCCAGCACTGCGCCAAGATAGATTTCAGAGCGGATGTCAGCTGCTGCGTCCACCAGGACCTTCTCAACCGTCAGCCCCTTGATGTCCATGCCGAGGATCTGTCCGGCCACCTCTTCGGCCTCATCCGGCGTGCGCGCCAGTTTTATGCCACCGGCCTTGCCGCGTCCGCCGACCAGAACCTGGCTCTTGATGACGACCGGCTTGCCGATTTTCTCAGCGATGGCGCGTGCTTCGGCCGGTGTGAATGCAACCTCCCCGTTGGGGATGGGCACGCCATATTGGGCAAAAACCCGTTTCGATTGGTATTCATGTAACTTCAAAAGAAGACTCCTCTTCCGTCTTTACTGTGGTGTATACGATGAATGAATACACTATGATTGCTGTTGTCGGGGAGGCGTGGAATGGCGCCCTTGTTAGTGTCGGGCCATCATCGGGCTCAGCCTTTCAGTCCTGTGAGAGCGATTCCTCTGATAATCTGGCGTTGAAAGATTAGGAAGATTATGAGCAGAGGGATGCTGGCCAAGCTGGCCGCTGTCATTATCTTCTCCCAGTGGGTGGTGGATTCGCCGCGAAAGAAGCTGAGGCCGACGGGCAGTGTGTAGAATTCACGGCTGTTGGCCAGGATCAGGGGCCACAAGTAGGCGTTCCAGTTGCCGATAAAATTGAAAATCGCCAAGGCGGCCATGGCGGGTTTGACCAGGGGCGCGGCAATGCGCAACCAGATACCGAACTCGTTCATGCCATCCATACGGGCGGCGTCCAATAGCTCATTGGGGACGCCGTCGTAGAACTGACGCATGAGAAAGATGCCGGCGGCGGTGATGACGCCGGGAAAGGCTATCCCCCAGTATTGGGCGTAGCCGATATGCCAGTTCCAATCTACGCTCATCGTAAACCAGGGGATGATGAGCATTTCGGTGGGGATCATGAGCGTGCCGAGCATACCAATAAAGATTATGTTCTTGCCCGGAAAGCTGAATTTGTTGAGCGTGTAACCGACCAGGCTATCGAAAAAAACGACGCTTACTGTGGTGATAACGGCAACAATAATGCTGTTGAGATACCAGCGCTCAAAACTGCTGGTATTGAGTACATTCAGGTAGTTTTGCAGAGTCGGGTTTTCAGGAAAAAAGGAGAAGTTGACCAGCTCCGGCGGCGGCTTCACGCTCGTAAGAATCATCCAGAAAAACGGTATGACCATACCGACCCCGCCGATGGCGAGAAGGATATATGCGATGAGGACGGGCCAACCTGGAAGACGGCTTCCTTTGCCGCGGGCAGGCACGAAATGTTCGCCAATCTGGATTGTGCTTTCGTTGCCGATCTCTGCTGAAGTAGCCATGTCCAACGTTTCCCCGGCGCCTCTGCCTAATACTCCACTCGTCGCGATAGAAACCGCAACTGGATGATTGTAATAAGCAGGATAAGAAAGAAGAGAAGCACAGTGAGCGCGCCGGCATACCCCATCTTGTAGCTGGAAAAACCTTCGCGATAGACCTCCAATACGACGGTCGTAGTACTCTTCAAAGGCCCTCCGGTACCCTGAGGGCTCATATTCTGGACAAGGGCGAACAGCCGCAGGTAGGAGATGGTGCCCAGGACGGTCAGATAGACGATGATCGGATTGAGGAGCGGCAGGGTTATGCGCCAGAAGAGCTGCCACGAGTTGGCACCATCAATGCGGGCAGCTTCGTAATACAGGCCGGGGATCTGCTGGATTCCAGCCAGAAAGATGATGACTGCAAAGCCCAGGTTTTGCCACACGGCAACTGCGGTGATCGATGGCAGCGCCTGCGCTGGACTCTTGGTGAAGGGCTGAGTCGGCAACCCTACCAAGTCCAGGGCCTGGTTTATCAGGCCGGTCTCCGGCTGATAGAGCCAGTTCCAGACGAATGCGACTGCGACGGCCGAGGTAACATAGGGAGCGAAATAGGCGACACGGAAAACGGCGGCAAAACGGCGGATTTGGGCGAGAAGCAGTGCGATGGCCAGCGCCAGAACCAGCTGTGTCGGCACGCCGAACAGGACGTAGCGAACGGTATTGGAAAAGGCTGCGGTCACGGAGCTGCGGGGCTTGCCGGCGTCCTGCCAGATTTCCTGATAGTTTTCGATTCCGACCCAGGGGCCGGAGCCTTCGAACACATTCCAGTCGCGGAAGCTGACATTGAAGGCAAGGATTGTCGGGTACCAACGGATGACGACAAAGAAGACCAGGGCTACGCTCAGAAAGAGGTAGGCCCAAATGATCTGCCGCTGGTGAAGTGTTAAGCGCATGGGGCTATTCCATCGTGTCTACACAGTTCAAGAAATGGCCGGAGCAGAGTCGGCCCAACGCCGGTGACCTGACGAGGGACCGTACTGCACCAGGTTCAGAAAAGCGGAAGGCGGGAGGATAGCCCGCCGAGCAGCTATCCTCCCGCTTCGCGCTTCGCGTCTGTCACTTTTTGTATAGTTTAGCGGCCGGACCAGAACTCATCAAGGACTTCCTGGTCGGTATCGGCAGCGATTTGCAATGCAGTGGCCGGGTCTTCGTCGGTCAGGACCACCATGTCGAAGGAGTCGATGATGGCCTGCCGCTGCTGACTCTCATCGGCGAAGAAGGTGGCGTAGGAGTATTCCAGACCGGCGGCGAAAGCGCCGAGCTTTTCATCGGCCAGCAGTTCCGGATTGCTGCCGGCTTCGAGTTGCGCTGGCAGTTCGCCGACAATGTCGACCCACAGGGCGCCGGCGTCGGCGCTGGTGATGAACTGAAGGAACTTGACCGCGGCGTCGAAGCGGGCAGCGTCTTCAGCGGCTTTCTTGGTCAGTCCATGGGTCCAGTAGGAACCGAAGGTGCTCTTGATGCCGTTGTGTTCGGGCAGCTCGGTCACGCCGAAGTTCATATCTGGATTGTTGTTGGCGATGGTGCCTAAGCGGAAGGAGCCGTCGACATGGAAGCAGACATGACCGCCGACGAAGGCGTTGGTGCTGCCGTCAAACAGGTCGCGGTCGCCGGTGGCGAGCTCGGTGTGGAAGGCAAGCAGGTAGTTCCAGGCCTGGAGGCCGGCTTCGTCATTGTAGAGGACCTCGCTGGTTTCGTCATTGTAGGGCACGCCGCCGAACTGGCGCACGAGCACTTCGCGGAACCAGTGATGGTCCTGGGCGGAGGGGTCGGCGACGAAACCTTCTACGACGAAATTGCCATCGTCATCGCGTTGCGTGCAGGCTACGGCCTGATCGCGCAGCTCGTCTAGGGTTGAGGGCGGGCTGTTGGGATCGAGGCCGGCGGCCTCCATCAGGTCTTTATTGTAGAAGAGGGCGAGGGCGCGCACGGCAGTGGGCAGTGTGTAGAGGGTGCCTTCCACAAAGCTGGCCTGGACCATGGGGCTGAATGTCTCTTCGACCATCGCCGGCGAGAAGGCGTCCTCGGGCAGAGGCACGAGGTAGCCGGCATCGATCCAGGCGGATTGCCAGCCATAGAAGAGGGTTGCGACATCGGGGCCGACGCCGGCGGGCACGCTGGCGGCGATCTTGTCGCGGAACTCAGCGTAGGGGATGTCGGCGTTGTGGACGACCTTGATGTTCGGATTGGCCTCTTCGAACTGGGCGATCAGTTGGTTCATGGCTTCTACTCTGGCACCGAAATTGTACTGCCAGTACTCAATCTCGATGACTTCTTCAGCCATGGCCTCTTCTTCTGCCGCGGGTTCCGCCGCCGTTTCTGCGGCGGGCGCAGCCGGCGCGGGGCACGCGGCCAAAAGCATTGCGGCCACGAGGAGAGCGCCTACGAGCGTAAACAGTTTGGAGCGTTTCATGATTTCCTTCCTCCTGAAAGTAAAAGTAGTCCACCGTCTGGACTGCTGTTTGGTTGTCATCGATCGCAGGTAGGGTGCGCCTGACGAAAGAATCATGTTGTCCGCAATGTTACCGATTGACACTTAGAGAAGGCAACCAGGTGATGAGTGCGTCGGTTTTGGCTTTCGCGCGACTGCACATTTGCGGTTACTCGCTTTACAGATCTATTTTCAGCAGGCGGGCGGCGTTTCCGGCGAATATCTGCTGAATGTCCTGCGCCGGAAAATTCAGATCGAGACAACTTCGCATCTGGTCTTGCAGATATTCCTGTACAAAACCGCGCGGAAACCAACTGCTGTCGGTTCCGAAAATGATGCGGCTGGGGCCGATGGTCTCGTAATATTTGCGGAAAAGGTATTTTACAGTTACGTCGCCAGGAACCCAACGAATCCACTGGAGGCTGCCGCTGGTGTCTACACAGACATTTGGGCAGGCCCAGCAAAGCTGCAGCGTTTCCCTTTCCCAGGCGCAGCCGAAGTGGGGGATGACAAAGGTGACATCAGGAAAGGCTTTGGCGATGTTATGCAGTTTGAAGGGGTTGATGTTTTCGTGCCAGGCAATTCCGCCGGCACTGCCCTGAATGCCGAAATGGATGAGCACGGGGATATCCAGCTCGGCGCACTTCTCCCAGACGGGCCAGATCGACTCATCTTCGATGGGCTGTTCGATCATGGGAGCGAGCAGTTTGTAGCCGCGTAGCCCCATCCCTGATACGGCCTGTTCCAATTGTTCGACTGCGTCCGGTTCGAATGGGTTGTGGTGGGCGAATCCGATGAATCTGTCGGGATACCAGCTGACGATTTCGGAGAGGTGTTCATTGCCGCCGCCGGTGACGAAGCCGACTGCCCGCACGCCATGTTGGTCAAGTTCAGCCGCCCAGCGACGGGCCTGCTCTCTATCTCCTGGGTGGTCGCCGGGCGATTCCGCTTTCGGGAAACCCCACATTTTGCGCCAGTGCTCGCCGTAGGGCCGGCTCATCTCCTGCACAATGCGCGCCCTTTTTTCCCCTACTTTATCGACGTAGTTCTGGATTGTGTTTCCCATGTTGGGGAACCACGGCTCGGAGGTAGGGAAGTGAACGTGGAAGTCGATAATTTCAAAGCCCTGATACATGGATTTTCCTCAAATTGTTACGCACAGATGACAGAGCAAGAGCGCTCTCTAGAGCACGACGAGGTTCGGGTGTGCACGAGGCTACCCCTGCGCCTGAAACGCGTCCTGCGGCACGAGATCAGGTTTACGGGCCAGCAGTGCCGCCCCTTGCGCCGGACCTGCACGGGCGGGGACGATTTGACAGCCGGGCAAATCGGCGTTTAGAGCGGCGCCAAAGGACTGGCGCAGACAGGAAGAGCTTGCGAGTACGGAGCCAGCGGTGGCAACCTGGGGATCGGTCAGCAGTCCGACTTTGCGCAGGACAGAAGCGGCTGAACTCGCAAGGGCTGCACCGGCGTCCTTCAGGATAGTGCGGGCGACAGCGTCACCGGATGCGGCCGCTTGCACAACAAAGGGAGCGAATGATCGCAATTGAAGATGGGCGTGGGAGATACTGGCATCGAGTGCCGCGATCCAGCTGATCCACTCCCTTGAGGAGGCGCCAGCAATGTTGCGGAATTGATCTGTGAGGCAAGTGGCGGGGCCGCGGCCGTCGAGTGCGGCCAGCGCGGCGCGGGGGCCGCCGCGTCCTATATCATAGCCGCTACCTGCATCGCCCAACCAGTGGCCTAGGCCATCGGCGCGGGCTGAGCGGCCGCTGGCGCCAACAGCGAAGGCGACAGTTCCGCTGCCGGCGGCGATGAGCGCGCCTGGGTCGCCATGAAAGGCGCCGGCCCAGGCCACGACCGCGTCGTTAACCGAACGCCACGGACAAACCAGCCTGCAGTTGACCAGTACTGATGTGAGGATATCGTGGAGGCTTTTCTGATCGGATGGCCCATCGAAACCGGCCATGCCGGCACAGGTAGCCTTTACATCCGCTGGAGCAACGTCGGACTCGGCCAGCGCTTGCAAAATCGCCGAGGTCAGGTTGGCGGCGGCCGGTTCCACGCCGACGATATGATAGTTGGAGGGGCCGCTCTGGCCTTTGCCTACAAGACGGCCAGTCGCGTCGGAAAAAACGATATGCGTTTTGGTTGCACCGCCGTCGATTCCAAGATAGTAGGACACAGGGAGATTGTAGCCCTAATGGGGCAAATGTCAAAGACCGGGGAGGTGTGTCTGAAGCAGAATTTGCAGGATTTTTGTAACTACCAAGCCGCATACATTGTCTGTCTTGACCTGCTCTTTGTCTTCGCCGCCAGTCAGGCTTACTGATGGCGTATTCGGTTGGCAGCCGCCAGGTTGGTTGGGGGGCACTGTCGGCTTGCCGCGATGGTGGGAAAGAACCAGTAAGGTGGGTAGCCAGAGGGGGGCGTTGCGGGGGCGCAGCCCCTGCACAAGGGAGGGCCGAAGGCCCGACCGCCCAAAATATAATGGTCAGTAGCCGGTGATCAGCCGGAAAAGAAGGGTGAAGTTTGCTCGGCTGCGAAAACGGTGGGACAATTGGCTTTAGTTGAACACACGCGGCAGATGGATTGACAGTGAGGCGCGGCGCGTTCTTATGCACCGGCGGCTCTGGTTCAGTCCGAGAGCGACGGGTCGGAAACAATATGCGACAAGCTAGAATTGAACGAGCGACAAATGAGACGCAAATCGTGCTGGAGCTGGCGCTGGACGGCAGCGGCGCGGCTGAGGTGGCGACCGGCATTGGATTCCTGGACCATATGCTGACGCTTTTTGCCGGGCACGGCCTGTTTGACCTTACGGTGCAGGCGACGGGCGATCTGCATATCGACGAACACCACACTGCCGAAGATGTGTGTATCTGCCTGGGGCGAGCAATCGACCAGGCCCTGGGAGACCGTAAGGGCATCGTGCGTACGTGGCACGCTTATGTGCCGATGGACGAGACGCTGGCGCGGGTGGTGGTGGATTTGAGCGGCCGCCCCTACTGCGTCTTCGATGCAGAGTTTGCGACGCCCAGGTTAGGGCAGCTCAGCACCGACCTTATTTATCATCTGTTTGAAAGCGTCGCAATTCACGGGCGGATGAATCTGCATGCGGCGGTGCTTTATGGACAGAATGATCACCATAAGTCCGAAGGGCTGTTCAAGGCGTTGGCGCGGGCCCTGGATGGGGCGACGCGGCTCGATGACCGGCGAACTGGTGTCCCGAGCACGAAAGGGACGCTTACAGATTAAACATGGAGTTAGAATACGCTCGTACAGCGGCCGGGAGGTGCCTTTTCGCATCGACCTGGCCTATCTTTTTGTACACGCTCCTACTTCAAGGCAAAGACGATGACCGTTGACAAAATGACCGAACTTGTGATCCCTACACTCGAAGAGATTCGCGCGACGCGCGCGCGCATCGATCCCTATATTCACCGCACTCCTGTGTGGCGCTGGCAGAGCAAGGAGATGGAGGAGGCGCTTGGCGCGGACACAGAGGTCTGGCTGAAGCTGGAGCTGTTCCAAAGGACGGGTACGTTCAAGCCGCGGGGCGCGGTGAATGACATACTGCAACTTAACGAGGCGACGCGGAAACGGGGTGTGACCGCGGTGAGCGCGGGCAATCATGCGATTGCAGTGGCTTACGCGGCACAGTTATTTGGTATCAGCGCCAAGGTTGTAATGCCTGTCTCCGCGCCGCAGTTCCGGGTGGAGAAGTCGCGCAGCTATGGGGCTGAGGTCGTGCTGGTGGCCGACGTGTATGCAGCGTTTGACGAGGTCGAGCGCATCCAGCGGGAGGAGGGGCGGGCTTTCATTCACCCCTTTGACAGCCGCCCGATTGTCACAGGGCAGGCAACAGTCGGTTTGGAGTTGTGTGAGGATGCACCGCCCCTGGATATGCTGATCGTGCCGGTTGGGGGCGGGGGATTGGCGGCGGGCATTGGCGCGGCGGTCAGGCAGTTGCAGCCCGATTGCGCAATCTTCGGGGTGGAGCCAGAGGGCGCGGACACGATGCACCGTAGCTTCGCGAGTGGGACACTGGAGTCGATAGAGCGGGTGGAGACGATCGCAACCAGCTTGGGCGCGCCGGCGACACAGTCGTACAGCTTTGGTCTATGCAGGCATTTTCTGGAGGATGTGGTGCTGGTCAGCGATGAAGAGATGTTAGACGGGATGCGGCTTCTTTTTCATGAGATGAAACTGGGGGTCGAACCGGCGTGCGCGGCCTCGACCGCGGCCTTATTCGGGCCGCTGCGCGAGCGGGCGGAAGGAAAACGGGTGGGGTTGATCCTGTGCGGCTCGAACATCGGCGTGGAGACTCTTGTCGAGTTGCTAGGTTAGGGCGGCCTGGATGGCTGAGAACGCTGTCGAACTTGCGCCCGGACATAAGATTGGTCTGGTGCTGACGGGTCCGGTGATGCTGGCGGCCGGCAGTGTCGGCTACGGCGAGGCTCGGCACCGGGAGTTGGACACGGGCCGGTTTGGCGGGATAGTTGTCGGCCCGTTCACGCGACGCAGCCGGGGCGGCAGCCAGCCGCCGCGAGTGGCAGAAACTTCAGGCGGATTTGTACGACGCGTCGGGTTGCAGAACCGCGGCGTGTCCGCGGCGGTCAGGCGGTACGGCCAGTTGTGGACTCGGATGGGCTGCCCGGTCATCGCTCAGATTGGGGACAGCGAACGCGATGAGGCCGCGGAAACGGTAGAGCGGCTCTCGGTGGTGGATGGAATCGAAGGATTCGAGCTCCTGTGCCAACCTGAGGCAAGCGAGCAGGAGATTAGCCGACTGTTGGAAGTTTTTCGGTTGGAGTCGGACCTGCCGGTGATGGTGAAATTGCCGCTGACACGAGCGGCGGTGCTGGCCCAGGTTGCAGTTGAGGCGGGCGCGGCCGGAGTGGTGGTAGGGAGTCCGCCGTCGGGGGCTGGTATTCGCGCTGACGGGCAGGCGGTCAGCGGGGAGATGTTTGGGCCGGGGGTCTTTCCGATGATGCTGGCGGCGCTGTTGGATGTGAAGGCGCTGGCATTGCCTGGTTCGCTGATCGCTTGCGGCGGCGTTCACACGCGCCAACAGGCGCGCGACTGTCTGCATGCTGGCGCGGATGCGCTGCAGCTGGACAGCCTCGTTTGGGTGGAGCCGGCAGCGGCGGTGGCGCTGGCGGTCAGTTTGGAAAACAGTTGATGGGCAGGTGGATTGTTCACCCCGCGTTCATTCCTTTCTTCTTTATCTTTCGTCTTATCTATATACCGGCAAGCGTGCTTAGCCATACGGGGCACGGGTCTCCTTGGCTGAACGCGGCGCTGGGCTGCATTGTTACGCTGGGGGCGGAGTGGCTGGCTCGGCGCGTCGGGGTCGACATTGCGCGGCGCGAGCGTCAGCGCGCGGTTGTGGTGGTGATCATGGCGCTGGTGACACTTGGCTTCTTCCCGGAGGAGGCGCCGATTGGGCTTATCCTGTGGGCAGGCAGCGGGGCGGCGTGGGGGGCGGCGACGCAGGGACTTGGATTGCAGGCGGCGTCGACTACGGTGGCCATTGGAGCTGGGTCGGTCGGTGTGCTGCTGGGCGCGACGGGGTTGTATGGGCCGGGGAGCTGGCTGGCTGCGGTGATGTTAGGGATTGCGTTGTGCGTTGGGCAAAGAGGCTCAGTGGAAGACCATAGCGAAGAGAAGTGAGTAGTGAAAGAAGTGGCAGGTAGGGCTTGAAGGGGAAGGAAAGGGAGGAGGGTAGAGAACTACTGGATGCGCCTACTTGCCTCCCTCAGGTACGCTTTTTGTAAAGACCAGTACGTCAAGTAGTGTGTAAAGTACAATATGCTGAAAATCAGCATATTACATTCATGAAAATTACTCAGCCACAACTAATTTGCGATCCTGAATGAGGCGAGCGCAGGTGATTGCTCTATCCGCACTCCCTGTTTTTGGGCGGTCGGGCGCAAGCGCCCTCCCTTGTGCAGGGGCTGCGCCCCCGCAACGCCCCCCTACAAAACCATCGCTCACCGACCTTGTGTCCTCATTCCAGCTGTGCGGCTCCAGCAACCCGGCTGCCGCCAACCGAATACCTAATCAGATAGTCTGAATGGCGGCAGGGATAGAGGGCTGGTCAAGACAGGCACTGTTTACGGCTTAGTAGTTACCATTTATGCAGAAAGGCGACGCACGAATATGAGCGTAGAGGTGCAGATAGCCATCGGGCAAGTAAGACGGGAGATATCAGGACTGGTCAATCGCGTCGCCTACGGGGGGGAGAGAGTTATCCTTACTTCCAGGGGTAGGCCCTTGGCCGCCCTCGTAAGTCTGGACGATTTAGAGCAGCTGCGAAACATGGCGAAAAGTCAGAGACAGACTGCCTGGCAGGAATGGAAAAAGGAAAGTGAACGCCTCAATCAAATCATTTTGGCAGAAACTCAGGGCGTCCCTCCAGACATAGACCGGTCACTGAAAGCGGCGCGAGCGGATCTGGAGGAGCGAAGTGCCATCGTCGATGATAGTTGACGCGAGTTACACTCTGAGAATGCTTTTGCCCAGCAGCAAACAGTCAGGGCTCTTCTAACAGATGGACATTTGGCAAGAAAATGATAAACCACTCTATGCCCCCACCTTTTGGAGTTACGAAGTTACGTCAACTCTATCCAAATTGGTCCACTTTCGGGAAATTTCAGAGGAGACTTCCGACAAGGTGCCTGACATGGCCTAAGCCTTAGACATTTCCACAATCGCGCCAGACGAATCTCTTTGCAGACATGCGCTTCGTTGGACTTTCAGGTTGAAACGGGCAAGTGCCTATGATTGCTTCTACGTTGCTTTGGCTGAGCTTCTTCAAGGAGAACTGTGGACAGCGGATCGAAAGCTGTTTCGCGCCGTTGGCAAGGATTGGATTCACTACGCAGGGACACGGGTCGGCTGATCGACTCTGGTCTGCTCAAGCGCTTTCCGACAGGAGGCGGCAGCACGACATTCAGGAGGCGAAGAGTGGTCGGAATATGGACGAACAGTGGGGATGGGTGGGAACTGGATGCACCGCAGCCTTTTCAGGACGAGGCAACTTTGCACCACCTAATCCTGGAAAACCCCAATTTATTGCCTCTGGCTGGCTCACCGCGTCTCACTGTCCTGGGGTCGCAGGTGCGGTTGGGAAACGGCTATGCCGACATTCTTGCGGTCGAGCCTACGGGGCGCCCCGCGATCATTGAGGTAAAGCTGGCCAAGAACCCTGAAGCGCGCAAGGAGATTGTGTCGCAGATACTCGCCTACGCGGCGTTTCTACAAGGCATGAGCGTCCAGAGCCTTGAGAAAAGCCTACTGCGGAAGGGGTCGGAGGTCGCCAGCAGTGGTTCAATACTTGGGGCAGTGCAGAAAAGAGACCAAGAGGGGGCAGTCGATGCTGACACTTTCACAGGTTCTTTGCAGAATTATCTGGACCAAGGCAATTTCAGGTTAGTCCTTGTCTTGGACGTCGTATCGGCGGAACTGCAAAAAAATCGCGGCCTACCTCGACAGTATAACCGTCCATGCCCTAACGATAGATGTAATTGCCCTCAGCATTTATGACGTAAATGGTGCAAAGGTAGCGCTGCCGCAACGAGTAACTCCAGATCCTGAGGTAACCCCTATTTTGACAGGGGAAGGGGGAGGAAGAATCTCAGAATCCAAGGGAGAATTGACCGACGGCTCTGAAGTGTTCGAGGACTCGGTAGCAGGCATCAGTGGAGAAGAGCGAGTAGTGTTTGATGAACTTATCGATTGGGCAAAACAGATAGCCTTGCTGCCAAGAGTCGGACTGTTTACTTTCACGGGCGTTGCAGGAAAACGTATTACTCTCTTGCCTAGAATTGTGCCCGGTGATGCGGGCCTGGTGACGATTTGGAATGACAACTCGCGACCGGCCATATCGGTCTGGAGATCGGTTTTCGACCGGCTGGCGCCTGATTCGATTGAATCAGTTGAGCAGGCGATAGCACCTACCAAGATCGGCCAGGGTAATACGTTGAACAGTATCACAACTGAAGTTCTCAAGACGCTGAAAGCGGCCTACGAAGAGGCGGCGGCAATCTGACCAGCATGCTCTGAAACTCCATTAACCAGACATGAGGTTCACTTTTTTCGGAAATTTCCCTGTATCGTTCAGACAACTGCCATCCCAGTGAGGTAGGATTGGGAACTTTGCTGGATGATATCGTGTGTCAGCCCGGCTTCAGGCAATCCTACTCTTCAGCGAGTTCGCGACAATCTCAGTTTGGAAAGTGAACAGTGGGACAGAGGAAGATTGGTGCGGTGTTGTAGTGATGCGAAGTCCTGCGCGTACCGTCTGCATTGCACTAGGTTCCGAAGTTCATCACTTGCAGTAGTAGGGGACAGTGGCGCCGCCGAAGACATCTTCGACGAGTTTGGCCGCCTCCGGATCGTAACTCTCCAGACTGAAATTCAGCGGCTCAAAAAAGTCATAGACCTTCCCCATAAACCAGAAAGTAACGATTTCGGCCCAGAACGCGTAGATGCTGGACGACGCGTACTGATCCTGCCACAGACCAGCATCCAAAGAAGCCTCATACTGTGCCTGGAGCCTGGAGCGGAACTGGCTGCCATTGGGCTGATCCTCAATGACGTCCTGAATCATTTCAGCAAAGATCTGGATGCGAAGGTAGCATTTATAGTCTTTGACCGGCAAATTTGCAGTGAAATGCAGTGGCCCCTTGCCGCCAATCCAAAACTTATTGTCGTCCATGAAGATTCGAGTACCGAAGTCGCTCATGGCGCCGAGCAGGTCCGGCCGGGTAGCGAGCATTTGGGAAAAGATCTCACTCGTTTGCGCGAAAGCGTAATCAGCCGCGCTCCCAGTGGCGACCAAGTGCACGCCGTCGACGATTTCGAGGTGTTTCCAGTAGACGAGTTCAAACCCCAGCGAAGGGGGCGGCGGCGGGAAGCGCTGCGGGAGAATGATCGCCAGCGCGGTTTCCGACCATGCGCTGTGAGGCACGTCGGTCCCGAGGGCACGGACCTGGTAGGCGTGGAAGTTCTGGTGCCTCGGCACGTTGCGCGTATGTGTCGTAGAATTGCCCGCGTTGCCGAAATCTCCCCAACTGTCATAGCGGCTATTCCACCATCGGAGTTCATATCCTGTGGCGTTCGAAACCGCGTCCCACCTGAGCGTGACGCTTTGTGGGTTGTCGGACGCGGTCAGGTTCTGGGGCGCACGGAGCACAAGGGTGAGTTCGGCAGACGTGCATGCAGGTAGGTCGATGCTGTTCAGGTAGGCGGTGACGGGACTGTTCAGATGGGACAGGATTGGGTTTGGGGGCATGCAGAGGCGGTTGCCCGCGAGGTTTACTTCCTGTAGTTTGTAGAAGGTGTTCAGGTCAGGGACAGGGCCGGTCAGTTCGTTATTTTCGACGAGCAGGTACGCCAGGTTGGGCGGAAGATTCGTTGTGTGGATAGGCCCGGTCATCCGGTTGTCATCGAGACTTAGCACCCTCAGGCTACCGAGTTTACTCAGATCAGGGAGGGGCCCGGTCAAGTTGTTGTTGCTGAAATCAAATATCACCGCTTCTCTGAGATGGCTCAGATCGGGGAGGGGTCCGGTAAGGTGGTTGTCGCTGAGGATCAGCGTCCTGAGTTCTCTAAGGAGTCTCAGCTTGGGAATGGTCCCGCTCAAGTTATTGTTGCTGAGTACCAGCGCGGTCACGCGGCCATTGCTGTCGGTGAGGACGCCTTCCCAATGAGAGAGCGGGGCGCCACTCAGCCAGTTGAGATTGCGTATCCAGTTGTCGCCACCGGTTGCATGGTAGAGGGCAATGAGTTCGCCTCTTTCTGTGGTTGGCGGTGTTGGCGTGGGCGTAGGTGTGGGGGTGGGCGTAGGCGTAAGGGGAGGCAAGGTGGCGGATGCCAGTTGCGACCACGGGCCGACTGCACCGGAGCGGGATACTGCCCGTGCGTGGTAGTGATACGTGGTGCCTGGTGTAAGTCCGAAGTGGTCATAGTAGGGGGCTGCACTCAGATCGACGTCGAGGTACTGCCATGCACTGGCTGCCCAGTCGTAAACGATAAACTGGAAGGTGTGGGCGCCGGGGACAGGCCACCAGGTGAGCCGGATGAAATTTATACTGGCCTCTGCGACCAGTGTGGGCGCGGTGAGCACGGGCTCGGCGGCGGGCGTGTGCGTTGGCGTCGAAGTCAGCAACGGCGTCAAAGTCAGTGTCGAGGTCGCCGTTGGCGTCGCGGACGCGGACGCTGTCACGGTGGCCGATACTTGCGCCGACCATGGGCTGACAGCGCCGCCGGCTGCCACAGTGCGGAGATGGAAATAGTAGGTCGTGCCGGCGGTAAGCCCGCGGTGGGTGTAGGTCGTGCCTGTCAGGACACCGCCAATGGACTGCCAGTCGTACGCGACCCAATCAAATACGATCAGTTCGTAGCTGTCGGCGTTTGCAACCGCGCCCCAGGTGAGCGTGATTTGGCCGGCGCCGGCCTCGGCCTGCAGCGCCGGCACCGGCAGCGTGGATGTGCTCTGCGTTGACGTGGGCGTAGGCGTCGCGGTGGGCAGCAGGGTGGCCGTTGGCGTCGGCGTAGATGCTGGGGTGGGCGTCGCGGTGAGCAATAGGGTGGCCGTTGGCGTCGGCGTAGAGTTTGGCGTTGGCGTCGCGGTGAGCAGCAGGGTGGCCGTTGGCGTCGGTGTAGATGTTGGCGTGAGCGTTGATTCATCGGAGACGGGAACGGTCACTTCAACCCGGGCAGACCAGGGGCCGCGCCGGCCGTCACTGTCCACGCCGGCGACAATGTAGAAGTACTTCCGCCCGGCCGTCACGCCTGGATGCGTATGGGATGTACCCGTCAGGCTAGCATCACCGACGCGCTGCCAGTCGGCGAGGCCAGCCCACCATGTCAGCAGGTCGTAGCTGACCGCATCGGAAACCGCAGTCCAGCCGAGCTCGACCTCTGTTGCTTTGGCGGAGACGACCGACAGCGTGGGTGCGTCCGATACTGCCGACGACTGCCCTTGCGCGTTGGTTTCCCCTATTGGCAGGATGGAGAGAGTAGCCAACGCGGCCAAGACCACGACGAGTAGGAGGATGCTGCGGGCTTTCGCGGGCATTGTGCGCGTTTCGCCCTTCATATAGGTGGCACCCGGCCATCCCCTAAGCGAACCGCCGCAGGCAAGCGGGCTGCTGATAATTCAAGGGAAGTGGACTGTTTTTTCAATGAGAGATCTTAAGTGTGTGAGCGATCTTGGCCAAGCCGCACTAATTGCCGCATTTCGACTTTCAGGGCTTACATTCTGCGGGCACCGTGGCGCCATCGAACACTTCTTTGACGAGCTTCGCGGCTTCCAGATCGTAATCTTCCAAGGTCGCATAGGTCGTCCTTAGCGAGAAAGGCATGGATTCCCAGAACCAGAATCGGACCATTTCGGCCCAGTATTCCCTGTAATTTGTGGAGGCGTACAGATTCTGCCAGCGACCTTCGTTCAGGGCAACCTGGTACAGGGCTTGCATCCGTGCGTCAATCTCTGCGCCGCCTGGCAGCTCTTCAATTACGTAGTGGGCCATGTGTCCAACCTCGTGGATGAAAGTTCCACAGTGGAGATCGTCTGCAGGCATGCCTGCCACAAACAGGGTCGGGCTATTGTGAACATATCCCAGGGCAGCATCACTGAGGAAACGCAGTTCAGGCAATTGGGAAATCCCCCCGTTCTCTTCACTGTACTTGTAAATGGCGACGCGTGCGCTGTCGGCGGCCATGGCGGCAAGCAGGTCGGGCCTGGTTGAGAACATGCCGGAGATGACTTCCCGCGCTTGCACCATCTTTTCATCGGAGACCTCTGTGGGCGCGATCACGACCACGCCGTCAACATCCAGATATTTTTGGTAGAAGATGTCGAGGCCGAGAGAAGAGGGCGGCGGCGGAAACTGCGGGGTGATAATGGCCGCGTAGACGCGATCCGACCAGGCGCCGCGCACGCCGTTGGCGTTGCGTGCGCGGACCTGATAGTAGTAGTTGCGGCCATCGGTCAGGACAGAGTGTGTGTAAGATCTGGTGGTCAGGACGCCGCCGATTGAGCCCCATTGGCGGTCGAGGCTGTTCCAGACGCGCAGCTCATAGGTGGCGGCGTTCGCGGCCGCGTCCCAGGTTAGAGTGACCTGACCGCCATTGACGGTCAGCGTAAGGTTCTGGGGCACCGCGGGCGCCAGCATGGTATCGGTGCTTGTGCAGGTTGGAAGATTCAGGCTGTTAAGGTGGTTGGACACCGCGCTGTTGGGATGGGACAGGCCGGCGCCTGCGGGCAGGCACAACCGGTTGCCATTGAGGTTGAGCCCCGTCAGATTGGCGAGGCGGCTCAGATCCGGAACAGGGCCGGTCAAGTCATTGTTCTCAAGATTCAGCCACCGCAGGTTGGCGAGATGATTCAGATCGAGGATAGGCCCGGTCAGATCGTTATCGTTGAGGATCAGCCAGGTCAGTTTGGCTAGGAGGCTCACATCCGGGAATTGTTCCGTTAAATGGTTGTTGCTCAAATCCAGCCACGTCAGGTTTTTGAGTGCGCTCAGGTCCGGGATTCCTCCGGTTAACTGGTTGTCTTTGAGATTGAGCTCTGCCAGGTTGGTGAGTGCACTCAGGTCCGGGATTTCCCCGGTGAACTGGTTATTATTGAGGTGCAGCCGCCGCAAGTTGGTGAGCCCGCTTAGGTCGGGAATCTCGCCGCTTAGCAGGTTGTCGTTCAAGAACAGCGTTCGCAGATTGGCGAGAGCGCTCAAATCAGGGATCGCTCCAGACAGCTGGTTGTCACTGAGGTGCAGCACGGCCAAGTTGGTATGCGCACTCAGGTCGGGGAACGAGCCGGTCAGCTGACTGGAGCCGAAATACAGTTCTCTCAAGTTGGTGAGCGCACTCAGATCGGGGAACGAGCCGGTCGACCGGTTGGGCCCAAGATGGACAGATACCAGATTGGTAAGCGCGCTCAGGTCGGGAAACGGCCCAGTCAGTTCGTTGCCACCGAGCGACAAGGATTCGAGGTTGGTGAGCGCGCTTAGATCGGGGAACGGGCCGGTCAGTTCGTTGTGGGAGAGGGACAGTCTCAGCAGTCTGGTGTTGGCGCTTAGATCGGGGATCGAGCCGCTCAACTGATTGGATTCAAGGACCAGGTCAACCAACCTGGTGAGGGCACTCAGGTTGGGTACCGAGCCGCTTAACTGATTGCCAGCCAGGAAAGCTGTCGTCAGGTTGGTGAGGGCGCTCAGGTCGGGGAGCGGCCCACGCATCTTGTTGTGGCCCAGAGACAGTCGAATGACGTGACCGTATTGGTTGGTAAAGACACCATGCCAGGTACCGATTGGCTCGTCGGTCAGCCAGTTGTCGTTGCGCGCCCAGTTTGCGCCGTCGGTTGCGTTGTATATGGAAACAAGCGCGGCTCTTTGTTCGGGGCCGGCGGGTGTACAGGAAGGCAGACTGAGACGCTGCAGGTAGGACATCACTGCGCTGTTCGGATGGGACAAACTGGTGCCATCCGGCAGGCAAAGTTGCGTGCCTGCGAGGTCGAGGATTGTCAGTTTCGTGAGAGCACTCAAGTCTGGAACCGGCCCGGTCAGATTGTTGTTGCCGAGGTAAAGTTCTGTCAGGTTGGCGAGCGCGCTTAAATCTGGAAACGGACCTGTAAACTTGTTGCTATTGAGGTGAAGCGTAGTCAGATTGGCGAGCGCGCTCAGATCTGGAATCGGACCAGTCAACTGATTCCCATAGAGGTACAGCGTCCTCAATTTGGTTAAGGCGCTCAGATCCGGAAACGGTCCGGTTAGCTGGCTGTTGGTCAGGGCCAGCCAGTTCAGGTTGGTGAGGGCGCTCAGATCAGGAAACGGCCCGGAAAACTGATTGGATCCGAGGTTAAGCAAAGTCAGGTTGGTGAGGGCGCTCAGGTCCGGAAACGGCCCGGAAAACTGGTTGAAACTGACACTCAGGGAAGTCAGGTTGGTTAGGGCGCTGAGGTCTGGAAATTGGGAGCCGAACTGGTTGTTATCAAGACTCAGGATTGTCAAGGAGGTGAGAGCGCTCAAGTCCGGTATTTGGCCGCTCAGGTCGTTGTACTCCAGGGCAAGGATCCTCAAATTGGAGAGGGCGCTCAGATTCGACATCGGCCCGTTCAAGTCGTTGAAACTGAGGTTAAGAATTTCCAGGTTAGTGAGTGGGCTCAGATCCGGGATCGTCCCGGACAGCATGTTGTAACTGAGGTCCAACACCTCCAGATTGGCGAGGGCGTTCAGGTTCGGGAGTTGCCCTCTCAGTCGATTGCGGTCGAGAGACAAGCGTGTTATGTGACCATTTGCATCGGTGGAGACGCCGTACCAGGTTGAGACCGGTTGGTCGGTCAACCAGTTGTGGTTGTTCGTCCAGTTGGGGCCGTCGGTTGCCTGGTAGAGGGCAACCAACGCGGCTCTTTCCGCGGACGGCTGGGGCGTTGTGGCGGGTTGGGTTACGGTGGCGGAGGCTTGTTGGGACCACGTGCTGGACGCGCCGCCGGCATCCACTGCGCGGATAAGGAAGTAGTATTTCGCGCCGGCAGCAAGCCCGCGATGCGTGTAGGAGGTACCTGTCAAAACACCACCAATTTCGCGCCAATTGAAGAGTGCTGCGTCCCAGATGATCAGACGGTAGCTGACAGCGTTCGTGACCGCCTCCCAGGTTAGCGTAATCTGGCCGGCGCCGGCATTCGCAGTCAGTACCGGCGCTGACAGTGAAGATGCGGTCGGCGTGGGGGTGGCTGTTTCCAGCGCCGTTGACGATTGCGTTGGTGTCGAAGTCGGGGTTGGTGTTGGCGTTGGCGTCCCGGACGCCGTTGAGGGCACGACGGCGGACACTTGTTGCGACCACGCGCCCTTTGCGCCGCCAGCGGCCACTGCGCAGACATGGAAGTAGTATGTGGTACCCGCGGTAAGCCCAAGATGTGTGTAGGACGTGCTAGTGAGAACGCCGCCTATACGCCGCCAGTCGTTGATTGCCCGGTCCCATACAACCAGTTGGTAACTTTCGGCGTTCGCCACCGGGTCCCATGTGAGTGTGATCTGACCAGGGTTGGCCGTTGCCCGCAGGGCCGGAGCTGATAACGAGCGTGCGGTCGACGTTGGGGTTGGCGTTGGTCCTGCTGTAGGCGTATACGTTGGCGTCTGCGTTGGTCCTGCCGTAGGGGTATGCGTTGGCGTCTGCGTTGCCGAGTCCGGGCAGGAAGCCAGGTTCAGGCTCTGCAGGCTGGAGGCGACTGCGGTGTTCGGATGGGACAAGCTCAGGCCAGCAGGGAGACACAGCCGATTGTCAGACAGGCCCATACTTTCCAGTTTGGTATGCGCCCTCAGGTCGGGTATAGGCCCGGTCAACCGGTTGTTATTCAGATACAGTTGCACCAGTTCTTTGAGAGCGCTCAGGTCCGGGATCGGCCCGGACAGCTGATTGTTGTTGAGGATCAGAAGAGTCAGATTGGTGAGGGCGCTCAACTCGGGAATCGACCCGGTCAGCTGGTTGCCCCAGAGGTACAACTCTCGCAGATCCTGCAGTGCATTCAGGGCAGGGATCTGCCCGCTTAACTGGTTGTTGCCGAGGTGCAGGACTTCAAGGTTTGCAAGAGCGCCCAGGTCCGGGATTTGTCCACTCAACCGGTTGCCATAGAGTTGCAGTTGTCTCAGGTTGATGAGGGCGTTCAGGTCCGGGATCGACCCGTTCAACTGGTTGCAGCAAAGGTGCAATTCTCTCAGGTTGCTGATAGCGCTCAGGTCCGGGATCGGTCCGCTCAGTTGATTGGAGTCAAGATCCAACCTGGCCAAATTGGTGAGGGCGCTCAGGTCCGGGATCGGTCCGCTCAACTGGTTGAGCTCCAGGTTCAGATTCGTCAGGTTGGTGAGGGCGCCCAGGTCCGGAATCGGTCCGCTCAACTGGTTGATAGCCAGATTCAGACTCGTCAGCTTGGTGAGGGCGCTCAGATCCGGGATCGCGCCCTGCATTCTATTCGACCCTAGATTCAGACCGATTACGTGTCCGTTCGCGTCGGTGGTGACGCCGTCCCAGGTTGAAAGCGGCTGGTTGGTCAGCCAGTTGTTTTTGCGTGGCCAGTTTGGGCCGTCTGTTGCCTGGTAGAGGGCGATCAGAGCCGCCTGCTCCGCGGCTATGTCCGGGGGAGGCGAGGACTCAGTTACGGTGGCGACCGCGTACTCTGACCACGCGCTGGTTGCGCCGTTGGCGTCGACCGAGCGGATCAGGTAATGGTAGGTCGTGCCGGCGGTAAGGCCGTCGTGAATGAAGGATGTGCCAGTCAGTACGCCGCCGATCCGGCGCCAGTCGCTGATCGCACTGTCATAGAAAATCAATTCGTAGCTGACTGCGTTCGCCGCGGTTTGCCAGGTAAGAGTTACAAGACCAGGGCCGGGCTGCGCATGCATTGAGGGCGCGGAGAGCGTGGCTGAGGTCGGCGTTGCAGTCGGCGTTGCCGTTGGTGTTGGCGTATGAGTCGCCGATCCGGGCAGTACGGCGGAGACGTCCTCCGACCAGGCGCCGCGGTCGCCATTACTGTCGACACCCGCGACGATGAAAAAGTAGGTTCTTCCTGTTGTCAGATCCTCTTGTTTGAAAGAAAGGTCTGTCTGGCTGCCATCGTCTATGCGTTGCCAGCCGGAAAGGCCGTTCCACCAGATGTGCAGTTCATAACGAACGGCACCGGTAATGGCGTTCCAACGCAGCTCGATTGCGTTGGTTCCTGCCGGGGTTGCGGACAGTTGCGGCGCTGGCAGCGTGTCTGCGGAACCGGATTGGGCGAAAGTTTCCCTTTCTGGGTGAAGGGAAAGTGCAGTGACGAAGAGGGCGACCAGGAGCAGGCGTAGGGGAGGCCTTGCAGTCATGGTACGCCTTCTGTCTCTCATTGGGGTGCCTGTAGGCTGTCGTAGTTGCGAGCCACTGCATTCGGGTCGGCGGAGGACGTGGGAATTAATGTAGACATCTGAAATGACATTGAAATCCTACTCTTAGGGGACTACACTGACCAAACGCCGCGAATTGCTGCACCGCGTTGAACCTATGGGGCATTCAGAGCCGCCCGCCGAACCGATGCCATTTGCAGTCCATGTTCGTTCAGGAGAGTGTTGGGATTTCCCGGTAACGCCGTGGAGCGAGGCGCGGATATCCTGTCCAAAGCGGTTCCGGATTGGCGGCAATCGTACGGCTTTCCATGGGGCCTTGTGATGACGTCTCACCTACCCCGAGAACCGGGAAAAGTGCCAAGAAAAAACTAAGTAGCGAATCAAGACACATTGGGGGTCAGATCGATAAGACTTCCGGTTCTTTGCCCACGGCTCGCAGGCTGCGGGCAAGCTGGCGGTCGATACTGTCCCAGGTGCACGACTCGTAGCCGGTGGCACACGGCACGAAGCGCCAATAGAAGGCTGCCCGGCCTGCGCTGCCTGTCGCCGCCATTTTCTGATGCATGGACGCCGGATGCGATGAAGGGGCGACGATTGCGACTCTTGCATTGCCCCTGTTCATGTTCTAGGGGTCTGTGCAGGCAGACAGATTGAGACTGCGCAGATGATCGGCAACAACTGTGATCAACTGAGAGAGATCAGTGCTAGCCGGGAGGCACAGATCATTTCCAGAGAGATCAATACTGGCCAGTTCGGTCAGGGCGCCCAGGTCGGGGATCGACCCGGTCAGGTCGTTTGAACTCAGGTTCAGGCTCGTCAGGTTTGTGAGGGCGCTCAGATCCGAAATCGTCCCGTCAAACAGGCCGAAACTGAGATTCAAGCTTGTCAGGTTGGTGAGGGCGCTCAAGTCCGGGATCGACCCGCTCAACGGGTTGGTATTGAGGTCCAGAGCCGTTAGTTCGGTGAGGGCACTGAGATCAGGTATCGTCCCAGTCAACTCGTTGCTGGGAAGGCGCAGTTCAGTCACGCGTGCATTACTGTCTGTGGTGACACCGTACCAGGTAGAGAGCGGCTCGTCGGTCAGCCAGTTGGTGTTTTGTGCCCAACTGGCGCCGTCAGATGTCGCGTAAAGCGCGGCTAAAGCGGCCCTTTCAAAGTAAGCTATGCACTCAGGTAGATTAAGGCCTTGTACGTGAGCGGAAACATCGGAATGCAACGTGGACAGGTCTGTGCCGGCGGGCAAGCAAAGCTGATTGCCAGATAGAGAAAGCCACGTCAGGCTGGTGAGTGCGCTCATATCGGGGACCGGGCCTACCAATTGATTATTTCCGAGATTCAGGATTTCCAGGTCAGAAAGCGCGCCCAGGGCTGGAATCTGCCCTTCCAACAGGTTCTCACTGAGGCCCAGTATTGTCAGTTCGGTGAGGGGGCTCAGATCTGGAATCTGCCCTTCCAACTGATTGTCCGCGAGGATCAACCAGGTCAAGTTGGTCAGGGCGCTCATATCGGGTATTGTCCCGGTCAGCGCATTTTCGTAGAGGTCCAAAGTCGTCAGATTGGTGAGAGTGGCCAGACTTGGGATCGACCCGTTCAGTTGGTTGGTTCCGAGGAAAAGGATCGTCAGGTTGGTAAAGGCATCCAGATTAGGGATTTGGCCGGTCAACTGGTTGGTACTGAGGTCTAGCACGGAAAGATTGGTGAGCGCGCTCAAATTCGGGATAGACCCGCTTAGCCCGTTGGTTGAGAGGCGAAGGTCAGTCACACTTCCGTTCGTGTCGGTGGTGACGCCGTGCCAGGTTGAGAGCGGCTCGGCGGAGAGCCAGTTACCGTTATTCGTCCAGTTAGCGCCGCCGGTTGCTTCATAGAGAGCGATCAGGGCGGCTTTCTCCCTTTCTACATTCGATACTGCGTTCGTAGGAACGGTCGCGTGCGGGTAGTCTGACCGCTCTCCGGCTACACCGTTGGCGTCGACTGCGCGAACTGCGTAATAGTAGGTCCTGCCGGGCGTAAGTCCATGACTCGTATAGGACGTACCTTGCAGACTGTCTTCAATGCGCTGCCAATCCAGTTCAAAGTCCCACCACTCCCAGAGCTCGTATCTGTCAGCGCCGGTGACTTCCGTCCAAGTGATCTCAATTGAGGTCGTCGCTGTCCCACTAACAGTGATCGATGGCGCGGGCAGTAATCCGTTAGGGGTTGGCGTTGACGTTGGCGTAGGGGTTGGCCCAGACGTTGGCGTTGGCGTTGGCACTTCCGGCACGGTTGCGAACGGGTAGTTTGACCACGCACCCACGACGCCGTTGGCGGCGACTGCGCGAACTGCGTAATGGTACGTCCTGCCGGGCGTAAGCCCATGTCTGGAGTAGGACGTGCTTTGCAAGTCGCCTTTTATGAGCTGCCAACCGGGATGGAAGTCCCAAAACTCCCAGAGCTCGTATCTGTCGGCACCTGCGACTTCCGTCCAACTGATCTCGATCGTGGTCGATTCTGTCCCACTCACGGTGATCGTCGATGCAGGTAGTTTTACATCAGGGGTCAAAGTCGGCGTCAACGTTGGTGTTTGCGTTGGCCCTGCCGTCAGTGTTGGCGTTGGCGTATGCGTTGGCCCAGCTGTCAGTGTTGATGTTGGTGTATGCGTTGGCCCAGCTGTCAGTGTTGATGTTGGTGTACGAGTTGGCCCAACAGTCAGTGTTGGCGTTGGCGTTGGCGTAGGCCCAGCTGTCAGTGTTGATGTTGGTGTATGAGTTGGCCCGACTGTCGGCGTTGGCGTTGGTGTTGGCGTGTGCGTTGGTGTTGGCGTGTGCGTTGGCGGAGGCCCAGCTGTCAGTGTTGATGTTGGTGTACGAGTTGGCCCGACTGTCAGCGTTGGCGTTGGCGTCGGCGTGTGCGTAGGCCCAGCTGTCAGCGTCGATGTTGGTGTACGAGTTGGCACTGCAAACGGAGTTGGCGTCGGCGTTGAGGTTGCTGTCTGCGCTGGCCCACCGGGAACAATCACTTCCGGTTGATTCGACCACTCACCTGGAACGTTGTTGGTGTCGATTGCACGGACTGCAAAGTAGTAGGTGCGACCGGGCGTCAGAATGCCATGCCTGTAAATGGTGCCTGTCAGGTTTTCGTCAACTGTCTGCCAACCGGGGTCGAAGTCCCACCACTCCGAAAGTTCGTATCGGTCAGCGCCGGTGACCTCCGTCCAACTCAGTTCGACCGTAGTCGTTACGGGCCCGCTCACGGTCAGCTTAGGCGCGGGAAGTATGTCTGGTGCGATCACTCGCACTTGATCCGCATAATCGCCTATAACATCGTTAGCGTCCACTGCCGCGACTGTGTAGTAGTGGTCGGCCCTCCCGGCTGTGACCGTATCGTCGGTGTAAGACCTGCCTGTATACTCTTCTTCTTCAATATGTTTCCAGCCGGGATCGCTGTTGTTCCAAACCTCGAGGCGATAGTGGTCGGCGCCGGTGATCGCCGTCCAACTGATCACGACTGTGTTTTCCCCGGTAAATGTCGCGGAAATCGTCGGCGCAGGGAGTCTTCCGGTACTTCTTAGAGCGTGAGAGTGAGTTGGAAGTGGGCCAGAGAAGACAGTTGACATAGCCGGCTCCGACCACGGGCTCACCATGATGCCCACACCCGAATTGCGGACCGGAGAGAACGAAATTTTCCCGTAGCCAAGCTCGACAGCACGATATGCCTCTGTCCCAATCCGGCTTGAGTTAGCGCGTCCCCGTGCGCCGCTGACGTCTTCCTGCCGCCAGAAAGAGGACATCTCAGCCCCCGCGGCTTGCTCCGTTTTAGAGGTACTCCAGCCGGGACAGACCGCCGCGGCAAGCCAAGGCGCCTCCAACCCGACCGAGTCACCTCCATGCCAAGGAACAGAAGTCGCCGATTCGATTTGCGCATTCGTCACACTGGCAAGGGGTAGGGAAAGAGATGTCAGCGAGGCTAGTAGAGCAACCAGAACCAGGATACGCGGGAGATTCTTCGATAGCGATGGTAGTTTACTTTTCAAATTGGCACTATGGCCTTTTCTTGAACCCGAACCCCGAATTCAGGGAAGCAGGGATATTCTGCAAAATGGTGGTGTTTTCGTCCATCCAACACTTTACACCAACAGGACAGTACCATTCAAACGCAGTATTTTTCTACTTGGTGTTGCCAAGCTGAAACCGACAGAGCCAATTACCCGGTGTAGATTTGTCCTATGCGAACTTTTCTCTATAGGGTTCTCTAGGTTTCACCGTTGAAAACGCCAGCAGTTGCACCAGCTTTGTCCTCTTTTTGCATGCAGGAAAGAAGCCCCGCAAGAAGTTGGATGCCGCTACACAGACAGGGCGAACAGGGGCATCTGATGCGCGGGCTGGCGGCCGTTGAGGAGGACGTAGGGTGCTGCTTTTTGCGGTGACGGGACGCCGAGAGCGCGCAGATGTTGCAGTTCGGTGAGGTTGCCTTGGGCGCGAGCGCGCAGGATGCGGTCGGCGCTCTTGGGGCCGATGCCGGGCACTCGAAGAAGGGTCGGTCTGTCGGCGTGGTTGAGCTCTATGGGCGCGGCGCGCAGATGAATGTCGGCCCAGGCCTGCTTGGGGTCGACGTCGAGGCGGAGGTTTTGGTCGGCGCCGAAGCCGATGTCCTCGGTGTCCCAGTTGTAATCGCGCAGCAGGAAGCTGGCCTGGTAGAGACGGTGCTGCCGCTTCAGGGAAGCCGGCGGCAGGTTGTCGAAGGGTGTGTCGGGAACGGGATAGAAGCTGGAATAGTAGACGCGTCCGAGACGGGCCTGACGGTAGAGTTTCTCGCTCAGCGATACCAGTTCGAGGTCGGTGTCGCCGACAGCACCGACGACAAATTGGGTGACTGCAGAGGCGCGCACCCGTTCGCGGCTGCGAATCTGCTCGGTCCAGAGAAGGCGTTGCATCAGATCGTCCCAGAACTCCTTCTGAGGTGCAAGGCTGGCCAACCTGCCTGGCGTGGCGCCCTCCAGATTGATCGAGACCCGGTCCGCCAGCTGCATGGACCTGCGCACCTGCTCATACTCGGAGCCGGGCATGATCTTAAGGTGGATGTAGCCGGGGTAGTTCTGTTTCTTGCGCAGAATCTCGACAGTGTCGATAATTTTGTCCTGGGCTCTTACCCCACCGCCGATAATGCCGGAGGAGAGAAAGAGACCGTCGACAAGGCCAGCCTTCTGCATACGCAGGAAGCCGTCTGCCATTTCATCCGGTTGCAAAGTGAGGCGTTCGGCGCTGCTGCGGCCGGCGCGGAATGGGCAATAGAAGCAGTTGCGCTCGCAGGCAGTGGTCATCATCGTCCTCAGCACCGGCTTTGGGCCGCGAGGGGTCGCCACTTTGATAATGGAGCGGCGCAGGGATGCGGCATTGCGTTCCCGCCGCGTAGGTTTGGGCGGCGCGGGCGTGAAGCAGCCGGGGCGGGTGGGCTCAGCGTGGGGCGCGTCGCCGGCTGCTTCATAGCCGTTTATCTCGCCGATGCGGGCGAGCTTTGCCATCGGTTCGAGCGCGATTGAGAAGTTCATACAGATATTATACGAACAATTGTTCTAATTGTCAAGGGGCAGAAAGAGATGCGCGCACTTATTCAGCGGGTTAGCCGTGCAAGTGTACATGTTCACGGCAAGGAGATTGCCAGCATCGGACAGGGATTTCTGGTGCTGCTGGGGGTCGCTGACGAGGATGGAGAGGCGGAGGCCGCGTGGCTGGCGCGCAAGATTGCAGGCCTGCGGTTGTTTGAGGACGATGCAGGCAGGATGAATCTGGGGCTGAAGGACGTTGAGGGCGCGGTGTTAGCGGTGAGCCAGTTCACGCTGTATGGTGATGCTCGCAAGGGGCGGAGACCCAGCTTTACGCGGGCGGCGCCGCCGGCACAGGCCGAGGAGCTTTACGACAGATTCTGCGAGTTGCTGGCCGCGGAGGGCGTGCCGGTAGAGAAGGGCGTTTTCCAGGCACATATGGAAGTGGCGCTGGTGAACGACGGCCCGGTGACGCTGTGGTTGGAGCGGGAACCGTAGGGGACGGGTGATAAAGATTGGCGCATAGGGCATTCGCGGCACTGCTGCGATGAAGGCGTACCGTCAGTGAGGCATGTTTTTGGAGGGGGGCGTTGCGGGGCGTGTCCCCACGCATAAGGGAGGGCCGAAGGCCCGACCGCCCAAAAAACGAAGATGGTGTGAAGGGAGGCGGAAAATGGCAAATATATTGAGTACGGTTATCGCAGCGCAGCCCGAGACCGATTTGGCAGTGGTGGCGGCGATGGCTGCGCAGTTTGAGAGCTATATTATGCGGGGCGAAGTGTACAGGACGGTTGCTGTGCCTGCGTCTGCGGATGGCGGCGGGACAGGGGAGCACCGGATCCAGAGCAGCGTCGGGGATGTGCTGGCGCGGCTGCACAAGCTGACGGCCCAGTCGGCGTTGCTGACTGCTGCGCAGAAGGAGGCGCTGACGGAAGCCAAGGCGCAGATTGAGGAGGCGACTGGTCGTCTTCCTTCCCATTTCCAGGCGCTGATGCTGCGGGAGGCAAGGGCGCGGCTGAACAGCCTGAACTGGTACCTTGACGATTGCAGCGAGAACCGGCGCGAGTGCCGCGTGCAATACCCGTTTGAGATTCGCAACCGGCAGCGGATCGCGGAGATCGGTAAGGCGTTGGACGAGGCCGGCGCGGCGGCGCTGGCAACCCAGCTGGCAACCATAGACCAGCGTCTGGGCAGCTTGTTGGGCGGCGGAGAGTTTGTCTGGGATGCGGCGGTTGAACAGGTCTACCCGCGCGAGGAGTATTGGTATCTGTATGCTTTGCCTGTCGGGCCGGACCCGTGAGGCTTGGTAAGGATTGGCGGGTCCGAGGAAGATGTCTCAGGCATCGTTCGGCCTGAGGTGGATGGTGACCTCGTTGCGGTTGTGGAACAGTTGGCGCATGTGGAGGATTGTGTAGCGCTCCCGCAGAATGGCGCAGGCAGGTTCGAGCGCGGCAGCGGTCTTGCCCAGTTTGAGCGTCATGACCGCCTCGGCGTGGGGGTAGAGGAAGTCGACGAAAGCGTTCATCATGCGCGCCGAAGCGCGCGCATCCATACGCATGTCATTGACCAGCAGGTCGAAAGCATCCGGCCCTTCACGCAGGTAGGCTTCGGCGGTCATACGCTTGTGGCGAACCCCGCGATCTTTGGTGAGCCGGGGATGCAGTTCGGCAGGGTCGACCGCGGTAACGAACTGGTCCTTTTGACGCAGAACACGTGTCCAACCTCCAGGCGCTGCGCCCAGATCGAGGGCGACGCCGCCCGCGGGAAGTTCGATTCGAAAAGCTTCCAACGCCTCCAACATTTTGAATTCCGCCCGGCTGATCTGATCCTTCTCACGGCGGAAGCGCCGCACGCCGCCGGCCCAGTCCGATATATTGTGGGAGGCAAGTGAGAGACCCATGAAGGCCAGATGCCGCGTGCCCGCGGCCTGCGGCGTATCTCCGGCTTCCGCAAGTTCATCCTCCGTTTGATCCAACCCAGCGAAAACAACAGAGAGGATTTGAAATGGCTGCCGCACGTCCAGCGGGGATTTTGCGGCGCGGGTGAGGGCCTCGGCAACGGCGCGGTTGACGTCGAACGGTTTGTATGGAAGGTCGAGCAGGATGCGGCTCTGGACCGAAAAGCTGACGTCCGGGTCGAGCAGGTCTGCGTACTCGGCTACGGCGGCGTCGCTGAGGCGGGACAGGTCTCTGGGCTTGGCGATGAGGGGAACGGTGAGGTCCACGGGACAGATGTGACGGGCGAAGGCGGGCGGGCTGTCGATCCACGTTTCGGCCAGTCCCCAGAAGCCTTCGTCACAGTCGACAAGGCAGATGCCGGGTGCGAGTTCGTCGAGGAGTCTGCCGTTGTGCGCGTCGCGGCTGAACTCGTCGAGAGCCAGGTGCGAGAATCCAGGGTCGGCGGTCAGGATTAGCTGGGGCATTTCAGCCGACGTTGGCGTGGATGGCGGCGGCGATGTTTCTGGCCCGCTGGGGTGCGTCGCCCACGTAGTCGGTGGCTGACAGGAGGCTGTGCGCCTGTTCCGCCGGCACGAGTGCGGTGATACGCGGGTCGGTGATCAGGTTATCGACGAGGGGATTGGGCTCCCCATTTTGCAGGGCCTGCCATGCAACCAGGCTCTGTTCGCGGATCAGTTCGTGCAGGTGCTGGCGATCTCCGCCGGCTTTGACGGCTTCCATCAGCAGACGTTCGGTGGCGGCGAAGACACCGTAGTCGCGCAGATTGCGTGCAGTGGGGCCCGGCCAGATTGTCACGCCTTCGAATAGACGCTGGCTGCGGATGAGCACTTCATCGGTCAGCAGGAAGGCCTCCGGCAGGTAAAGGCGCCGGTTGGCCGAGTCGTCGAGCGTGCGCTCGAGCAGGTTGAGGGCGCTGTTGTCCCAGGCGATGCGGGGCAAGGCCGCGACCTGGCGTGTGAGGCTGTCGATATTCTCGGCCGCGATGGGATTGCGCTTGAAAGGCATAGCGCTGGAGCCGACCTGCCTTGGGCCGAAGGGCTCGCTCCATTCGCCGAACGGGGGCGATTGGAGGATGCGCAAATCGAAGGCGAATTTGTGGAGGCTGGCACAGAGTCCGGCCAGGGCATTGACCACCAACCAGTCTTGCTTGCGCGGGTAGGTCTGCGTAGCGGCCTCGAAGGCGGTGAGATCCAGCTTCTGCATAACCCGTTCTTCGAGGTGGCGAGGGCTGAATTCGCTGTCGGAGAGAAGCTGACCATAACTGGCGCTGGTGCCGACGGCGCCTTTCAAGCCCTTTCCGCGGATGTCGCCGCGCACGTATTGCAGCTCTGACAGGTCGGCAAGCAGGTCTTGACCGTACTGGGCAAAGCGGTAGCCGACGGTGGTAGGTTCGGCGGGCTGGATATGGGTAAAGGCGATAGCGGGCGTGTCGGCTTCGGCTTCGATGCGGGCGGCGATGGTGGCGAGAGTGCGTTTCAACCTATCGATGATTTGGTCGAGGGCAGTGCGCAGGCGCAGGGCGTCTACGTTGTCGAGCACATCCATCGAGGTCGCGCCCAGATGGATGATGGGGCCGCCCACCGGACATTGTTCGGCATAGGTGCGGATTTCGGCCATGAGATCGTGGTGGATTTCCCGTTCGATCTCCTCGGCGCGCTGGATATTTATATGGTCCTGGCGAGACCGCAGATCGGCCACCTGCGCGGAGGTCACCAGCCCGGCCTCATATTGAGCTTCCGCCAACGCGACCCAGACACGGCGCATGAGTTTGCGCTTCTCAGTCTCGCTCCAGATTTTGCGCATGGCCTCGCTGCCGTAGCGCCAGGTCAGGGGGGACAGGTAGGATTCGTGAGTAAATGTTGTCATAGGTGTTGACAGCAGGAGACAGTGAAGAGGAGTGGGGAGCGAGAGGTCGCATTGGCGATCTTAATCCTCATTGGCAACTGCTCCTTTTCACTTGGGCGGCCTTAGTTGGTCCAGAAATTCGACTATATCTCGATGCAGGACACTATGCGCCTGCCGCGCAATTTGAAGATTGGACTCAAGCAGGACGGGATCGACTGTCGAAGCATAAGCATGGCGGAAGAAGTGGCGGAAACCGCGCATAGTGTCAAGGAGCACAAACGTCTCTTTGGTCAATGGGGCCGGACGCACTCCTGGGACGGGCTGGGTCATGCGTCGAAGAAGAGCCGAATGCCATCGTGCCACGTCGCCGATCTGATTCTCAAAGCTGGCGGCGATCAGGCGCAGAAGTTCCTCGATAGAACTGTAAGCATTGTGAATCTGAAAAGCTACGCTCTCAATGTGACGCACGTCGCTGACGTCGAAGCCTTGTGTCCGTTCTTCGATGTCAACAAAGACAGCGTCGATAATTGCGAGCTGCGCGACAATGCGTGATTCGAGGGCTACGAACTCTTGGGCGTCCAAGGCACTCCCTCCCGACGGATACGGTCGGCAAATGGGACGGCGGAAAGATCCACCAGATCGACGTCTCTTTCCAGCATTGACGAGAACCGTCCGATCGCTTCGGCCAGTAGTTCGGGGCGGCTGGTCTCGATGGCGATGTCGACGTCGGAGTGTTCGTGGAACCGGCGAGGCCGCGTGACTGAACCAAATATGTAGCCGGAACAAATGCCGAATTGACGGCTATGCGAATCCAACAATGCAATGGTCTTCGCGACTAGCTCTTTGCGCTCACTCTCCAGGCGGCGGGAACGCTGTGCGATTGCCTTGTCTAACACACTGGTATCAAAGGGCATATGTCCTACACATCATGGGAGACCCCCGCGAATCCGATTGTCCCCGGAAGTCAGTGGGACAGTGGCGCTTCGAACTGCATCCGATGCATTGGGCCCTGTCCCTACTGTTCGGTCACCAGAGCTGGGCTGCCGCGGCCGAACATGTTGTCACGTTCGGGGCCGACGGAGACGTAGGCGACAGGAACGCCGGCCAGCTCGGAAATGCGGCTGACGTAGTTGCGTGCTTCAACGGGCAGTGCGGCCCAACTGCGGCAGCCGGTCGTGGGTGTGACCCAGCCGGGCATCTCCTCCCAGAGCGGCTGCGCGTCCATCAGGAGCGAAGTGTCGGGGACGGTGTCG
Organism: Caldilineaceae bacterium; assembly: GCA_965116395.1. Lineage (GTDB taxonomy): Bacteria > Chloroflexota > Anaerolineae > Caldilineales > Caldilineaceae > Bin5. The sequence continues at coordinate 701,673 of OZ220684.1, forward strand.
GTGAGCACGGTTCCGTCCGCCAGGCGATAGCCGGTGCAGATTTTGAGCGTTTCGATGCTGTCGAGAACGTCCAATTTGGTAATGGCCAGTCCTGTCATGCCGTTGAGCCAGGCGGCGTAGCGAATGGCGACGCCGTCGAACCAGCCGCAGCGTCGCGGGCGGCCGGTGGTTGCGCCGAACTCCTTGCCCACATCCTGCATAAGCTTGCCGATCTCGTCGTGCAATTCGACCGGGAAGGGACCGTCGCCGACGCAGGTGCTGTAGGCTTTGCAAACGCCGTGGACTTCATCAAGAGACCCGGCTGGCAGGCCGGCGCCGGACGGGGCGAAGGCGGCGGTAGGATGGCTGCTGGTAACGTAGGGATAGATTCCCCAATCCAGATCGCGCATGACGCCGAGCTGGCCTTCGAGCAGGATATCGTTGCCGGCCTCGAGCGCCATGCGTAGAATCGGCGCGGTGTCGACGATGCGGGGCGCCAGTTGCAGTCGAAACTCCATCAGCAGATCGTAGACCTCGCGGCCGTCTACCGGCTGCCCGCCGAGAATCGTCAGCTTGCGGTTGATGGTCTTCAAAGCATTGTCGAGTCGCGCTTCCAGCCAGTCGGGTTGGAGGAGGTCGCCGATGCGGAGTCCGGAGCGGGTGGCCTTGTCGCTGTAGGCCGGGCCGACGCCCCGCATGGTTGTGCCGATGGTGTCGGCGCCGCGGGCCTGCTCCTCCAGCTCGTCGAGTGTGCGATGGTAGGGCATGAGCATCTGAGCGCGGCTGCTGATCCAAAGGCGGTCGCAGCTGACGCCAATCGACTTGAGGTGGGCGATCTCTTCCAGCAGCGACTGCGGATTGACCACGCAGCCAGTGCCGATGATGTTATGGACGTTCTCGTAGAAGATGCCGCAGGGCACCAGATGGAGCACTGTTTTGCCGAAATCGTTGATAACGGTATGGCCGGCGTTGTCGCCTCCTTGAAAGCGTATGACATAGTTGGCCCGTTTGGCCAGATAATCGACAATGCGACCTTTACCTTCATCTCCCCACTGGGCGCCGACAACGGCTGTTACAGTCATTCTAGTTCCCTGGATTCACTTGGTAGTTTGGCGCTTCTTTGGTAATGACAACGCTGTGCGGATGGCTCTCCTGGTAGCCTGCCGGGCTGATGCGGACGAAGCGGGCTTTGCGCCACAGGTCTGGCAGGCTGTCGGCGCCGACGTATCCCATCCCGGAGCGCAGGCCGCCCAGGAGTTGAAAGACGAACTCGTTGAGGTAGCCTTTGTATGGTACCTGCCCTTCGATGCCTTCGGGAACGGTTTTGCCGCCGATGTCGGGGGAAGCGCCATTGACCGATTGTCCGGTGGCGTAACGGTCAGCCGCGCGGCCTTTCATGGCGCCGATACTGCCCATGCCGCGGTATTCTTTGAAGGAACGTCCCTCACGAATAACGATTTCGCCGGGGGATTCGTGCAGGCCGGCCAGCAGGCCGCCGAGCATGACGGCTGAGGCGCCGCATGCAAGGGCCTTGGTTATATCACCGCTGTAGCGGATGCCGCCGTCTGCGATAAGGGTGACACCGCAAGATTCGGCGGCTTCGGAGCAGGCGGCAATGGCGGTGAGTTGGGGCATGCCGGCGCCGGAGACGATGCGAGTGGTGCAGATCGAGCCTGCGCCGACGCCCACTTTGACCACGTCTGCGCCTGCTTCGGTCAGCATCTGCACACCTTCGACGGTCACGACATTGCCGGCAAGGATTGGCAGTTCCGGGTAGCGCGACCGCACCGCTTTCACCGTTTCGATCACACCCTGCGTATGGCCGTGGGCGGTGTCGACGGCAACAGCGTCTACGCCGGCGTTGATAAGGTTCTCGGCCCGTCGCAACCCGTCTGCGCCGACGCCTATGGCGCCGGCCACAAGCAGCCGTCCGCGCTCATCTTTGGCGGAGTGGGGGAAATCCTGCCTTTTCAAGATGTCCTTATAGGTGATCAGCCCTTTGAGATAGCCGTCGGCATCGATCAGAGGCAGCTTTTCGATACGGTAGCGGTGGAGGATCTCCTGCGCTTCTTCCAGCGTTGTGCCCAGCTGTGCGGTGATCAGGTTCTCGGAAACCATGAAGTCCGAGATGAGGCGCTGGTGGTCGGTGGCGAAGCGGACATCGCGGTTGGTGAGAATGCCCAGCAACCGGTTGTCGTCATCGGTAATGGGTACGCCACTGATATGGTAGTGGCTCATGACGGCTTCGGCGTCGGCCAGGGTGTTTTCGGGACGCAGAGTAATGGGATCGACGATCATGCCGCTCTCGCTGCGTTTGACCTTGTCGACCTCTTCGGCCTGTTGCGTTACCGACAGGTTGCGGTGAATGACGCCCAGTCCCCCTTGGCGGGCGAGAGCGATCGCCAAGTCCGCTTCGGTGACGGTATCCATGGCCGCGCTGATAAGCGGGATATTGAGTGCGAGCTTCGGATGGAGGCGTGTCGTGATGTCGACGTCGACTGGCAGCACCTCGGCGAAGCCGGGTACGAGCAGTACATCGTCGAAGGTCATGGCGTCTTGCGCGAACAGACCATCTTCCAGAGACAGGCGTGAGGTGGAAGGAGGGTCGGCAACTTGGGGCGTTGCATCCGAATCGCGGGGCGAAGAGTAAGGTGTGCCGTTGCGTGTGCCTTTAATCACAGGAACAGTCATCAGATTTCCTCCCGGAGCTCTTGGGCTTTTGCTGGCTTGTGTATTGTCTGATGCAGCGTTTTCGTCCGCTCCTGCCAGGTATTTCAACAGTCTGAATCACTATGAACTATTGTACCACTGGCAAGGAATGGGGCGCGAATTGGGAGGTTTGTGGAGGCGATTCCGATTCTCAATCAGTGGCCGCGGGATCGAAGTATCTAGACTCGCACGTACAGCGGGCATGTGAGCGTTTTGGACGTGACATTCCTGTTCTCGTCGCTTTCTGGAGTCCAGAAAAAGTTGATGCCAGATCCTCTGTCCCTGGAATACATGAATGCGCCAAGAAAATGTGAGCACAAGAGATTGCTCTTCTCTGCCTGGTAGAAACGAACGCTTGCCAAGGCTTTGAACCCTTTCAAGCACCTCCTTTTGGACAACATTGGCCAGAAAAATAGCAGATCGGGTTGACATAGTCGGTCAGCTATTTTGCCCTTCCAGACTGGTCGCTTCTGGTCGCTGGGCAGCAATAGCGGACCCCTTTCTGGCCAACATTGACAGAACTTCAATTTGGGAACTTTCAACCTGGCGGCCCACACTATCGTTCTGTAATCCAACTCTGTCGAGGCCGAGAGGAACCACATAGAAAGTGAATCTGCGAGGGACTGAACGAACAGATAGAAATGATGGGGCCGAATAGCGAGAAGATATCAGGCCGTCTGTACGGGCATTCGGAGGGACTGTCAGACATACGGAGAAGCCAAAGTGGCAGCCCCGCAGAACAGGCCCCATCCAATGTTTGCCAAGAAATAAAGCGTGTACATACGAAATCTTGCGCGCTCTGGTGTTTCCCAACTTTTCCTAAATCTGCGTGTTCCGCAGCTTTTCGACTATTGAACAGCCTCCCAGTCTCTGTTCAATTGCATTATTCTGGGCTTCTGATGTGCTCCACTCCGCACTGGCCGTTGCAGAACTGGGCCACCGCCCCTCTACTGGCGGTCCAATTGCGCGTGTACCACCCTGGCACCTTGGTTGAACTTCTACGCCCCGCGTTCGTCAAACCAGCCAGTTCCTTCCCCGCCCTCGCCAAATCACGGGCCATACCACTCCGAGGCGGATGCCCGCTAAAGCCATTCCCAAGTCCAGCTGCCCGTGCTGCCTGCTTGATACGCTTCGAAAACTGTTTGGGGCGCAGCCCGATAGGGCTGTTGGAATCCGTCGCGCCGTTGCGAATGGCCTTGAGCGATTTCATTGTGAGGCAGGAAATGAAAGCGATCGCGTCTTCCACTCTGGACCCAGCTTCGAACGCCTGATCAACAGGAGTCCTGCGCAGTCGGACTGAACTTCGATAGTCTCCCACTTTACCGCCCCCGCTTCGGACAACCGTAATATTGCGGCCCCCATCAAACTGGTCATGGCAATTCAGCCTATCCACTGCTCCTAGCGGCTCTACTGCTCTTCGAGTTGCCGCCCTTGCCTCGACGAGGTCTGCAGGCCTTTGCTCCTATCTCCACCAACAGTTCCATAGTGGGCGCTTCTGCTTGCCGCTGCAGTTTTCCGGTCTTGCGGGTTGCCTTCTTTAGCGCATTCTTGACATTGAGGACGTGTATCACTTCCTTTCCGCACGCTTTGACGGTGACTGTTGAGGAGACAGGCGGGAAGAGCGGCGGCGGCGCGACCGCCATTTAGACTGCCTTCGTGTTGACAAAGATTCAATGTTCCCGTGCTGATGCACTGATTGGACCTGGAGCGCCATCCGGCGTATTTCTGAGCACAATTGTCGATCTTGGTTCAATCTTACAAAAAATCACAGCCTTGTTTTCTTTTTCCTGATAACTATCTCATATCGGTCTGATAAAGTATAGCAAGACGTACCATTTTTTTGGGACGTTCGCCTTCAGCGTCTGCTCGCCGGCAGCCCAAGAGAGAGACGCCGTCTTTACTGCTCCTTTGGCAGATGTGATCTGCAATGCAGTTTATGTGCCATGCACTCTCGGAGACTGATATTGTCACAACGAAACATTTCGAAAGTCCTGCACGTCCCCGACGGCTGACTGGCGGTTACTCCCTTGGCTGTCGCCGCTTTCCTGTCTTACACGAACTTGGCTTCGGCGCAACAGACTTCGACGGAAGCCACCCTCTCTGTACCGGCGCTGACCTCCTGGGCCGGCGACGGCTGGCAGCAGACCGGCAGGGACTGCCTGGCTGACACGACCTACAGTGATACAGGACTCGCGGCAGGCTTGACCCACTGTTCCGCAGTACGCGCCGTTGAGACTAAGAACGAGACCAGTCCATGGTCCGAATGTGGGCCGCGACTCTGACGGAGCCATCAGCTTCCACAGCTACTGCGACTTCACCGCTTATTGTCGAACATACGCCTACAGCGACACACACGGCCACACCTGAGTCTCGTGGGCAGCGGCCACAGATTCTGCAGCCCACAGCCATTTCTGCAAAGGTATCTGAGTACGTTCAAGGACTGTGCCTATCCTGACAGTGAATCTCTTTCGGCAATCTTTGCACCGATATTCTTGGTGTTTTCGTTGGCGGGAAGTTCGTTCACTACCGCAGTGCGGGCAACGAAAACCGTCAAGCCATCGACCGCTTTCAAACTGATCTATGGCAGTCCGCTCGTTGGGGAACTTCGCGAAGAACGCAAAGGAACAGATTGTGCTGTCGTTATCCTTCACCGTCATGTGGCCCCACTATCGGCTTCGATGTCGAGTTTTTGCATGCGCTCATCGACTTAAGCCGTTGGCAGTTAAACATCGATATCGACCCAATAGCACTCAAAACTAAGTTTACATCTGACCGCAAAGCACCTTCAGTCATATCCTGAGCTTTTTTGCAGGTATCTTGGGCTGTCAAGGTCATAAATTCCTTCATTTTGCCTAGGCTTCAGATCAATGACCATCCAATGACTCAAACTTCATCCCAAGAATGCGAATCGGTAGTCAATGAGCGAATTCTCAAGGACAAACGGGTCGCCTACCTCCTGGTGAAGGGAGCAATAGTTGCTGCCCTTGTGGTGACTGTCGTGTTGCTTCGTCTCTATCGATTGGACGAATTGCCGCCTGGAATCAGTCAAGATGCAGGAGCACATGGCTTGGACGCTCTGCAAGTATTGCAGGGCGAGCACGCCGTCTTCTTCCCCAGAAATTTTGGACGCGAAGGAATGATTGTCTATGGAGTTGCATTGGCCACACTACTCTGGGGGCGTACTGTCCTGGCAATCTATCTTCCAGCCGCCTTGGCCAGCGCAGGAACGGTCTTGTCCGTGTTTTGGTTGGGCCAGTTGCTCTTTGACAGGGACGAAAACGGTCGGCCAACTTTGTGGCGCGCATTGTCCATTGGGGGAGTGGCAGCCGGTCTGCTGGCAGTTTCCACTAGCCAGACTTTTCTCGGGCGCGCGGGCATCCGGGGTAATTTTCTACCCTTTTTTCTATCGCTGTGTATTGCTTTGCTTTGGTCAGGATGGAGGAAGAAAAGTTGGTGGCGAATTGCTTTATCGGGCGCGTGTGCCGGTTTATTGCCCTACACCTATATTCCAGCTCGACTAGTACCCCTTCTCTTTTTCTTCTTTGGACTTAGCTTTCTGCCTTCACTCATAAAGAGCCATTTCATAGATGAAAAAAGAGAGAAGACAGAGATTTCCCATTGGTTTCCAACCTTCGCTTCCTCTTCAAAAGCAGAACTGCAGATGATCGGCATTTTTCTTGGCTGCTCAGCGCTTGTGGCCGCCCCGATTCTACTTCACTTTGCCTTTCATCCAGGACATTTTTTCATGCGAAGCGACCTGGTTTCCGTCTTCCAGACCAACGTAAGTCAAGGTGATCCGCTGGGGTCTTTACTGAACAACACCTGGATCCATCTCCAGGCTTTTGGCTTTCGCGGCGATTGGGCCACCCGGCACAATATCCCTTTCCAACCCATGCTGAACTTATGGGAAGCGTCGCTCTTTTGGTTCGGTGTGGCGATGGCAGGGTGGTACGGTCGAAGAGCTGCCAATCGACTACTGCTTCTCTGGCTGTTAATCCTGCTACTGCCTGCTGTACTGGCCAGAGGAATGATGCCTCCACCCAGTTTTGTTCGAATGATCGGTGTCGCCCCTGCGGTCTTTCTGCTAATCGGCGTTGGACTGTGGGAAGCGATCCAGCTACTAAAGAGGATCTGCGGCGCCTTGCAGGGACCAGCAGGTTTCTTTTTCCAAAAAAATGGAACCCGCTTCGCTGTGGGTTTAGGAATCGTGATGGCCGGGCTCGTCTTGGTTCAAGGCGCAAATACCTATGACGCCTATTTCCTTAAGGCGGCGGCTAATTCGAGATTCCAAAGAGAATTCAATAACGCGTGGAATGAAGTTGCTAAAGTCCTGAATAGGCTACCCACCAAATCGGACACAGTCTACCTTCTCCCCTATGAAGATGATATGAACTATGGCCAGGAATATGTGAACTTTGGTTTTGAGTATTTGTATCAGGGCTCTTCACCCGCCCATGTCTTTCATGCTCGTACCCTGGACCTGGCACTAATGGTTGAATCTGCTCTGAGGGAAGAGGGACAAGTCACCAACGTAAAGCTTGTGCAGTTTTCCGGCGAAAGTACTCATGTTGTCCGCCTTCTTGACAAGTATGGACGTCATTTAGGGAGCGAAGAGCATCGTCTATTCGACATTCACACCTATACAGATGTTACATTGGACCGCCCCTGGACAGTTTACGACCATCTGCAGTCACATACAGTTCGCTACGATGGCGGAATTAGTCTCCTTGGATTTGCCATGAGCGAAAAAGACAGACTCTTGACTCCGCAGCAGATTCCCAGTCTGGACGGTGGTCGTTCACAGTGGGTGGCATTGCAGTGGCAGGTAGACGCCGGCCTGAATGTTGATTACGCGGTTTCTTTACGTTTACACGATGCCGATGGCGCAAGGGTCCACCAACAAGATCAGTGGTTGCTATTGGGAAGCTTGTACAATGCGCCTACCAGCCGCTGGGCTGCGGGTGAACCTGTCGACACGCTAGTTTCATTTTCCGTCCCACCGGATCTCCCTGCAGGCAGGTACGAGTTGCGACTAGTAGTTTATGACGTAAAAACATTGACTCCTACTGTAGAAATCGACGTCTGGGAGCCGGAAGTGGTTCTGACAGAACTGCAGATTGAAGTACCCGGCTAGGACCGAACGATGACGTTGGATGCCAAGTTGTAGCCCAGAGAATATGCCTGAAAATATTCTTGAATTCAGGTACTGTAGCCTTCCAGTCAGTATTCTGATTGGTGTTCAAATTGAGATCATTGGCGTTGCATAGTTAGATTGCATCTTCTCTATTTGGACGGATACAGGCTGATGTTCAGGACTACTGCCTGGCACCTCCAGATGAAACTTGCCGAACCGGACCAGATTTATCTTTGGACCTGTGTCCTGCCCTGTTGGACTCGGGCAGATACCGGCTAAAGGGCCACCATTCTCAGGAGAATTTTAGGCTAAGAGGGACGGATAAGCACGCGAAGCAGTTACTTGAATTCATTCGGCAATCCACTTATCTATTTGAAGCGCCGGGCCAGTTCAGCTTCAACGTCCGACCAGGAGAGATCCCGCTGTTCCAGCAGGACGAGGCTGTGATAGACCAGGTCGGCCATTTCCGAAACGAGGCGCTCATCACTTTCTTCGAGGGCAGCGACGACAACTTCAACCGCCTCTTCGCCGACTTTTTGGGCGATTTTGCCGGTTCCGGCGGCCAAAAGGCTGGCGGTATATGATTCTGCGGTCGGATTGGCTCTGCGGTCGGCGATCGTAGCGGAGAGGGAGTTGATCATTTCGGACATGTAGCGTTCCATTTTGTTTGTTGGGGAGCAGTTAGGGTTGTGCACGGTGAGGAACTGTCGCCTTCTGTGCAGAGTCAATGCGTTAAGGTTGGACCCCCTTTTTGCCGTCCTCGCATGTCTCTCAAGATGATCTCTTCGCCCAGGGCTCGGCGGATCTCTTCGCACGGCTCTTCATCGGCCAGCAGAAGCAGAAGCTCCCTGGCGCGTGTCATGGCAACGTAGAGACGGTCCAGTTCCAAGAGACGCGCTTCCAGGTCCTGGTCCGGGTCGAAACTCTGCCCCTCGCCGACAGCGTCACCACCGCCGTCAGGGAACTGAGTTACGCCCAAACGGGGAAGAAAGACGGCTCTGAATTCCAGTCCTCGAGCACGGTCGTAGGTCCCTACTCTCACGCCACTGCCGGAAATACCATTGCGAGTAATCCGGGCGCAGGGGATGCCTTTGCCTTGCAGGAATCTGATGGCGGCCTCGACCTGATCGTTGTGTTTCAGGAAGACTGCAATCTCGTTCGCGCCGACCTTTCCGCCTTCACTGATTTCGCGTATCATCTCGCGCAAATAGGGAAATTCGTCATCACAGTCTACAAGGGCAAGATTCGGCCTCTCGTCCTCACGCTCTGAAAAACCCAGTTCGACGTCAAGAATAAATTTGTCGTCTTCATGTTCGAGCGCCACAAGTTCGTTACCACGGACGCGCCTGGCCGCGCGGTAGACTGCAGGCAAATTGCGGTAGTTCTTTTTCAGCACCTGCGCCCGACCGGCGATTTCAAGCCCGGCCCAGCCGAGCCGGTACCCTCCGGGATAGATGCGCTGTGCAGGGTCATCCAATATGAGAACGCCATCTTTGGGCACGGGATTCTCGGGAGACCCGGAGACAAGGGCACGGACCAGCTGCAACTCCACCAAAGTTATGTCTTGCGCTTCATCCACGACGACGCAGCGGTAGGGGGCTTGCGCGAGTCTTTGGACAGCGTCTCTGGCCCGAATCCTTTTGTCAGCGAACGGAACTGCGTTGCGTTCCCTCAGAATTCCTGCCCAGAATTCATACAGCTCCCAGACCAGCTTGCGCAAGTTCTGAGAAAGTGATCGCTTGCGTCCAATGCGTTCGACGGACAAATAGTCCTCAAGGCTTTGAAGGTCGTTCCCCTTGATCACTCTCTCAATCTCTTCTTTCAGGTAATCCTGGCCAATCCTTTCCAAAGGGGAACCCGCAGCGAGCTCTTTGCAGGCAGCTGCGAATGTCTGGTCAACCAGAGAGAAATGTGCCGGCGGCCAACTGTCGTACTTGTAAGCAATCCTGTCGATGTTCGCGAACTCGACATTCGAGGGCGCCATTGGCAGGATTTGGAAGTGCCTTTCGAGCAGTTCGGCCAGCGATCTGCTGTTCGCGGTAAAGAGCACTTTGCCATCGGGATATCGCCGGGCCAGTTCCGCAAGTCGATGCAGCCCTATCACCGTCTTACCCGTACCGGCTGCGCCGCGAATGCGGGCGGCGCCTGACCAGTGGCGGCTTACAAGAGGTCTTTGGTCTGGATGGAGGAACAGCTGCCAGTCCTCAAAGTCTCCGCTGAAGAGACGCCGAATCAGATCCTGGATGAGGAGAGGGTCGGTTGGCGCAGATTCTGATGCCAGCGGCGAATGGCGAGGGCCGCCGGATTCATGCCCGGGTAGGTCAGGCAGCGAGGGCTGATGCGGCATTCCTGTGGAAGCACGCTTCAAGGAAAGCGGGATGTCAGGAACTGATACCTGTAGATCTGCAAGATCGTCAGAAGCCAGGTCGACAAAATGGTCTCGTCTGTCGGCCCAGTCATACATGGCATCATGATGCCCTGCATTGACGAAGACAAACTGGCCGTCATCTTCTGCCAGAAGAATCCGAAGCTCTTGTGAAGCCCTCAGTGACCAGAGGTTGCTCTTGGTACCGCCGCCGAGTTTCTCGAAATTAAGTCCGGGGGTTGCCGGATCCCGGGCGAACTGGGACACGGCGGTGACGAAACGCGACTGATCCTGCGGGGTGAGCCGCCGGGTGTGGCCGATTTGCCGATGAAAGGATCGGGTCATTGCCAACTTTAATCTGTCCATCTCTACACCCTGGTCTCTTTAGGCACCCCGACACTTTGGACCTGGCAGAAATCCATGGTGGCAAGCCATTCCTAACTACTCAGCCACAATTGATTTGCGAACCTGAAAGAGGCGAGAAAAGGTGTTTACTCTCTCCTCATTCTCTGTTTCTGGGCGGTCGGGCCTTCGGCCCTCCCTTGTGCAGGGGCTGCGCCCCCGCAACGCCCCCCTACAAAAACATGCCCCGTCCACCGTACGCCGTATTTCCAGCGGTGCGTCCCGTCCCAGGTGGCGGCGGCCAACGACTACACGATGAGATAGCCCGAATGGCGGCGTAACTGAAGGTCTGGTCCACACAGGCACTGTATATGGCTAAGTCGTTAAAGCCTATCTTCCTACAGGTCGCTGCCAAGGCGAACGTTTCCCTCTTGGATAATGTATCCCTCAGGCGATAGCGTCTTCGGGTAGTCGCACCGGAACGCCGCGGTCGAGCAGGTGCCGCTTTACATCCATCACCTGAAGCTGACGAAAGTGGAAGAGGCTGGCGGCCAGCGCTGCCTCCGCGCCTCCGTCGGTGAGCGCGGCGGCGAAATCCTCCGGCCGGCCCGCGCCGCCGCTGGCGATAACCGGGATGTTGACGGCGTCCGAAATGGCACGTGTCAAGGCGACGTCGTATCCCTCCTGCGTACCGTCGCCATCCATCGAGGTGAGCAGGATTTCGCCGGCGCCGAGCGTTTCGACCTTTTTGGCCCATTCAACGGCGTCAATGCCGGTGTTGATGCGCCCACCACTTATGAATACGTCCCAGCCTGCGGCGGCGTCGCGGCGGCGAGCATCGATGGCGACAACAATACACTGGCTGCCGAAGCGGCGCGCGCCTTCGGAAACAATCTCCGGGGTGAGGACAGCCGCGCTGTTTACGCTCACCTTGTCGGCCCCGGCCAACAGGATGGCACGCATATCCTCGACGTTTCGAATGCCGCCGCCGACAGTGAATGGGATAAACACGGTATCGGCGACGCGGCGCACCATTTCGGCGACGATATCGCGCGCCTCGTGGGTTGCTGTAATATCCAGGAAGACCAGTTCATCGGCGCCTTCGTTATCGTATACCTTGGCCTGTTCCACGGGATCGCCCGCGTCGACCAGATCTACAAAATTGATGCCCTTGACGACGCGCCCGTCTTTAACGTCGAGACAAGGAATGATTCGTTTTGCCAGCAAATACAGCCTCCAAAATTGGCAGGGATTTGGTTGCGCCCACGGTATGGCCCGGAACTGAATCGATGGGATGTCCGGCCGCCCGCGCTACTTGAATTTCGACATACCCGCGTCGATCAGGCGGGCAGCGGCCCGCCAAGCGGGAATCTGCTCCGGCGAAGTTTCAAGCAGCAGAGCTTTTGCTTCCTCCAGACTGCACCAGCGATATTCGCTGTGGTTGTCGTGACCCAATTCCACCTTTCCCTCTCCGGTTTCTGCCAGGAAGTAGACAACCGAGCGCTGGACATCGTAACCGCGGATGTTGACGGTGAAATCAAGAACGGTGGGGCAATCCTGGTACAGTTTGAGAACAGGCAAACCGGTTTCGATGGCGAATTCCCGCTGGGCGCAGTCCAGGTCGCTTTCGCCGTGTTCGACGCCCCCGCGCGGGAACTGCCACTCCTCGAAAAAGTGGTTATAGAGGAGCAGGAGCTGCGGTCGGCCGCGGTCGGCGGGATCGTTGCAACAGAGGCGAATAGGAATAATGCCGGCGCTGCGGCGGAGGCGGGGGGCGTTGCCGATTTCGATGGCGGCCGGCAGTTCGACGGCGTCGGTGTAGAGCGCCTGTCCGATGATCACACCGTCAATGCCGTAATGTTCATGGCGCTTGAGTGCGTGGATGTCCTGGAGACTGGCAACGCCGCCGCTGGCGATCACCTGCAGGCCTGTCAGATCACCCAGCTCCGCCGTAGACTGTACATTGACGCCGCTCATCATGCCGTCGCGGCTGATATCGGTAAACAGCGCCAGCTCCACGCCCAGGGCGGCCATATGGTGCCCAAGTTCGATGGCGCTCAATTGGCTCACCTGTTGCCAGCCGTGCGTGGCGACCATTCCATCTTTGGCATCGAGCCCGACCACGATGCAGGGCACGCCCCAGCGCTCGATCGCGGCGCGCACCAGTTCCGGATCGCGTACGGCCGCGGTCCCCAACACAATGCGATCCGCGCCAAGGGAGAATGCCAACTCGATATCCTGCATACTGCGGAGCCCGCCGGTGAACTGGATGCGGATGTCGACCGCTTGGCGGATCTGCTGCAGGCGCTGCAAGTTGATGGGAAGGCTCTGTGCCAGATCAGACTCTTCGGCCTTCAAACCGGCCGTCAGCGAAGGATCCGTTGCGCGATCAGGATCGCCTGTTTCGAGCGCGTCCGGCGAGAGGCGCTGAACTCTGGGATGGAAGTCGGAAGCGCCGCCGGAACCACCGCCGAAAGCGCCGTCCAGGTTGACGACGTGCAGCCACTCTGCGCCAAGTGCCGCCCAGTGAGATGCCATCTGCGCAGGGTCATCGCTGAAGACGGTCTCAGCGTTAGGATCGCCCCGCCGCAAGCGTACGCAGCGTCCTTTTCTCAAGTCGATTGCTGGATAGATTCGCATAATGCTGTCTGTGATTTCAGGAAGCTATTTGGCGGAGTGCAGTTCTACAAGTAGGCATGGGAAGAATTTCCGTATCTCCATGTGCAAAAACGCTCAGGCATGTTGATTTTGGGAACCGCCTTCGTAAATCGCTTCATCGAGTTCGGTCTGTAGTTCGATCAGTGTCTCCTCGCTAAGGATCCCGTCTCGGGCAAGTTCGTCGAGAGCTGTCCGTTCCGCGCGCAGGGCTTCGATCCGCGCCAGCGAAACAATCTGATCGCGCAGGTCCGGCTGATTGGCCAGGAGATCTTCAATCTGGCCGCTTACTTGATCTTCGCGTGCGGAAAGCTCTGCCTTGACGGTTGAGTAAGCGGTGGGAATGAGCGCGCCCTCGCGGTAGAGGCGGTCGAGATAGCTGTTGGCAGAGCGAATGGCCAGCAGTTGCCCCTGGATGCGTTCATATTCTATGGGCTGCTTTGAACCTTGCGTCAACCCAAGCCATGAGAGCAGCCCGGAGATGGAGACAGCTTGCACGAGAATGGTAAAGAGGACGACGGCGAAGGTCATAGCCAGAAGCTGCGGCCGGTTGTCGATGGCAGCCGGTAGACTGAGAACGAGGGCCAGGCTGATGGCGCCGCGCAGCCCTCCCCAGGACATCACCAGGAGATAGCGGCTAGGCAACTTCTGGCGGAACAGGCGGACAACGCCTGCCAGCGCATAGACGACGAGGAAGCGGCCTCCCAAAACGGCGGCAACTGCGATCAACGAGGGAACCAGGAATTTGAGCAGTTGCTCCCATTCCACGCTGATGCCGAGCAGAATGAAAATGAACGAGTTGGCCAGAAAGGCGATGTATTCCCAGACGGTAAAGAGCACGATCTTGGTCGAAGGGGTCATTCCGCGGGGACCAATATTACCGTTGACTAGCCCCGCCAACACCACTGCCAGCACGCCGCTGAAATGATAGTGTTCTGCCAGAATATAGCTGCCGTATGCCAGAATGGTCGTCAGAGTAACTTCAATGAGATAGTCGTCGATCTGTTCGATCAGCTTGGCGACAGCATAGCCAAGGACGCCGCCGATGACCAGACCGCCGATAGACACGCGCAGAAATTCCACCAGGCCTTCGACAGGATTGAGCGTGCCTTCGAGGGCCAGGACTACCATGATGTGGAAGATGACAACCGCGGTACCGTCGTTGAACAGGCTCTCGCCTTCGACAAGCGTCAGCAATCGCTTCGGCGCGCCGACGGAGCGGAATGTGGCCACGACTGCAACCGGGTCTGTGGCTGAGATGAGGGCGCCGAAGATGAGCGCAGCCGGCAGAGGCAGCACACCGGCGACAACGAGCACACCGGCGATGATGCCGGTGCTGAGCAGCACACCAGGCACCGCCATGGCTACGATCGGCGCCAGATCAGCTTTCAGATCCTTCAGTTGCAGATGGAAAGCGGCTTCGAAAATCAAGGGCGGAACGAAGAGGCCAAGCACGAGACCCGGCGTCAGTTCAAGGTGCATGCCACCGCGGACGGCCAGCACGAGCCCGGCGCCGACCAGCGCTACCGTGTAGGGAAGACGCACGCGCCGCACGGCCATAGCCACAATCAGCACGACGGCCAAAACCTGAACGATTTCAAATTCCAACTCGAAGAAAGTTTCCACTACGCACTCCAAAACAGCAGAAAGGCGGCCTGCTGCTGTAAGCCGACTGCTACGATGTTCGACCGCCTGCCACCACAGCAGGCGAAGCTAAACCCCTGGGAACATTCGGGACTCCGGGAGGCACGGCGAAATCTTCGACTATCCTGCCGTCTTCGACGCGGGCGACCGCGGCAAAGGACAGTTCGCGCCATTCCTGCAGAATCACACTGGGCAGGCCCAGCAGGTGCGCCCGATAGAGGCTGAAAGTAAGGCCGTGACCGACGAGCGCCAACGTCTCTTGGGGATGACGGGAAGTCCAGGCGTCGATCCCGGCACAGAAACGGGTGCGCGCGGCTGCGGCCGTTTCCCAGCCTGCGACCGAGTGGCGGGGCCGGCGAAAGACATCGGCGACCCGGGCCGTATAATCGGATGTCCACTCGGAGGTGCGCCGCAACTCATTGAAGCGGGCATCCTCTGCAACCAGAATCTGTCTTTTCTCAAGAAGCGGTGCAACGGTCAGACGGGTCTTTGGTTCGCAGCTCAACAGCAGCCGGTCAACCTCATCCCAGAATGGCTGGCGGGCGAGCGCGGCGGCCTGCTTTTGCCCCAGTTCGTTCAACTGCCACAGCGCGGCGTCGCTGCCGGGAACCTGGCGAGTGCAGGCGTGGGCGATCAGATAAAGCTTTCCGGGCTGGCCTACTTTGATAGCAGTCAAGTCTGGTCCTGACCATCCCGGCGTCGTATTCGCTCGGGATGTCCGCGTCTAGCTAGGTGGCGAAATTCCGGGATTGTTAGGGCCATTGAGACACATTTGAGTCGCAAGTCATTGGCTACCGTCGGCAGGCCGGCTCTCTACAGTCTGAATGAAATTACGCAGGATATGCAGGCCAACCGTATGGCTCTTCTCAGGATGGCATTGGATACCCCAGGCATTGCGGTAGCGGACGATTGACGGATAGTCAATGCCGTAGTCGGTGAGAGTAAGAATGGCATCCGGCTGGGCCGCGTCGCAGAAGAAGCTGTGCGCGAAGTAACCATAGGCGCCGTTGGGGACACCTTCCAGCAGCGGGTCGGGACGCTGTCGGTGCAACTGGTTCCAGCCAATTTGAGGAATGCGCAGGCTGCGGCCGCTGCGGTTCGGATCCGGCATCTTGTCAGGAAAACGGCGGACGCGGCCGGGGATTAGATGAAGCCCCTCGTGGACCCCCATCTCTTCACTTTCGTCGAACAGCATTTGCATGCCAACACAGATGCCAAGCAGAGGAAGACCTGCAGCCACGCTGTCAAGCAAAGGCGATTCAAAGCCCTGGCGGCGAAGATTGTCAATGCTGTCCCCGAAAGCGCCCTGGCCCGGCAGCACAAGCGCACTCCAGCGGCTGAAGTCAACGGGATGGTCAACGATGTCGACCTGAATGCCCAGAGGTCCTGCCACCGTCTCAAAGGACTTGTAGACACTGCGGAGGTTCCCAACGCCATAGTCAACAATAGCGATCATTGCGAACTGGAAATACTCTTTTCCATAGCGATGGCAAAGTTGCGCACCAGCGGCGGCGGAAATTCTTCTCGAAAGATAGCGGCAGTCAGTTCTCGAATACGGGTCTCGGCACGCTCGGCCTCATCGCTGCTGAGTAGCTGACCGCTTACGCCTTCGTCGAACTCGTCCTCCCGCAAAACGAACACCCGTTTATCTGCATTGTACCAGATCGCGAGGATCAGATCGGACGTATGGTAGGCTTTGTCCTCTCTTTGCAGCGGCCTGCAAACGGGTAGGTAGAGGCCGATCGCGCTGCCCTCGGCATTGAAATACTTTTCGACCATCTGATCCAGGTCGGGAAGCCAGAAGCGGAACCAGACAAAGCCCGGCGCGCAAATGACCGAATCCAACAGTTCGACGGTGGGTGCTTGTTCTGTCCAGGCCGCCCGCTCAACCAGCAGGGAATTGAACCATTCGGCGCGATAGTCGGTCATGGCCGCGTGTTGGTTCCAGTCCCCGCTGGTAAACGGTCTAAACAATCGTTGAGACGATTGCGCCGTTTCATTCATAGGATTACCCTCAGTGATCAGTGGTCGGTTTTGTTCACAGACCACCGGTCGCCAGCCGATGGGTCCCGTCAATATTTTCTGACGATGGCGCGGTAGGCGTTGGGCTCGCGGAACTGGATTAGTTGGCGCTCCTCACGGATGGCCCGCACGCGGTCCAGATCGATGGTAGCGACCGCATAGCCCTCCATAGGCTCCTCAAGTGCAGTGTATATTTCACCGTCGGGCCCGGCAAGGATCGAGTTCCCCGCGAACTGAATAGTTGGCTCTTCGCCAACACGGTTGGCCGCGGCGACGAAAAGGGCATTCTCGGTGGCACGGCTGACTATCTGGGCCTGCCATTTCTCCTGGTGGCCAACCTCCCAGTTGGCGGCGAGCACGAGCAGTTCGGCTCCATCCAGCGTGAGGCTGCGGGCCGCTTCAGGAAAAACAAGGTCGGAACCAATCATGAGGCCGAAACGGCCCCAATCGGCATCAATATTGATGAAGCGAAAGCCGGAACGGTAGACCTGGCGTTCCTCTCCCAGAAGATGCACCTTGTGATAGGAAGACATGATATCGCCCTCCGGCCCCAGGCAGGCTACGCCGTTGTAGAGTATGCTCTCGACTTTTTCTTTAATGACCAGACCGAAGACGATATGTGTATTGTAGTCATCGGCGCGTTTAGCCAGGTAGTTGGTGGCGTGGCCGGGCACTCTTTCCGCCAGCGTTGTCGCGCGCAGCCCCAGCTCGGTGCCGGTGTAGCTCAGCTCTGGAAAGATGATAAGATCTGTAGGCTGGGTGGTGCAGATACGTTCTACAAATTCGCCCATTTTGCGCAGATTTTCTTCGGCGCTGGTCAACGCCGGCGCCATCTGCACGAGGGCAACGGTTATTTCACGGGCCATGCATTCTCTCCGATGTACATGAAACAGGTTTCGAGGGACATAAACCCAACAAGTATAGCACGGTTGACGCCATTCCTCATCTTTCGTGTGCTGTGTTAGAATTTTGACGCTAGGCAGAAAGGAGATCAACAATGCCTGAAAATCAATCGATGTTCCGACAAATCGCGGGACGCACATGGATTATTCTGCTGGTGGCAGCGATTGTAATTCCGCTGGACCAGTGGACGAAGGAGTTGGTCCGTCAGAACATCGCCAAATTCGACTACATAATACCGATCCCGGCGCTGGGCGAGTACTTTGTGTTTGAGCATGTGGACAATCACGGCGCGGCCTTTGGCATATTGCAGGGGGCGGGCAGTGTCTTTATCGTCATCGCGGCGGTGGTGACGGTTGGCGTCTTCTATTACGCAATCCGTCATTTGCCGGACGATCAGCGGCTGATACGTCTGCTGCTTGGCTTTCAAGTGGGCGGTGCGCTGGGGAACGTGATCGACCGCATCATGCAGGGATACGTGACCGATTTTGTCAAGATCGGAGTGCCGGGCGTCTACTACTGGCCCAATTTCAATATCGCCGATTCCTCGATTGTTTGCAGTGTGATCGCGTTGGCGATTGTCATCCTCTACCAGGACATCCAGATGTCCAAGCAGGCTGAAGAGGAGGCCATCGACATAGGGGCCGCCGAGTCATCGGAAGCGTAGCCAGGTTGTGCGCCATCTTACCGTTCCTCCTTCGGCAGCCGGCCAGCGCCTGGATCGATGGTTGACGGACCAGTTCGAAGAGGAAAGCCGCAGCGCAGTTAAGCGTTGGATTGCGGAAGGGCTGGTCACCGTCAATGGAGAGCGTCCCGGCAAGGCCGGCATTTCTCTGGAAGCCGAAGCCCGCATAGAAGTCACGCAGCCTCCGGCGCCGGTGGAACCCACGCTCCGGCCTGAAAATATCCCACTCGACATCATCTATCAGGACGACAACCTGCTGGTAATCGACAAGCCGGCCGGACTGGTCGTCCATCCGGGGCCGGGCCACGCGGCAGGTACCCTCGCGAACGCGGTTTTGCATCACTGTCCGGCGTTGGAAGGAATCGGCGGAGAGAAGCGGCCCGGCATCGTTCACAGGCTGGACAAGGGCACCTCCGGACTGATAGTGGTTGCCAAAAACGACGCGGCGATGCGCTTCTTGCAGGAACAGTTCGCCGGCCGCACGGTATACAAGGAGTATCTGGCCCTGGTTGAAGGCAGGATCGAGCCGCCGCGGGGCCGTATTGACGCGCCGATAGGACGCCATCCGACCCGCCGTCAGCGCATGGCAGTGCTGCCGGCTCCTGCCGGGCTGGCGCGGCAAGATACGGTGCCCGAAGGCACGGCCACGACTTTCACCCCGACGGCGGCAGGCGGCCGGGAGGCCGTGACCGATTACGAATGCCTGCGGGTCTACGAAGACCAGACCAGCGGGCAGACGGCCCGTTTTTCGCTTGTGCGTGTAGTTCTTCACACAGGACGTACGCACCAGATACGGGCCCATTTTGCGTGGCGCCAACATCCCGTGGCCGGTGACACGGAATACGGGTTCAAGCGGCCGCGCCTATCACTGGCACGGCCCTTTCTGCACGCGCACCGGCTGGGCATCCGCCTGCCAGATTCAGGAGAAGAGAAGGTGTTCGAAGCACCGCTGCCGGCCGAATTGCAGCGAATAGTGGCGCGGTTGGAGGAGTGACGGAATGATCGAAAAGCTCTACAGAATCGCCGAGGGGTTGAACCACCGCTTCAACGACGGGGACGATCCCTTTTATATCGTCACGCGGCTGGCCGAGGAATGCGGCGAGGTGGCCAGCCAGGTGAGCCATTTCGAGCGCAAAGGCGTAAAGACGCTGAAACTGGGATCGCCTGACCGCGCCGCGTTCGCGAAGGAGCTACAGGACGTTATGCGAGCCGTAGTGCAGCTGGCGATCCACTATGGGTTGGAGGAGGAGTTAGCGGCGTCGGTTGAAAAATCGTATCAGGAGATTGTTGTTCAAGGAATGGTTGATCCTCTGCCGGAGGAATTGGAGGGCAGAGACACGTGAATTTGGAGGAAGATCGACCTGCCGCGGGCAGAATGGTTTAACAATTTTCTGGGAGAGTCGAGATCACGAACGACAGTCCAAGTCCTCCTCTTTTCGTGGTAACCTGGGGGCATTGACCAACATTGCCAAGGGCTGCCAGTGGACTATTTTGACCGCCGGAAGACTCAGATGACAGCCAGTCCCCTCCTCAATCGATCCAGAGTTCATTGCCAGACGTCGTCACCTCCGAAGAGAACCTTTGACTCCTGACTTTCCGCTCACTTCCTTCTTGAACTTTCGCCGGTGTCTTCCTGGAAGTCAAGACGGGTCACAATGGTCTTGATGACTTTGCAGATGACGACGGTGGCCGCTTGCAAGTTTGTCACAGGGTATGGTTGCCAGCGCGTCAGAAGGATACGGGCGTGTCCGTTCCCCGCGCTTCGGCGCCTGCCATGCGGTAGCCGACGCGCGGCTCGGTGAAGATATAGGTGGGCTTGTCTGCATCGTCGTTCAGCCTGCGGCGCAGTGTGCTTATCACGGTGCGCATCGGCCGCAGGTCTCCTTGGCTTTCCGCATCCCAGACCTTTCTCAACAGATACTCGTAGGTCAACACCTGACCGGAATGGAGCGAGAGTTCGACCAGCGTCCGGTACTCTATCGCTGTCAGTCTAACCGGCTCACCTGCAATGGTCACCTGGCGCGTGACGTAGTCGATTACCAGTTCTCCCACAACAAACGGCTCCAATGGATCGGGGCCCGCCCACTTTCGCAGAGCCCCCCTGATCCGGGCCGTCAACTCGGTCGGCGAGAACGGTTTGACTACGTAATCTGCCGCCCCCATGTCGATGGCCCGGGCAATGAAATGGTCCTGGTCGTAGGCGGACAGGAAGATGACCGGCACTGCGCTTATCTCCAGAATCTCCTTCATCAGTTCGATGCCGTCGGTCCCCGGTAGCATGAGGTCGAGTAGGGCCAGTTGAGGCTTCGTCTCATACATGAGGGCGAGCGCCTCCTGAGGGTCCCCTGTCACGATCGGAGTGTAGCCCGCCTTGGCAAGCGCGTCGCGAATGTACCTGAGGACCAGAAGGTCGTCGTCCACCACCAGTATGCGTACTCGTTCCTCCGTCGCCTGCGACAAAGAGCGGTGCGAAGGTTGCGTCGGTTTGGCAGCCGCGTCCTGATCAGGCTGCTCAACAGATGGAACCGTGAAGGATACGGTCGTTCCCTGCCCAGGCCCATCACTCTCGGCCCATATCCGGCCTCCGTGGGCTTCGACAATCCCCTTGCAGATTGCAAGCCCCAGACCCGTGTCGCCACCCTGATCTTCGGCGTCGAGCCTAGAAAACTTCCTGAACAATTGCGGCAGATTCGCGGCCGGGATGCCCTTACCCTTGTCGGAGACTGAAATCACGACGAGGAGACCTTCCCGGGACGCGCGCACACTGATTGGTAGCGTTTCAGGCGAGTGCCTGGCCGCGTTGGTGAGCAGGTTATTCAGCACCTGGATCATGCGCGGCCAGTCCGCCATGACCAACGGCAGGTCGGGCGCAAGTTCGATGTGAAGATCCTGCTTTCCCCCGCCGCTTTGGAAAACTTTGTTAGACTCGTTCACAAGATCCGCCACTTCAGTGGGTTTAGGAAAGACCGGAAGTGTGCCCGACTCGATGCGCGCCACATCGAGAAGATCGGCAATCAACTCCCGCATGCGATCGGTCTGGGTGTCTATGATCTGGTGAAACTGGTGCGTTTCAGCGGGATTCAGTGTGGTGGAGGGGTCCAACAGAGTCGTTATCGAACCCTTCACCGATGTGAGCGGTGTGCGCAGCTCGTGGCTCACCATTGCAAGGAAATCGGCCCGCATCCGTTCCATTTCTTTCAGCGGCGCCATATCCTGCATGGTGAAGACATAGGAGATGATCTCTCCGTCCTGCCCGCGGATTGGCGTGCCGTTTACCAGGACTTCAATTGAGCGTCCGTCTGGCACAGAGTACACGATCTCCTCGGCGTACGGGGGTTCGCCGTCCTTCAGCTCCTGGCCGATAGTGGATTCCTCAAAGGTGTACTCTCGCCCATCGGCTCTTCGGATGGTCATGACTTTCAGAAGCTGCTCCAAGGAGTCGCCCGGCGTTCTCAGACTTTCAAACATTCGCGCCGTTTCGCGGTTGTATGATGCAAGTGCCTCCGTTCTCGCGTTGAGAACCACCACGCCAACGGGGGAGGTGTTGATCAGCGTCTCCAAATAGGCCCTGGTTTCCTGTTCCTCGCGGTAGCGGCGGGCGTTGGCGATAGCCAGTGCGGCCTGGGAGGCGAACACGACCAGAATCTCTTCGTCTTCAAGGCTAAACTCCCGGCCGTCTCCCTTCTCGCCGACGTAGATGTGTCCTACCAGTTCGTTCAGATGCAGTATCGGCGCCATCAGAAAGGCCAGGACGGGGCTGGCCGTTGACGGCGGCCGAAATTCGGGAAAACCCAACTCCCTGACATAGCTTCGAAAATCTCTGACTCGCAACGGTTCTGAGATCTTGCCCAAGTATTCAAAGAACTTCGTATGTTGCGGCATATTCCACAAGGTCTGCGCCCTTTCGGGGGTCATGCCGTGGGCAAGAAAGTTCTGCACCTGCCCCAAGTCATTGAGAAGTGTGATCACACCGTATCTGGCTCCCGTCAGCGTACAGGCGCTGTCCAGTACGCCTGCCAGGACCGTGTCGAAGTCGAGACTCTCGTTGATGCGGTGGCTCGCCTCGCTTAGTCTTGACAGGCGTTCCCGCAGCGCCGCGTTTTCGCGCGCCAGTTGCTCTGCTTGCTTCAATTGGCCGTCTCCTACGCAGTGGGGAAGATCCTGGGTCCTGTTGCGGACACCCAGACGATTTACAAGGCCGGACCCCAGTTTTTCCTGGCCGGTGAAACGCGACTCTCGACAAGAACTTACAAAAACTAATGGACCCGGGCCGATATTTCTCATATTCACCTTACACCCGTCGGGGTATTATTGGGAAATGACCGGGCTTCCGGTGCCCGGTCTCCTTTTGGTACTCTGGAGTTGAGTGCCCAAATCAGAAACTCCGCTCCTGTTGGGCGGCGCGTAATGGGGCCGCAGGTCTTCGGCGTGGGCACGGGCAGACCCAAGGGCTGGCGTAGCCGTTATTCGCCTGGTTAACATCGCCGCCCATGTCCTATACAGCCTGATGCCGGCCGTGTCCTACTCTGGTCTTTCCAGCTTGGTGAATCTGGGCCCCGCAGGCATGGCATTGCTCTACCAATCGCTGGCCGCGGCTGTCCTTGGAACTGTGGGCGGCTCTGCTGTGCCCCTGTTCCTGGCCGACGAGCTGCTGATTCCGACGATCGCTCCTCGCCTGCTTGCTGGCGTTGGAACTAGGTGATCTTGCCTCCTTACGCTTCACCCGATTGCATACCTTAGCTCGTGGTCCAACTCCTGGGGCCAGGTTCAGCCAACGCAAATCTCCTCCTATATTGTAGTTCAGTATAATCTGCTAGAATTGGTCGAGTGAAGTACTAGGATCGGAAGATACGATTAGGACAATCCCAGCGCAGATCGACTGACATATTAGTATAGAGGCAGCCCCTTCACCTGCTGCCAGACATCGCAAAAGGGGGATCTTCATGGCTGCTGGGCGTGTCTTACGAGGGACGTTGCAGGAGGTGTCCCCCAGCGTAAGGGTGGGCCGAAGGCACGACCGCCCAAATGGGCATACTCTCCTGGCGACGCCTGCGTAGTGTCAAGTGCAATGGGGCGACCGCCAGCGCCGTAAACTTCCCTAGCGGGCCGCCGCCGCCGAACGGCGTCTATGGCCATTGGCGTCCCGACATGATTTGGAAAGAACAGAGATGCTGCCCGCTCCCGCGCAGTTCAGTAATGCGGTCTTAAGTTTGTATGCGCTTTGAGAAAAGAAGCAACGCCGCTGGCCTGAATTCAGAGGCTCTCCCAGAATAGTAAAGGACATTACGAGTGTGAAAAACCGTGCGGGCAGGCTCACCGAAAAGTCCTTGAGAATCCTTCTTCTTGCAGCTGTTCTTGCGGCGCTAACTCCTCTTCCCATCCACAGAGATAGCGTCGTTTCTGCGCAGACCGAGTCTTCTGCAGATTTGGACGCGCCGAGTTTTGTGAGGGTATCCGCCAGCCCCGAAGCCGTAGAGCTCGGTTGGACGGTGGTCTCCGGCGCTGACAGGTACGAACTCAGGGCATGGTGGGAGGGCGCCAACGGCTGGCAGCGGATTGACGACGGCGACTTGAAGGACACGTCGTTTAACCACGAAGACGTGACCGTGGGGAGGAAGTACCACTACATTGTTGCCGCGCTGGACAGCGACGGGGAACGGGGCGCGTGGTCCGAACAGCGTTATGTGATCGTACCCGATTCTTCGGCGACGTTGTCGGCGCCATCATTAATGGCAACGTCCACTTTGACAACAACGATTGACTTAAGCTGGAATGCGGTCCCCGGCGCTGTCAGGTACGATTTGAGAGTGTGGTGGGAAGGCCTAACCGACTGGCAGCCCCTCGGCGACGGAAACTTAACCGGCACATCTTATCCCCATAGTGAGCTTACGCCCGGCAGGACATACCACTACATAATCCGTTCTGTGGACGCCGAGGGCGAGTTTAGCAGCTGGACGCGATTGGAGCATCAGTTGTCTCAGCCGGTTTCGGACGAGCTGACCGCGACGCCAACTTCTACACCGACCCTGCTGCTCACTGCGACTTCAACGCTTACGCCTGCGGCTTCGGCAACGCCTACGGCCACAGAAACACCAGAAGTTACGGCCACGGTTACGGCGACGGCAGCTGTGACTGCGACAGTGACGCCAACGGCGACGCCCACAGCATCTCCGCTGTCTGCGCCAACGCTGGTGGCGGAGGCCGGCGCGGGCTCAATTACGCTCACGTGGGAGGCGGTAACGAACGCCGTCAGCTATCAACTGTTAATCTGGGACAGTGGGGCGGGAACTTGGCGCCGCCTTGTAGAAGAAGATTTGACCGGCACGTCGTACACGCACAGAGGACTTACCGCAGACACGACCAATTACTATGCGGTTCGTGCTGTGGGCGCGGACGGCGCATTTGGCGAATGGTCGAATCGGCCGTCCGCGACCGTACGCGAATCCTCGGCTATTCCGGTAGAACCTGAGGAGAGGGCGGTGTTGGTGGCCCTCTACGAGGCAGCTGACGGCGCCAACTGGGAGCGCAGTGCCAATTGGCTGAGTGACGAACCGGTCGGTAGCTGGTACGGCGTCTCCACAGATAGTAGCGGTCGCGTTGAAAGGATCAGTCTCCAGGGAAATAGGTTGCGTGGGCAGTTACCGGACCTGGGCACCCTCACCAGCCTCACGCATCTTTCCCTCGGAAACAACGAGTTGAGCGGGCCAATTCCAGACCTGAGCGCTCTCGCCAACCTGAGGCGGGTAAGGTTTAGTTATAACAAGCTGAGCGGGCCAATCCAGAACTTGGACGCGCTCCCCAACCTGACCCATCTTTCTCTCAATGACAACGAGTTGAACGGGTCAATTCCAGACCTGAGCGCTCTCCCTAACCTGACGTGGTTGGAGCTTAGTCGTAACAAGCTGAGCGGAACGATCCCGGATCTGGGTGCGCTCACCAACCTGACCTTCATATACCTCAGTTCCAACAAGTTGAGCGGGCCAATCCCTGACCTGAGCGCACTCACCAACCTGAGATTGTTGTCCTTCGGGAACAACCAGTTGAGCGGGACGATCCCGGAATTGAGTACACTCACCAAACTGACGCGGCTGTACCTTGGGACCAACCAGTTGAGCGGGTCAATCCCGGACTTGAGCGCACTCACAGAACTGGAGGTCTTGTCGCTTCGCAGAAACCAGTTGAGCGGGCCAATCCCGGATTTAAGCGCGCTTTCCAACATGATATGGATGGACCTCGAGTCCAATCAGCTGAGCGGGTCAATTCCGGACCTGGATGCACTTACAAACCTGACGACTCTGGAACTCAATGACAACCTTTTGAGTGGGCCAGTCCCTGATCTGGGGGCACTTGCAAGTCTGACGTGGCTCAAACTCTCCTCCAATCAGTTGAGCGGCTCGGTCCCTGATCTGAGCGCTCTAACCAACCTGAGCAACCTGTACCTCGAATCCAACGAATTGACAGGGTCGATCCCTGATCTGAGCGCTCTCACCAATCTGACTGTGTTGTCCCTCGGGTCGAATCAGTTGACAGGACCAGTCCCTGATCTAAGCGCTCTCACCAATCTGACATGGCTGAGTCTCGCTTCGAATCAGTTGACAGGGCCGGTCCCTGATCTGAGCGCTCTCAACAGATTGGAAGTGCTATCCTTCGGGTCAAATCAGTTGACCGGAGCGATCCCGGAATTGAATGCACTTTCCAATCTGACGTGGCTGTCCTTCGGGTCAAATCAGTTGACAGGGACAATACCGAATCTGAGCGCACTCACCAACCTGTCAGTCTTGTCTTTTGAATCCAACCAATTGACCGGGCAGATTCCGGACCTGCGTGCGCAGCTTGCGCTTACTGAACTGTTGCTCGGTTCCAACCAGTTGACCGGCCCGATTCCGAATCTGATCGCGCTGCCCAACCTGACGACTCTGGACCTTTCGGAAAACAAGTTATGTCTGCCTGGGAGTTCAGTCCTGTCCGGTGTGAATGAAGTCGCGGCTGCTCACGTCAGAAGCCTCAATCTTCCTGCCTGCCCCGACCCTTCAACGGAGGAAAGGGCCGTTTTGGTCGCGTTTTACGAGTCAACGAACGGCGCGAACTGGAAGCGCAGCGACAATTGGCTGAGCGACGAGCCGACCTGGACCTGGTACGGCGTCATAACGGATGAAAGCGGTCGAGTTGCCGGGTTGTTTCTCGAGGAAAATGGGTTAAGTGGGCCGTTTCCGGATCTGAGCGCACTCACTAACCTTACCTGGATAGACTTTAGTTTCAACCAGTTGACTGGGTCAATCCCGGATCTGAGCGGCCTCTCCAACCTCGAGTGGCTGGACGTCAATGACAATCAGTTGAGCCATACCATCCCGGATCTGAGCGCGGTCCCCAAGCTGACGCGGCTGGCACTCAATAACAACCAGTTGACAGGACCGATCCCAGACCTGAGCGCACTCTCCAACCTGAGAGAGTTGACCCTCGAGTTCAACCGGTTAGACGGGCAGGTTGCGG
Organism: Caldilineaceae bacterium; assembly: GCA_965116395.1. Lineage (GTDB taxonomy): Bacteria > Chloroflexota > Anaerolineae > Caldilineales > Caldilineaceae > Bin5. The sequence goes on from OZ220684.1 coordinate 728,598, forward strand.
ACTTGAGCTCCCTCATCGAACTGCGAATTCTGTCCTTGAGGGGCAATGGGTTGTCCGGGCCGATTCCGGATCTGAATGCCCTCACTAACTTGACGGTGCTGGACCTCGGCGTTAACCAGTTGACCGGACAGATCCCGGATTTGAGCGCACTCTCCAGTCTGACGGAACTGTCCCTCCAATACAACGGGTTGACCGGTTCAATCCCAGATCTGAGCGCCATTAGCAAGGTAAGAGGCCTGTCCCTCCATAACAACCGGCTTACCGGGTCAATCCCAGACTTAGGCGCGCTCACCAACCTATTTTGGCTGGACCTCGGTCGCAACCAGTTGACCGGACAGATCCCAGAGTTGAACGCCCTCACCAACTTGGAATACTTGAACCTCAATCACAATCAGCTGACCGGCCAGATCACGGATCTGAGTACCCTGACTAACCTGGTGAGCCTGTCCCTCAATGATAACCAGCTTATGGGTTCAATTCCAGACCTGGGCGTGCTAACCAATCTTAGGTGGCTGGACCTCGGGCACAACGAGCTGACCGGGCCGATCCCGGATCCGAGCACACTCACCAACCTGATGGGCCTGTCCTTCCATAGCAACCAGTTGACCGGTTCAGTACCGGATCTGAGCCCACTCGTCAATCTGGAGTTTCTTGACCTGGCCCACAACGAGCTGACCGGGCCTATCCCAGATCTGAGCGCACTCCCCAACTTAGCCAAAATGGACCTTAGTCATAATCAGATGGGCGGGCCGATCCCGGATCTGAGCGCACTCTCCAGTCTGACGGCGCTGCACTTCAATGATAACCAGTTGACCGGTCCCATTCCCGATTTGAGCACACTCTACGACCTGACGACGCTTGACCTGGGTCACAACCAGTTGACCGGGCCGATTCCGGATCTGAGCGCACTCTCCAACCTGACTGGGCTGCAGTTGAGCAACAACCAGTTGACCGGGCTCATTCCGGATTTGAACGCACTCGCCAATCTGGAGTCTCTGGACTTAGGGAACAACCGGTTTACCGGGTCGATCCCGGATCTGAGCGCACTGTCCGGACTTTCGATATTGCGCCTCTATGGCAACCAGCTGACTGGGCCAGTCCCGGATATGAGCGGACTCACTAAACTGGCAACTTTGGACCTCAGTGGCAATCCGTTATGCCTTCCTGAAGGCACAGACCTGTCTGGTTTAGGTGAAATAGTGGCAGCCCATCTGGCGAGCCTGAATCTGCCTTCCTGCGCCAGCGTCGCGTCGGCGGCGGAGGAGAGGACCGCGTTGGTCGCGTTCTACGAGGCGACAAATGGCGCCAACTGGTGGCGCAGCGACAACTGGCTGAGCGACCAGCCGGTCGGTACCTGGTACGGTGTTGGAGCCGGCGACAGCGGACACGTTATACATTTGAATCTCGAGGGCAATGGGTTGAGTGGGACGCTCCCCGATCTGAGCGCATTCACCTATTTGCAAACTCTATCACTCTATGCAAACCAACTGACTGGACCGGTCCCGGACCTGAACGCGCCCGCCAACTTGAATGCACTGGATCTCAGCCTTAACCAGTTGACCGGGCCGGTTCCGGATCTGAGCGCTCTCACCAACCTGTCATATCTGGACCTCACAGGCAACCAGATGACGGGGTCACTACCAGATCTGAGCCCACTCACAAACCTGGCAGTTCTGAGCCTCGGCGCCAACCAGTTGACCGGACCTGTACCAGACCTAAGCGCGCTCACCAACCTGAAAAGCCTGGATCTCAACTCCAATCAGTTGACCGGGCCTATGCCGGACTTAAGCGCGCTCACTAACTTGACAGGCGTGTACCTGGATTACAACCAGTTGACCGGTCCAATATCTGATCTGAGCGCGCTCGCCAGCCTTAATAGCCTGAGTCTCGCCGCCAACCAGTTGACCGGGTCGATTCCGGATCTTAGTGCGCACACCAACCTGCGTGGCCTTTTCCTCATGGACAACCAGTTGACCGGGGTAATCCCGGATCTGAGCGCACTCACCAACCTGGTGTATCTGAATCTCGGTGAGAACCAGTTGACTGGTTCAGTTCCGGATGTGAGCGCTCTCACCAACCTTCTATTGCTGGATCTCAGGAGCAACCAACTGACCGGGTCAGTACCGGATCTGAGTACTCTCGCCGTCCTGGTACTTTTGGACTTCGGTCACAACCAGTTGACCGGTCCAATCCCGGATCTAAGCGCGCTCACCAACCTGGATTCGCTGGACTTCAGTCACAACCTGTTGACCGGGCCTGTCCCGGATCTGACTGCGCTCACCATGCTGACGACATTGGACCTCGCTGGCAACCAGTTATGCCTTCCTGATGACATAGACTTGTCTGCATTAAGTGATGTAATCGCGGTTCACCTGAGGAACCTCTTTCTGCCTTCGTGCGCCAGCAGTGCGAACCCGGCTGCGCCGGACATTACGCAGAATCCGGCTGAGACCGTGGAGAGGGCAGCGCTGGTCGCACTATACGAGGCAACGAACGGCGCAAATTGGATGCACAGCGACAACTGGTTGAGCGAGGCGCCAGTTGCCACCTGGTACGGCGTCTACACGAACGATAGCGGCCGAGTTTCGCGGTTACTGCTTGAGAAGAATGGGTTGAGTGGACCGATGGCCGATCTAAGAGCACTCACAGACCTGGTCGTTCTGGATCTCTCTCACAACCAATTGACCGGTGGGATCCCAAATGTGAGCGCACTTGTCAACTTGACGCGGCTGGACCTCGGCGCCAACCAGCTAACGGGGCAGATCCCGGATCTTAGCGCTCTCACCAACCTGACGGGGCTGAACCTCAGCCTAAACCGGTTAAGTGGTTCTGTTCCTGATCTGAGCGCACTCGTCAGTTTGTGGAGTCTCAACCTTGGTTCCAACGAGTTGACCGGCACAGTACCTGATTTGAGCGCTCTCACCAACTTGCGGAATCTGAGCCTCGGTCCCAATCAGTTGTCCGGCCCCCTCCCGGATTTGAGTGCCCTCACAAATCTGACATTGCTGTTTCTCGGCTCCAACCAGTTGACCGGGTCGATTACCGATTTGAGCGCTCTCACAAACTTGCGAAGTCTGAATTTCGGCACAAACCAGCTGACCGGACCGGTCCCGGATTTGAGCGCCCTCACAAACCTGACGAGACTCTCGCTTGACTTCAACCAGTTGAGCGGGCCAATTCCAGATTTGAGCGCCCTCACCAGACTGGGAACTCTGGACCTAAATGGTAATCAGTTGACAGGGCCGATACCGAATCTTAGCGCTCTCACCAACCTGACATGGCTGATCCTCGGTCAAAACCAGTTGACAGGGCCAGTGCCCGACCTGAGCACACTTACCGGACTGAACTACCTGGACCTTGGGTCCAACCAGTTGACAGGGCCAGTGCCAGAATTCAGCGCTCTCACCAACCTTGTGCATCTGTCACTGGAAGGCAATCAGCTGTGCGTGCCTGGAGACGCTGACTTTACCCGTTCAAATGCTGTGGTTACCGCGCATCTGGACAGCCTGAATCTGCCGGCCTGCACAGACGCAGAGACAATGCTGGCGCCGGAGGTGCCGCAGAACCTGACCGCGACCATAGAGGACGACCAGGTTACGTTAACGTGGGATTCGGTTTCGAGCGCGGCCAGTTACGAGCTGCGTGCGTGGGACAGTATCGGTCGCGCGTGGAATGACGTTGGAGACTCGTTGACCGAGTCATCCCACACGCACACTGTTCTGACTGACGGGAGGAACTACTACTATCAAGTGCGGGCGCTGAACGCCAACGGGGTGGCGGGCACATGGTCGGAACGGTTGTTCGCGGCCGTGGTCACGCAGGTGTATTCACCTCCTCCAGATTCCCTCGGCCTTGACATGTTCTACCAGAAATACGTGGACGTTGGCGGACTGGCCGTGGTCGCCCCCAGTGAGGTGTCCGATGAAAAGATGGTTCAAGCGCGGGACATCATAAGCGGCATGATTTCCGGTATAATTTCGGACCGACCCGAACTGCTGGAAATCATGAAAGCCAACCGTACTCGGATCGCCATCTACAAGTACAGTTATGAGGAGGGGTCGGTCATCCAATTGCCAGAATTCAGGACGCTCGATAGTGATCTGCTTGGCGCTTCTTGGAAATCTTCTAGCGGTTGGATTGGAGCTGTGCCGGAAAGGGATGTGCACTGTCAGATATTCATGCACGACTTTGCTCACCTGATTCACTTCGCAATTGAAACGCTACCGGGCGGTCCTGTGTTTGAGTCGCGGCTCGTGGCCGCTTACCAAGCTGCATTAAACGCAGGTATGTGGACGAACACATACGCGTCACTCAGTCATCTTCAGTACTGGGCTGAAGCGGTCAAATACTGGTTTGGCGAATCGCTGCCGGTCACGCTGTCGGGAGACTATGCGAATTTGGCGGAATACGACCCGGCAGTCGCAGAGCTGATAAAGGAGGTATTCGGCGATGCGACGGTTCCTTCGTACTGTAAGCCGTGACGATCGAAGGTGCGTAGGCAGAGGAGAACGAGCCCAGATGCCCGTGGATCTGGGATGCGCATACGTCAAGAGTATTCAATAAAGAACTGTAAGTCGCGGAAACTTCGCGGCATCTTCCGCTTTCAGTCGACCGGTCAGGACAGCCAGTCCCCAACAGCCTCTCGCTCCTGCAGAAGCTCCTGACCGCTGGCAGCAATGGCCGCGCGGTCGAAGTCGCTCAGTTCCAACCCTTCCACAATGCGGTAGGCGCCATCCTCTATTGCCAGGGGATAGCTGAATATCACGCCGGCGGGCGAGCCGTAGGCGCCGGTGCTGGGGATGCCCATGCTGACCCAATCGTCCTCGGCGGCGCCGGCGTACCAGCTCTGCACGTGATTGATGCACGCGTTGGCGGCGCTGGCCGCGCTGCTGGCGCCCCTGGCCGCGATCACGGCGGCGCCGCGCTGTTGTACCGTGGGGATATAGGTATCGCTGATCCAGAGGTCGTCGCCGATGACTTCGGCAGCCGGCCGGCCGTCGATCTGGGCATGGAAGACATCCGGGTATTGGGTGCCGCTGTGATTGCCCCAGATTGTCACATTCTTGACGGTTTGGAGCGGCTTGCCTGCCTTCTGTGCGAGCATGCTCTTGGCGCGATTCAGGTCGAGTCGGGTCATGGCGGTAAAGCGTTCGGCTGGCACGTCGGGCGCATTGTGCATGGCGATCAGGCAGTTCGTATTGGCCGGGTTTCCCACGACGACGATGCGGGCATCCGCGGCGGCATTCTCGTTAATGGCCCGGCCCTGGGTCACGAATATGGGGCCGTTGGCGCTCAGCAGGTCTTTGCGCGCCATGCCGGCTGTGCGAGGACGGGCGCCGACCAGAAGCGACCAGTTGGACCCGGAAAAGGCTACGTCCGGCTCGTCGGTCAGGATCGTACCAGAGAGCAAGGGGAAGGCGCAGTCGTCCAACTCCATTGCTACACCTTCGAGCGCGCCCATGGCCGGCGGAATCTCCAGCAGCTGGAGGATGACAGGCTGGTCCGGGCCGAACAGATCGCCGTTGGCGATGCGAAAAATAAGGGCATAGCCGATGTTACCGGCCGCGCCCGTCACTGCTACACGAATTGGATCTCTCATTACTCTGATATCTCCTGGTGCGGGGGAGGGCGATGGCTCCTCTGCCCTTTTGGTACTGTCTAAACCGGACTCTCAGTAAGGTCCAGCACCAATTCATTTTGCCGGTCATAAACGCGGAAACCGAGCGAGGCGAAGATCTGATTGAGCCGGCTGTCAGCCGGCTCGTCTGAAAGCGTCAACACCGCATCGACGTAGCGAAGCTGCAGGGCCTGCACGAGCGGCCGGGCAGCGTCGAGCAAATCGGCATTGGGATCGACAGCGATGTCAAGAATCCTCAGGCGGGTAACAGGTTCGCCGCGCGCTGGCTGCGCAGCCAGCACATAGGCCACCGGCGCGCCGTCTTTGGCCGGAATCGTCAGCCCGATGCAGTCGTTTACCCCCACGTAGTTGAGCAGACTGCGGGCGCCCCGCTGCCAGGTCAAAGGCAACTCGTGCCAATCGTAGAAGTCGCGCAGAATCTGGCCGGGGTCGGCTTCTTGCAACCGTTCGTATGGCAGGGGAAGAGGACCCTGGCGGGGGTCGCGCTCCCACAGAAGCAGTTCCCGCCAGTTCTGGAAGCCGACCTGGCGATATACCGATTGGGCGTGGTCGTTCGAGACCAGCACCTCCAGCAGAACGCGGCGGACACCCCGTTCGACGGCGCGGCGCTTGAGCTGCTCCATCAGCCGCCGGCCCCAGCCATGACCGCGATAGGCCGGGTCAACGCTGAGGCCGCCGCACCAGCCTTCCTCACCGTGCACGGCCAGCAGGGCAGCACCCACTCCTTGCCTCTGCCCCTGTTCTTCCGCCACAAGGACAGCGCAGTCTTCAAGTGCGATGCTGGAACGACGCAGATGCCTGAGCATGGCATCCGGTTCCATGTGCATATTGTACCGGTAATCGGCAAAACCGCGGTTGAAGCCTTGGCGAAGGGCTTCGACTTCAACTGCGGCGCCGGTTACGATGGCGGGCTGTTGCGGCTCAGGCAAGTCGGACGGGCCTCCAGCGGTGGTCAGTGGTCAATCAAAGGTCAACGCTCACTGTGCTTCTTCTTACGGCTCTACTGCGCCCGTGCGACAAAGTCGAACTCGATGATGAATTCTTCACCGACGTTGGCGACACTTGGCACTTGGGGAATCGTGAGTTCGAAGGCGTCTCTGACTACAATTGTTGCAGCAGTTCCCCGCAGTTCGCTTTCCGAAACGACTTGCAGGGTAACAATGAATAGCACCGGACTTGAAATGTCGCGAACAGTCAGGTCACCGGTGACTTCGAACTCGACATCGTCGCCCACAGCAATGGCATCGGGTAGACCCATTAGCTCGGTCGCGGTAAAGGTTATGAACTGGTACTGATTCGATTGCAGGATAAAGCGGCGGATTGCGCCATTGCGGCGGTCGTTATCGGTGATGAAAGTACCGGCCTCGATCTGAATCGTCCCGATTACACTGGCGGCTGGGTTTTCCGTATCCACAGTCAACTCGCCCGAGAGTGCGTCGGTCGTGCCGATCACGGTTTTGGGCTGGCCTAACAGCAGTTCATCAATTATGAAGCGCGCCTCCGACTCTTCCGCCACAATTACAAATGTCTTGCCCATGCCGGGCATCTCTGCACTCTCCGATTCCGCTTCCTCCTGTGGGGCTGCGGTGGCAGCGGCCGCGGGTTCGGGTTCTGGCTGGGGCGTATCGGTTGGCTCCGGCTCCGGTTCAGGTGTGGCTGTCGGGTCAGGTTCTGGCGTGTCAGTCGGTACTGGTACCGGCGTGTCAGTCGGTTCAGGCTCCGTTACCGGCGTTGCGGTATCGGCAGCGGCAGGGGCTTCCTCCGAATCCGCCGAGGGGGTATCGGACCCGCCGCATGCCGCCAACAGAAGGGCGGCGAGCAGCACCATAGTGATCAGCTTCAGCTGGCGAACGGATGAATCCGAGACAGTCAGAGACAGTTTGGACGCGGTGATGCGAGATTTCGCAGTAGAAAAGTGCTGTTCCATTGATCTGACTCCCCATCCATAGTGGATGTCTATCGTCGCGGCCGCACACTGCGACAGCGTAGCTTGCGGGGGCGTTCAAATCCATTGTGGACCTATTTGGGGAGATTGGCAAAATAAAAATTGTTGCAGGCGGCTATCTCTGCAGTCCACCCTCACCATAGCCGGTCAGCTCGACGTAGCCGCGACCGCCAACCGGTGCGCCGTCCATTGTGCCGCGCACCACAGTTGCGCCTTCATAGTAGGTAAAGGCGACATCCATCTCCTGATCGTCGATAAGCGGTTCGATCGTCAGTTCAATATCGTGCCGCGGAAAAGTGACGCGCCAACCGTTCGGATAAACGATGCCGCTGTCCGGGCTGGTCCACTGCCCAGTCGGCGTCAAGGTAAAGTCGTCTTGAAAGATGGCGATTTGGCGCCCATCGGGGAAGCTGAGCGTCCCTTCGAAGATTTCCTGGGTTGCGCCGGACTTTGTGCGGATTTCCGCAAACATCAGGACCACGTCATTGTCAAGGGTAACGGCAAACCAGTCCCAGCCGACGGCGTCGCCGCTGAGCGCGGAAGTTCCGAACTCGTGGTCCATCCAGCTGAGGCCGGAAACGTCGATCTTGGTTCCGCCAAAGACGATATTGCCTGTAGTCTCCATGCGCACGAGGCTATAATAGTAGTTGGCGTTGCCGGCCTCCGGCCCTTTGCGGCTGAAGCCGGCGTCACCGTGAAGCAGAGGCGGCCGCGTCTCGGTGAGGATGAGATCGATCGAGACGGGTCCTCCTTCGGCCTCGGCCGCTGCCTGCAGGTGCATCTGACCCGGCCCGGTTTCAAAAGCGCGCCAGTCGTCAAGCCAGACCTGGTAGCGAGGCGCGCCGGTCGCGCCGGCGACGCCCCCGGCGCCGCGGCTGAAGCGGTCGAAGCTCAGATGGCGGCCTTCAGGGGCGCTGGTAACCGCGAAATGGGCCATGTAGATCTGTTGGGCGGCAAAATCCGACTGCCGGCTGGTTTCGCCCGGCGCAAGTGCGCTGCGAAAGAATGTTAGCTGGAAACCGTATGCACCGCCGTCCTCGCCTGTCAGATTGCCGGTATAGTACCACCACTCGGTGGCGTAGTCGTTGTGCGGGCCGTGATCGAGTGGAAATTGGAACTGCAGCGGCTCGAGGGCGCGGGCAAATCGTTCGTCAACGGGCCGGCTGAGGACATCGACGACGTCGGCCGAGGCAAGGGTTGGCTGGGCGGAGGCGCAAGCGCTGGAAAGGAGCAGACAGATGAGGAGCCAAAGCACGAGCGGCATCGCCCCTCTGAAGTTGGACAGTTTAACAGTTCTTCCTTCTGGCTGAAGTGAAAATGGTCTGTTCACCGATATGGTTGCCATGGCATGGCGCTGAATGTGCCAAAAAGTGGGACCAGGTAAAGACCTTCCTGCCGGTTCGAACCGTCTTGGCAACGCGGCCGGCAAGTCTGCCAGGGACTTGGGCGGCTACATTTTGGCCAACGCCTGATCAAAGTCGGCCAGCAAGTCGTCTGTATCCTCGATGCCCACGCTCAAGCGCACAAGTTCGTCGGAGATGCCCAGCCCCTGCCGAATCTCGGGAGCTGTGTCGTAGTAACTGACGATCGCGGGCTGTTCGATAAGGCTTTCGACGCCGCCCAGGCTGGGACCAATGCGGGGGATGCGGCAGGCGTCGATAAAGCGGCTTGTCGCGGGGCCATCGGCTTCGGCTTCAAAACTGATGACGCCGCCGAATCCGGACATTGTGCGGGTCGCGACTTCATGATCCGGGTGGCTCTCCAGACCGGGATACCAGACGCGGCGGATTCTGGGATGGTCTTCAAGAAAGCGGGCGATACGCAGTGCGCTCTCGTTATGCTGGCGCATGCGCAGGCCCAGCGTTTTGAGGCCGCGCAGGATGAGGTAGGCGCAGTGGGGGTCAACGACCGCGCCCAGAATACCCTGCGACTGGCGCAGGGCAGTGGTGATGTCGAAACTTCCGGTCACACAGCCGGCAAGCAAGTCATTATGGCCGGCAAGATATTTGGTTACGCTGTGGATTACCAGATCGACGCCATAGTCAAGGGGGCGGATGTTGCAGGGCGTGGCAAAGGTCGTGTCGATGATGGTGCGCAGACCATGGCGCTTGGCGATTTCAACAAGCCGGCCGTAGTCAAGGCAACGCAGAAAGGGATTGGTGGGCGACTCGGAAAAGATCAGTTTGGTCTCGGGCCGGATTGCGTCCTCTATCGCATCATAGTCGCCGGGGGCAACGGTGGTACAGGTAATGCCGAAGCGGGTGAGAAAAGTATTGCAGAAGCCGCGCGTGCGGCGGTAGCAGTCTTCGGTCATAACAAAGTGGTCGCCCTGGCTGAGCAGGATAAACAGGGTGGTGGTGATGGCGGCCATCCCACTGGAGAGTACGAGGGCGTCTTCGGCCGCGTCGAGCGCGGCCAGCTTCGCCTCCACCGCGCGCACGGTCGGGTTGCCGTAACGACCGTACTCCTCCCGCTCCGGCACATCCCAGAACATGTGCTCTTCCATGTAGTTGATCAGGCTGGCGGTGTCCTTGAAGGTGAAGGTGCTGGTCTGAACGATGGGCACCGTAAGGCTGTCATGGGAAAGGTAGCGCTCCTCCCCGGCATGGACTGCTTTCGTCTGGCTGGACAAGCTACGGGGTTCTGTATCGGGGCCTTGTCCATTGGATCCGTCTGGGCTTGAAGCGCCGTCGGCGCGGGGAGCTGCGCCAGAGTTCTGGGTTATGGTAGTACCGGATGTTGTCATGTTGTCTCCTTCACGACGCAATTCAGCTTGTTCACGGCGTCGTCAGCCACCTGCAGGCTGGTCTATAGGTAAAAAAAATCCTCTTCCTGCGGATACGCGGAAGAGGGCTGCGGCAAATATCTAGCGCATCTCATCTACCGGTGCATCCGCACCGCCGGAATTGGCACCTGCCACACTGCACGAATCCGTCTGTACAGTGTCGGTTGCCGAGGCTTCAAAGGGCCGGCCCCTCCACCTCTCTTGATAAGAGTTTTGACAGGATTTCAGCGGGCAAAACTGCAGCCGGACCGAATTTGGGAAATCTTGTCAATTGGCTCGATTCAGTTGTTGGCGCCTATGTTAATCCAGAAAACGGTCCGATGTCAAATCTGAGCCGCATTCACAAGAGGCTGGAGCGCTTGAGAAGCGGCTCGCACCCGCCACCGGCAAGGGCTGCCTGACAGACCGCTGCAGTCCATCATCAGCCTTCTGTCCGGTTGATGTCAGTTGTGGGAAGAGGAATGAGCGCTATAGTGTGGTATGGTATACCTAGTTATAGTATGCCCGAGAAGTGCGGCCGCTGTTGAGAGCGCGCCGAGAGTTCCCTCAAAAGGAGTGGCTGATGAACAGTTTGAGTAATGTACCCAGAGTACCCAGAAGGATGCCAAGCGGGTCGCCAGTCGTTGTGGTGATCGTAGTGGTTGTCGTCGTCCTGATTCTGATGCTCTTCGCCCGCAATTTTTTCTACGCATTTGAGCGCGTAGACGAACAGGAGGTTGGTGTTCAGTTCCAGGGAGGAAGAATAAAAAACGTGGTGGGGCCAGGCGTGTATACCGATGTCGGCCTCTTTGTTCAGATTGTACGCGTTTCCAGCCAGGCGATCCCCTTCAACGTCCAGGATGAAGAGATCATCACGCAAGACAAGCAGCGGATTGGCCTGTTGGTGAGCGGCGATATCTTCCGCCCAAACATCAGCCAGGCGGACACAATCCAGGCGCTGTGGGCACAGTACAGAAGCATCTACCTGCAGGACGAACTGGCCCGCAACCGTATGCAGGACCAGGCGCGTCAGGCGATGAAGGTATGTGTCGGTGATCGCACATTTGACGACGCCGTCGTCGGTACAGCGCGGGATGTGTTGCGGCAGTGCATCGACGATGAGTTGAATGCACGAGCAGCGAACTTCGGTCTCAGAGTCGAGAACCTGGTGGTGCCGGATGTAATCCTGTCCGGGGCTGTGCAGACCGCGCTCGACGCCATCGTGCAGAGCCGGTTGGAGACGGAAAAGGCGGCGCAGGATAAGCTGCGGGCGGATGCTCAAGCCGATGCCGAACAGGCGTTACAGGAAGGCGAGATCCGCATCGCGCAGTCCCGGATCCAGGAGGAGGCCCGCCAGCAGACCGCCTTGGCCGAGTTGGAGGAGCAGAAAGTAGCCGCGCAAAGGGCTGTGATCGAGGCGGAGCGTGCCAACGAGCTTGCCCGCGTCGAAGCGCAAAGATTGGTAATTGAAGCGGAGAAACAGACTGAGTTGCTAGCGGCGCAGCGCGACATTGAAATTGCACAGTCGCTGGCCATCGCCGCCATCGAACAGGCCAAAGCGCAGATTGCAGTGGAAACCGCACTGGCCGAACTGTACGCAGTACGGCCGGAATATGTGCAGTTGCTGATCGCCCAGGCAAACGCGAGTGCGCTCAGGAACACCGACAAGGTGATCTTCACGGCCGAAGGCATGACCCCGACGCTGGTCCTGCCAGGTCCTGGCATCGTGCCGACGGTGGAGACCTCGCCCCAGTAACGACGCCAGAAAGGAGCCATGCAGGGTGCAAGATGGGCGTCGATCTCTGGGTGAAAGAGGAGAACAGATCGCAGCACGCGCCCTGCTGGAGGCCGGCCTGGACATCATTGAACGCAACTGGCGATGCCGGGCCGGCGAGTTGGACATCGTAGCGGAGGAACGCGGCCCCGATTTCAGCGGCGGCGTGTCCGATGCCCGCTGGTTGGTCGTGGTCGAGGTGCGCACCCGGCGCGGCGATAACTACGGGTCGGCCCGGCAGGCGTTTACGCAAAAGAAGCAGACGAAGCTAAGGGAACTGGCGGCCTTGTACGTCGATGAAAAAATGTGGCGAGGCCCTTGGCGTATCGACGCAGTGGCAGTGCAGATGGACAGGGTCGGCACGTTGATTAGCGTGGAGCATATCCGCCATGCCATCACCGGCTGAGCAGTCGCCGGTGATGGCGGAGCCGCCCCTGATCGTGATTCTTGGCCCGACGGCTGTCGGCAAGACCTCTCTCAGCCTCGACCTTGCAGCGCGCTTCAAAGGAGAGATCGTCGGCGCCGACAGCCGGCAGATCTACCAGGGAATGGACATCGGCACCGCCAAGCCGAGCGCAGAGGAGCAGGCGCGCGTTCCCCATCACCTCGTTGACATCCAGCCGCCTGACAAGCAAATGGCGCTGGCGACCTATCAACAGATGGCCTTCAGCGTCATAGACGACATCCACCGGCGAGAGCGCCTGCCTTTTCTCGTCGGTGGCTCGGCCCTCTATCTGAGGGCAGTGACGGAAGGTCTGCAGATTCCCGAGGTCGCGCCCAACCCGGCGTTGCGGAGCGAACTTGAGGGCTTCGCACACGAAAACGGACGCGCCGCGCTGCACACGCGGCTGCAGGCGTTGGACCCCGTAGCCGCCGCGCAAATTCACCCCAACAATCTACGCCGGGTCATCCGCGCGCTGGAGATCGTCCAGGCCACGGGGCGCAGGAAGAGTGACCTGGAAGCGGCAACGCCTCCCCCCTACCGCATCCTCAAGATCGGCCTGGACCTGCCGCGGCCCCAGCTGCATGAGCGCATCGACCAGCGCGTTCACGACATGGTAGAGGCCGGTCTGGTGGAGGAAATGGCCTCGCTGCTGGCTGCTGGCTATTCGGCAAATCTGCCAGCCCTCTCCAGCCTGGGCTACCAGGAGATTGCCGCCTATCTGCATGGAGACATCACGCTGGCGGCAGCGGTAGAGCGCATCCAGATCGAAACCCACCGTTTCGTTCGCCACCAGTACACCTGGTTCCGACGCATCCCCGACATCCACTGGTTCGACACAATCGAAAATCCGCGCCCTGCCATTCAGAAACTGGTGGCGGGCTTTTTGGGTTGAACGGCAGCAGTTGTGGTGCCCGGGTGCCCGATCCCGAGAACCAAGCCAGCAAGCCGCGGCGAAAGTTAACGGAGAGCCTGGCCTCGCGCTGGCTGGTCTGACGACGCGCGTCGCTTCATAGCCGGGTCGTAGGTGTTTTGCACGGAATTCGTGTCATAGCATTTTCTTGAGGATTCTGGGGCCGACAGGCCGCCGGGTTGCAGGCCCGATCGGTGTATTTCCAGTGTAATTAGGGGAAATAGCCACAGTCGGGCGGCTGGCTAACGGCATAAATGGGCATTAAATTAAGGCATTGCGGGACTAGTCTATTCCCTGCTATAATGCAGGCCGACTTGAAGAGGAAGAGAAAAACTTGGTCAAATAACATTGAAAACTCTGAAAGGACGTAGCCGAAAGACATAACAATGGCTGGCACTGAACTGGCGCCGGACCTCACTGCTGCGGACCCCAGCGACCTGCCCAACCTTACAAACACAGAGAAAAACGGCCTGCCTACGGATAGCCCGCTTCTGCGGAGCATTCCGCTTGAGGCCATCCCCCCTGTCAGCGGCGGCAAGTTGTTCCTTCAGCCGCTGCTGAATCTTCACGAAATCAAAGCGCTCGAAGAATTGTACACGAGTCTGCCTCTCAGTTTCAGCGCGGACGAGAGGTTAAGGATTCTGCGCGCCTACCTGGTCGCAAGCGACGCCCATCGTGAACAGGCGCGCATGACCGGCGAGCCTTTCATCCTGCACCCAATCGAAGTTACGAAGATTCTGTCGGAACTGCAGCTGGACGCAGACACGCTGGCGGCTGCCCTTCTGCACGACGTGGTGGAAGATTCAGTCTACACAATCGAATATCTGCAAAAGAACTTTAACCTGGATGTTGCCGAATTAGTCGACGGCGTTACCAAGCTCAATCGCATCAAAGAGTTGAGCAATATGCGCCACAGCGTTGCCGATGAGAAGGCGGAAAGCCTGCGAAAGATGTTCCTGGCCATGGTCGAGGACATCCGGGTGGTGCTCATCAAGCTGTCAGACCGGGTCCACAATATGCGGACAGTGGAAGGCCACCCGGAACACAAGCGCCGCCGCATTGCCCGCGAGACGTTGGAGATCTTCGCGCCGCTGGCCAATCGACTGGGAATCTGGCAGATAAAGTGGGAGTTGGAGGACCTCAGTTTCCGCTATCTCGAGCCGGTAACATATCGCAATCTGTCGCGGGCGATGGACCAGAAGCGGGCCGAGCGGGTCAGTTGGATGGATGAAACCCGCGAGACGCTGGCGAAGGCGCTGATTGAGGCTGGCATCAAGGCGGAGATTAACGGGCGTCCCAAGCATATCTACGGCATCTATCGAAAAATGCGGCGCAAGGATGTGCCGTTTGAACAGATCTATGATATCCACGGCTTCCGCATTATCGTCAATTCGATAGCCGACTGCTACGCGACATTGGGCGTAGTCCATAGCCGCTGGCGTCCTATACCCGGCGAATTCGACGACTACATCGCCAATCCGAAGGACAATCTGTATCGCAGCCTGCACACAGCTGTAGTCGGCTCAAATGGCAGGCCGATGGAAGTGCAGATCCGGACGCACCAGATGCACCAGGTAGCCGAGTTCGGCATCGCCGCCCACTGGCGCTATAAGGAGAACAAACAGCCCAATCACTACCTGGACAACAAGATCGCCTGGATTCGCCAGCTGATGGAATGGCGGCAGGACGTGACCGATGCCCAGGAGTTCGTCAGCGGGATGAAGACGGACGTGTTCCAGGATCGGGTCTACGTCTTTACGCCGCGCGGAGATGTGATCGATCTGCCCAGCAGCTCCACGCCGATCGACTTCGCCTACCGCGTTCACACAGAGCTGGGACACCGCTGCCGCGGCGCAAAAGTGAACGGGCGGCTGGTGCCATTGGAATGCCAGCTGCAGAATGGTGACCAGGTAGAGGTCATTTCGGCCAAGCGGGGCGGTCCCAGCCGTGACTGGATCAACCCCAATATGGGCTATGTCGCCACCACGCGGGCGCGGGGAAAAATCCGCACCTGGTTCCGCAAACAGGCGAGGGACGAAAACATCGCCCAAGGACGCCAGATCCTGGAAAAGGACCTGAAGAGGCTGAGCGTGGCCCAGCCTTTCGATTCCGTAGCCCGCACTTGCGGTTTTGACGACCTGGACGATTTTCTGGCTGCGATCGGTTACGGCGATGTGACGAGCCAGACCATTGCCCAGCGTGTCATCGAATACGAACGCAGCCAGCAGAGCGAAGAAGAACCGGAGCAGCCGATCAAGCGGCCGCCCCAACGAACCGTCTCGATCGATGGTGTGCAGGTGGCCGGTCTGGACGGCGTCCTGGCGCATCCGGCGCGCTGCTGTAACCCTGTCCCAGGCGACCCAATCGTCGGCTATGTAACAAAAGGGCGCGGCGTTTCCATACACAAAACCAACTGTCCGAACATTGCATCTCTGATCCGACGTGCGGACCATGCGCGGCTGGTGGAAGTGCAGTGGGGCGCCAAGAGCGAGGAGATGTACCCGGTCAGCATTCAGGTCAAGGCCTACGACCGCGCCGGCCTGTTGCGGGACGTTACCGGCCTCGTGGCAGATGAGAAGATCAACATGCAGTCGGCAGAGGCGGTGACGGGAATGAAGAACAATATGGCCCTGATCAACGCGACCCTGCAGCTATCGAATATCTCCCAATTGACCCGCATCATGACACGGATTGAACGGCTGCCCAACGTGCTGGAGGTCCGGCGCCTGGTAGGATAGCAGGAGCGCGGATTGACCATTTTCCGCCAACGCCTTAGGGCTGTGAGCACAACCACGTAGATTCCCCTGTTTCTTCCTGGTCCCCACTTCAATCGAAAAACGAAACTACGCAGCCCCAACTTATCTGCTATCCTGAAAGAGGCGAGCGAAAGCGATTTTCACTAACCACTGATCACTGACCCCTGACCCCTGCAGTTCTGGGCGGTCGGGCGCAAGCGCCCTCCCTTGTGCAGGGGCTGCGCCCCCGCAACGCCCCCCTACAAAACCATCCCTCACCGACCGTGTGTCCTCATTCCAGCAGCGTATCTAGCCAACAGTGTCTCCTCCCCCACTTGCCGCCTCAACCCACCGACCATCGACCGCTAATCACCGCCGTTCCCCTGACGACTGGTGTTCCACTAAAAACTAAAAACTGAAAACTAAAAACTGCAGCGCCCTCAGGTCTGAGGGCGCCTCGGATTTTCTCTATGGGGCTCTTGGTTTGCAACAGGACGTGCGTCAGGAAATCGTCATTGCTTCCAGGTCATCGATCATCTCGCGGATCACATCGAAGCCCGCCTGCCAGAAATCGGGATCGGTCATATCGATGCCCGCTTCTTCCAGAATCTCCTGCGGCCGTGCCGAACCGCCGCGCGCCAGCAATTTCAGATAGCCAGGCTTGAAGGCGTCGCCCTCCAGCTGATAGCGCCGGTAGAGGGAGAGAACCAGCAGCTGGCCGAAACTGTAGGCATAACAGTAGAAGGGAGTATGGTAGATGTGGGGGATGCTGATCCATTCATATTGGAATTCGTCTGACACCTCCACGCTGTCGCCGAACTGTTCCTGCAGATTCTCGAGATAGAGGCGGTTCAGGTCCTGGGGCGAAGCGTTCTCCTGGATCGCCTGATGCGCCGTATTCTCAAAGATCACGAAGAATGCCTGCCGCAACACGGTGGCGTAGATGTCGTCAACGCTGGCAGCCAGAATCTCGCGCCGGACCAGTGGGTCCTTCTCCTCGGCGAGCAGCTGTTCGTTCATCACCATCTCGGCGAAGACCGAGGCTGTTTCGGCCAGGGGCAGAGTGGAGTGTTGTGTCAGGACGGAGTGTTCCTCCGCCATCATGCTGTGGACGGCATGGCCCAATTCATGGGCGATCGTGGCCACGTCTCGCACCTTGTTGGTATAGTTCAGCAGCACGTAGGGAGTGATGCTCGGCAGAACAGTAGCGCAAAAGGCGCCGGCTCTCTTGCCCTTGCGAACCTCGCTGTCGACATGGTTGTCGTCGAAAACGCGCTGGGCTTTGGCGGCGAAATCGAGATCAAAGTTCTTGAATGTATCGAGGACTTGCTCGACCGCATCGTCGTAGGGTATGTCTTTCGACGAACTGGCCAATGGCGCATAGATATCATAGCGCCGCAGCTTGTCCACGCCCAGCCACTTGGCTTTGAGTGAGAAATAACGCTGGAAGAGAGGCGCATTGCGGCGGGAGACTTCCAACAGGGCCTCGACAGCCCCGTAAGGGACGTCGTTTCTGAGATTGCGCACAGCAATTGGTGAATCGTAGCTGCGCAGCGTGACGTTCTCGTTGTGCCAGTCCTGCATCAGATTGATATAAATCTGCGCCAGAATCGGAGCCTCTTCCTTGTAGACCTTATAGATAGACTGGTAGGCGGCGGCCCGCATGTCGGGGTCAGTGGAGTAGGCGTAGGTCATCACCTCCTCGCGGGTCATCCGCTTCACCTCGCCATCCACCTCCAGTTCGAACTCGAGCCGGTTGGTCAACATCGAGTAGATGGTGACGATTGCGTCGCTCCCATTTGTATCTTTCAGGTTTATGACGCTTTCGGCAACTTCCTCCAGCATAAAGGGCTTGGAAAGACGCATAGTCTCCAGGTAATGCCTGTAGTCGGCGTAGTTTTCGGCATCCGGAAGCATGGCTTCGGCGTGCTCGTCATCCAGGGCCTTCCACCACAGGCTGAAGAAGAGCATACGGTTCTGCACTTCCGCCATAAACTGCTGCATGCGGTTGGTGTAGGTGAGAGCGTCGGGCGACTGTGTGTCAGACGAGAACCAGAGACTGCCGTACGCTCCGAGGCGGTAGACCAGTTCGGAGATCTCTTCGTACTGTCGCATCGCGTCGACTAACTGGGCCGGCTCCATCTTCTCTGAGAGCACCTCTCGCAGCGACTCGAAGGCAGTGACCTTCTGCTCGACCTGCGCCAGCATCTCTTCAATCGCGGCGGTGGAAGGGGTAGGTATGCCGGACCCATTGGCCTCGGGATCGGGCGGCACGAGGGCCGAGAGGTCCCAGCCCGACAGTTGATAGCGTTCCTGTTTTCCTTCAGTGCGTACAGCCATGGGGAATATTTCCTTTTTTCAGTCTTCCTTGACGAGACGCCGCAGGACGGTGTGCAGAATCCCGCCATTCTTGTAATAGTTCACTTCAACAGGCGTATCCAGCCGGCTGGTGGCGCGGAATTCTGTCACTATTCCTCGTTCACGGGTGACGCGAACCGTATACTCCTGGTTTGGTACCATCTCTTCGGTCAGGCCCAGTATATCGAATGTTTCGAAGCCGCTGAGGTCCAGAGACTCCATATTCTGACCGTCGTTAAACTGCAAAGGGAGGATGCCCATGCCGACAAGATTGGAGCGATGGATCCGCTCGAAGCTCTCGGCAATCACGGCCTTTACGCCCTGCAGCCACGGTCCTTTGGCGGCCCAGTCGCGGCTGGAGCCTGTGCCATACTCCTTGCCAGCAAGAATGATCAGGGGCGTGCCCTCCTGCTGGTATTGGGCAGCTGCATCCCAGATGGCCATTTCGGTAGGCGTGCCGGAGGCATCGGTAATCTGCCCGCTGGCGGGAATATAGGCGGTATAGCCGCCTTCGACGCCGTCGAGCATCTGGTTCTTGATGCGAATGTTGGCGAAAGTGCCCCGCATCATTACTTCGTGATTGCCTCGCCTGCTGCCGTAGCTGTTCCATTCCGAGCGGGGAATGCCCTTCTCGGTCAGGAAGCGTCCTGCCGGGCTGTCCGGCGCGATGGCGCCCGCGGGGCTGATGTGGTCGGTGGTAGTGCTGTCCGGCATGACCGCCAGCACGCGTGCGCCGACGATCGGTTGCACCGGCGGCAAATCAGTGCCCATATCCTGGAAGAAAGAAGGCTCCTGAATATACGTGCTGTCGGCACTCCAGGCGTATAGGTCGCCACCGGAGATCGGCACTGCGTTCCATTCTTCATTGCCGGTGAAAACGTTGCCGTACTGCTGGCGGAACAGGTCCGGCTTGAGACTGCGGTTGATTTCGGCCTGAATCTCCTCCTGGCTGGGCCATACATCGCGCAAAAAGACAGGCTCGCCCGTGGGGTCGTATCCCAGGGGATCATTGTCCAGGTCGATGTTGACGGTGCCGGCGATAGCGTAGGCGACGACAAGCGGCGGCGAGGCCAGGAAGTTGGCGCGAACATCGGGGCCGATACGGCCTTCGAAGTTGCGGTTGCCGCTCAGAACCGAGGCCGCCACCAGATCGGAGTCGTGGATCGCGTCGCGGATCGGTTGCGGCAGGGGCCCGCTGTTGCCGATGCAGGTGGTGCAGCCGTAGCCGACGGTATGAAAGTTCAGGGCCTGCAGATAGGGAATCAGACCACTCGCCTCCAAGTAGCTGGTCACGACCTTCGATCCGGGGGCAAGGCTGGTCTTGACCCACGGTTTCACGTCCAGACCGCGTTCCACGGCCTTCTTGGCGAGCAGGCCGGCGCCGATCATTACCGAAGGATTGCTGGTATTGGTGCAGGAGGTGATGGCGGCGATCACTACGTCGCCATGCTCCAAGGGGAAGTCCGTGCCCTTGAAGTTGACCTGGGCGCGGTTGTCCAGTTCCGCGCTCTCGAGACCAAAGCCCTGCGGGCCGACAGGCGCCGAGAGCATCCCTCCCCACTTCGCTTTCATGTCCGACAGAGCGATGCGATCCTGGGGCCGTTTCGGACCGGCCAGGCTGGGTCGCACTGTATCCATGTCGAGTTCAAGGGTCTCGCCAAATACCGGGTCGGGCGCGCCTTCGGTATGGAAGAGGCCCTGCTCCTTGCAGTAGCGTTCAACCAGATCGATCGCTTCCGGGTCGCGGCCTGTGTTTTCAAGATAGCGCAACGTCTCCTTATCAACCGGGAAGAATCCCATCGTTGCGCCGTATTCGGGTGACATGTTGGCAAGAGTCGCGCGATCCGCCAGGCTCAACTGGCCCAGACCGGGTCCGAAATATTCGACGAACTTGCCGACGACACCCTGCTGCCGCAGCATTTCGGTCGCCCGCAGCACGAGGTCGGTGGCGGTTGCGCCTTCCGGCAATGCGCCCGTCAACTTGAAGCCGACGACGTCCGGCATCAGCATGTAGATCGGCTGGCCCAACATGACCGCCTCGGCCTCAATGCCGCCGACACCCCAGCCAAGGACGCCGAGCCCGTTGATCATGGTGGTATGAGAGTCCGTGCCCACGAGGGAGTCGGGATAAGCCTCGGGCGCGGCCGCGTCACCGTCAGGAGAGGTCTGCACGACGCTTGCCAGATACTCCAGGTTCACCTGATGGACGATGCCGGTGGCCGGCGGCACAACACGGAAGTTGTCGAAGGCGCGCTGACCCCATTTGAGAAACTCATAACGCTCGCGATTGCGCTCGAACTCGCGCTCGGCGTTGAATAAGAGCGCCGCGGCCGATCCGAACCGATCGACCTGCACGGAGTGGTCGATGACAAGGTCGACCGGCACAACCGGGTTGATCTTGTTGGCGTCCCCGCCCATGCGGGCCATCGCGCTGCGCAGCGCGGCGAGGTCGACGACGCTGGGCACGCCGGTAAAGTCCTGCAGGATAACCCGCGCCGGCTTGAATGGAATTTCAACTTTGCCGGCGGTATCCGGCCCCCAATTGGCGATAGTTTCAATCGCTTCGCGGGTGATCTCGAAGCCCTCGGCCTGACGCAGAGCCGCTTCCAACAGCACTTTGATCGAGAAGGGCAGCCGGTTCACGTTGGCTGAGGAGACCTTCTCCAGAGCATCGAGTCGGTAGATGGTCACCGGCCCGGAGCGCGTGTGGAGCGTATCGCGTGCGTTGAAGTAATCCTGTCGAGCCATTTCGCCTCCTGGAATGGTCTGGCTGTGACGTTCTACGCTGGGCGGGCCGGAGCGGTCTCTTGCTGCCGGCCTTGCCAGCGTCCTGACGGGTTTTGCTTATGATACCCGTTGTAAATACAGAAAGCATAATTTCGCGCGCTTTATGTGTAGCGCGGGAGCGACCGTTTATATGAATGTTCGTAACTACTCAGCCGCAACTGATTCACAACCCTGAACGAGGCGAGCAGAGGTGTTCTCTCTCCCCTCATTGTTGTATTTTGGGCGGTCGGGCCTTCGGCCCTCCCTTGTGCAGGGGCTGCGCCCCCGCAACGCCCCCCTCCAAAACCATCCCTTACCGACCGTGTGTGCTCTTCCCCGGCATCGTGTCTGGCGAACGGAGTCTACCCCTCCACGTGCTGTCTCAGCCCCCTGACCCCCGACCCCTGCCCCCTGACCCCTGCAGTTCCGCGCCCCCCTACAAAACCATCCCTCACCGACCGTGTGTGCTCATTCCAGCAGCGAATCTAGCCAACAGTGTCTCCTCCCCCACTCGCCTCCTCAACCCACCGACCATCGTCCGCTAATCTCCGGTGTTCCACTGACGACTGGTGTTCCACTGAAAACTAAAAACTGACTACTAAAAACTGCAGTTCCGACCGTGTGCATTCTTCGCAACCTGTCGGCTGGCTAGCATGGCCGCGGCTGTTCACCAGTTGCGTCACCAGGAGCCTGCATGGTTCCAGGGATGACTGGCTGGTCAACTGCTGTGGCTTAGTAGTTACGAATGTTCTTAGCCGATCCGGCCGATCGGCCGGGGCCTCTCCTAGCCGCAGAACAGAGCAGCCAGCGTTACCGAAGTAAGACTGTCCACATTGTTGGCATCAAGACCGGTAGGCAACGAAAGTCAGTCCAGCCTTCCAGGACCTGCCGCCACAGGCCCATTTTGGAAGCAGGCCGGGATTGCGGGGATTTGGCGGGACTTGACATTTCGCCGCCAGATGTACATACTCCGCTGGAACTTTCACACTGACGTAAGCAGTCTGTCAGCCGTCAATCGAGCATACTTGCCGCGGTACAACGAGCGCCCTACGGAGAATCCCGCAATGCCCAAGTCTACGATGCAATCTTTCGGAACCAGCGCTCGAATCGGACATGACTCAAGCGCCTTTTATGGCCGGAAGATGTATGAAGATGGCGATGCGGTTGAAAGAGATCCGTCGCCGGACAACGCAGTCCCAGAGCTGAACCGCCTCTATACGCATAGCAGCACCTCCATGCACGAGCTGCCCGACAACAGTGTGCATCTGATGGTGACCTCTCCGCCCTACAATGTGGGTAAAGACTATGACGAGGACATGAGTGCGGACGAGTACCGGCATCTGCTGCGGGAGGTTTGGAGAGAGACCTATCGGGTGCTGGTGCATGGCGGAAGAGCCTGCATCAATGTCGCCAACATTGGCCGCCGCCCGTATGTGCCGCTGAGCGCCATGATAACAGCCGATATGATCGATGTCGGCTTTCTGATGCGCGGCCAGGTCATATGGAACAAACAGGCCAGCGCGGGCGCTTCCTGCGCCTGGGGCAGCTGGCGCTCGCCGTCAAATCCCGTGCTGAGGGATGTACACGAATACATCCTTGTCTTTTCCAAAGGCGACTTTGCGCGCCGGAAACCCGATTGCGGTACGAAGCAGCCAACGATCGGCAGAGAGGAATTTCTGGAGTGGACCAAGAGCGTGTGGGAGTTCCCTGCCGGGTCGGCCAAAAAGGCAGGACATCCCGCGCCGTTTCCGGTGGAGCTGCCGGCCCGCTGCATCCAGCTGTACACGTACTCGAATGATGTTGTGCTGGATCCGTTTATCGGCAGCGGTACAACCGCGATTGCCGCGCAGGACGCCGGCCGGCACTGGGTCGGCTATGACATCTCTCCTGAGTACGTGGCCTTGTCCTATGAGAGACTTGGCGTGCAGCCGGCGGCGCCGGCAGAAGAGGGCGTCGGAGAAGTGAGCGAGGAGAAGGGTGCGCCAGAATAGACGCCTGTCCTAATGTACGCAGTACATGAACGGTTGATCGAAGCGGCTCAGGTAACGGGCTGCTGCACCGCGCCCGCATCCACGCGCGGGCTCAGGTGGGCCTGGCCGTCGGCGTGGTAGCTGCTGCGCACCAGCGGGCCGGATTCCATCCAGCGAAAGCCTCTTTGCTCGCCCTCGACGCGCAGCAGGTCGAACTGCTCTGGCGTATAGTAGCCAACGATGGGCAAATGGAAGCGGCTGGGCTGCAGGTACTGGCCGATCGTCATGATGTCGACGTCGTGCGCCCGCAGGTCGTCCATCACCACCAGAATCTCCTCCCAGGTCTCGCCCAGCCCGACCATGATCCCCGATTTAGTAAGCGCCAGCGGATCCATCTGCTTGGCCCGCTGCAGGAGTTCCATTGAACGGGTGTAACGGGCCTGCGGCCGGACCGTCTTATAGAGGCGGTCGACAGTCTCGGTATTGTGATTGAGGATTTCGGGCTTGGCATCCATCACAGTTTGGAGGGCGGGCCAGTCTCCCTTGAAGTCGGGAATCAGAACTTCGACCGTGCAGCCCGGCTGCAGCCGCCGGATCCAATAAATGCTTTCGGCGAAGACCCAGGCGCCGCCGTCCGCCTGCTCATCGCGATTGACGCTTGTCAACACAGTGTGTTGCAAGTTCATGGCCTGGACGCTCTCGCCGATGCGACGCGGCTCCTCCGGGTCGAGGATATCCGGTCGGCCGGTCTTGATCTTGCAGAAGCCGCAGGAGCGCGTGCACGTATCCCCCATCAGCAGAAAAGTAGCGGTACCCCTGCCCCAGCATTCGCCGATGTTGGGGCACATTGCCTCTTCGCAGACAGTGTTCAGACTCTTGCCCCGGAACAGCTGTTTGAGCTCCCGGAATTTGGGCGTGTCGGCTGAACGCACGCGCAGCCAGGCCGGTCTGCGGCCGCGCGTAAGCTGGCCCGGGCCATTGTTGTCGACCACCACCGGCAAGGGGTGCAGGTCAACTACATTGCCCGGCAGTGCCCCGGTCGAGTCGACAGGTTCACGGGCGGCCGCCGTTGGATCGGACGCCGCCGCCGGTACCGGATCGACACGGACCTTGCCCAGATCGTTAGTTTCGCTGTGGAGACCCTTCGACGCTCTCTTCATGCAGCCTCACTCTTGCGTTTCTTTGCCCAGTGACAGACGTTAATAGTAAGACAAAGCTAACTGTTCAGCCAATGCCACCCCAGACGCAGACGTGGCAGGTGTTTCACTCACGTCTCTATATTCTCTCTTTGTATATGGGCGGTCGGGCCTTCGGCCCTCCCTTGTGCAGGGGCTGCGCCCCCGCAACGCCCCCCTACAAAACCATCCCTCACCGACCGTGTGTGCTCTTCCCCAGCGTCGTGTCTGGCGAACGGTGTCTCCTCCCCCGCTTGCCGCCTAAACCCACCGACCATCGACCACTAATCTCCGCTGTTCCACTGACGACTGGTGTTCCACTAAAAACTAAAAGCGTAACTACTAAGCCAGATATGCAACAAAGCACTGCTAAGAAACGGGATTGGATTCCCTTTCGACCAGAATGGTAGCGACGGTCATGCCGGCAAACATCCAGAACAGAACCGTCATATGCGGATACGTAAGGTTGAACCAGTAGTGATCGGCAATACCGCTGACAAGAGCGCCAAGGATCGCGCCGCCGAAACCCAGGAGTAACGCTTCCCGTTCGGGTGCGACCCCGGCCCGCCAGGTAGTAATGAACATGCTGAAAAAACCAATCATCACTGCCACGAATATCACCAGACCCATGATGCCCATGTTCTCAGCCAGCGTAAGGTAAAACATACTGACGCCAAGGTAGATGTCGATGTCGGGCACGCCCGAGAACCCGACGCCGAAAACCGGATAGCGGCGGATCAGTATCAGGGCGTCTTTGTACTCGCCGAAGCGCATCTGTGTAGCCACGTCCTCGCCGGCGAGCCCTTCCACCAGCCGGGCAACATAGTCCTGGGTCTGCGGCAAGAGAAGAAGAAGCAGTCCCATTACAATTCCGATCGGCAGCAGACGCCGATATTTCAGCACTGCCGGTACAGAAAGCGCTGCCACCATGCCAAACAGGGCAGACCGGCTGTAGGTCAAGTAGAGTGCGAGCACGACCGTGGCGAAAATCAGGACAACCAGCCATCTGGGGAAGAGAGGCCGCGGGGACAACAGCTGCGGCCCGACCATTGCTGCGGCCAGGATCATCATGCCGCCCAGCACATTGGGGTCGACCGCTGTTCCGATTGCCCGCATGGTGCCGTTGGGGTCATCTTCGATCCAGCGCAGCGCGCCAAAGCCGCTGGGGTAGTCGAACCGTGCCAGTTGATTGAGCACTCTGACGGTCCATGTTTCGGGAATGACGTAAAAGAGCACTGCAATTGCCGCGCACGCCCACGCCGCCAAAAACAGCCAGCGCACCACCCAATTCAGCTCTCTCTGCGAGCGAACCGTGTTAATGACGACAAAGAAGAGGCCGATGCCCAGTAGAATCTCGCCAAAGCGGCGGATGATGGTGGTAGTAGGCCGGCTGTGGGCCATGCCGTAGACAAAGCTGAAAATGGCCATCAGCATGAACAGCCCGATCAGCAGCCCGATCGGCGAAATCTGAAACTGGCGAGCCCGCGTCGCCTGCGGATTCCGGGCCGAGCGCGCAAGGGTAAACGCCGGCCTCCCTGCCACCAGCTTGAGCGCCCAAACAAAGACGAGCGCGCCCAGCGCGGCATCCAGAAAAGTCGGTTTAAAGCCGAGGCGAAACGGCAAACTGGCGAAGGGCAGAACAAAGACAACGCCAACCAGCGCCACATAGCCCCAGTGCGTGTCCATGAGGATGAGCGTAGCGCCCACGATAGCCAGCGCCAGCACCAGTGCGATGAGCGGCCCTGCCACTCCGATCAGGAGGGTTATCGTCACAGCGCCCGCAGCCACCAGCAGCCCGATAGCCCCGCGCCGGACCAGCGGCCTGGTCGAAAGTATAGTCCCAGCAAAGTGAGCGTAAGCGGTCTGAATCATCCCCGGAAGTATACCACAGCGCCCCCCCACCTTCCCGCCGCCAGTCCCCGTAGGGGCACCCCTTGTGGGTGCCCTCCCCCTGTGTCCACGCCCTCGCTATCCATCCGTAGGGGCACCCCTTGTGGGTGCCCTCTTCGTGGGCTCGACTCCGTTGACGAAACCTCGACAACTTTCCTCGAGCCCCTCCCAGCGCTGAAGTGGACCCCAGAAACTGGCCCGCGAGACTTATTGTATAATGGACCTAATCACCCAACTCGTGGAGCGCCGGCCCAATGGTCAAGAATCAACGGCGGCACAAGCCTGCCTGCACGCAGCCAACATCCAAGCCAGCATCGACCGCCGCGGCCGCGCCCTCGACAACGTCTTCCGCGAACGCTTATCGCGCAGCGTCAAATCCGAGAACACATCTCTCCACCAGTACGACACAGTGTGCAGCTGCAAACCGGATTATCCGCAATCTTCGACTTCGACAACCAAGACAGATCACTTCAAGGCCTCAAATGTCGCATATTGGCTGAAGAGCACCTCGTACTCTGATTGAAGCCGACCACATTCGCCTGGATGCATCATTTTTTTCCAATCTTGTGCTCCAACGATTGGGCTCACCATATCTCCCTCTATGCAGCGCCATTGAGTCGGACGACATTTGTCGTTAGAGCCGAAAGAAGTCGAATGGATTTAGACTTAGTGTTGAATGCGCGCAGGGTTATGCGATTGCTGGTGAGGAATACACCAGTTTTGGGGTAAGTCTTGCCCAGTGTGTTACTTTGATTGCGCAGTGAAAGCCCCCTTCACAATAGGAGAAAAAAATGAGGCTCATAAAAGTTAGAGTTACAAGATTTAGAAGCATTTGGGATTCCACAGAATTCGATATTGACGACGTAACCTGCTTGGTAGGTAAGAATGAGTCAGGAAAGACAGCACTGCTGCAAGCACTGCATAAGCTTAATCCTCTCAATAGTGAGGATGGGGATTTTGACGTAAGGATGGACTACCCGCGCCAATCTGTTGCTCAATACAGAAGGCAAGTTGAAAGGGAAGATAAGAAGCATGAAGAAGCTGTCAAGGCGACTTACGCCCTTGAGAAATCCGATATTGAAGCAGTAGAAGAAGCATTTGGGGAGAATTGTTTCACTGTCCAGGAACCAGTGCTAACAATTTCAAAAAGCTACTCAAATGGAATTACAGTTTATGGTTTGGACATTGATGAGGATGCTATTCTTAGACACCTAATTGCAGATGCTAATTTACCTGTAGAAGAATATAAGATTCTTCTCGAACAGGAAATGCTGATCCAAGTGAGCGATGCTCTATCTGAATTTAGTGAAACAGAAGCAGTACTCGCACTTCACCAAGGAATTGGTAAGATACTTGACAGTAGTTTCTCTGACTACATTTATCAACATGTTCTCAAGAAACGAATTCCAAAGTTTCTCTACTTTGATGAGTATTACTTAATGCGGGGGCAGGATAACCTTAACGCACTCGTTGACAGAGTTAGAAATGAAACACTGTTGAAATCCGATTACCCACTCATTGGCCTTATTGAACTAGCAGGGCTTGAACTCGATGATCTCTTGGAGTCCGACCACACTCAAACACTTACTGCGGAAATCTCAGCAGCGGAAAGTGCACTTTCTGCGATGATATTGCCGTACTGGTCACAGAATAAAAACCTACGAATGAAATTCGATATTCGAGTCGGGCTCGGTAACGATCCCGAAGGCATGAGAGACGGATTGAACATATGGGGCCTAGTAGTCAACACAAGGAATCACGTTGAACTGCCTATAGAATCCCGCTCTCGTGGCTTCGTCTGGTTCTTCTCCTTCCTGGCGTGGTATTCGAATCTTCGCGGAGAAGGGCAAGACATCATATTGCTCTTAGACGAACCTGGGCTTTCTCTTCATGCAAAAGCCCAAGAGGACCTTTTGCGTTATATAGACAAAGAACTCATACCACATCACCAAGTTATATATACTACTCACTCCCCTTTCATGGTTGACCCCCATAATCTGGATCGCGCGCGCATAGTTCAAGATATGGGCATGGAACGGCAGGGGGGAGGCCAAGCCAATAAAGTTGGCACAGAAGTACTGTCCGAGACTCGTAAAGCAACAAATGATACCCTGTTTCCATTGCAAGGAGCTCTCGGTTACGAAATCTACCAGAACCTTTTCGTTGGTCCGAATTGTCTTGTTGTAGAAGGCGTTTCGGATCTCATGTACATCCAGATTGTTTCGGGTATTCTTCAAGAAAAGGGAGAAGAAGGGCTTCATAGCGATTGGGTGATTACACCAGTCGGAGGCGTAACTAATGTGCCAACCTTTGTTGCCCTTATAGGTGCCCAAGGCAACTTGAATGTTGTAGTCTTTGTAGACAAACACAAAAGGGATGAGCAAAAGATTGGAAACTTGTACAAAGAAAGGCTTCTGACCAAAAAGAAAATCCTCACTTATGCAGATTTTCTTCCACAAAGAGAAGCAGATGTAGAAGATATGTTCGATCCTGAGTTCTATTTGAAGTTGGTGAACGAAACTTACGGCGCCACAATAAGTGAGCGTGATCTTCCCTCGGGGAAGTTGGTTTTGAAGAGACTAGAGGAACATCTCAAAAGCGATCCGCTCCCAAATAGTGCAAGTTTTAACCACTATCGCCCTGCTCAACACTTTCTAGAACACTCAGGAGAACTAAAGAGTGAATTAAGCGATCTTGTACTTGACAATTGGGGTTGCGCATTCAAGACAATAAATTCTCTTCTGAAGAAATAGGCACTTTGAGAATTGCATTTCCTTATACATCTCACTGTCAGTTCTCGCTTTTTGCACGAGTTTGGTTGATGCTCTCAAGTGAAGAGTGTATGAAACTACCTTAGCCAGAGACATAGTCACAATAGTTCCCAAGTATGACCTCAAAACTGGACTACCAGCTTAGGCGCATTTCACTGCAAATCACTAGGAACAAGGCGAGCCAAAGCAACGGTCAAGAATCGACACCGCCACATGGCAGCCTGCAAGCTCCATTAATCGCTAGAGGCCCCCGAAGGCAGCAAGAAAATTGGTTGGCTATCCAATTAACAGGAGAGAATCGCGCCAACCCAATTCCAACTTGAAACCGACACACCCCTTATGAAGCTCCCAGCACCAAGCTCGCAACTTGGCCCGGCCCAGCAACTTCAACCCCCATCACTCCCCGCGCCCCCATCACCCACCTCACCCCCATAAGCCCGACCCCCGCAATAACCGCGAATATATCACCGCTATCCCAGTGAAGTGGGCCACAAAAACTGGACCACAAGCTAAGGTGTATAATGGAGCGGAGCACCCAGCTCGTGGATCGCCAGTTCAATCGTCGACAATCAACAGCGGCACACGCCTGCCTGCCCCCAGCCAACATTCAAGCCACCATCGACGGCCTCGGCCTCGGCCACGACGACGCATGCGTCCTCGACACCTTCCCCATCGTCCGCTTTGATTTCACGGCCGCTGTGGGCCCACTACCTCAGGCTTATAAGGGGGCTGATTACACAAGTACGTTACTCTAGGTGATGCGAGCACCATGGTTCAAGGCCTCATCTGCAGTGGTCATAAGTGGCTAAGAACTGGACAGGACGGAACGGATGTGCCACAATAGACATAACAAGTATGGTCCAACATTTGCCATAACTACCCAGGGCGAACTGCAATGTATGCCAAGACAGTTCAGTTGATTAATTGTGGTCCGATAGACAGACTTGACATTTCCTTTCCATTCAATGGTGATGCGCCACGACCGGTCTTACTGGTTGGCGCTAATGGTTCGGGCAAGAGTATCCTTTTGTCGCATATTGTAAGTGGTCTTCTTACAGGCCAGGCGATAGCATATCCAGAAACGCCTGAGGTAGAAGTCGGTAAAGTGTATAAGGTTCGGAGTCCTTCTTACATCAAGATTGGGGAAACGTTTTGTTACGCGAGGGTGGATTTTGAAGATAAATTGAGCTTAGGAGAAATAGTGCTGCAAAGTCGAAAACAGGATTATTCTGACCCACCTCCGGGTATGTCAGATACGATAGCTCAAGGACTTTGGGATAGGATGAAACCTGAAGAAAACGACCACTACTTTTCATTCTCCTCTTCTAGAAATAAAGATATCGAGTTTGCATTCTCGAATAACTGCGTTCTCTACTTCCCTCCAAATCGGTTTGAGGAGCCAGCTTGGTTGAACCAAGAGAACCTAAACGCCAAAGCCCATTACATGGATCTCAAACATATCCAAGGGTATACGAATCGTAAAGTGATCAACTATTCACCGCTTTCCGACATTCAGAATTGGCTATTCGAGGTGATTTATGACCGTTCTGCTTTTGAGATTCGGACACAAGATATCCCTCTTCCTGACCAGAATAACAATCGGCAAGTCTCGGTCCCTGTTTTCGCGGGATTTGAAGGAAATGCGACGAACATTATGAAATTCGCACTTCGAATAATCGAAAGAATAACGAGAATCCAAAGTGCCCCATTAGGGATAGGGCGCCGACATGCAAGAACTGTGACACTAATGAAAAAATCGGAACGGGTTGTCCCGAACATCTTTCAACTGTCCAGTGGCGAAACTTCCCTGCTCAACCTATTCCTATCGATTCTGAGGGACTGTGACTTAAGCAACGCATATCTAGAGCACATGGAGGACATTCGAGGTATTGTTATAGTAGATGAGATTGACCTGCACTTGCATGCTGATCACCAGTTCCAAATACTCCCTAGTCTGATACAAATGTTCCCAAAGGTACAGTTCATTGTTACGACACATTCACCTCTCTTTGTCCTAGGTATGGAAAGAACTTTCGGGGAGGATGGGTTTGCCCTATATCGACTACCTCTTGGGCGGCAGATCACTCCTGAAGAGTTTAGCGAATTCGGCAGCGCTTACAGGTATTTCGCTGAAACAAGACAGTTCTCAAAGGACATCCGGAAGGCAATTGACGATTTCCAAAAGCCTATCGTTTTTGTCGAAGGCAAGACAGACATTGAATACATTCAGAAGGCTGCCGAGTTACTGGAACTACAGGATACCCTTTCTGAAATTCAGTTGTGTGATAGCGAAGGCTTCGGTGGCTTAGATAAGATCTATAGGCACTATAATTCGAAACTTTCTGAAGTGGCACCACAGAAAATCATCCTTTGTTACGATTGCGATAAGCTGAATTCTGACTCAAAAGGGATGGTGTACAAGCGGTCTCTTCCTAAACAAGAGGACCACCCATTGGAAAAAGGTATCGAAAACCTCTTTAGTAAAGTCACGTTGCAAAATGCAAGAGACTACAAATATGCCTTCATCGACGTGACACCGGCACACTCGAAAATAGAGCGAGGAGACTGCCTTAATGTTCCCGAAGAATGGACCATAAATCGGAATGAAAAAGCCAATCTTTGCAGTTGGCTTTGTGAGAATGGGACTGTCGAAGACTTCCAACACTTCCGCGTCGTATTTGATCTATTGGAGGAGGTCTTAGGTCTGGGCTCACCAAAGAAAGCGAGGCAGGCTCCCGGTAGTAGCAATTCTCTCCCACCTACGTAAATCTCAAACTGCTTTTCGTCTTCGCTAGCCTGGCCCCCGGCTAGGTCGGCAAAAACCGTACTGCAAAGATTGGCAGATGGATAGGACAGGGTCGAAGCGCACAGCCTAGATGACCGCGACTGAGCACTGTCCCACGCACAAAACCCCACCACTCCCCACGCCCCCAACACCCACCTCTCTGCCCCTAACCCTAAACCCGCAACAGCCGCGTAAACATCACCACAGCCGCAAATCAACCCCCTCAAACAGAACCAACGGACGCCAAAACAAACCAAATACAGCGCCCCAAGAAAAAAGTCCACCCACTTTGACCCAAATTTTTCGACCCACCTTGAAAGCCCCGACCATATGTGCTACACTTAACACATGACAGACTATACCTCCTCCAAACACTCTCAACCTCATCCCAACAGATCGCCCAATTGGTACAACCGCTCCTATTCCCTCGAATCTGCTCTTGGCTTGCAGGCAAACAGCAAGCGTACCTCCTTCCTCCATCGTCAGCATACAAGCCGCCAAATGGCGCTGAAATAACGATGGGGTATACTGTGCCAACCGAATAGCCTGGCATCATGCCGAACAGTGGCAAGCACCAACCCTACGCCCTCAATCCATCGATGACCCAAACCGCCCCCAGCAGACGCCTTCAAATCACGCTCGAACCAACCGTACTGCGGTGGGCGCGCGAACGCGTCAACCTCACCCCCGAAGAGCTGGCCGAAGGGTTGAAAATCAAACCGGACCGTGTCACCGAGTGGGAGCAGTCCGGCAAAATCAGCATCGCCCAGGCAGATAGACTCGCCGCCAGGACCTACACGCCTCTTGGCTACCTCTACCTGCAGGCTCCCCCCGACGACAGCCTGCCGATCCACGATTTCCGTACCCGCGGCGGCGGCCCGCCCAGGCGTCCAAGCCCTAATCTTCTCGACACAATCTATCAGATGCAGCGCCGCCAGGCTTGGATGCGCGACGACCTCATCGAAAACGAAGCAGATCCCCTCCCCTTCGTCGGCGCCTACAGCCAGCGCGACGACCACACCAAAGTCGCCGCGGACATGCGCGATGCCCTCGGGCTGAACGCAGGCTGGGCTGAAGAACAGAAAAGCTGGCGCGAAGCGCTGAGTTTCCTGCGCAGCCGGGTCGACCAGGCCGGCATCCTTGTCGTCTTTAACGGCGTCGTCGGCAACAGCAACAGTCGCAAACTCGATCCGAAAGAGTTTCTCGGATTCGCACTTGTGGACGAGTACGCCCCCCTTGTTTTCGTCAACAGCGCGTATTTCATCGCCGCTCAGACCTTCACCCTGGCGCACGAACTGGCGCATCTGTTTGTCGGTGAAACCGGACTGTCCGCTTTCGACAAGCTGATGCCTGCAGATAACGCAACCGAACAATTCTGCAACCGGACCGCCGCCGAATTCTTGGTGCCCGCAGAAGAACTGCGCGCCTACTGGGTTACCGTCCAGAATCAGAAAAACGCATTTCAGAAGATCGCCCTCCAATTCAAAGTCAGCGCCATCGTCGCCGCCCGCCGCCTTCTCGACCTTGAATTAATCGAACGCGACACCTTCTTTGACTTCTACGAAAGGAACAAGGGGCAAGGGAAAGGACAAGCCACCACAAGGTCCAGTGGGAATTTCTGGAACACACAGAGGTGGCGCATTGGTCCTCGTTTCGCAAGCGCGATCGTGAGGGCAGCCGCGGAAGGGCGACTCTTGTATCGGGAAGCCTACAGCCTCACCGGTCTGAAACGAAACACCTTCGACATGCTCCGTCAGCTCGGCGTCCGCTTCGAGTTGGCATCTTCCCCTTGAATTCCCACCACGGCCCCGTCACCCACCTCACCACTCATACCCCCAAGCCAGCAATAACGCCGAAAACCTCCCCACAACCGCAAATCAACCCCCTCATACAGACCCAACATCACCCCAACACACCAAATGCAGCGCCCCAAAGATAAGAACCCACCCCCAATTGACCCCAATTTCTCAAAACCCCTTGAAAATCCCGATCATATGTGCTACACTTAACACATGATAAAATATATCTTCCCTCAACAGTGTCAACCTTACTCCAACAGATCGCCCAATTGGTACAACCGCTTTCAAACCTATCTCACCTTAGACCCGTCCCGCACCCACGAATCTGCACCTGGCCTGTCGGCGAACAGCAAGAGTACCCCTCTGCCACCGCCGGCAAGCAAGCCGCCGAATGGCGCTGGACAGAACGCGCCATCGCCTACGACCTGACCAACCGCAAAGAATAGTCCGCTCCCAAGGCTTTCCGCACTGTCTAAGCCCTCAATCTGCAGCCGCATCACTCGCCCAAGCAACGACCACCGACTTTCGGCTGGCCGGACTTGGACAGTGAGGCAGAAGAACTCCTTAACCCGTATAACCCCAATGAAGAAAAACCTGACAACGCATAAAATTGCCGGTCTTGAAAGAGCCCCGCAATCTCTCGGCTGTGCGCCACATCTGCTAAGAAACTTCGTTTCCGCCGGCCGCGTCCCCCGACCGGAATTCTTGGCGCACTTCATTGCTCTTGACGTGAAAAATGCAAAAAAAGTCGGCTCAAGAAAATTTATTTCGCCCGCTTTTACCCGACATACACCTACTTGACCCGACTTGACCCGACTTTTCCGCTATTGCCCAAGAACGCCGTTCATATGCGCTATACTAAAGAAATGACAAATGATAACTCTCCCAAAGCTTGGGAGCAACAGCCGGATGAACCGCCCAATTGGTACAACCGCTTCGAAATCTACCTCGGGTTGGGCCCGTCTCGCACACCCACAGCTGCCTATCGTATTTGGACGGGCGGCAGCAACAGCAAACTCTCCAGTACTGCCAGCAAGCGGGCCAAAGAATGGCGCTGGGAAGAACGCGCCATAGCCTACGACCGGGCCAACCGCGAAGAAAAAGCCGCTTTCGAGGCCGCACGTGTAGCCGAAGCCCGCCAACGCAACCGACGCCTTAATACCAAAATCTTCGAAGCCATCTCCGTCATCTTCGACACTGCCGACTTGACCAACCTGACCAAAGAGGAGGCCCGCGCCCTCCTCCCTTCCCTGCGCGGTTACCTCAGAACCGCGTCCGAACTCCAACGCCGCGAACTACAATCAACCCAGGACACCGACCAACTCCCCGCTTCCAGCGACTGGCCGGTCCTCGACGAAGAATCAAAGAAAGTCCTCCACCTCTACAACGCCGATGAAGAGTAAACCAAAAAAACATATACTTGACGGTCTCGGAAAAGCCGCGCGCCCGCTCAACTTCTCGCCCGAACAACTCGAAAACTTTATCGCCGCCGGCTACGTCCCCCAACGCAAACAGCTCGAATTCCACGCAGCCGCCCGCCTCTGCGACCGCCCCGACGGCCCCACCCAGATCGGCTTCGGCGGCGCCCGCGGGCCCGGCAAATCCCACGCCTCCTTCGCCCAGCTCGCCCTCGACGACTGCCGCCGCATCCCCGGCCTCAAAGCACTCTACCTCCGCCTCTCCGCCAAACAGGCCCGCGAACAGTCCGACGACCTCCGCCGCGTAGTCTTGAAAAGAGTCCCGCACCGCTACATCCGCTCCGAAGGCCTCGTCACCTTCCCCAACGGCTCCCGCATCGTCATCGGCCACTTCCGCAACGAAAACGACGTCGACCAGTACCTCGGCCTCGAATACGACGTCATCCTCGTCGAAGAAGCCACCACCCTCTCCGATACCAAATACCGCGCCCTGCGCGACTCCAACCGCACCAGCAAAGACTTCCGCCCCCGCATCTACACCACCGCCAACCCCGGCGGCATCGGCCACGTCTGGTACAAAAACCGCTTCGTCGACCCCTTTCGCAACAAGCGGGAAACCGACACCCGCTTCATCCCCGCCACCATCGAAGACAACATCGTCATCGACCCCGACTACCGCCGCAAACTCGAAGAAAATTCCGGCTGGAAACTGCGCGCCCACCGCTACGGCGACTGGGAAATCGCCGCCGGCCAGTTCCTCGACAACTTCCGCTACGAAGAACACGTCATCGAACCCTTCCCGATTCCGCCCGAATGGCACTGCTTCATGGGTATGGACTACGGTTACAAACACCCAACCGTCTTCCTCCTGCTCGCCGAAGACGGCGACGACAACCTCTACGTCATAGATGAACACGTCCAGGCTGGCTGGTTGCCCCAACAGCACGCTGAAGCCGTCAAGGCAATGGTCGAAAGAAACGGCGCGTCCCGTGAAACTCTGTGGTACGTATTTTCCGGTCCCGATATCTTCGCGCAAAGATCAGAATGGACCGTAGCCGACCACTATAACGATGAGGGTCTCTCTTTCACTAAAGCCGAAACCGACCGCATCCAGGGTGCCAACGAAGTCCGCACCCGCCTTGGCAACGCCGACGTAGGCATCCCCCCTTCCCTCTTCATCTTCAACCGCTGCCGCCGCCTCATCGAATGCCTGCCCAACCTGCAGAACGACCCCAAAAACCCCGAAGACGTGCTCAAAGTGAACATAAACGAAGAGGGCATCGGCGGCGACGACACCTACGACGCGCTCCGCTACGCCGTCACTACGCACGTGGGAAGCAGATTGGCATTCGCATAAACTACGCACTTCGACCCCATCAAGCATGCAGAAACAAAGTGGTCTCTCTCCTAACTCCTCTCCACTCCCTCATCGCTTTTTGGGCGGTTGGGCCTTCGGCCCTCCTTTGTGCGCCCACATCGCAAGACGATTCACCAAGAACCGTGCAACCCATAGTGCGCGGCCGTAAATTCAAACGGTCTGTGGCGACTCAAGGGCCGGTCATTGGCCGGATAAAGACGACATTCGGTACAGGAGCCCCTAGTGGGTGCCCTGCGCGGGCTGGTCCAAAGGCGGCGCTTAGTTACGTTCGACCGGAGGTGATCACGTGTAGCAGTTGGGATAACGGCGATGAACTGGTAGAATTTAACGCACTTTCCATGTGATCGCCGACGTGATTCAACACAACAGGCCATGACAAGACAAGAACAAAGATCGGACGGGTATACCGAAAACATCGTCGTCCCAGAGACCGATCGGGCCCTCATCGGGCGCTATCGCGACGAACCCGCGCCGCTGCTGCCGGTCCTCCACGCCTTTCACAATCGCGACGGATTCATCGGCGCTGGAGCAATGGAGGCGATCGGCAAGGAGCTGCGCATCCCCCTGGCCGACCTGTACGGTACTGTCACCTTCTATCACCATTTCTCACGCGCGGAGGGCGGTCTGCAGCGGCCGCGCGTCTGCACGGGGCCCGTCTGCTGCCAGCGCGGCGCGCTGGAAATCGTGGAAAGCCTGGACGGAGCCGAGGAGATGCCCTGTTCCGGCCGCTGTGACGACCCGGTGCCTGTCCTGATCGGCCATGAAACATTCGTAGCCAATGCGCCGTTTCACACGCTGCAACGGCGCATCTCTTCACCTGTGCCGGTGCCCAACCCCGGCGGGCGCGAGGAATGTGTCTTCGCCGCTATCCGCGAACCGGACCGGGAAAGTCTGGACGGCTACCGGCGCAGCGGCGGTTACGAAGCTCTGACGCGGGCTGTGCAGGAGCAGAGTCCGACCGATGTGATCGACGTGCTCAAGGAATCGAAACTGGCAGGCCGCGGCGGCGCCGGATTCCCAACAGGTATGAAGTGGCAGTTCGTACGCGAGGCCCCAGGCGAACCCAAGAGCATTGTCTGCAACGCTGATGAAGGCGAACCCGGCTGCTTCAAAGACCGCGCCTTGATGGACCATGACCCCTTTGCTGTGATCGAGGGAATGACGCTGGCAGGCTACGCAACCGGTGCCGACCGCGGATTCCTCTACCTGCGCTACGAATACCCGGAAACAAACGCCCGACTGGAAAGCGCCATCGAAGATGCCGAAGAGGCCGGGCTGCTGGGGGAGGACATCCTCGGCAGCGGCTTCACCTTCCGGCTGTATCTGCGGCGGGGCGCAGGCGCCTACATCTGCGGTGAAGAGGGTTCGCTGCTCAACAGCCTGGAAGGCAAGCACCCTTTCCCCCGCAACCGCCCGCCCTATCCCACCACGAACGGCTTTGACGACTTACCCACCGCCGTCAACAACGTGGAAACACTGTGCGCGGTCCCGCAGATTCTGCGACGGGGCGCTGAATGGTATCAGGGCCTGGGCCTGGGCGACCATGCAGGCACCAAGGTAATCAGCCTCTCCGGCGATGTGCAGCGACCGGGCAACTATGAAGTTCCTTTTGGATTGCCGCTGCGGACGCTGCTCTACGATTGGGCCGGCGGACCGCTGCCGGGGCGGACTTTCCAAGCCGCGACGATGGCCGGGCTGTCCGGCGGCTTCCTCGCGAGCGAGGCGCTGGAGTCGGTCACGCTCGACGAACCGAGTATCCGGGCGGCGGGCGCGATGCTGGGCGCGGCCGGGGTGATGGTCTTTGACGACAGCCGCGATATTGTGGACACCGCCCGCCAGGCAATGGAGTTTTTCGCCCACGAAAGCTGCGGCAAATGTTTCCCCTGCCGCATCGGGACGCAGCGCCTGTTGGAACGCCTTTCCGGCGGCGGCCCCGACGACCTTGAAGACTGGCAGCGGGAGATCAGCGACATCGGCGAGGTCCTGGAGCTGAGCGCGTGTGGACTTGGCATCGCGGCCGGCTTTGTCAGCGATAGCTTGCTGAGGAACTTTCCCGAGCAGGTCGCGGAGTTTCGGGACTGAGTCAGAGCAGGCGGGATATTCACGTGGTAGGCGTAAGCGAAGAACTCAAAGCAATCGTTGAGAAAGCTGCGTTCGTAGTCGATGCTGAAGGCCGTAAGAAGGCGGTGTTGCTCGAATACCCTTCTTGGCAATCACTGTTGGAACTGCTGGAGGATATTGAAGACATAGCCGAGATTGAGGCTTCGCGTCTGCGTGGCGAGGCGCCTATTCCATGGGAACAGGCCAAAGAGGAGTTACGCGATAAGGGTATCAATATATGATGGTCAGAGCCTGCCAAGCACAGCCGCGCAGCATATCGATGGCTATAACCTGATGAAAGCCCAGTTACGGAAAACACTTTATGCAATCGGTGAATGAGTCCCAGCCGCTGCCTACGTTGACACTGGACGGGGAGCAGGTTGCTTTCACGCCCGGCGAAACAGTCTATGAGGTGGCGGTGCGCGCCGGCAAGGCCGTCCCGACGCTCTGTTATGACCCGCGTCTGGATGCCTTTGGCAGCTGCCGGCTGTGCGTGGTTGAGGTGACAGGGCAGCAGGTGCCTGTGGCTTCCTGCACCACAAAGGCGGAAGCGGGTATGGAAGTAACGACCGCCTCGGCGCACGTCGAAGGGCTGCGGCGTACTTTGCTTGAACTGGTTGCCTCGGAGAACCGCGAGGTTACTGTGGACGCGCTGCGGGGTCATGCTTCGCAGGAGCTGGGAACGCTTGTGCAACGCTACGACGCCGGCCGCGGCCGTTTTGAAGGCGCGCAGTCGGGCAGCAGCCGCCCCGACGACGGCAACCCGTTTATTCTGCGGGATTACGACCTCTGCATCTCCTGCTACCGCTGTGTTCGCGTCTGCGCCGAGCAGGAGGGCGACTACGCGATCAGCGTCGCCAACCGCGGCTTTGCAACGCAGATTACAGTCGAGTTCGGCGGCCATTTGCAGGACTCGGCCTGCACCTTCTGCGGCCAGTGTGTGCAGACCTGCCCCACCGGCGCGCTCGCCGACAAGAAAGCGCTGCGCTTCGCCGAGTAGCAAATTGACCGCGGCGGAAGGTAGCATGTGAGTGGCGCTTTGTCGAAATGGCGCTTTCCTCCTCTAAAGGACTTACTGATGAACACAACTGCATCTGAGACAAAGACAACCCGGACAATCTGCGGGTACTGCGGCGTTGGTTGCTCGCTGGACCTGGTGACCCGCGACAACCGCATCATCGCGGTGCACCCGGCCTTCGACGGCCCGGCCAATGAGGGCGCGCTGTGTGTCAAGGGCCAGTTCGCCTACGACTACGTCCACCATCCGGACCGGCTGACCCACCCGCTCGTGCGCGACGCGCACGGCCAGCTCCAGCAGGCGAGTTGGGATGAAGCGCTGCAACGGGCCGCGCAGGGTTTCATGGATGTGCTGAAAAAACACGGGCGGCACGCCGTGTACGGTGTCGCCTCCGGGCGCACGCCCAGCGAAGCCAACTACATGATGCAGAAGTTCATCCGCGTGGGGTTCGGCACCAACTATATTGATAACTGTAGCCGGGCTTGACACGCCCCGACAGTCGCCGGTCTGGCGGCAACAATCGGACGCGGGGCCATGTCCAATCCGCTGGCGGACATGGAAAAGCCGGATGTAATATTCTGCATCGGCACGAATATGACGGAAGCGCACCCGGTGGCGGCCACGCGGCTGAAAAAGGCGCTGGCGCGCGGCGCCAAGATGATCGTAGCCGATCCGAGGCGCATCCGCCTGGCGGAGATGGCCGACATCTATCTGCCGATCCGGGTGGGCAGCGATACCGCGCTGCTGCTGGGGATGGCGCACGTGATCGTGCGCGAGAACTTGGCCGATCAGGAGTTTATCGCCACCCGAACCGAGGGCTATGACCAGCTGGTCGATCATCTGCAGGAAAAGACGCCGCAGTGGGCGGAGAGCATCACCGGCGTGCCGGCCGCTTTGATCGAGGAGGCCGCTATTCTGTACGGCTCCACCGACAAGGGCGCGATCTACTACACGCTGGGAATTACTGAGCACATCTGCGGCGTGGAAAATGTGCAGAGCCTGTGTAATCTGGCGCTCTTGACCGGCAATTTCGGCCGCGAAGGCACCGGCGTCAACCCAATGCGCGGCCAGAACAACATCCAGGGGGCCGGCGACAGCGGCGCGCTGCCCAACAACTACGCCGGCTTCCAACCTGTGGACGATGCGGCCAATCAGGAAAAATTTGAGAAGGCCTACGGCCGCAAGGTCGACCTGGAAAAGGGTATCACCAAGGTGACGGCGCTGGACCAGTGCGGCGACACCGTCTTTGCGATGCTGATTGACGGCGAAAACACGGTCGTCTCCGACCCCGATCAGGAGCACTGCATCCATGCGCTGAAGAGCCTGGAGCATCTCGTCGTGATCGACATCTTCTTGACCGAGACCGCAGACCTGGCGGATGTGGTGCTGCCTGCCACCTCCTGGGCCGAGACCGACGGCCATTTCGTCAATACCGAGCGGCGCATTCAGCGCGTGCGCAAGGCTGTGGATCCGCCGGGCGAAGCCAAGCCGGACTGGTGGATCATCGGCCAGATCGCGCAACGAATGGGTATGCGCGGACTGGACTACAGTTCGCCCGTGCCTATTTTCGATGAACTATGCGAGCTGGCGCCTATTTACAACGGCATCGACTGGGAACTGGCGGACGGCGGCCAGTACCAGTGGCCGATCCCCTACCGGGGGCATCCGGGCACCCCGCGCCTGCACGAAGATGAATTCATCAACGGCCGCGGCAAGTTCAGCTTCACCGACTACCGCGATCCGGCCGAAACAATTGACGAGGCCTACCCGCTGTGGCTCACAACCGGGCGGCGGCTGGAGAGTTATCACACGCGCACGCAGACGGGAAGATCGGAGGGCATCAACCAGCTCCTGCCGGAGGAGACGCTGGAGGTGCATCCGAGCGATGCCGCCCGCTACGGACTGCACGACGGCGGCTGGGCCAGAATGAGCAGCCGCCGCGGCGCGGTGGACGTGCGGGTTGAGACGACGAGGCGCTCTCCGCAAGGGACAGTGTTCGCCAGTTTCTCATTTGCCGACGTGCCCATCAACGTGCTGACCGGCTCCGGATATGATCCGATTACGCAGACGGCAGAGCTGAAAGTTTGTCCGGTTTTGGTTGAGCCGATTGGAGAGAGAGTGCCGCTGGCCGCGGACTGAGTTGAATGAGGGCTGCAGAACGCAGCGGCTAATCTTACGACGTCGTCATTGACTATTCTTTTTTGCCGGATACACGATAGCTACAAGAATGACCAAGCCGGAGGCATTTCATGCGCGCAATTGGCGTTAGAGAATTGAAGACTCACGCTTCAGAAATCATGCGCAAGGTGCGAGAGGAACGGGTCAGCTATACGATAACCTACCGGGGCAAGCCGGTGGGTGTTCTGCTTCCTTTGGAGGAAAATGGCGATGTTGCTCGGGAAAAAGAACAGGATTCCTGGGCTGAGTTAGAAAAGATAAGGGAAAAGATGGCCCTTTTGCCCCGTCCAAAGAAGAGCCTGATAGAAGCTCTTTCCGAAATGCGTCGATAATTCTGATGTCTGAATTGTACACAATCGATGCGAGCGTTTTTGTAAGCGCATTCAACAGTTACGAGACTGACCATAAGGAGAGTCATTACCTGCTGGAACGACTACAGGCATTACGCGTTTCTCTCATTGAACCAACATTGCTCTTGCCAGAACTGGCAGCAACTGTTTCGCGGATCTATCGGGATGAAGAGATGGCTCTAGATTTCTCTGACGGTATTCGGAATCTGGCTAATCTGTCTCTTGTTCCACTAGATGAAAGCCTTACTGAACTCACAGTGAATGTTGCCGCCAGACACCGACTGCGTGGTAGCGATTCGGTGTACGTGGCAGTGGCACACAAATATGGTGCGACTTTGGTTACTCTGGATCGGGAACAATTCACTAGAGGATCTGAGGTAGTTCCCACGCAAACACCCTCGGAAGCGATAAGTGGTACGGAAGCTTAGTCTCGCATCCTCCAATGCGGTTTGGTAAGTAATTCAAAGTACGAAGCTATTCCGCGTTGCTTTTGACGCAACATAGCAATATTCATTTGAATCGAGTAGAAACGCCAAGACGCAACAGTGTCATGAGCAAGTACTCATCAGCAGCTTTCTGCGGTGAAACCAAATGATTCCTCGAGTTGGTAGCAAAGTGCGCACCCGCGTTACGGTCGTGGAGAGCGGGCGGCACAGAGTCCGCGATGACCAGCTGGCGGCGGAAGAGCCGCTGGAGATTCGCTTGCAGGCTGCGGGCGAAACGCAGACGGTCGCGGTGACGATGCGCAC
Organism: Caldilineaceae bacterium; assembly: GCA_965116395.1. Classification (GTDB taxonomy): domain Bacteria; phylum Chloroflexota; class Anaerolineae; order Caldilineales; family Caldilineaceae; genus Bin5. The sequence goes on from OZ220684.1 coordinate 771,514, forward strand.
GCCGGGCAGCGACTTCGAGCTGGCGGCCGGGTTCCTGCATAACGAGGGCATCATCAGCGAGCCAGCAATGGTGAGCGGCATAACCTACTGCGTGGACGCCGATGTCGATGCGGACCAGCGCTACAACATCGTAAACGTCGGTCTGCGCCTTACAAGCCTGCCGGAGTTGGCGACCCTCGAACGCCATTTTTATACGACAAGCGCGTGCGGCGTCTGCGGAAAGGCCAGTCTCGACGCCATCGCGATGCGCGATTGCCCGGTGCTGCCGGCAGGACCGGCGGTCAGCCCGTCGTTACTGACTGCACTGCCCCAAAAACTGCGCGCTGCACAGGGACTTTTTGAAGCAACGGGCGGGCTCCACGCCGCCGGTCTATTCGACGCAAGCGGCACGCTCATGTGCCTGCGCGAAGATGTGGGCCGCCATAACGCCGTCGACAAGGTGATCGGCTGGGCGTTTATGCAGCGCAAGCTGCCTTTGCATGACTGTATACTGTTGGTCAGCGGCCGTGCTTCCTACGAGATTTTGCAGAAGTCGACGGTAGCGGGGCTGCCGGTCGTTTGCGCCGTGTCCGCGCCAAGTCACCTGGCGGTAGACGTAGCCCGGCGCTTCGGCGTCACGCTGGTCGGTTTCTTGCGCGAAGAACGGTTAAACGTCTACGCCGGCGCGCAGAGGATCCAATGGAACGGGCAGATAAGCCCGGAGGAGGTCGATAGTTCGTGACGGTTGCTTCTTACCTGCCTTTCTCTTCGCACGGTTTGCCACCCCCCAGAACTGCCAGACATATTTAGCCAGTCAAGGCATGATCACGTTTCGTCATCCGGCGCGACGCTATACATTTGATCATTCGGGGTATATGTGTCAACATAATCGGACCGTTAGCATTCATTTTTCATACTTTTTGACTTCGATCCACTGACTTACTTGCATGAACGCTGCAATTACGGAGATAAATCGGATATGAAACGGATTTTCCTTGTTGGCCTGTTCCTTGTCCTTTGCCTGGCCGCCGGCCTCTTTCTGTCCGGCGAACGGCTTGCGACCATTCTCGACTCGAACCTTCGCTCCGGCGAAATGGACCTTTCCAGCAATGGAGAGGACGGGGTCAAGATGGCGTTCCTCCAAGATGAGGAAGTCGCGGAGTATGTGCCAGGACAGGTGCTCATCCGCTTCAAGAAGACGGTGACGCGGGAGCAGATCTCTGATTTTTACGCCGAATACGGATTGTCGGAAAAGGACAATTTGGACAACAATCTCCTGGACGCGGATCAGGGGCTGCGACTTGCGGGCGTGCCGGTAGATGTGGACGAAAGTCTCATTGAGGTGTTGGAAGGGGACGAGCGAGTCGCCTATGCCGAGCCGAACTACCTGCTGCAAATAAATGAGACGCCGCCTTCGGACCCACTGTTCGAGAATCTTTGGGGGCTGCACAATACTGGTCAGACCGGAGGCACTGCCGACGCCGATATCGACGCGCTGGAAGCCTGGGAGATAGGCACCGGCTCGGAAGATGTAGTAATCGCAGTAATCGATACCGGAATCCATATTGAACACGAAGATTTCCAGGCCAACCTGTGGACGAATCCGAAGGAGTGTCCGGGGGGCGTTGGAAAATGCGTAGAGAACGGTGTGGATGACGACGGCAACGGCTATATAGATGATTTCCACGGCATAAATGCAATCAACAACAGTGGCAAGCTGCTCGATGACTACGGTCACGGCACGCATGTGGCCGGTATTGCCGCCGCGGCGGGCAACAACAGGAAGGGTGTGGTCGGCGTCAGTTGGAATGCAAAGATCCTCGGCTGCAAGTTCATCTCGGCATTTGGTTCCGGCACGACATCCAACGCCGTCAAATGCTTTAACTACATCCATGACCTTCGCAATAAACAGAAAATAAACATCCTGGTTACAAATAGCAGCTGGGGCGGTGGTGGAGCTTCTGCCGCTCTGAGAGAAGCAATGGGGCGAGTCGATTCGCCGCTTCATATCTGTTCCGCAGGCAATTCCAACTCCAATCGCAAGCTCTACCCGGCCGCCTACGACCTGGACAACATTATTGCCGTGGCCGCAACTGACCACGATGATATCTATGCAGGTTTCTCCAGTTGGGGCGAAGATTGGGTCGACCTGGCCGCCCCCGGTGTAAATATTCTTTCAACCATTCCGGACGGGCGCTGTCCCATGTGCCTGCCTTCCGGCTATGGGGCCACGAGCGGCACTTCGATGTCGGCCCCCTACGTTACAGGCGCGGCCGCGCTGATCTGGTCGGAATTTGAGGGATTGAACAACGAGCAGGTTAAGCAGCGCATCCTGTCTGGCGTCGATCCACTGCCGCCCCAGTCAAAGAAAACGTTGACAAACGGGCGCCTGAACCTGTTCAACTCGATGGAAAAGGACTCGACGCCGCCGGCGACAGTTACGGACCTGTCACCATCAGGAATACTTTTGACCAAGATCCTTCTCGCCTGGACGGCCACGGGTGATGACGGATTCACCGGGCAGTCGACTGCCTACGATGTCAGGTACGACACAGCGCCGATATCAAACGCCACTTGGGATTCCGCCCAGCGTGTGGAAACGGTTCCGATCCCAGGCGCCTCCGGAACAAGAGAAACACTGGAAGTGAAGGGGCTGGAACCGGACACAACGTACTACTTTGCGCTGCGGGTAGCTGACAATGTAGGCAACGTATCCGATCTCTCCAACATTGTCATTGCCCGAACCAGTGCGGGGACGATCGTCTTTGAGGACGACATGGAAAGCGGCGCCGGCAAATGGACTATCGAAGACGCCGACGACAGCCTGTGGCATCTCTCCAGTCTCCGCTTTAACAGTCCGGAAACATCCTGGTACTACGGTCGGGAGAGACAGCGGGATTACGATACAGGCAAGGAGAATGAGGGCAGGATCACAACCGGCGTTATCGACATCGCCGGCGCCGACGACGCCTTGCTAACCTTCTACGAGTGGAGTGAGCTGCAAAGTAACATCCGCTATGACCGCACACGGGTGCAGATTTCCACTGATGGAACGACGTGGCGAACGGTCTTTGAGTCTCACGGCACAGATGGACGCTGGGCGCGACGAGACGTTGACCTCAGCGAGGCTGTGAAAGAAAGCGGCTCGATCCAGGTTCGGTTCTGGATTGATACCGTAGACGAAAGGTTTAACGATAACGAAGGCTGGTATATCGACGATGTCCAGGTTCTGACTGCCAAGCTGCAGCTGCCCGGCGAGAGGCAACTCCTGCCCAACCTGTTTGCCCAGTCGATAAATATTGGCTTCAACCCTGCCGAGCCGTACGCGGGCGAAACCACAACCATCCACGGGACGGTCCTCAACAACGGGAACGCCGATGCCCGTGCGGTCACGGTACAGTTTGTAGATGTCACCGACGAGGACGCGGCAGTACCGATCGGCCTGCCCCAAACGATTGCTGAGATTCCGGTTGGAGGCAGCGGCGTGGTCCAGGTGCAGTACGACACCGAGGACAAGGGCGGCGAACGCACTGTCCGCATGGTCATAGATCCCAACAACTTCGTTTCCGAGCGCAACGAAGCGGACAATGCGGCTAGCAGAATTCTGGACGTCGCCGAAGCGCCCGCGCCGAACCTGTACGTTGATGCAGACAACATTGGCTTCGACCCGGCCTCACCGCAGCTCGGTGCGCAGGTCACGATCCTGGCAACGATAGTCAACAACGGAACCGCGGACGCGACAAGCGTTATTATCCAGTTCAGGGAGGGCAGAACCACGCCCGTCGCCTTGAACCAGGTGATCGACAGTATTCCCGCCGGCAGCAGCGCAGTGGCAAGCGTTACCTATGATTCCGGCTCGACTTCGGGCGATCCGAGTTTCACGGTCACGGCAGATCCGGACAACTTCATTACTGAGCTGGACGAGACTGACAATACTGCAAGGAAGACCCTGGCGCTGCAGGCGGACGCAGAACCGAACCTGGAGCTTTCAACCGACAATATCGGTATCGCCCCGTCCAACCCGGTGCAAGGTGACGAAGTCACAATCTACGCGACGATTCTGAACGCGGGCAATTCCGAAGTGCAGGATGTGCAGGTACAGTTCCTGGACGCCAACAGAAGTCCTGCCGCGCCGATCGCGGCACTGCAGGTCATTCCAGCGATTGCCCCCGGCAGCAGCGGTGTGGCTTCGATTCGATTCGATACGTCCAACCGCAGCGGCGACCAGAAGATTCAGGTGCAGGTGGATCCGCATAACCTGATAGCCGAATCCAGTGAAAGCGACAATAGCGCCACGGCCACGCTGAGTGTGGAGCACGGTCCTGCCCCGAACCTGGTAGTTGTGGCCGAAAATATCGGCTTCAGCGCTACCGAAGTGGCTGCCGGCACACCGGTGACCATCTACGCGACGATCCTGAACACAGGAAGCGCACGAGCAGAGAACGTGAATGTGCAGTTTGTGGATGTGACCGGCAACAGCGTGAAACCTGTGGGCGAGCAGCAGGTTATAGAGGTCATAGAGCCCGGTACGTCGGCAGTAGCTGTCGCGCAATATAAGGCAGCGGGTGGACAAGGCTCTCGAACTGTTCAGGTGGTTGCCGATCCTGGCAACTTTATCCGAGAGGTCAGTGAAGAGGACAACGAAGCCAGCGCTTCCCTGAATGTAGGCAGCGCACCGGCGCCGAATCTGTTCATCCATAGTAACAACATAGCCATATTCCCCGACCAGCCGGTAAGTGGAGAAGAAGTAACGTTAAGGGCAGTTGTCGGCAACAACGGTTCTGCGCCGGCCGAGCATGTATCGGTGCAGTTCTTCGACATCTCCAGTGGCGAAGCCCGGCTCTTGGGCAGCGAACAGACGATTTCGGAAATCGGCGTTGGCAGCAGCGGCACAGCTGCCGTGACCATCACAGAATCAATCTCGGCCGACAGACCAATAGGAAACCGAAAGATTCAGGTGCTGGTGGATGCCAACAATCGGATCCGAGAATCGAACGAAGAGGACAATACGGCCAGTCGCCTGTTGACCCTCCAACCTGAGCCGATGCCCAACCTGGTGGTACTGGCTGAGAATATCGGTTTCAGTCCGGCCAATCCCCGTGTAGGCGAGACAGTCACGATCCTGGCGGTCGTGCGCAACGATGGCGACGTAGTTGCCAGGAATGTTGTCGTACAGTTTGAAGATGTGAGTGCAGGGCGCCCGACGCCAATCGGAGAGGCGCAGGAGTTGGACAGGATCGCAGTGGGCGGCAGCGGTGTGGTGACAGTGAAGTTCACGATTCCGGACGCCGCAGGCACGTACAAGGTGCGGGTCGTAGCCGATCCGGGCAACTTTATAGATGAAACGGACGAAATCGACAATCGGGGCACGCGCAGTCTGGAAGTTGGTACCGCGCCGATGCCCAACCTGGTGGCGATCTCCGATAACATTGGTTTCAATCCGCCCGCGACTTCGGCCGGTACCGACGTAATCGTCTCGCTGACCGTAGTGAACAACGGCGCTGCCGCTGCCGAGAACGTGCAAGTTCATTTCACGGACGTGACCGGTGGCCGCCTGAGTCCGATCGGCGATATACAGACGTTGCCCTCCGTTGCCGCCGGCGACAGCGCCATCGCAAGCGTGATCCTCAAGACGGCTGGGCGCGCAGGTGAGCGACGCATCAGAGCCAGTGTTGACAGTCTGTCGATCATTCCCGAGAGCGATGAAACCGACAACAGTGCCAGCAAGACGTTGGTCATCACTGCGGGAGCTTCGCCCAATCTGTCGGTGCATGCCGCCAACATCAGCTTCACTCCCACGCATCCGAACTCGGGCGACGAGATTCGTGTGCGCGCGGTAGTTGTCAACCAGGGCGGTGAGGATGTTGGTGAGGTCGATGTCCAGTTCCTGGACGTGACCGACGATGAGGCAGTGCCGATCGGTCAGGGTCAGTTGATTGCTTCGATACCCGCTGGCAGCAGCGGGATCGTGGAATCGGTTCTGGACAGCCGTGGCAAGGCCGGTGAACGCAAGATCCGCGTCGTGGCCGACCGTAGAAATCTCATCTCCGAGTCTGACGAGACGGACAATCAGGCCGAGGCCGCGGTTACGATCAACCCGCCTGTGATTCCAAACCTGGTAATTGATTCAAGCAACGTCGGCTTCCATCCCAGCAGGCCGGTAGACGGCGATCAGGTTACGATTAACGCTACGGTGCTGAACGAAGGCGGCGGCGACGCCAGTGAAGTTATCGTGCAGTTCGTGGAAGGCAGTGGGCAAGGTGTGCCGATCGGCGAACCTCAGGTAATCGATCGGATACCGGCCGGAAGTAGCGGTGTTGCCCAGGTCATCTACGATACGGCCGGCAAAGACTCGCCGACAATTCAGGTGATCGTCGATCCCAACAACTATATTACGGAAACGAAGGAAACCGACAACAGAGCGTCCGCTGCGCTGAAGATGGCGTCGCAGCCGCTCCCGAATCTGGCTATCAAGAGCAGCAATGTTGCCACAACACCGAAGTCGCCCCGCGAAGGGCAGAAGATTATTCTGACCGCGGTGATCGTGAATCACGGCAGCGCGCCGGCACGCGACGTGGATGTTCAGTTCATGGATGCCACGGAACGGCCCGCGGTCCCGGTAGGGGCGGCGCAGTCGATCTCGTTGATCCCGCCCGGAGGCAGCGCAGCCGTGGGCGTCGTCTACGACACGACCGACAGGGAGGGTTCTCGCCGACTCCGGGTGACGGCCGATCCCGGCAACTATATCGAGGAAAGCAGTGAAAGCGATAACACGGCCAGCAAGTCGGTGGCGGTGTTGGAACGGGCTGCGCCGAATCTGATTGTGCAACCCCGCAATGTGGGCTTCAATCCGGCGTCCCCGACCGAAGGCGACCGCGTGCTGGTCCGAGCGATCGTCCTCAATGACGGCGCCGAGGATGCTGCTGATGTGGTGGTTCAGTTCCTTGACGTGACGGAAGCAGGGGTCGTGCCGATTGGTCAGCCGCACGTCATTGGCTACCTGGCGGCAGGCTCGAGTGCCACGGTACCCATCATATATGACACTCTGGACAGACCGGGCGATCGCCGCATCCGCGTGGTTGTCGATCCGAACAACTTCATCCGTGAAAGCAGTAAAGAAGACAATCAGACGGTGGTTACCTTGCCTGTGCAGGCCGCGATGGCGCCGAACCTGGCGATGCTGTCGGGCAACATCAAGTTTGTTCCACAGTCACCGGAGATTCACGATGTGGTGACTGTCTCGGCCACGGTGCTCAACAACGGCACCGAAACGGCCCATGATGTGATCGTGCAGGTACTGGACGTAACCGGCGGCGGGTCGGTACCGGTCGGCACGGAACAGCTGCTGGATGCAGTTCCGGCTGGCGGCGGCGGTACGATAGAGGTTTCCTTTACGGACACCGGTGAAACTGGAAGCCGCCAGATTCGCGTGGTCGTCGATCCCAACAATGTTATTGCCGAAATGAATGAGCGGGACAACCAGGCAACGCGAGGGATCTTTATCTCGCCGCCGCAGCTGGCAGACATAGACATGGGCGAAGACGATGTTGAATTCGATCCTGAAGAACCGGTCGAAGGAAGCGAGACGACAATATCGGCGAAGATAACAAACCGCGGCAACGCTAACGCCAGAGGTTTCGTGGTACGCTTTATGGACGTTACCGAACGCGTGCCTAGACCTATAGGCGGTCCGCAGCGAGTCGACCAGCTGGGCGCGAATGACAGTACCACCGTTTCAGTAACCTACGACACCGCAGGCAAGGCGGGCGAACGCAAGATCCGTGTGGTAGCCGATTCGGAAGATGCGGTCGAAGAGCTGGACGAAGAGAACAACAGGGTTGAAAAGATTCTGAGGGTACGCACCGCTTCCCAGGCGTCCGATGAGGCGCCGAACCTGACGATCCTGCCTTCTAACATTCGCTTCTTCCCGGCCGTACCCGCACCCGGAGACCCGGTCACGATTACGGCAGTTGTTCGCAACCAGGGCCAGACGGCGGCGGCAAACGTGTTGGTCAGGTTTGAAGACGCCACTGAAGACGAAGCAGTCGAAATTGGCGAATTCACAATATCGGAGCCGATTCAGCCGGGTGCGCGTGAGCTGGCGGTGATGACCTTCGATACGAGCGACCTTGATGGAAATCGCATCATTCGAGTGACCGCCGACCCCAACGACGCAATCAGTGAGACCGACGAGGACGACAATTTCGCCGAGCGCACACTCCGCTTCAGTTCGGGGGCGCAAGGGAATTCGGAAGGGTCGGAAACGGACGGTGTGGCGTCAGCATCTGCCACCGAAAGCGACGTGGGGGGGCCCAACCTTGCGCTGAACGCCCAGGAAGTCGTGGTAAACGTGGCGCGCGCCGGTGAAGGCGACCTGGTAGTTGTCGCCGCAACGGTGCGCAACGAGGGCAGCAGTGACGTGGGTGGCTTTAGCGTCCACGTCCTGGATGAGTCCGACGATCTCAACCCGCTCGGTTCGCCGCAGACGGTAGAGCGCCTGGCCGCCGGTGAGGAGGTCACCGTGCGCACGACTTTCCGGGCAGCGGAGGGTCTAGGCGTGCGGACGCTGCAGATTGTCGTAGATCCGACGAATCTGGTATCGGAAAGCACTGAGGTGGACAACCGGGTCAGCGTTCTGGTAGGAGCCCTGGATCAGGCCGACGGATAAAGCAGGCCAACTGATACTGTATTACAACGCCCCTCTGCGCTGTTCTTACACGCGCGGAGGGGCGTTGCGTGTTCAGGATTGTAGACGGACCGCTTAAGAGGGTGAGTCTCTGTCCGAGTTCAGAACAGGCTCAGCTGACCTTGGGCCTGCACTCGCAGGTTCGTGTACGCTCTCCCGGCTCCCGGCAGGGGGATTTCGAAGAGAAGGTCGGCGCCGGGCGTGATCGTTTCCCCGAACATGGAATGTTCGACTACGTCCACAACTTCTCCAGCCTCGTCATAGAACGTAACGGCTACCACTACCGACGTCAGCGCAGTTTCGTGCCCGTTGTGAAGTCTGCCGACGACCGCAAGGCGTCCTTCCCGCTCCACAAGGGTAACTGCCGACACTTCCAACGCCCGATATTCAGTGATGCTGAATTCATCAGAGAATACGGTCAACTCGTAGCTCTGCACTTCGGCGGGATCGACGTCTGCGATCATGCGAAACGGAGCAGAACTTTCAGCCTCCAGCTTGCCAAAGACCGCCAGGCCCTCGGCGACGGCGATCGATGCGCCGCTGCTACTGAAGAATTCAGCATGAACGCGGGCGCCAAACACTTCAAAAGCCCCGCCATTCACGAGTTCTCCAACCAGTACCAGTTGTGAGTCAGAAGCGTAACTGGTATGACTTCGGACAAAAACGGCTGCCGGAACCTGGGTATGCGTGGCCGTGGCGGTGGCCGTCAGCGTCGGTGTGAGCGTCGGCTGCGGAGGCGAATCTGTGACGCTTGCTGTCGGCGTGGCTGTCGGCCGGGGCGGTTCAGCGGTGATCGTTACGGCTGCCGTAGGTGTTGACGTTGGAGTCGGAACTGCTGTCTCGGTGGACGTCGATGTCGGCAGTGGAACCGCTGTCTCTGTGGGCGTCGGTAAAGGCGTAACCGTAGGCTGGGCCGTAGCGGTGGCTTCTTCGGTGGCTTGCGCGGGAGCCGCGGCTTCGGAGGACGTTTCCGCGACTGGATCTTGCTCTTCGGCGCTGGAGATATCGCTATCCGGCGGCAGGGCGTCACCGCCTGCGGGACCGCCGCAGGAAATAACAAACAGGAGCAATACTGTGGCGGCCAGGAGCGAGACTCGTGGCATGGTAGTTGAATGCGCTCTCGCTTCGCTATTTGCGGGCAGATTGCCCGATATCATTTCACGCTACTGGGAACAGTTTACCCTTTTAAGCCGGAGGTTACAACGCCGCTGACGAAATGGCGCTGAAGCACAAGGTAGATGAGCAGCACTGGCAACATGGTCATGGTACCGAGAGACAGGAACCAGTGAATCTGGTATTGCCGCAGGCCGCCGCCGTGGCGGAATTCGGCCAGCGTCCTTTTGAAGGTCAGCATGCCGCGCGCCAGCGTCCAGGTGTTATCGTCGGTCAGGTAAATCAGCGGACCCCACAGATCGTTCCAGGAATGGAGGAAGAGGAAGATCGAGGCCGCGGCCAGCGCCGGGCCGATATTGGGCAGGATCACGTGGCGGTAGATGCCGACCGGGGAACAGCCATCGATCTTGGCAGCGTCATCCAGTTCAGTGGGGATCGTCATAATATACTGGCGCAGCAGGAAGATGTAGAAGGCGCCGCCGCCCATCCACATAGGAACGATAAGCGGCAGGTAGGTGTTGAGCCATCCCAGGCGGTGGAAGAGCAGGAAAGTTGGAATCGCAGTAACCTGCATTGGGACCATCATCGTGCCCAAGACAATGAAGAAGAGGAAGTTTCGCCCGACGAAGCGAAGGCGGGCGAAGCCGTATGCCACCATCGAGGCGGAAAGCAGCCCTCCGAACATGGTGGCCACGGTGATGACGAGAGTGTTAAAAAGGAAGCGGGTGAAGGCCAGGGCCGTCCAGGCTTCGATGAAGTTCTGCCACTGCCATGGCTGCGGCGGGAGCAGATTGATGACGGTTTCTTCGAGCAGCATTTCCTTTGTCTTCAATGCGCCCGAGAACATCCAGAGCAACGGGAAGATCATGATGATGCCAATCGCGATGGCGATCATATAGTTCAGGGCCAGTCGTGGCACGCGGCTGAATATCCAGGGATTGCTTGCCGGTCTGATTTCCGTTGCCATTTATGCCTCCTGCGACTCGTAATGAACCCAGCGCCGAGCCAGCCAGAACTGTAGTAACGTCAAGCCCATGATTATTAGGAAGAGAAGCCAGGCCAGCACGCTGGCGTATCCGAACCGCCTCTCGGTGAATGCAACGATATAGAGATAGAGCACATAGAAGAGCGTTGAACGCGCCGGCCCCCCCTGGGTCAACATGAAGCCCTCGGTGAATACTTGCAACGAGCCGATCATGCCGACGATCATCAGGAAGAAGATAGTGGGTGACAGAAGCGGCAAAGTGATATGGCGGAAGAGAGCCAGGCCGCTGGCCCCGTCGACCTTGGCAGCCTCATGAAGATCGTCGGGGATGCTCTGCAGGCCGGCGAGCATGATCACCATGTAGTGCCCGACGCCGTATAAGCGCATGATGATATAGGAGGGCAGGGCCCACTCGATGGATGTCAGCCAATCGACGCGATCGAAGTCGAATATGCGCAGGATTTGGTTGAACATCCCGTAGTCCTTCTCGAACATCGCGGCCCAGACAAAGGTCATGGCGACACCGCTGACCGCGGCCGGCAGGTAGAAGAGGCCGCGGAAGAAGGTGTGTCCTTTGAAGCGCTGGTTGAGAAGAAGCGCCATCGCCAGTGAGATGATGATTGCCAGTGAGACCGTCCAGAAGGCAAATACCGCGCTGACGCGCAACGAGCCTATAAAGCGGATGTCAAATTTGATCAGCTCCTCGAAGTTCGCCAGACCTACATAGGTGATTTTCTTGAAGCCGGCGTACTCGGTAAACATCAGTCCAAGTGAAACCAGAAGAGGTCCCGCCAGGAAGAGCACAAACCCCAGGATCCAGGGTGAAATGAAAAAATAGCCGTAGAGGTTTTCGCGCCACGCCTCCCCGCGCGGCAGCCGAAACCGGCTTGGGCGCATCTGTGGAAGCGCGGTGTTCACTTCGGATAGGTTTGCCATTGATTCAGTCTACTTTCCTTTGCGAGGCGCCGGCTGCTTTTGCCCGCTACGCAGTTTGGTGTGCAGAGCGACTCTTTCTCGGCTGCCGGGCATAGCGGCCGGGAGGAGTCCTCTGGGAGCGATCAGAACTTCAGGGCGCCCTCGGTAAGGCCGCGCTGAATGCGGCGGTGGAAAAGGATGTACATGAAGATTGGCGGCCAGGCCGCCAGCGAGAGGGCGGCTACTTGCAGGCTCCACAGGCTCACATACTTGCCTTCAAAGTGCATGATTCCCAGGGGGATCGTGCGCAGCGTATGCTTGTGCAGGTAGATGAGGGGCCAGAGAAAGTCGTTCCAGAAGAAGACGAAGTAGAAGATGGTCATGGTGGCGATCGCCGGCATGGCCAGAGGGACCATGACGTGGCGCAGGATCTGCAGCTCTCTGGCTCCGTCCACGCGGGCCGCGTCCTCCAGTTCAGGGGGAATAGACATGAAGTAGGCGCGGATGAAGATGATGGCCAGGGAGGACCAGCTCATGTAGGTCAGGATGACGGCAAGCGGGCTATTGAGGAAAGCGATCGGCAGGTGCAGAGCAGCGGCCCAGGAATCCAGGATGGCCATCAATTTGAAGCCGGGGACCATGAGCGCCTGAGTGGGAACGGCCATGCCCACAAGGAAGTAAATGAAGATTGCTCGATTGGCGGTGAAGTGATAGCGGGCCAGCCCGTAGGCGGCGGTGGTCGAAATGGTAATGATGCCGATGACAGAGACGACAGCGATCAGGATGCTGTTGGCATAGAGTCGGGTGAAGTTCCCGGTCTGCCAGGCTTCGGCGATGTTTTCGAAAGAGATGCGGGTAGGCAGGCCAAAGGGGGAGAGCATGACCTCCTCGTTTGTCTTGAGTGAAGTGTAGGACATCCACGTCAAGGGATAGAGGATGCTGATAGCAGCGACGACTAAGAACAGGTAGAAGAGGAGTCTGACAGGCAGACTGAGTTCGCGAAAGACCATTGCGGATTCCTCAGGTAGAAACGGCTCCCCTGCCGGCGCGGGCAAGGGTGAACTGAATAATGGACATGCCGATAATTACCAGGACGAGCACGAGCGCGATGGCAGTGGCGTATCCATGTTGTGTACGGGCGCCGCCAAGGCCGAGCTGGTAGATGTAGGTGACGACCGTCTCAGAGCTGTGGTAGGGCCCGCCGCCTGTCAGTGTGTAGACCAGATCAAAGACGCGCATGGCATCGATAGAAGTGATAACAGAGGCAACGACGAGCACCTCGCGCAGAAGGGGGACTGTAATTTTCGTGGTCAGTTGCCACGGCGTGGCGCCGTCGAGGCGGGCGCTCTCCTGCAGCTCACGAGGTATGGCCTGCAGACCCGCAATCAGCAGGAACATGGTGAAGCCAAAGTTGCGCCATATGTGGACTGCGATGACGACGAAGACGTTGAGCGTAGTCGTGCCGAGCCAGCCGAATTTGGGCCCTTCGAGGCCAATTGCACGCAGCAGGATGTCGACAATTCCGATGGTCGGGTCGAGCAGAAAGTTGAAGAGGATCCCGATGACGACAAGCGAGATCACGAAGGGAACGAAAAAGATACTGCGGAACCACTTGGCAAACCTGGGTCCGGACTCCAAAATGATGGCGAAGAAAAGGGCGACCCCGACCTGGAAGAGCAGGCAACAGACAACAAAGAGGAAACTGTTGCGGAACGCCCCCCAGAAGAACTCGTCACCGGCCATTTGAATGAAGTTTTCAAGACCGGTGAATCTGAGTGTGGAAAAACTGATGCCTGTCCAATCGGTAAAGCCAATCACCACCGTGCCGATCAGCGGCAGGATGAGGAAGACCGTGTAGAAGAAGAAGGCGGGCGCTATGAGGAACAGCGCGAAGCGTCCATCATAGCGACCCGTAAGCGGGCCCTTTTCTGACCCGCCCGTCAGCGTAGGGCGCCGCATTCCTACTCCTTATCAGGAATAGTTGAAGGCTGCTAGCCTTGCGCGAGCGCTACATGCGCGCTTCGCGCCACTCGAGCACGAGATTTTCGGCGCGTTCGGCGGCCTCGACAGGGGTCAGGGCGCCGCTCAACACACCACTGGAGCCGTGCCAGAGGATCTCCTGGCCAATGTTGTAGTCCATCGCGCGCTCGATCATGATTGTCAGGGCCGGTGCGTTGTCCAGCAGGTCGATAAGCCGGGATGACTCCGGCCGCAGGTTTTCCATCGGCGACGTCAGCGGCATCGGAGGCGCCTCGCCGGGCAGATGTTCGTACCAGATCCTGTGCGGATCCTCGGACTGCAGGTACCACTTGACGAACACCTGGGCCTCTTCTGGATGCGCCGACTCCTTGGGCACGATCAGCGTGCGCGCGTTGAAGGAGACTTCGTTGGCGTTGCTCTCGGCGATATCGTCGATGGCCGGCATGAGCATGAACTGGAGGTCGATCTGGGGAGTCTCCTGGGCAAACCATTCGCCCAGCAACCAGCCGCCGGTCTGGAAGAAGGCCCCGTCGCCGCGGAAGAGCTTGCCAAAGGCGGCGGGATAGTCGTCGGAAAGCACGCCCCGGGAGTAGTAGTCGTTGTCCAGGAGCTCTTTGATCAGTTCCCAGACCCTTACGCCGGCCGGATCGGTGAATCGCAGGGGGGACTCGTGGTTGGCATCGAGGCCGCGGAGGAAGAGATCGACCGAGCCTTTGACGCCAAAGGTCCTGATGTAGAGGTGCTGCGCCCAGTGACCGCCGGGCCATGCGTTCTTGGCGCCAATCAGGACGGGTGTGACACCGGCATCCTGAAACGTCTGGCATGCGTCGGTGAAGGCGCTCCAGGTGGTCAGAGTAGCGGGATCGACGCCGTGCTCTGCGAGGATGTCGGCATTGTAGTACATGAGGTTGGCGACGGTCATGGCCCAGGGCGCGCCCCAGTAGCGGCCCTGGTAGAGGACCGAGTCGAGAGCATCGGGATAGATTGCGCCCTTGCTTTCCTCGACTACGTCGGTCAGGTCCAAGAGCTGGTCGGCCTCGATAAAGGCGGAAAGCGCGCCGGGTCCGGCATCGGTCTGAAGGAAATCGGGTACCGCGCCGCCGGCAAAGGCGGTCTTGGTGGCCTGCTCGTAGGCCAGGCCGGAAAAGCCGCTATGGGTAACATGGATGCCGGGATTGGCGCTGTTGAAGCTTTCGACGATTTCGTCCATCGCCCCCAACCAGGGGACGGTCGCCATTTCAGTCCACATTTCAAGCTCGGCAACCATCTCGTCCGGCGCGTCCATGCCGCCGGAGTCGGCGGGCGCGGCAACCGGTGCACAGGCGGCCAGCAGGCCAATCCCTGCGGCGCCAGTAGCGCCTTTCAGAAAACTGCGTCTGCTCAGGTTATTCATCTCATTCTCCTCAGCGATGGTGTGGTTTGGAAAGCGCTTATGCTTCGCTCAACCGAAGCCCGGTTCAGCCGAATTCTGGCCGTGGTGGTCCTGTGTGCTCCGGTTGGGCTTTTGCTTACGAGGACTGCTCGGAGTATCCCTGGGAACGCTCGCAGAACTGCTGGGACGCAAGTCCGCAGGCAAAGCTGCAAAGAGCCCGGACTGCCGAATTCCAATGAGCGACGGCGTAATTTAGTGGAACCGTGAATTTGACGCGGCCCTGAGCGAGGCCAGCAAGACTGGGGTGACGGGGGCTGGATGCCCCCGACCCCAAGTTCACATCGTGTTTGCAGAGCGTATCTAGTTGTATTTGTCGATGATGCGCTGAACTTCGGCTTCGGCGGCCGCCATAAGGTCGCCTAGATCATCATCGGTATGCACAGCGAGATCCCACAACTCATACATGGATTGCTGGGCTTCCTGCGCGCCTTTGAACAAAGCCCAGAAGCGGGTGTTGGTGGCGTAGGCGGGCATCTCGCCGGCGACCTTCATGAACTCCTTGCCTTCTATGGCATCGAGCCATCGCTGGTCGGCGTAGTGACTCTTAGTGAAGGGGAAGTAGCCGGTCTCGAGGCAGAATTCGAGATAGGGATCCCCGAGCGCCCACCACTCTGAGAACTCGTAGGCGGCAGCTTCACGATTCTTGTCATCCTGGACGGGCATCCAAAGCTCTTTGTCGTACCAGGGGGTGGCGGTAATTTGATGCACGGGATGGCTGGGTGTGTAAAGGGCGCCAAGCCCACCTTCTCCGATCTGCATTTCGAAGTCGAGCAAACCCCAGTTGCCGACTTCCTGGAATACGACTTTGCCGGAAACAAGCCCCTTTTCGGGTGGTTTTTCGGTGGCGGCGCCGCTGGCATAGGCATCGCGCAAGTACTGGAGGGAATCGCGGACACCGTCGTTGTTGATAGTGGCTCTTGTGCTAGTTTCGTCAACGTAGAGCTGACCGGCAGTCCAGGGCAAATATTCCTGTATGGCGAAGTGCTGCCAGTAGGCGACACCCCAGATATCGACCTCGTTGGCGTCAAAGCCATCTTCATCGGGGCGGTTGCCGTTAACGTCGCGGGTAACTGCGACACCCCATTCGATGAGTTCATCCCAGGTCCAGTCCTTAGGCGGCGGTTCCATGCCGGACTCTTCGAGGGCAGCGACGTTGTAGGCGAAGAGGACAACGACTTGTTCGTAGGGCATGCCCCAAAAGTTGCCGCCTACGGTTGGTGGGGCGTAAATGGCTTCGATGCCATCGACGAAGTCGTCGAAGTCAACACCGGAGGCCTCCATGTAGTCCTGCTGATTGACGATCAGACCCTCGTCAATGGCCTGGATGACTGAGGTGTAACCAGCCCAGAACAGGTCGGGCGCTGTGCCGGCGGCGAGGTCTGCTTGTACACGGGACATCTCATAGCCGGTCTTGAGCTCTACCTGTACTTCCGTTCCCGGAACTACGGAGTCGTAACGTTCGAGAATCTTTCGCTGGTTCCCGCCGAGCATATTGGTGTCCGGGTGGGGATAGGTATAGACGACCGTATAGCCTTCGGCTGCGGGCATTTCGCCCTCGTCGGACGCGGCGCCTGGAGCAGGGGCCGTCCCACAGGCAGCCAGGACTGCTCCTGCGGCGGTTGCACCGGATAGGGTCAGGAAGTCACGACGGCTTACGTTGCGCTTGAACATGATGATCTCCTCTGGTGGAATATAGATAGAGGTCTGTCTGGTCGAACATCGAATTATCAGCAATTGGAATCTTGCCTGTGGAAGTAACAAAAATACTATAGATTATGGGCATTTGCGTGTCAAGTGCATGAAATTTGTAAGGGGGCCCTTTTGCAGAACGGTGAATAGTGAAGTCAGCATAGGGAACGATTTCGGAACAGTTGAGGGACCCTGGATGTTGCCATTTTTCCTGCGCTTGTCATCTTCCGAACTGATGTTACAATCAGCGGATATCCTCTTGAGTTGCCCATTGACAACAGTCCACTTGCCCAAGAACTGGAAAGGGGCGAGTCCAGACAGGAACAGCGTTCTCCATGTCAGCTACAGCAGGTCATCGCGCAGATGCAGCAACAGTTCAGGACGAACCGTCGGAAAGCAAGACGTTCCAGACCCGAGAGGTGTTGACTATCGTGACGGGCCATTTCGTCCACGACATTTTCACCGCGTTTGTGCCGCCTCTACTTCCTCTGATTCGAGAAAGGCTGGCGGCCGACTATGCAGCGATCGGAGCCCTTGCGGTCTTCATGCAGATTCCCAGTCTTCTGCAACCGTTCATTGGCCATGCAGCCGACAGGATTAGTTTACGATATTTCATCATTCTGGCTCCGGCGGTGACTGCCAGCGTTTGTAGCGCACTGGGCCTGGCGGACAGCTACGTACTGCTGGCCCTGTTGCTGTTTGTTGTGGGTCTGAGCTCGGCTGTCTTTCATGCGCCGGCGCCGGCGATGATCGGGCGCATATCGGGCAACCGAGTGGGTAGGGGCATGAGCTTTTTCATGGCGGGTGGAGAGCTGGGGCGGACGGTAGGGCCTTTGATGGTGATCGCGGCCGTCAGCTGGTTTGGGGTTGAGGGAATATGGCGGGTGGCCGTGTTTGGCTGGTTGGCCTCAATTTTCCTTTACTGGCGACTGCGCGGGGTCTCGGCCAGGCCTGCGCCGGGCAGGGTTCTTTCCCTTCAGCGTTTGCTACCGGCTGCCCGGAGAGTTTACCCTCCCCTGCTTTGGATCATGGCAGCCCGTGTCTTTATGTCGATTTCGATGACGACCTATTTGCCGATTTTCATGCAGGATGTGAAGGGTTATGAGTTCGAGATGGCGGGGCTTTCGTTAACGCTGTTGGAAGGGGCGGGTGTGTTAGGCGCTCTGACAATGGGCACAGCTAGCGACTGGTTGGGGCGGAAACGGATCCTGATTGTTCTATTTCTTGTGTCGCCCGTCCTATTCCTGGGATTTCTGAACAGTTCAGGCTGGATGCTATTTGCATTTCTGATACCCCTTGGATTTGCGATGCTCTCGCCATCTGCTGTGTTGTTGGCGGTTGTGCAGGACAGTTTTCAACATAACCGGGCCCTGGCAAACGGCCTCTTTCTGATGGCCAATTTCGTCATCCGGTCGCCCGCTTTGTGGCTGCTGGGGTTCACGGCAGACAGATTCGGACTTTCGACCGCGTTTCTGATCAGTGGGCTAATCGCTTTTGTTGGCGTGCCGGCAGTTCTGAGGCTGCCGGAGCGGCGTAGGGAGCAGAGTGAGTAAGCAGTTCTTGAATATGTTCCCGCCGTTGCATATAGACGCAGATCTTAGAAGAGGAGTTGCCAGAGGCGGGGCAGGAAGATGATCAGACCTGCAACGGCGCTGCCCATGGCCACCAGCAGTATGGCGCCGGCGGCTGTGTCTTTTGCGGTTTTTGCGAGAGGATGAAAAGTGGGTGAGGCCAGATCCACAAGTGCTTCGATGGCGGTATTAAGAAGCTCCAGACCGATGACCAACGCGATGAGGGTTACGACGACAGCCCACTCTGTCCTGTTGATGCGCAGGGCAAACCCGGCGATGACAGCTGCAGCAGCGATGCCAAAGTGAATGCGGACGTTACGCTGGCTGTGAAGTGCGTGGCGCACCCCAGCGTATGCGAAGGCGAGACTCTGCCAGAAGGTTCGGGCACGAGCAGGCGGGCTCATTTACCAGTCCGGTGTCGCAAGCCGGGGCGCAAGATCTTCGGCAGTCAAAGTGGAAAGGATCTGGTTCTGTTTGCGCCACATTGCCGCCTGCCGTGCGTCGGTGTCATGATCATAGCCAAGCAGGTGCAGGGTGCCATGAACGACCAGGAGTTGAAGCTCTGCGGAAAGCGAATGGCCGAAATGTCGTGCTTGGCGCGAAGCATAGGGGAAAGCGAGTAGCAGATCGCCTAATTCGGCATCCATTTCCGCCGCCAGGGTGTCAGGAACATCGGCTGAGAAAGGCGATCCCTCGTTGATGGCGAAACTCAGCACATCGGTTGGGGCATCCTGCTGGCGGTAGAGTCGGTTGTAGCGCTGTACTTCGTCGTCGTCCACCACCAGAATCGAAAGCACGTTACCGGCCCGTCCACAGGCGCGCAGAGTTGCCTGAACTGCGGCCAAGAGCCAGACTCGTTCCACGTATGTCTGAAATGGTTCGTCAATTTGAATGTATATCTGCTCGTTCGTCATCGCTAGTGTCCAACCGGGCGACCTATGCAGGCGAGTAACTCTCAAGGCCGACGGCCTACCAGGAGATCTGGGCGGGAGGTTTCCAGTCATTGCCGCAGCGCGGTACCATTATACCGCCGGACAGGGTCGAGGCAATTTCTTGTTGAAGAGCGATCGTCTCCGCTAGAATAGAGGTCGAGGACCCAGAGTAAAGGGTTGGAAAAGAGGTTGGCGAAGAAGGTCGAGCCACAAGCGTTAGGCGTCTATAGCCATGTTTTTTGATCGAGCCAAGATTCAAGTGGAAGCTGGGAAGGGCGGCAATGGCATTGTCGCTTTCCTGCGCGAGAAGTTTATGCCCATGGGAGGGCCCGCGGGCGGCAATGGCGGCGCAGGCGGGGATGTCTACCTCGTTGCCGACCCAAGCATAAATACGTTGCAACACTTTCGACGCAAGGTACATTTTCGGGCTGAGCGCGGCGGGCACGGCGGCGGCACCAAGAAAGCAGGCGCAACCGGTGAAGACCTGCTGATCGCGGTGCCGGTAGGGACAGTCGCGCGCATCGCCGAGACCGATACAGTCCTCGCTGACCTGGTACGCGACGGGCAGCAAACCATGGTCGCCAGAGGAGGCCGAGGAGGGCGAGGAAACGCTGCGTTCAAGAGCGGGCGAAACCGTACGCCGCGACTAGCCGAAAATGGCGAAGTGGGGGAGGAGCGCTGGCTGGAGCTGGAACTGAAGATCGTAGCCGATGCAGGGATCGTCGGCGTTCCCAATGCGGGAAAATCGACGCTGCTAAGCGTCATCAGCAAAGCCACTCCGAAAATTGCCGACTATGCTTTCACGACGATTGTTCCCAATTTGGGCGTGGCGGATGTGAACCACGTGCAGATCGTGTTTGCCGACATTCCGGGGCTGTTGGAGGGCGCGCACGACGGCGTCGGCCTTGGATTGGAGTTTCTGCGTCATGTCGAACGCAGCCGCGTATTGGTACATCTTCTTGACGGCGCGAGCCCGGATCCAGCCGGCGATTTTGAAGTCATTAACCAGGAGATGATGCTTTTTAACCCTCATTTGGCGAAGCGACCGCAGTTGGTCGTCCTCAACAAGATCGATCTGCCGCAAGCACGGGAGATGTTGCCTCGCCTGCAAGAGGAGTTGGCGGATGCGGACAACCCGGTACTCGCGATAAGCGCGGTGACCGGGGAAAACGTGCGGCAACTCTTGTACGACGTTAAATCGCTGCTCGACGGGCTTCCGGCGCCCATTGCGACGGAGGAGGTCGAAGCGTTGCCGACCCTCTCGCCCGCCGAAGATGAACGGTCGTTCCAGATAACCCGCCTGGATGATGATCTGTGGCAGGTGGAGGGGGTGGCAATCGAGCGGGTGGCGCAGATGACGAACTGGGACTACTACGAGTCCGGATTGAGGTTCCAGCGGATCTTGTCGGCGATGGGGATCTCCAAATCCTTGCGCGAACTTGGTGTTGAGGACGGAGATACCGTGCAGATTGGTGCGGTCGAACTGGTGTGGGGATTCGAAAACGCACTGGGGGGGTGAGTACGTCAGTTGCCGGTGTGCGGTTGCCGTCGATTGGGCCTTTCGCAGGACGGGGGCCGGCGGCACTGGTTAGAGACAGGGCTGGGTAGAGGCAACAGGTCACTGGATATTGGAAGAATGAGTTCGGAAGACAGATTGAGCGGCAAGCGTATCGGTGTTTTCGGAGGCACCTTTGATCCGATTCATATTGGGCACCTGATTCTGGCCGTGGAGGCCCGGCATCAGCTGCAGTTGGATCAGGTTGTACTGGCGCCGGCCGGCGATCCCCCGCATAAGCCTGACAACCCAATTTCCCCACTGCATCATAGATTAGCGATGTGCCGACTTGCGGTTGCCGAAGACGATGAACTCGGCATCAGTCTGATAGACGCCGAGCGTCCGGGGCCCCACTACACGTCCGATATGCTGCGGCTGTTTCGCAAAAATATGGACGCGGACGCGCAGATTTTTTTTCTGATGGGGCTGGACAGTTTACGCGACCTGCCCACCTGGCATGAGCCAGAATGGCTGGTGCGAAACTGCAGGCTGGTTGCCCTGCGACGCCACGATGTAGAGATCGACTGGGAAAACCTGGAAGCCGTAATGCCCGGCGTGCGGGAGCGGGTCGATGTTCTGGAAATGCCTGAACTGGAGATTGCAAGCAGCGCTCTGCGGGAAAGGGTTAGTACGGAGCAGCCGATTCGCTTTCAGGTCCCCCGTGCGGTCGAACGCTACATACTTGAACAGGGGCTGTACCGGCCTTGAGTCCAAAAATCAAAGGGCAGGCGACTTCTGCCTGCCTTCTCTGCCGTCTCCTCTCAAACTCTTCATTGTCACTCGGATGTCACATAATCATGCGGCGCGGCATTCAGAAGCGGCGTTGCGTGCATTTCGACTCCCAGTTGCTCAAGCGCCTTTAGGAATTGGGTATCTTCGATAGTGCTGAACTGATCTTCAGTCAGATTTCTAAGCAGATCTGAATTCACATGCTTGAAACTGGCCGGTTGCGCGATTTCCAAATCGGGGGTCACGCCATGGCCTTTGATGAGGTTGCCGTTGGGCGATAGCCAGTTGGTCACGCCCAGAAGAATGGCAGAGCCGTCGCTGAGCCCAAACTGGTTGAGGACTGTACCGGTACCGAAGGTAGTCTCTCCGATCAGGAAGGCGCGGTCGTTTTCTTTGAGGGCGCCGGCGGTGATTTCGCCGGCACTAGCAGTGCCTTTGTTGATCAAGACGACCAATGGCATTTCCCTGGCATAGCCCAGGCCGCGAGAGCGATGGACGGTCTGGTTTTGGTTGGCATCGGATTCGATAAGGATCAAGTCACCCTTGGGCAAGAACTGACTATTGGCCTGAATAGCCTGCTGCAGGAACCCGCCGGGGTTGTTGCGCAGGTCCAAAATGATGCCTTTGTTGGCTTGTAGCTCTGAAATTTCACGCAGTGCGGCTTCCAGCTCCCGGTCTACCCCGGCGGTAAACTGGGATATTGAAACGTAGGAGATGTCGGTGTTCGGGATAGGGCTCCAGCTCACGCTGGGCACCTCGATGCGGTCGCGAGTGATTGAGACCGTGACCGGATCCTGTACTTCGGGGCGGCGGACAGTAAGGACGACTTCGGACTCTGCGGGGCCGCGAACGAGGAAGATAACCTGGTCCAACGATTTTCCTTCGACCGATTCACCGTCTACTTCCAAAATTACATCGCCTGCGAGAATGCCTGCCTGTTCAGCAGGCGAACCATTGATAGGTGCTACGATCAGGACATGGCCGTCTTCCATGGAGACATAGGCGCCGATGCCCTCGAAAGAGCCTTCGAGGCTGGTCTGATGCAGTCTTACTGCATCTGGGGGGAGGAAGGTGGTGTGTCCTTCGTCGCCTAAAGAGGCTAGCATCCCTTCGATAGCGCCATATGTCATAGCGGTGAAGTCGACGCGGTCGCGGTCGACAAAGTGGGAGACGACATAGTCCCACGCTTCCCAGAAGATGGCGAATTCGGCGGGACGGACCTCGGCCGCCTGGGCCGACCGGATTGTGTAGCCGGAGATATTGCCGCCGACAAACGCCAGCGCCATCAGCCAGACGACGAGGATAGACAGTACCAACCGCCTAGCTAATGAGGATCGAAAAGATCTTTTCATTCCATTCATTCCATTAATGCACTCTGCGCGCCGGGCACTCTCGCTCTGTTCTTTACAGTCACAAATTGCCTGCAGTTTTTGCAGACAATAAAGAAAAGTATCAACTATGCACCATCTTTTGGCAAGTATCGGAGGGGGTTTACAGCCTACGTTGGGACTACGGTCTGCCTATGTTTTTTGTGCAATCGACGGAAAGCGGTTAGCAACTGGTAGGGTGGACAAGGTGGCGAAAAATATAGGTAGTATGCGAAGGGGCGGATGGCTATCGGGGGAAAACGGCAAGGTATTTGCAGTCGCATTTGAGGTGAAAGCGAGAGACAAATTTTTCCCAGCCTGAGAAGACAAAAAGCTGTCTGATGCCCAGACTAACGGGAACCGCTAGTCCATCCATCAGACAGCTTCTTTATTGTTCAGCGACTGCGGGCTTGATAAATCCCAGACCGGTAGCCGAGTTAAAAGGCCTTAAACCACGTGGCGTCACAGAAAAGTTGACGGCAGTTGCGACCTGGAACAAGGCAGCCCACGCGCCTGCAGAAAAGAGGCGCAAGCCGGCGGCGTCCGCCCACAAGTAGAGTGAGCATGGCAACGCCGACGGGTTACGAACCCTCTGCTGGTCTTAGTTCATGCTAATCGCGATCGAGCCGGAGTCCTGAGCAACACTGACGCTGGCGGGGAGCATGATATTCTGGGCCAGTACAGCGTTGATCTGCGCATTGACCGGAGCGAGCAGGGCTCCACCCACGGCCATACCGCCGGCGCCGGCCGACTGGAGATCAACCATCAGGTGACCATCGCTCACCATCAGGTTGCCGACGAGGTCAAGCGTATTGCCCATCATGCTGACGCCGTCTTTCAGAGTGACGCGGAAATGCATGGCATCGGGCTCTATCCAGACCATAACGGAATCGATTGGCTGATTGGGACCACTGTTGGCTTCGAGAGCCTTGGTCACGTAGCTGCTGAACTCAGATTCGCTCAGCATTACCTCGCCCATTACGATTCCGCCCATCAGGGCATCCTGGGCCGACAAGGCCGCCTCATGGGAAATTTCGACATCTCGGGCGGGCGGAGCGGCCGGTGCGGCGCACGCACTAATTACAACCAGCAGCAGAGACAGTACAACGAGTGAAATGAGTGGGGTTCGTTTGTTCATGATTCTGTTGCTCCTTGAGAGAATTGGGTTTAAGGGAACTTTACTCTTGATCTCATCATAAATTGGTAGAGAAGCAATTAAATGATGACCATGAGCTATATCGTCTCACAAGAAAAGGTCAAGCGCAAATCTGAAAAAAGGGGATTGGCGGGCCTCAGGATCGAAAACTCCGCGTTCTATTCCAAGATTTTCTGACCGCAACTCTATCTTCTCACAAGAACAATTCCTGTACAAGTCGGAAAAAATCAGAGGGCACCTCCCCGCATGGGCCTCTAAACTACCGCGCCTGCGGGCTCCATATGTTGCGTTGTAGGTTCTGCTAGCTCTTTGATGGCTGTGTGATCTCCACTGGAAACTGGCGCCGGGTTGCGCCCAGGGAGAGTGCATCTGAGCCTATAATACACGTGACGGGGGAACCTGTCAAGCCTCAAAATTGCTATGAATTCACTGAAACATGTTGGCAAGGTTCTGATTGTAATCGGTTAAACTCCTCTTAGGCGTTTGGGCTGCCCATGCTTTCAGCGGTAAATACGAGAGTCACTCTTGAGCACTACTCGCTGGGAGGCGTGCCGCCAGAGACGTTCTGCTATCTGTGCGGCGAGGGAAGATGTGGGGGCACTCTTAAGATTAATGCCTTTCACCCAGGCTTATACGCAGGTATGGATTGCGGACATTAAAGGGATTTTAGCCGGCAACCTCTCACCCGGCACCTATCCTGCAGCCTCGGTTTCCTCCAACATGCCGACGCCTGCAAGTTCACGGTCAAGCAAATACAGGCCCGGTTTGAAGTCCCCAATCAGGCGGAGCTTTTGCACCAGGTCATCAACTAGCTCCTCTTCCTCCACTTGCTCGTCGACAAACCACTGCAGGAAACTGTCGGTGGCGTAATCGCCTTCCAGGCGCGCCAGTTTTACGATGCGGTCAATCGACGCTGTCACCTTCTGCTCTTGCCTAAGAGTGCCTTCCATCACTTCCTGCGGGGAACCGAAGCCGCCTTCCGGTGCGGGGACGGGGAATAGCTCGACACGGCCTCGCCGGCTGTGAATGAACTGGTAAATCTTCATCGCGTGGGCCATTTCTTCTTCCGCATGATTGAAGATCCACTGTGAAAATCCTTTGAGGCCCATTCCCTCAAAGTAGTCGGCGGCAGCCAGGTAGGTATAGTGCGCCTGCAACTCCATGTTTATCTGTTGATTGAGGGCGCTCTGCACTTTCTCTACAAACATAAGTCTTTACCTTTCCGATGTAATGCTGCTTGGTATCTGCGAAGATACGATTAAAGGGCAGGGACATGCCTGATCCTGCCGGCGGTGCAATTTGCCAGAAGGTTCACTTGCGTCTGCCCCGCGCTCATGCGGCGGTTAGTCCTTGGTGCAGGCGGACAATCCTGACAATTTACAGGAGCCCAATGTATGGGCATGGGAATCCAGGCATGGCAGAACTGGCGGGATTTTCTGTCATAATTTCGTCTCCGCCATGCTGCAGTCGCCCGGGTATTCGATTTCGATTGTGATGTGTGTAAGTTGCAGGCCGTCCAGTTCTGCGCGCGCCTGCTGTTTAATGTCACGAATTTCGTTTTGATTGCTTGATTGGTTGACTACGAGGTGTGTAGACAGAACGTGACTGTTGCCGTCCAGCGACCAGAGATGGGTATGGTGACAATCTTCTACCGAGTTGATGTTGCGCAGGCGCTCGGCCAGGTTCGACAGGTCAACACCTTCAGGCGCGGCCTGCAAAAATAGTTCTGCTGTCTTTTTCAGGTGCCCCAGCACATTGTACAGAATGTAGAGTGTGATGAGAAGAGACAGAATAGAATCCAGGATGTACAAATCGATAAAGAGCAGTGTAATGCCGACAATAAGGACAGCGACCCATCCGAGTACGTCTTCAAGCAGATGCCACATTGCGACCTTGGCGTTCATGCTGCCGCCGCCTTGCAGTCGCCATACGGCTACGCCGTTAACAGCAATGCCACCCAAAGCCAACAGAATCATACCTGGTGCGTTGGTAGCTTCCGGGTTGAGCAGACGCGGGACTACTTCGGCCAGAACAAAGAGTCCGCCAGCGATGAGAACTGCGGCATTGATAAAGGCGGCGAGCAAAGAAAGGCGGCCATACCCATAGGAGTAGCGCGGCGGCGCCTCCTTGGATGCGTTCTTCTCCAGTCTCCATGCCATGCCCAGCGCGATCGAGTCGCCGAAATCGTGTAAGGCATCGGACAGGATGGCGACGCTATTAGTAAAGTAGGCGCCGATGATTTCTATGACAGTGAAGCCCAGATTGAGGAAGAATGCTGTGCGCAGGTTGGCCGAATCGCCGTGATGATGGTGATGCAGACTGTGGCCATGATCGTGACTGTGGTCATGGTTATGAGCACCGCCATGTTCGTGGCTGTATTCGTCAGAGTGGTTATGCTCTTGACCCATAGGAAGACCTCAGTTCCGCAGAGCAGCGCGCGTTACGGGCGGCGCGACATCCGTTTGCAGCACAATGTTGCACTGAATCGGCGGTTTTGACCAAATCCAAGCATCGCTCTCGGCCAGGAATATTCGATACCGTTTTATTCATGTTTGACAGGGGCTTGGCGGGTGTAGAGAGATGTGAGGCGGCGCTTACTGTCTGATTCAGGAATAGCAGGATTCTTGGAAAATTTCAGGATTGCTGGCGACAGACCAAAAAGTTGCGGAGGAGTTCACGGTGGGGAAGAACTGCTGGAGTCTGGCGCGGCACAGGCGCGTTTTTGAAGGGGGTGTTGCGGGGTGTCCCCCAGCACAAGGGAGGACCGGAGGCCTGACCTTCAAGAAATAGAGTAAGAGACGCTGGAGGAAAGGCTATGGGTTCCCGGTGGCTGGAGTTCTGCAGGGTCAGGGATTGACTCAGGCTGTGCAGCTAATTCTTCCCCTGTGGCTGGTTCATCGTGATCAAGTTAGTGGTGCGAGCGATGTATTGTACGGATGCAGTTGAGCAGAAACACGACGCCCACGAGAAGACACAGTAGGAGGGCAAGTTGCAGAACGTCCACGATCTCCATTGCTGATTTCCTGGTTCGCTGTCTTGACTCAAAAAGAAAGGGTGAAAGTAGAGTTAAGTATAGCACTGCAAATCGGGATGGGGGGCTGACTTTTGGTGAAATCGACCGCTGTAAGGGTGAAGAGAAAAGTGTAGGTGAGGTTAACGGTCTTTTTAAGCGAGGTTAACTTAAGTGAGGCGCTCAGAACAGGGCCAGCTGACCACCGTCTTCCTCGCCGGACGGAGGTACGATTTCGGGATTCCAATCAGGGAGAGGGACCAACTGGCCGACGCGAGAGCGCAAGCGTCGGACGGACTCCGGGGCATGGCCTTCGAAAGGATTATGGACGTAGCAGAACACGTCGGTGCCATTGAGGAGCAGATCGGCGATGCGCCTGGCCCACTTGTCGAGCAGTTGGTCTTGAGGGCGACGGACAGTTTTGTCGTCGGGCAGGGGGTCGCGGTCATGGCCGATGAGGCGGATATGGAGGGGAAGGGGCGAGTCGACGCTGGCGGCGGCGGCCTGCCAGTTGGGATACGTATCCGGTTGGCCGGTACGTTCGACAACGACGAAGCCGATCTGCCTCTCCATCAGGAAGCGGGCGAAAGCGGTCGTCATGAGGTCAGCGGCCCGGACTTCGACGGACAGGGGAATATCGGGGGCCTGTGTTGCGATGTTATCGACGAAATTGGCCAGGAGGCGCCCTGCGCGACTGCGGGTAAAGGTAGCAGGGAATTGGATGAGGCCTGGAGCGGCGACGGGGCCGAGAGAACGTACGACATCCAGATAGGCTGCCGTTAACTGCTCCACATCCACGAGCCTCTTTTCATGTGTGATTTCCCTGGGCGCCTTCAGAGAAAATGTAAACTCTGGCGGTACGCTCTCAAGCCAGCGCAGTAATGTTTTAGTGGCAGGCAGGGCATAGAAGCTGGTGTTGACTTCGACGCTGTTGAACTTTGCGGCATAGTGGCTGAGTTGCCGGTCGGCCGGGGTCTGGGGGGGATAGAAGACTCCGCGCCAGTCGGGAAAGCTCCATGAAGAGGTGCCGAAGCACAGTGTTCCCAAGTTTTCCGAATTCATAATCTCTTTTTTGGGCCAGAAATGGGCGGGAATCGGCCCTAAAGTAGGGTCATTCTACAAATACGAAGCTGTTATGTGCAACATGCACAAAAACACCTTTTCAATTTCATGCAG
Source organism: Caldilineaceae bacterium (assembly GCA_965116395.1). Lineage (GTDB taxonomy): Bacteria > Chloroflexota > Anaerolineae > Caldilineales > Caldilineaceae > Bin5. The sequence goes on from OZ220684.1 coordinate 799,789, forward strand.
GATTGGCAGTGGATTCTGTTCTCCGATCAGTTATCCTTGCACGTAATCGCCGGTTTGTGAAGCGGTTGATGCGTCGGTGCTGCGCTCTGAGAGAGCAAAGCGGAGCGGATCAGAGCAGGAAGCACAGGCCCTTATCGTTTGTTTGGCTCATCTGCGCCACGAAGTGCGCGGGCGGCGACCAAAACCAGGGAAGTGTTCGCCGACCAGCAAGAGTGGAGAAGATGGGCAGTCTTATTTCAGGTCTCACTTGAGGAAGGAGAACTTTTCGATGTCAATGCTTGTACGTGCTGTGACACACGGCTCGAAGTTGCGGGCGATACCCCTCGCCGTCCTGGGGCTGCTTGTTTTTGCCCCATCTGCTTTCGCCCAGGATGCGGCGCCCTTTACGACGGATGAAGTTGCTTATTCGGTAGACAACTTGATCCTATTTGTTTCTGCAGTGCTGGTGCTGTTTATGCAGGCCGGCTTTGCAATGGTCGAGGCGGGTTTCAATTCGGCCAAGAACACCGTGAACATTATGTTCAAGAACATCATCGACCTGGCGAGTGGTGTTTTCTTCTATTTTCTGATTGGCTACAGCATTATGTACGGCGCGCCGGTACTTGGCGGTTTCTTCGGCTTTAGCGGATTCGGAATCTCGTCGACGCCGCCGGAAGCGATGGCTGGCAACTTGAATCCGCAGGTTGATTTTCTGTTCCAGGTAGCCTTTGCCGCGACAGCGGCCACGATCGTCTCGGGTGCTGTTGCTGGCCGGATGAAGATATCTGGCTACCTGATTTACAGCATTGTGCTCACCGCCATTATCTACCCTGTTAGCGGCTACTGGAAATGGGGTGGGGGCTGGTTGGATGCGATGGGCTTCTACGACTTTGCCGGGTCGTTGGTTGTTCATGCGGTAGGCGGTTTTGCAGCCTTGGCCGCGGTAATAGTGCTTGGGCCGCGTATCGGACGCTTCGGTGGCGGCTCGACCAATCCGCTGCCACCAAGCAACATGGCGATGGCTGCGCTGGGTGTCTTCATCCTGTGGATTGGCTGGTACGGATTCAATCCGGGTAGCCAGCTTGCATTCACGGGCGCGGTCAACACGGATGCGGTCATGCTGATCGCCACCAATACGACGCTAGCGGCGGCATTGGGAACATTACTGGCAATGATCTATGGCTGGGTCAAGACGGGCAAGCCTAACCTGAGTTACACGCTGAACGGTGCATTGGGCGGTCTGGTCGGCATCACGGCAAACTGTGATTCGGTCAACAATGTCGAGGCATTGATCATTGGCGCAGTCGCTGGCGTGCTGGTGTGCGTAGGCATGGAGGCGCTAGAGAACTTCAAGATCGACGATGCGGTTGGTGCATGGCCGGTTCACGGACTGTGCGGCATCTGGGGCGGCATTGCCACCGGTATCTTCGGAGGCCACCCCTTTATTGCGCAGGTCGTAGGTTCGATCGCTATACCAGTGTGGGCGTTCGTTTCCGCCTTCATTCTGTTCACGGTCATCAAGAAGCTGGGCGTGCTGCGCGTCTCACCGGAGGAGGAGCAGGCGGGTCTGGATCTCTCCGAGCATGGTGTTGGCGCCTATCATCTGGCCGGCGAGGAAGCTTAATCGGATTCTATATAGTGGGGGGCAATATCCCTCAGGCGAAACTCTGTTTCATGTAAGGCCGAACTGGAAAACGGTTCCGCCACAGGTTTAGCATAGAAAACTGAAAGGAAGCGTCCCTCTCGTGGAGATCTGGTGACGAGGGGGACGCTTTTTTGTTTGCTTAGGGCCGTGGCTGAAGTGGATTGGGGATAGGGTCAGTAGCGGGAGACTGGCGTCCGCTGGCAGGAAGTCTTTTTGTGGAGGGCGTTGCGGGAGATCACAAGGGAGGCCCGAAGGCCCCACCGCCACAAAAATATGAGAGAGGGCGAGGTTTCGAGGCATTGACACAGGTTTACCAGCTTGTATAATCACAACCCAGCGGGATCTCACCGACAGCGCGCCAACTGCGAGGCGGCAGTAGATTCCCCAGGCGTCACTGTGAAGGACACGGCGATGGGCGATTGTCCACTGTGATTGCTTTAGAACCACTCCATTTTTCACAAAGAGACCTCTAACTTTTGTCCCTTCATTGACGGACAAAAATCTAGGACTTGGCTACCACGCTGAAAGGATGCCCTGGAGAGGACAAAATGATCCGTAACAGCTTTGATATAGGGCCGGAAGGGTGGCACTCCTATGATTATCATGGGGAGATCGTGACGGGGGCCGGCATTTTTGTGCTGGCAACTTGGCAGAGAGAAGGGGGTGTCGACGGCTCCGGGTTCATTTGGGCCGACCAGTCGCGCTGGAGTACGGATGTGCCGGAGAGACCTATTTCGATTCTGGCGCTGATTCACTATCGGAATTGGGTCGGGCTGGATCCCATCGATTTGCGGCAGGCGGAGGTGTCGGTATATCTGAGAGGCGATGATTTGAAATTGTATGGTGCAACCTGCTATTTCTGGGTTCATTCACCGGGAGTTCGCTGGCACTTCAGCGGGAACCCGATCCCGATAAAGGATGGGCAATGGGCGCCCGAGCCGAGCCGGTTTGTACTGGACAACGACGAATCTCTGTGGCATCGCAGTTACAGCAGTGAGGAGTTCCAGCGCCGCAGCTATGGGCAAGGCGGGCCGCGACTCGACGATGTGCTGGGGGAGGTACATAGTTACGGCTTTTCTTTTATCGGATTCGACCGAGAGGTCCAGGGCAGACTGTCATTGGGCAAGTTCGAAATTGTTGCCGGCACATAGATGAACTCGCGCCGCCAGAAAAATGGGAAAAATCAAACAACCACAGGCAGACCATTGGTGCATTTTCTTGAACTTGTGTTGTTCGCCAGATGGAAGGATAGAACAGGATGAACCAGCCTCGTACAGAAGGCGGCACGCCGATTGACATCGGCTCCCGCCTTGAGTTGATGGTAGACGAATTTCTTATCGCACGGTTGAGCGGAGGTGCGGTATTGCGTCTCAATCAACCTGTTCCCCGCGAGGCGGTGCTGGTGACCGACAGGCCGTGGGAGGGGAACTCTTGTACATCTTTCGCGATCTTCCAAGACGACCATATTTACCGAATGTATTACCTCGGTCGCCATTTCGTTACTACGGAGACGGAGCTGGATGAGGCTCCTCACCCGGACTTTGTCTGTTATGCCGAAAGCAGCGATGGGATAAGTTGGGAAAGGCCGGAGCTTGGGCTAGTTGAGTTTGATGGATCAAGCAGGAACAATATCATCCTGAGCAGCGAGGACGGCGCCTGTCCGGTGCGCGCGTTCGCGCCGTTCAAGGACGCGAATCCAGCTGCGGAAGCTGATGCCCGCTACAAGGCATGGGCTGTGCGGATTCCGCGCCTCGATGGTTCTGCGCCACGTCCGGGGCACAGCGCGGAGGTGCCGGATGGGCTGCATCCGCTGAAATCGGCCGACGGGATCCATTGGACGGTGATGAGCGACGGGCCGGTCATTGCCGATGGCCTGCTGGACTCGCAAAACCTGGCCTTCTGGGATACGATGCGCGGGGAGTACCGCGACTATCACCGCAACGAGTTTCGCATCGAGAAGACGGGAGAGGAACCGTACGGCGCGCATGTGCGGCCGGGCGAAATTGGAGCAGGCGTGCGGGGCTCCCGCTATGGCCGCGATCTGCGTACGGCGACGTCGAGCGATTTTATCAACTGGAGCGAGCCAGACTATGTGGACTACACGCAGGGGCGCACCGACGAGATATACAATAACGCCATCCTGCCCTACTTCCGCGCGCCGCACATCTTCGTGGGGCTGCCGACACGCTATGTTGACCACGGCTGGTCGCAGGCGGTGGAAGACCTGCCCGAAGTAGACGAGCGCCGTTTGCGAGCCGGCGTGAGCGAACGCTACGGCAGCGCTCTGACCGACGTCATGTTCATAAGCAGTCGCGATGGCCTTTTGTTCAACCTGTGGCCGGAGTCGTTCATCCGGCCGGGCTTGCGGCCAGAGGACAACTGGGTCTATGGCGACGGCTTTGGCAGCTGGGGCATAGTGACAACGCCCTCTCTGTTTGACGGCGCGCCGGATGAACTGTCTATCTACGCGTCGGAGGGATACTGGCGGGGCGAAAGCATGAATTTGCGGCGCTACACGCTGCGGGTCGACGGATTCGCGTCGGTACAGGCACCTCTAGGCGGTGGAGAGCTGGTTACGAAACCACTGATCTTTGCGGGCAACCAACTGCAAGTCAACTTTTCTGCTTCAGCCGCGGGCAGTGTTCGAGTCGAACTGTTGCGGGACCAGATGGACACCCCTGTTGAAGGGTTCAGCCTCGATGACTGCATTGAATTGCTCGGCGACGACCTTGAACGGATTGTGCGCTGGAATGGCGGCACCGATGTGGGCCATTTAGAGGGAGTACCTGTCCGGCTGCGTTTCGTATTGCGCGACGCGGATCTTTACGCGTTTCAGTTCGTCGCGAACTGAGTTGTTATGAAAGTCCTGGATTGACTATGAACCATTTTAGTGAAGGCTCGCATCCAGTCGACATTGGTTCCCGCCTGGAGTTGATGGTGGATGACTATTTGGTGGGACGGTTAAGCGGTGGGGCGCAACGCCGCCTGAACAGGCCGGTACCCCAGGATATTGCGCTGCGGTTGGACGCGCCCTGGGAGGGAAACGCCTGCGGAGGATTTACCGTCTTCGAGGATGACGGGCGCTATCGCATGTATTATAGAGGTCAGAATTTCGAGTACGACAGCAGTGGACTGGAGTCTCCGCGCGGCAAGCAGATTTGCTATGCGGAGAGCGACGATGGCGTCCACTGGGAGAAACCGGGGTTGGGCCTGGTGGAGTTTGACGGCTCTAGTGAGAACAACATAGTCATGGATGGGGAGAATTTGCTGAACGGTATGTTCACTCCGTTCAAAGATGGGAATCCGGCCTGCGCGGCTGATGCTCGATACAAGTCTTTTGCTCTCATGCAGCGGGGCGGGGCGAGGGGGCTGTGGGCGTATGAGTCGGCGGACGGCTTTCAATGGTCGGAGATGAGCGACGGGCCGGTCATTACTCAGGGGCTGCTGGACACGCAAAATCTGGCGTTTTGGGACGGGGCGCGGGGCGAGTACCGTGCCTACCACCGCAACGAGTTTCGGTTGCCGCAGACGGGCGAGGAGCCATACGGTTCTCACCCTTTTCAGACAGGTCCAAATGGCCTACAGGCGGGGTCGGAAAGACCTACGGACGGTGACAGGCAGCAGGACGGGGACCGGTTGCGCGGGTCTCGCTATGGGCGCGATATTCTCACTGCCACTTCTACCGATTTTGTTCAGTGGACACCATCGGTTTATGTCAACTACAGTGAGGGCCGACCGGACGAGCTTTACACCAATCAGATAAGGCCTTACTTCCGGGCGCCGCATATCTTTCTAGGTTTTCCGACCCGGTATGTCGAACGGCCGTGGTCGGAGTCGCTGGAGGCTTTGCCGGAGTTGGCGCATCGCCGCATGCGCGCTGGGATCAGTGAACGCTATGGCACGGCGGTGACCGACGGCATGTTTATGAGCAGTCGGGACGGCTACTACTTCAGTTTGTGGCCGGAGTCCTTTATCCGGCCGGGCCTGCGACCGCGCGACAACTGGACTTATGGGGACAATTTTCAGAACTGGGGGCTCGTGACGACACCTTCTGCGATGGCGGGCGCGCCGGATGAGCTGTCCCTTTTTGTGCGGGAAGGGTACTGGCGAGACCGGGCAAGTGTATTGCGGCGCTACACGCTGCGCGTGGATGGTTTTGCTTCGGTGCAGGCGCCGTTGAGCGGTGGCGAATTTGTGACGAAGCCGCTCATTTTTGCCGGCAGCGAACTTGTCCTCAATTTCTCGGCCTCTGCGGCTGGCAGCATCCGCGTGGAGGTGCTGCGCGATCAGATGAACACGCCGGTCGAAGGGTTCAGTCTCGAGGACTGTGTGGAGGTGTTGGGCGACGAACTGGCGCGGGTTGTGCGTTGGAAAGACGGCCGGGCGTTAAGCGGTCTGGCAGGAACGCCGATTCGGCTGCGATTTGTGTTGCGGGATGCGGATTTATTTTCCTTCCGTTTTCGCGAGTGATCAGCTATCAGATTTTAGTGCGATAGGGAGTGGGGATCCGTGAGAATCACAGCGATAGAGACAGTCGCCCTGTTGGACCCAGGTAAAGCAACGGAAACGGTGGTGCGAGTGCATACCGACGAGGGCATCAGCGGCATCGGACAGGCGGAGTCGCCTTCCCTCGTTATCGAAGCCATTATTCGCTGTGACGGCGGGCTGGAGGAGCTGTTGCGCGGGGAGGACCCGTTGCAGGTTGAGCGTTTGTGGCAGAAGATGTATGCCGCTACCGGGCTTTTCGGACGGCGCGGTGTCACGATTGCCGCGATCGGCGCGGTGGAGACGGCGCTGTGGGACATCGCGGGCCAGGCGCTGGGCAAGCCTGTTTGTGAACTGATCTGGCAGGCTTGCTGCACGGTGACGGAGTCGAGCGAAATCAAGGAGAAGGTGAGACCATACGCAACGGTCTACCCGCCGGGAGAGGAAGTAGACGAAATCGTCGAACGCTTCACTCTGGCCAGGGAACGCGGCTTTCGGGCGATGAAACTGGAAGAGTGGCCTGGTGGATTCTCGCATGTCAGCATACAGCGGGATGTGGAGATCGTGAGGACGGCACGCGAGACGATTGGAGAGGAGCGCGATCTCTTGATAGACGTACAGAACCAGTGGTCCGAGGTGGGGCAGGCGCTCGAATCGATCCGTGCGATCGCCGAGTTCAGGCCGTTCTTCGTCGAGGCGCCCTTGCCTGCTGACAATCTTGCCGGCCTGGCCCGGCTGGCCGATGCTGTGGACACGCGCATCGCGGTGGGCGACTGGGGATTTACGACGCGCTTTGAATTTGAGGAGATCATGGAGAAGGGGCGGGTGGACGTGGTGCAGCCCAGTTCGGTGCGGTCCGGGGGCATACGCGAGATTACTCGCATCGCCGAGGCTGCATATCGTCGCGGCCTGATATGCGTGCCTCATGCATGGTGCCATATGGTGGGGGTGGCGGCGGAGATTCATCTGGCGGCCGTGCTGCCGAATATGCCGTATTTCGAGATGCCAATCGCCTTTCCGGATTCGCCGATTATTTCGGAGTTGATCACGCCGGCGGTGGAATTGGACGCTGACGGGCTGATCGAGGTGCCCAAGCGGCCGGGACTGGGTTTTGCTCTGAATGAAGATGTGGTGGAACGGTTTCGGGTGGCGCCGCATTGAGCGGCTGGATTGAAATAAGGGTAGATTGCGCGACGGCCTGCGACATTCGTACGCCTGAATGGGGGAATTGCGTGGGCAGTTGATTGAGGTCTTTTCTCTCCTCCTTCCACCACTTTCTTTCATCCCCGGTGGAGACTAACAGATGGCAAGGATGTCGGCGGCACAGGCATTGATCCAGTCGCTACGGGCGCAAGGCGTGGATACTATATTTGGGATCATCTCCAGCCACACGATGGAGATTTTCGACGCGCTCTACGACCATCAGGACGCCATCCGCTTCATCAGCGCACGTAATGAACAGGCGGCGGCGATGATGGCGGACGGGTATGCGAGGGTGACAGGCAGACCGGGCGTTTGTCTGACCAGTACCGGGCCGGGCGCGGCCAATTCGATGGGCGGCATCGGGGAGGCGTTTTCGGCCTCTTCTGCCGTTCTGACGATTACGAGTACAGCCGAGGAGCAGTTGTACGAGCGCGGCTTGGGCACGATGCACGAGACGAAGGACCAGCTGGGGATGCTTTCGACGGTGACCCAGCACAGTGTCCATGTCAGCCGACCGGAGGAGACAGCGGAACGGGTAGGGGAGGCGTTTGAGCTGTTTCACAGTCGGCGCCCGCGGCCGATCGCGATAGAGATACCGGCAGATATTCAAGGCCAGGAAGCGGAATTGACGATTCCGGCGCCGCAACCTGAAGCGGCGCCGGCGGCAGATGCGGCCGCGGTCGAGGCGGCTGCGGCAATTTTATTGGCAGGCGGGCGGGTGGGCGTGCTGGCGGGGACGGGGGTACACCGGTCAGGGGCGGCGCAGGCGCTAATGCGTCTGGTTGAGCGTCTTGGTGCGCCGGTATTCACGACGGCAAACGGCAAGGGCGCGATCGCGGAAGATCACCCGCTGAGCCTGGGCATGTATGGCGGCGAGTCCAATTTCCCACCAGGAGGACTGGAGGATCCGCGCCAGACTTTTGCAAACAGCCTGGATGTACTTCTGGTGGTCGGCTCCAGCCTTTCCTATTTCAGAGCGAAGTTACAAGGGCTCCGTCAGCCACCGCAACTGATTCATCTGGACATTGACTCCGAGCCGATTGGCATGCTGTATTCTGCGGCTGTGCGGCTGGTTGGCGACGCGAGAACGGTGCTGGGGCAACTAAACGCGGCGCTGGCGGTCAAGGCCAGTCAAGGCGATGGTGGTGACAGGCTGGCGTCGGGGTTCGCCGGCGAAGTCAGGGAGGTCAGGAAGAAGATCAGAGAGTATAAGCGGCTGACGATGCCCAACGAGACGAAGATCATGGAGGCTATCCGGGCAGTGACTGCCAGGGACGCTATCTTTGTCGGCGACGTCGGCATCTGCAACCATCGCGGGGCCAACTACTGTCTCGACATATATGAGCAGCGGAGTTACATGATTCCTGCATGGGGCGGGCTGGGGTTTGGCTTGCCGGCCGCGGCCGGCGCGAAGGCGGGTATGCCTGAGCGGCAGGTCATTTGTATCACCGGCGACGGCGGTTTCCAGTTCAATATCCAGGAACTGGGCAGTTGCGTGCAGTATGGGCTGCGGCCGGTCGTCCTGGTTTTCAATGACGATGCATGGGGGCTGCTGCGTTACTACCAGAAGAACCGAGGCGGAGGGCGCTACATTGCCAGTGACCTGCGTAATCCGGATTTCAGGAGATTGGCTGAGGCCTACGGGGCTCGCGGAGAGCAGGTCACATCGCTGCCGGCGTTGATTCAGGCATTGGAGCGGGCGCTGGAGGCCGAGACAGTTACGGTGATAGACGTGAAGACGCCAGACGGTTTTGCAAATTTCGGGTAGGCCGATTGTATGGCATCGGTTTGAAAGGGTACAGGTATAGTCTTCCGGCGACTTTCCACCGGCCGGGAAGAGAAGGGGGATAGGCGCAAATGCCAGGGAAACTGACTTGTGGGTTGATCGGCCTTTCACAGGGCTGGTATGCCGATCTGTTTGCGACGGAACTGCTGGCGATGAAGGACGTCGAGTTGGTTGGCGTTTGCGATCTTGGCAAAAGCCGGGAATATGTTCAGGACTGTATCGGCATGGGCGCGGAGGCGTTTGCCGACAAGTTCGAGACTGTCCTCTACCATGATGCCGCCGATATGCTAGGCGAGAATCTCGATTTCGTGGTGGTGGCAAGTGAAATCAGGCAACATTGCGAGAACAGCTGCCAGGCACTCGAAGCAGGCGCGCATGTCTTTGCTTGCAAGCCGTTCAGCTTTGTTGCCGACGAGGTGCGCCGGGCGATGCAGGTTGCAGAGAGCAATCAACGGAAAGTTTTGCCGGGCGTCCCTTCTCGATTTGAGGACGGCATGGTCGAAGCTGTGCGGCGCGTGCGGGCAGGAGATGTAGGCAGGCCGCTCACGGCGCGAGTTTTTGTCAATCATGCGGCGATGACGAGTCCCCCGTGGCAGCGGGACACGGCCAAGAGCGGTGGGCCGCTGGGCGAGTTTGGCACCTATGGATTCGACATTGTCCGGTGGGTTCTGGGCGAAGAGCCGGAGGAGGTCTTTGCGTATGGTGAGAACTTTATGCACAAGGGCCAAATCGAAAGTTGGGACAATGTGAAGGCGCTGCTCCGGTTCGACAGCGGTGCGCTAGGAAGCGTACACATCTGCACTTCGATTGGCTGGGAGTATCCGTTCTTCGATTTGGAGGTGGTAGGGGAGGAGGGTTGCCTGCGCACCGACTACCATAATTATCCGGTGGTGACGCAGGGAAAATCGTCGGCGCGGTTGGCGCCTATCCGTTACGCGCCAATGAACCAGCGGGAGATCGCCCACTTTGTGAAAGCCGTGCGAGGCGAGGTGGAACTACGGGTGACGCTGGAGGACGCCTATGCAGTGGCGAGGACGATTGAGGCCGTGCAGGGGAGTTTGACTGCGGGCGTGCCGGTCAGAATTGAGCTTTGAGCTATAGTGGATCGCGCTTCAACCTGATGCCATGCGCAGGTGTCCATGGTTGTCTACCAGCTTTTTGCGACCATCAAAGGTCATAGCGGCGCGGCCGGATTTCGGCAGATCCAGCATATGCCCTAGCAATTGACCGCTGATGAGGAATAGGATGGGAGGTCGGGACGGTGTCCGTCTTCCTTCTATTCGCTGAAGCGGAATGAGAAAAGATCGGCGTCCTTGAGTTCGAAGCGCAAACGCACCGGTATGCCGGCCAGCCGGCTCACGTCGGGTCCGTTTGCCCAGCGTACCACACGCGCCAGATCGTCGCCCAGCACCTCGATGCACTCGTCGAGCGCAAAGCCTGCGACGGGCGTATCCATCTGATCACGCAGAATTTCAACGCGGATACTGCCTGCGGCCGACGCGGAGAAGTTGAGCACCAGTTGCCGGCCCTCAAAGGTTAGCGCCTTAGTAATGATTTCGCCCCCGCTCAGCGGCGCCTGGATGGATACAAAACCGTCGAGTCGGAGCGTGTAGCGTCGCAAGTTGAGACTCTCTCCTCGCCAGTAGCCTTCAGTCAGGTAGAGCGAAATCTCGTCGGGGGCACCGTCCATCGCCGATTTGGTGGTGACAAGGCCCCAATTCGGGTAGTTGTCACCGTACGCCCAGTTGTCCCGCGGCCTTAGCCCCGGCCGAATGAAGGACTCCGGCCAGAGTTTAAATGTCTGCCCATCTCTGCTGGACATGAACATACTGTCGGTCAAGGCGCTGCCATTGCGTTCGCTGTTGTCGTTCTCCGACTCGGCGCCGGCGCGACGCCGGCGGTGCTCCAGTTCGGGAAGGTCTTCTATCGCGTCGGACCAGCCGCGGTCGATGTAGCGCGCCGGAAATCCCAGGAAAATATGCGGGGCACGGAAATAGGGTATGATCCCGTTGGTGTACAGTTCGTCGGTGAGCCCTTCCGCGTAATTAATGTAGACCGGGTCGCTCCAGTGGATAAAATCCTGTGAAGTCGCGGTGAGGATATCGCGTCCATAGCGCGAGCCGCGAGGCGTATCTCCACTGCGGCCTCCCACAATTATGGCGGAGTAGGGTTGTGCGCCTGTTTCGTGGTACAGGCTACGGTGGTAGTCGCGGTATTCGCCGCGTTGCGTGTCCCAGAACGCCACGTTGTGCGAATCCAAGAGTCCGCAGGTGATGACGGCTTCGTCGCTCATGGGCGTCCAGTGGATGCCATCGGGTGACGACAATGGGTGGAGCCCGCGCGGATCGTAGCTAACAGTCCAGGCTTTGTATTTTGCGTCCGCCGCAGCATTCGGGTTGGCGTCCTTGAAAGGCGCGAACTCGGCGACTGGGAAGCGACTTTCCTGCTTATCGAGAATGATGTTGTTCTTTTTTGAGCCGTTGAATTGGACCAGCCCAAGGTCCGGCTTTGTCCATTGGATGCCGTCTGCACTTTCGGCGTAGCAGACAACCGCCGGATGAGGTACTTCCTGCCTGGTGTCCGTTGTAACATAGTGGCTGCCGCGATAATACATGCGGTACAAGCCACCGTCCTTGAAGACCGTAAAATAGAGGCAGGTGTTGCCCTCCCAGGGCATGTCTGTGACCAGCACCACTTCGCGTGGCGTGGGTCGGTTGAGACGCCGCACGGCGCCACCGCTCAAACGAGCGACCAGATAACTATCGATCATCAGCTCCCGACGTGAACCGATACTGATCGGGGAATCGCCGCCGGTTTGACACAATGTCATGTGAGTTGTTGTCCACTCTGTTTTTCAGCGCCGAAGCCGCGGCCTGGGGCATTGTCTTCAAGGCCGGGCATTTGAACCACACAGATAGGCTGCACACTGAATCAATGAGTCAGCAACAGGACACCGCGTATGCGGACAGGCGCCTTCACCCCGGCCGGGCGAATCGCAGACCTGATGCTAGCCGTTGGCGCGCTCACAACCGGTTTTTCCAATTCATTTTCCGGGGGCTTCTCAATGGCAGCGGTGCGGATGCCGCTGCAGGTAATGACGGGCAGTCGGCTTCGGGTGAGTCTGCGTCGCATACCAGATCGTATCATAGAGGGGATGAGGTGTTGCCGATCTGCCACTCAGTTGCCATACCCGCGCTTAGGCTGCCCGTTTCTTCGAAGCCGTGGCCTTCGAGTATTGCCTCCAGGAGCCGCGTCAGTTCTGCGGGGTAGCTGGCGGCCACGGCCAAGCGCTGTGGATAGCAATGCATGTTGCACTCTCGCCTCTGAAGGCGGGTATGCTACGGCCATTCTTTGGTTGTCTATGAACTCTGACTCTTGAAGTGGAGTCGGATATGCACATTCGGCGCAGCCTCGGTCAATAGAATTGCACGCCTTCACGGACGTGTCAAGACGCGAAACTACGGCTACTACGATAGAGAACGACGGATAAGACAGGACTGGCCAAAGTCATCGTAAGCGAAGCGGCGGCAGTCAGGAGCGTCCTGATCCGGGAGACTACACACGACTCGTGGGCGGGACCCTCCGGTTGTCATCCTCCTGGAACAGAACGACGACTCCGGGCGACTAGGATGGAGATATGGGTGGCTGGCAGATCCAGTAGCATTGCACTTGGTGTCTGGGGAGCTGCATTCAGTGGGTAACTGCCAGTGAAAAAAGTGGGTTGCTCAGACGCCGACTTCTTGATAAAATAAATATTGTTACATAGTCGATCGCCCGTTGCGGACCGCAGCAGCCAGATGGTTGGCCGATGGGCCGAACATGTAGCGAGCGCGGCGACCTTTTGGGCAGGGCGGAAAGGATTTAGTGACCTGCCAAGTTGAACCAGAGCAGAACAGGGGGAGGTGATAAGGAGAAAGAGGACCGCTTGTTTATTGAGGGTGCCCTGCCCTACCATCAGCATAATTGGAAGGGACTTGTGTGAATAGGCCAGAGAATGGGAGGAAATACCCATGAAACGCACTGCCGTGTTCTACTCGTCGCTGTTACTCGTAGTTGCGCTCCTCGTCAGCGCTTGCGCCCCAGCAGCCGTGCAAGCGCCCTCGCAGCCGGCTTCCGCTGAAGAAGAATCAGCCCCATTGGAAGAGAAAGACGGTGGGGGCACACTTCAGGTGTGCTTCATTCAAGCCACGAGCCATGCACATTTGGCAGGGTTTGTGGGTCGTGCGGGCAGCCAGCATTTCTACCAGGGCCGCACCATCTTCAGCGGACTGGTGCAGTTGGACCACGACGTAAAGGATTATATACCGGAACTCGCTGAGAGCTGGGAATTCGACGGCAACAAGGTCATTTTCCATCTGCGAGACGATGTGACCTGGCATGATGGCACTCCCTTCACCTCCAAGGACGTGTTGTTCAACTACGGCCGGCTGATCCCACACCCGCTGATGGTCAACACGGCCTATAACGGCCTGAAGGACTACATCGTCGGCTACACAGAGTTTCACGAAGGCAACGCGGATTCGGTCAGCGGCATTACCGCGCCAGATGACTTTACTGTCGTATTCGAGATGACGGACGAATACGGCATGGTCGGGATTCATAAAATCGCTGCCGCTGTCAGGATTGTGCCCGAGCATATCCTGAGTGAGGTGCCCGAGGATCAGTGGGGGCCGGATGAGAGCGGCGTTTTAGGTCTTGAAAAGACAGACTTTGCGACGACAAAGGCGATTGGGACCGGGCCGTTCATGGTCGACGAGTACGTCCCGGACCAGTACATCATATACAGCCCGAACCCGGACTACTTCCGGGGGGCGCCTAAGCTGGATAGGTTGATTTACCGTTCGTTCAACGGCGACCCGACGGCGATGATGGTGGCCACGGAGGCCGGCGAGTGCGATTGGGTCATTGGCGAAGGCGGCGGCCGACCGGTGGAGTTGCAGCGTCTGGCTGCCATGGAGGGATTAGACCTTGAGATTTTCAATCCGCCGGCAAACGTTTCAGTGGCCTACTGGTGGAATTTGGGTCGGGAGCACATTCAGAACCCGCTCATCCGCCAGGGAATCCAGCATGCCATAAACGGTGAGCAGTTCAATGCGGTGATGGCCAGCGGGGTGAGCCGCGGGGCGCGCGTCTATCTTGACGGCAAATGGGGGATCAATCCCGAGGGTGCCAAGTACATCACCTACGATCCGGAACTTGCCAAGCAGAAGCTAACAGAGGGGGGATGGGATTTTGAGAACGACAAGCTCATTCTCGTTCTCGGGTCACTCCACCCTGCCTGGGAGCCACTCCATCTCACCTTCCAGGAAAATCTGGCTGCGGTCGGGGTAACGGTCGAGTTCAAGGTTGTTGGCGCGGACTACGGAAACGTGGTCAACAATGAGCCATACGAATGGGACGTGCTGCAGGCCGGCGATTGGGCGCCGTGGTTCGGCCTGTTGGGTTATGACACGACCCACCTCAGTACACAGCCGTGGTATGACAGGGCCGAACACTACGCTGAAGAGGTGGCACTGCTGAAGAGCCTGGAGCTGGAGACGGACGATGCTGTTCTCAAGGAAGCCGTCTGGCAGATCCAGGAGAGTATTGGGGCCGATCCTTTTGGCGTTATACTTTACGCCCACATCAACCCCAGCTTGCGTAGCACGAGGACGCGCGGCTGCGACACTATCCCCAGCTACTACTACCACCGCAACAACTGGAGTATGGAACAGTGCTGGATAGCGTCGGAGTAACAGTTAGACGCTTGCAGCGCTCTTTACCAGAAATCTGAGGCCCCCTGGTCGCCGCTGCGTTGCGGTCGGCGACCAGGGAGAATTCGCGAACTGATCCGTCGACAGGCCAGCCAGGAGAAACCAGATGCTACTGATCACGGTGGATAGCGGGAACCTCCTCTCTTGCTCCGACCACGGGCAAGTAGCCCGCCTAGCGGAATTGACTGTCACATCCGGCGCCGATATCTATACAATGGATGTGGCAGACAACGATATCTGCTTCTACCCGTCCAGCGCGGGCACGACCGCTTCAGAAACGCCGATGGACGCACTTCTGGCCGAGGGCCATGACCCTTACGGAGATTTCATCGGGCTCCTCAAAGAAGCCGGTATTGCCGTCGTTCCGAATTTTCGGGTGAATGACCATCACGGGTCGCCGAGCCAGTGGACGGAATGGGAGCGGGAACATAAAGAATGGTCTTTGGGTCAGGATACGGGCGCGTGGAGATCTTACACGAAGGTGGGCGACATTGGCTGGCGGGAGGTCGGCGACCTGCGGCAGATGGACTTTGCCGTGGAGGAGGTGCGGGAGCGCCGCCTGGGTATTCTGCGGGAGATTGCCGCTCGATACACACTGGATGGACTCATGCTTGACTTCGGACGTTCGGCGCCGTTCTTCAGGGAGCCAAAGCGGGAGAAGTCGGACTACATGACCCAGTTCGTGCGCGCTGTGCGGACCATGCTGGACGAGATAGGGGAGAAGCGCGGGCAGCATCTGATGCTCGCGGCCGCGGTGCCTTGGGACATTGACTACTGCACCGTGGAAGGGCTCGACATCAAGGCATGGATTGACGAAGGGCTTCTGTCATACCTGTGTCCGGGTGAATGGTTTTTCGTGGACTACAACCTCCCTTATTCCGATTGGGTGGCCTTGGCGAAGGGAAGCAGTTGCAAAGTGTACCCGATGCTTATGTCCAGCGTCGCCTCGTCGGATGCGGTCACGCCGGGGAAGCGTGTCTGGCTTGGCGATGGGTTTCAGGAATTCGACCCTCCTAAGATCAGCGCCCTTGTGGAGAGTGCTTACAGCCAGGGGGTCGACGGGATCATGTTCTACAATCTGCATGCCGGTAGTTTCGGCAGCAGGCTGTATCCGAATCTTCGAGACTTGATCGATCCGGCCAAGATTCCTTCCACGACAAGGCACTATTTCTACGCCCGCCGGCCCAAATATATGCCTACAGAGTACTACTCATTCGGCCTTCCTGATGGATACGCGCCCGGAGAAGTGGAGTCGTTTACACCTTTTGAATTGAAGGAGGCTGGTGAGGAGTTCAAGTACAGTATTCTGTTTGGCAGCGCGCTGGGCAGCGCGACCGCGGATTTCCAGTTCAAACTGAGAGATCTGGGGGACGGTGACGAAGTGGAAGTGAGCATGAACGGCGGTAGGCTCAGCGCGGACAGCCTGGACTTCCACCAATGCCAGCCGCCCAACGCGCCGGAATTTCGGTATGCCGTATGGAGATCTGCATTGGGGTCCTCTCACTTGAAAGTGGGAGAGAATGTCCTGACCGTCCGGTTGGCGGGACGCGATCCAGGGCGAACTGTGCCGGTTCAGGTTGGCGAGTTCGAGATTTCTGTCGCTCCCAGCGATGGGTAGCCGTCTTCAGTCCGGCCGGTTTTAAGTGGACTGATTTTTTTGGCTCGCGAATGCATCTATTGTCGGTCCGGTTTGACAGTTCGCATCCGAAGTTACCCTTTGGTCGAATCGAGGTAGGCGGCCGGTCCTTTGAAACTCTTAACGGCCGCGATAAGTAACTGCTTGTTGCTTCAGCAGCGTTTCATGGTTCTAACGACAGTCATGTTGTTTCCAACTGGAGCCCTGGAAGCATGTCCCAGTATGTTCTGCGCCGGGTTGCGCTGATCTTCCCCTTGATGTTCGCGATAACAGTCGTTAATTACACCATTTATGTACTGTCGCCGGGCGACCCGGTCTCCGCGCTGCTCAATCCCGAGTCGATGCGTTATCTGGAGGAGGAGGATCTGCAGGCGCTGCGGGAGGCAATGGGCCTGAACAAGCCTGTACACGTTCGCTATCTGATCTGGCTGCGCGAAGCTCTGCGCGGAAACCTCGGCTATTCGACACAGATGCGTCTGCCCGTGCAGCATATCATCGTGCGCGACATCGGCAACACGCTTGGCCTGATGGGATTCGCGCTGTTATTCTCGACGGTGGCAGGCATCGTGCTGGGCATCATTTCGGCCCTCAAGCAGTACTCGATGCTCGATTACATCCTCACCGGCATTGCATTCGGAGGGATAGCTGTTCCTGGATTCTTTTTCGCGCTCCTGTTGATCTACGTAGTCGGTCTGCGCCTAGAGTGGTTCCCCGTCGGGGGAATTGTCACCGTGGGGGCGCCACCTTCGGTAGGAGACCGGCTCTGGCACATGGTGTTGCCGGTGGTCGCCCTCTCTTATGAGGGCCTCAGTACGCTGCTCCGCTACACACGTGCCAGCATGTTGGAAGTCGTGCGGCAAGACTACATCACGACCGCGCGGGCTAAAGGTCTGGCCGAACGCACAGTAATAATGTGGCATGCTTTCAAGAATGCCCTGTTGCCGGTTATTACGATCACGGGATTGCGGCTGCCGACCCTGGTCGGGGGGGCGGTGTTGATAGAGAGTGTTTTCAACTATCGCGGCATAGGACATACTTTGGTGGCTGCAGCGGGAGGTCGCGACTACCCGCTGCTCATGGGCGGGCTCCTGGTAACGGCAATTATGGTACTGCTTAGCAATCTCATCGCGGACCTGGCCTATGCCTGGGCCGACCCGCGCATTAGATATGCGTAGCGGTGGAGAGCGTTGCTACCGCGCTACAAGGAAGGAAGAGGGAGACAGTAATTCGTGACAGCACAAGCGTCCGCCTCGATCGGGCCGCTCCGCATGTTCAAGAGTTCGTCGGACTCCTGGAGCAAGCGGGTCTGGCGCCGCTTCGCGCGGCATCGGGTAGCCCTCGCCAGCTTGATATTGCTCATCTTCATTTCGGCCGCTGTGGTGGCCGCGCCCCTTCTTACGCCGCACAGCCCAATCAAGTTTGTCGGGGCAACCGAGGCAGGTCCAACCTGGGAACACCCGCTGGGCACGGACAGGTTGGGGCGGGATGTATGGGCGCGTCTCATATACGGGGGACGCGTTTCGATTTCTGTGGGCATTGTGGCAGTTGCGATTTCGATCGCCATCACGATCGTTCTCGGCAGCATCTCCGGCTACTATGGGGGGTGGCTAGACATGCTGATCATGCGTTTCACCGACGTCATTATGGTCTTCCCCGGTCTCATCCTGATCATGGTGGTTGTGTCGATGATCGGCCCCAGTATTTACAATGTCATGGTGGTGATCGGAATCCTGGGCTGGACAGGGACGACGCGCCTGCTGCGAGGGCAGATTTTGTCAGTGCGGGAGTGGGACTTTGTAACGGCCGCGCGCTGCGTGGGGGCCTCCAATCGACAGATCATGTTCCGGCATATTTTGCCGAACGCGCTGGCCCCTTTGCTGGTGGCGGCGACCTTTGGTGTTGCCGGCGCGATTCTGACAGAGGCCGGGCTCTCCTACCTCGGGCTCGGCGTGCTACCGCCCGCCCCTTCATGGGGAAGTATGCTCAACGGCGCTCAGTCCATTTATATACTGGAGAACTTCTGGTGGCTGTGGCTGCCGCCGGGTGTAGCGATCTTCGTCACGGTGCTGGCCATAAATTTCATGGGTGATGGTCTGCGCGATGCGCTCGACCCGCGAACAAGCCTGGACTGATTGAGGAAAGCTCTGCGGAACCGGGGATTCTCGCCGGCCGCGACTTTGCAACAGATTGAAAGTGTTCTCCACTCAGAAGTTGCTCCCCTCGTAGTCAGAAATACAAGAACTGATCGGGGATTGCCATGCGCCACCAAGAGGATAACAGGGCGACATCCTCCGCAGGCGACCTTCTGCCAAAGTCTCTTTGTCGTCAAAGAGGAGCGCACTTCGGCCGGATGGCAACCTGGTACTTTGGAATGCTGTGGCCCTTTGGCGCCCGCTGCCAACAAGTGGATTGCCTAAGTCGGCTTTTCATGAACTACAACCTTATTGGAGCAGGAAGCGGGGCCAGTCGACTGGTGAGGGTAACTGGGGCTTGCGTATGCAGGGCACTTCTTCTTGCGGACCGATGAGGATGGAATTGGTCCGGCGAGCGGAGAGGAGTTTCGTTGCGCTTGGCATACGCGAGTCATTGACCTGAAAGTTTCTGGGGTACGATGTTCTTTCCTTGATCGGCGGCAACCGAGGTGTTACCATGGAGTACAACAGGTGACTGAATCAGGTCATGCGGGATTCTAGGAATCTCAGAAAAGCATAGGATTGGCAGAATCCGGTGTTGCTGGTACCAGCGCGATGAATGGCGCGTCGGAAAATCGGAGATTTTCCTGAGCAGGCCGCCCGCAGACCCAGCTGACCGATAAGTAGTCCGGACACTCCCTCACGCCAATTTGAAGAGCAGGTGTTTCACCTTCGTATTGTCTTAGCATCTTTCAACGGCGGCCGGCAGCCACAGCCACCTTTAGCAGCAGTTTGCGGAGAGAGAGATGAATGAAATCGAGCAGTACGAATTCGATCGAGTGGGATACATTACGATCCCCGGTCTGTTGACAGAGGATCAGGTTGGGAATCTGGCGGCGGCCATTGACGCGCTGGAGGAGGAAGCGGCTGGGCGCGTGGCGCAATCGCCGCGCTGGACAAGCGCAATAGGCCAGTTTGAGTATCATCACAACGTCGAGAGAGGATACTATGCCAACGGCGCCAGGGAAACGGGAAATACGCTGATGATCGAGGACTTTTTCAATGCCGACCCCGTATTTGATGTGCTGGTGGATCACGCGCCGACGATGTCCTACATTCACGCCATCGTTCAGGAGCGGCCTACGATCAACAATTCCGAAATCCGCATTCGCTATCCCGGGAACCAGACCGGCACCCATATGGGGGGGCCGATTGGCGTCAAGCACAGGTATGGCTATAACCAGGGAGGGTTCAACTGCATGATGGTGCGGATGGTCTATTTCGTGCATGACGTTGGGCCGGACGACGGGCCTTTCTGCGTTGTGCCGGCGACGCACAAGAGCAACATGAAGTCGCCCTATCAGGGCACTGACCCGGACAAGGAACCGGGCATGATCGGTCTGCCGGTAAAAGCCGGCGACTGCATTTTATTTACGGAGAATCTGCGCCACGGCGGGCTGACCAATCGCTCCAACACTACTCGCAAGACGATTCATGTGGGCTACGGCCCGTATTGGATGAAGTCGCAGAACATCGCGACAATGGATGAAGATCAGTACATATTGCCCGAGACGTATGCGCGATTCACGCCGGAGCAACGGCAGCTCTTCCGGGCATGGCCGACGACGCTTGAGCGGGAGTTCGGGGGAAATCACTGAGGCTAGGTTCGCCATGCTTACGATAATCCGAGAGGAACTTGCCGGCATCCCCACTTTTATTTTGCGCGATACACGGGTTGATGAAGGCCCGGTCGTCATCCACTACCATGGTTGGACCGGCGACAAGGGCAGCATAGAGAACCCTGACCAATCGCTGGTGCAGTTGGCATCGGCCGGGTTTTGCGTGGTGGCCCCGGACTGTTATGAACACGGTGAACGCAGGACCGACGCCTGGTTTCGCGCACAGTTTAATGGGTGGGCATTTGTCTGCGAGGCGATGGACCGGACGCGGGCGGAGGGGAAGGCGCTTTTCGAGGCGGTGATGGCGTTACCGTACATTTCAGCAAGTAATGCGCAGGTGTGCGGATCTTCGATGGGCGGCCTGATTGCGCAGATGGTATTCGCCGAGAACAATTCGTATGTTTCGATGGCTTCGATTGTAGGGAGGTCGAGCTTTTTCCAGGCCGATGCATGGTGCCGGCAGGCGCAGCGAGGAACGTGGTGCGACGATTGGTGCGCGGAGTACGGCACGCAGGCTCATCCGGAACGCTTTACGGACCGACCGGTTCTCTTCATTGACGGTGGTCTCGATACGGACTGCCCGGCGTCTACCAATGCGGAGACAGTGCGCCTGATCAACGAGCAAGGCGGGCGGGCTGAGCATTTCGTGGACCCGGAAGTTGGACATGCGCGCTCGCCGTCGATGCGGGCCCGATTCGTAGACTGGCTGATCGGCCATGGCAAGCCTCCGCTGGTGGACGATTGAATGCAGAGGACTGGAGGGCAGCGGGGCTAACTCGCTTGTTGCAGCGAAACGCGGTAACAGGCCGTACCCCATTTCGGTTACCAGACCACGTCCACTGGACGAACTCAAGCCTTCGTCTGTGACAGTATTCGGGCTCATTCGTAGTTTATTTGGTCGACAGCCGCCAGCTTGGCGGACCGGCACTGCTGGGATGAATGCGTACCGTCGGTGAGCGATGGTTTTGGAGGGGGCGTTGCGGGGGCGCAGCCCCTGCACAAGGGAGGGCCGAAGGCCCGACCGCCCAAAGGCAAACAGGAAGTTTAGAGAAGCCAAGGAAGAGCTCACTTTCCCGCAGGCATTACTCTGGGATGCGAGCAGGCGCAGACTGAATAGTGAAATTTCAAGGGATAAGAAGGTAGTAAACAGGAGCATGGCACATGGATAATGGTGCGGATGTGCGACACGATGTCAAAAGGATCATCGCCGAGATGGATGAGCGCGGCTACTGTGTCATCCCTGCTGTGATCACTCCGGAAAAGGCGGATGAAGCCCGAACCGTGCTGGAAGGCCTGCTGGCCGAGGAGGCAACAGAGGGTACGTGGCGGGCGAAGACGCAAAGGGTGGCGCGCATCGCGGTCAAAGATCCGATCTTTGTGGAACTGATGACCCATCCTCTGATCCTTTCGATCTGGAGAGAGTATCTTGACGAGGAAGTGATTTGCTCCACATGGACGGCGAACACCTCCTATCCTGGATACGACCGGATTGGCTGGCACCCGGATTTTCCATTCCAGCGGGTGAACCAGCCCTGGCCGACAGACAATGTAAGCGGGCAGACGATGTGGCTGCTGGATGACTTGACGGTCGAGAATGGGGGCACTGGCATTGTGCCCTACAGCCATCTGAAGGGCCACCGACCGGCGCCAGAAATGGCTCACGAGTGGATCGAGGGGGCGGAGATCCTGACCGGGCAGCGCGGCAGTGTGATGGTGATGAACGGAAGAACGTGGCACTCGGCCCGGCCCAATGTAACTAACAAGGCGCGTTCCGTTCTGTTGGGGATGTATACCCGTCCCTTCTACGTGACGCAGGAGGACATGCGAGCGCAGTTGGCCGATCTGGACAGCCCTTCGGAGTTGGTGCAGCAGATAATGGGCGCGAACCAGCACCAACCGGGCCTTGTGAGCAACAATTATTAGGGCGCGCGTGCAGAAAACAGTACGAACCCTGACAGGGCAGGGCGCGATTCGGTTGCCGTCGATGTTCCCGGCCCACCCCCAGGGGGCAGTCGCATAGAGTGACAGACACTTTAGGGGAGGAGGAAGGTAATGCCTTTGATCAACCTGAAACATGCAGAAATGTTTGTCGAGGGCTTGGACCATCCCGAGGGGGTGGCGCTGGGGCCTGATGGCAACTTATATGCCGGGGGCGAAGCGGGGCAGGTCTACCGGATTGACTATGAAAAGCGACATTTGGAGGAATACGCGGATACGGGCGGCCTCAACCTGGGTATGGCCCTGGACGCCGCCGCCAATGTGTATATCTGTACGGCCGACCGCGGGGCCGTCTACAAAGTGACACCGACTGGTGAGGTGAGTGAATACAGTAGCGGCAGCGAGGGGAGGGCGATGAGCACGCCCAATTATCCGGCGTTCGATGCGCAGGGGAATCTCTATATAACCGATTCCGGATCATGGTATGGTAACGACGGTTGCATCTTCTGCGTTGCGGCGGATGGAACAACGGCCTTGATCGATACCGACAACAGCAGTTTCCCCAACGGTTGCGCGGTCAGCCCCGACAGCCAATTCCTATATGTCGCGATGTCCCTCAGCCCCCCTCAGATTGTGCGCTTTCCGATTGAAGGAGGCCGCAAAGTCGGACCGACCGAGACGGTTGTCGAACTGCCCCACATTGTGCCGGACGGCCTGGCCTTCTGCGCGGACGGCAGCTTTTTGATTTCCTGCTACCGTCCGGACACGATTTTGCGGGTTCTGCCCGATGGCGATCTCACGGTCCTGATGGACGACTACGAAGGAACGATCCTGGGAGCGCCGACCAATGTCTGTTTCGGGGGCCCGGATCTGTCGGTGCTGTTTTGGGCCAACCTGGGGCGCTGGCATCTGGGACAGAATGCCCACACGGGGCTGCGAGGGGCGCCACTATTTTATCCTTACTTCAGTTCATCATAGGAGTAGAGGCAGAGGGGCGTTGGACCAGGGGACTGTCAGTACCTTCATTGGCAGCCCCTGTTCGGTGGGCTATAATGGCAGATAGTGAAGTGTGGATAACAGAGTCGCAAGCCGCAATCCACTAACCACTTAGTGCGCCTCTCCCTGCCATCAAAGAAGCTGTCATGACCTACGGCGCGAGCGCTGGAACGAATTTACTCCCCGTATCCTCACAATTGGGGCGGTACCGGATAATTGAACCATTAGGGCAAGGTGCGACGGCCGTTGTTTACCGCGCGCAGGACCTGACCGGCCGCCAAGTGGCTCTGAAGGCCCTCAACAGCGTGGCGGCAAGCCAACCCCATATGCGCGCATGCTTTGAGATAGAGTACCGTACGTTGGCGCGGTTGCGCCATCCGGGAATCCTGCGAGTGTACGATGCAGGCGAGGCCAATGGCCGCCTTTTCATAGCGATGGAGCTGGTCGAAGGCGGAACATTGGAACAGTTTTTGCAACGGGCCAAATCGATCGGTGAAGTTGCGGCCATCGACATCGCTCGCCAGATCGCAGAGGCGCTGGATTACATCCACGAACTCGGTTATGTCCACCGGGATGTAAAGATATCCAATATTCTGCTGGGATCGATGGGACGGGCAGTACTCTTCGACTTTGGTACTGTCTACGCCCTCGACAGTCCGGTAAACAATGCCCCTGGCATTTATGGTACGCCGGCCTTTCTGGCGCCGGAGCAGATCCGCGCCGATTCGGAGCCGGACAGACGCTCGGACCTGTACAGTTTGGGAATCGTTCTTTATCTGATGGTTTCGGGGCGCCGACCTTTTTACGGTTCACGGGAAGAGGTGCTGGATGCGCACTTGACGCAGGAACCGCCGCCGCCTTCGGCGTGGGGTTGGGTATCGCCTGAACTGGAGCGGATCATACTCAGGGCGCTGGCGAAGAAGCCGGAGGAGCGCTTTGAGAGCGGAGCCGACTTTGCGCTGGCGTTGCGAGAGGTAGAGGTGGAAACGGAGGAACCGAAACCGCGGCTTGCTACGCGTTTGCGGTCGTGGCTGCAGGATACGGTACGACCAGAGTAAGCGCGGGCGAGGCTGGCGGCGGTGCTTTTGCAGGGGCTCCGTCAGTCATCGAGGCCGTTGATCAGAGCCAGTTTCACTTCACCGATGGCCCGCGTTACGTCGATTTCGCGCGGGCAAGCTTGGACACAGTTGAATACGGTACGGCAGCGCCAGACGCCGTCAACATCGTTGAGAACACGCAGCCGCAGATCTGCGGCGGTGTCGCGGTCATCGAATATGAAGCGGTGGGCTTGGACGATAGCTGCCGGGCCGATATAGTCCTCGTTGGCCCAGAAGCTGGGGCAGGAGGTCGTACAGGCAGCGCACAGAATGCACTTGGTGGTATCGTCGTAGCGTTCGCGGGCTTCCTGGCTCTGGTAGCGTTCGCCTGAAGCAGGGAGTTGGTCGTTAATCAGATAGGGCAGTACGGCCCTATACTTGGCGAAAAAGGGCTCCATATCCACCACCAGGTCCTTGATCAACGGCATCGTGCGCAGCGGTTCGATCTGGCAGACGTCGCCGACGTCCTGCATGAGCACTTTGCATGCAAGAGCGTTGCGGCCGTTGATCACCATGGCATCGCTGCCGCAGATGCCATGGGCGCATGAGCGCCGCAAAGTGAGGGTACCGTCCTGGTACCATTTTACCTGGTGCAGGGCATCCAGTACGCGGTCACTTCCTTCCACATCAACCCAATATTCTCCCCACCAAGGCTTGGAATCGGTCTCCGGATTGAATCTGCGAATTCGCATTTGGATGCGCATATTAGTAGGTTCGCTCCTTGGGATGGTGGATGGTGATGCTCACGGGCGCGTATTCCAAGCTGACCTTCCCATCCACTTTGGTGGCGTAGGTATGTGTTAGCCAGTTCTCATCGTCACGGTCTTTATGATCTTCGCGGCTGTGCGCCCCGCGGCTTTCCTGGCGGGCCAATGCGCTGGCGGCGGTGACCTCTGCAAGGTCGAGCAGGTTTTGCAGCTCGATGGCTTCGAGGATGTCAGTATTGAAGCGCTTTCCCTTGTCCATGACGGTGATATCCTGGGCGCATTCCTGCAGCTCCCGCACGCGCGTCAGGGCAGACTGGATGCCCTCTTCGGTGCGGAAGACGCCGACGTTGTCCATCATCAGCGCCTGCATCTCGGCGCGCAGATCAGCGACATTGTATTGGCCATCATGTTCCATCATTTTCTGTAGCATTGCCTGGGTTGGCTCCCACGTCTCTGCCGGCAGTTCGGCCCAATCGTTTTGCTGGGCATAAGCAGCGGCGGCTTTGCCGGCGCGCTTGCCGAAAACGACCAGGTCGACAAGGCTGTTGGTGCCAAGACGATTGGCGCCGTGTACGCTGACGCAGGCCACCTCGCCGGCGGCGTAGAATCCGGGCACGACGTCTCCCTGGGCATTGCGTTGCACCTCGCCGTCGACGTTGGTGGGGATGCCGCCCATAGCATAGTGGGCAGTAGGCTGCACGGGCATCGGCTCGACCGCGGGGTCGATGCCGAGATAAGTCTTGCAGAATTCGGCGCTGTCGGCCAATTTGGTTTCTACGACCTGGCGTCCGAGGTGGGTGGCGTCGAGATGGACGTAGCGCCCGCCATCGATGCCCTTGTTGTCGCGGACCTCGAGGTAGATGGCACGGCTGACTACGTCACGGCTGGCAAGGTCTTTCAGGTTGGGTGCGTAGCGCTCCATGAAGCGCTCGCCGTCACGGTTACGCAGAATTCCGCCCTCGCCGCGCACTCCTTCGGTGATAAGAATACCCATCTTGTAGATACCGGTGGGGTGAAACTGGAAGAACTCCATATCCTCGAGGGGGATGCCTTTGTGCAGGGCGATGGCGGGGCCGTCGCCGGTGAGGCTGTGGGCGTTGCTGGTAATCTCCCACATTCGGCCAAAACCGCCGGTTGCGAAGATGAGCGCTTTGCCGTGGAAGACGTGCAGGTCGCCGCTGTCGATCTCGTAGGCAACGACGCCGGTTGCCTGTCCGTCGTCGGAAAGCAGCAGGTCCAGGACGTGAAACTCATCGAAGAAACGCACGTTATGGGCGATGCACTGCTGGTAGAGCGTCTGCAGGATCATGTGGCCGGTGCGGTCGGCGGCGTGACAGGCGCGGCGGACAGGCTTCTCACCGTAGTTGCTGGTGTGGCCGCCAAACGGACGTTGTGCGATTTTGCCCTCGGGCGTACGATCGAAGGGGAGACCCATGTGTTCCAGTTCGTAGATAACTTCGACTGCTTCCTGGCACATGATGTCTACCGCATCCTGGTCGGCGAGGTAGTCGCTGCCCTTAATGGTATCAAAGGTGTGCCATTCGGCCCGGTCCTCTTCGAGGTTGCCCAGGGCTGCGCCGATTCCGCCTTGGGCGGTGCCGGTATGGCTGCGGGTCGGATAGAGTTTGGTCAGGACAGCGGTATCGCTGCCCTGGCTGGCATATAAGGCGGCCATGAGGCCGGCGCCGCCAGCACCGACAACGATTGTTTCAAATTTATGCGTATGGATCATCTTGCCCTCATATATCGAAGCGGAAGCAGTTCCGGCGGCTACCCGATTCCGAGCAGTCGTCCCAGACCGCCAGCACCCAGAATAATTGCCAAACTACCGGCCAGAATCAGCAAGAAGCCGACGCCATAAACCAGACCGGTGAGCATAAGATTGAGAATCTTGTTATGTACGTAATCGTTGATTGAAAAGCGAGCGCCGTTCATGCCGTGAGCCATGCCGATGAACAGAAGCGAAGCGTCGAACAGGCGCCAGAAGACACCGGCGGGGCCTGACCAGCGCTCGGCAATGTTGTCGAAGGTGATGTTTTCGACGCGCACAAACATGTGCATATAGAGCAGGTGGAACACCACGGTGACGAACATTACCAGCCCGCTAAGGCGCATGAACAACCAGATTTTGTGTTCGTGATTGGTTCCACCGTAGCGGAGTTTTCCCTTTATTGGTCGACTAGATGATGAAAAAGCCATGTCGTGCTCCTCAGAAGACGCCATTCAGAGTGATTATGGCTGCGGGCACCAGTACGAGAACAACAAGTGCCAGTTCGATGCGCACGATCGTCCGCTGATATTTGCCCAGCACCGGGAAGAAGTCAATGATGATGATCCTCATGCCGTTGGCCGCGTGATAAAGGACGCCGAATAGGAGGAAGACCTCCATGACTTTGGCCGGCGGTGAGGTGTACAGAACCTTGTGGACCCATTCGTACGGCTCCGGTCCGATGGCGGCGATGAAGATGCTGACGATGTGCATATAGAGGAAGAGCACGATGCCAAGACCGCTGGCCCGGTGCAAAATCCAGGCCCATTGGCCTTCTGCTCCCCTGTAGGATATGCCTCTGTAGATCGATGCTACGAGGGCAGCCATAGGCTGGGATCTCCTTTTCGCGACTTGCGAATTTGAGATGGGAGATAGATGCGGGACACCTTGATTAAGTGAAATTAAGTACTAACACGAATCATAATCATCCCCGGTGATCCTGTCAATTCAGACCGGTGAATGAAAACGATCTGCAGGATGTAACTGCCCTAATACCATTATGTTCCGGGGTGTATCAGGTAAGGTGAAGCGACCTGGTCGAGGCAAGCGGCGGTTATGTTCTAGGGGAGCTTGGACACACACGCGGACACGCTATCAGCACTCTCTGTTTCGAACAGTCGCAGGGCGGCCCGAGACCCATTGGCCAGGTACGCGCAGCGATTCGTTTTCGCCCAGATGCGCTCCTCTACTACCGGCTTTCTCTCCAACTCATGCTCGCCAGGAGCACGTCGGGCTCCCAGACATCGATCTTGACTGTTGGTGTCAGGGTCTCGACGTTGTACACGACAAGCCGTAACTCGTACACTCCCGGCGGGAGGTCAGCTGGGATTTCGAGGTCAAACCATGTGTCGATGGGATTTTCTTCGGACCATTTGCTCGTTGCCCTGGACTCCGAGTCGGCCAGGACTTCGTCCTGATGGAGGACTTTACGCCCATTCTCGTCGTAGAGGCGCAAGGAAATCGCGTAATCGACTTGCATTTCTGATCCGGTCTGCCAACGCATGCCCACTCGGAGAGGGAGATCCTGACTCAGAATAATCGTCTCGCGGGTGGAAAGGCGCTCGTCGCCCTGCTCCAGTAGATACTCCAGCAGGTCGATGCCGCCGTCATAGTTGACCTCCGCGCTTTGCTGGCGCTCTTGCTGGACGGGGTCGCCGCCGCCGGTCATGAGGTGCCGGATACGCGGCAGAAGGTCGGCTGAGGAGGCGACCAGCGCGAACTTTCCGTCGGCGATACTGGAGCCGCTAATGCCGATTACCGCGCCTGTATCCGATACGAGGGCGCCTCCGCTTTGTCCGCCGGCGATGGAAGCGTCGGTCTGAAAATAGGTGATTCCCCCTGAACCGGTTTGCCGCAGACGCGACAGGATCCCTTTTACTATGGTCGGCTGTGGGAAGGATTCGAATTCGGCCGGGTAGCCAATCAGGTACATATCTGCGCCGATGGGTGTGTTTTCGCCGTCGATCAGGGGGACAGGCTCCATAGAGATGTCGATCGGCCCGAGGACTGCCAGGTCGGTCTCCAGCTCCCACCCTCTTACCGGTACGCCATCGAATTCGGCTCCGTTGGGAAAGACTACGCGGGCAGTCTCGGAGGGATAGACTACATGGCGATTGGTAACGAGGAATCTGCCTTCTATGAGGACGCCGCTGCCACTGGTTTCAGCAGTCTGGATGTAAGCGATTGCCGGTGAAACTTTGGTGAAGATCTGGGCTGAAGAGAGCTTCGGCGGGATAAAGATATCTATCGTGGCGCTTTCGGTGTTAGCCGTCGTCACCAAAGGTGCATAAATCCATGCCAACGAACCAATAAACCGGATCCGCCACCAGTCGCTCGTCTGGTTAATACCAATGATCGGAAACAGATCTCCTGGCTTCGCAGAGCCGACGATAGGGTAGTAGGCGCCAGGCCCGCTACGGACTTTCATGTCCCTCTCGACAAGCACGAGCGGCTCGGGTACAGGTGTCTGGGTGGGCTTGGAAGTTACATCGGGGAGAACTTCAGGTATTGACGTCGCATCGGAAGGAGTAACCAACAAGGTAGGTTGCGCTACCGCGGTTACAAGGGAATTGACGAACTCGGGACGATCCTCAAGGAAAAAAGAATAAGCCAACAGGAAGAGCAGGACACCGATGACTATACTCTGAATCCACCACCTGTTTGCCGTGCGTTTCGATGGCGGAGAGTCGAGGGAATGTCCGCAGTGCCCGCAGAGTAGCTCTGTTTCCGGGATGAATTGGTCGCAGCCAGGGCAACGTCTATAAAGTGTTTCTGCCATTGGAAAATCTCAGTCAGATAGAGAGATTTTCGCCGTCTCCAGTTTTCGCACATTCCAAAAACTGGAGACCCGCGCAGCATGCCCAACTGCGCTGTTACGGGCAATGCATTGCGGCAGCGCGCCCTTACATATTGTCGATCAGCGCCTGGCCGAATTCGCTGCACTTGAGGAGTGTCGCGCTCTCCATCAGACGTTCGAAGTCGTAGGTGACCCGTTTCTGGCCAATGGTTGTTTCCATCGACTGGACGATCAGGTCAGCAGCCTGGTGCCACCCCAGATGGCGCAGCATCATTTCGCCGGACAGGATCACCGACGAAGGATTGACCTTATCCTGGCCGGTGTATTTGGGAGCGGTGCCGTGTGTAGCCTCGAAGATGGCACGGCCAGTCTCGTAGTTAATGTTGGCACCGGGAGCGATACCGATACCGCCCACCTGTGCAGCCAGGGCATCGCTGATATAGTCGCCATTCAGATTGAGGGTTGCCAAGATGTCGTACTCGGCCGGGCGGGTAAGGATCTGTTGCAACATAGCATCGGCGATGACATCCTTTATGATAATGTCTCCGTCCTCTGCTGCCGGTATTTTGCGCCAGGGGCCTCCATCAAGAAGCTGGGCGCCGAAGCTCTCATCGGCGGTCTGGTAGCCCCAGTTGCGGAAGGCCCCTTCAGTGAACTTCATGATGTTGCCTTTGTGCACGAGCGTCACACTCTCGCGCCCGTTGTCAAGCGCGTATTGGATGGCGGCGCGCACGAGGCGGTCTGTGCCCTCCTGGCTGACAGGCTTGATGCCAAAGCCGGCAGTGTCGGGAAAACGAACTTTGGTGTAACTTTCGGCGAAGGCTTCGCTGAACAGCCGCTTGAAACGCTCGGCTTCCTCAGTTCCTTCCTCGAACTCGATTCCTGCGTAAATATCCTCTGTGTTTTCGCGAAAGATTACCATATCCACCAGGTTCGGCTGCTTGACCGGGCTGGGGACGCCGTTAAAGTAGCGAACGGGACGCACGCAGGCATAGAGATCCAGCCGTTGGCGCAGGGCGACGTTAATACTGCGAATGCCGCCTCCTACCGGAGTTGTCAAAGGGCCCTTGAGCGCGACCATATATTCGTCGATTGCGTCCAGAGTTTCCTGCGGCAGCCACACGATCTCCTGGTAGACATCGTTGGCCTTGTCGCCGGCGTAGACCTCCATCCAGACGATTTTTTTCTGGCCGCCGTATGCCTTGGCTACCGCGGCATCCAGCACGGGCTGACTAGCCGCCCAGATGTCCGGACCAGTGCCGTCGCCTTCAATAAAACAGACGATGGGATTGTCTGGCACCTGTAAATTTCCGTCCTGATCGATGTCGATCCTTTCGCCTTCGGTGGGAACGACAATCTTCTCGTACGCCATCAGTGCAAAGCCTCCAATTGGGGTGGTTAAAACAGTACTTAAACCAAGTCTTCTTCTACTTTTGCAAGCCAGTGCGCGTCAGCACGGCTGAATATTTCGCCGGAGCGTTGCCGGCTCCATGGCCCGACGAGCCAATAGATCAAGCGTGCGGCCGATTCCGGACTAAGCAGACTGCCCTGGTGATGGGCTTCATGAAAGCGACTGAAGTCCAGACTCGAATCGTAGGTGTCGATGCTGCGAATGTCCGCCTGCATTTCAGTATCGACCATGCCGGGCGCGAGGGCGTTAACGGTCAGGCCGGTCACGCCCTCGGCCTGCAGCTCCGCGGCCAGGTAGCGGGTCAGCACGTTTAGACCGGCTTTGGCGGTGCTGTAGGCACTCCAACCGGGCACAACGCTTTCGGCAGCGCCGCTGGTGATGTTGAGGATGCGGCCGTAACGCTGTTCAATCATGACAGGCAGGACGTTGCGGGCCATCTGAAACGGACCGATGAGATTGCAATGGATATTGTAAGCCCATTCCTCCGGGTCAGCCTCAAATACTTGTTCGACCGGCCAGACGGTGCCGGCGTTGTTGACCAGGATATCGACGCGGTCGAATTGGGTAAGTGCCGCTTCCACTACCTCTTCGATCTGATCGGGGTTGGCGACATCACAAGGAACAGCGATGGCCTTTGCGCCTGCGCCCCTGATTTCTCTGGCGACAGCCTCAATCTGGTCGTCGCTGCGTGCGGTGAGGACGACGGCTGCGCCGGCCGCGGCCAACAAGTGTCCCGCGGCCGCGCCGATGCCGCGGCCGCCTCCGGTGATGATCGCTACCTGGCCTTGAAGTTTCTTCACTGTCGTGCGTTGCGCCATTAAAGTAGGTGCTTTGTCTCCCCGCGACAAGGCTGGGAAACGACACGCATGGTGGTCAACGGCGGGTTGTCCGCTGCGCTAATGTTCATCCTTAAACTGTCGTGCAGTGTACCAGAAGCGCACGAAATCAACTATTTTATGGGATGGGCGCATACAGTATTAGGACGGTGTGTGTCATAATATCGCGAGTGGCGCCTTGATTGGGCGCCTGCGTCGAAATACTTGAATAAATTAAGGGGAACTTCCAAGAAATGTATAACTTTTTCACACAAGCCCATGACGGCTGGCACTATTTGGCAGCGCTGGCAATGGTTGTAGCAGTGGCGGCATTTCTAGTCAATTGGCTACGTGGGCAAGAGTGGAGCAGGTTGGAGCAACGAATCGGGCTATACGCCATCATTGTTGTGGACATCCAGTTGCTGCTGGGGCTGACTCTGTGGGGCGTGGGTGCGAATTTGGGCATAGTAGGAGCAAACCCAGTCCGCACTATAGAACACCCCGTTACGATGCTGCTCGCCATTGTTCTTCTGCATGTCGGCTGGGTATGGACAAAGAGGTCGGATGTGTCGGTCCGTTTGCGGAACGGCGCCTTGACATTTGTTGTCGCGGGGCTGTTGGTGCTGGCAGGCTTGACGCGCGTCTATTGAGTTCTGAAGTGAAACGCAGGATGGAGCGGCCGGTTCAACTTCTGCGGCGGCTCCATCCGTTTTCATATGGCGGGGCTCTGGCTCGTCCCGCTGTCAGCCGTCGTATTCGGCAAAAGCGGCCACGACATTTTGTCCACCGAATCCGAAGGCATTGACGATGGCGTGGCGGACGGGACAGTGGAGTGGTTTATTGCCGACGACGTCAACCCCCAGGTCGGGGTCTTCAGTATAGTTGATTGTCGGAGGGATTATATCCTCACGGATTGACATAACCGCGGCCAGTGCGGACTCGGCGCCGGCGGCGCCCAAGGCATGGCCGACCATGCTCTTGATGCTGGTGGTCTTGGGCGTTGGCTGACCGAAGACCTGGCGGATGGCGAGCGCTTCGACCTCATCGTTCAACTCTGTTCCTGTGCCGTGGGCGAGGATCAGGTCCACATCTTCAGGGGCGAGGTGAGAAAAGCGCAGGGCTTTTCGAATGGCGCGGCTGGCGCCTTCGGCACTGGGGTCGGGTGCGGTCAAGTGGTAAGCGTCGCCGGTAAGTGCGCCGCCGAGAACTTCTGCATAGATGTTGGCCCCGCGCGCTTTGGCATGCTCCTCAGTCTCCAGGATCATCGTTACGGCGCCTTCGCCGCTGACAAATCCATTTCGATCGATAGAGAAGGGGCGGCAGGCCTGCTGGGGTCTGTCGGTATCTTTGGATAGCGGTCCCATATTACCGAAGGCCGCAAAGGTCAACATCGATATCGCCGATTCTGTGCCGCCGGCGATCATCACATCGGCTTCACCCCTCTGCAAAAAGTGAAACGCCTCCAAGATCGAGTAATGGCCACTGGCGCAGGCTGCGGCGCTGGTCATGACGGGTCCGCGTGCACCAACTGCCATGGAAACAACACAGCTTGCCGCATTGGCCATAGCGCTGGGTACAACGAAGGGACCTACCGTCTTCCAGGACTTTTCGACCAGCTTTTCGGTGGCATGCTCGATTTCGATGATGCCTCCGCCGCCTGTGGCCATCATCACGCCGACCTCGTCGCGATTCTCGTCGGTGATATCCAAACCTGCGTCGGTCAACGCTTGTTTAGTGGCAGCTACGGCAAACTGAGTCGCGCGGGCGGTGCGGCGGATGAACTTGCGATCCATATATTGCCGAGCGTCGAACCCCTTTACCTCACAGGCTATGCTATAGGGCATTCCCCCGGGATCGAATAGAGTCAATGCCCCAGCACCGGATTTACCGACCAGCAGGTTTTTCCAAAATGTATCTGGGTCATTGCCAATGGGTGTGATCGCGCCCATGCCTGTGATCACAATCCGTTTCATGCTTTCCTTCCTTATTCATCCTAGTCGCGCCCCTAAGGATTTGGGGCGCATATCACACTATCGGGCGAAGCGTGGCAGCCGGGCATATTAACTTGTGTTTCGCTTGCTTGCTACAACATCCCGGACAATTGAAAATGAGCAGTTGCCTGACCTGTCTAAGACAGGCGGCATTTTCTCAGAGTCTGCAAATCGAGCATGTGGAGATTATAGAGTAGAGAAGTCTTGACGTCAAAATCATAGTGATTTTCTGGAAAATTACAAAAAGGGGAAGTAACAAGGATTGAAACGGGCGCACCGGCAGGCCGAACGTACTGGGTAGAGCCGCGTCGCGTTTTCCTTCCTGACTGCTGCGGTTACGCCTTTCCCAGGAGAGCCGCTAACAGCGCCATACGGATGTACATGCCGTTGCGCATCTGACTAAAGTAGGCGGCCCGGGGGTCGTCGTCGATGGCGTAGCTGATCTCGCCGACACGCGGCAGCGGGTGCATAACAATCATTTTCTCCTTGGCCAGGGACATCAATTCCGAGTCGACTACGAAAAAGTCTTTGACTCTATCGTATTCGGCCAGATCGGTAAAACGTTCTCGCTGCACACGGGTCATATAGAGGACATCCGCTTCACCGATGACCGAGTGCAGGTCTTCAACCTGGCTATAAGAGTGACCGGACGCCTGAACAGCATCAATCACATCGGCAGGAAGACGCAGGATTTCCGGGCTGACGAATACAAAGGAGACATTGTAGTTAAGGAGAAGTTTGGTCAAGCTATGCACTGTGCGCCCAAAGCGAAGGTCTCCGACCATCACGACTTTCAGTTCGTCGATTTGCTGCAACTCTTCCTGTACCGTGAATAGGTCGAGCAGGGCCTGGGTTGGGTGTTCGCCGACACCATCGCCAGCGTTGACGACCGGCTTCTGGGCATAGTAGGCGGCGGTTGCGGCTGCGCCGACATCCGGATGGCGAATGACAATTACGTCGGCGTAGCACTCAAGCGTTCGGATGGTGTCTGGCAGACTCTCGCCTTTACTGACAGAACTATACTGGACATTGTTGATGGGGATGACCTGCCCGCCCAGGCGCTGCATGGCCGCGGTGAAGCTGGAGCTGGTGCGGGTGGACGGTTCGTAGAAAAGATTGGCCAGGATTTTGCCCTGCAACAACTCGGCGCCGCCGAAGCGCTCGACCAGAATACGCATCTCATGAGCGATGCCAAAGATGGCGTCAAGCGAAGCGCGATCAAACTGGTTGACACTGAGAATGTCCTCACCTGCAAAGCTCTCAATCGTGTTTGTCATCTGTCCTTTGCCTGTACTTCTAAATGTAGGTTTTGGTTAAGAACGCGTACCCTGGGCTCAAGTAGAGATTGCGCCGAGGGTGGTAATACCGGTCAGACCTGGGACACGCCCCTACCCGGTTGCCTGGAAGAGAACGCGCCCACTGCCAGGCGCGGCCAGGACTCGCTCGCCATCAAAAACTGTTTCACCCCTCAGGACCACCTTTTCAATCCGACCCTTCACGTGCCGTCCGGCAAAAGGCGTCCAGCCGGAGAGTGTGCGCATCTGCGCATCGTTCAGTTCGTACTCTTGGTTCGTGTCCACCTCAATCCAGGTCTGCGGCTGCTCCGCAAGACCGTAGATGCGGCGGGGATTCTCGACGCAGCGCAGGAGCAGGTCGTCCAGCTCCAATTGTCCGGCGTCGATTGTTGTCAGCAGCAGGGGGAGCATAGTTTCTACGCCGGGGACGCCAGGGAGCGAGGAGTGCACGTCGTCATTCTTTTCTCCTTCCTCGTGACCCTCTTCCTGCTGATGCATGCCTTTCTCCGAAAAAGTATGCGGCGCGTGGTCGGTGGCGAAAATGTCGATGATGTCTAGATTTTCCCATAGTGCCGCCACATCGTCTGGTGTGGCTAATTTGGGTCGCATGTCGAACCGGTTGCCGCCGCGGTTATAATCTTCTTCAGTAAGAAAGAGATGATGGGGTGTAGCCTCACAGGTGACAGAGATACCCTTGTCTTTCGCTGCCCGAATTAACTCGATTTCGCTGCGGCGACTGACGTGAACAATATGCAGTGGCACCTGATAGAGTTGGCTGAGAGCCAGACAGACAGGTACCATCAGCTCTTCTGCATGGACAGCTACGGGTCCGAGAGAAGATGTGAAAACTCGAGCCGAACTGTCGCGCCCAGTGCTGGAGGGCGGCGGGGACTGACGCCAGCCGTCCAGGTCGTCAGCGCGCTCCGCCCAGGTACGGAATAGGCGATGAAGCAGGCCCAATTCTTCGATGCGTAGGCTGCCGAATGTTTCGTTGACGTAGATTTTCAGACCGCACGCTCTATTTGCAACCGCCAGGTAGGCATCAACGTCGGCTACGGTTGCGCCGACAAACAATCCTATATCGCAGACTGCCTTAGATGCAGCCAGTCGCACCTTTTCTTGAAGATTTGCCGGGGTGGAAGTGGGGGGAACGGTGTTGGGCATGTCCAACACGGTGGTCACGCCGCCGGCCAGGGCGGCGCAGGTGCCGGTATGGAGATCCTCTTTCTGTGTGTAGCCCGGTTCCCGGAAGTGGACGTGGGCGTCAACGAGTCCGGGCAGGCGCAAAGTCGTCATGGTTCCCCCGCAGTATACGGATAAAACTGCCCAATTCTACTTGAAAGTTGCAGATGCGGCAACAGAAGAGCCGGCTGTGATCTATGACAGGTTATCTGGGAGGATTTGACTAAACTTGATGACTCGGGACTAGGGGGTGGATAGAACTATGGGCAATGAATCGTTTTCGGTTCCGTGGGTCTGCTTTTGTGAATGGGAGGTAGCTACTAATCCAGATACAGTGTCTGACTTGACGAGCCCTAAATCTCCGCCGCCATCCAGGGTATCTGATAGCGTGAATAGTCGGCGGCCGCCAGGTAGTTAGAGGCGCACTGCTGGAATGACGCCGCAAGGATGCTGAGGCATGGTTTTGGAGGAGGCGTTGCGGGGGCGCAGCCCCTGCACAATGGAGGCCGCTTGCGGCCGACCTCCCAAAAGCAACGTAGGAGTAAAGAGGAGAGAGGAAAGCGACACCCCATCGCTCGCCACAGGCATGGTCGCGAATATACTGTGGCTGAGACGTTGCTGAAATTCAGATGCGGCGAGACAGGGCGCTACAGAACAACCCAACAGTTTGGGATGCAGCCCTAAAACCCGCCACACTTGACCGGTTAATAGGCTACTGCTATGCTTACGCCAACTCTGATTTTGAGAGTTGTGGAAACTGCCCGAGCAGTTGAAATCGTCGCTCTTGGGCTAAACTAATTACCCGCACCGCAACAGAAGCGGGCGCTGGCGGCATACCGTCCGTTTTCGATTAGAAATGTCAACCCCTCATCATATCCGTCTAGGCAGCCGCGGTTCGGCCCTCGCTCTCTGGCAAACAGAGCACGTGGCAACTCTCCTGCGCGCTCAATATCCTGACTTGTCGGTCGAAACGGTTGTTATCCAGACTAAAGGAGACCGTTTCAAGGACAGGCCCCTGCCGAGCATTGGCGGCAAAGGCCTGTTTACGGAGGAATTGGAGGAGAGGCTGCGCCAAGGGAAAATTGACGGAGCCGTCCACAGCCTGAAGGACTTGCCGGTGGTAGATCCGGCGGGGCTGGCTCTGGGTGCAATCCCGGCCAGGGGCGATGTAGGTGATGCACTTGTGGTGCGTAAAGGAGAAGAGGCAGCTACGGAGGCGGGAGGGGTGCCGCGGCAGCCAGAGTTTCTTCCTCTTCACAAGGGCGCGGTGGTTGGGACAGGCAGCCGACGCCGGGCGGCGCAACTGCTGGCGCAGCGCCCAGACTTACGGATTCTGGATATCCGGGGGAATGTCGACACCCGCGTCCGCAGAACGCTTGATCCTGCCGGACAGTATGATGCCGTGGTTCTAGCCGCCGCCGGGTTGAAGCGGCTGGGGCTGGCCGGGCTCATCTCGCTTACTCTGCCCTTTGAGACGATGTTACCGGCGCCAGGGCAAGGCGCGCTGGCAGTGCAGTGCCGTAAGGAAGCTGATTGG
Organism: Caldilineaceae bacterium; assembly: GCA_965116395.1. Classification (GTDB taxonomy): domain Bacteria; phylum Chloroflexota; class Anaerolineae; order Caldilineales; family Caldilineaceae; genus Bin5. The sequence continues at coordinate 837,621 of OZ220684.1, forward strand.
CTCGCCTTTTTTCGAGGCATAGATGACGGGAATACGCGCGCGGCTGTTACGGCAGAGCGAGCCTTCCTCGCCGGGCTAGGCGGAGGCTGTCGCGCTCCCGTAGGCGCGCTGGGCGAATGCCGCGATGGCGACGGAGATAGCAGTAGCCTGGGGGATGGGAAGCAGGCGAGAAGGTTGCGACTCCTGGGCCGCGTTAGCGCGCTGGACGGGACCCGCCAACTTGATGCGCAGATGGACGGTCTATATGATGACGCAGAGCAGATTGGGCAGTGTGTTGCGGAACTGATTTTGCGCAAAGGGGCGCAAGAGATTATCGATCAGATCAGTGAAAATGAAGCAATGCTGGACGCGGACAGTTAGCCTTAGCCGACAGATATCCATTCTCATTCAGAGCAGGAAGAACAGATAAGATGAACACGCAAACGCTTACAGGCCTACGGATTGCGAATACGCGCGCTTTGCGCCAGGCACCATCTTTGACCAGACTGTTGGAAGCGGAGGGCGCAGAGGTACTGCACTATCCGACGGTTGAAATCGAGCCTTGTCCCGATACAAATGAGTTTGATTCGGCCCTTCAAGAGATGGCCGAGGGGAGGTTCGACTGGCTAATAGTGACCAGCACGAACACAGTATATGTTCTGGCGGACCGGCTGCAGGAACTGGGAATTGGGACGGAAAGTGTCGCACGCTCCAAAACGAAGGTGGCGGCTGTCGGCTCTGCGACCGCAGCCACCATTGCCCAGGAGCTGAACTTGGTAACAGACCTGTTGCCGGATGATTATGTGGCAGAATCGCTGGCTGCCAGCCTGCAGGTTAGGAGGGGACAACAGGTGTTCCTGCCCCAATCTGCGATTGCCAGGCCGGTGCTGGTAAAGGCCTTGCGCAGAGCTGGCGCTGAGGTCAGAGCGGTTGCGGCATACCAGACGGTTGTCGGACATGGAGGGGATGATCTACCGCGGCACTTTTGGCAAGGGGACGTTGACGTCGTCCTGTTTACGAGCGCTTCGACCGTTCACAATTTTGTGCAGCGGCTCAAGGCCGAAAGTGGTGATGCCGGTATGCTGTGTGACGTGACTGTGGCCTGCATTGGCCCGATGACGGCGGAGGCGGCGCGGCGGCATGAGCTGCCGGTGCAGGTTGTAGCCGAGAATCGCACTGTGGAGGGGCTTGTACACAGCCTGAAGTCCTACCTTGCCCAGCGCAGAAGATGACGACGCTGGGCTCCAGCACCCGCTTTGACGGGCGGGTTGACAATTATCTCAAATACAGGCCGCGCTACCCGCAAAGTATCATCCCATTCTTGAAGAAAGAGATTGGGCTCGCCGAAGAATGGCTGGTTGCCGATATCGGATCCGGCACGGGATTTCTGGCAGAGCGTTTTGTCGAATTTGGCTGCGATGTGACGGGGGTGGAGCCAAACGCCGCCATGCGCCAGGCGGGAGACGACTATCTGTGCAGCCGCCGAAACTTTCGCAGTGTCGATGGGACTGCGGAAAGCACCGGGTTGGTCGGGGCGTCTTACGATCTGGTAACTGCTGGACAGGCCTTCCACTGGTTTGAGCCAATTCGCGCTCGGAGGGAGTTCAAACGCATCTTGCGACCTCCTGGATGGATCGTTCTGGTTTGGAATTCACGGCCCGCTGGCAGTTCACTTGTCACGGACGAATACGAGTCGATTCTGGAAGAATTGCACCAGGATTACACACAGGTGGCGGAGAAGAACGCACGGCCTGAAACGATGGACAGCTTCCTGGACAGAGGGGCGTCTTTGGCGCATGCACAATTTCCCAATCCCCATTCATATACGTGGGAGCAGTTGCGAGGGCGGGCGCTTTCGTCTTCGTATGCGCCGCTGCCGTCCGACCAGAGGCACGGGTGGTTTGTCAGCGCGTTGCGGGCGCTGTTTGAACGAAGGCAGGAGGACGGCGAGCTGGCCTTCATGTACGAGACGAATTTATATTGGGGCGAACTATTGTAAGGGGCGCTAGGGTTACCTGGTTTAGGGCTTGCCGGGATGCCCCCTGAGCGGGCCATCTCCTGTCTCCTCGTAAGTGGTGAAAATGGCGGTGAAACTATGAATGTCTTCCAACCTGTGCAGGCTACCATGAATGGTCATGCGACTGCATCGGACCGGGTGCTGCGCCCGCGGCGGATGCGAATTAGTCCGGCGATGCGGCGCATGGTGCGCGAGACAACGCTCGCGCCGTCCGATTTCATCTATCCGTTGTTCGTGCGTTTCGGCCGGGGCGAGCGCCGACCGATCGCTTCGATGCCGGGTCAGTTTCAGCTCACGGTAGATGAATTGGCCAGAGAGGCCGATTCGATCCTGGAATTGGGGATTCCGGCGGTGCTTCTTTTCGGTATACCGGAGGAGAAGGACTGGTGCGGAAGCGACAACTTCAGTCCCCACGGGGTGGTGCCTGAAGCGATTCGGGCGTTGAAAGAGGCAGCGCCAGAACTGATCGTTATCTCCGACATGTGTTTCTGCGAATATACGGATCACGGCCACTGCGGGGTGATCAATACACCAACAGTGGACGGCTATACCGCGGCGCTGCCGGAGGGCTATCTGCTCAACGACCCGACTTTGGAGCTGATAGGACGGGCGTCGGTTGTCCACGCCGAGGCAGGGGCGGATATCATCGCGCCGTCGGCGATGTTGGACGGGATGGTGGCGGCGACCCGCGGCGCACTGGATGAGGCCGATTTGGAGCATGTGCCGATTCTGAGCTATGCGGCTAAGTATGCCAGCAGTTTCTATGGACCTTTTCGCGAGGCTGCCGAAAGCCCCCCTTCGTTTGGCGACCGCAGCCAGTACCAGATGGACCCGGCCAACCGCCGCGAGGCGCTCAAGGAGGTTGCGCTCGATGTCGCCGAAGGGGCGGATATGATCATGGTCAAACCGGCGCTGCCCTATCTTGATGTGCTGGCGGCGGTGCGAAAGGAGTTTAATCTGCCTACGGCCGCCTACCAGGTGAGCGGAGAATACGCGATGCTGCATGCGGCTGCCGCAAATGGATGGCTCGACCTGCAGAAGTGCGCGCTGGAGAGCCTGACAAGCATCAAACGTGCCGGCGCTGACATGATCTTGACTTATTTTGCCAAGGATGCGGCGCAATGGTTGTCCGCGGGGCAGTAGAGACCCGTAAGCGTTGGTGGCGAAACGCACTCTAGCTGAAATTCGAATGGCGGCACGGCATTCTCTTTAATGTGTTTTGAAAACTGAACCACTTCTCTATTGCCTCAAATTTGCTCATCAAGCGCCGTTTGGCTATACTGATTTGGCTTTTGAAAGGGCAAGTGCAAAGGTACTCTGATGTACGCCCCTTTCGATTCGGAGAGGTCGCATAGTCTGGCCGAGTGCGCGGGCCTGGAAAGCTCGTAGAGTGAAAGCTCTCGAGGGTTCAAATCCCTCCCTCTCCGCCTCGCGTGTTTGCATCGCTTCGTCAGTCGCTGGGTCCTGTGCGGCAGGGCACCGTGAACCCCGTCAGGGCCGGAAGGCAGCAGCGGTAAGCGATTCGTCCTGGGTGCCACAGGGTTGCCTGGTGGCTGGCGAAGCGGTGCGAACACGTGACTTCTCTTCTCCCATTCTCTGTCATTTCACCTTCACTCGCCGGCGAACCGACGCCCAACCGGGCGACAGGGCGTTCAGCATGTATTCCGGGAGCGACGCCGCGAGCCCACGGACCTGAGACTCCTTGCTCAAGCATAATCCGGCCCGAATCTACCTTGTCATAGGCGGTGGGCGGGCGCTCTTCAACGCGCTGGTCTTCACGATAAATTTAATTTACCAGGTTCAGACGGTCGGACTGAATCCACTGCAGATGGTATTGGTGGGCACAGTCCTGGAAGTGACCGTTTTGTTGTTCGAGGTTCCCACCGGCGCGGTTGCCGACGTGTACTCGCGCCGGCTTTCGGTGCTGATCGGGTTGGCGCTGGTCGGCTGCGGCTATTTGCTGGAGGGGTCGATCCCGTTGTTCTGGGCCGTGCTGGGCGCGCAGGTGTTGTGGGGCATTGGCTTTACGTTCCTTAGCGGCGCGTTACAGGCCTGGCTGGCAGACGAGATCGGCGCAGAGGCGGCCGGGCCTGTCTATTTGCGTTCCGCGCAGGTGGAGTTGATTACCGGACTGGCCGGCACCGGCGTCAGTGTTTGGCTGGCGCGACGGTGGCTACAGCTGCCTATCCTGGTCGGCGGCGTGATGTATATCGCCCTGGCGGCATTCATGGCCCTGATCATGCCGGAAAAGGGCTTTCGGCCCACGCCGCCGGAAGAGCGGGAGACCTGGAAGGAGATGGCGGCCACTGCCAAGGCCGGGATGCGGGCGGTGCGCGACCACCGGGCGCTGCGCATTGTGGTTGGGCTCAGCCTGGTGACAGGTCTGTATAGCGAGGGGTATGATCGCCTTTGGACGCCGCATATGCTGGACAATTTCAGGTTTCCATCGCTGTTCGGGCTGGAGGACGCTCTGATCTGGTTCGGAATAATAGGCGTGGGCGCGACTTTGACCGGTATCGCCGCCAACGAGTTAGCGAGGCGCGGGCGGGCGACCGAGGTACCGGCGCGCACTGTCAACTGGCTGACGATACTGTACGGGCTGTTGGCGGCGAGCCTGCTGCTGCTGGCATGGACGCGTAGTTTCTGGTTTGCCGTGCTGGCGCTGTGGGCGATCAGCCTGTGCCGAAGCACGCAGGATCCGTTGGAGAACGCGTGGATCGTGCGCAACACACAGAGCGCGCAGCGGGCAACGGTCATCTCGGTGTGGGGACAGGCAAACTCTTTGGGTCAGGCGGCGGGCGGGCCGGTGCTGGGCTGGATCGGGACGGCTACTCGTATCCCGACGGCGCTAACAGTTTCTTCGATAGTTCTTTTGCCGGCCCAGTTGCTGCTGGCGTTGGCGAGGAGAGATGGGACGCCGAGTGAAGAGGCAGGCCAGGGCTGAGAGACATGAAGATTGGAGAGCATCGATGCGTCCGAATACACCGAACATTGGAAAGGGTTTATTAATCGTAGAGATCTCGGAGGAGAGTCAGGACTGGCGGCATCTCTGGCCGGTAGTCGAGTTGTTGAATCAGCAACAGAATGTGCAGGTACAGGCGGGACAATTCCGATCCAGCCACGTGCTGGCGGCTTTGGTGAATGACAGGCCGGTGGGATTTCTGCGTTTTGTTGTACAGAGAATAGGGGAGAACGAAGAACGACCGCCTATTCTGTTTCAGGGACAAACGCTTTTTGAAGCGAAGATCATCGCGTTCGGTGTGCTGCCCAAGGAGCGTAACCGGGGGATTGGACGGGCTCTGCAGCAAGAGGCAATGGGACGTGCGCACGAGTTGAACTGCTGTCAGGTCCGCTCACGCAGTGACTATGGCAATGATGCCAACTACCACTTGAAGATATCTCTGGGATTTGGCATTCAGCCCAGTCTTGAGAACGACTCGGTTTACTTTGTAAAGGCCCTTCCCACCGCGGACGGTCCGGATTCCACCAGAGGTGAACCTGCGTAAATCTTGACTTGGCCGGTGGATTACAGTATAATTGGGTCAGATGGGGATGAACGGCTTCGACGGGGCATTGTCAGGCCTGAAACAGCAAGCCGTAGAGCGTCGACTACGTTAAAAAGGCGCAAACACATACAAATGCCAAAAACACAGGCATGGCTTTCAACTTTGGTTTCACCCCGGCCGCTACTGCGGCTGCGGCGGCCTAGTTAAGCCACCGGCCCTTTAAAAAGGGCCACGGTTCATCCCGGTGGGGCCAGCAGGCCGGATGGTCACCGACATAAACTGTGAGCTGCGGCAGCGGCACGCCGATAATGCTGCCTAAGAGAATCGGCTAGTCAGCGATGCGCCTCGTGTTGATCCGAGGACCGCCGACAAACCTTATAAAGATCAACTAAGCTTGTAGACGTTTCAGGGCGAATGTTGCGGACGCGGGTTCGATTCCCGCCATCTCCACCAGAATTGGAAGGCGATCCGGGTTAAATGCCGGGTCGCCTTTTTGTTTCCGAAAAAGGGTCAAGCGTTTTCGGTGGTGGAATGGCAGAGCACTCGGATGAACCTCGACTCTGGTATTTCACTAGACATCGCTTACAATGTGCGCCAGATGACCTGCATTCTTGCTTTGGGCACGCAAGGGAAGTGAGCCATGAAAAGAGAGCAACTAATAGAGGTGCTCAGAAAACACAAGCCCGCGCTGGCACAACGATTCGGCGTGGCAGAACTCGCTCTGTTTGGGTCCGCTGCGCGTGACACGGCTGAGGAAGAGAGCGATGTGGACATTCTCGTTCGGTTCGACGGACCTGCTACATCGAAGCGGTATTTTGGCGTTCAGTTCTACATCGAAGATTTGCTGGGCCGGCCCGTGGATCTGGTAACTACTAAAGCATTGCGGAAGGAACTGCGCCCCCATGTGGAACGGGAAGCTATTGATGTGTAAGGGCGAGCATGAAGGGCGCAACTGGCGGCTCTACGTGCAGGATATGTGTGAATTCAGCGAAAAGGTCCTCAACTACACCGAAGGCCTGGACTTAGATGCGTTCATTGCCGATAGCCTGACCTATGATGCTACCCTCCGGAACATTGAACTGATAGGGGAGGCTGCAACCCATATTCCTAGCGACGTGCGCGAAGCACACCCAGAGATTCAGTGGCGCCAGATTATCGGGACGCGCAATCGAGTCGCGCACGCGTATCTGGGGTTGGATGACGATGTAATCTGGGACATCATTTGTACCGATATCCCGGGCCTTCTGCCCGCACTGCGAAATCTGTTGGCAACAGCGAGAGGGGAAGGCAAGTAAATTGGGAGGCAGAATCTGCGGGCGCAAAAAGAGACGCCCCCCACTAAAGGACGGACGTCAGACCAGCGATATTATCTTTGAGATGGTATGTATGGCTTACACTTTGCATCGGGATACTGTCGACTGTTTGTCCTAAGAGGTCACTGTATATCATTCACTGGTATTTGCTTCGGTGAATGTACGAACCAGTAGGTTGCCTCATTATTAGGGACCCAGCAGCCAATACCACTTTTGAGTCGCGAACGGCAGAAGTCGCTGGGACTATAGTTCCTCACTCAACTCCTCAACTCCAGGTAGGCGATCTCTTCCTCGGTCAGCTTGATCTCTGATGCCTCGACGTTTACTTGTACCTCTTCGACGGTACGCGTCCCTGACAAGGCGTGGATACCGTCGGGCTGGTTGTAGACGTAGGCCAGGGCGATGTGGGGAACGGTGACGCCCTTGCTTGCGGCCAATTCCTGAACGCGATCGTGCCGCCGAAAGTTTTCCTCGTTGCAGTAAACCTTGACGGCAAGCTGATCATACGACTCGGTAAAAGAGTCGAGGTTGTCGCGACGGAAGCGGCCGCTGAAGAAGCCGCCGGCCAGGCTGGACCAAACGAAGAGTGTGACGCCGTTCTCGCGACACCAGGCGCGGGCGTCCTCCCCGGCCGGGCCGCCTAAGCTGACGCAGTCTCGCCAGGGCGGCTCTATCTGTACGGCGAGGCTGAACTGGGGGCTGCTGACGACGAAGGGGGTCAGCCCGTGGGCCGCGGCGTATTCGTTGGCCTCCCGCAAGCGTTCGGCGGTCCAGTTGGAGCCACCGTAAGCGTCGATCTGGCCGGCTTCCTTGGCTGCGTGGAGAGTCTCTACGATTGGCCCGACCGGCTTGTCGGGGTCGTCGCGGTGCAGCACGTACAGGTCGATGCTGTCGACTTTGAAGCGGGCGAGGCTGTCGTGGAGGTCGGCCTGGATGTCGTAGGGGGTGACCCGTTTGCGGTCCTGGCTGTGGTGCGCGCCTTTGCCGAGGATGACGATCTCGTCACGCAGGCCGCGCGCGTTGATCCACTGGCCGATGGCGCGTTCATTGTCGCCGCCGCCATAGCCGTGGGCAGTGTCGAGGCAGTTGCCGCCGGCGGCGTGGAATGCGTCGAGAACTGGGAAGGCGTCGTCGGGATTGCGTGTGTTTATCCACATAGTTCCCAGCACGAGGCGGGAGACGGGTTTGTCGATGCCGGGGATGTTGGAATAGAGCATGTAGGGTACTCCTGAGTGGTTGGGGACAAGTGGCGTTAAGCCCCGATAATTTACTCCGTAAAAGACGATTCAGATTGGTTCAGCTACTCCATTTTTTCGACGGGACAGCCAAACTCAAAGGCCTGGTCGGATGAAGTGACGACGACGAAATATTGTCCTGACGGCGTCACGCTCGAAGTGACATCGGCTAGATTGCCCGACAGCCCGTTTAGTCGTTGCCATGTGCAGGAGGAAGCGGTTGACGCCTCTCCCTTGTAGAAACCCGGGGCGATGTCTCTGCCCACCATGTACATACCAGCAGGAACTGATTTCAGCAACTCGGCGCGTGCCGGAACGCTCTCAATCGGCAACAACCCGCAGTTTGTCTCAAATGCGAGATCTTCGGCCAAGATTTCCACGTAGAACAGACCCTTATGCTCGTCAACTGCATTGATGCTATTGGGATCTTCCCGGAGGCTGTTCAGTCGTCGCCAGATGCAGTGTACGTCTTTGGTAGCTTGCCCCACAAAGACTCCGGGCTCGATGTCGATTCCGACGAGGAGGGTTCCCGGTCCGACAACCCCGGCTGCTTCAGAAGACGGTGTTGGCAACGCGGTTGGCGGTGTTGCACTTTGCGGCTGTTTCGTAGGCCTGAAAGTGCCGACAATCTGCTCGATCAGCGACAGCTTGGACGCGGCTGATTGGACACGGGTGGCAATCGTCAGGATGTAGGCGGTCTGATTTGCGCGTAGAACGGTTACAACGACGAATGGTGAAAGCTCGAAACCCATGCTGCTCAGGTTGGCCGTGAAGGCCGCCTGAAGTGCGGGCATCCCATTAAGCGAACCGGTCAACATGCTATGCAACTCGAGTTCGTTGAGGTCGTCGGCCGAATTCTGAAGGAAGGAAACCAACTGTTCAGCCGTAATGTCGTCAGGCCAGGGAACGATCGACACATTCAGAAACATGGGGAACGGTGGGTTGGCGAACAGCTGCAGAGGATCCGGTTCGATGGCAAGTATGCCGAAATTCTTACCTTCCGGCGTTTCCAGAAAATCACGAAGAATCTCAACTGCTAAATCACCGCCAAGCAGCCCGGCGATTGGTGCCACGGCGCCATTGTGCAGGTCAAATTTCAGCCATGTCAGGGGAACGGCAACGGCGTAGCCAAGCCGGTCATCCTTGATTCGCTTCCAGCCTACCGGAATCTGCACACCGGAGTCGACGGTGGGAATTGGCGTGGGAGAGGGAATGGGTGTTGGCAGAGCAGTCGTGGAGGGCGTTTCAACCGGTGACGACGCATGTCCGGTGGTTGCGGCCAGCAGTAAGAACACTGCAATTGCAGTTATCGCGATACGCTGGCCGTGCACTGTTGCAGCTCCTCTGTCACGGCGGATGGCTCCATTTGATCCATAGTAAATCTACTCCCAGAAGGATGATCCAACTGGCACAGTCTCCTATGCGTGCAGCGACGATACTCGACCGGGTGTCACCCCAGCGACATCCCCTTAAACGCCTCAACTTGGCCGCGGATGGCGCGCTCAGTGGGCAGGCGCTCAATGCTGGAGGCGCCGAAGAAGCCGGCAATGCCGGGCATCATCTGGAGCGCGGTGCCGACGTTTTCAGGCTCGTCGAAGGGGCCGCCGTGGCAGATCACCATCTGATCAGGATTTACGGCTCGTCCGGCCGCGGCCATTTCCTGCACCTTGTCGACCGCCTCCTCAAGCGTGAAAGCAACCGCAGCACCGATTGTGCCGGCGGTGGTCAGACCGACATGAGCAACCAGCAGGTCGGCGCCGGCTTCGGCCATGGCGGTAGCTTCGTCCGGCGTGAAGACATAGGGAGCGGTGAACATGTCCAACTGGTGGGCGATGGCGATGGCCTCGACCTCCTTGTCGTAGCCCATGCCGGTGCCTTCCAGGTTCTGGCGAAAAGTGCCGTCGAGGAGGCCGACGGTGGGGAAGTTCTGCACGCCGCTGAAGCCGATCTCCTTGAGCTGCTTGAGAAAGATGTGCTTGAGGCGGAAGGGATCGGTGCCGCAAACACCGGCCAGGACCGGTGTATCCTGCACGACTGGGAGTACTTCCGCTGACATTTCGACTACAATGGCATTGGCGTCGCCATAGGGCATCATGCCGGAGAGCGAGCCGCGTCCTGCCATACGGAAACGGCCAGAATTGTAGATGATGATCAGGTCGGCGCCTCCGGCTTCGGCAAACTTGGCCGAGATGCCGGTGCCTGCGCCGCAGCCAACGATTGGTCGGCCGGCGGCGTGCTGGGCATGGAGTCGGGCTATGATCTCCTGTCTTGGGATCGACATACAGATAACTCCCTTCTGTTGCGTATAACGTAATACGTACGACGCGGCGGAGGAGAGGGGCCGCGCGTTATGATTCTGCCCGCAGCATTTCCAGGAGCAGGGCGACGGCTTTCTCGGCAAACACTGAGTCGTTGATATTGGCGTCCACTTCTGTGATCGGGATATCGGCGCGCAGATCGTTCTTGAGGGCATCGAAACAGGCCTGATCGGCGTCTGGATCCCAGAAGCGGTCCCCGTCGCAGTCCAACATTGAAACGCCGCCGAGGGGAATGAGTACAGACACTTTGTCGGCTTGGCCGGCGTTGGCGGCCGCGGCCAGCATTGCGCCCATCTGGCGGTTCTCCTCTGCATTGGTTCGCAGCAGCGTGACCTCCGAGTTCCACTCGTAGAGCGTGCGCGCGCGGTAGTGGTCGGGCACGGTTTCGATGCCGCCAAAGTTGGCCATATCGACACAGCCCGGCACGACGACGGTGGGGATTCCCTGCCTGGGCGCGGCTTGGACACGGTCCGGCCCGGCGCTGAAAACGCCGCCGCAGATATCGTCGGCCAGCTCGGTGGTGGTCATGTCGAGGCAGCCGGAAATGTAGCCGTCGCTGATCAGGTCTTCCATGGTGCGCCCGCCGCTGCCAGTGGCGTGGAAGACGAGGACTTCGTAGCCCTCGGCTTCGAGCAGGCCGCGAGCGTGGTCGACGGCCGCAGTGGTGTTGCCAAACATGGAGGCGGCAATGAGCGGCCGCTCTTGGGCGGTGGCCTCGGCCTCCGTCTTAACCATGCCGGCGATTGCGCCGGCCGCGTTGGCGTAGATGGCGCGGCTGAGGCGGTTGATGCCGGCCACGTCGACGACGGAGGGCATGAAGGTGATGTCCTTGCTGCCGGCGTATGCGCTGACATCGCCGCCGCCGACAGTGGAGACCATCAGTTTGGGGACACCGACCGGTAAGGTGCGCATGGCCGACGTGGCGATGGAAGTGCCGCCGCTGCCCCCCATCCCCAAAACGCCATCGAAACGCCCTTCTGTATAGAGGCGTGCCACAACGGAAGCGAGGCCCTGGGCCATGGTCCGCATCGCCTCATCTTTATGTGTGCCGGAGGCAAGGTAGGCCAGGTCTCCGCCGCCGGCGGAAGCAACTTCCGTGCGGCCGACATCGGGTTCAAAGGCCGGTTGGCCCATCACGCCAAAGTCGACTACGAGGGTCTCCAAACCGGCAGCTTCGATCAGATCTTTGACAAACGCGTACTCGACACCCTTCGTATCCAGTGCGCCGACGAGAAGAACAGTCCCGGACATGGCATTCCTCCTGTGAGGTTAGGTTAGCGGGCCTCTGACTGTGGGGAACGTTGATCGTATTGCGTATCAGGCAATGCGTATTAAGAGTTCTTCTTTCCGCTGTCTTGCGGATGGGTGTTCTTCATGGAGCGAAGTAAGAAAAGGAAGGTAGGCGAGAAGAGAAATGAGGGGCAAAGTCAAGAATAATACAACTTGCCCCATTTTGCTCTTCTTATTGCTTTTTCCTCACTCCTCGACTTCAGGCTGCGTGCGTTCTCGCTTCCTCTTCCTGGGCCTGGCGCAGGAATTCCTGCACCTTCACGGGTTGGCCGGTGTGACTGCTTTCAATGGCTGCGAAGATCAGGGCCACCGACTGCAGGTTGGCCTCGACGTTGGTCTCCATGGGCGGGCCGCCGTCCATCCAATCAAGGAACTGAGCGATGAGCCACTCATTTCTCCACTTGGCCTGTTCCATGAGCTGAACTTCCTCGCCCTGGCCTTCGCGATTGTACTGCCGCGGCTGGTAGGGGTAACGCTCGATGCGGCGGTTGTCCATTATCAAGGTTTCATTTTCACATTCGGCGCGCACGTACTCGTGTGCCCAGCCATTGAAGCCGCAGGCGTTAGTCTTGGCCCCCTCGTAAATGGCGCGCGTTCCATTCTCGAAGGTCATCATCACGTGGCCCTGGGAACCGGTATTGTATTCGCCCCAGGTCGGGTTCCAGGTCTGGGCGTAGATAGTGTCGCAGTTGGCGCCGGCGAGGTCGGCGACGATGTCGAGATGGTGGACCGACCCTTCGATCATCAGGGTCTCTTCCATGGTGTGGCGAAAGCTTGCGCCCCAGTCACCGAAGTTGCGCAGCCCGCAGGTAAAGCGGCAGACGATGTAATCGATGGTGCCCGGCCGCCCCGAACGCAACTCGCGGCGCAGGGTCGTTTTGTCCTGGTCATAGCGATGGCTCATTGTCACGCCCATCTTTTTGCCTGCACGCTTTACTTTGGCGGCGATACGCACGGAACCTTCCAGCGTGTCGGCGATCGGTTTTTCCGAGATGATGTGCAGGTCGTGGGCGATGGCAACGTCGACAACGGATTCGTGGAAGGCGGGGGGGACGACAACTGTACAAAAATCGGCTGGGTTTTCGTCGAAGGCTTGCTCAATATCAGTGTAGCACTTCTCCGGCGGTAGCCCGAGATGCTGCTGGGCGTTGACGAGAACGTCGGGGTTAACGTCGACGGCGGCGACGGGCTCAATGCGGCCGTCGGCGATGTTGGGAGGCAGGAAGCGGCTGCACCAGCCATTGCCCTGTCCGCCGGTCCCCACTTGTATCATGCGGTACTTTTTGGTCATTAGGAGATTCCTGTCTGAGTGATTGTTCTGCTGATGGTTTTCGTGCGGGGCTTCAACGCAGCGAACGCCACGGCTCTTCTTCAAATACTTCGACTAGCGCGTAGCCTTCCTCACCGATCGAGGGGCCGAGGACGGCCAGAAGTTTGGCGGAGCTGCCCGAGTCGTTGAAGGAGGCGTGGACGACGTCGGCGCCGATAAAGGCGGAGTCACCGGAGGAGAGCAGTTGCTTTTCCTGACCGATCCACTGCTCAATTGTGCCGTCGATGACGTAAATCACCTCTTCCTGATCCGGGTGTTTGTGGAAGGCATGGCCCTGTCCGGTCTCCAGAGTCACCTCGATGACGACCAGATCACGGGCGCCGGTGGTGGCGGGGCGGCTGGCCCAACCCATTACGCCCCAATCCATCTGATCTCGCTCCATTGTCGAGACAGTGATAAACTTGCCATTCATTGTATATGCTCCTATGAGATGGGCTTTTCAGGTGTCTGAGACAAAGAAAGTCCTTCGAATGAGGATGTTCCTGTTGAAGTCTGGTACTAGCGGTGAATTTTTCCAAGCAAGTATACCATAGAGGCGGCGCGGCGCCACGAAAGAATGCTTCGCGCCAATTGACAGATAATCCCAGAAAAAAGTGCAGAGAATGACGAGTCTGGCCGGCGATTCCGTCAAGCCTGACAACGAGGAGAATTGTTATGACTGCAGAACGCAAGGCCCATTGGCAGCAAAAGTTGAACGAGTCGCGCACGGCGTTGTTCGAGCTTCTCAACAGCCTGGCGCCATAGCAGTGGCAGACGACGGTATTCGCCGAGGGCGACACCTGGACGGTCGCGACCATTCTGGCCCATCTGGTCGAAAGCGAGCGGGGCATGAGCATTCACGTCCACAAGATTCGTAAAGGAGAATCCACGATCGCGGATGACTTTGACCTGGATCGTTGGAACGCCGGCCTCACCCGCCGAACGGGAGATGTCGCACCCCAAGAGCTGATGGCCAACGCGGTTGCCACCCGCACCAAGACGCTGGAGGTTATGGACTCTCTCGATGAGAGCAAGTGGGAACTGACCGGCCGTCACCCGTCGCGGGGCCAGATCAGCATAACGCAGTATTACGAGACGATCCACGCGCATGAGGTGGCCCATCTGCGGGATGTGCGGGAGGCTTTGGGGGTATAGGGGCGGGTTTCGTGTCCGTGTCCCCTCTTTGTAACTTTAGGGAGATGTCCTCTAACTGTGTAGGGTCTCAACGGATTCTACACTGACTGGCTTTGCGTACTGTTAGGGCGCCAGGTGCTGAATGTTTGACCAGTTGTTGCTTCAAAGGAGCGCCCCAGTATACGTGTCCCTCTCAGTATGCTCACGAGAATACACTTGCCCCTAGGTAAAACGATGGGGACGCAGGACGAACTGTGATTGAGAATGCCAAAGCCGTCTTTTCAGAGGGTGTGCTCATACCGCGGGAAAGGCTCGACTAAGAAGAGACGTCTTATCTACTGAAGGCCCGCCTGCGGAGCGCTCGCTCAAGGCGCTAAGAGCTTCTGAGGGCGCGTGGAAAAGGACACACGGGCCGAATGAAGTAAAGGAAGATAATCACACTGCCCAGCGCACTAATATTTAGCCCCAAGAATCCACAATCTTCTGCCACTGCCTGACCACCAATATACAGTTGCCTCAGCTCGCATAACGGACAACCGCCGCCTCGTCGATATCGACGCCCAGGCCGGGCTGCTGTGGCGCGGCAAAACGGCCCTCTTGCGGTATCGGATAGGAATGGGCGATGGTCCCCTTCCAGGCATGGGATTCGTGGCTGTGCTCCATAATCTGAAAGTTTGGGATGGCGAACGAGTAGTGGATGGTCGCGGCCACGGACAGGATGCCGCCGCCGCCGACGTGGGGCGAAACCGGCAGGTTGAAGCTGTCGCAGAGCGCGGCGATGCGTTTGCCCTCAGAGAGACCGGTGCGAGCGATGTCCGGCATGGCCACGTCGAATCCGCGCAGCGCGATCCAATCGCGCCACTCCCAAACGGTGCGCAGCCACTCGCCGGTGGCCACCTGCATTGCCAAGGCGCGTGCGATCTCGGCCTGGCCGCGGATGTCCTCCGGCTGGCAGGGCGCTTCGAGCCAGCGCACGCCCAGCGCCTCCAGCCCTCGCCCCAGTTCGATGGCCGACGACACGTCGCGGGTGCCGTGGACATCCACCATCAGCTCTACGTCCGGCCCCGCCGCTTGCCGCACCGCTTCGACGACAGCCAGGATTTGCGAATTGGGCATGCGCAGGTGCAGTTTCAGGGCACGGTATCCGGCCGCAAGCAGTGTATTGGCGTGCGCGACTGCTGCGTCGGGCTGCGTCCCACCCATGCCGGCGTAGACCTGTACGTCGGGCCGAAAGTTGCCGCCGAGGAGCTTGTAGACGGGTTTGTTCAGAGCCTTGCCCAGAAGATCGTAAAGAGCCAGATCGACGGCCGCCAGCGCATCTACATAGAAGCCTGTCACGTGGCCGCGCTCGCGCATGGCGCTGTAGAGACGATACCAGATAAACTCCACGTCGAAGGGATCGCGGCCCAAAACGAGGGGAGCGCATAGCTCTTCCACGATGGCGGCCGTGGCGCGCGGCGCGACCGGCGCCTGCCCCTCTCCCCAGCCGACCAGCCCGTCATCGGTCTCCAGGCGCACGAGACAGGTTTCATGATTGCGGGAGTAGATCGAAGTCCAGGCATCAGCGGCGATAGTGTAGTCGCCATAGGCTTCGACCTGGTCGCTGCCTGCTCCAGCATCTGCCCTTTCAGGCGGTATCTTTAACGCGTAGGCTTGAATCGAAGCGATTTGCATAGTTCCCTCCACGACTGGTTTGGCGCAGACGTTCCGCTTTGCCGAAGAGGCCTGCCACACTATAGCGCAGCGGCCCGCCCCGTCTGCATGGGACTTTGTCCAACACTATATGCGTTTCTGCAACAGCAGACAAGGAGAGCCGGTGTGAGGGTGCATCCCAATCTATTGTGATATTTCGTTGCGCCCTATTTCGCCGGCCCAGAAAATCCGCAACGCCTCAGCCATAAGCAATTCGCGACCTTGCCTGGGGCCAGCGAAAGGATCTCTCACTCCTTAGTTCTTGTATATGGGCGGTCGGGCCTTCGGCCCTCCCTTGTGCAGGGGCTGCGCCCCCGCAACGCCCCCCTCCAAAACCATGCCTCACCCACCTGTGCGTCTTCTTAGCAGCCGTGCGCCTGTCCGCCAGTGTGCCCGCAGCCAACCAACGACGTTTCGAAGATTGCCTGTATTTTGCCAGCGTTGAAGGGTTGGTCAAGCATGGCACTGAAGAGAGGGCTGGTGGCATGAAAACAGTGCTACAACAGTCCTGTCCATTCCCCAATCTAAGTTCCTTGTACGGGTGGGGTCACAAAAAACGAAGAACTGACCATTCTTAATTCAGGCCGCGGCTGTCAAAAAATCTGGGATGCACCCAGGTGTGCCGACCACTTCTTCCCAGCCCCAGGGCAATTGCATCTGAAATGATCATCAAATCGTCAAGTGCCGATAAGTGGAAAATCCGCTACGCTAGTGAGTTCATCACCCGGGAAAGGGAGAGAGCTCTTGACGGACTTGGGAGTATCGTCACTGGTTAAGAACTTTGCGATATGGGAAGTTCCCCGAAACGAGCCGGCAAAACGCATCAAATGCGTGATATACTTGTGTTAAAGGTATTTGCTGTCATCTGTGCAGCGGACAACTGGTTTGAGACAGAAAAATCATCGAATTGGTACATATTCCCGTGATTCTGCCTGAATCGGTAGGGGGCCCCTTGTGGGCGCCCTTAGTCGACTACCGAGGCTTCCCAGTTCAGATGCGATTGCACCGGCCCTGAAAAGCCATTACTCTCGCCATTAGCAAAACTGAACGCGAGTGAGGGCTGCTGTAAGTCTGTGAATGGCCCATATTGCAACTGCCCATAACCCATCGAAGACTGCGAAGAAACGTTTGCGAAGAAGAGCGCACGAGTCCAAAAAAAAGAAAACCCGTCGACCTGGATCGACCTGGATCGACTTAGATCGACTTGGATCGACCTATCCTGCCCTAAACCTGGGCAAATGTATCGAGGCGGGACAAAGCTTCGTGATGCTGCCTGAATCGGTAGGGGGCCCCTTGTGGGCGCCCTTAGTCGGCTACTTAGGCATCCGAATTCAGATGCGATTGCGCTGGCCCTGAGAAGCAATTACTCTCGCCAAAAGGAAAACTGAACGCGAATAGGGGTTGCTGTAAGTCTGTGAATGGCCCATATTTCAACTGCCAATAGCCCATCGAAGACGGCGAAGAAACGTTTGCGAAGAAAAGCGCACGAGTCCCAAAAAAAAGAAAACCCGTCGACCTGGATCGACTTGGATCGACCTGACCTGCCCTAAACCTGGGCAAATCCGTCGAAGTGGGACCAAGCTTCGTGAGGCCGCCTGAACGGGGTAGGGGCGCCCTTCGTGGGCTATTTTGGAGTCCGAACTAAAATGCGTTTGCACTGTTCTCAACTCCCGCATGCGTCGATATCGAGAAGAGTTCTAAGCTACTGCGCCGAGGTCTTTCTACTGTTTGCCGGCGTGCTGCTCTTGCAGGGCGTCCTCCTGGTGTTGAGGCTGAATCCACTGGTGGCCGGTGTGCTTAGCGGGGCCGGTCTTTCAAAAGGCGTCTATCATCTGTGGCTGCTGGGAACGGTCGACTTGCCGCTGGTCATTTACTACACGGGAACTCTGGCGTCGTCCGCACAGGCCACGCTTATGATGCGCTGGCTGGGGCTGCGGCTGGAGTCGGTGGAGGGAGGCCGCGTTGGTTACGGTCGAGCGTTGCTGCGTACGTTGGTGATGCTGATCCCATTTGAAGTGAATCATTTCTTTCTGGTGTGGGCCAACACGCCGCAGGGCATGCCTACGCTTCTGGGGTTCCAATACACGGTTGTCGGTATATTGATCTTGCTGTACATGGTGACGGCTGTGCTGTCGCCGCGACGGCAGAGCCTCCATGACCGGGTTGCAGGCACAGTTGTGGTCACCACGCGTAAGCCGTAAAGGGGTCAACTCGGCGTGCATGCTCGTTTGGCGTTGCTTGACCTTATTCAGCCGGTGCGCTATAATCTGGCGAATCATATCCGGAACGGAATCTCCCTATCCTCACTGCCGGGCCGGAACCCAAGTCGGCGACACGCCCGGCGGCGGGCCAGCACCGATTTTGACAAGTATTTGACGGATGTGTTTCTTCCTCCACTCGCGGTATAGAAGAATCTGTCAAAGCCACTGCTGAGTCGAGAGAACACAATACCTTAGCAAGAAAGAGCACTTTCTAAAATGGTCAAATTGGCGGGTACTCACAGTTTTGACGCACCCAAGAACGAGGTTTGGGAGGCGCTCCTGGATCCCGATGTATTGTCCCGGATCTTGCCCGGCTGCAAACAGTTGGATAGGAGCGCGGACAACGAATTCAAAGGCGAGATCAGCATCCGCGTGGGGCCGGTGCAAGGCACCTTCAATGGGACGGTCAAACTGAGTGATGTAGACCCTCCCAATGGCTACCAGATGGAGATTGCCGGCCAGGGACGGCCAGGATTCGTAAAGGGCGTGGGCACGCTGCGTCTGGAGGGCGACCAACCTACAACGATGCACTATGATGGCGATGCACAGCTGAGCGGTCGAATTGCCAGTGTGGGCCAGCGCCTGGTGGACAGCACTGCGCGTTCGCTAACGCGCCAGGGTTTGCAGTCACTCGAAGGTATCATCGCCGCGCGTCTTCAGCCGGCGGAGCCGGAACCTGAGGAGAGCGGCGCCGCGCCGGCAGGAGCAAACGGCACAGCAGCGGCCGCAGACCCGAACGCTGGCGGCAGCGCGCGGGCGCCGGCTCCTGGGGGACAGTCCACTGAAAAAACTGCACAACCGGAGGTCGCAACGCCCTCGACAATGGAGGTTGGCATCAACGTTGCCAAGGACGTCGTAACCGATCTTGCGCAGGAGATGCAGATCAGTAGCAGCGGACGCAAAGTACTCTACATACTGGCCGGTGTTGCCGCCGTCGTGTGGATGTGGCGTCAGCTTTTCGGCAAGGCTAAATAGTCTAGTATTTTTACAGAACTCCAAAAGGGGAGGAAGCTCTATGGGTATATCCATCGAACTGGAGGTCAATGGCGCAAGCGTCAGTGAGGAGGTTGAGCCAAGGCTGCTTCTCGCGCATTTGCTGCGTGAAGAACTGGGGCTGACCGGCACGAAGATCGGCTGCGACACGAGCCAGTGCGGGTCATGCACGATTTTGCTCGATGGGCAGGCGGTCAAGTCATGCACGGTGCTGGCGGTCCAGGCAGACGGCAGCGAGATTACGACGATCGAGGGCTTGGCCAACGGGGAATATCATCCTATGCAGCAGGCCTTCTGGGACAACCATGGGCTGCAATGCGGCTTCTGCACGCCGGGCATGATAATCTCCTGCGTCGACCTGCTGAGCACGAACCCGCAGCCGAGCGAAGATGAGATTCGCCACGGGTTGGAGGGAAATTTGTGCCGCTGTACCGGATATCACAATATCGTACGCGCGGTGCAAACTGCCGCCGAGACGATGAACGGCTAAGGGAGGAACTGAAATATGGCAGGTGAAAGCAACGGCGCGGCTGGATTCGGTTCATCCATCCGCCGACGAGAGGATCCCGAGCTGATTACCGGCAGGGCCAAATACACGGATGACTTGCAGCTGGCAGGCATGGTCTACTGCACGATATTGCGAAGCGACTATGCCCACGCCGGGATTAACAGCATCGACACCAGCGAAGCCGAGGCATTGGATGGCGTGCTGGGCGTCTACACGGCCAAGGACATCGAAGCGAGCGGCGTTCCCGGCGGCGTACCGGTCGGCTGGCTACTGCCGGGATTGAAAACTCCCGAACACTACATGCTGGCGAAGGACACGACGCGCTACGTCGGTGACGGAGTGGCGATCGTTGTCGCCGAAGATCAATACACCGCGCACGACGCGCTCGAATTGATCTATGTTGATTACGATCCGCGCGACGGAATCGCTGACCCCAAAAAGGCGACTGCGGACGGCGCGCCGCTCGTGCATGACGATGCCCCCAACAATATCGCCTTCGACTGGGAGATTGGCGACAAGGAGAGCACGGACGCCGCCTTTGCCAACGCTGCGCACGTCGCCAGCCTGGATATCGTCAACAACCGCCTGATTCCCAATGCGATGGAACCGCGCGCCGCGCTTGCCGACTACAACAACATCACCGGCGAGCTGGTGCTCTACATGACGACCCAGAATCCCCATATCCACCGCCTGCTGATGAGTCTGGCCTCGCTGGGCTTGCCCGAACACAAGATCCGGGTCATTGCGCCGGAGGTTGGCGGTGGTTTCGGCAGCAAGATTCATCACTACGCGGATGAGGCAATCGCGGCGTGGGCCTCGATGCAGGTCGGCCGCCCTGTCAAATGGACAGCGACGCGTACCGAGACCTATATCACTGACGCGCATGGCCGCGACCACGTGACGCACGGCGAGATGGCGATCGACGCGGACGGCAGATTCATTGGTCTTCGGGTCGACACGTACGCGGCGATGGGCGCCTATCTGTCCACATTCGCGCCGGCTGTACCCACCTATCTCTACGGCACGCTCATGTCCGGCGAATATGACCTGCCGGCAATCTATTGCCATGTGTATGGCGTGTTTACCCATACGGTCCCCGTTGACGCCTACCGCGGCGCCGGCCGGCCAGAAGCCACGTTCATCGTCGAGCGCTTGGTCGATGAGGCGGCCCGTGTCACCGGCATCGACCCAGTTGAGATTCGCCGACGCAATTTCGTTGCGCCGGACAACTTCCCATACCAGACACAGGTTGCGCTTGCGTATGATAGCGGCAACTACGAGGGTGCCCTGGACAAGGCGCTGGAGGCGATCGGATACGACGACTTCCGCAAGGAGCAGGCAGCGGCCAGAGAACAGGGCAAGTACCTGGGTCTCGGCCTTTCAACCTACATCGAGGCTTGCGGTCTGGCGCCGTCGGCAGTAGTTGGTTCGCTTGGCGCCCAGGCAGGTCAGTGGGAAAGCGCGGTCGTGCGGGTCCACGCCACCGGCAAGGTGACGGTCTACAGCGGCTGTTCCGGCCACGGTCAGGGCCACGAGACCACCTTCGCGCAGATCGTAGCCAGCGCGCTGGGTGTTCCCTACGATGACATCGACGTGGTCGAGGGCGATACCGGCTCCATGCCGCACGGCTGGGGCACATATGGCAGCCGCAGCGCGGCCACGGGCGGCAGCGCGATCGCTTCCGCGGCAGAGAAGGTTGTGGACAAAGCGCGTACAATTGCCGCGCACCTTCTGGAGGCCGCCGAAGAGGACATCGAGTTTGAAGATGGAAATTTCTTTGTCAAAGGTTCCCCGGACCAGAGTCAGTCTCTGCCCGATGTAGCGTTGCAGGCCTACCTGGCCCACAACCTGCCCAAGGGGATCGAGCCGGCGCTGGAGGCGACCAGCTTCTACGATCCGGCCAACTTCGTCTACCCCTTTGGCACGCACATCGCGATCGTCGAAGTCTGCTCACAGACAGGTAATGTTACATTGCAGCGCTATCTGGCGGTCGACGACGTGGGCAACGTTATCAACCCGATGATTGTGGATGGACAGGTACACGGTGGCATCGCCCAGGGCATCGGGCAGTCTCTGTATGAGACCGCGGTATACGACGACGGCGCCAATCTGCTCAGCGGTACGATGTTGGACTATGCAGTGCCCAAGGCGCACTTCATGCCCTCCTTTGAAACCGACCGTACAGTGACGCCCTGCCCGCACAACCCGCTGGGCGTAAAGGGGGTCGGTGAAGCAGGCTCGATCGCTTCTCCAGCAGCGGTGGTCAACGCGGTTGTCGACGCGCTGTCTCCCTTCGGCGTCACCCATATCGACATGCCGGTGACATCGGAGAAGGTCTGGAACGCAATGAAATAGTTTTCGGTTTCTCGTGTTTCGTAACTACCTCTTTCGCAGAGGCTAACTGAAGACGAGAAACTCAAAACGCACAACTGGAGTAAAACGAATGTTCCCATCCAAATTCGATTATCATCGCCCGTCCTCTGTACAGGAGGCGGTTCAGATTCTTTCCGATAACCCGGACGCCAAAGTACTGGCAGGCGGCCACAGCTTGATCCCGGTGATGAAGCTGCGGTTGGCAACGCCTGCTGCGCTGGTCGATATCGGACGCATCGATGCCTTGCAGGGAATAAGCCGTTCCAACGGCAGTCTGCGCATCGGCGCATGCGTTACCTATAATGAGATTGCCAACTCGGCTGACGTGCAGGCCGCCGCACCGTTGCTTGCGGAGGCAGCCGGTCAGATCGGCGACCGCCAGGTCCGCTACCGCGGCACGATCGGGGGCAACCTGTCTCATGCCGACCCGGCTTCGGATTTGCCGGCCGCGGCGCTGGCGCTGGGCGCGACCTTGCATGTTACAGGAGCAGGCGGCAGCCGTTCGGTCAGCGCATCCGATTTCTTTGTCGATCTGATGATGACTGCCTTGCAGCCGGATGAAATCCTCACCGCGGTCGAGATATCGGCGGCCTCGGCGGGTACCGGTTCGGCATATGTGAAGTTCGAACATCCTGCGTCTGGCTACGCGCTGTGTGGGGCCGCGGCGGTCGTTTCGCGCGGCGGCGGAGGCAGCTGCACCGGCGCCAGCCTTTGCTTCAACGGTGTCTCCGCAACTGCAGTGTCCGCGAGCGGAGCGGCTGCGAGCCTGGTCGGCTCCGATCTGAGCGACAGTGCGATAGAGAGTGCGGTCAGCAACTTGTCGATTCCCGACGCAGCCGGCGACATGTTCGCCTCGGCCGGCTATCGGCAGGAATTGGCCAAAGCGATTGGCGCGCAGGCTCTGCGCACAGCTAGAGACAGAGCGTAAGTAGCAGTTTCCAGTGGGCAGTGGCTGGTGGCCGCGTGACGTAAAGGCCACTGGTCGCTGTCTGCTGAACAGCTAGGCTGATGCGCCTCATCGTGATCGGCGTCAGCGGCTCCGGCAAGACCACGCTGGCGCGGCAGATAGCCCCGCCTTTGGCTCTGCCTCACGTTGAACTGGATGCGTTGTACTGGGATGCGAACTGGCAGGCCGCCTCCAGGCCTGTTTTTCGCGGTCGCGTGCAGGAAGCAACGGCAGGAGACGCTTGGGTCGTTGACGGCGACTACAGCCAAAGCCGGGATATCGTCTGGAGCCGTGCCACCCATCTTGCCTGGTTGGACTACGGTTTGATCGAGGTGATGGGGCGTGTCCTGTGGCGCACGGCATGCCGTCTCTTCTCGCAGCAGGAGTTGTGGAACGGAAATCGCGAGTCAGTCCGCGGCATTTTCGGACGCGACAGCATCATATGGTATGCGTTCACAAGCCATCAAAGGCACCGAGAGAAGTATTTGCCGCTTCTGTCGAGCGAAGAATTCAGTCACCTGACTGTGTACCGGTTCAAAAGGCCGCGGGAAGCCACGGTCTGGCTGCAGTCACTAAATCAACCTAACCCAGCGGCGCCTTAATGACCACTCCGATACAGTTACCCTCCGTAGAATCCGTCGCCGAAGCCCTGCGTACGAAGGCCTATATCGCGGACCACAGTCTGGCGACGGCAATTTTCCTTGCGCTCAAACTTAATCGCCCTTTGTTCCTTGAGGGGGAGGCAGGCGTCGGCAAGACCGAAGTCGCAAAGATCCTGTCACAGATGCTTGACACGCGGCTGATCCGGCTGCAGTGTTACGAGGGTCTGGATGTCAGCACGGCGGTGTATGAATGGAATTATGCCCGCCAGATGCTCCAGATTCGGCTGATGGAAGCAACCGGGTCCGGCTCGCAAATGCCGGCGGATT
Organism: Caldilineaceae bacterium; assembly: GCA_965116395.1. Lineage (GTDB taxonomy): Bacteria > Chloroflexota > Anaerolineae > Caldilineales > Caldilineaceae > Bin5. The sequence continues at coordinate 861,424 of OZ220684.1, forward strand.
CCGCCGCAGGCACGGACACGGGGTTGGGAGAGTCGGCAATCCAGGATCTTTTCAGCGACACCTTTTTGCTGCGGCGGCCGCTGTTGCAGGCGATAGACAGTCGCGGGCAGCAGAACGGGAAAGCCCCGATTCTGTTGATCGATGAGCTGGACCGGGCCGACGAGGAATTTGAAGCTTTTCTGTTGGAGGTTCTAAGCGACTTTCAGATTACGATCCCCGAGATCGGGACGATTCAGGCAGCAGTTCCGCCGGTAGTGGTCATTACTTCCAACCGAACGCGCGAGATTCACGACGCGCTGAAACGACGCTGCCTCTACCACTGGATCGACTACCCCACTTTCGAAAAGGAGTATACGATCCTGCGAGCGAAGGCGCCAGACGCTTCGGAGAGGCTGTCAAGGGAGGTCGTGGGATTTGTGCAGGAGTTGCGGCGCGGGGAACTGTACAAGTTCCCTGGGGTCGCGGAAACGCTGGACTGGATGAATGCCCTGACCGCGCTCGACCAGGAGGAGCTTACCGAGGACGTGGTGGACGAAACTCTGGGCGTTCTTCTCAAGTACAAGGACGATATCGAGAAGGTGCAGGGGCAAACCGTCCGCGAGATCGTTCAGGTGTTGCGCAAGTCTGCAGCGGTTAATAAATAGTGCAGTCGCAATCCACTATCTCCTCGCCGCCATCCACCGGCGCTGATGGCAACTTCCTTCAGAACATGTTGTTGTTTGCCCGCCTGCTGCGCGGGCTGAGTATCCCTGTCACGCCAACACAGATTCTCGATTTGGTGGAGGCGCTAACGCAGATCGATCTGCGGGTCCGAGCGCAGGCGCGCGACGCGGCCAGAGCCGTTTTGGTCAGCCGGCAGGAGCACCTCGAGTTGTTCGATGAGGCGTTTGACCTGTTTTGGCGGGCGAGAGAGAGGCAGGAGCTTGCCCGCATCAACCTTGGCGAACTGCTGCAGCGCACGCCGCAGGGAGAAATCCAGTACCGCCTGATTCAGGCCAATCGCGACCAGGAAAAGGACAGCCCACAGGTCGACCAGGATCCCTTGGTCGAGAAAATCTACACTTACAGCAGCGCCGAAGCCCTTCGTAGCAGGGATTTTGCGACGATGACCGAGTACGAGCTGCAGCAGGTAAAAGTGTTCATGGAACAGTTGCAGTGGTCACCGGCAGAACGGCGCACGCGGCGCCGTGTTCCCGCGAACAACGGGGACCTGGTCGACCTGCGGCGGTCGCTGCGTCAGAATGTACGCTACGGAGGCGAGCCGCTGGTTATCGCGAGGCGTCAACGGAAGACCAGAAGGCGCCCGATAATCGCGCTGGCAGACATAAGCGGATCAATGGATCGTTACAGCAGAGTGTTGTTGCAGTTTCTGTATTCGATCACGCACGCCCTGGACAGGGTGGAGGCCTTTGTCTTCAGTACGCGGTTGACGCGCATCACGCGTCATCTGCGGCGGCGAGACATCGACTTGGCTTTGGACCAGACTGCGGAGGCTGTAGATGATTGGGCCGGCGGCACACGCATTGGCGAAGCGATCCGCGCATTCAATTTCGACTGGGCGCGGCGCGTTTGCGGCCAGGGAGCTATAGTTCTCGTTATCAGCGATGGCTGGGACAGGGGCGATCCGCAGTTGCTGGGGGAGGAGATGGGCCGCCTGCAGCGGAGTTGTCATCGTCTGATCTGGCTGAATCCTCTGCTTGGTTCGCCCAGCTACGAACCGCTGACGCGGGGAATCAAGGCGGCGTTGCCGTATACGGACGAGTTCCTGCCGGTTCACAATTTGATTAGTTTGGAACAACTAGCGAAGGTGATGGCGGACGCGCAGTCTTGAAGGAAGGTATGGTCTGTGCCGAAGGCGACCGGACGATTGGCAAGATGCGGAGCGCTGCAGAAGTTGTAGTCTTTTGTGGGCGGCGCGCAGAAACCTAAGATGACCGGAAGGCAGGTCCTAAGATGAAAGAGATCCTGGCTGACATCGAGAACTGGCAGCAGGCAGGCAAGCGGGTTGCGCTAGCGACGGTGGTGGAGGTGTACGGTTCGGCGCCGCGGCCTTTGGGCGCGAAGTTGGCCGTGTCGGAAGACGGCGCCATGGTAGGATCTGTGAGCGGCGGCTGCGTTGAAAGCGCCACCGTGCAGGAAGCGCTGGAGGTGTTGTCATCCGGCAAACCGCGTCTTGTCTCCTACGGTATTGCCGATGAGACGGCCTGGGAGGTGGGTCTGGCCTGTGGGGGCACGATCGAAGTATTTATAGAGCCTTTGGATTGGTAGCAACTGGAAGGGATAGAGTGGCTGAACTCTTCAATGCGGTGGTGCAGGCCATCCGACAAGATGAGTTATGCGCTATCGTCACTGTTCTGAGCGGAGACGAAATCGGGCGCAAAATGTTGGTGCGCCGGCGGCGCGGGCCGGACGAGCGCGGCCCCCACCTTGCGACAGTTGGCTCATTGGGAAACGCGGCCCTGGAGCATGGGGCCGCTGTCCACGCGGCGGAAGCGATGGAGGCGCGGCGGGCTAACCGCGTTTCTGTGACAGTAGAAGACCGCGAATTGGAACTGTTGATCGATGTCCATGTGCCGCAAGAGACACTGGTAATTGTGGGTGCTGTTCACATCGCCATTCCTCTTGTCACCTTTGCCCGTGAACTTGGCCTGCATACGGTAGTAATCGACGCCCGGCCCATTTTTGCCACCCAGGACCGTTTCGACCATGCAGACGAGTTGATCAGGAGCTGGCCTGAAGACGCTCTGCAGGAGTTGAAGCTGAACGAATCCACCTATGTTGTGACTTTGACACACGACGAAAAGCTGGACACGCCCGCACTGATTTACGCGCTTGACCATCCTGCCGGCTATATTGGCGCGCTGGGTTCGAAGCGGACGCATGCCAAACGGGTAGCAGTGCTGCGCGAAGCCGGTGTCAGCGACGAACAGATTGACCGCATTCACGCGCCGATCGGGCTTGACCTGGGCGGGCGCGGCCCCGAAGAAATCGCGTTGTCGATCATTGCGGAGATTGTAAAGGTGCGGAATAACAGGAAGGAGGCGGGCGCATGAGCGTTCATCCATTGATGGAGGCACTCTCGCGCTTGTATGAAGCAGACCGGCTGTTGACTCGGCCTGCCCAGTTGATGGCATACGAGTCGGACGCGCTCACAGTCTTTCAGCAGAGACCGGCGGCGGTAGTGATCCCGCAGAACCGCGCAGAAGTGGTCGAGACGATCCGTCTTTGCCACGAGCACAGCGTCCCTTTCGTTGCGCGGGGGAGCGGCACCAGCTTGTCGGGCGGATCTCTGCCGATCGCTGACGGTATCGTGATCGCCCTGAATCGCTTGGACAGCATTTTGCGGCTGGACGCGGAGGAGCAAATCGCGGTCGTAGAGCCGGGCGTGATCAATCTGAAGGTCTCCGAGGCGGCGAAGCCCTTGGGCCTCTACTATGCCCCTGATCCTTCGAGCCAGTCGATATGCACGATTGGCGGCAACGTGGCCTTCAACTCCGGCGGTGCGCACTGCCTCAAATACGGCATGACCAGCAACCATGTTTTGGGGATGACCGTTGCGCTGCCTGACGGCGAGGTGGTCGAATTGGGGGGCGAAAGTCTGGAGGGTGTCGGCCCGGATCTGCCCGGTTTTTTTGTGGGGAGTGAAGGGCTTTTCGGCGTCGCACTGGAGATCACACTGCGGCTATTGCCGATCCCGGAAACTTACCGCACGGTGCTGGCAGCGTATGACTCGTTACATGCAGCGGGGGATGCGGTGACAGCGGTCGTGGCCTCGGGCCTGCTTCCGGGTGCGATCGAGATCATGGACGCTCTCGCGATCAAGGCGGCTGAGGTGGGCGCAAAGGCAGGCTATCCGACCGCGCCGGCGCTACTGATCGTCGAGTTGGAGGGAGAAGAGAGCGCGGTGGAGGCTGAATTTGCGCAGTTGATGCAGTTGATCGAAGAGACCTCACCGCTTGAGGTGCGCATGGCCCAGACCGCTGACGAACGAGCCCGAATTTGGAAGGGGCGCAAAGCGGCGTTCTCGGCGGTGGGACGGTTGGCCCCGGACTACATTGTGCAGGATGGGGTCGTGCCCCGCAGCCGGTTGGGGGATGCGCTGGCAGAGATCGACCGTCTCAGTGCAAGCTACGGCATTGATGTAGCCAACGTTTTCCACGCCGGCGACGGCAATCTGCATCCGCTGATCCTTTTCGATGGCCGCGAGGAGGGCGCACTGGAACGGGCCGAGGAATTGGCCGGCGAGATTCTTGAACTTTGCGTCGATCTTGGGGGCTCGATTACCGGCGAACACGGGGTCGGCATGGAAAAACGCGCCTTCCTGCCCAAAATGTATGGGCCGCTGGAAATGCAGGCGATGGAAGATGTGCGCCGCAGCGTGGATAGCCAATCTCTCGCCAACCGCGGCAAGATGCTGCCGACGGGCGAGGCGGAATCATTGACCCACGTCGGTCCCCATCCCCTGGAGAAGGCAGGGGTTATCTTCAGGGAGTAGCGGAAGAGTAACCAGTCCAGTGGGCGGTAGCAACAAGAGCCAGTCTTGCAGCGCAAAGAATTCAGGCAGTGAGAGGTACGATTTGAAAAAGTGTCAGACCATTGGGGCGTCTGAGCGATGAGAGCTGTCATACTCTTCGCCGTTGCCTTGCTTATTCTCACAGCTGCCGCGGCCTGTGTACCAAGCGAAGATCCTGGCCGATCTGGCTCCGTATCATCGATTGAAACGGGACCGGCTGCGACCGCTACGCCGGCGCAGCCCAGTGAAAATATCGCGGTGTTGGGAACCGCCGATGCCTTTGAACGAAGTGGTTTCGCGCCGATGGCTACTGACGGGGATCTGGAATCGATCTGGAGTTCGCAGCAGTTTGCGCCGCAGTGGTTCTCGATAGCTTTCGATAGCTTCTTCCTGGTGGACAAGATCGAGCTGGTTGTTACGCAACTACCCGCCGGCCCAACTACGCACGAGGTGTGGCTGGGGAGCGGGTCTGACACGCGTGTACTCCAGGAGCGGCTCATCGACGTTCATACGGAAGACGGCCAGATTCTCGAGATCGCGATCGAGCCGGCGCGCAGGTTGAACGAGGTTCTGATTGTTACGCTGGACAGCCCCAGCTGGGTGGGTTGGCGAGAGGTGAGGGTATTTGGCTCGCAATCCACCGGGGCCTTGGAAGCAGCTGCGGAGGGAAGTGCGGTAGAGGCCGAGGGGTCCGTTGCGGAATCTTCCGAGCTCTTGGGAGAAAATGTTGCGGCCCTAGGATCGGGGTTTGCTTCGGCGGGGGAGGAGTCCGCCAAGCTGGCGTTGGATGGTGATCCGGCCTCATTTTGGAGTGCTCAACTTGAGGCTCCGCAGTGGTACTCGGTTTCCTTCGATGATCTGTATCTCGTCGACAAGCTGGAGATGGTGATTGCGCAGTCTCCCGCTGGCCCATCTACGCATGAGGTCTGGCTGGGGAATGGCTCTGGCACGCGGACATTGTACAGGCGGTTCGACGATTTGCAGACGGAAGATGGTCAGACGTTAGAGGTTCCTATCGTTCCGCCGCGCAGTATCAGCGAGGTGCTTGTTCTGACACTTGACAGCCCGAGTTGGGTGGCTTGGCGGGAGGTGAGAATTTTTGGCTCATCGTCTTCGGACCCGATAGGGGAGGAGGGGCTGCCTCGATTTGCGTTGCGCAAAGTTGCCGAGGGGCTGAAGTTGCCGGTGCATGTTACACATGCCGGCGATGGGTCTGAGCGTCTGTTCGTGGTCGAGCAGGAGGGACGGATCCGCATTGTCAGAAACGGTGCTAGCGAGGAAACACCGTTTTTGGACATCTCGGGTCGTGTCCGATGTTGCGGAGAGCGGGGGTTACTCAATGTGGCTTTCCCGCCGGATTATGCAGCCAAACAGTATTTCTATGTGAGCTATACAGACAAACCGGGTGATACGGTCATCAGCCGCTTCAGGACGACGGCCGATCCGGACGTAGCCGATCCTGACAGCGAAGAGGTCGTGCTGCTGATCGCGCAGCCGGACCAGGTCCACAACGGCGGCCGCATCGTCTTCGGCCCAAATGATGGATTCCTTTACATTGGCAGCGGTGACGGCGGCCACCCAACACTCAAGGATGTTGCGAATCGGGCGCAGAATCCTGACACTCTGCTGGGCAAGATTTTACGTATCGATGTGGAGTCGGACGCCATACCATACGGCGTCCCTGCAGACAACCCATTTGCGCAGATTGACGGCTATCGCGGTGAGATTTGGGCGCTGGGTTTTCGCAATCCATGGGGCTTTGCCTTTGACAGGCTGACCGGCGACCTATACATCCCCGATCCGGGCCACATAAGACACGAAGAGGTGAATTTTCAACCGGCGGCAAGCGGCGGCGGAGAAAACTATGGATGGAACGTCAAGGAAGGCAGTCGCTGTTTTGATTCTCTGACGTGCAACGCGCAGGGCTTCATTTCGCCTGTAGTTGAATACGATCACGTGTACTCCTGTGCCATTGTGGGCGGCGCTGTTTACCGTGGAAGCGATTTCCCTGAATTGCATGGAGTATTCTTCTATGGCGACTTCTGTAGCGGCAGGGTCTGGGGCCTGAAACGATCGGTGTTGGATTCGACCGGAAGTATCTACGATGGCTGGCTAAGTACACTGTCCGTGAACGCCAAGGTCCCTGTCAGCAGCGTTGGCGAGGATGAAGAAGGTAACGTGTACGTTACCGGTTATCAAGACGGCGCCCTCTATATGATCACGGGTGAATAGAGAGTTGAGGTTGCCTGTTACTCACGCCTGGTTTTTGGCCTCGCTGATGGACACCGATACACTGAATGCAGACCTACAGGAAACAGCATTTCAAATCGCCGCCGACAAGGTGAAAGATAGTTGGGCAAGAAGCAGAGACAATGACCACCGTTGCTGAAATTCAGGATGCAGTGCGAGAGGCGAGGCGGGTGCGCGTTCGGGGGGGCGGCTCCAAACCGGCCCTGTCGCTGCGGGACTGTGAAGACGACGCGCAGTTGCTCAACCTGACGACCCTAAAGGGGGTAGTCGAATACCAGCCGGACGAATACACCTTTACAGCCCGCGCCGGCACGTCAGTTGCCGAGATAGGGGCGATGCTGGCGGAAGAGGGACAGTACCTGCCCTTTGATCCGCCGCTGGCCGAACGGGGAGCAACGCTAGGCGGGACGGTTGCGGCCGGGCTCAGCGGGGCGGGGCGTTACCGCTACGGCGGCATCCGCGACTTTCTGATTGGCATTCGCTTTGTCGACGGGCAGGGTCAGGAAATCCGGGGCGGGGGCACGGTGGTAAAGAATGCGGCCGGCTTCGACTTTCCTAAACTATTCGTAGGCAGCCTGGGCCGGCTGGGCGTTTTGACAGAACTGACCTTCAAGGTTTTCCCCCAGCCGCCGGCCTTTGCGACAGTCACCGCCGATTTTGGCACGCTTTCCGATCTGCTGTCCGCTCTGGAAGCGGTGACGCGCAGCGCCATCGACCTGCACGCGGTCGATTTTGCACCAGCAGAGGATGGGTGGACACTGTGGGTGCGCATTGGCGGTCTGCTGGCCGCGTTGCAAGAGAGGGTGGAGGCATTGCAGGCGGTGGTCACGGCGGGAGCCGGCGAAACGCGCCGCCTTACACATTTTTTTGGCCAGGACGACGACATTTTATGGCAACAGGCGCGGTCTATGACCTGGCTAAAGGACGGGCTGGCGCTGGTGAAAGTCCCTTTGACGCCGCGGCGGATCCCGGCGATGGAGGAAGCGGTCAGCGGATGCAACCTAGCGTCGCGTCGGTATAGTGTCGGCGGGAACCTACTATGGCTAGGCTGGCCCGACGAGGCGGCACCGGCGTTGGAAGGGGGAGAGCAGGACGAGCCGCGAGACCTCCACAGCCTTTTGTTAGAGCTGAACATGCAAGGTTTACTGCTCTTGGGGCGTGGGCGGCGCGCGCCGGAACGAAAAAATGGAGACAACACGGACAGCGGAGAGGACCCTCTGCTGGGCCGGCCGTTACAAAACGCATTCCTGCAGAGGATTGCCGCGGCACTGGATCCGGCGGGAAAGTTTGATCCGTGGTAACAACAGCCATCATATAGAGGAGAAAACTGATGAGAGCGATTCGTATCCAAGAGGTAGGCGACCCCGATGTGCTTCAATGCGTTGACGTGCCTACGCCGGAGCCTGGTCTGGGGGAAGCGCGAGTAAAGATGGAAGTGGCAGGCGTCAACTTCATCGACACCTACCACCGCAGGGGATGGTATCCAATGCCACTGCCGTTCACACCCGGGGTCGAAGGCGCGGGTGTTGTTGATGCCATCGGCGAGGGGGTAACCGAAGTAGCGGTCGGCGATACGGTGGCCTATGGGATGTCGATCGGCTCCTATGCCGAGTACGCAATCGTCCCTTCAAAAAACCTTGTCCAGCGCCCCGCCGGCGTGGATGCCCATCATGGGGCGGCCTCGATGATTCAGGGGATGACCGCCCACTACCTCGCCTGCACCACCTATCCGCTCAAGCCGGGCGATACCTGCCTGGTCCATGCCGCGGCAGGCGGCACCGGCGCCCTGCTGGTGCAGATTGCCAAGTTGAGGGGCGCACGTGTTCTCGGCACGGTCTCGACCGAAGAGAAGGCGCGCATCGCGCAAGCGGCCGGCGCCGACGACACGATCCGCTATACGGAAGTGGACTTCGCGGAAGCAGTGCGCGACCTGACAGGCGGTGAAGGTGTCGAGGTCGTATACGATTCGGTCGGCATCACCACTTTTGACAAAAGCCTGGACTGCCTGAAGCCGCGCGGCTATATGGTGCTGTTCGGCCAGGCGAGCGGTGTTGTGCCGACACTCGATCCGCAGGTCCTCAACCAGAAAGGCTCGCTGTTCCTGACCCGGCCCACGCTGGCGTCGCATATGCTGACGCGGTCGGAGTTGGAGGGCCGCGCCAACGACGTTTTCAACTGGATCGCCGAAGGTAAACTGGAAATCCGTATCGACCGCACTTTCCCACTCGACGACGCCGAGGGCGCCCACACCTACCTGGAAGCGCGTCAGACCAAGGGCAAGGTACTGTTGACGACATGACGCCAACGAAAACAATCCTATGCGCCACTCAATTCCGGTAGACTCACTCGGACCCCAGGCCCCGTCAATGGCGGAAGCCGTCGCCAGTTGCGTCCACTGCGGCTTCTGCCTGCCGGCGTGTCCGACATATCTTGAGTTGGGGGAGGAAATGGATTCCCCGCGCGGGCGCATCATACTGATGAAAGGCGCGCTCGAAGGGGAGCTGTCGCAGGAAGAAGTGCTGCCGCACGTGGACCGATGCCTGGGCTGCCTGGCCTGCGTCACCGCCTGCCCTTCCGGGGTCGAATACGGGGAGCTGCTCACTTCATTTCGAGAGATGTCGGAAAAGCGGCGCAGCCGTTCCCCCATGGAGGCGTTGACGCGGACTCTGACCAACCAGACGCTTCCCTACCCCGGACGTTTCCGCGCCGCAGCAGCAATGGGGCGCTACACAAAAGTATTCAAGCCGCTCCTGCCGCCGGCACTGCGAACGATGCTCGATCTGCTGCCCGATCGGCTGCCGCCGCGCGTCTCTCTGCCGCGGCTGGCGCCGGCCCAGGGGGAGCGGCGGGCGCGGGTCGCGCTGCTGACCGGCTGCGTCCAGCAGGTGCTGACCCCCGGAATCAACCGGGCCACAGTCGACGTGCTGACCAGTAACGGCGTTGAAGTGGTCATTCCGTCAGGCCAAGGCTGCTGCGGCGCGCTGGCGATGCATACCGGCGCCGCAGACCAGGCACGCGGGCTGGCCCGACGCAACTTCGACGCCTTCAACCTGGACGAGGTCGATGCGGTGGTGACCAACGCGGCCGGGTGCGGTTCCGGCATGCACGAGTACCCGTTGCTGTTCGCGGGCGAGGCGGAGGAACAGGTGGCGCGGGACTTTGCGGACAAAGTTCAGGATGTGACCGTTTTCCTGGATGCTCTCGGCATCGAACAGCCGCCCGCTCTGCCTGCGCCGATGACATTTGCGTATCACGACGCCTGCCATCTCGCGCACGCCCAGGGGGTCACGGACGCGCCGCGCCGTTTGCTGGCGGCGGTTCCGAACCTTACACTCGTACCGATCCCGGAGGGGGAGATCTGCTGTGGATCAGCGGGAAGCTATAACATCGAACAGCCGGAGATTGCCGCCCAGTTGGGCCAGCGCAAGGCCGAAGCCATTCTCGGGACCGGCGCGCAGGCCGTGGTAACCGGCAACATCGGCTGTATGACCCAGATCGACAGCCATTTACGGCAGCTCGGGCACCATTTGCCGATTTACCACACGGTAGAGCTTCTTAACGGAAGCCAGGAGTGATCCACAGGATCCAGAGCTCCTCGAACGACTCGCGAATCTGATGTTCGCCGGCCCCACCAGACAGATAACCGGTCTTTTACCAAGCGTTAACTGTCTCTTGCAGCCCGTTTAACCCACCTCGCCTAACCTGGTAGTCGAAGCAGCCAACCTCTCACCTCAGAGTTCGGACTGCCGTCCGACTCTGACGCAGGAAACCCTCGCAGTACCCTCCGGGACTTTGGGCTACGTCAAGCGGGCAGTATGCGTTTCGGCTACAGCCCTAGGGTGTGGTTCGTTCGGGGGGACGGACCACACCTTCTCCCCTTATTTGATCGGCTTTTTTATTCGGTGAAGATCGGGAAGCCGGCGCGGCTGGTCTGCTCGGCGTACAGTTGGCGCAGGCGGTCGGTGACTGGACCGCGCTCGGCGCTGCCGATTGTGCGTCCGTCCAATTCGATCACAGGGGTCAGTTCGCCCATCGTGCCGGTGCAGAACAGTTCGTCGGCGCGATAGAGCTCCGGCAGTGAAATGTCGCACACTTCAGCCGGTATTCCACGCGATTTACAGAGATCCAACACCGTTGCGCGGGTAATCCCTTCGGGACAAGAATGGGTGTGGGGGGTGGCGACTATGCCGCGTTTGACGAGGAAGAGGTGGGTGGCGTTGGTTTCGGAGACAAAGCCGTTAAGATCGAGCATTACTGCATCATCGACACCGGCGGTGTTTGCCTGGATTTTGGCCAATATCGAGTTGAGCATATTGCAGGAGTGAATGTTCTGATCAAGACAATCAGGGGGGATGCGGCGGATGCCGGAGGTGATCAGGCGAATCCCACCCCGTTCATAGACGGGCGGTTTGTGCTCGGCAAGAACGATCAGGGTCGTTCCACTCGTGTTTATGCGGGGATCCATGCCGCTGGTGTACTTGACGCCGCGGGTGAGTGTCAGGCGGACATGGACGTTGTCCTGCATGTTATTGGCTACCAGGGTGCGCCGCACCTGCTCCACTATTTCCTCATTGGAGGGAACGCGGTCGTAGGCTAGGGCCTTGGCGCCGTCCTGCAGCCGATCCAGATGCTCCTGCAGCTTGAAGATGCGCCCGTCGTACAGGCGCAGGCCTTCCCAGACGGCATCACCGTTCTGCACGGAGGAGTCGAAGGGGCTGACACCGGCCTCGTCTCTGTGGACGAGTTTTCCGTTGATGTTTACCAACAGGTCGCGGTTGGCTTCGTAGAATTTCTGCAGCATTGTTCAGAATCCCAAGGCCGAGTAATCGCTGCCAAGCAGGACGGCGCCGGTCAGTGACTACGACCTGCGGTAGTCAGGCGGAAACGGTAGAGTTCCTGATAGATCTCCTGCGCTTGGGCCAGAAGGTCTTCCAAATGCGGAGGCGGTGTTTCGTCTTTGGGACGGTAGGGGGCGAAACCGGTCGACTTTTCGACGGCAGCGTACCAGTAGGGCGCCCAGACGCCGTCGCTGTCGCGGCGGCCCGGCGGCCATGAGAGCATACGCTCGGAGAACGGCACTGATACGGCTTCACACAGCAGGTTGAGTGTGCCGCTAGGATCTTCCAGCACATCCTGGCTGTCGATGACAGGCGGAATCGAGCCGCTTTGGCGGCGGACGGCATCGAACAGCCGCAGCAGCTGGGGGAAGCCCAGATCCATCAGGGTGGGCTGCGACCGCACTTTGATGTATGAGGTTATGACCTCGGCCGGCGCCCGGATCAGAAAACAGTTTGCCAGCTTGCCCACCCAGTCCAAGCTGATATGGTCCAGCATGTGGTGGGCCATATGTTTCTGGTACCAGATCGCTGCACCCTCGGGCAATGGATCTTCGGTCAGGTTGCGGGCGACGGTGCGCCAGTTGGTTTCATAGCTGGCAATGATATCGTCTTGCCCCGGGTGATCCATGCCGGTGGCCTGCAGGAAATGGGCGTAGAAGGGTTCGTCGGATACTACCGTGTCGGGCCGGTTTTCCCATGCGCGCATAATCGCCGTTGAAATTGTGCGCGGCGCACACCACATGGCAATCCGAGTCATAAAGGTCCTCAAGCTGCAGTGGAATTGATTATGTTGTTAGTGAAAAGTAGCTGCACTAGCTACTTTCCACCGACGTTGTTGCTCCCGCCCATCCTACCAACGTTTCTGCCAGCAGGCGGTAACGCGCTAGGAGAGCGAGGCTATATGTATTGGAGCTGAGAATAACATGCGGCCTATCCGAATCAGGCTCCAACAGTTCGAAACGGATATAGCTGAGCCCCGTCTGTTCCCCTGCGCCGTTTCCCTCGGCGGCCAGGGGGCCGAGTTCGGAGATGGCCCCGTTGCCTCCATTCTGGAAGTGCAGGTGGGCGATATCTCCATTGCTTGCAACAGACGCTGCGTCAGCACCCCCTTCGAGCACGGGTGGCGCCTTGATGCCCTGGCTAAGACTGTGCTCCTCCTGCGCCGCCCTGGACGGAGAATCTTGGGTGTCCAGAAAGCCGGACTCGGAAGGCGAGGCAACTTCCCAGGATATAACTCGGGCAGCCTGCTCGGCGGGCTGAGCGTCGGAGTCAGTCTGCTGGGCGCCTTGGCGGAAATGGATCCTCAGCTGGGCGGAGTCAGCGACATTCCAGGCTACTACACCATCGCAGGTTTGGACACAAGCGACCCGGCTGCGCAAGTAGAAGTGGAGAGTAACCAGGTCGTCGGCGTCAACTTCAAAACTCGGCTTCTTTCTCCGCAGCCGCCGGGGGAGAGATTTCGACAGTTGAGGCAGAGGAGAATCCGAGGGGAAAGCATATGAACGTACACGTACAAACTCTCTATCTATCAACCTAATCATCGTCCGCCGCTCCTGTCACTACATTCGACAGAATCAGTGGTGTCAAGAATAAACGCATATTCCAAGGCGACCTCCTCAAGGTAGTCGTAGCGGCCGGACTTGCTGAAATGACCGGCTCCCATTTCGGTTTTTAGCATAAGCGGGTTATTGTCGGTTTTGCGTGCCCGCAGCTTGGCCACCCATTTGGCTGGCTCCCAATATTGCACTCTCGGATCGTTCAGGCCTGCGGTGGCAAGGATTGCCGGATAATCTTGGGCCTCAACATTATCATAGGGGGAATAACTCTTCATATAGTGGTAGTAGTCCGGCTCGGCCGGGTTGCCCCACTCTTCCCACTCGATGACGGTAAGGGGGATGGTGGCGTCGAGCATTGTGTTGACCACGTCGACAAATGGTACACCGGCGACGACGCCAGCGAACAGGTCCGGCCGCAGGTTGGTTACGGCGCCCATCAACAGCCCGCCTGCGCTGCGACCGCTGATCACCAGAGACCGAGGTGAAGTATAGTTGCGGTCGATCAGGGCTTCGGCACAGGCGATGAAATCGGTAAAGGTGTTCATCTTCTTGAGGTATTTGCCGTCTTCTTTCCACTGCCTTCCCATTTCGCCGCCGCCGCGAATATGACCGTAGGCGACGACAAAGCCACGTTGCAACAGGCTGACGTGGTTGCTGCTGAAGGATGGATCATAGCTCATCCCATATGAGCCGTAGCCGATGAGAAGGCAGGGGTTACAACTGTCCTGCTTAAGGTCGGCTGGATAGACGAGCGAGATGGGCACTTTGACGCCGTCGGACGCGGCCGCCCAGATGCGCTCGGTCGTGTAGGCGGAAGGGTCGTAGCCCGCCACTTCGTCCTGTTTGCGCAGCGTGCGTGTGCGTTCTTCCATATCGTAGTCGAAGACCGTCGGCGGTGAGACGAGAGAGGTATATCGATAGCGCAAGGTCTTCGTGGTGAAATCTGGATTCGGGCCGGTGGAGACCGTATACACTGGCTCCAACTGCTCGACGCGGTGGGCGTTGGACTTTTTACCCGCGTAGAAGGCTCCGTCGCGAAGGTCCTGAATCCTGATGTGAGTAAGGCCGCTCTCCCGCTCCCAGATCACCAGAAAGTCCTGAAAGGGTTCGACTCTGTCCAGCATGACGTCGGTGGAATGGGGGATCAGTTCCTGCCAGTTCTCGCGAGCGGGGGCGTCGATGGGCGCCGCCATTACACGGAAGTTTTCCGCTTCCCAGTTTGTCAGGATGAAGAAGCGTTCGTCGCCCGTTGGACTTCGATGGTGGGTAACGAAGTACTCCATATCCTGCACACGCGGTTGCACCAGAAAGGGCTGACCGTCGCGGTGGTCGGCGTCGATGGCATAGACTTCGGAGGTTACGGCGCTGCCCAGAGCGAGGAAAATGTAGCGTTCGCTCTTTGCCTTGTAGAGGCGCAGGAAAAAGCGCTCGTCCTCCTCGTGGTAAACGACCTCGTCATCGGAGGCGGATGCACCCAGGTGGTGCCGGTGCAGCTTGAATGGCCGCAAGGCTGGATCGAGCGTAGTGTAGTAGAGCGTGCGATTGTCGTTGCCCCATTCCAGCCCGTAGTAGGTATTCTCGATCTGGTCCGGCAGCAGTTCGCCGGTTGCCAGGTCTTTGACACGCAGCGTGTATGTTTCCGAGCCGTTGGTATCGAGGGCGAAAGCCAGGAGGGAATGATCGGGGCTGACTGCGAAGTTCCCCATTTGCAAAAAGTCGTGCCCCTCCGCCTCGACATTAAGATCGAGGAGGACCTGTTCGTCCGCGTCGGGGATGCCCTGCTTGCGGCAGTAGATTCGATACTGCTTGCCTTCCTCTTCACGGTAATAGTAGAAGTATCCGCCGTGCGCCACCGGAACGGATTCATCGGTTTCCTTGATACGGCTCTTCATCTCGTCATAGAGGGTACTTTGCAATGCTTCGGTATGGGTCAGCATTGCTTCGGTGTATATGTTCTCGGCTTCGAGGTAGGACAGTACTGCAGGGTTGTCGCGTTCCCGCAGCCAATAGTAATGATCGACGCGTGCGTCGCCATGGTTTCGATGCGTTACGGTCTGGACGGGCGCCACCGGTGGCGCCAGGTCAGATTGAGGGTTTGACACAGCCGCAAACACATCAGGCTTATCTGACATACGATCTCCTCACCTACAATTGTACCGAACTTCACAAAGGGGGGTACTGGGCGACTATTATAAAGTATCAATGTTAGATGCCCTATTTTTTTGAGAGTAGTGAAAAATTTGACAAAGATTCAGGCGTCGTGTAGCCTAGCACCGGTTCCTCCAGCCAGTTCCCCAGCCGTGCTGACGCGGTGGGGCCACAGACACAATTACCAATTCAGCCAGCAGTTTTTCGGCCTGGTTCCCGGTGCGGCTATCAACGATAGCCGATGCCAACTATTGTTCCGGCGTAGGCAGGAAAGAGTACAGTGATAAACGAGAAGCAGTTGGACAGGCAGACCGCTTCGCCACCCAGTTCGTCCAAGTCGAAACAATCAGCGTCTGCACCAGCGCGTATCCTTGGCAGGCTCTTCGGCAACGAGAGGGAGCTTAAGACGAACCTCTCGCTGCTTTCGATGTCGCTGCCGGGCGTCGTACTGCTGTTCATTTTTGCCTACCTGCCGATGTTGGGCATAGTCATTGCCTTCAAGGACTATCGCTTCAATCTGGGTATTTTTGGCAGCGAATGGGTCGGTTTCCAGAATTTCCGCTTTCTATTCGGAACGGACGCGGCACTACGGATTACCCGCAATACTTTGCTGATGAATATTCTTTTCATCGGCACAATTACGGTCTGCGCGTTAGTGGTTGCCATTCTGATGAACGAAGTTTACCGCAGCCGTATGAGCAAGTACTATCAGACGATGCTGTTTTTCCCCTACTTTATTTCGTGGGTGATTGTCAGCTATTTCGTCTTTGCCTTTCTCAATGGTCAGACAGGGCTGATCAACCAGTGGATAGATGCCCTGCAAATAAACCGGATCGCCTGGTACCGTTCACCGGAGTACTGGCCTGCGATCCTGGTGCTTGCCAATCTTTGGAACGGCATTGGATTCAGTAGCATCATTTATCTGGCCGGAATCCTCGGTATTTCGCCCGAGCTATTCGAAGCGGCAAAAATTGACGGCGCCGGCAAGCTACAACAAATCCGCCACATTACCTTGCCAATGCTGTACCCTATGATCATCATCTTGACGCTGCTGGCGATTGGGCGCATCTTCCATGCTGATTTCGGCCTGTTTTTCTTTTTGCCAAGGGACAATCCGCTGCTCTACTCCACGACTGACGTCATTGACACCTTTGTTTACCGCTCTCTGGTGGAGCTGGGTGAGATCAGCATGGCAGCGGCAGCGGGCTTTTACCAGTCATTTGTTGGATTCTTGCTCGTGGTGGGCGCAAATTGGGTTGTTCGCCGGTTCAATGAGGACTATGCGTTGTACTAGGACGCCGCTGCCATGACAGTTACGACCAGCCGCCAGCAGACACCGATGAACCGTTACCGGCTACAAGCCTTTTTGGGCAGGTTCGCGGTGCATGCCGTGTTGACAGTTGTCGGGCTTACCTGCCTGATACCATTGGTACTTGTCGTCAGCATTTCGCTTTCCGACGAACTGCGCTTGGCCAAAGAGGGCTACCAGCTTCTGCCGGTCGGCTTTACCACGTTTGCATACGAGTACATCCTGCAGCAGCCTGGGCAGATTTTGCGGTCGTATGGGGTAACAGCATTTGTAACTGCTTTTGGCACGTTAGCCGGGCTTCTGGTCTGCTCACTGCTGGCCTGGCCGCTGGCACGCAAAGATTTCCGCCTGCGCGGGCCGCTTTCGTTTTATGTCTTCTTTACGCTGCTTTTCAACGGCGGCATGGTCCCATTCTACATTCTCGTTACGCGTTATCTGGGTCTGAAGGACAACATTTTTGTCTTGATATTGCCGTATATGGTCACAGCCTGGTATGTGCTGATTATACGGACCTCCTTTGCCCAACTGCCGACGGAGCTACTGGATGCAGCCCGAATTGACGGCGCCGGCGAGTGGCGTATCTTCTTCCAGATCGTCGTGCCGCTCTCCAAGCCGGTGCTGGCAACAATCGGTCTCTTTTTTGTGCTGCGCTACTGGAACGACTGGTTTTTGGCGCTGTTGTTCATAGACGACAGTTCGATGTATCCGCTCCAGTATCTGCTGTACGTGCTGATGGCCAACATCAATTTCATGGCGTCCAATCCGCAGACTACGGGAATGCCGATCCCGACGCTTTCGGCGCGCATGGCGATGGCGGTATTGGCATTCGGCCCAGCGCTTTTTACCTTCCTGCTCCTGCAGAAATACTTCGTCCGCGGCATCACTATCGGTGGATTGAAAGGTTAGTGTTGCTTGTGGCGAAGCCGGCACAAGCTGTTTGCGCGGATGAACGATCAAAGTAGCGATGCGATGACGGAAAGCAACTCTCTCCGTTGACCATAAAACACAATCTTGTGTAGATCATTCAACAGACAGTTCACTTACGAGGAGAAGAAGCAAATGACCCGACACCGTGTTTTGGCCGTTCTCAGCGTTCTGCTGGTCGCCTCACTGGTACTCACAGCCTGCCCGGCCCCAGCGCCGGCGGATTCGGCTGCGGCAGAAGGCCAACAGGAGGCCGCCGCGCCGATGCCCTCTGACGACCTGGTGAATATCACCTATTCCTATGGCAGCCGCGGCATCCCGGCCGACCTGCAGATGGTGGAGGATGCGATGAATGAGATCCTTCACGAGAAGATCGGCGTTCACCTTACCCTGGAACCAATTGACTTCGGCGCGTTCAACGACAAGATGCAGTTACGTCTGTCCGCGGGCGAAGAGTGTGACATTATATTCACGGCGCCTTGGATCAACAGCTACGCCAACAATGTCGCCAACGGCGTGCTTGCTCCGTTGGACGATCTGCTGCTAGATCATGCGCCGGGCTTGTGGGGCAGCATGCCCGCCACGACCTGGGACGCCGCACGCGTCAACGGCGTGATCTATGGCGTCATCAACCAGCAGATTTTCCCGAAGCCCTGGGGTGTCCATCCGCGCAAGGACCTGGCCGAGAAGTACGGCCTCAACCTGAATTCGGTAACCAAGTGGGAGGATATGGAGCCCTGGTTGGCTGATGTTCGCGACGGTGAGGGCATCACGCCTGTATTCGTTGCCGCACCGGGACGGGGTCTTTTCCTTTCGCAGTACTACGGCTTCGACCCTCTGGATGACGGCATCCACTTCCTCGGCATGAAAGCTGATGACGAGTCGCTGACCGCCGTAAATATGGTGGAAACGGTGGAATTTCAGATGGCCGCCGAAACGACAAAGCGCTGGGTTGATGAGGGTTACATGCCCCTGGAGCCCCTGCCCAATGATGAGGCGCAGTCCGCATTCCGCGCGGGCCAATATGCGATGGGCTATCATGTGGAAAAGCCGGGCAACGACGTTGAGTCACAGAACGCCTACGGTTTCGAGTTCCTGCTCAAGAACCTGACAGACCCCCTGATTCTGGATACGGCTGGCGCTACCGCAACGATGAACGCGATCTGCTCCACCTCCGAGAATCCGGGCAAAGCGATGGAGGTTCTGGAGGAGTTCAACACAAACGTCCATATCTATAACCTGCTCTCGCGGGGCATCGAAGGCGTGCACTGGGTGTGGGAGGATGAGGCCAATCAGGTGATGCGATATCCCGATGGCGTGGACGGCAGCACTAGCTCCTACAATCCAAACACGGACTGGATGTTTGGTAATCAGTTCAATGCCTACTACCGGGACGCAAAGCAGGTAGGTGCGTGGGAAGCGACCAAAGAGATGAACGACACGGCCTTCCCATCTGAAGCTTTGGGTTTCGTGGTGGACCGCGAGCCGATCAAGACTGAGATCGCTCAGACATCGGCCGTTTACGACGAATATGTTCTGCCTATCCAGTATGGTTGGGTGGCCTATGCGGATGGAGCGGCTGAGGCGATTGAGAAGCTGAACGAGGCCGGCGCACAGACCATCATCAACGAAGTAAATCGTCAGCTGCAGGAGTGGCGGGCAAAGAATCCCAGGTAAAGACTTGCGCTGCACGACTGAAGAATAAGTGTAAGCGCCTATTCCGTTCACCGTTGCGCCAAATTGTACTGGGCGCAGCGGTGAACGCGGACATGCCGCCGGTGGATCGTTTGCAGGCGGAACTGACAAACCACAATCTCACCAACAAGAGAGGTGAGCCTCGTGCTTACACTCACTGCCAGCGTCCCTCTCGATGCACCGCCCGCCTGGGCTGTGCTGGAGCGGACGCTTTTTGATCTGATGGACCAGTCCGTACATCCCTTTTTGGAGAAGTACACACGGCCTGACGGGACTCTGATCTGGGCCGACAGGTGGAGTAACTCTCGCGACGGCGCCGATGATTTCTACGAGAGCTCTTACAATTGGCCCCTCTACTACTTGCTCGGAGGCGGCGATCATCTTCTCACACAGGGGCAGCGCCAGTGGGACGCTATCACGAAACAGCTGACGGAACTCGGCCCGGTGCTGGACGAGTATGAGCGAGGCTATGATCAGTTCCATCAGAGCGAGAGCTACATATACTTTTATTTTCTTTGTCTGGCCGATCCGACCAACGAGCGTAACAGAGAGCGAGCTGCGCGCTTTGCCGGCCTGTTCCTGAACGAGAACCCGAACGCGCCAAACTATGACCCGGAACGCAAACTGATCCGGGCCCCGCACAACGGCAGCGGCGGTCCGCGTTGGGGCTTCAGCGACAGCCCGGAGCCAAGTTACGGCTGGGGCGCCAGTATGCGGAGATACGGCCTCCCGTACACCGACATTCCCGGCGTGGGCGAATATGATGACCTGAAGGACCCAGTCCTATCTCGCCGCATGGGCGAGGCGATGCAGGAACGCATGGGCAAAGGAGACGTGGTCGGCAACTTGATGGTGACAAGTCTGATCGCCAACGCCTTTCTGCTCACCGGCGAAGAGAAGTACCGGCATTGGATTGTCGACTACGTGGACGCGTGGTGCAACAGGGCCGCCGACAACGGTGGTCTCCTGCCGGACAATGTGGGGCTTTCCGGCGAGGTCGGCGAGTATATGGATGGACGTTGGTACGGCGGTCTTTACGGCTGGAGCTGGCCGCACGGATACTACAACATTGGCATGGCCGCGACCGTCAGCGGTGGCAATGCCTTTCTGCTCACCGGCGACAAGGCGTATCTGCAACTGGCCAACGAACAGTATGATGCCATCTGGAATTTGGGCGAGATGCGCAACCCCCATGGCGAGGCGATGAGCCTGAAGAGCCACTGGGTGGACCAGCTGGATGACGATGAGGAAGGGATTTTTGTCGTCCCTTACCGGCACAACGACGAGGGCTGGTTCGACTATCAGCCGATGTCGCCGGTCTACCCCGCAGCTGTGTGGAATATGACGATGGATCCCGCCGACTGGGAGCGAATCGAGGCGCTGCGACGGGCGGAGAAGTATGACTGGCGCCGCGTTCAGGGATTCCGCAACAAGGAGGACAACGGACACGAACAGCCCTGGCTGCGTTTTCTGGCGGGAGACAACCCCGACTATCCCGAGCAGATGCTGGCCGCCACCTACGGGCAGGTCTGCCGCCGGCTGGATTTAATCCGAGAGGACGAGGAAGACCTGACGCAGGTATACATCCATCACTGGCAGCAACTCAATCCGGTGATCACAGAGGCACTGGTGCAGCTCACGCTGGGCGCGCCGCAGATCATCTACAACGGCGGGTTGCTTCACTGCCGGCTGCGGTATTTCGACGCGGACCGAAAACGGCCGGGGCTGCCGCAGGACACGGCCGCGCTCGTTTCAAGACTGGAGGCGGATCGCACAGTGGTGGAGCTGGTTAATCTTAGCCCGTACGAGCCGCGAAGCGTCATCCTGCAGGCCGGAGGATTCGGCGAGCACCGTTTCGAAACAGTACGCTACACGAAGCGGACGAGTAGTTACCCAGGCCAACAGCAGGCCTACCAATCGCCTGAAGTCGAGCAGACGACCGAGGAGGCTACGATTGATGACGTCTACTTGCAGGTCGAACTACCTCCCGCGACGCGGATTGAACTGGATTTCAAGACGGCCCGCAACGTGAACGAGCCGTCGTACAAGCAGCCTTGGTGAAGGGGAACCGTATGAGAATTACCGCCCTCGATACAGTATGCCTCTCGCGCATGCACGAACCGGAGCGGCAGTGGATCACTGCCAGCTATCGCACTGTGAAGGCCGATTGCGCCGTAGTTAGAGTACACACCGATGAGGGACTTGTCGGCATCGGTGAGGCAAGCGCCTACGGCGTGCCGCCGCGAATCGCCGAATGGGTAGACTGGCTTGCGCCGACGCTCATTGGCAAGGATGCGACTGACCCCGGAACACCGCCGCATCCAAATGGAAGGGACCGCGCCCATGACGCGGCTGTGGCCGGGATCGACTGCGCCATATGGGACCTGCGGGGGAAAGCGGAGGGCAAACGAGTCAGCGAATTGCTTGGCGACAGCCCCGCGGCTTCGGTACCCATGTACGCGTCGAGCGGCTGCCGTTATGATTGGCGCGATCGTCCCGAACAGCTGATTGACGAAGCGCTGGCGTACGTTGAACAGGGTTTCCCGGTTATGAAGTTCCGCATCGGCACAGATTGGGCGTGGGACGGCGTGAATGTTGACCGCTTTCTCGGCCTGGTGCGAGAGTTGCATCAGGAGGTGGCGGGCAGGATGGAGCTGGCCCTGGACGGCAACTGTCGTCTGACGATGGACGAGGCGCTGCCGATTGCCAAAGAGCTGGACAGGCTGGGCTTCGCCTGGTTGGAGGAGCCGATCCCCTGGAGCGATATCGACGGCTACGCCACACTGGCCGCGGGGGTGGATATGCCTGTAACCGGAGGGGAGAGCTTCACGACGCTGGAACAGTTTCGACCGTACATTGAGAAGCGTGCTTACGACATCGTGCAGCCGGACGCGGGTGTAAGCGGACTGACAGAGTTGGTGCGGATCGCAGAGCTGGCGGCACATCACGGCCTGAAACTTTATCCACATTCATGGCATAATGGGCTGATGGCGATGGCACACGCACACGCTATTGCTGCCCTGCCAAACCTGGAGATTCTCGAAGTCTGTCAGATTCAGGGGCCGCTGCAATGGGGAATCGCGGCACAGCCGCCGGAAATGAGCGGTGGGCAGCTTCTTCTGCCTGATCGGCCCGGTCTGGGCATTGAGTTGGCGGAGGAGGTTGCTGAGAGGTACCCTTACATCGAAGGACATTACGCCCTGACAGTTGATCGATAGTTGAAGAACTGTAGTGGCAGGCGTGGATTGGCCGTTGCGAGTTGTTCGCAACCGCCGTCAAGTTACTGGAATCTGAGAATCCTACATGAAAAAACTACGCGTAGCTGTCGTCGGCATGGGCATCGGCAGGCCCAACGGTCTAGCTTTGGCACACAACCCGCGGGCGGAGGTGGTGGCGCTGTGCGATTTGGTCGAGGAGCGCATGAACGATTTCGCTTTGCTACTGCCGCAGCCGGACGAGGTGCGTTTGTACACTGACTTCGACGAACTTTGCCGCAGCCGGGAGATTGACGCCGTATTCATCGGCACGCCCAATCAGTTGCACGTGCCGATGGGGCTGAAAGCGGTGGCCCACGACAAGCATGTTTTGGTGACCAAGCCGCTGGCTGACTCGGTGGCGGCGGCGGAGCAGCTGGTGGAAACTGCGGAGGCGGCCGGTGTCGTCAATATGATGTCTCTGTCCACACGTTTCTCGGCGGAGATACAGTACATGGGCGCGTTGTCGCGACAGGGAATTTTCGGCGACCTCTATTATGCGCGCGCCCGCAGCGTCCGCCGCAGCGGAATTCCCTCGTGGAACCTTGGCTTCATCCGCGAGGGCGGCGGCGCGTTCCGCGATATGGGTGTGCATGTGCTGGACTCGGCCTGGTGGCTGCTGGGGATGCCACGGCCGTTGAGCGTGACCGGCGTCGCTGGTGCAAAGTTCGGACCGCGCGGGTTTGGTTACTTCGGGCGCAAGGCCGCGGGTGAGGCATCTGCGGCGCCGGAGAGTTACTACAGCCAGTTTGCCGCGGACGACTACGCGGGCGGCTTCATCCGTTTCGAAGATGGCAGTGCGCTGCAGGTCGAGAGTTTTTGGGCCTCCCACCAGCCTGGTGACCTGCAAATCGAGCTGTTCGGCGACGAAGCGGGGGCTCAAGTGCGTCCGCCGACGCTTTACACAAACGGCCCCGTTCCGCCGGCCGTTGTCGAAACTGCGAAAGAGTTTGATGCCATACCTCAAGCGGGCCGCAGTCTGAACGATGAAGACCGCCCTCTGGACATCACGTTCGATGGCCTTACAAAGGAGAAGAGCAGCGCGTGGAACGCGATCGCCGATCACTTCATCTCCTGTATACTGGACGGAATCCCATGCGAGGCGCCGCTGCGGCATGGGTTGACCGTACAGGAGATGATGGAAGGCCTTTTGAGCAGTGCAGAGACGGGTCGGGAACTGCGACTCGACGATGTAAAGGTTGCGTGAGCCTCTACTTCGGTGAGACGGGATAAGCAAGGGGGATGGAGATGCCGGTATTGAATGAAAAGGATTGGGCTTTTTGGGAAGAGAACGGCTATGTCGTAATCCCGCAGGCGGTGCCGCAGGAGAATCTGGACGCGCTTGTCGAACAGATTTGGACCTTCCTGGAGATGGAGGAGGCCGATCAGGACTCCTGGTACAGGTACAAGCCCTATACGCGTGAGGATCTCTGTTCGCCAATCTCGCAGGCTGGCATGGTGGAGATGTACCAGCATCAGACACTGTGGGACAACCGTCAGAATCCGCGCATTCATCAGGTATTCAGCGAGATCCTGGGTACGGAGAAGCTGTGGGTATCACTGGATCGTGCCAATATGAAACCCCCCGACAGAGCCGACAAGCCGGAGTGGGGCCATAAGGGCATGATTCACTGGGATATTGACACTGGCGAGGTGCCCTTGCAAAGTGGCGGGGAGGATATGGCCGCAACCTGGCGCCCGGATCCTGCTACCCATCTTGGGGTGCAGGGCGTGCTCTATCTGACTGATACCGGTCTCGACCAGGGTGGCTTTCAGTGTATTCCCGGCTTCCACAGAACGTTCTACGAGTGGGTAAAGACGCAGCCAGCCGACCGCAATCCTCGCTTTCCAGACATGACCGGCCTTGACATCAAAGTCGTGGAGGGCAAAGCCGGTGATCTGGTCATCTGGCACCGGCTGCTGGCGCATGGCAACGGTCACAACCGCTCGACGCGGCCGCGCTTAGCTCAGTACATTACGATGTCGCCGGCGCCGGAGAAGGACGAGGAGCAGCGGGCGGCGCGAGTACGTTCGTGGCAGGAATGCCGCCCGATGGCCAACTGGCAGGGAGACCTGCGTGATTGGGAGCACCGGCATCAGACGCCGGCCAAGCTGACGCCGCTAGGACGAAAGCTGCTTGGGGTGGATTCCTGGAACTGAGTGAAGGGATTTCCTGAAGTTCAGTTCTTCGATTCCGGGTAACCACTAAGCCACAGTACTTGAACAGCTAGTCATCCTTGGAACCATACAGGCTCTTGGTGATGGAATAGGTGTACTGTCGCCGCAGTGCTAGCCAGCCGACCCGCAGCGATGAAGGCAGACGGTCGGTGAGGCATGGTTTTGGAGGGGGGCGTTGCGGGGGCGCAGCCCCTGCAAAAGGGAGACCGCTTGCGGCCGACCGCCCATAGACTAGTATAAAGTAAAGAGAAGCGAGGAACGAGTAAACACCTTCGACCGCCTTGCTCCTGGTCGCGATTGCCGAGCGTTGACGAAATGCTCGCGGTCACGGGATACCGCCGTTTTTCTCGGGTGCCAATCGACCGTGTCAGAGTCGAAATGACGTGCTTGAGTTGGAAATCAGGCATGTTTGTCCCGGCCGCGAGGAACTGTCGGTGGGTGGCTCCGTTGCGCAAATTCGCATTTGCACTTTGCTTGAACCCGGTAGGAAATGCAGACCGTTCAATACAGTTGAGTGGTCGTCATTAAATGCAACGGACATCTGCCAGACTCCATTTCGTTCGGAGCCTGGCGAGATTTCCGAGAATCAGTCTCATATCATTTGAGTTGCAACCCCATTGCCAAGATTCACCCCTGCGTACGTCTTCAGGCATTAAACCTATCCCTTACGGACAGTGTAAGACCTTTCAAGCAGACCCCTGCCTCGTACGCCGAGATCCCTGTGCAAATCACCCGATCCATTGCGCGTATGCATTGCATGGAGTGTGGGATTCGGCCAAGGCGTCAACGCGAGAGGGTGGTTGCCCTTATCCGCCAAGTTCTGGAATACGGCGCCTGTGTCGCGATTCTGGGGCACGAAGGTGGCCAGGTAGAGGTCGCCACAGGCACTCAGGCTTATGTTGGTGAAGACGGTGTAGGCTACCGGCCCATAGACGCTATGGGTGTAGAAATGGCTGCGCAGGCGGCTATTATCGTCTTCGACGCGTCTGCGGCTGGCCGCCCAAAGCATTTGGAAGTCTGGATAGGCTGATAGGGTGGAGAATAGGTCACGAAAGTGGGTGGTATGGCGATATCGCAGGGTCATGACCCGCCACTGACGCATGTTGGCGAGTGCGATGGCCTGCCACCCGGGACCCAGCACGCTTCGAATTGGTGCATCCGGGGCCAGTAACAGTGAGAGAATATTGACGTTACCGGCGGAACTTCTTGCCGCATTGAACTGTGACCAGTTGAGCCTGTGAAAGTCGAGGACGGCGCGGTTGGCGCCGACCAGGTCACCAAACGAGTCCATGAGGAAAGCGGGTGTACAGATTGTGCCCAACGTTGCCCAGACTCGGGAAAAGACTTCCTGGTGTTTGAGGTCGGCACGCACGATTGCATCGTCTGTGATCTCGCTGGCCATTGCGAAAAATTCGCGGCGTTCCAGCGAAGTAAGTCTGAAGGCTCGCGCCAACTCCTGAAGCGTAGCCCTGTCAAGCCGCACCTGGCGGCCTCGTTCAATTTTGCCTACGATTCTTGTGGTTAGTCCCGTCTCCTCTGCCAGTTTCTCCTGGCTCCAGCTGTTGCCGTTATCGAAGTCCAACTGCTCCTTGCGCAGTGCGGCAACGACTTTCCCAAACATTTTGCGTTCCACAGCTTCCTCCGCTCTCTATTGCCAGACACGACGCTGTGATCTGGCAATTCCCTCTACTCAAGATTATATCACTCTGGATACCAACTTAAAGTGAGCATTCTCCCAAATCTGAGTAGCTGATCTTCCGAAATTGGTACTTATGAGTATGACAGGCGCTAGCGTAGAGAGTTACTCTATATTGTGGAAGGCTACAACAGTTCCCGTTCCGCACCGCACGAGAGTCATGGGGGACGCAGACAACAGATATGCTGCACGAAACAGATCGCGAAATAGTGCTCGCGAAAATGGGCCAGAGGATTCGAACTTTTCTTACAGCGGGTGTGTGTCTTCGTCAAAAACACGGCAGACCAGAAGGGCCCTAGTGGCCTCGAAGGGGAATCGTAATCCAAAGTGCCATTGCCTGTGTGTGAATTGAAATTCGTTTCGCGGCAGAAGGGCACGCGGCACACGCATAAAGGTAACTGTAAAGAGAGGGCCGGGATAACAGCTGCTGTCGCGACCGGGTTGCCTGCCAAGTCTTGCCGCTGACGGATGACAAAGAGTAATCGTGCAGGGCGGGGAAACTTCAGGATGCTATCGCCTGACATCAAGGCCCTCCTAATCGAAACTGAAGAGCGGCGTGGATTGTCGGAATGCAGACGCTGCTTCAGATGTACAAGGAGGCAGAACAATGTTACAGACGTTTCTAGTTGTCGGACTCGCACTTCTCGCCGCGGGCTGTGTGCCGATCCAGCTGGTGCCTCCAGAAGCCGGCACCGAGCAAGAAGCATCTGAAGATCTGATCCAGCACCTCGAAAGCTGTGACCCGGATTTTTCGATCCTGAAGGTTGGTGACAGCGCATACGATATACCGTCCAATAATGTTCCAGATTACATTGACATTCTCAGTGTGGAATCCAGCCTGGACGGCGAGAGCCTTACGGTAGTTATCTATCTGAAGAGCATTCCCCAAGAATTGGCAACAGATAGGGAAAGTCACTCTGACTCGGCCAAAGATAGGGGCAAGGAGGAAAATCCTTATGTTTACTATTGGAACGTCAATATCGACGTAGACGGCGCCGCCAGAAGCCCAAATGATCTTTCACTTTTCGACTACATGTTCAGTACGGGCGTTTCCCTGGGATCTCATAGCTCGGAAAAACTACCCACAGCTATCGACTTCGAAGACGCGGTGAGTTTCGACTTCTTTGAATTCGAGCATCCGGTGGACAGACAGCAGCATTCTCACTTACACCATGCAGGACCTGCCCAACTCAATGTTTCCTACAAGGAAAATTCCCTCACATTCAGGAGTAAGGTCCCGGGGATAACCGACAGTTCAACCCTTTTCTTTTATGCTGGCGATGACTTGCACCGACACGACGGGATTTCATGCGAAACATAGCCGATACTTCGGCCTGGAGGGCACTTTGTGCCAGTCCTGCTTTCAAGCCGACGATGCGGAAGAGGAGTTGACGAAGTTTAGAACCAGACTTCGCCTTCATCTGCCAAGGAGACAAGCTCATGTTCAAAATCGCTATTGTCGTTGGACTCGCACTTCTTATTGCGGCCTGCGTACTTATACCGGAAGAGCCACCGGCAGGGCCATTGCCACCGCAGGCGGCAGCGCAACGCGCTGACTGTCCCGGCGGCTACTTAGACATGTTGCCCGGCCAGAGTGCCAGCGACCCGATGCTAAGTTCATTGCCAGGTTACATTGATATTGTTGGCGTGGATTCCAGCCTGGAGGGCTAAACTCTGACGGCCATATTTTATCTGAGGGAGGTTCCGGAAGAGTTGGCATTCGACAGAGAGGGTGTCGAAGACATAAACCTGGAATATATGTGGACTGTTTCAATCAACATTGAGGGCAATTCATTAGCTTTATTCGATCAGACCGATTACTCTTTGGCCGCTTTTCATGCCGCAAGAAGGGAATCGGCAGACACGCCCGCCATTCTCCGTCCATTCAAAGACGAGGTGGAGATTATGGTATGGAAACACAAGCACTTTCCCGATAAGAGCGAAACGCAGCTGTTAGAGGTGCCGGTCAATCCGCGCTTGATCGTTTCTCAGGAAGACAACATGCTTACTCTAATCGGCCGGATTAAGGTTATCAACAAGGAGTCGACCATCTCGTTTTCGACTTTCGATATCTTGCTCGGACATGATGGTGTCGCGTGCCGGCCCAGTTGAAGTGATCATTTCGGTCGCCCTCGATGCCCCGCGAGGGGGGGCGATAATGTGAACCAGCCACTGTCCCAAAAGCTCGACAGGTATTTTAGCTGGCCGATCGGTACTCGCGGACGGTGAATATGAATGAATTGCTGGAAGGAGCGCTCGCGCTTTGCGAAGATAGCAGGTGACGCTCTGTGGGTTGGCATGTTGGGCCACTAGGGCTAGAGCACGAGACGGCGAAGGATCCGTGCCTAGCCCTAGCCTGCCGTAAACTGTGTGCAATCGGCCCATTTCTCCCTATTTTCCCCCTAGATTTGCCCATTTTTTTGAACCCCCCATTTGTCTGGAGTAGAATGTCCTGTGCTCAGAGGCTGCCTTTGGCGTCTTTCGGGGCGTTGTTCCTATTTTCCTCACAGCGAACGATTGAACGATAGCGACGGAATCGTGCATTCCACCTTGCACTCTACAGCTACAGAGCGACAGCCTGCCAGCATGTTCCGCAACCTGAAAGCGCTGCCTAGCATTTTGCGGGCTGGGACAGGGCATCAGCGCTATCTGTGTATCCTGGTTGTGGTGGGATTCGGTCTGCGGCTGGTGATGCTGGACCGCTTTCGTTTTCACCAGGATGAGGCGCTCTACAGCTACTGGGCGCTGCACTTTCTCCATGATGATCCCCATTTTCTGGAACAGTGGATCGACAAGCCACCTTTGTTTATCTGGCTGCTGGCCTACTGGTTCAAGGCTTTTGGCACTTCCGAGGCCAGCGCGCGGCTGCTGAATGTCGGCATCAGCATGGTCACGATCCCGGTTGTGATGGCCATCGCGAGGCGAGCATGGACGACGGCCGCGGGCGTGGTGGCAGCGACGGTCTTCGCGCTGAATCCGTTTGCGATCAGCTATAGTCCGACGGCATTCACCGATCCTCTGCTGGTGCTGGCGGGCGTATGTTCACTGTACGCGGCGCATAGATCGCGCGGGGTCTTGACGGGACTATGCCTGGGCGCGGCGATTATGACCAAGCAGCAAGGTGTCTTGTTTGTGCCGCTGGCGCTGGCCGTTTTGATAACGGGGAACCCGAAAGCCAAGCCCATCCTGGCCGCGGCGCTGCGCGTGAGCGGTGGGATTGCACTGACAGTTCTGCCGGTTCTGTACTGGGACAGTTTGCGCTGGACGGTCGCGCCGTCGCCGTGGGATCTGAGTGTACGCAACTATGGCGCCCTGGAGGTGGTCTCGATTGACCATTTGCTTGGGCGCGTTGCGCGCATCGCTGAACTGCTTTGGTATCTGACGGCCAGTCACATCGTGTGGATCGTCCTGGTAGGGGCTGCCGTTCTGGCAGCGGTGTACGCGCGGGGGACAGACCATTTTCCGCGACGAAATACAGTTTTAGCCGTACTGTTGTGTGGCTGGATTGGTGTGTATTGGGCCATTCATGCTGCGTTCAGTCTGCCTCTTTGGGATCGGTACTTCCTGCCGATAGCGCCGGTATTCGCGATTCTCTGCGGATGGATCGGGGCCAGAGTCCTGTCGCTCAGTTCCGACGTTTGGAGACCAGCGGTAATCGGGTTGTGGATGGTGTTATTGCTGCCCGGAGCTATGCAAGCGGCCAGGGGCGGACTCCCGATTGGCGGTGATCATGGCGCGTACGATGGGCTGCGGGAGGTATCTGGCTGGTTGGATAGCAATAGTCCAGCAGGGGCTGTTCTGTATCACCAGTCGTTGAGCTGGCACCTCCAGTTCTACCTCTATGAGAATCCGCGTGACTATATCGTGCGCTGGTTTGCAAGCCCGGTGGCGCTGGCAGATGATGCCTCCAAGAGGGCGCAGCAGGCCAGGTATGTAATCGCTCCGGCCTGGAGGCCGTTGCGAAACGCCCATCTTCATCTGTCGGCGCGCGAGTTGGCTTTGGTTCGAAGGTTCAAGACAGAGCAGTTTGCTGTCTATGAGCTCGTGTTGAACCGGCGTTAATCCGGCTGCCGCCGGCTGCTTCTCATCGGACAGATGGCGGCAACCTTACATGTTGCCAGAATGGTACAATGGTGTCAGGAGAGAAGGATTATTGCTGGATGGCAGATGCCATCCCGGTCTTGAGAGATGGATACAATCGAGGAGACAGAGATTATGAGTGAAGTCATACCAAATGCCGAGAAGGCAAACAGTTCTGGCGTCGTTTCGCGGGCGCAGGGCTGCCTTCTTGGCCAGTTGATAGGGGATGCGCTCGGCAGCCTGGTGGAGTTTCAGCCACCGGGGCGGATACGCCGCAGTTATCCCGGCGGCGTGCGGGATATGGCTGACGGCGGCACTTTTAACACCATCGCGGGTCAGCCCACCGACGATTCCGAAATGGCGCTGCAGTTGGCGCGATCGCTAGTGTCATTGGGGAAGTTTGACCAGGAAGCGACGAGAAAGGGGTACGTGTATTGGCTGGATTCCGGTCCTTTTGACTGCGGTTTCACTATCCGGAACGGCCTGAGAGGAAGGCACGACCCTGGCAGCCAGGCCAACGGGGCGATGATGCGGATCAGCCCGTTGGGGATCTTTGGAGCGAACTATTCGTTGGAGCAGGTGGCGGAATGGGCGCGCCAGGACGCGGTTCTGACCCATATCCATCCGGTCTGCCAACAGGCCAACGCGCTTTTCGCGATGGCGATAGCGCACGTGGTGAGGGCGGGATGCAGCGCTAGTGATTTGTATCAGGAGATTGTGAGGTGGGCGGAGGAAATGGAGGTGGACAACAGTTTGAAGGAGACGGTTGCAGTTGCTGCCGACTCTCCGCCCGACGATTTTGTTGACCTTCAGGGATGGGTGCTGATCGCCTTCCGCAACGCACTCTGGCAGCTTCTCAACGCCGAAAACGTGGAGGAGGGAATCGTTGACACGATCATGCAGGGGGGCGACACCGACACCAACGCGGCGATTTGCGGGGCGCTTCTGGGCGCGGTGTATGGACGAGAGGCGATCCCTGATAGATGGATCGAAACGATCCGGGGCTGCCGGCCCCAAGCGGGAATGCCCGGCGTGTATAAGCCCCGTCCCGAATGCTTCTGGCCCGCGGATGCACTGGAGTTGGCCGAGCAGTTGATAGCACATACTGATTGACGTTGTTCTGAACCAGGATCTAGGGGATTGGAAGATTGACGGAGATGGCAATGGAAGCGATGAAACGGGTGACTCTTTGGTCGCCACCGTTGGAGGAGATGGCGCCATACGTGCGGGATGGGTTGGAGGCCAACTACGCCCAAGTTGATGTTGAGGTAGTTGACTGCCCCGATCTGCGGACACTGGGTTGCGCCAGCCCCGGCATCGGCGGGTCGACGATGTTGCTGGAGGTGGGTGGGGAACCTTACGCGCACAACCCCAGATACCGGCACGTCACTTTCGATATGGCAGAAATGGCGTGCGACTGCGGCCAGGCCGACGGCAGTGTTTTCGGCGCGGGCATGGCGTATCCGGGCGTATTGGAAGGGCATTGCGGCGAGGTCATCGCCACCTTGCAAGCGGGTGGGGTCAACCGGTCAAAGGTCGCTCGCGTCGGGCGACAGCGCGAGTGTATCGTCGAGCCTTATGCGTCCACGCTCCACAGCGGTCTCTCCAACCTCTTCGTATCGGAGGGACGGCCGGGTCCGGTGCTTAAGGTCAGTGTGGAAAGGCGGACAGGCAGCGAACGTTCCTTTACGCAGGCGCTGCGAAAGAGTCTGCAAGGCCATCCGGACATTGGCGCTGCCGGCGCGCGGCAGGTGGGTATGGGCGGCGTCTTTGTCATCGAGGCAGGCCAGATCCGCTCCCATGTGATGCCAGATTACGAATGCATTGCCCACAAGTACTACGACACTGAGGCTGAGGAGGTAGTCTCCGACTTTCTCCAGTTTTATGAGCACATGGGGCCAGACCTGCTCTGCCTGGCCGTTTTTTGGACGGGCGATCCCACCGGCGGAAAGCTGCATTTGCGGGAATCAGGGGAGCATACGCACTTTTTCCATATGGGGGAGCTCAACCAGGCAGGCCATTACCATTATGATGTCAGCCCCGATACTATCCGCTACACGGGCTATTTCAACGTTGCAGCTGAACTGGTGCGCATCGGTGACATCTATGCGGAACTTGAAAGGCAGTCAAAACAAACTGACGAGGGGCGATGATGAAGATTCAAGAGGTAAGGGCAGTTGGTCTGCGCGGGGCGACGCCAGAGGGTGGCTGGAGCGAAGAGCTGAAGGAGGAGGACTGCATCCACACACTTGTATTCATCGAGACGGATGAAGGCGTCACCGGTATCGGCTCCGTCTTTACCAACGATGGGCTGGTATTGGCGGCGCTGGAAGTGCTGCGCCCGCTGCTGATCGGGCAGTCGGCGATCGAGCCGGAACGGGTAAGCGAGCATCTGCACCAGAATACGTTCTGGATGGGGCGCGGCGGCAGCGTAACGCACACGATCAGCGGCATCGATATCGCGCTGTGGGACATTTTGGGCAAGGTGACGGGGCAGCCGGTCGGGCGCCTGTTGGGTGGGCGCTACCGCGAGCGGGTGCGGCCCTATGCCTCGCTGCTGATGGACCAGCCTGCCCCGCTGCGTGATGAGTTGGAGCAGTGGAAGGAACAGGGATTCCGCGCGTTCAAGATGGGGTGGGGGCCATTTGGCCGCGTCAGCGACGCACTGGACGAGCAGATCGTGTCCACCGCCCGCGAGGTTGTAGGGGACGACAACCAGTTGATGGTGGACGCGGGCGGAAGCGACGCCCACTGGCAGGGCCGCTATACTTGGGCACTGCGTTGTGCGGGGATGTTGGCCGATTACGGTGTGGACTGGTTTGAGGAGCCGTTACGGCCGGACGATCTGGAAGAATTCATCCATCTGCGTCGCAACACGACGATCCCGATTGCCGGTGGTGAAGTACTGACGCGGCGGCAGTCATTCCTTCCATTCCTCCAGCAGGGCGCATTCGATATCGTACAGCCGGATGTCGCCAAAGTCGGGGGCATTAGTGAGGAGCGCAAGATCGGCTGGATGGCGCAGGAGAATGGAGTGCGGTTGATCCCGCATGGCTGGAACACTGCTTTGGGACTGGCGGCGGACCTGCAGCTGGCCTCGGCGCTGGCGGATACTGACCTGGTGGAGTACAAGACTGGCTCGCCTTATATCGACGAGATCGTGGTGGGTGGCTGGCAGCTGGATGAGGATGGAATGCTGTCGATTCCCAATGGGCCAGGTCTTGGAATCGAGTTGGATATGGACGCGGTTGGGCGCTATTCATAAGGGGTATGCGTAAGCCTTGTGCATTTGGAATGCGGGGAGCCGGGAAGTTGATCTAGACGGCCGGGCGAGTTCGCCAGACGCGCACCTGCTTTTTGCCGAGAATAAGCCACCAGACGGTCACTGTTTCGGAGGTGAATCCGGCCAGTAAGGACGCCACACCCAGAGTCGCGCCCTGCACGCCGAAGAGCGGCAGGATTAGAAGGGCGACGAGAATTGCGCCCGTGCGCATGGGCGCGCCAACTGCCATTGGAAAGGTGTGCCGCTCCATGAAGGCGATGCTGTGGAAATGGGCGCGGTGTATCACCACAAACGGGAAGAATGTGTAGATCTGAAGAGGCACGCGACTGAGCTCTGCCAAGGCGGGCGTCAGGCCGATGACCTGCTCAAGTAGTATCGTCCGCAGCGGCGTCCAGAAGAGCAAGAGACAGATGGTGGTGGCGACGAGGCCACACCAGTAGGCGTAACGCAGGAATGGACGGTAGGAACGCAGTTCCGAGTAGAAGGGAGGCACGAGCGCGCGCAGTTCATTGAGCCAGCGGTAGGTCCACTGACCGAGGGTATAGGCTACGGTCAGGGCCGCCAAGGCCTCTGCGCCGTGGGGGCCGCGGACGACGAACAGGTTGATGAGCGGCCGGCTGGACTCTTGCATGAAGTTCATGAGCGCAATCGGCCAGGTAAAGCGGAAGAATTCTGCATAGGTGATCGGGGGACGCTCCAACTTGGCGGGCAGGCCGCTGCCAAAGAAGCGCCAGAGATAGAAGAGGATGGTGATAGACTCGGTCAGGATTGTGGCATAGAGAACGAGAACTGGCAGCCAGATCGGATGGGTGCGGATCGCCTCGACCTGCAGTAGTGCAACGACGGTTGCGAACCCGGCGGCGACGCTCAAGGCGGTTGCGACGCTGATCTGGCCGGTGTGTTTGCCACGGGTCAACACGCCGGTAGCGAGTTGGGTTGTGCCCCGCAGCAGAGGC
The DNA here is from genome assembly GCA_965116395.1 of Caldilineaceae bacterium. Classification (GTDB taxonomy): domain Bacteria; phylum Chloroflexota; class Anaerolineae; order Caldilineales; family Caldilineaceae; genus Bin5. The sequence continues at coordinate 896,104 of OZ220684.1, forward strand.
ATCGGCAGCAACCACAACATCATCAAGCGCACGCGATCGCCGGTTTCGGGGTCGATGCTATGGAGGCCTTCAAGCAGTTGGCGGCTGATAGATGTGCCGCCGAGCAGCCACTGGACGGCCATCATCAGTAGAGCCAGCAGGCCGACATAGTGCAAGCCCCGCCAGAAGTCGCGTTTATCTTCCACCAAGACCAGCCCGGCGTAGCGAATTTGAGCGAGCGGGCTGGAGAGCGTTGTAACCAGTCCCCATGCCAGCCCGAAGGCAGCCAACACGCGGATTGCGTCGGGCATACGCGCCATGCCGGCGTTGATTGTCTGCGCGCCGAATTCGAAGATGAGAATTGTCAGGACTAGAGGGAGAAGGAACCGAGTAAAGCGCAGATACATGAAGTGCAGGCCAAGCATCTCGCGCAGTGCCTCAAGGCAGGCGAGGAGGCTGTGCGGACGCAGAACGCCCTGCTGGTGGTTGACGGATTGTGCGAGTGCAGCAATTGAGATTATCACACAGTGAGGGGCTGCATGCTAACGATGGCGGCACACGCAGGAAAGGATGCGGTCTTTATTGAGTTTTCAGTTTTTCGGTTACTGCTCAGCCACACACGGTGTTTGTATTGACTGCCCTTTATTCTCGTCTCAGTTCAGGCTGTCTGATGACGCAACCTGTTGGCGGCTGCCAGGTTGGTTGAGCCGCACTGCTGGTTTGAAGGCGTAGCGGTGGGTGAGGCATGTTTTTGGAGGGGGGCGTTGCGGGGGCGCAGCCCCTGCACAAGGGAGGGCCGAAGGCCCGACCGCCCAAAAAGCGAAGAGAGAGTATGGCGAGGCGTTGAGAGAATATTTCGCTCACCTGATTCAGGAGCGCGACATGGCTAACGCGGAGAAGTAGCGGGAAGCTCTGGTGTAGACTTCGGGAAATGGAGCATAAGAGGCGAGGCGGTGCATTGACAACCGCTTGTGGCTGTGCAAGAATCAGACATATTGCGATAGGAAAGGGAATCCCTCACTTCGGCCTCCTCACTATTGGCAGTGGAAACTAAATGAGCGTTAGAACTCCAGAATGGGTGAAGCACGCAGTTTTCTATCAGATCTTCCCGGATCGATTCTGTCGCAGCCCGCGTTTGCGGCAACCTCCCGGCATTCAGTTCAAACCGTGGGGCTCGCCGCCATCGGAGCAGGGCTTTCAAGGTGGTGATCTGCTAGGCATTGTTGACCGCCTGGATTACTTGACGGATCTGGGGGTCAATGCGCTTTATCTGAACCCGATCTTCAGTTCGGCCTCAAATCACCGTTACCATACGTTTGACTACATGCAGATAGATCCCCTGCTGGGCGGGGAGGCAGCTTTTCGCGAGTTACTGGACCAAGCCCACGAACGGGCGATGCGGGTGGTGATTGACGGTGTCTTCAACCATTGCGGGCGCGGATTCTGGCCGTTCCATCACATTTTGGAGACCGGGAAGAGATCACCTTACTTCGACTGGTTCCGGGTGAAAGGCTGGCCGCTGCGCCCCTATCATAGCAGTGAGAAGCAACCCCACAACTACGCGGCCTGGTGGAATCTGCCCGCTCTGCCGCAGCTGAATACCAGCAATCCCGGCATGAGGCAATATCTGCTCGACGTTTCCCGCCACTGGATTTCGTTTGGCGCAGACGGTTGGCGACTGGACGTTCCGGAAGAGATCGACGATCCACCCTTCTGGCGGGAGTTCCGGCGCGTGGTGAAGGAGGCAAATGCCGACGCCTACGCGGTGGGTGAAATCTGGCACGAGGCCGAGGAGTGGCTGCAGGGAGATCGGTTTGACGCGGTGATGAACTACGTCCTGAGTCGTGCTGCCTTTGGCTACTTCGGGGCTGAAACGCTGCGCCGCGACTTCCGGCCGGGCGGCTATACGATTGAGAAGCTGGATACGCCGGCATTTGCTGCCGAAATCGAGCGGATGCTGGAGCGCTACGACTGGCAGGTAGTAACCGCCCAGCTCAACCTTATGAACAGCCACGATACAGCGCGCAACCTGTGGGCTCTCGACGGCGACGCCAGCGGTGTGCGGCTGTGTTTGCTGCTGCAGATGACGCTGCCAGGAGCGCCATGCATCTTCTACGGTGAGGAGATCGGTATGAACGGCGGCCCCGACCCGGGCTGCCGCGGTGCATTCCCGTGGGAAGAGCAGGAAAGCTGGGATTGCGAATTGCTTGACTTCCACCGAAAGGCGATCGCTCTGCGGCACAGCCACCCCGCCCTGCGAACGGGGGCGTACAGGACACTGGTCGCTGCAGGCGACATATTCGGTTTCAGCCGCTCGCTGAGCGGAGGCCAGGGACTGCTCCCTCCAAACGCAGGCGAAGCCAACGAGAAATCAGACAGGCTGATCGTGCTATTTAACCGCGCAAGGTCGACGGCGCGGCTGGCAGTTCCGCTGGAGACCGAGGATCTGACCGGCGGCGAGGACGATGCTTCACCGCAACTGTCTTTTCGCGTAATCTGGCCGCCTGAGAACTGCGGACAAATGCATAATGTAGAAAACGGCACACTGTGGGACCTGACGATACCGCCCAGAGAGGCACTGATATTAGAGGGGACAGCTGCTGTGGGGTCCAAGGCTTGCGAGCAAGAGCGCAATGGAAACGGTTAAAGTCATTCTCAATCCGTACGCGGGGCGCGGGCGCGGCGGGCAGGTAGCCGGCGCGATCGAGGCCGCGTTCCGCCGCGGGAATGTCCCCTTCGAGCTGGCGGAAACTTCTGCACCTGGGGAGGCGGTTTCTCTGGCGCGGCAGGCGCGGCTGGACGGGTATGGGATCGTGGCTGCCGCGGGTGGGGACGGAACCATCCATGAGGTCGTCAACGGCCTGGCACTGGCGACGGGGGAGGGCGAGACAGTGCCAGGGTTGGCCGTAATGGCGGCGGGCAGTGGGAACGACTTTGCAGATGTGGTGGGCGCGGCCCGAGACTATGATGCAGGCGTACAAGCCATACGTGAGGGCAACACGCGTTACGTCGATTTGGGGCTGGTCGAAGCCTTCGACGGAGTCGACACTTTGCGGCGCTACTTTGATAATAATTTGGGCGTAGGTTTTGAGGCGCAGGTAACGGTTGAAAGCCGCAAGATAAAGCGGCTGCGCGGGTTCGCCATCTATTTGTGGGCAACTTTGCGAGCGCTGCGGGCCTACGACCAGCCCCATTTTGAGGTTGGTTGGACGGACGGCGACGGCAATACGCATGAGGCGGCCAAGCCCATGTTGCTGGTCAGCGTTGGCAATACGCACCGTACGGGCGGGGCATTCTATTTGACGCCGGATGCTGTTATGGACGACGGTTTGCTCGATCTGGCCTATGCCGACGCGCTTTCCCAGATTGGAATCCTGAACCTTCTGCCCAGAGCGATGACGAGGGGAGGGCTGCACAGTCAGAAGGCCGTGAATTTCAGCCGATTGCGATCCGCCTGTATTGCGATACGGCAGCCTGTCCCAGTGCACACGGATGGCGAAATCTTGTCGCGAGGGATAGAGAAACTGAACATAGAGGTGCAGCCCGGCCGACTGCAAGTAATTGTATGAAGTGGGTATAATTCAAGCTGTCGTCCTTAGCGTTTGGTCGATGTCTCTACAGACTGAGACCACCACTGGTCAGACATTTCGCTAAGAAAACTTGGATGCACCCTATGATATTCCCCGTGGACACTCCTTCTGGTATAATTAAAGTGGCGGATTAGCAGACTACCCCATCGCCTCATGGTCGCTGTCCGATTTTCGATCGGTTCTTGTGACCCGAGGGCTAATCAGTCCTGTCGGTAGCACGAAGGAGTACAGGTAGACTTTGACAGCATCAGAGAAGTTCGGCGCGGCTGCAGAAGAGATGACGGGCAGGCGCACAGCAGACGATGTGCCTGGCACGAATGCCGAACAAGAGTCGGTTCAGGCGGCGGTACCGGCAACATGCAGCAGCGCGTTGCTTGATGCCCGACTCTGGCTAGAGCTTTCCCCTTGGCGAATCTCTGCTGCCTGGTCGCTGGCGGCGGCGGTATTGGCCGCTGGAATCGGCGATGTAAGCCGAACAGTCTCTCCGCAAATTCTTGTACTTCTTTTCCTGCTGGTCGATCCCTTATGGGGGAACATGTGGGGCGGGTTAGCAACGCCTGAGGCTCTGCCCCGTATACATTTTAGTATGCAGCACAGGCGACCGTGGCTGCCCTATCTGGCCATGGGGTCACCGGCTGCGCGCCTTTTTGGAATGCACGGTCCCGGCGTTCTTTCGGTCTTGGCGCGGGCTTGGGTACCTGGGGTGCTGGTCGCCTTTGCTGTCGCCTTTGCAATTGGGATGCCGGCTGTGTGGGCCACGGTCGTTGTGCTGGGCTTCGCGGTGATTGGCTGGCTTCAGCGTTATGTTGCATTGATGCCCCCTTCCGTACTGCACAGTCTGGTCGTGGTCGCGGCGCCTTGGGCACTGGGCATAACGGTTTTCGGTCTTGATCTCTGGAGCGTCTACCACTGGGCATTGATACTGCTATGGACGGTGCATGTGTGGGGCACAAACCACAGTCTGGATGTTACGGGCGCGCGCAGTGGACTGGTAGCCTTGGCATTTTCTCAGGCTGGAATCGCTCTGTTGATGATCATAGGTCAGGCGCCCCTACCTTTGGCAGTGCTTGGCATTCTATGGTTGGCAACGTGGATGGCCATATTTCGCGGCCAGTCACTCGTTAACCTTCAGGCCACGTGGACGGCGGCGCTGTTGGTTAGTGCCGCGGGGATGGCTCAGACATCTTTTTGACAGTGAGACGCACTGGCGCGGGTATGCGCAGGCAGAGTATGCCAGAATCGGAACTTTGCGAGTGAATCGGTCGTCTATATTCAAGGAAACCCTTATCTCTACAGAGACAGGCGGCATCCAGACCTAAATTTCAGGAGAAGATTGTGAATGTTCAGCCCCTCAGCCACTTTACAGGCATAGATATATTGACCAGTGAACAATTCTGGGGGCTTCTAAAGCTGGCCAGGCAGTTGAAAGACGAGTGGACGCAGTGCGGAGGCAATAGACCGATCCTGTCAGGAAAGTCGCTGGCGATGCTATTTGAGAAGCCTTCGCTGCGTACGCGTGTCAGTTTTGAAATGGGCATGCAGCATCTCGGTGGTTATGCATTTTATCTAAGCCCGGCAGAAATTGGCCTGGGAACGCGGGAGAGCCCAGCAGATGTGATCCGCGTATTGAGCGGTTACGTGGACGGCGTAATGGCGCGTGTATTTGATCACCGCTCTATTGAGGAGATGGTGGAGTGGGGCAGTGTTCCGGTTATCAACGGCTTGAGCGATTTCAGCCATCCTTGCCAGGCCCTGACGGATATATTCACCATCTGGGAGCAGCTGGGCACGCTGGAGGACAGAACGCTGGTGTACGTGGGCGACGGCGCCAACAATGTTGCGACAAGCCTGCTGATGGCCGCGGGCAAGGTCGGTCTGAACGTGCGCATTGTCTCGCCACGCGGTTACGTTCCCTCTGCGGAGGTGTTGACGGCAGCGGAGGTAGAGGTCGAAATCACAGACGACCTGAAGGGCGTAAGGGGAGCGGATGTCCTGTATACGGATGTCTGGGTCAGCATGGGTGATGAAGAGGAGCGCGAAGAAAGGATGGAGGTCTTGCCACCCTACCAGGTCAACAAGGAGTTGGTGCAACGGTCGGAAAATGAAGAGGTGCTTGTTATGCATTGTCTGCCAGCACACCGGGGTGAAGAGATAACCGATGCAGTGGCAGACGGGAGCAGTAGCCGCCTCTTTCCGCAAGCCCACAACCGGCTGCACGCGCAGAAGGCAGTGCTTGCTCATTTGCTGGGAGGAGTGGAGTTACCTTCATGAACTGAAGTCAGGTCCCTGCATTCTGTGATGGCGGAGGGGGAAGAACATTAGCGACTTCAGTTTTCGGTGTGCTTGCCAGATAGTACGCGACATCCCTATTTTGAAAGGGATCCAGAAACTGTGTCAGATCTTGCTGGATCATACGAATGGCAGAAACGATTCTAATATGGATTTGTCCGGGGTAAAGAGGGTGACATGACTGACTTTGTGGCAATTCTCAGTCGCCTTACCGACTGGCAAAATATCGTAGATCTCTTCCTGCTGATGCTGATCTTCTACGCGCTGCTGCACTTGTTGCGGGGGACGCAGGCGGCGCAGCTTGTATTGGGGATCCTGATCATCGGCATTCTGGTGTTTGTTCTCGTCCGAACGGTTGAGTTGACGGCGTTCAGCTGGCTATTACGAAATAGTTCCCTCGTGATTTTTGTGTCGATCCCCGTAATCTTCCAGCCTGAGATCCGTCGCGTACTTGAACAGGTTGGGCGGAGGACGCCATTCTTTTTGCGCCGAACGAATGGCGGGACCGAACCCCTTATCAACGAGATTGTCCGTTCTTGCGAGCAGCTGTCGGCACGGCGCCACGGGACTTTGCTGGTGCTGGAGGGGAGCGGCGGGCTGATGGAGTATATCGACCGCGGGGTCGGGATTGACGGAGAGCTCACTGATGAGCTGCTGCTAACCATCTTCTTTCCGGGCACGCCTCTCCACGACGGGGCGGTAATTGTCCAGAACGGCAAGGTATCGGCAGCATCCTGCATTTTGCCCCTGACGAATCGCAATCTCACGGACAGACAATTGGGCACGCGCCACAGGGCGGCTATTGGAATCACCGAATTGACGGACGCGATGAGTGTTGTTGTTTCTGAAGAAACGGGGGCGATTTCGATTGCGAGAGGCGGGCGAATGGCCCGTCGTCTGGATGCAAATGAATTGCGGCGCAAGCTGACAGAATTTTATGATCCACGGCCTATAATGGGCAATGCAGAAACCGGGGAATTTCTTGCTGAGGTTTAATGATATTCGGCGATATAGTCGCTCCATGAAACCGACGACGACGCTGCTGTTGTCGGTGCTCTTGGCGTTTGTGGTCTGGTTTATCGCCATCGATCAGGAAAACCCGATGATTCGGCGAGAGTATGAAGAGCCGATTCTGATCGAGGTACGAAATATGGGCCCGGGGCTGCAGAGCTTGCAAGACCTGTCCAATCGTACGGCGGTGCTAACGCTGCGGGCGCCCCAGCGCTCGTTGGAATCGCAGCAAGCGGACGATTTCAGCGCGGTGATAGATTTGGCACGTTTACCTGCGGGAAGCCACGAGGTAGAGGTAGAGGTCATTGCTCTGAATCCCGACGTGGAAGTGATCGCGCATGAACCCCGGCAACTGCGGGTGCAGTTGGAGCCGGTAATTTCCAGGTTTGTTCCGGTAGAGGTAGAGGTGATGGACAGCCCGGCGTTCGGGTATGACTGGCAAGAGCCGCTTTCGGAGCCGGCGGAGGTCGAGATATCCGGCCCGCGGACACTTGTAACGCAAGTGAGGTCGGTAGTTGCCACGGTCTTCTTGCGCAATGCCAAGAGTCAGGTTGAACAGGTTCGGCCACTCAGCGCCCGCAGCGCCCAGAACCTGGAGTTGGAAAGGGTAGAGGTCGAACCAAATTCGGCGCGGATTGTTGTGCCTGTAGTGCAGCCCCCCGGACGCAAGGAAGTGGTTGTGCGCGCTGATGTAAAGGGCGCGCCATCGGCGAACTACCGCTTGACCGGCGTCAAAGTGGAGCCGCCTACGGTGGTTTTGCTTGGCAGTCCGAACGCGCTGCGGGATGTTCCCGGATACGTGGAGACGAGGCCGCTCATGATCGAGGGCGCAATTGGAGAAGTTCGGGAACGGCTGACGCTTATCCTGCCAGAGAACGTTTCCACTCTTGAGGACAGTGTGTCTGTTACGGTTGGGGTGGCGCCGCTGGAAAGCAGTCTGACAGTGACACGCCATCCGGTTGTACAGGGAGCGGGCGATGACATGCGTATCACTGTTTCGTTAGAAGAGGTCGAGGTCATCGTTAGCGGCCCTCTGCCGCGATTGGAACTGCTAGGGCCGGAAGAGGTGCGTGTGCTTCTCGATCTGACGGGACTGTTACCGGGCAGCCATTTGGTTCAACCTACGGTTGTGGTTCCGGAAGGAATCGTTGAAGAGGGGGTAATACCGGAAGCGATCGAGGTGTTGATTGAATCATTGGTCACACCGACGCCCACGGAGACACCTGTGCCAGACGAGACTCCGGCTACTCCGCTTCCTGAAACGGCGGAACCGCCTGCCCAGCTGGATGCGGAGTCAACTGCGACGGCACCAGCGCCGGAAGCAGGAACAGTGGAACCTTCGCCTGTACCGGCGCCAGAAAAGACCGAACCGCCGCCTACTGCAACGCCAGGGGCGTCCAGTTGAAATGAAACAGCGAAAGGCAGTAGTCGCGCTTGTGGGTCGCCCTAATGTGGGTAAATCAACCTTGTTCAACCGGCTGATTGGCGCGAGAACAGCGATAGTTGAAGATTTGCCTGGGACGACCCGCGACCGAATCTATGGGGAGGCGGAATGGAGCGGAGTCTCCTTCGTCGTGATCGATACGGGCGGCCTTGAAGCGCAGAAGACCGCTGAGTTTCGGGCGGAGCGGCCGGGGGTGGCACCGCTGGCGCGAGACTCCGCCCGCTTCGTGACCGAGATCACGAATCAGGCGCAGATCGCGGTTGAAGAAGCAGATGTGATCGTTTTGGTTGTGGATGGAAAAGATGGTCTGACAGCCGCCGACGAAGACTTGGCCGAGTTCCTACAGCAGACGACCAAACCCATCCTACTTGCCGTAAACAAGGCGGAAAGCGAGCAACGACGACAGAATGCGGCGGAGTTCTGGGCGCTTGGTGCTGGTGAACCGGTCCCGATCAGCGCATTCCATGGAATCGGGGTTGGTGATTTGCTCGACATGATTGCGGCCGAGTTATCCGACAGCCCGGTTAGGGATGAGACGGAAGAGGATGATGTTGCAATCGCGCTTGTGGGCAGACCGAATGTGGGAAAGAGCAGTCTGCTGAATACACTGCTTGGACAAGACAGGGCGATCGTCAGCGAAATCGCTGGTACCACGCGCGACCCAATTGACACCGAGATGGTCTATCATGGCCAGAACATCACATTGATTGACACGGCGGGAGTACGACGACGGGGACGGGTGGAGCCGGGCATCGAGAAATATAGCGTACTTCGAAGCATGCGAAGTATCGATCGCGCTGACGTGGCCTTGCTTCTCATAGACGGTGTGGAGGGTGTAACCGCGCAGGATGCCCATATCGCCGGCCATGTGTTGGAGGCGCACAAAAGCGTGGTTGTTCTGGTGAATAAATGGGACATCGTCGAAAAGAACACGCAGACGATGGTAGAGTATACGAGAAGGGTACGCGAAGAATTGAAGTTTCTTGACTACGTACCTGTACTCTTTATCAGCGCTCTAACGAGGCAGCGTGTGCAGAAGGTACTGCCGACGGCGCTGGCCGTGGCGGCGGAACGAAGGCATCGAATTCCCACGTCGGAACTGAATGGCGTTATCCAGGATGCCTATCACCGATCACCTCCTGCAACCAAACAGATGCGGCCATTCCGAATCTACTACGCAACGCAGGCCAGCGTCGAGCCTCCCACCTTCATACTGTTCGTCAACGACCCGGAACTGGCCCATTTCAGTTATTTGCGATATTTGGATAACCAGTTGAGGCGGCATCACCCATTTGTTGGAACGCCGATCCGAATTCGCCTGCGTCCCCGCTCGTAACGGTTATTCAGCCACAGCCAAGTGGGCTGTGTGGGCTGTGCAGGTTGTGCCAGATGGCGACCATCAGGATCTTATTTTGAAGCCAGGTTGGTCACTTAGGCAGCACGGCGTGAAGCGCCGGCCTTACGAACGTTTGCACGACATTTGGTAACAACCCGATCCACGAAATGAAGCAACTATTACTTCAACCACTGTCTCCATGAGCTACCCATGTTTCCCACTAACTGGCAGCGCTTAACGAATACGACAAAGACCTTTCGCACTGAAATCACGCTGCTCGTGGCTCTGGCGGCATCTGCGGGATTCTTCGGTTATCTGGGCTATGGACTGCTCGAATTGCCGGTGGGCCCCGTCTCCTTTTCGGCCGATCAGGCGATGATTTACGTGGAGAAACAGATGTCGTACGGGCCCCGAATTACCGGCACTTCAGCCAGCCACGAGATGGGCGATTGGGTAGTTCAGGAGTTGAATGACAATGGATGGAATGTGCTGATCCAGCCGTTCCGGCCGCTGGAGGATGTGGAAGGGCGCAATATCATCGCGTACAAGGGTTCGGGCCCTGTGATAATTCTGGGCGCGCATTACGATACTCGAATCTTTTCCGACCACGACCCGGATCCCGCGAATCGCGACAAGCCGGTACCCGGCGCGAATGACGGCGCGTCCGGTGTAGCCGTGCTGTTGGAGATGGCGCGCACACTGGATGTGGCAAGCACCGACCACACGATCTGCCTGGCATTTTTCGATGCTGAAGATAACGGGTACATCCCCGGCTGGGACTGGATTCTGGGCAGCCGCTATTTCGTCGAAAATCTGGACGAGCTGGGGCAGTGTCAGTCGCCGCGGTACACGGTGATCGTAGACATGATCGGGGACGCCGATCAAGAGCTTCTGTGGGAACCCAATTCCGATCGACGACTGACTGAGGCCATCTGGTCAGTTGCGGCACAGTTGGGGTATGGCGAGTGGTTCAGCCTCGAACCGGGCACCCCTTTGCTGGACGATCACACACCATTTATCGAAGCCGGATACACTGCCATCGACATAATCGACTTTACTTATCCTTACTGGCATACGATTGAGGACACGCCTGATAAACTGGGTGTAGAGAGCTTCGAGCGCGTAGGCGCCACACTTGAGGTTTGGCTAGAAAATGGCGCGCCCGGGCCTTAGTTGGCAATATACCCAGATTCGGTGTGGGTCTAAGACAAGACGCTCTTCATGGCATTTTTTGTGATGGTGTGAGGATCTTCTATACTTTCGGATAAGTGTAACCGCGCGCACTCACTGACAAGGCAACGATAACTGTATGGGTCCAACCATTTTTGAACTCGAAATCTTCGGCAGAGTATTTGCTCCGGGTTGGTATGGAGTATTCATTGTTGGTGGGGCGGTGATTGCGGCGTGGCTATCTGGGCGGCTATCCCAGCGCGCCGGCGAGAATCCCGATCATATTTGGAACCTTTTGGCTTGGACGCTGCTCTTGGGAATAATCGGCGCCCGTTTGTATCACGTTTTCAGCACGCCGGCCGAAGGACCAGGTTGGGCCTTTTACCGCGAGAATCCATTTGAAATCATCAGATTATGGGGCGGGGGAAAGGGAGGATTCGGATTCACTGGTTTGGGCATCTACGGTGGGCTGATTGGCGGCATTATTGCTATTGTCCTTTATACCAAGCGGAACGGGCTAAGCTTTTTGAGCTATTTGGACTACATTGGGCCCAATGTGCTGGTTGCCCAGGCGGTTGGACGAATGGGAAATTTTGCCAATCAGGAACTGTATGGGCAAGCCACGGATCTGCCGTGGGCGTTCCACATCAACCCCATACATCCTTGCCAGCGACCAGCTGGAGCACCGGCCTGCGGCGTCGCCGAAATCCCACAAGCCACGATAGACTGGTATGCCAGCAACGGCTTTCACCCAACGTTTTTCTATGAAGCCGGTTGGAGTATTTTATTGTTTGGGCTGCTATATCTTATCTATTGGCAGTTCGGGCATAGGCTGCGGCGAGGCGATGGGGCGCTCCTGTATTTCATCGCATACCCGTTAGGCCGCTTCTGGGTCGAATACTTCCGCCCTGATGCGTGGGTGATGGGGGAACTGGCTACTGCCCAGTGGATCGCGATCATCAGTGTTGCAATAAGCATAGCGCTCCTCGCTGTGCGCCACTACGGCTGGTCGGCCCAAGACAATCAGGACGAGTCTTTGATTGCGCTGAGCAGGCATAACGCCACGCCAGGTGTTCGCCAACCGGCGCAGGCCGCTTGAACTTCCTTTGCCTTTGAAAGCAAAGCAAGAAGAGAACGCACAGTGCGTCCGAGCGGGCGGGACCAAATGCCCGGAACCCTGGCGCAAAATGTCGTGCCACCAGTTGCGAGTTTGCGCGTAAACCACCTCAGTCAGGCGACCATTTCGACATAGTAATCAACAACTTCGGCGTCAAGGCGCCAGTTTTCGACGCGCACGGCGATCTTTTCCAGTTGCCGGTAGGCCAGCGCGCCGTTCTGGCTAACACAGACCACTTCGAGGACGGCGCGGCTCAAGGTATCCTGGCCATCGGCTTCACAGACTGATACATTGTAGTCGCGGCGCAAACGGGCGATAAGGGGTTTGACGATGCCTCGTTTTTCCTTTAATGAACTCGTCAGAGGCAGGTAGAGTTCGAGGGTCAGATGCCCGATTGCCATATCACACTACCGCTGACGGGTCCAGTCCGGATCTGCGTAGCGGATGCGGATGAGCTCCGCGCTACGCCGCAGTTCGCCGGCCGAGAGAGTGCCTGGTTCGAGTTCCTGGTCCAGGGCTGACGCGAACCCTCCCGCCATCGCCGTAGCCACATGGGAAAACGCAAGACGCTCCGAGTCGGGCGGCAGATTCATGGCTTCCGCCAAAGTGGCCGCTTGTTGACGCAGTTGTTGCCGCAGGCGGCCCTTTGCGGCGCACGAGAGAGCAAGGACTTCGACGAGCCGGGTGACGTCGCCGCAGAGGGGCAAGCTGCCGTGCTGCAGCACATAACCTTTGCGTCTGCTCTGGGCGCTGCCCATCAGTTTACGGCCCCCTGCGGTGATTTCATAGGCGCTGGGCGTCTCGAAGCAGGCGGCCGACAGTTCGCGTCCGGCACGCGTGCGACCGCCGGCCTTTTCGGCCGCGAGGCCTAGGGTTGAAAGACCGGAAAGCAGCGCGTTGCTGAATCGCAGGTAGGCGTCCATCACGCCCCCTGCCATGTGGGGATCTTCGGCTGGCCCGGCGACGGAATAGGTCAGTTCGTCGACATGCAGAATTGCCCGCCCACCGGTAGAGCGCCGCACCAGGTCGTAGCCGCGGTCGGCGACCTGCGTTTCATCGACATCGGCCAGCTTCTGATGGCGGCCCAGGCTGACGGTGGGAGGACTCCAGCGATAGAATCGCAGTGTGGGTAGAACAGTGCCAGCGGCCGCGGCCTCGGCGATGGCCTCATCGACAGCCATGTTGGCCGCGCCGGAGCGGGGAGAATCGTCGATGAGAAGTCGCCAGGGTGAGGTTGACATTGCGAAACGCCGGTTGCTAATGGCCAGTGATGCGGAGCCTGAGATACATCTAGATCCTGAAATCTCTGGGTAGGCGGCAACTGAACATCGACCGCGGCGGGTCAGCTAGCTTGCATGGGAATCTGTTCGACGCGGGCAGTGACTCCGTCCACCATGACTTCAACGCCTTCGACATTGTGGGGCCGTTTAAGCACGGCCAGCGCCACCGGCCCGGCCGTCGGACTGTAACCGCTGCTGGTGACTGTACCTACAACGCGATCATTTACGCTGACGGAGGCGCCTTCCGAAGGGAGCCTTTCGCTATGTAAGCTGACCAGAGTGCGAGTCACTTTGTCGTAGGTGAGTTGTCGGGCGATGATTTCCTGTCCGGTGTAGCATCCTTTATTCTCGGCGCAAACCCAGGTCATGCCTGTTTCCAGCGGAGAGAATGCATCGGTCAGTTCCTTTCCAGGAAGGGGTCGGCCCTGTTCGATGCGGCGGGCTTCGTAACTGTCGCTGTCGACGAGAGGCAGGGCTCCTGCGCGGGTCAACCGCTCCTGGAGTGCGTCCAAGATTTGGACGGGTGCGATGATTTCGTAGCCGGGGAGATCAAAGCGGTCCTGACGCAGGACGGTAACACTGTCCGCTTCAAGGAAATGGTCGTCAGAGGAGGGCTGGGGAAGACCTGCGGCCAGCAGAGTCTCGACCGCGGCCGGGCCCAGCAGGCGGAGGCGGCACAGGTCACCACTCTGGTCGGAGACGGTAACTTTGTCCATGAAAAATATCTGTCCCTGCAGACGCTGGCGCAACGCCTCTGCCTGTCCTTCTGATGGCAGCAGCAAGAGGTCCTCTTGGCGACAGAGAACGGAGAATACGGCGTCGATGCGCGCCACGGGGCTAGTGAGGATGGTCAGCGCGGCCTGGCCCGGCTGCAGGCGGGCGATGTCGTTGGTTGTCATTCTTTGGAGGAAGTCGGCCCGGTCCCGATTCCCCAGAACGAGTACACCGAAATTGGGCCGCGGCTGCAGGGCAGAACCGGAAGCCAGAGCCTGGTATTCACGGTCGCTCACAGAAACTGCAGTCAAGTCACTCATAGGATCCTCCGAATCGTTCTCTACTTTGGTTCCCGGTTTCACTCCCAGGCGGCTCTCCCCTTACACAAGCCAGAAGAACTGGCTACCAGCAAATGCTGGAGAGTGTCTTGCACGTGAATTGGAACCGGCTGACAGGCTCAAGAATCGACCTCTGTCAGTCTGCGTCGGGCTGTCATGAGGTACTATAGTTCATTCCGTCCGTATCCCACAGAACGAGAAAAGCACGAAGACGAATGAGGGAGTAATATACCTCTATTCTCCATCCTCAGTCTTCGCTGTCTGGCTCTCCAGAAATTTCAGCACCTGCCAGAACATCTCTTGGCCGGACTCGGTCATATCGTCGCCGATCTGAAGGTAATGGCTGACATCCTCATAGTATAACACCTCAACATAAACGCCTGCGGCCCGCAGCGCCTCTTCCAGTTCGTATGCCTGGCTGATGGGAATTATGCGGTCTACATCGGTGTGGATGATCATGGTTGGCGGCAGCTGCGAGGCGGTGTAGACCGGCGAGTAGTAGAGGAAAGGCAGGGGATAGACGTTAGCCGGCCCCAGAGCAGGGATCACATAGCGAAATCGATCGGGAAGGGTCAGGCGGTGGGCGTAGAAGTCGGCACTGCCGGAGAATGCGTTGCTAATGCCGCCGAGCGTCAGCCAGGCAGCGAACTGCTCTCTCTCGTCGCGCAACAAGCGGTTGACGATGGCACTGCTGAAGCTGCCTCCCAAGGCGACTGCCGGCGCGTCGGCCAGGTCAACGCCCAAGTGGCCACCGCGGGCCAATGCCAGAGCGACACGAGCATCTTCGGCATGGGCGCCCACATCCAAACCCCACACACCGGACGGGGACAGCGCCAGGACCGAGTAACCGGCATCAGCAAGGGCCACATTTACAGGCGCCCAATCGTCGACCCAACCGGGAAAGAGACCGAATAGCAGGGGTAGCTTCTCGCCTGAATCGGGGAATGGTCGGTATAGCCGCAAGGAAATGATTCTGGCTCCTGCGCGGGTAAAAGCGATGGAGCGCTCCCAAGCCACTGCGCCGGCGGGAAAGGGGGCCGTCTTGGTAACCGGTTCGCTGACCCAAAGGTCGGCTGCCTCTGGCAGTGGGGCGGGCAGAGGGCGCGGTCTGTGCTTTTGCAGGGTGAGGGCGGGTGCGCGGGCCGTTTCGCCCGGCCGCACGGTGACTGAATAGGGGAGGCCAAATGCGCCGCTGAGGGCAGTTTCGGCGAAGGTCGGGGCAATGGAGGCAGGCACGTACTGGCCGGGAGGGATGTTGTCGATACGATAGTGGCCAGAGTTGTCGGTGCGAGCGGAAAAAGGCGTGCCGGTGCGCGTGGCTACCAGGACGACGGCACCCGGAACCGGCTCACCCGCGAACAGGACCTGGCCGGAAAGGCTGCCCTTCTGTATGGAAAGAGGAGGCTCGACCGGGCCGCCCAAGCGCTCCTCGATCATATAACCGATCACATGCATTGTTGGAGAGGGTTCGCAGGCCGCGAGCAGCGCGGCGATCAGCAGGAGAAGGGCCAGCCGCGGTGGATTAGTTCGCATGCGGCAGAGGAAAGTGTTGGCTGTATTCACAAAGCTGTCATATGGCAAATAGGTGGAGCATTTGGCGACTTGACAGAGGCAGTATAACACGCCGTGAACATCGAAATCAAAGGATGTGATCGGCAAGAGGTAAGGGGTACCGGCGTCGATGGCAGGTGAGTTGCGACCGCTGACTTGGACAGCTATACTTGCATGCACTGGTCTCTCCAAGCTTACCAATTTATCAGCATCCAGACACAGGTCTTGCCTCGCTGTTTTTCGCAGCCGGCTATGGATTTCCTTGTTTCCGCCCGGTTGCGCGTACTTGATCCTGTGGAGGGCTGACGAAAAGAAGTCTCATATACAGGAGCCAACGACATGCCCTCAATTGACTTTGGCTGGCACGCGCCATCCTTCCCGACGGACGGGAGCAACGCCGACAGCTTCTTGGAACAGCTGCATTCACATCTTCAGCTGATGGAAGGCCATTTGACGTCGGTCTGGGTAGACGATCACGTCCATCCTTGGGGAACGTTTGTGCCGCGGGATACGCCAGCCACGGAGGTGGTGACGACACTGGCCTATTTGGCGGCCCGTTATCCGAGCTTTGACTGGGGGAGCCTGGTCCTCTGCCAGTCCTACCGGAACCCGGCGTTGACAGCGAAGATGGCTGCCTCTCTTCAGTGGCTGACGGGGGGGCGCTACATTTTTGGCATTGGGGCAGGCTGGCTGGTGGAGGAGTACGAGGCATACAACTGGCCGTTTCCGCGACCGGCTGCACGGATTCGCCAGCTGGAAGAGACGATTGAGATCGTCAAGCTTCTGTGGACGGAGTCACCTGCCAGTTACGAGGGGCGCTACTATCGCATCGACAACGCCTACTGCCATCCGCAGCCAAGTCCGTCGCCGCCGGTGATGGTTGGCGGGGGCGGCGAGCAGTTGACGCTGCGAGTGGTGGCGAAACACGCCGACTGGTGGAATTTGCCGGGAGGGACACCGGAAACCTTTGCGCACAAATCGCGCGTGTTACGTGGGCACTGCGCGGCGGTGGGACGCGATTTCGATGAGATTCGGAAGACGATTTCGCTGCCGCCGATTGCAGTCCATCGAACGGAGTCTGTAGCCCGACAGCAGGCGGATGCGACCCCGTACGCACAAGGTAGGGGAGCCCTGATCGGCACGCCGGACCAAGTGGCGGCGCAGTTACAGGCGTATGTCGATGCCGGCGTCAGTCTGTTTCAGATTCGAATTGCCGACTACCCTGAAACTGCCGGTACGGAGTTGTTTCTCCAAGAGGTGCTGCCGCGTTTCGCGGATTGAACGTAAAGAGACCCGCACGGTTCCTTCGCGGTCTGGCTCCGTAGTTTGCTCACTGGTTTACGGCTCATGGACGAAAAAATAGGCGTTGGCATTGTAGGGTTGGGGCTGGCAGCGACGGCGCATATCAGGGGATATCTGAGCCACCCCGCGGCACATGTATTGGCGGTCTGTGACACAGACCGCGGAAGGGCAGCAGCGTTTGGCGCGCAGTATGGTATCGAGCGGATATATTCGTCTTTTTCGGAACTGTTGGCGGATTCCGATGTAGATTTGATCGATATTGCTACCCCTACTTTTTTGCACGCGACGATGACGCGCCAGGCCGCGAAGGCAGGCAAACACGTCCACTGCGAGAAGCCATTTTGCCGCAGCGAGGCCGAGGGGATGGAGGCGGTGCGAGCGGTGGAGGATGCCGGCGTC
This sequence comes from Caldilineaceae bacterium, assembly GCA_965116395.1. Lineage (GTDB taxonomy): Bacteria > Chloroflexota > Anaerolineae > Caldilineales > Caldilineaceae > Bin5. Next base: position 913,624 of record OZ220684.1, read on the forward strand.
AAGCTGTTGGTGGGCGAAACGTATGTCTTTCTTTCATCTCATATGAAGGCACGTGCGCTCATCGAAAGCGGTGCTATTGGCCGCTCTATGCAGATTAGGCAGCGGCACGGGTCGTGGCGTCGAAGGGCGCAGCACGAGTTACACATTGACGCGGAGGCACGGGCGTGGCGGTTGGACGGCGAGCAGTCGGGCGGAGGGAGATATCCCTGGATTTTCGATCACGCGGTGCATTTCTTTGCGACTGCTGAGTATTTGATGGAGGACGCGACGATTAAAGAGGTCAATGCGGTGGCCGCGGTTGGAAGCGATGACAGGCGGGGCGCCGGCGCGTCCCACGATCCATACCGGACGGCCGAGATGGATATTCCCATAATTACCTGGCGGTATGAAGATGCGGAGAGACAGGGCGTGTGGATGCGGGCGGACCCGCTCAATGGCAAGTATGACTTCATGCACGGCTTGAGTACAACGATTGTGGGCGAGACGGGAATTATCGAGGTGCTAGGGGAAGGCGGTCATAATCTGCTTTGGGAGGGGAGGCAGCAGCATCTGATTCTGCATCGAGAAGGGCAGGAAACTGTATGTTTCCGATTCGACGAAGGCGAAGACCAGGTGTGGGACTCGGAGATCAGCTACTACGGGCAGGGCCACGTCAGTCAGGTACATCACCTGATCGATTCAATTCTCGATGATCAACCGCCGCGCTACGGCGGGGAGGACGGCGTGCATGCGGTGCGCTGTACGCTGGCACTGATCCGGTCGGCTGAAGAAGGAAGGCCGGTTCGGGTTGCAGAGGTAGAAGAAACTTTCACGGCGTATAGGTAGAAATGGGGATCTCAGGAACTACTGTCGATCTTGCCACCGCTCGAAAATGTACCATTCTCGCTCTGTCTTTACCTTTGAAGTGGAACACATCGCTTTGACAAGTCAGATAAAACCTAGAGATACATTCAACCCATCTGGGCGGTACATTCGAGTCCTGCTTGTAGGCGTTTGAATCCGGTCCGCCTTCACCGCCATTATCTTGCGCTGAAGGAGTTCCTTCGTGACACTTAACGCACTGCTCGGCACAGCCGGCCGTATGAAAGATCAAGAGGCCAAAGAATTCGAAGAACGGATATTGGGCAATGATGAGAAACTGATCGCCGCTTATCGAACCAAGCGCGACAGTTATGTCTTTACCAACCAACGTTTTATCTGGGAAGACATTCAGGGTCTGACCGGAAGGAAGAGAAGCTTGACGAGCATTCCGTACTCCAAAATCTCAGCTTACTCGGTTGAAACGCCAGGGATATGGGACACCGACGGCGAGCTTCGGCTCTGGGTTAGCGGTTTTGCGTCACCGATCAAGTTCGAGTTCCGCAGCGGCATCAACATTTACGACATCCAAATCATACTTGCCACGTTCACCAAGTAAACGCTAACCAAGTTCATTTCTGTGGACGCACTTCTTATGTAGGAGGGGACGGAACAGAATAGCCAGGTGAAAACATCTTACCCGACCGACAAAGCCAAGCAGCTTCACCATACATTCGGGATACTTGGATGCTGATGTGAAACCGTGAGAGGCAAGATGGACTAATTGCAAGACCAAACCACTGTAACGGAGGAACCGCATGTCGAAAACAGTTGATCTTCTCATAGATGCCCACGCGCTTGTAGGGGAAGGCCCAATCTGGGACGCCGATGCCAGTGTACTGTGGTGGTTGGATATCATGGCCAGCAAGCTATATGCCTACGACCCGGAAACGGGCAGTAACCGGGAGTGGGACGTGGGGCAGCACGTGGGAACTGTGGTGCAGCGGGCGTCGGGCGGGCTGATGCTGGCTCTGCGGGACGGTTTTGCCGCTTTTGACCCGGACAGCGGCGCGCTGGAGATGCTTGTCGATCCGGAAGCGCATCTGCCGGGCAACCGATTTAATGACGGCAAGTGCGATCCTGCCGGCCGATTCTGGGCCGGCACGATGGCCTACGAAGATCAGGCGGATCAGGGAAGTGTTTATCGAATGGACACTGACCACAGCGTTCACAAGATGTTCGGTGACATCGGCATCTCGAACGGCATCATCTGGAGCCTTGATGCGAAGACGATGTACTATACCGATTCGCTGGATTTCGCCATTCGCGCGTATGACTACGACGACGGGACGGGCGCTATCAGCAATGAACGAGTGATAATCAGTATCCCCGAAGAAATGGGCTTTGCTGACGGCTTTACGATCGACGAAGAAGGGATGTTGTGGGTGGCACATTATGGGGGGAGCCGTGTGCGGCGCTGGAATCCGGATACGGCTACAGTGTTGGCAGAGGTCGAACTGCCGACATCCAGTATTACGGCTTGCGCGTTCGGCGGTGCGAATCTGGATCAGCTTTACATCACCAGCGCCTCGTTCAGGATGAGCGACGCGGAGAAGGCAGAACAGCCTCATGCGGGCGGGTTTTTCGTAGCGGATGTGGGTGTGCGCGGCGTTGCAGCAGACAAGTTCGGGGGCTGAGGGACAGACGAAAACGCTCTCAAGCGGTTGCATCGGGAACATTTTGGCCGAACATTTCGTCCCTATATCCAGGCTTATTGCAACATGCTGAGTTGGCGGGAGTGTGATCAGTGGGACGAACTCGACGGTTATTTCCGGTATTGCTGGTTCTTTTTGGGCTGACTTGCGCGGCTTGCGCAGCTGCCTCGATGGAGGACGGAGTCTTTAATGAATCGTTCGCGGAAAGCGCTCCCGCGATGGCGATTGAAGACGAATCTGCGGCGCAGACTGCAGGTGATGGCGCGGCTGATAGGGTAGTAGAGACCCGCCAAATCATCGCCAATGCCAACTTGTCGCTAGTTGTAGCGAAGACGGAGGCGGCGATGGCAGGCGTCGAGCAGATCGCGACCGATTTGGGCGGGTATCTGTCAGATGTCGATATATCCAAAGGGAGGTACGGCCAGACAGAAGAGCTGCGCGGCTCGTTGACGCTGCGGGTTCCGTCTGTCAGCCTGGAGGAGGCGCTGGAACGGTTGCAGGCGCTGGCGACGGATGTGAACTATCTGAATATAAGCCGGCAGGATGTGACCGACCAGCACAGCGATCTCGATGCGCGGTTGCGCAATCTGCGGGCCACGGAGACGGAGTTGCTGGCGCTGCTGACGGAGGTGCGGGAGAAGCCGAATGCCAAGGTGGAGGATATTCTGGCCGTTCACCGCAGCCTGACGCAGATCCGGGGGGAGATTGAGACACTGCAGGGGCGCAAGAACCTGCTGGACAATCAGATCGGTTTTTCGACAGTATGGGTTGAGTTAATCCCTGACAGCATCAACCGGCCAATTGTGGAGGACCCGTGGAGCGCGAGCGGGCCGATGCGGAACGCGCTGCGGGCACTGGTTTCGACGTTGCAGGGATTGCTGACAGCGCTTATCTGGGCAGTCATTTACTTGACGCCACTGCTGTTGGTTGTGCTGGTACCGCTGGCGATTCTGATTTGGCTGGTGCGTTTTTGGATTGTACGGCGACGCAGGAACCAGGCTTAGCGAAGTCGAACGAGGATGAGGCGACGCGCAGTGGGGTTAGCCTTTGAGCGCGCCGAAGGTCAGGCCGCCGGTGATGTATTTCTCCAGGGCCATGCCGGCTGCGACTACGGGGATGACGCTGACGAGCGAGATTGCGCTCATGTTCCACCATTCGGTGTAGCCGGTCTGGCTGACCTGCATTGTCATGAAGAGCGGGATGGTGATCGCTTCACGGAAGGTCAATGTGAGGGCGACGAGGTACTCGTTCCAGGCGCCAATCAAGGAGAGGACGAAGACGGCCACGAGGCCGGGCGCGGCCAGAGGCATGGCGATGCGGAAGAGGACGCCGAGGCGGTTGGCCCCGTCTATCATGGCGCTTTCCTCGATTTCGATCGGCAGCCCTTCGAAGAAATCGCGCATAACCCAGACGATGAAGGGAATCGCACCGCTGCTGTAGACGATTATCAGTGACAGACGAGTGTCTAGCAGGCCCAACTCGCGAAACATCACGAGAAAGGCGAGAATAAAGAGCGCGCCGGGGAACATGCGCTGGGACATGAAGCCCAGAACGATGGAATTGTTGCGGCCGCCGTAATCGAAACGGGCCAGAGCATAGCCGGCGCATGAGCCGATTAGCAGGGCGATCGTCGACGAGATGAAGGCGATGAGCACGCTGTTCATAAAGGGATCGAGGAACCAGGTGAGCCGGTCTACGAAGAGGTAACGCCAGGCGTGCAGCCCGGGTTGAAAGTCGATAAAGGGCATGTAGGTCGCCTTAATCGACATGTCAATGGCGTTCTTGAAAGAAGTGATCACCACCCAATACATGGGGAAAAGGAGGATGAACGACCAAAACAGCAGAATGAAGTAGGATACGATCGTGCGTAACCGTTTCTGTGCACTGAGTCCCATCAGTCCTTCCCCATCGCTCTTCTTGTCAAAACCAGGTATGCCCCGCCGAAGATCATCAGCACCAACAGCAGGAAGTAAGCCTGGCTGCTGCCAAAGGCCAGATCTCCGCCTTTGACACCGGTGCGATAGATGGCGAGCGTTACTGATTCGGTGGCTTGCCCTGGCCCGCCGCCGGTCAACACCATGATAATCTCGACGACTTTGAAAGCATCGATAATACGAATCAGGAGCGCCGTCATCGTGATCGGCATGATGAGGGGTACGGTGATGCGCCAGAACCCCTGCAACTGATTGGCGCCATCTACGCGGGCGGCCTCGTGCAGGTCGGGCGGCACCCCTTTCAGCGCGGCCAGCAGCATCAGGATCATAAAGGAACTCCACTGCCAGACGTCAATGGCCATCAGCGCGACCATCGCCCAGGTGGGACTGGTCAACCAGGGAACGCCTTCAAAGCCCATATTACGCAGGATGTCATTTATGGGCCCGATGTCCTCCTGGAACAACATGCGGCCAACGATAAAGGATACGACGACCGGGCTGACCATCAGAGGCATCAGGAACCAGGTGCGAAACAGTTTCTGGCCGCGGGTAATGTTGTTCAGCGCCAGCGCGACCGTCAGGCCGATGATCAGTTGTGCGGGCACTACCCCAAGCATGAAGACGACGGTATTGCGCACAGTGCGCCAGAAAGAGCGGTTGCTCAGCAGCTTCTCGAAATTGGCCAGACCGATAAATTTGGTATCGAAATCCCCGATGCGGTAGAGGTGCAAGTCCGTAAAGGCCGCGTAGAGGGTCCACAACACAGGGATCGCCAGCAGGATGAGGATGATGGCGACTGCTGGCAGCAAGAAGATCCACTTCCAGTAGTTATCCCGGATTTCGAAGCGAGAGCGTTTCGAGGGGTAAATTCGGGGTTCAGTTGCCATGAGTACGCTACGTGTTCCACCGGCTGGCCCGACCGCTACGCCGAGAAGAGAGAAAAGTGCTCTGGTTCGCGGTCAGAGGCCAGCAACCGGCGGTGACACATCGCCACCGGCCGCTGACCACTGACATTATTTTTGCGGTTACTTGCCCAAGGTGCGGGCGTACAGTTCGGCCTGATGCTGGAGGCCACCCATGCGTTCGCTAATCTCGTTGAATGCGGCCGCGACTTCGTCCAGGGCGTCCTGGGGAGGAAGTTCATTGGCCAGCGCCTTGGAGACGCCCAGTTCCAGCGCGTCGCGATACTGTACCCAGCCGCCGAAGGCCTGGTCTGTGACGGCGTTGGGGTGGTCGAGGGTCTCGCGGGCGGCGTTCAGATAGTCCATCGCTACTTCTTCGCCCAACTGCAGGGGGCCAGTGGCAAATTCTTCTACGGCTTCCATCTGGCTGAAGCGGTAGGGGCTGGCGCCGGTGAGGTCGGTGACGAAGGCCAGGCCACTTTCGGGCTTGGTCAGATGGGTGACAAAATCCCAGACGGCATCGTAAGCCAGGTCGTCAACCTGAGCGGAGACGGCGATTACCCAACCGCCGAAGGCGTGGAAGGGCGCATGGCTGGGCACGTCGAAGTAGTCCCATTCGCCCGACTTGGAGTTGAAGACCTCGTGAGAGCCGGGCAGGATGTTGTAGCCCTGCAGGCCCTGGATGACGGAGGTCTCGGGGGCGGTGGCGCTGGTGACAGCGTCCCAGTTGTAAGTCTGGGCGACGCGCCCACCGTTCATGGCATTAAGGGAGTCGCCATAGGTGAAGTTGGTGCCGCCGGGAGGCGCCCAGGTCTGCATTTCTTCGACCCATTCGGTCAATGCACGGACGAAACCGGGATTGTTAAGGCGGGCTTCGCCGGTGTCGAGGTCGATGAAGTAGGAGTCGTCGTCGGGATGCTTGGCGTAGGCGGTGGCGCGAGAGTTGAAGCCCCACCAGAGGGTATCGCCTCGCTTGGTCATGCAGGCGGCACCGAAGTCGTCGTCCTCGCCGTTTTCGTTCCAGTCCCAACCGGTGAAGAATTCACAGATGTTGCGCCATTGGTCCCAGGTCACGGCGCCTGTATCAGGCGAGAGATCGTAGCCGTAGGCGTCCTTAAAGCGGCTGTTGTTGTCTTCGTTGGCGAAGAGATCTTTGCGGAAGGAGTAGTAGTGGATATCGCCGTCGTAGGGGAGAGCGTAGATCTTGCCTTCCCAAGAGAGGGTATTGACGATACCGGGCAGGACGTCGTCAAAATCGATGGCCTCCAGGACCAGGTCCGGAATTTCCTGCAGTGCGCCGGCGCTGATGACATCAGCACGGGCGTTGCTGGGGAACTGGAAGATGTCGGCCAAGTAAGTGTCAGTGGCGACGGACTGCATAATCTTGTCGGTCAGCTCCTGCTGGCCGAAGGCGCCACGTTCGAGTTCGTAGCCATTTTCCTCCACCCACGGCAGCATGAATGCTTCGACGCGGGCGCCCATGCCGTCCAGACCGGCGTAGCGGATTACGATCTTCTCTGTGGACATGGCTTCGCCGCCGCCGGCGGGTGCAGCGGGCGCGGCACAGGCGGCCAAGGCAACGGCGCCGGCAGCGCCACCGGCCAAGCGGAGAAATTGACGTCGACTAAATCTGTTTTCCATTCTTCTTGTCTCCTTGAAAATGCGAAATGGATATAGGGATATGGCAAATGAGATAGTGCTCTAGTTTGGAGCGATTTACAGGGAGATGGGTACATAAACGAAGTGCCGAGCTTAAGCAAATACCAAGAAAGAAGTCTAGCGGAAAGGAACAGGATTGTCAAAAAATGGGGAGTCTCACTTTTGGCAGGCGGCAGTTGAATCTTCCGCTTCGAACCAGTATACTGCGACACAGGGCGGAAGGGCAGCCATTAGTAAGGTAACGCAAGACAGGAATGTCCAGGATTCGCTTCCTAACAGGAGGAGAGAGGGATGCAATACGTGAATTTCGGCAGCGCGGGAGTGAAGGTTTCGCGGGTGGCGCTGGGGCTGGGTCTACGGGGACAGGGAGACGAGAAGGAGGCACGCAACCTGGTCGCGGCCGCGCTGGACCAGGGGGTGAATCTGTTTGATTGCGCCAACGTCTATGGTCTGTTGGACGACCGGGCAAACAGAGGCACCTCGGAGGAGCTGTTAGGGAAGGCTCTGCACGGGCGACGCGATGAGGTGGTGATAACGTCGAAGGTGCGCGGGGCGATTGGCGACGGTCCTAACGACATAGGGCTTTCGCGATACCACATTCTGCGCGAGGCGGAGCGTTCGCTGCGGCGGTTGAATACAGATCGGATCGATGTCTATTTGATCCATGGTTTGGACGAAACTACCCCGGTAGAAGAGACGTTTCGGGCACTGGACAGCCTGGTGCAGCAGGGAAAAGTGCGCTATGTGGGCATTTGCAATCACCAGGCGTGGCAAATTGTGCAGACGCTGCGGGTGCAGGAGCGGCTGAATGCGGCGCCGCTGATCACGGTGCAAAATCCCTACAATTTGCTCAACCGGGATTTGGAGCGGGAGATGTTTCCGATGGTGGCGGAGTTGGGGCTGGGGGTGATGGTATACAGCCCGCTGGCGGTGGGTCTGCTGAGCGGTGTTTACCGGCGGGATACGATGCCGGAGGAAAATAGTTTGTGGGGCGGGCGGCGCCGTCACGCAATTCAGGATGTTTTGCGGGACAGGGCGGCGGACGTGGTTGAAGAGGTAGTTGCTGTGGCTGAGCGGTTGGGGGCGACGCCGGGCCAGGTTTCGCAGGCGTGGATACTCTCCCATCCAGAGGTGACTTGCATAATCTCCGGCGCAGATGTGCCGGCGCATATAGAGGACACGGCCGGTGCGGCGGGTCTGGAATTGCCGGCGGAGGATATCAGGCGGTTGAATGTAGTGTCGGCGGGGCTGCAAACGGTCTTGGATGGGTCGGTTTTTGAGCCGGACCGGTGAGGGATTGGGTTTCGGAAAAAAGTTACCATTTGAGGAGTTTGTCTCATGGAGACGCGTCGGCGTATCAGGCAACGTCCTGTGGTTGGAGATGTTCAATCTCGATATTGATCCCATTCCACTTTTCGCGGAGGTATTCGGCGACGAGGCGCCGGTGACAATGGTGGGGCTTGTGCTCGCTGCATAGGAGACAGGCGTTGTCGAAGAGTTCCGGCTGGAACTCTTCTTCGATTTTGCGGGCAAGCATGAGGGCACGAAATGAACGCTCATAGGCTTCCCACGGTCCCTTCTTTTTCTTGAAGGCGTCGAGGATGTCCTGGGTAGGCGCGAGTTGGGGCAGGTGGAAGTAGTCGATCTTGCCTAGTTCGCGCAGAAAATACTGGAGATCTCTCTGTTTGGCAAAGCCGGAGAGTTGCGATCGGTTGTTGAGGCGAGTATCGATCAGCGTGCGTACTCCAGATTTTTTGAGCTGTGTAAAGAATGTCTCGGCGCTCTTCTGGGTAAAGCCGATCGTGAAGAGTTTCATGTTACATTTCGTCAGTTGAATCTTCGTACCTTACTCCTCTCCATTCAGTAATCCGATCCAGAAATTCGAACTAGACTACAACAGCCATGCCTTCGTTGCCTGTGTCGGCGGCGCCGGAGAGCGCACCGGTTCGGGGGTCGATGTGGAGGGCATGGACCAGGGCCAGGCCGTCGTGGCTGTAAGGGATGTGGGCGGCAGGATGGCGCTTGTTGACTTCGTCGAGGACCCAGATGGGGATGCGGCGTTGACAGGTTATGGCGTCGAGTTGGCAGTCGAAGCGAGGGGCGTGGACGGCCCGCTCGATATCCATGCCGAAATCGATGACGTTGAGGATCACCTGCAGGACAGAGGTGATAATACGGGTGGCGCCGGGGGCTCCCAGGACGAGGAGAGGCTGGGCGTCGCGGTTGGAGGATTCTTTGCTGTAGACGATGGTTGGGGTCATGCCGGTGGTGCGACCTTTGCCGGGGGCGATAGAGTTGGGATGGCCGGGCAGGGGGTGGAAATTGACCATCGAGTTGTTGTACATGAAGCCCAGCCCCGGGGTGATGACGCCCGATGATGCGCCGAGCGAATGGGTGAGTGAGACGCAGTTGCCCTGGGCGTCGATTACGGAGAGGTGCGTGGTGTGGGGCGTCTCGGGCTGGGAGGGATCTGGTTCGATAGGCTGGCCGTTGTCGATGCGCTCGCGCCAGAAGGCGGCCCGCTCGTGCGACATCATCCAGTCGAGAGGGACATCTTCGAAGTCGGTGTCGGCCATGTGCGGGTTGCGGTCGGCGAAGGCGGCTTTCATAGCGAGGCCGACGGTGTAGATATAATCGGCCGAATTGTGGCCCATAGAGGCGAGGTCGTACTCCTCCAGGATGTTGAGGATGGCGATCAGGGTTGGGCCGCCGTGGGGCGGTGTTGCGCTGGTGACGGTGTGGCCGCGGTAGCTGCCCTGCACTGAGGCATCTTCGCGCATTCGGTATTGTTCGAAGTCCTGCCGGGTGACGAAGCTGCCGTTGGCTGCCAGGTCGGACGTCATGCGCTCCATCAGCTGGCCGTGGTAGAAGTCTTCGCTGCCATGTTGCACGATGTGGCTGAGGGAGTCGGCGTAGTCCGGGTTGCGAATAATTTCGCCGGTGTCATAGGGTTGGCCGTCCTCGCGCAGATAGATGCGGCTGGCCTCGGCGTTGCTGCGGATATAGTCGCGCAGGCTCATTCCCTCCCAGTACTGGTTGGAGCGTTTCCAGCCGACGGCGAGAGAATCGGAGACGACAAAGCCGTCGTGAGCGGTGCGGATGGCCGGTTCGGCGGCTTGGCCGAAGTCGATGGTACCCCAGCGAGCGAGCAGGCTGGCGAACATCTTGACCGAACCGGGTGTACAAACGGATGTGTAACCGGCTTCGTTGACATTACCATTGAGGAAGTAGCCCCAGCCGCCGGGATTGGGACGGATGAGCTCGTCGACCCACATATCGTCCTGTACGAGGGCGCCGGCCAGCGCGGGCGCGTCGATCCCGATGGAACCTGCTTCGCCGGCCAAGTGCAGATTGATGACGGCGTAACCGCCGATGCCGCACATTTGCGGGGTGACGACGGCCTGCACGAGTGCGGCTGTGACAGCGGCGTCGATGGCATTTCCGCCGGACATGAGGACCTTGGCGCCGGCTTCTACGGCGAGCGGTTGCTGGGCAGAGATTGCGGCAGGCATAGAATTCAGGCTCCTATTGGGAAAGGTGGAGTTAGCGTGGAGTCGCTGTCGGTCAGTATAGCGCGGTCAGGGGAAGATGGCGACTGCGGTTATAGAGAGCAGACGATGCGAATGTTGGTAGCGGTGAGTTCACTCTGGTCTCGTTCCGAGGGGATGAGCCGAAATTCGAAGATATGTTCGCGGCTTGGCAGGTAGTCTTTAACTGAATCATCCTGCATCATCGAGAAATGAAAGAAAGCGCTTTCATAAGGAGATTCTGGATTCTTGCGTTTGTCTACTAACCACAGGTGCGGCGACACCTTTGTAAGGAAGCGCATGTAGCCAAAGCCTTTATCCTCGTTGTAGTAGTAACACCAGCCGCGCACAGTAGAATCAGGCTGGCCCCACTCGGCCGCGCCATTGGGTAAAGGGAGGAGATTGGGGATCAGATAGCCGGACATGAACAGATCGACCTCTTGACGAAGATTGCCGGAAACATTGTCGAAGGCGACCACTTCGACGCGGCAGCCCTTGTTCTGGAGCGCGCGGACGACCTGGACAAAGTCGCCGTCACCAGTTGCGATCAACACTCTGTCGAGGTTTTCGGATTGGAGCAGCGCGTCCACGGCCAGGTCCAGGTCGGAATTGGCCTTGGCATAGCGGTTGCCGGCTTCGTCATCGTACCATCGGACTTGCTTGATAATCACTTTGTAGCCGAGATCCCGCAATGCGGAGTGAAAGCGGAACGCGCCGACGCGGTAGTCGAAATCCCATTGGGCGCGTTCGGTGTCGTGGGTTACGTAGGCATTCAGACGCACTGGTTCACCCATATCCCGGCAGGCAAATTCGCGCAATACATCATACTGCATGCGTGAACCGCCGTTGCGATAGATGTTGGCGGCATCAACATAGACTCCGACCTTTACCTGCGACTGGTGCCAAGCCATATAAAATCCCTTTGAAAAATGTGTCTAAACTGTGATTAAGTAATTGTTTGAAAATTAGTATAGCTTCTGTACAACCAAATTATACTTCAGAGTTGTTGATCTGTACGAGTGGTATGAAAGACGATAAGGCAGAGTAACGGATTTGCAGGGGTTATGAGCAGGCATATTCGGTTATTGTATATTCGTCTGGTTCGGGTAAGATAGAACGGACTTGGGCCGAGGTTAGGCAGCGGAAGATCGGAGGCGGCGTTGCACCTTTGGAGCGTACCGCCCAGTTAGAGGAACAGCAATAATGTTAAGGGCACTTCTGAGAATATCCGGGCTCATTGACAGACTTTCGGAGTTTGTCGGTGGCTTGTCGGTGCAGCTAGTGATCATAACGGTGGCAGTTGGATTCTACAATGTGCTGGTACGCTATCTCGGGAGTTACATAGGCGTGCAGCTGTCCTCCAATCTATTTATCGAGTTGCAATGGTATCTGTATTCACTGGTATTTTTTCTGGGATTCGCCTATATCCTCAAGAACGGTATCAATGTACGGGTAGACTTCATCTATGCGAATTGGAGCAGGAAGCGGCAAGCGCTAGTGGACTTTTGGGGACATTTGCTGCTACTCGTGCCTTACTGCGTTATAGCCATTTGGGTGACCGTAAATCCGGTGATTACTTCCTGGCGACAGTGGGAACAGTCGCCAGATCCGAGTGGTCTACCGCGTGCGCCACTGAAGACGATGATAATCGTCGCCTTTGTACTATTGCTGTTGCAGGCGATATCGGAGTTGATCAAACTGTTCGCGGTATTGCGAGGTGCGGAGGATGAGGTTGAAGAGTTGGCGGAGCACCAGGAGGCACTACGGATAGAGTAGGGGCACGCGGTGCATCTGCAGTGGTGCGCGGCTGGAAGTTGGACTGACGCAGTTGTAGTGGGTTCGTGATCACACGGGTTATACCAAAGGGAGTGGCTATGGGGTTGGAATGGCTGGCGCTGGTGATGTTCGTACTGTTCTTTGTGCTGATCCTGTACGGATATCCGGTGGCGTTTTCTTTCGCGGGGACCGCCTTCGTCTTTATGTTGATCGGCTGGGCGTTGGGCATCTTCAACATGAATTGGATCAAGTTGTTGCCCAACCGCTGGTTCGGTACGATGTCGGACTTTACGTTACTGGCAATAATATTTTTTGTCTTTATGGGGGCGATCTTTGAGAAATCGGGGCTGGCTGAGCGGCTGTTGACGACGGTCGGCATATTGCTGGGATCGATGCGGGGCGGACTGGCGCTGGCGGTTGTATTGGTGGGGACATTGCTGGCGGCGGCAACAGGAGTGGTCGCGGCAACGGTAATTGTGATGGGACTGTTGTCGCTGCCGATCATGGTGCGCTATGGATATAATCATAGGCTGGCGACAGGAATCATTACGGCGTCGGGGACGATGGCGCAGCTTTTGCCGCCAAGCCTGGTTCTGGTGGTGCTGAGCGATCAGATTGGTGTGGGTGTGGGCGACCTGTTTGTCGGCGCGTTGATTCCTGGGTTGATCCTTTCCGGCCTTTACGCTTTGTACGTGATCGGAATCGCGATAGTTCGTCCGCAGGACGCGCCGGCTCTGCCGCCAGAGGCGCGAACGGTGCAAGGCGCGGCGCTGATGCGCCAGACGTTAGTTGCAGTGGTTCCGCCAATTCTGCTGATTTTTTCAGTGTTGGGCAGTATTTTTCAAGGTATCGCCACACCGACCGAAGCAGGGGCGGTTGGAGCAATCGGCGCCTGTATACTGACGGCGTTCAACCGCAATTTGAATTGGAAGCTGGTCAAGGACGCAGCCCGCTCCACGGCCAATATTACCGCGCTGGTAATAATGATTTTATTCTGTTCGACCTTTTTCGGGCTGGTCTTCGACCGACTGGGCGGACAAGATTATGTGCAGGCCCTGCTGACAAGTCTGCCGGGCGGATTCTGGGGATTTGTGATTGTGGCCAACATTGCAATCTTTCTGTTGGGCATTAATCTGGAGTTTATTGAAATCAGTTTTATCGCCATGCCTCTGTTTGTGCCCGCTGCGCTGGAGCTGGGCTTCACAAATGCGCAGATGGTCTGGTTCGGGGTGATGATGGCGATCAATTTGAATATGGCATTCATCTCGCCGCCGGTAGGGTTTTCACTGTTTTATTTGCAAAGCGTGGCGCCGCCGGAGGTGAAGACCGCGGACATTCACAAGGGGGCGTTGCCATTTATGGTGCTGCAAGGCATAGCCCTTTTGATCGTGATCCTGGTTCCGGAGACGGTTACCTGGCTGGTGGACGCTGCATCATAGGTGACGCAGACGCAAAAGGGGCGAGCGTTTCTCACGCTCGCCCCTTTTTTTGTGCAACTACAAGAAAACTGGCGTCACTGCGCGAACATTACCGGCTTCGGCCCACGTATTGCAGGTAACCGCGCTCGGCCAAACCGTGCCAGGCCTGAATCGCAGAACGGAAGGCGGACCATTCTTTGAATATCGAGGCGAAGTCGGCGTCATCGGCGGCAGTCTCGTCGAACAGCTCGAAGGAGGACTCTTCGGCAGCCTGCATCACATCATCCGGGAAGGGCAGCATTGTGATGTCGGCGTCATTGATCAGGCGGCTGAGCGCTGCCGGATTCTTGGCATCGTAGCGCGCCATCATGGTTGTATTGGCGGCGTAGGCGGCGGTCTTGAGGACCTCCTGATACTGCTCAGGCAGCTTGTTCCACTCGTCCAGGTTGATCTGGATCTCGAGCGATGGGCCCGGCTCCCACCAACCTGGGAAGTAGTAGAAGCTGGCGGCTTTGTGGAAGCTCAGCTTTTCGTCATCGTAAGGGCCGACCCACTCGGCGGCGTCGATTGCGCCGGTCTGCAAGGCTTGGAAGATCTCCCCGCCGGGCAGCACCTGGACGGTTACGCCCAGGCGATCCATGACGCGGCCGCCGAGGCCGGGGATACGCATCTTCAACCCTTCCATGTCGGCGACTGAGTTGATCTCCTTGTTGAACCAGCCACCCATCTGCACGCCGGTGTTGCCGGCGGGGAATTGGATGGTGTTGAATTTTTCGGCGTAAACGGCTTGCAGCATTTCGAGGCCGCCGCCTTCATACAGCCAAGCGTCCTGCTGGCGGGAGGTAAGGCCGAAGGGCATGGCTGTGCCGAAGGCTGTGATCGGGCTCTTGCCCACGTAGTAGTAGGAGGCTGTATGGCCGATGGGCACGGCGCCCTCTTCGACGACATTCAGCACTTCGAGACCCGGCGCCAGCTCGCCGGCGGCGCGGGCCTCAATCTGGAACTTGCCTTGCGTCATGGCTGCCACGCGCTGGGCAACCGTCTCGGCGCCGCCAAAGATGGTGTCGAGAGCCGGCGGCCAACTGGTGGCCATCTGCCATTCGATTTCGGGGAGGCTTGAATCTTCTGCCACGGCGCCTTCGATCTGACCGGGCGTCATGACACCGGCCGTTTCACAGCCGGCAACGGTCAGGGCGGCTGCGCCTACCGCACCTGTTGCGGCCACTTTCAGGAATCTTCGTCGATCCATTTCGATTTTCTCCTTGCGCTCAGAAATGTAAGAAAAGAGTATGTGCGAAAAGCACCGTAATTGTACTCAGGCCGAGGAATTCTTACAAGAGCAGACATTGACAGGTGTCGGGTAGCAGAAGGTGGTGTGTTTTGCCGGAGAGGAGTCGGTGTCGGGCACAGTTTCTGCGTGTTGTTAGCGTCGAAAACCGGCCCGAATGGCGACGGTTGCCTGAACTGCCGGAGGCAGCGCTAGTTGGATGCAGGGTTCAATCCTCAGCGTTCCAGTCCTGGCCGTCAAGATGTGCGCCGAAGGACATATAGGCAGTGGTGCCGCCATCGACGTAGATGGTCTGGCCGGTGACGAATTCGGCGCCGTCGGAGGCGAGGAAGGCGGCTAAAGGTCCGATGTCTGCCGGTTCGCCCAGGCGGCCCCAGGGCACGGTGGCTTCGAAGATTGCGGGGTTGTAGTCGGGAATGTCCTCGTGGTAGCGGGGCACTTCGATGAGACCGGGGGCGATGGCGTTGACGCGCACTTTTTGCGGAGCCAGCTCGACGGCCAAATGGCGGGTGAGTGCAGCGACAGCCCCTTTAGTGGCGGCGTAGACGGCGTAATCGGGGACGCCTGCGTGGGTATGCACTGACGCAAGGTTGATCACTGAACCGCCGCCGTGCTGCAACATGTAGGGGAGGGCCTGTTGGGTGCAGAAGACCTGACTTCGCACGTTGATGGCGAACAGTTTATCGAAGTGGTCAGGGGTGATTTCGGCGATTGAGCGCGTTTCGGTCAGGCCGGCGTTGTTGACAAGAACATTGAGGCCGCCGAGGAATTCGGCGGCGGTCTCTACGACCTCGGTGCAGACTGCGGCCGATTGGGTGAAATCGCCTTGGACGGCGGCTGCTGTTCCGCCGGCTGCCTGAATCTGCGCAACTGCGGCGGCTGCGCCCTCGTCGCTGAAGGGGTAATGACAGACTACGGCTGCACCTTGACGGGCCAGTTCGAGTGCGATGCCCTGGCCAATTCCGCCGCGATCGACGCCGGTTACGAGCGCCCGTTTGCCGGCGAGGGTATACTGGCTGCTCATTTCACTTCTCCAGCTTGTGGATTGAGCGTAGAGACAAAAGGCGCGGAGGGCCCTTTCACGCCACAGTCAACTTTCATGTTCATGTCGGTCTTTATTTCTCATGGTGCTTCAGATAGGAAAGGCTCTGTCTGATACCCCCTAACGGATCACTGCCGCCGCGAAATTCGAAGATGTAATAGACGCGCTGGGGAAGACGGTTGAGCGCGGTGAGAATGTCGGTGAGTGGCAGTACGCCTGCGCCGAGGTGGATTGGGGGATCGGCGGGATTGGCGGCTTTGTCTTTCAGATGGGCGGCGACGATGTGGTCGGCGAGTGTGTCGATTGCAGCGACTACATTCTGGCCGTGGTTGGGATAGTTTCCCATGTCCAGATTGGTCCGGAGGGCGGGCGAGGCCAAACGAGTCAGGGCGCCTTGGATCTCGGCGAGCGTGCCGCCTGGTGTGCGGGCATAGTTTTCGAGGGCTATGATCGTGCCTTGTGCGGCGGCGTATTCGACGGTTTTGTGGGCGCGAGCCCAGGCGGTGTCGTCGTCAGCCGGGGGCGTTTGACCAGGAAAGAAACGCACGATCGGCGCGCCCAGGGTTGCGGCGGCGTCGATGTCCTGGCGCAATTGCAGCGAGGCTGCCGCGTCGCCGAAGAGGGTGGCCTGGGTGGCGTATGTGACCAGGAGCCCGGCATCGGCGATGCGGCGGGCTGCCTCAGCAAGTTCCTCGTCGAGCCTGGGCCATGTTTCGCGCCGCAGTTCGACGCCATCGGCGCCTGTTTGAAGGGCGATATCGATGACTTCCCAGACGGAGCGCTGGCCGCTCTTGAGCTCATCCTCAAACTGCATGGCAGAGATCAGAATTGGTCTATTGGATGGTCCCGCTGCGTCCGCATCAGGGGCGGCGCGCTCTGATTGGCTGGTCAAGATCGCTTCTCCCGGAGTGATGAAGGTGAGGAGGGAATGCAGCCCGGCGGCCGCGGCCGGTGCGGGCGGAAGAGAGAGCGGCGCGCCGGGGCCCTATTGAAGGCCGGTCCCGGTTCGGGAAGAATCCGGCGAGTTCTCCGCAGTAGACGGAGCCGGCGCGGCAGCTCTTGTGCAGATGTCAGCCTGAGGTTGTCCACTCCGGATCGGGCTGGATTGTCGTTTCCGGGGGAGGGCCGGAATCTGGGCGGCCACTGCCTTCAAGACGGCTGATGAGCTGTACGGTCATGTCGTTTTCGACGAGGCACTGGCAGGACAGACGCACGTCGGTCAGACCCTTTTCGGCCAGCTTCTCTTTTTCGGCGACGGTCATCTGCGCGGGTTCACCGGCGACGAAGGCAACGCGGCAGGTCGTGCATTTGCAGTTGCCGCCACAGGCGTGCAACTGATCGGCGGCTGCGTCTTCGACCAGTGCGAGGACGAGACGTTTGCCCGCCTGCACTTCGAAGGTGCCGACATTCTCAACTGTTAATTTAGGCATGGAATTCAACTCCTGTAAATAGATGGATTCGGATTTAGAGCACGATATGATTTCGGCGCTGGCCGTTGCTGGCTGCGGCCGTCACAAGCTGCGTTATCGTGGGGGACACAGGCCAGATGTGGGCCAAGGCGCATGGCTCAGCGACCGCGACGTATAAACAGTTTCTTCATTTTCTCACATTTTGTGCACGAACACGAAGAGCAGGTCATTGACGTTGGTCTGGGTCGGACCGGTGCGGAGCAGGTCGGCGGCGGCGCGGAGGTAGGGATAGGCATCGTGGCGGCGGAGGTGGTCGGCGGCGGCGAGGCCGGCACGCTCGCCTCTTGCTACGGTGCCGCTGTCGGCGATACCGCCGGCGCTATCGGTGGGGCCGTCGGTGCCGTCGGTGGCCAGGGAAACGACTGTCAGACCGGGATGATGCTGCAGGGCGAGGGCGGCGGCGAGGGCGAGCTCCTGGTTGCGGCCGCCCTGGCCGGGATTGTCACCGAGGCTGACGGTAGTTTCGCCGCCGAGGATCAGGCAGGCGGGGGCGGGAACCGGCTGTCCGCTGGCTTGTACCTCCCGTCCCAGGCCGACGAGCACTTTGGCAACTTCGGCGGCCTCGCCTTCGACGTATGTTGAGAGCAAGATGGTGTTGTAGCCAAGTTCAGCGGCCTTGGCCAGGGCAGCGTCGGCGGCGGTGCGGTTGTCGGCGACGACGAGCGTCTTACTGTTGGTGAAGACAGGATCGTGTGGTTTGGGCGTGTCGGGAATGTCACCGGCGAGCCCGGCTTGCAGGCGTTTGCGTACGGCATCTGGCAGGGCAGAAGCCAGCGCATATTTTTCGACGATTGCCCAGGCATCGGCCCAGGTGCTTTCATCTGGGACTGTAGGCCCGCTGGCGATAACGTCGAGGGGGCTGCCGATGACATCGCTGAGGGCGAAAGTGATGAGCGTTGCGGGCGCGGCGGACCGGGCCAATTGGCCGCCTTTAACGGCGCTGGCGTGTTTGCGGAGGCAGTTCATCTCGTTGATGGTTGCGCCGCAGGCCAGGAGGGCGTCGGTCATGGTTTGCAGGTCGGCCAGGGTGAGTGCCGGATATGTCTGCCCGGAGCTGCCAGCTGATTCTGCGGCAGGCGCTACCAGGAGGGCGGAGCCTCCACCGGAGAGTAGGGCTATTACGAGGTCGTCAGCATTGGCCTGTTCAACCAGTGCAAGCATCTCATTGCCGGCGAGGACGCCGGCTTCGTCGGGCAGAGGATGACCGGCCTCTACGACGCGAATAAGGGAAGCAGGAGCGGACGGATCGGCGGGCTCGCCATGGTCGTACTTTGTGACGGCCAGCCCGCTGCTGATGCGATCATGGAGTAGGGCTTCGACGGCGCTGGACATCGGCGCGGCGGCTTTACCGGCAGCGACGACGAAGATGCGGCGGTAGCGGCGCAGGTCGTAGGTTAAGGCGGACGCCGCTGGGTGCCCGGAAGGGTCAGTGACGGTCAGGACGTCGTCTTGGCGCTGGAGGACGTTTTGCACGGCGGCAAAGGGATCGACTGCATCGAGCGCGGCGTCAAGGACGGCGAGAATAGGGCGGCGGTGGGCCGGGTCGGGCTGGAGGATGGAGGTGTCGAAGCGGGTCATTCTGTCCTGTAAATGCTTGTCAGGGACACAACACAACAACTGCACGGTGCTGCGTTAGATGAAGGCAAATTGATTCTGTTGGGCAGTTGGGGTATTCGCGACGCGCTCGCGAATACCCTTTTATTGTCGTTCTATGCACGCCACGACAACGAGAGGCGCCGATTAATTGGCGGAATATGTCCCCAATCACAGGCGGCGGAACTTCTGGAGGCCGTCGTCGACCTGGACCTGGCCGACGTAGAGGTCGCCGTGGGAGTCGGCCCAGATGCCGTGGGGGCAGGCTTTGAATTCGCCGGGTTTGTCGCTGGGCTGGGCGCCGCCCCAGTGGCTGATCAGTTCGCCGTCGAGGGTCCAGACGCTAACGCGCTGTTCGAGCTCGGCGACATAGACGACCTCGCCATCAGGGTCGAAGTAGATGGTATCGGGTTTTAGCAGGCCGGTGCGCTCTTCGAGGAAGTTGCCGTCGGTATCGAAGAGTTGAATGCGGTCATTGGTGCGGTCACAGACCCATACGCGATCGTCTTTGTCCAGGCGAACGCAGTGGGAGAGGGTGAACTGGCTGGGCCCTTCTCCCCAGTCGCCCCAGGAGAGGATGTGTTCGCCGGCGGCTGAATACTTATGGACGCGGGCGTTGTCGTAGCCGTCGGAGATAAACAGGTCGCCGTTGGAGGCCACGCCAAGATCGGTGGGCAGCCGGAACGGGTCGCCGGGCGCGCCTTCCTGGCCGGGTGCGCCGATCGTCATGACCAGCTCACCCTGGGCGTTGAACTTGAAGATGCAGTGGGTCTCACGCTCGGTACACCAGACGTTGTCTTCGCTGTCGATGAAGATGCCATGCGCATCCTCTATGACGTCTTCGCCCCAGGAGGCGAGGAAGTTGCCGTCGCGGTCGAAGACGACGAGAGGATGTTCGCTACGCGAATAGATAAAGACGCGGTCCTGGGAGTCGCAGGCGACCGCGGCTACCCAGCCGAACTGCCAACCTTCTGGTAGTTTGGCCCAGTTTTCCACTACTTCGTACTGATAGGTGCCGGTTCCGAACGGCATGGCAATCTCCTTTGCCTGGTTGAGTCCCGCCGCGAGTGCGGAGTGGAATTGGATTCCTGTGAAAGAAAAACTGATTGATCCGCGAGGTCACGCGAAGAGGCGCGAAGAACACCAGAGGGGTATCGGGTTTTCTTGGCGTGACTGTGCGGCCCTTTGCGAAATAGCCGCACAATGCACCCGCAAATCGCTGTTCTGACGGACGTCAAAGGGCTCTAATCGTCCCATGCTTTGACGGCGATCTTTATTACTTGCTCATCTCCGAGGCGATAGGTGCCGTCGAGGGCGTGGAAGCCGTCGCCCACGCGATCGAGTGGCAGTTTGTGGCTTACCATGTCGCCATAGGGGAATTCGTTTTTCTCAAGGATGGGCAGGCCGCGCACGAAGTGCTCGTAGGTGCTGCCCCAGACGGCCTCAAGAGTCAGATTCTTGCGCATGAGAAGCTGGTTGATATTGAAATCGATGGAGCCCATATCGACGAAATGGCCGACCTCCACGTAAGTACCGCTGTGACGCAGGTAGCCCAACCCTTCAGGCGTAGCGGCCAGGAATCCGGAGCATTCGAAAACAATGTCGGCTCCTCGCTTCAGAGGTGTGTGCCAGTACACCTGCTCGGTGCGCTCTTCAACGCTGGTAACCTCTTCGATGTTGATGGTCACGTCGGCGCCGAATTCCTTAGCGAGTTCAAGACGTCTGGCGGGGCCGCCGACGACGATGATCTGGGCAGCTCCCATCTGTTTGGCGCAGAGGAGGGTTACGAGTCCGATGGCGCCGCTGCCCTGGACGACGACGGTATCACCCAACTGCACTTTGCCGCGCATGGCGGCGTGAACGCCGATGGTATAGGGTTCGGTCAGCACGGCGACCTCGGGCGTGCAGTCGGTTTTGAGCATGCAGGTATTCTCGAAGCCCAGGTAGATGTAGTCGGCGAATCCGCCGTAGAAGTGGGGGGCGATGTCGGGGGTATCATAGAAGCCGTAAGCGCCGTAGCCTCCTGTGCCCGGAGAAAAGATTACGCGGTCGCCTTCTTCCAAGGGGCGACCGATGTAGTCTTTGGCACCGCCGGCGCCGATGGACTCGATAACGCCAACATTTTCGTGGCCCATGACCAATTCGCCCTCTATACCGTTCTGCCAGTAGTGCAGGTCCGTTCCGCAGATACCGGCCAGTTCCTGGCGCAGGAGCACTTTGCCTGGTTCAGGGTCGTGTACGGGATATTCGCGGATTTCGAAGTCCTGTCCTTGGACGATGACCGCCCGTCCAGTTTTTGCCATGTTATTTTCTCCTGCTATTGGTTGTGTGAGCCTGGGTCGCCCGGTTGGTTCCTCCGCAGTCGAGGAGCAGCGCGGGCAGGGGTCTTATGGAGGTAGGGTAGTTTGATGGTTGGACGAACTGTCGTGATGGCGCCGACTGGGTTGGACAACGCCGATGGTTTTGGGGGGTAGTATACTACAGCCGTTGGTCGAGCGATAGTCTTTTGAAGGGGTCGTGCTGCCCGACTTCGGGGGGATTTCAGCATGGCGGAACTCCGCTAGAACTGATGCGCTTGTACGAGCGTTTACGAGAGATCACGAGCGTTTTACGAGAGATCGGGTGCGTTGTTTGAAGCAGGATTTGCTGGATTTTTCGGGATGGTGGCGTCCCATGCTGTCACACGTTGGCTTGTATGAGCGTTCATGAGAGATCACGAGCGTTTACGAGAGATTGGGGGCGTTGTCTGAATCAGGATTTGCTGGATTTTTGGAGTGCCAGGATGGTGGAGGCCGTGTTGGCGCTTGTGCGCTTGTACGAGCGTTTATGAGAGATTGGGTGCATTGTCTGAATCAGGATTTGCTGGATTTTTGGAGTGCCAGGATGGTGGAGGCCGTGTTGGCGCTTGTGCACTTGTACGAGTGTTTATGAGAGATCACGAGCGTTTACGAGAGGTTGGGGGCGTTGTCTGAATCAGGATTTTCGGGATGGTGGAGGCCGTGTTGGCGCTGGTGCGCTTGTACGAGCGCTTACGAGAGATCACGAGCGTTTTACGAGAGATAGGGTTCGTTGTCTGAATCAGGATTTTCGGGATGGCCGACTCTTTGCTGGCACTGGTGCGCTTGTACGAGCGTTTACAAGAGATTACAAGCGTTTCACGAGAGACTGAGACTGGTCTTCTAAGCTTGAAGGACTGCCGGCCGGCGGTTTCAGCGTTCGTCTGCCAGCTTGGGTAGAGCGCCAGAGGTATTTTTATGACATTTTTCATAAATATGTCTGCGATGTTGGCTCTAAGGTATAGTTAGAGAACGACTCCGGGTTTTTGCAGGTCGAGATTCCATTTTACCGATCGGTATAGACAGCGCCGTCAGTTTTGTGATTGACTTTGGTCAATCCTGTCGCGACGACTTGGCTGGGGGCGAGCCAAAAGGGCCTACTGCGAATTCAGTAGAGCGAATACTGGAATGTTACATGTCGAACACGGTTGTGCCGGTTTACCGGCAGGTTAGTGGTGTTCCTCTTACTCGGGCATTCGAATTCCAGTATATGACATTTTAAGGATGAGGCCGTTCAGAATGAAGGCGCCAGATTGTCTTTATTATAGCACATTTGAGCCAGAAATTTTGGTGAGATGCGAATTCGGGGTAGAAAGAACATTTTGAAATTTGGGGAAAAACTTTTTGTGTTCGGGGAGATACACGGGGACCTGCGGATTGGTACTCTGCAAGGTGCCAAAGCTGAGATGGAACCTGGCGTAAGGGCGCGTGTTACAATGGAGCCTGGCAGGTTAACGAGTTGACGACATGCGGGAGTAGCCAAGTGTCCGGATCTGAGAGAGAGTGGGCCGCAGGGGGCGGGTCGGCGACGGCGCAGGCGGGGCGAGAGCACGCCGAATTTGCTGCGGAAAGGGAGGCGCGGCGTTCTCGGTTGCAGGCAGAGAAGGCGCGCATGCAGCGAGAGATTAGCACTTATCCTACGCCGATAGCGGGCTGTGACGAACAGTTCAATTATCTGCTGGAGCGGTACTCACAGGTGCGGCAGGCGTTGGCGAGGTTGATGGAGACGGAACAGGCAGGCTAACGCCAGTGTCGATGGGCGGGAACGATGGGGAGCACGACGGACCAGAATGGCATGGCGGTGTGAGCGGGTCAGGGCGTAACGTTCGTCAATGCGGGTCGCGAATATAACCGCAACATTTTTGGTGCAGTTGGGGAAGAAGGAACGCGATTAGTGGATGAGGCGGGGACCAGTTTGAGTGTTTACCCCACTCCCCCATCCTGGCAAACCGCCAGAGTCACTCCAGTTGACGGATAACCGAAACGACTTTGCCCTTGACACTCACATCGGCGGCGGGCAGGAACATCTCCGGGTAGCTGGCGTTCGCCGGGCGCAGGCGTACCTGATCCCCTTCCAGATAGAAATGCTTGAGGGTCGTTTCGTTCTGGTTGTCGATCCAGGCGGCGACCATTTCGCCGTTTTCGGCTCTCTCCTGGTGTCGGAGGATGACAATGTCCCCGTCGAGGACGCTGGCGTCGATCATGGAATCGCCCTGGACGCGCAAAGCATAGAGCTCGGCGGGATTGCGGAAGAGCGACTCGTTGAGCTCGAGCCATTCGTCGGCGCTGAAGTGGTCTGTGGTTTCGACCTGAATAGGCTCACCGGCAGCGATGTAGCCCAGCACGGGTACCTGGAAGAAGTTGAAGGAGGAACCATCGTTTCCGGCGCCGGCGTCAGTAACAGGTGCGCCGGCCAGGTCTTCGGCAAGCCCTACTTCCTGCAGGCGCGCCCAGTCGAGACTCAAGCCACGGCTGACCTCTTTGTCGCGCTTTATCAGTTCATCTCGTTCCAGTTTGGTCAGATTGTACTTGACTACGGAAGTGCTTGAGATTCCGCAGGCAGCTCCGATTTGGCGGATGGTGGGTGGGTAGTTATTGCCTTGGACGAATTCGGCAATGAAGGCGAGCATTTTCTTTTGGCGTTCGGAGAGTTTCATCGTCTTCCTCCTGGAAAGTTATTGGATACTTTACCGTTTCTATGAGTGAACGCTGGACAATGGATGATGAATATCCCAATTTCTGCGGTCATTTCCCAAACTATATCCCAAGTATACAAGAACATCTGTGCGGTGTCAAGTCCTAGCGCGCACGAATGTTCCAGCTATGGATTTAACTTGATGGTACACCATTCTTGATCTACTTGTTGGCACGAAGAACGCCTCAACACCTTCTTGATCCACGAAGGGCCGCGAAGGATCACGAAGAACACCTTAACTTACTTTTGTCCGCGGAGGGACGCGGAGAGCATATTTTTGTGGAGGGTGGTCGTAGGTGGGAGAGGGTCAGGCGGGAGGGCGGCTTGAAGCTGGCCGTCAGGAGGATCGGAAGAAGAGACCTGGGCCGCTTGGCGAGGACTGGTTTTGGAGGGGGGCGTTGCGGGGGCACAGCCCCTGCACAAGGGAGGCCGCTTGCGGCCGACCGCCCAACTGCAGTGGTCGGTTGTTAGTGTTTAGTTGTCAGTGTTTAGTTGTCAGAGGCGGCGCGGGCGGCCTGTGACCGGATGCAAACTTACTGTGGTTTAGTAGACACGATAGGGAGCAAGGTTGATGAAGCTTACTTTTCATGGGGCGGCGCAGGAGGTTACGGGGTCTATGCATCTGCTGGAGGTGAACGGGCAGCGGATTTTGCTGGACTGCGGGCTTTATCAGGGGCGGCGGCGCGATACTTATGCGCGCAATCTGAACTTTCCGTGGGAGGCGCAGTCGATCGATTGTGTGGTGCTGAGCCATGCCCATATCGACCATACGGGCAAGCTGCCCAACCTGGTGAAGCAGGGGTTTGGGGGCAATGTCTGGTGTACGGCGGCGACGCGTAATCTGTCGGCGTATATGCTGATGGACAGCGGTTATATTCAGGAAAAGGATGTGGAGTATCTCAACCGCAAGCGGAGCCGCAGAGGAGAGGCGCCGGTCGAGCCGATTTATACGCGGGAGGATGCGAGGGAGACGCTGCCGCTGTTTGTGAGTGTTGGCGAGGGGCGGCCTGTGCTGATTGGCAACGGCGTGACGCTGACTTTTCACAATGCCGGGCACATTCTCGGTTCGGCGTTTGTGGAGCTGGAGATTGAGGAGTTTGCCAGCGGCAAGAGCTGGAAGCTGGTTTTCAGCGGTGATCTGGGCCGGGATGAGATTGCCCTGCTGCGCAGCCCGGCGGTGGCGGCGGAGGCCGACCTGTTGATCATGGAGAGCACGTACGGCGGGCGACTGCACGGTCAGTACGAAACGGCGCTGAGGCGGTTAAGGGAAGTGGTGTGTGAAACGGCGCGGCGGGGTGGGAAGGTGATCATTCCGTCGTTTGCGGTGGGACGAACGCAGGAAATTGTATACGCACTGAACCAGTTGGATGCGAGAGGAGATATTCCGGAGATTCCGGTCTTTGTGGACAGTCCGCTGGCGATCAATGCGACAGATGTGTTCCGCATGCACCCCGAATCGTGGGATACGAGCGTGCAGACCTTTATGGAGGATGGGCGTCGACGCAGTCCATTTGACTATCCGCGTATTGAGTATGTGCGGGAGGTGCGGCGCAGTAAACAGTTGAATTATCTGACGGAGCCGGCGATTATTATCAGCGCGAGCGGCATGGCTGAAAGCGGGCGCGTGCTTCACCATTTGAAGAACAACATTACTCGTGCGGAAAATACGGTGCTAATTGTCAGCTATCAGGCACAGCACACGCTTGGCCGGCGGCTTCTGGAGGGGAATGAGAAGGTGAGAATTTTTGGTGAGGAGTACAGCGTGCGGGCCGAGGTTGCCCGGATCAATGGGTACAGCGCACATGCTGACCAGGCGGAGCTGGTGGAGTGGGCATCGCACTTTGACCGGGACCGGTTGCAGAGAATATTCCTGGTCCATGGCGAGCCGGAGGGGGCGGGAGCGCTGGCGGACGAGTTGCGGGGGCGGGGGCACAGCGATGTGGTTATACCGACGCTGCACCAGTCATTTGAGTTTTGAGGGGCAGCAGGATTAGTGGCGGACGGCGCAGTCCTGCGGATGCGCCGTCCCTGATTGGAAAACGCGGCGGCGGGTTGTGCAGTCAGCAGCCGGCAAGGAAGCGGGCGCCGTGCAGAATGCCCTGTTTTTCAGTTTCCTCGGCGCCGTTGAAGTTGGCGTCTTCGAGCTCGATGGAGACGGCGCCGCCGTAGCCGTTCTCAGCAAGGATTCGGAATGCTTCGCCCCAGCGGAAGAGCCCTTGTCCCGGAATGGTATAACGCCAGCTATGGGCGCCGAAGGAGATGCGCTCGGCGAAGGTGGCGGGCTGCTCGTGCCCGTAAATGTACATGTTATCGTCGAGGATTTCGGTATCCTTGCCGTGTACGTGGTGGACGCGATCGATGAACTCGGTGAGGAAGCGCAGCGGGTCGATGCCCATGCGAATTAAGTGGGAGGGGTCGTAGTTCACGCTCATCGAAAGTGACGGCACGTCGCGAAAGAAGGCGCGGTAGGTTTCGGGCGTACAGCAGAGGGCACCGGGACCGGGCCAGCCTTCGATGACGTAGTGGGAGCCGCTTTCCTCGAAGACGGGTGCCAGGGCGCTAAAGCTTTCAACCATATAGCCGTAGTTTTCGGCGCGCGGCAGATCCGGATTGTCGGGAAGCATGACGGCGAAGTAGTTCTGGGGGCCAGCGGCGGAGCAGGCGCGGATGCAGGCGCTGTTGCGGGCGAGGGCATCGGCCCTGCGGCCAGGGTCGGCAGAGATCATCCCCTTGTTGTCGGGCAGATCGATAGAACCGATGCGGAGGCCGGCCTCGGCGACCGTCTTGAGGGCGCCGACGGGATCGTTGGTCAGATCGATCACTTCAAGATCGTTTTGTACGGTCCACTCCACCAGCGAGGAAGTATCTCGCTGCCACTTTGTGTTGCCGCGGCGGAAGCCGATGGGGAAGTTGCCTGTTCGCGTTCTCATTTAGAAAATCCTTTGAAATAGGTTGAAATGTGGGCCGCGTAATTATGACACAAACCTTGTTGATACGCTCATCCTACAGGAGACTTCAGTTGAATGGGATTCTATGACGACGAAGACAACGTCGAAACTTACGTGAAAATGGCGGAAGGTTACGACGGGCGAGAACTGGTAGCCGCTCTGCGGCAGCATCTGCCGCCCGGCGCGACGGTTCTCGAATTGGGCATGGGGCCTGGGAAGGATCTGGCCCTGCTTGCGGAAGCGTTCACTGCGACCGGCTCCGATCGCTCAGAGATTTTCTTGCGTCGTTATCGCCGGGACCATCCTGATGCCGATGTATTATTGCTGGATTCCGTGATGCTGGAGACGGAGCGATGTTTCGACGCCATCTTTTCCAACAAAGTGCTGCATCACCTGAGCGTGGGTGAACTGCGCAAATCATTACACCGGCAGGCAGCGAGACTGAATGTAGACGGCCTGCTTTTGCACTCCTTCTGGTACGGCGAGGGAACGGAGGAGCATAACGGACTGCGGTTTACTTATCATACTGCAAAGTCGCTTACGGCAATTTTAGGCTCCGAATTCAAAAAGGTTGCCTGCGTCCGCTACACGGAGATAGACGAGGGTGATTCGCTGTATCTTCTTCTGCGCCGTTCCTCCCAGGCCCTATCTGTCCCCAGGGCAAAGGCAACTTAATTCGAGCGTCAAGTTAGCGACGGAGGGCGCCCCGGGTGGGCACCCTTACTTAGTAGAGGCGGCCTCACGCGGTTTTGTCTCAATTTGGTTAACTATTAAGCCGCAAACAGTGTATGTCTTGACCGACTCTTTATCTTCTCCGCCATTCGGGCTTTGTGATGGCGTATTCGGTTGGCGGCAGCCAGGTTGCTGGAGCGGCACTGCTGGAATGAACAGTCACGGTCGGTGAGCGATGGTTTTGGAGGGGGGCGTTGCGGGGGCGCAGCCCCTGCACAAGGGAGGGCGCTTGCGCCCGACCGCCCAAAATACAACAATGGGAGGAGAAAGAACACCTTTGCTCGCCTCGTGCCAGGTTGCGAGTCAGTTGCGGCTGAGTAGTTACCAATTTGGTGTAAATGCCCTGTGTCTACCCATGAGCGGTAGGTCGGGAGGGGTCTGTGATCCAGTCGCTCCAGGAGCCGGGGTAGAGACGGGCTTCGCCCAGGCCGGCATGTTCGAGGGCGAGGGCGTTGTGGCAGGCGGATACGCCGGAGCCGCAGTAGAAGATCACTTCGGATGGAGGGCGGTTGCCCATGAGTTCGCTGAAACGGGCAGCCAATTCAGCGGGATCGCGAAAGTGACCTTCGCGCAGGTTGCCGGTATGGGGCAGATTGGAGGCACCGGGGATATGGCCGCCGATGGGGTCGTGGGTTTCGTTTTCGCCGCGGAAGCGGTCTGCGCCGCGGGCGTCGATGACGAGGGCGCCGCCACTGGCGGTCTTTGCGAGCATTTCGGTGGCGTCGACGACCAGTTCGGGGCGGGGACTAGCGGTGAAGTTGCCGACTGGCGGCGTTTCGACGCCGCTGCTGGTGGGAAGGCCGGCGGCAGTCCAGGCGCTCCAGCCGCCGTCGAGGACGGCGACGGCCTGATGTCCGATCCAGCGCAGCATCCACCACATGCGTGCGGCCATGCTGCCGCCGCTGTCATCGTAGAGGGCTACCTGAGTGTGGTTGCTGATGCCGAGACGGGCGAGGGTCGCGGCGAAAACCGGTGCATCGGGCAGGGGATGGCGGCCGGTGCGGCCCGGCACGATTGGCCCGGACATGTCGTCGTCCAGATGGGCGTAGGCTGCGCCAGGGATATGGCTGTGGGCGTAGGCGCGGCGGCCGGCTTCGATGTCGCCCAGGTCGAAGCGACAGTCGACGACGCGTACGTTGCTTGCGCTCGAGTCATTGGCGGCGAGAGCGTCGGCCAGCTGCACGCAGTTGATGAGGGTACGGAACTGCAGGTTCTGTTCGTTGGCCATTTCTTGGGCTCCTTTTGAGATATTCAGATGCGCGCTGCGGCGCGCGTTGCAGGAACTTTGTCTGCTCGACGAATCACGCCGCCCTTATTCGAGTACAGTCAGCAACACCTATTCGTGCACATCATCAAAGAGGATGGCATGGACGACTTTGGGGCCGTGAACGCCCATTGTCAGAATTCCTTCGAGGTCAGCTGATTTGCTGGGGCCGGTGATGATGGAGAGGTTGCGACTTTGGCGCACGAAGGCGTCCAATTGGCCTGCGAACCGCATTTGGGCTAGCCAGTCTTCCCCGGTAGCGAATAGTTTGCTGAAGGGGATTACGACGAGGTGGCGGAAGGGAGTCAGGCTGGCGGCGCGGGCGTTGGCGCCGCGGCCGCCGACAACGAAAGAGCCGGTGCTGGCAAAGGCAGCTTCCACTGTGGTGATGCCGGCGCGAATGGAGCGGATGCGTTCCCGCTGCTCTGGGTCGTGCAGATCGGTCGGTTCGATCAGCTTGAAGCCCATCTCTTTCAGAATGAGAGGCAGGCTTTCGATCTGCAGTTGGTGCAGGGGCCAACAGAGGACATCCCAGTCGCCGGCGCGTTCGGCGTTGGCGGTCTTGCGGGCAGACTGCTCCTCTTCCTGCCACAGTTGCAGACGGGAAATGATGGACAGCCGGGCCTCTGTTTCGGTCTCCAGCAGTTCACAACTGCCTTTAACGGCGTTCAGCTCTTGTGCGAAGCGTTCAGCCTGTGCCCAGCGATCGCCCGGAGCATGGGTGACAGTCATGCGCTCGGCCTGAGTGAGCGGGTCGCTGTCCTGGGGAGGAAAGGTCAGGTCAGGTTGGTTCAAAGTGGCCTTGAGGCGGGACAGGATTGTATCGCGAACGCTCATGTTTCCGTTGTCCAGTACTCTGTGGTCCGTTGCTCGTTTGTCCGGCTCTCGTTGCCCGGCCGCTGGCGGCGGTGGGCAGCCGGGGTGGGATTTCTACGTTTGTCCGCGCAGTTTTTTGCGTTGTCTCCACCAATGCCGAAAGCTCTTGGGGGCGAAAGGCGCAAAGTCCCGATAGGCGGTCCAGCCATTGAGTGGCGGCGGCATAAACTTGATGTTACCGCCGCTGAGGCCGGCGTATACATTGGAGCCGATGCTGGCCATTTTGCCGAGACTCTCATAGGTACGGCGACTGCTCATGAGGCTGGCGTAGCTCTTGATGCCCCAGGCCTCCGACTTGGGCGAAACGCCCTGCTGCACAAGATCGGAGCGCAGGTCGAGAAGAAGACGAGGCAGGTCGATTTTGACCGGGCAGACCTCGCGGCAGGCTCCGCAGAGTGAGGTCGCGTGGGGCAGTTCCTTAAATTGGCCGATTTCGGGAGCGAGGGCAGGCGTGATTACGGCGCCGATGGGGCCGTTGTAGGTGCTGCCGTAGGCGTGGCCGCCGATCTCCTGGTAGACAGGGCAGGCGTTGAGGCAGGCGCCACAGCGGATGCACATCAGGGCTTCGCCGTAGCCGCGGGCAAACATGCGGGAGCGGCCGTTGTCGAGCAGGACAACATGCACCTGTTCGGGACCGTCGACGTCGCCTTCCTGGCGCGGGCCGCTGGTCATCGAGCAGTAGACGGTAAGATTTTGGCCGGTGGCGCTGCGACAGAGGGCCTGAAGCTGCAAGTAGGCGTCCTCGACGGTGGGGACGAGCTTTTCGATGCCCATCACGGCTACATAGACGCGGGGCATGCTGGAGACCATACGGCCGTTGCCTTCGTTGGTGACGATGCAGATTGTGCCGGTCTCGGCGATGGCGAAGTTGCAGCCGCTGATGCCCATGGTGGCGGCGAAGAACTCCTGGCGCAGTCGAGCACGGGCCAACGATGTCATCTTCGTGGGTTCGCGCGTTGGGGGCATGTCCAGTTTTTCCTGGAATACCTCGGCTATTTCCTCCAAGCGCTTGTGGATAACGGGGGCGACGATATGGCTAGGGGGCTCGTCGGCCAGCTGGATGATGTATTCGCCCAGGTCGGTTTCGACGACACGGAGGCCGGCCTCTTCCATAGCGTGGTTGAGGTGGATCTCCTCGGTGGCCATGGACTTGGATTTGACGATCAGTTTGGCGCTGTTCTGGAGGGCGATATCTTTGACGATGGCTTGGGCGTCTTCGATGCCCTCGGCCCAGTGGACGGTACAGCCGTTGCTGGTCAGGTTTGTCTCCAACTGCTCCAGATATTCGGGCCAGTTGCGCAGAACGTGCTCTTTCATCTGGCGCACTTGCGTCCGCAGTTTCTGGCCCTCGATGGAGTCCATGGAGGCATGACGAGCGTCGGACATTCGGTCGGTGGCCCGGCTGACGGCGGACCTGAGGTTGGGGTCGCTCAGGGCCTGTTGGACGCGGTCTTTATAGGGAGCGTGGAAATCTACTTGCATGGTGGTGACTTCCTGTTGGCCGGATGGACACCGGCGGCCGGCGACTTGTGCGCTGTGACGATGGTGGACCGTTTTCGAGCCGGTGCGGTTATTCGCCCCAGCGACGGGGGTGATCCGCTTGGGCGGGCGGCTGCGTTGACGGCGTAGTGAGACTACTGCCGAGATGGTCATTCAGTACTTCGGCGATATGGTGGGCGCGGCAACTTACCCCTTCGCGGCTGAGAATGCCGTTTATGTGGGTCATACAACTTACGTCGCAGAGGACGATAGCGTCTGCGCCGCTCTGCTGGGCGGAGCGTGCTTTGGCGCGTCCCATGGCGGCGCTGATGCCGCTGTTCTTGATGGCGAAGAGGCCGCCGAATCCACAGCAGTCTTGGGCGTGGGGCAGGTCGACCATTTCGAGCCCCTCAACGCTGTCCAGCAGTTTGCGCGGTTGTTCATCGACGCCCAGTTCGCGGTAGAGATGGCAGCAGGGATGGTAGACCGCCTTGCCTTGCAGATGCGAGCCTGTGTCTACGAGACCTAGCACATCGACGAGGAATTCGGTCAGTTCAAATGTCACCGACGCCAACCGTTCGGCCTGGTGGCTCAGATCCAACTCCTTGGATTCCTGGAAGATTGCCTCGAAGAAATGGCTTGTCATGGTGGCGCAGCTGCCGGAGGGCGCGACGACGGCATCTACTTCGCCGCTTTCCACGAGCGGGCCGAAGATTGAGAGAAAACGGCGGGCGAGCTTGCGGGCCTCGTCGCGATAGCCGGCGTTGAAGGCGGGCTGCCCGCAGCAGGTCTGCTCTTCGGGGAAGACGACCTCGACGCCATTTTTTTCCAATAGCTCACAGGTGGCGATACCCACACCGGGGTAGAGCATATCCACCATACAGGTGACGAACAGGGCGACGCGCTGTGGTCTTTGTTCAAATGTAGCCTTGTGCATGGGATGAGTCACTTTATGGTCGGTGGTCGGTGGCTGGCGGCGTCTAGCGGTCCAAGGCAGTGAGCTCGGTTTGGAGGGGCAGGGTGGTTACTTCCAGGCGGCCGTCGTGAACGATACAGTTAACTTCGCTGCGAATGCCCAGACCCTTGGTTTGCCCGCTGTCGTCGAAGTCGAGGTGGGGCAAGTAGATGCCCGGTTCGATAGTGAACATGACTCCGGGGATCAGGCTGCGCCGGTCCTGGGTTTCAACGTTGTCGATGTTGACGCCGTTCCAATGGGTTGTCGGACCCAGGCTGTGACCTGTACGGTGAAGGATTCCTTCGCCGAATCCGGCGTCTGTGATTACGGCACTGACGGCGTCGTCGACTTCGTAGCCGTGCAGCGTTTTGCCGTTTTCAAATGCCTGGCTGATGACGGTGATGGCAGTATCACGGGCTTGGGCGACGACGGCAAAGACGCGGCTGGCGGTTGGGGGCGGGTCCGCGCCGCAGTAGGCTGTCCAAGTAATGTCGGCGTAACAGTCGTCGGGATTGTTTTTCTCTTTGGCCCACAGGTCGATCAGGAGCACGTCGCCGCGTCGAATGGGACTGTGCTGCTGCGCGGTGGGCGCGTAGTGGGGGAGGGCGGCGTTGCCATTGACGGCCACGATTGGGTCGTGGTCCCAAGTGAGATCAGCGGCGCGAAATTTTTTTACGAGCAGTTGCTGGACGTCGTACTCGGTGATCTCCTGTTGCTGGCGCAGGGCCTGGGCGACGAAGGCGAACGCGGCGTCTTTGGCCGCCAACATGTGGGCGGCGGCGCGGCGGTGGGTCTCCATTTGCCGGGTAGTGAGCACTGCTTGCACGAGCTGCACGAGGTCGGCGCTGCTGACGACGGCGGCGCAGGTGTTGGCGCGCACCATTTCCATGGTGCCAGCATCGACATTGCTGACGTAGGGGATGGCGCCGTGGGGGCTGTATTCCATGGCGATTTGGCTGGAAGCGCCCTGCGGCAGGATTGCGCGCAGTTGCTGCTCCAACTCCTGCCAGCCGACGAAGTAGTGTTGTGGGCCGGCCATGTCGGGGGCTACAGCGCTGAATGCAGCCTGTTCAATGGCGTGGACCAGCCATTGGGGTTCGCCTTCGGCAGGGATCCAGAGAAACCAGCGCCGGGTTCCGGTGGATTGGAGGCCGGCGACAGAGGCGGCGATCGGGTTTTGGCCGCGAAAGTCGTAGAGCAGCCAGCCGGCGATGTTGTGTTGGTGCAGATAGCTGCGGATGGTTTGTAGCTTCAAGTGCGGTCCCGGTCTTTTGCCAGTGGGCGTGTTTCCGGTTGCTGTGCGGTGACAGTTGGATAGGAGACGACGTTTCAGGGTATGCGGACATTATTCCATGAAGTGGCGTTTAGGGCTAATTATGGGACGTTGTCAGAATCGGCCGTGGGATGGCTGCTGCTGTGGAAAACTGACCGAAACTGGACCCTGCGGCATTTAGCCTGTAAGTGAATGGTTCTGGCCTAGATCGAGTCCGGAAGGGCGACCGAACTGCGGCTTTCTGACGATCGGAAATGGGCTTTCGAGGCGGCCATTCCGCCTGAGCCAGCTCACCGTATAGCGCTTCCGCTGTAGACAGTTTTGCTGGACGCCACCAGTGGTAGGAATCCTCTTTTGACGATATGGAGCGGAGGTATTTCGTCGGCGAGGGTGAGAAAGACAGATGAGGAAAAGGAACAAGAAATGGACACCGGCAGGTATCGTCAAAGCAAGGGCGCGTCATGGTTCGGTAGAGTTTGCATCTGAAATTCCTGGCGGCGCGCCGGCGGAATTGGGTATTGACATAACAATAGAACATATGTACAATGTGGGTATATCGGATGTGGAGAACCCTGAACGGGCGCCGATGCGATGAACCAATCCAATTGCACATCACTTGAGGGAACTGTACAATGTATCAGCAGATCACTTTGGTAGGGAATCTAGGTAATGACCCGGAAATGCAGCATGCGCCGAGCGGGGATCCTGTAACGAGTTTCAGAGTTGCCACCAGTCGGTCCTGGACGGGCCAAGATGGGCAGCGGCAGGAGAAGACCGTTTGGTTTCGGGTGTCTGCGTGGCAACGACTGGCGGAGACCTGTAACCAGTATCTTGCGAAAGGCCGGCGCGTGATGGTTATCGGCGACCTGGAAGAGCCTTACATGTGGACCGACGACAGTGGTAATGCGCGTGCCACATTACAGGTCCGGGCGCGGGCCGTGCGGTTTCTCGACTCGCGGGCGGAAGGTAACGCATTGTCCGAGGAGCAGGCTGCGTACGCAAATGGCCAAAATGCCCTTAGTTCGGAATCCAACGGCGGCGAGGGCATTCCGTTTTAGACTTCTATTTCGTATCGTTAATTTCGAGGAAATCGTGAGTCTCGGAGCGGCGCGGAAAGTCGGTGCCCAGCGCTGTTCGTCGTGAATAATTCCAGTTCAACATACCATACACAGATCGAAGGAAGGAAAAGCTCTTAATGTATCAGCAGATAACTTTGATTGGGAATCTGGGCCGCGATCCGGAGATGCGTTACACGGCAAGCGGGGCAGCTGTCACTTCATTCTCCGTTGCAACCAGTCAGCGATGGACAGGTGCAGATGGTCAGAGGAATGAGAAGACCATCTGGTTCCGCGTTTCTGCATGGGAGAGGCAAGCTGAGACGTGCAACCAATATCTGACAAAAGGGCAAAGAGTGCTGGTTGTCGGCGAAATGGAGGAACCCTACGTCTACACGGACCAAGAAGGTAATTCGCGGGCATCTATTCAGGTTCGGGCGCGAAACGTGACATTCCTCAATTCAAGAGCAGAGGCTGCGGCCATGGAAAGTGGTGGTGGTCAGTACGGCGAACAGCCAGGACCGGCAGGTGGCGGGTCTGGATCTACCCAGGAGCCCGGTGGCGAGGAGGATATACCCTTTTAAAGAGTTGGTCCTGATTGACTGGGGGAAAGCAGGCGCGGCATGGGAGAGCCGACAATTGTGTGACTGCAGGAGGCCTTGGCCGGTACAGCGAACGCGTTGGAAGTGGAAGCAAGGGGGATAGTTATGTATCAGCAGATCACGCTCATTGGAAATCTGGGTCGTGACCCGGAAATGCGGTACACACCCAGCGGAGTGGCGGTCACAAACTTCAGTGTTGCCACCAGTCGATCTTGGACAGGCCAGGACGGCCAGCGCCAAGACAGGACAGTCTGGTTCCGCGTGGCCGCCTGGGATCGGTTAGCCGAAACCTGTAACCAGTATCTGACGAAAGGACAGAAGGTGCTGGTTGTCGGCGAAGTGGAAGAACCCAACACCTGGACCGACCGGGAGGGGAATACGCGCGCCTCTTTGGAAGTACGGGCGCGGACCGTGCGTTTTCTCAACACACGAGCAGAAAGTGAAGCGCTTGCCAGCGGATGGGGTCAGACTGAAGGGCAGGGCGCGCCGGCGGGCGGCGGGCCTGATGGGGACTCGATGGCGGGCGGTGAGGAGGATATTCCGTTCTAGGAATTTTCGATTGCCCAGATACTCGCGGTAAGCGACGCGGTTATATTGTCTCGAAATCGGTCGGTTTGTCAGGAGTGTATTGCTGACAGGCAGGCCGATTTTGCGTTTTGGCAGGCGGGGAGGTTGCGCCTTCGCCGGTCAGATGCGCACGGCCAGGCCGGTGTGAGCGGACTGGTGGGCGGCGAGAAGGGAGTGGAGGGTGGTGCGGCCTTCTGCTGCGCTCAGGCGGGGCGGGACGCCGCTGTAGTAAGCGTCGATGAGATGGCGGGTGGCGTGGATGAAGCTGGGCTCCCAGCCAGTCGGGATGTCGTCGAAGGTGTGGGTCTCGCAGTCGCGGCGGAGGGTGACGGGTGGCGCGACGGCGAGGCGGTAAGCTAGTGTGGATCCCATTTGAAACCACAAACTTTCGGAACAACTCGTAATTGGAACAAAGGAGTCTCTCCTGCTTTCTTGAATTACATAAGCTATTGGTCTCATTTAGGATCTACATTGGGAACGTTTCCGGCCAGACCTCTGTGTGCGAAAGCATGTACCCGAGGTCTAGTGGCAAGTATTCTCCCACGTCTCTTGCTGTAGAACGGAGGGCGGCCGGACTTGAAGGGGCCAGGGAGAACTTCGATGATTTATGCGTTTATACGAGAGGTTGATCCAGATCGGCGAGAAACGCTCGCTGCGATTGAAAGAAGGAAGGTTCACAGAGAGAGAAGAGAGTATTGCAAGAGATCTGTTCATCTTGAGGGCTTCTTAAATTCAAGGGGAATCCCCGATCTCGTCTACGCCTGTGATGCGGAAAACCGGACAGATTAATTCTGCATTTATTATGTAGGCAGGGTTGGGGTTAAGCATTGGATTTGGTCTACTAGCCGTTTTTCCCATCGGGAAAACCCAAATTGTGACTTCCCCCGTAGGGTGTCGGCACCTTGTCAGTAATGCAGGCACCATGACCGCGTCCAACTTCGCCAACTGCGCGAGATGTGGACGGGGACAACGTGGAGATCATGCGGGGGTTGAACTCGGAACCGTTCGCTACTGATCTACCTAGGCCCGCTGTTCAACTCGAATCACTTTTCAGGGCGATTCTTGATCACAAAGTGCGGCTAGGGCAACATGCACACGCAAAGGAGAAGACCATGCGCCAAGACGTTGAGACACGCTGCCGTTACCTGGGCGAGAAGCTGCGCGCCATATTGAATGAGTCACAGGGGCTAGGGGTGGGACAGATTTATTCCCAGAATCGTAACATATTTCCCATTGTTCATCTGTTCGGCATTACTTACGCCCTTGATCTCGATGGTATAGGCTTGGCTGAAGCGGAGTTCATTGCGAGTAGGGCGGGACTTCCCAGAAGTCATGGAACCATGATTCGGAACGGGCGGGACCTGAGGCCATACGTGGATATCAAACCGGAGCATCCCCCCTTGGCGGCCAATGAGGTGCAGAGAATGGATGAGCATACCAAGGCTCTTATTGAGAAGCTGCACGTGCCGTTTGACAAGGATCTTGCAGAGGAAGTAGAGATTCCATACACCTATAAGGACGGCTTTGGCGAGCTGCATCATGAAACAGAAACTCGCGTTCAATTTCCCGACAGGATGTACGAGAAGCGATTGGATGACGTGTTCGGGCTCAACTGGCAAAACAAAATCTCATTGGTGCATTACTTTGGCATGAACTATTGGGATTGCACACTTACGGTGAAATTATCAGAAGATAAGTCAATTTCTCGCGCTGCCCTTCAAGGTGCTAGTACTTCCCACGTGGTGGCTAGTGCGTGCGAAATGTTAGGCATTGGCGGCATCGGTATAAGCGGTCGCCTCTACTGCACACGTCGATTAAATGAAAAATTTGGATTCGACTGGAACTACAAGATTCGCTGGGAAGACGAACACGAGATGATTTCCGGATCCGGCTCTTTTCACTGCGAAATCGAAGTGAATTTGGCTGACGGAGACTGTATCATTCGAACCGCTGTAGGTGAAGATAGCGAGAAAGCATTTGTCCGCGCTTGCGGGCTGTTCGGTATTGATCCCAACGGTGCTTCTTAGCCCCTTGACCATGACTACTCCCAACTGGGCCAACCGCACGATGTGGATAGGCGACATTTTGGACATCATGGGCGGCGTGAACCCTGATATCGCGGTTGCTTTACTCTTGGCATTGTTCCTTGGAACTGGAGTTGCTTATAGCATTGTCGTCCCCCTCCTTTGAGACACCCGACGAAATCTACCACTATGCCTTTGCCCGGCATTTGGCCGCGGGCAATGGGCTCCCGGTACAGGAACCCTACAAGAACGGACCCTGGGAGCAGGAAGGCACCCAACCGCCTCTATTCTATGGTCTGGCTGCCCCTGTTACGTCTCCTGTCGATCAATAGGGCTTTGACACTGTAAGTGTTCGTAATCCCAGGACAAATCTTGGTGGTTCTTCCTATCCCGGCAACAAGTATTTTGCCCTCAACAGCGCTTTATCCCGGCCGATGCAAGGGGTGAATCTGGCTGTCCATCTTGGAAGATGGCTAAATGTCTTTCTGGGCGCAGTGACTGTTTTATGCACCTCTACACTGTCAGAACAATCTTTTCCTTCCGACCATCTCTCGCAGATTCTGGCAAGTGGTCTGGTTGCTTTGAATCCCCAGTTCCTCTTTATCTCCGTTTCATTCTCTAATGATTCCTTGGTGACAGCGTAAAGTGCTCCCACTCTTGTCATGTTATCCCGAATCGGACCGCCTGACAGTAGGTATTTGGTGGGGTTGGGGCTGTTGTTGGGGTTGGCTGCTCTCTCAAAGTTACAAGGACTGGGCTTGTTGATTCTAGCAGGTCTTGTGTTTATGGTCCGGAGGCGGAGCACTTAAATGTGAGATTTTCTTTTCGTCTTCGTCCCGGTTATGGGCATCGCAGGCTGGTGGTATAAACGCAATCTTCAATTGTACAGCGGTCTGTTCGGAATGAAGGATCTGTTGCTAATCAACGGATTGCGCAGCATGTCAGTAACTTGGGGCGAGCTTCTGGGAATGCAAATGTCTTTCTGGGGCTTGTCTGGCTGGTTCAGTATGCCCACACCCACTAGAACATATTCTGTGTTTGCGGTCTTGTCCGCTCTCAGCCTGGTTGGGGTCGCCGTAATTGGGATTCGTCTCTGGAAAATGTTGACAGGGCGTAGAAGCACTGAAATAGATGTTCAATCGACTTTCATTACCGGCTTGGCATCGTTGTGGACGCTTCTCATGGCACTAATGATGGTGTCCTGGCTTTCCTAAGGCGCAGCGGAGCATGGGCGGCTCATTTTCCCGGCACTCAGCGCGTTTGCAGTGTTGATGGCCACCGGGCTGCGTTTCGTGGTCTCTTTTGTGCCATCGATCGTTCGCTACCTTGCATACTTCGGGGCGTTGGCGTTTCTATGGGGATGCTCTCTGTTTGCGTTGACGATCCTGTTTCCTTCCCCCAATGGACTCAACCGCCAGGCTGTCGATGTTCTTCCGGCAGGTGCTCGTGCAGCTGCCAAGATGTAAGGTGATGGCGTGGAGTTGGTGGCAGTGCAATTACCTGATGGCCGTTTTCAAGTTGGCGATGACGTCCCGGTTGCGTTCTACTGGCGTACTTTAGTTCCACAGAATAGGGCTCATGATTTGGTTGTGAAGTTTTTGGACAACTGGCACAGGCAGTTGGGAAATGTGACTACGCAGCCGGGCCGGGGCACGTGGCCTTTGTCTCTGTGGCGACCTTTGAGGTCAATGTGGATTGGTATCTGGTTGAGGTGAGGCATTTGTTTGAGCGTGATTCTCCTAAGTTGGCCCTGTTCTATGCGGGCTTTGTCGAGGAGGGGAGTCGAGAAAGAAATACTCTGAGCGTTCGCGGAGGAGATCTGTCTGTGGAAAGTCGTGTTGTAGGCGTGGTCGAAATCGATGTTGGACCGAAATTACCGTATGATGTGACTCCCTCATCTGTCAATTTCGATGATGTGATCGTTCTTGCCGGATGTGTTCTGCCGGAAGCAATGCCTGCGCAGGTACTGCCAGTGACGTTGTGCTTCCGAGCAAGGAATCATGGCAGGACCGATTTGACGGCCTTCGTCCATCTAATCGGTCCGGACGGAAAATTTATTTCTGGTTCTGATCAGCCTTTGGCGGAGGGGCGCTTTCCTGCGAGCCGTTGGCAGCCGGGAGACATGAGTGTTGGTGATTGGAGTGTAACGTTGCCCTCTCAACTGGCGAGCGGCATTCATGAGGTATGGGTCGGTATGTATGGATCAGACGGGGTCAGGTCTGAGGTGTATGATACCGATCAGGAGGTATTTCCCAATCGAGTGTTATTGGGCATGGTGGAAACAAAGCTAGGACATCAGAGAGATGTAAGAAAGGATTGACCCTACGGGCGGGGCGTCAATGGCGCCGTTCCCCCGATTGCGGAAGTATTGAACAGTTGAAGAACCGCCAGAAGGCTAACCCTTGAGAAAGTATTGGTGGCTGATATGGCGGGGCGCTGTTACGTCTGCCCTTATGTCTTTACCGTTTGTGTTCCATGAGTATTTTCGTGCGCCGCCCAAATCGCAACAGGTCATCGTGGCCCCTTTCTGGATGTTGAAAAGACTCAGCGACATCGAAGCGATCCTTGTCCTTTACAGTGAATAGAGCCTACAACAGAGGAATACGACAGGGCGATTGCATCTTGTTGGGTCAGAACCTCGTGAAGCTACCTGAATCGAGTCCAGTTCCGGGCAAAACACCGAAAACTGTACGAATTCATGGCGCACCCTCGGATATTCTGATGATTTTCGGCAACTGCAGTCCGGAATCTAGGCCGTATACCATCGACACTAAGCAGGCAGATAGCGATTCCCATTTATAATTACTTTCTTTTGGCGAATTTCCGGACGATCGGCCGTTCAGATTTAATGTGGATCACATTTGAAACCACGAACTTTCGGAACATCTCGCATTTGGAACAAAGGAGTCTCTCCTGCTTTCTTGAAATAAACAAGCTCTTGGTCTCATTTGGCATCTCAAATAGTTGCATTTTGGCGCCCAATTGTAGTTGCAACTGCCTTGACCCGACGCGGCTTTTGCCGTTGACAGTGGATTTGCGCCGTGATAGATTCGAGGTCAACCAGTAGATAGTTGTTTTGGAGGTTACTCAGATGAAAATTACAGAGATCGAGACCTTCCGCGTGCGGGTACCGCTGCACCCCGTCAGTTGGCACAGCGCCAATATTGAAGGGTGGAGCGGCTCCTGGTGGGACCTTCCTATCGTGCTGCTGCGGATGACCACAGACAGTGGTCTCAGCGGGCTGGGCGAGGCGCCCAAAGGCCTGGCAGAGAGCACAATTCGCCAGTATGCTCCGTTATTTACAGGGCAGGATCCTTTTGCCCTGAACTGGCAGGATTTGCCGATCGGCGACATATGGAACCCGGCGGCCGGGGCTTATCACGCCTATGAGATGGCACTGTACGACTTGGTGGGCAAGGCACTCGAGCTGCCGGTCTACCAGTTACTCGGGGGCGCGTATCGTGACCGCGTGCGCGGGTCTCTTTGCAGCGGGCAGATGTGGCCTGATGATGCGGCGAGGCGGGCCCGGCTGGCGGCAGAACTGGGGATTGACGTGCTCAAGATGAAAGCCAACGTGGGCGACCCCGTGGTGGAACGCATTTCAGCCATCAACAAGGCTGTTGGCACGGCCGTGAAGGTGACCATTGACGCGGGACAGCACCTGCGACATCCGACGCGTGCCCTGGAAATCGCACGAGGCCTGGAACCCTATCTCGCTAACATCGAATGCTTTGAGGATCCGGTCTCGCGCAGCAACTTGGACTGGTACGTTTTGCTCAGAGAGAAGCTGAACTTTCCGCTTGCATTGCACCTGGGCGATCATCAGGATGTCATCAACGCGGTCAAGCGCGAGGCGTGTGACTACCTGAACCTGGGCCGCAGCTTGAACGATTTTACGCAGGGCACGGCGATAGCCGAGGCAGCGGGTATCCCTGTCTGGCATGGGTCGGGCGTCGGCCTGGGCATTTCGGAGGCCTCTCTCGTCCACGCATGCGCGGCGACTAAGGCGACGACGCTGTCCAGCGATATTGTGGGAGAGATGCTGCGCGTGGATGATCTGATTGTTCGCCCTCTTGAATTCGAGGATGGTTACTTCAAGGTCCCGCAGGAGCCGGGCCTTGGTGTTGAACTGGATGAGGAGGCACTGGAGAAGTTTGGCGTTCGTTAGTGTTGAATCGTTGTCGGACGCATACCAGGTAATTGGTCCATCGGGCAAGGGATGTCCACTGGGGTCGGGCAGGCGGATGCCGGCCCGGACGTAACCGGGACTGGCCTCTGTCAACAGTTGCTTCCCAGTGGAGAGCCATGCGGTCGGCTGTGGACGCTTTTCACTCCAGTTTCCCATCTCCTCAAACACCTCTACTGCAGGCCGCACAGATTTCGCCTTCGCCTCTCTTCAATTGGCTTTGCGCCTCCTGTGCTCTTCTTCATTGCCAACTCCAACTCCCACCCCGTTCCCTTTCGCAAAGTATCGGGAATGCAACTGTGGGGACCAGTAGTTTGATATTCCGCCACCGTCGGGTGGAGCTGGATTCCGTTAGCTTAAGGAATTGTTTGCGAGGCGTCAGACGCGGACGGACTGGCCAGTGCTTGCGGACTCTTGGGCCGCGAGGAGGAAGCGCAGGATGGTGCGGCCTTCGGGGCCGGTCAGGCTTGGCGGGCCGCCGTCGAGGAGTGCGTCGATGAGGTGGCGGCTGGCGTGGATGAAGCTCTGTTCCCAGCCGGCGGGGATGTCGTCGAAGATGCGGGTGTGGCCGTCGCGGGAGATGGTTACGGGGGGCGCGTCGGTGAGGCGGCCGTGGCCGCCGTTGATCCAGATGACGCCCTTTGTGCCTGTGATTTCGACGCGGTCGTCCTGGGCGTAGTAGCTGGTCTCGATCTGGAGTTGGGGCGAGTAGACGACTTCGAGCGAGCCGAGGCGGTTGCCGGGGAATTTCCAGGAGGCGATGGCGGGGGTGTCGAGGACGCGGCCGGGCATCAGCTCCAGCTGGCCGATCCAGGCGTGGACCTCTTCGGCCAGCCCCATGAAGTGCCAGGCGAGGGCGAATTTGTGGTGGCCGTCGTCGAAAAGAAGGGGGCCGCCGCCGCAGATTGCCGGGTTGAAGCGCCAGGCCCAGGCGGAGAGGGGCACGTGCCAGGCGGTGGGGCTGAAGCCGGCATTGCTCTTGATGCGGATGGTGAGGGGGTCGCCGATTTCGCCGGCTCCTATCAGCTCCTTGGCATG
This sequence comes from Caldilineaceae bacterium, assembly GCA_965116395.1. Lineage (GTDB taxonomy): Bacteria > Chloroflexota > Anaerolineae > Caldilineales > Caldilineaceae > Bin5. Next base: position 956,775 of record OZ220684.1, read on the forward strand.
GACGACGGGCGGGTAGAAGACGAAGTTTTCGTAGACACGTAAGGTGCAATCGACGGCCACGGCGGCGGCGATCATCTCATCGGCCTGGGCGAGGGAGAGCGCCATTGGTTTCTGGACGGAGACGTGCTTGCCGGAGGCGAGAGCGTCGAGGGTCACAGGGTGGTGGAGTTGATGGGGCAGGAGGATCTCAACGAGATCGAGGTCGGGTAGGGCGAGCAGGTCGTGATGGTTGGTGAAGACGCCCGCGAGCGGCACGTTCCAGGCGGCTGCGCGGCGCTGGGCGCTCTCGTTGTCGATATCGCAGACGGCTGTGATTTGGGCGCGGTCGTTCCGGAGATATTCGAGGGCGTGGAGGTCGCTGATGCGACCGGTGCCGATGATGCCTACGCGCAGCATAGGAAGGCGGTAGCTCCTCGGTTCAGTTTAGACTTGGGCGCCAATTTTGGTTCAATGCCCATCAATCTCCAGGCAAGCCAAGTACTCCGAGGATTCTAGTCCTTGTGGGTCCTCGGGAATGTACCGGGGAAAGACCGCCCCTACCTGATTCACATTGTTGTCAGAGTGAAGGCCACGAATTCTTGGTTGGTCAGCCTACCTCCGTGTTGGTGGGGTAGAGATCGATGCGTTCGGCGTTGGCGCGCAGGGGGAGGCCGGCGGCGTAGAGGACGGTGTCGGCGATATCTTCGGACTGCATCATGAGCTTGCGGGCTTCCTGGGGGGGCGGGACAGGCCGCCTGTCGAGGAGGGGCGTGGCGGTGACGCCGGGGTTGATGATGCAGGCGCGCACGCCGTGCGGGTTGCCCTCTTCATTGGTGACGCGATTGAGGGCATGCATGCCCAGTTTGGCGCTGCTGTAGGCGACGCCGGAGAGGAGGCTGGGATAGTTGGCGGCGCGGGAGCCGATGTTGATGATGGTGCCGGCGCCGCGCTCTTTCATCTGTGGCATGAGCAGGTTGGTGAAGAGATAGGCGCTGACGAGATTGACGTCGGCGACGACGCGCCAGTCTTCCATGGTGGTGGCGTCGATGCTGCGGTTGGTGACGTTGGTGCCGGCGTTGTTGACGAGCACGTGGATGGGGCCGAGCTCGGCGTCGATCTTTTTGACGGTGGCGCGGATCTGGGCCTCGTCGCCTACATCGCAGGGGAATACGAGGGCGCGGCCGCCGTCGTTCTCGATACGTTGGGCGAGGGCGCGGAGCACCTCCTCGCGGCGGGCGATCATAGCCACATGCGCGCCGGCGGCTGCGAATTTCAGCGCGATCGCTTCGCCGAAGCCGCTGCTGGCGCCGGTTACGGTTACGTTCTGTCCGGAAAAATCACTCAATGTATGGTCTCCTTGTTTGATCCTGTGCGACACGCCCTGAAATTGGGGAGCGCTCAGGCTTGATCAGTGCTCAGTTTCAAGAGGTCATCGACGGTGATGGGCTGACCGGTGGCGATGGAATGGTTGGCGGCGATGCCCATCAGGATGGAGGCGGCGCCGTCGATGTGGGTGGCGGCGCGGGCGAAGGGATCGTCCGGCGGGTCGGGATGGAAGATCTGCTCCAGCATTACGCGGTCGCCGCCGCCGTGTCCGCCGACGCCTTCGGGGATCTCCACCTCGTAGGGCGCGCCGTGCATAGGGAAGACCCAGATATGCTTTCCGCCGAAGTCCTGGAGCTGGTTGGCGGCTTCGGGGAGGGTCTCTTCCTGGCCTGCGACGAATGTGCGGCCGACGGCCTCGATGGCCTCGACTTCGATGCGGCCGCGGTCGCCGGTGACGGCGGCGCGGTAGCCTTCCCAGGGGCAGTAGGCTAGCAGGGAATAGCTTAGGATGATGCCGTTGCGATAGCGGGCGGTGACGCTCATTGTGTCTTCGGCGGTGATGTTGTCGCCAAAGACGTTGCGATCGCGCAAGTAGCCGCTGTCAGCTTCGGCGTTGAGGTAGAGGTTTTTGAGGGTCTCGTCGGACTCGAGGCTCATGGCGAAGGGATCGTCGGCAGCGGCCTCCTCGCCGGTGTAGCGGTCGTAGCTGTAGGTTTCGCCGCGTGCGGCGGCGTTCTCGCGTCCGTAGAAAAGGAGATCGCCTTGGGCAAAGACGGTCTGGGGGATGGAGTCGATCCACCAGTTGATCAGGTCGAAGTGGTGGGTTGACTTGTGGACGAGAAGCCCGCCGGACTTGTCTTTTTCGCGGTGCCAGCGGCGAAAGTAGTCGGCGCCGTGGCGGGTGTCCAGTACCCAGGAGAAGTCGACGTGGCGAGGCCGGCCTACTGCTCCCTGCATGATCAGCTCTCGCACCGTGGTCGCCAGGGGCGCGTAGCGGTAGTTGAAGGTGACGCGCAGTGAGCGGCCCGTTTTCTCGATGGTATCGAAGATCTGGCGGGCTTTGGCGTCGTCGGTGGTCATCGGTTTTTCGGTGATGGCGTCGCAGCCCAGTTCCATGGCGCGGCAGATGTATTGGTGGTGGGTGGCGTCCATGGTGGTGACGATGACGACGTCGGGTTTTGTTTCGGCGATCATGCGGTCGAAGTCTTCGGCGTGGTAGGTGGGCAGGGGGCCGCTGCCGGAGCGCTCCTGGATCTGCTGGTTGTAGAAGTCCATGCGCGTCTGGCTGAGGTCGCAGAGCGCGACCAGTTCATTCCACTGGGCGTAGTCGCCGAGGATGGCGTGGATGTACATTCTGGCGCGGCCGCCGGTGCCGACGAGGGCGTAGCGGCGTTGGGGTGAAGACACGGGATGGGTCCCTTTCTTTTCTTAACGTTGAGTCTACTTTAGGGGCGCTGCAGGTCGAAGATTAGGCGTCGCGTTGAGGCAGGCCATCAAACGATTACCTGGCCTTCCGCTCTATCCGGATTCCCGCGGCCCCTGCCGTCATCCTGGCATTCCTACCTGTTTGCCCGAAAGATCCAAAGGCGGCGGAGGCCAGTGCAGACCGCGCTGTCCTGAGAGTTCTCGGTTTTTTACGGGCTGCCACTCCTTGTCGGGCAGGCCGACCAGTTCGCCATCCTGCAGCCACTCAAGATCGTTTCCGTAGAGTTCCGCAATTAACAGCGCTACCATCTGTTGACGCAGGGAAGCGTGGCTCTCGTCCGCGCTCAGGTCGTGCAGCTCCTGGGGATCGGCGTCCAGATCGAAGAGTTGGAAACGGTTGCCGGTTGGGTAGTAGATCAGTTTGTACTGGTCCTGCCGGATCATGCGGGTGGCCATGGCTCCTTCGCCGACTTCGCCGAAGAGATAAGGGCGCTGTGCGTCTCCGACCATGGACAAGCCTTCGACGGTCTCCGGAATTGGGATGCCGGCGAGGTCGAGCAGGGTAGGCATAACATCCTGCCAGCCAACGAGACGGTCATTTTGCGTGCCGGCGGGTGTGCGCTCGTCGCCGGCGGGGCCGAGGAGCAGCATAGGGATGTTGGCGGACTGCTCGTAGTAGAGGCGCTTGGCCCAGAGGCCATGCTGGCCGAGCATGTCGCCGTGGTCGCTGGTGAAGCAGATGATGGTGTTGTCGAGCAGCCTCTCTTCGCGCAGGGTGCCGATGACGCGACGCAGCTGGTGGTCGATATGGGTACAGAGCGCGTAGAAGGCGCGATGGATTCCTCGAAGCTCCTCGTCACTGAAAGAATTGCCGTAGCGCGTCTGGATCATCTGCAGGGCGTAGGGCAGGCTGTCAAAGTCCTGTGACCAGGCGGCCTGGTTAGGGAGTGGAATGTCCACGTCGCGGTAGAGATTATAGTACCACTCGAGGGGAACGAGGGGCGGGTGGGGATGGCAGTAGGATAGGAACCAGAAGCCGGGACGGGTGGGATCACGGCGGCGGATCATGCGGCACATCTGGTCGGTAGCCCAGTTGGTGACATGGGTTTCTTCCGACAGGTGCCAAGGGCGGTAGCTGTATTCGTTGTTGCTCATGCCGTGGGCGAAGGAGCGGCCGGGATGGCCCTCTTCGCCGAGCCAGAGCTCGTAGTCGTCGATGGCGCCGAGGATGGGGCGGCCCTCCTCGGCGAGGATGACGTCGTCGAAGCCGATGCGGTCGCGTTGGGGGAAGACGTGCAGCTTGCCGACGGCATAGGCCTGGTAGCCGGCGTCGCGGAAGGTCTGGGCGACAGTCGGCAACTGCGGCATTGGCTCCTGCACCTTGAAGACGCGGTCGCCGTGCGTACGGGTGGTGGCGCCGGTCATGAGGGTGCGGCGGGCAGGGATGCAGACGGGGCACTCGGCATAGGCGTTGGTGTAGCGGACGCCGGCGCCGGCGAGGCTGTCCAGGGTCGGGGTACGGATAGCGGAATGGCCGGCGCCACCCATGAGGTGGGCGGGCCAGTGGTCGGTTGAAATCAACAGGACAGACGGTGCGTCCGGGCCGCGGTGGGATTGGGATGCCATAGCAGGACTCCAGACTTTAGTGGTATTGCGCCAGGTTGGCGATAGCGGCCTTTACTTCGCGGCTGATCTCGGCAGGGACGGGGGGGTTGAAGGGCGCGCCTTCGCCGCCGTCGATGTCGTCGAAGCCACACTGGGCCATGGCGGAGATGACGGCTGAGTAGTTGTAGCGGCGCCCGTCGCGGAAGCGAAGCTCCTCGAGGGCGGAGATGGCGTCTTCTACGCGCTGCGACTCGGCGTGGTCGCCGGCGCGTTGGGCGTTGTTGATAGCGTCGGAGGCCTTGGAGTAGGCGACGGCGATACCGGAGGTGTGGCCCTTGGTGCCGAGCTGGGAGGCGCGGGTGCAGCGGTCGCCGATGCCCCAGATGACGAGGCCGTTATCGCCGATGGCCTGCACGAGCGGCTGGACGTCGTCTTCGCTTGTGCCTACTTTGACGCCAACGAAGGCTTCGGAGTCGCGGAAGAGCTGCCTCATCTGCGAGAGGTCGCGGCTGTCTTTGAAATAGTATATGAGACGGGCGCCAAAACGGTCGTCAACCTCTTCGCCGAAGGCCATAAACTCGCTGTACATGCCGTCGGGGTCGTAGACGCCGGCGAGGGGCATGATCAGATAGGCGTCGGGCGGACGCTGGAGGCCGTTGAGCTCGCCGATGAGGTCCTTTGCATCGGCGAGGGGACTGGGCATCACGCCGGCCACATAGACGCCCTCATTGCCCATGGCGCGGGTGGTGACGTCGACCATGCGAACTTGTTCGGCGCGAGTCATCTGGTGGATGGGGCTGGTGCCGGCTATGGAAAGGACGCGGGGGCGGCCTTCACTCAGGTTGTTGGTCTGCATCAGGTAGCGGACATTTTTCAGATGTGCGTCGTAATCGATGCTGCCGGCACGGTAGGGCGCACAGGGGATGGCGGTCACGCCTTCGAGCGCAGACAGTAGCTGATTGGTCGAGAGTTGGGGGGCAGTGGCGACAGTCATAGAGGTTCCTCCTGGGAACGCAGCTAATTCGGCTGCGCGTTTACCGATTCTTGAAATTGCAGTATGAGATTGCGTTTTGCGTTGTCAGTTGCCGTATTCTACCACTGACACGCGATTTCGCTCTACCCAATCCCAGTTGATGTCAACGCCGAGTCCGGGCCCTTGGGGGATGGGGACGTGGCCGTTGGCGTCGATGGCTTCGAGGTCGTCTACGTAGTCGATGTACAGTTCGGGCACGTGGCTGGCGGGGGCTTTGGGGTGGAGCAGGCCCATTTCGTAGTAGTTTGTGTTGCGGATGGCGGCCATGCACTGACGTTGGGCGGGGCCGGGGCCGTGGAATTCGAGATCGATGCCGAGGGCTTCGCAGGCGTGGGCGAGCTTCATAACGCCGGTAATACCGTCGTAGCCGATATCGCCGCGCACGTAGTCGGTGGCGTCGGCGAGGGCGAAGTCGATGTGGGGCTCGAGAGAACGGACATGCTCGGTCTGCAGGATGGGCGTGTTGATCAGCTGGCGCAGCTTGCGGTGGGCGAACTGGGAGATGCCGCCGTCGCGGTAGGGGTCTTCGTACCAGAAGAAGCGGTTTTCATCACATGCCCAGCCGACTTTGACGGCGTCGCCGAAGGTTATGAGTTCGCAGGCGGGGTCGAGCATGAGGTCCATTTTGTCGCCGACGCGTTTGCCGACGGCGTGGACGTTGGCGACTTCCTGGCTGACGGGCGCCCGGCCCCAGCCGTGGATTTTGAAGGCGGGATAGCCGAGTTCGAGGCACTGTTCGGCAAAGTCGGCGAAGGCTTCGGGTGTTGAGAGGCCGTCGGGCTGATGGTCGCCGTGGTAGGTGCTGGCGTAGCAGGGGATGCTGTCTTTGTAGCCGCCGAGCAGTTTGTAGACGGGTTGATCGTAGAGCTTGCCGGCGATATCCCAGAGGGCGATGTCGATGGGCGCCATGCCGATGCGGGCTACCTGGCGCAGGGCGCGCTTGACTTCGGTGTAGATCAGTTCGCGCTGAAGTGCGCTGCGGCCGATGAGAAAGTGGGCAAAGGTGGGAATGGTTGCGGCATCGGCGCCGCCACCGCCGGCGTATTCGCCGACGATGCCCTGGTCGGTTTCGATGCGGAGGATGCTGCCCTGGGACTTGATGCGGCTGCCGGGCTCGTAGACAAGGTTGAAGCCGTTGTAGTCTTTGCCGAGATTTACGCGTTCGCTTTCATAGGTGTGGATTTCGATTTTGGTGATGATTGGGTCGGCCATGGTTGATCCTCGTGTGGGGTGGAGTGTTGGGATGGGAAGGCGGATCGCCGTGCTTAGGCCCATGTTGCGACGGGCGGCCGGCAGAGCGGACGTATTCGCTGTATTCTACACCTACTCAGGCGACTGTGCATCCTGGCGGCCGGGAGACAGGGCAATGGTATCTGAATTCGGACGCCAGAGTAGCCCGCGAAGGGCATCCCTTCCGATTCAGCCAGCACTACGCGGATTTGTCCCAGTTGGATGCATTTGCCCTGCTAATTGCGGAATCTGTCCGGACCAGCCCTTCAACCCCGCCGCGATCCGGGTAATCTGATGTCACATTCGGTTGGCAGCCGCCACGTTAACTGAGCCGCGCTGCTGGCATCGCGGCGTAGGGTCGGTGAGCAATGGTTTTGGAGGGGGGCGTTGCGGGGGCGCAGCCCCTGCACAAGGGAGGCCGCTTGCGGCCGACCGCCCATACTAAGATTCTTCATTGGGAGACTTAGGGGATACGAAAAAGGAGCCAGAGGATGGCGAGGTCGTTATGATCTGCGAAGCTTCCTGCGGATGTAGAGTTCTCCGCCAAAGGCGATGAACATGCCGACGACCAGGGGCAGGAAGTTGAGGGAGGAGGCGGCGTCGAAAAGGGCAAAGGATAGCCATATTGATAGGCCGATAACGGGCGTGAAGATAGCCAGCGAGAGCTGTACGTCGCGGAGAGTTTTGCGCTTGTAGATCAGTTCATGGGTGAAGGATATCGCGGAGACGGCAATGCACATGAAGGAATATCGCAGGCGAAAGTCGGTTTGGAAAAAGGGGCCGCCAAGCCAGTCTCCGAGAAGAAGGATTGCGAGGGTCCAGATGAGTATTGAGTGGAGGTAGGGGATTTTCCGCCATCTCGTTAGAATTTTATCCATCATCGGAAGTGCCTCTCTGATCCATTGTGCTAGGCGTGCAGGACGACCCAGCCGTCTTCGACGGTTACTTCGAAACTTTCGACCGAGGGATCTTCCTCTTCTTGCGCGGGCTGCTCGACGGTTACGTCGTAGGTGCGGACGCGCAGGCGGTGGGGGTTGAATACGGATTGGCCGGTGGCGATGTCAAATTCCCAGCCGTGCCAGGGGCAGCGCAGGATCTGGCCGGCGCGTTCCCAGATGATTTCGCCGGGGTTGGTGGAGCGGGCGGTGCCAGTGATGGTGCCGCGGCAGAGGGGCGCGCCCTGGTGGGGGCACAGGCTGCGCAGGGCGTAGTACTCGCCATGGACGTTGAAGACGCCGATTGAGCGGCGGCGCACTTCGACGATTTTGCGTTCGCCGGGGGGCAGGTCGCTGGCGCGGCAGATGGGATGGGGACGGGTGCCGGCGCGGCGAGGAGAGGTCTCGGCGGCTGGCTGGGGGACTGACTGCGTACTGTTGCTGGACATGCTTTCTCCCACAGGGGGTTCCTCAGTAGGGCCATGCGCGCGGTTGCGGTCTCTCGGCGGCCAGGAGCTTGCGGCCCAGTTCGTGACGAGACGCGGCGAGGTCCAGGGCGTAGGCAGGGTCTTGAGATACGTCGCGGTAGTCGCCCCACTCGGTTGAAAGATCATAAAGGTTTTCGGTGCCGTCGGTGTGGAGAAGGTAGCGAAAACGCTCGGTGCGGAGTGATTTCCAGCCGGTGTGCTCGGTCAGGGCGGAGGTGCCGCCGGGCGCATCATCGTACAGACGGGGCAGCAGGGAGCTGCCCTGCAGATGGGGCGGATTCTGGATCCCGGCCAGGTCGAGGATGGTGGGCAGGATGTCGAGAGACTCGGTGAGGCCTGAATCCCGGTGGGCGGCAACGGTATCGCCGGTCGGGCGAATGAGTAGAGGGACGCGGCTGCACTGGTCGTGGGCTGGGTAGCCTTTGCCGTAGCGCAGGTGCTCGCCGAGCCATTCGCCATGGTCGGAGGTGAAGATGACGACGGTGTCGTCGGCGATGTCCAGCTCGTCGAGGGCGGCGAGGAGGCGGCCGACATGGTGGTCGACTTCGCTTATCTGGCCGTAGTAGCCTTGGTGGGCGAGGCGCAGCTCGTCGTCGGGATAGTTTTGCGGCCCGCGTTTCGCCTCCACTTCCGGTGGGAAAGTGGGAAGGGTGAGGGCGGCGGGATCGTAGAGGTCGAAGTACTGTTGCGGCGCTACCCAGGGGGAATGGGGTGAGTAGATGCCGGCAATGCAGAGGAACGGTTGGCCGGTCTGGGACTGTTGGCACATGAATTCGATCGACTGTTCGGCGACGAAGGCGGTGTGGGTCAAGTCGTCGCGGCAGCGGGAGGCGAGGGGTTCTATGGGGAAGCGTTCGGGCGGATGTTCGATCCCGTCTTCGATTTTCATGGTCTCCTGCCATACTTCGGCCATCGGCGCTTGGCCAAGACTAACATGGGCGAGTTGGTCTGGCGCAAGGCGGCGAACCCAGGCGCGGTAGGCGTCTTCGTAGGAGCCGGGCTCGTCGGAGATCTCGAGATGGTCGAAGCCGTAGGGCGGGTGATGGGTACGGTGATCGCGGTTGGCGTGGGGTTGGAAATGGAGTTTGCCGATGTTGGCGGAACGGTAGCCGTAGGGGGCGAGGAGGCGGGGCAGGGTGACGGTATCCTCCGGCACGGGCACGCCCATGTGGGTGACGCCGAGGGTGGAGGGATATTGCCCGGTTAGAAAGCTGAGGCGGCTGGGCATGCAGACGGGGTTCTGCACGAAGCAGTGGTCGAAGTTGACGCTCTCGCTCGTCAGTTTGTCGAGATGGGGCGTATGGATATCTGGATTTCCGTTTGCGCCGAGGCCATCCCAGCGCTGTTGGTCGGTGTAGATTATGAGGAAATTGGGACGGCGCATGGGGTTGGTCTCCTGCCGGTTTGAATCGCTTTCGCGTTTTGACTACTCTACACTATCTGTTCTTGAGTTCGCAATCCCAGTCGGTTTGGATAGGGTGTACGGTCCAGAATGGGGTGTGTGCAAGGGCACCCACAAGGGGGCGCCCCTACCGACACTGGCGGGGGATGGAATCGAGGCGTTTACGCGAAAGTCTCTTTGGTGCTAGTATGACTTTTGCTTTGGAAAGCTGGGATGCACTCCTGTGCAGGCGCCCTTCAAACAGTGTCGATTTCCGGGAAAGCGAGGAGCAGAACATGATACGCGTAACCAAGCCCGAGGGATTTGGAAATATCGTTCTGGAAGAGGTTCCGATACCGCCCGTTGGGCCGCAGGAGGTGCGGGTGCGGAGCAAAGTCAGCCTGATTAGCCGGGGGTCGGAGATCCTGCGGCGCTATATGCATGAAGAGGCGATAAATCCGGCGATCATGGGTTACTCGCTGGCGGGCGTGGTTGACGCGGTGGGTAGCGAGGCGGCGGAGAAGTTCCAGCCGGGGGATCGTGTGATGGCGGTGGCGCCGCATGCTCAGTATGTAGTGCAACCAGTCGACTCAAATATTGGGCCGCGCGTGTGGCCTCTGCCCGATGATATTTCGTTTGAGGAGGCTACTTTTTTGCCGCTGGCCAAGAGCGGCGTTACATGGGCGCAGTCGCCGGGGATCCGGACCGGTCATACACTCGTGATCATGGGGCAGGGGCTGGTGGGCAATCTTGTGCTTCAGGGGGCACGGCAGCATCTTTGTGAGCAAATCATTGTCGTGGATGCGATTGCGAAGCGCTGTCAGCTGGCCCGCGAATACGGTGCGGACCACGTGATCGACGTTACGGAGACGGATCCGGTGGAGCGGGTGATGGAGCTGACGGACGGGCGCGGTGCGGATATTGTGTTCGAATGTGTCGGCGGCGAGCCGGGGTTGAAGTCGTTTGCGCAGGCCCAAGAGATGGTGTGCGACGGGGGTACGCTGCATTTGATCGGTCTCTATCACGGGCAGCCATTGCCGCTGGACGCCGGCAAGATTCAGCGGAGGCGTCTGATAGGCGGCTATTACGGTGAAGATCCGCCTGAAGTCCTGCTGAACCGAACCATCGAGTTAGTGCAGGCTGGGCGGATACGCGTCGAGCCTCTGATCAGCCACCGGTTCCCCTATCAGGAGGCCAAAAACGCGTTCGACCTGCTGTATGCGCGGCTGTCGGAGGCGATGGGCGTGCTGCTGATCTGGGAGGAATAGTACGCTATTGGCTGACGACAAGAGCGGTTGCCATACACTTTTCGCTGATAACAAAACACTGAAATTTCAAGGAGAATACTGATGTCCTTTTCTGCCAAGGGAATTGTCCATCGCTCAACGGTCACAGGGCGACGGGGCATGATCGCGTCGGCGCATCCACTGGCCTCGCTGGCGGGCGTGCGCATTCTGATGGAAGGCGGCAATGCAATTGATGCGATTGTGGCGGTGGCGGCGGCGCTGAATGTGGTCGAGCCCTATATGTCGGGACTGGGCGGTGACGGGTATATGCATATCTACTCCGCGCGGGAGCGGGAACATACAGTTCTGGACTATATGGGCCGCTCGCCGTACGGGGCAACGTTTGAAGAGGTAGGCGATGCGGAGAGCCGTGCGCGGGGGCCGCGGTCGCCGCTGGTTCCCGGGTCGTGCGGGGGCTGGCTGGCGGCACTGGAGCGGTATGGGAAGATGGATGCGGCGACGGTTTTCGGGCCGGCGATCGAATATGCGGAGCAGGGCTTTCCGCTGACGGTGAAGAACGCTGAGTTCACGGATTTCAACGTGCCGGAGATGCTGAAGTATCCGTCGACAGCGGAGACCTATCTTCCGCATGGCCGGGCTCCGGTGGCGGGCGAGATAATGACGCAGCCGGACCTGGCGAAGAGTATGCGCGCGATCGCCGAGGGCGGCGCCGACTATTTCTATCGAGGCGAGTTTGCCGACAGGCTGGTCCGTTACATGGAAGAGAACGGGGGCTTGATCACGCACCGCGATCTAGAGGATTTTGCGGTCGAGTGGCAGGAGCCGATCTCGGTGTCGTACCGAGGTATGCGGGTGTTTGCGCCGCCGCCGCCTTGCCAGGCAGTCCAGTATCTGGAGACGCTCAATATAATGGAGGGCTTCGACGTGGCGGAGATGGGCCATAACCGCGCGGCGACAATCCATCGTTTTATCGAAGCGGCCAAGTTGGCGCAGGTTGACAGGGCCGAATATGCTGGTGTCGACAGTCCGCCTACGACGGGTTTGCTCTCGAAGGAGTATGCGGCCAAGCGGCGCGCTGAAATCGGCCCGCAGGCCCGGCCGTCCGGCGGTGAGCGCTATACGTCGGTGAAGATGGCGGATGAGGTGCTGGCAGGGGACCCGCGGCGCTGGATGCTGACCGAATGCACGACGCATTTCAGCGCCATCGACGCGGACGGCAATGCGGTAGGGGTGACGCAGAGCCTGGGAGCAGGTTTTGGGTCGGCAGTGGTGATACCGGGCACGGGGATTGCGCTGAACAATTTTCTTAACTGGATGGACAGTGATCCGCAGAGCCCGAACGCGGTTGAGCCAGGCCGCAAGATCGAGATGTGCATGTCGCCGGCGCAGGTGTGGGATGAGCAGGGGCTGCGGTTTTTGATCGGCACGCCGGGCAGCTACGGCATTCTGCAGACGACGCCGCAGATGATCATGAACGTCATTGATCATGATATGAACATACAGGCCGCGATCGAGGCGGCACGAGTGAAGTCGACGTCGCCGGGGACGGTTATTGATGTTGAGACGCGGATTGGGGAAGATGTGCTGCTGGAGTTGACGCAGATGGGCCACCGGATCAACCGGCTGGGACCGTGGAACGCCGAAGTAGGGGGAGGCCAAGGCATTATGGTCGATCCTGAGAATGGCGGGTTCATGGGGGGCGCGGACCCGCGGCGGGATGGGTACGCGCTGGGTTGGTAGGGGAGTTCAGTTTTTAGTAGTCAGTTTTCAGTTCTTAGTGAACGGCGAACAGCAGTGAATAGTGGTTAGTGGCCGGAGGGGCTGCTAACCACTTTTTTTGTGCTATTCTTCGGCGCGGCCGGTAAGGTGGATTAGGCCGTCCCCGCTGTGGACGCGATGGACGCCGCGGCGCATGATGACGATGCCGTCCTTCTCTGCGTGCAGTTCGGCGAGGACGCTGCCGAGGGGGTCGTGGACTGTCCCGACGAGCTGGCCCGTTTTGACTTCCTGCAGCAGTTCGACGTGAGGGCGGAAGTAGCCGGCGAAGGGGGCGGACATGACTTCGTCCATGTTGCCGTCGCCCACGAGGTGCTGGGGAGGCGGGACGGCGGCGGGATCGCCTGTGAGCATGTCGAGGTGGTGCATTACGTTGAGGACGCCGTTCGTGAAACAGGCTACGTCCTGCGGGCGGGCGCGGCCGGCGCCGGCGGCTTCGGTGTAGAGGCAGGGCACGCCCAGGTCGATGGCAGTGGAGATGGTGCGGCCGGGCGGAACGGGCGGTGGATGGCCCCAAAGGACGGGCGCGCCGAAGACGCGGGCTGCCGCGAGGGAGCGCTGACCTACGTCTTCATCGTTGTGGAGATAGCCGGCCAACGTGGGGATGTCGCCGACGACGCCGGCGCTGTGGAGGTCGATGAAGAAGTCGGCTGCGCTGATGAACTTGACGGTGAGCCAGTGGGCGATGCACTGGGTCAGGGTTCCGGTTTCAGAGCCGGGAAAGACGCGTGCCAAGTTGAGGCCGTCGATAGGGCTGTTGCGAGTGGCGGTTGCGTAGGCGGCCATGTTACAGACAGGGACCATGAGCAGTGTGCCATGCAGGTGGGCGGGGTCGACTTGTTCTGCTATGCGGGGGATGGCTTCGACGCCCTCGTACTCGTCGCCATGGACTCCTGCGAAGACGACGAGGGTGGGTCCGGGTTCGGATCCGGTTACGGTGAGTAGCGGGAGCTGCCACCAGCCGCCTTCGACGCGCGGTGAGAGGTTCAGCCAGCTGGCGCTTTTTGCTCCTCGCTCCAGGTTGGTGACGTCCAGTTCGGAAATGTGCATTTAGATTCTCCTGACAGATGGTCGATATCTTGTCGGCAGGTTACGAAGAACACCTTTTTTAGCCACGGAGGGCCACTGGGGGTCACGGAGAACACCTTTCCTATATCCACGAAGGGTCGCGAGGAGCATCTTTCTCCCGGATGGAGAGGCTGGCCTGTCACTCGCCGAACTGAATCGAGTAGAGATCGGCGTCTTTGAGGACGAAGCGGATGCGGATGGGACGGCCTGACAGCTTGCTGAGGTCGCTGCCGGCGTTCCATTGGGCGGGTCGGCGGATGGAGTCGCCGAAGAGCTCGTCGCTATCTTCGAGGGCGTAGCCGGGGATGGGGTTTCCCTCGTGATCCTGAATTTCTACGCGCAGGCTGCCGGCGGCGGAGGTTGCGAAGTTGAGGTAGAGACGGCGGCCTGAGAAGATGAGCGGCTTGGTTAGGCAGGCGCTGCCGGACAATGGCGCATGGAGGGATACGAAGCCGTCGAGACGGGTGGTGTAGCGGCGGACGTTCGTGCTGCGGCCGGCCCAGTAGCCTTCGGTGACGTAGAGGGAGAGCTCGGGCGGTGCGCTGGGCGAATCGGCCTCGGTTTCGATAAGGCCCCAGGCGATGTTGTTGTCACCGTAGACCCAGCTGTCGACGACATTGGGGCCGGGGCGGATGTATGCTTCGCCCCAGCGCTTGAAGTTTACGCCGTCGCGGCTGGACATGAAGAGGCCGTCGGTGACTACGGAGCCGTAGCGGGGATGGACTTCGCTGCGGGCGCGGCGCAGGTCGAGGCCAGGCAGGTGGTCGGTCTGGGCGACCCAGCCTCTGTCGATGTAGCGCATGGGGAAGCCGAAGAGGATGTGGGGCGCGCGGGCGTAGGGCTTGATCTGATTGGTGTAGAGAGGCTGCTCCGGGCTGTCGCCGTAGTCGAGCCACTTTGGTTGGGACCAGTTCAGAAAGTCGGGGGAGGTTGCGGTCTTGATGCCGCGCACGCCATGGGGCACGTCGCCGTCAAAGTCGCGGAAGTAGGCGCGGTATTCGCCGCGGTATTCATCATAGAAGGCCAGATTCAGGGAATCGAAGTAGCCCTCGGTAATAACGGGTTCGGGCGTGTCTTCGTTCTCTCGCAGCATGAATGAGAAGTTGAAGGCGTCTGAGGACTGGAGGGCATAAAGCGCGCGCGGCGTTTTGCCGGGGACGAGGGCTTTGTACTCGGCTCCCTCCTGGGAGGCCGGGTTGGTATCGGGGAAGATGGCGGTGTCGCCGGCGCTGATCTCGATGTCGGGGTAGCTCTCGGGGGAGAGAACGATGTTGTTGCGGCTGCTGCCCTTGTATTGCACCAGATTGAGGGAGGGTTTGCTCCAGCGCTTGCCGCGGCTGCTTTCGGCATAGCAGAGGTAGTAGGCGTGGGGGTAGTTCATCTGGCCACCGCCCATATCATACTGCCAGGCGCCGTAGTACATGCGAACGCGCCCGTCGTGGTCCTGGAATACTGTGCGGTAGAGACAGGCGTTGCCCTCCCAGGGCTCGTCGGTCTTCAAGACCACCTCGCGTTTGACCGGGGGATGCATGCGCAAATCGAGGCTGTCACCGAGTTCCGCGATCAGGAAGTCGTCGATCAGGGGTTCAAGACGCGTGCCGATATCGATCGGCTCGGTATTTCCAGCAGCTGTGTTGGTCATAGTTGTCACCCATTGGAACTGCAGTGGTCGGTGGTTATTGATCGGTGGTCAGTAAAGGCAGTTGGGGCTGGTTGCTGGGTCAGAGATTTGGGGCGCGCAGGATTGTGTTGGTAGAGGGCAGCGCCCACACTTCGTGGTAGACGGTTGGTGAAGGTCTCTGAGGGGGATAGCCCGGCGGCTTGTTGTCCGGGTCGTGCAGTTCCAACCGGTCGCGGCCCTCTACTTTGTGGAGCCAGACGTGTTCCTCGGGGTCTGCGGCCACTTCGCGGCGCAGGATAAACTCGACGTAGTCGAAGGCGGTGAAGGCAGTTTGGGCGAGGAAGACGCGGTCAACGCCGCGGCCATTCCAGGTGGCCATGTCGGGCAGGATCAGGGGGCCGGTACAGACCTGGAAGGCGGGATCCTCGCGATTGACGTTGATCAGATCGACGGGATATTCGACGGTGACGTGCAGACCGGTCGGTTGGTCGCGGTAGGTGCAGCGGGCGTTGAGCAGGGCATTTGCCAGGGTGGACTCGATCAACGGCTCGCTGGCGCGCAGTTCAATTGGATGGGGGAATTCTTTTAGACTGATGTCATGGTCATGAAAGGATGCGCTAAGCTCTTGCGCGGTTACGGGCTCGGTCTCGCTGCTGGGACGTTTGGCTATTGGGATCCGATGCGTGCGGCTGAAGGCCATGCGAAATTCACTGCTGGGAATCTGGAAAAAATTGTCGCGGGGGATGGTATATTCGGTGCGGCAGGGGGCGCCGACGAACAGTTCCGCCAAGGCGCTGCCACTGGCGTCAGAGATGGTACAGCTGGACTCAAGGTTGAAGCGCACATGGCGCACGTCGCCTTGCTTGCCGATGAAACCGCCGGCGTACTTGTAGTAGGGATCATCCTGCACGGGGAAGGTTTTCCAGGTGAAGAAGGAGCGGGGAAAGTCGATCATGTCGGCCTCCGTGGCTGGCGACTTGTTGCAAACGGCTCGTGCATTTTCCGGCCGCAGGGGTTATCAATTCCAAGTAAAGAAGACGCTAAGCCAACCTTCGTGGCCGGTCATCATGCGATCGAACAGCTGGGGCGCGTCTGTGTAGGGCGCGACATGGCTGACGAGCGGTTCGATCTGGAGCTGGTCGCGGCGAATGAGGTCGAGGATCACGTGCTGGTTGCGGGGGCGTGTCCAGGGCCAGTAGGGGTGCGTGTCGCTCATGCCGGTCTGGTAGGAGCCGGTCATGATGATTTCCCGGCGGAAGAGCTCGTCGGATTCGATGGCGACAGAGCCGCTGGTGGCGCCGACGAGGATGATGCGGCCGCGATCGGCTGCGGCTTTGATCATGGTGGGGTAGTTGCCGATAAAGGAGGTGGTATGGATTTGCACTTCGGCGCCGCTGCCGGGCAGCATGCTGGGCAGCGCGCCGCGCCAGCGCCAGGGCAGTTGGGTGTGGGCGCGGATTTCGGCGACGACGTCCTGGCTGGAGGCGTCGATCTGGTGGGAGGCGCCGAGCTGGCCGGCGAGGTCCAGCCGCTCCTTGATAAGATCGACTCCGATGAGAGGGTGGGCGCCGACGAGGCGGCAGAGTTGCAGAGCCATCAGGCCCACTACACCGAGCCCGTGGACGGCGACCGATTCACCGATCTGGATCTGGGCGCGGCGCACGCCGTGCAGTGCGACATCGCCGAGAACGCAGAAGGCGATTTCGACATCGGTCAGGTCGTCGGGCAATTTATGGACCCTATACTGTTGGGGTATGGCGACGTCGTTGGCTTCAAGTTCGGGTGTCACTAGCCAGTGGGTGGCATGGTTGCCGCTACAGAGGACGCGATCGCCGACGGCGACCTGGTCGATCTCGCTGCCAGCGGCTTCGACGACGCCGATGGCGGTGTAGCCCAAGCCGGCGGGGGCGAAGGTGGCCTGCTCTTCGGGGCTGGCTGCGCGGCGGCGGCGGATGCCATTCATTTCCGAGCCGGCGCTGACCTGGGTTAGGTGGGTGCGCACAAGCAGTTGATTGGACGCCGGAGCAGGAACTTCGAACTCTTCGATTTCGATTTGGCCGGCAGGTGTGAGAACCAAGCGTTGTCCCTTTGTCACGCGAGTTTCCTTTTTGAGGTGGCGATACGCCGATAGACAGAAGTTCTGGGTCAAGTGTACAATCATATGCATTCTGATTCCAACAGGAAATTTTCGACGGCCAACGGCCACAGAACTATGCCAGAGGAGAGTGGCTATGAGTAGGCAGCGCACAGTTTACGTCAGCGGAAAGTTTGTAGCCGAGAGCGAGGCGGGCTTCTCGATCTTCGATTCTGCGCTCATGTACGGCGACGTGATATTCGAGACGACGCGTACGTTCAACGGGCAGCCGTTTCGCCTGCGGGACCATATCGAGCGGCTCTATGTTGGGCTGCGAACTCTGGAGATCGATTGCGGGTTGACGGCGGACGGGATGGAGGCGGCGACGCTGGAAACGATCGAGAGGAACCGATCCTGCTTCGCGGACGGCAGGGACTTTCAGATCGTACACAATGTCTCGCGGGGACCGATGGGACTTTACGAATCGGTCTTCGAAGGGGGCGTGAAGCCGACGGTTACGATCAACTGCTGGCCGCTGACGTGGCATCTGGCCGCGTTTGCCGACGCTTATATAAAGGGAGTCCATGCGGTCATCCCCGCGCAGCGTTCGGTGCCTGCGCGGCTGCTCGACCCCAAGATCAAGAACCGTAGCCGGATCTATTACCAAATTGCCAATTTGCAGGCGCAGAAGGTGGATCCGGAGGCGTGGGCCCTGTTGACGGACGAGGACGGATTCCTGACGGAGGGCACAGGGTCGAACTTTTTCGTAGTCAAGGACGGCGGCCTGCTGACAGCGGAGCCGCGCAACATTTTGCGCGGCGTAACGCGGCAGTCGGTTCTGGAGCTTGCAGAAAGTCTGGGGCTGCCGTGCCGGGAGTGCAATCTGGAGCCATACGACGTGATGACCGCGGACGAGGCGTTCTTCACTTCTACGCCCTTTACGATCATGCCGGCGACGCGCTTTAACGGACATGAAGTGGGCACGGGAGAACCGGGTCCGGTCACGCGGAAGCTGATGTCGGCCTGGGACCAGATGGTGGAGGTGGGAATGGTGGCGCAGGCGCGGGCTTTTGCGGAGGAAGTGGGAAAGGGATAGGGAAAGTGGTCAGTGGTCAGTGGCGAGAAGCGGCTTGGGGGGAAGATACTGTGGGCTAGACACGTTGCTGGGGAAGAGTAAACACGGTGGCTAGCCAGGGCGGGGCGTTGCGGGGGCGCAGCCCCTGCACAAGGGAGGCCGCTTGCGGCCGACCGCCCATATGCAGTATCTGATTTTGCAACTTTGCCGAATGAGTCAATCCCGCGTGAGGGGCCAGTGGATTTTCTCGACGCCTTTGGCCTGGGAGCGCATGATTGCGATCATGATTTCCAGGCTGTGGAGCGCGCGCTGGCCGCTGGAGATGCTTTCGCCGCCATTTTCCATCAAGTTGATCAGTTCGTCGACGGCGTTGACCATGCCGCTGCCGTAGTCTACGGTTCCGCCGAGCTGGCGGCTGGTGACTTCGTGGGGATTCTCCGTCGAAGTCAGGTAGACAACGGCTTCGGTGTTGCTGATGCGAATGCGGCCCTTGGTGCAGAGGAGGTCGAGCTCGAAGTTGACCAGTGTCCTCTGCGATACTTCGATGTGGGCGCGCACGCCGTTGGTGAAATGGAGAAAGGCGGAGGCGCCGGGATCGGTTTTGGGGTCGTGGCCGCCGTCGCCGAGGTATTCGGTGCGGTCCTCGTAGCCCTCCTCCATGCCGCCTATGAGCCAGTCGGGCGCGGCGTCGGCATACATGCAGACGGTGTCGACGAGATGGGTGCCGTTGCGAAAGAGCATGGCGCGTTCGCCGCCAAGATGGGCGCCTATGCGGGTAAGGGAGCCGATTCGTCCTTCTTCGATGATAGCAAGGGCCTGGCGCCAGAAGGGATCCCAGCGTCGGCCATGGTTGACGCATATATGGGTGCCGTTCTTTTCCACCGCGGCCAACATGCGGTCTGCGTCGGCGAGGGTCGTGGCCAGGGGCTTTTCGCAGTAGACTGCGGGGACGCCGGCCTCTGCGGCGTCGACGACCATTTGGGCGTGGAGGTGGTCGGAGGTGACGACGCTGAGGATATCGAGATTCTCCTGTTCAATCATGGCGCGGTAGTCGCTGTAGTGCGCGGCTGGGCCCCAGTTTTCTTCATATCGGGTCAGTAGCTCGGGCACCAGTTCACAGACGGCGACCACTTCGGCACGTGGATGAGCGGCGTATGCGGCTGCGTGCGAGTGGGGTTGCGGATGGCGCGTCGCCCATAGGTCATAGCGCGGCGGGGCCTGGCCGATGCCGGTCAGGCCGATGATGCCGGCCCGGTATGTCTTGTCACTGGTTTGATTGGTCGCGGACATTTTCTCCCCCTACTTGCTGATGCCTGTTGGCAGTTGTGTTGTGATAGCAATGGGCTACTCGTCACCGGTCACTGTAGTCCTCAATCCTCTTTTTCAAGCCAGAGTGCGTAAGGATTCTCGCGGTTTTTGAGCGGGAATTCGACGCGGCCGCGCACGCGTTGCGACTCGTGGATAGCCATGATCATCTCAAGGACAGCGCGGGCATCATGACCATTGGTCACGGCGGATACCTGGCGGTCTTCCTCAATGGCGCGGATCAGTTCTTCGACGAAGACGCGGTTGTTCAGTTGGAATTTTTCGGAAACGGAACGCGGCTGGCCGTCTGCGTTCAGGTCCCATTCGGGCAGCGTGATGCGTTCCCAAGAGCCGTCTCTGTCACCGGGGAGCCACTGGCGGTAGGGGTAGTGGTAGAGTTCGCCCAAGGGCGCGGTACGCAGCGAGAGGATGCCGGCTGAGCCGTGGATCTCAAGGCCGAGCCAGTTGACCCGTTCGCGGGTATCGTTGTCATCGCTGCGGTAGGAGTCGAGATGGGCGGTTACGCCGTTCTGGAAGACGAAGTAGGCGGCGAGCCCATTGCCGGCGATCAGGCCGACGCCTTCGTCACCTTCATGGATGTCGGCCGAAGTGAGTTCGCGGCCATCCTGTGTGACGTGGGCGTGGGCCCAGAGCACTTCGGAAGCGGCTAAGAAACGGATGTCGTCGAGGAGATGGGTGCCGAGGACGATGAGGTCCATGGCGCCGGCGCGGCGGTCGGCTTTGCCGTGGCGGCGGATCATCTGGACATCGCCGATGAGGCCGTTGTCGATGAGTTGCTTAGCATGCAGCTCGTAGGGGTTGGCGCGGCGGTGGGCGACGGCGAGCCTGGTGTTGTGCCGTTCGCAGGCGGCGAGCATGGCATCGGCTTCGGCGAGAGTGCGGGCGAAGGGTTTTTCGCTGAATATGCCCTTGACGCCGGCTTCGGCGCAGGCGATGACCATCTCCGCATGTTGGTCAATCCAACGCGGACAGACGTTGACGAGGTCCAACTCCATTTGCGACAGCATTTCGTGATAGTCGGCGAAGCTGTGGGAGGCGCCGGTGCGCTGTGCGGCGGCGGCGCGCCCCTCTGCGTCCGGGTCGGCGACGGCGACTACTTCGACATTGGGCAACCCCTGATAGGCTGTATCCAGACCGTGACCGTAGTTGCCGCGTCCGGTGTGGCCGATGATTCCGGCCCGATAGTTTGCTGGCATCGAAATTTCTAGGACTCCTGTGATTTGTGGTTAGCGGCCGAGAGTAATTCACGGTTTGCAGATGCCGCGGTTACTCGCCGGTCGAGCGGATTTCGAGTTCGTCCAGGCCGGGAGCGAGGGGGAGACGAACCTGTGTGCCTGTCTTGTGGGAGATGTGGATGGCGGTGATGGCTTCGAGTACTTTGAGGCCGTCGCGTCCTGTCGAAACGCTTTCCCGATCTTCAAGCAGACAGTCGATGCTTTCGCGGGTGGCGGAATAGAAGTAGTCGTCGAGCTTGAACTCGGTCGGCATGTCGGGGATAGGCTGAAATTCGTAGCGTGTTCCGTAGCCTTCGTCGGCTTCGACAAGGGGGCCATATTCCCAGAGGCCGCGACGCTCGCAGAAATGGACGCGGCCTTCGGTGCCGGCAATTGTAGTGTACCCCAGATGCTCCCTGCGTTCGGCGATGCAATCGATGAAAATGACGACGCCATCGGAGCAGGCGATCATGCCGCCGCCGCCAGGGTCGGCCACGGTCTCCGTGTTGAGGTAGCCGGAAACGAGTTGCGGCTGCGCGGACGTGAAGTAGAAGGCATAGTCGACGGTGTGGGTGCCGTTTGTGAGGAGCGGCCGGCAGCCTTCGTAGGTGATGGTCTTGACGCGGCCAACGGCGCCCTCGTCGATCATGCGTTTGAGGCGCTGGTAGTGGGGGAGAAAGCGGCGCGTATGCTCGGTTATGAGACGGGAGCCACTGCGGTCGCAGGCGGCTACCATCTTGCGACCCCAGGCCACGCTGGTGGCGAGCGGCTTCTCTACCATGATCACTTTGATGCCGGCTTCGGCGGCTTCGATGACGGGATGGTGATGGTAGAGCGTGTTTGTTGTGACATCTACGATATCGAGGCGGGCCTTTTCGTACATGTCGACGGCGGTGGGATAGCGGTGTTCGGGCTCGATCTCCCATTCATCGCCGAACTGCTGGAGTCGCTGCGGGTCGATGTCGGCGATGGCGACCAGTTCGGCGTCTTCGCAGCGGCGGTAGCCGGCCGCGTGGGAGAAGGGTCTGCCCCCCAAGCCGCCGATCGGTCCGGCGCCGACGATTCCGACTCTGACTTTGGCTTTTGACATTTTTGCGCTCCTGGAACTGCGTTGCGTACTAGGAATTGGGTAGGACGGCGTCTATTGGTCGTCTGCGGCGATGGGCATGATGTAGTGGATCTGGCGGGCCACTTCCCGGAAGCCGAAGTCGGGGTAGAAGTGTGCGCCGACGTCATTCTGGTCCAGCGTCTCGATGCGGGCGTAGGACAGGCCTTCGGCGGCGAAATAGGCGACGGCCTCTTCGAGCAGGCGGTGGCCGATGCCGCGCTGCTGGAATTCGGGCAGGACGGCAAAGTTAGGGATGCCGCCGATGCCAGCGGCCTTATCGACGCGTGTGGTGACGTAGCCAACGATCCGGCCATCGACTTCGGCGACGAGAATACCGGCTGCGTTGATATCGGCGTCGTCGTCGATGTGCCGTTTTTTGCGCCAGCGCCAGTCTTTGCCGTGGACTAGACCGTAGAAGCGCTCGATATTCTGGTCGATGGAGACGCCGTCGAAGCAGATGGCGGTGATGGTCTTCAGTGTTTCCAGATCGGACGGTCGATAACGTCGTATTTCCATCGAAAGCTCCTGCAGGGGCGGCGGTCCGCTCGGCGTGTTTGTGACGGGATTGCCTTACTCGACGAATTGGAAGGCGTAGACGTCGGCGTCATGCAGCGCGAAGCGCAGACGAACCAGTTCACCACTTAGTGGGCTGACGTCCGGGCCCTGTGTCCAGCGCACGGTGCGATCGAGGTCGTCCCCAAGGAGTTCGATGCAGTCGGACATACTGTAGCCCTCGACTGCCAGATCGACCTGTCCATGCAGAATCTCGACGCGGACGCTGCCGGCGGCTGAGGCGGAGAAGTTCAGCTCCAGGTTGCTGCCTGTGAACCTGATAGGCCTGGTGATCATCTCGCCGCCGCTGGGGGGCGCGTGGAGGGAAACGAAGCCGTCCATGCGGAGCGTGTAGCGGCGCTGGCTCAGGCTCTGCCCGCGCCAGTAGCCTTCGCTGACATACATTGAGAGCTCATCGGGCGCGCCGTCGAATTGGGAGCGGGTGGTGACGAGTCCCCAATTCTGGTAGTTGTCGCCGTAGGTCCAATTGTCCTGTGGTCGCAGTCCCGGGCGGATGAATGCCTCGGGCCAGATGTTGAATTCAAGTCCGTCGCGGCTGCTCATGAAGAGGCCGTCGGTCACGGCGGCGCCGTGGCGTTCCTGGGTGTCTGCGCGGTGGCGGCGATGCTCCTGTTCGGGCAGGTCCTCGATGGCAGGCGACCAGGGGCGCTCGACGTAGCGGGCGGGGAAGCCGACAAACAGGTGGGGTGCGCGGTAGTAGGGCGCGATCTGATTCGTGTACAGTTCGGCGATACGGGTGGGGTTGTAATCGATGAAGACCGGCTCGCTCCAGTTGAGAAAATCGGGCGAGACACAGGTCATGATGTCGCGGCCGTGGCGAAAATCGCGATGGTAGTCACGATATTCGCCGCGCTCCGCGTCCCAGAAGGCAAGGTTTTGGGAATCGAAATAGCCCTCGGTGATCACCGGTTCGTCGTGCATTTGCGTCCAGTGGAGGCCGTCGGGTGAGCTGAGCGCGAAAAGGCCTTTGTATCCTCTGTTGTTGGCGAACGCCTTATATCTTTGCGCGGGCGGCGCATCGGGATTGGGGTCCTTGAACGGCGCGAAGTTGATGGCGGGGCTGGAGTCGTCGCGGGCATCGAGGATGATGTTGTTGTGGCGCGACCCATCGTACTCGACGAGGCCGAGGTCCGGTTTGCTCCAGTGGATGCCGTCACTGCTTTCGGCCACGCAGACGACTTCGGGGTGGGCAAATTCCAGTGACCCGGAGTCGATGGTAAAGTGCCAGCCGCGGTAGTACATAAGATAGCGGTCATCGTCCTGGAAGACGGTTACGTAGCCGGAGGCGTTGCCCTCCCATGGCGCGTCCGTTTCGATGGCGATTTCTTGTGGCACGGGGCGGTGGAGGCGCAGTTCAGCGTCGCGGGTGGTGGCTGCGATGAGATGATCGTCGACCATCAATTCGCGACGGGAGCCGATATCGATTATGGAGCTAGTGTGCAGAGAGGTCATGGCTGCTCCCTTTTTGGTACGAAGTCGTGCGCTTTTCCCGTCAGTGCAGAGTCACTGGAGGAAGCGCATGACACAGCCAGGCATTGGGTCTGGGCCGCCTGGATCTGGCGTTCAGGCCGGTGTCATTCCGATGCGATCAAGCCGTTGTTTGGCCTCGGCGTACACGTCCGGAGACAGTGGACCAGCCAGTAGGGCTTGCACGTTTTCTGCGAGGTGCTTGGGATTGGTGGTACCGACGATAGTGGTATGGACGTCAGGATGTGTCAATGTATAACGCAGGATGAACGAAGTTTCGCTTTCGTCCGCTTGCTGCAGGTCGGCCAGCCCGGCCTTTTCATATGCCTGCCAGCGCTCCGATGTGCCGAGACCGGCGCCCGGCTTGCCGAGGGCTACGCCGCCGCGGATGATGGTACCGGCGCCGGCTTTGGAGGTTGTGGTCAGCAAGTCCTCGTGGTCGCGCTCCAGGGCAGAATAGGGGATCTGGTATGCGTCAAAGACATTCCAGCTGAGGTAGGTGGGCAGATGGGGCAGGGTGGTGGACATGCCGATCCAGCGCACTTTGCCCTGCGCGCGCATATCTTGCAGCGTCTCGACCAGGTCTCCCTGTTCACATTCGGCCACGGAAGGGTTGTGCAGCTGCATCACGTCAACGTAGTCGACGCGCATGCGTTCCAGGCTTTCGTGCAGGCCGCGGAACAGGTTCTCCCTGGTCCAGATATGGCCATCGGGATGGCAGCCGCACTTGGTGGCGAGGACATACTCGTCGCGACGGTGACGAAGGAAGCGGCCGATCATCTCCTCGCTGTTGCCGTAGTCGTTGGCGGTGTCGATGAAGTTGATGCCGGCATCGAGGACGGCATTAAGCTGGGCATTCATTTCGTCATCGGTCATGGACCGTCGATGCGCGGCTCCAAACCCAAGCCGAGTGACCTCCAGGCCGGTACGACCGAGGGTTGCGGTGGGGAGGATATCGGACATGGTAAGCCTTTCGTGGATGTGGAATCGGGTCGAAGTTCAGTCGATTCGCGGGCGTCCGGCCATTGACTGCTGCAGTTAAACGCGCCCCGGGAACTCCTTGCCGCGAATGTGCATGAACGGCGTGTTGCCTTTGCGTGGGGTACCTTCGACCTGTTCGCGATGCGCCTCGTCGACGATGCCGAGGTAGCTTGTCTGGGCGTCGATGTAGTGGAGGGCGAGACCGCGGCGGCGGTTGGGGGTTGTGTTGGCTTCGGTGCGATGGAAGTTGAGGCCATGATGGAACATGCAGTGGCCAGCTTTCAGTTCAACCGGGACGGGGTCGGCCAGATGCGGCAGAGACAGGAAACGGTCCTTGTAGTCCGAGGCGATCGGCCCCCATTTGTGGCTGCCGGGGATGACGGTCATGCAGCCGTTGTCGACGGTGGCGTCGTCGAGGGCGACCCAACAGCTGACATGGTTCTGGGGCGCAAACATAGGCCAGGCGACGGAGTCCTGGTGCCAGTCGGTGACGGTGCCGTAGAAGCGGGGTTTCATCATGAGCTGGTCGGCGTAGAACTTGATATCGGGGCCGAGCAGGACCGCGATTACGTCGACGATCGCCGGGTTTTTGGCGGCGGCCTCGAAGAGGTCATCGTGGTAGCAGAGGTAGACCATCTTGCGGATCATGTCGATACGCGGGTCGGTAGTCTCCTTGCCGTCACGGAAAGCGGCTTCGAACTGAATGTAGCGGGAGGGCACGTGGGTGAGACGTCCGGCGGCGATGTCTTCGCTGCGCTGGCGGAGGGCCTGGACCTCTTCGTCCGACAGCACGCGGCCGTAGGGCAGATAGCCATTGTCGTCAAAAAACTGTTTCTGTTCGGCTGTCAGACTCATGATGGATCTCCTCGTAAATAAATTGGCCAGTGGTCTGCTGTTTTTCTGCGGGTAGGGGCATCGGAAACTGATAATCAGGAATGGCGGCGGCCTGTCACGAGAAATCATTCAGCGGCGCAAGATTTTGGGTAAGAGTAACTGTACGCTGAGTACGCCCAACAGTCCAAACACGATACTGGGTGCGACCAGCAAGAAACTGCGTTGGACCACATAGAGAAGGACGAGGTCGGAAAACAGTAGGTCGACAAACGGGATACTGTTGCCCAACACGCCCCAGGTCGCATAGGCCCAGAAGCCGCCGAAAAGCAGCGGGCTCACAACAGAGGCAATCAGAAACAAGTGGAGTGCTTTGCTTTCCGCCAGCGCCAGCAACATCCCGCACAGAGCGGCAACGATGCTGAGCGCGAGCATATCGGCCGACCAGGCGACATAGTCGCGCAGATGAGAAAGGGAGATAAGTCCCATGTAAGCCAGAATTGCGGCAGCGGCGATGACGGCCATGGATTGTCGAAGAATCAGGTTCATTGTTGGGCAGCCCGCAGTCGCACCAGGCGCTCATCTCGGCCGTGGGGATGAATCAGCCGGAATCCAGCCTCTGCGGACCAGGAATGCTCCTGGTGTGCGGCCATTATCCGATCTAGATCGAATATATGCAGCGGGAACTCCATGTCAAGGCTCCCGTGAGGAGCGAGCGTGCTTTCGATGGTGGAAGCGCGGGCATAGAGGGAACGGTCCACATCGGGTTGGTCGTCGCGCCAGGTGCTGTAGCTGCCGCCGATGCGGGTTCCGTTCAGGTGGAGGTCAAAAAAGTAGCTGTTGATACGGACAGGCAACTCCGATCGGTTGTGCAGCCTGAACTGCACGACGAGCTGGGCTCTGTCAGATTCGCTGGGGCGCACATCGGTTATCTCCAACTCCAGACTTCTGACGCTGACGAGCGAAGTGACATAGTTGGAGACGGCCCACAAGCTTGCGGCCAATGCGATGAGGCCGAAGAGAACAAGGAAGGTGTGGGCAACGCGCGACACAGTAGGCTGTTCGATCAAACATACCCTGCGTAGGAGTTGCCCCGCACCGAGATGTAGTCAACATGGACCTCTTCGGATGTACTGAGGTCTCTTGTTTTGGCCATCATGTAGTGCAGGGCCCAGGCGCGGCGGCGATTGGCGGAAGTGTTGGCGCTGGAATGGTGCAGGTTGAGGCTATGGAAGAGGAGGCAGCCGCCGGCTGGAACGGGAACAGGCACCTCCCGCGCCTTCATCTCTTCGGTCAATAACTGCGGTAGATGCTTCACCTGGAGCAGGCCGAAAGTCTGGCTGCCGGGGATGCAGCGGATGCAGCCGTTTTCGAGCGTGGCATCGTCGAGTGGGATCCAGCAGGTGATTTGGTTCTGGGGAATGAGGAAGGGCCATGAGGCCGAATCCTGGTGGTACTCTTTGACGGAGCCATGACCGGGCGGTTTCATAAAGATCTGATCCCCAAGCAATTTGATATCAGGCTCGTCAAATAGTTCGGCGATCAGGTCGACGACTTTTGGCTTTTTTGCGATGGCGAGAAAGCTCTCGTGGATGGAGGCGGGGAAGTTGATTTTACGCAATTCGTCCAGCGGGCTGGCGGCCTGAACTTCGCCGCGTGCCACCGTCGCTTCTTTCTCAAGGATGGGAATCCCCTTGATGTCGGCGGCGATTTCGACACGGCCGTAGGCGATATCCTCGGTCAACTGTTGCAGTTGCGCTACTTCCTCTGCGTCGAGCAAAGTGGGGTAGGGCAAGAAGCCATCTCGCCAAAAAGTTGCCTTCTGCTCCGGCGTCAAAATCATCTTTTCCTCCGAACTTCAGTGGTTCGTGGTCTCTGTCATTTGAAAGATTTCTCGCTAGTTGCCTAACCTAAGGGGAGACCGGCGTGTCAGTCCAGGGTCATGCGCGGGTCGAGAGCGTCCCTCAGGCCGTCGCCGATGAAGTTGATGGCAAGCACGCAGATAGTGATCATCAGGCCGGGCGGGACCCAGAACCAAGGCATGTTCTCGATAATCTGGATATTCTGGGCCTCGTTGAGCATATTGCCCCAGCTGGGGGTCGGTACCTGTACGCCGAGGCCGAGAAAACTGAGGCCGGCCTCGGTGAGGATGGCGCCGGCGATGCCAAAGCTGGCGGCGACGGTGATTGGCGCCACGACATTGGGCAGGATGTGACGAATAATGATCCATCTCTCCTCGACGCCTACGGCCTGGGCGGCCATGACATAGTCGGTTTCACGAATGGAGAGAATCAGGCTGCGCACAAGACGGGCTACGCCTGTCCAGCCGATCAGGCCGATCGCGAGCATAGAGTTAAAAATGCCAGGACCGATGAAGGATACGATTGTGATCAGGATGATGAGGGTGGGGAAGGCCATGAAAGTGTCGGTTATCCGCATGATCAGGGCATCAACGCGGCCGCCATAGTACCCGGCTACGCTGCCCAGAATCGTGCCGATGGTGACGAAGAGGGCGACGGCGACGATACCCACCGACATCGAGACGCGACCGCCATAGACCACGCGGCTCCAGACGTCGCGCCCGGTGAGATCGGTGCCCAACAGATGGCCTTCTTCGCCAGGAGCGAGGCCGATTTCTCTGATTTCGATACGGTGAGGATGGATGGGGGCCACGACCGACGCCAGGGGGAAGGCCACAAAAATCAACAGAATCATCAGGACGGCGCTGACCAGAGCCAGCTTGTGACGACGAAATCGACGCCAAGCCCGCCGACGCTGCGCGCCTGCTCCGCCTTCAGCCGAATCGAGTGAGTCGGTTAGCTCCTGTATTCCTCCAGACTTGCCTTCAACGCTCATGGCACAGTCTGCGTCTTGCAGTCAATATTTGGCCGCGGCCAGAAGTCCGGCAGGCGGGGTCGCCAGCGGCCAAAATGGAAAGTTTATTATTCATAGCGGATGCGAGGGTCGATACTCCCGTAGGTTAAATCTGTAATGAGGTTGCTAAAGACGATGACAAACGCGGAGACCAGAGTCATACCCATGATGAGGGGATAGTCGCGGGTGGCAACCCCGTCCAGATAGAGAATGCCCATTCCGGGCCAGTTGAAAATGGTTTCGATGATGATTGCGCCGCCGAAAAGGCCGGGTAGGCGCAGACCGATGATGGTGATCACGGGCAGGAGGGCGTTGCGCAGGGTATGGCGAAGAATCACTACTTTTTCGCTCAACCCTTTGCTGCGGGCGACGGTGATATAGTCGAGCCGAACGACCTCGAGCACGCTGGAACGGGTGTAGCGCATAATCCCGGCAGTAGTCTCCAGGCCCAACACGGCCGCTGGCAGGGCCAGATAACGAAGGCGATCCAGCATGTTCCCCCAGAAGCCGAAATCTCTACCGATGGTGGAATAGCCACTAGTCGGCAGCCAACCCAATTTCAATGAGAACAGGTAGATGACGCCAATGGCTGCAAAAAAGCCTGGAATGGAGATGGCGATGAAAGTCAGGAAAGTGAGCACATAGTCGGGCGTAGTGTACTGATTCAACGCCGAGAAGATGCCCAGGGGGATACCGAGAATTATAGAAATAGCCATAGCGGCGGCCATAAGGCGCAAGGTTGCGGGAAGACGCCGCGCAACCTCATCAGCGACGGGGATTTTGCTGCGAATGCGCACGCCCAGATTGCCCTGGACAAGGCCGCTCATCCAACTGAAATAGCGAATGTGCGCCGGTCGGTCCAACCCGTACTTTTTGCGCAACGCTTCTGCGTTAGAGCCTTCATCTCCTCCGACACCCGATTCAGGGTTCATGAGGATCATGGCTGCCACAGCGTCGCCCGGGGCAAGTTCGGTGAAGGAAAAGGTGATGATGGTAATGCCGAAAAGCACGGGCAGCATCTGGACGATGCGGCGAAGGATGTAGCGGTTCATGGGCAGACCCAGTAGTGAGGAGTGAGAAGTGAGAAAAACTCTCACTTCTCACTCTTTATTTCTCAGTTCTCGCGGTATTTATTCTCCGGCCAGGTACCAGTTCACCGGGTAGCGCTCGGCAAACGGTTCGTCCAACTGGCGATAGATGTTGTTGCAAACGTCGGCGCTGAAGGCGGAGTACCGTCTCGGCCAGAAGACGGGAATTTCGCCCGCTTCTTCGGTGATAATCTCTGTGGCCCGGTGCAGCATCTGCTTCCGTTCTTGCGGATCGGGTTCGGACATGGCGGCTTCGGACAACTGGTCAAACTCTTCGTTACAGTAGTGGCCAGCGTTGCGGCCAGCCGGCCAGCCGCGATCACAGCCAAGTGAGAGCCGCAGCTGATCCGGGTTGAACCAACCACAGCAGGCATAGGCCAGGTGAAAATCGTCGTTCTCCAAGACGCGATCTACCCAAGCGGGACCATCCAAGTAGATGAGGTCCACCTTTATACCGACATCGTTCCAATACTGCTGCATGGCGGCGTGGATTCGCTTGCTCTGATCATCCTGGTAGTAGGTGACGAAGTCCACCTCCAGCTCGGGATCCCAGCCGGCTTCATCCAACAGGGCGCGGGCCTTGTCGGGGTCGAATTCGTAGGTGGCAATATTGGGGCTAACGAAGTCGGGATTGGTGAGCCTCAGGTGGAGCACTTCAGCCAGGTCGCCGTAGTAGGCTTCGGCCATCGCTTCGCGGTCAAGTGAATACAGGAGCGCCTGCCGTATACGCACGTCCTGCCATAGCGGTCTGTTCTGGTTAGGAAAGACTGTCAGACCCCCGGCGATTTTATCGCCAAGCAAGACGATACTGGGGTCGTCCTTATAGCGTTCATATTCGACTGCGGTCACGCGTCCGGCCATGTGGATTTCACCGTTCTCGAGCGCGGCGTAGGCGGTTGTGCCGGTCAGACCAATACGGAAGATGATTTGGTCAAGGTAGGGCCGGCCAGCGTAGTAGTCCTCGTTGGCTTCGAGGATGTAGAACTGATCCGGCTCGAAGTCACCCATCGTGAAGGGGCCGGAACCAACCGGATTGCGAACGGCGTATTCGGTATCGCCCAGGTCGGCGAAGGCGATGCCTTCGAGCAGATGCTTCGGCCAGATGTTGAAGGCGGCCATATTGCTGAGGACGCTGCCGCGCGGCGCGCCAAGGTTCAACTCGAGAGTGAAGTCGTCGAGCACCTTGATGCCTGAAATTTCATCGGCTTCGCCGGCTTCAAATTCGGCGGCGCCGACCAGTTGATCCAGGCCGGAGGTACGGCCGTGGGAGGCGCCGGTATCGGGATGGAAGAACATTTCCAGTGAGAATTTTACGTCTTCAGCGGTCAGCGGCTCACCGTCGTGGAAGCGCACGTCATCGCGCAGGTTAAAGGTATAAGTGAGTCCGTCTGCGGAGACTTCCCAGCTTGTGGCCACGTCAGGATGGACGGATACGGCGTCAGTATCGCGGTCGATCAACTGGCTGAAGAGATAGTCATCGCGGGCGCTGAAGATGAACCAGTTGCTCCCGGTCATGGCGCCCGCGCCGCCGGCCACCACCACCTCGCCGCCGTACTTGGGCGGTGAATCGGTGCAGATATTAATATGTTCGCTATCCAAGTCTGCCTCATCGTACCAAGGCTCGGCTGGCTCAGTCATCGTCTCCTCTGCGCTCTCGTCCTGCAATTCTGCCGGTTCTGACGCGACGGGCGCGACGCAGGCTGCGACCATCCAGACCAACAGGATCAGGAAAACAACGAATCCAACGTACTTCCGTGTAGTCGACATCGTTTCATCCCCCCTTGTCATTGCTGCGATGCGCCCTTTCGTGTGGGCGCGAGCCGGGTGCGTGAATCCAAAGACGTCCGCATTAGGCGCTTTAGCGATAGTTGCTATCGCGGCGACAGAGATGGGCAGTTGACTTCAGGAAAGTGCTTCCGTGCGTCACGAACCAGCGACGACCCCAGCCCGATTCGGCGTAACAAGAACGGATCGCGGTGGATGGGATGTCTCGCCGCCTTGGGTACCGTCGAGGCAAGAACAGAATGATCCGGGAGGGACCGATGCCTTTGAAAGACAGCCGCTACAGTTTGACTAGAGTATCTACACCACATTTACAGGTTGCCCCACATCCGTTCAAATCCCTGGACAGGTAGCATCTTGACAATACGACGGAGGATGTTCCGATTTAACGGAAGGCCGTGAAGTGAGCTGAGAGGAGTGAGGAACGGGAGGTATTCTCCGGAGCCTCACTCCTCTTCACTCTAATCTCGATGTTGGTTACTCTCCGGCCAGGTACCAGTTCGCCGGGTAGCGCTCGGCAAAAGGTTCGTCCAGCTGGCGATTGATGTTGTTGCAAACGCTGGAGCTGAAGGCCGAGAATCGTGTCGGCCAGAAGACGGGGATCTCACCCGCTTCGGCTGTAATGATCTCGGTGGCCTTGTACAGCATCTCCTTGCGCTTCTCGGGATCGGGTTCAGACATAGCGGATTCGGCCAACTGGTCGAACTCTTCGTTACAGTAGTGGCCTACGTTGCGGCCTGACGGCCAACTGCGATCGCAGCCGAGGGAAAGGCGCAACTGATCCGGGTTGAACCAGCCGCAGCATCCGTAAGACATATCAAAATCATCGTTGTCGTAGACGCGTGCGACCCAGGCGGGACCGTCCAGATATACAAGGTCAACCTTGATGCCGACATCGTTCCAATACTGCTGCATGGCGGCATGGATGCGCTTGTTCTGGTCATCCTGGTAGTAGGTGACGAAACTCACCTCTTGTTCAGTATCCCAGCCGGCCTCTTCGAGCAAAGAACGTGCCTTGTCGGGGTCGTAATCGTACTTGGTGATATTGGGGCTGACGAATTCGGGATTGGTAAGCCGCAGATGCAGTACATCAGCCAACTCGCCGTAATAGGCTTCGGCCATGGCTTCGCGATCGAGTGCGTACAGGAGGGCCTGCCGCACGCGTGCGTCCTGCCACAGAGGCCGGTTGTGGTTGGCCCAGACGGTCATACCGCCGCCGAGGCGGCCGCCAAGGAGGACGATATTGGGGTCGTCCTTATAGCGCTCGTATTCGACTGCGGTGACGCGGCCGGCCATTTGAATCTCACCGTTCTCTAGGGCAGCGAAGGCGGTGGCGCCTGACAGACCAATACGGAAGATGATTTGGTCGAGGTAGGGCCGGCCGGCGTAGTAGTCTTCGTTGGCCTTGAGGATGTAGAACTGATCGGGCTCGAAATCACCCATGGTGAAGGGACCGGAACCGACAGGATTGCGGACGGCATATTCGGTTTCGCCGAGGTCGATGAAGGGGGTGTCCTCGAGCAGATGTTTCGGCCAGATGTTGAAGGCGGCCATATTGCTGAGGACGCTGCTGCGCGGCGCCACCAGGTTCAACTCGACGGTAAAGTCGTCGAGCGCCTTGATGCCGGCAATGTTGTCGGCTTCACCACTTTCAAATTCGGCGGCGCCGACCAGCTGATCCAGACCCGATGTGCGGCCATGGGAAGCGCCGGTGTCAGGGTGGAAGAACATTTCCAACGAGAATTTGACATCCTCTGAGGTCAGGGGCTCACCATCGTGGAAGCGGACATCATCGCGCAGGTGGAATGTATATGTGAGGCCGTCTGCGGAGACATCCCAGCTTGTCGCGAGGTCAGGATGTATGGTGACAGCATCTGTGTCGCGGTCGATCAACTGGCTGAAGAGATAGTCATCGCGGGCGGCGAAAATGAACCAGTTGCCGCCCGTCATTGCGCCGGCACCGCCGGCCACGACGACCTCGCCGCCATACTTGGGCGGTGAGTCGGTGCAGATATGAATATGGTCGCTATCTACGTCTGCCTCATCGTACCACGGCTCAGTAGGTTCGGCCGCGGTCTCCTCCTGCATATCCGCCTCTTCCATTTCAGCCGACTCGGTGGCGGCCGGCGCGGCGCAGGCTGCGAGCAGCCCGAGCAGCAGGACGAGGAATACGGCGAGTCCTACAGACTTTCTTGTGATCGTCATAGTTTCAACTCTCCTTGGTTGTGTATGAAACCAAACACGTCGTTAGTGGGCGCTCTGGCGGAGTGCGCTATCGCGGCTAATGGAGACGGGTAATTGGCTTCAAGACAGGTGAATCAACGACGAATCCCGGTGGAGGGGGATTCGACAACCACGTCATTGGGGCACCGGTTTGGTGTCCGAACTTCCCAGACGAGGGATGAACGACAGCCAATTGATCCGGGACGGATCAACTCGTAGAATACGCATCCTCTACGATTAGACTACGTTTTGTATACCACAACCACGCAGTCAGCGTCAAATCGCTTTTTTGGGCCCGAGCGGGGCGGTGGGCGGCGAATTTGGATGATGCATCTTAGATATCGCCAGGTGAATTCGGTCAGTGAGATGCGTGAAGTTGGAACCTATTTCACTTTCTGGTGCTGCACAAACCCGGCGGCGCATTTGCGTTCAGGTCAGGAACAGGTCTTGGATGGAGAGCGGCGCTGCTACGCCAAAAAGCGCGGCCGATACTGCAAGGCTTCGGCCAAGTGGGGCGTGTCGATTTCCTCTTCGCCGGCAAGATCGGCGACGGTGCGGGCCAGTTTGAGCACGCGATGATAGCCGCGGGCGCTCAGGTCCATCTGGCGCACTGCAGCCTGCATCAGGTTTTTGCCTGCCTCTTTCAGTTGACAGTAGCGCTGGACTTCGGCCGGACCCATATCACCGTTGACTACAATGTGCGACTTGTCCTGTTGGGCGAAGCGGGACTGTTGGCGAGCGCGCGCCTTTTCTACGCGGCGTCGAAGGTGTTCGGACGGCTCGCCCTGGTCGAGGCCGGTCAGCTTCTGGAAGGGCACGCGGGCGACGTCGACATGAAGGTCGATACGGTCGAGAAGCGGACCGCTGATTCGACCCTGATAGCGCTGTACGGTATTCATGGAGCAGGAACACGGCTTGCGTTCGTCGCCGTAGAAGCCGCATGGGCAGGGGTTCATGGCGGCGACAAACATGAAACTGGCGGGGAAAGAGAGGGTGCCGGAGGCCCGGCTGATGGTAACGACTTTGTCTTCCAAGGGTTGACGCAGGCTCTCCAGATTTTTGCTGCCAAACTCCGGCAGTTCGTCGAGGAAAAGGACGCCGCGATGGGCGAGGCTGATTTCGCCGGGGCGGGGAATGCTTCCGCCGCCCACGAGGCCGGCATGGCTGATGGTATGGTGTGGCGCGCGGAAGGGGCGGGCGCGGATCAGCGGGCCGGAGCCATTCAGTTCACCCGCGACCGAATAGATGCGGGTGATTTCGAGCGATTCGGGAAGAGTGGCCGCGGGCAGGATCGAGGGCAGGGCGCGCGCCATCAGCGTTTTGCCGCTGCCGGGCGGGCCTACCAGGCGCACATTGTGGCTGCCGGCACAGGCGATTTCGAAGACGCGTTTGGCGTGCTCCTGCCCGCGGATATCCTGAAAATCGACGGGGTAGACAGCCTCCTCGCCTTCGCTGAAGGCGGTGGGGCTATGGGGAGGGATCTCCTCTTGCCCGGACAGATGGGCCACGATGTCGGTGAGATGCCCGACCGGAAAGACATCGATTCCTTCGACAAGCGCGGCCTCAGGGGCGTTGGGTTTGGGAACGAACAGGCGTTGGTAACCGGCCTTTTGGGCCATCGCCGCCATCGACAGCGAGCCGTTTACCGGGCGGACGGAGCCATCGAGACCCAGTTCGCCGACAATCAAGGCGTCGTCCAATTCGGCCAGTACCTGGCGGGTGGCGGCCATGATACCGAGGGCGATGGGGAGATCGTAGGCGGGACCTTCCTTGCGCAGGTCGGCAGGGGCCAGATTGACGGTCAGACGATGTTGGGGAAAGTGAAAGCCGCTGTTGGCGATGGCGGAGCGGACGCGTTCGCCGCTCTCGCGCACGGCGGCACTGGGTAGGCCGACGACGGTCAGTCGCTCCAGGCCGTTGGTGATATCGACTTCGACTTCGATTCGTTCGGCCTCGAGGCCGACAATAGCACAGCTCTGTACTTTGGCAAGCATTTCAACCTCCGGGGGATTGGGTTGACAGTGCCCAGTGCAGTCACCAGTGAACGGTGACTTTTCACCGACCACTGGTGACTAGAGGCCGGCCAGTTGCCAGGATCTTTCGAGGGATTCGGCGGTGGCCTGGGCGGCTTCGGCGGGCGAGAGGTCACGGATGCGCTGGCTGAACGGCTCAACCGTGACAGGGCCATCGTAGCCGATGGCGTCGAGGGCTTGTAAAAAGCCGGCGATGTCGGTGAGACCGGTCTCCGCCGGCAGCGTGCGTTCGTTGTCAATCTGCTGGTCTGCGCTGCGACCGGAGACGGCATCGTTTACGTGGACATTGACTACCTGGGCGTTGGTGAGGTTTCGCACGGCTGAAACTTCGGTGTGGCTGGTGAAAAGGTGAAAAATATCTACGAGAAGGCCGGTATCGCCGGCTTCCAGGTCGGCGGCCAGTTGCATGGCACCGTCCATGGTGTGGATGAAGGAGTATTTCTTTTCATCGCGCAAGGTCTTAGGGCCGACCCATTCGAGACCGAAACGGATGCCGTTGTCCGCCAGGATTTCGGCGATGGGACGCAAGCGAACGATGTGAAATTCGTAGTTCTCGTCCCAAGAACGCTCGTCATCGGCATTTGCGATATAGGTGGATGTCCGGTCGGCGCCGATGGATTTGGCCAGGGCGGCCTGGGCTGGTAGTTGGGCCAGTCCGCGCTGCCAGCTTTCTTGGTCATCGCGGTAGGGGACGGGCATACTCCAGACGCCGAAGTTGAGGCCGGCGGGGGCCATCTGTTCGCCGATTGCCTCGGCGCCTTGGCTGGCAGCAATCTGCTGGAGTTCGGCGATCGACACATCCAGACCGCCATAGCCGAAACGGTGGGCCAGTTGGACGGATTCGCTGAAAGGGACGTTGATGCCCAAAGCGCCGGGGCTAAGGTTAGGGTACATGGTTTTCTCCTGACGGGAGCCGGGTGTTAGAGGCTGTGAAATGTCAGTAAACGGGCTACCTGGCACTGCGGTGATCGGCGAACTGGCGCAGGGTGACTGTGCTGTAGTGGGTCATTAACTATTCATTGCTTGCCGTCGGGTTTGCAACCCCAGGCTGGTGGTGATACCCAGGAGACCAGCGAGAGAAATGAACAGAAAGACCTGCTGATATGCTTCGATGACGGGCAGGCCGCGCTCGAGGCCGCTGTGCAACAGGACGCCTGCCAGCGCAGTGCCGATGGCGACGCCTATGAAACGAATCATACTATAAACGCCGGCGGCCGTACCCATTTCCTCGTCGTCGGTTTCGGACATGGCGGCCTGGTGGAGGGCGGCGAGCATGGTGCCAACGCTCAGCCCCTGCAGAGCCAACAGGGCCAGGACAACGCTTATATGGATTGAGGCCGGGAGTTGCGAGAAAAGGAAGACGGCGAGCGCCTGCCCGCTCAGGCCGACGAGCACGGGCCAGCGGCTGCCCCAGCGGTCGGCGGCCTGGCCGCCGAAACGGACCATTACGGTCATCGCGCCGGGGTTGATCGTCAGAATCAGGCCAAGGTATCCGGGGCTGAGGTCGTGAATATCTACGAGATATAGGGGGACCAGAAAGCTGGCACCGCCCATCACGAACATGCGCATGGAGGCGCACAAGGAGGCGAAGCGAAAGTTTCGGTAGTTGAACAATTTCAGAGAGACGAATGGGTCCTGGCGACGCCTTTCCCAGGCAAGGAAGGCGCCGAAACAGAGCAACAGCGCGCCTAGGAGCCGCCAGTCCTGCAGAGGCGCCACTCCGGTGATGGGACGGCTGGAGAGATAGAATAGGCCCATGGTAAGGGCGCCGGCCAGCAGGAGGACGCCGGCCCAGTCGAAGCTGCGCCAAAACCGCGGACGCACGTTGCTGAGGCCGGCTGGAACCCACAGTTTTACCGCGATAAGGCCCATGAGGCCCAGCAGAAGGGCCGGTCCGAATGCGGCCCGCCATCCCCATGCATCGACCAGAAACCCGGCAAAGAATGGGCCGATGGCAGCGGTCAGCGGTCCTATGGAACCCCAGGTGCCAAGCGCCTTGCCTCGTTCTTCCTTGCGGAAGATGGTGGCGATAAAGGCCATGCCGAGAGGCATGATGCCGGCGATGCCGAACCCCTGCACGGCCCGCCCTATCATCAGCCATGTCAGATTGGTAGCGAAGAAGGCCATAGCCGAGCCGACGGAGAAGATCGCGATGCCGGCCAGGATGAGACGACGGCGGCCGACGCCGTCGCTCAGGCGGCCGTAGACGGGCATCAGGATCATATAGGGCAATGTAAATGCGCTGGATGTCCAGGCGACCACGTCGGCGCTCATGGCGAAGGTGTCGCGCAGGACGGGCAGGGCGACGCGGCTCATGGAAGAGCTGAGGGGCATGATGGTTGACGGAATCATCAACGCGTAGAGAATCAGCCATGCCTGCTCTGAAGGCAAACCGCGCGCTTGGGTTGGAACCGGATCGCCTTCCGATTCGTTTTTTCTACGAAGGCCAATCCGACGGAGGATTGGGATGGGGGTACTTTCCACGTTGTTTACCTTTTCAAGCGGGGCTCTGAATTTCGGCCATACGAACCGACTCTTTAGCGGTTCAGACGGACCTACTAATCATACCCTCAGAGGGCCCAATGGATAAATGTGTTGCCGCGTTGGTGTGAGGACGCATGCTGCCAGGTAGAGAGTCGCCGGGTTCGGTCCAGTTACCGCCAGAAGACGGGCAATGCGGGTAGGCGACCTTACATCGGCATTGACAAAATGCGGATGGCGTGCCAAGATGCGAAGGCCAAAAAATACCTTAACCGGTGCTGTTGACTTTCAAAGTTCATGTGCGGAGGTTCAGCAGCGCGGCAATGCAGTTCGGGGGCCCGCCTTCGGTCGGCCTACGCGGCGCAGAGCGCCGATGGGTCGATGGGCGGGCACTGTCATGATGGTGGACATTTTTTGCAGACAGAAAGCCTCTCATCGGACAAATTGCTGTTAAGCTGGATAAGGCGATTGATCAATAGACAAGGTACCGACCGGCAGGGCATTGGCCCGTCGGCATTTGCAGAGGACACGCCGATATGAAAGCATTGATGTATCGCGGCCCGTGGAAGATGCCTTTGGAGGAGCTAGAGGAGCCGACGCCGACGGCCGGCAAGCTGGTGGTGGATGTAGAGGCAGTGGGCATTTGCGGTTCGGACGTTCACGGGTTCACGGGCAACAGCGGCCGCCGTACGCCCGGCATCGTGATGGGCCACGAATTCGCGGGCACAGTCAGCGAGATGGGGCCGGAAACGGAAGGCTTCGAAGTAGGCGACGGCGTTGTCGTCATGCCTCTCTTTTCGGTCGCGGAAAGGGGTGATCCCTATCCGATCAATCTCTCTCCCCACCGGAGGTTGACTGGAATGAATGAACACGGCGCATACGCGCAACGAGTTGCGGTGCGTGCGACGCAGTTATTTCCGAAACCTGCGGGGCTTAGCTGGCAACGGGCGGCGTTGTGCGAACCGATGGCGGTCACTCTACACGCTGCCAGGATCACGCCTATCAACCCGATGCAGAAAGTGGCAGTTATTGGCGCCGGGCCGATTGGGCTGCTAACGATGCTGGCTGCCCGCTTGAAGGGGGCGGGAACGGTGATTGTCGTCGACCGATCGGTACACCGGTTGGAGTTGGCCGAGGAGTTGGGCGCGGACGCGGTCATCAACGTGGACGAGACGGACGCGGCGGCGGTGATCCAGGAAATGACAGACGGCGGTGTCGATGCGGCTTTCGAGGCGGTGGGCATCACCCCGACTGCTCAGCTCTCGGTTGAAGCCACTCGCAATGGCGGCAGTATTACGTGGATCGGCAACAATGCGCCGATGATCGAGGTGGACATGCAGAGCATCGTCACGCGGGAGATGAGCGTACGGGGCTCTTACGGTTTCGACGAGACAGATTTTGCGGCGGCGATAGAAGCGCTGTCATCTGGCCGCCTGAATGTGGATCCGCTGGTGGAAGAGATTGCGCCGTTGGAAGATGGGCCGGAGATTTTCCGCGGGCTGGCTGCGGGTGAGACGGACCTTGTAAAGATCATTTTGAAACCGTAGATAAAACGGACAAATGTGATAGGCGCTTAATCGGACAATGTACTTGTCGGAAAAGTGAACTGTGTGATTGACTGATTAGAGAGCCAAATACACTTCTCCATTCCTATGAAAATCGCGGCGTTTCCCAAGTGTTATCTGGACGATATTTCGCTTCACCGCACGATGTCGGTCTTCGACTGGATCGAGCAGGCGCGGGCGCTTGGCGCCGAAGGGCTGGAGATGTACGAGGGCTTTTTCTGGAGCCTGGACGACGCTTATATCGATTCGATCGGGGAGGCCATCGAGGGAGCGGGCTTTGCGATGCCGATGCTGTGCTGCTCGCCCGACTTCACCAACCCCGACCCTGCGGAGCGGCAGCGGGCAGTCGAAGAAGAAGCCCGCATGATTGAAATCACGCGGCGTCTTGGCGGGCCGGGATCGGTTTGCCGAGTGCTTTCGGGGCAACGGCGGCCAGGCCTAGCGGTCGAACAGGGACTGGAATGGGTGGTGGAATGTATTGAGGAGTGCATCGAGGTTGCCAGGGAGAAAGACATTATCCTGGGGCTAGAAAATCACTATAAGGACGGCTATTGGCAGTATCCGGAGTTTGCGCAGAGGACGAAGATTTTTGTAGAGTTGTTAGATGCCATCCCGGAACGGAAGCACTTCGGTGTGCAGTATGACCCATCCAATGCGCTGGTGGCGGGGGATGATCCGGTTGAACTGTTGCGCCGGGTGGCAGATCGGGTGGTGACGATGCACGCCAGCGACCGTTTTCTGGTCGATGGAGCGACGCTTGATGAGGTGCTTCTGCCGGACGGACTGATTGGATATCCCGATAAACTTCAACACGGAATTACGGGCCAGGGCAGCAACGACTATGGAGCTATTTTTTCCATTCTGCGGGATAAGGGATTTGATGGATGGGTCAGTATCGAAGACGGCATGGAAGGAATGGAAGAGATGCGGGAGAGCATCGAATTCCTGAAGCGGATGCGTGCCAAGTACTTCGAGCAGTGAGAAACGATAATCAGGGAGCGAAAGAGAGTTCCCGTTCTTTTGACAGTGCCGCGGAGGATGCGAGTTGGCGATAAAATTTGGGACGGATGGCTGGCGGGCCGTCATTAGTGAAGATTTTACATTCGAGAATGTGCGCAAGGTTGCGCAGGCGATCGCGGATGTCACGAACGACCAGTTTAAGGGTTTGCCTCGATTGCAGCCGTCGCTGGTGGTGGGATTTGACACGCGTTTTTTGAGTGATCGTTATGCGGTGGCGGTGGCGGAGGTATTGGCCGGCAACGGGATCCGGGTGTGGCTGAGTCAGGCCGATGCACCGACGCCGATGATTTCCTATTCAATTGTGGACAAATGGGCGGACGGCGGCGTGATGATCACTGCCAGCCACAATCCGCCGCGTTACAACGGAATCAAATTGAAGGCGTCGTACGGAGGTTCGGCCAGCGCGGCGACGCACAAGGAAGTAGAGCGGCGGATTAATCTGCGCGAGCGGCGGGGGGAGCAGCCGAGGAGGTTGGATTATGCGCAGGCGCTGAGGGCGGGCATCATCGAACGTTTCAACCCGCTGCCGGCTTTTCGTTCCCAGATGCGGAAGCTCGTCGATTTTGACGTGATTGAGCAGTCGGAGCTCTCGGTTGCGGTAGATGCCATGTACGGGGCCGGGCGGATATATTTGCGACGGTTGCTGGAGGGCGCCGAGTGCCGTGTGTCTGAACTGCGCAACGAGATGAATCCCGGCTTCAACGGCATCCACCCGGAGCCGATTGCCAAGCATTTACAGCCGCTGGTGGCGGAGATGGCGACCGGCAAATATCATTTGGGGCTGGCCACCGATGGGGACGCCGACCGCATCGGCGCGGTCGACCCGGACGGTCGCTTTATCGATCCACATCAGATCATGGCTCTGCTGGTTGACTATCTGATTCAAGAGCGGTCGCTGCGGGGGAGCATCGCCAAGACGGTCAGCACTACGCAGATGTTGAACCGGCTGGGGGCACACTACGGGCTGCATGTACATGAGACGCCAGTGGGCTTCCATTACATCAGCGATCTGATGCTGCAGGAACCGGTCCTATTGGGCGGAGAGGAGAGCGGCGGCATCAGCATACTCGGTCACATTCCCGAAGGAGACGGGTTGCTGATGGGGCTGCTGCTGACGGAGTTGGTGGCCAAGCGGCGCAAGCCTTTGGGCATGCTGATTGACGAACTGATGGGGCGGCCCTATGTGGGCAAGTTCTGCTATGGGCGCGATGACCGGGAGGTGAAGCCGTTTGCAAAGGCAGAGCTGGTAGAGGGATTGATTGCGAATACGCCGAATGCGCTGACCGGGTCAAGAGTGGCCCATGTAAACAACCAGGACGGCGTGAAATTCATTCTGACGAATAGCAGTTGGCTTCTGATTCGACCGAGCGGTACGGAACCGGTGTTGCGCATCTATGCCGAAGCCTCATCGCACGAGGCTGTGGCGACGTTGCTGGCAGAAGGGACAGTACTGGCCCAGCAGGTATTGAAAATGATTTGAGGTGCGGCAGCACGAGCCACTGAGGACAAGTATTCGGAGAAAATCTTGCTTGGGCCAGTCTGGGGAAAGCGGACGGCCGCAAAAGACAGAAGAGAGGGGCGCGGGTTAGCCGACTCGCGTTTTTTGGTTTCTGGCGCCGGGTAGCTTTTGAGGCGTAAACAGTGCCTGCATGGGCAGCCCTTCAACTGGCCGCGATACAGGATATCGCGTTGCGTATTTGGTTGGCAGCCGCCAGGTTGGGAAGCGGCACTGCCAGAATAAGGGCGTACGGACGGTGAGGCATGTTTTTGGAGGGGGGCGTTGCGGGGGCGCAGCCCCTGCACAAGGGAGGGCCGAAGGCCCGACCGCCCATATGCTAATAGAGAGTATAGAGGAGAGGGAAGAGAGCGGGACGGCTGCGCTGGCCTGTTCCAGGGGCGCGCTTGGGCACTGGCTGATTAGGTCAGCGCCAGAGGGCCGGTGGGCGTGCAAAGGAGCGTCCGGCGGGGGAACCGGGTGAAATGCATCTTGTTAGCTGGGATGGGTGAACAACTGTTGCCTGATCTCCTGGCGCGTCTGTTCAAATTTCTGGCGCAGCTTCAGGTCGGAACTTTTGTCGGCACCGACGACGCGTTGCGCGCAAGTAATACAACCAAGGGAGGCCTTATAGCTGCTCTGGTTGCAGTTGAGGCAATCACACAGCCGAATCATCATGAGAGAGAAGGCAAGTGTATCCTCGTTTCCATCGCGCTGACTTGCTACTTGATTGACCAACTCCTGCCAGTCCGCGCCTCGTTCCACTCCCAGTGGTCGGATGGCCCGATGAGGAAAGAGAATTTCACTTTCGGGGTACATGGCGACTCCTCTCGTGAGTTTCCGGTTATTGTTTATGGTACCTGTCCCGAAGGGGGGCAGGTTCTGTCGACTGACTGCTGTGAACTGAATGTCGCTCTTTCAGAGGCGAAGACTTCAAATACTGGCGGCGAACAGGAAGACCAGTAGGACAAAAAGAGCAACTCCCAAGAGACTTAGAATAAGGATGAAAACAAAGGGCAACAGGACGGCGGCCAACGACCGTGAGCGAGGCAAGCTTGTCACTTCTTCATTGGCTCTGGCATAGACGATAAAGGCCCAGATAATGCCGGCCACGCTGCTGACACGGCCCAGGCAGGGGATGGGAGAGAGGCCGATAAGTAGTAATGGCGCGGCGGCAAAACCGGTGGCGGCGAAGAAGGGCTGTAGTCTGCTGGTTGCGCCAAAGGCTTTGTTACAAGCCATAACGAGGGCGCCGTATACGATCCAGACGGCGAGCCAGCGCAGCGGCCAGTTAATCCACTCACCAAGAGCGCTTAGAAAGGCGGCAAACCAGCCGGGCAAGGGCTGTTGGAGGCCGGCGATCAGATGGAAGAACTCGCCCAGGTGGACGACATCGAAGAAGGCGGAAACATAATCAAGCGGAGCTTCCTGCAGGAGGGACGCCTGCGCTCCCAGGCGCGCCAGGGGAAGGGCGCTACCGGCCGAAGTCGCCTGCTCCCAATTGACCAGAAACGGGAGAAAGCCGGCCAGTAGTCCAAGTATGAAAACCATGCCAAGGGACTGGCGCATGGTGGTTTCGCTGAAACCTGAGGCGCGCAACTGGACTGCGTCGCTCATTTTTTGGGGGGTGGGAAACCAGTGGCGCAAGTTCACAGACTGCCCCCAGCGAAGATGAACATGGCACCAAATGCTATGGCCGCGATGCTGCTGACGAGAAGTAGCAGGAGCCAAGAGCCGACGGAGACAAGCGCCGCCCGACCTGAAGGCAGTTCGTGGGCCACTTCCAGCCCGCGATAGGCGATCAGAACGCCCCATACGTGGATCAGGACCGAGGCGACTGAGACGAAGGGAATGAAGGTTAACAGGTAAAGCAGGCGAGGCGCGTTGCTAAGGGCGACTGCGCCTAGAGTCTGGCCCAGTGAGCCCTGTCCGCCGGCAGCGCGGGCAAGCAGATGGCTAGAGAGGCCAAAGAGGAGCCATTGACCGATCAGGCCAAGCGGCGTAGTTGCCAGTGTCAGGAGACGGAATAGAACGCTGTCGTAACCGCTGTACGCCAGCAGGAGGGGCCAGACGCTGCGCAAGGTGCGTTCCATCTCGAGCAGTGTTTCGCCGTTGAAGGTGCCCTGCCGCAGGGTCCGCAACAGCAGGTTCAGGAGCGCTTCAGAGGGTGGCAGCGAGGCAGTAAGGAGGAGGCTGCCGACAAGCTGGGCGACCGCGACGAGAACACCGATACAGGCACACAGAAAGAGTCCCTCTATCCAGGGGTTGTCGTCATCGACCATTTCTACAAATGGGTCGGGTTCCAGGAGGAGGGCCTTCCCGATGAACCGCGGGTAGTTCTGTGGTTGTAACATCTGGTTGCGGCGTCAGTCCG
Source organism: Caldilineaceae bacterium (assembly GCA_965116395.1). Taxonomy (GTDB): domain Bacteria; phylum Chloroflexota; class Anaerolineae; order Caldilineales; family Caldilineaceae; genus Bin5. The sequence continues at coordinate 1,001,473 of OZ220684.1, forward strand.
AACTGTAGGTCCGGAGCGCGTCCTGATTGAGGGGTGGGCTGCAATTGAGAAAGCAATTCGCTTATGCCAAGCCCCTTGCTCACTTTTGGCAATGATAGCATAGGATTGACCGTCACTCGAAAATCGCGACTGTCTGGGACGCGGCGATCGACTCGGGAGTAGCCGGAGGCGGCCGGTACACAATAAGGCGCGCAGGAGATCGAAATGTCAAATACCGCAATCTCTCTTCCAACCGGAAAGCTGCCTGCCGAACTGCTGGCGCAGTTAATCTCGACCTTGCCGATCGATGACCCGGCTCTCTTTCTGGGCCCGGGCGTGGGCGAGGATGCGGCCATCATAGAGTTTGGCAAGGTTTCGTCCCAGCAGGACGGCACCGATATTCTGCTTGCGGCCAAGAGCGATCCTATTACTTTTGCCACGGATGAGATCGGCTTCTACGCTGTAAATGTCTGCGCGAATGATCTGGCGGTGTGCGGGGCGCGGCCGCGTTTTTATCTGGCTACGGTGCTGCTGCCTGAAGGGACCACGGAGGTGGATGTGCGCGGCATCTGCGACCAGCTGGGCGCGGCCTGCCGGGCGCTGGATATTGTGGTGGCGGGCGGGCATACGGAGGTGACGGCGGCGGTGAATCAGGCGGTGGTGGCGGGAACGCTGCTGGGTGAGGTTGCGCGGGGCAAGGTTGTGCGCACGGGCGGCTGCCGGCCCGGGGACGTGGTGCTGCTATTGGGGAGCGCGGCGGTCGAGGGGACGTCAATCATTGCGCGCGAAAAGCGGGCGGCGTTGCTGGGGCAGGGCTGGTCGGAAGCGGAGCTTGATGAGGCGGCGAATTATCTGTACGAGCCGGGGATCAGTGTGCTGGCGCCAGCGCTGGCCGCGGCCGATACGGAGCTGGTGACGGCGATGCATGACCCGACTGAGGGCGGGGTGGCGACCGGTCTGTGGGAGTTGGCCGAAGCTTCGGGGTGCGGGCTGGAGGTGGAGTTAGCGGCGGTTGCGGTGACATCACTGACAGCTGCGGCGTGCGCGGCGTTCGGACTTGACCCGTTGGGCACAATCGCGTCTGGGGGGCTGCTGGCGACGGCTGCGGAGGAGGATGCGGCGGAGCTGATGGAACTGTGGCGGGAGATGGGGAGACAGGGGCAGGTTATCGGGCGCGTGCTGCCGAAGGAGGAGGGTGTGTATGGCGTGCGGGACGGGCGGCGGGTGGTGCTGCCGAGATTTGATGCGGATGAGATTGTGAAATTGTGGTAGGAGTGAGCGGGGAGGTCGCGGCAGTGCCGTTCTAAGCGGAACGCGTCCCAGGAAGTCTTGGTGAACAGGACAGCAGAACAACATCCTCTTCGAAATGCAATCTCGCTCTGCCGTCAACTCAGAATTCGACTGTTGCGGGAAAATCTGGAACTAGAAACGACTGCGCTAGTTTACCTGTTCTATTGTAAAAGCTCATTGCACCTTCTTCTGTGCAAAGCCCAAACTCCTGTGCTTCTTTTTCAAAGAATAGCAGCGCCTTCTCTTTCATCTCCTCGGCCGTGTTGCTTGCAGAGAGGATTTCCACGCAGATCTCAGGGGCGATCGGCGCCTCGGTTTCGTCGCGGATGCGAGCGAAACGTTCGTAGGAAACCCAAGCGACGTCGGCAACTTTTGTGCCCCTACGGGTAGCGACGGCGCATACGGGCAAAGCCAGGCCGCCTTGCTTCAAGGTGCGCAGCAGATGTTCGATCTCTCCCTGAAAGGCAGCGTGCAACACTCTGACAGGCGTCATCAGAATCTGTCCCGTTTCCGTCAGTTCGATTTTGAAGGGCAGATCCTGCAGTTCGGGTTTTTCAATGAACTCTTGCCAGTTCATAATGTCTTCCTGACACTAGTAGCCTCTTCAGAGTCCTGCTGTGATGCGTATGAACAGCGTACAGTACGCGTGCCGAATGCTCAACTCGCGTTCCTTCATGTCGCGCAAAGTATTGCGCTTGCAATCCAGTTCCGTAACCCTACAGACCTTCCACCGTCTCGGCGGCGAGGTGATCTATGACTGCTTTGACGTCGCCGCCTGATTCGTTGTAGACGCGCAACTGGCGATCGGCGCTGGTGCCGTTGGCGAGGATCTGTTCGATTGGGGCGATTTCTTTTTCGGTGCCGAGCTCGGCGATCTCCTCGCCGACCAGCTCGACCAGTTCGCGCATCAGGGAACGGGCGGGGAGCTCCTCCTGTTTGCCGAAGTCGATCATTTTGCCGTCCAACCCGTAGCGGGCGGCGCGCCATTTGTTCTCGTCGATCAGCTCTTTGGTGAAGACACGGAAGGTGACGTTGCGCTGGCGCAGTTTCCAGTGCCAGAGCACGAGGGCCTGGCAGAGGGCGGTGATGGCGATGGCCTCGTCGACGCGGGTGCAGATGTCACAGATACGGAACTCCAGGGTAGGGTAGATGCCGTGGGGGCGCACGTCCCACCAGATCTTGCTGGTATCGGGTATGCAGCCGGTGTTTGTGAGGGTGCTGATGAGGCCTTCGTAGGCGGCGCGGTTGGGGAAGACGTCGGGAATGCCGCTGCGGGGGAAGTCCTCGAAGACGACGGCGCGGTAGCTCTTGAGCCCGGTGGGCTGGCCCTGCCAGAAGGGGCTGCTGGCGCTGAGGGCCAGGAGGTGGGGCAGCATGTAGCGGAGGACATTCATGGTGTCGATGGCGAAGTTGGGGTCCTCTAGGCCGACATGAATGTGCATGCCATAGATCAGGAGGCGCTGGGCCAGTAGCTGCATCTCCTCAAGCACGCCCTGATAGCGAGGGAAGGGGGTTACTTCCTGTTCGGACCAGCGGCTCGAAGGGTGCGTGGATGCGGCTACGATGGCCAGGCCTTTTTCCTGGGCGAGGCTGCTGATGAAGGCGCGCTGGCGCAGGAGCTCCTCTTTGGCTTCAGCGGGTGTAGCGCAGACGGGCGTGCCGAGCTCCACCATCGACTGGTGCAACTCGGCTTTGATCTCCCGTTCTACGATCACCATCTGTCCATTTTCGATGAACTGAGTGATGAATGAACGCAGCTCACCGCTTTCTGGATCGATGACCTGGTATTCTTCTTCGATGCCGAGTGTCAGTTGGGGTCGTTCAATCATAGACTTTGCTCCGTCTGCGAAACGAGGAAATCGACGACCGCCTTGCCGTCTTCGCCGCTCTGCCGCCAGACATGGCGTTGCTCGTCGGAACTGGCCCCCCGCTGCATGATGGTGTGGATGTGGGAGACCTCTTCGCGGCAGTTGAGGCGGTCGAGAACGGATTCGACCCGTTCGAGCAGTTCGTGCAACAGGTCGTGAATGGGTACTTCCTGTTCGATGCCGAAATCGAGGAGCTTTCCCTGGAGCCCGTAGCGGACGGCCCGCCATTTGTTCTCGGCGATGAGTGTGCGGTCGTAGAGGCGGAAGGACATATTGCGATGGCGCAGGTCGACCATCCAGGCAACGGTTGCTTGGATCAGCGCGGCAACGGCGAGCACGTCGTCGATGTCGGGCAGGGCGTCGCAGACTCGGATTTCGAGCGCGGCCTGGCCGGTTGCGGGCGTGATGGGCTGGGCATTCCGGCCGGCTTCAGTGCGAGAGCGGGACGGATCCTGCTGATGGGAGTGGGGACGGATGTCCCACCAGATGGCTTCCGGATCGGGTATGCTGTTGGTGCGCAGAAGGGTATCAACGTAGCCCAAGTAGTCGTTGAGGCTGCGGAAGGCATTGGGGATGCCGGTACGGGGCAAGGCGTCCAAGAGGACGGAGCGGTAGCTGGCCAAACCGGTGTCGAGGCCTTGCCAGAAAGGCGAGGCGTTGGCAAGGCAGAGGATGTGGGGCAGCAGGTAGCGCATGGCGTTCATGACGTCGATCGCCAGATTTCTGTCGTCTATGCCGACGTGGACGTTCATGCCGAAGGCGAGCAGGCGGCGGGCGATGAATTGCGTGTCCTCGATCAGGGCGCGATAGCGGGGCGACTCCTCCAGCTGTCTATCCCAGTAGCTGAAGGGGTGGGCGCCGGCCACTATCATTTTGAGGCCGTGGTTTGCGGCCAGTTGCCGCATTTCGCGGCGGATGCGCAGGAGCTCCTGGCGGGCCTGCTTGATGTCGCGGCAGATCGGTGTACCCGTTACGGGAGTGAAAGCCAGGTCCGGTGAACCTGTAGACGGCCCGCTCTGGGCGCTCTCTTTTCGCCCTCCGTTATCCTCGCCCCACGCCTGGTCGTGCAGGAGCGTTAGCCCTTGGGCGGTAGCAAAACCACGTAACTCGCGGCTGTCCGGGTCGATGAACTGATATTCCTCTTCGATGCTGATATTGAAGGATGGTTGGCTGTAGTCGGCCATAGTTCACTCTTTTCTTCCGCCACCTCGCGGATTTCGGTTGCCCAGAATTTCTTCATTTTTTACGTTGGCGTCCGAAGCGCAACGCAGCTACTTCAAGTTCAGCATTCGCCCCGCCTTTCCTCGAACGCAAAGGGGTCCGGCAGCTGCGGGGCCTTTTATGCACCCTTCTCGTCGACAACGAACACCGGCACTATCGAGCCGCCGCCGGCGGTTACATTGAGGAGGGTCTCGCTGCTCAGGCGGCAGAGGCAGCCGTGTACGCGCTGGCCGCTGAACAGGAAAGGGTCGGAATCCACTAGGCGACGGTCGATGGAGACGGCGCCATCGGCAGTCAAGGCCGGGAAGTCTTCGTAGGCTATTTGGACTCGTTGCTGAACGATCGTCGGTTCAGTTGAAGCGTCGGCCAGGGCCGTGTCCCATGGGCCCTGTTCTATTTCCCAGCCGATAATCACGCCTTTGCCGCCGTATTCGTCGTTGGGTTTGAGAACAAGATTTTCCCGGTTGGCGCTGGCCCATGGCAGAAGGTCGATTGGATTGCCGGCCGGGTCGAGAGTGGTTCGCTCCTCCACGGTGCGAGTCCAGGGGATGTGTGCCTGCACGGCTTCCTTTTCGGCGGCGGTCAGGAGATGGGCATTGCGCTCGTCGCTGGCAACGGCGAGGCTGGCTTTTTTGTGGAGCAACTTACAGCTGAAAGGGTTCACCATGCATACGGCGCGGGCGTGCAAAGCGTCGATAATTGGATGATTCAACCCGTAACGTAGCAAGAGTTCGCTGACCAGAACACGCTTGTAGATGAAATCGACCGGCGTGCCAGCGGCAAACAGCTGACCGTTTCGAAAATCCATTTCGCCGGGATCGCAGATGACTGCCGAGATCCCATTCTCGGCGAAATACTCGACGAATAGTTCAAATTCGCTGGCGGTGGGCACCCCTTGCCAATCGACGATGGCGATATCAGGCAGCTTGCTGCGATTGCCCCGCCATTTGTAATAGAGGCGCAGGAACTCATCGAGAGCAGGTCTTTTGCTGGGCAGGGCGCGCACTGTATAGCGGCGGCCGAACTCCTGCATTACCGGCAACTCCAGGAACAGGTCGCCAAGTACGTCCGAATAGGCCATCGAGGCTGGGCTTTCGCCGTTGATCTCGACGAAACCGAGGCTGCGGCTGCCATCCTGGTTGCGGGCGTAGAAGCTGTCCAGGCGGGCGGTGGGGACGGTGGCGTTGTAGCCGTAATCGATGCTGAGCAGCAGCTCCTCCTCCGGCGTTAAGTGGACAAGCGCGCGTAGCTCCTCGTCCTCCAGCATGAGACGGGCGAGGCGGTCGAAGAGGTGGAGGATCAGCTCTGTGCGTTCGACCAGATAGCGCCATTCGGCGGGCGAATACATGAGTGGTCGCAGGACGGTACACAGAGGGCGTTCGCCAAAGACCATGCGGCGCTCGGCCATGCGCGCGGTGAGGAGATCCCAGCTGTCGTTGGCAAGGCCGGGTTGGGAGAGGAGGTCGTGAAAACGGGAGACGGCGGTTGATGAATCCATGTGGCCAGTAGCCATCCTGTAGTTCTCAGCAGCCAGTGCTTGAATTTCGGGAGACACGGCGAACGCGGGTTGTGGACCAAGCACAGCAAACAGGTGTCACATGTCGCAGTTGATGCCGAATCCCTGTTCGCCGGCCTCCGGGTCGCGAAAGGTCAGAGTCAGGTCGAAAGTTTGATGGTCTACGTGCGGTACATCCTTGCTCAAGCCGACAGACAGCATTGCTTCCACCCTGTAGGTTTCGTCTGGAAGGACGGGATCTTTGAGGTGCAGGGTGTTGTTGAGGCGGGTGTCGGTTTGGGCGAGGAGGACGAGACTGTTGTTTTCGGTACCGTCAGGGTTGTAGACGATCAGCTCGACGTTGGGGGCGTCATCCTCAAGGCGGGCGGGCAGCCAGATGCGCACCCATAGGCGGCGCAGGTCGGGATAGGGATATATGAGTATCCTCTCGAACTGCAAAGGTGTATCTTGTTCGAAAAGATTGATTTGCGTCATAGGCGAGTGACCGCGGGTTGCTTGCGCGCCTGCGCAAGCGAGTTTATGCTTGAAAGTGTATATGCGCTGCCGCTGTACTACTTGAATGCAGGCGGCACATTAAGTATAGCAGGATCTTACGCCATGAGATACCTGAAAATTCTTGCCGACGACCTGACCGGCGCCGCGGATACGGCGGCCCAGTGCCGGAGGTTCGGGCTGCCGGCAACGATCTTTCTGGACATACCAAGACTGCCTCTGCCTACGGGGGCGCTGGCCTTTACCTCAGACTCCAGGCATTTGCCGGCGGAGGCAGCGGCGCGGAAAACGCGTGATACAGCCGCGTCGCTGCCGGCCGTGGACGGACGATGGTACAAGAAGATTGACTCGACCCTACGCGGCAACATCGGCAGCGAACTGGACGCCCTGCTGGATTTGGTGTGTCCGCCGGCCGCGGTCGTCTGCCCAGCCTTTCCGGCGCAGAATCGCGGCTTGTGCAATGGGATTCTTACGGCTCCGGGTCTTGAATCGCCAGCCGTCCATCTGCCTTCTTTGCTGCGCGAGCAGAGTCGTCATACTGTGGCGGCGCTGTCCCTGGAACAGGTGCGCAGCGGAGAGTTGGCCGGGGAAATGAGACAGGCGATGCGGGCGCGGGAAAAGTGCGCAGCGGCGGGCCCGGTTGTTTTTGCGGTCGACTCGTTGACGGACGACGACCTGGACAAGGTGTTGCAAGCGCAGCAGGAGGTGCTGCCGGAGGCGCTGCTGTGCGGGAGCGCAGGGTTGGCGGGTGCGCTTGTCCGACGAGTCGGGGCACAAGAGGGGTTTCCCGCCATGCCGGCGGAGAGATTGCACACGGAGGGGCGGTCGGTTCTATTGGTCGCGGGCAGTGGCAGCGACGTCGCCCACCGGCAGATCGAATGCTTGCTCAGCTCGGAGAGTGAAGATCCACATCTGGCGGTCAGCCGGATGATCGTGCAGCCGGAGACCGGCGCCGGGGGGACAGCTGCTCTCGATCCGGCTCAGCCGATCTGGTTGTTGCAGCAGCCATTGCCCAAACCCGGCTCAGTTCTGGAAGGCGGAGAGGCGCGGCGGCGGGCCGATCACCTGGCCCGCGTCGGTGTGGCCGCCCTGGGCCGGAGGGAGGTTGATCTGCTACTCCTGGTTGGGGGTGACACGGCTATTCGAATTCTGACGCGCTTGAATGTTAGGCGGCTCACGGTTGAGCAGGAGTTGTTGCCAGGGATGCCGCTTTGCAGCGCTGTCATTGATGGGCACCCAACGCTGGTTGTGTTAAAGCCAGGGCATTTCGGCGAAGATGGGACGCTCGTGGCGTTGTTGGACAGTGTTGGATTGTCTGGTGATGGCGGAAGGGCAGTGGATAGTGGATAGTGGTCGGTGGATTGAGACGGCAAGTTGGGGAGCAGACACTGTTGGCCAGACACAATGCTGGGGAAGAATAAACACGGTGGCGAGCCAGGGCGGGGCGTTGCGGGAGCGCAGCCCCTGCACAAGGGAGGCCGCTTGCGGCCGACCGCCCATAATAAATGCAGTGATTAGTGATGATTAGAGGTCAGTGGATGCGGCGATGTTTTCGCGGACTTTGAGGATGGCTTGGAGGATGTCGTCCATTTCGTGCGGGTCGGCCAGGAGGACGTTTTGGCCTATGGAGATTGTATGCTGGCAGAGGAGCTCGCTGTTGGGGCAGGGCGTGATGCGGCTGAAGGGTTCGACGAGCGGGGGCTGGTGGTAGAGTGGGTAGGGATAGAGGGGGCCGACGGGGATGTTTTCGGCGCGCAAGGCGGAGATGAACTCCTGGCGGGGCAGACCGCCGAAACGCCCTGCGTCGTAGCGCATAAGGAAGATATGGTGGGAGTGTGCGTTTGCGCGGGGATCCCAACGCTGGGGGGTCAGGCCTTCGATCTCGTCGAGGAAGCCGCGCAGACGGCGGGCGTTGCTCATGCGGCGCTCGAGCTGGTCATCGAGTCTGGTCAGACCTGCGGAGAGGACGGCAGCCTGCCAGCCGCTAAGGCGAAGGTTGGTGCCGAGGTTTGGATGTTCGTAGCCGAGGCCTTCAGGGCCGCGGCCGCAGTTGGCGATACTCCACATGCGCTCTGCCAACTGGGGATCGTTGGTGAGGAGCGCGCCGCCTTCGCCGGCGGTCAGGTTTTTGCTGGCCTGAAAGCTGAAGGAACCGGCAACGCCTAGCGCGCCGACGGGTTGGTCGTTCCAGCTGCTGCCATGGGCGTGGGCGGCGTCTTCGATGACGTAGAGACCGTGGCGCTGCGCCAACGGCAACAGACTGTCGAAATCGACGGGCAGGCCGCCGAAGTGGACCGGGATTACGGCCTTGGTGCGTTGGGATACGGCGGCTTCGACGGCAGGGATTGAGAGATTCCAAGTGTCCAGGTCGACGTCGGCGAAGACGGGGGTGGCGCCGACGATGCGCACTGCGGCGGCGGTGGCTATAAAGGTGTAGGGAGGCACGATGACCTCGTCTCCCGGGCCGATTTCCAGGGCGCGCAGGGCAGTCTCGAGAGTGGTCGTTCCATTGACGGTCGTGACGCAGAATTGGGCGGCGTGACGGGCGGCGAAGGCTGACTCAAATTCAGTGACGGCTGTGTCGTAGCCGCCCCATTCGCCGCGTTCGAGCACGGCCAGCAGGCCGGCGCGCTCGGTTTCGTCCCACTGCGGCCAGCTCGGCCATGGTTGGGAGCGGACCGGTTGGCCCCCGTGGATCGCCAGCGTGCTATTTGTCATATTTTCCTCTGCTCAGGCCGGCTGCCCGCGTTGCGCTGGGTTGAGCATCTGCGAGCACAGCTTCAGCGCTTGCTTGAGCGCCTGCGGGTTGGCGACGCCCTGTCCGACGATGTCGAAGGCGGTGCCGTGGGCTGGGGTTGTTATGGGTGTGGACAGGCCGCCGTGGACGGTGACGCCGCGTTCAAAGCCGAGTAGTTTCATTGCGATCTGGCCTTGGTCGTGGTACATGGTTACAACGCCATCGAACTCGCCGCGACTGGCGCGCAGAAATACGGTGTCGGGCGGGTATGGGCCGGTAGCGGCGATGTCCTCTTCCTGGGCGGCTTCGACCGCGGGGCGGATGACATCGATCTCCTCGTTGCCGAAGAGTCCGCCTTCACCGGCATGGGGATTCAGACCGGCGACGGCGAGGCGGGGCGACGGGAGACCGCTCTGGCGGATGGTATGGTGGATCAGGCGAATGGCGGGCAGGATTTCATCTGTTGAGATGTGCTCGTATACTGCGCGCAAGGGAATGTGAGAGGTTACGCGCGAGGTCCAGAGTCCGTCGAGGGTGTTGACTTCGCCGACGTAGCCGCTGGCGCCGAGGCGGTCGGCGAAGTAGCGCAGCTCGTCCTCGTGGCGGCTGCCGGCGGCGTGCATGGCCTGTTTGTTGAGCGAGGCATAGGAGATGCCGTCGATGACGCCGGTGCGTGCGAGGTCGGCGGCGTAGTCGAGCGATTGGAGGACGTAGCTGCCGGCGGCCGCGCTCATCCGGCCGGGAGTGTGCTCGTCTTGGGGGAAGGTTAGACCGGTCAGGAGTATAGGGCCTGGGGCGGAGGCCGGCAGGTCTTCAGGTGAATTATAGTGCGGCAGGTTGAGAGAGAGACCAGCGCACTGCGCGCCCCAATCCAGCAACCAAGGGTCGCCGATGACAACAATGTCAGCACGGTCGGTGCTGGATTTAGTTCTGTCCTCTTCAAAACCTTCGACCAGGACGCGAGCGACGATTTCCGGCCCGATCCCACAGGGGTCGCCCAAGAGAAGAGCTAGACGAGAGGAGCGCGTCAACCTATTTGAACTGGGAGTCATGTGCGTTGAGGGCATTGGGGTTCTTTTCCTGCGCGGTGCCGCAGGACGAGAACAGCTCTTGAAGATTGGTTAGTTCGACCGTTGCCCACTGCTGACAGTCCTGGAGCCAGCATTGGGCGAAGTCGTTTTCTGCCGAATCAGGCGTACTCCAGCTCCGGCTCCAGCTGCCACGGCGTCTGCATTACGCCGTCATTGAAGGTAAGAGGCACTTCGCCGGTGATGGTAAGACGTGGATGGCTCTCGACTTCGGCGCGCAAGCTGGGGCTGACGTAGAAGTCCTCCAGGGTCAGGGTATCGCGTATGAAGACCATTTTGGCGGCGTCATGGGGCTCGGCGCAGATGCGCAGCGCGACTTGGAGGGTGCGTTCGTCGTCGGCAAAGGTAAGGGGCAGGTGGGAGCGGGTGGCACTGAAGATGCCGGATGTCACCGCGTTCATATAGGTGGCCTGCCAGTCGATTTTGCGGGCGACGCGGGCGGTGGTTACGTTGGCAAGGCCGAGGCCTGAAACATTGCCGTGGGTCTCCTCGGTCAGGTCGAGGACGGTGATGATGGCCACGTCGACTTTGCCGAAGTTTTCGGGCTGGCGGGGGATGCTGAGGCGGCTGATGACGTTGGTGTCCATGCCGGTGCCTGAGATGTTTTTGCCCAGGTCGCGTACAACGAGCACGTCTACGGCTTCGAAGGGGATCTGGGCCAGGTAGTCCTTGGCCTTGACGAGCAGATCGGCCTCTTTCTGCGTGCCCACTTCGGCGGCGGTGAGGCCGACAACCATGGCGGTATCCTCATAGGCGTTCTCTATGGGGCAGATGGCGCCGCGGAAGTTGGTGTTGGCTTCGTATACGCGCGCGGCGGGTTCCAGATACATCTGGAAGTTCCTGCCGCCGCCGCTGTGCATCATGGAGGCGCCGTGCTGTTTGCCCCAGCCGATAACGCACATTTTGGAGGGGCCGCTCTCGAGGTGGCTGCGGAAGTCGGTATGCGGCTTGATGCGGCTGACGAGGACGGCGTGGTCGGCGGCCATTGAGTCTTTGCCCTGGCAGACCGCGGGGCCGTTGGGGATGTTGCCGATCTCGGCCACTTCCATGGTGGCCCTGATCTCAACGCCTATGGCATCCTCGGTGACGCCCATACCGGCGAGGATCTCTTTCTGACCTTCGACGGTTGCACCGCCGTGGCTGCCCATGGCAGGTACGACGTACGGTCTCATGCCGGCGGCTTTCAGGTGGTCGACGGCGGCGCGTACGATGCTGGCGAGGTTGGCGATGCCGCGGCTGCCGGCGCCGATGGCGACGGAATCGCCCGGCTGCATGGGCGCCATTATTCCGCTTTGGGTCAAGGCTTTGCCCACCGCGGCGTGGATGTCGTCGACCTGGGGCGTGTCGAAGTTCTGGTGGACAGCCAGAAGCGTTTCAGGCAAATTGGCTGGGAAACGGATATCCTGGATTTCTTGAAGCAGGTTCATATTCATTCTCCTCAGTTGCGGGCTTCGCAGTACGGAAGGACGGCATCTGGTTTATCCGATTATTGATCAGCGCCGGCCGGACTCGTCTGGGCACCTATTATTCTCCAGTTTCGCATTATAGCCAATGCGACCAACCCATACTGGCTCTCATGATGTTTTTTTTTTCAGTATTCAACATTAATAAAGGCAGGCGGCAAACCGAATACCTGCACATTCAGTTTACCCTTTGACCCTGGTCACGATTTCGCGCAGGAGGCCCTCAAAGTCGTCGGTCGCGGCGGTGAAGGAGTCGGAGGCGATCACAAGGGGCGCGCCGAAGACTACGATTTCGGCGCCCAGTTCGAGTGTTTCGATGGCCTGTTCGACGGTCAGCCCGCCGACGGCCTGCACGGGGATGTCGACGGCGTCGAGGATGGCCGGCAGGTCGTCCAGAGGGCTGAGGCCGGGAATCATGGCGCGTTCATCGAATCCGGTGTGGACGATGATGACGTCGACACCCATTTCCTGGGCCTCTTTGGCGCGGCCGGCTTTTTCGGGGCAGAGCATTACATCGCACATGACTTTGCCGCCGCAGCGCTGCGCCATCTTGACTTGCTCGATGATGCTGGCGTCGTGGGCGACACCCATGACGACGACATAGTCGGCGCCGGCGTTGAACATCATTTCGGCTTCGAGGCCGGCGCCATCCATGGTCTTGAGGTCGGCGACGATGGGATGATCTGGGAAGGCCTCGCGCATGGCGCGTACGCTGTGCAGCCCTTCGGCGAGGATCAGAGGGGTGCCGGCTTCGAGCCAGTCGACGCCGGCGCGCACGGCGGCACCGGCCATGTCGAGGGCTTCTTCGATGGAGGTTACGTCCAATGAAACCTGGATGATCGGTTCTTTTTTCGACAAAGGTGTGCTCCGCGGGAGATGAAAATCGGCGATTCTAGCTGCTATGTCGTGCTCTATTTTCTTGCTTCAGAGAACACGTTCTCAACGTCGACTTTTAGGCCTTTCAGAAGTACAGATGATACCTCCTCGCCTGCGACGAACTCACCGTGTAGCGCGTATTCCTGTCCGTGCAAGGTGAGGACGGTAATGGAGGCAGCGGCGGGATCGACGATCCAGTATTCGGGGATACCGGCCTGTGCGTACTCGCGGCGTTTGGTCACTATGTCCCGTTCGGGATCGTCGGGGCGGACGACTTCGATGACTAGATCGGCGCCGCGCCAGAACTGTTCGCCCAACCTGTCGGCGTGAGCGACGGCCATATAGACGATGTCCGGCTGTCTAAATTTGCCTGGCCAGAGTTGGACCCGCATGGGGGCGAAAAGGACCATGCCCAAATCCCTGTCGCGGACGAAGCTGCACAAGGATTCAAAGAGGGCGGCCACCAGAAGCTGATGCGACTGGGTTGGCGTTGGCAGAACCTCCAACAGGCCGTGCGAGAATTCTATGAGGTGATTGGTGCTTAACGAGAAATACTCTTCCTCGCTCCAGTGGCCCTGGGCGGGAAAGAGTTGGGCGATCTCCCAAGTTGGTTCCAGTACTTCTTCGGGTTTCGTCGTTGGATAGGCCATTGCCTGCCTTACTTCTATACCTAACAGATGCAAAGAATTCCGCGTCAGGCGTCGAGACGGAGGACCGATTTCACGTTTTCGCCCTGCTCCATGCTTTCGAAGGCCTCTTCCCAGTCTTCCAGGGGGTAGATTCCGCCGATGACGGGCGCCAGATTCACCTGACCTGTGGAGAGCAAAGTGAGCACGCGCTCCCAGGTGGGGTAGAGGTGGCTGAAGGTGCCCTGGAGGGTTACGGCTTTGGCCACGAGCGGGTCGAGGCTGAAATCAAGCGCCTGCGGGCCCCACCCTATCTTGGTGATGCGTCCATTGGGCCGTACCAGGTCCATTGACTGTTGCAGCGCCTTGCTGACGCCTGTGGCGTCGATGACGAGGTCGGCGCCGAAGCCGTCTGCCAGTGATTCGACCAGCGCGACCGGGTCGTCGCGCTGTATGTTGAGTGTGTAGTCGGCGCCGAGTTCGGCGGCTACTTCCATGCGCTTGGCGTCGGCGTCGGTGCCGAGAACGACGAGGGTGCCGGCGCCGCGGATGCGGGCGATCTGGAGGGCCATGATGCCGATGGGGCCGGGGCCCTGGATCACGACGAGGTCGCCGGGCTTCATGGCGGTCTTTTCGACGAGCGCGTTGTAGGCGACGCAGATCGGTTCGGTAAGGGCGGCGTGCTCGTCGGGCACGTTGTCGGGGACACGATGGAGGATCTGGGGACGTGCGGCGACGTAGCTGGTCATGGAGCCGTCGGCGAGGGCGCCGTAGCCGAGGCGGCTGGGACAGAGGTTGTAGTTGCCGCTGAGGCAGTAGACACAGGCGTTGCACACTTCGGCGGCGGTTTCGACGGCAACTCTGTCGCCGATTTCCCAACCGGAGACGTTGTCGCCGACATCGACGATTACGCCGGCGAATTCGTGGCCGAGGACGAGAGGCAGCGTGATCTCCCACGACTGCATATTGCGCCACATGTGTACGTCGGAACCGCAGACGCCGGTGGCCTTGACTTCGACCATTACCTGGCCGGATCCCATTTGCGGCTCGGGTACGTCGCGTATCTCTACTTCTTTATCGCCGAATCCGAACTTGGCAACTGCTTTCATTGGGGTTGGCTCGCTTTGCAAAACTGTACGCGTCCCGTTGCGGACGCGGTAGGCTCTGACATGATAGTTGATTATACCCGATCTGTTTGCGCGTAAGCGAACCTTTCTGAAGGGCGGCAGACAGATGCGATGGGGGCTAAACTATATAGCTCAATCGGCGCGGGGGGCTCTGCAGTTGTAAGGCGGCCGTTTCAGAATCTACAGATTCTCGTGATGAATACAGGCCACGCTCTGCCCATCTAGCTGTATGAGTTCAGGATCAGCGGCTTCACACTCGTCGGTCTTCCAGGCGCAGCGAGGATGGAAAACGCAGCCATGTGGTCGTTCCCCCAGACCGGGAATGCGTCCGGGGATCGGATTGAGGACATTCTTTTCGTGCAGATCATGGGCGCAGCGGAGCAGGCCAAGTGTGTAGGGGTGACGCGGCCGGCGGAACAGCGAGGCGACGCTTCCCGATTCAACGACTTTACCGGCATACAACACAAGCGCTTCATCCGCGCTCGTTGCCACAACACCCAGATCATGGGCCACGAGCACTACCGACATCGTTAGCTCCCGCTTGAGCCGTTCCAACAGGGCATAAATCTGGGCCTCAACCGTGACATCAAGCCCGGTAGTCGGTTCATCGGCGATCAGCAGCACAGGGGAGGGCGCCAACGCTATCGCCAGCACGATACGTTGCTGCATACCACCACTGAACTCATGCGGATAGGCGTTCAGGCGTGACGCCGCATCAGGGATTTCGACGCGTTCCATCAGTTCTATCGCTTGGTCCTCACGTTCCGCACTGGACAGCGAGGTATGGTATTTCAAGACACGCTTGATCTGTTCGCCGATGGTAAGCACTGGATTGAGAGCGCTGCTCGGGTCCTGCATCATGTAGGTGATGGCGCGGCCGCGCAGCCGCATCAGTTCCTGGCGGCTGATCTCCTGGCCCTGGAAAACGATGCGATCGGCGTCCCATTCACCGTTGGCGGCCAGACCGTTCACCAGCGCCATGGCTGCCGAACTTTTGCCGCTGCCGCTCTCTCCCACAATAGCAACGGTCTGCCCTGCTCCAATCGTGAGCGAAAGCCCATTGACCGCATTCAATCGCTGCCTGCCGGCGCCGTAATGGACGTTCAGATTCTCGATTTGAAAGACAGGACCGGCGTCGGTAACTGTGGCCATTAGACATCCGCCTCTTCGAATCGGAACTCGGGATCGAGAACGTTGCGGATGCCGTCGCCGAGCACGGAGAAGGCGAACACCAGCAGCGAAATCGTGAAGCCGGGGATGAAGATGTGCCAGAACTGTCGATTGAGGAAATACTCCTGCGTTCGGGCCAGAATTTTGCCCAATTCGGGTTGCGGCTCAGCGGGACCCAGCCCCAGAAACCCCAGCCCGGCTGTGCTGAAGACGGCCAGACCCAGATAGGTTGTTGCCTGGATAATGACGGCTGTCAGACAGTTCGGCGTCAGCTCAAATGCGATGATGCGCCAGAACGGCATTCCCATCAGTTGCGCGGCTTTGATATAGGCGCGGTGCGCTTGCGGAATGGTGGAGCCGCGCATCGTTCTAGTCAGCCGCGGAGTGAATGTGAAGACGAGAGCAAAAACGATCGTAAGTTCCGGCGTCGTTGTGATTGGCCCGATCTTGATTCCCTGCGTACCCCAAGCCGCGACCAGGATGACGGCCAACAGGATGCCGGGGAAGGTAAGCAGCGCATCGATCAGACGCATCACGATTTCGTCGAAGAGCGAACCTTGGAAATAGCCTGTCAGGCTGCCCAGGAAAATCGCCAGTATGGTAGCCATCGAGACGCTGGAGATCGAGATGACGAGGGTCGTGCGCGTGCCATAGATCAGGCGGCTGAGCATATCGCGGCCGAGCGAATCGCTCCCTAACAGGAGCCGCTCGCCCGTGGCCGTGGTTGACATCACGTCAATGGGTAGGAGCTCGCCGGCGTCCGCCCTGAACTGCTGCGCGAAGCCATACGGGGCGAGTTGCGGGCCAAAGACGGCGATCACCAGAAACAGGAGAGCGATCACTCCGCCCAGAACAACCAGTTTATCCCCGATGAAACGGTTCCACAGAATACGGAAGCGTGCCTTGTTCACAGATTGCCTCCAACGTCAGGTGCGCACGCGCGGATCGAGGACGCCGTAAAGAATATCGGTCAGCAGATTCATCAGAATGAAAACGGTGCCGATAACGAGCACGAGCGTTTGGAGCAGCGCGTACTCTTGCGTTTTTGCCGCCCGGACAAGGAACAGACCGATGCCGGGCGTGCCAAACACGACCTCAACCAGGAATGTACCGCGGAAGATCAGGCCGATCGTGTAACCAAGCACGGTGACGATGGGAAGGATGCCGTTATGAAGCATGTCTTTGATCACGATGCGATTGGGCAGGCCCATGACTCTTTCGAACTGAATGAACGGCTTGTTTTGCACATCGTACAGTTCGCCGCGGGTTATGCGGGCGACGATGCCGGCTTTGGCCAATCCAAGAGCAATGGCGGGCAGGATCAGACTTTGCAAGGAGAAGACTACGTTTCGCGAAAAGTCGATATTGCCGCTGATTGCCCAGCGATACCGGAATATCACGCCAAACACAAAGAGAAGAATGATCGCCAGCCAGAAATCAGGGATCGAATAGGTAGCGATGCTGGTAACCCTGGAGAGACTGTCAAGCCAGGAGTTTGGCTTAATGGCCGATAGAGCGCCGATCGTAAGCCCAACTGTGAGAGCAACCAGCGCGCCGGCGACCGTCAGCCAGAATGTGGTGATCAGAGGCTTCCGCAGCATTTCCCCGATCGGCGTGCCGGGAGCCATCACGATCATTTCGCCGAAATCGCCGGAGAATACGCCTTTGATCCAGCGCAGATACTGGACGTGTACGGGATCGTCCAGTCCCAACTCCTGGCGGATGCGTACTTTCTGCTCTGGTGTGCCGAACATGCCAGCCAGCGCCTCAACCGGTCCGCCCGGCGTGATATACAGCAGGCCGAAGGAGAGAAAGGTTATCAGTATCAGAGTCGGTATGGCGGAAACGAATCTCCGCCCGATGTACTTGAGTAAAGACACAATGCAGAGCAGCTCTTCAGGAATCCAGGCGGCTTGACGCTGTTCACTGCACCCGGTGGTGGAATTGGCGGCGCGCCCACTTACTGTACCAGAGCGATATTCTGACCATTTTCGGGGTAGAGAAAACAGCGGACGTGATGATCGGTTGACAGCGGCTGTAAGTGTGGCCCGCGTTGCCGACAGATCGAGCCTACCTGCTCCTGATAGGCGCAGCGAGGGTGAAATCTGCAACCGGCCGGCGGGGCCAGGGGCGACGGCGGCTGTCCCTGGAGCGGCGCCTTGCGTGTCGACTCGGGATCGAGGTCAGCGATTGCGTCCAGGAGCGCCATTGTGTATGGATGATGCGGATGCTCGAACAGTTGCCGGGCCGGCGCTTGCTCAACTACCTTGCCCAGATACATCACGCAGATTCGGTCGGCGATGAATCTGACGGCACTCAGGTCATGCGAGATAAACAGGAGCGATATCCCCTTCTCGCGGCTGATGTCGGACAACAGCTTCAATATCTGTACCTTGACGTTCATATCGACAGCCGATGTCGGCTCGTCGCAAACAATGAATTCCGGCTCCAGAGCCAGCGTTCTGGCCAGCGCGACGCGCTGCAACTCGCCGCCGGAGAGTTGAAAACTGTAGCGGTCGGCATAGTGCGCCGGGAGACCTACCATGTCCAGCAGACTGTGGATGCGTGCGGTGATCTCCGTATGGGCCATGTATCCCATTTTGCGGATAGGATAGCTTAGAATCGTGCGCACATTGTGGCGTGGGTTGAGCGATTCCCTGGGGTATTGGAACAGGAGCTGAATTTTCTTTCTCGTTTCGGTGTCGATACTTGCCAGAGAACGCCCCCTGAAGCGAACCGCGCCTTCGGTCGGTTGAATAAGACCGGCCAGCAGCCAGCCCAGCGTTGTCTTGCCGCAGCCGCTTTCGCCGACCAGGCCAACGATTTCGCCTTCATCAATACGTAGGGTCACGCCATCGACGGCTTGTATCTCGTTTGCGCGTAGAAGCAGAAGCCGCTGCAGCCAGGAGGAACTGGCGTAGTAGCGCTTTACGCTTTCAGTTTCAATCAATGCGGCCACTGATATGCTTCTTTTCGGACTAGACTTCTGCTATGTGGGCTTTGCATGTGAATCCCACCTGAACCCTCAAAACGCGTATCACGTATTGCGCAACAAACGCCACAGGCTCGACGCAATACGTGATACGCATTTTGCAATGCGGTTGAACGGAGCAGGTATTGACTTACATGGGCGTCTCGCGCTCGGGCGGGCCGTTTTCCGTCTCGGCAACGGTGACGCCGTGGATGATGGGTGTAATGGTCGGGCTGGACTCAATACCTTCCAGATAGTCCCAATAGACTTCCAGCCGCGCCCCGTGCAGGACAGGGACGTGAATGGCAAGATCGGCGTTCACCATCTGCACATTCTTGACCGCATCGGCATATTCCTCCGAGCCGGGCGGGGCTTCTCTCATCCGCTGCATGGCGCCCATGAAGCGGGCGAGCCATTCTTCGGGCATGTCATCCATGTGCCAGGGCGCGATGCCATGAGGCGGTGCATAGTAGCGGCCGTATTCGACCACCCAAATGCCGGAGTCGCCGGCGTCATGGTAGACGCCATCGACCTCGTTATCGATGACCCGCGGCCAGTTGGCCGATGAGACGTTGGCCTCGACGGTCAGGTCGATCCCCACTTGGGCGACCTGCTCCTGGATGATACTCGCCGGTTTTTCGTAGCCGCGCCCCTCTGCGAGAACGATGTGCGCGCTGAAGCCGTCGGGGTTGCCAGCCATTTTCAGATGCTCGCGGGCAGCGTCGAAATCGGAGCGCAGCGAATGGATCTTTTCGACTTCCCGGTTGACCAGCGGATCGTCCGCATACCAGAAACTGAAAGCGGGACTGCCCAGACCAGCATTCACAACATTATTGATGTCGACCCGGTCCATGGCGGCGCTGATCGCCTTGCGGTTGTGGATGCCCTGCTCGGTGAAGCCCAGAACACCCTCGCCGACAAAGGCCAGGTAGTTGATGAACGGATCGGCCACGGCGACGGAGTTCAAGCCAGCCGTCTCTTCAATACGCGCCTGGAGCGTCGGCGACACATTGTAGTTCCAGTCCTGGGCCTGTGCCAGGAGTTGGGAGACGCGCACCGTTGGATCATTGACAACCTCAAAAACGAGATATTGAGGAATGTTTTCGGAGAAACCGCCCCAGAACAGATCCCAGCCCCAGTAGTCGTCGAAGCGCTTGAGTACCACCCGTTCCTCGACACTGTACTCGATCAACTCGTAAGGCCCGGTCGTCACGCCCGGCACTTCGTTTGTGAGCGCGGTCTGTAGGCCTTCCTTCTCGACCGGCGCGCCGTCATACGCGCCCTCGGCCACAATGCGCGGGCCGTCAGTCACCGACATGGCGGAGAGCAGGAACGAATCAGGGGCCACCAGATCGATCACGACCGTGTGATCATCCTGGGCGGTCACGTTCTCGATGTTGACGAGCAGGCTCGAGGTTGAGAGAGAGTTTTCCTTGATAAAGTCCAAGGAGTACTTGACGTCTGCCGCGGTGAAGGCCCCGCCATTGTGAAACTTCACTCCCTCCCGCAGCGGGATAGTCCACCGGCGCCCCTCGTTGTCGACCGCGGGCAGGGCAGTGGCAAGGTTCGGTTCGATGCCATTTCGCGTCAGCCTGTAGAGACCATCGTGATACATGGTGCCCATCGTCTTGTTCGGCGGCGTCAACGGGTTGTTGGGATCCACACCCTGGGGATCCTGGACGATTGGATGTTTGATGACGTACTCGCGCGCCATCGGCATGGCCGGCGCGTCTTGGCCTGCCTGGGGCGCGGTGGCCGGCACACATGCGGCGACGACCAGTCCGGCTCCGGCCATTCCTGACAAATACATGAACTGCCGGCGAGTCAACGGTCTCGATCCCGTCTTCATCTCCTGCCTCCTCAGTGGATTGACGGCATGGCAACGATGTGCCTGCCTATAGGGTTGGACCACATGACAACCAAACGCGGCCAGAGTATGGCCCTAGAGGAAAAGATTTCCACGGTAGCCAATTCGGATCTGCATATCCCTTGCACCTAACCGGCAACCGCTGTGTAGCGCTGTGCCACGACATCCCAATTGATTGCATTCCACCAGTTGTCGACATTTTCGGCCCGCCGGTTCTGGTACTTCAGGTAGTAGGCATGTTCCCATTCGTCCAACCCCAGGAGCGATACATACCAGGTCTGCGTATAGGTGCCTTCCTGAATCTCTTGGCCGGCCAAATTTTCGTTGCCTTCATTCCCATAAGCGAGATCAGGAGAACAGTAAACCGCAAGTTACCTGGTCTAGCGAACGTGGATGTCGGCGAAGTCCATGTAGCGTTCCCAGTCGTAGAGAGTCACGTCGTGCTTGCCGGTGCGGATGTGGTAGCCGATGGTGCTCCTGACGGGCTGGTTGACGGGCGGCTGTTCGTCGACGCCAAGCCCTTCGGTGCCGAGCAGACGGTAGACAGGGTCGGCGTGGAGGGCTCCCTGGAACTCGCCGTGGGGGTCGGCCCAGAGGTCTTCGTCGGCGCTTACGACGTAGACAGGGCGGGGGGCAACGAGGGCGATAAGCATGTGCTGGTCGACCGGCAACTCATCCTCTTTGTCGTTGTAGCGCTTGAAGTTTTCGCAGAACCAGTAGGGATAGGTGACATTGGCATGGCGGGCGGTTTCGCCGAAGCGGCGGCGGAAGAGGGCAGTGCCGCCGCAGCCGGAGTTGTTGGGGATCACGAGGGCGAAGCGTTCATCCTGCGCGCCGGCCCATAGGGCTGTCTTTCCCAAGCGGGACTGACCCATAACGGCCACGCGTTGATGGTCGACGTCATCGTCGGTTTCGAGATAGTCGAGCGCCCGGCGCAGGCCCCATGCCCAGGCGCCGATGGCGCCCCACTCGTTGGCGGCCGGCCGCGACTGTCCCGATTTGTAGTAGAGGGGGTGGACGCCGTTTTGGTAGCCGTCATCATAGTCGGGGTCGAGGTCGCCGTAGTAGATTGTGGTGAGCGCGTAGCCGCGTTCGAGGATGCGCTCGACCGGCCAGCGCGAGAGTGCAGTTCCGCGGCTGGCCTCGGTGGCGCGGTGATTGCGTATGCCGCGGTCAAATCGGTTGCGCATCCATTGCCGTGAGATCGTGATACCGGGATCGCTGTGGACGGACTGGTTGCCCTGAAAATTGGGGACGAGGAAGGAGGGCACAGGTTTTGGCTGGTCGTTGGGCATGTAGATGAGGATGTCCATCCTTGGCTCATCGCGGCGACCGGTAAAGTAGACCGAGATTTCTTTGCGCGTTGCTTGGCCGTCGAGGGCGCTTTCGTCGACCGAGGTGACTTCAAAGGTCATGGCTTCGGGCCGGCCCGGCGCTTTGCCGTAGACGTGTTCCTCGAACAGGCGCAGCAGTTCGGGCCGGCGCTCGTTGCGCCAGGTCGCGGCGTCGGTGACCGCGCGGCCGTCGGCGAGACGCAGCGGATCGGGCAGCTGGTAGGTGGGCACGCGCGCTTCGTCGTAGTTGACATCTTCGCATTCGCGAACTTGATTATACCAGTCGCTTGCCTGGGCGCGGCTGGGGTCCAGCTTCAAGGCCATTTCGAAGATCTCGGCTGCGAGCGGTTTGTTGTCTTGCAGCCCGTAGGCGCGGCCGAGTACCTCATATGTGAAGGAGTGTTCCAGCAGTTCGGGATGGATGTCCACGAGGTGCGTCAAGCTGGAGATTACATACTCCGGGTGTACCCAGGTCGCCATCTCCTCGAGCAGAAGATTGAGTTGTGAGGATACGTTGGCCATTGCTATTTCCTTAACTGTGATGCTTGTCGCGTTCTGGCCGTTGTGGAGGTAGGTGATTTCGGGATCGGTTGGAGTCAGGCTCAGACTTGGAGCATTTTTCGAAGATAGTCCCGGCTCTGCCTGGCGCTTTCGACCGGCGACCAGTCTGGGTCGCGTTGTGAACGCCCTACAGAATCCTGTTCGACGATCATCCAGCCCTGATAGCCTTGCGTGCACAGCAGGTCTAAGAAGGCGGGAAAGTCGATAGCGCCTCGGCCCAGCTCGGCGAAGATGTCCATTGCCCAGGCCTCGCGCATGTGGATCCGTTCCCTTCTCACCTTTTCAAGTTTTTCCGGCCAGACGTCTTTGATGTGGAGATACCCGATGCGGTCGGCGTACTGCTTTGTGGCAGCGACGACGTCGCCACCGCCGAAGTGGTAGTGGCCGGTATCGAAGCAGAGTCCGACCAGTTCCGGGTCGGTCATCTCCATGATGCGTTCGACCTCGGCGGGGGTCTCGACATAGGTGCCGGTGTGATGATGGAAGACGGTCTTCAGGTTGAAGTGTTCTTTGCAGTGGGTGGCGACGGCCTCCAGCTGATTGGCGGCGCGCTTCCATTCGGCGTCGGTCCAGCCTTCGCTACCATCGGCGGCGACGAAGCCGGCGACCTCGAGGCGGCTGGGCATGGTGTTGCCGGCGATTATGATTTCGGAAACATTGAATTTGGCTAGCAGCGCACCAACAGTTTGCACATGCTCAAGCATCGAGTCGAGCGCTCCTTCCTCTCCCAGCGGCAGGGCCACATAGGAGGAGGCCGCCTTCAGGTTCCTCTTCTCCAATTCGGCGCGCAGAGACTCTGCGTCGGCGGGGAAAAAGCCGTTCGTGCTGATTTCCGTACCCTCGTATCCGGCCGCTGCGATTCCGTCCAGCATCTGGGCAAAGCTGAGGCCGCTGGTCTTGCTTCCGCCAAAGGAAAGGACGTCCCAACTGATGGGAGCGCTTCCAATCTTCACTTCAAACATATTTCCTCACTTGGTGGGTTTTTCGCGGGTGCTCGGAAAACTGAAATCAGATCGACTGGGGACAAGGCATTCGGAAAACGGTTAGCAGCCTTGCCTGCCGCTACGTTATTCGATTACTGACTCAGCGAATGGCTGCGCCGGTCTCGTCGTCGAAGAGATGAAAACGATTGAAGGAGAGGCTGAGGACATCTCCTTCGCGCACTTGTGTCGAGGCCACGTCTTTGACCTTGAGGAGGAGGCCCTCTTTTTCGATGTCAAGAATCGTCTCTGAGCCGAGTGGTTCCAGCAGGAAGACCTTGGCCTGATTACTGCCGTCGTCGTCCATGGTGAATCGGATCTCCTCGGGGCGAACGCCCAACGTACAGATGCCGCTGGGACATAGTTCTGCTGCGCGGTCGGCCAATTCGGCACTGACCGGGATGACGAACTGATCGCTCTTGTGGACGGTTTTGCCATTCTCCTTTTGCAGGGCGCCGGGGATGAAGTTCATCGGCGTCGAGCCGACGAAGCGGGCGACAAAGTTATTGGACGGCAAATCGTAGATTTCGCTGGGCGTGCCCAGTTGTTGCAGCGTGCCCTGGTTCATCACCGCGATCTTGTCGGCCATCGTCATGCCCTCGACCTGATCGTGCGTGACGTAGATCATGGTCGTGCCCAATTCATGCTGCAGGCGCTTGATTTCGGCGCGCATGTAGACGCGCAGGAGGGCGTCGATGTTGGAGAGCGGCTCGTCCATGAGGAAAACAACGGGCTCGCGCACAATCGCTCTGCCGAGTGCGATGCGCTGCTGCTCGCCACCGGAACAGAGGCCTGGCGGCCGCTCCAGGGTATGGGTGATGCCCAGCATTTCGGCTACGTCTCGGACCCTGCGTTCGATCTCATCTTTTGGCGTCTTGCGAAGGCGCAAGGGATAGGCGATGTTATCGAAGGCGGTGAAATGTGGGTAAAGAGCATAGCTCTGGAAGACGAGGGCAACATCGCGTTCGCGCGGTTCGAGGTCGTTGACACGCCTGTCGCCGATATATATATCGCCGTAAGTGGGGCGCTCCAAACCGGCTACGCAGCGCATGGTGGTGGTCTTGCCGCAGCCGGAGGGACCGAGCAGGACAACCAGGTCACCATCCCTGACGAGGAGATTAAGTTGATTAACGGCGCAGGTATCGCCGAAGTACTTTGTCAGACCTTCTATTCTTACTTCCGCCAAGATCTATTCTCCTTTTCCTCTGGGAAGTCAGCTTTCATTTAGAACGGGCGGTCAGGAATCAAGGGCGCCACGCTGCCGCAGACTTAAGAGTTTTTTTGCTCACTGGCCGCTGGCGACGCCGAAAGTCAGCCCGCGTACGAGGAATCTTTGCAATGTAAATGCCGCGACCAACACTGGAAATACTGCAATAGTGCCTGCGGCGCTGACAACACCCCAGTCGAGTTCATGCTGTGGAATCTGCGCCTGGATCGCGATCGGGAGCGTCATGGTTTTCATGGAATTCACGAAATAGAGGGCGATGATATACTCGTTCCAGTTGAAGATAAACAGCAGGATGGCGATCGAAAAGAGGCTGGGGAAGATCAGCGGCAGCAGGATGCGGCGCACGGCGCCGAAACGTGTATCTCCATCCATGAGGGCGGCTTCCTCTACGTCCATGGGGATGTCCATGAAGGTGCCGCGCAGGACCCAGACGGCGAAGGCAGTGTTGAGAACGGTATAAAGGATGATGAGGGTGTATTTTTCGTCGATGATTCCGAGATCACTGCCGAGGAGGAAGAGAGGGATGGCGGAGGCGATGGGGGGCAGGAGCGCGACGAGGCCCATCAGGCCGACGACGATGGCGACGAACTTGAAGGGCAGGCGCATACGGGTGGCGGCGTAGGCGGCGGGCACTGCGATAATGAGGCAGATGATGGTTGCCAAGGTGGCAACGACGAGACTGTTGTAGACGTTCTCGAGGATGCGGCGTTCAAAGATGGTCACCCAGGCGTCCAGACGGGGATCTGTTGGGAAGAAGCGCGGTGGGATGTGGGCGAGGTCGCGCAAAGATTTGATGGAAGAGATTGCGACCCAGTACATGGGGACGAGGGTCCAGAAGGCGGCGAGGTAGAGGACGACGACAACGAACAGTTTGCGCAGGTTGAAACGGTTCTCATGCGCGGCCATTGCAACCGGCTGGGGCACGGGCTCGTTGGTTGCGGTCCCACTTGCTTCAGTTTGTGCCATCTGCCTACACTCCTATATTAAGCATACTGCAAGTTCATCGACTGCTACGCTCCACCCACAGGTATCTGACAAAAAGTGTGCCGGCTATATAGGTCATCAGTAGCATGACGAGCACCGCGGCAGAGGCGTAATGGGGCTTGAGCCGCTGGAAGGACATACCGTAAATGTACCAGGACAGGTTCCAGGTGGCGCGGCCCGGGCCGCCCTGGGTGGTAGCGGCAATGGTGCCGATGGTGCGGGTGGACCAGACAAAGACGAGAATGGTGGCGATGGCGAACATTGGCCTGATATAAGGGAGGGTCATGTCCCAGAAGGCGCGCCAGCGGGTTGCGCCATCGACGGCGGCGGCCTCGTAGATGTCACGGGGGACCTGGTTGAGGCCGGCGTAGAGAAGCAGAAATGCCAGGGGGCTGATGCGCCAGACTTCGACGACACAGATGGCGATAAAGGCAGTATCGGCCTTCTGGAGCCAGATGATCGGTTCCAAGCCGAGGGCGACGAGCGGCACGTTTACCAGTCCCAAGGTGGGGTGGTACATGATCTTCCACATCATACCGGCGACGATCTCGGAGACCATAAGTGGAATAATAAGGATGGAGATCCAGATGGCCTTGCGGCCGGCGTAGTCGCTGTGCACAAGAAGGGCCAGTCCCAGGCCGACAAGCAAGCACATGGGAACGACTACAATGCCCATCTTGAGGCTGAATATCAGGGCGCCGTGGAAGATAGTGTCGCGGGTAAGCCGGGAGAGGTTGGCCAAGCCGATCCACTCACCTTTCTCGCTAGTGAGGATCAGCCAGATATTGTAGACGATGGGATAGAACTGGATAAGAACCAAAGTCAGGAGACTGGGCACGATCAGAAATACGCCGAGGCGGTTGTCGCGATAGCGGAATAGTTCGGACCACATGCCCTCGGGGGGCGGCGGCTGTGAGGTTACGCTATTTGTGTCCTGGCCTGGCAAGGGACTAACGGTCTGCTGTACGGTCAACGATGCCCTCCTTGGACCGGTAGTGATTGAAGGTGACTTTGGATATCCATGCTCGAGGGTGGGATAGGGAGAGAGGAGTGAGGGGGAATCTCGCTCCTCTCTCTTCAGAATTCATTCTAGTTGGTAACACCCTCCATCTCAAGACGGATTTCGGCGCCAGCCTGCTCGCAGGCTTCCTGGCCGGTCATGTCACCGGCACCGACGGCGCTGAACGCCGGTCCGAGGATGGCGAGGCTGATTCCGGTAGCCTGGGTGCTACGGGGCCGCCACTTCGGCGGGACCAAAAGGGCCTCGAACTGTGCCGGGAACCATGGTTTTTCCAGGATCAGTTCAGGGTCGTTGAAGACGGAGTTGCGGAAGGGGATGCCGCCGGCGTGGGCGTAAGCCAAGGCGTGCTCCTGGTTGTAGTGCATCCACTCCATATAGGCCCAGGTGGCGTCCTTATTCTCGGAATGGGCATTCATCACCAGGCCCCAGTGGCCCATCATGGAGACATGGGGAGCGCCAACTTCGGAGGCGGGCAGCGGCAGATAGAGCATCTTGCCGGCTACGTCGGAGTCGGTCTCGTCCTCGAAGGCGGCGTAGGCGTCGCCCGGCCAGCCGATGCCCATCATGGCGCGTCCGGAGATGACCTCGGCCACCATTTCGGTAGTGCCGTAGGTATTGCCGCCCGGCGGCAGGTATTTGCTCAGCTGCTCGTAGAGCGTGAGCGCATCGCAGCCGGCTTCGTTATCGAGGATGACATTGAACTCGTCGTCGAAGATGCCACCACCCATCGACCAAAGAAGGGCGAGGGCGTCACTGCCGGCTGCGCCGCGCACGTTGTAGCCATAGAAGGGCGGGTCGCAATCGGGACAGTGGACTTGCTCGGCGATCGCCAATACGTCATCCCAGGTTACAGGCGCATCGAGTCCGAGTTCGTCAAGGATGTCCTGGCGGATGTAGAACATGATGACGTTGCCCTGGATGGGCAGGGCGTGCAGGTCGGGGCGCTCACCGGTCTGGAAGTCCAAGGGGATGGGACCATAGGGAGGAGGCCAGGAGAAGACGTCGTAGGAGACCTGGGGCACGTCGTCGTCGCGGGTCGCGCCGTAGGCTTCGGTCAGGTTGACGGAAAGCCCGCCGTCGACGATGTTGGGCATCCAAGGATCGTCGGCGAATATGACGTCGAATTCACCGGACTCGGTGCGGGCCAGCGAGATCACCTTTTCGAAGAATGTGGTCCAGGGGAAGGGCGCGACTTCGACCTTGATGCCTGGGTTTTCTTCTTCAAACTGCGGGATCAGAGCGACGAGGCCATCAGCCAGGGGGCCCTGGGCTGTGATGATACTGATGGTGACTTCCTCGGCCATCTCCTCTTCCATTGCTCCGGTCTCTGCTGGCGCGGCGGGTGCGGCGCAGGCCGACACCATGACTGCCATCACCAGGGTGAGGATGGTGAACAGATAGAGCTTTTTCATGACTTTGCTTCCTCCATACTGAAATAGGTTGGGAGAGAACTGCACTGGAGTTTCACGGAAGTGCGATACTATCAGGCGTTTGGCAAGGTCTATAGTTTGGGGTGCGTCTATCTATTATGGACAGTTTGGCTGGCTGGTATTTTGGGGGAAAGCGCAGGTCTTGTCAACCTTCCGAAATCGGGGGCGCGGGAGGGTAGTTTGGTCCCACTGCGGGGACTCTTTGGTTCTTGGTGGCGGATTTCGGGCAATGCAGGCGGTTTTGTTGCGGGGCTATTGCTTGGATTTACCTTTCAGCCGGGGCGGGAGGCGCGGGAGGATACGGCGCGTTGCTATCGTGAGGCGATTGCGAATCTTCCGAGTGAGGAGGCAGACGGGGCTGGACTCTGCTTGCCTAAGAGACTGAGAACAGAGTTCAACGGCAGGGAGGCGAATAGTCGGCGGTCAAGCCAGTTCCCAACGGACGGCGACCACATATTGGACAATGGGGTTCTCTTGGGTCCACTCGTGGAAGACGGTGAAGAGCGTACCATCAATGAGTTGAATCGTTGTAGGGTAACCGATGTGCCAGTACAGATTGGGGACTTCTTGAGGCGGCGCGATTCCGCCGGAACTGATGACAAACTCATTGGCAGCGTCCCAGTGGAGCCCATCTTCGGAGATGCACCCGCGGATTCCCCAGGGTTCACGACGGTGGCCGTAGGTGCAGAGCATTCGCCCGTCCTGCAGTAGGGTGAGGTCGGCGGGGTATCCCCAGAGGTTGGTCGGTTCGGGCCGGCTCCAGGACTCACCTTCGTTGTGAGAATGGGCTGTCCACATGTGTTGGTGGCGGTTGCGGACGCTGTGCATGGTTCGCATCATGGTTACCAGGGTGCCGTCGGCGGTGCGTGCGAGCGCGGTCTCGTCGAAGGAGATGATATTGGAAGGGTCATAGGCGATGGTGGAGTAGTATTCCCAGTCTTGCCCTTCGTTGTCGGAGCGCATGAGGTAGGAGCGCACGCGTTCGTGGAAGCTGTCGGTTTCCATCCAGGCGCGGGCAAACTGGTGTCCATGACAGGCCATCAAAAGGGATCCGTTCGGCAACTCCAACACGCTGTCGATGGGCTGGCCCCAACGCATGGGCGCCACGTTGGCCTTGTAGGCGTCACTCCACGTAAATCCGTTGTCCGATGATGTGATGATGCCGACGCCGTCGACGTCGCGGGTGCCGCGCGGCCTGTCTTGGGGGCCAAAGTCATCGAGCATGCCCTTCTGGTCAACGAAGGCCCATTGAAAATAGTTGACAAGGAGGGTGCCGTCAGAGAGTTGGGTGATGGAGGGTGTATCGCTGCCAAAGTGATGGGACGCCGGCCAGACGGTTACGCAGGGCGACCGGTCCCACGTCTGACCGTTGTCGGTAGAGCGAATCAGGAGAATGCTGTCGAAATCGGGATGTATATAGCCGCTGGTTTCATTGAAAACCACCACCACGTCGCCGTTCTGGAGTTGGGCGGCACCTACCTGACAGGTGTAGCGGGAGGGGTCATGATAGAGAGTGAGCTTCTCCGCGTTTCTCATGATTCCAGCCATAGAGCATCTCCTACTGTCCGTCAATCCGGTTGGTTCGTACTGTATTCCAGACTTTGGGTGCGCATCTGCGAAAGAGTGTAAGCATTAGAGAATCACGCGTATAGGTTATTGGGAAGCGGCACGGGACAGAGGAGGAAACCATGGCGGCGGCCGCCGTCCATGCCCATTCAGCCTTTAATGCCTACCTGGGTGACGCCTTCGATGAAGTAGCGTTGCAGGACGAGAAAGAATATCAGGGTTGGTAGTGCCACGATGGCTACGGCGGCCATCGCTTCCCCATAGCCGCTCTGCGTGGAAGTCCCCTGAATGTCGAGCTGCGTGTAGACTGCCATGCCTACAGGAAGAGTTTTCCATTCAGTTTTGAATGCCACGAGCAGTGGCCAGAGAAAGGAGTTCCAGTTGCTGGTGAAAATGAGAATTGCGCCGGCCAGCGTAGCCGGCCTTGCCAGTGGCAGCGCCACGCGAAGGAAGGTGCCAAGACGGCTACAACCATCGATCGCGGCAGCGTCTTCCAGTTCGGTCGGAAACGAGAGAAAGAACTGGCGATAGAGGTAGACCGGGAAGACACTGGCCAGCGGTGGAATGATAAGGGATAGAAAGCTGTCCTGGACACCCAGCCGCAAGACTCCGATGAAGAGGGGCACGATGCTCATCTCGGGCGGAATCATGAGCGAACTGATCAGCAACCAGAAGATGACGTTACGCCCTGGGAAGTGCATTCTTGCCAGGGCATAACCTGTTAGTGACCCCAACACCAGACTGCCAGCGACGACGCCCGTCGAGGTTACAATGCTGTTGGTAAACCAGCGCACCACGGGTGTGTCGGCTACGACAGTTTGATAGTGCTCCCAGGTAATCTCTCTGGGGATCAGATCGATGCCGGCCAGGATCAGTCTGTCCGGTTTGACCGAGGTAACGAACATCCAATAGAGCGGAAAGAGCCACAACAGGGCGACAACCGCGCCTGGTAACCAGATGATAGAGTTCTGGAGCGAGCGCACCGACAACCGAGTACTGATAATACTGTGTGCCCTGTTCATATCCGTTGACAGCCTAGTAGGTCTGTTCCCGTAATATACGTGCACGCAATAGTGTGAAGAGAAGAATTGTGAAGAACAGCAGGAGAGAAAGGGCCGCCGCGAAGCCCAGCCGGAAGCGGACGAATCCCTCATGGTAGATATAGGAAACGATGGTGGCCGAATGTCCGGCCGGCCCGCCATCTGTCATCAGGTAGACCTGGCCGAATATACGGAAAGCACTGATGATTTCCAGGGTAATGACAAGCCCCAACGCCGGTGTCAGGAGCGGCATGGTGATACGCCAGAAGGATTGCCACGCGGTCGCGCCATCGATGACGGCCGCTTCTCCCAGTTCGGCGGGAATTTCCTTGAGTCCGGCCAAAAGAATCACCATATGGAATCCAACGGCCTGCCAGATGGTGACAAGGGAGATCGACTGGATAACCCACTGGCTCGTCGTCAACCAGCCCTGCTTAGGAATTCCAATGCCATAGAGCGCGACGTTGAGCAGACCGGTCTCTTTCTCGAAGATCCAGATCCAGATAATAGCGGTAACGGTAATGGCGACGACATGGGGAGCGAAGAAGGCTGTCCGAATCGGTCCTGCCAGCCACTGATCGCGATTGATCCAGAGCGCCATCAACAGGGCAACGATCACAGTTCCGGGAACAATAAGCGCAGCCATCTGGAAGGTATTTCCCCAAATCTTGGGAATCCAGTCGTCCTGCATGACTTCGCGGAAATTGTCTAACCCAACCCAGACCGGGTCACCGACGATTCCCCACTCGTTGAAGCTGATGTAGATAGCGTAGAAGATGGGCAGGAGGGTAATGACGGCAAAAACGAGGAGAAAGGGAAGTATGAACAGGTACGCCTGCCAGTCAATACGGCGTCCGCGATATCGGATTCTGGAAAGTCGGGAAGTCCAACCGTCTTGCGCGGCTCTGTCTACAAGGTGGGTCATTCACAGATTTCTCGGTTACGGTAAGTCCGGGCAGAATGTCACCCGTCGCAGATCCTTCTGCCCGGACTCATGTCATTTACGCGTTGCGATCATCCAGTATTTTCTGCCAGGCCACTTCCACATCGGCCAGGCCTTCTTCGATGCTCTTCTCGCCAGCCCAGACAGGATCCATAGCCTTGGGTAAGGCTGAACTGCTGCCGGCGTAGTAGGCGAACTGCCCGCCATCGACCATGTTCAGATAGTCGAAGAAGCTGTACTCAACCGCTTCGGCAAAGGGTTTGCGCAGTTCCCAGTCAATGCCAAGTGTCATGTAATCAGGATCGTCGAGAATGGAGCGGCGGGGCGGCGCGCCGCGTCCTTCGGTCACCCATAGCATTGAGTTATCGGAGAACCACTTGATTACCTTTGCTCCTGCAACCAGATGGTCTTCAGTGCGGCCGGGCGCGGTGAAGAGCGCGAGGCCGTATTCGCGTGCCTCAGTTGTCAACGTGTCGCCGATCAGTGAAACCGGCGCGGTGATAAAGTCGAGGCCTTCGGTATTTACGTAACCGAAGAGTGTCCACGGACCGGTCCAGAATATCGAGCCCACTTGCTGGCCGTAAGCTCCATAGCGATCGGCAATGTCGCGGGTCGACATCTCATGTTTGTCGAAGGTATCTAGCACCCATTGCGCGGCTGCAATTGGCGCATCGGTGTCATTGAAGGTGACTGAAGTGCGGTCTGCGTTGAGCGGCTGCGCGCCGAGCTGCTGGGCGATGATGCCGAAGACGACGTTGGGCTGTACGCTGGAGCCTGTCATCAGGAACCCTGAACGCGTGATCTGGTCCCCTTCCTTAACGGTCATGGCCTTGGACCACTCGATCAGGGACGGGCCGTCCGCGGGTGGATTGCTGACGTCCAAGCCGGCTTCTTCAGCGTGGCCGGCGTTGATCAGGGCGGCGATAGGCAGAATATCCATCGTAATGGAGTAGAGTTCTCCTTCCAGAGAAGACCACTCAATATACTGGGGCAGGAAGTCATCCAGATCCAGGCCGACTGTTTCCATCAGGTCATCCAGTGGCGTAAGACCGCCGGCCTCATGCCAGACAGCGACATCATTCATGGTGCGGAAGGAGATATCGGGCGGGTCACCGGTTGCGATAGAGGCCATAATCTTCGTCCCCATTTCGCCGCCACCGACCTGCTCATACTCGAAGGTGATGTCTGGATGTTCATTTGCCTCGATGTAGTTTTTGCAGAATTGTTCCCACACCTGCGCGTCAGATGCGCCCAGGTCATACCACATGATGATTGTTTCTGGCATCGGAGCGGGGGCTGCTTCTTCATCCATGCTCTCCTCGGCCGCAGGCGCCGCGGCCGGGGCGCAAGCCGCCAGCGAGGTCATCGCAAGGCCGCCAAGCCCGAAGGCCATACCGCGCATGAGGGAGCGCCGGCTGAACACTGGTGAACCTGCACTGTCAGGACGGACGCTGTCGTTGGGCTGTACCTCTTTCATGGTTGCTCGACTCCTCTTTGGTGACTGGACAGATACTCAGTTTCAGATCGTTCAGGCACGAGCGACGGGTTAATGCCTGCCAAGCAGATTCTGATCAGACTTAAGCTATTATAGCGACTTCGAGGACCATTTCAAAATAACATAATTTTCTAGGAATTTCGTTGATATTGGTTGGTTGACGACTATTGTCCTGACTGCCGGAGTCTGCGACGACCTGGCCGGTGCTGTGGTGTCAGGCCGGTAGACGCGGCAGGACGGCGTCCTCAGCGGCGGGAGGAGGGCAGTGCGCTGTCTGAATCAGGATTTTCAGGATGTGAGGATTTTCGGGATGGTTAGGGTCCGAGCGAATGCTGATGGAGGAATCCAAGCGCGGACAGAAGGACTGGAGATTGTGTAAAGGGGCTAAAGCGGCGGTGGCGCGACGGGTTTTGAAGGGGGCGTTGCGGGGGACACGCCCCGCCCATTGAAGCAGAGAGAGAATGAGGAGGAGTGAGGAGCGAGAAAAGTGGTGAAGAAGAATAGAGAAACGGGTTCCCAGGGAGGCGCAGGTGAGCGGTCAAACGTGGGTGGTTAGAGCGTTTACTTTTCCGGGGAGGAGGGGGGCGTTGGTTCGGTACGCTGCAACAGTTGTTTGAGCGTTGCCTGGGACTTTTCGGCCTTGCTTTGTCCCTGGATTACAGCTGATGTCACCTGTGCGGCTGTCTCTTCGGTTTTGGCGCGGGCTTTGCTGCTGGCGTCTTGCAGATTTTCGAGACCGGATTGGGCTCCGCCAAGCACCCATCTCATGGCCTGCACAGCCAGAAAGGCAATGCCCAGAGGTATCAGGCAGAGAAGAAACAGATGGATTGAGATCCAGACGACGGACAAATTTCGCCAGAATTCTAGTGACATAGTATTGCGGAACAGCGGCTTGACAGGACCGGTTGTCGAAGCCTGGTATTGTCCTGTTTCGACGAAAAATACAGACAGAACGGCACGCGAATTGTAACAGAGCCAGACGCGCCCGTCCAGACTCGCCTGACCTCTTCCTCAGGGCCAATTGTTAGCGCGGCTCTGCGCTTTCTGCTACACTGCCAACTGCAGTGACCAGTCGTCGGTGGCCAGCGGACAGTAATGACGTTTTTCTGCTGAGCACTGGAGTCTGTTCACTGGCCAACGGTCCAATTACGCATCTCCGGAGTAACGAAATGACTGCACGCAGCGACTATCGACATGTATCCTATCTGTGGGACGACGAAACCGGTGCCGGCCTCGACCCGGTCGGCCGTCTCGTCTACCGCTCCAACTTGCTCGGCCTGGACCAGCGCATTACGAACACGGGGGGCGGCAACACCTCCTCGAAATATATGGAAACGGATCCGCTGACAGGGGAGTCTGTCGAGGTGCTTTGGGTCAAAGGCTCGGGCGGCGACCTGCGGACTTCGAAACGGGAGAACTTTTCCTCGCTCTATATGGACAGGATCCGGCAGCTGCGGGTGATTTACGACGCGGCCGACGAGAAGGGGGTCAAGACGCCGATCGAAGACGAGATGGTGGGCAAGTATCTGCACTGCGTTTACGATCTCAACCCGCGGGCTTCTTCGATCGACACGCCGCTGCACGCGTTTATCCCGGCCCCGATCGTGGACCATACGCATCCCAATGCGGTGATCGCGATTGCTGCAGCGGAGGATGGTGAGGCGCTGACGGCCGAGATCTTCGGCGATCAGTTGGGCTGGGTGGACTGGCAGCGGCCCGGCTTTGAACTGGGGCTGGTTATGGGAGATATTGCGGACGCGAACCCGGCGATGGAAGGCATCATGATGGGAGGGCACGGGCTGATCAACTGGGCCGAGGACGACAAGTCCTGCTACGAGCTGAGCCTGGATATCATCGAGAAGGCGGCCCGTTACATCGAGAGCCGGGACAAGGGCGCGGACACGTTTGGCGGCCAGAAGTACGCGGCGCTGGGCGAGGACGAACGGGAGGCGCTGCTGGTGGACCTGCTGCCGGCGCTGCGGGGCATGATTTGCCAGCAGAATGTTTTCGTCGGCACGGTGCAGGCGGACGAGGCGATTCTGCGTTTCGTCAACAGCAACGACGCGGACCGCCTAGCTGAACTGGGGACATCCTGCCCCGATCACTTCTTGCGCACCAAGATCAAGCCACTCTATGTGGACTGGAATCCGCAGACGAAGGATGTAAAGGGGCTGCTGGCGAAGCTGGAAAGCGGTCTGGCCAAGTACCGGCAAGACTACGCCGACTACTACGACGCACACAAGCATGCCGATTCGCCGGCGATGCGGGACCCGAACCCGACGGTGATTCTCGTTCCTGGGGTGGGCATGATCGCGTGGGGCAAGAACAAGAGCGAGAGCCGGGTGACGGCGGAGTTTTATAACTGCGCGGTGGAGGTGATGCGAGGCGCGGAGACGGTGAGCCAGTACATGGCGCTTCCGAAACAGGAGGCTTTCGACATTGAGTACTGGCTGCTGGAGGAGGCGAAGCTGCGGCGGATGCCGCCGGAACAGGAGCTGGCGCGCAATGTGGTGATCGTAGTGGGCGCGGGCAGCGGCATTGGCAGGGCGGTCGCGCACCGGGTGGCGAAGGAGGGCGCGCATGTGGTGTGCGCGGACCTGAACGCGGAGGCGGCGCAGGCGACCGCAGACGAGTTGACCGGTATCTACGGAGTTGGCATCGGGGTGGCGGGTACGGGCATCTCGGCGTGCGGGCCGGCGATTGGGCTGGGCGTTGATGTTGGCGATCGCGCGAGCGTGGAGGCGCTGTTTGGCCAGACGCTGCTGGCTTATGGCGGGATCGATCATCTGGTGATCACGGCCGGTTTCTATTATCCCCCGGATGCCAGCGGCCATATACCGGACGGGATGTGGGACACTACTTTTAATGTGAACGTGAAGGGTGCGTATATTGTCACGGACGTGGCGCGCAAGATCTGGGAGGCGCAGGGGCTGCCCGGCTCGGTGGTGATTGCAACCAGCGTCAACGGCGCGGTGGCCAAGAAGGGTTCGCTAGCCTACGATACGAGCAAGGCGGCGGCGAATCACCTGGTGCGCGAACTGGCGATTGAACTGGCGCCGAATGTGCGAGTCAACGGGCTGGCGCCGGCCACGGTGGTGGCAGGCAGCTCGATGTTCCCGCGCGAGCGGGTTATTTCAGGGCTGCAGAAGTATGACCTTCCATTCGACGAGGCGGAGGGGACGGATGCGTTGCGGGACCGCCTGGCGGCATTCTACGCGCAACGCACGCTGACGAAGCAGGCGATTCTGCCTGAGGACCAGGCTGGGGCGGCTTACCTGTTGATCAGCGGCGCGCTCGCCAAGACGACGGGACAGATTCTCAATGTGGACGGGGGTTTGGTGGAGGCGTTCCTTCGGTAGCGAACTGGACGGAAGGGTGGGGTTGTAAGCAGCCATGATAGACGATTTGCAGTTGTGCGACACAGGAGAATAGTCGATGCCCGGTAGAGGATTTCCAAGCCCTGCAGCGCTGCGTAACGGCGCAGTCGATCTGATTGCACACGTCAACGAGGTCTGTGACCGCATCGACGCGGAGGACCCACTGATCCAGGCATTGCTGGAGGAGCCGGGGCGGCGGCAGCGGCTGACGAGTGAGGCCGAGGCTCTGCTGACCCGCTATCCTGACCCGGAGGAGCGGCCCCCTCTGTACGGGCTGCTTGTTGGTGTGAAGGACTTTTTTCGCGTGGACGGGTTTCCCACAAAGGCGGGATCCAAGCTGCCGGCGGCTCTGTTCGAGGGAACGGAATCGGATGTGGTGACGCGCCTCAGAGAGAATGGCGCGCTGATAGCAGGCAAGACGGTTACCACCGAGTTCGCCTACTTTCAGCCGGGCCCGACGCGCAACCCGCACAACACGGAACATACGCCGGGCGGCTCGAGCAGCGGTTCGGCAGCGGGTGTTGCGGCTGGCTTCTATCCGCTGGCGCTGGGCACGCAGACGATCGGTTCGGTCATCCGTCCGGCGGCATTTTGTGGGATCATAGGATTCAAGCCCAGCTATGACCGGATCAATACCGCGGGAATGCTCTTCTTTTCGAAATCTGTGGATCATGCAGGGGTTTTCAGCCAGGATGTAGCGACGATGAAGTTGGCATGCTCAGCGCTGTTTGGCAGCTGGGACAGCAGCGAGTGTGCGCCTCCTGACGGTCTGCCGGCCCTGGCGGTTCCGGACGGCCCCTATCTGGAGGAGGCGGAGGAAGTCGGCTTGCAGCATTTTGAAGAAACGCTTGACAGGCTGGCCGCTGAGGGGTTCCGCATCGAACGCATCCCATTTTTTGCGGACTATGCCGAACTTAACCGGCGCCACCGACGCCTGACTGCGGTCGAGGTGGCCCAAGTCCATAAGGACTGGTACAAGGAGTATTCTGACCGGTACAGCGTGCACATGCACGAGATCATGAAGACCGGGGCAACCATTTCCGATGAGGAACGGGACGAGATCCGCGCCGATCAGTTGCGATTGCGGCACAGGATGGAGGAGGCGCTGCTTTCTTCAGGCGCCGATCTGTGGATTGCCCCGGCGGCGACCGGCGCTGCGCCGCACGGGATCCACGCGACCGGCAACCCGATCATGAATCTGCCATGGACGAACGCAGGGGTGCCGGCGCTGGCGATTCCGTCGGGGAAGACGGATGACGGGTTGCCGCTGGCGGTGCAGTTCTGCGGGCCGTTTGGAGCGGATGAACGTCTGCTGGCGTGGGGAGAGGCGATTGAAGCGATGGTGCGGGGATAGGACAGTGATCAGATTTCCTGCAGGCGCGTTGTTTATTTTGAAGACAGTAGCGGCTGTTCTGCTTGTAGCGGCCTGCGCGGCGGGGCAGCTCCCAGCCCAGCCCTCTCCGGCGGAGGCACCTACCGCTGTTTCGCCTGACAGCCCTGAACAGGAAGGCATTTGGGGGAGCGGCGCGGCGATGCCAACGGCGCGCTCGGAGATGCGGGCAGCGGTTGTGGACGGGATTTTCTATGTGCCGGGCGGTTTTGGGGGATTGACCAGTTTTGAGGCGTACGATCCAGCGGACGACAGTTGGGTGGAGCTGGCGCCGATGCCGGAGCCGGCCCACCATATGATGGTGACCGCTCACAACGGTAGAGTCTTCGTATTCGGCGGGGGGCCTGATTTGAGCTGGCAGGCTACGTCATCGATCTTAGTCTATGATCTTGCGACGGACGCGTGGACGGCGGCAGGCGAAATGCCGGAACGGCGCATGAGCGGGGAAGCTGTTTCGCTCGGGGATTACATCTATCTTGTGGGTGGAACAGGCGGCACTACGGCGATGCTTCGCTATGATCCGGTGGAGGAGGCATGGTCCGTATTGCCCGGCCCGGCGCAGCCGCGCGAGCATGTGGCGGCGGTGGCTTTCAACGACGAGTTATGGGTTATCGGCGGGCGTTGGGGCGGGACGGGCGCGCTGGCGACGGTGGAGATTTTTGATCCGGCCAGCGGGGTGTGGCGAGACGGCCCTGAGATGATCGAGGCGCGCAGCGGGTTTGGCGCGGCCGCGGTGGGCGGGGGCATTATCGTCGCCGGCGGCGAGATTCTGGGTGCGCGGCCGTGGAAGGCACTTGCCAGCGCGGAGGCGTATGACACGGTCTCGGGCGCGTGGACGTTGCTGGCGGAGCTGCCGGCGGGAATTCATGGGATGCCCGTGGTCGGTTATGAAGGGACGGCGTACGTTCTGGGTGGGTCGGACCGGGCTGGGGGGATTGATAATCGTGGGCGGGTTTTGCGGTTGAGCCCGTAAGGACGCAGCCCCTGGTACGAATAACGACAGCTCCCTTAGAGTAGTCACTTGCGCGCAGGTAGCGGCGTCAGCTCCACTCCAAAGTGGAATTGGTTGCTGAACCATTGAGGGGCGGAACCTTCACCGTCTGCGCCGGGCACGCGAATGTCATCTTTTCCTCAAGTGGAGGGCTAACAGCATTGCCCACCCAATATGGTTCTCCAAGTGAACTCACACTTAGAGCGGGGCGTGGTACGCTCGCGTGCGTTCCGGTGTGCGCCAAGAGTCGTAAAATTCCCCCGATGGCCTGACTTAGACATTGTTTCCTCACAACAGTGTGAATCGGAAAGGTAGTACAACCTCCGTCTCCAGCTACCTCGAAGGAGAACCATAACGATGTTCCCGGACCTGCAACCTGCTGACTATCAACCCGTCCTGCCCTCTGACCTGCGTTATGGCATTGGCTTCGTCGGATGCGGCAATATCGTTCTCAGATCGCAGATGCCTGCTTACAAGAGAGCGGGCTACCGCGTCGTCGCGTGTTGCGACGTGACGGTGGAGAAGGCTCGCGACATAGCAGCCAATTTCGACAACCCACTGGTTACAGCTAATGTGGAAGAGCTGCTTTCGCATCCTGAGGTGCAGATCGTTGACCTGGCAGTGCACGCTCACCAGCGTTTGCCTCTGGTCGAGCAGATTGCCGCGGCAGGGAAGCACATCTTCTCACAGAAGCCCCTGGC
Source organism: Caldilineaceae bacterium (assembly GCA_965116395.1). GTDB lineage: Bacteria > Chloroflexota > Anaerolineae > Caldilineales > Caldilineaceae > Bin5. The sequence goes on from OZ220684.1 coordinate 1,040,805, forward strand.
TCCGAGCTTGGGCGAGGCAGAGCGTATTGTCGAGATTTGCCGCGACGCCGGGGTAAGGCTGATGGTCAATCAGCAGGCGCGTTGGGCGCCCCCTCATCGGGTTCTTAAGCTCCTGGTCGAACGAGGTGTGTTGGGACATGTCTACTCCGTTACCCACTGCTATCGGGCCTATCAGGATTATGGCTGGTACGCTGAGCATGAGGATTTCAACATCGTCGATCATGGTATCCACTATATTGATTTGAGCCGCTACTTTACGGGTTACACACCGCTGCGGGTGAAGGCGACAACTACGACGGTGCCCGGCCAGAATGCGGTTTCGCCAATGATCTATACGATCCTCCTTGAATACGAGCCTTCGCGCCAGGTCATGACGACCCTTCACTTCAACAACATCGTTTCCGGCCCCGCTCTGTATGACCACCTGTGGATTCTGGATGGCACGCTCGGGAGCGCACTGCTTAGCGATCCGATGGGAACGGCCAAGTTGAGCCTGTCGCTCAAGGATTCACCGGAACAGTTACAGACTTTTGAAATCGCAGGCACGTGGGGATATGAGGGCTTCGCGGGTTCGATGGGAGAGATGTTACTTGCCCTGGAAGAGGGGCGCGAGCCGGAATGCTCCGGTCGCGACAACCTGGATAGCATACGAATGGCGGTCGCGGCCGTGGAAAGCTCCAACTCGGGTGAGAGTGTCGAATTGAGCCGGTAGGGAGTTCGGTACCGCGGCCATGACCGCGGCTGACAGGAGCGTCTAGCCATGCGGATATGCAGTGGCTTCTATCGTTGGTCTCAGCACTACGGTTGGGATTTCCTGACAGAGCGTATTTACGAGGTTGCGGCAGGCTTGGCCCAGGCGGGTTACGCCTACTTTGAGGGACTTCTCGATCCTTTAGAGGGAGAAGGGGATTGGGCAAGCCGCTGGCAGGCTGCTCTGGAAAGGCATGGGGTGCAGTTGGCGGGGGCATACGTGCATGCGCTGCTGCATGATGCAAGCGTGCAAGCGCAGTCGATTGAAACAATTGTCGCAAGAGCGCAGTTGTTACTACCAGTGGGAGCTGAGTTTATCAATGCCAATCCTCAACCAATCGGCGCCCGCAAGACCGACGAGATGCTGGAAACCCAGGCGCAGGGGTTCGCTTTGCTGGCCGCGGCGTTGAGGCGAGAGGGCTTGCGTCTCGTCGTGCATCATCACTTGCCCGAACTGGCCGAAAACGGTCGTGAACTGCGCCACCTACTGGACCATACCGACCCAAAAGAGGTGGGACTGACAGTGGATGCCGATTGGATGTTCCGAGGCGGCCAGGATGCGAGTGCGTGGATTAGAGAATTCGCATCGAGGCTTGAAATTGTAGAACTGCGAAGTTCGCACGGGGGTATCTGGGACGAAACTTTGGGTGATGGTGAACCCGATTGCCAGGCGTTGGCGCAGACGCTTAACGAAGTGAACTTTGACGGGTGGCTCATGGTCGAGCTGGCTCGCGAGGAAGGCACTCCCCACACGATGAATCTGGTCGAGGCGCACGCACACAGCCTGGAATACGTGGGCGAAATCTTTGGCGAGCACGGCCAGGTTCTTGCCTGACCATATCAACCTCAACGGAGACGCAGAACATTCAATCTTCTGCGAACCCTGTAGATCCCCTCAGTTGTCCGGAAAAAATGAGGTTGCCAACCTCCTGAATTTCCATTATCATAATGACATATTTATTTTCCCAGTCGTTGACCAAAGTTGAGTCATAGCGAAGCGGCGCAGTGGGTTTGCAGGGAATTGCGCCCGTGTGTTGCGGCATACTATATGCGCAGCCAGTTTTGATTTCGCTACCCCCTCAACGACTTCCAGGGTGTCCCGGCTGGGTATGTGCGCTTTCGAATTCAATCCGCCAAATTTGTGTTGCCGGGAAGGGCCAGGGCTCATATCAGATTTTGAATGGGCATGCGGGCGGTTCGGGTAGGGTCTTAGTCGCACCTGTATTCCCGACAAAGTCCAGCAGAGCCGGACAGGGCAGGTTTTCTCATTTCGACATGAGCAGATAAGGAAGCCAGTCTGGTATCTCTGTATCGTGCGGGTTTTTCAGGAGGTCGATTTACAAGAAGGAGGTGATAAGAAGCCAAAACCAAGAAGTGCTCGGTACCGAACGTGTGTCGTGCCTATCGCTCTCTATCTGTCCACAGAAAGGAGATCAGGAAATGAACCCGTTCCGTGTACGAATTGGCTATCGTCGTTCTCTGATTGTTTTGGCTGCAATAAGCATCGCGGCCCTGCTTGTCGCAGCCTGTGTACCAGTCGCTGCGCCAGCCGACGACTCCATGGCGGCAGCAGCTGCCGAAACTGATGAGGGCGGCACCCTGACGATTGGCTCCGTGCAGGGCAGCGCCGCCATCCCCACCTTCCTTCCCTGGAAAGCGCATAGCAGTGCGCAGTCATTCCACTGGAACCTCTTCATGAACTCACTGGTGATGCAGGAGCACAGTACGCTCAAGTGGGTTCCGGATCTGGCCGAGAGCTATGAGATCAGCCCCGACGGCCTGACTTACACCTTCAATTTGCGCGAAGGTGTGACGTGGCATGACGGCATGCCGTTTACCGCCAACGACGTTTCTTTCTCCTTCCATGCGGCACTACTGCCGGAAGGCGGCTCGACAGCGTCGGGTGGGCTGATCGATGTAATCAAGGGCGCGTTGGACTACCAGGAGGGCAATACGGAGACTGCTGAGGGGATCCAGGTCCTTGACGACTACACCATCCAATTTGAGTTGGTCAAACCGCAGGTGACGATCATCGAGCAGTTCGCTATGCGAATTGCCCCGGCCCACGTGTTCGAAGGGCTTGAACCGGAGGACTGGCTGCAGACCGAGTTTGCCACGACATTGCCTTTCGGCACCGGTCCCTTCGTATTCAAGGAGTACATCCCGGATCAGCACACCATCTTCGAGCGCAACGACAACTACTTCAAGGGTGCGCCTCTGCTCAAGAACGTAGTGATTCGATTCTATGGTGACAATAGCGTGATGATAATCGCCCTGGAGAAGGGTGAGATAAACATGGTCGGTTTCCTGAACCCGAGCGCTGACGAGTTCGACAAAGTCACGAACCTTCCCGGCGTCGACTGGGAATATCAGGACAAGTTTCCGGCATACTTCTTTTCCATCACTTTCCAGGACGAGGCACTAGCGGACAAGCGGTTCCGCCAGGCGTTCCTGTACTCGATCGACCGTGCGGAGATTGCGGCCCAACTTTGGGGCAATGCGGACCTGACGAAGGTACAGCCGGCGGTACAGTGGGCACCTCCTCCAGGGGTTACATTGGAAGTTGAGGAGTACGCCTATAACCCCGAGAAGTCGATGGCCTTGCTAGAGGATATGGGCTGGGACTTCGACCGGGAAGTTGAGATTGTTTGGTTTGGCACGGATATGCCGGATCAACTGCCGATCCTCCAGCAGTTCATAGAGGCCGTTGGCATCAAAACCAAGCTGGTACAGACCGATGGGGCCAGGGGTTTGGAGGTCTTTTATGAGACCGGCGACTATGAGATTAGCTGGGTAGGAGGCTGGGGTCGGTCCTACTATCCTGATACGACCATTGTCGGGTGTGACCGCGTCTACCCCGAAGGTTACAACTCAAGCCGCTACTGTAACGAGGAGCTGGATGCTCTGTACAATGAGGCCCTCGCAACGGTTGACGACGACGCACGCAATGAGCTGTACACGCGTGCCAGCGCAATCTGGAACGATGAACTTCCGTGGATACCCCTCTATGCACCGCAATCTCTGCTGCTGATAGGCGAGAATGTCAAGGGATGGCGGGACAGCCTCATTGGGCCTGAAGGATCTGCCACGATTGGCGCTGTCACAGACCTTGAGAAGTGGTACATTGAGGAGTAGCTAGATTCGTAGTACCGATCTGAAGCATATCGGGTCCGCCCGGCGTTTTGGCGTAAGTATTTCGATGTTGGGCCAACTCTCCGATGGGGAGCATAGGAGGTGGGGTCGGCGCATACCGACCCCACCTCCTAACTGCCAAGCTTCAAACCCTGGTTCAACCGAGGGGGTTACACCTTGGGACGCTATATTGTACGGCGTATTCTGATCTCGTTCCCGGTATTATTGGGCATCACGGTCGTTACGTTCACTTTCGCCAATCTGGCTCCAGGCGATCCGGTTACGGCCATGATTGACCCCATGAGTGGGATAGAACCGGGCGAGGTTGAGAAACTCAAGGAGGCGCTGGGCATCAATAAGCCGATTCCGGTGCGCTATTTCCTGTGGCTGAAGGAGGTCGCGCGCGGCAACCTGGGCTACTCCTACGTCACCCACAGGCCGGTGGCCGCCATGATCGCTGAGCGGTTGCCGCAGACCCTGCAGCTGATGCTCACGGCGCTGAGTATCAGTATCGTTCTGGGCGTTTCGCTGGGCATCTATGCTGCTTTCAACCAGTACTCATTGTTGGACAATGTGTTCACCTTTATGGTGTTCATCGGCATATCGGTGCCGGCTTTCTTCTTCGCCTTGCTGGCGATTTACATGTTCTCATTCAGGATACCTCTCTTTCCGACCTCAGGTATAAAAGAACCGCTGAGCACTCTTCCACCGATCATCGACCGTCTCCATCACCTGGTGCTACCGGCTGCTGTTTTGGGGATTGAAGGGGTAGCAGGTTATTTGCGCTACACACGCTCGAGCGTTCTGGAGGTAATGCGCCAGGATTACGTAACAACTGCGCGGGCTAAAGGGCTGCGTGAACGCGCTGTCCGCATTGGGCATGTATTGCGCAATGCGTTGCTGCCGTTGGTAACGATTGTCGGGTTGAGTCTGCCAAGCTTGATTGGCGGCGCATTGTTTATCGAAGTTCTCTTCTCCTGGCCTGGCATGGCCCGCATGGCGATCGAGCATACGCTTGGCCGGGATTACCCCGTGATCATGGGAATCGGGCTTGTTTCTGCGACCATGGTTCTGCTCAGCAACCTATTCGCTGACATCATCTATACAGTCGTGGACCCCAGAATCCGCTATGAGTAGTGCGGTTCAGGCTGTACCTGGAGCGTAGAGATACCGGCGGCAATCCTCATTCCCGGATAGAGGAAGAAATGGAAGGCGAAGCGAAAGAGACGGTAAGGCAAGTTTCAACTGTCAGCGAAGACCTACAACAGATGGTGCGCGGACAGGCTGTCGTCGGTCTGCGTGAAATCATATGGCGCCGTTTTCGCCGGCACCGACTTGCACTGGTATCGATTGCCATCATGATTGTACTGGCACTTGCTGCCATTTTCGCTCCGCTTCTCAGCGGCCCCAATGATCCCTACACGGCAGACTTACAGAACCTGCGGGCGGCACCCAGCGGAGAGCATCTCCTGGGGACGGACCGTTCCGGTCGAGACATGCTTGCCCGCATTCTCCATGGGGGCCGCGTTTCGCTTTCGGTGGGACTGATAGCGACCTCTATTTATATTTCCATTGGCACTATCCTGGGGGGAGTGAGTGGCTACCGAGGCGGGGTGACCGATTTTGTCATCATGCGAGTCACCGACATCGTGATGTGCTTCCCCAGTTTACTTATTATCCTGACACTCGTTGCCGTTATTGGCCCCAGCATCTTCAATATAATGATCATCCTCGGCTTTCTGGGGTGGCCGAGTATCGCGCGCCTGGTGCGCGGAGAGTTTCTATCGCTCAGTGAACGAGATTTCGTTACGGCGGCGCGCTGTTTGGGCGCGACCGAGCGCGGTATCATTTTCCGCCACATTCTGCCGAACGTGGTGGGGCCTCTTGTGGTGGCTGCCACTTTCGGTATCGCCGGGGCCATCATGGCTGAGGCAGGGCTGAGTTTCCTGGGTCTGGGTGTGCAGGCGCCGCGGCCCAGTTGGGGCCAGATGTTGAGCGCGGCAACGTCGCTCACCACGCTCGAGAGAAGGCCGTGGATATGGATGCCGCCGGGGGCGATGATCGCCATCACGGTACTGTCCATCAATTTCATTGGCGACGGCTTGCGCGATGCTCTCGACCCGCGCACGATGCTGGACTAAGAATTTGTGAAGCGGTTACTGCCACCCCTGGAGACCGACAGCTGAGTGGCTTTGCGCTGGCGCAGAGTATGGGCGAACAGCGAACCAAGAGAATATGCTCAGATGGGGTGGAGCCGGACATCATTTATAACTGCATCCTCATTGCCACATTTGAAATATTGTAAGATGCGTGTTCCATACGTTGAGGCACCACGCAGCCAAATGCAATGACTGTCTTGGGCTGACCTTCATCGCCGCCGCCATTCAGGCTAGCACACTGCGTATTGGGTTGGCAGCGGCCGTGTTGGATGAGCGGGGCTGCTGGAATGAAGGCGTTAGGTCGCTGAGGCATGGTTTTGGAGGGGGGCGTTGCGGGGGCGCAGCCCCTGCACAAGGGAGGGCCGAAGGCCCGACCGCCCAGAACTGCAGTGGTCGGTGGTCGGTGGTCAGTGGTCATTGTATGCGGCGATGGGTTGAGGATGGTTGGATGGAGACACGGAGAGGAAAATGGCAGAGGCAATTTACTTGACCGACTTATCCAAATGTTGGCCTCAGGACGCGCTGTCAACCACTCCAGAGAAGCACAAATGGCAGGTGGTGGAGTACACGGCCGCGGAGGGCCTGGCCGGCAACATGGCCTTCGCGCACGCTCTATACGAGACCCCGGCTATAACGTTGCCCCTGAACGTAGAGGGGTGGCATGCGATCAGCGTCGGCTTCTGGCCGGGGGTGGAGCAGGAACACACTAGCCTGGTGAAGTACAGGCTGTCCGGCGAGGACGTGTACACCGTCGTTGAGCATTACATACAGAGCCCATCGCTGCCGGGGTGCTTTTGGGATAAGACGGAACTCGTCGAGACGTTTCCCCGGTATGCCGATCTGACAGGGCAGGACCTGATTTTCAGTAAGCAGAATACGGCTCACCCTCCGACGCTGGCGTGTGTCGCCTACGTCAAGCTGGTGTCGCTGACGCAGGCGGAGGTGGCTGACATTCAACGCGACAGGGAGCAGAGAGAGTCGCGCAAGGTGATTGGCATGAATGATGGCGAAGGGCTATTTCACCATATGTGTCCGGCGACGAAAGAGGAGCTCCAGGAGCAGATAGAGCCATTTCGTCACTCGGATGTGGGAAAGGTGCTGTGGGGCGTTAATTTAAGCGATCTGACCTACTATCACTCCAAGGTGGGACGTTTTTTTGGAACCGAGGATGGTGTGAGTCCTGTGTTGCGTCATGTGCACGCGCTCCAGAGCCATAAGGCGCTGGCGGAGCAGGACATTGTCCCTTTCGCGGCAGCGATGGAATATGCCCATACGCTGGGACTGGAGTTTCACCCTTATTACCGGTTGAGCATTGTTGATAAGGCCCAACCTTATTTTTTCTTTTCGACAGAGACCACTTTTCTGCGAGACAACCCGGAATGCCGAATTGTGGCCAAGGATGGTTCGCCGCTGATGAAGGCCAGTTATGCTTTCCCCAAGGTGCGAGATTTCATGGTCTCTCTTATGGAGGAGGCGATGGAGTACGACATTGACGGGGTACACCTTTGCTTCACGCGTGGGCCGGAGTATATCGGGTACGAGCAGCCGGTGCTGGACGAGTTTAAACGGCTATATGGGGAGGACGCGCGCGACGTTGCTGATGATGATGAGCGGCTGTATACCGTCAAAGCCAGCTATCTGACGGAATTACTGCGGGCTGTACGGAGGACGGCTGACCGGCACGGGGAAAAGAGAGGGCGCAAAATGCAGGTGTCGGCGATTTTTGAGGGCGGCAGGGAAGACATGCGCTATTTCGCCTACGATGCCTACACCTGGGTGAAGGAAAAACTGGTCGACTTCATCATTACGGATCCGCCCTCTGAGCTGGTCGGGCTGGCTAAAGAGAACGGATGCCAGGTATACATGGCGTCTACAAAAGAAGACAACGTGCTGACAATGAAACATGCTTATGCCGGCAATATGGACGGGATGGCCATTTGGGACATCAGCACTACGCGTCCTGAAGCGTGGGCCATAGACAGCCGGTTGGGTCACCGCGACGAAGTCATCGATCTGCCGAAACCGGATCAGTACCCGAAGATGAAGCGGACCAGGTTGATCACAGTTCGGGGTCGAGATTTCTCGCAAACGGTAGACAAAAACGTTCCTTCAGGATGGCCCCCAGAGTTGCTTGTCATTTACACCGGGGGATAGGAGAGCAAGGAGGAGGGTACGCATGTGTGCAGAACGTAAGGCCATCTACATCTCCGATCTGGACCGTTGTCAGCCTGGTACAGCCATATCAGTAAAGGCTCGGCATGGTCACTGGCGGGCGATCCCATACGAGGCGGAAGGCGTGTCCGGCACAATGGTTGTGGCCGGCATCGAGTGCAACGCGCCTACAATCACCCTTCCTCTTGGCATGCAGGGATGGTATGCCGTCCACCTGGGCGTCTGGACGAACTGGGTTGACAGACAGGTGCGGGTCAAGCTGACAGATGATCCCTGTTTCACTACGACTACGACGCTGTATCCGGATATAAAGAAGACCAACTTTTTTGCAAGCATCGGCGAGGTGTTTTGGAGATGCGCTGATCTGACAGGCCAGGAGCTGCACATCGGGCAGCAGAGCGCCGGGACTCCTTGGGCGGCCGGCATCGCCTATGTAAAACTGGAACCTCTAACTCCAGAGGAGGTTGCTGCGATCGAGCAGGATCGGTCCGGAAGCGGTACGAAGCGACTGATCGCTTACAACGATGCCTGGAGTGTTTTCGGTGAGCGGGCGCTGTACACGGAGGAGGATATCATCGAGGAGGTTGAACCTTTTCGAGATACGGACTTTCAGAAACTCCTGTGGGGTATCGGCTCGGGCAGCATGGTACAGTACCTTTCCGACGTCGGCGAACTTGCTGAGAAGAAGGACATGAGTGATTTCTCGCGGTATTGTGATCGCCAAGCGGCGGAAAGTTACCGCGCTCTGAAACTCAAGGGGATTGATCCCCTCAAGACGGTGATTGATCATGCACACGAACTGGGTATCGAACTGCATGGCACTTACCGCGTCGGCGGCTGGGTCTTTCCGCCACCTGATGACATGGAGGACGAATTCTTTCGCCAACATCCTGAATGGCGCTGTCTGGACCGGAATGGTCAGCCCACCGCCCGTCTGAGCTATGCCTTTGCGGGGGTCCAGGATTTTGTGATTTCGCTGTTCCGAGAGGTAGCAGAACGAGGCGCGGACGGCGTCAACATGGCCTTTATCCGCGGTCTGCCCTGTGTCCTCTACGATCCGCCTATTGTGGATGGTTTTCAAGAACAGTACGGACAGGATCCGCGTGCGCTTCCGGAGGATGATCCTCGCTGGTTAACCTACAAGGCGAGTTGGATGACTTCATTCATGCGGGCGCTTCGCGAGGAGATGGACCGGGTGGGCGAGCGGCAAGGGAGGCATGTCCAAGTATCGGCATACGTTGTGAATAACTTGCCGCACAATCTTGAGCATGGTCTGGATGTGGCAGTCTGGGCCGAGGAAGGGTTGGTTGATTTCATCATTCCCAACCCCTGGCATGGCGAAAAGGATGTTGATGTTGCCGCCTTCGTCGAGGTTGCGCGCGGAACCGGGTGCCAGGTCTACCCCGACATCCTGCCGCGGCGGATGTCGACAGAAGAGTACCGACAGCGGGCAATGGACTGCTATGAAACAGGCGCTGACGGACTGGCATTTTGGGATACTAACAGCCGTTACCCCTTTTTGGATGAGTGGAGCATGATACGGCGCCTGGGGCACGAGGAGGCGTTGGGAGGTTGGGCGGCTGACGAGTGGCCGGCGTACCGGCTGATTCCGTTGCACAGCCTTGGGGGCCACCTTATGGACAAGTATTCGCCATACTGGTCGGCTTGAGTTGTGGCGGCGCAGGCGAGTGTAATTTCTTTTCCCAGCATTTGAGAGCGCACTGCGGTGCTCCCTCATTCAGTGACCCTCTGCATGAATGCAGTGACAATGCAGGGGGGTATACCCCTCAAGTAGGTCTCGCATTTGGCCGAGAGCTACAGGACTGCCCAACAGTCCGACTTACACTTTCCTTCCAACGATCGGTACGGGGCGACAAAGTAATTCATTTTTCGCCTTGCGCTACCTCGAAGGAGGCGCATTGCCATGTTCGTGGACATGCAACCTGCCGACTATCAGCCTGTCCTGCCTGCAGGCCTGGGCTACGGCATTGGCATTGTTGGATGCGGCATCACCGTCTGCGACTCGCAGGCGCCCGCCTACAAGAAGGCCGGTTACCGCGTGGTCGCTTGTTGCGACAGGATAGAGGAGAGAGCACACAGCGCGGCAGCCAACTTCGGCAGCGCATTGGTCACAACCGAATTGGAAGAACTGCTTTCGCATCCGGAGCTGCAGGTTGTTGACCTGGCAGTACACCATCACCAGCGCCTGCCCCTGGTCGAGCAGATCGCCGTAGCAGGCAAGCACATCTTATCGCAGAAGCCCCTGGCTCCGAGTATGCGCGAGGCGGAGCGTATTGTTGAAATATGCCGCGACGCCGGGGTGACCCTGATGGTCAATCACCAGGCGCGGTGGGCACCCTCTCACCGGGCGCTCAAGTTCTTGGTCGACAGCGGTGTGTTGGGTCACATCTACGCCTTTACTCACATCTTTCGGGCCTATCAGGACTTTGGCTGGTATGCGGAGCGAGAGGACTTCAACATTGTTGATCACGGCATCCACTATATTGATTTGAGCCGCTTCTTTAGCGGTTACACACCTTTGCGGGTGAAAGCGACAACCGCGATGGCGCCCGGCCAGAACGCGGTCTCGCCGATGATTTATGCGATCCTCTTTGAGTACGAGCCTTCGTGTCAGGTCATGACGACCTTGCACTTTAATAACATCGTTTCGGCACCCGCTCTGCATGATCAGTTCTGGTTTTTGGATGGAACGCGTGGGAGTGCGCTGCTCAGCGATCCCGCGGGTACGGCCAAGCTAAGCTTGTCGTTTAAGGATTCGCCTGAACAGGTACAGACTTTCGAGATTGCCGGCAGCTGGGAGTATGAAGGCTTTGCCGGTTCGATGGGGGAGATGTTGCTGGCCTTGGAGGAAGGGCGCGAGCCGGAGAGTTCGGGCCGCGATCACTTGGTGAGCTTACGGATGGCGTTTGCGGCGGTGGAGAGTGCGAATTCGGGTGAGAGTGTTGAATTGTGGGGGTAGGGAGCACGCGACAGCACACCGGGACACCGCCGACAGGAGCGTCAAGCGATGCGGATTTGGCTTGGCTTCTACCGCTGGTCTCAGCACTGCGGCAGGGAAGACATATCCAAGTTTCGGCGTTTGTTGTGAATACTCTTCTGTACAATCTCCGGTATGGCCTCGATGTGGGAACTTGGACCGAGTAAGGGCCGGTGGAATTCATCATTGCCAACCCCTGGCATGGGGATATGGATGTTGACTTTGCCTCCTTGGTCAGGGTCACGCGCGGCACCGAATGTCAGGTTTACGCCGACACTCTGCCGTGACGGATGCCGGCGCAAGCGTACCGGGAGCGGGCTTTGGACTGCTACGCAAGTGGTGTCGATGGACTGGCTTTCTGGGACACGAACAGCCGTTACCCCTATTTGGACGAATGGAGCATGACACGGCGCCTGGGGCATGAGGAGGCGTTGGGAGAGTGGGCGGCTGACCAGTGGCCTGCGTACCGGAAGATCCCTTTGCACAGTTTGGGCGGTCACCATATAGATAGTGATTCGCCTTACTAGTCTGCCTAAACGGAGCCGGTGGGTTCATGGTGTGTCGGGCGCGCTTTGAATGTTGGGAAGAGTGATGGGGACGGCCGGTTGGCGGCCCATACCTGACATCGATCTCAGAATATTTCTGCGTCAGCTTCTTCGGTGATCACCATTTGTCAATAATGTGTTTCGCAATATCTACGGCGATCCGGGCCCCCTTGGGATTGCTTGCCGCAAAAAACAGTTGAAACATTGGAGAGTTCTTAGAGTTCTTGAATTCTCTGCCCGAAGGAGCGACCTTCTCAAAAGTTGATTCAAGTCGATCTCGATAACGCTGAGCAATTTGGCTGCTATCACTTGATCGGATTTGCTCAGACTCATCTTTGAAGAACTGCAAGGGTAACCTTGGCTGCGGAGAGTTACTGTAGAAGTCGTGCCAGTGCCCACGACCTCCGAAGATCCGATCGAGTTGATTCGAAAGTTCCGCAGATGGCTCACTTTTTCTCGGCATCATCCTGGCAATCGCGCCTAGAGGGAACAATATCCAACAGTCTATCTTCTGGGTCCTGGCCATCCCTTCCACCATAGCCCAGGAGACTTCGGTCGCGAAGGGATCCAGAAATACTACAGCGCGTTCGTCGACGTGCAGGCTTTGGCAAAAAGCAGGCAACGCTATTTCGGCGTCCTCATTTTGCACCTTAATGTCGCGGCTCGGGAATTCCCCTTGCAGCTTCCTTAGCAATTCATAGCGTTGGGAATCTTTCTCGATGAAAATGAGTCTATCAAAAGGCCTATCAGTAGTTTCCAGAGCGATCCGGGGGGAGCCTTTGTGCAACTCTCTAAAGTCATCATAGTCAGTAGTATACGCGGAGCCGGGGCGCCATGATCCTTCGCCGGCAAAGGCATCGACGTAAATGAGCCTGAATGGTTGATTCTTCAAGGCGGTAGTGTATGCGTCCAGGTACAGGCTGAGAATACGGAGCTTTTGTTGGGTCCAAGGGCCACCAAAAGATCTGTTAGTCATACTTGTTACTTACTCCATGATCGGCATTTGACGCCAGTGCTTACTATCGATAATTGCAGAATCACCGCCGCGTTTGTTGCGAACACCCCCTAACTGTTTAAGAAAGAAGGCTACGCCAGAATTTACCGACTGATCACGGAGAGAACGCGCCCACTCAAGGTCCATAACTCTAGCTCCCGCGCCGCTCTCGCCACCGACTATCACCCACTGTAAAACCCCTTTCTCGAGCCATGGGGTCAGGTCAAGCTGGTCCAGCAGAGGTTCTGCGGACACGAAACGTATGGGCGCTGGCAATCGACCTAAAACGGTCAATCTGGGAGCGTATTTCTGACTCTCAACCGACGTACCCATCCAAATGTGGGCTGGCCAACCGTCGGGAAAGTGTCGCTCATGTTCTTGCCACCAGGCCACTGCCCGGCCGGGCCGTTTGGTCAGAACCTGGAATATATGACCGCTCCTTGCGGCGGCCTCCTGCATGACCAGGAACATCTCAAGTACATATTCGAACGGCACACTTGAATGAAAAACGTCCGACATGCTATTGACAAAAACCCGTCGGGGCTTCTTCCAGGTCAGAGGAGCTTGAAGCCGTTCGGGCAACAGGCGCACATCGTCGGGGCCGGTCTCGTAGCCGTTGACTCCCATTCCCTTCAGGCGGGGATAGAGGGCGTACATATAGCAGTGGTCACAGCCAGGCGACACACGTGTGCAGCCGGTTACCGGATTCCAGGTTTCATCTGTCCATTCAATTGAGGATGGCATTCAAGGCTCCCTGTTGTAAGCACTGAAGCAAGTGGAGATCGGCCTGCTACGGGCATCTTGTGGTACAAATGTTCTCATGCTTTCTGTTCCGTGTCAAATGGGCATATTCGTTTTGTGGGAACTTTGGGGCAACCGGTACGGCGGCAGCACGGGCAAGGGAGCCTTCTGCGACGGACAGATCGCCTGTGTGGGAGAAGGTGAGGCTGGTGCGACCGGAGCTGATACTCGTTGGTTAGTGGATTAGCCTTTGAGGCCGGTGAGGACGACGCCTTCGATGATGAAGCGCTGGACGGCGATGAAGAGGGGGATGATGGCGAGGCTGGCTCCGTCCATGATGGCGCCATACTGGATCCAGAATTCGTCCTGGCAGGTCACCAGGCCGAAGATGAACAGGTTGCCGTCGCGATCGGAGATGACGGCAGAGGGGTCTGCGAGCGGACCGACGCGAATCGGTCTTTTTCTTTTCGTCTCGGCGGTTTGCGCTTACCGGGCAGCGCGCACCCTCGGACGAATCGTGGCTCGTGGTAGGCGATCCCTTGTATTGCAAGCGGGCACCGGGGTAACGCACAGTGCAGGCGGTCGCGTTATAGGGCCGCTGTCTGCTTTAGACCCAGTACTTGGCTAAGCCCTCGTCGATGATCGTCTGAATCTCGGTTTCACCGTATTCCAGGGCCTCGGATACGGTTCGTCCCTCACTGACAATCAGATGTAATACATCGTGCAGGACGGCGGCGGCGCGGTATGACACGGCGCCGTAACTGCGTTCCCAGGGATTGACCTCAGCGGCCTTGCGGAGACCAGGCAGTTCCATCAGCGCGGGGTCGGACATCAGGTCGGCGCGTTCCGGGGCGAGCGTGCTGAGCAGGCATAGAGCCCGGTAGGCCTCTTTGCCGCCGTCTTTGTACAGGTACTCCATGAATTGCCAGGTTTCTGCTTCGTTTTCGTGACGGCCGGTTAAGGCAGAGATTGAGGGGACCGTGTTCTTGTATCCGAAGAGCGGATCGGGGGCACCGGTTGGGGTTGGCGGGTGCGAGTAGCCAATGTTGGGGTACATATCGGGATAGGTGATGGAGAACTCCCTGATCGCCCAGGTCTGTTCCTCGGTCATGGCGGCGCGGCCCTTGCCAACTGCCTCTTGGGCGGGAAGGCTTGGATGCCAGACTTCGTGCGTGCGGGCCAGGTCGGCGATGTAGGTGAAGGCCTCATTGACTTCGGGACTGGTCATCAGGGAGACCTGTTCATCGCCGCTGTTGTGGATTACGTTGCCGCCCAACTGATAGATCTGGTTGAGGACTGGCCATTCAAGGGTGAGAGCGAACCCGGCACGGGAGATTGCGCCGCTGCCGTCTCTCTGGGTAAGTGCTTTTGCGGCGGCGGTGAAGTCGCTCCAGGTCGTGGGGGGTGACTGAGGATCGAGGCCGACTTCTTCGAACATGCTCTTGTTGTACATGAGGAGTGCACAGGTGGAACCGGTGGGTAGTACGTAACGCCCGTTGGTCTCAGTATCGAATAGAGGGTGGGCCTCTTCGAACCAGCTGAGCGGGAATATGTCCTCTGGAAACTCAAGCAGGAGGCTCTCCTCACGCATTTGGTGCATGGTCAGGAGGTCGGGCATTTTGAGCATGTTTGGCCCGGCGCCAGCTGCCAAGGCAGAGAGGACTTTTTCCGGAAAGCCACCGGCCATGGAGTCGACGTCAACTGTAATTCGCCCATTCTGCCCGGCGAATTGGTCGGCTACGCTGCGGTAATGATCCATGCGTGTGTCCCACCAGCCCCAAAGCAGTAGCTCGACCGGTTCTTCGGTGATTGCTGCGATATCGGTACTGACTTCGGGCACGGGAACACAAGCGGCCGCGGCCAGCGTGAAGCCGGCGAGGCCGACCGCTTTTAGAAACTGACGTCGACTAGAGATTTGCATATTGATGCTTTGCCTTCCTTGATTCGAGTTGCACAGAGGTGTCTAAGCACGAGGGCCGTTGATTACACCTGCCGGGTCGGTAAAGACTGTAACGGGGGAAAAAGATGCAGATAACATCGTTTGAATTCTTGAAACATAGTTCTTGCGCTGTTGGTTTCTGCGAATTGACTTCAATTGTAACTGCTAAGCCATGTTCTGTGTACATGCGGTGTGCGGTTGGGTGCATCCCAGTCTTGGGGTGGGAACAGTTTGGCGGGGAATTCGTGCAAGCGGTGGATGAAATTGTTTACTGGCTTTTGGAGAAACGCAGGGCAAGCGACAGGTCTGGATTCTTGCTGGGGGCACGTAGACCAGGGGGCACTGGGCAGGCACAAGGCCTGCCCCTACCGAAGCGTTTTGGGGGGATGGCGAAGACACTGTATGAGGCGGGCTTGGGTAGGCACAGGGGCTACCTCTAGAGGACCGGTTGGGGGGAATACCGTTGGCAAGACACGTTGCTGGGGAAGAATGAGCACGGTCGCTAGCAAGGGCGGGGCGTTGCTGGGGCGCAGCCCCTGCACAAGGGAGGGCCGAATGCCCGACCGCACAACTGCAGAAGCTAGTGGTTATAGAGTGGGGAGGCTCAGCCTTTGAGGCCGGTGAGGACGACGCCTTCGATGATGAAGCGCTGGACGGCGATGAAGAGGGCGAGAATGGGGATGATGGCGAGGCTGGCGCCGGCCATGATTACGCCATACTGGTTCCAGAATTCGCCGACGAAGGTTGCGAGGCCGACGGTGATTACGTATTTGTCGTGGCTGGAGATAACGACGAGTGGCCAGAGGAAGTCGTTCCAGTTCCACATGAAGTAGAAGGCGATGAGAGTGAAGAGGGCAGCCCGGGAGAGCGGGATGATGATGCGGTGGAAGATATACCACTCGCCGGCGCCGTCGATGCGGGCGGCGTCGATCAGTTCGGTGGGGATGGTGTACATGAACTGGCGGAACATGAACATGGCGTAGATGGTAAATATTTCAGGTACGATCAGGGCGGTATAGGTGTCGGCCCAGCCGACCTGGACGGTCATGAGGTAGAGGGGGATCAGATAGACTTCAAAGGGGATGATCCAGGTGCTGAGCAGAATGTAGAAGATGATGTCGCGGCCGCGGAATACGAACTTGCCGAAGATATAGCCCAGAAGCGCGCTGGTGTAGATATTGAAGATGGTTTTGATGACACTGATGAATGTCGTGTTCCAGTAGAGCTGGCCCATGTTGGCGCGGTCGAAGACATCTATATAGTTCGAAACTGTTGGGTTGATAGGGAAGAGGCGGGGCGGGAAAGATACGGTTTCAGCCTGGGGTTTGAAGGAGGTACTGATCATCCAGATGAAGGGTACGATCATCAGAATGGCGCCGGCGCCCAGGACTATGTAGTTGATCAAGAGGCCGCGGCGCAGGCGCTGGAAATCGGTTGCACCGCGGGTGAGAGACCGCGCATCGACCTGGCTTGGTACGCCAACAAAGTCTTGATTAGCCATGCGTTACTCCAGAAAAAGACCAGGTTAGAAAGGAAGTATGGCTGCGTTGGGCGTTGAATAAACTCATAGTTCCCAGTTAACTCGTTGCAGTCTGAACTGGACGAGAGTAAGGATGAGAACGATTGCAAAGAGTACGAAGGACATGCTGGCGGCCTGGCCCATGAACATGCGCTGGAAGGCGTAGTCGTAGATATGGAGGGCCAGCACCCTGGTGGAGTCGAGCGGGCCGCCGCCGGTCATCATGTAGATGGCCTGGAAGCCGCCGCTGAAGCCGCCGATGACACCGGTGATGAGAACGAAGGAGACGACCGGTTTGAGCAGAGGCAGCGTAATTTTGAGGGCCAGCTGGATGCTGTTGGCCCCGTCGATTTCGGCGGCTTCGTAGTAGTCCTTGGGGATACCTTTCAGTCCGGCGAGATAGATGATGACGGTAAAGCCGATCCCGCCCCAGATGCCCATGACGATGATGCTGGGCATGGCCCAGGTGGTGGATTGGAGCCAGGGGACAGGTTGGATGCCGATGAAGCTGAGGAGTTGATTGAGAAGGCCGAAACGGGTCTGCAGCATCCATTTCCAGACGGTGGCGCTGGCGATGACGGAGGTCATCACAGGCAGAAAGTAGATCAGACGCAGGGGGATGCTGCCGCGCTTGATGGGGTTGAGGATGAGAGCGACGATGAGGGAACTGAATGCGCCGAGAAAGGTGCCGGCGAAGGTGCGGTACATGGTGTTCCACATGACCTTGTAGAAGAGGGAATCCTGGGCCAGGATGGCGTAGTTGTCGAAGCCGACAAAGGGGGAGACGTTTCCAAAGAGGCTCCACTCGTGCATGCTGATGAAGAAGGAGAAGAAGATGGGGTAGAACTTGACGATCGCGTAGAAGATGATGGTGGGCACGAGGGCGATGATGATGAAGCGATGCTCGGCTGCGCGGATCGAGGACCGGCGGCCTGCGAATTTCTGTACGATGGTTTGAATCATCACATCGCCTCCCACGGGGCGTCTGCGTTTTTTCGGCGGCGACCGGCGCAAAGGACTTGCAAAGGGGTACAGGTGGCGCTGGTGCGAATTCGGGAGCGGGCGCGGATTGCCGGACCTGATACCGATCCCTTTAGCCAGCGAGAGCCGCGGCGCGGATTACGGGCCTACTTCGTGGTCGTCTCGCCGGGCCCCACTGGCCAGGCAGTACGGATTCCTGAATCAATTTTATACCAGATACGGCGACTCCCACGCCTCCTGTAGGCGTGGGAGTCTCGCCTTCGACAGACAGCTTGCCGTGCAAGCCAGCCGACAGGTCTAGACCCAATACTTAGCCAAGCCCTCGTCGATGAGCTTCTGGATTTCGGCGTCGCCATACTCTAAGGCCTCGGCAACCGGCCGTCCCTCATTGACGATCAGAAACAGAACGTCGTTTATTACGGCGCCGGCGCGCTCAGGCACAGCGGCGTAGTTGCGTTCAAAAGGATTGACTTCAGAAGCCTCTTTAAGGCCGGGCGTTTCCAGCAGCCTGGGGTCGGACATGAGGTCTGCCCGCTCGGGCACGAGCGAGATCAGTTCGCACAAGGCCCAGTAGGCATCTTTGCCGCCGTCTTTGTAGAGATACTCCATGAACTCCCAGGTGTCGCCATCGTTTTCGGGATGGCCGGTAACGGCAGAGATTGAGGTTACGGTGTCCTTGTAGCCATAGAGCGGGTCGGCTTCGCCGGTTGGGGTTGGCGGGTGGGTGTAGCCGATGTTGGGGTACATATCGGGATAGGTGTTGGTGTACTCACCGATCACCCAGGTCTGTTCTTCGGTCATGGCGGCGAGGCCGTTGCCGATGGAGTCGAAGTTGGGGAAGCCGGGATCCCATACTTCGTGAACCAGGTTCAAGTCGGAGATGTAGGTGAACGCTTCATGGACTTCGGGGCTGGTCATGAGGGAGATCTGTTCATCGCCATTGTTCTGGATGACGTTGCCGCCCAGCTGATAGATCTGGCTCAAGACGGGCCATTCACCGGTGAGGGCAAAGCCGGCCCGGGAAATGGCGCCGGTTCCGTCCTTCTGGGTGAGCGCCTTGGCTGCGGTGGTGAAGTCGTCCCAGGTCTTGGGGGGCGACTCGGGATCGAGGCCGGCCTCTTCGAACATCTGCTTGTTGTACATCATGAGGGTACAGGTGGTGCCGGTGGGAAGTACGTAGCGCCCGTTGGTCTTGATATCAAAGAGGGGGTAGGCCTCTTCGAACCAGCTGGGCGGGAAGATGTCCTCGGGGAACTCCAGCACGAGATTTTCTTCGCGCATCTGGTGCATGAAGGCCAGGGAACGCATTTTGATCATGTTGGGCCCGGTGCCGGCTGCGAGTGCGGAGTAGAGCTTCTCGACATAGCCGCCGGCAATGGACTGGACATCGACGGTGATGCGGTCATTTTGTTCTGCGAATTTGTCGGCTACGCTGCGGTAGAGATCCATGCGGATGTCCCACCAGCCCCAAAAAGTGAGCTCAACCGGTTCTTCGTCGGCGGCGCCTTCCATGCCAGGCTCTGCAGCGGGAACGCAGGCGGCCATTGCCATTCCGAGGCCGGTGAGGCCGGTTATCTTGAGGAACTCACGTCGACTCGAGTTTTGCGACTTCATGTTTTTCCTCCCCTTGTGAAGATTAGAAATGGGCTGCTTTGTGGAACTTCGTTTGTTGTCTGGTGGGCACTAGGGAATAGGTACGGATGATTTGGACAAAGTGAGATGGGCTGTTCAACGATGATATTGGGACGCGTGGTCGGCAAGATTCTAGCACATTGAGTAAAGTCCGGTCAACAGGCGTAGAAATGCTGGGGATAGGCCGAACTGAATGGGTTGTCTCTGTCTGAATCAGGACTTACAGGATTTGGGGATTTTCAGAATCTCAGGCGATCGGTTGATGACTTTTCGGCTGAATCCGTTTGCGGCGGTTGAACAATCAGAAAACTTAAGGACAGGAAATCGGGAGGCATGCAAAGAATCTAGGGGCTACTCCGCATATGTTGGCAAGAAATCGAACCTGGTAAAGAGTTTCGATTCATCCACCAAAGAGTCGCAACTGTGGCGGTAATACTTAATTGAATTGCACGCAGTTTTCATGGAGCCAGGCATCTGACAGTTATTTCATAGCACCTGCTTAGCCGCCGGCTCGAAATATCTCACTCAGGTTGACAGTGAACCCGTGCATCGTCGGCGAAGTCAGGTTCTGCCCCTGGCGATAAAAGCCAACTTGCTGGTAGCTATCCTCCCTCAGTATCAGAACTGTAGTGGTGGCGGCGTTCGGATCCACAAGCCAGTATGCCTTCACGCCGCGTTGCGCATAGAGCCGGCGCTTAACTGTTTCGTCACGCTCGGCGGTGGAGTCAGAGCGAATTTCGACGATCAGGTCTGGCGCGCCCTGGATGTTGGCTGGGGTGATAATGCCAGCCCGCTCTCTGGAAATGAATAGCAAGTCGGGTTGGACGACATCGATATTGGAAAGTACAACATCGGTAGGTGCAAAGAAGACATGCCCCAACTGTCCCTCCCTCACGAACTGAGCTAACCGCCATCCTAACTCGGTCTGAACTGACTGATGAGCGGTATTCGGGGCAGGCGGCATAGTAAGCACTCCATCCAGGAGTTCGAGGCGTTCATCGTCTGAGGTCTTCAGGTAGTCCTCGTATGTAAGTTTGGATGTCTCAGAACTACTATTGCGCCCCAACTTGGTTCTGATCATATTTGCCCTCCAGTCACAGTGTCCTTGACCGGCACAAACTTTCAACTGAACACATGTTCTCGTACTTGCGAATCTTTGTCAAATGAACCTTTTCTGTGTGTGCGCTTAAAATCATTGCGTATAAGAGGGGAGGCCAAAAAGGGTCAGAAATGATATAAGCACGATAATCACTGTCCTTCTGAACAATGAACGAATCGCAACGCAGATGATTACTCCTAATGTCCTGGACAGTACCTTCTCCTCCTATTCATCCTCCAGACGAAACGACACACTTTTTCGATTCGCCGAAAGCGGTTTTCGGGCGTTCTTAGTCGACCTGAAGTCCGTCTCCTCTATCTATAACTCAGCGACCGGCCATCCGGGCCCAGGATTGATCCCTAATCTTCGTACACGGGCCGCGACCGATGCGGTGACGGCCTTGCTGATCTCCAGTTCATTGACGCGGGTGGAGCGCCCGTTGCGAAGGACGACTTTGCCATTGACCAGAACCGAATCCACGCTGCCGGCCCCGAGTGTCAGCGCTAGTAGATGGACGGGGTTGTTGGCGGGATAGGACCCCGCGGCGCGTGGGGAGCGTACGACGATGTCGGCGCGTTTGCCAGGTTCGAGGCTGCCCAACTCGGCTTGCAGACCGGCGGCGGCGGCGGCGTTAGTGGTCTGCATTTCGAGCAGCGCGGAGGGAGAAAGAGGATCATCGCAGACGCGCGCGGCGGAGTGGGCCGCCAACATGGTTGCGGCGGGCGTGCAGTCCATGGCTCCGTCTGCGCCAAGTGATACAGGTGTGCCGCGGCGATATCGCTCCGCCATTCTGAAGTCGGCGGTGCGGGCGATGCCGAGCGAGAAGAAGGAGATTGGGCTCCATACGATCTGGCAGCCGCTTTCCCGAATGGCGGCCTCCTCGTCATCGTCGAGGAGGTTGGCGTGGACGATGACGGTGTTCCGGTCGAGGACGCCTAGTTCATGCAGATGGACGAGCTGGCTGACGCCGGTTACCTCACGATAGATTTCGCCTTCGCCGGGCGCGTAGCCGGCGTGCAGATGGAGGGGGAGGTTGTTGGCGCGTGAGAGGGCGTGGGCGGCCTGCAGCAGTTCGGGGGAGGCGGTGCCTACGCCGTAGACGAATACGAAGCCGCGTACGAGCGCGTCGGGGTCCTGATTGCGGTGCAGTTCGGCGTCCAGGAGTCCCAGAACGCGGTCGCGGTCGACGGGGGCGCGGGCCATGAGGCGGGGGCTTTCGAGGCCGGGCATGGCGGCGAGCGTTTCGCGGCGGTCCCAGAGGTAGGGCGGGGCGAAGAGGGCGCGCATGCCGACACGTTCGACAGCCTGGGCGGCGGCGTCGGTTGAGAAGAGTGTGCCGGGCTCGATGAACATTGTGAATCCGCTGTGCAGCATTTCGACGGCGGCCATGGCGGTGGCATCCGCTTCATCCTGGTCGGTGACATCGGCTTTCCAGTCAGCGAACTTGATTGGCGAGGCACCTACATCGTGGATATTTCCGAAGACGCCGCGACAGGTGGTGTGGACAATATGATTGTGGGCGTCTATGAAACCGGGATGGACGATGGCGCCCTCGGCATCTATCGTTTCTTCGGCGTCGTAGCGCGCCCGTAGTTCGGTGTCGGGGCCGACCTCCACAATGCGCGAGCCGGTGACGGCCACGGCGCCTGCAGAATGGATGGTGCGCGCCGCGTCCATTGTGACCAGTTGCCCGTTGCAAATGAGTATGTCACAGGGACTCTTGTTCATTGGATTAGCTCGTCATTCCCCGCTGCAGGGACTGCCTCAACAGGTCGCCTGCGGTCAGATAGGGCTGGATCTTGGCGGCAAAGTCCGCCACCGACTCGGCTACTGATGCCGTCGAGGTGTCGAGCGTGAATTTCCGCTGGATCAGTGAGTTTTCGTACTCTTCCTCGAAGCGCTGGCTGATGTGTTCGACATCCCCTTCGGGAACGACGGGGTAGGGATGCGGGCTCTGCGCCATGCGCTTGCGGATCACTGCGGGCGCGGCGTGCAGGAGTACCAGAACTGCATCGGGCCTGAACTGGAGGATTCGCTGTTCGAGCAGGCGGGAGATTTTCCCACGGTCGCCCTCTTGGCCGCGGCCGCCGTAGCCGTAATACTTGGGCGCGTAGACCAGCTCCTCGAAGTAGATGCCGATCCCCATGAAATTGTCGTCGGAACCGGATGCCCAAGGCGTGTGGTAGTAGAGGTTGTGCCGCTGGATCACTTCGGTGAGACGGGGGCTGAGCTGCTGGAAGGCGGCGATGTCTTCGGGCGTAAGCTCTGCGCCGTGCGGCTTGGTATCGGGCAGTTTGTAATGATCGTGAATCAGTTTGAACTCGGTGCCCAAGTTCTCCTTGGACCACTCGTTGATGGCGTGGGCCAGCGTTGTGGTGCCTGCGTACTCGCAACCTATCAGAATCAGGTACATTGGTCCGTTTCTCCCTCTATTCCGTTGTTTGGATGATTGGCGGGTCCGGTCTTGCTATGGTTTGTCTTCGTCGAGAGACTGGAGAAGTCCTTTGATGTAGCCGACCGAGTAGAGCAGCCCGTGATGCGGGCTGGCGTCGTCATAGATCGTATAGGGAAAGTGGCCGGGAATGAGGGCGCCGGTAAAGCCAACTTCTCTGAAAGTCTTGAATATCTCCAGAAAGTCGCAGTCGGCCTCTTCGAGGAAACATTCGCGGAAATCGGGAGCGGTGCCCTTGACGCCCTGAACGTGGCCGTAGACGATCTGCCCGCGGCTGCCAAAGCGGCGGATGGCGGCGTGGGTGTCGACGTTCATGGCGGTCCAGTTGCCAAGGCAGAAGTTAAGGCCGCTTGCCGGGCTGTCGGCGATGTCCATGGCGCGCTGAAAACCGTCTGGATTGTAGAACAGACGCGGCATGCCGCCCAGCTTTTCCACGGGCGGGTCGTCGGGATGGAGAGCCAGTCTGACGCCGGCTTCCTCGGCGACGGGGACTATTGCTTTGATGAAATACTCGTAATTGCTCCACATCTCTTCGCGGCTGTACTCGCGATCGCGGAAGAGTGGGCCGCGATTGGCCAGTTGCAGGTCAAAGCTGCTGACCTGGGCGTTGCCGCGGCCGGGCGTCGTGAAGGAGGTACGCCAGGAATTGCGGGTGACTCCCGGCTGATTGACCATCCAGTGGTAGCCGTAGACCGGAATGCCGGCCCGCCCCATGTTGCGAATGGTTTCAGCGACATTTTCGATCTGCTGGTCGCGGCCTTCCTGGCCCAGAACGATCTTTTCATAGCACCAGTTCGGCAGAGGATTCTCGATCGAAACGAGGTTGAGGCCGGCGTCTTCGCAATGTGTACGCGCCCTAAGAAGGGTTGGGAAATCCCAGAAGGCACCCGGTTCACTGGCCGCCTCCGGAGAGAAGCGTGTCCGGTATTCAGGATGGGAGGTAGAACTGAGGGCGACGTCAAGGATGTCGTACTGTTTCAGAAAGCTGAGGTAGTTGTTCTGGTCGGGCAGGGTTGCATATGCGCAGATTCTCATGTTCGGCTCCAAGGGTGATCAGGGTGAGAGAAGTATATGCGGACACTGCGATGGACGCTACACGATGAAAAGGCGTTTGTTGGCAGGTGAAGCCAGTGCGGTGTTTCCGCTGTTACGGCAGACGATAGACGAGTTCAGGTTGGGCAGGCTGCATCTTTGTAGGCGGCAGGCCGGCGAGCATCGTTTCCAGATCATCGACGACCATGCGGCCGATGATGTGCATGTCCTGCCAGACGGTGCCGGCGCGATGGGCGGAGAGAATCGTGTTGGGGGCGGTGCGAATGGGATGATCGGCGGCCAGCGGCTCCTGCGGGAATACGTCGATGGCGGCGCGGAAGCGCCCTTGATGAAGGAGTTCGGTGAGCGCGTCAAAGTCGACGAGGTGTGAGCGGCTGATGAGGACGAGGACGGCGTCGGACCTGATCAGCGAGAGCAGCTCGCGGTCGAGCATGGCTTTGTTCTCATTGGAGGGGATGGCCAGCACGAATATGACGCGTGCTTGTGAGAGCAGCTCCTGGAGGCGGACAGGCGTGCAGCCGCGTTCGCTGATGAAGCTTGCGGGCAGCCAGGGATCGTAGACCTGAATCGGGCAGCGGAAGGGGGCCAGAAGCGGTTTGAGTGATTGGGCAAGACCGCCGAAGCCGATGAAGCCGACGGGCTGGTCGTAGAGTGTAAAGGCGGTGCTGTTGCTGGGGTAGAGGTAGCGTTCCTCGCCGGCGGCGAAGTCGGTGTGTGCGCTGACGATGCCGCGGGCGGCGGCTATGGCCATACCGAGCGCCATTTCGGCGACCATGGGGCCATAGGCGGGTGCGCAACTGAGGACGCGGATGCCGCGGGCGAAGCAGGTCTCGTAGTCCAAATTATCGGGGCTGGGATGGCGGCCGCCGGTTTCCATAATTGCACGCAGGTTGGGCATGTCGTCCAGTGATCGGCGCTGCCAGGAGGTGGTTATGATGGCGTAGGCGTCGCCGCAGGCGCGGGCGAACTCGGATTCGGGGATGTTTTCGTCTTTGCCCCAGATTACGTCGACCAGGTCGTCGAGACGCTCCAGATCCTCGTTTGACATGATCATGTCCAGTGGACGGGGGTGTGGAGTCAAGATCACTTTCTGTTTGGCCATTGCGAAAATCTCCGGGGTAGGGTTGTGATGAGCCGCCGGTGCCGGAAACCGGGCCGGCGAAGGCAGGGCAATCGCATCTTGGTGGGAGAGAATTGGCGGGAGATAGCCAGTTTTTCAACCGGCGCGTTTACTTTTGGCAGCAATACCGTTTTGGGCGCTGTTCTCGCTGGGTAAGGGATTGAAAGCCATGCGGCACAAGACGGTCAAGTTGTGCTGCGCATGGACCTGACGGATGCGACTGTCTTCCCCATCCAAGAGCCAGTAGACTGAATTTTCGGTGCTCAGGCGGCTGACGGTGGAAGTCAGGAGCGGTTTGGCATCGGAGGAAGGGATGGAATTCACATCAGATGCAAATGTCTTGGGGGCTGATGCATGCATACAATTTATCGTGGACCGTAAGAGTCAGATTCATGTTGATGGTGGGACACAGGCAATCTCATCTGTGTGTTGGACGAGAGTTTACGAGAGTTCATGAGCGTTTACGAGCGTCTATAAGCGTTTTCGGGTTGTCTGAGTTGCAATTCATGCAGTTATTGTGATGGGCTGTGATGGGGGTCTCCTCAGCGCTGGCGGGTCCGTTGAACCGCTAATGTGTGTTGTACAAGAGTTGTGCAATCTCTGAAATGGTGGGGCGTGTTTGGTCGTCTCATGTCGGGTCAAGTCGGGTCACGTAGGTATAAGTCGGGCCAGAGCGGGTGATATTTTTTTTCTGGTAATTGTTGTCGTTACGCTTTTGCATCGGTTTTTCCGTTTCCAGAGTCGATTCCTGGTTCTGGCAGCCTCTCCACGACACTCATCCACGACTTTCGCAGACGCCGGACGCAAGTCGATCCGCTGGAGGCTGGGGGGCAGGGTGTCGTGTCCGGACGCTTCAGGTCGGTTTAAGCGGGCAGAAGCGGGCAGTTTTCCTAAATGTGGACTTTTGCGCTTGGCTTCGGGCACGTTCCCTCGCTGTCTCTGTTGGGCTATGGGTAGACGGATTATACGCAGTTTACAGTCGTGCTAAGGGTCCTCCCTCGCCTTCAGATTCCCAGCCAGTGGGAGTCAAGGGTTCATGATGACGATACGCTCTCGGCGGTGTTTCTTCGTACTTCGGTACAGGGCTATTATATCACGGTTTTTGATGCATTTGCCCTGCCGGCGAAGGTCTTTGCGCGAGAGACGGAAACTGCCGTAGACTAGCTAGAACCCTGAGGCCGTTTCAGACGCCCTGCCGGCAATTGTTAGAAATACTGTAACTACTAAGCCACCGTAGTTGACCAGCCAGTCATCCTTGGAATCATTCAGGCTCTTGGAGACGCAACTTGTGAACAGCTGCCGCCATGCTCGCCAGCCGACACGTTGCGAAGAAGGCACAGGGTCGGTGAGGGATGGTTTTGTTGGGGGGCGTTGCGGGGGCGCAGCCCCTGCACAAGGGAGGGCCGAAGGCCCGACCGCCCAAAATACAACAATGTGGGGGGAAAGAACCCCTTTGCTCCCCTCGTTCAGGGTTGCGAATCAGTTGCGGCTGCGTAGTTACGAAATACTGAGGATAAGAGGTCCTGGACGCTATGTCTGAGCAAGGAAGGTATGCAGAGTTTCCCAGCCACACGGTCTCTTTTGAGATTATGACCAATGCGGACAACGAAGACAAGGAGCGCAGTTTCCGGGTTCTGGCAACGCC
The DNA here is from genome assembly GCA_965116395.1 of Caldilineaceae bacterium. Lineage (GTDB taxonomy): Bacteria > Chloroflexota > Anaerolineae > Caldilineales > Caldilineaceae > Bin5. The sequence continues at coordinate 1,067,736 of OZ220684.1, forward strand.
GCAGGAGATCGAGCATCTAGGCGAGCAGGGTTATTTGATCCGGGAGGCGCTTTTTGAGGGCGAGCAGTTGGAGCGGCTGCGCGGCGCCCTCGACGAGGTCGAAGCTGCCGAAGTGGGCGCCGACCCTCGTGCGGACGGCGAAGAGGCGGCACCGTCAGCGGCTGTCAGCCGCTCGAAGCGGTTTGGCGGCTGGTTTCCGCGTTATCTGATGGACAAGCATGCGGCCTTTCTTGAACTGATCAGTTTTCAGCCGACACTGTCGGTCGCGAGGGCGGTGTTGGGGCCGTTTGTACGCATCCGTCAGTTGGGCGGGCGTGTCAGTTACCCGGGCGAGCCGAACCAGGAAACGCAGTGGCACTTGCACCGGCGCACGGTGCCCAAGCCGCTGCCGGCATTCTACTCGTTTCCGCACACGCTGGACTGCCTGATTTATCTGGATGAACTGAACGACGCCAATGGTACGCTGGCGATTGTACCTGGATCGCACCGGCGGGTCCATGACCCGCTGCCGGCTGACTGCTACGAGGATCTGCCAGGACAGAAGGTGGTGCGGGGGCCGGCAGGGACATGTATAATCATGCACAGCAATCTATGGCACCGGGCTTTGCCGACGCTGCCTGACGGCGAAAAGCGCCGCCTGCTTATTCTCTGCTACGGGCCGACGTGGATGCGCTATTCTCCCTTTGGCGTCAAACCGGAAGATAGCCTCGTCGATGCATTTTTGGACGAGGCCAATTCCGAAACGAAGGAGCTCCTGGGGATAGGCGGCTATCAGTAGGCGCGATCAGCCGCGGCCTACGTAGGGCATCGTATTGGCCATGACTGTCAAGGTGAGTACGTTGGTGTCCAGGGGCAGGCTGTCCATATAAAGGATCGTTTGGGCGACCCCGTCGGAGTCCATGTTCGGCTCGACCATGGTGGTGCCGTTGGCCTGCAGAATGCCGGTTCGCATACGTTCGGTCATTTCGGTGGCGGCGTTGCCGATGTCGATCTGGCCGCAGCAGATGTTGTAGGCGCGGCCGTCGAGAGATGTGGATTTTGTCAGGCCGGTGATGGCGTGTTTGGTCGAGGTGTAGGGGGCGGAGTTGGGGCGCGGGGTATGGGCCGAGATGGAACCATTGTTGATGATGCGGCCACCCTGGGGCGTTTGATTCTTCATGATGCGGAAGGCCCGCTGAGAACAGAGGAAGACGCCGGTCAGGTTTACGTCGACGACGGATTTCCAGTCTTCGTAGGTTATTTCGTCGAAATTGGCGCGGGGGGCGCCGCGGCCGGCATTGTTGAAGAGGAGGTCGAGGCGACCGAAGGCTTCGATAGTGCGGTCGAAGAGGGCGTCTACGGCGGCGGGATCGGTCACGTCGGTCTGGACGACCAGGGCGCGTTCGCCGGCTCCGGACTCTGCGGCTGTTTCTTCGAGACGGTCGAGGCGGCGGCCGGCGAGGGCGACGGAGTACCCTTCCGCGAGCAGAAGCAGTGCGGTGCGTTTGCCGATGCCGGAGCTTGCGCCGGTGATGATTGCTACTCTGCCGGAGGTGGTCATATTTGTGTGCTCCTTTGTTTATGTGGGTATTGTTTCGCAGCCATTGGACAGTGGGCGTCGCGGCAGATGATGCTTCGTCGCCAGCCATGCGCGGCTGTTGGGCACAGTCTATCACGGCAGCATTTCATTTCCTACTTGGCAGGGAAGGTTGGGGCAGGTTCGGGTTCGAGGAAGGTAACTACTAAGCCACAGTAGTTGACCAGCCAGTCATCCTTGGAACCATTCAGGCTCTTGGTGACGCAACTGGTGTACAGCCGCCGCCATTCTCGCCAGCCGACACGTTGCGAAGAATGCACACGGTCGGTGAGAGATGGTTTTGTAGGGGGGCGTTGCGGGGGCGCAGCCCCTGCACAAGGGAGGGCCGAAGGCCCGACCGCACAACTGCAGTGGATAGTGATCAGTGGTTAGTGGTCAGTGGCTTGAGACAACAGGTGTGGGAGTAGACACTGTTGGCTAAACAGGTTGCTGGATTCAGGTAACATAATTCACGGAGAGGAGAATTGACGATGAAGATTTTGCGCTACAGTGCGGAAGATTCGACGAGGTACGGAATTTTGGAGGAGGACGGGGCTATTCGCCAGTTGACTTCCTGTCCTTTCGACAGTATGGAGGAGAGCGGTGAGACGACGCATCTGGACCACGTTCGGGTGCTGGCGCCGGTGGGGAAGCCGCGGTTGATTGGGGTGGGGCTGAATTACCTTGCCCATGCGGAGGAGGGCGGACAGACGCCACCGGACCAGCCGATGCTATTCATGTTGCCTTCGACGGCCATTCTGGATCCGGAGGACGCGATCATTTACCCGAGTCAGGGACAGAACGTTCATTATGAAGGCGAACTGACGGTAATCATGGGTAAGGAGGCACGCCGGGTTTCGAAAGAGGATGCGTTGGACTATGTATTGGGGTACACATGCGGCAATGATGTCAGCGAACGGGTGATCCAGGCCAATGAGATGGCAAACGGCTGCATGCTGATCGGAAAGGGGTTCGACACGTTCAAGCCTATTGGGCCCTACATTGCGACGGGTCTGGATTCCACGAATCTTGAGTTGACGACGCGGCTGAACGGAGAGGTCAAGCAGCACACGAACACGGACGACTTGATTTTTCCGGTGGCGGAGTTGATCGCTTATATCAGCGAGGCGATTACGCTGCTGCCGGGCGATGTGATTATGACGGGTACGCCGTCGGGCGTGGGCCCGGTCCAGCCGGGCGATGTGGTGGAGATTGAGATTGCAGGGGTTGGGGTGCTACGCAACCCGGTGGTGGCGGAGGAGTAGCTGGGGATGGCGGTGTTGTGGCGTCACGGGGCTGCCCAGTTCTGTGGGAGGAAGAGGACGTTCGGTGGCGTCACATACTGCCCTCCGCCACTATGCAACCCATGTAGCCTATCTGCTCTGTCGGGCTACATACTCTTTGAGGATACTTCGAACCAGAGTCTGATGGGAGGCTCCTAACTCCTTTGCTTTGCTTTTGAAAAAAGTAGCTGTCTCCTTGTCAAGAGCCACCGTGATATTTTCTGTCTCGGTGTCTTTGAAAACAAGCTCTTCTGGGCGCGGCAAGAACTCCTTGTCTACGATTCGCAGGTCTTCAACATCCGGCAGATCGGGATTGTCAGTGTATTCGACAGTTTCCCAATTCTGCTTCGGCAGGTCATGTTTCTGGCTCATGCCGCCCCCTGTTCCAAATATAGCGCTCGGTACTTCCTCCAGTACCCAGCTCCAAAGATACGGATTCTGTTCGCTCTATAGGTAAAGCGAACCGTAAGTATACCGTTTTGTACTCTTCCGACTCCGAAATATCTTGTCTCTTCGCGGGTGCTGTGTAGTACATCTTCCAGGATTATCAAGTTGGGATCTGCGAAAGCGAATTGGGCTTGCTCAAAGCTCACACCATGCTTTGCCTGATTTTCTCTGCTCTTATTCTCATCCCACTCGAAATTTTCGCTATTTGACATATGCTCCGTCAGTTAGAGATGGCGTATTGCATGGGCAAGTATAGCACGGTAAGGTAAGTGGGGCCATCGCGATGGTGTCAGGCTTTGATAATAGATGCGTTTACCCGATCCAAGGCAAGGCACCAGAAACTGCAAGACTCCGACTGGCAAGCCATGCGGATAGAGATGTTACTGCACGAGAAAGCGACGTTTTGGGGTGTTCTGCGGATCAGTTGGTCGCCAAATTGAACGGGGCAGTTACACTTTGCCAGGGCGAAGCGGAGGCTTAGTAGGGGACGGGGGGTTGTGACGTTACGCGGCTGCCCAGTTTCCCTGGAGGACGGGAAGTTTCCACTGAGACAGCGGCCGCCAAGCGGCCCATGCTTGAAGCTGCTGGCGGCGTGACGTTACGCACTCGCTGGCGATGCGCTGCGTTTCCTGGCGGATCCGTTCGCCCTCGGCAGGTGTAAACAGGCCAAGTTCGATGGCGACGGCGAGCTCGTCTTCGTCTTTGAGCTGCCAAGAGGTAAGGTCTGCGCTGATGACCGCGTCGAGGACATGGTCGGTTGTGTCGAAGCCGATGGGCGTACGTTTGAGGGGCAGTTCGGGATTGACTTTCCAGCCGACGTGGGTCCAGTCGGAGGCGGACCAGATTGTCCAGATGGAGGCGGCTTCTCCGGGCACGGATGACCAGAGATGGTGTTGTCCGGTCCATTCGTAGAGCTTCTGTTTCCAGGTTCCGGATGCGGCGACGTGAAGATGCTCTTGGCGGGAGCAGTCTGGTCCGGCGAAGATGGCGCCGGGCGCGATGTAGAGGGAGACCAGGTCGCTGCTGTCTTCGACGGTGGTAGCCGGGATCGCGGCCCAGACTTCGTTTGTCCAGAGTTGGCGGAAAACAACATGGTCGCCAGAGGACCAGCGAAGTGCGCGAATTTCCGTGGAAGTCAAGGGGTCCTGTCTTCCATCATTTCATGATCATTCGGGCGTACTTTTCGCGCAATTCAGATTGGCGAAAGAGGTCAAAAGTGACTGAGGAAAGGAGGTGAATTTTTCCTCGGCCTCCTTCATTCGCTCCAGCTGAATTTTCTGACCTCTAACCTGATTTGCTTCAAAGAGGGGTGAACTCCCGAAGCAGAAAGAGCGTGCACCTGGAAATTCGGATAGGGATGCCAAGTAGTCATTGCAGTTGGTTTCACCTGCTGACGGGTCGTAGTTTAGCGTTAAGCGGGCCGCCAAGTCGTGTATGACCGTCAGGTATGGAAATTGGATGTTTTCCAGGCCCTTTGCTTCGGCAGCATATGCCTCGACAAGTTCTGTTACTTCCGTTCTGTTCTCGATACACAGGCGTTCAGCGGTGGCAAAGGCGTTCATGTATATCACGGCTATTTTGTGGTCATCCAAAGTCACATCCGGGATTCCCCCCTTTTCGAGAGTCTTTCTTAGACCCAGTGACCCGTCGTGTTCCATGGCAGTCATTGCCCAGAGTTGCAGCCATTGATCGTTTTTCATCTGCTCGAAACCGAGGGCAGTGACAGGTTCGCCCTGACCGTTGATGAAAAGGGCGGGCACTCCGTCAAGATATTGTAATGAGTTGAGGTGTTGGGCAAAACGCGGCGGAATTTGAATTGGCTCAGTTGTAGGGATGAGCGCAAAGGATCCAGGGTCCAGGGCGCATCCTGACAGGAGGAGCAGCAGGCCGCACAAGAGCAGGACCCGTTTCATCGTTACTCTCCTTTCTGTTTTCATATCCTCGACTTCTTACCTTTGAAAGTGCTGGCTTCACTGCTCTGAAGATGGAGCGACCGGTGAGATGCAGCCATCGAGTGAAAGCATAGAGCAGGCAATGCAGGATGGGAACGAATGTGCATAAATTGTAACATGGATTTGGGGGTAACAGTAGTGAGAATAACACAGAAGGCAAGGAGAGCTGTCGCGGCTTACCATGTCCTTTGGTATGATTTGGTATTGCGTGATGCGGCAGTCAGTAGAAATGCTCTGCAGTCAGTCGTTGCGGAGGTATAGAGGATGCCCTTTACGATTGATGGTGTTGTACCCTGGGGTCGGACGATGGACGAGTACTGTGGGATGTTCGACCTGGGGGAGCGGGATTTGTCCGGGCGAATTCTGGGCTGCGGGGATGGGCCGGCCAGCTTCAATGCGGAGATGACGGCGCAGGGGTACAGGGTTGTCTCGGTCGATCCGCTGTACGCGTTTGCGGGGGAGGCTATCGAAAGGCGTGTCGAAGAAACCTATGACATAATAATTGAGCAGCTAGCGCGCAATCTCGATGACTTTGTCTGGACCTATGTGCCGTCGCTGCCCGCATTGGGAGAGCGACGAATGACGGCGATGCGCGGATTTCTGGCCGACTATCTGCGGGGCAAGCGCGAAGGCCGTTATCTGGACGCTTCATTGCCCGACCTGCCCTTTGAGGACAACTCGTTTGACCTGGCACTTTCCTCCCACTTTCTCTTTTTGTATAGCGAACAATTTGACTTGACGTTCCATGTTCGCGCTTTGCAGGAGATGTTGCGGGTCGCTACTGAGGCGAGGGCCTTTCCGCTGCTGCAGATCGGGGGCGCGCCGTCGCCGCATGTCGACGGCGTAATTGACGCTTTCACAAGACAGGGTTTTCAGGCTAGAATAGAGGACGTTCCTTATGAATTCCAACGGGGCGGCAGTCGAATGTTACGTCTGCGGCGATTGTCCGGGGCGCAACAGAGTTAGCGATCGAAATTCGTTAGCGGAGATCTGATTCGATGGCAGTCCTCCCTCATACTCATAGCGTCTACGACCCCATAAATACTCGCAGCAACATTCCAGGCGCTCGCATTATTACTGCGGGCACGTGCGGTGCAACGCAGATGGAGCTGTGGGAGCAGTACATGCCTCCCGGCGGTGAAATCCCGCGGCACTACCACGATTGTGAGGAGAGCCTGACCTTTCTCAGCGGTGAAGTCGAGGTCACGCTGGGAGAGGAGCGTCATCGGGTAGGTGCGGATACAACGGTGTTTGTCCCGGAAGGCGTTCTGCACGGGGTGCGCAATGTGGGGGAAGTGCCGGTGCGCCTGATAGCGGTTTTTGCCCGCGCCGCGCCGGCAATCCTATACCTAGACGCCGATGAGTCTGCTTAGGTATGTTTTGGAGCACTATTTGATTTACAAGAGAGGTGCTATAATTGGTATAGTTTGCCTTGTCCCCGATTCCCTGCAGGCAACGCAGCCGCGAGGATTTTGGTGGGCAGTCCCCGAAGCGCACTGGCAATGCGTTACTGAGTAAAGGATGAACACTCGAGTATATTTGGCCAAACTGATCGATGTGCTGCTGCCGGTGCTGGCGATGCTGGTCGCGCTGTTGGTTGGTATATTGCTGCTGTTGTTGTTAGGGTCTGACCCGATAAAGGCCTATAGTGCACTGATTCAGGGTGCGCTGGGAAACGTCAGCGGAATCACGCAGACCCTGACCAAGGCTACACCGCTGCTGTTGGTGGGTCTCGGAATATGTATTGCCTTTCGGGGCGGCGTGATTAACATTGGTGGTGAAGGGCAGATTGTCGTCGGTGCGTTGGCGGCGACGGCTTTTGCGGTCAGTTTCAGCAAGTTGCCGGGCTTGATTTTATTGCCGCTGACGCTGCTGAGCGCGGCGGCGGCCGGGCTCGTATGGGGTGGTATTCCCGGCCTGCTGAAGGCGCGTCTGGGCGTGAACGAGATTCTCACTACGGTGATGATGAACCAGATCGCGCTGCGGCTGATGAACTTCTTGTTGCGCGGGCCGTTGCTGGATCCGGAGCATGTCGCGGCCGGCACGAGTATTCCCCAAAGCGCGGCGCTACCCGAATCGATTTGGCTGCCGCGATTGGTACCGCGCACACTTTTCCACAGCGGCGCGATTCTCGCGGTTTTGCTGGCACTCGCAGTCTATTTCCTACTCTGGCGCACGACTATCGGTTACCGCATTCGGGCGGTGGGTCTGAATCCCCACGCCTCCCGTTATGCGGGTATTCCTGTCCCAAAATATGTCACCTTGTCGCTGGCGTTGAGCGGAATGCTGTGCGGGTTGGCGGGTGCGGTGGAAGTTTTGGGCGTACATCACCGAATGCTTGAGGGGCTGAGCGGCGGCTATGGGTTCAGCGGCATTGTGGCGGCGCTGTTTGGCAAACTGCACCCATTGGGGGCGATCCCAGCCTCGGCGCTGTTCGGTGCGCTGCTGGTTGGCGCGGACAAGATGCAGCGCGCGGTGCAGGTTCCGAGCGCATTGGCCATTGCGCTGCAGGGACTCGTTGTGCTTTTTGTGGTATCAAGCGATTTGTATGTACGAAGGCGCACGCGTCGTCGGGTTGGGGAAGATGGGCCTGAAGAGCTGGATGAGGAAAATCGGATTGAAGAACCGTCCGCGGGAACGGGAGAAGGCGCGAATCTTGCATCTGCGGATGCTGGGCGCGAAGAGAACAATTGAGACGCGGCGACGCCTAGCCACGCGAGGCCCAAAAGGGGAGTCGGGCCGGAGTCCACACCATTTAATGCCGACATGATCGACGAACTGTTTACGATTTCCACACTGATCGGAATTCTGCATAGCTGCGTGCGGTTGGCAACGCCCTATCTCTTCGCGGCATTGGGGGAGACTTTCGGGCAGCGCTCCGGGGTATTGAATCTGGGCGTTGACGGCATAATGCTGATGGGCGCGTTCTTTGCCTTTTATGTAGTGTTCGAGGGGCATAACCTGTGGGTGGGGGTGTTGGTTGCGGTAGCGGTTGGCGTATTGATGGGGATGCTGAAAGCCTTCGTCAGTGTGACGATGCAGTCGCTGCAGGGCATCAGCGGCATTGGCCTTTACCTTTTCGGCCTCGGGCTGAGCAGCCTGCTCTTCAAGACGCTCATTGGTTCGGTGGAAGGGATCAGCGGTTTTCGGCAGTGGGCGATCCCGTTTTTGTCCGAATTGCCGGGCATTGGGCATATTCTGTTCAATCATAACGTATTGGTCTATCTAGCGTATTTGATGGTGCCAATCTCCTGGTTTGTAATCAATCGTACGACATTGGGTCTGAAGATTCGTGCGGTGGGTCACAACCCAGAGGCTGCCGATACATTGGGCGTAAGTGTCAGTGGTGTACGGTACACCACGTTGATGATCGGCGGCGCGCTGGCGGCGGTGGCGGGGGCGTCACTTAGCATTGGTTTGCAAAACGTATTTCAAGAGAACATGACGAACGGTCTTGGCTTCATTGCGGTTGCCCTGGTCTACTTTGGTAGTTGGCGTACGGTAGGCGTGCTGGGGGGCGCGTTGCTGTTCAGCCTGGTGAATGCCCTGCAACTGTGGGCACAAGCGCTGAGCATTCCGATACCATCGGAAGTGGCGGTAATGATGCCCTACATTATGACAATCGTTGTGCTTGCCTTCACCGCGCGGCAGATTCAGAAGCCGGCGGCCCTCGCCAGGTCGTACGAGCGGGGCGAGTAACAGTCGCCATGGCAACCTTTCACTCTTATATATAGAGAGAGAATCATGCAAAGACGAATCAGATTGCTGACGTTGATACTTTTGCTGCTTCTCGCTGGCTGCGGTAGATCAGACAGGGATGCCGATGCAGGGACGGCGGGCGCAGATGGGGATCCTTTTCGCATTGCAATCGTTATGCCAAGCAGTACGACGGATATTGCCTGGAGTCAGTCGATGTTCGATTCGCTGACAGCGGTACAGGCCGAAATGGGAGGAGAGAGCGCGCTGGAGATCGCGTATTCAGAAGGGATGTTTCGAGTGACCGATGCTTCAGCGGCTATTCGAGATTACGCGTCGGAGGGATTCGACCTGGTTATTGCACACGGCGCCCAGTTCGGCAATTCAGTGTTTGAGGTGGCCAGTGACTTTACGGATACCAGTTTCGCGTGGGGCACTTCGTCGGATACGGGCGCGGACCGGGGTATAGAGAACGTATTTGCATACGGCGCGGTCGCCAACGAAGGCGGCTACGTCAACGGAGTCGTCGCCGCGATGCTCTCCCAGACTGATGTTATTGGTGTCATCGGCCCTGTGGCGGGTGACGCCAAGCTTTACATTGACGGCTTCGTGAGAGGGGTTACAGATATCAAACCGAATGCGAAGGTGAATATAAGCTACACGGGATCTTTCAGCGACACGACGCTGGCTGCCGAGGCGGCCCATGTCCACATTCAGGCGGGCGCCGATGTGCTAACCGGTTCTGCGCAGCAGGTGGTCGGGGCGATCGGCGTCGCCAGCGAGAACGGTGTTGCCTGGCTGGGCACACAGAGCGATCAGATGTCTTTGGGCCCGGAAGTTGTTGTAACAAATCAAGTTTACGACTGGGCCAACGTTGTAATGGATATGATCGCCAAGGTGGAAGCCGGGGAATTGGGCGGCACAGTCTATAAGCTGACCTTTGCCAACGAAGGGCTGCGCCTGGAATTCAACGAAAGCCTAGAGATTCCCGACGAAGTGAAGGAGGCCGCCCGCGGCGCGATCGAGGACATCAAGAGCGGCGACGTGGAGCCGGTTTTGATAGAGGAAGAAGAGTAGGGGAAGTGTCGTCCGCTGACGAGGAGTTTTTGGATGTAAGGATCTTTTCATGGCCATCGGTCAACGCAAGATTGAAGAACAGATTGTATACGGAATGTCCAGACCAACCGGGGGGCATCGTGCGGTAAATTTCCGCTTGAATGCGCCCTACGTGCAGATGTATGGAATCGTCAAGCGATTTCCTGGCGTCCTGGCCTGCGATCATGTAGATTTTGACGTGCGCAGGGGGGAAGTGCATGCGCTGTTGGGGGAAAACGGGGCTGGCAAATCGACGCTGATGCGGATATTGTACGGCCTTCAACAGGCTAGTGAAGGCCGAATCCTGCGCGACGGCGCCGAAGTAACGATCCATTCGCCGACAGACGCCATCCGCCAGGGTATTGGCATGATCCATCAGCACTTCATGCTGGTGGATACGCTCACTGTCACTGAAAATGTAGCATTGGGCCTTAAGTCCAGCCGCGAACCGCTGCTGGACCTTGATCGCGTGCAGGATGGCATTCGCGAATTGAGCGAGGCCTACGGCCTGCATCTCGATCCCCAGGCACCGGTTTGGACACTTTCGGTCGGGGAACGGCAGCGGGTTGAGATCATGAAGGCCCTCTACCGGGGAGCGGCCATGCTAATTCTGGATGAGCCGACCGCGGTTCTGACGCCACAGGAGGCCGAGGAACTGTTTGTCACGCTGGGCTACATGAAAGATAACGGTTACAGCCTGGTATTGATCAGCCACAAACTACAAGAGGTTCTTTCGATCAGCGACCGCATCACGGTTCTGCGGGAAGGCCGCCTGGTAGGAACGGTTCCCACGGAAGAGATGACCCGACAAGAGTTGGCGCGCATGATGGTAGGGCGCGAAGTTCTGCTGGAAAGGACTCGCGAAGATGAAATTGAAGTGGGCGAAGTACGGTTGCGGCTGGAAGATATCCGCGCGCATGATGTAACAGGACAACCGGCACTGCGCGGTGTTTCCCTTTCGGTTCAGGGTGGTGAAATTCTGGGGTTGGCCGGCATCAGCGGCAATGGGCAGAGGGAGTTGGCCGAAGTCGTGGCGGGACTGCGCCCGATCAGCGGCGGCAGCGTGGAGATGGACGGGACTTCCATCAACGACTGGTCAACTTCGCGTCGCACTGAGAACGGGCTGGCGTACATTCCTGAGGAGCGAATGCACGACGGGATCGTGCGCGATTTTGCCGTGTCAGAGAATCTTGTGTTGCAGGAGCATACCAGTCAGCCCTTCAGCAACGGCATCTTTCTGGCTTTTGACTATATCGCCCAGTTCAGTCGGCAGCTGGTAAAGGACTTTTATATCAAGACACCCGACATTCGCACCATGACCAGAAACCTGTCGGGCGGCAATATTCAGCGGTTGATCCTGGCGCGCGAACTTTCGCGGCGGCCCAAGGTGCTGGTTGCCGCCCAACCAACACGCGGCATCGACATTGGGGCGATTGAATATATCTATCAGCAACTTATGGAACAACGGGACACGGGCATGGCCACACTGCTCATTTCGGAAGATCTGGATGAACTGCTGGCGCTGTGCGACAGGATCGCAGTGATCTACGAAGGGAAGATCATGGATACTGTGGACCGGGAAGAGACGACGGCCGAGGAGTTGGGGCTGCTGATGGCGGGCGTGAATCCGGAAAAGCAGTAAGTGCCGAAAAAGAGGGAGCAAAAAGCCCCGCCGGTTGGCGGGGCTTTCTAATTTGAGCCGTTGGTCGGACTCGAACCGACGACCTACGCTTTACGAGAGCGTCGCTCTACCGACTGAGCTACAACGGCATTTCGTCCTCACACTATAACGGATCGTCCACCGGAAAACAAATCCGACGGTATGTGCCTTCGGGCATTTATTGCACACGCGTAACGTAGCGTCCGTCACGTGTGTCGATGCGGATGGTGTCGCCTTCTTTAACGAACATCGGCACGTTCAGCCGGAAGCCGGTCTCCAATTCCACTTCTTTGGTCGGGCTATTGGCTGTATCGCCGGCTACCGCCATTTCTGCCCACACAACCTCGAGATCGACGGTGGTCGGCAGACTGACGCTGATCGGCTCGCCTTCGAAAGTTTCCAATTCCACGACGGTATTATCTTTCAGGAATTGAACGACTTCTTCCAAGGTATCCTTGGCGAGAGCGACCTGTTCGTAGGTGTCGGTGTCCATGAAGTGATAGAGGTCGCCATCGGTATAGAGGTATTCGACTGCACGTGAATCGAGGCGGATGTCATCGACGCGTGCGCCGCTGTTATAGGTCTTTTCGATGGTGGCACCGCTGCGGAGATTGCGCACTTTTAGCCGGATGGTGGCGCCACCGCGGGCCATTTTGATGTGCTGGAAATCCATAACGCGCCACAATTGACTTTCTTCTTCGTAGATGTTGCCTCTGCGTAACTGCTGAACGTCAGCCATCTCTTACACTCTTTCCCGTGTCAACGAATTCGGATGAGAACCGCAACCGATTATAGAAGGGATAGTCACGTGTGTCAAAAACCGGATAGATACGCGGCGGCTGAAAAATGCCAAGCGGGTCGCGGCGACCGAGTGGACACACAGAAGGGCGAGAGCTAGTCGCCGAACTGAATCAGCGCCATCCGCAGCCGTTCCTCAACGCCGGTGATGTCGTCGGGTATCTGCTGGAGTGCCCGCTGTGCTTCGACAACGCTGTACCCCAAACTGGTGAGCGCCTCCAGCACTTCGGCATCGGCATCGAGGGTGGTGGCAAGCGCCGCCAGTTCGCCTTCAGCAGGAGCCAACTTGTCCTTGAGTTCAACAATGACCTTTTCGGCCGTGCGTTTGCCGATGCCTGGCACGCGCGCGACGATGCCCGGCTCCTTATTGGCGACCGCGAGGCGCAGCGCGTCCGGTGTCAACGTGCTCAAGGTGGCGAGAGCCACCTTGGGACCGATACCGCTCACGCCCAGCAGCGCCTCGAAAATTTCCAGTTCGTCCAATTCTTCAAATCCGTACAGGCTCAGTTCAATTTCCCGCACTTGCAAATGCGTATGCAAAGAAATATCGTCGCCGGCTCGGAAGCGGGCGGCCGTTGCTTCGGGCGAAAATATGCGTAGGCCGATGCCGGCGCCAGCGTTGCCAACTTCGATGATCAGAAAGTTGCTGCCCACGGTAATGACAGTACCGCGTACGTGACGAATCATGTTGTATCCTCTGGCGAAAGGGGCTGGATTTGCTGACCGCTTAAGCGTCAGCGACGAGCGCGTGGAAACGCCCCGTTTGGAGATGGCAGAGTGCAATGGCGACGCCATCGGCCGCATCGTCCGGGTGGGGGGCCTCGTCCAGGTCCAAAATCTGGCGAACCATTGCCTTCATCTGATGTTTATCGGCGTTGCCATAGCCGGTGAGCGCTTGTTTGATTGCTGCCGGCGTATACTCGACCAGAGGCAGATCGGAGAGGGCAGCCGCGAGCAAGGCTGCGCCGCGAGCCTGGCCAACTGAGATTGCCGTTGTGACATTGCGGCCGAAGAAAAGCTCTTCGACGGCAACTTCATTGGGCTGGAACTCGCGAATCAGGTTCTGAATGTCGAAGAAAATTTCGCGCAGGCGTAGGTGCATCGGTTGATCGGGTGTTGTGCTGATGACGCCGCAGGCGAGCAGTTCATAGTCGCCGGAGGTGGTTTCCACAACGACGCCGTAACCGGTTGAGGCGGTGCCGGGGTCGATTCCAAGGACGCACCACTCGCGGTCGGATTCATCTGTAGAGGAGCCTCGGGCACGCGCTGTCATGTCGGGACGGCCATACCTTGCGCGGATAGGCGATTGGTACGGGCAGCATACGAGTTGGCGATGTCTGTCAAGACTACGCCACCTGAGCGACCAACTCGTCAGTCAGTTCCAGATTGTGGTGGACCTTATTGACATCGTCCAGCTCTTCGAGCGATTCGAGCAGATTCAGGACGGTCAGGCCGGCGCGAGAGTCAAGCGAGAGTGTTTGATTGGGCTGCATGATCAACTCTGACGTATCTGGCTGAATGCCTGACTCGCGAAGTGTCTTGTCTACCTGGGCCAGTTCGGTCCTCTCCGTGAAGATTTCAACTGCGTCGTCGCTCACCTCAACGTCTTCGGCTCCTGCCTCCAGGGCTTCCATGAAGATTTCTTCGGCGTCCAGACCGCTGGGGTTGCCGACACTGTCCTGTAGATGTATGGCAACGTAGCCTTTGGAGGTGAACTGCCAAGCTACGGAGCCTGGCTCGCTGAGGTTGCCGCTTGCCCGCGTGAAACAGCGCCGTATTTCGGCGATGGTGCGGTTGCGGTTATCGGTCAGACATTCGAGCAGGATGGCGACGCCGTGCGGCGCGTAGCCTTCGTAGAGGATTTCTTCGATGTCAACGGCGTCCTTGTCCAGTCCTGCACCGCGGCGTATGGCCGCGTCGATGCGGTCTTTGGGCATATTCTCGGAACGCGCTTTGTCGATAGCCAAGCGCAGGCGCACGTTGGCGTCACCGTGGGGTCCGCCTTCTCTGGCGGCCACTTGAAGTTCACGGGCGAGCTTGGTAAAGATCTTGCCGCGGGCGTTGTCGTTGGCGCCTTTCTTGCGCTTGATTGTAGACCATTTGGAATGACCAGACATTTTTTCTCCTACTATTATCTTATGTGATTAAGCATCGAACACCGGCACTGTTACGCATGGTTGAAGAGGTGGTGACATAGCCACTTCGCCATTGCGCAACCACTGTTTCGGTCGCTCGTGCGTCAGACGGCCTCATTATTCAATACAGGGGATGGCCGCTGCATACCATTGGAACTTTGCAAGGGCTGTTCAGTGCCGTCACCAGAGTTAGAATAGCGCTGGATGGCTGCGCGGATAAATGCGCTGAAGAGTGGATGCGGGCTTGTCGGGCGGCTCTTGAATTCCGGGTGGAACTGCGTGCCCAGCATGAACGGATGCTCCGCAATCTCTACGATTTCGACGAGGCGGCCGTCGGGAGAGCGCCCGCTCAGCACCAGTCCATGTGACTCCAGCTCCTCGCGAAAGGCGTTATTGAACTCGAAGCGATGGCGGTGGCGTTCGTTGACTTTCTCGGAATAGCCGGCAGAAGCATAGGCGGCGCCGGCCTTGGAATCTGGCAAGAGTTGGCAAGGATAGATGCCCAGACGCATGGTACCGCCCATATCGGCGATGTCGCGCTGCTCGGGCATAAGGTCGATGATGGGCATCTCTGTGCCGATGTCGAATTCGGTGCTGTTCGGCTCTTCACTTTCCAACACTGCGCGTGCAAACTCGATGCAGAGCACCTGCATACCAAGGCACAAGCCCAGGTAGGGAACGTTTTGGATGCGGGCGAACTGTGCGGCGACGACTTTGCCCTCTATGCCGCGATAGCCGAAACCGCCCGGTACGACGATGCCGTCAAGCTGATCCAGCCGCTCCAATTCACGGCCCTTTTCGAGGGATTCCGAACTAATCCATTCGATGCCCAGGTCGTAGCCTTCGGCAAGGACGGCATGGATCAACGCCTCCTTGACGCTCAGATAGGCATCCTCCAACTCCACGTATTTGCCGACAATGCCGATGTTGATTCGTTCTTTAGGGCTGCCCAGTTCGCTTACGAAGCCTCGCCAGGCGCTGAGGCGGTCACTGGCGCCTTCGTTGGCGGTCAGTGCCAACCGGTCGACGAGAAGCTCGCCGAGGCCGGCATCTTGCAAGTTGAGCGGCACCTGATAGATGGTATCGACAGTGACGATGGGGATGACGGCGTTTTGCGCTACATCACAGAAGAGAGCTATTTTTTCCTGGGCGTCGGCATCGACCTCGTAATCGGAACGTACGATGATGACATCGGGCTGAATGCCGATGTCGCGCAGTTCGCGCACGCTATGTTGCGTCGGCTTGGTCTTCAACTCCTTACTGGCGGCCAGATAGGGCAACCAGGTGAGATGGACATAGAGCGCGTTTTCGGCGCCGACATCTTTTCGCATTTGGCGAATCGCTTCGAGAAAGGGAAGCCCTTCGATGTCACCGACGGTACCGCCGATCTCTACAAGGACGACGTCGGCCTCGCTCAGGCGGGCCAACTGTCCGATATGGCGTTTGATCTCATTGGTGACGTGGGGGATCACCTGAATCGTGCCGCCGAGGTAGTCTCCACGCCTCTCTTTTGTGATCACGTCGTTGTAGATTTGTCCGCTGGTGACATTGCTGCGCTGATTCAGATTCTCGTCGATGAATCGTTCATAATGGCCCAGGTCCAGATCGGTTTCGGCGCCGTCTTCGGTTACGAAAACCTCACCGTGTTGATAGGGCGACATTGTGCCCGGATCGACATTGAGGTAAGGATCGAGCTTCATTGCGGCTACGCGAATGCCCCAGGTTTTGAGCAGGAGGCCGATGGAAGCGACGGTTACGCCCTTTCCCAGGCCGGACACTACGCCGCCAGTAACAAAGATATATTTGGTCATCTGCGATTTCCCTTCACTGGGATGCTCTGATCTCTACCCTATCGGTGGGAAGATTGTGCCGACAAGCAGGTCCGTTGATGTTGACGCCAGCAAGCGTGTGATGGTTCCAGATTCGAGCAGGACACATGGTTCGGCGCCCAGGAACAGCAGGTGTCACCGGCAATATGTGGTGCTGCGCGATTTTCGGCTTGCACGACGAGCAAACATTGAAACGAAATTGAATTCAACAATAAAACAGACACGAGGTCATGTCCTCGTGCCCATCCGCAACCGCTCCACTCTGAGCAGTTGGCCCAGGGTGGAATCGTGTATCTTGTGAGATGACGGTGGCAGAAACTCTCATCACAGGCATTTTGGTTTGACGCTACAGCAACGCAAAACGTCCTAACCAGCCCGCCATTATCGTAGCATAGCGACGTAGCAGTGTCAAAGGAAAACGGTGCGCGGCATGGCTCTTGCCGATGCAGTTAGCGGGTTTACTGCCATGCAGTTCAGCCGGAAGAAAGGGGCTGAGCCGGCTCGCCCAGGGCGACGACAAAAGCGATGGCCTGTTCGTCGTCGTGGCTGAGGCTTACGGACCAGTTGTTCAGGCCCAAAGACTGAGCGCGGCGTGCGGCGGCGCCGTGAAGTTGGACGGAAGGCGCGCCGCGTGCGTCGGAAACGATTTCAAGGTCGATCCAGCGGATGCCGTCGCGCCAGGCGCCAGTTCCCAAGGCTTTTGCAATCGCCTCTTTGGCGGCGAAACGGGCGGCGAGGGATTCGGCTCGATCGCGGCAGTAGCGCAGTTCGGCTTCGGTATACAGGCGGGCCAGGAACCTTTTGCGGGCGCGGGCGGTGGCGTCGTAGCGCGAGATGGCACGGCGAATCCGTTCTATTTTGACAATGTCGACACCTGTGCGCAGCATTTTTTCTTTTCGATGTGCTTTTGGCAGTTTTCCGTTGCCGTCACGGTCTGCTTCGTTCATTCTTCCAGTTCGTGGGGTTCGCTTTGATTGACCGGTGTCTGGGATACGTTACCGTGATCGGAGAGATCGGCAAAACCATAGGCTTTGGACACGACGTAGAGCGGGCGCGCCTTGACGTCATCATAGATACGCGCCAGATATTCGCCGATGATTCCGAGGAAGATCAGTTGGATCCCTCCTAGAAACAGAACGGCAACCAAGGTGGAGGCCTGGCCCAAGAATGCGTTGTTACCGGACAGGCGCAAGACGACGGTTGCGATAATCCCAATCAGGCTTGCCAACGCAAGGAAGAAACCGAAATAGGTGCTAAGGCGCAGGGGAAGGTAACTGAAGCTGGTGATCGCATCCAGTGTCAGGCGGAACATTTTGCTCAGCGGATACTTGGTATCACCGGCGAAGCGCTCTGCCCGCTGGTATTCGATGCCGATCTGATGGTAGCCGACCCAGCTGCTGAGGCCGCGCATGAAACGATGTTTTTCGCGTAGGCGGCGCATCGTCAGCAGGACCTGGCGGTCGATGAGGCGGAAGTCGCCCGTGTTGACGGGAATCTCGACATCGGTAATGCGGCGGAGAAGGCGGTAGAAGGCGCTGGCGGTCCAGAGTTTGAAGCGGGATTCGCCGCGCCGGTGTGCGCGCACAGCGTAGATTACCTCATAGCCTTCACGCCATTTTTCGAACATATCGCCGATCAACTCCGGGGGATCCTGCAGGTCGGCGTCAATGATCGCGATCGCGTCTCCCAGCGCGTAGTCCATGCCGGCGGTGATTGCGATTTGATGACCGAAATTGCGGGAGAAGTTGATGATTTTGACGCGTGCGTCCTGCTCTCGTAGTGAAAGCAGGATCGACAGTGAGGCGTCGCGACTGCCGTCATTGACGCAGACCAGTTCCCAAGTTTGGCCGATGTTGTCCAGGACGGCGGCCATGCGCCGGTAGAGCTCGGGGATCACTTCTTCCTCGTTATAGATGGGAACGATAACGGAGATGCCTGGGCGCTGGTCATTGTCCGGGGATTCGGTCTGTTTTTGGTCCGTCTCACGCTGCGGGGTCGGGATGTCGGGCAAGGTCGACATTGCAGGGGACGGTTGAACAGTCGAGGGTGATTGTGTCTCGGTTTCAGAATTCATTTTGAATTCTTCTTCTATCGTCACTTGATCGAGATACGCGACTCGCTCGCTGGAATCGCGCCGGCGTTCGGTAGCTGCTGACTTTGCGCCCGGAGCCGACCTGATTTCAAAACAGGGTCTGGAGGACGCGCCCTGTCACAATCGTACTGAATACTGCAGAGTAGGTCAAACGCAGGAAGGGTGGGGGCCAGTAGTCGTAATCGGGACATGCGATAACCGAAGCAGGAGCTCGATTTATGGCCGCCTCCATTTTGTCGGTCTTCCGCAATTGATACGAGCCTGTGGATACGACAGCCGGCGGCTGAAGCGACGGGGCCGGCGCGGTTGCGTGTTCGGAAAAAATCGGCTACGCTTTTGGCAACAGTAGGGTTGGCGTTCTTGCGTCAGACTGTCACTTTTACAGAAAGGGCTGACGAGAGAGGAGTGGAAGCAAGGGGCGCCCATACTGTTATTCCTCTCTTTTCTCTCTCTTGCGCAAAAAGGAGCTCGCTTCATGCCTGTATTGCAGCCAATGCCATTGGCAGATTACACCAGCCGCATCTTCCAGGCCGCGGGCACGCCAAAATATACTGCTGATCTTGTGGGGCAGTCACTGGTTTCGGCGAATCTGGCCGGGCACGATTCACACGGCGTTATTCGCATCGTGCAGTATTTGCGGCAGATCGACGAGGACGAACTGCGTCCTCAAGCCACGCCGGAGATTGAACGGGAAACTCCGGTCATGACTCTGTACAACGGTCACCGTTGCTTTGGGCAACTGGCTGCTAAAGTCGCCATCGAGAATGGAATCGGCAAGGCAAGGGGGAATTCGGTGGCAGTGGTGGGGTTGAAGCACTCCGGCCACGTGGGCCGATTGGGCGAGTGGGTTGGGCTGGCGGCCGACGAAGGGCTAATTGCGCTGGCCTTCGCCAACGGCGGTCGGGCGGGCGGCCTTGTGGCACCGTTTGGCGGCGCCGAAAGGCGTATGGGGACGAACCCGATAGCTGTGGCGATACCGCTCAAAGACCGGCCGGCGATGATGCTGGATTTTGCTACCAGCGCGGTGGCCGAGGGTAAGGTGCGGGTGGCCCTGAACAGCGGCAAACCGATCCCGGAAGGGTGGGCGCTGGACAAGAATGGCGAGCCGACCCAGAATCCGGCCGACGTGTACGACGGCGGAATGTTGTTGCCGGCAGCCGGTCACAAGGGATACGGTTTGGCCCTTCTTACCGATTATCTGGGCGGGATTCTGACGGGCGCGGGCGGGCCGGGCCTGCCGGGCTCGATCCTGGGCAATGGCGTCCTGTTCGTACTCTTGAACATCGATTATTTCCGTCCGTTGGACGAATTCTTTGCGGATGGGGAACATATCGCCGACCGGATCTAGGATACAAAACCGGCACCGGGCTTCGATGAAGTGCTGATTCCGGGTGAACCGGAGGCACGGTCGGCCGCAAGCCGTCAGGAAAATGGGATTCCGCTGGACGATACTACCTGGTCACAGATCGTCGAGGTCGCGATGAAACTTGGCGTGGCCTATATACCTTGAAGAAACACGGGATACTGATTGGCTCTTGCTTTGCTATCAGGTTAATGACAGTGAACCAGGCTGCGGGAGCCAGCAGCGCAGGAATTTTGAGGTAAACTGAACACGGTGATGCCGCTCCACGAACCGAGCTTTAGCGGTAATTCCCGGTAATCCCGTTCGAAAAGTCATCTGCAATCAAACCGGAGTAGGAATATGTCACGAATATCGACATCATCCTGGAGTCTGCACAGGGCACTAGGCTCCCCGCCGTTATATGGGCCGGGAGATCCTGGACCGCGCCCGTCATCGAATGGCGCCATCGGTTTGCTGGATCTGCCGTCAGCACTGGCACGGGCCAACATCCCCACGTTGGAGATTGTCCACTTTCACTTTCCCACGATGGACGCCTCTTACGTTGACGATCTGAAGGGGGCGATCGACGGGGCCGGTATCGAGCTGTTCAGCATTTTGATCGATGCCGGCGACGTAACGCACCCGGACGGGAGGATGCGGGCAGAGGAAATGGCATGGATCCGCTCGTGGCTTGATGTGTCAGCTGGTTGCGGCGCCACGCATGCGCGCGTGGTTGGGGGGTATCAGGCGGTGGAGCGTGACGATGTTCCGCTGCTGGATAATCCGGTCCTGCAGCGCAGCGCGCAGGGTCTGCGCGAGCTGGCGGCCTACGGATCCTCAATCGGCGTCCAGGTGATCACAGAAAATTTCCGCGAGACCACGAATCGGGCCGATCAGGTGCTGGCAATACTGGAGCTATGCGAAGGCCAGGTGGGATTGTGCGCCGATTTCGGCAACTATAAAGGCGCGGAGCGTTATGACGAGTTGGCAGCGATCTTTCCGAGGGCCGATTCAGCGCATGTAAAGGCGATTTACGACGATAGCGGCCATCCGGACGAGAAGGAGTTTCGGCATTCGCTGGGAATGCTGGCAGAGGCCGGGTTTGACGGACCGATGTCGTTGATATTCGATACTGCGCTGCCCGGGAACAGCTCCGAATGGGACAATTTGGCGCAAATGCAGGTGGTGGCCGCGCCCTTCTGTGCCTGACGAACGGTCTGGAAAGAGTTGCGGCGCCGGTGAGCTCGGTGCGGCAGGCAGTCCTGGAGAGATGAGCAGTTCCGTTTCTACGGTATTGCGCGTGATCGAATGATAACCAGAAAATGGGTAAAGAAAAACAGTCCATCGGATTCGATGGACTGTTCGTTTGCTGCCAAGTTGCGTCACTTGTCGGTCTGGCGCATTGTTCGCACGATGGCAGGGTTATCCTACCAGGGTGGCATCGAGCACGATTTCATCTACGCCGGCCAGGGCCTTGGAAACAGGACAGCCATCTTTGGCTTGGGAGGCGTAGTCGGCGAACTGATCGGCAGACAGTCCGGGAACTTCTGCCTGGCAGGTCAATTCGATTTTGCTGATGGCGGGGCCGTCGGTCAGATGGACAGCGGCGGTGGTGTTGACGCTGGTAGGCGTGAAGCCGTCGCCGCTCAGGAGAGCGGAGAGAAACATCGAAAAGCAGCCGGCATGGGCTGCGCCGATCAGTTCTTCGGGATTGGTGCCGGGTCCGGACTCGAAGCGGGAGGCAAAGGAGAAAGAGCCTTCGTAGAGGCCGCTGCCTAATTTCATGGTGCCGGAGCCGTCATTCAGGGTGCCATTCCAGGTGGCAGAGGCGTTACGCACGGACATGGAGATTCCTCCTGATGGTGATGTGCGGATGGGCGATCGGGGAGCAACCGCTAATGATTTTGAACCTGTTGTCAATTTGAGAAAACTGGGCAACAACAGGCAGAATTTTAGCACAGTTTGACTTGGCTATCAAAATATTGGCCGGAATGCAGGGGGAGATTTTCGCCGTTCTGACGTGGTTGCGGCTGGTACAGGTCTTACACAGTTGGAAGAGGCAGCATGGCCGGGCGTTGAAGTGATTCTTAGGTGGTACGCTCGCCAAGCCAAATGGTACTCGCAGGCATAGAAACACGGCTACTTGAGCGTGATTCACACTGTTATTGAGGAACGTCGAGCCGGAGAGTAGAATATGGAGATCACGAAAGCAGTCATAACCGCGGCCAGGCGCACGCAGAGAAGTCTGCCCCTGCAGACGATCATCGACAGTGACGGTGTGGAGAAGTCGGTGTTGCGCATTCTGGTGGAGGAGGTCATTGACGCCGGTGTCGACGAAATATGCGTGATCGTATATCCTGGCGACGAGGCGGCCTATGCGGCGACGGTGGGGGAACACGCCGGCCGTCTGCAGTTCGTCCAGCAGGCGGAGCAGTTGGGCTATGCGCAGGCGGTGTACTGCGCACGCGAGTTTGTCGGCAGGGACTCGTTTCTGCACCTGGTTGGGGATCACTTGTATGTCCGGCCTGACGGCGGGCGCTGCGCGGCGCGTGTGGTCGAGGCAGCGCGTTCACATAACTGTTCGGTCTCGGCGGTACAGGCGACGCGGGAGACGCTTCTGCCCTTCTTCGGCGCGGTGGGCGGCCACCGGCTGTCCGGGCAGACGGGGCTGTACCAGGTGGAGACTGTGATCGAAAAGCCGACGCCTACGGAAGCGGAGCAGAGATTGGTGGCGTCGGGCTTGCGCGCCGGTCATTATCTCTGTTTTTTTGGCATTCACGTCCTGACGGCAGGTGTCATGGAGATTTTGGGCGGGTTGTTCTCGTCCGGAAATAGTGGAGGAGCGGATGCGCGCCCCGATGTTGGCCTGTCGCTCTCGGCGGCATTGGATCTTCTGGCCCAGAGGGAGCGGTATCTGGCCCTGGAGCAGCGGGGGATGCGTCTTGACATTGGGGTGAAGTACGGTCTGCTCTCAGCCCAGATCGCGCTGGCATTGAACGGACGGGACCGGGATGAGATGCTGACGCGGCTGCTGGAACTGTTGATGGCGCGCTCGATGCAGGAAGGAGAAGGGCCGGGTTGAAGTGGGGTCAGGTTGAATGCGTAATCGGTTGGGAGCTGCCCGGTTGCTGAACCAGCACGGCTGCGCTGAGGGCGTAAGGTCGCTGAGGCATGGTTTTGGAGGGGGGCGTTGCGGGGGCGCAGCCCCTGCACAAGGGAGGGCCGAAGGCCCGACCGCACAACTGCAGTGGTCAGTGGTCAGTGATCAGTGGTCAGAGACTGCGGCGATTGATTGAGGATTGGTGTGAAGAGAAATGAGGAGTGAGTCACTTTTGCTCGCCTTGTCCAGAGTTGCGACTTGTCTGCGGCTGCTTAGTTATTCTCCTTTTGCGTAAAGCGTATTGCGCGAATGAAGGCGAGAAAGTTGTGTTGAAGGGATACAGATTGAACTTCGGAATGTTGTGAGATGAGCACACTGGTCAGAATTATCACTGCGGCAGATGTCGACACGCGCAATCGCTCGTTGGAGAGTATCGCTCGCACGGCTTCGGCCGAGACGTTGCTGCGAGAGTGTGCGGCGCTGGACCGGTTGCGTCGGGAGAAGGACAATTTGTATGAACAGGTGCGGGCGCTGATTTTTCTGCACTCGATCCACCGTTTTCATTTGCCCGGCAAGGCCGGATTTGCCGCCAGAGGCGAAATTCCCTTCAGAGGATACGAGGAGTTGCTCAACCGCCGTTTCGAGGAAGCGATTGAGACGTTTTTGCAACGGCAGGCGGAGGCAGGTCCGAGCGAGGCACTTTCGAGCGGGCTGGCGGCGGCCTACAGGCAACTTGGCTTCCAGACGCTGGCCGATCAGGTGCGGCGCAGTGTGCGATCGCTGGCGGGCAACCAGTGGATGTTTCGGGTGGGCCATCCGAACGATCATCCTCTGCGTGTCCATGACAAGCTGCGCCGTCCCTTGAGCAACGGGCTCTTCCCGGTTCTGCGGGAAGCGACTCCGGTGCGGATGGACCTGACGCACAGCGGCTGGAGTGACATCTTCTTTCTGGGGATGGATTTTCCTGAAGGCGCGCGGGTGCTGAACGTATCGATCGACTTGCGTGTAGATGATGCTGAGCAGCTACCGAGCCAGGCGCCGCGGCCACCGGTGGAAGGCTATTTCCGGGTTATTGACCGGCCAATATTGCGGCTAGTCAGCGTTGACCTGCAGGCGAGCGCGGAGATTACTACTTTTGCCGAGGTCTTCGATTTTGCACGCGATCATCTCGGGTTGCTTAAGGCAGCGCTGATTGCGGCCGGCATTGTGCCGCCAGGAATGGAGGGGGCACACCAGCCTCTCGGCGATTTACTGACCCAGTTGGTCGGCCCTGGCCAGGGGATCGAACTGGTCAGCAAAGTAAATGACATCCCTAAGGGATCACGATTGGCGGTCTCCACGAGTCTGCTGGCCTGTCTGGTGACAGTGTGTATGCGGGCGACCGGCCAGACCGGTTCGCTTACGGGCGGCTTAGGGGAAGGGGAGCGCAGGCTAGTGGCGGCGCGGGCCATTCTGGGGGAATGGCTGGGCGGCTCGGGCGGAGGCTGGCAAGATTCGGGGGGCGTCTGGCCGGGAATCAAGCTGATCGAGGGGATGTTGAGCGCGGCGGGGGATCTCGAATTCGGTGTCAGCCGGGGCAGGCTGTTGCCGAGCCATCATCTGTTCGGCCGCGACGAGATCAGCGAGGCGAGCCGGCAGGCACTGCAGGCCAGCCTGGTCCTGGTTCACGGCGGCATGGCGCAGGACGTGGGGCCGATTCTGGAGATGGTAACGGAGAAGTATCTACTGCGTTCGGAAGAGGAGTGGGCGGGGCGGCAGCAGGCGATCGGTACGCTGGACGAGATAGTGGAGCATCTGAAGGCAGGCGATGTGGAGGCGATTGGCCGGGCTACGGAGGGCAATTTCAGGGGGCCGATTCAGACTATAATTCCGTGGGCGAGCAACCTCTATACAGAGAGGCTGATCGAGCAGGCGCGCGCTGAGTTTGGCAGGAATTTCTGGGGCTTCTGGATGTTGGGCGGGATGTCCGGGGGCGGCATGGGATTCATATTTGATCCCCGATACAAGGCAGCCGGGAAGGTCCGCCTGCAGGAGATGATGAACGACACAAAAGCGTGCCTGGAGCAGGCAGTTCCGTTTGCGATGCAGCCGGTGGTGTATGATTTCGCGATCAACGAGCGGGGCACTTGGGCCGAGCTTCTCGGACAGCCGGAAACACCTTTACTCCGTTCGGATGGGGCGGGCGCACTCTTGCCAGCGGATTACTACCGGCTGACCGTTCCTGACAGTCTGCGCCAGGATCCGTGGTTGCTTTCGGCGGCGCAGCGAGCAGAGTTGGAACTCTTCGGGGCCGCGGGCGGCGGCGACTCGGCGCTTGCAAATATTCTGCCATCACTTTTTCAGCGAATGTTGCCCCAGAATCAGGATGAGGACCAACAGGGCTCGCTGGAGGGACTGCTGGCGGCCAATGCCTTTGACCGCGCCCAGCATGAACAGATCCGCGGTGATCTGCGCAGCGGGCGCATCGGCCTGGCCCAGAATCGGCTGCCTACCCGCAGCCTGATCGAGGAAGTTGAGCCTGAAGATCTCGTTGACGGGACCGCGCAGTTGCCGGGAAACCTGTGGGAGCTCGGCGCGGCCGCGCTCAGCGCCGGAGAGGTCGCGATCGTTACGTTGGCAGGGGGGGCCGGAAGCCGCTGGAGCCAAGGCGCTGGGGTAGTCAAGGCGTTGAATCCGTTTGCGCGGCTGGCTGGCAGGCATCGCAGCTTCGTAGATGTACATTTGGCCAAGAGCCGACGCAGCGGTCGACTCTTCGACAGGCCTTTGCCTCACATTTTAACGACAAGTTATCTCACGCATGACGCCATCGCCAGCTCTATCGGGGCCGGAGAAGGCGATGGCTATGCGGGGCCGCTGTTGCTGTCGCCGGGGCGCAGCATTGGCTTGCGAATGGTGCCGATGGTGCGGGATCTGCGTTTCGCCTGGGAGGAGACGCCGCGGCAGGTCCTGGATTTGGAGGCCGAGAAGGTTCAGGAGAGTCTGCACGCGGCGATGGTCAGTTGGGCTCGTTCGCGGGGGGAAGGCAGTGACTACGTTGACAATCTGCCAGGCCAGTGTATTCACCCCGTGGGCCACTGGTATGAACTGCCTAACCTGTTACGCAACGGCGTTCTGCGACGGCTGCTGAGTGAACGTCCGCAGCTTAAGTACTTGATGATGCACAACATTGATACGGTCGGCGCGCATGTTGACCCGGCGTTGCTGGGCTTGCATATCGGTACACAGGCGACGATGACCGCGGAGGTAGTTCACCGCCACCTGGAGGATCGCGGCGGCGGCCTGGCGCGCGTCGATGGCAGGTTGCGCCTGGTGGAAGGGTTGGCACTGCCGCGCGATGAGATCGAGTTTGGTCTGACCTATTACAACACCAATACCTTCTGGATCCACATTGACGGCTTGTTAAAGACATTGGGCCTGGACCGGGCTGCCCTGGAGGATGGAAGCAGGGTGGGGGACGCGCTGGGACGTGTGGCCGCGCGCATGCCCACTTATGTGACTCTGAAGGAGGTGAAGAAACGCTGGGGGCGGGGCCAGGAGGATATTTTCCCGGTCACGCAGTTCGAGAAGCTGTGGGGCGATATGACGGCGTTGCCGGAGATGGATTGCGGCTATGTGGTCGTGTCGCGTAAGCGCGGCCAGCAGCTGAAGGAAGTGGCCCAATTGGACGGCTGGCTGCGGGACGGCTCCGCGGCATACGTGGAAGAGCTATGCGACTGGACGGATTAGCCGGAAGGATACTCGCTACCCCATTACTGGGTTGGGCGCGTCCGGCAGATGCTGGTAGCTGGGATCCTCTCTTTGCTTCTTGAGGATGGCGGCGATCTCTCGCCACGTAGCAACGAGGCCGACCGGGCTCGGCGGCAGGTCATCCTCTATGGCCTTATGCAGCCTGGCCAGCTTGTAGCACGGCACCGCGGCGTACATGTGGTGCTCGATGTGAAAGTTCATGTGCCAGTAGAGGAAGCGCACGAACGGATTGAGGATGAATGTTCGGGTGCAGATGCGGAAGTCGGGCACGTTGTCCATGAGGCCGACGTGCTGGGTGTTGTTGCAGAGGAAGAGCAGCCAGCCGCCGTAGAACGGGGCGAGCGTGATCAGCACCGGCAGCAGCCAGAGGCCCGGCAGCACGGTGAAATGCAGTGCCAGTGAGACGACAGCCAACAGAAGGTGACCGACCAGCAGAACGCGCGCCCAGCTGAAGAGGCGCCGGCGCTTCTCGGTTGCATCCGACGGGAAGAGTATATGTTCCCAGTCGCCTTCCTCACCTTCCAAGCGCCCAAAGCTGAGCCGAATCACACCTTTTATGCGCTGGTAAAACCCTGATGGGTTGATGAGCGCCGTTTGGTAAAACCCTTTACGCGTGAACTCGACTGGCAGAACGACCTCGAGGTCGTCGGGAGGATGCAGGGTGAACTTGTGGTGTTCCTGATGACTCGTCCAGAAATAGACGTGGTTATACTGGCCAAGGAAGCTGTATAGGCGCAAGAAGAATTCGTTAAGAAACTTAGTGCGAAAGACGGTACGGTGGCAGAGTTCATGGAAACCGTTGAGGAGGAAAGCGTAAAAGGTGCCGTGCAAGAAGAGGGCGATGATGAGGCCCCACCATAGGCCCGCTTGCAGGGAGAACCAGGCGGCCGCGCCTGTCAGCGCCAGAAGGCCCAGGTGTCCGAGCGACTGCAAAAGGCCGAACAGATCGCTGCGCTGATTGAGCTCGGCGAGGACGGCTCGATCGATGGGGGATCTGTACCAGTTGATCTTGGATTGTGCGGGTCCGTAAGTCATGGCCGGCGGTCCTTTCCATTTAGGGCGTCAGGTATTTCAGGCTGCCATTTTAGACTGGCGGTCGCCAGGAGGATGATATAGGGGAATTGTACCTGATTCTCGACGGCGGCGCAACCAAAAAGGACAAACGCCCTCTGCACTTTGCGAGGGCGTTTGTAGCGAGATTCCGCTTTACGAAACCTGCTCAGTAGTTGTCGACATCGCGCGGAGACTGCTCTAGCTGTTGACTTGGATGGAAGGCACCAGCTCAGAGGCAGCCAATACGGAAAAGGCAATCTCTCCGTTCTGTTCAGCGGCGATGACATGATCGCCGTTCCCCACACGTCCTTCGAGTATTTCCAACGCCAGCGGGTCGGCCACGGTATGCTGGATGCTGCGCTTGAGCGGACGCGCGCCGTAGGCCGGGTCGTAGCCGTTCTGAACGATCAGGGCTTTGGCCTCACCGGTCAGTTCGAGTGTAATTTCGCGGTCGGCGAGCAGAGCACACAGCCTTTCCAGTTGAATTTCGGCGATGCCCTCCAGGTGCTCGGCGGACAGGCTGTGGAAGATGACGATCTCATCGACCCGGTTGAGAAACTCCGGCCGGAACTGCTGGCGCATTGCGGTCATTACACGGCGCTCGACTTCGTCGTCGAGCCCGGCGACATCGAGGATGTGCTGGCTGCCGACATTGCTGGTCATGATGATGACAGTGTTGCGGAAGTCTACGGTGCGGCCCTGTCCGTCGGTCAGGCGGCCGTCGTCCAGCACCTGCAGCAGCACGTTGAACACCTCTACATGGGCCTTCTCGATCTCGTCGAATAGAATGACCGAGTAGGGTCGGCGGCGTACGGCCTCTGTCAGTTGTCCGCCGTCGTCGTAGCCGACATAGCCGGGCGGGGCGCCGAGCAGGCGGGCGACGGTATGCTGCTCCTGGTATTCGCTCATATCGATGCGGACCAGATTGTGTGCATCGTCGAAGAGATACTCAGCCAGGGCTCGCGCCAGTTCGGTCTTGCCCACGCCGGTCGGACCGAGGAAGATGAAGCTGCCGATTGGACGGTTGGGGTCCTGCAGGCCGGCGCGGCTACGGCGAATCGCGGCGGCAACGGCAGCGACGGCAGGTTCCTGGCCGACGACGCGGCGGTGCAGCTCGTCGTCCATGCGCACCAGCCGCTCGCGCTCGCCTTCCATCAGCTTGGTTACGGGGATACCGGTCCATTCGCTGACAACGGAGGCGATTTCATCGTCGTCGACTTCCTCCTTCAGGAGTGCGCCGGCGGCCTGAAGGGAGGCAACGCCTTCTTCGGCGACGTGCAGTTGCTGTTGCAGTTCGTTCATACGCCCATAGCGCAACTCCGCGGCTCGTTGCAGATCATAGTCGCGTTCAGCCTGCTCGATATCGGTGCGCAACTGTTCGCTCTCTTCCTTCAGGGTGCGCAGGGCCTGGATTGCAGAGCGTTCGGCCTGCCAGCGGATTGAGAGTTCGGAGCTGGACTCCTGCAGGTCAGCCAACTCTTTTTCGAGCGCGTCAAGCCGCTGCTTACTGGCCTCGTCGGACTCCTTACGCAGGGCCTCGCGTTCGATCTCCAGTTGCATCAGCTGGCGGTCAAGTTCGTCGAGCTTCTTTGGTTTGGAGTCGATCTGCATCCGCAGCCTGCTGGCGGCCTCATCGACCAGATCGATGGCCTTGTCGGGCAGCTGGCGGTCGCTGATGTAGCGGTGGCTGAGCTGGGCGGCAGCGATGACGGCGCTATCGGTGACGCGCACGCCGTGATGGACTTCGTAGCGCTCCTTGAGCCCGCGCAGGATCGAGACGGTATCCTCTACAGACGGTTCGCCAACGAAGACGGGCTGGAAGCGTCGTTCGAGGGCGGCATCTTTCTCGATATATTTGCGGTATTCATCCAAGGTTGTGGCGCCGATGGCATGAAGCTCGCCGCGGGCAAGCATGGGTTTGAGCATATTGGAGGCGTCCATTGAGCCTTCGGCTGCGCCGGCGCCCACGAGGGTGTGCATTTCGTCGATGAACAACAGGACTTCGCCATCGGCGTCGCGGATTTCGTTGAGGACGGCCTTGAGCCGCTCCTCGAACTCGCCGCGGTACTTGGCTCCGGCCACCAGCGCGCCAAGGTCCAACGCAACCAGCCGCTTGTTTTTGAGTGTTGTCGGCACATCGCCGTTGACGATGCGCTGCGCCAAGCCTTCGGCGATGGCGGTTTTGCCTACGCCGGGCTCGCCGATCAGAACGGGGTTGTTCTTGGTGCGGCGGCTGAGGATCTGCACGACGCGGCGGATCTCCTGATCGCGGCCGATGATGGGATCGAGGTTGCCCTTGCCGGCCTCGGCAGTCAAGTCGCGGCCGTATTTGACGAGGGCTTCATACTGGGCTTCCGGGGTCTGGCTGGTGACGCGCTGACTGCCGCGTACGGCAGCCAAACCCTGCATGATGCCGTTATAGTCGATGCCATGGCGTTCCAGTAGTTGACGGAGATCACCGTTGCGGGCCGAGGCCATCGCCATGAGGAGATGCTCGGTTGAGGTGTACTCGTCCTTCATGTTGGCGGCGATGGTTTCGGCTTCTTCCAGAAGCTGCGCCATTTCGCGCCCCATGCGCGTTTCCACTGCACCGCCGGTGACACGGGATTTGGCGGCCAGGAGCTGTTCCAAGCCGGTGCGAAGGCTTTCTTTGTCTCCGCCCATGCGATCGATTACTGCGGGTACGACGCCCCCTTGCTGCCGCAGGAGCGCGAGCAGTAGATGCTCGGGGTCGATGCTGGCGTGTTTGTATTCGCGGGCCTCGTTCTGGGCCTCGATAATTGCTTCGCGTGCCTTCTCAGTCAGGCGCTCGAATCTCATTAAGTTCTCCTTTACAGTTCCGCTTTCTCTTTCTTAACAGGTGCAACAGGGTCTTTTTCCGGACCGTTGTTGGCCGTGCAGGTATGTTTTCAGTATATTCGGCGTTCATCACAGGCACGTTTGCGGAGTGTAAGAAAAATATAAGCGGGCAAGTGCAGACACTGCTCCCGCTCTGGAAAGGGACGAATATGATGTGGAATGGAGGTTGAAATTAGGCTTGGGGCAGGGCTACTGGTGCACAGTGGGGGCGCTGATTGGCGGGTGGTGGAGGGCGGCGGGCTGCGCCGGGTCGCTGGGTTGTGAGAATGCGGTAAGGCCAAGCAACGCGCCGCTCAGGAAAAAGAGGAGGGCTCCCATTGCCAGAACGATATAGAGCGGACGGCTGGCACGCAACAGCGGTCGCCGCCACAGGAGCGGGACAAGCGAGAGAGCGATCAGCAGCGCGCCGACTATCGTCTGCGCAGGCAGCCTGGGGATCGGGTTGCGCCAGGGGGAGCGGGTGATGTCCTGCTCGGTCTCCGCTGGGGGAACAGGGACTGTAATCTCTGCCAAGACGTCGTTCATGCCCCGGCGGCGCACGTATACTGACAGGTTCCAATCGCCATCCAGGTTGAGGAAGGCGCCCTCGGCGGCGAAGGCATCCTCGCCGAGGGCGACCAGGTCGAGGCGCGCTTGTCCCATTTGGCCCGACTCGTGGGTGAAGAAAAGGCGCACCAGCTGGACTTCACCGATATCTGAGGAATCGGGATGGGAGAGATGTACCCAATAGCGGTTGTGGCCGACCTGATTGGGGGTGACCTGCAGATGGATAGCCAAGTCGCTGTCGTAGGCCATTTCGTTGAAGGGCAGCGAGGGCGGCGCTGCCGATGTTGGCAACGAAAAGTTTGGCGTAGGTGTCTGTACCAGCACGGCTATCGACACCAATAGGACAGCGGCCATGCCTGCCTCCACAGCCACCCGGCGCGAGAAGTTGCGCAGCGTTGGTGGGTGCGTGACGGTCTCTTCCGCCTTCTGTACGGAGCGATTGTTGAGGAAGGCCAGCGCGAGGATGGCGGCAACAATGGCCAGTTTGATGAGAAGAACCTGCCCATAGGTGGTACTGAAGAGGCTGCCGACATTCGGTAGTTGGACGAAGCTGCTGAAGAGGCCGGTCAGAGCCAGTACAAATACGGCGATCTGCGCGCTGAGCGAGAAGCGCCGCAGCAGGCGGACAAGGCCTACCTGATCGGGCTCTAACTGCAACCGATGTAACTCTAGCAGTAGCAGCGCCAGGAAGATCAGACCCCCTGCCCAGACCGCGGCCGCGACAAGATGTGCGAAGTCGGCAGTGACGGCCCAGCCGCTGCCGAGGGCGGCAGCGGCATGGCTGCTGGCGGCATAGGTAAAGAGTGCGGCCGCGGCCAGCAGAATGGTCCATGTCTGCAGTGAGAAGATCCTGTTCCATTTCTGCTTTACACGAAAATGGAAGCCGGTCCACAGGCTGCCCACAACTATGATCGCTACAACCACAATCCACACGTTCTGGTTGTAGAACAGCGATGCGCCCAGTCCCGTTACGCACAGCCCCAAGTTGAGTCGGGAAAGATTCGGAGCAGCCCGACGCAGCCGACCGAGCGGGGCGGCAGAGTTTGAGGCGCCATTGCCGGACTGGGGAAGCGTAGGGGGAGCCCATTGATTGCGGACAATCAGAAGGAGGAGTGCCGCGAGCAAGGCTTGACGCATCAGGGTCAGGTTGCCGGGGCGGGTTGCGAGCAACAGCTCAGGGAACTCACCGATTCCGCCCAAGCGCAGTGCCTGAACGAGGAGCTGTAGCCAGCCGGCAGCGGTCAGACTGATTGCACCGGCCAGGGAGATCGAATGGGTGAGCCTGTCTACGGTCAGGCTGTAGCGGTCGTTCCGAGGCGCGACGGCGCTTGCCAACAGCAGGCGGATGGAGAGTGGGCCGACCAGCAGTGCGGCGCAGAGCAGGGAGAGCCAGCGGAGTATGGAATCGGCCAGAGGAGGAAGGCCGTCCTGGCTGCGGACGGTGATCTCAACGGCGGTGCCTGCGGGACGAGTGCCGTCGGGATTGAGGATGGTGAGTGGGAACGACCCGATCCACTCATGACCGTCCACGCTGGAGAGAGTTTGCCAGACTACGGTGTAGATGCCCGGTTCGATACTCTCCAGCGGCAGGGTCAGGTGGGTGGGGTCATTGGGGTCGATGCGCGGCGCGCCGGCGGGCAGTTCAGTTCCGCCGGCGGTGAGGATGCGGGCGCCGGTGAAGGTCTCTTCCAGCGGTTCGCTGAACCAGAACTCAATGGTCGCGGGCGGCTGTGTGAGTTCTGCGTTTGGCTGGGGGTCGGCGCGTACGAGCAATGCGTGGGCCAGGGCAGGCAGCGGCGACAGCAGCGGGAAGCACAGGAGCGCCAGAACTATCGCAATCCATTGCGTATTGCGGAATCCGTATTGAGAAAACTTGCCGCGACAGCAGGGCATCCGGTTCAGGCTAATAGTTCTGCCCGCGTCTTGCGAGCGGTGACAGTTTGCGACGATATCTGCGGCCCCGTCCTAGTAAAAGCCCACCGAGGAGCAATATGAGCGGGAATGAACTTCCCAGGCAAGGCAGCCGCGGACCCTGGTCGGACTGGTCGGGAGATGTTTCGGGGACCTCGGAATCTGTGTCGGCGGCGGAGGGCGTCTGTTGTGGCTCGGCCTGTTCCGGTTGGGCCGTGTTTGTGGGCGATGGCTGGGCGGCTTCGGTAGTGCTTTCAGGCGCCTCTGTTGCTGCGGCCTCCGCGGTGTCGGTTGGCTGAACGGCCTCTGCTGTAGGCTCGTCGGATTGGATAGTAAACTGGAATTGGCCATTGGCGTCATCGCCATCGTCAGCGGACAGTGAGCGCCAACGGACAGTGTAGACGCCATTGGCAAGGTCCGGCGGCAGCGAGACGGTCATCAGCTTGCGGTCATCATCGTCGATGGCGGCGTCGTCCAGATCTACCCTCTGTTCATCGGGCCCGTATACCTCGAGGCTGTTTTGCCCTTCACGACGAAACAGTTCCTGGGTGAACCAGACCTGCACCTGCTGTGGGGCCTGGAGAACTACCTCACCGGCGGCAGGGACAGAGTGATCGTGGTCTGCGTGCGCCAAGACTGCAGTGGATAGTGAAAAGTGGATAATGGCGAGTAACACCGCCAGAAACAGCAGTTTGACGATACCTTTGTGTTCTTTTGTCACGGTCACTGGCTAGCCTCCGTGGCTGTGACTGTGTCCGTCGTCTTGTGTTTCATTGGATTCGTCGTTATCGCAGTTTTCGTTTTCGGTGTCGCCACCGTTTTCGTAACTCGTTTCGTCGTCGTCATGGCTCTGACTGTGGCCGTCATCGGAACTCTCAGTTTGTTCGTCCTGTTCTTGATCTTCCGCTTCCATCTCTTCGTCGGGCACGAGCAAGCAGGCAAACCAGTCGGCGACGCTGCCGGAAAAGTGGTGCTGCTCTTCGTGAGCGGCCGAAGCAAGGGGCACGGCGGTTTCCAGATTGTCGTCGGCAAGCGCTTCAGTAAGCTGGGTGAGTGTTTCTGCCAACTTCGTCGCTTCTTCCGCCAGTTCCGACGGCCAGTTGACAGCGGAAAGCAGGGGAACGAGGCGTTTGATCTGGCCGGAGTCGCCCGGCATGATGCCCTCCCCGTCATGCAGGCGCCCGTGTAGTGCATGAATGTCGACTTGATCGAGCAGATAGACGGCGGCGATGGCGTCGAAAACGGGGTAGGCCAGCACCTGATCGGTCGTTTCCTTCCTGTAAAGTTCCAGTTCCGCGATTCGACTCTCAAGACCGACGATTCGTTCGGTCAGGGATTCGAGAGTGGGGGCTTCATCCTCGTGGCCGTCTCCTTCGCTTGCAAAGGACGGAGTGATCGCAGAAGAGGCATAGAAAAGGCCAAAGGCAACCGCTGCGCATAGAAGCAGGACCGTCAGACGGCTAACCTTTAGTACTTTCATGAAAAACTCCCTTTGAAGTGGTAACTGTGAACTTCTGTCAGCCGGGGGAGTAGATTCGCTGCAGTGTCTTACTATTATACCACTTGGTGGGCGTTGGAAACTCCTGAATTTCGGTAGATACTTAAGCATACCCACTGTATGATCTCATGAGAGTGAATATCAACCTTTTGCGAGTTATGGATTGTTTTCAGGACTTCTTGAAATGGTCTGGACCGAGGAATGAGGAATTGTTTGAGTCAGGATTTGCAAGATTAGAGGACTTTCAGGAAAGCCGGCGAACGGTCGAGCGGCGATGGAGGAATCCGCGGAGAAGGAGAACAGCAAGAGGAAGGGGGCAGGGGCGAGAGAACAGTGCGGCGGTGGCGGGACGGGTCTTGGAGGGGGCGTTGCGGGTGGTGTCCCCCCGCACAAGGGAGGGCCGGAGGCATGACCGCCCAGATGGACGCTAAAGCCCGCAGGCATCCCACATGAGGCGTGAGGATCGATTTGACTGCAACCCGGAATCCCGACGCCTTGGCTGTTGACGGTGCGGGAAAATTCAATCGCTTGCGATTGCTCGGAATCCAAAGAAGGGGACTTTACCGGCAGAATTCCAGACCAAGGATGTCGAGATCGTTGTTTTCTATCTGCCGCAGGCTGGCAGGTATACATCCCGTCAGTTTGTTGCCTGCAAGATACAAGGTAGACAGGCCAGGCAGATTGCCTAATTCCGGAGGAATTGGCCCGGCAAGTTCGTTGCCGGAGAGATCCAACTTTTCCAAGTGTACGAGGTTGCCAATTCGCGGGGGCAGTGCGCCCGCAAGCCTATTGTCAGAAAGATCGATGGCCGTAATACGTCCGGCTTCGTCGGTGGTTACCCCATACCATTGTGCGAGGGAATTTTCTGACTGCCTCCAGTTGGTATTGTGCTCCCACCCCGGGCCGCCGGTGGCAAAGTAGAATGTGGTCAGTGCCTCGCGACAGGTTGGGATGAGAGTCTGGTCGAGATCATCTACCCATATATCCAGCAGATTTGCGGACATGCAACCTGTGAACTGGTTGCCCGAAACTTTCAGAATCTGCAGGGCGTCAAACTCCTTCAGCCACCAGGGGAAAGTTCCGGTCAGATCGTTGTGTGACAGAGTCAGCACAGTCAGATTGGTGAGATTGCTCAGCTCAGGCGGGATCGGTCCGCTCAGGTCATTTTCTGCCAGTTCCAACCATTCCAGTTTGGAAAGTTTGCCCAGCTCGGCTGGAATCGGCCCACTCAGGAGGTTGTTCTGCAGTTCCAGGTTGGTCAGCGCGTTGAGGTTTCCCAGCGCGGGTGGGATCGGACCGACCAGGCTGTTGCCTTGCATTCGCAGTGTTTTCAGATTGGTGAGGCTGGCCAACTCGGCTGGAATCGACCCATACAGATAGTTTCTGTTGAGATTCAGCTCAGTCACGTTTCCGTTCTGGTCGGCAGTCACTCCGTGCCAGGATGCGATAGGCTCGTCGCTTAGCCAGTTGGTCTTCTGCGCCCAGAAGGAACCACTGGTAGCACGAAAGATTGCAACCAATGCGTCTCTTTCCGAGACGGGGATCGGGGTCGCATTGCTTTGCGACGACACCGCTGGAGGCACGGCAGTAGGCGCGGGCGCCGCAGTAGGCGCGGCGTCAGATGTTGCGGTGGCGGGGGCCGCGGGCGCAGTGGTGGGCGTCGTGACAGATTCCGACGGAAGGCCCAGAGTGTTGGCGTCAACGTCAGCGTATTCGGACCCAAGGACGGTCCCGTTCAGTGCGAGGAGCCGGTAGGTGTACTGTCGGTCCGGCAGGACGTTGCTGTCAACGTAGTTTGTCGCGAGACTGGCTGTGTCCTTTACCAGGATCGAGAACTGGTCTATTGGATCGCCATTCCTGTCACGACGCAGGATCTGATAGCCAGTGACGCTGCCGTTGTCCGCCGGCGCGGACCAGCTCAACGATACGCTATTTTGCGCGACGTCTGCCTGTAAGTCTTGCGGCTGACCCGGCGGCACAGTTGACGGCGCCGAAGCGGAGGTGGAGGTGGAAGCAGATACGACGACAGCCTCGACGGGGGCACTCCAGTCTCCATTGGCATCTTGGTAGCGGGCGCGCACTCGCACCTGGTACCGCACTCCTGGATCCAGCCCGATGGCGGTGAAAGTAGGAGCCGTTGGAAAGGCATTTCCGGGTTCGTCACGCCCTGAAGGGAAATCTTCGCCCACAGGCGCCCAGCTGACGCGATAGTCGATGGGCGTCTCCGCGGGAACGTCCCAGGAGATTTCAAGAACGCCGGGCTGACCGTTTTCCACGCGTATCACACTGAGGGTCCGGCTGTAGTCTGGCCCGTTTACGGAACCCAAGAGCGCGGAAATCGAGGGAAGGGCAGCTAAGAGGGCTGCCAGCATCAGCCAGACGCCCAACACTATTAAGGCTAACTTAATCTGTTTCTGTCGCAACATCGGTGCGGAGAGCCTAATTGGAGAGTAACGGCAGTCGGCAGGAATGTAGTATACGTTATTTCGGGTTCCTGCTAATACCGGGCGAAACGCGATGGAATTGGCATATAGCCTGTTCTCGTTTCGGGCATGGGGTTCCCCCAACCAACTCAGCGGAGGACAGCGCGGGCTGAATTTGCTTCTGTTCGCCTGGACGAATTTCCAACCGATGGCGGGCGGTGACTGATGGCGGATGTTCTCTCGCGACTATCTTGCGCGGCAAAGTGTCCACGCACTTTGCAGGAGATAGCGGAACGGTCGCTGCAACTTTTCTCATGGTGTGCCATCTGCATAGGCGACTTCGAAACCAGCTGCCTCCTCCCTCCGCCTGGGTGGGAAGGGATTGGAGGAAATCAAAAGAGGGAGAAAACATCACGGCTGGACCTTGAGTGATGCCGTCTCCCTCTGCATTCTGGTCGGGGCGAGAGGATTTGAACCTCCGACCTCTTCAACCCCATTGAAGCGCGCTACCGAGCTGCGCTACGCCCCGACACAGGCAGGAGTATACCATGCGGCGACAGGGCTGCCAAATCGCACGAAGCGATGCCCTATCTGGTTTATGACGGCAAATGGCCGGTCATCGGCCCAGACGGGAGCCGACGAAATCGGGGGCGCCGTTGCGAAATGTGGCTGCAGTCATGCGCCTTTTGCCGGCGGGCTGGACCGCCTGCAGCGCCAACAAGCCTTCGCCGGTTCCCACTGCGACATGATCTTCGACCTCGACGACATGGCCGGGGGCGGTGCGACCGGCGATGACACGGCCCTGCCACAGTTTGAAGTTCTGCCCTTTCCAAGTGGTAAAGGCGGCCGGCCAGGGGGCATAGGCGCGGATCATGCGTTCGATGCGTGCGGCCGGCACTGTCCAATCGATCTGACCGTCCTGCTTCTTGACCAGGCGGCAGACGGACGGGATGCCAGGCAGTTCGGATTGTGGGAGCGGGGCGACTTCTGCAGCCAGCCAGCCGGGAATCGTCTCAACAAGCAGTTCGGCGCCGCGGGCCGCCAGGCGCTCGCTGAGAGAGGCAGTGGTATCGTCCAACCGGACAGGGAGCCGGGCCTGAGTGAGCACGGGACCGGTATCCATGCCGGCGTCCATCAGCATAATTGTTACACCTGCCTCTGTCAGGCCATCGAGAAGCGCGGCGATGATGGGTGACGCGCCGCGATAGGCGGGCAGTAGGCTGGCATGTACATTCAGACAGCCAAACGTTGGGACTTCCAGCAGGCGCGGCGGGAGAATCTGTCCGAACGCGGCGACAACGATCAGATCCGGGGCCAGCATACGCAGCCATTCGAATGGGTCCGGCTGGTCTTCTGTGGGCGGCGCTTCATATTTCCGGAGGCGCTGCGGTTGCAACACCGGCAGCTGATTTTCCAGGGCGAACGTCTTGACAGGGCTGGCGACCAGTTTTTTGCCGCGACCGGCCCGTCGGTCGGGCTGGGTGACAACGCCTACAACCTGCCAACCTGCCTGCGCAGCCGAACTGTGCAAGGCGGTCAGAGAAGTCAAGGCAAAGTCGGGCGTACCCATGAAGACGATGCGTGTCGTTTCCGGGACTTTCGTCTGGGGAATTGCTGAAGGGGCGGCCATAGATGCTATTGTAGCACATTGGACAGAACGGTCTGGAAACTTTCGGCGGGTACCTGCGTAGAGTAGTTATGAAGGCATCCAGACAGAGCAAAGATTGCTTGGCCGACATAATTGTCGTTGTAGCATCAGCCCAAGGAGTCATCGAATCCCTCGATGTCTGAATGTCGTGGATGCGAAGCTGGCATCAGGGAACATGTGGCAGAGACAGTCAGGATGCAGGAGTGTTTGCTGTCGGATGTAGCCGATGGAGAAGAGCCGTGGAGAACAAGAAAGACGAGCAGCAGTTCGAAGAGGATTCCTCGCAGGCGATGTCGGGTGAATCCGAGACGGCGAGCGCGGAAAACTCAGAGCAGGAACAGGCGGCAGGTTCGACTGGCGATTGGGAAGAGACGGAATTGCCGGTGGGGGGCGGGGCCGATGATGACGGCTATGGCGAGCAGCCTGAACCATCACCTGCCGAACAGTTCACCGACTCGGCACGCACGCAGGCGGGCGCGGCTGCCTCTGCCCTGCGCCGCGGTGAGTTCATGCACAGTGCCGCAGTCGACGCAACGGCTGACAGTGACGACCGGTTGATTGCGCTGCTGTGTTATGTGACGCAGGTGCTGATACCGCTGGTAATGCCTATAATTGTACTGTTGAGCGCGAGCAGCAAGAAGCGCCCGTTTCAGCGGTTCCATGCTACTCAGAGTCTGGCGCTGGCGATGACATTTATACTGTTTTTGCTGCTGATGAGCGTGGGGTCGACAATTCTGGCTTTCGTGCCAATCATCGGCTGGTTGGTTGTGATGGTCGTATTCTGTCTTGGCCCTTTGCTGGCGTTGATGGGTTTCCTGGCGCTGGCCTACTATGGTTACCAGGCCTATCAGGGCAAGCGATTCGCGATTCCGGGTTTAACGAGCTTTCTACAGGATCAGGGCTGGATTTAGCTGAATGGGGAATAGGCAGAAAAGAGGAGGACGCTCTCTTTTGCCCTTAGTCTCCGACCACCTTTTACGCTTAGAGGCCGGGCAAGCAATGGTGCTTGCCCGGCCTTCTGCGTTCTCAGGTGGTGTTATCAGCTTTTCGTCGGCTGAATGTCAGCGGGCTGTTGGGTAACGGCATATAGTTCGCATATACTGAAGGGGAGGTTTGAGAGCAGATTGCGCTTCCCGGATGGACGCGACGGTGCTCCGTGACCGTGCAGAACGGTTTTCTGTAGAGGCACAGCTGTGATTTCCTTTTCTCAGAACTTCCGGAGGGGACCGTGTTTGACGAAAACATCCAAGAGTTGCTGCGTTGGGGATGGATTGTCGTAGCCGTATTCTTCTTTTTGACGGAGGTGTTCACCGCCGGGTTCGTGCTGCTCTGTTTTGGGATTGGTGCGCTCGGTGCGGCACTGGCGGCCTTTCTGGGCGCGGGTCTGGCGTGGCAGATCGCGGTCTTCATCGTTGTATCGATAGCTGCCGTTGTGCTGGCGCGGCCTTTTGCCGATCGCATTTCGCGGCCGGGCGTACAGCAGATTGCCGGCAACCGGATGATTGGCAAGTGGGCGGTCGTCTTACAGACGGTTGACCCGATTGCCAACACAGGTATGGTGCGGTTGGAAAGTGAGAGATGGCGCGCCGAGTCACTGGATGGCGAACAGTTGGAAGTTGGAGAGGTTGTAGAGGTATTGGGCGTAGACGGCGTGCGTTTACAGGTTCGAGCAACCGACAGAGAATACGCGGATTCAGACGAGCAGGCCGAGTCTGCCGCATAACAAAGGAGAAGGGAAATGTTAGGAGCAGCAGTGCCGATTGTTTTACTGGCGATCCTCGCCCTGTTCGTGTTTGTGGTTGCCATTGCCAGCATTCGCATTGTGCAACCTTACCAGAAAGGCGTCATCGAGCGGTTGGGGCGCTACCAGCGCACCGTTCAGCCGGGTCTCACCTTGATCATCCCCTTCGTCGATTCCATCCAGAAGGTGGACATGCGAGAACAGGTAGTGGACGTGCCGCCGCAGGAGGTGATCACGAAGGACAATGTGGTCGTGACGGTTGATGCCATCGTCTACTTTGAGGCGACCGACCCGGTCAAGCTTGTTTACAATGTGGCAGATTTCTACAACGCCGCCACCAAACTGGCCCAGACCAATTTGCGTAATGTGATTGGCGAATTGGAGTTGGACACGGCCCTGACCAGCCGCGATCATATCAACACCAGGTTGCGCGAAGTGCTGGACGAAGCCACCGACAAGTGGGGTGTGCGCGTGGTGCGGGTAGAGATCAAGCGCATTGACCCGCCGGCGGATATCACCCAATCGATGCACCAACAGATGAAGGCCGAGCGGGAAAAACGGGCTGCCATTCTGGAATCTGAGGGCGATCGCCAATCTCAGATTCTGTCCGCGGAAGGTCAGGCGGAGGCGGTCAAGAGGGTAGCCGATGCCGAGCGGTATAAGCTGGAAGTGGAGGCCACCGGTCAAGGCAACGCGATTACGACGGTGTTCAACGCAATCAAAGACGCGGAGCCGGACGACAAGCTAATTGCCATCCAGTATCTGGAGGCTCTGAAGGTTATGGCGAACGGCGACGGTTCAAAGATCTTTCTGCCCTACGAGGCGACCGGGGTACTGGGCGCGCTCGGCGGTGTGAGGGAGTTGTTCAACGATCAGAACGGAAGCGACAACGGCAGAAGCTAGATGCCGAGGGCCAGTGGCCAGTAACACTAGTAGGCCACTGGCCCGGTAGAATTACGCCTGGCCGACGCGCATGACCTCGAAGATGCGGCGCTGGGTGGCTTGCGCGGTGGCGGCCACAATTACGAATATCATCACGGCGATGAAGATGAGAGTGAGTTGGGTGATCTCGCCCTCGGCAATGACCGGCAACATTGGCGGCAGGATGGCCTTGGAGTCGGCGGCGCTGCGGAAGAAGGGGGTGAAGAGGACGGAGACCCAGACGCCGATCACTGCACCGGCGGCGGTCCCGTAGACGACGAGCACCGCGTACTCCACGGCGAGCTGGATAATCAGCTGGCGGCGCAACGCTCCGATCGCCCGCAGCACACCGAATTGATAGAATCGCTCGCGCAGCGAGGCGTAGCTGTGCATCAGAAAGGCCAGCACGGCCATCAGCGCTGCGGCCAGGAATCCGACCGTCAGCGCGCCGAAGACCCCGACCCGCTCCAGTTTCGCCTTCTCCTCGATCAGTGAACCTACGACATCGTGCCAGCGCAGCGTTTCGATCCCACCGATTCGCAGCTTGCGGCGCACCTCTTCCCCTTGTTCATTGCCCGGCGCGCGCAGCCATACCTCATATTGGTAGATAGCCCCACCGATCAGGTGCAAGTAGTCCAGATTGGCGATGACAACGATATCTTCCTGCTCGACGGTGGGAAAGTAGTCGTAGACGCCGCTGATCACGAAGTCGGTGCGCATACTGATCCCAGGTTCCAGAATTACCCACAGATCGAGGCGGTCGCCGACGCGTAGCAGGTGCTCGGTCAGGAAGGCGCGTGAGACCAACACTGCCTCGGGCGCGGCGGCCAACCGATTCATGAGGCCGCCGAGCGAGTCGTCGGCGAAGTCGGAGCGGAACCAGGAAACGGTGGCGAATTCAGCCCGGTCTACTCCCATCATCCTTTTCGTCTTGCGGCGGGTGGAGGAGAGTCCTTCGATGCGCATGCCATAGTTGCCTACGCGAATGGCGCGGTCGGCATCGAACCTTTCGATAAACCAGGAGAGTTCCGGCGTCCAGGAGCCGCCAGTTTCATCTTCGGTGATCGGCAAGAAACGGAAGTCGCCGCCGGCCTGGTATTTTATGCGATCGACCAGCCACTCATCCATGCTTGCGGCAAGGGAGTGGGTATAGATCCCCAGGCCCAGGCAGATGATCACGAGAAGCAGTGGGTTCAGGTAGCTGTGCCCCTGCCGACCCAATTGGCGCAGCGCCAGATGTAAGACAGTGCCGGGCAACAGGCCAGCCAGCTTGTCGAGCAGATTCATCATGGGCGAGAAGAAGCGCATGACCAGGAGAGACGCTGTCAGTATCACGAGTGCCGGGGCCAGGATCAGGAGCGGGTCACTGTAAAGTTCCGATGCGTCTTCCTGCGCCAGCAACGCGAACGCCTCTTGTTGACCAAGCTGTTGATAGGCGTAAACGGTGGGCACGATCAACAGAAAGTCGAGATAGGCGCGGCGCCAGAATGGTCCTTTGTCGGGACGGGCGTAGGTAGTTTCGTAGTCAACGATGCTGGAGCGGGCGGCGGAGACGGCCGGCAGCATGCGGGCGATGAAGGCCAACCCAAGCGCAGCCACAATTAACCAGACGTCGACGCCCTGCAAAGAGACGGGCATAGGGTCGCGCACGGTGAAATCGAGGAAGCTGTCGGTGTAACCCATGCCGCGGGCGATTAACATGCCGAGGCCCAGCCCCAGGGGTACGCCGAGAATAAAGAGCAGCCACTCTTCGACCAGGACCAGCCACATTACGCGTACGGTGCCAGCGCCGCGGCTGACCAGAACCGATGTCTCCCGTTGCTGCGAGCGGGCGATGATGCCGGAAATCAGTACCAGGAAGTAGAGCAGAAAGCCGATCGCCGGCACGTTCATGCTAAGGAGGAGTACTGTGAGCGTTGTCTGGCGCTGCACGAAGTCCTTGAGTGGGTCAAGCGGTGAGACATCCAGATTGGCGCCGGGCAGGTATTTGCCGATGATCGTCATGCCGCGTTCGAAGCCGCGGGCGTAGGCGGCAGCGTAGGCCGGATTGAGTGTGCTATCGTCGAGAGAGATGCGCCAACTGGCGAAGCGGGAACTGCCGGCCACCATAGGTTGCACGCGCTGCAGGTAATCAGCCCGCCGCACGAACAGCGCCTCTTTCATCGAGATATCGGGGGGGCGGAACCAGAAGGTGTCGTCAGGGTCGCCGGCCCGCCAGAGGCCGACGATCTCCACCTCGATGCCGGGTAAGGCGGCCGTAGGGGCGACCCGGAACTTTTCGCCGGGCAGGACACCCATTTCGGCGGCAAGGTTGTCGTGCATGAGCACGGGCAGAATACCTATGGAGGCGGTTTCGCCGGTTGGGTCATCCCAGACCACGCCGGCAGTGATTTCCAATGCGGGCGCGACATCGGCCAGGTATACCAGATCAACCTGGGTGAGGAACTTGCTGTCGGTGCCGTAACGATCGTCATCCTCGGGGGTCAGCATCATCATGCTGCCACTCTCAAGGTGTACGCCGACCTCGTCGATCGGAAGGCCGATTTCGGCGGAGAGGGTGTCGGCGACGCTGCGGCCGGCCCGTTCGGCGGCTGGCACATCCATGGGTTTGCGGGAGGAGGGGAAGAAGTAGACGCGCGTCGTAAAGGGCGGGCGCCCGGTTCGTGAGCTGAGTGCGTCCAGTTCCTCGTTAAGAATTACCCTATCGACGGCTTGGGCGAAGAAGCCGGCGCTGCTGAGGAGGCCAACGGTCAGCACGATCTGGAAGAGCGCCAGCAGGGTCAACCCCAGATTGCCGGCAAGACGCTTGTAGGTGAGGACTGTCAACCCGCCGATGAGGCGGAGTACAGTGAAGAGTATGCGCACAGAGTTATTGAAGTAGGTTGTGCGTAAGGCGCGGCGTTCGTTCGGCACGCCTTACGCACAACGGCAAGGCACAACCGGGTCAGACGGGTT
This sequence comes from Caldilineaceae bacterium, assembly GCA_965116395.1. GTDB lineage: Bacteria > Chloroflexota > Anaerolineae > Caldilineales > Caldilineaceae > Bin5. The sequence continues at coordinate 1,112,022 of OZ220684.1, forward strand.
TCTTGGTGCGCACCGGTTCGCGCAGCATTTCCTGGCCGGGGCCCCACATATAATGTTCGTTTAGCCTTTCGTTGCCATCCATGTCCATCAGCTCCTCAAAGACTGTGAGGGCCTGATTATAGGTGTGAGACTGGTCACAGTCCAGGGCGTTGAGAAGGAGAAGTGAGCGGTCGCCGGTATGGAAGGCGAGCAACTCTTGTTCCATTTCGAGGACTTCGGGCAGGATTTGGGTGTAGAGGATTTTCTCAGGCAGGGGGTCCACGCGGATGGGGTGGATGCCGCTCCTGTTGACAATGGCAGGGACTTCAACGACAACATCGTCAGGCACGCCGGCCAGCGCGCCGTGGTTGGGCACGTTCACCTGGAATTGGCCCTCGTTGTCATTGACCAAGCCGTCGATAATCGGCACCTGCTGCTCGTGTGTTTTCTCCGAGCCGAAGGCTTCGATCAGACTGGTGGACGGGTCGCTGGTCAGTTTGGTCATCTGGGCAACGCGTTTCTCCAGATTCTCTACAAAGTAGGGTCGGGCAAGGTGCGTGTCCGGCCCGCCCCAAGGCTGAGGGAACCACCACATTTTGGTGTCGATATCGGAATGATACCACCATCCGCCCCGCCGGGGGGTGTCACCGATAGGCATGAGGCCGTACATGCGGTACATGTGGATGGTGCCGCGGCTCATCTGGATGTCGTGGGTACGTTCAGCGACATGGGACTCCCAGTAGTTTTCACCTTCCTCTGCGATCCACTTTTCGAGAATCGGGTAGGCATCTTCGCCCTTGTAATAGAAGTGGTTCAGCCAGATGTTGTGATTGAGGCCGGGCGCCTGCCAGGTGATATCGGCGATATCGGTCAGGCCGAGGGTTCTGGCGATTTGATGGACGCCATAGTGGCCGTGACAGAGACCGCAGACTTTTATGCTCGAGGTACGCGTCATGAGGGTGCAGCCCTCGTAGACGGGATTGCCCGACTGGATCAGCCAGGCGTCCGGGCAGATGTCCTCCATATCGTTGGTCACGCCGAGCATGAGGTCGAGATTGACGAAGTTGGTCTGGCGCATACGGCCGCCGTGATAGTAGCCGTGCTTTTCCATCAGTTCGCGTCCGTTGCGCTGTTTCTGATGGCTGCTGGCAGAGGCGGTGTTGATGACGAAATCCGTGTCTTGCAGCGCTTCGCACCGGTCGGTCGTGCTCTCGAAGCGGAGGTCGGCGCCTAGTTCTTTGGCATAGCGTGCGCCCAGGTTATGGATCATGTCGAGCCGGTCGGCGTCGATATCCATGAAGGTGATGAGACTGCCGTTGAGGGACTCCGTCAGGCAGATATCTTTGACAAGGCCGAGCGAAAACTGGGCGCTGCCGGCGCCGATGACGGTTAACTTGATTGGGGTGGACATAGAGTCTCCTTGTGAATTGCTCTTAGCGCCTTCGATGGGCGCCCATAGCTAAAGAACCGGTTCCGATAGGTGGGGGAGCGCGTCCAACAGCTGCGAGCCAGGCGCGGGGAACAGTGATTGGCGCGCGTTGCACGTTTTCTCAGCGGTTTAGCTCGTCAGAATTTCTTTGCCTTCGCAATTTCGGCGTGCTCCGGGAGGTAGGGAATTTCCTTACGATCCCAGGCGGCGCGACCTTCGACCGCATGGATCCCCATCAGCTGGCGACGATACGGGGTGTCTGCCCAGTCGACGATGTGTTGCGGCGGGGGTGCGCTGCCCCACTTTTTTATCCAGAAGGGCATATAGCCGTAGATCAGGATGCGGCGGTCACGGGAGCTGGTATTGGCCAGGCCCGAATGCCAGCATAGAACATTCCAGATGATGGCTGAGCCGGCCTTCGCAACGATTTTCTTGAGGCCGGGCATCCGCTCCAGCGTTTCGCCAACGTACTCGGTGCGGGACGGATATTCGTCATGTTTGTGACTGCCGGGGACGAGACTGAAGCAGCCCATGTCCGGCGTCTGATCGTCGAGGAAATAGAAGACCTTTGCCTTGAGCATGAACTGCGGATGCCGCCAGGCAGGCCAGTCGCGATGCCAGCCGGTATGGGCATTGGTGCCGGCGTGATGGCAGTGGGCCACCATTTCCATCGTCTGAACGTCCGGACCGACAATCTCTTTGAGGATAGGCAGCACGAGGGGATTCTCGGCGATGTCCAGGAAAAGGGGGTCGTACTGGTGAATGTCGCCCATGGTGTGTGCGTCGGGGCCGTTGCCGTAGCCGCCCTTGAATGTCCCGTTGCGAACGGAGTCTGCCCACGCCGTTTCGGTCTGACGTTGAATGTCTTCGTAGGCGGCGCGGACGCGTTCGAGTCCGAACGGTTCGAGTGCATTCTCGACGATCAGATAGCCCTGCTCGTCGATGTGTTCCCGCTGTTCTGGTGTGAACACCTATACCTCCTTGAGATTTTGCCTGTGGGTCTGTAAAACGCCGGATGCCTTAGGTCAGATGGCGTTGGCCAATGCAGTGGGAGTCCTCTGGAAACCGGCAAGGGCTAAGAACGGTCAGACTGTTCTCAGGTAGTCGCGAATCAGGAGGGCGGCGGTTGCGCCCTCGCCGGCTGCCGAGGCGACCTGTTTTGTGCTTTCGGCGCGCGCGTCGCCGGCGGCAAAGAGACCGGGGATACTCGACTCCAGTGCGGCTGGGTTCCTGTCTACAAAGAGAGGCGGGGGCTCGTCCGATTGGTGGGTAAGGTTATGCCCGGTTTCGATGAAGCCCCACCTGTTAAGGCGCACGCCGGTTCCCTCCAGGAATCCGGTATTGGGCTGGAGACCGATAAAGACGAAGGCGCCATTCACAGACATGTGCGACTCGTCCTCGGCCTGGTTATTCCATAGCCGCAGCCCGTTAAGTTGCGCCCTGGCGCCGAGGAATTCCTGGACTTCGGTGTTCCATCGCACTTCGATCTTGGGATTGCCTGACACGGATTCCTGGATGACCTGACTGGCGTGCAGGACAGGTCCGCGCACCAAAAGTGTAACCCGTTCGGCGAATTTCGTCAGCAGCAGACTTTCTTCCGCCGCGCTGTTGCCGCCGCCAATCACGGCCACTTCTTTGTCTCTGTAGAAGGGGCCATCGCAGGTGGCGCAGAAGTGTACACCGGCGCCGAGATAATCGTTTTCGCCGGGCACATTCAGGCGGCGGTAGCGGCTGCCGGTGGCAATCAGGACAGCCTGGGCACTGTACTCGTCGCCGGCGACGGTTTCGATGCGGTGATAATTGTCCTGCCGATGAATTGTGGCGACATCCTGGGCTTGTAGCAGTTCAACGCCGAACCGTTCGGCCTGGGCCCGCAGCCTCTGAGCGAAGTCAAAGCCATCGACACCGTCCGGAAAACCGGGCAGGTTGTCCAATTTTTCGGTGGTTGCGGCCTGGCCGCCGAAGGCGGCGCGTTCGATGATGAGGATGTCGACGCCTTCACGGGCCAGGTACAGCGCCGCGGTCAGGCCGGCGGGGCCGCCGCCGACAACGATCACGGGGTAGTGTTGGCGGCTGGCCGTCGTTTTCAGGCCCAGTTTTGCGGCCAGTTCGGCGTTGCTCGGCTCGACGAGACGGGAACCGTCGTCGAAGACGATGGTGGGAATGATGCGTTTACCATCGTTCATTTCGATGACACGCTGTTCGGCGTCTGCGTCCTCTTCGATATTTACCCATTGATATGGGATCTGGTGTTCGCCGAGGAACTGTTTGCTACGGCGGCAGTCCGGGCACCAGAAGGCGCCATAGACGACAAGGTCAGGTGTAGAATCGGGCATGTAAATTGCCTCTCATACTAGGAGCGTATTCGCTCTGCTATGCCTCTTTGGGCAGGAACGGAACAATGTGCGGCCCACGGGTCAGATTTCTCTACTGTGAGCTGTTGTGACGGTCAGAGTCGAGGCGATGCACATTGCCAGTCGTATTGTAGCAGTTTGTCCGCGCCGAGGTCAATCGAAATGGAGGTTGTCGTTGACTCAAGCAGTCTAGACGGATAGCGGCAGCCTGCCAGTCTCAGAGGATGTTTTCCCAATGCCTATGTACATACTGTATTCGTTCGATGCCTACAAGTAAAGCAAAATGCTTTATACCAGTAAAGCGGTATGCTATAGTGATTGCTATGCGGAGAACACTTTGTACAGGCTGACGACCAAGAAACAGGGCATCAAGGCCCTTCAGAAGATGCCTCGCCAGAACGCTCAGCGCATCCGCCAAGCATTGGACAGACTGGCAGAGAATCCTGACCGGCGGGACATTGACGTGGCCCGGTTGGAAGGGCGGCCTGGGTTTCGTCTGCGTGTTGGCGACTTTCGAATTATTGTAACTACTAAGCCACAGTACTTGACCTGCCAGTCAACCTTGGAACCATTCAGGCTCTTGGTGACGCTATTGGTGTACAGGCGCCGCCATGCTCGCCAGCCGACACGTTGCGAAGAAGGCACACGGTCGGTGAGCGATGGTTTTGTAGGGGGGCGTTGCGGGGGCGCAGCCCCTGCACAAGGGAGGCCGCTTGCGGCCGACCGCCCAAAATACAACAAAGAGGGGAGAAAAAACACCATTGCTCGCCTCGTTCAGGGTTGCGTATCAGGTGCGGCTGAGTAGTTACGAATTATTCTTGAAAGAGACGATGAAGCCAACTCATTTGATGTTTTGCGTGTCGTACCGCGTGGTCAGGTTTACAAGCAGTAGGAGGAAAACTCTCGTGAGTAACCTGCAGATCATTCATGATGATGCCGGACAACCGATGTTTGCCGTGCTCCCCTGGCGTGAATATGTACGTCTGGCAAAGGAAGAAGCGGCCGAGGCGATCTTGAGCGATGAAGAAATCTATGATCTTGCGACAAAAGAAGAGAGCGAATCCTTTCCCATTGAAGTGGTTGACCGACTCTTGTCCGGGATAAGCCCGATCAAAGTGTATCGTGAGCATCGGGGCATGAGCCAGAAGGAGTTGGCCGCCGCAACCAACATCAGCCCGGTTTACCTTTCCCAGATTGAGACGGGGAGGCGAGTCGGCTCTGCCAAGACGCTGGCCTCGATTGCCCAGGCGCTGGAAGTAAACCTGGGCGACCTTGTGTAAAGGGTCTTTGCACACGAGAGAGGCGGTACTTGGGAGCAGGCGGCCCGCGCCTGGAATCAGTCGAAACTGAGTTCAGCAAGCGCGATGCCGCTCTCTCCTGCGACCGAGTAGAGCAGATAGACTTTGTCGCCCTGCTGGTAGATGCAGGGGTCGCGCAGTTGACGGGCAGGTTCGTGAATCGCTCCGCGCTGGGATGGTTCCATGGGCAGATTGGCACCCTCGTAATCGGTCTCGGGCAGCAGAATGGAGAAGGGCGCGGAAGCCTTCCACTCATACCAGTCCGGTCGCAGGTCGATCGTCGAGCAGAGGATGTGCTCCGGGCAGTCACCGGCGCGGGAATAAAAGACGTAGAGGATGTCGTCGCGCACGAGCAGGGCGGTATGCCTCTGGTTGATGTCAAAGAGGACCGGTCCCGGTTCGAAATTTGTGTGTCCGTCGCGGTTGCGGAAAATTATGCCGGGCATACCCAGGGCGTAAACCCAGCCTTCGGCGGCATCGGGATAACGGAAGACCCTAAAATAGCTAGGACCGAAGATCTCCTTGTCGGAGCTAAAATTGATACCATCCTCAGAAGTGGCCAACAGCGAACGCTGTCCATTCAGAGTGGGATACCGTTGCTTCAGGGGATCGGCTTCAAGATCTTGCGGCCGCACAAACGGTCCGTGATAGTACATCAGAAGGCGCCGGTTCTCTTCGTCGATATGCATGTCAGGGCTGGCAATATGGTTGTAGCAGGGGGTCTGTTCCAGACGCAGAGTGCCTGGCGAGTAAACAGTCCATGGCCCAGTTAGCGCGTTGGCATAGGCCAGGCGGATAGATTTGCCCTGATGGTGGGCGAAATAGAGGTAGTATTGGCCTAGTGGATTCGGCAGCCAGTCGGGTGCACGCAAGAGTGACGGCCCGTTGATGTTTGCGCCGATGGATTCGTCCAGGGCAGGCGTGATTATCGGATTGGAAGAAAGGCGCTTTGCCTGCATAGGTCGTCTCCTGATGGGCCGGCCTGTCCGTTGCCGACTGCGGTTGTACCGAAATCGGGCAACGAACAGACTGTGCCGCCAGCGTCGTTTGTTGAGAAGGGGGAACTCCCGTCGCGGATCAGGCTGCGCCGGGGAAGGGATACTCATACCAGTCCAGCAGGCCCAGAGGAGCGGCAGCGCCGGCGTAGAGTATCAGGGATGTGTATTTGTCGGCGAAGATGCGTCCGCCGCCTACTCCGTCGATGACTGCGCCGGAGGGATCGGCGAATTTGGGGCCGCCTTCCTTACCTTCCAAGTTAGCCATCAACGCGGCGAAGGTGTTGGCCGCGACTTTCAGATAGCGCTCGTCGCCGCTGACGCGCCAGGCGTAGGTGAGCGCTTCCAGCGCATGGGGCGTGGGCGCGGTCCGCTGAAGGGACGGGAGCTCTTTGTAGTAGAAGACGCCGTCCGGCCCGAGACAGTGTTCGATGAGATCATCCATCACCGACACAATCAGTTGCTTCACTCTTTCGTCGTCTTCGATGAGCAGATAGCGGGCAAAAGAGCAGACGGTCAGGGAGATCATGAAGGGCACGCGGGGCATGGTGTGGCTGGTATAGGGGGCGAGGAGCGCGCCATATTCGTCATGCCAGTCGAGGAACATCTCGATCAGCCGCTGGGATTCGTCGCGCCAGCGCTGTTCGCCGGTTCCGAGCCAGAGGCCGACATAGGCGCGCAGGGCCCATCCACCTTCACGCACGGATGCCTCACCCAACTGACGCATTGAAGGCAAGGCCATGTGGCGGAGAATATTTTCGCCGATTGAGTTTGCCGCGTCCAGGCTTTCCCTGCGACCGGTGAGGAAGTAGTAGTCCAGAAAGCCTTCGGACCACTCGTGGGACGGCGTGCATCTTCCGGTGGCGTGGTAGCGGGTGTGGATACGCAGGCCGCCATCGATCAGCGGGTCCGGATGGTGGTGACAGAAGTCTACGTCGAGCCAGTGTTGGGTGCTGACGAGGGCGGAATCGAGGGCGCGGCGCTGGCCGGTGAGGGCATAGAAGAGGGTGCAGGCGTGGGGTCGATCGTACTCGTTGTTGACCCAGACGTTTTCGCCGCCACCGCGGCCCTGATTAGTATAGCCAGAATCGGGGGCGTCGCCGAAATGCATCATACCCAGCGCTTTGGGGCGTCCATCGTGCAGGTTATTGAGATCCGTGTAGAGGCGACGGGGCAGATTCTCGGGGAAATAGGTCTCGATCCAGGTGTTGTTGGCCCGGTACCAATCGACCGGCAGCGAAGGTCGATCCGGGAGTTGGAACTGCAGGCTGCGTTGGCTCAGGTCGTCGAGGGGGGTATCGGGCGCGTGGAAGTGGAGCTGGATGCGGTGGGTCTTGGCCATGCCCTGCAAGATTGGGGCAGGCGTTTCTCCGGCGGGATAGAGCCAGCAGGCGATGCCCTGTGTGTGGCCGTGCAGTCTTTTGGGGAAGTTTTGGTGGGCCTGGTGGATGGAGAGGCAGAGTCCGCCCTGCTCATCGCGCCAGTCGGTCCAGAAGTCGCCGTAATAGGAGTCGATAAAGTGCTCGTTGGACTGATAGAGCATCGTCTCGGTGTCCAGGGTCTGTGAAACGTCGCTGTCGCTCTGGCTGATGGCGGTTTTGTACCAGCCTTCCCCCAGAGCGAGTTGAGGTGCGTTGCCGGCTTGCTCGGCCGCAAAGTCCAGGCGGAGGCTTTGTAGTGTTACCTGCTCCGTATCCAGTGTGTGGAGGAACTGGTGCTCCACTTCTATGTAGGCTTTGCCGGCGTAGGCGGTGATGCGGCCGCGCAGCTCCAGGAATTCGCTGCCGTCAGGTTGCAGGTGGCGGCCGCGTACGAGAATGACGACACGGAGCGGGCCAGCCTCATCGATCTCCAGTTCGACCGCGCCGCTGCTGCTATCGGCGGCGGCAGCATCGGTCTCCATAGTGAAGCCGGCGAAGGGAGAGGGCCACGCCGGTCCCCCGGCGAGGACGACGTCCTGCACGGGGAGGAAGCCCTCCCGCGGCACGCGAAAACGCAGTGGACCGGTGTCGACCAGCAGGCCGTCAGCTTCCTCGGTCACCTGCACCTGCTGCGACGGCTGCGGCGCTGGACCAGAAGCAGTGCGGAAATTGAGCGTCTTGGACAGATTGCCGGGAAGGTCCGGCTGGAGGTGGACGAGCAGCCACTTGACGCTGCCGTCGGACCAGTGGCCAAGGGCGCGCTGTTGAGATGGCAACGCTTCGCCGTCGTCCTCGATGACAAGTTGGGCAGCATCAGTCATTTTGCCCTGTGCAAAGGGTATGCTGACAGTGACCGGCTCGGCGACGCGATCAAATTGAGAGAGTTTCTCGAAATGGAGGGTGCTCACGTTGCTTGTTCTCCTTGTATGCGCGCTCAGGCAGCTATCTGCCCGCAAGAGTATCCTGCTTTTTCAGTTGCGGGCAGACAGGGAGCGCAATTGTTCACGAACTTTTGACGAAATTCTGGGTACAGGGCTAGAGGTATAGGCGTGATCGTACCAGCAGTGTGATCTCATTGCAAGGTTGACGACTCTGCGCTCCGGGCAGGTCGTTGGGAGTGGTTGGGGACTCGTGATAGAATGGGTACAGAACAGTTGTATTATGCGCGGGCGAGAGTTTGCGTTGCCAGAGGAGGGAACATGGAACCCGCAAGGCTGGCGTCAGACGTTCCTCAGTCGCAGAGAGATTCATCCCAATTGAACGGGTCTACCACATCTGATGCTGCTGCGCCACCCGACACGCAGGTGAATCCCGGGGCGCCAGATGACGGGCGTTATGTCACTTTGGAAGAGTACTGGGCCAAGTGGTACGAGAACCCCTACCCTGACATTGATGTCAGTTATGAATGGAACAACGGCATATTGGAGGCAAAGCCTTTGGCAAACAAGCCTCAACTTGATCTTGGAAACTGGTTTCTCGACCTTTTGCGCCGCTACCTGGAAACACACGAGGTCGCCGAACTGATCAATATGGAGACCGGCTTTTTCATGACAATGGCAGACTCTCAGGAGCCGTCCGGGACGCGTCGAGCAGTTCGCAAACCGGACATTGGCATAATTCTGAATAGCAACCCTGTTTCTTGGGGACGAATTGACCAGCGCTCCTTTGCAGGCGTTTGCGACGCCGTCGTCGAGTTTCTTTCCGACTCCACACCGATAGAGGTGCGTCGGGACACGGAGGAGAAGACGAGAGATTACGCGCTGGCCGGGGTTAAGGAATATACCATACTCGATCCAAGCGGCGAGCACATGCACTTTTACCGCTTGACGCCTCAGGCACGATACGAGGAGATCCAGCCCGACGCAGAGGACTTGATCCACTCGGAAGTGCTGCCCGGTTTTCAGTTTCGGATTGGGGATCTGTGGAGGTTGCCGGGGCTGGCAAAGTTGGCTCTTGACGATGTGTATGCCGAGTATGTCATACCAGACCTGAAGGTCGCCGTCAACAATGCCGAAGATGCAAAGACACAGATCCAGGAAGAAGCGAAGCGCGCCGATGCCGAAACGAAGCGCGCCGATACCGAGGCTAAGCGCGCCGATGCCGAAAATGAGGCTCGCCAGCAGGCAGTTGAAAGGGTGCAGGAATTGGAGGCAGAATTGGCTCGCCTGCGCCGACGCAGTTCCTGAACGCATCTTGCAGCAGAAAATCCCTGACCCATTGATGACTACTTTTCCTCTGCGGCTCGGTAAGAGCCTGGCGGCGCATGTTCAGGTTGCCAACTCCAGAACTTGACGATCTTTTGTGTTGGCGCTGCAGAGGGATCCATTTCCGATATATAGTTGCACAAAGAGGGGACAATACCTCTTGCAGCTCTTCGAAAGAACGGAGCTTGGGTCGTTCTGTCCCCCTCCATTCACCCTGTCATTCGAGGAGTAATCGATATGCCACCCAATATTCTCTTTCTGATGAGCGACGAGCATCGCGCTGATATCGCCGGCTACGAGGGCGATCAGGTCGTGCGCACGCCCACGCTGGACGGTCTGGCGGAGACGGGCGTGGTGTTCAGAAACGCTTACGCAGCTTCGCCGATCTGTATACCGGGCCGGCAGGCGATGATGTCGGGCCAGTTTCCGCGTACGTGCGGATGCGAGATTTTTGCCCAGGACCTGCCGCTGGGGCATATGACGTTTGCCCGCCGTTTCAGCCAGTATGCGTATCACACGGTGGCGGCAGGCAAGCTGCATCACACGGGGACGGACCAGATGCAGGGTTGGAGCCAGCGCATCGGGTCGGCGATGCAGGTGGGCCCGCATTTTGTCGCCGACCGGGACGAGGACTCGTTTGCGCGTCACACGAGAGGGCTGTCTTCGGTGAAATGGAGCGACACGAAGGAGGTGCTGCGGGCGGGCGTGGGCCACTCGCCCCACATCATCCAGGACGAGTACGCGTTGACGGGCGCGCTCGACTGCATAGAGCAGTATTTCACCGACCCGTACTACGACCGGCAGCAGCCGGACCGGCCTCTTCTGCTGAAACTGAGCCTGAATCAACCGCACTACCCGTACTTCACGAGTGAAGAGAAGTTCACATACTATTTGAACCGGGTGGAGCCATTTCTGGATGAGCAGGTGTTCGACCATCCTTTTCTGGGGCAGAAGCAGGTGCGGCCGGGCGTTGATGCCTCGCCGCGGGAGTTGCGTCGGGCCGTGGCCGGCTACTACGGCATGATCGAGAGGATGGACGAGATGTACGGCTCGCTGTTGCGCGCGTTGGAGCACGCGGGCCAGGATCTTGACGATTGGGTCATCGTTTACACGAGCGACCACGGCGAGATGCTGGGCGAGCACGGCATCTGGGAGAAGCAGAAGTTTTTTGAGGCGAGCGCGCGCGTGCCGCTGATCATCCGCTGGCCCAAGTCATTTGGCGGGGGCAGGGTGGCTGAGGAAAACGTCAACCTGTGCGATCTGTTCGCCACGCTGTGCGATCTGTGCGAGATCCCGATACCGGAGGGGCTGGACAGCCGCAGTTTGGCGCCGCTTTTGCGCGGCGATGGGGGAGACTGGCGCAACGAGAGCGTCAGTCAGTTTGGGGCGCGCAATCTGATGATCAAATGGGATGACCTTAAGTATCAATACTACGGCGAAGAGATGCCGGAGGTGCTGTTTGATCTGGAACGGGATCCGTCGGAGCGGCAGAATTTCATCGACGAGAGCCGGTATGCCGAGGTGCTGACCAAGTTCCGGCAGAGACGGTTCGAGTTGGGTTTCGGGCCCGGCGCGCAGGAAGGGTATGTGAATGCTGGGTATTGAGGAAAACTGATGACCTGGTTCGGCACGGCCATTGTGCGCGTCTTGCGCCCGGACGAGGGAAGGGATCTGCCGGCGCCGGGCCGCGATCGGGAGAGAATTTCATGCTGAAAGGAAAGACACAAGACGAATGTATCCTCGACTCGCCGACCGGGGAGGGCGAGGAGTTTACTGACAGCGACCCGTGGCGGGTATTCCGCATTATGGGCGAGTTCGTCGAGGGCTTCGACACGCTAGCAGGGCTGGGCGCGGCGATCTCGATCTTCGGGTCGGCGCGTACGGAGGGGGACGATCCCAACTACAGGGCGGCTGTCGAGACGGCGCGCCTGTTGGTGGATTCCGGGCTGTCGGTCATAACGGGCGGTGGGCCGGGCATCATGGAGGCAGGCAATCGCGGCGCGCAGCAGGAGAACGGCACATCGGTCGGCCTGGGCATCGAGCTTCCTTTCGAACAGGGGTTGAACGAATACGTCGACGTGGGCATCGAGTTCCGCTACTTCTTTGTGCGCAAGTTGAATTTCGTCAAGTACTCGCAGGGATTTGTCATCTTTCCCGGCGGGTTTGGTACGTTGGACGAGCTGTTTGAGGCGTTGACGCTGATTCAGACAGGCAAGATCAGGCAGTTTCCGGTTGTCCTCTATAACTCGGACTATTGGGGCGGACTGCTGGACTGGCTGCGCGGCACGATGTTGGCGGCGGGGAATATTTCCTCCCCTGACATTGAACTGATGCGGCTAGCGGATTCTCCGCAGGAGATCCACGAGTTGATCTTGCAGGGCCTATCGAGGCAGGCCAGCTGGTGCGAGAAGTCGGCAGCGGCCGCGCGTGCGGCCACGCGGCTGGCTCTGAAAGTGAGATGATAGATGGCGCGCAGACGGAAGGGGCTGAACCGGCATCAGAAGGCGGCGTTCAGAGGCGGTGAACACCGCGTGCGGGGAGAGACTATCGACCTCCTGATCGAGATGGCGGCCAGTACGGACGCGGACGAACGACTTCATGCCGCGGAAAATCTGTGTCCCTGCCACGTGCGCAGGCGGGTTGAAGCTGCATGGGAGGCGCTATACCGGCTGATGCAGGATCCTGAGGTACGGGTGCGGCGGGCGGCGTGGCATACATTGGAGGACGGCGGCTGCCCGAACGACCCGGCGCTTCTGCCAGTTTTCGAGCGGGCGGTTGCCAACGAGACGGATAGCCTGGTGCGGCGCTGGGTGGAACGGTTTGCGGCGCCGGCTCTGTTGGAGCGCGACCAACAGGACACGCTGCGGGAGGCTTACACGCCATTCCAGGAGTACGGCCGCTGTGACTTCTGTGGCGAGACGGATTGCAGAGTGCGCACCGAATACGAGACGGAACTCAGTGGCAGCGGGGGTTCTACGCGCTTCGCCCAGATTTGTCAGCGGTGTGATGGGTAGTTGTCATGACTTTCCGCCGATATTGGGACGCGGCGGCGCGTTTACCAGCCTTACGCTCTTGCCAGAAGTGTCCCGACTCGCTCCAAAACTGCATCAAACAGATCGGCTGGCAGAGCAGAAATCAACGTTGCATTTCTCGCCTTCCAGTCCATGCTCATGACCTGATCTGCGAGAATCACCCCTGTCACGCCCACCCCTGTACAGATTGCGGTTTCAAAGGGATACCCATTGACCTGATTGGTACTCGGACAGAGAATATCCAGTCGTGCTTTGCCGTTATAGGATTCCGGTGAGAGTACAACGGCGGGGCGAGGCCCCGTCTGTTCATGCACCGTCTGAAGGGCAAAATCGATCCAAATTGCATCGCCGCGCTGTGGGACGTAATCGGGCTTTGCCGTCATCCTTCACTGCCCACCGCAGGGCCGGAGTCCACTTCGGCGTGCAAATTATGCTCGGTCACCTGGGCGAGGAGATCATCCAAGTTCAGAGAGGATGGCTTCACTGGCGCAATGACTAACTCATCATCGCGCAGCGATAGTCTGACCGCTGAATTAGCTTCGAGTCCAAGCTGGGTTGCAACAGGCTTAGGGATGCGCAGGGCCAAACTGTTGCCCCATTTCTGCACGCGAGATTCCATATTTCCTATTCTCCAGAGCTAATTGCTCAGTGGTAACTACTTAGCCACAGCAGTTGACCAGCCAGTCATCCTTGGAACCTTTCAGGCTCTTGGTGACGCAACTGGTGTACAGCCGCCGCCATGCTCGCCAGCCGACAGGTTGCGATGAAGGCACACGGTCGGTGAGGCCTGGTTTTGGAGGGGGGCGTTGCGGGGGCGCAGCCCCTGCACAAGGGAGGGCCGAAGGCCCGACCGCCCAAAATACAACAGTGAGGGGAGAAAGAACACCTTTGCTTTGCTCGCCTCGTTCAGGGTTGCGAATCAGTTGCGGCTGAGTAGTTACGCTCAGTGAAATAATCTTTGGTACCGTTGCTTTCGTAGATGCAATACGTATACGACGCGAGATGGAATCTGGCTATTTGCGCGTCCTGCCGCACAGGGCCAGAAGGTATTTCATCTCTTCTTCCCCGACGCGGGCGATCTCAGGATTGCAGACTTGCGGGAACAGGTTGTAAAGCCCAACCATTATAACAGGCGGGAGGTCGCAATAGGGTGTAAGGCCTGGGAGAGCGTGGTGAGAGACTCACAATTTGGACTCTGTTACCTTCCTATATATAATAGCGCTTGGCGCAGAAATTGGTGAGACTTTTGACATGCTTGCGTCTCGTCCCCTACAGATGCTTGAACTGCATAGAAGCGCTCACATTCGCCAAGACGAACTTCACCTCTTTCCTGGTCATTGCCGACTTAAAACGTCAGATCCTCCGAATGTTACAGGCACGATGGGAAAGGCCCTGCTTCTCAATATCAATGTGAGACCAAGTTTTCGGATAAGGCCAGAACGGTTGAACGCCCGATAAAGCCTTCAGCGCGCGCTGCTGGCAGGCGGGCAAACCTTGGAGAACCGGCATGGGGCGTAAAGTCATTGACTTGAGCATGCCCGTACACAACGATATGGTGGTTTTCCCGCGGGTGACGCGGCCGACGTTGTTGATGTATGAAGATTGGGAAGGTTTTGCCAGCGGCATTGGCGCGGCGGAGCATGGTGTCACCTCTCTGACGGCACACTATTTGACCATACTAGGGGACCACGTTGGGACGCACATTGACGCGCTGAAGCACCTGGTTCCCGGCAAGCCTGGACCAGAAGGGATTCCAATCGAGTTTTGCTACGGTGATGGCGTGCTTCTGGATTTCCGGCACAAGGAAAACGGCGCCGGCATCACGGTGGCCGACATGGAAGAGGCTGTAGGTAAGATAGGATATGAGATTAAGCCGCTTGATCTTGTGTTGATCTGGACGGGGGCAGGTAGTTACAACGATGAGGAAAGGTACCTGAGCGAGCACAGCGGCATGACCCGCGAAGCGACATTATGGTTGATCGAACGCGGGGTGAAGGTGATGGGCATTGACGCGGTTACGTTCGACCCGCCGGTATGGGCGATGTTTGAACGCAAGGAGTTTTGGGAGGCCCATCGCGTCATGAACGAGCATGAGTACTATCATGTTGAGAACCTCTGCAATCTGGAGCAGATCCCGCGGACACACGGCTTCACGTTATCGATGCTGCCGGTGAAATGGGTGGGGTCGACGGGTGCGCCGGTGAGGGCGGTTGCCATTGTGGAGGATTGAGCCGCCCACATTCGGTTGCGAGCGAGGCTTTTGTTGGGGGAAGCGTGATTTGGCCGTTGATTGCGTCGAGGTTAAATCTCAATTGGAACTATTTCTGCGGCGTATTTGGGCGGTAACATTATCGAGTGTCTGACGGAAGACTGTCTTTTGTCTTTAACCTTCAATTCAAGGAGAAAAGCATGAAAAATCTCAGTAGACGTTCCTTCCTGCAGTCAATGGGGATGGCCGGCGCCGGTGTGGCGCTTGCGGCCTGCGCGGCTCCCGCGCCTGCGGCCCAGGATTCGGCCGGTGACGAGATGAGCGGAGAGCCGGGCATGACCGGCGACCTGCAGATCTGGGTCCAGCACTATACACCTACGGAGAGTATGGAACAGGGCCCCAATAACCCCCTTCCCCACAACATGATCCAGGTCATCTCAGATGAGTACATGGCGGATCATCCCGGGGCCACTGTCGAGATCATCAGGAAGCCGGACAACCTGGCCTCCCACGAGTGGATCGTGACGCAGCAGGCCGGCGGCACAATTCCTCACATCGTCTGGACGCACTCGTTCTGGACACAGGATGAGATTGACAAGAACTGGTGGATTCCGCTGGATCCGTTCTTCGAGCAGCCCAACCCTTACGTAGCGGCGGGAGACCCGGGCAGCGAGCGCTGGCTGGACCAGTTCTACGAAATTCCCACCGAGGCCAAACGCGGGCCGGACGGCAAGCACTATGTCGTTCCGATCGACTTGGTGACGACGTTCTTCTTCTTTAACCAGAACGTTTTCAACGAGCATGGTCTGTCGGCTCCAAGCACGTACGGTGAGTGGATCGAGGTACAGGAGGCGCTGCTGGAGACAGATACAATTCCCAACGCCCGGCTGGCCTGGTACGAGTCGCAGGTTGGCGCGATGCTTTACGCCAAGAAGGACGACATAATCAACGCTGACGGCGGCGTTGCCTCGCTGGAAGAGGTCGGCTGCGCTATGAAGAACGGGCTCTACAGCGCCACAGACCCGGAATATGGGGACTGGTTCCGGTTGGTCAAGCAGTTGATTCCCTATCTGGCGCCGGACTGGGCGGCAGAGGGTGCGGACTTCAACCGCAAGTTCCTCCAAAAAGATGTGGCTGTATTTGAAGACGGCAGTTGGCGCTTCGGTTATCTCAAGGCCGATCCACTGGTCGATTTCGAGTGGAGCACCTTCTACGCTCCGACTATCACCGAGGCTGATTCACCGTATGCGATAGGCGAAGCGGCCCCGCCGATCGGTGGCGCCACTGCGGCCCAGTGGGCGCTGGCGACCAAGACGGAACAGGATGGAATTGTGCCGCTGGCGGTGGACTTCCTTCGTTACGTGACTGCTCCCCAGAACGCAGGCCGGATGATTTCGGAGACGGGCACGTTCCTGCCCAATATCAAGGGCGTTGACGTCAATCCCGATCTGAAGGAACCGTTGAAAGCCATCACTGAAGGGTTGGGCGAGGCCGGCATGGTAACTTATCCCGACAAGATCGGCACCGAACAGCGCGAGAAGATTGCGGCCGTCTGGACCGACTTCAAGTTGGACGTCGTAACGCAGGAGAAGGCCGCAGAGCAGATCAATGAGTTGCTGCTCGAGTACGCCGACGAGGCGATTGAGAAGAATGGCTGGGATTGTGGTTAATAGTTTTTAGTAGTCAGTTTTCAGTTTTTAGTGAACTTCGACTTGCCGGTCGAGTTAACTGAGAGCTGGAAACTCAGAACTCGAAGTTCATGGGCGCAGGTGGGTTCCATGGGGCAATTCTTGTGGAGCCCACCTGCGCTGTGGAAACGGGAAAAGCGCTATGACAACGGAAGAGATTCGCGCACCTGCTTCACATGCTGCGGCCGCGGGACCGGCGGTACCGCAGGACAGGCAGGCCACGCTCGGGCAACGTATCTATCGTTACCGGTTCGTTTACCTGATGCTGGTCCCCACTTTTGCGCTGCTGCTGACCTTCAACTATTACCCGGCCTTTATGGGGCTTTACCGGGCCTTTTTCAAGTGGGACATCGGCCTGCCGCCGGAGTTTCTGGGGTTGGGGAACTTCGAGAAGCTTTTCATCAGGGATGATACTTTCCTTAAGTCGCTGCGCCATGTGAGCCTGCTCACGTCATGGCGGGTGATCAGTGCGGTCACGTTTCCCTTCATTGTCGCTGAACTGATCTTCAACTTGCGCAGCAATGTACACAAGTACACGTATCGCGTCCTGACCATCCTGCCAGCTGTGGTGCCAGGCATAGTCATCTTGTTGCTATGGCAGTTCATCTATGACGGCACGCACGGCCTTTTGAACGCCTTCCTGGAGGGGGTCGGACTAGAGGACTGGCAGCGGCCGTGGCTAGGCAGCCCGAAGACGGCGCTTTATGCGGTTACGTTCATGGGGTTCCCGTGGGTGGGCGGTGTCACCGTGCTCATCTATCTGGCCGGCCTGCAGGGCATCTCAGATGAGGTGATAGACAGTTCGCTGGTAGACGGATGCTCCGGTCTGCGGCGACTCTCTGCGATCGACATCCCTCTTATTCTCGGTCAGTTCAAGCTGATCATCGTGTTGGCGGTCATCGGCGGCCTGCAGGGCTGGGTAGCGGTCTTTGTGATGACAGCCGGCGGGCCGGGAACGGCGAGTATGGTGCCCGGGCTGTGGATGTACAACAACGCCTTTTTGTGGAATAAGATGGGCTACGCTTCCGCGATCGGGATGTTTCTGTTTGTGTTGATAATGGGTTTGACGATCATAAATGTGAAGTTCGTCAAGACGGGTGACTATTGAGTGGCGAGCGCAAGGTTTGTGACCAGAGGTTGCCGAGGCACCAGCCAGGGATAGGCGCAGGATCACCCGGACGACAGGAGAGTTGAGCGATGACAGTACTGGAAGGACAACCGCAACCGGTGCAACGTATGTCGTTGGGCGCGGGCTGGCGCCGCGCCTGGCGCACGGGGGATTGGTGGCGCCATCTGGGACTGGGTGCCTTCCTGTTTTTCATGTTTTTGCCATTCGTCATCACGATAATCATTTCGTTCAAAGATATCCCGCAGTTCGACCATTTCCCGTTCACAGTCACGTTTCCGCTCCACCCCGACAATTATCTTGAAGCCTGGCGCATCGTTTCCCGCTACATTTTAAACAGCATAATCACCAGCGGCGCCTCGGTGGTTGGCATGGTTATTCTGGCGGCGATTGCAGCTTGGGCATTTGCGCGCTATCCTTTCCCGGGGAGAGAAATCTTCTTTTTCGGCGTGCTGGCTCTATTAATGGTACCAGGGGAACTTACGCTGATTCCGGCCTTCCTGCTGGTAAAGGACCTCGGTCTGCTGAATACGCGCTGGGTTTTGATCGCCCCTTACATTGCGGGCGGGCAGGTTTTTGCCATTTTCATTCTACGACAGTTCTTCGAAGCACTGCCGGGCGAAATGTTTGAAGCGGCGAGGATAGACGGCGCCAATGAGTTGCAGGTATTCCGTCACATTGGCATCCCGCTGTCGCAGTCGATAATTGGCGTCGTCGCCATTATGCACGTTCTGAGCACATGGAACGACGTTATCTGGCCCCTGGTTACACTCCGCAGTAACGAACTCATGACCCTAACCATCGGACTCTATGCATTTCGAACCGCCTGGTACACGATTTGGGGTCCTCTGATGGCGGGTTATGTAATCGCTTCGATTCCTCTCATCATTTTGTTCGCCTTTACCAGCCGCCTGTTTGTCGAAGGGCTTAGCTCCGGCGCCATCAAGATGTAAGCTGCTTGGGAGCGCTGCGGTCTCTCCTGAATACTTCAATGCGTTCCGTTTACAGCTATCTTGGCCTCTGGAGAATTGCTCTCCGGCGATTCAGTTCCGAACCGGTTCTGACGATTTGTCTTCTGCTCGGTTGGAGCGTTGTGGTGGCGCTGGCATCGGCGCCGCCGATGTACACTGACGCGGCCAACCGCTCCCTCTTGCAGCATGAGCTGCAGACAGTACCCAATCGCTCCGCATTCTCATTTTTTTATCATTATGTAAAAGGGTCGAGCGTCGAAGGCGCCGATTGGCAGGACTATTTTGCTCTGAACCAGTACATGGAGACTCGCTACACGCAGGACTTGGGACTCCCGTACAGGTCGGACATGCACTATGTCAAGAGCGATTTGCTGCAGGTGTTTCCGGTTCGGGACGGGGAGTACGAACTGCGGGACCAGCCTCTTTTGCGAGGCTACCTGGGCTTTATCGACCATATGGAAGAGTACGTTTCGATTGTTGAGGGCGAACTGCCGGCGCTGGATAGCAGTGCGGGGGAAAGCAGCGACGTAGTCGACATCCTGGCCAGCCAGGCATTTGCGGTCGAGGCCGGATTACAGGTAGGGGAACGATACACACTTTTCGACCCAAGCGTGCGAACGCCCAACGGCGCAGTTGTGCGACTGGAAGTTCCGGTACGCATTGCTGGCATCTGGATTCCGCGTGCAGACGGGGGCGCCACGTGGCATCTGCCGCCGGCATCCTTCGCGAACGTCTTTCTGGTACCGAAGGAGAGATATGTCGGGAAGATTGGGGCAATAGTTCCGCACGCGCTGACAGATGTTGGCTGGTACAGGGTGGTCAACGGCGAATCGGTACGCGCTGAGGATGTGGACAGGTTTCTGGGCAGGGTCAATTATGTTGACCGCCAGATCAAGAACCTTATTTCGACTGCATATCTAGAGCTTTCTCCTGTCTCTGCGCTCAGACGCTACCAATTGTCATCATCCGCCCAAGCCGTTCTCCTGCTCCTGTTCAGCATTCCCATTCTTGGGCTGGTGCTCTACTTTATTGTTCTGGTTGCCGACAGCACAGTGAAGCGCCAGCAGATAGAGATTTCGATCCTCAAGAGCAGGGGGGCAACGACGGGGCAGGTCTTCTCCATTTATCTGCTCCAGGGGGTAACTCTTGGGATCGTCGCGCTTGCAATTGGCCCGCTATTGGGTCGTGTGGTGGCGCAGCTAATAGGCGGGACGCGCTTCTTTATGACATTTGATGGGCAGTCACCGCTGCAGGTCGAGGCGACTGCGACCAGCATGACCTATACTTTTGTCGCGATCGGAGGCGCCCTTTTTGCAACCGTGTTGCCGGCGATGGGCGCGGCGCGGCTGGCGATTGTCGAAGCCAAGCAGGAGGTGAGCCGCCGCCAACGACGCTCCTTCTGGGAGCGCTCATACCTCGACTTTCTGCTGCTGGGCGTAGCGGGTTATGGATACTATTTGCTCAATACGCAGGGTCGGATCGCTTTTCTGCAGGCCAATGTTCCCACCGATCCGCTGGATAATCCGCTGCTATTTCTGGCGCCGGCGCTTTTTATTCTTGCGGTCGCGCTTGTAGCCGCCCGTCTTTTTCCTCTTATCGCAGCCGCTCTGAGTTTGCTGTGGTCACGCTT
Source organism: Caldilineaceae bacterium (assembly GCA_965116395.1). Taxonomy (GTDB): domain Bacteria; phylum Chloroflexota; class Anaerolineae; order Caldilineales; family Caldilineaceae; genus Bin5. The sequence continues at coordinate 1,132,358 of OZ220684.1, forward strand.
GGGCGGGGTCTCGATGCTGTTGGCGTTCTATAACCTGGCACGAACGGGCAAGGTCTACACTAGCCTGTTGTTGTTGCTGATCCTGACAACAAGCCTGGGCACTTTCACGGCGTCGATGGCGCGCACGCTCGACGCGAACCTGGTGGCGCGCATTTTTTACGAGGTGGGAGCGGACGTCACCCTGACCGAAGGGGCGGCTTTGCGGATGTTACCTTCCGACGACGGCCCTGTGGAAGAGGGGGAAGAGGAGTTTGTCTGGATAAACCTGCCTGTGGATGAGCACAGGCAAGCGCCGGGTGTAAGGGCGGCGACCCGGATTGGCGAGTTCCCCGTTTCCACGCGTGTCGGCAGCAGGCTAGTCAACGGGCGGCTTTTCGGCATCGACCGCAATCAGTTTCCGGAGGTCGCGTACTTCCGGCGGGACTTCGCTGATGCTTCGCTGGGTGCGCTAATGAATGCGCTGGCGCTGGAGTATGGCGGTGTAATTGTCAGCCAGTCGATGTTGGACACTCTTGGTCTACAGGTTGGCGACACCATCGCGCTTAGCGGGCTCGTCTCTGCAAGCAATGCGACATTTGATTTTCAGATAGTGGGGGCAATGGAATATTTTCCAACTGTCTACCCGGAGGACGGCGAATTCTTTGTCGCCAATCTGAACTACATTTTTTCGCTCCTGGGCCACGAGGTTCCTTACAGGGTGTGGCTGGCCACGGAAGAAGCCCTCGATCCGGAGCAGTTGACAAGTTCCTTGGATGAACTTGGTTACAGAATACTGGCGATTGAGGATGCACATTCGGAGTTGGCGGAGGAGCAGGCGCGGCCCGCGCGTGTCGGCCTGTTCGGCTTTCTTTCGGTGGGTTTCATCGCCGTCGCCATGCTGAGTGTGCTGGCGTTGGTGATATATTCGGCGCTGTCGTTTCGCCAACGATTCATCCAGCTCGGCATTCTGCGAGCGATGGGTCTTTCGACCAGTCAGCTCGTCTTTTCACTGGGCGGCGAACAGGTGATGGTTACGACAGCGGGCATTGCTGCCGGCAGTTACCTGGGTCTGCTAAGCAGTTACCTTTTCATTCCCTTCTACCAGATTGGGTACGATGAGGCCGATTTGATCCCGCCGTTCGTCGTGCAGATAGCCTGGGATGATGTGGCGCAATTGGTGCTGGCGATGTTGATCATGGTGTTGGCGGCCGCGGTCGGCACGCTTTGGCTGCTGATGCGGATGAAGACTTTCCAGGCCATAAAAATGGGCGAAGCGCTGGCCTGACCGACAGAATTACGGGCGTGGATCGATAGTCGGTGTCGCGCGAATGCAGTTGCAGACCATTAGCCATTGGAGGCATGATGAAAGTCGGACTCGACGCATTAACACTCAAGGCGGTCAGTCTCGACCCGTTGGAGCTTCTGGAACTGACCAGGGCCCACAGCCTGGAGGGACTGCACTTTTCATCCAGCCTGTTAAAAGGGCGCGATGATGCCTATATTGAAACGCTGGCGGCAGAGGCAGAGGCGCAGGGACTCTTTCTTGAATTGGCTGGAGCGGGTGTCAACCCAGGCCGGAGCGGGCGGAGCATTGCCGAGACGGTAGAGGAGTGGAAACCTCTTTTTGCGCTGACCAAGAAGTTGAATGCACCGATCCTGAACGCCTGTTTTGGCCTGCTCAAGGAGCGTACTTTTTCGGCGCCGACATTGGCGGAACAGATCGAGTTGACGATCGAGGTATTGCGTGAGTTAAGCCTGATGGCCGCGGACTTCGACGTGATAATCACGATGGAGTTGCATGTCGATCTGACTTCGCTGGAGCTTGTACGCATCATTGAGGCTGTCGATTCGGCGCACGTACGCGTCAACCTGGATACGGCCAATGCTCTGGGGCTGCTGGAGGATCCCGTGGACGCGGCGCGGGCGCTGGCGCCTTACGTGCATACGACCCATTTCAAAGACACATGCATCTATCCAACTCAAGAGGGATATAACTGGCAGGGGGGCGCGCCTTTGGGGCGCGGCCTGGTCGATCTGCCTAAAGTCGTTGAGATTCTCTACCGGGCCAATCCGAACGTTCATTTGAACATTGAGGACAGCGGCGGGTTTATCCCTATTCCGATGTATGACGAGGCCTTTCTCAAGAGCTTTACCGATCTGACGCCCGAGCGCATGGCCCGCTTTGTGCGCCATCTGTGGAGGGGGGAGCAGCAGGTTCGAGCCGGTCTCCATCCGCGCCCGGAGGAAAGCCGGGAGATTGACTGGGCCGCGGTGATTCCGGCCAGGCTTCAATATAATGTCGACTATGCACGACGTTTGCGCGACGAGACGGTGGCGCGCGTCGGGGATGCCAAGAGCAACGAATAATGACTGGCTCGGGCACTAAGGCACTAACTTCCACCAGGGAAAATTCCAATGACAGATTACAGAGCTGCGGTGATGGGGTGCGGGCGGATGGCGCGGGGCCACATGCAGGCGTACAAGGAGTTGGGCATTCCGATCGCGGCGGGGGCCGATATCTCTGAAGATGCTCTGCAGGCTTTCGCTGAGGAGACGGGCGCTGAGGGGTTGTTCACCGACTACAGGAGGATGCTGGCTGAAGTTAAGCCGGATTTGGTGTCGGTGGTGACGCACGATGCGTTGCACTGCGAGATGGTGGTGGCGGCGGCGGAGGCGGGGGTCAGGGGCATAGTTTGCGAAAAGCCGATGGCGATGGATTTGGCGGAAGCAGACGAGATGCTGGAGGCCTGCCGGACGTCCGGCTCGCGGCTGACCATCAGCCACCAGCGTTACTATATGCCTCAGTACGCGCGTGCCCGTGAGTTGATTGCCGACGGCGCGATTGGGCGCGTGGTCTCGGCTGAGGCCTCGCTCAAGGCCGGTTGCCTGATGACGGACGGGACGCACACGATCCATATGCTGCTGGCGCTGCTGGGTGAGCCGGAAGTCGACCATTTGCTGGGGCAGGTGGACGGGAATGAAGGCTATGAGTATTACGGTCACCGCTGCGAAAATGCGGGCATTGCCTTCCTGGCGTTTACGAACCAGGTAAGAGCCAGCATGGTCTGGGGCTGGATGGCGCGTGAGGCGGCGCGAGAAGGCGGGATCAGGCGGCAGCAGTCGTTGGATCCGAGCTGGGACGACGAGCGCCATCGTTACCACCATTTCATCATTCACGGCGACGGAGGCAGGCTGGAAGTCTACGGGGACGTATTCAAAATCACGGATATCGAGTCGACGCCTGCGGTGCGCATCTTTCGGGGCAACGAAATTGAGGACATACAGATTGAATGGCCGGCCCCTGTGAGCGCAATTGGGCTGGAGATCAAGGATTTGATGGAGACGATCGAGACGGGGGCGCCCCATCCCTTGGATGGCGAGAACGGCCGCAAGATCACCGAGGTGATGATTGGCATCTATGAGTCGGCGCGGCGGCGTTCCATCGTCAAGTTCCCGGTCGAGGCGCGGGATAATCCATTCCTGGCGATGTGCGAGACTGGGGATTTTCCTCCACAGGGGGACGAGACCGGAAGACACGTCTCACCGAACCCGCGGGAAAGATGGCGAGTCAGAAGGGAATCCTGAAACCAAAAGGAGTGTAGAGATGGGCATTCTGCAAGGAAAAGTTGCGCTGGTAACGGGTGGGCGCCGAGGGATAGGACGAGGCATCTGCCTGGCGATGGCGGCGGAGGGGGCCGATGTGGCCGTCAACGATGTGGAGGGCGCGGGTCAGGCCGAGGCGGTCGCGCAGGAAGTTCGCGATTTGGGTGGCCGCGCGGTGGTGGCTATGGCCGATGTTGCCCAGCCCGACCAGGTACAGGCGATGGTGGATGGCGTGGTTGCGGAGTTGGGCGGGCTGGATATTCTGGTGAACAATGCCGGTGTGGAGTCGATCGTGCCCTTCCTGGAGATAACGCCGGAGGAGTGGGAGCGAGTGACCAACATCAACCTGCGGGGCGAGTTTCTGTGCGCGCAGGCGGCGGTGCGGCAGATGATTGCCGGTGGGAAGGGCGGCGCCATCGTCAACATAGGGTCGGTGCAAGCGGGGATGGTGTTGCCGGGGCGGGCGCACTATGCGCCGAGCAAGCGGGGCGTAGAGGCGCTGACAGCGAATTTGGCGGTCGAACTGGCTGAACACAACATACGCGTCAACTGTATCAATCCCGGGTTGATCGACACGGACATGACCAGCTGGGTGATGAAGGACCCCGATATCCTGCCGGTTGTGTTGGAGAGTATTGCGCTCAAACGTGCGGGAGAGCCGGACGAAATTGGGCAAGTGGCGGCATTTCTAGCTTCGGACAAGGCCAGTTATGTGACGGGGCAGTCGCTGTATGTGGACGGTGGATTCCGCATCATGTAGGGCGCCGGTGGCAGGCGGCCAGCAATACAGCCGAATGTTTTTTGTGAGGAGAGGACTATGAAGATTGGCCATACTGGAATCACCTGGGGAATTCCAGGGGATGTTGAGGAGGCGTACCGGGATACTGCCGAATTGGGGTATCTGGGATTTGAGACTTTTGCTTTCATAATTCTCGAGTTGAACGAAAGCAGGCCGGGGGGATATCGCGGTCTGGTCGACAGTTTTGGCATCCCAACCGCTGCGGCCTACTGCTACAAGGAGTGGATCAACCCGGAGACAGCGGCAGCCGATCAGGAGGGCGCCCGCCGGGAGGCAGATGGGCTGCGTGCGCTGCCTGGGGGTGAAACGCTGGTACTGCAGGGCGGTCCGCGTCCTGCGGACGGTTATACGCCGGACCAGTTCCGGCGACTGGCCGACGCGCTGAATCAGGTCGGAGAGTATTGCCATCAGAACGGCCTCGCGGCCGGGCTGCACCCGCACACGGGGACGGCTATCGAGACGCGTGAGGACATCGACACGATTATGGGATTGGTCGATGCGTCGCTGATTGGATTTGCGCCGGATACGGGGCAGATCGCAAAGGGAGGCAGCGATATTCTGGAGGTGATGCGCACGTACCGGGACCGCATCGTCCACGTCCATCTGAAGGACTGGAACGGGAGCTACGAGCGGGATGGCGACGGCAAGGAGATCGACCGCAGCGGCTATGTGAACTACGAGCCGATCGGTAATGGGATTCTGCCCATGCCTGAGATCTTTGCCATTCTGGCGGAGAACGGCGGGTTTGACGGATGGATCAACGTTGAATTGGACGGGACGGCGCGTGCGCCGCGGCCGGCGCGGGAGGCAGCAGGGATGAGTCAAGCCTATCTTGAAGCGCTGCTTGGCGATGATGCCGGTTGGACTTCCTGAAAATCGGCGCGGAGAGTACGCGTTTATCAATTAGACGTAACTACTAAGCCATCTCCGGTGTGAGTTCACTGAATCAGGAACTGCAGTGGTCAGTGGCTAGTGATTCGAGACAACAGTTGGGGAGCAGACATTGTTGGCTAGACACGTTGCCGGGGAAGAGTACACACGGTGGCTAGCCAGGGCGGGGCGTTGCGGGGGCGCAGCCCCTGCACAAGGGAGGCCGCTTGCGGCCGACCGCCCATAAGATCGAGGAAAGAGAATACTTCGCTCGCTTCGTTCAGCGTCGCGAACTGACTGTGGCTGAGTAGTCACATTTAGACAATGAAACGCGGCAGGAGTGACTTAGAATTCGAAATGAAGACCAGCTTCGTTGACGCCCTCATAGAGGATAACCAGGCGGGATTGCGGGCTGCTCCCAAAGTCGACCTGCACTGCCATGCGTACTTCAGCACGCGCCGAGAAAAGCTGGAAAGGCGGTTAGGCCATGCGCTGGAGCCTCCCCCTGCCAAGATGGAAAAGCTGGGAGGGATGATAGTGTATGCGACTAATGTTTTGGACTCCCACTTAAGAAACCGGGAGACCAACGAGTTCGTGGTGGAGTCTGCGGTGTGCGACGCGATCGAAGACGGCGTTGTTGTATTGGAGATGAGTATCGACGTCCGACGGGCCGCGTATTATACGGATGGACTAGCGGGGGTAGTCAAGCATATCGGAGCGCTGGCCACTCGAAACCGGCAGCAGATCGATTTTCGCCCGGAGCTGGGTATTCCACGGCAGGCCGCGGCCGACCCGGAGCTGATGTCGCGGGCGTATGAGGCAATTGAGTTGGGGTTCTTCAAGTCGATTGACCTGTATGACCACCAGGAGGCGTGTGCGCCGGAGGCGGTTGAGTCGCTGTACAAGAAGGCAGGCGCGGCGGGCATGAAACTGAAAGCGCATGTCGGCGAATTCGGGGGCGCGGAGGAGGTCCGGCGGACGGTCGAACTGCTGAAGCTGGAGGAGGTTCAACACGGCATTGGCGCGGTTGAGTCGGTCGAGGTCATGCGCTGGCTGGCGGAGAATCGGATTCGACTGAATGTGTGCCCGACGAGCAATGTCATGTTGGATGCGGCGTCTGACATGGCAAGTCACCCGATCCGTCTTCTGTATGACAACGGTGTGCCGGTCACGATCAATTCGGACGATCCGATGATATTTGATCAGAGTGTCTCGGACGAGTATCGCAATTTGTACCGGGCAGGTGTTTTCAGCGCTGACGAGCTGGATGACATTCGACGGGCGTCGCTCGATGGCGTTGTTAATCGGGTCGCTAACTATCTTGAACTGTGATAGGCTACCCACTGCAGGCAACCCCCACACCCACCAACAGTCACCCGACAGTCCCTACATTTCCCAAATCGCTTAGAGGAGAAAGACGGTCATGTATGTCATCATCGCTCCCTTGAAGATCAAGGAAGAGTTTACGGAACGGTTCATCGAAGAGATACTGCTGGACGCCCAGGGTTCTGTGCAACATGAGCCCGGCTGCCTGCGATTTGACGTGATTCGGGATGGCGACGATCCGAACAAGATCTGGCTGTATGAGGTCTATGAGGACGAGGCTGCGTTCCAGGCGCACATGCAGACGCCTCACTTCATCAGGTGGCGGGATACTACCGAAGATTGGGTGGCTGAGCGCCCCGAAGGCAAAGCGATTGGGGCTTCTGTCCTCTGGCCGCCGCGCGAGGATTGGGACGACTAGCGCTACTCTACACACACCAAGATTTGGTCAGTTGCCAGCGCATGGGGAGGAAAACGATGTCCTTTACAACTCGTCCTGTTTTCATGGGCCGCCGCGGTGTCGTCACTGCAGGACATTATCTGGCGGCGGAGGCCGGCGCACGTATGCTCGATAGAGGGGGTAATGCGATCGATGCCGGCGTGGCGGCCGGTCTTGCGCTCAACGTGCTTGAACCGCAGTCGAACGGCATCGGCGGCGAGGTGCCGATCCTGATCTATAGCGCGCGGCAGAAGCAGGTGTACGCGATTAACGGACAGGGTTACGCGCCTAAGGCGGCGACGATAGCGTGGTTCAGGGCGCAGGGCATCGACATTATACCCGGCGATGGCTTTCTGCCGGCGACAGTGCCGGGGGCGTTTGGCTCGTGGACGACTGCGCTGCAAAAGTTTGGGCGCTTGCGGCTCAAGGATGTATTGGAGCCGACGATCGAGCTGACAGAGGAAGGGTTTCCGGTCTATCCGGGGCTGCACGGTTCATTGACCAATCTCAAGGAGAAGTTCGAGAATGAATGGCCCAGTTCGGCGCGGGCTTATCTGCCGAACGGGCGGGCGCCGGAAGTGGGCGAGATTTTGGCTAACCCGGACTGGGCGGCGACGTTCAAGGCAACGGTTGACGCCGAGATACGTAACAGCCACCTTGGTCGCGAGGCGGGGATCGCCGCGGCCCGCGACTATTTTTACAAAGGGCCTATCGCCGAAAAGATGGTGGCATTCCAACGCGAGACGAAGGTGCGCGACGCCAGTGGAAAGTCGAACGCCGGTCTGTTGACAGAGAATGACTTTCACGAGTATTGCACCAAGGTAGAGTCGCCGGTGACGTTCAACTATCGCGGATACGATGTATACAAGTGCAACACGTGGTGCCAGGGCCCGGTCTTCCTGCAGCAGCTGGCACTGCTTGAAGGCTTTGACCTCGGCGCGTTCGAACACAATTCAGCCGACTATATCCACACTGTGGTCGAAGCGTCCAAGCTGGCATTCGCCGACCGCGAACAGTATTACGGCGATCCGGACTTCGTGAACGTACCGCTCGACCGGCTGCTATCGAAGGATTATGCGGCCGCTCGCAGAGAACTGATTGACGCGGAGTGCGCGTCGATGGAGTTGCGGCCGGGGGATGCGCCCGCGAGCACGCCCACCCATGCGGAAGCGGATCCAAACGTCTACACGGGGGATACGACGCACGCCGATGCGGTTGATCACGAGGGCAATCTGTTTGCGGCGACGCCGAGCGGCGGCTGGATACCCTCTTCACCGGTAGTCGAAGGTTTGGGCTTCCCGTTGGGGACGCGGGGGCAGATGTTTTACCTGGACGCGAAGCACGCCAACGCGCTGGTGCCGCGCAAGCGGCCGCGTACGACGCTTACGCCATCGCTGGCGACAAAGGACGGCGAACCGTTCATGGCTTTCGGCACGCCTGGGGGCGATAGCCAGGACCAGTGGACGCTGCAGTTCTTCCTCAACGTCATCGACTTCGGCATGAACCTGCAGGAGGCGATCGACGCGCCCAGTTTCCATACCAATCACTTCCCCAACTCATTTTATCCGCACAACGCCAAGCCGGGCAGCCTTACGCTGGAGGCGCGCGTCCCGGAATCTGTGCGCGACGCGCTGGCGGCGCGCGGCCACAAGGTGACGGTAGGCGGAGAGTGGAACCACGGCAAGGTGCTTGGCATCACGTTCGACCCGAAGAGCGGTCTTATCTCTGCCGGCGCGTCGCCGCGTGGACAGATTGCGTATGCGATGGGGCGGTGAAAGGACAGGGGTCAGGGGTCAGGGGTCAGGGGTCAGTTGTTAGACATGGCGGTCACCAGTTAATGCGCAGAATATAGACGGAGGTGGGGAATGCAATCGCCACATGGTGTTACGGCTTCGGCTTTTCGGCCGTCGGTGATGGGCAGGAACGGGATGGTTACATCAGGGCAGGCTCTTGCTTCGCAGGCGGGAATACAGGCGCTGATGGCCGGCGGCAATGCTGTGGACGCGGCGATTGCGACGGCGGCGGCGCTGGGCGTGGTTGAGCCGGCCGGTTCAGGTGTCGGCGGCGACGGTTTTATCCTGATCTATTGGGCGGAGACCGGGGAGGTCTCGGCTGTGAACGCGACAGGGCCCGCGCCCGGTGCGGCCACCCGCGAACGCTATCTCGCAGACGGCGGCATTCCTATGAAGGGGATCCGGAGCGTCTCGGTGCCGGGGTTGGTTGATGGTTGGCTGCTGGCGCATGAACGGTACGGGGCGCTGCCGCTGGAGGAGGTCTTCCGGCCGGCGATCTCGCTGTGTGAGGACGGCTTTCCGGTCAGCCATCTGCTGGCGAATGGCATGCAGGCGGAACAGGAGCGTTTCGCGGCCGACCCGTACACGCGGGCTATATATACCAACGATGGCGCGCCGATCTGCGCGGGCGGATTGCTGCGTAATCGCGACCTTGGCACGACGTTGGGCAAGATCGCGCAGGATGGACGCAAGACACTATACGAGGGCGAGCTCGCCAGAGCGATAGTAGAATTCAGCCGCGCCCGCGACGGCTTGCTCACTGAAGAGGACCTTGGCAACTACCACGCGCACTGGGCGGAGCCGATCCACGTTAACTATCGCGGCTACGAGGTCTACGAGATGCCGCCCAATTCGAGCGGGCATATTTTGCTGCAGGAGTTGAATGTTGTAGAGCTGTTCGATCTGCAGAGCATGGGCTGCAATACGGCCGAAAGCATCCACCTGATGGTGGAGGCCAAGAAGCTTGCTTTCGCGGATCGCGAAGCTTACATGGCGGACCCGGAATGGGTCGATATCCCGCTGGAGGGGATGCTGTCCAAGTCGTATGCTGCGAAACAGGCCGAGCGCATCGACTTGAAGCGGGCGGCCTTCGATGTCCCGGCGGGCGGGCCGGAAGCGCACGAAGACACTACCTGCTTCTGTACCGGGGACCGGGACGGAAATCTGGTCTGCATACTACAGAGCATCCAATCGGGCTTTGGTTCGAGCCTGATCGCGGGCGAGACCGGCATCCTGCTGAACAACCGTATGACCTACTGGCATCTGGAAGAGGGGCATGCGAACTGCCTCATGCCGGGCAAGCGGGTGCGTCATACGATGAATCCCGTCATCATAACCAAGGATGGCAAGCCACTGATTACTTGTGGGACGCCGGGCGCGGATACGCAGGTGCAGACGAACCTGCAACTGGTTACGCATATGCTTGATTTTGGCATGACGCCGCAGGAGGCGGTCGCCGCGCCGCGCTGGCGCAGCTTGCAGCACCCGATGGAATCGACGATCCCGCATGTCAGCTCCAACAACTTGCAGGTGGAAGATCGTTTTGCGGACGCTGTACGGGAGGGGTTGGCGGCAAGGGGGCACGAGCTTGAACTGGTGGGCGATTGGGGCGGCCCGGGCAGCGCGCAGGCGATTATGGTGCATCCGGAGTCGGGCGCGCTAATTGGCGGATCCGACCCGCGGCGGGATGGGTATGCGGTCGGTTATTGATGGCACAGGGTGTGTCGACGCTGCGTGGAATGCAATTCTCTGACTAAAGGATATGGTTTGATGTCTTCTCCCAACATTCTGTTTTTGATGACCGACCAAATGCAAGGTCGCGTATTGGAGCCGGACAATCCGTGCCAGACGCCCAATCTGGACAGGCTGGCGGCCAGAGGTGTGCGATTCCGCAGGGCTTATACGCCGAACGCGGTCTGCTCGCCGGCGCGAGCCAGTCTGATGACCGGGTTGCTGCCGCATAATCACGGTGTGCTGTATGTTGTGCATACGGTTGACGACGATCAGGCGGTGCTGAGGACGCAACATCCGCACTGGGCGGAGCGGCTGACGGAGGCCGGTTACCGGACGGGATACTTCGGCAAGTGGCATGTGGAGCGTTCGAACGAACTGACCCAGTTTGGCTGGCAGCAACAGGGAGAATTGGGCGGCTACCGCGACGGGAGCGACATCAACTTCTCGATGGAGCGCTATTTGGACAGCCCGCCCGGATATGAGCCGAACCGCTTTTACGGGGTCTGTGATCTGCCAGCCAGCGAGCGCGGCATGGGCAAGAAGACGGACGCGGCACTGGGCTTTCTCGACACGGCTTTGGAGGAGGACGCACCCTGGTGTTGCTTTGTCAGCTTCACCGAACCGCATGACCCCTTTTATTGCCACGAGGACGCGTTCGCGCAGTATGATGTGGACTCGATACCGCTGCAGCCGAACGTCCACAACGACTTGAGCGGCCAGCCGAATCTGTATAAGAGGTCGGCGCAGGTTTGGAGCGACTGGACGGACCGGGAACATCGCGAGGCTGCGGCCTGCTACTACGCTTCGATCAGCGAAATCGACGAGCAGTTTGGACGTTTGCTGGAGCGGGTGGAGAGGGCGGGCAGCTGGATAACACGATCGTGGTGCTGACATCGGATCATGGGGATTTTCTGGGCGCGCACGGGCTGTATTGCAAGAATATCGGCGCGTTTGAAGAGGCGTACAACATCCCCATGGTTGTGGCTGGGCCGGGGGTAGCCGAAGCTGAGGTGAGCGACGCGCGCGTGGGGTTGCAGGACGTTGGCCAGACGCTGCTGGAGCTGGTCGGGGCGGAGGCGCTGGGCCAGATCGACGGCCGCTCTTTTGCGCCGGTGCTGGCCAGCCCGCATGAGACATCAGGCTACCAGCAGGGTTTTGCCGAATATTTCGGCGGGCGATATATTATCAGCCAGCGGCTGCTTTGGGACGGGGACTGGAAATTGGTCCACAATGGCTTCGATTACGATGAGCTTTACAGCCTGGCCGACGATCCTTTCGAGATGAGTAATCTGGCGCATGATCCGGCTTATGCCGAGAGATTGGGAGCGATGACGCGTCAGATGTGGGAGATCGTTGTTGAATCGGGGGATCACAGTCTCTTCAACACACATTATCCGTCGATGCGGATGGCGGCTGCAGGACCGGGGTAGTTTTGAGTTTTCAGTTTTTAGTTTTCAGTAACTGCGGCGTTCGTTGGCGCTCGCTGATGCTGAGGTTTGTCGTTCAGAACAATGGGAGAGAAGGTAAGAGTCAATATGAACCAACCACTGGCTGATGAGCAGGTAGATTTTTTTCGAGACAACGGTTACTTGGTCCTGCCTAAGGTGCTGGATCCGGAGTTGATGGCGCAGACGCGGGACGCGTGGTGGGATGTGGCGCCGCCGGAGCTGAAGCGGGACGATCCGGAGACGTGGGTGGGCGCGTTCGCTGACTCGCGTTATACATTTAAGTACCGCGACCGCAGTTTCGAGCGCTGGATGATCGATCTCCTTTACGGCAATCCAGAGTTGCAAGCGGTCGCAAAGCAGCTACTCGGGCCGGAATTGAAGGTCCCAGAGCGAATTCGCGGCATCTACTGCGTTTTCCCGGATACGGACAAGCAGCCGCGGCCGGCACACTTTCACGTTGACGCGCACGCATTTAATTTGGGTGTGGTGGGCTACGTTGACGACGTCCCTCCGGACGGCGGCGGGTTCACGTCTGGCCCGGCAGCCACAAGCATTTCTATCATAGGTTCAAGACAGCCTACACTTTCAACCCGCTGGAAGAGAACAAGGAGGTCCGGGACACGGAGGCCTGGCAGGCGGTGCAGCAGATCGACCCGGTTCACACGTACGGTTCTGCCGGCGATGTGGTGCTGTGGCACCATCGCATGGGGCACGGGGCGGGCCATAACCGGTCGAGCCAGGTGCGACAGGCGGTACTGTACGACTTCTGCCGGGCCGATCTCGATACTGTTCAGGACGAGCCGCCGCCGGATGACATGTGGCGGGACTGGCCTGGAATCAACGGAGGGTAGTGCCGAATCGCCATGAAGATCACGGACATTAAGACATATTTGATGCATGCCGGTGTGCCGGGAGGCGGCTGGACGAAGCGCAACTGGCTGTTCGTCAAAGTTTTCACCGATGAAGGCATTTATGGCGTCGGCGAGGCGTCGGGGTGGCCCCGGGTCGTAGAGACCGCTATCCAGGATCTGCGCGAAGTTCTCATCGGCGAGGATCCATTTCTGATCGAACGCATCTGGCAGAAGATGTATCTGGCGATGATGGGGCACGGCATGACCGGAATCGTCGGCGGCGGCGCGCTGACCGGGATCGAGATGGCGTTGTGGGACATCAAAGGGAAGGCGCTGGGCGTGCCGGTCTGGAATTTATTGGGGGGAAAGATCCGTGATCGAATCCGGCTTTATGCGCACGCGCAGACGGCGGAACGGGCACAGGAATTGGTGGAACGGGGATTCAGCGGCCTCAAGACGGGAGGCGTAGAGAACCCGATCGCCAAGATACGCACCTTGCGGGAAGCGGTCGGATCGGAGATCGACCTGATGGCCGACGTGCACGGCCCGCCCTGGTTCACTGTGCGGGACGCGATTCGGGTAGGACAGGCGCTGGAGGAGTTCGACCTGCTGTTTTACGAGGATCCGGTGCCGCCTGAACACGTTGAGAATCTGGCCAAGGTTGCTCGGCATGTGAATCTGCCGATTGCGGCGGGAGAACGGCATACACACATTTACGGTGTGCGGGAGTTGATCGAGCGGGAGATTGTGGATGTGATCCAGCCGGATACGGGACGGGCCGGCGGTCTGATGCAGATGAAGAAGATGGCGGCAATGGCCGAAGCCCACGGGATCGGCTTTGCGCCGCATGACGGCTCTTTAGGGCCGGTGGCGGAGATGGCTGCGGTTCATCTGCTGGCCACTCTGCCCAACTTTCTGATTCTGGAACATTTGGAGGACGACGCGCCGCAGCGGTACGAGGTGATGCAGCCGCAGCCGGAGATCGTAGACGGTTCGATCGTGGTGCCGGATACGCCGGGACTGGGCGTAGATATCGTGGAAGATGCGATCGCCCTCTATCCGTCCACGGGCAATGTCGCTACCCCGCGGCAGGACGAATATGTCTACTTTCAGGCGAAGTACGGCCGGGCCAAATGGCTGGAGCAGTAGGGGGGCGACAATCAGGTCTTGCTTTAGCGATGTGTACACCGGGCCAGATTCACGTTTTTGGACAGCTGACAGACAGACGAATTGGGGAAGAATGACGACGAAATCAGTCCGAACACATGAGATTTCAGCGGACGCCAAGAAGAAGCTACGTTCGGTTTCGACCGCTACGCTTACGAGCCAACTGCAGAATCATGGCTTTCGCAACACATTTTTGGCCGGTCTGTACCCGCTGCGGCCCGACGTGCCCATGGTGGGTTACGCCTTCACATTGCGCTATATTCCAGCTCGCGAAGATCTGGCGGATGAACGCTATGACAATACCAGGAACGTGCAGCGAGTGGCAGTGGAGGCCGTGGGGCCGGAAGATGTGTTGATCATAGACGCGCGCGGCGACGTCAGCGCGGCCTCCTTCGGCCACATTCTGGGGACGCGCATCACCCAGCGCGGCGCGGCGGGCTTTGTCACCGACGGCGCGCTACGGGATACACCCTTCTTTCAAAGCCTGGAATTGCCGACATACATCCGAGCTGCTCACGCGACAACTTCGTTTGTGGCCCACCATCCGGTCGATATGCAGGTCCCTATCGGCTGCGCTGGTGTGGCGGTGACGCCGGGCGATGTGGTCGTTGGCGACGCCGAGGGCGTGGTGATCATACCGGCCCACCTGGCGGAAGAGGTTGCCCACGGCGCGTACGAGCAGGAGATCAAGGAGGAGTTTTTCCAGGAGAAAGTGGCTGGCGGGGCCAGCATCATTGGGGTCTATCCGCCCAACGACGAGACGCTGGCTGCGTACGAGGAGTGGCGTCGGGCGAGGGGCATTTAGCAAGCCGAACATGGCCCTTCCTCAACCCCACCAGATATTCAGCGGTTCGTTGCTGGAATCCCTGACGCCTGTAGAGATCACGATTCACATAGAGGTTGACCTGCCGGGGGGAGTCGCCCAAGGCGGATATCCTTCTCTTGAGACGGGAGGGGGAGGCGTGGAACGAGGCACAGCGGGCACGGCTCCCGGACGGCGTGCGAGACAATGCGGCGGGACACGTCCTGGTAGAGTTCAAATATACAGAGTCGGTGAATCCGAAGGCGCTCGCCCAGGCTATTGCTTACGATTATTTTTACAGACAGGGGCAGAAGTTACGCGAGGAGCAGGTTCAGACCGTCATTGTGAGCGCCAGGACGCCGCGCAAAGAGCGGCTGGAGACGTGGGGATACGAGGAACTACAGAAGGGCGTCTTTCTCGGTCCTCCGCCTGTGTTAGATCGGGTGTGGTTACTGGTGTTAAATGATCTTCCAGCGGAGCCGCACAACGCTTATATTAAGCTCTTTGCCAGCAAGAAGAGGGAGCGGCAGGCGGCGTTTGCGGCGCTGGATGCGCCAACTTTGACAGAGTCGCCCAGTCTGCTGGCGTACATGTTTGGCTTGAGACAGATTTTTGGACCGGAAGGAGAGGGTGAGATGGCGGAAAAATTGACCCCGGAAAAGGTAATGGAAATAGGAGAACAGGTGCGTCGTAAAGCACTTGAGGCTGCTACACTGGATGACTTCGATGAATCGCTGCGCCGGCGCATTCTTGAGGAGGCTTCCACTGAAGAAAGACTGGTGGGACTGACTAACATGGAGCGCCGAGCACTACTACGATTGTTGCAAGAGGAGATGGGGGCTGACCCGAGCGCAGCGGAAAACGGGGAAAGTGAAACTACATAGTCCCCTTAGTGCAATCGCAGAGCGGAGCGTTGATTTACAGGAAGTTTGTCGAAAACGGCGACCTAACAGCGCGTGCTCCAAATCCTGCTGAAGGTTTGCCAGTTGCAGGTTCACTCAAGGCGCCGCTCGTGCACGGCGTCTAACCTGACTCTTTGCTGACGGCTCCAGTCGCGGCAAAATGATTCCGGATCGCAGCCGGAGCCATATGCCGAGAATTACCTTAGTGGGCCGGAGGCGCTAATTCCCTCGCAGCCCGCGCAGTTCCGCCTCAAGTTCTCGAATCCTGGACAGATTCGTGTGATGCCTTCCCCGGCCAAGATAGTTCTCGACGACATTGGCCGCAATCGCGATTACCATAACCACGATTACGTTGTTGAATAGTGCCCTACGCTGCTCCTGATCGGCTGTAAAGGAGGAGACTACGGTTTCATCCACCAGATCGCTTTCTTCGACGAGTTCGTCAAGCATCACAATAAGCCCAGTCGAACTTGTAAGGAGCTTTGGTCCCTCAAATACCAACTGGCCCAGGGCGTACAACATCGCCACTATCGTAATGATATTAAAGACCACGGGCTGCAACAGGTTGCCTTTCATTTTTTATCCTCCTTGTCCAGGCGCTGCGATTGAACTTCACGTTGCAGAGTAAGACATGTAACTGACGCATGACAACATACAAGTGCTTCGCGCCGGTTACACGTACCACCATAACCGCTGTTACCCAGGATCGAAAGCCAGTTTCACGGGTCCCCGGGAATTTGCGTTCGCAGTAAATTGATGAACAGGTGGGAATGCAGGGAGTAAAAGGTCTTGTTGGGCAGGAGGGTGAGGGTCTTCACTGACGGCCCAAGATGGCAATCGGAATCGAGCTATAGACGCGAGCCTCGCGGGTAGAAATATGAAGAAGCCGGGCGTCTGTCCTCCCAACCACGAAATGCGAGCCGCGTTTGGGGAGTGGTGTCGTAAGAGAAGCAGTTAGGAAACTGGCTTCTAACAAGGTACTTTCCCGGACTGGATCGAGTGTCCAGGGCCTCGGTGCAGAAGGTTTGGCAGCTGCGCCGACGCTTCTTCGGATATACGTCCGCCGCGGGTAATCCGAGACTTAGTTGGCTACTCCAGTGTTACGCCTATGTTCGTCCCATTTTCCGCGAAAAAGTCAGGCTTGCGGCCAGCGCCAGGTTTCAAGGGCTGACCAACGGTGTACGATGCGCTAATCCCCTCGAAGAACTCGCAGTTCAGTCTCCAGTTCGCGAATCCTGGTGATATTGGTGAAATGCCTTCCTCTGCCAAGATAGTTGGCGACGACATTGGCCAGAATTGCGACGACCATGGTTACGACCAGGTAGTTGGCAAGCCGAGTGCGCTGGTCGCGGTCGGCCGAGAGGACTGAGATTATGGAGTCGTCCTCCAGGGAGCCATCTTCGGCGAACTCTTCAAGTATCTGGATAGCCTCAGAGGCTCTGGTTAAGCGTCCCGATTCCCCTACCATAATCTGGAATAGGGAAAACAACATCGCTGCAATTGTGATGATATTGAAAACAACGGGTTGGAGCAATGTGCCATTCACTCTTGATCCTCCTTGTCCAGATGCTGATGTTTGCCTTTACCTTACTACGAAGTCGGGGAAATGCATTGAAATTGTATCATCTGAATATGGCAGCGTGTTCAGCGGCGAGACTTTTGCGTAGCGTCGGCCTTCCTGACCAGATAAAAATTACACAGTGAATGTGTAATTTTCTCATTGTTCGGGAGCTCAATTCTACAAGAGTAAGGGCGACGGATCGTCCTTTCAGGAGCTGAACAGAGAGCATGTTTTTATGCGTTCAGCATGTTGGTCAGCAACACTTTCGCATTTCCTGATGCGCGCCCGCGATGGCTGATTCTGTTCTTGATCGAGGTTGGCAGCTCTGCCAGCGTTCGACCTTTGTCGGGCACGAAGAAGACGGGATCGTAGCCAAAGCCGTTTGATCCCCGCGGCGCGGCGGTGATAGTTCCTTCCAAAGTTCCTGTGCAGGTTTGGGCTTCGGCGGCCGGCCGTGCGATGGCAACGACACATTGGAAGCGGGCCGTCCATGGGCGGGGATGCGACTGCAGTTCCCGTAGCAGCTTCTGATATCTATCCAGATCGGTTGCTGCGGGGCCGGCATAGCGGGCGGAATGAACACCGGGCGCTCCCTGCAGCGCGTCCACTTCGAGGCCGCTGTCGTCGGCCCATGTCCACAGACCGGTCAGGTTGGCGTAATGCTGCGCTTTGAGCGCTGCATTGGCGGCGAAGGAGTTCTCCGTCTCGGCGACCTCCTCGCGGACGCCGATTTCCTCCAGATAGGTGAGTGCCAGCGGAAGGTCGGCCAGGAGATTGCGGTACTCGAGGAGTTTGCCCTGATTGTGGGTCGCAACTAGCAGCCTTCGATTCATTGTAATTCCTTCCAGAAAACGGGTTCGTTCAGCCTACCCTGTCGTTTTTCCACTACGATAACGTCCACACAATCACATATATCACAACAGTGCCAGTTTGGATAGCGGAGGGTCTCTCTCTTGCCATATCGCCGGTATGGGGCTATCATACGGGCGGTCGGCAGAGGCTCCTTCAAGCGACTTCTCAGCACCCCAAGACAGGAGAGAGTGGTAGTGTCGTATCACCCGTTACGCATTTTCAGCGGTTCTTCTCACAAGGAGTTGGCCCTGGAGATTGCCCAAACTCTTGGGGTGGAGCTCGGTCAGTCAAGCACTCGCCGTCTGCCGGACAGCGAGATACACGTGATGATCGACGAGGTCGTGCGGGACCAGGACATTTTTCTGGTTCAGTCCTGTTGTCAGCCGGTGAATGATCATGTAATGGAATTGATGCTGTATCTGGACGCATTCAGGCGAGCCAGCGCCCATAGCGTAAGTGTAGTCGTGCCCTACTTTCCCTATGCCCGGCAGGAGCGCATGGCCCATGGCCGCGAGGCGGTCAGCGCCAGGGTTATAGCCAATATGCTGGAGATGATGGGTGCGCACCGGGTAATTTTTGTAGACATTCATGCGAGGGCGATCCAGGGATTTTTTAATATTCCTGTTGATCCGCTTTCTGCGTTGCCGATTCTGGCGGACTATTTTCGCCAGGATGAGTGGAAGAACGCGGCCATTGTCAGTCCGGACGTAGGGCGGGCCAGCATGGCGGGGCGCTATGCGCAGATGCTCAATCTGCCACTGGTTGTAATGCACAAACGGCGCACGAGTGTCAGCGTCACTGAAACCACGCACGTTGTAGGTGAAATCGCCGGGATACGGCCGATCATTATTGATGATATTATGGCTGGCGGCAGTGTTCTCAAACAGATTGACGCTCTATACGACGCCGGTGCGGAGGGGACTGCCGCGTTTGCGGTTACACACCCGGTATTGTTGCCTTCGGCATTGGAACATCTTCAGGCTGATGAGCGCATTGCCAAGTTGGTAGTTTCCAACACTCTTCCCGTCCCGCCGGAAAAACGGTCTGAAAAGGTGGAGGTATTGTCGATTGCGCCGATGCTGGCCGACATTATCAATCGCATCCACCAGGGGCGAAGTATTTCACAGAAGCTCATACTCATGTAAGTTGGAATGTCCAGAATTGGCCACATGCTCTACGCGGCCGGTATGTGATTGAGATGGTTGCGGTGACCAACGCGAGGTTGATCATCGTTGATCACCGGCTGATGAAATCCTGGCTACGGAACCCAAGTCGGACCCACCTTACACTCTAAAGGTACCGTTCACTACTTCAGCGCTACTGGAGTAACGGATGCCCGGAGAACCGCAAATGGAAGTCATGCAACGTTCCTGGATCGAAAGGTCTGACGAAGAAGAACTCCAGCTGGACGACGCGAATGTCGATCCCGATATAATCGAAGATGAAGACATATATGTAGCGTCATACTCTCAGTTGATGTGGTGGCGGTTTCGCAAACACCGGATGGCATTGCTCTCCGGCGTTATTGTTG
Source organism: Caldilineaceae bacterium (assembly GCA_965116395.1). GTDB lineage: Bacteria > Chloroflexota > Anaerolineae > Caldilineales > Caldilineaceae > Bin5. The sequence continues at coordinate 1,152,012 of OZ220684.1, forward strand.
TCGTCCTGTATGGGATAGCGGCCTTTGCCGAATTCGTTGCGCCTTACGACCCGGAGCAGTCCTTTGTGCAGTACAAATATGTGCCGCCTGTGACGATTCGTATCATTGATGCGGAAGGTAATCTGCGGAGGCCGTTTGTTCATAAGATTGTGCGGGAACGGGATCCGGAGACGCTGCGCAACATTTACACAGAGGACAAGACGATTGTTTATCCGATCCGTTTTTTTGTGCGTGGAACTGAGTACGAGATGTGGGATCAGTTCACCACCTCCTGGCATCTTTACGGGTTGGACGTTCCCCATGAGGAGCAAGGTGTCTTTCTGATGGGGGCTGACCGGCTGGGTCGCGATCTCTTTTCGCGGCTGTGTTACGGTGCGCGTATTTCGCTGACCATTGGCTTGGTGAGTGTAGTGATAAGCCTGGTAATTGGCATTTTGCTCGGCGGCATCTCCGGGTTCTATGGGGGGGCCGTTGACAATGCTATTCAACGCCTGATCGAGTTCATCCGTTCGATACCGGAGATCCCTCTGATTATGGCGCTGGCTGCCGCTCTGCCGGCCGACTGGCCGGTATTGCGTCTTTACTTCGGCGTAACGATTTTGCTTTCGTTTGTGGGGTGGACCGGTCTGGCCCGGGTTGTGCGCGGTCGATTCTTGAGTATGAGAGAAGAGGATTTTGTGATGGCTGCCCGATTTTGCGGGTCGGGTGAGATGCGCATCATTCTGCGTCACATGGTTCCCTCGTTCCTCAGCCATATTATTGCTTCCTTGACATTGGCGATTCCGGGCATTATTCTGTCGGAGACTGGTTTGAGTTTTATCGGACTGGGGCTGCGAGCACCGGCTATCAGTTGGGGGGTACTGTTGCAGGAGGCCCAGAATTTGCGTTCGGTCGCCCTGGCTCCGTGGGTACTAACACCTGGTCTGGCGGTGGTGTTGGCTGTACTGGCTTTCAATTTTCTTGGCGACGGCATTCGCGACGCCGCCGATCCATATGCTAAGTAGCTTAATGAGCAACATTCGTTAGTGGGAGCAGAATGCCGAAGCGCGGAGGCATGCTTTCACAGAGAAGGAACGACTGTATCAACTGCTCTTTAGAGAACAGGACGGATTTCTCTCATGACAATTTCATCTACGCAGATCGACAGGGTTGCCGACATAGACGGATCGGCCGATTCCCGGGAGATGCTACTCGAAGTACAGGGGTTGAAAACGCATTTCTTCCTGGCTCAAGGGATCGTGCGGGCCCTGGAGGGCGTTGATTTCACCGTGCGCCGTGGTCAGACTGTCGGCTTGGTCGGTGAAAGCGGTTGCGGCAAATCAATCACGGCCCGGTCGATCATGGCTATTGTACCCTCGCCGGGACGGGTTGTAGAGGGCGAGGTCCTCTTCCACTTGCAGAACGAGGAGAACGGCAGCGTAACCGATCAGGTCGTTGATATGACGAAAATTGACGCCATGGGTACGCAAGCCCGTTCTATCCGCGGCGGCGAGATCTCGATGGTTTTTCAGGAGCCGATGACCTCGCTGAGCCCGGTCCACACGATTGGCAATCAGATTATCGAGGCCATCCTTTTGCATCAGGAAGTTGACAAGGACGAGGCGCGCGCGCAGGCGATTGACGTTCTCAACAAGGTAGGAATGCCGCAGCCCGAACGCACGATCGACCGTTATCCTCATCAGCTCAGCGGCGGTATGCGCCAGCGCGCCATGATTGCGATGGCGCTTTCCTGTCAGCCCAGTTTGCTCATCGCCGATGAGCCGACAACGGCGCTTGACGTGACGACACAGGCCCAGATTTTGACGCTGATGCGGGATTTGCAGGATGAACTGGGGATGGCGATTATCTTCATCACGCATGACTTGGGTGTGATTGCGCAGATGGTCGACTATGTTGTGGTCATGTATCTCGGTGAAGTGGTGGAGATGGCTGATGTCGACACGATTTTCTATGATCCGAAACACCCGTATACGCAGGCGCTGCTGCGCTCCATCCCTCTGTTGGGCCGCAAATCGGCTCAGGGTATTACCAGCCAGCTGACTGCGATCCGGGGCTCAGTGCCGGATCCTTACTCGATCCCGGCCGGATGCCCATTCCACCCGCGCTGCCGCAAAGCGATTGCCGGCGTATGCGACAGCCGCAACCCACCCCTCCTTGAACTGGAAGGCGGTCACAAAGTCCGCTGTGTGTTGTACGAATAGCGGGCCGAAACCGTTCCTGCGCTGGAATTTTGATCCGGGATCGCGCGTCGCGGCCTGTTTGCGGTGCGCCAGATTTTGCCAAGAAGAGATGACACATGGAGCAATAGAGATATGAGTACACAGTTAGACGCTCAGCCGACCGAAGAATCGAACGAGTCGGGGGCCGAGGGTCAAATGGCATTGACGCCGGTCTGGCAGGAGTCCACTCTGCAGGCCGGCTTTGTACATGACTGGCTGGTGGCAGGACCGCTGGCGACGCCGCTTGCGGACATAGAAGACTATACTGGCCCGAATTTCAAAGAACGGATCGCAGCTGATTTCAGGACTGCGACGGGAGAAGTCGGGAAGGCGCAGGATCCGGCAGTTCCCGGGGCCGGGGAGATCTTCGCGAGCGCTTCGGAGCGTCACAGTTTCGTTCCGGACCATGACGGGACGAAGTGGCGCGTAGTACGGTGCCTGGACGACCACTTCGTAGATCTGTCTACTTTCCAGCATACGCCCCACTATCTGCAGTCATGGGCTTATTGCGTGCTGGAAGTTGGCGGCGCGCGCGAAGTGACCTTTGCGCTGACGACAAATGGCCCGGCGGACATTTGGGTCAACGGAGAACACTGCCATCGAGCGGAACATTTTCACCACCAACTGCCCGCCACGGTCTCTTTTGCGGCGAGGCTGAAGGAGGGGCGCAACGAGATTGGCATCTGCTTCGAGGCAGTGGCGTTGCGAGAATGTCCGTATGTCATGGCCCTGCAGTTGAACGACAAACAGGACACGGGTAATGCGCCCGACGGAAAAAGTGATAACGCGTTCGATGACTGCAAAGTGTTTTTGCCCACGTCGGTGCGGCCGGAGAACCGGAGAAGGGAACTGGAAACCCTCTTCGAACAAGCATACCTGGATCGGGATGTGTACAGCCGCCATGCGAAGGTGACAGTACGCTGGACGGGGGACGAACCGGTGACCGACGATTTTGCCCTGCGGCTGCAGCGCAAGGGTGGGCGCATCTATAGCGAGCACCATACAAAGGGTGAATCACGCGATGAGGTGGTCCTGGGAACGGCGTTCCAGTTTCCACAAGATGACTACCAGATAATGCTGTTCCCTAATCCCGAGCACTATTATTCAAACGACCTGCGCGTGGAACGCATGCTGGACATTCACATCGTCGGCAACACTGAGTATTCGACTGAGCGGTACGGAACTTACCAGGGACGCCGGCGTGAAGCCCTGCTCGGCGCGGCGCGGCGCGGGGCCGAGGGCAGCGTCTTTTCCGAGATTGCGGCGATGGAGTTGGGGATGTGGGACAATCTCAACGAGCAGGTCATTCTCGATTGTATCGCATCGATAAACGAGCGGGCCGATTGCAGCGACTTTGATCTGGTTGGCCTGCTGGGGATGGCGGGACGCTATATTGAAGAGGAGGGATTCCCGCAGTCGCTGGTCGAGCCGCTACAGAATTGCTTCCTGAACTTCCGATATTGGATGGACCAACCGGGCGCGGATGCGATGTGTTTCTGGTCGGAGAACCATCAGATTCTTTTCCATACGTGCGAAGTTCTTGCTGGGCAGTTGCTGCCGGACGAAATGTTTGCGAATGCGGGCCTGACCGGCAGTGAACACCGTGCGAAGGGTGAGGAACGGGCCCTTTCATGGCTGCGAAAGCGGGCTGCGGGCGGTTTTCGGGAGTGGGATTCCAACACTTATTTTGAGGAGGATGTGCTGGCGCTCAGCCATCTGGTCGATCTGGCCGAGAATGACGATGTGCGCGAACTGGCTGCGGTTGTGTTGGACAAGATGTTCTTCGGGCTGGCGGTCAACTCCTTTAAGGGTGTGTTTGGCTCCAGTCACGGACGCACGTATGCGCCATATATCAAGGATGCCTTTCGGGAGCCTACTTCTGGCATCACCCGCCTGCTGTGGGGAAAAGGGATTTTCAACGGGAGTATCCGGGGGACGGTCAGCCTGGCCTGCGCGGTGAACTATCAGCTGCCGCCGGTTATCGAGGCGATCGCGATTGACCCGGCGGACGAGATCTGGAGCCGGGAGCGGCATGCGGGGCAGCTGGAAGCGTGGTGTGATCGGGAAGAGGGCGAGTGGGCGGTAGACAAGGTGACATATAAGACGCCGGACTATATGCTGTCGTCGGCGCAGGACTACCGGCCGGGCAGATTCGGCTATCAGCAGCATATCTGGCAGGCTACCCTTGCGCCGGAGGCTGTCGTATTTGTCACCCACCCGCCGTGTCTGAGCGAGGACGGCTCTCACCGTCCCAATTTCTGGCATGGGAACGTTGTGCTGCCGCGGGTGGCCCAATGGAAGGACCTTCTGGTGGCGGTCCACCGGCTGCCGGCAGATGACTGGCTGGGCTTTACCCATGCCTATTTCCCGGTTTACGCATTTGACGAACACGAGATCCGGGACGGCTGGGCCTGTGCCCGCGTTGGGGAAGGATATCTGGCGATAACGGCTTCAGCGGGGTTTACGCTAACCGAAAGCGGTAAGAGTGCGTTTCGGGAGCTGCGCTCTTACGGACAGAACAATGTCTGGATGGTGCAGATGGGGCGAGAGGAAGTGGACGGCAGCTTTGCCGAATTCGTGGAGAAGGTGACTGCGTTAGACATCATCTTTGAGGAGGACAGCGTACACCTGACCAGTCTGCGGGGCGATAGCATCGATTTCGGCTGGCAGGGACCCCTGCTGGTCAATGAGCAGGAGCAAGAGATCGGCGGCTTCCTCCACTTCGACAATCCCTACTCCAGCACGGAATTGGGCTCGGAGAAGATGAGCATCCAGTTTATGGACCTGCTCATGCAGCTCGACTTTTCGTAGAACGAAAAAGACGCAAAGAAGCTCTTTGCGTCTTTCAAACTGCACTTACCTAATTCTAAGAAACGGTTCTTTCACCCTACCGGACTGTTCGGCTATCTTGCGTTACGATGCGAACAGTGATTTCAGGTCTTGGCGCAGTTCGTCAAGAGTGTAACTTGGCGCGGCGCCTCGCCGGCGCACCTCATCCATGATGTCGTAAATCGACATACCGGTCAGTTCAGCGGCGCGCGCTTTAGTGATTTCACCACGACGGCATGCAGCAATTGCGTCTTCCACCTTCCACTGCTGGATCGCCTCGGTCAACATTTTCCTCGCAAGCGCAGTCCGATCTATTTGTTCCTTGCTGGCGATTTCATCCAGCCCTTGAACAATCGTTTCCGGGACGCGCAGATTCAGTTGGCGCACTGTATCATTCATATCACTGGCCTCCTTTTCGTTCAAGCCTAATTGTCTCGGCTGCACTTTGCAGGGCTTGAAGAATCGCCAAGTCTGTGTTCATCATCACCGCTATCCGGTCCAACAGACTTACGCAACTGTCATAAGATATCTTGTGCTGAATGAAACCCTGTAAGGGAAAGACCTGCAAAACCGTATAGCCTATGCCTTCAGATCTTGCTACGGAACGCCCTTTACGTTCTTCGATCAGAACTTGGGTATTTGTAGCCTTAGCATAGGCAAGAGTTTCACATTCACCCCAGCCGAGCATATTCGCCTTGTAGAAGTGCTGGGCGAATGCAACCTGAGCCGATGAGAGCTTGACTACGACAACTTGCCCTGAGCGGATAGCAGCGTCAATAATGAAAGCATCAGACTTGCCCCGCTCAAAGCCGACCTGCACCGTCTCACGAAATACGGCGGGCGGGATCCCTATCGTCCCGTAAACTTGATACAAGATGTCGATCGCCTCCATTTTTGCTATGATGATCAGTGAGGAAGCGTCGGTGATAACAGCTGGAGTGAGATTTCCGTTCATGCACAGTCAGATAGAATGTGATAGCAATGTCTATCACATTCTATCTGCATCCCAGATTGTCGTCAAATTGTAAACGGTGGTGATGAGAGGGCGCCAATCGGTTCTTCAGCTAAGAGGAGTGCCTAACTATCCTCAATATCAGCTAACTGTAACGGCTTCGTTATTCTTGCAGGAAGAGCGACTATTTCAGGCGTTGCTTTCCTCGGGGCGGATAATGACCATGTAGCGCATGGGCGCCTGGCTGGTGTTGAGCAGGCCATGCAGCTTGTTCGGGTCGAACACGATCGCTTCGTTGGCGCGCAGTGGATGGCGCTCGCCATCGATCTCCAGCGTCCCTTCACCTTCAATCATATAGAAGGCCTCGAAGCCTCCGTGACGGTGGGGGGGATGGGACCGTCCGCCGGCATCGACTTCCGAGATATGGACTCGCAGCGGCTCGCCCTCAACGTCGGCGTCGAGAAGATAGCGGGAAATACCCTTTTTTTCAATATCCAAGAACTGCATAAATTGCATCCTTTCGGCGAAGACGGTTGCTCACGGCAGCTGCTCGGCGGCGCCTCTGCACAGGGTAGTACTTAGCGGCGGGGATAGAAGACATCGAGCAGGGGTTCGGTGTCGGTGTAGGCGTAGCCGTAGGTCTCTTTGAAGCGCTCCTGGATGCGCTCCTCGGCTTCTGAGGGCGTGCGCAGCGGGAATGCGAGCGGCTGTTTATCCATGAGCGCAGATTCGGAGGCGGCCAGCGACATTTCCTGATCCAGACGGGCCTCCTGGACGCCGTAGGTCGGCTCGATGTCGTGGAGTACGGCGTTGGCGATGCTCATGAGCTGGTCTGCCATGTCGACGCCGCGTCCGTTATTTTCGCCGATACCGAGGTGGGCGTAGGGGTTCTCCCAGACGATTTCCTGACCGGGCAGCTCGAGGCTGATACTTTCAAGGACCTGACGGCCTTCGACTTCGATGAATGCGCGTTGCGGCTCGTAGGCGGTGGCGATGGCACCGTCCTGGTAGCTCTCGGGGTCGGTGAAGTAGACGGTATTTTCGACGATTGCGCCGCGTGTGCCGTCGATCTGGGCGATTCCGATATTTTTGCGGCCGAGCGAGCGGGCGTGGATGACATTGGAGTAGATCATGGTGGCGGCGGCGCCGTTCTCGAACTCGAGGAAGCTGGTTGAGCAGTTTTCCTGGGAGTGATGGCGTTTCATGCGGTCGATGATGGGCACGACGTCGGTCACGTGGGTGACGCCGAGGATCGACTTGGGGGGGCTGCCAGCGAGAAGGCGCAGCATGCTCATGCCGTGATAGCCGCCCTCGTGGAAGATGCGGTAGATACGGCCGACCTCGCCGATGACGCCGGAATCGATAACTTTGGCCTGGAAGCGGGCCATGGGCACGCGGTGGTAGTTTTCGGCAACCTCCAGCTTGACGTTGTTGCGCGCGGCGGCTTCGATCATCATGTCGGTCATGGGGCGGGTGACGGAGACCGGGGTCTCGACGATGATGTTGATGCCGGCGTCGGCCAGAAAGCAGCAGATGGGGTGGTGGGCGTCGCCGGGGACGACTACGTCTACGACGTCCAGCTCTTCACCGTCCACAAGATCACGTACGCTGGTGTAGGCGTTGACGCCGTACTCAGCGGCGACTTCGCGCAGGACCTCCTCCTCCTTGTCGCAGACGGCGACGAAGTCAAAAACGTCCTTCAATTTTGGGTAGATTGGCAGGTGCGAACTGCGGCCGCGGCGGCCCAGACCGATCAAGGCCAACTTTAATTTGCGTGGCATCGTTTGCGTTTCCTTTGTCGGTGCAGGTTGGATGCGCTCTGGGCGCGAGAGGTTATCCGAAGCAGATCCAGCGCACCCATTTGTCGGCGCGCAGGCTGTGGTCGGTCCAAGGGGCGAGCAGGATCAGGTCGGTCGGTCCGACTGTCGAGCAGTTGCCATCGATGGTGACGGTGGCCTCACCTTCCAGGATGTACCAGAAGCGCTGCTCGCCATGTTTTTCCGGTTCGAAGGGATTGGCCGGGGTGGTGATGCGCTCGGCGAAATGGTCGATCTGGTCCTGGGCATCGCGAATCTCGTAGCCTTTGCGGAGGTTGACTTCGGGAATGGCGTTGCCGTTGATGATCATGGTCGCGGGTCCTTCATTAAGTTTTCAGTAGTCAGTTTTTAGTTTTCAGTACCAGCTGCGGGCGGCTAGGTGAGGCTAAGAACCAGGAACTCCAGTTACATGGTGGCGTAGGGGTCGGCGGCGTCGCGCATGCCGTCGCCCATGAAGTTGAATGCAGTCACCGAAATCACCACCATGATGGCGGGCGCCACCATCGTCCAGGGGGCGATGGCGACGGCGCTGATGTTCTGCGCCTCTTGCAAGAGGACGCCCCAGCTGATGGCGGGCGGCCGCAGCCCCAGACCGAGAAAGCTGAGTGCGGTTTCGCTGAGAATCATGGTCGGGATCGCCAGGGTCATGGTGGCGATGATGTGGCTGAGAAAAGAGGGAAGCATATGACGCAGGATGATGCGCAGTTCGCCGCTGCCGGAAAATCGTGCGGCCATGACGAACTCTTCCTCACGTAACTGCAGGAACTTGCCGCGCACGACGCGGGCCATACCGGTCCAGCCGATAAAGGAGAGAATAACGGTAATGCTGAAGTAGACATAGAGAATAGGCCACCCGGGCGGCAGCGCCGCGCTGAGCCCCATCCATAGCGGAATCGAGGGAATCGAACGGAGAAACTCGATAACGCGCTGGATGATATTGTCGATCGTGCCGCCGTAGTAGCCTGACAAGCCACCGAGGAGAATGCCGAGGACAAGACTGATGATTACACCGATGAGCCCGATGGAAAGCGAGAGGCGGGCGCCGTAGGCGACTCGGGAGAACATGTCCCGTCCCAGTCGGTCCGTGCCCAACGGGAAGAAGCCCTGCTCTTCGTGGGGAACGTCGAGGCCGAACAGCTTCGTGGTCGCGGCAACTTCACCCCACAGCTTGTACTCCTCGCCCTTAGGGAAGAGGCGAATGGGGTGGCGGATGGTCGTGTCCTCATGGTAGGTATTGCGGAAGGTTTCGGGGTCCCTCTCGCGAATGGTCTGATAGATGAAAGGCATATGCCAGTTGCCCTCGGCATCGACGATGTGAACCGGCGTCGGCGGGTGCAATTTATATTTGACGAACTTGGCCTCCGGGTCGTAGGGCGCCACGAATTCGCTGAAAGCCGCGATCAGATAGAAGACAAGTACGACAAACGAGCAGAACACGGCCACGCGATGGCGGCGATAGCGCCACCAGATCAACTGCCAAAAGGAGGCGACAGCGATATTGGCCTCGTCTGTCCGAGTCTCCAGGTAACGCTCTTCTTCCGGTTCGTCTTCAAAAGTAGTTGGTCGTTGTTCCCCAGTCGTCATCGTTAGTTCCGGTCCATGTCTTAGCGCTCAGATTGCGAAGGGTTCTTGTAATCGACACTTACGCTCCAGCAGCAAAGCGGCAGTCAATGGAGTGACTATCCTGCCTCTTCCAAGCGGATGCGGGGATCAACCCATGCCAGCAGCAGGTCGGAAAGCAGGGTGCCGATGACTGTCAGCACGCTAAGCATCATGATGAAGCTGCCTGCCAAAAACATATCCTGGTTGATCAGCGCCGTGAAAAGCATCGGGCCGGTCGTCTGCAAACTCAGCACGATGGCCACGATGGTTGTGCCCGAAATCAAATCTGCCAGTGACCAGCCAACTGTACTGAAGAAGGGGTTCAGGGCAACGCGCGTCGGGTATTTCCAGATTAGCTTAGTCTCTTTGACACCTTTGGCGCGCGCTGTCTCGACATAGGGTTTGTTCAGTTCGTCGAGCAGATTGGCGCGGGTGATGCGGATGCCATTGGCGGTACTGCCCACCGCCAGGATCACGATCGGGATCCAGACATGGGCCAATAGGTCCCAAAGCCGGGCGAAAGTCCAGGGCGCGTCCATATATTCAGGGCTGAACAGTCCGCCTACGCTCATGTCCGAATAGCTCGTGACCAGCCACATGATCACAAGGGCGAGCATGAACTCGGGCAGACCTTTGCCAATGAAGTTAAGCGCGGTGACGATATAGTCGATCACCGAGTACTGGTGCGTTGCCGAATAGACTCCTAATGGAATCGAGACCAGCCAGCCGAACAGCAGGGTTGTAAACGAGAGTATGAAAGTCAGGCCGAGCCGGTTCCAGATCAGATCCTCGACCGGTTTCTGGAACAACATCGACTCGCCCCAGTCGCCGCGCAGGAGGATGCCCGAAATCCATTTAAGGTACTGGATGTGTTGGGGCTGGCCGAGGCCGTAACGCCGCTCCAACCTGGCCATCAGCACCTCGTCGACCTCATCGCCCTGTTCGCGCAACTGCGCGGCATAGGTGGTCAGATAATCGCCGGGCGGAAGCTGGATGATGATGAAGGTGACAATGGAAATCACGAAGAGGGTCGGAATCATCACGGCAAACCGGCCGAGGATGTATGAGAACATGAGGAACCCCAATGGTTAGTGGACAGTGGCTAGTGGATAGCGGCCCTGGAGGCCAACTATCCACTAGCCAAGATTCACTTTACTCTACATATGATTTTCGGGATCTTCCCAGTACCAGGTGGCGTTGTCGATGATGTGCTCGTAGACGCCGCGGCAGCAGTCCCACGGGTTGCCGGCATGGATGCCTTTGAAGCCGTTCTTGACCATGACCAGGCGGGGCAGCTCACCGAAGAAGCCGACTGAAGGCAGCTCTTCGGACCAGATGTCGAGGATCTGCTTGAAGAGATCTGCCTGCGCTTCTTCGCCGGCGGTGGCTCGAATCTCGTCCCATAGATCCCAGATGGTCCAGATCCAGTGGCCGGCGGGCGGCTCCTGGGCGATGGGATTGGTGGGATCGAGCTTCCAGGCGGTCCAGGCGTTGCACCAAGGACGGTCGTTGATGTTGCGGTGCTTGACCCAGATCTGCGGGTCGGCCAACGGGACGAGGTTGCGATCCATGAAGGAGGTGGTGCACTCGACGTCGTTGGACTGATGGAGCTCGATGCTGAGCGAGCGGTCGACGCCGCGATAGTTGACCTCGAGACCCAGGTCGGTCAGATAGTCGATGAAGGTCTGGGTGAGGTCGGTTAGTTCGGCGCCGCCCAACATGGTCCAGCTGATGCGCTCACCGCTGCCATCTTTCCAAAGGCGGTAACCATCGTCGTCCTTTTCGGCGTAGCCAAGACCGTCGAGCAGTGCATTGGCCGCGTCGGGATCGTAGTCAAGGTAGGCGTTGCTGAGTTTTTCGGAATGCACAGGCGACTCGACGGGGGGGCCGTACTGCATATTGGTTCCGAGCCCATCGTAGATCAGTTCTCTGACCTCATCGCGGTTGAAGCCCAAGGAGACGGCAATGCGGAAGTCGCGCTCCTGGAAGAGTTCGCGGCGGCGGTCGTCGTTGGTGGTCATGTTGAAATGGACACCATAGACAGCGGTCCATCGCCAGAACTGGATAACGTAGTCGCCTTTCTCCTCGTTCTCTTTGAGGACGGTGAGGTCGGTGTTGCGGATGTGGCGTGACTGGCAGTCAATCTCGCCGTTGACGAGCCGCAGTGCGTGGACGTCAGAGTCGTTGAAGAGGCGGAAGGAGAGGTCGTCGATGTAGGGAAGCTGGTTGCCAGCCGTATCCACTGCCCAGAAGTAGGGGTTGCGGGTGCAGTTGACAATTTCTTCGGTGTAGTCGCTCTGCAGAATCCACGGATACAGCATGGGGCAATCGGGATTTTCGTGGCGGCCGCTGCGCATGTCGGTGTAGAGTTCCGTCCAGTTGTCGAGGCCGGCGTCGGCGATCTTCTGGTCAAGCGCGCCCTGGTCATCGGTGTGGTCGGGGTGGAACTGACTCATGTAGGCGGCAGAACGCACGGGGCTGCTCAAAACGACGCCGCCTTCCAAATGGAAGAGGGCGCTCGGGCCGGCGAACTTGAAGACGACGGTCGTGTCGTCGGGCGCGGACAGCTCCACCGGCACATTCTCGCCGTCGACTGCGCTGGTCAGCCAACCGGGGAAGACGGGGGTGAGCGTCTCGTTTTTGATTTCCTCTTCGAACCAGAATACGAAGTCGGCGCTGTTGAAGGGTTCGCCGCTCGACCACTTCATCCCCTCGCGCAGGTTGAAGGTGTACTCGGTGGCGTCGTCGCTGACCGACCAGGACTCGGCGATCATTGGGTTGACGGTGAGTTCCTGGTTAATCGACAGGATACCGCGGATGATCACCTGGTTGAGGGCAAAGTGATCGGCCTGGCCGCGGAAACCGGCGCGCCAGAGGCCGCCGTAGTTGCCGATGCCGTCCAGCCCGTCCAGCACAAGCGGGTTGACGGGCACACGCTCGTCAACGGGCGGCAGTTCGCCGTTGGCAACCATTTCGGCCAGACGCGGCGCTTCGTTGTACTGCGATGCCGGCATATCGGACGCGCCGGAATCGGTTGACTCAGCCGGTGCCTCTTCCATCGGCGCGTCGGCTGCTGGTTCTCCACCTGCGCCGCAGGCGACGAGGACTGTGCCCGCCGTCGCCATCGCCGAGACGCGCATAAAGTCACGTCGCGACACATCGTTCTTGGGAATCTTAAGACTCCTCATACTTGTCTCCTTGTCTGTGAAAGAAGGCTAAATCGAGGAGTGGGAAAAGAGATTCTTCCCACTCCCTTTTGCACTGTGTGACTTACATATGGTTTTCCGGATCTTCCCAGTACCAGGTGGCGTTGTCGATGATGTGCTCGTAGACGCCGCGGCAGCAGTCCCAGGGGTAGCCGGCGTGGATGCCCTTGAAGCCGTTGCGGACGACGACCGGTCGGGGCAGTTCGCCGAAGTAGCCGACTGTGGGCAACTCTCTGCCCCAGATGCGGAGGATCTCCTTGAACAGCTCATTCTGCTTGTCGCCGTCGGCGGTTACGCGGATCTCGTCCCAGATGCGCCAGAGGTCCCATTGCCAGTGACCGTCGGGCGGCGGCTCGCCGATGGGGTTGTCGGGGTTGACGGACCACATCTGCCAGGCGTTGCCCCAGGGGCGCTCGGTGTTGGCGCGGTTGATCCAGATTACGGGGTCGGCGAGGGGGATGAGGTTGCGGTCCATGAAGGTGGTCCTGGCCTCGATGTCGTTGTTGCGGTCGAGCTCCTGGGCGAGGGCGCGTTCGGCGCCGCGGTAGTTGATCTCGAAGCCCATTTCAGTGATGTAATCTATGAGCAGCTGGTCGTTGTCGGTGACTGTGGGACCGCCCAGCATGGTCCAGCGGATGCGTTCTCCACTGCCGTCCTTCCAGACGCGATAACCTTCATCGTCGCGATCGATGTAGCCGAGACCGTCGATGAGGGCGTTGGCCTGGTCCGGGTCGTATTCAAGGTGGGCGTTGTTCAGTTCTTCGACGTAGAGGGGTGATTCGACGGGCGGGCCGTACTGCATGTTGGTGGCGGTGCCGTCGAAGACGAGCTCGTTGATGGCGTCGCGGTCAACGCCGATCGAGCAGGCGATGCGGAAGTCGCGCGCCTGGAAGAGTTCGCGCAGGCGGGGTTCTTTGGCGGTCATGTTGAGGTGCAGACCGTAGACGGCGGTGCGGCGCCAAATCTGGAGCTTGTAGTCGCCGGCTTCTTCGTTTTCCTTGAGGACGGTGATGTCGGTATTGCGCACGTGACGGGACTGGCAGTCGATCTCGCCGTTGATGCACCAGAGCGCGTAGACGTCGGGGTCGGTGAACTGGCGGAAGGTGAGGTCGTCGATGTAGGGGAGCTGGTTGCCGTCCGTGTCCACTGCCCAGAAATAGGGGTTGCGGGTGGCGGTTACAAGCGGCTCGGTGAAATCTGTATTGACCGTCCAGGGCCAGAGCATCGGCGATTCGGGATTCTCGTGGCGGCCGCTGCGTTTGTCGACATACAGGTCGGTCCACAGTTCCAGGTCGGCGTCGGCGATCATCTGGTCGAGCGCGGCCGGGTCGTCGGTATGGTCGGGGTGGAACTGTTTCATGTACTCGGCGGAGCGGACAGGGAAGGAGAGAAGGATGCCGGCGCTGTAGTGGAAAAGCGCGTTGGGGCTGGCGAACTTGAAGGTTGCGGTCGTGTCATCGGGTGTAGACAGTTCTGCGGGCACATTTTCGCCGTCGACGACGCTGGTGAGCCAGGCCGGGAAAACCGGTGTCAGCTCCTCGTTGTGCATCTCTTCGTCAAACCAGAACCTGATATCGGCCGATGTGAATGGCGCCCCGTCCGACCATTTCATGCCTTCGCGCAGATTGAAGGTGAACTCGGTGGCATCGTCGCTGACCGACCAGGATTCGGCAACCATGGGGTTGATCGTCAGTTCCTGGTTGATCGACAAGGCGCCGCGGATGATGACCTGGTTGACGGCGAAGTGGTCGGCCTGGCCGCGGCGGCCGGCGCGCCAGAGGCCGCCGTAGTTGCCGACACCGTCGAGCCCCTCAAGCACCAGCGGGCTCACGGGCAAGCGCTCGTCAACGGGAGGCAGTTCGCCATTGGCGACCATTTCGGCAAGTCGCGGGGCCTCGTTGAACATGGAGCCTGAATCGGGTGCGGCTTCGGCGGCAGATTCGGCCGGCGCCTCTTCCATTGGGGCTTCGGCGGCGGGCGCTCCGCCTGCACCGCAGGCGACAAGGACCGTGCCGGCGCCTGCCAATGCTGACAGTTGCACAAACTCGCGACGCGAAACGTCAGGTTTTGATAACTTCAAGCCTTTCATACAGTCGTCTCCTTACGTGGGAATGGCTGAAGGAAGATACTACCTCGATGCCTAAATTGAAAGATTTCAGTCTATGGTTGAGTTATGCCACAACGCGGGCCACCGGAAAGGGGGAACACTCCAGCGTTGGCAGAAGTATACCCGCTGGCAGGGCAAAAACAAAATGACTTTTCGCCGCATCATTGGGCGGAAACTGCGATGGTACAGCGGGCGTCGACGGTTTGCCGACCTCGAATCCTTTACCTCGTCAACAGAAAGATCAGAAACTGGTGGAAGGCGAGCGATGCCACCACGAGAATGAGTACGGAGCCAAGAGCAGTCGTCATACGGCGCAAAAGAAGATTCTGCGGAACGGCTACACGAAGATAGTTTTCGACAACAATGACCATGCTGAGGCCGATAAGACCCAGAATGACAAAGCTGAAGTTATGCACCGCTGACCTTGCCCACCGATTGACATCGAAGAGCTCCATTAGAATCTTAATGATTGGTGACATTATGAACATCACCTGCACAAAGACCAGGGCAACAAAGGTGACCCAGCCGACGACATAGACTGCGTATTTTCCTCTGGTCAGCCAGGGGGATTGTGCGTCGAACTGTTCTTGCACAGAGTTCATCCCAGTTCTCCGCTTGCGGTGACGCCGGCCAGGGTCAATTCCTCGGCAAAGTGGCAGGCGGCGAAATGTCCCGGCGCGATCTGGCGCAGCTCCGGCGTTTCCTGGCTGCACTGATCCTGAACGTAGCGGCAGCGAGGATGGAAGTAACAACCGCTGGGTGGATTGGCCGGGTCGGCGACATCACCTTCCAAGACGATGCGGGCTTTCTGCTGTCTGTTACGTGGGTCGGGGTTAGGCACTGCGGAGAGCAACGCCTCGGTATAGGGGTGGAACGGCTGCGCGAATAGTTCTTCGGTTTCGGCAACCTCCACTATTTTGCCGACATACATGACGACTACGCGGTCGCAGATATATTCGATCACGCTGAGGTCGTGCGAAACGAAGAGATAGGTCAGGTCGAACTCTTCCTGCAGATCCTTGATCAGGTTGAGAATCTGGGCACGGACGGAAACATCGAGGGCGGAGACGGCCTCGTCGGCCACGACCAGGCGGGGGTCGAGCGCGAGGGCGCGGGCGATGCCGATGCGCTGGCGTTCGCCGCCGCTGAAGGCATGGGGGTAGCGCCGCATGTACTCTGGCCGCAGACCGACCTTGGCCAGCAACGATGCCACCCGTTCCTCCAACTCCTTGCCTGCCGCCACCTTGTTGATCCTGAGGGGGTCGCCAACGATATCGCTAACTGGCATGCGGGGATTGAGAGAGTTAAACGGATCCTGAAAGATCATGCGCACCTGCTGGCGATACGGCTTCATCTCATTGTTGGACAGGGGCGCGAGGTCGACCATTTCACCATCATGATCGTGGAACAGGATCTGACCGCCGGTCAGGTCGTAGGCGCGCAGAATGCAGCGGCCGGCAGTCGTCTTGCCGCAGCCGCTCTCCCCTACCAGGCCCACCGTCTCACCCTGCAAGACCTGGAAGGAAATATCATCGACCGCCTTGACATGACCGACGGTGCGCCGGAAAAAACCGGCCGTGATCGGAAACCACTTTTGCAGATTCCTGACATCCAGCAGGACATTCTCAGCAGCCGCGCTGCCGTTTTCTGAGGTGGAGCTTTGCAAGCCGTTCGTCGATTGTGCGTTCATAGAATCCTGTGGCGTTTCATTTCAATCGGTGCAGTATGTTGACCCTGATCACCTAGTTCCCGCGATTCCGGGGAAACCGCCGCTCACGCCTGCTCATCTTCGTACAATAGGCAGTTAACCTCGCGCTGGCCCTCCAGTTGAATGGCAGGCGGGTTGACAGCGTCGCAGCGGCCGGGCATGAAGTGATCGCAGCGCGGCCCGAATTTACAGCCGGATGGCCGGTTGTAGGGATCGGGAACCATGCCGCGAATCGAATCAAGCCGCTGCAGGTTTCGACTTATCCCCAGTCGGGGGATCGACTTAAGCAGGGCCTGTGTATAGGGATGCTTGGGATCGTGAAAGATCGAGTCTACGTCCCCCCGCTCCACGACCTGGCCCAAATACATGACGACGACGTCGTCGGCCATTTCGGCTACGACGCCCAGATCATGGGTGATGAGCATAATAGCCATGCCAAACTCATTCTGGAGCTCTTCCAGCAGCTCGAGGATCTGGGCCTGGGTGGTGACATCGACGGCGGTGGTCGGTTCGTCGGCGATGAGCAGAGCGGGGTTGCAGGAGAGGGCCATTGCGATCATCACTCGCTGGCGCATGCCGCCACTAAGCTCGAAAGGATAGGTGTCGAAACGATCAACCGGGCGAGGAATGCCGACCCTGCGCAGCAGTTCAATAGTATGCTCTTTGGCATCCTCGTCGGCAAGGTCGGTATGTAGTTTGATGGCTTCAGTAATTTGGTTGCCGACGGTATGGATGGGACTGAGCGATGTCATCGGCTCCTGGAAGATCATCGAGATGTCCTGGCCGCGAATCTCTCGAATCTCCCTGCCGCGGGGATTCAGTGCGGCGAGATCGATGATTTCTGTCGTCTCACTGTCGTTGGAGCCAGTCTCACCGTTCATCGCTTCCCTACGACCGGGAACCGCTAAGCGATCGGGACGATGGTAGAGGATCTCCCCCTCGACGATGCGACCCGGCTGATCGACAATCTGCAAAATGGAGCGTGCGGTGACACTCTTGCCGCAGCCGCTCTCGCCTACCACACACAGAGTCCTATGCTGGTGGATGGTAAAGTCGACACCGTTGACGGCCTGGACAGTGCCTTCGTCAAGGTAGAAGTGGGTTTTTAAATTTTTTATTTCAATCAGAATGGGCGATTCCATGGAACGTCATTTGATAGTGGTCAGAGGTCAGTGAACCCAGAGGGCACGGAGCACTGGCTACCGGCCACGGCGGTTAGCGGTTATAGGGGTCGGCGGCATCGCGCAGACCGTCACCGAAGAAATTGAGCGCAAGAACTGCGACCAGTACGGCCAGCCCTGGAATCAGCAGCCAGGGGGCGGTGGCGACGGAGCGGATGTTCTGCGCCTCTTGCAAGAGTACGCCCCAGCTCACTACCGGTCTGCGTAGGCCCAGGCCCAAGAAGCTGAGCGACGTTTCGGCCAGAATCATGCCCGGAATGGAGAGTGTGAGCGAAGCGATGATGTGGCTGAAGAAGGAAGGAACCATGTGGCGCCAGATGGTTGTCACCTCGCTGGCGCCATCGAGGCGGGCGGCCATTACAAAGTCCTCGGTGCGCAGAGAAAGAAAGCGGCCGCGCACGACGCGGGCCAGACCTGTCCAACCGATGAAGGAAAGGATTATGGTAATGCCGAAATAGATGCGCAGCGGCGGCCAGTCGGTCGGCAGGGCGGCGGCCAGGCCCATCCAGAGTGGGATGGTCGGAATCGAGCGGATGAACTCGATGACGCGCTGGATGAGGTTATCGACGGTGCCGCCGTAAAAGCCGGAGACGCCGCCCAACATGATGCCGAGGAAGAAACTCATAATGACACCGAGCAGGCCGATCGACATCGAGACGCGGGTGCCGTAAATCATGCTGCTCAGCAGGTCGCGGCCCATGCGATCCGCGCCGAGAAAATAGATTGGCACCTCCGGATCGGTGGAACCGACGAAATGCAGGTCCATTTCCCACAGACCCCACATTTTGTAGGGTTCACCTTTGACGAAAAAACCAGCATCAACGATCTGCTCTTCGTCGATGACAAAGGTTCGTTTGAGCGCTTCCTGATCGATCTCGACCTTATAGCCGTTTACGTAGGGGTCCCAGCGCATGCCGTCTTCGGTCTGACGCAGGAAATGCAGTCGCTGCGGGGGGGCCCAGGTGTAGTCGGCGCGAATCACGCCAGGGCTTGAAGGAGCCAGAAACTCAACAAACAGTGCGATGGCGTAGATGATCAGAGTGACGATTCCACCGGCCATTGCCATGCGATGTTTGCGGAATTTCCACCACATCAACTGCCATTGCGAGGCAACGGAGACACTGCTCTCTATTTCGGCTTCTGCTGCTCCCGGGGCGACGGCCTCCGGGGACAGCGTTTTTACGTCTGTTACCGCCATAGCGTTTTCCTTCAAAGATCAATTGCAGTGCAGGCAGGGGCACCCCGAAACCTGCGGCTGCCACGTTACTCCATGCGGATGCGTGGATCCAGCCACGCCAGCAAGAGATCGGACACCAACGTGCCGATCACCGTCAAAATGCTCAACAACATGATGAAGCTGGCGGCCAAATACATGTCCTGCTGCAAGAGCGCGCGGATCAATAGCGGGCCGGTTGTTGGCAAACTCAACACGATCGATACGATTGCCGCGCCCGATACCAGCGTTGGCAACACCCACCCCACCGTGCTGATGAACGGATTGAGTGCGATCCGTACCGGGTACTTGAACAGCAGTCGCCACTCCGGCAGACCTTTGGCGCGCGCGGTCACCACATAGGGTTTACGGAGTTCGTCGAGCAGGTTGGCGCGCATGATGCGGATGAGGCTGGCGGTGCCGGCGGTGCCGATGATTACAACCGGCACCCACAGGTGGGCAAAGAGATCGGCAACCTTGCCCCAACTCCAGGGGGCTTCGGTATATTCTGGCGAGAAAAGCCCGCCCACGCTCTGATTGAAGAATTTGAAGGCGATATACATCAGGATGAGCGCCAACAGAAAATTGGGCGTGGCCAAGCCAAGGAAGCCTACGAAGGTCGCGAAATAGTCGCCGATAGAATACTGCTTGACCGCGGAATAGATGCCAATAGGGAATGCCACAGCCCAGACGAATAGCAGGCTTGCGAGGGACAGGACGAACGTCAAGGCCAGGCGGCTCCACACCAGGTCGGAGACGGGCTTGTTCCAGCCGAAGGAGTCGCCAAAATCTCCTCTGAAGAGGATTCCCTGCATCCATTTCAGATATTGGATGTGGACTGGCTGTCCGAGCCCGTACTGTTCTTCCAGGGCGCGCATGGCGGATAGATCCATGTCTTCACCCTGCGCCGCCATCGAGGCCACCATTGTTGTCAGGAAGTCACCTGGGGGCAACTGAATAATGACGAAGGCGACGATTGAGATCGCGATCAGAGTCGGGATCATGTACAGGAGACGGCGCAAAAGAAACTGAAGCATCCTCTGACCTCGCGGCTGTCAAGGGCCAGAAACCGGCGGTCTGTGTCGTTACCGACCACTGACTACCGGTCCCAGGCGACTCTTGCCGCCGCCGGCTTGCTTGTATTGCACAACCGGCGGGGGCGACGAAGAGAGGAGTGAGAAAATTCTCACTCCTCTCTTTTTTCTACTTACTCTCCACTGATCCAGAACTGTTCCGGCTGCGTCGGTGCGGGTGTCGGGTACTGCCACGAACCCGGCATGGACGTAGGCACGTTATGGAATGTGTCCTTTACGATGCCGTAGCCAGCAGGGCTGGATGAGATGCCGATCACGTAGAACTGATCTTTCGCAATCGCCAGAATTTCTTTCATCAGCTCATTCTGTCTGGCCTGGTCGCCCGAAGATATAATCTGCGCGTACAGGTCCATCTGGTGCTTGACGATGTCCGGCGGTTCTTCCGGCTGCGTCATGGCGCCAGCGCCGCTGGGGTTGGTGCGCCAGGTTACCCACGACTGGGCGAAGGTGGACTCGCCGCTGAAGGGGAAGAAGTGACGCGGATCGAGGAAGATCTGCGGGCCGGTGGCAGCGCCCCAGACGTGGACATCATGTTCGTTGGCATCTTTGCGCTGGTAGAGCAGCGTACGGTCGATAATGCTCAACTGGGCATTGACACCGCAGTCCTGAAACTGGTTCACTACCATTTCGGCGCGGTCATGGAAGCCAAAGGCTTCGGTGGCCTGCACAACGAATGACAGAGGCTCACCATCCGGACCGAGGAAGTAGCCGTCGGCGTCGCGCTCGGTCATACCAGCATCGGCCAGGAACTGATGCGCCAGATCCTGATCGAACTCAGTATAGAGCGAATACCACTCTTCATCGTAGAACTCGGTCATGTCCTTGGGAATAGCGCTCTGCATCGGTTCGCCCTGACCGATGTACAACACATCGATGATCTCCTGGCGGTTGAGGCAGTGGGACATGGCAATACGGAAGTTCTTGTCGTTGAAGATTTCCCGCAAGCGAGGATCTTTGTGGGTCAGGTTGAAGTGGAGCCCGGTGGTATTGCCGATGCTGCGTGTTTCGAAGAACTGATACTCGCCGGGTTCGCGATTGTCGGCGATGACCGCTTTGTTGTCGTTGGTGTTGAAATGGCGGCTCATCATGTCGATTTCGCCGTTCAGCACCTTGAGGAGGAGGACTTCCCGATCTTCGAGGATGTCATATACAACGCGATCGATGTAAGGCAACTGGTTGCCTTCGGTATCGACTTTCCAGAAGTAGGGATTGCGCTCCAGAATCATCTGCGAGCCCTCACCGTAGGCCACCGCGACTCTCCACGGCATGAGCGTGGGCAGGTCGGCATTGAACCAACGGGAGTCGGAAGGTGTGCCGGGCACGCTGGAGCATTTCATTTGATAGAGATGCACCCAGTCGTTGGCGTTGTTGTCAGCGATCAGGGCATCCAGATTGTCGGTGTTGTAATCGGCGTGGAACTGGGAGCAATAGTGCATCGGCACACGTGTGAAGATGCTACCGCCCGGTGTCGCCAGATTCTGCAGGAACAGTCCGTTCGGTGCGTCGAAGGTGATCTTCAGCGTGTGGTCGTCGACTGCCTCGAAGGTAGCGTCGGCTTCACCTGCCCGCATCCAGCCGGGCGTCCCGCCTGGGCTTAGTTCTTCATTCAGAATCTGGTCATTCCACCAGAAAGCCAGGTCGTGGGCTGTAAATGGGGCGCCGTCGGACCATTTCTGTCCTTCTCTGAAGAGGAAGGTGTATTCGCTGGCGTCCGCGCTGGCGATGACATCTTCAATTGCATTGGGAACGAGGCCGTCCCACTGCGGCGTCCAGCCCATTGGGTGGATGTAGCTGACGGTACGTACGAGCCAGGCGGTATCGGAGCCGCCGACCAGGGCGGTATTCCAGGTGCCGCCGTACTGGCCGATGCTTTCGACCGGCTCGACAACAGCGGGATTGACCGGCAGGCGCTCTGCGAGCGGCGGCAGGTCGCCGTTGCGCACCATTTCCTGTAACGCGGGAGCCTGGTGGGTGCTGACACCGTCATCGGCTTCTGCCATGCCATCGTCGCTGCCGGAATCAGCCGATTCTGCACTGTCGGCAGGGGCAGCCCATTCGGCCGGCGCGGCGCCACCGCATGCGGCCAGGATGCCAATCGTAAGAGTAGCGACGAGCAGGACAGCCAAGAGACGGATCGGATTCCTATCTGATCTTGTTCGCTGCATAGAAGTTCTCCTTGCCATGTAATGATGACTTCCTCTGAAATACAGAGAAGGCTTTCCATAGAGGTTTGGGGGTGGCGGGAGTTTAGATCAGGATCATGTGATTGTCAAATGGAGGGGTACCTTTATGTGTGAATGGTAGGGCAGGGCATTTGCAAGGCCGGCGGGCCGACTTTCGAAGGTCAGTTCTTAGTTTTTGAGTAACTGCTAAGCCATATACAGTGCCTATCTTGACAAGCCCCTTATCCTTGCCGCCATTCAGGCTATCTGATTGCGTATTCGGTTGGCGGCAGCCACGTTCGAAACTGCAGTTTTTAGTTTTCAGTGGAACACCAGTCGTCAGGGGAACAGCGGAGATTAGCGGTCGATGGTCGGTGGGTTGAGGCGGCAAGTGGGGGAGGAGACACTGTTGGCTAGATACGCTGCTGGAATGAACACACACGGTCGGAACTGCAGTTTTTAGTAGTCAGTTTTTAGTTTTCAGTGGAACACCAGTCGTCAGGGGAACACCGGAGATTAGCGGTCGATGGTCGGTGGGTTGAGGCGGCAAGTGGGGGGTAGACTCCGTTCGCCAGACACGATGCTGGGGAAGAGTACACACGGTCGGTGAGGGATGGTTTTGTAGGGGGGCGTTGCGGGGGCGCAGCCCCTGCACAAGGGAGGCCGCTTGCGGCCGACCGCCCAAAATACAACAATGAGGGGAGAAAGAACGCCTTTGCTCGCCTCGTACGGGTTGGCGAAGCAGTTGCGGCTGCGTAGTTACCTTTTCAGATTAACTGCGTTGCACTTTGACTGCGCTGAAGATTGGCTTTATCCCACCTTTTCGATTACAATCCGATTTGCCTTTCCCGCATACTTGAATGTTGTCTTAAGTTTTCACATATTCGTGTCTATGGACAGATTACCCTCGGAAACTGAATCTGTTTTTGATGTCTTCAGGCAAGCCGGTAAGCAGGTCATCCACTACCTGCTCTGGTTTTTTTGTTTTGCATTGGGGCTTGGGCTCATTTTGCTGCTGCATGAGGTCCTGGAGGTTGTTCTTTTTCTGCGTGTAAATCCATGGCATTTGCGTGCTTACAGGTTGTGGTCGATCTTTCTTTTGGGAATGGCATTGATCGTGAGCATGTTCCTGGTCGAAGGCTATCTGCGCCGCTCACGGCGCGATGGCCGACATTTCGGCGCGTTGCTGACCGTACTGTCCGTCCAATTGACGTTGATAGGATTCTCCGCGGCAGCGCTTTACTTTACAGAAATCAGAGATTTTCTTCTATTTTGAAAGGCTGTGCAGGCTGGGCCTGTACAGGGGAATGCCCTCTTCCAGCCGGTAACATATTTCGCAGGAGGTAGCGCTTTGTCTCAGAACGACAACGAGTCTGTAGCTGAAATTGAACAGACAGAAGGCGAAACTGAACAGGCAGAGATCAGCACACGACGCCACGATGCACTTCTTGAGGTCTACGAGCTGAGGAAGTGGTTCCCCATTCAGAAAGGCTTCTTCTCGCGCACGGTCGGGCAGGTGAAAGCGGTTGACGGGGTGAGCTTCTACGTGCGGCCCGGGGAGACTTTAGGTCTGGTGGGAGAGAGCGGCTGCGGCAAAACGACGACAGGGCGGTTGATCATGCACGCCTTTCCCCCCACTGCGGGCGATATCTGGTTTGACGACCAGGAACTCGGGCCAGTCAATATGGCCACGGTGGACAACCAGCAGTTGAAACGGTTGCGGCGTAATATGCAGATGGTCTTTCAGGACCCCTATTCGTCACTGAATCCGCGCATGAACCTGCTGCAGAATGTGGGCGAGCCGTTGCTGGTTAACGATATCGCAAAGGGGCAGGAGCTGGAGGACCGGGTGTCGGAGCTGTTGCGGGTTGTGGGCCTGCGGCCCGAGTATCTGAATCGCTACCCGCACGCCTTCAGCGGCGGTCAGCGGCAGCGAATCGGCGTGGCGCGCGCGTTGGCGTTGAACCCGCAACTGATCGTTCTCGACGAGCCGGTTTCGGCGCTCGATGTGTCGGTGCAGGCCCAGATTCTCAACCTGCTACAGGATTTGCAGGAAGAGTTTGACCTGACGTATTTGTTCATCGCGCACGATTTGAGCGTGGTGGAACATATCAGCGACCGGGTGGCGGTAATGTATGTGGGTATGCTTGTGGAAAGCGCGCGCACAGAGGTACTTTACCGCAACCCTCAGCATCCCTATACGGAAGCCCTTCTGTCCTCGGTGCCGAAGCCGGACCCCCGCGACAGGGCGGAGCCGATCGTGCTGGAGGGTGACGTGGCGGACCCGGCAAACCCGCCGAGCGGCTGCTACTTTCACCCGCGATGCCTCTATAACGACAACGACCGCTGTATGGAGGAGACGCCTGAGTTGCGGGAGATGGAACAGGGCCATTTCGTGCGCTGCCACTATGCAGGCGAGTTGGAACTGACTGGGGTCGTGTAGCCTGAAAGGCCACGATTTAATGCGCTGCGTGTGTAAGTGTTGCTTGATTTCCGGAGTCTGGGACCAGCAAGAAGCAGTTCGTCAGGCGAGCACGCGATGTGTGATATGGAATTAGACCAAAAGAAAGCAGCGGCCAATAATGGACAGTAACAACGGTCCGGGCGTACAGTCGAATATCGATTTGGAAGCATTTGGCCTGATGGCGGGCGAGCAAGCTGACGTCCTGGGGAACGGGGTTCACCGGCCGAAGGTGATGCTGCTCTTCCCGCCCAATTGGACGCCGACGATGCCGCATCTGGCCTTGCCAACGCTGGCGGCCTATCTGCGTCAGAGCGGGGTCGAGGTAATTCAGCGCGATTTGAATGTGGAGGTCTTTGACGAGATATTGAGCCGGCGCTATTTGACAGGGGCGCTGGCGCGTCTGCGGAGCATACAGAAGGAATCGATGGCTCCTGCGGCATCAGGGCAAAGGCAGATGCCGGGGCCTGAGAAGGCAAGCCCTGACAGAATCAGCTGGGCATTGGAAGAAGGCCCGCGTTTGGCCAAACAGGTAGAGCGCGCCAAAGCGGGGATTCGCTCATCCGCATTTTACGATGGTCCGATTGGCCTGGAACTGCTCGGTACGCTGCTTGATTGCCTGGAGATTGCGAATCTTCCCTTTTACCCGGCCAGCCTCCATTTCCAGGGCTATGACGCGGCCGGTCCTTCCGACAACAGCCGCTTTCTGCTCCACGGCGTGGCTGATGACCAGCACAACATGTTTCTCGACATATACCGGCGCCTTCTGTTGCCCGATATTGTGCGGGAACGGCCGGACGTTGTCGGCATCTCAATCCCATCAATGGCGCAGTTGCTACCTGGTTTGACGGCAGCATATCTGGTCAAAGAGGCTGGGCTGGATTGCCATGTGACGGTGGGCGGGCCGCACGTCAGTATGCTGCGGGCGCAGTTGCCGGACGCGCCGGCGATTTTCGAGCTGATCGACAGTGCGATCGTATTCGACGGTGAGGTACCGCTGCTGCAGCTGGCAAAGGCGGTTGCGGCTGAGGAGAGCCTGGCCGACATTCCCAACCTGGTTTACAAAGATGGCAACAGGATCCGGGTCAATGAGCGCAAGGAGCCGGAGAAGATTGCCAATCTGCCGATACCGGACTTCGACGGGCTGCCGCTGGACCGCTATCTGGCGCCGGAGTTGGCGCTGCCCTTGTTGACGGCGCGGGGCTGCTATTTCGGCAAGTGCGCTTTCTGTAACGTAGGCTACGGCGAGCCGGAGTCGTTCAGCCAGCTGCGGGCCCATCAGTTGGCGGATCAGATGCTGGAACTGCACGATAAGTACGGGGTGAAGCATATTTTCTTTTCGGACGAGGCGGTCACGCCGCGAAATTTGCGCGATCTCTCTAAGATTATGCGTCAGCGTCCCGAGACGATGCATTGGGGAGGCTGCGTACGCTTTGAGAAGGTGATCTCGGGGCAGCTGCTGGAGGACATGCAGGCGGGCGGATGCCGGATGATCCTGTTCGGTTTGGAGAGTGCGTCGGCGGCGATTATCGACCACATGATCAAGGGCACGCAACTGCCGCACATGAGCAGGATATTGAAGGAGAGCTCGACAGCCGGAATCTGGAATCATACATTTTTCTTTTTCGGATTTCCCGGCGAGACGATCGAGGACGCGCAGGAGACGGTCAACTTTCTGTACCAGCATAAGCCACATATCCATTCGGCTGCGATGGGCACGTTCCTGATGGAGAGGGACTCGCCGGCGCACAAGTACCCGGAATCGTTCGGTGTAAAACGGGTAATTGAAGACCCGTCCAAGGATCTGGCCATCTATTTCGATTTTGAAGTGAGCGCCGGTATGAGCGAACAGATGGCAGAGATGGTTCACGACAAGTTCCTGGAATCGTTGCCCCCCAAGCGATACCCGCAGTTTTATATCAGTGATGTGTACCGTTTTCTTTACGCCAGCCATCTGAGCGAGCGGCATCTTCCGCATCCGCCCTGGCTTGTGCCGGAGGATGGCGTCGTGCGGTAGTGTCCAGCGGTCAGCGGCCAGTCCTGCTCGAACTGGCCGCTGACCGCTGCGCACTGCAGTACCTCATTTTCATTCACCAAGGAGAGAAAGAGATGAGAAGATTCAAGCCTTCACCGATTTCCCGACGCGAGTTTATGCGCGTTTCGGCCGTGACCGCTGCGGGCGC
Source organism: Caldilineaceae bacterium (assembly GCA_965116395.1). Classification (GTDB taxonomy): domain Bacteria; phylum Chloroflexota; class Anaerolineae; order Caldilineales; family Caldilineaceae; genus Bin5. The sequence goes on from OZ220684.1 coordinate 1,178,746, forward strand.
GGTGGCCGTGGCCTGCGGCGCGAGCGGCGAACCGGAGCCGATGGAAGAGGCACCTGCCGACTCCGCGGCTGCCGAGTCGTCCGACTCTGCTGCAGCGGCTTCATCGTCCCAATACAGTGAAGCGCCGATGCTGGCTGAGATGGTGGCCAGCGGCGACCTTCCGCCAGTAGACGAGCGCTTGCCGGTCAACCCGATGGTGATGCCGGTTGCTGAGACGAACGGCAACTACGGCGGCTCGTTCCGCCGCGGTTTCAAGGGCGTCTCCGACCGCTGGGGTCCGACCAAGATGCAGGACCGCGGACTGTCCTGGTATGACCAGAACCTGAACATGCAGCCGCGCATGGCCGAGTCGTGGGAGATCAACGATGACGCCTCCGAGTGGACCTTCCACCTGCGCGAGGGCATGAGCTGGTCCGACGGCACACCGTTCACCACCGAGGCAATCCGCTGGTGGTGGGAGGAGGACGAGACCAATACCACGATTTCGCCCAGCATTGGCGGCACTTGGGTCGAGGGTGCCGAGCGCACGCCGATGGAGCTCGAAGTCGTCGATGACTCCACTGTAACCTTCAAGTTCAAGCTGCCCAACCCGCTGTATGTTTTCCGTCTTGGCCGCCAGACCAGAAATCTCTACCTGCCCGGCCACTACCTGCAGCAGTTCCACATGGAGCTGACTGACGATCAGGATGCGCTGCAGGCACAGGTCGAAGAGGCCGGCTTCAACAGCTGGGAAGAGTACTATACCGATCGAAGGTGGTGGTACCTGAACCCGGATTTGCCGAGCATCGGCCCCTGGATCTCCAAGAATGAGCTTTCGAACGAGCTCTTCCTGATGGAGCGGAACCCCTACTTCTTCGGCGTCGACTCCGACGGCAAACAACTGCCCTACATTGACGATGTCGCGCATCGTTTGTTCGAAACGAATGACGTCTTCGACCTGCGGATCATCAACGGCGAGATCGACTTCCAGGCCCGTCACGTCAATATCGGCAACTTCACGCTCTACAAGGAAAACGAAGAGAACGGGGACTACAAGGTATTCCTAGGCTCGGCCTCCGGCCACTCTGCCATTCAGCTCAACCAATCGACCAAGAACGAGCGCTTGAACGAGTTCTTCAACGTTCGCGATGTGCGCATCGCGCTTTCGGTGGCGGTCGACCGGGTCGCCCTTAACGAGTTGGTGTGGGATGGGTTGATGACGCCGCGGCAGTACAGCCCGCTGGAAAGCTCGGCACAGGCCTACCCCAAGCAGGCCAACGCCTGGATCGAGTACGATCCCGATATGGCCAACCAGCTTCTTGACGGTGCCGGCTATGCCGAAAAGGACAGCGATGGTTTCCGTTTGTGGAACGACGGCAGCGGCGAGACCCTTAGCTTCATCATCGAAGGTACTGCACAACCGGGTACGACCGACGAAGATACCGTGCAAGAAGTGATCAAGTACTTTGCGGCGGTGGGTGTCAGAGCGACCTACAAGGGCTTTGAGCGTTCTCTGTATGAAGAGCACCACGGCGCCAACGAGATCGAAGCAGCCTGGTGGGGCGGCGACCGCACAGTTGTGCCGTTGGTCAACCCCACGATCTGGACGTGCGAGCAGCCCGACCGTCCGTGGGCGGCTGGCTGGGCGCACTGGCGCAATAGTGGCGGCACCAACCCTGCTGGCGTTGAGCCGCCGGCCGGTCACTGGGTCTGGACGATCTGGGAGATCTGGGACGCCATTAAGATTGAGCCTGATGCTGACAAGCAGACGGCGATGTTCCACCAGATTCTGGACATCTGGGCCGAAGAACTGCCGATGATTGGTTACCTGGGCGAACGCCCGGCGCCGATTATTGTCAAGAACGGTGTACGCAACTACCTGGCCGGATTCCCGCTGGACGATACGACCGGTGATGAGCACCTGCTCCACACCGAGACTTACTTCTGGGAAGATCCGGATTCCATGAGCTCGTAATTCGGCGGGGAGTGAGTGAAGAGGAGTGAGAAGAGGGAGGCATTCTCTCCTCGCTCCTTCTCGCTCGCTCCTTTCTTTTTGGGGGTTTCCATGCTCGCTTTCATTATTCAGCGTATTCTCTTGATGATCCCGACGTTGGTCGCGATCTCGATTCTGTCGTTCGCAATCATCCAACTGCCGCCGGGTGACTTTCTCACCTCCTACGTGGCCCAATTGCGCCAAGAAGGGGACGAGGTCGACGAGGCGGAGTTGGAGTCGCTGCGCCAGCGCTACGGATTGGGTCAGCCCGCCCATGTTCAGTACTTCAAGTGGATTTGGGGTGTGTTGAGCAAAGGCGACTGGGGGCAGTCTTTCGAATGGCAGAAACCGGTCAGCGAACTGATCTGGGAGAGGCTGGGGCTGACGATGGCGCTTTCAATGGGGGCCCTGCTGGTAGGGTGGTTTATCGCGATACCGGTGGGCGTTTATTCGGCGACCCATCAATACTCGTGGCTTGACTATGTAATGACGACGTTCAGTTTTGTCGGCCTGGGCACGCCAGGCTTCCTGCTGGCGCTCATAATTCTCTTCGTTGTCCAGTCCTGGCTGGGCATGAATGTTGGCGGCCTCTTCTCGGACGAGTATATTCTGGAACCGTGGAGTTGGGCCAAGATAGTCGATATGCTCAAACACATCTGGGTGCCGATGTTGATCGTGGCGGTCAACGGCACGGCTGGCAACATCCGTATCACGCGTGCCAACCTGCTGGATGAAATCAACAAACCCTATGTCGAGACGGCGCGGGCCAAAGGCGTTAAAGAGCGCAACCTGATCTGGAAATACCCTGTGCGCGTTGCCCTCAACCCCTTCTTCAGCACGGTCGGCTGGTCCTTGGCCAGCCTCGTGTCCGGCACGACCCTGGTGGCGATGGTGTTGAGCTTGCCGACGACCGGACCGATGCTACTGCGTTCGCTCACTTCGCAGGACATGTACCTGGCGGGCACCTTCCTCTTTCTTCTGAGCGCGCTGACAATTATTGGCACGCTGCTGTCGGACATTCTGCTGGCCGTTGTAGACCCGCGCATTCGGATGGAGTAGAACTGCGGGACTGCAGTTTTTAGTAGTCAGTTTTTAGTTTTTAGTGGACTGCCGCCTGTGTAGGTCATTGGTGAGACAGTAGTGGTCTGAAAAGTTCACAATATTGCTATTGGTGGCCCCGCTTTATGCGGGGTTTTTTGTTGCTCGTTGTTGGGAAAGTGGCTACTGAGGCATGCTGGCTGAATTGGAAATTTGGGGGGATTTGAGAGATCGGCCTGGGTCAGGTTTTGTCGGTGCGGTAGAAGGCGACTTTGTCCTCATCAAGTTGGACGCCGAGGCCGGGCCCGGTTGGCGGCCGGGCTTCGCCGGCGCGAATCGGGAGCGGCTCCTGCAGCAGGTCGGTTTCGTAGAAGAAGGGGCTGAGAATATCGCAGGGGAAGGTGGCGGCGTCGATGGCGGAGGTAGACATTGCCAGGTGAATCATGGCGGCGTTGCCGATGCCCAGCTCGAGATTGCTGCCAACGGTACAGACGAGACCGGCGGCCTCGGCGACTGTGGCGACTTTGCGGGCCGGGCCGATACCCCCTTTACCGACGTAGAGAGATAGGACATCGGCGGCATGGGCACGGGCGATAGCCAATGCATCCTGCGGCGAGTAGACGATTTCATCGGCCATGACGGGCAGATGGGTCTGGCGGCGCACGTCGGCAAGCCAGTCCACGTCCGTATCCGGGGTTGGCTGCTCGACGAAGTAGATGTCGTAGCGGTAGAGCTGCTGTATGGTCTGAACGGCGGTGCGTACGGACCAGCCGCCGTTGGCGTCGACACCGAGGCGTACGTCAGGGCCGACGGCGTCGCGAACGGCGGCGACGCGAGCAACGTCGCCGGCGGGATCGATGCCGACCTTGACCTTCATGGTGTCGAAGCCCTGGTCGACGGCCCAGGCGGCGATGGCGGCGGCCTGACCGGGCGCAAGCCCCGAGACTGAGAATTTTGTTTTGACACTATCGCGTACCGGTCCACCGAGGAGACGGTAGAGGGGCAGGCCGGCGACCTTACCGAGGATGTCCCAGAGGGCCATCTCCAAGCCGGCCTTGGTGAAGGGGTTGTTGGCGACGGCGGCGTTGACGGCGGCCATGAGGCGCTCGATTTCGGTTGGGTCCTGGCCGGTGAGCAGGGGCGCGAGGATGCGGTTGATGAAGTGGGCGGCGGTTACCTGGTCTTCGCCGCTCCAAATAGGGGTACAGGAGACCTCGCCGAGGCCTTCGATGCCGGCGTCGGTGTGGATTCTGACGAGGAGGAAGGGGGACTCGGTATGGCCGCCGCGACCGCCGCGGATAGCCCTTTCAGGGCTGATGGGGACGTTGACTGGGATTGTTTCGATTTGCGTAATCTTCAATTGGTACCTTCCCCTCTGGAATAGTCGAATCGATAGGGAACCCCTGCGGACAGATCGCTGAAGGTGATTGTTGTATAGCGGCGGCCCCAGCGTTCGTGCGAGGCGGTCTGACCGCCGCCTGGATTTGGTTCGAGCGCGGGCGGAAGGAGGAGAGTCACTGCAGGCAGGTAAGAGGCCGCGTGCAGCGTTCCTCCTGCGGGGTCCAGTTCGATACGGACCTGGTTGCGGCTCTCGGTCCAGTTGAGCCAGTCGTCGGCAGAAAGAATGGGCACGCCCTCTGCCACGGCGGTGTCCCAGTTGCCCTCGATGAGGGGGCTGGAATAGGTGGCGAAGCTGACGGGATGGGAATTGAGCGCGACGGGCGTGTAGTAGCGGCGGGCGGCGCGGCGTATGATATCGCCGGTTTCTTTGAGGGCGCGTTCGACGTCCCATTTGAAGCTGAAAACGAATTCGGGGTGGATGAGGCACTCCTCAGTCCAGTGGGTGGGCTGCTGGAAGCAGTCGATGACGGCGCCGTCCTGGTCAACGAAGCGGAGGGGGCGTCCTGAGCCGCACATATAGCCGAGAAAAGGCGATACTGCGAGGTAGTTCAGGTCCATGCGCACACCTAACTCGGCCAGATCGCGGGCGGCGTCGACATAGCCACGCCAGCGTACTGCATGGTGGCGAACAGTGCGCACGGGCCGTCCAAACTCCTGCTGGTGGCGCTCGATGTTTTCGGCCAGCATCGGTCCGACGAGAGCGCTTTGCGGCTCCTCGATTTTCACTTCGCGGACGGTGTCGGCCTCGAGGGCGGGGTGGACGCTGAATGTATGGCCATCGGCTTCCCAGGCCTCGATGTGGTCGCGAGTCAGATTGGTATTGGGAACGACGAAGAAGGTACAGCGGGCCTGCCTGCTGCGCAGCCCGTCGAGCAGTGATTCGAATTGGGGCAAGGTAGACCAGTCGTCGTCACTGGTCATGATGAGGACGCTGGTCTGTTCGGCTTGGGGGTAGTACCAGAGCCGCGGACGGGGCGCGAGCTCTTCGATCAGGCGGGCGAGCAGGGCGCTGTGCAGGTCGGCCTGCGGGATCAGCATCTGCTCCGTGGGCAGCTGGCCTACGAACAGTTCGCTGGGCCGGTAGATGCCGTCGAGGCCGGCAAAACAGAGATCGACGTGGTCGGGGTTGCCCTGGCGCAGGCGGGCGACGGTGTGGGGAAGGTCATAGGAAAACAGGACTGCGGCGCCGCGTCCTACGGCTACCGATACGATGGCGGGTGTTCCTTCTTCTGTTCCGTTCACGGCAGGGCGGATGGCGGCCAGCTGGCTTGCGGCTTTTGCGGTGTCGAGCGACCACTCGACCGCGGGCGTCAGGACCTGGACCGGTTCGCTGCTCAAGCCCTGCAAGGCGGGATGACGGGTATCGATGTGCAGCAGGCCGCCATCGAGGCCGCGGTAGGTAGGGCGCAGGTCCAATTCTTCGGTCAGCTGCGGCTCGGGCTGAAAGGCTATGAGCCGGCCGCCATGGCGCACATAAGCGACCATCTTTTCCATCCGGGCGCGGCTGAGCGCGGCGCGCGGCAGGATTACGAGATCGTGTTGGGCCAGGGAATTTTCGTCCAGCGCGCTGATATCCTCTTCGGAAAAATCAACGAACCCTTCCATGCGCAGGATCTCGGCCAGATAGTAGCTGTAGCGGCTGCGGGCTTCGCCGGCATTGTGGAACAGGAGCATTGTTGGTGCCTCGTTCTCGGGATGTGGGGTGTTTAGTTATAGCGCGTCACACGAAGAGTGCCATTGTATCGTAGCCAGAAGTAATTGGTGTCAGTCGAAGGCGGGTATGGCGACCGGGCCGCCTCCTTGTTGGGCGGACTGGAGGGCGCAGATGCCTGCGGCGATCGAGCGGGCGGCGGCGCGGGGGCCGATGGCAGGTTCTTCGTCGACGATGATTGCATGGAGGAACTGTTGGGCCTGTTCGATCTCCATGGTGCCGTGTCCGAGCGCGTGCCGGCGCTGGATGGCGGGGTTGCTCCAGTTGGGCACGGTTACGGGCGCCATGCGGCGGGCGCCGGCTATTCTGTCGTGAAAGTGAAAGTTGATCGTATCTTCGACGGCGCCGCCCTGGTCGCGTGTGCGTTCGAAGGAGCCGGCGCTGCCGTAGACAGAGTAGTAGAGGCAGTAGGGGCGCACCATACCATAGGATACGGTTACTTTGGCGGCGGCGCCGTTGCTGGCTTTGAAAATAGCGACGGTTGTGTGCGTTGTCTGCCAGCGGGAGGGCTGTTGGGCGTGGTAGGCTTGCGCTTCGACGAAGTCGACGCCCATCAGCCAGCGGAGGGTGTCGATGGCGTGGGGGCCGCCGCCGAGGAGGGTGGTCTGGGGGGTTTGGGGATGGATGCGCCAGTGGTCGGGCGGGCGGTGTGCCACGATTTCGTCCATGGTGTGCAGGTATTCGCCCTCGCCGTAGAAGATATCGCCGAGATCGCCTTTCCGGATCATCTTCTGCACGTCGCGCAGGCAGAAGGCGTAGCGGACCTGGTTGCCCATGTGGTATTTGAGGCCATAGCGGTCGGTGAGCTCGATGATGCGCTCACATTCGGCCAGTGTGGTCGCCATGGGGATCTCGGAGAGGACGTGCTTGCCGGCTTCGAGGGCCATGATGGCGTGCTGGCCGTGGAGGTGGTCGGGTGTGGCGACGACGATGAGGTCGATGGCGGGGTCTTCGAGCATGGCTTCATAGGTGGGGCAGCGCGTTTCGACGTCGAATTCGTGCGCCACACGTTCGGCGAGGCTTTCATCCTGGTCGCAGACGGCGGCGACGGTCGCGCCTTCAAGGAGTTGAAAGGCGCGCAGGTGGGAGCGGCCCTGGCCGAGGCCGAGTACGCCGACGCGGATGGTTGGATGCTTTGCCAAGTCACTGAATAGGCTGGAACTGTCCATCTTCCTCTTCTCTTTTGCACAGATGCCTGACACCGGCCAATACTTTAGCTTGGATGAAAAGACGATGCGCCAAGACAAAGCAGCGACGGATGCTCAGAGGGCAGGCGGCATGAAAGAGATTAGCGTCGATAAGATTCAGGGAAAAACGCAGGCGGGTCTGGGGGGTCAGTATAGCAGATAGGCTACGGGCACACATACGCGGCTATTACATTCACTATACGAGCGGTTCGCGGCCGTTTGCAGCTCGTAACCACACGGAAATACTTCAGATCGAGAGGATTCTGACGAATTTAGCGGATTTATTGAGAAAACTAAAGAAAACTATTGACATATTGAATATTATGAAGTATTATCTTGATTATGTGATAGATTTTGCTAAGAAAATGGAAGTGAGGGCTTAGAATGTTTTCTGAACGAATGGCGTTGGAAGCGTCGCTGCGGCGGGAGAAGCTGATGTCGGAGGCCAGGACGTATCATGGGCTTGTGCCTTATCGCCACACACCTCGCTGGCAGGTTTGGCTGTTTACGCGTTTGGGGGCATGGCTGGTTGCGATGGGTACTGCTCTCCAGCGGCGTTATCGACGGGCAGAGGCCGGGCTGGCTCTGGCCGATTATCCTAGACATAGCGGGATGGAGCAGACACTATGAATCCACTACCGACCGCATGCCCGATCTGCCAGGCGAAGGATCTGACGGTCACGGGCTTTTTTTGCCGCGAGTGTGACAGCCGCGTTGAAGGGCGCTTCCAGGTCGAGACGCCCTTTGCGGGCCTGACGCAGGAGCAGCTGGAGTTTGCAGCCACTTTCGTTCGTTGTGAGGGAAAGTTCAACCGGATGGAGGAGGAGCTGGGGTTGTCGTACCCGACGCTGCGGGGGCGGCTGCATGAGATGATCCGGGCGATGGGGTATGAGCCGGGCCGCGACGAGCCGGCGCCGCTGCCGGAGAAGGCGCGACGGCAGGTCCTGGAGCAGTTGGAGGCGGGCGAGCTCAGCTATGAGGCGGCGATGGAGCAGTTGCAGGGCGGATAGAGTTGCGATGTCTAATGATTGGCAACATCAGCACGCAGATAAGGGGAGCGAGATGACTGACCGGATACAGGTGGAACCGGAATCTCCGAACCCGCGGGTACGCATCCAGTGTGGAGGAGATGTGCGCGTGGAGGGGTGGGAGCAGGCGCTAATTGAGGTGGATGGCCAGGGTGGTGAGCCGGTCGTGAACGCCGGGGGGGAGCGGATCGAGATTAGTGCTGGATCTTCCTTGGCGGTACGGCTGCCGCAGACCAGCGAAAAGGTGGAGATCGAGGCTGGGGGACAGGTGAATGTGAGCAACCTACAGGGCGGTCTGGAGCTGGTACAGGCCGCTGGCGATCTGCTGGTGGAGGAAGTGGGCACGGTGAAGATTGGGAGCGCGGCGGGGCAGGTGAACCTGGCAGACGTAGCAGGCGAAGTGCAGGTGCGAAAGCGGGCGCACGGGGATGTAACAGCCCAGGACATTGGCGGGGGAATATCGATCGCCACGGTGGTGGGGCGTTTGAATTTGCAGAACGTATCGGCCGTTCGGGTCAAACGGGCGTGCGCGGACGTAAATGTGCTGAACGCCGGTGGGAACGTTGTCGTCGAAAAGGGGAACGGCAATGTCGACGTCATCAACGTTGACGGTGCGGCCGCGATCGACAAGGTGCTTGGCAGCGTATCATTGCGGAACGTGCAGGGAAAGGTTGCCTGCGACCAAGTCAACGGGACGTTGTATCTCGAGGACGCGGGCGAGGTCGCGGTGCGGCGGGTGATGGGTGATTTCACGGCCGAGAGCATCCGCGGAGCGCTGGCGTGTCAGAAGGCGAACGGGCAGGCGACGCTACGCGAGGTAGGCGGCTCGATTTCGCTGGGCGGTGTGGGCGGCGACCTGGTGGTGGAGGGATGCGGCGGTTCACTGTCGGCAAAGAGCGGTGGCAACGCGCAGTTGTCGACAGTTTCCGGAAACGTGACTGTGACAGCCGGCGGAGATGTGGGCTGTCGTTTGGATGGGAACGGAGGAGCCTCTATCAAGGCTGTCTGCGGCGGCTCGCTTACAGTCGAGGGGGGCCCATCGATGGTTGCGCGCGGCCCGGGCGTGCATACGTTCCGCGTAGGTGCTGGAAAGAGTAACTTTTCTCTTGTCGCCGGGGGCGACGTGCATCTTGAAGCCGGAGCGGAGCTGGAGGGTCTTGGCGAGGACAGAGGCGCGCGCGGCGAACGAAAGGCCGCCCGGGCGCAGCGCCGCATAGCCCGTTCTTTGAGCAAAACGCTGCGCCACAAAATGCGGGTGGCGGGAAAGAGAGCTGCGGAAGGGGACTGGGAAGGCGCCAGCAGTTGGAGCTTCAGCTTCGACACGGATGAACCTGCGGCCGGCTCTGCCACGCGAGATGAGCGGGTGCGGTCTGAGTTCGACGATGTAGATGTGGATGTTGACGTGGATCTGGATATTGACATAGAGAGCGGGCATGACGATGAGCCGGTTTCCGAGGAGGAACGGTTGGCTGTCTTGCGCATGTTGGCGGAGGGCAAGATCACGGCTGCCGAGGCTGAGGAGTTGTTGGATGCGCTGGGCAGGCGGGCGCCATAGCTTTGGCAGGTGTGCCGGGTTGAAATCAGATGAAGATGGAGGAAAAGAATGGACAAAGATAGTCAGGATGGCGGGAAGAAGCTGCCGGTTCGCGCTTCGTCGGCGATTGTGGGTGGCGGAGATGGGGAGCTGGCGGAGGCAGGGGGCGGCAGCCAGGCGGAACTGGCGGAGATCGTGCGGCAGGTCCGGGATGGCAACCAACAGGCGTACGTCACGTTTTTGCGCCGTGCGCTCTTTCTCTGGTTGCGTATCTATGTTTACGAATGGAAGGCCGGCGAAAAGACTGGGGCAGTGGATGTGCGCATCCCGATTCCCTTGCCGTTGATCGGCGCGTTCTTCAGACAGAGGTTGAGCTGGTCTCAGGCGTTCCGATTTATCGAGCAGAGCCGCCGATCGCAGGGGATCCCGCCGAGTCGTTTTCTGGATTCGTGTATGGCTGTGGAACTGCTGCGGATAAAAGAGGAAAAGCGTGACAAAGAAGGGTTATTGGTTATTGGGTTAGATTGAATTGCGTTCATTATGGGAAACAGTTGTTTGACCGCAGCGTACAGTGCACTAGGCAAACAGCTCAAATCGTATAGGTGTCATTCAGGTGTTGCACTCAACTGGGAAGCAAGATGAAAGCGGCGATCGAAATTGAATCTCTGAGCAAGACATTCCGCAGCCGCGGCGGCAATGACGTCGAGGCCGTGAGCCGGTTAGACCTGACGGTTGAGTCGGGTCAGGTCTTCGGGTTTCTAGGGTCGAATGGTGCGGGTAAGACGACCACCATAAAGATGGCGTGCGGCCTGGTGCAGCCGACGACCGGTACAGTTCGGCTGAACGGATACGACGTGCGCAGGCAGCGCGGGCAGGCGATGCAGCAGATTGGGGCGGTGCTGGAAGGGACGCGCAATGTCTACTGGCGGATGAATGCGTGGCAGAACCTGCTCTACTTTGGCCGCATTAAGGGGGTCACGTCAAGCAGAATTCTTAAGGCCAGGGCGGAACAGCTGTTGCGGGAGCTGGACTTGTGGGAGCGGCGCAAGGATCCGGTGGGGGAGTACAGCCGGGGCATGCAGCAGAAGGTGGCGATTGCGGCGGCGCTTATTGCCGACCCGCCGATTGTGTTGCTGGACGAGCCTACATTGGGCTTGGATGTCCAGGCTTCGCGCACGGTGCGTGAGTGGATTTTGCAACTGACAAAGGAGCGCGGCAAGACGGTGGTATTGACCACGCATCAGTTGGACATGGCAGAGAATCTGTGCGACCGGGTGGCAATAATGAGTCGGGGGCGGTTGCTGGCTCACCGTCCCACGACAGAGCTACTTGACCTGTTTCGCCGCGAATTCTATCAGATTCGGCTGCGGGGCAGCATCATTCCAGCTGAGGTGGAGATGATGCCGGGCTTTAGCGCCAGCCAAGAGAACGGCCATACGGTTCTGGCCGGTGCGGTCAGCGAGGAACTCTCCGTCTTCGACCTGGTTGACTGGGCGCGCCGGGCCGGGCTGGACCTGGTCAGCGTCACGCCGGCTGAGCCGAATTTGGAGGAAATCTTCATCGAGTTGGTCGAACGGGCGGACCAGGCTCCCTGGCAGGACAGTGGGGTGGAACAGAACGGAAGCTACAGTCGTGCCATCAGCGAAATCGGAGGCTGACACAGTGCTAATGACAAGAACGGTGCTGATGCCGGGAACGGTGCTGCTGAATGAATGCTACAAGCGCATCATTTTGCTCTGGTCCTATCGTTTCAACTTTCTGACCGAGACATTCATGATTGGTTTTTTGTTCATCGGCATCAGCTTTTTCGTCTCCGGCGGCAGCCCGGCGCCGGAGCAGATGGCGCCGGCGCTGTTGGGATATCTCACTTGGTTTTTCGCGGCTTTCGCGATTGGAGACATGAGCCAGGGTATCCGCGAGGAGACGCAGACGGGAACGCTGGAGCAGATGTACATGAGCCCGCTGCCGTCGGGTCTGCTGTTGGCAGGGCGTTCGGCGGCTTCATTGCTGGTTAGCAGCGCAATGGTCATTCTGGTTGGCGGGATTCTGATGCTTGTACTGGGAATTCGGATACCCGTTCGGATTGAAGGCGCGCCAATCTTTTTTCTTACCATCTCCGGGCTGTACGGGTTTGCGTTTTTGCTGGGCGGGGCCACCCTGGTCTTCAAGCAGGTTAATGCGTTGAGCAACTTGATGACCAACATGCTGCTGTTCCTGAACGGCTCTTTCCTGACGGTAGAACGCATGCCAGTGTGGCTCGAGACTTTCGCCCGCAGTCTGCCCACGACACAGGGGATCGACGTGCTGCGGCGGGTGATGTTGGACAACCTGTCGCTGGCCAACGTGTGGCAGGACGGCAGTCTGGTTTGGCTGATCGCACATTCGGCCATTTTTCTCGTGGTCGGATGGGGTGTCTTTCTCTGGGGTGAACGGGTTGCCCGCAGGCGGGGATTGTTGGGGCAGTATTAGAGGGGGAACTGCAGGGGTCAGGGGCTGGAGACCTGTGCGGCGGATACAGAAGAGGGCGATGGCATTAGTTTCAGGAAGAGGTTGATATGGCTACAGCCGAAGAGCGAATGCGGGTATTAAAACTGATCGAAGACGGCAAGATAAGCGCGGAAGAGGGCGCGCGTCTGTTGGCCGCGCTGGGGAAGAGCGATAAAGGTGGTAAACAGGCCCGCCGCCAACGGGGGACAGCAGATAAGAGCGCGGACGGAGAGGGGCGCTGGCTGCGCTTACGCGTCTCGGATACGAGGAGCGGCAAGACGCGCGTGAATATGACGATCCCGTTGGGGCTGGTCAACATGGGGTTGGCCGTTGGGGCGCGATTCGTACCGGATGTGGCTGAAGTGGACGTAGAGGCGGTACGCAACGCGTTGCGATCCGGGCTGCATGGCAAGATTCTGGAGGTCCGCGATGAAGAGGAGCTGGTCGAGATTTACGTGGAGTAGGATGCTTTCCGGGTCGGAATTGGATCTTTTGGGAAGATCGTAGCTAAATCGTAGGCAAAATGTCCATTAGGCTGTTTGCGGCGAATTCAAGTGGCATTGAGGCCGGCAGATGGACGACTACCAGAGTAATTTCCCACGTATTTGGGGAGATGCGGTGCCTGTGGTGGGTCGCAAGCGGCCATATGGCGTTTGACAGCAGGTGGACCACAACATATACTGTAGGCAGCCGTGCCCCCCTAGACGAAACGGCTCTGAAGGTTTTCATTACAAAAGGACCCGTTCCATCCGCAAGTGGATGGTTCGTGGGCCGGTCAGACGACAGTTGACCCTCAAGGATGAGCGTGAACGCCTGTACTTTAGATGGCTGTAGCCGGAATTCATATCGAGTTGCACTGTCTGCAATGACTGCAAAAACCCGGGCACGCGCTGTGTCGGGGTTTTGTTTTTTGCGTTCACTTGCATCTTCAGGGAAGCTGTCTCGAAACGGTGTTTTTTCCTCAGCGGTAATCACCCCAGAGAAAGGAAAACAGAATGGACGCGATTGCCAGCCGTATCATCAAAGCCCGCCAGTACGCAGCAGAACGTGACGAGCGCCTATGGGTTAACAACCTGCAGGTGAAGATTCACGGGGAGAATTCTGATCACCGCGTTTCCTATGATCAGGGTTCCTGGGATTGTGATTGCGAAGAATTTCAGCGCAGAAGCATATGTGCCCACGTAATGGCGATGGAAGAGATTCTCGGTGAGGCGGTGCAGCCTGCGATGCTTCCCCTTCCGGGATAGTGCAGGCGACGACAGTCCAGCTAGTCTACCTTTGTGTGCCAGGCCGATTGGCCTGGCACTTTTTTTGTCCGGCGTAGGGAGGGGGGAACTGCAGAGGTTGGGGGGAACTGCGGGGGATAGGGGCGGATTTCAGCGGGGCAGCGACCTGTGGAATAATGGGGAGATAAACGACGCCAAGAGGAGTGAATGAAACGCGCGGCCCAGTTGCTGATCGGGATACTGATCAGCCTCTTTTTTCTCTATCTGGTACTGCCTGGTCTCCATCTGCCGGAGGTATGGCGGACGATGGGGCAGGCCAACTTCTGGTGGATTATTCCCGGCGTGGCCGTCTATATGGTGGGACTGTGGGCGCGCACATGGCGCTGGCACTTTATGCTGCGCCACCTCAAACCGGTCTCTCTGACCAGACTTTTCCCGGTGGTGTGCATCGGATATTTCGGAAATAATGTATATCCCTTTCGCGCGGGGGAGGTGATACGTGCCTACGTTTTGTGGCAGCGGGAGGAGATTCCGGTCAGTTCCAGCCTGGCGACGGTGATAATCGAGCGCGTCTTCGACGGGCTGGTGATGTTGCTGTTTGTCTTCCTGGCCCTGCCCTTTGCACCGATTCCAGCAATGTTTCAGCGGTTTGTCGTCTTTGTGACGTTTCTGTTGCTGATTGTAACAGCGGTTTTCATCTGGGTTACGGTGCGCCCGCGGCGGCTCGCCGTGCTTTACGGCTGGGTAGCAGATCATTTTTTGCCGGCTAGAATTCGCGAACGGACCGACGGCTATTTTGAACGGTTCATGGCTGGTCTGGGCAGTTTGCGGAGCGGCCGCGACCTGCTCCTAATCTTTGCCACAAGTGTCGTGGTGTGGCTGATGGAGACGGTCAAGTACTGGTTTGTGATGCATGCTTTCACGTTCAGCGTGAGCTTTCTGGCGCTGATGTTGATCAATGGCATCGTGAATCTGGCGACGACGCTGCCATCTGCGCCGGGCTACATCGGCACGTTCGATACGCCGGCGATTGAGACGCTCACCGCCTACGGGATCGATCCCCAGTTGGCCGCCGGCTACACTCTGACTCTGCATGCAGCGCTATGGGTACCGGTGACGCTGCTCGGGGCATATTATTTCTGGCGCGAGCAGCTGCGCTGGGGCGATTTTACAAAGGCACAGCAACGGGCGGACCGTGCGGCCCATGGTGAAGCGGTCACTTCAGAATGAAATCCCGCGGTTTTGCTGCAGGGATCACCACCGATTTCATACGCATTGATTCTTATAGTTCAGACAAGAAGAGGAGCCAGGACTGATGGCAGCAGACAGCACAGCGCGTGCGCCGGAGAATGGCAGTGTGCAGAAGACAGGCCTTGACAACGGGTTGCAAGTCCTTCTGAAGGAGAGCCACCTGGCGCCGGTCGCCAGTTTCTGGATCTTTTACAGGGTGGGGAGCCGCAACGAGATGCCGGGCGGCACCGGCATCAGCCATTGGGTGGAGCACATGCTTTTCAAGGGTACGGACAGGTATCCGCAAGGCTCTTTCGACAAGGCGGTGGCGCGGGCTGGGGGCGCCTTCAACGGCATGACCTGGCAGGACTGGACGACGTATTTCGAGACCTTCCCGGCTGAGCGAATTGAGCTGGCGCTGGACGTTGAGAGCGACCGGATGGCCAATGCGATCTTCGACGCGGACGAGACCGAATCGGAGCGCACGGTCATAATCAGCGAGCGGGAGGGCAGTGAGAACAGCTACCGCTGGCTGCTGAATACGGAGATGCAGGCGGCGGCCTTCCAGACGCACCCGTACCGCCATCCGGTCATTGGCTGGACGCATGATCTGCTGACGATGGGGCGCGACGATCTTTATGAGCACTACCGCACGTTTTATACGCCAACCAATGCGGTGGCGGTGGCGGTGGGCGATTTTGACGGTGCGCAGATGGCCGACCGGATCGACCACTATTTTGGCGGACTGGCCAGGGGGCCTGTTGTGCCGGAGATGCGTTTGGAGGAGCCGGAGCAACGGGCTGAGCGGCGGATCGTTTTGCGGGGGACGGATCAGACATCCTATTTCGGGCTGGCATTCCATGCGCCGGCGGCGCAGCATGCGGATTTCTTCGCGCTGACGGTGCTGGACAGCATTCTGAGCGGGGCGAAAGGGATGGGGCTTTTCGGGGGAGGCTCTTCCAATCGCAGCAACCGGCTTTACCGGGCGCTGGTGGACAAGGAGCTGGCGGTGGGTGTCTCTTCCTCGTTTATGCCAACGATTGATCCCTATCTTTTCGGCTTCAGCGCTACTCTTGCACATGAGGTCACGCACCAGGAGTTGGAGGATGCGATCTGGGCGGAGATCGAACGGATGCAGGAGGAGCCTGTGACGGCGGAGGAGCTGGAAAAGGCGATCAAGCAGACCAAAGCGCAGTTCGCCTACAGTAGTGAGAGTGTGACAAATCAGGCGTACTGGCTGGGTTTCAGCGAGATGATCGCGGACAGCGACTGGTTTGCCGGGTGGCTGGCAAACCTGGAGGCGGTGACTGCAGACGACATTCAGCGGGTGGCGCAGACGTGGTTCAGCCGCAGCAAGCAGACCGTAGGCTGGTATTTACCTGAATAGTATCGAGCGGCCTGTGCCAAACACTGATCGCTGACCAATGTTTCTTACCCAACTCCATCTGGAGCATTTTCGCAACTACAGAGAATTGGATCTTACGTTCGGCGCGCCGGTAACGCTTGTGCAGGGGCGCAACGGTCAGGGCAAGACCAATCTGCTGGAGGCGGTCTACTACCTGGCGACGAGCAAGTCGCGCCATGCGCGGGCGGAGCGGGAGGCGGTGGACAGGGCTGCGACGGAGGAGCCGATCCCGTACGCCCGTATCCGGGGGGAGGTGATGCGGGGGGAGGAGTTGACGACGCTTGAGATCCTTTTCACGCTGCGCGGGGACGGCTTTAACTACACGAAACAGATTCGGGTGAATGGGGCGCCGCGGCGCAGCATGGACCTGATCGGCCATCTGCGGGCTGTGCTGTTTTTGCCGGAGGATTTGACACTGATCGCGGGCAGCCCGAGTGAACGCCGTCGTTACATCGACGTTGCCCTGTGCCAGATCGACCGCCGCTACTGTCAAACGCTTTCCCGTTACCAGAAGGTCGTCACGCAGCGGAACAGCCTGCTCAAACAGCTGCAGGAACGGGAGCAGACGGACGGCTCCTCGGCGGTGGCGCAGCTCGGATTCTGGGATGATCAGCTGATCGAGCTGGGGACGCGGGTGCTGGCCCGACGTCATACTTATCTGACTAAACTGGCCCCGATTGCGCGCCGGGTTCATGCTGACATTTCGCAGCAGCAGGAGTCGTTGGATCTGGTTTACCTGCCGAGCTTCAATACTGGTCTCTACTCTGAACAGGACTACCAGCGGCTGCGCGAGGGCGAGGAATTGAAGGCTGATGCGCTTGCTTGCCTGGAGACGGACACAGCGAAGATCGGTGAACGGTTTCGTGAACGGCTGGAAGTCCGGCGCAGGGTGGAGTTGAACGCGGGCAGTTCGCTCTACGGGCCGCACCGGGATGAGCTGATCTTCTTAGTCAATGGCTGGAATTTGCGCACTTACGGCAGCCGGGGACAGCAGCGGACCGGCGCGCTGGCGCTGAAACTGGCTGAACTGCATGCGATGGCGGCTGCGACCGACGAGAAGCCGATTCTGCTGCTGGACGATGTGATGAGCGAATTGGACGAACAGCGGCGCGCGGCCTTGCACACGGCATTGGCGGATGTGCGGCAGGGCATTGTAACAACGACAGACTGGACGCAGTTCTCGACTGATTTCCAGAAGGACGCGCAGCTACTTCGTATCGAAGCTGGCACCGCCAAGCCAGTGGTGTCACCGGCCGCAGACCACTAGAACCTTCCCACACTCTTTCTGACAACTGACGACATGAACGAGAGACTCTATTACGAAGACGCATACCGTACCAGCTTCGTCGCGCAGGTGGCCGAGCGGATCACGCTCGAGGGCAAACCGGCGGTGCGTCTGGACTGCTCGGCCTTTTACCCGACATCGGGCGGGCAGCCGCATGACACGGGCAGTCTGAACGGGACGGCAGTGGTTGATGTGCAGGTTGGGGCGGGTGGCGCTGTGCTGCATTTGCTGGCTCGTGCTCTGCCGGATGATACAGCGAGCGTTAGCGGGCAGATCGACTGGCCGCGGCGCTATGATCATATGCAGCAGCATTCGGGGCAGCATCTGCTGTCGCAGGTTTTCTACCGTGAACTGGGGCTGGAGACGGTGAGTGTCCATTTCGGCGATGTGTTGAACACGCTGGATCTGGATGGCCCGCCGCTCTCTGCGCAGCAATTGGCGGCTGTTGAAACGGCCGTCAACGAGATGGTTTGGCAGGACCGCCCGATTCGCGCTTATTGGGTCAGTGACGTCGAGCGGGAGAAAGTTCCGCTGCGGCGGGCACCTGCGGTGGAGGGCGCGACGCGCATTGTGGAAATTGACAAGTTCGACTGGTCGGCGTGCGGGGGGACCCACGTACGGCGCACGGGGGAGATCGGGCTGATTTCGCTGCTGCGGGTCGAGAAGCACCGGGGCAGGAGCCGTGTGCATTTCGTGTGCGGAAGGCGGGCGCTGGCGGATGCGGCGGCGCGGCGCGGGTTGCTGGCGGAGACGGCGGGGTTGCTGGACAGCGGCGTGCAAGACGTTCCCGAATTGGTTGCGAAGCTGCAGGAGGCGTCTAAAGGCGCGGAGAGGGAGTTGAACGCGCAGCGGGGGGCCTTGGTTGAATTCCAGGCGCGCGAACTGCTGGCGGGGGCCGAAACTGCGGCTGGTGTGCGGCTGGTGGTGCAGGAGATGGCAGATGCTGATCCGGGGTTGGTACAGAAGATGGCGCGGGCGCTCATTGCTGAGCCGGGCGTTGTGGCGCTGGTTGGATGTGCGCGAGGGGGTAAGGGGACAGTTGTCTTTGCCCGTTCAGAGGACTGTTCGGTGCACGTTGGTAATCTGTTGCGGGATACATTGAGGGAGTTCGGCGGCGGGGGCGGCGGGCGTCCGGATTTTGCCCAGGGCGGGGGTGTGGCGGCGGAGAAGCTGCGAGATGTGCTGGAGTCGGCGGTGGAGGCTGTGCGACAAGCCATCGGCAACTAGTGTTCGTTTAGATTGAAACCCCCTTTTTCACATTACGTATTGCGTAAATGAAGGCGGGTCGCCTGCATTTTACTTTGCGTTCACCGGCGATTCGGCGAAACGCATTAGGCGGCGTTGCAGGCAACTCGTGGATTCAACGCGCCGGACAGCCAGGAGACAGGAAGACACTCGAATGAAGAGCAATGGAACCATGCCTATTTTGCCGGTTGAAGCATACACCTCCCAAGACTGGTTCGACCGCGAGCAGGCGTGCATATTTTCGCGAACGTGGGCTTTTGCCGGACTGACTGAGGACGTCAGCGAACCGGGTCAGTATGTAGCGGTGCAGGCAGGGTTGAACAACATTTTTGTCGTTATGGGGCAGGACGGGCAGTTGCGGGCCTTTCACAATATCTGCCGTCACCGGGGGACTCAACTGCTGCGTGCTGTGGGCAACACGAAGAAGGTCATCACTTGTCCTTACCACGATTGGACCTACAGTCTGGAGGGGTGTCTGCTTTCCGTTCCGGACAGGAAGAACCAGTTTCCCGATTTGGATATGGCGAGTCTCGGGCTGAAGAGGGCGTCCGCGGCCAGTTGGAGAGGCATGTTGTGGGTCCATCCTGACGAGAACGCCGAATCTGTGGAGGACTGGTTTGGTGGCGTGGAACCCTACCTTGGTCCCCACAGAGTGGATCAGTTGGTGGAGTACGAGCGTGGGCGCACCGAATATGATATTGCCGCCAACTGGAAGATCGTGGTCGAGAATTATATTGACGGCTATCACCTGGCTCATCTGCACTCGGGCACGTTGTCGATGTACGACCACCGGCGTATCGAGTCGGGATTCGAGGGCCCGCACTTCCATTTCTGGGAGCCGCTCAGTCCGGAATATGCTGCGAACGTCGAAAAGAAGGCGGCGACTCCACTGGTTATCCCGGCCGACGAGGCAGGCGCGTGGGTGCCGATGCTGTTTCCGGGCATAGGACTGGCAGAGAATGAGGACTCGTGGTCGGTGTTTCACCTAACGCCGTTGGCGCCCGACCGTACACGCGTCGTCGTCCGCACGAAACTGGCTGACGCTTCCGTGCTGGCGTTCGCTTCGCAGTCGATCCGCTCCTTCAACTTCTGGTCGAAGCGGGTGCGGGGCAAGTATGACAGCGATGACGCCGACGACCCGATGGCATCCGGCGATTTTATGCAGGAGGACATTTACGCGTGCGAACAGCAGCAGCGGTCGCTCAAGAGCCCGTATTTCGAGCACGGGCCTTCTTCCATCGGGGGTGAGGCAGGAGTGCGGCGGCACCAGGAATTGGTGAAACTGTGGGTGGAAGAAGAGGTTTAGTCAGGGGAGAGTAGGGGCTCGCGAGGGACGGGGGCCTTTGGCTACCTTCCCGACTGCAAACTCATCCCTTAGGATGAAGCTCTGTCTTTAGCAGGCGTTCGCCCGCCAGGCTACATGTACAGGCTGGTCTGGAAGCGGCGCAGTAGAAATGCGGCTATGGCGCAGGTGTAGAGGAAGCCGGCGGCGGCGACCCAGAGGTAGGGTTCACCGGCGGAGGCGAGCCAGTAGCCTTTGGTGGCCCAGTAGGTGGGGAAGATTCCGAGCAACCACTGCCAGGGCTCGGGCACGAACCAGGCCGCGACCGGCACCAGCAGGAAGATGCCCAGGCCCTTCATGACGGCGAGACCTTCGACCTTGTTTTTGGCGAGGGCGGCGAGGAGCAGGGCCATCATGGGACCAAGGGGCGCGGCTGAGATTGCCAGGGGGAGCAGCTTTTCGACCGGCAGCACAAGGATGTTGATGAAGGGAACGGCGACGAGGATTCCCAGGACGGTGATCAGGGCGGGGGTCAAGGCGCGGTAGAAGGCGTAGGTGCGGATTGGCAACGGAGTCACCATGAGGGCGGTGAGGGTGTCCTGGTCTTTTTCGTCGAGGAGGAGGGTGCCGACGAGGAGGCCCACGAGCTGGGGGATGATAAGCAGGCCGAAGAAGCTCACGATCAGGAGATAGTATGCACCGAGGTCGAAGCCGATGTTTTGCATCAGACCTGACTGCACCCAGGGCAAGAGCCAGCGCAGGAGGCCGCCGAGAATAAACGGGTAGACGAGCAGGAATTGCAGCATCGAGTCGCGGCGGAAGTTGAGGATATCGCTGCGCCCCAGAGTGAAGAGTGCCCCCATCAGTTACCTCCCAAGTTTGTCCTCGAAGTAAACGTCAACCAGTCTCATATTCGGCGGCTCTCACGAGCCAACCTGACGGGCGACGACCTGTTGCAGGGCTTTCTGCGCCCAGCGGGTGCCGGCGACGCAAAGAAGCGCGGCGTAGAGAAGCGCGAAGATAAGCTGCCAGAGCGGGGCTTCGCCGAAGGATGCGGTCAGCAGGATCATGCCGGGACCGCTGGGCAGCAGGTAGAGAAGCGGGCCGGGTACGATGCCAAAGTAGGTGAGCAGTGGGATCTGCATGACGGCGAGAAAGAATGCGCCGGGCAGCAGGTATTCGTTGATGCCGTTGAAGCGGGCGGCGATGACGAAGCCCAGTAGAGACAGGGGGTAAGACATGGCCAGCATGCTGAGCACAAACCAGAACCAATTGAGCTCGACGCCGTAGACGAGCAGCGTTACGGCGACGCCGACGGCGAAGGCCGCGATGGAGAGAACGGCGGCTTTGGCGAGCAGATATTCCCAGGAGCGGAGGGGCGTGACGACCAGTCCTTCGAGGACGCGCTCGCCCTTCTCCAGGTAGTAGAGGCCGGGCATGAAAAAGAAGCCGAAGACGCCCAGATCGATGAAGAGGATTGAGACGAGTACCGGTTCGATACCGGCGTCGGGGATCCAGTAGAGCATGAGGACCCAGACGGCGGCGACGAAGGCGGCGGCGTAGAAGATGCCCTGCCGGAACTGGATGGCGGTTTCCCAGCGCAGGAGCATGAGGAGCCGGGTCACGTCAGGCTCCTTCCCGTCGTCTGGATGAAGATATCCTCCAGGGTGGCCTCCTGGGTGTGGATGGTCTCGATGCGGTTCGTGCGCAGGATATTGAGGAATTGATCGCTGTCGGCGAGGCCGTCCAGGGGGAACTCGGCGTGCTGGGCGGGGGAGGAGGTCCCGTCCTGGTGGTATTCGACACGGACGCGGCGCTGGCCATGTTGCAGGCGCAGGTTGCGGGGGGAGTCGATGAGGGTGATTTTGCCGTCGATGATGAAGGCGACGCGGTCGCAGATCTGGTCGGCGACGGTCATGTCATGGGTTGTTAGGAAGATGGTGCGGCCTTCTTCCTTTTGCTGGCGGAGGATCTCTTTGATCTTCTGGCCGTTGACGGGATCGAGGCCGGTGGTGGGCTCGTCGAGGAAGAGCAGGTCGGGCTGGTGAATGAGGGCGCGCACGAAGTTGAGGCGCATCTGCATGCCCTTGGAAAACTGGCTGAGGCGGGTGTCGGCGTCGTCGGCGAGCCCTACCATTTCGAGCAGTTCGGCGGGGTCGCGGGTGTCGCGGCTGTAGAGGGTACGGAAGAGGGATAGGTTCTCGCGGGCGGTGAGCTTCTGGTAGTGGTTGGGCAGCTCGAAGGCTACGCCGACCTGCTCGTAGTAGCTGTCGTCCCATTCGTTGAGGGGTTTGCCGAGGACGGTGATCTGGCCCTGGAAGCCGCGCAGGAGACGGATCAGCACCTTTTGGGTGGTGCTTTTGCCGGCGCCGCTGGGGCCCAGGAAGCCGAAGATTTCGCCCTGTTCGATGGCGAAGTCGACGCCGCGTACGGCTTCGGTTCCCTCTGGATAAGTATAGACCAGGTTTTCGACCGAGAGCATTACTGTGTTCCTTGGCCGTCGTTTTTGGATGGCGTTGGCGAAGTGGTGGAACCTGCTACCGAGCTATTCCGATCGGGCTGATGTTGGGCTGATCTGTATGCCCGCCAGTGGTCCAAAATCAGAGGAAACTCACGTTCCATAAAGACGTAGTAGTCGCGCATTTCTTCAAGACGTTGGCGGCGGGCGGGGGAGGCTCCGTCGAGGAGAGCGAGACCCCTTTCAGACAGTTGCCGTAACACGGTAAACTGCTTTTTCGCTTTCTCTTCCATCATGTGTGACCAGGAGTCGGGCACGACGCGAAAATGATCGCGGCGCTGGCCTGGTATGCTCAGCCGCTCGATGATCCCCATCTGGATGAGCATGCGCGTGCCGGTGCTGATGGAGGACTTGCTGGCCTGCAGGGCTTCGGTCAGTTGGTGCATGGTCTGGTGCGGGGGATCGCAGATGAGGAGCCAACTGAGGATTCGGCCGGCCATGCGGGGCAGGCCGGCCTCTTCCCAGTATAGCCCGAAACTTTCGACATATTCGTGCATGTTTTTCATCGTCGACGTGACTTCAGTGGTCGGCGGCTTGTGGTTGGCGGCGCTCATGTTTCCAGGGCCAGTTTCTGCTGTTGGCGGCCGATGACGCTGTTGAGGAGGACCAGCAGGGCGACGGAGATGATAGCCAGCACCGCGATATCGAGAGCGATCTCGGCGAAACCGGCGCCGTTCTGACTCACTTCAAGCAGTGGATTCATCAGATAGTAGGTGGGGAAGAGGCGGCCAATCCACTCGGGCACCTGTGGGAATATCTTGAGGATGCCGGGCGCGTAGAGCAGGATGCCCACGGCCTTGACGATACCCAGGAAAGTATCCATGTCCTTGGAGACGGAGCCCAGGATGATGCCGAAGGCCGAGGACATGAGCCCACCGAGGGCGATTACGAGCAGAAGGAGGGCGACCTGGCCGGCGAAGGCGCTGTTGATCAGCAAGATGATCATACCCATGATTCCACTCAGAATGAATCCTATCAGCGTCTTGGACAGGTAGACGTCGAGCAGCGAGGTGGGTGTAGAGGTCAAGGCGACCAGCGTGCGATTCCTTTTCTCGTCGAGCAGCGATGCGGCCGGGAAAAAGAGCCCACCGAGTACGATTGCCATGATCAGGAGCAGGGGCAACAGACGCTGCGACCAGGTCTGTGTGTTGGCGGTGCCGATCTGTTCCGCATTGACGGTGACGGGAAGCTGGTCAATGCTAGTCCCGATTCCTTCGGTCATGGCGCGCGCGAGCGCCGATTCGAGGAGAAGAAGATTGCGCACACCGGCTTCTCCCCAGCGGTAGGCCGTGAAGTCGATCTCTGCGCTATCGTCTTCGAGGGCCGCGGCGAAGCCGGCGGGCAGGCTGAGGCCGAGCTCTTCGCTACCGCGTTCGACCGCACTTTGCAGCGCCGCGTCTGAATCGTAGAGGGTGGTGTTGATGCTGGGATGGTCGAGCAACGGCCTGGTGAACTTTTCGCTGGAATCGGGGTCGTAGATGCCCAGGCGCGGTGTCTGTGCCAGCAGGTCGCCGAAGACAAGCGCGATGAGAAGGCTGAGGATGACCGGCATCACGAGTACATAGACGGCCATGAAGTTGGTTGCGCCGAGGCGCGCGTCTTTGCCCACCAGAACTGCAATTCGCTGAATATTCATCAGAATTTCCTTAATATGGCGGCCGTACCGACCGCCATCGATCCTGCGCCGACCAGGAGCAGGAGCGCCAGGTTGCCGGCGACATCGGCCCAGCCGGCGCCGAAGTTGATGATACGGTGCAGAGAGTCGACGAAGAAATAGGAGGGGATGAGCTCCATCCAACCGGAAGAGAGGCCGGGCAGGAGAACCGAAAAGCCGGGGAACACCATGGGTATGATAAACACGATGGCCCACCCCATCACCGATGTATTGTCCTTGGAGATTGCGGCGATAAAGAAGCCGAGGCCGACCATCAGGAGACTGCCCAGCAGCAGCGTTGTCAAGAGCAGGAGCGGCGCGGTGCCGAGGATACCCATCACGGCACTCAGGATCAGTACCTGTCCGAAAGCCAGAACCATGCCCATCAAGGCCTTGCCGACAAAGAATTGATGCAGGCGCAGGGGGCCGGTGACGAGGGCGCGTGCGGTGCCATTGTCGACGTCGCGGTTGAGGAGCGTCGCCAGTCCAAAGATCTCTATTATCACGATCATCATCAGCAGGAGGGGCGCGAACCGATCTCGCATCGAAAGGGGCGCGCCGGTCATGTCATTGCCGAGCACGATCCCGGTGTCGTTGAAACGGGCTAAACTGGCCAGCGTTTCAGGATTGATAGTGTTGGCGACGAGCACCAGCACATCGTGGAATATCTGTTTGGCTTCGGCAGGGACACCGGGTGCGTAGTAGGCATTCAGCTCCACCTGCTCCCCACGGGCGGCGGCGGCGGAGAGGTCTGCGGGAAGCGACAGGCCGACGAAGAAGTCACCGGTCTCTTCGAGCGCGGTCAGCATCTCGGCCTCGGAGTCGAAGATGGTATAGTCGCCGCCCGGGTTTTCGTCATTTTCATCAACGAGGCGCTGGTAGAGGGGAATCTCCCGATCCTCGATGAAGAAGGCCATGCCCAGGTTTTCGTCCACCTGGTTGGGGAGCAGGAAGTAGATGATGAGATAGAATACCACGCCTATCGCGGTGACAATGGCGAAGAAGCGGTTGCGGAAGAAGAGTTTGACGTCATTGACGACGAGTGTGCCGATCATCCTTGTAACCCCCTGCCGGTGATATCGAAGAAGATATCTTCCAGCGTAGCTTCCTCGCTGTGGACGGTGAGGATGCGTTCGTTCTTTAAGAGATCGAAGACTGTCTGCGGGGTCTGGTCTTCATCGAGCGTCACTTCGCGCACTTCGATATCGCCGTTGGGCCGTTCGACCTCCACTTTGAGGGCGCGCATGCCGAAGCGCTGTTTGAGACGGGCCGGCGTGTCGAGGGCGACGATTTTGCCCTGATTGAGGAAGGCGACCCGATCGGACAGCTTATCGGCTTCGACCATGTCGTGGGTGGTCAGAAAGACGGTGGTCCCTTGCTGGGTGGCGGCGCGGATCAAGGTGTGGATGGTCTCGGTGGAGACGGGATCGAGCCCGTCGGTCGGTTCGTCGAGGAAGAGCATTTTGGGATCGCTGACGAGGGCGCGCGCCATCATGAGACGTTGCTTCATGCCTTTGGAGTAGTTGGCGACGTGTTCCTTTTCGCGGCCGCCGAGGCCGACCCTTTCGAGCAGGGCCATGGCGTCGAAATTGGCTACTTTGTAGAGTTTAGCGAAGAGATTGAGATTTTCGACAGCGCTCATCTGCTCGTAAAGGTTGGTGAATTCAAAGGAGATGCCGAATTCCTGCTGAACCTGTTTGCGCTCCTTGACGATGTCCATGCCAAGGAGGGTGGCTGAGCCATTTTGGGGTGTCAACTGACCGGTCAGCATTTTGACGACGGTGGATTTGCCGGCGCCGTTGGGGCCGAGGAAGCCGATGACTTCGCCTCCGGCCACTTCGAAGGAGATATCGTCTACGGCGAGTGTGTCGCCGTAGCTGAAACTCAGATCCTTCACTGAGATCGCGGGTTGTGCCATGCTGTTGCTCCTTATATCCAGGCGAAAGTGCCGATCGTTTGCGAGTCGCTACGTCTGCAAATGATGTAATCGAATGTAGCAGGTTCTGTTTGTTCTGTCAATACCGAACAAACAGAACTTTCTGACATTTGGCTGACGGATGGCTGATATTGGGAGGAGGAATGGGTTATGTGGTGGGAAAGGGCTACTTGATGTTTCCTGTCGGCGCGAAAAGTCCTGATCGGGGTTGTGCAGGTTTGGACAGAGATTGCGTAAGAACGGTTGGGAAATTCTGGATTCCTATCCTGTGGCGTATACTTTGCTGGAGAAACAGACAGGGTGCGCAGGCATTCGGCGGGCGCAATCCCGTTTAAGGTGGTAGAAGCAACGCACAAGGAGAACTGCTGAGAATGGAGACTCTGACGCTCAATGACGGTGGACGGCTTCCCGTATTGGGATTAGGCACATGGCAGATGGGGGGCGGCCGCAGCCGCGACTATTCGCGGGACGACGAGATGACTGCCCTGATCCGGGATGCGATCAAGATGGGGTATACGCATATCGACACGGCGGAGTTGTATGGCGTCGGTCATTGTGAGGAGTTGGTGGGGCGGGCGATGCAGGATTTCGCGCGGGAGGATATATTCCTGACGACAAAGGTATTGGCCGAAAATGTACGCTACGACGATCTGTTACGGGCGCTGGAACGCAGCCTGGAACATTTGCAGACGGATTATGCCGATCTCTACCTCATCCACTGGCCCAATCCGGATGTACCGCTGGAAGAGACTTTCAGGGCACTCAACCGGGTGGCGGCGGAGGGGCGGGTGAAGCGGATCGGTGTGAGCAATTTTGATGTTGCGCTGCTGCAGGAGGCGCAGGAGCTGTGCGAGACGCCGGTTGTGACCAACCAGGTGCGCTACAATCTTTACACGCGCGAGCCGGAGCAGGACGGGCTGTTGCGCTACTGCCAGGAGAACAATGTCGTCCTGACTGCGTATTCGCCCTTGAAGGATGGGGTGATGCAGAACGAGACGGTTCAGGCGGTTGCGCGCAAGCATGGCGCGACGGCTGCGCAGGTGGCGGTTCGCTGGCTGACGCGGCAGCCGCAGGTAGTGACGATTCCGATGTCGACCAATCGCGACCATTTGCGGCAGAATATTGAGGCGCTGACGCTGGCGTTGGATGAAGAGGATGTGCAGCGGCTGAATCAGGTTACCAATTAGGCCTCGGACTGCAGGCCACCAGGACTGAAGTGACAGGAGAACCTATGCTTCCCAATGAATCTGTTCGTCGGGTATTGGACGCCGGGCTTGCGAACGGCGCCGACCTGGCAGAAGTCTATCTGGAGAATAAGGAGAGTCTTTCGCTGATCCTGGATGAGGGCCGCCTGGAGAAGGCGACGCAAGGCAACGACATCGGAGGGGGCGTACGGGTCTTTTATGGGAACAACGCGGCTTACGCCTACACCGATGACCTGACGGAGGAGTCGCTGATCGAGGCGGCAGGGGTTGCGGCGGCCGCGGGCCAGAACGCGAATAATACGCCTGTATGCGCGGATTTGACGAAGGGGGAGAGCCTGGTCGAATCCCGGATCGAGCGCCCTTTTGAGGAGATGTCGACGCAAGAGAAGGCCGGTATTTTGCGGGAGATGGACGAGGTCACACGGCAGCACAGCCCGCAGATTGTCAGTGTGCAGTGCGGTTATACGGAGACGCGGCGCCGGGTCTGGGTATACAACACAGAGGGCGTTTGGGCGGAGGATGACCGCTCCTTTCTTGAGTTTCAGGGGCAGGTGGCTGCGCAGAAGGGAGATGTGCGCACATCCAGCATGACAGGGGTCGGCGGGCAGATCGGTTTGGAGTTTTTCGACGATCGCGACCCGGTGCAGATGATGCCGGAGGCGGCTGACACGGCGCTGCTGATGTTGGACGCGAGGCCGGCGCCTGCCGGTGAGATGCCGGTCGTGATCAACAATGGTTGGGGCGGCGTCCTCTTTCACGAGGCCTGCGGCCACTGTATGGAGGCCGACTTTATCACGAAGGGGGCATCGGCTTACACGGGGCTTGTGGGCGAGAAGGTGGGGCCGGATTTCCTGACCGCTTACGACGACGGCACGATCCCGGGGCGGCGGGGGACGATGCGCTTCGATGATGAGGGCGTGCCGACGAACCGGACTGTGCTGATCGAGAACGGCATTCTGAAGGAGTATATGTGGGACCTGACGGAGGCACGACGGGCGGGCCGGGCGTCGACGGGCAACGGGCGGCGGCAGTCGTTCCGCGATATGCCGATGCCGCGCATGACGAATACGTATATTGACGCGGGCCCGCACGACCCGGAGGAGATCATCGGCTCGGTGAAGAAAGGGCTGTACGCCAAGAGACTGGGCGGCGGCCAGGTGGAGATCGGCCGCGGGGATTACGTCTTTACCATCACTGAGGGTTGGTTGATTGAAGACGGCAAGCTGACGGCGCCGGTGCGGGGCGCGACGCTGGTAGGCAACGGGCCGGAGACGCTGCGGCTGATCGACATGATCGGCACAGACATGTCGCTGGATCCGGGGCGGGGCATGTGCGGCAAGGGGCAGTGGGCGCGGGTGAGCGTCGGCCAGCCGACGGTGCGCGTGCCGAAGCTGACGGTCGGCGGAACTGAATGAAGGGCAGTGGATAGTGGATAGTACTTTGAGACATACATTTAGCCTGCATTTTGGTGAGCGGGAGTAGGAGTATAGACGTGGATTATCTTGAATTTGCCAAGGACGTCGTTTCCAGGGCGGTTGAACGGGGTGTGGAGGCGGAAGCCTTTATCAGTGTCGGGCAGAATACGTCGGTCAATGTAGATCGTGGAGAGGTGGAAAAGCTTTCGCAGGCGGGCTCGAAGGGGCTGGGTGTGCGGGTGGTCCGGGACGGCAAGATGGGCTATGCCTACACGTCCGACTTTGGGGCGAGCAGCATCGAGAAGACGATCGAGTCGGCGGTCAACCTGGCTGACGTTGCGGATGGCGACGAGTACCGATCTCTGCCGGCGCCGCAGCCGCTGCCGGAGGATGATCTGGAGGTCTATGATCAGGCGATCGTTGATCTGCCGATCGGACACAAGGTTGAGATGGCGCGACGAATTGAGAAAGGCGCTCTGCGCTATGACGAACGCGTCGTCCTGACGAATCGCTGCACGCTGATCAGCCAATACGGGACGGTGGCGGTTGCGAACTCGAAGGGTGTTGCCGGCAGTTACGACAAGAGCTTCATCGGCGGCTTTGTGATGGCGATGGCGGCGGACGAGGATGATCGGTCGGTGGCGTATGGATTCGACTTTGGCTCGCGGCTGGGCGACTTCAAGCCGACGGCGGTCGGGAAGGATGCGGCGCGCAAGGCGGTGGGCATGCTTGGCGGCAAGCCGGTGCCGACGCAGCGGGCGTCGGTGGTCTACTCGCCGATGGCGGCGACGAGCGTGCTGGGCGCGCTGTCGCGTGCGCTGGGTGCGGACGCGATGCAGCGCAACCGGTCCTTTTTGGAGGGCAAGATTGGCGAGACGGTGGCTGCGGATATGGTCACTGTGCTGGACAACGGGCGGTTGCCGGGTGGGATCGCGACGCGGCCGTTCGACGATGAGGGAGTGCCGACGGCGGCGACGCGGCTGATCGACGAGGGGGTCTTGCAGACGGCCTTGTACGACCATTACACGGCGACGCGCGACGGTACGGCGAGCTCGACGGGCAACGCCAACCGACGCTCCCACTCAACGATGCCGACGTTGGATGCCAGCAACTTCTACTTCCAGCCGGGGCAGGAGACGCCGGAGGAGGTGATTGGCGGGGTGGAGCAGGGGCTGTATGTGGAGAGCGTGATGAACACGGCGAGCATCAACCCGATCAGCGGTGACTATTCTATCTCGGCGAAGGGCTACTGGATCGAGAATGGCGAGCTGAGCCATCCTGTGAACGAGGTGACGATCGCTTTGCCGATGCAGGAGCTGCTGCACAATGTCAAGGCTGTTGGAAACGATCTGACTTTTGTGCCGATGATGGGTGCGCTGGGGTCGCCGACGATTCGGGTGGATGGGGTGATGATTGGGGGGGTGTAACTGCGGGGTGACTGCTGGGGGAACTGCTGGGGAACTGCGGGAGAACTGCAGGCGAACTGCGGGGTTTAGGGGCTGCGTAATTTGATTTGCCCAGTGGTAGTTTCTGTCGAGTGTGAAGAGGACTATGTCCTGTCGGTGGCCTTTGAGAGTGGGGAGACGGGGCTACTTGACATGAAGCCATACCTGGATTTCGGAATTTTCGGTAAGATCAGAGAACCGAAGGTCTTTGGATCGGCTCGCGTCTCGTTTGACACCATCGGCTGGGAGACTGGCGCTGACCTCGACCCTGAGTTCGTTTACGAGAAGTGCCGCATCACGCAGCGAAAGTGATCGGCTGATCAGTAAGAGAGCTGGTAGACCACCCTCGTCGAGGGCAGGGCGGTTGACGTCAGTGAATTCGCACAGAGACACAAGAAGGTAGCCAGGTCCGCCTGGGTCGCAGTCGCTCCCCTTACTTCTTTGTTGTACAGCCGCCTTCCTATTTGAAAGTACTACCGGGCCCGCATGCGCGGGCGTCGGGCGTGCGCGCCCGATGTAGGGTTGGACAATGGGGGCGTTTTGACGTTCAATAGGGTTCTGCCCACCTGTCCACTGGAGTTATACTTTTGTCCCGCTCGCAAGACCCCTACGCAGCATTTCGCATACGCGACTACCGCCTTTACGTGATCGGCTGGGTGGTGGCGCGGATGGCGACCTATATGCAAAGTATCGCGATCGCCTGGGAGATCTACCAGCGCACGGGAGAGGCGCTCTCGCTGGGGTTGGTGGGGCTGGCGCAGGCGCTGCCGCTGATGGTGTTGGCGCTGCCGGCGGGGTTGCTGGCGGACCGCTATGAACGGCGGCGGTTGTCGATTATCAGCCTGCTTGGGATGACGGTGACGTCGCTGGCGCTGGCTGCTTTCTCGATTACGGAAGGGCCGGTGGGATGGATGTATGCGCTGCTCTTTCTGGACGCCAGCATGATGACGGTGGGGCGTCCGGCACGGACGGCGCTGCTGCCGCAGCTGGTGCCGGCTGAGGTTTTTCCGAACGCGGTGACGTGGAACATGAGCCTGATGCATATTGCGTCGGTGGTGGGGCCGGCGCTGGGCGGTATCGTGGTCGCCGTCAGTGCACAGAGTGCGTATTTTTTGGCTGCGGCGGGTTCGTTGTGGCTGGCCTTTATCCTTACCCGCATCCAATTTCGGCCGGCGGACGAAAAGCCGGAGCCGGCCAACTGGCAGACGCTGCTGGGCGGGATCCGTTTTGTGTGGGACAAACGGATTCTGTTCACGATCATGGCGCTGGACCTGTTTGCGGTGCTGCTGGGCGGGGCGGTCTACCTGCTGCCTATTTTTGCCGAGGATATTCTGAACGTGGGTGCGACGGGGTTCGGGTACTTGCGAGCGGCGCCGGCGGTCGGGGCGTTTTTGATGGCTGTATCGATGGTCTATCTGCCGCCGATGAAGCGGGCGGGGCGAGGGCTGCTGCTGGCGGTGGCGGGATTCGGCGTGGCGACGATTGTTTTCGGCTTTTCGCAGCACTTCGGACTCTCGTGGGCGATGCTGTTTCTGACGGGGGCGCTGGACAATATCAGCATGGTGGTGCGGCAGACGCTGACGCAGCTGCTGACGCCGGACCGGATGCGAGGGCGTGTTTCGGCGGTGAGCGGGATCTTCATCGGGGCGTCGAATGAGCTGGGCGGCTTTGAGTCGGGTCTGGTGGCGCAGTATTTCGGGCCGGTCATTTCGGTGGTGAGTGGGGGGATAGGGACGATCCTGGTGGTGGCGGGGGCGGCGGCTTTGTCGCCTCAGTTGCTGCGGTTGGGGGCGCTGCATGAGGCGCGGGCGGAGGAGGAGGCGTGAGGATAGTGACTCTGGAAAACCACTCTATTTAGCTACTTTTTGCGACGGCGGGAACGATTGGACGCCACTGTCCACTTTATTTGATTCTTTCCCGATTTGGGGTAGCTCCAACATCAAATTCCACGGATTTAGAATTACCCTCTTGACAGACGCTTGAATATTGTGTACTATGTAGTACACATGACATTCGGCAAGTATATCCGTACAGTCCGCGAAAAGATATTCAAGGAAGACCGTTCTTACTCGGTGCGGCAGGTTGCGCAGCGCATTGGGGTGGAGCCGTCGTATTTGAGCAAGATCGAGCGAGACCAGGTCGCGCCGCCTTCGGAGGCGACTATCACCCGTTTAGCACAGGAACTAGGCGAGGATTCTGACCTCCTGCTCGCGATGGCGGGCAAGGTTTCAAGCGACCTTCGGAATATTATCCTGCACCGGCCGCAGCTGTTCGCGGAACTTTTGCGGAAACTGAAGGATGCGCCGGACCACGCGATCCATAGCGTGGCGCGGGAGATACGGGACGGAGATTGGTGAGCGACCAGTCTCCCATTTAGAAAGGACCCAAGAGGACCAGTCATGATTGAACTGAAGAACGATCACCTGATATTTCGATTCCCAGAGGTACATAAGGAAGCCGAGTGCCGGATATCTTTTCAGCGCACTTTGCGTATTCCGGACGATAACCGGGCCTATTCACTGCCGCCGGGCCTGGGAGATTTCCCCTTGAATCTGGTAGACGACTATGCGAGCGGTGTACCAGACGCGTGGAACGTGCACGGAGGCGTCTTTCTGCCGATGTACCAGGCGGAGGCGATGTGGCTCAGTTTCAGCGGTTCGTATCCGATGGCGGTGAAGGTGGCGGCGGGGAAGATCAATGCGGTGACGGGTGAGGGCTGGGAGAACGAGCTTTCGAGGCGGCCACAGGACTACGTCGTTATCCCGGATCAGCCGTGGTTGGACGGATTTTCGGTGATGAAGGGGATGATCCGGCAGTTTGTGGCGATGCCGCTGGGCGAAGGTTACACGGCTGAGGAGCAGTTGACGGGTGAGGCGGAGCACGGTGGGTTGCAGATCGTGGTTTATCCGATCAAACCGTCGTATTACAAGAGAAGTATGGAGGAGGTCAGTTTCATAGCGTATGGCCCGCCGGCCGCGCAAGCTCCGCCGCGAGAGATGGGACTGGCGCCGGGAGGTCTGATGCGCCAGGAGATATATGAGGACGAGTATGGTTTTGGGGCGTGGGAGACGTCGGTGCGCTCGCGTTGTTATGTGCATATTGTGAACAGTGTGCAGTTCTTCAGTGTGACGGGCGCTCAGCCGCCGAGCGAGCCGCCGACGGCGATGGAGTACACGGCGGCGGGGCTGCCGTGGTTTGATTATTATGGTGGGGATTTGAAGGCGTTGGCGGGGGCGGAGAAGCTGGCTGGGTTGGATAGTGTCGCGGTGAAGAAGCTGAAGAAGGGTGAGGGCGTGCTGGCGGATAATGAGGCGGTGGAGCCGAAGGTGGTGAAGAGGCTGGGGAAGGGGAATGTGAGGGAGGGGGAGTATTAGGGGTTTCGGGAGGTCCTGAAGTTGGAAGGGAGTAACACTTTCTTACTCTCTTCCAACATGCCCAGGCTTTGATCAGGGAAGCATTGGCAAGAAATGAGACGAGGGAACATGAGCAGTAAGTGGCGAAGAGTACACCCAACAGTGATTCCCGTCGTGTTCTGCCAATCCCAATTGCTATTGTTTCAGTCCGTATTTCTGAATCGCGGAGGCAATCGACTCGCACACGTTGAGAAGAGAATTCACCTCTTCGTCTGACAGACTTCGGCCAATCATACACTTGACGTCCTGACCTGCGGACAGAAATAGTCCTGTTTCCTGAGCTTTCTCCTTAATGTCATGGACTACTTCCTCCGGCATCGCAACTTTGTATTTTATACCGCCTGCACCCCCGAATGCGGTGTAGAGACTCTGCTTGAAAACTGAGTTAGGGGGATATGCAAAGCAGACGGGAACGCGTACACCATCGACGACGACACCCGAAGAGAACCCTTTTGCCCCCCAAGAGATAGACATGGATTTCTCGTTGGACCACTCAAGTAGGCGAGCGAATACCACTTTTCCGTTCTCGTCAAGCGATGCGAGAAACTTCCCTTCGTCTACAGCAGGTGCAGCCTTTGAAATTACTTGCGCCGGTCGACGAGACTCTTCGCCGACGACGATCTCTTGGGACATAAGGCGATCCCCATCCTGAGCCTGGAAGAACGCGAATTCGACGCAGGTCACATTGAACCCTATCGAATTCAGAAACTTTGCCGTTTCTCTGATCTGCGGAGCGACTTCCTGACAGACGATCACAATGCGTTGGTCCTTGTTGAACGCTACTGCGTCGGATTCGCTAAGATTGAAATGCTGCCGGTGGTGTTCAGCAAAGTTGAGCGATTCTTCGTTCATGTAGGTACGCGCAATAGTCTCGAGCTGGTCGACATCGAGACGTACGGCGAAGGCGGAGTACACAAGTGCCTGTGCGACAGTGTCGCGCGGTGTTCGACCCCGCTTCAGTTCGACCACAACTACATTGCCGACGGGATCCACGCCCAGCAAGTCGATGTAGCCCCCCAGGTCGGTGAGAACTTCGCGCCCGATAATCAGAAGTTCATTGTCTTCGAGAATGCCCTCAGGATTTGATTCAAGCCAATCGTGAAGAGTCTCCTCAGTGTGGCCCTCCTGGAAAGACATGTGGCCATACTCAACGAAATTGCCATCTGGTTGTATGCCAAATATTCTCATGCTTTCCCCATTCGTTCGACGGCGTCACTTGCCGCAGTGGGAAGAGATAAACAGACTGAAGGCGTCTGATGCGTCATCGTCTCGGATCCGCTGGAAATTCCGCCAAGACTTGCCTTACTCTCCTCAGGTGTAAAGCATCACCTGGTCTCCGTCCACCTCGACGCGGTAGGTGCGGACGCGGAGTTTGGGGTCGTATAGGGCTTGGCCGGTTTTGATGTCGAACTCCCATTGGTGCCAGGGGCATTTGAGGATTTCGCCTTCGCGGGTGTAGGTCATGCCGGTGAGGCCGTCGGGGAGGACGAGGGGGCGGATGCGGCCGCGGCAGAGGGGGCCGGCCTTATGGGGGCAGATGTTGCGAAGGGCGTAGTAGTCGCCGTCGAGATTGAAGACGCCAATTTCGCGGCCGTTGACGGTGACGACTTTGCGGCCGCCGGGCGGGATTTCGTCGGCGGTTGCGATGACGTGCGCGGGCATCAGTCGAGACCGTAGAGTTCGGCGGCGTTGTCGTACATGACGCTGGGTCGCAGCTTCTTATCAAGCAAACGCATGAAGCCGGCGGGTTCTTCCCAGTCCCAGTGGGGATAGTCGCTGGCGAAGACGAGAATCTCGTCGGCGTGGAGCCAGTCGAGGAAGGTTTCGAGGGCTTTGGGGTCGGGCGCGTTGGGGAAGGGCTGGGTGCCGAAGCGGATGTGCTGGCGCAGGTATTCGCTGGGCAGGCGCTTGATCCAGGGCGTGTAGTCGCGCAGGCTTTTCCAGTCGGCGTCCATGTGCCACATGAGGCCGGGCACCCAGAAGGTGTCGTGTTCGATGAAGAGGAACTTGAAGTTGGGGAATTTTTCGAAGACGCCTTCGCAGATGAGGCTGGCGGTGTGGGCCATGGCGATCTGTGGGCGGGCCATGCGCATTTCGAGATAGTAGGTGGGGAATCCGGCTGCGGTGGGCGGAGCGGAGAAGCCGGCGCCCTCGCCGCCGAAATGGACGCACATAGGCAGGCCGTTGCGCTCACAGGCCTCATAGATGGGGTGATAGATGCGGTTGCCGAACGGGTGCAGGCTGCCGGCGGGCATCAGAACCTGGGCGACGCCGGGATGGTCGCCGAGGCGGTCGATCTCGGCGGCGGCCTGAATTGGGTCGGCGGGCGCGATGTGAATCGAGGCTCGCATGCGATCGTCTTTGGCGACCCACTCTGCCAGCGTCCAGTCGTTGAAGGCGCGGCAGTAGGCGGTAGCGTAGTCGACGGTGGGATGGACGGCCATATTGTAGGGCCCGCCGGTGAGGATGGCGATGTCAATTCCGTAGTCGTCGAGGTGTTTCTTGCTGCAGACGTCGGGGCGGGTTGATGGGTCGGGCTCGTCTTCGACGCCTTCCCAAAGGTCGGGGCGGGCATAGCCTCCGGGCATGTTGGTGTAGCCGACGTGGGGGGTCATCGAGCCGAAGTCTTTGATTTGCTCGACGAATTGCCGGGGCAGGTAGGGAAAGAGTGCCTCTGGGTTTGGGGCATTGTGGTGCACGTCGCAGTCGATGATCCGCTGACGGGCGGTGGTGTCCTGGGCGGGACTCTCCGCCTGAGCAGGATTGGCTCCATTTGCAGGCGGGACGCCAGCACTGGAGGTTCGCTCTTTCACGGCATTGGCCATAATTCGGCTCCTTGTTTTTGCTGCACCTGCATGCTCCACGGAGCAGGCGGAACTTTTCGCCTGCTATTGTACGAGGTGGTGGGGCAGATCGGCAATCCGCTGCTCAGACAGTCTTCACAGCGGTTATTGGCTGGCCTGTTTGAGCAGGGCGCGGGCCTGTTCCAGTATTTCCGAACTTGGCGGATAGTGCCTGCCGGGCACGACGTTTTCGGCCAGGATGCGCTCTTTGGCCAAGCCCTCGGCGGTCTCATAGACCTCGGTCAGTTCGACGCATTCTTCGGCGAACCAGGACGGCACTACTACGACGCCGTCGTTGTCGCCGACGAGGACATCGCCGGGCCGGACGAGGGCGCCGCCACATTGGATGTTTACATTCTCTTCCGCCGGGTACACCCAAGGTCCACCGCCGTAGGGGGTTCGATCGCGGGCGTAGATGATCAGGCCGTAATTTTCCTCCACCATGATGTCGAGGTCGCGGATGCCGCCATCGCAGACGACGCCGTCGGCATTGTTCATTCTGAGTTGCAGGCCTTTCACATCACCAAAGACTGCGGCGGAGGGGTTGCCCATGATGTCGACGACGAGCACGTCGCCGGGGCCGCAGCGGGACATGGCCCGGTAGTCGATGGCGTCTTCGCCTGCGGGCGTCAGCGCTGCCAGGTCCGGGCGGGGCGGCAGGTAGCGCATGGTGCGGGCGCGGGCGGCGAGGCGTTTGCCGGGCGTGAATGGACGCACGTTATCCATGAAGGGCAGGGGCACGCCGGCGTAGGTGTGTACGACGTGCCAAACGGTGGCTACGGGCAGCTCTTTGAAGCGATCCAAGATCGACTGCGGCACTTCGACCGGTGTAAAGGAGCGTTCAGTCATCGGGCATCTCCGGAGAATCGGTGGACGTTGAATCGTGCAGGATTTAGCAGGCGCCTATTGGCGGCTGCGGCAGCATGATCATACGTGAAAACAGACGAATCGTCCACCAGGTGTAGCGGAGCTGGCGAGTGCAGCCAACCAGACTGCCCGAGACTGCGTTGGTTTCGATTACGCTTGCTTTTGTTTGCGGGCGGCACGGGCCTGCTCGTATGCTTCCGGACCGGGCGGGTAGTATTTGCCGGGCACGACACCTTCGGCCAGGATGCGCTCTTTGATCATATTCTCGGCGTCCTCATGGACCTCGGTCAGTTCGACGCACTCCTCGGCGAACCAGGACGGCACTACCACGACGCCGTCGGCGTCGCCGACGAGGACATCGCCGGGCCGCACGAGAGCGCCGCCGCACTGAACATCGACATTTTCCTGGGCAGGGATGGCGTAAGGGACGCCGCCAAGAGGTGTGCGGTCGCGGGCGTAGATGATGAGGCCGTACTCCTCCTGCACCATGATATCGAGGTCGCGGATGCCGCCGTCGGTGACGACGCCGTCGGCGTTGGTCATTTTGAGCTGGAGCGCTTTGACGTCGCCGAAGATGCAGGGCCGGGCATCGCCCATGACGTCGCAGACGAGGACGTCACCAGGGCCGCAGCGGCCCATGGCGATATATTCGGGCGAGTTTTCGCCGATCTGCACCTCTGTCTGCAGGTCGGGACGGGGGGGCAGGTAGCGCAGGGTGCGAGCGCGGGCGGCGAGCTGCTGGCCGGGTGTGCATAGGCGCACGTCATTCATATAGGGAAGGGGCACGCCGGCGTAGCGATGGACTGTGTGCCATACGGTGGCGACCGGTAGTTTTTTGAAGCGGTCCAGAATGTGCTGCGGAACTTCGACCGGTGAAAAGGAGCGTTCGGTCATCAGGTGTCTCCTGGTGAGGTGAGAATTAGGTTATTTGCTGCGCGCGGGACGCGTTGAACCCTAAGGCCGCGTATGGCTGGGTCGACATTTGCGCGAGTCTGGGCACAGATGCAGGGTCTGGGGGAGACCCCAATTACTTCGTGATCATAACTGAAAACAGGGGAAATGCCTATCATTTAGGGTGGGCGGATTCGGTCCAGAGTGGTGAGAGTTTAGGCTTTGCGAGGAAGGCTACATTGGAATTCGGATGCAGCGTTTCGGGCAGGCCGCAGAAGGGGGGTCGAGGGCGGGAGTTCACTGAGGACGGTGGATATCGGCTGAAACGATTTCGTTGGGGATGGGAATACAGTGTAAGATGAACTGATTGTGCCCACAACGGAAATGCCCCCCAATGAAATCGAGTGAATCCACGCCAGCCGCCACCGCGATGCGGTCGCACTGGGGTCTGCTGATCGCGCTGATGATACCGGTGGGCATGGCGACGATGAACATGTCGATGTTTGGCGTGGCTCTGCCGACGGTTCGGGATGCGTTCGGGGTGGAGGCCGACATGACGGCCTGGCTGCTGGCGGCATACAGTTTGCCGTTCGTTATCTTCATGCCGCTGTACGGCAAGCTGGGGGACAGCCTGGGCAAGGCGCGTCTGTTCCAGAGCGGAATCGTTTTCTTTTTCGCCGGCACCGTGATCTGTCTGCTGGCGGGAAGCTTGCCACAACTCCTGATCGGCCGCGTTTTGCAGGGGATTGGTACTGCAGGCTACTACCCCCTTTGCATCGCCATCATCGCGGAGCGTTTTCCGGCGGCGCAGCGGGGCAAGGCGATGGGAACATGGAGCTCGGTGGCGCCGGGCGCGTCGGCATTGGGGCCGCTGTTGGGCGGGTTTGCGGTCGATAATTTCGGCTGGAACTACGTCTTCGTGCCGAGCCTGCTGGTTGCGCTTATAGCCCTATGGGCGGCGTACCGGCGGGTTCCTTCGCAGCGCCCCATTCTAGGGGCAGGGCTGCAGTCGTTTGACTGGTTGGGCGCGGCCTTGCTGGGCGGCGCGCTCGTCTGTGCCATCTTTTACCTGTCGAGCCGCACGGTAACAGGTGTCGAACCGCTACGCGATTGGCGGTTGCTGGCGGCCGCGGTCGGTCTTGGGCTGCTATTCTGGCGGCGGGAGGGCCGGATTCCTCGACCGCTTGTGAATTTTTCTCTCTACCGGCGCAAGAATTTCGGGGTTGCTTCGCTGGCGGCCGGCTGTCGTATGGTGATCATGCACACGGCCATGTTTCTGAACGTACTCTTTCTGACCGATGTATACGGGTTGGATGCGATTGAGCTGGGTATTTTCACGACGATTTTTTCGGGTGCGATATTTGCCACGACCCAATTGGGAGGTCAGTTGTCGGATCGGGTGCACTGCCGCTGGCTTGTGGGCGGCAGTTTCGCGGTCATGATCTCGGCTTTGGCCGGGCTGGCTTTGTTCCCGCTGCCGCTGCTGGGCGCGGCGGCGCTGATGCTGACGCAATCGTTGGGCGGTGGGCTGGCGATGGCAGCGCTTCACCGAGCGGCGATGGAGGAGATTCCCGTGGAAGAGAGTGGGTCTGCGGCCGGGTTATACAGTACGGCGCGATTTGGCGGCGGGGTCGTCGGCGCGACGATCGCAGGGGTGGCGTTGCAGCAGTCACTACTGTTCGCGCCGGGGGCGGCAGAGGCCTACCAGATGGTTTTCGGTGGTGTTGCGGCGATCAGTCTGGTGAGTCTGGTGGTGGCGTGGAAGTTGGAGCGGTAGGAAGGCGCGCTGCTCAGGAAGAGGCTTTACCCCAGCCGCCGCCGCCGGGCGTCTCGATGCGCAGGCGCTGGCCGGGCTGAAGGCGGCGGGTAACTTTGGAGGAGAGTTCTTCCTCGGTCCCGTCTGTGTCGATCAGGAGATTGCGGCCCGGCGCGGCAGGAGAGCCGCCGGCCAGACCCCAGGGGGCGATGGCGCGACGTTCGCTGAGGATGGTGGCGGTGGTTGGCCGCAGGATTTCGTACTCGCGCACGATGCCTTCTCCGCCCTGATGCTTGCCGGCGCCGCCGCTGTCGCGCCGCAGGTGATAGCGAGTCAGGCGCAGCGGGTAGGCGAGCTCGAGGGCCTCGACCGGCGTGTTGAGCGTGTTGCTCATGTGGACGTGCGCGCCGCTGAAGCCGTCCCCCAACGGGTGCGCGCCCATTCCTCCGCCGAGCGTCTCGTAGTAGGTCCAGGGCGAGCCGTCGGCGTTTTCTCCACCCATCGTACAGTTGTTCATCGTACCCTGGCCGGCCGCGGCGATGCGGTCGGGAAGGGCCTGCGCGAGCGCGCCGAGCACTGCATCGGTAATGCGCTGGGAGGTCTCGACGTTGCCGCCGGCCACAGCTGCTGGCGGGCGGGCATTCACGAGACAGCCGGACGGCGCTTCCACCTGCACGGGCGCGAAGCAACCGGCGTTGACCGGCACGTCTTCGCCTACCAGACAACGCACGACGTAATAGCAGGCGGACCTGGTAACGCTGAGGGGGGCGTTGAGGGAGCCGTGAATGCTGGGGCAGGTGCCGCTGAAGTCCAGCGTAACCGTGTCGTCCTCGATGGTGGCGGTAACGCGGATAGGGGCAGGGGTTGTGCGGCCGTCCACGACCGACTCGATTGGATCCTCGAAAGTGAAGCTGCCCTGGGGCCAGCTGCGAATGGCAGCCCGGGTCAAGCGCTCGCTGTATTCCTGTAGATACCCTGCATAGGCCAGTAACTCATCATTGCCGTGGATGGCCGCCAGTTCAAGGAGGCGGCGGTCGCCGACGGCGTGAGCGGCGCGCTGGGCGGCGAGATCGCCGCGGCGTTCGTCGGGCGTGCGCACATTGCGGAGGATCAGTTCAAGCAACGCTTCCACCAGTTCGCCCCCTTGGTAGAGCTTCAGGGGCGGGATGATGATGCCTTCCTGATAGAGCTCTGTGGAAAGGGGCAGCGAGCCGGGGGACATGCCGCCGACATCGGCGTGGTGGGCACGGCTGGCGGCGAAGAACTGCGGGCCGTTCTCCGCTCGGATTTCGCGGTTCGATGGCGGCAGAAAGACGGGCGAGACGAGAGTAATGTCGGGCAGGTGGGAGCCGCCGAAGTAGGGATCGTTGAGGATGACGACATCGCCGGGCTGCCATTGGTCGAAGACGGCGAGGGCGGCGGCGACGCTGTCGGGCATGGCGCCGAGGTGCGCAGGGATGTGCGCGGCCTGTGCGACCAGCCCGCCGGATGCGTCAAAGAGCGCACAGGAAAAGTCAAGGCGCTCTTTTATATTGGGGGAATAGCTGGTGCGCTGCAGCGTGATTCCCATTTCCTCGGAAATGCCGCTGAAGCGATGGCGGTATAGCTCGAGGGTGATGGGATCGGGAGCCATGGGAAGGCAGTGGTCAGTGGTCAGTGGCCGGCCACTGGAATTCAGGCGTGGGATTCCTGGGTTTGGGCCCAGGAGAGCACGCGCAGTCCGAAGAGGATGAGGAGCGCGGCGACGGCGGTCCAGATCCAGAAGCGGAAGAAGGCGCCGCGCAAGGCCCACTGCATGGCAAGGGCGTCGTTGATTGTCTTGGGGTAGACCAGTTCGTGCCGTTCATCGATCGCCACGTTGGTGAAGTTCTGCTGGCGGCCATCGGGCCAGAGAACGGTCAATTCGTGCACACTTTCGTTGTCCTCCAGATCGAAGAGGACAGTGCGGTTGGCTGCGTCGATCTGCCTTTCCAGGGTTTCGAATTCGAGGGCCAAGGAGAAAGCCGCGCCGTCGGTGGCGTAAATGTCATCCTCGGACACGGTGAAGGCGACCCAGTGATGGCCTTCGGGCACGTCGGCGGCGAAGGTTTCGGCGTCGGGCGGGCCGACCTCGAGCGCATCACGTATAGGGATCCAGAGCAGAAGAGCGGCCACAACCAAGGGCAGCAGAAAGAGCAGAAGACGCTGCTGGGCAGAAAGTGTCAACATCGCACAACTCCGAAATAGTTCTCGTTTTGGGTCATTGGTTTCCAGATTTTCCTACCTGACAGGGCCGACTGGAAACTGTGAAGGTATGATAACACAGCCAGGCTGCAAGACCAGCTTTAAGTGCCGGCGCGCGCCAGCAAGAGATTGTGGCGCTCGTCGACGCTGGCCGACCATCCAGGCGCCACAACGGTGGTGGTGTCGAACTGGTAGACGATGGCGGGACCGTCGAAATGGTGGCCGGGGCGAAGGCGGCTGCGGTCGTAGCAGTCACTGGCATGGGCGGCGTTGACGTTAAACCAGACAGGTTTGGCCCCTAAGCGAGCGGGACTGGCATCCGAGGGACCGAGAGGCTCTCTTGGTAGATGTAGATCGGCGCCGGGTCCGGTACCACGCAGGCGAACGGTAACGATTTCGACTGTTTCCGAGTGCATGGCGTAGCCGTAGCGGTCGGCGTGGGCCTGGTGAAAGGCCTCGGTCGACTGCCGAATTGATGCGGCTGTCAGGTTGGGTCCGGATGGTGCGTTTCCTGGCGCCGCCATTGCCAGTGGAACTGTAAGCTCATAGCTCTGACCCAGGTAGCGCAGGTCGAGCGATGCTTCCAGGGCGGGATCTTCGATTCCCTCGGCGGCCAGCACGGTGCGTACCCGCTCTTCGAGGGCTGCGAGCATATCATGGAGGGGATCCGGTTGGGCGGCGAGCAGCGCTGCGTCGACGAGCAGGGCCTGGGATGATTCGTGGACGACATCGGCAATCAGCAGGCCAAGGGCGCTGAGGACGCCAGGGCTGGGGGGTAGGAGGATGCGGGGGATGCCCAGGGACTCGGCCAGGTCGCAGGCGTGAAGTGGGCCGGCGCCGCCGAAGGGAACGAGGGTAAAGTCACGCGGATCGTGCCCTCGCTCGACGGAGACGCGGCGGAGGGCTCGCTCCATGCGGGCGTTGGCGACGCGCACGACGCCCAGCGCGGCTTCATGCAGGGACAGGCCGCCAAGGCGGCCGCCCAGCTCCGCCAGCGCGTGCTCGGAGGCGGCGACGTCCAGCTCCATCGCGCCGCTCCCACCAAGGAACTGACCAGCATCCAGGCGCCCAAGCACGAGATTGGCGTCGGTGACAGTAGGTTGATCGCCGCCGCGTGCGTAGCAGACAGGGCCAGGAACAGCGCCGGCGCT
This sequence comes from Caldilineaceae bacterium, assembly GCA_965116395.1. Classification (GTDB taxonomy): domain Bacteria; phylum Chloroflexota; class Anaerolineae; order Caldilineales; family Caldilineaceae; genus Bin5. Next base: position 1,222,094 of record OZ220684.1, read on the forward strand.
CTCCGGCCCGACGCGCAGGCCGCCGCCGGCGTCAACGCGGGCAAGGCTGCCGCCGCCGGCGCCAACGGTATGGATGTCGATGATGGGTAGTCTCAGGGGCAGTCCGGCGACTTCGCTCTCGGCGGTGCGCGGCACGGTATCCGGGCAGAGAGCAACGTCGGTGCTGGTGCCGCCCATGTCGAAGGTAATGATCCTGCACTGGGCGGGCAGGGACTGCTTTTGCCCTTGTTCTTCCCCGTTTTGCGAGGGTTCGTGTGCCAGTTGGGCGATGCGGAAGGCGCCGACCACACCTCCGGCAGGGCCACTGAGAACGAGACGGGCGGGTTCGAAGGCGGCCTGGTCGGCCCCGATGGCGCCGCCGCCGGACTGCATGACCCGGATGGGAAGGTCGCCCAGTTCGCGGGTAAGGCGCTGCAGGTAGTGTCCCACCAGAGGGAGGAGGTAGGCGTTGATCACGGTTGTGGCGGTGCGCTCATACTCTCGGTATTCGGGGAGAATGTCGCTGCTGAGAGAGATGGGGAGGTGGGGGAAGGAGCGGCGCATGATTTCAGCGGCGCGTTGTTCATGGTGGGGATTGCGGAAGCTATAAAGGAAGCAGATAGCCAGGCTCTCCGGTGCAGTGGCGGCAATCTGCTGTGCGGTGCGCGAGAGGGCGGCCTCGTCGAGGGGCGTCAGGACATTGCCCTCGGTGTCCAGCCTTTCGACGGCCTCAAATCGCAGGTCAGCGGGCGCCAAGGGGTTGGGACGGACCTGGTACAGGTCGTAAAGATGGGGCCGATTCTGGCGGCCGATTTCGATGACGTCGACGAAGCCGGCGGTGGTCAAGAGGGCGGTACGAGCGCCGCGGCGCTCCAGCAGTGCGTTGGTGGCAATGGTTGTGCCGTGGACAATTTCGGCATTGCTGGCGGCGCCCCCTTCCAGGGAAGGCGAGATTCCCAAGTGGGTCAGTCCAGAAAGGATGGCCCGGCTCTGGTCTTCGGGTGTGGTCGCCTCTTTGTACACTTGCAGGCGGCCGTCTTGCAGCAGCACAAAGTCGGTGAATGTTCCGCCGACATCGATTCCAACCAGGGCAGTGGGCATAGTGGGCGTTCCTAGACTTGTGTGCAGTTGACGGGGCTCTGTGGCCTACGGCTTGGGCTAACCAGTGGCGGAGGGCGACTAAGAAACTGTCATTCCTCTGGAATGATGCGCACGTGCGCCACCCATTTGACCTGGCGCAGCGCGTCGTCGGTTTCGCTGGGTACGATGAGGCGGACGAGGCCGTCGGCGCGCGTAAGCGGCTGGCCGTCGCGCGAGTGGGCGATAATGACTGGCCGTGATGTAGGTTCGATCAGCTCGGCCCGCCGCGCGCGTGTGCCGAAGCCATCGGCGCTGACGACTTCCGCCTGTGCCCAGTCGCGGGGCCAGAGCAGTTCGACCAGATCGAGCAGGCGCACGCCGGTAAAGGCAAACGGCCCGGACGTGCCGTGGCCGGTAGAGACGATGTAGCAGTCGGTCACTGTCACCTGTTCCGCTTTCGCCAGATGGGCGGGGAGGGTGTCGGGCCGGCCAAGTTCCTGGCCGCGCAGCCAAGCCGGGTCGATATGGTGCGCAACGCCGTCTGGCAGGTGTACGGTGAAATCCGCAGCGGGCGACGGCGGCAAGGGATTGGGCTCGTGAGCGTGGGGGGCGAGCGGGTCGTGGTGGTGGGCTGTCACGATTTGGGTTCCATCGAGAAATAGAGGGGATAGCCACTGGAGCGGGCCCGCGCATGGGCTTCGCTGATCAGCCGTTTGGCCTCGGATTGTGGACGGGAGCAGACGGGGGCTACTCCACTGGAATGTGCTTCCCAGGTGACCGTTTCGGCGATTTCGGAGGACAGGCTGAAGATTTGACTCAGTGTGTCGATTACGAATTCGTAGGGGGTGACGTCGTCGTTGTGGACAAGGATGGTCCACGGTTCTTCTCTGGCCGTGTCGATCGCGGTATCGACATCCGGATCGGAGGCGGGCAGTGGGTCTCGGGAAGGGCCATGTAAGGCTGTGGCCAATGTGAGGATCTTGATGGGTTGGTTTGATACAGTCATGGAGCAGAAAGTACCACAGTGATGGGGCAGAAAGCAAGATTTCCGGTGGATTTTGTGTTTTTGTACGCAAGGGGACGTGGAGAACCACGGAGAACGGCAACTGCAACGGCAACTTCTTTTTGTCCACGAAGGGCCGCGAAGGACCGCGAAGAACTGCAACTGCAACACATTTTGTCCACAGAGGACACAGAGGGCCACGGAGAACGGCAACTGCAACGGCAACTTCTCTTTTTTCCACGAAGGGCCGCGAAGGAGCGCGAAGAACTGCAACTGCAACTTCCTTTTGTCCGCGGGGGACACGGAGGGGGCGGGAAACGTTCTGGCTTCTTTTGGGCTGCTGGAGCCGCACGGCTGGAATGCGCACACAAGGTCGGTAAGGGATGTTTTTGGAGGGGGGCGTTGCGGGGGCGCAGCCCCTGCACAAGGGAGGGCCGAAGGCCCGACCGCCCAGAATTGCAGTGGTTAGTGGTCAGTGGTTAGTGGAAGGGGGCGGCTTGTCGGCGGGGTCTCACGGTGCGTCTGTTTGGTATGGTCGCGACTTGATTATGGCTTGGCCTTGGCCTGATTCTTGCGATTTGCCTGGGCCTATGGGGCGTGCTATACTGCGCCCGTCCACCGATCATTTTTTTCGAGTTGCGGCAGATCATTCGCTGCCCGGCGAAATAGCTGCTGCTGGCTCCTATCCGCTCTATTGGATGTACGTGTCGCGTGCGGCAGCGCTTTGCTTCCGTGATGTTGCGGTGGCATCGCCCTTGAGTCCAGTTTCGACATGCGCTGCGGTGCAGCGCAACAACCATTGTCACGCTTTCCATTTGCGGACGGTTTTGGCAACGAGTCCCGCCAGGCGGAATGGAGGTTCTGCTCGCCCCCGCCTGCGCGACCGAACAGTTCTGCCGCAGAGAAGAGAGCGAACAGGCTCGCCCCGGTTCGATGGCGATGAATCAGGTGGGCCCAATCTTCACCAAAGGAGCAATGTAACAAAATGGCAAGTGTAACCTACGAACATGTTTACAAGCGCTTCGGCGACGTCGTGGCGGTCAATGACTTGACGATCCACGTCGAGGACAAGGAGTTCCTGGTCTTTGTCGGCCCCTCCGGCTGTGGCAAGACGACCAGTCTGCGCCTTTTGGCGGGGCTGGAGGAGATCACCGAGGGGCAGATCCTGATTGGCGACCGCATCGTCAACGATGTGCCGCCGAAGGACCGGGACATCGCGATGGTGTTCCAGAGCTATGCTCTCTACCCGCATATGAGCGTGTATGACAACATGGCGTTTGGTCTGAAGCTGCGTAAGACGCCCAAGGACGAGATTCAGAGGCGTGTGGAAGAGGCCGGCGGCATTCTGGGCATTGAGCATCTGCTTGATCGCAAGCCGAAGCAGCTTTCCGGTGGTCAGCGCCAGCGCGTGGCGGTAGGCCGAGCGATTGTGCGTGAGCCGGCGGTGTTCCTCTTTGATGAGCCGCTGTCGAACCTTGACGCCAAGCTGCGTGTGCAGACGCGTGCAGAGATTTCCAAGCTGCATCAGCGGTTGGCGACCACGTTTATCTATGTGACGCACGACCAGGTGGAGGCTATGACGATGGCCTCCCGGATCGCGGTGATGAAGGACGGCGTTCTGCAGCAGGTGGACACGCCGCAGAATCTGTACGACCATCCGTCGAATATCTTTGTTGCCGGTTTCATCGGCAGCCCGAGCATGAACTTCTTCGACGCCACTCTGGTTGAGAGCGACGGCAAGATGGAGGTCAATGCTGGCGGTTTCCGGTTGGATGTTCCGCCGGAGAAGACGGTAGAGTGGCGAGAGCATATGGGCAAAGAGGTAATCTTCGGGATCCGCCCAGAGGACATTCACTCGAAAGAGTATGCCCCGCCGCAGATTCTTGAGTCCGACATGGCAGCGACGGTGGATGTAACCGAGCTGATGGGCAATGAGATCTTCCTTTACTGCCTGACGCCGGACAGCAAGCAGTTCATCTCCCGCGTCGATCCGCGTGTTCGGGTTTCGACCGGCGACGACATTGAACTTGCGATCAATATGAACAACGCACATATCTTTGATCCCAAGACTGAGCTGAGTCTGGCCGGATAAAGCTGAATAGTGAGGAGTGAGGAGTGGGAGCCAGCTCTCCTCCTTACTTCTCACTTCTGACCTCTCGCTTCTCACATTTCCCTCTTTCAACAGCGTTCGCTAGCATCAGTCCCGAGTTGCATACAGGACCTCTGGTAGAGTAGTTCCCAGCGACCTGCCGCCCATGAACGGCAGAGTTAACTGACCACTGATTGTCACCCATGGCGGCAGGCTGGTGGATCCCACTGTTCATTCCTCCAATTCAAAATACATAGTACAGACAAGGAGCGAAGCATGAAACTGCTTTATCGATTGGCGATACTCCTGGCACTATTTGCGGTTTTGCTGGCTGCGTGCGGTGGAGCTCCGGAAGCGCCGGCGGCCGCGGACGCGCCGGCCGCAGACAGCGAGAGCCAGACGGAGGAGATGGGTACGACGGAAGACTATCTCAATGCTTCGCGTGAGGAGACGGTCATTCTGGACCGGACCAGTCCGCTGCAGGGGAGTGATAACTGGAATCCCTATGTGCGCGGCAGTGCAGTAGGGTGGGGTTATACGGAGTTTTCGGATGTGCTGACGCTGCTGAACTACGGCAGCGGCGAAATCGAAAACTGGTTGGCGGAGTCACTAACGCCCAACGAGGATCACTCTGTATGGACGCTCAAGCTGCGCGCCGGCGTCACCTGGCAAGACGGTACGCCCTTCACGGCCGACGATATCGTCTTTTCGACCGAGTTGCAGATGGGCAACGAGGCGCTGGGCCAGCACTTTGCCTATCAGGAATGGATCGATTCGGTCGAGAAGGTGGATGATCTGACGGTTATCTACAACCTGAAGAAACCGAATGTGCGTTTCAAGCTGGAGCGATTTTCGGATAACATTTGCGGCGTCGACTACTTTGTCCCCAAACATATCTGGGAAAATGTGGAAGACCCGGCCACTTTCAAGAATTTCGACCTGGAGATGGGTTTGCCGATGGGAACCGGCCCCTACAAGCTGGCCAAGGTCACTGAGAATGAGACGATCTGGGTCCGCAATGACAATTGGTGGGCTGCTGAAATCGGGCTAAAGAAGCTGCCCGAGCCGAAGAAACTGGTCATGTCCTACACCGGCACCGAGGAAGTCCGCCTGGCGACGGCGATCGAGGACGACTATGACGGTCTACACGATATCACTTTCGGCTCCTTCCAGGCGTTGGTGGCGCAGAATCCCAACTGGATTGCATTCCAGGATGAGATGCCGTTTGTGTGGCCCGATCCGTGCGCGCGCAGCCTGACGGTTAACAATTCGATCGAGCCCTGGAATGACAAGGACATGCGGTGGGTCCTGAACTATGTGATGGACCGCCAGCAGATCATCGACATTGCCTATGAGGGCACTTCGATCATGGGCCCGTATCCGTTCCCGCTTTATCCTTCGATGCAGAAGTTCGCGGACCTGGTACCTGCTGAGACGATAGCCAAGTTCACGCAGCCCAACGCGGCTGCGGCCGAGGAGATTCTGATTTCCAAGGGCTATGAGAAGTCTGGTGACTACTGGGAGAAAGACGGCGAAGAGCTGGGCCTTGAGATCCAGGTATACGAAGGCATCAGTGAGCTGGAACGCGTCGCTGACGTCTTCGCTGAGCAACTGCAGCGCTTTGGCATTAATGCCGTCAAAGTGAACCTGATCGGCGGCACCTGGGTCGAATATCTGGACACAGGCAACTACGAAACGCAGAGCGGCTGGCAGACTTGCGGCTCGATCGTCGAGCCGTGGAATACGCTGCGCACGCTACGCGCCGATGAAGTGCCTCCCCAGGGCGAGCGCCACCAGCTGCCACAGTCCAACCGCTTCCGCTGGTACAATGCCGAGTTCTCTGAGCTTGTAGACCAGATCAGTGAGTTGGGTTGGGAAGATCCACTGTTGTTTGAGCTTACGGCACGCGCGCTGGAGATCTACTACGACGAGATCCCAGCCATCCCGACAGCCCAGTCCAAGAAACTGGTGCCGTTCAACACCACTTATTGGACGAACTGGCCGACGATCGACAACTATTACCAACGGCCGGTGATCTGGTGCCCGAGCTTCGTGGGCATTCTGCCGGAGATTACATCGACCAGTCAGTAAACCGACTACTGTGGCTAGTGACTGGCGGCGGGTAATATAACCGGCCGCCAGTCACTTACCATTGGAAACCTATCCATGCGCGGGCTGACCAAAGAGTACGTCCTGCAGCGTTTTCTGATGTATCTGCTGACCATCTGGATGGGCACTACGCTGATCTTCGTGATCCCGCGTCTGGCGCCGGGCGATCCCGTGAGCGAGAAGGTAGGCCGGCTATCGCTGGATTCAGGCTACATAGAGAACGCCGATAAATTGATCGCCAGTTGGAAGGCCCGTTTCGGGCTGGATGCCCCGATTCATGTACAGTATTTTCGTTATTGGGGCAACGTGTTTCGGCTCAATTTCGGGTATTCGCTGTCGCACTTCCCAACCGAAGCGTGGTCGATGGTCAGTAAAGCTCTGCCCTGGTCGCTGGGGCTTTTGACCGTGGCGACGGTGCTCTCATTTTCGATCGGCGTGACCATCGGCTCGCTGATGGGCTGGCGGCGCACGCCGCGATTGTTGCAGATGTTCCTGCCCAGCACTTTGACCTTCACTGCGATCCCTTACTTCATGTTCGGCATTATGCTGATCTATCTGGTGGCATTTGAACTGGACTGGCTGCCGGCTACGGGGGCCTATTCGCGCAGAGTCGACCCCGGATGGAATCTGCCTTTCATCAAGAATGTGCTCAGCCACGCTATTTTGCCGGTTGTGTCGATTGTGCTGACTTCGATGGGCGGCTGGGCGTTGGGCATGCGGGGTCTGATGATCAGCGTCAATAACGAGGACTACTTTTTGCTGGCGCAGGTCAAGGGGCTTTCGCCGGCGCGCATCTTCTTTCGTTACGGTGTGCGTAACGCTATTCTGCCGGCGCTGACCGCGCTGGCGTTGGGCCTGGGCGGACTGATCAGCGGATCGATTCTGGTTGAATTCATCTTCGCGTATCCGGGCACGGGCTACACGCTTTATCAATCGATCATTTCGCAGGACTATACGGTGACCCAGGCGATCGCCAATCTGATCATCATGGTGACGGCGACGAGCGTTTTTCTGCTCGACCTGCTTTATCCCTTTATCGACCCGCGCATTACCTATAAGAGGAACATGCGCTAGGGCCAGACACGGTAGGAACCATTGGCTGTCGGACAACGAACCGTTGATGAAGAGACCACCCCGGCGCGCGGCTGGGGGTTGAATACGTGGGACTCCCCGTGGCTGAACTTCAAGTTTCTGTTGGGCGTCGCCATCGTCCTGTTGATTCTTTTGTTCGGCCTGGTCGGTCCTCTTTTCTGGGACACTGACCTGGCCTACACGGGGGCCGGGCCGCTGAATAAGCCGCCGGTATGGGCCGAGGGCGGCCTGCCCGAACATCCCCTTGGCACGGAAAGCAACGGGCGCGATATGCTGGCCCAGTTGATCCTGGCGACGCCCTCCTCGCTCAAGGTCGGTTTTCTGGCGGCGATTATCGGCATGGGCGTAGGCATGGTGCTTGGCTCGATTGCCGGATACGTGGGCGGATGGTGGGACCATGTTATCCGTACGATCAGCGACTCGGCGATTACGATTCCGGCGCTGGTCGTGCTGGTTGTGATTGCTTCCTACGTGCAGATGACTGACACGACGGCGATGGCGCTGATCCTGGCGCTATTTGCGTGGCCGGGACCGACGCGCCTGGTGCGTTCGCAGGTGCTCACATTGCGCGAGCGCAGTTACGTGCGGATGGCGCATCTTTCGGGTGCGTCGGCGCTGGAGATCATGTTCGTTGAGATGCTGCCAAACATGCTGCCGTGGCTGGCGGCCAGCCTCACGGGCGGCATTTCGGCGGCGATCCTGGGTGCGACCGGGCTGGAGGTGTTGGGATTGGGCCCGACACGCGTACCCTCGCTGGGGCTTATCATCAACCAGGCGACAACCAACGCGGCGCTGGTGCGCGGCCTGGTGTGGTGGTGGCTGCCGCCGATCATCATTCTGATGGTCATTTTCGTCGGCTTCTTTCTGATGACGATTGGGTTGGATGAGATCGCGAATCCGCGCATTCGGCAGTTCAGTTCGTCGCGACGCGAGCGGACGGCGGCCGGGGAACTGCCGTCTGTGGGGCAGGTAGATGACGGGGCTGGCGACGAGGAGGATGCTGCCCTAGAAGTGAACGATCTGCACGTCCACTATTTTACGCCGCGCGGGGAGGTCATCGCCGCCAACGGGGTGAACTTCAAGTTGCGCAAGGGTGAAATTCTGGGGCTGGTGGGTGAATCGGGATGCGGCAAGACGACGGTGGCGATGGCCATTTTGCAGGTCGTGCAGCCGCCGGGCCGCATCGTACAAGGGGAGGTGCGAATCGAAGACCGGGATCTGGTCAGTCTGTCCGGCAAGGCCTTGCGCCAGGTGCGCTGGCGCGATCTGGCCCTCGTGCCTCAGGGCGCGATGAACTCGCTCAACCCGGTGACGCCGATCCGCGAGCAGATAGCCGACGCGATCCTAGCCCACGAAAGCATCGGTCGCGTGGAGCTTGAACAGCGCATCCTCGGCCTGCTGAACGATGTCGGACTGCCGGAGCGGGTCATCGGTATGTTCCCGCACGAGTTGAGCGGCGGCATGAAGCAGAGAGTCTGTATTGCGATGTCGATTGCGCTCAACCCGCATGTGATCATCGCGGACGAGCCGACCAGTGCGCTGGACGTGGTGGTGCAGCGGGTGGTGGCGCAGACGCTGCTGGAGGTGAAGGAGCGGTTGGGCGTTTCGATGGTGATGATTGGCCACGACATGGGCTTGCAGGCCCAGCTTGTGGATCGCATCGCGGTCATGTATGCCGGCAATCTGGTCGAGGTGGCGCCGGTGGAATCGGCGTTTGCAGAACCGCTGCACCCGTACACGCAGTTGCTGATTGAATCGATCCCATCGATAAAAGAGCGCAAGCCGCTGAACGTGACAGAAGGGTTGACGCACGACCTGCGTGACCCGCCGCCCGGCTGCATTTTCCAGTTCCGCTGCAAGCATGTAGAGCAGATCTGCCGAGAGCGCCGGCCGGCGTTGGTGGAAAGAGACAAAGACCACCTCGCGGCCTGCTGGCTGTATGAGCCGGATCGCCATTCCCTTATCGAGCTGGAAGAGGCATGACCGAGACAGCAAGAGGGGAACCGCTTCTGCAGATCAGGGACGCCACGATGGAGTTTGGCGGCGGCTTTTTGAGTTCGCAACCGCCGTTGGTGGCGTTGGACTCTTTCAGCCTCGACCTGCATGAGTCTCCGGCGCAGATCACGACGATTGCTGGTGAGAGCGGCAGCGGAAAGACGACGCTCGCCAATCTTGTCCTGGGCTTTATCGCGCCGACGCGGGGGCAGATTCTCTACAAAGGTGCTGACGTCTCGCAGCTGGATCGCAAGCAGCGCCTGACCTACCGCCAGGAGGTCCAGGCAATTTTCCAGGATCCGTATGAGGTTTTCAACCCCTTCTTCCGCATCCAGCACACGTTCAACCTGGTCATGCGCCATTTCCCGCTGGCCCGCGACAAGGCTGAGAGGCGTGAACTGATCGAGGAAGCGCTCAATGTGGTCGGATTGCGCGGCGACGAGATCCTGGAGAAATATCCGCACCAGCTCAGCGGGGGACAGCGCCAGCGGATAATGGTGGCGCGCGCTTATCTGCTGCGGCCGCGGCTGATCGTGGCCGATGAGCCGGTTTCGGCGGTGGACGCTTCGCTGCGGGCCATGATCCTGGATATCATGCTGCGCCTGCGGGACGAACACGGCATATCCTTCCTATATATCACGCATGATCTGTCGACCGCCTACCAGATTGGCGACAATATGATCGTGCTGTTTCAGGGCATCACCGCGGAGACAGGGGATACCGGCCGGATAATTGAAAACCCGCAGCACCCCTACGTGCAGGAGCTAATCAACTCGATCCCGGTGCCGGACCCGAAGATCAAGTGGGACACGAATATCAGATTGCCGGCGGAGGAGACGATGCGAACGCAGGGCGCGGAAGGGACGGCCAGCGGCTGCCGCTTCTACCAGCGTTGCCCGCACCGGATGGACATCTGTCTGGAAAAACAGCCGGCGCTCATCCCGGTTGAAGGCGATCATGCCGTGGCCTGTTATCTTTATGAGGATGGAAATGAGGAGTGAGTGAAGAGAAGTGAGAAGTGATAGAAAAGTCGCCGCCTCCGCAGCGCTTCCTCTCGGACCGCCCGCCTGCTCTTGCACACCGCCATACGATCCTATAACAGAAGGAGTCAGACGATGACGTCTCCATTTACCGACTTTGAGCTGATGCGTGACCTGCAACAGGACGGCGACAAGATCGTCCTACTGGTAATGGATGGTTTGGGCGGGCTGCCGGCTTCGCTTGGAGGAAAGACCGAATTAGAGTTGGCACATACTCCCAATTTAGATGGGCTGGCCGTGTCCGGGTCCTTAGGGCTGAGCGTACCGATCAGGCCGGGCATCGAACCGGGAAGCGGGCCGGCGCATTTAAGCCTGTTCGGGTACGATCCGGTGCGTTACATGATCGGGCGGGGGGTGCTGGAGGCTCTGGGGATTGGCTTTCCCCTGCAGGCCAGCGACGTGGCTGCGCGGGGTAATTTCGCGTCTGTCGACGGCGACGGGCTGATTACGGACCGGCGGGCGGGGCGGATCCCCACGGAGGAGTGCGTGCGCCTGACGGCCAAGCTGAGGGAAGCGAGTGCCGGGCTGTTCGGGGATTGCGAAGTGTTTGTCGAGCCGGTGCAGGAGCACCGCTTCGTGTTTGTGCTGCGGGGCGAGGGGCTGGGAGGAAGTTTGACGGACACGGACCCGCTGGCGGTGGGGCAGAGGCCGTTGCCGGTGCAGGACGAGAGCGGGAGCGACGAGGGCGCGCGTACGGCTGAACTGGTGAATCACTGGGCGGCGCACGCGCGCAGTGTGCTGGCGGACGAGCCGCGGGCGAACAGCCTGAATTTGCGGGGCCTGGCGCAGGACCCGGGGCTGCCGCTCTTCCCGGATATCTTCGGGATGCGGGCGGGGGCGATCGCGGTCTATCCGATGTATCGGGGGGTCGCCAGTCTGGTGGGGATGGAGGCGATCCGGTTCGAGGGGGATCGCCCGCGGCATGAGATCGACGCGCTGGTTGGTGCGTGGGACGAGTTCGATTTTTTCTTCATTCACGTCAAGAAGACGGACAGCTACGGTGAAGACGGCGACTTCGATGCCAAGGTGCACGAGATTGAGGCAGTGGACGCTGAGATTCCGCGTATTCTGGAGTTGGGGCCGGGCGCGCTGATCGTGACGGGGGATCACAGTACGCCGGCGGTGCTGCGCAGCCACAGCTGGCATCCGGTGCCGACGCTGCTGTGGAGCCCGCACGCGATGCCGGACGCGGCGCGGGGCTTCGGTGAAAGGGCCTGCGCTGGGGGTCAATTGGGGCTCTGCCACGCGACGACTTTGATCCCACAGGCGATGGCGCACGCGGGCCGGCTGAAGCGCTACGGCGCATGAAACGGACCGTGCAGTTGTCGGAAGACATTGCAGGCAGTGAGCCCCGGGTATACCCTCATGGATACAACTGAACAGATTGCGGCCCAAGCCGCGCAGTATCTCTCCGCCGCCAATTCGGTTGTCTGTTTGACGGGGGCTGGTGTGAGCGCGGAGTCGGGTGTGCCGACCTTTCGCGACGCGCAGACCGGCTTGTGGAGCCGCTTCGACGCTGAGGAATTGGCGTCGCCGCAAGGCTTTGAACGGGACCCGGGGCTGGTCTGGCGCTGGTACATGGGGCGGCTGGGTCAGTTGAAAGAGGCGGCGCCCAACCCCGGTCATACTGCGCTGGCGCAGCTTGAAGGAATATGCGAGCGGTTTCTGCTGGTGACGCAGAATGTGGACGACCTGCACGAGCAGGCGGGCAGCGTTGATGTCGTTCATTTGCATGGCAGCCTGCTCGATTTTCGATGTGTTTCGTGCTCGGCGCCACACAATCTGACAGAGGAGCAGCGGCGAGCAGATTCGCCGCCCGCCTGCGGCGTTTGCGGGGACCTGGTGCGGCCGGATGTGGTCTGGTTTGGCGAGGGTCTGCCGTGGGAGGCGGTGGAAACGGCTGCAGCGGCGGCCCGGGCATGTGATCTGATGCTCGTGGTGGGCACGAGCGGGCTGGTGTATCCTGCGGCGCAGTTGCCGCTGATTGCTCAGCGGGCGGGCGCTAAGGTGATTGACGTCAACCCGGAGCCGGGTCCCATCTCTTCGATTGCTGACTTGTTTCTGCGGGGGAAGAGCGGGGAGATACTGCCGGCGGTGGTGCGGGCTGTGGCTGATCAGAGGGCAGATGTCTGAGTGCGTTGCTTCTATCCGGGGATGCGCGTCGGACCGTCTAGTTGCCGGGAAGTGTGATTGGCCACAGTTTCAAACTTTTCCGTAACTACTACGCCATATACAGTGGCTGTCTTGACCAACCCATTATCGCTGCCGCCATTCAGGCTATCTGATTGCGTATTCGGTTGGCGGCAGCCACGTTGCTGGAGCGGCACGGCTAGAATGCGCACACACGGTCGGCACTGCAGTTTTTGGTAGTCAGTTTTTAGTTTTCAGTGGAACACCAGTCGTCAGGGGAACACCGGAGATTGGCGGTCGATGGTCGGTGGGTTGAGGCGGCAAGTGGGGGAGGAGACACTGTTGGCTAGACTCGCTGCTGGAGCCGCACGGCTGGAATGCGCACACAAGGTCGGTGAGGGATGGTTTTGTAGGGGGGCGTTGCGGGGGCGCAGCCCCTGCACAAGGGAGGGCCGAAGGCCCGACCGCCCAAAATACAACAATGTGGGGAGAAAGAACACCTTTGCCCTCCTCGTTCAGGGTTGCGATTCAGTTGCGGCTGCGTAGTTACACTTTTCCTATTTTCTGAATAACTCACGTGCGAGGAGTGACAGATGGAATTAATCGTTGCAGTCGTTGCAGGCATCCTTGTCGGAGGCGCGGTCTGCTGGTTGGTGCAGGGATCTCGAGGCAAGAGCCGCATGTCGAGGATGGAGGCGGATTGGGTGAAGGAAAGGGTTGCGCTACGGGAAGAGAACGCTGGGCTGAAAGGGCAGTTGGAGCAGAGTGACAGTGTCGAGAAAATCGTGGAGATGGCCAAGGAACAGTTGAATGAAAAGTTCCAGGCGACGGCCAGCCAGGCGCTGCAGGCGAATAACTCGCAGTTTATGGATTTGGCGCAGGAGAACCTGGGTAAGACGCTGGAGGCGGCCAAGGGGGATTTCAAGCAGCGCCACGAGCAGTTTGAGGCGCTGGTCAAGCCACTTACTCAGAACTATGAGAAGCTCAACCCGCAGATTAGTTTGCTGGCGCAGCGGAGCGAAAGCCTCGCTGAGGAGACTACAAAGCTTTCCAGCGCGCTGACCGACAACAGGCAGATAGGCAATTGGGGCGAGGTGCAGCTGCGGCGGGTGGTCGAACTGGCTGGGATGCAGGAGTACTGCGACTTTGCAGAACAGGTTTCGGAGAGCGGCTCCCAGATCCGGCCGGACCTGACCGTGCGGCTACCGGAGCAGCGAACGGTAGTAATCGATGCCAAGACGTCGACGGTTGCTTACATGGAGGCACAAGAGGCGGACGATAGAGAGAAGCGGGACGACTCTCTTAAGCGGCACGCCAGCGCAATGAAAAGGCAGGTAGATGAATTAGCGAAAAAGGATTATGGCACGAAAGTGGAAGGCTCGTTGGGTTTTGTCGTGATGTTCGTCCCCGGAGACCAGTTTCTGGCGACAGCGCTAACTGCTAACCCTGAGTTGATCGAGTACGCCATGAGCAAGAGGGTAGCTATCGCCACGCCGGCATCGCTGATTGCTCTGTTGTGGTCGGTTGCCAACGGGTGGCAGCGCCACCGCATCGCGGAGAGCGCCGAAGTTATACTGAAAGAAGGCGTAGAGTTGCACAAGCGGATGATGGTATTCATCAGCCGCTATCAGGAAGTCGGAAATCGTCTGAAGAGGGCCGTTTTCGCTTTCAACGATTCCATAGGCTCATTCGATAGCCGTGTCGCGCCCCAGGCCAGAAAGTTTGCCCAGTTGACCTCCAACAGAGAGGACGGTTTCGCGGAGCCCCAGCAGATTGAGGCCCAGGTCCGAATCTCAAATTTCGCCGGGGGGCAGATAGAGGGTCCGTAGAATTCGCCAGCACAGGGAGGATGAGGTGGCTGTAAGCAGGTCAGAGTTGGAGAGGGAAATCGCCAAGGCCCAGGAGGAACTCAACGAGGCTCGAAGGAGGCTGGTGAAGCTGCGGCGCCAGCTGCCTCCGGAGCCTGTGAGAGATTACGTTTTGAAGAATGCCAACGGGCCCGTGAGACTTTCGGAGATGTTCGGCGACAGGGACGATCTCATCCTTATCCATAATATGGGGGAAGGATGCTCGAACTGCACGATGTGGGCTGACGAGTTCAACGGCGTGTGCCACCACTTGCAGAGTCGGGTCGCGTTTGTGGTGGTGTCGCCTGACAGTCCGAGCGTGCAGGGGGATTTTGCGAGGAAGCGAGGATGGCGGTTCCCGATGTATTCTGCGGAGGGCACGACTTTTTTTCGGGATATGGGCTTCCAGTGGGATGAGGAAGAGTTCCTGTTGGGGTACCAGCCGGGCGTCTCGGTTTTTCGCAAGAAGGAGGACGGTACGTTAGTGCGGGTAGCGAAGGATTTTTTCGGTCCGGGCGATCTGTATTGCGGCGTGTGGCATTTGTTCGATTTGCTGCCGGATGGCGCGGCCGGGTGGGACCCGTTGTTTGCGTATTCCTCTTAGGACGACTTAGTCAGGGCTTTGGGCCGGACAGACGAACGCCTCCCCGCGTCCCAGGCAGGAAAAAGGCTTGTGGTGGATGAAATCTCCTCTCGCCCCAGGCACTTTGAAAGCGCTCGCAACAGAGTCGGTTGTCAGAACCGACTTAGGCGAGCTGCCATCGCACTCACAGAATTCGTAACTACTAAGCCATATACAGTGCTTGTCTTGACCAGCCCTTTATCGCTGCCGCCATTCAGGTTATCTGTTTGCGTATTCGGTTGGCGGCAGCCAGGTTGGTGGAGCGGCACTGCTGGAACGAGCGCACACGGTCGGTGAGCGATGGTTTTGTAGGGGGGCGTTGCGGGGGCGCAGCCCCTGCACAAGGGAGGCCGCTTGCGGCCGACCGCCCAAAATACAACAATGTGGGGAGAAAGAACACCTTTGCTCCCCTCGTTCAGAGTTGCGATTCAGTTGCGGCTGAGAAGTAACTTTTGATGCATCTGCCAGGATCAGGAAACCTCTTGTCGCGCTGAGACGTACAGTGGGCAGGCGGGCCTCCCTTGTCGCCGTAATCGGGCCGCTGGGGAACCGTTTAGACTGCTGCAAACGACCAGGATTGCTTCTCCTTCCACATGACATGTTTGGTGTATAGACGGAGGAGACGATAGCTACAAGGAGGGTAACGATGCTACGTAGTGCCGACAGAGCGAACGGAGAAAAACCAGTGGCCCACGCACGCGGCCTGACCATATTTGCGGGAACGGACGGTCCTATTTTGGCGCCATTCGCCAGATGCTGGCGGAGGATGAATAGCATTCTGCCTCTGGGACTGTTGATGCTGATCCTGGCCGGCTGCGCTGGTGTGGCGCCGGCCGAGAGCGCGGAACAGGCGCCGAGCTCAAGCCGGCGGGCTTCGGGCGGCCAGTTGGCGATGCAATCCGCCTCTTCGAGCTCCGGCTCCGCAATTGCGCATCGCCCCTCTCCTGATTCCGGGCGCGGTAACCGGCGCGGCCGCCAGCCGGAGGCGCAACTGCCGCCGGTGGTTCCTACCAGTCTCGAGACCACTTCCACTTTCGGCCTCGACGCAGACGACGCTTCCTGGCGCCGCTCGCTCGCGCTTGCTCGCCAGGGCTTCGTTCTCGAACCGGATGACATACGGGTTGAGGAGTGGCTCAACGCGCTGCGTTGGGATTATCCCCGACCTGAAGGCGAGGAAACATTTCATCTCGATCTGACTGTTACAACCGATCCGCTTGACCCCGACTCCTGGCTGGCGTTAATGGGACTCAGTGCAGCGGCGCCGGCGGACATAGCTACCAGACGCCACGTCTCGGTGGTGCTGGATGCTTCGGGCTCGATGGAAGAGGACGAAAAACTGGACACGGCGCGCGCGCTCGTCGAGGCGTTGATCAATCGTCTGTCGGCGGAGGATCGGATTTCGCTTGTCCAGTTTTCGCAGGTTGTTTTGGGCGAGTATACAGTTCGGCAGGCGGCCCCCGACGATCCAGCGCTGGCCGAATCGCTGCGCGGTTTCCGCCCTAACGGAGGCACGAATGCCGAGGCCGGCCTGCGCAAGGGCTATGAGCTGGCGCTGGAAGGGCGGCGAGAGGACCCTGAGGCGCTGCATTACGTCTTTTTCATCAGCGACGGTGTGGCCAACGTGGGCGATACGCGCGCAGAGTCGATCATTGAATCTCTGGGCGGGCAGCGGGCTGAGGCCAATCCGATCCGCCTGGTCGCGGTGGGTGTGGGCATCGGGAACTACAATGACGACCTGCTGGAGCAGGTGAGCAACGACGGCGACGGGTGGTACCGGTATGTTTATTCGCCGGAAGAGGCGCAGGGACTGCTGGCGGCGGACTCTTTTGTACAGCTTTTCAGCCCGGCAGCGGACGAAGCACGGGCGCAGGTGTCCTGGGACGCCGAGACGGTAGAGGAGTGGCGGCTGGTCGGTTATCTCAACCGGGCGGCTGCGAATGCGTCGTTCGAGGATGATGAAGAGGATTTTGCCGAGTTGCACGTGGGACAGGAGAACACTGTGGTTTACCGGCTGAAACCGCACGGCGACGCGGCTGGGCCGCTGGGCAGGCTGGCCTTGCGCTGGCATCATCCGGGGAGCGGTGAGCCGCAGACGCAGGAGTGGACGCTTGCTGTGGACGCGCTAACACCATGGGAGGATGTTGCGCCGATTCGCCGGCTGGCTCTGCTGGTGGCGCTGGCGGGCGAGAATTCGGCTGAGCGCCTGGGGGACGCGCAGGGGCGACGGGGAATGATTGCGCAGGAGCTTGGCTTGCTAGGGGATATTGTCGAGACGCGGCAGGGGCAGGAGTTTGGTGAGATTCTGGTGGCGTCTTTGCCCGAGCCGCCGGCCTGGTTTGAGCAGGGTGAGTCGACGCGGGGTGAGTGAGGCGGTATTCGCTTCTAAATTCGAACGTCAAAATAGCCGTCGAAGGGCGCCCACAAGGGGCGCCCCTACCCTATTCAGGCAGACTCACAAGGTTTTGTCCTAGTTGGGTGCAAATGCCCTGGGATGAGTGAGGGTTGGCCTGCTCAGGACAAAGTGATAAGCTCAGGTTACGCCATTGGGGCAAAAAAGATGCACAGGGTTTCGGTGGAAAGTCCGATTCCATGTCCAGAAGTTGGACATTCATGTTTCACCACCTGCCCTGATTGCACTCTCTTCGTCAACAACGGCGTAACCTGAGCATCGAACAAATAGACGACCTGTTTTGATAGGGGTAAGCTAAGTGAGTACACAGATTGTACTGGAAGTGCCCGATGACATTTATGAACAGGTTGAAAGGCTAGCCGTGACCACAGAACGCGAAGTCGCGGAAGTACTATTGGACACCATAACCCGTACGTTTTCGCCATTTCCGGTTGATCCGAACCGATCCGTTATGAATAGGAATATAGAGACATTTGAGGCGTTACACGCAGAACTGGTGATGACCCACTTGGGTCAATACGTGGCGATTTGTGATGACAAACTGGTCGATCACGATCCTGATCCGGTTACGCTCCTGCAACGAGTACGTACACAGTATCCTGGCAAAGTGGTTTTGCGCAGAAGAGTCGGATCCGTTCCCGAACTGCTACGTCAATAATTCGCTGCGTGCATTCCGCCAGACAGTTCCCCGCTCGGACTTTTGTGGCGATTCCCCCAATAATATAATACATCCTCTGAATCCCCGGTCAGACCGGCAGGCGCGTCGGATGTCCGTGTTGTCCGGGTAATCTACAGTAATCCAGGTCGTGCATACGGTACGAAAATTGTACTGACCCGCCGATGGCCGGACGGGGAATCTCTTGCAAATTCCAGTTATTCATTGTTTCGCCAATGTGCTATGATCGCTCTATTTCCCATAAACAGTCCGCCCTCATTTCGCGAAGTGATAGCGCATTTCACTTGTCTATAAGGATTGCGAATGTTGTCTCCCCGTTTGTTTGCTCTGGTTGTCGGCATCAATCATTACCGAAGTAGTGTAGTCTCCGATTTAGGCGGTTGCGCCAACGATGCCAGAGCGATTTACGGATTCCTGACGCAACGGTTGGGTGTGCCGACGGAAAACATCCGGCTGCTGACTTCGACCGGCGCCGAGCCAGATGAAAAGCTCCCTTCCCGCGAGAACATCGTCAACGGCTGGCGTTGGTTGATCGAGCAGGTCAACAGCGGCGACCAACTCTTCTTCCATTTCAGCGGGCACGGCTCGCAGTCCATTTCTGACGACCCCAATGAACCGGACGGATACGACGAGACGCTCGTTCCGTGCGACAGCCGCACAACCGATGAGAACGGCAACCAGGTCTACGACATTCTGGACAAGGAGCTGGCTGCGCTGATCGCTGCGGCCGAGAATAGAGGTGCGCTGGTTACGGTCGTGTTGGACTGCTGTCACGCCGGTTCGGGCACACGTGCGCTTGTCCCGGTACGCCGGACAGGCGCCGACCGCCGCGCCCGCCCTGCCGCCACGGTTCTGCCCGAAGCCGACGGCACGAGAGCGGTAGCCAGCCGCCACTGGTCCGGTAAACTGGGCAGCGACCACGTGCTGCTGGCCGGTTGCCGGGATGAGGAGATGAGCCACGAGTACCGCTCGCCGACCAACGGCGCCTGGTACGGTGCGATGACCTTTCACCTGCTGCAGAAGCTGCAGGAGTTGCACTCGCAGATGAACTGGCGAGAGGTGCACGATGCAGTGCAGACCCAGGTCCAGAGTGTTTACGCCCGGCAGATCCCGCAGTTGGAAGGGCCCGGAAACCGCGCGGTTTTCGGTGATATGACCCCCCACGCCGGATCCTACCTGAATGTCATCGATGCCAGCGAAGCGGGGGATGCGGGGAATGATGTGATCATCCGCATTGGCGGCGGGGCGGCGGTTGGCCTTACGCCGGGCAGCCAGGTGGAGCTGTTCCCTGCCGGCGGCGGTGCGCTGGAGGGTCGCGGTCTCGGCATCGGCGAGGTAATGGAAGCCAGAGTCGATTCGTCTTATGCCTTGATCAAGGGGGTACGCCCGACCGATTTCAGGCTGCCTGCCAGGGCGAAGGTGACGGCCTACGGCTACCAGAGATTGATGTACGAAGTAACCTGCGCCGATCCATTTTTGTTGGCGGAGTTGACCACGGCCCCCTCGTCCCCTTTCCTGCATGCGGTCGGAAGAAGTCAATCGGACAGTTTTACGCGCTTTCATGTCGCGGTCGAAAACGATGCCTACGTCATTCAGGACGGAAGCGGCGTTCAGATCGTGCACGACACGCCGCCTCGCACGCAGGCGGGCGCGGCCAAGACGGCTGCGTATCTGCATCATCTGGCGACCTTCAACAACGTGCGCACACTGCAGAATCCCGCGCCGATGGCGTTGATGGAAGAGGCGCTGAGCATTGATGTCCAGACCTACTCGCGGGCCAGTTTTACCAGTCCCAAGGACGGCGAACCTCTGAACCAGGACGGGATACTGCCGCCGGGGCGCAAACTCTGGGTCACGTTTCGGAACAACAGCGCCGAAAATCTCTATGTGACGGTGTTTGCGCTGTCGTCCCATTTTGGCATTCGACGCGTCTACCCGGAGCGAGCGCCCTATCAGCTGGTGGCGCCGGGCAAGGAGTTTTTCGTCAACAATATCGAGCCGACGGTGGAGGACCCTGGCGCGGAATCGGCAACGGAGATCCTTAAAGTCTTCGCCACGCGCGTTCCCACATCTTTTGACGTGTTGGAGATGCCGGATCTGAACGAACCGGGCGGGTCCGAACAGACGCGGGCCTTCGGCCCCTTGGCCGAATTGATGAACGGCATTCGTTACGACGGCCCCCGTGTCCGCAATTTGATGGTGCAACGGGACGATACCCATGATCGGTGGATTACGAAGCAGGTAGCGGTTACAGCCCTGAGAAAACAGGAAGAATGCACCATGGTGCAAGGGCAGAACCGGATCAATGTGGGAACGGACCTGGATATAACGGTGGAGAAGCCAGCGGGTTTGGGAGGTCTGCTGGTTGTCAGCAGTCTCAGCCACTTCGCCTGGGATGCGAATGATCCGATCTCGTTGCCGCCAGGGCTTAAGAGTCCTGAAGCCGCGCCTTTTTTCCAGCCGCTTTCGTTCTCGCACAACGCAGGAGCTGCGGGGGCGGCGCCCGGCGTGCTGGTGTTGGACACGTCGGCGGAACAGCTTTCGACGATCAGCGCCGATTCTCCGCTACGCATTGCGCTGAGTGTGGAAAATGACCCGGAGATTGCGGGGATTGTAGCGGTGGCGTTTGACGGTGAGTACTACCATATGGTTGGACATCCAACCGACGCCCAAACGCTGTCCCAGTATGGCGACAGAAGGCGAATGGCGGTGGAGATTACGCATTTGCCAATCCCCGATGCGGCGGTTGCAAAGCCCGGCACTTCGGGCGTCTGGCAGAGGCGACGTTCAAGTGCAGAGGGAGAAGGTGCGGTAGAGGGGGAGACTGGGCGCGGCGTGAGGGGGATGTTCGGTCGGCTGATCAATTACCTGCAGGAAGAGTGGCGGTTGGCTGAGGCTGCGACGCGTAAGGAGCCGGCAGCCAGCGACGAGGAGACTGAAGCGAAACCGTCGGTCCGAGATGCGAAACATGCTGTGCGCGTGCTTTTCTACAAGCTATTTTATCAGCAACTCCCGCCGGATCTTGGTGTGCGGCAAGTCAGCTGCGAGGAGGGCGGCGTCCCGGAATATTCGAAGGTAACGCCGCAGGACGTGGCGCAGGCGCGGCGGGCGCTGCTTATCACCCACGGTTTCGGCAGCAGCACTGAGAAGCTGGTGCAGAGGGCACTGCCGGTATTGAAGGAGTTGGATGATTACGACCTGGCGTTGGCGTTCGACTATGAGACGATCAACACCAGCATCCGGGAGAGCGGTCTGCTAATGACGGCGCAGTTGCGGCGTCTTGGCTTTGGCACTGACTCGGGTCCGCCGCTCGATATTTTCTGCCACAGTATGGGGACACAGGTGGCCCGGGTCTGCGTCGAGATGGAGAGTGGGCACCAGTTTGTGGAGAGGGTCATCATGGTGGGCGCCCACAACACGGGCACGGCGCTGGCCGAATCGCACAGGCTCATTCCCTGGCTGGCAACCATAATACTCAATCAGGCAGGGCTGATGGACTATGAGCTACTGGCACAGCTTCTGGTGATTGGGATTGCCAATCTGACCACCGGCGTGCGGGACCTGGCGCCCAGCGCAGAGTTGTATGAAAAGCTGAATGACCCGCGCAATGAGGTGGACGTGAAGTACTATATCCAGATCGGCATAAACTCCGAGATGGACGGCCCGGTGAATTGGCGCAAGCTCTTCTCCAAGACGGAGCTGACGCGCATACTGGACAAGAGTCTAGACCAATTTTTGGGGCCTAATGACCTGCTGGTTGGGGTGGCGTCGGCGCGGGCTGTGCGGGGCGGCAACTGGCCCGGCCTGGAGGTAGATGTACTTGGGTGCCACCACTTTGAGTATTTCTACGATGAAGAGTCGCTTGAGGCCCTACGGCGGCAGTTCAAGTCGTAGACGGCATCACTTTCTCAGTCTTCAGTAGTCGGAGGGCGTTCTCAGGCTTCCTGGCGCTGGGACAACTCGGCCCAGCGATCGAAGGCCGATTCCAGCGACGACTCGACTGATGTCAATCTGGAAGACAGACTCTGCAGGGTCTGGTAGTCGCTGCCACAATCGTTGATTTGGTGCTGCAATTTCGCCTGCTCCTCTTCCCAGCCGGCGATCTCCGACTCCAAGCGCGCCAACTCCTGGTTTTCCTTCCAAGTTAATTTTCTGTCTGCCCCGTCCGGGCGCGGCCGCGGCGACGCCTGACCATTTGCCGCGGGCCGTCTCGATGGCGTGACAGCATTGGCGTGAGCGACAGGGCTGTCCTGGTGGTGCTGGCTGTGCAGCCGCCGAAAAGTTGCGTAGGGGGCAGGGTAGCGCCTGCCCAGGCGTCCGTCTTCGAAGGGCATGATGAAATCAACGGTGCGGTCGAGGAAGTAGCGGTCGTGGCTGGCAACGATGAGGCAGCCGCTGAACGCGTCGAGAAACTCTTCGAGCACGGTAAGCGTCTGCACGTCCAGATCGTTTGTTGGCTCGTCGAGCAGAAGCACGTTGGGTTGGTGGATCAGGGTGCGCAGGAGATAGAGGCGTCGTCGTTCACCGCCGCTGAGGCTGCCGATGCGACCCCACTGCATTTTGCGCGGGAAGAGAAACCACTCCATCATCTGGGCGGCCTCCACACGGCTGCCGTCGCGCGCTTGAATCAGCGGTGCTTCCTCCTCGACGAACTCGATCAGACGCTGCGAGTCCTTCAGGTCGCGCGTCTGCTGGTCGTAGTAACCGAGCCGCACTGTTTCACCCCAGTTGATCTGCCCGGCGTCGGCTTTGGCCCGGCCGGCCAGTATGTCGAGAAAAGTACTCTTGCCGGCGCCATTGGGGCCTAGGAGGCCGATGCGGTCGCCCGGCTCGAGTGAAAAGTCAACCCGATTAACCGCGACTGAACCGTCGTAGAATTTTGTCAGACCTTTCGCTGTGAGGACTTTATTGCCCAGGCGGCGGGTTGCGAGGGCCATCACCACGCGATCGGTGTCGGCGTCGTAGTGGATGCGCTGGAGCTCGGCAGCGCGCTGTTGGCGCGCTTTTTGCTTTGTTCCCCGGGCCATCGGGGTCCGCCGAATCCAGTCCAGTTCCCGCTTGAGGAGCTTCTGGCGTTGCTTCTCCACGGCGGCCAGACGTTCGTGGCGCAGTTGGCGCAGTTCGAGATAGCGGGTGTAGTTGCCCGCATAGGAGACGAGTTGGCGTCGATCCAGTTCGACGATGCGATTGGCAACGCGGTCGAGGAAATGGCGGTCATGGGTGACCATCAGCACGGCGCCGGGCGAAGTCGTGAGGTAATTCTCGAGCCATTCGATGGTATCGACATCGATATGGTTTGTGGGCTCATCCAAGATCAGCAGGTCGGCGCGGTCGATCAAGGCGCGTGCAAGGGCCACGCGTTTGCGCTGCCCGCCGCTGAGGGTTGCGATGCGGGCGCCGAAGTTGCTGATGCCCAGCCTGGTGAGGATTGACTTTGCGCTGGCGGCTGCGGCCCAGCCGTCGCTGCGCTCCATTTCTTCGGAGAGTTCCAGAAGACGCTTCTGCAGGGCTTGATTTGTCGATTCTTGTTCGAGACGCTGGCTGGCGCTCTCATAATCCCGCAGCAGGCACATTTGTGGGGAGCTGCTGCGGAAGAGTTGCTCGAGAACCGTCGCTTCCTCGTCCAGGTGCGGCTCTTGTTCGACGATCTCGATACGGACGCCGCCCCAGGTGGTGACGTTGGCGTCGTCGTTGTCAGGCGCTTCGAGGCCGGCGACTAAGCGCAGCAGGGTCGTCTTACCGCTACCGTTGACGCCGATCAGGCCGATGCGTTCGCCGGCATTAATGGAGAGGGAGACAGCATCCAGCAGCAGCCGTTCGGAGAACTGCTTGGAGACATTTTCGAGGGTAAGGAGGTTCATGCCGAATTCTGGATCGCCTGCATGGTCGCCGGATCTTCCAGGGCGCTTATGTTGCCGGGATCTTCGCCCAGATAAGCGGCACGGATTACGCGGTGCATCACTTTGGCGTTGCGCGTTTTGGGGAGCGCGGCGGAGAATCTGACCTCTTTGGGCCGGAGCGGACGACCCAGTTCGGTGGTGATGCGTTCTTGCAGCTCGGTGCGCAAGGTTTCGCTGGCGTCGATGCCTGGTTTGAGGACGGCGAACACGACTACGTCGTTATCCTTCACGGGGTGGGGCACGGCTACAGCTGCGGATTCGGTGATGTCGGGATGGGCATTGACTAACGTTTCGACTTCGGCCGGTCCGAGCCGTTTGCCAGCGACGTTAATGGTGTCGTCGCTACGGCCGAGGATATACCACATACCGTCTTCGTCGATAGCGCAGAAATCGCCGTGCAGCCAGACGCCTTCAAAGCGGCTCCAGTAGGTTTCCAGATAGCGCTGGTTGTCCTGCCAGAAGCCGCGCGTCATCCCGATCCACGGCTGCCGGATTATCAGGTCGCCCACCTCTCCGCGCACAGGATTGCCGGACTGGTCGACCACATCTGCATCCATACCTGGGATCGGCCCGCCAAAGGCTGCGGGCTTGAGCGGCTCGAAGAAGCTGCCGGCCAGAATGCCGCCACTAATTTCAGTGCCGCCGGTATAGTTGAGGATTGGCTTGCGGCTTTCGAGTACATTCTCAAAAATCCAGCGCCAACTGGAGGGGCCCCAAGGGCTGCCGGTTGCACCGACTGCCCGCAGTTGCGACAGATCATGCCGGGACACCAAGTCGGTGCCGTGGGGCATCAGCGTCCGCACCAGCATTGGGGACAGACCGAGAAGGGTTATCCGATGGCGGGCGCAGAGTTCCCAGACGCGGTCGACTGAGGGATAGTCGCCGGCGCCGTCGAAGAAGAACATGGCGGCGCCGTTGAGCAGCGTGCCGAGGACAAGCCAAGGCCCCATCATCCAGCCCATGTCGGTCATCCAGTAGACGCGATCACCGGGCTTGACGTCCATGGCGTGGCGCATGTCCTGGGCGGCCTTTACTGGAAATCCGCAGTGGGTATGGACGGCACCCTTGGGCGGGCCGGTGGTGCCGCTGGTGTAGATGATCATCAGGGGATCCTCGGCCGCGGTCGAGCTGGTTTTGGCCTCGTTTGGCTGTGAGGGAACCAGTTCATGCCACCAGCGGTCCCGTTCTGCTTGCCAGGGGATTTGCGAAGCGGGCGACGAGGCGGGAAGCCGTTTGCAGACGATCACCTGCTGTACGCTAGGGACTTCGACGAGGGCCCGGTCCAGGGTCGTTTTCATCGCAACCGGCTGTCCGCGACGCAGGAACCCGTCGGCAGTAAAGACGGTTTTGGCGCCGGCATCGTTGAGGCGGTTGCGGATGGCGGACGGCCCGTAGCCGCTAAAAAGGGGCAGGATGATGCCACCTATCTTTATAACTGCCAGAAAGGCGACGGCCAGCTCGGGGATCATTGGCATGTACAGCCCGATGGCATCGCCTTTGCCGATGCCAAGGCTACGCAGGGCATTGGCACAGCGACAGACTTCGTGATGAAGCTGGGCGTAGGTAAGGGTGAGGTTGCCGC
Organism: Caldilineaceae bacterium; assembly: GCA_965116395.1. Classification (GTDB taxonomy): domain Bacteria; phylum Chloroflexota; class Anaerolineae; order Caldilineales; family Caldilineaceae; genus Bin5. Next base: position 1,247,648 of record OZ220684.1, read on the forward strand.
CGTCCTCTCCTTCCCAGATGAAAGCGGTTTCGGCCGCGGTCGCGGTTGTCTGCCACTTGTCGAGGCAGTTGTGGATGATGTTCATCTGCCCGTCGACACACCAGCGGGGAAACTGGGCGCCATCCGACAGATCAACAATTTGCGAATAGGGTTGGGTGAAGCGGATATCGAGGTCTTCCATCACCGCATCCCAGAACCAGGCAATGTCTTCGACAGAGCGCGCCAGGAGTGCGTCATATGATTCGATGCCGTGCCGATCCATAAACTGTTGCAGATTGCTCTGCGCGATCCAGTCTGGGTTTGGCTGCCAAGCAATCTCCTGGCCGAAGGGGAACGTCGTAGTGGACATGGCCTGACTCGAATTACGTATTGCGGATGGCGTTGCGGCGATGTGAAATTCGTACCGTGTCATTATAGCGAATAGTTGGGCAAATGGAAACGGGGGAAGGAGAGAATCGAAGTTGCCTGTGAGGAAGCGGGAGGCTGCGACGGGGATCCGTCCATTGGGCTATACAATTTCAGGCGAAAGGGAGTATCTGAATTCAGAGACGTTTGCCGATCATGCGCCGAAGACCGAAAACTGGACGCCGATGGGATTCTGGAGCGCCGACCAGATCGAGACAACGATCAGGGCGTGGGCGGGCGGGCGGAGCAGCTGCGTCGCATTGCCGAGCCATGGCAAGAGCCTGCGCCTGTTCGCTGTGCCGGATGGCTGGGAGTTTGGAAGCCAAGAAGGGGAGGAGGACAGCTCGAACAGCTGGACCAAATCGCTGAAGACCAGGAGCAACGCTCCCACGGCCAGGACGCCAAAACGCGGTGCGGTGATCGCCAGGCCGGTGGCAAAGCCGGAAGCGGTGAAGAGCAGGAGCGTGTATGCTACTGCCGCCGACGCCTGAAAAGGATCTCCACGACGCTTCCACAACAGGACAGCGCGACCGACCAGTACGCCGGCGAGCAGCCACGGGATCAGGACATACAGTCGCACGCTTCCGAAGCCGGCGCCATATTGCGCGATTGCGCCGGCGAACAGTAGATAGCTAACGGCAATTAGGGAGATGCCATAATTGGTCCGCCTGAGTGCGGAGGAGCCGGCCACAAGCTTGCCGCCAATGAGGCTGAAGGTGATGGCGGCGGCGACGCCGAACGCGTAACGGGCGCCGTCGGTGCCGGCGCGGGTGAGCAGATAGCCGTACCATGCCATAAGGAGCAGGGTCACGGCAGAGGTTGTCTGAATCCAGGAGGGAATTGACCGGGCGCGGGACCTACGGAAGAGAAGCCCACCAGCCAGGAGAGACGCCCAGAGGACGAGCAGAGTCCAAGCGATGAAGTCGAGGACCGGCATTGGGGGGCTCCGTCAACTGGATGGCAGGGCGAGAAAAAGGGAGATCAACAGGGGAACTGCTGGGGCAGAGAGTTTGCCCCTCACTTGTTGCTATCCGCTTGTGGCAGTTTGGCAGCGTATCCGAGGAGTTGCGGCTCCGCCCAGACGGCCCAGTTCCAACGACTGTTGCCCAGTCCGTCGGTCATTAACTGCAGGACGGCGTGCTGCCCGGCCTGATTCGGCAAGTCGGTGACGAAGCGCTCCCACTCACAACTCTGCTTTGTACTGCTCCAGATGCGCACGCCGTTAAGGAGGACACGGAAGGCGCAGAAGTTGTCGTCTTCCATCTGGGCGCCGTCGCGAATGCCGATCGCGAACTGCATGCGCAAGCGATCGACCTCGGCGGGGACGTGCAGGTCATATTCGACAACTGCGCTGCCGTCTACAGGTGGATGCTGCCACAGGGCCGGCTGCTGAACCATGCCACAGCTGGCGGTGTCGATCCGCACTTCCATCAGGTCGGGTGTACGGGTGGCACTCTGGCGGGATTGGGGAAACAGCTCCAGCAGATCGTATTTCCACACGAGGGCGAAACCTGCCTCATCTGAATCTTCTTCTTCCAGCAGACTTTGCCACAGTTCCTCCTGCCACTTGAGGTAACCCAAATATTGGGACAGTTGCAGGAGCGAATGCTCGTTCAGATCGTGAATGCGCCGGATTACGGCGTCCAGTGTTTCCTGTTCGGGCCTGTTCATGTATTTCTCTGAAGAGTAGTATTGGGTTTTGGGTGAACGCCGGCCTGGTAGCTGAGCGGTTAGAATGCCGCGCCCATCAGGGTCTCCCAGCGGGAGGCGGCGGTGGGATTGCTCAGAAGCACGAGGGCGACATAGGTCGGCTCAAACGGACGCCGCAAGAGTTTCATGCCGGCTTCGCGGGGGCTCATGCCGCCCTTTTTGCAGTTGCAGCGTTTGCAGGCGGTGGCCAGGTTTGTCCAACTATGATTGCCGCCGCGACAGCGGGGCACGACATGGTCCACTGTCAACGAGTGCTTGCCCGGGGTGTCGCCACAGTATTGACATGTGTACGCGTCTCTGAGAATGACAGCGCTGCGGGTGGGCGGCACCGACCGATGGGGCAGCCGAACGTAGCGGGTCAGACGGATCACCAGTGGTTCGGGCAGGGCCTGGTTGGCGCTGTGGAGCAGGCGTTCGGTCGCCTCGACCAACTCCGCCTTTTCCCTCAGGAGCAGAACGACTGCTCGGCGCACAGAGACAAGGCTCAAGGGTTCGAATGTTGCGTTCAGTACGAGCACGGAACGGGACATGGTCTTGGTGAAGGTGTTTTGATGTCGTTACTGAAGTTCAAATATGGTATAGAGCCATTCGAGACGCCGGCGATATTGGGCTGCGGACGGTGCGAAGCGTCCTGGTGTCAGACGGAATTCACACTGGAAGCAGATTACGCCAGCGCCACAAAGCGGGCTCGAATAATGACCTCCATCAGAAAGAAACAGACGATTGCGAATAGTATAGTCTTTACATTTTCGTCCTGCATACGACTCAGGTATAGATAGGCTGCCGGCAGGGTGATGACGGCGACGGTAGCGTAGAGAATATGCACAAATCCGCGTGACAGATTCCCATCCAGTCCTTGGCCGTAGAGCAGCCACCCCAACAGAAACTCAATGATCATCAGTATTTCGCCGATTGCGGCGGCGCCGTACCAGCTGCCGTCGAGCGGGCGGGAGCGAACACGGAGCCAGATGGCCCAGACACCGAGTGCGATGAAGAACAGGATACCAGTTTGGGCCAGACCGCGATGAATTTCGCTCAGAGTTTCCACAGCAACGAAGGATTGTGGTTGATCTGCGAGTATCGGTAGTCAGCCATTTGGCATCTGCTCGCTGGGCAGTGGGAAGTTTTAAGTGCTTACCGCTGCGGATGGACGCTCAGGTATTGGTGCAGCACTGATTCCACATGCCCGCCAATCTCGTAGGATTCCCAGCCGGGGCTGCCCGCCAGCGCGAAAATGCATCCGCCCAACACATACGAATCCTGTTGCATTGCCTGATCATACCAGACCAGCTGTTCAGCATATGCGCCGGGCCCCCAGGAACCGAAGCCGTGCTGCGCCCAATAGGTTTGAAAGTGCTGCCATCCCTTTGCGTCCTGCGGGCCTGGGCGATTGCCGACAAGGCCATCTACTCCCAATTCGGTCATCACCAGCGGGATCGCTCGGCCAGCCGGCTTCAAAACCTGATTGTAGAGCTGGCGGTAACGCAGTGTTAGCCAGCCGGTATCATGCGGTGCGACGCCCGGGTAGCGGCCCTGGTTGTCACGTGTGCTGGCATAGTAGATGGTGGGCGCGGAATATTCGTGCAGTCCCAACCATCCGTCGTGGGCCTGGGCTTCGGCGACAGCGGGCAGAAAGTGCTCCCACATCTCTGGGGCCGGCTGGCCGGTACCAAAGTTGCCGATAACACTGCGGAAACCGCCTTGAGCGAGCAGGCGCGTCCGCTCGACCTCGAACTCGGTCAGGCGTTTGAACTCGTCAAGGTTTCCGGCCACCGGCTCGTTGTAGGCCTCCCAGCCATCGAAATAGTTGCGGCGTTCGGGGTGGTCTGCCAGGGGCCAGAGGCGATTGGCGAAGTCCTGTGCCGCGGCCTTCGCATTGAGATTTTGCAACTGCAGCTGAGGAAGGTCGATGCGTCCAATCAGTTTTGTATAGGGAGCAGTCTCTTTGATCTGGCGCGCGAAGCGGAAGTCCAATTCCAGTGTTTTAACGACCGAGACGCCGCCGCTGCGCAACATGTTGAACACGCTGGGATGGTTGCGGGTGATGAACAGACCCAGTTTGCTCGGTGGGCCGGGCGGGAACGGGGTCACGGTCGGCGTAGGTGTGTAGGTCGGCGTCGGCGGAATCGACGTTTCGGTCGGGAATGGTGTTTCAGTCGGGAATGGCGTATCGGTCGGAAATGGGGTGGTGGTCGCTTTGGGCGGCGTCGGCGCAAATACAGGGGCGGCGGGGCGTAATCCCCGCATTTGGACCCAAGGTAGATACCCATTGTACGCGCCGGGCGTTGAGGAAGCTGCCGGCAGGGAGGAGGCGTCGAGGGAGGAAATGTCAGCGGTGGAGCCTCCGTTGCGACAGGCCCCCACTAGCATGCCAAGCCCAGCGGCCGCAGCCCCGAGAAAGCGTCGCCGCGACCAGAGAGGTTGCCGTTCGAGAGACGTTTGCCGGCCCTGCTTGGGCACGGTCGTCTCTGGCTTATGCTCGGAATTCGGATCGGGACTGCCCTGACCGTCCGTACTCGAGGAAGTAGGAAGGTTCTCTGCTGTCATGTGAATACTATAGCATTGACTTGGCAGCGTTTCAAAGTGTAGAGCGCTATTGACGGCGCCGGTCTGTTTGAAGAGGGTCGCGAGAAATGCGGGGGATAAGGGCCGGAGACTAGTGCGGCGGTGGCGGGGCGGACTGTTGGAGGGGGCGTTTTTCGTTGTCTGAATCAGGATTTGCAGGATTTGGAGATTTTCAGGAATGCTAGCGACCGGTTGAGTGCTGACGGAGAGTTCCGCGGAGGGGCGGCGGCTTGTCGTGGTTTTGGAGGGGGGGGCGTTGCGGGGGCGCAGCCCCTGCACAAGGGAGGGCCGAAGGCCCGGAACTGCAGTGGTCAGTGGTCAGTGATCAGTAACTTCTGCGGTTGGAGGTCGGTGGTCGGTGGGTTGAAGCGGCAAGTGGGGGAGTAGACTCCGTTCGCCAGACACGATGCTGGGGAAGTGTAAACACGGTCGGTGAGACATGTTTTTGGAGGGGGGCGTTGCGGGGGCGCAGCCCCTGCACAAGGGAGGCCGCCTGCGGCCGACCGCCCAGAACTGCAGTGGTCAGTGGACTGAGACTGCAGGTGGGGTAGGAGACATCGTTGGCTAGACACGTTGCTGGAGCGGCACTGCTGGAATGAGCACACACGGTCGATGAGCGATGGTTTTGTAGGGGGGCGTTGCGGGGGCGCAGCCCCTGCACAAGGGAGGGCCGAAGGCCCGACCGCCCATATGGATCTTTACCTCTGGCAGCGCTTGCCAATTCAGGGTATGCACCAGGTCCGAAGATTTTTCGGTTTGCCGATCCGCAGGCAAACTGCTATACTGTTGTGAGTAGTAAATATCATTTGCGGCGCAGAGAGACCGTCCAGCGACAGGAGAGAACTATGGAGAAGTACAAGGTTAGTATCGAATACTGCGTACAATGAAACTACACTCCTAAAGCCGTCCGTGCGGCGGCTGACCTACTGGAGAATTTCACGCCAGCGATTGAAAGCCTCGAGATGATCCCTTCGGGTGGTGGACTGTTTGAGGTGCTGGCAGGCGATACGCTTGTGTACAGCAAGAAGGCTGAGGGCCGTCATGCGGAAGAAGGGGAAGTACTCAATCTCTTCTCGGAGGCTATCGGTCTGGAGCCGGCTCCGCGTGCGTAAGCACGTTTTTGGCGAACTGATTTGAGGCGCTAGCCGCCAGGTGAGCGCAATGCCCGCTGCAAGGTTTCTTGCAGCGGGTTTTCTTTTTGGGAACGTTGGGAGCGGGGCGTCTACCGGGTGGTGAAGTTCCCATGCGCGTCTACCAGTTAGGGGAGTTTCAGAGGCCGGTCGGCAGGTCAACGAACTCGAAGGCGACGCCGAAACGTTGGGCCAGATGTTCACCCAAGGCCTGCACGCCAACAGTTTCGGAAGTGTAGTGGCCGCCATACAGGAGATTGATCCCTGTGTTGGCGGCATCGTAATATTGGGCGTGACTCGTCTCGCCGGTGACGTAGGCGTCACAGCCGAGGCTGGCGGCGTCGGAAATCTTGTCAGCGCCGAACCCGCTGAGTATGCCCACCGTACGCACCATTTGCGGCCCTTCGGCCTGGGTAAGTTGCGGACTCCCCACCTGTTCCTCAAAGCGCGCCACCAGTTCGCTAAAGGCGACCGGCTCTTCGTACTCGGCCAGGACAGCGAGGGGAGTGCCTTTGACGTTGGCCCACCAGTCGATGATGGTCAGGCCGAGCCGCCGGGCCAGTTCGGCGTTATTTCCCCACTGCGGATGGGCATCCAAGGGCAGATGGGCGGCGTAGAGGTTGAGATCGTTCTCGATGAAAGTGCGGACGAGGCGACCGTAGCTACCGGCCAGAGGCTGGGCTCCGCCCCAGAGAATGCCGTGATGCACGAGCATGAGGTCGGCGTCGCGCTCAAGCGCGGCATGGACGCAGGGCAGGTGTGCGTCCACCAGCCCGACGATTTTTTCTACCTGGGTGCGCCCTTCTATTTGCAGCCCCTGGGGGCCGTAGTCTTCGATATCGCTGATGCGCAGCGTGTCGTCAAGATAGCGGACCAGCGTCTCCCGTTGCATAGGAACACTCCTTCCGGCAAGAAAATGAAAAGGGTAGAGAGAATCGGACTTGCAGCCGTGTCGTCGTCTGAACAGAGGGGAGCGCGGCCAGGACAGGAGGGTCTTCGCTAGGGAAGACCCTCCTGGTCTTGCAAGGCTTGCGGGCTGCGGCGCACAAATTTCTTGACGCCGCGGGCGAATTTTCGCCGAGGCAGAAGGACGCGACGCCCGCAGATTTCACAGAGCATGCCGATGTCGGCGCCGACGCGAACGATCTCCCAGCGATCGCCGCCGCAGGGATGCGTTTTGCGCATTTGAACCAGATCGCCGATGTAGAGCTTTTCGTTAATGGCAAGCATTGGTAGTGAAATCCGTCAACCTGATGACTGCATGAACTTGAATGCCATTGATCTGATAGTTGGCGGCCCAGCCCTACTGGCCCAAAGGGGCCTCTGTCGGACGGGCAGCGGCCGCGCTGGTTCCACTGCGCAGGAGTCCTCCGAGCGCCAATACAAAGCTGAGCAGATAGACGAGCCAGCCCAGGAATGGGATCCTGCCGAGGACGGCAATCAGGAGCGCGCCCATCAGCAGCAACAGGAGCGGACTGTGATCTCCGCCGAGCCGCTCACCGATTTTCTCCCCCAGCCAGACACCTGTGAGCAGGGGGCTGAGGAACCAGATGACGGCAGACGAGGCGACCAAAAATACGAACACGGCGATTCCAGGAAGTACGCCCCAGAACGCCCAGGTAAAGGCGACCAGAATGCCTGAAGCGACAGGGATGAAGATGAGCAGCGCTGCGGCCAGCAGGCCGTACAGCCCGGTTCCTACCGGATTTGATCGAATCGCGGCGGCAGGACGGACCAATATATTGGGCCGAAAACGGAGCAGCAGCCAGCCGAGAATGGCGACGCCGATGCCGATGGCGACGGTCCGGAAGATCCAGCCGAATATGGCGCCAACGATCGTGCCGCCAGCGGCCTGGTCCTCGGCCGGCGCCTCATATTGGATGTCGCGGGCGAAGCCGGCGGGAAATTGGAGTTGTTCCGGGGCGGAGTACTTGAGTTCGCCGCCAATGCGTGCGGAATCACTGGCGCTGATTTCTCCGGCTTGGATGTCGGCGTCGCCGCCGATTGCCCCTGAAAGATGGAGCGTCCCCAAGCCGGCGCGGAGGTCACCCCCAATGGCGCCGGAGATGTCGGCGCCGCCCGCAACGACGAATGCGTCACCTCCAATCTCGCCAGTGACGCGCAATCCCGATGGGGTCGATTGCGGTCCCATGCCGGCGGGGATGTCTGCCGGCCCACCGCCGGCGGCAAGGAAAGCATCGTCGGCGACGATGCCGGAAAGTTCGATGCCGCTTCCTCCTACACGCAGATCGTCCAGGATCGTACCTTTGATGAGGATCGAGGTAGCCGCGGCCCACATGTCACCTTGGATAATTCCGGTCGGGCTGATTTCGATGTTGTTGGCGAGGGCGACAAGGTCACCTTCGACAACGCCGGTTGGGCCGATTTCGATGATGTTGCCGGCGGCGATAAGGTCACCTTTGACGATGCCATCGATATAGATCTCTGTGGCGGCCACATAGAGATCATCATCGACAATCTCACCTGCGGCGAGGCGGTAGGATTCGTCGCCGGAAAGTTCAGCGGACAGGGCGGCGCCTGAAACGGCCACGGCCAGGACGGCCATGAGTGCCACTGCCAGCCACCGTTTGGTTACCGTTCGCAAAATCATTTTTCGTCTCCTGACAGTTGATGCTGAGCCGATATTTGCACGCCAACTCCACATCAGCCAACAGTGGAGACAGGTTAAAAACGGGCGGCCCTGCGGGATTCGTCATGATAGTACACTACCAGTTGAAGTCCCCCAAAGTTTCGCACTCAGAGTTGGAATTGGCACCCAGCAATCTTCGCTAGAAAGGGAGAGAAAAACTCAGTGATTTGCGGTTGTGGTTTTCGATCTCGTCAGATGACATTGTGGAACAGATCCGGCTCCTGGTACGCGCTTGGAGCTGGATAGGCGCGGGTGTAGTTTTCGTAGCGGGACAGACGGCGGCGCAGCGGGCCCGGCAGCGCCCTCATCATAGACGGGCCGCCACTGTACTGGCTGGCATGGGCGCGGCTGGCCCGTTCTTTGTGTCCGAGAAAGGCGCGCACGTCGACGCGGGCGTGGATGGGGGTCTCCCAGCCGGCGATCTCGACCAGGTCGACGTCTTGATTGCGGCCCACCTGGCGGGGGTTACGGCCTGTCAGCTGCATGAATTTGACGATCCAGCGCAGCATTCTTTTGTCGAAGCTGGAGTAGTAGAGTTTCTGGGCGGCGTGGGGAGGCAAGCCGCCGCCGATGCGGTCCGCGTTCGAACCGTCCGCCTGTCCAGCGGCATAAAATGCAGCGGTGACGGCCTCGCAGCAGCGAATGTGATCGGGGTGGCCATAGCCGCCGTAGGGATCGTGGGTGATGGCGACCTGCGGTTTCAAGCGGCGGAAATAGTCGATTAGTTCGGTGGTCAACTGCTCCGGCGGCTGTTGCACGAGCGCCCTGGGATGCTCATTGTCAGGCGAGCCGCGCATGCCGCTGTCGCGGTAGGGCAGATTCCAGACGCTGGCGACGCTCAGCTCGACGGCGGCACGGGCAAGTTCCTCGCTGCGTACCTGTGCCAACGTGCGTTCATTCTGATGCTGGTGGCTCTCGGTTACGGAGCCGGCGTCGCCGTCGGTGGCAATGATGACATGCACCTGTACGCCCTGCGCGGCGTAGCGGGCCAACGTTCCTCCGGAGCCAAAACTTTCGTCGTCGGGATGGGCAAAGACGCCCAGTAGTGTGCGTGAATTAGTCATTATTTGCTGCTCGCTTGTTATGGCCAGTGGTTAACGGTTGCTCGATGGCGCCGGCTCCATCGATTCTGCTCAATTGCTGAGGAAGCTCCAGATAATTTTATGCACAAGTTGCTCGACCGGCGCGCGGTCGTCGGTAAACACGGGGGTCCCCGCGGGTGGATCGGCCGCGCGCACGCGAGACAGATCGCGATCGCAAGATGATGGGCTGACGCAACCGGCAACCTCGAGCGCGAACTGACGGAATCCGTGCGGCAGCGAAACGGGCATGGCCGTGACATTGGTGGTATATGATTCCGGAGGGATCGGCTGGTTAGAGGCGAGGACGAGGGAGTTACCCAGGTCGTCGGGGGGCCCCGGCTCGTCCACGATCAGCACGGAAGGGAAGACTTCAGCCAGCGTGGCAGCGAGCGCATCGACGAGGGCAAAGTTGGTGGCTGAACGGCCTACATTGACCATGAGGACTCCATGATCGGTCATATGCTCCCGTGCCAGTTGGAAGAACTCGACGGTCGTGAGATGGAATGGTATATAGGGCGGCCGGTAGGCGTCCACCAGGATAATGTCGAAGACCTCGTCCTCGGGTTGGTCAAGCAGCCAGCGCCGACCATCGGCTGCCACTGCTGTTAGATTGGGTTGGGTCATGTCGAAGTAGCGGCGTCCCACTTCGATGATCTGCGGATCGAGCTCGACACCGACGATCTCTACCGGACCGTATATTTCGGTGTACAGATTGGGCGCGGTGCCGGCGGCCAGCCCGATTACCAGCACGAGTTCGTGCGGGTCGAGCCGGCCCTGCGGTCGAAAGAGCGGCGCGAGCAGGAAATAGTCCCAGATGCCCTGGCTGAGGAGGCTGTCGGGATGGTAGACGCTGTGGAGGCCGACGCCTTCGTTCAGCTGGAGGTGGCGCTCACTCCCCCATGCCCGGACCAGAATGTAGTTGTAGAGAGATTCGTCTTCGTATAGAATTGGGTTGTCGTCCTGACTGTCCCAGTGGGCGCGCACGCTGCCGGGGTCGATCAGAGCCAGAACCAGTGTTGCGCATAGCGCCAGGAACGCCAGTCCGTGGAGCCGCCTGCTTTGACCTTGCAGGAGCGCTGCCACCAGCGTGACGGTCAACAGCCAAAGGGCCAGCAGGTAGAAGCTCCAGCGGGTGCCGTAGGCGGGGATCAGCCAGAGAACCGGCAGAAAGGTGCCGATGATGCTGCCGCAGGTGCCGATGGCGTAGAGACGACCGGCCACGCGACCTGTCTGTTGCAGGTCGGTAACCGCGAGCCGCACGGCCCACGGGCTGACCGCCCCCAACAGGATCACGGGCAGGCTAAAGAGCAGCAAGACGCCGAGCAGGGCGCCTGCAAGCAGACCTGGAAGATAGTCGTTCAGCCCCACCGCTGCCAAGCGCAGTATGGATGGACTGATAGCCGGCGTCAGGGCGACGCCCAGGCCGGCAACCGCCGCGAGCGTCAATAACGCGCCGAGGCTTGGGAAGCGGTCGGCCAGTTTGCCGCCCAGCCAGGCGCCCACTGCCAAGTAAGACAGGATCAAGCCGATCAGGGCGGCCCAAACGATCTGGCTGTTTCCGAACCAGGGTTCAAGAAGACGGGCTGCGCTCAGCTCAACGCCCAGAGTGACTGCGCCCGCCGTGAAGACGAGCAAGCGTAAGACAAAGGATTTCATACAGGAGAGACACGGTCCCGGTAGCTGCGGTTACGCCCACAGAACTGCTGCAACAGTATAGCACAACAGACAAGCGCCAGGAGAGATACCAATGACGGTAGCAGGGCGACAGCCCCTGTATCTGTGCGATGTATGCGTGCCGTAGTGATTGCTATTTGCCCGTTGCCAGGTATCCGGAATGGGGTCAGAGACGGGCAGAGCAGCTGGGTGAAAGGGGGAAGCGATGCATGAAATTGGCCTGATCGCTCTTTTTGGGTCGGGGGAGACAGCACCGGGCGCCTACCGGATTCACGAGAGGGTGATGCGTGAACTGCCGACGCCGGTAAAGGTTGCAATACTGGAGACGCCGGCCGGTTTTGAACTGAATTCCCCCGCGGTGGCAGGAAAAGTCGGTGCCTATCTGGAGCGTCATCTGCGCAATTATTCGCCGCAGGTTTCGATTGTGCCGGCGCGCAAGCGCGGTACAGCGTTCGATCCCGATGACCCAGGACTGGCGGAGCCGATATTCGGAAGCAGCTATCTTTTTATGGGGCCGGGCAGCCCTTCTTATACGGTACGTCAGCTGCGCGACAGTTACGCCTGGAATGCGTTGCGGGCCCGGAACCGGCTGGGCGGGGCAATCTGCTTTTCAAGCGCGACAACGGTGGCATCGGGCCGCTACACGCTACCGGTCTACGAGATTTACAAGGTCGGCCAGGATCTTCACTGGATCGAAGGACTGGCCTTTTTTTCCGACTTTGGATTGCGGCTGAGCGTGATTCCCCATTGGAACAACAACGATGGCGGCGACGAGTTGGATACGAGCCACTGTTACATGGGCCAGCCGCGGTTCGACGAGTTGCTGGCGATGCTGCCGCGAGGGGTTACGGTACTGGGTATCGACGAGAACACGGGCGTGGTGATCGAACCGATGACGGGAGAATGCGAGCTTGTGGGCCAAGGCGGTGCGTCGGTACTGACATCGGAAGGCGAGCAGGTATTTGAAAGCGGTGCGCGATTCCCGGCGTCGGCGCTGGGGGATTGGCGCTTGCCGCCGACGCCGCAGGACGGCATCCCGGGGGAGATATGGCAGCGGGCCTGTGCGGCGCGAGACGCGGCTGAGCAGCCGGTAGACGAGCCGACACCGCAGCCGGTATTGGCGCTGGCTGAGCGGCGCCATGCCGCGCGCGCGCAGCGCGACTGGGCGCAGGCCGACGCGCTGCGGGATGAGATCGCGGCATTGGGTTGGCAGGTACACGACACGCCGGACGGGCCGCGTCTGGAAAAGGCGAGTGCGCAGTGACCGGTGGTCGGTGACCGGATACCGCCCGGTTTTACTACTCCACGATACACTGTAAGGAACAAAAACCATGGTATCGAATGTAATGACCAGCTTGCGAGACCAGATTCAAACTAAGTATGACTCCTACGAGCATCACACGATCGCATATCACATTCTGGTCAACAACGAGGGCCAGGAGAGTGAACGGAGTTTCGACGTTTGGGCCTCACGGGCCGAGATCGAGGCGTTTGCGAAAGAGGGCTACCTGGTACGGGAGGCGATGATCGAGGGTGAGCCTTTGGAACGGCTGCGCCGCGCGCTGGACGAAGTGGAAGAGGCAGAGTTTGCGGCAGCCGACGGGAGCCGTTTGAGCGGCAGGGACTGGATTCCACGCCATCTGTTTGATAAACATGCCGATTTCCACGATTTGATCAGCTTTGACCCTCTGCTCTCGGTTGCGCGCGCGGTACTGGGCCCTTTTGTGCGGATTCGCCAGTTGGCGGCACGCATCAGCTATCCGGGCCAGACGGTCCAGTTCACGCGCTGGCATCACCATCAGCCGGGCATGACGGAGCCGGTTCCGCCCTTTTTTGCGATGCCGCACAAGCTGGACTGTCTCATCTATCTGGACGAGTTGAACGATGCCAACGGGCTGCTAGCGGTGGTGCCGGGCACGCATCTGGGTGAAGGAGAGGAGTTGCCGTTAGAGGAGCAGGGCGACTTGGCAGGTCAGCGGGAGCTGCGTGCGCCGGCGGGCAGTTGCGTTATGCTGCACGGCAACCTTTGGCACCGCGCGATGCCGACGAGTGCGGAAGGCAAGAAGCGCCGCGTGCTGATTCTGAGCTACGGGCCGACGTGGATGCGGAAGTCGCCGTTTGGAGATAGTCCGGAGAACGGGTTGATGGAAAAGGTGCTGGAGGAGGCCGATCCGGCGACGCGGGAGTTGCTGGGGATTGGCGGGTATCAGTAGTTGACAAATCAACTGAAGGTTCATCATTCAAGCCCCGGAATTAACACGAACAGTTCGGCCAATATAGATTCATTATCCGGAGCTATCGGGACAGGTACACCAGGGGGATAGCCGAACGGCGGCGTGTCAGGAAATTCCCCGAGGACATCCAGATTCGGGCGTAAATGAAACTGATGATACTAAACAACGCCAAGAGTCTAGATGATTTGAGGATACCTCCAGGGAATCGGCTCGAGGCCCTTACAGGAGATCGAGGCGGCCAGCACAGCATTCGCATCAACGATCAGTGACGCATTTGTTTTGTCTGGAGTGGGGAAGACGCTTATGACGTCGAGATAGTGGATTTCCACTGAAACGATCAACTGTCGGTATAAGAGGAAGGCGAACAGCCAAACGCAGATTGCTCTTCACTCGCAAGGAGAGATTATTACTGCAGCAGGATGAAATAGAAATGAGCAGGTTCCCTCCTATCCACGCAGGAGAAATCCTCGATCAGGAGTTCCTCCAACCGCTAGACATCACACCGTACAGGCTGGCCACGGCAATCGGTGTCGATGCGCGACAGATTCACGGTATTGTCCGGGCGCAGCGTTCCATTACGGCCGAGACGGCCCTCCTATTTTCGCGTTTTTTCGGAAACTCAGCAGAGTTTAGGATGGGGCTACAGAATCAGTATGACCTGGAGACCGCTGAGGACCGACTCTCCCAAAGGCTGGACTTGGTTGTGGCCTATTCGTCTGGCGAGTGAACCAGGCTATTCATCCAAAGGAAATCGGAGGTCGGGGTCAACGCACCTTCCGCCTTGTGTCAGTTCGATCGGTCGATGGGTTAGCGGGGTGGGTGCATAGGCATGACTACGTGCAGGAACTCTTCGTCGGCGAGGCCGAGGGGGCGGATGGTGCCGGGGCGGTTGGATTGCGTTGTTTCGAGCACAACCTGCTCTTCGTCGATCTGGCTGAGGACGGCGATCAGATAGCGGACGTCGAAGTCGATCTCCAGGTCGTCTCCATCCACCATCGCATCCAACTCATTCTTACTGTTGCCCATTTCTGCGCTGCTGGCGGTGAGATGGAGGTTGCCGACGCCGCTGTCGCCGTTGGGCAGGATCTTGAGGCGGACTATGTTGGCGTTGTCGCGGGCGAAAAGCTGCGCCACTCGCACGGCCTGGAGGAAGGAATCGGTGCCGACCACAGTGCGGGTATTGTGGCTCTTGGGGATGATTGCGCGATAGTCGGGGAAGCGGTCGGCGATCAGCTGGCTGACCAGATCGACCTGGTGAAAGGCGCCGCGGTTCTCGGCCCCCTTGCCCCAGACGCGAAAGAGAATCTGATTACGAGCCTGGGTCACGGTTACCTGGACGGGCTTTTCGTCGTCGGCGTCGACGATGATGCGTCCCAACTCGCTCAGATGGCGGGCCGGCACGACGACCGCCATATCGTCGGAGAAGGCCTCGTCGACTTCGATGCTGCGCACGCTGAGCCGGTAGCCGTCGGTTGCAGCCAGTGCGAGGCGCTCTTTGGCGAAGGTTACTTCGACACCGGTGAGGGTCGGCCGACTCTCATCGGTGGCGGCGGCGAAGACGACCTGATCGATCATCTTGCTGAGCCCGGCGGTTTCGAGGGCGATAGTGCGTCCTTCGAGGGCTTCGGCCGTTTCTTCGGGCCCGTCGCCGTTATCGACAGTCGGGATTACGGGAAACTCCTGCGCGTCGATTCCTTTGATGTTGGCATCGAAATTTGCGCAGCGCAGGTGGAGTGATTGCGTTCGTACGGACAGTTCCATTTCGATCTTGTCGGGCGGCAGGCTGTTGACGAATTCGGACAGCAGGCGGGCCGGCACGGTGACGGCGCCCTCATCCTCGACTCGTGCTCCGATCCAGCAGTTTACGCCGATTTCCAGATTGGTGGCGGCCAGCCGCAGCTGATCGTTCTTCGCCTCCAGCAGGATGTTGCCGAGAACCGGCAAGGTACTGCGGGACGATACCGCGCGACCGACGATCGACAAACCCTTCGACAGATTTTCCTGAAAGCAGCTTACGCGCACTTTTGCCTCCCGTACATCGGCTCAGGCTTTTGCGAGTAATGGGAAAATGCGGCAGCAAAAGCCTTCGAAATTGGTCTGAGCACCCAACGATATTTTCTGCTTCTGAAGCCATATGGCGGGGTGGTAGCTCACTTGACAATATAGCACAGCAGATATACGAAGCCAAACCACAGCCGCAAAAAACTGCATGACGAGAACGCGGTGAACCTTCGATCTGGTTTGAAGGGTATTGCGCTCCGCCGGGACCGGTTTCAGCTGCAGCGGGCCTGAGGCCTGCATCGCAGGAGGGTCAGCGCGGTTTGGCGACTAGCAGTCAGATTCTCTATAATTGAGACGAGCGCAACCGGAGGAACGAGGAGCGAGGAATTCTCTGTGACTGAGCCGCCGCCAAGGGTTTGAAGCTTGGAGCCGGCAGCCGGCCAAACTCCCTCTTCTTGATTCTCTTCTCTTTCCGCAACGATTGCAGCGGCGGCGTGTTATTACTAATGAATGGGAACACTCTGAGCGGACCTGAAAAAAGCGCCAATGGGAGCCGACCGGGCGGCCCATCTGCCTCGCAGCCAGAGGACGAGAGGGCGATCGAATCGGCGTTGGTGGCGAAGGCGCAGAAAGATTCGAATGCGTTTGGCGAGCTGTATGAGCGCTATATCGATCGCATTTATTCCTATGTCTACAGCCGCGTGCAGAATGCTCAGGACGCGGAAGACCTGACCGCACGCATTTTTTACCGGGCGTTGGATCGCCTGGACAGGTACGAGGACAGGGGATTGCCGTTTGGGGCATGGCTGTTCCGGATCGCCCACAATCTTGTTGCCAACTGGCACCGGGATCAGAGCCGCCGCAGTTTCGTCCCGGTCGATGGGCTGGTATTTCCGGCAGAGCGGCGGGACGAGCCGGAGGCGACGGCAGAGCGGCGAGAAGGTGAGGAGGCGTTGTGGGCGGCGATCGAAAGGCTGCCGGAGGAACGGCGCATGTTACTCTTTCACAAGTTCGGAGATCAGTTGACAAACATTGAGATTGGCGAATTGATGCAGAAGAGCGAGGGTGCAATCAAATCGCTCTACTTTCGCACATTAACGGCGCTACGTAAGGATCTAAGCGAACAGTCCGGCAGCAAAGGGACGCGGGCCGCTGCCGAACGGAAGGCAAAATAAATCGATATGGACACGGTCAAGAATCAGTTTCTGGGTTGGTGGCAGCAGTTCGGGATGGTGGTTGTGAGCTGCACCGGCTTTTTCAGATACACGACGAATGCGGTTGCAAGAGTCTTTGGCATCGCCAAACTACAGGCGCCCGATACCGGTACGGAAACTGAGGATGCGGCCGACGAGTTGACGCGGGAAGAGGAGGAGCAGCTCAAGCTAATGGTAACTTCCCTGGGCAGACTCTTCCCCTTTGTACGGCCATCACCGGCATTCCGGGCGCGGTTGAAGGAGGCTCTGCTGGCCGAGCACCGGCAACGGATGGCATACCGGGCGGCAGTTCCGGCCCCGCAGGAGGGCGGGATCTCCTGGCGGTGGTCTCTCGCCGCGACAGTGCCTCTTTTGATTGGGGTGCTGGCAACGATTCTGTGGCGGCGCAGTCATCGCTCCAATGAGCATCTTGTATCCACGGTCGTGGGGCGGTAGCTCCAGACACCACCACAGGCTGCGGTGCGGCAATCAATGCAGCCGCGCCGAATGGCCGCAGCACTTCGTTTCCATCTGACCTCTCGGTGGCCCCCTGGAAGACAGTTGTATCACAAACTTACGCGCCAGTTCCGTAGACAGAAGGTACGTATAAGGTACACCTGGGCCGGTCTGTGCTCCGATTTCGGGCACAATACAGTTTGGCAATTTAGCAGGGCAATTTGACGTTTGCTATTGACAGACATGGTTCTGGGGAGTATATTAGATTCAGGAACAACGGTTTGTTTGCGGCCCAGCAAGGCCCAGGCATTGGACAGGCAGGTGCAGGATGAGGCCAACCAATCCTGGGACATTGCGCCCGTTATCACCGGAGATTGACGGGTAATTCACTGCAAACATTCACGAAAATCGAATCATGGGCAATCAAAGACGATTTGCCGCTCAGGCGTCTGACCCTCCCCACACAGCAAGTAATTGCGGGAGGAAGGTTAACGGCTCTACACCGTCACCTTTCCCCCCGAAGAGGGCAGGCGCGAATTTTTCTCCTCACTTTTCCCACTCAGTCGCACGTTCTGCAGCTTTACCTGAGGCACCATCGCGTAGCCGCCTATTCCTCTTAGAAATCTCATATTCTGACGATCCGTATGCTTTACCCGGTGGCGCACGGCGGTTCGTTCCTGTCTTGGAAGGCAGGTGCGGCTCTCGTGCGCGCCGCTTCTTCAGGCACAGTCGCCAGGACTGCCGCCTTTCCACCGCCAACTCCGACCAGAGCAAGAATGCCGGTCCGCATGCTGCGCCGCCGGCATCGGCTCGCGCTGCTGATCCTATTTTCGGCTCTTGTAGGGCCCGGGGCAACCAGTTGGCAGAAAAAGCGTTAGTAGAAACCCCTTTTGTGGTCCGTATCGCGTCCGCGACATGTATGCGACCGCGCGGTCGGATCATTCCAATAACCATTTTGTCAACCGTCCACACAGAGGAGGAAGAGACAAATGTTGCGCAAAGAACAGGTCAATGGCGCCCTGTTCAGCAACGGACGGTCTGCCGGCATGAGATTGCATATTTGGCTGGCAGTGTTCTTGCTGACAGTGTGTACCACCACTCCCGCGCTCTTTCGTACCGTATACGCCCAGGAAAACCTTCGGGCGATTGGGACCGTGCGCGTGGGGAACAGTCAGCCAGGGATTCTTGAACTTACGTGGGACCCGCCTGCTGAAACGCCGCTCGATTATCGTGTAAATTGGGTGCGCGCGGGCGAGAATTTCCCCTCGGAGGGTGATGGTCAAGGGAATGCTTATTCGACAAGCCCTTCCTATACCATTACCAACTTAGCCCAGGGTGTAAGCTACAAAGTAAGGCTGCGTGCTCGTTACGATGATGGCGCGGGCGATTGGACTCAAGAGGTCGAATCTGTAGTTCAGGTTCATGCGCCTACAAGCACGCAGACGCCTACGGCAACACCGACCAACACCGCCTTGCCAGAGCCTACGGAGGCACCTGCGGACACGCCGACACCCACGGCTACGGAAGTGCCTTGCAATACGCCGGAGGCCGCGCCTACGGAAGCGCCGCAGGTCGTGCCTACAGAATCCCCTATCGATACGCCGACGCTCGTACCTTCGGATGCACAGGCGGAAACCCAGACGCTCGTGCCTACAGAAGCGCCGACCGAAGTGCCGACGCTTACACCTTCGAATGCACAGGCGGAAACCCAGACGCCCGTGCCTACAGAAGCGCCGACCGAAGTGCCGACGCTTACACCTTCGAATGCACAGGCGGAAACCCAGACGCCCGTGCCTACAGAAGCGCCGACCGAAGTGCCGACGCTTACACCTTCGAATGCACAGGCGGAAACCCAGACGCCCGTGCCTACAGAAGCGCCGACCAACACATTGGTGTCTGCGGAGGTGACCACCGACAAGCCGACGCTCAAATCTGCGGCAGCGCAGACCGGCAAGTCTTCGTCCATGTCTTCGGATGCGCAGCCCGAGACGCCGACATCCATGCCTGCGGATGCACAGGCGGAAACCCAGACGCCTGTGCCTGCAGCAACGTCGACTAGCACGTCGCAGCCACTGCTTGCAGCTACTGCCACTCCTGCTCAGGTAACTACAGTCGCCGCGAGCGAAGGAGAGTCTCTGAGCAGTACGGGAGGAGTCTGTGACCGCACCCTACGAGTGCGCCAGCTTATCATCAACCTCCTTAACAGCCAGAACCTGGGCAGTCTCAACATCCAGAATTGCAGTGAGGTGACCGACGAATACTTGACGAGAATCTTCCAGATGGACCTGACCGGCGGTCCTCTCAGTTCACTGCAGGGTGGCGATTTCAAGGGCCTCACGGGTCTGCGCGAATTGAACTTGCAACAGAACAGTCTGGGCAGTCTTCCGGCCGGTGTATTTGACGACCTCACCGGCTTAGTTACGCTGGGACTGCATGACAATGATCTCAGCTCATTGCCCAACGGTGTCTTTGCCGGAGTCGGCAGTTTGAAACATCTGATTGTGTCAGACAATGAACTGACTTCTCTGCCTGACGGCATCTTCAGCGGTCTATCCCACCTGGAGGTGGCAACCTTCTCGGGTAATCGGACGGACCCTTTCATCTTGAGAACGGCATTGGAGCGGTCCGGTGAGGGGATCGTCGCTACAGTGGCCGAGGGTGCGCCATTCGACATGCTGATCACATTGTCGGCGCAGAACGGGGCACCGGCCCGGACCACGGTGACTATCAGGGCCGGCCAGAGCCGCAGCGACGCGGCCACTATCGCGGCCGTCGACATTCACACCGAGGTCAGGGTAAGTATTGAAGAGGCGGTCTTCCAGAATGCACGCAACGTTGGGGGCCTCGCCATCGGCAAGTGCGCCCCAATCATATTGGAACCGCAGCCCACGCCTACTACAACGCCAACGCCAATGCCTACGGCGACGCCAATGCCTACGGCGACGGCAACGCCCATACCTACAGTATCGCCTGTCCCCACTACGACGCTACAGGTATTAGCCTTGGAAATTGACGCTCTCACTGCGCTCTACCGAGCCACGGATGGTGACAATTGGTTCAAGAACGGGAACTGGCTCAGCGACGCGCCGGTTGGAACCTGGTACGGAGTCTCCACCGACGACGACGGTCGTGTGGTTGAAGTGGACTTGAGAGATAACGGGTTGCGAGGGTTTATTCCGCGACAGCTGAGAGACCTGCGCAGGTTGGTTTTGCTGGACCTGGCGTGGAACCGTCTGAGTAGAACCATCCCATCTGAACTCGGGCTCCTCCTGGATCTGAGGTATCTATTTCTGCAAAACAACGAATTGAGCGGAACGATACCGCCGGAATTGGGTAGTCTGACCGATCTGAGAAAGCTGGCGCTGAAGAACAACGAGCTGAGCGGCACGATACCGCCGGAATTGGGCAACATGGCCAATCTGAGGGCTCTGTGGCTCTTTAACACCGAACTGAGCGGAACGATCCCGCCGGAGTTGAGCCGCCTGTCCCGTTTGGAGGAGCTATATCTCTTTGGCAACCGGTTGAGTGGAGAGATCCCCCCTCAGCTGGGAAACCTGAACAACCTCGAGGCCCTGTCTCTGTTCAGCAACAGTCTGAGTGGCGGCATTCCCCCTCAACTGGGCAACTTGAGCAAACTGATGTCTCTAATACTGTCGGAGAACGAGTTGAGCGGGACAATCCCGGCTCAACTGGGGAATCTGGCCAGACTGAAGAACCTGCACATCGAAGAGAACGCGTTAAGCGGTGCGATTCCCCCACAGTTGGGCAACCTTGTCAGCCTCGAATCTCTATGGCTTGCTGAGAACGAACTGAGCGGAGAGATCCCGACGCAGTTGGGGAACCTCTCCAACCTGGAAGCTCTGAACCTTTTTAGCAACAGTCTTAGCGGGGCGATCCCGGCGCAGTTGGGGAACCTGACCAACTTGAGATTTCTGTTTCTCTATGGTAACGAGTTGAGCGGGGCGATCCCGGCGCAGTTGGGCCGCCTCATTCATCTGCGCGAGCTGTACCTGTCGCATAATCAACTGAGTGGTTGCATACCGGCGGCATTGCGAAATGTCGCCCAGAATGACTTGAGCAACCTGCGCCTGGAATTCTGCCAGTAGCAGCAGACCTGCTCAGAGATCGCCGCTCAGTTGGGCCCCTTCCCTCGAGGGGTCGCATTTGAGAAGCAGATGCGCGTCCGAACTGGGCGACAGTAATTCCTGGATAGAAAGGTCGGGGCCGCTGCGCAGCGGCCCCGATTTCAATGCGGTCTAAGAGTTTGCTGTTTCAGTGAGAGAAAGTGCAACCGAGAGCGCGGAGATAGTCCTTGGCCGACTTAACGGCACCTATATTGCAGAAGTCGAGCGGTGTCGCTACACTCCATCGCTTCTTACTCTTCCGGCCGCCGGTCACGCTGCAAACTCGGTCCAGTTTTCCGGCACGTTTACCGGCTGATGGTGCGGAAGTTTTCCCGGCAGACGGCTCAGGTGTTGCGGCCGGCTCGTCCAGCAGGCTTCCCTGCACAGACTGGTTCACCGAGTCAGCCGAGGCCCGCTTCTCCTTGGGCAGGGCATCCTTGACGGGGTTCTTCGTGGGGGTTGCATGGCGGGGCTTTGTTGCGCGCTTCGAAACGGATGCGGGCTTTCTGGTCTTGCCGGAATTGTGGCGCTGGGCTGATGCGCGTTTGGTGTCGGCCTTGGGCGTAGTTTCCTGGGTGCCATTCCGGCCGGTTTTGCGGCGCTGTTCTCGGCCCGTTTGCCCCCAAACGCGATAGAGAATCTGATTGCGGGCATGGGTCACGGTTACGGCGCCTTCATCCTCGACACGAGCGCCGAACCAGCAGTTGACGCCGATCTCCAGATTGGTGGCGGCCAAGCGCAACTGATCATTCTTCGCCTCCAGCAGGATTTTGCCGAGCACCGGCAACGGCTGGCCTACCAGGCAGCGGCGGTTCCGGCCCCGTAGGAGAGCGAGATCTCCTGGCGGTGGTCTCTCGCCGCGACAGTGCCTCTTTTGATTGGGGTGCTGGCAACGATTCTGTGGCGGCGCAGTCATCGCTCTAATGAGCATCTTGTATCCACGGTCGTGGGGCGGTAGCTCCAGACTCCACCACAGGCTGCGGTGCGGCCATCAATGCTGCCGCGCCAAATGTCTGCGGTGCTTCGTTTCCATCTGACCTCTCGGTGGTTCCCTGGAAGACAGTAGTATCACAAACTTACGCGCCAGTTCCGTAAACAGAAGGTACGTACAAGGTGTACCTGTGCCGGTCTGTGCTCCGATTTCGGGCACAATGCAGTTTGGCAATTTAGCAGGGCAATTTGACGTTTGCTATTGACAGACATGGTTCTGAGGAGTATATTAGTTTCAGGAACAACGGTTTGTTTGCGGCCCAGCAAGGCCCAGGCATTGGACAGGCAGGTGCAGGATGAGGCCAACCAATCATGGGATATTGCGCCCGTTATCACCGGAGATTGACGGGTAATTCACTGCAAACATCCACGAAAATCGAATCATGGGCAATCAAAGACGATTTGCCGCTCAGGCGTCTGACCCTCCCCAAACAGCACGAATTCACGGGAGGAAATGGAACGGCCCCACACCGTCCCCTTTCCCTCCGACAAGGGCAGGCGCGAAGTTTTCTCCTCACTTTTCCTTCCCAATTTTACTCTCTGCAGCGCTACCTGTTGGACCGCTATCGCGTAGTCGCCGTCCCTCTCCAGTAATTCCAGTTTCTGACGATCCGCATGCTGTATTCGGCGCGGCGCGGCCGATCTTTCCCGCATTGGGCGGCGGAAGAGGATCGCGTGCGTACGGAATCCTGGGGCACGATGGTCAAGATGATCCCTTGTCTGCCAACTGTGTAGAGCAGAGCAGTCGTGCCGAGCCGCGTATGGCAACGCCGGCGTGCGCGGAATGGCCAATTCCCAGTTATCACTCGGCCTGGAGCAAGCATCTGGCAGGGACTGCACTTAGAATCAGCCAAATCTCCTTCCGCATTGCAACCGCATTTTTTGTGCGACCTTGCGGTCGGATCCGAAATAGAAGTGATAGACAGAACGTCCACACAGAGGAGGTAGAGAAAAATGTTGCACCAAGAACAGGTCAATGGAGCCCTGTTCGGCAACGGACGGTCAGCCGCCAAGGCGTTGGGTGTCAGGCTGGCAATATTCTTGCTGACCATGTGTTCCGGTTCTTTCGCGCTCCTTCGCGCAGTATACGCTCAGGAAAACGTCCGGGTGATCGCTGTTGTGCGCGTGAGGAACAGGCAGCCCGGGATTCTTGAACTTTCATGGGATCCTCCGTCAGAGACGCCGCTCGATTACCGTGTCAGTTGGGCGCCCGCAGGGGAAGATTTTCCGTCGGAGAATGATGGTCAAGGGAATGCATATCCGACAAGCCCTTCCTATACGATCGCCGGTCTAGCAGAGGGAGCATGTTACAAAGTGAGGCTGCGCGCTCGGTACGGCGATGGCGCGGGCGATTGGACGCAACCGGTCGAATCTGTTGTTCAAGTTTCCCAGCCGACAAACACGCCGACGCTTGTGCCTACGGAAGAGCCCACAGGCACGCCGACTCTCCTTCCTACGGAAGCGCCCACAGGCACGCCGACGCTCCTTCCTACAGAAGCGCCCACAGGCACGCCGACGCTCCTTCCTACAGAAGCGCCCACAGGCACGCCGACGCTCCTTCCTGCGGAAGAGCCCACAGGCACGCCGACTGATACGTCGACACCTGTGCGTACGGAAGATACCACCGGCACGCCGACGCTTATGCCTACGGAAGAGCCCACAGGCTCGCCGACGCTCATGCCTGCGGAAGCGCCGACTGATACGTCGACACCTGTACGTACGGAAGATGCCACAGGCACACCGACGCTCGTGTCTGCGGAAGAGCCAACTAACACACCGACGCTCGTGCCTACTGAGGCATCGACCTACACATCGACGATTGTGCCTACAGAAGAGCCCACAGGCACGCCGACGCTCCTTCCTGCGGAAGCGCCGACTGATACGTCGACACCTGTGCGTACGGAAGATGCCACCGGCACCCCGACGCTCATGCCTGCGGTTGTGCAGACCGACACGCCGGCGCTCACGCCCGCGGCCACGCCTACCCGTAATCCCACACCTGCTATTAGCGAAAGTGAAGTTCAGAGCGGTTCGGGAGGTATCTGTGACCGCACTCAGCAGGTACGTAACCATATGATTGGCCTCCTGAACAGCCAGAACCTGGGCGGCCTAAACATCCGGCATTGCAGCGAGGTGACCGACGAATACTTGACAAGAATCTTCGGAATAGACCTTACCAGAGGCGGCATTGGCAGGCGCCTCACTTCCTTGCGGGTCGGCGACTTCGGTGGTCTCACGGGTTTGATCGACCTGAACTTGCAAGAGAATAACCTCAGGGAGCTCCCTGCGGATGTCTTCGACGGTCTCCCAAATCTGCATATACTTTGGATGGAGGATAGCGGTCTTTCTTCCTTGCCCGGCGGTGTCTTCGACGACCTCACCGGCTTACAGACACTGGCGTTGCAGGAAAATGACCTTAGTTCCCTTCCCGACGGCGTGTTTGACAGATTGTCGAGTCTAAGTAAGTTGTCCTTTTCCAAGAATAACCTGTCTTCGCTGCCTGGGGGTATCTTCACTGGGCTTGTCAATCTGACGCATCTTATCGCGTCGGACAACGATTTAACTTCGCTGCCTGACGGCATATTCAGCGGTCTGTCCCATCTGGAAGTTGTGAGCTTCGCGGGCAATCGGACGGATCCTTTCATCTTAAGAATGGGGCTGGAGCGGTCAAACGAGGGGGTCGTCGCGACGGTCGCTGAGGGCGCGCCGTTCGACCTGTCGATCACATTGTCGGCGCAGAACGGTGCACCCGCCCGGACCACAGTTACAATTGGAGCCGGCCAGAGCCGCAGCGAGGCGGCCGCAATCGCGCCCGTCGACATTTCCGCCGAAGTCAGGGTAAGTATCGAAGAGGCAGTTTTTCAGGGCGCTCGCTATGTTCGGGGTCTCGCCATCGGCAATGGCACGACGATAGTGCTGGAGGCGCAACCATCTCCTACACCTACATTCACGCCTACAGCGACGCCAATGCCTACAGCGACGCCTCTGCCTACAGCAACCCCGTCGCCTACGAGCACGACTTTGCCTTTGCCGACAGCGACGCCGACGGCTACGGTCGATATCTCCGAGAGGGCGGCACTGATTGCCCTCTACTTCAGCGCCGACGGCGCCAATTGGACCAACAGCAGGAACTGGATGAGCGACACGCCGATCGGCACCTGGTACGGAGTCACCACCGATGACAGCGGTCGTGTGGTCGATTTGGACTTAAGGGAGAACGGGTTGCGGGGAAACATTCCGCCACAACTGGGGCGCCTGACCAAATTGGTCGAACTAGACCTGGCATGGAACAGTCTCAGTGGAACAGTTCCATCGGAATTGGGACTGCTCTTGGATCTTGAATGCCTGTTTCTGCATGGCAATGGGTTAAGCGGCCAGATCCCGCCAGAGTTGGGTAGTCTGACCAGTGTGAGAACGATGTCGCTGAACGGTAACAGGTTGAGCGGCCCAATCCCGCCGGAATTGGGCAACCTGGCCAAACTCAGATCTCTGGCGCTACATAATAATGGACTGAGCGGCCCGATCCCGCAGCAGTTGAGTCGCCTGTCCAGCTTGGAGGAACTATATCTCTTCGGCAACCAGTTGAGCGGAGAAATTCCGTCACAACTGGAAGATCTGGACAGACTGAGATCCCTGTCTCTATCTTATAACAGACTGAGCGGCGCGATTCCTTCTCAACTGGGAGACATGGACAGGCTGGAGTCTATGTTTCTAGCCGACAACGAGTTGAGCGGTGGGATTCCGCCTGAACTGGGAAACCTGGGCAGGCTGAGGAACCTGAATCTAGCTGAGAATGCTTTGAGCGGTCCAATTCCGCCGCAGTTGGGCGATCTGGCCAACCTGGAGTCTCTAAGACTTGCCGAGAACGAGTTGAGCGGCACAATCCCCGCGCAACTGGGCAACCTATCCAAACTGGAAAACTTGAACGTTTTCGACAACGCGCTGAGTGGGACGATTCCTCCACAGTTGGGCAACCTGGCCAACCTGGAGTCTTTGTGGCTCTATGGTAACCAGTTGAGCGGGGCGATCCCTCCTCAACTGGGCCGCCTGACCAATCTGTACGAGTTGTACGTCTCACACAATCAGTTGAGCGGTTGCATACCGGGGGCATTGCGAAACGTGCCTGAGCATGACTTGGGCAACCTCCGTCTGGAGTTCTGCCAGTAGTTGGATTCCGGCCCTCGGAGATGGCCGCCCAGTTGGAATCCTTCTTGCGGGAGGGCGCATTTGAGAAGCAGATGCGTGATCGGACTGGGAGGCGTTCACTCCGAGGACAAACTGAAGGGGTCGCTGAGCACAGCGGCCCCTTCTTCTATACTGGTCTGGGAGTATTTCTACAGTTAGAGGAGAACCCACCTAGAATACGGATACTGCCCCTGGGTCAGGCTATCGTGCACGTGAAGTTCAGAAGAAGAGAAGAAGCGCTGTTAGTCAACGCGGCTTTCGCTTCTGGCCGCTAGTGACGCTGCTCACACGGTTCAGTTTTCCGGTGCGTTTACCGGCTGATGGTGCGGAAGTCTTCCCGGCCGACGGCTTCGGTGTTGCGGCTGGCTCGTCCAGCAGGCTCCCCTGCACAGACTTGTCCACCGAGTCAGCCGCGGCCCGCTTGTCCTTGGGCTGGGCATCCTTTCCGGGGCTCTTCGTGGGCGTTGCCTGGCGGGGCGTTGTTGCGCGCCTCGAAGCAGGCGCGGACTCTTTTGATTTTCTGGAAATTGAGCGCTGGGCTGATGCGCTGTTGGTGTCGTCCCGGGGAGTGGCTTTCTGCGCGCCATTCCGGCGGGTTTTGCGGGGCTGTTTTGCGCTGCGTTTGGCGATTTCGCCGTTCGCCGGTTCTGCCGCGGCCGGCTTCGGAGCAGCCCCTTCAATGGTTGCGGAATTGCGTTTTCTGGTCGTTTCGCTGTCGAGCTTGCGCGACTTGCGCTGGGCGCGCGATTTGGCGGGCGTTGCAGAGGCGGACCCGGCTGTTCGCTTCCTTTTTGCAGGGGCTTTCTTGCCATTCTTCTGGACCTCTTTTGCCGGAGGCGCGGCCTCGGTGTTCCCCAAGCCATTTGAGTGTGGACCGAGCGGAGGCGGTTGGCCGTCCATGGCCGCCACGACAGGTGAGACAGCCTGTACGGCTACTGCCGCGTCACTGCTGGCCAAGTCCACCTTGCGCGCGCCGATCGTGCTGCGTCCGCTGAACGGGATTTCGTCCAATCCAAGCGGTTTTGCCACGCCCCTTTGCGTCACGAAGGCCGCGAAGGTATGCTCCGACGTCATCATGGCAGCGCCCACCAGATCGCCGGTGCGCTCGCTGAGCTTGTGGGCGATGATGCCGCCGCCACCGCGGCCCTGCAGGCTGAATTCGTTCATGCTCGTGCGTTTAACATAGCCGGTGGAAGTAACGGTGAGCAGTTCGCCGTCGGGCGCGACTGGCAGCGCGGCAACCACCTCATCGCCTTGTTTCAGGTTGATGCCGGCGACGCCGCGTGCTGCCGGACCCATCACTCGCACTGTCTCCTCGGGGAAACGTATTGAGCGGCCCTGGCGGGTGATGAGCAGGACCTCGCCGTTACCGGGCGTCACGAACGCGCAACGCAAACGGTCTTTGCCATTCACACTGATCACATCCTGAGCGACCACGGCCGCCTCCGTAAGATCGGAGAGTGTGATGCGCTTGACAGTTCCCTGGAGAGTGACCAGGAAGAGGAAGCCCTCAGTTGCGGTGTTCGGCAGCGCCACCATGGAGGAGATCGTGTCCCGGCGGCTGAAATCGGTCAGGTCGGCCAGATGCCTGCGCCCCTCTTGGGGAAGTTCGTGGACTCCCAGGCGGAGGCAGCGCCCGGCGGCGGCGAAGAAGAATAGCTGATCGCGCGTGTTGGCGGTGAGCAGGGCAGCGGCGGCATTTTGGGCAGCCTGGCGCAGGCTGGCGCGGCTGATACCGGCGAAATCCAGACGCCGCAAGGAGCCCTTGGCGCCAAGCGCAACCCAGACGCGCCGGTCGGGGAGCAGATCGGTAGCGGTGAGGGTGCCTTGGGGGCGTTCGACGATCTGGGTGCGACGGCGATCGGCGTGTTGTTGGCGCTGATCCAGGAGTTCATCGCGGATGACGCCGAGTATCTTGCCGGCATCGGACAGCAGTTCTTCCAGGTAAGTGATTAACTTTTGAAGTTCTTTATGTTCATCCTGGAGCTGTCTGCGCTCGAGCGCGGTCAATCGACGCAGGGGCATATCCAGGATCGCCTGTGCTTGCACCTGGGTGAAGCCGAATTCGCGCATCAGGTTGGTGCGCGCCGTGTCGACGCGCTGGCTGCGGCGAATCGTCCGGATGACTTCGTCGAGGATGTCGAGCGCCTTTAGGAGACCCTCGACGATATGTGATCTGGCCCTTGCCTTGGCCAGGTCGAATTGCGAGCGGCGACGAATGATTTCCTGGCGGTGTTCGATAAAGAGACGCAGGATGCGCTTGAGGGTGAGGGTGACGGGCTCGCCATTGACGAGGGCCAGCAGCGACATGCCGAATGTTTGCTGCATTGGTGTGAGACGGAGCAGGCGCGCGAGCACGGTCTTGGGCTCCACGTTGCGTGTCAGCTCGATGACGATGCGCATGCCGGTGCGATCGCTCTCATCCCGCAGATCGGTGATCCCATCGATCTTGCCATCGCGTACGAGGAGGGCGATGCGCTCGAGAAGATTTGTCTTGTTCGTCTGATAGGGAAGGTCGGTCACGACGATACGACTGCGATTGCGGCTCATTTCTTCGAAATGGGCCTTGGCCTGCATGATCAGCCGCGCCCTGCCGGTGGCATATCCCTGGGAGATGGCGTCGATTTCCTCTTCGCCTTTGGTGCCTTGGCGATAGCGGAAGAGGATGCCGCCGGTGGGGAAGTCCGGCCCTTTAATGAATTGCAGAAGGTCGTTAACGCCGACTTCGTCAATTGTATCGAAGTGATCGATGAGATAGACGGTAGCGTCGACGACTTCGGCGAGATTGTGGGGCGGGATATTGGTTGCCATGCCCACGGCGATGCCGTTGGCGCCATTGATCAAGAGATTGGGCAGCGCGGCCGGCAGGATGGCCGGTTCCTTGAGTGTAGTATCAAAGTTATCGTTCCAGTCGATCGTATCTTTTTCGATATCGGCCAGCATCAGGTCGCTGATGGTTGCCAGACGCGCTTCGGTATAGCGCATGGCGGCAGCGTTGTCGCCGTCGATAGAGCCGAAGTTGCCCTGGCCATCGACAAGCGGGTAGCGCAGGCTGAATTCCTGGGCCATGCGCACCATGGCGTCATAGACGGATGTATCGTTGTGGGGATGATACTTGCCCAGAACTTCGCCGACGATACGGGCGCTCTTTTTGTAGGGCTTGTTGCTGGACAGGCCCATATCATGCATGGCATAGAGGATACGACGATGCACCGGTTTGAGGCCGTCGCGCACGTCGGGCAAAGCGCGGGCGACGATAACGCTCATGGCATAGTCAAGATATGCCGCGTTCATCTCGGTGGTGATATCAATCTCGCGGACAGTTCCTATCATTTTGCTCGTTTACTCGTAGATCTGGGCGCCCAGGTGTTTACTAAGCGCGGCGGCGATTCGGGCCAAGACGGACGCAAAGGCAGGTTTGTGCTCTCGCTGGATCTCGGTTAACTAGCTGACACTGATTCCTGTGCATTGGGGAAAGACTGCGCAGCGTCATACTGAGTTCGCTGTTTAGAGCGCTACCGTTTGGCAATATGCGCGCGAAATTCGGAATATTGAACTGCCAGCCTGCTCTAGAGTTCGCAATGGCGGTTGAGCAGTGCCTGGTACTCCGATCGGCTTTCGCTTTCTTGCCTTCATAAAAAATGTTCTCATAGGGTGGAAATCCCGTCAAGGGAGGCGGCGGCAGTTGTCCTTCACAAAAGGACGGCCGGCTTCCGTCTGAAAATGGATATTTGTGTCAGAGGTGGACGAGACGACTTGAAGACGTGTACTTCACGTTCCTATCAATCCTTCCTGCACTTGAATCGCCGCTCCGGTCACACTCTCTCCAGTTTCAGCGCCTGCCGGAGTTCGATCACCTCGTCGCGCAGGGAGGCAGCGCGTTCGAACTCCAGCTTCTGTGCCGCTTCCTGCATCTCTTCTTCGAGCGCGGTGATCTTCTTGACCAGCTCATCCGGGGATAGGGCAGGCAGGTAGACCGCACGGGCGTCGTCACCGCTCTCGACGCTGTAGTCGGCCTGGTCTTCGGCCATGACCTTCATGCGGTCGGTGAGGTCACGGATGCTCTTGACGATGCTGCGGGGTTCAATGCCGTGGTCCCGGTTGTGGGCCTCCTGAATTTGACGGCGGCGAGTTGTCTCGCCGATAGCGTTCTCCATCGCTTCAGTCATCCTATCGGCGTAGAGAATAGCGCGCCCCTCCACATGGCGGGCTGCGCGGCCCATGGTCTGAATCAGGGATGACTGGCTGCGCAGGAAGCCTTGTTTGTCGGCGTCTAGAATCGCGACCAGCGTAACTTCCGGCAAGTCGAGCCCCTCGCGCAGCAGGTTAATGCCGACAACCACGTCGTAGACGCCCAGGCGAAGGTCACGCAGGATTTCGACGCGTTCCAGGGTATCGATTTCGCTGTGGAGATACTGGACTTTCACGCCCAGATCGGCCAGATATTCGGCCAGGTCTTCGGACATACGTTTCGTGAGCGTGGTGATCAAGGCGCGCTGACCGATGGCGACGCGTCGATGCACTTCCTGGAGCAGGTCTTCGATCTGTCCTTCGGTCGGCCGCACTTCGACGATCGGATCCAAGAGGCCGGTAGGGCGAATGATCTGCTCCACCACCTGTTCAGCGTGACTGAATTCATATTCGGCCGGTGTGGCGCTGACGTAGATCGACTGCTGCGCGACTTCGGCAAACTCATCGAAAGTCAGCGGGCGGTTGTCCAAAGCGCTGGGGAGCCGGAAACCATGCGAAACCAGCACCTCTTTGCGAGAGCGGTCGCCGGCGAACATGCCCCGGATCTGGGGGATGGTCATGTGGCTTTCGTCGATAAATACGAGCCAGTCGGCCGGAAAGTAGTCGAGCAGAGTCCAGGGACGGCTGCCGGGAGGGCGACGCGCCAGGTGGCGGCTATAGTTTTCGACGCCATTGCAATAGCCGATCTCTTGCAGCATCTCTAAGTCGTAACGGGTACGCTGGCCAATGCGCTGGGCCTCCAGCAGCTTGCCCTGGCTCTCCAGGAAAGTGGTCTGCTGCTTGAGCTCTTCTTCGATGTCGACGATGGCTTCCCGAACCTGATCCTGATGGGTGATGAAATGCTTGGCCGGGAAGATTTCCACTTCTGGGTGGTCGTCCAGGACTTCGCCGGTGAGTGTATCGATTTCGCTGATGCGTTCGATTTCATCGCCCCAGAAGCTGACGCGCAAGGCGTTGTCGCTATAGGCCGGCTGCACTTCCAGGACATCGCCGCGGACACGGAATTTCGCCCGCTGCAGGGCAGTGTCGTTGCGCTCGTAGAAGATGTCGACCAGGTGGCGCAAGACCTGATTGCGGCGGACCATCTCGCCTACGGACAGTTTCAGGGCCACCTGTCCATAGTCCTGGGGGCTGCCGAGGCCGTAGATGCAGGAGACCGAAGCGACGATTAGGACATCCTGCCGACTGAAGAGGGCGCTGGTAGCAGCCAGACGGAGACGTTCGATCTCTTCGTTGACCTGGGCATCCTTTTCAATGTAGGTGTCGCTGCGGGGAATATAGGCCTCGGGCTGGTAATAGTCGTAGTAGGAGACGAAGTACTCGACCATATTATTGGGGAGAAACTCGCGGAACTCGCTGTAGAGTTGCGCGGCCAGTGTTTTATTGTGGGCGATAACCAGGGTCGGTTTCTGAATCATTTCGACGACCTTGGCCATTGTGTAGGTTTTGCCGCTACCGGTGACGCCAAGCAGAACCTGGTGCTGCATCCCGGCATCAACGCCGGCGGCAAGTTTGGTAAGGGCCTGGGGCTGATCGCCCATTGGTTGAAAGTCGCTGACTACCTGAAATGGCGGCATTTCCGGCTCCATAGATCTGATGCAAATGTACTTCGTGAATCAGCTTCACCGTCTTCCACAAGGGCCAGAGACTTTCGGCGCGGCCCGTGTGCGTGTCCTACGGGGCGTCCTACCATCATACATAAATTGCGCTCTTAGCGCATGCCGAGGGGCTGCCTGACGGTGACTAAACAAGGTTCTGACTTCCGTAACGGAGAGTTCGAGTGTATCGAACTTTTGTTCGCGTTTCTTGATCGATTATACCTGCTTTGGCCGAATCTGTCCAGCATATGGGAACTGCAGGGTGCATCCCAGATTTCTTGACAGCCGCTGTCTGAATCAAGAATAGTCAGTTCTTCATTTTTTGTGACCCCACCCGTACAAGGAACTCAGATAGGGGAATGGACAGGACTGTTGTAGCACAGTTTTCATGCCATCAGCCCTCTTTTTTGGCGCCATGTTGACCCAGGCCTTCACCGCTGGCACCTCTCAGGCTTTCTTCGAAACGTTGTTGGTTGGCGGCAGGGGCACTGCCGGACAGGGGCACCGCTGAGAAGAAGGCGCACCGGTCGGTGAGGCATGTTTTTGTAGGGGGGCGTTGCGGGGGCGCAGCCCCTGCACAAGGGAGGGTCGAAGGCCCGACCGCCCAGAACAGCAGTGGTCAGTGGTTAGTGGTCAGTGGTTAGTGAGAAACGCTTTCGCTCGCCTCATAGAGGATCGTAAATTGATTGTGGCTGCAACGTTGCGGATTTTCTGGGCCTGCGAAATAGGGCGCTACGAATCGACACAACAATCTGGGATGCGCCCGGAAGTGCACGGAGATGCCGGAATTGGCCATTCCGACAGTTGCGCTGATCGTGTATAATCGAAACTGATGAGAGGATTCCGTTGTCGGCAGGGAAGAGATCGAAAGAGGTTTCACGGGAGGGACGGCGCCCGGCTGTGCGCGTTTGCGCTGGCTACCGCGCTGCTTACAGCCGCGTTGCTGGGAATCGACATTGGCGCTGGTCTGCCGCATGTGAAACTGGCTGCCGCCCAAGAGGCGACCACGTCTACGCCCAGTGCGCAAGACACTGAAACGACCGGGGCGGCAGAACAGCAGGAGACAACAGGCACGGCGACCCGTACGGCCCAGGAGCTGCTGGAGTCAATTCGTGCGACCGCAACTGCAGGCGCTGAACTGACGGTGACTGCGGAGGCAGAAGCCACGAACCTGGCCCTCACGCCAACAGTTACGCCAACGCCCTTGCCCACGCATACACATACGCCGACTCATACACCCACTCCTTCACCCACACCTACACCTGGCCCGGATGAGATTCTGGAAGCTCGCATCGACAATTTGATCGCCGGAATGGGCGTCGCGGATAAAGTAGGTCAACTGTTTATTGTTACCTTTCAGGGCAACGACATAGGACCGAGGAGCGACGTCGCCGAGCTGATTGAAGAGTACCGGGTCGGCGGGGTGGTGCTCAGCCCCAGGAACCGCAACTTCAGCAACTACAGCGAAACAACCCCGGAAGACGTTGCGCGACTTACGAATCAGTTGCAGGCATTGGCGTATGGCACGTATCTCTCGCCGGCGGAGGCGCTGAACGTGAAAGAGGGCGGGCAGGCCATCCCAGGCGTTTTGCAGTCTGGTCTGGAACAGAGGTTGCCGCTGGAACTTCCTTTGCTGATAGGTGTCGAACAAGGAGGCGACGGATTACCGGAGACGGCGCTGCGGTCCGGCTTCACCACTATTCCGCCACAGATGGCGCTGGGCGCCACCTGGAATCCGGAACTGGTAGGGGAGGTCGGGGCAGTCCATGGCCGCGAGATGCGCAGCGTAGGTGTGAATCTGTTGCTGGGGCCGGCGCTAGACGTGATTGAACAGCCGCGGCCGGATCTGGTGACAGGATTGGGGCTGCACACATTTGGAGGTGAACCATTCTGGGTTGGCCGAATGGGTCAGGCTTATGTATCCGGCATTCACCGCGGCAGCGGCGGCCGCGTCGCCACTGTGACCGGACATTTCCCGGGTCTAGGGGGTACGGATCGAAGGCCGGATGAGGAGATTTCGACGATACAAAAGAGTTTGCAGGCGCTCCAGCGTATCGAACTGCCGCCGTTTGCCGCGGTCACTGAGCGGCCCTCTGCGATTCTGCGCGTGGATGGGGCGACGACCTCTACCGAGGCGCTGATGTCGGGTCATATTCGTTTCAGCAGTTTCCAAGGCAGCCGCGAGCGCACGCCGCCTATTAGTTTGGCGCAGGAGTTGGGCATTCTGTTGGAGTTGGACGAGTTTGCGCCATGGAGGGCGCAGGGGGGCATACTGATGAGCGACGCGCTGGGCGTAATGGCCGTGCGCCGCTACTTTGACCCGCCCTTGCAAGAGTTCCCGCGGAGGCGTATTGCCCTCGACGCGTTTACGGCAGGCAACGACCTGCTCTATCTGTCAGATTTCTCTCTGACGGACAGCTGGCTGGATGAAAGGGCCAACATCAAAGAGACGATCATCTTCTTCCGGGAGCGCTACACGAACGATGCCGAGTTTGCCGCGCGTGTGGATGCCTCGTTGCGAAGGATTTTGCGCCTGAAACTGCGGCTGTATGACCCTGTCCCTGTGACAGGCGCGACGACTGATATGTACCCGTCCCGCGATGAACCGATTGAGATCGACATTGCAGATGTTGTGGTGGGGCCGAATGACCTGGAGGAGGGATTCAGTCCTGAACATCAGAGAGAGGCGCAGATGTTGCTGGATCAGGTCGCCAGCGAGGCGCTGACGATCTTTTTCCCGGATTCCCCGGGGCTGGCGGATCAGTTACCTGCGCCACCGGGGGAAGACGAGGACATATTGATATTCACCGATAGCCGTATATTTCACGAGTGCGTTGGCTGCCCGGCGGTGCCCGCGGTAGCGCCGGCTGCACTGGAAGAGATAATGTTGCGGCTTTACGGGCCGGAGGCGACCAACCAGTTGCGAACTGAGCAGATTCGCAGCCGCACGTTTGCAGAGTTGAACTCTCTGCTCAACGGCACGGCCGAGCAGTCGGTTGCAAATGCGCTGGAGGCGGAGATCCTGAACGCAAGCTGGCTGATTTTTGCCATGCTTGACGTGGACGTAGCGAACTACGACAGCAGCGATGCGGTCAAGCGTTTTCTGCGTCAGCGCAGTGACCGGTTACCGGGGAGCAAACTGGTAGTGCTGGCCCTCAACGAACCTTACTTTTTTGATTCGACCGAGATTGGCAAGATGACCGCCTTTTTGGGGGTCTACTCCAAGACCCAGCCATTTTTGGAAGCGGCTGTGCGCGCATTGTTCCGCGCCCAAACGGTAAGCGGTGCGCCTCCGGTCAGCGTGCCGGGCACTCGCTTCAGCAATTTGGTCGAACGGCTGGAGCCGGACCCCAATCAACGCATTGGCCTGACTCTCCTGAACGAGGACATCATCATCGAAGAGGGGGAAGGGGACGAGGTGGTTGTTACGCAGACCGATCTTTCGCTGGGAGACAGCCTGGAACTGCAGGCTGGCCCGATTCTGGATCGAAACGGGAATACGGTCCCTGATGGAACACCGGTGAACTTTCGATTGATCTATGAAGGCGAAGAGCTTGCAATCCAGTCCAGTCCTGTCGCGACTCGCGGCGGACTCGCCCGCAAATCTGTACTCCTGGAGAGAACGGGCGCGCTCTTGATCGCGGTTAACAGCGTCGAGGCCAGCTCCAGCACCGAGATTCGGGTGCGTATTGCGGACCCGGATGTTGCATCCGATAGAACGCAGATAGTGGTCACCAACCCGGAACGAGTTGTCACGCCACCGTCTACACAAGCGTCGTTGCCGACAGCAGAGGCGCCAACGACGGGAGCGGCCTCGACGCCCGCAGGGGAGGTTGACCCGGAGGCCGTTGAAATCGATATATCTTCTTTGACGATTGCGATGGTCACACAGTTAGTGGTGTTGGGACTGCTGCTGGTGGTGCTGGTGCAGGTAATGCCCCGCCAGTTGCTCGTTCAGCGCCTGCTGTGGGCGATGCTGGTGGGCTGGGCCGCGTACATTCTTTACGGCGTTGACGTTATTCCCGGCGGCGTTTGGATCCAGATCAATCTAGCGCCCTGGGACAGCGTTCCGATAGTGGTGATCGGCATGCTGATCCCGCTGGTCTGGTTGCAGTTTCGGACGGAGTAGTGGCGGATGTACAGGGTGGGGGAGAAGGGCGAGAGCCGCCCCTCCCGTATCGTACTCGTGGTTGGCGTTGCGCCTCAAGTCGCTGGCAGGGCACGAACACTGTCTGCTCTGGCAGGTCCACTGCCGTTCGGCGGCACGGGCGTGTCTTCCTGGCGGCGGAACTGGTTCATATAGAGTTCGTAGTAGAATCCCCGTTGTGCCAGCAGCCCTTCGTGCGTGCCCCGCTCGATGATCTCTCCGTCATTCAACACCAGAACCTGGTTGGCGCTGCGGATGGTGCTGAGGCGATGCGCGATCACGAAACTGGTGCGCCCTTTCAAGAGGTCATTGAGCGCAGCCTGTATTTTCTGCTCGGTGCGTGTGTCGACGCTGCTGGTGGCCTCATCAAGAATTAAGATACGCGGGTCGGCGAGCGCGGCGCGGGCGATGGCCAACAGTTGACGCTGCCCCTGGCTCAGACCACTGCCACGTTCTCCCAGCACAGTTTCATAGCCTTCGGGCAGCCGCTCAATAAAGTCATGCGCCTGGGCCAGCTTTGCGGCGGCGATGACTTCTTCGTCGGAGGCGTCCGACCGGCTGAAGCGGATATTGTCCATCACCGAACTGCTGAACAGGTAGGTATCCTGAAGGACGAGACCGATCTGCTGGCGCAGGGTGTGTAGCTGTACGTCGCGTACGTCCACACCGTCGATGCGCACTGCGCCGCCGGTAACATCCCAGAAGCGGGGCAGCATATTGATAATGGTCGTCTTGCCGGCGCCAGTTGGGCCGACGATCGCTACGGTTTCGCCGGGCTGCGCGATCAGGTTTATTCCCTTCAGGACCGGCTCGCCGGGCACATACTCCGCTTCGACGTTTTCCAGTTCGACGACCCCTTCGATTGCATGCATCGGCTGGGCGCCGATTTTCTCCTGCACATCGGGAACTTCGTCCATCAGTTCGAAGATGCGTTCCACGCCGGCGATGGCGCTCTGAATGTTGGCCCACATCACACTGATCTGGGAGATGGGCATGTTGAAGCGCTGCGCATAGCCCAAGAATGTGACGATCAGGCCGAGGGAGATGGCCGAACCTGCCAGTGTCTGACCCCGCAGCAGCAGCACGCCGCCGACGCCAACGACGATAGCGATGCCGAGGAATCCCAACGCCTCAAGAGCCGGGGCAAGGGCGGAAGTATAGGCCACGGCCTTGACATTGGCGTCGCGATTGACGGCATTACTTTGCCGGAACTGCTCGATATTGGTTTCTTCACGGCTAAAGGCCTGGACCTCGCGCACGCCGGAGATGCCCTCCTCCAGTTCCGCGTTTACGTCGCCGATGCTCTGGCGTGTGACGCGAAAGGCCTTGCGGGCCTGGTTGCTGAACCATAGAGTTACCAGGACCATCATCGGCACGATGCTCAGGCTGATGAGTCCGTAAGCCCAGTTCAGGACGAGCATCTGATAGATAATCCAGACGATTAGCAGGGCGCTGCTCAAAACCTGCACGAGAGCAAAGCTGACGACCTGTTGGATTGTGTCTGAATCGTTGGTGATGCGACTCATCAGGTCGCCGGTCTCGTTGCGGGTATAGAAGCCGAGAGAGAGGCGGTGAAGATGGTTGAAAAGGCGCACGCGCAGGGAGCGAAGAACGTTATGACCGGTCCAACTCATGCTGAAGAACATCAGGCCGCCGGTGACCGAACCGATCACATAGTAGCCGGTGATGACCAAAGTGATGTTGAGCAGGCCGCGCAGCAGATCAGCGCGGCTGGAGTCGGACGCGGCGAGATCGGGGGCATACCAGCAGTTGGCCTGGCTGTCGGTTTCCGACTGCAGATCGGTACCTGCGGGCAGTTGAAGCCCTCCGCCTCCTGCGCCGTCGCCGCCGAAGGCCGACGGCGCCAGAAAACAGTCCACTGCCTGGCCGATCAGTACCGGGCCGATTACCTGGGTATAGGCGTTTACCGCCATAAGTAGGGCGACAAAGGAAAGAACCAACCAGTAGGGACGGAAGTATTTGCTGAAACGGGAAAGGGTGGCGCCAACGCTCTTAGGCTTCAGCGTCTCCGTGCGTAACATGCGGTCACCGAACATCGGGCACGCTCCTGGAAAAATTGTGCGTAATAGGGTCTGCTGCTGCCGACGCGCTATGCTTCAGCAATTAGCGGCGCTTCCTCTTCGACAACTGCGTCTTCCACCAACTGGCTGTGATAGATGTCGGTGTAGATCGCGCTGGTTCGCATCAGCTCTTCATGGTTGCCGCGGTCGACAATGCGGCCCTTTTCGAGCACAAGGATCTGATCGGCGTTGACGACCGTGCTGATGCGCTGGGCAATGACAAAGCTGGTGCGGCCAACCATAAGCCGATCCAGCGCATTCTGGATAAGCACTTCGGTGGCCACATCGACGCTGCTGGTGGAATCGTCGAGGATGAGGATGCGCGGGTCGGTCAATAGTGCGCGGGCGATGGCGACGCGCTGTTTCTGGCCGCCGGAAAGGGTCGTGCCGCGCTCACCCACGGCCGTTTGATAGCCATCTGGGAAGCTGAGGATGAAGTCATGGGCGGCGGCGGCTCTAGCGGCGGCTTCGACCTCGGCGTCGGTGGCGTCGGGGCGGCCAAAGGCGATGTTGTCGCGAATTGTGCCAGTAAAGAGATTGGTCTCCTGCAACACAATGCCTATCTGCCGCCTCATGCTGTCCAACGTTACATCGCGCACGTCGTAGTCATCGATCAGGACCTGCCCGTCGCTGACGTCGTAGAAGCGCGGGATGAGATTGATGATCGTCGTCTTGCCGCTGCCGGTTCCCCCTAAGAGGGCGACGGTTTCACCAGGCCGAGCTTCCAAAGAAATGCTTTGGAGGACAGGGTCGGTGCTGTTGAAGTAGCGGAAGGTGACATCGGCAAAGCGGACGCGTCCCTGGACCTGCGGCATAGGTTGCGCGCCGGGTTTGTCTGTCACTTCGTTTTCGGCGTTGAGGATCTCGAAGATGCGTTTGGCGCTGGCACTGGCCTGGCTCATTTGGGCGACAATGAAACCGAGCTGGCCTACGGGAAAGAACACATAGATCAGATAGAGGCTGAACTTCTGCCACTCACCCAGCGTGAGTGTATCGATGAGAATCTGCCGCCCGCCAAAGTAGACGACAGCGGCCTGACCCAGATTGGAGATCAGAAAGATGAATGGGAAGAGGAAGCTGAATATTTTCGACACCCGGATATGCTG
The DNA here is from genome assembly GCA_965116395.1 of Caldilineaceae bacterium. Taxonomy (GTDB): domain Bacteria; phylum Chloroflexota; class Anaerolineae; order Caldilineales; family Caldilineaceae; genus Bin5. The sequence goes on from OZ220684.1 coordinate 1,287,230, forward strand.
ATCCATGAGCTTTTGGGCCGAGTCGGCAAACCTGTCCTGCTCCTCTCTTTCGCGCACAAAAGCCTTAACAACGCGGATACCGGCAAGATTCTCCTGGAGGATGTCGTTAAGCGTCGACAGCCGGCGCTGGATTTCGCCGAATAGAGATTGGGCGACGGAGCCGAAGACCATGAAGAGGACAAGCGCGATGGGCAGCACAGGCAGGATGATCAATGTCAACGACAAGTTGGTGAAGGCCAACACTGCCAGGGAACCAATGAGGAGAACGATAGACTGCACGGCCAGCAACATCCCCTGACCGATAAACATTCTCAGTTTTTCGACATCGTCGGTGGCGCGGATCATCAACTGGCCGGTACGGTTGCGGTCATGATAGCTGAAAGAGAGCCGCTGAATTTTCTCGAACAGTTCGTTGCGGAAATCGAAGGCCAAGTCCTGGCTCACCTTCTGGGCCAGGAAGGCTTGGGCGAAGGCGAACAGCCCGCGCGCAAGCGAGAACACAACGATGAATACCATCGCCCAATAGATAGGCCCTTCGGCGCCGACAGCCCGTTCGGTCAACTCTTCTACCGAGAGGGGCAGCGCTTCGAGGGCCTCGGCCCGCGCTGTCTCCGGCAAGTCCAGGATCTGACGAGCGAACACGCTGTTGGTAACGGCGTCAAGGACGTTCTGCACCAGCTGGGGCACGACAAGCTGCGCCCCAATGCTGATGAACAGCGCGGCATAGGCCAGGGTTGTCGTGGTCTTGTAGCGGCCCAGATAGCGAATGGCAAGGCCTAGATCCTTCATGCTGCCGCCGCCCCCGGCCGGGCCACGCCCGGAACCACCACCGGGGCCGCCGCCGGGTCTACTGGATGCTCTTCGTTGGTTCACATGCCACTCCTTGGGGAGAGGAACAGGGCATCGCAAGCCTTTGGCAGGAAGCCTGCGACGCAATCGCTATGCACTGTTGTCTTCTCGTTCCCGCTGCAGTGATTCGAGCAGGCCGGTCAGAAGCCTCTGGAGCATTTCGCGCTCTTCAGCTGAAAGTTGACCAACCAGGTTGTTGAGAAACTCGAAGTACTGGGGTATAGATGCTTGAATCAACGCTCTGCTGTCGGGCGTTAGTCGGATGCGGAAAGCTCGCAGGTCGTTCGGGTCCAGGTGGCGTTCGATGAGCCGGGACTCCTCCAACGCACGCAGGTGGGAGCTGATGGTGTTCTTACTCAGACATTGACTATGGGCCAGATCGGTGGGCGAAAGTGTTGCCTGGTCGTTGCGCTCCGCCAGATACAGCCGGATCAGAATACGCCATTGGGGGAGGGTGATTTCTTCATCCCGCATGCGCTCACCCAGAATACGGTCATAGGCACCGGCGCATACCTTAACCAGCCGCAAGATCTCCATTCCATGCACATGGGCCAGGCCTGACTCAGCCAGAAGTTGACAGAAGCCGATCTGTTCATCTGCCGCCTGCGTTGACTGTACCCGATCAGCCGAGCTCGAAAGGACACCGGGTTCGTCTGACCACTGTGAATTGGGATGGACGGATGGCCTGATTTTAGTCATATGCAGAATTGTACGGCATGGAACTAAAGATGCAAAATCACAGCTCCCTGTGTGCTAAGGGAGCCCATTTCTTCTCTGGTATCGACAATGCACGCCCAGGAGTGGGAAAACGCAACGAATGACCAGTATTCGTGTTATAGTAGAGTACATAGACTGATTCAATTCTCCCGACATAAGGTGAGCGGACGACGAGGGCAAGGAAACACAGCACATCCGAGTCGGGGTGTCCACCTGGAAATTATACGCATGTACAGTAGCAATGGCCAGCCCCCACGGGTCGTGATCACCGGAATCGGCGCGGTGACTCCCTTGGGTCTGACGATGGATGAGACGTGGGATGCCCTGCTGGCAGGCCAGTCAGGCATTGATACGGTCACCAGATTCGACACCAGTGAGCTGAATACCCGCTTTGCAGGCGAGTTGAAGGGCTTCGAAGCCAAGAACTATATGGATCGCAAGGAGGCCCGCCGGCTTGATCCGTATATTCAGTATGCTTTGGTGGCAGCGGAGCAGGCGTTCAACGACAGTGGGCTCGATCCGAGCAAAGAGACGCCAACTGATATAGGTGTGTTGATCGCCAGCGGGACCGGCGGCGTAACTTCGCTGCTTGACAATTTCAGGTTGACGGAGAAGCGCGGCTTGCGCAAGGTGAGCCCGTTTCTGATTCCAAATATGCTGGTGGACAGTGCGGCCGGGAAGATCGCGATTCTGTATAATTTGCGCGGTCCGAATTTTTCGGTGGTCAATGCCTGCGCCAGCGGTACTGCGGCTACCGGTGAGGCATTTGAGTTGATCCGGCGAGGCGACGCGCAGGTGATGGTCACGGGAGGCTCTGAGGCGGCGCTGCTGCCACTCATGATGGCCGGCTTCGACATTATGGGGGCCATGAGCCAGCGCAACGACGACCCGTCGGCGGCCTGCCGTCCGTTCGACAGCGAACGGGATGGCTTTGTGATGAGCGAGGGGAGCGCGATACTGATATTGGAGTCGCTCGAGCATGCGCTGGCCCGCGATGCCCGAATCTATGCGGAGGTGATCGGCTACGGGAACAGCGCCGACGCGTATCATATGGCGGCGCCCCATTTCGACGGCCTGGGGGCCGAAGATGCGATGAATATGGCGCTACGCAAGGCGGCGAGCTACGGAGTGAAGCGTACCGACGTGAATTATGTCAACGCCCATGGAACGAGTACGGAGCTCAACGACCCGGGCGAAACAAAGGCGATAAAGCGCGTGTTAGGCGAGCACGCTTACAACGTGAACATCAGCAGCACAAAATCGATGCTTGGGCACCTGTTGGGAGCGGCCGGCGCGATAGAAGCGATTGTCTGCCTCAAGACGATTGAAAAAGGTGTGATTCCACCAACTATAAATCTGGACAACCCCGATCCGACTTGTGATCTGAATTACACGCCGATGCAGTCTGTGCAGGCAGACGTCGCAGTGACAATGAGCAATAGTTTCGGTTTTGGCGGCCACAACTCATGTCTGATGTTGCGGCGGTTCGAGGAGAATGGGGTATGACAGCGCAAGCGCACGAGGAAAACGGGACTGGTAGCGACTATGCAGCTGAACATCTGAACGGGCACTATACGGAAGAGGAAGCGCAACCGGAGGTGCAGGACCGAGTGCAGCCGCCCTGCTATGCCCAGATCATCGGTTGGGGCTATGAAGTTCCCGACCGGGTCGTGACAAATCATGATTTGGAACAGGTCGTCGACACGCAGGACGAGTGGATTCGCACACGCACAGGCATTCAGGAGCGACGGGTCGTGGCGGCGCCGGAGGAGACCACTGCCACTCTGGGAACGGAGGCTGCTCGCAAAGCTCTTGAAGTGGCCGACGTCCATCCGGCCAAGGTGGACCTGATAATTTGTGCGACCAGTTCGCCGGAACATTTTTTCCCGGCCACGGCCAGCATCATCCAGGACAATTTAGGCATTATCAATGCCGGCGCCTTTGATTTGAGCGCGGCCTGTTCGGGCTTTGTGTATGCTCTGAGCATTGCCCGCGGGCAGATTCTGGCGGGTGATGCCGAGTACGTGCTGGTCGTAGGTTCGGAGACGCTGAGTCGGTGGGTGGATTGGACCGACCGCACGACATGTGTCCTCTTCGGGGATGGCGCGGGTGCGGTGCTGCTGGCCGCCAGCGACGTGCCCGGCGGGGTGACTGCTACGGTACTTGGCAGCGACGGCTCCGGTGCGGAGCTTTTGACTATCCCTGCCGGCGGCAGTGCGGCCCCGGCAAGCCTGGAGACGGTCAGCAACGGTTCCCATTATATTCAGATGGACGGTCGGGCCGTTTTCCGCTTTGCAACGCGAATTATGGCCCTTGCAACGCGGCGCGTGCTTGATAAGGCCGGTGTTCCGGTAAGCGAAGTCGATCTGGTCGTCCCCCACCAGGCGAACAAGCGCATTATCCAGCATAGCGTACAGCGGCAGTTGAAGATTCCGGAAGACAAAGTCTATGTGAACGTTCACAAGTACGGCAACACAAGCACGGCCAGCATCCCTATTGCGCTATGCGAAGCGATTGAAGAGGGCAAGGTGGCACCGGGTGACAATCTTGTGTTTGTCGGCTTTGGCGCCGGCCTGACCTGGGGCGCATGCGCTGTCAAGTGGAGTGTGCCGATAGAACAGCCGGAAGCGACCTGGTGGAAAAACACGCAGCGGCAGGCTACTTATCAGGCGGCGGCGGCGCGCTCGATGTGGAAGCGGGCCATTCGCCGCATATACAGCCAGGTCGAGCCGCGCGCGATGGCACGGCGTCCGGTTCGCAGACCGGATGAGGAGCAGCCAACGCCGTAATCCGAAGCAGACAGGCCGCTATTCGACTTACCCACTCGCAACGCAACCGCAGATCAGTTCAAGCTGTTTCCGATAATACTGTGAGGCCGACACCCTACAAGGGACAGTATGGAGGTATACCCATGCCTATTACCGCAGTCGAAAAACGGACCCAACTCATACGCGACGGCTTCTGTATTTTCGAAAATGTGTTGGAACCGGAGATGGTCGCCAAGCTGAATGCGATGAGCGAATGGACGATCGCGCAGGAGGATGAGGAGCATTTTGAACAGCACCGTTCGCAGGGCTGCATCATACCCTACTGGAAGTACCCGCATCCGGCCTTTCCCGAACTGATCGCCCATCCGGGCGCGTTGGGGGCCCTGGCACAGCTGGGTTTTGACCAGCCAAAGGTCTGGAGTGGATTTGTGATCAGCAAGCCGCCGCATAGCCCCCCGCTCTACTGGCATCAGGATGGCGTTTTGTGGGAGCACCCGATCAGCTACACCGACCAGCCGCAGCAGTACTTTCTGATGTACTACCTGGTCGACACCAGCCCGGACAATGGTTGTCTGCGGCTGATCCCGGGCTCCCATTTGAAGCGCCACGCGCTGCATGATCTGGACCGCAAGGCGCATGACGGCGACGAAGTGGGCCGCGCTAAGAACATGCATCATCCGGCGTTTCAGAAGGCTGAAGGTGAAGTCGACGTGCCGGTGCGGGCGGGGGACGTTGTGATTGGCGATGCGCGCCTGTTGCATTCGGCGCACGCGAACCAGAGCGACCAGTGGCGCACGGTACTCACTATCTGGTATTGGGCCGACTATGCCGGTCTGCCCGAGCCCATCCAGTCGCTTGTTGCCTCTCATGTCACGGAACGCTCAGAATGGGCTGAATGGGCCGATCAGGCAGACCCGGCGGTCCAGGCCTTGATACCGCGCTTTTCGGGCGACGTTGAGCCGCTTCCCTGGGGCCGGGGGCCGAAGAAGGGGATGTCCTGAGAATGTCTCGGTACATAACATGCCAGTTTTCAGTCCCTCCTGTGTGATGAAACTCTCCGCCGACAGAGGACAGGGCCAGTCAGTCTCAGTGGGGGTTACCGCACGCAAAGGGACCTTTAGTCCCATAAGGAGCGTTTCTTGTGATCCAGGCAGCTATTACCGGTGAACGGCAGGTCGCATTTAACGAGTTGCCCGAGCCGCAGGCGAAAGCCGATTGGGCGGTAGTCAAGGTCCATGCTTCTGCGCTGTGCACTGAATACAAGCTATGGATGGACGGCCAGAGCCAGGCGATAATGGGCCATGAGGGCGTGGGGGAGGTGGTGGAAGTCGCTGAGCGGGGGCCTGTCAGCGTGGGGGACCGGGTGGTGGTCTTGCCGCAGTTTTCCTGCGGCCGTTGTCATCTTTGCATGAGCGGCGACTATATCTACTGTGAGGACAGCCACGATTTCGCCGAGCTGCATGGGTCGATGGCCGGCTCGGGCACGTTTGCCCACTATACGCTTAAACCGGCGTGGCTGCTGCCCAAGGTCCCAGACGATGTGGGCTATGCGCAGGCGACGATGGCGATTGACGGCATTGGCGCCTCCTTCGGCGGGCAAGAAGCCATTGGCGTCAACTCGCAGGACACGGTGCTGATCACCGGGCTGGGACCGGTTGGGCTGGGCGCGGTGGTCAATGCCCGTTTTCGCAATGCCCGTGTAATCGGAGTCGAACCGGCGCCGTGGCGTGCGAACCGGGCGCTGGAGATGGGGGCCGAAACGGTACTCGACCCCAGCGATCCGGACATACTGCAGAAGATCCGCAGCTTGACCGAGGGCAGGGGCGTGGACTGCGCGGTCGACTGTTCCGGACGCGTCGCGGCGGAGCGGCTTTGCATTGACGCTACCCGCCGGCGCGGCCGCGTGGCTTTCGTCGGCGAATGCCGCGAAGAGCTTTCGATAACCGTCAGTTCCGACATGATCCGCAAGGGGTTGACCGTCGTCGGGTCCTGGCTCTACAATATGGGCGACTACGCTAAAGTGATGAAGGTCATCCGGCAGTCTCCCCTCATCGATCTGCTGATCAGCCACCAGTTGCCGATGAGCCAGATTCAGACGGGATTCGGCCTGCTGGCGCAGGGTGAGGCCGGTAAGATCGTGGTCGATCCATGGGCCTAGAGTTGACAGGTTGATCTTTCTGCCCATCCATCGATTTCTCCACAATCATATGGAGCATGCAAGAGATGAGTTTCACGAAATCGCCCAGCTTTGAAGGCAACAAACTCGATACGGCACCGGAGGCATTTGGGACGCTGCGCTCATCGAGCGACGCGCTGTCTGATATGAAGGAGCTGCGCTGGCGGTTCGAGCAGGATGGTTATCTGTACCTGCCCGGGTTGCTGGATCGCAGTCAGGTTGTGGAGGCCCGGCTCGAAATGCTGAGGAAACTTGACGCTGCCGGCTGTCTGGACCGCGACTATCCGCTGGAGGAAGGTGTTGCCCACGCCGACTTTGAGAATGCGTTCATGGTGGAGTTGACGAAGGACAACGCCCCTCTTCTCGAGTTGCTCTATGATGGGCCGATGATTGCCTTCTATGAACAGTTTCTGGGCGGGGAGGTGCGCCACTTCGACTATACATGGTGCCGTTCCAAACCGCCGGGCGAGACGACTGCCACGCCGCCCCACTACGACATTGTATTCATGGGACGCGGTACGCAACGGCTGCATACGAGTTGGACGCCGCTGGGCGACATCCCCATTGAGATGGGTGGTCTGATGGTCCTGGAGAACTCCCATCGCCACGAAGAGGTAAAGACCGGCTACGGAACTTTGGACGTCGATGCATATTGCACCAACTACCCCGATGCGGCCGAGATTGAATCCGGGGAGAAGCTGTGGCAGCATCCAAATGGCGGCGCCTATAACAAGGATGCCATTGCCGCGCGGGCCGAATTGGGGAATCGCTGGCTGACCACGGACTATGCGATGGGCGATCTGCTGGTTTTCAGTATGTACACCATGCACGCCAGCTTGGACAATCATTCCAACCAGATACGGCTCTCCACCGACACGCGCTACCAGTTGGCCTCGGAACCGGTGGACGAGCGCTGGATCGGGGACAACCCGATTGCCCACGGGGTGGACGGCAAACGCGGCATGATCTGTTGACCCACTGACGGCAGTTAAACACGCTACTACACAAAGGAAGATCGTCGGATGCCCTCATTGCAACAGGCATTTTGGGAGATGGATGTATACGGCTTCACAGTGCTGGAGGAGGTGCTGACTGGGGAAGAGGTGGAGGCCCTGCGCGCGTCGCTGGCTGATTGGGCAGCGAGGCTGGGCGGCGAGCAGCGATTTCTGGGACAGGCCGGCCATGTGAGCAACCTTCCTACGCTCGACCCGCTCTATCATCCTCTGGTCGATCATCCGCGCACTTTGCCTGTGATCGAGCATGTACTGGGCAAGCAGATCATTCTAGGTAGTCTGAACGCGCGCATCGTCCGGCCCGGTGATCCGGTGCAGGGCCTGCACAGCGATATTCGGGCCGACCTGTTGAACATGGGATCCCCGGTGATGGTCAATACGGTGTGGCTGCTGGATGACTTCACGCCCGAAAACGGCCCCACGCGCATCGTGCCCGGCTCGCACAAGAGCGGCATGGCTGGACCGCCTGAAGGGATGGATGTAAAGCACGTCCATCAGTTGGTTGCGCCGGCTGGTAGTGTCCTCGTCTTTAACGGCCAGTGCTGGCACGGGGGCGGGGCGAACCGGACTGAGACCGACCGCCATGCGCTGTTCGGCCACTACCGCAAGAGCGCGCTGATCTTCCAGGTCGATCCCCACGACGGCTTCCAAGAGGGCTGGATGGATGACCTGACGCCCCGCCAGCGTGAGTTGCTGCGCATGGACAACGGGCTGGCCGCGCCGCACGCAGCGGACAGCCACCTGCGTATTTCGTTTTCGCGCGGCAAGAAGAAGGACTAGCGCGCCCGACTGCGGAGATGGACCACGACGCAGCAAGGCATGCACCGGCTGGGAGTGCGTTCAGTTCGGCGGGCCGCTTAGTCTCACTACGTTATGTTGTGTAGTCCGGGAAGAATCCCCTCGATGGATGTGGGCGGAGCGATACCCTGCTGCCGCGTCCCAATCCTCTCTGCTTATTTCGAAGCTACTAAGCCGTATGCAGCGTCTATGTGGACAAGACCTTCAGTCCCGCCGCCAATCGGGCTATCTCATCGTGTACTCGCTGGCCGCCGCCACCTTGGACGGGACGCACCGCTGGAATTACGGCGTACGGTGGATGAGGCATGTTTTTGTAGGGGGGCGTTGCGGGGGCGCAGCCCCTGCACAAGGGAGGGCCGAAGGCCCGACCGCCCATAAAACAGAGGATGAGGAGAGGGTAAACACCTTCACTCGCCTCATTCAGGTTCGCAGATCAGTTGTGGCTGAGTAGTTGCCTTATTTGTACAAAGAAGACAATCCTAATTGATTGCAGGCATCTTCACGTCCCGCCATGAATCCTGCTCATTGGGATCGAACCGCTCCAAAGCCCCGATTTCCGCTACCATTTGACGGCCCTCGTCGAGGTTCGCCAACTCGCCCAGGCTGATGAGTTGTACGAGCGCGTTGCCGATAACAGTTGCTTCGCCCGGACCGGCGAGGACGGGAATACCGGTGGCGTCGGCGGTGAGCTGGTTCAGGAGCCGGTTACGGGAACCGCCGCCGACGACATGAATGACCTCGATCGGCTGTCCGGTCAGAGACTGCAGTTCCGAGAGCACATCGCGGTAGGCAAGGGCCAGGCTATCAAAGACGCAGCGGGCGATGGCGGCATCGCTCTGCGGGAGAGGCTGGCCGCTCTGCTCGCAGAAGGCTTGGATGTGCGCGGGATGGTCGCCGGGCGGCAGGAAGCGGTCGTCGTTGGGGTCGACAAAGGAACGCAAAGGTTCGGCCGACTCGGCCAGCGAGACCAGCTCCGGGTAGGAGTAGGCCCGGCCCGCCTGTTCCCAGGTAGACCGGCACTGCTGTAACAGCCACAGACCCATCACATTCTTTAGCAGCCGGAACGAGCCGTAGACGCCGCCCTCGTTGGTGGCGTTTACGGCCAGGGCAGCTTCGTTGACGACCGGCTGCGCCACTTCAAGGCCGACCAGGCTCCAGGTGCCGCTGCTGATATAGGCGAATTTTTCGGTTTGGGCGGGGACGCCTGCGACTGCGCTGCCGGTATCGTGACAGGCGGGCGCGATGACGGGGACGCCGTCGAAAACCCCTAGGCGCGTCCCGGGTTGCACGACCTCGGGGAAGAGGTCGGCAGGAATGCCAAGTGCGTCCAGCAGCCCGCCGGCCCAAGAACGGGTAAATGGGTTAAGCATCTGAGTCGTGGTGGCATTACTGAATTCGCAGACCTGGACGCCGCTCAACCAGAAGTTGAGCAGATCCGGCACGGTGAGAAAGCGCGCCGCAATCTGCAGTTGGGGGGAGCCGCCGGCTACCAGGCTCATCATCTGGTAGAGCGTATTGATGGCCATGAACTGGATGCCGGTCTGCGCGAACACTTCCGCTCTGGGAACGCGGGCGAAGACCGCCTCCAGCATTCCCTCTGTGCGGCTGTCGCGGTAGCAGACGGGGTTGCCGATGAGATCGCCGTTGCGATCGAGGAGGCCGAAGTCCACGCCCCAGGTGTCGACGGCGAGGCTGGAGGGTGTTTCAGCTGCGTGCCCCTTGCTGCGGCCGATGCCCGCCTGCACCTCGCGCCAGAGGTGGAGAATATCCCACTGCAGCACACCGTTTACGGTCAGAGCGTAGTTGGGGAAGCGATGCACTTCCTCGAGCCGCAGGCTGGAGCCATCAAAATGCACCGCCATCACCCGGCCGGATTCTGCGCCAATATCGATGGCCAAAACGGTGGCGCGGTTTTTCGTCATGGTTCGTCCTGTTGCGTGTCATTTCGGCGAGGGAAGGGAGTTCGTCCTCTGCCCGGTCCCCGTTTTCAGTCTCGAAGTGACAGCACATCCTTCTCGTACTGCCGAATCTCCTGAAGAAAGGCCATGCCCACCGGCACATCCTGCTGCAAACAGTGGTAATCCCAGACTGCGGCGTGCGGCATCGCCTTCAACTCTTCCATCAGAGCCAGGCGGGTCGTGTAATCGGCCTGGCGTTCGATCTCCTGCATAGCATCCTTTGGCTCCAGCAGGGCCAGGAGCAGGGCGCGCAGCGAATTGCGGGTGCCAATCGCCCACGCGGCAACGCGGTTGATGCTGGCATCGAAGAAGTCCAACCCGATATGCACACGATCCAGATGGTCCCCGCGCACGATCTCCTGCATGATGGCCTGCAGCTCGTCGCTGAAGGTGACTACGTGGTCGCTATCCCAGCGAACGCCGCGGCTCACATGGAGGACCAGCTCCGATACGAAGAGCAGGCAGGCCGAAATCTTGTCGGAGATCACCTCGGTCGGGTGAAAGTGGCCGGCGTCGAGGCAGAGGGCCTGGTTGTTCTGCGCGGCATAGCCCAGATAGAATTCGTGCGAGCCGACAACGTAACTTTCGGAACCGAGGCCGAACAGTTTACATTCGATAGCGTCACGGTTGTGGTTGGGATCGATTTCCTTTTCGAATATCTGGTCCAGGGCGTCTTTCAGGAGCCGACGGGGCGTTGCGCGGTCACTGGGCGTATCTTTGAGGCCGTCGGGAATCCAGATATTGGTCATTGCCGGTGTGCCCAGCTCCTTGCCGAAGAAGCTGCCGATCTCCCGGCAGGCGATGCAGTGCTGGATCCAAAACTGGCGGATGTCGTTGTCGTAGGAGGCGAGGGTGAAGCCATCGTCGGCCAAGGGGTGGGAGAATAGTGTCGGATTAAAGTCGATGCCGTGCCCGTTCTCTTTGGCCCAATCGGCCCAGCCCTGAAAATGGTGGGGCGCAATTTCGTTGCGGTCAGGTCTTTCGTCGGTGTCCGGGTACATCGCGTGAAGGTTCAGGCGGTGACTGCCGGGGATGATGCTGTATGCGATGTCCAGATCGCTGCGCAGTTCGTCGACAGTGCGGGCGCGCCCGGGATAGTTGCCGGTCGCCATGAGGCCGCCGCCCAGCCCGCGACCCGGCTCTTCAAAGCCGAGCACGTCGTCGCCCTGCCAGCAGTGGAGGCTGATGGGAACGCCGCGTAAGGCGGAAAGCGCCTGCTCTGTGTCCACGCCGATGGCCGCGTATCGTTGCTGGGCCAGGGCGTAGGCGTCTTCGATCTGTTTCGATGTCGTAGCAAAGTTCATCAGGTCACTCCATATTGACGAGAACGTTGATGCTTTTTAGTCAGCGAATAAGGAATTTATATCAGTGCGCTTTTCGAACGGGACTCGATTTTGAGAACTGACGGAAGTTCGGGTCTTGACAGAAACGATGGGTGCAGGCGTGTACATTGCGGAGTGCCAGGCGGTGGTACTCTTCTGAAAAGGATGCGCCCTTCAAAGATGTTCAGACTCGCTGTCATTGCAGGATGGTGGAAACGGCTGAGGAGCAAAACCGGCATTGTATCTACTGTTTCAAAACATCTACCGTAGGGCTCTTTTTTCTGCTGTATTTCTTTGCCGCTTGGAAGAGACTGCACATGTGGAGATCTATCATCGTCCCTCAGGATTGGTCTTCCAACGCGACCTCTACTTTGAAATGGTTGCGCAACTCATGTAGCAGCCGTTCGCTGACATTACAGAATTCATTGGGGAAGGTAAGTTGATGGCGAGAGCCATTGGTCTCCAAGACCACAACGAATTGATCCCGACCTTTGGGGTCGCGCACCGCGTCGAAAATTTCCCGTAGGCGATACTTGTCGCGTTTGAACTGGCCGGAGCGGCTGAAGATGATGCGCAGAAGCTGGCGGCCGTTCTCGGCGGAGGGACGACTGATTGCGGCGGGATCTCTCATTTCTTCGCCCTGCGGTGGAGCCGTACCTGATGCTGCAGAATCAGCGAGGCGCGTGCCAACGGGTGGATCTGCAGTGACCGGCGGAGACTGAGACTTTGGCGCCAGCTCATCGGCATCTTCGCCTTCTTGCGCCTGGGCATCGTCGGCCTCCGGCTTGTCAGGCTCGGCTGCCGCGGGCTCTTGCCGTGCCGGCGCGGCGAACTGAGGCGCGCCGTTGGTCTCCTCCAGGTTCTCCGCCATCATACCTTGGGCGAGAAGCGGTGGTTCAGGGTATATCTCAGGCCCGGCCGCGTCACCCGTCATATCGGTAGCCGCCTCTTCTCCGAGTTCCGGCGCCGGTTCGTCGGGGAAGCCGGCATCGAAGGGGGGCTCCGCCATACTCATGGGCGGCTCGCTATTGGGAGTGTCATCGGGCGGCGGCATCAGCTCGACATCGCTCCCGTTCGGCCCGACGCCTGGCGCGGCGCCCCAACCGCCACCGACTTCGGGCTGGTGTACATCGGCTTTGGCTAATCCGAACTCGACCGCTGTCTGCAAGGTATCCACGAGGACGCTGGTACGTCCATTGCGGGTCTGGGCCTTTCCCTTCACCATGACGACCCGCTCTTCTTCCAGATATTCTTTGTACTCTTCGTATGTTTGTGGGAAGAAGAGCGCCTCACACTGGCCCTGCATGTCCTCCAACTGGACAAAGGCCATTTTATCGCCCTTTCTGGTCACCGTGGTGCGGATGGAGGCCAGCATTCCGGCAAGGGTAACGTTGTTGCCGTCATGTCTTTCGTTTAATTCGGCACAGGTGCAGGTTGTGAACCGACTCAGATCGACGTTTAACTGCTGGACCGGATGGCTGCCAACGTAGACGCCGAGCAACTCCTTCTCCCACTGGAACCGCTCGCGGTCGCTCGTCTTTGATTGCCCTGCCGCCTTGTGCTGCGGCAGCCGAATCGGAAACTGTTCGGGTTGTACGTCGCCGTTGGCGCCACTAAACATATCGAACATAGACAACTGGCCGCTCTCTCTGGCGCTGTGGGTGGCGGCGGAACGGGCGATGCATTGATCGATCACGTCGAGAAGCTGGCGGCGGAGTTCGCCTTTGCTCTGCTCGTCCTGCTGGCCAAAGCGGTCGAACGCACCCACTTTGATCAGACATTCAAGGGAGCGTTTGTTTACTTGCCGCAAGTCGACGCGGTCGCACATATCCTCGAGGTTGGGGAAGGGGCTGCCTTCGGCGCGCGCGTCCAGAATTGCCTGCACCGGGCCGACGCCAACGTTCTTTACCGCGGCCATGCCAAAACGGATGGCAGACCCTGCGGTGATGGGGAACTCAAATGCAAGAGAGGGATCTTTCGGCAGTGTCTCCTGCTCTGCGTCGGCGGGCAGAGCCTGAATTGCGAAATCGAGGTCGCTGTGGTTCACGTCGGGGGGCAGAACGTGAATGCCCATACGACGGCATTCCTGGACAAAATTAATTACTTTTTCGGTCTTGTCCCGCTCGACGAGTAGAAGCGCAGCCATATATTCGACCGGATATAACGCCTTCAAATAGGCGGTCTGCACGGTGATGACGGCATAGTCGGCCGCGTGCGCCTTGTTGAAGCCATAGCGGGCGAAGAATTCGATGTCTGCGTAGATAGCTTGTGCCGCGCTGGCAGAGATGCCGTTTTTGTCGCAGCCACCGATGAACAAGGCCTTGTGATACTCGATCTTTGAGGCATCTTTCTTGCTAATTGCTTGCCGCACCAGATCGGCCTCGGTAGGCGAGTAGCCGGCCAACTGGTTCATAATCTGAATGATCTGTTCCTGGTATACGATGATGCCGTAGGTTTCGGCCAGGACCGGCTCGAGGGCGGGATGTTTAATTTCCATCTCTTCTTCGCCGTGCATTCGCCTGATATAGTTGGGAATGTACTCCATCGGCCCTGGTCGATAGAGAGAGATGGTGGCAATGATATGCTCGAATGCGGTGGGCTTCATCTCAGTCAGCACACGCCTCATTCCCTGAGATTCCACCTGAAAAACGCCGCTCACTTCACCGCTTGACAGAAGGCGAAAGGCGGGCTCGGCCTTCGGGCCTTCGATGGGGATGGAGTCCAGGCTGTAGTCGATGCCATGATGCTCCTTGATCAGTCGACAAGCCTCCCGCATGACTGTCAGCGTGCTCAGGCCGAGGAAATCGATTTTGAGCAGGCCCAACGATTCCAAGACTGGGAATTCAAACTGCGTAATCGTCTCGGTGATCGACCCTTTAGAGCCTCGCATCAGCGGCGTATAGTTTGTCAGGTCTTTATCGGCGACGATCACGGCGGCTGCGTGAATGCCGGCGTGGCGGGCAACTCCCTCGAGCTGCATTGACGTGTCCAGAAGTGTCCGCTCCCAGCCGTCTTTTTTGTAGAGTTGCTCCAGTTCCGGTTCGTAAAATTCATTGCCCTCGGTCAATACGTCCTGAATGGTCGCCGGTTTGCCAGGCATGGCAGGGATCATCTTGGCAATGCGATCGACGTCATCCAGCGAGATGTCCTGGGCGCGCCCCACATCGCGAATGGCAGCACGGGCCTTCATGCGGCCAAAGGTGGCGATTTGGGCAACCTGATTACTGCCATATTTTTCGACAGTGTAGCGGATCATCTCTTCGCGCTGATCGTCAGGATAGTCCAGGTCGAAGTCGGGCATTGTCACGCGACCGGTGTTCAGAAAGCGCTCGAAGATCAGATTATTATGTATCGGGTCCAGGCTGGTGATGCCGATAGAGTAGGCGACCAGCGATGCTGCGCCGGAGCCGCGCACGTTCCACCAGATGTTGCGGCTGCGAGCGAAGTCGCACAGATCGGCCACTATCAGAAAGTAAACATCGAATCCCATCTCGTGGATAATGCGGAGCTCGTGTTCTTTGCGCTCCTGGACCACTTCATCGTTAGCCCTTTCGCCGTACAGACGATGCACACCCTCGTCGGTCAGATGGCGCAGATAGGTTTCGTAAGTGAAGCCGTCCGGTATGTCCATGTCGGGCAGGTGATAGTTGTCATCTTCCAGATCAACATCACACATTTCGGCCACGCGCAGGGTATTGTTGAAGGCGGAGGCGGGGAGATCGAGCAGGGGGCGGAAGGTGTCTTCCATCTGCTGGCGGCTCTTGAGGAAGTAGCTTTGGTCACTGAGCCGCATCCGTTTTTCATCGTTCACTTTGGCATTTGTCTGGACGCACAGAAGCACTTCATGGGGGGAGGCATCGTTCTCGCTGACATAGTGAACATCATTTGTCACCAACAGGTCCAGGTCGAACTTTTCGGCCCAGGGGATGAGAGTTTGATTCACCTGTTGCAGTTCGGGGATGTCGTGTTCCTGAACCTCTATGAAGAAATTCTCTTTTCCAAAAACGTCTGCGTACCAACCCAGGCGCTCATAGGCCTCTTTTTCTTTGCCCTTCATCAGGAGGGCTGGCACCTCTGCGCCAAGACAACCGGTCGTACACAGGATTCCGTCGGCGTGCGCGGCGAGGAAGTCATGGTCGACGCGTGGCTTGTAATAGAATCCTTCGGTATTGCTGTGGCTAACGATTTTCAGGATATTGCGGTAGCCGGTCATATTTTTGGCGAGGAGGAGCAGATGGTAATTCTCTTTGTCAAGCTGGGGATCGCGACCGCCCATAGGCCGCTGCCAGAGGGTCTGGTACGCCTCCACGCCAATGATTGGTCTGATCTCGGCGTTGCGGCAGGCGCGGTAGAACTCGATGACACCGTGCATCGCACCGTGATCGGTCAGGGCAAGCGCCGAATGTCCCAGGCGGGCGGCCTCTTTGACCAGGTCATCGATACGGCCCAAGCCGTCGAGGAGGGAATACTCTGAATGGGTGTGAAGGTGGACAAAATCGTTTGACATGGGAGGGTAGGGAAATCAGAAGGGTGAAGGCCAAGCCCAGCGCGAGGGCGGCACGGAAATGATTGTTCCCATCATACATCAAGACCGCTACCGCTAACAACGCGCCCGGATAGCGAAGCGGCAGCGCATTGAGCGGTTATTCCGCTTCCAGTTGTTCCGGCATCAATTGGTGCCAGAATACCTCACCGGACTCGATGCTGTCCTGGATTCGGTCGTCCAAATGGAGACCGGAAACAACCGCGAATGCGCGCTTGCCGGTGAATCGGGTCATGAATTCGGCGTTACGGATGGCTCTTCTGGTGTCCCTTTCATTTGCCGTGTACGAGGCTTTGACGGCGACGTAGCAGGTCGTCCCGTCCACCGCCCGGGCTTCCATGATCAGATCGGCCACACGGAAGCTTCTCAGATCGCCGACGTGAATACCAGACGTGTCGGCCGCATCAATCAGATCCAAGAGTTCCTCCTGCGTGAGGTTTTTCTTCCTGCGCAGTTTCAGGTCCCTGGCGATAATGGGGGCGTCGGCAAGCGCGACATTTCTGGCATGGACACCCTTCAACTGCCCCAGATCGTTAGTGATTCTCCTAAACATGACATCGTGTCCATCCAAACGGGCATCGATTGCGTCGAAGCGCCTGTCAATCGCGTCGAAGCGGGCGTCGACCGCATCGAACCTTCTGTTTATGGTGGTCAAAAACCTGTCCATTTGGGCCTTGAACTCATGCATCTTAGTTACAGACCTGGCGAAGTTGTGAGTCAGGTCGAGAGGTTCGAGCGTCAGTAGTCGTGAGTGCAGCGCTCCGATCCAGTCAGGGAGTTCGTCCAGAACCTGAATCAGTTATTCCATCGTGTAGACAATGCTCACAATCGCTTCCCTGTTTTGGAACTACTCTAGTGGAAACCTGGATTCGCGTCGGAGAAATCAGGCTTGGTTCAGCAACTCGCCGCACATCGGCTCGCACACGTGTTCTTGCCCTTCATCATACCCCAATGACGCGCGGCAGGCAAAGCATTCCTGATACCGAAACCGGGGATTTGGGCTCTTACTTTCTTCAAACGCGGCACTTATGTTCCTCTAACTTTACGTTGACTTCAATCATATGTTCACCGGTTATCCTTATCTTTGCATGCGGCGATGAAAGGGCCGCATAGAGAGACACACAGGATGGTCAGTTTATCATAGCGAATTCAGGCCGCAGCTCTAACGCAGCTTGGAAACATCAGGAGGAACAGAATGAGCAGAATCGTACGTTGGGACCCTTTCCGTGAGATGATATCGGTGCGCAATCAGATGGACCAGCTCGTGAGCGATCCTTTTCGCAAGCCGTCCGGACGGCAAGAAAATGGAGTTGGAAATCACATTCGCCTGGCGCTGGACGTTTCCGAGGACGATAACAGCTACAGTGTGAAGGCGTCACTGCCCGGAATCGACCCGGAGGACATTGATATCAGCTTTTCCGAGAATACGCTCGCTATCCAGGGCGAGACCCAAGCGGAATGCGTGGACGAAAACGCAAAGTGGCATCTGCGGGAACGCAGTTTTGGCAAGTTCGTGCGCAGGATCACCTTGCCGGCAACTGTAAACGCCGACGACATCAGCGCCGACTATGAGGATGGCGTTCTCACACTGACGCTGCCGAAGGCTGAGGAGGTCAAGCCCCGTATAATTGCGGTACGCAGCACGGAAGATAGGGCGGTCGCAGCCTAGACCGAATCGCGTCACAACAGAAGTCAAGACGATCGATAGAGGCACCGGCTGATACGCAGCCGGTGCCTCTAATTTTACTTGGTTAGAAGCTGCTTAGCCTCTTGCGGAGTCTGTCTTGACCAGCTCTTCAATTCCGACGCCATTCAGATTATCTGACCGTGTATTCGGTTGGCAGCCGCCAGGTTGGTTGAGACGCACTGTCGGCATGCCACGATGGCGGGGAATAATCAGTACAGTGGGTAGACAGAGGGGGGCGTTGCGGGGGCGCAGCCCCTGCACAAGGGAGGGCCGAAGGCCCGACCGCCCAAATGACAAGAAGGAGGGGGAAAACAGTTTTGCGCGCCGCGTTAAGAGTTGCGAATCATTTGCGACTGGGTAGAGCTATCCTGGTTGGTAGCCGGAGAGAGGGGAGGAACCCCGACAACATGCTCTGTCGGGGCCCCTTAAGGAGGAAGGAAGGAGAATGGTCACGGCGGAAGCATTTGCGATGCCGACCCCACACGGCACCCGCTTCAACCGCTTGAAACAAATATACTCCAGTTCTTGCCGCGTTTCACTATACAATTTGCATAATTATTCCTCTTTTTCGCTGGGTGATTTGACCGGTTTAGGTGCCTTGACATCGATTTCTTTCAATCGGGACGCACATTTTGTACAGTTGCCAGACTTGGCTGAGGTGGTGCGCGGATCTGCTGCGGCCTGTGTTAAAATTGTGCCGCAGGTTAGAAATCACCGGAGACACTTTGATATGACAGTGGCAACCATACCTTTGACCGCCCGCGTCGCCTGCGCGGGTTGAGCCTCGAAGCTCCCTCCAGGGGCGTTGTCGCAGGTCGTGCGGCAGATGGCTGCGGTCTTTCCGCAAACTGAATACCCGGATGTTCTGATTGGCCTGGGCAAACCGGACGATGCGGCAGTCTATCGTCTGGATGATGAGCGCGTTCTCATACAGACGACCGACTTCTTTACGCCAATTGTTGATGACCCCTGGCTGTATGGGGCGATCGCCGCGGCCAACTCGATGAGCGACGTCTATGCAATGGGCGGCGAGGTACACGTCTGTCTCAACATCGCCGGATTTCCCGAGGATCTAGAAACTGAAGTTATCGGCGAAATCCTGGCGGGCGGCGCCGCCAAAGTGCAGGAGGCAGATGCGGCCATTGCCGGAGGTCACACTGTGACCAATCCCGAGCCATTCTATGGCTTGAGCGTCACCGGCATTGCCGCGCCAGGGTCGCTGTTCCGCAAAGGCAGCGCAGCGGCGGGCGATAGCCTGGTTTTGACCAAGCCGCTCGGCACCGGAGTGATTACGACTGCCGCCAAGCTGACTGGGCCGGGTGAGAGCCCTCCCGCGCGCAAAGCACGGCACGCCATGGGCAAACCGGACATCGAGCCTTCCCACCTTGAATCCGCCATTAGTTCGATGACGCGTCTGAACCGTGCTGCAGCCCGGGCTGGCCGCGCCGCGGGCGTGGGCAGCGGAACCGATATTACCGGTTACGGCCTGTTGGGACATGCGGTTGAGCTGGCGACGGCGTCTGCCGCGGATGCGCCGATCCAGCTTCAGATCGAGGCGGCGCGCGTGCCGTCCCTGCCAGGGGTCTTCGACTATATTGAGGCCGGCTATCTGACTCGAGGAAGCGTTCGCAATCCGGAGCACTTTGGCGGACATGTCACTGCGGCCGCCAAGGTGACGGCGGCGCACAAAACGCTTCTATGGGAGGCGGAAACAAGCGGAGGACTTCTGTTAGCGGTACCGCAGTCGGGTCTCAGTAAATTTCGCGCGGTTTGCGATGAGGAAGAGCAGCCCTTTTGGGAGATCGGGAAGGTCCTGCCTGCCGAAGAGAACTCGCCGGTCATCAGGCTCGTTTGAGAGATTACTCCGTCGCTGCCGGAGCGGCCGCGACAGCATTGACGCAGGAGCGAAGAAACTGGCCCGTGCGTCTCCCTCGCCTTCACACAGTTCGAATTACCCGTTATTCAGTGTTGTAGCGTACGAAATCTCTAGGTGGGTGTCTCTGAGGCGCCATCGTCTGCGTCCTGACCCTGCCGGCGCTCCTCCTCCTCCCCTTCCTCGTCACCTGTCAGGGGGGCGGTAGCCTGGGGACGCGCCCACTGCTCACTGCTCCAGTCGGTTCGCTCGTCACCGCTGTTCATCTCCGGTTCCTGGCCAGCGTGCGTAGAAAATTCGGCGAAGTCATAATATTCGTCGTCGTCATCGGCCTGTGCGCTTGGCAGAGGACGCAACTGCGTGTCGGCCTGATAGCCAATGTCGGCTGTTGGGGGATGTTCCTCTTCTGTGTAGAACGTTTCGCTCTCTTGGGCAACGCTGTCGGTGGCATCAGAATCGAGCGGAGGGGCGCCAGCAAGCGCGCTGACCGGCGTCGAAATTGCCGGCCTTGGCGATCGCGAACGCACGGGGGTCGGAAAGAGCGTCCGATTAACTTCCCACCTGCGCAGTCGGACGGTGGCCAGGCCCAGCAGAGCCAAGCCCAGTAAAGCATAAACGCCGAGGACAACGACGATCAGCAGGAGATTGACCCATTCCATCACGGAAAAATCGGCGCCGTTGCTTCCGAATGGCGCTGTCAGGGGGCCGGTCGCCAGCACCTGGCTACGCAAAAAGAAGCCAACCGCTGCGTAGAGTACCACTGCGACAATTGTCATCACCCAGTTGCTCACAACGGCCAGGAAATATTCCCCTGCGGTGCTACCAATCTGCACAGGCTGATCGTTCAGCGACACGTGGGTCAGAATCTGGCGGCGCAGTCGGTTGCGGCCCCAATAGTAGTAGATGCCCAAAGTCAACGGCGTAAAGAGAATGAGCAGGAACCATTCCCAGAAGATGTCAAGCGTCCTGCCTTCATAGTCCATGCGCTGGCCATTGGGCATGAGTGTGTGCGCATATTGCCAGCGCAGCATCCTCGTTGCCGAAAAGCCGAGAATGATGTACAGCCCCAGGGTGATCAGGGTATAGAATCCAATGACAATAAACTGTACAAACACGTCCGCGCCGGAGCCATCGAACTCCAACTGTTGGTCCTCGAAATATGTACTTTCGGTGATAATTCGTTGCCAGCGGGCATATCCCCAGGGCACATAGATGAAGGCAGTAATCCCTGAAAGGATCGCTATCAGAATCAGATTTCCATAGATATTCAGCCAGCGGCCGCGAAACTCCAGATTGGTAGGCATGGCAGAACCCTTCCGCGCAAGTTTAGATCAGTAGATGGCCAACAGGGGGATCGATCAGAGCCGTCACGATAGTATAGCCCAGCCGCGCTTGCGTGACAAAGCGGTACCTTTAACACCCGGCGGGCCCCGTACCCACAGGTCAGACTACGCCGCTTTCGCGCAACGCATCAATCTCTTGTGCTGTCAGAGCCAGTTTTTCCTGCAGTAACTCATTCGTATGTTCACCCAGCAGCGGCGGCGGCCGGAAAATGTGTGCCGGCGTCTTGTCCAGTTTGGACACGGGACCGACCAGCGGGATCGTGTCTCCGTTACCGTCGGTGACGGATTGCACCATCTGCCGGTGCTCGGCTTGGGGCGACTCCAATGCGGTCGGAATGTCGTTGACCGGGCCGCAGGGTACGCCTGCCGCGCGCAGCCGTTGGATCCACTCATCGGTGGCGCGTGTGCGGAAATGGGCGGCCAGTGCCGGGATGAGCAGGTCTCGAAACTGGACACGGGCAGGATTTGTGTCAAACCGCTCGTCTTCCGACCAGGACGGCTCGCCAACCACCTCTGCCAGTGAAGCAAACTGACGGTCGTTGCCCACCGCCAGCATCAGATGTCCGTCGGCGGTGGCGAAGGTTTGATAGGGCACCACGGTGCCATGGGCGTTGCCGTAACGGCGGGGCGGGTCGCCGGACAGTAGAAAGCCACTGGCGACATTCGCAAGCCAGCTCAACTGTGTATCAAAGAGGGAGATGTCGATGTACTGGCCCTCACCTGTCCTGTCTCGATGTTGTAAGGCTGTCAGAATCGCCACCGCGGCCTGCAGGCCGGCGGTGATGTCAACGATAGCCACGCCCACCTTGTACGGCTCGCCATCGGTGCCCTCGCTTGTAGGCCCGGTTATGCTCATAATACCGCCCTGTGCCTGGATAACGGTGTCGTAGCCGGGGAGGGCTCGGTCGGGGCCGGTCTGGCCATAGCCGGTGATGGCGCAGTAGATCAGGCCGGGATTGTCGGTTCGCAGGCTTTCGTAGCCCAGCTCCATTCGCTCCATTCCACCCGCCTTGAAGTTTTCCACCACCACATCGGCCTGCACTGCCAGCCGCCGGAAGATGGTCTGGCCGGCTTCCGTTTTCAAGTTCAGGGTAAGGCTGCGTTTGTTACGGTTGGCGCACAAGAAATATGCGCTCTGTCCGCCATCGGTGAAGGGTGGGCCCCAATGGCGGGAGTCATCCCCCCGGCCCGGCTGCTCGATCTTAATTACTTCAGCGCCGTAGTCGCCCAGCGTCATGGTGGCATACGGGCCGGCCAGGACGCGCGAAAGGTCGAGAACTGTGATGTCGGTCAAGGCGTGGAGCATAGGAGATTTGCTGCGCGGCCGGACTGAAAGGTTTGGCAGGTTAGTGGGAAATCAGAATGCGAAAAGCTCGGCGACGGAAAGTGTGAAACCGTTGAGCGGGCCTGTGCCGATGAGCGTGTCGCCAGTTCGCAGGGCGGTGCGCTGCGAAGCCGAACTATAGACGAAGACGGTCTCCTCCTGGGGATCGACGATCCAGAGTGTGCCAACGCCAATCGAGAAGTAGTCATCAATCTTCTGGCGCATCTCCACCCAGCGGTCGGTGGGGGACAGGATCTCTACAACCAGGTCGGGAGCAACCTCGATAAAGCCGGGAGGAGGGCCATCTGGCAGTTTAGCCATTGACCAGAAGGCAAGATCAGCGCCACGTATCCGATCCGGATCGTGGCGGATATAGATGCCGACCTCCCCAACCATGCACAGACCGACTTCCCTGTCATGGATAAATCCGCCTACCAAGATGGCGAGCCTTGTTTCGAGGAAACCATGTACTCCACCGGTCGGGCTCATCCTTACAATTACTCCATCAATGAGTTCACAGGGGCCAATGTCACCCATTGCCAGTAGTTCGGAGCCGGTGACGAGTCTGGTTGTTGTTTCCATCGGTTGCGTTGTCATCGATTTGGCCCGTAGTTTCCCCTCTGGGGCGTCTACCCTGACCAGCACGCCCATTCGAGAAGATAAAGCCCGTCAGACTTTGACATGCAGTATAGCACATCTGTAACGGATGGGGGGAAGCGTTGGCGTACAGCCTGGGGCGTCATTTTCGCGTTTGCCGGTGCGTGCGGCACAGCTTATTTTACTGGATTCCGGGGCGTGGACGGGGAATTCCAGTTGACGCGTCGCATGCGCCGATTGGGTTCCATCTCGAAAAGAGCACTATAATGCAGGCAGAATCCGGCTCGCATCCCCGTGTCGCTGCTGTGACAGAAGCTCTGTCCACTTTACAGCGATATTTGCCTCGGAAGGGGAGGAAGAGCCATCTTACTCATTCCAACACCGAAAGGATTTTCTTGTGACGCAGTATTCATCTCCTCCGGCCATGCAGATCGATGATTCAAAGACCTATACAGCCACGATTCAGACCAACCGCGGCAATATCGTCGTCGACCTCTATGCCGACAAAGTGCCGAACACGGTAAACAATTTCGTGGCGCTGGCCCGCGACGGCTTCTACGACGGTATCAGCTTTCACCGCGTGATTGCCGATTTCATGGTCCAGAGCGGCGACCCCACAGGCAGCGGACGGGGCGGCCCCGGCTACCGATTCAACGATGAGTTTCATCCTGACCTGGTGCATGACGGCCCCGGCGTACTCAGCATGGCTAACGCCGGGCCCAATACCAACGGCAGCCAGTTCTTCATCACGCATGTGGCCACCAATTGGCTCGACAACAAGCATTCCGTCTTCGGCAAAGTGAGCAGCGGCCAGGATGTCGTCGATGCGATTCAGCAAGGAGACGTGATGGAGCGGGTCGAGATAGAGGAGAGTTAGAGGTTAAGGACGAGGAGTGAGGCACCGAGCGTTTCTCACTCCTCGTCCTGGTGTCGTCAGTTCAAAACGTAATTTTTGGCCAACGGGTCGCTTTCCACCGCCCACTGCATCGTGTACAACTTGTGGTAGCGGCCTCTTTGGGCCAGCAGTTCTTCGTGGCTGCCTTCCTCCAGCACGCGCCCCTGATCCAGCACAACAATTTTGTCGGAATTGACTATCGTGTTGAGCCGGTGAGCAATGACAAAGCTGGTGCGCCCCTTGAGCAGTCGTTCGAGCCCGGCCTGAATCTGCCGTTCCGTGTTTGTGTCGATGGAACTGGTGGCCTCGTCCAGAATGAGAATGCGGGGATCGGCCAACAAGGCGCGTGCGAAGGAGACGATCTGGCGCTGGCCAACGCTCAGATTCACGCCATTTTCCCCCACTTCCGTGTCATAGCCGTTCTGCAGCTTGCGGATAAACTCATCGGCGCCGACTGCAACCGTTGCAGCCTCTACCTCGGCGTCGGTCGCATCCAACCGGCCGTAGCGGATATTTTCACGGATGGTACCATCGAAGAGAAAGCTGTCCTGCAGCACAATGCCAATCTGCGCGCGCAGACTGGCTTGCGTGACGTCTCGCACATCGTGGCCGTCGATGAGCACCGCTCCGCCTGTCACATCAAAGAAACGGGCGACAAGGCGAATCACAGTGCTCTTGCCGGCGCCGGTCTCGCCAACCAGGGCGATACGCTCGCCTGGCTCGGCGTTGATTGTTACGCCGCGCAGGACAGGCTCGTCGACCTTATAGTTAAAGCGAACATGCTCCAAGTCCACGCGGCCGGTAATCGGCGGCAGCGGAAAGGCCTGGGGCGCGTCCTGCAGGTCCGGCTCGGTGTCGAGCAGGGCGAAGAGGCGCTCGCTGGCGGCCATTGCGGCTTGAAAGGTATAGTAGCGTCGAGAAAGCTCGCGAATCGGATCGAAGAAACGCTCCACCCAGATCACGAAAGCCGCGAGTACGCCTGCGGTCAGCTGGTCGCCCAGGATCAGCCATCCGCCGAGCCCGACCACCAGCGCGGTCGCGAGCGAGCCGATAAAATCGACCCCGGGGAAGAAGAAGGCAGCCAACTGGGTGGTGCGCACATTGGCATCAAAATAGGAGCGGTTGAGATCTTCGAAGTGGCTCGAGTTGGCCTGCTCGCGCGAGAAACTTTTCGTTACACGGATGCCGGTGATCGACTCGTTGAGAAAACCATTGATCAGCGACAGGCGCTGCCGCGCGGCGCGATAGGCTTGGCGAACATAGCGACGGAAGTAGCTGGTCAACGCGACCATAAACGGCAGCATCGCAAACGTTACCAGCGCCAACTGCCAGTTCAGGAACAGCATTGCCACGACAATCCCAATCAGAACGAATACCGAGCGGGCCAGCCCCGTGATCGACCAGGTTACAAAATCCTGGAGCACGCTGACATCGCTGATGAGCCGGCTCATGAGGCGGCCCACACTGTAGTCGTTGAAGAAGCTCAGCGACAGCGTGTGCAGATGGCCGAAGAGTTGGCTGCGCACGTCGGTCACGATTCGTGTGCCGGCATAGGCCATCACCGTGAGGCGGGCGCGGTTCGTAATCCACTCCAGCGAGATCGCGCCCAGAAAGAGGAAGGCCCAAAAGCGCAGAGTTCCTACATTGCCGGCGCGGATACCGTCGTCAATCGCCCGCTGGATCATCCATGGCGTTGCCACGCTCATTACAGAAGTAACGATAATCAAGAGGAGAGAGATAACGAACTCCCGCCTGTAGACGGCCACATACACCATTAATCGTCTGACCAGGCGGCCGTCATAGGTCTTCTCCTGCGCCTCCTCTTCTTCCGGCAACAGGTCCTGTATCTTACGCTCCCGGCGCAGCCTTTCCTGCTCCACCGCCGACAGACTACTGTCCGGGCCGGATCGGGGCACCTGGTCGCGGCCGAACGCATCGCGCTGGCGGGGAAGTTTCTCAGTCACCATGTCTGTCTCCCTTTGCGGGGAGGAGTACTGCCCATTTCCCGTGTACGAGTGAGCAGCTCCGCCACTGCCATTCGAGTTGCTCATCTTAGTTTTTCCCTTTATCCACGGCGCCGGCGATAGAAAGAGGACTGAGTGGAGACTCAACAGACTCAACCGCGCTATTCGCCACCGCTTCGGCGGGCTCACGCAGCTGCTCTTCCAACGCTGCGAATTCCTCTTGATCGCGCAGTTGCAGATCGTAGATATGACGGTAGTGCCCTCTCGCGGCCAACAACTCGTCGTGACGCCCCCTTTCGACGATGCGGCCACCATCGAGCACGAAGATCTGGTCCGCATTCTTAAGGGTGAGCAGACGCTGGGCGATAATAAAAGTCGTGCGTCCTTCCATCAGCACGCTAAGTGCCTGCTGGATCAGATGCTCCGTCTCTGTGTCCACGCTGCTGGTGGAGTCGTCCAGAATCAGGATGCGGGGTGCGTAGAGCAGGGCGCGTGCGATCGCTACCCGCTGCTTCTGTCCGCCGCTCAGGGTTACGCCCCGCTCACCAACCACGGTCTCGTATCCGGCGGGGAATTCCATAATGAAATCGTGCGCACAAGCCGCTTTGGCCGCGGAGACAATGGCGTCGGGTGTAGCGGCCGGCCGACCATAGGCGATATTCTCGGCGATCGTCACCCCGAACAGGAATGGGTCCTGCAGGACGATTCCGATTTGTTGGCGCAAACTGTCAAACGTCAGGCTGCGCACGTCATGGCCGTCGATGCGAACGACGCCACTGAATGGGTCATAGAAGCGGGGGATGAGATTGGTGATGGTTGATTTGCCACTTCCTGTGGGGCCGATCAGCGCGACAGTCTGACCCGGCTCCACCGCAAAGTTAATGTCGTCGAGCGCCCGCGGCCCGCCCTCATATCCAAAACTGACTTGCTCAAAGGTGACTGCGCCTTGCGCCTCTTGCAGAACGACGGCGTTTTCCTCTTCCTCCACCTCGGTGGGCGTGTCGATAATCTCAAACACGCGTGTGGCGCTGGCCCCGGAAGTGGCAGCCATGTTGACCAGGAAACCCAGCCGCTGCACCGGGCCATTGAGCATCATCACATAGGCCACCATCGCGAAAAGCGACCCGATCGTGACCGTGCCCTCGATCGCCAGCGGGCCCCCAACCAGCAGGAGGAGAAAGATGCTGATCATGAGGATGAACGTGAACGTGGGCCAGTTGTTCGCCCAGATCTTGATAATGCCGAAACGCTTGGTGAACCAGTCTTCGTTGGCCGCGTTAAACTTTCGCAACTCGTCGGCCTCACGCGCAAACGCCTTCACCACCTGGATGCCGGTCATGCTCTCTTGCATGGTGGAGGAAAGCTGGCCCATCTGCTCCTGAACGCGCTTGAAGCGAGGCCGGATCACCATGCCGAAGCGCAGCGTCAGCGCCAGCAGCAGGGCCAGCGGAATCAGCGCGAACAGCGAGAGGCTGAAACTCTCCAGCACCAGTGCGACAATCACGCCCCCGAGCAGCAACAACGTCGACAACAGATCCATCAATCCCATGCCGGCGAAGCGCTCGGTCTCGGTGATATCGCTCGTAGCCCGGCTCATCATATCGCCGGTCTGCGAGCGGTCGTGAAAGGCAAAGGGAAGCCGCTGTGTTGCGTTGTAGAAATGGTTGCGCAGGTCATAGGCGACGCGATGGGTCAGCCACTCACCGTAATAGCGCTGACCGTATGCGGCGACGCCGCGCACTACCGCAATGCCGAGAATCCACCCGGCGGCGGCGAAGAGCGCGGAGGCGCGCTGTCCGCCGATGCCCTGGTCGATGGCGTCCTTCAGTATCTGGGGGATGTACAGATTGAGCAGAGAAGCAAAGAGTACCGAGACATAGGCAAAGGCCGCCTGCTTCCAATAGGGACGCAGATAGCCGATAAGCCGCCGGTAAACGTCTTTGCGGGCCTTCGGTTGTTTGGGAGTTTCCATCTTCATTTCTTTCTCCGCTAAACCGCTGACGTGCATATGTTTTCTAAACCGCTACAGTGAAACAGTAATACAGTTTACCAGATTGGGGTAGTGTTGTAAACCCAGATAGGTCATTCTGCCTGCCCAAAAAGGCTGTTTCGTTACCATCGCGTATGTGCTACGTATGGAGATCGCATGGTTGGCGCTTGGGGCCTACCTGTGACGTTTGCCAGGTATCTGGAGGGCGGATGCTGAATCAGAATGAATGTGCGGTATACTATGCAGGATGTGGGAGGAAAGCACGGCAGTTTGCTTCTGCAGTATCCTTGTCTGAGTTGTGATTCTCGTGATCTGAAGATTGCCATGACTGGCAGATGGACTAATAGTGGAGTGCGGATGCTTGTGGCAGTGTTGGACCGTCTGATAGATATGGTGGGCGTGAACGAAAATCACCCGCTGGCCTCCTTGATGGAGGTTATTGGCATCCTGATCGAGAAATATGAGGACGAATAAATTCCGGAACTGACAGAGATGTAGATGTTGGCTGACGGGAAAATCGATAAGTGAACAAAATATGGCAAGATAACTTTGAAGCCCAATGTCATACCGAAATAGCATTTCGGTGAGAAGTGGTACGGAAGGGCAGCAGTTCTGTTGATGGAAGAGCGTCGGGCCTTGATGCAGCGGCTTCAAACTTAGAAGACGATTCTGATTTGGATGAGGTGGTTGGGGGGGACACAGTATTTCGAGAGCATTTTGAAATTCGTGCGCAACTGCCAGAGGAGGACGGCCCTGAAGGAAGCGAAGGCTTACACTATGAGGTTGCCTGTAGGGTTTATGTCGCAGGCCATGAAGATGCAGTACTGAATAGAAGTTTTATGGGGACTCTCCATGAGCAGTCAGTACATCCGCTGGATTCAAAGAGCCAATCAGTTTGACAAGGCGTTCTCCCAATTGAAGGAAGCTGTCGAACTAGCGGAGCGGCGAAAACTCTCGCGGTTGGAAGCCCAAGGGTTGATACAGGGCTTTGAATACACGCATGAATTGGCGTGGAAGACACTGAAGGACTTTCTTGAAGCGCGCGGAGTGCGTGAATTGTACGGATCGAGAGACTCGACCCGTGCAGCATTCAGGGCAAGATTGATCGAAAACGGCGACACTTGGATGGATATGATCCAGAGCAGAAACTTGACGACTCATACCTATAATGAGACGACTGCCGCCCAAATCGTTGCTGCGATTCTCGAATCATACTTTGCGGAATTTCAGGCATTGCAGATCAGACTGACATCTCTGAAACTGGAGGAGGCGTCATGACCACTTCTCCTCGACCTCGCTCGAAAAGTGGTTTGTCCGAGTCCGTAATAGAGAAGATATGCGGCGTCTTCGTCAAGTATCCAGAGGTGGAAAAAGCGGTGCTGTACGGCTCGCGCGCCAAAGGCGATTATTGGAATGGTTCCGACATCGATCTGACCCTCTGCGGCGGCGGCGATTTGACGCTGAGCGTGCGCAACAGAATCGCTGTTGAACTAGATGACTTGCTTCTGCCATACATGATCGACCTTTCGATATTTCGCGACATCAGTGACCCCGACATGATTGCGCACATTCAGCGTGTTGGGACGCCAGTGTATGAAAAGCAACAACAGTTGAAGGACGAGGGGAGCACAGGATAATCAGACAGCATTTCGGAGAGACGGAAAGCTTTGAAGCGCGTAGTGGCTTATGCAATCCGTCTCTGTCAATTACACAGCCCCGATGCTAAAATGCTCGAATCAGTAGCATACGTATGAACCTGATCCCCTTTGCCCGCAGCCTGATTGCGCTTCTCGGGAGCAGGGATGCATGAAACCACTCCAGCGGAGGAACCATGACCTATAGGGTAGCTATTATCGGACATACAGGCCGGGGCAATTACGGGCACTATGTCGACGAGGCATTTGTCGGCGTGGAGGGCGCCTCTATCGTTGCTCTCGCCGACCCGGATGACGCAGGCCGCCAGCAAGCTATCGAACGCACCGGCGCCGCCAAGGGATATTCCGACTACCGGCAGATGTTGGCGGCAGAGCACCCCGACATAACCGTCATCGCCTCGCGTGAGATTGGGGATCACTATGAATTGGCCATGGCGGCGGCGGCAGCTGATACCCATATCTACATTGAGAAGCCGGTTGCAGCCTCGCCCGCGCAAGTCGATGAGATGGTTGCGGCCTGCGAACGGAACGGGAAGCTGCTCATCGTCGCTTGCCCCTGGCGCGGCCATCCCCCCATCCAGCATGTCGCCATTCCCCTCATCAAGGGCGGTAAGATTGGCGAACCCCGCCTCGCCCGCATCCATGGCATGAACGGCCATGAAGGGGGCAATCAGCTTTTCCTCGACCTCTACCCACACTTTTTCGACTTTTTGTGGCAGGTCTGGGGCCAGCCGCTCTGGTGTCACGCCCACATATCTCAGGATGGCCGCGACGCCACGCCCCAGGATCTCATGCAGGGCTCTGAAGGGATGGGATTGGTCGCGGGCAACGGTATACGCGCCTATTATGTGTTCAACGATGGTTTCGCGGCCGACTTTGAATCCTACGAAGGCGATCACAAAGAGCGACCATACCGGATCGACATCCATGGTACCAAGGGTACGCTCTCACTGCCCGGGCCGATGAGCAACCAGCCTGACATCTATTACCACCCGCTCGTCAGCCCCGGCCTCTTCAACGATGACCGCTGGCAGGTTATTGCGGCCGAACCGCCGCCGGACGACTATAAGTGGGTGAACGCCCACCATCGAATGGCGCGCTCGATGCTCGACATGCTCGACGGGCGGGAACCGGCGTTCTCGCTACTGGATGGGCGTACCGCCCGCCGCCATCTCGAATGGGCCATGGCGGCGCACGCCTCCCACATCGCCGGCGCGCGCGTAGCGCTGCCGTTGGCCGACCCGCACAACCCGTTTGACTCCTGGCGGTGAAAGGGCAGATCAGCCGCTCAAGAGGGAGAACACAGTTTCATGCGCCCGGCTCGAACCGGGCACTAAGGGAGAGAACTTCATGCAACCTTTTCTTGATTCGACCGATGTTCTGAACGATGGGGATGAACTGCATCGACGCATGGACCGGGACGGCTATCTGTTCATACGCGGGCTGCTCCCTGGCGCGGTTGTCGATGGCCTGCGCATGCAAATCCTAGAGATTGCACGTGGGGCCGGTTGGGTCCAGCCTGACACGTCTCTTGCAGACGCAAAGGCCGATCTGAACGGTTTTTGCGTCGAACCGGAGCCGGAATACATGCGGAAGTATCACGCCATGTACAAGCTGCCCGAGTTCCACGCCATCCAGCATCACCCTAACCTGATCGGCCTGTTTGAACGCATGCTGGGCGAGGCGGTACTGCCCCATCCCCGCATTATTGGGCGCACGATCTTTCCCCAGCGTGAAGCCTTCACTACGCCGCCACACCAGGACTTTATCCCGATTCAGGGTACTGCGGACACGTATACGGCGTGGATCCCGTTGGGCGAATTGCCCACCGAATTGGGGGGGCTACAGATAGCGACCGGGTCACATCAGCGCGGTGTCTACGACTTCCAACCGGCGATGGGGGCAGGGGGGCTGGAGGTGATCGACCCGCTCGACGACACCTGGGCCTACAGCCCGTTCCAAATGGGGGACGTGCTCATTTTTCATAGCTTGACTGTCCACAAGGGGATGCCCAACAGCTCGGACCGGCTACGGATGTCGATGGATGCCCGCTACCAGAAGGCGAGCGAACCGATCGCGCCCGGCAGCTTGCAACCGCACAGCCAACCCAGCACGTGGGACGAGGTATACGAGGATTGGCCAGACCTGGACCTGAAATACTACTGGCGCAAATGGGACCTCGAGGTGAGCGAATACGATAACAGTTACCATGACAAGCGCGATGAGATGGCGATAAAGATGGCAAAAGAAGGGGATACGCGCGCCATCTCTACGCTCCAGCGTATCATTGCCCGCAACGAGAACGCGGACAAGCGCCGGGAGGCCGAGGCGTTGCTGGCCGAACTGCAACTGCCGGCCGATGCTTAGCGCCGCGGGGGCGTATCGAGGAGAAGCGTTGCGACTACCTAGATCGCCGGCTTGTCTATCGAGTTATTCAGAAAGGAAATGCGCGAAGTAGCACTGCAAACGCTCGGTGTACAACTTGGTCACGCCGATAAGGGGTGGAACTGCGCCCTGCATTCGCCAAGGATGCCGAGTCCAGGCTTGCTGCCGTCATAGAGGGCTCCAGAAGGAAGCCAGCCGAGATAGTCTTGGAAAGTCCCAGCCTGACCTGATGATGTGTGAGACAAACATATGGTGGATGGCGAAGCTGACCAGTGTAGCTTGGGTGGGCTAAGAAGACAACGGGAACTGAACTTTTTCTGGTGGCTTGCTGAGCACATTTTTGCGAATGGATCCTCACCGAATGCAAGACGCATAGGCCAGTTGGTCTCGCGCATTCACAACGATCGATAACCTTATTTGGGCATTCTTGTCAATATGCGTTATACTTTTGTACAATTTCGGGGAGTAGCGCAGCTCGGTAGCGCGCTTCGTTCGGGACGAAGAGGTCGGAGGTTCAAATCCTCTCTCCCCGACCAGAATGCAGATTGGTCGAGCCGTCATAAAGCCGTCATAAAGCCGCTATGACGCCGGTGGTCCGACTGCCCTGCCTATTAACGTACGCTGTGTAGCGAGCCGTCGGGAACTGAGTCTTTCTGCGACGGCATTTTTTTTCTCGCAGCGAATCCCAAAGAAGGGGAGCGGCAAAGACGCCGATTTGAAGGGCGCAATGATGCCCACAGACAGACATGGATAGCCGGGTCAACAATTGTTCCTCATTGACCGAGCGCGATATTGCGCTTCTTTATCGGATTGAAGCAGGTCTGGCCATCACGGCCGACGTTAGCCGGTCCGATGTGATGCTTTGCTGTCTGATGGATCCGCTGGAGAGCCCTTCCTCGCCGATTGAGGTTATAGAGTCACCTGCGATACAGCGCGCTTCGGTGGGTCAAATCCTGGTCGCCCGGCACGCAGCCCCCCATTCGCTATCGTCGATTTACCGAGACGACATGACCGGACGCACTTACACGCTGATTGCCCAGCCAACGGTTTATCGCGCCCTGATGGAAGACCGCAGAAACAGAATGGCCGAGCAGAGAATCCCGCCTGAACGGACCAGCAGCGGCGCTCCGGTAATCCAGCAGGTATACACCGTCCACAATGCGATAAATCAGGCGATTGCGGCCCTGCTTATCGAGACGAATATGATCGAGTACGAGCGGCTTCGGCGCCGCGGACGGCCATTTCGCCAAGCCGTGCGCTGGCTGCAAAGAATGGCAGTGCAGGGCGAAATCGAAACGGCTGAGATTTCGGAGGGATTTGGCAGTCTTGACGGTATTTACCTGGTGGATGGACAGTTTTGCATCAGCTATATGAGCGGCATCGCCATGAACTTGTTTCGCTCAATTGGTCTCGTGGCGGACATGCGGGGAAGGCCAATCACCGATCTGGAGGATCAAGACGACGAGGTGGTTAGTCAGGCGATGCAGGCGAACTGTTGCGTGCAGTCTCGCTATGAGCACGAAGACGGTCGCGTCTGGGTACGCACGGCGATTCCCCTGCGCGCGCCACGGGGCAGCTTCTATCTGATGCGGCGGCGCATAGGCCGCCAACTGCCTTGGTCGAAACCGATGCCGACGGAGGAGGAGCCCCAGGTGAATGGGGTATTGGTGGTTGTGCACAATGCTACGGAAACGGTGCAGCGCGAGCGCGAACTTAACGTCAAGTCGGCGATGATCCAGGAGGTGCATCACCGGGTCAAGAACAATTTGCAGACCATTGCGGCCATTTTGCGCATACAGGGCCGGCGGAGCGAGAGCGGGGAAGCTAAGAGGCAATTGACCGACGCGGTCAACCGCATTCTGAGCATGTCGGTGATTCACGAATATTTGAGTCAGGATGAACACCGGCCGATCAACATCCGCGACATATGTCAGCGCATCCTGGGACAGGCCCAGCAGGTTTCGTTAAGTCCAGGGCAGCAGGTAAAGATCGCAATGGAAGGGCCCAACATTCGGCTGCCTGCCAGCCAGGCAACAGCCTCCGCGCTCGTTGTCAACGAGCTATTGATGAACGCAATGGAACATGGACTGCGTGACCGACATAATGGAGAAATTCGGATCGTGCTGGAAGACATGGGGGATGAAGTGCGCATCACCCTGTTGGACAACGGGTTGGGACTACCCTCCGACTTTGACCCGGACCAAAGCCACAGCCTCGGGCTGCAGATCGTGCATACGCTCGTCACAGATGACCTGAAGGGCGAATTGCAGTTTGAGCGGGTGGCAGGCACCGATAATGGCGCTGCCGAAGGCGCGCACGGCGGCACCCGCGCCATAATTACCTTTCCGAAACGTTCGATCAACGTTGAAACTGTCGCAGGGTAACAGCAGTGGTAAGTGAGAGGCTAACGGCAGTCAGAAACCCGTTGTTGACAACGAACCACCGGGCCCTCGCATCACTTCTTGGCTTCGGCGCTGGATCCAGGGCATTTTTGCGACAGGGGAAAGGGTTAATCTAGAGTAGAAAGGGTCTAGACTGTGGAGCGAACGCGCATAATTATTGCCGATGATGAATCCCTCATTCGCATGGACTTGCGGGAGATGCTCACGAACCTGGGCTACCTGGTGATGGGTGAAGCGGGCGACGGCCAAAACGCAATCAACCTCACCTGGGAACTTCGTCCAGACATCGTGATCATGGACATCAAGATGCCCGACATGGATGGCATTGAGGCTGCCCGCATCATAACACAGGAGCGCCTGGCCCTGGTGTTGCTGTTAAGCGCGTACAGCCAGCAGGAATTGGTGCAGCGCGCACAGGAGGCGGGCGTAGCGAGTTATTTGGTCAAACCGTTTCGTGAAAGCGATCTGACCCCCGCGATTGAGGTGGCCCTGGCGCGCTTCACCGAGTTCCGAGCTCTGGAAAAGGAGATCGACGACCTTAAGGAGACGCTGGAAACTCGCAAAGCGGTAGAGCGCGCCAAAGGCATTTTGATGCAAATGCAGAACATGAACGAAGCTGAGGCCTTCCGGCGTATTCAGAAGATGAGTATGAACAACCGCAAGCCAATGAAGGCTGTGGCAGAAGCAATCATACTGGCCCATCAGGCCGGCGAATAGCCAGACATTTCTGCCGTAATTGCTCTCTGGTCTACCGGTCACGAGCCAATGCCGTACTATGAAATCTTCAAATGACGGGCCGCCTGAAGCGCGACTCTCGATCATCATGCCGGTCTACAACGAAATTGGCACGCTGGAGGAGATCATTCGCCGCGTGCGCGCGGTGGACCTTACAGTTAACTCCGATGGCGTCACGGAATTGGTCGGCAGCACCGCCCAGCTGGAAAAGGAAATCATTATTGTAGATGACGGCTCGACCGACGGCACGCGGGAGATTTTGGCCCGGTTGCAGGCGGAGGAGCCGGAAGATTTGCGTATCATTTATCATGAACGCAATGGCGGGAAGGGCGCGGCCCTACGCACGGGCTTTGAAGCGGCGACCGGCGCGATCTTCGTTGTGCAGGACGCCGACCTGGAATACAATCCCGGAGACTATAACAGGCTTCTCGTCCCCATACTGGAGGGGCGCACCGATGTCGTTTATGGAAGCCGCTTTCTCGGTGGGCCGCGCGCGGCGATGAGCCTCACGCATACTATCGGCAACAAGGGCGTAACCTGGTTTACCAATCTGCTCTACGGTACGGTATTGACCGATATGGAGACCTGCTATAAGTGTTTTCGGCGGGATGTAATCGAAGGGATGACCCTCCACAGCCAGAGATTCGAAATTGAAGCCGAACTGACGGCCAAAATCCTCAAGCGCAGATACTCCATCTTCGAGACGCCCATCAGCTATAACGGGCGCCAATTTCATGAAGGCAAGAAACTCACCTGGCGGGACGGATTCACGGCAATTGCGACGCTCCTCAAGTATCGCTTCAGCGACTGAACTGCGGTGGCTACTCGAGTGCGGTGTTACTAAGCATTAGCCGCTGCTTTCCGATGCGCCGCTTCATACCGCTGCTGTCGGCCGCGACAGTCCTGGCCATTTTCGTCCTGTTGCTCTTCTACCGCCTTCTGTTTACGGATCGAGTACTGGCCAGCGGCGACATTCTCCACTACTTCTATCCCTACCGCGACTTTGCAGCCGCTTCCCTGCGGGCTGGAGACATTCCCCTCTGGAACCCCTACATTTTTATGGGCGCGCCTTTTCTTGCCAATCCGCAAGCCGCGTCGTTGTATCCGCTGCACTGGCCGCTGAGCTGGCTGCCTGTGACGCGACAGATCTATTGGAGCGGCGCCATCCATGCCTGGATCCTGGCGCTGGGCGGTTACGCGCTGATGCGGCGGTGGGGAGTGGGGTGGCTGGCCGCGGTCAGTACCGGACTGGTGTTGGCGGGGAGCGGTTTTTTCGGTGGATTGCTGGGGCATATCAATCAGATGAACGGTGCGGCCTGGTTGCCCTGGCTGCTATGGGCGTTGGAAGGGCGGTGGTCATGTGAGGAAGAAGCAGAAAGTAGCGAGGAACGGGGTGAGACTTCTCGCTCCCCGCTCTACGCGTCGCACGCTTGGAAGTACGCGGCACTGGTCCTGCCTTTCTCCTTATTCGCGGCGCTGACGCTACTGGCCGGTCACACACAGACGACCTATATCAATCTCTTTGGTGTGGGCGCATGGTTGCTGGCGACGAGCCTACGGGCCTATTCGTACGGTTTTCGCCTCCTCGCCGGCTCGTTCTTCATTTATGTGCTGGGCGTTTTGCT
Organism: Caldilineaceae bacterium; assembly: GCA_965116395.1. Lineage (GTDB taxonomy): Bacteria > Chloroflexota > Anaerolineae > Caldilineales > Caldilineaceae > Bin5. The sequence goes on from OZ220684.1 coordinate 1,323,849, forward strand.
GGGTGTTCTGCTGGCTGCCGCCCAACTGTTGCCCACGCTGGAGCTCAGCCAACTGGGGTTGCGCGGCGGGGGCCTCAGCTACGTGGATGTGACCAGCTTCAGCCTCAGGCCGCTGCTGCTTCACTGGACGCTGTTGCCCTCTTACGGGCTGCGCGATCTGAGCGTTGTCTTTGCCACGCTCGGCTATACTGAATTTGTCGCTCATATTGGCGTGCTGGGGCTGCTGCTAGCTCTGATAGCAGTGGTCAGCAGCCAGTGGGCAGCGGTGGGCAACCGGCCATGGAACATTGCTCACTGGCCTCCTGCCACTCTGTGCGGCCTTTTCTTCGCGGGTCTGGGTCTATTTCTGGCTCTAGGACGTTGGAACCCATTTTCGTTTCTCTTCTATCATCTGATCCCCGGCTTCGATCTGTTTCGCACACCGGCTCGCTGGATGATGCTCTATACGTTAGGTATGGCTGTGCTGGCAGGAGGGGGGGCGGAGTGGGTTAGGGGCAGGTTGACGGCGATCAGTGGTGAAAAACCTGTCAGGCGCCTGTTGTTGCGCGCTGCCGGCGTCGTGCTTCTTGCGCTGGTGGCGCTCGATCTGCTGGCGGCCGCGCGTGCGCTGCCGCATACACAGCCGACCGCGCCGCAGGCGGTCTACGACGTCAGGAGTGCATCTGCGCATCTGCTGACGGAGCCGCGACGAGCACTCCACCCGGCTGTCGCGGGCCGGCTGCTGAGCATTAGCGAGATTACCTTCGACCCGGGAGACATGCCGGACTGGCGGCGCATACTGCGCGGCGGGGCGCGCCCACAGCTCAGCGAGGCTGCTTTCACCGAGTTCATCATTGCGCTCAAATCGCAGGAGATCCTGGCGCCGAACCTCTCCCTGCTTTGGCGCATCCCGACAGTAGACGGATTCGACGGCGGCGTGCTTCCTCTGCAACGCTACAACGCCTTCCTATCGCTGCTGATTCCGCCGGAGGAGCTGGTGCCGGACGGCCGTGTACGCGAGCAGTTACATACAGTTCCCCCGGCCCAAATCCTCGACATGATGGATGTCCGCTTTGTGATCACCGACAAAGTCCGGGATGTGTGGTTCGAAGACATTTACTACGACCGCCAGATTGGCGCATCTTTGGTTGCCAATGGCTTGGATAGCCCGGCTGACGGCGCTGATGAAGTTGGGATTGGCGGCGGGCCGCGGTTGACAGTTGACGCGCCCTACAGTTTCGAGGCCACTGCAGTGGCTGTGGTCGGTTTCGTGACTTCGGACGCTGGCTACGCGGGAGCCCCTGATCTGCCATTGGCCGATGTAATCGCTCTGATCAATGGCGAGCGGCGCACGGTAGGCCGTTTGCTGACGGGCAGCCAAGCAGGCGCATTCAGAGTGGCCGGCAGCGCGTCTCCGACAGTCACTGGCACTGATGCCCCTGTGGCCTTCCGTGATGGAGAAAGCGGACAGGAGGAGTATCTGGCCGTCTTTGCTTTAGCGGAAGCCGTCCGCCTGGATGCGCTGGAGATTTCACTGGCAGTGGAGTCAACCTCCGCCGGGCTGGCGGTACAGGCGGTGACGCTGATCGACGAACGCACGAAGACGTTTGTGCCGCTGCTACCCAGTGACCGCGGCCGGTTTCAGCGCGTACACAGTGGAGACGTTAAGATTTACGAGCGGCTCGGAGGCAGTGGACGGGCCCAGTTGGTAGAGGCAGTGGAGCCGGCGTCATCGATGGACGAGGCGGTAGCCTTGCTGCACGCTATAAATGCGCAAGGGGGTTCTCAAGCTTCGGCGGTCGTCGAGGCCAGTATGGAAACCATTGCTGGCTGGGGGCTTGCAGACCAGGCCGGCACGCCTGCAGGCGACCGGGAGGCGTCGATCGTCTCATACACGCCCGAGCGGGTCGTCATCCGCGCTCGCTCCGAACTGCCAAGTTTCTTGATGTTAAAGGATGCCTACTATCCGGGTTGGCAGGCCGCGGTCAACGGGGAGCCGGCGGAGATAGTGGCGACCAATGTATTGTTTCGCGGCGTGCCGGTGCCGTCCGGCGAAAGCGAGGTCGTGTTTTGGTACGGGCCGCAGTCTTGGCAGACCGGTCTGCGCCTCAGCCTGGCAGGCAGCCTGCTCTGGTTGCTGCTGGCATTGTGGACGGCCCGTTGCGCGAGCACAAGGAAACGCTAATACCTTTGCTTCGCGGCCCTATAGGCTCTGATGTATAATCGAAGCACGGAAAAACCTTGCAGCGCCGGGAATCAACAGAAGATTTTCAGGGGCCCGTTCTTTGTTTGTGTGAGAGCGGAAAGCTGGAAGCCAGAGGATGCCATTCAGTTCCGGAACCAGAAGTGATAAACGCATTCAATCGTATTGTCGTCGTTGTGCTCTGGCTGCTTCTGCTGGCTGGAATAGGCTATACGACGATCTTTCCAGATAGTACCATAAACGCACTCCAGGGCATCCTGTCGGTGACCCAGGACTTTCTGCGCGTGCAACAGCAAGCGAACAGTATGAATTTTCTGATCGGCCAGGTGGCGGTGGGCGTTGTCGTGGTGCTCATTTTCGGCAGCCTGCTGTGGTTGGAGCTATGGCCCCACCGGCCACGGGGTGTGCGCATGAAAACGGTGAAGGGCAGTTCGGTGGAGTTGGACACTGAAAGCATCGCACGCCGTCTGACCTGGCACCTGGATCAGCTTGCTGATGTAATTACGGTGTTTCCGGACGTTAAATCACGTGGCAATGCAGTTGACATCCAGTTGGAGGTCGAGACCGCGCCTGATATCGATGTGCCGATGAAGACGGACGAGGTGGTAGAGTCGACACGGGACATCGTCGAAGAGGACATGGGGCTGCGGCTTGGCAAGTTGGATGTGCGCATGCGCCATCTACCTTTTGAGGATGAGTGGGAAGCGTGAAGTTGAGCGCCATTCTGGAGAGCCTGCTGTTCGTGGCGGGTGACCCGGTTACGCCAGCGCAGCTTGCCCAGGCATCGGGCTGCCCTGAAGTAGAGGTGACCAAGGCGCTGGCCGCCTTGCAGCAGGAGTATGAGGAGGAGAATCGCGGGCTGCGCCTGCAGCGTCGCGACGGTCGTGTCCTGCTTGTCACTAATCCCGCGGCTTCTCAGATGGTGGAGGAGTTCCTCAATCTGGATTTGAAGGTGCAGTTCAGCGCGCCGGCCCTTGAGACATTGGCAATCATTGCCTATCTCCATCCGGTGACGCGGGCGCAGTTGGAAGCGGTGCGAGGTGTAGACTGCTCGGGCGTGCTGCGGAAGCTTCTGCAGCAAGGGCTAGTGGAGGAGTTTGACCGCCTGGAAGCGCCCGGCCGCCCCATCCGCTATGCGGTGACCGACCAGTTCATGCAGCATTTCGGGCTGACCAGCCTGGAGGAGCTGCCCCCTCTGGAGACAGATGTGGAGGCGGCCTCTGCAGAGGTGGCGCAGGGGTAGAGTCGGTAACTGCCAGCCCGTTGACAAGACTTTAGCCGGTTCGGACTGCACTATTGCAGCAGTTTCAAGCGGCTCCTGCTTACGCTTCGCCTGTCTCTTTTCCCGCCAATCGTTGCGCAATCCAATCCGGCACGCGCGTCATGCGACCATCGTTGTCGACGCAGATGTGGCGCGTGCGGCCATCGGCGTAGATGGCGCCCGACTCCCCGTTACGGATCTCATATTCGAATTCGATTTGACGGCTGCGCAACGACCCCAACCGCGTGATCACCCGCACTGCATCGCCAAAGCGGATGGCGCTGCGATAGCGGCACTGAAGGTCGGTGACGGCAAAGTTGTAGCCGGCGCCGGCAATCTCGGTGTAGGGCATCCCCGCGGCCGCCATCAGGGCGACGCGCCCGGCCTCGAACCAGACGACATATTCACTGTGGTGGACGACGCCCATCTGATCGGTTTCGGCAAAACGGACGGTTATGTCGAGTGGGACGGCGGCGTGTTCAGTCTTGTCCATTTGCATCTGTCAAGGGATGATCGATCTTGTGTGGATTGGCTCGGATCCAGCGTTGAAAGGCCGAGCGGATGGACGCCAAGTCTCCCAAATCCTCGACGCATACTCGATAGAGCTCTGCCGGGCTGACCTCGTGGTAGAAGTGGATCAACCGGTTCCGGTAGCCTGCCATTTGTACAAGAATTTTTTCTTCGCCTTCGTCGAGGACTTCTCGCTCCGCCAGTAGTATAGCAACTTCTTTGTAGGTGGCCGCAGGAATGCCATATGCCTTGGAAAGAATGTGACGTCCGACATCAAATAGCGCTTCCAGTGCGCGGCGGAGACAAGACTCGGCTGTGTGGACGTTGCGGCTGTCGGCAAAGAAGCTCTCCTCATCGTGCAGGGGTAACCGCTGGATCTGGCTGAACATCCCATCCAGCAGGGACAGGCGTTCGACAATGACACGTCGGGAGAGATAGGTCGGGGTCATTTGGGTATGCCAAGGAGCAGGCGCGCTCTCTCGTCCTCCAAGAACGCGAGATCGCCCTCTTGCCGCAGGATGTAGAGGTCGAAGTTATCGGCCGCGTATTCGCTCTCGGCATATAGCCGTTCGCCATGGACGACTTCGGCCGCCAGAAAGGGGTTGACGTTGTCCAGATTGACTAGATCGATGCGCTCCACACCCAATAGATCCTGCAGTGCCTGCTCCAGCGCGACCTCTGTCTTCCAGTTGAATTCGGTAGCCGGTAGCGGCTTGACGCCCAGATCCACATCCGAGGGCCCGGGGGCTAGGATAGCCTCCGGATCGTTCAGCCATGCCAGCACCTCCTTGGCGCGGCTGCCGAAACTATAGAGGATAGCGACGCTGTGCTCACGGCAGATTGCCTCAAGCGCGACGCGTCGTCGATTCATGGCCATGCCCAGTGTCCCGTAGCGTTCCTTGCTCTGATTCCAAGACCACTACATATGAATTGCCGAGCCCTCTACGCCGTGGGCCGCTTCCATCACCACTTCGGCCAGGGTCGGATGGGCGTGCACGTTGTGGGCGATCTCGGCGGGTGTAAGTTCCATCATCTGTGCCAGGGACAGCTCCGGCAGCAGTTCGGTTGCATTCGGGCCGACAATGTGGGCGCCGAGGATCTCGCCGTATCTCTGATCGGCGACGATCTTGACAAAACCACTGCGCACGCCCTGCGCCTGGGCGGCGCCGTTGGGCATAAAGGGAAATTTGCCGACGTTTACCGGGTAGCCAGCCTGCTGCGCTTCGGCTTCGGTCATGCCCATACTGGCGACCTGGGGTACGCAGAATGTGCAGCGGGGCATAAAGATGTAACGTTCGGCGGGAATTGGCATTGACGCCTGGCCGGCGACCCGCTCGGCGGCGACGATCGCCTGCGCGCTGGCCACGTGCGCCAGCGGCATTTTGCCGGTGCAGTCGCCGATGGCGTAGATGTTATCGCGGCTGGTGCCCATGTACTCATTGATCTCGATGAACCCGTTTTGATCGAGGGCTACACCGGCGGCGTCGAGGCCGACGTCTTCGGTATTGGGTGAGATACCTATCGCCAGCAGGACCTTTTCGACCTCAACTGTCTGGGCGCTGCCATCGTCTACGTTTTTGATCGATACCGAGACCGACCGTTCACCGATATCAAAGCCTTCCGTGCGGCTCGAAGTCAACACCTTGATACCCCGTTTCTGGAAGGCACGCACCACTTCCTGCGCTACGTCGGCATCTTCCAAAGGCAGGGCCTGATCCAGCATTTCAACGATCGTCACCTGGGCGCCGTAGGTGGCGTAGATGTGGCTCAGCTCCATGCCGATTGGTCCTGCGCCGACAACCAACAGTGACTCCGGGATCTCAGTCAGGCGGATGGCATGGCGATACTGAAGAATACGCTCGCCATCGGCTTCGACGCCGGGCAGATCGCGGGCGCGGGCGCCGGTTGCAACCACGAAGTTTTGTGCGGTCACGGAACGCGGCTCGCCGTCCGGGTTGAGCGGGCCGGCGCTGACCTGGACGGTGTGGGCGTCGGTGAAGCGGGCATGCCCTTCAATGACGTCGATGTTGTTCTTCCGCATGAGGAAGCCAACGCCCTTTGTCTGGCGGTTGACGATCTGCAAGGAGCGCCCGACTGCCGCGCCGTAGTCCACCTGCAGATTATCAAAGGTGAGACCGAACTCCTGGGCGTGCTGGAGGGTGTCCAGCACCTCGGCGCTCTTGATGAGCGCCTTCTTGGGGATGCAGCCCCAGTTCAGGCAGACGCCGCCAAGATGTTCGCGTTCGATGAGCGCGGTTTTCAGATTCAACTGTGCGGCGCGAATCGCCGCCACATAGCCGCCCGGCCCGGAGCCGATTACGATCAGATCATAGTCATAGTTGCTTGCCACAGATTCCTCCGCTAACTCCGATTGCCAGTGGCTGGTGAGCACTGGTAACTGCGGTATTTTGAAAGGTTAAGCGTTTTGTCAGGCGCCCCAGGTTTCCAGTTTTTTCACCACACTGCTCAGGAACCTGTCGGCGCCGAGGCCGTCCAGAATCCGATGATCAAAGGCCAGGCTCAGGTAGCACATCGGGCGGATGGAGATGGTGTCGTCGGCGCTGGGCAGTAGAGGGTCGGCGGGAGGGGCGTCTGGGCTGCCGGCACTGTTCACGACCGCACGTTTGCTGATCCTGCCAATTCCCAAAATGGCGGCCTGTGGCTGATTGATGATGGGTGTGCCAAGCAAGCTGCCGCTGGTTCCGTGGTTGGTCACGGTAAAGGTGCCGCCGCTCAATGCATCGGGCGACAGTTCGCCGCGGCGGGCCTGTTCAGCCAAGTCGTTGACGGTACGGGCGAGCCCCTGCAGATTGCGCTCGTCGGCATCGCGGATGACGGGGACAACCAGACCATCCGTCACGGCCACGGCGATGCCCACATGGATGCGCTGGCTCAGGGCCAGCCCAGCGTCGGTCCAACGGCTGTTGACCGTGGGATGGTCTCGCAGCGCGGCGGCGACGGCGGCCACAAAGTAGGGGGTGAAGGTCAGGCTGATTCCTTTTTGCGCTAAGTCCTCTTTGTGGGCCGCCCGGTGGCGCACGACGGCTGTCATATCGGCCTCGAAGATGGTCACCACGTGGGGGCTTGTGCGCACGCTGCGGCTCATGTGTTCGGCGATAGCCCGCCGCATGTTGGAGAGCGGTTGCAAGATTTCATCTTCGCCGGGGGCGGCGCCGGCGCCAGGAAGCGCTGCGGGCGATTGACTACTGCGCGCGTCGATAAAGGCAAGCAGGTCCTTTTTGGTGACGCGCCCCTGGCGCCCGCTGCCCGGCACCTCGTTCAGATCGATGTTGTGTTCGGCGCTGATACGGGCGACGACAGGGCTGACGAAGGCACGGCCCTCGGGTTTGGCGGCGGAAGCAGCTTTTGCCGGGGCGGGAGGAGTGGAAGAGGAGGGTTGCGAAGAAAGTGCAACACTACGTGCTCCGCTCTCTTTAGCCTCGTCTGCTTTCTCCGGCGGACCCTGAAGGTCATTCTCTTCGTCCTTTTCGCCGATGTAGGCGATGACGGTGCCAACCTGAACCGTTGTTCCTTCAGCGGCCAGGATCTTAAGAAGAATGCCGGCGGCGGGCGCGGGCACTTCAGTGTCGATTTTGTCGGTTGTGATGTCGAGCAACGGCTCCTGCCGCTGCACCGGGTCCCCAGGCTGTTTGAGCCAGCGGGCGACGGTCCCTTCGACCACGGTCTCGCCCAGTTGGGGCATCTTCACTGGAGTTGGCATAGCTAACGCTCCAACTGCAGTGTCCAGCGGCCGGTAAGTGGTTGCCTGTACCGGACACTGGACACGGATCGCCGCTTAGACCATAGGTGTTTTGCGCTGGACAAGTTGCACGGTTACCTGCCAAGGATCGCGCAGGAAACAGAGCTTATCTCCGGTTGGGGTGTTGTTGATCTCGCCGTCTGGCGTAGCGCCGGCCTGAATCAGGCGGTCGCGTTCGCTCTCCATGTCGTCTACGCTGAAGGCGAAATGCAGGTTGAAGGGGTTGATCTGGGCAAAGTCCAGATGCTCCATTTCTTCATTGCTGTACAGTTCCACCATGCTGCCGTTGTCGTCGTAGACGAAGTTCATGTATGGAGGAACATCGCCGGCGGAGACGATACTCAGTCCCAGATGTTCTTTCCACCACTGTGCCTGCTCGCGGACGTTCGGTACGTTGATCGCAACATGTTCAAGATTCATTGTTGTGCTCCGTTGGAAGATGGTTAAACGATAGCTCTAAACTCATTTGGACCGACTGTTCAGGACTTCAATCCCAAAGGTGGGCCTGGAATTACGTTATTGCTCACAGCAGCAAGAAGCCTTCGGCACAGAGTAGGGCGCTTACCGAAGCTCGGATGGCGGTCACAGCGAATCTTTAGCGCTGCTGCGGCGTTCGCCGAGGGGACAAACGGGCGCTAGTTCATGCGCCTGCGATTCGGTCAAATCGAGTCGGTTCCCGTTCCATTTCGGCCTGGACAAATCGCTGTAGAAGGATGGATTTGACTTCGGAGTAGGCCGGATCGTCCCAGCGATTGCGGCGCTCATCAGGGTCTATTTGCAGGTCGAACAGTTCGCCGTAGGCGTGTCCCCGATAGATAGTTAGCTTGTAGCGATCGTCGACCAGTGTGCGCAGGTGCAGCGCGGTGGGCTGGTGGCGGTTTTCGACCAGGACGTGGTCACGCGCTTCGTCGGCCGCGCCGGTCCACACGGGAAGCTGGTCGGCGCCCTGCATCTGGCCGGGAATATCGATGCCTGCCGCGTGCAGGAAAGAGGGCGCCAGGTCGACAAGCGATTGGAGCGAGTTGTTCACGGCACCGGCGGGAACCTGATCGGGCCACCGCACCAGGAACGGCAGGCGGATCAGATCTTCGTAATGAAAAGCGCCTTTTGCGATCAGCCCGTGCTGGCCGAGAAAGTGGCCATGATCGGTGCTGAAAACGACGAGCGTATTGTCGGCGATGCCCAGTTGATCCAGCTTGTCGAGGATTCGCCCGATCTCGCGGTCCATGAGGCTGACCATGCCGTAGTAGACGGCCATATCCTTACGCAGCTTGGCCTGGTCGTGCAGGTGGCTATTGAAGCCGTGATTGCCGTAGGCGGTTTCCTGCCAGGCGGAGAAGTCCGGTTGGCGCTGTTGCGTCTTGGCAAAGTGGGGCGGCATCGCATCCAGTTCGCCCGGCTCCAGCCTACCCGGTTGCATCTCTTCGGGATCGTACATCGACGCCCATGGTTCGGACACGAGGTAGGGGGGATGGGGATCGTGGAAGCTGCTCCAAAGGAAGAAGGGCTCGCCGGCGGCGGCGCTGCGCTCTATGGCCGCGATCGAGCGTTCAGCGGTCCAGACCGAGTAGTGGTACTCCTCCGGCAGGTCCCAGGCGTGTTCCCGTTTGGCCGCACTGGGGTCGGGCGGCCAGGACTGGAAGAAATCCTGCCAGTTGGGCAGCCCGTTTTCCTCCATCCAGATGCCGTAGTGTTGGCCGGCGTGGGCTTCGTCGGCGTGGTTGCGCGCCACCTCTACATGTTGGAAGCCGTACCACGGACCTTGGAACTCTCGCCAGAAGTCGAGGTCGCGCAGGGTGGGCTGGCATTCGAGAGAGGTTTGCTCCGGGCGCGAGGCCAGCGGCTGAAAATGGGCCTTGCCGATCAGGGTCGTGTCGTAGCCGTGCTGGTGCAGCAGGTCGCCGACGGTGGGCACATCTTGGCCCAGCTTGACGCCGATTGTCCAGCAGCCGTGCCAGGCTGGGTACTGGCCGGTGATGATGGTGGAACGCGAGGGCGAGCAGACGGGATTGTTACAATAGGCGCGGTCGAAGCGCACGCCTTCGCGGGCAAGCCGGTCCAACGCGGGTGTCTGGAGCCGGGGATTGGTAACACCGAGGGTTGAGAAATGCTGCTGATCGCTCGTAATGAGCAGGATGTTTGGTTGCTTTACCGCTTCGCTATTTGCGTGCGATTGGGGTGGAGTGGCCACGTTCGGTCGCCTTGGAATTGAACTTCCTTATTTGGTGGCAATCGTATCATATGCTGCAAGGGCGCGCTAGTCAGTGGGGCGCCGGTGTGCATCCCAAAGTGAAGTTCAGGTCATGATAAAATCTGGTTCGCGGCAGCAGAATTGGTGAATGTGGAGATCGTATTTCGTTAGATGGAATTGCAATCCAGGGTCGGGCGTCTGTGCTATACTGCTACCTGGTAACCCCGGTGGCTGGTAACTTATGCAGCTGAAAACATGCGGCTGCCGGCCACTGCCTAGTTCTTCATAACACGGCAGCTACCAAGCCTAATCCAGTGTTGGAACTCAAACCATAATCCCGGACACCAGGTGGGCTTCTGTCGTCAGGTGGCTGGTTGGCAGCCGTCGCCCTGCTCGAGCCGCACTGCTGCGATGAAGGCGCACCGTTCGTGAGGAGTGGTTTTGGAGGGGGGCGTTGCGGGGGCGCAGCCCCTGCACAAGGGAGGGCCGAAGGCCCGACCGCCCAAAAAAAAAACTGTGAATCATGACCGGAGACGCATTTGGGCTCCAAGGCGCGGCTAACATGTGTGGGCGCGAAAGGGGGATGGCTGCGTAGTTACTTTACCCGAAGCAACCGACAAAACAGCGAAGAGCGAGGAGAAGATGACACAGACAGTTTTGCAGAGTGTGCAGGCCCACTGGCAGGATCTGCGGGGGCGCACCTATGATTTGATGGATGTTCTGGCCGATGCCGACCTTGACGCCCGGCTGCCATTTGCCGAATCCCAGAATATCCTCTATCAGTTCTACTGTATGTTGGGCACACAGGAGAGTTGGCCGCCGGTCCTGCTGGAAGGGCGGATGACGGGCTGGGATTGCAGCCTGCAACCGGCCCCAGCCGGCGAGGTGCTGCCGGTTGAACGGGTGCGTCAGGGGATGGAGGCGGCGGACGCGGACCTGCGGGCCGCGTTCGAGCAGGTGGACTGGTTGCATGTCTTTGAAGACGGCACGACGCCGCTGGCAGGTTACTATCGACTGGTTGAGCATGAAGCCCACCATCACGGCCAGTTGATCAACCTGATTTACGCCAACAACCTCCCTATTCCCGACAGCTGGGCAGATTCCTGGGCGCTTACGCGCGACGAATAGGTTCTGTTCGGGGCACTACTGCTGCGCGCGTTGTGAAGTGCAGGTTAGTGGGCTAGGGGATTCGGGTAGGGCGGAGATGAGGTACAGAAGAAGAGCGGCAGTCTCACACGGAAACTGCCGCTCTTTATGTTTTTTGTTTGCAACCAGCCGGCCAGCGCAGCGGGCATACGCCCTTTTACAAAGGGTAATACAGTATCGCTACTGCACTTGCAGGAATGCGACCGAGGCCCAGGTGGCGCCTTCCACATCAGTGCCGACCAGTAGCGCCCATTCGCGATCCTCACTGTAGCCGAGAATATTGTACCTTTCGCCATTTTGGACGTAGCCTACGATCGGCGCCTCCAGGGTCGGTCCGCCGCGCAACCGCAGGCGGCCCCCCTGGCCGGTGGCGATGGTGGCGCGGCCAAATTCCACTCTCAGTTCTATGTCCCGCAACTCGACCAGCGAGGACGAAATCCAGACCGGCTCATCTATGTTGGGGAAAAAGATGGCAATCCACATTTCGTCGGAGCTGAAACCGGCGACAGGATAGGCTTCGCCGACGGAGACGCCTGCGAGGACCTCGGCGATGGCTTCCGGCTTACTGCGCACGCGCAGATTACGGGTCGTGACGATCGCCAGGTGTCTGGTGACTTCGCCTAACTGCAACAGCGGTTCATCGGTCGGCGTTGTCTCCGGCACAGTCTCGGTAACTTCCTCCCTCTCCTCGGAGATGGACATTTCGCCGATAGTTACCGTAAAGATCTGGTTGATTGGCTCACCGTCCTGCAGCACCGGCATATCCGAGCCGGGGAATTCGAAGACGTCAAACACGCCACCGTCTATATGGAGCATGGCATAAAGGGTTTCGGTGGCGGCATCGACATCGATCTCCACAGCCAGGTCGGTGGTGACCCCGGCCCTCAGGGGCGACTGTCCGATGATCGGCCCAAATGATCCGGCATCGTCAACGTGGATGACTATCCAGCCATCCAACTGGGCCACAGCTTCCGCGATAATGACCTTGCCTTTGATCACATCTTGCGCGTGGACGGTGATGCTGGGCTGCAGATCATCGAACGACATTGCTGCCTCTTCGGTTTTCTCCTCTTCGGTGGTCTCGGCGGCCATCTCGCTATCGTCGGCCGTCTCTTCTTCGGCGGCCGGCTCCACGGCTATTGCTTCGCTTTCAAGCACAAGCAGATCGGCGGCGTCACCACTCAACGTAACATCTTCCGCCCAGATCCAGCCGATTCTCTCTACATCCGGCACCTCCACATTCAGCCAGCTGCCATCCTCGGTCCGGCCGAGCACGGTGATGACATCGCCCTTGAGCAGGCCGGCGATTATCGGCGTTTCTGCATTGGCCGCCTGGCGCACTCGCAGGGCGTTGACAGCTACCGTTGCCTCCAAAATCACCGTTTCCGGCACGGCTGGCTCTGAGGCTTCTTCCGCTTCAGGAGGCGCGACGGGAGTCAGGATCATGGTAATATCTCCCTGGAAGGGATAACAGCTGCTTATCAAAAGGGGCAAGATAGCCAGTGCCCCTAACAACGAGATGCGAAAGCGATTAGGCATAGTTCCTCCCAAACTGACGTTCGCCCGCCGCCCAACAAATAGGACGCGGACTCGGGGGCGGGTAATGGGAACAGGTGTATTGTCTACTTTGACAGATGCGTGCGAGCGTTCATTATTCGAGCCGCGCCATTTTCAGGCAACGGCGGATTTAATTATTATGGCACGGTGAAAGAAACGCTGTCAAATGATTTTGGGTTATATGCTTATGCGGTTACGTACCGTTTTAGGGGTGAATGTGCGGCGCGATCTCTACGCATGGCGGGTTTCGTTTTGAGGACAGAGGTCCAGAGGGAGCTGCAGCAGGCACCATTTCACGGACGTGCCATCAGTTGCGATACCCACTTTGGAACCAGGAAGAGTCGTTTGACAGGCAGTGTGCGGCTGCATATACTGGGCGCGTCTACTCTACCAGAGGCTGATCCACTCTGCTCCAACTGGGGCCCACCAGACATTGTTACGCGCTCCCTGCAACCATCACCCAACATCGAGAATACGATATTCGCACACGGGGCCGTTTGGCCGCTGACATCGCGTTCATATCGAACCCGGGAACAGTTCACTTTCTGGCAGCAACTTGCTGGCAGGCTCTGCCGATGGGATCTTTGACAGCAGTCCCGCCTACCGGGAGGACTCCATGACAACAGTTCGAGATCGGATGTGGCTTTGGGGTCACGAGGCCGGCAGCCATGACACGGAATGGGCTATCGGTCGCCCGTCGCGCATTACGCCGGTGGAGGCTGCGTTTTATATGGACGTGCCCAATTTGATTATGGTGCGCTACCATGACAAGCCGGAAATGCCGTTCGACCAATATGCGATCCCTTTCCGGAGGCTGAAGCAGGTCTTCTGGTCGGCGGTTGGCGGCGCGGGGCGTTCTTCGGAAGAGGAGCGCAGACACGTGCTGGAGTTGGCGGCGCGCAATCCGAACATCATTGGCGTGTTCATGGATGATTTCTTCAGGCGGCCACAGGATGCAGGCGACCTGGGCGTGCTGGGGGTAAAGGAACTGCAGTCTTTGCGAAATCAGTTCACGGTGGCGGGGCGGAGACTGGAGCTGGGTGTCACGCTCTACACGTTCCAACTGGATATGCCCCTGGCGGCACATCTTGCACTCTGCGATTGGGTTTCACTGTGGACCTGGATAGAGCCGGACCTGAAGGATCTGGAAGAAAACATGGCCAGGTGCGAGCAACTGGCGCCCCGCAGCCGCAAGCTGCTCGGCCTGTACATGTATGACTATGGTCAACGCTGCCCGATGCCGGTAGAGGCGATGCGGATGCAGTGCGAAACGGCGCTGCGCTGGCTGCGCGCCGGGCGGATCGAGGGAATGATTTTTCTGGCGAGCTGTATCTGTGACCTTGAACTTGAGGCCGTGGAATGGACGCGGGATTGGATCGCCAAGGTGGGTGACGAGGCACTAGGATGACGGTGGATAGTGGTTAGTCGATGGTGGTTAGTGTACACTTAGACGAAAGTCGACCTGCGGTGCGGGCTCACGAATAGAGCGGCAAGATGGTCTTGTAGTCAAGGCACACGTAACTACTGTCCAAGCTCGAGAGAATAGTGGGGCTTCATTCACATCGCATCCCCTGATCACAGTAATTATTGTTCCACCAACCCGCCAGACGCGCCGACTATGATGAATGCGCAACCGCTTCGCTATTTGAAGGCGGCCGGAAACCGGGTAACTGTTATGGAGGCAGAAGATGACCACAGCGACTGAATTCAGGGAACAAAGTGCACTGCTCGATGATCCGCGGGCGCTGCGCCAGCAGATGGCGACCGATGGCTTTCTGTTTTTTCGCGGCCTGGTGCCTGCGGATGAAATCGTGGCGCTGCGGCGCCAGATCCTGCAGATCTGCGACAACTACGGTTGGATAGCGCCGGGGACAGAGTTAATGGACGGCATCGCCGACCCCTCGGCGGAAGGGATGGAGCCTTTCTGCGGTGTGGGCGTGCCGCCAGCGGCCTATGGTGACGTGCAGCGCCTGGAATCATTTCATCGTCTGGCGCACAATCCGGCCCTGGTCGACATGATGGGGAAGCTGTTTGATGAGACGGTGCTGGTACACGCCCTCAAGATCGCGCGCGTGATGATCCCGGCGAAGGGCAACGCGCCGACGCCGGCGCACCAGGATTTTATCTTCATCCAGGGCACAAAGACGGTCTATACTTGCTGGATGCCGCTGGGGGACTGCCCGCGGGAGCTGGGCGGGTTGAGCGTATTGCGCGGTTCGCACAAGAAGGGAGTCTTTCCGGTGCGGGCGGCAGAAGGCGCGGGCGGCCGCCATGTCATATTCGATGAGGATACTCCGCAAGACTGGTTCGAGACCGACTTCCAGATCGGCGACGTGCTGGTCTTCCACAGCCTGACCGTTCACAAGTCGATTCCGAATCGGACGGAGAACCAGATCCGGCTGTCGACAGATTTCCGCTATCAACCGCCCACATTGCCGATTGAAACGAAATCGATCACGCCCCACTGCAATGTACTCCCCTGGGAAGAGATATATGAAGACTGGGAGTCGAAGGATTTGCAGTACTACTGGGAGCAGTATGATCTTGACTTCCAGGAGCATGACGCCTCGCTGGTGGAGGTCCAGGAGGGATGAATGGCTGATGGCGAGTCGTGAGGAGCGGGAGGAAGAACATGTCTGAACCGATCGGGCTGCACCCTGTTAATCCCCGTTATTTTGTGTACAGGGACAGGCCGCTGGTACTGATAACGGCGACCGAGCATTACGGTGCAGTGATCAACCGCAACTTCGATTACGTCGCCTATCTGGACGACGCGGCTGAGAAGCGGCAGACGCTGAGCCGCTGCTTTCTGCTCTTTCGGGAGCTGCAGGTTTTCGACCCTGCTACGCAGGTGAAGCCGATCAACCCACATTCGCCGTGCAAACCGTTGCCGGGCGAATATCTGTCTCCCTGGATGCGTAGCGGGCCAGATTTTGCCACAGATGGCTATCCCAAGTTCGATCTGGACCGGTGGAATCCGGAATACTTCGAGCGATTGCACGGTTTTCTGGCGGCGGCGCAGGCGCGGGGTGTCATCATCGAGCTGACGCTATTCAGCAGCACGTACAACGACGCGGTGTGGGAGCTGAATCCGCTAAACATCCAGAACAACATCAACGGGGTGGGCGACATCCCGTGGCAGGACTACATTTCCGGCCGCGATGCTGCGCTGATGGAGAGGCAGATGGCCTACGTCAGCAAGGTGGTGGAGGAGGTGAACGGTTACGATTGCTTCTACTTTGAGGTCTGCAACGAGCCGTTTACGGCCATTGCGGGGATGATGCCGGAGACCGGTTATGCCACGCAGGCGGAGGTTGACGGCTGGCAGGAGGCGGTGCGCGATCGGATCCGTGCGACGGAGGCGGGGTTGCCTAAGAAGCATCTCATCTTTCAGGTGCCGGTAGAGAACTGGCGCACGGACACAGCGCTGGAGCAGATCCTGGGGGAGGAGTCGGTGGACGCGGTGAACCTGCATGATTACCAGCAGTTGACCTACAAGGGCTCAATTCTGGCGCCGCTTTCGCGGTTCATGCAACGCGACCTGCGGCTGGCGCGTATTCAGCAGGTGTGGACAGCTGTTCACGAGACGGGCAAGCCGTTCGTGTTCGACGAGGATAACGCGGCGACGAGTTCGCTGGACGAGGAGTCGTGGATCGTGCATCGCAAACGGGCCTGGGCGACGGTCTGCAGCGGCGGTCACTACAACATGATCGACTTTTCGATCCAGGCCGGGGGGCAGGAGGCGGGTACGCCGGCCTCGCAGGCGATGATCCGCAGTTGGATGAAGAATCTGTCGGCGTTCATTCACGGGGTCGATTTCGTGCAGATGGAGCCGGACCCGGACTTTGCCTGCGAGACGCCGGACAATACGATTGCGCTCACGCTGGGTCAACCGGGGCGGGCATACGTCGTTTATGTGGCGGATCAACGGGAGGTGGATGATTCCGGGCTGGGACAGCCATGCCACGGACTCCTGGCTTTCACGTTGCCGGCGGGCGGTTATTCAGCCCGACTCTATTCGCCGGCGGAGGGAAGGTATACGGGACAGAGGCTGGCCCTTGCCGGTGGTGAAACGGGAATCGAACTGGCGCCGTTCAGCCACGACATTGTCGTTCATATTGAGGCAGGCGGTTAGTGGTCGGTGGTCGGTGCAGTTTTCTCCAACCGAAGAAGGAGTTGCAAGATGGAACTTAAGCTTTCGTGCGCAGATTTCACTTTTCCGCTGTTGCCGCACGACGACGTTCTGAAGCTGATCGCGATGATGGGTTTTCAAGGTGTGGATATTGGCCTGTTTGAGGACCGCTCCCACATTTATCCCAGCCATGTAATGCCTAATATGGCGGCGTCGGCGCGCGATCTGACGAGCCGGGTCCAGGACAAGGGGTTGGAGATTGCCGATGTCTATTTTCAAGCCTCCGGTCCGGGGTTACCGGCGCTGGCGATAAACCATCCCGACACGGAGGAGCGCCGCCAGGCGCGCGATCTGTTCGCGCGCGTGGTCGAGTTTACGCTGCGTTGTAACGCCACCCATATCTCGATCGAGCCGGGGCTGCCGTGGGAGGGCGAATCCTACGAGACTTCGTTGAAGCGAGCGTGCGAGGAGCTGGCGTGGCGGGTGGAGCTGGCGCAGGCGGCGGGATGTGTGTGCGCGGTGGAGCCCAACGTCGAGTCTGTGACGCGCACGCCGGAGCAGACGCACCGCATGCTGGAGATGACACCGGGATTGACGCTGACACTGGACTATTCGCATTTCGCTTATCGGGCGATCAGCGACGACGAGAGCGAAACATTGATCCCGCACACCTCCCATTTTCACGCGCGCGGGGGGCATACGAACCGTTTGCAGTCGCTGATCCAAGACAATGTGATCGACTACCCACGCGTGGTGCGGGCGCTGCGGGATTCTGGTTACGGGGGCTACATCTGCGTCGAGTATGTGTGGGTCGATTGGGAGGGTTGCAACGAGGTCGACACGCTGTCGGAGACGATCCAGATGCGCGATCTGCTGCGGTCGGTCGATCTGTGAAGGTGGTGCAGTTGGCGGGAGACATTGACGGCGCTGCGGTTGTCCTATGAGCACACCAGACAATCACCTACGTATTCTGTTCTTGCTTGATGGCGCCGGGCGTATCCTTGGGACACGGGAGCCGGACCCGGATCCAGGACCGTTTTTCGCGCTTATTCGCGGAAGGTCGAGTTGCGTTTGGGCTGTGCGGGCGGACCTGCGGAAGGAGATCGCGGAGGAGTTTGCCGGTCTGGCCCGCGAAGAGCCGCCGGTTGCGGATTTCCGCGACACTCCGGTGCATGCGGAGCGGTACAAGGCGCTGGCAGGGGGAGTAGTATACTCCGGGCTGGCGTTTGCTTTCCCCGAAACAGTTGAACAGCCTGTTGCCACCGTCCTTGTAGAGGATGTGCGGTTGCTTGCGCGCCACTTTTCGGGGTGGACCGATGCCGAGATTCCGGGACGGGCGCCGATAGTGGCGGTGGTGGAGGATGGCGATGCGGTGAGTGTCTGCTTCTGTTCACGGCGTTCGGACGCGGCGGCGGAGGCCGGGTTGGAGACGGCGGAAGCCTTTCGGGGACGGGGGCTCGGTCCGCAGGTTACGGCGGGGTGGGCACTGGCGGTGCGGGCGTCGGGGCGGATTCCGCTTTACAGTACCTCGTGGGCGAATGGGGCTTCGCTGGCGGTGGCGCGTAAGTTGGGGCTGGTGGTGTATGCGTGTGAATGGAGTTTGGGGTGAGGGGAGCTTGGTCCTTGGTGTGGCTGGAACTTAAAGAATGGACCCAGAGTTCAGGTGGGTAGGCGAAGGATCCACCATGCTCTCGGGGTTCGGTTTTGCGGCCACGTATCAGCGACCGATGTGTTCCCATTTGTCTTGACCACGGAAAAGCCAGCCAAGTGGTGAGTGTCGAGATACTCTATCTCTTGAAACGCTGCACCGATCTGAAACTCTCCACGCTTGAATTTGTGACTGCATAACCGCCCAGCAGCCACGCTGGACCTGCTCCATTGAAGATGAAGCGCTGCCAACCTATTGCGCCCGACATCCTGCGCAATCAAGATTTTGCTCTGCAAAATCTTGATTGCTGCGACATTTTGGACGGGGCGGACATTTAGGCCGGCGCCCTGACACTTGTCCGCGCAATTGGCCCAAAATCGGGACCACTTTCCCCCTCTCCGCTCTTGAGCGCCGCGCGCGCCTCCGCTATAATCAGGGGACGGCAAGTAGAACGAGCTTACTGGCGGCCAGCCATTATCCACCAGGCACAGGGAGAATCGATTGCGCGTTGTATTGATCAGCAAGGCGCTCGTGGTGGGCGCGTATCAGAGGAAGGCGGAGGAGATCGCCCGGCTGGGGGTGGAGCTGACGGTGCTGGTGCCGCCGAGTTGGCGGGACCGGCGGGGTACGCAACGGGCTGAACGGCTGCATACTGTGGGCTACGAACTTCGTACGATTCCCCTCCTATTCAACGGCGCGTATCATATGCACTTTTATCCCACTCTGGTAAGGGAGCTGCGGGAGTTGAAACCGGAGGTTGTGCATGTGGATGAGGAGCCATATAATTTGGCTACGCTTCTCGGTGTGCGGGCGGCACGGTCGGTGGGAGCGGAGCCACTCTTCTTTACCTGGCAAAACCTGCTGCGGCGCTATCCGCCGCCTTTCAGTTGGTTTGAGCGCACGGTATACCGCTCCTGTGCGGTCGCCATCGCCGGGAATGCCGAGGCCCGCGAGGTTCTTGTTCACAAGGGCTATGGGGGCGAGATCGTGGTGTTGCCGCAGTTTGGCGTAGACCCGACCATATTCCGGCCGCAGACGGAGGCTGGCGAGGAAGAGGGGACGCAGCGCAGAGAGAATAACGAGTCGTTGAAGCGCTCCTCAATCCTCACTTCTCAGTCCGAAGAGTTTCATATCGGCTACGCTGGGGGGCTGTTGCCCGAAAAGGGGCTGGACCTGCTGATGCGGGCGTGCGCCGGACTCGAAGGCGACTGGCGGTTGACGCTGGTGGGCAGCGGAGAGGAGCTGGAAGCGCTGCGGAAACTGGCTGTTGAGGTCGGCATCGAAGACCGGGTCACGCTAGGCGTAAAATTGCCCAGCGCGGAGATGCCGGATTTCTACCGCTCACTCGACCTGTTGGTGCTGCCCAGCCTCACGCGGCCAAACTGGAAGGAGCAGTTCGGACGGGTGCTGATCGAGGCGATGGCCTGCGGGGTACCGGTGCTAGGAAGTGACAGCGGCGAGATCCCCCACGTCATAGGCAGTGCCGGTGTTATCTTCCCGGAGGGGGATGTTGAAGCGCTGCGGTCCCAGCTGCAGCGGCTGATGCAGGATCGAGCGGCGCGAGAGTGCTTGGCAGTTGCGGGGAGGGAGCGGGTGCTGGCCCAATACACAATGGCAGAGATCGCCCGCCAGACGGTGGCAGCTTACACAGCAGTGGCCAATGGCCGCTAGCCTCAGAACAATAGCCATTGACCATGAAAGTCGTCGTCAACGCCCAGCTACTGCATACGGGCAGCAATTACCGGGGCGCCGGGGTCAGCAACTATTGCCGCAGCTTGTTGACTGCGTTTGCCGCAGAGGCGGGCGGGCATCAGTTGACTGCCTTTGTCAACGACCGCGACTTTCGCTCCCCCCAGGGTTGCACGGGGTTGGAATTGCGCTATACGCGCTGGCCGGCCGCGGCGCCGTTGCCCCGCATCGTCTGGGAACAGACGGCATTGCCCGCGGCTGCGTGGAACGGCCAGGGGGATCTGGTACATGGTCTGGTCAATACGCTGCCGCTGGTTATGAAGGCGCCGGGCGTGGTTACCGTCCACGACCTCAGTTTTGTTAGGCTGCCGGACCGATTCCCCCTCCACAAGCGGCTCTACCTAACCAATCTGTGCCGGGCGAGCGTCCACCGGGCCAAGCGGGTGATCGCGGTCAGCAAGCAGACGGCCGCCGACTTGCGGACGGAATTCGGGGTGGACAGCCGGCGCGTGGAGGTGGTGTATAATGGGGTCGGCGAGCAGTTCCGGCCTCTACCCACTGACGAGGTGTCCGGTTTTCGTGAGCGAATGAGGCTGCCGGCGAGATTTCTGCTGTATGTTGGCACGCTAGAGCCGCGCAAGAACTTGCCCCATCTGCTGAGATCTTTTGCGGCTTGGCGGGCGGGCAGTGCGACTGGGCGGGATGTAGGGTTGGTGTTGGCTGGAGCAAGAGGCTGGCACTATCAGGAGATTTTCCGGCTGGTCAGCGAATTGGGTCTGACTTCAGACGAGTCAGGGACACCGTCCGAACAGGAGCCGGTCGTATACTTTCCGGGTTTCCTACCGGAGCAGGAGTTATGTTTGTGGTACAACGCGGCCAGCGGATTCGTCTATCCCAGTCTGTTTGAGGGGTTTGGGCTGCCGGTGCTGGAGGCGATGGCTTCGGGGACACCGGTGATTTGCAGCGACGCGCCGAGCCTGCAGGAGGTTGCGGGCGATGCGGCGCTAATCGTGCCGGCGCAGGATCAGGCGGCTCTGCAAGACGCGTTTGAGCGCCTGTTTTTGGAGCATGGCGTCGCCGATTCGTTGCGGGAGCACGGACCCCGACAGGCGGAGCAGTTTTCCTGGGAGCGGGCCGCCGCTGAAACGATCGACGTGTACGAAACTGCAGTAAATGGAGGGTAGTGGACAGTACAGACCACGACCTACAAATCGCTAACCGCGGGCCACTGGCCACTTAATTTACGCCGATGACGACAATACAGATGAAACAGCGCAGAGGCCACCAGGCATCCCAGCAGACCCGCGACGTGCGGCGGGCGAGCAACGGGGAAACAGGCTCTCTGGACGGCAATAGAGTGATTGCCCTGCTCGCGCGGATTCCGGCGAACTGGTGCCCGGCCCTTTTGCGCATCAGTGATTTGCTTCTGATCGTTGTGGCTTTTGTTCTGGCCTACTGGCTGCGCTACCAAGCGCAGTGGTTCCTGACCGTCGATCCGGCAAACCAGACCGAACTGATCACCTATGTGCCGTTCGGGCTGGCGCTGGTCTTTCTCCTGTTCTGTTCGTTTCAGTTTTCCAGAGTCTACGAATACAGGCGTGGCCGCCTTTGGATAGAGGAGGTCTACGCTATTGCCAGCGCGACAACGATTGGCGTTGTCGTTCTGATCGTGCTGAACCTGGCGTTTGGGCAACTCTCCTATAGCCGTCTAATCTTCCTGTACACGGCTGTGCTGGTCACGCTGCTGTTGGGCATGAGCCGTGCGGTGATCTACGCGGTGCGCGGCTATATGCGCAATCAGGGACTCGGTCTGGAACGCGTGGTGTTGGTGGGTGTGGGCGAAGTGGGGCTGATGGTCATGCGCACAATTGCGGCTCGTCCCAGCCTCGGGTACGAGCTGGTCGGCTTTCTGGATGACGATCCGAGCATCAATCAGACGGATATTGGTCGATTTCAGGCGCTGGGACCGCTGACCAACTTTTACGAGATATTGCAGAACCATGACATCGACTCTACTATCATTTGCTTGCCTTGGCGGAGTCACCGGACTGTGGCGCGCCTGCTTCATCTTTGTGAAGAGAACGGTGTCGAGGCGCAGATCGTGCCGGACTTTTTCCAGTTGACGAAGAACCAGATGCAGGTGGAGCGGCTCGACGGAATTCCGCTGATCACGACGCGGGCGGTATCGATTGCGGGCTGGAATCTGTTCGTCAAGCGGGCGCTGGATGTGACCGCGGCGACGGTCTTGTTGGCCGTTGGGTTGCCGCTGGGCGCGCTGATTGCGCTTGCGGTCCGCTTCAATTCACCGGGGCCGATTATCTATTCCCAGACGCGCATAGGTCGCAGCGGGCACCCGTTCAAGATTTTCAAGTTTCGTTCGATGACCGCTGATGCCGATGCACAACTTGATGAGATGGCCGAACTGAATGAGGCGTCGGGGCCGCTCTTTAAGATGCGGGATGACCCGCGCCGCACGGCGGTAGGGCGCATACTGCGCCGCTTTAGCCTGGACGAGGTGCCGAATCTGATCAATGTTCTGCGGGGGGAGATGAGCCTTGTCGGGCCGCGCCCGAACGTGCCGGATGAGGTTGCCCAGTATAAGGACTGGCACCGCAGGCGGCTGTCGGTCAGCCCGGGAATGACGGGGCTTTGGCAGGTCAGCGGACGCAGCGATCTTACCTTCGATGAGATGGTTTTGCTCGATATATACTACGCGGAGAATTGGAGCCTAACTTTGGATCTGGGGATTCTGCTGCGCACGATTCCGAAGGTATTGGGCGGGGAGGGAGCGTACTGAGAGTTTCTGGTTTTTAGTTTTTAGTAACCCCACTGGGACGCGGTAGTTCACTACGACTGTCCTGTACTCAAACACTCTCTTGTAAAACCAAATTCATTCGCTCAGGCTGGAAGAGGCGGGGCTCCATTTCGCGCAGGTCGGGCGCTACGGCCAGTGGGAATTCGCATTGGGCGAGAACGTCCTCTTCGAGGGAGGCGCCGGGCGCGATCTCGATGACGGTCCAGCCTTCGGCATCGAGGCGCAGGACACAGCGCTCGGTGACAGCGACGACGTTCTGGCCGGTTTGGCGGGCGCGACGGCCGCTGAAGGTGACGTGTTCCACTTCGTTGACGAACTTGCGCACTCTGCCTTCGCGCTCGATGCGCAGGCGGCCATCGGCAACGTCGAGGCGGGCGCCAGCGGTGTAGGTGCCGCTGATGACGACGTTCTTGGCGTTGGCGGTGATGTCTACAAAACCGCCAACACCGGCGGTCACGTGGGGACGGGCGGCCAGGCGGGAGACGTTGATATTGCCCTCGCGGTCGATTTGCATGAAGGAGAGGAAGCAGCGGTCGAAGCCGCCGCCCTGGAAATAACTGAACTGGTCGGGCGAGGGGATGATGGCCTGGGTGTTGGCGGAGCAGCCGAACTGGAAGCCCTGCAGCGGCATGCCGCCTACGGGGCCCTGCTCGATCACCCAGGTGACGGCCCCGTCCAGGCCTTCTTCGAGGAGAACACGCGGCGCCAGCGCGGAGATGCCGAAGCCGAGATTGACCGCTTCGCCATCGCGGAGTTCGAGGGCAGCGCGGCGGGCGATCACTTTTTGCAGACTCCACTCGGCCAGCTCGAAGCTGTCGGGCGGGACGCGCACCTCGCCGCTGATGGCCGGGTCGTAGTCGGTCTGGGTGGTCTGCATTGGGTCAGGTACGACCACGACGGCGTCGACGAGTACGCTGGGCACGCGCACTTCCTGGGCGGACAGGGTGCCGGCGGCGACGCGACGCTCGACCTGGGCGATGACGACGCCGTCATTGTTATGCGCGGCGAGGGCGACATCGTAGGCGCCAAGAAAGGCGCCCTCGCGCTCGAAGGTCAGATTGCCCAATTCGTCGGCCGTCGTTGCACGGATCAGTGCGACGTCCGGGTGCAGGGCGCGCAGGTAGAGCCATTCCTGGCCATCGAATTCCACCAGCTGAACAATATCTGTTTGTGTGCGCTCGTTCATGCGCCCGCCCTGGCGACGGGGATCAAGGTAGGTGTCCATGCCCAGTTGCGTGAGGATGCCGGGGCGCTTGGCCGCGGCCTCGCGCAGCTGGTGGAAGATGAGGCCGCTGGGAATGTTGTAGGCTTCGACTTTGTTCTCGTAAATCATGCGCCAGATCGCGGGCGACTCCATCGACGACGGGCCCGAGGGGAGTGAGCCGGCGATCACGCGCGTCAGCAGACCGGGGCGGGCGATGTGGTCGATGCCGTCGATGCCGTACATGTCGCCGGCGGCGATTGGGTGAATGGTGGTCAGATTTTGTGGATGGCCATCTTGCACAAAACGTTCGCCGACAGCGCGCAGCAGGGCGTCGGGGCAGAGCAGCCCGCTGGACGAGTTGACGGCTACCGTCGCTGCGTCGGGGATGAGGGCTGCGGCTTCGTCCAGGGTGATAAAACGGGTGCGTGGCATCTGTAGATTTCACCTTTACGGGAGAGGCGGACACGCGCATGCGAGTAGGAGGGATCGACGCGCCCGTCGAGTAGCGATGGATCCATTATAGCGGTACGGGCGTTTTGCACAAGGGCCAGCGGATGCGTGCCTGTTCGGGAAGGGCGCGCTAGAGACGGTGATTGCTGAAGATAAACGGATCAGGCGCGCATACGGCGGTAGGCCTGGTCGCCGACGGCAGCGGTGGCGGCGCGGCCGATCTCGTCTGCCTGCAAAAGCGCGGCCCAGGTATTTTCGGGCGTTACGTCAAAGGGCACGTTATCCATCAGGGGCGTCTCGGCACTGGCGGCCATGGCCGCTTGCAGAGCGGGGCCATCGGCCGCGGTGTCGAGGGAGAGTTGGGCCAGATGGGTGGGCAGGCCGACCTCAGCACAGAAGCGAGCGACCTGGACGCACTCGTCAGTGGACTGCTCCAGTGCCAGCTGGGTGAGCAGGCCCATCGCCACCATTTCGCCGTGCAGGTAGTTTTCGCGTGCGACGGGCAGGCGGGTGAAGCCCATGGCAACGGCGTGGGCGGCGGTGACACCACCGCTTTCGAAGCCGATGCCGCTCAGCAGCGTATTGGCTTCGATCACGCGCTCGAGCGCGGGGTCGACCTCGCCGCGATAGTTGGCTTCGGCGGCGGCAATGCCATCATCGAAGACGGTCTGTGCGCACAGTTCGGCGATGGCCTGAGCGGCGATGGTGGGCCGGCTGCCGATGACGGCGCGGCCGGCGGGGTTGCGGTAGCAGGTGCGGGCTTCGTAGCGGGTGGCGAGCGCATCGCCCATGCCGGCAACGAGGTAGCGTACGGGCGCGGCCGCGATCAGCTGCGAATCTACCAGCACCAGCGCGGGGCTGTCCGGGAAGGACTCGCCGCCGTGGACGATGCCTTCGTCGGTGTAGACGACCGACAGGGCAGAGCAGGGCGCGTCGGTGGAGGCGATGGTGGGGCAGATGACGACGGGTATTTCAAGGCGGTCGGCGACGCATTTGCCAGCGTCGAGGCATTTGCCGCCGCCGACGGCGATCAGGCTGTCGAAAGGTATGTTCTGTGCCTGCAGGCTGGCGGTGGCGCGCTCGATTTCGGAGTGGGAGCACTCGCCCTCGAATATCTCGACGGCGGCTTCGATTTGCATGGCGCTAAGGCCGTCCAACAGTTGGTCGCCGTGGCGGCGCAGGCCGCCGGGACTGATGTAGACAGCGGGTCGTGTGCTGGGGACTATTGACAAGAAACGGCCGAGATGGTCGAGCAGGTCCGGCCCCTGCACGTAGCGCGCCGGCGAGATCAGGCCAACGGGAGGCATCTGCCGTCCGGTGTCCTCGAGGGAGAAGATCGGCTTGGGAGAGAAGTCGACAGTTCTTGTCATGGTGTTGCTCCTCGGGTCTGTTGCCGGCGGCGATTGCGCCACTGTGCGGGAGGGAGGCCTGCGGGCGCGGACAGCTAAGGTGTTTGCAACATTGTCGACGGCTTCGCCCGTAAGCGCAAGGAGGGGAACGGCAGGGGATAGGGGATAGCTTAGCCCGCTAGTGCGAGGAAGCGGAGGTCGCTGACGGATAGAACCAAAGCAGTCAGAGCAGCTGCTCGTTGAGGCGGTCGGTGATGACGTCGGCGAGGCGGAGGTCGTAGTCGAGGTGGGGTGCTTCGATGATTGTGAGGATTGGATGGCGCTGGCGGGCGGCGGCCAGGAGCTGGGGCAGATCCTGGCGCAGGTGGCGGCCGCGGTGAAGGAAATAGGGCAGGGCGACGATTTTGCGCGCGCCTTGGGCGGCGAGGTCGTCTACGGCGTCGGCGATGCGGGGCTTGTTGCAGTCGAGGTAGGCCGCGGCGGCAAGAGAATAGCGGGTCTTTTGGTGCAGCCAGGCGGTCATCCGTCTGACCGGCTCGTTGGCGTACTCCAATGGCGTGCCGTGGGCCATGACCAGGAGGGCGGCCTGTGTCCCGTTGGACGTGTTCGGCTCCTGATCGACGGCCTGCAGGCGCTCGAGGGCGATGGCGGCCAGCTTTTCATGGAAGCCTAGACAGGCGGCGACACGGATGGTCAGGTCGGGAAACTGGGCGGCGACTTTGGCGATATCGACGGGCAGGTCCTGCTGGACATAGACGCCGTCGATGAGGAAATAGGGTTGGACGGTGACGGAGGTTGCGCCTGCGGCCACGCATTTTGCGACGGCTTCGGCGATGGTGGGGCGGCTGAAGTTGAGGAAGCCGGCTTCGGCGATTGGCGCAACGCCGCGTTCGCGCAGGCGGGCGGCGAGCCGGATCATGGACGCGCCGCTATCGCTGTGCAGGCTGCCGTGGCCGATGAGGACTACGCCGTTCATATATTATTCAGTTTAGCATTTTCAGTTCTTAACGGGCAATCGCGGCGGTCGCTAAAAACTGAGAACTGACAACCAAGAACTGCGGTCAGGCCTGATGGAGGCCACATTCGAGCTTGGACAGCCCGACCCAACGGCCGGCGCGCAGGTCATCGCCGGGCTGGACGGCCTGGGTGCAGGGCCAGCAGCCGATGCTGGGGTAGTTCTGTTCGTGCAGTTCGTTGTAGGGGACGTCGTGGCAACGGATGTAAGCCCAGACGTCGGCTTCGCTCCAGCGAACCAGGGGCGCAATCTTGACGGCATTGTACTTATCGTTCCAGCGCAGAATCGGCGTGCCGGCACGGGTTGGCGACTGGTCGCGGCGCAGGGCCGATACCCAGGCGGTGCTGCCCTGGAGGGCGTCTGCCATCGGCACGACTTTGCGGATATTGCAGCATTTGTCCGGGTTGCTGCGGTAGAGGTCGGGGCCGTGGGATCGCTCTTGCTCGGCGACGCTCATATCCGGCGAAACGCGGCGGAAGGGGCGGTTGTAGTGGCGCTGGGCGCGGTCGATCAGGGCCAGGGTTTCGGGGAAGAAGTAGTCGGTGTCGATGTAGAAGATGTCTACATCGGGGTTGATGCGCATGGCGATGTCGATCAGGGCCATGCCGCTGGCGCCGAAGGCTGAGCCGATTGAAAAGCCTTCACCGAACTGCTCGATCGCCCACTCCAGAATCTCTTCGGCGGATTTTTCTTCGAGGCGTTTATTGAACTGGTTGATAGAGGCCAATTGCCAGTTATCAAATGAGAAAGTTTCCTGCGCGAGTGCAATCACGTTCAGTTCCTCTGTATTTGCTCCTATCCAAAGCCACGGTGACGGTCTTTTTGGGTTGCCTGCGCACTGGTTAGGTGGTAGCGCATAAGAAAGATCGGCACGCCACGGCAACGGGGCTACGGATATGGGAATTTTTCTGTTTTGTAGAGAAGTGTTAGCGGGCGCTCATCGCGGACAAATGCGTCTGGAATTGGGTAGCCCTGTCCACGCAGGGTTGACGCACGTTTATGTTGGATGAGCCTGTCAGGGAATTAACTACAAGTACAGGAGCAACAACAGGAGGAGGTCATACACAAGCAGCTAGAGGAGGAGGAGGTGACAATCTTGGTAGTCTGGGAACGATTGGATTGTCTGCCGGGCGAGGCCGCCCGACTGGGTTGGTCATACGTTAGAATACGCATTTCCTTGTGCTCCTTCTCAGCCTGCTATGTCGGGGCATAGGTCAGGCTTTGACAACTGCTTGCTAACAGATGAAGGGCCGTCGAGGTTTTTGGAGGTCCTGCCGGGCCGCTTCGCCCCACTTTTGTGAGGTTGGGGCACAGTATACACAAGGGTTGCGGGTGTGTCAACATCGAAAAAAGATGGATCTGGGTTAACGTTGTCTGAACTGTGATTCTTGGGAACTTAGGGATGGCCAGGATTACGTCCAGGCTACTGGACACGGCTTAGTTTCGTTGCGATGGATACGAAGGCGGGCTGTTTGCGCGGCTCTTTGTTGTCCGGGCGCTGGGCGGTCTCGAGGGGAAGAGCCGCGTGGGCCCCGTTTCAGTCTGAGGCGCTGGTGCGGGGCCCGGAGAGCGGGTCAGTTGTCAGTGGCCAGAGGAGACGGCAGATGGTCGAAGAAGAAGATGTCGCGCAGGCAGTTTCCGCTGGGCTGGGGGACTGTAGGCTGGTCGTCTCGGGCTGGCCACCCGTGCCACCAGGCTGCGATCTCGTGTTCCGGCTGTTGTGGTTGGAAGGTGCATGGGTAATAGGCAAATGGCGATTCGTCGTAGGGGCAGGGATAGAGTATGGGTTCTATGCCGACGTAGAGGACATAGGTGAAGTATTTGCGTCCCGCTATGCCACCGAAAGTGAGGCTGAGCAGCACTGTCGCCAGCAGAATTGTAGTTCTTATCATCAGTTTTCTCCTCGCAGTGTTCCCGGGGGCAGGGGGTCATGGTAGAGGAAGTCGAGCACGCAGCTTCTCTGGGGCTGGTAGCGGATGTGGGTAGGGTCGATGGAAGGCCAGCTGTAGTAAAGCTGTGCGCCATCGGGTACGGGTGCGTCGGTGTATTCGAGGCAGTTGTCTGCGGTTCCCGACTCCTGGCATGGGTAGACATAGGGTTCGTCGGCTTTGAACCAGAAAGCGTTGAGGTAGTAGCTGGCGACGCTGCTGACGCTTGTGCAGCCGATTACGAGGGCCGCGAGCAGGGCAGCGAATTTGACTGTTATCATTCTCACTCCTTGTCGAGTGCAGGGACTGGTCGTGGATGACCTCTGTCCCGCTGAAGATGTTCCTGTCCGCAGGCAACTCCAAGGCGTTCGGTGTGATGGCGATAGGTTGTGTGTAGATCACCCGTATCTGGCTTGGTGAAGGTGGGATCTGACCGCGGGCTCGGTTGACCCAGGCAGGCTGCAGACGTGCTTAAAGTTTAGCTGCTATTGGTGGGGGATACTTGGTTCAGATGGACCGGTTTTGGGAGGTTTTTCTGCCGGTTTTGGGAGGGTAGGTGTGGTGGGGCGGTTGTCTGGATGGTGAAATTTTTTGGGGGGGGGGATTGGGGGGCTGGGCTGTGATTGGCGGTGCGACGATATTGAGCACGGGGAAAGGGAGGTTGTGTTCATGGCTCTTATGGGATTACAGGCCACCATACTTTCGTCAGACGACCACTTGGCCAGGGCCGGATCCAAACTTTCTTTATCTGTGACCGCTTTGCCTGTGCCTAGACGCTGTGCTATTGTGGGCCAAAATTCACCCACAGAAAGGAAGGGAGCATGACAACCCTATTCGGACGTGAGTATAGTCGGCGGGAGCTGTTGGACCGGGTTGGGGATATGTCCCAGTTGGCAGGGACGCGGAAGGCGGAGCTGGTGGAGGGGATTGAGCGGGGATCGGATTTGATTGAGGTGTTTAATGCTTCGGGGCTGTGCTTTTCGGTGTTGCCAGGGCGGGCACTGGATATTGCGTCGGCGCATTATAAGGGGATGTCGTTGTGCTTTCGCAGCAGTTCGGGCGATGTCGGGCCGGCCTTTTATGAGCCGCAGGGGAACGGGTGGCTGCGGGGCTTTTTTGGCGGCCTTACTGTCAGCTGTGGGATGACGTTTACGGGACATCCGGAGGTGGACCCGGAGGAGGAGAATGAGGAACTGGGGCTGCATGGGCGACTGGCGTTTCTGCCGGCCAAGAATGTGGTCGCGAATGCGGGCTGGGAAGGGGAGCAGTATGTGGTGCGCATTCATGGGAAGATGCGGGAGGCGGTGGTTTTCGGGACGAACCTGGAACTGACGCGGGAGATTTCGACGGTGCTGGGCGAGAAGTCGATTCATATTTACGACCGGATCGAGAATCTGAGCGTGGACCCGTCGCCGCTGATGTTTGTTTATCACTGTAATCCGGGATTTCCGGTGCTGGACAGCGGCACGCGGCTGCTGATCAACAGTGAGAAGACGACGGAATGGCTGGAGGACAAGGAGGTCGGTCCGGAGGTGTATCAGGTGGCGAAGGGGCCGGGGGATGACGACCATGACGATGTTTTTGTGCACAGGCCGATCGCTGATGCGGATGGGAACGTGCATGTGGGGATGGTCAATGATGGGTTGGGGCTGGGGCTGTATTGGAAGTTCCCGATCGCGGAGATCCCGCTGGTGAATCAGTGGCAGCATTTCCATCGCGGTACTTATGTGACGGGTGTGGAGCCGGGCAATGTGAGTATGCTGGGGCGGGCGTGGAACCGCAGGGAGGGCTATCTAAACTATATTGAGCCGGGCGAGGTGCGGGAGTTTCATATGGAGATCGGGGTGCTGGATGGGGGGGAGGAGATCGGGGAGTTTGAGAAAGCGTTCTAGGAGGAGCGGTGTATAATTAGGTGGCTGATACAGAACCTAGGCTGTACAGAAAGCTCGCGAACTTCGTGAGAATTGACAAAGCTCTTGCACTCCAATTGCATCTTTGTAACAGGAGACAGAGGTTTCAAACGGGTTCCTGTTTTCTAGAGGTCCTTCAAAGGTTTATGCAGGGGATAACCAGGGATGAATGAATAGACGGCACCGAGGAACTCTGAACGAAATTTTCCGGCAACCAGTTCCAACGACGCTGGAATGGAGACGAATTGAAGCGTTATTCGCGGCGGTTGGTGCAAAATCGATTGAAGGGAGGGGTTCGCGCGTGCGGTTTGAACTGAACGACGTTGTCGCCACCTTTCATCGTCCCCATCCTCAGAAAGAGGCAAAGCCATACCAAGTGCGTGATGCTCGACGCTTTCTAGAAAAAGCAGGAATAATGCCATGAACACAATGAGCTTCAAAGGATATGCTGCGCGAATTGAGTATAGTGAGGACGACGGCTGCTTTGTTGGTCATATTGCGGATATCAATGATATCGTAGGTTTCCACGGTGACTCCGTTGCAGAACTGCGTGCTGCTTTTGAAGAAGCGGTCGATGATTACCTTGAAACCTGCAGAAAACTGGAACGTACGCCAGAGAAGCCCTATTCCGAAGTGGTGAATCGTTAGTAGGTGTATCCCAAGCTTTTGGGCAGACACTGTCTGGATCAGGACTGGTCAGCCTCCAGTTTAGCGTTGTTAGTTTTTAGTGACCCCACTAGTACGAGGTACTGGGATTGGAGGATGGACAGGGCTAGTTTCGCGGGGCTTTGATACCATTCTCCTCAATTGAAGTGCCTCATATGGTCAATCCTTGCCTTTCTTGACCAATCCTTCAATGCTCCCGCCATTCAGGCCTATTCGTAATGCAATTGGTTGAGAGCGGCCGCACTGTTGGCGAGGCGCACAGCTGCGAAGAAGGCGTACTGGTCGCGAGGCGTGGTTTTGGAGGGGGGCGTTGCGGGGGCGCAGCCCCTGCACAAGGGAGGGCCGAAGGCCCGACCGCCCATATAGATTAAAGCCGTTGGCGGCGTCCGGTCTTACTCATTGGTTCTTGCAGTTTGGCGCTCGAGGCGGGCGAGGTAGAGGCAGACGACGAGGAGGAGGAAGGCCATGGAGTAGTTGATGCCGAGGGCGGTTTGGAAGCTCCAGATGTCGGAGAAGAGGCCGGTCCAGAGGGGCGGGAGCATGGAGCCGGCGATCATGGCGACGTTGAGGATGCCGGTGACGGCGCCGCTTTGCTGGGGGTAGAGGCGGGTGCCGAAAGCGAGGGCGGTGGGGAAGAGGCCGGAAAGAGTGAGGCCGGTGAGAAAGATGCCGATGACGAGCGGGGCGGCGGTTGTGCTGAAGACGACGAGCGGGTAGGTGAGGGCGAGGCCGACAGCGAGGATGAGGAGGGTGGCGGCGTAGCCCAGGCGCTCGGCGTAGGCGGCGCAGAGGAAACGGCCGGCGGTGAGAGCGACGTAGAAGACGGAGATCATGGAGATTGAGGAGAAGATGGAGAAGCCGACGGACTCCTGCATAAAGACGGCGACCCAGCCGAGCAGACTGAAGGCAACGCCGTTGTAAATGAAGGAGATCAGGAAGAGGGACAGAAAGCCTACGTTGCGCAACATGACCAAATTGGAGTAGAGGACGTCGCGTAGCGTGTCCCATGATGAAGAAAGGAAAGATGTTCTGGCCCCGTTCTGCGGGGTCTTTTTTTGTTCGGAGTCCGGTTCTGGTTCATCGGCCGCGGGTGCGGGGGCGGAAGCCGGCGGCGGGTAGACGGTGCGGTACAGAAGGAAGGCGCCCAGGCCATAGACGAACCAGAGCAGGCCGGTTGCGGCCATGGCCCAGCGCCAGGGTACGCCCTGCTCGAGGATAAGGCCGAAGACGAGCGGCGAGATGGTTGCGCCGACGGCATAGACGCCGTGCAAGACGTTGAGGGCGCGGGCACGGCTGGCGCGGTTGGCGTCAGCGACCATGGCGTTGATGCCGGTGGTGAGGGAGGACTGAACGATGCTGATCAGGGCAAAGCCGGCGAGGAAGAGCAGCCAGGGACGGGCGGCGGCTGTGAGGGCCATGGAGGCCGCCAGCGCGAGGGCCGCTATCCAGACCAGTTTGCTGTAGCCGAGACGATCGGAGGTGACACCGGCCAGGAGGTTGCCGAAAATGCCGCCGACGGCGCGGGCGGGGAAGATGAAGCCGATGGCGGCCAGGGTCAGCCCTGTGGCCATATACTCGGATGTGATGAAGGGCATCACGGAGGGGACGAGAACGGCGGCGGTACCGATAAAGAAGTAGCCGGTAAGGCCGAGCGCGGTGGCGGGCAGGGCCGGCGCGGTCGCGTCCGGAGCGGCCGTGTCGGCGGCGGGGTTCAGTTTTGTCATGTGGATAGTTCTCCAACGCTTTCGTTGGTTAGCTGGGTCTTTCTGAACTGGTGGGCGTGGGTCTCGCCGCGGTCGGTGAGGGAGACTTGGTCGGCCTCGATTTGGACGAGATTGCGGGCGCGCAACTGGCGCAGGGTGCTCTCCATTTTGGCGGGCGACCAGCGGAAATGGCGGTAGAGCGTCGAGGCGGTCAGTTCATCGCTCTCGGCTGCGTGCCCCTGGTGACGATGGATGTGGCCGAGGACGACCTGGTCGTCAAAGCTGCGGCGCTGGTTGCGGCGGCGCAGCATGGTGGATACTAAACCATACTTGGGCGAAAAAATCCAGGCGGCGAGGAAGAAGAGGAAGGTCATCAGCACCATTGAGGCGGAGATGGATGAGTCCCATTGCTCGCTGAGGCCGAGGCCGAAGAGATTGTTAAGCGCGGCGAGGATGTCGCTGACGTGCACCACGCCGAGCAGGTTGCCGCGGGCGAGATCGTAGCCGGTGTAGGCGCCGGCCGCGCCGATGAGCGAACTGTAGACGAGCATGCGGGGCAGGCGATCGGTGAGCAGATAGGCGGCGGCGGGGGGGATGATGAAGAAGGCGACGACCAGAATCGAGCCGACGGCGTCGAAAGCGCCTACGGCTACGAGGCTGACCATGACCATCAGACCGTAGTGCAGCAGGGTGGGGCGGAAGCCGAGCGCGGCGGCCAGGGTTGGGTCGAAGGTGGAGAGCTTCAACTCTTTGTAGAGCAGAACGACAACGATGACAGTGAGCAGTGTCAGCACGGCCATGACGGTGATCGATTTGGGCCAGAAGACGAGGATTGGCTCCCGCTGGGTGAAGCCGGCCTGCCAAGCCTGGGCCGGGCTGTAGTGGCCGCAGTTGGTGCAGATCTCGGTGAACTCGGCTTTTTCGTCGCGGGGGCTGATGCCGAGGTCGCGGCAGTTTGTGCACTGGCGGGTCAGTTCGGCGCGGGGGTCGTCGGGCGAGATGGTGACAGTTTCGCAGTCGTTGAGGCAGTGGCTGTTGGTGTTGGCCCAGGCGACGCCGATTTCACCGACCATGACGGCGTCTTCGTCGAGGTGCACGTCGCTGACGACGCGGGAGACGAGGATGACGGCGATGGCGAAAAGGAGGGGGAAGGCGAGACCGAGGGCGGCATCCTGTTTGACGAGGCCGGAGCGGTAGATGAGTTCGGTGAGGAGGACGGTTGCCACGCCGGCGGCGGCGGCGCCGACGATGAGCCAGACGGATGAGAGATCGGGATGTTTTCCGAATACGGAGCCCATGAGGATGAAGGCGACGACGATGCCGAGGAGCACGGTGTGGCTGATGGCGTCGCTGGTGAGGGACATACCGCGCAGGAGCAGGAATGTGCCCAGCAGCGCGCCGGATACGGCGATGAGGCTGCCTACCAGAGTGGCGGTGTACTGGGGATTGCGCAGGAAGGCGTTCAGGTCCTCGCGGGCGACGAAGTTGAGTAGAAAATGGATGATGAGTTCTTCGAGTTGAAACATTGAAGGGCAGTGGTCGGTGGTCAGTGGTTAGTGGTCAGTAACTGCATTGGGCAGCGAATGTTCTTGTGCTGAAGAAGCGGCGGCGTGTTTTATGGTGTCGAGTTTGTATTCGAGTTTGGCGATAGCTGCGGGGGGCAGGGCGTTGACGATGTCTTGTTGGCGGTCTTCGGCGACAGTGGGCAGGGCGAGGTCGTCGGCGTACTGGCGGTAGACGGCCCAGAGCTGGTGGTTGCGGTCGTCGTGGGCGGCGGCTTCGATGCCGGCGGGGGTCAGCATCCAGGCGCCGTTGCTTCGTTGGGCGTGGCCGCGAGCCTGGAGCTGATGCAGGCCCAGTTTGGCGGTTGCGCCGCGGACGCCGAAGAGAAAGGATTCGGGCGCGGCCAGGTCGACCGAACCATGGTCGGTTGCGTAGTGATAGAGGTCCTGCAGCATGGTCTGGGCGGCGAAGCGGGTGCGGTCGGCGCGGCGGCGCAGGAGGGTCCAGACGAGGCCGCGGCCGGGCGCGAAACCGAGCGACAGGGCGACGAGCAGGAAGGCGACAACTACGATCAGCGGGCCGGTCGGTATGTCGGCGTCGACGGCGCTGATGATGGCGCCGGCGCCTCCAGCGAATGCGCCGAACACGGCAGAGAGAATGACCATCTGGCCGAGCTGGTTGGTCCACTGGCGGGCGGCGATGCCGGATGCGATCAGCATGCCCACCATGAGGATGACGCCGGCGAGCTGCAGGCCGAGCACGATGGCGACGACGATGAGGGTGGAGAGCGCCATACTGAGGATATTGACACGGAAGCCGTTGGCGCCGGCGAATTCGGCGTCGAAGGTGATGAGTTTGAACTCCTTCCAGAAGAGGGCGAGAACGATGAAAGAGAGGGCGCCGACGACGGCGATGAGGCGGACGTCGCGCTCGACGATGGCGGCGGCCTGGCCGAAGATGAAGGTGTCGAGGCCGGCCTGGCTGGCGTCGGGCCGCGCCTGGATGTAGACGAGGAGGGCGATGCCGGCGGCGAACCAGGCAGCGAGGACGATGCCCATGGCGGCGTCCTGCTTGATGCGGGTTGTGTTGGTGACAAGGCGGATGAAAAAGACACCGAGCCAGCTGGTTACGCCGGCGCCGATTAGCAGCAGGCCCAGGTCGCGCCCGGCGAACAGGAAGGCGAGCGCGACGCCCGGCAAGGCGGCGTGGGAGAGGGCGTCACCGAGCAGGCTTTGGCGGCGGAGTACGGCGAAACAGCCGAGGACGCCGCTGACGATGCCGAGCAGAGCGCCGCCGAGGGCAACGGTGCGCAGGGTGTAGTCGTACTCGACGTGGAGGAAGATCTGGCTGAAGGGGACGAACAGGGCCGCGATGAGCGCGGTGGCGCCGATCAGGAGCCAGATGCGTTGATCGGAACTGCGGTTATTTGTAGTCAGTGTTTGGTTATTGGCCATGCTTCTCTTAGTTCTTAGTAGGGCCTTATGCTAGTTGGGAAAGGCCAATTGCTTGATTTGCAGATAGTCAGGTACGCCCAAGAGGCGGTTGATATAAATGCAGAGGGTATGTGCGGTCAATTTTGTGTATAAGCGTGCACAAAGGCCTCTGAGCGTGTGAGCGTGGTTGGTTTCAATCGAGAACTGTGCGTTGAGTTGACTGGTGACTGTTTCGATGATTTGGCGGACCGAGTCGTAGAGGCGAGAGAGGTGTGCCGGGATCTGTTTTTTCTGGTTTTTGCGCTTCTTGGTGAGAAGACGGATGCGATTGTATTGCCAGAGTTCCTCAGCTGCCGGTTTACTGACGTAGGCCTTGTCGCCGATGACGATGCGGTTGTCGTGTTCTGCAAGGAGTTCGCGACCGACAGCCAAGTCGCGTTCGTTAGCCGGAGCTAACTCGAAGTCGATAATGAGGCCACCCATCGTGATCAGCATATGCAGCTTGAAACCGAAGATCATCATCTTCTTGGAGGGAACGGGCCCATAATCGGCCCCCCAATCGGACCATTTGGCGCGCGCTTGTGGCGCCAGATGGAATTGAACCACTGGAATAGGCAGGCTATCGATTACACAATGCACGTCCCTGTAGAGTTCCGTCCTGGCCAACATCATGCGTCGCATCTCATTGATGACCCCCATCAAGTTACATCGCCGCCGATTGAAACGGCTCTGCTCCGGCAAAATCGGAAACTTATCCCGATGTGCCTGCATATGATTGAGTAACTCTGTTTCCACATCCCATCCCACACATTCGCCGATGAGACAAATCGCGATCAATTCACTGTCGCTACACTCAGGCTCCGGCCCCGGTCGTCTCAAATGTTCTTCCAGTTCCTTGTACATGTCGTCAACGAGCACATACACGCATAGACAGAAGTCGTCAAAGTGGGCTATCATTCGCTTGGTCCTCCTGGTGAGCTACCTTGGTTGGTCGAGACTTCCAAAGTTATCTCACCAGGGGACTTTTTTCAAACACTAACTAGCATAAGGCCCTAGTAGTCAGTTTTTAGTTTTTAGTGAACTGCCGAGTACGCGGAGAACGCCTCTTATGAATTACGAAGGGTCGCTAAGAAAAACCGTAGATACTTAGCCACAGGGCTTTACCAGCCAGTCATCCTTGGAACCATTCAGGCTCTTGGTGACGCAACTGGTGTACAGCCGCCACCATGCTCGCCAGCCGACACGTTGCGATGAAGGCACACGGTCGGTGAGGCATGTTTTTGTAGGGGGGCGTTGCGGGGGCGCAGCCCCTGCACAAGGGAGGGCCGAAGGCCCGACCGCCCAGAATACAACAGTGAGGAGAGAACGAACACCTCTGCTCGCCTTGATCAGGGTTGCGAATCAGTTGCGGCTGAGTAGTTACCGAGAAACCTTTTTTCATTCTTCTTCCAGGCCGGCGATGCGTTGGCCTTCTTGCAGGTAGGCGACGCGGCCGCCGTAGGTCTGGAGCAGGTTTTCGGGGGTGAAGGTGGCGGCGATGGGACCGCTGGCGACTATTTCGACGTTGAGAAGGGTGACCCAGTCGAAGTATTCGGGGGCGGTCTGCAGGTCGTGGTGGACGACGACGACGGTCTTGCCGCGGGCGCGCAGCTCGCGCATGATGGTGATGATGGCGCGCTCGGTGACGGCGTCGACGGCGGCGAAGGGCTCGTCCATGAGATAGATGCGGGCGTCCTGGACGAGGGCGCGGGCAAGGAAGGTGCGCTGCTGCTGGCCGCCGGACAGCTGGCTGATCTGACGATCGGCGAAGTCCTGCATGCCGACCTGCTCGAGGGCGTGCATGGCTGTTGTGCGTTCGTTTTGCCCGGGCCGGCGAATCCAGCCGAGGCGGCCGTAGAGGCCCATGGAGACGACGTCGAGGACGGTGGTGGGGAAGTCCCAGTCGACGCTGCCGCGCTGGGGGACGTAGCCGACGAGGCCGCGGACCTGTTCATAGGGTTGGCCGTAGAACTGGACGGTGCCGGCGGCGCGGGGAATGAGCTTGAGGGCCGCTTTGATGAGCGTGCTCTTGCCGGCGCCGTTGGGGCCGATTATGGCCATGAGGACGCCTTCGGGCACGCGCAGATCGATGTCCCAGATGGCAGGTTTGCTGTTGTAGGCCACGGTAAGATCGTCGATCTCCAAGGCCGTATTTGAGACGTTCTGCGGGTCACGTCCGCTTTGGACGCTCACGTGGGCTTACTCCTCGCGGGGGCGCGCAGGCTGGGCGCGCGGCAGTTGTCATTCTGTTCATACGGTAGTTAGAGTCACGCAGCGGCAGGGTGATGAGCAGTTTCCCCTGGACTGCCGGCGGATATGGACCGGTCGCGCTCCCGGGGGAATGAGCGCGACCCTGACGAACAACTGGATTTACCACTGAACAGCGGTTAGTTTTCTTCAGCTTCACAGTCGACCGAGAGCAACTCCTCTGGCGGCGTCATGTCTATGCTGTCCGGCCAGTCGGGGATGAGGGCCGACGCGCCGGCGCAGCGGTAGGACTGGAGGATGGTATAGACGTTTTCGGCGATCATGCCGATGTAGGCGCCGCTGAATGTGCCTGGTATGCCCATGGCATCGGAATAGAGCTCACGGACGCCGACGCGGACGGTGCCACCTTCGGCTTCGATGGCGGCCTGGACCGCTTCGATGGTGTCGGGCGAGATGCTGCTCTCGACGAAGAGGACGGGGATCTGCTGTTCGACGACGAACTGGGCGGTGCGCTGGATGTCGCCGACGCCGGTCTCGTCCTCGGTGCTGATGCCCTGGATGCCGGCCATGCGCCAGCCGAAGGCGGCGCCGAAGTACTGGAAGGCGTCGTGGGAGGTAACGAGGTAGCGCTGGGCTTCGGGCACGGAGCGCATGCCTTCGTTGGCCCAGGTAAAGAGTGTGCGGAGCTGGGCGTTGTAGGCTTCGGCGCGGCCGGTGAAGGTGTCGGCATTGTCCGGATCGAGTTCGGCCAGTGTTTGCGCGAGGTCTGCGGTGGTGACCTCCCAGTTGCGGGGGTCGAACCAGAAGTGCGGGTCGTCGGTGCCGGTCTGGTTCTGGTCGGCGCCAAAGCCGCCGATTACGAAGCCGCCGTCCTT
Source organism: Caldilineaceae bacterium (assembly GCA_965116395.1). Classification (GTDB taxonomy): domain Bacteria; phylum Chloroflexota; class Anaerolineae; order Caldilineales; family Caldilineaceae; genus Bin5. Next base: position 1,363,023 of record OZ220684.1, read on the forward strand.
GACCGGCTTGGAAAGGCTGTAGATCATGGTGCCCTGCTCGCGCAGGGCTTCGAAGACGGCGTCGAACTGGCCTTCGAGGTGGAGGCCGCTGTAGATGACCATATCGGCGGCGTTCATGGCGCGGATGTCGGACTCGGTGGGCTGGTAGAGATGGGGGTCGACGCCGGCGCCCATGAGGGGCGTGATCTCGATGCCGGCGACGCCGGCGGTGAGGATCCGGGACAGGTCGCTGGCCTGGGTGGTGGTGGTGACGATACGGAAGGTGCCGTCGGCGCGGACGCCGGTGGCAGCGGGGGCTTCCGGCTGGGTCTGTTGCTCGGCGGCGGGCTCTTGGGCGGCGGCTTCGACGACGGCGGGCTCTCGGTCACGGCCGCAGGCTGTGATAAGGAGTGCGGCGAGCAGGAGCAGGACGACGAAATGCGTCTTTCTGTGGTGTGCTCCGGGCGATTTTAGAGTTGGCCAAGATGTTCGTGTGTTCTGCATGATTCGGTTTCGAGTGGGCGTAAATTCAAACGCTCGAAAATAAATTTTTATCCATGACTAATTCATAAATAAGGATAGCCTAATATTCGTCCTCTGTCAAGGGGTGAAGGGCAGTTTTTGGTTATGAGCTTCTAGTTTTGCGTGGGGACTGTCTTACGGGGGTTCATGAGGATACGTGAGTGATTGCGAGAGTTCACGAGCGCTGACGTGTTTGGGCGTATTATGTCGCGTTATGTCTACAAATGTCGCGCCAAGTATACGTATGTCGCGCCTAATTCGTTTTTTTTCGCGGCTTTTGTCGGTGTTCTCTTGCATCTGCTGGGCCGCTTTGGCGGTCGATTTTCGGTTCGGGCAGCCTTGCTGCGAACTTAGTCGTGCTTGTTGTCGGCCTCCATCTCGGCGAGACGCATGCGCAGGGCTTTCTCCAGCAGCGGGACTGGCAGGTCGACGCCAGGTTTGAGATGGAGGGTAGCGCCTGAAGTCCGGATGCCAACTTCCTTGAGCTGGTCCTTCAAGGCGGCCGGTATGTCGTAGCTAATGGTGTGCAGGGCGCAGTGGCGCTTGGCGGCCGACATGGCGACGAAGTCCATTTTAAGGCGGAAGATCGGGAACTTGTAGTTGACGCGTTCGGTGCAGTCGGGCGCGACGGCTTTGATGGTGGCGCGCAGCTGCTCGAGCACTGCCCGGAATTCGGGGGCATGCTTTGCCAGGTATTCGTCAATTTCGTGGGGGGCGTGGCGGGTTGGATTGGGTTTAGTCATTTCGAAATGCTTATTCTAATTCGGCGATATCGAACTCATTCGTTTTCAGGAATGACGCGGTGACCTGTTCTACGGCGGCGGCGTCATAGCTTGCTAACATTTCGCCCAGAGCTGTCTGTACAATTTGCTACGAGACGCCGAAGCGGTCGGCGGTCACGTCAGCCTCCTTTTCCCAAGCTTTCCAGTTTACCTAGCCACCCTGCAAAGTGTGCGCATTTCGAACGTAGCGTGGAAAGCCCTATTTTTTCAGTCACAATCGGTCCTGCTGATACTTTACTGCCTTGGTATTCGGGAATTTCGCTGATAATGCGTTTCGACGGGGCGGTGTTGGCATTGTCGTTGATATGTTCAGGGGAAGGGAATCGTGAAGCCATCGTCTCGAGTCTGGCGATGCCGTCGGCACGGTTTTCAAACTGCGTGTCGAGTTGCCGGGGGTCGGACAGTATCAACGCCTCGAATTCGTGCAGCTGAATGTAAGGGATGAAACGCCTATCAGAGATGTCTTTGCGAAAGGCATCTTCCAGAGCTAGCACCCGTTGGTAGGGATCGGCATCTGCTGCCGCGAACTTGAAGCCGGGAAAGTCTGTCGGAAGGCCGTACAGGTCGAACATTGTGGTGAAGCGGACGTCCGGGTTTCTGTCCTGTTTTATCCAGAGGGTGATATCCCTTTTGGTCTTGAGGTAGGTGCTGAGACCGCCTGTGTGCTTGGTGCCGCGCTTCCTGCTCGTTGCAACAACGCGGGCACTTACGCCGATGGAAAAACGGCTCAGGTGTGGCTTCAAGGTTTGATTTACAAAGGTCTATTCGGTCTGTCCCTCTACAATGATATTCAGCCTCACGTACATCAGGGGCGGCCCCCGATCACGTTCTTTTCCCACAGTTCGGAAAGGGAATACTCCTTAAGCCATTCTTGAAGCTCCTGGGTATACTCCAGTCGCCGGAAGGTAGACGCGCGGCCCTCGCGTTCGACCACGACAATGTCTTCAGGCTCGAAGCAGTCGACGAAGGCGGTGGACTGGGTGGCGACTATGACCTGGGTCTTTGCGGATGCGGCTTGGATAAGTCCGCCGATCACGTTAATGGCGTAGGGGTGGAGGCCAAGTTCGGGTTCGTCGAGGATGAGCAGGTCCGGAAGTGTCTCTTCCGGCTGCAGGAGCAGGGTTACGAGAGCAATCATCCTCAGCATGCCGTCCGCGGCTTGCGACGCGGTAAAGATCTGGTCGGTGTCGGTTTCTCGCCAAGCAAGAAGCAAGTGATCGTCGTCAGGTTCGAGGTAAAAATCCAGGAAAAAGGGGAGGATCAGACGTAGCGTTTCGACAATACGCTGATAGGATCTGCCTTCTTTTCTCTGTAGGCGGTAAAGGAATGGCGCGAGATTGGAACCGTCATACCGAAATTCTCTGACATTAGTTACCCCTGCCTTTCTGCGAAGTTGGGATGTCACTGAAGTGTCGTGAAAGTGAAAGGTAAACATATTACGCAAGGCATCGGCGATGGCAGCTGTGGTATCGTTGGAAGTCTTATAGTCCCCGAGCATCGATGCACGATGGCCTGCCCCTACCATTTGCCAAGCGGCCTTTCCGGTTTGGTCTCCATTTACCAATCGACAGCGTTCATCGGCGTAGATTAGAGTGTCGTCGGCGGCATAGGCGAGTCGAAAATGGTAATCGGTCTCGCCGGCATCAAGATGGAGTCTGAGCTGGGCATCGATCTCGGGCGTGATTGCCGGGCCATCGTGCAGGAGTTTACTGGCACCGCCATGGGAACCCACATAGGATTGCAACGATGCGGAGCCGTATGACACAGGATAGAGCATGTGAAAGAAGGAAAGGAGGTTGGACTTGCCCGCGCCGTTGGGGCCGATGAGAACGGTCAGGGGGCCGGGCCGGAAGTCGATCAACTCGCGGATGGACTTGAACCCCTTGAGGGTGATGGCTTCGAGCCTGGTTCTCATGTTGGTTAGGTCCCTAGTCATTCCTGCGATGCGATGCTGTTGGCTGCGTGCCGTATGTGTGTTCCTTACATTATACCTTACGCTTGAACTGTTTCCGTGCCAGATTCGGAGCCGTGGGGGGACGGGGCTTAGGTGAGCCACAGTAAAGCAGTTCAGGCAGGCACAAGGCCTGCCCCTACATTTTCCTATGGGAACGTTGCTCTTTGTGCCTCATAGCGGCTCGTTGACGGTAACGGTCGATATTGCTACCAGGATCCTTCATTTCCCTAGTTCGCGGGCGCGTCTCGGGTTGAACCAGACGAGGGCGGCGCCGATGAAGGGGAGGCCTAGGGCGAGGAGGTTGATGCCGGGCCAGGTTTCGGTGGGGATGCCGCGGAGGGTGAGGATTGAGAGGCCGAGGCAGACGAGGGCACAGCCGAGAAGGAGTTGCCAAGCGGGGGGCGCGGGGCCGTGCCGGGCCTGGCCGATGCGCTCGAAGCGGGTGAAGAGGGCGATGAAGGGGATGAGGGCGACGACGAGAACGGCGATCCAGAGGGGGCGGGCGAGCCACCAGGCGGCTGTGCCGGGAACGATCGACAGCACGAAAAAACTGTCCCAGCCTCTTATCACAAATATCAACCCGATCGTCGTTACCAAGGCTGTTACGTGCCACAGGAAGACGGTCATTATCATGCCGTTTATGAGCACGGTGGTCGTCCATAGGGCGCCGCGTTCGAGGAGGCGTCGCGCCGGTCTTTCGAGCGCGAGCAGCAGGCCGGTCTGGGCGACGCCGAGTGCCAGCAGCGTTATTCGGGGCGGCAGGCTGTTGCTGATCCGCTGGCTGGCCGTCGATACCATGGTGATGGGGTAAGAGCCGAAGATAACAAGGGCGAAGAGCACGGCCAGGCCGGCAGCGGCCCAGAGAAGGGAGCGACGCGGTGGGCCGATGCGGCCGGCCTGCCAGGCGAAGCCGAGCTGGTGGACGGCGAGCCAGACGAAGAGGTAGTTGAGCCAGCCGAGGTGCCGCCAGCCGACACCGAGGGCGAGCAGGTCGACGAGGGCGGCGGCGGCCACAGACGCCCAGAAGGAGTTGAAGCCGTAGCGCTGCCAGACGCGGTAGGAGAGGGGCGTGAGCAGGATCATGAGGATGTAGACGACGAGGAACCAGGCGGGCAGGAGCGCGAATTGGGAGGCGTTTTTGAGAAGGATGGTGTTGAAAGAGATATTGTTGAAGCGACCAGTCAAAAAGAACCCGATCAGGGTCCAGACGGCGAGGACGGGCAGGACGGGCAGGATCAGGCGTTGGAGGCGGCGGGCCAGCCAGGCGGTGTAACTTTCCTGGCGGCGCTGGGCCGATTGCCAGCCGAGGGCGTTGACGTGGCCGCCGACGAGGAAGAAGATTGGCATGACCTGGAAGAGCCAGGTGAGCCATTTGGTCCAGGGAATGACGGAAATCAAGTCCTGGATCTCCATATGGTTGCCTTCGGCATGGATGGCGACGACGAGCCAGTGGCCGAGGATGACGAGACAGATGGAGGCGGCGCGCAGGAAGTCGATGTAGCGGTTGCGGTTGGGTGGGGTTTGGGCGGCCTGGTGGGCGGCTTGGGTCCAGATGGGAAGCTTCATGGCGGCCTCTAAGGGTGGCTGCGGGGGGGCCTTTTCATCCACTAATATACACGATGGGTCAGGGAGAACTGCAACGGCAACTCCTTTTGTCCACGAAGGGCCGCGAAGGACCACGGAGAACTGCAACGGCAACACCTTTTGTCCACGAAGGGCCGCGAAGGACCGCGAAGAACTGCGAAGAACTGCGAAGAACTGCAACTGCAACACCTTTGTCCACGAAGGGCCGCGAAGAACTGCAACGGCAACACCTTTTGTCCACGAAGGGCCGCGAAGGACCACGAAGGGCCGCGAAGAACTGCTACTGCAGAACTGCTACTGCTACACCTTTTTCCACGAAGGGCCGCGAAGAAAACCTTTGGGTCGTTGGCGGCTGCGGGGGGCGCGGATGGGGCGGCGGCGGTTTTGGGTCGCTAGCCGGTGCTGTCGATCCAGCGCAGGCGTTGCACGATCTGGCTCAGGAGCGGTTCGAGCTGCGCGAATTGGTCGGTGTGGACGCTGAAGGTTAGCGCGAGTAGGGTTGTGCCGTCCGGGGAGAGGAGCCAGACCTGCCAGACTTCGCTGTTGGTTTCGTTCTCGAGGTAACGGATGGATACGACTTGCTCGTCTGCGGGCCTGAGCCCTTGCGTTAGTTCAACGGTGGCGGGAGAAAGGCTGTAGGTATTCTCGGCAGCCATCTGGGCGTAGTGTTCCAAGGTCAGGCCGCCGGCGGGGAAGGAGAAGAGGAGCATGAAGTTGCTGGCGGGGCTGTCGGGCTGGTCGGCCTGGAGACCGAGGCCGATGACGGCATCGTCGCGGCGGCGGCTCATTTCCGATACCAGCTGTCCCATGGCGGCGACGTCGAGCTGCTCGGTGTCGACCTTCTGGGCTGCGGAGAGGAAGGCGAGGTCGGCCTGGGTGGGCTGCGCGGGATCGAGGTAGTGCCATCCGGGCGGATAGGAGAGTGCCAGGCCGCGAGCATGGTCGTCATAGGTCAACCAGCCGGCGGGATCCGCCTGTGGCGCGTTTTCGGCGTCAGCTGAGGTGGTCAGATAGGCGCCGTGCAGCCAAGCCAGTCGACCGTTGAATTCGACCTGCCACCAGTCGCCGGCCGGGCTGCTGCTGATGGCGGCCAGCTGCTGCCCGGCTGCGGCCTTGGCGATGATTGGATGGTCGGTGCCTGGCCCTGCGCGCACGTTCATGTTGTCATTGAGCGTCACGGTGGGCCCGGGGTGTGGTGTGTAGGCAGGATCGTCCGTCCACTGAACGCGCCGCACGACCTCAAGCATCAGCCGCTCCAACCATTGGGGATACTCGCCCCAAACGTCGAAGGTGACGGTAAGAAAAGTGCCGCCGTCGGGAGAGAGGAGGACGACCTGGCGGCCGAGCGCATTTGCATCCGGGATGTCGCCGGCTCGCTCGCCAAATGCGAGCGCGGCGTCGATCCGGTAGGTGACGGTTGCGGTCTCCTCGCCCCAAGGACGCAGACCGGGTCCGACTTCGATGCTTTCCACTGCGGCGGACCCGGACGCTGTCAGCTGGTCGGCCAGCTGTTGCGCAAACAGTTCCAAGGTGCGGCCTTCGCTGGGAACTGTGAGGAGTTGGAAGCCGTTGGTGTCTGACGGCGGGATGTCGGCATCGAAGGGAAAACCGGTGCCGACATCGCGGGGCTCTTGGCCCGGGGGCCTCAGAGAATCGAGATAGCCGGCCCTATCCTTGAGGTATGCATCGGCCAGCTGCGGTAGGAACGAGAGGAGCTCCTCTTGTGAGGAGGCGAAGAGCCAACCATTTGGATGGAAAATCGTCAGGCCGTGCTGCTCATTCTCGAACCCCTGCCAACCGTAGAACGGGCCTCCTGCGGATGCGGGCGTATCTCCGATTGGGATCACAAGCGGATTATGGATTGACAGGAGGGGGGCTGGGCGCGCAGGGGCAGAGACAGGCAGTTCTGCTTCAGGCGTTAAAGGATTGCAGGCGGTGAGCAGGAGGGCGGCGATCATGACTGTCGCCCAGGTAGAAATTCGATGATTTGCAGACATAGTTGCTCCGTCCATCACTCTATAGGGGGCTTGACAGGCGAGATCGACCCTTGCCTGGACACGCAGAAGGGTCGCTTGGCACGCGAGTCGGCGTTTCCGCCCGGCGTCTTACCTCTCACCCGCTCCCGGCATTGTGCAGTTGTGCAAGTGGTTCCGCAGAGCTACGCTGTGCGAGCCTTTTTGCGGACCATGATATCCACGCCCCAGGCGACAAACGCCGCAACAATTATGGGAAGGAAGTTCAGGCGAGAGGCGGCGTCGAAAAGGGTAAAGGAAAAGAATACGCCCAGAGCGAGAATTGGAAATGTAATTCCCAGCGTGATCAGTGCGTCAGCCAGACTTTTTCGTTGGTAGATCAGTTCATGCATAAATGAAACTGCGGGATAGATAATACACATAATCGTAAGACGCAACAAAATGTAGGATTGGATATAGGGAGCGCCAATCCCTTCGCCGATAAGAAGCAACCCGGCCAACCAGATGACTAGCGAGAAGGTGTAGGGCACTTTTCTCCATGTCGCGAGAAGATTCTGCATTTTCTGAGGCGCCTCTCTTTTTTCCTGTTGTACGGGGCGATGCGTCTGTAGGGATACGTGAAAGTCTCTTTCTGTTTACCTCTTCCTCCAGATCGCGGTGCGCGCTTTTGGGGGCTCGCCTAAGGCGATAAGTATCCAGTACGAATCGTGAAACCTCTTGCAGAGCTGAGGGTACACTCCGTCTTCAGGGAATGCCCCGATTGTAGCGGTAAAAGCACTAAAGGGAAAGGGGGGACTGCGGGGGAACTGCTGGGGAACTGCGGGGAACTGCGGGGAACTGCAGGGGGTAGGGGGTTGAGACAGCGGGAGGGGGAGGAGATTCTGTTGGCTGGACATTTTGGTGGGGAAGATTGAGCACGGTCGATAGCCAGGGCGGGCAGGGTGCGGGCAATGGCGAACGCTGGTCTGCGGTTGGGGGGCTGGCACGCTGGTCTAGTTTTGGCGGCCGCGGAGGCGGGGGTCGAGGATGTCGCGGAGCCAGTCGCCGAGGAGGTTGGCGCCGAGGACGACGAGCATGATGGCGAGGGCGGGGAAGACGCTGGGATACCAGGCGGTGGTGATGTAGTCGCGGGCGTCGGCGACCATTTTGCCCCAGGTGGGGATGAGGGTGGAGACGCCGAGGCCGAGGAAGCTGAGGGCGGACTCGGTGAGGATTATGGAGCCGAAGGAGAGGGTGGAGGCGACGATGACGGGCGCGATGGCGTTGGGCAGGATGTGGCGGAACATGATGCGCATGTCACCGGCGCCGATGGCGCGGGCGGCGTCGACGAAGTCGCGCTCGCGGAGGCTGAGCACTTCGCCGCGGATGAGGCGGGCATAGCCGACCCAGGCGCCGATGCCGAGGAAGAGGATGATGTTGAGCAGCCCGCCGCCGATGAAGGCGACGGCGGCGATGAGGAGGACGAGAAAGGGGATGGCGGTCTGGGTGTCGGCGACGCGCATGATGATGTCGCCGGCGAGGCCGCCGCGGTAGCCTGCGATGAGGCCCATGACGATGCCGATGGCCAGCCCTACGATGGTGGCGATTGTGCCGATCAGGATTGAGATGCGCGAGCCGACGAGGACGCGGCTGAAGACGTCGCGGCCGAGATTGTCGGTGCCCATGACGCCGGTGCCGTTTTCGAGGTCGAGCCAGGCTGGTTCGGCGAAGGTGTTGCTGAAGTCGATGGCGATGGGGTCATGTGGGGCGAGGAGGGGGCCGAAGATGGCCATGAATGCGAAAGCAAGAAGGAGGAAGCTGCCGACGATGCCTTGGCGGTGCGTCCAGGCTTCGCCCCATAGGCTGCGGTGGGGGTTGCGGGCGAGTATGGATCGTTGTTCAAGAATGGTGGACATGCTTGTTTTTGGCTTCTAGTTCTTTGGGCTTGGTAACGTTTGTGTGAACTGAGAAATGCAAGGGCAACACCTTTTTCCACTAAGGGCCACGGAGAACTGCTACTGCTACACCTTTTTCCACGAAGGGCCACGAAGGACCGCGAAGAACTGCTACTGCAGAACTGCTACTGCTACACCTTTTGTCCACGAAGGGCCACGAAGAAAACCTTTTCTGGGGCTTATTCGGTTTGCTTGCTGTCTGAAGCAGGATTTTCGGGATTGCTGTTGCAGGTTCTTGTTGGCATTGGCGTAATCTGTTGGGCCTTCGCTGGCTGGCTGTCGAACGTTGGCAGGATTCGGGATCTGGTGGGACGCGTACGGTCGCTGGCACACAAGCTGATTTGGGGGCACCAGGGCGGTCAGGCATGTTTTTGTAGGGGGCGTTGCGGGGGCGCAGCCCCTGCACAAGGGAGGGCCGAAGGCCCGACCGCCAAACTGCAGTGGATAGTGAAGAGTGGCTAGTGGATAGCGAGAACCCCCTACTCTTGCCTGGCTCAGGGTCACGAAATTGGTCATGGCGGAAATGCTTTTTGCTCCGGCGTTGACGATGGACGGGTCGAGGGCGTCAGTGGTGGCGGACCCTGGGATCGACCATGACGTAGACGATGTCCATGATCAGGAATGTGACGACTGTCAGGACGGAGAACAGGATGACGTCGAGAAAGACGACGGGATAGTCGCGGGCCATGACGGACTGGGCCATGAGGTTGCCGACGCCGGGCCAGGAGAAGACGACTTCGACGATGACGACGGTGCCGATGAGATGCGGCAGGGATGAAAGCGTGACGGTGATGACGGACAGGCTGCCGTTGCGGAGGGCGTGGCCGAAGACGACGGCGCGCTCGCCGAGGCCTTTGGCGCGGGCGGTGCGGACGTAGTCCTGGCCGAGGGCTTCGAGCATGCCGGAACGGGCGATGCGGGCGACGGTGGCGATGAGGCCGGTGGAGAGGGTGACGGCGGGCAGGATCAGGTGCTTCCAGGTGCCGACGCCGGAGGTCGGCAGGAGCCTGAGCTGGACGGAAAAGATGAGGATGAGGACGATTGCGAGAAAGAATTGCGGCGTGACGATGCCGAGGACGGCGGCCATGGTGGCGGCGGTGTCGATTATGGTTCCGCGGCGCAGGGCGGCGAGAATGCCGAGGGGCAGGCCGAGGGCGATGCCGAGGACGACGGCCGCACCTCCGAGGCGGAGGCTGTTGGGCAGGCGCTCGAAGATGACGCGGGTGGTGGGCACGCCGTAGCGGAAGGAGTAGCCGAAGTCGAGTTGCAGCGTTTTCTGCCAGAAGACGATGTACTGGATGAAGGGGTGCTTGTCAAGCCCCATTTTGCGGCGGACTTCCTGGTACTCTTCCTGGATTTCCTCGGGGTCGCGGTTGGGGTCGAGGTTGACGCCGAGGCTGGCGGGGTCGCCGGACACGCGGATCAGGAAAAAGACCAGCGTGACGACCAGGAGTATGACAAGGACCGCCTGGAGCAGGCGGCGGATGACGAAGGCGCGCATAGGTAGGGGCGAGGAGTGCGTGAAGAGGGATGAGGAGAGAGTGTTCCCCTCACCCCTCTTTATTTTATATCTCGGTGTTCCTTATTCGGTCGGGATTAAGATCTCGAACGATTTGCTGAAGGACAGTTCCGGCAGGCCCGGGCTGAGGGCGTAGAGGGCCGGAATGGTGTAGGCGTGCAGGGCCTGTGCGTTGTCGCAGATGTAGGCGGCCATGTCTCTGACGACGGCTTCGCGCTCGACGGGGTCGCCGATGACGCGCTTGGCGGCGCCCATTTCAAGGAAGGCGGGGTCGGGCGAGGTGTCGCCGACAGGGCCCCACATGGAGGTCGTGTTGTCGGCGAGGTACCAGTTGAGGCCGATGTTCATGATGGGCGGCAGGGTCTGGTCGATCAGTTCCTGCAGCCAGACGGAGGACTCGGGGTATTCCATCTCGACGATGATGCCGACCTGGGCCCACTGGGCGGCGAGAGCTTCCATGAAGGTGCGGTCGCGGAAGTAGCGGCCGGTGGTGGCGGAGCCTGCGATGGTGAAGCCGTCGGGGTAGCCGGCCTCTGTCAGGAGCGCTTTGGCCTTTTCAGGATCGTAGGGATAGGTCTGGACGTCGGGGTTGTAGCCGAAGCCGCCGGGGGCGACGATCTGGCAGTCGAGCTTGGTGCCGAAGCCGCCGGCGATGGTGTTATACATGCCATCGAGGTCGACGGAATAGAGCATGGCCTGGCGGACGCGCACGTCATTCAGGATTTCGTTGCGGCCGTAGATGTTGATGCCGACGTACATGCTCTGCATGCTGTCGCCGGCGTAGAGCTCGAATCCGTCGGCGGTGAGGCTTTCGATCTGGTCGGGGGGCACGTGGGCGGCGACGTGGATTTCACCGCTCTGGAGGGCGGCGACGCGCACGGCTGCTTCGGGCATGTGGCGGAAGGTCACTTTTTCGATGACGGCCGGGCCGTCGGGGTGGGCTTCCCAGCGTTCGAGGGTGATGTAGCTGTCGCGCTGCCAGGAGGAGAACTTGTAGGGGCCGGTGCCGACGGGCTCTTCGATGTAGCCGTCAAGGCCGACTGCTTCGAGGTGGTCGGGGGCGAGCGGCATGTGGTTGGCGAAGAGGTTGGCCCAGCGATCGATGGGTTCGATGAGCGTGAACTCCATGGTGTAGTCGTCGATCACTTCGTAGGACTCGTAGTCGTTGAGCTGGCGGAAGGACCAGGTGAATTTCTGCGGGTCGGCGTCGCGGAGGAGCTCGAAGCTCTTGGCAAGGCCGGGCGCGGTGAGGATTTCACCGTTGTGGAATTCGATGCCTTGCTTGATGACGATACGGACGGTGACGTCGTCGACGAGCTCCATGGAATCGAGGAGGACGGGGTCGATGGCGCCGGTTTCTTCATTGAGTTCGGCGAGGGTCTCGTACAGCAGTTTGGAGAAGATGCGGGACTGCAGGGATGGGACGGTGTTGCCCACGAGTGTGACGGGCAAGGCGCCCATGCCGATGATCATCTCTTCGGGATAGCCTTCGTCGGCCATTTCGTCGGCAGCCATGTCGCCGGACGAGGCAGTGCCGGTGTCGGCGGGGACACAGCCGACCATGACGAAGAGGGCGAGGAGGGCGGCAAGAATTGAGAAGGTGCGGATACGTCGTGCAGACATTCTTTACTCCTGTGCGGGTGTGAGGGTGATGCGTTTTTTTTATGGGACAGTTCTGGTGAACTGTTGGACGCTGGTATGAGGAGATGTGCGTAGTTTATACGACAGGTGCGGAATTTGCACAAGTTTGGGGGAGGGTGCAGGGCGTACGCATATTGTTGGGAGGGAACTTTCAGGAGATAGTCAGATTTCCAACCGGCTCGTTTACGTTTGGCAGAAATACCGATCTGGGCGCTGTTCCCTGTGCGTAGGAGGTTGAAAGCCAGGCGGCGCAAGACGGCCATATTGTGCTGCGCATGGCCCTGACGGATGCGACTGTCGTCCCCATCCAAGAACCGGTGGTCTGAGTTCTTGATGCTCCAGTGGCTGAGGTTGGAAGTCAGGAACAGTCCGGCATCGGAGGAAAAGACGGAATTCAGATGAGATGCAAATACCTTGGGGGCTGATGCGAGCATTTCATTCATAGTGGATCGTTTGCGTCAGATTCATATTGACGGTGTGTCGCAGGTTTTCTCGTCTGTGTGTTGGACGAGAGTTTATGAGCGTTTACGAGTGTTTGCGTGATGTCTGAACTACCGTTCATGAGAATTGTTTGTTGGGCTGTGATGAGGGCTGCGCTGGTGCACGTGGGCGCGTATGAGGTCTAACGAGATATGTACAAGAGTTGTGCGTCCGGTAGTATGGCGGGACATGATCGGTCGGGTCAAGTCGTCTCATGTCGGGTTAAGTAGGTATAAGTCGGGTCAAAGCGGGCGATATTTTTTTCGGGCTCTTTCTTGTTGTTACGCTTTTGCATCAGTTTTGCTGCTGGAGTCTGTTCCCGGTTCTGGCAAGTTCACTACGACTTACGCCGACGCCAGACTCACGCCGGTCATCTGGCGGTTGGGGGGCAGAGTGTCGAGTCTGGACGGTTAATGTCGGGTCAGGTCGATCTAAGTCGATCCAGGTCGTGGGGTTTTCTTTTTTTTGGCGTTTGTGTGGTTGGGTTTGGGGGTGGATGGGCATTGATTTGTTGTGGCGGTGTTGGGTGGTTCTGTGATGGGTGGACGTTTTGTTGGGGGGTATTATATCACGGGTTTGGTGGGTTTTTTGGGTGAGATTGGGGATTTTGCGCTGTTTGGTAGGTGAGCGTTTTGTGACCGGTCTAGGTGCGGTTGTCCTGGGATGGAGAATGGTTAAGTGGGGTGGGTGAGGGTGGCGAGGCGGTTGATGATTAGGGTGGCGGCCTGGTGGATTTCGGCGTCAGTGGTGAAGCGGCCGAAGCTGAAGCGGATGGAGGCGTCGGACTGGGCTGGGGTGAGGCCGAGGGCGCGGAGGACGTGGGAGGGTTCGGGGATGCCGGAGGTGCAGGCGGAACCGGTGGAGGCGGCGAGGTGGGGTTGGAGGGCACCTAAGATCTCCTGGGCGACAAGGCCTTCAAATCGCAAATTGGCATTGCCGGGGTGTCGCCGGTTGCCGATCGGCCCGTTTATCGATATCGGATAGGCACTAGCCTGTAAGAGGTCAACGAAAGTGTCTCTCTGACCGGCCACTCGTTTTCGCTCGGTTACCACTTCATCCGTCTGCAATATCTCCGCTGCCGCCGCCATCCCGACACACAAAGGGACAGGAACTGTACCGGACCGCAGGTCGCTTTGCTGCCCTCCGCCATAGATTATCGGTTCAACCCTCGTCTGTAAATCCCGTCGGATGTACAGCGCACCGATGCCTTGCGGCCCATATATTTTGTGCCCGGACAAGCTTATCAGGTCGGCATGGTCGGCCAAACGGCCAATGTCGAGAGCGCATGGGCCCTGGGCTGCGTCGCAGTGGAGGAGGACTCCGCGCTCGGCAACAATATCGGCGATACGTGCAATGTCCTGGACTGTGCCCACCTCGTTGTTGACCGCCATTATCGACACAATCAATGTAGTTTCGTCGAGCCGATCAGATAGCACGTCAAGGTCGATGAACCCGTCCCCGTCAACGGGGATCTGTTCAACTGTGAAATTCTCTCGTGCCTCCAAAGCCCGCGCTGCTGCTAGTACGCATTTGTGTTCAGTTGCGCCGACCAACAGGCGCCTTTGGCTTGGTGACGCTCTTCTTGCCAGCCCGAACAGAGCGAGATTGTTGGCTTCGGTGGCCCCGGAGGTGAAGATGATTTCATCGGGGTCCGCGCCGATTAGGCCGGCGACGGTTGTCTTGGACTGATCGACTGCCTTGGCTGCCTGCCAGCCTACGATGTGATCGCTCGAATGCGGGTTGCCGAATGACACTTGCCAGTACGGCGCCATCTTTTCCACCACTCGAGGATCGACCGGTGTGGTAGCTTGGTAATCGGCGTAAATCGTCTTGTCGTCGTGCTTCATTGGTTGGACGCTTGGCGGGCAATTCCCTTTGGATATGGTAAGATAGCGCTGAGATTATATCAAGTGTTCGCTTTCATCTGCCAGACCCCCACAGATTAGGCGGAGAAAAGATGCTGCGAGGGCCTCTCTACGACACCGATTATAACCCGCAGTTGTCGGGCCATGAAACCTTCCCCCTGCGTTACGGCTGGCTTAAGAAGGCCTTCGACGCGGTGCAGGACTCCAAAGACGTAGACGACAACAGAACTGTTTTCTCCGGTCCCGATGCCATTGCCCGTTTCGGCGTGGGCAAGAATATGGTCGCGTCGATGCGACATTGGGCGAACGTGTCAGGAGTCATTGCCGAGCCTTCCGGCCAAAAGCGTATTGAAACGACCGCATTGGGTCGATTCATCTTTGGTGAAAGTGGACTAGACCCCTATATGGAAAACCCGGCTACTTCGTGGCTGATCCACTGGCATCTGAGTGGACGGCCGACGAAGACGACCTGGTTCTGGGCATTCCACCACCACCCGTCCATCTCATTTGAACGAGAGACGCTGATAACAGGCGTAAAGAAGCTCGCCGAAGATCGCGAATGGACGAGGGCAGCCGTAAACACCATTAAGAGGGATGTCGCTTGCTTCATTCGTACTTATGTCGCGCATTCCGCGCCCGGGAACGCTAGTTATGAAGATGGACTGGATTCACCGCTGACTGAGCTCGGCTTGATCAGACCGAGCGGACGACGTGACGAGTTCAGATTCGTGCGCGGGCCGAAACCATCTCTCGGGCCCGGCGTATTTTGTTATGCCGTGACCGACTTTTGGAATCGCTATTTCAGCAACGCCAATACTTTATCTTTTGAGGCACTGAACCATGAACCTGGGTGCCCTGCCCGTGTCTTCTTGCTTGAGGAAAACGACATGGTCGACATGTTGGTCGCTTTACAGGAAACAAGCAATGGCCTTTACCGGTGGTCGGAAACAGCAGGACTGAAGCAGCTTATCCGTAGCCGGCGATTGGGAGCTGATGAGGAATTAGAGTACGTGAAACAAGACTATTCCCCTGTCCGCCATCAGGAACTGACCTATGCCGCTGGCTGACCGCGTAAAGGTTTCCCGCCGCTTTCAGCGGGCTATACGCATTGACACTGACTTAAGCGATCCTTCAGCGTTGGAGGGTTTTGTCTGCCCCCGCTCTTTTGGCGTGCTACTGGAAAATATGGCGCGCAATATTTCAGAGAGTGGTCAAGGTGCATTTACATGGACCGGACCCTACGGCAGCGGTAAATCAAGCTTGGCCGTCGCACTTTCCGCCTTACTGAACGGGGACACTGAAACAAGGGAACGGGCAGCATCCCTGATTGGTAATGACGTAACGGCTTCGATTTGGGAAGCCCTCCCTCTGGGCACGGACGGCTGGCATATCCTTCCAATTGTGGGACGCCGCGAACGACCAGAACAGGTTGTCGGTGAAGCCTTGGAGTCACGAGGTTTGGTCAAGGGCCATGCCCACCTGCTCTGGGAAGAACGGCAGGTCCTGGATGAACTATCAGATATCGCGTCTCGCTACCCGGAATCCTCTGGTGGCCTGCTAGTGCTCGTCGATGAGATGGGCAAGTTCCTTGAGGGTGCGGCGCGCGACATCTCTGACGTCTATTTCTTCCAGCAGCTTGCCGAAATCGCCTCGCGTAGCGGCAGCCGACTGATCGTCGTCGGAATTCTTCACCAAGCCTTCGACGAGTACTCTCATCGTCTCTCCCGCGAGATGCGGGAGGAGTGGGCAAAGATTCAGGGCCGTTTTATCGACCTACCCGTGAATACTGGTGTTGATGAGCAGATCGCCCTCCTCGGCAAGGCCATTGAGAGCGATCATGAGACAGAGGTGCCCAGCCAACTGTCGAAAAGTATTGCGGCCTTGACGAACCGGGCAGCGTCGGAGGATGTGCCCCGGCTGTTGGAGAACTGCTGGCCCTTGCATCCTGTCGTCGCCTGTTTGCTAGGACCTATCTCTCGTCGAAGGTTTGGCCAGAACCAGCGTAGTATCTTTGGTTTCCTGAACTCTACTGAACCGCGGGCGTTCCAGGATTTCCTACGCAACGCCCAAGATGGGGAACTCTATCTCCCGGACCAGCTGTGGGATTATCTGCGCTTTAACCTAGAGCCGTCCATCATGGCTTCGCCCGATGGGCATCGTTGGGCATTGGCCGTGGACGCACTAGAGCGATGCGAGTCGATGGGCGGTGGGCAGTTACATCTGGACCTCTTGAAATCCATTGCGCTAATCGATTTGTTCAAAGAACGGTCAGGGCTAGTGGCGAATGTTACTGTTCTCCTGTCTGCACTTCCCAGGCACAGAGATGGAGATATCAGGGTTGCACTAGAAGAGTTGCAAGAGTGGTCATTAATCATTTTCCGAAAGTTCAACGGTTCCTATAGTGTCTTCGAAGGCAGCGACTTCGATATCGATGCGGAGGTCGGGCGAGTTCTCACGACGATGCCGGACGTGGATTTCGCTAGACTGAATGAATTTGCCGACCTTCAGCCAATTGTCGCCAAACGCCAATACCATGAGACCGGTGCGCTACGGTGGTTTGATGTGGTCATCGCGCCTCTTGCAGATGTTCAGGCGAACGCGGCCGACTTCCGTCCCCGAGATGGCGCGGTCGGAACCTTCCTCCTTGCGGTATGTACGCAAGGTGAATCCGAAAAGGTGGCCAACCAAGTCGCGCAAAAAGTTGTTCACGAAATTCAGGACTGGGATCTCGTAATCGGTCTGCCGCAAGGCACGTGGAATTTCTCCTCACTAGCGCAGGAACTGCTGGCTGTCGAACAGGTAAGAGAAGAGTCACCACAGCTGCAGGGGGACCGAATCGCACGGAGAGAAGTCAAGGCCCGCATTGCAGCCCTGCGCGGCTATATGGCAAGCGAATTGAGCCGCGCATTGGATTCTGCCTACTGGTATTCGGGAAAGTTTGCGGGGGTGGAATGCAATCAGGCCCGGCGAAACACGCTGGCATCTGAACTGGCAAAGGAACGCTATTTTTCATCGCCCCGTTTGCTGAACGAGCTTCTCAATCGCGTCAAACCATCAGGAAGCGCTGCGGCGGCCCGCAATGCACTTCTCCGTCACATGGTCCAGAATGAGGGCAAGGAGCGGCTGGGCATTGAGGGTTACCCGGCTGAGGGAGGACTGTTTACCTCTCTCTTGGGAACCAGTGGTGTATACCGCAAAATCGAACAGGAATGGCATTTCGTCGCCCCCAAGGCCGACGCAGACGACCCGACCAACCTTGCCCCAGCCTGGCAGGCGGCTGAGGAGATCTTGAAAACCAATCGGCACCGAGTTGTCCCGCTTTCCGAAATCTATGATGTCTGGCGTGACCCGCCTTTCGGCATAAAGGATGGCCTGCATCCGATACTGGCCGCGGCCTTTATTCTGTCCAGGCAACGTGAACTTGCATTTTATCGGCAAAGTATCTTCCAGAGTCTGATTACAGACCTGGACATGGAGTACCTTGCCAGGGACCCGCTCTCTGTCCAACTACGTTGGATGGATCTGTCCGACGAGGACCGCGCACACTTGTCGGAAATGGCAGGCATTGTTCGCGAGCTCGACCCAGCCAATACGCTGCCTGATCTGGAGCCTATTGACGTGGCCAGAGGGTTGGTATCCATCTACGACCGCTTGCCACCTTGGGTAGGACGCACGCAAGGGCTATCCGCTAACGCCAAGCAGGTGCGCCATCTGTTCAGACAGGCCAATGACCCCAACAATCTAATCTTCGATGACATTCCCCAGCGCCTTACAGATGGACCAAAATTGGACAAAAGCTCTATTTTAGGGCATATTTCCAACAATGTGCGATCAGGTCTGATGGAGTTGCGGGATGCCTATCCCGCGATGTTGCGTCGTTTGCGTGAGACGCTGCTGACGGAGTTGCAGGTGCCCAACTCTTCTGCGTCCTTGCTAAGAGAACTCCGGGCCCGCGCCGAAAATGTCCGCCAATTAAGTGGAGATCACCGCCTAGAGGCTTTCATTGTCCGGCTTTCTCATTTCTACGGAAGCGATCAGGACATGGAGAGCCTAGCAAGCATGGCGACCAATAAGCCGCCACCCTCTTGGGTGGATGCTGATATCGACCGTGCAGCCGTTGCATTGGCTGAGATGGCGCAGGACTTTGTTCACCTTGAGTCCTTTGCCCATGTCAAGGGGCGTTCTGACAGGCGCCACGCTATGGCTGTCACTGTCGGCATGAACGGTTCGCGGGCAACGCATCAGGATGTGTTTGATGTGACTGACACGGAACGTCAAGAGGTTGAACTGCTGATCAAACGGATGGAGAAGACCTTGGAGAATAGCGGCAAGCCAAAGCGTCATGTTGTTCTCGCCGCATTAGCGGAGTTGAGCGCTCGTCATCTCAGTACCCCCACAGAGGAGGAGAACAGCGCAGTGGACGAACAGGCGGTGTCATAGTTATGGCAGGACAAGAACGGCACGTTTTGGGACTGTCCGGTGGACGCGACAGTGCAGCTCTCGCGATTTACATGAGGCAGAACCATCCTGAACGGGATATCGACTACTTCTTCACCGATACTGGCAAGGAGTTGCCTGAGGTATACGAATTTCTCGTTAAGTTAGAAGGATTCCTGGGCAAGCCGATTCTCCGCCTGAATCCGGATAGAGACTTCGACTTTTGGCTTAAGCAGTACAATAATTTCCTGCCATCGCCGCAGGCGCGTTGGTGTACGCGGCAGCTAAAGCTGCGTCCATTTGAGCAGTGGATTCGCCCGCTGCTCGACGATGGCGATATCGTCTTCAGCTACGTCGCAATCCGTTCTGATGAAGAGTACCGCGAAGGGTACTCCTCGAAGCATGACAACCTGATCGTGCGTTTGCCTCTGAAGGAGGCGGGTGTCGACAAAGCCGGTGTATTGGAAATCCTGGAGGGTACCGGGTTGGGCCTGCCCCAATATTACGAGTGGCGCACCCGTAGCGGTTGTACTTTCTGTTTTTTCCAGCAGAAGATTGAATGGGTGCGCCTGATGGAACGTCATCCCGACTTTTTCGAGGAAGCCAAGGGTTACGAGAAGAACGCCATTGACCACGGGTCGCCGTTCACTTGGAGTGAGGGCGAGTCGTTGGATGAATTAGCTAGGCCGGAACGGGTGGCTCAGATTCGGGCAGAACATCAGAGGCGGTTAGAGCGGGTGCGTGCTCGGCTACAAGTGAATCCTCTACGTCCAGATGCGGAGCCGATTGATATTGACGATCTATATGGGCAGGCAAAAGTGTGTTTGGCATGCCATAAGTAACCAAGAATGGATAGCTATTTTCCATTTCGTTCAGATGCCAGACCACAGGTCTGAAAAAGTTACACCGGAACATGTATTGGAACACTAAGCGGTCAAAACGCAACGAATCGTCGGCAGTTAATTGGCTTTCTTTTGGTGGAACTGCCAATGATGGTACCACCTACGGGCCTCCAAGTTCAGCGGAAGCTTGGGGAAAGGTTGGTTGTCCGCTAGTACCCCGCATTTACAGAGTTCGTTTTGGGCAGGAAACGGCGCCTCCGCTGTTGAGAAGGGCTTTGAAGGCACCACATCTTACACTGAGTGATTTGGATTCGGAGTTTTTGAGTCGGTTCAATATGGCCGACATCCCTCCGCAAATTAATGACGCATTGAGCACATTGTTTTATCAATTGCCGGTACTTAGTGAGGTGGCGATTCCGTCCGGCATTCCTGTGTCTTGGTTAACGAAGCTGCCACTGAAAGGCCGTCTTCGCAACGCGTTGGCCCGTTATTTTTGGCCACATAAACTGATTGTAAAAGAACCTTTCAGATGCGCGGAGCTAATGGCCATTCCTGCCGTAGGGAAGAATTCTTTGCATGAACTTTTGTGTGTCTTGGAAAGCGCGGAGTCGAAAAAGGGCCAAGCTGAGAATAGAACGTCTCAGACGTTTGAAGAAATGACTGCGCAAATTCGAGAGCGTGTGCAGTTGGGACGTGCCGAGGAAAAAGAAAATTCGGACGGGGGGTTCAAGGAGCAGGACGAAACTGAGCACGGCGAGCAACCCCCGCCAGCTCGTTCTACATCAAGCGATACTTTGGGACGTGTCGGCAAAAGAGAATTGCCGGAAAGACGTGTCCTAAAGCGAGACGAATCGGCGGACGACAGAAAAGGTATTGAGGACAACATATCTCCCACGATAGCAGAAATGACTGCACGGATTTTAGGGCAGGTGCAATCGGAACATGCCGGAAATCCAGTAGCCTCCCCAGAGAGCATCCAAGAGCAAGACGAAACGGAGCACGGCGAGCAACCTCCCCCGGCCCGTTTGGCATCAAAAGGCACATTGGGACGTGTCGAAACAAGAGTAGTGCCGGACAGACACGTCCGGGAGCAAAATCAACCGGTTAAGGACAGGATTCAGGCTGAAGACAGCGTCTTGTCAGTAAAGAAAAATGTCTACGACAAAACGGACGGCTCGATTTTTCAGGAGGCGGTTTTCGAATCGGCACGTCAGGCCATCCGTGCAGGGTTACTTCAATTCGATTCACCCGATAGACTTCCTGTCGTAGTCGACGAAGAGAATGAAGTCGTTTGCTCAGTTTCAGCCCTTGGTGACCTCCTGCGCCATTTTGCAACTTGGGCCCTAGCTGAAACCGATGCTCGAACCATTGGAGAAGCAATATCCCAGTCCACGCTTAGAATCGAAACTTCGGAAGAGTGGCAAGCTATCGCGGAACTAAGTTTGAATCAGGCTGGATTTAAACCCGGGCACCCTTACACTATTTTGGAATCTTGGGTGGACAACCTTCCAGCTAGGGAGCAGCACATTTTTAACACTAGAATATCTGGCTTTGAGGATATCCCCACACTTCAGGATCTGGGTGTTTACTTTGGCTTGACTCGTGAAAGAGTTCGTCAACTGGAAAAACGTGTGCGACGGAAACTCACAATAATGCTGAAGAGAGAGAGTGCAAAGCCAGTTCATTGGCGGGCAGAGACTATAAAACAGGAAATCGGGGTAGCCGCTCCTTTTGCCAGCGTCGAAGGTATATTGTCCGCATTAAACGGCAGATTCGATTTTAGGAGGATTGTATTAGAGATTGCTGGCCCGTATGAGATTCTTAACGGGTGGCTCGTGCTGAGATCTGCATTGGGTTCGGAACCCACCCAGAAAATCCGAGAAATGGCCGACGAAATGGGGTTTATAGAACCTCAGTTGGCAGCACAGGCGTTGAGGGATTGGGGGTTAGACCAATCACTCAACGAAGAGTGGCTAATGCGAGATGGCAAGGTTCGTATGCTTAATGGTCGCTTGGTCCGCTGGGACGGTTCAATTGGAGATAAGTTAGTCATCGCCCTCGCCGATTTAGGACGGCCGGCCACTATCGAAGCCCTTCTTGAGTACATTGAGGAAGATAGGGCAAAGACTTCTGCTGCTAACGCGTTGTCGATCGACCCTCGGGCAGTAAGAATTAGAGGAAAAGAATGGGCTCTTGCATCGTGGGGCCTTCCCGAATATAGCAGTATTGCCATGTCTATTCGTAATGTCTTAGAGAGTCATGAGCATCCAACTTCAATGGGAATTAATCACGATACTAACCATGAGAGTATGCTCTCTGTTTCGAGAGTATTACTCCGATCATAACATCAGAGGAGGCGACTGATGGGCGAGGTAAGAGTTGTGATCGCAGTGGAGAATGAGAAGGAACTGAATGACGAGGTTCAACTTTTTGTTGATAGGTTAGGTACTTTATTCAATCCCCGTGAGGGCATCACCAATGCTGCCCATCCCAAACTTTTCTTGAAGTTCTTGAAACTTTTGGAGGATGATGGTATCAATGTCTTCAACATAGTTCTCCATACATCTAGCTGGAAGTACACGCCTGCAGCCGGGACATTCAATATCCCCATTAAGCTCAACTTGGACCCAGGATTTGTAAAATTTATGTCCACAGTCACAATAGACCGTTACGGTGACGGTCCGCAGGAATTCAATCTCGTCTCTAGATAGCATTGGGTAGAATCTTATTGTCCTTATACGAAATGGATCTGCTAGCATGGTCAGACCCGATAATCGAAATCATCCTGAGTGTCAGGGGGAGGAGCTTGCGATCTGTATTGAGATTGCAACGTCTTGGCATCTTTCAATACGCTTCTTGCTTCTTCCAGTATTTCAGCAGATTTGTCCTCAGTTACAAATCGAACAAC
The DNA here is from genome assembly GCA_965116395.1 of Caldilineaceae bacterium. GTDB lineage: Bacteria > Chloroflexota > Anaerolineae > Caldilineales > Caldilineaceae > Bin5. The sequence goes on from OZ220684.1 coordinate 1,385,443, forward strand.
AATCAACCCAGACAACACACTCCACACTGCTTTGATAGCGGGTATGGGGGCGTTTAGGTAGACGGTAAACACGATAATTATGACCAGCATTCCAGTCCACGCAAACCACATAAAGTACTCTCTCGGTGAGATTTCCTTTTTGAATTTCTTGAACAATTTCGAACCTGCGAAGGCGGCAATAATAGCCATTAGCATATAAGCGATCATTTCATAAGTAAGTGATTTAGCTAATTCTATTGGTAATTCCACCAGTATACTCCATTGGATTCAAAGTCAATCACGATTCAGGGCTTCGTCTTGTCTGCATTTATTCGAACCGAGAGAGGGAGCAAGGCGGGTAAAGGTTAGACTTACAATTGAAATGCTGCAAATATTAGGGGAATGGATGAAAAAGAGATTGAGAATACAAGCCCAACCTTCAGTGTAGAAATACTGCGGTCGCAGAAATCCAAGTAGCTTTGGCTGCTCTTCCCCCATTTTAGATCTGCCCATTTCTCTAACTGTGGTTTTTTTCGTTCTGCAAAAAACATTATAGTCGTACAGGATGACGCTATCAAGAAAATGATAGAGTAATTATTGAGAAGATAAAAGAAGGTATCTATTCCCCGGCTCATATAGATGATTTCTGCAAGAGTGATATAGATCGGGATAAGCCATATTGGAGCAATCATGTACCAGGCGAACGCAAAAAGAATTCTGAACATTGGTTTGGTAAATTTCTGTGGCGACATTGATTGGCCGAACCCAACAATTATGTGCTGCATTACTTTCGCGCATGGGAGAAGTATCAAATTTCGGGCTAGGAAAATGAAGAATTCAAGAAGTCTATTATCTTCCAAAGAAAAATGATCGACAGTCAATCCAAGTAGATTTTGAGTGGCAATCCATTCGGTGATTAGCTTGAGAATTCTTCTTAGCATTGCAAGTTCCTCTTTCAAACTTATACTGAGGGAGAGTTGTCAGTATAGCACATGTGTTGCAGAGGGAAAATTTAGAGTTAGTACTGGCAGGTGAACATGCGAGTGGTTCGGCATAAGGGAAAGGGGCGGCGTACACCGCCCCCAAACTTCACTTCTTCGGGAAACCGATGAAGCGTTTGATGCGGTCCAGGTCGAATGAAACTTCGATTTCAAACTTCCTGTACCGAATGCGGAGGGACATCTTATCTCCCCCATTGTCTAATGTGGCGGGAGAGCCGAACCATACCGCATTTACTATCCCACTGGCAGGGGCGCAGCCACATTCTGCGAACCTTGCCAGTGGAAATATCGTACCATAATGATAGAGTTCAAAAAAGCCCGCTAGATAGTCTGGCGGGCTTTTTTGTCTGATACATATCTCAGCTACTCGAAGTAGCTGCGGTCTAGACCGGAATGACCGATTATGTTTCTTAACGTTCCTACGGGGACTTCTGTATTATCAGGCACAACCACCGTTATGGTGGTCACTCGACCGAATTCATCTTTACTGCGAGATTGCAGTACAATATGACTGCCTGACTGCCTTACTTTCTCAAAACCTTGATCTCTGAGGATTTTGAGAATCTTTCGCGACGACATCGGACCTAATCTAGGCATAAGCCAGAGTAACCTCACCAAGTGTTGTGTGGGCTCTCTGATCAATGGGCGTGAATTGAACCTCTAGGTTTCGCTGAATCTCAGCAGGTGTATCTGATTCCAGACGGCTGAGATAGCTCATTACCTCTGTAAAGGAAGCAGCTTCAAGAAATAATTGTATCGCTTCCTGAAGATTATCCTGCGCCTCCTTCAATGTCCTTCCCTGACTTGCTATCTCTAGGGCCTTGCATTCGGATACATACCAATCATCCTCACGCCAAATCGAGCATTCGAGTTTCCACAAGGCTGTTTCCATCTCTCTCTCGCTTTGTCGTTGAGTTGTTGTGTCGTTGAGTTGTTGTGTCGTTGAGTCGTTGTGTCGTTGTGTCGTTGAGTTGTTGTGTCGTTGAGTTGTTGTGTCAATGTGTCGTTGGAATATGAAAGCCTGTGATTCTGAGTCTCAGGCGCGAGCGACCCAAAAGGGGGAGTGGGCCAAGTCAAGAGGCAATGCTTCGAAGAGCTAAATCAGAGGGTGCAAAGGCGTACCAGTCATACTTTGCACAGTGATAATACACTACGATTTTCAATCTGTCAACGGCTCGCATCTAGCGGATTCATCCCAAATTGTTTGTTACGTCAAGTAATGTCAAGTGTCCTGCAACCCTATTCAGTTTGTATAGCCTCGTCTCTCATTGAGAACAATAGAGACGATGAGAAAGACGAAGGGGGTTGCAAATGGGGACAGTAACACGTCCTTAGCTAATAGTTCCTTCTTGCTGCAACTTCACGATCAATTCGGCCTGGGTTCCGGCTCCCTTCTTACTGTTGCAAGCGTTGCAAAGAAGCTGCAAGTTGTCGATGTGGTGAGTGCCGCCTTTTGACTGCGGCACAATATGGTCAACAGTGAAGTTCTGAAAGGGGAAGAACATGCGACAGCCGTTACAGAGTCCTTCCTGCTGGCCGAACAGTGTGTGTTTGTGGGTCTTATAGGGCGGCAGTTTGCCTATGTCGGTGCGCTTGGGAATGTCGGTGCGGTGGATGAGGTCGTAGAGGAGCGGCCCTTCGGCCTGAATGCGCTGGCGCACGAGCTTGGCGGCCAGGGGAGAGAGGTCGATGCCCGCCCAGCGGCGGTCGAGGCGGTCTGCCGCTACGCAGGCGGTGGCGCATCCGCAGAAGGGGTCGAGCACAATATCGTCTACATTGCTACTGGCGCGGATGATTCGCTCTAGTAGGGCAAGCGGTTTCTGAGTGGGATACCCTGTTCGCTCACGCGCCTGAGAATTTACTGGTGGTATGTCAATCCAGACGTCAGGGGGAACTTGGCCGGGACTTGCGTCCAGATAGCGTTTTAGTTCCGGCGTCCCATTGGCCGTGAATTCAATCAGTTCAGCGTTTTCCAAGAGGTCAAGACGGGCGATGGGGCTTTCAACAGACCGGTAACCGGGAATGCAATTAGCTTCTATCCACGCGGCATAACTTCCAGTGCGCGGCACACTCCAACAGCGGCCAATCTCAGTTGGATTCCAGTTGCGCCATGAATGACCAGATTCGCCGGTGCTCACGCCAGGGCCGGTAAGATTGTCCCGTCGATACCGTCCCCGTTTGTCCTCGTGACGGTATTTCGAGAGCACGTTGTCCTCGGACAATGGAATCCTAACCCCCTCTTTATGGATTTCCGAACCGTAAAACAGCAAGTGATCGGCAGTGCGCCCAAAGCGTCCTGCATCGTTATGATTGCCGATCCGCTTCCAGATTACGGCATTGCGGAAGGCTGCCTTTCCGAATAAGCCGTCCATCAACACACGAAGCCAGTGCGACGCTGTGTCATCACAATGCAACCATATGCTGCCCTTGGGCTTCAAGATCCGCTGCATCTCCATCAGTCGAACGGCCATGAAGATCAAGTATGACTGCATCCCCTTACCATCGGCTTGGCGCGACGCATCGATCACTGAGTAGGCTGCTGGGTTCCTCTCCGCTAACTCACCGTGCCATGCCACGTCTACGTCGTCCAGCGTCCACGTGTCTTTGAACGCTGCGCCTGCCGCCTCAGAACCGATTGGAGCCGCATAGTTTTGATTGGAGTTGAACGGAGGATCCAGGTAGATGAGGTCTACCGAATCCGAGTTCATGCCGCGCATGATGTCAAGGTTGTCGCCCGTCCACATGGTGCGATTGGCAAAATTCATCTACTTGGTCCTATCAGGAGGAGGAGATAACTCGAATACACGGTTGTATCCTTCACCCTCATAGTATATGCAGTGATAGTAAGGCGTTCCTCTGAGGTTCATGAGAGATCTTTTTAGTTCACTTCGGTTTATGCCCTCCGAAGATGTACTCATAATTTCTGCCTCTGCAATTTCAAAGAACGAAACGCTGTGCTTGCCGATATTGGAATTGTTGGTTCTCTTGCTCCAAACCCATTTTCTTCCGTCCGCAGTAGTGATATGATCTAGATTTTTTGTTGTGTTGTCATTTTGCTGGCCGCTCCCGCGTTGTGACAGTAAGTTCCTGTGCGTGCTGCGCTTCATTAAGATAAACGGAGAATATTCGGTAAAGAACGTACCTACACCGAGTACAATGGTAACTATAGCCGCACCTATATATAGTTCTTCTGCCATTACGCTAGTTTCCTCCTCGTAAATGCCAGCAATGCCAAGCCGCCCGCCTTTCCACGGGGCTAACGTGACTTCCCCCGGGGAACGCGTACTCGCGCACGGCGGGCTGGACGGATTGTCGTAATATCTGTTAATTTTGTCAGACAGCAAATCGGAGTTAGAGTTGGGGAAGGTGGACACGCAACCATGGGAATCAGGTGGAAAACTAGGCAAGATAGGGGCAGAGTGCACACACACCCTACCCGAACCGGAACACACCTAAACATACCTGACCGTGCTTTGCCGAGCCGTGAGATCTGACAGCCTAGCACTCTATGTGTTGGGCTGTCAAATTCTTATATCGTTAGGGATAAGGAGACAGAAATGTATCGATCAACTCTGGTTGAAAATCGACCCCTTGTGACTAAGATTCTGGAGGCAGCATCGGGCAACTACGGTGATGACTCCGCATTGGAAGATCCGATAATTCAACTTGGCTACGATCCCCATGAAGTCAGAAGGGCAGTTGAGTACTGTCGGCAGGAAGGTCTGTTAGGGGAGCGAGCCCAGTTCGGCAGGGAATCTAGGGAAGTTAGGAAGGAGAACTGGTGGACTGGAGGGCTGACCATACAAGGAATGGAAGAATTGGAAAACCGGAATAGGTCGCTCCGTGTCTATAAGAGAGATATTCTGAGGACAAAAGATAGATATAATCTTGGTTAGTTGTACCGATTCTGGTAAAAAGGAAGTGCAGATTTCGGTAAATTTATGCGTTATTTAGTTGTCAACCGGCCAAGATGGGCCGGGCCGGGTCCAAATTTGACAATCCTACCAGACAATGTTAGAATTAGGCTGTAAATGAGTATTGGGGTTCTAAATGTAGCGGTTGTACTGAACGGCCACAAACAACGCGAGGGGAGCTATAACTGGAGGATACATATGGACAAAGGCCGAGAGGATTCTGTCGATGTTTCGCTGATGGATCTGTTCAGAATGTTTCCTGATGATGAGACTGCTGAGTCTTGGTTCGTTAAGCAGCGGTGGCCTGATGGCATAACTTGTCCCAAATGTGATTGTGAAAACATCCAGATCGGTGCTGCGCATCCACAAATGCCGTACCGGTGTAGAGGGTGTCGTAGATTTTTCTCTGTCAAGACCGATACCGTAATGCACTCGTCCAAGTTAGGTTACCAGGTTTGGGCGTTGGCTATATATTTGGTCACGATAAAACCAAAGGGTATGTCCAGCATACAGCTACACAAGGAGTTGGGTGTGTCCCAGAGAACAGCATGGTTTATGTCCCACAGGTTACGAGAAACTTGGGAGTATGATGATGATAAACTGTTGGGCGAAATCGAAATTGATGAAACCTATATAGGCGGAAAGGAAAAGAACAAGCACAGCAAGAAAAAGCTCAGAGCAGGAGGGGGCACAGTAGGTAAGATTCCTGTTATTGGTGCGAGGGAACGGCATACCGGAACTGTAGTTGCTGTACCCCTTGAGAAGGCGAACATTTCAACTATGACTCAGTTTGTTGAAGATACTGTGGAGCCTAGATCGTTTGTATACACTGACGAGCACAGAGGTTACAACGACTTGGGTTGGACATACGATCACAGACAGGTCTCTCATGGGCGGGGTGAATTCGTCAATGGTGATGTCCACACTAACGGCATTGAGTCTTTCTGGGCCGTCTTGAAGCGCGGGTATTACGGAACTTACCATTGGATGAGCAGTAAACACCTCCATCGCTATGTCAACGAATTCACCGGTCGGAACAATGCTGCCGATATGTCGGTGATTTACCAGATGGAGTCAATGGTCAGGAGAATGGAAGGCAAGAGATTGCCGTATGATGACTTAGTTTGGTAAGGAGGGGATGCCTTATGCCAGTACCTAGAAGCAAGAAGAATCAGGAGCAAGTTAAACGCAGGCGGGGTAGGCCGTCCAAGTATGACAATCCACCTATTCCGATCCCGACTACGCCAGAAAAACTGGCGGCAGCGGTTCTCAGAACAAAGCCTTCTGAACTAGAAGAGTGGCGTCGGAGTAAGAGCCGGTAATCATTTTCCTTAAATAGAAGAAAAGTTAAACGTCCCGATAGGTTCCTATCGGGACGTTTTCTATTGGGAGACAGGGATTGACGATTGGTGAGGGTAACTATAGAATGGGTCTTGCCACAACGTATACCTTTTTGCGGACGCCAGATTGAGCGGGGACATTATGTCCCCTTGCTCTGCGACTGGGTATGCGTTGTGGCAAACAATTACTCCGTTCAGTCAGCAAGGGGGCACTATGAGACTCGTCGCTACATGGTTTCTTGTCATAGTGATTGTGTTGATAATCGGGTTAGGGTTCTCAGAAAGGAGGCAGCCGACCGAATCACGGTCCTCAGGTACTATTGAAGCGATTTCACCAGTTCCAACGTGGACAAATACAGCAATTGCGTCTCAGGCAATCCGGCAGGAACGTACACCGGACTCAACTATTATAGGGACAGCATTGCCGCCCACTTCTGTTCCAGAAGTAAAGAATCTAATTCCCACGCCAACACCTCAAGTCCCGTTTGCAACGATCAATCACAACATGAATATTCGAGAGGGACCAGGCACAAATTATCCAGTGATCGGGGTGGCATCTGTTGGACAGAATTTCCCAATTGCTGGCAAGAACCCTAGAGGTGATTGGTGGCAGATCACGTTTAACGGACGCGGAGGTTGGGTGTTCGGTGAACTTGTGACAGCAATCAATGCTGGAAGTATCCAGGTAGCCTTAGTGATTCCTGCTCCTCCTGCTGTTCCAACAGCGACTAGGGAATCCGTAACTATCACTCATCCGACGAGGGTCATCAACCAGAGATATATCCCAATCAGTCCAGCATGGGAAGAATTGTATCGAAACAATGAGAAGTACATTGGTCAACGAGTAAGTTACAGTGGGGTTGTTATTCAGGCTGTCCAAATCGATCCAAGTCAAACTAGATTCGCTGATTACCAGCTGCTTGTATCACTTGGAACGCAAATTTCTCTCAGAGAGATTGTAATCATGTTGTATGAGCAGGCGGATTATCGACTCTTGGAAAATGATGTTGTGAAGTTTGTAGCTGTAGTTAGAGGTATGAATACTTATAGGTCTATAGGTGCAGGACCGATTACAGTTCCCTATATGGTTGTGTTGGAACTGGATTTGGTCGAATAGAGAATACACCTGAAAAGAGTTACAGGCATGGGTTTGTTTGTCCGGCAGGCATCGGGGGAAGGCCATAAGGATATTTGCTCCAATACGGAGTATATACTCTCATGGTTAGTATCGTGATTAATTCCCACTTCAATTGAAGACGTAGTTACGCGCCTGATGAAAGACTTAGGATTGAAGGAAAGTTCCATTCGAGCTTACTGTCAGGCTCCAATGTTTATTCTTGATAATGGGGCAATCCGTTTACGACGCGATGATGAACCGTACATGTATAACAATGTTTCGCTACAAAATGCCAAGGGTGTATTCGCCCTCGGTTCCCATCGCGTTTCAATTCTGTTCGAAGTAGATGGCGAGTTTCTCAGAGGGAGCGGTCGGTCGCTAGCACCGGCAGCGGGTTTCCTCTTAGGTGTGACTCTAAATCGGCCCTTGACCTTCAATGACCAAAATGGACTCTCGGTCACGTTCTCATTTCCAGAGACTTCTATCAGTGGCCCATCAGTGGGTTCCCTTCGACCATTAGCTGAAGCTTCAGGCGCTAGACTAGGGGACTTATTGACGTTAACTCTCGATAAATCAGACAAGTCAGTCACTGCTGTGGCAACCGATCTCGCCCAACACGAATCGGGTTGGCAGCTTGTTTCTCGCTTGACTGGAATTGACGCTGATGACGGTTTGGAGGGCTTAGCATCTGCTTTGCATTGCGGCAAAGGCGAAGTACGCGCCATGCTAGCAAAGAGGGGGGATGAGGTTGTCAGAGATGCACTTCCGAAACGCCCAGTCTCTTCTGAACTTGACCAAGCCTTAGCCAGTCTTGAAGCTCAGTTACAGTCGACTGGGGGCTCACTGCGATGAGTTTCGTGACTCAGTTTGCAGAGATGCGTCCGGTCTATGAGATTCCAGACGACGATCTGGTCGGGGAGATTCTCGTTCCAGCGATGCGTTCTTGTGACGATCTTAGGATAGGAGTTGGCTTCTTCTCGTCTAGGTGCCTAGCCCAGATCGCCCCCGGACTTGCCGTATACGTCAATGATACGAGCAATACGCTGAAACTAATGGTTTCGCCAGTAATCAGCGAGGAGGACCAAAAGGCTATAGAGAGCGGAGTCCGTGAACCGCAGACGATCCTCAACCGAGCGATTGAACGTCTTTTCGAAAAAGCAAGATTGTCCGAGTCTGCAATAGAACAACATACAGTAGAAACATTAGCCTACCTAGTGGCTAGTGACCGGCTCGAAATCCGCGTAGTGCTGATGGAACGCGGAATGTACCACAAGAAAATTTATCTGTTGCGGTCTGGGGAGCAATGGCTTGCGGTACACGGCTCCAGCAACGCAACGGAACGAGGTCTCCTAGTCAACGGGGAGCAAATGTCGGTTGACCGAGCCTGGAAGGACGGCGAACAGTCGGAAAAACGAGTTGAAATATTCCTAGGACAGTGGGACAGAAGATGGAACAATCAGCATCCGAAGTCGCTCACTGTTGAAGTAGACCAAGCATTGGAAATACTGCGTAGCTATGCAGGGCCAACTCCGCCGACAGTAGCAGACTTTTGGGAAGCCTGGCATCGCGACTATGAAGCAGGACTCGCTCCTGAACTCCCTTTTGGATTCCGCCCAGTTCCTATCGACCATCGTCTGAAGATTCCGGATACACTAGTGTGGCGAGAAGGTCTTTTTGCTCATCAGGGTGCCGCGGTTGACGCTCTCGTTGAGAACGGGGGTGGCATTCTTTCAATGGCGACCGGAAGTGGCAAGACACGAACAGCGCTTATCGCCATTTCGGAGTTCCAGGATAGGCAGACTGAGCATCTTTGCGTTGTAGTTCTCGCGCCTACCAGGCCGTTAATCCGTCAGTGGGCCGAGGATATACGCGATTTTGGCATCGAACCAATAGTATTATCAGGGATAGGAAAGGAGAGACGCAAGAAGGAGTTGGAGCAACTTTCGTTTGCATTTTCATCCATTCGCCCAAGAACGGAAGTCCTTCTGCTAACTAATTCTCTGTTTATGCGAAAGGGTTCGGCGGAGCGAACTTGGTTGGAAGATTTACCTGATTCGGTTTGCTGTTTTCTCGTCGCCGACGAAGTGCACAATCTTGGGGCACCCTCATTTGTAAATGATCCACCTGAATACTTTGACCATCGAATCGGCCTGTCCGCGACTCCAATCCGTCAATACGACCCCGACGGGACAGATCAGCTCTTTGGCTTTTTTGGTGGCCCACCTCGTTATGAATTCTCGTTGGGCGATGCGATTGAAGCAGGTTGTCTTGCTCCCTATCGGTATTATCTACATGAGGTGCAGTTTAAATCTGACGAAATGGATTACTATGAGGATCTTACTAAGCAGTTGGTGCGAGCCGGTTTTTGCATCGATGACGACGGAAGGACGGTTGGGCTTTCGGATAGAGTTGCCCGCCTGCTACGAGATCGCAGAGCTTTAGTTGAACAGGCCGACGCGAAACTGAATGCACTTGAAAGCCAGCTGACGAGTATGGGCGCTGAATCGGTTACAAAGACACTCATTTACACATCGGCGAAGGCTGTCGTTCCAGGAAAGACTAGACAGATTACTGCAGTGAATGAAATGCTCCAGCGTCTTAATATTTTTTCACATCAATACACAGCGGAAGAAACAGGAAAAAGCCAATCACGGAAGATCCTTGAACAGTTTGGATCGGGTGACTATCAGGTTCTTACCTCTATGAGAGTTTTAGACGAAGGCGTTGACATACCGCAAACAGACACAGCGTTCTTACTTGCAAGTAGTACTGTCGAAAGGGAATGGGTTCAGCGACGTGGACGAATCCTTCGACATACTCCGGGCAAATCTTTCGCGCATTTGCATGACTTCATTGTCATCCCTCCTGACCTTGACTCTCCCGCATCCAGATCACTCCTGCAATCAGAGCTTCGACGAGCTTCTGCCTTTGCAGATCTCGCCGAAAACGAGTACGACCCTGGCGGACCTAACAATGTGATTCGACGACTTGAAGCTACACTATGGACAGACTAGAATGGCCAACACAATAAAATTGCTATCCGACGCCGCCCGCGAATCTGTGCAAGACATTAGTGAACCCTACGAGACCTATCACGCTGACCTTATTTTCACATTTTCGCGAGTTATTCAGATTCTGCAATCTGAACCCAGTAATCGAGCACAACGTCGCGCTATAGAGGAGCTTGTCAAGAGTTTCGCTGGCGAAATCAATACAAGATTCAAGGAGTTATGATGAGGCTCGAAAGTGCCCACATTAAGAATTTCAAACTGCTTGAGGACATTGAACTTCGGTTCTCGAACGACCTGCTCCGTCCTCTCACGGTTATTCGGGCGGAAAACGGATCTGGAAAGACTTCCATCCTCTATGCTCTTCGTTGGGGTATGTATGGCGAGAAGGGAATCCCGCCAAAAATGCGGCTGACGTCAACCGCGAAGCCACCTGGCCAGCCTGTTCCTGTTCAGGTGCGACTAGAATTTATCATTGCAGATCCCTACTCGGACGTTGAGGCACGTTATCGCTTGATAAGAACTTGCGAAGAGATTCCCAAAGAAGGTGACAAATACGAAAGGGGGAATGATAGGCGAAGATTGCTCAAATGGACCGAGAGAGGCGAGGAGGAGATTGAGAGTGACGCTATAGACGGCTTAATCTTAACGATCCTCCCTTTCAGTCTAGCTGATGTGTTTTTCACGAACGGGGACGACGTTCAGAGGTTTATTTCCAGTGGCCAGCAGGCCGAACAGGAACGTCAAAAGGCTGTTCATAAGGCTATTCGTCAGCTTCTCGGACTCGAATATGTTGAGCACGCTGAAAGGCACCTTGTTTCTGTGGCAAGAAAGATGAAGAGCGATCTTGCAGCTGCAGGTAGTGAGGCCCTAAAGGCCGCCCAAGATGCTCTGAATGAGGTAGAAGACAAGATCACTGAACAGAAGGCGAATCTATCGGCTCAGAGTCACCGGATCGATGCAGTAGATGAGCATATTCGACGAGATGAGAACCAACTCGATAGTATCAAAGGTATTGGTGACTTAGAAACAATACAAGCGCGGATCCATGCACTTGAGGAGGATGTCAAACATCTAGAATCCGAAGAAACCGGAATACGAAAGCAGATGAAGGAGTATCTCCGCTCCGAAGATATCTCTAGGCATTTTATTGACGAGAAACTGCAGGTTGGGTTAACCAAGCTCAGGGACCTCGCAGACAGGAACGTGATCCCAGGAACCTCCGTTGAAGTGCTCAGAGACCGATTACAATTAGGAATCTGCATTTGTGGCGAAAAACTAGAAGAGGGTCACCTTAGACATACTCATGTCAAGGAGCTTATTGATGAACAGAATGAGATTACGCCGCGACTTCAGCGTTTGACCGCTTTATGGCATGAAGCCCGCAACAGGATCTATTCGACGCCTGATGCCGACGAGGCATCGAACCCAGACACAGTGGCTCACTTGAGAGAACAGTTCACACAGTGCCGCGACAGGCAGCGGAATAAGGTTACAGAACTAACCAATGAGCGAGAGAAACGTGGTCAAATAGACGAAGAGCGAATCCAAGTACTTTCTCAAAGGATTCAGTCTAGTCGAGGAAAACTATCTAGATTTAATCAAGAGTACGGTCAGATTAATGGTCTAATTCAGCAATTGGAAGAACATCGACAACTCTGCGCGGAGCGAGTAGAAAAAGAAACGCGAAAGACCGACCTCAGTAAGATACTAAGGCTCCGTTCAAGTGTTGCGGCTGATTTAGAAAGACTCACACAAGGTACTCTTGGCCATTTGAAGTCAATCTATGTGCAAAGGGTTTCCGCACTGATGAACGAACTGTTTCTCGGAATTGTCGGCGCAGATCCTTCCCTGGACGCAAACGTGTTCACTGGAGTGAGGATCAATGAAAAGTACGATATTATTATCCACACACTTGAAGGCAGAACATTAGATGCCGATACAGAGCTGAACGGCGCATCACAGAGAGCGTTAACCCTTTCATTCATTTGGGCCCTCATGGAAGTCGCTGAAAGAAGGGCACCTCGCATTATCGATACCCCGCTTGGCATGACCTCTGGAGCTGTAAAACAGCGGATGGTAGAAACCCTGACAAAACCTGTGGATTCGAACGGGTTGCCCTACCAGGTAGTACTGTTCATGACTCGATCTGAAATTCGAGATATCGAGACCCTAATCGCAGATAGAGCAGGAATTGTAACCACCTTGACCTGCTCGGAACACTACCCAGTAGACCTGATTAACGATTGGGGTGCTGGCATTCCTGTGGTGCGTACATGTGAGTGTAACCATATTGAAGTCTGCCAAGTGTGTGAAAGACGAAACGATGCCGGCAAATTCACAATTCGGAAGGTGCATTCGTGACCAGTGATTCAAGATTCCGCGACCTAGATCTTTGGATACCAGAAAACTTTCACACAGAATTCGTTAGGAGCAGTACACTGGCCAAGCGGGGAGATGATCCATACATCGCGTTCAATCGACAAATAGACCTCTGGTGGTATGCCTTTGGTGTCGGAGTAAGAGTAGGCGAAAAGACTCCTTTGCCAGATCGATCCGACCTAGTACGCTTTAACGAAGCAGGAATCCTCGAATCCGATCCCTGGCGGATTACTCATCTTGAACTGCTCGCACTAGCTGAACAAGATGAAGAAACTGCTGCAGACCCCAATAAGGTTCTTCTACTTGCCCATGAATACGCGATGACCGGATTTAACGTACTCACACAGGAACTTCGAAGTGTAACCGATTTCCAGCTACATCTCTTGGGATATATGGACTCAGACCATTAAGAGTGAGGCCTCCCTTAGGGTCACTACCAGTATGGCCAGCTCTCTACTCCCCATAGGACAGAGACCCGTACTTGTAGCTTTCCCAGTTAAACCATAAACCATCTCCAACACTGGTTTCCAACGACGCCTGCCCTTCCGCAGTCACGAACTCAACCTTTCCGCAATATTGGACCTACATGTCTTAGCGAGATTTCATACGCCGTCATGTTAGAAAAATGATTCAAGGGAAAATTGCGAACGCTGAGCGCATCTCCTAGGCCCTGTGCGAAAATGTGCTCAAATGCTTACCCGCCGCGCCGCGGTCTCACTAGCAGGCAAGATCTGGCCATCCGCCAGTACGCGCTGCAAGGTGCAGGGCAGAAATCCTGGAAACCCATCTTAGAAATCGTGTTTGACAGTGGTGGGGAGGCGTGCTATGGTCGCGCGGGAGTTGCCTTACTATTTTGTCCACTGGATTCGACCAGCGCGATCTTTTGATACAGTACAGTTCTATACAGAAGACATAGCGGCTTTGCGCCGAGGGAGGAATGCGCTATGGCGAAATCTTCGGTTTCACGTCGTGAGTTTATGAAGGGGGCGGCTGTTGTTGGCGGCGGGGTGCTGCTGGCCGGCTGTGTGACTGAACCGGCTGCGCCGGAGGCGGTGGCTGAGTCGGCGCCGATGGTGGCGATGACGGCGGAGGAGATTCTGACGCCGCTGGGGCTGATGCCGGGCTCGCCGGACCATGCGAAAGGCTGGACGACGGCGCTGCCGGACCCGCCCGAGGGGATGCCGCTGAATCCGCCGGTGACGGTTACTTCGTTTACACGCACGGACGCGGATACACGCTTCCAGGGCGACGATGACATTTATGACAATATCAGTCTGCGCTATCACAAGGCGCTCTTCGGGATCGATTATGAGATTCCCTGGACCTACGTGCGAGGCGAAGAGCTCGACCAGAAGATGAACCTGGCGCTGGCGGCCGGGGATATTCCAGAATTTATGCCGGGAATCGGGCTGTCGATATTCCAGGACATGGTGGCGGGCGACCTGGTGGCGGACATTACGGATGTCTACGAAGCGACGGCGGACCCGAAATGGGTCAAAGAGTCGCTGGCATGGGGCGATAACCAGTTGTGGTCCTTTGCCGAGGTGGACGGCCGCAAGTTGGCGTTCCCGAGGGTTGCCCAGGCCGGCCAAAATGAGCAGATCCTATTCATCCGCGAGGACTGGCTGGATAAGGTCGGCATGGAGCCGCCGACGACGCTGGACGAGATGGAGGCGGTTGCCGAGGCCTTCGTCACGAACGATTTGGGCGCGGGCCCGCCCGGCTCGACGGTCGGCGTGATGGCGTCGCGCGACCTGCAGAGCTGGTACGGCGGCCTGGGGCCGGTCTTCGGCGGATTTGGCGTGCTGCCCTCCTGGTACACCGAGGTAAGTACTTTCACCAAGGATGGGCAGGGCGGTCTGCGTTTCGACGGTATCCAGCCGGCGATGAAAGATGCGCTGGCCTTGATCCGGCGCTGGTATGAGAAGAGGATCCTGAGTCCCGACTTCTTCACGAAGGGTTACCAGGAGAACCGCACCGAGATCGAGGGCAATCGCGTGGGCATGAACTACACGCATCCCTGGGGCGGTGTGGTCGGCGGGGGAATGGGCAGCATGGCAAACGACCCTGAGGCTCGCTGGATCTGGATCGATGTGCCGGCAGGCCCGGTGCGCAAGGGCAAGAATTTCTACAGGCCGCTGCTGCAATCGGTCTTCCCCTTCCGTAAGGGCTTTGAACACGTGGACAAGGTGTTGAAGCAGGCGAATCACGAGGCCGAGATCGTGCTCAGTCCGGAACTGCGCTATCACGGATTTGAAGGCCACAACTACCAGTGGGTCGAAGGGGAGGACAGGGTTGAGGCGCTCTCGGGCGGCACGCACGGATACGGGCTTATCAGGACCCGCGGCGGCACCAATATCAGCCCGACGTCTAATATGAGGCGTATCCTGTGGGAGTTGAACTACAAGGAGACTGTGCCGCGCGAGGATTGGGACGCGATGATGGAGCTTAAGTTGGACGACCCGACGGGTCTGCAGACGATGCAGAACGAGGGCTGGCTGTTTCTGGCGGAGCATTCGCTGGCGGACACAATCCCCAACGAGTGGACCCCGGCACCGACCGAACTGCAGAGGGAGAAGTGGAGCGGGCTGCAAAAGCTGACGGATGAGACCTATTTCGGGATCATCACGGGCCAGTTGCCTGTGGATGCGTTCGACGAGTATGTGACGAGGTGGAAGGCGCAGGGCGGGGATGAGATTTTGGCTGAGATCAACGAGTGGTGGGCGAACAAGCAGTAGTCAGAACTGCAGTGGTCAGTGGTAAGAACTGAGGTTGCCCAGTGGGTAGTGGGGATGCACCCGCTACCCACTTTTTTGTGCACGCGGTTTTTCGGGCGATGGCCGAGACTGTTCCCAGGTTGTTTTGTGAAGTGCCGGGGGAGGGTGCAGTCGACGATTGGGGTCGAAATCGTCTGGAGGGGAATTCGTGTCGGCAATGGTTAGAGTTGGTTGCCGGCTTAGGGGGAGGAACAGGGCAGGCACGAGGCCTGCCCCTACCGGACCGTTTGGGGGTAAACACTGTTGGCTAGACACAATGCTGGGGAAGATTGAGCACGGTCGCTAGCCAGGGCGGGGCGTTGCGGGGGCGCAGCCCCTGCACAAGGGAGGGCCGAAGGCCCGACCGCACAACTGCAGTGGTCAGTGGTTAGTGGTCAGTGGTCAGTGACTGGGCAATCAGTTGAGGATGGATGTGAGGACTGGACTTGGCATAGTCGTTGCCTGGGGTATGCGAAAGTTTATCCCGGTATTGGGCTGCATGCTCCGGGCGAAACGTGTTTGACAGTGGTGGGGAGGCGTGCTATAGTCGCGGGGTATTTGCCTCACTGTTTGTCCACTTTAATTGACCAGCGCGATCGTTTGATAGAGTACAGTTCTATACAGAAGACAGAGCGGCTCTACGCCGAAGGAGGAATGCACTATGGCGAAATCTTCAGTTTCACGTCGTGAGTTTATGAAGGGGGCGGCTGTTGCTGGCGGCGGGGTGCTGCTGGCCGGCTGTGCGTCTGAACCGGCTGCGCCGGAGGCGGTGGCTGATTCGGCGCCGATGGTGTCGATGACGGCGGAGGAGATTCTGACGCCGCTGGGGCTGATGCCAGGCTCGCCGGACCATGCGAAGGGCTGGACGACGGAGCTGCCGGACGTGCCGGAAGGGATGCCGCTGAATCCGCCGGTGACGATCTCTTCGTTTACACGGACGGACGCGGATACGCGCTTCCAGGGCGACGACGACATTTACGACAATATCAGCCTGCGCTATATCAAGGCGCTGTTCGGCATCGAGTACGATATCCCCTGGACTTATGTGCAGGGCGAGGAGCGCGACCAGAAGATGAACCTGGCGATGGCGGCCGGCGATATTCCGGAGCTGATGCCGGGGATCGGGCTGGCGATGTTCCAGGACATGGTGGCGGGCGACCTGGTGGCGGACATTACGGATGTCTACGAGGCGACCGCGCACCCGAAGTGGGTCAAAGAGTCGCAGGAGTGGGGCGATCATCAGCTGTGGGCCTACGCGGAGGTGGACGGCCGTAAGATGGCGTTCCCGAGCATTGCCCAGGCGGGCCAGGATGAGCAGATTCTGTTTATCCGCACGGACTGGCTGGACAAGGTGGGCATGGATGTGCCGACGACGCTGGAGGAGATGGAGGCGGTGGCGGAGGCTTTCGTCACGAACGATTTGGGCGCGGGCCCGCCCGGCTCGACGGTCGGCGTGATGGCGTCGCGTGATCTGCAGAGCTGGTACGGCGGCCTGGGTCCGGTCTTCGGCGGCTTTGGCGTGCTGCCTTCGTGGTATACGAGCGTGAGCACGTTCACGAAGGATGGGCAGGGCGGTCTGAAGTTCGACGGCATCGATCCGGCGATGAAGGACGCTTTGACTCTAGTGCGCCGCTGGTACGAGAAGAAGATCCTGAGCCCCGACTTTTTCACGAAGGGCTACCAGGAGAACCGCACCGAGGTCGAGGGCAACCGCGTGGGCATGAACTACACGCATCCCTGGGGCGGTGTGGTGGCCGGGGCGATTGGCAGCATGGCGAACGACCCCGAGGCAACCTGGGACTGGTTCGACGTGCCGGCAGGGCCGGTGCGCAAGGGCAAGAACTATTTCAGCCCGCTGCGCACAGGCGTGTTCCCGTTCCGCAAGGGTTCCGAAAACATCGACAAGATCCTGATGCAGGCGAACTTCGAGGCGGAAATCGTGTTGAGCCCGCAGCGGCGTTATCACGGTTTTGAAGGGCACAACTATGATTGGGTCGAGGGTGAGGACAGGGTTGTGCCTCAGTCGGGCGGCACGCATGGGTACGGCATCATCAATACGCGCGGTGGCGCCAACATCAGCCCGACCTCGAACATGAACAATATTCAGTGGAAGCTGAACTATAAGGAGACGGTGCCGCGCGGCGAGTGGGACGCGATGATGGAGCTGCTGCTGGACGACCCGACGGGTCTGCAGACGATGCAGGACGAGGGCTGGCTGTTCCTGGCGGAGCATTCGCTTGAGGACACGATTCGCAACGAGTGGAACGCGGCGCCGACGGAGCTGCAGAAGGAGAAGTGGACGCAGCTGCAGACGCTGACGGATGAGACGTACTTCGCGATCATCACCGGCCAGGTCCCCGTGGACTCGTTCGACGAGTATGTGACGACATGGCTGGCGCAGGGCGGCGAGGAAGTCCTGGCTGAGATCAATGAGTGGTGGGCGGCAAAATAGTGGTGAGTGGATAGTGATAGTGGATAGCGGGGAGATGCCCGCTATCCACTTTTTTTTATTATGCAAGCATTATCTCCGGTTATTGATGATCTGAAGGAACAGGCCTCGAGGTTTGTTCGCTATCTGCCGCGGTTGTGGCCGCTGTACGTGATGGTGATCCCGGCGTTGATCCATTTGGTGCTTTTGAGCTATTACCCGATGTACGGGATCCGAATCGCGTTCCAGGATTACAAGCCGGCGCTGGGCTTTGACAAGTCGCCGTGGGTGGGGTTGAAGCAGTTTCAGTTGATGCTGGAAAACCCCTCTTTCTGGCAGATTTTCCGCAATACGATCGTGATCGCGACCTCGAAGATCGTGACGCTGCAGTTCTGTGCGGTTATCCTGGCGCTGCTGCTGAACGAGGTGCGAAAGCTGTTCTACAAGCGGAGTGTGCAGAGCCTGGTGTATCTGCCTTATTTTCTGTCGTGGATTGTGCTGGGCGGGATCATGCTGGAGATGCTGGGCTCGTCCGGTGTGGTGAACCAGTTGCTGCAGTTGTGGGGGGTGGAGCAGCCGGTCATCTTTTTGGGCAACAACCGGACTTTTGTGCCGGCTCTGGTCTTGAGCCATTTGTGGCAGCAGGTGGGGTGGGCGACGATTCTGTATTTGGCGGCGCTGACGAGTATTGATCCGCAGCTGTTGGAGGCGGCGGCTATTGACGGGGCGGGGCGGTTTCAGCGCGTGCTGTATATCATTCTGCCGGGCATTTTGCCGACGCTGCTGCTGGTGCTGTGCCTGGACTTTGGGTTGCTCTTTAATGCGGCCGGTTTCGACCAGGTGCTGAACCTTTACAATCCGGCGGTCTATTCGACGGGCGATATTCTGGACACGTGGATCTACCGCGAGGGTTTGCTGGGCGCG
This sequence comes from Caldilineaceae bacterium, assembly GCA_965116395.1. Classification (GTDB taxonomy): domain Bacteria; phylum Chloroflexota; class Anaerolineae; order Caldilineales; family Caldilineaceae; genus Bin5. The sequence goes on from OZ220684.1 coordinate 1,404,292, forward strand.
CGTTTCAGTCTGGCGACGGCGGTGGGGCTGGTGCGTTCGGTGCTGGGTCTGATTTTGATTGTGATCAGCTTGCGGCTGATCGCCCGCTTCACCGACTATCAGCTTTACTAGGGGAATGGCAGTTTTTAGTGGTTAGTTCTTAGTTCTTAGTGAACTGCGGGAAGGGCAGTTTTTAGTGGTTAGTTTCTAGTTTTTAGGTAACTACAAAGCCACAGTAGTTGACCAGCCAGTCATCCCTGGAACCATTCAGGCTCTTGGTGACGCAACTGGTGTACAGCGGTCGCCATGCTCGCCAGCTGACAGGTTGCGAAGAATGCACACGGTCGGTGAGGCATGGTTTTGTAGGGGGGCGTTGCGGGGGCGCAGCCCCTGCACAAGGGAGGCCGCTTGCGGCCGACCGCCCAGAACTGCAGTGGTCAGTGATCAGTGGTTAGTGGTTAGTGAAAATCGCTTTCGCTCGCCTCGTTCAGGGTCGCGTATAAGTTGCGGCTGAATAGTTACGAATGAAGATAATAAGGAAACATTGCAGGCGGTTGGTGCAAATGTAGAGGGTATGTGCTTTTCGCTTGATGCATGTGCGTGCACGAAGGCCTGTAAGCGTGAGAACGTAAGTGGAGCTGTTGACCGAATTCAGGCAGGCGCACACTGGAACGCCTGCTTCACCAGTTTGAGGAAAGAAACAATGCCAGACCATCCAGTTTCCCGACGCTCATTTGTCAAGACCGCAACTATCGCATCGTTAGGGTTAGCCCTGGCAGCCTGCCAGCCAATACCCCCCATTGAGGACGCTGAACCCGCCATGGGCCAGGTCACCGCCGCCCAGGTCACCGACCCCGAGAGCCTCAAGGCTTTCGTCCTCGCAGCCAAGGCCGAAATCCAAGCGATCGCCACAAACCTGGACGAAGCGGCGAAGCTCAAGCAGTGGGTCAAAACGGAGGGCGACTGGAAATCCGGTTCGACCTTCCTCATCATCTTCGCCGAAAACGGAAACGTCTACGCTCACGGGAACGACCGTGATGCCGAAAACAGAAGCCTGCTCGATGTCGAGGACGAACGCGGAACCAAGGTCGTCGAGGAACTCTTGGCGGCGGCTGCCCAGGGCGGCGGTTTCGTCGAATACTACGACGACGGGCCGAAGACCGCATACGCCGTCGCATTCACACGACGGTTCGTGCTCGTCGGCGGCTACTCGCAGGACGTCTCCCATGTCAATGTCCGCATCGCCGATCTCCCCAGGCCTGCCGTCACCGCCTCCGAGGTCGTGGACCGCGAGACACTCATCACCTTTGTCGAAGAGGCGGCCAGGATCTACCAGGAGTCCCTAAAGTTCGAGAGGGTATCCCCCTCGTCGAGATCAAGAACGCTTTCCGGGTCGAAGGAGGGGACTGGAAGTCAGGTTCCATCTACCTGTTTGTTGTGAGTGGCGGGGGCGTCACCCTGTTTCACGGGTCCGAGCCGTTTCGCGAAGGCAATCCCACCGACATGATGCGGACCGACTCCCAGGGGGTGAGGATCGCAGAGGAGCTGATCGGAGGCGCCCGGCGCGAAGGCAGGAAGTTCCTGCAATATCACTACGACAACCCGGCCATCGAAGGCGACGAGGAGACCGGTTCCCCGAAGCTCGGCTACGCGGTGAGCCTCCAGTTGCCCAACACCGACGAGAAGATGGTCATCGGCTCCGGCATCTATATCGAAACATACGAGGAGTGACCCGCGGCGCGCGGGACCCGGCGCCCCCAGTCGGCGCCGGCACGGAACTGCAGTGGTCAGTGGTCGGTGGTCAGTGGTCAGTGGTCAGGGGTTAGATAGGGAATTGCGATGAACAGGTCCGAATACAGGGGCATCTGGTCAAGAACGTTTGATGTTTTTAATTATCTTTTCCTGCTGCTGCTGGGGCTCTCTTGTATTATACCTTTGATTCATTTGCTGGCGCTTTCATTCAGCGACCGGGCGGCGGCGACGGGCGGGTTGGTGACGCTGTGGCCGGTGCGGCCGACGGCGATCACGTATGAGAAGGTCCTGGAGGCGGGCGTCTTTTTGAACGCCTTCTGGATTTCGGTGATGCGGACTGTGATTGGAACGACGCTGCAGATGACCCTGATCGTCCTGATCTCGTTCCCGCTGTCGAAGGGCAAGGATGAGATGCCATTTCGGAACATCATCATGGGCTCGGTGGTGTTCGCGTATCTGTTCAACGGCGGGCTGATTCCGTGGTTCCTGGTGATTCGCAAGTTGGGCATGTTGAACACGATTTGGGCGCTGATCGTCCCGCAGGCGCTGCCGCTGTGGAACGTGATTCTGATGATGAATTTTTTCCGGCGGGTGCCGAAGGAGTTGGAGGAGGCCTCGATCATTGACGGGGCCACGTACTGGCAGATCCTGCTGCACGTTTACCTGCCGATCTCGATTCCGGCGCTGGCGACGCTGACGCTGTTCGGCGCGGTTGGTCATTGGAACGCGTGGTTCGACGGCATGATTTTGATTGCGGACCGCGATTTGATCCCTTTGCAGACGTTTTTGCGCACGGTGGTTGTGAAGATGGACATGAACGAGTTTATGCGCAATCCTGAGGATTTTGACATGTTCTCGGACAGGTCGCTGCGGGCGGCGCAGACGCTGGTGACGGTTGTCCCCATTCTGATTGTATACCCCTTTTTGCAACGCTTTTTTGTCAGCGGCATCACGCTCGGCGCTTTGAAGGGTTGAGCCATGTCGACACGTTCGCGGTCCTCTGCGGGCGGCTCTGCCGCGCAAACGTATAGGGTGCCGACTGTTGTGTTCGGGGCTGAGTGCCGCGAGCCGATGCGGCGCGGGTTCGATACGCTGGCGCGGCTGTTGTCGTTGACGCTGGGTCCGCTGGGCGGAAATATCGTGAGCCAGCGGGTGAATACGTCGGATTTTGAGCCGCTGGACGACGGGGCGACGATTGCGCGGCGCTTTACGGATTTGCCGGACCGTGTGGAGAATGCGGGCGCGATGATGATGCGGCACATTGTGTGGCATATGCGCGAGCGGTTTGGCGATGGGAGTGTGACGGCGGCGGTGCTGGCGCGGGGCATTGCGCGTGAGCTGCACAGTCTGATCGCGGGCGGGGCGGATCCGGTCCTGCTGCAGCGGGGGCTGGAGAAAGGCGTGGCGGCGGCGGTCGGGGCGCTGGACACGATGTCGATCCCGTTGACGGAGCCGGAGCATGTGGCTGGGGTGGCGAGGGCGGTGATCAGTGATGCGCGGGTGGCGCAGCTGCTGGCGGAGATGATGGATGTGCTGGGGCCGTATGGGAATATTCTTATTCAGCCGGGGTACGGGCTGGGGCACACATACGGGTTCCGCGAGGGGTCGCGCTTTGCGGGCGAGTATATTTCGCGCTATTTGGTGAGCGACAGGTTCAGGTATGTGGCGGCGCTGGACGAGCCGCATGTGGTGGTTGCGGATTTCCATTTTGAGGAGCCGGGCCATGTGCTGCATCTGCTGGAGCTGGTGAGGCAGGCGGGCGGGGACAAGCTGTTCATCGTCTGCAAAAATATGTGGGAGCGGGCGATCAGTGCGCTGGTGGCGGCGAATCAGCGCGGGCCGGTGACGACATACGCGGCGCGGATCAAGCCGATGGAGGATTTGCGGCGGGATATGATGCGCGATTTTGCGCTGCTGACGGGCGCCAGTTTTGTCACGGACGTGGCCGGTATGGGGCCGCAGGACCTGACGGCCGATGACCTGGGGCGCGCTGAGCGGCTGGTGGCGACGGGGGAGTATGTGTCGTTGATCGGCGGCGGCGGGGATGTGCAGGCGGTGGATGCGCATATTGACGTGCTGCAGAGCCGGCTAGCGCTGGTTGAGGAGCGGGAGGAACGAGAGCTGCTGCGTGAGCGCATCGGGCGGCTGCAGGGCGGGATCGGTGAACTGCGCGTGGGCGCGTATACGGAGAGCGAGCGCAATGCGCTGGTGGAGCGGGCGGCGCATGCGGTGAAGGTTGTGCAGGTGGGGCTGGAGGGCGGCGTTGTGCCGGGTGGGGGCGCGGCCTATCTGGATGCAGCCCCGGCGGTGGAGGCGGCGGCGACGGGTCATTCGGAGGAGGCGATGGGGATGCGGGCGCTGGCGCGGGCGTTGGAGGAGCCGGCGCGCACGATTGCGGCGAATTCGGATGCGCATCCGCCGCTGGTTGTTAATGCTTGCCGCGAGCAGGGGCCGGGGTTCGCGTATGAGGTGGGGCAGGGCTGTGTGCGCGATATGATGGCGGCGGGGATCGTTGATCCGACGCTGGTGGTGAAGGCGGCGCTGGAGCAGGCGGCGAGCGGGGCGGCGATGTTGATTTCGGCGGAGGCGCTGGTGTTGCCGCGTGCGCCGAAGGAGAGTTATCGGCCGTGAACGGCGATGATCCGCGAAGGGGCGCGAAGGGTCGCGAAGAACTTCAGTTCGCGGGCCGGTTGGGTGCCTTCTTTTGTTTAACGGCGGTGATCCGCGAAGGGGCGCGAAGGGACGCGAAGAACTTCATTTCTCGGGCCGATTGGGTGCCTTCTTTTGTTTAACGGCGGTGATCCGCGAAGGGGCGCGAAGGGACGCGAAGAACTTCATTTCTCGGGCCGATTGGGTGCCTTCTTTTGTTTAACGGCGGTGATCCGCGAAGGGGCGCGAAGGGACGCGAAGAACTTCATTTCTCGGGCCGATTGGGTGCCTTCTTTTGTTTAACGGCGGTGATCCGCGAAGGGGCGCGAAGGGACGCGAAGAACTTCATTTCTCGGGTCGGTTGGGTCTCTTCTTTTGTTTAACGGCGGTGATCCGCGAAGGGGCGCGAAGGGATGCGAAGAACTTCATTTATGGAAATAACTTAGGATGGAAATGGTGGATCTGATTCTGAAGGATGAGGTGTATGCCGTTGTCGGCGCGGCTATGGAAGTGCAGCGCGTGCTTGGTCGGGGCTTTCTCGAGGGTGTGTATCAGGATGCGATGCAACTCGAATTGACCGCTCGAGGCGTTCCCTTTGAGGCGGAAAAGCCGATCGACGTTGAGTACAAGGGGCAATGTCTGACTCACCGCTACTATGCGGACTTGGTCTGCTTTGGCCAAGTTATCGTTGAACTGAAGGCGCTTAGCCGTCTCTCCGGAAATGAAGAAGCCCAAGTTCTCAACTACTTGAAGGCGACTAGCTTCGAAGTCGGTGTTCTCATCAATTTCGGCCGCCCTGGCAAGTTGGAGTGGAAGCGTTTTGCCAACACCTTGGCCGATTTGTAAAGGACACCTGGTGATCCGCGAAGGGACGCGAAGAGGCGCGAAGAACTTCATTTCGCGGGACGGTTGGGGCTCTTCTTTTGTTTAACGGCGATGATCCGCGAAGGGACGCGACGGGGCGCGAAGAACTTCATTTTGGGAGTCGGTTGGGTTTGACGGTTTGGTTGACGGCGGTGGTCGGCGAAGGTACGCTGAGAGCAGTCCGAAATCTGTCCGTCTGCGTCCTGTTTTTGTCTGGAATCGAACGGGATTCTGCGAATGTCAACGAAACCTAGAAGCTGAAGAGTTCGGGCCAGAAGGCGCCTTGGAATTTGTCGCCGTAATTTTTGCCGAGGCGTTGCATTTCCTGGGCGCATTGGTGGTTGTCGGCGCGGTCGCCGGTTTTGCGCCAGAGGCAGGCGTCGGCCTGGATGTGGATGGCGATGGCGCGGCGGTGCTGGCGGTGGGCGAGGTTGGGTCCGGAGCCGTGCAGGGTGAGGCAGTGGTGGAAGTTGACGCAGCCGGCCTGCATGTTGAGCGGGACTGTCTCGTACTCGGCATCGTCGGGCATGTGCTGGCGGATTACACGCTCCTGTTCGGCCATGTCGTAGCGGCCGAAGTGGCTGTACTCGGCGTGCCAGCCCCATTTGTGACTTCCCTTGACAAAGTACATTGTGCCAATCTCGGGGTTGACCTCTTGGAGCGGGATCCAGGCGGTGAGCATCTGGGGTCGGTCGCTGCTGCGCCAGTAGTTGTAGTCCTGGTGCCAGGCGACGTTGGCGGATTCGTGACCGCCGGCGGGCTTGGTGAGGAGCTGCTCGTGCCAGAGGCGGACGGCGGGGGTGTCGAGGAGCTGGGCGGCGAGCTGGCCGATATGCGGGTTAATGACGGCTTCGGCGAGGACGGGGTTGCACCAGTGGGAGTTGTCGACCTTGTGGAGGGCGTAGGGGTCGTCGCCGGGGTTCCAGAAGCGGGACATCGGTTCGCGGCCGGTCTCGTAGCGGCCGGCGTTGACTTCGTCGACGGCGTAGACCAGCTCTTCTTGCTGGTGGGCGTCGAAGATCCGGGGGCCGAGCCAGTAGCCGTCTTCCTGGAAGCGGGTTCGCGCGTGGTCGTCAACTGCCAATTCCTCTGTTAGCATTCGCGGTTCCTCCTGTGAAGTGTTCAGTCTTCGATATCCTACATCAGCCTTTGAGGCCGGTCAACGCGATGCCTTCGAAAGTTTAGGCGGCGTACGAGGGCAGGCACAAGGCCTGCCCCTACGGGTTTCATCTTCAGGGAGGCGGCCATCAGCTGCTGAAGCGCTCACGCTTCGCCGTCTGCCCGCGGGGTGAGGACTGTGCCATCGGCAGCCTCGGCGCGGAAGGCGAAGGCCCAGCCGCCGTGGTTGGAGCCGGTTTCGTTGCTGAGTTTGAGGAGGATGGTGTTGGTGCCGGCGCGGAGTTGCACGGACTGGCTGCGGCCGCGGAAGGCGTAGTTTTGGCCGAGGTCGTAGAGGTCGTCGTTAACGCGGAGGACGAGGGCGTCGTCCCAGGCGAGGTGGAGGGTGGCTTCTGTGTCGGTGGGCGCGTGGAGGATGCAGCGGGCGAGGGCTGCGCCGGTGTCGGTTTTGCCGACGCCGCGGCCCCAGGGGCGGAAGAGGTGGTTGAAGTCGATGAAGCCGTGGTGGGCGGCGCGGCGATGCCAGCGGGCGCTGTCACGTCCCTGCTGGCGCGAGCCTTCGGTCAGCCAGGACGATTCGGGGCCGTGGAGGCCGTCGTAGGTGGCGTCGGGGTTGAAGGCGGTCTCCGGGGGGAGGGTTGCGGCCATGGCCTGGCCGTCGTGGTTGGCGAAGGGGCCGCAGAGCCACCATTCGCCGCTTTCGGGGAGGGCGAGGTCGTGGGTGCCGCGGGGAAGGACGACGCCGGGGAGGAGCTGGGGCCAGTCGGGCATGGTGAAGAAGGGGCGGACAGGGTCTTCCTGGTACCAGTAGGTGGTGGAGCAGATGTCGTTGGCCATGCAGCCGAAACGCATGTGGATCGACTGCTGGAAGGGGAGGGTGTCCTTTTCGAAGAAGCGGTAGCCGACGAGGCGCTGGGCGGGGCGGGCTTCGCCGACGTCGTCGTGGACGTAGTAGGGCATGGCGGCGTAGTGGTGGGTTTCGGGCGGGTGGAGGGCGCCGCCGTAGCCTGAGCCGAAGGTGTCCTCGCCGCCGATGCCGCGCAGGAAGGCGGGGTGCTCACCTTCGCCGTCGATGTAGATATTTTCGGCGCCGCCGTGGCTCCAGCGGTCGGTGTCGTCGAGGAGGCGGACGCCGTAGACGAAGCCGAGGAGCTGGCCGGGCCCGTCGGCGTCGAGCATGAGGTATTCTTCGCCGTAGCTCTGGGTGGGCATTTCGCGGCGCCAGCGGGCGCAGAAGCGGCGGGGTTCTTGGAGAGTCTGGCCGGGATAGCGGTGCCAGTCGACCTGGAGGTAGGCGTGGTTGCCCTCGGGGCCGGCTTCGAACTCGATGCGGGCTGAGCGGGCGAAGGGCATGGGGAAGTAGCAGTTATAGCCGATCCAGGCTTTGGCGGAGAGGAAGTGGGTGTCGATGGGATACCAGCCGAGGCCGTGCATGACGCCGAAGAAGTCGCCGACGGGGGCTTCGACGTAGGGGACGGGTTCGTCGTCGAAGTAGATGCGGATGATGGCTTTGCGGCTGGCGAAGGGGAGGCGCTCCGGCCTGGTCAGGACGACCCAGATGTGCTGGATACAGCCGGGGCCGTCGAGCTGGGCGTGGGTGGTGCGCTGGTTGGCGGGGAGGGGGCCGGTGATGGAGACGCGGTCTGGGATTGGGGTGGTGGGGAGGTTGAGGTTCATGGGGTGGCCTCCGGGTTGGGCTGGGGGATATTGGCGGGTCGGGCTTGATTTTCTTAGTTTACTGCTTATTGCGATTCAGGTATAGCGCGTTTATTGGCCAGGGGCGATACGCACTATGCAAGGGGGACCGATATCGGGGCTTGAGGCAGGCCCCAAGAAGCTGGACCATGAGCTAAGGGATAATGGGGCAGATCACCAGGTAGGGGGAGGGGCGGTCCAGTGATCAAGGAACGGCGTTGGCATAGGGCGGCCAGCCACAAGGGTTCGAATGCACCCTGTTTTCCCGTTTCGTGGTCCGTTGATCGGGACCCGCCATGGGAGGAACTATGGGACACAATTGGCGTGAAATCCTGAGCATTCTGATTTGGGTCATGGTCGGCGCGGTAGGCGTCGGCATCACCTGGTTGATCGATCTGTACAGTCCACTTTCCTTGAATTCAGGGGACAGCAAAGAGGGGCTGATAATAGGTTTTCTGGTCTGGTGTGTATCAGGAGCCGCAGGGATAATATTGGGGGGGCCGATACACTCGCTCTTCAACAAGGTCATGCGCAGGATTGATAGAAGATGGAATAAGGGAGGGACAGATGATGGGGCTTGAGTATGCGGTCGTGATCGAAAAGGCGCCCGATAACAAGTGTGCTTACGTGCCCGACCTGCCGGGCTGTGTTGCTACGGGAAAGACACGCGAGGAGGCTTGTAAGCTGATTTCTGAAGCCATCGCCTTCCATCTTGAAGGATTGAAGGAGGACGGGTTGCCCATTCCCGAACCGGAATCATCCACGGCTATGGTGAGGGTGTAAAGGGCGAGTCTGAGTAGCGCCGTTTGTTTCCAGTATTTGCAGAGTATATTGGTTCGTATTTGTCTGGCCTTGAAGTTATAGGACAGGGTACATTCATCTGAATGCCGACGACCCTGAACTGAGCACGAAGTGCAGTTCAACCGATGTGCGATTGTCGAGATTCTGACGCGGTCGCTCCGGGCTGTAAAATTCGGAAGAGGTTTCCAAGGCAGTTTGCAGTAGACTCAACGTTCCATCGCAGACTGCTACGGCCACTGACGACCCCGGTCCGTATCAGGACCCCCCGCTTCCCCCCGACACGACTCCTGCCCGTCCTTTCAATTCATTGCGGCACGGCCTCAAAATCATACTTCTCTTTGCGCACGCGCAGGTCGAAGTAGTAGAGGACGACGGCGCAGATGTAGAAGGGTGTGGTGAGGATGGATAGCAGGTAGGTGATGGCGCTGCTGAGACCTAGCCGAGATGATGTGTCGATGGCTGGGAGCAGCCGGACCAGGGCGAACTCGATGAGCGGCCCGGTCAGACCTCCGACGAGGCCCAGTGCTATGGCCAGGAGGAAAGTATAGCCCACTGTACGCATGACGAAGCCCTGGCTAAGTTGCCAGCTCCGGCCGAGGGAATCGAGCGGTCCTGTTTCCTCGACCATCAGCGCGGCCTGGGCGACGAGCCAGCGAGATGAGAGATAGATGAAGAGAATCACAATCACGAAACCGAGAGAACAGTAACCCAGACCGACCGGTACAGCTTCGGCCAGGAGGGTAAAGAGGCTATTTACCTCACCTTGGTCAAGCATGGCCATGAATGTGTGCCGCAACTCATGGAAAGACAGGCCGGTAGAGTCGAGTCCAGACAAGACCGGAAACAACAGGAGCACGAAAAGGACAAGATACACAGAGGACTCTGCGATGCTCAGTCCCAGGTAAGCGAGCAGCCGGCGCAGGCCCTGCCCGACTGCCGCTCTGACGGCAAGGGGGCGGCCGTGCAAGAGTTCGTTGCAGAGCGAGATGAGAGACAGGTTGGCGATTGTGGTGATGGGCCAGACGATGAAGGGAAGGCGGAATAAGGTGAGCGTATCATCAGCGAAAAAGGAAAGGACGGCGACCGGGAAGAGAAAGACTGCGGCTGTGCGCAGGAGGGGGCCGGCGTGGGTGCGATAGATGGTAAGTGTGAGGCCGAGCCATTTGCCGACGGTCAGGCGCCTGGAGGTGGAGGAGGCGAGCATCAGGAAGATGTCCAGTTCTGGTACAATGGGGAATCACCCTCTCTTTCGGACTTGAGAAAGTCGTTTGAGAGCCCGATATTCATTTTCGTGGCCAGAATCTCAAAACTTTGTAATGGGAACTCCTATTCTTGGTTTTCTCCCAATTTTGGGATCGTGTCCAAGAAGGATTTCCTGAATAGGCGGTCCCGGTCAGTAGCGGGATTCCCCTCTCCCCTGACACCACCCTATCGAGCTTGACTAATCATCACCGCGGGACTTCAAAGTCATACTTCTCATTGCGCACGCGCAGGTCGAAGTAGTACAGGACGACGGCGGGGACGTGGAACGGCGCGGCGATGATGTACATGAGCTTCGAGACAGCGAAACTTAGACCGAACATCCTTAACTGATCGTAACTACTGAGCCACAGCAGTTGACCAGCCAGTCACCCTTGGAACCATTCAGGCTCTTGGTGACGCAACTGGTGTGCAGCCGCCGCCATGCTCGCCAGCCGACACGTTGCGAAGAAGGCACACGGTCGGTGAGGCATGTTTTTGTAGGGGGGCGTTGCGGGGGCGCAGCCCCTGCACAAGGGAGGGCCGAAGGCCCGACCGCCCAAAATACAACAATGAGGGGAGAAAGAACACCTTTGCTCGCCTCATTCAGGGTTGCGAATCAGGTGCGGCTGGGTAGTTACGACTGATCAAGCTCGGGAAACAGGGCATCCACTGCAGAATCCACCGCCATTCAGACCACTCCGCCGACCAAACCCATTGCGAAGAGTATGAGCAAGAGATAGCCAGTGGTGCGCAGTACAAAGCCCCGGCTCAGATTCCAGCTGCGGCGTAAGGATTGCAGCGGTCCCGTTCCTTCGGCCATCAACGCGACTTCGGCAACCCGCCAGCGAGTCGACAGGAAGAATAGAGCGATTGGAACCAGGAGTCCGGAAAGACATATTCCGGTACCGCCCCACAGAGCACTGCCCAGCACTTTGAAGACCAGCTCCACTTGGCCAGGATTGGCCGGGGCGAAAAACGCGTCGGAAATCTCGTCAAGGGAAAGGTCAGAATTCAGGAATCCGACCCAGGTGGGTGCTGCTAATACAAGGGTCACGCCGCTGAAAACAGCCGTGGCTGCCGCCGTTATGCCGATATGTGCGGGCGGCACAGGCCAGGCATGGCGGCTGTCCTGATGGCAAAGGGACGCCCGTGCAGCGAGTCGGTGCAGTGGGCTATGAGGGACAGGGCAACTGTGCTATTCGCACAATGATCGGCGCGCGTTTTTGGCACACTTGGTAGTGTCGCCGCGTGCGGGGCTGACTTATGCTTTAACTGTTCAGTCAACCGTCCCGTTGCAAGAGGAGGCAATACTCGATGAATTTACCAGCCGCAGAAGTCACACTTACAGCCCCGGCTCCTACGCCGCAGAGCAACGGGAATGGCAAGGCCAACGGCAAGAGGAAGCTAAACAAGGTTGAGTTGCTTAAGTTGCAAAAGAGCCCTCTCAGTCTCATCCACGACATATACCGGTGGGCTGACGAAGGGTTCGATGCAATTCCTCCGGAATACTACGATCTTTTCAAATGGCACGGATTCTTCTATCGCAAGCAGACGCCTGGGTTCTTCATGTTGCGAATGCGCATCTCGAACGGGGTCGTGAATTCCACCCAGCTGCGGGCAATCGCGGAACTCTCGCGTGATTATGGACGCGGGGCGGGAGACTTTACGACGCGGCAGAATATCCAATTGCGCTGGATCACCATCGAAGACATGCCGGCCATTATCGAGAAACTGCAGTTGGTTGGCCTTGGCGCGGAGCAGACGGGAATGGACAACTTTCGCAATGTCACCGGCTGTCCACTGACCGGCCTTACAGGCCATGAACTGGTCGACACAAGGCAGTTAACAGCCGCTACGGCACTCTCGCTTCTGGGACCGGAATTTGAAAACATTCCCCGTAAATTCAATATCTCCATCAACGGCTGCCGACTGGACTGCACGCATGCGCAGAGCAACGACATTGGCTTGACGCCGGCAATTGGGCGCATCGGGGAACGCGCTGTACCGGGTTTCAATGTGGTGGTTGGAGGGCATATGGGAAGCAGGAACCCGCATCTTGCCGTCCCGCTAGACGTGTTTGTACGCACTTCACAGGTGACCGCTTTTTGTCGCGCCATTTTGACCGTATTTCGCGACAACGGCAAACGGGGGGTACGGGGCAAGGCCCGGTTGTGGTATCTGATCGAGGAATGGGGCATTGACCGCTTCCGCGACGAAGTAACGAAAGTGCTGGGTGAGCAACTGCCATCTGCGGGCACCTGCCAGCTCTACCGCGATCCAGACCCGCTTGAACAGGATCATGTGGGCGTTCATCCGCAGATCCAGGACGGGCTGAGCTATGTAGGCCTGGTAGTGCCCACGGGCCGCGTAACAGCTGGACAACTCTTTGCGCTGGCTGACCTGGCCGACAGATACGGTAGCCGTGAAGTGCGCCTGACCAACGATCAGAATGTGATCATCCCTAACGTCGCCAACGAAATGCTCGAGGAACTGCTGGCGGAGCCGCTGTTGGAAGATTGGAGCCCTTCGCCTTCGGGTGTCATGCGGGGACTGGTCACATGTACGGGCATCGATTATTGCCATTTCGCGCTCAACGACACCAAGGGAATCTCGCTGGCGATAGCGCGCAAGCTGGAGGAGCGTCTACCCGATCGGGACAAAGTCGTGCGCCTCAACGTTTCGGGTTGCGTTCATGCTTGCGGGCGTCATCGGCTGTCCGAAATCGGGCTGGAGGCAACCCGACTGCGGCGGGATGGAACGGTGATCGACGGCTTCAACATCTTCGCCGGCGGGTGCCAGGGCGAAGACGCCAGGCTTGGCGTTGAAGTACATAAGAAAGCAACAGTTGAGGAAACTACCGAACTGCTGGCAGAAGCAATTGCGGCCCGCTATCAGTCCGATACGGTTTTAGGCCCGGTGATAGCGTAAGGTTCACACTAGCTCCCACGAATAAGGAGAATCCCCCGATGGACTTCAAGAGCAAGGCCACCAAGATTGATCTTCTCAGTTTCAAAACACCTCAGATGCGGGCCTTCCACGTAACCTGGTTTGCGTTCTTTCTCTGCTTCTTTGGCTGGTTTGGCATCGTGCCGATGATGAAAGGGGACAACGGCGTCATCGCGACGCTCGGTCTCAGCCCCGCTCAGGTAGGCAACTCGGTCATTGCGGCGGTCTCGCTGACTATCATCGCGCGCCTGATCATCGGGCCGATGTGTACACGGTTCGGCTCGCGAAAAGTATACACGTTTTTGCTGGTGCTGGGTTCGCTGCCTGTGATGGGCGTCGGCCTCGCGCAGACGCCAACGCAATTCATCCTTGCCCGCGTCCTGATCGGCACGATCGGCGCTGCTTTCGTAATCACTCAATACCACACGAGCGTCATGTTTGCTCCCAATGTGGTGGGGGCGGCAAACGCCACTACCGCTGGTTGGGGCAATCTGGGCGGGGGCGTAACCCAGGCCGTGATGCCCCTACTGCTTGCTGCAACGCTGACCTTTGTGCCCGCGGCGCTGGGCTGGCGGGTAGCGATGGTCGTTCCCGGGCTAGCCATGCTCATTACAGCGGCGGCCTATTGGTTCCTGACCCAGGATGCGCCCGAAGGTAACTATTCGGAGCTGCGCGCCCGCGGCGAAATGCCGCCGGCGTCGGCGGCACGCGGAACGTTTATGGAGGCCATCAAAGACTCGCGCGTGATCGCGCTGTTTTTCATTTACGCTGCCTGTTTTGGAATTGAGCTGACCATTAACGGCACCGCGGCTCTCTACTTCTTTAATCGCTTCGACCTGAACCTGGCTACGGCCGGCCTCGTCGCCGGCCTTTTCGGCCTGATGAACATCTTCGCCCGATCAATGGGCGGCCTTTTCAGCGACTTCATCAACCGCGGCGGCGGTCTTAGGGGGCGAGTCCAGTTTCTCTTTATATGCCTCCTTCTGGAAGGAGTCGCGCTGGTACTTTTCGCCAACATGGGCGTGCTGGCGCTTGCGATCCCCGCGCTGATCATATTCAGCCTCTTTGTGCAGATGTCCGAGGGAGCAACCTTTGCCATCGTTCCTTATGTCAACAAGCGAGCCATGGGAGCAGTGGCCGGCATCGTCGGAGCTGGCGGCAACTTCGGCGCGATGCTGGCGGGTTTTCTCTTCCGGCGGGAGGCCGATATGTTTGGTCAGTCGTACATGATTCTGGGCATCCTTGTTGCCGTATGTGCCTTCATGGCCTTCATGGTGCGCTTCTCGGAGAGCGAAGAGAAGGCCGCTGCCGAGGAGACTGCGGCGCGTCTGTCCGATTCCGGCGAGTCTGTCCTTACCGGCGCCCGTTAATCGCCCAGGTAACTACAAAGCCACAGTAGTTGACCAGCCAGTCATCCTTGGAACCATTCAGGCTCTTGGTGACGCAACTGGTACATAGCCGTCGCCATGCTCGCCAGCCGACACGTTGCTAAGAATGCACACGGTCGGTGAGGGATGGTTTTGGAGGGGGGCGTTGCGGGGGCGCAGCCCCTGCACAAGGGAGGGCGCTTGCGCCCGACCGCCCATATGACAACATTGAGGGGAGAAAGAACACCTTTGCTCCCCTCGTTCAGGGTTGCGAATCAGTTGCGGCTGAGTAGTTACTCGCCCAGAAGCATCTTAGATTGGCCGGCCACTGTAACTCGACAAACTGCGTCGGACAGATGCTTAAAGACGTTCAAGTCACGATACGGAAAACTATGACATCTCGAAACGGCTCTCGTGCGAATGGAAACGCCAACGGCAAAGTCGACCGCTGGCACGACACATACTGCCCCTATTGCGGCGTTGGGTGCGGCCTGCGGGTAGGGGTAAGCAACGGGAAAGTCGCCAAAGTCAGGGGGAATCCTGATCATCCCTCGACTTTGGGGGATCTTTGTCTCAAGCCGATCCACCTGCCTGGAGCCTTAGACACACCGGACCGCATTCGCGAGCCGCTTATGCGGGCTAACGGGCGAGGCAGGGGCACGGCCAGCGCCGATACCGGATTTCAGAGCGTGACATGGGAAAAGGCGACGACCTACATTGCAGAAAAACTGAAGCATATAATTGAAGAGCACGGGCCCGGGGCGGTGGCGTTCTACGGATCGGGCCAGTTTACGACTGAGGACTATTATGTCGCCAACAAGCTGCTCAAGGGGTTCATTGGTTCAAACAATTTCGATGCCAATTCGCGGCTCTGCATGGCCTCAGCCGTTGCAGGATATGTTACGGCGCTCGGCTCCGACGGGCCGCCGCCAGCCTACGAGGACATAGACCACGCTGACTGTTTCTTCCTGATTGGCAGCAACATGGCCGATTGCCATCCAGTCCTCTTCAATCGCATAAGGCGACGAAAAAAGAGCGATCCCGAAAACGTCAAAATTATTGTGGTTGACCCCAGAGAGACACGCACTGCGGCAATCGCCGATCTCTTTCTGCCGATCCGCCCCGGTTCGGATGTGGCCTTGCTCAACGGCATGATGAATGTACTGTGCAGTGCCGGAAAAGCTGATCAGGCGTTTATCGCTGAACACACCAGCGGGCACGAAGAACTGCTGGACACTATAGGAATGTTCCCGACGGAAGCGGCGGCCAGAGTGTGCGGCATCGATGAAAGTGACCTGATCCAGGCTGCGCGCCTTTTTGGAGATTCGCAGGGCGTGCTCTCCTTCTGGAGCATGGGATTGAACCAAAGCGTGAACGGGGTTGCCAAGAATCAGGCTGTAATAAATCTGCATCTGGCAACAGGTCAGATTGGCAAGAAGGGCAGCGGCCCCTTTTCTCTGACCGGGCAGCCCAATGCCATGGGCGGGCGCGAGGCCGGGGGACTGTCCCACCTGCTACCGGGCTATCGTACGATCGCCAACCCTACGCATCGTCAGGAGGTGGAGCAGTTTTGGGGGACGCCGGAAGGGCGCATTGCCCCCAAGCCCGGTTTGGCCGCGGTCGACATGTTCGACGCCGCGGCCAGGGGCGAAGTCAAGGCGATGTGGATTATGTGTACCAATCCGGTCGTTTCCATGCCCAACATCGACGTAATTGAAAAGGCAATGTCGAAGCTGGAACTGCTCGTCGTGACCGATGCCTACCATCCGACCGACACGACGCAATACGCCCATGTGCTCTTGCCGGCCGCGCAGTGGTCGGAACGGGAGGGAGTGATGACCAATTCGGAGCGGCGCATCACCTATCTCCCCCGCATGGTGGAGCCTGTCGGCAAAGCTAAACCGGACTGGAGAATCCTCGCCGATGTGGCCGCGGCAATGGGGTTTGCGCAGGATTTTGAATTTGAGTCGGCTGAGGATGTATTTAACGAGTTTACACAGTTGACCAAAGGTCGCGTTTGCGATTACAGCGGTGTCAGCGTAGGCCGGCTGAAGGCCGAAGGACCGCTCCAGTGGCCGGTACCCGGCGCCGACCATCCCGGCACAGCGAGGCTTTACTCGAGTCTGCATGACGGTCGAACCACGCAGCCCGGCGTCGAAAATTGTGCCGGAGATGGACGCGACGCAAAGGCGGCGGCCGCACAATTCTCAGAGAGCACGGCGGCCGTCTTCGCCACGGCCGATGGTAAAGCGAAGTTCAATGCTCCTGAATTTGTGCCTCCCGCCGAACTGCCGAACAGAAGGTTTCCTCTGCTTCTGACCACTGGCCGCTTGCGAAATCAGTGGCATACCATGACCCGGACCGGCAAGTCGGAAAGCCTAATGAAGGGCGCCCGCGAGCCATTCCTGGAAATTCATCCGGTCGATGCGGTTCGACGTCAGATAGAAGAAGGAGATGTGGTTGAGATTCGGTCACGCAGGGGCAGGGTCTGGGCCAAAGCGCGTGTGACTGAGAAGATCCGGGAGGGTGCCTGCTTTATGCCCTTTCATTGGGGGCGGCTGGCGGGCCGATTCGATGCCGCGAACAACGTGACTTTGGCCGAAGTGGATCCGATTTCTCTGGAACCTGAGCTCAAGGCATGCGCGGTCGAAGTGCGGCTGCGCCCGGGCTATGAGGCCATCCGGGCTACAAAGCTTTTTCAGGGTCTGGCCAAAGCTATCAAGAGATAGGCAGAGTTGGCTGCAACGGCACGTTGCAGGAGGTGCGGCCATCTTCCGGCCCGGTCGGTAGCGATGCTTGCTACACCCCCTTACACAAACCGTCCCAGCCTCCCGAATCATCACTACACGACTCCGAAATCATACTTCTCTTTGCGCACGCGCAGGTCGAAGTAGTACAGGACGACGGCGGTGACGTGGAACGGTGCGGCGATGATGTACAGCAGCTTCGAGACGGCAAAACTGAGACCGAACATCCTTGCCTGATCAACAGCGGGGAACAGGGCCTTCACTGCAGAATCCACCGCAAGTCCCATCACTCCGCCGACCAAGCCCATAACGAAGAGTATGAGCAGGAGATAGGCAATGGTGCGCAGAACGAAGCGCCGGCTGAGATTCCAGCTGCGGTGTAAGGATTGCAGCGGTCCCGTTCCCTCGGCCATCAAGGCGACTTCGGCAACCCGCCAGCGAGTCGACAGATAGAACAGAGGTATTGGAATCAGGAGTCCGGAAAGACAGATTGAGGTGCCGCCCCACAGAGCACTGCCCAGCACTTTGAAGACCAGCTCCGCTTGGCCAGGATTGGCCGGGGCGGAAAACGCGTCGGAAATCTCGGCAAGGGAAAGGTCAGAGTTCAGGAATCCGACCCAGACGGGTGCAGCCATTACGAGAACTACGCCGCTGAACACTACGACCATTGCCACGCCTATGCCGATATGAGCGGGCAGGCGGCGCAGGCCACGCATGGCGGCTGTCCTGATGGCAAGGGGACGCCCGTGCAGCACGTCGATGCAGTGGGCTATGAGGGACAGGATGACAATTGAGTCGACGGGCCAGACCAGGAGAGAGATGATGATGCTGGTGGTGAGATTGTCTATAAGAAGGAGGGAGAGTGCCGCGACCGGGAGGTAGAATATGGCGGCTGTGCGCAGGAGGATGCCGCGGTGGGTGGGGTAGAGGGTTATTGCGCGGGCCAGCAGTTGGCCGATGGTTGAGGGGGTGGGAGTTGGGGAGGTGTGCATTTGGGGATTGTTTCTATTGCTTTTGGCTTAGGGGTGATTTGCGGCCCTGAGGTCGTTGTCTCCGCGTTTCTGTTCCTAGCATTGTACTTGGAATTGCGTGAACTGTTTATCTTGCTTTTTTGGGGAGGATGTTTGGGGAGGAGAGTCGCAAAGGGGTTGGTTGCGGTTTGTCTGAACTGTGATTTGGGGGATTTGGGGATGGGCTGTGATTTTACACCTGCCGCGATTGAGGGTTGTGGGAGTGGACACTTTGGGGCTGGGGGCCACCCAACGGCGGTAGTCAGTTTTTCGTTGTTAGAGACGGCGCGGGGTGTTTGGCGCGGGTCAGCCTTTGAGGCCGGTCATGGTCATTGATTCGACGAACTGCTTCAACTGCCCCATTTCAACTGCGCCGTGTGATAGGATTCTCCCAATCTTCCTGTTGTCAAGTTAGACCGATTCCAGCTCTAGACACTTCTATGGTCATATCCAAAATGCCTCAGCTTTGGCTTCATGCTCCAGGTCAATGTCACGCTTCGTTGCTCTGCGAACGCGTACCAGTCGTCCTATATCAGCGCCGTACGAAATTCGAAGGTGGTCCAAGTTAGACTTTAAGACCGTTGTTACTGAACAGACTGTTGATCCTAGATCCCCTATGGCAATTGGTTCCCAGTCAGCGTACCAGTGAACCCACCGTGAAAGAACCTCTGGTCCCGATTCGAGGCGGATTTCGGAAGGTTTACATCGGACATAGGCCGACTTATTGAATATGGCTGGTGACGCGAGCCTGATATTCAAAGCCAAATCGTAATGGATGCTTCCTAGTGCTTCCGGAAGGATCCTCTGTGCCAAACAAAGCGGGCGATCCAAGGGAATGGGGGAGATGCCTGCGTTTTGGCCCAACAGTCCCGCCATTTCGCCGGGAGGCTCATTCAACATCAGTATATCAAGCGTTTCCGCCTCAGCCGGACCTCTAGAGAACCCTGATGGCCCGACGGCTAAGGTCATATCAAATTCGATGAAACTGTCGTCTTCACCTTCGACTACTCTCATGGCAAGCAATTCTTCGCCTGGCCTCACAGCATCTTCTGCGTTTGCCCAAAGTTTTCGCGCAAGTTCCTTGGTCCGCTCAGCATCGCAAGGGAGAAGGTGCCGCGCCCACTCTGGCCTTTCGATAGGTTCCAGTTCAGCCAACCCTCGGTTCATCGTAAGAGCGTACATGGCGCAAGAGTCTGCGACGTCATACGTGATTGCCCCAGTCATAGCGGCAAAGGCCAATGTCCGAAGATACGCGGAGGCGTAAAGCTCGTGTTGTCCGTAATAGAATTGACTTACGCGATTCCGACTCACACTTGTGAAAAAGTGCGGATGCTCGACCTCCGGCCGCGGATGGGTCGCTTGAAGCCAACGCCATTCGTATTGCCAGCGCATCATGAAAGGAAAACCAGTCAACTCTTGAAGCCATGTAAGTCTTCGCGTGAACATCGGTGGCACTGCCGTTTTGCGGTAACGGTCGAACCAAGCTTCTTCGTGCTGAGGTAGCACGGCTGGTTCGGACGGTGAACGAGCGTATCGCATTGGAGACAGGCCGACCTCATCGGAAAAATTCCTCTTCAAAAGGAAATCCGAAAGAAGTGAAGGGGCGCGAACAGAACTCGATACTTCGGCGAACTCAAAACAAGAGCCAAGATCAAATCCGTCGATAATTCCGAGGCCGAGCGCCGCTTCGCTTTCCAACGAACAGCCATGAATCCAGTTTAGAAGAGCCTTCACTGCCTCCCTATTTTCTTCTCGAATGAGGCAAGCCAAGCTTCGCGCCGCTTCCCATCGGACACGAGGAATCGGCCATAGCAATCGTTCGATCAGTATCGAGAGGAAAGGATCGATCATTTCGACCACTCCGGTGCAACAATTGGCTGTTCTTCCAACTCTGCTTTGAAAATGCGGGCCATCTCCAATGCGTAGTCTCGCGCCAAATCCAACTCACCAACCTCTATCAAAAAATAGACAAGGCGGGAGAGCCCTATGTAGATACCGTTGCTTGCGGCGCCGACTGTATATCTAGGACATGCCGTATTCGTGATAAACTCTCGCCATTGCCCGCGATAATGCTGGGCTACCACTCGCAACCTCCTCTCTGTCTCATCGTCGTTCGAAAACCACCGAAGCCAGCCTGATGTCTGGAAATGGGCGCGGACGAGCCACGGAAACGCTTTGGACCGGCCCTGCGCCTCTAGCGCGATCTCGAACGCCGCATCCGACGCGCTATTACGATCGGGAAGGAATCTCGTATCCGAGACTGCGGCTTCGAGAGCAGTCAGCGCCTCGTCAGCACATCCTGCGGCCGCCCAGAATCTCAGCCACGCGGTGACGGGTTCTCCCTGGTCATCGTAGTGGCGCATGTTAGGAACTTCGTTCAGAAATCCTTGCAACCGGCCGGGGGGGAAATCGCCAGGATCGGGTACTGATAATTCGGCATCCTCTGGACTAGAGTCAAAGCCTTCGGAATCCATATATCCGGTAGGCTGCGATTCCTCATTCTCTGGTGTCCCCCTGATAACTCTGCCGGTTTTCCGGCGGACGGCAGCCAAAGCCGCATCAATGTAAGTTCGGGACGCTGAATCAGTCTTCTCCAGTGCACGAATTTCTCCAGGAGCGATGTAACTCTCAAGCAACGCAAGCCCAGTCTGTGATTCAACTTGATTGGTTTCAACGACTGCGGTGGCCACTGCTTCGGCATAGCGCCATTCTTCCTTGTGGATCAGGTAGGCGTAGCAGTTCGAAGCCCGTTCGGGAAAGTGCGCTGCGATCGCCTTGTAGTAGTTTTCACGAGCGTAACGGGTTTCGTCGCCATCTGTGTAAACGGTCAATGCCTCAAACTCGCCAGCAAGATCAAGGATGGTTTTCTGAGCTTCAGCATCGCCGCTTTCAGTTAGCAGTTCCAGAGATCTTAGGACCTCAAACGCGAACATATCCTTGTGGTGTCCATAGCCAAGTAAACATCCGGCAGCGCGACTGAGTTCTTTGTGCGCCAGCGGAACCAGCCCATAGTCGGACGCGAACATCGCCAGTTTGATAGCAGCTGTTGTTCGCTCATTGGAATTTGTTATCGTCTTATCAAGGTAGTCTCCCGCGCGCTTTACGAATGCCTGTGCCGCCTCCTGTGTATGCAACAGTAGACGCCGTTCGCTGAAGGCTTCGAGCCAGAGACCATCCAACCAAAAAAACGACTTTGACGCTAACGAAATGGCATCCGTGTCAATGAATGCATTTGAATCAAGACCTCTCGCGATAGTGCACAGATCGATGGCTATATCCCGAATTGCGACGAGGACAGCTTTGAAGCGTCGCCGGGCGGTGAAAGAATGCGACGCAGGTGGACAGAGTTCGAAGGTGTCATAAATCTCTTGCAAGGACGGCCACTGATGTAACGTTAGCCATCGTTCTGCAATGTCACCTGCAAGTAGTTCTAGCGCACGTACCGCTTCGCTCAGCCAAGTCGTCCCGGCGTCTGCGGGAATCTTTGACCAACCTTGGGCCTTACCACCTGAGAGTGCTGCAGCCAGTGCGGCGAAAAAAATCTCGTGCAAGACGAAACGAGTGTCTTGGGCAAACTTAGCATCAGGACCGTCTCCTCCTAAAAACAAACTCGAGAGATCTTTTTGGGTTCGAGATCGCTTAACAACGCCACCCTTGAGAAGCGCGAGACAGCGGACCGCCGGATGAGTGAGGGCCTTGAGTTTCGATTTCTCAGTAGGAGCAAGTCCTTCAAAGCACAGTACTGTTAGCACATCTCGGTCTAGCTGAAAGCCAGACCAGAGCTTGCCTGCCTCAAAGACATTGTCGAAATTGAAGGCTAGAATGGATTCTCGAGTGTAAGTGGTAATCAGTTCATCGGAATCTTCCTGTGCCTTGGCGAATGTGATAGCCTCGTCGAGTTTTGAATCAAGAATAGGTGCCTGAGCGTAGATCGTAGAGATATCATTTGAATCGTAAATCTGCTGTGCGTACGAAACTACACTTTGCGCGTTCTCGGGAGTGAAATAGGCCAACACGGCAACAATGGCGCTAGTTAACTCTGATGGACGATTGTAGTTACCTGTATTTCTATCATAGAGGGTAATTCTCCGATTCAGTTCGTCCAGGGCATCTTCAGCTAATTGCTCACGAATGGAGCCATCAGCACTTCGCACAATGTATGGCAGTATTCCGTCAGTCGCTGTTAGAAGCTCTGCGCGTAAGATTGCCTCAACATACGAATCGTTGGACAGCGAAACACCAACCTCACGAAAGAGCGGCCAGTCAGGTGTCTGGAATTTAGGCCCGTCTAGCGTACGTTCCTTAAGCAAGCGAAGAGATAGAAAGCGGGTAAGGTCGAAGGCGTCAAATGCCACTTTTTCGGCACGATCGAGAATGGCGGTGACCTGCTCGAGCGGGTACCCAGCGACAAGTGCATCAATTGCCCATTCTCTACTAGGTCCGGCGAGAAGGTCTGATGGGTCGCCAAGTTGCGCCTTAGCTATCCACAACCAAGCCCAGCGCCAATAGGCGGGAGCAAGTGACTCCAGCCATTCAAGGACATCGGCCGCATGGGTAAGGAAAATTTCTCTATGTTCGGGTAAGTCTCGCAGAAAATCAAAAAGACTTCCATGAAATGGCCTGACCTCTGTTTCTTGCAAGTCGAGCAAGTGATTGATTGCGGAAAATGCTTCGAAGCTTTCGTCGCTTCGTCCGAAGCAATCGTGCAATGCAAAAGGAGGAGGTCCAAACTCCAAACCTGCCAAGACATGCAAGACTGCTCTGCCCTTCGCACTCTTTCTCTCCCATATTGACCGGTAGTAGTCGCGAATATCGCCGGTAGGACAAGCGGGAAGTGACGCCACGTTCTCTGCCGTTATCGCCTTGCCAGTGTGGGCAACCTCTTCGAACGAATAAATCAGGTGCAACGGTAGACCATGTGAAATGTTATGAAAAGCTCTTGCCACTTTCCCGAAAACGCGCCCCCGCCTTTCTCTGCCGATCGCCCTTAGATGCAGTCTGCCGGCCCTGTCTTGAGAACGCAGCCAACTATGTACCGCTGCGTAAGTCATCAGTGGAAGCTCGGTCCACTCCTCAGAGGGAAGTGCATTTGGAAGCTTCGCGGGCAAGTTCTTGATTGCGATTTTTTGTGTTCCCACAACTAGCCTTACATTTGGCGGCAGCGGAAGAAGGGCATCGAAGAGTGCTTCCATGTCCTCGCGATCTCGATGATCGCGCCATACATGATCCAGCCCGTCAATGATAACAATTAGCCTGCGATTTTCGCTTTTGAGTTGGCAAGCAACCGTATCTAGGAGGTTTCCCAAGCTTGTATGAGAAGTGACCAGTTCCGGCATTGCTTTCTCAAGCTGATCTTTAAGTGACTGAAATATTGCATGGCAGTGAAAGCGGCCTTCCGATCTATCCGCGGGACTCAGAAAGTAGTGATGGCGTATGCATACGGCGTTCTTACGGTCGATTCGCGCAACGCAATGACTGAGGTAAGTGCTCTTCCCACTTCCAGGCGGTCCCCACAGCACGGCAATGCCATCTGAATTGCAAATTTTCTCAAGAAAGACTTTGTCAAAATTTTTGTCGGGTACGCAGTAAGCAGATGGCACTTGGAAATCCTGCGGAATTGGTCTGGAACGTTCGATGGAAAAGACTTGCCGAAGATGAATGTACTTGATTTTCCCATCTGGAACGGGCTGACCCTTCTGCGTTGACCATCGTTGAACTTGGTTCCTGAATTTGTGCCAGCCGCCTTCGTCCGTATCAGAAGCGACTCTCTGCCGAAGATTGTCCTCGAGATCATCAAGTCTAGGTAGCGAGTGAATGAATTCGAAGCTCTCGAAAAAGGACATGGCCTTTTCTTGCGATCCAATTTGCTCTTCGACCCTAGCCTTGATTTCCGCTGATAGCATTGAGCAGTCGATTCTGCCGTCTCTTAGACACTTCCCAAACTCGGCATCAGGAACGCGATCGGTTTTCAAAGCCGCCTTAGCAAGGGTACCGGCCTCCTTGTGCCGAAGGGTGGTCGAGGCCCATTTCTCCAGAAGGGATTTCCCATTTTTCTTTTTCTTCTCAATCAGCCACTTCCAACTTAAGTGGTTGGCTGGTTCATCAGGATTGACGGTGAATTTAACCTGTATCAACTCATAAAGGCCGTTGGGCTTGCAGGTGACGACGTCTTCTACAGATTTAAACTCCGAACCTTCAGCTTCAAGCTGTACCCATTCGTAGAGGTTCCGGTTCCTGTAAGAATTGATCAAGGTCTCGATTGCAACAAGATCTTGGTACAAGAATCCCGCCCTGAGCGAGCCGGCATTTTTCTTGAATTCATGTCCGGGTGCAATTTTCGAAGTCTTCACAATTGATCGTCCCGATAAAATGAGGACAAAGGCGGTCTAGGTCCAAGACTAGTCATCGTGTGAATGGCTGTTATCTAGCGATTCCCTACAGTATGATCCTAAACTGCTGGTCCACAATTGCCAAGCCATCGACATGATTGACCGCTTCGAGTATACTCGTTAAGAGTTCGTTTCATTGCCAGTGGATTCTGGTCCAATCGGGCTCCGTTCTGCCAGCCTGACAAGCCGTTCCCCTACGGGAATAAAGCCCTTGAGACTACACTGGTGCCATGTATAGCAGGGTGTACCATACTCGATAAACACAAGACAAGAAATCCTCTGCACTTACTTTGGTAAATTGATGGACAGAGAATCAATTATTCGGAAATTCGAAACGCTGAATCTAGCAAGAAAAGACGGAGTAAGAGCGCCGCACAAGCCCCTGCTGGTCATTCATACAATCGGAGAGTTGATGCGAGGTAAGGATCGCCTCATTCCATACTCCGAAATTGACAAGACACTTGGAGAACTCCTGAGCGAGTTTGGTGCTTGGCGGTCGTGAAAGAATACCCAATACTCGTTCTGGCGGCTCCTGAGAAGCGGGATATGGGAAGCCACCGACGTCGACAAGTTTCGCTTGACCGCTAATTGGAATGCCTTTAGGAGAAATATCGTCGATTACGACGTTTGTGGAAGGTTTACAAAGAAAGTCGCCGATCCACTTCAAGGTAATAGGACTGGATGACGCCTAAAGAGAATATATGGACCGAGCCACTGGTCGAGGAAACCGTAACCTACCACATCGAGGTTGACGAGCGGCTTCTACTTGTAGAAAACGTGCCAGCGAGAGTGAATGTCGAGACGGGTGAGCGCTACTTTGCGCCGGAGACGGTTGAGCGCTTGCAGCAGGCGGTTTGGGGGAGGTGCCGGCCGGTTCGGACTGTTGAGACACCGGTCTATGAGTATGGGGCGCTGGCCTGAAGAATTGGGGGACTTTGCTGCTGTCTTACAGGATGGGGAGTGGGAGAAATGTCATGACCAACAAGCATGCTGTGCTGACGAAAGACGAGGTCCGGCTGTATCATGAGCAGGGGTGGGCGGGGCCGTTTGCGCTGATCTCGGAGGAGGAGATGGCGGGGGTGCGGGGGAGGATAGATGAGGAGATTCTGGAGGTGGGGAAGGCGCAGGGGCTGGCGGAGAGGGACTATTTTCATAACCGGCATCTGGATAACCGCTGCGTTTATGAGCTGCTGAGTCATCCGAATCTGGTGGAGAGGGCGGCGAGCTTGCTGGGGCCGCATTTGGTGCTGTGGCGGACGAATTTTCAGATTAAGGCGCCGCTGAGTGAGCAGGAGGATTGGGATACGGAGGTGCCGTGGCACCAGGATTGCGCGTATTATCAGCCTTCGCCGAATGTGATTCTTTCGGCTTGGATCGCGGTGGACAGTACGACGCGGGCGAACGGGTGTATGCAGGTGCTGCCGGGGAGCCATAAGCGGCTGTATCCGCATATCGAAGACCCGGACGCGGAGATGTTCAGTAGGGGCGTTGACCCGTCGACGTTTGATGCGAGCGATGCGGTGCACCTGGAGCTGAAGCCGGGGGAGTTTATCTTCTTCAATGAGAGTACGCTGCACTATTCGCCGCCGAACAAGTCGGAGACGCGGCGGTTTGGGATCACGCCGCGGTATACGGTGCCGTTTGTGGACGTGGGCAGACGCGAGCAGATCGATGTGCTGATGGTGAAGGGCGAGGATTATATGGGGTTCTATAATGTGGTGGAACCGCCGAACGGCAGTGGTTAGTGGTTAGTAACTGCGGCGGCTGATCGGCGGGGTGTGTGATGGGGGCGCGAGAGGTTCTCTCGCGCTTTTTCGCGCTTGGGAACTGGAGCCGGAGTGGTGTGCGGGGGTGGTGTGTGAGCACCTTTCGGTGGCCTCATCGGTTCCTATTGTATACGACGGTGGTCTAGCAAGGGCGGGGCGTTGCGGGGGCGCAGCCCCTGCACAAGGGAGGCCGCTTGCGGCCGACCGCCC
Organism: Caldilineaceae bacterium; assembly: GCA_965116395.1. Classification (GTDB taxonomy): domain Bacteria; phylum Chloroflexota; class Anaerolineae; order Caldilineales; family Caldilineaceae; genus Bin5. The sequence goes on from OZ220684.1 coordinate 1,430,828, forward strand.
AAAATACAACAAGGAGGGGAGAAAGAACACCTTTGCTCGCCTCGTTCAGGGTTGCGAATCAGTTGCGGCTGCGTAGTTACGTTTTCAGTTCTTAGTTCTTAGTGAACACCTTCCTATTGCTGAGACAGGATTGCGTTGCTAAACACTGCAGGTCAGGCGAACTGGTATTCGCGGGAGGCGACGATCAGCTGCAGCATGAGCACGATGTGGCCGGTGTTTTCGTCGGATTCGCCGTTGGCGCTGCCGTTGGAGGGGAAGACGAGGTCGCCGCCGCTCTGGGCAAAGCGTATCAGGTCGGCGCGGGTTTTTTCCTCGAGGGTCAGGGGGCCGACGAGGTCGAGACAGTTGTCGACGAACTGTTCGGGGGTGAGGCTGTCGCCGGCGGCGCGCAGCCGTTTGATGACCGCCTGGATGCCCGGTTTGCTGGCGTCGCCCACTTCGTCGACGGCGAAGTTGATGCGTTCGGTGAGCATGCCACCGTCGATCCACTCCTGGCCGGTGTGCCAGCCCTCGACGGTGGGCGGGTTGAAGAGCTCCTGGCCCATCACTTTGGCGGCCAAGTGGTAGCTCAGCATGCCGGGCGCGGGCGTGCGATTGGTGCCGACCAGCTTGAGAACGCCGGTGATCAGCTCGGTGGGGCTTTTCACTTTCTTGAAGCGGGCCGCCTTGAAGAAGTCGCTCTTGAAGAGTGTGCGCAGGACGTGGCGCATTTCACCTTTCGACTCCATGATGGCGTCCGAGAGGGTGTCGATGGCGTCCGGGTCCTGGGGCGGCGTTACATTCCAGGAGGGAACCTGCGGCTCGTCGGCGACAAAGAAGTTGTAGAGATGGCGCGAGATGAAACGGGCGGTTGCCGGCTGTTCGACGATGATATCGATGATGTCGTCGCCGTTGAAGTTGCCGGTGTGGCCGAGGAAGGTCTTCTCGGAGTAGTCGTGGTCTTCCTCACGGAAGAGGAATTCAGGAGAGTAGTAGCCGTGGGGGTAGAGGGGGACCGGCTGCGCGAAGGTCCAGCCGGTGAAGGCGAGCGCGCAGTTCTTGACGTCCTCTTCGGTGTAGTTGCCCACGCCCATCGAGAAGAGCTCCAGAAGCTCACGGCCATAGTTCTCGTTGGGTTCGCCTTTGATGTTCTCGCTGTTGTCGAGCCAGTTGATCATCGCCGGGTTCATGGAGAGCTCGAGCAGGATCTCGCGTATGTTGCTCATGCCGATACGGCGGAAGAGATCGATCTGGTCGCTCATAGCGAGGGCGTGCGCGACCTTGGCGAAGCCAGTGGCGAAAACGTGATGCCAGAAGAGAGCCATCTTCTCTTCGAGCTGGCGCGGGTTGTTGAGCATGCGGTATATCCAGGTGCCGGAGAGGATATTCGGCATAAACTCACCGCCAAAGTAGCGCTTCACAATATCCTCGTCGATCGGCGGGCAGCGCTCAATATCCACCAGGTCATCGACGACTTCGTCGTACCCCTTTGCAGCATAGGCCTCCAGCTCTTCACGGCTGGCGCCGAACCCTGCCCGGCGCAGCAAATGAGCCATCAGGCCCAGATCCTCATCTGCCATTTTTACCTCCTAACTGCAGTGGTCGGAGGTCAGTGGTCCGTGGGGGAGCCGGTTGACTGGCCTTGTTGCGGGCGCGGTTGATCTGTGCGGCCGCGAATTGACTGTGGCTGCGAGATTCGCAGGGCACTAAATGTTCAGTGCAGGCGCGCGGCGGGGCGGCGCGAACTGGAGCTCGTTGAGCTCCACGAACTGCTTCTGGTAGACCTGGACGCGGTAGGAGCCGGTGTCGGGCACGTACATGAGGCCGTCCTCGCTGACGACGACGGACTGGGGCCAGCGCAGGAGCTTCTGGACTTCGAGCTTGGCCATGTCGCGCAGGCGGTTAGGGTAGGCGTTGGTCAGCATGTAGGAGATGGCCACCTTGGAGAGGGTGGCGTCGCCGACGAACTGTTGCACGTAGCGGCCCTCTTCGTTGAAGAGCTGGACGCGGTTGTTGCCGCGGTCGACGACGTAGATGTCACCGTGCTTGTCGACATCGACGCCGCTGGGGCGGTTGAACTGGCCGTCGTCGCATCCGGAGGTCCCGAAGGCCATCTTGAATTCGCCGTCGGCGCTGAACTTCTGGACGCGGTCGTTGCGCCAGTCGGCGACGTAGACGTCGCCCACCTCGTCGACGGCGATGCCCCACGGCATGTTGAACTCGCCCTCGCCGCAGCCGAGGCTGCCCCAGCCGCCGAGGAGGCCGCCCTCGCGGGTGAACTTCTGGACGCGGTGGTTGAGGGTATCGACGACGTAGAGGTTGCCCTCGGCGTCGAAGTCCATGCCGGACGGGCCGTTGAGCTGGCCGGGCCCGCTGCCCTCTTCGCCCCAGCTGTCGATGAGCTCGCCCTCGTTGTCGATGATGGTGACGCGGTGGAGCGTCTCATCGGTGAGGTAGAGGTTCTCGTCGCTGTCGGCAAGGATGGTGACCGGCCAGGTGACCTTGCCCGGCTCGTCGCCGTAGATGCCGAAGGAGCCGAGGTCACTGTCCTCGGTGCTGTATTTGCGGATGAGCGCGGTGCCCTCGCTGCGGCAGAGGATGTAGAGGCGGTCCTCCTGGCCGAACGCAAGATCGATGGGATAGTTGGTCAGCCGCCGCATTCCCAGTGTCTTGTGGAAGGGAAATCCGGCGCGCAAGAGACCGTATGGTCTGCCCACGGTGTGACTCCTTTTGAGTTTCTAGTTTTCAGTTTTTTGGTAACTGCAGTTTACACAGTGGTTCGCTAAGAACCTGAAAACTGTTTGCTACGAACTGTACGGATTTATCTGTTCGAATTGGCCGCCGACGATTTCGGTGGGATCGATGCCCATCCACTGTTCGAGTACGGTGCCGTAGATGCCGCGGAAGTCGATGGTGTGCTCCATGTCCTCGCCGTGGACCCAGCGGTTGGGGTCGAGCGAGGGGTATTGGGCGTAGAGACCGCCCTGGACGTGATCGCCGATGATGAATGCGCCACCGCCGGAGCCGTGGTCGGTGCCGCTGGCGTTGTCGCGGATGCGGCGGCCGAACTCGGTGAAGACGAGCATCGTCACTTCCGAGGAGGCGTCGTGGGCGCGCAGGTCCTCGAAGAAGGCGGTGATGGCGGTGCTGAGGTCGGCGAGCAGCTTGGGATGGTCAGGGACCTCGTTGGCGTGGTTGTCGTAGCCGCCTTGCGCGGTGTAGAAGACGCGGGTGCCGAGCCCGGCCAGATGGACGCGGGCGACATCGCGCAGGCTGTTGGCGATGGCGCTGTCGCCATACTCTACGGTTGAACTGTAGCCGTCTTTTGCCTTCTTGAGTTCGTCGGTGCCCTGGATGACGTTGAGACCGGTCTGTGAGAGGTAGTCCATGACGTAGCCGGCGCCGACCTCGTGGCCGTACATGCCTTTGAAGACTTCGAGCGCCTGTGTGCGGCGGCGGGGTTCGTCAATGCCGGTGAGCAGGCCGTAGGTGTCGAGGTCGGCGAAGGAGGTGACGGGCACGCCGGGCACGGCCATCGCCCTGGGGAGACCCTGGCCGACGTTGACGCCGGTGAGGACGTTGTGGCCGGCGGGATCCAGCTCGCGGATCATGCGGCCGACCCAGCCTTCGGTGCCGATCTCGATCGGTTCGCAGGTGTGCCAGATATCCATGGCGCGGAAGTGGGAGCGGTTGGAGTTGGGGTAGCCGATTCCCTGGACCACGGCAATGTCGCCGGCCTCGTACATTGTCTGCAGGGGCGCGCAGTTCGGGTTCCAGGCCAAGGTATCGTGGATCGGCAGGACTTCGTCCTCTTTGAGACCGACCACCGGCCTGGAGTCGTAGTAGATGCCGGCGGTGTAGGGGACGACCGTGTTCATGAAATCGTTGCCGCCGCTGAGCTGGACGACTACGAGTACGGGGTCTTTTTTGTGGTCAACCATCTTTTCATCCCTTTTTTTAACTGAAGTTTCTAGTTTTCAGTTCTTAGTTTTTAGTGAACACCCTCCTGTTGCTGAGACAGGATTGCGTTGCTAAACACTGCAGGTCAGGCGAACTGGTATTCGCGGGAGGCGACGATTAGTTGGAGCATCAGGACGATGCGGTCGGTGTTTTCGTCGGTTTCGCCGTTGGCGCTGCCGTTGGAGGGGAAGACGAGGTCGCCGCCGCTCTGGGCAAAACGTATCAGGTCGGCGCGGGTCTTTTCCTCGAGGGTCAGGGGGCCGACGAGGTCAAGACAGTTGTCGACGAACTGTTCGGGGGTGAGGCTGTCGCCGACGGCGCGCAGCCGTTTGATGACGGCCTGGACGCCCGGCTTGCTGGCGTCGCCCACTTCGTCGACGGCGAAATTGACGCGTTCGGTGAGCATGCCGCCGTCGATCCACTCCTGGCCGGTGTGCCAGCCCTCGACGGTGGGCGGATTAAACAGCTCCTGTCCCATCACTTTGGCGGCTCTGTGGAAGCGCGGTATGCCGGGCGTGGGCGTGCGATTGGTGCCGACCAGCTTGAGAACGCCGGTGATCAGCTCGGTGGGGCTTTTCACCTTCTTGAAACGGGCCGCCTTGAAGAAGTCGCTCTTGAAGAGCGTGCGCAGGACGTGGCGCATTTCACTTTTCGACTCCATGAAGGCGTCGGAGAGAATTTCGATGGCGTCCGGGTCCTGGGGCGGCGTTACATTCCAGGAGGGGACCTGCGGCTCGTCGGCGACGAAGAAGTTGTAGAGATGGCGGGAGATGAAACGGGCCGTTGCCGGCTGTTCGACGATGATGTCGATGATGTCGCCGCCGTTGAAGTTGCCGGTGTGGCCGAGGAAGGTCTTCTCGGAGTCGTCGTGGTCCTCTTCGCGGAAGAGGAATTCGGGAGAGTAGAAGCCGTGGGGGTAGAGGGGAACCGGCTGCGCGAAGGTCCAGCCGGTGAAGGCGAGCGCGCAGTTCTTGATGTCGTCCTCGGTGTAGTTGCCGACCCCCATCGAGAAGAGTTCCAGGAGCTCGCGGCCGTAGTTCTCGTTGGGTTCGCCCTTGATGTTCTCGCTGTTGTCGAGCCAGTTGATCATGGCCGGGTTCATGGAGAGCTCGAGCAGAATCTCGCGTATGTTGCTCATGCCGATGCGGCGGAAGAGATCGATCTGGTCGCTCATGGCGAGGGCGTGCTCGCCCTTGGCGTAACCGGTGGCGAAAACGTGATGCCAGAAGAGGGCCATCTTCTCTTCGAGCTGGCGCGGGCTGTTGAGCATGCGGTAGATCCAGGTGCCGGAGCGGATATCCGGCCCCTCACCGCCAAAGTAGCGCTTCACAATATCCTCGTCGATCGGCGGGCAGCGCTCAATGTCCACCAGGTCGTCGACGACTTCGTCGTACCCCTTTGCGACAAGGGCCTCGAGCTCTTCGCGGCTGGCGCCGAAGCCTGCCCGGCGCAGCAAATGAGCCATCAGGCCCAGATCCTCATCTGCCATTTTTACCTCCTTACTGCAGTGGTCAGTGGTTAGTGGCCAGTGAGAGTTCTGACCAGGATTTCAACTCTCTCGTAGAAAGCTTTCCATTTCGGTAACGAACCAGATCGATAGGGCGCCGCCGCGTTCGTCGGGGCCGAATATGGCGGGGCGGTCGAGGTAGTCGCGGGTGCTTTGCTGGACGCCGGTGCCGGTGCAGACGTCGACGAGACCGCCGTTGTCGTCGATGCGGGCGGCGACGCCTTGCCAGGCGCGGGTCAGCATGTCGGTGTAGCCGGCGTCGAGCCAGCCGCGGCGCAGGCCGCGGGCGAGGGCGTAGCCGACCATGCAGGTGACGGTCATTTCGGGGTAGGAGCCGGGGCCGTTGACGACCTGGCGCCACATGCCGCTACGGTGCTGGTAGCCGCGCAGCGCTTGCAGATGGCGGCGGTGGATGGCGAGCACGGCTGCGCGGTCGGGATGGCTGTCGGGCAGGTAGGTCAGGGTTTCGGCATAGCTGAGGGCGGCGAAGCCGTTGCCGCGGCCCCAGTAGAAGGGGGTCTCGCGGTCGTGCCAGAAGAGGCCGTCGTCCTGCTGCACGTTGGCATCGAGCAGGAAGCGGGTGAGGATGGTCAGGTAGGCGTCGTCGCCGGTGAGTTTGAAGGCGCGGCCGAGGACGGCGGCGGTGAAGAACATGTCCTCGACCTGGTAGCTGGGGTTGGACGGGATGGGCACGCCGTTGTCGTGAGTGGCGCGGTAGCGGTCGGCGGTTTGCACGAGCAGGTCGGCGTAGCGGTTATCGCCGGTCGTTGCGGCGAGTTCATCGGCCCAGACGAGGCCGGCAAGGTTGGCGCCGCCGTCGCCGCCGGCGGTAAACCAAGGCTTGGCGCCGGACATGTATGGCGCGACCATGGCTGCGATGCCATCAGATGGGTCGGCGTATTCTGCGTCCAGTTGGGCGAGCCGGAGGCGTCCACTGACGGCGACGCCCTGGGTGTAGATGACGGGATCGAGTTCGTGGCCGTAGACGGCGGCGAGGATGCGGGCGACGTCGAGGGGCGAGCGGGCAGCGCGTGTTTGCAGGGCGCTGCGGGTGGGGGAACGGGCGTGGTCGGGGACCTGGGCGAGAACGGTCCACAGTTTGGCGAGTTCGTTTTCGAGGTCGGCGGCGGGGCAAGTGAGCCGCAGGCTGAAAATGGGCGGCAGCAGGTTGGGCTCACCGGTGGACATCGCGCCGAGGAGCGAGCTATCGGCCGGCAGCGTGGTGGCGTTGAGCACGGAACGGAACTGCGACAGCAGCTCGAGGCAGTGGGCAGAGCCTTCCCAGGTCGTGCTTTCGCCGAGGCGGACTTCGAGCACGAGGTCGGGTCCCTGGAAGGTGATCCAGCGCCAGAGGTAGTGGGCTTCGGGATTGGCGTCGTAGTAGCTGTCTCCCGGTGGGGGGTAGCCGGTGCCGGGGTTGCCGCCGGCGCCGTTCTCGGGCGCGCTGCCCAGGGCGAGGCCGTCCGGATTGGCGCAGGGGACGGCGCTGAGGGCATACCGTTGGGAGAGACCGGGCGCGGCGCTGTAGGAGTTCAGCGCGGCCAGGGCTGCGTCGGCGTCTTCCTGCTTGCCGGAGAGTCCACCGATGAGGACGAGCTGCAGGCGCTCACCTGCGGGGGGCTGGTCGGCGCCGTGCAGGAGCGCTGGGATCTGCCGTTCGGTGCGGGTAACGCCGCAGGCGTCGAGGTGCCAGAAACCGGGCGCTTGTGCAATCAGGGCTTCGATCTGTTTGTCGAGAGTCATGGAACACCAGAGGTTAGTGGTCGGTGGTCAGTGATCAGTATTGTTGAAGGCGGGCCCGCATCTTTTCCAAGGAAAAGGTTTCGGATTCGTAGAAGTCGAAGAGTTCGGCCTCGCGGGTGCGGACTTCTTCGGCGAGGCGGAGGACGTCATCTACGTGTTCGGTTGGGATACGCACAACGCCGTCGGAGTCGGCGAGGAGCAGGTCGCCGGAATGGATGCGCAGGCGGCCGGCTGTGACGGGCGCGCCGAAGCGGTTCATGTTGAAGACGCCGTGGCCGGGGACGGTGCCCCAGGCCCAGACGGGCAGGCCGACGTGGCGGATGCCGGTCAGATCGCGCACGGTGCCTTCGGCGATGACGCCTATGACGCCGAGCCGTTTGTGGACGCGGGCCATACCGTCGCCGACGCAGGCGCCGCGGCCGGGGTTGGTGTCGAGGTCCTGGAAGACGGCGATGAGGGGGCCCTGCTGGCTGCCGAGGTAGTCGTAGTAGTCGATCCACTCGAGCGCGGTGGAGTCTTCATCGTTTGTGGTGACTTCGGCGGTGACGGCGAAGCCGGCGACGAGGCCCATGTCGGGCATGAGGCAGCGGATGGTGTGGTCGGTGTAGTCGAGATTGGGCAGGCCTAGCTTGAGGGCGACGGCGTTGAAAATGGTGGCGGAGTCGTAGCGCTTGAGTGCGGCGATCTGCTCGGACAGCATTCAGGGGTCTCCTGGTTCGATGTATCGTAGACGGGCGGGGGTTGCCTGTCGCTGTTTAGTCAATTTTCGGGTTGGTAAGGCGGGTTTTCTTCGTCTCTGTAATGATATAGACAATTGTTTCAGACTGCAACCTTCTATTTTGCAATTGGGGGATTCTGAAAAAGGCATTTATCCGCGAAGGGGAGCGATGAAAACCCTTCATGAAACCGCGTGTGAGTGAAGTGTTATACTTTACGACGGGCTTCGGCCTAGTGCACAGACAGCTTCACAGATTTCCATATCGCCCGACTTAGCCATTGTGGTGAAGACAGATGACAGTGAGGATAGAAATCTCTTTGAGTAGTACTCTCGATGAGAAGGTGGAAAGCCTGGCTCGAGAACTGGAAATGTCCCGAAGTGAGTTCGTTTCCATGGCGGTTCAGGCGTTTATCGAGCGTCATGAAACGAGACGTATGATGGCAGCGCTCAACAAGGTCCATGGGGACCTCCCTGACGAGGAAGAGCGAGCGATTCTAGGACAAATACGAGAGCTCCATCGAAAGACGTTGAGGGATGATCCGTGGTGATCGAACGGCGATGTATTTTGGGCAGATTTGGGTAGCGGGCCAAGCGGGTCAGGGGCAAGGCTGAGGGGTTCCCACGTCATTCTACAGGCCAGATTGCTCGATTCGCGCGTCAGGCCAAGTTAACACCTCTTCGCGCAGGGCGACGCCGAGGCCGGGCTTCTGCGGTAGTGAGAGCATGCCGGCGCTGATGGGGATGCGCTCGGTTACTACGTCGTTGTACCAGCCGTCGTAGTAGGCGCGGACGGTTTCGAGAATCATGGCGTTGGGGATGTGGAGCATGAGGTGGGCGGCGGCCCAGAGGGCGACGGGGCCGGTGGCGTCATGGGCGGTGACGGGCAGGTAGTAGGTATCGGCCTGGGCGCAGATTTTGCGGGTTTCGCTGATGCCGCCGGTCCAGGATATGTCTGGGATGATGATGTCGGCGGCGTTGGCTTCGACGACGCGGCGGAAGCCGAAGCGGGTGAAGAGCCGCTCGCTGACGCAGAGAGGGATGCGGCTTTCGGCTTTGAGGCGGGCATAGGATTCGACGTTGTCGGGCGGGATCATTTCCTCAAGCCACATGATGTTGTAGGGCTCCAGGGCGCGGGCGATTTCGATGGCGGCGGGCAGGTTCCAGCGGGCGTTGCCCTCGATGGCGATCTGCATTTTGTCGCCGACTGCTGCGCGGACCGCTTCCACACAGGCGACACCCCTTTTTAAGGTATCTTTGTCGAGGTAGTGGCGCACCGGGCCGGGCGTGCCGGTTTCACCATTGGCGGGGACGGGCGGCAGGTCGAAGGGCCAGATCTTCATGGCGCCGATGCCGTGGTGGAGCAGGTCTTGGGCAAGCTGGCCGGCGCGGCCTTCCATCCAGGTCTGGGCGTCCTGGTTTGCGCCGTGGCCGAGGCAGGTGTTGTAGATGGGGATGCGGTCGCGGCTGCGGCCGCCGAGCAGGTTGTAGATGGGCTGGCCTGTGTACTGGCCGACGATGTCCCAGAGGGCGATGTCGACGGCGCTGATGGAGCGCGTTTCGGCGCCGCCGTAGCCGAAGGCGTTGACGGCGGCGAACATGGTGTGCCAATGGCGCTCGATGTCGAGGGGGCTTTGCCCCAGCAGCAGGGGAGCGAGATCGTCGTGGATGAGGGCGCTGACGGCGCGCGGCGCGTAGGAGGTCTCGCCGAGACCGATCAGGCCGTCGTCGGTGTGGATGCGCAGCCAGAGCGAGTGGGGATGGCGGCCAAGGCGGATGGTTTCGAGGCGGGTGATCTTCATTGGGGTCGGTGGGTGGTCCCCCACGGCCAGCGCAGTCCTCAGTGCGGCGGGACGATTGAGGCCAGCTCGCTGCGCATGAAATCGATGTAGCGGCGGTATCTCGCCGGGGAGGTCTTCCAGGTGGTGGGGGTGCCGTGGCCGATGCCAAAGCGTTTCTGTTTGCCGATGGCTTTGGCCTGGTGATGGGCGTCCTCGCGCCAGAGGTCTTCGTCGCCCTGTTCGATGACGGTGATGGCGTGGGAGTTGGAGTAGATGCAGACCTCTTCGCCGAGGGCCTGGCGGACATTGACAATATCGTTGGAGTAGTTCTTGAGCCCACATTCGACCTGGATGCAGTGGAAGTCCAGCTTGGCCAGGTGGGGCAGGCGGGGTTCGATCCAGCCCATGAGCGCCATGCTGCTGATGAGGCCCTCGTCGTGGATGTGCTGGAAGGCCTTGATCTCGCCGGGCAGGGCGAATTCGACATAGTGGTCGTCGGAGATCATGTCGGCGGAGGCGAACCACTGCATCAGCTGGTAGCCGTGCACGCCGAGCATTCTGGCCAGGCGGCACTGCTGGCGGATGACCTCCTCGTGGCGGTCCATGAGGGCGAAGACGAGGTCTTTCTGGAAGAACATGGCGTCGAAGAGCTTGTCGTAGCTGAGCATGTAGAAGGAGGTGGGGAAGGGCGCCATGTCTCCCATGTAGAGGAAGACGGTGTCGTCGAAATGTTCGATCAGCTTTTTGGTGAAATCGTAGGCGCCGGTGGCCAGCATCTCCTCGGCGGTGGGCGGCGGGTCGAGGCGCTCGACGTCGGCGGCGGTCTCGAAGAGGGGCTCGTCGGGCGGGAGGTCGGGCGGGAACTCGTGGTAGCGGGTCTTGCTGCGCGAGCCGATGTCGACGAGCACGGGTACGCCATCCTCCTCGGTGACGTACTGCTGGCCGCGCTGGCCGTAGGCTTTGCCGCTGCCACAGGGGATGTAATCGAGACCGAGCACATCGTGGAGCACGTCGTAGAATTTCAGTCTCTGCTCATCGGTGCCGTGTGACAGATGGAGGAAGTTCAGCCCCAGGACCTCCGGCCAGTGCGGCATCATCGACCAATTGGGGGACACGTTGAGGGTCGGGTACATGTCCATGGGGTCGCCGTTGATGGCGGCCATATATCGTTCGAGCGATGTCATTTCCTGCAAGATCCTGCTCCTTTGAACTTCGGTGGTCGGTGGTCAGTGGTCAGTTGCTGGCTACGATCCGGTAAGTTCGAAATGGTAGTTGCCGGAGCCGATGTTGACGTCGATATAGCCGGCGCGGGGGGTGGCGGATGTGAGGCCGTCGCGGCCTTCGACATAGGCGTTGTCTTGCCAGATTGTGTTGCCGTTTTCGCTGACGGAAATGTTGTTCAGGCCCAGTGTGGGCAGGCTGACGCGGGCGGTGCAGTTGACCGGGATGGTGACCTCGAGCGATATGGATTGGTCGGTGCGCCGCCAGTGGGAGGAGAGTTCGCCGTGTACTGTCTTCATTGTGGCGCGGGCGTGTTGGAGGTCGCCGAGCAGGTGCGGCTCGATGTGGATATCACGGAAGCCGGGCGTCATGGTGCCGGGTCCGTGGTAGTCGGGGCCTTTGATACCGGCGAGGTCGTTGTAGAAGAATTCGTCGATCGAGGCCCACATGATCATGCTTTCGGCGGCGCCGACGGTGCTCTGCAGGCTCCAGGATTCCCAGATGGTGGTGGCGCCCTGCTCGACCATGTAGCCCCAGCCGGGATAGGTGGGGGTGGCGACGAGGTCGTGGAGGATTTCTCCCTGCCCGTATTGTGTCAGGGCGTCGATGAGGCAGGTGACGCCGGTGTTGCCGGTGTGGTGGTGGCCGCCCCAGGTGTCGACGATGTTGTGGACGATGTCCTGGACGACACCGGCCTCGCTGGCCGGGGGGACGATGCCGAGGGCGAGCGGGAAGAGGTTGGCGGTCTGGGAGCCGGTGGCGTAGCGTTGGGCAACGGGGTCGAGCCACTCGCTGTTGAGGGCGTCCTTGATCTGTTCCGCCAGGCTGCCGTAGTGGGCGGCCTCATCTTCCTTGCCGAGGTAGTCCGCGACCTTTGAGATGATGGCCGCGTTGAGGTAGTAGTAGCCGGTCCAGAGCAGGGGCGGCGGCGTCTCGGAGGAGACGAACTCTTCCTCGCCGGGTGCGGCGCCGGGCAGCATGTGGTCGCCGTAGTGGCCTTCGTTGACGATGTGGTTCTCGGCGACGGAGGTGAGATAGTCGGTCCAGAGGCGGATGGCGTCGTAGTGTTCTTCGAGGATGCGGCTGTCGTCGAAGTACTGGTAGAGATACCAGACGAGGATGGGGTAGTTGCCGCCCCAGGCCGGATCGGGATCGTCGCGCTGGACGTAGTTGGGGCAGATGTCGGGGACACTGCCGTTTTCGAGCTGGGCGTCCTTGATGTCGTCGAGCCATTTGGTCCAGAAGCGGGGCATGTGCTTGCGGGGGTAGAGGGATGAGGCGATGGTGGCCGGGTCGGTCCAGGCCCAGTGCTCACGGTGCAGGCAGTCAAGGGGGATGCCGAAGAGGCCGTTGGTGACTGTCCAGTGCACGAGTTCGTGGATGCGGTTGAAGGTTGGATTGGAGCATTCGAAGCCGCCGGAGAGGTCCACGTCGGAAAAGACCACGCGGCCCTGGAGTTCTTCGACGCTGATGGGGCGGTCGCTCTCGACCTGAACGTAGCGCACGGGATGGTAGGTAAAGCGCGGTTCGTAGGTTTCGCCGTCCGGGTCGCCCTTGAGGATGTAGACGTCGATCTCGTCGCCTTCTACGTGGGCGCTTGCGCGAGAGCGGTGGCGGTAGTAGAACTCGCCGGACTCCTGATCGACGAGGCCGCTCTCTTCGAGGACTTGGCAGGCATACTTGATGGTTACAGTTGTGCCGCGTTCGCCCTTGAGCCGCAGCCTGGCCCAGCCGCCGAATAGCTGGTTCAGTTCATAGACGTGGACGCCGTCCCGGGGCTGGCTGACGCTTACTGGCTGCAAGTCTTGCTGCACGCGGATGGGCGGCATCACCTGGGCAACCATCGTGCCGCAGGGGGCGTCCTTGTCTACGGCCGCGTCCCAGTTGGAATCGTCGAAGCCGGTGGAGGCCCAGCCGGGTTGTTCACGGCGGGCGTCGTAGGTTTCGCCGCCGTAGAGGTCGTTGCGGGTTATGGGGCCGGGGGCGGTTTTCCAGCCGGCGCCGGATGCGACGACGGTGGTGCTGCCGTCGGCGAACTCGACGTTCATCTGGAGGCGCAGGCGCGGGGAGTCGCCGTAGCGGTGCTCCCAACCGGGTTCGCTGTACCAGCCGTTCCCGAGCATGACGCCGATGGCATTGGCGCCGGATTGCAGCTGCTCGGTTACGTCATAGGTTACGTAGAGGACGCGCTGGGTGTAATCGCTGGTGGCGGGGTCGAGTACGTGATCGCCGACGCGCTGGCCGTTGAGATAGAGCTCGTACCAGCCGAGGCCGGAGATGTGGAGGCGGGCGCGGCTGATCGGTTTGGCGAGGTCGAACGCGTTGCGGAGGAGGGGTGAGGCGACGTCGGTAGGCGCGCCGATCCAGTGGCCGGTCCAGTCGCTTTCGTTGAGCAGGCCCATGGTGAAGGAGGCCGGTTCGCTGTAGGCGCTGGCGTGGTCGTCCTGGTCCCAGACGCGTATTTGCCAGTAGCAGGTCTCGTCGCTGGAGAGGCTGCTGCCGGTGTATGACACGTTGACGGAGCGGTCCGAGGTCACTTTGCCGCTGTCCCATTTGTCGGCGCGTCCGGCGCGGAGGTTTTCGGGGCTGCTGGCGACGAGGAGCTGATAGGCTGATTGGGACTGATTGCGGCGGTCTGACTGGAGGAGCCAGCCGAAACGGGGCTGGGGGGTGTCGATGTTGAGCGGGTTTGGGGCGTATTCGGTGGTGAGGTCAATTGGTGTGATCATTTCCAGTTTTCAGTTTTGAGTGTCTAGTTTTTAGTAACACCACTCGTTCGGGGTTGCTCTCTCAAGATTGACCACTGTAGAGTCGTTTCACTCGTGCTTGCGGGCATTCTTCAGGTACCGAGGTTGAGAGGTCTTTCCTGGTGTTGGCTGGAGCTAGCAGATTACCTTGAGCTCAAGGTTGGCGATGCTGGCGAATTTTTCTATTTTGGGCAGGATTTGGCCGACGCCGAGGGCGAAATGGTGGGTCGGGCCCTCTTTGCACCAGGCGTTGATGAAGTCGGCGGGGCCTAGGGAGAATTTGAGGCGGCTGTCGGTGTTGCCGATCTGGAGGACGGGGCCGGGTATGCTTTCGGCCTGGGCGGCGAGCAGCTTGAGATTGCCCTGGCGGGTCTGGGTCATGGACAGGACGGTGACCGGGCCGTGTTTGACCTGGGTTTCGACGCCGACGCCTTCGCCGTGCTTGCCGTGGTAGAGGGCGAGGCCGCGCAGCAGGGGCCGTCCTTCGGCGATGTCGATGTGGAAGGGGCCGTCGTGGCCGGCAAGGATGAATTCTTCGCGGAAGTCCATGGCGGTGACCTCGGAGTAGCTGCCGCCGGCGCCGAAGGTGTCGACGATTTTCATCACCTGGCAGTTCTTGAGGTCGCCCTCGCCGCTGCAGGGCACGCCGCTTGAGGTGAGCAGCGAGCAACCCAAGGCGAATCCGGCCGCGATCCGTTCGTATTCGTTGCCGTCGAGACCGCGATAGTAGTAGGTGAGGCCGTCGAGGTCGAAGTCGGCGACGAGGCGATCGAGGCCGACGGCGACGCGATAGGCCCAGTCGAGGGCCTCGGGGGAGGGACGGGTTGCGAGCGGGTCGGAGGGCGAGTCTTCAGCGAGGTCGAAGATGGTAAGCGCTTCTTCTTCCTTGGCTTTGACTGCGGCAGGGGTTACGCCATTGACCATCTGGGCCAGGTCGCACATTTCCAGAATCTCGATGTGGGTGCCGAGTTGACCGTGGTGCTGGGTGAAGTCGCTGTACATGTCGAGCATGCCGGGGTAGGTGTGACCGAGGAAGCCCATGCGGCTGCGGCGCAGGGTGCGCAGGGCGCCGGCGGCCTGGGTCCAGTCCTGGATCTCGGCCCAGGCGCGGCGGGCGGGCTCTTCGCAGCCTTCTTCCTCTGCCAACATGCCGGAGACGACGTGAAAGTCGATATCACAGCGATGGAAGACGGCACTGAGCTCCGGTACGCAGCAGGCGCAGCAGTTGGCCAGCCACTCTTTGGTGTCGGTGTTGGCGTAGTCGAGCGCGGCAGAAGGTTGGAGATTGAGGACGAGGACCGGGACTTTGGGGATCTGAACGGCGGGCAGGACGGTTGAGCTGGTGGCGTAGGTGCCGACGTAGCAGTAGACCATGTCGACCTGCTCGCGCTGGAAGAGGTCTCCGGCTGCGCGCCCGGCGGGGGCATTATCGACCAGGCCGGCGCTGACGACGTCGGCCCACTGGCCGACGCGGTTCTCAACCTGCGCCTGATAGCCTTCGAGTTGCTCTTTCAGGCCTGGAAACTGAGGCCAATACTCACCAAGGCCGATACCAAAGATCCCGATTCGGGGACGAACTGTTTTACGTTGGCTGCTCATTCTCACTTTCCTTTGTTCACCACGGCGACTAAACGTCGTTCGCAAAGCGGGCACTCTTATCGAGAGCTGGAGTGCCGCCAAGTTCACGCGAATTTGGAATGTCAGGTTGTTCTCGCAATTTCAGTGGAGAACCGCAATAGTCGCAGACCGCGGCCTTCTGGATAGTGCCTTCTCGGAATTCGCGAGGTGTTACCGCTCCGCAGGCAGAACAGTGGGACGCATACTGTATCTTTTGAGGTTCGGTCTTATCTGTTCTTAGTCTTTCTCTTTCAATCTCCAGACCGATTCTCTCTCTTTCCAATCTTGTTCTTTCTGCATTCAGATTGACTTTCTCAACTTCCTCATTTCTCAAGCGTGCCTCTTCCACCTTCAGTCCTTCAATCATCTCCGCTTCCGCCTGTTCGTTCAATATGTTAATTACATCTGACTCTACTCTGTTATTGTAGGCTGTGATGGCCAGTAAACTTAAGATAATTGAGGAAATCGGCAGCAGAACAAACAACCCCTGTGATTCATCAGCAGAAAGGACAGGAGCAAGGAATACCCAAATAATTATCACAATTAAAGCTTTCCAACCCATTGAATAGAAAAGTCCGAATGGACCCAGGAAAAGGGTCATAAGGACTCCTTTCAACTGAGATTTCTTCTTGATTTTCATTGCGTATTAACGTAATTTCTCTTGGTCCAGCTTCGGTAGTTCTCAAATGAGACTAAGAGCTTCCGTACTGCGTGTGAGCAAAAAAGACAGGTGCGGAGGGCTTCCCACTTCCAAGTTGTGAACAGCGGGAAAAGGCTCGACGAAAAATGTGGATTCACTTTGGGCGTTGTTGATATTTGGAATCGTAGTTCCGTAATGCGCCAATTGTCGGATGGTCACCACCTTTTTTGCTGCAGATACATAGTTGAATCAGTTCGATTGTTCGCAGAACCGGGCGAAAAGTGAACATTAACTGGCTCTTCACCGCGTTTATCGCATCCAGCTTCAACTTAAACAGGCAACTCAACGAAAGGTCAACCAGCCTTAGCCACTGACATGCTCTTCCTCGGCCTTTCGCATCAGGCCTTCCACGGCGTCGACGGCGGCGCGCATGGCCGATTCGCCGTCGGAGGATGCGCCGTCCCCGTCCTGTTCGACTTCATAGCCCATGTCGACCATGAGGCGCTTGGCCAGCTTTACGGACTGGCTGGCGTCCGGCCCAAAGCCGTCGGCGCCGACGCTCATTGCGTACTCCAGGGTGATGGGCGCGCCGCCCACCATGACTCTGACCTTGTCGCGCAGGCCGGCCGCTTCAAGCGCCTCGATGTTGGTCTTGAAGAAGGGCATGGTGGTGGTGAGGAAGGCGGAGAAGCCGACCAGTTGCGGCTGATGCTCGTTGACGGCGTCGATTAACCTTTCGGGGCTGACATTGACGCCCATATCGATCACTTCAAAGCCGGCGCCTTCGAGCATGATGATGCACAGGTTCTTGCCGATATCGTGGACATCGCCCTTGACGGTCAGCATGAGGACTTTGCCGACGGGTTCGACGCCGGTGTCGCCGAGGATGGGCTGCAGGATCGCCATGGCGCGTTGCATTGCTTTGGCGGAGATCATCATTTCGGGCACAAAGTATTCGCCGATCTCGAAGAGACGTCCCACTTCCTGGAGCGCGGGAATCAGTGCCTGGAAGAGAATATCCAGGGGGTCCATGCCCAGGTCGATGCCTTCCTGCGTGAGTTTTTCGGTGATGGGCGCGCGTCCTGAAAGCGTGTTCTCGTATAACTCTCTTTTGATCTCTTCTTCACGGGTCATGTAATGTGCCTCCAGTTCGGACAGCGATTCTTCAGTCTCGTATCAACGATGCGTATTGCGTTCACATTGCGAAACGACAGCGGATTCAGCTTTTCAAGCAGTGAAACATGCCTCCATATCCTCGAGGAATTCGTCTACGCCCACCTGCCGGTAAGACTCCTGGCCCGGGGGGCGCGCCGGATTGGTGTCTTGCGGCAACGTTTGCTGCACCGCTTCCGGCAGGCGCTCCATGCTAAACTGGACGATATCCACGGCCGGCTGGGCCGCGCAGATCTCGACAGTTGGCGCAGATGTGTTGTAGTAGTAGACGGATTTGAGGCGCGTCTTCAGCATTCTGCGGGCGTAGTCGGGCAGGGCAGAGTGTGCGTCCTCCCCGTTTTCCGTTTCCTGCTCTTGCCGGCCTATGGGCGTGAAGTCCTGCGGCCAGAACAGGCGGTTAATGTGGAGGTCGAAGACCTTCTGGAGCATGGCAGCAGGTGTAAGGGGGGCCGTGAACCAGTTCGACTTTGGCCAGACATCGAGCCAGGCCCAGGCGCCGCCGATGCCGGCTTCGTCAAGGGTCAGATCGAGGCGGCCGGCTCCTGTGGCGATGCCGACTCCATCTGCGGGACCGTTTTCAGCTGGCGCAGCAGAGATTGTTGATGCGTCCTCGCCGATGAAGGCGAAGTGTTGCGGGTAAATGAAAAAGTCGCTGCCGCCAGCCCGCTGCACATCATAGAAGGCGGTAGTCAAGGCCAACAGGGCGTAGGCGGTGTGGAGGACGCCATCTTCCAGGTGGGGCGAGACGACGCCGACGCGGTCCTGATCGTGGTAACCGGCACAGAAGGCGCTGAAGGCTACGCGCCCGCCGGCGTCTGGGCGGCGGTATTCGAAATGTGATGAGCGGAGTGCCTGGCTTGTGTGCATGGGAACACCGGTGGTCAGTGGTCAGTTGATTTGCTAACAGTTGCGGCCGAACTCTTGCTGCATGGCGGTCTGAATACGCTCGATGTGGCGCTCTCCCTCATTGTCGGGGCAGAGATTGTGGGTCAGGCCGATATGTTCCAGGTGTTTCTTGGCGAGCGCGCCAACGAGATAGAGGCCGGGGCGCTGGCAGGATTCGAATGTTTCTTCGACGAAATCGAGATTCCCGTTGAGGAGACGTGTGTAAAGGTCCTGGTCAGGTCTATGGCCGAAGAGCATGTAGCAGAGATCAAAGTCCCACGTTTTCTGGCCGTCGGGGGTCTGCACAACCGCGGTGTTGTTTTCCAGCGAGATGACCTGGCTTTCGGTCAGGATTTCGGTGTTGACGAGGCGGGCGTCGTGTTGACCCCATTTCGTTTTCTGGAGGTGCAGCATATCTTCGACCGCGTCGCTTGATTTGCGTACGACCCAGAGGATGGTGTTGCGGGGGCAGAGGGCGACGATGCCATCGGCGGAAGAGAAGCCGCCGCCCATAAAGAGGACTCTTTGATCGCTTATATGTTCCCATTCTTGGAAATAGTGTTGAACCGACCCGTTCAGCTCGCCGGGAATGCCGGCCAGATTGGGTTGGTCGTAGGAGCCGGTCGCCAGCACGACCCGCTTCGCCGTCAGCCGGGACGTACGCCCCTCCGCATCGCGCACGGCCAGCACAAAATCATCCTTAGCGCCTTCGATATCGACAAGCTCGTGGTGGGTCTTGATGGGGAGATCGAATTTGACGGCAAAATCGCTGTAGCTCTGGATCAGCTCATCGATCTGCGGGTGGTACTCGTTCCCTTCCCGGGCCAGGATGGCGTCCTCTGGATCCAGTACCATATAGGAGAGATACGAGTGCATCATCATGTGCTTCATATAGTGCCGGAGGTTGTTACAAATCTCTTTGCGCTCGATGCCGAGCACACGGAGGCCCATATCGGTGAGCACTTTGAGCACGGCGAGCCCCCATCCTCCGCATCCGACCACGATCACATCATATTGGGTGCTGTCATCTGCTGTAGTTTGATTTGCGGACATGTGTTTCATTAGCGCTAAGACGTTCAATAGTTGCTGCGGTCGGATGGGAGAGCCGGGTCAGGTCTTGATTGCGCCGGAGGTCAGGCCTTCGACGAAGAGACGGCTGGTGAAGACGAAGAGAATCACCAGGGGAATTGAGCCGAGAAGCAGCCCGGCCATGACGCGGCCGTAGCTGGTGTAGTACTGCTCCATGTAGGAGTAGAGCCCCGGCGTGAGCGGCCACATTTTGCGTTCCGGGAGGGTCAGTGTGGGCCAGATCAGGTTGTTCCAGGTGCCGAGGATGTTGAGCACGGCGACGACGCCGAGCATCGACCGGGTCAGCGGCAGGGCAACATGCCAATAGATCTGCCAGTCGGTGGCGCCGTCGATGCGGCAGGCGTCGAACATTTCGCCGGGCAGACTCTCAAAGAAGGCACGCAGGATGAGGATGCCGATGATCTGTCCGCCTGCGATCCAGGGGAGGATCAGCGACCAGTGCGTGTTAATCAGGCGCAGATCCCGGATCAGCACGAAGGAGGGCACCAGGGTGAGCGATGCCGGCACCATCATCAGGGCCAGGACGGCGTAAAAGACGATGGTGCGGCCGGGAAAGGGGATCTGGGCGAAGGAGTAGGCTGCGAGCGAACTGAGCAGGAGCACGCCGATGACGGTTGCGCCGCTGGTGATGACACTGTTGAGCAGGAACTGGCTGATGATCTGGACGGCGAACTCGTAGTTCTCCCAGCGCATCGGCCAGGTGGGCAGGAAGGGAACGCGTGTGAACTGGGAGGGGCTCTTGAAGGAGATGATGATGGCCATGATCAGCGGAGCGATCATCAGCACGCAGAGTATTGCCAGAGCAGGAATGCGCCAGCTGTCGCCAGTCTTCAGTCTTGATTTTTCGGTTTTGTGCAGTTGCATTTGAATTGAAGGCTCGGTTCCAACTCTCCAGTGTAGAACCATTCTACAATCAAAACCACATCGTCAAGCCTTACCGCGGAATATCTGTCAACTCATCTAACTTTCGCAATGTTTTCAAGTTCGCAACCCGATAAGGAATGTGCGTTGCACAGTTCAGTATACAGGGGCGCGGGCAACTCGCAAGAGGAAAAGTATGGCAGGATTTCGTCAGGCAAGGCTCCATTCGCTCCTAAGAACGTTGATCAATTGCTTCTGACGTCTCTCAAGCACGTCAGGCGTCCATTCCCCTTCGTCTATTACTTGCGATGTGAGGACGAAAGGCGTAATGCCGTTTCTTTGAAAGTACACCTGCTTTTTTCGCTCGAAGTCATAGTTTCCAGCTCGGGAATTCTTTCTTCTAGACAGCAGGACCAGATTGGCGATTCTATGGGTCCAATAATCCCGCTCTGCGCTATCACTAAACCAACTGCACCATTCAGATTCCGATTGTGGATTCTGCGGAAGTACATGTTCAACCGTTACAATCGAGTGGTCATATGTAGCACCTGCGGCGGCCAACAACCCGTCCAAACGAAGCAGCAATGGCATACGCACACGTTTGCTTAGATAGATGTCGCCATTCAGATTGCTAACTACCTTAGACCTTTCATCGGAAGTAAGCTGAAGAGGGGCATCATCGAAGAAAAGTTCGTCCCCCTGCTCAATAGCAGAAAGGAGACGCGCGTATCGATTGATTCGTTCCGTGACATTCGCACGAATGATGAACATTCCATAAGCCAGACGTTCCAAGTGTCGGACAAACTGGAGTAACAACCCTCCATCACCCTTGTTACGATCATAAAACGCCATAGCGGGTGGAATCCAATCCGAATTGTCCAGTCTACCCAAGTGATTCAAGTAAAGATTGATTTTTTCGGACTTAGGGCCTTCATATGCTGTTCTGGCTACCGCATTATAGGCATCTGTGAAAGGTTCGAGAACATCATCAATAAAGACCTCGTCATAGAGTTTATCCAAGACACCAGCGCGAAATTCATCATTCAAAGTTCCACGTGCCTTGTCCTTCATATAAATCATTCGTATATGGGCGAATAGCTCTCTAAAGCTGTCACGACCAAGATCCTCCTCAATGTCCTCCCATTTCTGTGTGTAACTGTCCTTATCCTTGTCCATTGCACCAATAATCTCTGATTTGAGAATGTCCGTTGGAGACAAGTCAAGTCCTCTGTCATTCATAACAGAGAAAATACGGTAGGCCGAACTCATATCAGTTGTTGATACGACGACGAGATAGCAACGCTGAAGGAGAAAACTTACGAGTTTGTCACGTCGCTGTTGGCCCAGTTCTGATACCTTGTTCCACAGGTACTCGGAATTCTCAAACATTCGTTTTCGGCTGTCACGCAATTCAGTTGGCGATGATTTGAGAAAACTTTCAAGGACTCCTCTTTCCTGGATGTTGCTCTTGAAGAAATCTTTATCTCGAGATCGAACGGTGAGACGAAACTCTCCTTCAATTCCTGCAAATCTATCACTGTCCTCTCGGATATACTTGTCGAGGGTATTCTGGTCTTGACTATCTGAGCACAGCTCACGCAACACGCAGAACAAAATGGTAAGGGTCGTGATTCTCTGCTGACCATCGACTATGGAGGCAGTTGAAGAAGATCTTGAATCTTGGATAATTACAATGCTTCCTAGGAAGTAGGGAGGCAAATCGTCTACATTGCCAGGCGCTTTCATTGCATACAAGAGGTCATCAAACAAGTCATTGACCTCTTCTGTTGTCCAGGCATATGGGCGCTGATATGGAGGAATTTCAAAGAGATAGGAATCGCTAAAGATGTCCACTAGTCGTAACTCTGTGGCTTTGATGTCTGCTGTATCAGGCATGGGATCCCCATCCAAAATGAGAGAGAAGAGATAGAACTGATTTCGAAGAGGCTGTACTACGACCTAACAAGACATTCGTACGGCCCTTGTAAATCTAAACGGATGCTACCAAGAACTGCTTACTAGAGTGGATCCCATTTCAAACCACGAACTTTCGCAATGACTCCGAAATTGGAGCTAAGGAGTTTCATTTGCATGCTTGAAATTCACAAGCTCTTGGTCTCATTTGGGATCTACATTAATACTCCTGGGACCTTATGTAACGCATATTGAGAATCGTCGCCACCAGAGTGATCAGGAACATGACGACGCCGATGGCGGAGGCGTAGCCCATGCGGCTGATGCGGAAGGCGTTGAAATACATCCACATTCCCGGCACTTGGGTTGAGTCGATCGGCCCGCCTTGGGTCATGGCCCAGACGGCGGTGTACTCCTGCACTCCCCACATGATGGTCAGAACGAGCAGCAGTTTGATCTGACCGGTAATGAGGGGCAGTTCGATGTAACGCAGCCGCCGCCAGCCGCTGGCGCCGTCGAGAAGACCGCTTTCGATGATTTCGACCGGGATGGCCTGCAAACCGGCCAGCAGGATCAGGACAGAGATGCCATCGATCCAGGGGAAGTTGCGAAACATCACGGCGTAGATGGCGATTTTGGGTTCTGCCAGCCAGGCATGGGTCCAGTCCTGCAGGCCGACGCCGATGAGGATGGTATTGAGGGGGCCGATGGTGGAGTCGTAGATAAATTTCCAGAGTAGAATCAGGACGACTGCAGGGATAATGACGGGCAAAATCATAAACAGGCGGAAGAGATACTTTGAGCGCTCATTGCGAATGCGGTGGATCAGGACTGCCACACCGGTCGACAGCCCCACGAAGGCGATCAGGTACCAGATCGTCAACAGGGCCATGTTTTTGAGAGAACGGATGAAGACATCGTCGTCGGTAAAGAGTTCGACGAAGTTGGAGAAACCGATGAAGTTCCCCACCAGCCCGGCGTTCCAGTCGAAGAGCGAGCGATAAAGACCGGAGACGGCGGGATAGTATTGGAAGATCAGGAGAAAGGCCAGGGTAGGCACAACCATCAGATACCCTGTCCTTGTCTCCCAAATCCGTTCCCAGAGAGTCTTATTCATCGTGGTTGGGGGCCGGTGGCTGACGGGACGTTGCCAGCCACCGGTCATCTGACATTAGGAGCAGGCGTTGCCTTGCTCGTCAATGTAGCGGGTCGCGTAGCCTTCGAAGGCGGACTGGTTCTGTTCGATGCACTCGTCAATGTTGATCTCGTCGAGCAGGTAGGACCACCAGGCTTTGCCGCAGGCTTCGGCGGCTTCGAGATCCATGGTGACGATCTCGTACTGGAACATGGTCACGTAACCGATCGACTCGACCAGCCCTTTGTGTGCCTCGACGAAGCGGTCGGGCACTTTGGTTCCCTTTACATTGGGCATGTTCTGGCCAATTTCGCCCTGCACCAGTGCAATGTTCTCGGGGTGCGAGAAGAAGCGCAGCAGGTCGATGGAGGTATCGAGAACGCCGTCTTTGCGGGCGCGGGTGGAGATAGCAAAGTTATCGGTCACGGTGCCGACGTTGGGGGCGACGGTAGGCGGGTCGGTCACGAACTCGCTGCTCTCTTTGGTCAGCGGCGGCGCCCAGAAGGTGGCCCACTCGAAGTCCAGCAGCGGATCGATCTCCAACTGCGGGATAATCCAGGAGCCGTTTTCGGTGAGTGGCGTATTCTTGGTGAGGAAGAGCCGGGTGGAGTCGGGCGCGGATACGGTCCAGTCGGCGCGACGGTAGGGCACGTTGAGTTTCCACAGCTCCAGCCACTGGCGGAACTGGGGCAGATGGGCGTGGTAAACGCCTTCACGGATGGCGCAGGCGACCTCGGAGAGCTCGGCGAAGCGGCCGTCCGGGTTGACGAGGGGGGCGAGGTCGCGCTCCATGATCATAGAGCCGATCTGCTGGCGATACCAGGCATCGGAGTCGGCGGCGGAGAATGTGATGAAGTCGTACCCGATCAGGCCGGCATCTTTGGCCACCTGGCAGTTTTCGAGGAATTCAGCGTAGTTGGCCGGGACGGAGATGCCAAGCTCGTCAAACAGATCAACGTTGTAAAAGAACCAGGTGGTGTTAATGCCAAAGGCGACGTTGAGGAAGTTGCCTTCGATGTTCAACATGGAGTTGGGCGTGGGGTAAAACTGGTCGATCCAACGAGCACTGCCGGGTTCGCCGGCGGCGATATAGGGGTTCGGCTCGTTGAGCGCGTCGGTGAGGACGACCCACCAATCTTTGTCGACGTCCTCTTTGATGATCCATTGGGCTGCCGGCATGATGTGGGGAATGGTGCCGGCGGTCTGTTGTGCCACCATCCACTCGCGGCTGCTGACGCCGGAGGGCAGCCTGATCCATTCAATTGAGACGCCTGGATGCTCGGCGGTGTATTCGTCGAGCACTTCGAGGATCTTGTTGTGCGGGTTGGGGTTGTCTTCGCTGCGCTCCATGCTTTCGGTCGGGGTCCAGCCACCCAAGAACGCGATCAACTCCTGGGTCGCGGCGGCGGGCTCGCCGTCCTCCTGTTGCGATGTCTCGCCTGCCGGAACACAGGCGGCCAGAACGGTGCCGGCCGACACAACGCCAACTGTCTTCAGGAAGTTTCGCCGAGAGAGGTTCTGTTTCTCCATCTTGTCTTTTCTCCTTTTGCGGTCAGTGTGCGCACATGGAAGGTTTAGATGGCAGGCGAGGGGCCTGCGTTCCCGGGTTGATAGTGGGCCGGAGGTAGTGGGAGTATAACTGATTCGCTACCGTTCCATTGGTTGAGAGCTAGTACCATGCGGGGCGGCAGGCTCAACTGTGGCGGATTGTAACCGATAGGGGTATGGAAAGCAACCGTCCTAAACGGAGCCTTCAGGGCGCCGATTCCTGTGCGGATGAAGAGCGACAGATGCCCTGAACTGGGAAAAAATGCCGTTGCAGGATTCATCGTACCAGTGGTACTTTTTATATACAAACATGAATACAATTCCAGAGTCAGGGCCGCGTACCAGTGCTCAAAGCAGACGACACAACAGGACGCGCCCAGACAGTGGCAACCAGGGGGCTGAGATGAGGTTTCGGTTCGAAGATTGGATGGTGCATGAGTACCATCAGTTGGGATTTCTGATTTTTCGCGGCATTGTACCGCCGTCGCTGCTGACGGATTTGCGGCGCGAGGCGGATAGGGCGCGTGCGCTGGCGCATGAGCTCAACGGGCCGCAGACACAACGCATCCAGCCGTTGGATCAGTACGGGGAAGATATCGACCTGCAGCCGTTCCGGGATTATGCTGAACTCGACGATCTGCGCCTGTTGGTGGAGCAGCTACTGGGGCCTGGATACACGCACGCGCATCTGGATATTATGGGGCTGTTGGTGGAGCCGCAGGAACGGCCGTGGCACTGCGGCTGGCACCGCGATGGCGTGGTGGAGGTGCCGGCGGAGGCGCGCGATGCGGAGATGGAGTCGTTCATGGCGACGGTATGGAACGATCTGCGCTATTTTAATCAGGTCAACTGCGCGATTTACGCGGACGCCTGTACCTGGTATGTGCCCGGCAGCCATCTGCGGCAACAGGATCTGCCGGACGAAGTCGAATCGACAGGCGACCCGATGATGAAGGAGGCGCCGGCGGAGTGGAGCGACGCTGAGGCGGAGCAGTTTTACTTCGAGCATTGCCGCTCGATGCCGGGGGCGGTGCAGGTCTATCTGGGGCCGGGCGACTTCATGGTCTACCGCAACCTGGCGTGGCATTGCGGTATGTATCTGCCCTACCAACCGCGGGCGACGATCCATGACATAATCCGCCATACGGGCAGGAACGCGTGGATGGAAAGTTGGAACAAGGCCAAGCAGGCAGCGCGTGGACGGAGCGCGGCGGCGCGGATGAGTTAGGGCTGAGGGCAGTTTCTAGTTTCTAGTTTCTAGTTTTTGGTAACTACTAAGCCACAGTACTTGACCAGCCAGTCATCCTTGGAACCATTCAGGCTCTTGGTGACGCAACTGGTGTACAGCCACCGCCATGCTCGCCAGCCGACAGGTTGCGAAGAAGGCACACGGTCGGTGAGCGATGGTTTTGGAGGGGGGCGTTGCGGGGGCGCAGCCCCTGCACAAGGGAGGGCCGAAGGCCCGACCGCCCATAAGACAAGGAGAGAGTATAGAGGAGTGAGGAGTGAGGAGTGAGTAAACAGCTCCGCCAGCCTCATTCAGGATCGCAATTTAGTTGTGGCTTGGTAGTTTCCGGTTCCGTTAGAGGTCAACAGAGCCTAGCCATTGGAATTGGCGGCCGAGGAGCCTTTCCTGAACCAGCGTTCGCGTTGGACGGGGTCGGAGATGGCGCGCAGGGATGCGGCCAGCAGGTTGAGGCTGAGCGTGGTGAGGAAAATGATCAGGCCGGGGAAAGCGACAATCCACCAGGCCGAAGTGATATATTGGCGGCCGCCGGCAATCATGAGACCCCAGGAGGGCTGGGGCAGCTGGATGCCGAAGCCGAGAAAGCTCAACCCCGCTTCGCTCAGAATGAGGGTCGCCACTTCCAGCGTGCCGAGAATGATGAGGGGGGAGGCGACGTTGGGGACGATGTGGCGGAAGAGGATGCGGGTATTGGTATTGCCTATGGCGATGGCGGCGTCGATGAAGGGTGAGTTGCGCAGGGCGAGGGTCTGGCCGCGCGCAAGGCGCGTGTAGGCCATCCACCTGACGATTGCGAGGACGACAACCAGGTTGAGGAAACCGGAGCCGATCGCGAAGAGCACAAGCAGTGCCAACAGAAGGACGGGGATGCTCATCTGAATATCGACCAGGCGCATGATGATGTCATCGGTGGTGCCGCGGTAGTAACCGGCGATGATGCCCAGAAGGGTGCCGATAAAACCGGAGACGAGCGCGCTGCTGAACCCGACGGTCAAGGAGACGCGGGCGCCAAAGATGATGCGGCTGAGGATGTCGCGTCCGAGTGGATCGGTGCCCAGGATGAAGGGGAAGCCGGTGGGCGCGTCGTTTTCGTCGAGGGCTCTGGCCATGGGGGGCATGTTGCGCAGTTTCAGGTCCTGTCCAAGTGGGTCGTGGGGCGCGACCAGTTCGGCGCCGACTGCCGAAATCAGAATCAGGGTGAGAATCATTATGGCTACGAAGGTGACGGGATCTCGCAGCAGGCCGCGCACGATGAGCCAGCGGGTTTCGCTCTGGGAACGTGCCGTTCGTCCTTCGGGAAACAACTTTAGCTCGTCGGACATGGCCGCCTTGACTTCCTGGGAAGAGCGGAGGGAGCAGAAGGCTGCCCGAATTCCGCCAGGGCGTTAGGCAATGTGTAGCAGGCAGTGCGCAGCAGGCAGTGTGCGTGGTTCACTGGAAGCGGATCCTTGGGTTCAGGTATACGTAGCTAAGATCGACGAGCAGATTGACCACGATCACCATGCAGGCGACCACGAAAACGGTCGCTTCCACCAGCGGCAGGTCTCGCCGTTGAAGCGCCTGCAAGGTCAGATAGCCGATGCCCGGCCAGGCGAAAACCGTCTCCACCAGGATTGCGCCGTTGAGCATTGAGGACAACATATCGCCGCTGATGGTGACGACGGGGATGGCGGCGTTTTTGAGGGCATGGACGAAAACGACGCGTTTTTCGGAAAGGCCCTTGGCGCGGGCGACTGTGATATGGGGCTGGTTCATCTCATCCAGCATGGCGCTGCGGGTGATCTGGGAGATGCGGCCCAGGGGAGAGAGACAGAGCGTCAAGGTCGGCAGGGCCATGAAGGCAAAGCCGCCATAGCCGGATGTCTTGAACCAGCCGAGCTGGACAGCGAAGACGATGATCAACATCAGCGCCATCCAGAAGTCGACCATGGAAACTCCCCCCAGCGAGAGGACGTTGATGAGCCTGTCCAGGTAGGTCTGCGGGCGGAGCGCGGCTGCGGCGCCCAGGAGGATGCCGATGGGCGCGGCCAGCAGGAAGGCTGCCGCGGCCAGCCGGAATGTGGCGGGCAGACGGTCCAACACCAGGCGCAGGGCTGATGTCTTCTGCCAGAAAGAGTCGCCGAAATCCAAAAGAATCGCGCGCACGGCGAATCTGGCATACTGCACTGGAATCGGATCGTTGAGGCCCAGCTGGTCGCGCACCTGCTGGACGCGTTCTTCGGAGGCTTCGACGCCCACCATGATACGGACGGGGTCGCCTATTACACGGCCCGCGATGAAGACGAATGTGAGAACAGCGAAGGCGACGCCAATTGAGTGGATGAAGCGTCTGAACAGATAGGGAAGAATAGGATCGGCCTTTAGTGCGGAGGAGCGAGAAGCGGGGAAAGAGGGAGCGGGAGATGTTCTCTCTTCTTTCCTGTCCTCGTCGGAACAGTCATCATCTCATTTCCGAATGCTGCGCATCACGTATTGCGTCGTCCCCGTCTTTGCGGGACATGGCGCAATACGTGATGCGCGTTGCACTTTCGAGCTTCTACGGGCTGATCAAACTGAGCCCTTTACTTACCCCTTACTTTGGTGACATCTCCTTGGCCTGCAGGCGATGGTCCAGCTTCACGTTCCAGTTCAGGTCTTCGCTGATCAGGTAGGCGAGGTCGAGGTGGGCGATGAGGCCGTAGGCGGCATCGTCATAGGCGACCTGTGCGGCTTCCTGCAGCTTCATGTCACGGGCGTCGCCCGAGAGTGTGCGCGCCTCTTCCCACAGAGCGTTGACTTCCTCGTTGCAGTAGAGTGACACAACCCCTTCACAGGTGAAGTAGTTGACGTAGGAGAACCAGAGATCGAGAATCTCGTTGCCGTGCAGATGGACGGCGACCCAGTTGGGCTGGCCTTCTACTTCCGACCAGTTATGGCTGAACTGGGGATTGAAGGTGTCCGGGGGCATGACACTGACGTTGGGGTTGAAGCCGACTTCGCTGAGCATGCCGCCGATGGCCTGGATGACCTCGACGTGGCCGGCATGCAAACCTTGGCGGGAGGCGAGGGTAAACTCCTGGCCCACATCCACGCCGTCGGCGGCTGCGTCCTCGAGGAGGGCACGCGCTTGATCCGGATCATAGGGATAGGGCTGCAGGTCCGCGTTGTGCCCGGTGGCGGTCTCGTTGACGATCTGGCCGGTGATGGTAGCGGCTCCGCCCAGCAGCGAATTAACGATCAACTCCTTGTCGATGGCCAGGTTGAGCGCCATGCGCACGCGGACGTCTTCAAACAGGCCCTTGTTGCCCATGCGGGCGAACATTGTCTCGACGCTGGCCACTGAAGCGCAGCGCAGGGCGTCGTCGCTCATAGCGGCATTGCACTGGTCAGGCGTCACGAACTGTGCAATGTCGACTTCGCCGGCCTGGGCGGCGGCGGCCCGGACCGTGTCTTCGGGCAGGAAGCGCCAGGTCAGCTTGTCATAGGATACCTTGCCGCCAGCCTCGTCGGGGTTGTCGTGGCCCCACCAGTCGGGGTTGACGACATAGGTGATTGATTCGCCGCGCTTCCACTCGTCAAGCATATAGGGGCCGGTACCAACCAAGTTGGTGGAATAGGTGTCCGGCTCCTCCTGAATCTGCTTGGCGGAGGTAATGGCGACGAAGTACATCTTCTCCAGCAGAATCGGGTCGGGATCGGCGGCGGATACGTTGACGCTGTATTCATCTACCGCTTCGGCACTGAGGACACCGCCGACAAAGCCGGTGAGGGTGTTGACGAGGTCTGCTTCCCACATATAGTTGATGCTTGTCGCCACGGCTTCGGCGTTCAGCGGGGAACCGTCATGGAAGGTTACACCTTCGCGCAACTGGAATTGGATGGTATTGTCATCGAGCCGTTCCCACTCAATTGCCAGCAGAGGGATGATCTCGCCGGTGGAGAAGTTGCGCGTGACCAGGGTTTCGACAACGTTCAGACAGCCATTGCAGTTGGTTTCAGCGGCGGCCAACGTTCCTTCCAAGGATGTCATTTCCTGGGCGACGGCGACGATGAGCTCGCTTTCCGCAGCCTCCATCATGTCCCCATCGCCTGAGTCTGCCGGTGCGGCAGCCGGCGCCACACACCCGGCCGCGAGCAGCAGAAGCAACAGCGCTGCCAGGGGTACAGCTGTACGAATCACTACCTTACGGAGTGCCATGCTGTGAATCTCCTTTCCTACGTTTGATGATATATGAACCGAGGATGAGGAATTGGCAGGTCTCGAAGGCCGCCCAGCTTTGGGGGACAAAAAGACACCTACCAAGCACATTCGACTCCCTCCGGCCCCCTTGGGAAGGGTGGCGCAGTGGGAACGACTCCATTTTACGGTTTTATTCTTTTGTGTCAAACGTCTTTTTTTGCGGCGCCCGGGAAAGACAATTGCAGTGGCCAGTTGTGCATCTGTCCACTACCCACTTGAAATGGCGTTCAGGTAGGCGAGGCTTTCGCGGGCGGTCCGTTCGGGGCCGGGGGTGAAGTCGAATACTTCGACGGAGAGCCAACGGTCGTAGCTGAGGTCGTCGAGCGTCTGCAGTATGGGGCGGAAGTCGAGATCGCCCATGCCCGGGCCGCGCAGGTTGGGGTCGTTGAGGTGGACGTGGTGGAAGAGGGGATGGACGGTTCTGATCTGTTCGGGGATTGGGCGGGGATCATTGCTCATGGCCTTGGTATCGACCATCATCTGCAAGCCGGGGTGATCGACCTGGCGCACCAGTTCAGCGGCTTCGTCGACATTGACGATAAAGTTGGTTTCGTTGCGGCTGAGGGGTTCGACGCAGAAGAGGACGCCCTGCTGCTGGGCGCGCTCGCCGCAAGCGTGCATGATTTCGGCGGTCGATTTCCAGGCCTCGGCGCGCGCGCGGACGGGCGGCAGATCGCGCTGTTGGGGCGAGCCGAAGATGAGCACTTCACCGCCGAGTTCGGCGCAGCAGTCGATCAGGTCGAGCAGATATTGGGCGGTGCGGGCGCGGACGTCGGGTTCGGGATCGTTGAGCTGGAAGCCTTCGGTCTGTGCCAGCAGCCAGTGGAGGCCGACGACGGAGAGGCCGGTGTCTTCGACGGTGCGGCGGATGCGGCGGCGGTCGGCGGCGGAGAGTTCGGTGACAAGGCTGCAGAGGGTGAAGGGCGCGAGTTCAAGGCCCTGGTAACCGAGTTCGGCGACGAAGGCGGCGGTCTTTTCCAGTGGCCAGTCTTCGAAGAGTTCGTTGCAGATGGCATAGGGCATGGCAGAGTGATCCTGGTGCTGTTGTGTATTGCGTAGGGCTGCGGGACGCCCGCGTAGGCCGGAGGGTACGGCCTGGCGGACTACTTGTATTGCGGGCTATGTCTGATCGATCAGTTTGCGCAGGAAAGCCCCTTCGGTCTTTACGATTTCGTCGTCGTTTCCGGGCGTAAAGTTGTCGGGTATGAACAGTTCGAGGGAGAGCGCGCCCTTATAGCCGAACGTTTTGAGGTCGTCGATCAGTTGGGGGATATCGGCGACTCCCTCTGCGAGGCGGGCGCCGCGCCAGCTCCAGGACGTGTTGCCGCGGGGGGTCTGGTCGCCGGGCTCGGGCAGCCGGTTGCCAATATGGCAGTGGGCCACGTAGGGACCGAGGAGCTCCAGCCCCATACGGGTGTCTTCGATGCCCACTTCAATCATATTCTGGACGTCGTAGATGGCGCCGATGTGGTCCGGGTCCAGGTCGCGCAGCAGCTCGAGCGCACGCGAGGCGGTGACGGCGAGGGTGCCGGTGTGGATTTCGTAGGTCGCCTTGACACCATACTCACCTGCCAGCTCGGCCAGTTTGGCGTAGCCGGCGCGGGCTGCCAGGAACTGCGGCCAATACGGTTTGGTGCGGTCGTGCTTGGGGGCGTCGATACGGATCAGAGGCGGTCGGTCGGGATCGATGGCCAGGGCGCCTTTGAAGAGCTTGATGACATGCTCGGTGTCATCGTAGCTTGCGTTGGGAGCCAGGGCGGCGACGCGAATTCCGGTACGTTTGACGGCGGCGCGAATCTGCTCGGCCTTGTCGAGGATATTGTCCGGGCTTACGTCGGAGAGATGGCGGCCCCAGAAGAAGGGCTCTGCGTTCGGATCGGCGGGATTGTAGCGACAGCGCAACTCGACGGCGTCGTAACCGTACTCTTGCAGCTTGTCGAAGGTTTCATCCAGTTCCCAACGGGGAAGCATAACGGATGTGCAACTCAGTTCCATACAAGACTCCTTTTATGGCGGGGAGAGTGAAAGGAAGCGGGGCGTTCCCCACACTTCGTTGCTCTCAGATAATACCGGGATTTTGTTGGCGGCACTTTTCGAGGACGGCGATCTGGGCGCGTACGCTCTCGGGGGTAATGTCCAGTTCTGCGCCGTGGCGCATGGCAGCGTAGAGTGAGCGATAGAGGGCCTGGACACCGCCGGCACCGTCGTAGTTGAGGGGCGCGCGCTCCTCTTTCCAGGGTAGCTGCTCGCGATTGTAGGTGCGGTCGCGAGCGATGGGGGCCTCGTCCAGAATCAGCGGCGGGGCTTCGGCTGGATCGAAGAATTTCCAGTGCGCCTCGTCTCGGTAACAGGCCATCGATCCTTGCGTGCCCAGCACCAGAAAGTTCGGCTGCGGGAAGGCGCAGGCGGTGGTGATGTTGATCTCAACCAGCGGCCCGGCCTTGGGTTTGAGGATGATCTTTACGTGGCTGTCGGCGTCGCCGGCATAGAGGGGCGTGGTCTCCATGTGGCAGAAGACGGCCGGTTCGGGGTCGTCGATCAGGAGCATGCCCATGTCGACAAAATGGGGGCCGCTGTTGTTGAGCGCGCCGCCGCCGTAGCTTTTCATGGTCTGCCAGTCCCAGCGGCGGCCGAAAGCGCCGTTGTGGATGCGGACTTCGATGATACGTCCGAGGACGCCGGAGGCGATCACTTCGCGCACCTTGACGAGGTCGGCGGCGTAGCGCAGGTTTTGATGGACGGTCAGGATGCGGCCGGTTTCCTTGGCGACTGCGAGCATGGCGTCGGCGCCGGCGAGGTCGCTGGCCATCGGCTTTTCGACGATGACGTGCTGGCCGGCGCGCATTGCGGCAATCGACTGCTCAGCATGGAGGTTGCTGGGGGTGGCCACGACCATGAGCTCGACGGCTTTATCGGCGACCAGCTCCTCGTATGACGCGTAGGCGAGGCAGTCGAAGCGTTCGATGGCTTCGGACTGGCGTTCAGGGTCGGGGTCGCAGACGGCGACGACGCGGAACTGTTCGGGAAGGTGGGCGAAGGCGTTGGCGTGGTTGTTCCAGCCGGTGCGGCCGAGGCCGGCGATGCCTACGTTGATGGGTGTTTGGTCAGTCATTTTTAGTTTCGCGTTTTCAGTTTCTAGTTCTTAGTGACACCACTCGTAAGGAGCGGATCGGTGTTCAGACAAGCCCGGGATGGGTGACGATATGCTGATAGATCTGGCTGCACGATTTAAATTCCAGCTTCTGGCTGGCATGATCGAGCAGCATTCCGATTTGGGCGGCCTGGTTGTCGATCCGATAGATCGACCAGGGGTGAAAGATAGGCATGTAGTAGAGTAGCTCTTCCTGTACGCAGTAGTCGATGCCGGGCGCGTAGGCCTCGTAGACGCCTTGCGCGTCGCGGGGCATCGCCGTGGGGTAGGGCCAGGGCAGGAGCGGCGGCCAGTGCACGGAGGCCGGCTGCCCGGTGAGGACGTTGTCGTGCCAGGCGTGCGAGGGCGTTTCCAACAGGTCAGGAAAGCCATCCTCCGCATACCAGAAAGGTTGATCCATGAGGGAGGGCATAGTCCCCTTTGGGCCCAAGCCCACGCTGCGCACATAGCGGTAGCCCGACTCCCACATTACGTCCAGCGCGGGATGTTGGCCGCGGAAGCCGTCGGTGTAGCCGCCGGGCGCGGTCAGGCCGGTCACTTCACGCCCGAAGGTGTCTTCGATCAGTTTCTTGGCGTCGCCCAGTTCATATTGGAGTGTCGGCCTGTCGTCGCCCAGTGCAATCAGGTTCGGGTGGGTGAAGCTGTGGCACTGGATATCGAACAGGGGATTGTCGAGGATTGCGCGCAGTTCGGGGCCGGCAAGCTCCAACATTTTGGCGACGAGGAAGAAGGACGCCGGCACGTTGCGCTCGAGGTGGACGTCGGCGACGGCGCGCACGCCGTTCAGGAATTCGGTGATGTGTTCGGGCGTGTAGCTGAAGCCTCTTTGCCGTCTGTTCTTATCCCACCAGGGGAATACACCTTCGGTGTCATAGGCGGCCAGATAGTAGGACATTGTGTGCCTCTCTTTCGGCTGAGGAGTTGGTAAATTGAATCCCTTGCTCCTCGATCATTGCTTTGCGCACAGGTTTCGACAAGCCTAGACGGTTCGTTCTTGAATGCAACGCATCGGTGCACGGAATCCTTGCATTCGGGAATTGGGCAGCTTAGAATTGACGGGCAAATTTGTTACGATATACTTCTGAATACTTCGATCCGCAGGTACAGATGCACATGGATAAACAGAATGTAACCCTCTCGCTGCCGCTCTCGGTCCTACGCAAGGTAGAGAAGATTGCGTAGGACCAGAACCGTTCCCTGTCGGAACTTGTGGCCGAACTCCTTTCCGAACTGGTAGAACGAGAAGAACAGTACGCTGGTGCAAAGCGCCAGCATCTGGCTCATCTGGGTCAACTGGCCCAGGATCCGAATCTGGGCACCAGCGGCTCGATCAGTTGGACGCGTGCAGACCTTCACGAGCGCTGAAATCCCATTTCGGCCGAAGCCCTCTCCTACAGCTTACTCATATTCTCCAGGACCGGCCAGAACTCCAACTGTTCCACGGCGTGGCTGCGGTAAATGCCGATGCCGTCGGCGCCGCAGCCGACCGCTACTTCGGCGGCGCGTAGCATCAGGTCGGGCTGCTGGAAGCTGCCGGGATGGTAACAGGAAAGCTCGGCGATAACCGGTGTGCGGCCGCCGGCCACTTCGACGGCGTAGTTTAACTGCCGCTCGAGCGCGTCGAGATCCGAGTTGGTGCGGAACCAGATGTAGAACTCGTCGACGATGCCCTGTTCGAGCCAGGTTGGCCAGTCGTGCAGGAGCTTGAGGTAGTCCTCTTTTTCGCCGGCGATCAGGGTGGTTGAAAAGACGGCATCGGGATTTATCTGCTTGACCGCGGCGCGCATCTCGGTCAGGGCAAGGGTGACGTAATCGGCGCGGAACTGCAGCCATTCGGGGTAGTCATTGGGCAGGTCGAAGGGATTCTTGCCGTGTTTGGCCTGGAACTCGGTGACCGTTCGGTCTTCGTAACCGTAGGGGACGGCCCCGTTTTCGTCCTCGTTTCCGAGTACAAATTCGACCTGGATGCCGTCGCCTTGGGTATGGGTCAGCGTGTCAACAAACTGCTGGGTCTGTTCGGCGCGCACTTCGGGGAAGGCAGCGCTGAGGTAGAGATCATCGCCGGGCTCCAAAGTGTAGGCGCGACTGCGGGTCAGGCTGCGGTACTGTGGGTTCTGACTCGCGAAGTCGGTCATGGTGGTGGCTAC
Source organism: Caldilineaceae bacterium (assembly GCA_965116395.1). Taxonomy (GTDB): domain Bacteria; phylum Chloroflexota; class Anaerolineae; order Caldilineales; family Caldilineaceae; genus Bin5. The sequence goes on from OZ220684.1 coordinate 1,466,106, forward strand.
CTTGGGCGCGTCATAGATGGGCCGGTGGCTGTCCATGATGGCGCGCGCCTCGGCTGCGGTCACAGGGGGGCGGAGGAAGTCGAGCGACCAGCCATAGGTGACGCGTGCCCAGCCGTGACGGGGAAAGGAGTTGTAGTTGATGTAGGGATCGACCTTGATGCCGACGGCATGGGCGGCTTCGGTCAGGGCGCGGGTCTGGTCTCCGCCGACGATTTTGGTGACGCCGACGTCGGCGCATTTTTGCACCCAGGCGGGCAGGTATTCGGCATAATCGGGATCGTTGGGAGTTCGCTCTACGACGGGGGGTCCCCAGAGTACCAGGCGTTCAGGCATCGTTCTGTTCCTCTTGTTAATGGAAAGTTGATGGTTACCGGCGGTGTCAGCGGCCACTGTGGTTACAGTTCTGCGTCAATCCCTTCCAGCAGACGGTCTACCTCAGTCTCATTGTTGAATGCGGCCACGGAGATGCGCATCCCTACTTTGACCGGGTCCACCGGGGCTGTCAGCCATTGGGATTTGACGACGGTCCGGTGGCGATCCTGTAGTTGTGCAACGAGGCCGTCCATATCGGTCTTGGTAAACTGATCGAACATCACCGTGGTGATGCCGGCTGATTTCTCCATGTCGAGCGGGGTAATGATGCGGGCGCGGTCGATTTGGGTGAGACCGCTGCGCAGCCGGTGGGTGAGATTGGCGATTCTTAACTGCATTGTGTCGAGGCCGATGCTTTCCATGATTTCGACGGCGCGGCCGAGGCCGACAACAAGCGCGTGGTTGTAGGTGCCGATCTCGGTGCGGGAGCGGGCGGTTGGCGCGGGCGTGGGGTCTTCGGGCAGCGCCCACGGGCTGCGGTCGGGAATCAGGTTGGGGCGAAAACCGGGGATCTGTTTTTCAGAGATAAACATGTAGCCGGTACCCATGGGGCCGAGCAGCCACTTGTGGCCGGAACCGACGGCAAAGTCACAGTCGAGCTCCTGGAGGTCGACCGGCATCTGGCCGACGGACTGGGCGAGGTCGAGCATGACGGGCACGCCGGCGTCGTGGGCGATGGCGGCTGCCTCTGTGACCGGGAGCAGACGGCCATTGGGGGAAGCAATGTGGCTGAGGCAGATCAGGCGGGTGCGATCGTTCAGTGCGTGTGCGAGATCGCTGAGGAGCTGTTCGTCCTCCACTTCGGATTCGAGCTCGATGGTCTTGACGCCGTACTCCTGCTCCAGCGAATAGGAGAGCCCATAGGTGCTGACATGCTCAAGCGAAGTCATCACAAACTCGTCGCCCGGCTGCCAAGCGAGACCGCGCACGATCTGCTGCATGGCCCGTGAGGTGTTGGTTTCGATGCCCAACTCCTCTTCTTTGACGTTGAGAAGCCGTGCCAATCCGCTGCGGGCGGCGGCCTCGCGTTCGGTGTGGGCCTGGCGGCCGGCGGTGGTGGCCGGGCCGTGACGGGCCTCGGTTTCCATCGTCTCTCGCACGGCTTGCAGCACGGAGTCGCTGGCTGGGCCATAGGTCCCGGTCTGAAAGTATCCGACTACCGCTGTCATGGGAAGGTCTTGCCGAAGCTGTTCCACGGTCATGCGTGACATAAGACTGGGCCTTGTGCTGGTTGGAGTTTGAAAGAATGGGTCTCGACGGGATGGTTTCAGAGTGGGCGAACGCCCGAAAGAATCACCGGTAGAGTTCTGCGAATGATAACCGACATTGACAGTATCTGTCTAAGGCCACAGGCGCTGATTGGCGGAAAAGGGATACTGCCGGTGGGGCTGCCGCCAACTGTCCTGGTGACGGAGGAACAGGGGGAGGGAGGGAAGGCGCCAGAGACTTCGGATTGGCAGAACGCGGCGGCTAAGGTAAGATTGGATTTCGCTGAGAGCGTGAAGAGGTAAGAGGCAACGTCACTTCCCACTCCAGGAAGAAGTGGGCGCATTCGGCGATACTGGATACGAAGTACGTGAACGGCGGACAAGGGTAATCACCGACAGCCAGCCAGAATATGAGCCAGACATCACCGCTGCCGCAGGCAGCTGCAGAGAGAATAGGGAGCCGCTGGTTTGGCCGCCCGCGCTGGGGCGTGGCGGCGTTCCTGGTTTTTGCGTTGGTCGTGGTGCTGGCCAGCAGTCTCAACACGCCACAGGCCCGCTTTTTCGCGACCGAGCGCTTCCAGACGTTTGTCACGATTTTCCTCAGCCTGTTCATCGAAGCCGCGCCTTTTCTGCTGGCCGGTTCGATTGTATCGGGCATTATAGCCGTCTATGTGAATCAGGATATGGTGGAGCGCTACATACCCGATCATCCGCTGCTGGCGGCGCTGGCGGGGGCCGGGTTGGGCTTCGTCTTTCCGGTGTGCGAATGCGGGGTGGTGCCGGTCACGCGGCGGCTCTATGGCAAGGGGTTGCCGCTGCCGGTGGGTATCGCCTTTCTACTGGCGGCACCGGTGATCAATCCGGTTGTGATCTTCAGCACTTACGCGGCGTTCGGATGGGGTCCGGTGCTGTGGGGGCGGGTTGCCTTCAGTATGCTGGTCGCGTTTACGGTTGGGCTGATTTTCCACCTGGCCCGCCCGCGCGAGATTCTTTTGCCGGAGACACTTGCCAGCGGCAGCTCCAGCGATCACTGCGACGACCATAGTCACGATCACGACCACAGTCACGATCACGACCACGGTCACGACCACGGTCACGATCACGACCATAGTCACGATCACGACCACAGTCACGATCACGACCACGGTCACGACCACGGTCACGATCACGACCACGGTCACGATCACGACCATAGTCACGGTCACGACCATTCTGGCGCGCAGCCGCGCGTCTGGCAGGCTTTGGCGCTGGCCGGCGATGACTTTCTGGACATGGGACGATTTTTGATTGCCGGGGCGCTGCTGGCGGCGATGATGCAGACGGTGGTTCCGCAGTCGACACTACTGGCGATCGGTCAGGGGCCGATCGTCTCCGTCTTTGTGATGATGGCGACGGCATTCGTATTGTCGGTCTGCTCGACGGTGGACGCCTTTATCGCGCTGGCATTCAGCGGCGCGTTTACGACCGGTTCATTGTTCGGTTTTCTGGTCTTCGGGCCGATGGTGGATATCAAGAGCTCGCTGCTGTTTCTGGGGGTCTTCCGGCGGCGGACCGTCCTCTATTTGATCCTGCTGCCGCTGTCGCTGGTGGCGGTTATCGGCGTATTCTGGAATGTGCAGGTGGGCGTTTAACTGATGATTCGGCGGAAGACTGGGCAGGCGAAGATGCGTTTTATGGATTTTGCAAATGGCAAGTAGGTTATTGGGTCTTCCCAAGGTGCAGGTCGCTCTTAAAGGGATGCTTCTGCTCGGGCTGGGCATCTTTCTGCTCACGCGCTTCACGACCGGCACGCTCAACTTCTACATTAGTAGTCGCTTCGACTGGCTGACAGTGGCGGCGATTATGGGTCTTTTGGTGGTGGCAGGAAGCTACCGCTACCTGCTGCGAGAGGATGAGGAGGGATCCGCCGGGCCGGACGATAGTGTTGCGGAAGAGGCGGGCGGGGGCGCACCAGCGGCGGGAGAAGACGACCACGATCATAGCCACAGATTGGGTTTGTCCGGGTTGGTTCTGATCTCGCTTCCGATCGTCCTCGGCATTCTCGTGCCTCCGCGACCGCTGGGCGTGGCGGCGCTGCAGAATCGTGAAATCAGCGCCGGGGCTTTGGATTCGGTACTGCCGGCGGCGGTGCGTTCGTCGCGGGTTCAGGAGAGCAGCGAGCGTACGATTCTGGATTGGGTACTCGCCTTTCACGAGGGCGAACGGCCAGCCGAGACCGACACCGCAGATGTCATCGGCTTTGTCTACCATGATGACGCGTCGGAGGACGTACAGTTTACCCTCACCCGCTTTGTTGTCGGCTGCTGCGCCGCGGATGCGATGGCGGTTGGCCTGCCGGTCAGCCTGGCGGCCGGTCTGCCTTCTGAGGAGGAGTTGGCGGAGGGTCAGTGGGTGCGGGTGGTTGGACAGTTCGCCACGCCCGCAGGCAGTGCGCTGCCGGTGCTTATGGCGGAGCAGCTGGAAACTGTGCCGGAACCGAACCAACCCTATCTCTATCCCTGACCCCAGTTACAGGATGGCGGTAGTCACGGGCCAGCACCACCTGCGGCCTGAGCCATTCACCAACCCTTGGAAATATGAGCCGATTTGATCTGACCGTGTTGTCACTCCTCAGCCTGTGCGCGCTGTTGGTGCTGGGCCTGTGGGGGCAAAGTCGCCGGGCAGCCGGGGATGACGGCGCGTCCTACGTGCTTTACAAGACGGTCGATGAGGTAGGGCGGGCCCAGTTGCACGCGCTGCCGTTCACAGATGAAGAGATGGGTGCCGACGTTTCTTCTCAGGCACTGACCCCGTCTGATGTCAGTGTGTGGGATTTTGCGCCGTCGCCGGATGGCCGGCAGGTCGCCTACGGGGCGTTGGGGGAGTTGGGTTTCAGCGACCTGCGGCTGATCGATCTGTCAAGCGGGCAGGACAGGCCGTTATTGGCCTGCGAAAAGGCCTCATGCAGTGGACCAAGCTGGTCAGCAGACGGTCAATATCTGGCCTATACGCGGCGTTCGGTCAATGCGCTTGCTTCGGGCGTGCTGAGCCCGCCGCGGATTTGGATCATGGATGTGGCATCGGGCGAAACAGCGCCGATCTTCAGTGACAGCCAACGTCTTGGCCTTGAGGCGCGCTGGTCTGCTGATGGGGAATGGCTCTGTTTCGTTGCGCCGGAGGAACAACAGCTGGCCGTTTATAGTCTGAAGGCGGGCGAGGCCGGGCAGACCAGTTTCTATCCTTCCGCCACCGGTGAGACATGTAGCTGGGACCGATCCCGAGCCCGGCTGTATACAACCGATTTCCGGCAGAGCGGCGATGAATGGATGACCCATCTGATCGCAATCGACGTTGAGAGCGGCGAGCAGGTCGACCTGAGCGGCGTGGGGAGCGACACTTTGGCCCTGGTCCACGACAGTTCGGCGGTGCCGTCGGCGGACGGCGCGTGGCTCGCGTTTCGGCGAAAAGAGTTGGAAGGGCCGGGTGCGACGCGGGGCAGCCAGATCTGGCTGATGCGCCCGGACGGCACGGAGGCGACCGCGCTGACGGCAGATGCTGCCTACGACCACGGGCCGCCGGCCTGGGATCCCGATGGGCGCTATCTCATCACCCGCCGGTTTCCGCTGCGCGGGCCGGACGTAGTGCCCTCTCTGTGGCTGATTGACCTGGAAAGCGGCGCGGTGCGTCTCCTGGTGGAGCCGGGGGACTTTCCGGCGGTTGCACGGTGACGTAAGCGGCTAACAGTTTCTGTGAACTGGACAGGAGTCGCTGACCGCGAGTTGCCGGTCAAGAGAGCTGGCTAGGTGGATATCCCCAGCAGGCCGCGGGTGAGTTGAAAGTCGATGTGATTGTGAACGGTGCTCTGCGGCTGATAGTCACCGGCAAGTGTCAGGGCCGCCAGATCGAGGATCTGCTGGGGCCACCGGCCGGGATCGCCGGACAGGCGCAGATCGGGCGCGGCGGGCGCGTGCTCGTCGGCAAGCTGCAAGAGGGGCACAAGCGGATGGCCGGCCCTCAACCTGTCTGAATAGGCTATCATCAGTTGCGCGCCGCTGGCGCCGAGGCCGGTCAGTGTCTCGATCCAGTGGGGGGTGGGCATTTCCATCAGGTGAAAACCGGGTGCCTCTGCGGCCTGGCCGTAGGCAAGGGATGGCGGCAGGTCGTCAGCGTCCATGCCCAGAGCCGCGCGGAAGGCGGGCGCCTCGATCAGCGCGCCGGAGGCAGGCGTTACTATGGTGCCGCCGGCGGCGACGACCCAGCGGGCGAGGCGGACGAGGCTGTTGGCCGCGGCTGCGGGCGCGGGACCGTCGCTGAGCAGCGCCAGGGACAGCTGGCCGTCATTCCCATTCTGCCGGCGGAGGGTAGACATTTGCGCGGCGAAGTAGGCATCGATCTTGTCGAGGACACTGGCAATGCCGCCGTCCAACTGCACGCTTGCCCAGCCGAAATCCTCTTCGGCAAGGCCGCCTTCACGCAGCAAAGAGTGTATATAGTCGTTGTGGGCCTTTTCGCAGCCATGCTCCAGAAACAGGCAGGCGCCGACCAGGGGGTGGGTGGCGTAACCGATCATGGTCTGGGCGTAGATTTCCTGGGTTGAGGCGAAGGCGACGCCGCAGCCCTCGGTGTGGGGCAGCGCGGCATATGACGGACCCGTCCCAGTTTTCTCTTGACTCCCGACGGCCGATACCGACGCCGCTCCGTTCAGACGCCTTGCCGCCATGCCGGCGATCTGGCTGGAGCAAAGGCTGGTGGGCAGAATCAAACCGACGCGTGCTGCGGGCGGTTGGGGCAGGTTGATTCCCTCGGTCTCACCGGGTTGCGTCTTTAGCTTGAGCGGGCGTCCGTCCGGCTGCGGACGTGCCAGGATCTTCTGTACACGGCTGTGGTCCTTCTGCTGCCAGTTGCGCCAGATGGAGATCTGCGAGTGGCCGGCCAGTTCGCCTTTGCTGCGCTGACCGGAGGCGATTGCCACGAGCAGATCGAGACTTTCGTCGCACAGTTGGGCCATCGTCTTGCCATCAAGATAGGCGCCGGCGTTCACGTCCATTTCCTGGGATAGCAACTCGAAGCGCGGCGTTGTGGTCATCACTTTTATTGTCGGCACAAACGGGAAGTTGGTGATCGAGCCGTTGCCGGTGACGAAGATGATCATATTCGAGCCGCCAGCCACCTGACCGGCGATGCTCTCCAGGTCGTTGCCCGGCGTGTTCATGAAGTAGAAGCCGGGCGCCGGGTCGGGCGCGGCCCGGTCGAGGGCAGGCGGGTCCTCTGCTTTCACCATCCGCTCCGCGTAATCGACAACCCAGTCCATACGCACATCCGGGTGCCGCTTGATGGCGGCGCCGATCGACTTGAGGGCAATGTTGTAGAGCCCGCGGTACTTGTTGCCGCCGGTGGGATTGCCCTCTGCGGACTGGCCGTGCCACGCCAGCCGCTCTTTGAACTGTGCGACATAGTCGAGAAAGGCGCGTGCGGTGGCCAGATCGCGCGTATTCTGCAGGACATAGGCTTCGGCACCGATTAACTCGTCGGTTTCGGCGAGGTTGGCGCGTCCGCCGTAGCGAATGACCTCTTTGGCGACGGCGGATGCCAGCGGATTGCCGGAGAGGCCGGAGAAGGCGTCGGAGCCGCCGCATTGGAGGGCGATATTCAACTGGGCCAGCGATTCGGGCGTGCGCTGGGAGGCCGCGATGTCGGGGAGCCAACGCTCGACGGTTGCAGCGGCTTCGGCCAGGTCGGCCTGCCAGTCGCCGGACAGGGTGAAGAAGCAGTGCGGGACTGCTGCCAGGGGATAGTCATTGGCGCGCAGATAGGCTTCGAGCTCGGCGTTTGTGATTGCGCGGTCGGCGGTCGGGTTTGATTCAAGTGCGTCTACGGCCAGGACGGCGCCGACATTGGGGTGCACGATCAGGCCGGCTAGTGTGCGTAACACAAAGTCGCGATTGTTGAGCCGTTCATAGCCGCTGCCCTCGGTGTGGGCGATGGCGACGATGCCGTCGAAGTCAGGGAAGTCGGGGAATGCGCCAGCGGCGGGCTGCAACGCCTGCGCGAGGCTGCGGGCAAAGCCGGCGGTGCTGGAGGTTGTCCCCAAGATGATGATCATGTTGCGCGTGCCGACACCGCGCCCGCCGCCGCGGCGGAACCCCAGAAATGTGCGTTCCTGGGTGTATGGTTCCACCTGTTGTCCGGGACGGAAGTTCGTCTCGTCGACTTCGTAGACGACGATCCGGTCCTGGAAATTCGGCTGCTGCGGAATGGTGAAATCCAGGACGCGTCCGTTGAGCGCTTCGATCATGCCGGCGTTGCATACGTACTCTCCCGGCGCGATCGGGCGCGTGGCCACGCCGAAGGGAAGACCCCAGGACAGAAGAGGATCGTCCTGCGCGATCGGTTCGACGGCGAAACGGTGGCCGACCAAAATGGTGGTATCGAGCCTGAACTGCGCGCCGTCATGTTCAACTGACAGCCCGGCTTCCAGGCGGCGCGTGGCAATGGCGACATTGTCGCCGTCCACTGGCAGGCGGGCGATGGCGTCGAAGGGGACCGGTGTTTTCAGGTCGGGTTGGGTTGCCGAGTTAGTCCTATCGTTGTGTGCCATCAGTATTCTCCGATTCGCGAAAAGTAATTCTCACGATACGCGCTACGCCTCTGACGCGCGGACGGGCTGGGTGGGCATCCATCGCATCAAACCGATCATCGCCACTACCGCCACGAGTGACGTAGCTGCGCCGATCCAGTAAGGCACTGTCGGCCCGCGGGCAAAAAATACGCCGGCGATGGCGGTGCTGATGATGGTGGACAGATTGACGCTTGACTGAAACATACCCAGAACGCCGCCCCGATCCTGGTCAGAGACCAATGCGGTGGACATCGACTGCAGAGGTGGACTGGCGATACCGAAGCCGACGGCAAAAAAGAGCGAGCCGAATGCCCCGAGCCACGGCGTTGTAACGAGCGCGTAGATCGTCATGCCGATGGTACGAAGGAGGCTGCCGAGCACGACAAGTTGGCCTTCGTCAAAGCGCCTTGCCAGCCGCCGCAGCAGATAGGTCTGCGTGAACAGCTGGGACACGCCGACAACGGACAGCAACAGGCCGATGCCGACGTCAGTTACCTGCTGGCTCTCGCCCTGGAACAGTACCGCCTCACCGAAGAGGGCAAAGGTGGCTTGCAAAAGCCCTAGTGCAAACTGACCCAGGAAGGCGATCAGGAGAATCAGCATCAGCGACAGAGCCCAAGGGGCGCCCCCCAGCAGGCTGCCGAAGGTAAGGCTGCCGGTGCGGCGGGCGCGGGCGCTGCGCCTTTCCTCTGCCGAGAGCGTTTCGTCCAGTGCGTACCAGGTGAGGAGGACGACGGCTGCGGCCGCTACCGCCGCCACCAGAAATGGCACTTTGGGGCCGTAGGCTGCGGCGAGGAACCCGCCGAGGGCGGGGCCGAAGATGAAGCCAAGGCCGAAAGCGGCGAAGATGTAGCCCAGGCTCTCGGTTCGCTTTTCGCGCGGTGTGATGTCGGTAATGTATGCCTGCGCGACGATGATGTTGCCGCCGGTGATCCCGTCCAGGATGCGGGCAAAGAAGAGCCAGCCAAGGCTGGGCGCAAGGGCCAGCAGAATAAAGCTGATGACCGTCCCGATCTGGCTGACGATCAGAACGGGGATGCGACCGTAATTATCGGAAAGGCGGCCGACAAATGGGCCGGAGAGGAATTGGGCGGCGAAGAAGGCGGAGGTGAGCAGGGTGATCATCTCGGCCGACATATTAAATTGCCGCTGCGCATACAGCGGCAAGACAGGAAAGATCAGTGATGCGCCCAGCATCTGTACAAAGACGACGAGCAGGATTGTCAGCAGCCGTTTGTCGATCGTGCCGAGCTTCATGCGTCAGTTTACCGCCGGCGGAGGTGTCGAAAGAGGTGCGGGCGATGCTCGGTCGGAGCCAGGTTTCGATGCCAAAGCAGGCTTACGGCAGATTCGGGGCGCCCCGGTCCTGAAGGATCAGAACTCATTGCTGGATCTGTTCCTCTGGGGGTTCCTCCTGAGGCAGAGTCAGCGAAAGGCCGACCCAAAGGTTATTGGGATCTTCGCCGATCAGGTCCTGATTGGCGTCGTAGATTTCAGTCCAGCGGTCCGGGTTTCCGTACAACCGCAGTGCAATGTGCCGCAAGTTTTCGCCTTCCCGAACGAGGTAAGTTTCGGGCAAGTCCAGCTCCAGCCCGCTGTGGTCGATCGAGGTAACGCCTTCGATCTCTGTCATCAGATTCAACAGTTCGAGCTGAACTGAGACCATCGTTACGGTTCCCTGCACGATCAGTTCGCCGGGGGGCGCTCCCTGGGCCCAGGAAGCCTGTATGCCGAGGGCGGCCAGGTCTGGACGGTCCAGTTCATTGAGGAAAGTGTTGAGATCGTAAGACTGTACGCGGGCGGCGGCGATAATCGTCGCTTTCACGTCAGGAGAAACACTGCTGACGGTGGTGGGTGTCGGGGGCGATTGCGTTGGTACCGGCGTCGGCAGGGCGGTGGGGGCTGAAGTCGCCGCGGAAGCGTTTTCGGGCTGCGGCGTGTTTATGGAGGCTGCGGCGCTATTTTGAGAACTGGTGTCGTCGCTGTCGACTGCGGCGGTCTCCACGGCCGGTTCGTCTGTGGTGAAGGAGGCGTAGAATGACGTCAGTTGGTCTGGGATGGTACGCAGTTGCCGCAGCGCGGTCAGCAGAGAATCGCCCGAGCCTCGCGAGAAGAAGATGACGGCCAGCAGGACGGCGGCTATAGGAATTGCCCAGGGAAGGCGATTGCGCCGTATTTTAAAGGTGCCTCTTTTTGCAACCTGTTTCTTGTCCAATGGGGCCGGGTAATATTCAGTGCTGAACTGCCGGCTTGCTTTGCCCACTGCGAGTTGTGTACCCTTGGCACGGCCGCGTTTGCGGGCCTCTTCGCGCCGCCCCAATTGGAGCTGTTCCTGGTGTGAGCGCAGCAGCCATTCGCCTTCGCTGCGCAGGATATCATCGGCGGGGATGGCGGCCACATGCTCCCGCATCTCCTTGAATTCGCCGCGTTTGCGATAGATCAGAGCTGCCAGCAGGTGCAACTCGGGCGCTTCCAGCAAGGAAATGCCCTGATCGATTCCCTCGAGCGCGGCTGCCTCATTTCCCATCGAATAATGTTCGAGGGCGCGATGATAGACCGTCCGGGTCATCTCCGCGGGCGTATAGTGTGAAGCGACATTTGCGTCACAGGCGGGGCAATTCGTTATCGACGAGGTAACATCTACCGGAGCGCCGCATTCGGGGCAAGCCAAGTGCATACTTTTCTATCCAGACCGCTAACTGCGTTGCATATTTGGAGATGGGTTTTTGGTAAGAGACGGCGACCATAAAGTCGCAAAAAGTCAGTCAACGGCCACGCCACACATTCCAGTGGAGTGCGGCGACCAGAGACCAGAAAAAGATCTGGGTTCTAGTGCTTTCGTTGTGGCAAGCTGATCCGGGGAAGACAGGCTTGCGTGCCCAGCGTATGGGACTCTCATATTGAACGCGGCCGCTTTATTTGACCGCGCTCAGTTCAACCGATACAATAGCCAGCGGGAGGGGATGTGTCCCGGTGGACGCCCTGGTCTTCAAAATCAGTGGCAGGTGGCGCAGAGCCGGCTGCGGTGGGTTCGACTCCCACGCCTTCCCGCAATTGCCTTACTCAGCACTCGGCCCCCAACCCTTCGCCGCCGAAAATCGCCAGTCGTTCCTCGTGACTGGTGAGAGGCGCGCTTTGCGGCCGGTAGTGGAACTGTAGTGCCCGGCGGCGCAGCCCGGTATTGTTGGGTGGTGTTCCGTGGTGGAGCAAACTCTGGAAGATTAAGAGGCCGCCCGGTTTTAGCGGGACTGCTACTGCCCCACTGTTGTCCACGTCGGTATCACAGATCTGCCAATCCCGCCTTCTAAAGTGGACGACCGGCCCTTCCAGGTGGCTGCCCGGCGCAATGACCATGCAGCCATTTTCGATCGTGGCCTCATCCAGGGCAATCCAGCAGCCCACGACCCTTGTGTTAAGTTCGAACTGAAAATAGGCGTGGTCCTGGTGCCAAGGCTTGTCTCGGCCCAGACGGGGGGGCTTGAGAAGCGCCATGCTCTGGAACAGAACCGGCGCTTCGCCGATTATGCGTTCAACCAGCGCGAGTAGCAGAGGATGATGCGCGAATTCGTTCAGGCGAACGTCGTAGTCGACGAAGCTCATAAATTTGCGCACATAGTCCTGCTTCTTTTCTGGCGACAGTTCTTCGACAGCCACGCCTGCAGAAGCCTGTTCGTACTGAACGCCATTGAACTCCTCGACTGCGCCCGACAACAGGTGAAACAGCCCGTCCAGGGCCACCTGAATTTCATGCGCCGTGAAGGCGTTTTCGACAATCAAAAAGCCCTGTTTGTGAAATCTGGCCACATGGGCATCGGTAACGGCGGCAAAGCCGTCGACGCCTGTGACAACCCCGGTCGAATCGTAGAGACCAGGCGGGTAGTCGCCGGTAAGGCCGTCGTCGAACTGCCGCTCAGGAGCAGCTACTGTCATTTTCAATCCTCCCGAAACCACAATGGCCAGGCTGAGTTTATGGTTGTCTTGCTATTCGACGCAGAGGCGTCGGTCTGGTGCCCTACGAACCTATGAGCGGGCACTTGGCGAGGGGTCATTGGAATGAAACGGACGGCTGTCAAACCGTCCCTTGCCAACGCCGCCATCTTTGGTCGGCGATTCCCTCATACAAATACTACCACACGGTATTACAACCATACCATACCATACCATACAAGAAAACTAAATCGGTTACAAGCCCCTAAAATTGCGGAAAACGCGGATTCAGTGCTGTCCGAAAACGCCAAGGGAAGGCAACCAAAGTCGGTCTTTTTCGGTCAATTCTTGTGTTATTGGAGCAGTTCAATTCTGGGCCAGAAACGCGTCCACCTCGGCGCCGGTGGGAATGCCGAGGCGCGCGCCTTTTCTGGTGCAACAGAGTGCGCCGACGGCAGAGGAGAAGCGCAGCAGTTCCTCCCACGCCATCCCTTGTGAAAGACCGGCGGCGAACGCGCCGTGGAAGGCATCGCCGGCGCCGGTGGTATCCTCTGCAGCGATCGCGAAGGCCGGGTAGCTGCCTGCGCTGGCGCCAAACCGGCTGTCTGCGCGATTGCGCCAGCGCAATCCTCGTTCGCCGAGGGTGACGATTGTCGAGGGTGCGCAGCGACTCAGCTGCGTCAGGGCTTCCTCCACATCGTCCTGGCGGCTGAATTGGCGGGCAAAGTGCTCTGATACCGCCAGAAATTCCACCATTTCCATCAGCGTTTCCGAGCCTTGGTGGAGCGTGTCGCCATCCAGCACGGTGGGGATGCCGGCGGCGCTGGCGCTGGCGACCAGGGGTGCGGCTGCCTTGAGGTAATGTCCATCCACCAGAACTGCACGCGGCCGGCAGTCTTCGATAAGGAGCTCCTCCCCATCCGGCATTTCTCTGCCAAGGCCGTAGTTGACGAGCGATCGTGAGCCGTCCGGCTTGACGAGAATGGCGGAGAGGGATGTCGGCCACTCGCCGCGTACGACAAGGTCGGTGTTGACGCCGGCGGCGTTGAGTTCATCGAGATGTCTGTCGCCGTACATATCGCGGCCCAGATAGCCGGCGAAGGCCACGGAGTAACCGAGGCGAGCGACGGTCATCGATGCATTTGCGGCGATGCCTCCGCCGCAGGAGGTCAAGCCGGTCGCCTTGATCTTTTCATCGGCGCCTATGTGCCGGTCTACCGAGAATATGAGGTCGTAGCAGGCGATGCCCAGACAGAGCACATCGACCGCCAGACCCCCTGAATCAGACACGGCGTTCATTATTCGAACCAGATCGGGTTTGACCACGCCCTGCCGCCGCGGCGGTCGCGCACCGTCACGCGGCAGTAGTGGCTGCTCCAGTCGGACAGGTCGAACTCGGCGCTGGTGAGACCGTTGCCCCAGGCGCGCTGACTGGCGCTGCCAACACCGGTCATGAAGATGCGTTCAGCGGGCGAGCATTGGACAGTTAGCCGTTCGCCGGGGATGCAGGCGATGTCGTAGATCTCGGGTCCGGTGCTGGAGTAGAATGCGCCGTCCTTCAGCGCGGTCAGCAGAGCCTCGGGGGAGAGCTCCTCGGCTTTCACCTGCACCCAGCCGCGGCGAAAGTCGTGGTGCTCTTTGAGATGGGCATCGTCGGCTGCGTAGGCGAAGTAGTGCTGGCGTTTGTCCAGTAGTATGTCCATCAGATGCCAGCTGTCGGCCCGATCGTTGGCGTCGTCGGCTATGCCGTTGTAGACCTCGACTGCGTGGGCCGGGCCCAAGGCTGCGACGTCGTTTTCGGTAAGCGTGTACCAGTGGGGATGGGCGATGCCGACAAAGGCGCCGGCCTCCTTGGCCCTGGCGGCGAGTTGGGCGCCGCTTTCCTCCGGCTCGGTGGGCGTGAAATCGAGGGGCAGGCCGGCGGCCACGATATGCCAGGCGGAGCCGTTCTCGATGGCTCCGCTGTGCAGTTCGGCGCCGATGATGGTCGTGAACCCGGCTGAACGGAAGGGCCGCGTGTCGGTGACCGGAAAGCCGTACTGCTCCATAAAGTGATCGGTCAGGGCGATGAAATCGTAACCACCCTGTTCATACAGTCGGCAGACCTCTTGCGGTGGCTTACCCCCGTCGGAGCGGGTCGAGTGGGTGTGAAGATTTCCTTTCCAGAAGCGGCCGGGGTTGGCGAATGGCGGCAGTTCCATAGTTTCTCCAATCTGTTGAATAGGCGGCTTACAATGGCGGATAGGTTGGACGGGCGGTTGGACTCTTAACGATCTAACAGGTGGTTGGCATCTGATTGAAAGGGCCCTGTAATTGGCCGGAGGCGGTGTCTTTTTCGTCCAGAAAATCTGCAACTATATCGGAGAAGTTGTCCAGTCGGTGGACGCGCTGGGCATAGGCCGCGGCCCGGCTGCCGACGAGAATGGTTAAAGCTTTGTTCTCGGTGTGCTTGCGGATTGAACAGTCCTCGACATTTCCGTGGTCGCTGGCGACTATCAGGAGGGTCTGCTGCCAGTCCATTGCATCCAACAGGCCGGCCAAGAAGCCGTCAATGCGTTCGAAGTTCTCAATAGCGCCGCCAAGATCGCGGTAGTGGCCGAGGAAGTCGGTCAGCCAGTGCTCGAAGAAGGCGAAGCGCACGGGCTGGGCAAGGCGCCAGAACTGCGCGCCCGCTTCCTGCGGCGTGTAGAGCGGCACATCAGGATAGCCCAACTCCGTGCGCCAGCCCCGGCCGGTGAAGTTTGCGGACAGAGCCTGCTGCGCAACCATCTCTCTCCAGGTTCGCAGCTGCAAACCGCCGCGCCGCGCTGCGTAGGGGACTGCGCTCAGCAGGCGTTTGCCGCGCTTGACGGCGTCAAAGTAGCCCTGGGGATAGGCATTGACGAAAGCGGTGGCGTGGCCGGCCGCGTGGAGGCGGGCGAAGATACCGGCTTCGTCAAGGATGTCGCGCACGCGCTGGTCCGGGCGCGGGCCGTAGTGTTCCCCAAGGCGGGCGGGCGCGTTAACGCCGGTCAGGATTGCGGTCTGGCCGGTGGCGCTCTGGGGGCGGCCGGGCACACCCAGGTGGGCGTCTGTCGGGATCAAATGCGCGTCGCCGTTGCTGAAACGCCCGCTGGACGCGGTGAGCGGATGGCCGCCGAAAAGGGCCGCCAGCGTAGGCAGCGCGGCCGCGGCGAGCGGATTGACCTCCGGATCATCGCGCCCCAGACCAACGCCGTCAAGGAAGAGGAAAAGGACTCGGCGCATGGTGGTAGGCGGTTAGCGGGGCTCGCTCTCGATCAACTCCACCAGTCGCTGCTCCAATTCATCCAGTCCTGAATCGATCTCGCTGTAAGCCAGCCCCAGCCGCGTCGCCGCAGCGCGGGCGCGTTCACTTTCGTCCTGGTCCGGCAACTGGCGGAGATAGAGGAGCTCCTCGTAGTTGCCGAAATAGATGTCACGCAACTCCGGGCGGCGGTCGAGGCCCAACGATTTTATTACGAGGCCCTCGTAATGGTGGGCGAGAAAATCGGTCAGATAAAAAGTGCCCGGCTGGCGTTCGGCCTGTTGGTCGAAAAGCGCGCCGCCGTAGAACTCGTAGCAGTGGGGGCCGGGGATGCGCACGGCATGGGGATAGCGGGCCAGGAGGGAATCGAGCGCGCCGATGGTGCCGCAGTCGGCATAGCCGATGAGGATGCGGTCGAAGCGGTCGGCCCAGGTGTCGAGCTTTTTCGCGACGGCCGGGGCGATGCGTTCGGGGCGGTTATGGAGCTGGGCGGGAACGGCGGTCAGTTCGTAGTCCCAGCCGCGGCGGTTGGCGATGGCGATAAGTTCGCGCACGATTGCGCCGCAGGCTATGATTCCGATTCTCAAATGAATGCTCCTGACCCTGCAAGAGACGCCCGGAGAGGGGGTGAAACTGCCAATTGTGGCTGTTTCTGGCCGTTCAATCAACCAACTGTCGAACAATGGGTATGCAGATTCTCTGCTTCAATTCCCGGTTAAGAGCCGATGATACCGGCCAATTGTGGCAGTTTCTGGCCTTTCAGTCAAACAACCGTCAAAGAAATCTTGGCAGTTAAACCGCGCAGAGAATCAGCGAGATACTCAAGTTCTCGGACTGGACTCAAAACTCCGCCTCCTCGGAGGCTTCAGCGGAGCTACCGAAAGCGTCGGGTTGCTGCGGGGGGGGGACGACAGGCCCGCGCGTGCCACGAAACACTGTGGGCCCGCTGAGCTTATCCGAATGGTGTCCGACCGCCTCGCAGTCGGCCCGGTCCGTTATGGCGTCGCTTCCCTCTCGCAACGGATGACGTGTTCGCGCAGCGCTTGATTGATATCGGTCTGGTAGCCGCGGCCGCCCTGTGCGTGGGCTTTGAACCATGAAATGACATCCGCATCCAGGCGTAGCGTGATCTGTTTCTTTACGGGTCTGTAGAAGACACCGCGCTCGGCGCCGGACCAATCGAGAAGTTCGGGAATGTCGTTTGTGTTGATCTGATCGTCGGGCAGTTCTTCCAGGGTTTGGAGATCGGCACGCTGCTTTGCTGTCAATTCAGTATTCCCCTTCGTCATACGCCTTCCTTTCGTGTCTGGTCGCTTTGCGGGCGCTGATGATACGCCCGACTCCCTCACCCGCCTCCGGCCAGGTATGAATAACCATCACTACCACTGAACCTATCCTTCCCATTGTTCGCCAACGGGCTTCCTCCGCGTAAGGATCGGAACGCGTCATGGATAACGGATCGTCGAAGACGAACTGAGCTGTTTCAAAATCGAGTCCGTGTTCCATCCAGTTAACGGCGTTCTTGGCGGGATCCCAAGTCCAACGCAATGGGCAGCCCCCCATGTAATGACAATATTGTAGTTACATTTACAATTGGTGTCAAGATTGCCCTTCGTATCCAACCCACCAAGCCCCGAAGCGCATCCTTAGTAGATCTTCAACAATCGAAGGAAACACCAAAACAGGTTCCTACCCTTTGCCAGACTGTGAAGCACGAAAGGCTCTATCTCCTCCTACCCCAAGGCCTTTCGCATCGCTCGTAGATGCGTTGGGGTTGTGCCGCAGCAGCCGCCGATGATGTCGATACCGATATCCTTCATCTGGCGGGCGTAATCGGCCATGATTTCCGGCGTGCCGTCGTAGATCACGTCGTCACCCTGCAGGACCGGCAGGCCCGCGTTGCTCTGGGCATAGAGCACGACTCCGGGCGGACGATGCGCAGCCATTTCTGTCATCACAGTCTGGATCTCGTCGGGGCCGTTGCCGCAGTTGGCGCCGATGACTTGTACGCCCCAGGAGGCAAGCGTCTCGACCGCCTGTTTGGGGCTGACGCCCATCATGGTGTGCAGGTTGGTGTCGAATGTGAGCATGCAGACGATTGGCAGTTCCGTCGCCTGGTCGACGGCGCGCACTGCGGCTTCCACCTCCTGCAGATCACTCATCGTTTCGGTGAGGATAAAGTCGGCGCCGGCGTCGGCCATGACCGTCACCTGTTCAGCGAATAGCTCCGTCGCCTCGTCCATGGTCATCACGCCCAGGGGATCCAGCAGCTCGCCGGTGGGCCCGACCGAGGCCCCCACCAGCACGCCGCCGGCTTCGTCGGCGACCGCGCGCGCCAGCTGCACGCCGGCTGCGTTAAGTTCGGCCAATCTGTCCTGGAGGTCGTGCATCTTTAGGCGGGCGGTCGTGCCGCCGAAGGTGTTGGTCGTAATTATATTTGATCCGGCCTCGACATAGCCGCGATAGACGGCCTGCACGGCCTGCGGGTTGTCCACATTCCACAGTTCGGGCGCGGCGCCGCCGGTGAGGCCGACTTCCTGCAGCATGGTTGCCATGGCTCCATCGCCAAGCAGGGGGCCGCCGTGCTGGTCCATCATCTCGATCACCGGGTGGGGCCGCGGTGTCAGCCATCCGCCTGAAGAGGCGTCGGGGGTTATTGTCGAAAGCAGCTTCCGTATCCGTTGGGGGGGATAGTCGGCTTCAAGCTGGGCGGCGACGGCCTGGGCCACCTCTTCGGGATTTCCGGCCTGCTCCTGCCAGTCTGAACGGAGCCAGCCGTCCAGATATTCATCGGTGCCGGTAGCGCCGGCGCGCATGGCGGCTTCGTCGATGGCGACCTGAAAACGGGGCGGCAACTGGACCTTGTGCCGTGCGCTGCTTCCCTCGCGCGCTACAACCATTGACGGGAAGTCCCGCCAGTACGTAATCTGATACTCTGTCATGTAAATTGGACCTCTGGTTAATTGTCAGCGGCCGGTGGTCACTTTCGGATAACCGACCTGGTGTCACAGTCTGAAGTGAAATTATACCGACGGGCGCGCGGGAATGCCTAACGGTAGACCTTGTGCAGGGTACATTCAAGTTTCAAGGCGAAAGGGTCAGGTGTGGAATGCCTGGCGACGGTGGGTGACAGTGTGTTCCGACTTCCAGAGGGGCACAGGGCAGGCACAAGGCCTGCCCCTACAGGACCTTTGAGGGGGAGGTGAGGGAAGGGTGTGCAAACTGATTCAGTTGGGTGGTGGGCGGAATGGAGACTCTGTTGGCTAGACACGTTGCTGGGGAAGAGTGAACAAGGTGGCTAGCCAGGGCGGGGCGTTGCGGGGGCGCAGCCCCTGCACAAGGGAGGGCCGAAGGCCCGACCGCCCAAAATACAACAATGAGGGGAGAAAGAACACCTTTGCTCCCCTCGTTCAGGATTACGAATCAGTTGCGGCTGAGTAGTTACCCCTTGTGCAGCTACGCGCGGTTTCGATAGTTGAATTTTGGCGATCTTTGCGTTACCATTGCCAGAACCTTCGAATATTATTATTGTCCAGGTTATCATTCTGGAACCTGTCAATCCCTCAATCACACAGTTCTGATCACATGTAGCGGACCCACTTGAATCAAAGGAGACAGTTTCATGAGAATTCGAAATTCGTGGACAGTGGTGGGTGTCATGCTCATCCTGGCACTGCTGGTTGGCGCTTGCCAGCCGGTCACCGAGGCACCGGCCGCTGAGGAGATGGCAGGCGATGATATGGCGGCGCCGTTGAAGGTAGCCTTTGTCTATGTCGCGCCCATTGGCGACCTCGGTTGGACGTATGCACACGATGAGGGGCGGCTGTATCTGGAAGAGAATCTGGAAGGCGGCGCGGAGACGGCCTTTATTGAGAATGTGCCCGAAGGCCCGGACGCAGAGCGCGTGATTCGCGACTTTGCGCAGAAGGGTTATAACCTGGTAATCACCACCAGCTTCGGCTACATGGACCCGACTCTGACTGTCGCGCAGGAGTTCCCGGATCAGTATTTTGTGCATGTTTCCGGCTTTAAGACGGCCGACAATATGAGCACGCTGTTCGGCCGTATGTACCAGCCCCGCTATCTGAGCGGCCTGGTGGCTGGCAGCATGACCGAAACCAATGTCATCGGCTACGTGGCGGCGTTCCCGATTCCTGAGGTAATCCGAGGAATCAACGCGTTCACGCTGGGCGTGCGCGAGGCAAATCCGGACGCTGAGGTGCGGGTGGTATGGACGAACACCTGGTTTGGTCCTCCGGAAGAGAAGGAAGCAGCTGAAGCCTTGCTTGACCAGGGCGCGGATATCATCGCCCAGCACCAGGACACGACCGAGCCGCAGAAGGCCGCGGCCGAGCGGGGCGGAACCAGCATCGGTTACAACAGCGACATGCGCGTGTTCGTCGGTGACTCCGTCCTCACGGGACCGGTCTGGAACTGGGGCCCAGCTTTCGTGAAGTTCGCGGAGCAGGCTCGCGACCACAACTGGGTTACTGAGCAGTACTGGGGCGGTATGGACGACGGGATTGTTGGCATGGCAGAATTCAGCCCGTCGGTTTCCGAAGATGTAGCCGCGATGGTTAGCGAAAAGCAGGCCATGATCGTTTCCGGTGAGACGGACGTATTCTGCGGCGCGATGAACGGCCAGAACGGTGTCCAGTTCCTGGAAGACGGCCAGTGCATGGACGACGGCCAGATGCTGGGCATGGACTTCTTTGTGGAGGGCGTTGTCGGCGAGGCGCCGGGTGAGGCCGCACCGCTTGGAAACTAGCCCAGCTATCGGCCCGGAGTCGGATCGTGTGAGGTTCACCTTTGCGATTTGGGCCGTCGCGCAGAATAGGGCTGTTTTCTGAATCAATTCGATTGTGATCGCTAAAGATTGCTCCTCTCCTGGTGTCGGATACCGTAAGGGAGGAGCAATCTGTTTACCGCATGAACTGCTGTAACGATGGGCGAGTCCGTTTGTAATTGTAGCGAAAAGGAGTGAGTTACATGAGGATTCGGCATTTGAGGATAATGATTGGCGTTCTGCTGATCCTGGCATCGTTGATCAGCGCCTGTCAGCCGATCGGCGAAGGGCCTGCGGCTGAAGGGCAGTCAGGTTCTGCTAAGACGGTCGAGTCGATGAAGGTCGCCTTCGTCTACGTGGGCCCGGTGGGAGATCTCGGTTGGAGCTATGCGCACGATCAGGGCCGGTTGGCGCTGGAAGAGCTGGGCGTGGAAACAGCGTACAGTGAACTTGTGGCAGAAGGACCGGACGCGGCGCGGGTGCTGCAGAGCTACGCGTCGCAAGGCTACGACCTGATCTTTGCCACCAGTTTCGGTTATATGGATAGCGTTATCGAAGTCGCGGCGGAGTTTCCGGAGGTGAAGTTTGAGCATGCCACCGGCTACAAGACGGCTGAGAACGTCGGCATATATGACGGCCGCGGCTACCAGGGATGGTACCTGGCGGGAATGGTTGCCGGCGCGATGACACAGTCCAATGTTCTCGGCTACATCGCGCCTTACCCCATACCGGAGGTTGTGCGGAATCTGAACGCCTTTGCCCTGGGCGCGCAGTCGATAAATCCCCTTATTGAAGTACGGCCGGTATGGATCTTTGCCTGGTTTGATCCTCCTGCCGAACGGGAAGCTGCCCAGGCCCTAATCGATGCGGGCGTGGATGTTGTGGCCCGAGAGAGCGACAGTGTCGAGCCGGACAAATTGGCCGAGGAGCAAGGTGTCTACGCTATTGGCTACAACGTGGTCAACCCGGACATCGCGCCGCAGGCTCTGCTGACCGCACCGATCTGGAACTGGCAGGTCATCTACGAGAAGAAGGTGCGTGACGTAGCTGCCGGGACGTGGACCAATGAACCGGTCTGGTGGGGCATGGAAGACGGCGTGTTGGATCTCGCGCCCGTGGCCGAATTTGTGCCGGCGGTTGTACAGATAGCGGTCGAGGAGGTCAAAGAAGGCATTCTTGACGGCAGTTTTCAGTTCTTCTGCGGCCCGATCTACGATAATGCCGGTGAAGAACGGGTCGCTGCCGGTGAATGTATGGACGACCCTGCTCTACTCAGCTATGATTGGCTGGTAGCAGGTGTTACAGGCCAGATTCCGCAGTAGGGAAGTGCTTACACAGCAGGTCTGGAATGGGGCGTCGGAGAGCAGGATCACAGCCGTTGTCCCCATTCTCCACCTGCATTTCGTCTTAGCGTCGGTGCATGTAGACACTCTCATTTGCTCATGACCAACACAACTCCTCTTGCCGTGGAAATGCGGGAAATCACCAAACGGTTTCCCGGCGTGCTGGCAAACGACCGCGTCGATCTGACGATCAATAAGGGTGAGATTCATGCCTTGCTGGGGGAAAACGGCGCCGGCAAATCGACGCTGATGAACGTTCTGGCCGGGCTGTATCTGCCGGAACAGGGGAATGTGCTGGTGCACGGGCAGTCAGTGCATATCGACTCGCCCAAGACTGCCTTCGATCTGGGGATCGCGATGGTCCACCAGCATTTCAAACTGGTGATGAACCAGACGGTTGCCGAGAACATTATACTGGGGCTGGATGACCCTTATTCTGCCGCTTCCGGGCGGGGACGCTTCAAACCCCTGCGGCTGGACATGCAGCGGGTGAAGCGGCGTATTGCCGAGGTAAGCGAGCAGTATGATATGCACGTGGACCCGGAAGCGTTCGTGTGGCAGTTGAGCGTCGGCGAGCAGCAGCGGATCGAAATTTTGAAGGCGCTGTACCGCGGGGCGGACATCTTGATTCTTGATGAACCGACAGCTGTTCTGACCCCGCAGGAGGCCGATGCGCTGGGCCAGACGATGCAGCGCATGGTGCAGGAGGGCAAGACGATCATCTTCATCAGCCATAAGCTGGACGAGGTGACCCGATTTGCCGACCGCGTGACGGTGCTGCGGCGAGGACAGGTGGTTGCCACTGAGGATGTGACCGGCGAAACCAGCGCCGCGCATCTGGCCGAGCTGATGGTGGGGCGGACGGTCATCTTCCGCATTGACAAGGAGGAGCAGGAGTTCGGCGATGTCTGTCTGGAGGTTGAAGAGATCTGCTGCCTGAACGATAAGCGGCTGCCTGCCCTGAGGGATGTTTCGCTGCAAATACGTAAGGGCGAGATTCTGGGCATCGCGGGTGTTGCCGGCAACGGGCAAAAGGAGTTGGCCGAAACGTTGACCGGTCTGCGACGGGCCACCAGCGGACGCTTTCGCCTGCTGGGGCAGGATCTCACAAACCGGACCTCGCGCGCCATTATTGACGCCGGCATCGCCCACGTCCCGGAAAGCCGCATCCACGTGGGATCTGTCGGCTCGATGAATGTGGCCGACAACATCGCGCTCAAACATTACCGGGCAAGGCCGGGGCCGTTCCTGGATCGAGACCGCCTGGACAAGATGAGCACGGAGCTGGTGGACGAGTTCAACGTGGACACGCCCGGCATCACGACCAATGCGGGCGCGCTCTCCGGCGGGAATTTGCAGAAGCTGATACTGGCCCGTGAACTGACGACGGACCCGAAGCTGATCATCGCGGCCCATCCGACACAGGGACTGGACGTGGGTGCGACCGAGGCGGTGCGCCAGCGGCTGCTCGAACAGCAGGGGGCCGGGGTTGCGGTTCTTTTGATCAGCGAAGACCTGGACGAGCTGTTCAGCCTGGCCGACCGCGTCGCCGTTCTCAACGGCGGGCGCGTGATGGGCGTCGTCGACATCGGCGCGGCCACCCGCGAGGAGATCGGGCTGATGATGGCCGGCGAACAGGCTGTTTGACCCACATACGGGATACGCATGGATATTCTGTACAAAGTTGGCTCGGTCGCTCTTCTGCTGGTGGGTGTACTCTATCCGCTGGGCGCGATCTACATGATGATGAAGTTCCTCGGGCGCGAAGATTTGCCGCGCCCTTCCCCCGCCTATATGATGCTCCACTTCGTTCTTATTGCGACCGTGCCTCTGGCCGGGATTCTGGGCGGATTTGCCGGGTTTGCGCCGACACTGTGGCAGAGCCAGGTCATCCGCATGATCGTCTATGGCGCCGGCGTTCTCTCGGTGGTCGCGTTCGCGATGCTGCTCATCAGCAGCCGGGCGGGGCAACCTGACGGGAGTGAATAGTGCATGGCGGAGAGTAGGAACTACCCGCCATCAATCTGATGACTGAAGCCCCGGTCTACCTTCCCCGAATGACATACCGCCTGTTCGCCTTGGGCGGCGCGGTGGTGGCGTTGCTTTTCCTGCGGGAAATCCTCATCGGATTCAGCCTGTCGGTCCTCTTCTATCTACTGGCGTCGATCGGGTTCACGGTCATCTATGTGCGCTGGACGCTGATGCGGTTGGCGTTGACCGCCGCAGGTTTGACGGTGCGCGCGCCGTTGCAGGACCCTCTGCATATTCAGTTCCGCCAGATGATCACCTGTGACGAGGCCGGCCGCTTTGCGCCGGGGCTGAGCCTTGTCTACTGGCCCATCACCACTGACGGCATCGTAGAAACGGACGTCCCGCGGACGATTTTTCTGCCGGCGGTGGCGCGGCAGGAGAAGCTGCTGGCTGCCCTGCAGGATGGGATACCTGACTAGCGCGAAGGCCGTTTAGTTATGGGGGCTTGAACAGAGTGGCGTCAGAGCAGCCGAAGGTGTTGTTTGTGACCGGCGAATATCCGCCGATGGTGGGCGGTGTCGGCAGGTTCACGGCCGAGCTGGCAAGCGCATTGCAGGCGCAGGGCGCGCAGAGCGCGATTCTGACCGACGAACAGGTGACGGCGTCGGCGGGAACGGAAGCAGTTCGGATTCTTCCGGGGCGCGGCAGCTGGGGCTGGGGGATCCTGTCCGATATCCCTGCCCGCGCCCACGCTGCCGGCGCAGAATGGGTCCACGTTCAGTACCAGACTGCCGCTTACGGAATGCACCCGGCCATCAATGCGCTTCCCTACTTCCTGCGGCGGCATGGTCTGCGCGCGGCCTGGACATATCACGATCTGCGGGTTCCCTATCTCTTCCCTAAGGCCGGCGCGCGCCTGCGCAATTGGGTTACGCGCCTGCCGCTGCGCGCCGCGGATGCGGTTGTGGTTACGAATCAGAGTGATTGGGAATCGGTGCAAGGGCAGGTGCAGCGCGGCCAGCTTCACCGGATTCCGATCGGCAGCGACATCGAGAGCCGGCAGTTTTCGGCAGAGGAGCGGGTCCAGCGCCGGGCGGCGCGCGGATACGGCAGCGAGCAGCTTGTGCTGGGTTACTTCGGCTTTCTCAACGCGAGCAAAGGCGGGCTGACTCTTATCGAGACTGTGGCGTCGCTGGCAGGTGAGGGCAGGGATGTTCATCTGCTGATGATCGGTGAACGGGTAGGGGCGAGCGACGAGACGAACTTCAGGTATTTGCAACGGGTCGAGGCAGCCATCGCTGAGCATGGGCTGGACAGCCGCGTGCAGTGGACGGGCCACCAATCGGATGCTGAGGTCGCGGCCGACTTTGACGCTATCGACGTGTTGGTGATGCCGTATGAGGATGGCATGAGCATGCGGCGCAGCACGCTGACAGCAGCCTTGGCCAACGGCTGCGCGATCGTAACTACGCATCCGCAAGACCCGACGCCGGAGCTGGTGGCGGACTCCGATCTGCTGCTGGTTCCGCCAAGAGACCCGGCGGCGACCGCGGCGGCGGTGCGGCGAATCGCCGCGGACCCGCGCCTGGCGGAGAGCCTGCGCGCCAATGCACGCAAGGCGGCTCGTCAGTTCAGTTGGGAAGTGATCGCGGCGCGGCATCTGGAGATGTACTTCGCTTAGGCGAATTTTCGCCTGGTCTCGTAGCTACTTAGCGATATACAGTGCCGGTCGTGGCCAGCCCTTCATCATCGCCGCCATACAGACTATCTGATTGCGTATGCGGTTGTCCGCGGCCAGGTTGCTGAAGCCGCGCGGCTGTGATGAAGACGTAAGGTGGCTGAGGCATGGTTTTGGAGGGGGGCGTTGCGGGGGCGCAGCCCCTGCACAAGGGAGGGCCGAAGGCCCGACCGCCAAACTGCAGTGGTTAGTGGTCAGTGGATGGTTGCAGGGGATTGGAACGAGAATCTACCAGGGTATGGTTGCTACCAAAAAAATTCGAGAGCTCACCCCCATTTGGGGCTGCGCAGCTTCTTTCCCGCCCGTTGACCCGCCTTTGGACGCGTTGTACACTGTCTGCATCCTTAAGATTTGCAGAACTTCTAGCCATTGATAACGAGCGATTGCAGGGAGGCCAACTGATGGAATATCGCGCATTTGGACGTACCGGAATGGACGTATCCGCAATCGGGTTCGGCTGCTGGGAGATCGGCGGCGGGTACGGACACTTTGACGAAAGCGACGTTTTCAAGGCGGTGCAACGGGCACTCGATCTGGGGATTAATCTCTTTGACACGGCCGAGGGCTACGGGTTTGGCCAGTCCGAAGAGATCCTGGGCAAGGCACTGGGGACGCGGCGTGATGAGGCTATTGTTGTCACCAAGTTCGGCATATTACAGGATGACGGCAAATGGTACCGCGATAGCAGCCGTGAGTCGGCGCTGGCGGCCATTGACCGCAGCCTCAAGGCGTTGGGGACCGACTACGTCGACGTGTATCTGATCCACTGGCCGGATAAGGATGTGCCATTGGAGGAGTCGATGGGGGCGCTGGAGGAGATCGTGCAGGCGGGGAAGGCCCGCTTTGTCGGCGTTTCCAACTTCCGCCCGGACCAGATCGAGACCTGTATGGAGACGCGGCGGGTGGACATCACCCAGTATGGATACCATATGTTCGATCGCCGGCTGGAGCGCGAGGTCTTCCCGACGATTGCGGAGCATGGCATCGGTCTGATGACGTACGGTTCGCTGGCGCATGGTCTGTTGACGGGGACGTTCACTGCCGACACGACTTTCGACGAAAGTGACTGGCGCTCCAATGGGACGGCCTTCAACATCCCGCTGTTTACTGAGGAGGTCTTTGCCAGGAACGTGGCTGCGGTTAATGACCTCAAGCCGATCGCTGCCCGGCACGGCAAGACGATGGCGCAACTTGCGCTGCGCTGGGCGCTGAGGAATCCGGTGGTAAGTGTGGCGCTGATCGGGTTCCGCCGGCCCGAGGAGGTCGAGGAAAACGTCGCCGGTCTCGACTTGACACTTGATCAGGAGACGTTGGACGAGATAGAGGCGGTGTTCGCCAAGCACAGTGTGGATACGGCGCCAGCGGCTTGGGTGGAGTGATGATCGCATGGCGGTCGGTGTGGCTACATCAATAGGGGCCTGAAATCGTTGCCGATTTCGGTGTCATAGGGAAAGGATAATTTCGCATGGCAATCCCGCGCCTGCGCTTTCTGTCTGAGGAACAGGTGAAGCAGTTCAAGCTCAACGGCTTTCTGACGGTAGAGGACGTTCTCTGCGCGGAAGAGGTGGCGGCTCTGGCTGCGCACACCGATCTGATCGCGGCGGGCAAGGTTGAACAGATCCCGGAGACGAGCATTCAACTAGAGAAGGTGTTTCGCGAAGGCGAACGTGAAGTTGACGATCAGGTGCTGGCAGTGCGTAAATTGTACAATCTGGCCGTCTATGACGAGTTCATGTGGGGCCATGCCACCCATCGTCGCATCGTCGACATCATCGCCGATCTGCTGGGCAGCGACAACATCAAGATGTACGGCGACCAGCTCTTTATGAAGGCGGCGGTGACGGGCACGGCGCAGCCCTGGCACCAGGATTCGGCGTCGTGGCGGGACATTTTCCCGATGGACCTGGTGACGGCCTGGACGGCGATCGATCAGGCTACGGTTGAGAACGGCTGCTTGAATTTCGCCCCCGGCACGCACCGTTGGGGCATGGTGCGGGGGGAGCAATTGTCCTGGTTCGTGGAGGATTTGGGGAGCGAACAGTGGCCGATCGTGCCGGCGCCGTTGAAGCCGGGCAGCATCAGTTTTCATCATAGCCTGGTGCTGCATCAGAGTAATGCCAACCTGTCCGGGCAACGTCGGCGCGGCTATGCGGTGCACTATATGCGGGCGGCGTCGCAGCGGGATATGTCGGTTATGGACGCGCCGAAGATGCCGCGGTTCAAGCAGGTACGGGGACGGTCGTTCGCGGGGCGTGTGTAGTTTTTGGGAATCATCATATGAAATTTGATCGAAATCGTGCTCTGGAATTGCTGCGAAAAGGCACTGGTCTTCCTCAAGCAAACTTCCACGAAAATCAGGACAGGGCCATTCAACACGTTGTAGAAGTTGACGGCTCCCTGCTTGTAGTGCAAAAGACAGGCTGGGGCAAGAGCAACGTGTATTTCATCGCTACCAAATTGCTGCGGGAGCAAGGCGCCGGGCCGGCACTGTTGATTTCGCCATTGCTGTCCCTAATGCGCAATCAGATCGATGCGGCCCGCCGCATGGGGGTGCGGGCCGAGACCATCAACTCAAGCAACAGGCAGGATTGGAAGGAAATTATAGACAAGGTGCATCGAGACGAAGTAGATATCCTTCTGATATCTCCTGAACGCCTAGCCAATCCCGATTTCCTCAAGCATGTGCTAGGCGTTGTTGCACAACACATCGTGTTGTTGGTTGTAGACGAAGCCCATTGTATTTCTGACTGGGGCCATGATTTCCGACCCGACTACCGGCGCATCGAGCGCCTTGTGCGATTGTTTCCAGCCAATCTGAGATTATTGGCTACAACAGCCACCGCAAACAAACGCGTGATGACTGATCTTCAGGCGATTCTAGGGCCCAATCTGCAAGTGTTGCGAGGCGATCTCAACCGTCCCAGTCTCACCTTGCAGACGATGAAAATGCCCAGCCAGACCCAGCGCATGGCATGGCTGGCCGATCATCTACCCAAGGTGAGGGGAAGTGGGATCATCTACACTCTGACCATTGGTGACGCCGAACGATTGACAGCTTGGCTGAAACGTCGCATGTTGGACGTGGAATCCTACCACGGTCAGATGAAAAACGAAGAACTTGAGCGACTGGAAGACTTACTTCTGGAGAACCGTGTAAAGGCCCTCGTGGCGACGGTAGCTTTGGGTATGGGCTTTGACAAGCCGGACCTAGGATTTGTCATTCACTACCAGGTACCCGGTTCGGTCGTATCCTATTATCAACAGGTGGGGCGGGCCGGACGCGATGGCAACGATGCGTACGGCATTTTGCTTAGCGGCAGGGAAGATACAGATATCCTTGATTATTTCATCAGAAATAGCTTCCCAACACCTGTGGAAGTGGAAAAAATCATTGATGCACTTGAGAGGACGACGGAAGGCCTGTCTACGCGCGAGATGGAAAACAAGGTCAATATAAGTCCTAAACGTTTGGAGAAGGCCATCAAGATCATGGCGCTGGAATCTCCTGCACCTATTGCGAAACAAGGGCCAAAATGGCAGCTGACCCCTGCATCGCTCTCGGCTTCGTTTTGGGGGCGGATCAAGCGGCTGACGGATCTGCGCAAGGAAGAACAAAGGCAAATGCAGGCATACGTTTCGATGCCCCGAGGACACATGGAGTTTTTGATAGAGTCCCTAGATGGCGATTCGGACAGAATTGGTCCATCTCGTTTACCTCCGCTTTCGGTAGTCACAGATCCTTTCTTAATGCAGGCTGCTGAGCGGTTTCTGCGCAACAACATGGGAACGATAAAGCCTCGGAAAAGGTGGCCTTCCAGTATGGGCTTGTCCGAGTTCAGAGGCAACATCCCCCAGGAACTGCAGGCCTGTCCCGGTATGAGTTTGTGTGACTGGAATGATGGTGGCTGGGGATCTGAGGTCAGCCACGGAAAATACACAACCGGCCAGTTCTCCGATGATTTGGTGCAAGCCTGCGCCGACCTTGTACGCAAGTGGACCCTTCATCCATTTCCCCAGTGGGTCACGTGTATTCCCTCGCGACGGAGCCCCGATCTTGTGCCGGATTTTGCCCGTCGTTTGGCCTTGGCATTGCAGCTTCCGTTCTACTCATCATTAGTTAAGGTGAGGGATCATCCTCCTCAAAAGGAAATGGCCAATTCTGCACACCAGTGTCGAAACCTGATCGGATCCATGCAAACTGATATTCAGAATATACATCCCGGGCCAGTGCTGTTAGTGGACGATATAGTGGATTCAGGCTGGACGTTCACAATGGCTGCCTCACTACTACGCCACGCGGGCAGTGGTGAGATATGGCCGCTAGCTTTAGCCGATACAAAGGGCTGAGTACGTTATGACGAACATCTCTGCGAATACCCAGGCCATCCTGATGCTGGTGTCGCCGCTTATGGCGGGCGGATCAACCGAAAGGAAGCTTCTCCTTACCCACCGTGAATACACTAAATTGGTTAAGGCTTTACAACAGTTAGACTGTCAGCCCGCCGATCTGATTGAAAGGGAGAAGGTTTCGGACATCCTGAAGTCGCTGGAGAAACACCAGTTCGACCAAGAACGTCTCAGTCGGTTGCTGGGTCGGGGAATGCAGTTGGGACTGGCGCTAGAACACTGGCAGCAGCGCTGCATTCAGGTCATCAGCCGTGCGGACGACTTGTACCCCCAGCGCCTTAAGAAGACTTTACAGCACAAAGCCCCTGCATTACTTTATGTTTGTGGTGACATCGACCTGTTGAATAGTGGTGGCCTGGCGGTAGTGGGCTCGCGACACGTGGATGCCGACCTCCTCAACTATGCACGCTGCGTGGGCGAAATAGCGGCTGGCGCCGACTGCACTATTGTATCAGGGGGCGCCAAGGGGATCGATCAGGCGGCGATGCAAGGAGCCGTCGCAGCAGGGGGTAGTGTCATTGGCGTGGTGGCCAACAGTCTGGAAACTGCCGTAATTCACAGCCGGAATGAACTGATGAACAACAGGTTGCTTTTGTGTTCTCCCTTCGACCCCGCAGTGCGCTTCCAGGTGTGGCAAGCCATGGACCGGAACAAACTGATATATGCTTTTTCTGACGCTGGGCTGGTCGTTGAGTCCGATATGGGAAAAGGGGGCACATGGCAGGGAGCCGTGGAACAGATTCAAAAATTAAAGGTGGTTCCGTTGTATACGCGCATGTCAGGTCCTGATTCCGCTGGGTTGAAAGAGTTACGCAAGCTGGGGGCACAAGGTTGGCCGGAATTCGACAACGCGGAGAAGCTGCGCGAGTTCATTCAAGCAAACAGAGAACTTGACAACGACACTAAACTCCCTCTTTTCAGCCAGCCGATCGCAGCGGAAACCGATAGTCCCGTTGAAATCGTTACCCAACCTTTCGCAGAGGTTCTTGCTGACTCGCCTGACCGCCCGGACGCACTGACCGTGGCTGAACCCGGAACAGATTCCGACTCATATGGTTCTCCCACGCCACTTCCAAATGGGCAGGAAAAAACACGGCAGGCGCAGGACCTGACATGGAAAGACAAGCTTTTTCAACATGTGGAAGAGATAATTCTGCAAATACTCAAGGAACAGGGTCCCCTGACACGTGATGAAGTGGCAGTGCGTCTGGACACCGCGAAGGGACAGACTGGTTCGTGGTTGAAGTATCTGGTGGACTCGGACAAAGTCGAAAAACTGCCCAAGTCGACTCGTTTCCAGATTAAGAAGGGTGAGCAACTGTCTTTCTCACGCCCGCGCGACGAATCCGCCGGTTCTTCCATTTCCCCGGATGCAGAGCAATAGTCCTTGCAAGGTGCGTACTCCGATGGCAGGTTCAGCACTATTCGCTCTCGAAACCTGACAAACGAAGAGAAGGTACACTGTGGAAAACGTAATGCCAACCGGCACGCGTGCGGCGTGCCGGTTTCCTTTTCAAAGGTAGTGCGCCGACACTACACCGCCCCTGGCGCGCCGAGTGGATGCGGGCCGTTCGTCATTGGATTGGCGCGGGCGAAGGCGTAGACGGCGTCCTGCAGTTCGAGGATGCGCACGGCATCTTCGACATTGGGCGAGAAGCTGGTGCGCCCTTCCTCGATGGCTACAAGGGCCCGGCGCATGATCTCTTGCATTCCACGCGTATTCGGTGATTCCTCGTGGAAGGTCACGCCCTCGGTTGTGTGAACCTCAGTCACCCTGTTTCCCTGCTGGTCATAGCGTTGCAGGACCGTCGCTTTGGTGCCGATGAAGCGAAAGCTGTGATCCCCGCCGCGCGCGCCTGATGGGTAGCTGTAACCGGATTCGACGATACCGGTTAAGCCGCTGTCGGTGCGCAGCACGCCGATGGCGACGTCCTCGACAGTCCGGCCGTACATCGAATTTGAGATAACACCCCCAACGGCGGTGACAGGGCTGCCACCCGCGAACTGCAGGAAGGTGTCGATACCGTGTGCGGACTCGGTCGCCCAGCAGCCGCCCCCGGAGATTGCGGCATCGTTGTGCCAGGCGGAGGGTGTGGGATCGTAGCGGGAGGGCGGCCCGTTGTTGAGGCGGCTGTTGTAAAGGACGAGGTCGCCTAAGCTGCCATCGTCGATCATGCCTTGAACGACGTCTACAAGCTCAGTTCCGCGGTTGGGCAGGGTCAAGGCGCTGAAGACGCCGCGGTCGGTGCAGAGTTCGGCGACAGGACGCAAGCGGTCGGCGCAGTCGGCGAAGGGCTTGTCGAGCAGGAAGGGCAGGTCGCGCTCGGCGCAGGCGCGGACGTGGTCCGGCATCTCGGTATGCTTGCCGGCGATCAGGACGGCGTCGGGGCGGCTGGCGTCCAGACATTCGCCGGCGGAGCTGAAGGCGGGGCACTGGAATTCATCGGCCAGCTGCTGGCGCGGGCCTTGCTCGGCGTCCATGACGGCGACGATCTCGTGGCCGAGATCGTGCGTTGTGGTGGCCATGCCGCGGCCGTGGTGGCTGTAGGAAAGTAGAGCAGTTCGCATGGTTGTTTACCTCAAACCCAACCGTGAAGACGGGTGACGGGCACGCCGTGGCGCTGGTGGGTCCAGGAGTGGCCGCTTTCGAGGACGACCTCGCGCCCGCTGATGGCGGAGTTTTCGGCGGCGAAGAGGATCTCCATGATGTGGCGGCCCCACTCACCGGAAGTGGGCGGCTCGATGTCCTGTTCTATGCACTCGACGAACGACTTCCATTCATGGTGCATCTCGACGGGCGGGTCGTCGAAAGGTATGTCCTTCCACTCGTCCCCCTGCCCGACTTTGACGAACTTTTCGCCGTGCTGGCTGAAACGCAGCGTGCCGTTGGCGCAGATGACCTGGCTCTCGAAGTTGGGCGCGCCGTCGGCGAAACCGACCGAGACTGCGACGCCTGCCAGACCGTTCTTGTAGCGGACGAGCGCGGTGGCGGTGTCGTCGCTGGCCTGGTAGTGGGCGCGGGTGCCCATGCTGGCGGAGACCGAGACGGCCTGGGACGCCATCAGCCAGGTGAGGCGGTCGACGACGTGAACGCCGTTGGACAGCCACATGCCGCCGCCATGGAAACGGCTGCGATACTGAGGCGGCCGGCTGGCGTGGTTCCAGTTTTTAGACATGTAGCAGACGACCGTCATCAACGGTCCGAGCTGGCCGGAATCTAGGATCTCCTTGGCCTTGAGGCTGGTGCCGTAGTAGTGCTGGGTCTGGCCGACCATGAGCTTGACGTTGTTGGCGGCGGCGGCTTCGATCATGTCGTCGCAATGCTCGAGGCT
The DNA here is from genome assembly GCA_965116395.1 of Caldilineaceae bacterium. Taxonomy (GTDB): domain Bacteria; phylum Chloroflexota; class Anaerolineae; order Caldilineales; family Caldilineaceae; genus Bin5. The sequence continues at coordinate 1,499,053 of OZ220684.1, forward strand.
GAGCGCCATTGGCTTCTCGACGAGGACGTGCTTGCCAGCGTTGCAGGCGTCGACGGTGAGCCGGTGGTGGAGTTGATGGCCGAGCACGACGGCGACGGCCTCGACCTCATCGTCCTTGAGGAGCTCGGTGTGCGTGGAATAGCCCTTGGGAATATCGTGCTTCTCCATGTACTCACGGCGCTTCTCTTCGAAGAGGTCGGCGACGGCGACGACTTCGACGTTGTCGAGGGTGTCAATGGCACTAAAGTGGGCGCGTGCGATGCCGCCCAGCCCGATGATTCCTACTTTCAATTTCCCCATGTCTGTCTGTTTCGCTCCTGTGGGTTGTAGCAGTTAGTACGATCTATTGATGTATCGGAAAGGCGTGTTCGGTTTATGGCCGGTATTGCAGGTTTAGTTTGCCATGCCGTGTCGGTGGAGTAAAGCAACCCACATGGCCGTGCGCCTCAGATCCAGCCGTGTTTACGGGTGACGGGAATGCCGGCGCGCTGGTGGGTCCAGGATAGGCCGCTTTCCAGGACGACGTCCTGCCCGCTGATGGCCGAGTTCTCGGCGGCGAAGAGGATCTCCATGATGTGGCGGCTCCACTCGCCGGAGGCGGGCGGCTCGATGTCCTGCTCGATCGACTCGACAAAGGATTTCCACTCATGGTGCATGACGGCCGGCGGGTCGTCATAGGGGATATCCGTCCACGCATCGCCTTGCCCGACCTGGAGGAAGGGCTGTCTGCCGCCGCCGATGCGCACAGTGCCGTTGGCGCAGATGACCTGGGTGTCCATGATTGGCGGTCCGTCGGCGTAGGCGATTGAGACTGCGACGCCGGCGAGGCCGTTCTTGTATCGAATCAGCGCAGTGGCGGTGTCGTCGGCGGCCTGGTAGTGGGCGCGTGTGCCGATGCTGGCGGATACGGACACGGCCTGGGAGGCCATCAGCCAGGTGAGGCGGTCGACGACGTGGACACCGTTGGTAAGCCACATGCCGCCGCCGTGGAAACGACTGCGGTACTGGGGCGCGCGGTTGGCATAGGTCCAGTTTTTGCACGAGTAGCAGACGATGGTCATCAGCGGGCCCAGTTGAGCGGAATCGAGGATCTCCTTCATTTTGAGGAGGATGCCTGAGAAGTGCGGGGTATGGCCGACCATGAGTTTGACGTTGTTGCCGGCGGCGGCATCGATCATGGCGTCGCACTGTTCGAGGCTGAGCGCCATCGGTTTTTCGACGAGGACGTGTTTGCCGGCGTTGCAGGCGTCGACGGTGAGGCGGTGATGAAGTTGGTGGCCCAGGACGACGGCGACGGCGTCGATCTCGTCGTCGTTGAGGAGCTCGGTGTGGGTGGGGTAGCCTCTGGGAATGCCGTACTCTTCCATGTACTGGCTGCGCTTCTCTTCGAAGAGATCGGCGACGGCGACGACTTCGACGTTGTCGAGGGTGGCGATGGCGTCGCAGTGGGAGCGGGCGATGCCGCCCAGCCCGATGATTCCTACTTTCAGTTTGGCCATATCTGGTTGTCGCTCCCGTGAGGTATTACTTGAACACGCCGCTGGTGATGCCCTCGACGATTTGGCGCTGGAAGATGAGGGTGATGATGAAGACTGGGATGGTGGTGAGGATGGCTACGGCGGACATGTTGCCCCAGGAGACGTCGAATTCGCTGCGAGCCCCGATCACCTGGGCTTCGGAAAGGGCCATGGTGATGACCTTGACGCCGGCGCCGCGGGCGAAGATGAGCGGCGTAAAGAACTCGTTCCAGCCGATGATGAAATTAATGAGGAACATGGTGGCGATGCCGGGGCGGATCACGGGCAGAACGATACGCCAGAGGAGCGGGAAAAAGCTGGCGCCGTCGACCTTGGCGGCGTCTTCGATCTCGACGGGTACCTGGCGCAGAAATGAGACCAGCACCCAGGTAGTGATCGGCAGCAGCGCGCTGCCGTAGAGGATGAGGAGGCCGAGCAGCGTATCCATCAGGTTGAGCGATTGGTACATCTGGAAGAGGGGGATGACGGTGGCGGTGCCGGGCAACATGCTGGAGGCAAGCAGCCCGACCATAACCAGGTTTGCGCCGGGAAAGTCCAGGCGGGCGATGGCGTAGGCGGCGAGCAGGCTGACGGTGAGCGCCAGGACGGTGGAAAGGGTGGCCAGCATGGTGGAGTTGAGCATGTAGCGGGCGATGGGCAGCGCGCCGAAGATGTCCTGAAAGCGTGCGACGGCCAAGCTGCGCGGAACGTAGGTCAAAGGAACGGTGAACAGTTTTCCGCTCGGGGCGAACGCGGTCAGAAAGATGTAGTAGATCGGCAGCAGGACCACGGTCAGGAAGAAAATAACCACGAGTATGAAGAGCGTTGTGCGGATCCCGCGCTTGAAGTCGAGTTGTGTATTCATAGGAAGTCGGTGGTCCCTGGTCAGAGTTGTTACAGTCGTTCCCAGGCGCGACGCAGGAAGCCGTAGCCGAGGACACCCACGAGCAGGACGATGAAAAAGAGCAACATAGCGATGGCGGACGCGTAGCCGAAGTTGAGGACGCGGAAGCCTTCGAGATAGACAAGATAGGAGAGCAGCGATGTAGCGGTGCCCGGCCCGCCATTGGTCAGCGCGTAGACGATTTCAAAGGAGAGCACGCGGAAAATGGCGGTGAAGATGATCATCGAGATAATGAGCGGCATCAAAAGCGGCAGGGTGACGTACCAGTAGGAGCGCACGCCGTCGGCGCCGTCGATTTTGGCGGCCTCGTAGAGTTCCAGGGGGATCCCCTGGAGTCCACTGAGGAATATGACGGACAGGAAAGCAGTGTTTTTCCAGACGTCGGTAATGGTTACGGCGAAGCGGGCGGTTGTAAAGTTAACCAGCCAGAGCGGTCGTTCACCGCTGAGCCGCCAGATAATGTCGTTAATGAGGCCGTAATCCTGGTGGAATATCCAGCGGGCCGCGGTGGCGATCACGATTGGGGCCATGGCCCAAGGCAGCAGGTTGACGGCGCGCGTCAGGTTGCGCATGCGGAAGCGCTGGTTGAGCAGTTCAGCGATGGCCAGCCCGAACACGACTTGCAGGATAACGGACGTGACGGTAAAGAAGAGCGTGAAGGTGAGGGTGGCGTCCACGTTGGAGTCGCGTGTCAGCGCGATATAGTTGTCGAGGCCGACAAAGTCAAAGGTGCGGCGCACGGGGCTGTTATCGAAGAAGCTTATATAGAAGGTGCGCAGGAAGGGATAGACGGATGTGAGGAGCCGCCACAGCACCACAGGGGTGACCAGCAGCCAGGCCAGAAGTATGCGACGTGTGCTGAGGTTCTGTTGACCGAACAAAGGTAGGATACCAGTGGTTAGTGGTCAGTTGCCGGTGACCAGCGTAGATGCTGGCCACCGGCAGTTTATTACGGTTATGAGCCCAGGTCGCGTTCGAGAATTGGGTTGATCTTGTCCATGGCGGCCGTGACCGCTTCATCGAGGCTGACCTGATCGGTCAGGTAGGCGTGAACGTTCTGTTCGGCGGCGTCGTAGATTTCCTGGATGCTGGGTGTAACCGGGCGGGCCTTGACAAGGCCGCCGGCCTCGGCCAGATCCAAGAGGAAGGGCGAAGAGGGCGCGAGATCCTGGACTTCGGGGTCGGCCCAGAGGGAGACGCGGGCGGGAACGCGGCCGCGATAGATCTGCTGCTTCATGACATCGGCGCGTGCGGTGAAGCCTATCCACTCGTTGGCCAGCTCCTGGTTGGGCGAGCTGGCGACGACGGACCAGCCCCAGCAGCCTGTGATCGTCTCTGCGTTGTCCGGTCCCATTGGCGGCAGGAAGGCGGAGACCTGGTCGGCCCAGAACTCCTCGTTGGTGCGCATGGCGCCAAAGAAGCCATCCCAGCACCACCACATTGCGTATTTGTTGGAGAGCCAGCCCTGGAATACCGAACTGTAGTCCTCCTGCGGGGCGGAGTCGGGGGCGATGTTGTGCTCGGCATAGAGCGCCTTATAGAAGGCGAGGGCTTCACGTGCGCCGTCATTGTCGAGGTTGTTGATGGCGCCGCCGCCCTGGTTTGTCCAGTGCTGGATTTCGTTTCCGAGCTGGCCGCCGATGGTGGCGGAGAGGGCGATGCCGTAGATGCCTGCGTCCTCGTCGGTGAGGGCGGTGCCTATTTCGACGAGATCGTTCCAGTCGGTGGGCGGAGAAACGCCGGCTTCTTCGAAGTAGTCGGTGCGATAGAAGAAGATCTCGGTGTCGTTACCCCAAGGGATGCGGTAGAGGGCGCCGTCCCAGGAGGAAACATCGTAGATCAACGTCTGGGGCCAGTCATCGAGGTCGATGTCATAGAGTTCGACGACGGGCTCGAGCGGCGAGAGCCAGCCGGCGGCGCCGTAGATTGCAGCCTGGAAGTCGTCGGAGTGGAAGGCGTCGGTACCGGTATCGCCCGATGCCAGCCGTGTCGTCATCATCTGCTGCCATTCGATGTAAACAGCGGGCGCGACTTCATAGTTGACGGTGTTGCCTGTCTCTTCCTGATACTGGTCGATCACACCTTGGAAGAAGTCTTTGCTATCGGCCCAGTAGACGATGTTCAGTTCTTGCGGTTCGGCCATCGTTTCTTCGCCGCCTGTCCCTTCGGCAGGCGCGGCTACGGGCGCGGCGCAGGCGCTGAGCGCGGCGAACGCGGCACCGGCGCCGGCTGTCTTGAGGAAGGCACGCCGGGATACGGGGCGCGTCGGCGAAGCAAGATCTTTTCGGGACATGAGATTCCTCCTGGTTAGGAAAGGTGTAAGGAAGTATCGGTTGTCGATACGATTTAAGCTGTGAATCAAGTGGTTGGGTGAAGGTCGGCGGTTCACCGCATGAATCGGACAGTGTGTGGAGTACAGCGTCGCGGTAAACATGCTGTGGGCCGGCCACGGGATCATAGCAGAGACTCCAGTGGCACTGCAAACACTGTTTTTTGGGCCACTTGCTATCTACTCTCTGAACTGACGAGCGACTTTCCATGTATCGACAGCCGTTTACAGGCATACCTATCGACAGGTCTCGAACGTCGCGGTATGCGCTCTCACTCCTGTTGATGCGTGAAATTCTGTTACAATACGGCTCGGAGTTTCATACCACTGTTCATACGGACACGGTAGCCAGATGATCACCCCCTTTGACTTACAGTGCGAATACGCCGTCGAGCCGGTGGGTATAGACGCCCGTCAGCCGCGCTTCAGCTGGCTGCTGCGCGCGGCGGCGCGCGGCCAGAGCCAGTCGGCCTACAGGATCCTGGTTGCCAGCAGCGAGGCCAGATTACTAGCCGGGATTGGTGACAGGTGGGATAGCGGCTGTGTGGAAGCGGCAAGCATGGCGCAAGTCGAATACGAAGGCGCGGCGCTCGCCAGCAATGAACGCTGCTGGTGGGCGGTGCAGGTGTGGGATCGGGAGGGACGGGCCAGCCGGTTCAGTCCTCCGGCGGTGTTCAGCATGGGACTGTTGGAGGCAAGCGATTGGCAGGGCGGCTGGATCGGCGCGGCCGACAGGACGATCTCCGCGCCGCTGCTACGGCGGGAGTTCACGGTAGACAGGCCAGTGCGGCGGGCGACTGTTCACATGTCGGGTCTGGGTTACGGGGAACTGTATGTGAACGGCGCCAAGGTCGGGCGGAGCGTGCTGGATCCTGGCAACACGTACTACAACAATGACCAGTCTTTCGCGCTGGGCGCGCGTGTGCTCTATGTGAGCCACGATGTCACGGCGTTGCTGCGGCCGGGCGCCAACGTTTTTGGCGTCATGCTGGGGCATGGGTGGTACAGTGCTGAGGATGACATCCCGCCGTCACCCAGCCACCGCACGCCCTACGGGGACAGGCCCAGGCTGCTGCTGCAAGGACTCGTAGAGTACGCGGACGGGGAGCAGGTCAGCATCGTCGCCGACGGCGGGTGGAAGGCGGCGCCGGGCCCAATTACGTATAACGACTTCTGCAACGGCGAACTTTACGACGCACGTTTGGAAAAAGCGGGGTGGGACAGCCCTGGTTACGACGACGCGGGCTGGCAGCCGGCTGCGGCCGTGGAGGCGCCCGGAGGCGCGCTGACTGCTCAGCGTATGCCGGCGGCGCGCGTTGTCGAGACGCGTCCGGCTGTCGGGATGACCAGCCCGAGTGAGGGCGTGTATATCTTCGATTTGGGACAGACGATTACGGGCTGGGGTCGGCTGCGGGTGCGGGGGCCGGCGGGCGCGACGGTTACGCTGCGGCACGGGACCTGTCTGTATGCGGATGGGACGCTGGACGCGCGCAGCAATATGTACAATGAGCCCGATTCGGAGGAGGACAAGCAGGGGAGCAGCCGCGATGGGGAAGTCCATCATGGCGCGAGGCAGACAGACAGTTATACGCTCAGAGGAGATGGTGTCGAGGTATGGGAGCCGCGCTTTACGCTGCATAGTTTCCGCTATGTGGAGGTGACCGGCTACCCGGGCGCGCCGACGCTATGGAGCGTGGATGGGCGCGTTGTGCACACGGCAGTTGGGACCGGGAACCGTTTTCGCTGCTCAGATGAACTCTTCAACCGAATTCACAGTAACGTGCACTGGACGCTGCGGGGCAGTTTTCAGAGCATCTCGCAGGACGCGGCTGACCGGTCCGAACGGGTGGCGTGGCTGGGCGATCCGGGTTTTATCGCCGAGGACTACCTCTACAACTTCAGCAGCGCCAGTTTTTGGACGAAGTGGCTGGAGGACATCGCTGATGCGCAGAAGGAGGACGGCGATGTCCCGGTGGTGGCTCCGCTGCACTGGCGCACGACGATGGATCCGTATCTGCGCTGGATGGACTGGGCGAGCACTTATCCGATCTTCGTGTGGCAGGTCTACCGGCATTACGGCGACAGGCGCGTTTTGGCAAGACATTACAGGGCGCTCAAGCGAATGATGGCGTTTTACGGCGGGCTGGCGGAAGGGCATATCATGCGCCATGGCCTGGGTGATCACATGGAGCCGCAGGCGGACGGTACATCCAGTTTCAAGCCGCTGCATACGCCGATGGCGCTCACTTCGACGGCCTACTACCAGCACTGCGTGTGGATCCTGGCGCAGGCGGCGCGGGTTCTGGGCGAGGACGAGGACGCGCAGCGGTACGACGCGCTGACCGGGGAGATCAAGGAGGCGTTCAATCGCGAGTTTCTGGACAAGGAGACCAACCAGTACGGGGGCGGCAGCCAGACGGCGAACGCGGTGGCGCTGCACCTGGACTTGGTTCCGGCAGAGAGGGTGGAGGCGGTTGTCGCCAACCTGGTCGAGGATATCCGCGTGCGCCAGAAAGGGCATTTGACGACGGGCATCATCGGCACGGCCGCGCTGGAGAATGCGCTGCCGCGGTATGGGCAGGCCGAGGTTATGGCCGAGCTCATGTCGCAGACCACCTTTCCGAGCTGGGGCGAGCAGATCGCCAAGGGGGCGACGACGGTGTGGGAGTCTTGGGACGGCGACCCGGAGGAGGCGTTGAGCCTGAACATGAAGATGTTCTGCAGCACGGAGGTCTTCTTCTATCGGACGCTGGCTGGGATCAGCCCGACCAGTCCCGGCTATTGGACGATCGCGATTCGCCCGAACGTGGTCGGCGGATTGACCGATGTCGAGGCTGAGGTCGAGACGCGGTCCGGCACGGTGGCTGCGGCGTGGCAGCACGACGCGGAGGCGTTTGCCTTGCAGGTGACTATCCCTGTCAACACGGCGGCGCAGGTCAGCATACCTAAGTTGGGGCTGGGCGCGGTGGCTGTCAGCGAAGGTGGCAGGACGGTTTGGGAAAAGGGGGCGTTCAGGCCGGGCGCGATAGGGCTCGATGCGGGTGAGGAGAACGGGGACGCCGTCACTTTTCAGGTTGGCTCCGGCTCCTACAGTTTTCGCCTGGTCGAAGGATAATTTGTAAACGCAGAATCAAGCCTGAGAGGAATAAGGATGACAATGAAGATTGCGGTTGTGGGAACCGGAGGCGTTGCGGAGAAGAACTATCTGCCCTGCATCGTGGAGCGCGAGGATATTCAGCTCAGTTATTTGAACCGTACGCGCAGCAAGGCGGAAGCGGTAGCGGAGAAATTCGGCGGGCGCGTGGCGGCGGACGCAGCCGACCTGTTGGCGGACGAACCGGACACCTGTCTGATCTTTACCAAGGAGACGGACCGTCTCGACGCGGCCAATGCGCTGCTGCCGCACGGGCCGAAGCGGCTCTTCTTTGAGAAGCCGCTGGCGGCGCGGTATGGGCAGGCCGATGTCGTAGAGGAGGACTTCTTCGACGCGCGGGATATGCTGCAGGCGGCGCACGGCGCGGGCGTGGAGACGGCGATGGTGTTCAACTATCGCTTCTTCGACCAGACGCGGCTGGCGCGGGAGATCGTGGAGCGGGAAGAGTTTGGGCAGCCGGTGCATTTCACTGGCCTGGTGCACTACAATTGCTGGAGCCACTGCATCGACCTGCTGTTGTATTTCATGGGGCCGGCGGCGAGCATCAGCGCGCAGGCGTCCTCGCCAGCCGCGGGCGCCGATGAAGCGCGCAACGTAACGGTGGCTGCGCGCTTGGCAAACGACGCCACCGGTACGCTTATCGGCACATCCGCCATCGATACCAAGCTTCCGCTCTACGAGTTGACCTTTGCGTATGAGCACGGGCGGCTGAGTATGCGGGATCTGGACGGCGAGATGGAGGTAATCAACTACCGTACGGGCCGCCATGAGCGGCACAACCTGACGTTCGACATCGCGCGCTGGGACCAGTACCGGGCCTCGTTCGGTAAGGCGATCAACGCCTATCTGGACAGCGTGCGGGATGGCGCGCCGCCGCCGATTCCGGGCGTGGCCGGGTTGCAGGAGCTGCAGTTCGAGGCGGGGATCAAACGGGCAATTGCGAGCGGCGCGACGGTGGACTTGGAGGAGGCGTTTGGGCTGGGGGGGTTGTCCTAGTCCCGAAAGCAGGGAGCGAGGTCATCGAGAACAGGAGGAGGTCGAGGTTGAAGGCTCTTGCATCAAGACGCCCGGCTGGCGTTCTGACCGGTTCGGAGGTTGAGCCTCATTCTTTGGGCAAGTGTCTTTTCCTCCATTTGGCTCCCGGCATCGCAAACATTGCAGCGATCTTGTTGGGATTGGCGACTCTTTGGAACCCGTCATTACCTCCGGAACTAATCTTCGGCGTATTCACAAACGTATTCGTGCTGATTCCCGTGCAGCTAGGCTACCTCTACTACCTGGCTAAGAAGCGGCACAACCCAGGGTGGTCGCTTGAAGGCATCGTTGTATACAACCAACCAGTCTCCTGGTCTCGCTATTTCCTATGGGTTCCCGCGATCCTGGTGCCAACCGCCATTATCTTTGCCGCGTTTGAGCCGATCACCCTTTGGCTTGAAACTTTCGTTGGTTTCAGCGTCTTCGCGAAATATCAGATTACAGGGGTTTCGGAGGTCGCAGGGATCGTTCTATTTGCGAATATTGTGCTCACAGGCATCCTCGTTCCTATAACCGAAGAGCTCTATTTCCGCGGGTATCTGCTCCCAAGAATGCCAAGCCAGTTCGGGCGCCTGAAGCCCGCCGCACACAGCTTACTTTTCGCCATATACCATTTTGATACGCCCTGGATGATCCCGGTCCGCACGTTGGGCATTCTGCCGCTCATCTACGCAGCCATCCACACGCGCGACGTACGCCCCGGCATAGTTGCGCACTGCCTGGTCAATTTGGCGAACTTTTCCGATTCCATATCGAGGCGTATTGGGACCCCGTGAATGTGCGAGTATGGTCCTTCAAAGACACAGGGGACGCCTGGCTACCCCGCTTCCTGCAGCTCCGTCTTGGGCAGATCCTTGGTGGGGTCGACGAATGGGACGCGCACGACTTCGGCGTCGACGATGCCGTCGGCGGGGAGCTGGACTTTGACCTGGGTGCCGCGTCTCCAGTGGGAGCGGGGCATGACGGCCAGCGCGATGTTGGAGCCTTGGGCAGGGGACCAGAAGGCGCTGGTGACGTAGCCGACGTCGTCGCCGGAGTCGCTGTCCTTGACCAGGTAGAAATCCTCGTTGTACCAGACGATCGGCTCGCCGCCGACGCGCAGGCCGACCAGCCGCTGATTCACGCCCTCCTGCTTGATGCGGGTAAGCGCCTCTTTGCCGATGAAGTCACCTTTGTCCAGGTCCACCTGCCAGCCTAGCCGCACTTCGTAGGGGTTGTTCTCAATGTCCATGTCCTGGCCGTAGGAGAGGATTCCCGCCTCCAGGCGGCGGATGTGGCTGGGCGCGATCACGCCGAGGTTGAACTCCTCGCCCTGCTCAAGGATGTAAGGCCAGACGTCGTCGGCGTGAAGCATGGCGTTGTGCAGGTAGATCTCGAAGCCGACCTCGGCGGAGAAGCCGGTGCGCGAGATTGTAACCGGGTGGCCGTTGACCGTGTCGTGGATCAGGCTATAGTAGGGCATCTCACGGACGTGGGGGCCGACCATCTTCTCCAGTAGCGCGGCCGACTTGGGGCCTTGGATCTGGACCGGAGAGACGTCGAGCTCGTGAATGTCAACGTTGAATCTGCCGGTGGAATTGACGCCCTGCGCCCAGAGCAGTACATCGGAGTCGGAGATGCTGAACCAGAATTCGTCGTCGGCTACGCGCAGGAGCACCGGGTCGTTGATGATGCCGCCGTACTGGTTGCAGAGGATCACGTAGCGGGCGCGCATGTTCGGCATCAGTGTGTGCACATCACGGGTGATGACATAGTCGACGAAGGCGGCGGCGTCGGGGCCCTTGACCTGGATCTGGCGTTCGACGGCGACATCCCACATGCTGACGTGCTCGGTCAGGAATTTGTACTCGGCGAGCATGCCGCCGTCTTCGGGTTTGATGTAGGCGCGGGGGTGGTACTGGTGGTTGTAGGTGGTGTAGGCCCAGCAGCCGGCGGCCTTGGACAGGTGCCACCAGGGCGACTTCCTGATGCGGGTTGAGATGAGCATACGGGCATCGCTGTTGCCGCTCTGGCGCAGGTTAATGGGCAGGCGGCGGTGCTTGAGACCGTCGATGAGTAGGGTTTGTGACATGTTGAGAAGCTCCGGTGGTTCTGAGTTTTTAGTTTTGTGTTTCTAGTTTTTAGTGAGCAGTCGCCCCCTTGAGAGGACTTATATCTTGGCGTTCATGCTTTCATTTTTGTGCCTCGCGGATCGAATAGAGGCTCGCGGGTGACCGTTGCGGGAAGACGTTCGCCGAAGTAGAGAATATCCACGCTGGTTCCCTCCTCGGCGTAGTCGCTGGGCAGGTAGCCGTAGACGATGCCGCGGCCGATGGTGTGGCCGTAGTTGGCGCTGGCAACGTAGCCCAAGACGCGGTCTGCGTCCATGATTGGCTCTTTGCCCATGACGACGGCGTCCGGGTCGTCCAGCGTCATGCAGCAGAGCCGGCGGTTGGTCCCTTCGGCTCGGATATTGGTCAGCGCATCGCGGCCGATGAAGTCGCCTTTTGCCATACGCACGGCGAAGCCGATGCCGGCCTCGTAGGGATTGTATTCGGTGTGGATGTCCTGGCCCCAGAGCCGGTAGCCCTTTTCGAGCCGCAGCGAGTCGAAGGCGCCGCCACCGGCCGCGAGGACGCCGAGCGGTTCGCCCGCCTCCCAAAGGATATCCCACAGGCGCAGGCCCTGTTCGAACGGGGCGTAAAGCTCCCAGCCGAGCTCGCCGACGTAGGAGATGCGCAGGGCCAGCACGGGGACCTCTGCGATCGTTATCCGCTGGGCGGTGAGGTAGGGGAAGCCCGCGTCACTCAAGTCGTCTTCGCTGACGCGGCTGAGCAGGTCGCGGGCGTGCGGCCCCCAGAGGCCGATGCAGCACTGCCCCGCGGAAATGTCGGTCAAGATGGCCGAGCCGTCGGCGGGCAGATTCTCCTTCATCCAGTCGAGGTCGTGGAGGCCCATGCCGCCGCCGGTCACAATCATGAAGCGCTCCTCGCCCAGGCGGGTGACGGTCAGGTCGCACTTGATGGCGCCGCGCGGGGTCAGCATGGCGGTATAGGTGATGGCGCCGACCCTTCTGTCCATGTCGTTGGCTGCCAGGCGCTGCAACGCGGCAAGCGCGCCGGGGCCGGTCATCTCGAATACGGCGAAGGGCGTCAAATCGAACAGCGCTACCTGTTCCCGTGTGGCGACATGCTCGGCAGCGACCGCGGGCGACCATTCCTGCGCGGCCCAGCCGCTGCGGTCTGCGCCGGATATTTGGCGTGAATCGAGCAGCTCCAGGTTGGCGTCGTACCACTGGGGACGTTCCCAGCCCGCATTTTCGAAGAAGACGGCGTCCAACTCCTGCTGGCGGGCAAAGAAGGGCGTCAGCCGCAGGTTGCGGGGGTGGGTCATCTGCTGGCGCGGGTGGATGATGTCGTAGACTTCGCGGTACTGCTGCGCGGCGCGGGCGCGGACGTAGGGACGGCTGAGGGCGTGCGGGTGGAAGCGTCGGATGTCGCACTCGTGCAGGTCGGTTGTGGGTTCACCTTCTACGATCCATTCGGCGACCGCCTTGCCGACGCCGCCGGCGTGTGTGATCCAGACGGCTTGGGCCGACCAGAAGCCGGGCAGCTGGGGGGATTCGCCGAGCACGGGGAAGCCGTCGTTGGTGAATGAGAAGATGCCGTTGAGTTTGCGGGTCAACTCTACATCTTTGAGGCTGGGTATCAGTTGGCCCGTTGCGGTCAACGCGGCCTCGAAATGGTCCGGAGGGAAGGACATTTCAGCAGGGGGCATGCCGTTGACGGCGCGGTCGGGGAGTTCGGCGGCGTCCACGAGGAGCGGTTCGTGCAGGTAGGAGCCGATGCCGATGCTCTCGCCCTGCTGCCGGAAGTACATCGCCTTGTCCTGGTTGCGCAGGAAAGGGAGCGATATTTCCTCGGTGGCGCCGGCCAGTTCAGGCAGAGGTGTCGTAACGGCGTAAAGGTGTTGCATCGGCGACAGCGGGATGGGCACGCTGGCCATGCCTCCGACCTTGGGCGCCCAGATGCCGGTTGCGGCGACGACGAGTTCGGTCTCGATGTCACCGTGCGTTGTATGCACGGCGGTGATGCGCCCGTTGGCGATGCCGAAGCCGGTCACTTTGATGCCACCGAAGAATTCGGCGCCGGTTCGCTCGGCTGCACGCGCCATCGCCTGTGCCGACCTGGTGGCCTTCGTCTGGATATCGGAGGGGACGTAGAGCGCGCCATAAATGCGGTCGGTCAGGAGGGGAAAGCGGGCGCGCGCCTCGTCCGGGCTGAGCAGGTGGCAGTCCACGCCCCAGGCGAGGCCGTAGCCGTGCTTGCGTTTCAGGTCGGTAAGACGTTCGGGCGTCCAGGCGACTTCCATGCTGCCGACCTGGCGGGCGCAGGGCTCGCCGTCAACCTCCATCTGGGTCCAGAGGTCGACGGTGTGGCGCGCGAACTCGGTCATTGTTTTGGAAGCGTTGATCTGGAAAACGAGGCCCGGCGCATGTGAGGTAGAGCCGCCGGTCTCGAACAACGGGCCTTGATCGACGACGACGATTTCGCGCCAACCGAGCTGCGACAGATGGTAGGCCACGCTGCAGCCGGCGATTCCGGCACCGATGATCACCGCCCGGGCATGCTTAGGCAACATCGTTATCCCCATTTCTCGGTATTCGCATTCCAGTTACCGGCCGCCATTGGTCGGCGTCAGGCCATAATCTTCAGTTTCTCGTACGGGACGACCAGCCGCAGCGGTTCGTTGTTGAAGAAACGCTCGATGTCGCGCACGATCTCCTCGACAAGGCGCATGCGGTTCTCGACGGTGTGGCCGGAAACATGGGGGGACAGGAAGACGTTGTCGAGATCGCGTATGGGATGGTCGGGGGACAAGGGTTCCGGCTCGAAGACATCGATATAGGCGTTGAAGCGGTTCTTCTGCAACTCGGCGAGCAGAGCATCCTGATCCAGCACCCAGGAACGAGCAGTGTGGACAAAGAGTGCGTCGTCGCGGATCGACTGGAAGTGGGCGCCGGTGATCATCTTTCTGGTTTCGGGCGTGATCGGGGCGTGCACCGAGATGATGTCGGAGTCGGCAAAGAGGTCTTCCAGGGAGACGCTGCGAACATCGAGCAGTTGGGTGTCTTCTTCGCTCAGATAAGGGTCGTAGACGGTCACATCGCAGTCAAAGGGCTTGAGAAGACCGATGACGCGGCGGCCGACCATGCTGGCGCTGACGAGCCCTACTTTTTTGGAATACAGGGAGTGACCGGGCCAGTTGTGGGCGGGTTTCCAGCCGCGTTCCTCCTTCATGACTTTTTCGTAGGGGAAGAGATTGCGCTGTCCGCTGAGCATGGCCCAGAGGGTGTACTCGGCGACGGACTCGGCGATGACGTCGGCAGCGCTGAGCAGGACGATGCCGCGTTCATGACCGGACGGCGCCAACCGCGTTTTGACCGAGCCGGCGGCATGGCCGACGATCTGCAGGTCATCAGCTGCGGCGACATGCTCCTCGGTGATCTGGGGGGATCCCCAGGAGGTGACGACGACGGCGGCGCCCGGGATCATCTCAAGCAGTTCATCGTCTGTGTAGTTGCGGTCCAGCTTGTTCCAGATCACGGTGCCCAGGCACTCCAGTATGGAGACAGCCTCTGGGGAGAGGATATCTTCGGAGAGGCCAGTCGGGGGCAGATAGAGGATTTTTCGTTTTTGCGTCATGCGAGAGTGTCAGCCTTTCACGCCACTGAGTGAGATGCCACGGATAATATAGCGCTGCATGAGTATGAAGACGAGCAGGGTCGGCAGGAAGCCGAGCACCGCGCCCGACATATCCAATCCTGCATCTCCGCCGGAGCGCGCGACAGTACCAAGACCGACGGTAAGGGTGCGCATATCTGATTTGGATGTAACAATCATGGGATAGAAAAATGAGTTCCAGTTGCCCATAAAGCGCAGGACGGCCAGCGTCGCCATAGCGGGCACGACCTGTGGCATCAGCACCCGCCACCAGGTCTGCCAGAGATTGGCGCCATCGATAGTAGCGGCATCGTCATAATCACGGGGAATGCTCAGGTATGCCTGGCGCAGCAAGAAGGTACCGAAGATGGATGCAAACCAGGGTCCGATCAGAGCCGTGTAGGAGTTCACCAGCCCCAATTGCGAGAGAACGACAAATTGCGGCACGATCAGAGCTGTATCGGGCATGATTAGAATGCCCAGAAAAAGCGTAAAGATAACGGTCTTGCCCCAGAAGTCGCCCCTGGCAAAGGCAAATCCGGCCATGCTCGATGTGATCACTCCGCCCAGCGTTGATACGAACGCGACATAGACACTATTGAAGAGCCAGCGCAACGCATCTGTCCTGGCAAAGAGTAGCTGGAAATTCTCCAAAGTAATCGGCGTTGGGATCAGTTCGACTGGGAAGGTGATAAAGCGGATATTCTCAGTTAAGGATACCGAAATCATGATCAGAAACGGCCCAACGGTTGTGAGCGCCACCACCGTCATCGCTATATAGATGAGCGTCTCTCGAATCGGGTTGCGTTTTTCGACTGATGGGCTGCTGGTTTCGGAAACAGACATCTGGAGAGCTCCATTGGATCGTTCCAAGACAGAGAGTCGGGCGCCGGTCTCTTTCGACAAGGGCTATCCCCGATGACCGGCAATTCTCCTTACAGATCAGCTAATATATGTCTTCACCAAAACGCAGATATCGGGATTGAATCAGGGCGACGATCAGAATGATAACAAAGAAGAGGATCGACAACGCGGACGCGTAACCGAAGCGGCCAAAGTTGAAGGCTTCGCTGTAGATTTGGTAGACCACTGTCGTCGTCGCGTTGACTGGCCCGCCGCCCGTCAAGATGAAAATTGAACCGAAGACCTGCAAAGCGCCAATGGTGGCGATCACGATGATAAAGGCTGCGGTCGGGCGTAGCAGTGGAATGGTAACGTAACGGTGCAGGCGCCATCCGTTGGCGCCATCCACTTTGGCGGCATCATAGAGTTCACTGGGGATGGCCTGCAGACCGGCCAGCCAGATGACCATAAAGTAACCAAACGCCTCCCACAGGCTGATGCCGACAATGCTGGGCATGGCCTGATTCACATCGATCAGCCATTTCTGGGGCGGAATGCCGACAAGGCCGATGAGAAAGTTGATGGGGCCATCGGGACGCGGGGAAAGGAAGCGACGAAAGATCAAGGAAAGGACAGCCACAGAGGTAATATTGGGAAGAAAGTAGAGGGCGCGAAACGCCTTCATACCCCGCAATGGCCGGTTTACCAGCACCGCAACCCCGAGTGAAACCGCCACTAACAGCGGGATATACATGACCGTAAACCAGACTGTGTTGAGCATGGCCTTGTGGAGCTTGGCATCGGTCAACATGGTCACGAAGTGATCGAGCCCCACAAATTCACGCGTCGAAAGCAGGTCGGTCTTCAGGACGCTGTAACGGAACATCGAGATCCAGGGGACTAAGTTGAATACGAGAAAGATTACGGTGTTGACGATGATAAAGGGGTACCAAGGCAGGGAACGCCGTAATCTTCTGAGGAATTGGGAGGTTGCGCGCTGGGATGGGCTCGCAGCGGCCATGATCAATTTCTCCATTCCGAACGAAAAACCGCAGAGATGCTGAGATGGGAGGCTGTCCCGCTTCTCAGCATCTCTGCGATCTATGTTGGGCTTATTTTGGCGGAGATGGCTCCGCTAGCCATATTGTTCCAACAGGAGCGCATCGATCTCCGTCTTGATGGTCTCCAATGCTTCTTCGACTGTGGCCTGCCCAAGAATGGCGGCCTGGAATTGCGGGCCGGCGACAACCTTGCTCTCCTGCCAGAGGGTATTGGTGTCGACACCGGCGAACAGCAACGGTCCGAAACGGTCTACGTACTCGGCTGTGCAGGGGGCAGGGTTCCAGAATCCCTTGGCTTCGTTGCCGACGGGGGTCGTGCCTGCCAGATTGGCGCGTGTCCCGACCTGTTCCGGTTTGAGCATATACTTAACCCAGGTTACGGCGGCATCGACGGCGTCACTTTGACTGGTGACGGCCCATCCCTGTCCCGAAACGATACCGGAGACGGGGGTAACTGAACTGTCGATGCTGCGCGGGTGGCCGATCACATACTCCAGATCCGGGTTTGCTTCCACGTCCTGAACGCAGGCTGCATCTTCTCTGCGTCCAGTCACCTGCTCCAGGGACAACCAGTAATCGGGGAGGCCGCCCTGTTCATCGACGCTGCCGATGGCGTATTCCAGCGGGACCCAGCCATTCTCATACTCGGTGACCCAGCGGGTGAGGGCATCGATGACGGGCTGTTCAAGGAAATTGGAGGTGGTGCGGTCGTCCGCATAGACCTGGCCGCCTGCTTCATGGACGGTGACCAGGAATTCACCCCAGTTAAAGGTACTGAGGTTTTCCAGGTACCAGTTATTTTCTGCGGCTTGTGCAGCCAGTTCATGGAGCTCGTCCCAGGTCCCGAAGGCCGCGGTGGCCGGGTCATAGCCCAGTTCTGAGAGCAGGCCACCATTGTAGGCGATGCCGTTGACTTCGGCCTCGAACAGCGGCATGTAGAGGACGCCGTCCATGCTGGCCGCATCGATTTCAGCGGCGCCAAAGTCGGCCAGATCCTCGGCGGACAGGAGATCGTCAAGACCAAGGATCACGCCTTTTGTGATATAGGCCGGCACCGTATCGGTGGTTGCATCCCAGATATCGGGCGCCTCGCCGGCTGCGGCCGCGGCGTAGAGTTTCTCGCGACGGCCACCCCAGGGCTGTACCTCGACCTGCGCCATGATGTCAGGATGGGCTGCATGGAAGCCCTCATTCAGGGGGTCATAGACGATGTCCCCGTCATTTTCCGTGCGGGGATAGGCCCAAATGTCGATGGTCGTAGTAGCCATCGCTGCATCACCGCTATCGGCTGCGGGCGCGGTCGGGGCTACACAAGCCGCCAAAGCCGAAGTAACGGTCACGCCGGCTGTCAACTGCAAGAACTTACGTCGACTCAATACTGATTGCTTCATAGTTCTCTCCTCAGTGAAGTTTATGGGTACTTTCAACCGCGAGTCCAGAAAAGGGGGCACATGAACTTTATTGTGGCGTTGGTGCGAAAGGGAATTACTGACCGATTATACCACGTTTTATGAGAGATGGTAGAAACTACAGAAGTCGGTATTGGCCTTGTTGCCGAAGATGTCTCACAAGCCCGGACGGCGTCATTGGCTCAAGTGATCGGCCACCTTTGCGCGCGCCACAGTCTCCTGCTCGCCGTTGATGAGGTTTTTGACGGTGACGGTGCCGGCCGCCATCTCGTCTCCGCCCAAGAGGAGAGCAACCGGGATGTTGCGGTCTTCGGCATATCGGAACTGCCGACCCAGGTTGTCGTTGTCAGGGTAGAGATCGACGCGCAGACCGGCCTCGCGCAGCGCATGTGCCAACTCTACGTTTTCGGCCAGTGTCTCCCGGTCGAAATTGGTAATCAGTACCTGGGGTTGTCCGGCCAATTTTTGCGGGAAGAGGCCGCGCTCCTCCATGATCAGGAGGATCCGTTCCAGGCCCAGGCTGAAGCCGCAGGCGGGGATCGAGCGGTTGCTGAACATGCCGATCAGATCGTCGTAACGTCCGCCGGCGCCGCCGGAGCCGCTCAAGGTGGGGAATTCGATCTCGTAGATTGGCCCGGTGTAGTAGCTCAGACCGCGTGCCAGGTAGGGGTCGATGAGGATGTGGGCGCCGGCCGGGCCTGTCTGCGTTAGCGCCACCACGTTTTTCAGTTCGGCCACTGCCTGTGCGCCGCTGGCGGAGCCTGCCAGCTTTTCCTCCAGCCAGCAGAGAGACGCGTCCGTATCCTCCGGGGCGGCGGCCATCAGTTCCAGAAGGGCTGTCGTTGCCTCCTGATCGAGGCCTCGTGCGCCCAGCTCCTTTTCCACGCCTTCCAGACCGATCTTATCCAGTTTGTCGACGGCCACGAGTGCGTCCGACTCCAGTTCTGCGGGCACGCCGGTCACCTCCATGAGGCCGCGCAGCACGCCGCGGTGGTTGAGGCGCAGCTGGAATCCGGACTCGTCGCGCCCGCGGAAGCCGAGTTCCTGAAGGACCTGGGCGCCGGCGTTGAGAACCTCGGCTTCGACGAGCTGGCTGGAGGAGCCGACCACATCGAGGTCGCACTGGTAGAACTCGCGAAAGCGGCCCTTGGCAGGGCGGTCGGCGCGGTAGACGGGCGCGATGTGGTAGCGTTTGAAGTAACGGGGCAGTTGATTGCTGTATTCGGCGACGATGCGGGCGAGCGGCACGGTCAGGTCGTAGCGCAGGCCGGCGTCGGCAATTTCGTCTTCGGTTGGGGAGTCGGCGAGGGCGCGTTGCAGCTTGGCGCCGCGCTTGGCGACGCGGAAGATCAGCTGATCTCCCTCTTCGCCGTACTTGCCGAGCAGGGTGTCCAGTCGTTCCATGACCGGTGTGTCGAGCGGTTCAAAGCCGTAGCTTTGGTAGACGCGTTCGATCACATCGATGACGTAATTCCGGCGCAGCACATCCAGGGGGAGGAAGTCGCGAGCGCCGCTGATCGGCTTGGTTTGAAATCGGGCCACTGAGGATTCTCCTGGTTTGGTGCGCTGACAGAATGAAGTGTCAGCGCGTTCAGCAGCATCTTACACGAAGAGACGGGGGGATAGAAAGAATGGGGAGGAGGGATGCGCTCTATTCCAGTCCACTTTTCAGCACGTCGCGGTAGGCGGCGATGCGGTCGCGGCGCAGGTCTCGTTTATGGCCCAGGAACGCTTTGACCGACTCGCTGGCTAACTGCAGGCGGAATTCGAGGAGCAGATAGCGCCGCAGCAGCTCTGCCCACAGGGGGCCATGCCATTTGCGGGCGTAACGCACCTTGCTGCGGTTGAAGAGGATGTGGCGCTGGGCGCTGATCTGGCCGCTGCTGCGGCCCTCTGCGTGGATGACGATAGCGGCCGGGTCGTAGACGACGCGCCAGCCGGCATGCTTGATGCGGCGGCAGAGGTCGGTCTCTTCACTGTACATGAAGAACTGCGGATCGAATCCGCCGAGCGCGGCCAATACATCGCCCCGTACGAGCAGCGCGGCGCCGACGAGCCAGTCGACATCCTGGCGGGAGTCGGCCGGCCAATTGGCGAGGTGATAGCTGCGGGTCCATGGATTGCGGGGCAACAGTTGCTCCAGCCAGGTGCTCTCGAAGAAGCCGGTGAGGGGGCCGGGGGAACGCCGGCGGTTGCTCTGCAGCGCGCCGTCCGTGTAGCGCAGTTGCGGTCCGATTGCACCGATCGTTTCGTCTTCGTTTATGCCGTTGTAGAGCGCCCACAGGCTGCCGGGAAGGAGTTCGGTGTCGGGGTTGAGGAAGTAGATGAAACGGGCCTTGGCATCGGCGCGGTGAGACGCGTCCTTTGCCGGATCACCGACGGGCTGATTAGAGACTTCTCCTGTGGTGACCGGCGGCGGCAGGGGGTCGAACCCCATCGCTTGCAGCGCGCGGTTATTGCCGCCGGTGAAGCCCAGGTTTTCGTCGCTGAAAATCGTCTGCACCCAGGGGAAGCGGCTTGGTAACAGAGAGGTCGTGGCGTCTTCGCTGGCATTGTCGAGCACCACGACCTGGAGGGTGGCCTCGTTGCGCGGTCCGAAGCGGCGTACAGGGGTCGAGGAGTGGGAGTCGTGTGAGCGCTTTTTTCGTTCTGCGCGTCCTTCGTCTATCGGTATACTCTGCTGTTCGATCGAAGTAAGGCAGGCGCGCAGATGGTCCCAGACGTTCCAGGAGATGATCACGATCACCAGGTCGGTCGGCGGCGGTCTAGTGTCCGTTTGCGGGTGGGCCTCGCCCCCAGGTTGAGCCTTGTTGCTGGCGGGGTCCGCTCGACCACTAAGTCGTTGAAGCATCGCGTTCATGGGTGGCTAGAGGGCCGATTGCCGGAGGTAGTGCGGACGTTTTCGCTGATCTCTGGCCGCTGGCCGGCCCGGTTCAGCTACTGCGCTGCACGACAAAGGCGCAGAGGCCGAGAAGCGATCGCTGGCAGAGGTTTTCATTGAAGGGAGCCAAGTCGTGAACCGCGTGATCGAGAAAGCCGAGCGCTTCCTGGTGGGCAGCCTCGATGGCGCCGCTGGCGCGCACGGCCTGAACGATCTCCTGTACGGTTGCGGTCAGGATGCCGGGGTCGCCGTCGTCGGCGCGCTGCCTGGCGTGAAGCAGCCGGCTCACCAGTTTCTGCGGCTGGGGCAGTTGGCGCAGGTAGTAGAGGAACGGCAAAGTCAAGGTGCCCTGGCGCAGGTCGCTTCCCACCGGCTTGCCGAGGGTGGCGTCGGTGCCGACGAAATCGAGGATGTCATCCACGATCTGGAAGGCCATCCCGAATTGATAGCCGAAGGATTTCAGTGCGGTGACATGATCCGGCGGCAGGCCGACCAGAACTGCTGCGGCTTCGGTGGCCGCGCTGTAGAGGCTGGCCGTTTTGGCATAGATGCGATCGTAGTAGGCTTGGCGGTCCTGGTAAAAGTCGTTGCGATCGGAGAGTTGGCGCATTTCGCCATCAACGATAACGCGCAGGGTATCGCTGAAGATGTTAATAACGCGCACGTTGCCGGTTTCGGCGGCGAACTGGGCGGAGCGGGCGAACATATAGTCGCCGGCGAGAACCGTAGCCCCAGCGCTCCACGAGGCGTTGAGCGTGGGTGCGTCACGGCGCAAAAGCGCGCCGTCGATGACATCATCGTGGACGAGTGTGGCGGTATGCAGCATCTCCACAGCAGCGGCGAGGGCGATGAGCGCATGCGGGTCACGTTCGCCAGCCGGGATTCCATTTGCTCCGTCTGTATGGGAGCGGGGGCTGTTAGGGTCGGGGCGTCCCTCTTGCAGCCCTGCGGCCAGGAGCGCCAACGCCGGCCGCAGCCGTTTACCGCCCTGGCCGATCAGTTCAAGAAAGGCGTTGGCCAAGGGCGCAAACACGTCGGCGTCAACGCTTTTCATTTTCTCTTCGACCTGCTCGAGCGGCGCGCGCACCGGGGCCAGCAGGGCGGACGCGTCCTGGGGCGTCAGCAGCGCGCGACGAAATTTCTCTTGCGCCAATGTTTCGCGCGCGCTGAGTGTACGCGAACGCGGCATCATCGGCGGCATATCCTGCGCCAAGGGTCTTGCTTCCGTATTGGTGAGCTGTTCGACTTGAACCTGGTCAACCATGAAATACCGTCACAAAACGTTGATAGGGCGAGCCGCAGGCAGATTAATCCAGTGGTACGGCGACCTACGATGGGCAGCCGGCAGTCATCGTGACTGTTTCCGGCTGCTGGTCACCGGCCAGCGGTGCAAAGAGCGAGCGGGCGACAGCGGTCGTGCGGGCAGCTATTTCCTCTACTGGCACGGCCAGCAGTTCGGCCAGCCGCGCGGCCACCAGGGCAACATAGGCGGGTTCATTGCGTTTGCCTCGAAACGGATGCGGTGTCAGCCAAGGGGCGTCCGTTTCGAGCAACAGGTGGTCCAGGCACAGTTGCGGCGCCAGGTTGTGCAGGTCCCGGGCGTTCTTGAATGTGACCGGACCGCCCAGGCCGATGGCGAGGTTCCAACTGTAGGCCGCTTGCGCGAGCGCGGCGTCGCCGGAGAAAGCGTGCAGTACGCCCCAGAAGGGGCGCTTTGCCAGTGGCGAGTTGCGGGTTCGTGCGCTGGCCGCCCAAGCGTCCAGGATCTGTGCCAGATCGGTCGACGCTTCCCGGTTATGGATGATCACGGGCAGTCCCAGTTCGGCGGCCAAGTCGAGCTGCGCCCGAAATGCCTGCGCCTGTGTTGGGCGGGAGACAGTCTCCCAGTGATAATCCAACCCGATTTCTCCGATGGCGACAACTTTGGGATGCTCGGCCAGCGCAGACAACTTTGTCAGCGTCTGTTCACTGAAGTCAGCGCTGCTGTTGGGGTGGATACCCACCGCAGCGAACACCTGCGGATGCAGGTCGGCCAGCGCGATGGCCTGCTGGCTGTGGACCAGATCGATGCCGGGGTTGACGATCATGCACACCCCTTGCGCTTGTGCCCGCTCGAGTACGGCGGCCCGGTCGGCATCGAACTGCTCCAGGTCCAGATGGCAGTGGCTGTCGACCAGCGTCGGAACAGTCATTTGCGCTCAAATGGGGAAGTGGAAGCGCATCGGATCGGAACTTGCGTCACTTGCGAGCGGAGTTGCATTCGACCTTTTTCCGGCATACATTGTTTGTTAATTTTATCACATAGTACCACTGTATGAAAGCTCGTCAGACGTCTGAAAGGCTAAGGGAAGGAACGGGAAATTGGTAGGCGTTCCCGCTGCTACAGGCCCGCCAGTTTTTGGCCATCGGCGAGGATCGCCGCAACTTTTTCCTTGCGGGTCGTCTCCGTGTAGATCCGGATCAACGGCTCGGTGCCGGAGAAGCGCACAAGCAGCCAGCCCCCATCCTCCATCAGGAATTTGTAGCCATCGACAGTGATGCGTTCGGTGATGGCGATGCCGCCCAGGGTACGCCCGTTGATATCGACGCTGTCGAGTGTGTGCTGGGCAGCGGCCTTCATTTCGGCGCCGGTCAGACGGATGTCGATCCGGTCGTAAAAGTGCTCGCCGACTTTCTCGAAGAGTAGCTGAAGCAGCTCGGTCGGCCTCTTGCCGGTGCGCACCATCAGGTCCAGCAGGCAGAGATTGGACAGGATGCCGTCGCGTTCCGGTACGTGGTCGCGGAAGGCGTAGCCGCCGCTTTCCTCGCCGCCGATGAGCGCGTTGTGTTCCACCATGGCCGGCGCCACGTATTTGAAGCCGACGCCGGTCTCTACCAAGGGCACGTCGTAGGCAGCGCACAGCTTATCGAGCATCGAGGTCGTGCTGAGGGTTTTGACAATCGCGCCGCGTTCGCCGCGAATCTCGAGCAGATAGTAGGCGAGCAGCCCGTAGACGCGCAGTTGGTCGACGAACTGGCCGTTCTCGTCGCCGAAGCCGCAGCGGTCTGCGTCGCCGTCGAGAATACAGATGCAGTCGGCCTCGACGGAGCGGGCGACGGCCAGGCCGGCGTCGACGTTGGGGGGGATCGGTTCGGGGCGGGCCATTTCGGGAAATATCGGGTTGCGCTGCGCGTGGATTTCGATGACTTCAGTCTTGCCACCGCCGAGGATCTCGGTCAGCCAGCCGGCGCCGTTGCCCCACATGCTGTCAACGACGATCTTGAGGCCGGCGTCGCGGATGCGGGTGACGTCGATCAGGCTGGTCAGATGGGCTAGATAGGCGGCCTGGGGCTGGAGATAGCTTACGGTGCCTTGAGCCAGGGCGGCGTCCAGAGGCGTGCTGCGGACTCCGCTCGTATCGGGAATACGGGCTTCGATTTCGGCCAGTCCGTCCGGCGGCACCGCGCCGCCGCTGGCGTCGCGCACTTTGAAGCCGTTGTCCTCGGGCGGATTGTGGCTGGCGGTGATGTTTACGGCGCCGACGGCGTTGTTGTCGACGGCGGCGAAGCTGATCACCGGCGTGGGCGCGGCCCCGTCTATCAGGAGGACCTGGAGGCCGTTGGCAGCCAGCACCTCTGCCACCGCGGCGGCGAAAGACTCGCCCTGGAAGCGTTTGTCGTGACCGACGACGACCGTTTGGGAGGCATAGCCCCCGTCCAATAGCCAGTTGGCAAAGCCTTGGGCACAGCGGCGCACATTGGCAAAAGTGTAGTCATCGGCCATGCGTCCGCGCCAGCCATCGGTGCCAAAGCGTATTTCTGTCATGTAGATTCCTTCGGTTCCGGAGATTCTTTTAACTAAGTGACTGTCTGCTCAGCGGGGGACATTCTGACCCGGCAACACAGACAGCCATGATTATCTGTTACCAGACGTAAGCCTACTGCATAACAGGGGAATGGGCAAGGAATGGGCGTTAAATGGAGCCGGGCCGGGTAGGGCCTTGTGTGACTTTTTTGCTTGCTGCGGATACGCGTGTTCGGCTAATATGACATCTGTGCCCACAACCGATTTGCAGCTTTGGGAAAGGGTTCGGCTACCGTTGAAGACCTGCATAAGTGTAGGGCGGAGCGCTATTGAGAAATACCGGCCCCAAGTACTTTCTATTCTGACTATGGGATTTGGCGGTACCATAGCTGTCGGCATTCTCTACATGCTCAGTGTTCATTTTTCCGATCTGATTCCACATTGGCCTGGCGGTTTGCTGGCGTTTCTACTCCCCTGGTGGACAGGCATGACGATTGGTGTAGTTTGTTTCGGCCCATTCAAGGTATATGCTGCGAAACGCTCAGATAGGCGTGAGTGAAGTTCAGCCGTCGACATAGGGGTTGTTAACAGGGTGGGGTAGAATTCAGTTTCGGAGTGTCGCCTTTTGGCTCAGACGGTGCAGTGAACTCCGAATCGCTGCAGAGGGTATTGACCGACCGGCCATGGCGCCTTCCTTTCAGCCCCGATCCGTAGCAGATCCGGCGTGAAACAGAGAGGAGGGAAAAGTGAGATTTGCCTTTTCTCCCCCCGGGTCGGCCCCCGCCGTCTAGTCCTGTTTGAGGCCGATGAACAACCCTTCTTGCAGGTGAAAGAGCGTGCGGCCGTCCTCGCTGCGGGGATGGAGGAACTCTTGCGTCTCGGGGGGGCCGTGCCAGAGGAGGGCCCGCAGGTAGGACTGCATTACCGGGTCGTGGCGTGCGGCCCAATCTTCGAAGACCATCTGTTTTTCGAGGATTTCGTGCTGGGTCAGTTCCAGGCCGGCCTGCGAGTAGCCTTCCAGCCACTCTTCCGTGCTGAGGCAGCGGCCGTGGCTGGGGTCGCGCAGTTTCTCGAAGGCGTTGACAAAATCGCCGGCGACGCCAGTTGGTACGACGTTATCGACGACTGCCAGGATGGCGCCGGGGCGCAGCACGCGCACGGACTCGCGCAGGAAAGCGCCGACGTCGGGGAAGTGGTGGGGCGCGATGCGGCAGGTGAGGAGATCGAACTGACCGTCTGCATAGGGCAGGTTGTCGGCGTCGGCGTGCTCGATGGTCACGTTTTCGATGCCGCGGGTCGCGGTCTGTTCGCGGGCGACAGTCAGCATCTCCGGCGTGATGTCGGTCGCTCGCACATGGGCGACGTGGGGGGCGAAGGCGAAGGCGGTGTGGCCGGCGGCGGTGGCGATGTCCAGCGCCTGCCAGTGCGGCTGCGGCTCGACCAGTTCGACCAGCCGTTGGAGACTGGCGCCCTTGGCGTGGGGCCGGCTGGTGATATAGGTCCGCGCATGGGCGCCGAACTGCTCTTGCACCGATCTCTTGTCCGTCATTACTGCCTTTCCTGAAAGCGGATACTAATCTGATGATGATCATCCGGTGGTTTGCCGCCACCTGAATGCTGAGTGCTCGGATTACATGAATTCGTGAAGAGGCACAGTCTGTGCCGGTTGGCGTTTTTCCTGGAGCAGGCTCTCAATCTTGCGGACAGTGCCTGGCTGCAGGAGCGCGTCTCCACAGACAGTACAGATATCAGCAGGAACATGGTCGATGACAACGACCTGCCCATGGCGCCGGACCGTATGTGTGATTGTTCTCGCTTCGTATTCTCCCGGACATCCCTCAATGCTGCATTTCATGTTGATTGCGACTGTCACGGATTTGGGACTGTATCCGATCCAGCATTTGCCCTCTAGTATTATGGTCCATACCTGCCCTGTCAAATGCACCTGCGCAAAGGTCAACAAGGAAATGGAAATAAGCAAGCAGAAAATGGATGTCGTTTTCTGCCGGCGATCAGCCAACGAGCAGGCTCGTCAGCATTGGATTTGAGTTCTGAAGGGGCCGTCACGAACCGCGGGAATCTCAGAACCTGCCGGCGCGAGCCTCTTGTATTGCCTGCAGCAATGATTCGTGGACGCCCGGCTGGCCGTTGCTGGCGATGATGCTATGGTCGGTCAGGCGGAAGGGCGCGCCGGCGTAGTTGGTGACGAGGCCGCCCGCCTCGTTCACAAGCAGGACGCCGGCCGCGACATCCCACGGCTGGATCCATCCCTCCCAGTAGGCTGAGAAGGCGCCGGCGGACACGTAGGCCAGATCGGCCGAGGAGGCGCCCATGCGCCTTACGCCGCGGCAGATCGGCATGATACGGGCGAATTCGGCGGCGTTGTTGTCCTCGTTGACCGCGCGGTGGTAAGGGAAGCCGGTCGTGAGCAGCGCGTCCGCCAGCGAGGATGCCTGGCTGACCTGCAGGCGCTGCTGCTCGCCGTTTTGGCGGCTGAGAAAGGCGCCCTGGCCGGCCTGCGCCCAAAAGAGATCGAATTGCGGCAGGATCAGCGAGAGACCGAACAGGGTCTTTTCACGATGGATGAGGGCGATGTTGATGCCGAACCAGGGCACGCCGGCGGCGAAGTTGATCGTGCCGTCGATGGGATCCACCAGCCAAAAATACTCGTCATCCGGCTGTTCATCGCTTTCTTCGCCCCAGAAGCCGAAATCGGGTGTGAGGGAGGCCAGTCGGTCGCGAATCAGTGTCTCGCAGGCGAGGTCGGCCTCGGTGACCAGGTCATTGGGCGTTGACTTGGAATGGATTGAACGCAGACCATCCTGTTGCATCGTCAGGGCCAGTTCGCCGGCCTGGCGGGCTAATTCGAAGAGGGGCGTTTTCGCGACCGGCATCTCCTCTTCCTGGCGTTGGGTCTGTTCTGCAGCTGCCGTGGAGGTCACCGCTACATCTCCTCGCGATAGTGGAGGCCGCGCCGCTTCTGTTCCTGCATGGTGGCCTTACGGATCAGTTCCCGTACCTCCATCGGATCTTTGACGTTGTGGAGCGTGAATTCAGGATGGCTGGGATCGGCGCTTGTGATCGTGACATCGCCCACGTTCAGTGCCCTTTCACCGAGATGTTGGGTCACCGAAGTATCGCGTACGCGCACCAGCTCGATCTCGTGGTAATTGCGGCCAAGCAGACCGCGAATTAGCCGTACTCGTTGGGTAGTCAGTTCGTAGCGAGTACCGATCGAAAGGTAGGGCCGGCCTGACCAGAGCAGTTCCTCGGATTCGAGGTCGTCGGCGGCGGCATCGGAGGAGTACGCTGCAGGGGATTCCGAATCGCGCTCCTTAGGGTCACTCGCGGGCGATTCTGTGGCGGTGAAGGGATGATCGGCTTCGGTTTCCACCTCATCGAGAACGGCAAAGACGCCGTCGGCCAGCGCGTTGACGATGGTTTGCAGCTGGGCTTGAGGAATTGCGGTGATTTCGACATCACTTTGGGCCAGCGACTGATAAAAGCGGGCAGTTACTACTTGACGCACAGACTGTTCGTCCATAGGAGGTTTCTCCGACGTATCGCGCATCACAATTCTTAGCGCTTCCTGTTTTCAGTGGCCAGACGGGTGACTACCGAGAGCAGAAAACGGTACAGTGCGGTTATGATAGTGCTTGAGCAGACAATGAGCAAAGAAACGCCGTAACTACAAAGCCACATAGAGTGTCTGTCGCGGCCAGCCGGTGGTCTCCGCCGCGATTCAGGCTAGCTGGCTGCGGATGCGGTTGGCAGCCGCCAGGTTGGGTGTGACGCACTGCCGGCATGCCACAGTGGTGGGGAAGAACCAGTACGGCGGGTAGACAGAGGGGGGCGTTGCGGGGGCGCAGCCCCTGCACAAGGGAGGGCCGAAGGCCCGACCGCCCAAAAGGACAGAAGAGAGGGGAGAGAGGGCCTTTGCTTGCCTGTTCAGGGTTGTGAGTCGATTACGGCTGGGCAGTCGGGAAACGACAGAAGGGGCTGCGTCGAAGAGGTGGTCGTCTATGGAGATCGCCCGCGCTTTGGGGGGAGGCGTACTGGTGATGTATGATCGTTATGCGTTACGAGCCTGGTTCCGGACTGCGGAAAGACAACAGCGGGCGCGGCGACGCTGCATTATTCGGAGAGCGGCTCTGCGCTGAATCATCAGAGCTTTTGGCACATAAGAAAGGACAGAACTGTGGACATCACCTGGTATGGTTTCTCCTGCTTTCGTCTGCGAGAGCGCCGCGTCACCGCGATCTGCGACCCGTTAAGCAGGAAGGCCACGGGCATCCAGTTGCCCAAGATGCAGGCCGATATTGTGACCATCAGCAGTGACTCGTCTGCCCAAGTCCAAGATACAGGTGTTGGCGGCGGGGAGCCGAAGATCCTGCGCCGCCCTGGTGACTACGAGGTGAAACAGGTGCTGGTGACAGGCCTGTCGACCTCCCTGAACGGTACACGCAACGTCGTCTTTTTTCTGGACTTCGACGGCCTGACAGTCGGTCATTTGGGAGAGTTGGGACAGGTCCCGGCCAGCGTCGGCGGGGAGGAGCTGGGCGATATCGACGTGCTGCTGGCGCCTGTGAGCGGACCGCATATTCCGGACGTTTCGCGTATTGCCGAGGTGATCAGCCAGCTGGACCCGCGCATCGTCGTACCGATGCAATACCGGCACGAGAGTCTGCGCGGCGAGTTGTCTGAATCTTTGGAGCCGGTGGACCGCTTTCTCAATGAGTTGGGTATCAGCGATCCTGAAGTGACGGATACGCTCAAGCTGACTAAGAGCAGTTTGCCGGAGGAGACGCAGGTGGTGCTTCTGCGCCCGACTGGAGCAGCCCGCTCCGGATAGTTGCGGTTGCCGGTCCCTGGCAACCGTGTAAGACGCTTCGAATATTTCCTGTAACTACTAATCCAAATGCAGTGCCCGCCTTAACCGGTCCTCCACCCCTGCCGACATTCGGGCTATCTCATTGCGCATTCGGTTGGCGGCAGCCACGTTGGTGGAGCGGCACTGCTGGAATGCGCACACACGGTCGGTGAGCGATGGTTTTGTAGGGGGGCGTTGCGGGGGCGCAGCCCCTGCACAAGGGAGGGCCGAAGGCCCGACCGCCAAAATTGCAGAGGACAGTGATCGCAAACTGTCAGAGCACCAAGGCGCGGCTGCTCTGCATGGTCGCGCATTGTGGATGGCTGCGTAGTACCTATTTCCTCTAATTCTGCCCGGCAGAGGCGCGCCAACTGAATCTTCGCTGCAGCCATGCCTTCAACAGTACGGGGCGAAGTTGGCGCCAGTTGTCGTTCAGCTCGTGCCGGACTTCGTCCCCAAGATGCTCCGGGCGGGGGGCATAGCGGAACTGAACGTAGATTTCGATGATACGGCGGATGAACGGGCTGCCCTGGGGAAGACCCTCTGCAAGTTGGGCCTCGCGTTCATAAGGCGTCAACGCCTGCTCGGCGGGCGCCCGCCGCAGAATCTCGCTCGGCATCTGCTGCGGGTTTGGGACATTCGGCGAACGTGAGAGAATTTGCGGCTGTCGCTGGCGCAGCGGCATCTTCAGCCGTGCAGTCCAGTTCAGCAGCCGTTCATAGTAGATTTGCGGTTCCTGCAAAAAGGCTTTGGGACCCTGATACATGCGGCGGCGCAGTAGCCAGACGCCCGCAATAAGTGTCAGAATTACCACGGCGAAACTGGTTGTGACGAGAGGGGAACGAGTTTGGAGGCCGCCGATACCCGTAACCGGGCCGGCGATGTCCTGGGGAAACTCTTCTTCAAAGTCCAGCGCGTCATCAAACAGAAAATCCTCGTCTTCGAGTGAGAAGTCATCCATACCGGGGATTATCCCGCTGTCCTGGAGCTCTGCTCCCGAAGGGCGGTCCAGAATGCTCTCGCCGGCGGTCGGCTCGAACTCGATCCAGCCGTATTGGGGGAAGTAGACCTCCACCCAGGTATGCGCGTCGCGTTCTGTAATCAGATAGGTGCCGGTCTCAGGATCGAGGGTTCCTTCGGCGTAGCCGCTGGCCGTACGGGCGGGTATGCCTTGGCTGCGCAGCATGGCCGCCATGGCCGAGGCGTAGTAGTCGCAATAGCCGCGCTGGATGTCGAACAGGAAATACTCCAGCGGGTCTTCATCCGCGGCCGGCGCGGGAATGCCTTCGTCGTAGTCGAAAGCACGCAGAAATCGCTCCAGCGCTTTGACCTTGTCGTAGGTCGTGGACGCGTTGGCCATTTCGCGTTCGGCCAACTCGGTGATGCGGGGCGAAAAGCTGATGGGGAGTTGGAGGTAGCGGGTAAGAACCTGCGCTGGATATTCGACAATGCCCGCCTCGCGTAACTCCCGCACGGTGACGGTGGTATAGTTACTGACGACCTGGTAGCTGTCGCCCTGCTCCAGCGTGATTCTGGAGCGCGCCCACGTCAGTTCGGTATCATCCTGGTTTGTCGAAGCCGAATCGGCCGGATTGGCATAGGCAAGCGGCTGCTCAAGCGCGGCCAGCGGGATGCTGGCCTGCACGACATCCGGCATGGCGAGTAGGATATTCCCGGTTGGCGTACGAATGGTGATGGTCTGAGTGACCGGAGCGCGGGCGGACCACAGCGTCGTTGGGATAGACTGATTGGAACGGTAATTGACCTCGCCCTCGGCGGTGTTGATCCACTGCCGGCCGGTGAAACGGTCGAAGGCAACGGCCCGCCAGTAGCGACCTGCCCCCGCGTCCACTTCCATGATAAGGCGGTCGCCGACGACGCGTTCGCCGCCCAGGGTCAAGGTGCGGCCAAAACCTGTCTGGACCGCCCGGGTCTGCCGATTCAGTCCCTGGTAGAGGCGGTTCCACTCCTGCATGGCCGCCTCCCAGCGCATGTTGACGGGCTGCAGCAGGTCATGGAAGGGGAGACTGCGCCCCATGTTGGGGGCGATGAAGGCGAGGGCGATCACGGCCATTGTATACATGAAGCCGGAGCGCATAAAGTCGAAGTTGATGTCCTCGCTGAAATAGATGCTATCGGCGCGCCAGCGCTGGCGATGGTCGATGAGAGTGGTCCAGGCGAGGAGCAGCAGCGCGGCAATGCAGTATGCAACCAGGAATCCCATCACCGATACCGGTGCGTAGTGCGTGTTGACCAGGAGCGCGATGCCGGCCATCAGGACGCCGCGCCAGACATGGCCGTGCCGGAAGACCGACCAGACGCCCAGGTAGGTGAGCCACCAGACAAGAAAGCCGATTTCGAAGATGAAGACAACGTTGTCGTTGCTGGCTTGCTGGTTGATGGCGGCCTCGATCCATTCGAGCCAGCGTTCGAGCAGGAAGTAGGCTCTGGCCTGCAGGACGGGGATTCCCTTATCGATGAAAGCCTGCACCCGCTGCTCGTCTTCCACGAGAAAGGTCATCAGATAGAAGACCCATGCCAACCCGGTCGCAAAGCTGTGGGAAAGCATGAAGAAGCTGTCAAAGCGGCTGAAAGAGATCAATGCGCCCATTGCCAGCGCGCCCAGGACGACAGCTACCAACATGCTCATGCTCA
This sequence comes from Caldilineaceae bacterium, assembly GCA_965116395.1. GTDB lineage: Bacteria > Chloroflexota > Anaerolineae > Caldilineales > Caldilineaceae > Bin5. The sequence continues at coordinate 1,531,197 of OZ220684.1, forward strand.
TAGCGCCCGTCCAACCGGCAGCACTGAGTGAGAGCGCCAGGATGAGATAGATGCCGCCGAGCAGCAGGAGTGTGATCACCCGCCCTTCACGGAAATAGGCGAAGGGCGCGTTGGTCAGTTCGCCGGATTCGTCGCGCTCGTCTATCAGGGTATCGGCAGCATCGTCAGGGGCGGCAGGACGCGCGGGTTCCTGTGCATTTGGGAGGAGTGAGGTGCTCTTTTGATCACGCATAGTTATGTTATCAGGTTGCCAGGCAGACGACCACCAGTCGATTTTATGTTAACGAAGTGGTAGTGGATCGGAGCCTGCCAATCCGGCAAGCGCTTCAATCACAGTTCAGACGTCAGAGCAATCGCCACAGCAGGCCGGCAAACAGGGAACTGAGGAAGATCCCCAGGGCGATGGCAAGCCAGAGCCGCACTGTGATAATGCTCTCAAACTGGTTGGTCAACCGCTGCGGCGCATCTGTCAGGCCCAAAAGCCAGACCCGTTGCGGAGATGTCGCGTCGGGCGAATCGCCTATTACGACCTGTACGGTGCTGTCGGAGACAAGGCGCCGCCAGCGGGACGCTTCGAGCCGATGCTGCGCCGCCCGCAGAGACTGACGGATTTCCAGCGCGGCGGCTTCGGCGCGATTGGCTGCAGGTGCGGGTGCTTCCGCGGCTGCGGCTGCTTCTCGTTCCAGTGACGCAGCCATACTGTACCATTGGTCCCCAACAGGTCGAAAGTCCACATCGATCGACTGTGTGGTGCGCTGCCACAGGAGGCGGGTTTCTTGCGTTGTCTCTTGTTCCGCCGCCAGAATGGCGCTGCGCAACAGTGCCCAGTCGGGCTGTTGGGGTGTGTTCTGAGCCAGAAGCCGACGTTTACGGGCGTCGAGTCGATCCAGTTGGATAAGGAACCCGCCGGCCTCCTCGGTAAGTAGTACATCTGTCACTCCGGAAGCAGACCAACTGTTCAGCAGCGTGTTCAGGGCGCTCTCGCTATCGACGCGCCTCTGAAAGTTAGGATGCGCGATGGCATTGATGGATACGTCGTTCTGGTTCAATGTAACTGTAATCTGCCAATTGGCAAAAAGCGCGCGATACTCGGGTGGGGGCAGGGTCTCGCCAGTAAGGACCTCTTCTCCTACCAGGGCAACAGCGGCCTCTTCGTTGCCTTCGTTCAATTGTTGCAGCACTTCGTGCAGGATGAGCGCACGCCGTTCGGCTTCGAGGGTGGCCGGATCGACGACGTCGGCGGGCAAACGAGCCAGCTGTTCGGTCAGGAGCAGAGCCTTGGGCCAGTTTTCCTGCAGGCGGGCCGTCCGCAGTTGTTGAAGCAGACCTTGGGCAACCCAGTTCTGCAGTTCGAGGCGGGTTGGTCCTTGCGGCATGGCTGGAAGCGCTTTTTCCGCTTCCGCAACCATGAGTGCGACATAGACGCTATCGACGGAGCCATCTGCGGCGATGGCGCGTCTGCGGTAGAGGGCCGCCAGCCGGTAACGCACAGAGGCGTGGACAGCGTCTGACCGGATGTGTTCTTCGGCCAGTCGCAGCGCTTGTGTGTAGGCGGCCAGGGCCTGTTCATAGAAGCGTTCGCGGGCGGAGGCGCCGAGTGCGGGGGCCTGGTGAAGTTGCGCGTACAGATCGCCCAGATGCTGTTGAGATTCGACCTGGTTGTTTGCAAGAATTTCGTTTTGGGCAGCGCGAATCTGCTGGATCCACTGGGGATGAAGCGTCTGGAAGAGTACGTCTGTGGTCGGTGGGCGCTCCTCACGCAGCCACTCGAGTTGGTTGGCGCGCACTTTCCAGCCACGGGGCGATATTTGCAGCCAGCTGTCCGATGGGGCCAGCCATTGTTCCATGTTGGCAAAATCGATGGTTACGCGCCAGCCACTGATATCGCTGGACCACGCGAGCAACTCGGAAATTGGGTAATGGAAGTCAAAGGTTTGGGTTACGGCCAGGGGCAGTTCGTAACGGAGGGTGAGGCGGCGCCGGCCATCTGCTTCGAATTCTGCCTGAACGCTCTGGCCCACGTTCTGGCCGGCGGGTTGCAGAGCGAGTGGCTGTCCGTCGAGCGTCACTGCGATGTTCCGAGGCAGGGGGCGCTCGCCCGCGGCGGCGCCGGCGGGCTGTGCGACGAGCAGGGTTGCGGTGATCGCCTCGTCTTCGTCATTATGCAGGCGGTAGGCGGCTTCGATTTGGAGTGTTAGCGAGCGACCGTCAACGGTGACGACGCGAACATCGAGCGTGTGGGTAAGGAGATCCAACGATGTTTCGAGCGCGGGTTGCAGGAGCAGATGCGAAGCGTCCGCTGACTGTGACTGGGGCAGGCGATAGGGGATGTGGTTTTCGGAAGGGGGCGCGGCCAACAGGAGATCAGGCCCGCCGAACAGGAAAATTTGGCAACAGAATATACAGAGAAAAAAGCGACATAGAAAAGTTGCGATCTTAGAGGACTCTTGATATGATGTCATGCGCATAAATAGATTCACCCCGGTGTAAAAAGGGGTGGTTGCAGGTTGCGTTTTCACGCTCCTGCCAGGTGCAGCCAGAGTTCATATGGTACGTCTGTTGATGCAGTGGGACATCAAAATGGGACACGAACAACCCTATTTTGAGTTTGTCATGCGAGAGTATGCACCAGGACTCATGCGGTTGGGAATTAACCCTGCCGAAGTCTGGTATACCATTTATGGAAATGGGCCGCAAATGCTAACGATTGGAGAAGTGTCCGATCTGGAGCGGCTGCGGGCGATTCTGCAGAGTGAAACCTGGCAAAATATGCACCGAAGGCTTCTGAGGCACGTAATAAACTATAGTCAGAGGGTTGTCGACGACAATAGCCGCACATTTCAGTTGTAGAGAAAGGATTTGTTCGCCGTCCCCGTTCGGGCGGGCAATTGCCGGCGGACATTAATGGAGAGAATTCATGGCACTCTATGTTCGAAAATTGGAGGAGGAAGAGTGGGAAGAGTTGGAGCGCATAATCCAGAATATGGAGAATGACGTTTCAGTTCAGCGCCTGATGATCATCCTCCTGTCTGCTCAAGGGCACAAGGTCCAGGAAATCAGCCGCGAAGTCGATCTGCATCCGATCAACGTGCGGAAGTGGATCCATCGCTACAATACAGATGGCCTCGATGGTCTGCGCAGCGGAAAATCGCCCGGGCGCCCTCCTGTGTTTACGGAGGAGCAGCGGAAGGCGATTGTTGATATTGCCTCTGCCGATCCCACTTCTCTGAATCTGCCGTTCAAACAGTGGTCGTTGCAGCGGCTGCGCAAGCACCTGATCGATGATCAGATCGTTGACCAGATTTCGGTCGAAACGATTCGTCAGATATTGCGGGCACATGGCATGCAACCCCGTTCAATGGGCAGCCAACATAAGTAGGCGCGCGAAGGGGTGCGCAAGAGGGCCTGACGCATCACAGAAAGCTCTGAACAGCATCCTTCGGAGCAATGAACAGCGGCTCGCGGCGTACCTGTGAATGGCAGTGATTCACGAGCGACGATTGACGATGAAGCGGCTGTCAACCAGTATAGACGCGCCGTGCTTGATGGAAGCCCAATCATAGGCGCTGTGCGCGGTGGCGATCACAACACAGTCGGCTGCCTGAATTTCTCCTTCGAGATCGGCGACTGCGGTGAGCGGCACCCCTTTATCGGCTAGAGATGGAATGAATGGATCGTGATAGGCGGCCTGCGCGCCTTTCTGCAGGAGTAGTTGCAGGATATCGATAGCCGGCGACTCGCGTGCGTCGGCGATGTCGGGCTTATAGGCCGCGCCGAGAACGAGGATGCGGCTACCTTTGACTGCTTTGCCGGCGTCATTGAGGGCATCCTGCACTTTCTGCACCCAGAAACCGGGCATCTCGGCGTTGATCTGGCTGGCCAGTTCGATAAAACGAGCGCTAGAGCCGACCGACCTCATCTTCCAAGAAAGATAGTGCGGATCTACAGGAATGCAAGGCCCGCCCACTCCCGGCCCCGGCGTAAACCTGGTAAAACCGAAGGGTTTAGTTGCTGCCGCCTCCAGCACCTCCCTGCTGTCCAGCCCCAATCTGTCACACATTAGCAACAGCTCATTGACCAAAGAGATATTTACAAAGCGATAGGTGTTTTCGAACAGTTTGGCCATTTCCGCGGCCGACGGTGAGGAGACGGGCACTAGCGTGTCAAAGACCTGTCCGTAGTAGGCATGGGCAGCGGCAAGGCAGTTTTCGGTCACGCCGGCGATGATCTTGGGCGTTGTCTGAATCGTCCAATCGGTGCGCCCGGGGTCGACGCGTTCGGGGGAAAAGGCGAGATGGAACTGCTCGCCCACCCGCCATCCCTGCGGTTGGGCGGCGGCTTCGAGGAGGGGCAGCAGCAGCTCGGTTGTTGTGCCGGGGTATGAAGTGGATTCGAGGACAACGGTCAGGCCGGGATGCAGATGGCGGGCGATCCCTCTGCCGCTGGCCCGAATGGAGGAGATGTCCGGCTGCCCTGTCTGGTCGAGAGGTGTGGGCAGGCAGATTGAGACGGCATCGCATTGGGTCAGGACGGCGTAGTCGCTGGTGGCGCGCAGGCGGGTGGCCTGGGCTCGTAAGGCGGCGTCGGCAACGTCGGCGACGTAGGAGCGTCCTTGATTGACGGCATCGACTTTGGTCTGGTCCAGGTCGATGCCGACGACTTCGTAGCCGGATGCGGCCAGGGCAGCGGCCAAGGGCAGGCCCACGTAGCCGAGCCCGACGACGGCGACGCGCGCGGTGCGATTGTGAAAGCGATCAGATACGGTTAGCGCGCTCATTACGGGCAGGGGGTCATTGAATTGTGACCAGCGCGGTTACGTGGACGCGGGGAATTTCTCCCGGTACACGTCCCAGTGTTTCTGGAAGACGTCGGGAGAAACGGCGTAGAGCATTTCCAGCACGAGTTGGCCGAGGCGGCGGATCTCCCACTGGGCGGCTTTGTCGACGGCGCGCAGCCAGAGGAAGTGGCTCCAGGCGGCGTAGTTCATGCTGGTGACGATACGGGTCTCGGCGGCGTTGGGGAGGAGAAAGCGGGCGTCCTCTTTACGGATGCCCATCTTCCGCAACTCCTGATACGTCTGCTGGAGATAGTCCCAGGCTTCACTCAGTTTGGCCTGGGCTTCTTCGTTTCCCTGAATAGCCGGGGGAACAACTGCGCTCCACTCGCCTTTGCTTAAATCGACGTACCTCTGGCTCTCCTGGCTGAAGCTGGCCAGGCGGTGACGCACCAGTTGGTGGGTGCAGGCGCGGCTGATCCCTTCGAAGAAGAAGGTGGCGGATCCATGATGGAGCTGGGCTTCGGCATCGTCCAGGCCGGGCTGGGTGAAGGCGAGGAGCGTCACCCGCAGGGGTCCTTCTTCACGCGGGCGAAGGCAGGACGTGTCTAGCTTGCGTGCGGGCATGGAAGGCGGCGGCGGGATGGCGGCAGGTTCCGTGGGCTGGGCACCGTTGCCGCTTGGGATGTCGGCGGCGAATTCGGCGTAGACTTTGGGCGCAATCGAATTCAGAAACGGCAGCGCCTGCAGCCCGATCCCGTTGCGGAAGAAGTCCAGCCAGACGCGAGTGTTGGCGCTGACGAGCCAGCTGCCGTCGGCTTCCTGGGTGACCTCGCAGTGGCGGTTGAGCATGCGCCAGCGGAGCGGTTCTTCGCTGTTGCGCACGCGCACGGTGGCCACAATGTGCTCGATGATGTCCTCGTGGCCTTCTCTGACGCGGCTGAGGATAAAGCGCGGCGCGGTACCCATGCGGTGGGTGCTGCGATAGCAGACGCGGCCGGCATACTCGATCACATTTTCGGGATAGGTGCTGGCGCCGTTCCAGATGGTTGCCAGATCGCTCATTTCGAGCAGGTCGGCGGGATCGAGGGCTGGATTGGCTTGGGAGTAGGCTATGAGTTCGATGTTCATGGGTATTATGGTTTCTTAAAGCGAAACTCCTTTCAGGAGGAAATCTATAGTAAGGCAACTTGCTGTGTCAAACGCCGGAACAGTAGCGCCAGAGACGACAGTCGGGCGGCCGCGTCCTCGAATCGGATTCGCCACAGGGGGCTTATTTCCAGTGTAAAGGACCTGAATACTGCAAAAAAAAGGAACTGTCAGCCGGGACGAACCGTGTGCTTTTGTGAGCGGGCGCGTAGGAATAGGCGGTACGTTTTCGTACCCACATGGTAGTCCGATTGCACAGGGACCGTCTGATTGTCTGAACTGTTGGTTGTCGATTGCCAAGTATTCGAAGAGTTAAGATCAGTTGTGGGCGAAGAATGACATTGAAAGAATAGCAGGGACTAAACGAGACTCTTATTCGTTGAGTGTCTCAATGTCCCCCCAAGAAGGCGCGGCGGACGTCACGGTTGTCGAGCAGGGCCTGGGCTTCGCCTTCGTAGGCGTTGCGGCCCAGCTCGAGCACGTAGCCGCGGTGGCTGGCTTCGAGGCCCTGGCGGGCGTTCTGTTCGATCATAAGGACTGTAAGGCCGATCTCTTGATTGAGGCGCCGGATGTTTTCGAAGATCATGCGGGTGATCAGTGGGGAGAGGCCGGCGCTGGGCTCGTCCATCATGACGATCTTGGGCTCCAGCATCAGGGCGCGGCCGATTTCGAGCATGCGCTGTTCGCCGCCGGACATGGTGCCGGCCATCTGGCTGCGCCGCTCGGCCAGGCGCGGGAACAGTTCGAAGATGTACTGGATGCGTTGGTGGATGCGCGATTGGTCATTTTCGAGATACATGCCCATCTCCAGATTCTCCATGACCGTCATCTGCGGGAAGACGCTGCGCAGTTGGGGGACGATGGAGATGCCGGCGCTGAGGACATCCTGGGGGCGGGCATTAGTGATCTCCTGCCCGTCGAAGTGGACGGCGCCCAGGCGCACGCCGACAAAGCCGTAGATCGCCTTGAAAACGGTCGATTTGCCGGCGCCGTTGGGGCCGATGACACAGACGATCTCGCCGGGATGCACGACGAGCGAAACGCCTTTCAGGATATCGAAATCCTGATAGCCGGCATAGACGTCGTCAACGGTGAGGAGAGGGTCAGACATTGGTAGTGGTCAGTGGCAAGTGGTCAGTGGTCAGAAACTTCAGCAGCAGGTTGTTGGCCACTGGATTCAGGCTCCGAAATAGGCATCGATCACGGCTTCGTTTTGCAGGATTTCCTGGGGCGTGCCTTCGGCCAGTTTTTCGCCGTAGTTGAGTACGTAGACGCGGCTGCAAAGATCGGCGATAAAGTTGATGTTATGCTCGATCAGGAGGAAGGTCTTGCCCTGCTCGTTAAGGGTGCGGATGCGATCTTTGATCGTTTCGATAAGGGTTGGATTCACGCCGGAGGTGGCTTCGTCGAGAAGCAGGATATCAGGGTCGGGCATGAGGGCCATGCCGATCTCGAGCAGGCGGCGCTGTCCGCCGGAGAGGTGGCCTGCCTCCTCGTCGGCCAGATGCCCGATCTGGAGAAAGTCGAGCAGCTGATGTGCGCGGTCGGCGGTGCTGGCATGGCTGGGTTGGAGCATACGCAGGATCGATGTATCCCGCCACTGGTGACTGATCAGCATGTTTCTGAGAACGGTCATTTTGCGATAGACGCGCACCGATTGGAATGTGCGCGTCAGCCCCATTCTGGCGACCTGGTACGGGCGGGCCCGCGTCACATCGCGGCCTTTGAAAAACACCTGGCCGTTGTCGATATTCTGCAGGCGGCTCAGGCAGTCGAAGAGGGTTGTCTTGCCGCTGCCGTTGGGACCGATCAGGCCGACGATTTCGCCGCGGTAGATTGCGAAATCGACGTTGTTGACAGCGGCCAGCCCGCCAAAGTATTTGGAGATAGTATGCCCCTCCAGCAGGGGCTGTTGGTCAGAAGTCATGGTCGCGGTTTGCGGCTGGTAGTTTATTCTTTCCTGTATCCACTACTTGCTCCTGCCAACGCGGCTAAGGAGCCGTCCGAGCGATGTGCTGCTGCGGTCTCCCAACGTGCCGAGGATGCCCTCGGGCATGAACAGCACAATCACGACCAGCAGCACGCCAAGCGCCACCAGATGGACGCCGAACAGGCTGCCCCAGAGGAGGTCCTGCAAAAAGTAGATGACGACCGCGCCGAGAGGCGGCCCCCAGACCGTGCCCAGGCCGCCCAGCATCGACATCATCACCATTTCGACGGTGCGTGCTTCGACGAAGACCACATCCGGATCGATGTAGGTGTTCTGCCAGGCCCAGAATCCGCCGACAGTTCCGGTGAAGAAGGCGGCGATCATAAAGGCGACGATTTTGTGGAGGGTTGTGTTGATGCCGCGCATTTCTGCGCCGATTTCGTCCTCGCGGATGGCGATCAGGCTCTGGCCGAACTCGCTGCGCTGGATCCACCAGATGATCGACACGACCAGGCCCATGACGGCCAACATCAGGTAGTAGTCGCCCAAACGGTTGAGGAGCGGCGGCAGGTTCAGGCCGACGCCACCGCCGGTAATCGGGCGCAACACGCGCGCGACCTCGCGCATCGCCACCAGGGTGCCCAGCATGGCGATTGAGAAGTAGGGTCCTTTCAGACGTAAGGTGGGCAGGCCGATCAGAAGAGCGAAGAGGGCCGCGGCCACCCCGCTGGCTGGCAGGGCCTGCCAGAAGCCCCATTCCGGCGAGATCAGGAGGGGGCTGCCGGTCACGAGAATGCCCATGATATAGGCGCCAATGCCGAAGAAAACGGCGTGACCGAAGTCGACGTAACCGGTCATGCCGCCGATCAGATTCCAGTTGGAGGCCAGGGTCACCAGCACAAAGATCTGGCTGCCAACGAAGAGGGCGACGCTGGAGACACCGGTGTATGGGTACAGGGCCAACAGGAGCAGCAATAGCAGCCAGAGCGCCAGCCCGGCCCAGCCTGCGAGGAGCGAGTGGACAGGAGCGGGAATCGAGATGAGGGGCTTTCGCTTTACTCTGGCCTCGCTCTCTTTTTGATTTCGTTCGGTTGCCATCACTCGGCCTCCGGCTCAAGCGGGCGCAGACCGCCCATTATCCCCTGGGGCCGTACTATCAGGATCAGCACCAGGAGGACAAAGCTGGTAGCGACGCCCAGATTGGTGCCGATGCCGGCCACATAGGTGGAGACGAAAATTTCGGTGATGCCGAGGACCATGCCTCCCATCAGCGCGCCGGGGATCCGGCCCAGCCCGCCGAGTGCGGTGATCGTGACCGCCTTCAAGGTGAACGGGGGACCCATGAAGGGGAAGATCGCCTGCGTGGGGCTGAGCATGGCGCCGGCGGCGGCGGTGAGGGCGATACAGATTCCGGCTGTGATGGCGTAGACTCGGTTGATGTCGACGCCGACGATGCGGGCGGCCGTCTTGTTCTGGGCTGCGGCGCGGATCGATTTGCCGAGGCGGCTGCGCTGCAGGAAGAGGTGCAGGCAGACCATGATCAGGAGGGCTGCGCCAAAGATGATGGTCTTGACGATCGGAAAGGTGACCCCTGCCAGCTGCAGGGAACCGTTATAGGGTACGGCTACATTGCGCGGGTCGGCATCGAAAAGGATTTTGAAGAGATTGGCGAGCGCGATTGAGACTCCGAAGGTGACGAGCAGGGTCATCAGATGGGGGCGCTCGACGATGCGGTTGATCAGGACTATCTGCAAGAGATAGCCGACCAGGAACATCAGGGGCACGATCAGCGCCAGCGAGGCGAACGGGTCCAATCCGAAGAGGCGGGACAGGCCCCACGCCAGGTAGGCTCCGATCATCAGGAATTCACCGTGCGCCAGGTTGATCACACCCATGACGCCCCAGATCACGGAGAACCCCAGCACCATGACCGCGTAGAAGCCGCCGAGCAACAACCCACTGACAAGAGCCTGCAGAAGTTGGTCCATAGGCGCGTAAGCTGCGCGAGTTGAGGAGCACCAGGAGTGAAGAGGGAAGAATTTCCCCTCTCTAGATTTGCCCGTTGCTACGTGGTCAAAGCACTGACATCAGCGGCGGCCAAATTCACTCCTCTGCGCTCACTCCTCCCGGTCAGCGATCTTTCCAGGGCGGCGCCGGGTAGTTCAGGTCGGCAACCGCGGCGTTGGTGGGAGCAATAACGAGGATCTCGCCGTTCTGGATTTGGATTGCCCCCATCGGTTTGCCGGCGTTGCGGCCCTTTTCGTCGAAATTGATGGGGCCGTAAAAGGTGACCACATCGAGGTTTCGCAGGGCTGTGCGGACGGCATCGGTGTCCAGCGAGGCGGCCTGCTCGATGGCAATGTGCAGGGCCAGCGCGGTGGCGGTCGATTCCGCGGCCTGGTAGGTGGGCGGCTCGCCCCACATCTTCTCATAGCGGGCCGCGTACTCGGCAGCGGTGCCGAAGTAGTCGTCGGCGTAGCTCATGGACGCCTCCCACTGCGTCGGGCCGATGACATATTCGGAATCTGCGCCGACCTCTTCGATCAGTTTCGGATTGCTGGGGCCGACGGTGATCACCATCGCCTTGGGGTTAAAGTCCAACTCTTTAGCTGCCCGAATGAAGAGGACGGCGTCGTTAAAATGGCCGCCGCCGACGAAGATGTCGGGTTCCAACTCCTTGAATTTCGACATGATGCCGCTGACATCGGCTACGTTCACCGGGTAGGTCTCGACGCCTAACACCTCGAGCCCATATTCGACGGCCCAGCTCTGGGCGCCGTCAGCCACACTGGTGGGGAAGGCGGTGTCTTCGTAGGCGATGACGACCGTTTTGGCGCCTTTCTCGGCCAGCAATTGCAAGGCAGACCTGGTATAGTTCAAGGCCGGCGTCAGCACTGCGAACAGGTTTTGGAAGCCCCGTTCAAAGAGCGGTTGCGCGGCGCCGTTGCCTTCGATCATGATTTTGCCGTACTTTTCGGCGATCGCGCTGGCGCTTTGGGTCAGGAATGAGCTATACGGTCCCAGGAGGAAGTCAACGCGATCCTCGTTGATCAGTTTTTCCACGAGGCGGGCAGCCGTATCAGGGTCGCCCTCATCGTCGTACATGATCAGTTCGACTTTATAGCGCTCGTCGCCGACCTTGATGCCTCCGTACTCGTTGTTCACCCAGTCCAGCCAGAGGCCGTACCCCTGGCGGGTGTCTTTGCCCTCGCGGGAGAATCTGCCGGTTTCGCTGACGGCAGCGCCGAGGTAGATGATTTTCTCTGCGTCTGTGTCTGCAGAGGCCGGGGCCGGTTCGTCTACCGGAGCGGGCGGCGCCAGGCTGCAAGACGTCAACACAAGAGAGACGACCAGCAGTAGCGAGATTTGTAACAGGAAATGCCGCATATTTCAGCCTCCTTCAGTCCGCGTGATAGGTCAACACGGATGCATGTGATGTGGAAATGATGATACTGTAAGGGAATTCCTGCTGTCAATATATTGCTGTACCCAGCAGTTTCGCGAATGTAAACTTTAACGGCGGTTTGGTCGGGGGTCCTTAAGTCCCGTTGACCTTGCTTTTGCCGAGAATGACAGGAAACGAAACGGACCAGCTGAAGGCTCTACCTGGATTGCGGTCGCAAGAATGTCCCTTAGTCCAGTCTAGTGGTTTCTCACAGGGGCTGTCTCGCTCAGATGGGCCAGTTCAGGAACTCCTGCCTCCCAATTGCGGGTTCGTTTGTCGGACAGTCTGCCGAAGATGGATAGATCGTATCTATTAGGTCATATACAGTGCGTGTCCGGACCAGCCCTTCATCTTCGCCCCCATTCAGGCTATCTGGTGGCGCAATCGGCTGGCAGCAGTTACGTTGGTGGAGCCGCACTGGTTGGAAGAAGGCGTAACGTTGGTGAGCGATGGTTTTGGACGGGGGCGTTGCGGGGGCGGAGCCCCTGCACAAGGGAGGGCCGAAGGCCCGACCGCCAAGAAACAAGAAGTGAGGAGTGGGAGAACATTTTTGCTCGCCTCATTCAAGGTTGCAATGCAGTTGCGGCGGGGCAGTTACCTCTGAATCAGGGTCCGAACGGTGCCAAGAATATGCAGATGCCGGCAGAAGGGGCGAGACACCCGGAGGCCTCGAAACAACGGGAGCCGTGCAGATGGCAGCATCCGAACGGATCATCCAGTGTTTGCTACATCCAAAACAGCAATGCTACAATCACGTACTCTCTGGGCAGGTTCGACCTGTCTATCGATGCTGCAAATTCGATTTTTTCGATTGCGGCGGTGGGCAGACGCTAGCTTCGAAACAACACAAAAGAGCAGTAGTGAATGCGCTGCCGCTCCCATACATGAGCGCGATTTGTGAGTAAACAATACTACGGTGGTCAGGCTGTCATAGAAGGCGTGATGATGCGGGGTCGTAAGGCGATGTCGATTGCCGTGCGCAACAGTCAGGGCACGATCGTCGTCCACGAGGAGGCGCTCACGGCCAAGATTTATACGCGCAAGTGGGGGCAATGGCCGTTTGTGCGGGGCCTGGCGCTGCTGTGGGATGCGCTCGGGCTGGGCATGCGGGCGCTGATGTGGAGCGCGGACGTGTCGATGCAAGAGGATGATGTTGAGGAGCAGATTGAGTTTTCCGGCCCGGTGGCGTGGACGACGATAGCAGCGAGTCTTACCTTTGCGGTGGCGGTTTTTTTCCTGCTTCCCACTTTTGCCAGCCGCTGGTTTGCCGGCTTTTTTGAGCATAACCCCTATCTTGACGCGGTGGCCGAAGGCGGCATTCGCCTCGTTTTGTTCGTGGTCTATCTGTGGGCGATCAGTCTCCTGCCCGATATCCGCCGCGTGTTTGGGTATCACGGCGCCGAGCACAAGGCGATCAACGCTTACGAAGCCGGCGAAAGGCTGACGGTCGCCAATGTGCAGCGGTACAGTGTGCAACATGTACGCTGCGGCACCAGCTTTCTGCTGTACGTACTCGTAATCAGTATCCTGCTATTCGCTCCTCTCACCTTTGCCTGGATAGAGTACCCCTGGCTGGCTCTGCTCCTACGTTTTGTCAGCCGCCTAATGCTCGTTCCTCTGGTTGCCGCAATCTCCTACGAGATTATCCGCTTCAGCGCCAGTCATGCCGACAACCCGCTGATGCGCCTCCTGATCACACCCGGGCTGCTTCTCCAGCGCATAACCACGCGCCCGCCCGACGATTCGATGGTCGAATGCGCGATTGCCGCGCTGCTTCCGGTCCTGGCTGCCGACGGCATAGAAGGCGTACCGCCGGCGCGCCTGGAGAATCCTGACGAGGACGCGGCGGAGGCAAAGAGCGCGTACGGCGAAGCAGCAGCCGATTGAACACCAGCAGTCACCCCAATCTTTGGTTTTTAGACCTTGCTTGCGACTTGCAGGGGTATTTGGCGTTGCAGGGGCAGTGGTAGCGGCTATGACCAGGCGGAGCCGGTGTTGCGGTTGTCCTGCTGGTTATACATCTCTGCGTGGATGGCATCGGTGAGCAGAATCTGCTGGCGCGAGGCGTTATCCATGCGGCCCAGTTCTGCGAGGTAGCGGGTCATACTTCCCAAATCTTTCAATTCAAGACCGTGCACGGTGCGGACAAAGGCGATCTGAAAGGCGTTGCCTGTCAGCAGACGGGGGATGCGTAAACTCTGCATAACGTCCTCTGTCAGGTCGCTATCGGGGTCGCCGGAGACTGCGGCGAACTCTACCGGCAGCCCAAAAGCGGCCATCCGGTCCGAAACATCGTAGTTGGCGGAGGGTTTGGCGGCATTCCACATGTTTTCCAGATAGCGCAGGGTCGCGGCGGACACGGGCGAAAACTCTCCTTCGGGGTAGAAGGAGGCGAATCCGTCTGGCGAGGAGGCGTCGCGCCAGAGCAGGCGTTCCAGATTGTACTCCTGCGACAGTGCATGCATAAAGGCCAAGCGCGCCATTTCGGTTTCGTCATCCTGCATGGCTCGACCGGCGTCCGGTGCGTGATCGGGGAGGTCGGGCTGCCGCGCGGTGGCGGCTGCCTGCGCGCTTTCGCGAACGTAAGAGGAGAGGATATCTGCGAGCGGGCGGGACGACACCTCCCGGCCGGTGAACAGAGCCGCCAGCCGCTCGAGCCGATGGGGGGCTGTCCAGATTGCGAGCAGGCGTCCTTCGCCTGTCGGGTAGGCGCCGGTCGCGGTGTAGGTAGGGGCGGCCGCGTCACTGCTGTCGTCGGCGTGCTGCTGTCCGCGCATAAAGGCCAGGCAGCGTTCCCACATGGCAGGATTGAGATGGGGCCGGTAGAGATGGGAGGTGACTGCATCCTCGGGCGGGAGGGGCGGCATGTTTTCGCTGACGGACCAGTCCTGCAGCGTCTCGAAGGTCTGTTCGAGAACTTGATCCATCTGTTTCAGCATCTGTTCCAGGCGATCATGAACGCGGGCCAAGCCCCGCAAGAGGCCGTCCTGCAAGCGGGCGGACAGTTCAGAGCAGGCCAGATTGACCCGTTCGCGCCGCAGCTTCTGCACGCGCTGGGCCCTACGCCGGAATGAGGTGGTTGCGCCCAAAAACGCGCCGAGCATCAGCCCTATAAAGGTGGCGGCGTTGGCTTCATTGCCGATGAAACTGACGACTGCGTCCATTGATGCGCCGGTCATCGCCTGCATGAGAACGGCGGGATTGGCTTCGCCGTTGACGATTACAGCCATATTGCCCACCAACCCGGAACCGAACAGGTAGACCAATGTCAGCAGCACGATGCCGCTGAGCAGACCGAACGCGCGGGTCAGTGAACCGAACAGGGATGGCTTATCGGCGAGCGTGCGCAAATAGCGGTTGCGCCAGTTACGCAGTGCCAGCTGACGTTCGACGCGGTTGGCTCCGGCAGTGTGGGGTTGGGCACTTTGACTGTCACCTGGTGTGTCAGCCTCTGCAGTGTGCAGCAGCCATTGTCGTTCCTGCTCCACTTCAAACAGCCACTGGTGAAGTTGGCGCCGCGCATGCATGAGTCCTGACGGTTGGGCGCTGAGCAGGGTGAGCAGGCTGGCGCGCATCTGCTGCGAGATGGTCGGCAGAAAGCGGTTGTCGGTGGGGTTTTGGGGCAGACCGTCTTCACGCAGGGCTGTCAGTCCCCAGGCCGTGTCCAGTGCGCCGGCGCCGATATGGTCTTCAAACTGGGCCAGCACGCCCTGGAACTGCTTGTCGAAGGCTTCCTGCCAGCGGACCGGATTGAGACCGCGCATCTTGCGCGCGGTCGCTGCCGGCAGCACATAGCTCGGGTGAATTGAAAGCTGCTGGAACGTTTGGGGGTTGAGGTCATCGAAGAGGTCGGGCATCTGCTCGATGAGCCGGGTCAACACCTGGTGCGAGGTGGCGCCCAACATTTGCAGCGAGGCCAAAGGTTCGTTGTTGCCGGCAACGCCCGGCACGGGCGCGACGTCTGGGCTGCCCTGCTGGAAAAGGACCTGCTCGCGCACGAGGCGTTTGCCCTCATGCTCCTGGGCGGCCTGGAAGATATAGTCCAGCGGCACATAGTCTGCGGCGGCGCCCAGCAGGCTGTAAGGACGGTCACTGGCGTTGCGCAGATCGATACCGACCTGTTCATCAATGTATGCGGCCCCATCAGCGGAGATGAGCGACTGGAGCGTGTTGCCAACGAGGACGGAGAGTTCGTAGCTGTTGCGGGCCAGGCCTTGATTGCTTTTTTCGCGATCTACCAGGTAGATACGGTCAAAGAGCGGACGGCCAAGCCACTCTTCCGGCAATGTGCTCTGGTTTTTGGTCCCTTTCCAGACGGAAGAGATTACCTGTTTGAGGTTGGCGCGGCGCTGGCCGGTGAGCGCCTCCATTTCGGCCAAGGCCGCGTAGCAGGAGGCATCTTCCATAGTGCGGCTGCTGTCGGTGGCATAGCTGCCGGCGGCGAAGATGCCGACGACTTGGGCGATGTGGCGCTGGCCCAGATAGTTGAGTTGGTGCGCAATAATTGGCCAGATCAACGCCGACGTCAAAGGTTCGTAGAGGGGCGCAATCACATACAGAGTGGTCTGTACAAAGGGATCGCCGGGAACATGGGTGTCGGCGCGGATGGGGTCGATGATGTTGGAGGCGAACAGGTGGGCAATACTGTCGCCGCCCTGTAACGCGGCGCGGAAAGCATGCCGGCGCGTGGGTGGTTCGAACGGGTCCACTGGCGATACAGGCGGGATGTCCGGGTTGGCGGGTGTTGCGCCGTCTGCGCCCTTGTTGGATCTGCGGAAGGGCCAGGGCAGTCCCCTGCGACCTGGTTTTTCGGGTGCTTCCCCTTGCGGATAGGGTGAAGAGGGGGTCGCTTGCCATTGCAGCGGGTGGAGAGAATCAGCGGCCGCCTCGAGCAGAAGGCTGGCGCGCCGCTGGCTCGCGGCCAGTCGCCAGTTGTTCGTGGTCAGCGGCGATTCACTGATTCCGGGCTGTTGATCAGCGGCCGCCGAGGGTTGAGAGCGCATGAGGTCATCGAGAAGCCGTTCCAGGTAGAAGGGCGGCAGACGGTTGTCGCGCAGGGTGAACAGATTGAGGGCGACTTCGTCCTGGTGATTGCGTTGATCGGAGGGCAGGAGGGCTGCAAAGCGGGTGATGCGGGTCAGGTCCGGGCCGTCAACGCCGGTGGCGATGCGTTGTTCCTGGGCGGACTGCAGGCGCGGAGCCAGGTGGAGCATTGTCTGCAAGCCCCATCCGCCAAAACAAAGTATTGCAGCTCTGCTGCGGGTTGCGCCGGGAATCATTGGGAGTTTCTAGTTTTCAGTTTCTAGTTTTTAGTTGTCAAGTCGGGACAGGCGCCCAAAAATCCATGTTATCAGAGAGCTAGTCAGGGCCGCAAACAGCTTTGCGAACTCATTACACTTCTTGAGCAGTTATTTTTACATCCGAAAAAAACAGGTATTGCAAATCTCTTGAGATTATACGCAGAGATTCCCACTCTGTAGAGGCAAGCACCATTTCCTACGTCCCTTCGGACGCGCAATTGACAACAGAAACCTAAATGCCTTCTTCGGTGATTTCGGGCAGGTCGACCCATGCGGGATGGAGATGAAACTCTTCGCGGGCGGGGAAGTCACGCTTGTTTTCATACTGTGCACGAAATTCGTCGAGGCGGTCGATCAGCGTCACCGGAAGGCCGTGGACGATCCAGACAGCGTCCATGCGTCCGGTGTCGCCGGTGGGCACCCATTTGATGTCCTCCTGGCCTACCATGGCCATGGCCAGTTGGGGATCGTCCATGCGGGATGAAGGCGTGGCCGCGAGACGGATATGCTCCAGATTGGCGTCGTGGAAGCTGAAGCGGTCCGAATCCCAGCGGATGTAGGGGTTCAGACGATCGAGCCACTGCTGGACGCGGTTGTTGGGTAAAGGCCGGGACTGCTGGGTCTCCTCGCCATGCTGGACTCCGATAATGTGGCGGATGTCTACGCACTTAAGAACCCTGCCCAACAGCCCCCTTTCGGTGGCGATTGCATTGGTGAGGTTGGCGAACAGCTCCTCGCCGCTGACTGCCTGGTTGTAGTTCAGGATGCGGTCGATAATGGGCCCGAGCAGGCTCTCCCAGTCGCTGGGATAGACGACCTGGGCTGCGTTGCGATAGAAGTGCTGCAGATAGTCTCGGCCGACGGCGCCGGTCTCCAGTTCATAGTATGTATTGGTGCTGGCGGTACCGTCGGGGATGCGGGGGTCAATACGTTCGGCGGACCGCCTGGCGGCATGATTGGCTCGACCCAGTGCGCCGCCGGCATTGTCTATCTGGGCACGAAAAACTTCGCGCAACTGTGTGCCGTAGGCGAAGAGTCGCTCGACGAGGATTCGCTCCAATATGTCGCGGCGCTGGTTGAGGCGGGCGCGGGCCTTGCGTTGCCGCATGTCGCGGGCGCGGTCGCGGGCCTGGCGGGGGTTGAAGGCCGCCAGCATCAGGTCGCCCAAGCCGCCGGCAATCTGGCCTAACTGTTCTGCTGCGCCGCCCTGCTGGGCGAGCAAGGAGCGCCAGCGGGTACGATCCTCGTCCATTACCGGATGATTGTTCAACAGAAAGAGTCTCTGTTTGATCAGCGATTCCATCGGTGCGGTGGAGGGATTGGGCGGCGCCAACAGGTCGGTCAGGGTGAGCGCGCCGCGCAGTCCCGTCTCCAGGATTACCTGGCGGAATGTGTTGTCGACCGCGGTCTTGAAGCCGAGCCAAGCGCCGCGCTGTTCCTCGACCTCTTCGGCGAGTTCCTCCAGCCGGTCGTTGTCCAGAGAGAGGTAGCGGGAACGCATTCTGGCCAGGAGCCCCTGCCAGGCGGTGACAGCCTTTTGGCGGGCCTGAGGCGAGACAGGTTGGCGCGGGTCGTTGAGCTCGGGCCCGGCGGCAAACCGCCTCATGCAGTCGGCCAGAAATGCCTGCTGCCAGAAGTTGACCAGCGACTCATCGGGCGCCACGATCGCGGAGGCGGCAAAACTGCTGTAGACGAGGTAGTTGCCCTTGGGGGGCTTTCCTGTGCTGCGTTCGTTCACCACTTCGGCGGCGGCCACGCCGCCGGACATGCGTTCGCGCACGACGTTCACCTCGAGCCCGAGGATTTCGCTGCTCAGATGGCTGATGGCGGTAAGTTGGATCAGATGCGCGGCCAGGTTTTCGGCGTCGGCTTTGCGAGCCAGGCTGCGGCCGTCGCGGTTGGTGCGCCCGACCAGAAAGATAAAGTCGAAAGGTGCGTAGGGTGTGTCAGGCAGCGCCCGCTGTTCGCTGGGGTAGAGTTCCTGGAACTGCTGCGTTTCCTGGAAGTAGTTGAGCTCTTTGAGCGCGGCGTAGGCGTTGGCTTTGATGCGCCTGCGCTGCAGATCGCTGTTGATTTCCTCTTCGAGCACGTCGGGCAGGAAGAAGATGCCGACGACGCGGGCATTGCTGCGCACGAGCGCGCGCACGCGGTGCGCCACATCCATAAACATGCCGGCGCCGGTACCGCCGCAGAGACTGCTGACGATATAGACGAGCTGATAGTTGCTCATCACGGGAAAGCGGCGATTTTGCGCCATTTCCAGATCGCGGATTTTGTCCAGGGCCGCGTACTTCGTCTCCAACAGCCTTTTGAAGTTGACGTAGTTGCGGAAGAAGGATAGGCGTCCGATAGGCCGCAGTTGTTTGGCGCCGTTGTGGATGTAGCCCAGCGGGATCGAAGGGTAGTTCCACCAGCGGGCGATTTCGGGATGGTTTTCGAGGTTATCCACGAGGCGGGTGGCGTCGAACTTACCCATATAGGCCGATTCATCGGCGTAGAGCGGCTCCTGATCGAGCCGGTTGATAAGCGGTTCGGTGTCCAGGGCCAGCAGTTGAATCATTGCGGGCAGAGATTCGCCGCCCCACGCTTTGCGCAGGCGTCGTTTGACGGCGCGCACAGCGTTTGTGCCCATACCGCCTACGCCGACCACGAGGGTCGGATAAATTGTTGGCTTTTCACTAAGAAACGGTGCCCCGTTCTGATCCATTTATGGCTTCCTTCTGAAGTTATCAGTAATAAAGTCCTGGTTTCGATCTGCTGCGCTTGCTGATGCACATGGCCACTTTGTCAGTTAACGGCCAGCTGGCCGCATCTCCGGAGTGGCGGTGTGCGCAGGCTGCAGTGCATTGAATACCGAAAACCAAGAACTAAAAGCTATCGCGCGGGCTGCCCCAAGGGTCATCCGATCCCGCGCCGGCGGGTGCGTTGTTCTGATCGTCGCCAAATGCTCCGTCGGATGGAGACGGCGATGACCAGCCCCAGTTGTCATCGGACGATTCTGTTCGGCCGAAATCACCGGAACCTGGAGCGGCAGAGGGGTTTGCCCCCCAGCCTCCCTGGTCCCAACCTGAGTCCCAGGCGGACTCTTGTGTTCCCGCATTGGCATCTTGCCAGCCGTCCGAACTGCTGGAGCCGGCAAAGCGCTCAGACGGGGTGTCAGCAATGTTTTCAAAAGCAGGCGAATGGCCTGGCGAACCCGCCGGATGTACCGATCCTGCGACGGACGGCGGGTACGACGCGTGCGCTGGGCCTCCGGCCACATTCGACGAGCCAAATGCGGAATCCGGCGCGTTCGAATGATACCAACTGTCGGAACTTCCGGAAGCGGCAGCGTACCCAGGCGTCAGCGGGGAGTCCTGCCCAGGCAGGGTCACTGTCGGATCTTCGTCATCATCCATATTGTACCCGCGACTGCGAGCACGCGCCACCACGATGAGCAAGGCCAACAGCATCATCGGTCCACTGCAGAATACCAGCGGGAAGGTGTAGAAGGGACGCAGCCACCACTCGACGTAGCGTTGATAGAGGGTTGGGCTGCGGAAGCTGATATCGACCGAGCGTGTCTCATTGGCGAGGCCGGCGATGCTCAACAGCAGTTCTCCACTGTAGAAGGAGCCGCGCAAGGCATCTTTTGGCAGGTCTTTGCGGGCAATGAGGGTGATGGGAACCTCAAAAAATCCTTCGTCATCGGGGGAGTCGGTGACCTCCACCGGCAGGGCTTCGAGGAAGAGTTCATCTAGAGCCATGACGCCGTTGCCGGTTTCGCCCGACGCGGCGATACCGACTGTTTCGACCACAAAAGGCGTCTTGCCGTTGAAACGGAGGTATAGCGTTTCCGTTGTTTTTTCGCCGGCTCGCCCCAGATTGCCGAAATCGAGCGCGCCGGCGACACTCCACTCGACGTCGCGAATCTGCAGACGGAAAGGCACAATCGCGGATGCGGCCGGACCGGCGCCGGACGACGGATTGGCGGAAATGACATCGAATTCCTGGCTTGGCCCAGCCAGATTGAGGAGGCCGTGGCAGCTGCCGGCGGACATGGGGCCTTCGCTCTGCAGGCGTACCGGCAGCGCCCAATTTGCAGGCTGTAAATTGTCTGAAGCGGTGGAGTCGGCAGCGTTGACAGTTGCCGCTTCGAAGGGTTGCAGATCAGCGGCGGTGGCGGAGAGTCCGCTGCAGCTGCTTTCGGTCAGTTCAACCGTCAGCCGAAAGGGAGTGTCGCCGCTAAAGGCGACGGGCAGCAGGATCTGCTCGTCCAGCCGGAAATTCGGAGACGTATCGAAAAGCAGTGCGCCGAAGTCGGCCTCCTGCACCTGGATGTGCGCCTGGGAGCGGGGAATGTCCAGGACCACGGGCAGCGAGGGGGCGGGACGAACCTGGACCTCCATTGGCAAGCCGGCGGGACTGAAAGCAGACAGGTTCAACTGGCCTTCGTATGCGCCGGAGCGTAACAGATCGAGTCCTTCGACATGGAGGAGCGCCGTCTGGATTCCATTTTCGAGCACCTCTACAGAAAGGCTCACTGAAGCCTCGCGCACGATTTCGCTTGTATCGGAGCGGCGCAGGACGAGCGAGGCTTCCAGCGTTCCGATCTCTTCGACGGTGGTCGCCTGGACGGTCAGCGGCCATCCTGCGGGCGGCATTTTCGCCAGATCGATATCGGCTGGCAGGCCCCGCACATAGATCGCCGGCTCCACTTCCAGGACCGTGCGCGCATAATCTCCGAAACGGACGCCATCAGTGGCGGCAGTCAACAGGAAGAGCGCCTCGTAGTCGCGCCCGTCCTGCGGCATAAAGCCGTCGTCGGAGCAGTATTGATCACCGCAGTTGATTTGCCGCCGGTAGACAATCTGGCCGCCGGTGAGATCGGTGACGTAGACGACGGCCTGCATGTCCTGCACCTGAACGCCGGGGCCGAAACCCACCTTGAGCTGGAGGCTGCCGTCTTGCAGGATTCCGGGACTGTTGGCGGAGGGAGAGAAGACCTGCGCCTTGGGCAGATCCTCCGAGGCTTGAAGGCGGAAGGTGCGCAGCAGTTGCAACGGCTCTCTATCTTCTCCTAACTGAATCGTCACCTCTTCGGCGCCGCGGTCAAGCTGCTGGGCAGCGACCGTTCTGCCGCTGACGGGGTCTTGTCCGAGGACGGGGATCGGTATGTTGCCATTGAGCATCAGCGGTTCGTCGGCGGCGGGGCCGGCGCCGGCAACGATGACGATGGGCGCTTTGCCGGCAGAATAGTAGCGCGTTGCCGCCGCGTTGCCCGGTACGCTGGGAGGCGGAAAGAGCAGTTCGGGATAGCTGTCCGCCTGAACGACGGCAAAACTGCTCAGATCGGTCGTTTTGGCCACCCATTCGCCAGCCGCCAGCGGGGCGACAGCGACGTTGAGGTCGATATTGCCGTCGGCTATCAGGCTCTGTGTCGACATCGGCGCGCCGTCCCGCTCCACCGCCGTGATGGCAGACTGCGGGCTGACGAAGGCGATGCTGCCGGCGCTATGCGCGTTGCGGATCGAGATGGTCAGGTCGCCGTGCAGGTTGCGGTGGGTGACAATCGAGCGGTCGGACTTCATTTCGGCGAAAATTTCGCTGAAGATAAGCAGGAGATCCTGCGAACTCTTGGCCTCCCGCGCCAGAGGTGAACTGGTTTTGAGAAAATCGCCCGCGCAGCCGGCATCGGGATTGCAGAGGATAACCGGGTAGAGCAGTGCGCCGGCGTCCTCGATCCGGGCCAGCAGGTTGGTGATGGTCTGGCGCTGGCCGGTAACCTGTAACGGGGCAGTCGGCTCGCCGTCTGTCAGCAGCAGCACGTACTGGCTGCGGTCGGGGTCGCCGTGTGCCTCGAACAGCCGCAGCGCCTCCTGCAGCCCCAGATCCATGCGTGTAAAGCCGCGCAGCGCATAGTCCTCCGGGGCCTGGAGCGATGCAGCCATCCGGCGGCGGTTTTCGGCGCTGCCGATCTCCTGTAGCAGGCTCATGGCGCCGACGCCCTCGGCGGTACTGTCGAAACGCAGAACGGCGATGCGGTCGGCACTGTCGGCCAGATGGACCAACAGGCGGGCCGCGCTATAGCGCAGTTCGTTGGGGTCGCTGGGCGCGTTGAAGCTGAAGCCTTCGCAAGGGGGGTCGGAGGGGGGTTGGCCTTGCGGCCAGGGCCAACAGGTGGCCATGCTGCCGGAGTCGTCGAGAATGACGATTACGTCGATGGGAGCGGCAGCTGTCGCGGACTGACTTGGAGGCGCGGACAGGGTCTCGGCGTGTGCCGGCGCGGCAATACGGCCCGTTATGAACAGGGAGAGAAACCCACATAGCAGACAGGCAGACATTGCCCAAAGCCGCCGGGCCCAGTCTTGCGAGGGGAGGCGGATGAACAGAGACCGCTGGAAAACGTTTCCGGGCAGATGGCGCTCCTGACACCTGTGGTTACTGCACAGCGGCTAGCAACCGACCACGAATCACTGAACTCAACCGATCCAATAGAGCAACAAACGCGCGCATCGGCTCCGCGTTCCCCTGCTGTGGTAGCAGAGGTGCTGTCGTCCACAGGCCAAACCCGCTGTGCGCTCAGTCCCGTAAAGGGAGGCGGTTGGGCGGGAAAGACTTGCAGTGAGCGAAATGCGCGCGCATCGGCTCTACTTCTATCTAGAAAAATTGTAACACAGCGCAAATTTGTAATACAAGAGCCAGGTTGAGGTCCGGATGCCCGCTGCCGGGTCCGTTTTGCGGATGCCGGCAGCGGGCGAATTGTCCCCAAATCGGCTGCGCGTTATCGATTACCTTGAGACTGGCTACACTGGAAATTCGGACAGACCGCCTGATCTTGCAGGGGTTCTCCAGCACCTGATTTTCGGTTCTCGATACACGCCTGGTTGCGAGGCGGCTGCTGCTTGAGTGCGAATTGACTACCAGAAACTGGTGCTTGGCATGTGGGCGATTTGCCTACGATCTGCCAATGAAATTCAAACCCAAGCGGCGGGCGGCGGTGCCATCGGCCGTTCTCAAACCACCAGATTTACTAATTGTCTGCGCCCGCGGCTGAAGCCTCGGCGAGCATCTCTGCGAGCGCGGCCACGAACTGGTCGGCGGGCAAGGCGCCGGGGATCAGCCGCCCTTCACCGCCGTAAAGGACGACGAACGTCGGTGTGCCGCGGACAAAGGGCGCGCCGTCCTGCATATCACTCTGCACGGCCTGTGGGGACTGGTCGCCGGACATGCAGGTTGCAAATGAATCCGTATCCAACTCGTATTCAGCTGCCAACTCCATGAAATAGCTGCTGTTGTCCGGGCGGGACCAGACTTCCATATCGACGAACAGGCGATGGTGGAACTGCCAAAACGCCTCCTGCTCGGCCGCGCACTCGGCTGCGACCGAGGCGGCAAAGGCAAAGGGGTGGATATTCTGGATGGGGAAGTGCTTGAAAACCCACCTTACCTCACCCTTCTCGACAAACTCCTGGTCCAGTACCGGTTGTGTTGTCAAGGTGTGGCGGCTGCAGTAGGGGCATTGGAAGTCGCTGAATTCAACGATGACGATCGGGGCGTCGCTACTGCCCTTATAGATATCTCCTGCCAGAGTAAAGCCGGGGCGGTCCGGATCGGGCGTCAGGCCCTCTGCTGTCGCCCAGAATGGCAACTGTCCATCGCCTTGCTGCTGCTGCTGTGGCTGGGCCTGGGCTTGCGCCGCGCCTTGCGGCGTGCCACCGGAGGCGATCGTGTCGATCCAGCCGGCGAAGGTATCGTATGGCTGCGCGCCGGTGAGGGAGAAGGACTCGCCGGTCTCTTCACGGACGAAGCGGAAGCTGGGCGTGCCGGTGTAACCAAAGGACTGGGCTTCGGCCAGGCTTTCGTTCACCTTTGCCAGCTGGGTGGCGCTATTGGCCATGCAGGCTCCGTATTGGGTGGTGTCGGCGCCCAAATCCTGGACCATACCGGCAAAGAAGGACAAAGCTTCTTCGAGAGGCGCCCATTCTTTCTGGGTGCGGAAGAGCTGATCGTGCATCTGCCAGAAGAGGACGATATCCTGCTCGGCTACACAGTTGGCGGCGATGGCCGCGGCAATAGCATTGGCGTGTATAGAGGAGAGGGGCATATCGCGGAAGACGAATTTCACCGAGCCGGTTTCGCCGAACCCAGCCAGGAGGGCCGGTTCGGTCTGGATCACATGGCGGGCGCAGAAGGGGCATTCGTAGTCGCTGTATTCGTAGATGGTGATGGCGGCATCAGGGTCGCCGCGGTAGGGATATCCCTCCTCGGTGAAGCCGACGGGAACGCCTCTGTGCATAGCAGGTTGTGTTTCGCCGGCGGGGGCGGGAGCGACGGCCGGGGCGACTATGTTGCCATCAGCATCGGTCGTGCAACCGGCGGCAAGCAGAAGAGCGACGGCGAGGAGCGCGAAGAGGCCAAGGCGCAGGCTGCTCCTTTTGCTCGCGTTGTCGCTCTCTTTCTTTGTGCGGTGCATACGTCTGGCTTGCAAATGCATGAATCCTCCTTGAGGAATAACCGACTGTAATGTTAACTGTGGCCCTGGACAATTGGTTCCAAGTGGTTCCAAGCAGTTCCACGTGCGTTATGTTGGCGGTGACGCGTCTGCCGTGTTGACCGTACAGTGAAACATTGCAATCGAGTGGATTTGTCTCGAAAGTTTGAGGTCTATTCATTGTAACGGCGAGAATAGGAGAGTACCAATTTGGGGGGTGGTTCGGGGGATTCGCGTTGCTCTCGCCTTGGGTAGTAAAGTTTGGCTGAAAGCGTAGTTGCATCGTACTATGGAGACTTTGGAAGGGCAGTGGCCAACTACAGTGGTCGGCGGTGCGTGGATAGTGGATAGTGGACGGCGCACACCATCGACCGCGAAGCGTTAAGAGTGAGAGAGCTGTATGGACGACACGACCCTGGCAGCCGGTGTGGAAGCAACAGGTGTAGAAGGAGCAGGTATAGAAGGAGCAGAGGCGCCTGAGGCAGCCGGAGACCCCAACCGCGTCGGGGACGGGATGCCAGGCCCAGGCAGTGCCGCGACCGAGGGTCACGTCAGCGCGCGGATTCAGCCGACCACGCTTCTGCCCGGGCACCTGCGTCAGCTTGAGTCGGAGGCGATTTTTGTGCTGCGAGAGGTTGCGGCGCAGTTTGAGCGGCCCTACCTGCTCTTCTCCGGCGGCAAAGACTCGATCGTGTGCGCGCATCTGGCGCGCAAGGCTTTTGCGCCGGGGCGGATTCCGTTTCCGCTGCTGCACATAGACACCGGTCACAACTTTCCTGAAACGCTGGCCTTTCGCGACCAACTGGTGAAGAAACTGGATGTTCGCCTACTGGTGCGATCGGTGCAGGATTCGATCGACGCCGGGCGCGTGCAGGAGGAACCGGACGGCGATCCGAGCCGAAACCGGTTGCAGACGGTGACACTGCTGGATGCGCTGACGGAGTTGCGCGTTGATGCGGCGGTGGGGGGCGCGCGCCGCGATGAAGAAAAGGCGCGTGCGAAGGAGCGCTTCTTCTCGCACCGCGATGCCTTTGGCCAGTGGAATCCCAAGAACCAGCGGCCTGAACTTTGGAACCTTTTTAACGGCCGAAAGCACAACGACGAACACTTCCGCGTCTTCCCGATCAGCAATTGGACCGAGCTTGATATCTGGCAGTACATTGCCGAGCAGCAGATCGGCCTGCCCAGCCTCTATATTGCGCACGAGCGGGAGGTTGTTAGCCGGGATGGGATCCTGCTGGCGGTCGGGGCCTTCGTCAAACCGCGGCCGGGCGAAACGGTCAGTCGAGAGCGGGTGCGTTTCCGTACAATCGGCGATATGACCTGCACGGGCGCGTTTCGCTCCTCTGCGAGCGATTTAGCGGAGATTATAGAAGAGGTTGCCACCGCCCGCATCACCGAGCGGGGCGACCGGGCCGACGACCGCCGCAGCGAGGCGGCGATGGAAGACAGAAAGCGGCAGGGCTACTTCTGACGATGGCAGAAAGCAGGAAATGGATAGTGGCTGGGGAAGAACCTGTTCACCCGCTGCGGAGCACTAACCTCTAACCACGAACCGCTGAGACTTGATATGGACCTACTACGCTTCTCTACCGCCGGCAGTGTCGATGACGGCAAGTCGACCTTGATCGGGCGGTTGTTATACGACTCCAAAGCGATATTCGAAGACCAGATGGATGCGGTCGAGCAGGCGAGCGCGGCGCGGGGCGCGCCAACGGTCGACCTGGCGCTGCTGACCGATGGGCTGCGGGCGGAGCGGGAGCAGGGTATCACCATCGACGTTGCCTACCGTTACACGGCGACGCCCCGGCGCAAGTTCATCATCGCGGACACACCTGGGCACATCCAGTACACCCGCAACATGGTGACCGGCGCCTCCACTGCGGAGCTGGCGATCATTCTGGTTGACGCCCGCAAGGGGATCCTCACCCAGTCGAAGCGGCACAGTTTCATCGCCTCACTGTTGCAGATCCCCCACATCGTTGTTGCCGTCAACAAGATGGATCTGGTCGAATTCAGTGAGACGCGATACCACGAGATCGTCGCCGACTATCGCGCGTTCGCGGCCAAGCTCAATGTGCGCGACGTCGTTTACATCCCCATTTCGGCGTTGCTCGGGGACAATATAGTCAGCCAGAGCGAAAATATGCCCTGGTACCACGGGGCAACGCTGCTGCACCATCTGGAAACGGTCAACATTGGCGCGGGCCGTAACAACGTAGACTTTCGTCTGCCGATCCAATATGTGATCAGGGCGGATAGTAACGGTGGTCATGGCTTCCGCGGTTTCGCCGGTAAGATCGTTTCCGGCCGCATCGCGGTGGGTGAGGAGGTGGTGGCGCTGCCAACCGGCATCCGCAGCCGCGTAGCCGGCATTCACATCGGCGAAGAGAGCTGTGAGCGGGCGGCGACCGGCGATGCGGTGGTGATTACACTTGAGGATGAGATTGACGTCGGCCGGGGGGACATGTTGGTGCGGGTGCGCAACCTGCCTCACTCGTCCAACCAGATCGATGCGACGCTGTGCTGGATGAGCGAAGAGCCGATGAATATTCAGGGGGCGGCGGCGAATAACTTCAGCGGCCAATGGTACTGGTTGCAGCACTCGACGCGGCGGGTACGCGCATCGGTCCAGGAGTTGAATTACCGCATTGACGTGGACACGATGCACCGTGAGGATGCGCAGACACTGCATTTGAATGAGATCGGCCGCGGGCAGATTGTGACGACGGAGCCTCTTTTCTTTGATTCGTACCAGATAAACCGCGCCACCGGCAGCTTCATTCTGATCGATCCCCATAGCAATAACACGGTTGCGGCCGGCATGATCCGGGACCGGGCGCGGCGGGTGAGCGAGCTGGTGCCGAAGCTCGAAGAGAGAGTAACGCCCTCGCTCAGCAGGTCTCACTCCTCCGATGTCGTTTGGGAACCGGTCGCGGTCACGCGGCCAATGCGGGAGGATCTGAACGGGCATGGGGCGGCGGTGCTCTGGTTCACGGGGCTGTCCGGTTCGGGCAAGTCGACGGTGGCGAAGGCCCTGGAACAGAGGTTGTACGGTATGGGCGTGCGCACCTTCTCGCTGGACGGAGACAATGTGCGTCATGGTCTGAACAGCGATCTGGGCTTTGGCGCGGAGGCGCGCACGGAGAATATTCGCCGGGTGGCGGAGGTGGCCAAGCTGGCGTTTGAGCATGGCAATATCGTGCTATGCACATTTATCTCGCCGTATGCGGCGGATCGGGAGGCGGCGCGAGCGCTGGCTCCGGAGGGCAGTTTTTGGGAACTCTATGTCAAGTGCGACGTAGAGATCTGCAAGGAGCGGGATCCCAAGGGGCTGTATGCGCGCGCAGAGCGCGGCGAGATTCCGAATTTCACCGGCGTTTCAGCCCCCTATGAGGAACCTCCCCAGCCGGAGATTTTGCTGGAGACGGAGCGGTACAGCGCGGACGAATTGGCGCAGCAGATCCTGGAAGCGTTGGTACGGGCAGGAATTGTGCCCGGCGAAGATCATTGACCACTGGCAGTTACTGTTCGGTGGGTGATTGGTGGGATTGTTGAGAACTGCGATTGTAATTGGCGGCGGCATGGCGGGACTTTTTGCCGCCAACGTGCTCGCCGACCATTGCGAGCGGGTCACTGTCCTCGAGCGGGACGACGAGTGGCGTTCTCCGTCACAGGGCAGCGCGCAGGCAGTGGACAAGGAGAGGTTGCCGCAAGCCTCGAGTCGACCCGGCGTGCCCCAGTCTCGTCATGTGCATGTGCTTCTGCTGCGGGGCGTGCAGACCCTGCGAAAACGTTTCCCCGGGCTGGAGGAGGAGTTGCTGGCGCTCGGCGCGCCGTCGCTCAACTGGCTGAATGATACGGCTGCCCTGGCCGGCGACAGTTGGTTACCCCGTTTCGATTCGAATCTACCTGGCTTCAGCGTGAGCCGCACCCTGCTTGAAAGCAAGGTGCGCGAGCGCCTTCAAGGCCGCGGCAATATCGAGTTCCGCACCGGGCACCGCGTGGTCAACTTAAGCACCGACCGTGAACAGGGGTCGGTGCATGACCTGCGAGAGGGCGAGGCCGGTTCGGTCGATGTCCGCGTAACCGGCGCGGTCTGCGTCGCGAAGAATGAAACGGTCACGCTGGAGGCCGATCTTATCGTGGATGCCAGCGGGCGCTCTTCGCGTCTGCCCGGCTGGCTGGAAGAACTCGGATACGCCGCGCCGCAGGAATCGACTGTAAACGCCGACGTGGGATACGCCACGCGCTGGTACAAGATTCCGGATGACTGGCAGGCGGATTGGAAGATGGTGCTGCTGGCCACACGTTTCCCCGATATCAGTGGGGGCGCGGTCGTTCAGCCGGTCGAAGGCAATCGCTGGGTCGTGACGCTGGTCGGCTATACCGGAAATCACCCGCCGACCGACGAGGCCGGATTCGAGGCGTTCGCCCGCGGTTTGATCGGGCCGCAGGTCTGGGAGGCGATCAGCGCGGCCGAACCGCTGACGGGCATCGGGGGATACCAGCGCACCGAGAACCACTGGCGCCACTATGAGAGGCTGAAACGGTGGCCACAGGGACTGATCGCGCTGGGAGATTCGGTCTGCGCGTTCAACCCGGTCTATGCTCAGGGAATGACGGTGAGCGCGCTATCGGCAGATATTCTCGACAGCGTTCTGACGCGTAGCGAGAGCGGCGGAAAGGGGAAGCTGAAGGGCGGTTCTCTTGTGCCTTCGGGGCTGGCCTTTCAGAAGAAGCTGGCGAAGATGCTGCAAACGCCGTGGCAACTGGCCACCAGTGACGATTTCCGCTGGGCAGGCCGCAAAGCCGGTGACTCCACTCTCGTTGATCGCTTCATGCACCGGTATATTGAGCATGTGCTGGACCGCATCCACCGACCGGATGTCTGCCTCGCCTTTTTCAATGTCGCCCATTTGATCAGTCATCCAGCCGCCCTCTTCCATCCTCGCATCGCTCTGCCTATCCTGTGGGAGATGGCAAAGACCAGCTTTAAGCAGCCGGACGCGAGAACAACTGAACGGCAGATTCGGTAAGCTATTCCGTTGTGACCAGGGGTGTGAGCGTCTCGACTGTGCTGGGGCCGATCCCGGGGACCCGTTCCAGATCTTCAACCGAACTGTAGGGGCGGCCGGCGACAATGGCGGCAGCTCTGCTGGGACCGATTCCGGGCAGGGCCGTGAGCTCCTCGGCTGAGGCGGTATTGATGTTGAGCAGTGCGCCGGCTGGCGCATTGGCGTGACCTGAGGAGGCCGTTGAAGTTGGCGGAACCTCGCCGGAAAGGCCTGATGCGGGCTGATTTGCAGGCGGCAAGGCTGTTGACGCAGCGGCGCCGGCCTGCGGTTGCGGCAAGGGCACATGAATCTGCGCGCCGTCGAAGACGAGCTGCGCCTGGTTCACCAGCGCCGGATCGACATCTGGCAGCAGTCCTCCTGCCATGGCCAGCGCGTCGCCGACGCGTGCGCCCGCCGGCAGTTCAACCATTCCGGGATTGTGTACACCGCCGCTGACGAAAACGAAGAGCGGGCCCGGTGTCGCGGTGGGGAGCGGCGTCGGTGTAGACGCTGCGGTGGGCGGAGGGTGGAGCACGATGGGTGGCGGCACGGGCCGGCGCAGGAACCACATCAGACCGCCGGCAAGAATCGCGCACAGCAGGAAACCGAACAGAAATCCCAGGCCCATATGACGCAGAGCAGTTGCGGCATATTCGTCAGGTGTGGCTTGGGGCGGGTCTTCCTTGTCGGGGCTTCGAGTTGGTCGGGGTTCCAACTCTGCGCTCATATCAGGGCCTTTTTATTGCAGAATTTTTGGCGGACAATTCTTCTTTTTCAACGCAAAGACAAGAGGCCATCGGTTCCTCAGAGGCTGGGGCTGTGTGCTGGTCACTGACCACCGGTCGCTGCTGTTATGCGCTTCAACGCGTTTCTTCCGAAAATTGTCAGGGCCTGGTCGTCGTTCAACGGGTGGAAGAGACCGGGTCGGACGTCACGCAGATAGCGTTCCAATGGCATGCTGCGGGACATGGCCGCGCCGCCGACCACCCGCACCACGTGGTCAACAGCCTCGATGGCATTATTGGTGACGGTATACTTGGTGGCGATCACGGCAGGGGATAGTTCATCCCGGCGCGCGACGAGTTGATCCCAGTCATTGGCGGTGTTGTAGAGGAGCGCTCTGGCCTGGAGCAGCAGCAGTTCGGCCTGGCCGAGACGGCGCTGGATGCTCTCCAGCTCGGCGATCGGTTTGCCGAGGGCGGTGGGCACGCGCTTGAGGGCGAAATCGGTGGCAAAGTCGAGGGCGGCCTGGGCTACGCCGAGGTAGACTGCGCCGACGGTGCAGATAAACCAGGCGTTGGCCGGGGCCTTGCCGGTTGTGCGGGGGCTGGGCGCGCCGCGCCCGATCATCAGATCCTCCGGCACGCGGGCGTCGACGATTTTGAGATCGTGGCTGCCGGTGGCGCGCATTCCGAAAGCGTCCCAGGTTTCGATAATTTCAAAGTGGGGGCCGGCCGGGATGACGAAGCGGGCGACGTGGCCGCTGCCGTCCTGCAGGGCCGCGGGAATGATGAAATAGTCCATCTCCGGGCTGAGGCTGGCGAACGTTTTGAGCCCGTTGACGAGCCATACGGTTTTGCCATTCTCCCGGACCGGTGCGGCGGTTGTTTCCGGCAGGCCGCCGCGACTGGGGCTGCCCAGGTTGGGCTCGGTGGCGACGGAGTTGATCAGCGCGCCCTGTTCGACGGCATCGCGGCAGATCTGGGCGAAGAGAGATGGGGGCCAGCTGCTGCGTTCCTCATCGGCTGCGGCGCCGGCGACAATTTCGGCAACGCCGCCTACCACTTGCACGTGCATGACAAAGCTGAGCGCGGTGCTGCCGTCTCCTTGTGCCAGCGTTTCCATCGTCAAGGTTGATTCGAGCAGATTGGCGCCCCAGCCGCCGAACTCCTGTGGGACCACCAGGGCCGGCAGGCCGACCCGCCGGATGTCAGCGAAGTTTTCGTGCGGGAAGGTCCCGTCGCGGTCGTGCTGGGCAGCCCGCGCGCGCAACGCGGGGAGCAAGCTGCGGGCGACGTCGATAAATTGCTGCTGACGATCGGTTCTCGGGTAAAGCATACTGCCTCCGAAACTGCGATGGCTAGTACAGTTTCTGACTGCTGATCAAGGTTCACTGTCCACTGGTGATACTGACAGCGGTTTTGGCGATGCGCAGCGAGTATTTTAACATAGTTCTGACGGGACTAACTATATTCACTCAGCCTTTTTCCGGTGCACATACGCTGGAATCGCAAGCGCCTTCGGCATGGGGATTCGATGAAGCATAGCCAGATACGGGTTCTGATCGCCAAGCCGGGGCTGGACGGCCACGACCGCGGCGCCAAGGTGATTGCCAGGGCGTTGCGCGATGCCGGATTCGAGGTGATCTACACGGGTATCCGGCAGACGCCGCAGATGATCGCGGAGGCCGCATTGCAGGAGGATGTGGATGTCGTCGGCCTGTCGATCCTCAGCGGCGCGCATATGACATTGTGCCCCAAGGTCGTCGAACTGCTGCATACCCAGGGTCAGGAGGATGTGCTGGTGCTTTTGGGCGGCATTATTCCTGACGACGATGCCGCCGAACTTAGAGCCGCGGGCGTTCATGCAGTCTTTGGGCCGGGCACGTCCTCGGCCGAGATCATCGCTTTCATCCAAACTGCCGTGGCCAGTGGATAGCGGCTCTGGCATTTGCGAGCGCCCAGCGGCTGGGATCGCAGATGCCTTCGACCAGTGGTTGGCGCCTGTGCTGTCCACTCGCCGCGAACCGCTGGATGCTGGCAACCGGTGTTGCCAATGCCCAAACCAATTCCTACCCAAAAACTGATTGATGGACTCCTGAGGGGGGACCGGCTCGCGCTTGCGCGCGCTATCAGCCGCGTGGAGGATGACGCGGAGGAGGCCGCCCGGCTCGTGCAGGCGGTCTTCGCGCACACGGGCAAGGCGCATCTGATCGGTATCACCGGTGCGCCGGGCACGGGCAAGTCGACGCTGGTCTCGGCGCTGGTCGAGAGCTACCGGGCGAACGGGTTGAGCGTGGGCGTGCTGGCGGTGGACCCGACCAGTCCCTTCAGCGGCGGCGCGCTGCTGGGGGATCGCGTACGGATGACGGGGCACAGCGGTGACGCCGGTGTTTTTATCCGTTCGATGGCGACTCGCAGCGGCGCGGGCGGCCTTGCCAGAGCGAGCGCGGACGCGCTGATGTTGCTGGATGCAGCCGGTTTTGACCGCATTCTTGTCGAAACCGTGGGCGCGGGCCAGGCGGAGGTCGAAATTGCCAGCGTTGCCGATACGGTTGTGGTGGTGGAGGCGCCGGGCCTGGGCGACGAGGTGCAGGCGATAAAGGCGGGGCTGCTGGAGATCGCGGATATTTTCGCGGTCAACAAGGCGGACCGCAAGGGCGCGGCGCGTACGGTGGCGGCGCTGGAGATGATGCTGGAGACAGGCAGCGCGGCGGCACAGACCATTCTCCATCACGGGCAGCATATGGAGACGGGCGCGGCGGCTTCCGAAACTGAGGCGGCGGGCGGATGGGCAGTTCCTGTTCTGCAGACGGTGGCGGTCAGTGGGGGCGGTGTCGACGAATTGCGGGATGCGCTCGAAGGGCACCGGGCATGGCTGGGCGGAAGCGGCGCGCTGGCGGCGGGGGAGAGAAAGCGTCTTGACCACATGCTGCGGACGCTTGTCCAGGCCGAGCTGCTGGCGCGGATGGAACGGGCGTTGTCCCCAGATTTGCGTCGGGATCTGGTGGAACGGATGCAGGGCAGGCAGATCGATCCCTACAGCGCGGCGGCAGATTTGGTGAAGAAGCTGTAGGCATAGAACCCTCGGTCCTTTGTGCTATAATTTTGCCAGTACAGTTGCCGCTGCTCAGGTTTTTGCAGGTGCCCGGCAGATGGGATCGCAAAGGCCTTCGGCTTACCTCGGAGATATGCACCATGCACAGTCCAGAAGTCTTTACACCGGTCTGGCGTATCGCAACTCTCTTTCCATACCAGGGCGCCTGGAGTGAGCAGGAGTATTTGGCGCTGGAGACCAACCGGCGCGTCGAATTCGACGACGGTTACTTGGAGGTGCACGACGTGCCGACCGATCAACACCAGGCGATTATCTTATACTTAAGCATCGCTCTCAATAGATTCGCCCTGCAGATCGGCGGCGTCGTGCGAACGGCCGGTCTGCGCCTGCGCTTGTGGGATCGAAAGTACCGCGAACCGGATATCGTCTTGCTGCGCGACCGTGACAGCAGCCTTCGTCAAAAGAACTTCTGGGATGGGGCTGACCTCGCAATTGAAGTCGTCAGCCAAAGCCTCGAAGACCGCGAGCGGGACTTGGTGACGAAACGGATCGAATATGAACGGGTGGGCATCCAGGAGTACTGGATTGTGGATCCTGAACAGGAAACAGTCACGGTTCTGTCCTTATCCGGCGACGTCTACGCCGAAGGCGATCTCTTCGGACGCGGCGATGTCGTTTCATCTTCCCTCTTGCCTGAACTTGCGTTGCCCGTCGCGGAGATCCTGGACGCGAATTAGGGCCGCGAAGATCAGTTGTTTCCCGTTACTTATTTAAATAGAGTTTGAGGCCAAGATTTCTCGCACTGGCTGCATCCGGGGATCGCCGGCGCCCCGCCCGCTTTACCGGTATTGGACGTGCGGTCCGGATTGGTCATCTTACGCTCCGCGCCAATAAAGAGAGCATATCAAACAATGTACCAGTTTCGGGAGTTCGAAGTCCCGAAAGCGATACATTTGAGCGAGACAGGCGCTGCGGGATGCGCGTAGACTGTTACGTAGAAGTAAACAGTCACGTTTTTTGTTCACTTCTGGTTCGCCAGGGAGCGAAACTTTGAATAGGACAGCGCCTGGTAGTCGAAAGCTCTTGATCTCATTTGGGACATACTGAAGTAGCCGAACTTGAACAACTGATCCAGCAAATCGAACAAGACCATAGGTGGTCAAGGAAGACCCTATACACATTCTGTTCTTCTTGACCGCATCATCCGTGATTTTGACCGATCAGATGCTCTGGAGAGCCGTCCATGAAGATCACGAGCCTTACCCCCGTCTTTCTACTCTTGTTGCTGGTGGCTCTGGCGCCAGGAAGCGCAGTTGCTCAGCAGGGCTCGACCGCGGACAGTGCGGCCGGCAGCTGTGATGCTGCCAACCCAATTACGCCGGGTGTTACCGTAACCGACGACCTCTCCGACGAACTGACTGCCCATACGGACATTGCCGAAGTCAGCACCTCGATTTCAGGGGGGAAGATCCTGACTGCCGTCTTCCATCTGAGAGACCTTCCCCAGACCCTGACATTCGATAGACCCGGCGTTGCACCAGGCTCGATCGAGTACAGTTGGGAGGTGTGGGTGGACCTGGACGGCGACCCGGGAACCGGCTTTATGGGAGGATTCGAATACCTCCTGTCCGCCTATCATACTGTGTCCGAGGCAGACAGCGGCGGCAATCAGCCTGTTGCGATCGAGGGCGAATTGAAGGCAAGCACTTGGTCCCTGGGCATTGATGGGCCGCATCCCGTCCTGAATGCCAGAGTTGAACTGTCTCCTGAAGCGGACACGATAACTATTACCGGCGGCGTACTGAGGCTCACGCCTGAAGCGAGGCTTGCATTCAAGAGCACTGATGCGCTGGGTGGTTCCGATCAAGTAGGATGCTTTCCTGTCTTCGGCGAGCGTGTGACCCTCGGCGGCTGCGAATCCGGCCCGAGTGCCATCCTGCCCGGCCAAACCGCGGTAGACGAAATCTCCCATTCGTTGCCGCCGCACATCGACATAACTGAAGTCGATACCCATTTGCGCGATGATATTCTGACCGTTGTATTCCATTTGCGGGACCTGCCTGACAGGCTCACTTTCAATCGAACCGGCGTGACCGGAGGGCAGATGGAGTATATATGGCAAGTATCGGTCGACGTGGACGGTGACGAAGAGACCGGCATTGAGGGGGCCGACTTTGCGCTCTTGGGCTACCACTTCGCGCTCTCATCAAACGTTGGAACCAATAGCACGCAGTCGATCGAGAGTGGGACGGAAGGCGCCGGCTGGGTACTGTCGACAGATGGCGACATCAGAGGTCTGTTTATCGGTAGCGCCACTCTGGAAGCGTCTGCCGAAGCCAACACAGTTACTCTCAGCGGGGCCGTTCATGGAATCACGCCGCAGTCGCGACTCACATTCGGGGTCTACGACTATATGAATGGGTCTGATACAGTTGGATGTCTCGCGTCGGCTTTCTGGGAGGATGCGCCCCCTAAGTGTGGTTCTGTGGAAGCCTTTAGCCCGGGCGATTCCGTGACTGACAACCCCTTGGATGTGCTGGAAAGGAGTCGGACCAAACCCGACGAGTCTGCAGACATTGACAACGGCCACATCGACATCACCGGTATCGACTCATCTTTGTCGGGCGAATCGCTGACCGTGGTATTCCATCTGCGAGACCTTCCCGAGACCCTGACTCTCAACAGAACCGGTGCTCGGAATGGCTTGATGGAGTACATGTGGCAGGTGCAGATCGATGTCGACAATGACCGGAATACCGGCTTTGGCGGAGGCTACGAATACCTGCTATCGGCTTATCATGTTGCTTTCCGGTTAGAAAGCAGGGGAAACTTTATAGCCCCAATCTCAAACGGACTTGAGTCCCACTTTTGGGAAATTGACCCCAGAAGGATGATGACTTTCGAGGAAGCGAGCCATATTGCCTCCGCCGAGGCTGACACAGTTACCCTGATTGGAACCATACCTGGAATCACTGCGGAATCGCGACTCGTCTTCGTTACGACCGACGCGCTGAGAGGCGAAGACCAACTGGAATGTCACCTTCCTATGAATCTGATACTGTTTCCAGCCCCTTGCGGCACGGGCGAGGCTATGATCAAGCCGCTCCAGACCATAGCCGACAATGTCTCTGACGAACTGCCGGCACACGTTGATATTATTGGCGTAAGTACGGCTCTGTCTGGTGAAACCCTTGCTGTCGTATTCCATCTCAGAGACGTGCGGGAAGCGCTCCTGTTCAACAGAGCAGGCGTAAGGGAAGGATTGTACGAGTACAGCTGGAATGTGTTGATTGACGTGGACCCCGGTCAGGAGACCGGCCAATTTGGGTTGGACTACCAGATTTCTGCCACCCATGCTGTCCTTCCAGAGACCAAAGGCAGCGGTACCACTGCGTCCATCGGGAGCACAGTGGAAGCCTACACCTATAGAAGATTCCAAGACAGCTTCAGAAGGCTGGGGGAAGCGGTCATCGTTGTTTCTCCCTATGCCGATACAATCACGCTGGTTGGGGACATCCCCGACATAACGCCCGACTCAAGGCTCATCTTCAGCGCGTTTGATTCACTGAACGGGAACGAACATGTCGAATGTCGAGAGTTGCCATCGTCGGAATGACAGCCGACGGGTGCTGCGGAAGTCATCATACTGCAGCCTGATAGCGTCGGCGCTCACCACAAGCGGGGCCATGCCAGAAGCATACTTGGTCAGCGCCAGGGTGCCGTCAGCGACTTGAAGACTGCTAAAGAATTGGCGCAGGAGTCTGGCGACAACGAGCTAATTGCCGAACTAGAGCAACTGATTCAGAACATCGTAGAAGACTAAAGGCGCTAATGGAAAGGCCATACACATTGCGTCTTTCTTGACCGTATCAGTCAGGACTTCGACCAGTCCATCACCCAGGAGATCTGTCAATGACGACGAAGAGTCTCGCCCCCATCTTTCTACTCTTGTTGCTGGTGGCTCTGACGCCAGGAAGCGCAGTTGCCCAGCAAGGCTCGACCGCGGACAGTGCGGCCGGCAGCTGTGATGCTGCCAACCCAATTACGCCGGGTGTTACTGTAACCGGCGACCTCTCCGATGCGCTGGCCGCCCATGCGGATATTGTTGAAGTCAGCACATCGATTTCAGGGGGGAAGATACTGACTGCCGTCTTCCACCTGAGAGACCTTCCCGAGACCCTGACTTTCAACAGACCGGGCGCGGCGCCTGGCTCGATCGAGTACAGTTGGGAGGTGTGGGTGGACGTGGACGCCGACCCGGGAACCGGTTTTATGGGAGGTTTTGAATACCTCCTGTCGGCCTATCATACTGTGTCCGAGGAAGACAGTGGGGCCGAGTTGAAGGCAAGCACCTGGGCGCTGGGCATTGACGGACCGAAACCCGTTCTGAATGCCAAAGTCGAACTGTCTGACGAAGCGGACACGATCACGGTTACGGGGGGCGTACCAAGGCTCAAACCTGAAGTGAGGCTTGCATTCAAGAGCACTGATGCGCTGGGTGGTTCCGATCAGGTGGGATGCTTTCCTGCTTTTGGCGAGCGTGTGACACTCGGCGGCTGCGAATCCGGCCCGAGTGCAGTCATGCCCGGCCAAACCGCGATTGACGAAATCTCGAATTCGCTGCCGCCGCACATCGACGTAACTGAAGTCGATACCTATTTGCGCGATGGTATTCTGACGGTCGTATTCCATCTGCGGGACCTGCCGGACAGGCTCACTTTCAATCGAACCGGCGTGGCGGAAGGGCAGATGGAGTATATATGGCAGGTATCGGTCGACGTGGACGGTGACGAAGAGACCGGCATTGAGGGGGCCGACTTTGCGCTTTCGGCCTTCCACTTCGCGCCCTCATCCGAAGTTGGGACCAATAGCACACAGTCGATCGAGAATGCGACGGAAGGCGCGGGCTGGGTACTGTCAACAGATGGCGACGTCAGAGGTCTGTTTTTGGGCAGCGCCACTCTGGAGGCGTCTGCCGAAGCCAACACAGTTACTCTCAGCGGGGCCGTTCATGGAATCACGCCAGAATCGCGACTTACATTCGGGGTCTACGACTATTTGTATGGGTCCGATACAGTTGGATGTCTCGCGTCGGCTTTCTGGGAGGATGCGACCCCTAAGTGCAGTTCCGTTGAACCCTTTAACCCGGGTGATTCCGCGACCGACGACACTTTGGATGTGCTGGAACGGAGTCTTGCCGATTCCGACGAGTCTGTAGAGGCCGACAACGCCCACATTGACATCACCAGTATCAACACATCATTGTCGGGCGAGAAGCTGACAGTGGTATTCCATCTGCGAGATCTTCCCGAGACCCTGACTCTCAACAGAACAGGTACCCAAAAAAGCTTCATGGAGTACAGGTGGGAGGTGATTATCGATGTTGACAATGACCGGAATACCGGCTTTGGCGGAGGCTACGAATATCTGCTGTCGGCATTTCATGTTGCTTTCCTGTCAGAAAGCAGGGAAAACCATGTAGCCCCAGTCTCAAACGGACTTGCGTCCGGCGTTTGGAGAATTGGCCCCAGAAGTTTTTCTACTTTCGGGGAATCATCAAGCTATGTTGCCTCGGCCGAAGCTGACACGATTACCCTGTTCGGAACCATACCTGGAATCACTGCGAAATCGCGACTCGTCTTCGTTACATCCGACGACCTGAGAGGCCAAGACGAACTGGAATGTCACCCTCCCATGAATTTGACACTGTTTCCTGGCCCTTGCGGCGCGGACGAGGCCATGATCAAGCCGCTCCAGACCATAGCCGACGAAGTAGCTGACGAACTGCCGGGCCATGCTGACATTATCGGCGTAAGTACGGCTCTGTCCGGTGAAACACTTGCTGTCATCTTCCAGTTGCGGGACGTGCCGGAAGAGCTCGTGTTCGACAGAGAAGGTGTAGGCGAAAGAGTGTACGAGTATGGTTGGAAAGTGTCGATTGACGTAGACCCCGGTAAGGAGAGCGGCAAATTGGGGTTGGACTACGAGATGTCCGCCAGACATACTGTCCTTCCAGAAAACAGAGACAGCAGTACCAGTGCGGCCATTGGTAGCAAAGTGGAAGTCAACACTTGGAGAAGAATTGAAGACAGTTTCAGAAGGATGGGGGAAGCGACCATAGTCGTTTCTCCCTATGCAGATACAATCACGCTGATTGGGGACATCCCCGGCATAACGCCCGACTCGAGGCTCATTTTCGATGTATATGACTCAGTGAACGGAAGCGAGTATGTCGGATGCCAAGAGTTGCCTTCGTCGGAATGACAGCGGCTGAGCGTTTTAGATGCCTGGAAAAGCGTTTTGGTCTCTTCGACAAAAGCGAGACCGTCGCGACGCTTGAGCGGCCCCTTATGTGACCTGGCTGTTCTACTCAGTTCCTACGGGTAGGGTCACAGTGTCCCAGGGCCAGAGAGCTACCATCCCGGCTCAAGCTGGCTCTCGGGCTGTGGCGGCTGTGAGGAAGTCGAGTGCCGCTTTTTCGGCTTCTTCCTGCGCGCGCGGGAGGTCGTCAATGGTGATGACGCGACTGGGTTGGAGGAAAAGGAAGGATACCTCCTTCACGTTGACACCGGCGGCCTTGTTCAGAGCGAGCGCGTACACCCCACCCTGCAGACGGTACCGTCCCATTGCCCGTTCGATCGCGTCTTCGGAACGGACGGTATCGGTCTTGTAATCTACGATCACGAAGCCGTCCTCCTCCTCGAATAACAGGTCGATGAACCCTTCAACGATGCCGTCGCCGACGGGGCCGGCCACTGGCGTCTCGCGCCACCAGCGCGCCGATGCCAGCGCGCGCTGCACGATGGAGCTGTCTAACGCGCCGCGCACGAGACGCGCAATTGCATCCGCTTGCGCGGGCACGCCTTCGGCCGCGGCTTGCGCTTGCGCGATGTCGTTGAGGTCGCTGCCCGTGCTCAGATCGACCACCTGCAGCACGGCGTGAACGGCGCGGCCGATGTTGGTGCCGGCGCGGCCGCGGCGCCAGGGTTCGTCGGGGACATCCTGTTCCTCTTTCGCTTCCTGGGCGAGACGGGTTGCGGCCGCGGAGATTGGGCGACTGCGGACCGCGAAGAGCTCGTTCCTCTGTTGTTGCCAGTGCTGGCGCGTTTCGGGGGTGTCATCGTCGGCAGCCGCCTCTTCGCCGGCGGAAACCGGGGCGCGCGGTGCAGCGGCGGGCGGTGGATCGAATCGCTGCCAGAGATGGTCGGCACCCTGCATATACTCTTCGATGCGGGCGGCGGCTGATTTACTGCCGCTCTTGTTGCGGTAGAGGCTGACGATGAGGTGATCGCGCGCGCGGGTGGCGGCAACGTAGACCAGCCGCACGCGCTCCTCTTCCCCGCGCGCCTTTTCGAAGTCTGCCAACTCCTCGTATCCGGCCGTCTGCAGGGAGGCTTTGACCTCGATGCGGCCGCTCTTGCGATCGAACAGCACAGAATCGAGATTGGGGCTTCTTGCCGCGTTCAGCCCGGCAAGGAGAACGATGGGGAATTCCAGCCCCTTGG
The DNA here is from genome assembly GCA_965116395.1 of Caldilineaceae bacterium. Classification (GTDB taxonomy): domain Bacteria; phylum Chloroflexota; class Anaerolineae; order Caldilineales; family Caldilineaceae; genus Bin5. Next base: position 1,572,607 of record OZ220684.1, read on the forward strand.
CGGCGTGGACGGTCATCACGCTGACCGCTCCGGCATCGGATTCGCGGACGACCGTTTCGCGCGCTCTTGCCTGTTCTTCGCGCTGGCGGTGCGCCCAGGCGAGAAATGCGCGCAGGGAGGCCTCGCCTGTGGCGGCGAAGGCGCGGGCGCGGTCGATGAGAAAGCCGTAACGCGTCCAGCGGCCGCGCCACTGCCATTCATCCAGGGCCAGTTCCCGGAGCCGCCGCGCACGTACGAACTGCTCGATGAGGGCGGCCGGGGCGATCCATTTGCGGCGTTCGTGAAATTCTGTCAGGACCGCCAGCGCGTCGGCGACGCATCCCGGCGGGGGGTTGTCTGCTGCAAGGTAGTCGAACTGGCCGCCCTTGTCGACGAAAGTGAGCAGGTCGGCGTCGGAGCAGGCGAAGGCGGGCGAGCGCAGCGCGGCCACGACTGAGACCGGGTCGGTCGGGTCGTCGATGGCGGCGAGACAGTTGAGCAGGTCGCGCGCCTCCTGCGTGTTGTAGATGAGGGAGGCGCTTTCGAGCCGGTAGGGTATGCCAGCGTCTTCGAACGCGATCTCAAGTGCATCGAAGCCTGTGCGGCGCGGCATCAGGACGCAGATGTCTTCATAGGCGGCGGGTCGGAGCGCGCCGTCTTCCTCCTCCGAACGCACCTGCCAGCCCTCTTTGATCGCCGTGCGGACGGCATTGGCGATAGCGTCGGCTTCGCGGCGGCGCACGACTCCCATATTGCCTTCGATTTCTCCGCCCATGTAGCGGACAGGAGGAGACTCGCCTTCCTGCGCGACGGCAACGAGGGGGGCATAGTCGGCCTGGGCTTCGCCCTGCATCCACTGGCTGAAGACGTGGTTTACCCAGTCGATGACCGGCGGTTGGGAGCGGAAGTTCTGCTGAAGCAGGACGCTGGCTCCGCCGACCGCCGCTCGCATCTGTTCGACCTGTTGAATGTCGGCACGGCGGAAGCGGTAGATCGACTGTTTGGGGTCGCCGACGATGAAGAGCTTACCGGCGGCCGGTTTCACTGCCCGCCAGTCCCGGGGGCGGTCGCCGGGGTTGATGCGACCGGGGGTCACTTCGGCCAGGAACATGGCGATTTCGGCCTGCAGCGGGTCGGTGTCCTGCACTTCATCGATGAGCAGGTGGGTGTAGCGGTCGCGAAAGTGATCGCGTGCGGAGAGATTGTCCCGGAGCAGATCGCGGGCGAGGACGAGCATGTCGAGGAACTCGACTTGGCCGGCGGATTTGCGGGCGGCGGCGTAGTCGAGCGTAAAGCGCTGCAGGAGTTCGAGCACGGGGGGTAGCTCCGACGCCTGCTCGCTATCAGCGTCCTGTGAGCGAGGCGCAGCAAAGGAGGCGCGGGCGAGCAGGTCGTGGTTTCTGTGGAAGCTGTCGGCGATCGTGCGCAGGTGGCCGAGGGTCAGGCCTGCGTTCAGGGCAGGGCCGAGCGCCTGCTGCGCCTGGGGATCGTCAAGGGTGGTATCGAGCCACTCTTCCCAGCGGTTTTCAAATGCGATCTCGGCCTCGATTTCATCGCGGATGGTGAACCCCGGGGGCAGACCGGCGGCGAGGGGACGCTCGCCCAGGAGGCTGCCGGCGAAGCTGTGCAGGGTCTGAATGGAGGCCTGGTCCAGCTCTTGCAGGGCCTGCTTGCACAGTTCCCGCTGGGTCTGGGGCAGGTCTTGGTTATCAGCGGCCACTTCGAGGCTCTCAGCGATGCGGGTGCGCAGTTCGGCAGCGGCCGACTCGGTGAATGTAATCGCGGCGATGCCTCCCAACTGCGCCCGTCCGGTCTTGATGAGGGCGATGACGCGGTCGACGAGACTGCGTGTTTTGCCGGTGCCGGCGCCGGCCACGACGACCATGTTTTCGTCGAGGCGTTCGAGGATTGCGTCGCGTGCCGGCTGGTCGGAGAGGGTGCTCATCGGCTTGCCTCCTCTTCGGCCATCGCTACGTAGGCGGACAGGCGTGGATCGTTACTTTTGCGCTGCCAGTGCCGCTCGCGGCGGGTGGGGCAGAGGTTCTTGAATTCGCAAAAGCGGCAGTTGCCGCCGTCCTTGCCCGGATTGGCTGGGAAGAGGCCGGCGCCGATGCCGTCGGTAATTGTGCCGACGACGGGGGCGAAAGCGTCAAGGATCTCGTCGAGAGGCGGCGGTTTGGGGGGGCGGGTCTTGAAGTTGCCCTTTTCGGTCACGAACCAGTAGGCGACCTCTATGTCGACTTCGTCACCCAGCAGCTGACGGGCGGCAAGACCGTACACGGGGAGCTGGAGGAGTTTGCCGCGCTGGACGGGGTCTTTGTTCATGTTTGCGTAACTGCCCGTCCCTCCGGTCTTGTAGTCGAGAACGAGGGCGGTGTCGCCGGACGGTGAGAGGTCGATGCGGTCGATAAAGCCCCGAAAGCGGAGCGTGCCGGTCTTGGCGCTCGACCACTTGACGGAGTCGAGCGGCGTCTGATTTTCGTTCCTGGAGAATCCGAAAGCGTTCTCGACGGTGTGGGGAGATACGCCATGCCTTTTGCGAAGTTTGGCGTCTTCCCTGAGAAATCTTTCCAGGTCGCTGCGCATTTCGCCTTTGGCCAGCGCCCAGAGGAGCGGTTTGCCGGTGACGCCGCGCTGCTCGGCCTTCTGAAACTCCTCTTCGGCTATCTTGAAGAGTTGGCGGCGGTGGTCGTCGGTCCAGGGTTGGTCGGGCGGCGGGACGGTGCCTTGCTCCTGCGCTTCTTTGATGAAGCGTTCCAGGATCGCGTGCAGCAGCGAGCCCCGCTCCAGGGCCGAAATGGTGGCCAGATCCTCCGGTTGCTCGGGCGCGGCGATGCCGAGCACATTGGAGAGGAAGTAGCGGAAGGGGCAGGTTGCCCAGGTTTGCAGCCGCGTTGGCGAGAAGAATTCACGGTTGGAAAGGCCGATGCGCCCGGTAGGGGAGATTGCCGACGTGAGGTCTCCGTCCCAGTGGGTCAACGGCGCTGCGTTTCTGGCCCGCTGCATTTGCAGGGCGCGGGACAGGACGGCTACAGACTGGGCGAGATGATGGGCGCCGATTGGGTTGCCGAGCTGCCGCCACTGGGACAGCCGGTGGAGGTCGTAGTCGTGAAGGTCGGCGGGCTGCGATGCTGAGACGGAGTCGATGCCATGTTGGGCCGATACCACTTCTTCAAACCAGGGCTGTTCTCGCAGGGAGGCGAGGTCACGCGAACTGGAGAGCATCGTGGGATGGACGGGCGCGCCGTACAGGCGGGAAGCCTGTTCGAGAAACCAGCGGGAGGGGTGTTGCTCGCGCTGGGCGATGTTGTTGCCGCGGGCGAAGGTGAGCACGCGGGTGTGTCCGGCGGCGATGGCGGCGAGGTAGTCGTAGCGTTCGGCGGCGGTGGAGGGGGGCGGCAGCCCGGCTTGTTCGCGTTCCCGCTGCGGCAGCAAGGGGTCGTCGGGGCGGCGGGCGGGTACCCGGCCTTCGACCATGCCCACGAGGTACACGCTGTCGAAGCGCAGTCCGGCGGCAAGCCGGACGGGGCCGACGAAAAGGCCTTCGCCCAGCGCGCCCGCTCTTGCGGCGGGTCGGCTGAGGGCCTGGTCGAGCGCAGCCCGAAAGGCGCCCAGGTCGGCATCGTCCTCCATTTCGTCGAGAATCGCCAGCTCCTGCAGAGCGGTCAATAGGGTGTCACGGTTAACTTGCTCGGCAGGTGGGAGCGAACTTTCGTCAAGGTATTGGTCCAGGAGATCTTCGGCCCACTCGGCGAACACCCCCCAATGTTGGCCGTCATCCAAGCGCGTGAGGGATTCATGCAGCCTGAGCACAAAGTCCCGCAAAGCCCGTGCTTCTGCGGCGGACTGCGCCAAGTTTGTTTGCTCGCCCTCGGACAGCTCCTCGCTGTGGCTTGCGGCCGCGCGCTGCTGGCTGGCGGCATAGTGCCTCAGGCGGTCGAGCCACTGTTCGATTCCAGCGACGACGCCTGCTTCGCGGGAGATAGCGTCCCAGCGCGAGGGGCTGAACCCGGCCGATTGGGTCTTGACCGGACAGGAGGTGAGCCAGCGCATGACGTCTTCTCTGGGCAGGTCGCTGCCGGCGAGATCGACGAGGCCTTTGAGGGTGCGCCCGACCGGGGTCGCGGCAAGCAGTCCGGTTGAGGGGCCGGCGATGGGGATGTGGGCCTCGGACAGTTGCTCTGCGATGAGCGCGGCATAGGGTTCGCGCTGCCAGTAGAAGATCGCCATGCGATGGAAGGGCGTGCCGGCGTGCGCGGCGGCGGCTATCGACCTGACGACGCTGCGCACTTCTTCGCCGGTGTCGGGGGCGACGAGCAGGCGGTCAGGACGCGGGGGCGGCGGCGAGGAGGCAGGCAGGGCAGCGGCGTTGGGCAGGATTGCGTCGGCCTCGGCATCGCCGGTGGCAGCCAGGATCGTCGCGCAGTTCCATTTGTCGCTCAGGGCGTCGAACAGGCGTTGCTCGGCGGGCGTTGGGGTGCGCGGCAGGTAGGCGATGATGGGGCCGAGCGCGGTGAGGGCGGTGGCGGCGCGACCGGAACGTACAGCGGCGGCGGCGGCTTCGGCGAGCGCTGCGCGGTCGTAGTGTGCCTCGGTGTGGTCGCAGTAGCGTGCGTATAGCCGGGCGATTTCGGCGGACATGCCCCTGCGTTTTGCGAGCGCGTCGAGGGCGGCGGGAGCGGCGCTGCGCAGGTCCTGGAAGGTGGAGCGCAGGCTGGCGTGGAAGGAGGGATGGGCGCGAAAGGGTTTGAGTTCGCCTGCGGCCTCCTTGGCGGCGCGGCGGACGGCGGCGAATTCGATGGCGGGCTTGAGCGGGCGCTGGCCGGCGGCGGCCAGGCTGGTTGCCCCGAGCAGTTCGGCGACGCGAGCGAGGGGCATGAAACGCACGTTGACAAGGCCGCGCCTGCCGATGTCGCGGCGGAGGTGGAGCCCTGCATATGGTGTTGGCACGACGACGGTGACGGGTGCGAAGGGGTCTTCGGCCTGATGATCGCGCAGGAGGCTTTCGAGACGTTCCTGCGCCTTTTCGATGTGTACGACATGCTGGGGGGATTGCTGCATGTGTGATGTCTCCGTTGCGGGGCGTACGGTACGCTGTCGATCTGCTACTCAGTTGAGTATACGACAGTATCTACGGTGGCCGCATATATTTATGGAGTGGAGAGGGAGACGGGCCGCGAACATGCGGCAGGCGGTTGGCAGGTCAGCGCCTTTCCGCCCGAGCGGCTTCGATTTCGGCGCAGATCTCGTCAACGTCGAGGATGCCTGAGCAATGCTCGTCAAGCCGATCGATGGCGACAAACAGATTGTTGATACGGCGCTGTCGCAACTCACGTTTCAGAAGAGCGGCCAGTGATTCCGAGGTGAGCAGGCCGGCTTGATCGGCTTCCTCAGCCAAGGCACGCGGCAATGATAGAGTCAGCGTAACAGTTTTCATGACCTTTTCTCCGACATGGTAGTAACGATCTGCATTCGCGATCTCCTGTGCAGAGCATTGTAGCTCGACGAAGCAGGAGCACATAGGTAGAGAGGGGCACGGGCACATCCCAGATTCCTGGACAGCCGTTGTCTGAATCAGGATTTTCGGGATAGAAAGGATTATCAGGATGGCGGCCGTCTTGACATGGATACCTCTGATAATAGCAGGGAAGATGCGGCTGAAGTTTGTCACCGGAAAGAACTGAATGATATCGTTGGTGTAAGGCGACTTGAGATTTCGAAGTGTAAACCGTGGGACTCAAGCCGGGAGACAGCCATTATGGCAATTGACAGCAGGAGCAGCGGGGCAGACGTCAATATTGCGCTGCTGCGCGGGATAAATGTCGGCGGTAAGAACAGACTGCCGATGAAGGAACTAGTCGCATTGTTTGTGGAGGCGGGTTTCGAAGACGTTCGGACCTACATTCAGAGTGGAAACGTGGTCTTTCGAGCAGGTGAATCCGCGGGAGAGGAGATCTCTTCTGTCATCAGCGCGTCGATCTTAGATCGCTTCAATTACCGGATTCCCGTGATTGTCCGCACAGCGCGGGCGCTGCAGGAGATCGCGCAGGGCAATCCCTTCGTGGCGGCCGGGGCGGAGAAAGATAAATTGCACGTCATGTTTTTGGCGGAGCTGCCCGACAGCGCCAGCGTTGAAGCGTTGGACCCGGAGCGCTCGCCGGGCGACGAGTTCGCGGTGATGGGCCGTGAAATCTATCTGCACTGCCAGAATGGGGTTGCGCGCAGCAAGCTGACGAACAGCTATTTCGACTCCAGACTGTCTACGACCAGTACGTCACGAAACTGGAGGACGGTGCAGAAGCTTCTGGAGCTTGCCGCAGCCGCCAGTTAGGGACCTGGGTCGGATTGACATGAAGTGTCCCGCCGGGGCTCTTTGGGTTCCAGCCCGGAATAACAGAGTGAGGGAATTGCTCTGAGATTGAGCATAGAGGCTGGTCACCCAAACCAAGGAGGTGGCTACTAAGCCATACACGGTCTCTGTCTTGACCGACCCTACATGCCCGCCGCCATTCAGGCTATATGATTGCGTATTCGGTTGGCAGCTGCCACGTTGCTTGATCCGCACTGCTGGGAAGAAGGCGTATCGTCGGTGAGCGATGGTTTTGGAGGGGGGCGTTGCGGGGGCGCAGCCCCTGCACAAGGGAGGGCCGAAGGCCCGACCGCCCAGAAAATACAGGGAGTGAGGAATGAGAAAAGTTGCTCTTAGTCCTCTTCGCTTTCTCCTTGCTCTTCATCCTCCACTTCTTGCTCTTCATCCTCCAGCGCGTCGAGTTCGGCGCGGAGTTCGGTCAACTCCGTCTCTAACGCTTGGATGCGGGTCACCAGATCCTCCCGGCGGCGCTCCTTTTGTTCGCTTTCACGGGCTGCTGCTTCGGCCTCCTCGTCGACCATGCTGGTGTCATTGCGGATGGCGAGAAGGTGGACTGCCCAGAAGGCGGCGGCGGTGACGGCGCGCACGATCCCGTCCAAGGTTTCGGCGGCGAAGAAGTCGGCGTTGGGGTCGCCCAAGGCCCAGAGGAGCAGGCGGTAGACGACCTGCGCCAGCTCGAACAGGATCAGGAGCGCGCCCACCAGGGCGATGCCGTACAGGTAGACGCGGCGGGGCCAGGATGCGCGCTCCTCGCGGCCGGAATCATTGTCCTGCTCGGCCACGCGCTGGGCGGTGCGCCAGTGCAGCGACCAGACCGGCGCGCCGACAGCGATGAGGCTCACCCCTGAGGCGAGCTGGTGGGCGCGAAAGCCTTCCTCAGCGGAGGCCGCGCCGATGATGGCCAAGTCCAGCAATCCCCGCAGCAGATCGACCAGCCCGATCCACAGCAGAAGCAGGCCGGTGGCGGCGACGGCGTAGTAGTAGAGCCGGCGCACGAACTCGCTCTCGCGCGATTCGCCGTAGCGTTGGGCCTCGGCGGACACCTGCAGCCAGTGCCAGCGCCAGGCGAGCACGCCGACCGGCAGCAGGCCGAGGGGCGTGGTCAAATCGTCGATATCGATATCCCCGATATCGACCCCGCCGAACAGATAGAGGACCCCTAGGCGCAACAACATCGCCAATGGCACCAGGGTAATCGCGGCCGCCAGAACTGTGGCGCCATAGAGATAGAGGCGGCGCAAAGCGAGGCGGCCTTCCTCGGGCCGGGCGGTCATCAGACCATTCCAGTAGAGAGTGTTCAGCCGCCAGGCCAGTCCGCCGACAAGAACGGCGGCCAATGAACCGGCGAAGCCGCGCTGCCGCCAGCCTGTGCCAACTGTCTCCAGGCTGGCTTCGCCGAACGGCTCGAGAATGATGCGCCAGACGAGGTTGAGGGCGTCGGCGGCGCCGGTAAGCAGGAGGCCAAGCCCTACGAGGCCGGCAACCAGTTGGAAGAGGCGCCGCCAGGTTCCGGCCCAGCCTGACTCGGCACCCAGGTCGCCGTCCTGCTGGAGGAGGCGGGCGAAAAACATGGAAAGTGTGATGTGGACGCCGGCGTGGAAAAAGTATGCTACCCAGCGGCCCGGTCTCAGTTCTTCCTCGGCGGGCGCGGCGCCGAGGATGAGCTCGAGGCTGCCTTCGATTATGTGATAGAGGGAGCGGGCGCTGACAAATGCCGTGGTCGCGAGCACAGCGTAGAGAAACAGCTTGCGTAAGCCCGCGCGCGACTCGCCCGGTTGCGCAACCAGGCGGCGAATATAGCGCCAGTGGATGAGAAAGATGGGCGCGCTGACGATGAGGAACCCGCCGGGACGAGCGATGGCTCTTTGCACTGTGGCGGCGGCGTAGACGCCCAGAATCCTGTCGTCGGTGATCCACTGCTGGACCAGAACGTCGATCAGGTCGTAGGCGGCAGCAAGCCCGGCGATCAGACTGATGAAGGCGATTAGATAGAGATAGAGGCGGCGAATCATCGCCAACCTTGTTGTTTCTGTGCGTGTCTGCTCAGTCATTGTTCATACTCTCAATAGCGAGAAGAGGTTAGGACTCAATCAGTCCTGCCCTTTTTTCGCTCAATCCTTGGTGATTGGCCTCAATGGAGGATGTCGTCGGTGTCGATCTTCCATGCGTCATCCTCTCGCACCAGGGGAACTGTGCGCCGGTATGTTGATGTGCCGCTGTCAAACAGGCCGCCCTGGTGGTAGTTGTCGATCGCCACGGTGACATATGCCTTGTCGCCCTCTTCGCTCATGTCCACATCCAGGATGCGCAGCCGTCGCGCGGAGCGGCCGGAGTCGTAATAGTTAAATCGCTCGCGGAAACGTATGTTGTCTTCATCTTCGACTACTTCTCGAGAGTAGTGGCTCATCGCGACGTCCGGCTCATTGCGCACGGTGGCCAGGAAGGCGTCGTGGACCACTGCCTCGGGTGTGTCCTCGTTGAGATATTCGGCGCTCTGCCAGCTGCGGCCGCCGGAGAACGCTATCGTGATGACAGCGCCGACGACCAGGAGCAGCACTCCGATAATAATGCCCAACGTAAATCGATCGATTTTCATGCCCATTGGTACGCTTCCTTGTCACTCATCCGACTACTCGAAACCGGTCAACTCAAAGGTGGCCTGCGAACGTCCGTCAATGAATTTTACGACGGGGAATGGAAAACGTCGCGCCACCCACGCTTTGGTGGTACGGTCGTTGGACTTCAGTTCGACGACCCAGGTATCGAACTGGCCGGCCGGGACGGTAACGCTTTCGCTGCGGCGCACTTGTAAAGTTACCCGCTCCATTTTGCCGGCGACCGGCAGGAAACTGTTGATGCGGGTGGCGTAGCCCTGCGCCAGCGGCAGCGCGCGCATGATCAGCAGCAGTGTGCGCTCGTCGCGTATATCCGAAGTCACCTGGACGCGCTGGTACACGGTTGCGCCCCGGCGATTGGTCAGCGAAATGTCCACCAGCGCGCCCTCGATTTCTGCTTCCACAACTTCCTTGACGCCGCCGAAGGTACGGACGAGATAGCTGTTGACGGGGCGGTAGCCGACCGGCTGAATCTCGATCGCGGCCAGCTCGGTTACGCCGGCGTCGTTGATTTCGCGGGTCAGGGTCCAGCCGCCATCCTGTGGCAGCTTGCCGACCTGGAAGGAGGCGGTACCGACGATGCGGCCTTCGCGGTTGGTCACGCGATAGGCGCTGGTTTCGCCGTCTTCCCAGACCGGCTCGCCAAAGATGAGCGGCTGCGGTTGGGCGGCAGAGCAGGCGGTTAGAGAGATTAGAAAAAAGGAGAGAGTGAATAGGAGAGTGGAGAGAGAGAACACCCTCGCGGCCGCGGAAGGGTTTGTTGATTGCGTTATCTCTTCTCGGTATGATCGCTTTGCGTCAGGCAGGAGACATTCTCTCCTCACTACTTACTCCTCACTATTCGCAGTTTTTTCCTGCATCCATTTGACTGCGGCCGCGGCCAGCGCGGCTGCGCCGATAGGGAGGGCGTCCTCGTCGAGGCGGAAGGTGGAGGTGTGGACGAAGTAGCGCTGGGGCCAGTCGGGGTTGTGTGTTCCCAGGCGCAGGAAGCTGCCCGGCGCGGCCTGCGCCATGTAGGCGAAATCTTCAGCAGCCATCACCATTCCCGCTTGCGGTGCGTTCTCTTCGCCGAGGAACTCGGCGGCGGCGGCGAGCGCGATCTGCGTCGCTTCGGGGTCGAGAACGGTGGGCGGGTAGCCCTGATTTATCGTCAATTCGAAGCTGCCGCCCATGGCTTCGACGACGCCGCAGGCCCGGCGCAGCTCCTCTTGCAGCAGCTGGCGCGCTTCGGGCGTGAAGGTTCGGATGGTCCCGTTGAGATAGACGCTATCGGGAATGACGTTGTTGACGGTTCCGCCGTGGATCTGGCCGATGGTGATGACGCCCGGTTCGAGGGGGTCGAGCCGGCGGCTGACGATGTGATGGATAGCGTGCACGGCGTGGGCTGCGAGCACGATCGGATCGTTTGCGACCTGGGGGCGGGCGGCGTGGCCGCCGGCGCCGATGATGGTGATCTTGAACTCGTCGGCAGCTGCCATCAGCGGGCCGGACCTGCTGGCGACGATGCCGAGATCTTTGGTCGGGTCGACATGGATGCCAAAGACGGCGTCCACGCCCTCGAGGGCGCCCTCCTCTACCATGCGCAAGCCGCCGGACTTGCCCTCGTCGTCGGAGGCTTCTTCGCTGGGCTGGAAGAGAAGGCGGACAGCGCCGGGGAGGCGGCCCTCGTCAGCCATTTCCTTGAGGAGGGTGGCGGCGCCCATGAGCATGGCGGTGTGGGCGTCGTGGCCGCAGGCGTGCATGATGCCGGGCCGTTCGCTGTCGAAACCGCTGCCGTTTTCTTCCTGGATCGGCAGGGCGTCCATATCGGCGCGCAGCCCGACGAGGGGGCCGTCGCCGCCGCGGATGTGGCCGACGACGCCGGTCTTGGCTACCTCGGTCTGGGTGTCGATGCCGAGGTCCAGCATTGTTTTGTTGACGTAGCCGGCGGTGCGATGTTCGGTGAAGGTCAATTCGGGGTGCCGGTGGATGGTGCGGCGCCAGTTGCTGATGCGGGGCTGGATGGCCTTGGCGCGGGCGTAGAGTTCGGCGCTGGTAACAGCTTTATCGTTTGGCATTGGTTTGCTCCTGGTCGAGCATATTTGATTCTCGCCGCATGCGCGAGGACGAGAGCGGTTCGGGTGGCGCCGGCGGTTAGAGGTCTGGTGAAACGATCACTTCCATGACCCGTCCTGCGGGTTCGCTTTAGCCTTTATGTCATTATACTACGTTTCAGCGTGATGCTACGTTTCAGTGCTGTGGGCTCCGCCTGCATCTGAGATGGGCGCAGGCCATAGTGGGGGCGAGCGAAGGCACCTACAAAGGGGGGCACCTACCGGCATTTTCGAAGGGGCAAATATATGGCTGTGGGATAGGTCAGGCTGGGTGTCTCCAGATCTGGCTCGCACACGGGACGGAGGTTCGCTAGCAGACGCGGGAAAGAAATTACACAGATGATGTGTAATTCACCGCTCTAAGTTTCCTCGAATTGGGGGGGAGAAACTGTACAGTCGATGTGCAATTCCACTGCTTTGGGTGACCTTGCAGTGGGGGAGAAATTAGACAGTGGATGTGCAGTTTCACTGCTGTGCGTTCCCTCGAATTGGGGGAAAGGAATTACACAGTCGTTGTGTAATTCCACTGCTGTGGGAGCCCTCGGATTGGGGGAGAGAAATTGCGCAGTCGATGTGCAATTCTACTGCTGTGGGAGCCCTTGCACTGGGAGGAAAAATTGAACAGTCGATGTACAATTCTTCTGCTGTGAGTGCCCTCGGATTGGGGGAGAGAAATTGTACAGTCGATGTGCAATTTTCGCGGATTCGGGTAGCCTCGCAAGGGGACATCGGGACCCGTTTCAGGTCGCTTTGGTTAGATTATATATTATTTCATTGTTATCAGCCTCCACCCTCCTCGATTGCTGCCAACGTCAGGCAGTACGCATGAACTTGCGGTCAGGTGCCAGATTTTGCGCATTGCGGCCAATGCAGGAAAATTAGGCGCATCTTTCTACCGTTACCGGGGCCGGCGGCATTGACAGGCCACCGACCCACCAATATTTGAGGCGACCAATGACTTCCGTTTCCAGCCGTGAAATTCATCTGCGCAGCCGTCCGCACGGGCTGCCAACTTCTGACAACTTTGCGCTCGTCAGCGTTGATGTGCCGAAGCCAAGCCAGCCGGATCAAGTTCTGGTGCGCAACCGTTTTATCTCGGTGGATCCTTACATGCGGGGGCGGATGCGGGATACGCGCAGCTATACGCCTCCTTTCGGGCTGGATGAGCCGCTCACCGGCGGCGCGGTTGGCGAGGTAGTCAGCTCGACCAGCGACCAGTTTGCGGAGGGTGATTTCGTGCTGCATATGTTGGGCTGGCGGGAATACGCGCTGGCCGAGGCGCGGCATTTGATGAAGGTCGATCCGTCGCTGGGGCCGCTGCAGAGCTTCCTGGGCGCGCTGGGTATGCCGGGCATGACTGCCTATGTCGGGCTGCTGGACATTGGGATGCCGAAGGCGGGGGAGACGGTGTTCGTTTCGGGCGCGGCGGGGGCGGTCGGCGCTCAGGTGTGCCAGATCGCGAAGATACAGGGCTGCCGGGTGGTGGGCTCGGCCGGTTCGCCGGCGAAGACACGCTGGCTGGAGGAGGTCGCGGGCGTGGATGCGGCGATCAATTACAAGGAGACGAACAATCTGCGGCGGGCGCTCAAGCAGGCGTGTCCGGACGGCATTGACGTGTATTTCGAGAATGTGGGGGGCGAGCATCTGGAGGCGGCGCTGCAGTATATGAATGACTTTGGGCGCATTGCGGTATGCGGGATGATCAGCATGTACAACGCGACGGCGGCGCAGCCGGGCCCGGCGAACATGGCGCTGATTATCGGGCGGCGGCTGAAGATGCAGGGCTTTATCGTTTCGGACCATCCTGAACGCCGCGACGATTTTCTGCGCGATGTGTCCGGGTGGATGCGGGACGGCAAGCTGAAGTGGGAGGAGACGATCCACGAAGGGATCGAGAACACGCCCGAGGCGTTCATCGGTCTGTTTCATGGTGAGAATCTGGGCAAGATGCTGGTCAAGGTGTAACTGCAGTTTTTAGTGGTTAGTTTTTAGTTTTTAGTAACTGCAGGTAGCACTGGCGTTTACTGAGGATTGGAAGCTTCTGCGGGATTGGGAGGGCCTATGGGTACGCGGGCGATGCAGCCCCCGATGGGGCTTTATTTTGAGGAGTTTGCGGTCGGTGATGGGTGCGAGAGTGTTGGCCGCACGGTTACTGAGGTGGATATTGTCAATTTTGCGGCGCTGTCGGGTGATTGGAACCGGATCCACACTGACGCGCATTACAGCCAGGACCAGATGTTTGGCGAGCGGGTGGCGCACGGGCTGCTGGTGCTGAGTATCGCCAGTGGACTGGCGGTGCGGATGGGCTTTATGGAGGGCACGGTCGAGGCCTTCATGAAGCTGGAATGGCAGTTTCGCCGGCCTGTGCTGATCGGGGATACGGTGCGCCTGCGGGCGACGGTGCGCGAGAAGAAGCCGATGCGGCGCATGGGCGGTGGGGTGGTTACCTTCAAGATGGAGGTGCTGAACCAGAGGGATGAGGTCTGCCAGCGGGGTAGCTGGGAGATTTTGTGCAAGAACCTGCCCGACGGGGCGGACGCTGAGGCGTAAGGGCGCTGGCTGCCGCGCATGATTCTTTCTTTGCCTTACGCGCTGGCGCTGGCCCTGCTGCTGGCGCTGTTGGGGGGTCTGCTGCTGTGGCTGGGACGCCGCCAGCGGCAGAGCAGCGGTTTGCCGGCGGGCACGGTGCTGTACCAGGACACTGAAGAGATGGAGGCGCCGGAACGTCCGCTGCGCAGCCGGCGCTATGGGCTGGTGGGGCGGCCGGATTATTTGGTGCGGACGCGCGAGCGGGGCAGGAGCTTCGTTGTTCCGGTTGAGGTGAAGAGTCGCAGACGCCCGGCCCAGCCTTATGCCAGCCACATTCTACAACTGGCGGCATACTGTCTGCTGGTTGAGGATAATTTTGACGCTGCGCCCCCTTACGGTCTGCTGCGTTATGCAGACGCTACGTTGCAAATCCCTTATACAGATGAATTGCGCGGTCGGGTGCTGGATACGGCGGCGGAGATCCGGCAGGCGCGGCGGGCGGCGGAGGTGGGCAGGAGCCATGATGAGCCGCGGCGGTGCGCGGGCTGCGGGTATCGGTCTGCTTGTGGGGGGGAGGCGCTTGTTTAGTGGTTTTTGGTTTTTGGTGAACTGCAACGGCAACACCTTTTGTCCACGAAGGGCCGCGAAGAAGGTCAGCGGCAACTGCGGGATACTGCGCTAGCCCCCGGTGTTCTCCCCGGTGTTCCCCGGCCCCTACGGCAAAGGCGGCTCCAGGCCGGCCAAATTGTCGTCGGCGTTGTTGAGGTGTTTCGGGTCTGTTAGTTGCATTTTTGAGGTCTCCTTTGGGGGTTGCGAGTTCGGCTACCAATTTAGGTCGTAGCTCACTATTTCGCAGGTAACATCGTCCACTTCTACGAAGAGGTGGCCCACCGGATATTTTCCCGTGCCTGGCTTGTACGCTTGAAACTTGATCCAAACGTCCTGCGTGCCGTCACGCTTTTCGTCGAGGGAATAGCGCCAGTGCTCGATGTTAATATCTGGGTTGGTCGAACTGAGTAGCAGGACGCTCAACTCCTCTACTAGTTCCTCTCGACGGTCCCTGCACAGGGGCCGGGGGGTGGGCGTCGGTCCGGTTGCGATGGTGGGTTCGATGGTGGAATCTCTCGTAGTTTCAAGTAAGTTGCTCGAGTAAACCAGTGCCAGTATGGCTATACTTGCTGCTGTCAACAGCCAGAAAGCAAATGCCCAGGGGTGGGGGCTCTTCTGTTGGGGTTGGGGTTGGGCTGTGGGTGATGTTGGTACGGTTGGGCAATAGGGGCAGTGCTGGTTGTCGGGATCGAAAAAGTTGCCACACTGCTCACACTTTTGAAATATTTTCTTGTCTTCCGGCATGGGGGTTTCCTTCTTCAAATGGTGCGCAGCTCGTCGATCAGAACTGTCATTGTTAGTTTCTGGTTTTTAGTTGGACTGCAACTGCAACACCTTTTGTCCACTAAGGACACGAAGGCCACGGAGGGCCGCGAAGAAGATCAACTGCAACGGCAGAACAGCGCCAGCGGTGTAGCGACCTTGCTGACCACTCGCCACTGACCCCTGCCGTCACGGCAACGGCGGCGGCAGCTTGTCGAAATGCAGCTGGCCGGCCTGGCGCAGCCGGCGGTGATTGCGGTTGGCGTGGCGCTTGGGCGCGTCGTAGGTGTTATGGCAGCGCTGACATAAGGCCGCCTAATTGTCATTGGCATTATTGGCCGGGTCGTGGTCTAGGTGCGCCACGGTGAGCACGACGATGCTGCTGGTGACCGGATGCGGCCGCCCGTTGGCGGCGTCGCACCATGCGCAGCGATTGCCGGCGGCGCGCTCGACACGGATGCGCTTACTGATGGCGGGCCAGTTCTTGGTGTAGCGGTCTTTCATCGCTGGGTGGATCGGCACTGGTTCTCCTGGACGTACTGGGCGGCTACTCTGAATTGATGATCAAGGACAAAACGATGAGTTCGGGGATGGTAATTTCTGCGCCCATGATTGACTCGTAGGTGATCGTGCCGTTCATTCTGCCGACAAATTCGACCTGGTCGCCTTCCAGTACGCGCACGGGCGGGTCGTTGTAATGTAGGAAGACGAGATTTAGGTCAAATAGGGCAGTGTGGGGCGTGGTGACATTGACGCGTAATTGGGCATCGTCGTCGCGTTGGAGCGTTTGGATGACGATGCCTTGGTAGTACACTCGTTTCCCCTTGTGGTCTTCGGCGTAGCGGAACAGGTCATCGTAGGGAATTTCTTCAGCCGATTCTTTCCATTGCGTCCACGTGGGTGTCGGTCCGGGGGTGGACGGACGTTGGCTGGTATTGGGCGGGCCAGTTGTAAAGGGAGATATGACAATAGACGCGAAGGACACGATCACAAAAACAGCGACGATGACGAGGGCCACACGCGCAGCGGACTTTAGGCAGCTACTTTTTTTATTGGGTGGTTCCGGCGTAAAGGTCGCGCCGTCGTCCAGATGCGGGGCTTGGTCCGCAGGTGGGTCCGGCGTAAGGGTCGTGCCGTCGTCTGGGTCCGGGGCTTGGTCCGCAGGTGGGTCCGGCGGCTTTATGCCCGGACTCTTTACGCCGCCATGAGGGCAGGTCTCTGCATATTCGGATACGGACTCGCCGCACTCCCAACAGTTCGTCAAGGCCATCGTGTGTTCAATTCTCCTGATAAAGTTTGGTCATCGCGCTTTGCGCCGCGCTGGCGTGGCGGGTATAGCGCGCCGGCATCATCGACGACTGCCAGCGGCCGTGCTCCATGATGGCGGCCAGGCTGATGTTGGCCGCGGCCAGGGCCTGGGCCGCGCCGGGGGCGCTCCATCGCCGCTCGGCTTTTTTTGTGGGGGGATGATCTGCTTGTAGCACAGGGCGAACTATGGACCTATGTGCAAATGGACATACAGTAGTGGTCAGTGGCGGCGCTGGCGGGCGGCGGCTCACGGAAACCTCCCTGACATCACATCAGAGAGCAAGTGCGCGATAAGAGTCAGCATAAACATAAAATCGTTCCACCTTGCTTTCAAGAAACCAAGATCGTTGAAATACCAATCTATTGAAATCAGGGCACCAGCACCACCAGGCAGCCAACCTCCTTGTCCCCTTGGTTCTTTTCCTCCGGATCGACGTTCTTCTTCTTGGCCATCTCTTGCTCGGACAACCGCGTTTTTCCTTCCTTCACAATCACAAACTGAAACGCAGGCCTCGCTTGCCTGCGGGCTCGGCGGGCCTCTTCGTGTTGGCTGCTATTGTATCAGTGTAGAATGTAACAGTGTATAAGTATTGTCAAAGTACGGACAAAGCAATCGCGCGGCCAGGCTCGGCGGGGCAGGCCTGCCGGGCCTGGGAAGCAGTGACCGGATCCTGGCCACGCCGTTCAACTGCAACACCTTTTGTCCACGGAGGACACGGAGGGCCACGGAGAACTGCAACGGCAACTACAGGAACGGCAGCGGCAGCCAGCAAGCGACCTTACGAAAGACTGAATGAGGAGTCACACATGAACACAGTTGCGGAAAAACTGCTCGACCTGCACTTGTCCGGCGCGACGATCATCGAACGCGGCTACCGCACGATTCCACCCGACTGGTTCGTCGACGCCAATGACCGCGAGGGCCATGTGCAGTCGTGGACCGAATGTTTTGCCGGCGTGCCGCAGAACCCGGTCATCTTCCTTGAGGATTCGACCGAATGGGGGGCGACGCTGTACGAGGATCGCAGGTACCCGTACCAGTGGTCAGTGATCAATATTTGGTGATCAGTTACGGCCGCCAGCTCACTTCCTGGCTGGATGCAGTTCACTGGCCACTCGCCACTGGTAACTGACAATTGGTGTTTGCGGCGCGGAGGCAGGATCTGGGTTGTCGGCGTGTTGCTGGGATCGCGGCGCGTGATGGGCCGGCGGGGATGAGAGGCGGTATCACACACACGCTGGCGCCGCGGCGTGACTGGTTTTGGACGGGGGCGTTGCGGGGGCGGAGCCCCTGCACAAGGGAGGGCCGAAGGCCCGACCGCCCAAAAGCGAGGAGTGAGGAGTGAGAGAACACCATAGACTATGGCTGAGTAGTTGCGGAGAACCTGCTCTACCTGCACCTGTCCGGAGCCCGAATCATCGCGCGGGCAAGGGCTGAGCAAGGACTTACGGCCCAAGCAGACGAATCAGCGGGAAGACAAGAAAATGAGGAACAGAATCAACGCCAGGTCGCCGGCCAAAAACACCAGCAAACCGGGAAGATTACAAACGCCCAGCCAAAACTTCAGGGATCTGAAGAGTTCATGCTTGTCCATATTTCCCCCTCTGCGATTTAGAACGCCTGCCAGCGGAAGATGGGCGGGAGAGCAACGTATCACCGAGTACGATGCACAGCTGAAAAACAAGGACATGACTCCGATCAGGATGACGGCTGCGAATTGGAGGACGAACACAATGACGCCGGATAGATTGCGATGACCAGAATGTTCCAGAGCCAGATCGGTAGCGGAATGGGTTTGGCAAAAAAAGGTCGTTGACGAGGTTTCTGATCGTTGTGGGTTGACTTGGCGGTCTTTCGGGGTTGGGATTGTTTGGTCTAAAGATGTAGAGGAACACTGGAGGTTCCTTCCCGTGAGGGTTAGCGGTTACCGATCGCGGCGGTTTTGCTTTTATACTTTAGTAGCTTCGTGAGAAAATCAGGATCCTCCAGCCCTTAACCAACACGAATATGATGGCAGCCAGTGTCGGGAGTGAGAGGAAAATCAACTGGGCATACAACACAACGCAACTCGATTCATTGATGTAATAGCCATCACCTTCACAATTTAAGAGCCCATAATCCAGGATCCGCAACAGGGCATTCACCACGGCCGGTATCAGCAGGATTGTCGAAAAGAGCGCAATTCGATCCCGTTTATCGGCGAGCTTAACGTAGGGAATGACAGCTGCCAAAACCGTCGCCATAATCAGGATATGAAGGGCAAAGAAACCCATATCGCAAACGAAAAGGATCTGTCTGAATGATCCACTGCAATCTATATTGTCCAGTCCCAAGACGACGAATCTGAATATCGCGCAGAGAAGGACGATCAGAATGACCCGCGAGACAGTTGTTCTTCCGAACCGATTCACGTTTCAACCCCTTTTCTTTGGTCTCAGTTCCCTCTGGTCTGGCTTCCCTGGACGTCCCTCATTCCAGCACTTCGCAGAACAATCTCGTACATGGTGCGTCGGTCTCGGTCAAGACGACCTGGCCGCCGCCGTGCTCCTGGCGGCTGCGGTCGGAACTGGTCGATTGCGTTGGCGACCGTCAGAAGATCGACAGTTAGGTGCACCTCTCCTCAACCGACCGAGGCGCTCACGGAAAATATGAGATACCTCTCTGAAGCAGCTATCTCCCCAGCGCTGCAGTTGATCGCTTTAGCTTCCCATTCAACCCGATTGGCACGGCACAAAATCGCGATTAGTCCGCATTGTGCTTGGAAAGTCGTTCTGGGTGTTCGAGAATATGAGGGTGGACTGGTCGGTGATGCCGGGGATTTGGCCCACTAGAGTCAGCGTGTTGTCCTGATCGGAGATCAGCACATCGACCTTGTTTTCCAGTTGCGTATATGGCACGCCTTCCCCATCTTCTCCCTCATCCTCTTCCAGATTTTCGTAGATAGCTGGGTCGAATTCCGATACGGCGGCAAGAAAAAGCATGGTTGAGGCTTCGGTCGCCTCTAGCGTAGGCCTCTCCCAGGTGAAAACGGCGGCAAGAGCATAATCAGTCCTAGGGAATTCATCATCGGGAGAATATTCAAGGCTGATAAACACGACCAAGGTGTATTCCGCTCGGTTGACTTTCGCGTCCTCTGTGCTGAGATCCAGCTCTTCGGGAATGTCACGGAGGTGAAAAGTCGCGAACAAGGTTTCGCCATCCAGATCGGAGCTCACGCCGACAATATCCACGTAATCGGGCAATTCGTCTGAAGTGGGCGCCTCTACGCTTTGCCCTGGCAGCATGAGCAATTGATCTTGGAAACATTCGTTGTCATTTGGTGACGCTTGTGGCGATGCGTCTGTTTTCGGCGCCTCCTGCGGTATGGGCACACAGGCGGTGAGTAGTAGCGCGGTAATCGCGACGATCACGCGGAAGAGGCTACGATGCCTGGCAATCATACGTCTGTCCTTTCGTTGCCTGGCTCCAATTGCCGCTGCAGAACCAGATTCAGTTCGACCAGGCCCTCTTGGCCTAATCGCTTTCGTTGCTCGCTGTCTAACTGAACTAACTTGCTCGTATCACGTACTACACTGCACCTGAGAATAGGTGCGCACGAGCTTTCTGTTCACTATACGTTTACAGCTTCTTTCAGCATAATGGTTGCGTAGTTACGTTCTTGGTGAACTGCAACGTCAAAACCTTTTGTCCACGGAGGGCCACGAAGAACTGCAAGGGCAACTTCAGGAACGGCAACGGCAGAACAGTGTGAGCCGGCTGGCTGGCGGCCTTCACTGACCACTAACCACTGACCATTGGAGTTACACATGAACACAGTCGCGGAAAAACTGCTCGACCTGCACTTGTCCGGCGCGACGATCATCGAACGCGGCTACCGCACGATTCCACCCGACTGGTTCGTCGACGCCAATGACCGCGAAGGCCATGTGCAGTCGTGGACCGAATGCTTTCCCGGCGTGCCGCAGAACCCGGTCATTTTTCTCGAGGATTCGACCGAATGGCTGACGACGCTGTTCCCGGACCGCAGGTAGCGGCCGGGGTTGTCCGTCGTCAGTTTTTGGGGCGGGCTTGCGGGGGGTGCTGAGCTCGGTCGCTAGCCTGAGCATTTGCATCGCGGCAATCAGCTGGCGGGCTTCTTCATTGCCATTGTCGGGCGCGTGCATCAGGGGCTCCTTCAACTTGTGGACGGCAGGGCAGGCGTGCGGGCAGGGCCGCTTTATGCCGGCGGGGGATCGTCGGGGGCGGCGTCGTGGCGCCGGGCGACGGCGGCGCGAAACGCGTTCAGCTCGTTTTTAATGTGGGATGCGAGGTCGTCGGTATGGGCCAGCAGCGCTTTGGTGCGGGCGTCGGCGGCGTTGCCCAGGTGCCCGGCGACGTAGGCGCGAAACAGACCCAACTCGCTTTTGAGGTCGGAGAGAAGGCCGTCGGTGCAGGTCAGCAGCGCCTGGCTGCGGCCGTCGTCCGGGTCGCCGTACGCCAGGTCGGTGATCTTATTTGCGGCGGCGGTAAGCCTGGCCAGGGTGTCGCGGCGCTCGCGCTTTGTGTCGGTCATGGTGTCGTCGCGTTCGCCCTGCCGCTGCATGCCGTCGATCGACGCTTCGGCGCGGTCGAGGGGCGTGTCCGTGCCGGCGATGTAGCGCTCAATGCGGGCAAGCTGGCGCTCGATGCGGTCGAGCGCGCCGTCGGCGGGGGCGGATTGCGAGGCGACGTGCGCCTCAAGGCGGTCGAGCCGTTCTTCGATGCTGTGCAGACGTTCGCGGTTCTGTCTTGACATGGGGGGCTCCTGTCAGATGGTAATGATGTGTGAATGGAAAGATGCACTTCGGCTGCGGGCGCGGATGCGGGAGATCGTCTACTGAGTATCCAACGCGGCCGCCAGTACTGTCCAAAGGATTCGGGACCGGTTTCGGATACGTGCGGGGCGTGGAACTGCAGGGGTTAGGGGTTAGGGGTTAGTGGGTTGAGACAGTATGGGGGGAAGACACTGTTGTCTAGACACGATGCCGGGGAAGAATGAACACGGTGGCTAGAAAGGGCGGGGCGTTGCGGGGGCGCGGAACTGCGGGGGAACTGCAGGGGCTGGGGGCCAGGGGTTAGGGGGCTAAGATAGCGCGTGGGAAGAGAGACATTGTTGGCTAGACATATTACTGGGGAAGAATGAGAACGGTGGCTAGACAGAGGGGGGCGTTGCGGGGCGGGGCGCGGCCCTGCCTTCGCCTGGTCTCTTCCTCCTGATCCTTTATCGCTGCCGTTAGGTCTCTCAGCTGTCCAGAGGAAGACAGAAAGCCACGGCGGCGCCCTTGCCGACCCCGTCGCTCGTGACTGCAACTGTACCCCCATGCGCTTCCACCACCGTGCGCGCAATCGCCAGTCCCAGCCCTGTGCCGCCTATCCCGTGACGTTGAGATTGGTCGGTACGGTAGAAACGGTCGAAGACGTGAGGAAGGTCTTTCTCATCGATGCCGATCCCGTCGTCGACAACAGTAATAACCGCCGCCCCGTCGGCTTCCAACTCCGCCCTGACTATGACGCGCCCGTTCGCCTCGGTACATCGGATGGCGTTGTTGAGAACGTTTCCCAGCGCCTGACTCATGCGCATCCGGTCCAGTGCCATCTCCGGCAGGTCGGCATCCGACTCAAGCAACAACGCGACCTGTTGCGCGTGCGCTTGCGGTCGCCAGCGCTCCACCTCGGCGGCGAGCAGATCGTAGAGCGAACATGCTTCAAAGGCAAGCTGCAACTCGCCATGTTCGGTCTCGGCCAGCCAGTTCAGGTCGGTGACCAGACCGCGCAGCCTCTCCACCTCCTGAATGATGTGATCGGAGGCGCCCTCAGGCGTCTGAAGCCCGTCTCGCAGCCCTGCTGCTTCCAGCTGAATCACGCTCAAGGGCGTGTTCAGTTCATGCGAAACGTCGTTGATCAGCCGCCGGCGCAGCGCGCGCTGCGTCTCGAGCGTCGAGCTCATCCGGTTGAAGGCTGCGCTCATCCGCCCCAGCTCATCGGCAGACGTGACCGTCAGCTGCGTCCTGTCCCCCTGCGCAATCGCCTGCGTCGCCTCGGTCAACGCGGTCACCGGCGCGGTAATCCGCTTCGACAGCCAGACCGCGAGCAGGATTGCAACCCCGATCGTCAGCACGCCGCCAACTGCGATGATATACAGCAACGTGCTCAGGAACCCGTGCGACTCTGTCGAAAGAAAATTGTCGTTTACATCGACATAGACATGGCCGACGGGACGGTTCGTATCCAGATCGAACACCGTCTCCCGGTTCCCGGCCAGCTCCGGCGCAGCCGTTCCCGCTGTCAACTCAGACATGTTGTCCTTCACTACACGGCCGTCGACGCTGGCGATAACGACTCGCACCGGGTCTCTGTGAAAAGCCTCGCTGCCTTCTCCCCCGCCTTCTCCGGACCCTTCCTCGTGCGGGGTTTCACCGTAGCTGTATCCCGTCTCGGACAGCGCCCTGTCCACCGTATCCCAGCCGCCGGCATCGGTATAGGCCCGGCTCAGAGCCCGCGCCAGCTGGGTGGCCTCTTCGCCGCCGATGCGGTCGATAAACACGCCCAGTCTGGACTCCGTCCCGTAATAGACTACGCCAACGCCGACCAGGACGGTTAGGACGATGACCACAACGTTCGAACCCAGGATTCGCCAGCGCAGCGACATTATGACTCCTCCACCACGAACCTGTAGCCGGCGCCGTAAACGGTCTCAATCGGCCGGTTGCGGTCCTGGCCGATCTGCTTGCGCAGGCGCGCGATCTGGTTGTCAATCGCGCGGTCGAACCCTTCGAAATCGTTGTTAAAGGCCAGCTCGATCAGCTGATCGCGCGTCAGCACCTGGTTCGGATGACGCATGAATGCCGAGAGCAGATCGATCTGCGCCTGGCTCAGGATTACCGGCTCTCCATCCACGGTTGCTCTGCGCGTGGTCTCGTTGAGCGTGATGTTGTTATGCGTCAGGACGTGCTAGACTCTGCCTTTGACGCGGCGCAGCACCGCATCGGCGCGCGCGATGACCTCCTCGGGAGCAAAGGGCTTGACGATGTAATCGTCGGCGCCACTCTCCAGCCCGATGATCCGATCGTCCTGCGCCTCTCGGGCTGTCAGCATGATGAGAGGAACGTCCGACTCTCGCCGCAGAATCCGGCAGAGCTCGACGCCATCGAGGCGCGGAAGCATCAGATCGAGGATAATCAGGTCCGGTAGCAGACTGCGCGCCAGTTCGAGGCCGGACTCACCGTCATGGGTAACCTCGGCAGTGAACCCGGCCCGCTCGAAATACACCTTGATCCAGTTCGCTATTCTCGTATCGTCTTCAATGATCAACACCATGCCGCGCATCGCTGACCCCCAAGAAAACAGCCCTGGGTGCGTTGCCCCGTTGAGACAGCGCGCCCAGCTGCCGGACAGGCTCTACGCAATCCAACTCTCGCAACCCCCTGGTCCTGTCCGGCTGCCTCTGGCAGGCGGAACCGTGCTCAGCGCCTGCCTCGCCGCGAACTCTATCAGAACTCTCGTCGGGCGCCAAGGTTGCAGCACCGCTCCTAACCTCGCTGCCGGTTGGGTCGCCTTCGCCACTGTTTCGGTGCTCACCGCGGCGGGGTCAGAATTCCGGCCGTTGCCAGGTCCGGCACGACCCAGGTAACCGTTGACCATCGCCGCACTCAGTATCGCTCGCTTGACCGGCACAGTCACGAACATTTTCGCCATCATCTCTTTCCAACTCATCTTTTCGCTCCTTGCGTGAACTGGTTCCGATACTGCACACGGTAACGATGAATTGTCGCAGAATTATGTCAACCGCCAGCGAAACGTTGCGCTGGACGGAACTGCAGTATTAAGTAGGGCCTTATGCTAGTTGGGAAAGGCCAATTGCTTGATTTGCAGATAGTCAGGTACGCCCAAGAGGCGGTTGATATAAATGCAGAGGTATGTGCGGTCAATTTTGTGTATAAGCGTGCACAAAGGCCTCTGAGCGTGTGAGCGTGGTTGGTTTCAATCGAGAACTGTGCGTTGAGTTGACTGGTGACTGTTTCGATGATTTGGCGGACCGAGTCGTAGAGGCGAGAGAGGTGTGCCGGAATCTGTTTTTTCTGGTTTTTGCGCTTCTTGGTGAGAAGACGGATGCGATTGTATTGCCAGAGTTCCTCAGCTGCCGGTTTACTGACGTAGGCCTTGTCGCCGATGACGATGCGGTTGTCGTGTTCTGCAAGGAGTTCGCGACCGACAGCCAAGTCGCGTTCGTTAGCCGGAGCTAACTCGAAGTCGATAATGAGGCCACCCATCGTGATCAGCATATGCAGCTTGAAACCGAAGATCATCATCTTCTTGGAGGGAACGGGCCCAAAATCGGCCCCCCAATCGGACCATTTGGCGCGCGCTTGTGGCGCCAGATGGAATTGAACCACTGGAATAGGCAGGCTATCGATTACACAATGCACGTCCCTGTAGAGTTCCGTCCTGGCCAACATCATGCGTCGCATCTCATTGATGACCCCCATCAAGTTACATCGCCGCCGATTGAAACGGCTCTGCTCCGGCAAAATCGGAAACTTATCCCGATGTGCCTGCATATGATTGAGTAACTCTGTTTCCACATCCCATCCCACACATTCGCCGATGAGACAAATCGCGATCAATTCACTGTCGCTACACTCAGGCTCCGGCCCCGGTCGTCTCAAATGTTCTTCCAGTTCCTTGTACATGTCGTCAACGAGCACATACACGCATAGACAGAAGTCGTCAAAGTGGGCTATCATTCGCTTGGTCCTCCTGGTGAGCTACCTTGGTTGGTCGAGACTTCCAAAGTTATCTCACCAGGGGACTTTTTTCAAACACTAACTAGCATAAGGCCCTAGTAGTCAGTTCTTAGTTTTTAGTGAACTGCAACGTCAACACCTTTAGCCACGGAGGGCCACAGAAGGTCACGGAGAACTGCAACTGCAACGGATACACCTGTTGTCCACGGGGAACTGCGGGGGTTAAGGGGCTGAGACAGCATTTGGGGTGGAAGACACTGTTGGCTAGACATATTGCTGGGGAAGAATGAACACGGTGGCCAGACAGGGCGGGGCGTTGCGGGGGCGCAGCCCCTGCACAAGGGAGGCCGCTTGCGGCCGACCGCCCAAATGACAGTCATGAGGAGAGAAAGAACACTTTTGCTCGCCTCGTACTGGTTTGCGATTCAGTTGCGGCTGCGTAGTTCCGACATATGTATATATGGATATCGCCAGGACCAGAGCCTGGACGCCGGCGGTGTTGACAGAACCCGGCATCAGTAGCCGCCGGCCGGTTCAGATCCTCGCAGGGCCGCGCAGCCTTTCTGTTGATTTGAAATCTTGTCCCGTGCTGACATATTTGTGACACATTTCACCTCTATCATGGGCTGTGTATGAGGGACAGGCCCTCAGATAACCATAGTGAAACGAGG
This sequence comes from Caldilineaceae bacterium, assembly GCA_965116395.1. Taxonomy (GTDB): domain Bacteria; phylum Chloroflexota; class Anaerolineae; order Caldilineales; family Caldilineaceae; genus Bin5. The sequence goes on from OZ220684.1 coordinate 1,598,306, forward strand.
TGAAAAAATGAGAGGCAAGGGAACGAAGTTGAGAATAGCGCAGACGTTGGCGATACTGGTTCTGGTCTTCACGATGATGGTGGCCGTCGGCTGTTCGTGGAGGGGACAGAGCGGCGCCGACCAGAGTGCAGGCAACGTTACGGAGAGCCGCGGCGAAGGAAGCGGCGAACACGGAAGCGGCAGCGAAGGCAGTGAGGGAGGTAGCGAAGGCAGCGAAGGCAGCGCAGCCGGCAGCGAAGAAGGCGGCAGCGGCCTCGCCCTCGACGAAACCTTCGACATGGTCCGCGCGGGCGCTCGCCTCATCATGAGCTACGACGCCGCCGCCAATGTCTTTGTCGGAACCGTTGCAAACACGACCGACGCGACCCTGACAAGGGTACGCATCGAAGTCCACCTTTCAAACGGCATCGAGCTCGGCCCGACAACGCCGACCGATCTGGCGCCCGGTGAGATCCTGGATGTCGTTCTGCCGGCGTCGACGCAGTCCTTCGACAGCTGGACTCCCCATGCCGAGGTCGGCGCGAGTGAAGGCGGCGGTGAAGGTGGCGGCGAACACGGCAGTGGCGGTGAGGGCAGTGGTGAATCCGGCAGTGGTGAATCCGGTAGTGGCGAATCCGGCAGTGGTGAGGGCAGTGGTGAGAGCGGAGACCCCTCCAGCCCGATCCTCGCCCTCGACGAAAGCTGGGACGGTGTTGTCAACGGCGTGAGAACCGCCATGTCCTACGACCCCGCAGCGAAGATATTCTCGGGAATCGTCGAGAATGCGACCAACCAGACGCTCTGCTTCGTGCAGATCGAGCTGAACCTCAAGCAGGGAACGACGACCGTAGTCGAGCTTGGACCGCAGCCCGTAGGCGACCTGGCCCCCGGCGCCCAGACCACGGTCGAGCTGCGTGTCGACGATGAGCCAACCGCTGTCGGCGTAGGCTACGATGCTTGGGAGATTCACCCGGAGATGTTCGCCTGTGGCGGCCCCGGCCCTGTCAACACTGAAGGCAGTGGCGAAGGTGGCAGTGAAGCCGGTGGCGAGCAACATGGCGCTGAAGGCAGCAGTGAGAGCGGTGGTGAAGGCAGCGAAGGCGGCGCAGCCGGCAGCGAAGAAGGCGGGAGCGGCCTGGCCCTCGACCAGACCTTCGACATGGTCCGTGCAGGCGCTCGTCTCATCATGAGCTACGATGCGCGCAGCAACGCCTTCTTCGGCACCGTTGTGAACACCACCGGGGCGACCTTGACAAGGGTACGCATCGAGGTCCACCTGTCCAACGGTATCGAACTCGGCCCGACAACGCCGGTCGATCTGGCGGCAGGCGCGGCGATGAATGTGATTCTGCCCGCATCGGCGCAGCCCTTCGACGGCTGGACGCCCCATGCCGAGGTCGGCGCGAGTGAAGGCGGCGGTGAAGGTGGAAGCGAAAGCGGCGGCGCAAGCGGCGGCGAGCATGGCAGTGGCGGTGAAGGTGGCGGTGGCTGAAGGACACAGGCCGCTGTGACGTCCTCGCACTGCAAACGCACGGACGTTGCGCTAGTTGGTAGCTAAGATCAGGCAGCTAAGATCGGACGTGGCGCCCTATCCGGGGCGCCACGTTTGTTATGTTTCATTGGGACAGCATGCTTGAATCGCTGAAAAAGTGATGCCCGGATGCCTGATGTATCTTCTCATGCATATTGGCACTCTCGGCCTCCAGTTTTGCCTGGCAGCGCGGGCAATCCGTCAGCCTATGAACGATGACATGGTCCGGTTCTGCCACCTGCGTCAGGTGGCGTCCTTTGAGCCCGCGTTGCCCCCACGCGGCCGCTGGCCGGAGCGGGGCAGACTCTTGTGCCTGCCTTTCTTCAGACCATCGCTGCTGGGGGGCTTGCCGCTGTTGTGACTGTCTTTCGCCAGTTGATTCTGCAGCTTCTGGATCAGCGCCTGGTGTGTCGCAGTCTGTTCCTGCAGCAGCTGGATCATTGACCGTTGCTTTGCCACTTGCTGACGCAAGGCTTGGTTCAACGCAAGGCTCTCTAGATATATATAGCTGCTCCACCTGCTCACGACTTGCTCCCTTGAATTCACTCATGCCATTTGCTCTACTACAACCAACAGGTTTTCGGCACTGCCTTCCTGGGAATAGGTAGCCTTAGTAGTTACCGCAGATCTAAGAGTCACGACACATTTCTATGGCCCAGCCAGTTTCTTGAAGAAGTTTGTCCTCTCTGCTGTCGTCGTCAGCGTTGTGAAGTCTATCCAGCTTCCCGTCTTTAACGTCTTGCTTACGCTTAGCAAGCGCAGATGCGTGGACAGAGCCTATCATGTATATGAGGATGCTTTCTGTCTCTTTGTCGGTAAAGGATTGTTTGAAAGCAATCGGGGGCTGATAAAGGCAGTTTTCCAGTTCGGCCAAGCGATAATACAGCTCGTCTGAGTTCTTGACGGAATGTATTTTCGCTATTGCACTGGATAGACTTCTCAGATCTATGACAGTCTCTAACACAGTTTCTATCGCGGGCGTTGGCGGCCGTTCCTGTGGAATGGGAACACAGGCAGACATAACGACGATCGCAAGCAGGACGGGCAGGAGTCTGAGCATGGTTTATCGTTCTGTGTGTGAGATAGGCCAAAATGTTGTAAGAAAAAATCTGAGATTTCTGATAATAGTCCAGTCCCGGCTGTGAAAACGTTGATGTCAGCCAATACGTTCCTCATCGTGAGCGACGACCAGCGGCGCAGGGCCCGGGAACTGACTGCAGTGCTTGCGTCCTTCCCTGGCGATGAAATCGGGTCGTACGGCCCGACTTTACCCTTTGCGGCGAAATTGGGGCGATCTTGACACGAAAAAGAGACAGGGTAGGGCTGAATTGACACGGTTCCAACATACGGGTGGTATATGATTGTTGGAGGGGGGGATTCACCCAAAGGAGGGAGACATGCGCTTGGTGTTTGCGCATAGAATCCCCCCTGTTCTTTGTCGGATAGCCGTGGCGCCGCGTCGTGATCCGCATCAGAAGATCGGCGCGGATTGGGCTCCGCTTGGCGGGAGGCGTGCTTGATATGTTCGAGGGCGTGATCGGCCAATCGGAGCGCAGTCGCGTACGTATGTCTGTCAGTGCGCTTGTCAGCATTATGGTTGGCATTCTGGCCTTGAGCTACCCCATCATCATTAGCGGCATTTTGGCAAGCACCTATGTGACCTTATTGATAGGAATTTCAGTTGTCGTTGCAGGTGCGGCGCACATTTTCTCGCGCAGCTGCAACAGACGCTCTTTGCCGGGGATCATTTTGGGCGTGTTCTACATAATCTTCGGCGCGGTCGTCGTCTTCAACCCGCTCATTACTCAGGCGGTGATTGTTGTGCTGTTACCATTTTGGACATTGCCAGCCGGCGGTTCCAGCATGTTGTCTAACTTACAGCGTTCAACCGCATCCAAGTTCTCTTCGAAATCCGGTGAAGGTCCAGCTGATTAGGAGGGTTACTATGTTCAGATTCGTTCTGATTTCAGGACTCGTATTGCTCACCGGGGCTTGCGTACCGATACCGCCACTGGAAACAGAGGCGGTCCTAGAGCCGGAAACGATGGAGCAATCTGCTGATTGCTTTTACGATGAAATCCTGCACATCAGTCCTGGTGAGAGCGCAGATGACGGACCGACCGCAGGTGTGCCAGACTTCCTTGATTTTCACAGGATAGAAACTGTTCTGGATGGTGAAAACCTTAAGGTCGTGTTCTATCTGGAGGGTATCCCGGAAGGTTTCACGGAAAGCCCCCCGGCAAAAAGGGTCAGTAACGAATCTGCGGACGATTACTTCTGGATCGTCATGATCGACATGGAAGGTACGACTAAAGATGCATACGATATTCAGCAGTTTGAATACATGCTCAGTGGCTCACTATCCTTGAAGCAGTTCAGAACGGAATCTCCGCCCGAGTATAAGCGCTTTGAAGAGCTATTGAACATCAGCCTGTACAGATTCGTTCATTACAAAGAGGAGGTCGGTGATGCAAGTTTGCAGGAGACAGGAAACGCGAAGTTCGAACTCGCATACGAATCCAACTCCCTCACCTTAAGTGGTAATGTTCCGGGTATAACAACCGACTCAAGACTCCAAATCTATACCGTCGATGTTCTTGATCTTGGCGAGGAGACAGGGCATGACTTTGTTTCCTGCTAGGGTACTGTTGTAACCTGCGCTCTTCTTCCGGGTGACAAGCATCGCCCACGCAGACCGAAAGAATAGCCAAGCATGACTGGACCCAGCTGCTCTATAGCATGGGCCAAGCTGCACAACCGTAACCCGTAAACCTGTAAGCAGACTCACGCCCTCGTCTCGAGGCAAGGGCGGATTTCGTTTGGTCACTCGAGTATAAAGGCCCCTTTTTTTGCATCACATTATGGCGTTGCGTTCTGGATGAGTCTCCGATAATCGCATTCCGGCCAGCCTGTTGTGCGCGCCTCGAACGTATACCCGGGTCGTGTCGTGCGGGCCAAGCGTACAGATATACCTGTGAAGAGATATGCGGCCGGCTCTGTTGCAACCAGGAGTGCAAAATGCCTGAAGTAACACAGGAGATGAAGGACTTTGCTAATTTCATGGAGCTGTACGTTGAGCCGACAGTGGCGTTCATCTACTATTTCGTTGCTTCAATCATGGGTCTGGTCAACTTCGTGATTGACGTTGCGACGCTGCTTGTGGGGCCGGCAGGCTTTGGCTAGCGGAACTGTCAGGGCAGACAGACGAGCTGACTGCACGAGTAAAGGAACCAGCCAAGACGGGCGATTCCAATGGAATGGTGACTTATGAACGTGAAGAGGACTGTGACGATCGATCTGCCGGACGATTCATACCGCCGTCTGCTGCGTTCAGCTGCGCGCAACGGGTGGACGCCGGCAAAGGAGATCGAACACCAGGTCATGAGGCAGTTCGATCGCGACTATTCACAAGCGGAATTTGACAAAATGGTGCGGAACTTAAGGCGAGGTCGCGAGCAAGACTGATCGTTTGGCCAGCCCCCAGTGCGCGCATGGGTTTAACTCGGGATCCTGACGCATGCGCAGCGGTTTCCCCCTCGGAACGGAGGTTGGCCTGACCAGGGCCTGACAGGTACGCTCGGAATATTGCTGTGAAATCTGCACGTCAAGCCGGTCGGCCGGGTTGCGCCAGCCATCACTGAAGCAGGCTGCAGGAGGAAGAAAATGTGTAAGCATCCGATTCTGTGTAGATTGACAGCCGTATTGGCGGCCGCCGCCTTTTTTGTGTCCGGCTGCTATCACCATTTGCCGTTTCAATCAAAGACGGATGGTTCGGTCGTCATGCCGTGCCGGCAGGTTTCCAGGGCGGACCGTGCGGGCTACACGGTGGCGATGGTGGAGAGAGCGATGCGACGGTACGACGCCCAGGGGCGGGAGGCGATGGTGGAATACTACAATTCACCTGAGAGCGTGGACGGCGAGTGGTATGTGTTCGTCTTTGATGAGAACGAGAAGCTGATCGCCCTTGCGGTAAACCCGGATACGCTGGGAGCGGATTTGCGGGGCGATACAGGGGTGGATTTCACCGGTTACCGGCATGGCGAAGCGATAGCGGGCGCAACCGAGGAAGGGATGTGGGTCGATTATTTCTTCCTCAATCCCGTCACCGGCACCCAGGAGTGGAAACATTCCTGGGTGGTACGGCACGACGGTCTGATTTTCGGATCCGGCTGGTATCAGAATTTACCGGTATGGACGCAGGGGGAACCCGGGGAATAGGGGTTGGTCTCGTTGACATTTCGTTTCAACGGCTTTGACGGAACATGACAGGCGTCAACAGGACTAAGATGCCAACAGGACCTAGACGCCTCCATAAATGCGCAGGTAGTGGATGAAGCAGATGAGAACGCCCTGAAGGTAGCGGCGCGTGTTGTAGTAGGGGACCTTGTAGATGAAAAGGGCATCGTCCGGCTCGGTGCTGCTTAGCCAGTATCCGGCCTTGCGGGGGCCGGCGTTATAACCGGCGAGGGCGGCAATGTCGTTGCCGCCGATGAGGTCGCGCGCCCAGCGCAGGTAGTAAGCGCCGAAACGGATGCTGACGATGGGAAGGTCGAGCAGTTCGGTGGCGTAGTTGGGGTAGTTGAGACTATAGGCGATCTCCCAGCCTGTGCCCGGAAGGATCTGCATGAGACCGCGGGCGCCGGCATAGGAACGCGCGGCAGGCTCGAAATGGCTCTCCTGAAAGATGAGGCCGTACAGAAGCTGGGGGGCGAGCTCAAACGCGCCGGCCTGCTTCCCGACCAGGCGGGCGTAGTGTCTGGGATAGGCGAAACGCTGGATAAAGAGCGGCGTTTCGGCAATACGCTCTGCCGGGCTGAGCTCGATGAGACGGTGGGCAGCCGTAATGGAGAGCTTGTTGGCGCCCAACTTATGAAAGCGCAGCATGAGGGGATAGAGCGCCGCCGGATCGCTTTCAAAACGCCAGTAGATCTGTTCCAGCAGTTGCAATCCCTCAGCGCGGCGGCCCAGCGCCAGCAGCAAATCGCTTTTGACGAGGTCCGGGTCGTCGATCACGTCTTGGGGCAGGTCCCATGGCTGGACGGCGTCTGTTGCAGCTGCCGCTACGCTGTTTTGGGCGCGCGCGAAACCGTGCTGTCCACTCAGCCAGTCCTCGGCGAAGGCGCGGCTGCCGTCGTCGCCGGGCAACGCGGGCACGGTCATGTCCATGCGGGCCATGCGAGGGACAAGATTTTGCCCGGGCTGCGCAGCGTCAAGGTCCAGGCCGGCCAGAAGACCATAAAATGTTTCGGGTGCGCGGGTGACGAGCGCATTCCAGAGGGCGCGCGCCGCCTTGATTTCGCCCTGGGCGTGGCGGGCGCGGCCGAGCCAGTAGGTTGCAAAGTCCGGCTGCGTATGAGGATACTCGGAGAGCAGCCGTTCGAAGAGGTTGGCGGCGTACTCGTAACGGCCGCGTTCGAACGCGCCGATTGCGGAGACGGCCAGCCCGTCGGCTGCGCGCGGGCTGCCGGGGAAGGCGTCCGCCAGCCTGAGCAGATCGGCCGCGGCTTCGTCAAAAGGATCGACCGCGCCGCGGGCATCCTGTATGGCGCCGGCGGCGAGGGAAGAGAGCGCGCTCAGCCACAGCGCTTCCGGCGCCAGCGGGTCGTCGGGATGCGCTCCGGCGAATGTGCGGTAGATGCGCCGTCCCTCGGCGGGCGCGCTCTCTTCAGACGCGATGTGCGCCCGCGCCAACCAGGCTTCGCCAAAGCAGACACAGTTGGGAAAGTCGGTCAGCACGCGGTCGACGGCAGTACGGGCCTCTGCCCACCGTTCCAACCCCATCAGGGAGCGGGCGGTTCCGAGCCAGGCTTCGCCGGCGCGGGTGGCATGCGGCGACTTCTCCAGGAAATGCTCAAAGGCGGAGATAGCCGGTGGGTACGCTTTGGCGAACAGATAGATCTCCCCGCGCAAGAACGGATCGACGGACACGTCCCTGTTCACCAGTTGAATGAGAGACAGGTAGGCAGCATCGCTGGCCGGGTCTTCGGTCAGAGCCATACTCCAGCGGAGGATAGCGGCTTCTTCATTGCCGGCCGCGGCATAGGCCATGCCGGCGCGATGGAGATAACCGGCGCGGTAGATGGAGGCTTCTCTGTAGCCGAGTATATTGTCAGACGCCGGCGCGGCCTGATCCGGGCCCGGTGCCGCGCGTTCGAAATCCGGACCGAAGAGAATCTCATCGTAGATGGAGGCGGCGGCGTCCCAGCGGCCGATACCTTCGAGTACGGCTGCCAGCCGCTCGAGAAGTCGGACTTCCTCGCCTGCGGTTATGGCGTCGGCGGCGGCCCGGCGCAGCGCGCCAGCGGCCTGCAGCCGTTCGTCTGCGGCGAGCAGTGCATCGGCGATGCGCTCCTCAACGACACCGGAGAGCTGGGGTTGCTGCGCCACGAATGCGCGGTAGGCGGCCGCGGCTTCGGTGGAGCGGTCGACGCCGGCCAAAGCTTCCCCGCGCAGGAAGAGGCTGTTGATCAGGATCTGCGCCACCGTTTCTCCGTTTGTGGACGGCAGACCGATCTCACCTGCGGCCAGGGCGTCGCCCATGCGCCGGAGCTGCTCAAGCGCGTCCAGCGCCGGTTGCGGATCGTCAGCTGCCAGATAGGCTAAGGCGAGCCGGTAGAGGATTTCGGCGCGCGCCTGCGTACGGGAGGCGGGTGTCTGCCGTCCTTGGGCAGGCTGCGTCGGGAGGTCGGCCAGCAGCGTTTGCAGCAACCTTTGCTCCTGGCTGTAGTCGCCGATTTGGTGAAGATAGGCGGCCTCATCGAGCAGGGATGCCGTCGTCACAGGTTCTGCGGTCGCGCGTGGATTGGCCGCAGGGCTGCTCGGAGGCGCTGCCGGCGATGACGGCCGGTCCAGGGAAGAGGTTGCGGTTGCGGTGAGGAGGGGAGTGGGGGCAGCGCGTCTGTCGCGACATCCGGACAGAAACAGCGCGAGCAGGAGCAGAATCGAGAAGGAGACCGGCAGATGAGACGGTCCTCTACGCCTGAAACTGGACGGGATAGGCTCGCTGATCATTGGGTTGCCCCGAATGCGCCGTTGAGCTCTGCCCGCTTGTTTTCGTGACGCCTGCGAGGGCGGGTATTGGGGTCTTCCGATGGGTCCGGGTCCTGTCATTGCAGAGGCGGGGTTGGCTTAGTCGTTCGCAAACTTCTTTACCTTACCAATCAGACACGGATTTTCGCTAATCACGATTTGCCCACTTTTTCGGTACCTTGTACATCGCCAGGTTGAACCGGTCTTCGAACAGCGCCCGACGTGTCGGGCTCGACCGCAGATAGGAGAATTCCTGCTCATCCCAGAACGGGTCATCCATCTCCGACGGCAGATCCAGCAGATCCATGATACGAAGCTTCAGCAGCTTACGGCCGGCGTTCGGGTCTTCCTACTGAAGCCTCCTGATTAACCGCATAAGTGTGTGGTATGAATTGGGAATCCTTGGCTCTTGCATCGTTCTGCTCCTGAACACGGGTTGCTTCGCTCCAATCACGCCTTAACCCTGCCCCGGGCACACGTTGCGAGGGGCCGCGGAGAACGGCAACGTCAACACCCTTGTCCACGAAGGGCCGCTAAGGACCACGAAGGGCCACGAAGAACTGCAACGGCAACTTCAGGAACTGCAACTTCAGGAACGGCAACGGCAACACCCTTTGTCCACGGAGGACACGGAGGACCACGGAGAACGGCAACGGCAACACCTTTGTCCACGAAGGGCCGCTAAGGGCCACGAAGAACTGCAACGGCAACTTCAGGAACGGCAACGGCAGAACAGCGCGAGCCGGCTGGCTGGCGACCTTCACTGACCACTGGAGTTAAACATGAACACAGTTGCGGGAAAACTGCTCGACCTGCACTTGTCCGGCGCGGCGATCATTGCACGCGGCTTCCGCACGATTCCGCCCGACTGGTTCGTCGACGCCAATGACGCCGACGGCCGTGTGCAGTCGTGGTCCGAATGCTTTCCCGGCGTGCGGCAAAAGCCGGTCGCCTTGCGGCGCGGAAGTGTGCTGGGCCGGGCTGGGCGGGGCTTAGTGGCGGCATGACACACTGCTGGCGCGGCGTCGTGACTGGTTTTGGACGGGGGCGTTGCGGGGGCGGAGCCCATGCACAAGGGAGGGCCGAAGGCCCGACCGCCCAAATAACAACCATGAGGAGAGAGTAAACGCCTTGACTCGCCTCATTCAGGTTCGCAAATCAGTTGTGGCTGAGTAGTTACACAAAAAGTATATTTCAATAATCATCCAAATTATTCTCATGGCATATAACAATGTGTCTCTTAAGAGTCTCATATAGTTAACTGAGGGTCGTTGCATTATTGTAGCGTTGTCATCGATTCCAGACCGGGTATAATGAGGAGATTCCAAACGAAGAGCCCGACACTGTGACAACCGCACGGCCTGTGAGGCATGAGATTGAGGCCCGTGTCTGGTCACCATCCTGTCACGATCCACCGCACTTATCAGATCATAGGACACCGGCGATGCTTTGGCATGGCATTCCCAATTCCTATAGCAGCCGCAAGCTGAGCGCCGCCGCTATCCTCCTGCTCTGCGCGGCGCTCGGTCTTCTGGGCGGGCGCGGGCCGGCCATCGCCGCAGCCCCGCAGCAGGCTGAGTTGTTGTCGTGTGCCAGCACCGCGGCCATTCCGGACCCGGAACCGGCCGGCCTGGTGGCGGATTGTGAAACGCTTTTGGGTCTCAAGGACGAGCTCGCCGGCAGCGCCGCTCTGAATTGGAGTACCTCTCTCCTCATATCCGACTGGGAAGGCGTCACTGTCGAAAATGATCGTGTGACCAAGTTGGACCTCTACCGGAAAGGACTGACAGGGGGTATACCGGCCGCGTTAGGCGGACTGACGAACTTGAAGGAATTGAAGCTCTTTTACAACCAGCTATCGGGTACCATCCCGACCGAGCTGGGCAACCTGACGAACTTGGAGGCGCTCAACCTTGGCACCAACCAACTGTCAGGAAGCATTCCTGACGAGCTGGCCAATCTGACGAACATTGAGTACATTTACCTCGGCTTTAACCAGCTGACGGGCTCCCTGCCGGCCGGGCTGGGAAATCTGACGAAGCTGAAGGGATTGGACCTCTTTATCAATGAGATAACGGGTACAATCCCGGCCGAACTGGGCAACCTGACGAACCTGGAGGCGCTGGGCCTTGGTGCCAACGGACTGACCGGTACAATCCCGGCCGAACTGGGCAACCTGACGAACTTGGAGAGGCTGAGCCTTAGTGGCAACCCACTGACGGGGCCTATTCCGGCCGAGTTGGGCAGCCTGACGAACTTGAAGGAGCTGCGCCTTAGTGCCACCGGACTGACCGGCACGATTCCCGCCGAGTTGGGTAAATTGACGAACTTGGAAGCATTGTTCCTCGACTTAACCCAACTGACAGGCCATATCCCTATTGAATTGACGACCCTGACGAACCTGCAGCAGCTGTACCTCAATAACAACCAGCTGACCGGTACCATCCCCGCTGAATTGAGCAAACTCACAAATCTGCAAGAGCTGCAGCTCTCATCCAGCCAGCTGACGGGTGTCATCCCCGTCGAGTTGACGACCCTGGCGAACCTGAGGAAACTGTACCTCTATGACAACCAACTGACGGGTACCATCCCGGTTGAGTTGGGCAAACTAACGAATCTTGGAGAGCTGCAGCTCTCCTCCAACCAATTGACCGGTACCATCCCCGCCGAGTTGGCCACGCTCACGAACCTGCACTACTTGGCCCTTAACAGCAATGACCTGACGGGTACCATCCCCGCTGAGTTGGGCAAATTGACGAATCTCTTAACTTTGAACCTCGCCGACAACGACCTGACCGGAACGATTCCCACAGAATTGGATAACCTGGTTCCCCCGACGGGCAAGCTGTCCAGCGTGCGCATCGCCACCGGCAGTCCCGGCCTGTGCGGCCCCATACCTCCGGCCCTGCACGCGTTAAGCCCGACTCATCCTAACGATGTCAACGACCTCGGCAGTGATACCTACCCCACAGGCAATCTCAGATCCTGCTCATCGGCACCGCTGGCAGCGCCGGAACTGACCGTGCAGGCATCAGCAGGCGCGGTCGAGTTAAGCTGGGAAGCGGTGCAGGACGCGGCCCGCTACGAACTCCTGATCTGGTGGGAGGGAGAAACCGACTGGCAGCCGCTGGGCGGAGACAACCTCACCGGCACATCCTACACCCACACAACCGTCAGACCGGGGACGAAGTACCACTACACGATCCGCACCGTCAATGCCGCCGGCCAGACCAGCGACTGGCTGAAACCGTTTCCCACTGCCACCGTACCTGCAGCTGAAACGCCGGACTCCGGAACCCCGCCGCCCGGAACCCCGCCGACCGCGCCCGAACTGACTGTCAACGCAGTCGCCGGCGCGGTCGGGTTAAGCTGGGAAGCCGTGCAGGGCGCGGCCCGCTACGAACTCCTGACCTGGTGGGAGGGAGAAACCGACTGGCAGCCGCTGGGCGGAGACAACCTCACCGGTACATCCTACACGCACACAACCGTCACCGCCGGCACAACCTACCACTACACCATCCGCAGCGTCAACGCCGCCGGCCACACAAGCGACTGGCTCCAGACGTTTCCCACTGCCACCGTACCCGCAGCCGAAACGCCGGACACCGAAACCCCGCCGACCGCGCCCGAACTGACGGCCAACGCAGTCGTTGGCGCGGTCGAGTTAAGCTGGGAAGCCGTGCAGGACGCGGCCCGCTACGAACTCCTGACCTGGTGGGAGGGAGAAACCGACTGGCAGCCGCTGGGCGGAGACAACCTCACCGGCACATCCTATACCCACACAACCGTCACCGCCGGCACAACCTACCACTACACCATCCGCACCGTCAACGCAGCCGGCCAGACCAGCGACTGGAGCCAGCCCTATCCGGAAGCCACCGTATCCGACACCTCGGCAGGTCCCGACGCGGCCGGGGAACGGGTCGCGCTCGCGGCCCTCTACAACGCCGCCAACGGCCCCAACTGGACCCAAAATGACAACTGGCTGAGCGAAGAACCGCTCGCTACCTGGTACGGTGTAGCCACCGACGAGAACGGAAGCGTGACCGAACTGCGCCTTCCCAATATAGGCTTGAGCGGACCGCTCCCCGACCTGAGCGCTCTCACGAACCTTACAAGCCTGGACCTCGAATCCAACCAGCTGCGCGGACCTGTCCCGGATCTGAGCGCCCTCATCAGCTTGATGAGCCTGGACCTCGGTCACAACCAGTTGAGCGGGTCACTCCCTGACCTGAGCGCCCTCTCCAGCCTTACGCGGCTGGACCTCGAGTCCAACGGCTTGAGCGGGCCGCTCCCCGACCTGAGCGCTCTCTCCAACCTGACGGAGTTGAACCTCGCCGCCAACCAGTTGAGCGGGCCGGTCCCCGACCTGAGCGCTCTCTCCAACCTGACGGTCCTGAGCCTCGACCACAACCAGCTGACAGAGTCAATCCCCGCTCTGAGCGCACTCACCAACCTGACAAGCCTGGGCCTTGGTGGCAACCGGTTGAGCGGGTCGATCCCCGACCTGAGCGCCCTTACTAACCTGACACACCTGTCGCTCCACTCCAACCGGTTGAGCGGGCCATTCCCCGATCTGAGCGCACTCACCAGCCTGGCACACCTGTACCTCAGTAGCACCCGGTTGAGCGGGCCGATCCCCGACCTGAGCGCCCTTACTAACCTGACACACCTGTCGCTCCACTCCAACCAGTTGAGCGGGCCAATCCCCGACCTGAGGGCCCTCACCAACCTGACACATCTGAGCCTCAGCTCCAACCAGTTGAGCGGGCCGATTCCCGATCTGCGCGCGCTCTCCAACCTGACACGACTGGAACTCACCGCCAACCAGTTGAGCGGGCCGATTCCGAACCTGAGCGCCCTTACTAACCTGACACGACTGGAACTCTATAACAACCAGTTGAGCGGGCCGATTCCGAACCTGAGCGCTCTCTCCAACCTCACGAGCCTGGACCTCGGACACAACCAGTTGAGCGGGCCGATTCCCGACCTGACCGCTCTCACTAACCTGATACGACTGGACCTCGGCGCTAACCAGTTGAGCGGGCCGATTCCCGACCTGAGCGCTCTCTCCAACCTGATACATCTGGGCCTCGGCGCTAACCAGTTGACCGGGTCAATCCCCGACCTGAGCGCTCTCTCCAACCTGACAGAGCTGTTCCTCGGCGCTAACCAGTTGAGCGGGCCGGTCCCCGACCTGAGCGCTCTCTCCAACCTGCACTCGCTAGGCCTCGGTCACAACCGGTTGAGCGGGCCGATTCCCGACCTGGGCGCGCTCTCCAACCTGTACTCGCTAGACCTCGGTCGCAACCAGTTGAGCGGACCGATTCCCGATTTGAGTGCACTCTCCAACCTGACACATCTGCACCTTTCCGACAACCAGTTGAGCGGGCCGATTCCCGATTTGAGCGCTCTCACCATTCTGGAAACGCTGCGCCTTTCCGACAACCAGTTGAGCGGGCCGGTCCCCGACCTGAGCGCCCTTACCAGACTGACCAATTTCTCCCTTGCAGGAAATCAGCTGTGCCTGCCTGAAAACACAGACCTGTCCGGTCTCAGTGACGTCGCGGCCGCCCACCTGCAGAGCCTGAATCTGCCCTCCTGTTCAGGCGGTCCGCCTCTGGAAACACCCCAGACACCGGAAACGCCCCAAACGTCGCAGAATCCGACCACCTCCGGGGAAAGAGCGGCTCTTGTCGCCCTCTACCAGGCAACCGCTGGCGCCGGCTGGCGGCACAGCGACAACTGGCTGAGCGATGAACCGGTCGCTGCCTGGTTTGGCGTTGTCACCGACGACAATGGCCGCGTAACTGAACTGCACCTCCCGGTGAATGGGTTGCTCGGGCCGGTCCCCGACCTGAGCGCTCTCACCAACCTGATAAAGCTGAACCTTAGTTCCAACCGGTTGACCGGACCTATCCCGAACCTGGACGCCCTGACCGCCCTCACAAGCCTGAACCTCAGTTACAACTGGTTGACCGGCACAATCCCCGACCTGAGTGCACTCTCCAATCTGTCAGAGCTGTTTCTCAGCGTCAACCGGCTGAGCGGACCGCTCCCCGACCTGAGCGCCCTCACCAGCCTTACGCTGCTGGGCCTCGAGTCCAACAACTTGAGCGGGCCAATCCCGGATCTGAGCGCCCTCTCCAACCTGACAAGTCTTGACCTCAGGCACAACCAGTTGACCGGTCCAGTCCCGGATTTGAACGGTCTCACCAGCCTGTCCCGGATGGACCTCAGTTACAACCAGTTGACCGGACCTATCCCGAACCTGGACGCCCTGACCAACCTGACAAGTCTGAACCTCAGCACCAACCAGTTGACCGGCCCAATCCCCGACCTGAGTGCACTCTCCAATCTGTCAGGTCTGTACCTCAGCGCCAACCAACTGACCGGCCCAATCCCCGACCTGAGCGCTCTCAACAACCTGATAAGTCTGATCCTCAGCGCCAACCAGCTGAGCGGCGCAATCCCCGACCTGAGCGCACTCACCAATCTGTCAAGTCTGGACCTCAGCGCCAACCAGCTGAGCGGTACAATCCTCGACCTGAGCGCACTCACCAATCTGTCAAGTCTGGACGTCAGCGCCAACCAGCTGAGCGGTACAATCCCCGACCTGAGCGCCCTGACCAGCCTGTACTGGCTGAACCTCAGGGCCAACCAGCTGACCGGCCCAATCCCCGACCTGAGCGCGCTCACCAACCTGTCAGGTCTGAACCTCGCTTATAACCAGTTGACCGGACCAATCCCCGACCTGAGCGTTCTCACCAACCTGTCAGGTTTGAACCTCGCTTATAACCAGTTGACCGGACCAATCCCCGACCTGAGCGTTCTCACCAACCTGTTCCAGCTGGACCTCACAGGCAATCTGCTGTGCTTGCCCGCAGGCACAACGTTATCCGGTTCCAATGAACGAGTGGACGCCCACCTGCAGAGCCTCAACCTGCCGCCCTGCCCCGACCCCTGAGCAGCAGCCGCGCCAAGCGTGACGCAACCTTGACGCCGGCCCGGCCCCTATCGTCTCAGATGCCCTTCCATCTCCTTGCGCATGTCGTCAACAGGCACATACACCCAAAGATAGAAACCGTTTGAGTGGACTATCCAGAATAAGGCTCCTCTCTACAAACCACGGCTGTTGAAGGCGAGCTGGTAGTCTTCGGGCAGGTCTATGTCGAATAGGAGAGAGTCGGACTCGACAATCCGGACTGGGATGCCGGCTTCTGCGGCCAAGTGCCGGTGGCGTTGGAAGCTGTCGCGGCCGAAGGCGAAGGGGATGGCCTGGGCCGGCTGCAGCATGAGCGCGTTGGTGCCGCCGTCACGGCTGGGGGCGATGGTGATCTGGGGGTCACGGTTGCTGAGGGAGGCCATTGTGCGGACGTCTTCGGCTGTGAGGTTGGGCATGTCGGTGGGGAGGATGAGGACTTTGGTTGCGCCGTGGGTGGCGGCGTAGCGGGCGGCCTGGGTGAGGGCGGCGTTGAGCTGGGGTTCGGAATCGGAGTCATTGGGGCTGCAGGGCTGACTTTCTTCGGCCAGGGCGCGGCTGCCGGCGCGTTTGGCGGCGGCCAGCGCGTATTTGTCGCGGCTGACGACGAGGATCTCGGCGTCAAGGTGGGCCTGGTTGATGGCTGCCAGGGTGCGGGTGAGGAGTTCGCGGTTGAGAGCGTGGCGCTGCTGGGGAGGGATACAGGCGGCCAGGCGGCTTTTGCCTTCGTTGAAGGGTTTGACGGGGACGATTATCCACAAGCGGGACTTACTCTGCGCGTCATTGGCCATTTTGGTGCCGGGGGGCATTTGCGGTGCAGCTGCCGCTTTGGAGGCTCTGGGTGAACTGCAGGACCTCTGCAGCCAGGCGCCGTTTGGAGGGGAGGTCGGTCATGATGGTGTCGGTCGTCAGGGTTGGCAGGGGAAGTTGGCTTTCGTCGGCCCGGTCCTTCTGGTCGAGGACGAATCCGTCGAGCAGACCGGCGTAGTGCTCGACGACGGTGAGGGGCAGGTGTTCGAGATGGCCCATTTCGCGCATCATTTTGGCTGCGGGCCCTTTGACCGCGCGGCCGCCTACGATTGGGCTGACCGCCACCACAGGGGCAGCGCTGGCTCGCACGAGATCGCCCAGGCCGGGCACGGACAGAATCGGGTCCACGCTGAGATAGGGGTTGCTGGGGCAGATGATGATCTGCGCGGCGGTCTGCAATGACTCGGCCACTTCGGGGGCAAGCGTCGCGTTGTCGGCGCCGACGAATGTCAGTCCCTGGAAAGTCGGTTCGCAGCGGCGGCGTACGAAATAGTCCTGGAAGGGAAGATCGCCTTCGTCGGTGTGCACGAGTGTACGGACCGGCTGGTTGCACATGGGCAGGATGCGGGAGGGGATGTCCAAGGTTCGGCGCAGGCGGTCGGTGATTTCGGTGAGAGTGACGCCTGACTTCAGCCAGTTGTTGCGCAGCAGGTGGAGGGCCAGGTCCTTGTCGCCGAGCCTGAACCAGGCCTCGCCGCCGAGGCGCTCGGTTTCGGCCAGCAGGTTCCAGGTCTCGCCGGCGCGGCCCCAGCCTGTCTGCGGGTTGTTGACGCCGGCCAGCCCGTAGAGCACGGTGTCGATGTCGGGGCAGATGGTGAGGCCCCAGTGCTCGAAATCGTCGCCGGTGTTGACGATGACGGTCAACGCGCCCGGGGGCAGCGTTGCCTGTAGGCCGGCGGCCATTTTGGCGCCGCCGACACCGCCGGCCAGGGCGACGACCGGCGAAATTTTCTCCGTTGTTGGGGCCATTGCACACGTTTTTCGTATGGTGCATTACGCGTTACGCAATGCGGGGCTCAGCGCCAGATTACCCGTTCCGCCAGAGGGAGCCGTTCACGCTGTTTCTCTTCGGCGGCGTAGCCGAGCGTGATCAGCGCCTGGGGATGCCAGCTTTGCGGCAGGTCGAGGGCATCCCGCACCAGTTCGGGAACGAACAGGGGGGCGCACATCCAGCAGGCGGCGAGGCCGTAATGGTGGGCTGCCAGGAGAAGATTCTGGCAGGCCAGGGCGGTGCTTTGCACGGCCATCAGCCATTCGGCCTCCTGGCGGCGCGGGTCGGGGTAGTCATCCATGCCTTCCAGGGAGAGGGAGGCCGCGACCAGTGCGGGCGCGCCGGTGATGCGGGCGTGGCTGATGCGGACTCGGCGCTCGATGATGGCTGCGTCGACGCCGTCGGCGCCCAGGTCGGCGCGCCAGCGCGCGCCCATGCGGTCGCTCAACTCCTGCTTGACCGGGTCGGAAGTGACAACGCAGAAGCGCCAGGGCTGGCGGTTGTGGGCTGAAGGCGCCCAGATTGCGGCGGTCAGCAGCATTTCCAGCAGCGAGCGCTCGACCGGGTCGGGCAGGTAGCGGCGGACGGACCTTCGCCCGCGGATTAGCTGCCAGAACGAGCCGTCATCGATATCGGAGGCCCAGTCTGATTGGCGCCAGTCGCTGTAGTCGTCTCTGGGATCTGCGGACGCGATGCGCTGTTTTTGCATGGGACGGCATTATAGCATGGAGTGGTGGGAGTTGGAATGTGTTGGGGGATGCGGAGTGCGGGGGGACTGCGGGGGGGAATGCCTGAGGGTCTGTTTGGGAGGTTTTTCGTTTGCATGTCGTGGTTGACAGAACCATTTGAGCCGCAAAGTCACGCGAAGGGCCGCGAAGAACACCGGTGGGGTATCGGTTTTTCTTTGCGCAGGTGCGGGGGGCCTGCGGGGATAGGTAGTTTCCTCTCGCGGTTAACTTTTCTGACAGAGGTCAACGGGTCTAAAGATCCAAAGGGCCCAGATCGGCGCGTAGCACGGCTCCGGAGCGGTCGGATTTTGTTGCGTCAGCTCACCAAGTGCAAGACCGGAGGGAGCGCTGCGGCGGCTTGAATTTCCTCCTCAGACAAGCAAAGTAACGACGGCGGCAATAGTTCTTCCATAGCATCTAAATTGCTTACAACCGTTGCAGATGCTACACTATGTATGTGCAGAACTTATGTGCGGGCCTTCATGGACATCGCTCTTCTGAGGAGAACAGCAACAATTGCAAGTCCAATTGGAGCAACTCTGAGAATCTTAAGCGGCGTGCTCTGGCCTCAGTTCCCGGCCAACCAACTGTTCGACCCGCTGCGGAAAGGCGCATCGTACGATCTCCGGGTTATGCCCAACCCTGTCATGGCAGTATGCATACTAGCAGTGACAGCCATTGGGGTCATCGGCAAATCGGAGGTCAGGTTGTCGTTCTAGAGGTAAGCGACGAGAGAGTATGTTGAATCAAACTTCATGGCATACGGCGGAATCGTTGTGCTTGACGTTCCCGCTCCAGAAACGAAACTCTGCCGGTGCAGCGCCGAGATTCCTAGCGATAGCATTGCGTAAAGGGACCGGCAAAGCGGCCCCAAAATCAGAAAGTTTTGGTCAAGTCTGCACAAAGTGGTAGATTGACGCGAAGCTTACTACCTTGAAATACCTTGGACGCTATGAACACGACCTCCCCAATTCACGCAGCCCTGCAAGAGTTCGCCGCAGCGGTGACAGACAAACTGACGCAGATCACACACGGCGGACCGGAAGAGCAGCTGCGCGCCCCCTTCGAGAACTTCATGGGCGCTGCCGCCGGCGCGCTCGGCTGGGATGTCGTCTGCACCGGTGAAACGCCCCTGCCGGATCGCCTCGGCCGCCCGGATTACGCAGTGCATCTGAACAGCCTGCTCGCCGGTTATGTGGAGCTCAAACCAGCGGGCACCGGCGCCACCGCTTCCCGCTTTGTGGGCCACAATCGCAGACAGTTCAACCGCTTTTCCGCAATCCCCAACATCCTCTACACCGACGGCAACGAGTGGGCGCTCTACCGTAACGGCGAGCTGGTGGACAGGGTGGTCCGTCTCACCGGCGACGTCGCTTCCGAGGGCAAGCGGGCGGTTGGGCCGCGCGACGCGCACGCGCTCGAAAGTCTGCTGCGCGACTTTCTCATGTGGAAGCCCTTCATTCCCACCGACCGCGCCGGCCGCATCGACCTCCGGCGCTTTGCCGGGCTGCTGGCGCCGCTCTGCCGCATGTTGCGCGACGACGTGACCGATGCGCTCAAGCGCTCGAACTCGCCCCTCTTGCAGCTGGCTCAGGACTGGCGCCAGCTTCTCTTCCCTGACGCGCCGGACGAACAGTTCGCCGACGCCTACGCCCAGACCGTCCTATTCGCGCTGCTGCTGGGCCGCAGCGAGGGAGCCGAACCGCTCACACTCGGAAGCGCGGAAAACGCGCTGTCCGCGCAGCACAATCTGTTGTCGCGGGCGCTGCAAGTGCTGACCGACCCCAACGCGCGCGCCGAAATCGCCGCGCCATTGGACCTGCTGCTGCGCGTGGTCGCGGTCGTGCCGCCCGCCGCGCTGACCAGTCCCGACGACCCCTGGCTCTACTTCTACGAGGATTTTCTCGCTGTTTACGATCCCCGTCTGCGCAAGGACGCCGGCGCCTACTACACGCCGGTTGAGGTCGTGCGCGCGCAGGTGCGCCTGATCGACAATCTGCTCGTGGAGCGCTTGGGCAAGCCGCTCGGCTTCGCCGACCCTGACGTGGTCACGCTTGACCCGGCGTTGGGAACCGGCACCTATCTGCTCGGCGTCATCGAACACGCGCTCGGCCGCGTAGAAGCCGAGCAGGGAGCGGGCGCGGTACCCAACCAGGCTACGACGCTGGCCGAAAATCTGTACGGCTTTGAGCTCATGGTGGGCCCGTATGCGGTGAGCGAACTGCGCATCAGCCGCGCCTTGCGCGACCGCGGCGGGCAACTGCCGACGGCGGGTACGCATGTCTTCCTGACCGATACACTCGAAAGCCCCAATGCCAAGCCGCTGCAACCACCGCTTTTCCTGCAGCCGATCGCCGATCAGCACGCCCGCGCCCTGGAGGTCAAGAGTCGCGTACCGGTGATCGTCTGCCTCGGCAATCCGCCCTACGACCGGCATGAGGCGGCAACGGACACGAACAGAGCGCGCACCGGCGGCTGGGTGCGCCATGGCGATCGCGATGAACGGACGATCCTGCGCGACTTTCTCGATCCGGCGGTCAGCGCCGGGCATGGCCAACGTCTCAAGAATCTCTACAACCTGTACGTCTACTTCTGGCGTTGGGCGTTGTGGAAGGTCTTTGAGCAGGGAAACGGCGGGCCCGGCGCGGTCAGCTTTATCAGCGCATCGAGCTACCTTGACGGGGACGCCTTCTGCGGGATGCGCGAGCAGATGCGCCGCCAGTGCGACGAAATCTGGATTCTCGACCTCGGCGGCGAGGGGCGGGGAACGCATCAGAGCGAAAACGTCTTCAACATCCAGACGCCCGTAGCCATCGCCGTCGCGTTCCGTGCCAGCGAGGCCAACACGGACACACCCGCCCGAGTCCACTATACCCATGTCGAAGGGACGCGCGAACAGAAGCTGGCCGCGCTCGACGACATTTCCGATTTCGCGAAAGTGGAGTGGCAAGAGTGTCCCGATGAGTGGCAAGCCCCGTTCCGTCCGGCGGGCGAGGGCGTTTACTTTTCACATCCCTTCCTGACTGACCTGATGCCGTGGCAGCAATCCGGTGTCAAAGCTGGACGAACTTGGGTTGTTGCCCCCGAAATGAAAACGCTCCGCAACCGTTGGTATCGCCTTCTGCAAGCGAAGAGAAACGAACGCAAGAGTCTCTTCAAAGATTCTCCCACTGGGCGCAAAGCGCACGAGGCCGCAACCCAGTTGCCGCCATCGGAAGACAGGTTGAAATCTATTTGTGACCTTGAGACAGGACATCCCGCCCCTGAGCTTGTCCGTCTTGCTTACAGATCGTTTGACAGGCAATTCGTTTTTGGGGACGCTCGCCTGTTGGACAGGCCGGGGCCGGCATTGTGGCGTGCCCACAGCGAGAAACAGGTCTATTTGACCAGCATATTTACTCAGGCCTTGGAAACCGGGCCCGCTCTGACTTCCTCAGCGTCTATTCCCGATCTTCACTACTTCTCAGGCCGTGGCGCAAAGGATATTCTCCCACTCTACCGCGACAGCCGAGCGTCGAGGGCCAACATCCTCCCCGGCCTGCTTGAGCTACTTGGTGCTGCCTACCAGCACCCGGTCGCGCCGGAAGATTTTCTGGCATACGTCTACGGCGTGTTGGCGCAACCGGCTTTCATTACGCGTTTCGGCAAGGAATTGGAGACCCGCGAGCTGCGCCTGCCCATTGCCAGGGATGCGGCGCTGTTTGAGCGGATGCGCGCTGCCGGCGCAAACCTCCTCTGGCTGCATTCATACGGCGAGCGGTTTGTGCCCGCAGGCAAGCCCCGCGGCCAGGTCCCGCCCGGCGCGGCCAGATGCACCGCAGCAGTGCCCGGCGACGCCGGCGGCTATCCCGAAGCGTTTGCCTACAACGACGAGACCGCCACGCTCCACGTCGGCGCCGGCGAATTCACGCCGGTGGCGCCTGACCTGTACGCCTTCGAAGTATCCGGCCTCAAGGTCGTGCAGTCTTGGCTCAAGTACCGCATGAAGAAGGGCGCCGGCCGCAAATCCTCTCCGCTGGACGACATCCGCCCCACTCGTTGGACCAGCCAGTTCACGACCGAACTGCGCGAGCTTCTCTGGGTGCTGGAGGCCACCCTGGCCGCCTACCCCGAACAGGCCCAACTGCTTGAAGAGATCATTGCGGGCGACTGTTTCTACGCGGATGAGTTGCCGCCCGTGCCGGAGGAGATGCGCAAGCCACCGCGGGCGCGGGCAGTCAAGAGAGGATTGTTCGGGTGAGAAAGCGAAGAAAGATTCGTTGCTTTCGAGGACCTGCACTCTTCAGCGAAAATGGTTAATATGCGCTAAAATACAACCTTCTCCCCAAGAGCGCCTCCCCCCTCAACTTCAAAAGGTTAGGAGCCAATGTTTACTACAAATCCCATCGCTTTGAACACCTTACTAAACCAAGTTGAAAGGGCTGATATACAGCTGCCGGATTTTCAACGCGGGTGGGTTTGGGATGATGACCGCATTCGCGATCTCTTAGCAAGTGTCTCAAGGGGATTTCCTGTTGGAGCAATTATGACACTTGCCTCGGACTCCGACATTAGATTCGAGAGGCGTGCTCTTGAAGGTGTTTGCCAATGCAAGAGAGACGAGAAGTGTGATTGTTGGGCAAGCCAGGTCAAGCCATCCCACTTCCTCCTCGATGGCCAACAACGCCTCACTTCATTATACCAAGCACTGGTGCATAAAGGCCCCGTAACAACAAGAAACAGCCGAGGCAAGGAAATCAGTAGGTGGTACTACATAGATATGCTCAAGGCGATGGACCCCAATGTTGATAGGGAGGATGCAATCGTCAGTGTCCCAGAAAACAGGTTGGTAACCGAAGATTTCGGTCGTCAGACCAAACTTGATCTTTCGACATGTGAATATGAATATAAGAAGCACATGATTCCAACTGAACGGCTCTTTGATGCCATGACCTGGATGTTTGAGTATATCAACTACTGGAATGAGCCGAGCTTCTCGCACCCCAGGGATAGTGCCATTAACTTCTCCCAAAACTTCAGTCAGACAATTTTGAAAACGTTTGCAAACTACCTCCTCCCTGTAATCGACTTGACAAAACAGACTCCTAAAGAAGCGGTCTGCATAGTGTTTGAAAAAGTCAATACGGGTGGCGTTGTTTTAAACGTGTTCGAGCTTCTTACCGCTTCTTTTGCCGCGGACAATTATTCACTCCGGGATGACTGGAAAGACCGTAAACGCAGGTTTTCTGACTCCGATCACTCCGCGATCTTAGGCGATGTGGGTCCAGAATTGTTCTTGCAAGCCGTCGTTCTCTTAACCACACAGGAAAGGCGCAGGGTGGCGATTCGCAAAAGTGCTACAGAGAGACAAATCCCCGGCATCGGTTGCAAGAGAAGAGATGTCTTGGACTTAACTTTACATGAGTACAAGAATTGGGCTGACAGAGTCGAATATGGCTTCCACCGCGCTGCCGAATTCCTGTTTGGGCAATACGTGTTTCGAATGCGAGATATTCCCTACAGTTCTCAACTTATTCCTTTGGCTGCCCTCTTCGTAGAACTGGATACCGAACTCAACAACGCCGACTCTCTTTCCCGCCTAGAAAGATGGTATTGGTCAGGCGTTTTTGGCGAATCCTACGGGGGTTCTAATGAAACCCAGTTCGCTCTCGACCTTGTTCAAGTCGCTAGATTTGTCCGTGAAGGTGTTGAACCTGCCTTGGTGAATGAATCAAATTTCATTCCTGAACGATTATTGTCTCTCCGCACTCGCAATAGCGCAGCATATAAAGGGTTGTTTGCCTTACAGATGAAAAACGGCGCCTCAGACTGGCTTACAGGACAACCACTTGGGATCGCGCTTTGGCTGGCTCGCAATATCGACATCCACCACATTTTCCCTCGCGCTTGGTGCAAACAAGCCGCCCCCCCAATCCCCCCAAGCTTATACAATTCCGCCATTAACAAAACGCCTATTGACGCAGTGTCACATAAAAGAATCGGCGGGCATAGCCCTTCTCGTTACTTACCCAGACTCGAGCAGGCCGGCATCGACCAAGAAAAACTTAACCATATCCTAGTTTCCCACTGGATAAATCCAAGCCATTTAAGAGCAGACCGATACGCCGAATGCTTCGTTGAACGAGGCGAAGAGATGCTAACCCTTATCGGTAAAGCAATGGGGAAGGAGATAACTGGTGGGGGCGAAGTTTTCTGGAATGCGCTCGCTTCTGCTGGATTCGTAGACGAATACGAAGACGGCGAAGAAACTGCCTGACTCAATCCAAACCCCCTGAATCATCTCGATAAGACAAAAGCTAACGCGGCCCATACCATCAAATCGCAGACCAAACCGCGGGGTGATATGCCCTGGATAATCCGTAAGAGTATTCCGAATTAAGCAGAAAAGTGGCTAAGCATGAGGTTTGAAGTTGGCCCCAAATCCGGCGGTGCCAGCAACAGCTATGCACGCATACGGGAGAGACAGGCCGCGCGCATGTGTTAATGTTTGACCCGAAGCGCGGCCATCATCGCCTGCTCCACCGTGCCGACGGCGATCTGCGCGGCCAGATACCGCTTGACGCTTTCGGCGGCCCAGCGGCGGATGCGCGTTGTGTCGTCGGGGTTGTCTTTCCACCAGACCTCGCAGCCAGGCAGAAGCTTGCCGCCGGCGTCGCCGGCGCGCAGACCGTCTCGCCTCCACGGTCGTCCCAGCCCAGCATCTCATTCCAACCCAACGCGGGAGGAAGCCATTGCGCGGTCTCGCCGTTGGCGCCGGTCAGGACGGGGGCAAAGTCCTGGTCGTGGCCCGTGCGGGGCGGTCTTTTGCGCTGCGGAGGCAGATCTTCGGCACGCCAAATCTCCGTTTGAAAGCCGGTGTTCGCCTTGCCGACGTCGTGCAGAGCCGCCAGGACGCAGAGCCGTGCCGCGCTTGCTTCGTCCAGGTCGTCCTTGCCGCCCGTGCGGGCCAGCCGTTTACGGATGGTCGGCTGTTTGAGCAGGGCTTCGAAGCAGGCGCTCACATCGGCAAGGTGGTGTTCGAGAAGATGGATGCGCGGCGGGGTTGATTGGTCTGTTTTCGCCCAGTGACGTTGGGCGTAGGCAGGAGGGATTGCACAGTTCATCAGGGAGGGTTGCCTGATTATGAGAGACTGGAAAGAAAGTTAAATATGCGATCGGAGGCAAGGAACGGTTGCGATCGTCCGCTGGCTGGCGGTCCTGTGTGCCCGCGCTTTGTTGAAAGGCAGGGGTGAGAGGGATCGGGAACCGGGTTTATCTGCGTGTATAGAGGACATCGGCACCTAGCATTGTCTCCAGTATATCACATGGGGCTATCCCTGCGTGTGCGGAGGCGCGGAACTGCAGGGGTTCTGCGGGGGAACTGCAGGGGAACTGCTGGGGTTAAGGGGCTGAGACAGCATGTGGGGGGTAGACACTGTTGGCTAGACATTTTGCTGGGGAAGAATGAACACGGTGGCGAGCCAGGGCGGGGCGCGGCGATTAGCAAGAGATGCAGGGAATTCGGGCTTCTTTGACGCTCTGTTCTGAGACGTGTACAATGCAAACGGTATGGGTAAACATTCCCTCTATCGGTATTTCGCGCTCAGGTTGCAGGTATGCCTGCTGCGCTGCAGGTAAATCGCAAGAGGTTCAGGAGATTCCATGGCCGCGCCAAAGCATACACGCGTTGCACTCTATCTGCAGGATAAGCACTCCATTCGCGAGGGGATGGCGCACGCGCGCTATGCGGAAGAGAAGGGTTTCGAGGCGGTCTGGCAGGCTGAGAGCCGGCTGGTGCGGGATGCGATTGTGCCGATGGCCGCGTTCGCTGCGGTCACGGAGCGTATTCAGATCGGGTCGGGCGTTATCAACAACTGGACGCGCAATGTCGGGCTGTTGGCGGCCACTTTTCTGACATTGGATGACCTGGCGCCGGACCGGGTCATCTGCGGCATTGGCGCATGGTGGGACCCGCTGGCCAAGAATGTGGGGATCAGCCGGCGCAGGCCGCTGAAGGCGATGCGGGAGACGGTGGAGGTGACGCGGCGGCTGCTGGCGATGGAAAATGTCAGCTTCGAAGGCGAGTTTCATCAGGTGAAAGACATTGAGTTGGATGTCGTGCATGGACGGCAGGAGCCGCGCAATGTGCCGATTATGATCGGCGCGACCGGGCCGAAGATGATGGAGTTGACCGGGGAGATCGCGGATGGCGCGGTGCTGAATTACTGTGTGCCGCCGGACTATAACCACATGGCGCTGGAGCGGCTGGAAGCGGGGGCGAAACGGGCGGGCCGCAGCCTGGATGATATCGACCGCCCGCAGCTGATCGTGTGCTCGGTGCATGAGGACCAGCAGACGGCGCTGGACGGCGCGCGCGAGTTGCTGACACAGTATTTGGGCCAGCAGCCGCACATCGCGCAGGCCAGCGGTGTTAAGCCGGAGGTTGTTGACGAGATTCAGTCGATACTCGGCTGGCCGGCGACTATAGAGCAGGTGCGGAAGGCGATGCCGTTGGTGCCGGACGAGCTGGTTAACCGCATCACTGCCAGCGGCACGCCGGACGATGTTAAGAAGAAGGTGCGCGAGTATATGGACAACGGCGCGACCTGCCCGATCCTTTATCCGCTGGGTGATGTGAAGTTGATGATCGATACATTTGCAGGCGGGTTCTAATAAATGGCGACGGACTGATATGTACCGCTTCTGCGAATCCCCCAACACACTAACTGATGCTCTGAAGTTGAAGGCGGAACATGGCGCCGCGGCCCGTTTTATCGCGGGCGGCACGGACCTGCTGATAGATTTGGCGCGCGACGATGCGGCTGATGACGCAAACATGGGGTTGATTGACCTGACGCGCATTGCGGGCCTGGCTGATATCTGGGAAGAGGATGGCGCGCTGCATCTGGGGCCGCTGGTGACGCACAACCAGTGCGTGCGCAGCCGGTTGATCGTCGAGCAGGCGTTCTCGCTGGCGCGGGCCTGTTGGGAGGTGGGCGCGCCGCAAATTCGGAACCGGGCGACGATCGCCGGCAACCTGGTGACGGCCAGCCCGGCCAACGACACGATCGTGCCGCTGCTGGCGCTGGATGCGAGCGTGCACGTCGAGAGTGCGGCGCGGGGCAGCCGAACGCTGCCGCTGGCACGTTTCTTCCGCGGCGTGCGCCAGGTGGATCTGGCTGACGACGAGATGCTGACGCGAATCTCAGTTCCGATTCCCGCTGCGGCCAGCCGGGACAATTTTATCAAGCTGGGGCTGCGGCGTGCGCAGGCTATCAGCGTTCTGAGCGTAGCCGGTTCGCTGGCTTGCACCGGTGGGAGCGACTGGCAGCCGGGCGGGCCGGCAACGGTCACCCAGGCGGCGATTGCGCTGGGCGCGGTTGCGCCGACGGTGGTGCGGGCGGCTGAGGCGGAAGCTTTTCTGATTGGCAGGTCGCTGACCGAGGAGACAGTGGAAGAGGCGGCGCGGCTGGCGGCGCAGCAGGCGCGGCCGATCGACGATCTGCGCGGCAGCGCGGATTACCGGGTGGCTATGGTCGAGACGCTGGTGGCGCGGCTGTTGCGGCAACTGCGCGACGGGCGCGAGCGGGATGGCTGGCTGGAGACGCCGGTGACGCTGTGGGGCGATACGGAGGGGCGCTGGCCGGTTTCGACGCACGCTGAGCCGGCGGCAACTGTCAACGGCGCTGCGGTCGAACTTGAAGGGAACATGACCCTGCTGGACAGCCTGCGGACGGCTGGTTTTGTCGGGGTGAAAGAGGGCTGCGCGGAGGGTGAGTGCGGGGCATGCACAGTTTATCTTGACGGCATGGCGGTTATGGCCTGCCTGGTGCCGGCGGAGCGGGCGGCGGGCAGCGAGGTTGTGACGGTCGAGGGGCTGACGGCATCGGCGGCGGCGTCAACGGAGCTGTTGCACAGTGTGCAGCAGGCGTTGATCGAAAGCGGCGGCGTTCAGTGCGGTTACTGCACGCCCGGTATTGTGATGTCGGCGGCGGCGCTGCTGGCGGAGCGGTCCGGCCCCAATCGTCTGGAGGCGCAGGAGGCGCTGGCGGGCAACCTGTGCCGTTGCACCGGCTATCGCAAGATTTTGGATGCGGTGGTGGCTGCGGGGCGGGAAGAGAGGGGTTAGGAGCGAGGGGGGAATTGGCGCTTTGGATTCCTCAAACAGGTGGGCCGGGTAGATGGGAACCGACGGAAACGAAGTAATTACCTACTATTTGGAGATGACCAGCGCGGAGCAGCTGCGGCCGGCGCGTCCGCCGGCGGAACCTTTTGCGGTGCGGCGGGCGGAGTTGGCGTTCCCTGCGTTGAATCGTTTCTTCTATACCGAGGTAGGGCGGGCGTATACGTGGACGACGCGTCTGCCCTGGGATGAAGCACGGTGGCAGGCCTGGGTGGAGCGGCCGGAACTGCAGACATGGATTGGATATGTGCGCGAGACGCCGGCCGGCTATTTTGAATTGGATGAGCAGTGCGAAGATGGAAATAAGCAGGTCGAGCTGGCCTATTTTGGCTTACTTCCGTCCTTTGTTGGCCGGGGCGTGGGTGGCGCGCTGTTGACGGAGGCGCTTCGCCGCGCCTGGGCGCTGGGTCCGCAGCGGGTCTGGGTGCATACGTGTACCTTGGACCACCCGGCGGCGTTGCCCAACTATCAGAAGAGAGGGTTTCGGATCTATGATCAGAAGAGGAATGCGGAATGAGATTTTCGTTCTCTTTGGGATTCTCTTTCTTTTCGTTCTCTTCCGTCTAAACAGAAGAAAGCTTGATTCGTCCTTGCCAGGTGAGCAGGTGGGGGGTGGGCTCGAGCCGGAGCGGTTGTTCCACGTTCCCGGCGTGGATAAGGTCATGTCGCCTTCACTGCCGCGGCGCGGGAACTGGCTGACGCGTGCTATTGGCCGGCTGGTGTTAGCGGTGCTCGGCTGGCGCATCGAGGGCCAGTTGCCTGACGTGCCCAAGCTGGTGATCATCGGCGCTCCGCACACTTCCCATTGGGATGCTATTTTGGCGGTCGGATTCTTCCTGGCCACGGGGCTGGATTGCCGCTGGATGGTCAAGAGAGAGGCCTGCGATCACGCATTGGGCGGTCTGATGCGCTGGATGGGCGCGCTGCCGGTGAATCGGCAGGCGCCGAGCGGTCTTGCGCAGCAGGTGATCGACGAAATAAACGGCAGCGGGAAGTTCGTGCTGGTTCTCACGCCGGAGGGGACGCGCCACAAAGTGGAGCGCTGGAAGACCGGTTTCTACCGTATCGCTCTCGGTGCGGGAACGCCGATTACGCTGGCCTATGCCGACTTTGAACGGCGGGTCGCGGGTATCGGTCCGACTGTGCGGCCGAGCGGCGATATGGAGGAGCAGATCGAAGAGATACGGGCGTATTACCACGGGATCCCGGCTGGAAATCCGGATTGGGCCTGAACTGGGGGTTCAGTTCTACGGTAGCTCCTTTGCCAGATTCGGTGCCTGTTCTTGCAGTCCTTCATCTCTGCCGCGGTTCGGGCTATCTCGTTGCGTATTTGGTTGGCAGCCACCTTGCTTGAGCCGCACTGTTGGGAAGAAGGCGTACCGTTGGGGAGAGATGTTTTTGTAGGGGGGCGTTGCGGGGGCGCAGCCCCTGCACAAGGGAGGGCCGAAGGCCCGACCGCCAAACTGCAGTGGATAGTGGATAGTGAGAAACGCTTTCGGTCGCCTTTTTCGTGGGCGCGCATTGGCGATGCCTTAGTCGTCACGTTTAGTGTTGGTCACTTGGTGAATTGTATGTGGGGAAGAGTTATGGGACAGAGGTTTTCTGATGCGAGCAGTCGGTAGCAGCATACCCCGATTTGATGCGGCGGAGAAGGTGACAGGGCAGGCTGCCTATCCGGCGGATATCGACCTGCCGGGTCAGGCGTGGTTGAAGATCGTTTTCGCGGGCGTGCCCCATGCGCGCATTGTCCGGATGGACACGGCGCGGGCGGCGGCGGCGGACGGTGTCGTGGCAGTTCTGACGGCGGCGGACGTGCCGGTGAACGAATACGGGCTGGTGATGCCGGATCAGCCTGTGCTGTGCGGGTTGGGGAGTACGCCGCAGGCTGAGGTCGTGCGCTGGGAAGGGGACAAGGTGGCGCTGATTGTGGCCGAGACGGCGGCGCAGGCGGAGGCCGCGGCGCGGTTGCTGGACATCGAGTATGAAGCGCTGCCGGTCATCACCGACACGGAGCAGGCGCTTGCACCCGAGGCGCGGCCGCTGCATCCGCACCCTTTCAGCAACTTTCCTTACCCAGAAGGGCGGAACAGACAGTCGAATCTGCTCGTCTCGCATCGCTTGCGCTGCGGGGATATCGGGGCCGGCTTTGCCGAGGCTGATGTGTGCGTGGAAGGTGTCTACAGCACGCACCCGCAGGAGCACGCGTACCTGCAGCCGGAGGCCGGCCTCGGCCATATGCGCGACGACGGCCGCATTGAGGTGATTGTCGCGGGCCAGTGGATGCACGAGGACCAGGAACAGATCGCGCATGCTCTGGACCTGCCCTTGAACCAGATTGTTGTGCGCTACCCGGCTGTTGGCGGCGCATTTGGCGGGCGGGAGGATATGTCGATACAGATCCCGCTGGCGCTGGCGGCGTGGAAGACGGGGCGCGCGGTCAAGACCATTTGGAGCCGGGAGGAGTCGATTGTCGGGCATCATAAGCGGCATGGGTTTGTCATTCGCGCCAAGTGGGGGGCAACCAAAGACGGCAAGATTGTGGCGGCGCAGATGGATTTGACCAGTGACTCGGGCGCTTACTCCTATACCAGTACCAAGGTGCTGGCCAACGCCACTTTGATGTGCCTGGGCCCGTATGAGATTCCGAATGCGCATGTGGACGCGCGCACGGTTTATACCAACAACTGTCCGGGGGGCGCATTTCGCGGTTTTGGCGGGCCGCAGGCCCACTTTGCCGCCGAGATGCAGATGGCCAAGCTGGCGCATGCACTGCAGATGGACCCGGTCGAACTGCGGATGCGTAATATTTTGCGAGAGGGCTCGATCCTGGTCACCGGCAGCCCGATTCCTGCCGGCTGTACGACCGAAGAGGTGCTGGAGGAGGCCGCGCGCCAGGGCGGCTGGCAGAAGAGCAATGGCCGGTGGTCAGTCGCAACTGCAGCAGCCGGTAACGGGCAGCTGGAAGGTGGTAACGGGCTTCTGAGCACGAGCCTTGATTCCTCACGCGAACGGACCGCGCGGGGGCGGGGGATCGCTGCATCATACAAGAACGTCGGCTACAGTTTCGGCTTTCCGGAGCACTGTACGGCCTGGGTTGAGCTGCACGGCGGGGAGAAGATCGAGCGGGCACGGGTCGGCTGTGTTGGCGCGGAGGTGGGGCAGGGCGCACACACTGTCTTCATTCAGTTGACGGCGGAGATGCTGGGGCTGTCGCCGGAGCAGGTGGAGTTGGAGGCGGCCGACACCGACGTGACCGGTTCGAGCGGCAGCAGTTCGGCCAGCCGGATGACCTTTATGGCCGGCAATGCGATTGAGGGCGCGGCGGCGCAAGCTCTGGCGCTGTGGCAGGATGAAGAGCGCCCGGCGCGCGCCGAGTTTGTCTATCATCCGCGGGCCACGACTCCATTCGACCGCGACACAGGGGCGTGCGACCCCAATATCACCTACGGCTATTGCGCGCAGGTGGCCGACGTCGAGGTGGACCTGGATACCGGGCACGTGACGGTCAAGCGGCTGGTCAGCGTCAACGACGTGGGCAAGGCGATTCATCCGCAGCATGTGGAAGGGCAGATCGAAGGGGCGGTGGCGCAGTCGGTCGGCTGGACGCTGCTGGAGAATTATCTGCAAGAGGAGGGGGTTACCATCACTCCCTACCTGAGCAACTATCTGATTCCCAGCGTGGCCGATGTGGCCGAGGAGATCGTGCCTGTAATCCTTGAGATTCCGGATCCGCAGGGTCCGCTGGGGGCGCGCGGGATGGCTGAGATGCCCTTTTTGCCGACCGCGCCGGCGATTGCGGCCGCGCTGCACGATGCGCTCGGCGTCTGGTATGATGTGTTGCCTTTTACGCCGGAAACGGTCTGGCGCGGCTTGGAGCGTAGTTAGCATGGTGCCATATGCCAGAGTAACTATCCACGATTATGGCGTCCGGAAACGATGATAACCGCATAAGCAGTCTGGTCTGGGGCGTGGTCCTGGCGGTGGCGGGGATCGGTCTGCTCCTGTTCAACCTGGGTCTCTTCGCCCGCTACGAACCATACGTCCAGTACGTTGCCGCGGCGCTGCTGGGTGTGCTGGCGCTGGGCTTCGTTGGCAGCTATCTGTCGGCCCGGCTCTCGCCGGCTGCCCGCCGCGGGGATGGGGCGGACGGCAGCACCGACCACTGGTGGCGGCTGATTCCGGCCTGGACGCTGATCGCTTTGGCGGTGATGGTCTACCTTTCGACTCTGCGGGAACTGGACCAGCGGGTAACGGCTGCCGCGCTGTTCGTTGGTCAGGCAATCGCCTTCGCCCACATTTATCTGCTGGACAGGGCCGGGCGTTGGTGGGCGATCATACCCGGCGGGTTCATGCTGATGTTGGGCGGCACGATTGCGCTGAGCAGCGTCACTGAGGAGCCGGCCGCCCTGGGCACGGCGCTCTTTGTCGGGCTGGGCGCGGTTTTCTTTCTGCTCTACCTGTTGGGACAGCGGCGGCAGTTATGGTGGGCGCTGATTCCGGGGTCGGTTCTGGTGCTGTTCGGCCTCTTTCTCTTTTCGGCTGAACGCGGGGAGCAGATTTGGGTACTGCGCTGGTGGCCGCTGCTGCTGCCGCTGCTGGGCGCGTGGTTGATCTGGCGGGCAACGCGGCCGTTAGCCAACCGTAAACTGGTGACTAACAGTGCGCCCGGTCGGTCGCGCTCGACCAACCAGCCGTCCGAGAGACAGGCGCGGCCGCGGAGGTTGGGTGAATACGGCGGTCCTGCACCCGGCGCGGCGGTGGAGGTTATGCCCGACCCTGAGGAAACCGAGTGAGAAACGGTTCGGGGCGGGGAGATTTCTGGAATAATAGACCCCTTACTAGTGCAGACTGATCTGCAAGAGACAATGGAGTCATGAAATGAATTTAGGTAGTTTTTCGGTGAGCTTGGCAGTCAAGGATCTTTCAGTTTCAAAAGCGTTTTATGAAAAGCTCGGATTTGCGGTTTTCGCGGGTGAGGCAAGCGAGGGCTGGCTCATCATGAAGAGTTCCAGTTGCGTGATTGGCCTCTTTCAAGGGATGTTCGAAAAGAACATTCTGACTTTCAACCCGGGCTGGGACAGTTCCGCGCAACCGCTTGACACTTTCACCGATGTGAGAGAGATCCAGGAGAAGCTTAAAGCGGACGGGATCGAGTTTGCGAGCGAAGCCGACGAAACGACAACAGGGCCGGCGAGTTTTGTGATATTGGATCCTGACGGCAATCCCATTCTCGTCGATCAGCATGTTTGACAACCCCGGTGGTCAGTGATCAGTGGCCGGTGACTTCGTGAACTGCTGGCCACTGACAATCGAAATCTCAGAAAGGTATAGTTCTCATGTCTGAATTCGTTCTCACTCTGGTGCAGATGGACTGTTTGTTTGGCGACCCGGCGGGCAACTTCGAGCGCGCGGAGGCGTTCATCGAGGATGCAGCCGGCCGCGGGAGCGATCTGGTGGTGCTGCCGGAGGTGTGGCATAGCTCTATCGACCTGGCAAACGCGGAAGCGTACGCGTCGCCGGTGGCGGCCGAGGCCGGCGATGACGGCTGGTTTGGACGCTTCGCGACGCTGGCGAGGGACAACCATGTCTGGCTGACGGGGTCGATGCTGGAGAGCCAGGGGGACCAGTTCTACAATACGATGGTGCTTTACAGCCCGGAGGGCAGGCTGGCCGCCACTTACAGGAAGATGCACCTTTTTCGACTGATGAATGAAGAGAAGTACCTGGCGCCGGGAGAAACGGGCACGATGCACGAGTTGCCGTGGGGCTGCGCGGGGCTGGCGATCTGCTATGATCTGCGTTTTCCCGAGCTGTTTCGGCGCTATGCGCTGGAGGGCGCGCGTCTGATGATCCTGCCGGCGGCGTGGCCGCAACCGCGGCGGATGCACTGGCGGACGCTGTTGCGCAGCCGGGCGATCGAGAATCAGTGTTTCGTGGCCGCGTGCAACCGCGTGGGGACGGTCGACGATGTGAGCTTTTTCGGTTCGTCGGGGGTGATCGATCCGTGGGGCGAGACGCTGGTTGAGGGCGGTGAGACGGAGGCGCTGCTGACGGTGCGCATCGATTTGGAAACGGTGGAGGCGACGCGGGCGAAGATTCCGATTTTTGCGGATAGGCGGCCGGAGTTGTATTGAGGGGGGGTTGACTGAGGGACGAAACGAGTGGCGAAAGGCGAGGTAGGAGTTAAGTTATGATCGGAACATTCACTCGCTGGGATGTCACCGAGCATTTACGCACTGAAGAAGATGCCCGTCTCTATCTTGAAGCGGCTTTCGAAGAGGACCTGGGCGACGGGCGTCTGATTCGCGCCGCGCTCGGGGACATTGTCCGTGGCCGCGATATGAGCGAATTGGCGCGAGAGATAGGGATGACTTGCGAAGGACTGTCTGAAGCGCTCTCTGAGGACGGCGGCCTAAGCTTTGGGACCGTCCTAAAGATCATCGGCGCGCTGGGGATGCGACTGGGTGTCGCCGGCTAGGGCGCTGGCGGA
This sequence comes from Caldilineaceae bacterium, assembly GCA_965116395.1. Lineage (GTDB taxonomy): Bacteria > Chloroflexota > Anaerolineae > Caldilineales > Caldilineaceae > Bin5. The sequence continues at coordinate 1,633,008 of OZ220684.1, forward strand.
GGGACGGGGTTAGAAGAATTTTGATCGGCAGTCCCTTTTGCTGGCAGTAGGCACATGGGAGGTTGGTTTCGTCTCACACGCCAAAATCTGAAGTGGGAGTGTGGGACGGGAACAGGTTAGCCGAATAGAGAAGCCCTCTGCCCAGGTATCGCAAACCCCTTTTCCCAGTAGTTCGGGACACGCCCAACGCTGCAAAAAATGGATTTCGCTGACACTATCCTTCAGACCGCCGCTCGCAAGTGGATTCGGATTGACAGAAGTGTGTAGCGAAGCAGCCCGCTCAGCGGATATCGGTGTCTGCCAGAATCTCGCGCACTCCGTCTCGTAGTGCTTCCGGTAGACGGTAGGTTCCTTCGCCGGTCGCCTCGTCTCGCCCGTACTCGAGATAGGACGACGTCCCGTCATAACCGTTGGTGCCGATTACGCGTGCGCCGAACTTCCCTAATACACCGTTGAGTTGGGCGAGGGTCAAGCCAGTCGCCTCGCAGAGTGTGGAGCGCGAAACGTATCTTTCGGCATCCTCGGCCTGGCAAAGCGTCTTCAACATGATTCTGGTGTTCTCGGTCAGAGGGCGCCGCGTCAGGGCCCGGTGCATGATTTCAACGGATACAGACTTAGCCGGCTCGTCAGGCGCCTCCCGTTGGTCTGATTGCTGAGCTGTCGACTGCGCGACTTGTGCGGCCTGGACGGCCTCGATTATCGCGGCAATCTCTTCTGGGGTGCCCTTACAGACGAGCTTAAGTTCCATAGCATGACTCCCATTTGAGTTGTGGAGATACATGACTTAGTCAAAATAATATGCGCAAGTTTTAAGTTACGTAAGGCAGTGGGCTTTGTCAAGGGTTTACGGGACCTAATTCGGTCTACAGAATAGGAATTTATTGTTGTACGGTGGTCGAGTGGTTTTGCAGGGGTAGAAACGCGCAAAGGCCGCCAGTTTGGGGGACATTGTGCCGACATTTGGCCTGAATGCGGGTTGGCCGGAAGCATGAGGCCCGTATGTTGGGATAGTGCTCGGTGTTTAGGTGCTGACCTATTAGTGCGGGGGCGACCATTTTGTTAATTGTCAGCTGGCCGGCCTCTTGGCAGCTGGCCCAGAGACAACAAAAAGCAGAGCGGTCGCTCTGCTTTTTACCATTTGAAGGCCTTAGATTGTTTGGAAGTGCCTGAACATCCCTTTTTCGGGCAGGACTTTCTGACTGTAGCTACCCCGCCAGGAAATCGTCGATGGCCTGCCTGGCAATGCGGTAGTGGCTGCCGATCTGCCTGGCCTGGAGGGAGCCATCGTCGATCAGGGCCTGGATGTCGGCGGGCGTGACCTGGAGGTAGGTGGCGGCCTGTTCGAGCGTCATGACGGCTGGGGCTGCTGGTGGTTGGGGCGCGGCGGGTGGCTGGGGCGTCGCGGGGGGTTGGGGGGTCGCGGGCGGGTTGGGCGCGGCGCTGGCGGGCTGTGCAGGGGCCTGCGGGGGGTTCATGGCGTTGGTGATCATGCCGGCCATGCCGGCGCCGAGGCCGATCCCGGCGCCGAGGCCCAGGCCTTCACCGGTTCCGCCGGCACCGCCGGGCTGTTGGGCCGCGTCGCCCAGTGCGCGCGCGGTCTTGAACTGCATGTAGGCGGCCATGTCGCCGATGGCGCCCATGCTGGCGCGTTCGTCGATTGCTTTGGCCGTCTCCTCGGTGGGGCTGATCGAGACGATGCGGAACTGCTTGAGCGCCAGCCCCATGGCAGTGAAATCATCCTGCAGCGTGGCGCGCATGGCTGCGCTGAGCTCGTCGAACAGGCGCGGCAGGTCGAGAATGCTGGTCATGTTCTCGCCCCACATGTCGGTCATGCGGCTGATGATGGCGCTGCGCAGGAAGTCGTTGATCTGGCCGGTGCGGTACATACCCTGGGTGCCGACGAACTGGTCGACGAAACGCTTGGGGTCGGCGATCTGCATGGTGTACTGGCCGAAGCCGCGCAGACGCACCAGCCCCAGGTCGGTATCGCGCAGGGTGACCGGTTCGGGCGTGCCCCATTTCATGTCGGTGAACTCGCGCATGTTGGCGAAGAAGACTTCGGCGGTGAAGATGTCCTGGCCGCCGGTGCCCATGCGCAAGAGTCCCGACAGGATCGGCAGGTTGGCGGTGGTGATGGTGTGCCGACCCGGTTCGAACAGATCCAGCGATTTGCCGTCGCGGTAGAAGACGGCGCGCTGGCTCTCGCGCACGATGACCTGGCTGCCGAAGCGGAAATCGCCCGAGCCGACTTCCGGTAGGCGTACGACGAGCTCCTGCGCGCCCTGGTCCGGCGCTTCGATTACGTCAATGATTCTTGCCATCAGTTTTCTCCTGTATGTCGAACTCCGGTGGCCAGGGTCCGGTGGTTAGTGGTGGAGCCGGAAACTGCAGAGAGCGCTATTCGCTATCTGCCGCGGTTGTGATCGTCTGACTGCGCTTGTCGAAGAGCCGCTGGAGTTCGGTCACGGTGTCGTTGACGGCTTCGATGGCGGGGCCGATTGCGTCGCGCTCTGCCGTGTTTGCCTCCAGGTGGTCGATCCTCTCTTTGATTTCCTGGGCGCGCTCGGCAAGGGCGGTGTCGAAGCGATGGAGGGCGTCGAGCTGCGCTTCCTGGATCTTTACGGCCGCGAACAGCCCGGCATAGCCGTAGCTGGCCGTCTTGATGCGGTCGATGAGGGTCTGCAGCCGCTGGATGGCGCCGTCGGCGTCGTCGAGCCAGGCCAGCCCGCCGGCGCGCAGCAGTTTCTTCTGCACGTCGTACAGCCGCTGCTTCTCCTGTTCCAGTTCGGTAACCAGCAGCTGGCGCAGGCGGTGGTCGGCCTCGCGGCGCAGCTCCTTATCGTTGTATTCGCGCACCAGCGGCAGCCCCTTGAGCAGCCGCTCGATGGCTCCCATATTCTGGTCAGCTTTTTCCACAAAGGAATCGGTCATCTTTGTCCTCTTGTTCGGCCAACTTTCGACGCGCCGGTCGGGCGGGGCGAAAGCCGGTCCCGCTATGTAATGGGGTTGAAACCTTCTCTAATCATTACGCAGTGGTATTCATCCGGGTTGCAGCCCGTTGGGTCAGGAACACTTCGCTGCCGCAATAGCCGCATTGGATCAGCCCCTTGCCGGCCAGCTCGAGTTCGCCGCCGCAGTTGGGGCAGTTGCGGCCGTCGGTCAGCTTCTGGCTGTCGACACTGTAGAGAAGACCTTCCTCCCAGTTGATGGCGCCGCTGAAGAGCTTCTTGCCCACCAGGGTGCGGATCATATCCTCCACTGATTCGCGCGGCTGCTGCAGCTCGACGATGATCTCCTGCACGGTCACCTGGCCCTGGGTCAGGACCATATTCAGGATCTTCTTTTCCTGGGCGACTTGGGCGAATTCGGTCTCTTCCTGCTGCCCTTTGCGCCAGAGGTAGAAGCCGATGCCCAGCAGGGGCGCGCACACTATCAGCGCCAGGAACAGTCCTATCACAATCCCGCCGGCGTTCGTGCCGGTCGTTACCACCGTTGCGGTCCAGCCGAGGAACAGGATGGCTGATATCGCCATGATCGTCAGGCCGACGATGCGGCCACCTCCGCGCATGTTTCGCTCCTTACTGTTTCCGAGGACTCGCTAACTCAACCGGTATAAAAGCATTCACTTTGCGGCATCCTTGACGCTCATCTTGCAGAGAGAAGGCGCATTCCGAATTTATCCGAAGCCGCCGCCACCTCCGCCTCCTCCTCCGCCGCCGCCGCCGCCACCACCACTGAAGCCGCCGCCGCCGGAGAAACCGCCTCCGGAGAAACCGCCGCCGCCGCTCCAGCCATCGCCACCTGTATAGGTGCTACTGGGCCGGCTGGTCATGGTGACGCTGGTGCCGGTGAGCAGCGCGCCGAGGCCGAGGCTCATTCCTGACAGACTGAGGCCCAGCCCGCGACTGACACCGCTCAGGCTTCCGCCTATGCTCCCGCCGAGCACACCGCGCCCCGGGGACCCGGGGGGCAAACCAGGTGTTTCGCCGCCAACGCGCCCGCCACCGACATTCAATTGAACCGACTGGCCGGGGGAGCCGGAGCCATAGTAGGCGCGCCGGTATTGTCCGTACAGTTTCGAGTCGGGAATGTACCAGCCGGGCGCAGGTGCGTTCACCTTTTCAAATGTGCGAATGTACTGTTTATCCACGCCAAAGGCGATGGCATAGGGCAGCCAGCGATCCCATAGCTCTTTCTTTTCTTCGAGGTCGCTGTAGCGGTCGATATCGCGAAGATAGTTTTTGAACGCCTGGCAGCGTGCGGCCAGTTGGGAGCCACGGCCGGTTTTGCGGGGCATGAAACGGGAGAGCAGCAGGAAGCCAAGGGCGGTCGTTGCAAGCCCGATGCCGGGCAGCGCGGCGGCGCCGGTCAGACCGCCGAACAGCATATAGAGTCCCCAGCCAGCCAACCCTGCCAGCGCGAGCAGAATTATACCCAGGACAGCGTACTGATTGCGCACTTTTTCCGGGCTGCGGGCGAAAAATTTCTGCGCGGTCACTTCGGTGTAGAGCGCTCGCTTGAGGGCCGGCACCTCCCTGTGAAACCTGTGCTTCAATTCCGAAAGTCGAACATGACTCCTGGTATTAAAGAGGCTGTCCAGCAGGTGTTGTTCAAAGTAGGAGACTGGTAGCTTCCGATTTTCGTAGCGGTAGATGAAGTCGCGCTCGGACCGGGATTTGCCTGTCTTCTCTTCGGTGATGCTGATGATCTTACGCTGCGCCAGATCGACAAGCGTGGCGATGATATCCTGCATATCGGCCTGCTCGTCAAGAAGCGTGCCGGCGATGCCCGGGGCTAGGTTGTCGGGCGGCTCGGGCAGGTAATCGGCGAGCATTTCGACCGGCTTGTCGCGGCCGAGACGGTACCAGAGCAGGTAGAGTGCGGCCGGTCCGCCCAAGAGGAAAAGCAGGCCGAATGCGCCGAACAGGAGCGTAAGAATCGGGCCCCAGCGGGCGCGGAAGAGCATTTCGGCTTCGCGTGCGGCTGCTTCGGCATCGGCCCTTACCTGCCAAGGATGGGGTTCCCCGGCCACCACGCCGGGCGTGAACTCGACCCGTACTTCGAAGGCTTGACCGGGAGCCAGACTGCGGTCGAGCACATATGCGATCTCGCGCCCGCTTTCCAGACGTAAAGCCGAGGCGATCTCGCGGGCGTCTTGCCAGGACTCTCCCCTGTTCGTGTACGCGGCCCACTCATGGATCGCGGCCGGTGCGACCACGTTAACGCGCCCTGACTGCACGGGGAAGCTGCGGTCGCCGTAGATCGCCTTCCACCAGAGCTGGTCGCCGCCTTCATAGTAGCGCAGGCCGCCGCGCACAGTATAGCCAAGGGTAAAGGTCTCGCTGCGCTTGGTGATGGGAGGGAAATACCAGTAAATGACGTAGCGGGAGGCCTTTTCGGTGACGGTAAATGTATATGGCTCTTTGCCGTAGCTCGCGTAGCGATAGCTGTTGCCGCTGGCGTCTGTCAGGGTCCAGTCGTCAAGGGAACTGAAATTCTTTTTGGGGATGTCGCGATAACCGTAGGTGAAGATGCCGCGCGTAAATTTGATGGTCTGATGCTCGGTCACTTCAAACGCGCTGTCCTGACGGATAATAATATCGACGTCGAAGCGCTCCCAGAGCAGGGACTTTTCCTGCGCGAAAACGAGTTGGACTTGCAGAATCAACAGGGCGCCGAGCAGAACTGCGGCGCCGGTCAGCAGGCGTGCAGGCAGGCCGGCTGATATTGTCACAGTTGCCAGGCTGACGATGCGGCTGCCAGCGCGCATGGTTCGCTCCTTTTTGCTTTCGAGGTTGCGCTAACTCAACAGGTATGAGAGGGGCTCACATAGCCTAGTAGCGAAACCAGTCATTGGTATTCGAGGGGGCGCCGCAATCAGGTGCCGCGCCGCAGTCTCTTCGTAAGAAGGCAGTCCCGTTTTCGATCCCTGAAATAGACCCAAACCATAGTTCCCAGAACAATATGGAGCACCCACGCTGCAGCAGCCTTCACGCTTATTTTGCAGAGGGCGGGCGCATACGATTCTTAACCAAAGCCACCGCCACCGCCGCCACCACCACCGCCGCCGAAGCCGCCGCCACCGGAGAAACCGCCGCCACCACTCCAGCCGCCGCCGGAAGTGGAGGAGCTGCTGGGCCGGCTGGTCATTGTAGCGCTGGTGCTGGTGAGCAGGGCGCCCAGGCCCACACTCATTCCCGACAGGCCGCTGCCCAGCCCGCGGCTGGCATCACCCAAGCCCCCGCCCAGACCGCCGCCGCCCGGGGGCCCAGAGGGAGCGCCAAGGGTCTCGCCGGCGGCGCGTCCTCCGCCGCCATCCGGGCGACCGGACCGGCCGAGGTGACCTGGCCCGTAGTACCAGTGGCGATAGGGGCCATACATGGTCGGGTGGGGGATGTACCAGCCGGGCGCGGGCGCGTCAACCGCTTCGAATTTGCGAATGTACTGGGAATCGACGCCAAAGGCAATGGCGAAGGGCAGCCAGCGGTCCCACAACTCCTTCTGTTCTTCGAGATCGCTGTAGCGGTCGATGTCGCGCAGGTAGCGTTTGAAGGCCTGCCAGCGTGCGGCCAGTTCGGCGCCGGCGTCGGTCTTGCGGGGCATAAAGCGGGACAGCAGCAGGAAACCGAAGGCGGTTACACCCAGTCCTATGCCCGGCAGGACGGCGGCGCCGGTCAGACCGCCGAAGAGGGACATCAGTCCCACCCCGAACAGTCCTGCAAGGGCCAACAGACATACACCGAGACAGCCGTACTGGTTGCGCACTGATTCGGGGCTGCGGGCAAAAAAGCCCTGCGCGGTCACTTCGTCGTACAGTGCGCTCTTGAGGGCCGGCAACTCCTTGTGGAACTTGTCTTTCAGGTCCGAAAGTCTGACCTCGTCCTTGCGTTCAAAGAGGCCGTCCAGCAGGAGTTGCTCGAAGGCAGAGACGGGCAGCTCCCGATTTTCGTAGCGGTAGATGAAGTCGCGCGCAACCTGGAATTTGTCCGTTGTCTCTTCGGTTATGCTGATGATCTTGCGCTGCGCCAGATCGACAAGCGTGGCGATGATATCCTGCATGTCGGCCTGCTCGTCCAGGAGGGTGCCGACGACGCCAGGGGCCAGGTCGTCGGGGGGCTCCGGCAGGTAATCGGCGACCAGATCGACCGGTTTGTCGCGGCCGAGACGGTACCAGAGCAGGTAGAGCGCGGCCGGTCCGCCCAAGAGGAAGAGCAGGCCGAGAGCGCCGAAAGCAAGCGTAAGCATCGGACCCCAACGGGCACGGAAGAGCACGGCTGCCTCACGCTCGGCTGCTTCGGCATCGGCCCTGGTCTGCCATGGTTGCGGTTCGCCGGCCACCACGCCGGGTGTAAACTCGACCCGCACTTCGAATGCTTCGCCGGGCGCCAGGCGGCGGTCGAGCGCAAAGGCGATCTCCCGACCGCTTTCCAGACGTGATGCCGATGCGGTGCCGCGGGCGTCTTCCCAAGCGTCTCCTGCGTTCGTGTAGGCGGCCCACTCATGAATCGACGCCGGCGCGACGACGTTTACCCGGCCCGCCTGCACCGGGAAGCTGCGGTCGCCGTAAATCGCTTGCCACCAGAGTTGGTCGCCGCCCTCATAGTAGCGCAGGCCGCCGCGCACCGTATAGGCAAGGGTAAAGGTCTCGCTCTGGTTTGCCATTATCGGGAAATACCAGTAGACGACGTAACGGGAGCCCTTGTCGGTGACGGTGAAGGTATATGGCTCTTTGCCGTGGCTGGCCTGGCGATAGATGTTGCCGCTGCTGTCGGTCAGGGACCAGTTATCGAGAGAACTGAAATATTGTTTGGGGATATCACGGTAGCCGAAGGTGAAGGTTCCGCGCGTAAAGCGAATGGTCTGATGCTCTGTCACCTCGAAGGAGCTATCCCTGCGGATAATGATATCGACGTCGAAGCGCTCCCAGAGCAGTGTTTTCTCCTGCGCGAAGGCGGGATGGGCATGGACAACGAAGAGGACGCCGAGCAGAACTGCGGCGCTGGCAAGCAGGCGAGCGAGCAGCTTGGAGCGTTTCCGGTAGGCGTGTGGATGCCTCAATATTTTTTGGGGCGAAATCTTCAGTCGTGAAGTCATCATGCTTGTCTTGCGCGGCGGTAGCGCAATAGACAGCCTCTCCTCTCCGGGGCGTGGGTTCAGGTGTATGCTCTCAGTGTCGCACAAAGCCGCCTGACATGCCTGACATTCTACCAACTCTTTGGCTGACAATTCAATTTGGGCGGCTTAAGAGGCTTGTAGAGAAGTTGCGCAGCTGTTCGCTGCGCCCTTCTCCCAAATGAAAACTGATGTGGACACCTCAAGTTAACATGACTCTAAGAAAACTCTCATTTGGGAAGAAAGGCGAAATGTCCCCTCTGGGTGATGGGGAAGATCTCAATTTCGTTCGGAGAATACTTTGAATTGTGTGGAGCAGCCGGATTGCCACATATCTCAACGTGGAGGAATCAAAGTTGGTCAGTTTTGTAAAAGTTTTGTATAAGAAAGCTTGACATCATACATTTTTTGTGATAGCGCTCTTTAGATAATGTTAAGCTGTGTGAGCTGAAGCCAAAGGAATGTCGAATGCAAGAATTTCAAAGCAAAGTCAACTTTGAGAAGCTGGTGCAAAACTTGGCCGACATGTACCACGATGACACTTTCGATGTGGTTCTGACCGAGTTAGTAGCCAATGCTCTTGATGCTAGAGCCAGTGAAATCTCAATTAATTGGGACAGAAAGGGATACATTCTGACTGTTAAGGACAACGGAAAAGGAATGGATTCTGACGCATTTGCCCAATACCATGATTTTGCAGCCGAGCTTAAGTCCCGAGGAGGAGGAATCGGATTCACAGGGGTTGGTGCCAAAATCAGTTTCAATATTGCCGAACGGGTGGTAACTGAAACTCAGTGCAATGGAGCCGTCAACGCATCAGACTGGCAGTGGCATGAAGACGGGACTCTAAGGTGGAATCTCGTACAGTCGGTTAAGCTCAAAAATGAAGGTACCTGGGTTGAGGTCCATTTTAGACGGGGTCAGGTGCGACCCGACATTGACTCTGATCACCTTGAAAGCATAATGAGGCGCCACTACCTCCCTCTTTTCATTTCTGAATTCAGTCGGGCGTACTCGGCAATAGGCCTTTACTCGACTAAACCACGATTCAAAATTAATGGGACTTCGATAGCTCAGAAAGAACTAAATGCTACCGCCTCGCTATCTCATTGCAAGGGTATACTGCTTCGTTCGGGAGGTAGGGAATTCGGTTGGGGAGCAATCGGTGTCTCTGAGCGCGACTGCCCAATCGACGAGAATACGTATGGGTTGTTGCTATGCACGCATGGCAAAGTGATAAAGTCAGAACTCTTTGGACAGTCAACAGGAGTTCTAGGAACGAGGTTGTTTGGAATATTTGAAATCCCCGGCCTCATTGAGTTCTTGACAACTAATAAGAGTGACTTAAGGGGAGGGCCGGGGCAGCGCAGCAAGCTAGATCAAATGCTCTATCCTGTTCGCGAAGAGTTAAGAAAATTTCTGGCAGAGCATGGAGTAGCTGTGGTTGGACAGAAACGAAACCAACTCTCAGCAAGACTGGAACGCGAATTATCCAAATTGGTAGGACGCTTGCCAGAATTACAGGATTTCGACGGGTTACTTCGAAAGTCCCGCGCCTTGCGTAAAGGCAGCGACGGGAACACACTAGCGTCTGAAACCGGGAATCAGAGCGAAGATACTGGCACTAACGAACAAGACAATAGCGATGAGCAAGGTACGCGTAATCGCTCCTCGTCGCACCAGCCCAATAGGGAGGGAACGACGCAGGCAAAGCGGCGAAGAACCCGCAAGAACCAGGGTCCCCGTGTAGCTTTTGAGGATCATCCCGACCGCAACGAAACTGCATGGCTAGATGCAAATACAGTAGTCATCAATAGTGGCCATAGAGCATACCGTAACCGCACTACTCATGACCAGGCAAAACTGACCTATTGCATGTTCGCTATAGGTGTAGCTTTGGACAAGGCCGAATTAGTTCGAGCAGAGAACAGTGGTAGCTATGTGGATGCATTCATTTCTGCGTGGGGGCAATCGTGACAGAAAAGAAAGAAGCTCGTGCGAAAGTCTCATTCAAAAGAAGAGGGAGTTCCTATCGAGGGTCCGTGGCCCTTCAAGACTTTGATCTCTTGCAGAATGACCCTGCAGAAACGATGCGAAAAGTAACTAGAATATACGAGAGGACATTGAATGAAATCAAGCAGTGGCAGTTAGATGCAAAAGCGCTACAGTTGTCCGGGACGCCGTTGTCAGCAAGGAAAGCCTGGGAATTGGGTGACATAGTGCATAGGCTTCAGAAAGAATTTGCAAATCATGGTTGCAAATTGGAAAACCTTTACGACCATCTAGCGCGGCACGCTGGGACTTCGGAGTGGTTAGGCAGGTTTGTTACATTCAGGCGGTATGTCAACAGTGCGGAAGCTATTCCCGACGGTCTAAAGTGGAACGTTATTGCCAAAAAGTCAAGAGCTGCGGGTCTGTCAATCGCCGCTGGCCTTCTTGAGGACAGATAGCCATGGCAGAAATAATTGGTGAAACTATACGGCATTTGGCCGCACGACCTGTTGCTTTCTCTGTCGAGGATGTTGCCAGTTTGGCGGGTCTGGAAGGATTGGAAAGCGCTGTCGAAGAGTCCTTGAGAGAGCAGTGCACTAAAGGAACCATCCTTTGCTTGGAAGAAAAGAAAGATGGTACTGCGTCTGCTAGTCGGATCTTGGATCGGATCGATCCAGTAACAGGAGAAGTTCACAGCTGTGAAGTTGAGGAGAGTACTTACTCCAGTGTTCACTACCTAGGCGTACGTGTTGCTGAAAAGTGGTGGGTTAATCGAACGTTAAGGTGGGCCACAGCGAACGTAGAATACGCAAGCCACACCCAACTTGCTAGCTCCATGGCTATAGCATTCAATTGTAGAAGGTGGGAAGCACCTCCACCAGACATGCTAGCTGTAGGTCGCCGATGGGCCATGGTTGCTGACGGTTGTGTCCCGGGTACACTCGTGTTTCCTTGGGCAACAGTCTTAAGAGTAAATCCCCTATTCGCTGAGCCATTTCGATTGCTGTTCTCTTCTGATCTGAATGAATTGTCAATTGAAGATATAGGGACTGCATTTGACCAGGTTCTAGACGATCTACCCGCTCGAGAAGCTACTATTGTTCGAGCACGTTTTCATTTGGACTCTGACCTTCCAAAAACGCTAGAAGAATTAGGATTGCTCTTAGGTATTACCAGGGAGAGAGTCCGCCAGATTGAGGCGAGAGTCCTGCGCTCAGAAGCGCTCAAGGCTCCCCTATGGTTGAGATTCGTGGCAGATTTTATACAATCCGGTGGTGCGCTATTGATTCAGAGCCAATTCTCCATAGGAATACTACGGTTGCTGGTCAAAGTTTGGAGTTTTAGTTCGGTTGAAGTCAATCCTTTGGAGATCAGACTGATTGCGACCGAATATGATGTTGCTGATTATATGGGCAGCGTAAAAAAGAGCTATGACTTGTGGGATTCGGATCGTGAACAGGACTTCCATTCCGTAGATGCTTTGCCGGGATTCTTCACTCATGCCGACAGAATCCAATTGAGTGAAGCAGAAAAACAGTTGCGTAGTGGGCAGGTTACAAAGACAATGCAACGCATGCTCGTGCATGCGTTACGCTCTTTGGGCCGAGCCGCCCACTTCACTGAGATTGCGAAGGAATGCAACCGCCTATTTCCTGAAGAGGAAAGAGCGATACACAATTGGCATGCCGCACTCTCATTGCATTCTCAGCCGGAGCGGGAAGATTCCGGAATCGCGTGGATTGGAAGAAAAGGAATGTACGGCTTGCAAGAACACGGTTATTCTCGACCTGATGCGAGTCTGTTTGATGAAGTTTCGCGTATTGTCATTGAAACTTTCGAGAGAACGCAACGACCAGTATCTATTGAAGTTGTCATGACAGAGCTGAGCAAGAAACGCCGAGAATTAAGCCGCCAAAGCGTTATCATGGCACTTTCCTTTCACGACAACTTATTACCTGCAAGTGATGGCAAATATGTGCCAAAGGAAAATAACTCCATAAGGTCAGACGATTCCTCTCACCTAGAATATGATATTGGTGCCGCGTTCCAGGCTTTCTCTTTTGAGGAGGAAGAGAGTTAGGTAACGGTTGGTCTAGCACAGATATCCCTGCTTCCATACATAGCGAGAAATAGGTTTCCCAGAGCTTTTCGCTTCAGTTTCCTCACCCTTTTTGGGCCGAGACGCCAAGCATTTCCCTCTAAGACAGATCCCCTTGCCATCGCTGAAATTGTCCACAAATACTGCACCGAAGGGAATCTCCTTAGATTCTACGGCAGTTCCCACGAACTGCGGCCGGTAATAGTGGGTGAAAAGACCACTATCTCGTGATGCGGAAGCGCTTCATCCTACCGAGGAGCCAACTTTCCAGACCTAGAACCCCTATACCACTTGGTTACGGAGTTCAGGCTCTCCCTGCCACAGCCGGTTCAGATTCTCGAGCAGAATGTCGATCAGATTTTCTTCGTACATACAGGTTTCGCCGCCGGTGTGCGGCGTTATTAGGACATTTTCGAGGTCCCAGAAGGGTGAGTCCTGCGGCAGAGGCTCGTCCCAGAAGTGATCGATGCCGGCGCCGGCGATGGCGCCGGACTGGACCGCTGCGAGCATGGCCGGTTCGTCGACGCAGCCGCCGCGGGCGACATTGATCAGATAGGCGCTCTCTTTCATCTGCGCGAAGGCGGCAGCGTTGATCACGTTCTCGGTGGCGGGTGTCAGCGGACAGGTAAGGGCGACGAAATCGGCTTGAGGCAGGAGAGCGGGCAGTTCTTCGGGCAGATGGACGGCATCGGCGGCACCGGCGGCGGTGGCCGGGTTGCGCTTTGTGGCCAGCACGTGCATGTCGAAGGCTTTGGCCAGCTTGGCCAGCCGCGAGCCGATCTTGCCCAGGCCGATGATGAGCAGGGTTTTGCCGCCCAGTTCATCTTCGCGCAGCGCGAGGTCGCCGATCATGCCGCGCCAGGCATGATTCTGCTGGCGGTCGCGTCCGGTGTGGATGTGGCGGGTGAAGGCGAGGATGAGGGCCATGGCATGTTCGCTGACGGCGTTGCTGTTGACGCCGCTGGCGGTCGCCAGACGGATACCCCGCTGACGCAACGCGTCGAGGTCGAACTGGTCGACGCCGGCGCCGATAGACTGGATGAAACGCAGGCGGGGCGCGACGTCCAGGAGCTCGTTCTGCCAGAATCCGGAAATCAGCAGCACGTCGGCCTCGGGCAGGCGGGCGGCCAGGTCCGCTGGTGTCCATACCTGGAAATTTTGCATGGGCTCCTGCTCGGCGGGGGCGCGGCCGCGTAAATTTGCCTGCCGGCGGGCGAAGATCAGCTCCAGCTGATAGGCTATGTGGGCAAAGCAGATGGTCAGATCTTGCGGCGCGGGGAAGGGTTGGGTCGTCATAGGGCTGCTCCGTGGCGGGTGCATTGCGCGCCGCTGGTGGGCGCGGTCCAAGGACTATATAGCACGGGGCGGCGCGATCGCGCAATGCAGAGGGGGTCTGTCTGGAATCGGGACGCTTGACGGCTGGGGTGATCGTCGCTAGGCTATGCTACTCGTACACGCGCCCGTACTGGGGCGCGGTATCGCAGGCAATTTCCAACCATTCATGGCGGAGGCCCCAAATGAGCCAGTTTGTTGCCGATTTCGAATCTTATATGCCGGATGACTTTGACGGCAAGCCCTACGGTCCGGCCGGCCTGTTGGCCAACGCGGACGACGCCGGTATCGATGTGAGCGTCGTCTTCCAGGGGGGCGTGCCGGACGATCCCCGCCCGGGCAACGCGGCGGTGCTGGATGGGGCGGAGGGCCAGTCGCGTATTTTGCCCGGCTGCCTGGTCAACCCGACGATGGGGCCGGATGCGCTGGCGGACCTGGAAAACTGTGTGCGGCGCGGGGCGCGCACGGTGAAGTTGATGGCGGCCGGCCACCGCTATCGCCTGGACAGCGCGGCGGTTGATCCGGTGATGGACCTGGCGCGCTCGCTCGGCATCACGGCGACGATTCACTCGGGCTCGCATCTGAGCGGCTGCGCGCCGGAATATATCGCCCACATCGCGAGGAACCATCCCGAGGTTACGATCATTATGGATCACATGGGTTATCGGGAGTGGGTGAGGTCGGCGGTGCAGGCGGCGCAGGAGAACGCCAATATTTATCTGGGCACGACGTTGATAGCGGCGGCTGAGCCGTACACGATATCAGGGATTGTGGAGAGCGGTGAGCTGGGCGCGGACCGGATCGTTTTCGGCTCGAATGCGCCGGCGGGGATCGCGTCTCACGGGGTCAACGGCATTCGGATGGTGGGCTTTTCGCCGCAGGATGAGGCGCTGATTCTGGGTGAGAATATGCGCGCTATTTACGACATGTAGGGCGACGCGGCCGGAGTGGGGAGAAGGAGCCGCTCTCTCGATTCTCTTCACTCAATTTCTGTAACTACTAAGCCGTATGCAGAGCCTGTCTTGACCAGCCTGTTTTGACCAGCCCTTCATCTTCGCCGCCGTTCAGGCCCTCTCATCGTGTATTTGCTGGCAGCCGCCACTTTGGATGAGCTGCACAGCTGGAATGACGCCGAACGGTGGATGAGGGATGGTTTTAGAGGGGGGCGTTGCGGGGGCGCAGCCCCTGCACAAGGGAGGGCCAAAGGCCCGGAACTGCAGGGGTCAGGGGTCAGTAACTTCTGCGGTTGGAGGTCGCTGGTCGGTGGGTTTAGGCGGCAAGTGGGGGAGTAGACTCCGTTCGCCAGACACGATGCTGGGGAAGTGTAAACACGGTCGCTAGCCAGAGGGGGGCGTTGCGGGGGCGCAGCCCCTGCACAAGGGAGGGCCGAAGGCCCGACCGCCCAGATAAAGTTCAGGCGAAAGCAGCCACGCAAATTGCCTGAGAATGGATCTGCAGGCTGGACATGGCTTTGTTGTCCTAAGGCATGCGAGAGTTCGTCCCCAATTTGGGAAGCACCCGTCCTGTGTCGGCCCTTGACTTTGTGCACGGAGGGATAACAATGGCCTTAGAAAAACGGTCCTCGCGGCGCAAGTTTGGGATTGCGTCGCTGTTCTTGTTGTTCACTCTTGCATTCTTGCCTGTCGGTTGCGACGCGCAGGAGATCGGGACTGACGCCTCTGGGCCGGCTGGCGAGCCCGTGAAAATCAGATATGTAGCGGCAGGCGGGCCGATATGGTCTGTGCCTGAGGGAGCGGCGATTGAACAGTTCCATGCGCAAATGCCGGACATAGAGATCGACCGCCAGTGGCAGGAGCGGAGCTTAAGCAATTATTTTACGGAATCCCCGCCTCCAGACGTAGTTTTTGGGGCTGAAGGCCATGAATTGCGCCACGCGGCCCAACAGGATCTATTGTCCGATCTCTCCGGTATTTGGGCGGACAACAGTCTTGCTGAAGCGTATGGAAGACAGTTCGGGGAAGTCGGTCGAGTCGATGGTACGTTTCGACTTGTACCTGTCGGTTATTTCTGGACAGGCATCTTTTACAACAAAGCGGTTTTTGAGCGTTATGACCTGGTTCCACCGGCGACATGGGAGGAATTCGTAACCATTTGCGAGACGCTATTGGCGAACGGCGAGACGCCTCTCTCGGTAGCCGGTCAGAGCATCTATCACAACTACTTGTGGTTCAGCTACCTCAATATGCGCTTGAACGGACCTTCGTTTCACAGGCACTTGATACTAGGGCAGGAGAGCTACACTGATGAACGGATAGCTCTCGTCTGGGAGTCCTGGATTTCTCTTTTTCGACGGGGATACTTTACTGAAAGACCGAACGTGACATCTGAGAGTGGGAGTATAAAGGCGCTGATCCCCGGGGTTGAGGACAGCCCGCTCACGGCAAAGGAGGCTGTGATGACGCTTGCGCCCCATTTCAGCTTGCGCCACCTGTCCCCGGAATCTGCCTCTGAACTCGATTTTTTTCAGTTTCCTCAGATGGACCCTACTTCATCAGTGGGAGAGATCGCGACAGTATTCGGCTACATAATCCCGGCCGAGGCGGCGCATCAACCTGAAGCAAGCTCGTTTGTCGCTTACATGGCTTCAGCCGAGGCGCAGGCGATGCAAATGGCCCGAATCGTCGAGGATCCAACAAACGTGGGATGGATTCCATTGCATCGCGATGTGGATCGGGCGCTGTTGTCAGTGGCTGCGCGAAAGGCCGAGGAAATAGTGGGTGGGGCGGACGAGGTACTGCCGCCTCTTCTTATGGCTCTACCCAGGAGTATGCAGGCGGGTTTCAAAACGGTCTTTGATGGGATGTTTAAGCAGTTGAATTCTCGGGAAACCGAGATTGACGTTTCCGAAATCCAATCCATTCTGGAAGAAACGCGACAGCAAGCGTTGCAGAGAGGGGATTATCAGCAATAGTGAAGAGGGCTTTGGTCTTGCCCCCTTAGCCATATGGCACCCAGTTGACCCCTCTTAAACTGCTTCTCTACAGACGAGGCAGGGTGATGCCGGACTGTTTCTGGTATTTGCCGTTGCGGTCGGCGTAGGAGACTTCGGGCGCTTCGCCTTCGAAAAAGAGGACCTGGGCGATGCCTTCGCCGGCGTAGATGCGGGCGGGGAGGGGGGTGGTGTTGCTGATTTCAATGGTGACGTAGCCTTCCCATTCGGGCTCGAAGGGCGTGACGTTGACGATGATGCCGCAGCGGGCGTAGGTTGATTTGCCGACGCAGATTGCGAGCACGTTGCGCGGGATGCGGAAGTACTCGATGGTACGGGCGAGGGCAAAACTGTTGGGCGGGATGATGCAGTCATCGCCGTGGTAGCTCTGTAGGGCGCGTTCGTCGACGGCTTTGGGGTCGATGACGGTGAGCTCGCCGGTGGCGGGTGTGAAGATGCGGAAGTCCTGGGCGACGCGGATGTCGTAGCCGAAGCTGCTGAGGCCGTAGGAGACCATTCCCTCGCGTACCTGGCGGTCTTCAAAGGGCTCGATCATGCCGCATTCTTGGGCTTTTTGGCGGATCCAGTGGTCGGGTTTGATGGATAGCATGTTTAGAAACTCTGCGATTCTTGGCGCGCGGCGTGTTCCGCGTTGACTGGGTTGCTGGGGCGCGACGGCTGGGGGAATGGGGAAAGGCCGTGGGCCCGAACCAGTATACCACGTAGGCGGGATATGATGCCTTAATGGAAAGGAGATTAAATCAGGTCTTTGGATCTGCAAGGCTGATTCGATCTTCCGTCTCAGTCCTGCTCTAATGTTGACCACGCCTGGATTTCGACTTACAATCCTCGTTCACCTACTCTGAATCTCCTACACCCGCAATGATACAACTCCGCGATTACCAACAAGACTTGCTCGATGATGTTCAGGCTACCCTCACTCCAGAACAGGCCAGAGTGATGATGCAACTCCCTACCGGCGGTGGCAAGACTATCATCGCTGGGGCTCTGCTGAAAGAGTGGCTCAAAGACGGACGGAGTTCCGTCTGGCTGACCCACCGCAGAGAGCTGGTCAGGCAGACTTGGGAGTTGCTGGATAACGCCAATATAGCGGTAGATTACAATTTTCGTTGGCTTCCCGACATGGATGCCCCCGTTAAGCGGGAAGGCGTCGCTATTTTGATGGCCCAGACCGTGAGCCGACGCACCGCCAAAATGAGCGTGTGGCGCAACTACGGCAGGGACGATCTGATGATCATTGACGAGGCGCACCATGCCGCCGCGGTCGGCTGGACGCGTGCTATGCGGCAGTGGCCCGGACGCATACTGGGGATGACCGCCACCCCTTGGCGCCTGTCCCAAAAGGAAGGATTCGACCACCTTTTCAACGCGTTGCTCTGTGGCCCGCCCGTTGTGGACTTGCAGTCCGACAGTCATCTGTGCGATGCCCAAGTTCGCAGACCGTCTTCCCAGTGGATCGTCCGCGGCGGAGAGGTTGGCATGGACGGAGATTTCACCGACTCCGGCATCGTGGCGGCCAACCAAGACCATATTATGACGGCAGGAGCGCTCAAGTTCTGGCAGGAACACGCCCACGATCGTCAGACCATCGTCTACGCAATTTCTGTAGAACATGCCCATAATCTGACCGCCGTGTTCAGGAGTGCCGGCGTACCTGCCGCCGCGTTGCTCGGCAGTACAAAAGATAAGGAGCGGGCCGCGCTGATCGCGGGTTTCAAGAATGGGATTTTCAGAGTTCTGGTTAACGTTGCCGTTGCTACCGAGGGTTTTGATCTGCCTGACGCCTCCTGTGTAGTCATCACCCGGCCCACCAAGAGTCTGACTTTGTACTTGCAAATGGTCGGAAGAGGCCTGCGCCCGAAAGAAGACAACGGGAATTGCCTGATTCTTGATTTGGCGGCCAACGCGGAACTCCACGGGTTGCCCGAAAACGACCGTGAGTGGTCCCTGGAACCGCGCGCGGCGCAGGAAGATGTCGGCGACGCCGTGACTGTCTGGTGTGACAACTGCAAGACGGTATCTCCTGCCGCCAGCCATGTTTGTCAGACCTGTGGCGAACCGTTTGGCAAGGAGTGTAGCCGTTGCGGAAAATGGCGGGTGTGGAATCGTTGGAGGCTGGAAAAGCAGTGCGGGGATGCGCACGAATTTGTTTGCGATCTGTGCCACAGAGATGCGCACATCGAAGCTCAGTTGCCAATCAATGCGCAACTGGAAGCGGAGTTGGCCAAGTTGAAAGATGAGGGACCAGTTATTCCTGTGCCGGACTCTTCTGTATCAGTCGCTGGCTTGAACGGTCGGCTATTTGAGCTATTAAAGGAACTGCTGGAAGAAGAGCGGTTGGTAGCGACGCGTGCTGACGAAAAGCGTCAGCATGAACTGCGGCAGGCCATTGAAGCTCGTGAGACGCAGATGACCGATGAGTCATTATTGGAGAGCGTGTTCGAAAATTACATTAGTAGCCTGCCGACTAACCAACGCCCGCAGAGCAACCCCCAGAAATATCGTATGTTTACAGAGTGGGAAGGTGGCCTTCAGGAGGAAGTGGCCAGTTTGAGAAACGAGCTTGCCCGGCTGAAAGACATACCTGTAGACAAACAGCTAATTTTCAGTGGTGTTGAGGACAGAGTTACTAACCTTTTGCGTCGCGCAGCACAGTCTGTTCTTCTACTACCGGAAGACAGAGACCGCGAAGTCGAGTCGTCTCCTCGTTTACCAAAGGGCAAGGGCCGACCTTACGGTGCCAGCAAGAGTTCAGTGACTCGCCCGGAGCAAATGAAGGAACTCACGCTGAGCCTGTATCATGCTGGAAAAAGCGCTCGGCAGGTTGCTGAGGAACTGTTTGCGAATGATTTCGGGACCCAAGCTGGGCGAATGATTGGGCCGGGGCAAATGGCTCAAATGATCAAGAAATGGACCACTGAGCCGGACCAAGACATGCGAAATCTTGCGAGAGGTCGAATTCGCGCGACTAAGAAAAAAATGGTGCATAGAAGGGAACATGCGAAAGCGCGAGCTCAAGAATTGCGCAATCAAGGAGTTTCGATGGTCAATATTTCAAGTGTATTGAATGATGAAGGCTATTGTACTGCATTAGGAAACCCGTACACCCAACAAGCCGTGTTGCACTTATTGAAAGATGAAAAATAGCTCATATTCACAACTTCTTGTGCCATGAAAATTACTTCGACACTGACTTCCTATACCAACTCTTCTTCACTCCAGTTCCGATCCGGTGTCAGGTAGATCAGGGGCATACTGACCAGGGTCACCCCGTATTTCACCAGCAGATTAATGATGAAGATCTCCCAGGCGACGGCCCAGGAGTCGACTAGCTGCGCGCCGAGAAAGGCGATTGGGGAGAAGGCGATCAGGACGAAGAGCAGGTTGTCGATGGGGACGCTGACCGAGTTGCTGACGAGTACACGCAGCCACTGGAAACGGGTGGTGATGCGGCTGACGAAGAGGTGGTAGATCTCGGTATCGACCAGTTCGCTGACGAGCTCGGCGAGGATGGAGGCGCAGACGATGCGCCACAGCGGGGCGAAGATGGCGCTGAATTCGGCGCCGCCGAAGGAGTTGGGATCGCTGGGCACGGCCGCGGACCACATCAGATAGAGCACCATCCCCAGGTTGATGACGGCGGCGGCGATGATCAGGACCTGGGCGTTGCGCTTGCCGAGCGTCTTGTGGACGAGGTCCCGCAGGGTGAAGGTTACAGGATAGACGAAGGTGCCCATGTCGACAGCCAGGCCGGCCACGACGCCGATCTTGAGGCTGGCGATGTCGGCCATCATCTGGGCGGCAATGTAGGCGGCCACGACCACCACGGCCACTCTCGACAAGGCGGCCGCGGCATGATGGGGACCGGTATGTTTTGCTGAGTCGCGAACTGTCACGTTACAATCTCCTTGTGTTTTGTTAAGGCGGGGACTTCGACCGCCGGCTATGCTGCCCGCTGCCTCTGGTACAGAGGAAATGCCGGGTAGAGGCAAGCACCTATTTTAGCACGCGGTTGCGCCATCCGCTGGATGGGACAGCCAACAGGCAAATGCAAGGGTTCAACCTATGCCCAAGCGCACAGATATTTCTTCGATACTGATTATTGGTTCGGGTCCGATTGTGATCGGCCAGGCGTGTGAGTTCGACTATTCGGGCGCGCAGGCGTGCAAGGCGCTGCGGGCGGAAGGGTATAGGGTTGTGCTCGTCAACTCGAATCCGGCGACGATAATGACCGACCCGGAGATGGCTGACGCCACTTATGTGGAACCGCTTACGGTCGATCTGCTGGAGAAGATTATCGCGGAGGAACGGCCGGACGCGCTGCTGCCGACGGTGGGCGGGCAGACCGGCCTCAACCTGGCGGTGGCGCTGGCGGAGCAGGGTATCCTCGAACGCTATGGCGTTGAGCTGATCGGCGCGAATCTGCGCGCGATGCAGGTGGCTGAGGATCGGGATCTGTTCAAGCAGGCGATGTCGGAAGCCGGACTGGAATCGCCCCGCAGCCGCATCGCCCATTCGCTGGAGGAGGCGCGGGAAATTTTCGAGACGGTGATCGGGCGTTTCCCCATCTTCATTCGTCCCAGTTTTACGCTGGGCGGGAGCGGCGCGGGCACGGTTTTCACGCCGGAGGAGTTTGACGAGAAGGTGGCCTGGGGGCTGCAGGAAAGCCCGGTGAATACTGTCCTGGTGGAAGAGTCGCTGATTGGTTGGAAAGAGTATGAGCTGGAGGTGATGCGCGACCGCGCGGACAATTTCGTGGTTGTCTGCTCGATCGAGAATCTCGACCCGATGGGCGTTCACACCGGCGACAGCATCACGGTCGCGCCGTCGCAGACGCTGACGGACAAGGAGTATCAGCGGCTGCGGGACCAGGCCCGGCTGGTGATGCGGGAGGTGGGTGTGGAGACGGGCGGGAGCAACGTTCAGTTCGCGGTCGATCCGGACTCGGGGCGGGTGGTGGTGATCGAGATGAACCCGCGCGTCTCGCGTTCGAGCGCGCTGGCCTCGAAGGCGACCGGTTTCCCCATTGCCAAACTGGCGGCCAAGGTGGCAGTAGGCTATACGTTGGATGAACTGAAGAATGACATCACGCAGGAGACGGTGGCGGCGTTTGAACCGTCGATCGACTATGTGGTGGTCAAGATCCCGCGCTGGGCGTTTGAGAAGTTCCCCGGTGTTGACCGGGAGCTGGGGCCGCAGATGAAATCGGTGGGCGAGGTGATGGCGATTGGCCGCACGTTCAAGGAGGCGCTGCAGAAGGGAGTGCGCAGCCTTGAAATCGGCCGCGATGGGTTGGGACCTCTGCCGCGGGACAATGACGGCCAGTTGAAGGGCTATGCGGCGGGTACCGCTGCTTCAGATCTGCTGCGCATCCCCAACCGGGACCGGATTTTTGCCGTCTTCGAGCACCTGGTGGAGGCCGAACGGGAACGTCCTGCCTCCAGTGAGCCGTCAGTGGACGATGCGGCTTTGCGGGAATGTTCTGAAATCTACGATCCCTGGTTTGTGGCGCAGATGCAGGAGATCGCCCGCTTTCAGATCAGCCTCGAACAGGCGGGCCAGCTGGACGCGTGGACATTGCGGCGGGCGAAGCGGATGGGATTCAGCGACGCGCAGATTGCCCGCATTGTCAGTGAGGCGCCGACTGGAGAGGAGAGCGTGGAGGACGCTCGATCTTCGCAGTTGAGCGAAGCCGACGTGCGTGCGATGCGCCACCGTCTGGGTGTTCTGCCGACGTATCATCAGGTAGATACTTGTGCGGCGGAGTTTGCCGCGTTTACGCCTTATCTGTACAGCAGCTATGAGAGCGAAGGCGAGGCTCCGCCTACCGGGCGTGATAAAGTGATTATCCTGGGGGGTGGGCCTAACCGGATCGGCCAGGGGATCGAGTTTGACTACTGCTGCTGCCATGCCAGTTTCGCGCTGCAGGAGATGGGATTCGAGACGGTGATGATCAACTGCAATCCGGAGACGGTCAGCACCGACTATGACACCAGCGACCGGCTCTATTTTGAACCGCTGACGTTGGAGGATGTGCTGCATATCTATCAGCGGGAGGCGGAGGGCGGGTCGCAGGTGAGGGCTTTGGTCCAGTATGGCGGGCAGACGCCGCTGAACCTGGCGGCCGGGCTGCAGGCGGCGGGCGTTCCGATTCTGGGCACGCAGCCGGAGGCGATTGAGCTGGCGGAGGACCGCGAACGGTTCAGCGCGCTGCTGGCGGAGCTGGACATTCCGGCGCCGGACAGCGGCATCGCCCACAGCACGGGGCAGGCGCTGGCGATTGCGGCCCGTATCGGCTATCCGCTGGTGGTGCGGCCCTCGTACGTGCTGGGCGGGCGGGCGATGGCTATTGTTGACGACGAGGCGAGTTTGCGCCACTACATGTCGTATGCGGTCGACGTGGACTTGGAGATGACGACCAGCGGCCAGGAGGTGGCGATCCTGGTGGACCAGTTCCTGGAGGATGCCTACGAGGTCGATGTCGATGCGATCGCGGACGGCGAGCGGGTGGTGATCGGGGGCATTTTGCAGCATATCGAGGAGGCCGGTATTCATAGCGGGGACAGCGCGTGTGTGCTGCCGCCGTACAAGATCAGCGGCTATCATCTGAGCATTATTCGCGAGTATACGGAGAAGCTGGGGCTGGCGCTGGGTGTGCGCGGGTTGATGAACGTGCAGTACGCGATAAAGGATGACGTGGTATACGTGATCGAGGTGAACCCGCGCGCGAGCCGCACGGTGCCCTTTGTCAGCAAAGCGACGGGGGTTCCGCTGGCCAAGCTGGCGGCGCGGGTGATGGCCGGCAAGTCGCTGGCAGAGGTGGGTCTACTGGAGGAGCCGGAGGTCCAGGGTTTCTTTGTGAAGGAGGCTGTGCTGCCGTGGAAGAAGTTCAGCGGCGCGGATACGCTGCTGGGGCCGGAGATGCGCTCGACCGGCGAGGTGATGGGGCATGCGCATAACTTCGGCCATGCTTTTGCCAAGAGCCAGTTGGGGGCGGATTACCGGCTGCCAGTCGACGGCGGTGTGCTGATCACGGTGAACGACTACGATAAGGGGGCAGCGCTCAAGTTGGCGCGCGACTTCAGCCGGATGGGCTTTGACCTCTACGCGACGGCGGGCACGGCCGCGCTGATCCAGCGTGTAGGGCTGCCGGTGGATGTCCTGAGCAAGGCTGCGACGGCAGAGGCATCGCATCGCAGTCCGGGCAACGGGGCCTATACGACCTTGGACGCGATGCGGGATGGAAAGATCGGTCTGATCATCAACACGCCGCTCGGCCCCCACAGCCGCGCAGATGGACAGAGGATCCGCACACTGGCCACGCGCATGGAGATTCCGCTGATCACGACCCTCTCGGCAGCCCAGGCTGCGGTGAGCGGCATCCGCGCGATGATGGCGGCTGAGTTGAGCGTGCGCAGCCTGCAGGCGCATTATGAACGAGCTGGCCGCTGATCGCCGGTTCTGCGGGGGGAACTGCGGGGGTACTGCAGGGGAACTGCGGGGGTTAGGGGCTGAGAGAGCGCGTGGGGAGGAAAACACTGTTGGCTAGACATGATGCCGGGGAAGAATGTGCACGGTGGCTAGCCCAGGGGGGCGTTGCGGGGGCGCAGCCCCTGCACAAGGGAGGGCCGAAGGCCCGGAACTGCAGGGATCAGGGGTCAGGGGTCAGTAACTTCTGCGGTTGGAGGTCGATGGTCGGTGGGTTGAAGCGGCAAGTGGGAGAGTAGACTCTGTTCGCCAGACACGATGCTGGGGAAGAGTAAACACGGTCGGTGAGGCATGTTTTTGTAGGGGGCGTTGCGGGGGCGCAGCCCCTGCACAAGGGAGGGCCGAAGGCCCGACCGCCCAGAACTGCAGTGGTCAGTGATCAGTGGTTAGTGGTTAGTGAAAATCGCTTTCGCTCGCCTCGTTCAGGGTCGGGAATCAGCTGCGGCTGCGTAGTTACCATCAAACTATGCACGATTGGGACAACCATGACACAAACTGAAAAAGTACAGAAGAGCGTCTATCTGGCGAACCCATACGGCTTTTCGGCGCAGCAGCAGGCGCTGTTGCTGCCGCCGCTCATCGAGGCTGTGGCAGCGCTGGGGCTGGATGTGTGGGAACCGTTCACGAGCTCCGGTGAGAAGGTAGATAGAAGTGTGCCGGGCTGGGCCCATCGTATCGGTCAACTCTGCTACCGGGATGTAAGAGAGAAGGACGCCATTTTCGCGGTGGTCAACGGTGTGCCGCCGGATGAGGGCGTGATGGTTGAGTTGGGGATGGCGATCGCGCTGGGCAAGCCGACGTTTTTGTTTCGGGACGATTTCCGGAGCGTTGCCGATACTGATGAGTATCCGTTGAATCTGATGCTGTTTACGGGGATGCCGCAGGAGGAGTGGGAGCAGCATTATTACAGGTCGGTGGAGGAGATAGGGGCGGCGGATAAGGCGCTGGCGCGGTGGGCCGCGAGTTAACTCCCCTCCACACCGAAATCCCGCACCTTGCCTGAATTCTCCAGAGATGTCTCTGGCTGTTGGCGCATCTCGAAATGGTCGCCAGTTCCGTTAGTGTCCGAACCACCACGCATCCCCTGATTGTCTTCAATCACAACTTAGAAAGCATTTGTTCGACAACCAAGGATGCAATTGCCCTGTTCAGGGCAATTGCATCAGATGGAGTCTAACCCTTGTGACCAACATTCCCGGCCCAAATTACTAGAAATTCCTGGTATCGCACTAAATTTATTTCAGTTTTCCTGAATGGTCTGAATCAGCCACTCCAAATAAGTCACAAGGATACTATCACCAGCCTCTTCCGCTATCTTTAATGCGTCTTTCATATCGTCAATTGCTGCCTGAATTTGACCAGAATCCGCTTTGGAAAGACCTTGATTGATGTAGTCGAGGGCGTCTCCATACTCAGGCTGCAATTGGAATGCCTGATCAGAGTCGGAAAAAGCCTCCAGACTCCGCCCAAGATTCTCATTTGCAAAAGACCGGACGATATAGGCGAGTGCGTAGTCGGGTTGCAGACGAATTGCTTGGTCATAGTCGGCTATAGCCAACTGATATTGCTCAAGAATCACGTTGGCAATGCCTCGTAGCAAGTAGGCATTGGCGTAGTCGGGTTGCAGACGGATAGCTTGGTCCAGATCGGAAATGGCGCCCTCGAATTGTTCCATAAGCACTTTGGCAACGCCCCGGAGAATATAGGCGTCGGCGGCGTCGGGTTGGAGACGAATAACCTGATCCAAGTCGGTAACAGCGTCTTGGAATTGTCCAAGACTCGCTTTTTCATATCCCCGATTATAGTAGGCATCGGCGTGATCTGGCTGTAGAAGGAGCACCTGATCATAGTCGGCAATGGCACTCTGGTAGTGGCCAAGTTCTGCTTTGGCAATTGCTCGACTGAAGTAAGTGAGGGCGTTGGCGGGCTGAAACTGTAGTGCCTGATCGAAATCAGCAATAGCACTCTGGTATTTTCCAAGTCGCACTTTGGCAAGACCCCGACCTACGTAGGCGTCGGAACGGCCTGGTTGCATAAGAATCGCCTTGTGAAAGTCGGCAATTGATCCAAAGTCTTGGCCAAGTTTCCCTTTGGCAATGCCTCGAAAATAGTAGGCGTCAGCGCGGAGTGCCTGGCCAACGTCAGCGTCAGGCTGTATTTGAAGCACTCTATCGTAGTCAGAAACTGCGTTCTGGAATTGCCCAAGTCCTGCATTGGCAACTCCTCGGTGAAAGTAAATGAGAGCGTTGGCGGGCTGAAACTGTAGTGCCTGATCATAGTCGGCGATAGCGCTCTGGTAGTGGCCAAGTTCTGCTTTGGCAATTGCTCGATTGAAGTAAGTGAGGGCGTTGGCGGGCTGAAACTGTAGTGCCTGATCATAGTCGGTGATAGCGCTCTGGTAGTGGCCAAGTTCTGCTTTGGCAATTGCTCGATTGAAGTAAGTGAGAGCGTTGGCGGGCTGAAACTGTAGTGCCTGATCATAGTCGGCGATAGCGCTCTGGTAGTGGCCAAGTTCTGCTTTGGCAATTGCTCGATTGAAGTAAGTGAGGGCGTTGGCGGGCTGAAACTGTAGTGCCTGATCATAGTCGGCGATAGCGCTCTGGTAGTGGCCAAGTTCTGCTTTGGCAATTGCTCGATTGAAGTAAGTGAGGGCGTTGGCGGGCTGAAACTGTAGTGCCTGATCGAAATCAGCAATGGCACTCTGGTATTTTCCAAGTCGCACTTTGGCAAGACCCCGACCTACGTAGGCGTCGGAACGGCCTGGTTGCATAAGAATCGCCTTGTGAAAGTCGGCAATTGATCCAAAGTCTTGGCCAAGTTTCCCTTTGGCAATGCCTCGAAAATAGTAGGCGTCAGCGCGGAGTGCCTGGCCAACGTCAGCATCAGGCTGTATTTGAAGCACTCTATCGTAGTCAGAAACTGCGTTCTGGAATTGCCCAAGTTCTGCTTTGGCAACTCCTCGGTGAAAGTAAATGAGAGCGTTGGCGGGCTGAAACTGTAGTGCCATGTTATAGTCAGTAATTGCGTCCTGAAATTGTCCAAGTTCTGCATTGGCAACTCCTCGATTGAAGTAAGTGGTGGCGAAGTCAGGCTGCAATTGGAGCACCTGATCATAGTCGGCAATAGCGTTCTGGAATTGACCAAGCTTTGTTCTTACAAGGGCTCGATTAAAGTAGGCGTTGGTGTCGGTGGGGTGTAAGCGAATTGCCTGACTATAATCGGCAATGGCTGCTTGATAGTGACCAAGTTCCGCATTGGCAGCGGCTCGATTGAAGTAAGCGTAGGCATCGGTAGGATGTAAGCGGATTGCCTGATTGTAATCGGCAATGGCTTCGTGGAGTTGTCCAAGTTCTGCTTTGGCAACGCCCTGAATTGAATAGGCGGCAGCATAATCTGCACGGCTGCAAGCAACCAACACGTTAACTATAACGACCATCGCTATAATCCAACTCCATCGCACAGAAAATCGGCGAATTGTGCTGGTATCGTACTGTGTCTTTGTCCGATCGTTTTTTTTCATTAATTTCCTCAATTGGGGGTATACGGACACGCGGTCGGGACGCTTACTAGCGTCGTCTCAGGCCATTTCAGTTCTTTCTGGTGGTGATGCAGTGTAAACGCCGTGGGGAACTGTCTACTTCTGCGTAACAGTTTTGGCGCATCCCGCAGCTTTTGTCTCGCTCAAAGGTACCTTTTTCGGGAACTCAAAGCCCGAAAGCGGTACCTTGCTTGAACTGGCCTCATTATCGGCGCGGAGTTTTGAAATGACAAATTGCGTGGGGCACATCCCAAAATGAGGGTGTGTCTTTGACCACCACTGAGCAAGAGCACAGGACTGTACGGCCTTCTGGTTTGGGTATCCCCAAACCTGGGTCGTGCCCCGAATGCTGGAGGATCGGGCGAAACGCCCGCGATTCCAGGATGCTGCCCGGAAGACCCTGTCTTCGATTGAGAGTCATATGGGTTCACACTAGTTTTCGCATTCGCCTGCGCCGAGCGGGTGCCAGAAAGGGGTCCAAGGTCCTCCCCGGTCGGACGGGAGGGTTTGCCACCGGGGCCATCGCCAAACGACATGAGCCCAACTGTGACCCCCCCGTAGCATCGGAGACTAGGAGGCGGGCGACGTATGGTTGCGTTAGAGGGACGGTCGCAAGCGGGAAGGGTGGAGTGTGGAGGGGCCGCGATTCGGTGGTTTAGAGGGACAGTCCTTGGGTGAGGGTTGGGGGAGGGCTCTTGAAGAGCGGTTCTTGCAGGAGATCTCACACGGGCCCAATTTCCGAACCTGATCGCTTTCTGCATGACGTTCCAAGTGTTTCTTTGCTGCCTGCCCCCAAAATTTGACATAGCCTGCGGCCTCTGCTACATTGCTCCGAACATTTGAATAGCTGAGCTCTTATCCAGAGAGGCGGAGGGACCGGCCCTGTGAAGCCTCGGCAACCCGGTAGCGGAAGACGAAGGGTCTTCTGTGACGTAGGTGCCAATTCCGGCAGGTAGATTCTGGAAGATGAGAGGCAGTAGAGTAGTCGGCTACCTCTCGTCTGCGCGACGTGGGGTATTTTTTTACTTTATTGTAATTCTTATAGGGCGAGTTGAACGCGTATGATCGTAATGAAATTCGGCGGGACTTCGGTTGGCACGACTGATTCGATCGACAGCGCGGCCAAGATTGTGGGTGCCGCGGTCGAAAAGCAGGCTAAATGCGAGGGGGCGCTGGAGCGCCCTGATCACGGCCCGGAGAGTCCGGGCGTGCTGGTCGTCGTCAGCGCGATGGGCGGGGTGACGAACACGCTGATCGACGCCGCGCAGGCAGCCGCGGCCGGCGACGAGACGCCCTACCGCGACGCGCGCAGCCAACTGCTGGTGCGGCACCAGGTGGTGGCTGGGCAGCTGATCGAGGACGGGGTCGAGCGCGCCGGGCTGGGCAGGCTGTTCGACAATCGCCTGCGCGAGTTCGAGCGCCTGTGCCGTAGCATCACGGTGCTCGGGGAGCTCACGCAGCGGGGTCTGGATGTGGTGAGCGGGGTGGGCGAGCGGTTGAGCGCGCCGCTGCTGGCGGCTGTGCTGCGGGCGAACGGCGTCAAGGCGCAATTTGTGGACGCGGGTGAACTTATTATTACCGATGACGAGTTCGGCAGCGCCAATCCGCTGATGGAGGCCACGCCGAGCCGGTGCAAGGACAGGCTGCTGCCGATGTTGCAGAGCGGGGTGGTGCCGGTTGTGACCGGTTTTGTCGGCGCGACTGAAAACGGCGTGCCCACAACGCTGGGGCGGGGCGGCTCCGACTATTCGGCGGCGATTCTGGGCGCGGCGCTTGAAGCTGACGAGATCCAGATCTGGACGGATGTGGACGGGGTCATGACCGCCGACCCGCGCATCGTTGACAACGCCCGCTCGATGGATGAGCTTTCCTACGAGGAGGTGGCTGAATTGGCTTATTACGGCGCCAAGGTGCTGCACCCGAAAACGGTCACGCCGGCGGTCGAGAGCAAGATACCGCTGCGCGTACTCAACACATTCAATCCTGAGCACCCGGGGACCAGCATCGTCGAGAAGACGAGGCAGCTGCGGCAGGGCGTCAAGGCGATCACCGCGGTGCGGGAATTGCGACTGATTACGGTGGCGGGGCGGGGGATGATTGGCGTGCCCGGCATTGCCGCGCGTACGTTCGCGGCGGTGGCGCGGGAGCGCGCCAATGTGCTGATGATCAGCCAGGGCAGCAGCGAGCAGAGCATCTGCTTTGTGGTGCCTGAACCGGAGGGCGATGCGGTGATGGCGGCGCTTGAGGCCGAGTTCGCACGCGAGCTGGCCCAGCACATGATCGAAGAGATTTCCAACCAGCCGGATATCGTGATCGTGGCGGTGATTGGCGCGGGCATGAAGGGCACGCCCGGCATTGCTGCGCGGGTATTTAATGCGTTGGGCGCACGGGATATCAATGTGATTGCCATTGCCCAGGGTTCGAGCGAGGCCAATATCAGCCTCGTCGTCCTGCAGGCCGAGGCTGATGAGGCGATTCGGGCAATTCACGACACATTCGAACTTGGAAACGGAGTTGCTTGATGGACAATGTTGCCGGCATTTCTGGGGAGCGGGTGAAGCCGCTCATCCTTTTCGGGCTGGGCGGCGTTGGCCGCGCCTTGATGCAACAGATTGGGGAACAGCGATCTCTTCATCGCGAGAAGTACGATCTGCGGATCCGCTATCTGGCTTTGTGCGACAGCAGCGGGGCGATCTTAGAGCCGCAAGACGGCTTTACGGACGAGCTTCTGGCCGAGATCTTGCAGCACAAGGAGGAGGGCGGCGCGCTTGCGTCGCATGCGCTGGGCAAGCCCTACGACAGCCCGGACGCAGTGGTTGACGCGGTTGGCGAGCCGGGGACGGTTGTGGTGGACTGCACCGCGTCGGATGAAACGGTAGACGCACTTTTGGGGGCATTGGAACTGGGTTATCAGGTGGTGCTGGCGAACAAGAAGCCGTTGACTGTCGTCCAAGATGTGTATGACGGGATCAGCGGTACTTTGGGCAGTGCCCGCTGGGAAACGACGGTGGGCGCGGGTTTGCCGGTTATCGCTACACTCAACCGGTTGGTGGCCAGCGGTGACGAGATCGAGCGCATCGCCGGCTCTTTCAGCGGCACGTTGGGCTATCTGATGACAGGACTGGAAGAGGGCCGCTCGTACAGCGAGACAGTGGCCGAGGCTTACCGGCTGGGCTATACCGAGCCGGACCCGCGCGATGATCTGGGGGGTGTGGACGTGGCGCGCAAGGCGCTGATTCTGGCGCGGGGGATCGGTTGGCGCATGGATATGGAACAGGTTGAGATCACCGGTCTCTATCCGGAGCGGATGGCCGGCCTGAGCGTGGAGGATTTTCTGACGGAGTTGCCGTCGTTGGACGAGCAGTACCGTGCGCAGGTGGAGGGCGCGGCTGCCGAGGGCAAAGTTCTGCGCTATGCGGCTACGCTTTCAGAGGGCGCGTGCAGTGTTGGCCCGACAGCGGTGGCCAAAGAGAGCCCGTTGGGGCGTCTGACGGGCACCGACAATCTGGTCGAACTTTACAGCCGCTGGTATAGCCCCAACCCGCTGGTTATTCAGGGTCGCGGCGCGGGGGTGGAGGCAACTGCGGCCGGCGTATTGAGCGATATTGTTGAATTGCATTTCTGTCGTTGAGCTTCAGTTTTTGGTTTTCAGTTTCTAGTTTTTAGTAAACTGCGGAGCCAAAGCCAGGGTGCGAACTCAAACCTTCGTCACTGACACCATTCGGGCTTGTGGTGACGCAACTGGTGGACAGGCGCCACCATGCTGGCCAGCCGACACGCTGAAATGAAGACACACGGTCGGTGAGGCATGGTTTTGTAGGGGGGCGTTGCGGGGGCGCAGCCCCTGCACAAGGGAGGCCGCTTGCGGCCGACCGCACAACTGCAGTGGTTGGTGATCGGTGGTCAGTGACTGCGGCGGATGTGAAGAGGGACGAGTTTACAGGGTCATTTACAGGGGCGGAGTCGTTACGAATCAGGTAGGTCACAGTTGGGATAGAGGATTTCGATGAATAATCAAGCAAAGATCCGCGTGGGCGTGTTGGGCGCTACGGGCGCGGTGGGGCAGCGGTTTGTGCAGATGTTGCAGGGGCATCCCTGGTTTGAGTTGAGTGTGCTGTGCGCGTCGCCGCGCAACACGGGCAAACGCTATGCGGACGCCTGCAACTGGCTGCTGCGCGGGGATATGCCGGCCCATCTGCGTGACTGCGTCCTGGAGGAGATGGCGCCTGGCATCGACTGCGAGCTGGTGTTCAGCGCGCTGCCGAGCGGGCCGGCGCGGACGGTAGAGGCGGAACTGGCGGCGGCGGGCTATATCGTGTGCAGCAATGCGAGCGCCTACCGCTATGAGCCGGACGTACCGCTGCTCATCCCGGAGGTCAACCCGGAGCATATTGGGCTGATCGATCTGCAACGGCGTCAGCGGGGCTGGGAGGGTTTTATAACCACCAATCCCAACTGTTCCACAACCCATTTGGTGAGCGCGATCCATCCGCTACACGAAGCTTTTGGCGTGACGAAGATTTTTGTGGTGACGATGCAGGCGGTCAGCGGCGGGGGCTATACGGGCGTGCCATCGATGGATGTTATCGACAATGTGATACCGTACATCGGTGCTGAAGAGGAGAAGATGGAGAGCCGCGAGCCGCAGAAGCTGCTGGGTCAGTTTGACGGGCAGTCTGTGCAGATGGCCGATTTCGTGGTCAGCGCCCACTGCAACCGCGTGCCGGTGCGCAACGGTCATCTGGCGGCGGTCAGCGTGGAGTTCGCGCGCCGGCCCAGCCTGGAGGATGTGCGGCGGGCGTGGGCGGAGTACGAACCGTTGCCGCAGCGCATGGGCCTTCCCAGCGCGCCTGACGAGGCGATTCTCTACCGGGAGGAGGCGGACCGGCCGCAGCCGCGCATGGACCGACTGGCGGGGAGCGTTCCCGGCATGACGACGGTGGTGGGCCGGCTGCGGGCCGACCCGCTTTTGCACGTAAAGTTCCTGACATTGGGCCATAACACGATTCGGGGCGCGGCCGGCGGCAGTCTGCTCAACGCCGAGTTGCTGGCGGCGCAGGGATATCTGGGCGGTCAAAAACAGGTTGGCAGCGCTCAGTTGCCGGTAACGGAACCGGTTTTGGCCACTGTTCCCTAGCTGGGGCAGTCTTGCGCAACAACCTGAAAATTTTACAGATCGGCCTGCCATAAGGTAGAATCGTGTAAGGTATAACGGCAGTTAAGCGTAGTCAGCTCTTGAATCCTGGTAGCGTCGCACTTTAGAGTAGAGCGGGTTTACTCGAAAGCAGGGACAGGACCGGGAATTGAAATGGAAGGTGCAGAATTGGCCAACACGCAGACAAGAGAAGCCTATCCGATTGCCGTTGACAACTTCGGGGTGGCGTCCCTGGATGAGCTTGTCGGCGATCTTATCGTCTATCGCAACCTGGAACCGATTACACGCAAAGTCCCCGGGCTGAAATCTGCTCGCCACCAGCTCGGGTTGTCAACACCTTCCGTGCCCCGCAAGCAAGAGAAATCGTATGCCCAGGTCGCTTTATGGATCCTGGAGCAGGCCCAACAGCAGCGTAACGCCGCGGTTGAAGAACTGCTCTTCATCGGCGATACGCTCTCCGGTGATGGAAATACTTTTCAGGTGATGCGTTCATTGCGCTCCACGGAGGAACGACCGCTCGACAACGGGGCGTTGACCGGGCTTGGGGAGAGGGAAGTGTTGCCCAGCGCCTGCTTTATTGGCAACGAAAAGGCCGGCGAAGCGGAGCATTTTGTCGCCAATGACGACACCGGAATGTTTGAGGCCAACCGCTGGAGCCACCTGGTGGATTGGATCAGTTGGGCGCAGCGGAACGGTTTGCGGTTAGACGAAAGTACGGCGGTGGTTCTCGATCTGGATAAGACGGCGATCGGCGCCCGCGGGCGCAATAACCGCGCCATTGATGTGGCGCGTCTGAAGGGTCTGTACCGGACCGTGGGCAGCCTGCTGGGCGACAAGTTCAACGCCGCGCTGTTCACGCAACATTATGAACAACTGAACCGCGCCCACTACCATCACCTGACCGGGGACAACCAGGACTATCTGGCCTATATTTGCCTTGTTCTGAATAACGACGGCCTGGACTGCGCCGATTTGCTTGAACGCATTGAAGAGGGCGCGGTCCAGACATTTGAGCAGTTTGTGCGCTACGCCGAGGTCTGTATTGCCGGCGGCGGGCGGGTGGGCGAGGCGATGCGACAGGCCCACGAAGCGGTCAACACTGCTGTTTCGCAGGGAGATCCTACCCCGTTCAAACAGTTCCGGCGCGAGGAGTTTCTGGCGACGTTGGAGCATATGAACAATTTGGCAGATGATGTGCCGGCAGCGGAACGCCTCGCCCAGGAGATCTGCATCACGCAGGAGGTGCGCGAGGCCGTTCTTTGGCTGAAGGAGCGCGGCTGTCTGATAATCAGCTTCAGCGACAAGCCGGACGAATCTTCGATTCCTCACCGTACCCGGCACCGGGGCAAACCGCCGATTCATACGGCAAAAACCCACGCCACCGGCGTCAGCATCGCAGACCAGTTGCGTAATCTGTAACGCAGGGTGATGTGTTGCCGGTAACTTCCGCGCACTGGTTTCAGGCTTACTGACTCAGGCCTCCTCTTCTGTTATACTAGGCTCGTAAACTTGTACCCGTGTAGCCCGGTATCTGTGCCGGGCGTCTGACTCGGGGGTATTTCAGTATGATGAATAACGAAAAAAGACCGGATGGCGAGCGGCCACCGGAAGAAGATCCAAACGAGCGTTACCGGCAGCTGTTCAAACGCAGCTGGATCTGGATCCTGTTCGCGGTCCTGATCTTTTTTGCTTACCGCCTCTTTATCAACCCGCCAAGTGCTGCCAGCAACCTGCTCGGTCTGAACCAGGTGGCCGACTACGTGCGCAACGGCTCTGTCCAGCGGCTGGTGGTGCAGGGCGACGACATCATCGTCATAATTTCCGAAAATGAACAGCGCCGGAGCCGCAAAGAGTCGGGCGAGAGCCTGCTCGATTCGCTCAAGACGTTCGGCGTGACCGCGGATCAACTGGCGGCGATTCCGATCGACGTGGAGCGCGCGCCGAACAGCGGCGCGTTTTTCAACTGGCTGATCATGCTCTTGCCGATGATACTGATCTTCGGCTTCTTCATCTTTATTATGCGCCAGGCGGGCGGGGGCGGGCAGAACCGGGCGATGCAGTTCGGACGCAGCCGCGCCAAGAAGATGGATGAGGCCGACCGCCCCACGGTCACATTTGAGGATGTGGCCGGTTCGGAGGAGGCCAAACAGGAGCTGCAGGAGGTTGTGGAGTTCCTGAAGGAGCCGGAAAAGTTTGCGGCGCTGGGCGCGCGCATTCCCAAGGGTGTGCTGATGGTGGGATCGCCGGGAACAGGCAAGACGTTGCTGGCCAAAGCGGTGGCGGGTGAAGCGGGCGCGCCGTTCTTCAGCATCAGCGGCTCCGAATTTGTGGAAATGTTCGTTGGTGTAGGCGCCAGCCGTGTGCGCGATCTGTTCGAACAGGCAAAGAAGAGCGCTCCCTGTATCATCTTTATCGATGAAATCGATGCGGTTGGCCGCCATCGCGGGGCGGGCATGGGCGGCGGCAACGATGAACGGGAGCAGACGCTCAATCAGATTCTGGTCGAGATGGACGGTTTCGACAGCGATACGACGGTGATCGTGATTGCCGCGACCAACCGTCCGGATATTCTGGATCCGGCGCTGCTGCGGCCGGGCCGATTCGACCGTACGATTGTGGTGGACCGGCCGGACCGACGCGGGCGCGAGGCGATCCTGCATGTGCATGCGCGCGGCAAACCGTTGGGGACGGATGTCGACCTGAACGTGATATCCAAGCAGACGCCGGGCATGGTGGGCGCGGACCTGGAGAATCTGCTCAATGAGGCGGCGATTCTGACGGCGCGGCGCAACAAGCGCGCGATCGGCATGGACGAACTGGTCGAGTCGATTGAACGGGTGATGGCCGGGCCGGCGCGCAAGAGCCGGATACTCAGCGATGAAGAGCGGCGCGTGGTCGCCTACCACGAGGCAGGTCATGCGGTGGTGATGGCGCTGTTGGAGCATACGGACGCGGTCGGCAAGATCAGTCTTGTGAGCCGCGGCCAGGCGCTGGGCTACGTCATGCCTTTGCCGGATGAGGACCGCCTGCTCAAGAGCAAGGCGGAATACGAGGATGAACTGGCGGGGCTGCTGGGTGGGCGCGTGGCCGAGGAGTTGACATTCGAGGAGATCACGACCGGGGCTGCCAACGATTTGGAAAGGGTCACAAAGCTGGCCAAGGCGATGGTCACCCGTTTTGGCATGAGCAAGGAGTTAGGCCCGATGCAGTTGGTTCAGGCTGATTCCAACCCGTTCCTGGGTATGGACCTGGGCGAGCGGCGCTCCTACAGCGAAGATGTGGCGCGTGCCATTGACCGCGAAGTGCGCCGGATAGTGGAGACCGCATACATGCGGGCCAAGGAAGTCCTGACGACCAACCAGGACAAGCTGGGGCTGCTGGCGGAAACGCTGCTGGAACAGGAAGTCCTGGAACGGCCCGAGTTTGAGAAGTTGATTTTCAGTAGCTGACGGAAAGTAGCTGATTGCTTTTTAATAGCGGCTAGTGCGGGGGGCTCCCTGTCTGGCCGCTATTTGCTTTCCAGCGCCACGGCAATGGCGGCGGCTACGCGGGCGTTGTTGCGCAGCAGGGCCAGATTGGCGCGCAGGCTGCGGTCGCCGGTCAGTTCGGCGATACGGCGCAGCAGAAAGGGCGTCACCTCGGCTGAACGCAGGCCGGCGGCGTCGCTATCTGCCAGTGCCTGCTCGATCTGCGGTTCAATCTGTGCGGCGGGAATTTCGTTCTCTTGGGGAACAGGTACTGCCACGAGCATCCCCCCCGTCAAGTCCAAAGCCCGCTTTGCCCGCCAGATTTCGGCGACCTCCTGGGGAGAGTTACAACAGACATCGACCGGCAGGCCGCTGCTGCGACTGTAGAAGGCGGGGAACTCCTCGGTGCGGTAGCCGATGACGGTTACGCCGTGCGTTTCCAGGTATTCGAGGGTGGCCGGCAGGTCGAGTATTGCTTTGGCGCCGGCGCAGACGACGATGAGGGGAGTCTGGGCCAGTTCCTGCAGGTCGGCGCTGACGTCGGTGCTGGGGCCGGGCTCGCGGCTGCGGTGGACGCCGCCGATGCCGCCGGTGGCGAACAGTTCGATGCCGGCGCGGTGGGCGATCCACATGGTGGCGGCGACGGTGGTGGCCCCGTCGAGCTTGCGGGCGACGACGATGGGCAGGTCGCGGCGGCTTACTTTGCCCACAGGTCGGTCGGGCGCTGCGGCCAGCCGCTCGATCTGCTGCGGGCTGAGGCCGGCGATCAGTTCGCCTTCGATGACGCCGACGGTGGCCGGAACTGCCCCATGCTGGCGGATGATAAGCTCCATTTCATGGGCAAGTTTGAGGTTGTCGGGGTAGGGCAGCCCGTGGCTGATTACGGTGGATTCGAGTGCGACTTTTTTCATGACTGCAGTTTTTATTTTTTGGTTTTTAGTTTTTAGTTGGCTCGGCAATGTACCAAAGTTGGCTGCTGAGATTTGGGTGGGCGAATGTGCTTGATTCTGCGTTATTGGTAGGGATGTGTCAATATGGTGGGTAGGAAGGGTCTATCCCAGATTGTTGGGCGAAGGATGTCAGAATCAGGATTGCTGTTTCACGGCTCTCATGCGGGGGGCCGGTTCTTGCTTGCGCGTCACGCTCAACAGCCTGGCATTCTCCCGTATAGTCGACAGCTGACAGAAGTCATCGACATGACAGAACAGTTTGCGTATACTCACCACTGAGCACCTTTCTTCGCTGGAGAACTTCTATTCTGCCGGCTTGATAAGGAGCTCACTTACTCCGAAGTCAGGTTAAGTATATAATTCCCTTCGACAGTTGGAAGACTGCGCCGCGGTCAAGCGCAACTGCAAAAAAGGAGAGACGGACAATGCAAAAGACCCTGCACATCAGAACGACGGTGTTGCCTGGGGGCAGGATTGAAATTGTGGACCAGGAGCTTCCGGTTGGGGAGTCTGTCAGCGTCGTCGTTCACTCTTCGGTGACTAAGCGGCGGTCTGCGGTTGAAATTCTGAAGGAAGCGCCCGGGCAGCGTCAATTCAGGAGCGCGGAGGAAGTTGAAGGCTACCTCAAGGACGAACGGGCGTCATGGGAAGGTTGACGCTACCGTCTACTGGTCCGGTTTATCTGGATGCCAGCGGTTTTATCTACAGCGTAGAGCGCATTGAGCCATACCGCACTTTGCTTGAACCGATGTGGCTGCAGGCACAGGCAGGGCAGTTCAGCATCGTGAGCAGCGACCTGGTCGTTTTGGAAACCCTTGTCAAGCCGCTGCGTGAGGGTGACACGGTCGTCGAGCTGTTATTTCGTTCGTTGTTCGAGGCCAGTGAGGTGAGACTAATCCCGGCCACCCGCCCATTGTGGGAGGAAGCCGCGCGTTTACGTGCCGAGACGGGTTTGAAGACACCTGACGCGCTTCACGCGGCAGCGGCTCTGCACGCCGGATGTACGATCTCTATCACAAATGATGATGATTTTCGGCGTCTAAAGGAGTTGCCCGTGGTTGTTTTGGATGACCTTCTCAGAGAAGAGAACCAAGTTTGACTGTCTGGCCTGTAGGGCTGCTATTGCTAAACGATGCCACGCCGTCACGATGGCCTCTTTTTTTGCGTGTCGCGTCCGCCTCGCCGATGTATCGATAGTCGATAGGGTAGGCCTCGCTCAAGGTCGCGAATTGATTGTGGCTGAGTAGTTACGCTGCAACTGAGAACTGAAAGCTGACGACAACAAACTAAGTGAGGTAGATGAAATGACGAATGCAGTGCAGTCGCTGGCCGGGAAGGTAGCTCTGATCACCGGCGGGGGGCGGGGGATTGGGCGGGCTATTGCCGTCGCGTTTGCGGACGCGGGGGCGGCGGTTTGTTGCGCGGCGCGCACTCGGCCGGAGATTGGGGCCGTGGCCGGCGAGATCGAGGCGGCGGGTGGGCAGGCGCTGGCGGTGACTACGGACGTGGCCGACCTGGCATCGGTGCAGAGGGCGGTTGACGAGACGGCGGCGCGCTTTGGCGGCCTGGATATCCTGGTCATCAACGCGGGTGTTTCGCCGGGGCGGAGCGAAGTGGTCGAGAGCGACCCGGCGGCGTGGAGTCAGACGATCGCGATCAATCTGACGGGCGCTTACCACTGCGCGAGAGCGGCCATTCCCCATCTTAAGACGCGCGGCGGGGGCAAGATCATTACGATCGGGTCGGGGATGGGGCACCGCGGCGCGCCCGGCTCGTCGGCCTACAGCTGCTCCAAGGCGGGGCTGTGGATGTTGACGCGTGTGCTGGGCCAGGAGTTGCGGGGCGACAATATCAGCGTCAACGAGCTAGTTCCGGGGCCGGTAAACACGGCGATGATGCCCGGTGCGGACGCGCGCGCGCGCCCGGCACGTTCGATGGCGAGTGGTTCAAGGAGCCGGAGGAGGTGGTGCCGCTGGCGTTGTTTCTGGCCGGCGCGCCGGATGGCGGGCAGACGGCGCAGAGTTTCAGTTTGATGCGCCGCGATAATTAGGTTAACGACACCCACGACCCCTCGTTTGCGGCTTTGTACATCGCCTCCATAACCGCGCTGCGGTAGGCTGCTTCGCGGGCGCCTACGAGCGGGACGGAGTCCCTTGCGGACGGGTCCTGTGCGTTGAGCGCGTCGAGGAAGAGGTCGAAGGCGTGGGGCCAGGCGGGGGGCAGGTCGGTCCAGGGCTGTTTGCCGTCGGCGCCCTCGAGGTTGGCGCTGGTGATGTAGAGATCGCTGCGGTTTTGGATGTAGGCGTGGCCCTCGGTTCCGCTGATTTCGGCGGTGATGGGTTCGGCCACGTCGACCCAGGCGGCGGCGAGAGAACCGATTGCGCCGCTGCTGAAATTGAAGAGCGCCTCACCGGTCTCGTCACAGTCGGGGCCGTACTTTTCGAGCACCACATTCAGGGTGGCGGTCACTCTGTCGACATCGCCCAGAATCCACAACATCAGATCGAGCGCGTGGGTGCCGAGGTCGCCGAAAGCACCGACACCGGCCTGCTGCAGGTCGGTCATCCACAGGTAGTCGGGCGTGAAGATATCGCGCATGGCGCCGGAATGGCAGTTGATGAAACGGGCGCGCGTGATCTGGCCGAATACGCCCTGTGCTACGAGATCCTTGAGGGCCTGGTGGACCGGGATGCCGCGGCTGAAGTAGCCGGTCTGGAAGAGGACGCCGGCCTGTTCGATGGCGGCGGCCATGCGGTAGGCGTCCTGCGCGGCGATGCCGAGCGGCTTTTCGACGAACATGTGCTTGCCTGCGGCCGCGGCAGCGGTGACGAGCGGCTGGTGCTGGTCGGTCTGCGAGCAGATGATGACGCCGTCGATGGCGGCGTCGTTCCAGATGGCGTCGACGTTGTCGAGGGCGGGCGCGCCGAGCTGGTCGCTGCAGGTTTTGGAGCGAGCCGGGTCGCGGTCCCAGACGGCGACGGTGTTGACATCGGCGCGGGCTTGCAGGCGCTTGACGAAGCCGGGTGTGTGGATGTGGGCGCAGCCGACGAGTGCAATGTTTGCCATGAAGAGATTCTCCGGGTGAGTGTTTGGCTGCCGCTGCGGCCAGCGGTTGGGACGGTTGGCGGCAGCGGGTCGGGGCGCCCTCAAGGCGCGCCTCCATAGTGTAGCGGATCGGTGGGCAACGCGCTATCGCGCGGGGGAGTTGCGCGCGATGGGCGCACAGTACCGACGGTGCCGGAGTCGGCTGAAGGGACATGTTTTGCGGGCGCGGCTGGGGGTGATAGCATCGGTCTTACTGCGCGCGGGCAGAGTAGCGAATCAGACAGTCTTCTGATCAGATAGATCAGAGTTCAAATGACAGGAAGGTGTGAATTGTGGCTGACAGCCGTCCAATACTGGCTATTACGCTGGGCGACCCGGCAGGCATCGGGCCGGAGGTGGTTCTGAAGGCATTGCAGCATGGGGAGGTGTTCGCGGCGTGCCGGCCGCTGGTGATTGGCGACCGGGGGGTCCTCGACAGGGCGGCGGCGTGGCTGGATGTCGGGCCGCGGTATGAGGGCATTGTTGATATTGGCGGCGGCAGCTATGGAGAGGGGACAGTGCCGCTGCTGGATCTGGCGAACGTCGAGTTGGCTGAGGCGCCGGTAGGAGAGGTGAGCGCGGGGGCGGGGCGGGCCGCGGTGGAATATGTGATGCGCGCGTGTGACCTTGCGATGGCGGGGCAGGTGGAGGCGGTGGTGACGGCGCCGCTGAACAAGGAGGCGATGCACCGGGCCGGTTTCCTGTACCCCGGTCATACTGAGCTGCTGGCGGAGCGCACAGGGGCTGAACGGGTGTCGATGCTGCTGGTGGGGCCCAATTTGCGGGTGGTGCATGTGAGTACGCACGTGGCGCTGGAGGAGGCGATCCGCCGGGTTACGCCGGCGCGGGTGCTGGAGGTGATCGAGCTGGCCTACAACTCCTGCCGGATGCTGGGGGTAGAGGCGCCGCGGATTGCGGTGGCGGGGCTGAACCCCCACGCGAGCGAGAACGGGCTGTTTGGCGTGCAGGAGGCGGAGCAGGTCGAGCCGGCTATCGAAATGGCGCGGGCGCGGGGCTGGACGGTCTCTGATCCGCAGCCGCCGGATACGGTCTTTTTGCGGGCGACGCGGGGTGAATACGATATCGTCGTGGCCATGTATCACGACCAGGGTCATATTCCGATGAAGCTGCTGGCCTTTGACAGCGGCGTCAACGTGAGCATTGGCCTGCCGATAATTCGGACTTCCGTGGATCACGGTACGGCATTTGATATCGCGGGGACGGGAAAGGCCAGCGAGGAGAGTATGCTGGCGGCGGTGCGCGTGGCGGTGACGATGGCGAAGGGCAGTGGATAGTGGATAGTGGATAGTGGTGAGTGGTTAGTGGTCAGTCAAGGCCGCCAGGTCGCTGGCGACCACTGATAACTGGTGTTCGCGGCGCGGTGGCGGTATCTGCGTTATCGGCGTGATGCTGGGATCGCGGCGCGTGATGGGCTGGCGGGGCGTGTTTGGCGGTATCACACACACGCTGGCGCCGTGACGTGACTGGTTTTGGACGGGGGCGTTGCGGGGGCGGAGCCCCTGCACAAGGGAGGCCGCTTGCGGCCGGCTACAACTGCTTTACACGCTGCTGGCGGGGACCAGCAACCGGCCCTGGGCCAGGAGATTGACGCCGTCAGCCGGGATGTGTATGATACGTTGAACAGTCCCCTCTCCACGACCGAGTGGGATCAACCGCGGCGGCGCGTTGCGGGAATGCGCTTTTCTCGCAGCAACGACTCAGGACACCGAATATCATGCGCATTCTGAGGAAATGGGGTGTGATCGTAGCGGTTGTCGTGGTGTGCGCGGCGGTCGCCACGTTTGGCCAGACGAATAACGCAAACGCTTACATCAGGGAATTGCGTCAGACCCTTCGTCTGCGCCTGGAGCCCGACAATGTCGACGCCTACATCAGTCGGGGCAATGCCAAGTTCGAACGCGGCCAATATCAGGACGCCATCGCCGACTATAACCAGGTTCTCCAACTCCAGCCCGACAATGCCTCCGGTTACGACCTTCGGGGCCTTGCCAAGTTAGCGCTCGGTCATTTCGAGGATGCCATCGCCGACTATGACCAGGTTCTCCAACTCCAGCCTGACGATGCCAGCGCCCACCTCTATCGGGGCTTTGCAAAGTTAGAGCTTGGTCAATTTCAGGAAGCTGTCGCCGACGCAGACCAAGCTCTCCAACTGTGGCCCGACGAAGGCTACGCCTACGTCATTCGAGGCGAGGCCAAGGTCTGTCTAGGTCAATACCAGGATGCCATCGCCGACTTTAACCAGGCCCTCCAAATCCGACCTGACGATGCCAGCGCTTACGTTGGTCGGGCCAATGCCAGGACCTACCTTGGCCAATACGAAGACGCCTTCGCCGACTTGGACCAGGCTCTGCAACTCCAGCCCAACAATGCCCGCGCCTACCTCGTTATGGGCGGTACCAAGACTCACCTTGGTCAATACGATGACGCCTTCGCCGACTATGACCAGGCACTCCGGCTCCACCCCGACTATCCCGTTGCCTACGTCAGTCTGGGCCATGCCAAGGCACACCTCGGTCAGTACCAGGATGCCATCGCCGACTTTGACCAGGCTCTCCAGTTGCGGCCCGACTATCCCGCTGCCTACGTCGGTCTGGGCCATGCCAAGGCACACCTAGGTCAATACCAAGATGCCATCGCCGACTATGACCAGGCTCTCCAGTTGCGGCCCGACTATGCCACTGCCTACTTTTTTCGGGGCCGTGCCAAGGTTGAGCTTGGTCAATATCAGGACGCCATCACCGACTATGACCAAGCTATCCAACTCCAGCCTGAGAAAGCCAGCGGCTTTGTCAGGCGGGGTATTGCCAAGGCCCACCTAAGTCAATACCAGGACGCCATCACCGACTTTGACCAGGCTCTTCAACTCCAGCCCGGTAATGCCAGCGCCTACCACTATCGGGTCCTTGCCAAGCTCAACGCAGGCCAAGACCGGAACCCCATCGCCGACTATGACCAGGCTCTCCAATTCCTGCCCAACTTCGCTGCCAGCTACTAGGGTTCGTTGGCTTTTTCCTCGAGAAGGACGATATCCGAGTACTTCCGGGTTTAGAATCACGCCACAGTAGACGTTTAAAGCCTTGAGCTTCACGAGTCGCCTACAAGAGGGGCAATCACGAGGGCACCCACAAGGGGTTCCCCTACCTGATGTAACTGTCAACGATCCCTAGTAAGGCGGTGACTCACGGGGCGTTCTGGAAGGTGTCAAACACTTGGCCCAGGCGACGGATGCCCTCTTCGATTTCCGGGATGCCGTAGTGGGCGAAGCAGAGGCGCAGGCAGTGGTCGAGGCCGCCGACGCTGGAGCAGCGGGGACCGGGTAGGAAGCCGACTTTGGCGCCGGCAGCCGTGTTGAGCAGTTCGGTGGTGTCGACGTTGTCGGCGCAGGTTAGCCAGAAGAAAAAGCCGCCTGCGGGCACTGTCCAGGTAGCGCGGTCGCCGATGTGCTTGTGCAGGGCCGCGTCCATGGCGGCAACCCGCTGCCGGTAGGCGCGGCGCAACTCCTCCAGATAGTCCTTCTGCCCGCCCCCTTCCAACGCAACCCGCACCAGATTGGATGTGAAATGGTTGAGACCGCCGCCGCTGTCGACCAGGCCGCTGGCGGCGAATTGACGCGCCTGCTGTGCGGATGTCTGCACCCAGCCGAGGCGCAGGCCGGGCGCCAGGATCTTTGAGAATGA
Source organism: Caldilineaceae bacterium (assembly GCA_965116395.1). Classification (GTDB taxonomy): domain Bacteria; phylum Chloroflexota; class Anaerolineae; order Caldilineales; family Caldilineaceae; genus Bin5. Next base: position 1,676,893 of record OZ220684.1, read on the forward strand.
GCCGAGGGAGAGCACTCTGCTGCTGTCGGCATGGGCGGCGAAGGGATCCGGCGGCGGCGATCCGAAATCGAGGAGATGATAGACTTCGTCGGCGACGATCAGGAAGTCATGCTCCTCTGCCAGGGCGAGCAACTGCTGGCGGCGGTTGTGGGGAAGGGTGCGGCCGGTGGGGTTCTGGTAGGTGGGAATGGTGTAGAGAAGGACGGGGCGGTGGCGGGTGAGGGCGTCTGCGACGGCAGGCAGCGACAGGCCGTGCTCATCGGTTGGGATCGGCACTGCGTTGAGGCGGTGATCCTCCTGGAGGATGCGGAGGGCGAGGAAGTAGCTTGGCTCTTCGACGAAGACGGTGTCGCCGGGGCGGGTGAAGAGGGTGCAGACCAGGTTGAGGGCCTGAGATGCGCCGGCGGTGATCATCAGCTGCTGCGGATCTACGGCGGCGCGGTAGCCGCGGCTGAGGAATTCGGCGAGCGCCCAGCGGAAGCGGCCGTCCCCCTGTGGGAAGCCGTAGTTGAGCAGCTCGGTGTCGCCTTCGGCGAAGCGTTCGGCCGCGACTTGGCGCATCAGGTCATGGGGCAGGAGCGCGAAGTCGGGCTGGCCGATGCCAAAGTTGATGCTTTCTGCGCTGCGGTCGACTTGGGTCGAGCGGTCGTACATGGCAGTGGACCACCGTTGATCAGTGACAGTGGGCCAGGTTACCCTGGAATCCACTGGTATTTGCGGTCACTAACCAATGGATGCTGGCCACTACGGTTCAGATATTCTCATCGAGCAGCTTGATGCGTTTGCTGCCGATGACGGAAATTGTCTCCCGATCGAGCAGTTTGATGCGTTTGCGTCCGATTTCGATCAGGCCGCGGGATTTGAGGTCGTTGAGGACCTGGGTGGCCGTTTCGCGGTAGGTGCCGATGCTTTCGGCCAGGTCCTGGTGGGTGAGGCCGGTTACTTCGTCGGACTGCTGTTCGTCGGAGAGGCGCAGGAGCAGGTTGGCCAGCCGGGCAGGGATGCCTTTGAAGGCCATATTTTCGAGGCTCTCCTCGGCCTCTTGCAGGCGCTGGCCGGTGATCTCGAGGATGCGGAGGGCGACCTGGGGCTTGCTGAGAATGAGCCGCTCCAGGTCGTTGCGGCTCATGACGCAGATCAGGCAGTCATCTATGGCTTCGGCGAAGGTGTTGTGCATTTTCGTGCCCAGCAGGGCCATCTCACCAAAAAGAGTATGGGGGCCAAGGGTTGTTATGACCAGTTTTTTGCCCTCAGGGCTGATGCGATAGAGCTGCACACGGCCTTCCTTCAATATGAAGAGGACTTCGCCCGGCTCCTCCGGGCGGTAGAATACCCGCCCCTTGCGCACAGTGCTCATCGTGGTAATGCGATTCAGCTCTTCCATTTCTCTGGATGTCAGGTCCTGAAAGACCATCAGTTCGGAGAGGAACTTCATCTTTTCCGCGGGTTGCAGGGCGGTGGACATCTTCATGATCGTCATTTTTAGGTCTCTCCTCGCCCGCCGCGGGTCTGGCATGTGCGGCGGCCCCGGTTCGCGGTCGTCTTTTGGGTGTAAGTTCATTATACGCGTAGGGGCAAAATAATCAACCTTTTTTGGCGCTCTCCTCCCGGTTTTGGTAGAATGCGGGCATGAATTTGCGCTCTCCCCGGCGATCTTTGCGACAAACTGTTTCGACCGCGCCCCTCTCGAGCAGGGGCGCGTTTGATGCTGACGCCCGGCCCGGATCGGTTCCGAAGCGGACCGGCGGATTGGGCGCGCTGCGCCGCACGCTCGGCTCGTACGGCGGTCTCAGCATTCTGTCCATTCTGGCGCCGGTTGTGATTCTGATGTCGTGCAGTCGTGTGGCGGTGCCCGAACTGGTGGTCCCGGCGGGGGAGACAACGGCGGGCGGCGGGCAGATGGCAGCGGCCGTGGGGACGCCGGTGGCCGAAGAGGGCGCCTCCCTGGCCCCGAATAGTTTGAGAATGGCGGTTCGCGCCAACACGGCGAGCGGTGAGCGGGTTGCGGTCGGGGCAGACGGCGCGGGCAAGGGGCAAGCAGGCAAGTCTCTGATCGCGACGGCGGCGGAGACGGCCACACCCGAAAGCGAGGAGCCACCGCCACCACCGCCGCCAGCGGGACTGGAAGGACAGATCGTTGGCGGCGAGCAGGCTGCGCCGGGCGCGTGGCCGTGGATGGTCGCCATCAAGGCCTTTACCGAACCAGGCTACCACACTTTCTGCGGGGCGTCGCTGGTGGCATCAAGTTGGATACTGACGGCAGCCCACTGCGTTGTAAATGCCTCGCCGGAACAGATTGTTGCGACAGTTGGCGACTACAGGCTCGACAGCGGCCAGGGGCAGGAGGTGGGGGTTGACCGCATCGTCTTGCATCCTCGCTACGGATTCGATTTTGCCCACGACTTTGCCCACGACCTCGCGCTGCTGCATCTGACAGAGCCGGTAGAGGCCGAACTGGTCACGCTGCTGGCGGATGACAGTCTGACGCTAGCCGCGCCGGGCACGCTGGGCACGGTGATCGGCTGGGGCGCGCTTTCGGAAAGCGGTGAGGGGGGCGGGCTCTCGTATGATCTGCAGCAGGTGGAGCTCCCGATCGTGTCGGAGGAGGAGTGCACAAACTCGATGGGCAGGATGATCACGGCAAACATGCTGTGCGCCGGATACAAGGAGGGGGGCAAGGATGCCTGCCATGGCGACAGCGGCAGCCCGCTGGTGGTGCCGGACGGGGAAGGCGGCTGGCAGCTGGCGGGGCTTGTAAGCTTTGGCATAGGCTGCGCGCGGCCGTCATTTTACGGTGTGTATACGCGGGTAAGCCAATACCATGACTGGATTTTGGCGCAGATCATCCGGGAGGAGACGGCGGAGGAGCGTGAGCCGACCGTTATCATGCTGCCGGCTGTGTACAGCGACGCGGCTGTGATAATGCTGCCAAGCGTTCACAATGGGCCGATCGAGCAGCCGACACGCAATGTGCCTGGTAAACCGGAGCCTATTCCCGATCGATGGAAACGACAGACGCAGGCGCCGATTCCTGACGGGTCGATACGGCAGGTGCAGGTGCCGATTCTGATGTATCACTATGTGAGTGTGCCGCCGGCCGGGTCAGATGTTTACCGGCAGGACCTGTCGGTAAGTCCCGACCGGTTCAGAAGTCATCTGCAAACCCTGAAAGACGGCGGGTATACGACGATTAGCATGTACGAGCTTGTAGAACACCTGAGTCAGGGCACGCCGCTGCCGGAGAATCCGGTCATTCTCACTTTTGACGATGGCTACCGCGACAATTTCGAGAACGCGTTTCCGTTGTTGCAGGAGTTTGACATGACGGCGATGTTTTTTGTGGTGACGGACTATATTGACGCGGGAAATCCGTTCTATGTGTCGTGGGATATGGCGCGGGAGATGCAGGCCGGGGGGATGTACATCGAGTCGCATGGGCGCAATCACGCGAGTTTGCGGAATCGGAACGATGATTATCTGGTCTGGCAGGCGCTGGGGAGCGCGGAGACGATCGAGTATGAGCTGGGAGTACGGCCGCGTTTCATCACATACCCGTTTGGGCACTTTGACAACAACACGATCCGTATTTTTGAGAGCGCGGGTTTCTGGGGAGGCGTGACGATCAATCCGGGAGCGACGCACTCGACTGACAATCCGTACCAGTTGAAGCGGGTGCGGGTGCGTGGGACGACGACGCCGGCGGAGTTGTTGTATTTGTTGGAGTTGGAGTGGTGAACTGCAGTTTCTAGTAGTCAGTTTTTGGTTTTTGGTGGCATCAGCCGGTGCTCTCGATGCCGACGGTCTCTTCGAGCTCGGCCATCATGGCCCCGTAGCCCTCCTCGGTGCGGAAGTCGTAGCCGGCGGCGAGTGCGTGGCAGGTGTCGAGACAGACGCGGACGCGCTCCTTTTTCCTTCTCTAGTTCGACAATCTGGGCAGCGTGAAGGTAGGGTGTGAGATCGGCTTCACGCGTTGCTCTTTCAGGCCGCAGACGCTGCGTGCGCCGGAGGAGTTGTGGGCTGATGTAAGGGCGCTGTAGCAGGAGGCGGAGGGGTTGTTGGGGGAGGTTGGGGGTGGGGCTGCTGGTCTCAGATTGAACTCACTTTGAAATTGAGCAGGATAGACTGGCGCCAACTGGCGTTGGGAACGGTTCAGTTTCCGGCGATTCCCGTAAAGGTCCACCTCCATCCAATCCGTGACCGATAATGAGCGGTGAAGTGAAGACACCGATCTATTTCTATTCAGGAGAAACGAGAGCATGACCGAAACGATTGCTCGTGCGGTTGAGCAAATCAAGAGCACTGGCCTCTTGCGCAGCCTGGACGAATCCGCCACCAAACAGGGGGTGGTTCTGAGACTGCTCCACCTTGCCGGATGGAATACCTTCGACGTTTCGGAGGTTGTCCCAGAGTACACGGTTGGGACCCGCCGTGTAGACTTTGCGCTCCGGCCAGGTACAGCCAATGCCGTATTCATAGAGGTCAAACGGCCCGGCGAAAACCTGGAGAGCCACCAGCAGCAGCTATTGGAGTATTGCTTTCAGGAAGGGACAGAACTGGCTGTGCTGACCAACGGACGGACATGGTGGCTCTATTTGCCTTTGCAGCGGGGGAATTGGGACCAGAGACGGTTCCTGACCATTGACCTCGAATCCCAAGATCCCTCCATTATTGAGCAACGGTTCGTTGAGTACCTATCCCAGGAAAAAGTGATTAGCGGCCGGGCGGTAAGTGACGCTGAGAATTCGGTGCGGTCGCAGCAGCGAGCAGAGATTATCGATAAGACCATTATCGAAGCCTGGAACCAACTCGTCGAAACTCCCGATGAGATTCTGGTGGACTTAATCTCGGAGACTACTGAGCGCATTTGCGGAATGAAGCCTGAGCCGGAGTTGGTTGAGCATTTTCTGTCACGGCGCGTTGGTCCCCGGCTGGTGATAAATCAGGAAGTTACTACTTCTGCCGCGAAGCAGCCGCGCAGGCGAGGGCAGGGCTCCACGCTTCCGATCACTCTGGATCCGCAGGACTCCGCAGACTTCCTGGACGCATTGCTACGCACTAAGGAGGCGTGGCTTGAAGAGTCCCACAGCGACGGTCGCACGGAGTTTCACCGTTGGGACGCCTCACGCATGCAGCGGACATCGAATGTGATAAACAACCTCAGAAGCAAGACGCGTTATCGACAGGGAATGTGGCAGGAATTAGGGATCGTCAGCCTACGAGCAAGCATTGAACGTCCGACAAGCGAAGACTCGTGATGTCACAATGTGCTAATGTAAGAACCAAGACAGGGGCGCCTCTCTCGATGCATAACGATGCCGATGCTTCAGGCCAGGGGGTGACAGCGAAATGGAAGACATTGCGATTCTTGAAAAAAATTCGTTGACAAGAAGGCGGCAGAGTACCGCAGCAGGGGTTATGAAGTAGAGGAAAACTGCCAGCTTGATTTTGTGCCCGGCTACCGTGCTGACCTGATCGTGCGTAAAGGTGAGGAAATCTGAGTCATTGAAGTCAAGTCCAGGACTTCATTGGCAAGATCACCCAGAATGACAGAGCTGGCGGAAATCTTGTATGAAAAGCCTGGCTGGAGGTATGATCTGCTGCTCGTAGGCGAACCAGAGAAACTGGAGTTGCCGAAGGGCGCGCAGCCATTTGCCGAAGAGGAGATCCGTCGGCGTCTTGCCGAATCGGAGGAAGTTCTTGCGAAGGGTTCAGGCGAGGCCGCCTACTTGTTGGCCTGGTCGGCTTGCGAGGCAGCGATCAGGAATCTGACCGAGGCCGCCGAGATCTCCATCACGCGCGTTACCACGGCGTCATACATCCTCGATATGGCGGTCATGCACGGCATCATTTCGCGCGAGGACCACGACTATCTGACCGACATGATGAAGTATAGGAACGCAATTGCTCACGGTTTTGATGTCAACGGATTCAGCGACGAAAAGGTGTCTGAGTTGATCGAGGTTGTAGTGCGGCTGCTGGATTCGGAGCCTGAGCTAGCGTGAAGGCGGGTGGCAGTGGTTTCGGAGCGGCGTAATTCTCGCGCTGTTAAGGTTTCACGGCTTTAACTTTGGTAGGGCACCCCACTATTCAAGTAGGTTTCATAGCGGTTGATTCTTGTGCCGCGGGGCGAATCCGGCGGCTGCTAGATTCGCGCGCGGGAAGGAAGGGCAGCGCGGGAGCGGCTATATTAACGGTAGCCTTTAACATGGCTGGAAATTGCTTCCATATTAACGGCAGCCTTTAATATGGCGCATAATCAGCACAAAAAAGAGTGTGGTATATTTTGAAAAATGCACGGATGTGCTATGCTGAGTTGCTTTGTTCGACAGTTGCCGAGAGGATCAGGCGAAATTGGCGTTCTCAACCGTAATTGGGAGACGGGAGCATTGCTGACGGAGATTATTGACAGGCGAAAACTATGACCGACGCGACAACAAATGCTGCAGATCAGCGGGACGCATTGAAGCTAAAATTGCTAGAACCGGACGTTTCGCCCGATGAACCTTGGAAAGACGATACGCTTGGCCGGGCGGAGATCTCCGAACAGCTAACTAACCTGCTTCGGAATCAACGCGCCCCTTTCGTGATTAGTATCGACGGCCAGTGGGGCACCGGCAAGACCTTCCTGCTCAATCGCTGGCAGAAGGACCTGGAGAAGGACCAATTCAGCGCCATCTACTACAACGCGTGGGAGGACGATTTCTGCGACGATCCGCTCTTGTCCATCATCGGCCTGATGTCCGATCAGTTCAAAGAGGGCAAGTTCAAAGAGCTGGCCAAGCAAGTGGGGCAGTTTGCCGTTCAATTGATCAAGCAGAATCTTATCGCTGTACCTTCGAAACTGACAGGGCTTGATCTAAGTGTTGACTTGAGCAACCTGGATGGCAGAGACCTGCTCCAGGAATATTCGAACCAAAGAAAAACCAAGGATTGCCTGAAGAACAAACTGACGCAACTGTCTGTCGCGGTCGCAAAGGAAACGGGGCGCCCCCTGATCTTTATCATCGACGAACTTGACCGCTGCCGCCCGACCTTTGCCATTGAGCTGCTGGAGCGGGTCAAGCACATTTTTGACGTGCCCGGCCTGATCTTTGTTTTCGGCGTGAACCGGGCGGAACTCTGCAAATCGCTGCAATCGGTCTACGGTGAGATCGACGCCGATCTCTATCTGAACCGCTTTTTCGACATAAGTTTTTCGCTGCCTGTCACGAATGCCGATCCGTTCTGCAGAAACTTGATGGATCAATACAAGCTGGAAGAGTACTTCCTTTCCCTGGATGAGAGTGAGAATAATTGGACACACTCTACAGAGTACCGCAGATTATCTCAGGGGTTTCCGGGTCTATGTGTTCGCCTAAACCTTTCTCTTAGAGAGATCGACCATTGCGTCAGATTAATTGCCTTGACCGCATTATCTCTTTCGGAAAGGGAGTCTATGTTTCCTCATCTGCTTGCGTTGCTCATCCCTCTTAAGCTCAAGGAGCCTCTGTTGTATCGCCAGTTCATACTGGGCGAACGGCGCGCCAGCGAAGTCTTGAATTATGTTGACGGATTGAGCACGTCTTTGACCGCAGACCGTCAGCTAGACGGTTGGCTTGATGTCACGGAAGCATATCTGTACGCTGCGGAAGGACCGATTCCTGACTTCGCCGGGGGGTCGTCTGCAATTCAACAGCTGAAGCTCAAGGCGCAGGACCAAGCTTTAACACATCCCGATTTGCTTTCTACCAGGACCCAATCATCGGAGAGAGGAAGGGCCGAATGGTTGTTAAGCGCGATTCAATCTGACAGCGCTACTTGGGCCACAGCTCGATGGGGAAATGGAAGGAGAAGGCTTAATTATCTTGCGGGATTGATTGACTTCCAGAAGACGTTTCGAATCTGAGAGAGGGACGAACACAGGAACTTGCAAATCTGGGCAATAGCTGTGAGGAATTCGACCAGGATCAGAGGGGACCGGCGCGTAGGGAAACAGTCTCTGTGTCTCAGCAACTACACGCCGATATTTTTCGCGCCTGTGTTCAAAGCCGCCAACCTCCCACCTACCCCGCCCGCTTGACCATCCGGCGGCGACACACGGCGACCTACCCGTTTCGGATTGCGCAGGAGGCGCCTGAAGACAGCAAGACGATTCGTCAGTAATCCAAAAGAGGTTGTGCGATGAAGATTTCAGGTGTTGATTTCCCTATAGAGTTGCTCAAAGCCCTACGAGACGGCGAGCTTGTTGTATTTGCCGGGGCGGGTGTGTCGGTAGGACCGCCCGCATGTTTGCCAATGTTCAGCGGACTTGCAGAGGAGATCGCTAGAGGGACCGGGGAAGTAAGAGGTAAAGACGAACCGGAAGATCGATTTCTCGGCAGGCTTCAGGACAAAGGCGTTCATGTGCATGATATAGCTGCGCAAGTACTCTCTAAAAGAGGGGATGAGCCGCCCGGCCCAACTGCCTTACATTCTAATATATTGAGGCTTTACTCTAAGCCTGATTTGCTCCGGGTAGTCACAACAAATTTTGACCTACTTTTCGAACAAGCTGCAAGCGACGTCTTTGAGACAGATCCCAAGTTATACAGTGCCCCGGTCCTTCCCCTAGGCGGAGATTTTGAAGGCATTGTTCACGTCCACGGCGACATCAACCATCCTGGAAATGCGGTATTGACAGATGCCGATTTTGGGCGCGCTTATTTGACCGAAGGTTGGGCGAGGCGATTCCTGGCGACACTTTTCGGGTCCTTTCCCGTGCTTTTTATTGGCTACAGCCATAGCGATGTTGTGATGAACTACCTTGCACGGGCCTTGACGGTATCAGAAACAGAGCGATATGTTCTTGCCCCATCAGACGAAGATGAAACTACGCTTAGGGACTGGCAACTCCGCGGCATCCAGCGAATCGAATACCCTAAGTCGCCTGATGACAATTATCGAGGCCTGTATGAGGGTGTGTCAGGCCTGGCAGAATTCGTGCGGCGAGACAGCAATGACTGGAAGAGTCGGATAACAACAATTGCTGAGCAGCCTCCTTCTGATAACGAAGAACAAATAGATCTGATAGACTATGCGCTTTTAGACGCGGAGTTAACAAGGCACTTCATTTCTGCAAAAACTCCGCCGGAATGGATCGGGTGGCTTGCAAAACGCGATGACATTGACGGTCTCTTTACCACAGACACGAACTACAGTCTTAGTGAAAGGGACGTACATTTGTCTCATTGGCTGGCTCAGACCTTTGCGCGTGAGCATTCGGACCCACTCTTTCAACTGATTGGTCAACGCGGGATGTGTCTTCATCCGGATTTCTGGTGGAAGTTGGCCCGAGTGATCGGCGAGGATACCGATGTGCCGATGGATCCCGAATCTCTCTCCCGGTGGGTTTCTATCTTCCGTTCTACGCCTCCACTTCTTTCAGACGAAGATATCTTTGGATGGTTGGAATGGGGGCAATTGGGTGAACGCTGCATGGAAGTCGGTTTGACCAATTGTTGCATCGACATCTTTGAACTTATGGCCGGCGGGCGCCTTGAAATCGATCAACCGTTTGTTTTTCTTGACGGCGAGTATCACAAGCCAATTATCCGCGCGGAATTCAAATCAGTCTGCGACTATGCAACCATTAACGAACTCTGGGTCAGAGCGTTGAAACCGAAACTTGACAATGTGGCGGAGCCTCTTCTAGCGAGAATTGTGGAATTGCTTGAAAAACGCCACCGGATTCTACATGCCCGGCAGGCAGCGAACCGTGTACATGACCCTTTAGATTTTCCTCGTAGTTCAGTCACTCCAATCGATGTATTCATTGACGCGGCACGTGATTGCTTGGAACACCTTCTTGAGCATCGCGCTGAACTAGCCGCGTTCTGGTGCGAACGCGTCATAAGGGCAGATCCTCTTTTTCTGCGCAAACTTGCCGTACACGCTCTTCATGTACGAAATGATATGTCGGAGACAGATAAGATTAAGTGGTTGTTGAGCTGTCACGACATTCTTGACCTCCCGACGGAAACCGAGACGCTTCAAGTGCTGAGAGCGACCTATCCTCACGCTACTCCACAACAGCGAGAAGTTGTCATTGCAGACGTCCTCGCTTTCCGCTGGCCAGACGAAGATGACAAAGAGGGTGAAGATAAAGCTGCCTATGAACACTTCCATTGGCTCTATCGGTTACACGAAATCGATCCGGAGTGCACGCTAACAAAGCAAGAGCTGGACAAAGTATGGAGCAATTACCCATACTATCGGCCCCGTGAAGAGCCAGGAACAGTCACTGTGAAAGAGGATGACTGGACCGGGAATGAGAGAGAGGATGACTGGATTGGCAATGAGAGCCCATGGAACGTGGAAGAGTTGCTGGCGCGCCCGGCAGGAGAATGGACACACGAATTACTGTCCTTCCAACCGAGCGACCTGCTCGGCCCCAATCGTGAAGGGCTGCAAATTGCCGTTGAAGAGGCGGCGAAGCAGGACTTAGACTGGAGTCTTCAATTGGCGGACACGTTGGCTGTCGCCGGCAACTGGCAGACCGATCTTTGGCCCCCGCTTCTTCGTTCATGGTGTGGTGAATACGGTCAAATTCAGAGTGGACGCGTGCTTGGATACCTTAAGAGTTCCGCCCTTCACGTTCAGCACGGACGCCTGGTCGTCGAAGCACTCATAGCAGTCTTAAGTAACGACAGTGTTCCAAACGCATCCGCATTACTGCCTGAAGCCAACCAGATAGCGAAGGATCTTGGACAGCATCGCAATCAGGTCAATCTGGCGCCTACTGTGGACGACTGGTTGTTTCGGGCGATTAACAGTGTGGCGGGGAAGTTAGCTCAATATTGGGTGGTCAGTCTTGATGTCTGGCGCAAACAGCGCGAACCCGCTCCAGAGCGCATGAGTTGGGAATATCGTTCTGTCTTTACTGAAATCATTGCCGATGTAACACAGGCTGGAACGTTAGGGAAAGCAGTTCTTGGATGTTTTTCGGCTCATCTGTTGGAAGCCGATGAGCCGTGGGCGACGCGCAATCTGCTACCTCTCTTTGGGCAAGCAGACAATATGCCGGCGTATCAGGCCGTATGGGACGGGTTCCTTTCAGGTCAAAAAACCCTTCACCTTGCTGAGTTATTGAAGGATTCCTTCTTCGAAGCGATCTCCCGGCTGAACACACATCTAGCAGGTGGACGCAGTAGGGAAAAATTCGTCCGCGATTTCACATTGATGTTGGAATACGTCTTCAGCGATCCAACTGAAATCTTGAATGACTGGATTCCAAAGTTTTTTGCCAACGCTGGTGATGAAGACAGGGTTCGGTTTGGACAGAATTTGTCATCTCGCATCAAGCGGATGGAGGATGCGCAACAACGGACACTGTGGGACGGTTGGCTAGGACGTTATCTGGCGAATCGCCTGCAAGGTGTCCCGGCGCCGCTCCTTCCTGATGAAGTCGGGGCGATTCTTGGCTGGCTTCCCCACTTCAAGAGTCTGTTTCCCGACGCGGTCGAACTGGCAGGCAAACTACCTCCACAGCAACTGGATCACAGCGACACTCTGTATCGCATCAACCAAGGAACTCTCTGGGAAACCTATCCCGAAGCGGTTGCAGCTTTGGTGGCCTTTTTGGACAGATGCACTCTAGCTCCTTACGTTTGGCACTTTGAAGGGAAGGAACTCATCGACAAACTTCTGGAGGCGGATCTTACCGATGATTCCAAACGCAGCTTGTTGGAGATTTCTGTTAGACGAGGTTTGCGTTTGGAGAAGGGCACGAGTTGATTATGAACATTTTGGCCCAAAAGAAATAAGGTAAGCATACTGCCGAACTAGAGGGAATTCCGTGATTCACGAGTTACAATCCTACCCCGCCTGCAAGTCTTATGGCGTTGATTGACTTGGCGATTTGCATGCACAGTGGGAAGTGGTGCAATTGGGACGGAACGGGAGGTTCTCTAAGGGCAGTGGCGGAATTTCTTAGCGTGTCTGCGCGGCCTGCGCGGATCGGCCGCACTTTGTACCAGGAAGTCGCTGTTCAGACAAACGTCAACGGGCACTAAACTTCCCGCTCAGGAGGGGGTGGGTTCGACGTGGGTTTTCAGCCAGTTGCGGACTCTGTCGAATCGGTCTTGCCTATCTTCAAGTATGTTTCTGATAAACCAGTTGGCTTCATCGGCATCGCAGTCGATAAAGTACCCGTTGGACCTCAAGAAGGAATCGGCGGCATAGAAGGCTTTACGCTTGTTTCCGTCAAGGAATGGATGGTTTGTGGCGAGGCTTTCAAGGAGTGCGGCCGCTTCTTCGAAGAGATCGCTATAGTATCCCGATCGAAAACGCCCCAGAGCGGGACTCCAGGGCGATCGATGGCCGCGCCATGGATCTCGACAACCTGTTCGACGGTCAGGTAGACGCGGCTCACTGCGCCAGCAGTTTGCCCAGCCTGTGGTTGCGCGCCATGCTGTCGTTGTAGTGCCGTCGGACCTCTTCGTCGGAAGCCGTTTTCCCCCTTGCCGGTACTGGCCCATTTGGGTTGGGCTTTGGCGCGGGGGTGTTGTGAGGATTTGACTTTGGCGTTTTCTTGTCGTGCGACTTGTTCATGGCCTCCGCCTCGGCGTTGACACCTTTTAACTATAACCCGCCATGCGAGTCGGCAGCGGGAAAAGCCCTTGGTTCGCTTCCGAACTTGCGGGGCTTGTGTACTGTAACATAACGAGGGAACATGGACTTGTCAAGGTATAGGTCATGTACAGTCAAGGCATACGCCAGGTGCGTGCGTCCGGGATTTGGGGTTGTCCTGAGAAGCTGGCTGCGGATCCCGGTACAGTTCCCCCAGAGGTGGGCAGACACAAGGCCCGGAACTGCAGTGGGCGGTGGGCGGTGGTCAGTGACCCCGGCCGGCGGGGATGACGGCAGGGGATCAGGGGCGGTAGCTGTAGTCCGCTGGGGTCAGGGGCTGGGGCGGAGGCCTTCGGGGAGGCGGGTGACGTCGGTTACGAGGGCGGCCAGGGCGCGGAGGTTCTGCTCGTCTTTGCCGTCGCCGTCTTCCTTTTTGGGGGTCTCGAGGAGCATGGGGACGCCGTCCCAGCGCAGGTCGTTGAGGATGTGGCGGAAGCCCTCTACGCCGACGAATCCTTCGCCGATGTGCTCGTGGCGGTCTTTGCGGCTGCCGTGATCGTTTGAGCTGTCATTGAAGTGCCAGCAGCCGACGCTGCCGATGCCGACGGTCTCTTCGAGCTCGGCCATCATGGCTTCGTAACCCTCTTCGGTGCGGAAATCGTAGCCGGCGGCGAGCGCGTGGCAGGTGTCGAGACAGACGCCGACGCGCTCCTTTTCCTCCACCTGTTCGATAATCTGGGCGAGTTGGGCGAAGTTGTAGCCCAAGGTGGTGCCCTGCCCGGCCATCAACTCCAGCAGCGTGGTTACGCCGGTGCAGTCGGGAAGCTGGGCATGGATGCGGTTGAGGGCGTCGGCGATGCGCTGCAGTCCGGCCTCTTCGCCGCTGCCGGTGTGGGCGCCGGGATGGAGTACGACGTGGTGGATGCCGTAGGCGTGGGCGCGCTCCAGCTCATCGGCGAAGGCGGCGATGCTTTTCTCCCACAGGGGATCTTTGGGTGAGGCCAGGTTGATGAGATAGGAGGCGTGGCTGACGGCGTAGGCGACGCCGCTGGTGGGCATCTGGTCGTTCCAGCGGGAGACATCCTCTTCTTTCACCTGCGGACCTGCCCACTGGCGGTTGCTTTTCATAAAGACCTGGACTGCGTTGCTGTTTACGTCGGCGGCCGCATCGAGTGCGTTGCTGACGCCGCCAGCGATTGACATGTGCGCGCCGAGTTTGAGTCCTGACATGGGATGCCTCCGGAATGGCCGTTCCTGGTAATGGGTAGGGGGTTCCTAGTTTTCGGCAACGCCGACGAATCTCAGCGCGGTTACAAGAGCTGAAAACGGGATACTGATTTTACACTCTTAACTGGTATCTGCTATTCTAGCGGATGCGTTCTGATGCGGGCAAAATCAGTGGTCAGTGGTCGGAGACGGTTTGGGTTCCAGGGTGCGGCTGACCTGCATGGCCGCGAGTTGACTTTGGCTGGGTAGATACAAGAGAGGAAAGATTGTGATACATGAATCCGTCTATGAATTGCGTCAGGATCTGAAAGGCGCGGCGGGCGTTGACGAGAACGGGCGCGTCGAGTTGCTGGACGCGGAGAAGCTGCGCAGCGATGTGATTGATACTCTGGTGCGGGATGCCGTTTTTGGCACTCTGCCCGTGAAGACATTCAGCCGCTGGCTAATCTGGGAACTGGGTCAGTTGATGGGCGCGTGCCCGGCGAGCATTCACGAGTTTTATATTGCCAGGGCGACGAATGTTTGGTCGAACCGCACGGTACCGGCGATGAATATGCGGTTCTCGACGTACGAGGCGGGGCGAGCGGCCTACCGCGCGGCACAGCGGACGCAGACCGGCGCGTTTGTTTTTGAGATCGCGCGCAGCGAGATGGGTTACACGTTCCAGGAGCCGGCCGAGTTTTCGGCTGTGCTTATCGCCGGGGCCATTAAAGAGGGGTACCGGGGGCCGATCTTCATTCAGGGCGACCATTTTCAGGTGGACGGCAAGAAGTATAAGAATGACCCGGAAGGCGCGGTGAACGAGGTGAAAGCGCTGGCGAAGAAGGCGGTGGCAGCCGGCTACTGGAACATCGATATCGATACGAGCACGCTGGTGACGCTGGAGCCGCCATCGTTGGACGAGCAGCAGCGGGAGAACTACCTGCGCTCGGCGATGTTGACCAAGTTCATCCGCGACCTGGAGCCGGAGGGCGTCACCATCAGTCTGGGCGGCGAGATCGGCGAAGTCGGCGAAAAGAACTCGACGGTACCGGAGTTGGACGCTTATGTTCACGGCTACAAGGATGCGCTGGGCGAGCTGGGCGATTACGCCGGGTTGAGCAAGATCAGTGTGGCCACGGGCACGGCACACGGCGGCATTTTGCTGCCGGACGGCAGCCAGGCCGATGTGGCGGTGGATTTCGATACACTCGAAGACCTGGGCGAGCGCGCTCGCTTTCATGGTAGCGGCGGCGCGGTCCAGCATGGCGCCAGCACGCTGCCGGATGAGATGTTCGGCAAGTTTCCCGAGACGCAGACGATTGAGATCCATCTGGCGACCGGATTCACGAATACATTCCTGGATCATCCCAGTCTGCCGGAATCGTTGCGCAAGGAGATGTATGCGCATCTGGACGCGCACCACGCGGACGAGCGCGGCGCCAACGATTCCGATTTCGTCTTTCATCTGAAGACGCGCAAGAAGGCGCTGGGGCCGTTCAAACCTGAGCTGTGGGGGCTGCCGCGCGAGCGGACGGAGGCTATATTCGCGGGTGTCGAAGATCACTACGCTTACTTCTATGAAAAACTGAATGTGGCGGGCACGCGTACACTGGTCGATCAGGTCGTTACGCCGGTTGCTCATCATAAGCCGATGCCGGTTCTGGGTCGGGGCGCAGGGGACGATGAAGGACTGGCCGACTGAGCACTGCAGTGGTTAGTGGTCGGTGGTCAGTGGTCAGAAAACCCCGCCGGCCAGCGGCGGCGAACCACTGCTTGTGCCGGCAAAAAACCTCTTGACCTATGCTGCTTGCTCTTGATGTTGCTTCCTCGACCTGTACAGTTGCCCTGTTTGATCCGGCGAGCGATACGATGCTGGCGGAGCGGGTGTGGGTGTCGCGGCGGCGTCAGACGGAGGAGACGCTGCCGGCGGCGGCGGAGGTGCTTGCGCAGGCCGGCGCGGGGGTGGATGACGTTCGTATTCTGGCGGTTACGACCGGGCCGGGCAGTTTTACGGGTGTGCGTATCGGCATCAGTGTTGTCAAGGGGATTGCGCTGGGACTGCCGCAGCCGCCTCAGATTGTCGGGCTGCCGGTGTTGAGCGTGACCGCGGCGCGGTTTGTGCCGCTTGCGGCCGCGGGCGCGGTCGTGTGGCCGGTGCTGCAGGCAGGGCGGGGCCGTTTCAACTGGGCTGCGGCGCCGGCTGATGATCCGCTGTGGCTGCCTGCGGTGGCGGAACACTGCGCGGGGCAGGTTGAGGCGCTGGTTGCGGCGCTGCAGGCAGAGGAGCGTCCGGTGTGGCTGGTGGGCGAGTTGAGCGATGCTCTGCGGCAGGCTGTGCTGGGGCTGGCCCATGTGCGCTGCATCGATCCGGGCGCCGATTTTGATCTGGCGGGGCAGGGCAAGGGCGCGGATGACGCTGTGCACGGCCGCGAGCAGGCCGGCACGACCCTGACGCGGGGGGAAGCGCTGGCCCGCCTGGCGCTGCGCCACCTGCGCGCCGGTTCCCCGGCACTGACCGCGCCGTTGCAGCCACTCTATTTGCGTCCACCGCAGTAGACAGCGACCAATAGACAGCGACCCAATGGTCAATTACAGATTCCCATGAGTGCAGGGGGGCCGATGGTGTATGCTTGGATACGATGGCTAACTCTTTGAATCGTCAGCAGAGGCAGCCCAATCCGCGCGATGGGGTTGGGCCGCAGACATGCCCGCTGGCGATTGGACCCCTGACCCTGGCCGACCTGAAAGATGTGATGGAACTGGAGTCGGTCAGCTTCCCCAGCCCGTGGACGCTCGCCACCTACCACAGTGAATTGACCCGCAACAGCCGCAGCCGCTATCTGAAGGTTTGGCCGGCGGCGGCGGCAGGTACTACGCGTGCTGCGGCCGGGCTGATCGCGCAGGGGGGATTCATGCTTTTCGGCGCTGAGATGCACATTGTCACGCTTGCTGTGCTGCCGGCGTGGCGCGGCCGTTCGATCGGCGAGTGGCTGCTGCTGGCGCTGCTGGCGCTGGGGCGGAAGGAGGGCACGCATACGGCTACGCTGGAGGTGCGCGCCAGCAATGAGATTGCCCAGCGTCTTTACGGCAGGGCCGGGTTTGCGTCGGTAGGCTATCGGCGGCGCTACTATCCGGACAAGGAGGACGCCCGCATCCTGGAGCTGGAGGATCTGCATACGGGCCGCGTGTGGCAGCCGCTGCAGGAACGGTTCGAGATGCTTTCGGCGATGATGGAGCGGGGGGTGGAGGCGCCGGGGTAGGGGTTTGGGCGTATGCGCTGGGGATTCGGGGTAGGCGCTGACAGAACAGAATCAGATTGTCTACACTGATTCTCTGAAACTGATTCAGAGAGAAAACTGTTGAAAACAGTCAGAAATATCGTTGTGGTCCTGGCGCTCATACTGATCGGTGTGATGATTGGTTTTGC
Source organism: Caldilineaceae bacterium (assembly GCA_965116395.1). Lineage (GTDB taxonomy): Bacteria > Chloroflexota > Anaerolineae > Caldilineales > Caldilineaceae > Bin5. The sequence goes on from OZ220684.1 coordinate 1,694,114, forward strand.
GATGGGTGGGCAGGGGGAGCGCGGCGGGGATGGATTGACATCTGCGCCCGCGGCCACGGCCGCGGCGGGGCCGGCGAGCACACGCGCGGCTGCGCCTACGCCGACGGAGAGACCTGAGTCGGAAGAGACGAATGCCGGTGCGGCTTCAGCTACGCCGGCGGAGGTTACGGACTCGGAGAGCGCGCCGGCGGAGGGCGCATGGGGCGTGGTGGTGCGGGTGGCGGACGGCGATACGCTGACGGTACGGTTCGACGACGGGGAGGAGGAGACGATCCGGCTGCTGGACGTGGATACGCCGGAGACGGTACATCCGAGCCGGCCGGAGGAGTGTTTCGGCGCGCAGGCATCCGATTTCACGAAGACGTTGATGGGGCAGCGCGTGCGGATCGAGGAGAAGGGGCGGGACAGGTACGGGCGCCTGCTGGCTTATGTGTGGACAAGCGCTGACGAGGGTGAACGGTTGTGGAATGTCCGCCTGCTGGAAGAGGGGCTGGCCGTCTACAACGATTATGGCAATCCGGGGAAGTACGCGGATATTTCGCGGGCGGCGGCCGAGCAGGCCTTGCTGGCCGGGGTGGGGCTGTGGTCTGCGTGTGAAATCGAGGCGAGGCCCACGCTCGTTCCTACGCAGATGGTTGGGGCCGGTTGCCCGCAAGGTTGCGTCAGCCAGCCGGATCCGTCATGCAGCATCAAGGGCAACGTGAACACGAGAAGCGAAACGAAGATCTATCATGTGGAGGGGGAGTCGTCCTCGTACGGGCGGGTGAATATGAAGGCGGGGGAGGGCGACCTCTGGTTCTGCACTACGGATGAGGCGGAGGCGAATGGTTTTCGTGCGCCGAGGGGGTAGGCGGCGGTGTAATTTCACTCGATAGGAAAAACCTGGTCGGCCACACTTGGTCTATACGATCGTCTGGTTGACATGAATGTCAACCAGACTTGGTAACCAGTGATGGCTCCTGCTTGCTACAGTTTTCCCTAGCCAGTTTGCGAGAATCGCATTCGATTTGGAGTCCGTGCCAGAATTCATCCGACTGACCGAAGAAGGCGGCAAAACGACTCGACATGGCGGGCGTAATCGAACGCTTGCCTTGTACGATTTCGTTAATCACGCGCGGGGAGACACCAATGGTGCGAGCCATGGCCTTCTGCGAAATCCCCATTGGATTGAGGTATTCCTGCAAGAGAATCTCACCGGGTGTAATGGGTGTATTCATAGGACTTTCGCCTGGACTTCAAACGCAGGTGCACTTAGAGCGAGTTTCGGGAAGAGGGTCAGCTTCAGACAGTATTTTGGTCAAAGACGCCAAAAACTGCAACTTGAAGGATGGTGCAGCTCCCAATCTGAGGATAGACACTGAACACGAGACATTATCCCAAAGCAGTAAACCGTCGGATCCCTTGCCGGCACTGCGCTGATCTCTTGGCAGCCAAAAACGCGACTTTCGCCGATTTGCAGCACCTGATATGATAGATAGATAGTGCCAAACCTGTCCGCTATTCTCGCGAGATGGCGGCGCGTTCGTTATGTAAGGAGAGTTTTGTGCCGATGCGTAAGAAATCAACATTTACGCGATCTGTTCACCATACCAGCGTGAAGAGATCGATCTTTCGTGCGCTGGCGCTGTGTGCCGGCGCGCTGTTTCTGGCCGGCTGCGGTCTGTCGACGGGGCCGGACGTAACGCCGACGCCGACGCGCCCGATGGCGGCGGTTGTCCCCACGTTTACGTCGACGCCGGAGGGCGCCGCGGCCGCGCAGGAGTCTGGCGGGGGCACTGCTCAGCAGGTCGCGCCGGCGGCTACACAGCCACCGGCTCCGCAGGCTACCGATCCGCCTGCGCCCACCGATACGCCCGTGCCAACGGTGGCCCGCTTTACGGTCAAGACGGATCTGACCGCGATTAACGTCAACGTGCGCACGGGACCGAGCACTGCGTTCGGCATCATTGGCACCATCGCCAGGGGCGCGCAGTTCGATATCAGCGGCAGAAATGTGGAGAACACGTGGTATCAGTTCTGTTGTGTCGCCGGTCAGACGGGTTGGATTTTCTCTTCTCTGGTAAATGTGGAGAATGCAAATCTGATCACGCTGGCTGCGAACATACCGGCCACGCCGGTTCCGCCAACTGCTACGCCGGTGCCCACACAGGCGCCCACGCCAGTGCCCGCTCCTGTCAATGTAGACCACTGCGCCGGCATTGGCGGCGATGGCTGCAAATTCTGGCTGCGGGATACTGATCCTGCAGACAATGGCGGAGGGGAATTGAAGCTTCTCATCGGCTTTGTACATGGGTGGCGCAACGATGAGGTCCAGGTGCACGGCGGTTACTTTGTTGAAGTGCTGAAGGACGGGGTCCAGGTACATGGGTTTGATCACAACACGCGCGGCGGGAGGAATATCATAGAGGGGCCCAAAGGCCGAGTATACAATTACGACAAGGGTGTTTCTGCCAGCCAGTTGCCGGGTGGAAACGTTGCTGGGTCGTACACCATCTGGGTCAAAGACGGCAACGGTGAGCGAGACAGCCAGAACTATAGCTTCACGCTGCATGGAAACCAGGGTTTAGTTTGGCTGGTATTTGATCAGAGACCGAGATAGGGAGGCGGGGCGATTACGACAGGCGTTGCACGGCAGCGGCTGCCCACGCTGACCAAGGCAATTTATGGGCTGGGTGATTGGGGCGCGGCGTCGGCTTCGACGGCGCGTACCCTGTTCTGGCTCTACTTCACGGTCAGCGTCGTGGGTGTGGATGTGGGCCTGGCCGGTGTTGCCTTCATCATCGGCCGCTTCTGGGACGGCGTCAACGACCCGCTGATCGGCATCCTCAGCGACCGCTTTCGCAGCCGTTGGGGGCGGCGGCGGCCGTTCATGCTGCTGGGCGCGCTGCCCTTCGGCGTGGGCTTTTTCCTCATGTTCAGCCCGCCCCCGTTCGAGGGGAATGTGGCTGCCGCCCTCTATTACGCGTTCATCTTCATCCTCTATGACACGGCGTTTACGATCGTAAATGCGCCCTACGCAGCCCTGACCGCGGAACTGACCGAAGATTATGACGAACGGGCCAGCCTAGCCGGTTGGCGCATGGGTAACTCGATCTTTGTTGCCCTGCTGACGGCCGGGCTGTTCAAGCTGCTGGCGGAGGGACTATTCGCGGGCTGGTTCGATGGGCCGGATGCGCTGCGCAACGGCTACGCGGTGGCGGGCGCGCTGTGGGGGCTGATCATCGCGGGGTCGCCGCTGCTGGTGGTGGCCTTCATACGGGAGCCGGAAAGGGAACTGCCGAAGGAGGAGGGCAGGCTTAACTTCATTCAGATCACCAAAGAGGTGTTTGCCAACCGGCCGTTCCGCATCGGGGCCGCGATTTACGTGCTGGCGTTCAGCGCGGTCGACATCATCACCTCCGTGTTCGTGTGGTTCCTCATCTACTACATGCAGCTGAAGCCGCCGTTTGACAGCCTGGTGCTGGCGGCTGTGCTGGGCGTCGCGTTCCTTTCGATGCCGTTGACGGTGCGGCTGATGCAGCGGTACGGCAAGAGCAAAACGTATATTCGCATGATGGTCTTCTGGGCGGCGGTGATGGCGGTCATCAGCCTGCTGCCACCGGGGAATGCGCCGCTGGTGCTGATCGCGGCGGCTGTTGCCGGAATCGGGTATGGCGCGGCCAACGCCACCCCCTGGGCGATCGTGGCCGACATCATCGAAGAGGACGAGTGGCACAGCGGTAAACGCCGCGAGGGCGTTTACTCGGCTTATCTGGTCACGTTCCGCAAAATCGCCACGGCGTTCGCGGTCGGGTTCGTCGTGCCGCAGGTCCTGAGCGCTACCGGCTTCATTGAAGGCGCGGCGGCAACGCAGCCGGAGGCGGCTGTGCTGGCTTTGCGCATCTTTATGGGCGCGGTGCCGGCCGTTTTGCTGGTTCTGTCGATGTTCGCGGCGGCGCGCTATCCTCTGGACCGGGCGGCGCATGATGAATTGCGGCGCAAGCTGGCCCTGCGGCGGGCGGAGGAAGGAACTGCGGGGGCCGGTGGTTAGTGGTTAGTGGTTAGTGGGCCCTTAGGCCTTCCCCTATGCGGGGGGCTTCCCCGGCAACGCCTCCCAGCAGTTACTCCCCGCGCCGAGTGTAGGGTCGATACAGCCATGATTTCCCGCGGCCCATCGCGCTGCCCCCAAATCAGCGGCCGCCACGGTAGGGGCAGGCCTTGTGCCTGCCCACGTACCCCCGCGCGCGTCGACTTCACCGTCACCCCAAACGCCGCGGTAGGTGCCTGCCTTGTGCCTCTCCCAAAGCAGGTAAACAATTTCAGCCACCGCTGGCATGAATTTCCCGCCCGATTATCCCCACCCCAAATGTGGACTGCATCCCTCCGCCCTGGCAGTCAGGGCAATCGCATCTAAACTCGGATGCCCAAATAGGCCACGAAGGGCACCCACAAGGGGTGCCCCTACCAATTGTCTTCATTTTTCGGCCAAGAGACCGGCCTCCAGTCGCCAAAGACCTTTAGAATTTGCGACTGCGCACTATGATTTGCACAGTTCCCGGCGTTTTGCCTTGAGAAGGGCGCCCACAAGGGGCGCCCCTACCCGATTCAGGCAGGCTCACGAGGTTTTGACCCAATTGGATGCAATTGCCCTGGTCCTGGCAGTATTGATGCATTGATGAAGAAATGTTATGCTAATGCATCATGAGAACCACTATCTCCCTTGACGACCAGCTTGCAAAGCAGGTGCGTCGCGCAGCCGAAGCCCGCGGCATCAGCGTCAGTGCCTTTATCGCCAAAACGTTGAATGACGCTCTGAAGCGTCGCGAACCGTCGGAGTCGCCTCCCTTCCGGCTGGTGACCGTGCGGGGCGCACACCCCCGCCCGGGAATCGATCTCGACCGACCGAGGGCGCTTGACGCACAAGATGACGAAGCCCGGTTCGGGCACAGGAGTCGGTGACTCGGGATGCTGCTTCCCGACGTAAATGTTCTGATATATGCCCACATTGAGGACTCCGTTCCCGAACACCCCGAGTATGCAACGTGGGTCACTCGTCTGGCGACAGGACCGGAACCCTTCGCCCTCTCCGTCCACGTTCTGGCCGGCTTCGTCCGCATCGTAACTAATCCGCGAGTCTTCGACCCCCCATCCACTCTCGACCAGTCCTTTGCATTCATCTCCTCGCTCGTGGAACGCCCGACCGCGCGCATCGTCGGTCCAGGCCCCGATCACCTGGACATATTCGAACGGTTGTGCCGTGAGTCCGGAGCTACCGGGAAGCTGGTCGCTGACGCCCAGCACGCGGCGATTGCAGTCGAAAACGGCTGCACCATGGTTTCGACCGACTCCGATTTCGGCCGATTCCCAGGACTGCGATGGCAGCATCCACTGCGTCCAGACGGGCTGTAGTGTCGCTCCATCTCAACATTTTGTCGTCCTCCCTGCAGGAACAACCCCTCGATACAGTCAGCTTCAGTCCAGGCGCGCCTCAATTTGAGTTTTGGTCAGCATGGACGGCCACGGTCTTGTCCTGGACTAAGCTTGCCCCTAAGAAAACTGGGCCGCGAGGTCAGGTTTCTGATGGAGTGAATCGCCCAGCCCGTGGCGGAGCAGCTACGGATCAGATGTCTTTGTGCGCCCGTTTGGCGCCATTTGTCGCTTGGTAGAGTGCAACCACGCATGCAGTAGCCAAATCGGACAAGCAGATCGCGCCCATCGAGCATGACAGGACCTGCGAACATGCTATAGCTGGGTTGCCGACAGACTACATCGGGCTGTTCAAGCAGTTAGGCAACAGACCGGCGCTGGCCCCGGTCGACTCACATGTTTTTCTACTTCCTTGAACACGTCATCAACGACTATATATACCCATAGACAACTGCACATACCTTCTGCATTTACATCAACCGTCTGTTGGGCGAATATGACTACCTTCAAATCAGAAAACTGGCCTTTCCCAACTAGCATAAGGCCCTAGTGGTCAGTGGTTAGCTGGCCGCTGTAACTTGGCAACAGGGTTTACGCTTCCAGGCGTTCGATGTGGGCGCCGAGCGCGCGTAGCTTTTGATCCACACTCTGGTATCCCCGATCGATCTGTTCGATATTGCCTATGATTGTGCGTCCCTCGGCGCTGAGCGCGGCGAGGACGAGCGCCATGCCGGCGCGGATGTCGGGGCTGCTGACCTGCTGGCCGACGAGCCGGGAGGGGCCGACGACGACAATGCGGTGGGGGTCGCAGACGATGATCTGCGCGCCCATGGCGACCAGTTTGTCGACGAAGTAGAGGCGGCTTTCGAACATCTTCTCGTGGATGAGGACGGTGCCCTGGGCCTGGCTGGCGACGACAACGGCCATGCTCATCACGTCGGGTGGGAAGGCGGGCCAGGGCGCGTCGTCGATTTTGGGAATGGCGCCGCCGAAGTCGGGCCGAACGCGGAGGGTCTGTTCGCCGGGGAGGACGAGCGTGTAGCCGGTGCGCGCGGCCTGGGGGTCCTCCTGCAGGTCCATACGCACGCCAAGCCGCTGGCAGAAGACCATTTCAAGCATACGCAGGTGATCGGGGGCCACGTTGGCAATCCGCAGCTCGCCGCGGGTGATGGCGCCCAGACCGATGAAGCTGCCGACCTCCATGTAGTCCGGGCCGACGGTGGCGCTGGCGCCGGTGAGCCGCTCCTGGCCGTGGACGTGCAGCGTGTTGCTGCCGATTCCTTCGATGGGGCAGCCCATGGCGACCAGCAGGCGGCACAGTTCCTGGACGTGCGGTTCGCTGGCGGTGTTGCGCAGGATGGTGGTGCCCTGGGCCAGGGAGGCGGCCATGACCGCGTTCTGGGTGGCGGTCACAGATGCCTCGTCGAGCAGGATATCGGCGGCTTGCAGTCTGCCGGGGGCTTTCAACTCGAAGCGGCCGCTGTTGGGGTGGACGACGGCGGCGCCCAGCTGGCCGAAGACTAAGAGGTGGGTGTCGATACGGCGGCGGCCGATATCATCGCCGCCGGCTGCGCCTCCGACCTGGAATGCGGCGCGCCGGGCCAGGAGCGGCCCCATCAGGTTCAGCCCGCCGCGGATGCGGCTGAACAGACGGGCGTCAGGCGCGTGGCTGTGCAGCTTGTCGGCGCGCAGCGTCAGCCGGCTGCCCTCTTTGCGCACGTATACGCCCAGCCCCTCGAGAATTGCCAGCATCGCGTCAACGTCATCGATTTGCGGGACATTCTCCAGGGTGACAGTCTCATCGGTGAGCAGGGATGCGGCGATGAGGGGAAAGGCGGCGTTCTTGTTGCCGCTGACGCTGACGGTCCCCTCGATGGGGTGGCCGCCCTCGATGGCAAATGAGGCCATGCTTACTCCTTGGGTCGTTGAACAGTTCGAACTGTGATTCAGCTGATCCAGGCGGGGGAGGGGGCAACCCCACGATTACGGTTCGCGAACACGAGGAAAAAACAGCCGTGTCTGCCGCCATTGGCAGGGTCGAAACCCCAGTCAATCGAATCACAAGTCAATCCATTGTAGACCGGTCTACCATTCCCGTCTAATCCGTTTACGGGGCGGTTTGGGGTGTGAAGTGGTGGGGTCAGAGGGCCGCTGTCGTTCGTGGATTTCAGGCATATGTGGTAAAATAAGGAAGGTAGATTTTGCCGCAAAAGCGCCATTTCAAGGCTGTATTTGAGATGGGTTTGCCAGCCAAAATCGGGACGTTTCCGTGGGAATCATTGACAGTATTTCAACCGGCTACCGCTTTGTCAGCCAGCGGCCAGGCCTGCTGCTGTTGCCGCTGCTGCTGGATGCGCTGTTGTGGGTGCTGCCTCGCTGGAGCATCAGCCCGCTGCTGGCGAGATTAGCCGATTTCTACACGGGGTTGGCCGAGGATCCGCAGCTGGCGGCGGGGAGTCCGTTTGACCTGTCGCAGATGAGCGAGTTGCTGGACGCGGTCGGGCAGACGAGCAATCTGGCCCAGTTTCTGGTCAACAGCCTCCTGTACCATGTGCCGAGCCTGCTGGCGACGCTACCCGGGATAAAGGGAGGCCATCCCAGCGTCGAGGTCGATTCGATCGGCATTGCGGGCCTACTGTCCTTGCTCTTTGGTCTGGCAGGTCTGCTGATTGGTGCGACGTATATGAATCTGCTGGCCCAGAATCTGCCGATCGGCGAGGGCCAGAAGGCGCTCTCGGTCAACATTCTGGCGGCCCGCATCGTCCGCCACTGGCTGCGCACACTCGGTTTCCTGGTTTTCGTAACGCTCGGGCTGATGATGATCTACATTCCCGGGGTGATAGGGGTCACTGTACTGGCGCTGATCAGCCCGGTATTGGGTTCCGGGGCGTTGTTCCTGTTCGTCGGCCTGGTTTTGGTGGTTCTACTCTATCTGTATTTTGTGACAACTGCACTGGTGCTGGACGATTTGGCGATTGGGCACGCGGTGCGCCGCAGCATCCATCTGGTGCGGAAGAACTTCTGGATCACGGTCGGGTTTGTACTGCTGACTACGTTGATTTCGACAGGCATGGGGCTGCTATTTCGCCAGGTCACACAGTGGCATACGCTGGGCGTGGCATTAGCCACGTTGGGGAACACGTTCATCGGCACGGGGTTGGCGATGTCATTGCTTGTATTTTACCGAACGCGCATTCTGGCGATGCAACAACAAGAAACGGAAGGTCTTGCCTGACACTTTGTCGGCATGAGCATAGAGTTGCGGATGTAAGCCGATTTCCGATCGGCAAACGCCAGCCGATCCGGCTTGATGAAACGTTCGGGCCGGATGACCGCAACCGGCGATAGCTTAGCGAGGTCGAATGCGCAGTTGTGGGCAGCGGCCTCGTCTGAAATGAGCGGAGGAATCAGTGGCTGAGAAGATGAACAAGCAGGATTTCGTTTACGGCGCCGACCAGATTCAGGTGCTGGAAGGCCTGGAGGCGGTGCGGAAGCGGCCCGGCATGTATATTGGCGGGACCGATACAAAAGCCCTGCACCACATGATATACGAAGTGGTGGACAACGCCATCGACGAGGCGATGCAGGGCCGCTGCGACAAGATCGTGGTTACGATCCACAAGGATGAGAGTGTCACTGTGGAGGACAACGGCGCCGGCATCCCCGTGGGCATACAGAAGCAGACCGGCTTGCCGGCGTTGACGGTGGTGATGACGAAGCTGCACGCCGGCGGCAAGTTCGGCGATGTCGGCTACAAGGTTTCGGGCGGTCTGCACGGCGTCGGCGTGAGCGCGGTCAATGCGCTGAGCACGTGGATGGAGACGGAGGTCAAGCGGGACGGAAAAGTCTGGCGGCAGCGTTTCAATCGTGGTGTGCCTGTGACCGATGTGGAGGAGGTGGGCACGTGTAAGCGCGGCGAGACGGGCACGATTCAGCGTTTTCTGCGCGACGATACGATTTTCGACGTTCTCGAATATGAGTGGCAGACGTTGGTGACCCGTTTTCGGGAGATGGCGTTCCTGACGCGCGGTATCGATATACATTTTGTCGATGACCGCGGGGAGGAGCCGCGCGAGATCAGCTTCTATTTCGAAGGCGGCGTGCAGACTTTCGTGCGCTATGTCAACAAGAATCGGACGGTTATGCACCAGCCGGTCTACATTGACATGCAGGTCGAATCGACCCATGTGGAGGTGGCCATCCAGTATACGGACGGCTACAATGAATCGATCTTCGCCTTTGCCAACACGATTAACACGCCCGACGGCGGCACACATCTGACCGGTCTGAGAGCCGCGGTCACGCGGCAGATCAACGACTATGCGCGCAAGCAGGGGATTCTGAAGGAAAATGATGCCAACTTCAGCGGGGATGATACGCGCCAGGGCATGACCGCCATCCTCAGCGTCAAGGTGGTGGAGCCGCAGTTCGAGGGACAGAACAAGCTGAAGTTGCTCAACAACGAGGTGCGCTATCACGTCGAGACGGCTGTGGCCGAGGGCATCAACAGCTGGATGGAGGAGAACCCGCGCGATGCCAGGCGGATCACCGACAAGTGCCAGGTGGCGTTTCGCGCCCGAGAGGCCGCGCGCAAGGCCCGAGATCTGGTGATTCGCAAGAGTGCGCTGGAGAGCATGACTCTGCCCGGCAAACTGGCGGACTGCTCCAGCCGCGATCCGAGCGAGAGTGAACTCTATATTGTTGAGGGTGACAGCGCAGGCGGCAGCGCCAAACAGGGCCGCGATCGACGGTTTCAGGCGGTGCTGCCGCTGCGGGGCAAGATTCTGAATGTGGAGCGCACCAGCCTGGACAAGATCCTGGGCAACAAGGAGATCCAGTCGCTGATTACGGCGATGGGTACAGGTGTGGGCGATGACTTCACTGTCGACAACCTGCGTTATCACCGGATTATTGTCATGACGGACGCGGACGTGGACGGCGCCCACATTCGCACGCTGCTGCTGACGTTGTTTTTCCGGTATATGGGGCCGCTGGTGGAGAACGGTCATCTGTACATTGCGCAGCCGCCGCTGTATAAGGTGCAGGTCACCGAACGTCAAAACGGCAAGGCAAAGCGGTCGGAGCAGTACGTATACAACGACATCGCTCTGACCCAGATCCGGCAGGAGATGGGTTCGGACAATATCAAGTTGGAGCAGCGTTACAAGGGGCTGGGGGAGATGAACCCGGAGCAGTTGTGGGATACGACGATGAACCCGGAATTTCGGACGCTGCTGCAGGTGCAGGTGGAGGATGCGGCGGAGGCGAACCGCACGTTCGATATGCTGATGGGCAGCAGTGTTCCGCCCCGGCGCCGCTTCATCCAGACGCACGCCCACGAGGTGCGCAATCTGGACGTATAGTTTCGAAGGCGGCAAACGGAAGGGCCCGACTGTATGGTCGGGCCTTTTTCTTTAGTTTTCAGATTTTGGTTTTCAGTTTCTAGTTGGTAGATGCCGGCGGAGAGTGGGGCGCCCGGGGCTTGGAGAGAGTGAAGAGGAGAGAGAAAGGCATGGCAACGATCGATTTCAAGCGGTATCAGAGCGAATCGCGCAAGACATGGAGCCTGGTTCACACGGATCACGCGATCGTGTATCCGACGTTGGGGCTTGTGAATGAGGCGGGTGAAGTGGCGGGCAAGATCAAGAAGATATTTCGTGACAAAGAGGGTGTCATCTCGGAGGAGGACCGTGCGGCGTTGAAGGGTGAGTTGGGCGACGTGCTATGGTACCTGACTCAGATTTGCACGGAGTTGGATCTTTCGTTGGAGGAGGTGGCTGCGCAGAACATCGAGAAGCTGTTCGACCGGTTGGAGCGTGGCGTCATCGGCGGGGAAGGCGATGTGCGCTGAACCTGAGGAGAGAGTGAAGAGGAGTGAGAAGTGAGTAACTGCGACGAGTCACAGATATTATCTCACTCCCCACTCCTGATGTTCCCTACTTCTCGGTGTTACAGGTAGTCACGCAGTCTGCGGCTACGGCTGGGGTGGCGCAGGCGGCTGAGCGCCTGGGCTTCGATCTGGCGGATACGTTCGCGGGTGACGCCGAACTTTCTGCCGACCTCTTCGAGCGTATAGTTGTAGCCGTCGACCAGTCCGAAGCGGAGCTGCAGGATGCGCACTTCGCGGGGGGTCAGGCTCTGGAAGATTTCGTCGATCACTTCCCGCAGAATCTGACGGCCGGCGGAGTCTTGCGGGCTGTCTGCATCCTCATCCTCGATAAAGTCGCCCAGGTAGCTGTCTTCTTCCTCCCCGACCGGCATTTCCAGGCTGAGAGGCCGCTGGCTGACGCGCATGATGTGCTCGACCTTGCGGGGGGTTACGCCCAGCTCTTCGGCGATTTCTTCGGTGGTGGGGTCGCGGCCCAGTTCCTGCACGAGCTGGCGGCTGGTGCGGGTCAGACGGTTGATCTGCTCGTACATGTGCACGGGCACGCGAATTGTGCGGCCCTGGTCGGCGATGGCGCGTGTAACCGCCTGCCGGATCCACCAGGTGGCGTAGGTGCTGAACTTATAGCCGCGGCGGTAGTCGAACTTTTTGACGGCGCGAATCAGGCCGATATTGCCTTCCTGGATCAGGTCCAGAAAGGGGACGCCGCGGCCGACATACTTTTTGGCGACACTGACGACAAGGCGGCTGTTGGCCTTGATCAGGTGCTCCTGTGCGGAGCGTCCATCGCGGACCAACCAGAGCAGTTGTTCGCGTTCTTCCCATTCGACCTGTTCATGGTTCAGGTGATGGCGGGAATCGCGACCGGCCTCCATGCGTTTGGCAAGATCGACCTCCTCGGCGGCAGTCAGCAGGGGAACGCGGCCGATCTCCTTGAGATAGAGGCTGATGGAGTCGTCGATTTCGATCTGGCTGAGATCGAATTCGTCTTCTTCCGCGCTTTCGAGCGAATCTTTTTTTCCTTCGTTGGAAACGTCCTCTTTGGCCTGGCCGACAGAGATACCTTGCTCGAGCAGAGATGCGAAGATGTCATCCAGCTGCTCAATATCGTTTTCGGCCTCGGGCATGACCTGCAGCACTTCATCGTAGCTGACGAAGCCTTTTTCGCGGCCGAGTTTGAGCAGATGGGCGAGGGTCTCTTCCGGGCTGGGCGACTGCACGTCGGTCTGTGCCGCGCCCTCTTCGAGCAAAGCGGTATTCGAATCCCCGTTGCGATTTTGCGTCTTTTCTTGCGTCAACAGCATTTCTCCGGCCATCGTCACCTCTTTTTGTGAATAGACATGCGCTGTTCGCGGCTGGCCGGGCACGAAGCGGCCGAGCGTTGGCGTTGGCGCGCATCAACGTTCATGTAGTGTTCAACATACCATAGGTTGTCGGAACGCTTCCGTAGCGCGAATCTCAAATGAGACAAAGACGATCCGGTCAGACCGTGCGGGGAATGTTCCTGCACCACCGCTTCGACGTCAGTGTACGAAGGGGCTACTCCGGCAATTTGAAATCCCAGATGCAGTTCGTTTGCCCATATTGGCGGTTGCAGGACGTGCACTGCAGCTGTGTTGGGCCGATGGCAGCCAGAGGATAGGTTGCGCAGGCCGGGCAACGGAAAAGCTGAGTCGGGCTGGCTTCACTTTGTGGCCGCTCGGCGGTGTCTGGGGCAGTCGCACGCACGAAGATGCTGGGCGCAAGGGGGAACTTGCCGCCGATGCGAAACAGGTGGCTGTCCAAACGGGCGAGCCTATGGGCCGGCAGGTTATTCTTGAGTGCCGGCAGCCGGAAATGGGAAGCTCCAAAGCGTTCATCCACGCGCAGGCCGGCGTCATTCAGTTTTGCGGCCATCCAGCCGGGATGAAAGTCGAAATTCATGGCGAAAAATTCCAGTGGCGCAGGGTCAAAGGGGGACCAGGGTTGTCTTCGTGTGAGCCAGCGCAGGACCGCTTTCAGGTTACGCTTGTTGGCATATTCGAGTACGGCTGTACTGCTTTGGTGCAGAAGCGACTGCAGCTGGGCGAGTGCGGCCGGCACATTGGCCAGATGGTGCATCACCCGCACCATTACGAGCGTATCGAGCGAGCCTTCGGCGAGGGGCATCTGGTAGAGATTGCCGGCGACGAAGACAAAGCGAGGGTCGTGTCCCCATTTGCGCACTGCGTCGGCCAGCATGGTGCGGCTGTAGTCGAAGAGCACGATCTGATCGTAGCCGAGGTAGAGATCGGCGAGACGGCCGAACCCGGCCCCGATTTCGGCGATACGGCGGCCCTGCGGGGGCAGGAGGCGTTGTAGCGCGATTCGTTCGACGGCATCTTCGTACTCGCGTCCCTGGCCTTCCCAGAAGTCCTGGCGATAGCCGCTGCCCTCGTAATCGATCACGGGGACGTCGGCCGGCGCGGCGGCGTCTGTCTTGTTATTCGGCTTTTCGATGGCAGTGCAGTTTGCAGCAGCCAGGTTGTTTGCCGACATGCGGGCCGCTCCACGGCGTTCAGGGATCCAGCACGGAAACAGATGCGTCAGTTCTGCAATACTTCTGGCGCACCACACAATAAAGACGGATACGAAGTCGTGAATGTTTCATGTGAAACATTCACCGGTTCTGGTGTCGAAAACTGTAAGAGAGCATGCGCCCCGCGCGCATTCGTACAGTATAGCACGCGGATTGCACAATTTCAATACCCTTTCGGATTTTTCCGATAGGAATTGTCCAAAATCAGGCCGCTTTTTAGCGGCTCGGGAGACTGCTTTCGGGCGCTTTGTCAGTGCGGCCACTGCTATGGAGAGGCGATTTGCTGTCTGAAAACGCCGCGTCTACAATGGATATCTACTACAGTGGATATCTGCTACAGTGGATATCTGCAGAATTCCACTGTAGAATTCCACCGTGATGGTTCCTGATGGTCAGGAAGGCGCGTCGGCGTTGATTTGCCGGCTGCGTGTGCAGGGCCTGCTTTGGCGGGGAATCTGAAGATTTCATATTGAGGAGAATGAAAATGGGAGATGTCGCATATCTTTCGAAAGTGCGTATTGAGCGGGTAAAAGGACCGCTGCGCAGGGCGTTTTTGCCGGCCGAGGAGGGGCATACGAAGTTCGGTGTCCATTCGGAGGTTGCTGAACATTACGGCGTGGACACCGACATTCACGAGCCGCATGCCACGACGCTCGACTATGTGAATGCGGCCGCGGGCGGCTGACTGACCGGCACCTTCGGGGGCGCGCTGGAGGCGCGCAAAATACCTGCGGGCGACGGCTATCTGTCAGCCGACGTGGAAGCTGAAATCGAAAAAGACGGCAATGTGCTGGTGATCAGGCGGATTCACACCACATATACGTTGAAAGTGGCGCCTGAGCAGCGGGAAACCGCGGAACGAGTTCACGGTTTCCATGCCCAGTTCTGCCCTGTAGCGCGCAGTCTTGAGGGCAGCATCGACATTTCTACCGAGTTGCGTATGGTCGATCTCGACTGAAATTGCGGATGTTGGCAGCGCGCGACCGGTGACAAGACCAGTTCGCTGGCAGCGGCAGTTCGTAGGGGTTTCGGCTGCAATTGCGCTTGACAGCTTAAGGGCCGCGTGCTAGACTGTCGGTCAGATTAGTTTTTCCACTGAAGAAGCAAATTATGAATCCGTCTAATTTCTGCAGTACCGAATTGAGGAGGCGTCCCCGGCAATAACCAGACATCCGTCTGGGCATTTGTGCGTGGGCCGAATTTCCTCAGCGGGAATCAGCCGATTGCAAAGCTCCCCGGACGGGGGGCTTTTTTTATATTGCGCGCATCTGCTGAGCAATACAAGGAGTCTGTCCTGGCAAGCCTGTCGTCCTGGCCGCCATTCAGGATATCTGATTGCGTAATCGATTGGCGGCGGCCCGGGACTGCAGTTCTTAGTTCTTAGTTTTCAGTGGAACACCTGTGATTAGTGGTCGGTGGGTTGAGGCGGCAAGTGGGGGAGGAGACACTGTTGGCTAGACACGCTGCTGGAGCCGCACGGCTGGCATGAGCACACAAGGTCGGTGAGCGATGGTTTTGTAGGGGGGCGTTGCGGGGGCGCAGCCCCTGCACAAGGGAGGGCCGAAGGCCCGACCGCCCATATGCAAAGAGGGCGTATAGAGGAGTGCGTAGAGAGAAACATCGATGCGAGTTGGTGATGGCTGCGTAGTTGGTATCGCGCCTGCATAGCGATACGGTAGTGAATTCAACAAATCTGCGCGTCTGGTGTACATTCAGGAGCAGGTCGAAGCCCGATCTGTACCCCATTCTGGGTAGAAACCGGACTGAGATGCGCCAACCACACAGTGTGGGAGAGAGAAGAGGGAGAGAGGAGATGCAAAGAGCAGGTATCGCCGGCGCAACAGGCTACACCGGGTATGAGTTGATCGCCTTGATTCACCGGCATCCGGAGCTTGAGGTGGGCTGGCTGACGAGCGAGCGAAGTGCGGGCAAGCGCTTCAACCAGATATTCAGCACGCCCTGGGACTACCCGCTGATCCCGTTGGCGGATGCTTATTTGCGGACGGATGAGGTGGATGTTGTCTTTCTGTGTCTGCCGCATGCGGAATCGATGGAGGCGGTGAAACGCTTTTATGGCGCGGGCGTGCGCGTTATCGACCTGAGCGCTGATTTTCGTCTGAAGGATGTTGAAGTCTATAAGCGGTGGTACGGTGTGGAGCACAGCGCGCCGGAGTTGTGCGCGGAGGCCCGTTACGGCCTGTGCGAGCTGTATCGCAGCCAACTGGGCGGGGCCCGGCTGATTGCCAGCCCCGGCTGTTATCCCACCAGCGTCAATCTGGGCCTGTACCCGCTGGCCAAGGCGGGTTGGCTGGGCGAACGGGTTATTGTCGACAGCAAGAGCGGCATTTCCGGAGCCGGTCGCAAGACGACACTGCCCTTCCAGTTCGTTGAGGCCAACGAGAACATAACGGCATACAGCGTAGGCCACCGACACCGGCATATCGCCGAAATGGAGCAGGTGCTGGGTGCGGCCAACGGGGCGGGGCGCGACCACAGGTTTCTTTTCACGCCCCATCTTCTGCCGGTCAACCGGGGCATTCTGAGTACGATGTACGTGGAGGCGCCGGCCGGGGTGACAGAGGAGCGTATCCGCGAACTCTACGAAGAGAACTACGAGGGTGAGCCATTTATCCACCTGTTGCCAGCCGGCGAGCAGGCCAGCCTGGCCCACACGGTCGGCACAAATCGCTGCGCTATCGCTATTACAGCGGCGGACCCGATGCAGCCGGAGGGCGGCGAGTTTGTCATCAGCGCTTCGATTGACAATCTGATTAAGGGCGGCAGCGGGCAGGCAGTCCAGAGCTACAACATTGCTGTGGGGCTGGACGAGACGGCTGGACTGGAGTAACTGCCGTTCTGCGTAGTCGAGTTTCAGTTGCCGGAGACTGCGCGCAGCCCTAAACATGGTGTTATCAAGAGCGGGAACAGTGGACACGGCCAAAATGTACGCCCCTGGGAAAGCCGCGAGCCAGTGGAATCGGGCCAGGCGTTGAGCGAGCAAGAAGCAGTCACCTTCCTGGAGGGCAGGATCTCGGTGGCGGCGGCTTTGCGTTCGCCGTATCGCACCGTTCACCGCGTGCTGCTGCGGGCGGACCGGCAGGACAGGGCGATGCGCTGGCTGCAACACCGGGCGCGGGAGGCCGATGTGCCGGTTGTGCTGGTGTGCGCGGCGGAAATTGACGCCATCACGGAGGGGAAGTCCCACGGCGGGGTCGCGGCGGAGACGGGGCAACGGCAGTTTGTCCAGATGGAGGAGTTGCTGCCGCGCGGGGGTGGACCGGCCTTTGTGGTGATGCTGGACGGCATTGAAGATCCGTTCAACTTCGGTCAGACGCTGCGGGCGCTGTACGCGATGGGCGCGCACGGGGTGGCGCTGCGGCCCCGCAATTGGATGAGCGCGGCGGCGACGGTGGCGCGGGCCTCGGCGGGTGCGTCCGAGTTGATGCCAATGGCGGTTGCCGAGACGGTGGCAGAGGCGGCGGATTTCTACCGTGAGCGGGGATTGACGGTGGCATGCGCCCAGAAGGAGAACGCAGTTCCGATGGATGAGGCAGATCTGACCGGCCCGCTCTTATTGTTGGTTGGCGGGGAAAAACGGGGCGTTACGCGGTCGTTTGTAAGACAGGCCGATCTGAGCCTGCAGGTCCCATACGAGAGGGACAGTTTCGAACCTTCTTTGGGCACGACGGCGGCGGCGGCGGCGCTGGCATATGAGGTGATGCGCCAGAGAAAGGGTGCGCTGGGCGCTGTGTGAAGCCCGCGCGCGCTATTGTACCGAGTTTTTGTAGTACCCAGGCATCCGGGTTCCAAACATTGCACGAGGCAACTCTATGAAACTGAGCGATTCTGACGCGCTTCCCGCTGATCCGGTGGAGGAGGAGGGGCACTATGTCATCGTCCTCAAGATCGGCGGAAATGAGTTGGACGACGAGGCCTTTCTGTTTGGCCTGGTGCAGGCGGTAAAGAGTTTGCTGCGGGACGGCAAGAGTCCGGTTATCGTGCATGGGGGCGGCAAGACGATCGCCGATTTCCAGAAGCGGCTTGGGCTGGAAACCCGCTTTATTGAGGGGTTGCGGGTGACGGATGAGGACAGCCTGGATGTAGCGGAGATGGTGCTGAGCGGCCTGATGAACAAGCGGATTGTGCGGCGGTGCGTGAATGAGGATGTGCGGGCCATCGGCATCAGCGGGGTGGATGACGGCACCGTCTTTGTGGAAAAGATGTGGCATCCGCTGGGCGACCTGGGGCGTGTTGGCGAGGTGCAGGACGTTGAGACAGGGTTGCTGACCACTCTGCTGGAGGCAGGCATCGTGCCGGTGATAAGCCCGATCAGTGTCGGGGCTTACGATGGCCTCAGCTATAACGTAAACGCGGATCATGTTGCGGCGGCGATTGCGGCGGCGATGGGCGCGATCAAGTTGATATTTGTCAGCAATGTGCCTGGTGTTTTGATCGCCGGCCGGGTTGTGCGGGGCATCACCGCAGACCAGTGCGAAGAATGGATCGCTGAAGGAAGCATCAGCGGCGGGATGGTGCCAAAGGTCAGGAGCGCGGTTGACGCGGTCAGGCGTGGTGTAACGCAAGCAGTCATTACTAATCTGGCCGGTGTCCAGGAAGATGGGGGAACCAGCATCATTGGGACGGCTGGGTGAAGGGCGGGGGGAACGGCAGGGGAACTGCGGGGATAGGGAGAAAACGCTTGGCTGGCCTCGGTTTGGGTGACGGATGGCTGAGTGGTTAATGATAAATATAAGACTCTTCAGGAGGAGAAAGTGAACGCAGCGGAAATTATTCAGGACGAAAAGGATTACGTGCTTGGTGTATTCGGGCGGCCGCCATTTGTGCTGACGGAAGGCAAGGGCTGCACGGTGTATGACAGCACGGGCAAGGCCTATCTGGACCTGGTGGCCGGTATTGCGGTGAACGTTCTCGGTTACAGCGACGACGAAGTGGACCAGGCGATCAAGGAGGCAGCGTCCACTGGTATGTACCATACCAGCAACCTGTATCACACCGAGCCGCACACGCAGCTGGCGAAGAAACTGTGCGAGACCAGCTTCGCCGACAAGGTGCATTTCTGCCTGTGCGGGGCAAGCGCCAACGAAGGTGCGTTCAAGTTTGCCCGCCGCTACGCCCGCGAGCACGGCCACGAGGACAAGTATGAGATTCTGGCCTTCAGCGACGCGTTCCACGGGCGGCTGTTCGGGGCACTGGCGGCCACGCCGCGTGAGAAGTATCAGCAGCCGTTCGAGCCGCTGATGCCCGGTGTGCGTTTCGCCGCGTTCAACGACCTGGAGGATGCGCGTGCGCAGATGAGCGATAAAGTGTGTGCGATTATCGTCGAACCGATTCAGGGCGAAGGCGGCATTAACCCGGCCACACCGGCATTTTTGGAGGGGTTGCGGGCGCTGGCGGACGAATACGGCGCGCTCCTGATCTTTGACGAGGTGCAGTGCGGGCTGGGGCGCAGCGGCGATCTGTGGGCCTATCAGGGCTATGGCGTTGAGCCGGATCTGATGAGCGCGGCCAAGCCGCTGGCAGGCGGCCTGCCGATTGGCGCGATCATGATGAAACAGAAGGTGGCGGATACGATCCATGCCGGCGATCATGCCAGCACCTTTGCCGGCAACCCTTTCACCACGCATGTGGCTTCGACGGTGGTGAACCGGGTGTCGAATCCGGAATTCCTGGCAGAAGTGAAGGAGAAGGGCGAGTACCTGATGGAGCTGCTGGCCGAGTTGAACAGCCCTCATATTCTCGAGATACGGGGCAGAGGCCTGATCGTAGGCATTGAAATGGATATCGAGGCCGGGCCGTTGATGGAGAAGGGGTATGAAGCCGGTCTGCTGTTGCTGAGCGCGGGCGATAAGATTTTGCGGTTCGTGCCGCCGCTGACGATCAGCAAAGAGGAGCTGGCTGCGGCCGTGTCGAAGTTGGGCGCGATCCTGCAAGAGGTGTAAGGCAGGCAACCTTTGGTTAGTGGTCAGTGGTCAGTGAACTTCGCTCATTGCGACGTTCCTGGCCGCTGGCAACCGGAGCTATGAACGAAATCCGCATTCAGCAGGCCGCTGAGGAAGACATCGCCAGCATTGCAGCGCTGGTCAATGGCTTCGCGGCGGAAAATCTGATGTTGCCGCGGACGGAGGAGAGCATTCTGCAGTCGCTGCCGGACTGGCTGGTGGCGGTTGCGGGCCGTTCACAACTGCTGGGATGCGGCTCTCTGGTGGCGCTGACCGAGGAGCTGGTGGAGATTCGCTCGCTGGCGGTGGCGGGGCAGGGACAGGGCAAGGGGATCGGCCGGCAGATTGTGCAGGAGCTGGTCCGGATAGCGACTGCACGCGGGTATGCCCAGATCTGTGCGCTCACGCTGCAGGAAGCGTTCTTCGAGAAGCTCGGCTTTGAGGTTGTGGATCGTTGGAGCATCAGCCCGAAGCTGTGGCAGGAATGCATTTACTGCCCCAAATTCCACCACTGTGATGAGATAGCGGTGGCACGCAATCTGACAGACAACCTTGTCAATCAGGCGCGGGCAGCCCAGACGGCGGCGGCGCCTCTGCTCAAATGGCAGGCGTGGCAACCCTTGAAGCTGGCATATAGCCGCTCAAATAACGATGCGGGAACGCAGGGGACAATGAACCGAAAACCGATTCAGTTGCAGGGAAGCTCGCCGCCCAGGGAGGAGGCCGAGTGAAGGCCGTTCTTGCCCTGGCCAATGGCCGCATCTTCGATGGCGAAGGCTTCGGCGCCGAGACGACGGTGGTAGGAGAGGTCGTCTTCAATACCAGTCTGACCGGTTATCAGGAGGTGTTGACCGATCCCTCGTACCGCGGTCAGATGGTCTGTATGACGGTGCCCCATGTGGGCAATACGGGCGTGAACCGCGAGGATGTGGAGAGCGACCGGCCGCAGGTGACCGCGTTCATCGTGCGCGAGGTCAGCCCGGTTGTGTCCAACTGGCGCGCGAATGAAAATCTGGGGAGCTATCTGGCGCGGCACAACATTCCCGGCATCAGCGAGGTGGATACGCGGGCGTTGACCCGTCTGCTGCGCGAGGAGGGGGTGCTGCATGGCGCGCTCTGCACGGACGGCAGCCGTACGGAGACTGAGCTGATCGAGCTTGCCCGCAGTTGGGAGGGGCTTGACGGCCGCGATCTGGTGCAGGAGGTGACGTGTGAGGAACCGTTTTACTGGAGCGACGAAACGATGGGCGAATGGACACCGGTGGCATCGGGCGAGGCCGCGTCGGGCCCGTGGCTAGAGGGCATCGGGCAGACGTCGCCACTGGTGGTGGCCTATGATTTCGGTATGAAGCACAATATATTGCGCCGACTGGCCAGCCACAATCTGCGGTTGGCGGTAGTGCCGGCGGATATGCCTGCCGAGGAGGTCCTAGCGCTCGATCCTGACGGGATCTTTCTCAGTAACGGGCCGGGCGATCCGGCGGGGGTTCCTTACGCGGCCAAGGAGGTTGCGAGGCTGCTGGAGAGCGGCCGGCCGATGTTCGGCATCTGTCTGGGGCATCAGATCATCGGTCTGGCGCTGGGGGCGGAGACCTTCAAGCTGAAGTTCGGCCATCATGGCGGCAACCAGCCGGTCAGCGATGTAGACAGCGCCAACATCCAGATCACGGCGCAGAATCACAATTACGCCGTCGATACAGAGACGCTGCCCTGCAATGTGGAGATCACGCATCTCAATCTGAATGACGGCACGTTGGAAGGGATGCGGCTGACCGACCGGCCCGTCTTCTGCGTGCAGTATCACCCGGAAGCCAGCCCGGGCCCTCACGACGCGGACCTGCTCTTTGCCCGCTTTGCGCAGACGGTGCACCGGTTCCACGCGGCCAGACGGAAACCAGATGTTCAGCGGCCGGCTGTTCGTGACCTCTAGGCCGACAGCTGAGAACTGGAAAGAGGCGGCGTCTACTCTTGCGCAGGCGCTTCACTTTGGCTCAGGCTACCCGATTCGGTGAGGTAGGCCAGCAGTTTCGTGCGATTTTCTTCACGCCGTTCCTGCGGTGATTTGCTTTCCCATTCCTCGCGCTTCTTCAGCCGCCTCTCTTTTTCCTCGGGATCGATATTCAAGACGTCATCCAGGCCCGTTCCCGGTGCTGCTATCTCCATATCGGCGGGGATATCCACGCCGACCGCGTCCATCACCTCGGCGGCGGCGAAAATGGGGCTTTGTGTGTGCAGGGCCAGGGCGATGGCGTCGCTGGGCCGGGCATCGGTGGCGAAGCTGTCTTCGCCGCATTTTGCATGTATGGTGGCGTAAAAGGTGTCCTTCTCGAGCGCGGACACCGCCACCGATTCGATGCGCACGCTTGCTTTGTCCAACAGGCCGGCCATAAGGCTGTAGGTCATCGGTCGCACAGGCTTCTTCTCTTGCAGATTGAGAGCGATACTATCCGCCTCATAGGGGCCAATCCAGATTGGCAGCAGGCGACGTTCGCCTTCATGCATAAGAACCAGTATTCGGTGGTCGGGCTCCTGGTCTGGTTTCACGATGTCGAGCACGGTAACGGGGATCATCTGTTTGCTCCTGGTCTTGTCGGCGGCGGCTGGTCTCGGTTGCAGTTCGGCGAAGGTTGGAAGCAGTTGGTCGCGCAGCTTGCGGCGGGACTTGTGCAGACGCCCTTTGACGGCGGGCACGCTGATGTGCAAGAGGGAGGCGATCTCGCGCACGCTCATCTGCTCGAAATAGTAGAGGAGGACGGCATCCCGGTTGGCCGGTGACAGCTGTGCGACAGCCGCCAGGATCAGGCGGTGGGTCTCTGTGGCCTCGGCCGCTTCGTGCGGCTGGGGCGCCTTGTCGGAAAAGGGCAGCGAATCGAAACTGCGCCCGCCGCTTAGCGTTTCAAGCGACAATGTTTGCACGCGCGGTCGGCGCAGATGGTTCTTGCACAGATTGACGGCGATGCCACACAGCCAGGCGCGGAAGCTGTCCGGCTTGCGGATGCTGTCCAGGGAGAGATAGGCATGCAGGATGGCTTCCTGGGTCAGCTCCTGGCCTCGCTCCCTGTCACGGACGATGCGAATCGCCAATGCGAGCGCAATGGGCTGGTGCCGCACTATCAGTTCATCGAATGCCCGGCGCTCACCTTGTTGGGCGCGGCGCACAAGTTCTTCGTCAGTCATCGACACGGTAAACGTTTCTTCGTTACGCCTTGGCTGCAACTGTCTTACACCTGTAGTTTAGTGGTATAATCTCCGGAAACGGTTACCATGTGTTCATTTGGCAAAGCGGTTGCGCATTGAACGACGTTGGTGGGAACGTTTTCCCGCCTACGCTCGCTTATTTGGCGCATCATACTCTTTTTACTTCAGACCGCTGCCCCCCACAGCGCTAATATAGCGAACTGGGAGCGCATTCAACAAGAAGCGCAGGAGAGAAGCCAGGATGAAGACCGACAATCCCCTCTCAGGAACTGCACGCGGGCTTGCCGCCCGATATCCCATTGTTTCTTTCAGCCTTCTGGTCCTGCTTGCGCTGGCGCTCAGTGCCTGTACGCCGACGTACAGCCCGCAAGTAGGTGTGCCCACGCGGGCTGTTGTCGAGGTAGAAAGTAGTGAACCGGCGATTACTATTTCGCCGACCTCAGGCTCGGCCGGCGTCTATGTCCAGGTTACCGGCAAGAACTGGCCGGTAAGCAGCCTGGTGTTGATCACGCTGCGAGATGACCGCGGCCGCAGCGGCATTCTGGCTGCCAGCACTGCGGACACGGCCGGCACAATCAGCACCGGTTTTCTCTACCCGATCAGCCCGCGCTGGCTGGCGGCTGGCACGCATACTGTGCTTGCTTACACGTCCGACGGCCAGAACGAGGCGACTGCGCTCTTCCAAACCGGCGAGGCAGACGAAGTGACCGGCACTGCGACAGCCGCGTCCTCCGGGCAGGGAGCAACGACGGCGCAAGAAGCAGCGACTGCGACCCCTTCCCCTTCGTCAACGGTTACACCTACGGTTACGCCTACACCCACGCCCTCGGCGACGCCGACGATCACGCCTGCGCCGACGCCGACACCGCTCATCATCACCGACTGGCGCGGCGATTACTGGAACAATCCAACCCAGTCGGGACCGCCCGTGCTCACACGCAACGATCTGGTGATCTTCTTCAATTGGGGTGAGGGAACGCCGGATACCAGCGTGGCCGTGAATCATTTCAGCGCTCGTTGGCACCGTACGCTCAACTTCGACGCCGGCATCTATCGTTTCAACATCGAAGTTGATGACGGCTTCCGCCTCTACATTGACAACGTTCTGATATTGGATGAGTGGGAAGAGGGCCCGGCGCGCACGTACACTGTCGATGTTCCTCTCAGCACGGGGAGGCACACCATCCAGGTGGACTACTTCGAACGCACTGGAGTGGCGCTGATGCGCTTCTGGTGGGAGCGCAACGAATCCTTCAGCGGCTGGAAGGGCGAATACTTCGGCAACCGGGACCTGCAGGGGAATCCGGCGCTGGTGCGGGACGAACCGCAGATCGATTTTGACTGGGGAGAGGGGAGAGTTGCGCCCAACCTGCCCGCAGATCATTTTTCCGCCCGGTGGCAGCGGCGAGTCTCCTTTGATGCCGGCACGTATCGCTTCTTCCTGCGGATGGACGACGGCGCGCGCGTCTTGCTCGACAATCAACTGATTCTCAATGATTGGGAGGATGGCGGGGACCGTACAATCAATGTCGATGTGACGTTGCCGGCCGGTGAGCGCGCCATACAGGTCGAGTTTTACGAGAATGCCGGGATCGCTCGTGTCGCCTTCTGGTGGGAGCTCGCGCCGACGGATACGCCTACACCGACGCCGACTGTAGAGGCGGAGCCGACGGCTACTGAGACGCCGACTGAGACGCCGGTGTCAGCGCCTGTCGAGACGCCTACGCCAACCGAGACGGCGGAACCAGTTCCCACTGAGACGCCGACGCCAACCGAGACGGCGGAATCAGTTCCCACTGAAACGCCTACCCCGACCGAGACACCGGATTCGGACACTCCGCCGCCGGTCGTTGATCCGGAAGATGCGACGGCCACACCAACGGCGACGTCCTAACCTCAGTCTGGATAGCAACGGAGGAGGGCCAGGCCGCGGCACACAAATACTCGGTTATCCTGGTCAACGCTGGCCGGTGACGGGGATAACGTGTGGGAGAGGGCGTAAAGGGGTTGGAGAGGATGGCCTACGCCAACTGAAGTTGCGGCTGTCAATGGTTCCATCGCAGGGTCTTAAGATACAGTAGTCAAAACTTTTGCAGACAGGCCGCGCGCGCGGCCATGAATGGAAGCTCACTCATGGCCGGATGCGGGCCGTACAGGGAAGCGAGCGTTTCGATCGTCGCCTCTGTCCTGACAGCCACAGCCACGGGAGCCAGCGCATCGGCGGCCTGATAGCCCACAGCCAATCCGCCGACCACCTGCCTGTTCCGATTCCACGCCAGCCTTATAAAGCCTTCGGTATGTCCTGAGATATGCGTCTTCAGGCCAGACCCCATTGCCACTTCCACACTCTGCACAGAATTGTCGGCAGCCGACAGTGCGCCCACCTGCGCCACCTGCGGATTGGAGAGAAACGGGATCACCATACAGGTTTCGTCATATGGTTCTGTTTTCTGCCCGGTGGCATGAAGTGCGGCAACACGGGCATGGGCCATGGAAACACTTCCCGCTCTGACCTGTCTCGCGTCACCCGCCACATAGATTCCCTCGATGTTTGTTTGCCCATAGCCATCGGCGCGCACAGATCCCCGCGCGTCAACCTGCACGCCTGCGGCCTTCAGATTCAGTGGCGCGACGTTGGGTTGGTTGCCGATGGTCACAAAGGCCATCTCCGCCTCATAGCGCGTGCCGTTCGGTTTCACAGCTGCGACCCGCTCGTCATATCGTTCCAGCTCCACAACGGGCTCGCCCGGCAGGATCCGGACGCCTTTCCGCTGCAACATATCGACCAGGAATGGGTCGGCGTCGGGGGCAATGGCACAGCTTGGACCCCCAGGCAGGACAAGCCAGGTCACGTCGATGTTGAGTGCGCTGAAGATGTGGACAAACTCGAACCCGGTCGGACCATCTCCGATCACGATCATGGTTGCTGGAAACTTCGGCATTTCGTGGGCTGTACCAGGTGAGAAGACTCGTCTGCCGTCCGGGGCCAAGGGCGGCGGCACGAATGGCGTTGACCCCGCGGCCACAATGAACGCATCGGCCTCTATTGTCATATCGTCTTCAGAATCGCTCGCTATCGTCAACTGGCCTGGCGACTGGAATGATGCTTTGCCCGTGATCGTCCGTACGCCAAGATCTTGCAACTTTCGCGCTTGCTGTGCGCTCCACCGCGTGGCAATTCTGTCGGCATGCGCACGCACCTCGGCAAGGTCGAACTGACTCCTATCTGGCAACCCGCTTGTTGCAGACGCGAATGGGCCAAGTGTGGTATACAGGTTGTCTACAGCGGTCAGCCATACCCGGCTGGGCAGGAGTTGATGCCAGGCGCCAACGGGGCGGTCCGACACGATGGTGACGGGGTCCGTGTAATGGGACGCGGTACTGGCCGCTTCTACGCCGGCGGGCCCGCCGCCGATCACTACGATACGCTTGTTCATCAGCTCTCCAGCTTTATTTGCGAGGATTTCAACTTTCTGGACCGTAAATTTTAGAAACTTCGCTCACGAACGCGTTGGTACGCCCCGTAGTTTGCCAGAAGCATTTCTGATCCGGCCGAGGATTGGAGGTATCCGCCAGGATCAGCGCACACATCGAACTGAGCTGCCCCTGTTCAGGGGAAAATTCCGCCAAACTGCTGTGGCTGCATACCAGCAGAAGGATTATACTACGACAGTGGAGGGTCTGTTTCACGTGAAACTGTGGGCCCGAAGCGCGCCTTGCGCTACATGTTTGCCCGCTGCCAGTCGACCGTCACTCACAGGCCGCCGGCCGCAAAGGAGACAAGATGATAACGAAAACCGCGGAAGAGCTTCATTCCCAGATTAAGCGGGTCCTGCTGGCTGCCGGCGCGGATGAGGGCAACGCCGAGGTAGTAGCCCGACACCTGGTCCGGTCCAACCTCAGTGGTGTGGACACGCACGGCATCTGGACCATCCCCATCTACGTGGCCGGCATGCTGGCCAGCGAACTCCTACCCGCGGGCAAACCGGAAATCCTGCAGGAGACCCCTACCAGCGCACTGGTGACCGGCAACTGGACCTTTGGCCACGTGGCCGCCAAGTATGCGATGGAGCTGGCTATCAGCAAGGCCAGAACGCAGAACATGGCTGTGGTGGGCATCGTGCAACTGCACCACATCGGGCGGCTGGGCACGTACGTGGAGATGGCGGCGGCAGAAAACATGATCGGCATGGTCTGGGGCGGGGGCTACGGCCGGGTGGAGCCAGTGTCTGTGCCGTACGGGGGCAAGAGCCGCGTGCTGCACACCAATCCGATCTCAGTCGGGCTGCCGGCCGGTGAGGAGTCAACGATGATGTTTGACTGGGCCACGACCGCGCTCTCCGGCGTCAAGGTCGAGAATGCCTACCGTCGCGGCGAGCAGCTGCCCCCGAACAGCATTGTTGACAAGGATGGCGTCCCGACTACGAACCCGGACGACTTTTTCGCGGGCGGCGGGCATCTGCCATTCGGCGCGCATAAGGGTTATACACTGATGATGACCGCCGAGTTTCTGGGACGGATCTTCACCGGCACAGACAGTTATGCGGAAGCGGGCCGCGGCGGGCCCATCTTTCTCCACCAAGGCGTCACCATGATGGCGATCAAGGCGGACCTCTTTCAGCCATTTGCGGATTACGCTGAACGGGCGGACGAGATGGAGCGGCGGGTGCGGGCGGTGCCGCCGGCGCCGGGTTTCGATGAGGTGCTGGCGCCGGGCGATATGGAGGCGCGGACGCGGGAGCAGAGGCGGCGCGAGGGGATTCCAATCGCCGAGGACATCTGGCAATCCTTCAAAGAGGCGGCTGCACTGGTCGGCGTGGAAATCACATAGATTTCAATGCGTACAGGTCACCGGCTGCTGGCATTAAATTCCAGGAGATCACAATGACAGACTCGCAACTCTCTGCCGAAACGCTTGACGCGCTGCGCCGGATCGACAGCGCCACAATCGCAAACGCCATCGAGCACTTTGAGGTGCGCGACCCGGTCACCGGCTACGCCTCGCTGGAGTTGCGTTGTCAGTTCCCGGAGCAGGAGCCGATGGTCGGCTTTGCGGTGACGGCCAGCCAGGACACGACCAGCGCGGGCGATGACAGGGCTTTACGGCTGCCCGAGGTACTGGACATGGTCCACGCCGCGCCCAAACCGGCCGTCCTGGTCGTCCAGTATACGGGCGCCGACCGCTTGCGCAGCTGCGTGGCGGGCGACATGTTCTGCACGGCGCTGCAGAAACTGGGCGCGGTGGGGCTGGTGACCGATATGGGTAGCCGTGATTTTGGCGGCATTCAGCGGCGCTCGCCGGGATTCCAACTCTTCTGCCCCGGCGCGGTCGTTTCGCATGGATACGGCGCGTTCACGAATCTGGATATAACGGTTTCGATTTATGGGCTGACCATTCAACCGGGCGACCTGTTGCACGGGGACGTCAACGGTGTGGTGTCGATCCCTCTCGCAATCGCCGAAGACGTTATTGTCCAGGCACAACGCGTTCTGGAGGGGGAGAGAACCTACTTCGATTTCCTTGCAAGCGACCAGTTCAGCTTCGAAGGATTGAGGCGGCGGATGGGAGGCCAGGAATAGCGCCTGCCCGGCTTGCGGGCGCAGGCGCATTCCTCGTCGCTGTGGACAGTGTTCTTTACTGTCGACTATGTGGTAGTCAACTATGCGCTAGTATGCGCAAACCACCGCAGTTGCGGGCTGATGTCAACTGTCAGGGGTGACCAGATGCAGCGGCTCCAGCCCCTGGGAGACGCGCTCAACGTTGGTGGCGGCGGCCTGGCCGCGGCGCTGTGTGGTCTCTTTGGTTACGCCGGCGATGTGCGGTGTGCAGAACATGTTGTCCATCTGCAGCAGCGGGTGGGAGCTCGGCAGCGGCTCGGTTGCGAACGCGTCCATACCGGCGGCGCGGATCTGCCCGCTCTGTAAGGCCTCGACCAGGGCGTCCTCATCCACCAGCAGCCCGCGCGCCACGTTGATCAGCACGGCGGTCGGCTTCATCGACTCGAGCTGCCGCGCCCCGATCATGTGCTTGGTCAGCGCCGTGCTGGGCGTGTGGAGCGACAGATAGTCGGCCTCGGCGATCAGATGCTCCATACTGCTGGGATCCCCGAAGAAGGAGACATTACACTCGTCGCGCACCGACTGCGGGATGTCGGCGATGTCGACCGCCATGACTTCCATGCCCATTGCGTGGCCGCGCTTGGCCAGTTCACGCCCGCTGGCGCCCAGGCCGACCAGGCCGAGTTTCTTGCCGGCCAGCTCGTCGTTCAGCGGCAGGCTGAAGCGCTCGGCGCGCATGTTTGCCTGCGCGGTGCGATGGTTCTTGGCGATCAGGAGCATCAGGGTGAGCGCGTGCTCGGCGAGGGCGACGGCGCTGAAGGGGCCGGGTGTATTGGCGAACGGCATCTCTTTTCTGAAGAAGTATGGCATGTCCCAGTGATCGACGCCGACCGAGAGCACCTGCCATAGCTTGACGCCGGCATCGACTGCCGCATCGACCATCTCGTGCGTGCAGCCCGCGCACGCCACCACGACGTCGATGCCTTCAAACTGCGGAGCCACCGGCTTGTCATGATCGTACATTGTGATTGGATAGCGCCCGTCGACCGCTTCTACGAAGCCATCGTACCAGTACTGCATGACGGGGTTGAAGGGAAGAAAGAGAATTTGCATTGTCAGAACCTCGTGAGGGCAGTGGTTAGTGGATAGTGGTCAGGGAACAGCCCGCGCATTTCTCCTCATGATGCCATGTAAGCGGTGGGGCATCAAACCTGGAGGGGACGGGGCGGGTCAGGCTTCAATTGTGACGTCGAGGCTGTTTGCGGTCTCGATGATTTCCTGCCAGATGCTGTCTTCGACCGGGATGCCGTGCTCGCCGCGTTGTTGGGCGGTGCGGTACTCGGGTTCGCCGGGGAAGAGGACCTCGCTGACGCCAGGTTGGGGGCGCGCCGATTTTACCCAGGCGATCTGCTCCTGGACGGTCTCGATGAAGTCGTCGTAGGGAAGCAGGGCCTCGATGTTGATGGCCTGGAAGTAGACGCCGTTGCCGGTCTGCTCGCGCTCTTTGCCGGTACAGCCGGCGCCGGAGAGCGCGCCGGCCAGCAGCTCGGCGACGATGCCGAGCGCAAAGCCCTTGTGGCCTACTATTCCGCCCAGTGGCAGGAGCGCGCCCGCGGGGGGGCCGTAGAAGGCGGCGGGATCGGTGGTGGGGTTGCCTTCGGCGTCGACGATTACGCCTTCTGGCAGCTGCTTGCCCGCGTATTGGGTAACGCGGACTTTGCCTTCGGGGAATACCGAGGTCGTGATATCGACCATGACGGGCCAAGGCCCGCCGCTCGGCATGGCGAAGGCGATGGGGTTGGGAGAGAGCCGCCGTTCGGCGCCGCCATACGGGGCGACCGAGCCGGCGGTGCCATAGGAGTTGACGACGGCCATGCCGATCATACGCTCCTCGGCGGCCATGGTGGGGTATTCGCCGACGCGCCCGACGTGCTGGCTGCCGCGTACCACGACGGTGCCGATGGCAACCTGGCGCGCCTTTTCGATCGCGAGCTGCATCGCCTGGCGGGCGATGACCATGCCCCAGCCCTGTTGGGCCTGGATGACGGCGGAGGCCGGTGTCTCGCGTTCGATCTCGATGGGGGTGCCGGGACGGATGGCGCCGCTGCGAATCTGGCCAACGTATTGCGGTATTCTCATCACGCCATGCGAGTCGTGTCCCAGAAGGTTGGCGCGCACGAGCACTTCGCAGACGGTTTCGGACTCGGCGTGGGGCGAGCCAACCGCGTCCAGGATGCGGGTGCCGATGTCTTGCAGTTGGGCGGCAGTCAGGTATTTCATTTAGATCGCTCCAGGTGGGTGTTCTGCGGAATACGGTGGCCGCGGTTCAGGCCAGCGCCTTCACACTGCTGTCGTCGAGCGGCGTGAGCGGCGAGAAGTCGCGGTTGTTCTGATACCACGGGCGCTCGGTGCCGGTGCAGGCGTTGCTGACGGCGTTGTAGATCAGGTACATGATCGCCCGGCGCCATGGCGAGACATTGTTGGCTGAACCGTGCAATACGTTGCAGTGGATGAATGCGACCGAGCCGGCCGGCCCGACCAGCGCTTCGATCCCGTTCTCGGCCGCGAGCCGTTCAAAGGTGGCGTTGTCGATGTGATGCAGCGCGTAGCCTCGCCCGGCGGCGTCCTTGTGCAGCTTGGCGTCGAGAAGGCCATGGCGTTGCGAGCCGGGCACGATCAGGAGGGGAGAGGTGACAGGTGTACAGTCGTCGATGAAGACCGATACCATGATGCAGTTCGGTTCGGGCATGCCGTCGATCGAATTCCAGGGCGGGTAGTCCTGGTGCCAGTCCCAGGAGGTGCCGCCGCCGAAGCCCTGCTTGGGGTTCATGCGGCTCTGATGGAGATAGACGTCGTCGCGCAGCAGCTGGCGGACGGGGTTCAAGAGACGGGGAAGCAGGGTCAGGCGGCGGAATGGCTCGGAATAGGTGTGCGCGCCGAAGGCGAGCCTGACCGAGGATGGGTCTTCCTTTTCGGTGATTATCTCCGGGCCTGGGCGATTGAGGATCGCGGGCACCGCTTCCTGCAGGACGGCTACTTCATCGCTGGCGAGGAGATCGGGGAAGAAGAGGTAGCCCTGTTCATTGTATTGTGTAATCTGGGCGTTGCTGAGTTTCATGTTTTGATCTCCACAGATCGATCCGCGATGGGGCGCGGTGAAAACCTTTTGTCCACGGAGGACCACCGAGAACTGCAACTGCAACACCTTTTTGTCCACGAAGGGCCACGAAGGACCACGAAGGGCCGCGAAGAACTGCAACGGCAACTTCTTTTGTCCACGAAGGACACGGAGGGCCACGGAGGACCACGGAGAACTGCAACTGCAACACCTTTTTGTCCACGAAGGGCCACGAAGGACCGCGAAGAACTGCAACGGCAACATCTTTTGTCCACGAAGGCACGCGAAGGGGCGCGAAGAATTCCATGGGGGTATCGGATTTTCTTTGGGTGACTGGGCGGCCCCTTATGGATCAGCTTTACTTTTCTCCCGTAGGTCGCTGGTCTGAGAGAGGTCAACGGGCCCTTGTGATATCAACGCTCTTTTGCCCACATGCCGGGGTCGGAGGAGGAGTAGGGCCAGCCGGAACCGCCGACCATGCGGAAATCATCCTTTTTGCCGCATAGCCAGTAGAACATTTCGGCGACGCGCGGGACCGATTGCCATTTATGGTGGCTGCCGCAGAAATAATTACTGGTAAAGGAATAGTCGGCGCCAGCGAAATCAAAATCGGGGAGCGCGTTCCAGTCGCGCGCGGGCGGCGTTGTGCGCCAGTAGACCCACTTCAGCAGGTTACGGGTCGATTGATCGACTTTGTCGGGCTGACGATGCCAGATCGAATAGGCTGTGACGAATACCGAGCCGGCGGGCGCGGTGGTCGGTACCTGGCCGGCCAGATGACCGAAGCGCTCTATGTCCTCTCTTGTTATGGGCACGAGGTGGGAGCCGGGCAGGAACAGGGTGGGGCCCATCTCCATGCTGTTGGACTGGGGAATATAGAAAACTTGCAGCAGATTGCAGGCGCGTTCGAAGTCGGAACCGGCGTCGATGTGCCAGTATCTGGCTGCTTCCGGCCCCACCAGGCGATGGTTGGCCATCCACTCGGGCAGCTGGAAGTTGGCGCCCAGCAGGGAACGGATGACGCCGGCGACGGCTGGATGCAACAGGACTTCGTCGATGAAGCGCTCATCCCGGACGAGCTGATGGGGATCTGCTCCCTCCTCGTCGAGGTATTGGAAAACCCAGCGGTTGGTGGAATCCGGTATCACGCCTTCGATGGTGAGAAGGCCGGTTTTGCAGAACTCCAGGACCTCTTCATCGGTCAAGGTAGGCTGGATGTCATCGGTCGCGCGAAGGGCTTCATTCGCCATTGGTTACCTCCTGCATGTCGTGCACGAGAGCCTTTAGGGTCGCAGTCAGATTTTGGCTTCAAGAATCTGCAGAATTTCGAAAACCATGCCGTTGGGTGAGCGGAAGAATGCCAGACGGCGCGAGCCGAAGGCGGCGCTGATCTCCACCCGTTCAACCAGCACCTCCAGGCCCATGGCAGTGAGCCGTTCGTACTCCTGGTCCAGGTCCTCGACTTCGAAGACGGCGTGCGTCAGACCGGGCTTCAGTTGGTGGCCGAGCTTGTCCTCGAAGACCGTCTTGGGCGTGAGGAAGATGCGGGTGCCGCCAAATTCGACGAAGGCGTAGTCGACCTTCTCGCCGTCAGGTGCGGTGAACGTCTCGCGCAGAATCAGCTTGGCGCCGATCTCTTGCCAGAATGCGATTTCGCTGTCGATATCATCGACTTTCATGCCGATGTTCCAGAGCGAGGCTTCCATTTATTCCCATTTCTCCAGGATGAACTCGCAGGTCACATGGACGTCGCGGTCGTGTCCGGTCAGGAGCTGGGCCGGGAAACGGATCACGCGCCAGCCGGCGTTGATGGCGTCCAGTGGGGTCTTATAGGGCCAGTCGGCGGGGTCGAAGGGGCCGTCGGAAACTGCGCCGTCGGCGACCTGCAGCATCCCAATCACTTCAGAGGTGACGGCGGTGGTTGCGGTCTGCAGGTAGAGCAAGCTCTGTCGTCTGGACCCGTCCTCCTGCAGCGCCTTGCCAAGGTCTCGCAGCCGCTCCTCGGTCAGTACTCCCCGTTTCAGCTGCTCGATACATGCTTCCAACTGTTGCGCGGCGGTATTCATTGTAAGACGCCCCTTTGTTGCTCGTCCTCAGCTGACAACAACCGGAATCTCAAGGTCGGGAATCTCCTCGTCCAGGGGGAAGAAGGGCCGCTGCATGCGCTTAAAGTTCAGGTTGCGCACATGGGCCGGGGTGGGCCCGGGCGTGTCGACGATGAAAGCCGCCTTCATCAGGTCGCGGTAGGCGTGACGGTAGTTCATTGGATTCTTAACGCCGATGAACTTGGCCTGGCGTATGTCCATGCCCACGCTGCGAAACTGCTCATCGCCCCAGTCGTAGGTCGGCTGCGACATGACGAGAAGCTGGATGCTACCGATCTGCAGCACGGCGGAGAGACCCATCGAGGCCCAGGTGCCGCCAAAGAGGCCGCCGTCGTAGAGGAAGCTGCCGTCGCTGAGGCGGCGCACGGTGCCGCTGACGGGTACGGGTTGGCCCCAAGTCGGGTCGAGACTGTAGCCGATCTGCAGGCTGACGGTCTGGCCGATGCCGGCGCGTGCGCAGGCCTGGGCCGCGGCCGGATCGACCACCATCAGAAAGGCGGGCTCATCCACGCCCAGCGCCAGCAGTTCGCCCAGCAGTGCGACGCTGTCGCCGGGCGCGCCGCCGCCGGCACAGTCGGCGGTGTCCACCAGCAGTACGGGGCCACCTACGACCTGGCGGCCGCGGGCGACGGCTTCGGCGACGGTAAAATGCTCTACCTCGAACGCCCGACGGCGTTCCCAGAACTCCGCGGCCAACGCCTGCGCCTCGTTTTCCGCCAGGGCGGGGTCATTGTCGGTCACGACGACGCTGCCGCAGCCCATGCCGGGCAGGTCGTTGTAGGGGTGGACCTGGAAACAGGATACGGAGAGGATGCCGGGCTGGGTTTCGAGGTGGCGCGCCTTGCGGGTCAGGTGGGCCATGGGTCCGTCGCCGAAGGTCTGACCGTTGCAGGCGCCGCAGATGATGGGGACCTTGGCCAGGGCCATCGCCGGTTTGACGCGGCCCTGCACGGTGCGCAGCAGGAGGCTGGCCCCGCGTTCGCCGGTGGAGTAGGTGTCGTCGTGGGGATAGTGGGTGAAGGACACGAGGGCGTTGGCCTGCCTGACCATGCGCGGGGTGACGTGTGCGTGCAGGTCGAGCGTCATGACGATGGGCAGGTCTGGCCCGACGATGCGGCGCACGGCATCGAGGAGGTCGCCCTCTGGGTCGAGTTGCGAAGCGGTGACCATGGAACCGTGCATGGCGAGGATGAGGCCATCGAGGGGCAAGGCGGCGCGCAGTCTCGCCAGCAGCGTATCCTTCAGCTCGGCGTAGCAGTCATCGGTCAGCGCGCCGCCCGAGACGCTTCGGGCCGCCAGCAGCGGGAGAGGCTGCGCGCCCTCCTGTGCGCAGGTGGCGAGGATACCGGCGACTTCGCAGTCGGTGCCGGCCAGTTGGAGCAGGGCATCGCCTGCATGGACATAGGAGTTGCGAAAGAGGGCCAGGTCGGTCTGCGTGGCCGCGAACTGGTTGCTTTCCTGGAAGATCGAGCCGATGCCGATGCGCATTGCTGTCATTGGATTGCCTCTTCGGGCCCCATTAGCGCAGGGGGCGCATCGAACAAATGCGATAGGGAAAGTATCAGATGTTACCGATGGGCGCGTTCCAACAGATGGACAGGGAAATTATACCTACGTAATTGGGTAAGGACAATGTTGGTTCAGATGGGGGCATGAAAGTAGACTAGAGGTAACTACCAAGCCATATACAGTGCCTGTCTTGACCAGCCCTCTATCCCTGCCGCCATTCAGGCTATCTGATTGCGTATTCGGTTGGCGGCACCAGGTTGCTGGAGCCGCATGGCTGGAATGAGGACACAAGGTCGGAACTGCAGTTTTTAGTAGTCAGTTCTTAGTTTTCAGTGGAACACCAGTCGTCAGGGGAACACCGGAGATTAGCGGTCGATGGTCGGTGGGTTGAGGCGGCAAGTGGGGGAGGAGGCACTGTTGGCTAGACACGCTGCTGGAGCGGCACGGCTGGAATGAGCACACAAGGTCGGTGAGGGATGGTTTTGTAGGGGGGCGTTGCGGGGGCGCAGCCCCTGCACAAGGGAGGGCCGAAGGCCCGACCGCCCATATGACAATCACGAGGAGAGAAGGAACACCTTTGCTCGCCTCGTTCAGGGTTGCGAAACAGTCGCGGCTGAGTAGCTCCCCGTCTTTAACACAAAGGAGTCAACCATGTTTCGTTCTGCCGCTCTATTTGCCATCCTCGCGCTCGCGCTGTTCATCGCCGGCTGCGTTGCCATCCCAACCAAGAATGAACCGGCGGCCTACACCCAAGCGGTCGTGCAGGATGCGATTCGCCTCTATAACAGTGAAGGCCGCCAGGCAGCCATCGACCACTACAGTTCAGCCGACAACGTGGACGGGCAATGGTACGTCTTTGTTATCGGTGGAGATGGATACACCATCGCCCACCACATCCCCGAAATTATTGGTCGGGACCCTGCGCTGCGCGTGGATTCGACCGGCTATTTTTATGGGGACGAGATGCTGAGCGCGACGGAGGCGGGGAAGTGGGTCAGCTACGTCTTCACGAACCCGGACACGGGGGAGGAGACGCTTAAGCACACGTGGATGGTGCGGCACGACGGGCTGTTTTTCGGGTCGGGCTGGTATGAGTAGGAGTAATCTTACCGGGATATTGAAAGTTCGCGATAGAAGGTAATCCAGGTCTAACTCAGTCATATAGGAGACATACGTGTTTCGTTCTTCCGCTCTATTTCTCGTCCTTACGCTCGCTCTTCTCGCCGCCGGTTGCGTCGCCATTCCTACCAAGAACGAACCGGCCGCCTACACCCAGGCGATTGTGCAGGATGCCATCCGCCTCTACAGTCAGGAAGGCCGTCAGGCGGCCATCGACCACTACAGTTCACCCGAAAACGTGGACGGGCCATGGTATGTCTTCATTATCGGCGAAGATGGGTACACGATCGCGCACTTCAGCCCTGAAATAAAAGGGCGGGATCCCGCGCTGCGGGTTGACTCCACGGGCTACTTCTTTGGCGACGACATGCTGAGCGCACCTGAAGAAGGCAAGTGGATCAGCTACGTCGCCACGAACCCGGACACGGGAAACGAGGCGCGTAAGCACGCATGGATGGTGCGCTATGACGGGCTGATCTTCGGGTCGGGCTGGTACGAGAAGGAGTAGTCTTGCCGGGGAATTGAAAGTACACGTTAGAAGATAAACCAAGTCTAACTCTGTCGAAATGGAGACAAACGTGTTTCGTTCTGCTGCCCTATTTCTCGTCCTGACGCTTGCGCTTCTCGCCGCAGGTTGTGTCGCCATCCCAACCAAGAACGAACCGGCCGCCTACACGCAGTCGCTCGTGCAGGACGCCATCCGCATCTACAGTCAGGAGGGCCGCCAGGCGGCCATCGACCACTACAGTTCGCCCGAAAACGTGGACGGGCAATGGTACGTCTTCATTATCGGCGAAGATGGGTACACTATCGCTCACTATAGACCAGAAAGTGTAGGGCGGGATCCCGCGCTGCGGGTTGACGCCAGCGGCTACTTTTATGGCGACGACATTTTGGGCGCTACCGAAGCAGGGTTATGGGTCAGCTACGTCCACGACAAGCCGGATTCCGGCGAGGTGACGCGCAAGCACACGTGGGTCGTGCGCCATGACGGGCTCTACTTCGGGTCGGGCTGGTACGAGAAGGAGTAGCTCGGCCGGAAGGGACGCGGATTAAGAAGCGTTGTCCGAGCGGCGTTGTCAGTTTTACGCTACGCGTTTCCCCGCTGCGCGCCATCTTTCATGCTGAGGGCGTGCTGAACAGCGGCATAGGGGAAGACGGTACTAAGTCACCCGATGGACGCGTTGCAACAGACGGACAGAGATAGAAAAGTTGAGCGACCGTGACAGGGGGCAATCGCATCTGATTTCGTATGCCTGAATAGCTGAAATTTGCCAGAAAGTCCACGAAGGGCACCCCGTGAGGGGTGCCCTTGCGGATCTGGCAGCCCAGACAGAGCAGGCAGCCTCCCTAGGCATTGACCCAGTGAGATGCGCTTGTCCTGAACCGTGATAGGGAATTCTTGCGCGGAGGGATGCGTGAAGGTACGCTGTGGTTGATGTGCCATAGTTACCTTTAACGCAATGGAGAAGATCATGAATCGATTTGTTCCCCTATTTCTTATTCTCGTACTCGCACTCCTCGTCGCCGGTTGCGCTGCCATCCCAAGCAAGGACGAGCCGGCAGCCTACACCCAAGCGGTCGTGCAGGATGCGATTCGCCTCTACAACAGTGAAGGCCGCCAGGCGGCCATTGAGCACTACAATTCGCGCGACAACGTGGACGGGCAGTGGTACGTCTTTATAATCGGCGAAGCTGGTTACTCCATCGCCCACCCCGACCCTGACATTTTAGGGAGGGACCCCGCTCTGCGCGTGGATTCGACCGGCTACTTTTATGGGGACGAGATGATGAGCGCGACGGAGGCAGGGAAGTGGGTCAGCTACGTTTTCACGAACCCGGATACGGGGGAGGAGACGCTTAAACACACTTGGATGGTACGCTATGATGGGCTGCTCTTCGGGTCGGGCTGGTACGAGAAGGAGTGATGCAGCCGGAAGGGACGCGGATTAAGAAGCGTTGTCCGAGCGGCTTTGTCTGCTTTACGCTACGCGTCTCCTCGCTGTGCGCCATTTTTCGAGCGGGGGCGCGTAGAACAGCGGCATAGGGGAAGACGGTACTAAGTAACCCGATGGACGCGTTGCAACAGACGGACAGAGATAGAAAAGTTGAGCGACCGTGACAGGGGGCAATCGCATCTGATTTCGTATGCCTGAATAGCTGGGATTTGCCAGAATGTCCACGAAGGGCACCCCGTGTGGGTGCCCTTACGGATCTGGCAGCCCACACAGGGCAGGCAGCCTCCCAAGGCGCTGACTCAGTGAGATGCGCTTGTCCTGAACCGGGGCAGGGAATTCTTGCGCGGAGGGATGCGGGAAGGTACGCTGTGGTAGATGTGCCATAGTTACCTTTAACGCAATGGAGAAAATCATGAATCGATTTGCCCCCCTATTTCCCGTTCTCGTGCTCGCGCTCCTCTTCGCCGGTTGCGTTGCCATCCCAACCAAGAACGAACCGGCGGCCTACACCCAAGCGATCGTGCAGGATGCAATCCGGCTCTACAACAGTGAAGGCCGCCAGGCTGCCCTCGACCATTACAGTTCGCCCGACAACGTGGATGGGCCATGGTACGCCTTCATTGTCGGCGAAGATGGGCGCACTATTGCGCACTTCCGCCCCGAATTGATAGGGCGAGACCCGGCGCTGCGCGTTGACGTCACCGGCTACTTCTATGGCGACGACTTACTGAGCGCCACTGAAGAGGGGAAATGGCTCAGCTTCTTCTTCTACAACCCGAACACGGATGAGGAGACGCTCAAGCACGTATGGGTGGTGCGCCATGAAGGGCTGTACTTCGGGTCGGGCTGGTACGAGGAGGAGTAGTGCGGCGGGGCGTGGAGTAGGAAGGGTTCCCTGGGTCCACCAGACAGGAGGATGTCATGAAGATCGGATTGTTTACAGATAGCCTGCCAACTTCCTTCACCGAGGCGCTTGATTGGGTTGTCGAACACGGGATCGAAGCTGTGGAGATCGGAACGGGCAATTTCTCGCCGGCTTTGCATTGCAACCTGGATGAGCTGCTGGGAAACGAGGAGGCCCGCACAGTATTTACGTCGGCGATAGAAAGTCGCGGCCTGATGCTGAGCGCTCTCAACTGTAATGGCAATCTGCTCGACCCGCACCCGGCGCGCGGCCAGGCATCGCAGGATGTCTTCTTTAAGACGGTAGAACTGGCCAATAAACTCGGCCTGGATACCGTCGTGACGATGAGCGGCTGCCCCGGCGACCCGAGTGGGACACCTTATCCAAACTGGCCCACCCACCCTCAACAGCCGGAATACGCTGACCTGGAGCGCTGGCAGTGGGACGAAGTAATCGCCCCTTTCTGGGAAAAGGCCGGCCGGTTCGCGGCCGATCACGGCGTCAGGGTCGCGATCGAACTACACCCTGGCCAGTCCGCGTATAACACCCGCACCATGCTGCGGCTGCGCGCGATCGCGGGGCGGAGCGTGGGCGTCAACCTCGATCCCAGCCACTTCTTTTACCAGGGCATGGACCCGCTGATCGTGATCCCCGCGCTGGGAGAGGGGTTCATTTTCCACGTCCACGCCAAGGACACGCGCATAAACCCTTCTGAAATGGCTCTTAACGGCGGCCTCGATATGCGGCCGATGGACCTGGTTGCCGAACGCTCGTGGGCTTACCGCACGCTGGGCTACGGCCATGGAGAAGCGTGGTGGCGCGATTTCGTCAGCGCGCTGCGCATGGCCGGCTACGACGGGGCGCTGAGCATTGAACACGAAGACCCGGTGATGAGCGCATCCGAAGGCATCATCAAGAGTGTGCAATTCCTTGAGCCGCTGATATTGCGGACGATGCCGGAGTAGTTTGCTTGTGGTAAGGGGATTGTCTGATTGTGAGGAAGCAAGGAGGTCGGTGAAGGTGAACGCGGCGCGGCCTGCAGTTGGTCGCCTCGGGGAGACCATCTGAGCGCAACTGTGGCGGGCAAATGGGTCAGCCTCGTGTTCCATAACCCGGATACCGGCAAGGTGACGCGCAAGCACCCATGGATCGTGCGCCATGACGGGCTGTATTTCGGGTCGGGCTGGTACGAGCAGGCGTGACTGGGAAGGGTGCGATGTGGAGTGGGAAGCGCGCTCTCTTCAGGCGAGGGGGCTGGCATCTGCGCCGCGGCCGACGAATACGGAGGCCATCTCTTCAGCTGGAAGCGACGGAGACTCCTCGTGCAAGAAGCAGGCGGCCAGGCGATGCGGGTCCGTCTGGAACAGAGGCGGCGTGCTTTCGGCGCATTTCGACATGGCATGAGGACAGCGGGCGAAGAACTTGCAGCCATCGCTTGCGCCTGCTGCTGACGTCGAAGCAGCCGTCGCTTCCGTATTCCAGCGGCGGTCCGGGTCAGGTTGGGGCACGGAGCCGATCAGCAACTGCGTGTATGGGTGCTGCGGCTGCTTCACCACGAGGTCAATGGCCCCGGCCTCGGCTACAGAGCCGGAATACATGACAATGATATTTTCGCTGATCTGATAGGCGGTGGTGAGGTCGTGGGTGATGTAGATGACGGAGATGCCGAACTCTTCGTTCAGCTGACGCAGGTTTCCCAGAATGGTGGCTCGCAGCGAAGCGTCGATCATGGAGACCGGTTCGTCGGCTACGATCAGGCGCGGGCGCATCAGCAGCGCGCGCGCCACCATTATGCGCTGCCTTTGGCCGCCGCTCAGCTGGTGGGGGCGCCGTCCCAGGGTGTTTTCGGGGCGCAACCCTACCGACTGCAGGGCCTCCTCGATCAGCGCCCTACCCTCCTGTTGCGATTTGGCCAGGCCGAACTTGGCAATCGGGGTCGTCAGAACATGGTCGATCTTGTAGAAGGGGTTGTAGACCTCAAACGGATCCTGAAAGACAACCTGCACATCGCGTCGGAACGAATGCCATTCCGCGGTGGACAGCCCTTGCAGATCCTTTCCCTGATAGAGTACCTGCCCCTCGGTTGGCGTCTCCAGCCCCAGGAGCATGCGGGCGAGCGTTGTCTTGCCGCTGCCGCTTTCCCCGACCACAGCCGTGATGGTGGGCGGCTCGCTGGCGATGGTTAGTGAAAAGTCTTGCAGCGCGACAGTGCGGTTGCGGCTGAACAGACCGCCGCCGAAGACCTTGGTGATATGTTTAACTTCGAGCAAGGCGCTCATGCGATTGGCGGCTCGTTGTCAGTGGCCGGCTTCTGATTGCTGAACACTGGTTTCTTGCTGCAAATTGTGAATCAGTTCGAGGCGATGACAGGCTACCCAACGCTCCGGTTGCACCTCATCCAGCATCTGTTCCTGCGTTGCGCAGTCGGCGGTGGCGTGGGGACATCTGGGATGAAAAAGACAGCCCGTTGGCCGCTCAAACTGTGAGGGCGGCAGCCCTGGTATGCCTTCCAGATCGTCCTTCTCTTCCAGAGACGGCAAACATTCGATGAGCAGACGGGCGTAGGGATGCAGAGGCCGACTGAAAATCTCCCGCACCGGCGAGACCTCCACCAGTTTGCCGGCATACATGACCCCCACCCGGTCCACAAACTGGGCCATGATGCCCATATCATGGCCGACCAGGATCACGGCCGCCCCGACCTCTTCCTGGACGTGGCGCAAGGTCTCCATAACCTGCATTTGCACCACAACGTCGAGCGCGCTGGTCGGCTCATCGGCGATGATCACCTGGGGGCGCAGGCTGATGGCCATGGCGATACAGACCCGCTGCTTCATCCCGCCGCTCAGTTCGTGCGGGTACATGCCGGCCACCTGCGGCTCCAGCCCTACCCGCGCCAGCAGATCATGCACATAGTCATCCTGTTCGCGCCGGCCCATCTTCGCCGCGTTCGCGCCGTTGTCAGCCCCGCCG
Organism: Caldilineaceae bacterium; assembly: GCA_965116395.1. Taxonomy (GTDB): domain Bacteria; phylum Chloroflexota; class Anaerolineae; order Caldilineales; family Caldilineaceae; genus Bin5. The sequence goes on from OZ220684.1 coordinate 1,736,367, forward strand.
GACCCGGCGGCGGCGTGATCTTTCATGCCGTCGAGCAGTTGACGCCTGATACGGGTTACGGGATTGAGGGAGTTCATGGAACCTTGCGCCACCAGCGCGATCCCTGCCAGACGCATCTTCCGCATCTCTTCGCCGGAGAGCGCCAACACATCCTGTCCGTCCAGCCAGATTTGACCGGATTCGATCCGTCCGGGCGGTTTTATCATGCGCAGCAGAGCCATCGCCAACGTGGTCTTGCCCGAGCCGGACTCTCCGACCAGGCCGAAGCGCTCTCCCGCCTCCAGGTTGAAGCTGACGTCGTCGACTGCCCGCACCACGCCGCCGGGCGTATCAAAATAGACCCGCAGGTTGCGCACTTGCAGCGTAGCTGAAGGCGCTCCCGCTTCGCCATTTGGACGAGGTTGCGGCGTCATACGCTTCTCCTCAACCTGGGATTCGCCAACTCATCCATGCCGACGGAAGTCAGGTAGAGAGCGATAAAGATCAGGACAATGATCACCACGGGCACTGACCACCACCACCAGTATCCTCCGAGCACACCGGCATGGAGGATGACCCAGTAGATCGTCATGCCCAGGGTCGGGTGGGAGGTCGGCCCGAGCCCGAGGGCTTCCATGCCGATTGTGGCCAGGATGGCGGAAGCGGTGGTGTTGACGAGGTTGGCGACAATAAAGGGGATGAGGTTGGGCATGAGTTCGCGGAATATGATCTCGTAGCCGCGCATGCCGGACATGCGCGCCACATCGACATAGGCGCGCTCCTTGAGCGAGAGGACCTGCGAGCGAATTGTGCGGGTGGGCCACAGCCAGGCGGTGGCGGCCACAATCAGGGACATTTCGGTCGGGTTAACGCCTCTGAGGGCGATTGCGATCAGGATCAGAATCAGGATGCTGGGAATGGTCAGGCCTACGTCCACGACCAGACGGATGACAGCGTCGATGATGCCGCCGTAGTAGGCGCCGGCGAAGGCCAGCAGGCAGGCGAAGGCCACGCCCAACACGCCGGCAAGCAGACCGACCCGCAACGTGAGCGGCGTGCCCACGATCATGACCGCCAGCAGATCCCGGCCCACCTTATCGGTACCAAATGGGTATTCGGCAGAGGGTGATTGGAAGGGGGGCGTGGAAAGAGGCGAGGCGTCTTCGATGTTGACAAGCAGCCGGCCGCCGACAGAAAAGAGCAGAAGAACCAGAATCAGACTCAGCCCAAAAGCGAGGGGCGGGTTGCGGCGCAGGTAGCCCAGCGCCTCAAGGAACGGCGAAGGCGTGTTCAGGCGCGCTTCCTGATTGCTATCTGAGCGCACAGTCATTTAAGTCTGCCTTCTGATGCGTGGATCCAGCATCGGCAAGGTCAGGTCCAGGATCAGAGTGGTGGTGGCGAGCGTGAGGATGATCGTCAATACGATCCCTTGGATGACGGGATAGTCTACGCCTTTGATCGAGTTGAAGAGCACGGTGCCGATGCCGGGGAAGCCGAACACCACCTCGACCAGGAGCCCGCCGGAAAAGACATAACCCATGGCCAGAGCCAGCGAGGTAATCTGGGGCAGAATCGCGTTTCGCAGCCCGTAGTCGAGGAAGAGACGGCTGCTCTTGATACCTTTGGCTTCGGCCAGGGTCATGTAATCTTCGCCCTCAACGGTGACCATCATGCCGCGCATGGCGATGGCCCAGAAGCCCAGGCTCGACAGAAGGATAGATAACGCGGGCAGGATGGAATGCTCGAGGGCTTCGAGGAAAAAACGCCAACTCACGCTGGGGATGGTGCCGATGCGATAGCCGCCATGCCCGGGAAACCAACGCAACTCAAAGGCAAAGACAAAGAGCATGATTAGCCCTAAGAGATAGTAGGGGATGGCGGCCATGGTCATGATAGGCGGGGCCAGGGAGCGGAGCCAGAGAGGCGCGCGCGTCCAGGCGACGAGCGCGCCAAAGAGGGTTCCGAATACAAAGGAAAGCAGCGTTGTCATGGTCAGGAGACCGATTGTCCAGAGCAGCGCCTCACGCAGGATATCCTTGACAGTTTTGGGGTAGAATGCGATCGAATGACCCAGGTCGAAGCGGGCCATGTCGCCCAGATAGGTGAGGTACTGCTGCCAGAGGGGCTTATCCAGGCCGAACTTGGCGTTGTAGACCTCGACCATCTTCTCTTTGCCCTTTCCCCAGGCGCTGCCCGACTGCACCTGTTTGATCATGCGTTCGCGGATCGGATCCTGACCGGACAGCCGCGGCAGAAAGAAGTTCACTGTCGCGGCTGTCAACACAATCAGGAGGAAAAAGACGATTCGTTTAAGGAGATAGACGGCGGCCCACATCGGCAAACCCCAGTGTCTAGTGGATGGTGATTCGCGGCTAGCAGCGCCGTTAGCGGCGCCGCTAGCCACTTTGCACTATTGCGCCGGTTCAAGATGAAGCAGGACCAGGTGGAAGCCGAGCAACTGGGGCGCTTCGTTAACATACTCGCCATCCTTACTGTCAACGGTCGGCCAGTTCTCCCAGTAGGTCTGATTCATCGCCATGTTGTGTTTCCAGTTGAACAGCATGACCGAAGGCAACTCGGGCAGCCAGATCTCCATCGCCTGGCGGAAGAGCGTCTTCATGGTCTCGGTATCATCTGGATGCACCTGTGACATTGCCAACACGATTTCGTCGAAATCGGTGTTGCACCAGAGCGACTGGTTCGAGGCCCAGTTGGAGGCCGGGCCGCCTTCTTTGCCGCAGGTGTAGAGGTTCAACGCTTCGTAAGGTTCCTTCAGGCTGCCGGTATGGCCGGCGGGGAAGGCGGTATGCGTCTTGGAGACGAAGCGGTCCCAAGCGTCTGGCGGCGTTGTCAGTTCGGCATCGATCCCGCCGCGTTTCAGCTGCTCGACCAGAACCTCGGCGGGCGCGTTCCAGGCAAACCAGGACTCAAGCGGCACTTTGATGGTGTCGCCATTGGCGTCCGCCCACATGCCGTCGCCATTCTTGCTATAGCCGGCCGCCTCGAGATGCTCTGCGGCTTTATCGGGGTTGTATTCGTTGGTATCGTACTGTTCGAGCAGGTCGGAGATCGAATCGGTGTACTGTTCCAGGCCGGGATACGGCGGGTAGGGCATTGGGTTGGGGCTGGTCAGGCCCTCGTAGGCGACGTCCGCGATCTGCTGCCGGTCGATCAAGTAGGAGATCCCCCAGCGCACGTCAGCGTTGTCATAGGGGGGCTTCTCGTTGTTCAGCCACAGGGCTTGTGCCCACCAGTCCACATAGCCGTAGGGGGCCTGGCGACCGTAGTGGGCGGTGACCTTCTCATTCCGTTCCACCGCCAGCCGAATCGAAGCGCCCTGCAACTCGGTAATATCGATCTGGTTGCTGGTAACAAGCTCGATCAGGCGCGACTGATCGGTGCCGCCGACGACAAACATGACGCGTTCCATGTTTAGTGCGTCGGTCAGGCCGGACTCAACCGCCCACCAGTCGTCGCGGCGGTCGAACATCTTCTGTTGCGGCGATGAATAGACCACCTTGAGGGGGCCGGTTGTGACGGGCCAGCCCTTCTCGATGTCGTAGTGGGTGAAGGTGGCCCAGTCCTGGCCTTCGAAGATATGCTTGGGCATGATGGGGAAGGCGCCCGAGTCCCACTTCCAGACGAAGAAACGGTCGTGGTAGCGGGGGAAGGAGAAGTTCAGGGTGATGAGGACGGTGTGGTCGTCCACCGCGACCGCCTCTTTGGTGTACTGCTGAACTTCGTTGCCGAAGCGGACCTCACCGCCGATTTCGATCAGGTGATTGAGGGTATAGACCACGTCATGGGCAGTGAAGGGCGTGCCATCGCTCCACATTACCTCCGGCCGCAGGGAGATGGTCAACTCGGTGAAGTCGTCATTGTAGTCAAAGCTCTTGGCCTGCCACATGACCGTCTCGTCTCTGAAAGCGTTCCAGTAGGCCATGCCTTCATAGATGACGTTGAGGCCGCGCTGGTAGTCGCCGCCGATGGCAAAGGGCGTGTAGATTTCCGACTCTTCAAACTCATCGCTGCCCCACCAGCCGACGATCAACGTGCCCTCTCTGGGAACATCTTTGACGCCTTCCGCGCTGGTTGTGTCTGCGTCCGGTTCGGACATCTCTTCAGAGGCAGGCGCGGCTTCCTGAGCACAGGCGACTGCCAGGAGAGCCACCAAAGCCAATAGTACAACGATCCTCAAATGCTCGCGGAACTTCCTGCGCTTTTCCATTTCCTGTTCCTCCCTGTGGCCTGAATGAATGTGTTCGATTGCGCCCCTACTCGAAAAGGACGCGGAATGGGTAGTCGCTACGCGCTGGATTCGCTGACACTGCGGCACTGTCGATGGAATATATGGTTTTGTGGGACATGAGTGAAATGGGAATTCAGGAAGGTCGGACAGTTCCCAAAAGACAATTATTCACTCTATTTTAGCTGAGAGAGGGCAGCGGAACAAACGCAAAAAATCGACCTTGATAGGGCGGTTCCGACCACATCTGACATTCCTGTCGGAGCGACCGATCTACTCCCTGTGCCAACCGGGGATGTCCTTATACTTTGAGGATATTGTAGGCGAATCCGTATCTGCCGGCGGCGGCTTCTTTCTGCCTGCGTTCATCATCAGACGAGGATGTCTGATGCGCTCCATAGATCGGGGTCAGGGGTCAGCGATGGTCATCGCTTTCGATCACGTACTGCCAGCCGCCGGCAACCCATCGTGCGCGCTGTCGTTGCAATCCTTTCAGCAGGACATGGCGTGATTCGGCGCTGTCAACCAGGTCGCTTTTTTCAAAATACTGCGTGAGTTGGTCCAACCGGTGCAAACAATCCTTGTGCCCGCGCCGGCCAGTCCGTTCAATTTCGGCTTCAGTTCCAAAGTTCAGCCGAAGGGTCTCGATTCTTTGTCGGTACGGCGCCGCCCAGGCTTCGGGAACGCGCTCATCATTGACAATAGTTTCTGCGGCTCGAACGTTGGCTTCAACTCCCTGGCTGAAACGAATTGCCAATCGACGCACCAACTTGATCATCAAGTACACAAACAGTCCGACACCCGCAACCCACAGCGCTGTCCAGAAGAGAAGCGCATCCATACATTTACTCCACCACCCGGATCAACGCCACAGCCACTCTTCCTTTGCCTGGGCGCTTGTCTCGATACCTGCGTAGCAGCAGGAACCGACAGCAGGAGTCACCACTGGCTCTCCTCTTCCAAATCTTCCACTCCTTGAAGCGTCAGCTCCTCGGCAAAATGACAGGCTACGTGATGACCCGGACCGCTCTCCAGAAGTGGGGGTATATCCTCCTGACAGATCTGCTGGGCGTACTTGCAGCGGGGATGAAAGTAGCAACCGGAAGGCGGGTTGGCCGGGCTGGGCACTTCACCCTCCAGCGTGATTTCGTCCAGTAAGGAATCAGGATCAGGACTCGGTATTGCGGATAGAAGGGCTTCAGTATATGGATGTTTGGGATTCAGGAAGAGCTCTTCCGTCTCCGCCTGCTCCACGATCTTGCCGACATACATGACGGCAACCTGATCGGAGATATATTGGATGACGCTGAGGTCGTGGGCGATGAACAGATAGGTGAGGCTGAATTCCGCCTGCAGATCCTGCAGCAGGTTCAGAATCTGGGCCTGGACCGAAACGTCCAGGGCTGAAACAGGTTCATCACAGACGATCAGGCTGGGATGCAGGCTCAAGGCGCGGGCAATGCCGATACGCTGGCGCTGACCGCCGCTGAAGGCGTGCGGATAGCGTTTGAGATACTTGACGTCGAGGCCGACCAGGTCGACCAGTTGACGCACCCGCTGCTCCAAGTCCTCACCCTTGGCGAGCTTGTTCACCCGCAGCGGCTCGCCGACGATGTCGAGAATGGTCTTGCGCGGATCGAGGCTGGCATACGGGTCCTGAAAGACCATCTGCATATGGCGGCGGGTGGCGCGCAACTCTTTAGCGTCGAGGCCGGTGATGTCGGCTTCGCGGCCATCGATACGCAGCAGCACCTGTCCTTCTGTCGGTTCAATCGCGCGAATTACGCAGCGGCCCAGGGTCGTCTTGCCGCAGCCTGACTCACCGACCAGCCCCAGGGTCTTGCCGGCGGGAATGCTCAGGCTTACGTCGTCGACGGCGCGCACCTGGCCAATCACCCGGCGCAACAGGCCCTTTTCGATGGGAAAATACTTTTTGAGGTTATGTACTTCGAGTAGGTTGCTCGTTTCCATAGCAGTTATTCATGTTGTTATTCATAGAGGATACAGCGCACCGAATGCCCCGACGCAATTTCCAGAAAATCGGGCACTTTTTCATCGCAACGGCCAGGGATGAACTGGGTACAGCGGTCGGCAAATGGGCAGATATCGGGCGGGTCGAGGGGGACGGGGACAATGCCTTCGATCGCTTCCAGACGGACCCGGGCCCTGCGTCCTGTCCTGGGAATGGAGCGCAGCAGGGCTTGGGTGTATGGATGTTTGGGCGTGCGGAAAATCTGTCGGACACTGCCGTATTCGACCACGCGGCCCAGGTACATCACCGCGACGTCGTCGGCCATATTGGCTATCACGCCCAGATCATGGGTGATGAACATGATCGACATGCCCATCTCGGCCTGAAGCCCCTTCATCAGACGTAGAATCTGGGCCTGAATGGTGACATCGAGCGCGGTCGTCGGTTCATCGGCGATGAGGAGCTTGGGCGTGAGCACCAGGGCCATGGCAATCATGGCCCGTTGCCGCATGCCGCCCGATAACTGATGCGGATAGGCGTCGACACGTTCTTCAGGAATTGGAATGCCAACCAGCTTCAACAGCTCAACTGCGTGGGCACGCGCCTCGGCTTTGGGCACATCGTCATGGACCAAAATGGCTTCCATGATCTGCTCGCCAACGGTATGCACGGGCGAAAAGGCGGTCATCGGCTCCTGAAAGATCATCGAGATGTCGCGGCCGCGAATGTCGCGGATCGCCCGTCCCGACGGGGCCAGCGCGGCCAGATCGATGACCTCGCCATTCTTGTGCAGCAGAATCTCCCCCGTCATCTGTGCAAAGTCAGGCACAATGCGCAGGATTGACTGCGCAGTGACGCTCTTGCCGCAGCCCGATTCACCTACGACACCGAGGGTGCGGTTCTTGTGAATCGTGAGCGATACACCGTTGACAGCTTTCAACATGCCCTCTTCCAGGGGAAAGAAGGTATGCAGATCTCTGATTTCCAGAACCGGCTCTTGCTTTTCCATTGCCGCTACTTGTAGGGGTCGGCGGCATCACGCAGGCCGTCGCCGATAAAGTTAAACAGAAGCACTGTCAGGATCACAAGCAGACCAGGAATGAGCATCCAGGGCTGCACTGCCACGCTGCGGACATTCTGCGCATCTTTCAACAGCGTGCCCCAACTGACCGCCGGCGCACGAATGCCCAGCCCCAGGAAGCTGAGCGCGGTTTCTCCCAGGATCATGTTGGGGATGGCCAGGGTGAGATGGACGATGAGATAGCTCATAAATCCCGGCAGCAGATGTTCAACGATAATCTGCATATCGGTGGAACCGGCGACTTTGGCCGCGATCACAAAGTCCGATTCGCGCAGCTCAAGCAGCTTGCCGCGTACAACCCGCGCCAACCCGGCCCAGCCGATAATGGACAGAATGATGGTGATCGAGAAATATATTTTGACCGGCGACCAGCCCGGGGGCACAGCGGCACTGAGCGCCATCCACAGCGGTATCGTGGGAATGATGATCACGAACTCGATCACACGCTGGATCAACATGTCGGTCGTCCCTCCAAAATAGCCGGAGATGCCGCCCAGGAGACAACCAAGGATGAAGCTGATTGAAACCCCAACCAGCCCAACGGAGAGACTGACCTGGGCCCCCGCCAATGTCCGAGAAAAAAGATCGCGCCCGAGCATATCGGTTCCAAATAGGAAGATCACGCCTCCTTCCTCGGGCAGAAAGAAATGGAAGTCGAGCGGGAAAAGCCCTAAGAACCGATAAGACTCGCCCTTCTGGAAAAAACGAATGCGAAAAATCTGGGAGGTGTCTTCCGTATACACGCGGGTGAAGGAATCAAAGTCGATTTCTCCTTCCAGCCCATATACAAAAGGGCCCCGGAATCGACCTTCACTATCAAAGAGGTGAATGCTGGAGGGAGGGGCGCTTAGAAAATCATCATGTTTCGTCAAGCGGCCATACGGGACCCACAATTGATACGTTATCGCCAAGAAATAAAGTAGGGCCAGTAAGGCAGTAGAAATCACAGCCAAGCGGTGTCTTTTGAACTTGCGCCACATCAGTTGCCACTGTGAAGCCAGGAAGTAGCGCTCTTCGGCCGTGACCCCGGCCGCCTGTGTCCCGACTACGCTTGAAACACCGGTTGTTACGTCGGTTGACATCTCAAGCCTTTCCTTCAAAACGGATGCGTGGGTCAACAACGATCAGGAGAATATCGGACAAGAAAGTGCCAATCAGCGTCAAAATCCCCAGGAACATCACAATGCTTCCTGCCAAAAACATGTCCTGGCTGATAAGCGCCTTGAAGAGAAGAGGACCCGTGGTCGGCAGGCTCAGAACGATGGCGACGATGGTCTCGCCGGAAACGATGCGCGGCAGTTGCCAGCCGACGGTACTGACGATCGGATTGATCGCCATGCGCACCGGGTACCTGAACAGCAGCTTCCCTTCGGCAACGCCCTTGGCGCGGGCGGTGATGACATACTGTTTGCTCAGTTCATCCAGCAGGGTGCCTCGCATGACGCGGATGATTCCGGCAGTGCCGGCGGTGCCGATGACGATGATAGGCACCCAGAGGTGGGTGAAGAGATCCCAGATCTTGCCCAGGCTCCACGGGGCCAGGGCATACTCCGAAGAAAACAGGCCGCCGACGCTGATGCCGAAGTACTTGAAGAACAGGAACATGAGGATGAGCGCCAGCATGAAGTTGGGCGTCGCCAACCCGGCAAAACCAAGCACTGAGAACAGATAGTCGCTGAAACCATACTGGCGCGTGGCGACGTAGATTCCGATTGGCACGGCAACCACATAGGTGAAAAACAGGGTGATCAGCGAGAGCAGTATTGTGTAAGGCAGACGTTCTTTCAGCAGCCTTTCCACAGGCTGATTCCATTCGAAGGAGCGGCCCATTTCGCCCTGCAAGAATCGCCCAAACCAGCGGAAGTACTTCTCTAGCGGGGTGGCGTCAAGGCCATATTCCCGCTTGAGGGCTTCGATTTCAGCCTCATCGATGATATCTCCCTCCTGTTCCAGGCGCGCGACATAGCTTGTCAGAAAATCGCCTGGGGGCAGTTGAATGATGATGAATACGACTACGCTCAGGAAGAAAAAGGTAACAACCGCGTAGAGTAGTCTTTGGGCGATATAACCGATCATTTCTTGCCCTCGTAAGGAGACTGCAACAGGGAAATTCTCTCTCCTTCATCTATCGACTGCTGGGCTTTGAGGGCAATCTCAGTCATCCGAAAGAGCTCCTCAACGCCGGCGAAAGATCCGTCCTGAACCGAACTGACAAAAGCCGTGTACCAGTTCGGTGTATTGGGAATCTCGAGATTGCATATCCCTGCCTGCTCGCTTATCAGCTTGGCGGTCTCTTCAGTGGCTATGCTTTCGACAACGCCCGCTGTACCGGAAATCATTATGCGCTCATCGCCATGGCTGGGCGCATTCGAAGGACGCAGAAAGTCCAGGATAACAGTCGCGACCCCGCCGTTGCGCATTCGCAGCAGAAAACCGGCCTGGCTGGCACAGCCCGGATAGTCTGGATGGGCGGCTGCGGTTTCCCAACCGGTGACTTCTGTGAATACATCGCCCAGCGACCACACGAGCCAATCGATGACGTGAACGCCCACAAAAGGGACAATGCCGGGGAAGGTCTCACGCTGGCGAAAATGATCGGCCCGCCTGGCCCCCCAACGGTAGGAGATCTGACTGAAGCTGCCCAGAGGCTCCCCAATCAGACCGGCGTGCACCGCATCGCGAACTGCCTCGAACCATTTCATTCTACGATAGCCGTGTAGTGCAGCAAGCGGGGTCCCGGCCTCACTGGCGACAGTATACAGGTGGGAAAGCGTAGCCAGATCCATGGCCAGCGGCTTTTCCGTCATGACGGCGATGCCGCGTTTCAGGCATAGCTCGGTGAATTCCGGAACCTGCTGGGGCGGCACGCAGATCTGCACCAGATCCGGAGCTTCCTCATCCAGCATCTTCTCATACTCGGTATACCTGCTTGTCTCTGACGTCACGCCAGGGGCGTTGGCGAAAGAGTCCAGCGATTCGCCCGGCATCGCCAGCGCGACGGCGACCACGGCAACATCGGGCAGATCCTGCAACATCTGCTCGTAGTAGTCCAGGTGTCCTGAGTGACCGAGTAGGGCGAATTTCATCGCGGCTTCCTCTCTAATTTGTGGAGCGCTTTTTCTGGCTGTTTGCGACGAAGTGCATGCCAATTGGCAACTTCGACATTCAATCTGAGTTCCCTCGATGAAGCTGGAAAACTGTGTCGAAAAAGTGTCGAAACTGGGCCGAAACTGTGGCGGGGCCATTCTGCAGCCCCTGGTCCAGCATCTATAACAACCTTTCGCTGCCGGCCTCTTTGGGAGCCCACAGCTCTTCATACGAATAGTTCTGCGGCGCGGCGGCCGCTTCCTGGGGCGGTTCCCAGTCGGGGCGCACACTCTGGATGAGCGTCACGGCGTTATGGAAAGCGATACGATCGCGCGTTGTCTCGTCAATATCTGCGGATTCCAGCTGTGCCTGCAGGATACGATAGTCATAGTAGGGCAGGTCGCTGCCAAAGAGAATCCGCTCGCTGCCGAGCTCGTTGATCAGTTGCGGCAGGTCCCAGTCCGATTTGGAGCCTATGGGTCTTTGTACAATTTCAAACCAGACGTTATCCAACGGCTTACACAGCTCAAATTCCTCTCCGACCCCGGCATGGACGATGAAGATCAGGTTGGGAAATCGCTGTGCATAGGCAGCGGTCCGAGCCGCACTTTCATGGAGAAGGCAGAGCCCGCCCCCGAGTGATGCCACTTCGAGAAAAGGATAAAGCTGTCTTTCGAAGGTCATGCCGGAAGGATGCCACATAATGCCCTTGAGACCACCTTCAACCAGCGTCTCTTCCAAGGCGTCGACTCCGACCTGGCCGTGGCGCAGCTCAATCAGGGCCAGGCCGATGGGAAATCGATCGGGAAATTGGCGGCAAGCCCTTACGATAATCCCGTTCTGATCTTTCGTGTCCAGCACACCCCTGACCTGCGACGAACCGACCGCGGTCGGCCCTACGACGGCCGAGACAACACCGGTGTCAGCCATGCGGGCCAGACAGCGACCGGTGGTCTGCCCGACAGCAGGATCGTAGGTGATGGTCGTGCCGATATGACAGTGTACATCTACATAAAGTCGCATGTTCACTCAACTCCTATCGCGCGTCGTTCGCCGGTTGCCTGCCGCGCCGCTTCGATAATGGCCAGATTGTGCCGCGCCTGTTCACCGGTCACCGGCATTTCCGATCCGCTGGCGAGCGCCTCGAATGTCGCGGCGTAGCAGCCAAAGTGGCCGCCAACGCCCGGGTTCTCTTTGACTGTCGGTTCGGGTATATCCAGAGAGTTCCAGCCGCCTTCCTCGCCGTTATAGTGCCAGAACGGCTCCTCGTCGCGATGATAGACGCGAATCGACCCGTCGCTCGTGTGCACTTCGCACCAGCGCCCCCGTTCAGGTGTTATCGCGGGCGAACACCATGATGCCGATACCGTGGACACGGCCCCGTCCTCATGTTCAAAGAGGAGGATGGCGAGGTCATCGACATCGATATCAAAGTGCATTGTTTTTACTCTGGCTTCAACATATTTTACCGGTGAACCCATCAGCGCCTCGACCGAGTAGATCTCATGGTAGGCGGTATCGATGATACAGCCGCCGCCAACCGCCCGTTGCGCGCGCCAGGCCATCGCAGGATTGGCATGATCGCCACCAAAGTCAGGCGGTTTCATCCCCATGCATTGACCACGACCCAAAATCGGCTTCCCCACCTTCCCGGTTCGCAGTTGGCTCAGCGCTTCCTGCATGGGCAAGGAGAATAGCAGGTTGTGCATGATGGCATAGGGGACACCGTTGCGATTGACAGCCTCCAGGATCGCGTCGGCCTCCTCCAACGAGGTGGCCATCGGTTTTTCGGAGATGACGGCCACGCCGGCCTCGGCCGCGTGGATGGCGTGTTCGGCGTGGAGGGCGTGCGGTGTGGCGATCGAAACCGCGTCGATCTCGGCGTTGGCCAGCATGTCGCGATAGTCGGCATATCTTTGCGCCGGCGGCACTTCAAGCGTGTTGCCGGCATACTCGAGATTATCGGGTACCGGATCGGCCACCGCGACCACGTTTACAGATTGCGGCAGGGCAAGATATACGGAGATGTGGTTGATGCGCACAATACCGCCGCAACCGATCAGACCCAGACGTACCGGCTTTGTCACCTTCTTGTATGGTTGAGCCATTATGAAATCGACGCGGGAAAATCCGAAGGCGTTCCCGGCCTCTCCTTTCTCTGTCTTCTGATGGAAGTGAAACAAAGTTAAAGGCTGACTAATATGGAGCGCTGTCACGCACGGCTGTCAGCTGGGAGAGGCAGTAACGCGCATCGATTCGGAGAAGGTGCACCTTCTCCCTCCATCTGCGCAGCAGGCCCTCACAATCGCAGACGAATCAGTTCGCGGCAGCTCTCTTATCGTTTTCCTAGCTGGAATCGAATACTAACGGAGAGTGGCAGATTTGAAAAGGGCCGTTTCCCACCCCGTTGCCGGCGATTCCTCGGTTGGACAGACGAACAGTAAGAACACCCTGTTTTCGCTCTTGGCGAAAACAGGGTGTTGCACTGCTCTCTCTGTTATGTCCTATTCTTCAATAAACCACTGTGAAGGCACGAACGGAGCGTAGAAATTGTTGTCCGAGATCCAGGCGGCGCCCTCTAAGGGCACGTTGTGGAGGCGATTGCTGATGATGACCGGCCGCGGCGTGAAACCGATGGTGCCGATCATCGGGATTTCGCTGGTGAAGTACTCATAGTACTCCGCGCCATACTTATCGAAATCCTCGGTGCCGACCGCGGTCAGTTTGTACTGCTCAAAGATCTCTCGCTGCCGCTTGATTTCTTCCGGTGGTTCCTCACCTTCCTCACCATTGGTCCGGAACCAGTCCTTCCACGTTCCGGTCCAGAAGGAGGTCTGATCGACAGCATAATTGCTGCCGAGGGAGCGACCGAACAAGGCATTTCTGTCCAGATGCCAGGTCGGAATCTGCAGGTCATTGGTGGCCAGTCGTTGCGAGAACAGTCCGCCCTGCTCTCCCATGTTGTCGACAATTGCCTCAAGCCCGACCTCGGCCCAATCATCCCGGACCAATTCAGCCATGGCAATCTTGGGGCCTTCGGATACACCGACGTGGATCAGCATGCTCAGACGGCCTTCGCCGTCGGGTCGCAGACGGTATCCCTCGCTGTCGCGCTCGGTCAGGCCGACTGAGTCGAGAAGCGCGTTGGCCCGCTCCGGGTCATACTCGGCGTGGGTGGTGGCCCACTCCTCCTTGAAGAAGCTCAGACCGGGATTGACGGTGGCCGGGAAAGGTCTGCCCAGCCCGAAAAAGAGCGTGTCGTTCATGCTTTCGCGGTCGATACTGATCGACATGGCAATGCGGAAATCCCGGTTGTTGAACAGTTCCCTCAGAACCGGGTCTTTGACGGTGCGATTGGGCATCAGACCCAACTCGGCGGAGAAGAGGTTCTGCGCGAATTCGACGCGGTAATTGCCTTGCTCGGCGCCTTGTTGGAAGACGGACATATCCTTCATGTCGATGTAGTAGGTCTCGAAGTCGAACTCGCCGGCGCTTGCCTTGAGTGTCTGCACTTCCTTGTCGCCCGTGATCACGGCTTCGATGCGATCAATGTAGGGTAACTGGTTGCCGGCGGAGTCCACCTGGTGGAAGTAGGGGTTGCGGACAACGATGGCGCGGTCGCTGGTGAGTGTTTCGTTCTTCCAGGCCCAGAGGGTAGGACCGTCGATCCGGAAGTTGTTGGGAGGTCTGTTGTGGAAGTTGAAGGCTTGCATCCACGTTTCAAAGCCCTCCTCCTCGGCCAGTGCTTGCGCATCGGGGTTGTAGTCGATATGCCATTGCTTCAGCCAGTGCTTGGGCATGATGACGTTGTTGTCGGTGGCCACGCCGGTGCGACCCAGGTAGTTCATGATGACCGGGTACGGCACACTGAAGCTGATTTCAACCACGGTGTCACTGATCTTGGTGAAGACGGCAGGCTCACCTCCGGCGCGCCAGATCGACCTCGGCCCGGCAGGGGAGAGATCTTCGTTGAGCGCGACATCTTCCCAGGCAAACATGATGTCGTCGGTCGTGAACGGCTCGCCATCCGACCACTTATGGCCCTCACGCAGTTCGATGGTCAGGGTTGTGTAGTCGTCGGAGAAGCTGAAGCTTTTGGCGATATCCATGAAGATCTGGGTGTTGCTGAAGTCATAGCGGAATAGCCCGTTCATACGCAGGGTAGCGAAGCTCCAGAGATTGATTGGGTTGACCTCGCCGAAGCGAAGGGTGCCGCCGTATGTGCCAATCCGGTCCTCCGGTTCAATCACCTGCGGTTCTGCCGGGAGCCGCTCATCGACCGGCGGCAGATCCCCGTTGGCGACCATTTCGGCCAGCATGGGGGATTCGTTGTAGGCCGAATCTGACTCCGGCGCCATACTCTCAGTTTCAGCCGCCTGTTCAGGCTCGGCTGCCGCTTCCTCGGCTTGGGGCGCTGCACCGCCGCAAGCCGCGATCATGGGGATGAGCAGGATGAAGAGGACCGCAGATACTATGATACGCAGTCGTGGATTCATTTTTCTCTCCTTTGGGGTTGAAAAGAAGGAACCAGACGGGCCTTCGTTAAAGCGCATATAATCGTAGCGAGATCGCCCTGGCTTGTCAAGGAGATAAAATTTTCTGGAACTTCTACTTTTTTTCTCGACAACAGGCGTTGTCTGAATCCGGAAAGGACAGGGCTGTTGAAGCACAGTTTTCATGCCATCAGGTCCCCCTTTTTTGGGCGCCATGCTTGACCAACCCTTCACCGCTAGCGCTGTGCAGGCGTTATTTGAAACGTCGTTGGTTGGCGGCAGGCACACTGCCGAGCAGGCGCACCGCGGCGAAGAAGGCGCAGCGGTCGGTGAGGCATGTTTTTGGAGGGGGGCGTTGCGGGGGCGCAGCCCCTGCACAAGGGAGGCCGCTTGCGGCCGACCGCCCATAGACCAGAACGAAGGAGCGAGAGCCCTACGCTCGCCCGAGGCAAGGTCGCGAATCAGTTGTGGCTGAGATGGTGCGGATTTTCTGGGCCGGAGAAATAGTGCGCTACGAATCGACACATTAATATGGGATGCGCGCCGGAGTCGCGTGCGTTTCCAGAAGGGAAGGTTCTGTGCTATACTCCGTCTAATTTTTTTCAGTCATTGACCAGGATTTGCACAATGGCCCGGTGGCGAGCTTACCATACGCCTACAACGGTTGCTGATGCGCTCTCACTGCTGCATCAGCACCAAGACAAAGCCCGCATCATCGCCGGCGGCACCGACCTGATCCTCGATATGGAGGCGGAACACGCGGCTGCGCCGGAAGTGCTGGTGGATGTGACAAAGATCGCCGGCATCGACCGCGTCGCGCTGGAGGACGGTTGGATCGTGCTGGGTGCGGGTATCACCCATACCCAGATCGAGAGCAGCCCGCTGCTGCGCGCCCAGGCCAGATGCCTGACCGAAAGCTGCGGTGTGATCGGCGGGCCGCAGGTGCGCAATGTGGCGACGCTGGGCGGGAATGTGGCGCACGCGCTGCCGGCCGCGGACGGGACGATTGGCCTGCTGGCGCTGGAGGCAGAGGTCGAGATCGCCGGGCACGGGGGTAGCAATAGGTGGCAGCCGCTGCTCTCCATTTTTGCCGGCCCCGGCCGCAACCGCCTGGCCCCCGATCAGATGCTGCACGCGTTCCGCTTTCGCCCGATTGCGGCGCGGGCGGGCAACGCCTTCGACCGCATAATGCGGCCCCAGGGTGTGGCGCTGCCGGTCCTGGGCATCGCGGCCAGGGTCCAGTTGGATGTAGATCTGCGGCGGGTTGAGGACGCGGTGATCGCGATTGGGCCGGCCGGCCCGACCCCCTTTCGCGCCAGCGGCGCGGAGGAGGCATTGACAGCAGCGGTAGTATTTGACGACGCGGCCGTGGAGAATGCCGTTGCCGCGGCGCAGGAGCAGGCCAGGCTGCGGACCAGCAAGTACCGCGCGTCGCAGGAGTATCGCCGCGAGATGATTGGCGTGCTGCTGAGGAGGGTGCTGCAGGCGGCGGTGGAAAGGGCTCGCATGAATGACGCGCCAACACAGGCGGAGGAAACGTAGCCAATGCAGCGACCGATCAGCAGCCGCTGTTCCGGCAGTGATGCGGGGGTGCCACGGCTATGATCCACCTCACCTCGATTGAAAAACGGCCCTCGTTCCCTCAAGAAGGGACATTCCCCTATAATGTGCCGGTGATCGCCCGGTTGGAGAAGGTGCAGTTCGAAAGTTCTGTGACCTTTCTGGTTGGCGAAAACGGCAGCGGCAAATCCACATTTCTCGAAGCGCTGGCTACCACGGTGCGCCTGCCGACGGTGGGCGCTGAGGAGGCCGGCAACGACCCATCGCTGGCGGCGGTGCGGCAGTTGTCCAAACATCTGCGCCTGGGCTGGACCAAACGCAGCGGGCGCGGTTTTTATCTGCGGGCTGAAGACTTCTTCGGCTTTGCCAAGCGCATCGCCCAGATGCAGGCGGAACTGCAGACGGAGATGGCCAACGTGGACGCGGAGTACGAAGGCCGCTCCGACTACGCCAAGGGCCTGGCGAAGATGGCTTACTCCGGCCAGCTGGCCGCGATTGAAGAACGCTATGGCGAAGGGCTGGACGGACACTCGCACGGTGAGGCGTTTCTGGCCCTTTTCCAGTCCCGCTTTGTGCCCAACGGCCTCTATCTGATGGATGAACCGGAGGCGCCGCTCTCGCCCCTGCGCCAGGTGGGGCTGCTGGCGTTGCTGAAGGAGATGGTCGCCCGCGACGCCCAGTTTATCATTGCCACTCACTCCCCGATATTGATGGCCTTCCCCGGGGCCACGATTCTGAACTTTGACCAGTCCCCGCCCGAGCCCGTGTCCTGGGAATCATTGGAGCACGTGAGCGTGACGCGAGGATTTCTGAACGATCCACAGCTGTATCTGAACCACCTGTAACTACAACTTGCAGTGGCTGGCGGACTGCGACCCCGAAAGCGTCCCGTCACGAACCACTTTTTGTACACGCCGACAGGAGCCATTTAAGTGACACAACTCACTCTGACCGTCAATGGTACGGAGCATGCTCTCGATGTACCGCCCAGCCGCTATCTGGCGGAGGTTTTGCGCTACGATCTGGGGCTGACCGGCACTAAGATCGGCTGTGATGAGGCGGAGTGCGGCTGCTGCACCGTCATCGTTGACGGCCAGTCGGTTGATTCCTGCATCTACCCGGCGTTCAAGGCGCAGGGCGCGCAGGTGTCGACGATCGAGGGGCTGGCCCAGACCCGGTCATGCTCCCAGAATGGCTCCAGCCATGCGCTCGAGCTGCATCCTCTGCAGTCCGCGTTCATCCGCCACGGGGCGACGCAGTGCGGTTTCTGCACGCCCGGGTTCATCATGCAGGCGACGACGCTGCTGGACGAGAACCCGGACCCGTCGGATAAGGAGATAAAAGAGTGCTTGAAGGATACTTACTGCCGCTGCACCGGGTACACCGCGATCATCAACTCGGTGAAGGCTGCGGGCGAGTACATGCGCACCGGTACAATGCCGGAGGCGGAGCTGCCGGCGGTGATAGAGCCGCTTTCGCAGATCGGTCAACCATTGGAGCGACCGGACGCGGTCGACAAGGTGACGGGGGCGGCTCTCTACACGGATGACTACACCTTCGACGGGATGCTGTTCGGCGCTACGCTGCGCAGCGAACACCCCCACGCCCATATTCGCGAAATCGACACCGCGGCGGCACGTGCGCTGGAGGGAGTCCACGCGGTGCTGACCCATGCCGACGTGCCGGGCGACCCGCGTCACGGGCTGGTCGAGAATGACTGGCCGGTCTTCGCGGGGGGACGCTTTCCGGCCCGCTATGTGGGGGACGCGATTGCCTTGGCGGTGGCTGAGACGGCGGAGATGGCGCAGCAGGCGCTGGGGCTGATCCGGGTGGAGTACGAGGCGCTGCCGGCGGTCACCGATCCACGGGATGCGTTGCAGCCGGACGCGCCGCAGCTGCACCCGGACCGTCCCACCGGGAATCTGCTCAAGCATATCAAGGTACGTCAGGGCGACGTGGAACAGGGGTTTGCCGACGCCGATATCGTCGTCGAGCGCACGTACCGCACGCCGATGACCGAGCACGCGTTCCTGGAGCCGGAATGCGCGCTGGCGGTGCCGGCGGGCTATAACGGGACCCGCCCATCCACCAGTAAGGAGCCGGGCGCGTCCGACCACGATAGCGACAAGCTGACCGTCTATGTGGGCAGCCAGATCCCATACAGCGACAGGCGGCAGGTGGCGAAGAGCCTGGGCCTGGCCGACGAGGAAGTGCGCGTGATCGGCACACTGATGGGGGGAGGATTCGGCGGTAAGGAGGACATTGCGGGACAGATCCATGCGGCGCTGGGCGCGCAGGTGACGGGCCGCCCGGTCAAAATTCTTTACAGCCGGCAGGAGAGCCTGATTTTCCATCCCAAGCGTCACAGCACGATCATCCGCATCAAGACGGGCGCCATGCACGACGGCACGCTACTTGCGGTGGAGGCGGAACTTTACGGCGACAGCGGGGCTTATGCCAGCCTGGGCGAGAAGGTGATGACCCGCGCCACTACGCACGCCACCGGCCCGTACGTGATGCCGCATGCCAAGATCGACTGCTATGCCATGTACACGAACAACGCGCCCAGCGGCGCTTTTCGGGGCTTTGGCGTCACGCAGTCGGCCTTTGCGGTAGAGAGCAATCTCGACATTTTGGCGGCAGAACTGGGCATGGACCCGGCAGAGTTACGGCGCAAAAACGTTATGCGCGTCGGCACGGAGACGGCCACCGGCCAGGAACTGATCGAGAGCGTGGGACTGCTCGAATGCCTTGACCTGGTGGAGGAGGAGATCAGAACGTCAGAGGACGGCGGTCCGAGTTCACTGTCTTCCGACCCCTGGACTTCGTTTCAGATCGGCAGAAAGCGCTACGCCTGGGGCATCGCGGCCGGCTACAAGAATACCGGCCTGGGGGGCGGCGCGCCGGACAAGTCGGAGGCGGAGGTGGAGGTCTTCACCGACGGCACTGCGGCGATCCGCACGAGCAGCGCGGAGATGGGGCAGAATCTGGTCGGCGTGCTGGCGGCCTGCACCGCGCAGGAGTTGGGGCTGCCTTTCGAGAAGGTGCATGTAACGGTAATGGACACGGACCTGACGCCCGACGGCGGCCCTTCCACGGCCAGCCGCCAGACCTATGTCAGCGGCAACGCCGCCCGCCTGGCGGCGCGAGCCATGCGCCAGCAGATGCAGACCGTTCTCGCCGAGAAATTCGACACGCACCCGGACGTCATCGCCTTCCATGAGGGGCTGGCTTATGTGGATGAGAAGCGCCTGGCGCAGATGTATGGGGCGGAGCTGCCGGTAGAAGGCGCCAACGGCACGAACGGCAGTACGGGGAAGACGCTGCCACAATCGATCCGCAGCATCTCTTTCGCCGATGCGGTCAACGCGCTGCTGGCCGAGAACCGGTTGCCGAAGATCCGCTATGAATACTGGGCGCCGCAGACGCAGCCGCTGGGGACGGGGGGCGATATGCACTTCGCCTTCTCTTACGCGGTCCACGCGGCGCTGGTGAGCGTGGATACCGACACCGGCGAGGTGGCGGTGGAGCGGGTGATCTCTGCCCACGACGTGGGCCGGGCCATCAATCCCCTGAGCCTGCTCGGTCAGATCGAAGGCGGGATCGTAATGGGCATTGGCAACGCGCTGACTGAGAACTATATCGTCGAGAATGGCATCCCCTGGACCGAGCGCCTGGGCCAGTACAAGATGCCGGGCATCAAGATGACGCCGAAAATGGACAGCCACATCGTCGAACATCCGACGGCAGACGGGCCGTACGGCGCCAAGGGGGTGGGCGAGATCAGCTCGATCCCGATCAGCCCGGCGATTACCAATGCCATCTGCAACGCGGTCGGCGTTCGCTGCCTGGCCCTGCCGGTCGATCAGGACGCGTTGCTGCTGGCGATGCGCGACAAGGAAAGAGAGATCGACGGTCATTGGGGGCAGACGGCAGGCAGTTCTTAGTTTTCAGTTATTAGTTTTCGGTAACGGCGGCGGCTGCGACTTGCGACTGAGAACTTAGGTGCTTCCCATGCAACTCCATCATGCTCTGCGGCTGCCGTCGGATGAACTTTCGGTTGTCACGCTGGTCGGCGCCGGGGGCAAGACGAGCGCGCTCTTCCGGCTGGCGGATGAGGCCGTTGCCGGCGGTCGCCGCGTCGTCACCACCACGACCACCCATATATTCGCCTCCCAGGCGGAGCAGGCGCAGGCCCGTCTTGAAGTAAGGCCGGACAGGTCTGACGCAGTTGACTGGGCTGCGCTGGAGGCACAGTTGGCGCGGCACGGGCACTGCCTGATCTGGTCGCCGTCCAATGGCCGGACCGCTGAAGCCGGCGGCAAAGCAACAACCGCCTCTCCGACAAGATCCAAACGTCAGGGACTTCCTCCGCGAGTTGTGGATGCGTTGGCGGCGCGGGCCGGAGATCTGGGCATCAGCCTGATCGCGATTGAAGGCGATGGCAGCCGCCGCCGCCCGGTGAAGGCGCCCGCCTCGCACGAGCCGGTGATTCCCGATTGCACAACCCACCTGGTTCCGATCGCAGGCCTCGATGGTCTGGGGCTTCCTCTGGACGCACCTTACGTACACCGGCCCGAACAGGTGCGCGCGCTTCTGCAAGAAGAGGACGCGTCGACGCGGCTGACTGCGGGCATGCTCGGCCGCCTACTGGTCGAACCCTATGCGAGGGAAGAACAGGACGCCTCCTATGTATCGCAGAGGCCGCCTGCGGGCGCGAGGCTGATACCGCTTCTGAACAAGGCGGACAGCGCGCCCAGGTTGGCGGCTGCCCGGCTGATCGCGCAGCGGTTGTCACAGCAGAATCAGCCGGCGCTCATCGGTGCGGTGGGGACGGAGAGCCGGACGGCTGTCCGCGAGCGCTGGGGCGCGACGACAGCTATCGTGCTGGCCGGCGGGGAAAGCCGCAGGATGGGGCAGCCGAAACAGCTGCTGCGCTGGCAGGGTGAGCCGATGGTGACGCGCGCGGCGCGCATTGCACTCGAGAGCGGCGCGTCGGAAACGGTTGTGGTTACCGGCGCGGTGGCTGAGCAGGTGGAGGCCGCGCTGGCCCCGTTGCGCGAGGCGGGGCGCGGACGTTTGCGTGTCGTTTTCAACCCGAATTGGCAGGATGGGCAGGCGGGTTCGGTGCGCGTCGCGGTGGAGGCGCTGCCGGCCGCGTGTGAGGCGGCCCTGTTTCTACCGGTGGACCAGCCCCGTCTGCCGGCGGCGCTGCTGCGGCGGCTGTGGCAGGCATGGCGGGGCGGCAGCGATCTGGCGGCTGTGGCCGTGGCCGGGGCGGTACGCGGCGCGCCGGCGGTCTTTGACCGGCGTTACTTTGGCCAGTTGAGGCAGGTTCAGGGTGATCGGGGCGGGGGGATGTTGCTGCGGCGGCACGCGGAGGAGGTCAGCGCTATCGAGACGCCGGGCGAGTGGCTGGCCGATGTGGACACGCCGGAGGACTGGCGGACGGCGGTGGATGGAGGTTGGTGAACGGGACCATTGTAGATGGGAATTGTATGTTTTGTGATCCTTCCTGTGCAGGGCCAGAGGAAAAGTGTCGACGTTTCATCAGCGGAGTGAAGCCTATAAGAGAGGGCACCCACAAGGGGTGCCCCTACGGGCACGATATTGGTTGGCCTGCGCCACCCTGGACGGGACGCACAGCTGGAATCACGGCGTACGGTGGATGAGGCATGTTTTTGGAGGGGGGCGTTGCGGGGGCGCGGAACTGCAGTTCTTAGTTTTCAGTTTTTTGTTTTCAGTGGAACATCAGTCGTCAGGGGAACAGCGGAGATTAGCGGTCGATGGTCGGTGGGTTGAGGCGGCAAGTGGGGGAGTAGACTCCGTTCGCCAGACACGATGCTGGGGAAGAGTAAACACGGTCGGTGAGGCATGTTTTTGGAGGGGGGCGTTGCGGGGGCGCAGCCCCTGCACAAGGGAGGCCGCTTGCGGCCGACCGCCCGGAACTGCAGTTTTTAGTAGTCAGTTCTTAGTTTTCAGTGGAACACCAGTCGCCAGGGGAACAGCCAGATTTCCCTCCGCAAGCGCCCGACCACGCGCCTGGCGGGCTGGGACCTCACCCTGAAAATGCCGGCAGCACTTCCTGCACCAACAGTTCCGCGCACTGCTTATCCTCATCCTCGGTTGCATCCACGGTCGGGCCCAGCAACACTATCCTGTCTATCCCCAGGTCGATGACCTCCTGGATCCGTGTGATGCACGTTTCCGGTGGACCGACAATCGCAAATTGGTCGACGAACTCCGCGGGTGGAACAACCGATACGGTGCGGTCCCGCATGTTGTACTCCTTGTGCAGACTCGTCAGAACTTCCTTCTGCTCCTGCGTTACCGGTCCGTGCGTCTTCCCGTGCATCACCGAAAACCGCACGAATGTGTCCAGGAATTGGACCATCTCGCGGGCCGCCTCCACCTGCCGATGGCACACGATGTTCAGGTAGGCGCCGAACCGGATTCCGTCCGGCTCAAGCCCTGCCTCACGACGCGCGGTTCGGGCCTGCTCCAATCCCCACCGCAGCCGCCTGAGGTCTGCCCCCAACGCGAGCATGACAATGTCGGCGTGTCTCGCCGCGGTTCCGATTACTTTCGGCCCGCTCGCTGCAACGGCCACGGGCACCTTCTTGTCGCGGGGGTCGAGCCATCTGAGCCTGCTGTCTGCGGGGGCGTCCGCCAGCTTCAACGTATCAGCGCGAGGGGCCATGTCGCGCCAGTATGGCAGGTCATCGAAGGCCACGCTACTTCCCTTCAGGTAGGCCTGCAGGGCTTTCAGGTAGCTGTCCAGTACGCTCACGTAGGCGGGAGCGTGTCCGACGAACGCCAGCGCCGAGTCCCCCCGCCCGATTCCCAGCACCGCTCGCCCCTCCGACGCCTCCTGAATGCTCGCAATCGCCCCCGCAGTCACCGCCGGGTGGCGGGTCACTGGGTTCGTCACATCCGTGCTCAGCTGGATCCGCTCGGTAGCACAAGCAGCCAACGCCAAAGCAACGTAAATGTCCCCGCACAGGTTCTGATTATCAAGAATCCCGATGCCATGCCAGCCCGCTTCCTCTGCCCTCTTGGCGTATTCTGTAATTTTCCGCGTACGGGGACGGATGGCCGTTATAATCTCCACTCGGTTATTTGTGACACTTGACAATGCTAGACTCCTTTGTCTACTCAATCTTCCGATTGACGAGGTTGACCTGAAGAGCGGAGTTTTTGGTACGGGGGACACTTTGGTGGGCCTGCGGGGACTCGAACCACGGCCCCCTGCGTTATCAGCGCAGTGCTCTAACCGTCTGCGCTACAGGCCCTTCCGTCACCTTGCAAGCCATCCTCTGAATTAATTTTCTTGCTTTCAACTAATCCAATTGGAAAACTAATTCAATAAGTGAAACATTTATATTTATCCCACTATATCCGTCACCATTGAATCGTGCAAATATCCATAACACTTCACTATAGTAATGCTTTATGGTTAGTGGTCGGTAACTGCAGTGGATAGTGGATAGTGGTGAGAGGGCTTTTTTGCCCAGAGGGATTGAGGGCTGTAGCTTGGTTGTTGGTTGTTGCCTGCTTTTTTTGAACCGCGAAGGGGCGCGCAGAATCACGTTGACACCTTGAATGCTTTGTTCCACGGAGGGGCGTGGAGAACGGCTTATTTGAGGGGGTAGAGGCAGGGCTTTACGAATCGCTGGCGTTCGACGTTTTGTCGGCGCGCCAGGCTTCGCTGATCAGGCGAAAGATATCGGTCTCGGTAACGATGCCGATGGGCAGGAGCCTCGCGCCGTTGGGGCTCTCCGCTTGAACCACGGGGACGCCGCCGATCTTGGTCTCCATCAACTTCTCCACCAACTGGCCGATTGATGCTTCCGGCCCGACGGCAATTACGTCGGAGGTCATCACATCCCGCACCGTCAGCCACACTTCGTCTAGGCCCGGATCGTAGCGGCTGGCTACGCTTTCGGCGGTTTCCGCCTCCAGAACGTCGGCGTCTGTCACGATCCCGCACATGTAGCCGTCGGGGTCGATGACAATGACGCGGCGCACATTGTTTTCCTCCATCAACTCGGCGGCATCAACAGCCAGCGCGTCCGGATCAGTCGTGATTACCGGTGCGCTCATGATTTCTCTTACCAATCTGAGGTGCATTGATGACTCCATGATACGGTGACCAGTCGCCCGCCCCAAGGTGAGGGCAGAATCGGCCACGAGACAGAGGCCAATCTAGGAAGAGTGCTCGACGGCATAGCGCAAAACGTCGGTCGTGGTGAAGATGCCGACGACTTTACGTTCTACAATCACGGGCAGCCCGCCGATTCTGTTGTCCAGCATCAGACGGCAGGCGACATGAATCGAACTGTCGGGCGCAACCGTAACCGGGTCGGTGGTCATGGCGTCGCTGACAGGCAGCTTCGCCCAAAAATAGTTGATCTCGAACAGGCTCAGCGTGGTTACGCTGGACGGGGCGGCCTGGCGCAGATCACCAAAGCTGACGATGCCGATCAGGTGGCCGCTTTCATCCAGGACCGGCAGACGGCGGCAGCGATACTCTGCCATGAGGTCGCGGGCATCGGCCAGGGAATCCTCTATCTGACAGGTATACGGATTCGGCGTCATCCAGTGCTTTACCTGATTGCTATCGGACGCCATCGGCTTCTCGATCCCTGTCGTTCGTGGTCAACACCTGGTCCCTCGTCTTTGGGAGGCCGGCCATGGCCTTCGGCAGTTCCGACTGCAGGGCCGAAAGCAAGGCGCTGCTGCGCGGACCGGTGGCGCAGAAGGACAGCATCCGCTCCGAACCGTCGTGGTCTGTGGCTTGGGGGCAGCCGCCAGTTGCTTCACAGGCCGGCCGCGTCTGATCAGTCTCGGGCTTTTGCAGGTGCGCACGGGTGCGGCCGCCGGCGCCTGCGGTGCTGTCGAAACGGAGCATCAGGCGGTCGGCCGGCAGCAGGTCGCCAAGGCGATCGGCCCATTCAATTACCACGACGTGACGCTGGGCAGCGGGTTCGGGCGGCAGCTCCCCGTTGTCGAGCGATTCCTCCTCGACGGCATCGAAAATTTCATCCATTCCCAAGTCGTAAATCTCGTTGGCAAGGGAATCTTCGTCGGCCGCTAGCCGATAGCTGTCGACATGGAACAAATGCACGTTTTCGGTAGGGGACGTGTATTCGTTGATAAGGGTGAAAGTAGGGCTGGTGATGTGCGCCTGCACACCCAGACCTCTGGCCAGGCCCTGGGCAAAAGTGGTTTTGCCGGCGCCCAGCTCGCCTACGAGGCCGATTACAGCGCCGGTGGTTCGCGGCCGGTCGCCGAGGCCAGGCAGCAGCGGAGTACAGATGGTCCGCCCCAGCAGTTCGCCGAGTTTTTGGGTTTCCAATGGGGAAGAGGATAGGATCGGGATGCGGAATTGTTCGTTCACCCAATTGATCTCTGACAAGTCCGCCGCCCGGCACGCGTCTGGGGTGTCCGGCGGCCCGCGGTTGAGGGACGCATTGGAATAGACACCCTCACGTTCGCGATTGTACCTCTCACCTTCCTGCAAAGCCAAATGCATAAATTGTCGCGTTCCTGTTACAATAGTTATTAGTGGCTCGTTTCACGAGCACAGTTTCGGA
Organism: Caldilineaceae bacterium; assembly: GCA_965116395.1. Lineage (GTDB taxonomy): Bacteria > Chloroflexota > Anaerolineae > Caldilineales > Caldilineaceae > Bin5. The sequence continues at coordinate 1,762,381 of OZ220684.1, forward strand.
TACTAACGATCAATCACCAACAACGGTAGTCATGAAGTCAGGATTTTCCTTACGCCGCCTCCTTCTCGTCGGCCTCCTCATCTCATTATTCGGCGTTTCCATGTATACGATCGTCGAGCAGGTCATACCGTCGCTGATGGTCGGGGCGCTGGACGATGGTGAGGCGCTGCCGGTCGATATCCGGATTTCGGGTCCCCTCACATTCCAGACGTTGACCATAGACGGGCAGACAGTGTTGGAACGGGCCGGATCCCATTTCGGCAGACCTCGTATCAGCCCGGACGGCACGCTGATGGCGATAACGGTTGTGCCGACGGGAACGGAGACGATCGGTCTGGCGGAAATTTATGTGATCGAACGGGCGACCGGCCGGGTGCGCGAGCGTATTCCCGGCCACAACCCGCGCTGGCAGACGGGGCGCAGCAACCGGCTGCGCTTCGATCAACTCGATGCCAACAGCATACGCCCCGCCACTTACGACGCAACCGACAGATCGATTATACGCGATGAGAACCTGCTGCCGGACGACAATCCTGCTGAGTTGGAGACGGCAGAGTTAAAGATTGCGACGGCGAACTATCCGGAGACGATTCGCGTGGCCCACCATCCGGAAAACAACTGCCGCAACGTTCCTGACTGGCAGGTGGACGTCATCCCCTTCGAAGAGTATGTTGCCCGCTCCGTCCCCGCGGAAGTTCCCATCTCCTGGCCAGCGGAAGCGTTGGCCGCCCAGGCCGTCGCCACCCGCACCTATGCCTGGTACCAGATCTTACGTAACCGGCGCTACTATGACGTGACCGACTGGGCCAATTTCCAGATGATGTGCAACAATCGCTTCACTTCCACGGATGCGGCGGTCAGCAAAACAGCAGGCCAATACCTGGCACATACGGGCGACAGCACGGACGCGCCGATTATTGCCATGTACAGCGCCAAAAACAGCCATCCGACGCTCACCAATCCGGCGGTTGCCTATCTGCAGTCAGTTCCGGACGAGACCGGCCTGGGTGAGGTGCGCTGGGGCCACGGCTACGGTCTCAGCCAGTGGGGCGCGGTGCGGCGGGCCAAGGCCGGCCAGACCTATCGCCAGATTCTCGGCCACTACTACACAGACGTCACACTACAGAATGCCCGCCAACCGACGCAGGCGATCGGCGGCATTACCGGCCTGTCTTTGAAAGGCTTTTTCCCGGCCGGCGGTCTGCGCTGGGGCGCGCTGGTGCCCTCGGAGCCTCTATCCGGCACCGTCGACCTCGACCCAGGCCCGGACGCGCTGCCCATCGGCGCGGTCTGGCTGCGCAGCGCTGATCTCACGAGCGGAAGTGCGATCACGATTTCGCTGACGCTCAGCAATGCGTTGCAGGAGCAGAAATCATTGGAGATCGACTGGGACGCACCTGCTGCGCCGACTTTCGAGGCGCCATCGGTGGTAGAGGTGCAGAGGGCCAACCTTACGCTGGCCGTACCGGAACAGGGCGCCAGTATCTACCTCAGCAATAATTGGACCTGGCAGGGGGAAAATCTCCACAGCACCACCGGAGAAAAAGTCGATGAAGCGGCCGCCGATGGCAGTCAAACGATTGAAGCGAGAGCCGATGATCATGAGACGGGTTGGTGGTATGGCCCATACACTACCGACCTCCCCCACAATGCGACCTACCGCGCCCTTTTCCGGTTGCGCAGGGGTGAACCTGTCGATGACGGAGACGACGATGTGCTGCCGGATCAGCCCATCGCCCAATTGGATGTTACCGACAAGGGCGGGACTTTGGGATTGGGTTTGCGCGACATCTGGCCGAGTGATTTCACCGGTACGGGGGAATACGTCGAGATCCCCGTCGACTTCCATTTGTTTGATCCGGCGCAGGGGGTTGAATTCCGCGTGAAATGGCACGGAGAGGTCGATCTGGCTCTGGATCGGGTACAGGTGTGGCAGCTACAAAACATATCAACAAGAACGACGATCGATTGGGCGCTTCCCAACAGCGGCACATCAACGGTATCCGCGATCGCGTTCGATACCGCCAGAAATGCCAGCCCGGTCGTCACCAAGCAGATCGAATTTGGCAGTGAGCAGCCGCCGGTGTTCGGCGATTTGGAGCACGTGCAGGGCTGGTGGACGAGACAGCCTGTCCTGATTTCAGTCCCTGTGCAGGACTTTAGCAGCGGGCTGGACACGAACAGCGGCAAGCTGCTGCTGAACGACGAGGAGAAGACGGCCCAATTCAGCTTGCCCAACGATTACCTGGCCGCTCAGAAGCTCTCGGCGGCTCTGGCCGACGTGGCTGACGGCACGTACACTGTGCGCTTTCAGGCCAAAGACCGGTCAGGATTGCAGGGGGAAAGCGCATCCGGCGAACTGCGCGTTGACCGGACCGCGCCGACTATTCAGGCCCGGGCCGTTCAGTTGACACCCGATACCTCCAGCGCCGATACTTCTGACGAGCAACAGAACACTACGCCTTCGCCTACACCTACACCTACGCCTTCACCTACGCCTGCTACTACTCCCACTGCGGGCGGGTTCTTCAGTGGGCCGGTCGAGGTCACCATCGAAGCTGACGACGCCACCAGCGGCGTCTGGGGTATGGCCTATGTCATTAATGACGGTTCGGTCGTACTGTACAGTGAGCCGTTCACTATCTCGGAGGACGGCGTTCACAATATTCGCTACTGGGCGAAGGACAACGCCGGCAACTACTCGAGCAGCCACCGGCTGCGGGTCTGGATCCGCAGCAGCAGCGATAGTGGTGACGGGGATGGAAGTGACGGGGGCAGTAGTGACAGCAGTAGTAACGGCAACAGTAACGGCACCAGCGGTAGCAGCGCGAGCGACAGCAGCGGGGGCAGCACTGTCAGCCAAGACCTTCAAGACCTTTTATATGAGGTGTATGTACCGGGGCTGAAGAACGATTAGGGCGCGTGCCTTTCCGTATCGACTGCGACTGTCACCCATATCTCACCGGCGCTTCACCGGTCATTGGCCACAATCCACTGTACAAGCTGATCACCGTGTTCTTTGACGAGGGCGGTGGCCCGTTCGGGGTCGCCGGCTTCGGCCCGAATTTCGAATAGGGGGCGCTCGGGGTTGGGGCCGATGTGGACCCACTCCTCGGTGCCGAGGTGGATCTTCAGGCCATCAATGGTGACGACGCCATCGCCCTGGTAGCTCTGATTCAGCAGGCGCATGACGGTACCCTTTGCTTCCCACGGGCAATCGACCCGATGGTGCGCCATAAAGAACGGCGGCAGGTCGGCGACGATTTCACTGACCGCTGCCTGACGCAGGCCAAGATATTCGAGCAGCCGCACGGTCGCCAGCAGTCCGTCGGAAACCGGCTGTAGATCGGGGAAGATGAAATGGCCTGCTCCATCGGTGGCAAACAGCACGTCCTCAGCCGCCGCCCGCATCAGATCCCGCAGATCGTTCTGGGTGTAAACAGTCTGTCCGCCGTAGCGGTTGACGACGGTTTCGAAGGCCCGCGGCAGAACCGCCGGCAGCGCGACCTTGGCGCCGGGATTGGCGTACATGGCCAACTCCAACAGCAGTAGCGCCGCTGTCAGATCGTCCAACACCTCGCCACTCTCATCAATCAGAAAGACCCTCTCGCCGCCGACGTCGAGTTTGACGCCGACACCGGCATCGAGGACGCCCATGATTTTGGCCATATGCTGGAGTTGATGGCGGAACTGGTCGCGCAGGGCGCCCAGTTTTGGTCCATTCAAAGGCAGATAGTCGACATCGAGGTTATTGAGAATGGTCGACAGGGTATCGCCGCCGAGGCCGTGGGAGGTGTCGACAACGATTTGGGGATGGGTCTGGGTGAAGGTTGCGCGGATGCGGTCACTGTCAACGCAGGCGAGAAAGCTCTCGATATAGCTTTCGGTGGGGTCGGCGGGATATTCGATCTGTCCGACTTCGTCGAGGAAGGCGCGGCGGAAGTCTTCGCGAGAGAAGCTGCGTTCGACGGAGCGTTCGGTGGCCCGGCTCTGGTCGAGGCCGCGGCTGTTCATGAAACGGATATCGACGACGCGCTGGTCGAGGGGGCTGAGTTGGATGTGGACGCCGGCGGCGGCGGCGGCGTGCGTCCTCACGAAATGGCGGGCGACGGGCACGGGCACTTCGCCGAGGTCCCAGACGTCGACGCCGGCGCTGGACAGACCGCTCATGAGGGCGCGTATCAGCATACGGGAACTGCGGTGAGAGTCGCGGTTGATGGCGACGTAACTGCCGCGCGGGAGGTTTGCGCCGAGGCTGCTGCCGAGCTTGGCGGCAAATTCGGGCGTAAAATCGACGTTGACAACGCCGCTGACGCCGGCCGAGCCGAAAAGAGAGCGGCGGCCGCGACTGCCCCAGATGATGCTTTCACGCACGACTGCGCCGGGCTCGATGCGCTTATTCGGCCACAGTTTCACGTCGGGATGGACGACACAGTTCTCGTCCAGCACGCAGTTGTCGCCGATGACGACGTCCTCATAGGCGATGGTGCCGCTTTTGAGACTGCATTGGCGGCAGACGATCGCCCCCAATAGCTCGCAGGTTTCGCCGATGTAGGTGTTGCGCCAGACGACACAGTGCTCCAGGCGGCTATAGCGGTCGATGATGGTGTAGTCGCGGACTATGCAGGGCCCCTGGATCGTCACGCCCTCTTTGACTTTGACGCCGTTGCCAAGATAGACCGGCCCGTCAATACGCGCGCTGGCGGCGATTTCCACATCGACGCCCAGGATTAACTCGCCGCGTTGGCGCGCGCCGGCGAGCGGGGGCGCGTCGCGCCCGTCGTCGGTCGCGGCTTTGGCTAGTTCGGCGGCCTCCACAGGCGCTGTATGGCCGAGCGGTCGAGGCAGCCAGACTTTGCCGCTGATGAGGTCGGCGTTGGCGCGCATGTATTCGCCGATTGTGCCGACATCACACCAGTAGCCCTCGGCCACGAAGGCTTGCAGGCGCTCCCCTTGATGCAGGAGATCGGGGAAGAGCTCGGTGGAAAAGTCGTAGGCGACATCGTCGGGGATATGGTCCAGTACCGCGGGTTCGAGCACGTAGATGCCTGTGTTGACCCTGTCGGAGCGGACGGCGCTCCAATCCGGTTTTTCGAGGAACTGGGTGATGCGGCCGTTTTCGTCGCTGACGACTGCGCCATATTCGAGGGGGTTGGGAACGGGATAGACGGCGAGTGTGGCGAGCGCGCCGACGGTGGTGTGGTGTTGGACGGCGGCCTGGAGGTCGAAGTCGGTCAGGGCGTCGCCGCTGATGACGAGGAAGGTGTCGTCGAGGTGGGAGGCGGCGTTCTTGACACCGCCGGCGGTGCCGAGCGGCATTTCTTCGACGACATAGGTGATATTGAGGCCGAGACCGCTGCCATCGCCGTAGAAGTCCTGGATGACGGAGGGCATGTACTGGAGGGTAATGACGATCTCGGTAATGCCGTGATATTTGAGCAGCTCAAGAATATGGCCGAGGACCGGTTTGTCGACCAGGGGGACCATCGGCTTGGGACGCCCAATTGTCAGGGGGCGCAGGCGGGAGCCTTCTCCGCCGGCCATGACTACGGCTTTCATAATCTGTGTCCAATGACCAGTGGTCAGTGGTCAGTGGCTAGTGGTCTTCGCTGGCCACTGGTGACGGGTAACCGGCCGCGACGATTATATGGGCGGCCAGGGATAGTTGCGCTGGTGGGCGGGCGGCTGGGGATAGACGCGCTCGGTGAGCAGTTCGCGGATGCGGCGGCGCAGGGCATCCAGTTCGGGAGCGCTGAGAAGCAGCTCCAGGGTGCTGCGGACCGGGTCGGTGTCTACGAGATGCTGCAGTGACTCCAGGTCGGCGATCAGCCGCTGCTCGATGGGTTCGCCGGCGAACTCCCAGATAACGGTACGCAGCTTGTATTGATGGTGGAAGCAGATACCGTGGTCGATGGCCCACATATGGGCACGTGCGGTTTCCCCCCACCCGCCGGCAATGGAAAATCGACGAAGGTTTCCGTAAAGACAGTGGCCGGCTTTGCGGTCGGCGTTGTTGATGAGATAGTCGAACAGGGTCAGACGGCGCAAGGCAGGGGCGTAGCGGGCATCCTCGCGCATATTGAAGTAGTGTATGTCCGGGTCACACTCGATGAAGAACTGGATGCTGCCCGGCCCGCGCGGCCCGTCGCGCAGGACGGTGGGGGGCACGAGGCTCCAGCCGAGAGCTTCGCTGACGACAAAGGCGGCGGTTTCGCGCTGGCAAAGGGTGCCGGGTGTGAAATCCCAGAGTGGATTTTCGCCGCGGCGCGGTTTGTAGACGGCCGGAATCTCGTGCTGGTGGTGATGAACGGTTGTGAGAAAGGTGTAGTTGGAGCTGTAAGGCAGCAGTCCTTTCTCTTCGATTTGGCCTTGTGCCAGCGCGTTCAATATCTCGCCGTCGGCGGGCGCGGCCGGCTGCTCGCGGCGCGTGCTTTGGTCCACGACGCTGCTGTCGTCCAGGCTGTGCTCCTGTTGTTCGATCGTCTTGTCATCGTCCGTCATAGCTTCAGGCCGGTGGTTTTTGGTAGTACGGTTCGCCGTGTCGCGCCGCGTGGGGCGCGCCGCGACGTGCGGCAAAGCTACAATGACAGCGGAAATGCGTGGCCGTTCGTGCGCGGGCAGAAGTGGCCTTCCGGCTCGATAACGCGGCCGCACAGGGGGCAGTCCGGCCGGCCGGCAGCGACAACCTGCAGGGCATGTTCACTCAGGGAGCGCATCTGCGCGCGCGTTGCATAGAAACGGGCCTTTGGGTCGTTATCCTCGTCTTCGACCGTTTCGGAGCTGACAGGATCTGGGGGCAGGTCCTGCTCTTCTTCGCCGACATCCGGCACGGCCTGAGCGATCAGGACCATGAGGTCCTGTCGTTCATCATAGCCCAGCCCGAGCTGTCCGACGCGAAAGGCAGGTTCCAGCGGTTCGCGCAGGCTGGGAGCGGCGGGCTCTTCCTCGACGGCGGGCAGGTCGGCGCGTTCCTTTTCCAACTCCTCCAAGAGTTGCAGAATCGAGGTCGCGAGAGCGGCCACCTGTTCTTTTTCCATGATCAGAGTGGCCATGTCGGCGCCATGGCGGGCCTGCAAAAAGAATGTACGCTTACCAGGGCGTCCGACGGCGTCGGCGACGATTGCGCTAACTGGATTGAAGTCGAATGTAAACTGTGATTCCATGTGCCGGTGGCTGGCTATCCGTGACTGGTGCGGTTGCTTGCGTAAATGGTATGCGCGAGCGGGATGCCGGTGGCCCCCGATGAGCAGCCGGGGCGCGGTGTTGGCATCAGATTGCGTTCGGATTCCTCATTCTAACTTTATCACAGGGAAACCGCCGCTGTCATTCATGGCAAGGATGCTTGGTCCGAAGCGATGGAAGGCGACGACGCTGATCGATGCAGTGCTGATCTGGATGCGCTGGAAGAGATCGAGCGGCGTGCCCAGATAGTAGGCCAGGCTCGTGCGCAGGACATCGCCGTGGGCATAGACGGCAACGACTTCACCTGCGTGCTCTGTGCGGATGCGCTCCAGGGTTGTAATGACGCGGTTTTGCACCTCTCGCAACGTTTCTCCGCCTGGAAATCGAAAGCCGCCCGGGAAGATCTGCACCAGTTTCCACTCCGGTCGTTTGCTCAGCTCCTTCAACTCGCCGCCACGCCAGTCGCCGTAGTCGACTTCGAGGACGCCGGGCTCGACGGTGATGGACAGGTTCAGGGCCGCGGCCAGCGGTTGGGCCGACTCCAGGCAGCGCAGGAGCGGGCTGGAATAGACGGCGGTAATTGGCTGAACTTTGAGACGCTCGGCAACCTGATGGGCCTGCTCCTTTCCCTTCTCGTTCAGAGGAACGGAGGGTGTGCGTCCGGCCAGTGCGCCGCGTTCTGTCCATTCGTTTTCGCCGTGGCGAATCAGGAAGAGATAGGTAGGGCGCTGGGGGGATTTGTCTTCGTTCTCGTCATCGGCCTGGCTTTCGGCTTCGTTTTCCGCTGCGTCCGGCTCCTCTGTTGTTTTATTTTTTTCCTCGATCAAACCGGTCTCTCTCCAAGGGATGCATTATCGCTTGTGCATGTCAATATATATGCATTGTAACCGTGATCCGGCGCTGTGTAAATGCGGGAAACGGGTTGGGGGTGGTGATGGGGGACGCTGCGCCGGTCGATCTTGACGGGATCATGGTCGATCCACAGTACGAGAACGGAGCGAGTGCCGTGTAACAGAATTTGATGGGGCACTGGATGGTTTTGCGTAAAGTGTGGCATAGTTGGCCCCGCAGTTGTTGTGTTTTTGCTGGCATACCAGGTTGACATTTCGGGAAGGGCGTGAAGAACACCTTTCTTTGGTCCACGGAGGGGCGCGGAGAACAGTGCAAGCCAATGGCGACCGTGCGGTCAGGAGCGTCACCCTATGGAGCAGGCATGCGTCAGGCTTGACCATTTGGTGGTGCAGCATAGAATGGTGCATAAAGACGCAGTTTTGCATCAGAGGAGGCAGCGCCCTTGAACCAGATCACGGTCAGAGGATTTGACGACGAGCTGAGCGCCTGCCTGCGCCGCCTGGCCAAGCGGGAGGGGCTCTCTCTGAACCAGGCCGCGCTCAGGCTGCTGCGGAGAGGAGCCGGGCTGGCGGAAGGTCCGGGCCGGGGGGATAGCGTGGGTGATTCATTTGACCGGCTGATAGGGAGCTGGACCCAGGCAGATGCGGACGAGATGGAGGCCGCGTTCGAGGAATTCGAGACTGTTGACGAGGCGGCTTGGCGATGAGGGCTCTGCCGGACGCCAGCGCGTACGCTCTGCTCAGGCGGGGACATGGGGAGGTTGCGGAGTTGGTGTGGAGGGCCGGCCGATTCCGACCACCGACGTCTGGATAGCGGCCCACGCCATGGAGACCGGCGCGGATCTGGTTTCGGCGGACGGTCACTTCGAACACGTTGAAGGGATTGTCTGGGTGCGAGTGGCGGCAGCTTGAATCGATGCGCTGCGTCACGCGGGGAACAGCATGGGCGCTCCGGGTTCTTTTTGCGCAGATGGGCGGCCCTGCGCGGATCAGACGCACTATGTTCACGGCATATCGCTGATCAGACAGTCGTCTTGTATTGTCGTTCTGCGTTGTCGTTTTTCCCAGTCTGCTTTACGCTTGGTGCGGGATTACATCCGGCGCATGGAAACCTCTCTGGCAGTCAAGGCCCCGAATTCAGAACGGGGAATATATCTCGCGCAGCGTCATTGAATGGCTGCGCCAACGGCTGCCCGGCACAGCATAGATCACGATATAGATCACGATTAAGAAGGAACTCCTGATATGGAGAACCATCATTTCCCGGTTCCTGTAACTGTTCTCAGCGGCTTTCTCGGCGCGGGCAAAACCACTCTGCTTAACCACATCCTGCACGGCGATCACGGTCTGAAGATCGGGGTGCTGGTGAACGACTTTGGCGCGATTAACATTGACGCCCAGTTAGTCGCGGGTGTCGAAGGCGACACGGTCAATCTGTCGAACGGCTGCATCTGCTGCACGATTCGCGGCGATTTGCTGAAGGAAACCCTTAATCTGCTGCAACGGGAGGAACCCCCGGAATACATCATCATCGAGACCAGCGGTGTTTCCGATCCTATCGCTGTCGCCAATGCCTTCCTGGTGCCTGAAATCAAACCGTTGGTGCAGCTCGACAGCATTCTGGTCGTCGTGGATGCCGATCATATCCTGACACTGGACGAAGAAAACCTGGGGCTGGCGCTGGATCAGATCGCGGTCGCGGACATCGTGGTACTGAACAAAGTCGATCTGGTCACGGCAGAGGAACTGGAAGACATCAAGACCGATCTGATGCGACGCGTTGTGCCGAGAATGAAGATGAGAAAGGTGTTTCTCAACGTAGTGGACATCAAGACCGATCTGATTCGTCGCACTGTGCCGGAAGCGCGCATTCTGGAAGCGACTTACGGACAGGTGCCGCTGGAACTGGTGCTGGGTGTGGGCACGTATGCACCGGAACGCCTGCATGGGCGTGCCGAGCGTGATGTGCATTTGCATGGTGTGGATGAGGAACACGATCACGTTCATGATGGCGGGCATCACCATGACCACGATGGGGCCGAAAATCACCATCATGAACATACCGACCATACGCTGGTATTCAGCACCTGGAGTTGGACGACGGATAAACCGCTGTCGCTGAAAGCACTACGTGGGATGTTCGAGGAACTGCCCAATACCGTCTACCGCGCTAAAGGTGTGATTCAGCTCCATGATATGCCGGACAACAGGATGATTCTGCAGATGGTGGGCAAACGCGCCAGCCTGACGCTGGCCGATGCATGGGGCGATGCGCGGCCCCGCACGCAGATTGTGATGATCGCCTCGCATGGTGGGCTGGATGGTGAGGCGCTGCGCACGCAGTTGGAAGCCTGTATCGTCGCGGATACGCCCCCCGCTGCCGTGAGGCAGAAGACCGCCAAAACGGAATGGACGCGCAAACGCTAGTAAGCCGCATAGGGGAAAAAGACAGCGACAAAAGGAACATGGTTCGAATACTGAACTGCCCCTGATGCTTGTACCACCCGTTATGTGCGTTCCGACAAGCACGGGGACAGGGTCGGCAGGCAAGAGGGCCTCAGGTGGCGGCGGCCGGCAGCCCGGACAGCTGTGCTGCCCGCGGCTATCGCCACCTCCGTCTCTCTGCACTTGTTGATCACCTGCTCCGGCGTATGTCTCCTCTTGGCCATCCTTCCTCCTTTCTACGGCCCAATACTGACATATTACCTGGACCGGTTTTTGGTGTGCCGGTCACTGGATTACCGGATTTCATACGACTCCTGTATTACATATGGGCCGTCAGGTTGGGGGCATCCCCTATTTTGGGGTGGGAACAGTCTGGCGGAGGAATATGCTGGCGCTGGCTGGAATTGTCGACAGGACTTGGAGAGACGTAGGGCAGGCACAAGGCCCTGGCCTTTAGCGGGGGTCCGTTGATTGGGGGAGGCACAGGGCAGGCACAAGGCCTGCCCCTACAGGAGCGGTGAGAGGGAAGGCGGGCAGCGTTTGCGGGAGGCCTGGGCAGGCACAAGGCCTGCCCCTACGGGAGCGGTGAGGGGGAAGGCGGGGGTGGGCGCTGAGCGCGAGACAGCATGTGGGGGGTAGACACTGTTGGCTAGACACAATGCTGGGGAAGAATACACACGGTGGGTGAGGCATGTTTTTGTAGGGGGGCGTTGCGGGGGCGCAGCCCCTGCACAAGGGAGGGCGCTTGCGCCCGACCGCCCAGAACTGCAGTGGTCAGTGGTCAGTGAGAAACGCTTCCGCTCGCCTCATACAGGATCGTAAATTGACTGTGGCTGAGAGGTTAGGGATATTCTGGGGCGGCTAAGGAGGTTGCTACGAAACGACACTATATGTTTGGTATGCATGTTTGGGATGCACCTGCCGCCGCGCTGCCGTTGTCTATGATCTAAGGCCCGTGCTACAATTGGGATCCTTTCAGTTACAGGAAGCACGTACGTGCCGCAGCAGGACGATTTCCAGGTGGACAGGATGCGAGAGGTAATGAATAAGGAGCGGGGAACAAAGGCGATTCTCACTCTCTGCGCGCTGCTGGCGGTAGCGCTGCTGCTGTGGCAGGGAACGGGGACGACGAGGGCACAGGCGCCGCCACCGCCGCCGGCGGCGCAGGGTCCAACACCCACTTCTGACGATGGACTCAGCGCGGCCCATCTCTCGCCCGACGGCTGCAGCGAACTGGTCATCAACGGCGGTTTCGAGGTGACCGACCTGCATTGGGGTCTGGCGGGCACGGCGGTGCCGCCGAGCTATTCGACGGCGAGAGCGTATGCGGGTGAGCGCTCCTTGCGGCTGGGGATCGTGGACAGCGCCAATCTCAACGCCAGCGACAACCTCTACCAGGACATTGCGCTGCCTGACTCGGCCCAGCATTTCACGCTCAGCTTCCACTACTGGGCCAGCCACGAGGCTACGCCCGGCAGCGACATGCAGATCCTGAACATTTACGAAGCCACGACAGGGGTACGCCTGGCGCAGCCCTGGTCGCGGCTCTCCAACGAGCAGTCGTGGCAGTTCGCGCAGATCGATTTGACCCACTTGCGGGGGCGTACGCTGCGCATCGAGTTCGGCGTGCAGAACGATGGCAGCGGCGGCCGTACCGCACTCTACCTGGACGATGTCAGTTTGCTGGCATGTGAACCGGACGCGACGCCGTTTGTGACGCCGTCGGCGACCGCGGCGGCGCCCAGTGCAACGCCGCAACCTGTGGCGACGCCTGCGCCGGACGGCTGTGTGGTGAGCGATACGCTGAGTAACGGCGGCTTTGAATATGCGCTGGACGGCCAGTTGAACTGGTCCCCAGGCGAATCGGCGGTCCCACCGGTGCTTTCCAACCAATCGTCGGGGGGCGCGTGGTCATTACGACTGGGCAACCCGCCGGGAAGCGGGACGCAGAATATCGCCTCCTATTCCTCGGTGCGCCAGTTGATCCAGTTGCCGGCCGGCGCGGGGAGCGCGTCATTGCGTTGGAGCCATCTCTCGCGCAGCCAGGAAGCGGCGACGAGCAGCCCGTCGTTGGCGTCGGACCGGCAGGAGCTGATCCTGTTGACATCGTCGCTGGCGACCGAGGCGATTCTCTATCGCAACCGTGCGGAAAGCGCGACCTGGGCGACGGAGACGGTCGATCTGACTCCTTACCTGGGCGGGTCGTACTATCTCTACTTCAATGTTTACAATGACGGCAACGGCCAACGCACGTGGATGTCGCTGGACGACGTGCAGGTGCACGTGTGCTCCGGGAATACGGCTGCGCCGAACGCGGGCGGGGGCGCGGCCAATGCTCAACAGCCAGCCACCCCGCTGCCTGCGGCAACGTCTTCGCCGCAGGGCGAGAGCGCGGTTGCGCAGCCTGACCCCGGTGCACAGACGCCACCGGCAGACGGCACCGCGGTTGCAGACGCGCCGTCAACGCCGGCTGCGCGCGGCACGATGATCGCTGTCGGCGTGTCAACTCCTTCATCCATCATCAAGAAGTCCAGCCCAACGGCCGCTCCATCACAGGTCGCGGACGTGACTGTGTGGCAGCGCTTCATCCGCGTCTCCCAAACCGCCCAGGGGCAGACCTTTCTCTTCCTTCTCCTGATTGTCCTCGTCGCGGTCGGTTATCTGCGTTTTCGCGGGAACGTACGCACGCCGCCGTAAAGGCTGGCGGTCCGTTTCCGGTCACTTCGCCGGTCACTGAGGTTTGTCGAAACCCTGCCAATTGGACTAGAATAGTTGTGCTCACTACGTTATTTGTAGTGGAATGCACGCGTAATAGCAGTGCCTAAATGCTAGAAATCAAGGTTCAGACAAGCTGATAGAGGAGCTTATGCTTACCACTATTTCCCCGGCGCCCGACGGGCCTGCAATAGCGCGCCGGTTGCGGCGCGAAGGCCACCACACAGTCGGCGTTGCCCCGGGGGGCGAGGCGTCTGCGCAGGAAGCGGTCCGAGATGCAGTCCCTCCCTGTACACTTGACGTCACCATATATGGTCCAACCGCTTATCCCAATGGCTTCAGCGCGCTGGCATCGGAGTGGAACGATCTGCTGGCCCGCAGCCGCTATGATACCTTTTTCCTGACGCATGAATGGCAGTCGGTCTGGTGGCAGCAGCTGGGGGCAGGCGAACTGTGGATCCTGGCCTTTTACCGAGGAGAATGCGAAGATCAGGGAGAAGAAGGAGGAGATGAGGCTGGCGCTTCGCGTGCCACGCCAGGGTCTTCCGAGTTGGTGGGAATTGCGCCGTTCTATTTGAGTGAACATGACCGGGGCTCATGGGCGGGGAAGCGCAGCCTGAAGCTGGTCGGCTGTGTGGAGGTGAGCGACTTTCTGGACGTAGTGATTGCGGCAGGCTGGGAGGAGCAGGTCTATTACTGTCTGCTGGACTGGCTGCAGGGGGAGGATGCGCCGGCATGGGACTTTCTGGACCTGTGCAATCTGCCGGAGGACAGTCTGAGTTACAAGGTGCTGCCCTCGATTTTCCGGAACGCGGGTTTACGGGTGGAGGTCGACCAGGAGGATGTGGCGCCGCATGTGCATCTCCCGGCCCGCTATGAGAACTACCTCATGCAGATCGACAAGAAGCAGCGCCACGAGATTCGCCGCAAACAGCGCCGGGTGGAACGGGAGCTGGATGTCGACTTTACGTTGATCCAGTCGATGGACGAGTTGCAGGAGTCGATGGATGAGTTCCTGCGTTTACAGCGCATGAGCCGCCCGGACAAAGAGACGTTCATGACGCCGCACATGGAGCGATTTTTCCGCGTTATGGCCGGCCGCATGCTCGAAACCGGTTATCTCCATCTCAGTTTTCTCTCTCTGAACGGCGAAAAGGCGGCCGCGCTGCTGGCGTTCGAATACAAGAAGGAGTTGTTGCTCTACAATTCCGGCTATGATACTGAAAAATGGGCCGGGTACAGCCCCGGCTGGGTGCTGCTGGGCTATGTCATCCAACATGCGATCGCGCGCGGCATCGAGGTATTCGACTTCCTGCAGGGCGATGAGGAGTACAAGTACCGCTTCGGCGGCCATGACTACAAGGTCATGCGCACGCTGATCATGAATGAGCCGGCGTAACAAGCCGTACCAGCGCCGGCGGCGACGAAGGTCTGTGCGGCGGCTTCGGTTCGACGGGGCGCGCTGAGGCAGGGATGCAACCATGGCCGAGAACGGATCGATTCCAGTCAGTGACGGCAGTGACCAGAACGGGGCGGATTCCGAGACGGCCGATCCGCAAACGGGACCGCGGCCCCGCCAGCCGCGTGCGGAGCGCGCGGACGCTTTTGCCTTTTCCTCGTGGCTGCTGGAGGGGATGGCCGGCCTGTGCGAAGAGTTGCGGCACAACGATCTCGGTCTGCCGCCGGACTTCTGGACGCATGCCTACGCGGCGCGGCGGGAGGGTCTGCTGGCTTGCCGGGCGCTGGTTGACGCCGCGCTGGCGCGCTGCGAGGCGGATGCGGCGCGGCAGAAAGAAGAATCCGGCAGCCAGCGCGGCCGGGTTGATATCGATTGAAACCCCACCGGTCAGTCGTTCGCGGCTGCTGACTCCCTCCAGAAAAACCTACTCCTCTGTCACGACTTTTTGCTGCTTGGCCTCTGCGGGGCCAAGTCGACTTCTGGTTCATGTTGAGGTCGCGGGCCGGCTGGATACCGACTTCACGGCGTTCAGCGGAGTGGCGATGGCAACGCAACAGTTTTGGAGCGGAATCCTAGTTCTCTGGAAGATGGCGCCGGACAGAACATTGAAACTGCTCTTGCAGCCATAGCAGTTGCAACGGCCGGCACAGTTTCGGGTCTGTCCCAAGTTCCTGGTTAGACGTTGTCTGAATCAGGATTTACAGGATTTGGAGATTTTCGGGATTGCAGGCGAGCGGGTGATGGCTGTTGAGGGGATCTTTTTTCGTCGGTTGAATGGGCGGATTGCAGAGGGGCAGTGATATGGGATGCACCCACGACTTCCAAACTGTTGGCGGGCGACGTGTTCTTCGCTACAATAGGGGCGTTGAGGCTGGCCGATCCAGCGGAGAGATTCGAGATGGTCGATGCAGACCTTGTGGATTGGACAGTTTTGGCAGGCCGTACGCAGATCCGTCGCGGGGCTCCTGGTGGCAAGGGCTATGAGGGGTTAGATTGAAGATGCGTACCGGGACGATTTCCAGGAACTTCACCACCGGCGACTGAATAATCGAATGCGATGGCTAAGTCTACCGGCGGCTTCTCAGACACAACGGAAGCCCGCATAGCTCTGGTTAGCAATGCGAACGCGAGTTGGCCTGCATCCTGAACTGCGAATACAACAAGGAAGCGCTGGAGGCAGGTTCCCGAATCGCCCACCGCACCATGAAATTGGCCGAAGAAATCAGGCTGTCGATTCCCATAGGCCGAGACAAGGTCTGAAGCGGTCCCCCCTTACGTCTTATCCATACCTGCAGTTGACCCGACGTTAGAATTCTCATCACCCCCTAGTCTACGCATTGCCGGGAGCATGCCAATGCCGCAAGTCAACGAAGAATTGCGAGTTGTAGAGGAATTCCTGCTGCTGGTCCTCGATGCCGATCACGGCGATATCCGACATACATTCCCGAGACCCTCGCGAGCCTTAGCCTTTGCCGGCGCGGCGCTGATGGATCTTGCGCTTGAACGCCGCATCAGTACCGACCTCTGGCGGCCTGAGATTCTGGTCGTCTCCGACCCGACGCCGTTGGGAAGCGACTTGCTGGACCCCATCCTGGCAGACATCGCGGGGGGTGGAGAGACTACCCACGAGACCGCCTTCTGGGTTACGGACCTGGCCAAACGTAGCGACGAAATCCGCGAGAAGGCACTGGCCAGGCTTACTAAGCGGGGTATCCTGGAAGCCGACACCAGCGGCGAGGTCTATCTATCCGCCGACGTTTCGCGCGCCCGCCACTACGACACGGGGGACGACAAGACCACGGAGGAAGTACAGCTGCGCATCATGCGGGTGCTGTTCAGTGACGCCATTCCCGACCCACGGGACATCGTCATCATCAGCCTCGCATCGGCCTGCGGGGTGTTCGAGAGCATGTTGTCTGCGGACGAGCTGGCCCGGGTGCGGGAAAGAATCGACGCCATCTCCGGCCTGGACCGGATTGGCCGGGAGATCGCGGCGACCATCCGGCAGATTACGGCCCTACCGCCGCCGCCGCCGCCGTCCGTTCGTCCCGCCGCCGAAATTCCCGAGGCGGCCGGGTTGCCTGTGCTGGGCAACGTCTTTGGCATGGCGGGCGACCTGCGCAGCTTTCTGCTGCGGGAATACCAGCAGCACGGGCCGATATTCAGAGTGCGGGCTTTACAATACAGTTGGGTCGCCCTGGTGGGCCCGGAAGCGAACGTCTTCGCGGACCGGCATTCAGCCACACATTTCCGTACCTGGGAGCAGTATCACGACTTCGGCGCAGCATTGGACGCGCATCGCGTCCTTCTGTCAATAGACGGCCCGGAGCATATCCGCATGCGCCGGCTGCTGGTCAAGGGCTATTCGCCCAAGTTGTTGGAGTCCAATCTGGACCTGACCCACGACGTTACGCTGCGGGCGATCGAAGGGTGGCCGCAGGGCCGGCCGATAGAGATGCAGCGCGCGATGCAGCAGATTATCACCGAGCAGATTGGCATGTTCTGCACCGGGCTGTCTTCGGAAGCGTATTTCGACGATCTGCTCTATTTCCTGAAAATGATGATCCAGCTGAACGTCACGAAACGTTCGCCAAAAGTGATGGAGCGCCTGCCGAAGTACAAGCGCGCCAGGCAGCGCATGCAGGAGTTCTACGAACAGATAATGGAAGCGCACCGGCCGGAAATGCGGGAGGGTCAGCCGCCGGACTTTATTGATGTGCTGCTGGAAGCGAACCAGACTGATCCTCAATTGCTGCCGGAAACAGACTTGCTGGTGAACGTTCTGGCTCCGTATCTGGTGGGCATGGATACCTCTGCCAGCGTTTGCGCCTTCATGCTCTTCTCCCTCCTGAAACATCCGGACTTACTGGCGCGTGTGAAAGAGGAGGTGGACGAGATGTACGAGGAGCACGGGGCTCCGACTCCGCAAGGAATGCGCAAGCTGGACGTCACGCACCGGGTTGCCATGGAGACGCTGCGGATGTATCCGGTCGCGCCGGCCCTCATGCGCAGGGTATCCAACTCGTTCGAATTTGGGGGTTACCGGGTACCCGCCGGCACAGATATCTTGTTGGGCACCTCGGTGAGCCACCATCTGCCGGCGTATTTCCCTGAGCCCGATCGCTTCGACATTGATCGCTACTCGCGCGACCGGGCGGAGCACAAACAGCCGGGCGCGTTCGCCCCCTTTGGCGTGGGCCAGCACAAATGCATTGGCAGCGGCTTGTCGGAGCTGCAGATTGCGCTCACCCTGGCGACCATCCTCCGCAAGGCGGACCTGGAGCTGGAACGGCCGGAACGCCCGCTGAAAATCAAGATGTCACCTGCGCCCCACGTGGATGACTCGGTGCGCATGCGTCTGGTGCATCGCCGGGGAGACTGATTCGCTGCGCCAGAGCGTGCCGATAGCCGGTTCCGGTCGGGCGCATGGGCGGGAAACAGATGGAAAGACAACAGATTCCACTAATTGGGGACGCTGGCGAAATCACCGCCGAATGGATGCGGCAGGCGCTGGCCGCGGGCGGGCATTCCGCTGCCTCGGAAATCGCTGCGGTGGAGGTCGAGCAGCTGTCGGAGGTCACCAATGCGCTGGGCAATCTCTATCGCTGCCGCATGGTTGCCCAGGACGGCGGCGCAGCCAGTCCGGCGTCGGTTATTGTCAAGCTGCCCAGCGCCAGTGCCCTGGCAGTCCGGTTCAGCAGGTGGCTCTCGCTGCACCGCCGCGAGTACGTGTTTTATCGGGACATCGCAGCGCACGGCTACGTGCGGGTACCGACCCTGTACTACGGGGATTTCGACCCGCGCAGCCACCGGTTTGTACTGGTGCTCGAAGACCTGGGCGGCATGGAGGCGGTACCGCAGATCGTTGGCATGGACGTTGCGCGGGCGCGTCACGCCGTCAGGCAGATCGCCGGGCTGCAAGCACGCTTTTGGGAGGCCGCCGATAACCCGGCTCTGACGGCCTGCGGCGAATTTCTCAACACCAGGGAAAGCCGCATCATGCAGACGGTTTATCTGCTGACCCTGCCGGCGGCGCTTGACCGTTACGGTGATCTGTTCAGCGATGACACGCGGCGGCTGGCGGAAGCGTTTGGCACGCGAATCGCCGCCCACTTCGCCGCGGTCTCTGACGGCCCGAAGACGGTCGTGCACGGGGACTACCGGGCAGACAATATGCTGTTTGGCGGGGGGGCCGACGACGGCCTGGCCGTGATTGACTGGCAGGGTTTCGGAGTTGGCTGCGGTATGTATGACGTTGCCTTTCTGCTCGGAACCAGCGTCACGAGCGACGTACGGCGCGACATCGAGCGCGACGCCGTGGATGAGTACTACGACATCGTAGGCGGCCCGGGAACGCAGGGCTACACGCGCGAAGACTGTTGGCGCAGCTACCGGCAGAATATGTTCGGCACGCTGATGGCGATGGTCATCGGCTGCGGCGCGCTCGAGATAAGCGAGCCGGAGCTCGTGAAGCAATCACGGGAAATGCTGAGCAGGGCGCTGACCGCTGTCGAGGAGTTGGACTCACGGGAGTTCCTGCCCCCGCGCGAGCCGTTTCTGGCTAACGGGTGGGGTTTTTCAGCGCTGTCGCGGTGCGGAAACCGGGCGTACCGGCTGGCCTTGCGTTTGGGCCGGAAGCGCGGCGGATGAATGACGGCGGCGGGCGCGCCGACCCTGCTCCCGGCGTGGCGCAAGGGAGGAATGTCGACCCAGCGCCGACGGGAGAGTTTGCGCCGCCGCCGCGCCGGCAGGTCACGCTGTCGCTGGTGTGCGTGGGGCTGGCGATGTTTCTGGCCGCGCTCAATCAGACCGTGGTCGCGAGCATAATGCCCCTCATCGTCGCCGACCTGGGCGGCTTCGACCGCTACACATGGCCGTCGACCTCGTATCTGGTAGCAGCCACAGTATCGTACCCCATCGTAGGCAGACTAAGCGACATCTACGGCCGCCGGGTGTTCCTGGTCGCGGGTATCGCGACGTTCATCGCCGGTTCAGCGCTGGTGGGCGTCAGCGCGTCAATGAACCAGGTCATCGGCTTCCGCGTGGTGCAGGGCATCGGCGGGGGCATCGTGATGACGTGCTGTTACGTGTCGATCGACGACCTGTTTCGGCCGGAAGACAGGGGCAAGTACCAGGGCATCCTGGGCGCTGTGTACGCGGTGGCGACGGTGGCGGGGCCGGTCATGGGCATTTTGGTCGCCGAGTGGCTGTCCTGGAATTGGGCGTTCCTGTTCATCGCGCTGGCCGGTGTGCCGGTGCTGGCGTTGACGGCGCGGTTTTATCCGAGAGCGACCTCTCTTCCTGAGCAGCTGGAGCTGGATTATCCCGGCATGGCGGCATTGGTGCTGGCGGTGGCGCCGGTGGCGCCGGTGGCGCTGGCGCTGTCGTCGATCGGCGTTCTGTATGCCTGGAATTCTGCGCAGAGCATCGGCCTGGTGGCTTTCGGACTGGGAATGGCGGCACTCTTCGTGGTGATCGAGTCCAGGTCGAGGTCGCCGATTATGCCTTTGGGGATATACCGGCTGCGGGCGGTGGCGGTCGCGGTGATCGTGACGCTGATGACCAGCGTGAGTCTGCACGGGTTCATCCTGTTCCTGCCGCTGTACTTCCAGGTGGCGCAGGGCGTTTCCGCGACCCAGGCCGGAACGCTGCTGATTCCGATGCTGCTGGGGCTTGTGCTGGGCGCAATTGTGGGCGGTCAGCTGCTCTCGCGCACCGGGGGCCGTTACCGGTTGCTGGTGGTGACCAGTACCGCGCTGATGGCGGGGGGTATGTACCTCTTTTCGACTTTGAGCGACGGCGGGGGCTTCGCCCAGAGCAGCCCAATTCTCTTTAGTCAGTTATATCTCGTCATCACGGCGCTCGGGTTCGGCAGCGTCGTGGCCACGCTTTCGGTGGTGGTACAGAACGCAGTCCCATACCAGAACCTCGGGGTTGCGACAGCGGCGCTGCAGTTCTGCCGCTCACTGGGTGGCATGATGGGTCTGGCCGTGACGGGCGTTGTGATGGTGCAGAACTTTCGCGCGGGTATCGAGGCAGTGGTTCCAGATGACGTCAGAGCCGGCCTCCCGGAGGGGCTGCTTGATGCGGTGAAGGAGGACCCGCGGGCGGTGCTGGACCCGGCCACGGCGCAGGCGTTGAGGGAAACGGTTGCCGAGACCGGCGGAGGCGATCTTTCTGTGGCGGACAGCCTGCTGAACGCACTAAACCTTGCGCTGACGCAAGCGCTGAGCGACGTGTTCACCTTTCTGTGGGTGGCGGTGGCGCTGGCCTTCGCGGTCGCGTTATTTCTGCGCATGCGGTCCGATATTGATCGCGGCGGGGAACGGAAAGGGGTCGGCTGAGTTGATTCATACCGGCGTCGAAACTTCCAGGCCATATACAGTGCCTATTTTGACCGGCCCTTTATCCCTGCCGCCATTCAGGCTATCTGAATGCGTATTCGGTTGGCGGCAGCCACGTTGCTGGAGCCGCACGGCTGGAATGCGCACACAAGGTCGGTGAGCGATGGTTTTGTAGGGGGGCGTTGCGGGGGCGCAGCCCCTGCACAAGGGAGGGCCGAAGGCCCGACCGCCCGGAACTGCAGTGGTCAGTGATCAGTGGTTAGTGGTTAGTGGTTAGTGGTCAGTGGGCTGAGACTGCAGGTGGGGTAGGAGACATTGTTGGCTAGACACGTTGCTGGAGAAGAATAAACACGGTGGCGAGCCTAGGGGGGCGTTGCGGGGGCGCAGCCCCTGCACAAGGGAGGCCGCTTGCGGCCGACCGCCCATATGCAAAGAGAGAGTAAACAGCTCCACTCGCCTCATTCAGGATCGGGAATTAGTTGTGGCTGCGTAGTTTCCCGGCGTCTTCTTATATAAGGGCCATGCCGAAGCCCACCCCGGTAAATACCGGGATGCCATCGCCGACTATAACCAGCTTCTCCAGCTGCGGCCAGCGGTTCGCGGCCGCTGACTCCCTCTAGGAATAGGCCTCCTCTTCCGTCACAATCCTTTGCCTGCTTGGCACGGGCTGGGCCGGTTCGATCGCGGCCGGCGCTTCCCCCGCTTCGCCCATAAGGCGGAGCAGCCGATCACGCATCACGTCGGCAGTCTGACGATGGGACTCGAGGCCGATGAGATTGGTCAGCTCGTATGGGTCCGCCTGCAGGTCATACAGATACTGCTCTTCATAGCGGTCAGAGCTGGCATGCTGCCTACCATCCTTGTCAGGCGCGGTGACGCAATATTTCCAGCGGTGCGTACGCACGGCCCGCCCCACCTGAGATTCGCTGATCTGAATCAAGGCATCCTGCGGCCAGTCCGACGACTGGCGGCTGACAAGCGGAACCACTGAACGGCCCTGCATCTGCTCCGGCACGTCGAGGCCGGCTGCGTCGAGCAGTGTTGGCGGCAGGTCGACCAGGCTGACGATCTCGCGCACTTCGCCGCCGCCGAAGAAGCCGGGGCCGGTGACGGCGGTGGGCAGGCGCACCGACGCTTCGTGACAGGAGCGTTTGTATTCGTCGTTGCGCGTCTTGAAATGGCAGCCGTGGTCGGTGGTGTAGAGGACGACCGTGTTCTCGTCCAGCCCCAGACTTTTGAGGGCGTCGAACAGGCGGCCCAAGGCCTCGTCCAGCCGCTTGATCATGCCCCAATAGCCGCCCAGATGCTGCTGGGAGGAGCCGCCGAGGGCGAGCAGGTCGGGCGGCGTCCAGCGGCCGGCGTAGCGTTCGCGGTAGCCGTCTGGCGGAGGATAGTCGTCAATATGGTTCTGATGATGCGGCTCGATATAGGATAGGAATAGAAAGAACGGGTCCTGCTGGTGGCCGTCGATGTAGCGGATGGCTGCGTCGGTCAGCGCGTCGACGCGGTAGCCGGGCAGCCTGACGGCCTCACAGTCGTTGTCATACATGACAGTGTCGTAGGCGTCCGAGGTAAACTCGAGCGCATTGGATGCCAGCCAGCTCTGGTAGCCGCCCCGACTCGACTCCGGCACAGGTCCGGCGACCCCTCTGTCGGCCAGATGCCACTTGCCGATATAGCCGGTATCGTAGCCCGCTTCGCCGAAGAAATGGGCGAGCGTACGTGCGTCCTGCGGCAGGGGGATGGCGTTGCGAAAGCAGCCGGTGGAGGTGGCGTACATGCCGGTCTGCAGACAGGAGCGGGCCGGCCCGCAGACGGGCTGGCAGGTGACGGTGGTGTGCAGGTGGGTGCCCTGACGGGCCATGCGGTCGAAATTGGGTGTCAGATCGAGCGGGTTGCCGTGGACGCCGGTTGAATCCCAGCGCTGCTGGTCGGTGAAGAAGACGATCACATTGGGCTTGTCAGATGTTGCTTGTGCGGCCGCTTCGTTATGTGCAGGCGATGATGAGCGGGGCATGGTTTGCTTCCTCCAGAATCTGGCAAAGGCGGTGTTCGGTATGCCCCTGTAAGCGGGGGCACGGAAATCAGGTCATTCTGCGGGTGGATTGAATTGGTTGGGGCGCCGCATGGTCGGGCACCGTGTGGATAGGAATTCTAACCCATCACACCGGGGATAGCTATCGTTCAATGTTGTTGTTTCGGGCAGTTTGGCCGGCGGCCAGTGGTCAGCGGAGCCGCTGGTTGCCGGGAGGAAGTGATACGCGTATCAAGGTACATAGTTTGGTAGTTTGGGGTTCAACGTTTATAATTCTCGGGGAATTGTCGTATTTGTGTCATATATCATAAAATCGCACATTGATCTGATTTTCGTTCCCGCTGCCGTCGTTATTCCAGAAACAGTTGTGGGACGGGAGGGCATGTCTGCTGCCAGGCACATGAGTCCCTCTGCGCCATCCATATCCCCATTTCTGCGATTGGAACATATTCAGTGTATCAGAAGAGAAACAATGATCTTATGAACTGTCTGCCTTCCCTTCGAATGGAATTCCGGCTTTTGTACGTGCGGGCAGTCGAATACGCTGCCCGTTTGCCTTATGCCAAGCGTCTGAATCGCAGGATGTGGACGGCGCCGGCCCCACGCAGGGGCATTGGAGGTATGGGCACTGCGAGCCGGACGCACATACAACGGGCAAATCCGCTGTTTGGACGCGCGTTCCTGCCAGTTGCGCTCAGTTTTGTGTTGACGGGATGCGCCCTTTTGCCGGCGGGCCGCAGCGCCGAGATTTCAGCCAATGAACCTACGCCGACTCCCATCCCGACCTCGGTGGTGCCGGTCAAGCCGACATATTCGGTAAAGGTGGGCGAGATTATGCGCGAGCGGACCTTCAGCGGTCGGGTGGCGCCGGTGGTGGAGGAGGCGTTATTCTTCCGCTCAGGCGGCCGCATCCGTAACGTCTACGCCAAGCGCAACGACCTGGTCACGACCGGCCAGATCATTGCCGACCTGGAGATCGACGACCTGGAGCGGGAGTTGACCTCGACCCAGTTGACCCTGGAGCGGGCCCAGTCGCGGCTGTACCAGGCGGAGCGGAACCTCGAATTTCAGATCCGCAGAGCGCAGATCAGCCTGGACATTGCCATGCTGCATTTGAGGAATCTGCGAACCGGACAGCCGGATGATAACATCGCGATATCGATCCAGAGCAAGCAGGTCGAACTGGCCGAAATCGCGCTGGAGCAGCTTAGCGAAGGCGTCGATCCGCTGCTGGTGAATGACGTCGCGAGGGCGCATCTTCAGGTTGAGAAGTTGCAGAGCGCAATTGCCGACGCCACGATTACGGCCCCCTTTGACGGCAAGTTGCTCTCCGTCTCGCTGACGGCGGGCCGTCCTGTGAACGCCTTTGACTCGGTTGTCTCGATCGCTGATATTCATGACCTGGAGGTCAAGGCCGATCTGATCAGTGATCAGATGAATGAGTTGGCGGAAGAGATGCCGGTAGAGGTCTCTCTGGTCGGCCGGCCCGGGGAAATTCTGACCGGCATCGTGCGGCGGCTGCCCTACCCGTTCGGCAGCGGCGGCAGCGGCGAAGTGATCGACCCCGACAAGTCCACCCGCATCACGATCGAGCAGGATGCGGAAGAGGTCGGCTTTGAGCTGGGCGACCTGGTCCAGGTGCGGGTCCAGCTGGAACAGAAGGACTCTGTCCTCTGGTTGCCGCCACAGGCGATCCGGGTTTTTGACGGACGGCGGTTTGTCGTCGTTCAGGACGGCGATATCCAGCGGCGGGTCGATGTGAAAGTGGGCATCCAGACTCCTGATCGTATAGAGATTGAAGAGGGGCTGGAAGAGGGCCAGGTGGTAGTCGGACAATAGAAGCGGAGAGTTAAGCGTGGAGGGTGGAAGGCGGTCTACTATTGACTGCTAGCCATTATCCACTGCAGTTATGAAATTTCTTTTGCGGACCTCGGCGATTATTGTTGTCGCCATAAAACGTATTTTCGCCCAGCAGTGGTTGGCTCTTGCCCTGGTCATGGGGCTGGTTTCCTCGATCGTGCTCGTGATGAGCATTCCTCTCTATGCGGATGCGGTTTACTACCGGCTGCTGCAGGAGGAGTTGACGGAAACGGGCATCAGTGATACCTATTCGCGCCCCCCGTTCGCCTATATGTTCCGCTATTTGGGCTCTACATACGGCGCGCAGGAGTGGGAAGATATCGCGCCGCTGGACACCTATCTCAGCAAGCAGGTGGCGGGCGAACTAGGTATTCCCCATAAGAAGACGATCCGCTATTTCAAGACGGACAATTTCCGCCTCTTTCCAACGGAACAGGTTGCGTATGCGGACACGACCGACCCGCTGGAGTGGGTGAATCTGGGCTTTATTTCCGGTTTCGAAGAAGCGATCAATATCATCGAAGGCACCTTCCCTGCGGTTTCGTCGTCCGATTCGGAGGAGGCGATCGAGGTACTCGTGAACCGGGAGTTGGCGGACGAGATCGGGTTGCAGGTGGGCGAAGAGTATATGCTGTTCCGCCGCATCCGCGCCGAAAATGGCGACAGCCAGCGTTACCAGACGCCGGTGCGGATTTCGGGTGTATGGGAGCCTATGGACCTGGACAGCGATGTCTGGTTCTACAACCCTTCAACGCTGGAAACGCTTTTTGTCATCCCAGAGCAGAGCTATCACAATCGAGTCGCGCCGATCTACCCGCAGGACGTGAACCTGGGCTTGTGGTACCTGGTGATGGACGGCTCCGATGTCACGTCGAGCGATGTAGGCCGTCTGCTGGTGCGCGGGCGCAGGGCGGAGCAGAAGATTACGTCGCTGATGGCCAACAGCCAGTTGAGCATTTCCCCTCTGGATGCGCTGCGGCGATATCAGCGTGCCAGCGGTCTGCTGACGACCCTTCTTTATGCATTCAGCGTGCCGATTATCGGTCTGTTGCTGGCATTTATCGGCCTGGTGGTGGGTCTGGCGGTGGCCCGGCAACGCAACGAGGTTGCGATTCTGCGCAGTCGCGGCGCGACTGTGGGGCAGGTGGCGGGCATTTCCGGGCTGGAGGCCATCTGTCTGGGCATCCTTGCGCTGGCGGTCAGCCTGCCGCTCAGCTTCTCGGTAGCCGAGCTGATCGGCTCGACGCGCAGCTTCCTTGATTTTACGATTAAATCGGATCTGCGGTTGGTTCTGACACAGTCCACGCTCCAGTTCGGTATCGGCGCGGTATTGATTGCTTTTCTGGCACAGACGTTGCCCTCTTTCAGTGCGGCGCGTCATACAATTGTGACCTATAAGATGGAAATGGCGCGCACTTTGCGCCCGCCCTGGTGGCAGCGCGCCTATTTGGACTTATTGTTGCTGATTCCGTCCGCATACGGCATTTATCTGCTGCGCGAACAGGGCAGCATAAGCATGCCTGGGGCGGTCACGGATGACACGATTTTTCAGAATCCGCTGCTGTTTCTGGTACCGGCGCTGGCGATTTTCGCGCTGACGCTTGTGACGTTGCGGGTGTTGCCGTTCTTTATGAACATAATCGCCTGGTTTGCATCCAAGGGCGGCGGGGTGGGTGTGCTGCTGGCCAGCCGCCATCTGGCGCGTAACCGGGGGATGTATACGGCGCCGATGGTATTGTTGGTGCTGACGCTGAGCCTGTCGGCATTCACCACATCGCTGGCACAGACGTTGGACGGGCACCTGTTCGACCGCGCCTACTACAGGGTGGGGGCCGATGGGCGGCTGGCGGAGCTGGGCGACACGCCGATTTCGAACGATTCGGGGGCTTTCCCCGGCAGCGGCGGCGAGTCCTCCACATCGGGCGGTGGGACCGAGACGGCTTCCTGGACATTTGTGCCGGTTTCGGAGCATATGCGGGTACCCAACATAAAGGCCGCCACGCGTTTCGCGCGCTTTGAGGCGCGGGTGCATCTGGATGGACGCTGGCGGGATGCCCATGTTTTCGGCATTGACCGGCTCGACTTCCCCAAGGCGGCCTACTGGCGGCGGGATTTTGCAGCGGCGTCGCTGGGCTCGCTGATGAACTCGCTGGCCCTGGCCCCGGAGGGAGTACTGCTGCATCGGGATTTCATGCTCGATCACAATATGATCGTCGGTGATACGATTCTGGTGGGCGCGGCGCGCTACGGATTGCGGGCAGAGATGCAGATGCAGATCGTAGGTGATTTCCGCTACTTCCCGACCTGGTACCCGGAGGCAGACGGGCCGCTGGTTGTCGGCAACCTTGACCATCTGTTTGAGCGGATGGGTGGACAGTTCCCTTACGATGTGCTGGTGCGCACCGACCCGGGCACCGACTACGATGGCCTTGCACGCGAGTTGCGGCAGTACGACATCAACGTGATCAACCACTATTCGGCGCGGCAGCGGATTGCGGATGAACAGAAAGAGCCGCAGCGACAGGGGCTGTTCGGCGTTCTTTCGGTCGGCTTTCTGGCGGCGGCACTGTTGACCGTGCTGGGATTCCTGCTGTACACGCTGTTCTCATTCCGGCGCCGCTTTATTGAACTGGGGACGCTGCGTTCGATCGGCCTGTCCTCGGGGCAGATGACGATGTTCCTGGCGTGGGAGTTGGCCTTTCTGATCCTGGTAGGGATTGGAGCGGGAACACTGTTGGGCACATCGGTGAGCAACCAGTTCATCCCCTACTTGCAGGTGGGGAACACGGCCGCGGACCTGACGCCTCCGTATCTGGTGGGGATCGCGTGGCCGGCGATCACGCGTGTGTATGCGCTGTTCGGCGTTCTGTTTGTCGCCGCGCTGGGTGTTCTGATCACACTGCTGTTGCGGATGAAGATATTCCAGGCGATCAAATTGGGCGAAACGGTTTGAACTGCAGTTTTCAGTAGTCAGTTCTTAGTTTTTAGTAGCTGCGTTCGACGCGAAAGAGTAGTATTCTTAGTCGTTGGAAACTAACGGATAATCATGGCTGACCCATTTATTCACTGCGACGGTCTCGTCAAAATCTATCAGATTGCCGACCTGGAAGTCGTTGCTTTGCAGGGCTTGAATCTGTCGGTGCGACCTGGCGAACTGATGGCGATCGTTGGCGTCAGCGGCAGCGGCAAGTCCACGCTGATGAACATTTTAGGCGGGTTGGACAGGCCGACGGCGGGGCAGGTGCGGGTTGGTGATTTCAATCTGCTGAAGATGTCGGAAGGGGCGATCAACCGCTACCGGCGGGAACAGGTTGGTTTTGTGTGGCAACAGAGCGCGCGCAACCTGGTGCCCTATCTGAATGCGGTCGAGAATGTCGAGTTGCCGATGACGCTGGCGGGGTTCGCGGGCAGCGAAAAACGCAACCGGGCCGAGGATCTGTTGGAAAGGGTTGGGCTGGGCGAGCGCATGAAACACCACATGCGAGAGCTGTCCGGTGGTGAGCAGCAGCGCGTTGCCATCGCGGTTTCGCTGGCCAACAACCCAACGCTTTTGCTGGCGGACGAGCCGACCGGTGAAGTGGACACGGCTACGGCGCTGACGATCTATGCGACGTTGCGCACGCTCAACGAAGAGTTGGGCCTGACAACGATTATTGTGAGCCATGATCCGACCATCGCCCGCCACGTTGACCGCGTGGTCGCGATCCGCGATGGGATGCTCGCCAGCGAGACGCGGCGCCAGATGCGCACGGTTGAACGCTTCGATGAAGCGTCGCTCAACAGCGGCGGCGACGGCATCGTCGAGGAACAGGAAGAGCATTTCGAGGAGTTGGTGGTGCTGGACAGCGCCGGGCGCCTGCAGATCCCGAAAGATGTATTGCAGCAGTTCTCGATCCACGGTCGGGCGCTTCTCGACGTCACCGATGAGGGCATTCTGATCCGGCCGGTGGAGAACGAGAACGCCGAGGCGCCGGAGCTTGTCGCCCAGGAAGAAGCGGCGGCCAGACGTATCCAACAGTCCGGTGCTATCGGCGGCTTCTTCAGTCGCTTCCGCCGCAAGAGCCGCAATGACAGTGAATAGCGGCCAGCACACTGCGCTGATCACCTGAATGCAGTCACTGATAATCGGAAACTGGAACGCAGATGGAAAACAACGCATACCCCAACACGGCGATCGAAACCGAAGATGTCTGGCGCGTCTATAAGACGGGCAGCCTGGAAGTTGCCGCGCTGAAGGGCGTCAACCTGCAGATTGCGCAGGGAACCTTTGCCGCGCTGAAGGGACGCTCGGGCAGCGGCAAGACCACCCTTCTCAACTGCATTGGCGGCCTGGACTCGCCGACACAAGGAAAGATTCGCATCTTCGGCGAGGAGATTCATTCCTGGAACGAACGCCAACTCACGCGCTGGCGTCGCGAGCAGGTAGGCTTTATCTTTCAGTCTTTCGGCCTGCTGCCGAGCCTGTCCGCGTTTGAAAATGTAGAGTTGATCCTGCGCATGTCCGGCGTCAAGGGCCGCGAACGCCATGAAAAGACGATCAATTGCCTGGACCTGGTCGGCCTGACCCGCTGGATGGATCACCGTCCTTTTGAGTTGTCGGGTGGGCAGCAGCAACGCGTGGCCATTGCGCGGGCGCTGGCCAACGACCCGAAACTGATCCTGGCCGATGAACCGACGGGCGAGTTGGACAGCACGACGGCGCGGGAAATCCTCACCCTCTTCCAGACAATCGTGCGTGAGCAGAACGTCACCTTCCTGATCGTGACCCACGATAGCCTTGTGGACGACTATGTGGACTATGTTCTGTATTTGAAGGACGGACTGGTCGACATAGAGGGGCTGGAAAACGGTCATGCCTCGACTACTGCGGCCATCCCGGCGGCCGTTGACGCCGTCGACCCAGTGGCAAGCGGCTAGCGCCGGCGCACCGACTCCGTTCCCCGCCCCCCTTTGTCAGCCGTCCCACTTCGAGAAGGCCCGATGAAAACTGTCATATTGGAGAAACCCGGCAGCCTGCATCTGACGGAAACCGCGCCGCCGACGGAACCGGGGCCGGGCGAAGCGCTTGTGCGCGTGCATCGGGTCGGCATATGCGGCACCGACCTGCACGCCTATCGCGGGCGGCAGCCCTTTTTCAGCTACCCCCGCATCCTCGGCCATGAGTTGGGCGTGGAAGTCGTGTCTGTTGACCCGCATACCGAGAGCAGCCTGCGGGCAGGCGATTATTGCGCGGTCGAGCCGTACCTGAACTGCGGCGCTTGCAGCGCGTGCCGCCGCGGGCGCATGAACTGCTGCTCGCTTCTGCAGGTGCTGGGCGTACATACGGATGGCGGAATGCGCGAGCTGATCACCGTCCCGATCGAGAAGCTACACCGTTCGGAAACGTTGCCGCTGGAGCATCTGGCCCTGGTCGAGACGCTGTGCATCGGCGCGCATGCGGTGGACCGGGCCGGCCTGGCGCCGGAACAGTCGACACTGGTGATCGGCGCGGGTCCGATCGGGTTGACGGCGGTGGCCTTTGCGCGCCTGGCCGGCGCCGACGTCGCAGTGATGGAAATTGACGAGAACCGGATGCGGTTTGTGCAGGAAAACTTGGGGGTGGAGCATCTCATCGACGGACGCGGGGATGCGGAAGCCCAGTTGCGGGCGGTGTTCGGCGGCGATTTACCCCTGACGGTCTTTGACGCCACCGGCAACGCGCGCTCGATGATGAACGCATTGGGCCTGATCGAACAGGGTGGAAGCGTTGTCTTCATCAGCCTGGTGCAGGATGAGATCACCTTCCCCGACCCGGAGTTTCACCGCCGCGAGACGACGCTGATCAGCAGCCGCAACGCCACCAGCGCCGACTTTGCCCGCGTCGTCCAGACGCTGGAGACCGGGGCGATCGATCTGGCCCCCTGGCTTACGCACAGCGCGTCGCCGGAAACATTGACCGGCGAATTCCCCAGCTGGCTGCAACCGGAAAACCAGGTTGTGAAGGCGATGCTGCATTTTTGAACCGTTGTGGCGCGCTTTTGTCGCGGCGCCAACTTGATATTGCCGTGTCGCCGGCCTCTGGCCGCGATGCAGGTGTTCCCACTTTTGATACAGACCACAGGCTAATCAGCAAAGGACGAAAACGTGTCGAACTCTTCCACTTCAAAAGGATCTAAGCTGCGCCACGCGGTGGTTGGCATGGGCGCCGGGATTTTCCGGTCGCATTCGATGGGGCTTGGCCTCGATGAGGTAGAGGTGGTGGGCGGCTCGGACGTGGCGCCGGAGCCGGGCCAGGAGCGGGCCGAGGAGTGGGGCTGCCCCTTCTATCCCGACCACCGGCAGATGCTGGCCGAAACCAAGCCGGATGTGACGGTGATCATCACGCCCCATCCTTTCCACGCGCCGATCGCAATCGACGCGCTCAACGCCGGCAGCCATGTGCTGGTGGAAAAGCCGATCGCCATCCAGGTCAAGGATGCGGACGCGATGATCGCGGCGGCGCGGGCCAACAACCGCGTGCTGGCGGTGAACTATCAGTACCGCCAACTGCCACACGTGCGGGCGATGAAGCGGTTGATCGACAGTGGACAGCTGGGCCGCATCCAGCGCGTGACGGGTGTCTTCCCGTGGATGCGCACCGCGGCCTACTACCTGCGCGGCGGCTGGCGGGGCACGTGGAGAGGCGAGGGCGGCGGCGTGCTGATGAACCAGGCGCCGCATGACCTGGACCTGGTCTGCCATTTGGTCGGTTCTCCGAAACGGGTCTACGCCGCTACCGCCACCCGGCTGCACGCGATCCAGACCGAGGATACGGCCACGGCGCTGTTGGAGTGGCCGGAGGATGCGCAGGGCACCATTTACTTCAGCACGACCGAAAGCGGGCCCCGCTCGGTTGAGGTGTCCGGCACCGGCGGGAAAATCGTGCTGCACCAGGACCGCATCGAGTACGAACGCTACGACACCGACCTGCGGCAGTTGATCACCGACAGCGCCGAGCCCTTTGTGCGCACGGAACCAGCTGATGCCGACGCCGGTGTCGAAGACGAGCCGGAGGAACACGGACATGCGAGGGTTTACAAGGACTTCCACCGCGCGATTCGTGAAGGCGGCGAACCGCGCTGCAACGGCGAGGAGGGGTTGAAGTCGCTGGAGCTGGCCAATGCGATGATCTACAGCGGCGCCACCGGTGAGGCTGTGGACCTGCCGCTGGACCGGGAGGCGTATAGCGAGTTGCTGGAGAGGTTGCAGGCGGAGGATGTGTAAGGGGGCGTTCTGGGCAACTTAACAGCGTACCGGACGTATGATATATTGCCAGCAGTGACGGTGGCCGTGTATGGTCCGACCTGGAGACGCGGTGATGAATCATGAGCCGGAAATGACTTTCAAGACGGCGCGGCGTCAGATGATGACTAGCTATGTGCCGCCGCTGCGCAGACGCGTCGATTCCGAAAGGCGGACGCCGCCTGGATGGTGGGGCGCGGTTGGCGATCTTGTCGGTTTCACGTTGTTAGAGTGGCTGGCGAGCCCTGTATTGGGACTTGCCGTTTGGGTCGCGGCATTCTGCCTTGAGGCCTTTTGGTTATTGTCCAAAGTTTGCAGGCGCGGGGCGAACGCCCGGGACAGAAAGACGCACAAGACATAGAAGTGATCGCTGACGAATGCGACGCAAGAGTAAAGGAAAGCCCCGGTAGAATAGACTGCCGGGGCTTGTTGTTCAGTGGCCGCACCGACAAGGATAAACAGGGGGGACGAACGATGCAGGTCAGCCGCGAACAGTTTATGGAGCAGGGGTATCTCGTGCTGCGGGAGGTGATCCCGCCGGACCGGTTGGAGCAGCTGCGGGCCGATTTTGAAACGCTGGTCGGAAGGCAGAGGAGGATCTGGGCGCGGGAGCGGGGGCCGGACGACCCGCCCGGCGGCGTTTGGGAAACGCAGCCGCAGCCGCGGCTTGTTTCTTATGACAGACTGATCGACGAAGCAACTGCAAGCACGGTCGAGGTCTGGCTGCAGGAGAGTACGTTAGGGGTTAGCCGCCAGCTGTTGAGCGTGCCGGAGGCGGCGGGGGTGGCCGGCATGATGTTGATGTGCAGCCCGGTGCGCGATCATGGCCCGGCCGCGTGGCATCGCGACATCCACCCGATCGACATGGCGCCTCTGGCCGGCCTGCAGAAGGATTTGCGGGAGAACGGCCCAAAATATGTGCAGTGGAACATCCCGCTCTATGACGACAACGTGCTCTGGGTGGTACCGGGCAGCCATCTGCGGCTCAACACCGAGGCCGAAAACCGGTCGCTGTCGGCCGACCCGCGGCGCACCGTGCCCGGCGGCATCCCCGTGGAGTTGCGTGCCGGCGACGCGGTCGTGTATATCAACTACATGTTGCACTGGGGCAGCAACTACAGTCCTACGACGCGCCGCACCATCCACGGGGGGCACTCGATCTTCCCCTACTACCCCGACATCTCCTTCACCGAGTTTCTTTCGCCTGAAGCGCAGGAGACATTCACGCAGTGGGACGGGAACAGCGCGGCGCTGCAGGACGCGACCGAAGCCGCGCTGCGGGCAGTGCTGAATGGCGATGCCAGCGCCTACTTTGCCGCGCTTGAGGCGCTGCAGCCCGGCGCCGGTGATGATGGCAAGATGGTCCTGTCGATCTACCTGTGCAAGGCGGCTCTGCATCTCCAGGTTGTGAAGCATGAAAACGCAGACACTGACACAGACTCCGATCCCCTGGAGGGGATAACCGAGGACTATCGTCAGCGTGCGCGCTCTTCACATTCGATCTCGATCAACTGGGGGCCGCAGTTCGCGGAGCGGTTCACAGTGGACGAGGCCGCTGCTCTCCACAGGCGCTTTGCAGTCCTGGACGACAAACTGCAGGCGGAGGACGAGCATTTCGCGCCCGGTTTCCAAGCGCGGCCGATGCGTTACTTCTTCAATGAAATGCCGGCCGATTTCACGCTTGAAGACTTTATCGGCAGCTGGAACTGAGTTTTAGAGTTCATCCTTCAACCACGCCGAGCCTTGCGCCTCCAACTCGGCGCGCAGATTGCTCTCCAGCCGGCCAGGTACGCCGAGCGGGTTGAATGCCGCCACGCCCCGGTCGGCGATCAGGTTATGGCCGGTGATGGCCTCCGACTCATCCGACGCCAGGAAAAGCATGACCTCGGCCACCTGTTCCGGCAAGGCGGGGCTGCCCAGGGGGTAGACAAATTTCTGCCTTCTGACCTCGCTTGGATTCTGTTCGAGCATCTCGTATTTCTTCTCGGTGAGCATACGGGCAGGGGTGAGCGTATTGGCGCGGATGCCTTGAGGGCCATAGGAAATCGCAAGATTCTGGCTGAGATTGATCATGGCGGCCTTGGCCGGGCCGTAGGATGACATACTGGGGCTGCCGAAGAGAGCATTGCCTGATGAGACGTTTATGATGCTGCCGCCGCCCTGCTTGATCATCAGCGGAACCACCTCCTTACAGAACAGAAGCGGCGCTGTCACGTGGCAGAAGAGCCCGTCTTCCCAGTCTTCGAGCGTTACTTCCTCCAACATGCCCCCCGGGTTGTCGATGATGGCATTGTTGACCATGACATCGACGCGCCCATAGCGCTCCACGGTGAATTGGACCAGGGCCGTGATGTCCTCTTCGATCATGACATCACAGCGTTTGTAGGCGATTTCACCGCTGAGACCTTCCGCCGCAGCCAGTACTTTCTGCGCGTTCTCCGGCGTTCGGCCGCGGTCGCAGATGACGACGGAGGCGCCTTCGCGGGCCATCGCCAGTGCGCCGGCTTTGCCCAGCCCCAAGGTTGCACCGGTGATGATGGCTACTTTGCCTTCCAATCTCGTTCCCATGAGTTTCTCCTTATGGTCAGTGGCGATGCTGCAAGATTCACCCGCTGAACGCGGCCTGCATCTTGCGGGATGACGCGGGCGACAGAGCGCCCGCTATACAGACAAGGGGTTAGTCGCTGAAAGAGAAGGAATAGAGCGTCGCGTCCTGCAGTTCGAAGATAAGCTGAATTTCCCGGCCCACCAGCGCGGTCAGGTCCTGACCATCGCGCCATTGCATGGGGAGATCGGTGACATCCGCCTGGACCGGAATCGAATTGGCCAGGCCCTTGCCGGCGACATCGGCCAGCGCAGGGCGATAGGCCGCGCGTTCCCTTGGTACGGGCGGGGTATGCGTAGTCGCCACATCGAAAATGAAGGGATTGTACCAGCACTTGTAGAGTTTGTCCGTCGGGTCGAAGGTAACGTTGGCGTACAGGTTGTCGTAGCGAACCTCCCAAGGCAGTTCTTCGCCGGACAGAGGGCTTTCGCTTGCTTTGCGTGCCGGCCCTGGTGTCAGCTTCGGATGATCAGCTTGCGCCCACAGGGAGTTATCGAGCAACAGGTATCTGTCATTGTTCATGTTCCGGTCCGTCCCGTCAAGGCGATGCCGCGCACCATATATTTCTGCCCGATGAAAAAGACCGCAATCATCGGCAGTGAGGTGAACACGGTGGCTGCCATCAGCAGTCCCGGCACCGGATCGCCCTGCGCGATTTGCCATCTCAGAAAGGCCAAGCCAATGGCTACCGTGTACTTACTTTCCTGACTCAGGTAGATCACCTGTTTGACAAAGTCGGTCCACACGTTGATGAAGGCAAAGATGGCGATGGTGGCCAGCGCCGGCTTGGTCAGCGGCAAGAGGATGCGCAAGAAGATGCCCAGTTCGTTGCAGCCGTCGATTTTGGCGGCGTCGTCCAATTCGGACGGCAGGGTCATAAAGAACTGGCGCATGAGAAAGACATAGACGGGGTTGGCGAAGTAGCTGGGCACAATGAGAGGCAGCCAGGTGCCGGTCCACCCTATCTCCTTATATAGCAGGAAACGCGGAATGATGGTCACCCAGAACGGCAGCATCATGGTGCTGAGCAGGATCATGAAGAGGAAATTTCGCCCCCAGAACCTGAGGCGGGAGAATCCAAACCCGACCAGGGAAGCGCTCACCAGTTCACCGACGACGCAGAGGGCGACGATAATGGTAGTATTGAGAAAAAAGATGCCAAAGGGAACGCTGTTCCAGGCGCGCGGGTAGTTGCCCAGGTAGAGTTCGGAAGGCAGAAGTCGCGCCGGAATCTGATTGAAATCCTGAAAGGTCTTGAGCGAACTCAAGATAACCCAGACGAGCGGAAAGATAAACCAGACAAGACCCACCGCCAACAAGAGGTAGGCCAGCAGGTCACGAATACGTCGCTGGGTTGTTCTGCTCTTGCTCCAGGAAGCGGTCAGGGCGGACAAGGCGGGCTACTCCTCACCCTCGTAGTAGACCCAGTAGCGGGCGATGCGGAAGTTGAGAATGGTCAGCCCCAGGATGATGAGGAAAATCATCCAGGCCAGCGCTGAGGCATAACCCATGCGAAAGAATCCAAAAGCCACTC
The DNA here is from genome assembly GCA_965116395.1 of Caldilineaceae bacterium. Lineage (GTDB taxonomy): Bacteria > Chloroflexota > Anaerolineae > Caldilineales > Caldilineaceae > Bin5. Next base: position 1,798,671 of record OZ220684.1, read on the forward strand.
GATAGAGATAGAGACCATAAAACAGGGTGGCGGTGCCGGGGCCGCCATCGGTCATGATGAACGCGTCCACAAATGACTGCATCACTCCGATTGTAGTCACGATAACGTTGTAGAAGATAGCTGGCGAGATCTGGGGCAGGGTCACATGCCAGAACTTGGCCCATTCTGCGCCGCCATCGAGTTCGACCGCCTCATAGAGGTGCTGTGGCACGCCTTGCAGCGCAGCAAGGATAATCAGCATGGCGCCGCCGGCGGTGGCAAGGGCTTTCAGAGCGAGTGATGGCAGCGCCCAGGTGGTATCGAAGAGCCAGTTCGGCCCCTCAATTCCAATCCACGCCAGCGACGAGTTGACGGGGCCATTCTTTGCAAGGATCGTCGTCCAAAGCAAGGCCAGGCCGACGCCGCCGATCACACTGGGCATATAAAAGGAGGTGCGGAAAAAAGGGATGCCGCGCACTTTCTGGTTGAGCAATATCGCAACCAATATGCTGATGGCCGTGCCGGCCGGAACGGTGAGGAGGACATAAGTAAAGGTAACCTTTAGTGAGTCGCGGACTCTGGGATCCTCAAACAGCATGCGCTGGATGTTTTCGAAGCCGATGAACTCAGGGGAGCCAATCAACTGATAGCGGGTAAAGCTGAGGATGAAGGAGGCGATAAAGGGGTAGACCATCAGGAAGCCGAAGCTGACCAGCCAAGGCGAGATAAAGGCCCAACCGACCAGGTGTGGTCTCAGCTTGGCCCAGCGAATCCTGCTGAGGCGCGGCGCAATCGTCATGGCGGTTTGCATCTGTCTTTAAAGTGGATAGTGGATAGTGGATAGTGGCAAGCGTTCCTCACAAGCCACTATCCACTGCTGTCTAGAAACTATCAGGCATGCGCCGCCAGGATTTCGTCAGTCATCAGGTCGGCCACGATCACTTGCTCCTCCACGGTTGTCTCACAGCGCAGGACAGATCCCCAAACGATTTTGATCTCTCCGAACCATTCCAGGACCCCCGGAAGCTGGGGCGTGAAGACGAAATTGTCAAAGGCATCGAGCCTGGCCTCGACCGCTTCGGGTCCGCCCCATGTCGCCTGGTAGTCTGCGTCCAGCCATACGCCGGCGTTGACCGGTTCAGCTTGACCACTCAGGCCGATTTTTTTCTGGTTCTCGAAGTTAGCCAGGTACCTGATGAAATCAAAGGATTCCTCGGGGTGCTGGCTTTGCGTTGTAACGATGTGGAAGTGCATGGATCCAAGACCGGCACTCTTACCGGTGTTGGGGGAACGAACCCAAGCTACCTGGGTGAGATCGGCCTCACTTTGGGCTGCCCATGCCAGATCGCCGCGGCAAGTGATGCCCACGACGCCGGCAACCCAAGGATTGATGCCCAAAGCCGTCCCATGGCCGTTATAGTCGTCTACGTTCAACATGCATCCGTCCTGGCAGATCATGTCGACAGCAAAGTTCTGCCCTTCGATGAACTCGGGCGTGTTCCAGGATCCCTTCTTGTTCTCGACGTCGATGAGTTGGCCGCCGTTGGAAACACTCCAGTTCATCAAGCCATCCTGCTCGAGATGGCCTGCGCTGTATTGGGAGCCATAGATGTTCTCGTCCAGGTCGTTGATGGCACAGGCGGCCTCGCGGTAGTCGTTCCAGTCCCACCATTTGTCGCCGTTATGATCGTGTTCCCAGGGCATGGGGACGCCGGCTTCCTTGAAGAGGTCCTTGTTGATGCCGGACATGACGATATTGAGCTGGAAGGGCACGGCCTTTACCTTGCCCGGCTCGTAGCCGACATGTTTGGGGATGCGGATCATTTCGCTGCCCTCTTCGCCGGGGAAGGGAAGGCCCTTTGCCTCGAAGTAAGGAGTAAGATCGGCGGCAATCTCATGGAAGGCACTCAATTTGAGATCGTTGAACAGCATAATGTCGCCCCACTCACCTGCGGCGACCAGGATAGGCATGCGGCGATCGAAGTCGGCAACCGGTTCAAAGATGATGCCGATCTGCGGATTCTCTTCGGCCCATTGGTCGAGGAAGCCGTTCATGAGCTCACGGCGAGCGCCCGATCCCCACTTATTGAGGAACCGCAGGGCGACGCGTTCGGAGGAAGGGCCGGAATCTTCCATACCCGTTGGAGCGACGGGGGCCACACATCCAGCCACGGCTGCACCCGCCACCAGGCTACCAGACACTTTGAGAAAATCACGTCTGCTTGACTTGCTTGTCATCGGTTTTTCCTCCTTCGGACCAGTGTTGAAAGGATAGAAATGCGTTACATTCCCCCACGTCACTGCCTTCAGAAGCTGTTCGAAAGGTAACAGCTGTCGGCCAGATGATTGGAAAGCGATGTGTTTGTGAATACCCAACGATACCCATCAGATTAGGCCGACAGCCGCTGGCATCGTATCCAGGATCTGATTCCAGCGGCCAAACCGGGCGGACGACTTCGCAGACTGAATGTGCGCCAAGTCGTCAACGAGGTTTTCAGTTTAACTGTGGGTAGTGTGACCGACGGCGCACGCTGTCTAACACCTAACCGCGTTGTCGGCAGGGCATTTGCCTTCTTCAGTCCAGTAGCCGGGGATGGTCATTGTCACAGACTCAAGGCAGGCTACGGGCTGAAGTGCGCCAGCAGGACGGGCGATACAAGCACCCGGCAGGACGGTACAGTCTCCCATCTTGCGGGCATCGCGGCGCCGTTGGATAGTCAGACGGTCACGACAGGCTACACACCCACAGGAGTACGAGACCTGGACGGCGGCAAACGGATCAGCGGATGCCAACGGCACATCCTGAGCGATACGATGGGACTCGCGTTGACCGTTTTTGTCACGTCCGCTTCCGTTCTCGACCGTAATGGTGCTTGTCTGCTGCTCGAACGTCGCACCGATCTCGGCAGAAACTTTGTCTCGCCCGATTTTATGGCACCCGGTGCGGCCCTATCCAAGATTGGGGTGCACAGGGATTGCGTTTTCGCCTGCTACATGTTCTGTGCTCTAAAGATCAGGAGGGATTCGCTCTCTTGACTCGTCGCTGGTTTTCCAGTGCAGCGCCTTGCGAACGCGCATTCGCTTCAACAGTTCGGCTTTTGTATCATTATAATGATATATGATTGAAATTCATCTGTCAAGTCCCAAGAATCGGGTGGGTGTGTCCCGGACTTTTGGACAGCCGCTGTCTGAATCAGGAATGGACAGGACTGTTATAGCACAGTTTTCAAGCCATCAGCCCTCCTTTTGGCGCCATGCTTGACCAACCCTTCACTGCTGGCACCATGCTGGCCTTCTTCGCAACGTCGTTGATTGGCGGCGGGAACACTGCCGGACAGGCGCACCGCGGCGAAGAAGGCGCCGCGGTCGGGGAGGCATGTTTTTGGAGGGGGGCGTTGCGGGGGCGCAGCCCCTGCACAAGGGAGGGCCGAAGGCCCGACCGCCCAAAAATACAACAATGAGGGGAGAAAAACACCTTTGCTCCCCTCGTTCAGATTTGCGAATCAGTTGCGGCTGAGTAGTTACCACCATTCTCAAATCTCAACTGGCAAAGTCTGCGGGGACAGCCCCTGGCCCAGATTGTTCGCGACCACTGCATCGTTGAAACATGGCAGGACTGCAGGCAGGACGGCAGGCAGGCAGAGAGCATTTTTCAGTGGGGAGACAGAACAACGCGAGTCATTGCCCTCCCCTTTGTTGCTGGCGGGAGCGACGGTTTTATCCTGCTGCTGCAGGATATGACTGAGCTACACCGGCTTGGACGAGTGCGGCGCGATTTCGTTAGCGACATCTCTCACGAATTGCGTACACCACTTGCATCCTTGCAGGCTTTAACAGAAACCCTACGGGACGGGGCGCTGGACGACCCTACGGCCGCTCCGCGTTTTCTGGACCGGATCGAGACGGAGGTGGATGCCCTTGCACAGATGGTGCGGGAACTCCTAGAGCTTTCCCGAATCGAATCGGGCCAGGTTCCGTTCCGCTTCCAACCGGTGCCGGTCAGTGAAACTGTATTAACGCCGGTGGAGCGACTTCAGCCACTTGCTGCCCGAAGCGACATCAACCTTATCGTCGACCTGCCGCATCGTCTCCCGCGAGTCTACGCAGATGCCGAACGCATTCATCAGGTGATTACTAATTTGGTCCATAATGCCCTGAAGTTTTCGCCGGCAGGGGGTCGGTCAAGATTTCAGCAGATGCGCAGCTCGAGGGCCAGAGAGTCAAGACTTCTGTCTACGATGCCGGCATAGGCGTTCCCGCGGAAGACTGGGACCGCATTTTTTGGCGGCTTTACAAGACAGATCGAGCGCGTGCAAGCCTGGGAACGGGTCTCGGGCTTGCCATAACGAAGCATATTGTTCAGGCGCACAGCGGCCGGATCTGGGTAGAAAGCGTCGAGAATCGGTGCAGCACGTTTTCTTTTACTCTTCCTGTCGCGCCGAATGGTGAAGGGGGCCAGACGAAGAGCCAGACATCTTTCTCTGTTGCGCCTCCGGTTGAGGCTCCCGCTTTCCTCGCATTCTTACCTCACATTCTTTCCTCACCGGTAAGCCGCCCACTAACATCCTCTTAACCGATCCCTAAGCCCCTATTTGCAACACCTGTACTTCGCGTTAATCGGGTGGCGTTATACTGGTATCTGATATGAAAAAGAAAACAATTCGACCTCGCCCAGAAGAGATTAGAGAGTCACAGGCTGCGACAACAGCGCGCGGCGAATGTCAAAGGGTCATGCGAACTGGGCTGCAAGAAATGAAAAGAGGGCAGATGCTGCCAGCTTCACTTGAGAGATTCATGCTCCTCCGCCAGATCGACTCATTCCACAAGGTCTGGCTCCTCCTGTTTTTTCACCAACGCTCACACGAAGACGGGATCAACCGAGATTATTTGCGCCAGGTGACTTTTGCGGACGCGCAGACGCTGGATGAGGCAGTTGACGAACTTCAGGACGCAGGGCTCTTGATAGCGACTAGAGAGGCACTAAGCCTCAGAGATGCTCCAGAGGTGCGTTCTGACTTGGACACGATGGCACGCGTTTTTGAGGATCCGCTGGGCCGACAGGATCTCCTGCGCAGGCTGTACAGGCGTGCTTCGGTTCCGTTGTAGATAGTTCTTTCGGAGTGATCAGTGGTTATTGAGTTTAGACTGCAGATAGGGGGTAAACATGGTTGGCTAGACGCATTGCTGGGGAGGAATGGGCAGGGTGGCGAGCAAGGGCGGGGCGTTGCGGGGGCGCAGGAGCGGGGTCTGGACGACCTGCCCGGCGGCGATTGGGAAACGCGCCCGCAGCAGCGTCTGGTCTCTTACGATAAGCTGATCGACGAAGCAGCGGCCAGCACGGTCGAGGTCTGGCCGCCGGAGAGTACGTTAGGGGTAAGCCGCCAGCTGTTGAGCGTCGCCGAGCGCTTCACAGTGGACGAGGCCGCCGCTCTCCACAGGCGCTTTGCAGTCCTGGACGACAAACTACAGGCGGAGGACGAGCATTTCGCGCCTGGTTTCCAGGCGCGGCCGATGCGTTACTTCTTCAACCGGATGCCAGCCGAATTCACCCTCGCGGACTTTATCGGCAGCTGGAATTGAGTCTTACAGCTCATCCTTCAACCACTGCGAGCCCTGCGCTTCCAACCTGGCGCGCAGATCCTTCTCCAGCCGCCCGATCATGCCGCCGGGGCTGTATGCTGCGTTGCCGGCGTCGGCGACCAGATTATGGCCGGTGATGGCAACGGACTCATCTGAAGCCAAAAACAACATGACCTCGGCCACGTGTTCGGGCAGGGCGGGGCTGCCCATGGGATAGGCGAATTTCTGTGTGCGGACCGAGGCCGGGCTGTTGGCGAGCATCTCGTATTTCTTTTCAGTGAGCATTCGCGCGGGGGTGAGGGTGTTGGCGCGGATGCCGTCGGGGCCGTAGGTGATGGCCAGATGCTGGGTGAAATTGATCATGGCGGCCTTGGCCGGGCCATAGGATGAGATGCTGGCGCCGCCGCCAAGGGCGGTGCTCGATGAGACGTTGATGATGTTGCCGCTCCCCTGCTTGATCATCAGCGGAACCACCTCTTTGCAAAAGAGAAGCGGCGCGGTCACGTGGCAGGAGAAGCCGTCATCCCAGTCCTGGAGTGTGACATCCTCCAACATGCCCCCCGGGTTGTCGATGATGGCATTGTTGACCATGACATCGACGCGCCCATAGCGCTCGACGGTGAATTCGACCAGGGCTGTTATGTCCTCTTTGATCATGACATCACAGCGCTTGTAGGCGATCTCACCGCTGAGACCTTCTGCGGCGGCGAGTACTTTCTGCGAGTTCTCCGGCGTTCGGCCGCGGTCGCAGATGACGACGGAGGCGCCCTCGCGGGCCATCGCCAGCGCGCCGGCTTTGCCCAGCCCCAGCGTTGCGCCGGTGATGATGGCGACTTTGCCTTCCATTCTCGTTCCCATGGGTTTCTCCTTAATGTTCAGTGATGTTCAGTGGCGATGCCGCAAGAGTCACCCGCTGAACGCGGCGTGCATCTTGCGGGATGACGCGGGCGGCGGACGGCCCGCTATACAGACAAGGGGTTAATCGCTGAATGAGAAGGAATAGAGCTTCGCGTCCCGCAGTTCGAAGATAAGCTGAATTTCCCGGCCCATCAGCGCGGACAGATCCTGACCGTCGCGCCATTGCAGGGGGTGATCGGTGACATCGGCCTGGACCGGAATCGAATCGGCCAGGGTCTTGCCATCGACATCCGCGAGCGCGGCTCTGACCTGGCCGCGGGCCGCGTCGGCGCTGAGACGGAGTTGGCGTCCGCTGCACAGTACAGGCTGCGTGACGAGCGTCGCGGTCTGTGAATTGCTGGCCGGCGTCAGCCCGGCAAACCCGTCCGGACGCAGCGTTGCCAGTCCAAGATAGGCGGAGCGCCAGTCGGTGTGGGGGCCCCGTCGCTGCCGCCGTAATAGAGCTGCAGGCGCCCGTCCTTGAGGAACGGATAGGCCCCGGCGTAGACGCAGCCCCAGTCGAAGCTGCCTTCCTCGCCGCGCTCGATCAGGGGTGTCCCCGGAGAGACGCGCTGCCATTGCACGGTGTCGGAACTCCAGGCCAGCTCACAGTCGACCAGGTCGGTCGCGGTATCGAACATCATCAGCAGGCCGAGATAGAGCTGGGCGTAGGGGAAGGCGATCAGGGCGTAGGTCTGGCGTTCGGGTTCGTCGGGCAGGGCGTGCAGCACTTCGACCGCCCGCGTCCAGGTGCTGAAATCCTCGCTTTCGGTGCGGCCGACGGTGCGCTGGCGCCCGTCCCACAGGCGGGTTATGCCGACATACCTGCCATGGCGTTCGTCCCAGAACAGATTGTTGTGGGTATCCCAACGGGCGTCGATCTCGGGGCAGGGCTGGATGGGGGACCAGTGCAGGCCGTCGGGCGAACTGGCGACGCCGCCCTCCATGAAGGCCTTGAACCTGCCGGCCGGGTCCGGATCGCGGGGGTCGAGAGTTACGCCGACGCCGTGGACGTCGCGCATGACCAGATTGTTGCGGGTGGAGCCATTGAACTCGATCAGGCCCAGTTCGGGCCTTTGCCAGCGGATGCCATCGGAGGAGACGGCGTAACAGACGCCCATCTCGCGGTGCTTCCTGATGTGTTCGTCGGCTCTTGCGCGGGCAAGCGCAGCGCGATAGGCGCCGCGTTCCCGTTGTGGGGGCGGGGTATCGGATGTGGCCGCGTCGATGATAAAGGGGTTGTACCAGCACTTGAAGAGGTTGTCGGTGCGGTCGAAGATCACATTGGGGTAGAGGTTGTCGTGGCGGACTTCCCAGGGCAGATCTTCGCCGAAGAGAGGATTTTCGCTCTCCTTGCGCGCCCGCCCCGGCGTTACGGTGAGATGCTCGGCTTGCGCCCAGAGCGAAGTATCCAGAAGCAAATATCTGTTGTCGATCATGTTCCGGTCCGTCCTGTGAGCGCGATGCCGCGCACCATGTATTTCTGCCCGATAAAAAAGATCGCAATCATCGGCAAGGAGGTGAACACGGTGGCGGCCATCAGCAGCCCTGGCACCGGATCCCCCTGCGCGATCTGCCATCTCAAAAACGCCAGCCCAATGGCGACGGTGTAGGTGCTGTCCTGGCTCAGATAGATGACCTGTTTGACGAAGTCGGTCCATACGTTGATGAAGGAGAAGATGGCGATGGTGGCCAGCACTGGCTTGGTCAACGGCAGCAGGATGCGCCAGAAGATGCCCAGCTCGTTGCAGCCGTCGATTTTGGCAGCGTCGTCCAATTCAGCCGGCAGGGTCATGAAGAACTGGCGCATAAGAAAGACGTAGACGGGGTTGGCGAAGTAGCTGGGCACGATGAGCGGCAGCCAGGTGCCGATCCAGCCGATATCCCTATAGAGCAGGAAGCGGGGGATGATCACCACCCAGAAGGGCAGCATCATAGTGCTGAGCAGGACCATGAAGAGGAAATTGCGGCCCCAGAACTTGAGGCGGGAGAAGCCGAAGCCGACGATGGAGGCGCTGACCAGCTCGCCGACGACGGAGAGAGAGACGATGATGGCGGTGTTGATAAAATAGCGGCCAAAGGGGACGCTGGTCCAGGCGCTGGGGTAGTTTCCAAAGTAGAGTGCGGAGGGAAAGATCCGCAGCGGGATCTGATTGAAGTCTTCAAAGGTTTTGAGCGAACCCATTATTACCCAGAAGAGCGGGAAGATGAACCAGACGAAACCGACGGCCAATAAGATGTAGGCGAGCACGTCGCGCAGGCGGCGCTGGGTGGTCTTGCTCTTGCTCCAGGAGGCGGTAAGCGCGGACAAGGCGGTTTACTCCTCACCCTCGTAGTAGACCCAGAAGCGGGCTATGCGGAAGTTGACGAAGGTCAAGGCGAGGATGATGAGGAAGATCATCCAGGCGAGCGCGGAGGCGTAGCCCATGCGGTAAAACTCGAAGGCCTGGCGATAGAGATAGAGGCCGTAGAAGAGGGTGGCGGTGCCGGGGCCGCCATTGGTCATGATGAAGGCCTCGACAAATGATTGCATCACGCCGATCGTGGTAACGATGACGTTGTAGAAGATGGCGGGCGAGATCTGGGGCAGGGTTACGTGCCAGAATTTGGCCCATTCGCCGCCGCCGTCGAGGTCGACGGCCTCGTAGAGATGCTGCGGTACGCCTTGCAGGGCGGCGAGGATGATGAGCATGGCGGCGCCGGCGGTTGCGAGCGCTTTGAGCGCCAAAGAGGGCAGCGCCCAGGAGGTATCGAAGAGCCAGTTGGGGCCCTCGATGCCAACCCAGCCGAGGGCGGCGTTGACGGGGCCGTTGGCGGAGAGGATGGTGGTCCAGAGGAGGGCGAGGCCGACACCGCCGATGACGCTGGGTATGTAGAAGGAGGTGCGGAAGAAGGGGATGCCGCGCACTTTCTGGTTGAGCAGGATGGCAACGAAAACACTGATGGCCGTGCCCGCGGGGACGGTGAGCAGGACATAGGTAAAGGTAACCTGCAGGGCGTCGGCGACCCTTTCGTCGCCGAAGAGCATGCGCTGGATGTTTTCAAAGCCGATGAACTCCGCCTCGCCAATCAGCTGGTAGCGGGTGAAACTGAGGACGAAGGAGGCGATGAAGGGGTAGACCATCAGGAAGCTGAAGCTGACCAGCCAGGGGGAGATGAAGGCCCAGCCGACGATGTGCGGCCTCAGCTTGGCCCAGCTGATATTCGACGCAAATGTCCTGGGGCTCTGCATCGGCGATCCGGATGGAAAGTGGGTGGTGGTTAGTGAGAAGTGGATAGCGGCACGCGTTTTCACGCGCCACTATCCACTGTTGTGCGGAATGTATCAGGCGTGTGCGCCCAGGATTTCGTCGGTCTTCTGGTCGACGATGACGACCTGGTCTTCGACGCTTGCCTCGCAGCGCAGCACTTCGCCCCAGAGGATCTTGATCTCACCGAACCATTCGAGGACGCCGGGGAGCTGCGGGGTGAAGATGAAGTTGTCGAGGGCATCCAAGCGGGCTTCGACCGCTTCGGGGCCACCCCATGTGGCCTGGTAGTCTGCGTCCTGCCACACGCCGGCGTTGACCGGTTCGGCAGTGCCGGCGAGGCCGATGTTCTTCTGGTTCTCGAAGTTGGCCAGATACATCATGAACTCGAAGGCTTCGGCCGGGTGCTGGCTTTGCGTGGTGACGATGTGGAAGTGCATGGAGCCAAGGCCGGCGCTCTCGCCGGTGTTGGGCGAGCGGACCCAGGCGACCTGGGTGAGGTCGTGCTCGCTGCGGTTTACCCAGTAGAGATCGCCGCGGGAGGCTATGCCCTGGACGCCGGCAGCCCAGGGGTAGATGCCCAAGGCCTGGCCCTGTCCTTGATAGTCGTCCACGTTCATCATGCAGCCGTCCTGGCAGATCATGTCGACGGCGAACTTCTGGCCTTCGATGAACTCGGGCGTATTCCAGGATCCTTTTTTGTTCTCAACATCGATCAGTTGACCGCCATTGGCAACACTCCAGTTGACCAGGCCGTCCTGCTCGATATTGCCGAAACTGAAGTTGGAGCCGATGATGTCTTCGCCGAGGTCGCTGATAGCGCAGGCGGCTTCTCGGTAGTCGTTCCAGTCCCACCATTTGTCGCCGTTATGGTCGTGTTCCCAGGGCATGGGGACGCCGGCCTCTTCGAAAAGGCTCTTATTGATGCCGGACATGACGATATTGAGCTGGAAGGGCACGGCCTTGACCTTGCCCGGCTCGTAACCGACATGATCGGGGATGCGGATCAGCTCGCTGCCCTCCTGGCCGGGGAAGGGCGTGCCGCTGGCCTCGAAGTAGGGCGTGAGATCGGCGGCGATTTCGTGGAACGCGCTCAGCTGCAGATCGAAGAACAACATAATGTCGCCCCATTCACCGGCGGCGACGAGGATGGGCATGCGCCGATCGAAGTCGGCGACCGGTTCAAAGATGATGCCGATATCGGGGCGCTCTTCGGCCCAAGTGTCGAGAAAGCCGTTCATCAGCTCACGGCGCACGCCGGAGCCCCACTTGTTGAGGAAGCGCAGGGCGACGCGTTCCGAGGAAGGGCCGGAGTCTGCCATATCCCCTGCCGTCGGGGCGACCGGCGCCACACATCCAGCCACCGCTGCTCCCGCAACCAAGCCGCCAGACACTTTGAGAAAATCACGTCTGCTTGTCTTGCTCGTCATCGGTCTTCTCTCCTTAGGTTGTGCATCGAACGTACAAAATTGGGTTACTTTCTTATCAATTCCTCCCTTCGGATTTTTCGTGATGGCGGCGGGGCGCCCATTGCATGAACGAGATCCCCAAGCCCATGAACACCTGGAAATATAGCACCTTGCAGAAACCTATTATAGAATAAGATTCATGCTGTGTCATGTAACAAAAAAATTCTGATTCTTGGCGAACCCTGGAGTACACCACCCATGCAATTTGGAATCTGTCTACCGATTGCCGACGCGGGCATCGCGCACGCGGCCGGCTTTGATTTTGTCGAGCCGACGGTCCGATCTCTGTCCCCGCTGGACCCGGATTTCGACGCGATCCGTGCGCCGTTCGACAGCGCGCCGCTGCCGACGCCGGTTTTCAACGTCTTCGTGCCCTCTGAGGTACCTGTCACCGGGCCGAATGTAGATTGGGAGCGGGTGGAGAGCTATCTGGAGGCCGCCATCGGCCGCGTGGCCGCGGTGGGCGGCGAGAAGATCGTCTTCGGCAGCGGCGGCGCCCGCAATGTGTCGGACGGATTCGACAAGGAAGAGGCTTTCATGCAGCTGGTGCGCTTCCTGCGGCTGGCCGGAAACGTGGCCGTGCGCAACGGCGTGACCATCGTCATCGAGCCGCTGAATTCGCGCGATTCCAACATCATCACCAGCGTCGCCGAAGGCATGGAGCTGGCGCGGGAGACCGCGCATCTGCGCGTGCGCCTGCTGGCCGACCTCTACCATATGATGGAGGACGACGAAACGCTGGAGAACATCACGACCTGCGCCGCATGGATCGAGCACGTGCATGTCGCGGACACGCATCGCGTTGCGCCCGGTGAAGGCAGTTACCCGTATGAGGAGTTTTTCCGCCGCCTGCACAAGGGCGGCTACAGCGGACGCATCTCGATCGAATGTCGCTGGGATGATCTCGCCGCCCAGGCAGGCCCCGCCGGAGAGTATCTGCGCCGCATGTGGGACGAGACAAAATGACACAAACCGAAAAGTCTGAACTTGGCTTTGCCATCCTCGGCGCGGGGATGGTGGCGGAGTACCATCTGAACGCGATCCAGGAGTGCGCCGACCTGGGCGCGCGCCTGGTGGGCGTCGGTCACTACAACCCGGCCCGCTACGAGGATATTTCGCAGCGTTTCGGCGCGCGGGCCAGCTCCTATGACGAACTGCTGGCGGACCCGGCGGTCGATGCTGTCTGCATCTGCACGCCCAGCGGCTATCACGCGCAGCAGGCGATCGCGGCCGCTTCGAGCGGCAAGCATGTGCTGGTGGAAAAGCCGATGGCCATCTCGCTGGCCGACGCCGACGCCATGATCGCGGCCTGCCGCGACAACGGCGTGCAGCTGGGCGTCTGTCTGCAGCGCCGGGCTGAGCCGCTCTTCCGCCGCGTCCACGACGCCATTCACGGCGGCGACCTGGGTGAAATCACGCTTGGCGTGGTGACGATGCCCTATTTCCGCGATGAGCCCTACTACGCCCAGGCGGAATGGCGGGGCACGTGGGCGATGGACGGCGGCGGCGTGCTGATGAACCAGGGCATTCACATCATCGATCTGCTGCTGTGGTTCCTGGGCGACCCGGTCGAGGTGCATGCCTTCGCCGATTCACGGCATCGCTCGGTGGAGATCGAAGACACGGCCGGCGCGGTGTTGCGCTTTGCCAACGGCTCGGTGGCGACGATCACCGCTACAGTGGCCACTGAACCCGGATTTCCCCACCGGCTGGAGGTCTACGGGACCAACGGCGGCATCCAGATCGAGGGGGAGTCTGTCCTGCGCTGGGGACTGGCCGACGAGTCCAAACAATCGGTCGAGCCGTGGCCGGTCGCGACAGAGCAGGTGGATCCGGGCATGGCGGGCGACCCGCGCGGCATCTCGACCAGCGGCCATATCGCCATCCTCAAGGACTTCATCGCCGGCATCCGCCGCGGGGAAGACCCGGTCATCGACGGCGCCGAAGGCAGGCGTAGTCTGGCGGCGATATTGGCAGTGTATGAGGATAGCTTTTAGTAGGGCCTAATGCCAGTTAGGGAAGTCAGTTTTTGGATCTGCAGGGAGTCGGGTACCCCCGTGAATCGATAGATTTTCTGTCTCGCCGGCAAGATGGTCCGGTCAACAAGAGTAGTTTGAGAATGCGAAAGCAGTTGACTGGAATCCGGTATTGACATCGCCCCCGGCCTGTGATAATATTGTTCAGTTGCAACAATTCTCAACAAACATAATTATCATGTGCCACAATACCACAGAGATCAATCGGCAGTTACGCAAACGCGGCTACCGGGTAACCCCCCAACGCCAACTCATCCTCGACGCCGTCTGTCAACTCGGTAAGCACGTCACGCCCGAAGCTGTGTACGACCAGGTACACCGCATCGCTCCAACTCTGAGTCGGGCCACTGTCTACCGGGTTCTGCATTTTCTGACAGAACAGCGCATCCTGACGATGGTGCATATGGCCGACGGCCGGCTTGCCTTCGAAATGGCCGGCCCCGAACCGCATCACCACCTCGTCTGCCGCTCATGCGACAGCTTGCTCGAGCTGCCGCATAGCGTCTTGCGTTCCTTTCGCCAGGCGATGAAGTCCCAATACGACTTTGAGACCGACGTAAGTCATGTCTCATTCTTTGGGCATTGCACTGACTGCCATGACTCTGTCGGCGCCTGACGCCAATTGTGGGGACACACGCCACCTGTCTGACGAAAGGGTACCCGCAGATGCTTCACTCACTTCGAATCCTGTCATCGATTCTCACGCTGATAATCCTTCTGGCCGCTTGCGCCCCAGTCGCGCCTGGGACGACATCTGCCAGCGCGGATGCTCCTCAGGCCTCAACCTCCGGGCCGCCGGTCCGGGTGGTGACAACCACCAACTTTGTGGCTGATTGGGCCCGGGTGGTTGGTGGAAACAGGGTAGAGGTCTTCAGCCTGCTGCCAGTGGGTGGCGATCCGCACACTTTTCTGCCAGGCGCTCGCGACGTTGCCCAGGTAGCTGACGCCGATGTTGTGTTTACTGTCGGTCTCGGCCTGGAAGGCGAATGGCTGCATGAACTGGTACACAACGCCAGTGCAGATGAGTCCAAGATTGTCGCGCTTGGTGAGAGCGTAGATCCCATTGAGTTTACCATGGTCGATATGCATGACGAGCACGGAGATGAAGACGAGCACGGAGATGAAGACGAGCACGGGGATGAAGACGAGCACGAGGATGAAGACGAGCACGGGGATGAAGACGAGCACGGGGATGAAGACGAGCACGGAGATGAAGACGAGCACGGGGATGAAGACGAGCACGGGGATGAAGACGAGCACGAGGATGAAGACGAGCACGGGAATGAAGACGAGCACGAGGATGAAGACGAGCACGAGGATGAAGACGAGCACGGGGATGAAGACGAGCACGGGGATGAAGACGAGCACGCACACGGACTTCTGGATCCCCACTTCTGGTTCGACCCGATCCGGGTGAAGGTCGCGGTCAACGAAGTAGCCGCCCGGCTCTCGGCCATAGACCCTGAGAACGCGGAGGACTACTTACGGAACGCCTCTGAGTATGGGGAGCAGCTCGACGAGCTTCACGCCTGGATCCAAGAGCAGGTTGCTACTGTGGAGCCGGAGCGCAGACTGCTGGTTACATCACACGACAGCCTTTCCTACTTTGCAGAGGCCTATGGGTTTGAGATAGTAGGCCTGGTTATTCCGTCTCTTGCGACTCACGTGGAGCCGTCTGCCGAGCACATTGTGGACGTGGTCGAGGTGGTTCGGGAGCACGATATACCAGCGGTGTTTGGTGAGACGACAGTCAGCGAGAGGCTGGCGCAAACCATAGCAGAGGAGACTGGCGCGGAGCTGGTCCGGCTCTATTCGGGTTCCCTTGGGCCGGAGGGCAGCGGCGCTGACACGTACCTTGGCATGGTGCGTACAAACGTGGAACGCATCGTCGGGGCATTGAGATGAACCCCGCTCCGAACGTACACCGCGCGAGCATGTCGCTTCAGGACGTGACTGTCGAACTCGATGGGCACATGGCCCTGAGTAACGTCACCTTCGACGTACATGCGGGGACTCTGATGGGCGTTGTAGGACCGAACGGAGCCGGCAAGAGCACGCTGTTCAATGCTATTGCCGGGCTCCTCCCCGTCCGCCGGGGGAAGGTAACCCTTCACCGGGTAGACCGGGGAAGTGGAGCGTTGGCCTACGTGCCTCAGCAAGAGAGCGTCAACTGGCGGTTCCCTGTGACCGTCATGGACGTTGCAATGATGGGCCGGTGCTGCAAACTGGGATGGTGCCGGCGACCCGGGAAGAAAGACCGCGACATTGTCGACGCGTGCCTATGCCGTGTGGGCCTGTGGGACCATCGCGCTGCTCTTATGACGGAGCTTTCGGGAGGGCAGAAGCAGAGGGTATTCGTAGCCAGGGCGCTCACCCAGGAAGCAAGTGTTCTCCTTTTGGATGAGGCATTCAGCGGCGTTGACGTGGGCGCCCAGGAAGGCCTCATAGAGGTCCTCCAAACAATGAAGAATGAAGGGCGCATCGTCCTCTTGGCAACCCACGACTTGACCAACCTGGCCGGTCGCTTCGACCAGATATTGTGTCTGAACCGCCAAGTGTGCGCCTGCGGCCCTCCCGACCAGGTGTTCACGTCCGAGGTCATGGAGAAGCTGTACGGCGCCCACGGTGTGCGCCTTACGAGGGACGGGGAGCGGTAGCGAGACGAGATGATAGATTTCGTTGTCGCACCACTTGAGTACAGCTTCATGGTGAGAGCGCTAATCGGCGCGGTGCTTGTTGGCGTGATGTGCCCGCTACTTGGCGCGTACGTCGTCACCAGGAACCTCGCCTTCATGGGGGACGCCCTCGCCCACGCGGTGCTGCCGGGCATGGTGCTTGGGTTCATCGTGGGCATCAACCCGGCCATAGCCGCCGTCCCAACGGGCGTCTCCGTTGCCGTGCTGGTCAGGATTGTGAGCCGGCGTGCGGGTCTCAGCGCGGATACTTCCATAGGCATTCTCTTTGCGGCCATGTTTGCCCTGGGGCTTGTAATGCTGGCGACTTCACCGACGATTGGGGTCGATATGGAAGACTTGCTCTTGGGGCAGATCCTGGCCATTTCTCCGACCGACATTTATGTATCCCTTGGGATAACCATCGTGGTCATCCTGGGGCTATTCGCTCTTCACCACTGGCTCCTGTTCGCGAGCTTTGACCCCGTCGGGTCGCAGGTTGTCGGTGCGCGTGCCAACTTCGTCGACTACGTGCTGCTGGTCATGCTTGCCCTCGTTATTGTGATTGGGATTCAGGCGGCGGGTATCGTTCTGGTCATGGCGATGCTGGTAACACCTGCCGCCACGGCTTATGTGTTGGTCAGACGTTTCGCCTCGATGATGATGGCGGCCGCGGCAATAGGGACCGCGGCCGCCGTGACCGGCCTCTACATCTCCTACCACTTCAATTTGCCCGCCGGCCCTGCCATGACCCTGGTTGCAAGCGGGATATTCGTACTGGTCGTTTCATTCAAACGAAGAGCCCCCGCCTGAGAATCCTCTTCTCGAAAGCCGCTCGTCGTCAGAGACCCGTACGCCGGTAAAGACCTGACCCGTATTCGCCCAGGGCAATCGCATCTAAATTTGGACGCCAAATCAGCCGGAAATCATTCGGATTTGCGGCCGCGCGCCATGATTTGCACTGTTCGCGGCGTTTTGCCCTGAACTGGTACTCGAGTCAGGTAGCGTCACGAGGTTTTGAGCCAATTAGATGCGATTGCCCTGGAGTAGACGGGAAACGGGTATTGACATAGGCCCCGGCTTATGATAATATAGTCTTGTTGCATCAATTTGCAACAAACAAAATTATCATGTGCCACAATACCACAGAGATCAATCGGCAGTTACGCAAACGCGGCTACCGGGTAACCCCCCAACGCCAACTCATCCTCGACGCCGTCTGTCAGCTCGGTAAGCACGTCACGCCCGAAGCTGTGTACGACCAGGTACACCGCATCGCTCCAACTCTGAGTCGGGCCACTGTCTACCGGGTTCTGCATTTTCTGACAGAACAGCGCATCCTGACGATGGTGCATATGGCCGACGGCCGGCTTGCCTTCGAATTGGCCGGCCCCGAACCGCATCACCACCTCGTCTGCCGCTCATGCGACAGCTTGCTCGAGCTGCCGCACAGCGTCTTGCGTTCCTTTCGCCAGGCGATGAAGTCCCAATACGACTTTGAGACCGACGTAAGTCATGTCTCATTCTTTGGGCATTGCACCGACTGCCATGACTCTGCCGGCGCCTGACGCCAATTGTGGGGACACACGCCACCTGTCTGACGAAAGGGTACCCGCAGATGCTTCACTCACTTCGAATCCTGTCATCGGTTCTCACGCTGATAGTCCTTCTGGCCGCTTGCACCCCAGTCGCGCCTGAGACGACATCTGCCAGCGCAGATGCTCCTCAGGCCTCAACCTCCGGCACAACAGCTTCCGAGGAGTCTGATACGCCCTCCGGGCCGTCGGTCCGGGTGGTGACAACCACCAACTTTGTGGCTGATTGGGTCCGGGTGGTTGGTGGAAACAGGGTAGAGGTCTTCAGCCTGCTTCCAGTGGGTGGCGACCCGCACACTTTTTCGCCAGGCGCTCGCGACGTTGCCCAGGTAGCTGACGCCGATGTTGTGTTTACCGTTGGTCTCGGCCTGGAGGCCGAATGGCTGCATGAACTGGTAGACAACGCCAGTGCAGATGAGTCCAAGGTAGTCGCGCTTGGTGAGAGCGTAGATCCCATTGAGTTTACCATGGTCGATATGCATGACGATCACGGGGATGAAGACGAGCACGGCCATGACGAAGACGAGCACGAGGATGAAGACGAGCACGGCCATGACGAGATGATCATGGGGCGTTTGCTCGTTGCGGATGCGGTAGAAGCGCACCTCTCCGTCATCGATCTATCGACCGGTGACGTTGACAGCGGAATCTTCGAGGTCGCCGCACCCCGCGCGACCGTGTACCCCAGCCCCGCTCACCGCTACGCCATCGTCCTCGCCCGCGGGCCGGAGGACGGCGACGACCGGATCCACGTCTTCGACAGCGGCGTCTTCCTCGTCGAGCACGGCGATCACTACGACCTTGTCACACGGCCCGTCTCCCGTCATGCGTTGGAGATCGCTGACGAGCAGCCGATCCATTACGTCAACAGCTACGGCTGGACCGCGATCTTCGCAGACATCAACGGTCACGCCATCCTGATCAACGAGGCGGATCTGGCGAACTCACGCGGCGACTATGAGCCGATCGTGTTTGAGGCCGGACCGCAGCATGGCGCGGCGCTGGTCGTCTCGGACGAGCATGTCGTCGTTACCACGAAGAATCCCGACTACCCGGAGAATTCCAACGACAGCCTGCCTGTGGGCGTGGAAGTTCGCGACTTCAGTGATCAGGTCGTCTACGACGCCAGCAATCGCTCATGCCCGGGCATGCACGGTGAGTCCCACAATGAGTATGGCGTCGCCTTTGGATGCACCGGGGGCGTGCTCTTCCTCCATGCTCACGATGGCGAGTACGAGCACGAGTTCATCGCCAATCCACCGGAGATGCGCGAAGATTCTCGTATCGGGTCGGTCTACGGTCACCACCACGTCGAGCATTTCTTCGGTAAGGCCTCTTACTTCGACGGTGAGGGCTTCGCCGACGATGGCATTTGGCTGATCGACGTGGACCACAGCGAAATGCGCCAGGTGTTCAGCGAGCCCAGCGTTTCCACGAAGTTCTCCAGCGATGGCGAGCTGCTCTACGTGCTCGGCGTTGACGGCGTGCTGCACGCGCTGGACGCGCATGACGGCGAATTGCTCGAGACCATGGAGTTGGTCGGGCCTGGTGATGCCGGTCGTCCCGCGTTCATCGTTGTTGGCGAGTGGCTCTACGTCGCCGACCCCAACAGTGGCCACGTGATGGCCGTCCACCTTGAAGAGATGGAGATCGAGGAGGAGTGGGAAGTCGGGGGCGCGCCGTCGAGCCTGGCGTTTGTCGGAGTCGCCGACTCGGGCGGCGCGCCCGATGAAGGCCATGACGAGCACGAAGAGGACGAGCACGGCCACGACGAGGATGAGCACGACGATGAAGACGAGCACGGCCATGACGAGGATGAGCACGACGATGAAGACGAGCACGGCCATGAAGGGCACGCACACGGACTTCTGGATCCCCACTTCTGGTTCGATCCGATCCGGGTGAAGGTCGCGGTCAATGAAGTAGCCGCCCGGCTTTCGGCTATAGACCCCGGCAACGCGAACGTCTACTTCCGGAACGCCTCAGAGTATGGGGAGCAGCTCGACGAGCTTCACGCCTGGATCCAAGAGCAGGTTGGTACTGTGGAGCCGGAGCGCAGACTGCTGGTTACATCACACGACAGCTTCTCCTACTTGGCAGAGGCCTATGGGTTTGAGATAGTCGGCCTGGTTATTCCGTCTCTTGCGACTCACGTGGAGCCGTCTGCGGAGCACATTGCGGGCGTGGTCGATGTGGTTCGGGAGCACGATATACCAGCGGTGTTTGGTGAGACGACAGTCAGTGAAAGGCTGGCGCAAACCATAGCAGAGGAGACTGGCGCGGAGCTTGTCCGGCTCTATTCGGGTTCCCTTGGGCCGGAGGGCAGCGGCGCTGACACCTACCTTGGCATGGTGCGTACAAACGTGGAACGCATCGTCGGGGCGTTGAGATGAACCCCGCTCCGAACGTACACGGCGCGAGCATGTCGCTTCAGGACGTGACTGTCGAACTCGTCATGTACGCCCATGGGGCGGTTGATAAAGATGTATAGGGTGTGTGCGGTCAGCTCAATGTAGAGCCGAGCGCACAGACATTGGAAGGTGTGTGCATGGTTGGTTTCGATATTGAGTTGTGCGGCCAACTGACTGTTGACGGTTTCGATGCTTGGCACATGTCGTCAACGAGCACATGCACGCATAGATAAGAGAAAGTGAAGAGGACAAAGATGTTGAACTTGCCCGTTGATTGGGGAACATTATGGTTAGGGGGCTTCTGCCCGGTGGAGGTGCTCGGTGGGTTGCCGGTTCGTGGCGCAGATTATGCCGCGCATCCACCGCTGGATGATCGGCTGACCCTACCTGCTAACGCAGCTTTACACGCCGAGGTGACGCTTGAAGCGGCAGAAGCGACATGGTCGGAACGCCTGGGCGGCGCGTGGGTTGTACTGGTGCGCGATGCCTACCGCGCTCGCCGCTTACTGCATCAGGCGGCGGGAATTCAGCCAGGCGAATGGGTCGGTGTCCCGGCGAATGCCAGCCATGACCTGGCAGAGTCGGTCAAGCATCATAAGGCGCTGCTGCGCTTTCTGGACTTTGACGCGCATCTGCGGCTCGCGCCGTCCAGTACGCGCTTCACCTGGACGCAGGTGGTGGGCGGGTTGTGGCAGCCGCAGAACGCTATGTGGCTCGACTGCGCTGACACCCTGCCTACGCCCGGCGCGGCAGAACGCCCGGCGGTGACGCTGTACGGCTTACATCTGCCTGATGCTGATGACCGCCCCGGTGCGCTGCTGGTATTCAGTGATGAGGCACTCTATGCAGAGGTGAGAGCATTGCGTCAACCGGTTGACTGCCCGAACGCAGCGCAGGCATTGGCACAGTGTGAACGTCTGTCAGAACTGGCAGAGCAGCAAAGCGCGAATCTGGCGGAGGTGCGGCGCGGTCTGTGTGAAGCCGCCGGGCTGGTGACACATGAGCCGAACAGGCTGGCACTGGCGACCGCGGTCGCGGTGCAGATTCCGCTAGAGAGCGATGTCGCCACGTTTTACGCCTACGTTGAGCAGGAAAATACGCCCGTGCGCTGGCTGCCACAGATTCGGCCTTTGCATTATGCCGCGCTGGGTGCTGACGGCGCGCCAGATCACCGGGGAACGGCGACGAACCTCGCCCGCTGGATGTGCGTCCCGGTGGGGCCAGAATACACCTTTGAGGAGATCAAACACGGTGTGCTGGGCATCGTCAAAGCGGCGGAATATCTCGGTGTGCGCTGGCGCACCAATCCCGCCTATGCTGCCGAGTACGCTTCCTTGATGGATCGAACTTATGGCGCAGGGCATGATGCCTACCGCCCGTTGTTTGCGCTGGATGAAGCATCGCAGCGGGAGATTAGCCATGCAGTTGATCGCTATCACCGGGATGCTGCATCAGCCCAAGACCGCGCTGACGCAGGCGCTCATTGAAGCGCTGTCCGCCGAAATCGAAAACGACAGTTGAATAGAGGAGACAGGAACAAAATGAACACACTTGAAACACGAGTGCCTGTGACCGTTCTGACGGGCTTTCTGGGGGCAGGCAAAACCACGTTACTCAACCGCGTCCTGACCGAAAATCACGGTAAGAAAATCGCGGTGATCGAAAATGAGTTCGGCGAGATCGGCATTGATAACGATCTGGTCATTGGAGCGGAAGAAGAGATCTTCGAGATGAACAACGGATGCATCTGCTGCACCGTTCGGGGTGATTTGATTCGCATTCTCAGTCATCTGATGAAGCGCCGCGATAAGTTCGATTACATCATGGTCGAAACCACCGGCATGGCGGATCCCGGTCCCGTCGCGCAAACCTTTTACGTGGATGATGATATGCAGCAAAAATTGACGCTGGATGGGATTGTCACGGTGGTGGATGCCAAACATATCTGGGAACACATCGACGATAGCGATGAGGCGAAAGAACAGGTCGCCTTTGCTGATGTGATCCTGCTCAATAAGATTGATCTGGTTGCCCCGGAAGACCTCGACAGACTCGAAGCACGCATCAAAAGCATGAACAGAATGGCGAAAATCTGCCGCACCCGCGACGCGGTGGTCGAGATGGACAAGATTCTCAATGTGGGCGGCTTCAACCTCGACCGGGCACTGGAAATCGACCCGAAGTTCATGGAGCCAGAATACCCGTTTGAATGGTCGGGTATCTATGAACTGAACACCGGGACTTACGAATGGGTGATGGGTGAAGGCCCTGACCCGGCAATGGGGGCCGCACTGCTGCCGCTGGCAAATAATGGATTGGCGGCTAAGGAAGCGACGCTGATGGGAGCCGTACTGACCTTCTCTGAAGATGAGCAGGCAGTACAGGCAGGCGAAACGCTGCACCTTGGCAAAGGACAGCACAACCAGCTCGTGCTGAACAGAAAGGGCGAGACCGTCTTCAATTTCGTGATTCAGCAGCCGGGCTATTACATGCTATTCACCGAACATCACCCTGATGAATTCGACGCTCACCTGTGCGGCACGGATGCCGTGCTTGTCCCGCTCGAAACCCGCGAGTACAAGCCGGATCATGAACACGACGAAGAAGTGACTTCTGTTGGTATCACCCTCCCCGGTGATTTTCACTTGGAGAGGCTCAATGATTGGTTAGGTCAACTGCTGACCGTGCATGGGCTGGACATCTTCCGTATGAAAGGCGTGTTGAGCGTGCGCGGCTGGGATGAACGATTCGTATTTCAGGGGGTGCATATGCTCTTTGACGGCCGCCCGGATCGTCCGTGGGGGAATCAGCAGCGTCATAACAAGATGGTTTTTATCGGGCGTAACCTGGATAGGGCTGCACTGGAAGAAGGCTTTCGCGCATGTCTCGTGTCATGATGCGGCGCAAAGACAAACGAAAACCGCCGCAGCCATCGCTCAAGGCAATATGGCGTACCAACATTGACGATCATCCGATTGGGCTGGCATGGTCGCCGGATGGCAAACTGTTGGCAGTGGCGGGTGTGTCTGGACCCATCACGCTGTTTAATGGTGCAGACGGCACGGTACAGCACAAGCTACCCGGCCATACCCTTCTTGGCACGATGGCAATTTCGTGGCACAGAGACAGTCGTCTCCTCGCCAGTGTCGGGCAGGATGGCAAAGTACGGCTGTGGGATACCAAGACAGGAACGCAGACCTCTGAAATGGCAGGCGGCGCAAGCTGGGTGGAGCGTGTCGCTTTCAGCCCTGCGGGCGATTTGCTTGTGTCAGCCGCCGGGCGCAAACTGCGACTGTGGAACACCACCGGGGAATTGAACTACGAATATCCCGATGCGAACAGCACCATTACTGACATCAAGTGGCGCTATGATGGCAAACAGTTCGCCATCTCTGCCTACAATGGCGTCGTGCTGTATAGCCCCACAAAAGCGGAACCACTCCATCGTTTCGAATGGCAGGGTTCGACACTCACACTGGAATGGAGTCCCGATGGAAAGTACATTGCCACTGGCGACCAGGACTCAACGGTGCATTTCTGGCTCGTCGATTCAGGGCAGGATTTGCAGATGTGGGGCTACGAAACGAAGGTGCTGGAACTGGCATGGAGCTTCAATAGTCGCTATCTTGCGACCGGCGGCGGGACTCAGGCGGTGATCTGGGACTGTTCCGGCAAGGGGCCAGAAAACACTCGACCGATCATGCTGGAAGGGCATAAGCACCTCATCAAGCACCTGAAGTTTCAACGACGGGGTAAGCTGCTGGCTTCCGGTGGTAACGATGGTCTGCTAGCAATCTGGAAAATCAAGAAGAAGAAACTCGCTTTGCTGGCGGATGCTGTGTTCAAAGCCCCAATTGCCGGCTTGGCCTGGTCACCGGATGATCGCTATATCGCGGCGTCAGATGAGAGTGGTACCCTGTCGATAGCGGCAGCGCAGCGATTATGAGAATCGTATTTCATATGAAATATTCCCTCTGTTGGTGAGACGTTTCGTCTCGATGATGATGGCGGCCGCGGCAATAGGGACCGCGGCCGCCGTGACTGGCCTCTACATCTCCTACCACTTCAGTTTGCCCGCCGGCCCTGCCATGACCCTGGTTGCAAGCGGGATATTCGTACTGGTCGTTTCATTCAAGCGAAGAGCCCCCGCCTGAGAATCCTCTTCTCGAAAGCCGCTCGTTGTCAGAGTCCCGTACGTCGGTAAAAACCTGACCTGTATTCGCCGCTTGACGATCTTGCGAGACGGCATCTTCAGGGCAGCCCCATCGTCCACTTCGGCCATATGGTGATACGGCGGCTCACTGCCTGGCCGTTAACCCCATATGGCCTTGCGTCCTCGTACGGCACTTCATTTACGCCTTCTCCAATTCTGTATAGAAGAAGAACACGGCGAAGAATGGCAAGCATATTGTGGGAGACGATATGCGCATGTCCGATAGGGGGATAATTCCTGATGACTGTTGCAGGCTTATACCTGTCGATGATGCTATTTCGTTGGTAAATATATCGTCGATCTCTCATCCGCTGTCGACCTCCATTGGTAAGGACTTTCCGGGGTGTGCAATGATGGTCGAGCCGAACGTTAAGTCTGGAACTTGAAATGCCGACAGCGGCATCGCTCCGAATGTTCTTTTCCAAGGCGTCGCGGAGGGGACACCGGCTTGCTCTGCGGCCTCCTGACCCTGGTCTCCCAACGACAGTTCCGCCCGACTTCATACACACATCATCGATCAAGAGATTGTCGATTCTCTTCCAATAGAAGGGAACTCGACGGTTTGTGGATTGACCGCAATGAACCAACTCGTACCAGTTCTTCTGGCGCACTCGATCTTGCCTTACTGGATACGCAGGAATTGCGCTCTCTGGTAAGTAACGATGTAGCATGCGCTGACAACGTTCGACAGCGTCTACAGATTCCGATTGCAAGGTTTCAATTTACCGCTGCGAGATATTCTTGATGATGTGGATCCAGGTTGGGTAAGGTACCCGAAAGGGTTGATCGCGACTGGCGCAACGACTACCTTGGACGATCAGCTTTTCGAAGATGTCTTATGTAGAATGATGGTCGGTCTTTTTTGGATAGAGAACGAGAAAAGACTTATGCTAGTCAGGGAAAGCCAGTTTTTGGATCTGCAGGTAGTCGGGTACGCCCGTGCGTCGATTGATGTAGATGCATAACGCGTTTACGGTGAGCTTAGTGTAGAGGCGGGCGCACAGACCCTGGAAAGCATGTGCATGGTTGGTCTCGATTTGGATGGCCTCATTCGGAGAGATATAGCAATATGACAACTGCATCCTTTACTATCAGCGCTTTTGGCGACGAGATTGCGTCGGACCTGGAGTCGCAGCTGCAGACGCTCAATGATTTGAAGATCCCGTGCCTGGAGCTGCGGGCGGCGTGGGGGGAGAACGTCCTCCACATGTCCGATGAGCGGGTCGCGAAAGTGCGGGCGATGTGCGATGCCAGCGGCGTGACAATCAGCGCGATTGGCAGCCCGGTCGGTAAGAGCCCGATCGAGGAGCCGATTGAAACGGAGGTGCAGAACCTGCGCCGCCTGAGCGAGATCGCCCGCCAGCTGGGCACCGACAACATTCGCATTTTCTCCTTTCACCCGCCAGAAGACAGCGACGATTACGACAGCTATGTGAACACCGCCATCGACCGGCTGCGCCGCCTGACGGAGGTCGCCGCGGCGGAGGGCGTCACGCTGCTGCTGGAAAACGAGAAGGGCATCGTCGGCGACACGCTCGACCGCTGCATAAAGCTGGTCGACGCCATCGACAGCCCGCATCTGGTCTTCCTGTGGGATCCGGCCAACTTCGTGCAGGTGGGCGAGGAGCGGATCACCGAGCGGGGCTGGCCTGTGATCGGCAGCCGGGTGGGTTATGTACATATCAAGGATTGTACGCTGAACGGCTCGGTCAAGGCCGCGGGTGAAGGCGACGGGCAGATTCCCGAACTGCTGGAGCGGCTCATCAGCAGCGGCTATCAGGGGATGCTGGCCTTGGAGCCGCATCTGGCAGTCGCCGCGCATAGCAGCGGCTTCAGCGGGCCGGATGGCATGGCCTACGCGGTGGAATCGCTGCGGAAGGTGATGGGCGCCGCAGGGGCGGCGGAGAGCTAAGTTTGAATAGATCCTGTATTGACCAGCCCTTCATCTTTGCCGCCATTCAGGCTATCTGATTGTGTATTCGGTTGGCGGCAACCACGTTGCTGGAGCCGCACTGCTGGAATGCGCACACACGGCCGGAACTGCAGTTTTTAGTAGTCAGTTTCTAGTTTTCAGTGGATCACCAGTCGTCAGGGGAACACCGGAGATTAGCGGTCGATGGTCGGTGGGTTGAGGCGGCAAGTGGGGGTGGAAACACTGCTGGCTAGATACGCTGCTGGAATGTGCACACACGGTCGGTGAGGGATGGTTTTGTAGGGGGGCGTTGCGGGGGCGCAGCCCCTGCACAAGGGAGGGCCGAAGGCCCGACCGCCCAGAACTGCAGTGATCAGTGGTCAGTGGTCAGAGACTGCGGCGATTGATTGAGGATTGGTGTGAAGAGAAATGAGGAGAGAGTCCCCATCGCTCGCCTCGTTCAGGATTGCGAATCAGTTGCGGCTGCGTAGTTGCGACGGTTTTGTGAAAGAACTGTCCGCTGAAATGTAATTAATGTAAGCGAATCTGGGAGACAAGAGCCGATGATTGACCTTGATAATCTGATCGCCAAATGTGAAAGAACGGTCGATTTTGCGGCCGTGCAGCTGCGCAACCTGGTGGAGGCGCACCCGGACCATTTCCCGATGTACACGCAGAACGGGAAGTGGATGCACAGCGGCGAGGCGTGGACGAACTGGTGTGAGGGCTTCCTCGGCGGACAGCTTTGGCTGGTCTACCAGGCCACCGGTGACGAGTATTTTCGCGAGAAGGCGGAGCACTATTCGCGCCTGCTGGAACACCGCAAGACCGACCTTAACGTCCACGATCTCGGCTTTCTGTTCTTCTCCACCTGGAAGCGCTGGTACGACCTCACCGACGAAGAGGACAAGAACGCGGTCGTCATCGAGGCCGGTCAGACGCTGGCCAAGCGGTTCAAGGAGAAGGGCGAATACCTGCGCTCCTTTGTCTCCGACGAGAGTCTGTTCATCGACATCATGATGAACGTGCCGATCATTTTCTACGCGGCGCAGGCGACCGATGACGAAGAGCTGTGGGAGACGGCCTACCGCCACTGCCTGACCACGCGACGCTATCTGGTGCGGGGCGACGGCAGCACTTCGCACGAAGGCATCTTCGACCTGGAGACGGGCGAATTCCTGCGCCAGACCACGCACCAGGGCTGGCGCGACGATTCCTCGTGGGCGCGCGGGCTTGGCTGGTCGCTCTACGGCTTCGGCACGGTGTACGGCCTGACTGGGGATGCCCGCTTCCTCAAAACGAGCCAGGACAACGCCTGGTTCTACATGGAAAACACGCCGGACCATGGCGTGCCGCAAAACGACTGGATGGAGCAGGACCCGCAGAACCCGCACGAGAGCTCGGCCGCGGCGATCAGCGCCAGCGGCCTGATCCAGCTTTCGCAGCTGGTCGGCGACCCGACGCTGGGCAAGCAGTATCACGACTACGCGCTCCAGATCGTCGATACGCTGACGGAGCCGGAGTTCGTGGCCTACGAAGACGAGGGCTGGGAAGGCATCCTCAAGCAGGGCATGTACCACGAGCGGCTGGGGTTGGGCGTAAATGAGAGCGTGATGTGGGGGGATTACTTTTTCCTTGAGGCGGTTTGTAAGGTGCTGGGCGTGGAGTAGGGTGTAGTTTTTAGTAGTCAGTTCTTAGTTTTTTGGTAACCCCTGCGGCGGGCATCTGTTCGTTTGGGGTTAAAAACTGTGGAGTGGAAGGGTGATGCTATGGCCAAGGTAGCGTTGGTAACCGGGGCGGGCCGTGGGATTGGGCGCGGCATTGCGTTGGCGCTGGCGGAGGCAGGGTGGGCGGTGGTGATCAATTATCGCGGCAACGCGACTACTGCCAACGAGACCGCCGGGATGGTCCGAGATGCGGGCGGCGACGCGCTGGTGGTGCAGGCCGATATCGGCTCCGCAGCGGACCGGGCGCGGCTGGTGCAGGCGGCGTGCGAACAGTTCGGCCGCATCGATTTGCTGGTGAACAACGCCGGCATGGGGCCCCGCACGCGTATGGACATTCTGGAGACAACGGAAGAGTCCTACGACGAGGTGATGAACGTCAACCTGAAAGGGCCGTTCTTCCTCAGTCAGCTGGTGGCGCGGACGATGCTGGAGCAGATGGAAGCCGGGCCGGCAGAGGCCGGTGGCGGCGGGCCGCAGATCATCAATATCGGCTCGATCAGCGCTTACACCAGCAGCCCGGCGCGCGGCGAATACTGCATCTCCAAGGCCGGTGTGGGCATGATGACGCTGCTGTTCGCCGACCGGCTGGCGGAGAGCGGCATCAATGTGTGTGAGGTGCGGCCCGGCATCGTCGAGACGGACATGACGAGCACGGTGAAGGAGAAGTACGACAAGCTGATCGGCGACGGGCTGACCCCGATTCGCCGTTGGGGGCAGCCGGAGGACGTGGGCAAGGCGGTCGCGGCATTGGCGGAGGGGCTGTTCCCGTTCTCGACCGGCGCGGTGCTGGATGTTGACGGCGGCTTTCATATGCACCGGTTGTAGCACCCGCCTGTAGCACCCACTTGTAAGACGACAATGGCTGGCGGCCAGCAGACCAGGGGAGACTTTAACGCATGAAACTGATCGTTTTCAGCAAGATGCTCCAGGAAAAGAGTGTTGCCGAACTGATCGAACTGGCGCAGAAGCACGGCTACGACGGCTATGATCTGGCGGTGCGGCCGGGCCATCCGGTCAACCCGGACAACGCGGCCGCGGCCCTGCCGCAGGCGCAGACGCAGATGGAGCAGGCCGGGCTGCAAATTGGCATGGTTACGGGCAACTTCGATCTGCTCACGGCCGACCACCCCCTGGCGGAGCCGCTGCTGGCGGCGATGGACAGCGCCAACGTGCGGCTGCTCAAGCTGGGCTATTTCAGGTTCGAGCCGCAGACGATGGACTACTGGGAGCAGGTGGACAATGTGCGGCGGGCCTTTTCCGCTTGGGAGAAGCTGGCCAGTATCTACAATGTCAAGATCTGCTATCACACGCACTCCCACTACTGCATGGGTCTCAACGCGGCCGCGCTGATGCACCTGCTGCGCGACTTCGACCCCGCCTATTTGGGCGCGTATCTGGACCCCGGCCATTTCGCGGTGGACGGCGAACCGTTCGACTTCGGCCTGGCGATGGCGCGCGAGCATTTGAGTATCCTCTCGGTCAAGGATGTCCTCGTCGAGCGCGTCGAGAAGAACGGACACGGCGCGGCTAAAGCGCTGTGGGTGGCCGCGGGCGAGGGGATCGTGGACTGGACGGCTGTCTTCGGTGAACTGCGCCGGATCGAGTATGACGGTTTTCTGTCGATTCACTGCGAGTATGACATTGAAGACGAGGATGATTGGTTTGATACTTTTGTGCGGGAAGTGGCATTTTTCCGTAGGATGAGAGGGAATGGCGGGGAGTGAGGGAGTCGATCACCCTTCGCGGGTTGAGTAAGGAGGCTCAAGCGGATGATAGAGAGTCTTAAAGTAGAGGGTTTGAATCACCGAGTTGATGCCGACCTGGAGTTCAATGAAGACCTGAACATCATTACGGGAAAGAATGGTTCGGGTAAGACCACTCTGCTGAAGCTACTCTGGTACTTAATCAGTGGGAATCTCAAGCGGATAATCACTGAGATTCCGTTTAGGTACATTTCATTCGAAACCAACTCGTTTCGCTTGTATATTTCGCCTGACAATGCTGGCGAGATTATCCTAACTTCAAGGCTTCTTAAAGAGCAAGGGTTACAGAAATCCGGAACTCTTGAACAACTGGATGACACGATCAGAGAGTTGAACAAACGCATCGCGCAGACGACAAAGAGAAGCTTGTTCTTTCCGGCATTCAGAAGAATTGAAGGCGGATATTCCGGTCTTAGCGATGTTGATCATTCGGATAGATCAACGACTTTAGCACCGGAGGCGTTTCAATCTTCATTGGAGAGGTTCTCCACCGAAATCTCAACCAACGGACACAGGTTCATCGTTTCAATTTCAACCAATGATATTGGCCTACTGCTGACACAGAAATACGCCGATATCAATGAAGAAATCAACAATCTTCAGTCGAGGGTATTGGAGGATATTTCACAAAGGATTCAGGATGTACCCTCCGTCCTGAATGACATTCAGCATGTTGCTGACGAACGAGACCGGCTGCACAAGCCATTTCTTGTGCTGTCCGAGCTTACGCAGAGCATCTTACAATATCAGGCAATTCGAGTCAGCGGACAGAGTGTCCATGGCGAAGCCACAGACGGGATCACCCTGGGAGAAGAAAAGGACGGCACGGTTCTTGAAGCAGCAAAAGAAGCTATCGCTTCTGATAGACTCTCCGCGGGCGAGAAGCAGATGCTCAGTTTCCTGTGCTACAACGCATTCAGCGAGAATGCCGTTATCTTTATCGATGAGCCGGAGTTAAGCCTACACGTAGACTGGCAGAGGCTCCTGTTGCCGACGCTGCAGGAACAGGGGACGGAGAATCAATTATTTATTGCCACACATTCACCCTTCATCTACGCCAAGTATCCTGACAAAGAGATTCCGTTAGGAGACGCCGGCATATAAAGCATAGCATTCAAGGTCTTTACGAAATTGCCCTTGAGATACCTCCCGCTCACCCACTGATGAGCCGATTGATTCAAGAGATCGATCAAACGATTACTGATCAACAATCCGCTCTACAGTAGGCCAAGTCATTACAATAGACAGCGAAAGCACAACAGGCTGAAAGGATCACACAATTGCCTTATCCCTACCCACTTGTATTCAGCACGCTAGGCTCGCCGGGCTGGTCGATTGAACGCGCCGCGGAGCAGGCGGTGGCCGACGGCTACGCCGGGCTGGAGGTCCGCATCCTGGACGGCCAGATAATTCCGACGGACTTGCCGGCCGAGCGTCGGGCCGCTATCCGCAGCCTGATGAAGCAGCACGGGCTGGTTATCGCCGGTATCGGCGCGTCGACCCGCTTCTCTTCGCCGGACGCGGACGACCGCGCCCAACATCTGGCAGACCTGCGCGGCTATCTGGCGCTTGCGAGCGACCTGGAGGTGCCGATCGTGCGCACCTTTGGCGGCGGCCCTTCGGAGGGCCAGACGATGGCGGAGGTGATCGATTTGGTCGCGGCAAGCCTGGCCGAGGCCGCGCCGGACGCCGAGCGGCACGGTGTCACCATCTGCCTGGAGACGCATGACGCTTTCTGCCGCGGGCAGGAGGTGGCGGGCGTACTGCGCCAGGTTGATTCACCGAACGTTAAGGCGGTCTGGGACGTGCATCATCCCTACCGCATGGGTGAATCGACCGAGGATACCTGGAACTACATCGGCGACCGGCTGGCCCATGTCCACATGAAGGACGCTCTGCGCAGGGAGGACGGCAGCTGGGAGTTGAAGCTGATGGGCGAGGGCGAAGTCCCCTGCCGGGAGATCCTCCATCTGCTCGCGGCCAAGGGCTACGACGGCTATATCTGCGCCGAGTGGGAGAAGGCATGGCACCCCGATATCGAGGAGCCGGAGGTCGCTCTGCCGCAACATGCGCGGGTTCTGCGCCAGTGGATGGCGGAGTGAGAATTCAGTTTTTAGTTTTCAGTAACAGCATCGCTTCGAGTTGGGTATCATTGCGAAGGTCGGAAACGAAGAGTTGGAAACGACGGGGCGAGTGGGGTTGCAATGCGCACGGAAAAGCCGAAGGGGCTGTACCTGCTGGGAGAGAGCGCCTTTGACCGCATATATGGGGCGGATTCGCGCCGCGACATCGAAGCGCAGGTGGAGATGGTCGCGCCGTTGCAGACGACTGAGTCGATCGCGGCAGACCCGGCAGTGCTGGCGGATGTCTCGCTAATCTTCTCCGGCTGGGGCATGGCGCCAGTGGACGAAGCGTTACTAGACGCCGCGCCCAATCTGGAGGCGATCTTCTATGCCGCGGGCACGGTCCGCTACTTTGTGACCGACGCCATGTGGGCGCGGGGTGTGCGCCTGACCAGCGGTTACGGGGCCAATGCCGAGTTTGTGGCGCCGTACACGCTGGCGCAGATTATCCTCAGCTTGAAACGCGTCTGGCATTTCGCCAACAAGCTCCGCCGCGAGGGAACCTACAATTCGTTCGATAAGGAGCCGCTGCCCGGCCTCTACACCGGCGTCGTCGGCCTGATCTCGCTGGGCCAGATCGGACGCCGGGTTGCGCGCCTGCTGCAGGAGACGCTGTCCGTGCGCGTTCTGGCTTACGACCCGTTTCTGACGCCGGTGACGGCCGCGGAGCTGAATGTGGAGCCGGTCGGGTTGGAGGAACTGTTCCGCCGCTGCGATGTGGTCTCGCTGCATACGCCGTGGCTGCCGGAAACGGTCGGCATGATCACCGGCGCGCACCTGGCCTCGATGAAAGAGAATGCCACCTTCATAAACACCGCGCGCGGCGCGGTCGTGAACGAGCCGGAGATGGTCGCCGTGCTGCAGCAGCGCCCGGACCTGTTCGCCCTGCTGGATGTCACCTACCCGGAGCCGCCAGAGGCCGGGTCGCCCCTCTACAGCCTGCCCAACGTACTCCTCACCCCCCACATCGCGGGCGCGCACAACACCGAGTGCCTGCGCATGGGCCGCGTGATGGTGGCCGAGCTGGCCCGCTACCTGGCGGGTGAACGCATGGAGTATGAGATCACGCGGGAGACGCTGCCGCTGCTGGCCTGATGCGGACCGTGTATCGGCCGCGCGGGCGGGATGGTTGGGCGGTCTCCTTCCCCGACAGGAGCGCCAATGTTTTTGCCCGGACTCGTCTCGATCACTTTTCGCCAACTCTCCGTAGAAGAGATCATTGCCCTGGTGACGCAGGCCGGTCTGGCCGCGGTCGAGTGGGGCGGGGATGTCCATGTCCCGCACGGGGATGAAGCGCAGGCGCTGGCTGTCGCCCGCATGGGCGCTGATGCCGGCCTGGACGCGGCGGCATACGGCTCCTACTACCGCGTCGGCCATCCTGAAACCGGACCCTTTGAAGCGGTGCTGGCCTCGGCCGCGGCGCTGGGCGCGCCGCAGATTCGCGTATGGCCCGGAAGCCAAGGCAGCGACGATGCGGACGAAGCCTACTTTCAGACGGTGGTGGAAGACAGCCGCCGCATTGCCGATTTGGCCCAGGTCGAAGGAATTGGCATCGTCTACGAGTTCCACGGCAACACGCTCACCGACACGAACGCGGCGGCTGTGCGTCTGCTGCAGACGGTAGATCATGCCAATGTGCGCTCGCTGTGGCAGCCGCCCCGCTTCTCTGCACACGCCGACAACCTGGCCGGATTGGAGATGGTGAGGCCCTGGCTGGAGAATCTGCATGTCTTCCACTGGCATCTGCAGACGGGTGAGCGCCGCCCGCTGGCAGAAGGCGAGGACCTCTGGGGGGACTATCTGGCCCACGCGGCGGATCCCGGGCGCACGCGCTACGCGCTGCTGGAGTTCGTTGAGGATGATGCGCCGGAGGCCTTCCTGCGCGATGCCGCGACGCTGCTGCGATGGCTCGGTAGCATTCCTGACACGAACAACTGACCATTACGCATGGCCCACCTCCGCCAGCAGACTCCCATTGACACGGACGGCCCGCGCGCCGCGCTCGAACTCATGGTCCGCCCGTGGGCGCCGGCCGCGGTCAGTCAACACGTGCGCCTCGTGCTGGGGGATGTCGAATGTGCGGCCAGCAGCGCTGTCTGGGTGGAGATCAGCTATGGGCTGGCGGGCGCGCCTCTGACATATCTGCGGCATATTCTGCAGGTTGACGGTTGGCGCTGCGCTGAACCGATTGAACAGCTGCTCAACGGCACGACACCCTACGCGACCTGGCGCAGCGGTTGCCCGCCGGCGCTGCTGATGGCGCGTACAGGGGACGACGACGCGCAGGGCAACCCTACTTATCAGGTGACGCTGCAGCTGACCGTCAGCGGGCTGACCGACGGCGGCCCCCGCGACGGCTCCGCCATTACCTTCGCCCTGGACGGGATCAGCGGCGAGGAGCTACTACGCTTCGGCGAGGCGTTCGACGAGGAGTTGGGGCGGGCGCTTGAGCACCATTGGCCTGAGGCCGTCCCGGCTAGGGCAGCGGAGGCGGCGGTTGGCTCCGAGGTGAACAGCTTCAGCGGTCGCGTCAACACAGTGGCTTATAACGCGCTCGGCAGCGACTACAGCCACGACTATTTGGCTGAACCGTTTTTCCGGGAGGCTTTCGAGGGCTGGCTGGGGGCGTTACCTGCCAGTGGCCGCGTATTGGAGGTCGGCTGCGGGCACGGCAGGCCGATTGCGGCCGCGCTGGCAGCCGCGGGCCAGCGCGTAACCGGCATCGACCCGTCGGCACAGATGATCGCCGAGGCCCGGCAGGCTGTGCCAGGGCAGGACTTTCACCAGATGGCACTGGTGGAACTGGAGGAAGCAGACGCTTTCGCCGGGGCTTGCTGCTTCTTTTCGCTGCTGTGCATGGACCCGATCGAGTTGCGGATTGGACTGGAGAGGCTGCACAGGGCGCTGAAGGTGGGTGCGCCGCTGCTGATTGTCTCCGGTGTGCCGGATCAGTTCACGCGGACATCGCCGCTGCGCAGCGTACAAGGGCGGACCACCTGGGAATGGCCTTATGATCATGAGGACATGGCCGCTGTCCTGACCACGCAAGGGCAGTGGCAGGTCGAGGCGCCGGCGTTGCGTTTTTACGATACTGATACGCTCACGCAGATCGAGGCAGACTCGCTGGACCAGTTGGCGGCTGACCCCCGCTATTTGCCCGGCGCTGAGATGGCCGATGCGCTGGAGTTTGCGACGGGGAAGCGGGTTGTCAAGGGGGTATATGCGCTCGTTGCGCGCAAGGTGGATAGTGGAATAATCGGGACTACAGGGATGGACGCTGATCAGTCTGTTAGCGATCCGGGGGGGCGGCCACTTGGACGCTCTCACTGTTGATCGCTGTTACCAGCGGCCCGTAAATCCACCCGGTTCGGCCCCCAAAGTTGATCTGCCACCAGTCGCCAAGTCCAGGGCTCTTGCCGGTGACAACGTACCATTCGCCGGCCGCGGCCGTTCCTATGACAGCGTAATTGGTGCCTGGTCCTTCCCTCACGTTTACTGGAGTATCTGTCGTCACCCAAGCCGTCAGCGACGTCAGTACAGCTGTAGCGCGGGCTTGGTTCACGGAGATTACGTAACCGGCTGGTGCCTGCGATCTTGGGTGTACGTTTGTCACAGCTAGAACGTACTCCTCAGTGTGGGGCGCCCTAAAGACGATTCTTGGGTCCAACCCGAATAGACCTCCACCGCTGCTCTCGTCTCTTACTCTGACCTCTAAGGCATCCCCCTGATAACTCCACATATCTAGTCGGGCATCGGCTAATATTGACCGCACTACAATTTCGACCGTCTCATTCCTCTCCAAATCCAGAAAAAGGTAATCGGCGTCCGTGGGAAAGTCGATATTGCCGTAGAGGATCTGTCCAACCTGGATCTCCTTACCTCTGTCTGGATCGTCGAACTGTACAAGTCGGTGGCTCACCGCCATGGTAGTCTCTTCGGAAATTCGCGACAGAATCAGGAAGAGAGGC
Source organism: Caldilineaceae bacterium (assembly GCA_965116395.1). GTDB lineage: Bacteria > Chloroflexota > Anaerolineae > Caldilineales > Caldilineaceae > Bin5. The sequence continues at coordinate 1,834,264 of OZ220684.1, forward strand.
CCATAGCGGCGCTTGATAAAGGAAAATGAACCGGTCTCGGCATCTGTGAGTATGTTGCCATAGGAGTCGACGATCTTGAACCTGACATCGTCCCCGCCGCTAAATTCGATCTCAATCGCGGTTCCGGGCGGTTCGTTGATGATGTAGGCATCTCCATAGTTGCGCGGCGTCAGTCTATAGCGTAGGGAGCCGCCATCCATATCGAATTGTCTCTTGCCAAGGCTGGACGGGTCCCTGCCTGCAATCAGTTGACGGACGCGCGGCAGGAGGTCGGCGGACGAAGCGGCAAGTCCGAACTCCCCGAAAGCTCTAAAGCCACTGATTCCGACTACGGCGCCCATATCGGAGACAAGCGCGCCGCCGCTTTGCCCTCCTGTGATCGCGGCATCGGTCTGGAAATAGGTGATGCCAACCGGCTCCCACTCTCGCAGGCGTGACAGGATTCCACGAGTCATCGTTGTTTGCGGATAGGCCTCGACCTCGGCTGGATAGCCTATAAGGTACATTTCCGAGCCAATCGCCATATTCTCTCCGTCGAGCATAGGCAGAGGTTCCACAGGGCTTGAAACTGGGCCGAGAACGGCCAAGTCCACCAACAGGTCCCAGCCTACTACTGGCACGTTCCTGTAGTCGGTACCATCCGGAAACGCGACACGAACGGCGTTGAACGGCCAGACCACATGGGCGTTCGTCACAACGTAGCCTCCTTCGACGAGCACACCGCTGCCGGTGCCGGCATCCGTATGAATGAAGGCGATTGCGGGCGAGACCATCTCGAAGATGCGGGCGGAAGAGACCTGCTGAGTGGTTGCCGCAGATGTCGAGGTGGTCGAAGCTGTGGCGAAGCAAAACGGCAACTCAAGTTCCTCAAAGTCATTGCCCTCAACGTTTTCCCAATTGGCAGGAACACATCCTTCCAGTCGGTTACCAGACAGGAAAAGCTGTTCCAGATGGGAGAGGTTACCCAGTTCTGGTGGGATATCCCCACTCAGCTTATTGTCTGCGAGGCCTAACCCTGTCAGTTCTGTGAGGTTGCCCAATTCTGAGGGCATGGTCCCACTCAACCCGTTGCCCCAGAGGCTCAGCCCTGTCAGTTTTGTGAGGTTGCCCAATTCTGATGGAATTTCGCCGCTAAATTGATTCGCGTGGAGAAACAGTTTTTTCAGGTTGGTAAGATTGCCAAGTTCTGGCGGAATAGTCCCGCTCAGTTTATTTTGCCCAAGATACAACACTGACAAATTTGTAAGTTTTTCCAGTGTTGGTGGAATCGGCCCACTTAATTGATTCTCGGTAAGACTTAACCAATCCAGGTTGGTCAGGTCGGCCAGTTCTGCCGGAATCACCCCTGTCAACTTATTTGAGTAGAGGCCTAACTCTGCCAAATTGGTTAAGTTTCCCAATTCAGGCGGGATCGGCCCGCTCAACTCGTTGGCTCCCAGGTGCAGCATTTCAAGATTGGCAAGCCTACCTAGTTCTGGAGGAATCGATCCGGTCAGTTCGTTGCTCCAGAGGCCTAGCTCAATCAAGTTGGAAAGGATGCCCAGGGCCGGCGGAATTGTGCCGCTCAACTGATTCTCTGAAAGATACAAGAATTCCAGATAGGTAAGGTGGCCTAATTCTGATGGAATCGTACCGTTCAATTCATTTTCTGAGAGGTCCAGTTCAATGACTCGCTCGTTCTCGTCTGTGATGACACCATACCATGTCCCGATCGGCCTGTTGCTCAACCAATTCTGGTTGCTCACCCAGTTGTCGCCGTCTGTCGCCTCATAGAGCGCGATCAACGCGACTTCGTCAGTGCAGATTGGCAAGTCTACCTCGTCGAGATCGTTTTCCTCAACATCCTGCCATACCCCTGGTACGCAACCTGTTAAACGATTATCAGAAATGTAAAGCCATTCCAGGCCGGAAAGTTCGTTCAGTTCCACCGGGATTTTACCGATCAGGCGGTTGACATGAAGGGCCAAACCTTTCAGTTTTGTCAGGTTACCCAATTCTGAAGGGATGGTTCCGCTCAACCGATTCCCTGAAAGAACAAGCATCTCCAATTCGGAGAGCTTACTCAGTTCCAGCGGAACTGTTCCGTCCAACCGGTTCCACGATAGGACCAACTGCTCCAGATTGGGGAAATTGCTCAATTCTACTGGAATCGAACCACTCAGCTGATTCGAGTAGAGATACAATAGTGTTAATTTTGAAAGGCTTCCCAGTTCAGGTGGAATCATCCTGCGCAGTTGGTTTTTTGCGAGGTCCAGCTCTTCAAGTTTGGTAAGGTAACCCAATTCTGGCGGAATCGTGCCACTCAGCTCATTTTCCGAGAGATACAGTCCGATAACCCGACCGCTGTCGTCCACAGTGACCCCATACCACTCGCCAATTGGCCTCCTGCTCAGCCAGTTGTCGTTTTCAAGCCAGTTATCACCGTCTGTGGTTTCGTAAAGCGTAACCAGTACGTCTCTATCCGAACAGAACTGCAGACCGATTTCGTCCAGATCACTGTCCTCAATATCACGCCAAATCTCGGGCAGGCATCCACTTAATTGGTTGTCTGCGAGGTATAGCTGTGTCAGTCCTGAAAGGTTTTCCAGATCTGGTGGAACTGTTCCGCTCAATTCATTACCCCAAAGACTCAGAGCCTCCAGGTTTATGAGGTTGCCCAACTCTGGTGGAATCGCTCCGCTCAATTGATTGTCCGAAAGGGCCAGCATCGCTAAATCAGTCAGATTGCCTAATTCTGAAGGAATCATTCCGCTCAACTGGTTTCCCCAGAGAAACAATCTTTCCAGGTTCGTGAGGTTCTCCAGTTCTGTCGGAATCGTCCCACCCAGTCGATTGTTCGAAAGGTACAACCATCCCAGGTTGGTGAGTTTGCTTAATTCTGATGGAATCGAACCGCTCAGCTGATTGCCCGAAAGCATCAGCCATCTCAGGTTGTCGAGTTCTGCCAATTCTGTCGGAATCGTCCCTCGCAAATTGTTTTCGAACAAGGCCAGCAATTCCAAGTTGGATAGGTTGCCCAACTCTGACGGAATCCCGCCACTCAACCGATTGGCGTATAGGGATAGCGTTGTGAGGTTGGTGAGGTTGCCCAACTCTAACGGAATCGTGCCACTCAACTGATTCTGTGAAAGGTTTAGTCCTTCTAAGTGAGTAAGGCTGCCCAACTCGGATGGAATCGTGCCGTCTAACTCGTTTTCCGAAAGATCCAGTTCAGTGACGCGACCGTTTTGGTCCGTTGTGACGCCGTGCCAGGAGTCGAGCGATGCATTGGAAAGCCAGTTCCTGTTGTTCGTCCAGTTGTCGCCGTCGGTATCCTGGTAGAGTGCCTCTAGCGCGTCCCTCTCTGCATCTTTGGCTGTGGCGATAGGTGACGATGCATAGACTTTAGGGCCGCTCAGCCCAGCGATCAAGGAAGACACAGCAATTGCGGCAATCAGGACTCTGAATAATGCCTTCATGACATCCCTCCTGCTTGCTGAATGGACTAACAGGTCGAAACACCTGATATCTGTGGAAAGAGGTGGTACGAGGAGCATTGCTTTTTTTATTGTACAAAACTTTTACGAAACCAGGAAATTTGGACAGAAAAGACCCGCGTCTCTCAGACCCGGGTCCAAAGTACCGCTATAGCTTGGTATCGAAGTCTCTTAGCACGCACTGTTTTGGCGGCTAGAGCTGCTTGATGAGAATCCGTGCAACCGCGACCATCGAAGGCGTCTTAACGCTCGTTTCGCTGTCGAGTTCAACCATATCAAGATCGGCGACGATTTCGCGGTATGCGTGTGATTGCGGAATCTGCCTCGGGATAAGTGGCTCGAAAACTCTAAGGGACATACAGGAATCCCCTCAACCAACATCCACGCCAAACGAGCCCCTGACCGCGATCTTATACGCGGTCTTCCCGTCCAGTTCATAGCCGCCGTCGAGGGCGTCGAAGCCTTCGGGCACGCGCTCGAGGGGCAGGACATGGCTGATCATCGCGCCGAAGTCGACGTCACTGTTCTGTAGCACTGCCACCGCGCGCGTGAAGTGATGGTAGCGGCTGCCCCATACGCCTTCCAGCCGCAGATTGGGGCGCAGAAAGTGCCGGTGCGGGTTTACCTCGATCGTGCCGACGTCGACAAAATGGCCGACCTCGACGAAGACGCCATCCTCTTTCACCAACTCCAGCCCTTCGGGGAAGGCGGGCAGGAAGCCGGCGGCCTCGATCACGACGTCGGCGCCGGCGCGGCCCGGCGTCATCCCCAGCGCCGTCTCCCGGCGCTCATCGGCGTCGGGCACGGCCATGATATCGATCGTCTCGTGCGCGCCCAGTTTGCGGGCAAGCTCCAGGCGGCCGGCCGGCCCGCCGATGACGATCAAGCGGCCCGCGCCGCTGATTTTGGCCGCGATGAGACACATCATACCGATCGGGCCGGACCCCTGTACGATGACCGTGTCGCCGATCTTTATGTCGCCGCGCAGGGCGCAGTGCACGCCGACCGTGAACGGTTCGGCCAGGACGCCCACCTGCGGCGGCGCCTCGAACTTGATCATGCACGAATCCGGATCAGACAGGTAGATGTAGTCGGCGAAGCCGCCGCTGAAAGGCTCATCGGCGCTGCGGTAGCCGTAGATCATGCCGCCGTTGCGGGGATGGAATACGACACGATCACCCTCTTTGACCGGGGTGCCGTTGAAGTCGGTGGTCAGGCCTTTGCCGAGGGCTTCGATGATGCCGACGTTCTCGTGCCCCAGCATCGTTGCCGGCTCGATCCCGTTCTGCCAGTTGTGAATATCGGTGCCGCAGATACCGCATAGCTCCTGCCGCAGCAGAACTGTGCCCGGCGCGGGGTCCGGCACGGTGTATTCGCCAATGCTGAACTCTTTCCCTTCTGTTGTAACTGCCAGTCCTACCCGTGTCATCTTTATCTCCTTAAAGGTTCCCTCTGTACGCAGCGCATGGACCCGCGGCCAAGCCAACCACACGCACTCCACGCCCACCGACCGCGGTGGGCTCGAGCAGCGGATACTGCTGCACAACAACGCGGCCGCGTTCTGTGGATTGGCGTGATAGGGCGCTCAGGAGGCTCCAAATGCCCCCCGCACCGCTATCTTGAAAGCCGTCTTTCCGTCCAGCATATAGCCGCTGTCGAGCGCGTCAAAGCCCTCCCGCACCCTCTCCAGAGGAAGGATGTGGCTGATCACAGGCGCGAAGTCGATGGCGCCGCTCTCCATAACCGCTACCGCGCGCACGAAGTGATGGAAGTTGCTGCCACGAACGCCTTCCAGCCGCAGATTGGGGCGCAGAAAATGCCGGTGCGGGTTTACCGTGACCGTGCCGACATCCACGTAGTGGCCGACCTCGACAAAGACACCGTCCTCCTTCACCAGCTCCAGCCCTTCGGGGAAGGCCGGCAGAAAGCCGGCGGCCTCGATCACCACATCGGCGCCGGCCCGACCCGGCGTCATTCCCAGCGCAATCTCCCTGCGCTCCTCCGCGTCGGGCACGGCCATAATATCGATCGTCTCGTGCGCGCCCAGCTTGCGGGCAAGCTCCAGGCGGCCGGCAGGACCGCCGATAACGATCAGCCGACCGGCGCCGCTGATCCTGGCCGCGATCAGGCACATCATGCCGATCGGTCCGGCCCCCTGCACGATGACCGTGTCGCCGATTTTGACGCCGCCGCGCAACGCGGCATGCACGCCGATCGTGAACGGCTCGGCAAAAACGCCCACCTGCGGCGGCGCCTCCGACTTGATTATGCACGAATCCGGGTCGGACAGGTAGATGTAGTCGGCGAACCCGCCGCTGAAGGGCTCTCCCGCGCCGCCGTGACCGGAGGCCATGACGGTGTTACGGGGATGGAAAACGACACGATCTCCCTCTCTAATCGGGGTGCCGTTATAGTCGGTGGTCACGCCTTTGCCGAGGGCCTCGATCACGCCGACGTTTTCGTGTCCCAGCATCGTTGCCCGCTCGATCCCCTTCTGCCAGTTGTGAAGGTCGGTGCCGCAGATGCCGCCCAGCTCTTGCTGCAGCAGCACTGTGCCCGGCGCGGGGTCCGGCACGGTGTATTCGCCGATGCTGAACTCTTTCCCAACGGTGACAACTGCCTGCCCTGTCCGTGTCATGGAGGACTCCTGTGTGCTTCAGACGCTCAGGGAGATTATCTGCGGCCGGACCACCTGCGTCAGCTCTTCAACCGTCAGCTGCAGCATCGTCCTGTCGTCGCCGCCGCCGGCGTAGACGAACCCGGGCTCAAGATCCGCGATCGAGCTGTCGAGCAAGACCTGCACAGCGGTGCAGTGTCCGAAAGGGGGCACGCCGCCGGCCGGATAGCCGAGAAGGTGCAGCACAACATCCGGCGGGGCCAATTTGATGCGCTTGATGCCCACACTGCGCAGGTCTGCAAGCGGGCGTTTTTCCACGCGGCGTTCGCCATGGCTGATGACGACGAACGGGGCCGGCGGTGCATCCGGTTCCCCGGGTTTCTGCCCCAGAAACAGCAGCGTTTTGAGAATGCGATCCGGCTCCACGCCAAGGGCTGCGGCGGCAGCCGGCACGGTGGGCGTGTCGCCAACTTCCCGCAACAACTGGGCTTGAATCCCATTCTCGTCTATGTACTGTTGCAGATCGTCTGGTGTGCGCATCGGGTTTCCTGTCAATTTTCAGTACAACTTCTCGATGGTTGAAATGTACCAGTACACCAGGGGATACGCAAACGGATCATGGCTGAATCGCGCCGTAAGTGGCGCGCAACTTGCCGTTGTGTTAGCATACTCCGCGACGGTCTCATTTGGGGGTCGCGCCCCCACAGTCTAGTTCTTAGCCTTCTGTTTTTTGGTGAACTTCGGCACGCGCAAGAGGTTGCTAAAAGCTGCAAACTGACCACCAAAACTAACCGACGCTATGCCAACCACCTCGATACACGGAACACCTGACTACGCCGAGTTAGATGCGCTAGGGCTGGACCCCTCCGAAGTCATCTACTTTTCGTCGAATATAAACCCGTATGGCCCGCCGGCGTCGGTCGTCGAGGCTATTCAAGAAGAGATCAGCCGCTCCTTTCTGGCGCGCTACCCGGACAGCCGCAGCCAGCGCCTGCGCGAAAAGATCGGCGCCTACCACGGCCTGCCGGCGGATGCGGTGCTGGTGGGGAACGGTACTGCCGACCTGATCTGGCTGCTGGCCCACGCTTATGGAAACAACCGCCAGGCCGCCATTCTGTCGCCCACTTTCAGTGAGTACGCCGACGGCGTTATCATGGCGGGGGGGCATCCCATCCATCTTGCCCTGCCCGGCTGGCATCGTATCAGACGCCGCAGCTACGCCCCGGGCGGCACGACGCTGGCGCAAACGCGGCAGGCGTTGGAGACATCCTCGCCCTGGCTGGTCTTTATCTGCAATCCGAACAACCCAACGGGCGAGTATTTGTCACCGGGCGAGTTGCGCTATCTGTGGGAAGGCGCGCCGAATGCCCTCTGGGTCATTGATGAGGCCTATGCCGAGTTTACCGAAGACCCCTGGAGCGCGGCGCAGTGGGTTATGGGAGGCAGGAATGGCAACTCAGGTCGAGCGCGCGGGCCGGGCTGCGTCGTCCTGCGCTCGATGACGAAGGATTTCGCGCTGGGCGGGTTGCGTCTCGGTTACCTGCTGGCGACGCCGTCGATCGTTGAACGCTTGCAGCAGGTGCAGCCGCCGTGGAGCGTCAACAACGTTGCGCAGCTGGCCGGATTGGTGGCGCTGGATGAGATGCGCTGGCGCGAGGAGACGACCGCGCGTCTGCGCAAAGATGTCTATCAGCTGCAAGAAGATCTGCGCGCCTACGGCTACGCGCCGCTGCCAACAACCGTGAATTACTTCCTGTTGCCGGTGGGGGACGCCAGTTCGATCCGCGACCGGCTGGTAGAGTCGCGGATGTTTGTGCGCGACTGTACCTCCTTCGGCCTGCCCGAGCACATACGCATCGCCGCCAGACCGCCGGAGGAAAACGCATCTCTGGTCGAAACCCTCAAGAGTTTCTAAGTCAAGTTCCAAATCCGACCATGATCCCGGAGCAGTTGAGACTCCCGTGTTTCCATTACAAAGCCATTGCAAAAAGTCTAGAAATCAAACAGGATACACAAAAAAGGAGATAGGCAGGTGCTATCGCTAGGTATAACAGGCTTGCTCCTGTTTCTATTGGGTCCAACTTTGGGGCCAACAGAGCTAATTCTTATCCTGGTACTCCTTGTAATTCTACTTATTCCCTTCGGAATCGTAAGGGCTTTGCGGAAGAGGTCAGAAGGAAAGAAAAAGTCTCAACTGATCGGAGTAATTCTAATCCTCCTTTTTGGCCCAATCGGGCTGGCTTATACAAAAAGGAGTTGGGACTTGGCAGTGTTAGTGGCCGCAGTGGTGTGGGCTCCTCTAGTTATTTTGGAGACAATGGTAGGGGTCGCCATATCAATCGCGTGCTATGTCTTTGGTTTTCTACTCATTAGAGACCATAACAGGAAACTAGCGCTGGAAGCAGAGAAAACGACACTGAAGGAAATTGAAAGTGAGCAGGTCGATGGGGAGGCAGTCTAGCATATTTCCCAATGAGACCAAGGGCATATATTTTTCGTGCCAACAAGCGAGACTTCGGCGATTCTAGTACCACATCTGTGTAAGAGTCATGGTTTCAAAGGGAGTCCACTGTAGTAGTCAGTTCTTAGTTTCAAGTAGGTGGGCAACATCTAAGAATCAGAAACGAAAAACTGAAAGCTAAGCATGATCGAAGCCATCACTTTCGACTTCTGGGACACAATCGCCATCGACGATTCGGACGAGCCGAAACGCAGCGCTATGGGCCTGCCCAGCAAAGCCAATGCGCGCATTGAGCTGTTCGCGGGGCACGTGACCCAAAGGCACCCGGAGATCGCCTACGAGCAGGCGGTGCAGGCGTATCAACACGCCAATGAGAGTTTCCAGCACGCCTGGCACGAGGAGCAGCATACGCCGGGCATCGCCGCGCGCATGTACGACGCCTACGAATATCTGGGTATGCGGCCAGGGCCGGGGCGGTTCGCCCGCCTGATGCGAGAGGTCGATGAGCTGGTCCGCGAGATCGAAACAATGGAGGTGCGCATCCAACCGGACTTTACGCCGGGCGTGCATGCCGCCCTCGATGAGCTTTCGATGCACTACAAGCTGGGCATCATCTCCGACACGATCCACACAACCGGCCGCGGTCTGCGCTATCTTCTGCAACGCCAGGGGCTGCTGCGCTACTTCAGCTACATGCTCTTTTCCGACGAAATCGGCGTATCCAAACCGGAGCCCGAGGTCTTCCGGCGGGCTGCTCTCGGTCTGGGCGCCGCGCCCTACCAGATTGTCCATATCGGCGACCGCGAAAGCAACGACATCCTCGGTCCGCTGTCGATCGGCATGAACGCCATCCTCTTCACCGGCGTGAAGGACCGCGGCAGCGACTCGACGCAGGCCAATGCCGTCTGCCGCACATACGCCGCGCTGCCAGCCATTGTCCGACGCCTCTCAGCCACAATCAGGCCCCTCCAACTCGGTTCGGCATAGTGGAGCCTTCACTGCACAACGCATACGAGTCCCTGGCCGCCCGCTTCGCGGCGCACTTCCCCGCGCGGCTGCAAGGTCCCCGCACCGTTGGCCGCGAGGCAGAATTCCCCGTTGTCGATCAGGACGGCCGCGCCGCTGATATCGACCGGCTGTGGCCTCTCTTGCTGAAGGGTGAAGATACTACAAAGCGCAGTGAGAAGGGTGCTTTCTCTCCTCTCAAGGTCAAACGGGATGCCGTCAATACCGACCTCACCGTCGGCCTTGACGGTGACTTCTACAGCTATGCGCTCGAAGTGGGCAGGGGCACGATCGAGCTAAATGTCGGCCCGTGCGCCACTCTTTTTGAACTGGAACGCAGCTTCCGCAGCGCGCTGGAGCGGCTGGTGCAGGCCGCGGCGCGGCTGGGGTGGCGGGTGCTGGGGTATGGCGTGCAGCCGCTCAGCCCGCCTACGCGCGCCCTGCTCTCGCCCAAACAGCGCTACGGCGCCATGGCCGACATTATGGGCGCGGACTGGATCTGGTACACGGTCACCGCCAGCGACCAGGCCCACGTCGACGTCAGCCGCGATGAGGCGGTCAACGTGCTCAATTTCGGCAATCTGATTGCGCCGGTCGTAGTGGCCCTGTGCGCCAATTCGCCGGTAGTGGCCGGTGCACTCACGAAGGACTGCTCCGGCCGCGAAGGCCGCATGATCGATGCTCCCTATGGGCAGCGCCACGGCATGATCGACCGCCCTTACGCCGACGTGACCGACTTCGTCGCCCGCCTCAGCCGGCTGCCGGCCCTGCTCGGCCGCGAAGGCGAGCGCCTGCTGCCCGACGGGCGTCTCTTCAGCGACGTGCTGCGCGAGGACTATGGAGCTATGCTAAATGAGGGCGCGGCTCTCTCTTCTGGCTGTTTCGACGCTTTTCTGCTGCACGATCACTATATCTGGCACAGCGCCCGCCTGCGCTCCGCTTACGCCACGGTTGAGCTGCGGCCGGCCTGCCAGCAGCCGCCGCATGAGCTGATGGCCGCGGCCGCGCTCTATCTGGGGCTGGTGGAAGAACACGAGCAGATCACTGACTATATACAGACCGCGCTGGCGCCGGCTCGTGAGGAAAGCGAGGATTCCGATCCTCTATCGGCCTGCTGGCCGCGCATGAGAGAGTACCATGAGCAGGTGATCCGCGCCGGCCTGGCCGCGCCGGAGCCGGCGCCCGGTTTTCTAGCCGAGGTGCTGGCGCGGGTTGAGGCTGGCCTCGCCCGCCGCGGCTACGGCGAGGAGGGCATGCTCGCTCCTTTGTGGCGACGGTTGGAACGGAGGGAGAATCCGGGTCAGCGGGTGCGGCGGGTTTTCAAGGCGGAGGGGGTGGAGGGGCTGATGGAGGTTGCTGATGTGGAGGGCTACTTGTGAGAGAGAGGGAGGCACGATTTACTGCGGAATGTTCCTGCGGTTCGGGTCGTTTACCGGTTTGTGCAGGGGAGTGAGGGTGAGGATGGGCATTTTGATTGGGTTCGCGTTAAGTATGGTAGCGTTGAACCCACAAGTGTCGGTATCAAAGACCACACTAACCGCCTTCTGTCAGGAGCACGGCATCAGACGGCTCGCCGTTTTTGGGTCAGCACTGCGCGATGACTTCGGACCCGACAGCGATATCGACCTGCTCGTCGAGTTCGAACCGGACCGTATCCCCGGACTGCTGGGCGTGGCCGGTATGGAACTGAGGCTATCCGAACTCTTCGCGGGGCGCAAAGTCGACCTGCGCACAGCCGAGGACCTGAGTCCATACTTCCGGCAGGAAGTTCTGACCGGGGCCGAAGTTCAATATGAGCAGGCATGACAGAATCCGCTTGCGCCGCATGACCCCGCTCCACCTGCGTAATCCCGTGTGCACACCCCCTACGCCGCCTCCACGAACACGCGCACATCATAGAAGGTGGCCGACGCGCCCATGTCGGTCTCGTCCTGCGCCGTGAGCTGGTTGACATTGCGGCCGTCGGCGCTGTGCTTGTTCCACCAGATGCCCGGCGCCAGCACTGTGCCCGCCATGATCTCGTCGGTGACACGGGCGGTCAGGCCGACCTCGCCGAGCTCGTTCCAGACGCGCAGCCAGGCGCCCTCCTCGATGCGGCGGGCGGCCGCGTCCTGGGGATGGATCCACAACAGCGGTTCGCTCTCACGGCCGCGAAAACGCTCCAGATGGGAGAAGGAGGAATTAAGGAACGAATGCGCAGGCGGCGAAATACAGGCCAGTGACCGGGGATCCTGCCCCGCTGGCGCGCTGCCGTTCGCTCGCTCCTCCGCCTTCTCTTCGCTCTTGGGCGGCGTGTAGGTCGGCAGCGGATCGTAGCCGTCCTGCGCCATGCGTTCGCTGTAGAACTCGCACTTGCCGCTCGGCGTGGGGAAATTGCCGTCGGCGAACGGCAGATAGGGCTGGGGCAGGTTGAGGCGCACGAAGCCCTTTTCCAGCAGCGCGTCCCACGTAACCGTCTCGTAGATAGGATGGTGCTGCGCCTCCACAAAGTTGCGCAGGATCGTCTCGTCGTCCTCGTAAAAGCCGCTGTCGGTATAGCCCATCGCCTGCGCCAACCCGCGGAAGATCGCGCTGTTGGGCCGCGCCTCCCCCACCGGCGGGATCGCCGGCCGGTTCAGCGCCATGAAATGATGGCCGTACATCCGTTGCAGATCCCAATGCTCCGCCTGCGTGGTGGCCGGCAGAACATAATCGGCGTAGTCGGCGGTGTCCGTCTGGAAATGCTCCAGCACGACCGTGAGCAGATCCTCACGCGCCAGCCCGGCATGGACCGATGACTGGTCCGGCGCTACGGCGGCCGGATTGCAGTTGTAGACGAACAGGGCCTTCACCGGCGGGCCGGCCGCGTCCGGCGTTGGCTTGCGGTCCAGCGGCCGCGGCGCGTAGTGGGACGCGGCCAGGCGCGTCCGGTCCAGGCTGAGCGCGTCGCCCAGCCGGTTCATATTGATCGTGCGCGGGATGCGTCCGGCCAGCAGGTCGGGCCGCTGCAGCCCGCTCTTTTCCAGGTGGCGCAGCTGCCCGCTGACGCTCAACTGGATGCCGCCGCCCTGTTGGCGCCATGCCCCCACCAGCGCCGGCAGACAGGTGATGTTGCGCATTGCCATGCCGCCGCCGTAATGGCGCTGCATGCCGTAGTTGACCCGGATCGCGGCCGGTTTCGTCGTGGCGTAGTCCCGCGCCAGCGCGCGGATCCGCTCCGCCGAGATGCCGGTGATCTGCGCCGCCCGCTGCGGCGGCCATTCCTGCACGCGCGCGGCCAGTTGCTCGAAACCGACCGTATGCGCCGCAACATAGTCGTGGTCGTGCAGGTCAGCGTTGATAATTTCGTGCATCATTGCCAGCGCGAGCGCGCCGTCGGTCCCGGGGCGGATCGGCAGCCATTCGTCGGCTGCCTTGGCGGTGCGTGTGCGGGCCGGGTCGATGACCACCACCCGCGCGCCTTGCTTGCGCGCATCCTGGATGAACGGCCACAGATGCAGGTTGCTGGTCAGGGTGTTGCTGCCCCAGATCAAGATCAGCCGCGCGTGCGCGTAATCTTCCGGCTCGATCCCCATGGTTGCGCCGATCGTGTAGAGATAGCCTTCGAACCCGGCCTCGGAGCAGATCGTGTAGGCCAGGCGGCTGGCCCCCATCTGCTGGAAGAAGCGGTCGGACATGCAGTGTTGCTGCAGCAAGCCCATCGTGCCGCCGTAGGCATAGGGCAGAACGGCCTCCGGTCCCCATTCGTTGATGACGCCCTGCAGGCGCGTCGCGATCTCCGCCAGCGCCTCTCGCCAGGAGGTGCGCTCGAAACGGCCGCTGCCCTTCGGCCCCACACGGCGCAGCGGGTGCGTCAGCCTGTCGGCGTGGTACACCCGCTCCAGGTAGCGGTCGACTTTGCCGCACAAAGTGCCCTGCGTCACCGGATGATCGGCGTGGCCCCAGATATCCAGCGCCCGCTCGCTTGAGCGGTCCACCGCGATCTGCCAGCTGCAGGTATCCGGGCAGTCGTGGGGGCAGGCGCCCGTGACGATGCGGACCGCCGGGTTCTCTTCATAAAGGGCGAGTTTAGTCATGGCAAAGGCTCTACAATAATAGATAACATAGATGGTCAGCGATGGGCCGCTGGTCAGGCTTCGCGTCGAACCGCTGCTAATGGGCCATCAGTGTAGCAGTGAAATCAAGCACGGCGAAATTGGACTATGATGGCCCTGATGGATATGATATGCGTGCTCTGTTGCATACATCGCGCGCAGTACAGGGCTGTTTAACACAGGTATCACTGCGGACTGCAGGCTTTCGGAGATTTGGCGACGAAAGAACGCGATTCCGTCAGTCATGCAATCTGCACAAACAAATATGGACAATCGTTATTCGTATTGTCCATGAGTGCGCTGTCAGCCGCAGGGTATACTATATCAATTATCGATTCATGGTTTAGTTATGCAGGTATTAACGGACCCCACGTCATCTGTAGAAAGGATTAAGTGAGGAATGAAACTCAACGTATCTTCAATCGCCGATCTAAACAGTGTCATTCAGGACCACAACATTCTGATGGTGGATGTCAAATTCACTGATCTGTACGGTCAGTGGCATCACTTCACAATGCCGGTCGAAGAGTTTGATGCGGATGAAGCGGTCAATGAAGGGCTTGGCTTTGACGGCTCCTCGATTCGCGGCTTCCAGAGCATCGAAAACAGCGACATGGTGCTGCGGTTGGATCCTTCAACCGCGATCATCGACCCGATCTGCGCTATGCCGACGCTGAGCGCCATCTGCAACGTCCATGATCCGCTTACAGGCGAAGCCTACAGCCGCGACCCCCGCAACGTCGCCGGCAAAGCGGTCAGCTACGTCGAATCCTCAGGCATAGCCGACACCATTTTCATCGGGCCGGAAGCCGAGTTTTTCATCTTTGATAGCGTTTCCTACGAAGCGGGCCGCCACGCTGCCGGCTATTATATAGACAGTGAGGAAGCGCTGTGGAATTCCGGTGAGATGGGCGGCGGCCATACGGTCGGCCTCAAGAAAGGTTACTTCCCCGTCTCTCCCTTCGACACGCAGCAGGATCTTCGCTCCGAAATGACGCGCACGATGATCGATGCCGGCATCGACATCGAAGTACATCACCACGAGGTTGGCACCGCGGGCCAGGCTGAGATCGATATGAAGTTCAAGCCGCTCCTGCAGATGGCCGACCAGGTGCAGCTGTACAAATACATCATCAAGAACGTCGCCAAGGTGAACGACAAGACCGTCACCTTCATGCCGAAGCCGCTTTACGAGGACAACGGCTCCGGTATGCACACGCACCTGAGCTTGTGGAAAGACGGCACGCCGCTGTTCGCCGGTGACCAGTACGCCGGCCTTAGCGAAATGGCTCTGCACTATACCGGCGGCATCCTGAAACACATCAACGCGCTGCTGGCCTTCTGCGCCCCCCTGACCAACAGCTACCGTCGATTGGTTCCCGGCTATGAGGCCCCGGTGGTCGTGGCCTACTCCGCCCGCAACCGCTCTGCCGCCTGCCGCATTCCGATGTACAGCCATTCGCCGAATAGCAAGCGTATCGAGTTCCGCTGCCCCGATCCGGGCGCGAATCCGTATCTGGCCTTCGCTGCCATGGTGATGGCCGGCATGGACGGCATCAAGAACAAGATCGACCCCGGCGACCCGGCTGAGATAGATCTGTACGAAGAGGACGTCCTTAAAGAGGTTGAGATGGTGAAGGGCAGCCTCGGTGAAGTTCTGGATGCGCTCGAAGAAGACAGCGACTTCCTGCTCGAAGGCGGCGTCTTCACCCCGGACCTGCTGGAAACGTACATCGAGTACAAGCGGTTGGAAGAGGTGGATCCGGTACGCCTGCGCCCGCATCCGCAGGAATTTGTGATGTACTACGGCATTTAGAGTTGCATCGGAGATTTTTTACAACAAAGGGGGCGGCGCGTTGCACTGTGTCTGCCCCCTTTTTCTTTCATTCTTACGGTTGTAAAGTTTTCAGTCGTTGGCCCTTAGAGTCGACCCTCCGTAGAGCTAAGAACCGACTTCTGAAAACTATCTGAAAGGGGAAGGCAAACATGCTCTTGGATGCATTTGCAGACGAAAAACTGATGGAGGCGCTGGAACAGATCGACGATACGATCAAGCGGCACAATGTTCGCTTTGTACGTCTGCAGTTCAGCGATATCATGGGCATTGTCAAGCAGGTAACGATCCCCATTGAGCACTGGGATCGTGCAGTCGAAAACGGTGTCTGGTTTGACGGCAGCTCGATTGAGGGGTTCGCCCGTATCGCCGAAAGCGATATGTATCTGGTGCCGGATCTTGAAACTTTCATGCCGATCCCTTGGGAGATGGAGCTGTCCACCGCCCGCGTTGTCTGTGATATCTACACTCCAAACGGTGATCGCTTCGCCGGCGACCCCCGCTTTATCCTGCGCCGGCAGTTGGAGCGGGCCAAAGAGTTGGGTTTTGATTTTAACGTCGGCCCGGAACTGGAGTTTTTCCTCTTCCGCCGCCACCCTGATAACAGCCTCTACCCCCTGACCCCCCACGACGAAGCGGGCTATTTCGACGTAAGCTCCGATTCGGCGCATGGCGTGCGCCGCCAGATGGTTGACGCGCTCAATGCCCTGGGCATCAAAGTAGAGGCATCCCATCATGAGGTCGCCAGCGGGCAGAACGAAATCGACTTTCAGTACAGTCCTGCCCTGGTCGCGGCCGACAATACCATCACCTTACGCACAACGCTCAAGGCGATCGCGCAGAAGAACGGGCTTCACTGTAGCTTCATGCCCAAGCCGATCACTGGTGTAAACGGTTCCGGCATGCACGTACATCAGAGCCTGTGGAGCCATGGTGAGAATGAAACCTGCATGTACGACGGCGACGATGAGTATGGCCTGAGCAAGACCGCGCTGCACTTTATCGCCGGCCAGCTTGCGCATGCGGCAGCCATCACCCCGATCATCGCGCCCTTGGTGAACAGCTACAAGCGGCTCGTACCCGGCTTTGAGGCGCCGGTCTATGTCTCCTGGGGCCGCACGAACCGCAGCGCGTTGATCCGCATCCCGCGCATCAATCCCAACCGCCCGCAAAGTACCCGCTGCGAGTTGCGCTGCCCCGACCCGAGCGCCAATCCCTACCTCGCATTCGCGGTCATGCTGGCCGCCGGCCTCGATGGCATAGAACGCAAGCTGGACCCGCCCATGCCGGCCGAAGAGGACCTCTACCAGATGAACGGCGACCGCTCCGGCCTGGAAACATTGCCGGGCAACCTCGGTGAGGCGCTGGATGCCTTGCGTGAGGACGAGGTCGTGCAGGACGCCCTGGGCCAGCACGTTGTCGAGCGCTATATCGAGGCCAAAAGCCTGGAGTGGGACAGCTATCGCAATTTTGTGACGCAGTGGGAGTTGGATCGCTACATGGGCGTGTATTAGGCGCCAGCGGCGTGTGCGAGACAACGGCGGTTTTGGCCGCAGCCAACGACATCCTCGGCTCCTTGGCAGTGGGCACAGAAGGGACCGGGCACTGGTAGCGGCTCTCGCTATCCTTCCGACTTAGAAACGACGCAGCCATAGACAGTTCGCGACCATGCGAACTGTCGCGCGCTGGGGCCGCGATCGTCTCGCCCGCAACCGGCATTTGCGGTCCTGCGTGAGGCGAACGAAGGTATTCCGCCCTTCTCACTTCTGTGCATTCTCGCCTCGCTTTTGGACGGTGGGGTCTTTGGCCCTCCTTCCCCAAACCCGTCCTGCCTCACACGCTCCAGCGGCGTGCATCCCAAATTTTCGGACGGCTGCTGTCTGAATCAGGAATGGCCAGTTATTCGTTTATGGCGGCCCCACCTGTACAAGACACTCAGATTGGGGAATGGACAGGACTGTTGTAGCACAGTTTTCATGCCATCAGTCCTCTTTTTTGTCGGCGGGCACACTGCCGTACAGGCGCACCGCGGCGAAGAAGGCGCACCGGTCGGGGAGGCATGTTTTTGTAGGGGGGCGTTGCGGGGGCGCAGCCCCTGCACAAGGGAGGCCGCTTGCGGCCGACCGCACAGAACAGCAGTGGATAGTGAGAAGCGCTTTCGCTCGCCTCATAAAGGATCGTAAATTGATTGTGGCTGAGGCGTTGCGGATTTTCTGGGCCGGCGAAATAGGGCGCTACGAATTGACACAGTAATTGGGGATGCAGCCCCCCAGCGCTGAAAGTAGACAAGCGGAACATTCGCGGTTACAATGAATGTGAAAAAATGAACTGGAAGAGTGCGTTTGGTCGCCGCTGATTCCATGTGTTGGAACAGTTGGCCGCGGACCAATAAGATAAAGTGCGAGATTAGAGGGAGTCTCTCCCTTCTCGCATTATGTGGATATGTTGAATTCTTGCAGAAATGAAAGTCGCTTCTTACGCTGGGAGCTAACGCTTCCCGGCGTTTTTGTGTTAAATGAAGTCCCAGGAGACCGACAGGCAGGAAAGCCGAGAAGCCTGGCGCGCCTCCTGGGACCCCCTGATAAAGGAGAAATCGAATGGAACAAACCGAAATAGCCCCTGTTGAAGCGGACCGTCCGCGCGCGGACGATGCCGCCACAACCCAACTGCGTGTGATTCCGCTGGGAGGCCTTGGTGGAATCGGTAAGAATATGATGCTGCTGGAATCCGGCGAAAACATTCTCATCGTCGACGCCGGCCTGATGTTCCCGGACAGCGACATGCACGGCGTGGATGTCGTGATCCCGGAGACCGAATATCTGCTGGACCGATTGGACTGGATTCGCGGTATCGTGCTGACCCACGGCCATGAGGATCACATCGGCGCGCTGCCCTATCTGATCGACCAGGGGCTGGACGCGCCCGTCTATGCCACCGCGCTGACGAAGGGCCTGCTTCAGGGCAAGTTATCGGAGCATGGCTTGCTGGCCCAGACCGATCTGCATACGGTGACGGAAGATGATGTCATCACGCTGGAGCCGTTCACGATCGAGTTCTTCCATACCTGCCACAGCTTCCCCGACAGCGTAGGCGTTAGTGTCTCCACACCGGCCGGCCGCGTGGTCCTGACCAGCGACTACAAGTTTGACGATACGCCGGTGGACGGCAAGTTGACCGAGGTGGACAAACTGCAGCGCTGGGGCGATGAGGGCGTTCTGCTGCTGCTGGGAGACAGTACAAATATAGAGGCGGAAGGCAGTACGCCCAGCGAGACCAAAGTCGAGGAGACGCTTGACGGCATCTTTTCGCAGGTGGATGGACGGGTGATTCTGGCAACCTTTGCCAGCAACATCAGCCGTGTACAGCAGATTATCAACATTTCGCGCAAGCATGGACGGCGCGTGGGGATGATCGGGCGCTCGATGGTCAACAACGTTAAGATCTCGATCGGTCTTGGCTACCTCGATATCCGGCAGGACGAGCTCTTGACGGCCAAAGAGATGGAAGAGCTGCCCTCGCACAAGGTCACGATCATCGCCACCGGCAGCCAGGGGGAACCGACCAGCGCCATGGTGCGCATGAGCATGGGCGACCAGCGTCAGATCAGTCTGCGCAAAGGCGACACGGTTGTCCTGAGCGCAACACCGATCCCCGGCAACGAGGAGCTGTTCAACCGGACCGTGGACAATCTGTACCGCCGCGGCGCACGCGTCTTCTATCACGAGCTCTCCGACGATGTACACGTCAGCGGTCATGGCGGCAAGGAGGACTACCGCCGGATGCTGGAGCTTGTGCGGCCGCGCTATTTCATCCCGGTGCATGGGGCCTACCGGCACCTGGTACTGCATGGTGAACTGGCGCAGGAGACCGACATTGCGGCGGAAAATGTCTTCGTCGTCGAAGATGGACAGGTGGTTGAATTCGGCAGGTTCGAGGATGACCACGATGCGATCGTGGGGCGGTTGGGCGAACATGTCAGCGCCAATCATGTTTTTGTCGACGGGTTGGGTGTCGGCGACATCGGCAGCGTCGTGCTGCGCGATCGGCGCCATCTGGGCAGCGACGGTTTCCTTGTCTGCATTATCGCCTTGGACGAATTCGACGGCTCGATTCTCTACGGGCCGGAAATTATCAGCCGCGGCTTTGTTTATATACGGGACAACGAGGGGCTGATTCTGCGGGCCGAGGAGATCGTGCGTAAAGAGGTCAAGGGCAAGGTGTCGCCCACGACGCTTTCCCGCCGCATCCGCAACGCTTTGGCCTCATTCTGCAGCAATGAAATGGGCCGGCGGCCGATGATCCTGCCGGTAGTGATCCAGGTGTAGACGGCCAGTGACCGGCATTCGCGGCCAGTTGCCCTGGAAACGAATGCACGGTCACCTTGAAGCCTGCTTTCTTTGATGTCGCATGGGCCAGGGCAGGCTTGCAGCGCAGGGAAGACGCCCATCTTGCGAACGTGTAACGCAGTCGAAACATTGGCGTTTTAAGACGCATTCACATTAAAAATCGATTGGTAAAATCCGGGTTCACTGCTATAATGTGCTGGGAACGTTTGTTCTTTCCCCGCGTATAGTATAAGAGACTTTTGGACCCTTATTGGCCAGTGCGGGTGCCCACCGCGAGCCGCGAGCAACTTCTATGGATATGGTAGCCAAACGGCGTACGAAGAAGAAAGCGAACACGCTGAATCAGCTTCTGGACGGGTTGGCGGTGATCGCCCGCGTGGAGATAGTCGGCCTCAGCCTCGTGCTGATTTCGGTATTTACGCTGCTGAGCCTGCTGACCGGCTCGCGCGGCAGTGTCACAGGGCTGTGGATCGATCTGCTGCGCCTCGCCACCGGTGACGGTGTGGCCGGTGTGCCCCTTTTGACAGGCTTCCTCGGCCTGTGGATGGTCCTGCGCGCCATCGACGGACCAGACCGGCGCACCGCGCAGAGCGGCGGCAAGCGTCAATCGGGCAGGGAATTGCCCATTTTGCCGTGGCGGATGCCGACCGGCCTGCTCCTGATCTTTCTGGCATACATTGCTGCAATTACGTTGTTGCTGCCGCCTATGACCCGCGCGGCGCGCGTCCTTGACGGCGGAGCCGGCGGCGCGCTCGGTCTCTTCTTCGCCAATACGCTGGCGGCTGGGCTGCCGGCCTGGGCCGGGTGGATGGTTATCCTTCTGGTCGCCCTGTCGGGGCTGACGCTGCTCACCGGCCGCCGGCTATGGGAGGCACTCTGGGCCACTGGCGGCGCTCTGACCCAGGATATCTGGAATTCTCTGCAAGAGATGTGGCAAGAGGAACGACACAAGGGCCTCTTCAGCCCCAGAACCGAGGCAAACGAAGAGTGGCGCGAGACACCGCCTCCGCATTCCTCTCCGCTTTCCCCCCTTGCGCACGCTGACCGCGCTGCCGCCGATGAACCGCATACGAAGACGGACGAGCTTGCCGGTTCTGACGGTCAGCCGTCGGTGATCAACGCGGACAGACACCTGAAAAACAGAAGCGGGAAGGTTGAACCGACCTGGGAACTTCCGCAACTGAGCGACATGTTGGACTTCTGGGACCGCTCGATCGACAGCGACGACTTGATCCGCTACCGGGGGCGGCTGCTGGAGGAGACCCTGGCGCTGTTTGGCGTCCCTGCTGATTTTGAAGGGGTCAACGCCGGCCCCACCGTCACCCAATATCTGATTCGGCCAGGTTATACCGAGCGTACGGTGCGCGGGGAGACCAAGCGCACCAAGGTGAAGGTCAGCAAAATATCCAGCCTGAGCAACGATCTGGCCCTGGCGCTCGCCGCCCGCAACGTGCGCATAGAGGCGCCGATTCCGGGGACAAGCTATGTCGGCATCGAAGTGCCGAATTCGGAAAGCAACAATGTCGGCCTGAAAGAGCTGATGGAGAACGAGGAGTTTGAAACCGTTCTGGCCAGGGGCCGGCTGGCCATCGCTCTGGGCGAGGACGTGCGGGGCAAGCCGGTGGTCACCGATCTGGCGCGGATGCCCCATCTGCTGATCGCGGGCGCCACCGGAACCGGCAAGTCGGTCTGTATCAATTCGATCATCGGCTGCCTGCTGTTGACCCACACGCCGGAAACGCTGCGTCTGCTGATGATCGATCCGAAGATGGTCGAACTGACCGTCTACAACGGCACGCCTCATCTCCTCAGCCCGGTGGTAACCGACGTGGACCGCGCTTCTGGTGTGCTGTTCTGGTGCATCAAAGAGATGGAACGGCGCTACCAACTTCTCAACAAGGCCGGCGTCCGTGATCTGGAACGCTTCAACGCCTACCTGCGTAAACTGGGCGAGGAGATCCTTCCTTACATCGTCGTCATTATCGACGAGATGGCCGATCTGATGATGGCCGCGCCGGAGGAGGTTGAGAAACACGTGATCCGTCTGGCGCAGATGGCCCGCGCGGTCGGCATTCATATGATCATCGCGACCCAGCGCCCGTCGGTCGATGTCATCACCGGCCTGATCAAAGCCAATTTCCCCGCCCGCATCGCTTTTGCCGTGACCAGCCAGATAGACAGCCGGGTGGTGCTGGATGTGCCCGGCGCCGAAAATCTGCTGGGACGGGGCGACATGCTGTTTATGGCGCCCGATGCAAGCAAGCTGGAACGGCTGCAGGGCGCGTTTCTGGACGACGCCGAAACCAACCGCATCGTCCGCTATTGGGAGAACTTCCATAAACTGGAGACCTATATCCAGGAACAGGAAAACGGCGCCCCGGGGCAGCCCGAAAGCGAACAGTTCCCACTTCTGACTCCTCCCGCGTCACCGATTGAAGAACGAGAGCTGCCCGCCTCGGAGAATGCTCTGCAGAAGAGCGGGAGTGAATCTCTGCCACGGCCTGCGCGGGATGATGAGCAGGCTCCCCTGCGTGATCAGACACAGCATGAGCAGACGCAGAACGGCGATGCCCGCGACGAGCTTTTCGAAGAGGCCGCACAGGTCGTGTCCGAAGCCGGCCGCGGCTCGGTGACGATTTTGCAGCGGAAGTTGCGGGTCGGCTACAACCGCGCCAGCCGTCTGGTGGAGCAGCTGGAAGCAGCCGGCATTCTGGGGCCGGACCGCGGCCGCAGCCAGGGGCGAGAGGTCTATCTCCAGACCGCAGGAGAGAGTGAACCGGAGAATAGTGAGGCAGAATCGCTCCCGATTGTCGCTTCTCCTTCCTCAACCGTCGATTCTGACGATGCGACTGTCGACGGCGAGCAGACCGAGCTGCCGCCTCCTGAGGAGGACGACGTCCCGCCCCGCATCTGGATGTGATACGACGTCCACTTCACTTCAGGAGACCTTCCAATGAGCCAGCGTTTACCCCCGACGCGCCCGGCATGGGTATCAGACGACATATTCCCATTTGAAAGCAACTTCTTCACAACGCCATCCGGCCATGAGATGCACTTCGTAGACGAAGGCGCGGGAGAGCCGATTGTTTTCCTGCATGGCAATCCCACCTGGTCTTTCGAATTTCGGCACCTGGTCAAGGATCTTCGAACCCAGTACCGCTGCATCGCTCCCGACCATATCGGTTTCGGCCTGTCATCTCGCAGCCACCAACACGCCGACTATCGGCCTGAAGCCCATGCCAGTACGGTCGCTGCTTTGCTCGACCATCTCGACGTGCAGGACGCGACGCTGTACCTGGTGGATTGGGGCGGGCCGATTGGGTTGGACTTCGCGCGCAAGCATCCGGATCGGGTCAGACGGATCGTCATTACCAACACCTGGTGTTGGCCGGTGGCGCGCGATCCGCACTACGTGCTGTTCAGCTTCTTCATGTCGAGCCGGCTTGGGAAATACCTCATTAAACGCCACAATATGTTTGTGAACAGAGTGCTGCCAATGGCTGTCGCCCAGAAGGAGATTTTGACTGCGCAGGTGATGGCGCACTATCGCAATGCGCAGCCGACGCCGGAGGCGCGTGCTGCCTGTGCAGCGTTTCCGGGGCACATCATCGGCGCGACCGACTGGCTGCAGTCGCTCTGGGATGACCGGGCCGCGTTCACCGCGAAACCGGCGCTGATATTCTGGGGGTTCAAAGACATCGCCTTTCGGGAGAAGGAGCTCAACCGGTGGAAGGCCGAGCTGGCCGACTTTGAGGTGCACGAGTACAAGGATTGCGGACATTTCCTGGCCGAAGAAGCGCCTGACCGGATGCTGCCGGCGCTGCACGCGTTTATGGAGCGGGCGTAGTAGGGCGATGATGTAATCGCGAAGTTCGCGGCCCTTGGGAACTGCCTTTGCTGACGGTCCTGCACGGCAGTGCGATCGTCATGCGAAAGGAAACTGTCATGGATGAAATCAGATTGAAAGATTACCGCTGCTTCCGGGAAGAGCAGACGGCCCGTTTAGCGCCGCTCACCCTCCTGGTGGGCGAGAACAGCACGGGCAAGACGTCCTTTTTGGCTATGCTGCGCGCGCTCTGGGACTTTGGCTATGGTTACAGAATCCCGGACTTCAAGGAAGAGCCGTATGATCTTGGTAGTTTCGACGAAATCGCTCACTTTCGAGGCGGGCGGGGCGGCAGAGCCGAAACCTTCAATGCGGGATTCAGGACGACGAGACCGAATTTACAGAAGGGGGCAGGTAAGCCTCTATCTCGAAAATTCGACGTAACATTCGGTAAGGAGGGCGCAGTTCCGGTCCCTGTTGGAAGGCGGTATGTTTTTGGCGACACTCGGGTCGAGGAACACCTTGCAGAAAACAATACCTATATCCTTAGAGTTGAGACACAAAGGGGGAGTTGGGAGAAGAGGGTGAGTGGAGGTAGCGGAGTCCGATTCTTACTTCAAAGTCGTTTGAGACCCCCTAATTTGAACTTTAGGGAGCCGTCAGTTTCCGGAGACAACCAAGAAGAAGACTCGGAGTTTAAGCCGCTAAATGGTTCTCCTGCCTTTAGCTCTGGTGACTACGACTTACTCCAACGCATTCCTTGGTTTGATATTTCGTATTTCGAAGTGCGTCCATTCGCCAGTGCGCCGGTGCGGTCCAAGCCGCGACGCACCTATGATCCGTTTCGGCCCACTTGGGACCCCGAAGGTGACTATGTGCCGATGTATCTCGCCGACGTGTTTACGCGGAGCAAGGGAGAGTGGACTGAACTCAAGAAACGGCTCGAGGATTTCGGCAAAGCAGCCGGTCTGTTTGATGAAATCTCAGTAAAGCGGCTGGTGCAGAGAGATAGTGGACCATTTCAGATTCAGGTCAGAAAATCTGGAAGCAAACTAAAGGGCCCTTTACGCAATCTCATTGACGTTGGATATGGAGTCAGCCAGGCGCTTCTGGTGATAACCGAGTTGCTGCGACCGGACGCGCCGCCTCTGTTCCTTTTGCAGCAACCTGAAGTACACCTTCACCCCAGCGCGCAGGCTGCGCTAGGCAGTCTGTTCTGTCAAATTGCAGGCAAGGAGCGTCAAATTATCGTCGAGACGCACAGTGATCACCTGTTAGATCGCGTGCGCATGGAAGTCCGCGACGGGAGCGGTGCCTTGAAGCCTGAAGATGTGTCGATACTCTTTTTTGAAAGGGACGGCCTCAATGTGCATATACATTCACTGGAAATTGACGATGAGGGCAACGTTTTGAACGCGCCCGACAGCTACCGCAGGTTCTTCATGGAAGAAACAACACGGTCTTTGGGGTTGTAGAAAATGTGCGCGATTGTTGACGTAAACGTGTCCCATGAGGTTTTTGGTTCCGATCGGCCCGAGGCAGGTGAGAGATTCTTCAGATGGCTCAATTCTGGTTCAATGCGGCTTGTGGTCGGGAGAAGACTGCTCGAAGAACTTAAGGACGGAAAAGCCCAGGAATGGATACGACAAGCGATTCTTGCCGGGAAAGTCCGACAGGAAACAACAAGCCTAGTGGACAAAGGGGAGGAGAAACTCCTCCAGGAGGAGAGATGTCGCTCCAATGACACGCATGTCATTGCGTTGGCTCAGATCAGCGGCGCGCGCCTTCTTTACTCTAACGATAAGGATTTGCATGTTGACTTCAAGAACAAGCGTCTGATAGATGAGCCGCGTGGGAAAATCTATTCGACGAATGAGGGCAAAAGCTTTACAAACTCCCACGCGAGACTATTAAGAGACAGAAATCTGTGCCGAAATCGATGCGCGGCCGGGGTCAGATCGCGCTGAGCCCGAAGTTGCATAGCGTCGCGTGGCATCCTCTCAAAATCACTGACTAAGAACCGAAAACTATCGGATGAATCGCAAACGGATCGCCGCAACTGTTGTCGGACTGGCCCTCGCGGCCGGCGTCGGGCTGGCCATCCTTTTCTTCACCACCCGCGTGCCGGACGCTGACAGCCTGCCTGATGAGGCCGCGGCGCGGCTTGAACAACTGCAGACTGTCCAGGGACGGCTTCAGCTGGGGAAAGATGACCAGATGGTCGAGTACGAGTTGTGGGTGCAGCGGCCCCATCATCTGCGCGCCGAGGCAGAACTGGAGGGTCTGGGTCGCAAGGCCGTCTATATCATGGTTTTCAACGAAGAGGAAGCCTGGATGTACGACCCGCTGCTGGACCTCGCCACTGTTACCGATCGGACAGAAGGATCGCCCGTGGAAAGCACGCGTTTCGGCAGGTCACTGCTGGAAACGATGCCGGATGATGTGTTGGCCGCCCTGCACACGGGTGATCTGCAGATCATCGGCGAGGAGCCGGTGGCCGGTCGCAATGCGCTGCGGGTGCAGATGCTGCTGCCGCCTGCGCAGAATCCCCTTGCAGAGGCGGGCGAGCAGCTGACCGTCTGGCTGGACAGAAGTACCTACTATCCCCTGGCCATCGAAGGCGATACCGGCTTCCGTATGCGTTTCGACTTCATCAAATTCGATGAAGCGATCGATCCGCGGACATTCGTCTTTTTCCCGCCACCGGGCGCGAACGTGCGTCGGATCGGTGAGTAACCAGGAGCCGCGCGCGGACGAGCGCGTAGAGATGCCGCGGGGCTTTGCCCGTTTTCGCAATATCCTGGCGGCCTGCATCGCCACCCGGCTGGCAGTCGACACGACGACCCAACTCTTCTTCCCCTACCTGCGGACGGTTGCGCTGGGGCTGGGGATGGATATCGTTGTGCTAGGCCGTCTTGTCAGTCTGCGCAGCCTGGCGGGGCTGAGCGCGCCGCTGTTCGGCAGCGCTGCGGACAACTTCGGCTACCGGCGCATCATGCGCTTGTCGCTGCTATTGATAGCGGCGGGCATGTTTCTGTTGGGCAGCGGCGCAGGGGTCTGGTCGGTCGTCGTTGGCATGATCGTGTCGGGGGCGGGGCTGACGGGCTTCCTGCCGACCTGCCAGGCGTATATCAGTGCGCGATTACCGTTTGCGCAGCGGGCGCGGGGCATTGGGATATTGGAGTACTCCTGGGCACTGGCAGGCATAATCGGTCTGCCTCTGATGGGCTTTCTCTTTGGCCGCTTCAGCTGGAGACTCCCGTTTTTCGTGCTGGGCGGGGCGATGCTGGCAGGCTGGGTTTTGATTAGGCTTTTGCCGGAAGCGACGGCAGGCGTCCCTGTTGTGGACGTCGAAAAAGCACGGCGTCGGGAGGCGGCCCGTAAAAGGCTCAGGAGCCGCTCTTTCACTCCGCTTCTTTCATCCCTCCCCCCTCTGCGCAAGCAGACCATCACCGGTCTTTTCGATCTCGGCCCCAACTGGCGCGCGGCCCTGGCCGTGATCAGCGCAAACGCGCTCTTTTATTTTAGCCAGGTGCACATCCTGATTGCGCATGGCGCATGGCTGGAAACCGAATACGGACTGGTCCCTGAAACACTGGGTCTGGTGGCCTTTGCGCAGGGCGCGGCGGACCTGTGCGGCAGTGTGCTCGTCTCGCTGATTACGGACCGGGTCGGCAAGAAGCGGGCCGTGCAGGCCGGGATGCTGGGATCGCTGCTGGTCTACATGTCGCTGCCGGTTATCAATGTGGGGCTGGCGCCGGTGGTTGCGGCTCTGGTGCTGCTGCGGTTCGTGTTCGAGTATGGGATCGTGAGCGCGATCGCCCTGATCAGCGAACAGGCGCCGGACCGGCGGGGCAAGCTGATCTCCCTCTCGGTGGCGCTCAATCTGCTGGGCTCCACGTTCAGCGGCTTTACGGGACCGTGGATGTATACCCGTTTCGGCGTGTGGGGGCTGGGGCCGGTGGCGGCGGTGGGTACCCTTTTTGCGTTTGTCCTGTTGACAGTTTGGGGGCGCGAGTCGGCCTGACGGCTCGCACTGAGATTGGGCACGGGGGCAGATCATGACAGTTCTTTACCGACCTGACGACGGCGTAGCAGGTGACTTCATCCCGTTCTATTGGGAGGGCGACTACCACCTCTTTTATATCAAGGAATATGGGGCTGAGACCGGCCATGGCCCGGGCCGGCCCTGGTATCATCTCGTGACGCGCGACTTTGTCCACTTCGAGGAATGGGGCGAGGCGATAACACATGGGGCCCCTGATGAGCAGGACGTCGATGTCGGGACGGGGTCGGTGATCGCGGGCGACGGCATTTTCTACATCTACTTTACGGGCATCAATCCATCCTTCGCCGGTACCGGCAAGGCGGCGCAGGTGGTGATGCGCGCCACCAGCACCGACCTGCGCACGTGGCACAAGGATCCAGACTTCAAGTTCTTTGCGCCTACAGAGCTTGGATATGAGCTGGACGACTGGCGCGATCCCTTTGTCTTCTGGAACGAGGCGGCCGGGGAATACTGGATGCTGATGACGGCGCGGCGAGATAGCGGGCCGGTTCGCAACCGGGGCTGCATCGGCCTGGCGGTCAGCTCCGACCTGGTGAACTGGGAGGGGCGGCCGCCGCTGTGGGCGCCGGACGAGGTATGGGCGCACCCGTGCCCGGACCTGTTTCGTCACGGCGACCGGTGGTATCTGATTTACTCCGTCTCAAGGGAGTGGATAGCCACCCATTACCGGATGGCGCACAGTTTGGAGGGGCCGTGGATGTCTGCAGCCGACGATATGTTTGATGGTCTTGTCTACGGCGCGGCCAAGACAGCGGGAGACGGATCGCATCGCTATACCTTTGGCTGGCTGCCGACGCGCGCCGGCGAGTCGGACGATGGCGACTGGCTGTGGGGCGGCAATCTGGTCGTGCACGAGGTTGTGGCGCAGCCGGACGGGTCGCTGACGGTACGCATACCTGAGACGGTCGCCGGGGCTTTCGACAACTCAGCGCCGCTTCTGGCCCAACCGGTGCTCGGCAGCTGGGATGTCGAGGGGGAGAGCGCCCGGACATCTGCGGTGGGCAGATACGCGCTGACGACGCTGGGGGAGATGCCGGACGAGTGTCTGATTGAGGCGACTGTGACGTTCGGGCCAGGGTTGACCAACTGCGGCCTGCTGCTGCGCGCCAGCGACGATCTGGAGTCCTACTACCAGGTGCGGCTGGAGCCGGCGAGGAACAGGGTCGTGCTGGACCGGTGGTCGCCGCAGTTCAGCGTAACCACGACGAATCCGCCTCTTATGCTTGAACGCAGGGTCGTGCTGGCGCCGGACAGACCGATTAAGGTGCAGCTGCTGGTCGACGGCACGGCGCTGGTGGTCTATGTCGATGGGCGGGTGGCGCTTTCGGGCCGGATTTATGATCGGCGCGGGGGCGCGCTGGGCCTCTTCGCGACCGAGGGCGAGGCCCGGTTTGACGGGATCAGGATGGCAACCAGATAGCTTTCTGCAGTGGGCGACTCGATGGCAACGGTCTTCTTCTTATCCACAGGCGCGACCTTGCGCCCTATTCATGACTAGCCAGCAGCCGCGCGCAGACGAGCCGCGGGGTTTCTCCGAGTTCCACCGTATTTTGGCGGCCTGTGTCGCCACCCGGATCGTCGTCGACACATCGATCCAACTCTTCTACTCTTTCCTGCAGATCATTTCATTGGGGATGGGCCTGAACGTCGTCATGCTGGGGCGGATGTTGAGCCTGCGCAGCGCGGTGGGGCTGAGCGCGCCGCTGTTCGGCAACACGGCGGACCGGTACGGCTACTTGCGCGTCATGCGCGTGGCCCTTGTACTGGCCGCGGCCGGCACCTTTCTGCTGGGCAGCGGGGGCGGGTTCTGGACGGTGGCGGCCGGGATGGTCCTTTCGGGTGTGGGGTTGACGGGCTTCATTCCGACCGTCCTGGCGTACATCAGCGCGCAGCTGCCCTTTGCGCAGCGGGCGCGCGGCATCGGCATCCTGGAGTACTCGTGGGCCCTGGCGGGGATCTTTGGCCTTTCGTTGATGGGTCTCCTTTTCGACCATTTCAGCTGGCGGCTTCCTTTTCTTGTTCTGGGTGCGGCGATGCTCGGGAGTTGGGCACTGCTCGGCCTGTTGCCGAAAGCGGAGAGAGACGGCGATCTGACGCGAGCGGGGACAGGTGAAACTCGGGGGCCGACCGCCGCGGCAGGTGGGGAAGGCGGGGCAGGCAAGGCGGTCGGCAAAGAGAGTATACCTTCTTACACCGCTCGCATTTCGACCATCACGCCTGGCGCGGTGCGGCGCATCGCGGACATTTTCGATCTCGGTTGGAACTGGCGCTCGGCATACGCGGTCATCGGCGCGAACTGCCTCTTTCTTTTCAGCCAGGGCCACGTGTTGATTGCGCAC
The DNA here is from genome assembly GCA_965116395.1 of Caldilineaceae bacterium. Taxonomy (GTDB): domain Bacteria; phylum Chloroflexota; class Anaerolineae; order Caldilineales; family Caldilineaceae; genus Bin5. Next base: position 1,864,310 of record OZ220684.1, read on the forward strand.
GGCGTCTGGCTGCAGAGCGAATACGGCCTGACTGCGTCCGGCTTGGGGCTGGCGGCACTGGCCCAGGGCGCGGCGGACCTGGCCGGGGCGGTACTGGTCTCGTTGATCACGGACCGGGTCGGCAAGAAGCGCTCTTTTCAGGCGGGGATTCTCGGTTCGACGCTGTTCTACGGCCTGCTGCCCGTTGTCAATATCGGGCTGTGGCCGGTCATGGTTATGTTGGTGCTGCTGCGTTTTGCATACGAGTACGGGCTTGTGAGCGCCATCGCGTTGATCAGCGAACAGGCCCCGGACCGGCGGGGCAAGTTGATGTCGCTGACGGTGGCGATCAACCTGGTGGGCATTACGTTCACCGGGTTTACGGGGCCGTGGATGTACACTCGCTTCGGCGCGTGGGGGCTGGGGCCGGTGGCGGCCGGTTGTACGCTGGCGGCGTTTGTTCTGGTGACGGTGTGGGGACGGGAATCGGCGGGGGATAGTGGTTAGTGGTTAGTGGTTAGTGGATGGCGTGGGCGCAGGGAGCGGCCGGGGACAACGATTTGCGCCGTTCAGGTTAGACGTGCCATGATGAATTTGCTTTCTCCATCAGACAGTTCGGGTAGATCGGAGGCCGCTGCACGGGCGGCTGTGGTTGGCCCGCACACACGGTACTGAGGAATTTTGACATGAACATTATCTATTTACATTCGCACGACACGGGCCGGTATCTGCAGCCGTACGGCCATGCGGTGCCTGCGCCCAATCTGCAGCGGCTGGCGGAGGAGGGCGTTCTGTTCCGGCGGGCGTTCAGCGCGGCGCCGACGTGTTCGCCGAGCCGGGCCTGTCTGCTGACGGGCCAGAGCTCGCATTCCTGCGGGCAACTGGGACTGGCCAACCGGGACTTTTTCCTGCAGCATCCGGAACGGCACCTGGCGAACTTCCTGCGCAGCCACGGCTACAGTACCGCCCTGTGCGGCTTTCAACACCTGACCCTCGATTCACGCACGTTGGGCTACGAGTGGATCGCGGAAGCCGATCCGCCCGGGTCCAAGGGGCCGGAGTACAGAACGGAGGCTGCGGTCGAATTTATCAACCGCGAGCATGACCGTCCCTTCTTCCTCACTGTAGGCTATTCCGAAACCCATCGCGTCTTTCCGGAGCCGAGCGAGGAGGAGGACGTGCGCTATACGCTGCCGCCGGCGCCGCTGCCCGATACGCCGGAGACCCGCTACGACATGGCCTCCTACAAGCGCATGGCAAAGATTCTGGACGACCAGGTGGGAATCGTTCTGGAGGCGCTGGAAAAGGCGGGCCTGGCCGAGGACACGCTGTTCATCTACACGACCGACCACGGGCTGGCTTTCCCCGGCATGAAGTGCACGCTGACCGATCACGGTTTCGGCGTGTCACTGATCATGCGCGGGCCGGAGGGATTTAGCGGCGGCAAGGTTGTGGACGGCATGGTCTCGCAGATCGACATCTACCCGACGCTGTGCGAGCTGCTGGACGTGGAGCGGCCGGCCTGGCTGCAAGGGCGCTCTGTTATGCCACTGGTGGCGGGGACGGCGGATGAGATCAATGAGGAGATTTACGGGGAGGTGAGCTATCACGCGGGCTATGAGCCGAAACGGGCGGTGCGCACGCAGCGCTGGAAGTATATCCGGCGATTCGATCAGTGGGCGACGACGACGATGCCGAATATCGATAACGGGCCGAGCAAGCAGTATCTGATGGACAACGGCCTGGCCGAGCGCAGGGTGCATGAGGAGGCGCTCTACGATCTGATCTATGATCCGAATGAGGCCTGCAACCTGGTGAACGATCCTGCATACGCCGAGCCGCTGGCGGAGATGCGCGGCCGGCTGTCGGCATGGATGGAGCGCACTGATGACCCGCTGCTGCGGGGCCCTGTGCCGATGCCGGAGGGGGCTTACGTGGACAGCCCGGGCGACGCCCATCCGGGTGTTTCGGAACGGGATTCGGTCAGCCGGTGGCTGCGGCGGGAGAAGCTGGATATTCGGGGATAGTGGTCAGTGGCCGGTAGCTGACAGCCGGTGCAGCTACCGGCCGCGGGAATCACTTTTCGCCGAGGGCGAAGACCAGTGCCTCGATGAGGAGATCGATTTCGGACTCGGTCGCCACGAGCGGCGGGGCTACGATCAGGATGTTGCCGAGGCCGGGAACGGTGTTGCCGTTGCGTCCGAGGATGACGCCGGCCTGCTTGCAGCGGCCCAGGACTGCCAGCACTTCGGCGTCGTCGAGGGGCTGCTTGGTCTCCTTGTCGGCCACAAGTTCGAGGCCCAGGAGCAGCCCGCGGCCGCGCGCTTCGCCCACCCACGGGTGCGTTGACAGACTCTCCAGCTGCGCCAGCGCGTAGTCCCCCACGCTGCGGGCTTTCTCCACCAGACCTTCTTCTTCCACTATCTGCAGATTGCGCAGGCCGACGGCGGTGCTGACGGGATGGCCGCCGAAGGTGTTGATGTGGCGGAAGTGGCTCAGGTCGCCGGCCTCGCCCATGAAGGCGTCGAAGATGTACTCCTGCACGGCGGTCGCGGCGAGGGGCATGTAGCCGCTGGAGAGCCCTTTCGCCATGGTGATGATGTCCGGCTTAACCTGCCAGTGGTCGTGGCCGAAGAGTTTGCCGGTGCGCCCGTAGCCGGAGACCACTTCGTCGAAGATCAGCAGTACGCCGTACTCGTCGCATATTTCGCGCACGCGCGGCAGGTATTCGTCGGGCGGGACCAGGACGCCGCCGCCGGAGATGATCGGCTCCATCAGGACTGCGGCGACGGTCTCCGGCCCCTCGTAGATGATGGTCTCCTCGATCGCCTGCGCGCAGGCGATGCCGTGCTCGGCCGGTGTGAGTTTGGGGTGGGCGCGGTAGGGATAGGGCGGCGGGACGTGGATGAAGCCGGGCGCCATCGGCCCGTAGCCGATCTTGCGCTCGGCCTGGCCGGTGGCGCTCATCGCGGCGAGCGTGTTGCCGTGGTAGGCGCGGTGGCGGGAGATGATCTTGTAGCGGGTGGCGCCGCCGGGTTTGCCGGACTGCAGGTGGTACTGGCGGGCGAGCTTGAAGGCGGCTTCGTTGGCTTCGGAGCCGCTGGAGGAGAAATAGACGCGGCCGGGCCAGCCGAGCATTTCCAGAATCTTGTCGGCAAGCTGCGCGCCGGGCGCGTGGGTCATGGTGGGCGCGAGATAGGGGAGCTCGGTCATCTGGGCGGCGGCGGTTTCGGCGAGTTCGGTGCGGCCGTAGCCGATGTTGACACACCAGAGGCCGGCCATTGCGTCGAGGTAGCGGCGGCCCTGGTCATCTTCCAGGTAGCAGCCATCCCCCCGCACGATGAGCGTGGGCGGGGTGTCGGCCAGCGGTTTGTGCTGGGTGAGGGGATGCCAGAGGGCGCGTACGTCGAGTTCGGAGATGGAAGGGGCAACGGTCATTTTTGTTCTCGCTTCTTCGGTGGAGTTAGTGTCGTTTATGGTGGGATGATACCAGCATCTGGCGATCCGGTCTACAAAGCGCCTAAGGCTTTTCTTCCGCATGCCCTGCACAGTTGCATGAAGCCAACCAGGCGTAGGAACTACAGTTCAGACGGTGCAGCCAATGCCGTGTATCTTCGCCGCACATATGATAGAATGCGGACAGTTGCGCTTGCTTGTCAGCTATAGTTGAGACAGAACTTTTCACAGTTGAAGTTATAACCCAGGCCAAACATTGAACTGCGCACACAGACAGGCATCTCGTGCACCAAACGCGGTGAATGATCCTGCCCACGTCAATCAAGTGAACTGCAGTTCAACCAGTATCGACCGAGAGGAGCGCAGGCGGCGCGCCCTTTCCATTATCGGGGCGTTTTCCAGCGATGTGGACGACCTTTCGGTCAATCACGATAAGTATCTGGCTGAGGCCTATGCGAACCCTGACGGCGATGCGTGATCTCACTTATTGTTAAGCACGGTTTTACTCCCATAAATTAGCCACAACATCCCATATCAGGAGGTAGGAATGACTCAGGACACTATCCGCGTCGGTATCATCGGCGCAGGCGCGAACACGCGTGACCGGCACATTCCGGGCTTGCAGGCGATTGACGGTGTCGAGATTGTCGCGGTCTGCAATCGCAGCCAGGAGTCGGGCGAACGGGCCGCGAAGCAGTTTGGCATCGAACGGGTATGCACCAACTGGCAGGATATTGTGGAAGCGCCGGACGTGGACGCTGTGGTGATCGGCACGTGGCCGTACATGCACCGTCTCCTCACGGTGGCGGCGCTGGAGGCGGATAAGCACGTGATGTGCGAGGCGCGCATGGCGATGAACGCGTCGGAGGCCCACTGCATGTATGAAGCGCTGCGCAGCCGGCCGCACCTGGTGGCGCAGATCGTGCCGTCACCGTTCAGCCTGCGCGTGGACCGTACGATCCAGCGGTTGATTCGCGACGGCTGGCTGGGTGATGTGCTGGTGGTGGACATCCACGCGGGCGGCGCCTTCATCGATCAGGACAATACGATGCACTGGCGCAACAATATGGACTTCAGCGGGCTGAACGTGATGTCGATGGGCATCTGGTATGAAGCGATGTTGCGCTGGGTCGGCGAGGCCACCAGCGTCGTTGCCAAGGGCAAGACCTTTACGCCGATGCGTCAGGATGAGCAGGGGCGCGTGATCGGCGTACGCATCCCCGATCATATCGACATTGTCGCGGACCTGGCGTGCGGCGGGCAGGCCCATATTCAGGTCAGCAACGTCACCGGTTTGGGCGAGTCGTCCTCGGCGACGATCTATGGCAGCGAAGGCACGCTGCATTTCGACGGCGGTGCGCTGACGGGCGGACGCCGCGGCGACAGCGGCCTGAGCGAGATCGAGGTGCCGGCCGACGAGGCGGGCGGCTGGCGCGTGGAGGAGGAGTTCATCAGCGCGATTCGCGGGCAGGAGGAGATCACCCATACCGATTTCGCTACGGGTGTGAAGTACATGGAATTCACCGAAGCGGTCCATCGCAGCCGGCGCAGCGGCGCCGCGGTGAACCTGCCGCTGGTGTAGAGGCGGTGGCTCAGAGAGCGCCCCACATCTGACAACTGGTCACTGATCACTTAGACAGGGGGAGACCGATGAAACGATACGGAATGGTCATTCGCGTCAGACCGGAGTTGGAGGATGCCTACGTACATCTGCACGCCAACACCTGGCCTGAAGTCCTCCAGCGCATCAGCGACTGCAATATGCGCAACTACACTATCTTCATGCGCGACGGTTACCTGTTCGCGTATTACGAGTATGTGGGCGACGACTACGAGGCCGATATGGCGAAGATGGCGGCGGACCCGGTGACGCAGGCGTGGTGGAAGCTGACCGATCCCTGCCAGGAGCCGGTGGAGAGCGCGGCGGAGGGCGAGCGCTGGGCGGAGATGGAGGAGGTATTCCATCATGACTGAGCGCGGGCGCTATGTCGATACCCACGTGCATTTCTGGGACAGCTCGGTGATCGACTATCCGTGGTTGGAAGGCGCACCGGCTATCTCGCATCCGCATCTGCCTGATGACCTGGAGCGGGCGCGCGCGGGTGTCTCGCTGGAGCTGGCCGCGATCGTGTTCGAGGAGGCCGACTGTCTGCCGGCGCACGCGCTGCGAGAGGCGCAGTGGGTGACTGAAATGGCACAGGCGGAGCCGCGCATACGCGGCATCGTCGCGAGCGCGGCTCTGGAGGACGGTGAAGGCGCCCGGCCCCTGCTGCAGGCGCTGGCCGAGCTGCCGCTGGTCAAGGGCATCCGCCGCTTGATCCAGGACGAGCCGCTGGGCTTCTGCACTGCGCCGGAGTTTGTGCGGGGCGTGCAGCTGCTGCCGGAGTACGGTTTCAGTTTCGACCTGTGCATCTACCATCCGCAGATGGGGGATGTGCTCGAACTGGTGGGGCAGTGTCCGGATGTCTCTTTCCTGCTCGATCACATCGGCAAGCCGGGCATCGCGGCCGGCATTATGCAACCGTGGAAGGACCAGCTGCGCGAGCTGGCCAGCCGGCCGGATATCCACTGCAAGCTCTCCGGCGTGACGACGGAGGCGGACCATCAGAACTGGAACCGGGATGAGCTGCGGCCCTACATCGAGCACGTGCTCGACTGTTTCGGCCCGGACCGGGTGGTCTTCGGCTCCGACTGGCCGGTGGTCGACATGGCCGCGGACTATGTCACCTGGTTTGATATCGTGCAGGACAGCATCAGTCATTTGAGCGCGCAGGACCAGCAGAAGATCATGCACGACAACGGCGTGCGCTTTTACCGGCTGTAAGGCAGTGGTCGGTGGTCAGTGGTCAGTGGCGGCGCCTGCACAGTGTCACGATTTGAAACGGTCTCATGGAAATGTCAACATAACCTTGTAAGAGAAACGCAAAATAACTGCGAGGAGTGATTTATGGCCTATACACCCAAACCGGAAAATAAGTTCAGCTTCGGACTGTGGACCGTCGGCAACATTGGGCGCGACCCCTTCGGCGACCCTGTGCGGGAGGTCCGCTCGCCGGTGCAGCTGGTTGAGCTGCTGGGGGAGGTTGGCGCCTGGGGCGTCAACTTCCATGACAACGACCTGGTCCCGATCGACGCGACTGCAGCGGAGCGCGACCGGATCGTGCGCGACTTCAAGAAGGCGCTGGACGATAACGGGCTGGTCGTGCCGATGGCGACGACGAATCTCTTTACGCACCCGGCTTTTCGGGACGGCGCGTTCACCAGCACCGACCCGGAGGTACGGGCGTATGCGCTGCAGAAGACGATGGCGGCCATCGACCTGGGGGTTGAGTGCGGGGCCAACACGTATGTCTTCTGGGGCGGGCGCGAAGGCACTGAGACGGATGCGAGCAAGAGTGCTGCCGATACGGGCAAATGGTTCCAGGAGGCGCTCAACTTCCTGTGTGAGTATGTGATGGACCAGGGGTATGACTTGCGCTTTGCGCTGGAGCCGAAGCCGAACGAGCCGCGCGGCGACATCTATTTGGCGACGGTTGGGCACATGCTGGCGTTCATCGAGACGCTGGACCATCCGGAGATGATCGGCGTGAATCCGGAGGTGGCGCACGAGCATATGGCCGGCCTGAACTTCACGCATGCGGTGGCGCAGGCGTGGAACGCGGGCAAGCTGTTCCACATCGACCTCAACGATCAGAATCTGGGCCGATACGATCAGGATTTCCGGTTCGGCAGCCATAACATCAAGCAGGCATTCTTCCTGGTCAAGTTTTTGGAAGACGTGGGCTACGACAACCCGCGGCACTTTGACGCGCATGCCTACCGCTCCTCCGACTACGAGGACGTCAAGGCGTTTGCCAGCGGCTGTATGCGCACCTACCTGATTCTCAAGGAGAAGGCCGAGCAGCTGCGCGAGCACGAAGAGATCCAGGCGTTGTTGGCACAGATCAACGCTGATGACGGCTCGATGGACGGTTTCAGGGGTGGTTATTCCTCAGAGAAGGCGGCGGGCCTTAAGGCGCATGCCTTTGACCGCGACGAGCTTGGCCGCCGCGGCAAGCCGTATGAGCGGCTGGACCAGCTGGTGGTTGAGCTGTTGCTCGGGGTGTAGCAACCTCCAGGGGTACTACTGGGCAACCACAAGGGTTGCCCCTACGAATAACGACATAAGGGGCGCTGGAAAATGTACCTGATCGGCATCGACTCTTCCACGACGGCTACGAAGTCCCTGATCATCGACGCTGACGGCGAAATCGTGGCGGTGGCGGCAGCAGAGTACCCGTTCGAGACGCCACATCCGCTGTGGAGCGAACAGCACCCCGACCTGTGGTGGGACGGCACGGTGCAGAGCATGCGGGCGGCGCTGGACCAGTCCGGGATCGATCCGGCAGAGGTTGCCGCGGTCGGCGTGAGCGGCCAGATGCACGGGCTGGTGCTGTTGGACGAAGACGGCGAGCCGCTGCGGCCGGCCATCCTGTGGAACGACCAGCGCACGGGCAAACAGTGCGATGATATGCGCCTGTGGATGGGCAAGGAAAATCTTGTGCGCATTACAGGCAACGACGCGCTGGCGGGCTTCACCGCGCCCAAGATTCTGTGGGTGAAGGAGAACGAGCCGGAGATTTACAGCCGCGTCCGCCAGATCCTTCTGCCCAAAGATTTTGTGCGCTACAAGCTGACCGGCGACTTCGCCACCGACAAGGCGGGCGCGGGCGGCACATCGCTGCTGGAGCTGGCGACGCGCGACTGGTCGCCGACGGTTCTGGCTGCGCTCGAGATTCCGCCGCAATTTCTGCCCGCCACGCACGAAGGTACGCAGGTGACAGGTGTCATTTCGGCGGAGGCGGCGGAGGCTACGGGGCTGCGCGCGGGCACGCCGGTGGTCGGGGGCGGGGGCGACCAGTCGGCGCAGGCGGTGGGCGTGGGCGCGATCGAGGAGGGGATTGTTGCGCTGACGCTGGGCACATCGGGCGTTGTCTTTGCCACTGCAAACGAGCCTTTCTACGAACCGGAGGGACGCCTGCACGCCTTCCCCCACGCGCTGCCGGACAAGTGGCATCTGATGGGGGTGATGCTCTCGGCGGCGGGCAGTTTGCGCTGGCACCGGGATACGCTGGCGCCGGGCGTGGAGTTTGACGACCTGGTGGCGCCGGCGGAAGAGGTGCCTATTGGCAGTGAAGGGCTGCTGTTTCTGCCCTATCTGACCGGTGAACGCACGCCGCACCCGGACCCGTTCGCGCGCGGCGCGTTCGTTGGGCTGACGGTCCGCCACGGGCTGCCGCACATGACGCGCGCGGTGCTGGAAGGCGTGGCCTTTGGCCTGCAGGACAGCTTCACGCTGATGCAGGGCGTCGGCCTGGGCGAAATCCGCCAAGTGCGGGTGAGCGGCGGCGGAGCGCGCAGCCCGCTGTGGCGGCAGATTCTGGCGGATGTGATGGGCAGTGAGCTGGTTACGGTGAACACGCCCGAAGGCGCGGCCTATGGCGCGGCGCTGCTGGCCGGTGTGGGCGCGGGCGTCTGGCCCGATGGCGAAAGCGCGTGCGCGGCGACGATCCGCGTCACCGGCTCGACCACGCCCAACGCTGACGCAACGGCCGCTTACGCAAACTTCTACGAACTCTACCAGGGCCTCTACCCGGCGCTCCGAGCAACGTTTGACGGCGTGCGCCAAAGCGAGGAGCGGGAATAGAGAATTGAGGAGTAAGGCGTAGTCGTTGTTCTCTCCTTCCTCTCTCATCTGCACTCTCTTCTCAAAGTTTGAGGAAACTCTGTGCGCGCACAGTTGCTCTACGCTGTATACATTCCTACCTTTATTCTCGCCTTTTGCCAGGGGATGCTGGCGCTGCTGCTGCCGGTATACGTTATTGATCTGGGGCTGTCGTTCAGCCTGATCGGTCTTGTACTGGCCGGCTACGGCATCGGTACGCTGATCGGAGACCTGCCGGCCGGGGGTATCCAGGACCGCATCGGCAACCGCCGTTCGATGACGATCGGTATCTGCGTGATGGGGCTGGGGATGCTGGCCCTGAGCCAGTCCGAACGCGTTGTCATGCTGGTGTTGTGCGGGATCTCGATCGGGGCCGGCGCGGCGTTGTGGAACGTCTCCCGGCACGCGTACCTGGCCAACAACACGCTCAACGAAAGCCGCGGGCGGGCGATCTCAGTTTTCGGCGGTGTGAATCGGATTGGCATGTTCGCCGGCCCGATTATCGGCGGCTATCTGAGCGCGGAGGCGGGTATGCAGACGGCGTTCGCCTTCTGCGGCGTTTTCGCGCTGCTGGCGTTGATCTTCCCGTTCCTGTTCGTGCGCGACGGCCAGGGCGAGCTGCCGCCCGAACAGCGGACGTCGATGGCCCGCTCCTACCGGCATCTGCTCTCCTATCTGCGCAGCAATGGCTGGCTGGTGACGCCGGCCGGCTTCGGCATGATCTGCGCGCAGACGATCCGCGCGGGCCGGCAGACTATCATTCCACTCTACGCGGCGACGGTCCTGGGTCTGGACGTAGACAAGATCGGCCTGGTGATGGGGATCGCGGCGGCGGTGGATATGTCGATGTTTTATCCGGCGGGCTATGTGATGGACCGCTTCGGGCGCAAGTTCGCCTACGTACCTTCCTTCCTGTTACAGGCACTGGGCATGGCCCTTATTCCGCTTACGGGATCCTTTGCGGCGCTGCTGGCGGTTACATCGCTGATCGGTTTCGGCAACGGGCTTGGCTCGGGGACGATGCTGACGCTGGGGGCAGACCTGGCGCCGCCGAAGGGTGAGGGCATGGGCGCGTTTCTGGGGCTGTGGCGGCTGATAGGCGATACCGGGCACACCAGCGCGCCCATAATCGTCGGCACGATTGCCGACGCACTGAGTCTGGTGCCGTCTATTTATGTGATCGCCATCATCGGGTTGGGATCTGGCTCGATTTTGGGGTTATTTGTGCCGGAGACGTTGAAGAAGCCGTCGGCGGTGGGTGCGGAGCCGGCTCCAACCGGTAGCTAATGGCCATCAATTAGGGAACATCCGATCTGGCTTTCCTTGAAAACGGTAACCTCAGCAGTGCCGGGGACGCGGATAGAAAGATAGTAGAAGTTGCCTGCATTCCTGAGAACAATGTCAGGAGTGCGCTGGCGCGAAATGCATTCTTTTCGTTCGATTCTCTGAAATCTTACTTCCCTCAAATTCGTTCAACCCGAAAATTCATGGACGACAAGCATTACTTGGGTGGACTTGCAGTCACTTTTCGAGGTGGTTCAGATAGACTCAACTCCATGACCAACAATGACTTGCTCGACGGAGTGACGGGCCTGCTGCGTCGGATTGAAAGCGAATTGCGCAAGGACAAAGTGGAGTTCTAATGAACCTTCAAGTTCAGTCCCAAGGGTGTCAATTCTGTTTTTACGGACAAAACTTTGAAGTTGCAAGAAGGTAGCTGAAGTGGGCCCCAAAAACTGGACCACGCATACACCTCACCCCCGAAATTGACATGATTAAACACAGACAACATTACGTGTGGCAACACTACCTTAAAGCGTGGTGCAATGCTGATGGACTTGTCCACTATTCAAGAAACAAGAAAGAACCCAGCACCGCAAACCCAAAGAATTTGATGGTCGAAAGACACTTCTATAAACTTCAACGCCTCACCGCCCCTGACATTGAATACCTCAAGCATTACATCCAGAAAACAGTGTCCCCAGACTTAAAATCATATTACCAAGAACTTATTAATCTGTTTGTCCGAGTTGTCTATGCCCATGAAACGATCAAGGATAATGACCTAGTTCCACTTGACGCAAAAACGAAAATTTACAAAATGCTGATTGAAACGGAAGACATCCTGCATGATGCCACCGAAAACCAAGCCGTGCCCATTCTCGATCAATTGCGACAAAAACAGAGCGAATTTATCAATCTTGAAAAGTCATCCATGGTGTTTTTCTTCTATATCGCCCATCAACTTTTCCGAACAAAAAATGTGGGAATTAATCACGATACTAACCATGAGAGTATGCTCTCTGTTTCGAGAGTATTACTCCGATCATAACATCAGAGGAGGCGACTGATGGGCGAGGTAAGAGTTGTGATCGCAGTGGAGAATGAGAAGGAACTGAATGACGAGGTTCAACTTTTTGTTGATAGGTTAGGTACTTTATTCAATCCCCGTGAGGGCATCACCAATGCTGCCCATCCCAAACTTTTCTTGAAGTTCTTGAAACTTTTGGAGGATGATGGTATCAATGTCTTCAACATAGTACTCCATACATCTAGCTGGAAGTACACGCCTGCAGCCGGGACATTCAATATCCCCATTAAGCTCAACTTGGACCCAGGATTTGTAAAATTTATGTCCACAGTCACAATAGACCGTTACGGTGACGGTCCGCAGGAATTCAATCTCGTCTCTAGATAGCATTGGGTAGAATCTTATTGTCCTTATACGAAATGGATCTGCTAGCATGGTCAGACCCGATAATCGAAATCATCCTGAGTGTCAGGGGGAGGAGCTTGCGATCTGTATTGAGATTGCAACGTCTTGGCATCTTTCAATACGCTTCTTGCTTCTTCCAGTATTTCAGCAGATTTGTCCTCAGTTACAAATCGAACAACAATCAACCCAGACAACACACTCCACACTGCTTTGATAGCGGGTATGGGGGCGTTTAGGTAGACGGTAAACACGATAATTATGACCAGCATTCCAGTCCACGCAAACCACATAAAGTACTCTCTCGGTGAGATTTCCTTTTTGAATTTCTTGAACAATTTCGAACCTGCGAAGGCGGCAATAATAGCCATTAGCATATAAGCGATCATTTCATAAGTAAGTGATTTAGCTAATTCTATTGGTAATTCCACCAGTATACTCCATTGGATTCAAAGTCAATCACGATTCAGGGCTTCGTCTTGTCTGCATTTATTCGAACCGAGAGAGGGAGCAAGGCGGGTAAAGGTTAGACTTACAATTGAAATGCTGCAAATATTAGGGGAATGGATGAAAAAGAGATTGAGAATACAAGCCCAACCTTCAGTGTAGAAATACTGCGGTCGCAGAAATCCAAGTAGCTTTGGCTGCTCTTCCCCCATTTTAGATCTGCCCATTTCTCTAACTGTGGTTTTTTTCGTTCTGCAAAAAACATTATAGTCGTACAGGATGACGCTATCAAGAAAATGATAGAGTAATTATTGAGAAGATAAAAGAAGGTATCTATTCCCCGGCTCATATAGATGATTTCTGCAAGAGTGATATAGATCGGGATAAGCCATATTGGAGCAATCATGTACCAGGCGAACGCAAAAAGAATTCTGAACATTGGTTTGGTAAATTTCTGTGGCGACATTGATTGGCCGAACCCAACAATTATGTGCTGCATTACTTTCGCGCATGGGAGAAGTATCAAATTTCGGGCTAGGAAAATGAAGAATTCAAGAAGTCTATTATCTTCCAAAGAAAAATGATCGACAGTCAATCCAAGTAGATTTTGAGTGGCAATCCATTCGGTGATTAGCTTGAGAATTCTTCTTAGCATTGCAAGTTCCTCTTTCAAACTTATACTGAGGGAGAGTTGTCAGTATAGCACATGTGTTGCAGAGGGAAAATTTAGAGTTAGTACTGGCAGGTGAACATGCGAGTGGTTCGGCATAAGGGAAAGGGGCGGCGTACACCGCCCCCAAACTTCACTTCTTCGGGAAACCGATGAAGCGTTTGATGCGGTCCAGGTCGAATGAAACTTCGATTTCAAACTTCCTGTACCGAATGCGGAGGGACATCTTATCTCCCCCATTGTCTAATGTGGCGGGAGAGCCGAACCATACCGCATTTACTATCCCACTGGCAGGGGCGCAGCCACATTCTGCGAACCTTGCCAGTGGAAATATCGTACCATAATGATAGAGTTCAAAAAAGCCCGCTAGATAGTCTGGCGGGCTTTTTTGTCTGATACATATCTCAGCTACTCGAAGTAGCTGCGGTCTAGACCGGAATGACCGATTATGTTTCTTAACGTTCCTACGGGGACTTCTGTATTATCAGGCACAACCACCGTTATGGTGGTCACTCGACCGAATTCATCTTTACTGCGAGATTGCAGTACAATATGACTGCCTGACTGCCTTACTTTCTCAAAACCTTGATCTCTGAGGATTTTGAGAATCTTTCGCGACGACATCGGACCTAATCTAGGCATAAGCCAGAGTAACCTCACCAAGTGTTGTGTGGGCTCTCTGATCAATGGGCGTGAATTGAACCTCTAGGTTTCGCTGAATCTCAGCAGGTGTATCTGATTCCAGACGGCTGAGATAGCTCATTACCTCTGTAAAGGAAGCAGCTTCAAGAAATAATTGTATCGCTTCCTGAAGATTATCCTGCGCCTCCTTCAATGTCCTTCCCTGACTTGCTATCTCTAGGGCCTTGCATTCGGATACATACCAATCATCCTCACGCCAAATCGAGCATTCGAGTTTCCACAAGGCTGTTTCCATCTCTCTCTCGCTTTGTCGTTGAGTTGTTGTGTCGTTGAGTTGTTGTGTCGTTGAGTTGTTGTGTCGTTGAGTTGTTGTGTCAATGTGTCGTTGGAATATGAAAGCCTGTGATTCTGAGTCTCAGGCGCGAGCGACCCAAAAGGGGGAGTGGGCCAAGTCAAGAGGCAATGCTTCGAAGAGCTAAATCAGAGGGTGCAAAGGCGTACCAGTCATACTTTGCACAGTGATAATACACTACGATTTTCAATCTGTCAACGGCTCGCATCTAGCGGATTCATCCCAAATTGTTTGTTACGTCAAGTAATGTCAAGTGTCCTGCAACCCTATTCAGTTTGTATAGCCTCGTCTCTCATTGAGAACAATAGAGACGATGAGAAAGACGAAGGGGGTTGCAAATGGGGACAGTAACACGTCCTTAGCTAATAGTTCCTTCTTGCTGCAACTTCACGATCAATTCGGCCTGGGTTCCGGCTCCCTTCTTACTGTTGCAAGCGTTGCAAAGAAGCTGCAAGTTGTCGATGTGGTGAGTGCCGCCTTTTGACTGCGGCACAATATGGTCAACAGTGAAGTTCTGAAAGGGGAAGAACATGCGACAGCCGTTACAGAGTCCTTCCTGCTGGCCGAACAGTGTGTGTTTGTGGGTCTTATAGGGCGGCAGTTTGCCTATGTCGGTGCGCTTGGGAATGTCGGTGCGGTGGATGAGGTCGTAGAGGAGCGGCCCTTCGGCCTGAATGCGCTGGCGCACGAGCTTGGCGGCCAGGGGAGAGAGGTCGATGCCCGCCCAGCGGCGGTCGAGGCGGTCTGCCGCTACGCAGGCGGTGGCGCATCCGCAGAAGGGGTCGAGCACAATATCGTCTACATTGCTACTGGCGCGGATGATTCGCTCTAGTAGGGCAAGCGGTTTCTGAGTGGGATACCCTGTTCGCTCACGCGCCTGAGAATTTACTGGTGGTATGTCAATCCAGACGTCAGGGGGAACTTGGCCGGGACTTGCGTCCAGATAGCGTTTTAGTTCCGGCGTCCCATTGGCCGTGAATTCAATCAGTTCAGCGTTTTCCAAGAGGTCAAGACGGGCGATGGGGCTTTCAACAGACCGGTAACCGGGAATGCAATTAGCTTCTATCCACGCGGCATAACTTCCAGTGCGCGGCACACTCCAACAGCGGCCAATCTCAGTTGGATTCCAGTTGCGCCATGAATGACCAGATTCGCCGGTGCTCACGCCAGGGCCGGTAAGATTGTCCCGTCGATACCGTCCCCGTTTGTCCTCGTGACGGTATTTCGAGAGCACGTTGTCCTCGGACAATGGAATCCTAACCCCCTCTTTATGGATTTCCGAACCGTAAAACAGCAAGTGATCGGCAGTGCGCCCAAAGCGTCCTGCATCGTTATGATTGCCGATCCGCTTCCAGATTACGGCATTGCGGAAGGCTGCCTTTCCGAATAAGCCGTCCATCAACACACGAAGCCAGTGCGACGCTGTGTCATCACAATGCAACCATATGCTGCCCTTGGGCTTCAAGATCCGCTGCATCTCCATCAGTCGAACGGCCATGAAGATCAAGTATGACTGCATCCCCTTACCATCGGCTTGGCGCGACGCATCGATCACTGAGTAGGCTGCTGGGTTCCTCTCCGCTAACTCACCGTGCCATGCCACGTCTACGTCGTCCAGCGTCCACGTGTCTTTGAACGCTGCGCCTGCCGCCTCAGAACCGATTGGAGCCGCATAGTTTTGATTGGAGTTGAACGGAGGATCCAGGTAGATGAGGTCTACCGAATCCGAGTTCATGCCGCGCATGATGTCAAGGTTGTCGCCCGTCCACATGGTGCGATTGGCAAAATTCATCTACTTGGTCCTATCAGGAGGAGGAGATAACTCGAATACACGGTTGTATCCTTCACCCTCATAGTATATGCAGTGATAGTAAGGCGTTCCTCTGAGGTTCATGAGAGATCTTTTTAGTTCACTTCGGTTTATGCCCTCCGAAGATGTACTCATAATTTCTGCCTCTGCAATTTCAAAGAACGAAACGCTGTGCTTGCCGATATTGGAATTGTTGGTTCTCTTGCTCCAAACCCATTTTCTTCCGTCCGCAGTAGTGATATGATCTAGATTTTTTGTTGTGTTGTCATTTTGCTGGCCGCTCCCGCGTTGTGACAGTAAGTTCCTGTGCGTGCTGCGCTTCATTAAGATAAACGGAGAATATTCGGTAAAGAACGTACCTACACCGAGTACAATGGTAACTATAGCCGCACCTATATATAGTTCTTCTGCCATTACGCTAGTTTCCTCCTCGTAAATGCCAGCAATGCCAAGCCGCCCGCCTTTCCACGGGGCTAACGTGACTTCCCCCGGGGAACGCGTACTCGCGCACGGCGGGCTGGACGGATTGTCGTAATATCTGTTAATTTTGTCAGACAGCAAATCGGAGTTAGAGTTGGGGAAGGTGGACACGCAACCATGGGAATCAGGTGGAAAACTAGGCAAGATAGGGGCAGAGTGCACACACACCCTACCCGAACCGGAACACACCTAAACATACCTGACCGTGCTTTGCCGAGCCGTGAGATCTGACAGCCTAGCACTCTATGTGTTGGGCTGTCAAATTCTTATATCGTTAGGGATAAGGAGACAGAAATGTATCGATCAACTCTGGTTGAAAATCGACCCCTTGTGACTAAGATTCTGGAGGCAGCATCGGGCAACTACGGTGATGACTCCGCATTGGAAGATCCGATAATTCAACTTGGCTACGATCCCCATGAAGTCAGAAGGGCAGTTGAGTACTGTCGGCAGGAAGGTCTGTTAGGGGAGCGAGCCCAGTTCGGCAGGGAATCTAGGGAAGTTAGGAAGGAGAACTGGTGGACTGGAGGGCTGACCATACAAGGAATGGAAGAATTGGAAAACCGGAATAGGTCGCTCCGTGTCTATAAGAGAGATATTCTGAGGACAAAAGATAGATATAATCTTGGTTAGTTGTACCGATTCTGGTAAAAAGGAAGTGCAGATTTCGGTAAATTTATGCGTTATTTAGTTGTCAACCGGCCAAGATGGGCCGGGCCGGGTCCAAATTTGACAATCCTGCCAGACAATGTTAGAATTAGGCTGTAAATGAGTATTGGGGTTCTAAATGTAGCGGTTGTACTGAACGGCCACAAACAACGCGAGGGGAGCTATAACTGGAGGATACATATGGACAAAGGCCGAGAGGATTCTGTCGATGTTTCGCTGATGGATCTGTTCAGAATGTTTCCTGATGATGAGACTGCTGAGTCTTGGTTCGTTAAGCAGCGGTGGCCTGATGGCATAACTTGTCCCAAATGTGATTGTGAAAACATCCAGATCGGTGCTGCGCATCCACAAATGCCGTACCGGTGTAGAGGGTGTCGTAGATTTTTCTCTGTCAAGACCGATACCGTAATGCACTCGTCCAAGTTAGGTTACCAGGTTTGGGCGTTGGCTATATATTTGGTCACGATAAAACCAAAGGGTATGTCCAGCATACAGCTACACAAGGAGTTGGGTGTGTCCCAGAGAACAGCATGGTTTATGTCCCACAGGTTACGAGAAACTTGGGAGTATGATGATGATAAACTGTTGGGCGAAATCGAAATTGATGAAACCTATATAGGCGGAAAGGAAAAGAACAAGCACAGCAAGAAAAAGCTCAGAGCAGGAGGGGGCACAGTAGGTAAGATTCCTGTTATTGGTGCGAGGGAACGGCATACCGGAACTGTAGTTGCTGTACCCCTTGAGAAGGCGAACATTTCAACTATGACTCAGTTTGTTGAAGATACTGTGGAGCCTAGATCGTTTGTATACACTGACGAGCACAGAGGTTACAACGACTTGGGTTGGACATACGATCACAGACAGGTCTCTCATGGGCGGGGTGAATTCGTCAATGGTGATGTCCACACTAACGGCATTGAGTCTTTCTGGGCCGTCTTGAAGCGCGGGTATTACGGAACTTACCATTGGATGAGCAGTAAACACCTCCATCGCTATGTCAACGAATTCACCGGTCGGAACAATGCTGCCGATATGTCGGTGATTTACCAGATGGAGTCAATGGTCAGGAGAATGGAAGGCAAGAGATTGCCGTATGATGACTTAGTTTGGTAAGGAGGGGATGCCTTATGCCAGTACCTAGAAGCAAGAAGAATCAGGAGCAAGTTAAACGCAGGCGGGGTAGGCCGTCCAAGTATGACAATCCACCTATTCCGATCCCGACTACGCCAGAAAAACTGGCGGCAGCGGTTCTCAGAACAAAGCCTTCTGAACTAGAAGAGTGGCGTCGGAGTAAGAGCCGGTAATCATTTTCCTTAAATAGAAGAAAAGTTAAACGTCCCGATAGGTTCCTATCGGGACGTTTTCTATTGGGAGACAGGGATTGACGATTGGTGAGGGTAACTATAGAATGGGTCTTGCCACAACGTATACCTTTTTGCGGACGCCAGATTGAGCGGGGACATTATGTCCCCTTGCTCTGCGACTGGGTATGCGTTGTGGCAAACAATTACTCCGTTCAGTCAGCAAGGGGGCACTATGAGACTCGTCGCTACATGGTTTCTTGTCATAGTGATTGTGTTGATAATCGGGTTAGGGTTCTCAGAAAGGAGGCAGCCGACCGAATCACGGTCCTCAGGTACTATTGAAGCGATTTCACCAGTTCCAACGTGGACAAATACAGCAATTGCGTCTCAGGCAATCCGGCAGGAACGTACACCGGACTCAACTATTATAGGGACAGCATTGCCGCCCACTTCTGTTCCAGAAGTAAAGAATCTAATTCCCACGCCAACACCTCAAGTCCCGTTTGCAACGATCAATCACAACATGAATATTCGAGAGGGACCAGGCACAAATTATCCAGTGATCGGGGTGGCATCTGTTGGACAGAATTTCCCAATTGCTGGCAAGAACCCTAGAGGTGATTGGTGGCAGATCACGTTTAACGGACGCGGAGGTTGGGTGTTCGGTGAACTTGTGACAGCAATCAATGCTGGAAGTATCCAGGTAGCCTTAGTGATTCCTGCTCCTCCTGCTGTTCCAACAGCGACTAGGGAATCCGTAACTATCACTCATCCGACGAGGGTCATCAACCAGAGATATATCCCAATCAGTCCAGCATGGGAAGAATTGTATCGAAACAATGAGAAGTACATTGGTCAACGAGTAAGTTACAGTGGGGTTGTTATTCAGGCTGTCCAAATCGATCCAAGTCAAACTAGATTCGCTGATTACCAGCTGCTTGTATCACTTGGAACGCAAATTTCTCTCAGAGAGAATGTAATCATGTTGTATGAGCAGGCGGATTATCGACTCTTGGAAAATGATGTTGTGAAGTTTGTAGCTGTAGTTAGAGGTATGAATACTTATAGGTCTATAGGTGCAGGACCGATTACAGTTCCCTATATGGTTGTGTTGGAACTGGATTTGGTCGAATAGAGAATACACCTGAAAAGAGTTACAGGCATGGGTTTGTTTGTCCGGCAGGCATCGGGGGAAGGCCATAAGGATATTTGCTCCAATACGGAGTATATACTCTCATGGTTAGTATCGTGATTAATTCCCAAAAATGTCCGAACACCTATCAAGAGATTCTTTTCGCAAAAGTCCCCTCTTCAAACAACAGGAAACCTTGCGAACATCCTCTGTTTTATTGCGGCCTGCAATGTCGCCTCCAGTCTCTTCTTTGATAGCGAATTTCTTGAAATCATCTTTCTCGAAAGCAAGAATCCAGGTTTCGTTACAGGCGATCAACCAGTGTTTAACTTGCTGGCAGATAGGTTTGGCGGCTCCACAACAGACCACATTTTCTATTACCCCCTTTCCCCGCACCTGTCTTGCCTCCTGACACACAAGTCACGCAACCTCTCGTCAAAATACCTCCCCCCAAAATTCACGAACAAATTGAATGGCTTGATCGCATGGCATTCACACCAATTCCTCATAGGTGACTCCGCTAGTGCCATCCAACTCGCCATCAAAAACCAACCCACGCCAAACCAAACCGTGAGAGACATCCTCGAATTCCTGACCACAGAATCTTAGACACATAACCCTCCCGAATCCCAAAGACACCGCCACCGTCAGGGCAAACCCATCCGTCATTTTGCTCGTCCAACCGTACAGCGGTGCAGTTATCCTCATTCGGCAAACCATCCGACTGGCACTATGTGTCAACTAATGCTTGTGCGCGTTTTTCTGTGTTAGATATATAATTCCTCAAATCAAGCCTGTTGGCTAACTTTGGATATAAATTCGATCAATTATGACGACGCCGGCGCTGTCCTGCGGGCTTGCATCGGTTGGAAACGCCAGTAGCTGAGCGAACGCCACAACCACTCGAAGGGCCCGAAGCGGTAGTGGCGCAGCCACAGCGGTGACACCACCAGTTGGACCACCCAGATCGCGGCGATAATTCCGATCTGCCCCACCCTCTCGACCGAGCCGAACAGCCCCAGACCGTGGCCGTAGAATACGGCAGTGGCCAGGATCGTCTGCAGAAGATAGTTGGTCAGCGCGGTCCGCCCTACCGCGGCCAGCGACTTCTGCAGCCAAGGCAGGGCGCGCGAGCGGGCAAACAGCATCAGCAGGCCGATGTAGGCGGCGCTGACGAATAGGCTGCCCCAGTAGTTCGCTTGCGCGCCGAGTCCGAACTGCGAAAACTCCATCGTCCAATTGTGAGCAAAGTTCTGGATAACACCCACGCTCACGACTGGCAGGCCGATGGCAAGTCCCAGGATAACCATGCCGAGGTAGAAGCGACGCGCGCGTTTGCCCGTCAGCACCCCCGACCGGAAGAGGGCCATCCCCATCAGCATCAGGCCACCCGCGCGCCAGAGCCCCCAGAACAGCAACCCGACCGTCTGAAATTCTACGCTTCTGGGCACGCGGGCATCCATCTGCGCCAACCAGCCGCCCCTATAGGCGGCCACCTCCGCGTCGATTGTTGCGGCAGCCGGCCGCCAGTCTGCCTGTAGCTCCTGTACCGTCTCCGACGGAATGAACTGCATGCTTACGCCCGTGCCCAGCCACAGAAAAGCAGGGATCGACACCACGAGAATGCCCAGCGCCATCTGCCAGCGGGGCCGTAGCCGGCGCAGCCAGTAGACCCAGAAGCCGCATAGGGCATAGGCGACCAGAATATCGCCGGACCAGAGCAGGTAGGCGTGGGCCAAGCCGATGAGCAGCAGCCAGAAGGTGCGCCGGTAATGCAGACCCCAGGCGCGCTGCCCGCGCGCGTCCAGCTTTTCGCTCATGAGCACGATGCCGGCGCCGAAGAGCAGGGAAAAGATTGTCATGAACTTCTGATCGGCGAAGATGTGGCTCAGTGTCCAGACCCAGCGGTTGGCCCCGGTCAGGTCGCCGTAGACGGTCGGGTTGGAGTAAGCGGCTGCGGGCATGGCGAAGCCCTGTATGTTCATGATCAGAATGCCGAGCAGCGCGAAGCCGCGCAGGATGTCGATGGCGACGATCCGTTCTGACGCGCGGGTTGGGGCGGGCGCGTGGCTGGTCGATTCAGGGGCCATACATTTATCTCCGAGAGGCAGGCCAAGAGGAGAAAGGGGGCAGAGTCCCCTCTTTGCACTCATCACATTTGGGGGAACAGAGAGGTGTTCCTGCTTTCTATACGCAGGCGCGCACGCCTCGTTGCGGTACGAACATTCTGTTTTCGGTGATAAGGAGGTAGGGTGGCAACGGGGGGTCAAACGCGCTGCAGACCGGCCTTGATCGACGTCAGAACATCGTCGAACATCGCGGCTGTCAGACGGCCGGTGTTGGTGTTCTGGCGGCTGACGTGGTAGGAGGCGTAGAGACGGGGTAGACCGGCGGGGAGGGCGTGCGCGGCGCCGTGTGTGAAGGTGAGGCGGGGAAGCTCATGGCCGAGTTCGCGCAGGGCGCGCAGATAGCCGTCGAAGGCGATCTTGCCGAGCGCAAGAACGGCCTGCAGGTGCGGTAGCAGGGCCAGTTCCTGCACCAGCCAGTTGCGGCAGTTGGTTAGTTCGGCTGCATTGGGCCGGTTTTTGGGCGGCACGCAGTAGGCCACGCCGGTCATGTAGCAGTCGATGAGTTCGAGGCCGTCGTCGCGGTGGGTACTGGTGGGCCCGCTGGCGAAGCCGGCGCGGTGCAGGGCGGGGTAGAGGAAATTGCCCGAACCGTCGCCGGTGAAGGGGCGGCCGGTGCGGTTGGCACCGTGGGCGCCGGGGGCGAGGCCCAGGACGAGAAGCCGGGCGCGGGGATCGCCCCAGCCAGGCACCGGTTTGCCCCAATAGGTGAAGTCGCGAAATGCCTGGCGCCTTGTGGCGGCCACCTCTTCGCGCCAGGCGACCAGGCGCGGGCAGGCGCGGCAGGTGGTCGCGGCGGTGTGTAGGGCGTCAAGGGAGTCGAAAGTGGGGTTGCTGCCCATCGGATCACTCTGAGACATTCAGTTTCCTCTGGCCGGGCGCGTGCCCGCAGTGAACTGGAAACGGAACACTCACAGCGTCCGAATCTCTACCAGTTGCTCAGCCTCCGGCGTGTCCTGGAGTTCGTTGCGGAGGGGGCGGCCGAAACCGGGCGCGCTGATTTCGAACACGTCGCCCACTTCGGTCTGGATGCCGGCGGCGAAGCTGAGCGTAGCCGTGCCGTAAAAGTGCAGATGGACGTCGCCGGGTGTGCGGAAGGGCGCGTACTTGAAGTGATGGTGCTGGATGTTGGCGAGGCTGTGGGTCATGTTGTCCTCGCCGGTCAGGAAGGGCGCGGACCACAGCTCGCGACCGTCGCGCAGGATGCGGGAGGTGCCCTCGATGTGCGCGGGCGGGTCGCCCAGCAGCAGCTCCGGGCCGCACGAGCTTTGCCGCAGCTTGGAGTGGGCCAGGTAGAGGTAGTTCTTCTTCTCCAGCACGTGGTCGGCGAACTCGTTGCCCAGCGCATAGCCGACGCACAGGACCGCGCCGTCGTCGCCAATCACATAGCAGCCGACCAGTTCGGGCTCTTCGCTGCCCTCGAGGGCAAAGGCCGGCATGGTCAGCGGCTGCTCCGGCGGCACGAGCCAGCGGCCATCGCCCTTATAGAACCACTCCGGCGCGACACCAACCTGTCCGGGCGCGGGTTTGCCGCCTTCGAGCCCCAGACGAAACATGCGCATTGAGTCGGTCAGCGTCGCTTCATCTTCGACGTTGAGATTCTGGTGCATGGCATCGCGCGCCTGCGCGCTGCCGAGATGATCGAGACCGGTGCCGCTGATGACCAGGCGGGTGGGGTCGGGGTGATCCAGCGGCGGCATGAGCCTCCCGTCCGCTGCGATCAGGCCGTATTCCGCCCGCTGACTGCCCAGCCGTTCCTCAACCAGTTCGGTCATGGGCCGCCCGCTGCGCCCTGCCGCGCGCGCCAGGTCGTAAACGCGCTCGGTTCCGTCGAGAACGCGCAGTGTCTCCTCGCTCTCGACCATCGCCACCCGGCGGTCGCCGCCCTCTGTCCGGTACTGCACCAGTCGCATATCGTCTCCTCCTCAACTGCTCTGCTGAATGACCACCGATCAGTGGCCAGGCGAACGACCACTAAGAGCCAAGAAATGAAAACGCTAAACTGTCAACCGTTACCGCTCCTCCCACTTCATCGCATCCCAGGCAACCTTGCGGGATAGATATGTCTCGTAGGTCACGTCGGACAGGGAGATGTAATCATTGCCTGAGCCGCTGAAGCTGTAAGTGCCCAGGGAGACCCACTCGTTGGAATACTGGGACTGATCCACCTCTCGCAGCGTGAAACCGCCAGAGTGCGAAATCCAATAGCGGGCGTTGCTCGTCGTCGCCTGGTTCCCGGGGATGTATACGAAAACCTCGTAGCTGGCCGCCTCTAAATCAGGAGACCACTTACCCCAGTTATATCCGTTGCGGGTTTTGTCATTGTTGTTCGTCCAGAAAAGGTGGTCGGCGTGGCCCTCGTCCTCCTGTTGCCAGGTGGTCGTAAGACCGCCTCTCTCGAACCCGGCGTCCTGGTCGTCTACCACGACGCTGACAGTGGGCGTCGGCTGCGGCGTGGGCGAGGGCTGCGGCGTTGCGGCGACCCAACTCAACTTCACCTGGGCGGCCTCCTCGTGCTCATAGTACTCCAGAATGAGATTCAACGACCCGCCATCGTGATCCAGCGTATATTGGTATGATGTCGCCGGATGATCGCTCCAGCCATCGATCTGTTTGACGCTGTCAATAAACAGGCGCACACCGTCGTCGGACACAACATCGAAGCGGTAGGATCCCGATTCGAGCGAAATCTGTGTGCTCCAGCGGGCTGAAAAATTGTCGGCGTTTATGGTTGGCGACGCAGGTGACCCGGTGCCCCAATTGTAGTCGATGACAGACTCCTGCTGGGCGAGAGCCGGAGTACCGGTGAGGGTGGTGTTGTTCCAGTACAGCGCCTGCCACACGATTACCGGCGTCGATGTCACTGTCGGCGTTGGCGTTGGCCCCGACGTAGATGTTGGTCCCGGCGTTGGCGATGTTGCCGCGGTTGAGGTTGGCGCGGGCGTGTACGTGGCCGGCGGTGTTGCGGTCGCCAGCGGTGTTGCCGTGGCCGCTGTTGTGGACCCGGCCAGCGGGGTTGTCGTCGACGTCGGTGTGGGCCCGGTTGGTGTTGGCGTTGGCGTCGCCGAAGTCTCCAACCTGTTCCAGGTCAGGCGCGCTTCCGCCTGCCCGGTTCCTTCGTAATACTCCATGCGCACGGTGACGGCGTTGCCGTCCAGATAGATGATCTGGGAGTAGGTTGTCGCGGTCTGCACCTGCCAGAAATCGATCAGGGTTCTGTCTCCGACCAACAGCCGCACGCCGTCATCCACGGTGGCAGTAAAGCGGTAATCGCCTGCTGGCAGCTCCAGTGATCTGCTCCAGCGTACCGAGAATTCATCCTGATTGAGGCCGTCGAGCGGGCTCTCGTAACCCCAGTCAAAGTTGATACGGGCGTCGCCGCGCGTCGTATGCGCCGGTCCCGTTAGCGAACTGTTGTTGTAATACTCGCCCCTCCAGAAGGTCGTGGGCAGGTCCGCCTCCCGCTCCCAACTCACCGAAATCGAAGCCGCGCCGGTCAACTCGAAATATTCGACGCGAATCAGGTGCTGCCCTTCCGACAGGTGCAGTCTGGCCTCATAGGAGGCTTTTGCCTGTTCGATCCAGCTGTCGATGCGCAACACGCCATCCACCCAAAGCCGCACGCCGTCATCAACTTCGGCGGTAAAGATGTAGTTGCCGGCCTCTTCGGCGGAAATGTTGAGATGTCGCAGCCAGCGGCCCGAAAATCGATCTGCGGGAATACCCGTGCCTGGGGAGCCATCCCCCCAGTCGAAACTAAGTGTCTCGTCTTCACGCGAGATGACTGCATCGCCGGTAAGTGTAGTGTTGGCCCAGTAGTCGGCTTCCCAGGCCGTTTCTGATTCATGGGCAAGTGCGTCCGCAGAGTTCAGCGCGATAACCGAGAGCGCGCAAAGACCCAGCAGGGCGGCACAGCATGCAATGCGCCCGCTTTTGCCCCCGCGCCCGTCAAGACAGGCGAAAAGCCACAAAACGCCAACTCGGACCCGGTTATCTCTGTGCATCGCTTTCTCCTTGCATTGATCAGTCTCTGTGAGTCAGATTGGCCGCCGTTATCTCCAGGATTTTGGCAGGTTGCCGCGAATCCAGATGTTTGGACACGTAGCGGCAACCTGACAACTGGGCGGCGGCCAGAGCAGACCCCACGGACCACTATAAATTCCCCAACTTTGTCGGTGCGAGAATAATTATACTACATGCGCCGAGATCGATCTATAGCCACCACGCAGTCCATGCCGGCCCGTAATGGGGTACGCATTACGCGATCCACATTCGCTGTGCTATCCTTACAGTCGCATTTACCCTTCCTGAACGTGCAGTTTTCAGCGTTCATTTGCTGGTGACCGCTCGCCTGGCAACCTGAAAACGAACAACTGGAAAACACTCCTGGCATGCATTTTGACGCCCTGATGCTGGCTGCAGTGGCCGACGAACTGAAAGAGACGGTCGCAGGCGGCCGGATACAGCAGATCGTTCTGCCGGACAGGCGCAGCGTCGCGCTGGAGATTTACGCCCACAGGGAGCGGCGGCATCTGCTGCTTTCGGCACATCCTCAGGCCAGCCGCGTCCATCTACTCGAACACAAGCCGCGGCGGGGGGTGCCTAAAGAGACCCCGCTCCTGCTCCTGTTGCGCAAATATGTTCGCAGCGCACGGCTGGAGTCTGTCGAGTTGCCGGTGCCTTTCGAGCGCGTGCTCTTTCTGCGCTTTCACCATCCCGAGCACGGCGGCTCCACCCTCGCGGTTGAACCGATCGGGCAGCTGGGCAATCTGATTCTGTTGAACGCAGAGGACCGCATTCTGGATGCGCTGATTCGGGTGCCTGCGGGCGAGAACGCGCAGCGCGTTCTGTTGCCGCGGCGCACCTATCAGCTGCCACCACCGCAGGACAGGTTGCCGCCGGTTGAGGAAAGCGAAGACCCGCATCAGCAGGCGGCTCTGTCTCCGGCAGATGAGGTCGACGGCGACCAGGCCCGCTCTCCGCTCCTCTGGCGCAGCCTGCTCAACCATTTCGCCGGCGTCAGCCCGACTCTGGCCAGGGAAGCGGCCTGGCGAGCAACGGGCGACGCCGGCGCGCCGCTCACAGCGCAAGCGTTCGTGGACGCGCGCAAGGCTCTCAGCAGCCTGTGGTCGGCGGCGGCCGCGGGCGATTGGACGCCCGGCATCGCCGTCGACGAACAGGACGGCGTCGCTGCTTTTGCGCCCTACGAGCTTCATTTCTGCGGCGAGTTCGCACCGACGGATTCGACCAGCGCGGCGGTCGCTGACTTCTACGCCGCCAAGGAGCGGGATGTTTCCTCCTCGCGCGACGAATACGCAGGCGTGCGCGGGGGCGTGGCCGCACTGGTCCGGCAGGCGCAGGCGCGCGTGCAGAGTCAACTGCGCGCCCTGGCCGCGGATGAGCCGGCCCCGGGTGAACCGGAACTCGTGCGCACGCAGGCAGAGTGGCTGCTGGCCCTTTCCAGCCAGATTCCGCAGCGGGCAAATGGGCTTGGCGCGCAGGAAGAATTAAGCCTGCAGGACGGTATGGCCGCGGTGAAGCCGGCGCCGAACGGGCAGATGCAACTGATCGTTTTCGCCGCGGCTGACTTCAGTTTCGGACAGGCGGCGGCGGGCGAAGAGCTGGCAGCGGAGGGGGACGACCTGGTCGTTCCGCTCGACCCGAAACATGCGCCGGTGGAGCAGGCCGAGCGCATGTTTGACCGGGCCGCCAAACTGGAGCGGGCCGCCCGCATCATCCCTCGACGCCGGGCCAGACTCGAGGCCGACCGGGCCTATCTGCAGCAGCTGGAGAGCGACTTGGGCCTGGCGCAGGATCAGCCGGAGATTGTCGCGGTGCGGGAAGCCCTGCGCGAGGCGGGCTATCTGCGTCAACGGCGCGACCGGCGTGAAAAGGTGCAACGAGACCGCTCGCAGCCGCTGCGTTATCTCTCGCCCGAAGGCTTTCCGATCCTGGTGGGGCGCAACGCCCGCCAGAATGAGATCGTCACCTTCAGCGAGGCCGGCCGCGATGACCTGTGGCTGCACGTGCGCGACGGGCCGGGCGCGCACGTCGTCATCCGCTGCGGCGGACAGCCGGTCCCCGCGCCGACCCGCACCGCCGCGGCCCAGCTGGCAGCCTGGTTTTCGCGGCAGCGGGGCAACGCCGGTGTCGCCGTCGTTATCACTCCGCGACGATTTGTCACGCGCATGGCGGGTGGACGGCCGGGGCAGGTGCATTTCCGCAGCGAGGAGTCGATCAGTGTCGCGGCTGAACTGCCGGCGGAGAGTGAGCAGTGGCTGGCGGCGCGGGAACGGAAGGGCAGTTTCTAGTTTTCAGTTTCTAGTTTTCAGTTTTCAGTGAACTGCTGTTTTCAGACGCGGCTGATTTTCGGGGCTAAGGAGACAGTTTCAGGACAGATACATGGATATGAGTCGACTTTGTATACACACGATTACAACCAAGCCCTGGCCGATTGAGACGGCGATCGAGCGCTTCAGCGCGCACGGCGCCGCCGGGATGACGGTCTGGCGGGACGCGTTGGAGGGACGGGACATCACCGGCACCGGTAAGCGTATCCGCGATGCGGGGATGGAGGTCGTCTCGCTGTGCCGGGGCGGATTCTTCCCGGCTGAGACGGAATCGGCGCGGCAGGAGGCACTCGACGACAACCGTCGCGCCATCGACGAGGCCGCGGCCCTGGGCGCGCCGCTGATCGTGCTCGTGTGCGGCGCGGTGCC
The DNA here is from genome assembly GCA_965116395.1 of Caldilineaceae bacterium. Classification (GTDB taxonomy): domain Bacteria; phylum Chloroflexota; class Anaerolineae; order Caldilineales; family Caldilineaceae; genus Bin5. The sequence goes on from OZ220684.1 coordinate 1,892,513, forward strand.
CGGCCAGCCGCTTGAGGACGGCCGCAGCCAGATCCGGGACGGGATCGAGGCGGTGCTGCCGCATGCCGAGGCCGCGGGGGTCAAGCTGGGCGTGGAGCCGCTGCACCCGATGTACGCGGACAGCCGGTCGGCCGTCAATACGATGGGACAGGCCAACGACATCTGCGCGGGCATTGACTCGCCGTTTGTGGGGGTGGTTGCCGATGTCTATCACCTGTGGTGGGACCCGGACCTGGAGCGGGAAATCCGCCGTTGCGGGCAGATGGGCAAGCTGTTCGCCTTCCACGTGTGCGACTGGCGCACGCCGACCGAAGACCTGTTGCTGGACCGCGGGCTGATGGGTGAGGGCTGCATCAACATCCGTCAGATTCGCGGCTGGGTTGAGGAGGCAGGGTTTGACGGGTATAATGAGGTCGAAATCTTCTCAGACCGCTACTGGGCGACGGATCAGGAACAGTTTCTGGAGCGGATCGTAGAAGCCTATACAAACCATTCATAGTTACTCAGGCTTTTGCAGACGCCCGGTCTGCTCACGCTTCGCCAAGTGCGCAGCAGATGCGGTCGGCCCAGCGTTCGGAAGGGGTTGCAAGAGCCTTCGGCGGCCCTTGGCGGCCGCGCAAAAATAGGAGCTTTTCCCATCAATGGCTGAAATTGCGTTTGGCGTAATCTTGAATGGCGTGACCGGTCGCATGGGCACGAATCAGCATCTGGTCCGTTCGATTCTGGCGATCCGGGAGCAGGGCGGCGTGCCCACCGCGGACGGCGACCGCATCATGCCGGAGCCGGTGCTGGTCGGCCGCAATCCGGACAAGCTGCGGCATCTCTCGGCTGCCCACAATGTGAGCAAGTGGACAACCAACCTGGACGAGGCGCTCGCCGACGACCACAACCGCATCTATTTCGATGCGCTAGCGACCAACCTGCGGGTGCCGAATACACTGCAGGCGATCGAGGCGGGCAAGGCGGTCTACTGCGAAAAGCCGACCGCAGGCAATACCGAGGATGCGTTGCAGCTGGCGCGCGCGGCGATAGATGCCGGGGTCAGCAATGGCGTTGTCCAGGATAAGCTGTTTCTGCCCGGTTTTCTGAAGCTCAAGTATCTGATCGACACCGGTTTCTTCGGCCGCATTCTGGCGGTGCGCGGCGAGTTCGGTTACTGGGTCTTCGACGGCAAGGACCAGCCGGCGCAGCGGCCGTCGTGGAACTACAAGAAGTCAGAGAGCGGCGGCATCGTTCTCGATATGTTCGCGCACTGGCGCTACGTTATTGACAACCTGTTCGGCCCGATCAAGCGGCTCACCTGCCTCGCCGCCAACCACGTGCCGGAACGCATCGACGAGGAGGGCGCGGCCTATAACGCCGACGCAGATGACGGGGCCTACGCGATGTTCGAGTTGGAAAACGGCATCATCTGCAACTTCAATTCCTCCTGGTGTGTACGCGTGCGCCGCGATGACCTGCTCACGATCCAGGTGGACGGCACGCGCGGCAGCGCGGTGGCAGGCCTGCGTGACTGCGCGATACAGGGCGACTCCTTCACGCCGAAGCCGGTGTGGAACCCTGACATACCGCAGCCGGTCCCGTTCTACGATACGTGGCAGTGGGTGCCCAACAACAACCCCTTCGAGAACGCTTTCAAGATCGAATGGGAGATGTTCCTGCGCCATGCGGTGAAGGGCGACCCGTTCCCCTATACGCTGCTGGAAGGGGCGAAGGGCGTGCAGCTGGCCGAGCTGGGCTACCAGGCCTGGCAGGAGCGGAGCTGGGTGGACGTGCCGGAGCTGGACTGCAGTGGATAGTGAAACTGCAGTGGTCAGTGGTTAGTGATCAGTAACGGCGCGGGGGTGCGGACAGTGTTGGGTAGACACGATGCTGGGAAAGAGTAAACACGGTCGCTAGCCTAGGGGGGCGTTGCGGGGGCGCAGCCCCTGCACAAGGGAGGCCGCTTGCGGCCGACCGCCCAGAAGAAGGCGAGGAGAGAGAATGTCGCAATCGATCGCATTGCATGACCCGACGCCTGCAACGGATATTGCGCCGCCGCCTGCATTTCACATTATGCTGAAGCCGCGGGGGGCGATCTGCAATTTGGACTGCCATTACTGCTACTTTTTGAGCAAGGAGTTCATGTACCCGGACAGCGAGTTCCGCATGTCCGAGTCGATGCTTGAGGAGTACACGCGGCAATATATCGACGCGCAGCAGGTCCCGGAGGTGACATTCGCGTGGCAGGGGGGCGAGCCGACGCTGATGGGGCTGGAGTTCTTCGAGAAGGCGGTGGAGTTCCAGCAGAAGCACAAGAAGCCGGGTATGCGCGTCGAGAACGCGCTGCAGACGAACGGCACGCTGCTCGACGACGAGTGGTGCGAATTTCTGCACCGGAGCGATTTTCTGATCGGGCTGAGCATGGACGGCCCGCGCGAGCTGCACGACTTTTATCGCGTCGATAAAGGCGGTCAGCCGACGTGGGAGAAGGTGATGCGGGCGGCGCGGATGTTGCACAAGCACAAGGTGCGCTACAACATCCTGACAACGGTGCACGCGGCCAACGCGCCCCATCCGCTCGAGGTCTACCGCTTCCTGCGCGACGAGGTCAAGACCGATTTCATGCAGTTCATCCCGATCGTCGAGCGCGATAACGACACCGGCTACCAGGAAGGGGATTCGGTCAAGGATCGCTCGGTCACGGCCGAGCAGTACGGCGATTTTCTGATCCAGATCTTCGAGGAGTGGGTGCGCCACGACGTGGGGAAGGTCTTTGTACAGATCTTTGACGTGGCGCTGGCCGGATACGCGGGACACCGGCCCGGTCTGTGTATCTTTGAGGAGACGTGCGGCTCGGCGCTGGCGATGGAGCACAACGGCGATCTCTTTTCCTGCGACCACTACGTGGAGCCGGACTACCTTCTGGGCAACATTGAGGAGATCCCGCTGATCGAAATGGTGGGCTCGGCGCGCCAGCAGGAGTTTGGCACGCACAAACGGGACAGCCTGCCCAACTACTGCCTGGAGTGCGAGGTGCGCTTTGTGTGCAACGGCGGCTGTCCGAAGAACCGCTTCATCAAGACGCCCGACGGGGAAGAGGGGTTGAATTATCTGTGCGCCGGCTACCGGTCCTTCTTCAATCATGTGCGCCCGTACATGAACTTCATGTCCGATCAGCTGAACCGGCGCCAGGCTCCGGCCAATATCATGCAGTACCTGGCGGAGCAGGACCGCAAGGTGAATACGCGCTTCAACGGCGCCAAACGCAACGATCCGTGCCCGTGCGGGAGCGGCCGGAAGTTCAAGCAGTGCCACGGCCGCGGGCGAATCACGGAGCGGGCGCAGATGGTGTGGCCGGTTTCGAGTAACTAGCGGCCGGCAGTTTCACGAAGGACAGACCGCGGACCACCAGCTCTGTTTTGCATGCAGTTTTGCCCGCCCGATCTTTTGCGGGCGCGCAGGGCTGTGCTATACTATCGAACTGCGACGAGGGACAGCTTGTCTGCTCCCTCGTTCTTTCTGTCTACGGCACAGTGCTGTGGACCTTTGTCTAACTGCAGTTCTTAGTAGCTAGTTTTTGGTTTTTAGTACTGCCTCTTCCTTGAGTCCGGGGCGGTTACTAGAGACTGCGAACCAGGTGCTAGAAACTAACCCAAGACATTGCTCACGGAAAGGAGTAAAGGGTAGATGAACACGTACGAATTGGTGTACATCATCCAGCCCAATCTGGATGATGATGGTGTCAAAGCCGTGGATGACCGGATCGGTCAGACCATAATCGGCGAGGATGGGACAATCGCGAGCTCCGACCATTGGGGCAAACGCCGATTGGCCTACCCCATCAAAGGCCACTTTGAGGGACACTACATTCTGCACAACCTTTCGATGCCTCCCACCGCGGTGCAGAACGTCGAACGGCAGTTGCGGCTATCTGAAGATGTATTGCGTTTCCTCGTTATCCGCGCTGATGACTGAGCCTAAAAGGAGCATCGAATGTCTGACGAAACCAAATTGAACGAAGCCGAAGAGAACACCGAAGAGCAATCGGCCGCCGAGGCGCAGACGGAAGAGGATACGCCCGCGCTCGAAGAGAGTCCGGCGGAGAGCGCACCGCAGGCGGAGGCCGAAGCGGCTGTAGAGCCTGCGGTCGAAGCTGTCGCAGAGTCTGAAGCCGAGGCTGTCGTAGAGCCGGAGGCCGAAGCAGCCGTAGAGCCTGAAGCCGAAGCAGCTGCAGAGACTGAGGCCGAAGCAGCTGCAGAGCCTGAAGCCGAAGCAGCTGCAGAGCCTGAAGCCGAAGCAGCTGCAGAGACTGAGGCCGAACCGGTTGCCGAGACTGTGTCGGAAGGCGCAGAAGAGGCGGCCGATGTAGCCGGCGCCGAGTCGGATGCCGATAGCAGCCAGCCAGAGCAGCCGGCGATTTCCTTCAACCGTGTTGAGGGACCGGCGATATTTAATCGCGCCAAACAGGGCAATCAGCGCAGAAATCCCCGCCACGTCGGCAACGATGTGCGTATCGACGAGATCAACTACAAGAATGTGCAGGTTCTCAGCCGCTTTGTCGATAACTATGGCCGCATTCACAACCGCCGCAAGACCCGCGTCACCGCCAAGATGCAGCGCAAAGTGACGAGGGCGATCAAACGGGCCAGGCATCTGGCCTTGATGCCGTACACAGGCGAACATATCCGCATAACCGGCAGGCGCGGTTGATCGATCCATGGCCAAGAAGCGCAGACGAAGAAAGCAGGCAGAACAGCCGCAGGTAGAAAATCGACGTGAGACCCGACTGCGCGCCCGCGAACGGGAGCGCAACCTGCGGATGATGTCGATCGTCGGCGGGATAGTGGGCGTGGCGCTGATTCTGGTCCTGTACGGCGTGATCAATGAGCTTGTCATTAAGCCCAACAGCGTGCTGGCACAGGTTGAAGACCGAACAATCGTCACTCGCGACTTCTGGCAACAGTCCCGCCTGCGCCAGAGCGAACTGGAAAACCAGCGGTTGCGGCTGCAGATATTCTCCCAGCAGTTTGGCGATTCAAGCCTGTTCGCCTCCCAGATCGCTTCGATCAATGCGACACTGGCCAGCCCGTTAACACTGGGGACACAGGTCCTCAACGATATGATTGAAGGGGCCGTCCTGCAAATAAAGGCGCCGGAAGTGGGCGTGGCCGTGACCGATGAAGAGGTTGAAGAGACCCTGCGCGAAGAGGTGGCGCGCGGGCAAGGCGCGCTGACAGTGCCGCAGGCCACAGCAACCGCCGACGCTGCGGTCGAGGCGACCGCAACCGCGGAAACCTTTACGCCGACGCCGCTCCCTTCACCAACGCCCACGCCGGAAGATGACGCCGCCAGCGAGCCGACTGCAACCGCGGCCAGCGAGACCATAGAAACCCAGGAAGAAGAAGCGCCTACACCGGAGCCGCCCGCGGTCCTGACCGACGATTTGTATGAGGAGGGGCTGGGCACTTTGGAGGAGAACCTGCGCGACAACGCCGGCATGAACCTGGCCAGCTATCGCGAGGTGATCCGGGCGCGTCTGTTACGCACGAATATGTCGGAGACAATCAGCCAGGATCTGGTGTCCGCGACTGAGGAACAGGTCCGGGTCCGCCATATCCTGATCGCCGTCGACCCCGAGCCGGAGGAACCGCCTCCGCCTGAAACGGAAGAACCGGCAGGCGGAACGGATGACGGGACGCCTCCCCCCGCGCCTGAAAGCGCGGACGACAACGGTGAGAGCATACCGCCGCCCACTGCGGAAGGCAGCCCGCCTCCCTCGGAGGAATGGAATCCTGACACCAACGGCGATGGCCGTGTTGACGATGCCGAGGCCTTGGCCTTTGCGCAGATGTTGCATCAGCGCATTCTCGACGGCGAGGATTTCGCCGACCTGGCGCTAAGGTTCAGCAACGACCCGGGCAGCGGCTCCCAAGGCGGAGATCTGGGTTGGGCCGGACGCGGGCGCTATGTTCCTGAATTCGACGAAGTTGCATTTTCACTTGAAGTCGGCGCAATGAGCGCACCGGTTAAGACGAGCTTCGGCTACCACATCATCGAGGTGCTGGAGCGGGACGAAGAACGGCCGAAAGAAGAAGCGGCCTTGCAGCAGGAGTATGCCGAGGCTTTCCAGACGTGGCTGCAGGAGCAGGTACTGTCGCTGAACATCGACCGGCCGGACAACCTGTCTGCCATGTTGCCGCGCAACCTGGGCCAATCGGACGACCAGTAAGGTTCGGTCTTCAGCGTTCGGTAGTATACGATCAGGCTGAAACAACAATCAGATATAGAAACGTCGGGCACTGGATTGGCCATTGTGCCCGGCGTTTTTTTATTCGCGTACCGCTTCTTCCGCGCCCGTCGCCAGACAGGCGCGGATTTCGCTGATGAGGGCGCCGGCCCGCGGCCTCGTCAGCATCTCCAGCGTACGCGGGCGGGGCAGGTCAACGGAGATGGCGCCCTGCAGGCTGCCGGGCTGCCCGCTCAGAACCAACACTCGGTCGGCGAGGAAGACGGCCTCCTGAATGCTGTGCGTAATCATCAGCGCCGTCTGCTTTCTGTCCCCGCAGATGCGCAGGAGCTCCTGATTGAGACGCTCGCGTGTCAGCGCGTCCAGCGCGCCGAAAGGCTCGTCCATCAGGAGCAGAGCAGGACTTTGCAGCAGGGCCCGCGTGAGCGTAACGCGTTGGGCCATGCCGCCGGAGAGTTGAGACGGGTAGGCGTCGGCGAACTTTTCCAGCCCCATCAGGGCAAGCGCCGCGTGGGCCCGCTCCCGGTCATGCGCATCGAGCGGCTTCTGCAGTTCCAGCGGGAGCAGGACGTTTTCCAGGGCTGTGCGCCAGGGCATCAGGTTCGTGTTCTGGAAGACGAACCCGATCTGAGACTGCGGGGATTGTACGGTGTTGCCTTTGAACTTCACCCCGCCGGCTGTGGGCGTCAACAGGCCGCCGAGGATGCGCAGCAGTGTCGATTTGCCGCTGCCGCTGTTGCCGACCACGCAGACAAACTCATGCGCCTGCACAGAGAAGGAGACCGCTGCCACTGCCGGTGTGACGCGGTTGCGGCGGCGGTAGGTGTGGCTGACGTTTTGTGCTTGCAGTAGCGGATCTGTCATCAGTGGTCAAAGACGATTGTAAGTGACTGTTGCCCGCGGCCGGTTACAGGGCACCGACCGCGGGGAATCTCACTGAACGAATTCGTTGGTGTACATCTCTTCCGGCTGGACGAGCCGCTCGACAAAGCCGATACGCAGCAGGAGTTCGGCCACCGTCTGCCATTCGGCATCGGTGGTGGCGCCGTGCGCGCCCTCGGGCCGCGGCTGCCAGAAAGGAAGTGACGCTTCGAACACCAAGCGGTTGGCGGCTTCGTTCTCTCCGCCCGCCTCCGGCACAAAGTTCAACGCGATTGCGAAGGACTCGTCGGGATTGGCAAGGGTATAGGCGACCGACTCCTGCAGCGCGCGCACCATCGCCTCCACCAGTTGCGGCTCCTCCTGCAGCGTGCGCTCGTTGGTGACGAGCCCGTTGGCGGGAATCTGCAGGTATTGATCGAGGGCGATCTGCACGGTATCGATGCCGGCATTGCCCAGCACGACCGGACCATTGACGGCGTAATCCACGGCTGCGTCCACCAGGTCCTCACTCACCGCCGAGGCCTGGGTGAAGCCGATGCTCTCCATCTGGATGTCGGCTTCGGTCAGTCCTGCCACATCGAGCAGAGCCCGCAGCGCAATATAGTTTGCCCCGAACGGTCCCGGTACACCGATGGTGCGGCCTGCCAGGTCGGCCGGTTCGTGGATGCCGGCGTCGGCCTTGGCAAAGACTGTGACCGGGTAGCTGGTATACCAGTTCATCACATATCTGACCGGCATCTCCTGCGCGCGGCCAAGCACGAGCTGGTCGCCGCTGGCGATCAGGAACTGCAGTTCATCGGTCGCGACCAGCTTCAGATAATCGTTTTCAAAGCCGTACTCCAGCGACAGATCGATGCCTCTCTCTGCGAAGAATCCCTTCTCGATCCCGACGTAGAAGGGCGCGAACTGGACATTGGGAATAAAGCCGACGCCTAAGGTGATCGGGCGCGGGCTTTGCGGTTCGGACGGCGCGGCGGGGGCCGGCGCGATCGGGGCGCACGCGGCCGTAAGTGCAAGCAGGAGCGGCAGCAGAACCAACCTCAGCGCGCGGGACAGGCCTGGAAGGCTCCCCGTTCCCAGTTGGCGTAAGATTGCGTTCGCCCGTGATGTTGAATACTGGACAGTGTAATGTTTCATTCGTTCCTCTGAATATTGGCGGACAGGAGATCTTCTCCTGTGTCAGATACCTTTTCTCGAGCAGGAGTCCTCACTCCCCACTCTGCGAACCATGCTGTTTCCAACGCAGCAGATAGCTTTCCAGCAGTGTGACACTCCAGTACATCGCCTGGGCCAGCAGCACGATCATGAGCACGGCAACGAAGATCATCGGCGTGTCCAGGACGCCACGGCCCAGGTTGATGAGGAATCCCAGCCCTTGATCGGCGCCGACGAACTCACCCACTATCGCGCCGACTACGGCCAGAATGACGCTCAGCTTGAGGCCGCCGAAGATCACGGGCAGGGCGCCGGGCAGGTCCAGCTTCAGAAAGAGCTGCCAGCGGCTGGCGCGCAGAGAGCGCATCAGCTCGCGCAGGTCCGGATCCACATTGCGGATACCGACAACCGTACCGAGCAGGGTCGGAAAGAAGACCATGATCGTCGTCACCAGCACTTTGCTCAACAGGCCGCTGCCAAACCAGATGACCAGCAACGGAGCGATTGCTACCACCGGCACCGTCTGGCTGGCGACGAGATAGGGGGAGAGGATGCGGTCGAGCGTGCGGCTGCGTCCGAGCCAGTAGCCCAGCGCGAAGGCCAGCGTCAGGCCGATCAGCAGACCGGCGCCAATTTCGGTGACGGTGGCCTGTGTATGACGCAGCAGCGAGCCGTCCGCGCTCATCGCCAGCGCCTTCTGCAATATCTGTCCTGGGCGGGGCAGGATGAAGGTCGGGTAGTCCTGCCAGCGGACAAGCGCCTCCCACAGCAGCAGCGCCGCGCCGAGCACGAACGGGAAGGCCGCCAGCGCGGGATGTTGCGCCACCCAATCGGCGACGCGGCCGGCTTTGCGCCTGTTTTGACGCGTTGGCTGCTCGACGACGGGAGGCGCGCCCTGTTCTCTGCCGTCCTCGACCGGCGCGCCGGGGAATAGAACTGAACTGTCCTTCATCATTCTGCCTTGCCTTTAAAATAAAAAGCCCGAAGCAATCTTTCGCTTCGGGTCCTTTGCGCGGTGCATCCACCGGACTCACGGCGTGTGCCGAGAGCAGCCACACGCAACGGCTGGTGTGCGCGTATTCCTCGCGCAACAGGCGTTTCACACAATAAAGCCCGAGATACAGTTTATCGTACCCCGGGCATTGCGCGCAGCAGCCACTGCGAATAGCCAAAGAGAACAGAACAATACCCGGAAAGGGATTGCCCTCGCTCTTTGCACCTTCTCCCATCCGGACTATACCGTCGGCGTCGGAATCTCACCGAACTCTGCCTTGCGGCTCACGGGCTTACCAGAGGGTGCAAAGCATCCATCTGGCTCACCGCCGGTCGGGAATTGGGCCTGAGCGGCCCTCACCCTGCCCCGAAGGTAGGTTATGCGGTTGTTGGGGTTATTATGGCAGAGGGTTGCGGTGGGCGTCAAGTCGGGGTGAGTTAAAGATGTGTGCCGAATTTTATGGGAGATTCGTCTGACCAGGGTTGATTTCAATCTGATCAGTGCATTTGACTTACTTCGAAGACATTAAATCGGGGTGCACGCGCGCCCCTCTCTCCACATACCGACTTGGCATACGGGCCCGCATCCCTATATTGGGATCTAACGACCCCTGTAAGCCGAAAGCGAGCGGCGCCATCCACCACTTCTGGACAGAACCAAGGTTCTTCGTTACCAGATTCCGGTTGAAAGTGTAGTGCTGCCGCGCATGGTAGCGGTACCGAACGCCTCAATCACTGGCCCGGAAAGCCGCCGCCGACCATGGTTGGCATCGCGCCATCTATCTTGTAGGAACACGGTGGCACGGAAAGATAATCACTACAACCCAAGAAGGGGCCGTTATTGGAATTCTTCTCTTCCAAAACGCCGATACGACATTGGGGGCAGACCATCGGACGAAAATTACATCCCGGGTTTGTACACATACATGTTTTCTGGTCCTTTACGACTGCGTATCCGACATTACACCCAGGACAGCGCGGCGCGAGGTGTTGGCAATATGGATAATTAGAGCAGCGCAGATTCTTGCGGGTCTGTGAAGGAACCAAATGTCCGCTAAGACAACGCGGGCATGGCGGAGATGGAGGAGGAAACTCACCTAGCTGCCGTATATCGCCGGACTCACGGAGTAACTCATAGACAAACGCCGATGGCCGGTCGGGATCTGTGATCAGATAGACACCCCGCCGTGCGCGCGTCATCGCTACGTAAAAGAGGCGTCGCTCTTCTGCAAATGGAAACGCGCCTTCATCGGTCGCCGGCAGAACGAGCTCCAGCACCGGATCGTCTTCTATCTGAGACGGGAACCCTCTACGATAATTCTTGAGGTCAAGCACCACAGCGTAATCTTCTTCTAACCCTTTTGCCTGATGAACAGTGCTGAAGCTGCGCCGCCACTCCCTGGGAAGACCCTTCTTGCTGTCGCGATAGCGCCCTAGCACGAGGACGGAGGGAGCCTTACCCCCTGCCTTCGACTTGATGTCTTGCTGCGCGTGTCGAGGATCGCCATCAGCGACAACGATGATCCCATCATCTTTGACACCATTCCCAAGCTTAGGTCGCAGCGTCCGTTGCGTCTGTTTCGGGTTACGCCGAACGAACGCGGTAGATGGACCACCGATGCCGTCCCCGAATCGAAAAGTCTGGATCAGTGTTCGCCTCTTTACGTGGCCGAGGTAGTTGCCGCAATCTCGCATAAGGCCGACGTCGCTTCCTGCGAATCGGTAGATCGACTGCCAGTCGTCCCCAACAAGAAAGTAGGCCACGTTCCGGCGTCTAAGACTCTGAAGCAGCGCCATCCGCCCAGCCGAAATATCCTGGAACTCGTCGACCAACACATACCGATATGAATGTTCCCATCTGCCCCCACGGATGTGACAGGCGGCTCTGTTGATGAGGTCGTGGAAGTCAAGCGCCTTCTCGTCGGCAAGCATTTGTTCGTAGCGCTCATGCACCTGTTCGAATACGTCGAGGAAACGCTGGTTGCGCCGCCAGTCGCCAAGTACGCGATTGCGCAGTTCATTGAGTGCCAGGCTGTTAGTTTTGAAGTGATTCAAGAACGTCTTCAAGAGATAGGCCAGTTTTGAAATCCGTGACTTCTGCCGTGCCAGTTTCTTGACCAGTTCTTCATGTGGGATTGGGTCGAATTTGACTCCCGCTTCTTCGAGTTCCGCCCGCAACGTCTTGAGTAGCTCTCCTCTTACATGTTGCCAGCTGTAGGTTTGGATGAGGTGGGTACCATGTTCCCTGTGCTGGTTCCTCTTCCAATCGACACCTTCACTATACCTGTACCAGTTCCGTGGCGGCTGCCCTGCCTCGTTTAGCGCGAAGTGTTCAATGTAGATAGCATGACCTGGGAGAAAGAAGTCCGGCTGATACTGACCGCGTTCCCGTGTGGCAGTCTGTACCTCGTATGGCCTCTCGTACTCATACTTGATGCCGTTTTCCGTCAGGAAATTCGCGATTGTCAATTCCTCGAGGCTCTTTACTAAATCACCATTTAGCGTTCGTAACTCGGTGTTGTAGATATATTTCTTATATTCAGCGGGCGTACTGAAGTCGTAAGGTGGTCGATAGGGTGAAAGTAGGTTAGCGATGAAATCGACCAAGGCGCGCGAATTCTGGGGATTTTGCAGGATATCTTGGATGATGCCATCAATTGCCTTGGTTAGCGCCATTTCATCTCCTGCCAGCTTTGAGATGGTTGGCGCACGCTCTTCCGCCTCTACAATCACGTTGCGTCCAAAGGCGTGGAAGGTGGTGACTGTCGTCGGAGCTAGGTCAGCGCTTAGCCGCTCGCGGATACTTTTAGCCGCTGCCTTGTTGTATGCCAACACAAGAATCTCATGCGGTGGGATAGAGTAGTTCCGTACGAGATGGGCAACTTTGCCAGCGATGACTCTTGTCTTGCCCGTCCCCGCGCCGGCAAGCACTAACGTTACATCCTCATCCGTGGCGACCGCTTCAGCCTGTTCGTCAGACATAGGATCAGGGAGTCCCGCGCTCTTCACAGCTGGGATATTGGCCGTGACGAAGAGGCCGTTCGCTCGTTCTCGCATCGCTTCTAATCTCTCGACGAACTCGAAAGGCGCCAGCCGATTTAACGCTTCTCTTTCTCTTCTTGCAAGATGTTCCTGAACTAGCCGGCGACACTTATCTAGCACTGATTGGAGCTCGGTATGGAACGCAGCGGTCTCGGATTGCCGAACGTAGCGGAATTCCCCAAGGAGTTGGCTCAACTGTCCGTCAAGCCGCAAGAGACGTTGGCCAAGTCCTGATGCCACGAGGGCAACCTCCACGTGTACTGCGTCAAGGACTCGCTTAACTTCCCCTTCATCAAGACCTCCTACCCAGCTCTTGGAACCATTCCCTGTGCGGAGTGTCAACTGACTTCGGGACCACGTATGTTCGACCGTTATTTCGTCGATAGTGCCGACGTGAATCTCGGTAACGGCGTTGCCGTGTTCAGCGATTTCAACTTTTTCGGGGAGAACTGAGATCTGTGTTGGACCCCGCTTCGCAAGACGGTACAGGCCGGAACTCTTCGCGACGATCCTCTCACCGGGGCGGAGTCCACGCATTCCGGACCGGCGCTCAAAGTCAGGGCCCTTTCCGAGGGTTTGCCCGGAGGCCTTGCCGGATGTTGTTTTCATGAGGTATTCCTGTGTATACCTAGAGAGTATGATCTTGCCACTTGTGCGACTTTCAATGATCAACCAAGTCATACAGATGTAGCGGTGCGCTACCGAGTCGTAGGTTGATGATGGGACTGCTGGCGCGTTATAGAGCCTGACGAATCAGTCGATTATGGCGGCGCAGTTAGTAACGGAAGGACACAATTATGTGATATCAACCACGGTACACATTAGTTGAGAATTCTACCTAACGACTGTTTCGAAAAGTCCTAATGAAAGTAGGGTTGAAGTGTAGACAGATGGCCAAATTTTGCAAGTACCGTCACCGGCTCCGCGTGTGTCCCAGACTTTTCGAGAAATGTCGTCTGTATAGAGACTGAGGGGATAAGAGGATAGACTGTGATTTTGGTTTGGGAGCAGCTACCTGCACTTCGGTAGGGGCTTTCCTCCCTCAGATGATTTGGGAGACACAATAGATCGCCGGCCCACTCCAAATTTGGAGTAACTGTGGTAGGAGTCGTTACCCGGAAAGGCTCATCTGCGGCAAAACTAGAACGCCTGTTATTCATATGAAATTGTTTGGATAGTTGCCCTTGCAAGGGGGCGAGGCGCCTAGTTCGCGGCTTATGCGCCGGCGTCAGCTGCGGGAAGGGCGACGGCGGCGGCCGGCTCTTGCTCGTCGGGGGCGGCGTCATCCTGGGGGGTGTCGTCGATTTCACGCAGGTGGGGGAAGAGGATGACCTCGCGGATCGTGTCGCGGTCCGTGAGCAGCATCGTCAGGCGGTCGATGCCCATGCCGAAACCGCCGGTGGGCGGCATGCCGAAACTGAGCGCTTCGACGTAGTCGACATCGACCGGATGCGCTTCCTCATCGCCCTGCTCCGCGCGGTAGTTTTCGTCCAGAAAACGCTGCAATTGGTCGACGGGATCGTTCAGTTCGGTAAATGCGTTGCAAAGCTCCATGCCGGCGGCAAAACCTTCGAAGCGCTCGACCAGGCGTTCATCGTCCGGCATCCCTTTCGCAAGCGGGCTGACTTCGCGCGGATAGTCGACCAGAAAGGTGGGCTGGATCAGCTTGGGTTCGCAGAATTTGGAGAGCAGATTGTCCACCAGCTTGCCCCAGTTGTCGTCATCGGCGGCGTCGATGGCGCGGCTGCACATCTCTGCACGCAGACTGTCGGCATCGGTGAACTGTTCATAGTCGATGCCGGATGCGTCCAGGATCGCCTGCCGGAGAGGGACACGCGGCCAGGGCGGGGTAAAGTCGATCGTGTGCTCCTGCCAGGTGACGACGGGACTGCCGGTCACCTGTTCGGCGGTGAAGGCGACCATCTCCTCGGTGCGCCGCATGACATCTTCGTAGTCGACGTAGGCCTCGTAGAACTCCAGCTGGGTAAATTCGGGATTGTGCTTGAAGCTGACGCCTTCATTGCGGAAGTCGCGGCCGATCTCGTAGACTGCGGGGAAACCGCCGACGATCAGCCGCTTCAGGTACAGCTCGAAGCTGATGCGCAGATAGAGGTCCTGGTGGAGCTGGTTATGGTGGGTGACGAAGGGCTGTGCGGCCGCGCCGCCGTAAAGCGGCTGCAGAATCGGCGTCTCGACTTCGAGGAACCCGGCGTCGTCGAGATAGGTGCGCAGAGCGCGCACGACCGCGGCCCGGTCGCGGAACAGCGCGCGCACATCTTCGTTGGCCAGCAGGTCCACATAGCGCCGCCGGTAGCGGACTTCCGGATCACGCACGCCGTGCCATTTGTCGGGCATCGGTTTGAGCGCTTTGGCCAGGAAGGTGATCTCCTCGACGGTAACGCTCAACTCGCCGGTGCGAGTGACCGAGAGCGGGCCGCTGGCGCTGATGAAGTCGCCGAGATCGATGAGCCGCTTCCACACCTCGTTGTACCAGCCGTCCGGCAACCTGTCGCGCTGGATGAAGAGCTGAATCTGTGCGCTGCCATCATCCAGATCGGCGAAGCTGACCTTGCCCATCACGCGGATGCGCTTGAGACGACCGGCCACGCTCACCACCGGCTGCTCGGCCGCGCCTTCGTCATACAGGGCGCGGGCGGCCGCGATCGTATGCGAACGCTTCACACGCGCCGGATAGGGATCGATCCCGCGTGCGCGCAGGGCATCCAGCTTCTGCAGACGACTCTGCTCCTGATCGCTCAGATTTTCAGGCTCGAACAGTTGGCTGGCATCGTTCACAATACCTGCTCCTGGGCAAAGCGGCCGGATTTTCTACCGGGATACGGGCAGAGGGGCGTTCTTTATTCGACGCGGACGATCTTGAACTCGATTTCGCCCGCCGGCGCCTTGACGCTTACGACATCTCCCGCGGTATGGCCGAGCAACGCCTTGCCGATGGGGCTTTCGTTGCTGATGCGCCCATTATTCGGATCAGTTTCCGTCGAGCCTACGATTGTGTAAATCTCTTCGTCGTCGTAACCGTTTTCTCTGACGACAACACTGCGGCCCAGGGCAACCTCGTTGTCGGGAGTCTGGGTATCGTCGATAATCTGCGCGTTGTGGATCTTGACCTTGAGTTCCCGAATGCGCCCTTCGACAAAGGCTTGGGCATTTTTGGCCTCATCGTAGCCGGCATTTTCTCTCAGGTCACCTTCGGCTTTGGCTTCGGCGATCTGCTGGGCAATCTGTTGCCGTCGTTCACCGACAAGATAGTCCAGTTCCTCTCGCAGAGCGTCGAGACCGCTTTTCGTCAGATAAACAGGGCTTTCACTCATGATTCTTACTCGCTGTTTGCGCGGGATTTCTCTCACGCAGATAGAGAGGGCGCGGTCAACGGCAGGTAAAATGCCGTCATCAGAAGCGCCCTCTGGAAAGTAAACGCCGACCCGAATCGTCAGGTCGGCTCTCAATCTGTTACGATTATAGCTGAATTTTCGGAAAAGGCAAACCCAGTGGACAGTTGTTGTACAGTTCGAAAGGGGTTGAGTTTCCGGCTACGAGTGAGAAACTACACTGGTAGCCGCAGCCCGCTTGTCTGGGCAGACCCCGAAATTGGGACACTCCCGACATCGGGAGACATGGTGTTACTATCCACCAATCGACCTCTTCACCCAGCCCCATGGATTTCGATGCCTTCGCCCGTTTCTACGACGGCGATTACCGCGACTACAGCGATGACATTCCGCTTGTGCTGAAGACGGCGCGCGCAGCCGGCCGCACCGCGCTAGAGCTTGGCTGCGGCACCGGTCGCGTGCTGCTTCCTCTGGCCGAGGACGGCTTTCAAGTCGTCGGGCTCGACAAGAGCGCGGCGCTGCTGGCGATCGCCCGCGGCAAGTTGGCGAAGCAGGGCTTTGAGTCGGAGACAGTGGCATCCGATTCAGCGGCAGACGGCTCCCGGATGGTCAGATTGGTGCAGGCGGATATGACCAGTTTCGAGCTTGCGCAGACGGAGGTTGACTTCGCCTTTGTGGTCAGCAATACGCTGATGCACCTGACGACCCAGGCCGAACAGTTGCTGGCGCTGCAGTGCGCGCACCGCCATCTGCGCGCGGGCGGTCTGCTGCTTATCGATCTGTTCAACCCGGACGCGGCCTATCTGGAGGCGATATCGGGCATTCAGGAACTGGCCGACTGGTGGGAGGACGAGGAAAGCGGCGCGCGGGTGTTGAAATGGACGACCCGCTACGTGGACGCGGCGCGGCAGCTACAGGATACGATCTTTGTCTACGAGGAGATATTTCCCGACGGGCGCAACGCGCAGACGCGGCTCGCCTTCCCGCTGCGCTTCTGGTGGCCCGACGAGGGGGCCCTGCTGCTGGAACAGGCAGGGTTTGCGGTGGATGAACTCTATGGCGACTTCGACGGCAGCCCCTATCGACCTGACAGCGAGCGCCTGATCTTCATCGCTCGAAAAAAAACGGCGGCTAGCGGTGTTTCAGGCCGCTAGCCGCCGTACGGTTCAACATTCGCTGTAGCCGCAGATGTGACATTTGCGGCAGCCTTCGACATTCAGGAAAGCCGCTTCGCCGCAGTCCGGACACAGATCGCCGATCGGCAGCGCCAACTGTTCGCCGGCCACAGCCTCATTATTATCCGGCAATTCGCTGAGATGGTCGGATAGAACTTGCGCCACGCCGTCCGGCAGGCTCCGTACCCGTCCGACCCCGAAGCCCAACGGCCGCCCGCCGCCGATTCCGGCCATCTCGTCGATCACCCAGCGCAGCCGTTCGGATGGCGGCAGGGCTGACGGCATGCGCAACGCCAGGCTTATCAGGCGGCCAATTGATTCACTGACCGCGGTGACGTCGCTGCCGGCCTTGCCAATATTCAGGAACACTTCAAACGGCTCCTGATTCTCGTCGCTGTTGATAGTGATGTATGCACTGCCGAGCGGTGTCTCTTTGCGATAGCTGCTTCCCTGCAACAGATAGGGGCGCGGCCGCTTGGTGAAGACCGCCGGATATTCGTCCTGTGAAAGCGCAGACGTTGGGTGGGTGCCGTTGCTTGACGGTTCGCTATGCAGCTGGTCGGGCGTCTCTCCCTTCCTGTCCTTGACCGCCTTTGTCTCCAACACCACCTCCTGCCTGCTGCCGGTGACATAGACGGTGAGCCCTTTGCAACCCAGCTCCCACGCCTGCATATAGGCCTGCGCCACTTCTTCCTCGGTTGCGCCCTCGGGGAAGTTGCACGTCTTGCTGATACTGTTATCGACAAAGGCCTGGATGGCAGCCTGCATCCTGACGTGCTGCTCGGCTGTGATGTCGCTGCTGACCACAAAGGTATTGCGGAACTGCGGCGACAGCTCTTCAACTTCCTGGCATGATCCCGTCTCCGCCACCCGCTGCCGGATTGCATCCGCCTGCTCGGCGCTGAGATCCAACTGCTTGATCCCCTCCTCAAAGAGGGGGCTGGTATAGGGCAACTCTACATCATTGTCGCCGTCCTTGAAGTGGCGGATATACCCCAGCGCAAAGACCGGTTCACAGCCGTAGCCCTCACAGCCGCTCACGGTGGCAATCGTGCCGGTGGGGGCAACCGTGGTCTGCGCGGCGTTGCGGATCCCATGCCGGCGAATACCTTCAGCGATCGTCTCCCAGTCCAAAGCGGGACGCTTCCAATTGCGGCGATATGGTGAGAGCGGCCGCGGCGGCTTCCAAAGCATCCCGCCGAGCGGTTCGTCATCGTAGATGCTGCCTGCGAAGGCGAGGAAGGGTTGACGCTCTGCGGCCAGATCGATGCTCATCTGCATGCAATGGAAACGCACGAACTCCATCACCTGGCCGGCGAACTCCTGGCCCTCTTCGCTGCCGTAGCTTATGCCCATCTTGTACATCAGGTCGCCGAGGCCCATGATGCCCAGCCCAATCCGACGTGCCTTGAGCGCGGCCTCTTTCACCACCGGCACCGCAGGCAGATAGGTGTTGGCGCTGACCACGTTGTCGAGGAAGTGGGTGCTTTCGCGCACAGTCTGCCGGAGGGCATCCCAGTCCACCGCGGATGTGCCGGCGCTGTCGGTAGTGACGTGCATGCCCAGGTTGATCGAACCCAGGCAGCAGTTTTCATACGGCCCCAGCCACTGCTCACCGCACGGGTTGGTCGCCTCCAGATCGTAGAGTTGCGGGACCGGATTACTGCGGTTGGCGGCGTCGATAAAGAGCGCCCCGGGTTCACCGTTGTGGTGGGCATACTTGATGATGGTGGCGAACAGGTCCCGCGCCCGCACTGTCCTGGACACGGAGCCGTCGCGCGGGTTGCGCAGGTCGAAATCGCCGTCTTCTTTAACAGCCTGCATAAACTCGTCGGTGATGGCGACGGAGATGTTGAAATTGGTGATTGCGCCCTCTTCGGCCTTGCAACGGATGAAGTCTTCGATATCAGGATGATCGACGCGCAGGACACCCATATTGGCCCCGCGGCGGGTACCGCCCTGGGCGATCTCACCGAAAGCCTGATCATAGACCCGCAGGAAGCCCACCGGTCCGGTAGCCCGCCCGGCTGATGTGTGGACGATATCCTTTTGCGGACGCAGCCGGCTGAAGCTGAAGCCATTGCCGCCGCCGGTCTGTTGGATGAGCGCCGCCACCCGCAGCGTGCTGAAGATGCCGTCGCTGGAGCGGCCCATATCATCTTCGATGGGCAGCACGAAGCAGGCGGCAAGCTGGCCGAGAGGTGTGCCCGCACCGGTAAAAGTAGGGCTGTTGGGGAAGAAGCGCAGCTCCGTGAGCAGGTCGAAGAAGGTTTTGGTGGTCCCTTCCACATCGCCCCCGTGTTCCTCTTCCACCCCCGCAATATGTCTGGCGACGCGATAGAACATGCCGGCGGGCGTTTCCAGGAGCTTCCCATCGATGTCCCGGCGCAGATAACGGCGCTCCAGAACCTTCAGGCTGTTCTCGCTCAGTTGGATAGCGTCGTCGTCAACATACGCCGGGCCGGAGACCCTTTGTTTCTCTCCTTTAACGACTTCGAAAGTCGTGAAAGCCTCCTGTGCGTTGGCGCCATTACGGGTGACGGTGGATTCGAGGGCGGACATCGGGTCGCTCCTTGGGAACGGGTCACCCCTTGGAAAGAGGTGACAATTTGGAAGTAAGGTAAGAAAGTGAAAGGCATGTCGTCAAGAGACGACTGTCACGTTCTCATATTAGAACAAGCGATCTAAAAAGTCAAACACCAGCTTTGCGGCCGGGTTGGTCTCGCTTAAAGCCTCGGAAGGATGGACCGACACTTGCCAATAGGACTGCTAATCGGGCCGACAAGTTCCCTGTCAAGTGCCATCTAAACCGGGTAGCTGGACCCGCGTAATCGAAAAAGTCTGCCACCCCACTTGCAATGCGCTGCAAATGCGTTCGACAGCAAGATATTTCGCAGATTCCAGGTCGGAAGGCTGGTCTTGTTTAGCCCGCAGACGGTCTTGCGCGAGCGTCGCCACGTCCGGCGGTGTCAGCCTCCAGGTCACTGCGTCCCATCAACCGGTCAACTTCGGACCGGATTTCACTCAAATGGCTGAAGTCGAGATAGACGCTGGCAAAACGGATGTAGGCCACCTGATCGACGTCTGCCAGTTGGTCCAGCACAAGATTGCCTATCATTTCACTTGTAACTTCTGCCCGCCCCATGCGTTGAATTCGATCTTCGACGAAGTTCGCAATACTCTTCATACGCTCGCTGCTGACCGGCCGTTTAACTGCGGCGATGCGGATGCCGGCAAGCAGCTTCTGGGGGTCGAACGGCTCACGGTGGCCGTCCCGCTTGGAGACGAGCAGGCTGGGCGCGACATGCTCATAGGTTGTGAAGCGCTGCACACAATCCAGGCATTGCCGGCGGCGGCGGATCGTCTCTCCTCTCTCGCGGGTATCGATCACCTTGTGTTTGCCGTGTCCGCAGTGGGGACATTGCATAAACCGTCCCTCGATCAGCCGGCGTGGCGGGCCTGGGAACGCGAGCGTCCCCCTCTATAATTCAGGTTCAGACTGGTTCTGATCAGCACCCTGCAACGATTTCGCAACTGCATCCTGCAAGCGGGAGATCGTCTACATACCGTATCATATCTTGTAGGGAGGTACAATATGTAGTGGCAAAGATGATTTCGCACGTCTGCCAGGGAATCAGTATAGATATATCATACTCCCGGCCGACGTGCAAACGGATCTGCCCGCAATCGGCGGTTATTTCGCGTACTAATGCGCACAGCCCTGTTATAGTAGTTTGCGCCTGCCGAAGAGAGGGCCCGGCACCGTTCGCCCGCCTGATTTTCTCCCCGCGCGGGGCAAAAAAAGAGAGAGCCGCGGCGATGCCGCGGCTCTCTGAATTATCGTATTGCAAATATTGTGAAACTATGGGCTACTGACCGTTATTGTTCTTGGCGCGGCGTAGGAATGCCGGAATGTCCAAGTCTTCACGGTCGAAGGAACGAACCGGGAAGTCGATTGGCTCCTTGGGCTTCGGCTGTGACGGTGGCTGGGCAGGTTGGTTGGACTGCTGCGGTGCTGCGCCGGTCGGTCGAACGCTGCCGGTGGCAGGTTGCCTGACCGAAGTGGGTGGCTGCTCTGGCCGCCGGCCCTTGTCGAAGCCGGTGGCAATGACCGTCATGTGGATTTCGTCCTTCATGCTCTCGTCGATGACGGCGCCGAAGATGATATTCGCTTCCGGATGGGCGTTGGCCCGGATCATCTCTGCGGCCTCGTTCACCTCGAACAGGCTCAGGTCGTCGCCGCCCTTGACGTTGAAGAGAATCCCCTGCGCGCCCTCGATCGACACATCCAGCAACGAGCTCTGGATCGCCTGTTGGGCGGCTTCCTGGGCGCGGTTTTCGCCGCTGGCGCGGCCGATAGACATCAGAGCCGCGCCGCCGTCGAGCATGATCGAACGCACGTCGGCGAAATCCAGGTTGATCAAACCCGGCACGGTAATCAGTTCACTGATACCCTGAATGCCCTGCCGCAAGACATCGTCGGCGACAATGAAGGAATCACGAATCGCTGTCTTTTTGTCCAGGATATGCAATAGCCGGTCATTGGGGACCGTAATCAGTGTATCAACAGATTCGCGCAGGCGGCCCATCGTGCTTTCGGCGATGCGGCGGCGCTGCGTGCCTTCAAAGGTAAACGGCTTCGTCACGACGCCGATTGTCAAGGCGCCCGAGTCGCGTGCGATAGAAGAGATGACCGGAGCCGCGCCGGAACCCGTACCGCCGCCCAGACCGGCGGTCACGAAAACCATATCCGCGCCTTCAAACAGCTGCTCTACCTCTTCCCGGCTCTCCTCGGCTGCCCGCAGACCAATCTCAGGCTTTCCGCCCGACCCCAACCCTCTGGTCAGTTTGTCTCCAATCCGCAGACGCTGCGGCGCGTTGGAGAGCATCAAGGCCTGCGCATCGGTGTTGACGGCAATAAACTCTACGCCTTGAACGTCTGCCTCAATCATGCGGTTGACCGCATTCTGTCCGCCGCCACCCACTCCGACAACCTTTATCTGGGCAAAGTTGTCTACGAATTGTGAGGCGCTGCTCCTTCTCGTCATAGATTGGTCTCCTTTAACCGCTGGCAGACATTCTCCGAGTCGTTTTTTGGCGATTTCACCTTAGAGTAGCGTCGCCAAAAACCGCGTTCTCGCGTTGTGTTCAGAATTGTTCCATCGTACTACACCTAAATCCGTTTGCAAAGTCTCTGAAATAGGGTTGGACCTGCAAATGGACTCAAATTGTGCCTTTTTCCAAGCCAATCTCAGGACTGCTACTCTAGAGGTCGCTAACATGCCGGCCCTGGCTGTTGCCGGACTGATTCGGGACATATTCTGGACTATTTACCTACGATCCGCCTACGAAATATGTGCTCCGTACCGCCAGACCCGCCACGAGACGAGCAACGGCGAGCAAAAAGAACGATCTTCTCTTTGTTTGTTGCGGGGCCGGCCTCTGCGCGCGGCTGGTCTGAAGGCCTGCTGAATCTGCCAAAAGCTATTCTGGGCAATATACCTACGATCCATCTACGACTCTCGCGGGTTGTAGCGCAATCCGCGCAGAAATGCAACGGGGGAATCGCAATTTTCGAAGATCTTTCCGGTCGATCTATAGGAAGCTACACGAGAGTGCAGCATCCGGTTTGGCCTGATTGTTTCCTGACCAGGCGTGCGGATGGGCGCCCTGAAAGGAGGCGGCACATCAGTCCGGCAGCAGACTCCTGAGCCATCCGCCGACCCGGTCCATAATCTGCCCGTTTTCCGGGATGGTTCTCTGCATGGGGTAATGGATGGCGCGCGCGTCTTCGTAGAGCGCCCAGAGCAAGAGACCGGCTGCGGTGGCGTAGGCAGGGGATTGCAGTTCTCTGCTCAGACCCAACACGGCAGGATGATCGACGGGGCTGCCGATACGCACTGGCATACGCAATACTCTGCGGAACAGGTCGACTGCGCCGGGCAGTTGGCTGGCGCCGCCGGTGAGGACCAGCCCCGCCGGCACCATATGGCCGTAACTGCTCTTGGCAATGCGGCTCTGGATGAGTTCGGCGGTCTCTTCGGCCCGCGCCTGCAGGATTTGGCTGATAAAGCGGCGGCTGAAGGTGCGCTCCGGTTTGTCGCCGAAAACGGTCGCCCAGACCTGTTCGTCTTCGGCAATCCGTTCCGGTTGCAGATGGCCGTAACGCAGTTTCAGCTCTTCGGCCACTTCAAATGGGGCGCGCAGCCCGATAGCTACGTCATTTGTCATGTGGCTGCCGCCTACGTCCAGCACTTCGGTGTGCCAGAGGCCATTGCCGCGGAAGAGCGCCAGATCGGTGGTGCCGCCGCCCAGGTCGGCCATGACGACGCCCATCTGCCGTTCGTCCGCGGTCAGCACTGCCTCGCCGCTGGCGAGCGGCTCCAGGACCAGTTCGTCGATGTCTATGCCATGGGCCAGTACACACTGGGCGAGATTGTTGATGGCATTGATCGTGCCGGTGACGATATGGGCGTCCACTTCCAGCCGGCTGCCGAGAATGCCCAGCGGCTGCTGAATGTTTTCCTGCTCATCCACCTTCCAGTGGCGGGCAATGACGTGGATGATCTGCCTGTTGGCGGCAATCTGGACGGCCCGTGCACCCTCCAACGCCCGCTGCATGTCGGTGCCGGTGACGCCGTGGCGCCCGTCGATCGGGCTGATGCCGGCGCTGTTCGATGTGGCAATATGGTTGCCGGCGATGCCCAGATATGCGCTTGTGATCTGTTCGCCGGATTCCTGTTCGGCCGACTCCAATGCCTCGCCGATGGCGGTGGTCACTTCCGGCACATCCATGACAACGCCGCGGCGCAAGCCCCTGCTCGGTGTGACGCCGCCGCCCAGGACTCTGACAGCGAGATTGCCCAGGTTGTCATGGGTGACTGTGCCCACCAACGCGCAGATTTTTGTGGTTCCTACATCGACCGCAGCGATTATCTCTCTGGTCACTGAATAATTCTCTAAACGTAGTAACTAACGTAGTTTGGAAACTTGTTAATCCGCCGGTTCATCCTCGTACCGCCGGATGAAGGAACGGTTGGGCACCATGACATTCAGGGTGAGCGCCTCGTCCCCAGCGGCTTCCAATTCCGGCATTAACCTTTGCAGTACTATCCACTTTTCTTCAAATTTACGTCCATCTCCCCAGTGGACCCACGCCTGTGTAGATGGCAAACTGAAATTCAGGCCGTAACGAGAATTGTACCAGAACTCACTTACGATGGAAAGACGATTCGACAGGAACATGGCAGAAGTCAGTATCCGTTTATCGATCTGCAGGTCGCCTCCCAGGCTTGCAGTCCGCGCTTCAGCAGAGGGGTCGATAATTCGCAGCGCCGGCTGCATATCCGACTCCCTGGGCGCGAGGGCGGCGCCGTCCTCCAGCAGCCAATATTCCTGCTGATCGGTAGCCCAGAGAGCCACCGGGCGCACTTCCTGAACGCTGATATCGACATGGCCGGGCCAGCGGATTTTCACATCTGCATCGGTTACATACGGGTGCGACATCACCTGCTTCCGGATCTTTTCCGGCTCCAGCCAGAAGATACTCCAGCTGTCGATATCGCAGGCGGCGAATAGCTCCTCCTGCGAAAGATATTGGGCGCCTTCAAAGCGCACATTTTCACTATAGATGTAAAAGTTCTCGCTGGTGTGCAACCAATACAGCGCGGCAGCGACCGCAGCCAGCAGCATCAGGCTCACTGTCTTGCTTGGGGTCAGACCCGAAAAACCGGGGAAGAGTGTTGCCTGCGCGCCCGCGCGAACGGGCTGCGAGGACGCTTTCCGCTTTGCGCCCCAACTGAATTCCAGCGTCGACCGCCCGCTTCTGAGGATAAACGCCTGCATCGAACGCAGCACCGACGTGAACCGCCGGCGTTTTTGCGCCTGCCGCCGCCGCCGCACCTGTTTGGGCGACACGGCCTTTTGCGCCGCCTGCGATCCTCGCTTTTGTTTGCGCCCTAAATTGAAGGCAAATTGCATAGTGCTGCTCTGAAGGTAGCTTCCGGTCTTCAGTAACTGTCGAAGACGTCCTGCCGTTGTGCTAACAGATACCGACTAACGATGATTCCGATTCTGGCGGCGGTCGGCGTGCCGTTCCAGCGCCATTTCAACCAGGCTGCCCACCAGCTCCGACAGAGGAACGCCGCTGGCTTCCCAAAGTTTGGGGTACATGCTGCTGGCGGTGAAGCCGGGCATGGTGTTCAGTTCGTTCAGAAAGAGTTGCCCGTCGCCGCCTAACAGAAAGTCTGCCCGCGCAAGGCCCGCGCCGTCAAGCGCCTGAAACGCGCGGACTGCCAACTGGCGGATTTCGTCTGCCAGCGCGGACGGAATATCTGCCGGAATCAGCAGCCGGCTGCCCTCGTCCAGATACTTGGCCTCGTAATCGTAAAATTCATTGGCAGGAACGACCTCGCCGACGATGCTCGTGCGGGGCTCGTCATTGCCGAGAACGCTGACCTCCAACTCGCGCGCATCGTTTACGCCTGCTTCGACCAGCACTTTGCGGTCGTAGCGGCAGGCCAGTTCGATGGCGTGCGCCAGTTCGGCCCGATCCCTGACTTTGCTGATGCCGACGCTGCTGCCCAGATTGGCCGGCTTCACAAAGAGTGGATACTGCAAATCAGACTCGAGCCCGTCCAGTATCTTCTCACGCCGCTCTTGGCGCAGATCGGGGTCCGACTCCGGGCCTTCCATCCAGTTTCGCCGCAGCAGTGTCCGGTAGGCTACCTGGGGGATGCCGGCAGCGGTAAACAGCGCCTTCGATGTACCTTTGTCCATCGCCACCGCGCTGGCAAGGACGCCGCAACCCACGTACGGCATCTCGAGCATCTCAAGCAGCCCCTGGACGGTCCCGTCCTCGCCGTAGGGGCCGTGGAGCACGGGAAAAATCAGGTCCACGGCCGGCAGCCGCTCGCTCTGTTCCAGCAGCGGAAACTGCGGCGCGGGCGGAGCAAGGAGGGCGGAGTCTGCTTCACTTGCTTTGATGTCGCCGTTCTTTCTCTTCTCGCTGCTCGTCAGCTGCGCCAGAGGGTCGGGGCCGGTGAGCCATTCCCCGGCCCTTGTAATGCCCAGCCGCACCGTTTCGTAGCCGGCGGCGTCCAGGGCGCCGATGACCGTTTTCGCGCTGAGCAAGGAAATCTCGTGCTCGCCGCTCTTGCCTCCAAAAAGTACACCTACTCGTACTGGATTGCACGCCATAAGAATCACCAATCTCCGATTTTCTGTAGTTCCGGCTCCAGCGCCACGCCGCTGCCGCGGGCGACTGTCGTCTGGATATGTGCGATCATCGTTATGACATCGGCTGCCGTCGCCGCGCCGACGCCGCCGGGGTTGATGAGGAAATTGGCGTGCGTGCGGCTGACTTCGACGCCGCCAAGACGAAACCCCTTCAACCCGGCCTCCTCGATCAGGCGTCCGGCGAAGTCGCCTGGCGGGTTGACGAACGTGCTGCCCAGTGACGGCTCCACCGGCTGTGTGCTGCGTCGGTGGCCCAGGAAAGACTGGGCCGCGGCGCGGACCGCAGCGCGGTCGCCGGTTTGGAGGCGAAAGTTGGCGCTCAACAGGACCGGTCCAAAACCGGCGGCGGCCGTCCCCGCCCGTTTCAAGCTGCTTTGACGGTAGGAGTAAGCGAGATCTTCCACGCGGTAGACCTGGATATCGCCGCGGTCGTCCAGCAGCAGAACATCCCACAAGGTATCCTTCACTTCGCCACCATGCGCGCCGGCGTTGTTGACGACTGCCCCGCCGACGGAGCCGGGCACACTCACCGCCCATTCCAGACCGGTCAGCCCGGCGTTGATGGCGGTGCGGGCCGCGCCGGCCATCAGCGCGCCGCTCTCGGCGAAGAGGAAGGGACGGGTGTCTTTGGGGTAATCGCAGCAGGGGGCATCCTGCACCTGCACAGCTTTGCAGCGGTTATGGATCACCAGCCCGCGCACGCCCCGGTCGCTGATCAGTACATTGCTGCCGCCGCCCAGGATCAGGTAGGGCAGTTCGTTCGCCCTGGCCCAGCGCACCAGCTTCAGCAGCTTATGCGTATCATTGACATCCGCGAAGTAATCGGCGGGGCCGCCTATCTTGATCGTCGTCAAGTTCGCCAGCGGGTGGTCCTGCCGGATTTGGACGCCGAGCGCTTCGATCTGCTCGAGCGCGGAGGCGCTGATCTCTTTCTTTGAATGGGCCGGGGCCGTTACTGTTGCCATGACTCTAATGCCAAGAAACTATTGCCATAATATCGGGTACGGTCGCTTCGTGTTCAGGGTCCTCTCAGGGTGCGCAGCTGCCTTACAAGCCCTTCAAAATCCAGCGCAGCGAAATCGCTTGTATCAATGTGAAATACGGGCCCGTCCAGGTCCAGGGGACGATTGCGCTGCCCCAGCTCCACCGAGTCGAACTGGCCCATTCGCAAACGATCCACATGCCCCGGGTGTCGGTCGCCGTTGTCCACCCGCCGGGCATAGCGCTGAAGCAGCAGATCAGCAGGCGTGGAAAGGATCACCTGCGCCGGCTGGAACGGATGGCGCGCCCGCAATGCCTGGAAGCGGGGGTTGGCCCAGTCCGGATCAAAGGGTGTTTCGACAAGCAGCGAGCAGCGGGCTTCCAGCAGGCGTTCGATCAGCAGATAGACCAGTTCATATGTTGCCCGGCCAAGCTGCTGCGACCACTCCACGGTCGACCAGCCCAGCGTCTCGAAGAGCGACTCCTTCAGATCGTCGCGTGCGATCAAGGGCAGTCCCAGAGCCGGGGCCAGTTTGCGCGCCAGAGTCGTTTTGCCCGTGCCCGGCGCCCCGCATACGATCAGCACAAGCGGCAGGGCATTGCCATCTTCAGTCATCGGTTCCCAATCTCTCCAGCAGCGTCTCACCGATGCGGTGGCTGGTGCCTGCGCCCAATGTCAGAACCACATCGCCGGCGGTCACCTCGGTGTGCAGAAGCGCGCTCGTTTCCTCTATGTCACCGCTGTGGCGGATCGAAGGATGGGCGCTGTCCGACACCACCTCCGCGGCTGCCATCGCCCTGTCCCCGCTCTCTCTGGCGGCATAGATATCGGTCACCAGGACCGTGTCGGCGTTGTCGAAACTGCAAGCAATTTTGTGCAGCATAGCCCTGGTGCGGCTGAATGTATGCGGCTGAAAGACAGCCCAGATGCGTCGTTCGCCGAAGCAGTTGCGGGCCGCGGCCAGGGTCGCCTGGATTTCGGTGGGGTGATGCGCGTAATCGTCGACGACCGTCACACCGCGCCGCGTTCCCTTCAGTTCAAAACGCCGGCCGATGCCTGTATATTGATGCAGGCTCGCCAGGATCTGCGCCGCCGGCACACCACAGCGGCGGGCGGCGGTCAGCGCGGCCAGGGCATTGCGCAGGTTGTGGATGCCGGGCGCCTGCAGTTGCAGGCAGCCGATCGAGTTGCCTTCAACCCGCACCGCGGCGGCATAGCCCCCGCCTGCGTCCACTGTCTCACCGGCCGCCTGCACGTCGCAGCGGTCATGCAGGCCATACGTCAGCCAGGCCGGACCGCCGCCGGCTGGGCGGCCTGTGCGCAGCGCCTCCGCGCCGGGGTCATCGCCGCACGAGACCACACATCCCTCCGCACGCACCTGCGCCACAAACTGGCGAAAGGCATCGACAAAGCTGGTCGGCGTCGGATAGCAGTCCGGATGGTCCCACTCCACATTGGTCACGACCGCCACCATCGGCGTCAGCCCATGAAACATGCGATCATACTCATCCGCTTCGATCACAAAGGCGGCGGCTGTGCCTGCATGGGCGTTGCCGAAGCCCGGCAGGTCGGCCCCGATGATATAGCCGGCATCGCAACCGCTGGCGTGCAGCGTCTGCACGATCATCGCGGTCGTCGTACTCTTGCCATGCGTGCCGGAGACGGCGATGACATCGCGGCCGGCCAGCAGCGGTCGCAAGAATGACTCCCGTCGGACGATCGGAATCCCCAGCTTTTGCGCGGCCTGCCGTTCCGGGTTGGTTTCATCGACCGCGCTGCTGATCAGGACCACGTCCGGGCGTTCGCCGGCAGGCAGTCCGGTGAGCTCTTCCGCCCCCTGCCGCCCGAAAATCCGGGCGCCGGCCGCGGCCAGCCGCCGCGTGCGTTCACTCTGCTGGCGGTCGCTGCCACTGACGCGAATGCCCCGTTCAAGGAGAACTTGCGCGATGGCGGAAAGCCCTGCGCCGCCGATCCCAATCAGATGCACGCGCAGCTCCGCATCGTCCCCGTCGCGCTTGGATGAAGACGCGTCCAACGCCGTTTGCAACTGCTTCTGCCACCTGTCAACCCGCATCGCTGCCTCCATCGCTGCGACCGCGCCGCGCTTCAGCAAGAGCGCATCGAACCTTCATCCCCGCACCCGCATCAGCAGCAGTATCGCGATGGGAATTACCCACGGCGTCGCTGACGGCATGATATTCTGGGGCAAATAACGCACCAGTTCAACCGCGATCGGCGACAGGTCCGGACTTATCCATCCCAAGGAAGAGAGGGGATAGCCGTATACGTCCTGGTAATACCAGAGGCTGCCGCTGATCAGATAACCGTTAATTCCGCCGACCAGTAAGCTGAGAATCGTACCCTGGGGCATCGGCCACTGCTGGCCGCTGAACGTGATAACCCGCCCCGCATAACCGGCGAAAATCGTAACAACAAATGCGACCAGATAGAAATTGCTCAGGAACAGTTGCTGAGCACTCAGATCTTTAGCTGGAAATACCATCTGCCATGCACTGGTCAAGATCGGATTGAGTCGGTCCTCGACGTATAGCAGCAGAAAAATCGCGACGATAATGATCATCGACCGGCCCAATTCCCGTGCATAGCCCTGGGCAAGGCCTATCAAGGTAATGATGCTGGCGATAGATCCAAAATATACTTCGATCAGGCCCATTACAGTTCAGTGCTTGGTAGTGGCTTATGGTTGGTGGTTGGTGGTTGGTGGTTGGTGAGACCACTGTTTAATATTCGCTCGACTAATTCTGGCCGCGTCGCAATGTGCTGATCACTGCCACAAGCAGCACTGTCAACGCAATTGCGGCCAGAATTGGCTGTTGAGGCCCCAATGCCTCCCAGATGTTGTCGAAGTTGGACTCCATCATGTCGGTCACGCTACGCAGGAACCCCTGCACTCCCGTGCCGGGCGTTGAGACTGACGCAACCCCGACCTCCGGAATGAAGGCGATCAGCCGCGGCGCAAAAGTAGGAATGTAAAACAGTCCGTTGCCCATGCCTATTATCGCCGCCAAGAGACCCGAAGAGCTCTGATTGTCCGGGATCGCCTTGTTGGTCAGCATGTAGGTAAGAAGCAGCAGCCCCGACCAGACCAGAAACGAGACCGTTGGCTGGTCCGCTTCGGAGAGCCATTCCGAGGGGCCCAGCGTGTACACCGGTTCCTGTCCTCCGTCCGCGCCCCCTGCGCGCAGCGAGGCCAGGAGCTTTGCGCCTATACTGATGACACCAAAAATGATGCCCAGCACCTGCCTAACGATATCCAGGGCCAGGCCCTGATTTTGTTGCAGCAGGAAGAAGCCCCCGACCGAGACGGTCAGCACCGACAACTCCCGGAACAGGCCCCGTCGGAACCCGATCCAACCAAAGAGGAGAACGTAGAGTACAAATGCAACTGTGCCTGGTGTAGTTTCACTCATCTTTTATGCTTTCATCCTTGGAGGTGGGCATCTCTTGGGTCTGTCCCGCCTGCATTGCAATTACAATCTATGAACATAATCCATGATCTATAGTCCATGATCACGGCCCGTAACCCCGGTGGCCGGGGAACTGCACTAACCGCTTGCCGCGAGCCGCTGTAGTTCGCGTACGATATTGTCTGCCGCCTGGGGCCGGGCCAAAGCGCCTACCGCCGCCCCCATAGCGAGCCGGCGGCTCGCGTCCGACAGCAGCGCGGCTATCGTTGGTTCCAGCCTTTCTGCCAGCTGTCCGTCCTCGACAATGACAGCGCCGCCGGAATCTGCCAGCTTCTGCGCATTGGGGGCCTGGTGGGAGCCGGCGCCGGGCAGAGGCGCCAGTATCGATGGCAGACGCGCCAGCGGAAACTCGGCCAACACACTGGCCCCGGCACGGGCTACCGCCAGGTCTGCGCTGGCCAGCGCCCAGGCCATCTCCTCGTGCAGATAGGCCACGGGGTGGTAGCGGTCGGCCAGCAGGGTATAGGGCAGATCCGGCCCTTCCTGTTCCAGCAGCGGCCAGTCGCGCGTACCGACGACGTGCAGGATCTGGCAGGCGGGCAACAGGCCCGGCGCTGCCTGCCAGACAGCCCGGTTGATGCTGCGGGCGCCCTGGCTGCCGCCGAACACCAGCACCAGAGGCATTCCTTCCTCCAGCTCCAGTCCCAGCTTGCGCGTCAACATCTGCCGGGCTGCCTGCCTGTCCTCTATTGCCTTCACAACGCCGGCGCGCACAGGGTAGCCGGTGACCACCGCCTTGTGGCCAAAAAAGTCGGCCACTTCGGGGAAGCTGACCGCGACCCGTTGGGCCAGCCGGCTGAGCCAGCGCACCGCCAGGCCGGGCGTCATGTCCGGCAGATAGATCATTACCGGCACCGACCGCATCCGGCAGGCTATCGCAACTGGCGCCATCACATATCCGCCGGTCGCGAAACATGCCTGCGGGCGAAACTCTTCAAGAATTTGCAGAGACTGCCGTATACCTGACGTCACTTTGGCCAGACTGCGTGATGCCGTCAATGGATTACGTCCTCGCAACGCGCCGCTTTGAATGTTGTGGAAGGGGATTCCAGCGTCCTGCACGAGAGGGTGCTCGATGCCGGTCCTGCTCCCCAGCCACAGCAGTGCCGGGTTAACCGGAGCGGGTGCGGCGGTCAGAGCGTTGGTTCGTAGCTGTTCGACGACGGCGAGAGCCGGATATACGTGTCCCCCGGTTCCACCACCCGAAATTAGGAGTCGCATGGGCTGTTTGCCCCGGGGGGCCAGAGGATGCCCCGGATTTTCTTGACCTCAGAACGTTGAATAGGCCCCCGCCAGAGCGGTCGTCGGCTGTGGAGTGAGGGCGTGAGCCGGCTTCGCCTCGACGGGACGCGGCGGGCGGGGGTTGACCGCGATACCGGCTGATATTCAGCAGAATGCCGGCAGCTCCCATTGACGTGACAAGAGAACTGCCGCCGAAGCTGACGAACGGTAGTGTTACGCCGGTGGGGGGCGCGACGGCCACGGCTACCGCGATGTGAATTATGGCCTGCAAGATGATGAGCGCGGTGATGCCCACTGCCAGCAGAGAGCCGAAGATATCGGATGATTCACTGGCGATGCGCAGACCGCGATAGACAAACAGCGTGAAGAGGAGGATCACCAGCAGCGTGCCCAGCAGCCCCATCTCCTCGCCGATTACCGCAAAGATATTGTCCGACCAACTCAAGGGTAGATTTCCGGGCAGCTTTTCGGTACTGTTGCCCAGACCCACGCCGAGCGGGCCTCCTTTGACAATAGCCTGGCTGGCCTCGCGGATCTGCCATTCGGAGCTATTCAATGGAGACTGGATCGATTCGAGCAGTGCGTTGACCCGGCGGCTGGCATAGCTGTTGCGTGTAATCACCAGCCAGAAGGTGACGACGGCCACAAACCCGCCCAGGAAAAGCTGCTTCAGCTCGGCGCCCGCCAGGAAAAATATAATCAGCGCGGTGGCGACGATCAGAATCGTCGTGCTGATATCCGGTTGCGCCACGATCAGCCCGGTCACAATCCCCATCAGCACGCCAAAGGGGATAAGGCCATAGTTGATATCTTTGATGCGGCTGCCTTTGCTGGCAAGCCAGGTGCTGATGTAGATGAGGACGATCACTTTGACCGGTTCACTGGGTTGTACGCGGCCGCCGAAAAAGGTACGGGTGGCGCCGAAGCGGTTATCCCCCAGAAAGATGACCGCCATCAGCGCCAGCAGCCCAACCGCCATCAGAGGTATGCTCCACCGCTCCCATATCCGGTAGGGAACGAGCGCCGCGCCGACCAGGGTCACCAGGCCGACCCCCAGCCAGCGGATTTGCAGAAGTACATAGTAGAAGGGCGATTCCCGGTTTTCCAGCGCCCAGGGGTAACTGGCGCTGAAGACCATTACAAACCCGAACAGAATCAGGCAGGTCAGGACCGTGGCCAGCGCCCAATCGAAGTTGGACCCGCTCCTGCCGATCTGTCTCGCGTTGTTGACCTGTAGCGCCATTTTCGTTCCTCTATAGCCGGCCGCAACCTGCCGTAGCCAGTACCTCCAAGTCAGAAGGCCGGCATACTGCGGCTGCAGCTAACCGCTAACCACCAGATTGCGGAAATGCTCCCCGCGCTGTTCGAAGTTTTTGTAGGCATCGTAGCTGGTGCCGCCCGGCGAAAACAGCACAACCGTACCCGGCGTTGCCGTCTGTTTGGCCAGGACAACGGCCTCATCCAAGCGCTGCACGACCGCACAACAGGGAGCGGATATACGCCGGAACGAGGCCCTTTCCCTCACCTTATCGGCGATCATCGACCCCGCTTCCCCGAACCCGATCAGACATTGGACCCGGTCCAACACTTCGTCGGCGAACGTATCCCAGGGTAAGTTCTTGTCTTTGCCGCCGGCCAGGAGAATGAGTGTCTGCGCGCCCGGGGGGAAGACCTGCAGCCCGGCGACGGCCCGCTCCGGCGCAGTTGCAATGCTGTCGTTGATCCATACAACGTTACCCTTGGGCCGCATCTCCTCCAGCCTGTGCGGTACACCGGCAAAGGAGCGGGCAACACGGCCCATCGCCTCTACGGATGCGCCGGCCGCGCCGCTGATCGCGGCCGCGCCCAACAGGTTGCTGATATTGTGTTCCCCCCGCAACCGTACATCGCTGCGGCGGCAGAATGGCCGGCCCTCAGAAATCAGATCTTCGGTCGATTCGGATGCCCAGGCACCGTCGTCCGGCGGCAGGGTCTCGGCATGGCGACTTGACAGGCGTCGGCGTCGGCTGGAAGAGATGGAAAAGGGGATGATCCGCCGGTCTTTGCCGAGGGCAGTTCGGCATTGCGCCAGGAGGGAGTCCAGCGCCCATTCGGCGGGAACCGGCGTCTCTTCATCATCCCAGCCGGCCATCCGGCCAGCCACCGGATCATCGGCGCTGAAGACCACCACGCTGGTCGGCTTCAGATGGCGCAACAGATTGGATTTCGCCAGAGCATAGTCGGCCATTGATGAATGCCGGTCCAGGTGATTTGGCGTGATATTGAGAATGGCGGCCACGTCCGGCCCCAGCCGGTCCAGCGGCCCGTATGCCAGATTGGGGTCGAACAGCTCGAGCTGAAAACTGCTCAGTTCCAGCACCATCATGTCATCTTGCCGGATCGTATCGAGGCGGTCCACCAGCGGCCTGCCGATATTGCCGCCAACATGGACGGTACGAGCGCCGCCGGCAGTCTCTTGCAACATTTCTCCGACGAGCGTTGTCGTTGTTGTCTTGCCGCTGCTGCCGGTGATGGCGATGACAGGGCAGGGCGCCAGTTGCATTGTGAGCAGGCTGTCATTGCTCAGAGGGATGCCGCGGCGAATGGCGTCCTGCACCAGCGGCGTTTGCAGCATCACGCCGCCGCTGAGGCAGAGCAGATCGCAGCCGTCCAGCAGGTCAGAAGGGTGTCCGCCGAGGGCCAGCACAACCGGCAGATCACCCAGCTGATCCAACTCCTCCGTCAGCCTTTCGGCCGGCGCGACATCGCTGATCGTTACATTTGCGCCGGCTGCCGCGAAGAAACGGGCCAAAGCCAGTCCTTGACGGCCCATCCCCAGAATAACGACATTGCGTTTTTCAAAGTTGAACTCTTCGCTGTTGGCAATCACGAATTTATTCTCCTTCCAGTTTCCAGATCCTGGTCAGTGCCTTGCCCCCGGCAGTTACCAAAGGTTGAAAACCGGCTACTAAGAATTGAGGTGCAGTTGCCAGCATGAAACCTGTCTGGTCGGCGGTCATCCATTCCACAGCGCCAGGGCCACCCCCAGCATTCCACTCAGCACACCGACTATCCAGAATCTCTCTTTGACTTGTGTTTCGCTCCAACCCATCAACTCAAAATGATGGTGGATCGGGGTCATCTTGAACATGCGAATATCACGACCCAGGTAGCGGCGGCTGAACTTTGCAGAAGCCACCTGCAGTAGTACCGAAACAGTTTCGGCGACAAATACGAACCCTACGACCGGCAGCAGCAGCCATTGACCGGTCATCAACGCCACCAGTGCAAGCGTTGCGCCCAAGGCCAGGCTGCCGGTATCACCCATAAAGATCTGTGCCGGATGGGCGTTGAACCAGAGAAATGCGAACAGGGCACCCACCACCGTGAAACAGAAAGCCGCCAGATAGGTCTGCCCCTGCATATGGGCGATCAGCCCGTAGCTCGCAAACGAAATACTGCTGATGCTCCCCGCCAGACTGTCCAGCCCATCCGTCAGATTTACCGCATTGCTGAATCCGATAATGATAAAAATCCCAACCGGGATGAACAGCCAGCCGATCGAAACCCACTCGGTAATGCCAGGCACGCCAACATAGTACAGATCGGGCGGCCCGAAATAGAGAATGCCCACGATGATCGCGGCAAACACAAATTGGAATCCGCTCTTCATCCGCGCCGACATCCCCTTGCCCTTGCCCCTGCCGCGCAGTCCCAGCCAGTCATCAACTGCCCCCAGGGTTGCGTGCGCCGCCAGACAGAAAAAGAGCAACAGAGTACTCTTGCCTATCAGCGTGAAGCCAAGCAGATTCGCCAGATTAAGCGCCCCCGTGATCAGCAGGACCGGAACCACAAACAACAGCCCTCCCATTGTCGGCGTCCCCGTCTTCTCCTGATGCGAGTCCGGTCCTTCCATCCGCACCTGTTTGCCGATTCGGTGGTGTCTGAGTAAGGCGATCAGCGGCTGCCCCCAAATCACGGCAATGAAGAAGCTGAGTGTCCCCAGCACCAACGGAGATTCCATCAATGAGCCTCTTAACCTTCCAGGAGGCCGCCGTCGACCCCATCGTCGGACGTTTGGCGGCGGGCGAGCTCTGTCGCTGCAGCTGTTGCCGGCTCTCGTGAAATCTCGCCGACTATTCGGTCCATCCCTACTGCACGGCTGCCTTTGACGAGCAACAGATCCTGCGGCTGAGCCAACTCCTTCAGAAGCAGTACAGCCGTCTCGAAATCGTCGGTTGCGTACACAGCTTGCGAGGACAGGCCTGCCCTTCGGGCCTCATCGGCGATAATCCGACCCAGGCCGCCGACTGTAACCAGCAGGTCGGTTACGCCCGCGGCATGGGCGCCCACCTGTCTGTGTCCCTCTGTCGTGAAAGTGCCCAACTCTCGCATATCGCCGAGAATCGCGATGCGGCGGCCGCCGCGGTGTTTCCGAGACTGCCCGTTGACAGACGGGGACGTCCGTTTCGATGCCCCTGACGCCATCTCCGGGCCCTTGACGGCGGGCGAACAGTCCGCGCCCGCCTGGCCGCGGGTGAACAGGTCGTTCAACAGATTGAGGGCGGCAAGGGTGCTGATAGGGCTGGCGTTGTATGTGTCGTCGATGACGGTGCTGCCGTTGACGCCCGGTTTCACAACAAGCCGCAACTGACCCGGCGCCTGCTGCAGGCCGGTGACAATCTCTTGCCAAGTCAGATCGTTGACAATCCCGACGGCAGCCGCGCCCAGGGCCGTATACACGGCATGTGTGCCCAAAAGAGGCACGCTCAGGCGCTGGCTGTGGATGCGGCCGTTTTGCTGCCGGTGATGGAAACGGAAGCGGATGCCTTCCATGCCCAGGCTTTCGATCTCGTCGGCCCACAGATCCGCTTCAGCGCTGAGGCCATAGAAAAAAGGCCGGGCAGCGGTGACCGCCGCCATGGCCCGAACGCGTGCGTCGTCGCGGTTCAGAATGGCTACGCCCCCGTTCTGCGCGTTGGGCAGAGCCTCCACGAGCTCGGCCTTAGCTTGTGCGATCCGGTCTATCGTGCCCAGCCGCTCCAAATGGGTCGGGCCGACATTCGTCACAACGCCGACCTGGGGCCGCGCCAGGCTGCAGAGCAGGCGGATTTCGCCCAAATCGTACATCCCCATCTCCAACACTGTGCGCTCGTGGCTCGTGTGCAACCCCAGGAGAGCCAGCGGCAACCCCTGTTCGCTGTTGAGATTGCCGGTGTTGTGATGGGTGCGGTAGCGTTGGGCGAGAACCGAAGCAGCCAACTCTTTTGTGCTGGTTTTGCCTACGCTGCCGGTCACGCCGATCACCCGCAGATCCGGTCGGGTGCGATGCAGCCGTTGAAAGATGCCTGCGGCCTGTAGAGCCGTATTGGCGTCGGGTACGATGTAGGCAATGGCGCGGCCGGGTTCAAACTGCGCAGAAGGAAAACAAAGCCGCGGCCGCGCGCGGTTCGGTTGGTCGCTCTCTTCTTTCTTTTCTTCGCCCTCTCCAAGTCGGCCGCGGCAGTCGACCAGCAGCGCATCGGTTGCGCGCAGCTGGCCAAGGCCCCGCTCTTCGCAGATGACTGCATCAGCGCCGCCGGCCAGCGCCTGGCCGATGAATCTGTGGCCGTCTGTGCGCGCGCCGCTGAATGCAATAAACAGAGACCCTGCTTCGACGTCGCGGCTGTCCAGGACCGCACAACTGATGGGCCGGGGCGTCAACGCCTGCGGCGGCGGCGTCCCCGTCAGCGCCTGCCAGAGTGTATGTTGGGTGATAAAAGTCTCTACGTTTGGTCGGTCTGCCACCGATTCAGATTCCTTTGAACAGCAGTGGCTCGTCGCTGAACCGGCCACCGGCAACCAACTGTGATTCACTGACTGGAAGGCTCTGCAGCCGGCCCAGAGGCCGACGCCTGCGTCTCTCCGCACTGGGCGGCGGACAAACAGAAAATGCTCTGACTTTCATCCGACAGCCGGACAGCATCCGGCGGGATATTCAGATGCTCGAACAGGCGGTGGGCGATGCGGCTGAAGATCGGCGTCGCTGTATAGGCTGCCCAGCGGCTGATGCCCGGGTCCGGCCGGTCCAGCTTCACCATTACGACAAACTGCGGGTCTTCGGCCGGCGCAAACCCGATAAAGCTGGCGATCGTCTCGTCCTGAATGTAGCCCTCTTCCGTGGCGATTTCCGCGGTACCGCTCTTACCGGCAACCCTATAGCCGGATACCTGGCCCATCTGGTTCCCATTATTAACGACATGCACCATCATCTCTTTCATCCGAATTGCCGTTTCCGGGCTGATAACCTGGTAGACCATTGTCGGCTGGGTCACCATAGCGTAGTCGTTGGCTATCCGGCTCTGCACAATGTGCGGTCGCATCAACTTGCCGCCGTTGGCGATGGCGGCCACTGCGCTGATCATCTGAATGGGTGTAACCGCAATGCCCTGGCCAAAGCTGTTGGTGGCCAGGTCGGATACGCCCCAGTTCGGGGCTTCGGTATTTCTGACCTGGCCGGACGCTTCACCGCTCAGGTCGACTTTTGTTTCAGTGCCAAATCCGAAACGGGTGACATAATCGTAGAAAATCTCGGCGCCGACCTTCTGCGCGATCTGAACGGTAATCACATTGTTGGAATGGGCCACGGCGTCAGCGACCGACAGTTCGCCGACAGCCTTGCGGTCACTGTTTTGAATCGTGTGGCCTTCCACGGAGATTGCGCCGGTATCGACGAAAACGCTCGACTCCTCGACTGCGTCGATATCAAGGGCGGCTGCGACCGTGATCAGTTTAAATACCGACCCCGGTTCAAATTGGGCGCTGATTGCTACATTCGTGAATGTGCTGGGGTCCCCTTCCTCGAAGCTGTTGCCGTCGAAAGTCGGCCAGTTGGCCATCCCCAGAATCGCGCCCGTTTTTGGGTCCATGACAATGACCGTGCCTGACTCGGCCCGGTAGAGGTTGACCCCTACGCGCAACTCCTCTTCGATGATATGCTGGACGGTGCGGTCGATGGTCAACACCAGGCCCTTGCCATTGCCGCTGGGCAGAAAGCGCAGGATGTTATCGTCAAGCTCTGCACGGGGCAGTTGGCGTCCCGGCGGAAGACCAACGCCATCACTGGACAGAAAGTTCCGATAGTAGCGCTCGACACCCAGCACCGGCACCCGTTCAGCATTGAGAAATCCCAGAATCTGGCTGCCAAGCATTCCCTGTGGATAGAAGCGTCGGGGATGGGCCGCGATGTGGATATGCTCCAGCAGGAAATCCCTTTCGGACAATCGCTGCTGCCGTTCGGCGAGCAGCTGTTGACCCTTATCAAAATCGATATCGGGCGCAATAATCAGATAGTCCCTGTCGCTGTTTTCCGTCAACAGATTTTCAATCTGAAGAGGAGGGACACCGATGCCGTACGCGAGCCGTTGCGCGATTTCACCGAAATCAGCTGACGAGATAAATTTGGGCGTTGCCGTGATCCGGTACGTGAACCGGTCGGCGGCGAGCAGATTGCCGTCACGATCGACGATCACCCCCCACGAGGTGGTGTCATCAACCGTATTGCGTCCGGATGCCACCGCCTTGGGCGGCTCGTATTGCTGCCAGCCCATAACCTGCATGTCCAGCAACCGCAGAATCAACAGCAGCAGCGGCCCGGTCAGCAAGACTCCGATAAAGCCGATACGCCATATTTTGGAGACTTCGTCTGCCGCAGTGGGCTGCTGGCCGCGCTCCTGTTCAAGAGGGGCGCGATCGGACACTGCCCGGTTCAGGGCACTACTGTCGAGGCCGCCGGCCCCATCTTCGGGCACTTGGCGGCTGGAAAATAGAGGGCCGAAGCCGTGTCCACTTGCGGGACGGGCGGCTCGGTTCCGTGCACGCATCCAGGGTCTCTCCAAAACTACGGTGGTCACGAAACTCTGACCACTAACTTCAACGCCGCCGACGCCATCTTCGGGCGCTTGGCGGCGGGAATTATCAGCGTTGTTTCAACTGGCCCAGGATAAAATCGCTGGCCCGTTCGAGCAGCGGATCGCTCCATAGGCGGACAGACTGCCAGCCTTCGTTGACCTGTTGTTGCCAGCCGGACACATACTGCTCGAATTCCGCTGCCGGGAGCCGTTCGGTCACAGACCAGAAGGACGGCTCGTCCGCAGCGGGTACATTCGTCCCGGCGCCGGCAGGACCCGTCGTATCAGTCGCGGGGCGCCGTTGCGCTGTCCCCGGGCCACCGGTTGGGTTGGCAGAGAACTCTGTCTGTTCCCCTGCCTTTGCCGGTGGCTGATCGACAGTGAGCGAATTCACTGTCTGCCGGCTCGTTTGCTGTCCAGCGCCCGATCCACTGGAATCGGCGGCAGCCACAGCGGCGCCGCTCGCCTTATACGGGCTCGGGATGTAGTTGCGTTCCAGAGCCGGACGAAAGTCGAGTTGGACCGCCCGCGTTTGCACCTGTTCCAGCGTTGTGCGCTGGCCAATTTGCCACAGCAGTTCAGCATTCCTCTGTTCAACGAGGCTGAACTGTACCCGCAGTGCCTCCAACTCGCCGCGCGCCTGCGTAATCCGCAGCGAGGTCCAGACCTGAAAAACAGCCAGTCCGCAAACGACCGTCAAAGCCAGCACAAAGAGGAGGTACCCTCTCAGCGTCTGCGGCAAGGGCACGATATCATCGAGCCATACCAAACCGCGCAGAACTCGAAAGCGGGACTGATTGGATGGTTGCATGCTGTTAGGTCCCCAGCCTCCTTCCTCCCTCGCTTCTCCCCGGTCGGCTGGGCGCCAAACCTGCTCGTCATTGTTGCGCTGCGCCCCTGTTTGAGAAGGGCGCCCGGCGCGGTGCAGATTTATGGTCGGTGTTGGCAAAAGCTTTATCCTGCTGAATCACGCACAACAAACACACGGCCAGACAGCTCAATCACAGTTCGGGCAATTTTTCGGCGATGCGCAGCCTGGCCGAACGACTGCGGGGGTTTCTCTCGATTTCAGCGGCTGTCGGCACAATCGGTTTTTTGTTACATATCGCCAGAACGGGAATCTGCTCCTGACCACCGGTCGGCAGAGTCGGATCGGGCCGAAATTTCCTGGCGTTGTCACGCATCCATTCCTTGACCAACCGGTCTTCCAGACTGTGAAAAGAGATAATTGCAACCCGTCCTCCAGGCCGCAGCAGTGGAGGAATTTGCGGCAGGGTCCGCTCGATCTGTCCCAGTTCGTCGTTGACCGCGATGCGCAGCGCCTGAAATGTACGGGTGGCCGGATGGATTTTCTGTCGGCCGCGGCGGCGCACTGCCCTGCGTACAATGTCCGCCAGTTCAGCGGTTGTCGAAACCGGGCGATTGGCAACGATGGCACGCGCTATCGGGCGGCTCTGTCGTTCCTCTCCATACTGGTACAGGATGTCGGCAATCTCCTCCCAACTTCTGCTGTTTATCAGGTCGGCTGCGCTGAACCCTGTAGATGGATCGAAGCGCATGTCCAGAGGGCCGTCGTGCCGAAACGCAAACCCGCGCGCCGGCGTATCCAGTTGAAAACTGCTGAGGCCCAGATCAAGCAGAATACCGTCAACCCCGGTAAAGTCCCGCTGGCGGGCGATTTCGCCTATCTGGTCAAACGGCGCCTGGGCCACGCTCAATCTGCCGGCACTGATTTCGTCGGGAAAGCGCTTCCCAACTCGTCGGATGGCCGCGGGATCAACATCCAAACCCAGTATTTTCCCGTCGCCGACCCCATCTTTGGGAACTTGGCGGCGGGCCTTTAGCCCACCGCCAATCTTATCTACATAAGATTCTTGATGCGCCCCTGTTCCGGCGAGGCACGTATGATGCAGCAGAAGTTGGGTATGGCCGCCACCGCCCAGGGTTCCGTCGATGAAACGTCCCCCCGCTTGAACGTTCAGGCCGGTCAGTACTTCATCCGGCAGAACGGGGCTGTGCTGCAGACCCTTCTGCTCACCAGAGACGTCTTGCATGCCCGCCGCGGGTCGGCGCGGTACCGATCGCTCAGACTCCCAAGGCGGCAAAGAGATCCTCTCCGAGCTGCAAGGGCGTCAGCATCTGCTCCTCCCACTGGGCCGGGTTCCAGAGCTCAATGTATGTATTCATCCCGGCGATAATCACCTCGTTCTCGATGCCGGCGAACTCCCGCAGGCGTTGGCTGATCAGGATGCGCCCTTGCCGATCGGGTTTCAGATCTTCGGCGGCGCTGAACAGTGCCCGCCGCAGTTGCGCGGTACGCTGGTCGATCAGCGGCAGCGCGCTGACCCGAGCCGCAACATTCTGCCATTCTTCAAGTGGCATCATCATCAGGCAGCCGCCGGTAGGGTTACGCGTCACCACCAGACCGGGCATGAGCCGGTGCCGGAATTTGGCAGGAATCGTGACCCGCCCTTTACTATCCAGGTTGTGACTGAACTCACCGAGAAACATAATTTTCCGAATAGTTACTCTGTGCGCATCCCGTTAGAGCCGGGGCGCATCTAACATCTCGCTTCAACAGATTTGTCAGGGAAAGTGAAGAATATTTCGGCGGCAAATGGGTGGGCCAAAGCGCAACACGAAAGTCTCTTCAGAATGTTAGGGGAAACGCCCCACTTTCTCCCATATTGTCCCATAGCAAAAACGATAGCACAAAACGTATTCTGACAAAAACGGATGTGATCCTTCCCAGAAACAGTTTCAGCCGCAGATTGCTTTCGAACTCGGGGCCATCCGAGAATTCAAATTCCGGACCATTCATTCCGGTTGTTTTGTCGTCGCTGGCAGGCTTATGAGCCAGCATTCTGACTCTCTTTTTGGCTGTCTGTTATCTGGTGAAAGGTGTATTTCTGCCGTTCGACGCGACCATAGATCAGATTGCCGAAATCCAGCGACTCTCGCCGGAGATTTGTTAGAAGTAGACCGCGATAATTGGATGGATTCGGCGTGTCAGTTCACGTGTGCGGCCAGCGGGCCTTTTATATCGTAGGCATATCGTATGTAAATTGCCCAGGACTCATATCAGGTCTGTTTCAGGAGCGTTCGCGGGGGCCTGCGCCCATAGCCAGCTGAGCTGCACGGAAGTCGCCGAAACCGGGTCGCTCAGGGGGAGAAATTTGACTTCGAGGGCAGGGATGGACATGCGGCGCCGATGGCGGAAGGCGTAGGCCGGGCGCGATTTCAGCGGCTGTTTTTGGCCTTGTCCGGACGCTTGTTTACACTCTTCTGCTTACTTCGAGACTGCTGAGCCGAGGTCGGTTCGCGACCCTGTGCCAGGCAGACGAAGATGCGCTCTCGCTGCCTGCTATGGGCGGTCGGACCTGCGGCCCTCCCTTATGCGGGAGAAGACCGCCGGCAACGTCCTCCTCGTGAACACGCCGACCGAATCTTACGCTTTCATCGCAGCATGCCGGCTGCCAACCACGGCTGCGGCCAACCAGATGCTTAACGGAATAGCCTGAACGCCGGCCGGGTTGAAGGAATGCTCATATGAGACAAAGGTTGGTCAAGGAAGGGATTACAGATGGTATAAAAGACCGCAAAGACATACTCAAGCAGGCCTGAGAATCCTCCAGTCCTGTAAGTGAGGATTCCGGCATTCTGGCCCTCCTCCCGATCCCAGTACCTTGTAGGAGTTTGGTTACCAGTTGCCAGAAATGCAGCGACTTAGCCGGAAAGAGAATCTGTCTTGAACAGAGTTTCATCATCGCCGCGATTGAGGCTGTATTATTGCGTATCCGGTTGGCTGGCGTCAGGTTGGTATGGCGCACTGCTGGAATGAGGGCGTAAGGACGGTGAGGCATGTTTTTGTAGGGGGGCGTTGCGGGGGCGCAGCCCCTGCACAAGGGAGGGCCGAAGGCCCGACCGCCCATACTACAGGGGTCAGGGGTCAGCGGTCAGGGGTCAGCGGTCAGGGGAGAGGGTTGCGGTTCAGTTGCGGCTGAGTAGTTACCCAGAAACTCAGAACTTGAATGAGAGCGCACACGGGGTATGGCTGAGTAGCTTCCGATATCCAGAAGAACCGCGGCCGCCGCCCAATGAGGTTACCAGGAACGGGAAGCTGAAAACGCAGATGAATTTGCATACAAGGTATGGCTGTTTACCTGTTTCCAAGAAACTGAAATATATCCGTTAACATCAGGATTTTGACAAGGCTTCGCGTATGCCTTATACTTTATAGTTCAGGGTGAGAACTGGTTGGCTCGGTTCCGTTTGTTACCTGCAGACCTCAAATGTGGGGGACCGTACCAGAACGCAAGTAGCTGGCACAATCTCCGCTGAGGCCGCTGCCGATGCAAGACGCCGCCGACCGCTTTTACTGCGCGCTTGGCGGCGGGAGAACATTCAACTGTTTATCGTTCACGTGTTTCGGCAAAGTGGAGAGAACCAGCGGCAGCAAGATTCGCGAAGATTGGACAAACTCTGGAACTGCCATCCGGCATTGCGAGCCATGATCCGAACCCACAAGATTAAACCCCACCCCAACAACGGACTCTACCCGCGGCTTAGGCGAATACAGCCATCTGGCCGCCGCCTGCGCTTTTGAACGCCAGGCGCTTGGCGGCGGACGAACGGTTTGGATACCGGCGCGTTCCGCCGCGAGAGGAGCTTGCATCTTCGTTTCTACAATCTTTAGGTGTAGTCCGGATTGACAGAAATTCGTGTAGGTTGGAGAGATCGGCGACAGTGTACAGCAAAGGAGCATGCGCCATATGATTCATACTGCCCTTGGAAACGGTGTTGGCGCCAAGACGCAGCGGAAGTCCTATTCGCGGACTTCCAATTTGATCGAACTGCCCCGGCTCATCGAGAT
Organism: Caldilineaceae bacterium; assembly: GCA_965116395.1. Classification (GTDB taxonomy): domain Bacteria; phylum Chloroflexota; class Anaerolineae; order Caldilineales; family Caldilineaceae; genus Bin5. The sequence continues at coordinate 1,937,029 of OZ220684.1, forward strand.
TCAGCTTCAGAGCTTTGAATGGTTCCGCACGCAAGGACTGAAAGAGCTTTTTGAAGAGATTTCGCCGATCGTCAGTTTCAACAAACATCTTGAACTGCATTTCGGCAACTTCCGCTTCGATGACGCCAAGCACACGGAGGAGGCCTGCCGGGTACGCGATATCACCTATTCCGCGCCGTTGTGGGTCGAGGTAAGACTCGTCAATAACGACACCGGTGAAATCAGTGAGCAAGAAGTCTTTATGGGCGATTTCCCACTGATGACCGATTCCGGCACTTTTATCGTCAATGGCAGTGAAAGGGTCGTGGTCAGTCAGTTGATTCGCTCGCCCGGGGTCTACTTCACGGTCGAAGAAGATCGCAGCACAGGGCGCGACCTGACCGGTACCAAGTTGATTCCCCTGCGGGGCGCCTGGCTGGAGTTCGAGACCAGCAAACGGGATATCGTCAGCGTCAAGGTCGATCGCAAACGCAAGTTGCCGGCAACAATTCTGCTGCGGGCCATCGGCTTCGGCACGGATGAAGAGATCCGGGAACTGTTCTCGGACGTTGATGACAATGAAGACCACCCGTTCATCGAGGCGACCCTGGAGCGGGACCCGACCGCGAATCCGACCGAGGACCGGCAGAAAGGGGTTGACGACGCGCTGCTTGAATTTTATAAGAAGCTGCGGCCCGGCGACCCGGCGACATTGGATAACGCGCGCAATTTTTTGCAGAATCTGCTCTTCACTCCCCGTCGTTACGACCTGGGGCGGGTGGGCCGTTACAAGCTCAATCGCAAGTTGGAGCAGGAGGAACCTCTCACCACGCGCATTCTGACAAACGAAGATATCGTGGCGGTCGTTCGCCGCATTATTGACATTAACAATGGCCGCGAGATGCCCGATGACATCGATCATCTGGGGAATCGGCGCATCAAGACGGTCGGTGAACTGATTCAGAGCCAGTTGCGCATCGGTCTCTTGCGCATGGAGCGGGTCGTGCGCGAACGCATGTCGATCCGCGAGCCGGAGCAGGTGACGCCGCTGAGCCTGATTAACATTCGCCCGGTTGTGGCGGCCACACGGGAGTTTTTCGGCAGCAGCCAGTTGAGCCAGTTCATGGACCAGACCAACCCGCTCGCCGAGTTGACCCACAAGCGCCGTCTGAGCGCCTTGGGTCCCGGCGGCCTGCGCCGGGAGCGAGCCGGCTTCGACGTGCGCGACGTCCATTACAGCCACTACGGACGCATCTGTCCGATTGAAACGCCGGAAGGCCCCAATATCGGCCTGATTGGGTATCTGGCTACATATGGGCGCATCAATGATTTCGGCTTCATTGAAACGCCCTACCGCCGCGTCATAAATGCGGTAGAAAACCAGGTCGATGCGTTGACAGGACGCACGCTCGCCGAAGAAATCAGCGACCCCGACAGCGGCGAGCTTATCGCCGAAGTAGAGACGGAACTGACGCCGGAGCAGGCCGAGCGCATCGCCGCTCTTGAAGACCTGACCGAGATCCGGGTGCGTCCTTTCGTAGGTGAAGAGGTCATCTATCTGAACGCCGATACCGAGGAGCGCTCCTCGATCGCCCAGGCTTCGACACCGCTGGACGATGCCGGCCACTTTCTCAATAGGCGCCCCTCTGTGCGCCAGGCCGAGGAGTTCCGCTTCGAAGAACCGCAGCGCATCCAATTTATGGACGTTTCGCCCAAACAGGTTGTGGGCGTTTCCGCTGCTTTGATTCCCTTTTTGGAGCACGATGATACCAACCGCGCATTGATGGGCTCCAATATGCAGCGGCAGGCTGTGCCGCTGGTGCAGCCGGATGCGCCGATTGTCGGCACCGGCATGGAGTGGCAGGCTGCTGTTGATTCGGGCCAGGTGGTCGTCGCCCGCAAGGCTGGCGAGGCCATTCGCGTGGTCAATACTGAAATCGTCATCCAGGAGGAGGGCGGCACCGAGCATACCTATCCGCTGCGCAAGTACAATCGCAGCAATCAGAGCACCTGCATCGATCAGCGTCCGACGATCCAAAAGGGAGACCTGGTTGAAGCCGGCACGGTGCTGGCAGACAGCTCTTCCACGCAGAACGGCGAACTGGCGCTGGGGCAGAACGTGCTCGTGGCCTATATGAGTTGGGAAGGCGGCAACTACGAAGACGCCATCCTGGTCAGCGAACGGCTGGTCGAAAACGACAAATACACCTCTGTACATATTGAAAAGCACGAAATTGAAGCCAGAGAAACGAAACTTGGCCCGGAGGAGATCACCCGCGATATTCCCAACGTGGGTGAAGATGCGCTGCGACATCTGGATGAGGATGGCATCATCCGGATCGGCGCTGAAGTTGCCGCCGGAGACATTCTGGTTGGAAAAATAACGCCCAAGGGCGAGACCGAGCTGACGCCGGAAGAGAAGCTGCTGCGAGCGATTTTCGGCGAGAAGGCGCGTGAGGTAAAGGATAGCTCGCTGCGGCTCCCCCATGGTGAACGCGGCAAGGTGGTGGATATCAAAGTATTCACGCGCGAAGATCACCAGGACATGCCCGCGGGGGTGGAAATGATGGTGCGCGTCAGCATCGCCCAGCGCCGCCGTCTGACCGAAGGCGACAAGATGGCCGGGCGGCATGGCAACAAAGGCGTAATCTCCCGGGTGGTACCCGTGGAAGACATGCCCTTTTTGGATGACGGCACACCGATCGACATTATCCTGAATCCACTGGGTGTGCCCGGACGCATGAATATCGGACAGGTTCTGGAGACCCATCTGGGATGGGCAGCCGACCGTCTCGGCTTCATGGCGGAAACGCCCGTATTCGACGGCGCACAGGAAGACGAGATCGAATCCGAGCTGGCGCGGGCCTGGTTGATCGACCAAGCCTGGCAGGATGTCACGCAGCGGGCATGGGCATCTGTTCGCGAACAGGAAATCGACAGCGAATCCCTGATGGACGACAACGATGCTCGCCGTCTCTATCTGCTGGAATGGCTGGAGCCGCGCGGCTATGAGCCTGAAAGTCTGTTCTTCGACGACAAATACGCGCGCAATTCCGCCCTGGCTGAATGGCTGCAGGATAAGGGGTATGATGCGGAGCGTGTCGTCCCGCAAACCAGGTCGGATGATTCGGACCGTTATGCCCGCTATGTTTCCTTGCGCGAGTGGATGCTCTATCATGGCTGCGAGCCGGACGGCGCCGCTCTGCCAGACGTAGCTGACGACCCCATCCTGATGGAGGAAGAACAGTTGGATGAGACGCGGCTCGAAGAGATGAGGGCCACTGCGCAACAGTTCTCGAGACAGGTTGGCTGGCCGCTGCCGACGACGGGCAAACAGAAACTCTTCGATGGCAAAACGGGTGAACCGTACGATGCCCACGTCACGATTGGGATCGCGCAGATGCTTAAGCTGCACCATCTGGTAGAGGACAAAGTCCACGCCCGCAGCACGGGCCCCTACAGCCTGGTCACGCAACAACCGTTGGGCGGCAAGGCGCAGTTCGGTGGCCAGCGTTTCGGCGAGATGGAGGTATGGGCGCTGGAGGCTTACGGCGCTGCCTACACATTGCAGGAGATGCTGACAATTAAGTCGGACGATACTACCGGCCGGGTGAAAACCTATGAGGCAATCGTGAAGGGCGATGAGATTCAGAGCCCCGGTGTGCCGGAAAGTTTCCGGGTACTGGTGAAAGAATTGCAGAGTCTGGCTCTTTCGATCGAAGTGATTAACGACAAGAATGAAGTGATACAGCTAGGCAAAGATGAAGTCGAGGATCGTCTGCCGCACCTTGGCTTCAGCCTGAACGTTCCCAGCCCAATGAGTCGCAGCAGCGAGTAAACACGCCGCGGACTGAGGCCGTCGCCGACTGCATCTACTGCGCACTTGGCGACGATCGAGTAGTGTACAGCGCCCGGTGGTCAAAGAAGTTACCGACCACCTTGAGGCCGTCGCCGACCCAAACTGCTGCACATTTGGCGGCGGGTGAAACGAAAAGGAGCCAAAATGGAAGTTCGAGATTTTGACGCAATTCGCATCTCTCTTGCCTCCCCGGATCAGATTGACGAATGGAGCTTTGGCGAAGTAACGAAGCCGGAGACGATAAACTATCGTACGCTGCGGCCGGAGCGGGACGGCTTGTTCTGTGAACGCATCTTCGGGCCGCAGAAGGATTGGGAATGTGCCTGCGGCAAGTACAAACGCGTCCGCTATAAGGGCATCGTCTGCGACAAATGCGGTGTGGAGGTGGCGCCGCAGCGGGTGCGTCGCGAACGCATGGGCCATATAAAACTGGCCTCGCCGGTTAGCCATATCTGGTATGTTAAGGGCGTCCCCAGCCACCTGGGTCTGCTCCTGAACATCAGCCCCCGTCATCTGGAGCGAGTACTGTACTTCGCTCAGTTCATCATCACCGACGTGAACGAAGACGCGCGCGGCCGGGCCATCCAGCGTCTCGAAAAAGAGCTGCAGATGGGGATAGCCCGATTGGATAACGAATCACAGGAACAGATCGACGTCGTAGAAGCCAGCGCGCAGAGCCGGCTGGACGAGTTGGACGAAGATGAACAGTCTCAGATTGCGAGACTCGATGAACGCATCAACCGTTCTTCGTCAGAGGCGATCAGCCAGGCCCAACGGCTTCAGGACTGGATTCAGAGCAATACCGGCAAGAAAGCACCGGAAGATAAGCACCTGGATTGGGTGGAAGCCGCCATCATCTCGGCCAAAGAGACCGTCACCGCCGAGCATGAACGAACTGTCAACGACTATGTGCAGGAACGGTTGGACTCGCTTCAGTTTGAATCCGATGAAGAGAAGTCAGATATTCGCGTTCTGATCCAGTCCAAGCAGACACACATTCGCCAGGAATTGGACGAATTGCTTGAAAAGTTGCGCGAAGATGTGGCCGAACAGCGGGGCCGGCTGCAAACCGGCGCCGAAGCGGAGTTGGACGAGCTGAAAAGCATGGACGAAATGCAGCTCCTGACCGAGACCCGCTATCGCGAGTTGGCCGATCGCTGGGGCAACATCTTCAAGGCGGGAATGGGCGCCGAGGCGATCCGCGATATTGTCGCCAAAGTCAATCTGGACGCACTGGCAAAAGAGTTGCGCCAGGAGATATTTACCACCAAGAGCAAGCAGCGCCGTAAAAAGGCCGCCAAACGTCTGCGCGTCGTGGAAAACTTCCGCAAAAGCGGCAACCGACCCGAGTGGATGGTGTTGACGATCTTGCCGGTGATTCCGCCGGAATTGCGGCCGATGGTGCAGTTGGACGGTGGCCGTTTCGCCACCAGCGATCTCAATGATCTGTACCGGCGCGTGATCAACCGCAACAACCGTCTCAAGCGTCTCCTTGACCTCGGGGCACCCGATGTCATCGTCCGCAACGAAAAACGCATGTTGCAGGAAGCGGTCGACAGTCTCATCGACAACGGGCGGCGGGGCCGGGCAGTCAGCCGCAGTGGCAAGCGCAAACTCAAGAGCCTGAGCGATATGCTCAAAGGTAAGCAGGGCCGCTTCCGCCGCAACCTGTTGGGGAAACGCGTCGATTACTCCGGCCGGTCGGTCATTGTTATCGGCCCGACGCTGAAACTGCACCAGTGCGGCCTACCGAAAAAAATGGCATTGGAACTGTTCAAACCCTTCGTCATGCGTCGCCTGGTGGAGGATAACTACGCGCACAATATCAAGAGCGCCAAGCGCATGGTAGATCGCCAGCAGTCAGAAGTGTGGGACGAGCTGGAGGAGATCTGCAAAGAAAGGCCGGTGCTGTTGAATCGGGCGCCCACGCTGCATCGCCTGGGCATTCAGGCCTTTGAAGTAACCTTGGTAGAGGGAAGCGCAATTCAGCTGCATCCGCTGGTCTGTGATGCCTTCAATGCAGATTTCGACGGCGATCAGATGGCCGTGCATGTGCCGCTGAGCCAGTCTGCGGTTGATGAAGCCCGGCAACTGATGCTGTCCAGCCAGAATCTGCTCAAGCCCAGCAGCGGTGAACCGATCGTGGGCCCGTCTAAAGACATGGTGATGGGTGTCTACTACCTGACCACCGAAGAAAACGAGTCGACACCGGACGCGGAACTGCCGATCTTCAGCTCGATGGATGAAGCGGATTACATCTATAGCCTCGGGCATATCAAATTGCGCGATTCGATCCGGGCGCGCTTTACAACCCGTTTCGACGTGCAGCCGATCGAGTCGACAGAAGTGAGCGAACGGGTAATGGATGCCTTGAAGGAACACGGCATCGCCACCGTCGGCGAGTTGATGGACATCTATGCCCAGGGCGAACGCCACATGATCCAGGAGATCCCGGCGTTTGGGCAGGCAGCCATGACAGAGGTGCGGGACGCCCTGCGAAAACTGCGCTTGCTGGGGGCCGACTGGCCGAAAGACCGAATCTTCCGCACCACGATCGGTCGTATCATCTTCAACCGAGCCCTGCCGGAGGAGTTATGGTTCGTCAACAAGCTTCTCGATAAAAAGGGTGTCAATGAGATCATTGACCTCTGCTACAAGCATCTGGGCCGGGAAGTGACAGCCGTAACAGTAGACAATATCAAGGATCTGGGTTTCGAATACGCCACCCGATCCGGCATAACAATTGCGGTCAGTGATATTCAGGTGCCGCATGAAAAGGATACGATCGTTGAGCGCACCTCGGAAGAGGTGGCGCAGACCGAACGCCAGTACCGGCGCGGCCTGATCACTGAGGAAGAGCTGTACGAAAAGACGGTTGAGCTGTGGACACGGGCCGCTGACGAAGTAACGGCTGCGGTGCGTAAACTGCTCAGCCCGCTTGAGGGGCTGGGTGCAATGGCCCATTCCGGTTCCACCAAGGGCGGTGTCAATACCGTGCGGCAGTTGGCCGGTATGCGCGGCCTGATTGCCGGCCCCAATGGGCGCATCATTCCTTTGCCGATTCGCTCCAACTTCCGCGAAGGGTTGACCGCGCTGGAATATTTCCTCAGCACACACGGCGGACGCAAAGGCCTGGCGGATACCGCCTTGCGCACTGCAGATGCCGGCTATCTGACCCGCCGCCTGGTAGATGTCGCCCAGGATGTAATCGTGACCGAGGACGATTGCGGCACCAATGTCGGCATCTGGATCGATGCCGCAGGTTCAAGAGCGATGGGCGAGAGCTTCGCCGACCGCATAGCCACACGTACTCTTGCGGCCGCGATCATCCCGCCGGATGCCGATGGACCGCTGCTTGAACGCGATACCGTCATCGACGAGGCCGCCCTGGCAACCATAGAACGCTATGAGGTGGAAAGGGCATTCGTCTATAGCCCGCTGACCTGTGAATCCCGCTTTGGCCTCTGCAAGAAATGTTATGGCACCGACCTGGCCCGAGGGGGAACTGTGGAGCAGGGCGAGGCGGTCGGCATTATCGCGGCCCAGTCGATCGGCGAGCCCGGTACGCAGCTGACGCTGCGCACCTTCCACACCGGCGGTGTGGCCGGCAGTGATGACATCACACAGGGTTTGCCTCGCGTCGAGGAGCTCTTCGAGGTGCGGAACCCCAAAGGTGAAGCTGTCATCAGCGAAATCGATGGCAAGGTTGATATTTGGTGGGAAGGCGATCAGCGTATGCTGAAAGTGAGCCGCACCGAACTCAACCGACGCGAAATCGCCATCCCCGAGGGCTATCAGTTGATGGTCGATTCCGATGACCGCGTGCAGGAAGATACGGTCATCGCCCGCAACGGAGACGGGGATGGGCAGGGGCTAATGGCAGGCATGGAAGGCCAGATCTTCGCGGAAAACGGGCAGGTCGTCATCCGTCGAGAAGACTCCCTGGTATGGGAGACCGATATCCCCGCCAATGCCCGCTTGCGGGTGGAGAAAGGTGAAGAGGTGAACGCTGGCCAGCAGCTGACCGAAGGCTCAAAGAATCCGCGGGAAATCCTGCGCATTCAGGGCCGGGAAGCCTGTCAGTTGTACCTGTTGGAACAGGTGCAGCAGGTGTATCGCAGCCAGGGCGTCGCCATCCACGACAAGCATATTGAGGTGATTTTGCGTCAGCTGCTGCGGCGTGTGATGATCCGGGCGACCGGCGACACTGAATTCCTGCCGGGCGAACTGGTGGACCGTTTCCTATTTGAGGATGAAAACGACCAGACGATCACCCTCAGCCGCCGCCCGGCCAAAGCCGAGCCGGTCGTGCTGGGGTTGACCAAGGCCGCCTTGAATACCGAAAGCTTCCTGGCTGCAGCCAGCTTCCAGGAAACCACTCGCGTCCTCACCGATGCCGCTGTGCAAGGGCAACGGGACGAGTTGCGAGGACTCAAGGAGAATGTCATTATCGGCAAGCTGATCCCGGTCGGCTCCGGCTTCCGTACCCGCCGCATGTGGGAAGAAGAGAAGCAGCAGGTGGCTGATCAGTTGGCCGAACAGCACGAAGACGTCGATGAAGGACTGAGCGAGCTGGAATTCGACCTGGACGATCCGGATCTGGATCTGGCCGAGATCTCCGGTTTGGCGGAAATGGGAATCGGGCCGCTGGGGATGCTGTCCGGCTTTGGCGGCAACGCCGAAGACGAAGAGCTCGACTTCGACCTCAACAATCTGAAGGACGAAGAAAGCGAAGAGATTAACGTCGATCTAAGCTAAGAACCAATTGAAGTTTGCAAGCGAGAGTGGAAGACGCCGACTCTTCCACTCTCGCTTTTTGTCCGGTCTTGCCGCCCTCACTAGTTGATTCCTCACTGCCCGAAGCCGCCACCGCAAGATGCCTCCGTCAACGCCATCTTTTGGCACTCGGCGTCGGGCGAACAATCTGCCCCGCACCTGCAATTGCCTGAGAAACTACAGCATCCTCATCGAGATTTGTTCTTTAGCCTCTGCTCGTCTTCTTAAGAACCTCATTCTCTTGTTCGCTCGTGTTCTCTTGTGCATCTCTTGTGATCTCTTGTACATCTCTCGTCGAGAGCTCTTAGCACTGGTTCAATCTCAGCAGTTCCTCAGCCAGCGCCATTTCGCGACCATGCGGAAAAGTCGCGCCTTGGAGCCCAAACAGTTTGCGGCCGCGATCCTGTGCAATTCGGGCCTCTGCAATTCGGGCCTCTGCAATTCGGGCGGACCTGACAAGCGCGGCAGGGCCAGATGTTGGGGCCGACCGTAAAGTCCGGAAAATGACCTCGACCTGGTTCGACTTAGCTCGACCTGATATGCCCTAACCGAGGGCAGTTGCATTGGGGTAACTATCAAGCCATATCCTGTGCCTGCCTTGACCAGCCCTTTATCGCGGCCGCCATTCAGGCAATCCGATTGCGTATTCGGTTGGCGGCAGCCGCGTTGCTGAAGCGGCGCGGCTGGAATGCGCAGACACGGTCGGAACTGCAGTGGTCAGTGATCAGTGGTTAGTGGTCAGTGGAACACCAGTCGTCAGTGGAACACCGGAGATTAGCGGTCGGTGGTCGGTGGGTTGAGGCGGCAGGTGAGAGAGTAGACACCGTTTGCCAGACACGTTGCTGGGGAAGAGTGAGCGCGGTCGCTAGCCAGGGCGGGGCGTTGCGGGGGCGCGGAACTGCAGGTTTTAGTTTTCAGTTTCTAGTTTTCAGTGGAGCACCAGTCGTCAGGGGAACACCGGAGATTAGCGTTCGATGGTCGGTGGGTTTAGGCGGCAAGTGGGGGAGTAGACACCGTTCGCCAGACACGATGCTGGGGAAGAGTAAACACGGTCGGTGAGGGATGTTTTTGTAGGGGGGCGTTGCGGGGGCGCAGCCCCTGCACAAGGGAGGGCCGAAGGCCCGACCGCCCAAATGCAAAGCGAGAGGATAGAGGAGTGGGGAGAGAGCAATCCCCTTCGTTCGCCTCATTCAGGATCGCAAATCAGTTGTGGCTGGGCAGTTTCGAATTGGGAAAGAACCTCGTGATGCTGCCTGAATCGGCAGGGGCTGCCTTTGTGCGCAGGCATCGTAGCTACTTTGGGGACCGAATTGGGATGCGTTTGCCGCGTGCTCATAATGATTTGCCTTCAGCCGTCCGGTTATGCTATAGTAGACTACTGTCTTTTCGTGGGCTGAGATGACCACCAGGGAGGAAACATTTGCCGACGATAAATCAATTGGTCCGCAAGGGCCGCAAGACCAAGCCGAAGAAAGAGACCGCGCCTGCGCTGCGTTTTACGCAAAACACATTGACCGGCCGCACCAAGCGGGTCAAGCAAGGCAACCCCCAGAAACGGGGCGTTTGTACACAGGTGCGAACGACAACACCCAAGAAGCCCAATTCCGCCTTGCGTAAGGTAGCCCGTGTGCGCCTTACCAATGGCGTTGAAGTAACGGCCTATATTCCTGGCGAAGGCCATAACCTCCAGGAACACAGTGTGGTTCTGGTACGCGGCGGTCGGGTCAGGGATTTGCCCGGCGTGCGTTATCATATCGTGCGCGGCGCATTGGACAGCACGGGCGTCAACGACCGCAAACGAAGCCGCAGCAAATACGGTACCAAGAAACCGCGTTAAGCGCCGACTCTGGCAAGGCGGGACAGGCTGTGTGCGTCCTTGCTCAAGAGGCGCGTGCAGGCGCAAACTATGAGGATGGAGTTGTAGAATGCCGCGAAGAAACCGGCCCGAAAAGCGTAGAGTCACGCCCGATCCCCGGCACAATAGCGTTGTGCTGGCGAAATTCATCAACAATCTGATGGAACGGGGCAAGAAAAGTCTGGCCGCCAGAATTGTCTATACCGCACTGGATACTATAGCCGAACGCACCAACCGTCCACCACTGGAAGTCTTCGAAGAAGCGCTCAGGAACGCCACTCCTCTGGTTGAGGTCAAACCGCAGCGCGTTGGTGGCGCAACCTATCAGGTGCCAATGGAAATCCGCCCAGACCGGCGGCAGGCCCTGGCCATGCGCTGGCTGATTCAGAATGCCAGAGGGCGGGGCGGCCGCAATATGGCCGCTCGGTTGGCGAATGAACTTCTGGATACGGCGCGCGGCGAAGGACAGACCGTTCGCAGGCGTGAAGAGACGCACCGGATGGCAGAAGCCAATCAAGCCTTTGCCCATTTTGCCAGGAGGCGCTAGGAGTCCCGCCTTCACGGCAACTGTTCCTGCCCGGCAGCCCTGCTGCGGCAGTACAGACAGAAAAATTGGTTTTTCCTGATGTGTCCGGCGCCCATGCTGGGCACAACTTTGAAGAAATCCGACACCTCCGGGTTTGGATGTTCTTCTGAAACGAACTATACACGGCGCATTCGAGCCACAGGATGATGTCGCTCTGCGCTCAGCATGTCGTTGAGCGAGATTCGACGCTGCCGGATCAGCAGGCTGCCTTTTGAGCAGATTGTATATGTTCCTGCTCAAGTAGGGCACGTCGAATTCTGGTGCCTGTGAGACGGCTGCGTCGTCTGTTTGTCGGGGGCCAGCGTGCTCTCCATGGGCGCCGGCGGTCGCGGTAAGCCGTTCGAGGAGGCCAGGTTGTCGCCGGACAACACCACTATATCGTTGCAGGGCGGCAGATTGTATTCTCTGCTTGAAAGGGGCGCGACAGTTTAGTGCGTCTCGGTCGGCAAGGGATGCGACGCTGCCCACCAGGACAAAATTAGGTGAATTTGATGAGTCAGGTACCATTACATAAGATCCGCAATATCGGAATTATTGCCCATATAGACGCCGGCAAGACGACGACAACGGAACGAATTCTGTTCTATTCCGGTCGTATTCACCGCATGGGCGAAGTGCATGAAGGAACCGCTGTCACAGACTGGATGGCGCAGGAACGGGAACGCGGCATTACCATTACCGCGGCTGCGATTACGGCCAACTGGGTTGACAGCCGCAGCGGCGAAGAAGTCCAGATTAATGTCATCGATACACCTGGCCATATCGACTTTACCGCCGAAGTACAGCGCAGCTTGCGTGTCCTCGATGGCGGCGTCGTTGTTTTCGACGCTGTTGCAGGAGTCGAGCCACAGTCGGAAACCGTCTGGCGGCAGGCAGACACCTATCATGTGCCTCGCATCTGCTTCGTGAATAAGATGGACCGGGTGGGAGCCGACTTTGATCGTACGGTTGGCATGATTGTCGACCGCCTCGGCGCGGACCCGCTGCCCATTCAACTGCCGTGGGGCGCGGAGGAAAATTTCCATGGCGTCATCGACCTCTTTACGATGAAGGCCCTGCGCTACAGCGACGCATTGGGCGCCACCCCTGAAACTGCCCCGATTCCGGAAGAGATGGAAGCCGCCGCGGAGGCGGCGCGCGCCGCCATGATTGAGCGGATCGCGGAAACTGATGACGAACTGACAATGCTCTATCTGGAGGGCGAAGAGATCAGCAACGAACAGCTGATCAGGGCCCTGCGCACTGCCGTCATAGGCAATGTTATCGTGCCAATCCTGTGCGGGTCGGCTCTGAAAAACAAAGGTGTACAACCGCTTCTGGACGCGATTGTTCGCTATCTGCCCAGCCCTCTGGACGTGCCGCCGGTCGTTGGCATTGACCCCAGGACAGAGGAAGAGAAGATTCGGTTTGCCGATCCGGAAGAACCTTTTTCCGCGCTCGTCTTCAAGATCGTGACTGATCCCTTTGTCGGGCGCCTGGCCTATGTCCGGGTGTATTCGGGAACATTGGCGTCGGGAAGTATGGTCTACAACGCCAACAAAGGCCGACGAGAACGAATCGGTCGGCTCCTGCAGATGCATGCGGACAAACGGGAAGAGATCGAAGTATGCCGCGCGGGCGACATTGCCGCCATTGTCGGCCTCAAACAGAGCCTGACCGGTGAAACGCTCAGCGACCGCGCCAACGAGATTTTGCTGGAAACAATCGAGTTTCCCGCCCCGGTGATTGGGATCGCGGTTGAGCCGAAGTCGAAAGCCGATCAGGACAAGATGGCCGACGGCCTCTTAAAGTTGGCCGAAGAAGACCCGACCTTTCAGGTACGGTACGACGATCAGACGGGGCAGACGATCATAAGCGGAATGGGCGAGTTGCACTTGCAGATTATCGTCGACCGTCTGAAGAGAGAGTTCCGGGTGCAGTGTAACGAGGGCCGCCCGCAGGTCGCGTATCGGGAGACGATCACAAAGGCGACCCGAGCAGAAGGACGGTTCGTCCGTCAGACCGGTGGACGCGGACAGTTTGGTCATGTCTGGATTGAGTTGGAGCCGAACGAAGAGGGCAAGGGCTTCGAGTTTGAGGACAAAATCGTCGGCGGCGCAGTCCCCAGGGAATACATCCCCGCGGTTCGCAAGGGTATCGAAGAATCGATGTCAAGCGGAGTGCTTTCGGGCTACCCGGTCGTGGATGTTCGCGCCGCGCTGGTGGACGGCAGCTACCATGATGTCGATTCCAGTGAAATCGCTTTCAAAATAGCCGGTTCGATGGCGTTCAAGGAGGGTATGGCTAAGGCCGGCCCCGTTCTGCTGGAGCCCATCATGATGGTTGAAGCGGTCGTGCCGGAGGAGTTTGTCGGCGATATCGTGGGCGATTTTGCCAGCCGCCGCGGGCAGATCGAAGGCTTGACCCCCCATAATAACAAGGTAACCGCTGTGCGGTCGATCGTACCGCTGGCGGAAATGTTCGGTTACGCGACGAAACTCCGCTCGATAACCAGTGGGCGGGGCACCTTTACGATGCAGTTCGACAGCTATCAGCCTGACACGCAGAAGACGGACGTTAGCGCGCCGCGGCGGGAGTTCGCCTGATTTGTATGCGGCCGCTGCAGTCAGGTTTGCCGTTTCAGTTGAGTCCAGACTTGTCAACCGTCAGGACATTTCGTATACTGTTCAGGTTGTAGAGGCGGCGTCTATGCCGCCGCCACAACTGTTTGAGGCACTTCTGCCCAAAAGTGACGCAATTGCGAACGCATGACCTTTGTTTGTGCTGCGACGCTTGTACCGGTCTGGCAGGCTGTCAGCCGGTTGGATATGGGGTCGCCTGAGCAACCGTATATGGCGAAAAATTCTTCAGCTTCGTTGCGAGGCTGCTTGATTCTTCATAGCAGACATGGGAAACATTCAGGAGAGAAAGAATGGCGAAGGCAGTATTTGAGAGGACCAAGCCCCATGTGAACGTGGGGACGATCGGACATGTGGATCACGGCAAGACGACGCTGACAGCGGCGATCACCAAGGTGTTGGCGCTGCGAGGGATGGCGGATTTCAGTGCGTTTGAGGCGATCGACAATGCGCCCGAAGAAAAGGCACGCGGCATCACCATCGCCATTGCGCATGTAGAATACGAGACCGAAAATCGGCACTATGCGCACGTGGACTGTCCTGGACATGCCGACTACATCAAGAACATGATTACCGGCGCTGCCCAGATGGATGGCGCGATTCTGGTGGTGGCTGCGCCTGACGGCGCGATGCCGCAGACGCGCGAACACATCCTGCTGGCGCGGCAGGTGGAAGTGCCGGCCATGGTCGTGTTTCTCAACAAAGTCGACATGATGGAGGACGAGGAGTTGCTGGAACTGGTGGAGATGGAGTTGCGCGAGTTGCTTGATGTCTATGAGTTCCCCGGCGACGACATCCCCTTTGTGCGCGGCAGTGCTCTGCATGCGCTGGAGAGCAGCTCCGACGATCCCGATGCGCCCGAGTATGAGCCGATCTGGGAACTGATGCGGGCGGTCGATGAGTACATCCCCACCCCTGCACGCGAAATCGACAAACCGTTCCTGATGCCGATTGAGGATGTCTTCTCGATCAAGGGCCGCGGCACTGTCGTCACCGGTCGCGTCGAGCGCGGTGTCATCCATCCGATGGAAGAGGTCGAAATCGTCGGCATTAAAGCCACACACACGACCACGGTCACCGGCGTCGAGATGTTCCGCAAACTGCTCGATGAAGGACAGGCCGGCGACAACGTCGGTTGTCTGCTGCGCGGCATCGACCGCGAAGAGGTCGACCGCGGCCAGGTGCTGGCCAAGCCCGGCAGCATCATGCCGCACACACGCTTCAAGTCCGAGGTCTATGTCTTGCGCAAGGAGGAGGGCGGTCGTCACACTCCCTTCTTCAAGGGCTATCGCCCGCAGTTCTACATCCGCACCATGGACATCACCGGCTCGATCGACCTGCCGGCCGGCGTCGAAATGGTGATGCCCGGCGACAATGTGACGATGGACGTCGAGCTGATTGCGCCTGTCGCAATCGAGACCGGCGGCCGCTTTGCCATCCGTGAGGGTGGCCGCACCGTCGCTGCCGGCGCTATCACCGAAGTAATCGAGTAACCTTCTGGATAAGTTGAGATTGTCCGAAAGAGAACCGATACTTTCGGACACTTTAGGCGAGTAGCTCAATTGGCAGAGCGGCGGTCTCCAAAACCGCAGGTTGCGGGTTCAAGTCCTGCCTCGCCTGTCAGAAAATGACCACCAGCAGCCGCTCGGTGGTCATTTTCCGCCTAAACAGGCTCAAAAAGCTGCATGAGGTAGATGAGCAGGTAAGATTTGTGGAGTTGTGAACATATTCTTGTGTTCACGCACAAAATGGAGTCAATCGTGAGCCGGTCATCAACTGTTCCAAGAACTGATAACGCAATTGTACGGTACTTTAAGGAAACGCGCGCTGAGATTGGCAAGGTCACCTGGCCGACGCGAGAAGAGGGTACGCGCCTGACTATCGTTGTGTTGATTGTCACCACAATCGCCGCGCTTGTACTGTTTGCTGTAGACTCATTCTTCAGTTATCTGGTGACGCTGTTTCTGCAAGTATTTTAGACCGCATCTTTGGCGCAACCGCCTTCTGTTGTCGAGGAAGAGCCGGTTTTGAAATGTGACGCGCAAGGAGGAATTTGTGGGTGATATAACGAATACAGACGCCGACCCTGAATCCCAGGAAGATGAGACAGTTGCCGCGCTTGTGGACGATGAGTCGTCCGCTGCCACTGATGAGGAACCGACCGGTCCGAAACCGGAATGGTATGTGGTGCACAGTTATTCGGGCAAGGAAAACAAAGTAAAAAAGAATCTGGAACACCGGGCGGAATCGATGAACATGACCGACCGGATCCTGCAGATAGTTGTACCTACCGAAACCGAAATCGAGATCAAAGATGGTATCCGTCGCGAGGTTGAGCGCCAGGTTTTCCCTGGCTATATTCTCATCGAGATGATAATGGATGAGGACAGCTGGTATGTGGTGCGCAATACCCCGGGCGTGACCAGTTTTGTAGGTATGGGAAACAAGCCCAGCCCCTTGAGCCAGGCCGAAGTGAGCCACATCATGAGCCGCATCGAATCGGATGAACCGCGGGTCAAAGTCAGCTTCGATGTGGGCGAGCGCGTCCGAATTATAGAAGGACCGTTTGCTGAATTCACAGGTGTCGTCGATACGCTGGAGGCGGAGAAGGGCAAAGCCCGTGTCATGGTAAGTTTCTTCAACCGGGAAACACCGGTGGAGGTGGACTTCCTTCAATTGGAACGGGATACGTAAAAGGAGAAGCAGGCGAGATGGCGAAGAAAGTCAAAGCGGTTGTAAAGTTGCAGATCCCTGCCGGCAAAGCCAACCCTGCCCCACCGGTAGGCACGGCGCTCGGCCCGCATGGTGTCAATATCATGGGCTTCTGCAAGGAGTATAACGCGCGCACACAGAGTCAGATGGGGCAGGTCGTTCCGGTCGAAATCACGATTTTCCAGGATCAGTCCTTTACATTTATTACCAAGACGCCGCCGGCGGCCGAACTGATAAAAAGGGCGGCCGGGGTCGAAAAAGGCAGCGGCATTCCCAATACGGAGATGGTGGGACAGATCACCAATCAACAGGTGCGGGAAATCGCCGAGATAAAGCTGAAGGATCTGGGCAATATCCCGATAGACAGCGCCATGCAGATGGTGAAAGGCACCGCCCGCAGTATGGGCGTGACGGTTGTCGAATAGGCGGGATCCGCACTTTACTTTGTGACCCCGCAGAAATCAATGAATCATCGATGGGAGGGGCGCCCGATAGTGCCCCGTTTGCACCACGAGGAGCGAAAATGCCAAGACATAGTAGTCGTTACAACACTGCCCGTAGCAAGGTCGACCGCCATAAGCAATATATGCCCGCGGAAGCCGTTGACCTGATGCGAGACGGCGCCACCGCCAAGTTCGATGAGACGGTGGAGGTGCATCTGAGCACCGGTGTCGACCCCCGTCACGCCGACCAGCAGGTGCGGGGCGTCGTAACCCTTCCCCATGGGACAGGCCGCGTCGTGCGCATTCTGGTTTTTGCCAGCGCCGATGGCGTCAGCCTGGCTGAGGAAGCCGGCGCCGACCATGTCGGCGGCGAAGATTTGGCCAAGGAGATTCAGGGAGGCTGGCTCGATTTTGATGTCGTTCTGGCCACACCGGATATGATGAGGGTTGTTGGCAGGCTGGGTCGCGTGCTTGGGCCGCGCGGAATGATGCCCAGCCCCAAAGCCGGCACAATCGTTCAGGCCGCTGAACTGCCGCGCGTCATTCAGGAGACCCGTCTGGGCCGCGTCGAATTTCGCGTCGATAAGACAAGCAATATCCACGTTCCCATCGGCAAAGCGAGCTTTAACAGCGAGCAGATATTCGACAACTTCACCTCCATTATGGAAGCGGTTACGGCCGCGAGGCCTTCGGCTGTGAAGGGGATCTATCTGAAACGGGTAACGCTGACAAGCACCATGGGGCCTGGGATTCGCGTTGATGTCAATGCGGCCTCCATGCTTAAGGCTGCATAGGCCCGGTTTGCCATTGCCAGACGCTGTACGGTAGAATTGGCACTTATCAACCGCATAAGATACTCAGTTCCGTAGACAGTCGGCATTCGCGTTGCGAATATAATTGCGTCCAAATGCGCAGCCGGCCAAGGGATGAACACAGCGACCCGACCGCCGTTTTCCGGCGGGAGTCGCTTGCCACGTCCTTGTCTGCATCCGCAAGGGCGTTTTTGTTTGCAGCGCCCGTCAGAGATTGTCAGGGACGCAGGTCGATATTGTCCGCGTCTTCACAGGAATCCTGTAGAAAGGGGGAATGTCAATTGGCACTTAGTCGAGAGAAAAAGGAAGAACTGGTCGCGCTGTACTCATCACATCTGGAGAACGCTTCCGCGGTCGTGTTCACAGACTATCGCGGCTCCACCGTCTCGCAGATAAACGGGCTGCGCACCCATCTCAGAGAATCGGATACGTCCTATATGGTCGTAAAAAACCGGCTTCTGCGGCTTGCGTTGGCGAGTGTTGGAGTCACCGAAGAGTTGGACGAGCTGCTGGAAGGGCCGAATGCAGTCGCATTTGTTGGCGAGGATATCGGCAGAGGCGTGTCCGCGTTGAAGGAAGGTCTTCGAGACCTCGAAGAAATCATTGAAATCAAAGGCGGCATCCTGGAGAAAAACGTTCTGGATGCCACCGGCGCCGCATCTCTGTCCGAACTGCCCACGCGCGAAGAGATGCTGGCCAAACTGTTGGCGACAATTATCGCGCCGGCCACCCAGATTGCCCGGGTCGTCAACGAACCCGGAGTCAGCCTGGCGCGGGTCGTCCAAGCGCACGCCGATGCAGACGCCGATGCGCAGGCAGAGGCGGCCTGAGCATCAACCGAGGGATTCAATCCCTCCTACATACATGGAAAGCACAGTTAGACAGTCGAGACAGGCAACCCACAGAAACAGACAATTGGGAGAATTCTAAAAATGGCAGATCTGAATGCAATCAAAGAACAACTGGACGGACTTACTCTTCTGGAAGCCGCTGAACTGGTGAAAATGCTGGAAGAGGCCTGGGGCGTCAGCGCGGCCGCATCTGTGGCGGTGGCAGGCGTGGCTGGCGGCGCGGCTGAAGTCGAAGAAGAGGTGGAAGAGCAGACAGAGTTTGACGTGATCCTCGGCGATATCGGAGCCAGGAAAATTAACGTCATTAAGGCTGTGCGTGCGGTCACAAGCCTGGGTCTGCGAGAGGCCAAGGAGTTGGTCGAAAGCGCACCGGCGCCTGTGGTGCAGGGTGTGGCTAAGGACGTCGCCGAAGACGCCAAAGCCCAGTTGGAGGCCGAAGGGGCAACTGTAGAGATCAAGTAACCTTCCGACCTGACCGATCAAAGGGGTGCATCCGATAACGGATGCGCCCCTTTTTTTTCAGGACCCCGGCCGACAGCAGCCGGCAGCTTTGGCCGCAGGCCGGTAGATTGAGACTGCTTGTTCGGCCATTTGCACTATGATACAATTCCGTGACGTCTTAACCACAGAATCATAGAGGGAGATACAATTGCCTGAAGGCCCGGTCGTAGGCCATCAGTGGGCTATCGAACTGTTGCACAATAGCATCCAGCATGACACGCTGCGCCATGCTTATCTGTTTGTGGGCCCGGCCCAGTTGGGCAAGTCAACCCTGGTTCGCAGCTTTGCCCAGTCGCTTCTCTGCTCAAAGGCAGTCGCGGGCCGTGCCTGCGCCAACTGCCGCTCGTGCCGTCTCTTGCAGTCGGGCGGCCATCCCGATTTCATCCTGCTGGCGCCGACCGATCGCCACGATGAGCCGGACAGAGAGAATGGTCTTCATCGCGCTGAACAGGCGGCCGATATCATTCGGCAGGCGATGCTGCACCCCATGGAAGGGCGCTACAAAGTCTTCCTGATTCAGGACGCGCACAGAGCTCACATCAGCTTCGCCAATAAGCTCCTGAAAACGCTGGAAGAGCCGCCGCCGCACGTGGTCCTCTGTCTGACCGCCCAGGACAAGTCGGCTCTTTTGCCAACGATCGTCAGCCGGTGCCAGGTTCTGGCGTTGCGGCCGCTTGGGCAGCAGATCATGGAAGAGGCGCTGCACACACGCTGGGGAGCGTCTCCGCAGCAGGCCGCACTGCTGGCTCGTCTGGCAAACGGCTGCCTGGGATGGGCGGTTGACCAGGTGAAACAACCGGAACCACTGGCGGAAAGAAGCCAGCGGTTGACAGAGTTACAGGAACTCAGTCGCAGCAGTCGCGTCACACGTCTTGCTTTTGCACAGAAGCTCACGGCCGCGCGCAGCCAGACGCGCCTGTTTACCCTGCTTGCCCTGTGGACGAGCTGGTGGCGCGATGTAATGCTGGCCCAATCCGGCTGTCTGGAGCAGTGCGCCAACGTCGACCTGCTGGACACGCTCGCGCAGACAGCCGCCGACTTTCGTCCCATCGATGTCCAGGTGTATTTGCACACATTGAGCCGTATTGAAGGCTATTTGCGGCATACCGTTAACACTGGGCTGGCGCTGGACGTACTTTTGTTGCAGATGCCGCGCCCGCACGCCAGACAGGTGTAATACAGCACACTCGCCGGCGGCCAGATGCGAGGCCCTCTGCGGAAACGATAATGGAGAATCTACCATGCCCATCGTAGTCGGAGCCCAGTTCAAGCCCGTTACGAAGATATATTTTTTCGATCCGGTTAACCACTTGGATCTGGTTCCAAAAGATTATGTGATCGTGGATACGGTCAAAGGCCGGGATCTGGTGCAGATCGTTCAAGCGCCTCATGACGTTGCCAAGAACGAAATCGTCGGCGAGATCAAGAAGGTGATTCGCCGGGCAACACCTTGGGATCTCCTGCAGAAAGATCTGTGGAAGGAAAAGCAGACCGAGGCGGTGGCCGTCTGTCGCGAGAAGGCGCGGGCGCACAAATTAGACATCAAGGTGCGTCGTTGTGAATACAACTACGAGGGCGGCAGGCTGACCGTCTACTTCGCCGCGGAGCAACGGATTGATTTCCGCGCGCTTGTACGCGATCTGGCCCGCACTTTTCACACCCGCATCGAAATGCGGCAGATCGGCGTGCGCGACGAGGCCAAGTTGTTGGACGGCGTGGGTAAATGCGGCCGCCAACTCTGTTGCACCAGTTGGCTGCGCGAGTTTGCCTCGGTGAGCATTCGCCAGGCGAAGAATCAGCAGTTGCCCCTCAATCAGGACGAGATCAGCGGCGTCTGCGGCAGACTGCTCTGTTGCCTCTCATATGAAGATCCGATCTACAAGAAGGCAAACAAGAAGATGCCGAAAGTCGGGTCAGAGGTGACGACGCTCCAGGGCAAGGGGCGGATCCGTCACCTGCACCCGCTTAAGGAAAGTGTCACCGTTATGCTTGAAAATAACGTCCTGGCCGAATTCGAGCTGTCAGAACTGATTTCAGGGAAAAAGGAAAAGGACGGCGGCTGTGGCACCTGCGGCGGCTGCACCGTCAAGAGGCGAGCGGGCGAGGAATAGAACTCCGCCTGCGCGCACAAGTACACTTATGTTGTAAGAGGACTCCCTGCCGCAGGCAAACCCTCAATTCGACAGAGAAATTTAGTCATCATGGCCCTGTCGGTCCGGCTACGCCATGCGTGCAGCCATGTCAGAATACCCGCTATGTTGCATGGGCAACAGAGCGGGTTTCGCGGATGACCGTAACTCGAATCTGTCCCGGATATTCCAGGTTGTCTTCGATTTTACTGGCTATGTTTTTCCCCAGTTCGATTACCTGTAGATCGTCGATTTCATCCGGCTGCACGATCACCCGGATCTCGCGGCCGGCCTGAATGGCGAATGTCTGGTTCACCCCTTCAAAGCCGTTGGCAATATCTTCCAAGGCCGTCACCCGTTTTATGTACGCCTCGAGGCTCTCTCGACGCGCACCCGGCCGTGCGCCGCTAATGGCGTCCGCCGCCGCCACAATTATGGCTTCGATCGATTCGGGCTCGACCTCGCCATGATGGCTGGCAATGCAGTTGACGATTTTGGCATTGAGCCCGTACCGCTTGGCGATTTCACCGCCGACGATGGCGTGCGGGCCGTCGATTTCATGGCTGACCGCCTTGCCAAGATCATGCAGCAGGCCCCCCAGGCGGCTCGTCTTAACATCGGCGTGTAGCTCTTCGGCGATCACCGCTGCCAGATGCGCCGTCTCAATTGCGTGGTAATACTGATTCTGTCCGTAGCTGGTACGGAATTTCAGACGGCCCAGCAGCTTCTGGATCTCTCTGTGCAGCCCCTGCGTATTGGTCTCAATCAGGGCCTGCTCCCCAGCCTCCTGAATGACCTGATTCACCTCCTGTTGCGCCCTCTCCACCTCTTTCTCGATGCGGGCTGGGTGAATGCGGCCATCGGAGACCAGTTTGCTGAGAGAGATACGTGCAACTTCGCGCCGCACCGGGTCGAAGCTGCTGATCAGGATCGCTTCGGGCGTATCATCCACAACCAGATCGACACCTGTCGCCTGTTCGATGGCGCGAATGTTTCGCCCCTGCCGCCCGATGATTCGCCCCTTCATCTCATCGGATGGCAGGTTGACGGCGCTGACGGAGTATTCGGTGACATGCTCGCTGGCAATCCGTTCTACGGACAGTGTGATGATCTCTCTGGCGCGGCGTTCCGCGATCTCTTGCGTCTCGGCCTCGACCTCACGAATTGTGCGTGCCAGCTCCTGTCGCGAATTTTTCTCCGCTTCCTTTAGCAGAGTCTGTCTGGCTTCTTCCTGGGTCATGTGGGCCACGCGCTGCAACTCTTCATTGCGCTGTTGCTCGGCGGCCTCCAGATCAGTCGTCCGTTTGTCGAGACCGCTTTCCCGCTGGTTCAGCTTGCGTTCACGGTTTTCAATCTGATCGACCCGTTTGTCAATCTGCTCCTGACGATTGCGAAGCCGGCTGTCTATACGGTCCAGATCTTTGCGCTGGCGCGTGCGTGTGGCATCCAGCTCGTTCCGTATCCGTACTTCGTCTTCTTTCAACGCCAGCTGCTGGCGTTTGATCTCAGCCTCGGCTTCCGTAAGAATCTGGGTCGCCTGTGCCTCCGCGCTCTGCACAGCGAGCTCCTGCCGCTCCTTCTCTTGAGCTTCGCCGGATGTTAATCCGCGTCGATAAGCGAGATATACCAGATACCCGACTAAAGTCGCGCCAAGCAGGGCAGCGACAACAATAGCAACTACAGCTAATAGATCCATCTCCGAACCCCTTGGTTTGGATGCGCACAACCTGAAACAGCCATGGTTGCGCCGGTTGGATACAGTAGTATCCTTCCCTTCCCTCCCTCAATAAGCCTGAACTTTCGTGTGTTCATTGTCGTTTCAATGGCCGCGCGGTCCAGCTTACCCATCCTACCGTTCCTTCGGGATGGCATCGGGCGGCTCGCGCGCCTCCTCCAACTCTCGCCAGATGAGGTCAATCACGTCCCTGGCCACATTCCAGTTAAAACCTCGGCGCTGGAGAAAGGCCCCCAGCTTCCTGCGAAACTGATTGACGTCTGTCTCCCCTTGCCATCTGTACAGACGGCTGCGGGCAGCAGCTTCACAGGCCGAAGCCGCGTCGCTCAGTTCGTCAATGATATCCTGGGCGACGCTTTCATTTACACCTTTTTGGCGCAACTCGTATTGCAGTGCCCTAGGTGCAACAGGTCGAAATTGATTACGCTGTTCCACCCAATAGCGGGCAAATTCCCGATCATTGAGATACTGTCTATCTTGCAGTTTCGCGATGATCCATTCGATCTGTGTCGCGCTGAGCCGGCGCCCGTCCCGCGGCCGGTACGCGTGGAGATTGCGCTGCACCTCCGCTTGGCTGCGGGGACGTACTGCCAGAAAACGCAGTGCCTTGTTGTAGCCGCGGCTGCGCAGGTCGACAGCCTTCAACTCCTCAATCTCCTGGGCACTGAGCTGCTGGCCGATCCTCAGTTGGGCGGCATCAACCGCCGGCAACGGAAACGCATATTCGCTGTCCAGAAAGAGATTGACTCGCTCCTTGTCCCTTTTCTGAAAACGCATCGCTGTAATGGTTCTGCCTGTCATAATCGGCTCGACAAAAAAAGTCGCCGTGGTCTAAGACCACAGCGACTTAAAAGTCCCACAATGGTATTGCCTGAGCTCTTGTCTCAGATCAGACCATACCAAAGAATGGCGCATCAGTTCAGCATTGCGCCTCGCAAAGGGCGATTTTATGTGGATACCTGCTGTTGCATTACACAACTCACCGATTCAAGATCGGCTTGCCCCTCATTACACATAGGGAAAAGTTGCGGCGGGTGATCGTCTGTGAATCCGTTTTTCCGTGTCAACAGCTGGCTCTACATCAACACTCGCTAAGACGCTCGCGCTGTTATCGGCGATCAACAGCTAAACGTACGTCTGCCAAATTATCTGTTCAGTTACGTCAGCGACCAAGGGCGTGCCCTGATAAGATAGAATAAGTGTGTTCTGGTTGCTGTCCTGGCTTTGGCGGTAGTGTGTCAGCACAAAATCGCATCCAATTTGAGAGCGCTGTGGTGAGCGTTTTCAATTTTGGCAACACGTGCGACGATTGAGACCTCTCGGTGTTATGTGAACTCCTGTGTATGTTTGCACAAAGAGTGATAAGAAAGATAAATTCAGTGCATACAAACTGTGCTTGGCACGTTGTTTAGTGCCAGGATTTCGTCAGGACAAAGCACTTTCTGCATTCGAACGTGCTGGCAGTCCTGTTCTTTCCCTGATGATCCTGTCGATCTCTGAAGCTGTCTCCGGATTCTCGCGCAGATTCTTCTTCGCGGCTTCACGCCCCTGTCCGAGCAGATCATCACTATAGCGATAGAATGCGCCCCGTTTTTCGATGATGTCGAACTCGACGCCCAGGTCCAACAGGTCTCCCTGCGTGCTGACGCCCTCATTGTACATGATGTCGAATTCCGCCACCTTGAACGGCGCAGCCACCTTGTTCTTGCGCACCGTCACCCGCGTGCGGTTGCCGATCACGTCACTCCCCTGTTTGATCGACTGTATCCGCCGTATATCCATCCGCACACTGGCATAGAACTTCAGCGCCATACCGCCCGACGTCGTCTCCGGATTGCCAAACATCACGCCGATCTTCTGCCGCAACTGGTTGGTGAAGACCAGGCTTGTGTCGGTCGTCTTCACCGCACCGACCAGCTTGCGCAACGCTTGGCTCATCAGCCGCGCCTGCAGTCCCATGTGACTGTCGCCCATCTCCCCTTCGATCTCCGCACGCGGCACCAGCGCAGCCACACTGTCCACCACCACGACATCCATCGCTCCCGAACGCACCAGCGCTTCCGCTATCTCCAGCGCCTGCTCGCCCGTATCCGGCTGCGATATATACAGATTCTCCACATCCACCCCGATCTTGCGCGCGTAGCTCGGGTCCAGCGCATGCTCCACATCCACAAAGCCGCACACGCCTCCCTGCCGCTGTGATTCCGCAATTGCATGCAGACACAGCGTCGTCTTGCCCGAGCTCTCCGGCCCATACACTTCGATGATGCGCCCGCGCGGGATGCCTCCCACGCCCAGCGCTATGTCCAGGCTCAGACTGCCCGTCGGTATCGCTGCCACGTCCAGCCGGGTCGCTTCCCCCAGCTTCATGATGATTCCTTCGCCATAGCGTTTGTTCAGGGTGGCGAGAGTCGTATCTAATGCTTTCTGACGACCATTATTCGTCATCGTAGACTCCAATGCTCTACCGGCCTGCAGCCGCAGAGATTTCCGAAATGATTGATACCACTGCGCCGCAACTTCGATCAGTCGGCGACCGTGTCACCTTACCGCTGGCATATGGCAGCAGATAATGGCAACCAAATGAAAGGCTTGGCTACTAGGTGGTAGAGAGATATTCCTGATTCTAAGTGTACTGTAAGTGCCAGGAGTATGCAAGCGCCCCAAAAAAGGGGGTGTAGCTTTCCAAGTTCAGTGGGTGTTCCTGGCGAGCCTTTATCAGACGAGGCCGATATCGATCTTAAGGCGCTGCCCTGCCCGGCCTGTGGGAGGCCGCGCGGTTCGCTGAGCGCAAATTCCGCGGCAGACATTCGTATCATCACTTGCAGTGACCCGATCTCTATGACCCGGGCGGCTCGTATATCTTCTCCCGCAAGGCCACAACTTCTCGTCGAACCGCTTCATCCCGTTCAATGTCCTGGGATACTTTCTCAACGCCGTGGCGAACCGTGCTGTGATCCCGCCCGCCCAGAAGTTCACCGATATTGATTAGCGACAGTCCATTTTCCTCTCGCAGCAGGTACATTGCCAGCTGACGAGCGTTGGCGATCTCCTTTGTGCGCGACCGCCCGAGCAGGGCATCCTTGGTCAGATTGTAATGCCTGGCAACGATCTGCACGACGCTGGCGGCTTCGCGGGGCCGTCGCTGGGGTACAAGCGTGTCCAGAATTCCCTCGGCCACGGACCGGTTTAGTTGACTATCGTGAAAGGGAGCCTGAATGATTAGACGATTGAGCGCACCTTCCAACTCTCGGATGTTGCTTTCCACCCGTTCGGCGATCAGCATCAGCACATCGGTCGACACGGCATGATTGATCGATTGGGCCTTCGACTGCAAAATGGCGACGCGCGTTTCCAGGTCCGGCTGCGAGATATCGGCCTGCAACCCTCCTTCAAAACGGCTGCGCAGCCGGGCTTCCAGGGTCGCGATCTCCTTCGGTGGTCGATCACTGCTGATCACCACCTGGCGGCCGCCGGCATGGAGATGATTAAAAGTGTGGAAGAATTCCTCTTGCGTACTTTCCTTACCGCCGATAAACTGAATATCATCTATCAGAAGGAGATCCACCTGCCGATACTTATTGCGATACTCTTCGGTGTTCTGCTGGCGAATGGCACTGATGAGATCATTTGTAAACTGTTCCGACGAACAGTAAAGGACCTGCATTCCCAGCGTGGTCATGGCGTGGCCAATCGCGTGGAGAAGATGTGTCTTCCCCAAACCAACACCCCCATACACAAAAAGCGGGTTGAAACGATGGCCAGGCTGCTCCACAATAGACTGGGCGGCGGCGTGGGCCAAGCGGTTGTGATTTCCGACTACAAATGTGTCGAAGGTATAGCGAGGGTTGAAAACGCCGCCTTGAAGCGCCGCGTCCGGCCTGGCTGCGGCATCGGGGCTCCGAGCCACTTCGCGGTGCCTAGATTCCCTGGTCGACGCACGACTGACCGCTGCGGGCGTGCGGGGCGCGGCGGTAGAGTCGCCGTTGCCTGAGCCGACCTCGGCCGGTGTCGGCGCCGCATCAGACACCTCCTGCGGCACATCAGTATACAGGGGCGCGGGCTCAGACGGCTCCGACCTCTTCTGCTGGTGGGGGCGCACTTCGAATACCACCTGCACTGAACGACGAGTCAACTGGTTGAGAATGTCTTTGACCTTATTGCGCAGACGGCTCTGCAGCCAGTCTCGTGCCCAGGCATGGGGCGCGCCGACGATGAATTCGCCATCGGCGTAGCCGATGATCGACGTGTCGCGCACCCAGGTCTCAAATGTAGTCGCAGGCATCTGCAACGCCAGTTCGTGCAGCGTTTTCTGCCAGATTTCTTCGGGATTCAGATCGACGTCGACTGGCTGTAACTGATCTTCGGTGGCTGCTGCTCCTGTCTGTGATTCGGATTGTTCTGCCGTCTCCTCATCTCCTGCCGGAGTCTCCGCCGAGCGCGGCGAGCCTGCAGGCGGCTTGGCGTCGCCGTACATCGGGTTGTCGCCTCGGCGTAATGGGGGTACGGATTGCCAGTCTGTAGTCAAATCGACCTCTTCTCACACTTCCTGTGGGGAACAGGAGACGAAACACAAGGGAAAACCGAGCTCGCGGGCGCAGATAAACGGACGGAAGGGTGGGCCGGAGACACACAAAACCGCATGCGGTTCAGCTTGGCTGTTGGTGGGGATAACCGTTGTGCAGATGCCAGCCTATCCGATTGCCTCCTGCTGCCCGAACCGCTGGGGTCGGGAGCAATCGAACCCTTAGAATGCCTCTTCGCTACACTCGTATGAATGAGTAGTGTAACAAAACTGACAGTGGCAGACAATCACATTCAAGGTGTATATCCCCGCACAAACAGCCCGTGAAACAATCAGAAAAAGCTCGCTTGATACAATATATAGTGCTCAGAGGAAATATCATTCAATATAGGGGAATTTATACTACGAGTACGGGATGGATACGTTTTGAAATTCTGGGGCAAGTATAGAGATCAAATTCTGTTCGTAGGCGAACAGTATAGTTATCCGCATAATTGCAGCAGTTATCCCGAATTGGTTGGGGTTATCCCCATGGTTTTCCCCATTTCCTAAGCTTTGGCGGCATAAGGTATGGCACAATATTTCAATTTTCGCGTAGATTCAGCCGAAGGATACTGGGATCGCGTAGGTTTTCTACGCAAATGGTGGCGCATCTACGCCGATGACCCCCGCTGGACGCCCCCGGCATGGAATCGACTGCGGCAGGCCGTAGTGTTAAGACAATCAACCCACCTGGAACGATGCCGGCCCCGCTTAATCGTGGTTGAAGCTCTCCCGCGCCGCCGGCAGACCCATGTCGGCGATCAGCCGTTCCCCAACATCAATCAAGGCGTTATGATGGAGGAGCCGGTTGCCGCTGCGCTTGTCTTGATCGACCCCCGCCGCACAGACAACACGGCGCATCTGGCTATGCTGCACGCCGCCAATAGCATCGAGAGCCTGGAGCGGCTTCTGAACGCCGTGCGGGAGCAGGTCGGGCATGAGGGAATTCGCCGTCTGATTCTGCCCGTCGGGCTGTCACCCTACCTGGGCACAGGGGTCCTGCAGAACTACTTTCACCGAGTGCCGCCGTTGCACGCGCCCTATGCCCCGCCCTATGTGCCAGAGCTTTTCACGACCGTCTGCCGTCCGCTGGGCCGCGGTCTGCTTTTCGCGATCGAACCGGGCGCGGACACGGAAAGACCGATGCCGGCGCCCGGCCCGGCGGTTATACGTCCGCTGGACCCGAACCGGCTGGCTTCTGATCTACTACCCCTTTTCACCCAGACCGTGCCTGCGTGGGCAGGGTTCCCACTAGCGGATGGGCCGGAGGCGCAGTTCCTGCTCTGGTGGATTCTGCGTCGCCCGGCACTGACATGGATGGCGGAGGTCGATGGCAGACCGGTGGGCTATCTGCTGGCGCAGCCGGACGGCAGCGGCCCCCTGCGCCGCAGCCATGGCGGGCGGTCGCTGCTGGGGCGCTTGCTGTTGCAGCTCCTCGAACTGCGGCAGCCGCGCTCCGTGCGCATCCTGTTTATGGGAGTCGATCCCGAATATCGGCGGCGGGGTATCGGCAGGCAGCTGTGGCAGCAGATGCTGTTGGCCGCGCCGGGGAACGGCTGGCAGACGGTGACGGCGGGGCCGCTGCCATCAACCGCCGGCGCCGGCCTGAACTTCCTGACCGCCCAGGGTCTTTCCAGCCGGGAAACATATATGCTGCACAGCTATGACCTGGACTGAGCCGCTGGCGCCGGGTTGGCCGGGAAGCCGAATTTTCGGCGCCTTTCCTTGCGATGCGGTGCGAGGTTTACTGATATGCGATTTCGTATGTGAGCGGCACGACGCTGATCCACGACCGACCCGCCTTCAAGGGAATTTCAGTGCCGTCGGCAGCGAAGAAGCGGGGCAGCTCCCCACCCCTGTCGTTGCGCCAGGTCCCTTCAAAGGCGAGACCGTCGCGGAAGACAATGGCCCGCCCCGTGCCGAAAGGCTCGACAAGGAGGCTCAGGTTGCCATAGGCGTCTTCCACGATATTCACAGGATTGTGCGGAATGTATTGGACGATGACATTTTCGACTGCGATCTGCTGGCCGTTGTTACTGTCCCGATGCGCAGCGCCCCCTAAAGAGCGCAGATAGCGCCGGTTGCCGGCATCGTAACGATAGGCCACCTGGCTGGCCGTGACAGAAGGATAGGAGATCTCGATCAAGGTGGCGGATGACCCGCCGGCAGCCGGGCTGCCAAAGGTAAATCCCTGCAGCGACGGCGCCCGCTCGACGGCCCAATCTGCCAGCCAAAGGCGCAACATCTCGCTGCTGGTGCGCAGACGCGTGCGATAGTCGTTGCCAACGGAGCGGGCGTAGCGGGTACTCTCCGGATCGTCCAGGTCCAGATCCAGATATGGGAAGAGTGAGTTGTTGTTCTTGAGTTGATAGCGGACGCCGTCGCTGGCCCCGGAGCAGTAGACGCCCGCGTCATACAGCGCGCCCATATAGTAGTTGATCAGGCGGGCGCTGCGCACCGGTCCGATCTCTTCGCTGTCGGCGCCGTAGAAAACCCCGCTGAACCGTGTAAGGCTGAACCCTTCCATCAGGAATTCATACATCACATCAGCCTGGCTGATACCAAACTGCGGACGGGCGGCGATATCGTTGTTGATACAGACAACGACCGGACGCAACCCCAAGCGCGAGGGAGCCAGGGGTTGACCCGTCAGCGGATTCGTACTACTGGGCGAAGCAAATCCCCCCGGGGCCGGCAGGGTGAGATTGACCTCGTCGATCTCGGGCGCATCAATCGTCGCTGTTGGCGACGGCGTCGGCGGAGCCTGGGCGACAGGCAGGCTCGAAACCGGCCGGTTGCTCTGCGCGAAGTCGGCGCTGATCCAACTCTCTCTGTTCGCGCCCGCAGGGCAGCAGATCTGCAACCAGTCGCCAACTTCGCTGCGGCCCGTGATGCGGAATCGCTGCCCTGCCAGCACCTGGCCGACAATGCCGTAAACTGTACCCGGCCCGGCCCGCAGGTTCAAGGTCTCGGTGGAAACGACCGCCTCCGGGTACGCCGGTGTCGGCGTGCCTGTCGGCATTGGCGTGGGCGAGTCGGTTGGCGTGTATTGGGGCGCCGGCGTGAATGTGGCGACCACTTGCGGCGTTGAGGCGGCGACCGGCTCTGTCGGCACCACTTCGACCCCGCCATTGGGGCCGCCCCCGGAATTCGACCAGGGGAATGAGACGGTTGACATACCTGAGCCAAACAGGAGTACGCTGCCGATGTAAACGACAACGGCGATGATTGCCAGTGCGGCCGCAGCGATCACAATTCGCAGCCATTTCCCTGACAGTTTTGGGCGAGGATCTTCAGCCATATCCATTTTCCTCTGCGGGTATCATCAAGCGCATCGCGCGCGCATCTCCCCGTAAATAATATCGACTGTATGGGGCTGCGTCAATTCGCGCGCATGAACGGATATGCCCCGGATTCAGGTTGACGACGGCGGAACTCGTCTGCCGGGCGCGGGCGCTGATGATATCCGAAATTAGCAAATCAAGCGAGCAGAAGCCCATTGTAAACCTCTTCTGGCGAAGCGGCAACGCATGAACCGACCCTTCAGTTTGTGTCTGGCGCCCGAATACAGACCAAAAAGGAGGATGGTTCCAGATCAGTTGCCGCCTTGTGTGGTAAGAGATATAATGATAATCGGGACGCCATCACGCTGACGCGTGAATTGTCGACAGGAGCCTACAAATGGATGGCCTACTTACAAACGTGCCGGTCTATATCATCGCCGCTCTGTTGCTGGTGTGGTTGTTGCGAGCATCTTTGCGCATTGTCAAAGAGTACGAGCGGGGCGTCATTTTCCGTTTGGGGCGGGTAACGGGCGCCAAAGGACCCGGCCTGTTCTGGTTAATCCCACTAGTCGATCAGATGCGGCCGGTGGACCTGCGGGTCGTCACCCTGGACGTGCCGACACAGGAAGCCATTACCAAAGACAATGTGACTGTCAAAGTCAATGCCGTCTGCTATTTTCGGGTGTTGTCCCCGGAGGATGCGGTCATAAACGTGGCCAACTATCTTCTGGCGACGCAGCAGATCGCCCAGACGACTCTGCGTTCCGTTCTGGGGCAGAGTGAGTTGGATGAACTGCTGTCTGAGCGCGATCAGATCAACCAACAGCTTCAGCAGATCATAGATGAACAGACCGAGCCGTGGGGCGTAAAGGTCAGTGTCGTCGAAGTGAAGGACGTGGAACTGCCGCAGTCGATGCAACGGGCCATGGCCCGTCAGGCCGAGGCGGAGCGCGAAAAACGGGCCAAGATTATCCACGCTGAGGGCGAATTGCAGGCTTCCGAGAAACTGGCCGAGGCGGCTGGGGTGATGGCCACTCAGGCCGGCTCGCTGCAGTTGCGCTACTTGCAGACCCTGTCGGAGATCAGCGCCGAACACAACAGCACGATTATCTTCCCATTGCCCATAGAGCTGATGGAGGCTCTGATGAACAGGGATGGAAGTAGCGCATGAGCTTGACGCAGACGCGGGATGCCTGCCAGCCGACCGACTTGACCGTTGACCGGTCAGCCGGCGACCTCAAAATCGTTTGGGCTGATGGGCATCGCAGCGTATACCGTCTGTCCTGGATGCGCAGCGTTTGTCCGTGCGCGTCCTGCCGCGAGGACAGACGCGAGGCCGAAGCTGACCCGCTGCGTCTGTCCGTCGGTCCGGCTCCCGACCAAAAGGCCGACAGCGCAGAGTTGGTAGGCAACTACGCCATCCGCTTTACCTGGGCCGACGGCCACGGCAACGGTATCTACGGCTTTTCCTCTTTGCGGGCATCGTGTCCATGCTCCGCCTGCAACCAGGGCGAACCGGGCGACCTGCTCGGCAGTTGAGTGACGGCGTCGAATGACACAGAGCCGCCTGGCCAGTCGTATCGACACCAGGCGGCCCACCGTTAAGGAGTATGGCTGGTGCCCACCAGCGCGGGAAGAGGCCGATGAAACGAGGCATACAGATGGATAGCTCATTGAAGATCGCCCGAATCTGGGGTATTGATGTCCAGGTCCACTGGTCCTTTGTGCTGATTCTCTTCTATGGAGCGTTTCTTTTCAGCCGCAATGCCAGCAATGTGCTGAACGGCGCAATATACGGCGTGATCGTTATTCTCCTGCTTTTCGTCTGTGTGGTTTTGCATGAATTCGGCCACGCCATGACGGCGAAATATTTCGGCGTAAATGTGCCGCACATCACACTGTTACCCATCGGCGGGGTGGCCCAGTTGGAGCGCATGCCCCGTAAACCAATGCACGAGTTTCTGATCGCGATTGCCGGCCCGGCCGTCAACTTCGTGCTGGCCGCACTGCTGCTGCCGGTCGCGCTGCTGGTTGTGTTCACGAGTATGCGCGTCGGCTCGAGTTGGATGATGATTTCAGCCCTGATGCGCACAGCACAGTCGATGAGCCTGGGGGGTCTGTTGCTTACGCTGGTGGGCACAAATATCCTGCTTGGCATCTTCAACCTGCTGCCGGCCTTCCCGATGGATGGCGGACGCATCCTGCGCGCCCTGCTGGCGTTGCGTCTGCAGTATATCCCGGCGACGCGAATTGCCGTTCTGGTTGGGCGGGGAATGGCGGTATTGTTCGCGATCTGGGGCATCTTTGGCGGTGATATCCTCATGCTGTTGGTCGCTTTCTTCGTCTATGTGGGCGGCCGCGGCGAGTTGGAGGCAGTACAGAGCCGTTATATTCTGAAGGACTTCAGCGCCCGGCAGGCTGTGAACAAAGAGGCACACGTACTCTATACCAGTGAGCCGATCAGCCGGGCGGTTGAATATATTATGACCTCCTACCAGGGCGATTTTCCGGTGTACGACCTGGGCCAAAATCTGGTCGGCGTCCTCACCCGTCCGCGCCTCGTGGCAACGCTGCGCGGACAGGGGCAGGAAGGACGAATCGTCGATGTGATGATTCCACACGCGCGGGTGCCCGTTACCGACGCCGAAACGACCCTGGCTGACGTATGGGAACAGCTGTTGGAGACGCAGAGTCGGGTCATTATTGTCCAGGATCAGGGACAGTTTCTGGGACTGATTACGCTGGACGATATCAGTGAACTGATTCAGGTGATGGGCGCGGCCAAAGAACGTGAAGATACGATCGCAGGAGGTCCTGGCAGCCACATTTCCGCATCCGCTGCCGAAGCCCAATCCACTCTTGACATAAATTGAGGAGGTGTTTGCGATGGTGGCGCATGCGGTCAAACTAGCCCCATCAATTCTTACTGCTGATTTCGGTCGTTTGCAAGAGCAGATTCAGGCGGCAGAACACGGCGGCGCCGACCTGCTCCATCTGGATGTAATGGATGGGCGATTTGTGCCCAATATCACTTTCGGACCGCTCGTGGTGGAGGCGGCCCACCGGATCACGCAGCTACCCCTGGACGTACACCTGATGATCGAAGAGCCGGAGCGGCATTTGGATGCATTCGCCAATGCCGGCGCCAATATCATCACTATCCATTTGGAAGCGTGTCTTCATCTGCATCGGGCCGTACAGCAGATCGTCGATCTGGGATGCCAGGTTGGCGTGGCTCTGAATCCTTCTACACCGATCGAAAGTATTCGCGAGATCGCGCCCTTTGTCGATCAGGTGTTGGTGATGAGTGTCAATCCCGGCTTTGGCGGTCAACGTTTTATCCAGACCATGACCAGCAAGCTGCGGCGCACGCGCAAGCTGCTGGATGAGTTCAACCCTACCTGCGATCTGGAAGTGGACGGCGGCATTGGTGTCGGCAATGTCCGGGACGTGCTGCGCAACGGGGCCAATGTCATCGTTGTCGGCAGCGCCGTCTTCAACGCCAGCAAAAGCGTTGATGAAAACCTGACCGCGCTGCGGAATGCCTGCAGCGCTTCCTCTGCCTGAGCCCGCGGGCGAAACAGATTCGGATCACAGTTCGTTAAACGCGCTGACGTTCCTCTGTGTCCC
The DNA here is from genome assembly GCA_965116395.1 of Caldilineaceae bacterium. Taxonomy (GTDB): domain Bacteria; phylum Chloroflexota; class Anaerolineae; order Caldilineales; family Caldilineaceae; genus Bin5. The sequence goes on from OZ220684.1 coordinate 1,971,366, forward strand.
CCTGGAGGCACGCGATGCGTCCGTCTCTACAGGTATATTGGCGTCTGCTCGTGCGCTATCTGCGCCCGCAGTTGGGGCAGACGCTGCTTCTTCTGCTGATCCTCTGCATCAATATTCTCCTGCAATTGATCAACCCCTTGATCATGCGTCGTTTTCTGGATTCGGCGCTGGCCGGGGATTCGATGGCGCTGCTTACGCGCCTGGCGCTGCTGTTCATCGGCATTGCCGCCGTCCAACAGGTGACGGCGGTGAGCAGCACTGTTCTGGCGGAGAATGTAGGGTGGCGGGCGACCAATGCGCTGCGCCGCGATCTGGCCCGGCACTGTCTGCGCCTGGATCTCACGTTTCATCAGCAGCATACGCCGGGCGAAATGATCGAGCGCATTGACGGCGACATCAACGCGCTGACGCGTTTCTTCGCGCAACTGGTGGTGCAGCTGTTCGGCAACGGCCTCCTGCTGATCGGGGTGCTGGTGGTTCTGCTGCGCGAAGATCTGCGGGTTGGGGGGGCGTTCGGGGTCTTTGTTGTTGTCACGCTGCTGGTGTTGGGGCGGCTGCGCAATCTGGCGGTGCCGCACTGGCAGCGCTCGCGCGAGGCGAGCGCCCGCTTCTTCGGTTTTGTCGAAGAGCGGCTGGCCGGCACCGAGGACATCCGCGCCAGCAATGCGCGCGTGTTCACGCTCTTCCGTTTCCATCAGCTCCTGCGCACGTTCTGGAAGACGACGATACGGGCGGAGCTGCTGGGCTTCTCGATGATCAACATCGCCTGGTTTCTGTTTTCAATCGGGGCCGCCATCTCCTTTGTGCTCGGCGCGTCCCTTTATTTCAGTGGCGCGCTCACCATCGGCACGGTCTATCTCATCTTTCACTATAGCAATTTGATTACAGGGCCGATTGAACGCATCGCGCAGGAGTTTGAGCAGTTCCAGCGCGCGGGGGCCGGCATCGCGCGCATACAGGAGCTGTTTGCGACGGAGAGCCGCCTGGTCGAGACGCCGGCAGCTGCTGTTGGGGAGGATTCGCGGCGAGGGAGGGACGGCGCCGGGCCGGCAGGCGCACTGGCGGTGGAGTTCGAGCAGGTGCGCTTTGCCTATCCGACGGAGGCGCCGCCGGAGGAAGCGACAGCGGGACTGGGACAGTTCGCGCTGGATGGTTTTCAGTTGCGGTTGGAGCCAAAGGAGGTGCTGGGCCTGTTGGGGCGTACGGGCAGCGGCAAGACGACGCTGGCGCGGCTGTTGCTGCGCCTGTATGACGTGGACAGCGGCCGTGTGCTGGTGGCAGGGCGGGATGTGCGGCAGTGGCCTTTGCAGGAACTGCGCGCGCAGGTGGCGATGGTCACGCAGAACGTACAGCTGTTTCAGGCTTCAGTTCGGGACAACCTGACCTTCTTTGACCGGAGCGTGCCCGATGCGCGCATTTGGGAGGCCATCGATACATTGGGGCTTGCCGAGTGGTACGCCTCTCTGGGCGATGGCCTGGACGCGCAGTTGCAGATCGGCAGCGGCGGGCTGTCTGCGGGGGAGTCGCAGCTGGTGGCCTTTACGCGCATATTTTTGCGCGATCCGGGGGTCATCGTTCTGGACGAGGCCTCTTCGCGGCTGGATCCGGCGACGGAGGCCTTCCTGGAGAGGGCGGTGACGCGGCTGCTGAGCGACCGGACGGGCATTCTGATCGCGCACCGGCTTGCCACGGTGCAGCGGGCGGACAGAATCGTGATCGTGGAAAACGGAGAGATCCGGGAGCAGGGCGATCGCGACGCGCTGGCATCGGACCCTACCTCCCACTACCATCGCCTGTTGCGGTTGGGTATTGAGGACATGGGTATTGGGGATATGGATGTAGAGGGGTTGGACAGATGACGCAGGTCTCAGAGCGTCCGCCGATTTCAGTGGTCAGCGTCTGGTGGGGCCTGATCCGCTGTTTTCCCGGCCTGTATTCGCTGACGACGGCATTGCGGATATTCGTATTTGTCGGGATCTTCCAGGCGAACGGGCTGATCATTCGCTTCTACTTCGATTCGCTGTCGGGCTCGGCGCCGCTGGCGTGGGGGCCGTACGCCTGGACCGCGGTGATGCTGGCGGCGGCGCTGCTGCGCAACGGGCTGATATTTACCGATATGTACGTATTCTTTCGGTGGACTTTCAGCACCGCGGCCACGATGCGCAAGAATCTGCTGGAGCACATCCTGAGCATGCCGGGCGCGCGTTCGTTGCCCAGCTCTACCGGCGAGGCGATCAGCCGCTTCCGCGAGGATGCGGAAGAGGTGGGCAACTTCACCGTGTGGGCGCTCTTTCTGCTGGCAACAGGCAGCTTTGGTGTGATAGCACTTGTGACGATGGCGCGCATCCATCTGCGCGTCACGATCTTCGCCTTTCTGCCACTGCTGCTCGTGGTCGTGGTGGCCAATCTGGCTAGGGTCAAAGTCCAGCAGTACCGAGAGGCCAACCGGTCGGCGGCCGGCAATGTGGCCGGTTTCATCGGTGAGATGTTTGAGCACGTGCAGGCGGTGCAGGTGGCCGGCGCGGAGGAGAGTATGCTGGCGCAGTTTGAGGCGTTGAACGAGAATCGCCGCAAGAACGCGCTGCGCGATCGTCTCTTTAACGAGGTCCTCAACTCGACCTTTCACAATGTAGTCAACATCGGTATGGGGATGATCCTGCTGCTGGCGGGCTCGGCGCTGCGGGACGGCTCGTTCACGATCGGCGATTTCTCGCTGTTTGCCTACTACCTGACTTTCGTCACCAACATGATATCGACAATCGGGACGTTTTTCGCGCGCTGGAAACAGGCAGGGGTCTCGATCGAGCGTATGGACCGGCTGCTGCAGGGGGCGGAAACCTCCGCCCTGGTGCGCAAAACGCCGATCCATCTGAGCGGCGCCTTTCCTGCGGCGGAGGATGATACGCCAGTCGGGGCCGAACCGCTGCAGACTCTTTCGGTTTCCGGCCTGACGTACTGCTTCCCCGGATCGGAGAAGGGGATCGTCGATATCGATCTGCAGCTGGAGAAGGGCAGCTTCACGGTCGTAACGGGCCGGATCGGCGCGGGCAAGACGACGCTGCTGCGGGCGTTGCTGGGGCTGCTGCCGGTCGAATCCGGCGAAATCCACTGGAACGGGCGCGTTGTCCGTGAACCGGCGTCTTTCTTTGTGCCGCCGGTGAGCGCGTACATTTCGCAGACGCCGAGCCTGTTCAGTGAATCGTTGCGGGAGAACATTTTGCTGGGGCTGGATGCGGACGATGCGGAGGTGGCGCAGGCGGTGCGGGCGGCGGCGCTGGAATCGGATCTGGAGCAGTTTGAGAATGGGTTGGAGACGGTGGTGGGGCCGCGGGGCGTAAGGCTGTCGGGCGGGCAGAGGCAGCGGGCGGCGGCGGCGCGCATGTTCATCCGGCAGGCGGCGTTGCTGGTGTGCGACGATCTGTCCAGCGCGCTCGATGTGGAGACGGAGCAGTTGTTGTGGGAGCGGCTATTCGCGCGGCAGGACGCCACTTACCTGGTCGTTTCGCATCGACGGCCGTTGCTACGGCGGGCGGACCAGATCGTAGTGCTCAAGTCGGGCCGCGTGGAAGATGTTGGCAGGTTGGAGCCGCTGCTGGAGCGTTGCCCGGAAATGCGCAGTTTGTGGGAAGGGCGCGCCGCTGCCGAAGATGAATAAGAACTATCCTGCGCCCAAGAGCAGCGCTATCTGATAGACGAATGGCAGTACAAACATGATGCTGTCGAGCCGGTCCAGGAATCCGCCGTGGCCGGGCAGAAACACGCCGCTGTCCTTCACGCCGATCTGTCGTTTGAGCATGCTGATGGCCAGATCGCCGAAGAGCGCCAGGATTCCGCCCACCAGCCCAATCAGCGCGCCCAGCCAGACCGCCATGCCCAGGGGTGACCAGAACGCCACCGCTGCGCCGGTGATCGTAGCCGCAACCCAGCCCCCAACCGTTCCTTCCCAAGTCTTCTTGGGACTGAGCGCGGGCAGAATTCGGTTGCGGCCCAGCGTGACGCCAACAAAGTAGGCGGCGCTATCGTTGATCATGGTGATGCAGAGTGCGAGCAGCATCCAGTACAACCCGTTGGGGAGCAGCCGCAGGGCCAGAGCCTGCCCCATCATCACACCGAGATAGCTGGCGCCGGCAACGGTGAGCGCCCAATTGCGAAAAGGCTTATGGTCCTGCCCTTGCGCCGCCGCCTCTGTTTCAGATTGGTCTGGGTCGCTTGTACCTGAACTGTCCGGGCTGCTGCTGTCCTCTTGCGGAGGGGAACCCTGCTGCGACAGCAGGATGCGGATGAAAATGATGAAAAAGCCGAAGGTGAGGACAAGCTCCGGTTCCAGCGGGACAAACGACCAATACGACAGCAGTAGCGCCAGCGCCCAGGCGAATCCGTACCAGCGGGCCGGTTTGTAACCGCTCCTCTCAATCAGGACAAAGTACTCGTATGCCCCCAACGATGTGAAGAAGGTGAGCAGAAGAACCCACCACAACCCGCCGTACCAGAGCGCGAGCAGGACCGGGACCAACGCAATCAGGCCAGCGACGACTCGTCGTTTCACCGTTTCCAATATCCAATTGCAAGACTACAAGGTTAAGGGAACGAAGGGGATTGGGACGTTCTGCTAATCGGAAGAGTCTATTCCGCATCCGGCACGCCGCCGAAACGACGGTCGCGACGGTTGAAGTCGGTGAGCGCTTTGTATAACTCCGCCTTGTCAAAGGTGGGCCAATACGTCGGGGTTGAGTAGTACTCGGCATAAACTGACTGCCAGATCAGGAAGTTGCTCAATCGCCAATCGCCGCCGGTACGGATGATCAGATCCGGATCCGGCAGGCCCTCTGTATAGAGGTAGCGGCTGAACGTCTCTTCGCTCAGAGAATCCGGATCGATTCCATCTCTGATGATCTGACGGGTTGCGTCCAGAATCTCCCCGCGCCCACCGTAATTGAAGGCCACATTCAGAATTATTCTGTCGTTGTGTTTTGTATAATCCACTGCGTGCAGAATCTGTTTCTGCAGTTCCTCGTTGATACCTGTGAGGCGCCCGCTATGGCGAATCTGCACGCCGTTTTCGTGAAGTTCCTGCAACCGGTTGCGCAGCGCCATTCCCAGCAGCCGCATAAGCCCCGACACCTCTTCAATGGGTCGCGACCAGTTCTCGGTAGAAAACGCATAAATGGTCAGAACTTTGATACCGAATTCGACAGAGGCCTCGAGGACCGGCTGAATGTTATCGACACCGGCGCGATGTCCGACATATCGAATCAGGCCTCTTTCCTTTGCCCAGCGACCATTCCCGTCCATGATAATCCCCACATGATAGGGAACTCTGGCGAGCGGGGGGAAAGCGGTGTCGATCAGGTTTTCCGGACTTTGCCGAACTGTACTGGGGCTGCTCAATGGAACACTGACTCCTTGTAGGTCAGATGGTCATTATTTCGGTTTCTTTGTCGCGTGCAATTTCATCTACGTTGGTAACATAACCGTCCGTGACCTCCTGCGCCTGTTCCTGGCCGTCACGCAGGTCATCCTCAGTGATCAGGCCCTCGTTCTCAAACGAACGCATGTCTTTAATGCTGTCCCGCCTGATGTTGCGAATTGCGATGCGGGCATCCTCAGCACGCCGGGCTACCTGTTTTGTCAGATCGCGGCGACGTTCCTCCGTCAGAGCTGGAATCGTCAGGTGGATCTGCTTGCCGTCATTGTTTGGTGTCAGACCAATATCGGACACGGCGATTGCCCGCTCGATCGCTGCAATATCGGTTGGCGTGTAGGGACGAATCTGCAGTGTTTGCGCCTCCGGGACCGAGATTGACGCAATCTGCATCAGTGGCGTAGGGACGCCGTGATAGTCGACGGAAAGACGTTCGACAAGTGCGGGGCTGGCCCGACCTGTGCGGATTATCATCAGGTCTGCTTGTAAACTGTCGATCGCTTTGCCCATGCGATCTCGGGTTTCATCCAGAATGTCTTCAATCACAACGAAACTCCTTCCACATCAACGGCGCGAAAGGGCTTATCCGTCATACTGAGGCCTTTGGGGGCCCTTTCGGTTGGCATTGGCGTCATAACCCACTCGCAAAACGGAGTACAGGAGGCGAGTTGTCGGCTTAAGCTGTGCTCGCGGAGCATAGATGGGAATTCAAGATATGAAGGAACGGCTCAATCTGATTATCTGGATAGAGTTCTCTCGCTTCCTCAGTTCTTAGGATGTTTATTATTTTAGCAGAGGTTCAGAACAATTGGAAAACGATGCTTGATACTCCGCTGCCGCCAACATTGTCAGGCTGAGGAATTGCCAGAGAAAACGGTGCCTACCGGTTCACCCTTGACGACGTTTACCAAAGCGTTTTCGGCCCACACATTGACCACGGAGATCGGCAGATCGTTGTCCATGCACATAGCGATCGCCGTACTATCCATTACGCCTACGCGCATATTGAGGGCATCTATATACGAGAGTTGCTTAAAGCGGCGGGCATCACTGTTTTCCTTCGGGTCTTTATCGTAGACTGCGTCCACCTTTGTCGCTTTGATCAGAATCTCGGCGTTGATCTCCATCGCCCGCAAACTGGCAGCCGTATCAGTTGTAAAGTAGGGATTGCCCGTGCCGGCGCCGAAAATGACGACACGGCCCTTTTCCAGATGCCGAATAGCTCGACGCTGAATGTAAGGCTCGGCCACAGCTCGAATTTCGATGCCGGTCATTACGCGGGTGGGCAGGCCACCGCGTTCAAGCGCGTCTTGCAACGCCAGCGAGTTCATCACCGTCGCCAGCATACCCATGTGGTCAGCGGTCACCCGTTCCATACCGTGATCGAGGCCGTCCTCCTTGCCTCGCCACATGTTGCCGCCGCCAATGACCAGGGCGACCTCGACACCCAGATTGACAATCGCCAGGATCTTCTGCGCTGCCTCCTCGGCCCGCCTGGGATTAATGCCGAAACCGCCTTCGCCGGCCAACGCCTCGCCTCCCATCTTGAGTAAAACGCGTTGGAATTTGAGAGCACCCATTAAACCAACTCCTTGGATTAAGCGCCGCTGCCTGACAGGGCGCCGGCGACGACATAAAAAAGCCCAGCCTGTATGAAAGGCTGGGCTGAACTTGGAGCGCGTTTAGCCAATTTGCAGTCGGCTGAAACGACGCACCTGGATATTCTCGCCAAGGCTGGCGATGTTTTCGACAAGGACATCCTTGACGTTCTTGTCAGAGTCTTTGAAATATTCCTGTTCCATCAGGCAGACGTCGCCGTACCACTTATCCAGCTTTCCTTCAGCGATCCGATCGAGGATCTTCTCGGGTTTGCCGCTTGCCTGCGCCTGGGCTTTATAGATGGCCATCTCCCTGTCCAGAACCGTAGCCGGAACCTCTTCCCGGGCCACATATTCAGGATTGGATGCCACAATATGCATCGCCAGATCTCGCGCCAATTCTTGAAACTGCTCTGTCCGGGCTACGAAATCCGTTTCGCAGTTGAGCTCGACCATCGCGGCGACCTTGCTGCCGTGGTGGACATAGGTACCTATGATACCTTCATGGGCGTCGCGGTCGGCCTTTTTGGCGGCAGCTGACAGCCCCTTTTCACGCAGATATTCCACCGCTTTGTCAAAATCGCCACTATTTTCGTTAAGCGCTGTTTTGCAGTCGAGAATGCCGGCCCCTGTCGCGCCTCGCAACTCTTTCACCATCTGTGCTGTAATTGCAGCCATTCTCCTCCTCCTGATTTCCTTGCTACCTAATTGCATCGCTACCTAATTGCCTTGCTGCCCGATTATCTCGTTACACCGTTATCCGCGCATCAACACGTGAATGCCATTCCCGCGTAATCGTCCGCACTGCGCAGACGTCGCGCTTTCGCAGCCGTGCGGACGATTAGGTCTGATTCCATTGGTGCGGCGTGCAATACACTCTGCGTTGCCGCTTCTTCATGACATCACTGCAGATATTCGCTGTTGTCCGGCGGGCCAGCACGAACTTGCACCCAACACATACTTGCGGCCGGCGCTGAATCGGGGCGTCTAACCCTCTTCGCCGACCGGCTCTGTCTCGGCCTGTTCAGGCTCCGCCTGCTCAGCCGGCGCTGCATCGCTCGCCTGAGATACTTCCACCTCTTCGGCGACGACCGGAACACTCTCTTCTTCAGGGGCGCTGGCGGCCTGCGCCGCGGGTTCGGCCCCCTCCGCTTCCTCACCTTCTTCCATACCTTGCAGCTTGGCTAGTGTGCTCGGCCCGAGATACTGCTCCAGTTCCGCCAGTTCATCGTCGGAAACCTGTCCGGTCTCGACCATATCCACCTCGCGGAAACGCCGTCCTTCTTCTACCGCGTCAGCCATAATCTGTGTAATCAGCTTGACGGCTCGAATCGCATCATCATTGCCAGGTATGACATATGTAATCTCATCCGGGTCGGAGTTGGTGTCTGCAACTGCGATCAGGGGGATGCCGATTTTGTTGGCTTCTTTGACGGCCAGCTCTTCCCGTTGCGTATCGATCACAAAGATCAGATTGGGCATTTCGGTGAGGGTCTTGATCCCGCCAATACGACGATTTAATCTGATAAGTTCACGATCGATGACCAGTTGCTCGATCTTGGGAAGCGACTGGAATTCGCCATTGGCCTTACGCCGTTCCTGACGGTTCAGATAGTCGATCCGTTGTTTGATCGTCGCCCAATTTGTCAGCGTACCCCCCAGCCAACGATTGTGGATGTAGGGCATACCGCAACGGGTCGCCTCCAGCTCGACGGTGCCCTGTGCCTGCCTCTTTGTGCCGACAAACAAAACTGTGCCGCCGCCAGCAACCAGGCGCCGCACCATCTCATAGTATTCATTGATACGCGTCATCGTCTGGTGCAGGTCGATAATGTGAATCCCACTGCGCTCAGTAAAGATATACTGCCGCATTTTCGGATTCCAGCGTCGGGTCCTGTGCCCGAAATGTACGCCTGCCTCCAACAGCTGCTTCATCGTAACGACTGGTGCCACAAGAACCTCCAGGGTTGCGCTTCCGCCCTGTTCACGCTGAGAATGACCGCGCATTGGCGGCACCCCATTCCTCAGTCCCAGGACGTGTTGAATGGATAGAAACTCGATAGGTCTGTCGGAAAAGTTGAGCCATTACAGACCGACTGTAGATGATAACATAGCTGGCGCCGTATTCAAATAATGATCCAGCCGGATCGTTTCACGAATCTGACTTCGTTCAAGATGATTCTGAATCCTTTAAGTCGCGGAATCTATATCCCAGACCCCGTTCTGTAAAAATGTAGCGCGGCTTCGATTGGTCCTGCTCGATCTTCTTGCGGAGGTATGTAATATATAGACGCAACAGGTGATTGTCGTTTACGTATTCGTGCCCCCAGACCTTGGTGAGCAGTACTTCATGGGGGACCACCCAGCCGGCGTTTTGGATCAGTTGGTGAAGGAGCCGGTACTCGGTTGGGCGCAAACTGAGTCGTTCTCCGTCGACAATTACATCGCGCCGCTGCAAATCCACCTGCAACCGATCATCGATCGTGATAATCTGATCTTCCGGGCGGCTATTGGTCACTTCAAAACGACGCAGCACGGCACGTATCCGGCTGGACAACTCCCGCGGGCTGAACGGCTTTGCCACATAATCATCCGCCCCCAGATCCAAACCCTTGATACGATCTTCCTCATCGGCACGTACCGTAAGCATAATCGCTGGAATGTCGCTGATTTCGCGCAGCCGTTTGAGGGTCTCGAAACCGTCCAGCCCTGGCATTTCAACATCCAGAAGGACCAGATTGGGTTCGTACTCCCGTACTTTTGACAGCGCCTGAAAGCCATCATTGGCTTCAAGAGTCTGATAGCCCTCCAGGTCCAGATTCATCTTTACGAACCGCACCATGCGTGGTTCGTCGTCAACAACCAGGATCTGTTTGGCCGGGCCTGCTTTCGACATAACGACATTTCCTCAGGTTTTTGCGCTTCTGCGCACTCTGCAGACTCTGACGATTATCATAACATGATCTCCTTTCGCTCGGATAGTTCCCCCAGTCGGGATCGCAGGCGAAACGTCCAGCCTTTTCAGTTGTGCGCATTACTCCGATGACGGGGCCATCGTCCCCGTCTTGCATGGTTGGCGAGGCCGCATAATTGTGCCTGAAATTGGCGCAAAACGGATTTGACAACCGAAAAGGGATGGGGTAGCCTGAAGTTCTTGCCTCTAAACTCGTGCGGGGTTCGCCTGCCGGGTTGTTGACAAGAGATCTGGCTGGATATCATGCGTTGTACACGATTCATATAGCAATGAATTGGCCGGATCGGGATTTGTCAGGCGGGGCGGGATGTTGTAAGGTAACAGGGTTGTGGCACATTAACAGCTGAAGAGTGGCAAGATAAACGAAGTCCAGCAAGCTTGAGAAGGCAGCTTCTGGGTTGGGGCGTAGGCGCAGGTAATGCGGATGCGTTCTTGCTTGGGAGCAAGTCAATGATGAGTTGGAAGTAGCTTTGCGTAGAAGAGTGGTCATGCGTTTACGTTCTGGGAGTAAGAGGGATGTGGATGTAATGGCTACGAAAATACGGAGAGTTTGATCCTGGCTCAGGATGAACGCTGGCGGCGTGCTTAACACATGCAAGTCGAACGGGAAGCGGTGCATATTTGCTTAGGTGAATTTTGTGTCGTGGAGAGTGGCGAACGGGTGCGTAACACGTAGGTAACCTGCCCCGAAAGGGGGGATAACCACGGGAAACTGTGGCTAATACCGCATGATCTCGCCGGGACGAGAGTTCGGTGAGGAAAGCTGAGGCGATTTGGGAGGGGCCTGCGGTCGATTAGCTGGTTGGTGGGGTAAAGGCCTACCAAGGCGATGATCGATAGCTGTTCTGAGAGGAAGACCAGCCACACGGGAACTGAGACACGGTTCCGACTCCTACGGGGGGCAGCAGTGAGGAATATTGCGCAATGGGGGAAACCCTGACGCAGCAACGCCGCGTGGAGGACGAAGGTTTTCGGATTGTAAACTCCTTAACTGGGGGAAGAGGAAGGACGGTACCCCAGGACGAAGACACGGCTAACTAGGTGCCAGCAGCCGCGGTAATACCTAGGTGTCAAGCGTTATCCGGAATTACTGGGCGTAAAGGGTGCGCAGGCGGCGATACAAGTCTGGCGTGAAAGCTCCTGGCTTAACTGGGAGAGGACGTCGGAAACTGTATGGCTAGAGTGAATGAGAGGGGGGCGGAAATCCCGGTGTAGTGGTGGAATGCGTAGATATCGGGAAGAACACCAGAGGCGAAGGCGGCCTCCTGGCATTTTACTGACGCTGAGGCACGAAAGCGTGGGTAGCGAACGGGATTAGATACCCCGGTAGTCCACGCTGTAAACGATGTGAACGAGGTGTGGGCGGTGTAGAAGCCGTCCGTGCCGGAGCAAACGCGATAAGTTCACCGCCTGGGGAGTACGGTCGCAAGGCTAAAACTCAAAGGAATTGACGGGGGCCCGCACAAGCAGCGGAGCGTGTGGTTTAATTCGATGCAACGCGAAGAACCTTACCTGGGCTTGACATGTACGTAGTAGTGAAGGGAAACTGGAACGAGCCTTCGGGCAGCGTAGACAGGTGCTGCATGGCTGTCGTCAGCTCGTGTCGTGAGATGTTGGGTTAAGTCCCGCAACGAGCGCAACCCGTGTTGCTAGTTACAAGTGTCTAGCGAGACTGCCGGTAACAAGCCGGAGGAAGGTGCGGATGATGTCAAGTCAGCATGGCCTCTATGTCCAGGGCTACACACACGCTACAATGGTTGGTACAAAGGGAAGCGAAAGGGAGACCTGAAGCGAATCCCATCAAAGCCAGTCATAGTTCGGATTGCAGGCTGCAACTCGCCTGCATGAAGTCGGAGTTGCTAGTAACCGCAGGTCAGCAATACTGCGGTGAATACGTTCCCGGGCCTTGTACACACCGCCCGTCACGTCATGGGAGTTGGTAAGACCTGAAGACGGTGACCCAACCGCAAGGAGGGAGCTGTTTAGGGTGGGACTGATGACTGGGACGAAGTCGTAACAAGGTAGCCGTACCGGAAGGTGCGGCTGGATCACCTCCTTTCTAAAGGAAGACCGGACGTCACTGTGGAGACGGCATCGCCGTTGTAGAAACAGAAACGTCTGCAGCAGCAAGGTTTGCACAGGATACGGTTATCTTGCCACTTTTCAGGGGTTAACGTGCCTCTGTTGCATCAAAAGGGCAAGTGGAATGGGCCTGTAGCTCAGCCGGTTAGAGCACTGTGCTGATAACGCAGGGGTCCGTGGTTCGAGTCCACGCAGGCCCACCTGTCGTGCGACTTACGCAGAATAAGTTCATTACTCCTCGGCTAGCTATCACTGTTCTCCTGGGGCCAGGTTCAAAGCCGCAAAGCCGGTGGAACCCAGGGGGCGGAACCGCAAGGCTCCCAGCCTGCGGGAACGACCTCGGTAGGCTTGCAGACCCGTTCTCATCTCAAAAATGGTTCTGATTGTGGTCAACATTGGCGCTGGCCGCGCTTCACGCGGCTAGGAGTACGAACAATGCCCGCCAAAACATCCAAGAAGACAACCGAAAAATCAGAAAAACCGGCCAATGACAAGCCGGTCATCCTCTCCGGCGGCAACCCTCAGATTGCGAAGGCTGACGGCGATGCCCCCGTGCAGGCCTACATTGCGGCCATGCCAGGCTGGAAGAGCGATCTCGGCCGCCGTCTCGACGAGATCATCGTGCGTACTGTGCCTGAAGTGCGCAAGGCTGTGCGGTGGAACTCGCCCTTCTATGGCATCGAGGGCCAGGGATGGTTCCTGAGTTACCACGTCTTTACCCGTTACGTCAAGGTCACCTTCTTATACGGCGCATCGCTGCAACCGGTCCCGCCCGGCGCGGGCAAGGACAAAGACGCGCGCTGGTACGACATTTACGAGGGTGAACTGGACGAGGCGCAATTTATGGAGTGGGTCAGGCAGGCGGCCGCCATACCAGGATGGGCTGGCTTCGACAGACTTTGAAGTTCGTTTCGCCGTCGTTCAGAAGGGCGGGCAAAGGGCTAATTGGGCCTCTCGATCGGCGGAGCGACCCGGCGGAAGCGTGCAGGAAGCGCTGAATCTGACGATGGCAGCACGCCAAAGGGCTGACAGGCCCGGCTGGAGCAGGGCGGCAGATTGGGTGCAAGTGACCCGATTGCCTGCAAGCAGGTTGAACAGTAAGTAATAAGCAGCGGAAAAATTGGCACATTTTGACCTGAAATCGTTCACCAGGGGTGCCCCGTGCCAGGGTCTCCAGCGACGGGCAGGACCTGCCCACGAGGAGGTAAACGCACTATGTCCGCCAGTACAAGTCAGCCTACTACGAAAGCTTCGTCTACTCTGCCCCTGCTAACGGCAATCGTTTACGTCATTGTCCTTCTTGCCGTCCTGTCATTCAATTTTGGGGAGTATGCGTTCTTAAGCTTCTTGGTGCCGTTTGAGAACATCATTACAATCGGCCTGGTCGCGCTCTTGGGGCATGGGGCCGTACAGGCCGGAACCAAGTGGATGTTCGTCGTCGCGCAAAGGCGAGCGTCGGAAGACGTTGCCCGCACCCTGCGAGTCATAACACGCCTGGTGGGATATGGGCTGATATTTTCCTTCCTGGTTTCCGTTTTGACTGACAACGCCGCGGCAGCGTTGACAATGGGCAGTTTTGCGGGTCTGGTCGCCGGCTTTGCCTCCCAAACAGTAATGGGACACACAGTGGCCGGGATCTTCCTGGCCCTGTTTCGGCCGATAGCAATTGGAGACAACGTGACTATCGGCAGAAACTCCGGGACCGTGTCCGACATAACCCTGATGCACGTCGTGTTGGACACAGATGAAGAGCAGAGTCTCATACCAAGCTCAACGGTAGTCAGCACGGTCCTGGTCAAGCACAAATCGAGCGATTGACGGCCCAGTATGGCACGGCCGCCTGGCGGCAAGGAGATATCGGGAGATCAGGGTGCTCACTTACTCTCCGAATTTTGCGGCGAGGCCGGCGGCGCAGTCAGCGTCTTCGTGAGGGCAGGGGACAAGAAAGCCACGCGCAAACGTGTACCCGGTTATTTGGAGACATTCGAGGGTGGTAGTAAACTAGTAAGGTAGTCCAGCAGGAATGGCACATTAAGAACTGAATAGGATAGAGAAGAACTGCTGTAGGAGTAGGAAGGAATGCAGCGGCTGCGAGGCCGTTGTGTTCGACACACAGCAGGTTAAGCTACGAAGAGCATACGGAGGATGCCTTGGCGCCAAAGGCCGAGGAAGGACGTGTACCACTGCGAAAAGCTGCGGGGAGTTGTGGTAAGGCATAGATCCGCAGATGTCCGAATGGGGAAACCCGCCCTGGGGAATGCCGGGGCAGCGCGTGGTGAAAAAATAGCTACGTTGCAGGGAACTCGGGGAAGTGAAACATCTAAGTACCCGGAGGAAAAGAGATGATTCCGTTAGTAGTGGCGAACGAAAGCGGAGCAGTCCAAACCGTGTTGGTGCAAGCTGATGCGGGGTTGGAGGACCGACGGAAGGTCTGGACCGGATAGCGGAACCGCACTGGAAAGGCGGACCGGAGAGGGTGAGAGTCCCGTAGGCGAAATCTGGGAAGGGCTGGTCGGGATCCTGAGTATCACGGGGCACGCAAACCCTGTGAGAAGCTGGGGAGACCACTCTCCAAGACTAAATACCTTTGGCGACCGATAGTGGACAAGTACCGTGAGGGAAAGGTGAAAAGGACCCCTGATAGGGGAGTGAAAGAGATCCTGAAACCGTATGCTTACAAGCAGTCAGAGCCTGATGCCGGGATTCCCGGCCGGGTGATGGCGTGCCTATTGGAGAATGAGCCAACGAGTTACGGTCAGTAGCGAGGTTAAGGTGTGATAGCCGGAGCCGAAGCGAAAGCGAGTCTGAATAGGGCGACTAGTTGCTGGCAGTAGACCCGAAACCAGGTGAGCTATCCATGTCCAGACTGAAGCGGGAGTAAAATTTCGTGGAGGGTCGAACCGGTGTACGTTGCAAAGTGCTCGGATGAGGTGTGGATAGGGGTGAAATGCCAAACGAACCTGGAGATAGCTGGTTCTCGCCGAAATAGCTTTAGGGCTAGCGTCGTTTGTTGAGCATAGGAGGTAGAGCACTGGATGAGGTAGGGGGCGAAATGCTTACCGAACTCAACCAAACTCCGAATGCCTATGCTTTAGAACGGCAGTTGGACTGCGGGAGATGAGTTTCGTAGTCGAGAGGGGAAAAGCCCAGACCGTCAGCTAAGGTCCTTAAGTGGTGACTAAGTGGGAAAGGAAGTGGTGTTACAGAGACAGCCAGGAGGTTGGCTTGGAAGCAGCCATCCTTGAAAGAGTGCGTAACAGCTCACTGGTCAAGTGATACTGCGCCGAAAATATAACGGGGCTTAAGTCACCCGCCGAAGCTACGGTTTTGCATATGCTTTAGGGCATGTGTGAGAGGTAGGCGAGCGTTCCATGCGCATAGAAGCGATACTGTAAGGAGTCGTGGAGGGCATGGAAGTGAGAATGTTGGCACGAGTAGCGAGAGCTGTGTGAGAACCGCAGTCCCCGAAAGTCTAAGGTTTCCGACGGGAGGTCAATCCGCGTCGGGTTAGTCGGACCTAAGATGAGGCCGAAAGGCGTAGTCGATGGATAACAGGTGAATATTCCTGTACCGCATCAGGTTGTTTGAGCGAAGGGGTGACGCAGAAGGGTAGATCAGCCAGCGGCTGGAAGAGCTGGTGCCAAGCCTGTAGGTGATGAGGACGGGGCGAAAAGACCGTCTGAGCTGAGGGGTGAAGGCGAGCCTATATTAGGTGGAAGTGATTGAACCCAAGCTGACGAGAAAAGCCTCTAGTGAGACCTATGCGACCGTACCGCAAACCGACACAGGTAGACAGGTGGAGAACACCAAGGGGAACGGGAGAACCTTCGTCAAGGAACTAGGCAAAAATGGTCCGTAACTTCGGGAGAAGGACCGCCTCGGTAGAGTGAAGGTACAAACGTGCCGGAGCTTGAGGAGGCCGCAGAGAAGAGGCCCTGCCGACTGTTTACCAAAAACACAGGTCCGTGCGAAGTTGAGAGACGACGTATACGGGCTGACGCCTGCCCAGTGCCGGAAGGTTAAGGGGAGAGGTGAGAGCTTTGAACTGAAGCCCCGGTGAACGGCGGCCGTAACTATAACGGTCCTAAGGTAGCGAAATTCCTTGTCGGGTAAGTTCCGACCCGCACGAAAGGCGTAACGAGTGGGGCACTGTCTCGACGGAGGGCCCGGTGAAACTGAAGTAGGAGTAAAGATGCTTCTTACCCGCAGCAGGACAAAAAGACCCCGTGGAGCTTTACTGCAGCTTGATATTGGATTAGGGCTTACTCTGTGTAGGATAGGTGGGAGACTGTGAAACTGGTTCGCCAGGATCGGTGGAGTCGTTGGTGAAATACCACCCTGATTGAGTTTTGATTCTAACCTGTACCGTAACCCGGTATGGGGACAGTGTCAGGTGGGCAGTTTGACTGGGGCGGTCGCCTCCCAAAAGGTAACGGAGGCGCGCAAAGGTTCCCTCAGGCTGAATGGAAACCAGTTGAAGAGTGCAAACGCATAAGGGAGCTTGACTGCGAAACGGACATGTTGAGCAGAGACGAAAGTCGGCGTTAGTGAACCCACGGTTCTGAGTGGAAAGGCTGTGGCTTAACGGATAAAAGCTACCCCGGGGATAACAGGCTAGTCTTCCCCAAGAGTTCACATCGACGGGAAGGTGCGGCACCTCGATGTCGGCTCGTCACATCCTGGGGCTGGAGTAAGTCCCAAGGGTTGGGCTGTCCGCCCATTAAAGTGGCACGCGAGCTGGGTTCAGACCGTCGTGAGACAGGTCGGTCTCTATCCGCTGTGGGCGCAAGGAAATTGAGAGGAGCTGTCCCTAGTACGAGAGGACCGGGATGGACAGACCGCTGGTGTGCCAGTTGTCGTGCCAACGGCATAGCTGGGTAGCTAAGTCTGGGACGGATAACCACTGAAAGCATCTAAGTGGGAAGCCAGCCTCAAGATAAATTTCCTCACAGAGATAGTCTGGTAAGTGCGCTGGTAGACGACCAGTTTGATAGGCGGGACGTGTAAGGACTGAGAAGTCTTAAGCGAACCCGTACTAAAGCACGAGGGCTTAACCTGTGTGTATCTTGCGCCTGTAGCAGTACTTCTCAATCCTGTTCAGTTCTTAGTGTGTCAATACATCTGCTGTGCCCATGCGAGTGGACCTTTGCCAGCGCCCCTGCACCATAACGCAGCGGCCACGACAAATACCACATATGCACAACATCCACTCGCATCATAACCGTGCAAGAATAGAGGAGTTGGTGGCAAGAGCGGTGGGGAAACACCCGGTCCCATCCCGAACCCGGTCGTAAAGTCCACCAGCGTCGATGGTAGTGCGGGGGCGACCCCGTGTGAGAGTAGACCGCTGCCAACCTCCTCTTTCTTATATATCAGAAGTTCAAAAACTCCCTGAACGGGAGTTTTTCGTTTTCATACCGGCGGCGTCTGTTCTTCCCGCCCCCCGCTCCTGCCAGGGATAGCGCTTGCTGCTTCGAGATCTATTCCATCCCATCCGCAAGCAGCCAACACCTTGACAGCTGACCATCCGCCGGTTCAAAAGCCGGCGGGTTCTCCTGTTCGCACTGTTCGAAAGCCAGCGGACAGCGCGGGTGGAAACGGCAGCCCGCAGGCGGCTGGCGCAGGTCCGGCGGCGCGCCCGGTATGAACTGCGGCAGCGTGTCGGTATGGAGCCGGGGAATGCTGGCCAGAAGCCGTTGCGTATAAGGGTGGCTGGGACGCAGCAGAACCTGCTCCGCGCTGCCGATCTCGACAATCTCCCCGGCATATACCACGGCCAGATCGTCGCACACATCGCTCGCCAGCGCGATGTCGTGGGTGATAAAGATGATCGCAAGATTCAGTTCCCGCTTCAGCCGCTTGAGCAGGTTGGTGATCTGGGTTTGAACGCTGGCGTCCAGCGCAGAGGTAGGCTCATCCATGATCACGACCGGCGGCTCCAGGATCAGCGCGCCCGCGATCATGGCCCGCTGTTTCATGCCCCCGCTCAGCTCATGCGGATAGCGGGCATACACATCCGCCGGCAGCCCCACGTAGGCCAACAGCTCCAAAGCGCGGGCGCGGGCCTCCCGTTTACCGGCGGCGCCGCCCACGACCAGCGGTTCAATGATCTGCTCCCCCACCCGCACCACAGGGTTGAAGCCGTTCTGCGCGCCTTGCGGCACCAGCGCCAGCTTACGCCAGCGAATCTGCTGCCGGAAACGTTCGTCCGCCATGCCGAGCAGCTCCTGCCCGTCCAACCAGATTTCGCCGTCATAGCGGGCCACGTTGGCGGGCAGCATCCGCATGATTGCGAGCGCGAGAGAAGATTTGCCGCTGCCCGATTCGCCCACCAGCCCGAGGGCGGAGCCGCCGCTTGCAAGGGAAAAGGAGACGCGGTCGACGGCGCGCACCGGTCCGGCGCGGTCGGCATAGTGGAACGAAAGGTCGCGAATGTCGAGCAGTGTTGTTGCGGCGCGGGTTGTCATTGCGCGGGTTGCCTCAGCCGCGGGTTCACTATCGGTTCGATTCCCAGCGCCAGCAGCATAAAGGTGAGGGCGGTGACGACGATGCAAAGGCCGGGAGGCACGATCCACCACCAGTAGCCGACATAGATGCCGCCGGTGCGGAAACCGGTCTCGAGTATCTGTCCCCAGGTGGGGATGGAGGGATCGCCGAGACCGAGAAAGCTGAGACCCGCTTCGGCCAGAATCGCGGAGGGGGCGGCGAAGATGAGTTGGGCGAGAACGTAGGGCGTGATCTGGGGCAGGATGTGGCGGAACATCACCCGGCGCCGCGACGCGCCCAGGCTCTGGATCGCTTCGATCAGCTGGTTGGTGCGCATGTGGAGCACCATGCTGCGAACCTGGATGGTCAGGCCCGGCCAACCGAACGCGACGAGAATGAAGATGATGATCCACAAGCTGGGCCCGATGATGAAGAGCATGAAGATGAGCAGCGGAAGCACCGGCACGTTGGCGACGATGTCGGAGAAGCGTTGGATCGCGATGTCGGCGCGTCCGCCGAGGTAGCCGCTGGCGATGCCGAGAGTTGTGCCGATGGCGGTGGAGAGGAGGGCCGCGGAAACTCCGATCAGGATGGCGACGGGCAGGCCGAACAGCAGCCCCCGCGCCAGGTCTCTACCCAGGCTATCGGTGCCCATCCAGCCAAATACGGCGCCCCCCACCACGAAGCGTACCTTCCCCACGCTGTCGCCCTCCGCGCGCAAAGCGGCCTGGACGATGATCTCATAGTCGCCGGTCAGCGGCGCGAACTTCTCGTCGGCTTCGTCGCCAGGGACGCCAAAGAGGATACGATCGACGCGTCCGCCGATCTGCGCGCCATCCAGCCGCAGACCGAACTCGTCGGCGACAAACTCCTGCACAGAGGACACGGTCGCCTCGTCGGTGCTCAGTTGCACGCGCAGCGGCGTTTGGGCATAGCGTTTGAACGGTCCGCTCTCGTCTTCGCGCGGGCCGCGCACCGCGTGGCGGAAGATACGCAGCTGTTTGCCGTCCGGCCGTTTGAGCGAGATAAGCAGCAGCGGCGACCGCTCGGCATAGTTCACATCGGTGAGGGTGACGGCCAGAAAGGTCGGCGGGTGAGAAGAATCATATGTAAATGGGAAACGCCAGGTATGGACCGGACCGCTGCGGGCCGTCTGCACGGTGTGCGGCTCCACGCCCTCGAAGACATGGTGGGGCGGCCGGGTCTCGCCGCGCAGCGCATTGATCCAGACGGGCGGTACCGCCTTCGGGTTATCCACCCAGACGACGGGATTGCTCCACTGGCTCTCGCCAAAATCCAGCGGGAAAGCGAGCAGCACGTAGAGGGCGACCACAAACAGCAGGACCATCAGTGCCGTGCCGGCAAGACCCGGCCCGCTGCGCAGAAGTTCCCGCAAGGCGTTGGCCGTGCTCACGGCGTTTCCCTCCTCGCGCCAGTTATGGTTCGGCGCATAGAGGTCACCCCGGACGGAAAACTACGCTTCGGCATCAGTCAGTGTACCTCACACGGGGATCGAGAAAGACATAGAGCGCTTCCAACACGATGCGGATCACGACATACATCAGCGTAAAGATGAAGGTGAGGGCCACGATCACATTTTCGTCGGGGGTCCCCGCCAGAGCGTCGTAATAGAGCCGGCCCATACCCTGCCAGTTGAAGACGGTCTCCACCAGAATCGATCCTGACAGCGATCCGGCCAGGCCGAACATCAACCCGGTGACGATCGGCGGCGCGGCCACCCGCAGAATATGGCGAAGCCGCACGCGGCTTTCCGGGAGACCTTTGGCGCGGGCGATCTTGACGTGGTCCTCCTGGGCGATGTTGAGGGTGATGGTGCGGATGGAGTAGATGGACGGCCCAAAGCTGACGAGGACCAGGGTAATTACCGGCAGCAGGGCATGTTGGAGCAGATCGAAAAACCGGGCCAACGGCTCGGTGGGGGGCGGCGTGCTGTACATGCCGCCGGAGGGAAGGATACGCAGCTGGATCGAAAGGATCAGAATGAGCAGGATGCCGATCCACCAGGTGGGAACGGCGAAGGAGACGGCCGCGAACGCGGAGACAAAGCGGTCAAGCCAGGAACCCTGACGGGTGGCGAGATAGGCGCCGGCAATGATGCCGATGGTGGCGGTGATGATGAGGGATGTGGTGAGCAGGAGCATGGAGTTGGGCACACGCTCGGTCACGATATCGAAGACGCGGTTGCTGCCGTCGAAGCTGCGCAGCGTGCGCGCCTCGCCCAGGTCGAGGGTCAAAACCCGCAACACGGTGCGCGGCAGCCGGTAGTACCAGGGCGTGCTCAACCCATAGAATATCTCCAGCTCCTCGCGGCGCTTGTCCAGCACCTTTTCCATCTCATCAGGGTCGCGGATCGTCTCGGCCAGGGCCGTTCGCTCCCCGCGCAGCTGTTCACCGATCGTGGCCGAAAGTATACGGTCGGAGAAACCGGTCAGGCCGAGAGTAAGGACCAACAGGAGCAGAACGAGGAAGAAAACACCGATCATTGTGAGTGATCGGACCAGAAGAGGGCGGAGAAGGGACATGACACCAAACACCAGTGGCCAGTGGAAGCGGCCACTGGTGTTTTACAGACCAGCTATTCGCGTTTCCGGCGGACAAACATGATGCCGCCGAAGACTACAATGACTACGAGGATGCCGACAACTACATTAACGGGCATACCGCCGGCCGATTCCTCTGCCGGCACATCTGCTGCGGCCTCGGTTTCGGTTTCAGCATCAGAGTCCGATGCTGTCTCCGCGTCAGACTCAGTGTCCGATTCTGATGCGGCATCGGAATCAGATGCCGTTTCAGAATCTTCCGCATCGGACTCTGTTTCAGCGTCCGCCGCCGCTTCGGAATCGCTCTCTTCCTTGTCCTCGGCGGCCTCGGAAGACTCGGAATCCTCCGTCTCGGTCTTCGATTCCTCCGCCGCGGCCGGCTCCTCCTCGATGATGGTGATATCCGCCTCCAGCTCGATGCGCCGCTCCGCCATCCGGGCCAGTTCATCGCTGTATGCAACCAGCACCAGTTCGTAGATGCCCAGCTCCAACTCGGCCGTAGTGTCAGCAGTCATTCTGATTGCAAACCAGTTGGCGTCCAGCGTGTCCGCGTCGCCCTGTTGGATGATGTCCCCGCTGGCGGTGTCGATCAGCAGATAGCGCAACGACAGATTGCCCGGCCCCTCCAGCGTCAAGGTAACTTCATAGTCGGCGGCAAGCTCAATCGGCGGCGCCTCGATCTCGGTGTATTCGATCAGATCCGGCAGCCCGCGGTAGAGGTCGCTGGCTGTGAACGGATAGTTCTCGTCACGGAAGGCGGTCAATTCGGCAAATTGGGCCGGTGGATCATAGCGCTCCAGCATGAAGGGGCCGTTGCTGATCACCATATGGCCTTTTTCTTCAAACCAGTCGAGCACGGCCGTGTAACGTGCAGCGCCCTCTTCGCTGCTGACCAGGACCGTTTCGCCGTCTGCCGTCGGCAGGGTAAACACATCCGTGGGGATAGTTTCTGCGCGGCGCAGGTCCAACATGGCTTTGCGCACGAGCCGGGCATCCCGATCCAGCACCAGGCTGATCCATGGCACGTTGTAACGGGCGGCAGCCGTGTCGCTATACGCAGCCCGCCGCTGGCTGAATACCAGCTCATCCAGGGCATAAAGCATCTCCCAGGGCGTACTCAGCCCGGCGGGAATGCCGTAGGACGCGATGTAGTTCTGCTCAAAGTGCCAGAAGTCCACATAGGCTTCGATGCGATTCTCGTCCAACACGCGGTAGCCCTTGATCGTCTCCAGAAATGGGCGTGAGGTAACGGCGATAACCGTTTCAATCTTGGCTTTATCAGGATTGTAGGACAGGTCGAAGCCTTGATGGATCGAATAGAGCACATCGGCCATGCTGATTGGCTGGCCATGATGCCACGGGGCCTGGAAGTACTTGCTGTAGTCGTAGACCACTTTGCTGGTGGCGGTCACCTCTTCACCTACGTTCGTCCACCGGCCCCGCTCTGCGTTCCAGAGAATGGCGTCCGCCGGCACTTCCAGTGTGCCGTCCGGCCCGGCCGTTT
Source organism: Caldilineaceae bacterium (assembly GCA_965116395.1). Classification (GTDB taxonomy): domain Bacteria; phylum Chloroflexota; class Anaerolineae; order Caldilineales; family Caldilineaceae; genus Bin5. The sequence continues at coordinate 1,993,993 of OZ220684.1, forward strand.
CGACGTCGTAAGCGATACGGAAGGGCCCCGGAATCCCGGTGAAGGGGTCATTCCAAACCGCCGGATCCTGCAGCTGCCGCCAGATATCATTGCTGTAGACATCGCCAAACCCGCCCACAGGGTTCCAGGTGGTGCGTTCCGTCCACACCCATAGATGGCCCACGGTCAGTTCGTCGCTGTCCGGTTTGTAAGCCGAACGCAGGCTCCACAGCCCGCGCGGTCCCGCCGCCAGGTCCTGGGTTATGCCCTCGACGCCCGCCTGCACGGGAAAGGCGTTCATGACCGTGGCAATCCAGACGCGCACCGACTCGTCCAGGCCGATGCGGGTCATCTCGCGATACATGTCGTCACGCTCGGCCTGATCGGCGAAATCTCCCTTGAAGAGCCGCTCGCCCAGTTCGTCCAACTCCTCGTTATCATAGTGCCAGAAACCGACCTCTTGCCAGCCGGGCATGTTCCCCAGCCAAGGCGCATAGAAGGAGTTGATGCCGCTGAAATCATAGCGGTTGGGCGCGCCGCGCCCCCATCCTTCGGTGTACAGGTGCCATTCAAACTGGGCCGGGTCGGTAGCATAGACGGTCTGGATCGCCGGCGCAAAGGTCTGGCGATTAGCCGCGACCGAAAATCCGGCGTCCTGCAGGGCCGCGCGAATCAGGTCGCCCACCTCGCGCCGCTCGTCCTCCACGCGCATGATGAATTTCAGGCGGATTGGCAGCTCGTTGAAGTGCCACACATCATCTACCAGCTCTGCGCCGGCCTCGGTCATGGCATCGGCGATCAGTTGGCGGGCGTATTCAGGATCGTAGTCCAAATCCGCCTGTTGGATCACATCGAAGACGGTCAGATAATCGAAATCGGTGGAGGCCACGTTAGTGTACATCGGCGACGCCTGGCCCTGGTAGATCTCCCGCGTCACAAACTCCCGGTCGATCAGGCGCTGCATCGCCTGCCGCACCTCCTTGATCGAGAAGGGGTTCAATCTTCCTTCCGGCGCCGGCGCCGGATTGAGGATCAACGAAATTGTGCTGGCCGGGGCCTCATAGAGTTGGATACCCTCGTTGTCGCGCAGCTCGCGGGCCGCCGCGATTTTTAGATTGAAGTAGTAGAGGTCCATCTCGCCGGCTTGCAGGTCCAGCGGCGCGCGGTCCACGTTGAACGCTTTGAAGTAGAGCCGCTCGACCGCGGGACCGGGTTCCTCGTGCGGAGGACTATATTGGGCCAGGACCGAGGAGGAAAGGCCAAAGATAATAGCCAGGCTGATCGGGACGACTTTGAGCAGCCATGCTGATATTTTGGTCGACCAGGTCGTATTCATATTGCAAATCCTTTTGCCAACGCCTGCGGCCAGCGGCCACCCGGTTGCCGTCCGCCACCGACCTCCCTGGGACGTCTGGAAACAGAAATGGCCGCGCGCCGCCTACCGCTGACAGCTTATCCAGTGCGCCTGCGGAACGAAACCCATAGCAGACCAAGCGCGATACCGATGCCAACGCCGCCGGCCACCGGCCAGGCCGCGCTTCCCCCAGGAACCGCGGTAGTGGCAAGTACCGTAGTTGCCGGCTCACTCTCCACCGCCACCTGGTGCGAAGCGGGCGTCAGACCGGCTTGCGATGCCGTTCCGTTCAACTGGTCCAATTTCTCATCCAGGGCATCCAGCTTCCTTTCCAGGTCTTGCACATTGTCAAAGCCGAATTCCATATAGAATGATGTGGAGGCGAAGTTACCCGATTCGTCGACCAACGTCACCCGGTGGGCTCCTTCACCGGAGATGGGAACAAAGATCTGCTGTGTATAGCGCCCCAGCTTGTCGGTGCGGCCGGATGCGGCGTTGGCGCCGCCGACTATCAGGTAGATGTCCATATCCGATTGGAAGCCGTGCCCCTGGACCGTGATGGTTTCGCCTGCGGCCCCGGTGTCGGGACTAATGAAAATCTCGGGTCGGGCGATGGCGCGCTGGCGGCTGAAACCGATCTTCTGGTTGGTGGGTCCAAACTCGCCGAGGCGGGTATCGGCCCACACCAGATAGGCGTCATTCTCGCTGGCGGCGATGGAGAAGTAGTCCCCCAGGAAAAGCCCTCGCGGAAAGCCTTTGTTGGGATTGGAGGGGAAGTCGGTCACGCGCGTATCGCCGACTTTGAGGTCGAGCTCCTCCAGTTCAAACCCCCAGTTCTCGCCCTGATCTTCGGAACGGGAATAGTAGATATGGTAACGGGTTCGGACGGGGTCGTCGCGCATATCACCCCACATGAGATGGATGACGCCATCCGGCCCAACGTCCATGGCAGGGAAAAACTGGACGGCGTCGGTCTCGTCAGTGTTGATGCGCTTGGGCCGCGACCAGCGGTCGCCGCCGTCGAGCGAGCGAATAAAATAGACGTCGCCCTCATCGAGCGGATTGTTCGCCGGCAGCGCGACGTAGGCTACATAGAGTTCATCTTCAGGCCCCACCGATACTTTGGGGAAGGCGGAAGCCCAATAGCGGAAGTAGGCGTTACGCGGTCGGAATCCCGGCTCAAGGAAACGGGCGATACGCTTCGGCTCGCCGAACGTTTCACCGCCATCGTCGGACTTGGACATATAGAACTCGGCGAGGCCTTTCATGCTCTCGTCGTCAGTGCTGTCGAGCCAGGTAACATAGAGCGTACCCTCGGAATCGACGACGGGAAAGGGCCCCTGCACGACCCGCTTGGTGCCAATGGCGTTCGACTGCCCTTCGGTGTCGTCGATTTCGCCATAAGTGCGCTTTACGGTCGGGCCGACCGGGACCGCATCGGACCAGGTCACACCCCGATCCATCGAGTAGCTCAGCATCGGCGTTGTCTGTACCTCGGGCGCGCCCAGGGTTGGAAGCTCGCCGATGTAGAGGATGTCGTAGATGGTGTTGAATTCGACAAATGTGACATAGACCACCGTCTGGTCTTCGATCGTGGGATGGGGGCCTGTCGCCATCCACGGTTTGTCGAGGAAGCTGAGGCTCACTGTGCCGCGTATGCGGCCGGTGGGATCAAGCACGGCGTCGGACTCGACGTCGCTGCGGGCGCTGTCGACCGGCTCTTCCCAGACGAAGCCGCCGTCTTTCGAGGTAGAGACGGCGATCGAGGAAACGAGGGCAAAGCCGGTGGCATTGCCGACAGAGTACTCCTTGACGCCGATGGAGATCGAAGCCATGTAGACATTGCCGTCTTGATCGAACTCCACCACCGGGTCACCGCCGGAGACGCGATCTTTGCGCAGGTATTTGATCTGCTGCGGCCCCTCCCAATTCACCCCGCCGTCGATGCTCACGTAAGCCGTATTGTTGGGGAAATTGTAGTCGATCAGACCCAAAACCAGGTGGTCGGGATCATGCGGGTTGACCGCGATATCCGGCTCGGTCTGCAAAGGCGAGTTGCTGAAATCCCGGGTCACCAGCAGATCGCGGCTGAACGCGGGCGCCGGATCGCGGTAGGGCACGAGAATGCCAGGCCCCACCGACTGCAGCAACGGCGAGTTGCCTTCGCTGCCAGGCAGGCTGCTCAGGTTCTGGCGGTCGAGTGTGTTCCAGCCAGGTCGGTCGATGAAAACCCGATTGTCCACACCCTGGGCCATCAGCCAAGCAGGCCCCGAGAGAACATCCTGGATTGGGTTCATGGCGTCTAGGATATCAGCCGGGTTCTTGCTGATCTTGCCGCGCGTCGGCAGTTGCGGCACCGGTATTTGCGCCGCCACTGGCAGCGGCATTGCCGTCAGCGCGGCGATCAAAAACAAGAGGGGAAGTTGCAGGCCCAGCCGGAGACCTTTGCCGAGCCGCCTGATCTTGCGCATTCTATTCATGGGATACAAAACTCCTTATGTGTACGATAAACGCCAACAGTGGCTCAGCCGCCGCCGACCCCATCTTTGGGCGCGTAGCGGCGGGACAGGCGGACGAGCCATTGTCCGCGTAGGTGACGGTTGATTAAATTGTAGATTTCAACTGTACGGGCTTCAGATGATAATATAATAGCAGATTCGCTTTCTCAATTTTGGTAGGCGTCAATACCTTCATGCAGAAAACAGGCTACAAAGTGATTCGGCTCGACTTCACGTAGTCGCGGTGTCGTCAGTTCGCACCTGTCGGCCATGAAGGAAGCGCAACGGGGATGAAAAGAGCATCCGCTTGGCGCATTGGCGGGGCTGGGCGGTTCGCCAGGGAGGCTGGGCCGTTGGTTTAGCCGGTTGGCCGGGTCCGGTTCGGGTACCGCCGCAATGAGGGCCTGGGTATATGGGTGCATCGGATTGCGCACCACATCTGCCGCCTCTCCCATCTCGACGACGCATCCCAAATACATGACGACGATCCGTTGGGCAAAATGACGGGCCGTGGCAATGTCGTGGGTAATGTACAGAAAAGCAATGTTGAACCGCTCCTGTAGCTCGCGCAGCAATGCCAACAACTCTGCCCGGCTGGACGCGTCTACCATAGAAACTGGCTCGTCGGCCACGATGAACTGTGGCTGCAACACGAGCGCGCGCGCTATGCTCAACCGTTGTCGTTGACCACCGGACAACAGATCAGGATACTTGTCGGCGATCTCCTGAGCCGGGCGCAAACGCACATCGTGCAGGGCCTGAAACACTCGCTCCCGCCGCTCGCGATCGCTGCCGATACCGTGGATCACCAGCGGTTCGGCCACGCTGTCGTAAGCCGTCATAAAGGGATCGATGCTTGCGAACGGATCTTGAAAAATCGCAGCGGCCCTGCGGCGAAAAGCTTTTTGATCCTTCTGCGATAAGGCGGTTATCGCTGTATTTTCAAAACGGACTTGGCCGTCCGTAACCCTGATCAGACCCAACGCAGCCCGTCCCAAAGTGGTTTTGCCACTGCCGGACTCGCCGACCACGGCGACAACTTCGCCGGCCTGAATGTCCAGCGTCACGCCGTCTACAGCATGGATCGACTCACTGCCAAAGAGACCTTTGCGAACGCTGAAATGAACTTTGACATCCTGGAGTTGAACCAGCGGATTGGACGAATAGTTTTGTGGACTGGTTTCCATTGCCGTTTTCAACACAAAATTTCGTCAAAATGCGACATGTCTTGAGTATACTCATCCGTTGCCAAGTGCGCAAAGATACGGTCGGCAACGGGCTTGCCCAATGCCTTGCACCCGTCGAATGTCGAGGAGTGAATGGAGAGGAGTACGGAGTATAAGCAGGCTCCCGTTACTCACGGTTTCGTATCCACTCCTCAGTTGGGAGGACCCCTAATGAAAAATAAAAGTCGATTGCCGCAGTACGCAGCGATTCCCTTGCTGTTGGCCGCGCTTGCCCTGATCCTGGCCGCATGCCAAACTTCCCCCAGCCAACGCCGCACGGCGACGCCAACAGCTCCTGCCGCCTCGACGGCAACCCAAACGCCGACAACTGTCGTCATCCCCACGCAAACGCCCGGGCCTACGCCTACCGCCACGCCCGAGCCGCTCGCGCAGCCTGATCGAAACCTGGCGGAGTCACTGAGCGTCGAGGGGCAATCCCTGTTTGGCGCCAGCGACCTGATCGGAGCTGAAGCGGCCTATATCGATGCGATTGCCGCCGACCCCAGTTACCTGCCCGCCCATCTGGGCCTGACCGATGTCTACCTCTACCAGTCGCAGTACTGGCAACAGGCGCTGCATTCCGCCCAGAGCGCGAGCTCGCTTGCGCCGGACGACAGCACCGTCCTCGCATATCTGGCCTGGGCAAAGCAGGGAGCGCACCACTTCGATGAAGCGAAAGAACTGGGGCTGCGAGCAGTCGAGTTGGACGACGAGAACGCGACCGCACACATCGCTCTGGCTGACATTCTTGTCAGCATGTATGAAGTCGAAAGGGCCTATGAACATGCCCAGGCTGCTTTGCGTCTCGAGCCGGAATCGGCGGCGGGATGGGCGACGCTGGGATCGATTGCCTTCCAGATGCACGAGTGGGAAAAGGCCGGCGAGGCCTACGAACGGGCCCTGGAGCTGGAGCCGGAATTCTTCGCCTGGCATATCATCAACGCCCGCCATGACTTTAATGTCTATGGCGATACATATACGGCGCGGTCGATTGCGAAACGCGCAATTGAGCTTGTAGGAGACCATGCCTCGACTCTGTTCTTTGAGGCCGATATGGCGGCCGAAGAGGGGGACTGGGAGACGAGTGAGGCGAAGTGCATGCAGACGATCGCGCTGGACCAGCCGCATACGCCGTTCCCGGACGCATACAGTTGTATGGCGTTGATGTTGCTGCAGCAGGAACGCAATGCCGAGACGGCGGCCTATCAGGCGCTGGCGGAGGAACGGGCTACGGTCGACCGGCGGGATGTGACTCTGATTCGGATGCGGCTGCTCAATGATCAGGATCTGTGCGGCGAGTCGCGGGCTCTGGCCGAGGATTGGCTGGCGGCGCGGCCCTACAGCATTTCGGCAACGCGAATGGTGGGTGTGAGCTATCTTTGTGAGCGGGATTTCGCAATGGCGGCCGAGCATTTCCGCAAGTCATTGGACGCGCTGCCGCAGTCGGTGAGCGATGCACGCCTGCTGGCAATAGCCTATGCCCGCGATGGAAGGGCGCAGGAAGCGCGCGCGGCGCTGAATGAAGTCCGGGCCTTCGCCATCGAGGATCCGCTTTACTATCAAGCGTTGTATGAGACGCACCTGATGCTGGGCGAGGTGGAGGAGGCCGTGACCGCCGCGCAGCGGTGGGGCGTGTTGCGGCCGGAAAGCCTGGATGCACGCGAGAGTCTGGCTTTTGTGCAGCTGTACGAGGGCAATGTCGAGGCCGCCCAGAGTATAGCGCTAGACGCCTTGGAACGGGGCGCACGCACCTCGACGGTGTTGGCAGTGCTGGGCGAAACATACACACGCATGGGCGAATTCGATAAAGCGCAGCCGCTGTTGGAAGAGGCGATCCAACTCAACAGCGACCACATCGTGGCCCGCAATGCGCTGGCTCTGCTCTTCCTGGCGCAGGTACGTTGCCAGGAGGCGGAACCACATCTGCGCTGGCTGATGGATGAGGCCGATGATGATGAGGAGAGAGAAGGGCTGGCGGGCGTGTTGGAGCGCTGCCAGGAGAGAGCGGCGCGGCCTACGCCCGACCCGTCGATGCTGCTTGAAAACGATGAGGCTGTGTCAACCGCGGTGACCATTCTGCAGGAGGCGGATGTTGAAATCCGCTACCTGGATGTGGAGGAGAATGAGGATCAGCGAACCCTGGTGGTGGCCTATGCGGTTGATCTGACGGTTGACAGCGAGGACTACGCCGATTTGGAGCGTCAACTGATCTTTGAACTGGCCCGCATCCTGCCTCGCATGATTTCGGAACCGGACGGCCTCGTGGTCGTCGCCGGCACTTTCAACCGGACGACTTCCGCGACCCTGGTGGCGACGAGGGCGGCGGAGGTGTGGCTCCAAGGGCAGTTGAGCGATGAGGAATTTGAAGACACCTGGCAACGCCAGGAGGTGGAAGCCAGCGACGAGTAACCCCGGTAACGAGCCACTGCAGTTACACTTTTCTGCAGTGGCTCGTTGCCCGCGACCGCAGTTGTCGACAGCAACCCGCTAATCATTCACCACCGCAGTTTCTAGCCACAACATTCAAGGCCGAGGGCAACGACCTTTTCGGCCAGTTCGGCGCGCTCTGCGGCGGTAAGGGGTTCGCCGGGCAGGCGCGGGTCGCCGCAGTCGATACCGAGACGTTGGCCTAGTACTGCCTTGATGGTGCCGTGGAATTTGGAGGTCACACTCAGCGCTTCGGCGGCGGAGGATGCCTTCTCCTGGGCTTTGCTGGCGGCGGGGATGTCGCCGGCCTCGTAGGCGCGCCAGACATTGACCCAGAGTTCGGGGGCCATGTTGGGGGGGCCGTCGACGCAGCCGGTTGCGCCAATCAGAAGGGCAGGCAGGAAGAGGCGACAGTTTCCGATCAGACAGGAGAGACCCATTTCGGCGAAGGACTTGACGTAGGGGATGTAGGGCGCGGAATGTTTGAGCCCGGCCAGCTGGGGCACGCGCTCCTGAATCTTGGCCATGAGATCGGGTGTGATTTCGACACCGGTGGCGCTGGGGAGATTGTAGACAAAGAAGGGAAGATCGGCGGCGGCGGCGACGACGCGGTAGTGCTCGACGATGCCCTTGTCGCTCTGGCCATAGAAGAAGGGCGGGACGCAGCAGATGGCTTCGGCGCCGGCCTTGGCCGCGTGTTCGGCCAGGCGGGCAGAGCGGGCGGTGGTCGGCGCGCCAACGTGCATGATGTTGGCAATGCGCCCCTGATTCTGGTCCGCGGAGATCTCGGCGATGCGCCGGTTTTCGGCGTCGTCCAGGAGGACGCTTTCACCGGTCCCGCCGGCCACCCAGAATCCATGGACGCCGGCCTGAATGTTGAACTCCATCACTTGGCGGAAGGCGTCCTCGTTGAGCTGGCCGTCGGCCGTCATTGGCGTGATAATGGCCGGGAAAATCCCTCTGAATTTGTTCATTTGGCTCTCTCTTTGGTGTTCGTGGCGGAGTCTTGCATCTGTCTCTATGGCTCGGATGTCATTATGTCATGGATGGATGCAGGTGTCTATGCAGTGACGAGTCCCGGCGCCTCCGGATCTTCTGTCACTCCTCTCTCCTTGCTTTGGGCGGTCGGGCCTTCGGCCCTCCCTTGTGCGGGGGGACACCCCCCGCAACGTCCCCCTCCAGAAACATGCCTCACCAACGTTACGCCGTCTTCGCAGCAGTGCGGCTGTCGACCATGGCGGCGGCCAACCAGACTCGTAGCGAGATAGCCTGAATAGTGGTAAAGAGAAGGTGTTAGTCAGGAAAAACAAGGAGTGGTCATAGGATAAATTGCAGATGGCATCAGTGACATCAGAGTCGTGCTCCAGTCATCTTACCCATCCCCACAATCCCGAAATCTTGTTCAAGTGATGTTACCAAATAATAATAGCCAGAAACATAACTGCTAAGGCACATACAGTGTGTGTTTTGACCAACTCTTCATCTTCGCCGCCAGTCAGGCTTTGTGATGGCGTATTGGGTTGGCGGCAGCCAGGTTGCTGGAGCGGCACTGCTGGAATGCGCAGATACGGTCGGTGAGGGATGGTTTTGGAGGGGGGCGTTGCGGGGGCGCAGCCCCTGCACAAGGGAGGGCGCTTGCGCCCGACCGCCCAAAATACAACAATGGGAGGAGAACGAACACCTCTGCCCGCCTCGTTCAGGGTTGCGAATCAGTTGCGGCTGCGTAGATACCCAGAAACAAAGAATTGACTCATTCATTCAGCCGCGTATCCCGCAGCCGGTCCTCGTCAATCTCTGCCTGGGCCAGCGCGCTCACATCCATATAGCCGTCGCGCAGCGTGGGCGGCCGGGTCAGCAGATCCTCCTGCAGCTTGAGGAAGAAGCTCAGCTCGCACGGCAGGTCGATGCCGGGCCTGGCGGCAAAGAGCGCCGCCTGCACTGTCCCCCAGCCGGTGCTGGCCTGGGAACCGACCATGACCGCCTTGCCGCCAACCAGCGCCTGGTTCAGCATTTGCGCCGATTCGGTGAACCCCGTGCGCGCCGTCTTGATATTGAGAATGTGAAAGGTGTCCATGCTCAACTCCCGGCGCAGGTCGCGGGCGCTGAACACACTGTCGTCGGCGATGAGCAGGGGCAGGGCAGAGTCGGCCGCGCGCGTACAGGCCTTGCGCACCGCGGCGCGGGCCAGGATCAACTCCACCGGCAGCGGTTCCTCGCAATATAGTACATTCAGTTCGGCCATCTTTTGCAGGCGCTGGCGTACATTCTGCGGCTGGAAGCACTCATTGGCGTCAACGTACAGATCGACCTGTTCCCCGAACTGCTCCCGCAGGAGTCGCAGACGTTGCAGATCCGCGCCCCAGTTCTTCCCTACCTTTACTTTCAATACGCGCACGCCCTGCGCGACGATGCGTTCGGCCTCGGCCAGGCTGTCATCCAAGTCGCCCAGGCCCAGAATATAGCTCACCCGCACCTGCGAGCGGCTCGCGCCCAGATGCTCGTAGAGAGTGCGGTTGCGGCTGTTGGCAAGGGCATGGTGGAGGGCCATATCAAGAGCGCCGCGGGCGGTCTGGTTGTTTTTGACCGTCAGCAGGCGTCCGTAGAGAGAAGACAGTGTGGAATCGTCGACCATCTCGCCCACGAGCCGGGGCGCCATCTCGTGGCGAATCACACTGCAGATGCTGGTTACCGTCTCGCCGTAGATTGTGGGCCGGGGCGGCGCCTCGCCCCAACCTACAGCGCCGTCGCTCAGCCGCACCTGCACAAGGACGTGACGCGCCTCCTGCATGACGCTGGCCGTGCCCCAGCGCAGCGGTTCCCGCAACGGCAGGCGGAAAGGAATCGGTTCGATGGTTTCAATGATGGTAGACATGGAAGGTCCGGATGTCAGTTGGCCGCGATCCGCTCCAGCTTTGCGGCAACCTCGACAGGAGAGTGGGCCGTCGTATCGACGACTACTGTGCGGTCGGGGGCCGCGGCGCGCAGGATTTCGACGGCGGCATGTGGGTCGTAGTTGCGGCGCTCGGCCGCGACGATGGCGATCTTGGCCGCGAGCTCGGCGCCGTCCACTTCGCCCCGGCTCACCAGCGCCGCCAGATGGGCCTGCTCCTCGCCTGTGAAGAGCTCGCCTCCCTCCGCCACTTCCTCCCAGCGGAATCCGACGCCAGAATCGGCAGCGCTGTGGCGTGTGGCACGCGGCGTGCCGTCACTGGAACCTGCCCGCTGGCCGCCGGCGTTGGCACTTACCTGGTCGAAAGCATCCTGGCGCTGCAGCAGTCGCTCCACCCGCACCACATCGGGCGCGTTGAGGACGGCGAAGCGGGCCAGCGGCAGGCTCTGCGCCGCGAACGTGACCTCGTCCGCGCCCCGCAGCCCGTCGAAGATGGTCAATGCGCCCCTGTCCGGTCCAGCGGTCTGGCGCTGCAACACCAGCCGGCTGAACGCGTGCGCCAGCCCACCGGAATGCCGCTGCCGGTAGCGCCCCGTGTAGTCGAAGCGCCGCCGCCGGTCCGTAACCGCAGTGGGCGGATCCCCGTCCCAGCCCTGAACCGTCGGGATTACCAGCAGATCGGCTATTTTGCGCCTGTTGGGCAGGAGCGAAATTTCGCCCCAGCGAGCGCGCAGCGCATCGACAGTTGTACTTTTGCCCACGCCCGTCACTCCGACGAGGATCAGCACCGGCATGTCGACGATTGCAGCCCAGCCATGGGGAGGACGGCCAATGCCGAGACCGTCTGCCAGCAGTTCAAATTCAGTACTCATCCGGACCTTGCGTTCTGGAAATACCCGCGGCCAGCCACCGCGGTCAGCGTGGCGGTAGCGCATACGGAAACATTATACGTCCCCGGCTTAGCCACTGACAACAAAAAGCTGTGATGGACAGTAGCTAATGGCCGCGTCATAACGCACGTTCCGGCGGCTGGTCTTCCTGCCGTGTGCTATAATTACCGTAAAGATACAGAGAAAGGTTCCTCCAACTGTACGACTTGTCCCTGTACATCAATGGTATGAAATTGAGATTGTCTCCGCCGTTGCCGCTGGTCATCCGAATGCTGCTGGTGAGCGCGCTGGGGTTGGCGGCCCGCCCGGCTGCGGCTGCGCCCGCGCCCGCTGAATTGCCTGAGGATTTGACGCCGATCTACCTCATTCAGGGTGACGGTTCGAGCTCGCCCTTTTCGCGGAAACGCGTTTCGACGTTCGGCCTGGTGAGCGGCGTGCAGTCGAACGGATTTTACTTGCAGGACCCGACAGGCGACGACAACCCGCAGACCAGCGACGGCATCTTCGTCTACACCTCTTCCAAGCCGAGAGTGCAGACGGGCGAATGTATCCTCGTGCGCGCCGCCGAAGTGGCCGAATACTACGAAAAGACGGAGCTGACCACGCCGCGCTCACTCGAGGCGCTGCCCATCGATCTGTGCGGCAGCGGCATATTGCCGGCGCCCCTGGCGCCCTTGCCGGCGCCCAACATCGAGCCGGAATCCCTGCTGGAGCCGTTCGAAGGCATGCTCGTTGCATTTACAGAGTTGCAGGGAGTCGTCCAGGGGCCGACCAAGCAGTTCAGCAGCGGCAGTGCCGAGATTGCGCTCATCGCCGATCGGGCCCTGCCCTTCGTGCAAGGCGGACGGGTCTTTCAGTCCAATCCGGCCGACGCTGCCGGGCTGATTTTTCTGGGCAACGCGCTCGGCGCGGACCTGCCACAGGTAGGCTGGGGAGACCGCGTGCGGCTACGCGCAGCCGAGCCAGGGACGCCGGTGCGGGCGGTTATTGACTACAGTTTCGGCAAATATCTGCTGCTGCCGCTGCCGGGGCAGGAAATCCAGGTTCTCTCTCGCCATGAGTCGACCGAGCAGGCGACCCTGCCGGATGCGGGCGCCTTCCGGATCTGCTCCTTCAACGTTTTGGGGCTGGGCCGGGGCCACGATCAGTTGCCGGACGCGGCCGACTACGAGGCCGCGCTGCGCCAGCGCGCGGCAGTCATTGCCGGCGGCCTGCAAAACTGTGAAATCATCGGCCTGCAGGAGACCGGTAAGCCCGAAGACGCCGAAAATCTGGCGCGAGTTCTGGCTGAAATCAGCGGGCTGGACTACAGCGCGATCGCATTTGCCGGCCCCGGAACGGTCAACCCCGCTTTCCCGCTTACCAACAGTCTGCTGGTACGCAACGACCGGGTGACAGTTCTCAACGCGCAGAACGAACAGGCATGTACCCGCTTCAGCTTCAGCGTACGACTGATCCCGGGCCAGTGCCCTGCCCGGCGCCTGCCGCTCTTCAACCGGCCGCCCCTGGTCGCAGATCTGCTTGTGCGCGGCCCCTGGGGCGAAGACTACCCGCTGACAGTGGTGGTCAATCACTGGCGCAGCAAGCGCGGCGATGAGTCGGTGAACGTCGTGCATCGAACACTACAGGCGGAGCACGTGGCCTCGATTGTACAGGCCCGTCTGGACACGGACCCTGACGCCCATGTCGTCGTGCTGGGCGACCTGAATGATTTCCAGGTCAGCAAACCGGTGGAGACCCTGCAACATGGCGCCCAACCCGCTGATGGCGCGGCCCGCGAGCAGGGCCGCATTCTACTTTGGCACGCATTCGACGCCCTGTCGCCCCAGGATCGCTATACCTACATCTTCAATGGCGCCAGTCAGACGCTGGATCATCTGCTGCTGACAGCGGGCATGATGCCCGATTTCAGCGGGTTCGATATCGCGCATATCAACGCCGACTATCCCATCGCGCCACCTGAGAGCGCAGAGCATGCGCCCGCCAGCACACCCGTATATGGTTCCAGCGACCACGACCCGCTCGTGTTGACAGTGCGGCCCGGCGGCGGCGCCTGGATCGCCGGTGGTGCGCAGATTCCCAATACGCCGGTTGAGCTCGCCGACAGGGCCGGCACGGTGATCGCGCGCACAGAGACCGACGCGCTCGGCGAATTCCGCTTCTTCGATCTGCGGCCCGGCGCCTACAGTCTGCATTTCGCGCTGCCCGCGCACATCACGCTGCGGACGTCAACGTTCGCCTTAGCGGACCAGCAGCCGGCGGGCACCTCTAATGGGTCCTCGGCCGCGGTGTTTCAGGTAGAGGTCGAGCCGGGCCAGCCTACCGTCGTCGAGTTCACCGCACGCGATCGTCGCGCCGGCGCCGCCGGCGCGCTACTCAGCATATTTTACGGAATCGAATCCGCTGAACAGGCAGATACTTCGGATCGTTGATGAAAAAATTGTTGCAGACGCCCCTGCCCGCATGCGGCGCTGAGACTGCCGCCGGCTCCAGAAGTTTGGACACTTGACAGCAACCTGATAACTGGGCGGCGGGCAAACATTGGAGACACAGATGGAAAGACTATACTTGACTTGGCATGACGTGGAAGAATTGATCACCAAAGTCGTGATGCAGCTTAATACCCCCTATGACGCGCTCCTCCTGATCACCCGCGGCGGCATCGTGCCCGGCGGTATGATCGCCGAGGCGCTGAAGATGAAAGATGTCCTGACCGCTTCGGTCGTATTTCAGAGCGGGCCCGGCGTACGCGCCGAGATGAGTTGGCCCCGCTTCCAGCAGTTTCCTGCAGATACGATCCTGAACGGGAAAAAAATCCTGATCGTCGATAATATCTGGGATCGGGGGCGCACGATCGTCACCGTCAAGAGCCGTGTGCAGGGCACTGGCGCCACCGCCGAGACGGCAGTGCTTCACTGGAAGCAGCGGCAGAATCTCTTTAAGAACGAGAAACCGGATTACTACGCCGAACTGACCGAGGACTGGATCTACTACCCCTGGCAGCGTATCGACGATTCAGACGACCTGGTATCGGTCCGCCGACCCGCGCCGGAGCTCTCTTGATGTCAGAACTGATACGCCGTCTGCGAGCCGCGCATCCCGATGCACACTGCGCTTTAGACCACCAGAACCCGTTTCAACTGCTGGTGGCGACGATCCTTTCAGCCCAATGCACTGATGAGCGGGTCAACCAGGTGACACCGACCCTGTTCGCCCGCTTCCCAACACCCGCGGCCATGGCCGCCGCCGACCGCGCGGAACTGGAGGAGTTGATTCGCTCCACCGGTTTCTTTCGCAACAAGGCCAAGAGTCTCCAGGGCGCAAGCGCACTGATCTGCCAGGAGTTCGGCGGCGAAGTGCCGCGCGAGATGGATGAACTGATCCGGCTGCCCGGCGTGGCCCGCAAAACCGCCAACGTCGTGCGCGGCGTCTGTTTTGGCCTGGCCGACGGCGTCGTCGTCGACACGCATGTCAAGCGGCTCTCCCAGCGGCTGGGCCTGACCAAGCAGAAAACCCCGGAGAAGATCGAAAAGGATCTGATGGCGCTCATACCGGCCGAAGATTGGATCGACATCTCCCACCTGTTGATCTTCCACGGGCGCCGCGTCTGCGACGCCCGCAAGCCGGACTGCGGCAACTGCACCCTGGCCGAACTGTGCCCGTCGGCCGAGGTTTAGAGAGTGCTCCACACCGTTCCACCACTCCCGTCGAATGCTGGCGCGGCTGACGTTAAGCAGGACCGCTCATTCGCGACATGGATACCCGCGAACTATTGAATTGTTGTGTTGGTAGACCGAAATAACGAGGATTGGGAAGACCTGGAGAACACCCAGTGACATAGTTTCCAGTGTTTTCGAGATGCGCTCAGGGAGTTGATTGGTCACACCTGATATGGGCGCACGTTGGGGCGATTGGCATGACGTGGAATAGGTCAAGCTACCCTTACTTCACCGCGCTCAATCCGCCGCAGTTCAATTCTCTCCATCCTCCTCGCGGGGACTGACGACAAGCGTGTAACCCTCCCTCGCTTCCACTTCGACCTGATCGCCGACATCGGCCGGCGCCGCTTCCTCGGAGGATGCGCTGCGCAACTGCGCGTTCCATAGCTCGCCCGCCAGCAGAACCTTGCCCCGCCCGTTCTCCGCAAAGGGAACCCGCACGGTAGCCAACGAGCCAATCACACCTTCGCTACCGGTTGCCGTGCCCAGGCGCTGGGCGGCTACCACTTTGCCGCCCACAAACAGGGCGAACGCGCCCATGGCCACCCCCAGCGAGATGATCGTCACCCACGGCACAGCCAACCCCGGCGCGTCGAAAAGCAACGCGCTGCCAAAAATGAACGCGACCGTACCGCCCAACGCGAGCGCGCCAAACGCCGGCGTGAATGCCTCGGCCACCAGCAAGATGAGCGCCAAACCAATCAGCGCCAGCCCGGCGAAATTCGCCTCCAACTGGCCCAGTGAGTACAACCCCAACAGCAGGCTGATCAGGCCGATCATGCCCGGAATGAATGTCCCCGGATTGTAGATTTCCGCGATCAGCCCAATCGAGCCGAGCGTCAGCAGAATGGTGGCCACGCTGGGGTTGCTGATGAAATTCAGAAACTCCTGCAGCGGCGACAGCTCGCGCGGCATGATCAGGGCATCCGCAGTGCGCAGCGTTCGCTCTTCGCCCAGCACCGTGACGACGAAACCGTCCATCTGATCCAGCAGATCCGGCACATTTGTCGCGATGAAGTCGATCACGCCCAGCTCCAGCGCACGCGTGTCTGTCGCCGCCGCTGCCTCCTGCACCGCCGCGACAGCCCACTCCACAGCCTCCTCGCCGCGACGAGAGGCCAGGTTCTCGATGTCGGCGCTGAGGATATTGACGACCTTCGCCTCCATCGTGTCGCCGATATCTTCCCCCTGACCGCCGACGGGGCTGGCCGCGCCGATGCTGCTGCCGGGCGCCATCGCCGCGACGTGCCCGGCCAGCGTGATAAACGTGCCCGCGCTGCCGGCCTGCGCCGCCGACGGCGCGACGTACACTACCACCGGCACAGGCGAAGCCAACATGTCCTGCACAATCTGCTTGGTCACTTCGACACTGCCCCCGGGCGTGTCCAGCCGCAGGATCACCGCCTCGGCCCCCTCCAACTGCGCTTCTTCGATCGCCCCGCTGAGATACTGTCGCAGCACCGGCGTCACCGCCCCGCGAAATGTTAAGACCAGGACAGAAGGGGGCCCCGTCTGCGCAGAAATCCCCTTCTCTTGGCCAGCCAGAGTTGCACGGCGCACCCCGGCAGGGTTGGCCGCCTGCACACCGTCTATCACGGTCAGGAACATCCCCAACAGCAGGCACGAAAGATAGAAGGTGCGATAGAGCCTTATCAGAAGCGGCCCGCCTGCCCTATGTGCTTTTTTCCCGCAGCGTCTGAACATCTGTAGCCTTCCTGTTAACCCCCATAGCCCGCGGTGCTGGCCACCGGCCGCAGGTCACTGGCCGCCGCTGTGCAACTGATCGACAGCGGCCAGCATCTCCACAACCGACTGTCGCCCGGCGTCGCTGACGGCCCCCAACATCTGCGTCAACTCCTCGATACGCGCCGGCCCCTCGACCGGCTGCACATCCGTGCCGGTGCGCAGTTTGCCATCACTCTCGAAAGTCCGTTTGCGCACGGTCAGGTGGAGGTCGGCAAACGCAGCCAGTTGGGGTAGATGGGTGATACACAACACCTGATGGCGCGGCGCACTACCATCCTCCGGCCCGTCAGCCTCGGCATGGTTGGAGACGGCGGCGGTCAACGGCCGCTGACCGGTCAGATTCCATAACTTTTCGCCTACGACTCCGCCCACCCGGCCGCCGATACCCTGGTCGATCTCGTCGAAAATCAGAATCGGCGTCTGATCGGCCTGCGCAAGCGCCCCCTTCAACGCCAGCATAAGGCGCGCAGTCTCGCCGCCCGAGGCCACCTTGGCCATGGGCTTGACCGGCTCACCCGGATTGGCGCTAATCAAGAATTCAACCCGGTCGACGCCGCTGCTGCCGAAGGCGACGCGCCGGCCGTCCGGCAGGTAGGCGCCATCCGCCTGCTCCTCCATCTCCACCGCGACCGCGAAACGGGCGTGTTGCATACTTAACTGCCCCAACTCCGTCTCCACTTGCCGGGCCATCTGCTCGCCGACCGCTGCCCGCGCCTCGCTCAACTCTGCGCCCAGTGCGCCGATCTCGTGCAAAAGCTTCTCTTCCTCTTCCTCCAACGCGGCCGTCTGCGCCTCCCAGTTGCTCAACTCTTCCAACTCCGCCTGCGCCGCGGCTGCAAACGCCAGGATTTCGGTCGTCGTGTCGCCGTACTTGCGTTTGAGATTGCTGATCAGCGCCAGCCGCTCTTCGACTTCGATCAGTCGTTGCGGATTGAACTCCAGCCCGTCGGCGTAGCTTTGCAAATCCCGCGCCAGATCGGACAGCTCCTCCAGCAGTCCCTGACCGGTCGTGGCCGCGGCTGCCATTCCATCGTCGATCCGGGCCAGGCGTTCGACACGGCCGGCGGCCTCAGCCAAACCGTCGATGATCCCTGGCATTCCGCCCTCGCCCTCGTTCAGCAGAGTTGCCGCCCCGTTCGCCAGCTGCAGGAGTGTTTCGGCATTCCCCAGCCGCTTGCGCTCCGCCTCCAGTTCGCTCTCTTCACCGGCTTCCAGCGCAGCCTCCGCGATTTCCTCAACCTGAAAGCTGAGGATGTCGAGCCGTTGCGCGATGGTGCGCGCATCGCTGCGCAGCCGCTCCAGCTCTCTGCGCGTCTGCTGAACCGCTTGCGCCTTGCGCCCCGCCTGACCGCGCAGGGGCAGCAGGCCGCCGTACCGGTCCAACAGATCCACGTGTGTGCGGGGACGCAGCAGATTCAAATGCTCCCCCTGTCCGTGAATGTCGACGAGCAGGGCCGCCATCTCACTCAGAAGCTGACGCGAGACCGTGCGCCCGTTGATACGGCAGAAATTTCGTCCGCTGCGCCGCACCTCCCGGCTGATGATGAGCCTCTCCGGCGCGTCGGGATCGTCCAGCCCTTCGGCCTCCATCAGACAGCGGATGGCTTCTGCTGCGGGGGAGTCGTTGGAAGCGCTCTCCGGGCTTTCGCGTTCGCTCGTCGGCGCCCCGGCTCCCAGTTGGAAAACCGCTTCGACCTCCGCCCGATCTGTGCCTGCCCGCACCAAGTCCGCCGTTGCCCTGTCGCCCAGCAACAGTCCGATCGCGTCGATAATGATCGATTTGCCCGCGCCGGTTTCTCCGGTCAGAATGTTCAGTCCACTGTGGAACCGAAGATGCAGCCGGTCGATGATTGCGAAGTCGCGCATCCGAAGCTCCGTCAGTGTGACGGCAGGTTCGATCCGGTTGCCAACTTCGGCCAGGAGAGATGGTTGCCTGCCTCCCTCTTCAGAGGAGGCGCGGCGCGGTTGCGCAGTCATGGATTCAGGGCGCGTCCTTTTCGTATCATACTTGGTACTCTATAGCTTCCATTCTAGCACATTTGGACGGGCTGATGGAAGAGGTTCTCCCTGGGAGAGGCGCATCCAGGATTTGGCGTTGTCCAGCCAAGCGGACTGCCTCTCCCAGTGTAATTCTCCAGAGGTAGCGGGAAACTCACCACCATCTTGGGATGCACCCCTCTTCGCGATCCATATTTGTTGCTAGGTGGATTCATGATATAATGCAACGATTGAAGGATTAAGACCAACATCGACAATGCGCTCCGCATACTGTGAGCTAAGGAGCTTAGCAAATGCCTTTTCTAGGAAATACAGCGCCGTTCTTTCTGCTGGGTCCAACCCTAGGCCCAACCGAACTGATTCTGATTCTGGTAATCGTCATTATCTTCTTTGGCGTCGGTCGGCTACCGGAAGTATTCGGTGGACTGGGCAAAGGTATCCGCGAGTTTCGCCGGGCTGCCAAGGATGGAAGTGATGAGGAGGATTCAGAGCCAACGGACGCCCCACCCGTTGCGGAGAGCGCTGCGCCTGAGGTGACTTCTGAGACGAATCCACCTGAGAAGGTCTAACGTCCGCTTTGCGTGTCGTTTACGCCAAGGCTTTGGCATGTAGCAACGGGCAGACTGGCAATCAACGAGAAGGCCGTGTCGGCCTTCTCGTTTCTGTCAGCACCTTGCATCTGAATCTTCCTGCTTAGTTGCCCAGCATCTGTTTGATTGTCGCTGACCCCAGCTGTTCAGGCAGGCAATCAAACAACTTGGTGTTTGGGTATTTTTGTATATGCGTGCATAGCGCAACACGTCAATATTCCGAGGTGAACGATGGATGTTTTCTTTATGATCGCAACGGTTATCATTGCCCTCACCTTGATCGGCATCGTCCTGTTGCAAGGTCAGGGAAGTGGTTTGGGTTCCGCCTTTGGCGGCGATGCCGGCGTCCAGCGCACCCGTCGCGGCGTGGAGAAAACCATGTTCAATCTGACGCTTACCTTGGCGTCCATTTTTCTCCTGCTCAGTCTCGTGACAGTCGCCCTTCGCTAGAAAAATAGTGGCCGCTGGTCACTGGCCACTGTGGTTTCTCCCATGTCGGATCAACAGCCATTCAGAAGGCCAGCCAATCCGGGGGCCCAGACACCGCCCCAGGCGCATCAGTCGCATACAACCCCATCCGGCTATCTGCCGGGACTGACCGCGTCCCCCGCGCCTCTGGGCCGATATATTCGCTGGCAGATGCTGCTGGCCGTCGTGGGTATTATTCTTCTGACCCTTCTCATGGGCGCAACGGCCTATAACGTCTCTACCGTTCTGGTGCCGGAGCGGGGCGGCGTCTTCCGGGAAGGCGTTGCCGGCAACCCCCAGTACATCAATCCACTGCTGTGCCACACCCACGATATCGACCGTGATCTCTGCAGCCTTCTCTTTCGCGGTCTGACCCGCCTCGATCAACAGGGACGGGTCGTGCCAGACCTGGCCGAGCGCTGGACGGCTCCGGATGGCCTTGTCTATACCTTTACTCTGCGTGAAAATCAGTTCTGGCACGACGGCAAAGCCGTTACCATCGATGATGTGCTGTTTACGATCGAGATGATGCAAAGCCCGGATTCACCGATCCTGCCCGACCTGGCGGAATTGTGGCGCTCAGTCACAGTAGAACAGGTCGATGAACACACCGTGCGCCTTCTGCTCGACGAACCCTTTGCCCCGTTCCTCGACTTCACCACGATAGGACTGCTGCCAAAACATATCTGGCAGGACGTGCCTCCGTCTGAACTGCTCACCACCCCCCTCAATTCACGCCCGGTTGGCAACGGCCCCATGCAGGTAACCCTGACATCCGCGCAGTTCATCCGCCTGGAGCGCAATCCGTATTCCGGTAAAGACATTCCCATGGTTTCCGCCCTCGAGTTCCATTTCTATCCCGACTATCCTTCAATTTACGCGGCTTACACCGAAGGCGAATTGGACGGCGTGAGCCAGGTAATGCAGTCGGACATTTCCCTGGCGCAAGCCCGTACCGATATGCAGCTCTTTTCCGCACCGCAATCGACCTATGTCGGCGTTATCTTTAACCTGCAGAATCCGGATGTCCCATTCTTACAGGATGCCACCGTGCGCCGTGGGCTCTATCACGCCCTCGACCGCGAGCAGCTTCTCGATGATGTGGTCGGCGGGCACGGTGTGCTCGCCTCATCTCCCATCCCGTCGAACAACTGGGGCCACGCGCCGGATACCCCCTCCTATAGCTATGACCCGGATGAGGCGCAACGCCTTCTGAATGAGAGCGGCTGGGTAGACACCGATGGCGACGGCACGCGCGATAAAGATGGTCTGCCAATGCAGCTCATTCTCCTCACAAACGACGGGCCAAACCGTATCGCGCTCATCGAACAGATCGCCGCCGATTGGCGGGCCGTCGGCGTCAATGCAGTGGTGGAGAGCGTCAGCTTCGCCGGTTTCGTAAGAGATTTCCTGACACCGCGGCGTTTCGATGCAGCCCTCCTCAGCTGGGATATCACCGGCGACCCCGATCCCTTTCCCCTCTATCACAGCAGCCAGATCACTACGGGCCAAAACTACGGCGGATGGTCCAATCAAGAGGCCGATGCCCTGGTGATCGAAGCCAGAAGCACGGTAGACCCGGAGAAGCGAAGGGCCCTGTACGCCCAGTTTCAGCATATCTTTGCCGCCGATGTGCCGGCCATCCCTCTCTACTACCCTGTATATACCTATGGTGTCAGCGAGCGCGTCAAGGCAGTCCAGATTGGGCCTTTGAACACGCCGGCCGACCGGTTCACCACATTCCCCGACTGGTATATTCTCACCCGCCGCGTCCCCGCAAATCAGCCGTTGAGTGAGAATTGAGCCTTCCTCCCCCCTTGGCTGGCTGAACAGCCTTTAACTCGTTTACCTGAATTCGTCCGATTTTCACCCTCGCGCAAAGAGGGGGAAACAGTAGCGCAGACAGTGCATGCGCTGAAAGCAATTTGACAGAAAACACACCCCCATGATATAAAAAAGTTTGCCGCGCCGCAGTGGCGGAATCGGAAGACGCGCTACGTTCAGGGCGTAGTGGGCATTAGCTCGTGGGGGTTCAAATCCCTCCTGCGGCATATCAGGGACCCGTCTATCTGTCCGGGTTCCTTTTGTTCTTATCCTGTCGTGTTCAGGGTTCCCTCGGACAGCGCCCCATTCAGGCAGGGGCACAGTCAATCTTTTCGCGACGCTATCCGCCGAGAAAAACCTATGGGACTTGTCCGCGTCCCTATCAGCCCAAATCCGCACGATGTAAGACGCCAGCGTCACCCGGCTTACCCGGCTCTACTCCTGCTTGGGGTTGTCGTTGGCCTCTATTTCCTCTTCCAGCATGTAGAGCAGCTGCGCGAGTTGGGCGCCGTACACGCGCAGGTAGCCGAAATGCGCCAGAACATCGCGCTGGGGCACCAAAACACGCTGGATCTGGAAGCTGAGTTGCGCTACGCGACAAGCGACGAATATGTAGTTCACATGGCCCGCGGCGAATTGGGTTACATCAAGGAAGGCGACGAAGTCTATATTCTGTTGGAAAAACCCGCCGCCCAGGTGGAGAACACGCCCACAACACTGCCCGCAGACGTGGAGCACGACTCCTTCCGCCCTCTCGATTGGAGCTGGTGGCAGTCCTTGTTCCAACAGAGCCGCGAATAAGCTGAATCTGCCCCTGCTCCTACTGCGCAAGCTGTTGACAACACAAAGCGCTGAAATTTGACGACACGCGGTCGGTGTGTTACACTATTCTTTACTGTTGCGGGGTGGAGCAGTGGCAGCTCGTCGGGCTCATAACCCGAAGGTCGCAGGTTCGAATCCTGCCCCCGCTACCTCAGTTTCATATGACCGCCGAACCGCAACTGGTCGGCGGTTCATTTTTGACTCTGATTCGAACGATTCACACGAACTGCAGCCGTTTTCAGCCCGGCGACGTAGCTCAGGCGGTTAGAGCGAGGGCTTCATAATCCCTAGGTCGGTGGTTCAAGTCCACCCGTCGCCACTTCGCAAAATTACACTGTAAATGAAGAGTCATCGGGCGTGGTCGTAACTGCGCCCGATGACTTTTTTGTGTCCCGCATTGGCCCCCGATTCCAATGAAAATCGAGAGTAACTTTCAGATTCGTTCTGGTATGCCAGCCGGCTCTTGCTATCCCTTCAACCCGGAGAGGCTGATGCCGCCGATGATGTATTCCTGCGCGATGATGAAGAGAATGATGATGGGGAAGGAGACGATAGTGGAGCCGGCGAATACGGCGGGCCAGTTGATCTGATTGACGTCGCGGAAGAGGGCTATCCCGACGGTGACCGGATACTTCTTCCAGTCGGAGAGGATGATGAGGGGCCAGACGAAGGAGCTCCACTCGTTGAGGAAGATGAAGACGCCCAGCGTTACCATGGCCGGTTTGGCGAGGGGCAGCATGATACGCCAATAGGTGCCGAAGAATCCGGAGCCGTCAATGCGGGCGGCATCCTCCAACTCGCGCGGGATATTGAGGAAAAATTGGCGCAGCAGGAATATACCGAACGCGCCGGCAAAACCCGGCAGCACCACCCCCGTGAATGTATTTGTCAGCCCCAACCCATGCGCGATCAGAAAGGTCGGGATCAGCGTAACCGAGCCGGGCAGCATCAGCGTCGCCAGTACCGCCAGGAAGAGGGTCTCGCGGCCGGGAAATTCGACGCGCGCGAACGAATAGGCCGCCAGTGAGTCGATGAAAAGCTGGACAACCAATACCGCCGCCGCATACAAAATGCTGTTGCCCAGATATACCCCCATCCGGCCGATCGTCAGAGCATCATAATATGTGCTCAACGTAGGCGGCATCGGAATGACCGAATAGGGATTGGTGAAAAAGTCGGTCCGGCTCTTGAAGGAGTTGGCCAGCATCCACAGGTAGGGAAAGATCATGCTGAACGCGAGGGCAATCAGCAGCGCATAAACGATGATGGTAAAGCTACGCCTGGTTGCAGCCAGAAGCAGTTTTTTGTCCCGTTCTTTCACCCCGCTGCCGGGGCTGGATAGTGTACGCGCCATGACTCAGTACAACTCCCGCGACATGAACAACTTCAGCTGCAGCGCTGAAAAGAAGAAGATTACACCGAACAGCAACCAGGAGATCGCCGATGCATAGCCCATTTGGAACCGTTGGAATGCGTAGTGGTAGACGACCATCTGAACCGTCTGTGTCGAGTTCATCGGGCCGCCCTGCGTCATGATAAATGCCTGGGTAAAGACCTGGAAGGCGGCGATCGTCAAGGTCACGAAGGCGAAGATGAGCGAATTGCGCAACAGGGGAATGGTGATTTTCCAGAAGGTGTGCCAGCGGCCGGCGCCGTCCACCTTGGCCGCTTCATAGAAGACCTCCGGGATCTCGGCCAGGCCGGCCAGGAAGATGATCATGTAGTAGCCAACCGCACCCCAAATGGTCATGATCATAATCGCCGGCAACGCGGTCGATGGATCGAAGAGCCAGTTGGGACCCTCAATGTTTATCATTTGCAGCAGTCTATTTATCCCGCCGGTGGGTTCGTACAGCCACACCCACAGCATTGAAGTCACCACGATGGGTGTAATTGTGGGGACGAAGAAGACGGTGCGGAAGAGCGCACGGCCGCGTCGGACCTGGTTGCCAAGGACCGCCAGCAGCAAGGAGATGACTGTAATCGACGGCACAATGACGGCTACATAG
Organism: Caldilineaceae bacterium; assembly: GCA_965116395.1. Taxonomy (GTDB): domain Bacteria; phylum Chloroflexota; class Anaerolineae; order Caldilineales; family Caldilineaceae; genus Bin5. The sequence goes on from OZ220684.1 coordinate 2,018,433, forward strand.
ACAAACGTGTTGCGGAAACTGATTCGCACCAGCTTATCGCTCAACGCGCGGGAATAGTTCTCCAGACCCTCGAAAGGCCGCGCTTCAGAGATGATGTCATATTGGTGAAAGCTGATGTAGAGAGAGAAGATGATCGCGACGTAGGAAAAAACCGTGATCAGCAGGCCTGCCGGGCTGATGAACAGGTAGCCCGGCCAGGTCTTTCTTAAGCGTCTCCACAGTTCTCTTTGTCGGCTTGCACGCGACTGAAGCGGCTGGGACGGTTGTGCCAGAGTCGTCATTTTTCACCGTGGTCTGCAATACACCGGCTCGCGGCCAGTTAGCAGCGACTGGCCGCGAGCCATAGGTCTATGAAGTGTAACCGGCCTCTACCATAATCGTGTTGCACTCTTCAATCATCTGTTCTACCGCTGCCTCCGGCTCCAGCTCCTGCAGAATTGCCGCCTCCAGGATTGGCTTGATCACGGCGTCCAAGGCGCTCTGCTGGATGTACACCAGCGGCGTGCCCGACGCTGACGCATGCGGGACCATGTTCAGAACTGGAAGCTCCTGCAGCGCGGCCTGGTATTCCGGTGTTTCGTAGAAGTCCTTGCGCGGGGCCAGCCAGCTGCCGATCGCGAAGCGCTCCAACATCCAGCCCAGCCCGCACCAGAACTCGAGGAAGGCCCAACCGGCATCCTTATTGGGCGACTTGGTCGGCACAACCAGCATGTTGTTCCAGTGGGCCGTGCCCTGCTTTCCGCCGTCCACCGGCGCCGACGGCCACAGCATCGTGAACCAGTTCAATTCCGGCAGATCATTGGTCAGGGGCCCATATTTCCAGGGGCCGGAACTCGCCATCGCAGTCTTTCCCTGCTGGAACTGCGCCCAGTCCTGGCGTTCAGGCGCGATCGGCTGGGAGACCTGGTGTACATGCAACATGTCCAGGAACCAGTTCAACCCGTTCACCGCCGCATCTTTCTCATTAAACCCGACGCCATTTTCAATGCCGGCATCGTTCTTGGAATAGAAGCCGACGTCGTGAGTACTGGCCCACACGCTCAGGGTTTGGGCGGTCGGTGTGCCGACGAGGAAACCCGACTGAACAACTTCATCGCCGTCACGCTTGGTCAACTCTTTGGCAGCGTCGGTGAAGTCCGCCCAGTCCCACGTAGCGATCTCGTCGGGGTCGGTTGTAACGCCGGCCTCGTCAAAGAGATCGGTGTTGAAGAAGATCTGGTTGCTGTCCGGCCCCTCGCCCAGTACGCCGTACTGCGCAGGCCCCTTTGTCGCCTGCAGCAAGGCGCCGTCCAGGAAATTTTCGGGCGCCAGGTCCGGCGTTATTTCGATCGAGGGTGTCAGATCCAGCAGCGCACCCCTGTCATAGAAGTCACGCCCCCAGTATACCGAGCTGTGCATGACATCGGGCGTGTCGTCTGCTGCATGGGCCGCCAGGAATTTTACAAAATACTCGCCGAAGGGAACGTTCTGATAGTTCAGCTCCAGTTCAGGATTCGACTCTCCCAGGGCAACCGGCAAGCGGTCGAACAGCGCCTTGCTGGTCTCATTGGCGGCCGGGCCCCACCAGTCCCAATAGGTAATCGTCTGTTGGGACATGGAGGGTTCATCCCCTGCCATATCCCCGGATGCCGCCGGCGCCGGTCCACACGCCGCCAACGCGCTTGCGCCGATTCCGGAAAGGGCTGTAACCGCAGACAGCCTCAGAAAATCACGCCGACTTACCCGACTTCTTAGCTCTTTCATGCCTTTCTCCTTTTGAATGGAAAACCAGAAATCTCCTGTTGCAGGCGAGTAAACACCGAAATCCTCTACGTTGCTTTGTAGACAGTGGGAACGCTGAGACTGACAAAGTTGCTGCTTACGAACATCGGCCAGCCCAGTCGTTCGGGTGAAACGGTTCGTCAATGCGGAGGCATTTGTGCTGAAGTTGTCGGCAGTGTATCAAAGTATCATTGGACTGTCAAAGAAAAGAACCTAACCCTTTCTGCCCTGTGAGGGTCACGCGGGTGGACTCTGTCGGCCCTTTACACGCTTCGAATGCATCATTTCCAAATAGAAATCACTGGGGCGCTCCCGATCTCCAATAGCATTGACACCCATTCTGTTCTATATTACAGTCACAAATGCCCGTCAGCGGCTCATGACAGGTTTCCGACCACCCCAATTTCAGTGCAGACGGCTTGTCAGCGAAAGAGAGAAACGATGAGCGCAGCAACATTGGCAAGCAGTATCGAGAGGCAGGCCACCACCCCCGGACCCCGCACGGTGGAGGAGCTCGACCTGCTGCTCTCGGAACCCTCCCCCGCCGCTCTTGCCGCCCTCGACAAGCTGGACTCGGACCTGGTCATCCTCGGCGTCAGCGGCAAGATGGGCCCCACGCTGGCGCGGATGGCGGTGCGCGCCCTCGATCAGCTCAACTCGCCCCATCGCGTCTACGGCGTGGCACGCTTCAGCCAGCCTGGGACGCGCGACCAGCTGGAGGAGTGGGGTGTGCAGACGATCACCTGCGATCTGCTGGACCGGTCGCAGCTGGCTTCGCTGCCCGACAGCGGCAGCGTGATCTATATGGCCGGTCAGAAGTTCGGCACGACCGGCAACCAGCACATGACCTGGGGCATCAACACCTACCTGCCGGCGCTGGCCTGCGAGCGTTATCTGAACGCCCGCATCGTCGCCTTCTCCACCGGCAATGTCTATCCGCTCGTGCCCGTCGTCGAAGGCGGCCCCCTTGAGGACGACCCTTTGGATCCGGTCGGGGAATACGCCATGTCCTGCCTGGGACGCGAGCGCATCTTCGACTACTTTTCGCGGCGGCACGGCCTGCGCTGCGCCATCGTCCGCCTCAACTATGCGGTCGAGATGCGCTACGGCGTTCTCGTGGATATTGCTCGCAGCGTGTATGCGGAGCAGCCCGTTGGCCTCGACATGGGCGCGGCCAATGTGATTTGGCAAGGGGACGCCAACGCCCAGGCGATCGCGCTGCTCGACCACTGCGCGGCGCCGCCTTTCGTGCTCAACGTCACCGGGCCGGAGACGGTCTCGGTGCGACGCGTGGCGCAGATTCTGGGCGGCATGTTCGGCAAGGAACCATGTTTCAGCGGCGAGGAGGCGCCGACGGCGCTGCTCAACAACGCGGCCAAGTCCGCTCAGCTTTTCGGCTACCCGCGCGTCTCGCTGCACCAGATGCTGCAGTGGATCGCCGATTGGGTGCAGAACGACGGCGCATCGCTGGATAAACCGACCCATTTCGAGACGCGCGACGGGAGCTTCTGATGGCCCAGACTCTGGCTGAACTGAGACAACATCTGGCCAACGGGCAGGTGATCCCGGCCCACCCGCTCGCCCTGACCGCCGACCTCAAGCTGGATGAACGGCGCCAGCGCGCGCTGACCCGCTACTACTGTGCGGCAGGCGCCGGCGGTGTGGCGGTGGGTGTGCATACGACCCAGTTCGAGCTGCATCAGCCGGAGTACGGTCTGCTGGAGCCGGTGTTGGAGCTGGCGTCCGAGACTGTGGACGAGCAGTTGCAGCAGAACCCCCGCCCCTTCGTCAAGGTAGCGGGTATCCTGGGCGACACACGTCAGGCGGTGCGCGAAGCCGAGACTGCCCTGGCGCACGGCTACGACGCGGGACTGCTGAGCCTGCGAGCGCTAGCAGAGGCATCGCCATCGGAGCTTATCGAACACTGCCGTCGGGTTGCCGAGGTGATCCCGGTATTCGGCTTCTATTTGCAGACCGCCGTGGGCGGTCAGGTGCTGCCGTACCGCTTCTGGCGCGAGTTCGTGGAGATTGAGAACGTCGTCGCCATCAAGATCGCGCCGTTCGACCGCTACAAGACGCTGGATGTGGTGCGGGCGGTGGCGGAGTCATGCCGGAGCGGAGAGATCGCCCTTTACACTGGCAACGACGACAATATCGTCGCGGACCTGCTCACCGAGTTCAGCTTTGGCGGGCAAGAGACGGATACGCCACCGCTGCGTATCGTCGGCGGGCTGCTCGGCCAGTGGGCTGTGTGGACGCGGGAGGCGGTCGCCATGTTGCAGGCGGTCCGCGACCAGAGCGCAGCCGGCAGGCTCGACTACGGGCACTGGCTCACCTACAACGCGCAGATGACGGACGCCAACGCGGCGGTGTTCGACAGTGCCCACGACTTCCATGGATGTATTTCGGGCGTGCATGAGGTGCTGCGGCGGCAGGGGTTGATACAGGGACTCTGGTGCTTCAACCCGCAGGAGAGCCTCTCTCCCGGCCAGTGCGAGGAGCTGGACCGCGTCTGCCGGGCCTATCCCCACCTGACCGACGACGAATTCGTGGCCGAAAACCTCGACGAATGGCTGCGTTGACCGCTCCAACGCTCAGCCTTCAGTCACTCCAACCCCAATCCCAAAGCGGTCCGCCACAGAAAACTGGAAACTAAACCATGCTGAAAATCGGAATCGCCGATCTCGATACCTCGCACCCGGGCCGCTGGGTACCGATTCTGCAGGAGTGGGACAGTGTGGCGGTTGTGGCCTGCTGGGACGGCGGCAGCGTGCGGCCGCCGGGCTATGCCCAGCAGTTCGCGGCCGAGCACAACATCCCGGAAGTCGTGCCCGCGTTGACTGACATGATCCCGCTGGTCGATGTGGTCTTTGTTCAGAGTTGCAACTGGGACCTGCACACGGAACGCGTCAGGTCGTTCGTCGAGGCCGGCAAGGGCGTCTATATCGACAAACCACTCGCCGGTAGTGCAGCCGATCTGCTGCAACTGAAGGCATGGGCGGCGCAAGGCGCGGACATCATCGGCGGCTCATCGCTGCGCTGCTGTGAGGAGGTCAAGCGGATCCATGGGCAGACCCAGGGGAGCGACCTCTACACCATTTTTGCCAGCGGGCCGAACGACTTCTTCAACTACGGCATCCACGTAATCGAGATGGTCCAGGGTGTAATCGGCCTGGACCGCAGAACGCCCGCGGTCGGGGTCACGCATCTCGGGAGCCACAGCTCAGTACGGCTCCTCGTCGATTACCAAGACGGCCTGCAGGCGGTGCTCGAGCTGCAAGCCGCGGCCGGTTTTTCTCTGGCCGTCAGCGCCGCCAACGGGCACTGGTCGGCTACCGTCCAGAGCGACTTCTACCGCGCGCTCCTGCAGGACGCGGTCGCCCACTTCCGCGGCGAGAGGCCATTTCCTGCCGACATCGACATGCTATGCGAAGCGGTGATGGTCCTGCTGGCGGGTCGCGAAAGCATGCGCCGCGGGCGGCTCGCTCCTGTTCGCATTGACGAGCTCGCCGCGGACGCGCCCGGTTTTGACGGCCACAGCTTCACCGTCGAATACCGCGCCGCCGTGGGCTGACTCAGCGTATCAACTGCGCATACCCCAGACACTGATCGCCTTCTCAACGAAGGCTGGAATTCCAATCTGTTGCCGTATCTCGTCGACATCCACATCAGCGTAGACCGCCCCATCCCGCAACGCCAGCGCGGAGGCCACACCCGCAGCCTCCCCTAACGCCATCATCGTGCGCGACAGCCGGCATGAAGAGGCGGCAATGTGTGAGAAGGATGCCCCGCGCGACGCGGCGATCAGATTGTCATACTCATTGGGCAGAAGACAGCTGTAGGGGATGCCATAAGGCTGCTCCAACTCCTTGAGATTGGACCCTCTGACATTGCGCTCGCCGTGCGTATCCAGGGGGTGGTCGGCCACGGCAATGATCTCCTCCTGCCGCGACTGGCGCAGAAGACCGGCGCGCACGTCCTGTTCACGCAACACATAGCGGCCCACCAGCCGGTGCGATTCGCGGATGCCCACCAGCGGAAACATGCTCTTGAAACGGTAGCGATCAAAGCCATAGTCGGTCTGCATGCGCCGCCAGTGCGCATGCATGCGCGCCTGGCCGATCGCCTGTGCCTGGGGGTAGGGCATACTGTGGAACTCCGCGCCCTCCATCGTCGGCAGCACATTTACGCACAGGTCGCCATTGGGGTATTCGGTAACATGGGCAGCCGGCCTGTGCGTAGCCAGCCATTCCTGGATCGCGGGCGCGCGGGCCGCGGGCGGCAGCTCATCCACCCCCGCTTCGTCGGCCGGCGTCACCCGAAAAACCTGCGAGATACCGTTGACAATCGGGGACGCGCTGTCGGGGGCCGACGGCTCCTGGTAGCGATCATGCTCTTCTTCGCCAAAAGCCATACCGCACTCGGCCGCCCGCGCCAGGTGGCAGCCGCCGGAGCAGTCGATAAAGAGCTTGCTGCGTACCGTATAGGGGCGGGTGCCGTCCAGCGGTTGGGCTGTGACCGATACGATCTGCCGGCCCTGCACGCTAACGTCGGTAAAGCGGGTGCGGTAGCGGATATCGACGCCGGCTTCGCGCAGCATCGCGTCCATCGCCTCGGCCATGACGTCCGGCTCGAAGTGGACGCGGCGCACCTGCGGTTTGGGCAGTCCGGCGCGGCGCAGCGAGCTTTCATAGGGGCTGTCCGGGTCGATGCGCGAGAAGCCGTATGGCTCCTCCTTGCTCGAAAGGTGGACCGTCCTGCCCACGCCGATCGCGTTTGGGCTCAGTCGCGCGGCTAGCTCGTAATGCACGCCCGGCCCGCCGATCCCCGGCTCCCAGTTGTTGACGCCGCCCACGGTGGAGGTGCCGCCCAGTTGCTCCATGCTGTCCAGCAGGAGAATGCGCGCGTTTGGGTCGGCGCGCGCGGCGCGTATCGCTGCGCCAAAGCCGCCGGAACCGCCGCCTACTATCAGAATATCAGTCTCGATCATATCAGTCCCCAGTTGCCATACCCCGGATGCCAATGACCAGTGGCCTGGTATTTCACAGGCCACTGGTTACTATCTACCACCCACTATTCACTATTCACTACCCACTGTCCTCTGCCGTCTACTCCAGCCCATCATCCGGGCTCATGATGGCCGCAGCCATCGCATTGATCGTTTCGATGTCGTTGAGGGCATTGACAGCTTCGGTCACCCCAGCCAGGTTGTTTGCCTCCAACGCGGCCAGGAAACTCTCAAACTCAGCATCGATATCCAGATCCGGGTTCAGGACGACCCGGGCCGCGAACTCATTGGCCAGACTATGCAGCGCCCCCAGGTCGTTCAGAATGGTTTCGTCATCGCGATCGACCAGGTAGTTGATATGCCGTTTTTCCTCCAGGGCTTCCTTCAGAACGCCCTGCACATAGCCCATCATTTCGTCGGAGACATCGATCCACTTCACATTGTCGCGCTGGTAATCGAAGTAGGCCGGCGGCTCATTCTTGAACAGATAGTCGCGCGAGTACAGGTCGTATTGCGGATTGTCGTTCAGGATCGCATCGCGGCCGCGCGTCACGGGGACGCCGTCGACCAGGTCATAGGTGATGCCCTCGACACCCACCGTCATCAGCTCCCAGCCTTCGGTATATTGCCAGTTGACGACGCGGAAGAAGGCATCGGCCTCGGCGGCGGTGGCCGCGATCGTCAGAGCGGTTCCGGTGCTCTGCGCGTTGGGCACGACCATCGGTCCGCTCGCGATACCGGTTGGGCCGGTCAGGCTGCAGATGTAGCCGGTGTCGGCATTGGCATCAGGATGGGCGTTGCGGATGGCCTCCAGGCGGAAATGCTGGAACCGCGGCCAGTCGGAGGTGACAGCGGTATTGCCGGCGTAGAATTTGAACAGCCCGCGGTCGGTGGCGACCATGAAGGTGGGGTCCATCAGCCCATCGGCAAAGAGTTCTCGCACCCACTGCAGTCCATCTTTCAGGGCCGGCAGCGTATTGGCGAAAACGAGCTGATCAGGATCATCCGGTGAAGGTACCCACGCCAGGTGATCGACGCCATGGGCGCCCAGGAAATGCTCCATCGACCAGGTAACATTGTCCAGACGGTTGGGCACAAACGGAATCAACGGGTCGCCGATGTTGCCGGGGTCCTCGTCGCGAACCCGCTCGAGGAAGGTGCGGAACTCGGCCAGCGTTGTCGGCTCCTCCATCCCCAACTTTTCCAGCCAGTCGGTGCGGTAGTGCAGGCAGCGCGGCAGATTGCCGGTGAGTCGGGGAATGTGGTAGATCATCCCGTCAGCCTGGCGGTTGTTCTCCCAGACTTCGGCCGGGAAGGCGTCGCGTACGGTCGGGTACTTGTCCAGATACTCATCGATCGGGATCAGCAGGCCGTCGTTGAGATACTGTTTGAACTGCCGCGTAGTCGGGTTGATGCGGATGACGTCGGGGTAGTCGCCAGCGGCCATCAGTACGTTGCGCTTCTCATCGTATTCGGGATTGGGCACGAACTGATAGTCCATGTCCACGCCGGACCCCTCCTCGATCAACCCCACCCACTCGTTATCCGACACCCAGCTGTCGCCGATGCCCAGATAGACGACGGTAACGTCCTCTGCCATCTCCTCCTGGGTGGTTGCGGCCGGCGCGGGCGCGCAGGCGCTCAGTAGGACCAAGGACACAATGATAAGCGGCAGACATAACTTAGCGCGTTTCACAGAACTTCCTCCTTGTCTGTACTTTGGTTCGGTCACGCGAAAATCCAGACGGCGTATTCCTTCTGGAGGGACAGCCAATAAGGAAATCAGATATCGTCGCGTTATCACCTCCTTGGTTCTCGTTGCGGCTACCCTTTCTCGGCGCCCAGCACGATACCCTGCACGAAGAAACGTTGCACAAAGGGGTAAAGGAGGGCCATGGGCACGATAGCAGCGATCACCGTCGCTGCACGGATCGTAAGCTGGCTGACCTGGGCGTTGCCGTACATGTCCTGGTTGCTGAAGCCGATCTCGTTGAGGTTGGCCTGGATCACAACCGAGCGCAGCAGCACCTGCAAAGGCCATTTGGCCGGGTCGTAGATGTAGAAGATGCCGCGAAAGAACTCGTTCCAGTGGGAGACGGCGTAAAACAGCCCCATCGTCGCAATCGCCGGCAGTGACATCGGGATCACAATCTGAAAGAGGATGCGCATCTCGCTGGAGCCGTCCATGCGCGCCGACTCGATCACCGCGTCCGGCAGGTTCTCGAAGAAATTGCGCAACAGGATCAGAAAGAACACGTTGACCAGGGTCGGCCAGATCATCGCCCAGAGGCTGTTGATCAGGCCCAGGCTGCGCACCAGCATGAAGCCGGGTACGATGCCCGCGCTGAAGACGAAGGTAACCATGATGAAGAGCATGATGAACTGCCGCCCCGGCAGGTCCCGCCGCGAGAGCGGGTAGGCTGCGGCTGACGTCACCAGAAGGTTGAGCGCGGTGCCCACCACGGTAATGAAGACGGTGACGCCAAAGGAACGTATCAGCGCTTCACCTTTGAAGATGAAGACGTAGGAGTCCAGCGTAAAGCTGTGCGGCCACAGCAGCAGCACCGCCTGCGCGACTTTTTCGGGGCTGCTCAGCGAGGCGTTGAGCGTGTGCCAGATCGGCAGCATACTTATGATGCCGAGCAGGAGCAGCACGCCGTAGATGATGGTTTCGGCCAGACGGTTGCTGTGCCATCGGGCCCGCAGCGGCTGCTCTTCGTGGTCTGTGGTTTCGATGTGCGCGCTCATCGGTCTGTGTTACCAGAGTGTCGGCTGATCGGCGCGTTTGAGAATATGGTTGGTCATCACAATCATTATCGCCGCGATCACGGAGCGGAACAGGCCCACCGCGGTCGCCAGGCTGAAACGGCCGTCCACCAGCCCGATGCGATAGATATAGGTATCCAGAATGTCGCCCACGGCGTAGACAGCCGGATTGTACATCACAAAGACCTGCTCAAAACCGGCCTCGAGAATGTTGCCCATGCTGAGGATAAAGACGATTCCCATGATCCCGCGCAGGCCGGGCAGCGTGATATATCTCGCCTGTTGAAGCCGGTTTGCCCCGTCGACCATGGCGGCTTCATAGATCGACGGATCGATGGAGGCGATCGCGGCCAGATAGACGATCGCGGCCCAGCCGAACTCCTTCATGATGTTGGTTATGACGAGGATGGTACGGAAGTATTTGGGATTGACCAGCAGGGCCGGCATTTTCAGCCCGATCGCTTCCAGCCCCTCCGGCACGGCGCCGCCCGGCCCGATGAATAGCACCATGATACCGCCGTACACGACCCAGGACAGGAAATGCGGGAAATAGGTGACGGTCTGAATCGCGCGCTTGAAGAGCAGATGGCGCACTTCGTTCAGGAGCAGCGCGAAGATAATGGGGACGGGGAAGCCGATGAAGAGTTTATACAGGCTGATGATAACCGTGTTGCGAAAGACTTCGAGGAATTTGGGCAGGGCGAACAGGGTCTCGAAGTGCTGGAAGCCGACCCAGGGGCTGCCCAGAAATCCGCGGACTGGTGAATAGTTCTGGAAACCCATCACGAGCCCGCCCATCGGGATATAGCGGAATATGACAAAGAAGAGGATCGCGGGGAGGAGCAGGAGGTAGAGTTCGCGGTATTTCCAGGCGCGTCCCAACTCGCGCCGGAAGTGCCGGCGCCGTCTATCGGGCCCGAGCTGGCTCGCAGGGGGACTTTCGCTTAGGTTATCGCCCGATCGTACATCTGTCCCGGCTGTTGCCATGTTCTCCACCCCGGCCTGACCAACGGAGGTTGCGTATTACCTTGGGAGAGAGTCTGTCGCGGGAATCTTTGCGATCAAAAAGAACTACAGTGCACAGGTACGAAAGTGCCGGAGATGGACCCATCCCCAAGTGTGGCCAACGAGCGGTCGGGGCACTGTTCGGACAATCAGGAAGAAGAAAAAACCGCAGGAATAACGAAATCAGCCATGCGAAAGTTTAGAACAGGCCGCCAACCGTGTCAAGCGATCAGAAATCTGGCCCCGCCCAACCCCCTTATTCACGCGATACATTCGACCCCTACCACGCGCCCCGCCCCGGAATAGAAAAACCGCCCAGCCCCTGCACATCCGGGACTGGGTGGCTCCTGTCTGGCGCCGGTGTTCTGGCTACTGGCAGTCGGACAGGCCAAGACTGTCCATGTCGTTATTCGTCGCGTCGTGCAGGGTTGGCGGCACACAGCCGGTCAGCTGATTTCCTGACAGTCGCAGCCAGATGAGATTGGTCAGATTGCCCAGCTGCGACGGGATGCTCCCGCTCAGCTCGTTTAAGTCAAGGAAAAGGTTCGTCAGGTTTGTGAGACTGCCCAACTGCGACGGGATTGTTCCTGTCAAGTCATTTTTTGAAAGGTGCAGGTGTTTCAGGTTGGAGAGGCTGCCCAGCTGTGACGGAATACTACCGCTCAGATCATTTGACTGAAGGAAAAGCCCCGTCAGTTTTGTGAGACTGCCCAGCTGCGACGGGATGCTCCCGGTCAGATCGTTGTGTGAAAGGTACAGGGATTCCAGGTTGGTAAGGCTCCCCAGCTGGGTCGGGATGGTACCGTCCAGCTCGTTTCCACTCAGGGAAAGACGCTTCAGGTTTGTCAGGCTGGTCAACTGCGATGGGATGCCACCGGTCAGGTCGTTGTTCAGAAGGGACAGGTTTTCCAGGTTGGACAGGCTGCCCAGCTGGGTCGGGATGGTACCGCTCAGCTTGTTTTGACCAAGGGAAAGCGTCTTCAGATTTGTCAGGCTGCCCAGCTGAGACGGGATTGCTCCTGTCAGGTCGTTGGATGAGAAATTCAGATGTTGCAATGCAGAGAGATTCGCCAGCTGCGTTGGGATCGTCCCGCTGAGGTCATTGCCGAGGAGATTGAGGTTTTTGAGGCTGGAGAGATTCCCCATCTGGGAAGGAATGGACCCACTCAGACTGTTACCGGCCAGAGAGAGCGCCTCCAGGCTTGCGAGTTGACCCAGTTCGGTTGGAATTGTTCCAGTCAGATTATTGCCGTTAAGGATGAGCTTTGTGACACGGCCTTGATCGTTGGTGGTAACGCCATACCAGCTACTGAGGGGCTGTTCGCTCAGCCAGTTGAATTCTCGGGTCCAGGTGATCCCGCCTGTGGCGTTGTAGAGCGCTACCAGCGCCGCTCTGTCGGAACTGACGGAACCTGGTATAGGCGTGGCTGTCACCGTAGGTGTGGGCGTCGCGGTCGCGTTGGGATCAGTCGTCGGGGTAATCGTTGGGGTCGCGGTGGCAGTCGGTGTAGCGGTTGTGGTTGGGGTCGCGGTAGGCGTATGCGTAGGATCCCCGCAGTATATGAGACCCGTTTCAGCCAGGTCATCTATGGTAATGTCTCTGAGAACGGTAGGCAGGCATCCAGTCAGCGCGTTGCCTGCGAGCTTCAGGCCACTCAGGTCGGTCAGGTTTGCCAGCGTTGACGGCACCTCTCCACTCAGCTGATTGTTGTCAAGATGCAGCACGACGAGTGAGGAGAGGTCACCGAGCGATGAGGGGATAGAGCCGGTGAGCTGGTTGTTGGAGAGAGCCAGCCAGGTGAGTGAGGAGAGGTCGCCCAGCGATGAAGGGATGGACCCAGTAAACCGATTGTCGTCAAGGAACAGGTGCCTCAGGGTGGAGAGGCCGCTCAGATGCGAAGGAATCGTCCCGCTCAGCCGGTTGTATGTGAGGACCAGATGCGTCAGACTGGGGAGGTCGGATATGGCTGATGGGATTGACCCGCTAAGACTGTTGTAGAAGAGGTACATAGAACGCAGATTGGACAGGCTGCCCAGCTCTGATGGGATTGACCCGGTCAGCCGATTTATGCCGAGGTCCAGATTCTGCAGATTGGACAGGTTGCCCAGCGCCGATGGGATTGATCCGCTCAATCGGTTGGCCTCAAGATTCAGAAACTTCAGGTTGGAAAGGTTGCCCAGTTGTGACGGTATCGCCCCACTCAGCATGTTGCTGTTGAGATGCAATGCCTCAAGGCTGGTGAGGTTGCCCAACTCGGATGGGATCGATCCAGTCAACTCGTTGCGTGAGATGTACAGCCTTTTCAGTTTTGTGAGGTTGCCCAGGGTGGAAGGTATCGAACCGTTCAGCTTGTTGTTGTTCAGGAAAAACTGTTCGAGATTGGTGAGATCTCCCAACGATGATGGTATTGATCCGGTCAGTTGGTTCCTGTCCATGTAGAGGCTTTTCAGACTGGAAAGGTTGCCCAGCGTTGACGGTATCGATCCGCTGAGGTCATTCCTCAAGAGGTGCAGTTCCTCGAGTTTGGAGAGTTGACCAAGTTCTGAAGGAATTGAACCGTTCAGCCTGTTTGCTCTGAAGTTCAGAGAGACGAGCCTGGAGAGTTGACCGATCTCGGGAGGAATTGAACCATGCAGATTGTTTCCTCTTTCCGGATCAGTGCCTCTGAGATTGAGACCAACTACGAAGCCATCGTCGTCGGTGTCAACGCCATACCAGTGGCCAACGGGATGTTCGCTCAGCCAGTTGCCATTCGCTATCCAGTTGTCGCCGCCGGTTGCGTTATAGAGGGCGACCAGCGCGGCCCTTTCCGCTATGATTGCAGCGTTAACGGTTGAAGCGTCCACCGTTGCAGTGGCTGTGGCGGTCGCCGTAAACGCCGGCGTAGCGGTATGCGTGGCAGTTGGCGTAGGTGTGGCTGTTGCAGTCGGCGTCGCAGTCTCAGCAGGCGCTTGCTGCTGTTGTACCTGCTGCAGTTGCACACGCAGCGTAGCCGTTGCCGTCGCCGTGGGCGTTGCTGTGTGCGGCTGTGTCGGGACATCGGCTCTGGCGAAATTTGACTGCTCGCTCAGGCCCCCTGCATTGCGCGCCTTTACTCGATAAACGTAGCGCGTTTCAGACGAAACCGTGTCGTCGACATACTGTGTAGCCGTGCCGCCGGTATCATCGGCTATGATGGTGAACTGCCCCTGCTCGTCCACAGCAGGATTGCGCCGCAGGATCTGGTAACCCGTAATGCTGCTGTTACCAGGGTCGTCCCAGGTCAGCGTCACCGAACTGTGCGTTGCCGCTGTCTGCAGGTTCTGTGGCGCGGCCGGCGCGGCAACTGTCGGTGTTACCGTGGCTGTATGCTCAGGTGTAGACGTATGTGTAACGGTTGGCGTGGATGTTGCGGTAGAAGTTGCAGTAGAAGTAGGCGTTGGTGTATGCGGCTGTGTCGGCACATCGGCTCTGGCGAAATTTGACCACTCGCTCAGGCCACCTGCGTTTCTCGCCTTGACGCGATAGAAGTAGCGCGTTTCGGACGAAACCGTGTCGTCGACATACTGTGTATCCGTGCCGCCGGTGTCATCGGCTATGATCGTGAACTGCCCCTGCTCGTCCACAGCAGGATTGCGCCGCAGGATCTGGTATCCCGTAATGCTGCTGTCACTGGGGTCGTCCCAGGTCAACGTTACCGTACTGTGCGTTGCCGCTGTCTGCAGGTTCTGTGGCGCGGCCGGCGCGGCAACTGTCGGTGTTGCCGTGGCCGTATGCTCAGGTGTAGACGTATGCGTAACGGTTGGCGTCGACGTCGACGTTGCAGTAGATGTGGAGGTGGGCGGCGCTGTCGGAACATCGGCTCTGACGTAGCCTGACCACTCGCTCAGGCCCCCTGCATTCCTCGCTTTAACCCGATAAACGTAGCGCGTTTCGGACGAAACCGTGTCGTCGACATACTGTGTAGCCGTGCTGCCGGTGTCATCGGCGATGATCGTGAACTGCCCCACAGCGTCCACAGCCGGATTGCGCCGCAAGATCTGGTAACCCGTGATGCTGCTGTCACTGGGGTCGTCCCAGGTCAGCGTCACCGTACTGTGCGTTGCCGCTGTCTGCAGGTTCTGTGGCGCGGCCGGCGCCGCAACTGTCGGCGTTGCCGTGGCCGTATTCTCTGGTGTAGACGTGTGCGTAACGGTTGGCGTCGAGGTAGCAGTCGTAGTAGGGGTCGCGGTGGACGTTGCAGTGGAGGTTGCCGTGGGCGCAGACGCAACCACGGCCTCAAACTGTTCGCTCCACCCTCCGGGTCCGCCCTCGTCGTAGCGGGCGCGTAGCTTCACCTTGTAGCGCACTCCTTCGTCCAGACCGGTGATCGTGTACGAAGGCTCCGTCGGGAAGGCATTGCCCGACTCGTCTGTCCAGGTCTTGAAGTTCTCGCTCACGCGCGCCCAGCTGATCCTGTAATCGCGGGGCGTATTTGTCGGCGCATCCCACGACACATCCAACTCCCCCGGCTCGGTGCTTTCAACCCGCACCGTGCCGACCGCTTTCGTGTCATCCTGCGCAAAAGCCGGCTGGCGCCCGGTCAGCACAATCACTGCATATGCCAGGACCAGCGCCACAAACAGGACCAGGACTTTCCGTGCATTTCCAGGGAAGTAAGACGTACGCGTGTCCGACGGCTGCATCAGATCTGCTCCTTCGCGGTGCGTTTCTCGAAAAGACAGGCAAACACTGTGCCTCCCTCTCCCATATGACCAGAATACGGCTGGCCGACCGCTGGTACAGTTCCATGGCTATGTCCATGGCTTAGCCGACAGATTCTGGCGTTCAGAGTCTGTCGCAAAGAGGCCTGACTGCAGGAAAGGGAGCAGCCAGGACGACCTCGCCTCATGGGCCTTTTCCAGGTAACTGTGAACAGACTGGGGCACCTTCTGGAAGGGGGCGCTTCGGAACTTATGAATATCCTTAACGCCTTCACCTATGATAGCCGGAATGTACAGCATTTGTCCTGCAATTATGGACCAAATTTGGGTACTTAAGATTCCAATTTCGGTCCATTCGGCACGTGGGGAGCGGTTTCATCAGCTGTCCTGCGACTCCGGGCTGACGAGCGTCCATCTGGGCGGTCGGTTCTGCGGCCCTGCCTTGTGCGGGGGGGTCCCCCCGCAGCGGCCCCTGTTAACCCGCGCCGCAGCCGGACAGATCCCTCTAAAGTCGTGACAGATCCCTCGAAAGTAATGTCTGGAAACATATGAAGGTGATACTGCTATACCAGTTGTTGAGCCGATTGAGGCTGGGGTTGTCACCCTCATGTATTCTGATTCCAGTACTGCGCGCGACCAGTTCTGGCATATATTCCTGCTCTACTACGGTGAAGAAGATTTGCCGCTGGCAGAATTTGACCCCTGGAACTGGACCATGAGCTTGGGTATCAAATACAGTAATACTCTGAGCACGGTAATACTCTGAACACATGAATACTCTGAAAACATGAAGGGATAGGTCAACCGCCTGTTCACCGCCAGAACTGCCCCTCTGTTCGATGTTTTCCAGGCGCGCAGCTCCCGGACCCCTTATTCCGCGCGATCCAGTCGCCCTCCCACCACGCGCCCCGCCCCGGAACAGAAGAACCGCCCAGCCCCGGCAATTCCGGGACTGGGCGGCTCCTGTCTGGCGCCGGTGTTCTGGCTACTGGCAGTCGGTCAGGCCAAGACTGTCGATGTCATTAGTCGTTACGTCACGCAGGGTTGGCGGCACACAGCCGGTCAACTGGTTTCCTGACAGGCGTATGGCGATGAGGTCGGTCAGATCGCCCAGTTGGGACGGGATGCTGCCGGTCAGTTCGTTGTTATGAAGGAAAAGCCCCTTCAGCGTTGTGAGGTCGCCCAATTGCGGCGGAATGCTCCCACTCAAATTGTTCCTATCTATATACAGGAATTGCACGCTGGGAAGATTGCCCAGTTGGGACGGGATGCTGCCGGTCAGCTTGTTGCTACTAAGGTAAACCCCCCTCACCTTTGTGAGGCTGCCCAACTGGGACGGGATGCTCCCGGTCAGATCGTTGTGATTTAAGATCAAATATTCCAGGTTGGACAGGCTGCCCAGCTGCGAAGGGATGGCCCCGTCCAACTTGTTGTTTGCAAGATCCAGTCTTTTCAATTTGGAGAGGTTTCCCAGTTGGGACGGGATGCTGCCGGTCAACCCGTTGCGACCTAAGGCCAAGCTTTCCAGGTTGGAAAAACTGCCCAATTGCGACGGGATGGTCCCGGTCAGTTGGTTGCTGGATAGGTCCAGTTTTGTCAGTTTGGAGAGGTTTCCCAGTTGGGACGGGATGCTGCCGGTCAACCCGTTACGATATAAGGTCAATCTTTCCAGGTTGGAAAGACTACCCAACTGCGACGGGATGGTCCCGGTCAGTTGGTTTCTGGATAGGTCAAGATAAACCAGATTCGTGAGGTTTCCCAGCTGCGACGGGATACTCCCGGTCAGGTTGTTTCGTGCAAAGTCCAGATTTCCCAGGTTGGATAGGCTGCCCAGCTGCGTTGGGATCGTCCCGCTGAGTTCATTGAAGCCAAGACCCAGACCTGTGAGGTTGGAAAGATTTCCCAGCGAGGAAGGAATGGACCCACTCAGATTGTTAAGTGACAGATAGAGTTTCTCCAGGCTTGCGAGTTGACCCAGTCCGGTTGGAATTGTTCCAGTCAGATTATTGCTGCTAAGAATGAGCTTTGTGACACGGCCTTGATCGTTGGTGGTAACGCCATACCATTCACTGAGGGGCTCGTTGCTCAGCCAGTTGGATTCTCGGGTCCAGCTGATCCCGCCCGTTGCGTTGTAGAGCGCTACCAGCGCCGCTCTGTCGGAACTGACGGAACCTGGTACAGGCGTGGCTGTCACCGTAGGTGTGGGCGTCGCGGTCGCGTTGGGAACAAGCGTCGGGGTAATCGTTGGGGTCGCGGTGGAAGTCGGTGTCGCGGTTGCCGTCGGGGTCGCGGTAGGCGTATGCGTAGGATCTCCGCAGTATATGAGACCCGTCTCAGCCAGGTCATTGATGCTAACGTCTCTAAGACCGGCCGGAAGGCATCCAGTCAGCGCGTTGCCTGCGAGCTTCAGGCCAGTCAGGTTGGTCAGGTCTTCCAGCGTTGACGGCACCTCTCCACTCAGCTGATTATTGGCAAGATGCAACAATATGATTGAGGAGAGGTCACCGAGCTCTGAAGGGATAGACCCGCTGAGCTGGTTGTTGGAAAGAGCCAGCCAGGTGAGTGAGGAGAGGTTACCGAGTTCTGCAGGGATGGACCCGCTGAACCGATTTTCGTTAAGGAACAGGTTCTGCAGCGTGGAGAGGCCGCCCAGGTGCGAAGGAATCGTCCCGGTCAACCGGTTGTCTGTAAGGAGCAGATAACCCAGTTTGGGGAGGTCGGATATCTCTGATGGGATTGACCCGCTCAGATGATTATACGAGAGGCCCAGGGATGTCAGATTGGACAGGCTGCCCAACTCTGACGGGATTGACCCGGTCAACTGATTCATGCCGAGGTACAGAGTCTGCAGATTGGACAGGCTGCCCAACGCCGATGGGATTGATCCGCTCAGTCGGTTGGACTCAAGGTCCAGAAACTTCAGATTGGAAAGGTTGCCCAGTTCGGATGGGATCGCCCCACTCAGGCTGTTGCTGGTGAGATACATTTCCTCAAGGCTGGCGAGGTTGCCCAGTACGGATGGGATCGCTCCGCTCAGCTCGTTGTCTGAGAGCATCAGCCTTTTCAGATTGGTGAGGTTGCCCAGCGTGGAAGGTATGGAAAGGTTCAGACTGTTGTCCGACAGCGAAAGGTGTACGAGATTGGTGAGACTCCCCAACGATGATGGTATTGCTCCGGTCAGTTTGTTCCTCCCCAGGTAGAGGCTTTCCAGGCTGGAGAGGTTGCCCAGCGATGACGGTATCGACCCGCTGAGGTCATTCCTGGAGAGTTGCAGATGCTCGAGCTTGGAGAGTTGACCGAGTTCTGAAGGAACTGAACCGGTCAGCTTGTTTTCTCTGAGATTGAGGCGAACTACGAAGCCATCGTCGTCGGTGTCGACGCCATGCCAGGAATCGATGGGACTTTCGCTCAGCCAGTGTTGATTCTTTTTCCAGTTGTCGCCGTCGGTTGCGTTATAGAGAGCGACCAGCGCGGCCTTTTCCGCTATGGTTGCAGAGATAACCGTTGAAGCGTCCACCGTTGCAGTGGCTGTGGCGGTCGCCGTAAACGCCGGCGTAGCGGTATGCGTGGCAGTTGGCGTCGGTGTGGCTGTTGCAGTCGGCGTCGCAGTTGGCGTAGCGGTCGCGGTGGGCGTATGCGTAGGATCGCCGCAGTATATGAGACCCGTTTCAGCCAGGTCATTGATGCCAATGTCTCTGAGACCGGCCGGAAGGCATCCAGTCAGCGCGTTGCCTGCGAGCTTCAGGCCAGTCAGGTTGGTCAGGTCTTCCAGGGTTGACGGCACCTCTCCACTCAGCTGATTATTGGCAAGATACAGCACGCGGAGTGAGGAGAGATCACCGAGCTCTGAAGGGATGGACCCGGTCAACCGATTGGAGCTGAGGTACAGAGTCTGCAGATTGGACAGGCTGCCCAACGCCGACGGGATTGTTCCGCTCAGTTGGTTGGACCCAATGTCCAGAAACTTCAGATTGGAAAGGTTGCCCAGTTCTGACGGTATCGCCCCACTCAGCCTATTGCTGGCGAGATACATTTCCTCAAGGCTGGCGAGGTTTCCCAGTTCGGATGGGATCGCTCCGCTCAGCTTGTTGTGTGAGATGAACAGCCTTTTCAGATTGGTGAGGTTACCCAGCGTGGAAGGTATGGACTGGTCCAGACTGTTGCTCGACAGCGAAAGGTGTACGAGATTGGTGAGACTCCCCAACGATGATGGTATTGCTCCGGTCAGTTGGTTCTTTTCCAGGTAGAGGCTTTCCAGGCTGGAGAGGTTGCCCAGCGATGACGGTATCGACCCGCTGAGGTCATTCCTGGAGAGTTGCAGATACTTGAGCTTGGAGAGTTGACCGAGTTCTGAAGGAATTGAACCGGTCAGCTTGTTTTCTCTGAGATTGAGGCGAACTACGAAGCCATCGTCGTCGGTGTCGACGCCATGCCAGGAATCGATGGGATTTTCGCTCAGCCAGTGTTGATTCTTTTTCCAGTTGTCGCCGTCGGTTGCGTTATAGAGGGCGACAAGCGCGGCCTTTTCCGCAGTGGTTGCAGAGATAACGGTTGAAGCGTCCACCGTTGCAGTGGCCGTGGCGGTCGCCGTAAACGCCGGCGTTGAGGTGTGTGTAACGGTTGGCGTAACCGTAGCGGTTGCAGTGGGCGTAGCGGTCGCCGTGGGCACCTGCTGCTGTTGTGACTGCTGCTGTTGTACCTGCTGCAGTTGCACACGCAGCGTAGCTGTTGCCGTCGCCGTGGGCGTTGGTGTGTGCGGCTGTGTCGGGACATCGGCTCTGGCGAAATTTGACTGCTCGCTCAGTCCACCAGCGTTTCTCGCCTTGACGCGATAGAAGTAGCGCGTTTCGGACGAGACCGTGTCGTCGACATACTGTGTAGCCGTGCTGCCGGTGTCGTCGGCTATGATCGTGAACTGCCCCACGGCGTCCACAGCAGGATTGCGCCGCAGGATCTGGTAACCCGTAATGCTGCTGTCACTGGGGTCGTCCCAGGTCAGCGTTACCGAACTGTGCGTTGCCGCTGTCTGCAGGTTCTGTGGCGCGGCCGGCGCGGCAACTGTCGGTGTTGCCGTGGCCGTATTCTCAGGTGTAGACGTATGTGTAACGGTTGGCGTCGAAGTCGACGTTGACGTTTCAGTTGGCGTTTCAGTTGGCGTTTCAGTTGGCGTTGGTGTATGCGGCTGTGCCGGAATATTGGCTCTGACGTAGTCGGACCGCTCGCTCAGGCCCCCTGCATTCCTCGCTTTAACCCGATAAACGTAGCGCGTTTCGGACGAAACCGTGTCGTCGACATACTGTGTAGCCGTGCTGCCGGTGTCATCCGCGATGATCGTGAACTGCCCTACTGCATCTGCAGCACGGTCGCGCCGCAGGATCTGGTATCCCGTGATGCTGCTGTCGCTGGGGTCGTCCCAGGTCAACGTCACCGAACTGTGCGTTGTTTCTGCCTGCAGGTTCTGTGGCGCGGCCGGCGCCGCAACTGTCGGCGTTGCCGTGGCCGTATTCTCTGGTGTAGACGTGTGCGTAACGGTTGGCGTCGAGGTCGCCGCCGCAGTGGGGGTCGCGGTTGATGTTGCAGTCGATGTTGCCGTGGGCGCAGACGCAACCACGGCCTCAAACTGTTCGCTCCACCCTCCGGGTCCGCCCTCGTCGTAGCGGGCGCGTAGCTTCACTTTGTAGCGCACCCCTTCGTCCAGACCGGTGATCGTGTACGAAGGCTCCGTCGGGAAGGCATTGCCCGACTCGTCTGTCCAGGTCTTGAAGTTCTCATCCACGCGCGCCCAGCTGATCCTGTAATCGCGGGGCGTATTTGTCGGCGCATCCCACGACACATCCAGTTGACCCGGCTCAGTGCTTTCAATGCGCACCGTGCCGACCGCCTTCGTGTCATCCTGCGCAAATGCCGGCTGGCGCCCGGTCAGCACAATCACTGCATATGCCAGGACCAGCGCCACAAACAGGACCAGGACTTTCCGTGCATTTCCAGGGAAGTAAGACGTACGCGTGTCCGACGGCTGCATCGAATCTGCTCCTTCGCGGTGAGTTTCTCGAAAAGACAGGCAAACACTGTGCCTCCCTCTCCCATATGACCAGGATGCGGCTGACCGACCGCTGGTACAGTTCCATCGCTATGTCGATGGCTTATTCGCAATGTCGATGGCTCAACCGACAGATTCTGGCGTTCAGAGTCTGTCGCAAAGAGGCCTGACTGCATGAAAGGGAGCAGCCAGGACGACCTCGTCTCATGGGCCTTTTCCAGGTAACTGTGGACAGACTGGGGCACCTTCTGGAAGGGGGCGCTTCGGAACTTATGAATATCTTTACGCCTTCAGCTATGATAGCCGGAATGTACAGTATTTGTCCTGCTATTTTGGACCAGATTTGGGCACTTAGGGTTCCGATTTCGGTCCATTCGGCGCGTGGGGAGCGGTTTCATCAGCTGAATGCGGCGCGGCGCCGGTGTACGCCTTGTCCCGGGGCGCAGCTCTCGGGGCCAGCCATCTGAACGTCAACCAGTACGCCCGGAGAGCTGGCAGATGCCGCGTGAAACTTGGATTTATGGACTTGCTGGCTCTCATGCGGGGGGGGCAGCGAAGCCTGTGAGACCGTCCTGCGGGGCCTCGATTGGGGGCGCGGGGACCAACTTCTGATCACGGGCGAGGAGGAGGACACACACTACCTGCCCTCGCTGCACTTGCGGGACCGACACTGCGTCGAGCTGCGCTACGATAGCGATGACTTTGCGTTGAGGGAGAGTGCGAAGCGGTTCGAGTAGGGTGCAGCGCAGATTTGGGGTGGGAACAGTTTGGCGGGGAACTTATGCTGGCAGTGGCTTGAAACGATTACCGGCACATGGAGAGACGCAGGGCATGCACAAGGCCTGGCCATACAGGGAGGTCCGTTGATTAGGGGGCACAGGAGTGGTGAGGGGGAAAGAGTGGTGGGGAAGGAAACACTGTTGGCTAGACATTATGCTGGGGAAGCATGAACACGGTGGCTAGCAAGGGCGGGGCGTTGCGGGGGCGCAGCCCCTGCACAAGGGAGGGCCGAAGGCCCGGACGCCCAAAGAATAGCAGAGAATAAAGAAGAGTGAGTGACACTGCTTGGTTTGACGGAGATTGGAACTGGATTTGATCGTGGCTTGGTTGCAGCAAGAGGTATGCGAGAGTTCACACCCATTTTAGGTTGCACCCCTACAAGGCCTTGCGTTGATCACGGTGCCGATACAGTGTATTGTATGTTTCCTTCTACGTGTGTATAGTATATTTCTGATTCGAAAATCGGTGCTTCCCGTCATTGGTGCATCAGGACATTGCATTGCGGATATGCTAACCGCGCAAAACGGGAGAGTAGGAACAGATGGACGGGTTCTCGAGAGAGGTGAACAGAATTAAGAGTGAGCTTCGGCAGATTAAGTGGCTTGCAGGAATCGCAGTGGTTTGCGTCTGGCTTCCGCATGTGCAGGCGTTGTTTGAATGCTTACCCTGATAGTATCCTTTCGTATCCCCGATTTCACAGGTAATAAAGATGACACAGAATCAGGCGCAGTGGACAGCCCTGAAAGACGCGGTCGACGGCGAGTGGATCGCGCGGCTGGCGCAGACGATGGTGGAGATCCCGAGCGTGACGATGCAGGAGGCGGAAGTCTGCCAATTCTACGCGGCCCAGCTGCGCGAACTCGGCTTTGACGTCGATGAGCGCCGGGTGACGGACGGCCGCTACAACATCTACGCGCGGCTGGCGGGGACAGGCGACGGGCCCAGCCTGATGCTGAACGGGCACCTGGACACGATTCCCATCGGCGACTGCGTGCCCTGCCGCCGCGAGGGGGACCGGCTTTACGGGCGCGGGGCGACCGACATGAAGGGGGCGATGGCGGCCAAGCTCGGTGCGCTGCGGGCGCTCAAGTCAGTTGGCGTTACCCTGGCCGGCGACCTCTGGCTCTCCGCCATCGTCGGCCACGAACAGCCGGAGGCCGGAAAGGACGGCCCCCTGGCCCTGATCGAGGACTGGAAAAGCGGACGGATCGGCGGCGACAGGATTCTGATCGGCGAGGGCTGGAACGAACTGTGGGTGATGAGTATGGGCACCATGGTCTTCGAGATCGAGTTCACATCCCCGCGCGGCGGGACCCACACCACTTACGTGCCATTCGGCGAGAACCCGATTCGATTCCTCGGCGACCTGATCCAGCGCATCACCGCCTACCAGGAGGAGCTGGACAGGGGCGGGCTGCATCCCCTGGCGGGGGCGGAGCGCATCGATGTGGGGACGGTAGAGGCAGGCGACTACTTCAACCGCACGCCGGTGCTTTGCCGGCTGACCGGCACGTTGCGCTGGGGGCCGCGCGCCAACGCGGAGGAGGCTCTGGCCGAGTTGCGCGAACTGGCGGCGCCCATCGCCGAGGCCGGCCAGCTGGCGCTGAACGTCAACATGATCCACGAACGGGAGCCGTTCGAAACGCCCGGCGACGATCCTGCGGTGCAGGCGGTCGCGCAGGCGCACCGCTTCGTGCATGGCGGGCAGGCGGAAATCACCGGCAAACGCATCGTGGGCGACGCCAACCTGTACGTCAACCTGGGCGGCGTGCCCTCTTTCTACTACGGCCCCTCCAATGAGACGGCCCATTCGGACGGGGAGTGGGTATCGCTCTCACGCCTGACGC
The DNA here is from genome assembly GCA_965116395.1 of Caldilineaceae bacterium. Taxonomy (GTDB): domain Bacteria; phylum Chloroflexota; class Anaerolineae; order Caldilineales; family Caldilineaceae; genus Bin5. Next base: position 2,042,323 of record OZ220684.1, read on the forward strand.
AGGCCGCGCAGGTCTACGCCCTCACCGCCGCCGAGTACTGCGGCCTTAACGGCAATGGGCGGTGATCCTTCTTAAACGAAGCTGCAACAGTTCCTGACTCCTAACCGACAACCACTGGCTTTTATTCAGGAATGACGGCCGTGCGGTGCTGGCCGTCGATCATCTCTTCCACGTAACGGCGGGTGGCGTTTACGGCCGCGTCGACCAGCTTCTGGCCCTGTTCCGCGCTGGCGTCAAGGGGGCTTCTGTCCTCCTGGTCGTGCATCACTTCCATGCGCACGTTATGCGGGCAGACGGCCAGCGCCATCGCGGTCTCGTACTCCTGTGCGTGGCCCGGCACCCCTCCCTTGCACAGCTTCTCGGCTTCCGGTCTGCTCAGATTCCAGTAGGAGTGGAACTGCACACTGGCCTCCGGCGCTTCGGCCGCGAAATAGAGATGCCACTGGCCGATGATGCCACCCATGGGCGCCTCGTTGCCGCCGTGTCCGTTCAGAATCAGAACATTTTTGACGCCGTGGCGTATCAGGCTCTCCACAGCGTCGAAGACCACACTCAGCCAGGGACCCGGCTTGGCTGAGACGGTGCCCCGGTGCCTCATGTGATGCTCCGAGATGCCGGCGCGTATCGGCAGCGTGACGATGACCTGGGGATAGAGCTGGCGGGCTACCTGTTCAGCGACATGGGTGGCCATGCGGATGTCGTGCTCCATGGCCAGATGCTCGAGGTGCTGCTCGATGCTGCCGGTGGGAATGATCGCCGTCTGAAACTTGCCTTCCGCCAGCGCTTCGCGAAACTCGCGCCGGGTAAGGTCGCCCATAAAGACATGTTGATTTTGCATTGTTCTCTTTCTCCAGGCTTCAGTTTCTCATGTGGATTTCGTTTGACGTCAAGTTTCTTTCCGAACTGTGACTATACCCGCAACACAGACGTTACTGAAAACCGCCATCTACCCCAGCCGCTCCTCAACCCGGCGCAGCGCGGCCTGCATCTTCTCCTGGCGCATCGCGGTTGTCAGGTCGCCCCGGGTGCGCTCCAGAACACCCCGCAGCACGTCGGTCTGGCGCCGCAGGCCGCCGGTGACCGCGTCGGGGAAATCGACCGTCAGGAGCAGCGAGTAGATCTCGTCCATCATCTCCAGGTAGGGGTCGGCCTCCTCGACGCGATCCCGCCGCATCAGATCGAGGGCAAAGCGGCGCATTTCGGTGGCGGCTTCGGTCAGCCCCTTCAGGTAGGCGGCCCCGGTAACGCCCAGTTCGGCCGGCGTTGCCAATGGGCCACCGGTGATAAAGGCGTAGAGCAGATGGGCCTCCACCAGCTCCTTCAACGCGTCCTGCGTGTAACCGGTGTGGTACAGCTCCGGGTGGCCGGCGAGAGGCTCCACCATCGCCTGTGCGTCACGGCGCGCTGCGGCCAGCATCTCTTCCGCTGCGGCCATCTCATGGCGGTGCATGGCGCGGATGCTGTGCGCGCAGTCCCGGATCAGGCGGCGGCTGCGGCTGAGCGTACCATCCCGCAGCTGGCTGATCTCCTCCATCTGTCGTGTAATCTCTTCAACAATCCCGTCAAGGGCCTCTCCGGATCGATTGGGCATGAATACTGTCCTCACGTTCGATGGTGTGTGCAGCCGCTGACCACGGGTCACTGGCTGCCGGTCTCGCTTTGGCCGCTGAGCGCGGCGCGGCTGCTGTAGGTATTTACGGGCACGTAGTTGGGCGGAGGGGATAGGGTCAACGGCGGCGGCGCTTCTATCCCCTCGGTTAGCGACTTGTATGCAAAAAAGTTCCACGCGATGCGGCTGATCGCCTTCATGGTGCGGTTGCTGGTCGGCCAGTCCATCCAGCCGGCGCGCCACAGGTAGACAGCGATGACATAGGGCCCGCTTGGCCCCCAGATCAGCGCCAGATCACTGTGCGCTTCGTTGACAAAGCCGTGTTTGTGGATGATCCAGCTCTGCTCCGGACGCGGCAGCCCGCCCCACACCATCTCTGTAAATTCGTCATGGCTGACGTAAAAGAGAATTGCAGCGCACTCATCCGGCGTGATCTCGCCGCCGAAGGTCTCGATCAGAAGCCCCTCCCCTGCCTGGCAGCGGTAGATCTCTGCCAGCAGACGGCCCAGCTCGGCAGGGGTGGACTGCAGATGCGTATCCGGGTTCGTGTTCCAATCGGTGCGGCTGTTGGCCTCCGTCGGGATCTTGCTGATGATCGATTTATCGTCGTAGCCGGTCTGAATGTATGAGTTTGTAAAGCCCAGGGTGCGCATCATCTCCGTCACCCGCCGCCCACCGGTATAGATGTCGCCGCTCCCGACCCACTGCAGCAGCCGGTTCGCGGCGGCATTGTTGCTCTCTCCCAGCGCAAAGTCGATCCACTGGCCGACAGCCTCGTTCTCAAAATCGGTCATCTGCCGGTAGGCTTCGCTGGCGATCGCTATCTTCATCGTCGACATGCCGGAGAATGCCACATCGACGTCGACGGTGGCCTCTTCACCAGTTGTCAGGTCCTGCACATAAATGGCGGCGAATCCGGGGAAGTCGGAGGTGTATGCGTCCAGTTCGCGGCCCAACTCTGCCATCGTCAGCGGCGGCGGCGGCGTCTCCTGCAGCACCAGGTGGGCCGCGCGCGCATCCACACTGCCGAGCGCGTCGAGGATCAGTTGCGCGCTCTCGTCGATCAGCAGCGTCTGCCCTACGGTACCGGATGTCCACTGCCAGCCGCGCTGTGCCGCGCCCACAAAAGTGGCCGGCAGCGTCGCGTAGGGGGCAAGGCTGTCACTCTCCTCTTCACCCGCTGCGCGCGTTCCCCCTTCGGTCCGCCAGTTCCACTGCGGCGGCAGCACTCGCCCCGGCTGGGGTGGATGATTCAGCTCTTCGCCCACTCTCCACAGCCACATCGCCAGCTTCTGCGCATCATAGCTGTAACGCGCCGGTATGTCCCTGCGCTGCTGGGGGATCCCGGCCAGCTTGCGCAGGGCGATATCGACAAAATCCGGCCCGTCGAGGTACTGTTGTGCCTCAGCCACCATCGCCGCCGTATCGACAGCAAAGTCCACCTCCTCCGGCCGCAGTACCAGGCGCGTCTCGTCATAGTAGACCGCAATCGGCTGGCCCAGGCCGGAGACGAGGGCCGTTTCAATATCCGCCGGATCCTTCAGATGGCTGAGCTCCAGGCTGGCCAGATGCACGCCCGGCGCGATCGGCGCGGCCGCGGCCTTATAGCGCGTATAGAGGGGAAAGATGGAGAGCACCGCAATGAGAGGAAGGGCGAAGCGCAGGAATCCGGCCATTTCAGATGCTCATATCACGCGATGGCGCAAACGGCAGATGCGGAGCCGGCGTGACGCCGAGTATGAAGGGCCTATTTGAAAACGAGGTTGTTTCTTCATCATATACAAGGGCCGCGCTGCTTCGCGGCCAGCGCCCTCACGAACCCCGAGCCACTAACCGCTGCCGTTCATTCCCACTCAATCGTGGCGGGGGGTTTGCTCGAAATATCATATACGACCCGGTTGACCCCGTCTACCTCGTTGACAATGCGGCTGCTGACCCGCGCCAGCAGGTCGTAGGGCAGCTGCGCCCAGTCCGCCGTCATGAAGTCGTCGGTCGTGACCGCGCGCAGCGCGATCACGTTGGCGTAGGTGCGCCCGTCGCCCATCACGCCGACCGTCTGTACCGGCAGGAGCACGGCAAAGACCTGGCTGGTCTGGCGGTAGAAGCCGGCGGCCCGCAGTTCGTCCAGAAAGATGCGGTCGGCCTGTCGCAGCATCTCCAGGCGCTCCCACGTCACTTCGCCCAGGATGCGGATGCCCAGGCCAGGCCCCGGAAATGGGTGCCGCCAGACGATCTCTTCGGGCAGGCCCAGCTCCTCGCCGATGCGGCGCACCTCGTCCTTGAACAGCATCCGCAGGGGTTCGATCAGCTCGAACGTCATATCCTCCGGCAGGCCGCCCACATTATGGTGCGTCTTGATCGTGCGCGCGTTCGCCGAGTCGTCATTGCTGGCCGACTCGATCACGTCGGGGTAGAGCGTGCCTTGCGCCAGAAATACCTTTGGCGAGGAGTCATTTCTCTCCTCACTCCTCTTTACGCTCTCCTCTAATAACCGGTCCGTCTCCTCCTCAAAGACGCGCACGAAGCGGGCGCCGATCCGCTTGCGCTTCGCCTCCGGATCGGTCACGCCGTCCAGGTCGTCCAGGAACGCCTCTTTGGCGTCTACTGCCACCAGCCGCATGCCCTGGTGCCGTTCGAAGGTGTCCACCACCTGTTGCGCTTCGCCGGCGCGCAAGAGGCCGTGATCCACAAAGATGCAGGTCAGCCGCTCTCCGACGGCGCGGTGAACCAACGTGGCGGCCACGGCGCTGTCGACGCCGCCGCTCAGCCCGCAGATCACCCGATCATCCGGCCCGACCTGGGCCCGGATCCCGGCGACAGTTTCCTCGATAAAATGGCCCGATGTCCAGTCGCCCGTACAGCCGCAGATGCGGCCGACGAAGTTCTGTAGCAGCGCAAAGCCATTCGGGGTATGCACAACCTCCGGGTGAAACTGGAGCCCGTAGAGTGAACGGTCCTCGTTTGCGATGGCCGCGCACGGAGAATTCCCGCTGCGCGCCACCGTCTCGAAGCCGGCCGGCAGCCGCTCCACGCGGTCGCCGTGGCTCATCCACACCTGCTGTTGCCGCGGTTGTCCGCCGAAAAATCGGGTCTTTCCTGTCACTTCGATCTCTGCCGAGCCGTACTCCCGCTTTGCGCTCGGCGCCACGTGGCCGCCCAGCGCATGGGCCAGCAGCTGCAGCCCGTAGCAGATGCCCAACACCGGCACACCGCTCTCCAGCACAATGTCCGGCAGCGCGGGCGCGCCCGCCTCGTAGACGCTGGCCGGCCCGCCCGATAGGATGATGCCCCGCAGCTTCAACTGCGGCAGCCGCTCTGCCGCCCGATCCCACGAGATCATCTCCGCGTAGACATTCGCCTCGCGCACGCGGCGGCAGATCAACTGGCTGTATTGGCTGCCGTAGTCGAGGACGGCGATAGTGTCATGTTGCATGGATTATGCCTGTGTTCTGCATAAGAGAAGGAGAGATGTTCCTGCCTATCTTACCCACCTGCCACCACCTCAGCCAAATGCCCACTGAGTCTGGCATGTTTCATCTGATTCGCCGCGGCCGCATTCTGCCCCATCTGTGCAGCACACTGCCCCATCCTACAGCCCCCATGAATCCCCACCCGAATCTCTTAATCGAGCTTGCCGTCTTCACCCTCTTGCGTCACCATGATAGCAGGATACGTAATACGCAGACCATGATCCGTAATACGCAATAGAAGGGGAGGGGTTATGAAACTCGCAAACAAAGTCGCGCTCGTCACCGGTGGAGCACGCGGCCTCGGCCGCGCTTATGTCCTCCATCTGGCCAGGTTGGGCGCGGACGTGGTGATCAACGACGTCGACCTGAACGCCGCCCAGGAATATGACGAGGCACTCAACGCCGAATCGGTGGCCGCAGAGGTGGAAGCGCTGGGCCGGCGCGGCCTGGGCATCCAGGCCGACGTGACCGACAAGGCCGCGGTGGAAGCAATGTTGCAGCAGACCGTGGATGCCTTCGGGCAGATCGATATCCTCGTCAACAACGCCGGCGGCATGCTCTATCCGCCGCCCAACACTACCGCGGCCACCGCGCCGGCTGATCACTACCACTACATCATGGACATCAACCTCACCGGCACCATCTTCTGCTGTCAGGCGGCCGCGCCATACATGCAGGCCGCCCGCAGCGGCAAGATCGTCAACACCGCCTCCCAGGCCGGCCTCTGGAGCGGCCGCAACGCCGGCGGCATGGCCTACAAGGTCGCCAAAGCCGGCGTGGTCCACTACACCCGCGCCCTCGCCGCCGAACTGGGCCCGCACAACGTCCATGTCAACTGCATCGCGCCCGGCTTCGTGCTCTCCTCCCGCGCCGTCGCCGGTGGACGCAACAGCCCGGAGGTCCGCGACCGCCTGCTGCAGGATATCCCGCTCGGTCGCCTGGGCATGCCTGAAGACTGCGCCAAGGTAGTTGAATTCCTGGTCACCGACCTTTCCGACTACGTCACCGGCCAGTGCATTCCCGTCTGCGGCGGCTACGTTGCCTTTTGAGCTGTGGCGAGAATCGCCTTCTCCGCGCGCCACTTGACAATGTCCGGGAAAGGGGATTAGATGGGGCTGGCGACGCACGCTGGTTGCCAGTCGCCAGCGCAGGTTCCGGCCGCATACTGCTGGCCGCTGACCACCGAAGTTGCTATCCACCGGGAAAATGAAAACGAGAAAGGTGAGACTATGCGATTCGATCTTCTGATCAAGGGCGGCGAAGTGGTTGACCCCGGCGGCGGGAAGAGCGGCCGTCTGGACGTGGCGATCAAGCGCAACCGCATCGCCGCGGTCGAGGCGGACATCCCGGCCGAGACGGCCTTTCGGGTCGTGGACGCCGGCGGCCAGTATGTTACGCCCGGGCTGGTTGATCTGCATACGCACGTCAACTACGGCTGCGGCTTTTACGGCATCCGCCCCGACCCGATCGCGGCCCGCAGCGGCGTGACGACCTGGCTCGACGTGGGCTCGTCCGGGGGATATAACTTCCTCGCCTTCCGGGAGTTCATTATCGAAAAGTCGCGGGCCCGCATCTATGCCCTGCTCAACATCTCGTCGATCGGTCTGACCGCGAAGACGTGGGAGCTGGCCAATCCCGGCTACTGCGATGTCGACCTCTGCTGCCAAATCGTAGACCTGAACCGGGACGTGCTGCTGGGCGTCAAAGCGCGTATCGACCAGCTCACCACCAGCGGCCAGGGCCTCGACCCCTTGCACAAAGCCCGCGAGGCGGCGGACCGCTGCGAGCTGCCGCTGATGACCCATATCGGCATGGGTCCGCCGGGGATCGACAGTGTGATGGAGTTGATGCGGCCCGGCGACATCCTCACCCACTGCTTCACCGGCGGCACAATGCGCATTGTCGAGGATTCAGGCAACCTGCGCGACACGGTCAAACGCGCCTGGGATGCCGGCCTGGTGTTGGATATCGGCCATGGCGCGGGCTCCTTCTCATTCAAGACCGCGGAGGCGTTGATGGCGCAGGGCTACCGGCCGGACGTTATCTCCTCCGACATTCACCAGATGAGCGTCAGCGGCCCGATGTTCGACATGCCCACCTGCCTGAGCAAATTCATGTCGCTGGGTATGAGTTTCGCCGAGGTAGTTCACGCATCCACCGAGCGGCCGGCGGCCGTGTTGGGGCTGGAGAAGGAGATTGGCACGCTGCGGCCCGGCGCGCTGGCGGATGTGGCGCTGTTCGAGATCGTCGAGGGAGATTTCATGTTCTACGATGTCTTCATGAACCCGCGCCCCGGACAGCAGCTGGTCCGCAACACACTGACGATCATAAATGGACGCGAGATGGCCCACCAGTCCGATGATCCGCTCATGCCGTGGATCGAGCTTTCCGAAGACCAGCAGACCTTGATCGCTGAGGGTCATACGCCCCCGGTGATGGCCGCCTGTTGCAAGCACTGATTTTGCCTGAAATGAGCGCCCATATCCAGATTTCCCGGTCACAAATAGACAGCTTCTGTCATCGCTGGCAGGTCTCTGAACTGGCTCTATTTGGCTCCGTTGTACGTGAGGACTTCGGCCCCGACAGCGATGTGGACGTGCTGATCCAGTTTCAGCCGCAGGCACGGCACACTCTCCTCGATATGGCACGCATGGAGGAGGAGTTGCGTCGGATTTTCGGTCGAGATGTGGATCTTGTGGAACGTTCAGCGGTCGAACAGAGTCGAAACCATTTCCGTCGCAAGGCGATTCTCCAATCGGCGGAGCCAATCCATGCAGCGAGACGATAACGCCTACCTGATGGATATGCTTTTGGCTGCGCAGGATGCTGCTAGATTCGTAACCGGGTTGACATTCTCGCAGTTCGAGAAGAGTCGCTTACACCAGTACGCGGTTCTTAAGGCAATTGAGGTTATTGGTGAAGCTGCGACACGCGTGGGTCCTGAAACAAAGAAAAACCAGCCAGAGGTTCCCTGGTCAGAAATCATCGGGATGCGCAATCGGCTCGTGCATGGATACTTTGAAGTGAATCTAAAGAGAGTATGGGATACTGTTCAAAATGATCTGCCCGCATTGATCGACCAAGTGGAACAGATTGTGCCGAGGGACGTTGGAAATTAGCACAACCCCAAACCGCAAACAACTTGAGGAGCACAACAATGTCCGCACAGATTCCCGATACACACGTTGACCTGTTGACCGGCCCCATCTTCGCCACCCTGACGACCCTCTCCCCGTCCGGCGCGCCGGAAAACACGATCGTCTGGTGCTCGTGGGACGGCACGCACGTCCTTGTCAATACGGCCGAAGGGCGCCGCAAACCGAAAAACGTGCGCGCCAATCCCAAAGTCGCGCTGATGGCATTGGATCCCGAAGATGCGTTCCGCTGGATCGACGTGCGCGGCGTCGTCGAGGAGATCGTGCCGGATCCTGACTTCGCCAACATCAATGCCCACGCCAAGCTCTATGTAGGCGCCGACGAATACTACGGTAGCTTAATGCCTGCCTCTATGAAAGGGAAGGAAGAGCGGGTAATCTTCAAGATCAAGCCGCAGCGGGTTGTAATATCTCCTCCCGCTTAACCTGCGGCTGCCAGCGGCCGGCTACGACAACTCACTGATCATTGGAGGCGCGATCTGGCAGGTCCAGCAGCATGATCGCCATCCTGATCCCTCTCTCCATCCGTACGCCGGTCCGTCGAAAACGGTGACGCAGATAGAAGCGTTCGGCGTGGGCCGTTTCCAGGATGATCTGCTGGCAGCCTTCCTGACGGGCGATGGCGACGGCGCGATCCAGTAAGCGCACGCCCAATCCCTGATTCTGGCAATTGGGGGCGACCGCCAGCGTCGTGATATTCAGCACCTGGCCGTCGGGCTGGTGGCTCTTCTGCGGGTCCTCGTCCAGCGCGGGCTCGCGCAGTTCGGCCCATTTCTCAGTCGTCAGATAGCCGGCGATGAACGGAGGCTCGTCGCCGCGCTCCCCCTCCAGAACGGCGCAGCCCTGCGGGAAGGTCACCAGACGGCTGCGGATGATCGCCGGCTCCTCCTGCGCGCCGTATGCGCCGAAGATCTCCTGGTCGAGCGCCACAATGCCCGGCCAGTCCTCCAGCGCGGCGGGCCGCATCCGGTATTGTTCGGTCATGTCTGGTCTGGGCCGCTGCCAACCTCTACCCGGCCGCTACTGGCCGGGACCATCGCTCTCCGGCGAAATGTGATCCTTGCGGGGGCTGATCGCCACGGTGCGGAACTCGCGAACCAGTTCGATCAGCCCTTCCACCGCGGCTTCGAGAAACTGCTCCCCCTTTTCGCGGGTGGCGGCCGTGGCATCCCCCAACACACCGCTGTCCGTCAACGTACTCCAATACGGCCACAGGTTGGCGACCGAGCCATCCTCCCGTTTGCCCATCAACAGGTCCGTCTGGAAGCTCGGCGACAGCGGCGAGCGCTCATCCACCGCCTTGTCCATCTGCACCAACTCCTCCGCCAGCGCTAGATAGAGGGCTGTCTCGTACTCGCCGGCGTGGGAGGTGCCGCCAAAGTCCGACGAGCGGATCGCATTCCCTTCCTCCCGGCCTTTACGCACGCCCCAGTGGTTGACCGACGCACAGAGGGTCTGGCCTTCGGTTTCAAGCACAGTCAGACGGGCAGCCATCTCCACCGGCGCGGTGTTGCTGCCATGCCCGTTCACCATCAGGATACGCTTGAAGCCGTGGTGGGCCAGGCTGACACAGACATCCCGCACATAGTTGATAAAGGTATCCCAGCGAATCGTGATCGTGCCGGGAAAATCCATGTGATGCGGGCTGTACCCATGGCTGATCGGCGGGATCAGCACCGCTTCGTCCGGGATGCGCGCCACTGCCCGTTCGCAAACCCCCGTGCAAAGCCGTACATCGGTGTCGATCGGCAGATGGTAGCCGTGATCTTCGTAGGTGGCAACCGGCAGTACCGCCACCTTGCCGGAATAGGCCGCCTCACGGCAGGCAGACCAGGTCATCTCAGCATAGCGGTAGGTCGTCATTCTCGATCTCCTCTCATAATTCCTGGCTCTGTGTTTCTGGCTGGCCGTCACCAAAAGCACTCCACTGACTACGGATAAATTCAGTTCACCCACACCGCTGCATAGCAGTGGGCAAAGTCGTGCGCCACCAGCCTCTGCCGGCCTCCATTCAGCGAGATCAGATGGAGGAATCCATCGTCAACACGTACCAGCCACGCCCCGTCCGCCGACAGATCATATCCCGGAAAGGCCAACGAAGTCTCTGTCGAATAGTTCAGGATTTCACCCGTCTGGTTGTTGTAGATATGAAGATGCCAGCTGTTGGGGCTTCGTTCCACGCTGTGAACGAAAAGCCAGCGCCCGTCCGCGGAGAAGCGCAAAGACCGGTTCCGCTCAAGGGGATTGTCGACCTGCAGCAACTTTGTAATCTCGTCTGTGGCAAGGTCGTAAACGAAAACATGGGTGGTCCCCGCGCCCGTCCCGCCTTCAACGCGTGCGCCGATATACAGCCGGTCGGGGAAAGCCGGATGCGCAGCCAACGCTACAGGCGTGATCTGTGTCACATCGGTCGCGTTCTGCAGCGCGCCAGCCAGCCTCTCCATCTCCACAAGCGTTCTCAACGCAAGATTCGGCAGCGTCACCTCATCCACCCGCAGGCCTTCGTCCGGCTGGATGAAGGCAAACCGCCTGTTGTCCAGCCACGCCACCGACCGGCCGCGCCCAACCGCCATTTGCGTCTCTCCCACTTCGTTTCCCAGCCACAGCACACCGTCCCCGCGCACCACAACCGTCCTCTCCCCGTCAGGCGGCCAGGCAGGCATACCTTCCAGAGTTCGGATCGCACACGCGCCCTTGTCGCACTCGGCCTGACTCAGATAGTTGAACCGGGAGGTCGGCTGCCGGCGGTTGTCATATGAGTAAAAGAGCGTCCCGCCGGCATTGGTTGTCACTGCATACAGGGGGGCATTGTCAGACCGGTAGGTCACATCCTGCGCCCTCCCCTCACGCCAGATCTGTACCTGGGAGGTGCTCGCCGCCGCTCCCCATTCCCCCAATCTCTGCAGCAGAACCCCGTCATCGTTCGGCAAGGAGTACATCAGACGAAACGACCCGCTGCCATTCTCCTCGACATATTCGCCTTCCTGCAGGTTGTAGCGGTACAGGTTGGCGCCGTTGAACCGTTCCGCCGTGCAGAGCAGTTGCAGGTCCTGTTCGGGCAAGGCTCTGGCTGGGGCCGTATCAGCGGCCAACTGCTGATCGGCATACCGGATCCACTCTTTCTGAAGCCAGCGCATGTAGCTGCCCTGACTTGCCTGGTTCCTGTTGTACGGGAGGGCGTTGAGCAACCACGGGCTATAGGTATCGAAGCGGAACAGCAGTCGCTGCAGCGAGGCCGGCGAGCGCTGCGGGTTGGACGCAAGGATAAAGTCCACGATGCTATAGACCATCTTCTGGATATATGGGGTGATGTTGTTGTAGGAACGCTGGAGATAGACCCAGTGGAGGTTTGTCACATCGTGAATCGAACCTTGCAAAATCTCCTCATAGCTGGCAGCCTCCAGAGGCCACGGTATAATCCCCAACCGGCTTAGTTGCTTATCCAGTAAAGCGCGGAAGAATACGATTTTTTCACAGCAGCGCCAACCAACGACGTCGGCGATCCCTCCACTCACGATCAGCGGCGCGTAGCCGGCGCGTACAGCCTGATAACCGGCGTCATCCACCGGGCTGCCGATCAGGCTCGGCGTCGGCAGCTTCAGCCCCGGGCCGTCAGCGTCCATGCTTTTTAGTAACGCATTGGACATCCCATCCCAATGGGATCCGGACGGCGCCCCCTCCGCCATGCGCGCGAGCGAGCCGGACTCGGTGGACAGTGTCACCTTCAGTCTCCAGCTGCGGCGGCAGCGCAAACCATCCACATTTCCGCAGACTGCCGCCAGCATAGCGTCCCATTCGCGCGCCAGCTGCTCGACCGTGTCTGCGTCGCGTTCCGGGTATTCGACCGTCAGATAACGGCCTGTGAACGTCTGTTTCTCACCCCAGAAGGAAGGGTAGGCGGGGACTAGCACCCAACTGGTCTTTTCGTCCCGGTAGGTAACGATCTGGTGAAGGGTCACCGGCGAACCGTCAGCACCAGTGTAAGGGAAGGCCAGGGTGACGGTCGCCATCCCCCAATCAGAAGTGAATGCGACATCCACTACCTGGCCGGTGGGCGCCTGTTCGTCAGCGCCGCCGACCAGGGCCAAGCCGAAGAACGGCCGGTCCCAGCGTATTCCGCTGCGAAGCATTCCCTTCTGGGTTTTGCCCCAATTGGGGTAGTCCGGCGAAATCATGCCGCCGAAGAGCGCGCTGTCGCGGTCACGCTCGGCCTCCTGCACGATTCCATGCACGGCCAGCACCTCAGCTTCGACGGTGGCAGCGATAGCATCCAATCGTCTCAGAAAAACATAGCGCACGCCCCAGATGACCACCACCAGTAGCAGCAGCAGAACAAGCGACGTCGAGAAACGCCTCAGCCTGCTGCGGCGCTTCGGCGCCCGCGCCTCTACCTTCGGAACTTCCTCCTGGCGCCGGCCCTCCTCATCTTCAAGTGTCCGCCACTCGAGCCCCATGGGGTTGTCCGTAGCCCGTGGTCAGCAACCCACGGCTAGTGCAGGTTCCGCTTTGACCCCTTTAATTCACGGCCCCTGCATTCCGCCTCGTCCGTCACACTAACCCGTAAAACGTTGCTGCGTTGTCATGCAGCAACTTGCGCTGCTCGGTCTCGCTGCGGTCGGCGATGATCTCTTTCAGCGCCTCCACCCAGCCACGGTAGGTGGAGTCTGCACCGAGCAAGCAGACCGGCCAGTCGCCGCCGAAGACGACGCGGTCGGGGCCGAAGCTGTTGAGGCAGTGGTTGACGGCCGGCGCCAGGTCCGCTGCGGTCCAGCCGGGGCGGGTGCGGGCGATGATCCCGGAGATTTTGCAGATCGTGTTTGGCAGTGCGGCCAGCGCGTCAATGCCGTCCTTCCACTGCTGCCGGTCATGCCAGTAGGGGTCATCGGTGTCGGTATGGTCGGCTATCGTCAGGTTGGAGTCCGCCTGCCCTGCGTCACCCGTTCCCCCGCTGCCGGGCAGGTCGCCGCTGATCAGATACGGGTCGCCGTTGCCGCAATGATCGACCACAAAGCGGGTATCAGGGCACGCCTGCGCCAGCTTGACGCCGTCGCCCAGCTCTGAGGGCCGCATACAGAGGTCGAAGCAGAGCCCCAACTCGCCCAGCAGCCGCACATTCTCCTCAAACTGGGGCGCCAGGCAGGTGCCTTGCGGCGTGCCCGGCCCGTGCAGCACCTGGCGTACGCCCTTGATCACCGGGTTGCCGGCAAAGCGCCGAATGTAATCGGCGAAGTCGGCGGAGGTCACGCTGCCGCCGATCACCGCGCCGACCGTCGGGTTGTCCTCCGCCGCGCAAAGCTCGATCAGATGCTCCGCTTCGGTGACCTTCTGCGCCGCGGTTACGTCCACCTCCATGTAGACCGTTTTGACGACGTTCAACCCAGCGGTCGCGGCCAGGTAATCGCTGGTTACGTAGTTGCGGTTCAACGTCGGCGCGCTTTCCAGCCAGGGCATATCAAGCCGGCTCAGGTCCCACAGATGTTGATGCGTATCGATGATTGGAAGCATGGGAACCGCCTTTGTCAGAGATTGAAACGTTAAGAGTGAGGAATAAGGCCGGGATGGACTCTCTCTTCCCGGCCTCTTTACTCTCTTCTCGTTGTATTGGGATTACGCCGCCAGCAGCTGCTCCGTATTTTCGACCTGCCACTGCAGCTGCAGCTCGGTCGTCTCGTGCGGTTTGAACTGTCGCGCCACCGATGCGATAGAGACGCCGCCCAGCAGCTCGATCTCGTCCAGGTCGGCAGTGCCCATGCCCTGGTCGTGGCCGTAGCGCAGGAAGCCCAGCTCCATCGGCTCGAAGCCCATCGTCTTGGCGATGACCGCGTCGGCAGCGAAGATATCAGTGCCCGCCGCGGCGATGCCGAAATCCAGCCCGTCGGTGCCACCGGGGCCGTTGCCCTGCAGGCCGCGTGCGCCGTCAAAAACGGCGACATCGGGGGTCATGAAACGGGCCAGGCGGATCAGGTTGATGCTCATGGCGCGCGACTCTTCGGGGACGCGGCGTTCGGCATGGGTATTGAAGCCGTGCATCTTCACGCGGTCCTGCCGGTAGATGGTGCCCATGATCATATTCTTCAGCGCCAGTGTGACCACGCAGGTGTCATGCGTCTTGGGAATGGCGAGCGAAATCGTGCAGGGGCAATCCAGGACCGTACGGGGCATGCGCACAATCGTCTCGCTGCCGTCGGCCAGCACGATCGGCGTCGACTCCCATTCGGTCTCCCGGTGCAGGTCCATCAGGCGCAGCGGGATCGAATATTCCTCTTCCAGCGCGTGGTAGCCGAAGTTGCGGTAGGCGTCCCACGTGTCCTGGGCGCCGGCCTCGGCGATGAGGACTTCACGCGGCGGATTGGGCGTGGTGAGCAGGAAGTCGAGGACGCCGCGCAGCGCGTCGGCGTGGCTGGAGGCGAGCTGGTTCTCGCTGCTGAGAAAGTTCGGCTTGAGCATCACCTGCTCGGCCAGGCGGGATTCCACATCGGCCCGCACCAGGTCCAGCGCGTTGAAGACGTTTGTACGGCGATCCCCGCCGTTGACGAGACTGACTCGTGCTTTGGACATCGTGGCCTCCTTGAGAAAGGTCGGACGTAATTGGTGGTGTAAGGGGGCACCCGTGGAGGGAAGGTGCTTTTTCACAGTTCGCAGCGGGGTGTCCCAGGGTGAGTTTACTCCGGCTTTACTGCCATGTCAATGAACCATGCCGGGAGGTTCAAGCCTGATTCCCGTTAAGAACAGGCCCTTCTCCGGATTTGAACGTCTTGCTCTGTGAAATCAGAGCCAATACAATGTGGCATACAGTACGGTACCCTGCAAGGAGATACAGAATGGACAATCTGGAAGCCAGGCTGGATCAGTTGGAAGAAGACGGCTTCATTACCGTCGAAAACGCGCTCACGCCGGAAGAGACCGAACATGTCCGCCAGCGCATCAACCATGCGCGCACGATGGGCTGGGAAGAGGGGCTGAACGATGTCGGCAATATGTGGTTCGACTCGCTCCTGGACCGTGAGCCGGATACCTACGCGCCCCTCGTCGGCCATCCCAGCATCCGCCCGATTCTGGAAGGGATGATGGGGCGGCAGTGCCAGCTGCGCAGCTTCCGCGCGCACATCAACCCGGGTCCCTATCTGCAGGAATGGCATCTCGATTTCTACGGCTACTGGCAGGAAAAGCACGATCTCGGCCACGGCCGTCTTGTCGTGCAGCCGGTCGGCATCAACACCACCTTTTACTTTCAGGACAATGGCCCAGACCTGGCCCACCTGAAGTTTGTCAAAGACGGGCACAAGATAGAGCCGCCCCACCTCGACCCCATGGACCGGCCCAAGTTCGAGGCCTGGTGCGAGGCGCAGGAGCACGTCATCCTCTATCCCAAGGCGGGTGACTGCGTTATCTTCATCAATCACATTCCCCACCAGGGCGCCAAGCACCAGGAGCACATCGAGCGCAGCAATGTCGTCTGCCACTACCAGGTGACGCCGATGTATGAGGGGATCTGGCACGTGTCGCAGCCGCGCGGGTACGACGGGACGTTTCCGTTTGCGGAAGAGCGCAGGCCGTGGACGAAGGGGTAGCCTGGGCGGTACATTCATCTGGTTTATCGATTGCCTGGAGTTGAGAAAAGGACTGGGAGATCCCAACAGGAGGTGATCGGATAATTGGTGAGAAGAAGAGGTTAGAGTTCACATACGCGGACTACTTTACTACACCCGAAGACAAGCGCTGCGAACTTCTGAACGGAGAACTAGCTGCGACCCCCGCGCCCAACGAAGCACACCAGAGAACACAGGCAGAATTGGGCTATCATCTGATGACCTTCGTGAAGACCAAGGGACTGGGCGCATCTATTGTTCCTCCAAGGATGTCGTCCTTTCGGATACCGACGTAGTGCGTCCCGACATGTTATTCGTCTCCACTGCACAAGACGGCCTGGCGACTCCCGGCGATCATGGGCTGAAGGTTTCCTGTACATTGCTTTGACACCTACCCACGCCATCGCTTGAGAACGCGACCAAGCGAACCGTCCCCACCGATTCCACCTCGATCACTCAGCGCTAAGGAGCTTCTTTTCTGGGGAGAACGTCCAGTAAGCCGATCTCTATCCTCGACGCGTCCAGATTCAGAGGCTTGAGCTGCTCGTGCGCGTTGTCCGGATAGTACAAGCCGGCAATGATGCGGTAGCTTCCGGGAGGCAACGACTCAGGAACAGTAACCTTGTGCATCGAAGTGAGGATCTGGCCGATTTCCCATCGATGAGAAGGGGTGTAATCCCCCCCGGGATTCACGTCGGCCTGTGTCACGCTCAAGCCCGTTTCGTCTACCAAGTGAACAAATGCTTTTACCGGGGTTGGTGCGCCGGTAACCATCCAGTACAGCTGTACGGGCGCCACTTCCCCTGCATGGGTTGGGGGAGGATCGCGCACGGCTTCAAGCCGGAGGCTACCATAGTTGGCTTTTACTGGCGTGACATTCCAAGTTCGCGAGGTCATGCCGGAGGACACAACTACGATCACAGCGCCAAAGACAAGCCATGCGGCTGCAGGAAGAAAGTCACGGTAAAGAGGTGAAGCTATTGTCTCTGCGCCCTTGCCTCTTCGCCTGGAAACCACAGGGTAAATTATCAGGAGGAACACCAACAGCCAGCCCAGTGCCGTTAGAGTGCGGCCAATCCAGACGGCTCGGGTGGCTCCCCAATAGAGAACAAGCTCGTGACTTCCAGCAGGAACTTGCACGCTCACCAATGAAAGCCTTCCCGCAGGCTCGACCGCCGCTCGCACTCCGTCTATCGTCACCTGCCACGCGGGATAGAAATATTGGTGAAAGAGAAGACGAAAGTCCTGCTCTGCCGAAACAACGAATTCCTGCCGCAGGAATCCGGCACGCGTGGGCAATACTTCCACTGAGCCCAGGGACTCTGACTTCTGGAGTTCGCCGCCAGGTGGAACATCGTGAAAGAGCGGGTCGGTCTCTACCCAAGAGGGTCTGAACTCTTTGGGCCATTGCTGGTCCCACTTGTTGGTCATGCGCCGGAGGGAAGTGGCTGAGAGATCCGGGTAGTCCTCGTCCTTTTCGGTAGGGTAACTAAGGCCGCCAACTGAATAATAGATGACAAATGCCGTTGAAAGGACCAATGCCACCTTGTAGGTCCAGCCTGGCAGCTTTCGCCCAACCCTTAAGGCCTCAAGGGACGCTGCGACCAGCAACGATGTACCGAAACCAGCTAAGACCAGGAATCGCCAAGTGAACTGCAGCTTGTCGAGTACGCCCTCGGCAGCGTGCCACAGCCATTCGCTTCCACGAGTCGTCATCCATACTGAGAAGATAGTAGTAACAAGCGCAACCAGGGCAAAAAGGCGGAATCGCGCTTCTTTTGACGCGAAGGCGAAAAAGGCAACAGCGATGGCAACAGGAATGGAATAAACGGGAACCGGTCTGGCGGGCGCCCATCTGTTTCCGTACTGCATTGGAAAACCAAGGTCAAAAATGTAGCCCCAAAGTCCGAAGGTTTCTTTCCAGTGGCTCATCGTATACCCCTGCCCAACCTGAGTCCACCTCAGTTCAGCCAGGACCGGAACGGAGTACCATGCGCTCAACAGTGCGCCACCAGCCATTGCGATGACTACGATGATGAATACCCGGCCCGCGCCATTGTATTCGTTACGGCCCTTTAGGAATGGTAAGGACAGAATACCTACAGCAAGAATCGAGATAGCGGTCATCAGTGCAGTCAGTGAGTGCGTAACTACCAATGCTGCAAATGTCAGTCCGGCCAGAATGAGCGAATTCCTTCGCTTGGCATCCTCAAAGAGCAATGCTTTTGGGACCGAGAGGAGTTTTATTGAGTGAAACCCGCGTGAAGTTGCAATTCGAAGCGCGTACATTGCGAAAGCGGGCAGCCAGGCGAAAGCGAACAGCTCCGGAAAGGCCCCGCGGAAGAACAGATTGTACAATCGATAGGGGTACAGTTGATAGCAGATCACACAGATTATCGCAGGCCAAACCGTTGTAAAAAGCCTTGTCAGGCCAAACATCCACCACGCAGAAAGTGCGAATCCTACAGCGATAACAAACCTTACGCTTGTCAATACATCAAGCCCGGCCACGTGCAAAAGTGCTGATAGAAAATAGAATGCGGGCGGGTAGAAATTCAGAAGCGGGTCGCCGTACCCATATGAGGATTCTGGAAACCACCGCGGGTAGATGACGCCGTCACGCAGTGCTTCACCAACCGTGAGGATGCGGTAGAAATGAAACATCGCGTCGTCAGTTTCGGTAGGCCACTCAGATGTCAACGCCATCAGCGCAGTGAAAGAGAGTAGCGCCAGTGTAAGCCCAGTGAACAGGTCACGATGGCGTTGCCCTCCTATTGCCAAGCTGGTTAACAGTTGCACAGTTCCGCTCAGTTCAGGCTTTCTGATTCTTAGGCCCTTTTGCTAGATGGCGCTCGAAAAAAGTCCCCTGGTGAGATAGCTTTGAAGTTCGCCACCAACAAAGCATCTCACCAGGAAGACCTACCGAATGTTAGCGTACCTTGACGACTTCTGTTTATGGGTGTATGTGCTCGTAGACGACATGAGCCAGGCACTGGAAGGTCATCGGAGACGACCGGAGGCCAAGCCGGTGTGTAGCGATATTGAACTGATAGCAATCTGTCTCATCGGCGAATGGTTGGGTTGGGATGTGGGACATACGCAGGCACATCGGGATAAGTTTCCCATCTTGCCGGAGCAGAGCCCCTTCAAAGCGATAACTTCAAGGCCGCAACCTCAACTCCAAACTGAGTAACTGGCGACCAGATTGTATCAACGCAGCCGCTGGCCACTGAACAGAGATATCCCAGTGTGAGTTTACTCTGGCTTTTCGGCCATGTCAATGAATTCTGCCGAAAGTTCAAGCCTGATTCCTGTTGAGAACTGATCCTTCACAGGATTCTGGAGTCTTGCCCTCTGAAAACAGAGTCACTACAATGTGGCATACAGTTCGGGACCCCGCAAGGAGATACAGAATGGACAATCTGGAAGCCAGGCTGGATCAGTTGGAAGAAGACGGCTTCATTACCGTCGAAAACGCGCTCACGCCGGAAGAGACCGAACATGTCCGCCAGCGCATCAACCATGCGCGCACGATGGGCTGGGAAGAGGGGCTGAACGATGTCGGCAATATGTGGTTCGACTCGCTCCTGGACCGTGAGCCGGATACCTACGCGCCCCTCGTCGGCCATCCCAGCATCCGCCCGATTCTGGAAGGGATGATGGGGCGGCAGTGCCAGCTGCGCAGCTTCCGCGCGCACATCAACCCGGGCCCCTATCTGCAGGAGTGGCATCTCGATTTCTACGGCTACTGGCAGGAAAAACACGATCTCGGCCACGGCCGTCTTGTGGTGCAGCCGGTCGGCATCAACACCACCTTCTACTTTCAGGACAACGGACCCGACCTGGCCCACCTGAAGTTTGTCAAAGACGGGCACAAGATAGAGCCGCCCCACCTCGACCCGATGGACCGGCCCAAGTTCGAGGCCTGGTGCGAAGCGCAGGAGCACGTCATCCTCTATCCCAAGGCGGGCGACTGCGTCATCTTCATCAACCATATCCCCCACCAGGGCGCCAAGCACCAGGAGCACATCGAGCGAAGCAATGTCGTCTGCCACTACCAGCTGACGCCGATGTATGAGGGGATCTGGCACGTGTCGCAGCCGCGCGGGTACGACGGGACGTTTCCGTTTGCGGAGGAGCGCAGGCCGTGGTCGAAGGGGTAGCGGCGGCCGGTATAGACGCAAGCAGTGCCGATGCAGTCCCGCTTTCTGTAGCAACTTTGCGCGACGATGCTTGGCCCTCCTGCAGTTGGGCGCTACTATCATCTGGTTAGACTGAAGCAAAGCGTAGAAGAGCCGGCTAAGAATCCAAACCCAAGGCGGTCGGATGATTGGTGAGAAGCCGCGGTTAAAGCTCACGTACGCGGACTACCTTACTACACCTGAAGACAAGCGCTGCGAACTTCTGAACGGCGAATTATTTGCGACTCCTGCGCCCAACGAAGCGCACCAGAGAACGCAGGCAGAATTGGGTTATTATCTGATGGCCTTTGTGAAGGCCAGGCGACTAGGGCGCATCTATTACTCCCCCACGGATGTCGTCCTTTCGGATATCGACGTGGTCCAGCCTGACCTCTTGTTCGTCTCCACTGAGAGAACGCACATCATCACCCCGGACAACATACAGGGGGCTCCTGACCTCGTGGTTGAAATTCTCTCCCCCTCCACAGCCGAGCGGGACAGAGGGTACAAGCGTGCGCTCTACGCGCAACACGGCGTTAAGGAGTACTGGGTAGTGGGTACAGACGCCGGCGCCATCACAGTTCTGTTGCTGGGCGACGAAGGCTATGAGGTCGTTGACACTTTCGGCGAAGGCGATACGCTGACTTCGCCCACACTTGCCGGGTTCAGCCTGCAAGTGGACGAGATATTCGGGTCGTAGTCACGACACATCCCCTTAGGCCACCTCTCCATGAAAATCACCGACATCCGCGCCGTCTATCCCAACTACCGCCAGCCCCTCGGCGGCTGGCGCCCCTACCTGTGGCAGATCGTCGTGCGCGTCGAAACCGATGCCGGCGTCAGTGGCTTCGGCTATGGGGGCGGCGGTGTGGCCGCGGTCGAGGTCGTCAACCGCCACCTGCGCGAGCTGCTGCTGGACGAGAGTTGCGACAGCCCTGCTGACATCGAACGCCTGTGGGATAAGCTGTACGACGCCTCGATCCCTTACGGGCGCGGCGGCATCGCCATCATGGCGCTCAGCGGCATCGACATCGCGCTTTGGGACCTTCTTGGCAGGGCCGAGCGGCAGCCGGTCTACGCGCTGCTGGGGGGCGCGTCCGCGCCACGCATTCGCGCCTACGCTTCCGGCAACGATCCGGCATGGTTCGCGGAATGCGGGTTCTCTGCCCACAAGGTACCCTTTGGCCGACAGACAGACGACGACGCCTTCGAACGGGCCGCGGCCGCGGCGGAAGAGTCGCGTCGCCATCTGGGCGCGGACGCGCTGCTCATGTTCGACTGCTACATGGCCTGGGATGCCGCAGTGACGCGGGAGATGGCGCGTATACTGGCGCCTTACGACATCTACTGGTTCGAGGACGTGCTGACGCCGGATGACCTGGACGGGCTGGCCGCGCTACGTCCGCAGATCAAGCCGATCCTGCTGGCCGGGGGCGAGCACGACTTCACCCACCACCGCTTCGCCGACATCGCCCGCGCCGGCGCGCTCGACATCTGGCAGCCGGACGTGACCTGGTGCGGCGGCATCACCGCCACGCGGCGCATCATCGCGCAGGCACAGGAGGCCGGCGCTACCGTCATCCTGCACCGCGGCGGCGAGCCGTGGGGTCTGCATGTTATCGCGGGAACGGAGTGCGAAGCGTTGGGAGAGTTGGTGCTAGGCAACCGGAACAGGTCGCATGAGCAGCTGTGGCTGGACGAGCCGCAGCCGGTGGATGGCTATCTGACCCCCAGCGACGCGCCCGGCTTTGGCTTGCGCCTAAACGAAGCGCTTTTGGACTGACCGCCAGGCCTACACCAGATAGGGAATCGTCATCGGTCCTTCCGGCAGAACCGCAACCGGCGCGTCGGCCCCCAGATCCGCAACGGACGTACGGATGTGATCATTCAGGTCGGCGACCGGGGTGAGACCGGCGCGGGACACGGCATCCGGCTCCAACTCGCTGTATATCGCTACCTGCGCCCGCAGCGCCACCTCGGCGAACTTCTGCACCTGCCACTGATCCAGCATATGAAAACCGGGACGGAAGATCGTCTCCAGCATCGCCTGCGGCGAACTGTGCTCGTAGAGCAGCTTGGTAAAGTTGCCGTGCGCGGGGAAGCCGTCGTTGCAGCGGGCGGCCACGATCATCTCGCCGTCGTCCTCGATGATCTCGGCGGCGGCGCACATCCCCTTCACCGACTGGTAAAGGTTCTGGTCGAGGGGGAAGCCGCTGTTGGTGGTGATCACGAGTGGAAAGCTGCGGTCGACGGCAGCCATTGCCGTCTCCTTTGCATAACGGCAGCCCTTTTCGTGCGCGATGATGACGTCGCCGCAGAAAAAGCGGGTGATCTGCCGCTTGTGATTGAGCGTGACATTCACAAGGAAATCGACCGGCAGGG
Source organism: Caldilineaceae bacterium (assembly GCA_965116395.1). Classification (GTDB taxonomy): domain Bacteria; phylum Chloroflexota; class Anaerolineae; order Caldilineales; family Caldilineaceae; genus Bin5. The sequence continues at coordinate 2,064,709 of OZ220684.1, forward strand.
CCGATGCGTTGGCCCGGATCTGTTCCTGGGTCGGGTTGCCCTCGAGCACGCCCCACTTGCTCTGCGGATGGCCGATCATTTCGGCACGGTGATAGTGCAAAATCGAGGCCAGGTCGGCCACGCCGGGGAAGACGGCCTTGTAGCCCCCTGAAAAGCCGGCCATGAAATGCGGCTCGATAAAGCCGACGAGGATGCGCCGGTCGGCCTCCGCGTATTCCCGGTTCATCATCAGCGGGCCGCGCCCGTCCTGACCAAGCCGCACGACGGCCATACTCTCGTCTTCGTAGGCGTTGTGGTTGACCACCCGCAGCCGCCGGTAGACATCCGCGCCCACGATCTGCTCAAGCTCCTCTGCCGTGTTGGGCCGGTGCGTTCCCGTGCCGACGACGATGGTGACATTCTCCTCCGGCACATGCGCCAGCTCAGCCAAAATCCAGGGTAGCAGCCGCGCCGAGGGCAGAGGGCGGGTGCCGTCGGCGATGACGATCGCAACGCGCTCGTGCGCGGCTACCGCCTCCGCCATAGGGCGCGCGCCGTTGGGCCGCCGCACCGCGTCCTGGAAGGCAGCCTGCTCGTCCGGAAGTCCTTCGACAAAGCGCGGGCGGATGACTGTCGCGTTTTCGGTGGGCAGTTCGGCTGTCAGGCCGTCTTGGCCGTATTGGAGATGGATTTGCATTGTCAGCACCCGTTCAGTTTTACAGTTATCGATGGCCGCATTGGGGTGGATGATGAGTAGCCTTGCTTCTATCCGCTAATCACGTACCACTGATGTTCATCTCCGCTATGAGTAGCGTAGAATCTGCTTCTCGTGTATTCTAGCCTTCTAACGACAGAGCGGCAAAGGATGACGAACTGACCGCTAGAATCTCACATATGACAGGTCCCCGCGCGATGACAAACCTGAAGCAATACCCTCACTCAGTTATCGAGCAGGATGGAACGACCTACGCGCTGGCACGCGACGGCAGGGACAAGAAGCTCTGCGTGCAGGGCGATACCGCCGGCTTCAGCGGCGAAACAACGAACGGGACGCTGGTCTGCCCGCTGACCGCGGAGAACGCGGCCGCGCTGCGCGACCGCCTGGCCTGGCTGAATCCCGTGCCGCTGGGCGTAGAGACCTCCTTTGGTTTCGGTGACCGGTTGGGCGCGGCCACGCCCGGCCACATCCGTTCGGTCCAGGGCACAGGCATCGCGCCGATCTTCGCGCAGCAGTCGGTGCGCGAGAACGACCGCATCGGGCGCACGCCGCAGGAGGTGGTGGATGACGCCATGTGGGGCGTGGTGCAGATGGGCTGGCGTGCGCCCTGGGGCGCAGACGCCGACCATGTGAAACTGGTCAGCGACCTGCCCGCATTTGTCGCCGCCGGCTACACTTTCTACACGATCGACCCCAGCGACCACGTCGACAATGAAGCCGAGACCGATACGCTGCCTGCCCTGCGCGCCAAGGTCGAAGCCCTACCCTGGACGCGGCTCGATACCACCCTGGACGCGCTGCGCGCCGACTATCTGGCCGCCCCCATCGAACTGGCGGGACTGACGCTCACCTTCAGCGAAGAGAGCCTGCTGCGGGCGCTGGCGAAGTACGGACGCGCCATCGTTCATACGCTGGATATCGCGGCCGCGCTCGATCAACAGATGGGCGGCACACGCTATGATCTGGAAATGTCGGTGGACGAGACCGAGACACCGACATCGATCTACGAGCACTACTTCATGGCGCACGAACTGTTGCGGCGGGATCTGCCGGTCGTCAGCCTTGCGCCCCGCTTTGTCGGCAAGTTTCAGAAGGGCGTCGACTATATCGGCGACACCGCGCCGTTCGAAGCGGAGCTGGTCAAGCACGCGGCTATTCTGATGCATTTCGACGCCTACAAGCTGAGCGTCCACACCGGCTCCGACAAGTTCAGCATATACCCGCTGGTCGCCAAGTACGCCGAGGACCGGGTGCATGTCAAGACCGCCGGCACCAGCTATCTGGAGGCGCTGCGCGTCATCGCCGACCTTGACACATCCCTCTTCCGCCAGATTCTCGACCACTCGCGCGCTCGCTTCGAGACCGATCGCAAAACCTACTTTCTCGACTGCCAGCCGGACAAGGTGCCTGCCAACGCCGACCTATCGGACGCAGACCTGTCGGGACTGCTCGAGCAGTTCGACGCCCGCCAGCTGCTGCACGTGACATTCGGCTCCAATCTGGACCGCTTCGGCCCGCAGATTCACGGCCTGATCGCCGACAACGAGGAAGCCTACGCAAAGGTGCTGAACACCCACTTCACCCGCCATCTGACGCCCTTTGCCAACGGCACCGCGGCGTGAGACTGGTGAAAAGCATCGCCCAAGGAGAAATTAATGGCAGCCATACAGGAAAAGCCATCCCTGCTCGAGCAGGATAGACGACAGCTCCACCCTCTGCATCACCCTTCCCAATCCGAGAATCCGATCATTGTCGAGCGAGCCGAGGGTGTCTGGCTCCACACCACCGACGGCCGCAAGATCCTGGATGCGATGGCCGGCCTGTGGAATGTGAATGTAGGCTATGGCCGCACTGAGCTGGCAGAGGCCGCCTACGCGCAGATGAAGGATCTGGCCTACACCTCCAACTTCGCCGGCATGACCAACTTGCCCGCCAGCGAGCTGGCCTACAAGCTTTCCGGCTACGCTTATCCCAGCCTCAAGACGACCTTCTTCACCTGCGGCGGCTCTGAATCCAACGACACCGCCTTCAAGACCGCACGCTATTTCTGGAAGCGGGAGGGGCAACCGGACAAGGTCAAGATCATCTCCCGCCGCGAGTCCTATCACGGGATCACGCTCGCCACCACCAGCGCCACCAGCGTGCCCCGCTACCACAAGATGTTCGGTCCGCTGGTGCCCAACTTCCTCTACTGCCACGCGCCTCACCCCTATCGCTACGAAGGCGACATGCAGGAGGGAGAGACGGTCGGCGAGGCTGCGGCGCGCGATCTGGAGGAGACGATTCTGCGCGAAGGGCCGGAAACGGTGGCCGCGTTGATCGCCGAGCCGGTGCAGGGCGTCGGCGGCGTTTTCGTGCCGCCTGAGGACTACTTCCCCCTCGTGCGCGCCATCTGCGACAAGTACGACGTTTTGCTGATCGCCGACGAGGTTATCTGCGGTTTCGGGCGCACCGGCGAGATGTTCGCGCTCAACCGCTACGGCATCGAACCGGATATCCTCGCCTTCGCCAAAGGCATCACCAGCGGCTACCTGCCGTTGGGCGGCATCCAGATCAGCGACCGCATTCTCGACGCCATGAACAGCGCGCCGCAGGATGAGGCCTGGATGCACGGCTTCACCTACTCCGGACACGCTGCCTCCTGCGCGGTCGGTCTCCGCAACCTCGCCATTATTGAGGATGAGAAGCTGGCCGAACGTTCGGCGGAGATGGGCGAGCGGCTGCGCAGCGGGCTGGCCAGGTTGAGCGAATTCGGTAACGTGGGCGATGTGCGCGGTTTGGGCCTCCTTTGCGCCGTCGAATTCGTCAAGGACCAGGAGACCAAAGAGCCGGACAATGAACTGGCCACGAGCCTGCAGAATGCGACCGCGGCGCGCGGGGTGCGTACACGCGCCCTGAACGGCAGCCTGGCCTTCTCACCGCCGCTGGTTATCAGTGAAGACGAGGTCGATCAGATCGTGGATGCCATCGGCGCCGCGCTTGACTCGATGTCTGAGTAGTGATGGGGCTTCATCTCAGTAGCGGACAAGACAAAGGCATCCCCGAGTTAGCGGAGGTGCGGGAATTTGCCAGCATCCTGCATCTTCGAAACAAACCTTATCAAGGACAGATGTGGGACTGGCCCGTCTATTACGAGCCGGAGTTGGTCGAAGAGAGCGCGTTGTTTGAACTTCCGGATAATGGCGATGGCATGAAACGGGAACAGCGCAGCCACTGCAGCCCTGCCAGCTTCACCGTTGGCGAGAGCGGGATCTGGTTTTTCTCCCTTCTCTGGGAAAACGGCCGGGAGGCCGAACCGGTAGAATTTCTGGATGTTGTTCCCGTCGAAGAGGCGAATATCGATGCAACTGCACCAACTGCCGTCGCCGAGTCATAACCTATACAGCCACCCTTTCCTCCGCCTTGGAGTTTCACAATGCCATCCGAAAACACCCCGACCCTGGTCGGCTCCGCCCCCTATTTCAATGTGCGCAATCTTGCTGCGTCGCTCGATTACTACTGTGATGTGCTAGGCTTCAGGCGGCCCCACCTTTGGGGAGAGCCGCCGACCTTCGCCATGCCCGATCGCGACGGCTTCATCTTCATGCTCAAGGAAGTGGATGACGAGCAAGAGATTCTCCCCAACCAGAAGCGGGGCGGCTACTGGGACGCCTACGTCTGGGTTCGGAATGTGAGGGCGCTCCATGCCGAATTCGAGGCCAAGGGCGCCGAGTTCGCGTACGGCCTGACGCACCAGGACGAATACGGCAACATCGAGTTCGCCGTATATGACCCGGACGGCTACTTCATCGCTTTCGGACAAGGAGTCGAGGACGAGGAATGACCACAACAACGACGGCGGACGGCAGCGTCAACGGGGATACCGGCTCGCGCCGCTTCTCCATCCTCGCCGGGCGCGATATCAACCGCGAAACATACGTCGAAGAGTGGGCCGAGGCCGGGCTGACCGTTGCCGACAGTCCCTATGACCCGCAGCCCTCGCTGCGCATCGTCGACGGCGAGGTCGTGGAGATGGACGGCAAGAACCGGGCCGATTTCGATGCGCTCGACTGCTTTATCGCCGATCACGCTCTCGATCTGGCGGTGGCCGAAGAGGCGATGGCGACCCCCTCGCACCAGATCGCGCGTATGCTGGTCGATATCAACGTGCCGCAGTCCACCATCCGCCGCCTGGCCGACGGCTGCACTCCGGCCAAGCTGTGCGAAATTGTGCGCCACATGAACGTGCTGGAGATGATGATGGGCCTCGGCAAGATGCGGGTGCGCAAGACCCCAGCCAACCAGGCCCACGTCACCAACTGGCGCGAAAACCCGGCTTTGCTGGCCGCGGACGCGGCTGAAGCGGCGCTGCGGGGCTTTGCCGAGATCGAGACGACGGTGCGCGTCGCGCGCGCAGCGCCGCTCAATGCGCTTGCCATTCTCGTCGGTTCGCAGTCCAGCCGCGGCGGCGTGCTCACCCAGTGCGCGGTCGAGGAGGCGTTTGGGCTGCGTCTCGGCATCAAAGGGCTGACCTCCTACGCGGAGACGCTTTCGGTCTACGGCACGGAGCGCTCCTTTGTCGACGGCGACGACACGCCCTGGTCAAAGGCCTTTCTGGCCTCGGCCTACGCCAGCCGCGGCATCAAAATACGCTTCACGTCCGGCACCGGTTCCGAGGCGCTGATGGGCTACGCGGAGCAGTGTTCGATGCTGTATCTCGAGGCTCGCTGCCTGCTGGTGACAAAGGGCGCCGGCAGCCAGGGCGTGCAGAATGGCTCCATCTCCTGCATCGCTCTGCCGGAGGCGCTGCCCGGCGGTGTGCGCGGCGTTCTGGCCGAGAACCTGCTGGCGTCGATGCTGGGGCTGGAATGCGCTTCGGGCAACGACGCGCTCGCCTCCCACTCGGACCTGCGCAAGACGGCCAAGCTGATGCTGCAGATGATCCCCGGCACCGATTTCATCTGCTCCGGCTACAGCGCCATTCCCAAGCAGGACAATATGTTCGGCGGCGGCAACTTCGACGCCGAGGATTTCGATGACTGGACCGTCATCCAGCGTGACATGCAGGTGAACGGCGGAATCCGCCCGGTTCGCGAGGCCGATGCCGTGGCAGCCCGCCGGCAGGCCGCGCAGGCGCTGCAGGCGATCTACGCCGAGCTGGAATTCCCACCGATCGGGGACGAGGAGGTGGAGGCGGCCGCGCTCGCCCACAGCAGCGAGGATATGCCCGAACGCGATATGGTGGCCGACCTGGCCGCGGCCGATCGGTTCCTGGAGGGTACGGCCAATCTGTCCGATGTCGTACGCGCGCTGCACCGCAGCGGCTTTGAACAGGCGGCCTCCAATCTGCTCGAGATGGGCCGTCAGCGCGTGGCGGGCGACTATCTGCAGCCGTCGGCGATATTTGAAGACGGTTTCTCCGTGATCAGCGCGGTCAACGACCGCAATGACTACACCGGGCCCGGCACCGGCTACCGCCTCGAAGGAGAGACCTGGGACGCGCTGCAGCGCATTCCGCAACAGAAGTCGCCGCGCGACTTTATCGACGCGCAGGTGGGGGAGCCGCTACCCAATCTGGCCGAGATCAGCACGGCCAAGGTGGGCGCCTCCGCCAACGAAATCGTGGTCGCGGTGGGGCCGGCTTATGGCCGCTCGTTGGTGAAGACGATTGGCGAGCTGGACCATGAAGAGGTGCTGGAAGCGCTGCTCACCGGTGTGGCGGAGGAGGAGTTCTACGGCCGCGTCGTGCGGGTCTATCACAGCGCTGACTGCGCCGCCATCGGCCACGCCGGCGCGCGACTGAGCGGCTCCGGCATTGCCGTCGGCCTCCAGAGCCGCGGCACGACCGTCATCCAGAAACGGGGGCTGGCGCCGCTCAACAACCTGGAGCTATTCCCGCAGTCGCCCAGCCTGACGCTGGAGATCTACCAGGCGATCGGGCGCAACGCGGCCCGCTATGCCAAGGGGCTGAGCCCCCTGCCCGTCGGCGTCAAGGTCGACAACGGCGCACGTTTGCGCCTGATCGTTAAGACGGCCCTGCTGCACCGTCGCGAGATCGAAGACATACATGAAAAGGCGCCGCAAGAGCTCTACTTCCGCTGGGAGCCGGATGTATGAGGGCGAGGAGTGAGTGAACTGCTCGTTCCTCGACTTGGAGCGCAAGGATTCAGCAAGATGACAGACGACAGAAAAGAGAAGAGAGAAAACGCCTCTCACGCCGCGGACGGGGATTATCCCCTCTACACCAACCGCGGCGACACGCTCGCCGCGGCCAGTGGGCGCCCCTTGCGCGACCTCTCGCTGCAGAAGACGCTGACCGAAGATATTTCCTCGGAGGACTACAGCATCAGCGCGGAGACGCTGCGCGCCCAGGCCGAAATCGCCCGCGACGCCGGCTTCCCGCAGTTGGCGCAGAACCTGGAACGGGCTTCCGAGCTGACCGCCGTCCCCAACGAGACGCTCCTGGAGATGTACGAGATGCTGCGGCCCGGACGCTGCAGCTTCGAGGAGTACGAGGCGCTGGCGCAGCGCCTGCGCGATGAGTTCAACGCCGCCGCCACCGCCGCCTTTGTCGAGGAGGCCGCGGCCGTCTACCGGGAACGCGGCCTACTGCGCCGGGAGCTGGAGTGATTGAGGGGCGGTTTTTGGTAGGCAGTTTTTAGTTTTCAGTGGCTGCGGCAACCTCGAAGACGGCATCATTTGAGACCAGTAATCGGGTATTCATAATCATGTACACCAACGATCCGCCGCAGGGCTTTTTGACCGGCCTCTGGTATCTCCTGGGCGGCCAGCGCAAATTTGTGGTCCTGTCCGTCCTCAGCGGGCTGCTCTTCTCCGCGACGAGCCTGGTCCCTCCGCTGCTGGTGCGCCGCCTGATCCTGTGGATCACCGACGGCGGCGGCTCCACCTCCGGCCTGCTGGCGATGACCGCCGTGTTGGGGATCGTCTATGTGCTGCGCGGTATCGGCCGCTACTTCTACGGCCAGTTCTCGCACGTGGCCGCCTATGGCGTCACCACCAGCCTGATGGCGCGCGTCTACCGCCATCTGCAGCAGCTCTCCCACAGCTTCTACAACCGCCAGCGCACCGGCGCCCTGATCGTGCGCTCCATCAACGACATCGAAACGCTGGAGGACTTCGTCGCTCACGGCGTGCCCGAGCTGGTGATGGCGACCGTCATTCCGATCGCCATGTGGTGTGTCCTGTTCTGGATACATCCCCTGCTTGCCCTGCTCGTCGTCCTGCCGCTGCCGATCGGCGGCTATGTCATCTACCGCTTCACCAGGCAGATTCGCGGCATATGGCGCCAGGTGCGGGCCGGCATCTCTGAACTGGTAGCCCAGGTGCAAGACAGCTTTTCCGGCATCACCGAGATCAAGTCTTTTGGCCGGGAGGAGTCGCAGGCCGATCAGGTCGCGCGGTCGGCTGCCGACTACCGCGACAGGATATGCGCCGCCACCAGGGTCTCGCTACTGCCCTCGTCAATCGTCGAGTTTTCCGGCGGCTTGGGCGTGATCGTAGCCGTGTGGGTGGGCGGAAGCCTTGCCCTGTCGGAATCTTTGAATGTCGCCGACCTCTTCGTCTTCATCGCTTACCTGGTCTATATATACCAGCCTTTCCTCAAGCTGGCCGACATCAGCGACACATTGCACCGGGCCGGCGCAAGCCAGGAGCGCATCTTCGAACTGTTGGCCGTGCAACCGGATATCAGCAGTCCGCCGGACGCGGTCAAGCCGCAGATTTCCCGCTGGGACGTTGCCTTCCACGATGTCTCCTTTGGCTATCAGTCGGAAGAGGTGGTGCTGAGCGATATCGATTTCGAGATCGGCGCCGGCGAGATGGTGGCGCTGGTGGGGGCGACCGGGGCAGGCAAGACGACCGTCAGCCGGCTTATTCCCCGCTTTTACGATCCCCAGGACGGGCAGATTAGCGTCGGCGGTCACGACCTGCGCAGCCTCGACCTGGAGTTCCTGCGCGCCAATGTGGCCTCGGTCATGCAGGATGTCTTCCTCTTCCACGGGACCGTGCGCCAGAATATCGCCTTTGGCCGCCCTGAGGCGACGGTCGATGAGATCGTGCAGGCGGCGCAGGCGGCCAACGCGCACGAGTTCATCGTCGAACTGCCTGATGGCTACAACACCGTTATCGGCGAGCGCGGCGTGCGGCTGTCCGGCGGTCAGAAGCAGCGCATCTCGATCGCACGCGCCCTGTTGAAAGACGCGCCGATCCTGATCCTGGACGAGGCCACCTCCTCGGTTGATACCGAGACGGAGTGGCAGATCCAGCAGGCGCTCAACCGCCTCACCCGCAACCGCACCACGCTGGTGATCGCCCACCGCCTCTCGACCATACGCCACGCCGACAAGATCGTCGTGCTGGACAGTGGGCGCATCATCGAAACCGGCGCGCACGATGAACTGATGGCGCGCAACGGACGCTACGCCAAGATGGTTGAGACGCAGAGCGTGGCCCGCTCCTGGGAACTGAGCCGGCAGCCGGAACTGCAGCCGGCCGGCGATTAGTGGGCGGCGCTTCACTCCTGGTAGGCGCTCAGATGCCTACATCATATTGAAAACCACCACCCGGAAAGTTGAAAAGGAGCCGTCGTCATGGGGTCTGCACTGGAAGACAAACTGGAAATGGCGCTGAACGGCCTGAACCGCGTTCGCCTGGGCGAGGTGAATACGCCGCTGGAGCATCTGCCGCGTTTCAGCGCTGCCCTGGGGGGCCCGCAGGTCTATATCAAACGGGACGACCTGACCGGGCTTGCTTTCGGCGGCAACAAGACCCGCATGCTCGAGTACAGCCTGGCGGTCGGGGTGGAGCGCGGCGCGGATACGATCGTCTTCGGCGCGGCGGTGCAGTCCAACTACTGCCGCCAACTGGCCGCAGCCTGCGCCAAGCTGGGCATCACGCTGCACCTTATCCTGCGGGCCGAGCGCGAGATCGACAAGACCGCCATCACCGGCAACAACCTGCTGCAGCGGCTGTTTGGCGCGCATGTGACGGTGATGTCAGACAACGACCGCGACCGCCAGCAGGAGATGATCGCGGCCAAGGCCGAGGCGCTGCGCGCGGCAGGCCACAACGTCTACGTGCCGCGCCAGGCCGATACCGTCGACCTGGATGTCATCGCCTACGCCCAGTCCGCGCTTGAAGTGGCGCGCCAGTGCCGCGAGCAGGAGATCGAGCCGGGGCACATGTATGTCTGCGCGGCCGACACGACCCAGGCCGGCCTGGTTCTCGGGTTGAAGGCAGTTGGCAGCCCCATGCAGGTGAAGGGGATCACCCCGTCGGTCCAAGGAGACAACGAAGAGCACATGGCAAAGATCGCGAACCAGGCTGCAGAGCGGCTCGATCTGGACGTGACTCTGACCGCGGCTGATTTCGACAGCGACGACTCCTTCGTCGGCGAGCGCTACGGCCTCCCCACGCCGGAGGGGCTGGCCTCTCTGCGTCTGCTGGCCCAGACCGAGGGCATCCTCACCGACCCGGTCTACACCAGCAAGGCGCTGGCCGGACTTGTGGCCCACATCCGCGGCGGCGCACTACCGGCACAGGAGCCGGTCGTCTTCGTTCACACCGGGGGAACACCGGCGCTCTTTGGCTACACCGACGAGATGGTGGCCGCGTTGGGGTGATGTGAAACCGCAAAATACAAAGCCCTGGTTGCAGAGGGGCGGGACATCGACGCACGCGCGTTATCTCCGAACTCCTCCGTGGCAAGGTCGATATCGAGACGCATTTGGGGGAAACGGCTGAAGGCAGCACAGACTTCAGGCACTGAGCAAGCGTTAAGCAGACGTTCCCAGAAGGGAGGCAAGGCGTATGAACGCCGTTAATCCAATTCTGGATCAACCGCAGGACAAGAACGCCCTGACTCTGCTCTTCATGTCCCTGGAAGACGCGCATGAACCGCGCGGCCGGCTGCTTACGGGCGGTTGCCGGCTCGTTCGCGATGACAGCCCTCCCGAAGGGCTGGAGGAGGACCTGAACGAGTTCGCCCAGGACCTGGCGTTCACCAGCCTCCAGGAGCCCGACGGCGCCATCCACGTCTGGTACAGTCTGCGGCGCAGCCCCGAGCAGTTTCTCGTCGAAAGCCTGAGCGCCGAACAGGCCAGCGCACGCAGCCATTCTGAGAGCGATAAGACGTTCAGCAAAACTCGCCCGGGCTGGGATCCCTCCAGCCTGACGTGGCAGGTCTGCTATGCCCGCACCCGCGATGGCATCCACTTCGAACGGCCAGACCTGGGCATCGTCGCGGACGCCAAGTCGCCCAATGTGTTGATCGACAATGGCGGCATCTTTTCGGTGATGCGAAACGACGAGGCGACCGATCCCAATCGCCGCTACGCCATGATCCACACTGGCTGGGGCCCCGCGCACGCCGAAGGTACGTTGCCGGGGCATCATCCTGTCCACAACGCTGGCGCAGCCTTTTCAGCGGATGGTCTGCACTGGCAGGAGTGGGAGCACAACCCGGCCTTCCGCGACGGCAACGACGCCTTTTCGGCCATCTATGACCCACACAGCAAGCAATACCTTTGCTATCAGGCTGTAAAGCGGCCATTCCCGGCGGCGCTTCCGGATAACATCGGGCCCAGCCAGCGCCGGGTGCTGGCGATCCGCAGCAGTGAAGACGGCGCCCACTGGTCACGCCTGGAGAACTTCATCGAACCGGATGCGGATGATCCGCCGGATCTCGAGTTCTACATGTTTACCGCGTTCCCCTACCGTGATCGCTTTGTCGGCCTTATGCGCAACTATGCCCGCAGCCCGCTCATGTTTGGCGAACACGGGCCTCATATCTCCTATGAATGGTGGGTAAGTTACGATGGGCGGCGCTGGCAGCGCCCCGCGCGCGAGATGCACGCGGGGGTGTTTACCACCTGCACGCCCTTTGTCGTGGATGGCCGCCTGTGCTTCCTCGAGTACAACACGATGCAGCGCTACAGCACGCCGGTCGACCGGATAACGTGGGTGGGGTCGCAGTCGAACGCCGAGTTTTCGTCGCGTTTGTTCAAGGTCCCGCAACGTCCCCTGACGGTCAACCTGGAGAGCGGCACGGGCACGCTGCTACCCGATCAGGCCTACGTGATGGTGGAGGTACGGCAACCGGACGGCCACGCCATCGAGGGCTACGAAAGGGAAAGGTGTGTACTCAGCGATGTGGATGGCGCCGCCTTGCCGCTGCGGTGGGGCGAGAAGGACACGGCGGACCTGACCGGGCGTGACGTCTGCTTGCGCTTCTACCTGCGCGACGCGCGCATCTACGCTGTGAATGAATCCTGATGCTGTAACAACCGCTGGTTGCCCGTCAATGCCTCCACCTACTGTGTCATCGAGGCGCACCGGCTGCTCGAATCCGATCCCGTGAAGGGCGGCCCGGCCGGCAAACCGGCCGCCGCGTACCTCTTTGAAACTTCATTCCGCCTGTTTCTCCGTCGCTCCGCCGGTAAAGAAGGGGCCGGGCGTCTCGCCCCGCAACAGCTTCTCCAGATCGTCCAGGAACTCCAGGTAGGTGCCCTGCCAGCCAAAGTGATCCCAGAACCAGCCGTCGTATGGCGACCCGACCGTCGCCTCTCCCTTCGGAACGTCGGCGTAGCGCGCGCGCATTGCCTCGATCTGCGCCGCTTCCAACCGCCCCAGTTTGTAGTCCAGGTACAGCCCGAAACAGTCCACAAAAATGCGCACGTCGTTTAGGTTGGCTTCGAGCAGCCCGGCGACCTGGGCAAAGGGTGCCGGGTCAATCTTGCCTTCCAGTTGCCGCCACGCTGCCAGCACGCCTTCCATGTGGCCGGTGGCCGCGCGCTTCTCCGCCATCAGCTCGGCGGCATAGGCGTCGGTCAGCGGCATCCGGTTGAAGATGAGCTGGTAGCGTGGATCGTTGCGCAGCGTTTCGCGCTCCTGCTCGGGATAGGCGTCGAGCGGCAACTCCAGCCCGAGGACGTTCTCGCCGACCCGGTCCATCCCTGGATGCAAGAGATCCGTCCACACGCGCCACGGTCCATTGAGCCGTGTATCAAGGTAGTCGTAGCGCGCAACATAACTGTGGCACTGGGTAAAGGCGCTGCGGCTGAACAGCGCGCTGATGGTGGCGGGATAGGTTGCGCGCAGGCCAGGCAGAAACGCCGCGGCATCCGCCCCGTACTCCATCGTTAGCCATTCGCACAGGATGTCGTCCGGGTCGAGGTAGGGGTTCCAGCACAGCTTGCCGTAGGTGTGCCAGTTGGAGAGGTTGAGCGGATGGTCTACATACTGGGGATGTACGGCTATGTTGGCGTCGCATCCCTCGTATCCCTTGTCTGCCGCCGTGCGAAAGTCCTCCTGCCAGCGGTGCGCCATCGAGCATGGCAAAAAGTTCATGCCAGCCGAATCGCCCACCAGCGCGACCTGAAGCACATAGGGCGAGCGTTCTGCGGGCCGATTGCCGCAATGGTTCCAGATCGGGTGCGGGGGATAAGGTGGGCGGAAGTCCCAGAAGTTGTGGCAGTGACCGATCCGCACGTTTTCGGGAAAGTCATCGCCCCAGTCGCCATACATTTCCGCCTCGGCCCTGGCATGGGCGGCCTGGTCGGTGCCGGTGAGCCAGAGCAGATCGCCGCCGAGGGTGGCTACGGCGTCGCTGACCACGCGTATGCCCGCCAGAACACGCTCGCGCAGGGGAGTCGCAGCGCAGCGGTCGCAATCGTCTTCGTGAGGGCCAGGCGCCTCTTCGCCCGCGCCTCTCAGCCTGAAATTGCGCACCGTCGGCATGGTGACGGCCATACGCGCCACAAAGTCTTGCCACTGCTCACGGATATGATCCGAGTACGGACACAGCGTCTCATAATGGCCACTTTCGTCGGGAGAGGTATAGTGGAGCGCCAGACGTATTGAGACGCCAAAGCGATGCATAAACTGTGCGAACCGCTCGACCGGCTCGGCGTGTGAGAGCCAGCGTTCGAACAGCGACCCTCCTGACGCGTATTGGGAGAACAGGGTGAGGCTGTTGACGCGCATCGCCAGCAGCCGCCGGGCGAAGTCCAGGTAGTCCGGGATCTCCTCGGGCCGCAACATTTTATCGTAGTCCAGAATGCTGTCGAACGGCAGACACCAGACCATGTTGGATGGCGTCTCCCACATGTCTACGCTGCGCAGAGCAAAATGGGGGCCATCGGTCATCGTCGTGATGGCTCGACCCAGACGGGCGCGGTCGATGCACTCCTGCACACCATACAACACGCCGCGTCCATCGCCGCCCGTAATGTGCAGCGTTGCGGCGCTCTCCACGTCGATACAAAAGTGCTCCGGCTCCAGGTCGGTCCCGTTTGTGCTCAGGAGCGCTGTCACATCGCCCGCCTCTGCACCGATGGCCGGCTTCTTCGCCCCCAGTCTTTCGATCCAGCGTGCCAGTTCGACGGCTGCGGTCCGCACGCGCGGGCCGGCGTCGCGCGCAAGTCGAATCGTATCGATCGTCCCAATCTGCATCTGTGTCATGGATCGGCTCCCGGTGTGCCCTCCTCGCGCGCGTAGCAGGCGCGCAGCGACTTACTCCCAGATAAATACTGTTCCAGACAGTTCGTGCGGGGCGTCGCGCAGGGTGTCGTAGACGCGCCGGGCCTCGGTCACCGGCACAACGTCCTGGAGCAGCGGGGCGATATCGACCATGCCCCGGCGAATGAGCCGGCACAGATTCGCCAGATCATCGCGGTCATAGCCCGTGTTCTGTCTGATGGTAATCTCGTGCGCTTGACCCAGATTGAAGGTATAGTTGACGTGAAAGCGGCCGGCGATGAGCAGCAGCCTGCCCCGGCTCTTGAGCGCGTGAATCAACCGGTCCTCCATCCCCTCGACGCCCGCTGCATCGATGACTGCATCGAAGGCGCCATCGGCGATCTGTGTCTCCCATCCGTCACCAGCGACATCGAACACATCCTCAGCAGCGCCGATCCGTCGCGCCATTTCCAGCCGGCGCGGGTCGATTTCGCAGACGGCGACGCGCGCGCCCATCACGTTGGCGATCTGAGCCGCCATCTGGCCGATAAACCCCTGGCCGACGACGAGAACGCGCTCGCCCATGCGCAGATCAGCGTGCCGACAGGAGCGCATCGCCACGCTGGACATGCCGAACAGCGCGGCCTGCCTGGGGTCAACGTCCTCTGTCAGTTTGATGAGCAACCCATCTTCCCGCGCCACCACATATTCCTTGTGGTCGGCGTTGATATACAACAGGTCGCCGACGGCAAGCTCCGCAACATCAGGGCCGGTCTCGATCACGCGTCCCACGTGTTGATAGCCCCACCCGGCCGGCAGCGCGTCGTCAGGGTGCGCATAGTTGCCTCCGACCAGGTCGTTGTGCTCGGTCCCGTTCGTGATGCCTGAATAGATCGTCCGGCTCTTGACCTGGTTGCCGGTCGGTCCCTCCGGCGCCGGCCAGTCGCTCACAAGCACCTTCTCGCGTTTCTTGTCGGGCCGGAGTCTCGTCACCAGCGCACGCATACAGCCGTCTCCAGGATAAAGGCCGCGCCTATAATCTTTGGGCTACCCACTGGATTCCCCGCAACACGGTCTCGCCAAAATCGGGGTTTGCCCACGTCAGATTGTCATGCCCCGATTGGAAGCAGAAGACACGCGCCCGCCTGTACATCCTCGCCCAGGCGATGGCGGCCATGCTCTTGGGATGGTTCGCCGTCAACAGAATCTCGCTGTCCTTCCCCGGTTCGTCCATCATGTAAGTCTCGTCCGCCATCTCCCAGGCATTGCGGCCCCTGGTGATCGGATGTTCAGGATTGGCGATCTCGACGCGCAGCGTCTGCTCGGGATGATGGCCGAAGCTGCGATCCTGGATACCGGCTATCTCGCTCCACACCGGCCACTGCGGGTAGGCAAGAATGGCGTGGTGCAGGAGGATGATGCCTTGCTCCGTCTCGCCCAGGTGCTCCAATGCAGTCTTGGGCCTTCCCGCGTACCACGGGCCCCCGTCGTCGACAGGGCCATCCATCAACATCGTGTAAAAGAGAACCACATCGTAGCTGTCGCGCACGCTTGCGCGTGCAGAGGCAAAGTCGTCCATATGCTGGATATAGGCATCGATCCCCTCCAAACCCCGGAAAAACCGGTGAAAGTTCAGGACGTCATAACCGTGACCGCCGGTGATCACAGCGCATCTGATCGGATCCTTTGTCGTCTTGTCTGTCCCCATATTTTGCTCCGGCGCTCGCCAGTGAAAAGAAACGCTGGGGACGACGAATCCCTCCGTCCCCAGCGTCCTGGTCGTTCAACAGCGTACAGTCCAGACCGCACGCCGGTCAGTTTGGGCGCGTCGCAGCTACTCTACCACGCTACTGCGCGCGCGACAGAGCGGAGTTGTACGCATCCACAATGTCCTGGGCGCCCATGCTTTCGATCGTGGAGGTAAGCTCGCCCCACGTGTCGTCATTGATTTCGAGCTGCCCCTCGATCATCTGCTGGATCGTCTCAAGCAGATAGGTGTCGATCGGGGCGCCGAGACTGGCAGCTACCTCCGCCTCCTCTTCGTTCAAGACGATGGAAGGCAGGGGGTCGCCGTAGGAGCCGCTGGGATTGATGAAATTATCGTCAATCCATCTCCACCCGTCCGGGAATTCCGGCGCCGGCCAGTCTGCCATCAGGCCCCAGTGCGGTTCAGCCTCTGGCCACCAGACGCGGGCGAGCGAGCCGATGTCATTGATGAACGCGGATTCGTTGGTCATGGCCGGCGGGGACTCGGGAATCGCGCCTGCGCAATAGTGCTTTTCCTTCAGGCTTGGATGGCGCTGAATGGTGTCCGTATAGCACTTGGTCCCGTCGGCGCGATAGGTCCAATCCACGCCCTCTTTGCCCTGGTAGATCAGGAAGCGGCCCTCGGTGCTGAACAGGTAGTCGATCAGCCACACGGCTGCTTCGATCTCTGCCTGGGAGGAGGAGGCCGAGATCACCAAGGGGTTCCCCAGCCAGACATTCGAAGGGGCGGGCCAGAGAATCTTTTCGTCGTCGACCGTCAGCGACATGACGGGGTAGAATTTGCCCTGGTCAATGCCCGCATTGCCGACGCACGAATAGAAGTGCCAGCCCGTGTTCTCGAGAATGGCTCCCGCTTCGCAGGTGCCACGCGCCAGCGCCTCCCAGTCCGGGTCGCTCATGGTTGCATACTCCGGATGCAGGACGCCGTTTTCCCACATCCAATTCATGAACTCGACTGTGCTGCGGAAGCGGTCCATCAGCGGGCCATATTCATATTGCTCGGTGTAGGGGTTGTAGTAAACGGTCAGGTCGGTGCCCAGCCATTTGGCCCAGTTGCCCGTATGGCCCGTGAAGCCGCTGCGACTGGAGATGACAGGCTTGCCGCCCAGTTGCTCCTTCAGGCACAACATCGCCCCCTGGAGATCCTCCAGCGTCAGGATGGCGTCCCAGTTGCCGTTCCACCGGTCCTCGATGATCCCACACTGCTCGAGCAGATCGGCCCGCAGTTGCAGCCACGGCCTGAGCTGGCGTAACCGTCTGACCTGGGGCACGGCGTAAATGTTGCCGTCGGGCGAGGTCATCAACTTCTGCATATCGGGCTGTCTTTCCATCTCGGCCACGAGATTGGGCATATCGCCAGCCTCGATGTACTGGGTGAGCGAGACGAACAGCCCTTGCGGACCGAACTCGTGCGCGATATCCATCGGTGTCCCGGTCGAATCGGCCGGCAGGCCTAATTGCATGATGTCCGGCAGATCCCCGGAGGCCAGGGTGGTGGCGATCCGCTCGCCGAGGAACTCGCGCGGGATCTGGCGGAACGCATAATTGAAGCCAGTCCGGTCGGCCAACAACTGCATCGAGTAGGTCTCAGGCGTGACATCTCCAAAAACACCTTCGGGCGCGATCATCAACTCCAGCTCGAGGGTCTCACTTTCGACGGTCCCGGATGGCTGTGGTACGCAGCTCACCAGGAGAATACTCAAAACAGTGAGCACGCAAACAATTGAAGGCAGGCTGAATCTCTTCATTTCCATCTCCTCTGCTGTGTATATGGCGAATGACTCTCAGACACTGGAGAGCATAGACTGTAGCCAAAGATCTACT
The DNA here is from genome assembly GCA_965116395.1 of Caldilineaceae bacterium. Taxonomy (GTDB): domain Bacteria; phylum Chloroflexota; class Anaerolineae; order Caldilineales; family Caldilineaceae; genus Bin5. The sequence goes on from OZ220684.1 coordinate 2,082,452, forward strand.
CGATAAAACCACCTCCTTCTCTCGATCCGACCATAGCGCGGGCGGGTTTAACCCTTGATTGCGCCGACCAGTGTGCCCTGCACAAAGTACTTTTGAACAAAGGGATATACCAGCAGAATCGGACCCAACGTTACGATGACGGTTGCCATCTTTACCTGCCTGAAAAACGACTTCGCTTGCAAAGTGTCGGCATAATTCCCCTGCACCACCTCCCCTGTGGCTCCCCGTATCAGCATCCGCCGCAGCATGATGGTCAAGGGGAACTTTTCCGAGTTGTTGAGATAGAGCAGCGGATTGAAAAAATCATTCCAGATCGCGACCGCGACAAACAGGGCGATGGTCGCCAGGATCGGTTTGGACAGGGGCACGATGATCTGCAACAGGATGCGAAAGTCGCTGGCGCCATCCACGCGGGCGGCGTCCTTAAGCTCGCGCGGTATCATCGAGATATTGGCCCGCACCAGGATGATAAACCAGAAGTTAAAGGCAACCGGCAGGGTGATGACCCAAAGCGTATTCAGAAGTCCATAACTCTGGTAGGCCAGATAGGTGGGAATCAGGCCGGCAGAAAAGAAAAGCGTCAACCCCAGGATCAGACTGATCGGACCGCGCAAGCGAAAGCGCGGCTCCGAGAGCGGGTATGCCGCCAGCAAGCAGACTATCAGTGTGAACGTCGTGCCAAGCACCGTGTAGACGATCGAGTTCCGGTATGCCCGCACGACCGCATTCGCCTTCGCAATCGCCTCGTACGCATCCAGGTTGAAGCCAATTGGAAATAACTTCACCGATTGTCTCCACACCGCTTCGCCGTCGCTCACCGAGATGGAAAAAACGTACAGCAGCGGGTATAGCATCAGGCAGCTGAACCCGATCAGGAACAGGTAGTTCAGGTAATCGAACAACTGCATCTTTCTCAGGGTATGCATGGTCTACACCTCGCTACCATAACCCTTCGCGGTCCTCATTGGTTCTTTTTACGATGTAGTTGGCCGCCACCACCAACGCAAAGGCGACGATGGAGTCGAAAAACCCAATCGCCGCGCCATAGCTGAAGTCAAACTTTATCAGCCCGCGCCGGTACACATAGGTCGCAATGACGTCCGAAACATTGTAGGTGGCCGGTTGCTGCAGCAAGAACGCTCTCTCGAATCCCACCGAAACGATCGACGACACAGAGAGAATCAGCGTGACACTGATCACCGGCAGTAGTCCGGGCAGCGTGACGTACTGAATACGCTGCCAGCGCGACGCGCCGTCCACGATCGCGGCTTCATACAGTTCCGGCGGAATGCCGGTCAGCGCAGCCAGGTAGATGATTGAGCCCCAGCCGATGCCTTGCCACAGGACAGAGCCAACGTACAGCGGCCGAAACCACGCGGACGAGCCCAGGATGCGCCACTTTTCGCCGGTCAGGGCAACCGCTATCTGGTTGACAATGCCGTCGAAGCCAAAAAAATCATAGATCAGACCGACGATCACCACCACGGCGACGAAGTGCGGCAGGTAGCTGATCGACTGGGTCACTCGCTTGAACAGACCGTGTTGCTGTTTGACCTCGTTGAGCAACACCGCGAAAACGATCGGCAGCGGATAGGAGATCACCAGCGTCCAGAAGCCCAGCACGACTGTATTTTTTACCACGCGGAAGAAGAAGGGGTCCTCAAAGAACTTGAAAAAGTTCTCCAACCCCACCCATTCGCTGCCCCTGATCCCGGATACGATGTTGTAGTCTTTGAAGGCGATCTGCAGGCCATACAAGGGATAGAAGCGAAAGAAGAAAAAGCCGACCAGCACGGGCAGGATCATCACATAGAGCTGCCAGTTAAGGCGGATTTCCTTCTCCAGCCGCACACGCCAGTCCTGTAGGCGTGTGCGGAGCTCGGGTCGTCCCGGAACCAGAGCAGCGCCTACTGTCACATCCTCTCCCATGGTTACACCTTGAAACTGCTCGTGAGATTACGACTCTTGACATACGCCTGCAGGGGCTGTTTGGGGGGGGGGGCTGGCCGCAAGCAGGGATTGACATCTGACTGGTCGCCGCGCTTACGCTCCTTTGAGTATGGACTGTGAGGAGGAATTGTTGCTGCAGAATCGGAGACAAGACGTCAGACACCACATACAGGTTGGCAGTCTACTTGATATCCCATCCACAGTCAAGCAAATAAAATTTAGTAGGATAACCCAGATTTGGGGTGGAAACAGTCGGGCGGGGTGATTGTGCCGGCTTCGGTTGGAATTGTTTACCGGCTCTTGGAGAGACGCAAGGCAGGCGCCAGGCCTGGCCTTACGGGGCCTTTGGGCGGAATGGCGACGACGATGGGTGAGGCGCGCGAGGGCAGGCACAAGGCCTGCCCCTACAGGACCGTTTGGGGGAGTACTGTTGGCTAGACACCTTGCTCTCGCCACCTTGCTGGGGAAGAATGAGCACGGTCGCTAGCAAGGGCGGGGCGTTGCGGGGGCGCAGCCCCTGCACAAGGGAGGGCCGAAGGCCCGAACGCACAACTGCAGTGGTCGGTGGTTAGTGGTCAGTGACTGGGCGATTCTTCAGGGATAGATGCGAGAATTGATACTGTCTAGTCGATACCAGGGGTACAAGAGAGTTCGCCCCCATTTTGGGAAGCACCCAAATTCAGCAGTGTATCCCTAATTATTGGGCAACTACGATCTGCCCTTTCAACCGACGCAAAAAGATCCATTGAACAGGAATCGATCCATCGCCTGCAATCCTGTCCCTCCACATATCTGGCCGCGCTGTGTGTATGCAAAGACAGACTCAGATACTGTCAGGCAACCGGCTTCAATTCCCCTTCATAAAGAAGAGCGTCGCGTTTCGTCGCTCGGAACCGGGGCGTTTCGCCGTTCAATACGGCGATGGCATCCTTGCAGGCATCGGTGAGACAGCGGCGGTGGCAGAAATCAGTGCCGCCGGCGATATGGGGTGTCGCCAGCACGTTTGGATGGCGTCGAAACCAGGCGTCCTTGGGCGGGGGTTCTGGGGCGAACACGTCGACAGCCGCTGCTATCTCGCCGGCCTCAATCCGTTCCCACAACGCCTCTTGCTCAACAACCGCCATCCGCGTCACCAGGACAAATAAGGCCCCCTTCGGCAAGGAATATATAACCTCGCGGTTGATCACTTCCAACGTCGTCGGCAGCGGCGGCAGACCGACGACAAATATCTCCGAAGACGCGGCCAATTCGGCCAGAGAGTTTGCCCGCTTGACGCCGTACTGGGAGAACACTTCGTCAGGAACAAACGGGTCATAGACCCCAACATCACATCTGAAGGGCGCAATCAGTTCGGCGTAGCGCCGATTGATGCTGCCCAATCCCGCCAGCCCCACCCGCCGGCCGGTCAGATCACCGTAGACGAAGCCCGGCTTTTCCCAGGAGTCGAAGGGATGTGTCTGCCAGCCTCCTTCGCGTAACAGATACATCGATTCCGGGATGTCGCGGACCAGGTTCAGCGTCATCGCCAGCGCGAACTCTGCGACCGACGGCGTCATGCTGCGTGAAGTGTCGATAAGGGTAATGCCGCACGCATCCAGCAGGTCAAAATCGACCCAGCCGGCGAAGCGGTTGTCAAAGGTTCCGGCGAATACCTTGAGGTTTTTCGCCTGCCGCCAGTGCTCGAGTTGCATCGCCGGGCGATGCCAACAGCCAATCACCGCGCCATCCGCTTCCTTGAGGAGGGCAAGAAACTCCTCAAAAGCAGCCGCTTCCTCACCGCTTCGTATCGCAACGATGTCAACTTGACCATGTTGCCGCAGCAGGTCGCATCCCTCACTGTGAAAATTGCTGCCGATATGGTGTTTTTCATGAAGTAACACAACGTAACGCATCGAGGATTCCCCCTTACAGAAACGCGGAAAGTTTAGACAAAAACAGCCTCCGACGGAGTGAAAGCGTCGAGGCAGTTATGTTCCATATGATGCAAGTTTGCAGCAGGCGCAGTGTACAGCTACGTGCCGCCCATGTCAATCAGATCTGGGCTTACGGGATGCCCCCCAGAGGACTGTCCCATCGCTATCTGCCTTTTCAACCGGCGCAAAAAGCCCCGTCAGCAGTCGACCCAGAGCCACCAGTGGTAGGCTGGCGATCCTCGTAGAACCGCTGAAACCAGTCCCGTGCCGAGACAGGCGCTTCCCGTCAATTTTCAGGCTTGCAGTCAGAGCCAAAAGCCCACCGCTCAATAGTCAGTCCCCTTGCTCCCTACTCTTGCGAGGTTGCCACGGCCCCGCCGCAGGCCAGTGCAACGCAAACGCGTCGCCCACCAGGATGCTGGTGTACACAGGCCCTAGAAAGGACTGCAGCCGTCTGCCGATATCTTCGAAATCACTGGGTGGAACGTTTAACAGCCCACCCTGGCGGCCATAAGCTTGCCACATGTCGCGCCGGTCCGCGTTCGAGTAAAACGCCGACGCCAAGACATCCGGAGTTTCGTCGGAAAAGCGAGTACCTCGGCGCTCAAAGCAGCGGATGACCGCCCGTTGCAGCTCGACTCCATCAAAGACGAAGGATTCGGACAAAGCCCAGATATCATGAAAGTCCTTCATCCGGCTGTTTACAATTCCTAACTGCAACATGGTCTCAAACTTCTCGGCGATGGCGGTCACTTGCGGATAGACATGAAGAATCGGAGCGGGAACACCGTCTATGAGAGTAGGCAACCGGGCCTCTGCCGGACCAGGGGTCACTACATCACCGAAGCCAAAATCCACCTGCACGGGAATACGGGCCGCGCCAAGAAAGGCGTTCAATCTGGCCCGCTGGCCACCGTACCTCTGATTGTCCCGGATTGACGAAACTTGGAGCGTCTCGATCCTGAAGTCCAGCCCGTCTTCAGGACATGGCACGTTGCAGATCGTTACAACCGCCTTTCGAACAGCCCCTTGATCGTTCTCTCCTAACGCCAGCAGGTCAATGTCGCGTGTCGCGCGGTAGGGTTCCTCCATCCATAGGGCCAGAAGTGCTGCCCCTTTCAGGATGCACCGGTCCCGCTCCACGGACTTGCCCAAGCGATAGAGAAATCGCTCGCAGGCGTAGCGGACGAGGAACAGTTCATACTCACTGCCAACACTTCTTGCTTTGTTGAGCAGACGCGCCCTGATTGAGGCGGCAACATTGGCTGTCATAGCACACCCGCCTCCAGTATGGTTTTGAGACGACGCGAGGGCAGCACTTCAAGCGTGCGAGCCAGCGCGGCAGTGGTCACCTTCCTGTCTTGTAGTGCCCCCCGCAGCGCCTCCAGTGCAGCCTCTCTGCCGACAAGACGCTCAAACCGGAAACAGTCAACCACGGTACGGTCAGGTGAAGTAATACGGGCTGGCACTCCTTCAAACTTCATCTCCTGAATACCATAGGTCCAGGCTGCGCCGCTGAACCGAAGCAGACGCACTCCCACATTGGTCAGCACAGGAGGCTTTGCTTTGTGCGGGATGGCGATCCAGACCTGGTGCGGAAGTTGCGTACCTATCCCATGCACCTGAAGCGCCGAGAGGAGGCAAACGATAGCGTTGGGAACCCGGGCGCAGACAGAGGCGATCGAATAGCGTTCTGTGGGCTCAGCGTCGGCAAGCCGGTAGAGACCCCAACCGACGCGCTCGACAGCCTCGTCCGCCTCAAGCTGTCGCAGCCTGTGGTAGGGGATTCCCAGCGGCTCCAGTTGACTCGGACGAAAGAATGCGCCGATACCGGCTTGGTGAAGGATCTCCTCAGTGAGTTCGGCTGTCATTGCTTGTCAGTCCTGCCTTCTTCATGATGACGAATACCGACATTCTACGCAACCGTCGGACAGCTGTCAATTTTAGTCGGCATATCTTAGTTCTATGCCGACCTTTTTCAGTCGAAGGTGCGAACTTACTCTTCAGACACTGCCATTCTCACTGCGCACGACCGTACGACATAGCCGCACGGAAGGCATTCCGCCGCCTTACAGCGCACGCCCAACCCGGTCTGGATACACCAATTCGTGGTCCAGCCGCGGCTTTTCCTGGCGACGACCGGTCACATTAATCCCGATTCAGGCAACGGAGACCTTCCCCCAGAGAGTGTCTGGGGCCACCCTCGGGTCAATTTATCCTGTTTGACACTGCCCAACGGCCCGGCTAAACTGTCGCGCGACATAGTCATCCTTCAGCGTGATTTTTCGACCCTCTTGCATCAGTGGCGGCTGGCCGGTTGAGCCCGCGCCTCCTTCCGACAAGTAGTCCCCCAACGCGTGAGAACGTTTTCTGTCCACGGTTCACAATCTGTTTCGTCGCAAGAAGCCACGAATTGCGCGCCGGGTGTATACGGCAAGACCTGGTGTTCTGACTTTTCGTCCTCAGTGTTCTTTGTCATGCCAGACAGCCAAGCACGCAGTGCCGGTATCGAACAGTTCCCAATCTTTATTGAGCACACTACAAGAGAATGGAGGGCATCAAATGTACACAGGCTTGAAGAGATTAGTGCCGCTGCTGCTTATTCTGGGTCTGCTTGTGGCAGCCTGCGCGCCTGTAGGTGGACAGCAGTCCGGAGAAGGCGGCGCACCGGAAAAGGTGCAGATCACCTTCTGGCAAGGCACCTCCGTAACCGCCGACTGCATAATCGACGTGGCCGTCAACAGCTTTAACGAGCAGAGCGACACCATCGAGGTGATCGCCGAAAAGAAGGCCAATATGATGGACGCCGTGCGCCCTGCCCTCGCGGCCGGCGCCGGGCCGGACATCGTGCCAACCCACGGCCCCTCCTTTGTCGCGGAATTTGCGCTCGCCGACCAGCTCATGCCGTTGGATGATCTGGCCGACCAGTTCGGCTGGGAAGAGCTGTTCGTACCCTGGGCCTTGAACCTGGGCCGCGTACAGGGTACCCTCTACAGCCTCCCGCAAGAATTGGAGACGATGGTCCTCTTCTACAATAAGACCGTCTTCGAAGAGCATGGCTGGGAGCCGCCCACCACAATGGATGAGCTGGAAGTCCTCTCCGCCCAGATCCAGGAGGCCGGCATCATTCCCTTTGCCGGGGGCGCGGCCGATGCCATCGACAACAATGAGTTCTTCTTCACCGAGTTTGTCAATAAAATCGCCGGACCGGAAAAGGTCTACCAGGCCCTCAAGGGTGAACTTTCCTGGACAGACCCCGATTTCGTCACCGCCATCGAGACCCTGAACCGAATGTTCCAGGCCGGCCACTGGATGGGCAGCCCAGCAAACTTCCTGGTCACCGACTTTTCCATCGCCCGCGCAGCTTTTGCCACAGGAGAAGCTGCCATGACCATGGAGGGAACCTGGATCTATGACAGCCTGGTGGGCGAAATGTTCACCGAGGATAGTGATCATGGCAACGATTGGGACTGGGTGCCCATGCCCTCGCTGACCGGCGAAGCCATGTTCAACATCGGCACTGGCAGCACCCAATCGATCAATCGCAGTTCAGAACACCCCGAAGCCGCGGCCGAGTTTCTGACCCACTACAACTCGCCCGAAATTCAGTCGCGCCTGCTGGTCGAGTGCCAGTATGCAACCGCGCCGATTCGCCTTGATCCTTCCCAACTGGAAGGCGTTGAACCGCGTATGGCCCGTCTTTTGTCTGATTTCGCCACGGCGTCGGCAGAGGGAAACTACGGCTATACCACCTGGTCATTCTTCCCACCCAAGACGAATCAGGTGATCTACGAAGAGATCGAGAAAGTCTGGGTTGGCGATATGACGCCCGAGGAGTACATGGCCGCGGTTGACGCCGCCTTCCAGGAAGAGCTGGCGGCCGGTGAGACCCTGGTCATACCCGATCGATAGAGGTCGCCTGCCGCGCATATAGCGAACGGCGGCGTATCTGACACCGCCCCATATTCACGTGCATTGGGACAGTTGCGGTCCTCGTCTTGGCGGGCGAGGACCGCATTTGCCAACATCGGGAAACCGTCCGAACGGATTTGAGCGCTGCGCACCCGGGCGCTCAAGTGACGGAGCGGTAGCGCATCGGACAACGTTTGTTGCCTTTGAACTGCGCCTGCTTGAGGTCTACTATCATTCTGCCGTGAAAAACCCAGATGAACCGCAAACTGCATCTTCAGCGGCCAGTGACGGCACCACGGTAACGGGCTCGCCGCACAAGCAATCCTGGCTGCACAGCAGGCGCTTCCGCCGCCAGATCATGCCGTGGCTCTTTATCGCGCCAATCACCCTGCTGCACCTCGTCGTTGTCGTCGGGCCATCCGTTGCCGGCATGTACTATTCGCTGACCGAGTGGTCCGGGATCGGCAAGGCCGACTTCATCGGGCTGGAAAACTTCCGCGAACTCTTCTTCGAAGATCGCAACTTTCTGCTGGCGCTTCGCCACAACTTGATGTGGCTGGCCTTCTTCCTCACCGTGCCATTTGTGATAGCGCTCGCCGTTGCCACCCTCCTGGCACAGGTAAGCCGCGGCGCAATGGCGATCCGCACCGCCTTTTTCATTCCCTACGTGCTCCCCAGCGTTGTGGTCGCCTCGATCTGGCGTATGCTGCTCGATCCAAGACTTGGCTTTGGCGCCGCGCTGGAAAACTGGGGAATCAAAGGGCTGGCCTACCCCTATCTGGGCGACAAGAATACCGCCCTGCCCGCAATTGCCTTCGTCGACAATTGGCACTGGTGGGGGTTCCTGATGATCCTCTTCCTCACCGCAATGCAGAGCATACCCTCGGACCTGTATGACGCGGCCAAGATCGATGGCGCCAACCGCTGGCAGGAGTTTCTCCACGTCACCCTGCCCGGGATCCGCCCCACCGTATTCTTCATGTTGATGATGACGGCTATCTGGTCCTTCCTGGTCTTTGACTATGTCTGGATCCTGACACACGGCGGGCCTGCCGGCAGTTCGGAAATGCTGGCGACCTATCTCTACAAACAGGCCTTCCAGCGCTTTGAGGCCGGCTACGGCGCCGCAATTGGCATAACCATGAGCGCGATTGCCGGTGTCATGGCCACGATATTCGTGCTGCTTCGCCGCAGGGGCTGGGATGTTTAGACGGTTGTCTACGCTCTCAACAGTGGCTCTCAACAGTGCATGGCACAGCGTAACCGGGAGGATGCCTTAGATGTTTAAGAAAAAAGGCAAGTCACACCTGATACCCAACTATATCATCCTGCTTCTGCTGGTCTGCCTTGCGCTGGGTCCGATCCTGGTTCTATTTTTCAACTCGCTGAAATCCTTCACAGATTTGGGTACCAATCCTATTGGACTTCCTCGGGTCGTTGTGATCGAGAACTACGTCAATGCCTGGGTTCAGGGTGAGTTCGCCACCACCCTGACCAACAGCCTGATCTACGTTGTCTTCACCGTGGCCGGCGTTCTCGTGCTGGGCGGCATGGCCGCCTATAGCCTGGCCCGGCTCGATCCCCCGGGCGACAACTTCTATCTGGTCTATATGTTGACCCTCTCCACCATTCCCTTCTGGCTCTATGTCATCCCGTTGTTCATTATGTGGCGCAATCTGGGGCTGCTGGACACGCGCGCCGGACTTGTCATTATGTACATTGCCTTCAATTCACCGTTCGCCATTTTCCTGCTGCGCTCCTTTTTGATGAGTCTGTCGCGCGACTTTGAGGACGCGGCGCGCGTGGACGGCGCCAACGAATGGCAGGTGATGACGCGGGTGGTGATCCCGATCATGTGGCCGGCCTTTCTGACCGTAGGTCTTGTGGTTGGGTTGGGTGTGTGGAGTGAGTTCCAGGCCGCGCTCATCTTCCTGCAGCGAGATGAACTCATGCCGGTGACGACGAGCTACTACAATTTCACACAGCGTTTCGGCCGCGACTGGTCGCTCACCAGCGCCGGCGCCGTGATGATGATCGCGCCGGTATTGGTGCTGTTCCTGGCGTTGCAGCGTCAGTTTGTGACGGGCCTGACACAGGGCGGCATCAAGCTGTAGGCCGCAGTCAGGTTGCTGATCGAAGTGCTGGGAGCATGAGCATGAAGGGCTTGGCGCTGTCCAGGGCATATTTCATCGAGGCCATACGACCGATTCTGGCCAAACGAGTAACGGAGATCGGCCAATCCTACGCTGCTGCGTTGCTGGGTTGGGGCTCGGATGTGCTCGGAAACGATGACGAGCTATCCAGAGACCACGAGTGGGGTCCAAGGTGCCTGTTGTTCCTGCCCGAACCTCTCATTCGGCATAGGGAAAAAATCCTCAACGAACTGAATCGTCACCTGCCTTTCGAATTCAAGGGGCATCCGACCCGGTTCGTAACTGACCCGGAGAACCCAACGGTGCGGGTCCCAGCCAGGGGTTCAGCTGGACACGTCCACGTTGAAGTGACCACCTGTAACGACTACCTCACGCAAAGCATCGGCGCCGTAGTTCCAGAGAGCGAAATCGAATGGTTGACGATACCCGAGGGCAGTCTTCTCGGTCTAACGAGAGGGGAGGTCTTCTGGGACGGAAATGGAGAGCTCACCCGCTACCGCAGGTATTACCAATACTTTCCCCTTAATGTCTGGAAATACAGATTGGCCTACGCATGGCAGGCATTGGGGTGGGACATCGACTTGATAGGTCTATGCACCGTGAGAGGGGATGTCCTGTCAGCCAGACATAGCGTATCCCTATCGGCGTACCGGATCATGTCACTGGTCTTTCTTCTCAACAGGCGCTATTGCCCTTTGTACGTGAAGTGGCTTCATCGCGAGTTCTACAAACTCGACCACCTGGCCGCGGAGATCGGACCCATCCTGGAGGACTCCTATCGCACAGACGATCTTGCTCTCGTACCAGAAAGACTAACTGCGGCGTGTGACCTGCTCGTCGAGCATCAGGATCGTATGGGTCTACTTCCAGACTGTGCTGATATACCACACAAGTCCTCCCGAGGGTTCGTCTATGCCGATTGTCAGGCTATCGCGGATCAAATCAAGGATTCAGTCGAGGGCGAACTTAGCGCGGTCTCTGTGGATGGCGGGCTGGACCAGTGGATTGGGAACTACGACCTCCTGGTCGGGGGGGTGGATAAGCTGAAATCGCTATCGCCGGCTTACGACGGTCCTCATCAGTACGATTCTGCCGGTTGACTACCCAAGTTGGCGCGAGAATCGCAGGAGGGTAACACAGACATGCAGATGACAGCAATCGATGCGATCAGAGTTTCCGGCGATGCCAGTCCACGCATTCGGACCGCAGCCACCGAGTTGGCACGCTGGATCGAAAAGCTGGGTGGCACAAGGCCTACCACCGGAGCGCATTCCGACAGCGGCAGAGTCGCAGCCTGGTTGGACACTGACGGGGTCGATTTGAAGCCGGAGCACTTTCGTATCAAAGTGAACGACGGCGCCGCGTTGCGCATTACCGGCGGGGATGGTCGCGGCGTTCTGTATGGGGTGCAGGAATGCATCGACCGCGCGCGCCGTCACCAGGCCATTACACCGTTGACCGATGGGCCGCATTTTCCGATGCGTGCGCTGCGGATGTGGGAAACGCCTTCGAAACAAGGTTTGGTGTCATGATAGGGCAACGGCACACGATGTAGAATTTACCAATGGGCATATCTCGGATTTGCGCGATCCGCCAGCTTAGGCACGCCCTAATTAGGAAGGAAATTCAAAATGAAAAATTCAGATTGTGTTAACGGCACTTCCACGTCCAATGCAACCATAAACTGGCCTACTGAAGATTGGCCAACCTCAACTCCAGAAAATCAAGGAATGGATTCCGAAGGCTTGGTGGAATTACTAAGTTTTTACCGGGAAAACAGAATGAACATTCATAGCATGTTGATCATTCGAAACGGCAATATCGGACTAGATGCTTGCTTTTATCCATTCACCCCGGGTGGGACTGTCCATGATGTGGCTTCTGTTACTAAGAGTATTACATCGGTTCTAATCGGTATTGCTATTGATCAGGGTCTTATTGAAAGTGTCGAACAGCCCCTGTTATTTTATTTCCCGGAACGTTCCATTGCCAATCTTGATGCTAATAAAGAAAAGATAACCATCGAAAACCTGCTCACCATGACTTCCGGTTTTAATTGTGGATATCAACCAGGAGAAAAAGAACATAATGAGATGTTCACAAGTGAAGATTGGGTGCAGTTTGTGTTAGATTTGCCCATGGCTAGGGGACCGGGCCAAGAGTATGCTTATTGCAGTGGAAATTCACATTTGCTCTCGGCGATCCTGACAAAGGCAACAGGAATGAGCATGCTCGATTTTGCGCAGAAGCACCTTTTTACTCCGCTTGGCATTAATGAGGTTATCTGGCCTCCAGACCCTCAGGGAATAACAAGAGGTTGGGGGGATCTTCATCTGCATCCTCGTGATCTGGCTAAGATAGGGTACCTTTACCTGAACAGTGGACTCTGGGAGGGGAAACAGTTATTGAGTGCAGCATGGGTAGAAAAATCAACACAACCCCAAATTGATCGTGCCAAAAAGACGAATACCTTCATCCGTCCAGGTCGCGATTATGGATATGCTTGGCACCTCGTTTCAGAAGGGCCTTTTTCTGGAATGTTCTATGCTGCTGGTCGTGGTGGGCAATCGCTTAATGTTTTACCAGACGCAAATATCGTAACGGTTATCACTGGTGGAGAGAATGCGTTATTGGAATATGATGGAGAAAAAATTGGTGAGTTTATATTGTCGATATCAGATCAGGCATTACCGAAAAATCTAGAAGGTAATGAGAATCTTCAGCAGAAGACAGAAGCGATCACGGCCGCGTCGTCTCCCGAACAGATATATTTGCCAGAAATAGCGCAAATCATATCAGGGGAGACATTTATTCTTGATGAAAATTTTCTTAACTTCAAGACAATTTCTTTGCGTTTCAGTGGTCAAGAAGAAGCAGAAGTCAGGTTCTCTCTGATTGATCCCACATCCGGAAAATTCAAACAACTTGTGGCACCAGTATTCACACAACTTGCGGCACCAATGAGGTTGGATGGTATCTACACCATCGTTCCTGGACGATTTGGGCTGTCTACGGGAATAAAAGGAAACTGGGATACAAATGGTGATTTTCTTTTAACCATAGATGAGATGGCCAATATCAACGCATTCGAACTCAGAATGTCATTTGAAGCGGATAAAGTAACTATTGTGCTGAATGAGAAGACAGGACTCATCGTTAATGAAACATTTGAGGGCGTACGTCAGAATTAGGCTGTGATTGCCCATATTGTAGGCTGTCTGAAAACGCGGTTTTTGGGGCCAATTTCTTTCGGCGATGGTATATGAGGATTGGATAAATAGTCCTTGACGTCTTGTCTTTGCTATGTTACAACATATATTATATTAAAAATACACTGCAAGGATGACTAGCCGAGACGGCGGCACCTGATCAGGAATCTGCCAGCAGTGTTGGTGCAAATGCTGGACGGCCAGATGACGATGATCATGAGTGCGATCTGGATGTTCATCGAGCGGTTTGGCTGTTTCTGCCCGCAGTGGGATTCCTCGCAGTGTTCAACGTAAATGGGAGGCCAACTCGGCCTTGAGGTTCCTCCCGCCCTTACGTTAGTCATATCGTACCGCTTTCGGTCCTAATTAGCCTTCTCACGTTCAGTTACTCCGAACAACCCCAAGACATTTGCCGAAAGGAAGGACACGAGATGAACAACAAGCAGTGGCAACTCACGCTTATCGCCATGCTGGTGACGTTCAGCATGGTCATGGCCGCCTGCGCGCCTGCTCCGGCCACCACTTCCGGAGATGAGGCTGCGGCCACCACAATGGATGAGGATGGTGAACGCGTGATCCGCGTGGGCTTCCGTTCCAATTGGGCCCAAGGGTTCAACATTTTCCCCTATCCTACCTATAAGGCCCAGGGCGACATCGAGCCCTACTTCTATATGCCGTTGCTCCTCCACAACAGAGATTTCGAAGCGGTGCCATGGCTGGCGAGGGAGTGGGAACTCACGGAGAACTGCGACGCCGCCACCTTCTACCTGTATGAAGATGCCGCCTGGTCCGACGGCACCCCGCTGACCTCAGCAGACGTCAAGTATACGTTCGAAATGTTGTCCCATCCCGACGTCATGAACCGGAACTATGGGTGGGTCGGCGAGCAGGAATACGTGAACGGCGAAGCCGACGAGATCGTGGGCATCGTGATGGTGGATGACCACACGGTCCGCTTTGACATGCAAGAGGGCAGAAACAACTGCACGCCCCACCACGAGGAGTACGGCCCCAGGGTGGGCATTGTTCCCAAGCACATCTTTGAGAAGTTTCCCCTGGAAACCCTCATCACCGGCGAGAATCCCGAGGCGATGAATCCCACCGTGGTGAGCGGCCCCTTCCGTCTGGGCGACATGGAGACGGATGTGTTCTTCGAAGCTGTTGCGGTCGATGACTGGTGGGGCGCGAAGTACTTCGGCGAACCCAAGGTGGACAAGATCATTGCCATCACCATGGAACACGAAGCGCAGCTCCCGGCTCTGGTCGCTGGCGACCTGGATGTCACCCAGTACTTGCAGGTGAGCGACATCGAAGGCCTGGAGGGCAATCCCGACCTGAAGATCCTCGTGGACGAATCCCTGGGGATGCTTGGGATTCAGTTCAACCGCCGGCCCGGGTCCCTGCCGGACAAGATCCGTTACGCGATGGAATACGCCACCGACCGCGACGCCATCGTCGCCGTCCACACGCTGGGCCATGGCAGCAAGACCTACAGTTGGATGGCCAACGAAGGAGCCTATCGAGCCGAGGACATGGAGTGGCGCGAGTACGACCCCGAAATGGCGAAGCAGTTGATCCAGGAAGCCATCGACGCGGGCGAATGGGATCCCGACCGCACCATCATCTTCCTCGATGACGCTGAAAAGCCCATCTGGAACCTGTGGATTGAGATGATGCGCGAGGTGGGATTGAACGTCGAGATGGAGATCGTCGGCCTGGCCTTCCCTGACAAACTGCTCGCTGGCGAGTACGACGTTAGCGAAGGGGGGGGCGGAACCGTTCGGGGATATAGCCTCCGAGCCTGTTACTACTTCCATCGACCACTTGGTAGGAATTATGAGAATACCGGCTGGTTCGACGAGGAATTCGGCACCTTGTGCAAGGAGGCCCGGGCCACGCTTAATGAGGACGTACGCACGGAAAACCTCGCCAGGGCCACCAAAATCTGGTACGACTATGGCCCCTGGATCACCTTCTCCACCAATATGCGCGTGTGGGGCACGCGATCCAATATCTGCGGTGTCGTTCCCAACACCACAACTGGGCTGGTGCACCGCGGCGGTGCAGACTATGGCCTCTTAGACTGGTACATCTGCGATGAGGGCTAGTCACGCCCGAACTGAGTTTGTGTAGAATCTGATTGGTAGGGGTAGGGGCATGGGGATGTTAGTCCTCGTGCCCCTATGCCCGCCGTAGGGGATCTGATGACGACTTACATCATCCGGCGCATATGGCTCATCTTCCCGATCCTTTTCATTATTACCGTCATCAATTTCGGACTGATGCACCTGGCGCCTGGTGATCCCACCCAATTCATGTTGCCGCCCGACATTGCGTTCGAACACATAGAAATCACGATTGACGGACATGGCTACAAATATGAGGCAAAAGAGGGGTACGAGGACTACCTTAAGGAGAAGTTAGGGCTGGACAAACCTATCCACGTGCAGTACCTCCGCTGGCTATGGAACCTGGCCCAGGGCAACTTTGGCCGCTCGATGATTGATCAAGCGGACGTGTTCGAGGAGATGGTCCGTAGACTACCGGTGACGCTGAGGTTGACGGTGACCTCCCTGACGGTCAGTCTTGTGGTAGGACTTGGGCTGGGCATCCTCTCCGCCCTCTACCAGTACTCGCTATTCGACGTCGTGACCACCGTCATCTCCTTCCTCTTCCTCAGCTTGCCCGGTTTCTTCTTCCTGCTTCTGGCCATATGGGTGTTTGCCTTGCAGCTCAACTGGCTCCCCGCAAGCGGAATGTATTCCATAGGCGGCGATAGAGGGCTGTGGGATAGCCTCAAGCACATGATCCTGCCGGTCACGGTGCTCGGGCTGGGTGGTTCCGCCGGTTTCATTCGCTTTGCACGCACGAGCATGTTGGAGGTGATGGGTGAGGACTACATGCGCACGGCGCAGGCCAAAGGACTCCCAGATCGTGTCGTGATCATGCGCCATGCCTTTCGCAACGCGCTCATGCCGATCGTGACGATCATCAGCTACCGGCTGCCGGCCCTGTTTGCCGGCTCAGTGCTGGTAGAACGTTTGGCAAACTGGCCGGGCATCGGTCGCTGGGTGCTCGACGCTGCACTGTCGAAAGACTACCCCGTTATGATGGCCAACGTAATCGTCATCGCCATCCTGACGCTGATCGCAAATTTGATCGCCGACATCGCCTACGCGTTTGTCGATCCTCGTATCGCCTATAAGTGAGCTGCAGATCTATCGAGGACACCGATGAGATCCTTGGCTGCGTTCAGGATGACGGGCGCAGGCCTCATTTCTGGCCTAGACAACGCTGCACCGCGGCGTGAGATACTCGGCATGGACTGGGGCTCACCATCATGACAAAACGTACAGAGATATTGGAACGACCTTCCTTACAGCGCGAGCAACCCTCTGCTAGCGACGACGCTGCGTTGACGCGCCCACGGGGCCTGTTTCAGTCTCGCGCCTGGAAGAACTATCTGCGCAATCGTTTCGGCGTCCTCGGCGCGATCATGATCGGCGCGCTGTTGGTCATCACGCTGGCTGCGCCTCTGGTGACGAGCTTTGAGCCTTCCGCAACCGACGCGTACAACCTGGTCAAACCGCCGAGCAGCGAACACTGGCTGGGTACGGACGCGATCGGCAGAGACATGTGGTCCCGCGTCGTCTATGGGGGGCGCATTTCCCTGCTGGTCGGTGCGCTGGGGGTGATGCTGCAGACGATCATCGGCACGATCATGGGCGCCATGTCGGGCTTCTTCGGCGGCTGGGTGGATAACGTGATCCAGCGGCTAGTCGAGGTGATGCAGGTATTTCCCGATTTCATGATGCTCCTGATCATGGTATCCTTGCTGGGACCCAGCCTGGTCAATCTTTTTATTGCCATTGCACTCCTGAATTGGCACGGAGTGTGCCGCTTGATTCGAGGCCAGATCTTGACAGTGCGGGAAGAGGACTACATCCTGGCTGCCCGATCCATCGGGGTAGACAACCGTCGCATTATCTTCCGGCACATCCTGCCGAACCTGTCCGGCATCATCCTGGTCAGCATGGTGACCAGCATCGGCGGCTTCATCCTGCTCGAAGCCAGCCTCAGCTTTGTCGGCCTGGGTGTGCAGCCACCGACGCCAAGCTGGGGAAACCTGATCTTTCAGGCCAATAACCTGGTCGTTCTGCAGATCCGTCCCTGGCTCTGGATACCGCCGGGCGTTGCCGTGATCCTTTGTGTGCTTGGCTTCAACTTCATTGGCGACGCGCTGCGTGATGTCTTCGATCCCCTTCGACAGCAATAGTCTCGCTCATTTGCTCGTTGATCTTTTGTAAGGTTACCTGGACCCGCACATCCGCTACGACTGAGCACCGAAACAAAAGGATTTCCTACAATGCGCGTGCCCACTAGTCGTATCCGAGCCCAGGTGGACGCAGGCAACCTCTCAGCGAAGTCTTTGTCATCGACGGGCTCAACACAATTCCAGTAGAATCACAGCAGGTAAGGAGATAAACCTCGTGAGAAGAGCAGATCTGCACGTCCATACTCATGCGTCCTCCGACGCATCGTTTGACCCGGAGGAGGTCTTCAGCATTGCCATGGCGCGCGGACTGACGGCCGTGACCTTCAGCGACCACGACAGCATCGAAAGCATTGCGGAAGGCCAACGACTCTCGACCGTATACGACGTGACCTTTTTGCCCGGCATCGAGATCACAAGCTCGTGGCGCGGGATACCGGCCCACGTTTTGGGCTTTTTCCGCGATGGTCCGCTTTCTTCTCTGGAAGGTTTTCTGGCCGATGAAATCTGGTCGGTGAGAAGTAGGTACAATGTCGCCATGCTGGAATATTTGCAGGGGCAAGGCACAAAGGTGACCATCGCTGAATACGACGCCGAGGTGAAGGCACAGGAACAGTCCGAGTCGACAGCATTATATGAGCTGCTGCTGAAAAAAGGCGTTGTGTCGAATCAAAAAGAGTTCATGGCCTTGCGGGAGGAGTCCGGCGTCCGGGTTCTCCACCCACCGCTACCGGAGGTAATTCCGGCTATTCACGAGGCCGGCGGCATTGCCGTGGTAGCGCATCCCGGCCACGACACGGGCGTCGTGTTCACGTTCGACGAAGAGAACATCGCTGCCCTGGCTGCCGAAGGACTCGACGGTGTCGAGGTGTTCCATCCCGCGCACACCAAGGCCCAAGAGGACGAGTATGTACGGATATCAGATCGCCTTGGACTGGTAAAGACCGGTGGTTCGGACATGCACATACCGCGCCCGGAGCCCCAAAAGATGGTCGGCGGCACGTATTGTGATTGGGATGGGGTGCTCGAGTACCTGGAAGGCTAGACCCTTGTGAAGGTTCAAAGGCAGCTCTCAGGTGGAGAGTCTCTCGGTTGGTCAGAAACAGGGAGTCGACCAGCGTCACACTCCACCTTCGCAGTAAGTATGGACCCAATGTCAAGTCAGAGAGTGCTTAGTCAAGAAACGCCAGGACACACCCCTTTTCATGGCGTTACTCTCCAATTCTTGGTACGATTTTACCAGAAATGGATCCCACGCCATGAAAGAGCTAGTCGTGATGGAAACTGTCTTGTCAGAACAAGATACGCAGACGAATGGTCATACCGAATGGCGGGACTAGTCGGATGCGATCATGCGTTTGAGCAACATCGCCTCGCTCGATGATCTGCTTCATCAAGCCTTGAATTCATGGCGCCAGCAACTTGCGCCAGCATTGCGTTGTTAAGTGACAGTAGATCTGTATATCTCGGAGGAAGTGAGTTTAGGTCGCGCTGCGGAGATCCCCGAATTGAACTATTATATCGCACCGGCTATTCAAATTGAGCTGGAGGCCGGCGTCCAGCGCGGTGGTGTACAACTGACGCTTCCAGGTTCTTAGTTATTATAAGCTTCCAAGAAACCCCATTCCTCCAACCAACTAATCCAGCGCGCACGCCTGGGGTTATTTTCAGGATTTTCCAGCCACCAGGGATGATATTGCAACCCCACCGTTCCCAAGTTCTTCTTGATTTCAGGAATGTGTTCCACCACTTTGCGCATCGACTCTACCGCTTCGGGTGTCCTTGGGGTGCCATAAAAATTAAAGGTGCAGGTGCGGCGGTCTTTATAACCGCCAAAGGCAGCATGCCAGGTCAACTGGTTGAAGATTATGACATCACCCGGATTCGAACTAAATACATAGCAGGGAATATCTTCACCACTCAGACCAGACGCTTCTAAGAACCGTGCCTTTTTAGGGCCAAACGTACTGCGCAATCCAATGCCATGAAGTTCTTCATGTAATGGATTTTTGTGCGACCCGGGAATGACACGCAATGCGCCGCGGTCAGCGGTTGTCGGCTGCAGATACATGACGTTCTTGATTGCCAATAGATGAGGATCGCTCCAATCCGGATGCCAATCGGTATTATTCTCATAGCTGTTGGCGTTAGAATGGACGGGAACGGAATCTTCATCTATCAGTTGTTCCGCGGGCAGATAAATACGCGGGTCCTCAAGCAAGCTGGCAATAAAGGGGGTTTCCGGGGTCCGGTTACCCCAGTTGTTGAAAATACGTTTCTCTTCAGGATCGGTTTCCTCCTGAATGGATGCAAGGCGACGATCGAACTCTTCGTTTATCTTATTCATCTCCTCGGGACTGAACAGATTTCTCCGGACCAGGAACCCGAAAACTTCAAAAAGCTGGATCTGCTCTTCGGTAAGGCTATAGTCTTCCTGCGTCATAATATTTCCTCAGCTGACCTCAATCAGAAATCCGGTGTAAGTCGGCTCGGCAGGCTTTTGCTCTGCCGAATTCTGCTGCAATCTCTCAGTCATAAGGAGGTATTATAGTCCAGAATGCTTTTGGCACAATTCCCTGGGTTTGAAATTTCCGGGTATTGAACGTATAGTGTCGTACCTTGTCATAAAAAGGGCCCTGGCGCAAGCCGGGTCTGCTTGAGGTATCGCTGACCCGCAACGGACTAACTGGCGAGATGATCGCCGATGGTAAGCATCTGCCGCCAACCTTGATGAAACTGGTCTAGTAACTACGCAGCCGCAACTGATTGGCAACCCTGAACGAGGGGTGCAAAGGTGTTCTTTCTCCCCACATTGTTGTATTTTGGGCGGTCGGGCCTTCGGCCCTCCCTTGTGCAGGGGCTGCGCCCCCGCAACGCCCCCCTACAAAAACATGCCTCACCGACCTTGTGCCTTCTTCGCAACGTGTCGGCTGGCGAGCATGGCGTCGGCTGTACACCAGTTGCGTCACCAAGAGCCTGAATGGTTCCAAGGATGACTGGCTGGTCAAGTACTGTGGCTAAGTAGTTACCTGGTCTACAAGTGCATTGACCCCGACCGCCTGTGAATTGTTTCCGACGTCAGTAGCGGCGCGAGCCTGCCGGAAGGCGCACGTTTTCGTATGAGAGGTCTCGAATTTGAGGTGCACGACGGCGTTGGCATGCTGCTTGAGCGGACCGCGTTTGCGAGCAGCACCACAATGTTGAACCAGATGATACCTATTCTGATGGACACCGTCGGTGTTCCACTGGTAGAGGCCATTCGCATGACAAGCCTGACGCCAGCCCGCGTTATCGGCGTGGATGACCGCAAGGGCAGCTGGGAAGCGGGCAAGGACGCCGATATAGCGATCTTTGAGGATGACTTTAGTGCCTGGCGTACTATGATCCGCGGACAGTGGGCGTACGCAGCCACTTAATACAACCCTACCGGTTGACCACCCAAGTTGGCGCGAGAATCGTAGGAGGGTAACACAAACATGCAGATGACAGCGATCGATGCGATCAGAATCCCGCGCGATGCCAGTCCACGCGTTCGGACCGCCGCCGACGAGTTGGCACGCTGGATCGAAAAGCTGGGTGGTATAAGGCCAACTATCGGGACTCATTCCGATCAAGGGAATGTCACGGCCTGGTTGGACACCGCCGGGACCGACTTGAAGCCGGAGCACTATCGCATCCAGGTGGAGGGGGGCACCACGTTGCGCATTACCGGCGGGGATGGTCGCGGCGTTCTGTATGGGGTGCAGGAATGCATCGACCGCGCCCGCCGTCACCAGGCCATTACACCGTTGACCGATGGGCCGCATTTTCCGATGCGTGCGCTGCGGATGTGGGAAACGCCTTCGAACAAGGTTTGGTGTCTGCCTTTCAAAAGTATCCTGGACTATGAAAAAATGTTGCGGCCGGAGGAGTGCCCAGAGTACCTGGCCCTCGCCCGGCAGCTGCTGGCCATGCGCGTCAACAACCTCAGCCTGTTTCCTCAATACGCAGCCAGTGGCTCACAGTTCGAACGCTGGCTTTCGCACGCCGAGCCGGTTGAACAGTTTGCCCGCTTTCTGGATCGCTTCGGCGTAACGGTTGGTCTGTCCCTCCACTATGCCGAGCCAGATGAGAACGGGGCATATGAGAACGTCTGTCCCTTTTCGGATGTCGTGCAGGCGCAATGGCACGATTTCGCGGCCCGTCTGGCCACGGCCATGCCGTCGGTGCGCAATGCCATCGTGTGGGGCGCCGGCGAGAACGCGCCCGGTCCTCACGAGGATGACTGCGACCGCTGTCGCGCGCTGCCGGTTCGCGAGCGCGTGCTGGCCGGCATGCGTTTGGTCAGCGAGGCGCTCGCCACCATCGGCGGAGAGTTGCTCTGGCCCGCGGTCACAGACCAGGCAGCCTACGCGAAATCGGAGACAGAGTTGTTCGGGGACTGGGGGGATGAGCTGCCGCAGAATGTGCGGATTGCGCCGTGCCACCTTTACTGGGACTTTCGCCCACCCTATCCGCCGCACCCGATCTGGGACCGCATCGGCAATCGCCCGGGCGAGCGTTCCCCTTACGTGTTCGAACTCGCGCTGGTGGGCGATACGGCCGGCCTGAATTTTCTGCCTTGCTCCATGGCCCACCGCTGGCAGGAAGAGTTTCTCAAGGCAGCCGACAAAAATTGTGACGGGTTTGACGCCAATCTGGGGCTGCATCCCAACTACGTGGACCATCCGCTCAACCTCTCCAACTGGTATGCCTACGGCAAGCTGTGCTGGAACCCCTACCTCGACCCGGACGACATCCTGTCCGAGTGGCTGACGATGGAGTATGGCGCGGAGGCACTCGCGTTCCTGCCCGGCCTGCGCGAGACCTATCCCGCCACCATCGGCGCGCTTTTCAGCCGCAGCGGCTTGACCCAGTGTCACAGCTATGTTGCGCGCTACAACTACCTGGACACTCGCCTCAACGGACCGTGGCGAATCTGGACCGACTACCTGCATCCGGGGATGGATCGCGTGGGCGAGAACGTCCTCGGACTGGAGTTGCCGCTCGACGCCTATCCCGAGGAGGAGCGCGAAACGCTGCGCAACGATCCGCGCTACCAGCTCATCTTCAACCGCGTGCCGCTGACCGACGCCTATGCCGCCGAGCTGATGGCCGAGAAGCGGCCGTCCATCGCCCATATGGAAAGCGTGCTGGCGACGTGGCGGCAACTGGATGGCAGGATTGACCCGGCATCTTTTGCTCACGTGGCCGGGTTGCTCGAAGCTAACGTAAACGACGTGCGCATCTTTGTGGACTGTTTCGGGTTGTACCTGGACTACAAACTGGGGCGGCTGCAGGCGGCGCAGATCGAGGCGATGCGCGCCCGTTACGCCGACGTTCCGAAGGGCGAGGCGACGGTCGGGTCCCCGTATGACGGCTGGTTCTGGGATCACTTTGGCTGGCAGGGCACCTACTTGGAGTTCCTGGACGATCTGGACAAGCTGTTGCGGGGCGAGACGCCCGGCCCGTTCCTCGCCGCCGGCGTGACGGAAGTCCAGATGGAATGAGGCTCCGAATTGCGTACTGCCTCGGGGCGCGCGAGGCGTCCGCGTGTGGGCAGGATGCACACGCTCCCAGTGAGGGGGTTTGCATGTCAAACAATCGACACATCCCACAATGGCAGGAGGCCGGCGTAGTGTCCACCGTCGCCAGCCCTTTTGCCCCTCTCAAACCTGTCCCGGTTCAGGCCGTTACCATGCGCGATGGCTTCTGGAAAACGCGCATGAATGCCAGCCGGACCAACGGCATCCCGTCTTTCCTGGCTTGGCTGGACGTAGACGATCAGACCGCGCCGTTCAGGGCCTACGCGGCGGGCGACAAGGCGGGAATCGCGGCCGGCCAGGAAACGCTCAAGACCAATCCCACCGGAATGAACCGCTCACGAAACGGCCATTCCTGGCGCGCGAACTTTCATAAATGGCTGGAAGCCTGCGCATATGTCCTGCAGTCCGGAGACGATCCTGACACGCGCGCCTTGCTCGATCTGTTTGTAACCGGCGTCGCCAATGCGCATCAAGACAGCGCATTCTGGGATATCTACTATGGCGACGATTTCGAAAAATCGTACGGGCTGGGCAACCCGGGACATCTGATCCAGGCGGCCATTGCACACCACCGCGCAACTGGATCGACCGAGTTTCTGGCGTGCGCGCAGCGTGTTGCCGACGCAATCTGCCAGCAGTTTCGAGGGGAGAACTTTGCCGGGCACAGCGTCATCGAAATGGCATTGGTCGAACTCTACCGTACCACCGGCATAGAGAGATATCTCGCCGGCGCCAGACATTTCCTCACCCCGCTCCTGAGACAGCCCCCGATCATCGGCTCCGATTTCCGCGGCTATGTGAGCAGGCACGTTGTACGTCAAACATACCTCATGTGCGCCGGGGCCGACTATTATGCGGAAACAGGCGACCAGGAATTCATGGACAAGCTCACAGCCATCTGGCGTGACATGACAACCGGCAAGCTGCATCTCACGGGCCAATTGGCCGTGGACGCTGAGAACATGGAGCTGACATGCAAGGACGCCTTCGAACTGCATGCGGGTGTCTTCAGGTTCCTGCTGGCCACAGGTTTGGAGACGTGCGAAGCGATCGGAAACGCGACCTGGAACTGGCGCATGCTAGCCTTGACGGGCGATGCCGGCTACGCCGATCTGATGGAGAGGACGCTGTACAACGGCTTCCTGGCGCACGTATCTGTCGACGGCGGCAAGTTCCACTATCTGTGTCCCCTCTCATCAGACGGTAACCACTGGCAGCGCACCTCCTGGTCCTCAGCCTCCACCAGTTGCTGCTCGCCCAACGCGCTTCGAACGATCGCGTCATTGCCAGGATACATGTTCAGCGTTTCACCGGATGGCGTGTGGATTCACCTGTATGACAGTTGTACGGTGGATTGGCGCCTGGATGACGGGACAGGACTCTACCTTGATCAGGACACATCCTATCCATGGGACGGCAGAGTAAACATCACCCTCGATCCCGAACTGCCTTCCACCTTTGATCTGAACCTGAGAATTCCTGGATGGTGCCGCAACCCAACTGTGCAGGTGAATGGACAACCTGTCGAAGGCGACAGCGCGTCTGGGACCTACTGTCGCATCACCAGAGAATGGCGCAAAGGTGACACTGTCACACTGCAGCTGCCGATGCCTGTTGTTGCCGTGACTGCCGATCCACGTGCCAGCTACTATGAGGGCAAGGTTGCGCTTTGTCGCGGGCCGCTGGTGTATTGCGTCGAGAGTACCGATAATCCCGCCCTTGATATGTGGGGCGCGTGCGTTGCATTGCCGCCGGGGAATGAGGAGGGTGGCGGCCGCGAACTTATCGGGCACTACCGGCAGTCAGCTTTGCTGAACGAATTCGGGGCAGATTTCAGGCAGGATCTTCTCGGCGGGGTTGTTACTCTACAAGGAGAGGGCGGATCAAACGACCACCCGGACGGTGTCCTGACCTTCATTCCATACTATGCATGGGCAAATCGTGACAGCAGGTCGTCGATGCGTACATGGATAGATGGCATAGCAGAATGAGGAAACGAAGCGCGATGACCCTCAGACAGTCCATAGTGCTGGCAGGGAGGAATCTATTCGCCCGGCCTGGGTAGGCCCATCTATCGCGGCGGCGCTGCAAAAACAGGACGTGCCGATAAACGCTCAGTACGCCCTGCCTGACACCACGGCGGAGGAAGCAACCGATGGTGCGGCACATCGCTTGACGCGGCGCGGCGACGAGATCGTGGGAATCAGGCCCAACACGGACTTTCTGCCGTTCTACGCCACGGGGCAGACGCAGTGGAGGCGACTGGACAGCAGTTCAAGAGGAAGAGTAGCTACTAAGCCGTATGCAGAGCCTGTCTTGACCAGCCCTTCATCTTCGCCGCCGTTCAGGCCCTCTCATCGTGTATTTGCTGGCAGCCGCCACTTTGGATGAGCCGCACAGCTGGAATGACGCCGAACGGTGGATGAGGGATGGTTTTGGAGGGGGGCGTTGCGGGGGCGCAGCCCCTGCACAAGGGAGGGCCGAAGGCCCGACCGCCCATATGCAAAGAGAAAGTATCGAGAAGTGAGTAAAACACCTGCCACGCTTGAGTCAGGGGTGGCATTGGCTGAGTAGTTACGAGGAAAACAACATGCGAGCCAGACGCCTGGTCTGTAAGGCCATTCGCCGGATTGAATGGGAATCTTTCGAAATCCCAGAGGCGCCCGCCCCACATGAGGTTGTCGTCAAGTCAGCCTGCTCTCTCATCAGCGCGGGCACAGAGCTGGCGATGTACAGTGGCTCACACAGCGGCTTCTCACGGCCGGACCCGCCGCAGTTCCCAATCGATATGGGCTACGCCCTGGCAGGCACGGTGCAGGCGGTCGGCCGCGAGGTGACCGAATGGGCAACGGGCGACCGTGTGGTGGTCTACGCATCGCATGGCGACTGGGCCTTGTGTGATGTACGCACAACCAGAATGTGGCGTTTGCCGCCGGACGTTACGCTGGAGCAGGGGGCATTGGCTGTGATGGGCGGGATCAGCGCGGTGGGCGTGCGTCAGGGCAAAGTAACGCTGGGCGAATCGGTGGTCGTCTTGGGTCTGGGGTTGATCGGCCAGTTTGCGGCGCAGCTGTCTCGCCTGTCCGGCGCGCGGCCCGTGATAGGGGTCGATCTGCTCCCCAATCGCGTGCGGATCGCAGGCGCCAGTGGTATCTGTGCCCTCAATCCGAATCGATCGGACGTCGAGCAGACAGTGAACGATGTCACCGGTGGACAGATGGCGGAGGTGGTGATCGAAGCGACTGGCAATCCCCATGTAGTAGAGCAGGCCCTGGAACTGGCAGGCGATGGCGGGCGTGTCGTGCTGCTGGGCAGCCCCCGCGGCTCAGCCGAAATCGATCTCTACAGGGCTGTTCACCACAAAGGCGTCTCGCTGATCGGCGCGCATGCTCGCGTATCCGGACATCCCTACACGACCCGAGATCCGTGGACCCGTGAGCGCAACCTTGATCTGGTTTTGCGCCTGTTCGCGGACGGCTCGCTGCTGAGCGGGGAGCTGATCAGCCACCGCATTCAACCGGACGACGTTGGAGAGACATACGAGATGCTGGTTGAGCGCCCGAATGATTTCCTCGGCGTGTTGATCGAGTGGAAGGCATGACACAGGACGGCATCAAGCTGTAGGCCGTAGTCAGGGTGTATCGGACAGGGCCGAAGAAACGCTCGGAGCTGCGTCCGCGAACGACTATGAGAGTGATCTATTTGGGGTTAAGCCTGGCAAAGCGATGACTATGTGAGGGGCACTCGCACCGGCATCCACTAACCCTTCAACGCGCCGATGGTCAGGCCGCGAATAAAGTACTGTTGAAACAGGAAGAATATGATGACCGGCGGCACGGCCATCAACACGCCGGAGGCCATGGCGATGGGGTAATCGTTGCGCCCCGTGCGCTCCATGCCGCGCAGCAGGGTCACGCCGACCTGGATGGGCATCAGTTTCAGATCGTTAATCACGGCCAGAGGCCACACGAAGTCATTCCAGGTTGCCACGAAGGTGAAGGTGCCCAGTGCCGCCAGGGCAGGTTTGGTCAGCGGCAGCGCGATCTGCCACCACAGGCGGATCTCGCCGGCGCCGTCGATGCGCGCCTGGTCGAACAGCTCGGACGGCAGCGTCAACATGAACTGGCGAATGAGGAAGACCGCATAGGGTGACGCCAAACCAGGCAGGATCATGACCCAGTAGGTGTCATGCAGATTCAGCAGCAGCGTCAGCATAAAGGCCGGGATCAGCCTGGAGAAACCGGGCAGCATCATCGTGCTCAGCACCATCCAGAAGATGAGATCACGTCCTCGAAAGCGCTTGCGCGCGAAGGCATATCCGGCAGCCGCGCACAGCAGCAGCCCAAAGACGGTAACCGTGACGGAGACGAAGAGGCTATTGGCCAACCAGCGCAGCACGGGGAAAGTCGAACTGAGCACCTGCTGATAGGACTCCAGGGTGGGCTCCTTCAACCACAGACCGGGGGGCAGAGCCTGCGCCTGCTGGCCTTTTTTGAAGCTGGTCAGCACCATCCAGTAGAGGGGAAACCATGAGATGAGAGCCCAGAAAAAGAGCAGCAGCAATGTGAAGTTACTGCCGATCCATTCTCGAAACTTGCGCCAGGAACGACCTTCAGGCTGGATTGGACGCGAGACAGGCTCTTCGGGGACAGTGGGTTGTTTCAGCACAGCGCTCCCGGGCTCCTTTAGTATTCCACCACGGACCGGAACCAGCGGAAAAGTACCACCGCCAGCGCCAGGGTGAGCAGGAGAAGCGCCAGTCCGACAGCCGATGCGTAGCCGACTTTGAGAAAGACAAACGCGTAACGGTAGGTCAGGAAGGCGAGTGTCAGCGTGGACCCCACCGGCCCGCCTTTGGTGAGGAAAAAGACGGAGACGAAGAGCTGCATTGCCACAATCGTCGTCGTCACCGCCACATAGAGGATGCTCGGGGTCAACAGGGGGATGGTGATGTATATCGTCTCCAGCCACCCGGTGGCGCCGTCAATGTGGGCTGCATCGAACAGCTCGGAAGGCAGCCCGAGGACCGCAGCCACGAAAATGATTATTCCAACGCCCAGCCCGGTGACCAGGTCCATAAAGACGAGGGATGGCATGGCTGTCTGCGGATTCCCCAGCCAGTTGACAGGGTCGATTCCGACCACACTCAGCAGGTAGTTGATCAGCCCGAACTGATTATTGAAGATGTAGCGCCAGACGACCGCTACAGCGACGAGCGAAACCACGCTGGGCAGATAGAACGCGCTTTGCAGGCCCTGACGCATGCCCTGGCTGCGGAACTTGGTGATCCTGATCGCCACCGCAAGCGCCAGTGCGACGGCAGTGAATGTGAACATCCCCACGTACGATAGCGTGTTGCGTACAGATTGCCAGAAACGCTGGTCATTCAGCACGTGGTCAATGTTGTCCAGACCAACCCAAACCGGCTTTCGATCGTACCATTCGAGCGCGGCCATCACGACCGACATGACCGTAGGCACCAGCACAAAGACCAGGAACAAAACCAGGAATGGTGTGACGAAGATATAGCCCCACATCTCCTCACGCTTGGCATAGTTCATGGCTGTCCCCGTTCTTGAGAGTATGAAAGGGTCTCCCGCGAGCAGTGTCGTCGCGGGAGACCGGTTTTATCGACGGTGGGTTTCTACGCACAGCTCTCGAGAGAAGAGTTGATGTCGTCGGTCATCTCCTGCATCACCTGTTCCGCGCTCTTGCCGGAGAAGGCGCCCTGGAAATGTTCCTCAAAGATCGAGCGCACCACGATGGTCTCCGTACTGCGCTTGGCATCGAACCATGCGTTAGGCATCAGGCATTCGGATGTATATACCACGAGGGGGTCGTCGGCGACTTCCGCCAGAATGGACTTGCGGAACGGCAACATTCCGGCCGACTTAACCAACCATTCTTCGCTTTCATCGTTGGTCATCCAGTGGAGGAACTTCAACAGTCCTGGAGTATCAGCAGGGTCCTCGGGCTTGAAGGGCACCAAACCGGAGTAGTTTGCGCCGCCCCAGGCAATGGCGGGGTGTGGGTCATCGTGTGGATACTGAATAAAACGCCAACTGCGTTCGTTCACGGTATCATTGACGACCAGGGTCTCGGCGTCCAACTCCATTCCTTCCTGGCGGGCGCCTCCCGGAACCACGTTGCCAACCTGCATGAGGACGTTGCCCTGGTCGATGAGGGCATTGTTATCGTCGCCGGTGTACCCTGCCGGATCGGGAATCAGGTCGCTTTCGGCCATCTCTTGCATCCATGCAAGGCATTTGATCGCCTCCGGCGAAGCCATGTCAACGCACGATTCCGTCTCATCGGTCCAGAAGTGGGCGCCGAAGCAGCGGAAATACAGGAGAGTCACCCAATGAAAAGCCGGTGTGGAATGGGCGGAGGGGATGCCGAGTCCGTAGCGCTCGCTGCCGTCCGGTCGTGTACCCCGCACAGCCTCAAGCCAGCCATTGAACTGGTCGATGTTCCACCCGTAGCATGGCGCTTGAGGGCCAGTATCCATCGCGCCCGCTTCCTCGACCCCATCAAGGTAGATAACCCCGGACTGGCACACCGGCCAGTACGGCACCATGTACACCCTGCCATCGATAGAACACTGCTCAAGCATTCCCTCGACCATATCGTTGGTCAACTGCTCTTCCAACGAGTCGGTGAGATCCAGAGCCAGTCCCACCTCCAAGGCCGAAAGGGCGAGCTGGATCCAGCCGCCGCCGACTACATCCGGGGGCGAACCGGCCGCGAGGGCCGTTGTCACCTTGCTGCCCTGCTCCCACGTCAGGGGAAGCACCTCCACCTCAATACTTGGGTTCTCGTCCATAAAGGCATTCGCCCGCTCCCACTGCCAGGAACCAGGCTCGCCAAGAGACGACGAGTAGTACGGGAAATCCCAGAAATTAATCGTTGTGGTTACAGCCGGGGGCGCAGCTGCCCCGCCCTCACCCCCCGGCGCCGCCGGCACAGCGCAAGCAGCCAGAAGGGCTCCCGTGCCAGTGACGGCAGACAGCTTCAAGAAGTCACGTCGACTCAGCTTGTTCCGTTTCATGCTCGCTTCTCCTTTGATCTGATAGTTTGATCTGATAGCAGTTGAAGTGCATGCAACAACACGTACTCTCGTCAAATGCATCCGCGGGGCTGAGCGCCAACGGTTCTAAGTCGACGCAAGTCGCTGTCCGAAATCTGTCATGGTTTACTCATGCGGTCGTCTATTGACCACGCCATGCCGTATCAATACCGACATAGTTTTCTACAAAGTGCTGATGCCGTGCAGGCAACGCCCTGATAAACGCCTGCGCCGATTCAGGGAGCGGCCACGGCGCGTCGATCCAGTAGCTGCGCGGCCGGAAGCCAAGGCCGCAGGACAACCGCACCCGGTCGATCTGGTTGGAGAATGCGGCATGGTACGTGCGCGCCGCGAAGATGATCATATCGCCCGGGGCCGTGAAGAGGGGCACCATGCCTGGCACATCGAAACCGACATAGCTTACCGGTTCACTCCCCTGTCGGTGGAATGAGCGCCGGTCCGGGGTCAACGCAAAGCCTTCCGGTCCCTCCCAGTCTTCCACGTGGGAATCTTCGATCACGGCCAGTCCGCCGTGTTCAGGATAGGAGCCTGTCAGGTAGAGCCAGCGGCCCGAGGGCCAGTGGCCCCGGTTCAAAACA
This sequence comes from Caldilineaceae bacterium, assembly GCA_965116395.1. Classification (GTDB taxonomy): domain Bacteria; phylum Chloroflexota; class Anaerolineae; order Caldilineales; family Caldilineaceae; genus Bin5. The sequence goes on from OZ220684.1 coordinate 2,113,091, forward strand.
TCGCCGGCGTTTTGCGGGGGGCCTTGGTTGAATCCATGCCAGTCGGAGTGCCAAGAAAGGGGAGCCGAGCCGGGATTGCGTAAGATCGCGGCTGAGCGGTGGATGGTCAGCTCGTCCGCTTGGCAGAAAAGTCGATGGACCCGCAGAAAGGGCTCGTAGTCGAGCAGTTGCCACAGCACGGGTGCGTGCTCAACAAAGGAGGTGTGGGTGTAGCTCTCGCCGGGGCCCAATGCCCCGTCCGGGTCGATAGCCTGTAGAACCGCATCCTGAAGCTCCGCAACCAGCTCCTCAGACAGTACCTGCTTGACCACCGCGAACCCATGGGCGTCAACACATGCCTGGGCAGCTTCCAACGCATTGAGGCCGAATTCATAGCGGTACGAAAGCGCGGGTTTCTGAATGTCAGCGTAGGCCATAGGGGAACTCCTTGGGGCTTTGGGAAGTCATGACCATGCTCCACCAGCGCACACTCCGGCTCAGGTACGACACTTTCACCTGCGCCAAGGATCATAGCTGCTGGCAGGATGCAACGATCTTTGCATCGTTGCGGCATGCCTTATCCACATATTATTATATCTAAGTACCACCCTTGTCAAACCGTTTTTCACGGTCCGCACAGCCCCTTTTTACAACCTGCTCACCTGCTGTATAGTTCTCCCTGAAGCGCTTGCCCTGTGTTCGTCCACTATCTTCTTTCAGAGGTCTATCGTGAAGATCACCGGCGTACGAACCATCCACTTCGCTCCCTTCGCCAACATAACCTTTCTTGAACTGACGACGGACAGCGGGATCGTCGGCCTGGGAGAGACCTATTACACGCCCCGCTCTGTTACGGCTTATATCGGTGAGGTATTGACGCCGATGCTGCTGGAGAGAGACCCGCGCCAGATCGAGGCTTTCTGGCGCCGGGCCTACGAAAACTCCCACATCTACGGCAATAGGGGACTGGAGATGCGCTGTCTGTCCGCGGTGGATGTGGCACTCTGGGACATTCTGGGCCAGGAGTTGGGCCGGCCGATCTGGCAGCTTCTCGGCGGGACGAGCAATCCGGAGGGCGTGCCGGTCTACAACACGTGCGCATCCTCAGGGTACGGCAATAAGGCGCCGGATATCTCGCGTAAAGTGGACTCCGCTGCAACTGGCACTTATCGGGACTATGAAGCCTGGCAGCCCGGCGGCGATGCCGGTGAACTTGCCCGCTCGCTGCTCGATATGGGAATCCGCGCCATGAAGATCTGGCCCTTTGATCGGTTCGCCCTCGCCAATCACGGCCAGACGATCTCGTTTGCAGAGATCGAAGAAGGATTGCAGCCGTGGCGGCAGGTCCGGGACGCTGTGGGACTGGAGATGGATATAATCCTGGAGGGACACGGCTATTGGGCTCTGCAGCCTGCCCGCCGCATTGCGGAGGCGCTTGAGCCCTACAAGCCGGTCCTGCTCGAGGATTTGATGAAGCCTGACAACCCGCGCACGCTGGCCAAGCTGCGCAGTTCGACGCGCACGCCCATCTGTGCCTCGGAGCTACTGATGAATCGCTACGCTGTAGAGGAGATGATACGGGCAGATGCCTGTGATGTGGTGATGACAGATGTAACCTGGGCAGGCGGCATCACCGAGGCGCGCAAGACGGCTGACATGGCCGAGACCAACAACATGGGTGTGATCTTCCACGACTGCACCGGGCCTGTGACGCTGGCGGCCTCCCTTCACCTGGCCGCCCACGCCACCAATACGTGGATGCAGGAGATGGTGCGCGCGTTTACGTTGGGATTCTATCTCGACCTGGTCGATCACCCATTTGTGGTGGAGAATGGGCGCATGCAACCGCCCCAGCGCCCGGGGCTCGGCGTGGCATTGAGACCGGAGGCGCTGGAAAGGGACGATTGCCTGATTACCACATTGGTTTAACGCGTGTCCTACCCAGCCGTTTGCCCCAGGAAGAGGTCCCGGCCTGCCACCAGTGTCTGCATCTTGCGGTCGGCGACCGAGCGCGGCAGCATCCAGAAGCCGCAATCGGGATGAATCCACTTGACCCTGTCCTCGCCCAGCAGGTCGACCGCGTTCTGAATGCGCCGGGCGACTTCGTCGGGGCTCTCCACCTCGTTGTCCTTGATGTCGATAACCCCGATCCCCAGGGCGACACCCTCGCGCAGATCGGTGAAGACCTCCAATTCATCATAGCCGCGGCGGGCGAACTCCAGCACCAGGTGGTCCACGTGCAGGTTGTTGAGGAAGCCGAGCAGGCTGGCCCAGAAGCCACTCTGGATGCTCTGGCCGCCGTAGTTGCCGAAGCAGAGGTGCAGCGCGCGTTCGCCGCGGGCGCCGTCCAGCACATGGTTGATCGGCTCGTGCACCCAGGTAGCGTCTTCAGGGTTACCGGTCAGATTGGCCTCGTCGACCTGGAGGACGGGCGCGTCAATCGCCTCGACCTGGCGGCGCAGCACTTCGGCGATGGCCATGGTCAGGCTGGGCAGGTCGCTGTAGTGGCGGTCCAGCAGCGTTTTCGCCAGCATGTAGGGCGCGGTCACGGTGAACTTGAGCGGGGCGGCGGTCAGCTCCTTCACCATCTGCCAGGTTGAAGGCAGGTCCATTTCGCCTTCGCCGATCGGGCCTTCGACCACGGCGGCCGGCTGCGTGCGGAAGCCCATGCCCTGCTGGGCGCGAAAATCGTCCACGTCCTTGCGGCCCATTTCGCTGGAGATGCCGGACATCGGCTGTACGAAATATTCGATCATCCCGTTCGTTTCGGGATGGTTGACGTCGAAGCGGGTCAACTCGCCATCGGAGATCACGTCCAGCCCGGCCAGCTCCTGCGTCTTGAGGACGACGAGAATGGCGTCGCGCAGGTTGGGGACGGACGGATAGGCGGCCAGCCAGGTTGGCAAGGGGTAGCTGCCGACGACGGTTGTTTTGATGGAGGGTTCGGTCATTGGGTGCTCCTGGTGCGGGATGTGTAAGATTCGTTCATTATTTCAGTTTATGCGGCGCCGAGGCACTTGTCCGCTCCTTGCGAGAAGAGGCTGAGCGGCACCACCGGCCCGGTGCGAGGAATCATAACACGGTACAGCAGGCGAGTGGTAAAATAACCTTGGCATTCGATCTTTCAATCAGGCCATTCTATGGAAATCGACTGCTTGATTACCACCGCTTTGTCAGGGCAGAATCAGACGACTTGGCCGCTTACCACTAACACGAGCAGACGATCATGGCTATGAAAAATCCGCCGCATCCTGGCCGCAGCATAAAGGAAAACTCTCTGGACCCGCTTGGCCTGAACGTCACAGAAGCAGCAAAGGTGTTGGGCGTGGCCCGTCATACACTTTCGCGCGTGCTGAACGGCCACGCGGCCATTTCGCCCGAAATGGCCATTCGCCTGGAGAAGGCCGGATGGTCAAACGCCGGATTCTGGCTACAGCGGCAAACCGCCTATGACCTGGCGCAGGCGCGCAGAAACGAAGACCAGATCAAGGTCGAGCGTTACTGACCGCAGGTAGTCTGATCATAAAACGGGTGGTGTCCTCTCACTCCTCTCTCCTCAGCAGTTCCAGTTTGTCTTTTCGTCTGAATTGGTAAACACTGCACCTGCGCAGCACACCACAACTGTTGCGCCACCCAAACACCACTCCCAACGCAGGTGACCATGACAAACGACACCCAACCCTCACCAGTTGCGGCCTTTCGCGCCAAGATGGCGGCGGGCGATATCTGTATCGGCGCATCGATCACGCTGACCGACCCGCACGCGACCGATGCGCTCGGCGATTCGGTCGATTTTTTCTGGATCGATATGGAGCATGATGAGCGCGGAGGCGCTGGGCGGGCATCTGCTGGCGGCGAAGGCGCGCAGCAAGCCGGCGCTGGTACGCGTTCCTGGCAGCGGCACACCCTTCATCAAGCCGGTGCTGGACGCGGGCGCGGATGGGATTATCGTGCCGCAGGTGCGCTCGGCCGCCGAAGTGCAGGATGTTGTAAACAGCTGCCGCTATCCGCCCCTGGGGGAGCGCGGCTATGGACCGCGCGTGCCTGCCAACTATGGGCGCGACGGCGGCAACGCCTACACCGAGCGGGCCAACCGGGAAATTTTCGTTGCCGTCCAGATTGAAAACGCAGAGGGGTTCGCAGCACTGGACGATATCCTGGCCATCGCCGGGCTGGATTCGATCGCGCTGGGACCTTGGGATCTCTCGGCGTCACTGGGGTTACTGGGCGATGTGGAGCATCCGACCGTGATCGAGGCTGTGGACAGCATCATCGCCCGCACGCGCGCGGCCGGTCTGTTCGTTGGGGCCGGCATGGCGCCCGACGCGCGCTTTGCGCTCGGTATGGCGAAACGCGGTGTGCAGTGGTTACAGGTGGGCGACGACTGCGGCTACATGATCCTGGCGATGGACCAGATCACGGCGGAGATGCGGAGTCAGCTGTAGCGAGTTCCCTGCCGGAGATCGATCCAGATACTTAACTCTCCCAATCCGGAATCTCCACCATCTGCCCGCCTTTCAGCGCGCTCTCGTGCGCGCACATGCCGGGCAGCGCCATTCTGAGCGCGGCGTAGATGTCGAGAGGGGGCGGGGTGTCGTCGCGAATGCAGGCGACGAAGTCCTGGACCATCATGTACTCAGCGGTACCGTGTCCGCCCTGGGTCGCCTCGGGCGGCGCGTCGGTCACGTTCTCGGTGACCGGCATCTCGATCATGTTGTTCAGGTGCGGCACCGAATCCAGCCATACGTTGGTCTGCAGCGGGCTGGTCGGCGGGCGCGAGGTCTCGAGGACGCCGTCGGTGCCGTAGATCGAGTAGTAGTGGAACATCGGCTCGCGGGTGATGCCGAATGCGACCAGGATCTTGATCACGCCGCCGCTGGCCGTCTGCAGAATGGCCACTTCGGTGCCGGATTTAACGCGGACGGGCAGGTCCCCGGTTCCGCTGGTGACGCTCATGCCGCTGGCGGCGACGCAGCGCTCGCCGGTCACTTTGAGCAGCGGGCCGAGGCTGTGGGTGCAGTAGTGAATGGGCGCCATGGAGGCGCGCCAGGTGGGTGAGCCGTCCGCCTGGCGCAGCAGGTGGCGCGTATCGTGGATGTACTCGGCTTCGGCGTACATGAAGTCGCCCAACAGGCCCTGGCCCCACATCTCCTGCCAGCTCAGGATATGCGCCCAGTAACAGCAGTTCTCGGCCAGCATGAACTTCTGGCGCGGGTGGGTCTGCACTGCCGCGAGGATCTGGCGGCATTCGTCCATGTTGGTGGCCAGCGTGACCTCCTGCAGGACATGGCAGCCGGCCTCGAGCGCGGCCACGGTATGCTGGCAGTGCAGAGGGACCGGGGAGGCGACGAAGACGATGTCGAGCCCTTGCGCCAGCATCTCATCGTATGCGCTGCACAGGTGGGCCTGGGGGAAGAGCGCGCCGAACTGTTCGAGGGCAGACGCGTCGAGGTCGCAGCCTGCGACCACTTCGCAGTCTGGCATGAGGTCGAAGACGCGCGCCGGGCCAAGGCCGCGGCGCAGCCCGACAACGCCTACACGATAGCTACGCATGGCGAAATTCCCTTCAAAGGAGAGGAGAGAGTGAAGAGTAGTGAGGCGTGAGAAATTCTTGCCCGCGTCTCACTTCTCTCTGCTCGTTTCTTGATTCACGCCGGCGGTGGCCTGACGTAGGCGCGCGGTGCAGTCGATGCGGCGGCCGGTCGCCATGGATTCTTGCGCGGCGAAGGGGATGATCATGCCGGTCAGGATGGAGCGCGGGTCGTAGGCGCCGGTTGGGTTGGACTGGAGCCAGGCGACGAAGTCACGATGGATGCGAAAGTCGGCGCCGCCGTGTCCGCCGACTGCCGGCGGCAGCTCGATCGATTGCGGCTCCTCGCCGTTGCGCCAGAGGGTTACCGAAGCGGGCGGGTGCCCGGGCCGCGCTGTATGCATCACTACTTCTACCTGCCCTGCCGTGCCGTTGACGATGTATCGCCGCTCGTAATCCGGCCCGGAGGTGGTGAGATGGAAGGTGTAGAGGACGCCGTTGGCGAGCAGGCCGGAGATGGAGCAGGAGTCGCCGGCGGTCATGGGCCTATCGTCGCCTTCGGTCCAGATGTTGCGCGTGATGGTGGCTGTGCAGTCGACGACCTCTGCGCCCAGGCAGTGCTGGATGGTGTCGGTGTCGTGGGTGAGCTTGCCTTCAACCACAGGCGACGAGGGCGGCGTTCTGAAATGCTCCCACACGCCCTGCGACCAGCGGTTGCCGGTGTTGATGTGCCCCAACACGCTCTGGATGCGGCCCAGGCTGCCCTCGTCAATGACGCGCTTCATAGCCAGCGTAGCGGGAAAGCGGCGCAGGTTGAAGCCGACGAAGAGAGGATAACGGTGACGGACCACCTCCTGATACAGCTCCACCGTCTGCTCCCAGGAGAAGGCCACGGCCTTTTCGAGGAAGACGGGGAACCCCCGCTGCAGCGCGGCCAGCGCATGTTCCACGTGGTCAACGGCATAGCTGGCGACGAGTACGAAGTCAAGATCGGGCGTACTGGCCAGCATCTGGCGGTAGTCCTGGTAGAAGCAGTTACCAAAACGCTCCGCTTCTTCGGCGGTGGGATCGCGCGGGTCGGCCACGGCGACGCAGCGGACCGTCGCTTCCTCCATCGCTTCGAGGCTCTCCATGTGGTAGCGCCCGCGCCGGCCGAAGCCGATGACGGCGAAACGGAATGTTGGTGTCGTCATAATCATTCCTAGCCTGTGGTGCGTGGGATGTACGATTGACTGCAGTTCAGATTGCGCGCAGGTCGGCCACCACGCCCTGCGCTTCGGCTTCGTAGAGCTTCCAGATCACGCGCAGGCTTTGCAGGCTGCGGCGGCCGTCGGTGAGCGGGAGGCGGTCGTGCTCCAGGCAGTCGACGAAGTGGATCAGCTCGTTCTCAAGATGCTTGCCCACCGGCGCCTCGAACAGCAGTTGCTCGCCGCCTTTCTCCGCTTCAAGCGCGCCCTGATGCAGCAGCAATCTCCCCTGGCTGATCTGTCCTTCCAGCATGCCCTCGGTGCAGTGAGCATGAAATGCGTATTTGAGCCGCGTGCCCTTGGCGCCCCAAGTGCCGAAGTGGTAGCCGAGCGCGCCGTTGGCGAATTTGAGGGAGACGTTGGATGTGCCCTCGCCCTCCATCCAGGGCGTGCCGAAGTTGGTGCCGAGATGGGTGCCGGAAACGGGCTGCCCCATCCAGGCGAGCAGGATGTCGATATAGTGGCAGCCGTGGCTGAAGAGCTGGCCGCCGCCGAGCGTCTCTATACGGTGCATCCAGCTGCCCGGCTCGGCCTGCGTATGCTGCTCGGTCCAGATCGATAGCTGGAAGAGGTCGCCGTAGGTTCTGGCTTTGAGCAGGCGCTCCATCTCGACGACGATCGGGTGAAAGCGCATGCAGTAGGCGACCATGAGGGTGCGGTTGGCGCGCTCGGCCGACTCGATCAGATCCAGACATTCGGCTTCCGAGTTGGCCAGCGGCTTCTCCATCAGCAGATGTTTGCCGCGGCGCAACAGGTCGATGCCGATGGGATGGTGGAGATGGTGCGGAACGGCGAGGATGGCGGCGTCGATATGGTCGAGGATTTGGCGGTAGTCGGCCGCGACGGTGTTGCAGCCCATCAGGTCGGCGGTCGCTTGCGCGCGCGGCAGGTCCGGGTCGACCGCGGCGGTGAAGAGGGCGCGGCCCTTCAGCTTCTGGAAGGCGGCGCGATGGGACTGGCCCATACCGCCGCAGCCGATCAGTCCGATGCGGATCATAACTGCAGTTTTTCGTGGTTAGTTTTCAGTTTCTAGTTTTTCGGAGCTGCCGTGTGCGAGCAACGATGCTAGCCTTTCAAGAATCCTTCCAGACCGACCAACTGGCAATCGATCTCTTTGCATTTCTTGGATGGAACAAGGTCTTGAATTTTTCTTACACTCTTCAAAAGAATCATTCATCTGAACACTCGAAGGCCCGAAAAATCTCTTGAAAAATAGCCGAAAGACCAGACCAATCTTTGTCTGGCGACGCCTGTGGATTTGCCTTACAGCGCTTGAGTTTCTTTCTAAACGCGTCGTGTAGCTTCTCCTTTTGCACAACCTCTCCTTGATACTGTCCCAGCGTCGAATTGTATCCCTTCCACTGAACGGGGGTCAATGTATTTTGTTCCGCGCATAGTACGTCCTCTCCGAGATAAAGCTCTATGCTCGCCGCAAGCCCATTTACGTCCAGAGATTCTGAGCCTCCAGGGCCGAGTGTAGGATAGGCTCGGAGCAAATCAAGGTTGGGATAGTGCATAACAGCAATATTCGATGGGAGGACGATCGCGTTCAATCCACGCTTGGCTTCGTGAGCGGCAGTATCATTATCTAGCAGCGCAATAACTCGATTTGTGATTCCCGCAGCAGAAAATGCTTTCACGAGCGAAACGAGGTTTCCTGCCCCACCTGGAGACCGCGAGCCATGGAAATCGAAGAACGAGTAATATGCAGAGAGGTGTGGGTAAAGGAGTGCCAGTGCTTCTTGTAGGAACTCTGCGTCTGTGGACCCTTCAGTCAGGATGATTATAGGCGCGTTTTCTGGGTACCCCGCAATGAGAGCACTTGTTTCCTTTTCACAAACGGCCTCACTTTCTTCGTAATACCCAGAATAGACAATATCCGTTATATCTTGAACCACATTGGTGTTCGGTGGAGCCACCTCGCAGGCTAGACGAATGACTAGGCGAACATCCTTGTCAAACCTAAAAATACCGTATGAAGGGTCGTTAATGCTCCACAAAATATATTCAATTAGCGAATCATTTCCCTCCTCGTTTTGGACATGCCCCAAAATTGGATATTGCTGATCAAATGGATTTAGCTGATCGGCGATGATCTTGGCGAATGCTGCGGCATAGGCATCGAACGTAAGATTTTCGAAGAATTCCGAATCATGACGGCCCATCTCCTCCAATTCTGTCTGCCGCCCTAATTCGAATTCCTCACGAACCCTCTGCAGCGTGAACCCCATTACATTTAAGCGATCGACAACCTTGCTGGTTTCACACGCGTACTCAATAGCCGATTCTGTTTCTTCGTCATCGATGCACTCAGGCTCGCCCCACACTAGCGAATTTCGTTCAGCCACTCGACGAGTGAATACGTGACGATCCGTCTCTCGGAAGATAGTCATTGCTTCTGGAACGACAGTACTCTTGGAATTGATAATTGGATAAGATGCGACGGTGAGATCTGTGTAAGAACCCAATGCGAGGTTTCCCTAATGGTGTGGGCGGGGCAGGTTCCTGCCTAGAATATAAAGGGGTAATCGTCAGAGTGACTTTTCACTACCGCTTCTCCACTTTTCAGCACATGCCTATTCTACCACCATTTTCGATGCAATGGCCCTGCGCGGTCCGGGGGACGCACGCCAGGAACAGTTCTGCGGCCGGATTGGGAGAATGATGGGCGCCGATCGGGCCCTGTACGGACACATCTGCCTGCGCTATCATTGAGCCATACATTGGGAGGCAGTCGCCGAGCGGCCCACGTAGTTTACATTGTGAGGAGAGAGCATGATTTTCAAACCGGAGATCGCGGCGCGGCTTTGGGATACCTGGCTGTACTACCACGATGGCACGCACTATCTCTTTTATTTGCACCGCATGCGCGCCGGGGGCGGCTATGACGGCATGAGCGTCGCCACTTCGGATGACGGGGTCCACTTTGCCGACCGGGGGCCGATCATACACAAGGCGGCAGACGCCAACTGGCTGGGCACCGGCATGGTCTGGCGCGCCGGCGACCAGTTCATGCTCAACTTTTCGGAAGAGCGCAACGGGGTCCAGGAGATCTTCTTCGCCGAGTCGGACGACCTGTTGCAGTGGCGGCGGCTTCCCGACGAGGCGTATGTCTGCCGGTCGGACCCGCGCTGGTATGCAGAGGACCCGATGTTCACAAGCCAGCGCTGGGACTGCATCTGGGTGCTGCCGCGGGAGGACGGACCGGGCTATATTGGCTTCCTCACTGCGGTGGCCAAGGATGGTCCGCCGGGGCTGTGCGGCACGGCCGGCTGCGTTCTGTCCGATGACGGCCGTCACTTTCGGGCTGCGCCGCCGGTGATCGAGACCGGCTTGTGGGGCGAACGGATCGAGGTCGGCGCGGTGGAGAAGATCGGCGACCGCTACTACATGCTGCTGGGGGTCGGCAAGTCACATGCGCTGGGGTCGCGACATCTGTCGGACCTGCTGGCAGGCGAGTGCGGGATGTACGTTCTCTCATCCGAGGCGCAGACGGGCCCGTACCGTCTCGACCCCGGCCAGCGGCTGCTGCTGGGCAACAGCCCCAAACGCCTGAACTACTTTGCCCGCTTCTATCGCTGCGGCAACCAGCTGCTGCTCAATCACCACACTGTGCCGCGCCAGCAGGGCTGCGACTCCTACTTCTCGCCGCTGAAAACGGTCCATCGTGACGCCGCGGGCATTCTGAGCCTGCGCTGGTGGCCCGGCAATGAAGCGCTGAGGGGGCGTCCGCTGCCGGTTGGGCTGGAGGGGTGCGAGTTCTACGGCCTGCGGTCTGGTGACTGTTCTGTTGAGGACGGAGGCCTGCAGCTCGCGGCTGCGGCCGGCGGGCTGGCGATCCTTCCAGTGAAGTTCGACCTGGCGCGGGGGGGCATCCTGGAAGCGGAGTTGACCTTTCAGGAGTTAAGCGGTCCTCTAGGCGGCGTCGGCTTCTTCATCGAAGGCGATCCGAGCGGCGCGGGCACGCTGTTGGTGGCGCAAAGCGATGATCGACTGACGACAGGCCCTTATACATCACCCACCGGAGACGGCTACGCCTTTCAGCCGGAGGACGCGAAGCCGCTTTCCTTCACGCCGGGACAGACTCAGCGCTGGCGGCTTCTGTTGCGCAACGAGTTCGCGGAGCTCTACGTCGACGACGAGCTGATTCAGGGCTATACATTGCCCCACGCCCCGAGCGGCCGGCTGGGCTTAGTCATCGAGGCTGGCACGGCGACCGCGGCGAACGTACGCGGCTGGGAAATGTCCCTCTAGAAACACGCCTCCGAAACTGACCAGGAGTCTCTCAACCGCCGGCGCGGCCGGTGCAGCGCGCGCGGAACGTGTATGCGGCTGGTAGAGAGAGCGCTAGCCTTTGATGCCGGTCAGAGAGATGCCGCGTACAAAGTAGCGCTGCAACAAGAGGAAAACCAGGAGCACGGGCAGCGTGACGACGACGGAGCCGGCCATCAGGCGGGGCCAGCTGGTGTACCACTGCCTCTGTACGAGGGCGACGCCGAGCTGGACGGTAAAGAGATATTTGCGGTCGAGGAAGATGAACGGCCCGAAGAAGTTGTTCCAGGAGGCCATAAAGGAGAAGACGCCCAGCGTGGCCAGGGCCGGTTTCATAAGCGGCAGGGCGATGCGCCGGTAGATGCCAAAGGAGTTGCAGCCGTCGATGCGGGCGGCGTCTTCCAGCTCCACCGGCAGCGAAAACATGAACTGGCGCAGCAGGAATGTGCCGTAGGCGGAGCTGAGCATGGCGGGCACGATCAGGGGCAGATGTGTGTTGACCCAGCCGACGCGGTGCATGACGATGTAGAGCGGGATAACGGTGACGGCATAGGGCACCATCATTGTCGACAGGACGATGATGAAGAGGACATTTTTGCCCGGAAAATCGAGGCGGGCGAAGGCAAAGGCGGCGAGCGAGGATGTAATGAGCTGGCCGCCGACGCTCAGAACCGCGATCTTGACGCTGTTATAGAGGAATATCCCAAAGGGCTGGTCGAGGAAGAGGTCGCCGTAGGCTTCCAAAGTAGGCTCCAGCGGGAGCCAGGTTGGCGGGATCTGAAAAGCCTCGAATTCGGTCTTGAACGAGGTTGAGATCATCCACCAGAAGGGAGCCAGCGCGGCCAACCCCAGTACAATCAGCAGAATGTGGGTAACGGTGTTGGCCAGGAGCTCTTGTTGTTTGAGACTGGCCACACGCTCAACGCGCGCCGCGCGCATGGATGAAACTCTTTGCACGGGTATCCCCTTTTTCGGCGTTCGCCAACTCCCCTACCGCCGGCTCAGGCCGCAATCAACGCTGGTTTCTCTAACTCTGGTTTCTCAATAGTGTACCCACAACTTGGCCAGGCGCACCTGGATCATCGTGATTGTAAAGATGACCATGGCCAGGATCCAGGCCATAGCCGAAGCATACCCCATCTTGGAGCTGCCGAAGGCCATCTGCCAGAGGTAATAGATGTAGACATTGGTCGAATTTATCGGTCCGCCCTGGGTCATAACATAGATGAGGCCAAAAGTCTGGAAGGTGCCGATCACGCTCATGACGAGAATGAAGAACATGGTGGGCGTGAGCAGCGGGATCGTAATTCTGAAGAAGCGGCTCAATGGCCCTGCGCCGTCGATGGTGGCGGCTTCATACAGGTGATCGGGGATCCCTTGCAGGCCAGCCAGATAGAGGACCATATTGTAGCCGAGCCCCTGCCAGACGGTGACCATGGCGACGGCGGGCATGGCCCAAAAGACATCGCTGAGCCAGTTGGGCCCGTCAATACGGACCCAGGAGAGGACATAGTTGATGAGACCGAATTCGCCGTCATACAGCCATCGGAACATGAGGCCGACGGCGACAACCGAAGTGACCAGCGGCAGGAAGAAGGCAAGCCGGTAGAGGTAGCGCAGCCTGATTGGCCGGTCCAGCAGTGCCGCCAGAATGAGCGGGAAGGTCACGGAGGGCACGATGATCCAGCCTGCATATCTGAACGTATTGCCCAAGACCTTCCAGAAGAGACGATCACGGCTTACCAGGCGGGCGTAGTTTTTCAGGCCAACCAGTTCGGGTGGACTGACCATATCCCATGTATGGAAGCTCATGTAGAGGGATGCGGCGATCGGGAGGAAGATGAAGGCAACGATGCCGATAATGAGGGGCGCGATAAAGAGGTAGCCCTCATATCGATGCCAGCGGATATTGCTTTCTTTCGTCTTGGCGACGAGCCGGGTCAATGCCTGTGACTGAGCCATAATCTGTCCTGCGACACACCTGGAGCCGCACTGTTGCCGGCGGCGATTCCAGGTGTATCGCAGGCTTGGGAGACTTCCGGATCGGTTTTACCTGTCTGTCCGCGACTGAACCCGAGCGAACATCAGACCTTTAGTACTGTTCCTCATTGGCGTCGAGGAGGATGTCCTCCATCACCACCTGTATCTCGTTGAGCGCTTCGGCGGGGGTCATCTGCCCGAGGAAGGCGGCCTGCAGGTTGGGGATGACGGCGGTGCCGAGCAGTTCACCGTGGTTGACGCCGAGCGAGTCGTTGGCGGCCAGGTCGGAGTTGAAGCAGGCATCGACAAAGACTTCGCCGCCGCGGGCAGCCATCTCCTCGGTGACGAACCCTTCGGGGCGGCCGGCGGGGATGGAGAAGCCGGTTCTGCCCAGCACAAGGGCGCCTTCGCCGATCGACATATGCTTGAGGAAGGCGAAGGCGGCGTCGGGATGGTCTGTGTCGGCGACGATGCCGAAGCCGGAGGTCCACATCATCGTTGTCTTGGGGCCGCCCTCGAAGGCACGCGGGTTGCGCACGACATGCCAGTCGATCTTGTCGGTATTCTGGAGCAGGGCGACGGTATCGATTGTGTGGCTGGCCCACATGGCGATGCGTCCTGTCAGCTGACGCGAGCTGGCGCCTTCCGTGGACAACTGTTCGGGCGAGGGTGAAATATCGTGGGTGAGGATGGTGTCCACGAGCCATTCTATCGCTTCGATATTCTTCGGATCGTTGGCCGTGGGCGTGGTGAGGTCCCAGTTCCAGCGGTCAAAGTATCCTTTGCCCTCGTTGGCCCACATCCAGTGTTCGTTGGCCCAGGGCCCGGTCTGCGTCATCCAACCGAAGATCTTGTCCTGGCCGTCGCCGGAGGTCAGCTGCTGGCCCATTTCGAGGCAGTCGGCCCAGGTCCAGCCGTCTTCGGGGTAGGCGACGCCGGCTTCATCGAAGAGACCCTTGTTGTAGATTACGGCGTGGGTAACATAGTCCTTGGGCAGGCCGAAGAGCTTGCCTTCAACGGTGTAGAGCTGGAGCAGGGCGGGCGCGACGGGGTCGTCGTCGTAGTCTGAGTCTGCGTCGAGATAGGGATTCAGATCGACGAGGATGCCCTTTTTGCTCCAGATTCTGGGCGGTCCATAGGTGGCCACGATGGCGATGTCGGGGGGATCGCCGGCGGCGATGCGGGCGTTGATCTTGGCGAGCATATCCGGCCAGGATCCGATGGTAGGGCTGATGAGAATGTCCACGTCAGGCATGACGTCTTTGAACTTGTCGAATGCCTCGCCGTGTACTTCGTCGGGCTCGTAGCCCAGATATTCGAGCTGGATACCTTCGGCGGCTGCGCCACCACCGTCGTCGGAAGCGGCCGGTGATTCGACCGGTTGACAGGCGGCGAGAAGGGTTGCCCCGCCGATGGCACCGGCTGTCAACTGGAGGAATTCGCGTCTTCTCATGGGCTTAGCGTTCACGGGGTTCTCCTCTTGGGCTGTATGACTAGATTCTGTGCCGGGGGTGGCCGATATTCTACAGTACCTGAATTTGGTTTGCAATCTCTATGTTTTTGCGGACGGGGCGGTTTGTCTGAATCAGGATTTGCGGGATGGCGGGCCCCGGCACAGGAGCGCTCATATGAGCGCTGTATGAGCGTTAGACGAGTGTTCACGAGTGTTTCCGAGTGTTTGTAATCGGGTCTTCCGACATTTGCACGCTCGAAAGCGGCGCTCAGAGCGGCTTGCAGCGGGTCGGCGAATTGGAACTTTTGGTCGGCTGCGGGACGGGGCGGCATGATGCGGCTTTTGCGGTCCGGTATGGTTAGAATTGCCTTAAAGTGACCAAAAACGGTTAGACTCGGGGACACTGGCGTTCGAAAGGGACATAATCACGCAAAAGCGGCCTGTTCTCGGCCCAGGGGCGGAGCATGAAAGTCAAGATAGGTGTCGGCATCGCGGTGGTGTTGGCGGTCGTGGTTGTTCTCGGCACGTCGCAGCTGCGAGCCCAGGGGGTGCTGACCCTCGAGGGGCTGGCGGAGAAGTTCAATCTGCTCACGGCCGACCAGGAGCAGCTAACTGCGCGCGTGGCCGCGCTGGAAGCAGCGGCCGCGTCGGCGAACTGGCTGGCAGGGATCCCCATCCGCGCGGAAAACCGCTGCACGCCGTACGAGTCGGACGATTACCGCTATCCGCAGAGTTTGGAAGCGCAGATCATGGCGGAGATGGAGGGCAGCTTCTACAGCCCGTACACGGGCGAGACGTTCGACTGGGGGGAGGATGTCGACATCGAGCATATCGTGGCCCGCAGTGAAGCGCACGACAGCGGCCTGTGCGCGGCCGACATCTTCACGCGCCTGGCGTTCGCCAGCGACCCGCTCAACCTGACCTTTGCCTCGCCGGAAGTGAACCGGGACCAGAAGGTGGCCAAGGATGTGGCTGAATGGCTGCCGGCGCTGAACAAGTG
This sequence comes from Caldilineaceae bacterium, assembly GCA_965116395.1. Classification (GTDB taxonomy): domain Bacteria; phylum Chloroflexota; class Anaerolineae; order Caldilineales; family Caldilineaceae; genus Bin5. The sequence goes on from OZ220684.1 coordinate 2,128,552, forward strand.
CTGGTATGTCAACCGGGTCGTTGCCGTCAAGCGGCGCTACGGCCTGTCGATGGATGCCCGCGAGGCGGAGGCGGCGCTGGCGGTGCTTGAGTCCTGTCCTTCCGTCGCCATGGAGATCATCGCCGCGACGGAATCCGGGTCTGCGGCCGCTGAAGAGGTCACGCCTACGCCCGCGGCCAGTTCAGAAACCGAGCAGCAGTCAGGGCCGCAGGTGGAGGGCGATCCGCTGGAATTGTACGACGATAACGGCAACGGGCGCATCACCTGCGCTGAGGCGGAGCGGCATGGCATCGCGCCCGTGCGCAGTGATCATCCGGCTTATCAGTATATGCGGGATCCTGATGGGGATGGGGTGGTGTGTGAGTAGGTGGGCTTGTGACGCCCTATAGCTTGGGCAGGCATTTCATCGTGATCTGGCAGCTGCCCAGGTTGCCATCGACGAAACGAGTTGTACGGGCCGGGGCGTTAATCTGAATCCCCGCTGCATCTGCCTCTATCTGCGCCAGCACGACGCGATTGACCGCAGCGCAGCCGGGTCAATTGGGGCCGCGAAATAGCTTAATCTCCACATATGTAATATCACGAAAAGACCTGTTTTGGACCCGAATTCCTCTGAAAGGAACCTCTTTCGGGAACTTTTTCGCTAACCATTGAAAATGGGTCTGGGGTGTGGTAAAGTCTGCGGTAAGGTACGAAAAAGGCCCGTCGCTGGCGCAACAGCACGGGCCGTGATCCGTGAGACGAGACTCAAGGATACCTCACAGTGTAGCACAATCCCATTGCAGTACAAACGACAAACGTTCTTCCGGGACGTCGCGGCGCCCTTTGTCGTTGACGCGCGCGCGCGGGGAACAGCCGTACCCCGAAGGAGGTGCCGACGTGAACAGAATCGGGACCATTCTCCTCTATGATCTGGTGCGGCTGCTGATCGCCTGGATGTTTCAGCCGCTGACCAGCGCCCGCGCGAAGAAAGAACACGCCCACCGTCATGGTGATCGAGTGGAATCAGCCCTATATAAAAGGAGAATCCCCCAAATGAAACGTGTAACTCAAATCATCATCACCGTCGCTTTGCTATTCGTGGTAGCGGGATGCTCCACGAAAATGAAGAGTGAGCTCTTCTTCCGTGATCTGGACGATCTGTCCGATGGAGATTTGACTAACAAAATCGTCTTCAATCTTCCACTTACATCAATGGATGAATGCGAAGAGTATAAGACGCGCTATGACAGGGTCTTTCGGAAAAGCAAGGACTTCAAAGATATGGAGTTCGTGAAGTGCGTTGAGGGAGATTTTCAGGATTCAGTAGAATACGAGATGGACGTCTCCCTTCGTATGATTGACCCTGGCGAGAAAAAGATCGAAGGCGCGGTAGAATTCATCAGATGGGATGCGGACGACGAAAGTGAAGAGCGGGGCGTTCTAATCCGAGCCAACCCCCCATCTTTGCATGATCTCGACGAACTGCTGAAAGATGAATTCTTTCAAGGCTTGGACTTAACCGACAGTGCACCCCTGCTCCGTATATCAAATGATATGAGGTCGGATCAGGTGTTCACTGTGAACCATGTCTTCGTTCAGGGAAAGCCCGTCATCACAGCAACGTCCCTCACGCTTGAGTCCAGGGACAGCATAGATGTCGTTCTGTCCGACGTGACGTCCGCCTACATTTTTCACATTTCAGAAACAGCCGATCCAAGACTGGCACAGATCGGCGTTTGGACGACTCCTGAGGAGGAGTAACGAATGTAGTACTTCTCCCGAATCATTCTTACCATCGACCTGCTAACGTTGCCGCTGGCCACGCTGTAGGCGTTCTGAGGCGGTCTCTTGACCCTTGGGACTATACCTTACGGCGTGGGGCATTGGGCACGCGGCGTTGGCGTTCGCCGGGGACCAAACTTCGGCATCGCGCCTGTGCGAAGTGATCATCCGCCTTATCAGTATATGCGGGATCCGGACGGGGCGGGGTGGTGTGTGAGTTGGTGGGAGCGTCGAATCTTCCAGGCCCCGTATTGGACGCTCCCATGCGCCTATGTACTTGCCTTTCTTTGTCGATCCAGGGCCTCGTCAGTTGCTGGATAAAACACTGCTACAATCCTTCCGCTGGGCGCAATGTTCCAGGAGTGAAGTTCCAGTCCTTCCTTCGCAGCGGATGATACCACTGATTGGAAGTCATCGGCGCTCACTTCTCCCCTTACTTCTGCCAATTCCTGTCTGATAAGATCAATTGTGCGTTGGGTCTCGCCCCGCTCCCATGCTCTTTGTTCTGGTCCGTTTGGCATCTCTGTTCTCCTTCCACGTGAATCAGACCCCGGCTTCCCTGCGTTTTGCCCGGCCACCATGATGTGCTGAGCCCCCACGATCCGTCAAATATCTATCTGGGACGGAATTCCCGCCGCGGGGGTCAACGCATACGCTATGTCTGGACTTCATTTGCAGAATATTCCTTATTAGGAATAAATTACATTCATGTCTTAGTGCGGTCGAGTAAACGGACGTGTTTGGGCAGTGGTGGCAGACACTCTCGGAGAGACAGCAGGACGTCGTGGTGGCCAGGATCGAACTGTTGATGGCGTATAGTCCTGAGTTGCCGTATCCCTACTCCCCGGACGTCAGAAGTTCACGCCACCGAGTGATGCGCGAGCTTCGAACGCAGAGCGGCGGCAAACTCTTACGGGTCTTTTCGCCTTCGACCCCAGGTGCATGTCGATACTGCTTATCGGCGGAGACAAGAGCGGTAACGATCGGTTCTACGAAGAGTACGTGCCGGTCGCCGATCACCTCTACGATGAACATCTGGAGGAATTGAGAAGGGAGGGCTTGATAGAATGAGTGGACGCCATTCGTTCAGCAAGTTGACCAAGGGGTTCTCGCCAGAACGCCGACGTCGCATTGACGAGACAAAGAGGGAGTCGCTAGCGGAAATGCCGTTGCACGAGCTGCGCCGGGCGCGGGCGCTGACCCAGCAGGAACTGGCGCAGATGCTGGAGGTGAACCAACCCGCGATCTCCAAGCTGGAGCAGCGGGCGGACGTATACATCTCCAGTCTCCGTTCTTATATTGAGGCTGTTGGGGGCAAATTGAAGATCGTCGCCGACTTTCCCGAAGGCGAGGTAACAATCACAAATTTCGCCGACGTGGGAGAGGATGAAGGTACTCCAAAACAGTAGCCGCCGTGCGACCAGATATCGATTGAGCGGCGCCCGTTGCCGTCGATGAACCCCGGTTCACCCTTGACCAATGTGCCCGTTCGTCCTCGCGGTCGTTCATGTACTGGTAGGCGGGCTTCGGCCAACGGATTGGGAAGAGAACCCCGTCCTCACCCGGCCAGCGTCGCCAGCAATGTCGGCGCGTTTTCGAAATACCACGCCGTCAGCGCCGTCCTCGCGTCATCGAGACTGCCGGATGTCCCATAGGGGTAGAGTGGTATGGAACGCTGGCTGTCTTCTAACCAGTAGTAGGCAGTAACGATGTGTACTCCCCCCGTCAGTTTCCCCCCGTGCACCTCCATGCACAACGCGTCCTTGCCGTTCCGGGCCTTGACTTCACAGCGATGAATTTCGTCTCCGCCGGTGGTGGAAACTTTCTGCCAAATAAGTTCAACCGTTGCCATGTCGCAGTTTTTCCTTGCTGAAAACGTCCTTGAAACTGCTGCCTGTGTTTTTTTCGACGAGTACCTCTTCCACCCGGCCGTTAGGGCACGGCGTCGGGCGGTTTTTTCTGCGCCGTGATTTTCTTTTTGCGGTAGAAGTGGGTGCGCTCTTGCGGACCTGAGGGCTGCTTCCACCGTCTGTCGGGGAGTATGTAGATGTGTATGAACAACCAGATCACAACCGCTAGCGCGATTGAGACGATAATAATGGCTTCGATGTTACCCTCGAGGATTAACTGAGCAAAGCGGACTGCGCTCCGCATGGGTCCCTCCTGTGACCTGTTCGTCTCGCGGCGTCCGGGGGGCGGCGGCGGTAAGAAGCTGTCCCCGATTTGGGGATGCACACATCATCCTGGAGACATCCCAGAGCTTTGGGCCGATGCTGTCTGAACGGTTTTTCGCCGGTTGCCAACCACCAGAACCGCTGCATCGCGCAAGGAGCCGCCGGGCATAAAGGTGGCCCGCCGCGAGATGCATTAATCGTCATGCCAGACCCGGTAGGCGCTCATTCAGCGAGTCATCTCTGCCCTGACTTTACGATTGACAGTAATGCGTATATGGTATACAAGATACGCTGCATGTGCGAATTACGCAACACCCAAGGAGTGATATGCAACGGAAACGGGGGCAGCAGTTGGTACAATCGCTGGAGCGGGGCCTGACGGCGCTGGAGATGGCGCTGGACGGCCACGTGCGTCCGTCACATGTGGCGGACGCGCTCGGAATCGACCGCAGCACGGCCTATCGTCTGCTGTATACGCTGATGGCGAAGGGCTATCTGCTGCAGGATGAACGCACGCGCGAGTTCACCTCAAATCCGGCCACGTTCTTCCAACTTTACGGCAAGGTTGCGACGCTGCTGGACTGGCCTGACGTTGCCGGCGACTTCCTTACGAAGCTGCGGGAGGAGAGCGGCGAGACAGCCAACCTGGGCGTGCGGCAGGCCAATAACGTGATCTATATCGCCCACAAGCCGGGGCAGGCCGCGCTGAGCGTGAATTTCGCCCTGGGCACGAGCCGACCGCTGCACTGTTCGGCGCTGGGCAAGGCGCTGCTGGCCGCCCAGCCAGATGCCGTCACGGAGGAATGGGTCGCGAGCGCGCCCCTGGCATCCTACACGGCCAAGACGATAACCGAGCCTTCCCTCCTCAAGCGTCATTTGGGAACCGTGCGCACCGACGGCTATGCGGTCGACGATGAGGAGACCTTTGCCGGTGTGCGCTGCATCGCGGCGCCGATCCAGGATCATCGCCAGCAGGTGATCGCGGCCTTGGGTATCTCCGGGCCGACCACACGCATCACCCATGAGCAGCTGCCCCATTTCGCCCAGACCGTCATGCAGGTTGCCGCGCAACTTTCGGCTGAACTGGGCGCGCCAGTTCCTGACCTCTGATTGATATAAGCCTCGCAGCGCAGGTCCAACAATAAGAGCATAGCTGTCCTTGCAGCGGTCCACATCCGCCGGCGAAATTACGATTGCGCCGACCGCGGCGCCCACCCCGTACACCCGCTCATAAATCTGGCCCATGAGGTCGAGCGCGTCTCCCCCTCCTTAGAGGGCGAACGCGATTCCCCACATTCCCAGTCGACACATAAGCAGCATCCGCGAAATCTTACGCCCCCATCCACGCTGCGTCAGATTTCGCCGCCAGGACGTTGACATATTTTCGCGATTGTTGACATGAAACCCTAATGCTATAATAGCCCCACGCAAAACAAAGAAATTTAATTTTATTGACACCATGCAGCCGAGCTTGCCTGGTCATTAACCACTCACGAGGAGGAAAGGAACGATGAAACGCTTTTGCCTGGTTCTACTCATCATTGTGTCTTTGACCTTGGCCGCCTGCCAGCCGGTCACATCCGAGCCGGCGGCAGATATGTCGATGGAGGCCGCCGATCCGAGCGGCACGGTAGAGGTATTCTCCTGGTGGAGTGGTGGCGGCGAGTTGGCCGGCCTCGACGCCATCATCGAGGTCTTCAACGCACGCTATCCCGATGTCGAGTTCGACAATGCGGCAATCGGCGGGGGCGACGGCGTCAACATGAGGACGGTGTTGGAGACGCGCATGTTGGGCGGCGAGCCGCCGGACTCGTTCCAGGTTTGGGCCGGCGTGGGCGTCGTCGAGGATCACGTCGTGCCGGGCAGAATGGAGGGTTTGGATTTCCTCTTTTCGGAAGAGGGGCTATATGACGTGTTCCCGCAGTCGGTAATCGATAACGTCTCCTACGAAGGGACGCCCTATGTCGTGCCGGTGAACATCCATCGCCAGAACATCATGTGGTATCGGGTCGACAGGTTTGAGGCCGCCGGCATCACCGAGCCGCCCACAAACTGGGACGAGTTCTTCGTTGTGGCGGAACAGTTGAAGGAGGCCGGTATCCCGGCCATCGGCGGGGCGTCTCTGGGGGCGTTGGCATTCCACACCTACAACTACTTCCTCAACAGCGTGACCGACGGCGAGACCTATCTCGGCCTGTTCGACGGTTCGGTCGGTTGGGATACGCCCGAAGTCGCGGAGGCGCTGGCGCTTCACATGCGGGCGATGGAATACGCCTCCGGCGACTGGCTGGAAGTCGGCTGGGGCGACCAGGTGGAGCGCTTTGCCGCCGACTACGACGAGACCCCGGCGATTATTCTGATGGGCGACTGGTTCTGGGGCTTCATCAAGTCGGAAGGGATCGAAGAGTTGGTCGGATGGGCCGACATCCCGAATCATCAGGACAAATATGTCTGGGTGGCCGACTCCTTCGGTCTGCCCAAGAATGCGCCCAACCGCGACAACGCCATCGCCTGGCTGAAGGTCGTGGCTTCGAAAGATGGACAGGACGCCTTCAATCCCCTCAAGGGCTCGATTCCGGTGCGCACGGACGGCGACGTGGGCCTCTACGACGAGTATTTACGCGAGTCGATGGACGCCTGGCAGACGCATGAGCTGCTGCCGTTCATTGGCGGCCTTGTGCGGCAGAGCTTTGTGACCGACCTCGGCAACATTGTGAACAACATGCTGACCGGGCACGGTGACGTTGCCCGCGCGCAGGAGGAGTTGATTCAGGCCGCCAAAGACTCCGGCATTGGCGAGTAACTGATTCGCAGGCTTCGCACGGAAAGCGGATAGACGTCAATTCTATCCGCTTTCCGCCCTCCCATTCAAGCACCTGAATCAGGCCATGCATTCCGAACTTTCCGCAAAGGCAAAGTCGCTTCCGGCGCTGCTGCCAAAGTGGCTCTCCGACGACCGTAAGGTCGCGATCCTGATGTTGGCCCCGTCCATCATCGCGGTGGCCGTGTTCATCTACATCTTCATGGGCTGGACGGTGTACATCTCGGTCTCAAATTGGGACCGTCCAACGCTCGATCTCTCCTTTGCCGGTCTGAAGAACTGGCAGCGTATGGTCAACGATCCCCGCTTCCACATCGACCTGCGCAACCTCGTCCTCTTTGCGGTCGGCTACATGTCGCAATGCATCGTCATCGGCTTTCTGCTCGCCGCGCTTCTCAATGAGCGGATCAGGGGCGAAGCGTTTTTTCGCACCGTCTTTTTGATGCCGTTCGCCGTCTCGGCGGTGGTCAGCGGGACGGCTTGGCGCTGGCTGCAGGTGCCGTCGGCGGGGATCAATCTGCTGATTGCCGACCTGGGGTTCGAGAACTTCCGGCCCCTCTGGTACATGCACCCCCAACTGGGCATGCTGGCGATCACGATTATGGGCGCGTGGCAGTTTTCCGGCTTCGTCATGGCCCTGTACCTCGCCGGTCTGCGGGCGATTCCCGACGAGTTGCGGGAGGCGGCGGTCATCGACGGCGCCGGCACAATTGCGCTTTATCGTCATGTATACATCCCCATGCTGCGGCCGGTCACCTATACCGTGATTGTGCTGACCGGCGCCGGCTCCATCGGCAACTTCGAGATTCCCAGCATCATCGGCACAGGCCCCGGTTTTGCGACCGATACGCTCGGTTTTTATATGTTCGAGCAGACTTTTCGCTCCAGCCGCTACGGCCTGGGCGCCGCGGTCGCCACCTTCATGCTCTTCTTGTCCATCCCGGTTGTCCTGCCCTATCTGCTCAGCGTTCTGCGTGAGGAAAGAGAATGAGTTTGAATCGTCTCCTGGTCGGCAGCACCAAATATGCCGTCCTGATTGCATTTGCCGCCTTCTACCTGGTGCCCTTCTATGTGATGATCCTGACCGGGTTGAAGCCGCTCGAAGACATCAGTTCATTCGAGATCTGGAATATGCCCAGGAGCCTCGACTGGGGCAGCTTCCGCGAGGCGTGGAATCAGATGGATTCCAACTTCTGGAACAGCGTGCGCATCACGATTCCGGGCGCCATCGTTTCAACTTTTCTGGGCTCGATCAACGGCTATATTTTCGCCAAGTGGGGCTTTCGCGGCTCGAATGTGATTCTGTTCCTGTTCGTGTTCGGGATGTTTTTGCCCGGCCAGGGGATCCTTATTCCGCTGGTTTGGGTCCTGCAGTTTATGGGCCTTTACGGTAAGGTGAACGGCCTCATCATGGCCTACTGCATCTTTGGCATACCGATCACGTCGCTCCTGTTTTACAGGTACTATGCCAGTGTCCCGGATGAGCTGGTGGACGCGTCGAAGATTGACGGCTGCGACTTTTTCGGCATCTACCGCCGCATCATTTTACCGCTTTCGGGGCCGACCTTTGCGGTGGTGGGTGTGTGGCAGTGCACAAGGATCTGGAACGAGTATCTGATGGCGCTGGTTGTGCTCGGCAACCCGGCCCGGGCGCCGGTTACCGTAGCCATCAAGAACTTTTCCAGCATGGGCGTCATCCCCTGGAACTTGCAGATGGCCGCCGCGCTGATCGCGTCCGTGCCCACGATTGCGGTCTACCTGCTGCTTGGCAAGCTGTTCATGCGCGGCCTGCTGGAGGGGTCGTTGAGCGGCTAGTTGACGCGGCGTCTGTACCCGGAGTATGCTGCGTTCAGCGACTATAGGCTGGCCGTGGCGGCCAGGTTCATCGAGTCGGCGGCGGGCGCGCTCATCCTGACCCACGACATTCACAAGACGACGGTCGAGGCGACGCCTCTGATCATTATGTCGCTGAAGCGTCACGGAATACTGTTCGTTACGGTTGCCAGGCTGCCCGAACCTCAGACATTCGAATCGGGGCACATCTACTGCCATCAGCCTGCGGAGAACCGGTAGAGAATCCTTCCTGCTCTCCCCCTCGTCGCACATTCGCAAGCAAAGGATTGGTGCGTTTTGGAAGACGACATTCGCTTTATGTGGGACACGCGCGTGCCGATGCGCGACGGGGTCAAACTGTCGACCGATATCTACCTGCCGGCGGCGGCGGAAGCCTACCCGGTCATCCTTGCGCGCACACCCTATGACAACATCGCGCCCCGCATGGTGGAAGCTGCCCAGTTCTTCAGCGCGCGGGGGTATGCGGTTGTGCTGCAGGATGCGCGCGGGCGCTTCGATTCGGAAGGCCATTTCGAGCCGCGCGTAAATGAAGGGAAGGACGGCTACGACACGATCGAGTGGATCGCGGAGCAGCCCTGGTCGAACGGCAAGATCGGCATGATGGGCGGGTCGTATGGCGGCACCGTGCAGTGGCTTGCCGCGCGTGAGCGTCCGCCGCACCTGACCACGGTCGTCACTTCGGTCACCGGCGGCATGCGTTGGATGCACGATGAGAACTATATGAACGGGAAGTTCCCCGTTTTCCAGTTCCGCTGGCTGAACATGACCGGCGGGCGCACGATGCAGCACTACCCGTTCGAGCCGCTGACCTCGCATCAGCCGGGCGTGGCCTCGCCTTACAACTTTAATAAGCTGATCCGCACGCGGCCGCTCAAGGATGTCGACAAGGTGGTCGGGCGCACGAACACATATTGGCGCACGTGGCTTGAGCGCAACACGTACGACGAGTACTGGCAGCAGATGTCGTTCGAGGACTACTTTGAACTGGTTGACCTGCCTGCATTGCACATCACCGGCTGGTTTGACAACTGCCAGTGGGGCGAAATGTACATGTACAGCGGGATGGCGGCCCGCTCACCCGGGGCCGACAGACAGTGGTTGCTTGTGGGTCCGTGGGACCATGCCGGGTCGGCCAATCCGCAGCCGCGCCTGGGCGATCTGGCGTTCACACAAGAGGCGGTGCTGGACATCAGGGCGGTTCATCTGCGCTGGTTCGACTACTGGCTGAAGGGCGAGGAGAACGGGCAGGGCGATGATGCCAAAGTCAGGATTTTCACCATGGGCCGCAACCGCTGGCGGGACGAGCGTGCGTGGCCCGTGCGCGGAATGGAGCAGGTTTCCCTCTATCTCCACAGCGGCGGGGCGGCGGATGTGTTGCCCGAAGGCGACAGGCAACCGGAGCAGGGGGGCGGCTACGGGACGCTGGATTGGACGCCGCCCGGAGATGAGGCCGGCGACCGGTATATATACGATCCCGAAGATCCCGTGCCCTCAGTGGAAGACGCGGATTCGCCCGATCCGATAAGGGACTCGCACGTGCTGGCGATGGACTATCGCCACGCCCTGCGGCGCGCCGATGTCCTGACCTATACCAGCGCGCGGCTGACAGAGGAATTGGAAGTAACCGGCACGGCCTTCATCACCCTTTACGCGGCCAGCGACTGCGTCGATACGGACTGGGTGGCGTTGCTGTGCGATCTTCAGCCGGACGGCAGCTCGATTCCGTTGACTTCGGCGGTGATGCGCGCTTCTTACCGCGCCGGGGCAGACAAGATTGACAGTCCGGCCCCCTCTCCCATCACGCCGGGCCGGGTGTACCAATACACAATTGAGTTCTTGGCAACTTCGATGGCCTTTCAGCCGGGTCATCGTCTTCAGCTGGCGGTGACCTCATCACTCTATCCGGCCTATGATCTGAATCCGAACACGGGCGCGCCGGTCGGTGAGGACCTGCCGAGCCAGCCGGCCAACCAGACTATCTACCACAGCGCCGAGTATCCGTCGCATCTTCTGCTGCCGGTGGTGAAGCGATGAAGCGCGCCGCTTCCATGCTGGCCGGCGCGGCTGAGGCGGTCATTACGCGCGTGAAGGACAGGCCGGCTGTCTACGATGACCTGTTTGCGCGCGCATTGGTTCTTGGCGCAGACGGCGACCGGCTTGTCATCGTTGCGACAGACATGGGGACGTTCAGCGTCGAGTATGCAGACGAGCTTGTACGGCGCATCGAGCGGACAACGGATATCCCAAGCGGCAACATCATCATCACCACAACCCAGACACACAATGCGCCGGGCGTTGACGGGCGCGAAATGACGCCTGAGGCGGGCGAGTGGCTGTTTGACTGCATCGCAGGGCTGGTGCAGCGCGCCAATGATGCGCTGCGGCCTTGCGTGCTGAACGCGGGCCGCGCGCCTGTGCAGATCGGCTACAACCGGCGCCTGATGCAGGACGGCGAAATCGTGATGGCGCCGAATGCCGACGGCGCGATGGTGCCGTGGGTGGACGTTCTCGAGGCGAAGGATACGGACGGCAGACGGATCGCGGTGCTCTTCTCGCACGCCGCCCATCCCGTGATCGTCCACTGGCTGAGCGAGGAGATCGGGCCGGACTTTCCGGGCTACGCAGTCAGGCATCTGCGCGACTTGCTGGCAAGAGAAGGTGAGCCGGAGGGCGTATTCATGTTCGCGCAAGGCTGTTGCGGCAACATCAACGGCCATCCTTTGCGCGGCGGTTTCGGCGCGTGTGAAGCCGCCGAGCTCTCGCTGGCGTTTGCCGTCACGCAGGCGCTGGCCAACGCGCGGCCGGTTGCGCCTGGCGCGCTCAGAGCGCGCTCGCTCGATCTGCCCCTTCCTTTGGAAGAGCCGCCGACAGCAGCCGAATGCAGGGCGGCGCTGGCGGAGGACCCGGACAGCACGCGCTTTCGCGAGCTGCTGGCAGTTGCCGAGAGCGGCGAACGGCAGTTTCATCCGCTTTCGATGCGGGCGCTGGCCGTCGGCGACGCGCTGTGTTTGCTCACGTTTACTAGCGAGATGTTTGCCGAGTACCAGTTGTACGCCGACGCGGTGTCGCCCTTCCGGCATACGTTTGTCTTCAGCCACACTAATGGGATAACGGGGTACGTGGCGACCGCAGAGGACTATGATTTGGGACCGGCCGGCGGCTACGAGTCATGGGGCCATCCAACGCGGAACCGGCCCTGGCTGCCGCCGCAACCGCAGGCTGAACGGTTGGTCCATGGGGGGATCACGCGGCTTCTGGGCGAACTCTCTCGATAGAGGGCTCCGGTCGTTGAACGTTTGCACGCCTTTTGAAGCACGAATTGTAACTCCTAAGCCTTGTACAGTGCCTGTCTTGACCAGCCCTTTATCCCTGCCGCCATTCAGGCTATCTGATTGCGTATTCGGTTGGCGGCAGCCACGTTACTGGAGCGGCGCTGCTGGAATGAGCACACACGGTCGATGAGGGATGGTTTTGGAGGGGGGCGTTGCGGGGGCGCAGCCCCTGCACAAGGGAGGGCCGAAGGCCCGACCGCCCAAATGCAAAGAGAGAGTATAGAGGAGTGCGGAGAGAGCAATCACCTTCGCTCGCCTCATTCAGGATCGCAATTTAGTCGTGGCCGAGTAGTTTCCACGAATTTACGAACACCCTTTTGCCAGTGATGGAGAATGAACCGCCATGTCCAGCAAATCAAGGCCGGAGTTCGGGCCCTACTACATGCCCGACAAGTGGTGTCTGGATCGCTACATGTACACCGAGGAGGTGCGCGGCACGCTCGATCTGCCCGACCGGTTCTATGTGCGCGACACTACGATCCGCGAGGGCGAGGAGACGCCCGGACTGTCGATGACGACGCGAGACAAAGTGCTGATCGCCGAGAAGCTGTACGAGGCCGGCGTGCAGCAGGTTGATATCGGCTATGTCGGCGCGCAGCAGGCCCACTACGAGACAGCCAAACTGATCAGGCGCGAGATCCCGGAATTGGCGATCACCGGCTTTGCCCGCGTCTGGTCGGCGGACTGGCAGAGGGACGTGGATCGATGCCAGGAGCTTGAAGTGGCGCAGGTCGACGTCCTCCAGCATCCGATCCTCATCTGGGCGTCGGATGAGCAGGTCATGGAGCTTGGCCCGGCCAGGGAGGCGCTGATCCCGCGCACGGTTGAAGTGATCGAGTATGCGAAGCGCTGCGGCCTGCGCGTGGCCTACGGTCACCCCGACGTATCGCGCACGCCGTGGGAGATTCTGCAGGAGTTCTACTCGGTGACGGCGCGGGCCGGCATCGACCTGCTGATCCTCTACGAAGACGGCTACGGATGCCCGCCGGGCGTGCAGCATCTTGTGCGCAAGATACGCAATCTGGTCGACGTGCCGCTGATGATCCACTGCCATGACGATCTCGGTTTGGGCACGGCCAATGTGCTGACCGCGGTGGGTGCAGGCGCGGTAGCGGCGGATCTGGTCGTCAACGGCCTGGGTGACAAAGGCGGCCTCACCAAACTGGAGGAGGTCGTCGTCGCGCTGGAGACGCACTATGGCCTTTCCACGGGTATCCGCCTGGAGAAGCTGACAGAGTTGTCCAAGTTCGTTGAGGAAGTTACAGGTTTCAGGCGCCAGATCAATAAGCCGCTGGTGGGGGAAAACGCCTACATTCACGAGGCCGAACTTCATGTCTACTGCATCGTCAAAGGACTGTGGGAAGCAATGGAGGGCGTCCACCCGCACGTGATCGGGCAGGAGCGGACGGTCGTCTTCGGCAGCACGACTCTCCACGGCGAAGCGGTGCGCGCCCGATTGGACGTGACCGGGCATCGGTACAATTCGCAGGACGTTGAATCGATCCTGGACAAGCTGCGGGAGCGTTTGCAGACGCAGGCGTCCCTCACGCTGGAGGAGTTCGACGAGCTGGCGCGCACCGTCCTTCCTTAACACGCCATGAACAAGAAACCCACTGTCAGGGAACTATTGTGTCCATTCTGATTTTAGGCGGAACCGGGCTGATCGGCTCAAGGTTGACCAGGCGTCTGCACAGCTTGGGCCAGCGCGTTATCTGCTTCGATCTCTATCCCGATTACAGCGCGGTGGCCGACCTCGACAATGTGGAGATCGTCGTGGCAGACGTTACCCGTTTCGAGGACATCATCGCCGCGATTCGGAAGTACGACGTGGAAAGGATCGTCAATCTCGCCTATATCCTGCCGCCGGAGTCCGAGGAGAAGCTGCAACTGGCGATGCGGGTAAACCAGATGGGCATGAACAACGTATTCGAGGCGGCGCGGCTGATGGGTATTCAACGCGTCGTTTACGCCTCGACCATCGCCGTCTACGGTCTGCAGGACTCTTTTGGCGACCGCCCGGTTACGGAGGATGATCACTGCTATCCCGTTACGGTCTATATGGCGCACAAATTGTGGAATGAGTTCATGGCGGCCAAATACATGGAGCGCTACGGCATGCAGATTCCCGGATTGCGCATCGCCAACGTGGCCGCGCCTGGGCGGACGAAGGGCTTCTCTGCCTGGCAGAGCAAGTGTATCGACGAGCTGGCCGCGGGCAACCCGTTCACGATTCCCTCGCGCCGCGATCAGAGGCTGCTCATCATTCATGTGGACGATACGGCGAACCTGTTTGCCGAACTCTGTTTGCAGGAGAAGCTGAACCACGCGGTCTACAATTCGCTGGCCTATGCGATCACGGCGCAGGAGTGGGCCGACGCCATCCAGGCGCACCTGCCCGATGCCAGCATCATGTTCGACGAATCGGCGCCCGACCAGCCCAATATTTTCAACTGGTCGACCCAGCGGATCGAGCGGGAGTTGAATGCACGAATTTCCCCGCTGGAGGAGGTGATCCGGCGGCACATTGATGAAGCGCTCGCGCGCGCGGCGAGAGTGTGAATAGGAGAGGCAGCCTCGTTCAACAGATTAGTTGCCTCGGCAAGGGTGGAGAAGGCGATGCGTTTAGCGGACAAAGTCGCGGTGATTACCGGAGGCGCGCGCGGGATCGGCAAGGCGGTCAGTCTTGCGTTCGCCCGTGAGGGCGCGGACGTGGTGGTTGGCTACCATGCTTCCGCCGAGAAAGCGCGCCTGGTGCAGGGCGAGATTGAGGCCTTGGGGCGGAGGGCGCTGACCTGCCGGGCGGATGTCGCGAACCGCTCCCAGGTGGAGCAGTTGATGCGTACAGCAGTCGAAACACTGGGACGGATCGATATTCTGGCCAATGTCGCCGGCATCACGCTGAGGTCGGCGATGGCGGAGCTGAGCGAGGAGGATTGGGACCGGGTGATTGACACCAATCTGAAGGGCACCTTCCTGTGCAGCCAGGCCGCGGCGCAGTTTATGATTGGGCAGGGCGGCGGCAACATCATCAACATCGGTTCGGTTTCCGGCCTCGCTGCGCATTACAACAGGGGGGCGTACGGCCCCAGCAAGGCGGCGGTCGCCATGTTATCCAAGGTGATGGCGGTGGAGTGGGCCGAGCACAATATCCGCGTAAACACGATCCATCCCGGCACGACCGAGACGGAGATGACCGCCTACTCCTACCCGACGGCGGAGATGCGCGCCAAACGGGAGCAGACGATCCCCCAGAACCGCTTTGTCCAGCCAGAGGAGGTTGCGGCCGCGGCCGTTTTTCTGGCATCGGAAGACGCCGCCGCGATCACCGGCCATTCGCTGGTCATTGACGGCGGGTTTCAGAACAGTCTTTTTCAACTGATGGAGCGTCTGCTGACGTAAGCGATCCCCGGCCACATCGCCGTACAGCCCGACCACACCCTAAAAGCGAGAAGAGAGTGGAGAAGAGTGAGGCGTGAGAGACGCCTGCGCTCGCCTTGCTCATGGTCGCGGATTGACTATAGTTGAGTTGCTATTACCGCAGATAAATCACTGTCCCAAATCGCTGAGGAGAGAACGATGAGTGACCGACTCTTTCCGCCCCACCTGCTCCATGCCAGCTGGCGCACTTTCGAGGCGGCCGGCTATGCGGAGCCCGTCACCGGCATCGTTTACCGCGGCTCGCCGCGGCCCACGTGCGGGATGCCGCTGGGCGGGCTGGATACCGGCTGCATCGACGTGTAGCCGAACGGGATGTTCGGCTACAGCACGATCTTCAACCACCTGGTAGAGCCGCGAGCGCTTCTGAATTTGCCGGTGCTGGGGCTGGCCTGCCAGAGCGAAGACGGCGCAGAAGGCGCGTGGATATTGGTTTCGGACACGCTGGGCAAGCGGGACACGCCGCAGCCGAGCCAAAGCGCGGTGACCTTTCCGCCGACCGATTACGCGCCCCTGTTTGACGAGATCGGCCTTGCGGGCGCGGCCATCGCCGACTCGATCGACTACTGGGGCCACTATCCGATTTTGGACATGGAGTTTAACTGCGCGGCCCCGGTCAAGGTGGGTGTGCGGGCATGGTCGCCGTTCATCCCCGGCGACACGGAGGTCTCGATGGCGCCGGGCGCTGTGTTTGAGCTCCACCTGCGCAACCCGGAGGACGCTGCACAGAGCGGGACGCTGGTATTCAACTTTCCCGGCTTCGGGCCGCAGGAGGGTGTGCAGCGGCGGCCGTTGACGGGCCCGCTGCCGGGTGTGCTGGTGGAGAGCGGGCGGCAGGGCCATGCATGGGAGATGGCCTATGTGCTGGCCGTGGTGGACGGGGACGCGGCGGTGGCAGATGGGGGCGCGCTCAATGCCGACAAGAGGGCGTGGAGCCGCATCGCTGATGGGCTGCCGGCGCCTTCTGCGCAGGACAGCGGCGCGGCGCTGGCGATCCCGTTCGCGCTGGATGCGGGCGCGAGCCGGACGGTGCGCGTGGTCCTGGCCTGGCATGCGCCGCACTGGCGCGCAGGCGGCGCGCCCTCGCACGAGGATACTGAACTCTTTACGCATATGTACGCGCGCCACTATGCGGACGCGCTGTCCACCGCCCGTTTTCTGGCCGGCAACCACGAGCAGCTTCTGAAGCGGGTGATCGCGTGGCAGGAGGCGCTGTACGGCGCGGAGGAGGTGCCGGGCTGGCTGGCCGACGCGCTGATCAACAACCTGCATCTGGTCCCGGAGTGCAGCATCTGGGGCCAGGCGCAGCCGCCGATCGGGGACTGGTGCGGGGAGGAGGACGGGCTGTTCGGGCTGAACGAATGCCCGCGCGGCTGCCCGCAGATCGAGTGCCTGCCGTGCAGCTTTTACGGCAACATCCCGCTTGTTTATTTCTTTCCGGAGGCGGCGCTGTCGACGCTGCGGGGCTACAAGGCCTACCAGTTTGAAGACGGGCGGCCGCCGTGGATCTTCGGGGGCATTACGGCGACGGAGGAGGCGAACCGGCCCGGCTATGGCCTGAGCGCGCCGGACGTGGGCTACCAGACGGTGCTCAACGGGGCCTGCTACGTCATCATGGTCGACCGCTACTGGCAGGTATCGGGCGACGACGCGGTGCTGGCCGAGTTCTGGGACTCGCTCAAGCGCTGCAACGACTTTTCGATGAATCTGCGTCCGGCCTATGGCATGGCGCAGGTGATGGCGATGCCGACGCCGGGCACCGATACGCACGGGCTGGGCGATACGGAGTGGTTCGAGGCGCCGGAGCCGGGCTGGAAAGGTTACGTGACACATGCCGGCGGTGTGCGCATGGCGCAGGTGCAGATTATGCGGCGGATGGCCGCGGCGATGGGGGACGCGGATTACCGGGCGCGCTGCGACGCCTGGCTGGAGGCGGGCGCGGCGGCGCTGGAGAAGCATCTGTGGGCGGACGAATACTATCTGAACTTCAGCGAACCGGAGACGGGGCAGAAGTCGGACCTGATCTTCGGTTACCAGTTGGAAGGGCAGTGGGTGACCGACTGGCACGGGGTCGCGGGCGCGTTCCCGCCGCCGCGGGTGGAGCGGACGTTGCAGACGGTGGCGGAGAACAACTGCGCGCTGAGCCAGTCGGGTGCGGTCAACTACGCCACGGCGGAGGGCGCGCCGGCCAAGGTGGGCGGCTACGGCACCTTCAGCTATTTCCCGCCGGAGCTGTACATGCTGGCGATGACGTACATGTATAACGGGCAGCAGGAATTTGGCCGCGATCTGCTGCGGCGCTGCCTGGACTACATCAGCTGCCGCTGGGGCTATACCTGGGACGCGCCCAACACGGTGCGCGGCGACGCCGACACGGGCCAGCGCGCGTTCGGGGCCGATTATTATCAGAATATGATGCTGTGGGCGGCGCCGGCTGCGCTTCTGAATGAGGATTTGACGGGTCCGATGCAGGCGGGGGGGCTGGTGGCGCGGGTGATCGAGGCGGGGCGGGACAAAAGTCCTTAATTATTGGTTGGCGCTAGCCATTTCGCCCGAGGGGCCTTGATGGGGTTCAGATCGCACACTTCCAGGGCAGCGCTGAAGGCAGCGGAAGTTATTCCTCGGTCGCCGTGTGAGCCACCATAGCCACCATAGCCTCCGTTGTCCATCTTGGCTCCATTATCGTGATGATCCTTACCCATGCCGTACTGTAGTATCGGGCCCGATATCTAATGCGAGAAGGGCGTCTGTCAGTTAGGCCTCTGGCTTCTCAATGGGTTGGTTACGAATTGCCGGCGGCGGCGGTCACGAAATGGGGGATGAAATCGCCGATAGCTGTCTGGCTACGCACCACCGGATAAGGACAGTGTGTAGGCCCTTAAGCAGAGTGGGACTGAGCTTCATGAAGATCGTCGGCAATGCGCTTCAAACTTTCGACCACACCGTCAAGCATTTCCGGGTACTCCACATCCCTTTTCAGGTTAACAGGTACCCATTGAGAGTCCTGAATACTCAATACATCACGGACACCAGTGGTTTTGTCTCGAAGAATGTAATAGCAATCGAGCCACAAAGGAGTCTCGCCGGTTCTCTCAAACTGGTCAGTGTTTACACCGAACCACACTACATGTTCCCCGAGTCTGATGAACCTTCCATAACCGTAGGGGCGACGGCTTGCATTCAAGCCCTTCCGACTGGCCCATCCTTGTTCAATTCCTCTTTCGGTAGCGGCATCAATGAGCCGTTTGTACTGTCGTAGGCGAACCTCCGAATCCGCGCCGAATTCCTCGCCCCGTCGAATTGGCTTGAACGCTCCCACATCAGCGTACTTGGCAAGACTCCGTAGTTGCCGAATCTCGGTCTCGACACCCAATTCACCGTAGTCCCTGGTTCTAGCAGCCATGCTGTCAAGGAGACCTCCCCAGCTCGCTATCATCAGGTGCTTTTGCGTGCCCTTCACCCTCACACACTTGCGCTCCGATTCGATCTCTATCAGAAAATCATACTTCCACTTTAAGCGCTCCTGTAATCGAGGCCACAGTGACTGGACTCTCTCCTCCGGTACCAAGAACATCACGACCGTTGGACAATCATCTGGCAGACGGTTGATGTAAGCGTTAGGCTGATTGGAGGTAAGGTCTGCCCAGAACTTCACTTCAATGAGCACTCGCTCAGTACCGGTTTCATCAAAACCCACCAAGTCTGGAATCGTTCCATCCGCTTGATTCACCTGGGTCTTCACAGCAATGATCGGGTTTACGTCTCGTACGCCGGACTGGATAACGTCGTTCAATGCCACCCTACAAGCGTCCGAACGATCCAAAATGTGGCGAAGGGTTTCCGTCGCGATGTTTTCGGTATTCCCGGGAAAGCTAGAAACCAAGTACGCGAGTAACGTATCGTTGTCGAGCATGAAACACCTCACTTAACTTTAGTCCGTTGGGTTTGCCGGGCTGGATGAAAAAGCCGCGATGTCCCTGGTAGAGACGGACGCGGTTGATCATGTTGCAGATTGCCTAAGATGAGCAATTTCTATGCCAAGCGCGCGTCCTCTAAGAACTAGAAGCTACGAACTTCAACCCGCATAGCCGTTCTGGTTGCTCTTACGCCAGTCCGGCAGATAGCCGCGCTCGCTGGCAAAGCCGTAGGAGGGGCCGATCTGGCTGGGGTGGGACCAGGGCCAGGCCTGGCCGCCGATGATGCGGTAGTCGTCTCCCTTGCCGCAAAGCCAGTAAAACATGTGGGCGACGTAGCGCGCCTGGTCGTGGCCGCCGTAGTAGGCGCGCTGGAAGTCGAAGTCGGGCTCGGTGATCCAGTCTCTCTGGGGCGGAACGGTGCGCCAGTAGTTGTATTTGAGCATGTGGCGCGCGCCCGTGGCGGCGGAGAGGCCGCGACGGTGGAGGATGCTGTGGTGGTGGATGCCGATGGTGCCGGCGGGGCCGTCGGCAAAGACGCCGCCCTCGTCATCGGCGCGTTTGGTGGGCATGATGTGAGTGCCGGGCACCAGCTCGGTCGGGCCCAGTTCGACGGGTGTATCCTGGGGAAAGTAGAAGACCTCGACGAAGTTGAGCTCGGGGCCGAAGATGTGGTCGGCGTCGTTGTGCCAGTGCTGCGCCGGCATGGGGCATTCGACACGGTGGAGGCTGGCGAGGACGGGCAGGCCGACGTTGCGGCCCAGCAACGAGCGCATGATGCCGACCACCTGTGGATTGAGCAGGACGTGCTCAACAAACCAGTCCTCGAGGAAGATCGTGCTGGGCGCGTGGGAGAAGCGGATCTGTTCGAGGTCGGCTTCGGTCATGCCGTCGGGGATGTAGCTGGGGTTGGCCGGAATCTTGCCTTCCAGATAGTCGCAGGTGCGGCGGTTGATCTCATCCGGCACGGCGCCGCGCAGCAGCAGATGGCCCTCGCGGCAGAAATCGAGCACCTGCGAGTCGGTCAGGGTCGGTTCGCCGTCGAAGGTGTGATTGGCTTTGTCGTGGATCATCTCGTTGCTCAGACCGCGTAGCCGTCCTGGTTATGTTTGCGCCAGTCGGGTTGGTAGCCGCGCTCGCTGCCGAAGCCGTAGGAGGGGCCGATCTGGTTGGGGCTGGTCCACGGCCAGGCCTGGCCGCCGATGATGCGGTAATCGTCTCCCTTGCCGCTGAGCCAGTAAAACATGTGCGCCACGTAACGGGCCTGGTTGTGGCCGCCATAGTAGGCGCCCTGGAGGTCGAACTCCGGCTCAATGATCCAGTCGCGCTGCGGGGGCGTGGTGCGCCAGTAGTTGTACTTGAGCATGTGGCGCGTGCCCTTGGCGGTGGAGAGGCCGCGGCGGTGCAGGATGCTCTGGTGGTGGATACCGATGGTGCCGGCGGGGCCGTCGGCAAAGACGCCGCCCTCGTCGTTAGGGCGCTTGGTGGGCATGATGTGGGTGCCGGGCACCAGCTCGGTCGGCCCGAGTTCGACGGGCGTATCCTGGGGGAAGTAGAAGACCTCGATAAAGTTGAGCTCGGGGCCGAAGACGTGGTCGGCGTCGTGATGCCAGCCCTGCGACGGCATGGGGCACTCGACATGGTGATGGCTGGTCAGGATGGGCAGGCCGAAGTTGCGGCCCAGCAGCGAACGCATGACGCCGACCACATGTGGATTGAGCAGCACATGCTCAACGAACCAGTCTTCGAGGAGGATGGTGCTCGGCTCGTGGGAGGCGCGGATGCGCTTGAGGTCGGCCTCGGTCAGGCCGTCGGGGATGTAGCTGGGGTTGGCCGGGATCCTGCCTTCGAGATAGTCGCGGGTGCGGCGGTTGATCTCGTCGGGCACGACGCCCTTCAGGAGCAGGTGGCCTTCGCGGCAAAATTCGAGCACTTGCGAGTCGGTGAGGGTAGGTTCGCCGTCGCAGGTGTGATTGGTTTTGTCGTGGATCATGGTGCTCTCCCAAGTGGGATAGGTGTGCGGGTCAATCTAGCATAAGTCTACGATCTTGAAAACCGGCTGTTTGCGGCCTGGGCCGTCTCACCATCGACTACGACGCCAACGGCAACATGACCACGCGCGCCCCGCTTTAGCGATCACAGGAAGGATGCTATACTTGTGGATACTCAATTTGCAGGGGAAAGGAACCAGGTATGAGCGAGGTGTTTCGGGTTTGCCCCAACTGCGGGCAGGATGTGGCGATGACGGCTCGCCACTGCGGCGAATGCGGCTACAATACGCAGGGCGGCTACCCTCTTGAAGGCCGCAACAACCTGCCAGAGGTGGTGGCGAAGGTCGGTCTGCCGGTGGCTGCCGGGCTGGCGGGACTGGCGCTGCGGGCCGGGTTGCAGCTACTGCAGAAACAGCTGCCGACGCTGGCCGCCAACGCGCTCAGCCGCAACGCGCCGCGGCCGCCGGCGCAGCCGCGCAAAGGGCGGGGCAGCCGGTTCATTCATATCCGTTCGAAATGGTCGGTCGGCGATCGAAGCGGTGTGTGGCGGTCGGGCGAGGAAGAGCACACCATCGAGATTGACGATGGCTGAACACCAGTGATCAGTTCCCTGCACGGGCTACTGATCACCGGCTGCAGAGAATCGCTGTTTTCAATACTCGTCGATGGTTTCCCAGCGGGCCGCGGTGTTGCGCTGTCGTCTGGAGAAACGCCAACCCCAACCGGTGATGCTGACGCCGATCGCGATGAAGAGCCCCGCCACCATATAGGCCAACAACTCCGGCCATAGCAGTATCGCAACCCCAAAGAGAATCAGTATCAGCCCCGGAACGACGAGCAGCCAGCGGCCGAAACCGCCGGCCTGCTGTGACATTCGCTGTCCCGTGCGAAAGAAGCGCACAGAGCTTTGTTGTCCTGTAAACATATTTCATGCTCCCTTGGAGTGATGCGCCGCGCTTGCGCGAATGCAGGTGCCGCGCATCACTTTATCTTTTCCACGCGCGGAATCGGGCCGCTCAGTCCCGGCTGCGGGCAAACAGTATGAAGGCATAGTACATTAGCGTCGTGATCGCCTGGATCGCGGCCGCAACGTAGGTCAGTGCCGCCGCATCAAGGACCGCGTTGACCCCCTTCATCTCGTGCTGAGCCACGAACCCCTGCGTCACCAGGATCTCCTTGGCCCGCTTGCTCGCGTTGAACTCCACCGGCAGCGTCACCAGCGTAAACACAGCGACCGCGGCGAAGAGGATCAGCCCGACCAGCGAGATCGTGAACCCCACCCCAGAGCCCATGAACATGCCGATTATAAAGATTATCGGTCCCAGCCAGCTGCCGATCTGCACGCCGGGAACGATCGCGCTGCGCAGGGCGAGCGGGGCGTAGTTGGTGCTGTGCTGGATAGCGTGGCCCGCCTCATGCGCGGCCACGCCGACCGCGGCCACGCTTTCGCTTTGATAGACCTGCGGGCTCAGACGCAGCGTCCTCGACCTCGGATCATAGTGGTCGGAAAGGAAGCCGCGCGACTCTTCGACGTTGACGTGTCCCAGCCCGTTGGAATCAAGGATACGCCGCGCCACCTGCGCGCCGGCCGCGCCGCGCCCCGCGGACACCGTCGAATACTTCTTGAACGTTGATTTGACTTTCATCTGCGCCCACAAGCCCAGCGCGAGGGCAGGTAGGCTGATGATGAAATAGAGTGGATCGAAGAAAAACATAACGCACCTCGTAGAGAGTTTTCAGTTAGCAGACGAATCTCCGGTTAGGGTCGATTCGTTCGTTATCTTGTTAAGAGATCGCCCGAAATCTTCTTCCAAGCCTATATCTTGAGCTTACACGCGCCTGCCGCTGCGTTCCTGACGCACACCTGACAGCGCCCTGTCACCTGACTGAACAGACTGAATCGAAGCTGTATTATACCATTACGAATCCAGTATAGCTGTGGTTGCTTATTCCTGCGTTAGCGTTGGGTTAGCTCTACGTTTGCGCGCTGCGGCGGGCCAACGCCGCCAGTTGCCGGATCTCGGCGCCGCCCAGAAGATAGCTGGCAAACGCATAGACGAGAACACCAAGCCCGGCCCCGGCAACCGCCGCCGCCCAACCCGCTGGAATCCCGAAGACTGCGCTGCCGTCAGGCAGAACCGCCAGCAAGATAAGGATGGCGCCTGCCATGACAGCGGACGCCAGCAGCGAGCGACCACCGCTCGTCAGCAGTTGGCGCACGGGCAGGCCCTGCATGGCTGTTACCTGCCCTTCCTCTCTATTATATGAACGCACCTTACGCCCCAGCAGAATCAGCAGAACGACCATCTCCAGCGCGGTGGCGATGCTGTTGGCCAGCGCCAGACCGCCATAGCTCAAGCGCCCTATCAGAGCCAGGCTGAGGAGAATGTTGAGCGCCATTGTCGCGACGCCGACGACCACCGGCGTCGCTGTGTCGTGGAGCGCGTAAAAGACCCGCACCACGATCTCGACCACGGCATGGGCCACCAGCCCGAGGGCAAAGAAGCGCAGCGCGTAGGCGACGGCCTGTGTGCTGGCAGCATTGAACTGCCCCCGCTGGAAGAGAATCTCGATGAACGGCTCGTCCAGCACATAAAGCAGGAACGCAGCCGGTATCGACAGAAAGAGAATCAGCCGCAGCAGGCCGGTGAGCGTCTCCAGCATTTGTGCACGATTACCGGCAGCCACCTGCGCCGAGAAGGTGGGGAAGGCAACTGTCGCCACGGCCTGGGCAAAGATCCCTTGCGGCAGCAACATCAGCAGCCAGGCATAGTTGAGGGCGCTGAGGCTGCCGTCCGGCAGACCGCTGGCCAGGATCGTGTTGACCAGAAAGTTGAGCTGTACAAAGAGCAGCCCCAGCACACGCGGCCCCATCAACCGCGCCACCTCCCGCACCTTCGCATCGCCGGCGTCAAAGCTGAGGCGGTAGCGCACGTTCTGCCGCATCAGAGCCGGCAGTTGCACAAGCAGGTGCAGCACGGCGCCGCCGGCCACACCGAGTACAAGGCCGTGAATGCCCACCACCGGCGCAAGCAGCCAGGCGCCGGCGATAATGGCGCAGTTGTAAAGCACCGGCGCGACAGCCGGCAGCAGGAAATGCTGCACCGCGTTGAGCGCGCCCATAATCAGGCCGCTGGCACCGAAGACGACCGTACTTGCCAGCATCCAGCGCATCAGCGAGGCGGCCAACTGCTGCTGTTCGACGGAGAAGCCCGGCGCGATCACGCCGGCGACGAGCGGTTCGGCAAACAACATCGCCAGCCCGCACAGCAGGATGAGGAACAGGGTCAACAGATTCAGAACGCGGCTGAACAGAAGCCATGCCTGTTGCTGGCTGTCCTCTGTCCAGGCGGCGGCAAAGGTGGGGATGAAGGCGCTGCCCAGCGCGCCGCCCGCAACCAGCTGAAAGAGCAGGTCGGGAATGCGAAAAGCGGCCAGATAGGCATCCAGATCGGCGGAAGTGCCGAAACGGGCGCCGATAATCATCTCCCGCAGCAGCCCTGTTCCCCGGCTGAGGATAAACAGAAGAATGACCAGCGTCGCGGCGCTGGCGATCCCTTTGCTGTCCAGCGCCCGCACACCGCCCTCGCCGCTCTGGGCCTGCGAACTGCGACTATCCGGTTTCGTCATAACGGTGAATGATGATGCTCGTGAACGCCTGCCATTTTTTGCCCTGCAGGTACGGTTCTGTACAATATGCCATCTTCTCAGTACAATTTTCAGTAGTCAACTTTCGGTCGCTGCGCAAGCGCTCACGAAAGGCCCTGAACCGGAAGCTTCCAAGGCAAAAATTCCATGCCCTCCGCCTATCTATCCGTTAACGCCTGGCGCGAAATCTTCGCCCGCGTATTCAATGACTCCGACCTGCAGTCCAACATCAGCCCCGACTGGTTGATCAACCCTGCTACCCGCCGCCGTCTCAAACTGGACTATCTGTGCCAGTCTATCGGTGTCGCCGTGCGCTTCTCCGGCCTGACGGGCCAAGGACGACGCCGCCGCGGCGATTGGGAACTGCTGGAGGAAGAACAGCGCGACCAGACACGCGATGAACTGTGCCGGCTCCACGGCATTCAACTGGCTGTGATCAACCCGTTTGACGATCCAGTCAAGCAGATGGACCGCTTCTTGACGGTGTTGAGCCGCGCCAACCGTCTGACAGCCCTGGATGGCCGTAACAACCAGGAGAAAAGCGTCTCCATGGATGCGCTGGCCGCGGCCGTGCAAAGCGCCAATCAGTTGCGCTTCACCCTTTCCAGGAATCCGGAGCAGACGGTTGGAACTCTGGCAGAAGCCTGGCGGGACCGGGAAGCGAACATTGCTACAACGTTGCAGGAGGCGGCCGCCGTCAAGACACCGCAGCCGACCCAATCGCAACAGCGCACGCTGGCCCAGCTCGCTTGTGGGCAGCGCATCGTCCACAAGCACTTCGGTGACGGTGTAATTACGGAAATGATCGGGGAGGGCGTTGAAAGACGGATCAAAATCCTCTTCGATGGCGACCAGGAGCGCACCTTTCTCGCTTCGCTGCTGGCCGACAAGCTGGAAGCGGTCCCCTGACAGCGAAAAGATACGCACAGAAATACGCTCTCTAGCTCCGCAAAGTTCAGTCCTTCCTCGGCGCAGCGGCCCTCCCAACAGTACAAAAACACCCTTACCGAAAATGCAAGGGTGTTGTGATAAACAGGAGTGGCTCTTTGCGCTGCCGCTCCGTTGTATGCGCGCGATATGATTTCAGTTGCACGGCCGCGCCGGCAAGTGGACCTGTCTTCTCACCCGCGGCAACCGCGAGCATAACGGGCAGAAACTACCCTTTTTCTGTTGCGCCGCTCTTTTCGCTCTTTGCGCTGCTCTTCGCTTCCGCTTTGGTTTCGCTCTTGGACTCGCCCTTCGGTTCACTCTCTTCGGACTTGTCCGGCGCAGAGCCATTACTCTCTGTCTTCTGTGCCGCGGTCTTCTTCTTCTTTTCATCTTCCTTCTTGCTATCGGTGATGTACCATCCACTGCCCTTGAAGTGAATGGCCGGCTGGCTCAGAAGCCGGGTGACATCGACCGAACTACAGGCCGGGCAAGCGGGAAGATCGGTGCTGGAAAATGACACGATGCGTTCGTATTGATTCCCGCACTCTTTGCAGGCAATTTCATAAATAGGCATCGAACAGTCTCATCCTTGTCATAGATTTCTTTTGTCAAATCCGAGGACACAACTATACTACTCGAAGTCCTCTCATGTCCGGCTGTTTTGTATCCTGTACGAAAAAGGGCACACCCGGCAAGTATACCTTTTTGTGAAACCGTTGTCGAATCCGAATAGCGAATTTGACTTAGGTCTTTGGAAGGACAGTGTCTGCCTTCGCCGGCGCAGTACTCGAATCCGTAACACGCAGCCATCTCGCCCAGACACCGACTTGAAAAACGGTTAAACCCACGCCCTGCCGATGTCTTTCGATTTTGTTCGCGACGCAATCGAAGACGGATGTTACGAACCGGAAGGTGTCTACCTGACGGCGCCATTTGAAGGTCAGCGCCGTGTCGTTCAGGAGTGGGGCGCCCGCCCGGAATACTACCGCCGCTATGTCGTCGGCGCCAAAGCGCTCCTCGGCCACAATGGCGTCGACTTTGACTTGGCGCCCAACGACAGTATCATCGCCGCCGACAGCGGCATCATCACCACAATCGGCAATGATCGCGAACGATATGGCCGCTTCATCTGCGTCTCCCATCCATGGGGCGAGTCTCTCTATACCCGTTTCCAAGAGTTCGTCGTCGATGCGGGGCAACGTGTGAAGCGCGGCGAACTGCTCGGCTATTTCAATAAAGTGCCTCAACCAGGGCAACATTTTCATTTTGGCATTCGCATTGTCCCGTATGTTATTGTTGACGGCTGGGGCGGTTATTCGAATCCGCTGCCACATTTTCCACCAACATCTATTCTGCTTGATTCTGGTTGACGTATTTTATCGATAAAGTTTTCCCTTAATGATTTGATTGTTAATTTAGTATGACTTCGTAGGGACTGGGGAAATGGGGATACATATATTCGGCCAACTATATCTGGTGGCATGACGGAAATGTGTCTATATGTAGTGGTGAGATCGCCCGAGGAGCGTGACTCCAATGGGGATATTTCAGAGGGGAGCGCAGGAAAGATCAGGACAGGAAAATCCGCCGAACAAATGCTCGACACAAGATACAGTGATCCTTCCAAAGTTGTGCCCAGTTGAGCATAACTCGCAGGGAATGGGGATAAAAAACTGTCGGGGTTATGAACACATCTTATCCACTTTTTTGAGACTTATCCCCGGTTTTATCCCCATTTTTGTCACTTTTCCCCATATGTGGACTATTTGCCCACAGCCGTCGTTTGCCCACAGCCCTCTTTTTCCTTCGCTGCATCCGGTGTCAGCGAAGAGATCGCAGACGCACCGTCGGGGCCCTGCTAGCGTGAGGTTGATATCGTTGTGGTGACTTTTACCCAAGGACGCAAACCCGCGGAGGATCTGTTTGCAGCTGCGCGCGCCGAGCGCATCGATGCCAACGCGCCCCTGGCCGCGCGCATGCGCCCCCGCACCCTCGATGAGTTTATCGGCCAGGAAGCGATTATCGGCCCGGGCCGGCTCCTGCGGCGGGCGATTCAGGCGGACCGGCTCAGCAGCCTGATCTTCTATGGTCCGCCCGGCACCGGCAAGACGACTCTCGCCCAGGTGATTGCCAACACCACGGCCGCTCACTTTACCGCGCTCAACGCTGTACTGGCCGGCGTCAAAAACATCCGGGAGACGGTGGCCGAGGCCCAGGAACGCTGGGCGCTTCATGATCAAGGGACAATTCTCTTTGTTGACGAAGTGCATCGCTTCAACAAGGCCCAACAGGATGCCCTCCTCCCTTGGGTCGAAAACGGCACCGTGACATTCATCGGCGCTACCACCGAAAACCCCTATTTTGAAGTCATCAAGGCCCTGGTCAGTCGCAGCCGTATCTTTCAGCTGAAAACTCTGACCGAAGAGCATCTGCGCCAGATTATTCAGACGGCCCTCAACACGCCCCAGCGCGGCTACGGTGGCCGCCGCGTTGAGATAGAGAGCGAGGCAACCGATCATCTGGTCTCGATCGCCAATGGCGATGCCCGCGCCTTGCTCAACGCGCTGGAGCTGGCAGTCGAAACCACCGACGCCGACCCGTCCGGTGTCGTCCGCATCACACTCGCCATCGCCGAGGAGTCGATTCAGCGTCGCGCCGTGCTGTATGACAAAGAGGGCGACTACCACTTCGATACGATCAGCGCCTTCATCAAGAGTCTGCGCGGCAGCGACCCGGACGCGGCGCTGTATTGGCTGGCGAAGATGATCTACGCCGGCGAGGAGCCGCGCTATATCTTTCGGCGCATGTTGATCCTGGCGAGCGAGGATGTGGGCATGGCCGATCCCCAAGCCGTCCAGGTGGTCAACGCCTGCGCCGAAGCCTTTGACCGCGTTGGTCTGCCGGAAGGAAACTTTCCCCTGGCGCAGGCCGCGCTCTATCTGGCGACCGCAGAAAAGTCCAATTCGATCCTGGCATTTTTCGACGCACTCGACGCCGTGCGCAATGAACCGGATTCTGATGTTCCCAATCATCTGCGCGACGGCAACCGCGACAGCGAGGGGTTTGGGCACGGGGCCGGATATCTCTATCCGCACGCGTACCGCGACCATTGGGTGGCGCAGCAGTATCTCCCCGGCGCGCTGCAGGGCAAGGTGTTTTACGAGCCGACGGGACAGGGGTATGAGGCCAGGATCAGCGTCGCCGTCACCCAGCATCGCGAGGCCCAGCTGGCCGCCACGCTGGAGGGCTTTGGCGCGCCGCCGGAAATTCTGACATTCGCACCCGGGGAGTCCGCCCGCGATCGCTGGCTTCAGCGCACGATTGCCCAATCCGGCGAAGCGACTGCCGCGCTGCGGGACCGCATTCTGGCTGCCGGCCCCCTTGAACGCCACAGTGTTGTGCTCGATGTGAACGCCGGCAGCGGCCTGCTGACATGGGAGGCGCTGCGCCGCGCGCCCGAAGGCGGTGTTTACGCGCTGGCCTTCAACGAGGCCGACCGCCGTGCGCTGCAGGAGCAGGCGCAAAACCTGGACGAAGTCGATCGGCCGATTGTGCTGCACGGGGGGATTGAAGAGCAGGCGCAGCAACTCGATGCTGAAGAAGTCCGATTTGACGCGATCGTAGGACGCAATGCTCTGCTCGCCTCCGCCGAAAAAGAGGCTTCCCTGGCGCATCTGGCCAAAATCCTGGCTGCCAACGGTTGGCTTGCCCTGGCCGAGACAATACCCAGACACACGCAGAGAATATACGCCTTGGGGGATCGCTCTCTCCTCCAACCGGAGTTGGCCGAGCGGCTGATCGCGGCCGAAGAGTCAATCTACACCGATGCCGCCGACGGGCTGGTCAACTGGGACGACGAAACCTTGCAGGCCGCCCTCACCGCCGCCTTCCCCGCAGAAAAGCAGGCCGGGCGGGTCTCGATCGAGCGGATCGACACCGACACCGATCTGCGCATTACCGATGCACACATCCGGCGTTGGTTCGGCCCGGCCCTTGGCAAGCGCAAATCCTACGCCGAGCGGCTGGCCGAAGAGATGCAGCCTTCTGAGGTGGCACAGATCGAAGGTTGGATCAGGGGGCAGCTATTGAACCAGACCGTAGCTTGGCGACGCCGCACAGTGTTGATACGGGTGGCGGGGCGGTAGGGGTTTAGGGGGAGGATGTTACGACCGCCCTCTCCAACCGGTGCGGAAGTCGAGCTCCTGGATTAGTGCGAAAGTGTTAATGCAGTGCACGCTGAAGTCATCGCAGACGTCCGGCAACTTGCGGTTGGCCCGGCGTCGCTTTGGACTGGAATGTTCGGTGGTTACTACAGATCGATTTTCTATATCAACGAGAGCATAGGCGACCAGGAACGGGTCGCGTCCTATTTTATTAATTCTTCATCGGTTAAGTCGCTGGCGTACCCGTGTTCTAGAACGCGGGTAACCAGTTCCACGACAGCCTCTTCATAAAGCACGAGCGTACTCTTGTTCGTCTCTATCCACTCAACTAATGGATCGGGGCGATCCTTTGGGGGTGGGGGAAGGATAACCTCTTCATAGAACTCTTGAGGAATCTTAATCCGTCCGAGGCTACCCATCTCCAACAGCCAGTCCCAGAATTCCGGGACTCTCTCGATGGGGTAGTAGTCTCGATTCGCGTCAATGAGGACACAGGCGTCGCGAAGGTAAAGCACAGACATCGACTATCGCGTACTACCTGTATCCAACAACGGCTGTACCTGTCTGGGCTTGACCCCCAGGATCTGCGCCGCCTTGGACGTTGACAGAGCGTCTGCTGCCATCATACGCTTTATCAGCTCAACGATTCGACTGCCTAGTCGATGGCGGCGCACCCTATAGTAGTTGGGTCCGCCGTCCTGCTCGCGTGCTTGCTCACGAATTGTCTCCCGATCTCGCTGCCATTCTTCACGATATGAAGCTTTCAGTTGGTTATGGGTTTCCCAGGTGATCAGGCCGGATCGATATGCCTTGTAGGCAACCATGGCGCGACTCACCTTGAACTCGTTCGCAAACGCGCTGATTCGCTCCGTGATGGCACCGATTGCGCCATTATCGTCGAGAGCGAGCCGTTCCAGTTCCCGTGCAGGCAGCAGGAACTCCCCGGCGACATCGTTGCAGAACCGCTCTACCTCGTTCTCCGCACTGTCTCCGCTGATCCCGGTATGACCGAGCAGCAGATGCACCATTTCGTGCAATAGAGTGAACGACCAAGCCGGCCTGGCGTCACGGTCGTTGATCACAATAAAGGGGGCCACTTCGTCGGCGATAGAGAATCCTCGAAAGACCGTCGTATCAAGCGCGGTTGCGTAATTGCCTAAATCCCCTTTGAGCAGGACAAAAATACCCGCCTGCTCGGTATTTCTGCGCAACAAGTCAAAGGCAGCCGACGCGCTTGGCTGGGCGCGATAGGCCGTCGCATTGAGTCCCAGCAGCGCCTGCAACGACTCCAAGAGCACTGCGCGGCCATCCTCTATGCGGTGAGAGCCGACGAAAGGCAACGGCTCTGCTTCATCTTCATCCTCCATGATGACGCGCACCATGCTCTGGCGCGCTCTGATCTCCCGGATCAACGCGTCTAACAGCGCTTCTTCAGAGCTACGTTCATTTTGAGGCAGGGTGCGGAAGTCTACCCCTCGGTTGCTTTTCTGCGGCGGCTTGGAGAGATAGAAGGTGAGCAGGGGTCGGCGGTACTGGCCCGCCATCTTTGTCAATTGGGGCCGCGACGGCTCTTTCCGACCGTGTTCAATTAGGGCCAGTTTCTCTACCGCGGACGATCTGGAACTGTCTTGAAAGCCCAGCTTCTTGGCCGCTTCCTCCTGGGTAAGACCGGCCGTCTCGCGGGCCCAGACCATAATCGCCGGGTTGACCTTGGGCATCGTTCTGCGACCCTTTCTTCTACCACCGTTGTGTAGTCAGCTCCGGTTGCCACGCACCGCCCACCCAAACCATGAAACTACGCCACCTCGCGCACGGGTGCGTCGCCCTGCTTCGCATCGGCCCTCATGTGGCAGACTTTATACTTCTTCCCGCTGCCGCACCAGCAGGGATCGTTGCGCTTGGGCCGGTTGTTCGTGTTGCGAACCGTCTTCGGTTGCGATGTATCCGACCGATTTGTCTGAATATTGCGCGCAATCGGCGTCGGCAGCGTCGGCGCCTTCTGCACCTGCAATGTCATTACCGTCGTCACAATATCGGAGCGGATGTCGTTCATCAACTCCTGATACATGGCATAGGCTTCGCGTTTGTAGGCAACCAGCGGGTCCACCTGCGCAATCGCCTGTAAACCGATCCCTTCCCGCAGCCTGTCCAGATCGGTCAGGTGACGAACCCAGCGGTGGTCCACCGCGCGCATCATAATCTGGCGTTCGGCATCCCGCAGCATGTCGGCATCGATCTCCTGTTCCTTCTCATCATAGGTCTGATGCGCGATCTCAGCCGCCTGTTCTGTGATGGCGTCGGCGTCCAAATCCTGCCACTGGGTCGGTTCAAAGTTCTGTGGAAATGGGAAGACCGTCCGCAGCGCCTGCAGCATCTCTTCCGAATTCCACTCCTCTTCAAAGCGATTGGCCGTGTGTGCCTGCACAACCGCATCGATCTCATCGGTGATCATCTCCTGAATCGCGGGCTTCAGCGACGGCTCGGTCAGAAGCCGGCGCCGCTGCATGTAGATCGTCTCCCGCTGCTCATTGACCACCTCATCGTATTTCAGCACGTGTTTACGGATGTCGAAGTTGTGGCCTTCCACCCGGGTCTGCGCGTTTTCGATCGCCTTGCTGATCATATTGTGCTTGATCGGCTGATCGTCCTCCAGGCCGAGGCGGTCCATCACACCCGTCACCCGGTCGCCGCCGAAACGCCGCACCAGTTCGTCCTCCAGGCTGAGGAAGAAGCGGCTGGCGCCCGGGTCGCCCAAACGTCCGGAGCGGCCGCGCAACTGGTTATCGATGCGTCGCGCCTCGTGGCGTTCCGTGCCGACCACATACAGGCCGCCCACGGACAGCACCTTCTCCTGGGCCTTCTTCGTCGCGTCCCAGTATTCCTTGAGCACCGCGGCCCAGCGTGTGTTATAGGTCTCCGTGGGGTCCTGGCCGCCCTTGAGCTGCTCCAGGCAGTGGTTCCAGGCCAGTTGGGGGATGCCGGTCAACTCGACGCCGTCTTTGCGCAGTTGATCTCTGGCGAGGCCCTCATAGTTGCCTCCCAGTAGGATGTCGACACCGCGGCCGGCCATATTGGTGGCAATCGTGACCGCGCCGGGCCGTCCCGCCTGCGCAATGATCGTCGCCTCGCGCTCGTGGTTCTTGGCGTTCAGCACCTCATGTGGAATGCCGCGGCGTCTCAACATACGGCTGACAAGTTCGCTTGTCTCGATGGCAACCGTGCCCACCAGCACCGGTTGGCCCTCTTCGTGGGAGCGGCCGATCTCATCGATCACCGCCCCGAATTTGGCCGACTGGTCCTTATAGATCACATCTTCCTCATCCAGGCGGATCGTTGGCAGATGGGTTGGGACCGCCACCACGTCGAGATTGTAAATGCTCTGGAACTCCTCCTCTTCCGTCTTGGCCGTACCTGTCATGCCGGCCAGTTTGTTGTACATGCGGAAGAAGTTCTGGAACGTAATCGTCGCCAGGGTCATCGACTCTTTCTTGACGCGCACGCCTTCCTTGGCCTCAATCGCCTGGTGCAGGCCCTCGCCGTAGCGCCGCCCCTCCATCAGCCGCCCCGTGAACTCGTCGACGATGATCACTTCGTTGTTGCGGATGATGTAGTCTTTGTCGCGGTGATACAGGGCGTGGCCCCGCAGCGCGTTGTCGAGATAAGGGAGCATCTCGAAATGGGCCGGGTCATACAGATTTTCCAGCCCCAGCTTTTTCTCCACCGTCGCGATGCCCTCTTCGGTGAGTGTAGACACCTTCTCCTTTTCGTTAACCTCGTAGTCCGTGCCGGCCCGCATGCCGCGCACCATTTGCGCGAACTGTCTGTAATAGTCGCTGCTCTCCTGCGACTCGCCCGAAATGATCAGCGGTGTGCGCGCCTCGTCGATCAGAATGTTGTCCACCTCATCCACGATTGCGTAGTGCAGCTCCCGTTGGGACCGGCGCTCCTTGTCCAACACCATGTTGTCGCGCAGATAATCGAACCCGAACTCGTTGTTGGTGCCGTACGTGATGTCCGCCTGATACGCCTCCTGCCGCCTGATCGGACGCAGGTTCTGGAAGCGATCGTCCTCTGCGGGGAACTCAGGGTCATACAGAAAGCTGCCCTTATCCGGATTGCCGGCACTGTTCTGGATGACCGCGGCCGAAAGCCCCAACAGCTGGTACACCGGCCCCATCAACTGCAAACCGACTTTGGACAGATAGTCGTTCGGCGTGACAAGATGGGCGCCCCGCCCGGCCAGCGCGTTCAGGTAGAGCGGCAGAGTCGCCACCAGTGTTTTGCCCTCGCCGGTCTTCATCTCCGCGATCGTGCTCGAGTGGAGCACGCCGCCGCCGATCAGCTGCACGTCATAGTGCCGCAGACCGATCGTGCGCCGCGCGGCTTCGCGCACCGCCGCGAACGCCTCCGGCATCATCTCGTCGAGAATCTCCTGCTCCTCGTCCAGCAGATCTTTGCGAATTCGTTCCACTTCGATGCGGGCAAAGCGCTGCTCATCGGTGCCCGCCACCGACGCGTACTCGCCTTCCGCGCCGGCCAGCGCATCCCGCAGCTCGGTCGTTTCGCCGATGATCCGCTGGCGGAACTCCTGTGTCATCTCTTTGAATTCGTCGTTGTCCATCCGTTCGAAGCGTTCTTCCAACCCGTTGATCTCTTCAACCAGTGGCTGCAGCCGCTTCAATGCCTTATCGTTCGGATCACCGACAATTTTGGTCAGAAATTTCTTTAGCATATCGCATCCTTCTGTTTGCCCGTTGCCGACTGCAACGGTTCGCACATTCAGCCGCGGACAAAATCGATGGGGCGTCTCGCCTTCCCTTATGCAATACGAAACAGGGAGGAAAGCGGCTCTATCATATGAACGTACTTTCGTCCCGTCAGCCCCTCAATCACAACAATCGCAGTCCAGGCTGCACCGCATATTCTACCATGCACCGCAAAACCGCCACTAGTGGCCGCTCCTGCTCGTTTCCCTGCCTTCTGTTTCTTGTCAGTGTGGCAGCATCCTATGATGAAGAATAATGGGTCAGTACAGACTTTCAGCGATCTATGCTACAATGTCAGCCGGGGCCAGTGTCGTCCACAGGCCGCCTTTTCCCTAGCTACAGGCCGCCGCAGTTAAATGAACCGCCGTCTTCTCGTCTTTTTCATCCTCGTCAACGCCTTTGTCAGTCTGACAATTGCCTTGACCGTCGTTTGGATAGCGGAGCAGCGGCGGCCCAGGCCGGAGGAACTGGTCGTGCCGCCAACACCCGCTCCAGCCGTGATTCTGGTTGCAACGCCAACGTCGGGGGATGCACAGACAACCCCGGGGAACGGATCCCTCCCGTCAGAAACTCCTACCGAAGTCACGGCGCCGCCTGAAACGGGCGAAACGGAGATTTACGTGGTCGAGAGAGGGGATAGCCTGTCGGCCATCGCGGCCCGTTTCGGCGTCACTCCGAGCAGGCTGCTGGAAATCAACGATCTGGCCGACCCAAACTTAGTCTATGTTGGCCAGCGTCTGATCATTCCTGCCTCTCAACAGCAAGCCGGCGCGCCCGGCGGCAGCGCGGTCGGTCTGCCGCAGCAGGGTCTGCAACTGCGTATCCAGAACGCCGGCGACTTGGCCGCAGAATCGGTGCAGATAGTGAACGATAGCAATGGCGCCGTTGACCTGCAAGGGTGGACTCTCAGCAGCGACGGGGGGCCGCTCTATACTTTCGGCAGCGTCCTTCTATTCCCCGGAAGTGGGATTTGGCTGCACACGGGCTCTGGCCAGGACAACAGCATCAATCGCTATTGGGGTCAGGCGGAAACGGTTTGGCAAAGCGGCTCAACCGTTGTTCTGCGCGACGCCAGCGGTGAACTGATTGCACAGAGTACAGTGGCCGCTAGCGAATAACCAAAAGCTTTTGCGAAAGGAAATGACGTTCCATGGCAGCGACTGAACCACCCGATAAACAGGACAGAGGGAGGCCCAGAAAGCGGCGCTACTTCCGCCGCCGCCGGCGCAAGAGTAACCAGGACGCGTCCCTCGCTGCTGAGCAGAGGGCTGACGACGATGCCCAGCCACCGCAGCGTACTCGTTCCAAGAGCCAGAATCGCCGCCGCAGTGACAACCGGCGCCGCTCTTCCCGGCGCCGCAGCAGCGCCGCGCGCTCGCAGGCGAATCAGGTGCAGTATGCCGAAGAAGAGAGTCAGCCGCAAGGCGAGGTGTATATCTACACCCATGTTATCCGCCCCACATACAGGGAGGGCCTCGGCGGGGAATTCCAGGCCGATCATTCGCTGAACCTCTCCGGCGCCACCGTCAGCGCACCCGTAGGCATGGACTATCTTCTGGAGAATATCGAGCGGCAGTTGGATGAGTGGTTCAATCCGAGCGCAGACTCGACAACTGAGGACAACGGCGACACGAGCCAGGAGGAAGAGCCCAGCGCCGCGCAGGAGATGGCGGATGAGAGCCGCACGCATGACGACAATTCCAACAGTGGATAGAATCGCCTGCGCACCACGACAGAGGACTGATCTGTGGACAAAGTAATCACGATCCGGCAGATGTCCGCACATGTGGGTGAGACGGTAACCCTGGAAGGCTGGCTTTACAGCAAGACAGGCAAAGGCCGGCTCCAATTCCTGCAGGTGCGCGACGGCGGCGGCGTCTGCCAGGCGGTTGTATTCAGAGGCAATGTCAGCGACGAGACGTTCGAACTCGCCCGCGCACTCACCCAGGAAAGCAGCCTGCGAGTCACCGGCACCGTCAAAGCCGACACGCGCGCGCCGGGCATCCCCGGCGGCTATGAACTCGACTTGACCGACCTCGAAGTGGTCCAGATCGCCGCTGAGTACCCGATTCAGCCCAAAGAGCATGGCGTCGAGTTTCTCGTCAAGAATCGCCACCTCTGGATTCGCTCCAGCCGCCAGTGGGCCATAATGCGGGTTCGCGCGACCGTCATTCGCGCCATCCGCGGCTGGCTGGACAACAACGGCTACCTCAACGTGGACACGCCGATCCTCACCCCCAACGCCGCCGAAGGCACAACGACTCTCTTCGAGATCGATTTCCACGGTGAGCCGGCCTATCTGGCCCAGACCGGCCAACTCTACAGTGAAGCCACTATCCTCGCCTTTGGCAAAGTCTACTGCTTCGGGCCGACTTTTCGCGCCGAAAAGAGCAAAACGCGCCGCCATCTGCAAGAGTTTTGGATGGTGGAGCCCGAGATCGCCTTCTGCGACCTGGACGGGCTGATGGAGATCGAAGAGCAGTTCGTCAGCCACATCGTTCAGCGCTGTTTGGAGGAAAATGCCGAAGAGCTGAAGCTGCTGGAACGGGATACTTCGGCCCTGGAACAGGTGACACCCAGCTTCCCGCGCATCCACTACGACGAAGCCGTTGAAATGGTCAACCGCGCCGCCGCTGCCGGCGAACTGGTGCCCGGCTATAAGGACAAAGTACCCCATATCGAGTGGGGCGATGATTTTGGCAGCCCGCACGAGACCTACATTGCCGCCCAATTCGACAAGCCGGTCTTTGTGCATCACTACCCGACCCAGGTGAAAGCGTTCTACATGGAGCCCGAACCCGACCGGCCGGAGGTCTGCCGCAGCGTCGATCTGCTGGCGCCGGAAGGGTATGGCGAGATCACAGGCGGCAGTGAACGGATGGCCGATGTCGATAAGCTGGTTGCCGGCATCGAGGAGCACGGCCTGCCCATGGACGCGTTTGACTGGTATGTCGATCTGCGCCGCTATGGCACCGTTGTGCATAGCGGTTTCGGTCTGGGCCTGGAGCGCACCGTCGCCTGGATCTGCGGCGTGACGCACCTGCGGGAGGCGATCGCTTTCCCCCGCACGCTTGGCTCCATGCGCCCATAAGCCCTGGGAGCGCCGGCGCCTCGCCTGCTTCCCGGCCCTATCCGTTCACAGCCGTGTTCTACCTCTCAATTCTGCTCGTCGCCCTCATTCTTGCCCTCATCCTTACGCCAGTCTCCGTACGGCTCGGCCTCCGGCTCGGCTTGGTGGACCGCCCTGGCGAGCGCCGTAAACACGCGGGTGTCGTGCCGCGCACAGGCGGGCTGGCTATCTTCGCCGCCTTTACTCTGACCGTGTTCGCTCTTCTTCTGCTCATGTCAGGTGCGCTGCCCCAGCTTGACGCCTCCTGGCTGCCGCCGCAGGACGATCCCAAGGAGAGCCGCCGTTTTATTGCTCTTCTGATCGGCGGCGCCTTCTGCGCACTCGCCGGCTTTCTCGACGACCGCTACGAGTTCTCCTGGCGGCCCCAATTCGTAATTCAGGCTGTTGCCGGCCTGATCGCCATCGCCGGTCTGATCTTCATCAAGCACGTAAACAATCCGTTCGCAAGCGGGTTCCTTTTCGGGCCCGATGGATTCCCCTGGTGGCTGGTCGGCCCGCTGACGCTATTCTGGTTCATGGGAATGATGAATACCGTCAATTTTCTTGACGGCTTGAACGGTCTGGTTGCCGGTGTCACCGTCATTTTTTGCGCCATTCTCAGCATTCACATGATCTTCTTCACCCAGCCGCCCCAACTGAGCGTGGCGGTGCTGCCGTTAGCGCTGCTCGGCGTCGGCGTGGGATTTCTGTTCTTCAATTTTGCCCCGGCGCGGGTCTTCATGGGCAGCAGCGGCAGCTATTTTCTCGGTTTTGCTCTGGCCGCGCTGGGGATTATCGGCGGGGCGAGGCTTGCCACCGTTCTGCTGATTCTCGGCCTGCCGATTCTGGACGTAGTGTGGCTGATCTACAGCCGCTCGCGACGGGGTGTCTCTGTGGGCCAGGGCGGGCGCGATCACCTGCACCTGCGGCTGCGGGACAAAGGCCTGGCCGAACACACTATCGTGATTGGCTATTGGGCCTTCTGCGCACTTTTCGGCGGGCTGACCCTCTTGCTGGATGATCGCCTCTACAAACTGGTGGCGCTGATTGGGCTGGCCATTATCGGCCTGCTCGTCCTGCTCTGGGCAGCGCGGCCGTCCACTTTGAGTGAAGACAAATGAGCTTGACGCACACAGGCGGCGCGCCTGCATGCCGCATCCTCGCTATCGAGACCAGTTGCGACGAGACCGCGGCCGCGGTCGTGGCGGACGGCCGCCATATCCTCAGCAACCGGGTCGCCAGCCAGATCGAGCTCCACCGGCGTTTCGGCGGCGTCTACCCGGAGGTCGCCAGCCGTCAGCACGTTCTCGCAATTCAGACCGTCGTCGAGGACGCGCTCGCGGATGCCTCGGTCGCGCATGTGCGCGATTTGGACGCCATCGCCGTCACCCACGGCCCAGGCCTGGCCGGCAGTCTGCTTGTCGGCGTCAATCTCGCCAAAGGGCTGGCCTTCGCCAGCGGCCTGCCGCTGGTGCCCGTGAATCACCTGGAAGGGCACATCTACAGCAACTGGCTACATGCGGACACTTCACTCGACATCGCGCGCAAACAACGAAGTGGTAGCGCATCTGAACAGTTCCCGGCGCTGATCCTGATCGTCTCCGGCGGCCATACCGAACTCGTGCTGATGGAAGATCATTGCCACTACCGGCACCTGGGCGCAACCCTGGACGATGCCGCCGGGGAAGCGTTCGACAAGGTGGCGCGCCTCCTGGAACTGGGCTATCCGGGCGGCCCGGCCATTCAAGCGGCCGCGGAGGCCGGCGATGCCCGCCGTTTCCATCTCCCCCGCCCACTTATGCGGCCCGGTCGGCGGACACAGCGCCAGCCGGACGCGCAGACGTCTCCCCTGCCCGCCATCCTGCCCGTCCGCGGCGAGCACCGCTTCAATTTCAGCTTCTCCGGCCTGAAGACAGCCGTTCTCAATCTGATGCGTCAACTCGAACGCGAGGGAACGGACGCACGCCAGAAGCAGACCGCGGCCGATATTGCCGCCGCTTTTCAGATGGCTGTTGTGGATGTGCTGGTGGGTAAAACCGCCGATGCCGCCGACGAGTTTGCCGTGAAGCAGGTCTGTATCTGCGGCGGTGTCAGCGCCAATGGGCTGTTACGCCGGACCGCTGAACAGCATTTCGCAGAGATGGGTCTGCCGCTGCGCTGCCCGCCGCTTTTTCTGTGCACGGACAATGCCGCCATGATCGGCGCCGCCGCCTACTACAGGCGGTCATATAGCGCAGCCCGGCAACGCGCCCCGCAGGACCGTGCGCACCGGCAGCCTGCCGAAGCGGCCGCGCATTCAACTCCGCGCGGCGAGCCGTCCACGCGCGATTTCCTCGCCCTTGACGTATATGCAAGTCTGCCTTTGGTGGATACTACGGGGCTGTGATCGACCTGGGGGCGCAGGCGCGACGCCTGTTCTGTCTCTAATCGCCTGCGGGTGAATTGGCGGTCTGGGAAGCGGGCGGCGCAGGCGCGTCCTCTTCCAACGCCGCCTCAGGGACTGCAGGCGTGTCGTCCGCTTCCGAAACAACGACCCGGCGGTAGATGCCGCCGCGCTGCGTCTGTGTACTCGGATTGCGTTCGCTGAAAGGCTGATAGTTGAGCAGCTTGGCGTGGGTATAGCTGCCGATCAGCCGCAAGCTGGCGACGACCGGCGCGGCCAGAAACGCGCCCAGTATCCCCCCCACGCTCGCGCCCACCACGACGCCGCATACCACCACCACCGGATGCAAATGAACGCTCGAGCCGATCACGCGCGGCACCAGAAGTTGATGTTCCAACTGCTGAATGATGAAGTAGACCCCGATTATCAACAGAGCGAAATTCAGGTTGCTCAGTTCGAGCGTCGAACTTCCTTGCGCCAGCGCGATGATCACGGCTGGGATCATCGCCAGAATCGGACCGATATTGGGCAGAATTTCCAGCGCCCCGGCCAAAAGCGCCAGAATCAGCGCGCCCCGCATCCCCAACAGGCTCAGCGAAAAATAGGTCGCCACTCCGATCGATAAAGAGAGGATGAGTTGGCCGCGAAAGAAGGCGTTCCAGATGTTGCGCAGCCGGCGCATCAACTCCACGCCCTCCGAATAATACTCGACCGGGAACAGCCCTTCCACATACCGCTGGATGCGGGGCGCGTCTTTGGTAATGTATAAGCTGATGAAGAAGAGAAGCAGCAGAAACACGACCGTAGTGACGATGCTGCCAACAACCGTCAAGCCGATTGTCGCCGTGCTGCTCACCACGTTCGTCGCTGTACTCAAAAGCTGATTGATATAATCCAGAATCTGCTGCGCACCGGGCAGGAAGCGTTCAACCTCAATCTCATCGGCAAACGTCTGCTGGATCTGGCCCACCACCCCCTCAAACGTGACATCGAGACCAAGGATTTTGCCACTGGTTGGAATGTCTGCGACCAAATCTTGCAGATAGAGCAGAAAGTTCTCAGTCGCTGTCGGCACGTCAAAATAGAGTGCCCTGAGTTGGGACAACAAAATAGGCACAAGCAGAACGGGTGCCAGTATCAACAGAACCAGGAACAGCAGGTATAAGACGATCGTGCTCACGCTGCGGGGAATGCGCAGCCGTTCAAACATATCGACAATCGGAATCAGGAAGTAGGAGACAAGCCCCGCCATAATCAGTATCGGCAGGACCGGACGGCTGACCCAGAAGATGAGCGCGCCGAAGACGAACAAAACGATCAGGACTGTTCTTTTGGTCGCGGTATCCCACGCGGTGTTCGGCGCCAGAACTGAACTTGAACTTTGGGATTCAGTTTCTTCCGCTGTGGATGGCGGTGTCATGGAATCCATTATTTGGAGGCCACTATATGGGACCCACTGCACGGGACCCAATGTACGGGAGCGCGTTCCCCTGCGTCTGTCTCTCCCGGCATTAGAGCCGGAGAATGGTCTTGCATGCAGAAGGAAGCAGGACGAAATTCCTATACCATTCTACAAGAGAAAACACGGCTGCCGTCCTAAAGTTGCGCTTTTGCCGCTTCATGTCCTCATGGAAATCCAGGCGTCCTGCCTGCCGCCGCGCCATCACCGCGTCGTCACTGTGCGATCACTGTGCCATGCGTTCAATCCAGCCCCAGCGACGCGTATTCCCATTCGGCCACCGGCGTAAACTGGGATGGGTCCAGTACCGTTTTCGGGCCAAACGGCGCGGCCGTGACGCTGCCCACATCCACCGCGCCGTTCTCGACCGCCAGTGTCGGGAAACGCCGCCCGCCCGGCGTCGTGTGCGGGCGGTAGAGATCGCCATGCGCCGCCAGCATCTGCGCCTGCACGTCGTCCGGCAGCATCGCCAGGCCGGCGAAGTAGTGATGACCGTTGCGTTCGGCGTGTTCGATGCCCAGCGTCGCCAGTACCGCCAGGTCCTCCAACAGTGCCACCGGCCCCAGGTTGCACAGGTCCTCGGCGCTGATGATATGCAATGTGTCCGGCTGCTGTCGCTGGCGGTGACGGATCAGGCAAGTGTTGGCGATGCCTTTGAAGATGCCTTTACAGTTCTTGTGGCTGGTGCCCACGTAGCCGCTTTCGAGCGCGGTGGGCGCGCTGGAAAGCTCGCCGTCGGATTCGTCGATGATGATCGGCGGCCGTTCCCCCCAGGCAAGCAACGCCGCGCCCACCTCCTCGCTCAGGGCGATGTCGCGGTGGAAGGGCTGTTCGACGAAAATCAGCCGTTGCAGAAAGCCGCCCAGGGCCGGGTCGGCGTCCAACTCTTCCCAGAGGGCGCGAAAATCAGCAACGTTGTGATAGGTCTCGTTGCCGTCGAGCGTGTGCCGGTAATCGACATTGCGCTCGTCCAGCAGCGCGGCAATGCGTTGTAACCGCGCCCTGTCCGCGTCGATGTCGCCGCCAATCTTGATCTTGAAATGGGTCAATCCGTAAGCCTGGATCGACGCGTCCAGCGATTGGGGCAGACCGTCATCGACCTGATCGGCGGGCGGGACTTCGTCGTCGGTGAGGGGATCGATCATGCCGACCGTATGCCGAACGATCACCCGCTCCAGGGGCTTGGCCGGCAGCAGATCCGCCGGCGCGTGCCCGGCCAGTTCCGGCCGCAGCTCGTCCAGCTCCATCCCCAGGCTGTTCGCGTGCACAGCCTCGGCGAAGGTCGTGCCCGTAGCCCGGCAGAAGCCGTCGATGATCGCCCGCTCCACCAGCGAAACGCCGAACGCCCACAGCAGCGGCGGGTAGTCCGTGCCTGCGGCCCAATCCTCCTGGGCCTGGTAGGCGGCCCGCCACAGCGCATAGACCGAGTCCGCCGCGCCGGCTTCGCGGGCATGGCGGCAGGCCGCCTGCACTACGTCGAGCATCTCGGCGATATCCTGGGCCATCGACGAATCGGGTACTTTGGTAAACCATTTCGGCGCCAGGCCCTCGGCCGCGATCCCGTCCGCCTGTCTGCCGTCCACCACAACCCGTACCTGCAAAAAGAGATGCGGCAGCGCGGTCATGGTGACGATGCCATAGCGGAAGGGCATGCGGTTGCGCATGTTGAGGATATGGAGATCGAAGTCGAGCAGGCGTACGGACATCTGTCGTTCCCCCCTGTCTGTGCAAAAACAGATTCCAGTGAGCCTCCGCGTACGAGTGGGGTCACTAAAAACTAGAAACTGAAAACGAAACTACGCAGCCACAACTAATCTGCGATCCTGAATGAGGCGAGCAAAGGTGCTCTCTCAACTCTCTA
Source organism: Caldilineaceae bacterium (assembly GCA_965116395.1). GTDB lineage: Bacteria > Chloroflexota > Anaerolineae > Caldilineales > Caldilineaceae > Bin5. Next base: position 2,172,156 of record OZ220684.1, read on the forward strand.
CTTTTATATGGGCGGTCGGGCCTTCGGCCCTCCCTTGTGCAGGGGCTGCGCCCCCGCAACGCCCCCCTACAAAACCATCGCTCACCGACCATGTGTGCGCATTCCAGCAGCGTATCTAGCCACCAGTGTTTCCTCCCCCACTTGCCGCCTCAACCCACCGACCATCGACCGCTAATCTCCGGTGTTCCCCTGACGACTGGTGTTCCACAAAAAACTGAAAACTGAAAACTAAAAACTGCAGTTCCGACCGTGTGTGCGCATTCCAGCCGTGCGGCTCCAGCAACGTGGCAGCCGCGCCAACCGAATACGCAATCAGATTGCTTGAATGGCGGCAGGGATAAGGGGCTGGTCAAGACACGTACTGTATATGGCTGAGTAGTTACCTGAAAACTAAGAACTGACCAAACTACAGTTCAGACAGCGCGCGCTCGTAGCCGCGCAGCGTCGCGATCTCGCGCGGCAGGTGAACGTCCGTCGGCTCCCAGTTGATCCATTCGCCGCTGAGATATCCCTCGTAGCCGCCGCCGCGTAACAGCTCCAGCACCTGCTTGTGATCGACATCCCCCGTGCCGAAAGCCGTATAGTCCGGGCGTTCGGCGTCGATGAACACGTCGTGCATATGGACATGGCGGATCCAGCGCCGCAGCGTGTCATAGGAATCTGCCAGCGTCCAGCCCTCTGTGCGCACCGGATGCGCGGCATCCCAGTTTACGCCAATCGCCGGACGATCGACCCGTTCCATAACCGCGGCTACATTGGCGGGGTTGCACCAGGCATCGTGCGTTTCCATGCATACGACGACCCCGCGCCCGTCGGCCCGATCCGCCAGCCGCGCAAGCGCGTCCGCCACGCCGCTGATGGCCGATTCCCTGTCGATGCCCTCCGGGATCCGCCCGCCGAAGACGCGCAGCGTCGGCGCGCCGATGTCCGCGGCCAGGTCGATGTACTGGAGGGTTTCTTCCACCTGCGCGTCCCGGTCCGCGGGATCGGCGAAGCGGTTGCCTGAAGCCAGGCAGCAGATGGCGATGCCGGCGTCAGCCGCCTGCGCGCGGAAGGACGCCCGCTGCTCCGCCGACGCCTCCAACTCCACCGCGTGCTTGTGGCCGCCGGCGGCCCGCGGCTCGATGCCATCGTAGCCGTACTGCGCCGCCAGCGCCAGCATCTCCGCGAAGGTCGCCTGCGGGCAGGAAAAGCTCATGAATGCAAAGTTCATCGCTTCAAACTCCTTTTCTGTAAAATTTCCTCTGTTAATCGAACTTGGGTTCGCGGCCGCATCAGGCCGCAGATACCTCCACCGCCTCCCCCCTCTCCGCCGACCGGTACATTGCATCGGTGATCTGTTGCACCAGCAGCGCCTGCGCCAGCGTCGTCTTGGGAGGACGGCCTGAGCGGACCGCCGTCGCGAAGTCCTCCAGCAGCGCGCGGTGGATGTCCATGTAGGATTCGCTGCCCGTCCACAACGTCTGTGTGGTCGTTCCATCTGCACGGTCGTTTTCGTAGCACAGGATCTCCTTCTCCTGCGCTGGCGTCATCCACAGGCGCAACGACCCTGCCTCACCAATCACCTCCCACGATGTCTCCGCCTGCGCCGCGGCGTACTCGCCCCGCTCATACGTGAGCGCGATACCGTCGGCGCAGCGCACCAGCCCGGCGATGTGCGTCTCCCCGTCGGATCCCGGCGCAACCGTATCGGCGAAGGTGGAGGGAACCCGCCAGCTCTGCGCCAGGACCGTTTGCGGGCGCAGCCGCCAGCCGCTGATGCCCAGCAGATAGTCCAGATCGTAGCAGCCCCAGTTGACAAGAATACCGCCGCCATTCAGTTCGCGGCTGAGCCGCCAGGCCGGCGGCGGCGTTTCCGGGGCCGGCCCCGCCGGGAAGATGGCGCGGCAGCGGAGCAGGCGCAGCGCGCCCAGCTTGCCCTGGCCGATCCAGTCGGTAACAGTCCGGGTCGATTCCAAAAAATGAAAACGGGACGAGCAGCAGGCCGCGACCCGGTCCCCCTGGACAGAGATCAGCCGCCGCACCTCGTCCGCACTGCGGGCCACCGGTTTTTCCGTCAGCAGGTGTTTGCCCGCCCGCAGGGCCTGCATCCCCAACGCAATGCGAAAACTGGCCGGCAGCGCCAGCACCACAGCCTCTACCCGCGCATCAGCCAGCAGCTCTGCGCCGCTGTTGTAAACTGTCCCTACCGCATAGGCAGCGGCAGTCTTTTCCGCCAACGCCCGCTGCACGTCAGCGACGGCCGCCAGCTCGATCTGATCGGAGGCCGCGGCCGCTTGCGCATGGGCCGCGCCGATCGTTCCGCAACCGATGATGCCGAGTTGTAGGGGTGTCATTCGCCTGGTTCCTTCATGCTACAATGACAGCTGACAGAATACGTACCCTCACGCAAAGGAACGCGCATATGGACGCCCCCTCCCCATCCTGGCAAAGACTCTATGCCGATGAGACCTTCAGCTGGATCTGGCCGCCCGCATATGAACCGAATTCGAATCCGCCCGAGTTGGAGCAGATTCTTTCTCTGCTGAAGCCGCACAAAGGAGCCCGTTTTCTTGACCTGGCCTGCGGGCTGGGATGGCTGACGATCCCGCTGGCGCTGCGCGGCTTTCAGGTGACCGGTTACGACCTCAGCGACGCAATGCTGACACGCGCCCAAGAATCAGCCGAGCAAGTAAACGCGCAGATCGAGTGGGTTCGCGGGGACATGCGCAGCCTGCCAGCCAGCTGGACCGCGACCTTCGATTGCGTCACCCTTACCCTCAGCGAGTTCGGATGCTTTCACGACTCGGACAATCAACGGGTGCTCGCTGATGTGGCGCGTGTCCTTAAGAGCGGCGGCCGCTTTCTCCTTGACATTGTTGTGAATCGTGACGAGTTGATCCTGAATGGCGATCGCAACAACAGCTTCGACGGCGGTGGGTTCTTCATCGCAGACAAGGGAAGCCTTGACATTTTGAGCGGTATTTTCACCAGGGCTTTCCAGTGGTATCACCAGGGCCAGCGTCACGAAACCAGTTGGCAGATCCGGGCATATACACCGCCGGAGGTGAAACGGATGTTGGATCAGGCCGGCTTCCGGGAGCTGTCAGCGTACCGGAACTATGCCGGAGACAGCCTGACGCGGGACAGCGCCGGGATGGTATTCCTGGCCCAGAAGTAGCCCGTTCTGCGAAGCCCTATGTCGATTCGGCTCCTGCTGTCAGTTCAGCCCCTGTAGTTTCTGTGCGCATTCGCGTTCGTTTCCAGTTGTAACGCCAGCGCCGGGCCAAGTACCGCCGTCGTCATGCCGGCGTGGTTTTCGCGCCCATGACCGCGCGCGATCGCGCTGACCGAGCGCGCCGAGCAGCCGTGGTCGCGGCCGTCCGGAAAGGCTGCGCGCGCCAGCAGAAAGTAGGTGCGGGCCAAATCCACCGCGCGCGCCTGCAGCGCGCTGTCCCCCGCAATCTCCGCGGCCACCGCCAGCGTGATCGGATTGTGGCGCCGCTCGCGGCCGTCTTCCAGCCAGCGCGGCGCGTCCGAGCGCTTGCCCACGCCCGATGCGCGGCGGGCCGGGTGCTTGAACTCTGTGTCCAGGGTGATTTCGGTGATGTCGAAGGGGTCGAGCCGGGCCACAGCCTCCAATACCGCCTTGTCGTAGCGCCCATCGCCCGTCCAGCGCCTGTAGGACCGTACTGCATCGGTGGCTGCGCCCGCGTCCGCGTCTGCCAGCTGTGCCGCCAGCGGCTCCAACAGCCGTTCGGCCGCCAGTCGAAAGCGGGGTTCGCCGCTCTCCCGCCACAGGCGCAGGAACGTATTGATGGCGTCAGAGCCGAGCAGATTCTCCGCCCGGTCGACCTCCGCCTGCAGGTCGGGTGCTTCGCCCATGAACGAGTAGTAGAGCGCTTTATCGTCGTCGCTGAACTCGTACAGAATGCCGTCGGGGGTCAGGGCAATCGGCAGCGCATCCCCTGCCAGAATCGCGTCCGCCCACTCCCCCGCATAGACCGTCGCCAACTCGATATAGCGCTTTTTGACCGTCTCCGTCTCCGAGTTCGACGCCGCCAGCAGGCAGATGTTGAGGCAGCGCAGATGGTCCGGCGAGTTAAGCGCCATGCCCGGCTCCTGGCGCAGGCCGTCCGCGCCGAAGAAAAGTGAGTGAAAGCGCCGTCTGTCCCAATCGAACCAGTCCGGCGCGCCGGTCGACCAGTTGCCCATGTGCTCGGCGGCATCGTCCAGCTGCCGGGCCGTCTCCCGGTCATCCGGCAGAATCCGTTGCAGGGCACCCAGGAACAGTTCATAGTGCTCCGTGCCGTGGTGCGCCTCCTGCATACGCCAGTAGCCATGCCGCCACTGTTGCGTCCGGGTGTAATGATCGCGCATGCGATCGCGTGCCTGTTGCAGAAAGCGCAGAATGCGTTCGTCCGCGCCGGCGCGCAGCAGCGGCTCCCAACCGGTGGTGTAGGTGCCCTGATCATGGATATCGGTGGCCGGCTCGTCCGCGTAGCGGTCGATGGCCTCGTATGCCCACACGCGCACGTCATCCAGGAAGCGCTGGCAGGCGTGGGGCAGGTCGTGAGAGGGTTCGATCTGACGCCTGTACATGGTTACCCCTGCAGTTCAATCTTGAATGTATAAGCGTGATTGCACGGACGTTGACTGGGCGTGCTCACGGTCAAGGCGTCCCCATCCTGCTTCCAGGCGACAGGCTCGTCGCTGCCGAGCATCGAAACGCGGCCGATGCGCCCGCCGACCGAAGAGCCGCTGCCCAGCGAGGTGATGGCGGCCTCGCTGCCGGGCCAGCCCAATACGATGGCATAGAGGGCATTGTCCTTCTGCGTGAAGCGTACATCTTTGGGGGTGAAGGGCTGATTCTTGCGCTCGGACATCTGCCCGTCCGCCACAGCCGTATCGCCCTCACCGAACCGCTCCCAGTGGCGCGTGCCGTAAATGGCCTCCCCGTTCACATCCAGCCAACCGCCCAGATCCAGCAGCAGCTGGGTCGCCTCCGCCGGGATGACGCCGTCCGCGCGCGGGCCGACGTTCAGGAGCAGGTTGCCGTTTTTGCTTACGATGTCGATCAGATCGTGAATGATCGTTGCCGCGCTCTTGAACTCGTCGTCCTTGACATAGCTCCAGGCCTTGTAGCTGACCGCGGTGTCGGTCTGCCAGTAGTGCGGGCGGATGTCGTCCAGTTTGCCCCGCTCCACATCATAGACCGCGACGCCGTCCGGGAACTTGTCCTTATACTGGAGGATAGGTTCGCTGCCCCACTCCAGCGCGCGGTTGTAGTAGTAGGCGGCAACCTGTGGGCGGTACGGCGCGAACTCATCGTAATGCCAGCCAAAATCGAACCAGAGCACATCCGGCCGGAAATAGTCGATCATCTCAAGCGTGCGCGCGTACCAGTTCTGCAGAAAGTCCCAGCTGGCGGGCGCGTCCTCCGGATGGGGCGGGTTGTAGAGCTCCTCCAGGCCGGGATCCGTGGTATCGAAGTCATCTGCGTAAGTGTAGTAGCGCCAGTTGAAGGCCCGGTGGCTGGAGACACCGAATTTGAGGCCGGCCGCGCGGGTTTCCCGCTCCAGCTCCTTACAGACATCCCGCTTTGGCCCCATCAGGGCCGAATTCCAGCGGGTATGGGTGCTGGCGTACATGGGGAAGCCGTCATGATGTTCGGCGACGGGCACGATGTAACGCGCGCCGGCCTTGCGGAACAGATCGATCCACTGCGCCGGGTCCCAGTTCTCCGCTTTGAACAGGGGGATGAAATCCTTGTATCCGAACTTGGACGGATGGCCCCAGGTCTCCGTGTGGTGCTGGTAGTAGTTCGGCCCCTTGCGCGAAATCTCGTCCCGGTACATGAAGCGGGGATACCATTCGTTATCGAAGGCGGGGACGGAGTAGGGGCCCCAGTGGATGAAGATGCCCAGCTTATCGTTCATGAACCATTCGGGCACCTCATAGTTCTGCAGGGAGTCCCAGGTCGGTTCGTAGCGGAAATCCGTGGTCATTGCATGGCTCCATGAAGGTTTATTGCGCGCGAAAACGGTCTGTTGCCTGCGGTCATCTTGAGGTCGGTACGGATGAGGAGTGGGTCAATGCGCTGCCGCTTCGCCGTATGAGCGCCGATATTTCAGGGCAGTATAGAGGGGGACGCCCATCGTGTCCAATCCATGCCAGTTGAAATTTTGCCCGCCGTTGACGCCGGCAGTTGGACATTCGGCAGCCGGCGGACCGCCCCGCGGACGGCGCGATTCACAGGCCAACTGTCACTCACACAGGCCGCAGTGCAAGAACTGACGGGCCAGCAAAATGCCGAGCGCCGCGCACAGGAGGCTGATGCCGTTGTTGGCGAGGATATTGACAAGGCCGCCCCAGACGCGCCCGTTCTGCCAGAATGTGACGCTCTCGACGGCGAAGGTGGAGAAAGTGGTAAAAGAGCCGAGGAAGCCGACGATCAGCAGCAGCCGCAGCTGGGGCGACAGGGCAAAATAGTGGGAACCGGCCGCCACCAGGAAGCCGGCCAGCAGACTGCCGGCGGCATTGACGGTCAGCGTGCCATAGGGGAAGGCCATCTCCATTTTCCCTGCCAGCCACAGGCTGACAAAGTAGCGGGCATTCGCGCCCAGCACTGCGCCCAGACCGATCCAAAGTGCGTTCGTCATATGTCAGCTCGTCTGCGTGCCCATTGCCGCCCGTCCATCATGCGCTCGCAAAGTCCGAAGCGGCAGCGCATGCTACGGTCGCAGTTCGGACAAGGCGTCCGGCCTGTGCGTGAATGCACCCATTACAAATTTCGGCGGTTGGGCATCTGGCAGTGGGCGAACATCCCCGGCTGCATGAAGGTCACTCAGTCTCAGGCGCTGTCACTTCCGGCGGCTGGCTCGCAATCGGCCCAATCCATTCCGTGTACAGCAGGTCACCGACCTGCGGGTTGACTTGGCGCAACGCCTCCAACATATCCAGGGACGTGACGATTTTGTACTGATTGTTGGCCAGATAGCCCTGCAGAAACTGCTTGAATTCCCGCTCGCCCAGCGTGCGGCGGAGCGCGGAGAAAAAGAGAGCGCCCTTGCCGTAGACGATGCCTTCGTATTGGACTCCATCTGCAAAGGCCGTCACCGGTTGCGCGAGCGCAGCGTCCTCTTCGCGGCTGATCAACCCGTCAACCACCGCCTCCCAGCGGCGGTATTCCAGAATGTCGGCCGCGTCCGGGCCATGCACCGCCTCATAGTAGATGCGGCTGGAATATTCGGCCAGACCTTCATCAACCCAGGGCTCGTTGACCGGATCGTTGTGGACTAGCTGGTACCACCACTGGTGCGCCACCTCGTGGACCGCCCGAATCTCCAGCTGATCCCGGTATCGGTCATACAACTGCACGCCCAATAGAAAGACCTGCGGGTACTCCATCCCCCGAAAGCTGATCGGCGCCGACGCCACCCGCAACTCCTCGTATGGATAAGGCCCGAACCAGTCACTGTACACCCGCAGCGACGCCGCCGTATGCTGTAAGACAGCCCGCCCCGCCTCCTCATGCCCCGGCAGCCAGTAGCTCGTGACGAGCGTGCCATATGCGCTCAGGCTGTCCGACTGGAAGCGATCGCTCATGTGGACGATGAACTCGCGCGACGGCTCCGTCTCCCACCGGTGTCGGATCTGACCCTCATCGACCACTGTGGAGGTGATCAACTGACCGCTCGCCACCGGGATCATATCGATCGGGACGGTGCCGGAAACAACAAAGCTGGACATGTAGTTGAAGGCCGCGTCCCCGCGACTGGTGCCCCGCTCCAGCCACCAGCGGCCGCTCGCCGCGGTCGGCCCCGGCTGATAAACGGCCAGCGAGGGGTAAAAGAGCGGTAGGCTCACGAAATCCTGGCTGTAGCCGAAGAGACGATAGGCCCCCGACGTATCCGCGCTCCAGTGCGGGATGCGTAACAGCCAGCTCACATAGACGGTCGTCGTCTGCCCGCGCAGCAGCGCCCGCGGCAAGTCCACCCGGATCGCTGTGTTCTGATCCAAATAGATAAAGGGCGCCGTGCTGCCCTCGACCGTCACGTTCTGAATGCTGAAATCGCCGCCGTAGTGATCCAATGCCGGATAAAGGCGGAAAACGAGGTGCGTCCAGGGGTCGGCGCTGGTGTTCGGGACGCGGATGTGGGCAGAACCTTGCAGAAAGATCAGATCTTCGCTGAGCGTGAACTCGATCTCATAATGCGGGATCGCCTCGGACGCCGTCAGCGAGTCATCCTCTTCCGCGGTTGAAGAGCGAAGTCCGTCACAGGCGGCCAACAGCATTATAAGCAGCAGAAAGCTGATTCCCACCGCGCCATACGAGGGGAGAACCGTTCTCCCCTTTTTTCTCTTTCTTTGGCTGCTGCCGGCGTCAGGTGTTCGGACAGTTGGCTGCGGCCAAACTCTCTCCTCTGCGTTTGGGGGCATCTGGCGATACCACAGGAAACTCTGCGTGTTTTTCGGATGGGCTACCGTCTCGCCACATGAGCGTCTGTGCCGACCTGATCCACCTGGCCTTTGAAGATACGCACACACGGACAAATTGCAGGCAAGAAAGGTAGCGCCTAGCGAATTTTATTATATCATAGTGGGACCATACAAAGTAAAGTGTGCACGGATGTGCTATACTGTCAACGTCTGAACCGAATCCATTCGAAGCAAGAGGCCGCCTGCAGCCAATCTGCAATACGCAACGCAGCAAAACTCTGCTAAGGAGAGACTGAATGTTTGTGCGAAGCGCGGCCGCCGCCGCGTTGGAACGGAAAAAGGAGCTGTTCTCCGTATACGAACGTGAGCGGTGGGAAGAGCAGAAGCGTGTGCAGGGATGGCTGCAGGAGTTGCAGGCTGTATCCGCCGCGTCCCTGAACCGCCGCCTCGACGACATCGACGACGCCTGGCCCGGCGCACTGCCCACGGAAGAGTACGACCGCGCGGATGGAATGTGCATCCCTTTGGGCGTGAAATGGCAGAACCGTGAAAAGGCCAATCAATGGGCACTGGACGCGCTCGACGGCCGGCCCGCGCTGGCTGTCGACGGCAGCCAGATCATACCAACCACCGACTACTCTCCCCCGGTGGGCGCGGTGCAGATCGGCTGGTTCTTCAATGACCGCCGCCCGGCCGCGGATGGCGACGCCGCCGGGCGCTACGAAAAAGATATCGACTTTGAGGTACTGGCCCCGGACGAGCTGCTCGACGCCGGCGGCGACGATAGCGTCTTTCCCAACTGGCGTGTGAACCAGGAGCGCTTCATTCTCGAGTGCGCCAAACTGTGTGAGTTCATGGAGCGCTGCGCGCAACGGCCGTTTGCCCGCAGGCCGGTCTGTTTCTTGGACGGCTCGCTGATTATCTCCTTTGCCGGCCAGCTGCGCGCCGGCCGAGAACACGGCTATATCCAGGCTGTGCAGGAGCTGCTGGACTGCTCCGAGCGCACGCAGACGCCTCTGGTCGGTTTTGTGGACAATACCTACAGCCGCGACATCGTCACCCTGCTGGCGACGCTGCACGGCTTGCCGGCGCCGGCGCACATCAACGACGCTTCTCTACTGGCGGCAAACATGCCCGACTGGGGCGATCGCAGTCCGTTCTGGGTATGCGCACGCCCGGACCGTCTCAGCACAGAAGGCCGCGCCGACTTCTACAAACAGGTCTGTTTCTGCCTGGCGCGGCTCAGCATGGAAAACGCGCCGGCCCGGCTGGAGATGCCGCGCTGGCTGCTGGAATCCGGCCGCGCCGACGAAATCGTCTCCCTCGTTCTGGCCGAGGCCGTTGTCGGCAGTGGCTATCCCTACGTGCTGGAGACGGCAGACGTCACCGCGGTCATCCAGCAGCAGGACCGCCAGCGCTTCTACCGGCTCTTCCAGGAGTTTCTGGAGGAGCAAGGCATGGCCATGACCGTCACGCGCAAGCAGCGCAGCAAGCAGCTGCGGCGGTGATAACGGCAGTGGTTAGTGGCCAGTGGTCAGTGCGTGAGCAGGTCATTGGCGCGCGGCAGGTCTGCATCATCGCAATTTTCCAATCGCAAATGTCACGGAGTAGACAATGTCTTTAGCGGTAACGAACTACGAATCCCCCATCGGTTCCATCGAAATCCACGCCACCGACGCGGCGATAAGCAAAGTCGAGTTTGCCGGGGAACCGGTAGAAGTGAATGAAGAGCAGAGCGGCGAGAGAAGCAGCTCTCGCGCCTCATCCCCGATGCCGCCAGCGGCGCATCCGCTTCTGGACGAAGTGCATCGCCAGCTAAACGCCTATTTCGCCGGAGAGTTACGCTGCTTCGAACTTCCCCTGGCCCTGGACGGCACGCCGTTTCAGCAACAGGTCTGGCAGCAGCTTCTCAGTGTCGGCTACGGCCACACCGCCAGCTACCAGGACATCGCCCACGCCATCGACAACCCCAAAGCCGTGCGCGCCGTCGGCGCGGCCAACGGCCGCAATCCGGTCTCCATCATCGTGCCCTGCCATCGTATTATCGGCAGCGGGGGGCGTGCGAAGCTGACAGGATACGGCGGCGGGTTGTGGCGTAAGGAGTGGCTGCTGCGGCATGAGGGGGTGCTGTTGGTGTGAAGGGGAAGAGAGATGAGATGGAAACTTAAATGTCTAGTCGAGAAGGAAGATGATTGGTATGTTTCCTATTGTGAGGAATTGGGAATTGCAAGCCAAGGGGAAACCGTAATTGAGGCAAAGAGGAATTTGGAAGAAGCAATTGAGATGTTCTTAGAGGACGCTTCGCAGAACGAGATTCTGAGTCTCCTTGCCTCTCTTAAGCCGGGGTCTCCTTTCGGAATTCAGCATCACTTGGAGGTTTCGGTTGTGCATCATCAGGAGAGAAAGGGCACACAATGGGAGATAATTGTAGCCTAAATTGAGACAGCTGTCCGGCTGTGAAGTCCGCAGGACAAGGAATGCTCGATTTTGGAGTAAGAACCGTCTTCGTCCCCATAAAGTCGTTTGCTAGGCCCTACCCTAGTCCAACCTCGTTTAACTACCCGTTATCTGCTGATCTAGAATATCAGTGATCCATAGGAGTTTGAATGCTTCCGCTTTGACTTGCAGTTCTTCTAGTCGCCTCGACCATGCTCCCAATTCGACCACGGTCAGCTTACTTGTATCGTTAAAGTCCTCCGTAGGTCGAAATTGCTTGCCAATCTCAACGAGGTGTTTCATAGCTTCTCCAAGGAAAGGGCGGTCCAAGTAATATTCAAGATCTTCATGATACTTTGTGAGTTCCGTAAATTCGTCGCACACCCGTTGTAGATTCTTATCAAGATTCTCACTTTGGACGCGCAGAAAGCCGTCAATGACGGTAGAGTCACAGACGGATTCATCGGGAAAGCGGGAAAGGTCTCCAGCGCTCAGAGAAAGAAGAGACAACAATGCAAAGTTTTCCGTGAAACGAATAGCAGGTTCAAATTGCTCACGATCCCAAATAGCAACTTTCAGGTTGGCCCAATCTTCGTCCGAAATTTCTCTGCTAAATTGACGCAAATGCCTCCATGCGTTACCCGATCTCAATTCACTCGAAGGGACAACGAAAATAAACTTCGACAATGCCTTGCCACGGAACAGCGGAATAACTGCGAAACGCTCCAACGAGAATAGTGTTGCGTAGTACCGCAAACTCGTAGTGCTTTCAGTGTGTAACGCTTCTCTCAGTGCTTCAAGAGTGGCCTCAACCGCCTTCCAATATGACATTGGATGGTCCGCATTTACCAAGATAGTGGTGATGTGCTCCCCTTCGAGCTTCAGATCATCTGTGGCGACATTTGCTGAGTAATGCTCCTTCTTCACTGCCTTAAGCTTTTCCCTAATTTCCTTTCTCATTTCCTCAAGAGCATTGTGGCGCTCCTTGACAAATGCCTTTACCGCTCCCTTCCTAACCCTCTTCGGATGAAAGGCAAATTGGTACCACATTGGCCATAATTCCCTAATCAGTTTTTGTTCTCTACTTTCCAATCTGCTATGGTCGTAGTCGGACAAGATCCGATCGAACCGATTGCGAAACTCGACTTGCAGATGGGCTAGTGCATCTAACGCGACAAGCAGGTTGAAAGTTGCCAAGTCTTCTTTGCCTGTCTCAATGCCTTGCTCCTGGGCAATTTGTAAGAGAGTGTCACGCATGTCTGCGTCTGCTCGTCCTAAACTAGAGTTTAACACTGCGACATGCAGTCCTTGAGTCATAAAATTCGACAAATGTCTCAAAAATCGGTGGAGTATATCAATGTACGATTTGTTTTTCGTGATAGCAGGAAACTGCAGGTAGAGTCCTCCAACGGAGAGGTTGTTTGGATCGTTAGTAGAATCCTGGACCAAACCTTCGCTCACAAATCCCCATTCATCAACCGCGCTTTGTGGTAGAGGAGGTCGGGAATCGGCGAGGTGCTTGCATTTTTCGAGAGTCGCATTGTCGAACTGCAGGCCTACTCGTTTCGTGACTTGTCTCTTGCGAAAATAAGCGTCTAGTGCCCGCTGTAGCTGGCCCAACCAAGTGTGCAACTCCTGTCTAAGTTCTAATATTTCCCGTGCATGCAATTCCCAGTTGTTTGGCCTATAGGGATAGTCGCCTAGCGAACGGAAATGTGCGTTGATTCTTTGTGCCCAAGGTGGATAGAAATTACTGGAGTCGATAGTTTTTTCTGAATCGTCATACTCTGGCGCCAGAATTCCCAGTCTATGACCATAGCCATGGCTTCCGTACTTCTGATGGGTCGGCAAGAGCTTTCTCAGAAGGTCAACACGATACATGGTTTCTTCGTGCAACGAGCGTGAAATTGATTTAGCCTCGTCTTGTACTCCTGGATCTATCAGGTATACAAAATCAGGGATAAAGTGCGCTCGTAAGGTCGCCCCATCGTCCTCCAATGAAAAACTATTCGTTTCAAGTTTGAAACGTGATTCAATTTGATGTTGGTATTCACTCACGATCGTTTCGAGTCTTTCTTTATCCGCGATGTGCAACGCATATATTAAATTCGCCAAAGTGTCGAGCGGAGTTTTCTCGACGACTTCTCCAATTTCTATGTGCTTACACAACAGGGGAGTCAACTGCTGAATTTGAAGATGACTTGACCAAAATAAGACCTGTGCAAGACCTGCAAAGTCATGTTGTTTAGAAGGTACCATGTTAGTCGGGGCTATATTCCGCAGCCAAGTTCTGGCAGGAACAAATGCCCCTTCTTTGGGCGTTTGCCTCTCCCTTACGGAGGCAACATACTCCAAGAGTCGGCCCTTTCCACCAAAATCTGATAAATTGTCCCAAATATCGGTTATGTCCTCCTTAGCAATCCCTGTCAGATCAGAATCCAATAGGAGATACCACGCAGGGCCTCGTTCTTGGTATACTTGATCTATTAATTCCCTATTTGCCTCTGTATAGTCACGCACTCCAAGCCAAAGTAGTGCCCGCAAAACGCCCGCCACACCTCCCCATGACTTTGGTTGGAATTTATTAAGCTGCTCTATGACGGATGATGCTTCTTCTCTCCGGCGCGAGAAGACATGCAGCAGAAAAATCTCCAAGTCGGATTCCACTAACAGTTGCATACATTCCTTCGCAATTGATTCCCAACTGTAAAGCGTAGAGTCTAAAAGGCTCTCCAGCATTATGCTAGACCTGACGGAATGTAAACCGGAAATAGTTGAATATTCTGCGTCAACGCGGATCAGATACTCTTTGGCAAAAGTTTCTATAGTTAGAGGAAGTGCATTTAGGTTAAGATGGCGATGAACAGAACTCAAGTCGAGTTTGGCCTCATATGCTGAGGCCGTAGCCACGAGCCTAAGCAAATGCAGTTCGTCTGCCTGTAGGTCTCCACGGTTCAGTCGTTCCTGTAGACTTCGAATCTGACTTTCAATGCGGGCTTTTAGTGTTTTTCGCTGTGTTAGGAAGTAAACAAACTCCAATAAAGGACCCCGTCCTCCAAATCCTGCCCAGGCCTCATCAAACGTAAGAAAATTCGGATTTTGCTCTAGGAACTGCGCTGATAGACTTTCGGCTTCTTTTCTGTCAAAATCGAGTTCCATCTCTTCAAAAAGGAAATGTGCCGCGTAGCCGGTAGCTCGCCGCCAATCTTCTTCGCGTACGGTCACCAAAATCTGAAGCTTTGGTAGGACTGCAAGAGTACGAACGAGGTTTGGCCAGTCCTGGTCACTAGGAGAAACATCTACATAGACAATACATGGGAGATCAATTGCTTTGGCGTGTCCTGACAACGCGTTCGCGACGTTCTGGAGTTGCCGCGTATTCTCGATTCGACGGGAGTCCACGAAGAAACGCCATACGTTTGGTGTGTAGTCGTGGAGGTACCGGAATGCAAGAGTACTCTTTCCTTGCCCTGATGCACCATGCACGATTACTACGTCGTTGGCTTCGAATTTCTTCTGGATCTCCGTCAGTTTTTCGCTACGAATCATATCTAAATCGGCCAGAATGTGATCATACCGCGCATCCACCCCCCGATAGTACTCATTTGTGAGGCGGTCAGTATCGATTTCATCTGGGCGCCGTGTATCGATTAGGGGATGAATGGTGTTGAACCATTCGTCATGATACGCGGATCGCTCCTGCAAATACCGACCTACAGACGATAGCTTTTCAATTACAGATGAGTATTCGATGCGTTCACTCTGCTCCGAAGCACGAAATACCCAGAACATGAGTAACTCGAAGGCATATAGAAGATCACCTCCTGCTAGCGAGTCCCGAAGAAAATCAGAAACTCTGGCCTCGAGGTTGGACTCATCTGCCATCGAGAATTTTATGCCAAATAGCTCTTCTATTTCTCCAGAATTGTAGCCATATTCTCTGAGCTTCTCTCGCACATGCTGTCTTTCGGGACCCTCCTGGGTCCACGCTTTTTCTATCTCGGGTCCGATTGGTCCAAAGCTTACGATTCTGATCGTAGAATCGGGAAAGTTCCTGCGATTGCGAAGAGAACGATCGAAGAAGGAATCGTGCAACTGTGAGGCAAAATCTGATAGAGTCACGTTGTCACTATAGGCTTTTACCTGCACGGTTTCCAGAAGTTGACCATCGGGTGCATGTATGTCCAAATCCTCTTTACCTTCAGGCAGATACCAAAGTTCTTGATGTTCAACATCAAGAAGTCGTGAGAGGATATATAGGGTTTGAAGTCTATACCCCCGTAAAGCCGCTGCCGCTCCATCCCTGGGCATCACTATTTCCCATAAGTGTATCGATTCAAGCACGCAAAAAACTTGTAGAAAAATGTATCGGGGCCAAAAACTGGGCAACGAGCCAAGGGTTATAATGGAGCAGACCGCCAAGCAAGTGGAGAAGCAGTTAAATTGTCTCGAAACGGCGACGACTTATAGCGGCATCGCCGACGATTCTAACGCCTCGTCCACTTCAGTGCCTTCCCTCACCCACGCCCCAGCCACCGCCTCAACCTGCCCCGCACCCCAGCCCCCATTCGCGACCACCAGCCGATACTGCTTCGTAATCGTCTCCCCAGCCCCGAACTCATACACCTCATCGAACATGAAGGCGAAGCTGGCGCATGACGTACG
This sequence comes from Caldilineaceae bacterium, assembly GCA_965116395.1. Taxonomy (GTDB): domain Bacteria; phylum Chloroflexota; class Anaerolineae; order Caldilineales; family Caldilineaceae; genus Bin5. The sequence goes on from OZ220684.1 coordinate 2,187,678, forward strand.
GCGTCTGGCGCACGAACCACTTGTTGGGATAACGCAGATTGGCCGGATGGCCCAGAAAGGCCAGCGTTGACGTGCGGCCGTTGCTGTCGTCGAGGGTCTAGGTAGGGTGCAGGGGGAACTAGCCTTCGCACTACCTACGGACGCAAAATGTCCATGTACTTTCGCCGCTGATCCTCCATCCAATCGGTGAGCGAATCCCAGTTGTTCTTGTTGCGCGTCCCGCCTTCGGGTTCGCAAATCGTTTCGCACCAATGGTCCAGGCCCTTTTCGTTGGGTATGTAGTAGGTTATATCCTCGAACTTTTCCTGAAACTGTTCCCAGTACCGCCTGATGCGGCGTTCAACAGCCTTGGAAACTTCGTCATTTCCACCCACGACGTAGGTGCCAACCCCGTCAGTCCCAAGATAATGTCTGATCGAGAGATCGGCCTCGTCGATCTTGTAACTGGGAGAGTGGTGCCTATAATCCTCTTGAAAACGTTGTGCATTCGGCGTCCTTGGATGCCTGTCCGCGTAATGTCTCCAGAAGGCTTGCCGGAAGCTGACTGTTTGGTCCATCGTCTATGTCTCCTTCTCATCGCCTGTGAACTCTGTCCGCTACTTCTTAGCTACACGCCCTCCCGGACCGTCTGGCATCTTCTGCAGGACCACATAGCCTCTCGCAATAACTTCCTGAAAACTCTCGGAAATTCCGTGCCAGTCAAGCACGTCTACCAGAATAGGCAGGTCGGAATCCTCAAATGCTTCCTTCAGCCGCGCTAGCGTGTGCCGGTCCAATGCCGTAACGCCAACGATCGCGAGGTCGAGGTCGGAATAGTCCTTTGCAGAACATGTCACGCGCGAACCGAAAACGCGCACTTCGCAAGCCGGCACGTGTTCCGCCAGAATCTGCTTCACCGTTTTGAGGTGATTTGGGCTCAGGTCAATCATTGTGGGCTTCCAGCACCTTCAGCAGCTGCCGGGCGTCGTGCGTGAACCCTCTCACGGCTTCATAGACTTGCTGGGCCTTCTTGCGGTCATAGATATGGGAGGTTGTATTCCTTGCGTCGTGATGCCGCATCCAGCGATCGACATCGGAGATAAGTCTATTCGCCGCGGAGAGGCGGTAGAGTTGACGCCTCGTCACACCGTCTGCGGTTTCGGGGCCGACGTTTGTATTCAGCCAGCGCGCCATCAGTTTCCAGGAGAGCTCGTAGGTTATCTCAAAGTGCTTTACGACGCCGGCGCGAATGCCGATGCGCTCGATTTCGCTCAACCGTCCCATGCGGGCATCATCTTCGCTGGCTGTCAGCAGTTCATCCAGCGCTTCGATCGAGTCTCTCAGATTGTCCAGATGAAGAGGCATGATCTGTCCATAGCAACTGAGTCGTTCCCGGACCAGATGAGCCTGGCCCCAAAAGTTGGACAACGAGCTAAGGCATATAGTGAAGCAATTTCCCCAGCAGGTGGACGGGAAGTTGAATTCTCAATAAGCGGCGACGACACGTACCTGCATTGTTGAAGCGCATCCCGCCTCCAACTCCCACCTCATCCCCGCCACGCCTCTGCCGCGGCCTCCACCTGTCCCGCATCCCATCCCCCATTCGCAACCACCAGCCGGTATCGCTGCGTAATCGTCTCCCCCGCCTCGAACGCATAAACCTCATCGAACATGAACGCAAAGCTGGCGCAGGCGTACGGCGTCTGGCGCACGAACCACTTGTTGGGATAGCGCAGGTTGGCGGGATGGTCCAGAAAGGCCAGCGTTGACGCATTGCCGTTGCCGTCGTGGCGGCCCGTGTAGGCCAGCCAAGGTGCCTGCTCGCCCATCGCCTCCGCGCCTTCGTGCCCTGCCGCGGTGATGACCTCGCCGTTGTCGAACGAGCGCGGCCCCCGCCAGAACAACCCGCCATAACCGGCCAGCGGACGCCCTTCCGTCGTCGGCGAGCAGATGTGCAGCGTCTCGCCGCGCACATTGCGCAGGCTGGTCGTGAAGTCCAGCGTCCAGTAGCCGGCCTCCGCGTCGACCGTCTCCACCGCAATGCCCCGCGTCTCGTCGATCCAGTGCTCACCCGCCTGCGTGATCCACGAGAGCTTCTCCGTCGCCGCGAAGCGGTTGTCGTCCACCTCGATCGACTCCCAGCCGTCATGGCGCTGGCTGCCGTTGTTGGGCAGGTCGACATAGCCCTCGCCGTGGCGGTAGCTGCCCCCGCCCCAGAAGTTCTGGCCGTCCAGGTGGGCGATCGTCATCTGGATCCCCTTGTGCCACACATGGTCATGCGGGCGGTAGTTGGTGATCAGGTCGCCGGCCAGCGTGTTGACAGGGTGGAAAAACGGTTTGGGCGACTCGGACTGGGGCATGTCCGGATCATAGATATAGCGGAACAGCGTAACCGCCTCCCACTTCAATTCAAGCGAAGCAAATCCGGGCGTGCGGTGACTGTGCGGCGCGGTCTTTTCATTGCGTGTATGGGTAAGAGCGAGAGCCATGAGACCTCAGTGGATAGTGGTTAGTGGATAGTGGTTGGTGGCTGGCGGTTGGGTCCAAAGCGCCCCGGGTGGGGCGTCACTAAAAACTGGAAACTAAAAACTATCAAGCATTTCCTGCAGCCGCTGACGCGCCGCCTGCGGGTCCGCCTTGCCCTTGGTCGCGCGCATCATCTGGCCCATGAAAAAGCCGAACAGCTTCTTCTCGCCGCCGCGGTAGCGGGCCAGCTCGTCCGGGTTGCTGTCAAAGGCATCCTGCACCGCCGCGTCAATGACCGACGTATTGCTGACCATCGCCAGCCCTTCCCGTTCGACAACCGACTGCGGATCGTCTCCGCTCGTGTACATCGACTCCAGCACCTTCTTGCCGGTGTTGGCGTTGATCTCTCGCGCATCCACCATCTGCACCAGCGCGGCCAGCTGCTGCGGCTGCACCCGCGTATCCGCGATCTGCCGCAAGTCCTGGCCCTCGCCGTCGGCGTAGAGCAGGCGGAACAGTTCATCCGTGATCCAGTTGGCCATGCGCTGCGGTTTGCCGTCCTCCTGGCCGTACGCGTCCACCGCGGCTTCGAAATAGTCGGCCACCGCCTTCTCGCTGGTGATGGCGCCTGCATCCGCCGGCCGCAGATCCCACGTCTGCCGGTAGCGCTGCTCCTTCGCGTCCGGCAGCTCGGGCAACGTGCGCGCCTCCTCCTCCACCCACTGCCGGTCGACCACCAGCGGCGGCAGATCCGGCTCGGGGAAATAGCGGTAGTCCTCGCTGCTCTCCTTCGAGCGTTGCAGCACCGTGCGCTGGCGGTTCTCGTCCCAGCCCATATTCACCTGCTCGATCACGCCGCCGCTGTTCAGCACATCCGCCTGGCGCTCGGCCTCGTAGGCGATGGCGTTGCGCACCGCGCGCAGGCTGTTGAGATTCTTCACCTCCACCTTCGTGCCGAGTTCATCGCGCGCGGCCTGCTCCGGCGTGCGCACGCTGATATTGGGCTCGCAGCGCAGCGCGCCCTCCTCCATGTTGCCGCTGTTGACGCCCAGATAGCGCAGGATCGAGCGCAGTTTTGTCAGGAACGCGTAGGCCTCGTCCGCGCTGGCAATGTCGGCCTCGGTGACAATCTCCATCAGCGGCATACCGGCTCGGTTCAGGTCCACTAGCGTATGCAGCCCTGCATGCGTGTTCTTGCCCGTATCCTCTTCCAGATGGGCGCGGTGGACGCGGATGCGTTTGACGCCGCCGTCGGGCAGCTCGATCTCCACCCAGCCGTTGCGGCACAGCGGCAGCTCGTATTGCGAGATCTGATAGCCCTTTGGCAGGTCCGGGTAATGGTAATTCTTGCGCGCAAAGACCGCCGTCTCCGCGATCTCGCAGTTGAGCGCCAGCCCCGTGCGGATCGTTGCCTCGACCGCGGCGCGGTTGCTCACCGGCAGCGCGCCCGGCAGGCCCAGACAGACCGGGCAGGTGTGCGTATTGGGCGGCGCGCCCTGATAGTCTGCGCTGCAGCGGCAGAACATCTTCGTCTTCGTCAACAGCTGCGCGTGGACTTCCATACCCACGACGACGTTGTATTCCTGTGTCAATTGCGGCGTCCTCTCGGTGAATCCGTGTGCTTCAATTCTTCCATCAACATCTCTGCTGGGTTCCAGTCCGCCTGCATGGTCTTCACCTGGAGATGGCATGACCAGCATCGACATTACACATCTTCAAGGGAGGCAAGCAGGACCAGGACCAGCGCCGCCGTGTCTCCCAGCAGCACCGGATTGATGAACTCAATCGTGTCGTCGCGGGTGTTGATGCGTGACATGTCGTTGCCGGAGAAACTAATAACCGGAATCTCGGCGGAGTACCTGAAAGGGACATGATCGCTACCGCTGTAACCCTCGGTGATGCTCGTATAGGACACTCCCTCTCTGCTGGCGACTACTGATACATGACTAGTCAACCATCTGTCGCCCGGTCCCCGTAGAAATGTGCCGGATCCCACTGAATCCAGGTTGATCATGATCTTGATGTCGTCCGACTCTTCTTCGGTCAACTGGTCCACGTAATGCCAACTGCCGCTCATTCCGGTTTCCTCTGAACCAAAGGCGATAATCCGCAGTGTGAACGGAAAAACCGATACCATCTGGCTCGACCAGGGCGGTTGCGCCAATCTCTCTGCCAGCGCCAGCAGCACGCCTACTCCGGAAGCGTTATCGTTGGCGCCCACTGAGTTTCGTACCGTGTCGTAGTGCGCTCCCAGGATGACCACGCCTTCACCCTGACCGGGAAGTTCAAGGATTATGTTGCGGGATCCCCTCCGGAGAGACCCTATCCGTACTTGAAAGTCCTGCATCTCCGGGCTGTATCCGAACTCGGTAAAGCGGTCCATCAGGAGCTCTGCGGCCTTCGATTCCTCTGCCGTAGCGCTCTGCCGCCATCCCACTTCTCTCGTCAACTCGCACAGGTGACTGAAAGCGGCAATGGCAAGAGCCTTACGATCGGCGACGCTGAATCTCGCGGTCGCGGGCGGCGAACCGACATCGGCCAGTGTCTCCTGCGCTACTTCTTCGAGTTCCGCGCAGGACGGTCCCGTTGCGACGTATGGTCTTGTACTTGTAGGGCCGTGGGCGAGAAAATGAGCAATCTGGTCATCGATGGGCCTGCAGGCTACCAGCAGAATCGCTGCGAGAAGGAAAAGCCCTGCCCGGGAAAATCTCTTGAACTTCCACCCAGCCATCGCACCCTGCCTTATTGGAGTTTTCCAGCGCTGGAGAGCCTTGCCTTAATACCTTCTATATGGTAACTACTCAGCCGCAACTGATACGCGACCCTGAATGAGGCGAGCAAAGGTGTTCATTCTCTCCTCATGATTGTCATATGGGCGGTCGGCCGCAAGCGGCCTCCCTTGTGCAGGGGCTGCGCCCCCGCAACGCCCCCCTACAAAACCATCCCTCACCGACCGTGTGCATTCTTCGCAACCTGTCGGCTGGCGAGCATGGCGGCGGCTGTATACCAGTTGCGTCACCAAGAGCCTGAATGGTTCCAGGGATGACTGGCTGGTCAACTGCTGTGGCTTAGTAGTTACGAATTCCGAATGAACGAACACCTTATCCATCTGGTAAAATTGAGCCTCTTACCAGGAAACCAGCAAAGATAGGTGTCCGATGATGAGTGCCATTGGGGGCAAGCACAGATATTATTATAGGTGACCGTTCCCCTTTTGCACGCCATCATAGCATAGGGCCAATTCCGGAACAAAAGAAAACCGTATTCACCCCGTTTCCACTGCAGGGTGACCGCGACTTCCGGCCCTTTATTGACACAGTCCATCCCCCCTGCTACCATAACCACATGATCGGCGGTCCCACTGAAATTCGCACGCACACAACGCCCCTAGCGGACTGATATTTCCCTGCAATGATCTTCCGCCGATCCCCCCATCGCGCCACAGACTCCTCTCGAGCAAGGGCGCATTTCACCTCAATCATGTCAAGCGCCCAATTACATCGATCACAGTTAAGGCTGGCGCTCTCCCTTTCGATTCTGATTCCGCTCGCCCTGCTACTCACCGCCTGCGGAAACAGAAACGCGACCGCCACTGCCGCCGCCAACCTGTCAGCGCAGACCGAAACACCCATACCTCCCGCCGCCAGCCCGCCCGCGCCGGCCGCAACGCCCAGTCCTGCCGCCAATGACACCGCAACAGCCACCCGCGCCGCCGCACCGGCTCCGTCATCAACGCCAGCGGCACAGTCGAACAGCTTAGCCCCCCGTCAGCGGGTCACGGTTGAGCCATTCGCGCCGGCATCCCCCTTGCAGCAGGCGGTCTGGTTCCACGAGGTCGGCGACTACAGCCAGGAGCAGCGCCTGCTCAGAACGCTGCTGGCCGACCCCCAGATAACGCTGGCCCAGCAGCAGGAAGCACGCTACCAACTCGCTCTCTCCTTTCTCGCCGACGAACAGCCGGTGTCCGCCGCCAACGTGCTGGACCAGTTTTCGCTCCAGGCCGGCTCCCTGCCGGCAGATGACCCCCGCCGCAGCCGCACCGTTTTCCTGCGCGCCGAGGCGCTGGCCCGTGTGGGCCGCAACGCCGAAGCCGTCGCCGCCTACGAAGCTTTCCTGCAGCAGCACCCTCACGTTACCAGTGTCGTCGCAGAGCGTATCGCCGATGCCTGGCTCGCGGCCGGCGACTGGCCGCAGGCCGCCAACGCGTTGCGCCGGGCCGCCGACCATGCCGCCAACAACTGGGAAAAAGTTCGCCTTCTCGACCGGCTGGCCGGCACTCTCGAGGGCAATGGCCGCTGGAGCCAGGCCGCCTCTGTCTACGATGAAATCCTTGCCGCGACCGAGACGCAAGCGGAAGAGCGTAACCGGGACGACGTAGAATTCGATCAAATCCTCGGCTACAGAATATGGAACGTCCACCGGGCCAGCTATCTGTACCGCGCCGGAATCGCCTACGCAACCGCCGGCGATGAGGAAGCCGCTATCGTCCGCTGGCGTCTGGCCCTGGACGAAGATCCGGAGAGCAACTCCGCCTACCAGGCCCTCATCCAACTGGTGAACCGCGACGTACCCGTAGACCTCTTTGTACGCGGGCAGGTCGACCTGTTTGCCCAAGCCTACTTCCCTGCCATCAACGCCTATGACAGATTCCTTCAGGAAGCGCCGCAGGATGACCGCGCCGGGCAGGCCTGGTTGGGGCTTGGCCGCGCCCATATGGAGCTGGGACAGTGGGACGAGGCCATCCGCGCCCTGGAACAGGTGATGAACTGGTATCCCGACTGCCCCTGTTTCAGCGATGCCTGGTTCACTCGCGCCCAGCTGGCCAATGCGCAGGGCTCGCCCGGTGCCGCCCGGCGCATCTATCGCACCTTCGCCAGGGATCACGCTGACCACCCGTTCGCCCCCGAAGCCCTCTGGCGAAGCGCGCTTTCCGCCATCGGCGCCGGCCGCGGCCTCGATACCGGCTCTGCAGGCCGCGCCGAGAGCTCAGCCGAATTCTTGGTTGAGGCCGTGTCTGACCTGCTGACGCTGGTGGACAGCTTCCCGGACAGCGCCCGCGCGCCCGATGCGTTGGCCGTGCTGGGGATCGGCGCCTTTACCTACGGTCATGTCGGGCTGGCTGCCACCGGCTTTGAACGTCTGCTGGCCGACTATCCCGGTGTGCGGACGGGCACATCAACCTATTGGCTGGGTCGCGCCCGTTACGCCCAGGGCGAGCAAGACGCGGCCCAGGTCCTGTGGCAGTCGCTCGCCGCCCAAGAGCCGGAAACATATTACGGCGTGCTGGCCGCTGCCGAACTGACGCCGCCGGGCAATCCGGGGCAGGACATCATCCCCCGCATGGATGCCATGACCGCGGCCGCGCTGCCCAACGACGACGGCAGCCGCGCCTACGCCGAAAACTGGCTCAAGACGTGGCACGACGCGCCCGAAACGACCGCTGCCGGCACCAGCAGCGGCAACTCAGGTCTGCCGCAAGCCGTAGCCGAAGACCCTGCCCGGATCGGCGGCGCACTGCTGCTGGATCTGGATCTCCGCGCCGAGGGTTTGAAGCTGCTCGAACTGGCGTACTGGCGCTTCCGCGACGAGCCCGCGGCCCTGTTTCCGCTCATGCTTCACTTCGAAGAACTGGGCGCCAACCGGCTCTCCATCAGCGCCGCTTACCGTCTCATCGAACTCAGTCAGGTCCAACATACCGCCGATGTGCCCCTCTTTATCCAGCGCGTCGCCTACCCCAGACACTATGCCCACCTCGTCGAAAAGGAAGCCGCAGATTTCGACATCGATTCCCTGCTCTTCTACAGTCTCATCCTTCAGGAGAGCCTCTTCGAGCCGCCCGCCCGCTCCTTTGCCGGCGCCCACGGCCTGACCCAGATCATCCCCACCACCGGCGCAGAGATCGCGCAGCGCCTCAACTATCCCAACTACTCCACCGGCCTGCTAAACCGTCCCTTCGTCAACGTTCGCTTCGGCGCGTACTACCTGCGCTGGGTACGGGATTACGCGCACGAAAACCCCGTCGCCGCCCTCGCCGGTTACAACGCCGGCCCCGGCAATGCCCGGGTCTGGTTCGAGCGCTCCGACTTCGACGAGGCCCTCTTCATCGAGCGCATCCCTTACAGCGAGACCCGCCTTTATCTGCAGCGCATCCTGACGCATTATGCGCATTATCTGCGGATATATGGGGGTACTAGTTTTCAGTAGTCAGTTCTTAGTTTTTAGGTAACTACTAAGCCATCTACAGTGTCTGTCTTGACCAGCCCCTTATCTCTGCCGCCATTCAGGCAATCTGATTGCGTATTCGGTTGGCGGCAGCCAGGTTGCTGGAGCGGCACTGCTGGAATGCGCACACAAGGTCGGTGAGCGATGGTTTTGTAGGGGGCGTTGCGGGGGCGCAGCCCCTGCACAAGGGAGGGCCGAAGGCCCGACCGCCCATAATACAAACATGAGGAGTGAGAGAAAACTCTTGCTGACCTCGTTCAGAGTTGCGAATCAGTTGCGGCTTAGTAGTTACGTTCTTAGTGGTGAGTGGACCTTTTGCCGGGAGGCACTGAGGACTGCCGATGGACTGTGGCTCAGCAGTTGCGGTTCAGCGATTCGGGGGGGACGTTTCGTTCGAGCCAGAACAATCGAAGGGAACGAGCGACGATTCAGCTTGGGAGATGTCATGGCGTTCTCCTCTGGTCAGGATGACCTGATAGGGAAAGCCGAGGGCATCAACGAGGAGTTGGACAGGTCGGTTTCGTTCGACGGTACGGCAATGGCCGGGTCTGTCATCTCCCACAGGCATCACACGCTACAGCTTGGAAATACACCAGAAGCAAAGAGTCCTCCCCTGCTTCTGTCGGAATCCTGGGCGTGCCATTGACAGATGCGTCGTAGAGGCCGGCAATCAGGCGCAGGGGGCTGTCCGGCAGGGTCGGTGGGATGGGCATCGCGACGCTATTCAGAACCTGCGAGCTATCCAAACGGAGCTCTGGTTCCCACTGGGCGACCAAGTCGCCGGTTTCGTCGAGCAGGTGCAGGAATATCTTTTCGCCGCCGGTCAATACGGTTGGGTCTCCGCTCCATTCCATGTGGACGACCAGCCTGCCGCCGGCTGGGGGGATGTTGGGGCTGATCTGGGCGCGCTCCAGCGTCAAGCCGTTAGCGAACTGGACATCGAAAAGGCGCCACGCCTGGGGATTGGGCCGCGAGTAGAGTTCGACAATCCATGGCCCCACCGTTTCCTGGCCCGCCATCTGGTAGGAACTGGAAAGCGCCTGCCGGGCATTATTGGTTACTTCCGCACGGGTTCGCCTCTGTTGGTCAAATTCAAAGCCCTGTCGCTTTGCAATCCACTGCAGATCCAGTTCGAATTCCTCAAGATCCCTATCCGATCGAACCAGCAGAATGACTGATTGGACACCGCTACTGCGGAGATCTGCGACGGTCTCCAGGGCCGCATCCAAGTCCATCGGCCAGGGAGCCAGGGAAACGTTCTCAATCTCTCCCGTATAGTAGTAGTCCCAGAGCGCGGGGTCGACAAAATAAGGCTGGGCGAAACGAACGTCTGTCTTGTTGCGTCCGGCGCCCCAGCTATCCAGCATATGGGCCAGTTCCCGCAATCCCCGTGACTTTGAGAATTCTGATTCAAAGTGGAAGTTGCGAAAGCTGAACAGATTGCCTGCGAAAACTGCAAGGATGAGTATCGCTGCCGTCAGGTTTCCGATGCCAATCCCGTTCATGGCCTTCAGGACGCTGGCATTCGTACCTCCAGTCCAAGTTTTCCATCTCCGGCCAAGGCGGCTCTCCACATAGTCGTCGATGTTCCCCAGCCCTATAGCCAGCAATAGCAGGACAGGCGTCAGGGCCAAGGCAATAAAGCTCCAGGGGAACCCAGGAAAGGAAAAACCAGCAGGTCTCCATGTAGTGAGCAATGCGACAAGAAAACTTAGCAGTAAGAGAACTGTTGGGCCTGAATTCAGGTGTTGGGGCTCTGCCTTCTGCGCTTCCGAGAGTTCATTCTCTTCTGGGTCAACCAAACCATCGATGGCTCTTTCCCCCCGGTCGATCACCCACCTTTTGGCCAAGAATATTCCAAGAATCGCAGCCACCAAAAGGGCGAATGCGAAAAGCCCTGACCCCAGTCTCCAGGTCGGCGTCGGTACGAAGGGTCCTATCGTGAGGACGCCGATTTGCGTTAAGAATTCATATACCCATGGCGATGAGAGTGCCCATGTGCTGTAATTCGTGATTGAGGGCCATGCGCTTACCAGCCAAGGCGTGCACAAGATGCCCACTGCGACCTGCGAAACGGCCCACCGCACCGGCAGTGAACCCGCAGGTCCTTGGGCAGAAGCGTTCCCTCCGCCGCGCCTGTCTCGAGCCAGCACGAAGAGCACATACAGGTTTTGCGCCAGGAGAGGGAGGACGGCGAAAGCGTGGGTATAGAAGGTAGAGGCGGTACAGATCACGTACGCGATCAGGGTCTTGCTTCCCCCTCCGCCGCCGATAACTCTCAGGGCCAACAGAATGCTGGCGGTGGTGAGAGCCAGACCGAGTGAATGGTGGAGAACTAACTGGGTATGCAAGATGGCGTAGGCGTTCACGGCCGCCAACAGGACTGCAGCCAAAGTGGCAAATGTGCCAATTCGGATGTCTGCTGCGATACGGTAGGTGAGGGGAATTGCCAATACGCTGCAGAAGGCCGATAGCGAACGAATGGCAAATTCGCTGGGCCCTGTGATTCTGAGCCAAACGTTTTGCAACCAGAAGCTTGCGGGAAGAAGAAGGAATCCTTCCCAATCGAAAGCTATTCTTACGAGTTCAGAGAGAGTAAAGTGACGAAGGCCATAGACGACACTCTCGAGCTCGTCCAGCTCCTGAGAATCCAGTCGATAGAGTCTCAGTGCGAAGCCGATGAGGACGGCGATCAGGACGACTGCCCGCAACGACTGGCTGTCTGCAGGAACCTGATGCTTATTGGGGCTGGCGTCTTCTTGTTCATTCGAGCGGGTCACGAGACCCCTCTTTTCGGGGCTGGGCTGAGGAACCTGCAGTTCACTGCCCTGTCCGGCTGTGTGCAGTTTTCAGGGAACCGCGTCAACGAAATGGCAACACTTCTCCTTTTGCCCTGTATAGGCTCGAGGGTGTCTCTGCAGATATGCGTAAAGTTTCTGCCACTGATGGGCGGCAATCCTTATGGTAGACATTCTACTATTGTCGCTAATGTGACAGAGCAATACAAGTGTCAACGAGACCTGGTAGTCAGTTTTTGGTGACCCTGCACTTGAATAGCGGCCAGAGACGGCGCGGGTCGTCAGGCACTGTTCGCTGGCCTCAACCGATCCAATTGTCCACGACGGTGGTCCAGCCAGGGCGGGGCGTTGCGGGGGCGCAGCCCCTGCACAAGGGAGGGCCGAAGGCCCGACCGCCCAAACTGCAGTGGTCAGTGGTTAGTGGCGAGGGGAGAGGGCCGCGAATCGAGTGTGGCAGTGCAGTTCACCAAAAACTGAAAACTGACTACTAAAAACTGCCGTTTACCGGCCTGCCAGCCCGGTGAACTGCGCGCCCTGAATAAAATGGCGCTGCGCGAAGAAGAAGATGAGGATAACCGGCAAGATGGTGATCATCGACGCGGCCATGACCAGATGCCAGAAGTTGCCGAAGCGCCCTTTGAACCAGAGGAGCCCGAGGGGCAGTGTGTACATTTCGCTCTTGGAAATGTAGATGAGCGGCTCCATGAAGGCGTTGTAGTGCTGCAGAAAGGCGAAAATCGTGATCGTGGCGATGGCCGGGCCGCAGAGAGGAGCGATCACCTGCCACAGGATGCGGAAGTTGGAGGCGCCGTCGATCTTGGCCGCCTCGTCCAGTTCCAATGGCAGGGTCAACATATATTGACGCATGAGGAAGATATAGAACGCGCCGCCGAACCAGGCCGGCACCCACAGCGGGTAGAAAGTCCCCACCCACCGGATCTCCTTGAAGATAATGAAGACCGGGATCATCGTCACGACGCCGGGCAGCATCATCGTCGCCAGCAGTACGGTGAAGACAAAGTTGCGCCCCGGCCAGCGCAGCCGCGACAGACCGTAAGCGACCGTGAGCGAACTCAACACCATGCCGATCGTCCCCATGAAGGAGACGAAAAAGGAGTTGCGGATGAAGAGATGGAAGGGGAGACGATCAAAGACGTCGATAAAGTTTGACCATCTGGGTTCCGTCGGTATCCATTCGATCGGTGTGATGAAGACCGCGCCCGGCAGCTTGAGCGATGTGCTGACCACCCAGGCCAGCGGCATGAGAAAGGTGATGCCCAAAGCGATCATCACAATGTGCAGGACAAGATGACCGAGCCGCGCCTGCTTTTTTCTGGATTGGAGCAGAGATGTTCTTACAGTCATAACTTTCTTCGGTGATCAGTGGTCAGTGCAGTGACCGGTCATTCGTTTCCGCTAAAGCTTGCCTTCATAGTAGACCCAGCGATTGGCGAAGAAGAACTGGATCCCTGTGAAGACCATAATGATCAGGAAAAGTATCCACGCCAGCGACGCGGCATAGCCCATCCGGAACAGCTCAAAGGCGTTGCGGTAAAGATAAAGCACCATGAACAGGGTGGCGTTTTGCGGGCCGCCGTCGGTCATGATGAAGACAGTGGTGAAGACCTGGAAGCTGCCGATGATGCCAATAATCATGTTGAAGAAGATGATCGGCGAAATGATAGGGATCGTTACGTTGATGAAGCGCCGCCACGCGTTGGCCCCATCGATCTCCGCCGCCTCTTGCAACTCCTTGGGCACCCCCTGCAGCCCGGCCAGAAAAATGATCATCTGGAAGCCGGTCAGCCACAGGCTCATAATGATCAGCGCCGGTTTGGCCCAGGGCGGATTGAATAGCCAGTTGATGGGCCCCAGCCCGAACCAATTCAATACCTCGTTGAGCACACCAAATTCAGGATTGAGAATCTGTACCCAGACCACGGCAAAGGCGACCGCCGGCGTGATCGAGGGCAGATAGTAGATCGTGCGATAGACGCTCAGCCCGCGAATCTGCTGATTCAGCATCACCGCCAGCGCAAACGCGATCAGCAGCTGCAACGGAACGCCCACGAAGGTGTAATAGGCGGTGTTGACAAGCGATTTGCCCACCAGCGGATCGTTCAACATGCGTTCGAAATGACCCAGCCCGATGAATTTGGGCGGCGCCAGCATATTCCACTTGTGCAGAATCAGGTAGACGGAGTAGAGCATCGGCCCGACCCACAGCGCCAGCACACCGAAGATGAAGGGGCTGGTGAAGAGCAGGCCGTCGCGCAGGTCGCGGCGTTGGGCCGCGGACATACGGCGTCGGGCCTGCGGCTCTGTCTGGATTCCGGGCGATGATGTTGTGGCTGTCAAAGAGGTGCACTCCCAGATTGACGAGGAACCGGCGGCCAGTAACCGATTACTGGCCGCCGGGCACTGACTAAGCGCGGTCCGCCCAGTACTGATCCAGATGTGTTTGGATTTCCGGCTGCGCGATCGCGAGCGCTTCGGCTGCGGACTCGGTCTGGCCGAGCAGCTTGTCCCACAGGACAGTGATCGGGCCGCCGCCGTAGGCCTGGAGCTGCGAGCCTTCGCCGAAGATCACGGAGATGGAGCTCTCACGCATGGTGTTGGCGAATGCATCGGTGTTCTCGAAGCCATAGACACCGGAGGCGATATCGCCCCAGATACCGGAAATGTTGTCGGGCGTGCCGCACATGCGGCCGCCGTTGGCGATGATGGTCTGGCCCTCTTCGCCGAGGATGAACGAGATGAGGTCCCAGGACTCATCCTTGTACATAGAAGGCTCTGTAATGACATGGCCGTGGACGTGGCCGAAGGTGAAGTTGGTGTCGGCCGTGCCGGTCGGCGCCTCGATCACGTCGAAGTTGATGCCCTCTTCGGTGGTGGCCAGTTCGCCCTTAAGGCGGGGCATGGCCCAAGGGCCTTCGAGGTACATGGCGACGCGGCCGGTATCGACACCGACGCCGCCGCCCTCGACCACCTCCGGACCGGGGCTCCAGTCGTTGGCGATGGCATCGTAAACCAGATATTGGAGCGCGGAGGCGATGTCCTCGTTGTCCCAGTAGGCCTCGGTCGGCTCGGTAATGCGGTCCCACTCGATATGGCCGTTGCGGCGCATGAAGGTGGTGCTGCGGCCGTAGGCGCCGTTCCAGCCCTGCGCCTGTCCCCAACCATAGAACTTGGTGCCGTCCTCTTCATAGGAGAGGTCCAGAATTATCTGCTGGAACTCTTCCCACTTCCAGCCCGGTTGTGGGTGGGTGACGCCCTTCTTGTCGAAGAGGTCCTTGTTGTAATAGATCACCAGCGAGCCGGTATCGGTGGGGGTCATGTAGCGGCCGCCCTGCCACAGCGTCTGGTTGTCGTAGTTTTCGCCGCCGGGGAAGAAGTCATCGGCGCCGTCGCGAGCGATATAGTCGCTCATGTCATAGATGACCTGGTTTTCAGCGTAGGCCTGCCAGATCCAGCCCTGGAAGTAGAGGACATCGGCCGAGTCATCCGCGGCAAAGTTGGCCTGGATCTTCTCATAGTAGCCGCCGGGGTACTGCTCGACGGAGACGCTCACGCCTTCGTTCTGTTCCATGTAGGCGTTGACCATGTTCTCATAGACGACCGCGTCCTGGACATCGGCCCAGGCCGAGAGGCGCATCTCGATCATCTCCATGCTGGCGCCGGCGTCACCGCCACCGTCGGCGGCCGGGGCCGCGGCAGGGGCCGCGCAGGCCGCGAGCAGAGTTCCGCCAACCGTCAGCGCGCCTGCTTTGAGGAAGGACCGCCGGCTGATGGCGTTGTGTTGCAACTTGGACATTGATTTGGCTCCTTTGGATTGCTGGGAAATGGTTGGTTCTGCTTGCTATGGTTAAAGCAAGAGCTGGTGGCAGGTCCTACACCGGCCACCAGCTACTTGTCTACTCTTCCTCTCTCGTCGGCCACTGGCAGCCGCCTTCCCGGTCCGGGCGAATGTGCGAGAACGACAGCTCCTCCGTGCCCTTCCAGGCATAAGGGTCGCGGCCGGCGATCATGACGATATCGCGGAAGTCGAAACTGGCTACCCCCAATCCGCCATCGCCCGGATAGCGCCAGGGCAGCAGCGATTCGGCGCTCATGTAGTGGTTGACCAGCGCGCGGCGGAATCCGCTGGCGGCGCGGTTGGGCATGGAGCGGTGCAGCAGATAGCCGTTGAAGAAGACGATGCTGCCGGCAGTCACCTCGACCGGCACCGCGTCATCGTCGGTGTAGGGGAAATCAAACGCCTCCACCACGCAGTCGAAACGCTCGTCGTCATGCTCCTTGGCGGGCCAGATCAAGCGATTCGCGTGCGAGCCGGGAATCACCCACAGACAGCCGTTCTCGACCGTGGCGTCATCGAGCGCGATCCAGGCGGCGTTCAGGGAGCAGTCGCGCGTGGGGATGAACGCTTCATCCTGGTGCCAGGCCTGACCCGGCTTGCCGGCCGACTTGATAAACAGCATCGACTGCATGCTCTTCACGTTGGGGCCGATCACCCGCGTCAGCACATTACTGATCGACGGATGCGCCAGCGTGTCGAACATCAGCTGTGAGAGTTTGTGCGGGAAATGGACACAGAGTGTGCGCTGGATCACCTCGTCGTCGCTGTCGCCGGGGCCGACGGGCGGCAGACCGTTGACCTCACCCATCTCACCGCGGCAGATATGCACAGTCTCGTCGCGCAGTGCCTGCACTTCATCCGGCGTCAGCGCGTCCGGCAGCGCCAGGAAACCGTTTTCACGGAAGGAGGCGGCGTGTTCATCGGTGACGACGGGCCTTATCACCGTCTTCGCGGGAGCTTCCATCGTTGCTGTCAGTGTCATGGGATTGTTCCTGTGTCTGAACGGCAGTGATTTGGGCGTTGTCTGCAGCGACGCTGAAGGGTGGGATCCTGGGCGGTCGCTAAGGGATTGGAAGAAGGGAATGGGTTGGATTATACGGGGGGAGGGGGATTGGTGTCAAGCTTTTGGGGGTGGGTGTGGAACTGGATGAGGTGGTGTGTGAAGGGAGAGCCAAAGGAAAGGGGTTACATTGGCTCCTGATCCTCGGCCAGAGAGGCTGCATAGTCAAAACGTAACTACTCAGCCGCAACTGATTCGCCAACCTGTACGAGGCGAGCAAAGGTGTTCTTTCTCCCCTCATTGTTGTATTTTGGGCGGTCGGCCGCAAGCGGCCTCCCTTGTGCAGGGGCTGCGCCCCCGCAACGCCCCCCTACAAAACCATGCCTAACCGACCGTGTGCATTCTTCGCAACGTGTCGGCTGGCGTGCATGGCGGCCGCTGTACACCAGTTGCGTCACCAAGAGACTGAATGGTTCCAGGGATGACTGGCCGGTCAACTACTGTGGCTTAGTAGTTACGTCAAAACAGGCAAGGATATCTTCGCGCGTGACAGAAGGATATTCCTGGAGGAGATCTTCGACGCTATCGCCGCAGGCAAGCATCCGCAGGATTAGATATACAGGGATGCGTGTTCCCTGGACACAGGGCTGTCCGTGACATACGTGGGGGTTGATGGTAATGCGATCGTTCGTTTCTTCATCCTCCGGGGCATTCGGCCATATTTCAATAAGACTGGCGCTATGGCTTGAAAGACACCACGTAGCTGCTTCCTGCGACGCTATGTCCAGTGGCCGAGCTCTCGCAATGCCTGATTCAGAAAACCGTCTGTCCAGCGATTACCGGATTCGGTTAGTGAGGTCGCCGGAACTGGGCCATCTGAGGGAGACAACGCCTGTGGGGAACCGCTATACTGGACATGAGAACATAGTTTCTGTCTCAATGCAGGCGGCACCTTCAGTTGGTCGGTTTCGTTTCCCACCATTCCTGGCCGAAGCAACGTTAGCGGTACCTGGTCAACAGTTGGTGCCCTGGAAATCAAGTGTCCTCCATGAGCACGTGTCCTCGTGGAGCAACGCCCGGGGCGTTGTGATCTGAAACCCTGTTTCGACACACTATCGAAAGGTGCCATTATGAAACGCGTTCCCCGCGTCGTCACTGTTTTCGCGTTCTTCTCCCTGCAGCCTGCCATGCTACTGGCACGGGACGAAGAGCGCGCCCTCGCCGGCCTGGCCGGGTAGCTCGCTGCTCTGGTCGACCGCGTCACCACAGTAGAAGCCAAACTCGAACCCGTCACAACTGTGGGCGACCCTTGCGTCCAACACGCCAGGGGCCAGCAACAGTGCGAAACTGTGACCAGGCACCTCGACACCTTCGAGGCGCATCGTAATTCGTCACTGATCGCGCCTGAGGCCGTCCGCTACGACGCCGTTTTCAGTTTCGCCATCCGCCCGTTTTCTGAGGCCTTCGCCGCCCGCATCGTGACCGAGACCTGGCACGCCCGCGAGGTCCTCGATGTCGGCGAGAGGGTAAACGTTGAGGACAATCGCGGCGCTCTATCGGTTCCGCCAGACGGCCTACGACGGCCCAAAGCGTGCGCACAACAGAAAGCACAACGCGCCGCGCGACGAGGCAAACCCTGGGCTTCTGTCAGCTCTCCGCCGGCCAAGCTATGCCCGCACTGCGCGGAGCAGCTGAAGGCGGAGGCCACTACCTGTCGCTTTTTGCAATGCAGCGCTGGCCGCGGACTGACGACTCGCCGCCGGTCGAGTACAAGATTGTATCCGTTTCGTGTTTGGAATCTGGAGAGAGGAGAAGTAAACATGGAATTTCCAGTGATAGCCTTCACCTTAATTATGTTCGCCGTCTCTGCCGTAGTAGCGGCTTCGACCAGGGGGCTCGAACGTCATGTGCTCTGGTTTTTCATGGGTCTGCTTTTTGGCCCGTTCGGCCTGCTCTGGACGCTGCTCGCGCGGCCGCCGGGCAAGCCATGCCCGCACTGCCGGGAGCACGTGAAAGATTGGGCGCTCGTCTGCCCCCGTTGCACCAGGGATCTGGCTGAAGCCTGAGGACTGCGACTTCCTGGCTCTCATTCCCCCGAGGTAAGGACCTGGCGCTGACAGGCGTCAGATCCTTATCCACTTCATGCAACGAAAGCGCCGACCTATGCCCATCCATCCCGAAATGTGCGATCTCTACCTCTGACTGGCCCGCTATCAGCAGGCGCAACTGTTCCGAGCGCGCCAGTAGCACCGTACCCGTACTTCTCAACCAGAATTCCCTGGCTATCCTGCCTGTGCGAGAGGTGGTTCTCGGCGTCCCACACCGGCGAATGACAGCTGGGCAGCCCCCTGCTGCGCACGGCCATATTGCCGCTGGGGTTGTAATGTACGCGGCCAGCGGTATCGATGCAGCCGGCCGCCTTTCCTGCCCCTTGGCTTGCCACATCAACCTGTGAGAGTCACGTTCGGCGCCGACATTTCTGATTCGGGAGGATAATGTCCCGAAACCGGTAGATCGCGGCGGGACAAGGCGCGCCCGCGCAAGGTAGTCTATAGAGTAAGAACTTTATCAATGACGCATTTCCACGCAGGAGAATCCAGCTGTGATAAAAACTTTCACGCTCGGGCTTCTATTTTTCCTCGGCGGAGCTGCCGTCTTGAATCTCTCCTCTTTCGCGATAAGGCCTTCCCTTACCCCATCTTCAGAATCCTCCCCGCCAGTAATCGGCGAAGAACCTGCTCTGAAACAGCATATCAGCCAGGAAGAGATCGAAGCGGGCCGCTTCACTCTCGAAGAGCTGCTCAGGCACGGACGCGCCGTCTTCACCGCCAGTTTCAACACACTTGACGGCGCAGGCCGTCCTGAGCTGACAGGAACAGGCCAGCCGCGCAAGAGGCGGATGATGCCGGACAACTTCAATCGCATCTCAGCGCCTGACGCAAACTCATGTTCGGGCTGCCACAATCTCCCCACCACAGGCGGCGGCGGTGACAACGTGGCCAATGTGTTCGTATTGGGACAACAGAACCCCTTCGTCAACTTCGATGGCGACCCGGTAGAGAATGGGCCGAATCAGACCCTTAAGACTGTGGGCAACGAACGCAGCACAGTCAGCGTTTTCGGCGCCGGCTTCATCGAACTGCTGGCCCGTGAGATGACGACCGATCTGCATGCTCTGCGCGCGTCGGCGCTCAGCCAAGCCATCAGCACAGGCCGGGAGACCACCGTCGAACTGGTGACCAAGGGGGTCCATTTCGGCACGCTCACATGCTATCCTGACGGCACAGTAGACACCTCCCGGGTCGAAGGCGTGGATGCCGACCTGATCATCCGCCCCTTTCATCAGAAAGGCGCGGTGGTGTCCCTGCGCGAGTTTTCCAACAACGCCACGAATCATCACCACGGTATGCTGTCGACCGAGCGGTTCGGCGAGGACAATGACCTGGACGGCGACGGCCGCGTAACTGAGTTGACCGTGGGTGATATCACCGCCCTGACCCTGTTCCAGGCAACGCTGCCCGCACCAATACAGGTGGCGCCCGCTACCCAGGCCGAAAGAGAGGCTGCTGCGCGCGGGCGCATCGTCTTCGACCAGATCGGCTGTTCCGAGTGCCACATTCCAGAGATGCCGCTCGCCAGCCTTGAATTCGTCGAACCGGGCCCGTACAATCCGCAGAACAACCTGCGGCCCGAGGATGTCAATGCTACCTACCAGGTCGACCTGTCGCCCTACATAGAGAACGTGAAACAGGACGAAGAAGGAAACTTCCTCATCCCTGTCTTTACCGACCTGAAAAGGCACGATATGGGTGCGTTTCTCGACAATGAGGCAATTGTGCAGGGAGGGATCCCTACGCAGTTCTGGCTGACGAGAAAGTTGTGGGGCTTCGCTTCGGAGCCACCCTACCTGCACCATGGACGGGCCACATTGATCTCCGAAGCCATCCTGGCGCACGGCGGCGAAGCGCTGAAGCAAAGGAACGCATTTGCCAACCTGGAGCAGGCGCAGCAGGCGGAGTTACTGGAATTCCTTCTGACTCTTCAAATAGAAGGCGGCGAGCAGTAGACGGTCGTTGCCCTCCGAGAGGAAGAGAAAGGCGACAGAGGAACGACGCGGACAGACGCGTGTATTAGCCAACCGCTACCCACACAAATCCTCGATCAGCCGCGTATAAATCTCCACCGCCTCATGTAACTGCTCGACCGCGATCCACTCGCCGACCGTGTGGGCCTGGTCGATGTTGCCGGGACCGAGCACCAGCGCGTCCATATACTCCTGATAGCACGACGCTTCAGTGCCGTAGGGGACTGTCACCGCACGCGGCGCGCCGGTCGCACGGAATCGCTCTGGTGGAGCGGCCGGATGCGGCGTATGGGCATATGCGGGAACTGAACGCGGTGGTGTGTGAGGGGTGAGCCACAGGTGAACAGCTACATCGAAATCTGCACCGCGTCCAGAGAAGCTCCATAGTCAAAACAGGCAAGGATATCTTCGCGCGATATAGAGGGATATTCCTGGAGGATGTCTTCGACGCTATCGCCGCAAGCAAGCATACGCAGGATTTGATAAACGGGAATGCGTGTCCCCTGGATACAGGCCTGTCCGTGACACACTTGGGGGTCAAAGGTAATCCACTCGTTCATTGTTTCATCCTTCAGGGAACGTGGCCATATTTCGATCGGACTGGCGCTCCGGTCTGAGAGATACTATGTAGCAGTCTTTTGTTGCCAATTGAAAGGTTTGGACACGATGTACGTGACTTCGTAACCGGACAGTTGGGAGCCAGGGAGACAATGCCAGGGGCAACGCCAATCCCCGCGCCCGCGACATCGCGCCTATGCGGTTGGACTATCCTGCTTGGAGGTATATCCGGGAAATGGAATTACATTGCTTCACTATTATTGCAAGGCTAACCCGACGATCACCAGGATATAGAGCGCGAGTCCCAGATAGGGGAGAATCAGCAGCCATCGAATTCTGCGCAGTTCTTTACGGACTTCGCGGTTTACGACTGCGTTGAGTAGCCAGGGGGCGACGTCAGACGCACTGGTGTGCATCAGGACACGTTCGGCTCCTATACTCTCTTTCATCCCTACTACAGGGTTTAGTTGGATTTCGAAAATGGGCGGTTCCGCTACATGAAAGATATCTGTTTTGTGCTCTACGTTTCCGAGCACCTGGCCCATTGCAAGGGCAGAGATAGTCATTCTGTCTGTTTTCCAATGTCTGATGTAGTGAAACTGAGCATCGGAAGTGTCGTCATAGTCGGTCGGAGCACTATCTGCATTTATAGCAGAGTCATCATTGGCTTTCGGAGCTTGTTCGACGGAGCTTGAGGATTCTTCTGGATTGATTTCGTTCATAGGGTGCCCCTTTGTTGGAAGAAGGTAGATGGGTGCCACCATAGCGCCTATAAACCTGATACTAGCCAGCAAGGGGACGCAGAGCGCCATCGCTTCTGGAGAAAATTCTTGCTATTTGGTTACAAAAGCAGTGGTAGAATCCAGTCTACTCAAAGCAAGAGGGTGTGACAAACGGGGGGAAAGGAGGCGTGAATCTCGTGTTCGCTCGATAACTGGCTAATCGTCTTAATGCCTTCAAGCGCTTCCAGCGCAACCCGAAACTTGAAGGCCGCCGCGTGTCGCCGCCGTTTCTTGACCATCGTGCTGCCCCTCCACAGGCTTGGTGTATTATTCCATTATACACCATAGCTCGTGGTCCGGTCCGGCTTTTTGGGACCACTTCAGGGAACTAGGGAGGCGAAAACGGCGAAGGGTGGGGATGGTGAGGTTGTGTTCAGAGTCTATTCATTAGGTGTCGCTACGAATAGGGATGTTCTGGCTTATTCGTTTGACTTGAATATGCTGCAAGACCGAGTTCGCACATTTGTCGAGATATACAACAGTACTGTTAATCGCAATGACCTGCCCCCAAAAACTGGTCCAGTTAATATGTTAGAATTGGGCCATAGAAAGGGGGAAACATGGCTAAGAGGAGACATACGCCGGAGCAGGTAATCAAAAAGCTCAGAGAGGCTGAGGTGGCGCTAGCCGAGGGCGGCACAGTGGCTGAGGCTGCGCGCCGGATAGGCGTGACCGAGCAGACCTTCTATCGGTGGCGCAGCGAGTATGGGGGTCTCAGGATCGACCAGGCCAGGCGCCTGAAGCGTCTGGAGTTGGAGAACAGCCGTCTGAAGAGAGCGGTGGCGGAGCTGACGCTGGACAACCAGATACTGCGGGAGGCGTCTGAGGGAAACTTCTGAGTCCTTCACGTCGTCGCCAGTGCGTTGACCACGTGAAGGCGCGCTTTGGGGTTTCGGAGCGACGCGCCTGCCGGGTGCTGGGTCATCCTCGCTCCACACAGCGATACAAGCCAAGCCCTGCGGACGATGAGAAGGCGTTGACTGAGGAGATCGTGGAGTTGGCCAGTCAGTTCGGCAGGTACGGCTACCGTCGGATCACCGCCCTTCTGAGGCATCGCGGCTGGCATGTGAACCACAAGCGTGTAGAGCGGATTTGGCGACGTGAAGGGCTTAGGTACCGGCGAAGCAACCGAAGAGAGGGCGTCTGTGGTTCAATGACGGCTCGTGTGTGCGTCTGCGGCCTGCGTGGAAGGACCATGTGTGGGCCTACGACTTCGTGTATCTGAGGCTCCATGACGGCACAGGAGTGCGGTTGCTGACCGTCATCGACGAATACAGCAGGGAGTGTCTGGCGATCCAGGCTGCCCGCAGCATGCGGTCTGCCGATGTGATAGAGGCGCTGGCCGAGTTGATGGTGTTCAGAAGCGTGCCCGACCATATTCGGTCGGACAACGGGCCGGCGTTTACGGCCCGGGCTGTGCGCGAGTGGCTTGGGCGGGTGGGAGCCAGGACGCTCTATATCGAACCTGGGTCGCCGTGGGAAAATGGCTACATCGAGAGTTTCAACGGGAAGTTGAGGGACGAGCTGCTGGACAGGGAGCTCTTCTATACGTTGCTGGAGGTGCGCGTGTTGACGGAGCGCTACAGACGGACTTACAACCGGATCAGACCGCACAGTTCTCTGGGCTACCGGCCGCCGGCGCCTGAGGCCCTCTTGCCTGCCGACCCTGTCCCCGTGCCTGTTGGACTAACATAACAAGTGGTACAAACATCGGGGGCAGGTCACTCTGGAAAATAACATTGCCGGCATTTCACTCTCCCCAATTTTTCCCCTGAATCTGGAAAGAACATCGTAAGCCCCGAACTGTTCATTGCCTGAGGTAATGGTTATAGTCAGCCACCGTTTACATCAAGATTGGAGGAGAGATGGATAATGTTCAAATAGTAATTTAGCCGCCAAATGACCTGGACCACCCACTACCCACACAACTCCCCAATCAACCGCGTATAAATCTCCACCGCCTCATGTAACTGCTCGACCGCGATCCACTCGCCGACCGTGTGGGCCTGGTCGATGTTGCCGGGGCCGAGCACCAGCGCGTCCATATACTCCTGATAGCACGACGCTTCAGTGCCGTACGGAACGGTCACCGCCCGCGCCGCGCCGGTGGCGCGGCAGGCCGCATGCGCCAGCGGGCCGTCCGCGTCGGCAAAAAACGGGCCGCCGCCGCTGTGGACCGCGTCCAGACCGTGGGCTTCCGCTCGCTCCACGACCATTTGCATCGCTTCCTCGAAACAGGCGTCGGGCATGGCCCGCAGTTTGAGGGTGGCGACGGTTCGCGCTGCGGTCACATTGGAGGCGGTGCCGCCGTCATTGATCACCAGGTTGAAGCCGTTTGTGGGCGGGTCGAAGAGCGGGGTCTGGAAGCGTTCTTCCGTGCGGAAGGTCTTAGCCAGCTCCGCCATCTCCGCCAGGAACGGGGCGATCTTGAAGTTGGCCGACTCGCCTTTGTCGGTGCTGGTGTGCGCGGCCACCCCGTGCGCGGTGGCGATTATGCTGCCGCCCCCCTTGTGCGCATAGACCGGCTGCAGCTGCGATGGCTCGCAGACGATGCAGTATTGGGGCCAGCCGCCCGTCAATGTCTGCGAGCGTACGACGATATCGTGCGCGCCGGTGTGTCCCCGCTCCTCGTCCGAGGTGACGGCGATGACCAGCGGCCGCTCCAGATCAGCAGCGTTGAAGCGGCAGGCCGCTGCAATCGACGCCGCCAGGGGGCCCTTCATATCGGCCGAGCCGCGGCCCACCAGGCGTCCATCTTCCAGCACCGGCGTGAACGGCTCCCAGCCGGCGTCGCCCGGCACCGTGTCCGAATGGCTGAACAGGCCCAGCCCGCCTTCTCCGGCGCCCTTTTTCGCGACCAGGCTGACCTTCTCCACGTCGAACTGGTCAATGTAGGACAGCTCCTCGACCGCGAAGCCGCCTTCCTCCAGCACCCCGCGCAGAAAATCGGAGATCGCCCGATTGCTCGTCGGCGTCTCCGAGGGCATTGCGATCAGTTCACTGGTAAGTTCGACAACGTCGATCTCCATGGCACTGCCCTTTCTTATCGGATTTTCTATCGTGCAGCTCCGAAAAAGCCCCGCACTCAGGGCGACCAGCGGCCCACCTGCTGATTACTACCCACAAAGATCCTCGATCAGCCGCGAGTACACCTCCACCGCCCCCTGCAACTGCTCGACCGCGATCCACTCGCCGACCGTATGGGCCTGCGCAATGTTGCCGGGCCCGAGCACCAGCGCTTCCGCATACTTCTGATAACACTCGGCCTCAGTGCCGTAGGGCACGGTGACCGCTTCCGGCGCGCCGGTCGCACGGCAGGCTGCCTGCGCCAGCGGGCCGTCCGCAGTGGCGAAGAACGGGCTGATGCTCCAATGCTCCACCTCCAGGCCGTGCGCTTCCCCCCGCCCCACAACCATCTGCACCGCTTCTTCGAAGCAGGCGTCGGGCATGGCGCGAATACTCAGGCGGACCACTGTACGCGCCGCGGTTACGTTGGTGGCGGTATCGCCGTCGCTGATCACCATGTTGAAGCCGTTCGTTGGCGGGTCGAAGAGCGGATTCTGGAAGCGTTTCTCGCTGCGGAAAACCTGTACAAGATCGGCCATTTCGGCGAGAAAGGGGGCGATCTTAAAGTTGGCTGACTCGCCCCTGTCGGTGCTGGTATGCGCGGCGAACCCCCGCGCCGTGACCGTGATGCCGGCGCCGCCCTTATGCGCATAGACCGGCTGCAACTCGGTCGGTTCACAGACGATGCAGTATTGGGGCCAGCCGCTCGTCAACGTCTGCGAGCGGATAACGACGTCGTGCGCGCCGACATGTCCCCCCTCCTCATCCGCGGTGACGACGATCACAAGCGGCTGCTTCAGGTCGTCGTCCTTGTAGCGGCAGGCCGCGGCAATCGACGCCGCCAGAGGACCCTTCATGTCGGCAGAGCCGCGTCCCACCAGGCGTCCATTTTCCAGCGCCGGCGTGAACGGCTCCCAGCCGACGTCGCCCGGCACCGTGTCCGAATGGCTGAACAGGCCCAGCCCGCCGGCCCCCGCGCCCCTCTTGGCGACCAGGCTGACCTTTTCCTCATCGGACGGGTCGATATAGGTGACTTCCTCGACATCGAAGCCGCCCTCCTCCAGCACCCCGCGCAGAAAATCGGAGATCGGCCGGTTGCTCGTGGGCGTCTCCGAGGGCATTGCGATCAGTTCACTGGCAAGTTCGACAACGTCGATGTTCATGGCACTGCCCTTTCTCTGCTTTATCCGTTTAGGTTACCTCAGCTTCCCCCGCCCGCTCACCGGCCACACCGTCTCCACAACGCCTTTGCGTACACCGTACATCGCATCGTGCAGGAAGACCGTCGCATCGCCGTAGCCGACGATGAAATCCAGCACGTCGCCAACCTGTACGCTCTTGTTCGGCTCGGAGAGCGTGATCACCCCGTGCTCCGCCGAAGCCGCGATGTCGACCACGTTTTCCAGGCTGACTGCTTTAGGCTGCCGTTCCATGCCGGGCAGCGTCTTGAAGCCGGCGTCGGTGATGATGCGGTCAGGCGCGGGCCGGCTCGTGACCACCGCCTGGCCAAACAGCGCCGGGTCGGTCGGCACTCCCCACATCTGGTAGGTGGCATCCCCGAAGATCGCGCCCCCGGCCTGGATCTCCGTCACTTCCGGCTGGTGCATCGTTACATCCATCGTGCCGCTGCCGCCGCAACTGACGATCTCGATCGGCAGTCCCGCGTCGCGGCAGGCCTGCGCCGACGCCGCCAGCTGTCCGATACACCCCTGGATCGCCTGCGCGCGCTCGTCCGGATCCTCCAACGACAGCGTATGCCCCTCCCACGCCATCAGCCCGACCAGCCGCAGCCCGTCCTGCTCCTGGACCGCGCCCGCCAGCGCGACAACCGCCGTGCCGGGTTCTACGCCGGCCCGGTTCATGCCGACATTGAGCTCGACGACAACTGGGATTTCGACGCCGATAGCCTCGGCGGCCGCGCCGAGCTCCGCCAGCGTCGCCGTGTTGTCCACTGTAACCTTCACGTTCGCGTGTCGCTGCAGCGCGGCCACGCGCGCGTACTTTTGCGCGCCCACCACCTGATTGGCGATCAGAATGTCGCGCACGCCGGCCGCCGCCATCACCTCCGCTTCGCCCGGCTTCGCGCACGTAACCCCGAGCGCGCCGGCATCGATCATCTTATGCGCAATCGCCGGTATCTTTATCCCCTTCGTGTGCGGCCGCCAGTCCACGCCGGCATCCTTGAAGTCGTCCATCAGCAACGCAATGTTGCTCTCC
This sequence comes from Caldilineaceae bacterium, assembly GCA_965116395.1. Lineage (GTDB taxonomy): Bacteria > Chloroflexota > Anaerolineae > Caldilineales > Caldilineaceae > Bin5. Next base: position 2,214,706 of record OZ220684.1, read on the forward strand.
AATATATCCAGATCCACCCACAGCGTCGGCGTATCCAGCAGCTCTTTCGCACGTCCGATTTCAGTCATTAGGTATCCTCATACTCTTATTGCTGTTATTTCGAAACTACGCAGCCACAACTGATCTGCGATCCTGAGTGAGGCGAGCAAACGTGTTCTTTCTCTCCTCATGATTGTCATATGGGCGGTCGGCCGCAAGCGGCCTCCCTTGTGCAGGGGCTGCGCCCCCGCAACGCCCCCCTACAAAACCATCGCTCACCGACCTTGTGTGCGCATTCCAGCAGCGCCGCTCCAGCAACCTGTCTGCCGCCATCCGAATACAGAATCAGATAGCCTGAATGGCGGCAGGGAAAAGGGCTGGTCAAGACTGGCACCGTATATGGCTTAGTAGGTACGTCATTTCTTCTTATTGTCACTATTTCGCGGCAAGCGGCCAATATCAGCCACTAACCACTGACCACTATCCACTAACCACTGTCGTTTCCTACCACGCCGTCCAGCCGCCGTCGACCAGGATATTCTGCCCGGTGATGTAACTGCCGCCGTCGCTCGCCAGCAGAACCACCAGCCCTTTCAACTCTTCCGGCTCACCCATCCGTCTCATCGGTACCCGCTCAGCCAGTCTGGCAACGAACGCCGGCTCGGCTTCCCGCACCTTGGGCGATGGGAACGGGCCCGGGCTGATCGCGTTCACGCGTACCCCATCCTGCGCCCAGTAGACCGCCAGATGGCGGGTCAGGTGAATCAATCCGCCCTTCAGGCCGTGATAGTTGGGCGGGCTGTTGATATCAAAGCCGGTGTACGCCTCCGGGTAGCTGGCAACGACCCCGTACATGCTGGCGATGTTGATGATCGAGCCGGGCGCGCCGCGGCTGCGCAGATGGCGCACAACCTCGCGCGCCAGCAGGAAATAAGCGGTCACGCCGGTGTGATAGGCCTGGTTGAAGTCCTCGGCGCTGGCCGTGTCGATGCTCGGCGCGCCTCCCCCATAGGCGTTGTTGACCAGCACGTCCACCTTGCCCAGGCGCTGCACCACCGCCTCCACAAAACCGGGAACGGCATCGCTGTCGTCCTGCGCCAGGCCGAAGCCTGCATGGCCGCTGCCGGGCAGTGTCGCGGCAAACTCGGCCGCTCGCTCCCCATCGCGGCTGGTCACCGCGAGGGTCGCGCCCGCCTCCGCCAATCCGCGGCTCATCGCCGTCCCCAGCAGTCCGGCCGCACCGGTGACAATCGCCACTTTTCCGCTGAGATCCAATAGTTCGGAGATCGTCTGTTCAGTCATGGATTTCCTTTTGTCTGAACTATGAGTATTGTGATTAAATGAAGGACTGCGATGAGAGTACCGGCGGCGAGAAGAGTATATGTACAATAGCCTACTTCGCCGATTTTTTCCACTAGCCGAAAGGCGTTATCATTGTTTAGTTTCAGTAATCACTATTTAACGCCACTAGCTATTGGCCACTAGCCACTACCCGGAGGAACCTTCGATGTTGCTGTATGCGCTACCGCTTCGCTATCTGAGCGCAGGGATCGATACGCTCGGAACGCCCGCGATCACCTTTGCTCTGGTAATCGCTGTTCTGGGCTTAATCTACCTGGTCTTTCAGACACGCCGCGTCCTTGCCATGGACAAAGGCAACCAGGTCATGCAAGAGATCGCCGCCGCCATCCAGGAGGGCGCGGCTGCATTTCTCAATCGGGAGTATACCTTCCTGGGCGGATTTGTCGTCGTCGTCGCCGTCATTATCGCCATCTTCCTGGCATGGCAGACCGCGCTCAGCTTCATCCTCGGCGCGATCGCGTCAGGCGCGGCCGGCTACCTCGGCATGTTCATCGCCGTGCGCGCCAATGTGCGCACCGCCGCCGCCGCCAGCAAGAGCCTCGATGACGGCCTGCGCGTCGCCTTCAGCAGCGGCTCGATCATGGGTATGGCCGTCGTCAGCTTCAGCCTGCTCGGCATGACGATTCTCTACTTCCTTTTCAATGGCAACATACTCTACATTACCGGCTTCGGTTTCGGCGCCAGTTCGATCGCCCTCTTCGCCCGTGTCGGCGGCGGCATCTATACCAAGGCCGCCGACGTCGGCGCTGACCTTGTGGGCAAGGTCGAGCAGGGTATCCCCGAAGACGACCCCCGCAATCCCGCGGTTATCGCCGATAACGTGGGCGACAACGTCGGCGACGTGGCCGGCATGGGCGCCGACCTCTTCGAGAGCTACAGCGGCTCCATCATCGCCGCGGCCACGCTCGGCGCAGTGGTGGCAGACGGCGCCGGCATCGTGCTGCCATTCCTCGTCGCCGGCGTGGGCGTGATCGCCGCCCTGATCGGCACCTTTCTTGTGCGCGCCAATGAGGGTGCAACCCAGGAAGATCTGCTGGGCGTGCTGCGTCGGGCCATCTATAGCGCCTCCGCGCTCGTCCTGATCTTTGCCGCCGGCGTGATCGCCTACACCGGTGTCGGCTGGAACTTCTTCGCCGTCATCCTGGTCGGGCTCGTCGCCGGCAACGGCATCGGCTGGTTCACCGAATACTTCACCAGCTACACCGAAAAGCCCACCCAGGGCATCGCGCAAAAATCCGAGACCGGCGCGGCAACGCTGATTATCGAAGGGCTGGCCGTCGGCATGAACAGCACGATGCCGCCGGTCTTGATCGTCGCCGTCTCCATCATGCTGGCGCTCTGGCTGGGCGGCGACAACGGCCTCTTCGCCGTCGCCCTGGCCGGTGTCGGCATGCTCAGCACGCTGGGCATCACCCTGGCGACCGATGCCTATGGCCCCGTCGCCGACAACGCCGGCGGCATCGCCGAAATGAGCGACCTGCCCGACGAGGTGCGCGACCGCACCGACGCGCTCGACAGCCTCGGCAACACGACCGCCGCCACCGGCAAGGGCTTCGCCATCGGCTCCGCCGTGCTGACAGCGCTGGCGCTCATGGCCGCCTATGTGCAAGCCGCTGATCTCGATACGCTCGACCTGTTGGACTCGATCATGATCCCCGGCCTGCTGGTCGGCGCCATGCTGCCCTATCTCTTCGCCGCTTTGACCATGACCGCTGTCGGCAAGGCCGCCTATGAGATCGTGCTGGAAGTCCGCCGCCAGTTCGCCGAGATTCCCGGCATCATGGAGCGCACAACCAAACCGGACTACAAGACCTGCGTCGCCATCAGCACCGAGAGCGCGCTGCGCTACATGATTATTCCGGGCGCGCTTGCAGTTGTGGTGCCGCTGCTGGTGGGTTTCGTGCTTGGCGCGCAGGCCCTGGCCGGTATGCTGATCGGCGCCATCGCCTCCGGCTTCATGCTGGCGGTGATGATGGCCAACTCCGGCGGCGCCTGGGACAACGCCAAAAAGTGGATCGAGACCGGCGTCATGGGCGGCAAAGGCTCTGACGCGCACAAGGCCGCGGTCGTCGGTGACACCGTCGGCGACCCCTTCAAGGACACCAGCGGCCCGTCCCTCAATATTCTGATTAAGCTGATGAGTATTGTCAGTCTCGTCTTCGCCAGCGCGTTCGGCGAGGGGTGGCTCAATCTGTTCTGAGCACTTCAACGAGGCCGGCAGCCGCTATTAACTGCCGTAAAATAACCTGCACGCCACTATCCCCCTTGGCGGCGCAGGCATTTCGCCCGCAGCAGCCTGTCATAGGAACAGCTGCGCCAGCAGCGCAAATCCGAGCAGGATCAGGCCGCCGGCCAAGAGCGCGAGCCCGCTCCTCCGCAGCCGCTGCGCCCGCGACGTAAGCCGCCCGTGCGCTGCATGGGACTGATCGCCCCAATCCAGCTGCTGCGGCCGTTCGTGCTGCGCCTTTTGCACCTTGGCCAGCCACCAGGCGCGATTACAGAAGTTCCAGGCGCCGATATCGCTGGCGCGGACGTAAGAACGGTCTTTGGGCATCGATAACCTTCAGTTTCTGATCTGAATTCTCTGTCCGGCGATCTGCTTAGTCACTCCGATTGTCGCTGGAACAGCCTGAATGCGCCAACTGCGCCTGCACGACCAACAACTGCACACAACCAACAACCGCAGAAGAGAGCCATTGCCATGAAAGCGACCGATATCCGCGCGGAGACGGTCGAGGTCACCTTCGACGACGAGCGCTTGAGCGTTCCCCTGCACCTCAGCAAGGGTGTGATCGAGGCCATCACCTATGCCACCGTCACCGTGCGAGCGCGCACCCGCGGGGGCGACGCCGTGCAGGGCACCGGCGCGATCCTGCTCTCCGACGTGTGGGCCTTCCCCGCGCCCGACTTGACCCATGAGGAAAAGGATCGCCTCATGCGCCGCCTGTGCCGCGCCATCGCCGCCTGGCTGCAGGATGACCCGTACGAAGATCCTATCGAGAAGGGGATCAGGTTGGAACAGGCCGCGGTCGAACTGGCCGTGCAACTGGCCGGCGAAGAGCCTCTCCTGCAGAGCACGCCGATGCCCCGGCTGGCCGTGCTCAACTGCATGGCGCCCTTCGACGCCGCCCTCCACGACGCCTGGGGCGCGGCCCTGCCCGTACCGCTCTACGCCGCATACACTGCCGATTACCTGAACCAGGATCTAAGCGCAAACTTGGGCGCAGACTTTGCCGGCAGCTACCCGGCGGACTATCTGGGCACAAGGCGGCGCGCGCTGTCCGTCCAGCATGTCGTCGGCTTCAACGACGCGCTCACCCCGTCCGAGGCGGACCCGCAGCAGCCGGCGCCGGCAGATCTCCCCGCCGACCTGACAAGCTGGATTGCGCGCGACCGCCTGCGCTGTCTCAAGCTCAAGCTGCGCGGCCAGTCACCGGCCGAGGACGCCGACCGCCTGATCGAAGTACACGCCGTGGCTTCCCAGGCCATGGAGGCCGCCGGTGTGGCGGGCGGACCGCGCCTGTCGGTGGACCCCAATGAGGCCTACCAAGAGGCTGCCATGATGCTCGAAGTGCTGGACCGGGTCGCCGCGCAGAAGCCGCAAGCGCTAATCGCGCTGGACTACATCGAGCAGCCCACCCCGCGCGACCTGGCGGCCTATACCGACACGCTCCACGAGGTGGCCGCGCGCGTGCCTGTCGTCGTCGACGAAAGCCTGGACGACCTCGACAATCTCGACTGGATCCATCGCCTGGGCTGGTCCGGGCTGGCGGTGAAGACCTGCAAGGGCCATACCCACTCGCTGCTGGCCTACTGCTGGGGCCGCCATCACCGTCTTTATCTCACGCTGCAAGACCTCACCAATCCCGGCCTCGCGCTGGTTCATAGCGCCAACTTCTGCGCCCACCTGCGCCTCGACGTCGACTGCTTCGAGGGCAACTACCGCCAGTTCATGCCCCTGTCGCGGCCCCATGAACAGGCCGCCCACCCCGCCTACTTCCAGGTCACAGACGGCCAACTGCTCCTGCCGCCCGAAATGGGCCCCGGCCTATACTGAGGCAGCGGCATATGAGAAGTTGCTGACCACTAACCACTGACCACTGCCCTTTCACCTGTAGACAATATCGAGAATGTTGTCGCTGCGGAAGCGCACTCGCTGCGCGTCCACCCGTTCGGCGCCCGCTTTGTTCATCTCCGCGTCGGCCGTGTCAGTATGGAAGAAGCGTTTTTCCAGTTCATAGGGGCTGGGCCAGACCAGGGGCGCGATCGGGTCCTGGCGATGTTTGGCTACGGCTGCGGCGATGCCCTCGCGGATGCGCTGCCGCGCCGCCTGCGCGGAGAGTGAGATGGCCGAGCCGCGTCCCAGCCCCTCCTTCACCGCCGCCGTGGTGATCTCCGGCACCAGCTCCTCCGCCTCCTGGCAGGCGTCCTGTTCGCCGCTCAGAAAGAGCAGCGGCAGCCCCAACCCGCCCATGAACAGAGCAAGCTGTCCGATCTCGCCGACCGGTTTGCCATTGAGCCGGTAGGCGTCCACCGTGCGGCTGTTCTGCGTGTGGTTCTGATTACTGGTTAAGACCCCGGCCATGGCATGCTGGCCGACGATGACAAAGGCGTCGTAGCGCCCGATCACCTCCTGCAACCGGCTCCAGGGCGGCGAAGGCCGGCCATGCAGCAGCAGCGCTGCCGGATGCAACGTATCAAAATCGATCCCGCCCGCGCCGTGCCCGTCCCAGACGAGGACCTCCTCTACCCCGGCATCCAACAGACCGTCCACCGCCGCGTTGACCTCGCCGGTCACCAGCTTCTTTCCGGCATCGTAGTAGCGGCCGTCGGGAAAGGACTGGTCCGCGAACGAGACGACCCCGGCCACGCCCTCCATATCGGTTACCATAAAGATTTTCATGGGTGAAGCTCCACAGGGCAGTGTTTAGTTTTTTGGATTATAGGTATCATGTACGCTCAAGAGTTGGTTGATACAAATGCATTGCGGATGGGCGGTCATTTGGGTGTAGAGTCGGACGCACAATCACCAAAATGTGTGTGCATAGTTGGTTTCGATGTCAAATTGTACAGCCAGTTCGCTTTTGCAGTTGCAACGAATGAGCGCAGCGAGTTTGAAAGGTGGCGAACAGGCTTAGGGAGTTGCTACTTCTGGTTCCGTAAGGGCATAGTGCGCAAACGGATGCGATGGTGTTGCCAGAATTCGGTAGCTACATCTGCACTAATATACGCCATGTCGCAAATGATCTATCGGCTTCTATGTTGTGTAAGGAGTTCGCGGCCGATAGCCAAGTCAAAGACACTGGCAGGTGCCATTATGAAGTTGAGGATGAGACCCTCTCCCAAGTGGGATCGGTGATATCCTTATTCGCGGTCAGCCGGTTGGCCAAGCATTACCGCATTAGGACAACCATCCCCATTTCTCAATCGACACTATTCTGCTCTCAGAGTTTGTGGGCGAACTCATTCGAATGCAATCGAGAGTGGGTGGGTCGACATGTGCGTGTATTGCCTCTCTTAGACTTTGTCCGCATGATCCAAACGAGTCTCTAGCCCGTCACGGTTTGAGATTCGCCCGGTACGATAGAAGATCGACCCGTTATCCTGAAGTGCACCACGCCACCTTCTTTCCCTGCGGATTAGCTAGTCGTGATCTGCGGTTGCCAGGGAGTCTAATCCCCATGTTCTTCGTCTTCATCGAAAAAGAGTTCTGAGTCTTTATCAGGTTCAACAGAATCCGCTGGTTCATTTTCCTCAATCTCACTCAGATCGACGGCCCATCTAGCTTTTGCCCATTTAAGCAACCTTGCCCGGCGCTCCTCAATTGCGGAAGCGGACCAGTCCTCCCACTGTGTCAATTCCCTCTCGACATACAATGGCGACTTCGCATAACAGTGACCCTTCTCGTCAACACTTCCCTTCTTGACGCGGAACGGCTTGTTAAGGTAGTAGGGGTTATGCTTCGTCAGGGTAAGGTTGCCGAGATCGTGGACGTGTCGCTGGTGTGTTCGGGAGGATCGGAATCTCCACTTCCAGGAAGGTTGATTGTCGATTGACTGGGGAAGAATGTGCTCGATAGTGTCCCGAAGGTCCCTTTTTCGTAACTCTTCCCATGTCACGATGGGAGAAGCTCCCTGTATCAAGGCCAAATGAATCTCATATTCATACAGAAAGTAACGTAGACCACGCCAATGGTATGCCGACCTGAACTGTTGATGATTCTCACTTGTCCGGGTTTTGAACTCCTCGTCATCGCACCTATGTTCAAGTTCACGCTTTAATCGCTCGACTGCACCGTCGAAATTCTCCTCCCTGTGCGCTAGGTCATGTCCGAGACGGAACAGTGCTGGCTGGCCAGCGTCAGCTCTGTAACCCGTCAGCCGGTACACGCGGAAGGCAAAGGCCTCGCACAGCTTCAGGACTTCGAGGTACTTTCTTGGATTATTGGGCCAGCGTCCTCTCACCGCGAGCAAAAGCGGTAAGAACGGGGCAATAACACCAACTCTTCCGAGCTTGGCACTCCATTCGACTACGTCTCCCCGCGTCTTGGGTTCTCCGTCAAAAGATTGAAACGAATCAGGACGATTCGGCTGGTAAGCATCGCAGAAACAAATGCAGGACGCCCGGAGTCCTTCGGTGTAGCTATGCAAGCTGTTTAGAAGTTCCTTGCGTCGCCTTTTGTGCTTTCGCAGATCAAATTCGTCCTTGACGCTTCTGCTTCCCTTCCACTGCGAGGGCTGTGGGTTGTAGTGGGTCAGCCAGTGGGCTCTTAGCAACCGATCTTCGTCTGCGGCGGAGACGAGACCGGCTGCCATCAGTTGACGGAGTATTTCTGCCCATGCTCCATTCACTGCCTTGGCTAGTTCGTTGTCGATGTCGATAGTAATAGACGAATGGAGAAGGAAGTTTTTCACTTTCTCCAAGTCGGTCAAAGGCTTACCGCGGTCATTCATAACTTCGAAAATGACTCCTACTTCAGCCTCATCCTCGACCTCATATAGCGTGAATCTAAGCTGGGTGGCGACTTTCGTGTATAGGGTTTGCAACCACTTTTCTCCAGCCTCTCCCTCTAAATCGAGGTGCGTTGCCAAGTAAGCGGCGATTCTCTCTTTTGCCGCTGCCAGTCGTCTTTCGGAAGGAATCTGAGTCCCCTCGACACTGGGCTGCTCGGCGAGGATACTTGACTTGAAGTAGTGATCCGCGTCCTGGTTGAGGGAAAGTTTGTAAAGAGGTTGTCCATTTATCCCTTTGGTGGCAATGAAGTTCTTTTTGATACCTTGCGAGAGTCCCTTAGCCGTGGCTGAGAATCCACTAAGGGATCTGCTGATGCCGTCAAGCAGGAGAATAATGGTTGTGAGCCTCTGCTGTCCGTCGACGATTTCAACGGGGATATAAGAATTACCATCCTCATCCATTGGGCGAGTCTCCAACTCCGACTCGTGGAGAACGACAGTGCCGGTGTAGTGGTAGCGCTGGGGACCAAGCAATTCCAGATCTTCAAGGAATTCCTCGACTTGCTGTGCCTCCCAAGAATAACCCCTTTGATAGTCGGGAATACGAAACAACCGTTTGCGGAAAAGGTCATCGAGAGGAACGACATTATTCACGAGGCACCTCCACAGTTGGGCCTAATGGCAATTGACGAGGGCATGTTTCTTGATTTGCAGGAGGCCCTGTGTCCCCATGAGGCGGTTGATATAGATGTTTAGCGTGTGGGCGACCAGCTTGGCGCAGAGCCGCGCGCTCAATCTTCAGAATATGTGTGCACAGTAGGGCCCTATGCTAACTAAAGAAGGCCAGTCTCTGTAGTTTGCCAATTGCCCTGTACGCCCAACAAGGGGTTGATATAAACGCAGAAGGTATGAGCAGTCAACTTGGTGTAGAGCTGAGTACATAAGCCCCAGAACGTGTGGACGTGATTGGTCTCGATGGGGAATTGTTTGACCAACTGACTGTTAACGGTTTCGATGATCTGGCGGACGCTGTTGTAAAGGCTACGTGCAAAAGCGGAGATCTGTTTTCTCTAGTTGTTGCGCGGCTTGGTGAGGAGGCGGGTGCGATTGTGTTGCCACAGTTCCTTAGCGACGGGTGGGCTGACGTAGGCCTTGTCGCCGATGACGATACGGTCGGCGAATTCGAGCAGGAGTTCGCGGCCGACAGCCAAGTCGCCGACGCTAGCAGGAGCCAGTTCAAAATCGAGAATAAGACCACCTGACGTCACCTGCATATGGAGTTTGTAGCCGAAGATCTGCGCATCTTTGGAGGAAACATAGCTAAAAGTGGCCCCATAAGCGGGCCAGTCGCCGCGTGACTGCGACACCGGATGAAACTGAACCACAGGAATGCGAATGCTATCGACTACACAATGCTCGTCCCGATAGAGATCCATCCTCGCCAACATCATGCGTCGCATCGCATGGATGATTCGCATCAACTTCCGTCATCTCCGATTAAAGCGGCTCTGCTTTGGCAAGACCGGAAACTTATCTCAATGTGCCTGCATATGATTCAGTAACTCCCTTTCCACATTCCAGCCCAGGCACTCACCGATGAGACAGATGGCTATCAATTCACTGTCGCAGCAGGCAGGCTTCGGCTCAGGCCGTCTCAGATGCCATTCCAGTTCCTTGGCCATGTCGTCTACGATCACATATACCCATAGACAGTAGTCGTCAAAGTGCGTTATCATCCTGTTGGTCCTCCTGTTGAGCTACCTTGGTTTTTGGCGACGTCCAAAGTTATCTCACCAGGGGACTTTTTCAAACACTAACTAGCATAAGGCCTTATTGGAATCCTCGTACTATCGAGGTTCTAAAATGAGGTCTACTTCACAGTTGATTTTTTTGGGCGCTCCACCCCGGCTGTAAGGTTTTGCCTGACGCATTGGACTCAATGGACACAGAGTCTCGGAAACGCGCTTTTCAGGAAAGATTTCGGTTAGTACGGCACGTGTAGTTTTTAGGGTTGACTCTCTTTGATCGGTTCTGATGTAGATTATGGCGTCGTCAGCAAGAATATGCTTCGCTTGGGCAAAAATCTGGTTGAGGAGACGATTGTACTGTTCAAGGTTGCTGAATTTTCCTCCATATCTCTCCTTTTGTTTGCCAGGGATATCCGAACAGCCTAACAGCCACAAACGTAACCATTGATCGTAGTAGTAATTCGTAACGTTATGGTATGGGGGAGAGGTAAATAACAGCTTTGCTCTAGGGCGTCTGCACTCTCTTACGTCACGGGCTAGGACGGGTAGCTTACGGAGGCTGTCGGCAAGAAATACGCTGGCATCGTTTAGTTTCGGTATCCCGTGAACATAACGCCATTCAATGCGTTTTTGAATAAAGCTGACTGGGTCAATATCTGGTGGCATGAGTTCTTTTTCCGTCCACCAGCGGATGCAGTATGCAGGAGCCATGGCAGTGCTCTGACGCATCTGGTTGGAGAGAGACTGATAGCGTTTCCCGTGGAGTGATATCAAGATCAGGGCCATCAGTGTGCGATCAGTCTTGCTGCGACGCCAGTTCAGAGTCGCGCGTGCTCCGAGCAAGAACTCACGTATTCCGTCAGTGAAACAGAGATGGAAGAACTGAGGTAAGCTGTACCCTTCCTGTCGGTAGCAAGGTGCAATTTCGGCTAATTCTTCTAGCCTTCGGGTTACTTTCTTGTAGTCCCCGGGGTTTAGCTTAGCGTTGGCATACACGTAGCCGAGAGGGTTGATTTCAATACCGACTGCGCGCCGGTGTTGGGTAGCGGCACTGTATATGGCGGTACCGCGGCCGGCAAATGGATCTATGACGGTGTCCCCAGGCTGGGTGTAATCTCTTACAACCTCATCGGCAAACGATGTTGGAAACATCGCGTAGTAAGGGCCAATTCCCGCCCATCGGCTTTCAGGAGTATTGTATTTGCGTCGACGGGTTGCTATAGGCATGGTACTCTGCTGATTCATTCTACCCTGAAAATCTTCTCGAGAATTCTGGCCCCAGCTTTAAGTGGGATGGCTGCGTGGGCATGGGCGCGTACCAGCGGGGCGAAGCCGTCTTTGTATAAGTAGGTAGCAAGTTTCATCCATAATGTCTAGTGCTTCGCCAATTCTCGGGAAGGCGGCCTCGGCGACGCATCGTTGGTCTTGTCCTTGAGCATTCACTATAGGAGTCATTACTACTGAGTGCTGGCCAGCGCGATTTTTGTACAGGACCTTTCGTCCGTAATAGGTGTCTTTGCCATGAGGTTTGGCGTTTGGCGGACGTATGGCAATGTGTTTGTGGATATAATCAATATCTGGTGCCAAAGCCGTAGAGTTTTCCAGTCGCTTGCCGGGACCTTCTTTCTCTCCCCAATCCAATTCATTCAGGTGGTCCAAGAATTGTCCTGATTTTTCTACTCCCATTAGCAAAATACCAGAATCACCCTGCTGCTTCGCTTTTTTGTGAAGACGAACAATCTCGGCCTCGATGTAGGGTTTGAGCCATGCTGGCATTCCAAATATGGCCAAGGGACCATCCATTATGAAAGCCGTGTCCCGAAATACACCTAAGCTGTCGGTTCGTTCAAAGTACCGCAAAATGTTTACCATCATAAGGTGTTCTATTACCTGCCGGACAGCAGTGAAGGCTTGTTCGCTTGAACCGTATTCCTCGAAACGCTCGTGAGCTCTAAGGACGTCTGTTTCGTAAATAGCCTCACCAAGCCCGCAGATACAAGCTGCCGTACCTCGTTCTGGCATGATCCATTTGCCAGGATCCTTAAGTTCACAGTCGTCAATGGGGCATGTTATTCTAGCGTCTTGGCGTTCCGCCGTTATGGCCCGCAACGTTTCCAATAGCGTTTCGTGCTCCGGGTCCAGTCTTGCTGTTTCTAATTCCTGACTGATTGTGGCTCTGAAGAATCGTTTGGACGAGTCTTCAGGCTTGTCGTGCCTTACGACGTTTCGGCCGGGCAACACGGCGCTTAATGTATCGCACTGCTCCATCTCCCGCATCTCGTTAGGGCTAGGGATATAGTTGCGAGGAATGTTCCGTATCGCCTGAAGTTTGATGACGATAGCTGCCCAGTGGAGAAGGGCTGCCTCAGCGCCGGGATAACCGTTTTGTACTCTGTGAGTCACCGATGACCCGTCAATAGCGATTACGCGTTTTATGTTGTGTAGGCCTCGCGAGGGATTCAACTGAAATGGCAACGCATGAGGTCTCTGGCCCTCGCTATGCCTGATAATGCCTCTGAACTCTTGGACACTGGGGCTTTCTATTAAACGCCAAAGGGAGTCACCTCTGGCGAATTCATTTTGGTAGGGCATTGAAGCGCTCCAGCTAACGTAGCTGCTGGTCAAAAAGGGTTGCAGCTTGAGTTCGTACCTCTGGTTCGACTCTTGAGGTTGGAGCCACAAACTTGTTGATTTGCACTGGCAAGGTGTAGGGGCTGGACAGGGTTCGGACTCTCAGGAAACCGGTCTCGTTGACCTTGGTGATGCTATCGGTAAAGTCGGAGAAATCATTGTATTTGCTCAGCTGTCGCGTTTCATCGGTGTTGTTGAGATGTGCAATGAACCAGTTTTCAGTATTTTTCAGAATGTTTGTCTGGATTGAGGATGGCTCTTGGGTAGAATAAACCAAGCCGATGTTAAACTTTGCACCCTCTTTCGCGACCCGGGCCCAGATATTTGTGGTGTCGATCTCACTGCCTTTGGGAAGCAGGGTGTGTGCCTCCTCGACACATATGATGACTGGAGGGGGCTTCTTGAATCCACCGGTGGCATTGTCAGGTTCCGGATTCACAAAAGCTTTTTGCTGTGCTGTGAAAATACCTTGCATGATTCGGGCGGCGGCTTGTTCGTTCATTTCGGGGTCGCCCAGCGCTTGGTCAAATATCACCAACTTGCCGGCACGGATATGATTGATGATGTCTTCGGCATAATCAGTGGCAGAATCCAAGCTGTGCCATTGACGGGTTTTCTGGATGATAGCCGAGCCGCGAGTGTTCTCGAAGATGCGCAACAAGCCGAGGAAACGGTCGTCGGACCAGTTGCGATCTTTTTTATATTCGCTGTCAACCTTTTTGAAGGCTTTGCTGCCAACCCATTCAGAAAATGCTCGGCAGAAGTTCTGCGCGATATCCCATGGCATTCTGTTCTTATTTCCCTCGCCTCCCATATATTCAACGTATTTGCTCATTTCCTGCTCATCCAGCATTGCATTGCGGATTTGGTCGTTGAACAGCCCTTCGGTACTGAGTTCAGGGTCGGGGTGCTCAAATCCAGCAGCAGCCAGTACTGACTTGTAAACGAACAGAGCGCGGCGGTATCGAGTACTTACACCATAGTTGTCGGCGTCCGGGGGAGCCGTGATGTCGGCATTGATGAAACTTTGGACGTAACCGCTCGACTCTTCCCGCAAAGCTTGGTTTATGATCTGTTTGCCTTGGTAAAGACTGTGAAGCGATTCATCCAGTTCTTGTTTGCCTGGATTCTTGCTGTGAGGCATTTCGTCGCCAAAAAAGTTAAATCTGGTGATTTTGCGGTCGGGGTCATATGGGTGAGGATGCAGCCCATAGGTTACGACATCATCGGCGAGACCGTCGTCGATGTTCGCTACGTGCCTCAGACATCCTTGGTCTTGCGGATTCTCGTTGGCATACTCACCGTTAGGGTCGAAAATGAGTTGTCCAACTTTTTGCCCCTTATCGGAAGTGCGCAATTGAAATACGGCATTGACAATAGTTTTGGTCGTGTTTGATTTACCAGTACGGGTCATGCCGAACAAGGCGGTTCTTTGGGCCAGGAGGTCTTCGGTTGTCATATATACAGGCACGGCTTCGGCGGCTTCAAAGTTTCGCACGGAGGCGGCATAGCGCAACTTACCGATTGGCACCGGCGCTGAATCAGCGGTGGTGTCTTCATCAGCGTTCATGTCTTCCCACCTGGGGAAATTTACGATTCGTTCCAACGCTTGCCCGGCCGGCTTATAAGCCTTCATCCCCTGGCCCGAGTAAAAATTGTCGATGTCGCCACCAAATTCTAGTTGCCATACTCGTGTTTCTGGGTTGATGTTCATACGGAAAGTACCCAGAATGCGGCAGTGCGCTCCGGCATAACGCATCTGGTCGAGGGTAAATTGGTCTGTTTTGCCGCCTTCGTCCCAATTGTCGGGAGTCTGAGTTGCTCTTTGTCCTGCCTCAAGTCGGGCTTGCTTCATCTCTACTTCATTTGGTAGAGCGCTGGCCCGGAGAGCACGCAACAGGATCAGAGACATTTGGGCATCGCTGAGATCACAGGCTTCGTCGTCGGGCTTTATCCTTGTGGCAAGCAACAGGCAGCCATGGGGCACGCCGCCAACATCCTGTCTTAGTCTGTCGTGAATCAGCACTTCCGCGGTATCATAGTCCATGCTAATCAGGTCGCCAACGCATCGGTCTGGTTGAATGAGGTTAACCAATTCTTGAACCGCTTTGGTGATTTGTTGGTCGGCCCTTTCCTTGGCGTGGTCTGATTTTACGTTCCTCAATACACCGGTATCGAAACCGTTCGCGCTGGTTGAACTTTGTATTGTGGCCATTTTGTTTCCTCCTGCTAGCGGTCCTATTATTGCCTAGATTGTACTACGCTCTTGTGCTCTGAGGGGAATGGGGGGATTCGAACGCGCATAGTAGGCAAACCTAATGTAGATCCCAAATGAGACCGAGAACTCGAAAATAGCGAAAGAGCGGGGGAGACGCCAACGATTCTAAGGGGCAGGCCGTGCGACAAGTCTTGGTATCAAATTGAACTTACATTAGATACCGAAGCCCGCCAGATTCTTTTTCAAAACATTGGCGGTTGTTCAATGTCTATTCGACAACGATTGAACCCACTCATCTATCGAAACCCCTTTGCCCCATAGACCCAAAGAAACACCGTAACGAAGCATCTGCTCATTACGCAAGTGAATGGGATTTCCGGTATCCGAAAATTCGATTACTCCTTTGTATATTTCCTCAAAGTCGCCCCCTATATTGGTGATAACTTTAGCATAGGACAATACGTCGGTAGGGTGCCAGACCTCTTTGATTATCTGACCATAAAGGTCGACGACACAGAGAACAAACCGCTCGGGATTATCGCAAGCAAATTGGGCTTGGGTTGGCGTTAAGCGAACATCCCGCGTTGTCGTCGCCTTCACCTCCAAGAAATAGCTTCCTACCTCAAAGGTGAACGAGGCGCCATCGGGGAAGACTTCGTAATCGTACCCATAGTCTACTAGTTCTAGGCTGAGACCGAGTGCCTCTACTGCTTTCTTTACCGCCTCCTGTACAGCGTGACCGAAATCGTTATTGCGTTCTCTTACCTTCTTTTGACGCCTCTTCTTCTCAAGCTCTTGACGGATGTCGCAGAACTCTTCGGCCCCGGTCTCCGACAAAATTTTGGCAATTTCAGGGTTTGCGATTGTCGCCTTCACAACGTCCAAATTTGCAGCCGCCGACTTTACCAATTCTGGGTCTTGAAGGAGTTGAACCAAATCACTCTCAACATCGGGTTCCATGTTTTCAAGCATCAGAGTAAGTTGTCGAAACCCGAATACGCGATGTAACAACTCAATTCCCCGTGGATTGTTACACAACCAAGATGAATCGAGAAACGGCCGCAGGTTTGCCTCGTTTGCCGGAATTTGCCCGACAATTTTCCCCTCTTCACCGAAAACTGGCAACCAGGATCGTACCTTAAGCTCAAAGGGCCACGTCGAGTTATGAGTATGGAATGACGGACGGGCCTTACCGTCAACAGAGGAGAGCGTGGTTAGCCAGGTCTCATGCCAATCTTCATCTTCTTTCGCAGCTACATTGACCACGAAGTCCAGGAGAAGCTTTGCGAGTCTATCATCATTACCGCACCGAGGTACTAGCTCATTGGCAAGAAACGCAATCTGACCGAACTCGTGCCTATACTGGACTCTGTCCACCGGACAGTCAGGCGCAATTTCCTCTAGCAATGGCCCGTCAATCGGTGACGCCCTTCGACTCTTGCCCAAGGGGCATGGTATTACCAAATTCTCTTCGATGAGGGGCTCAAGAGCCGTTCTGAGTTCTGCATCGTCCACGTATCTATCTGATAGGAGACGATTCTCGGTGTATAGGTCTTTGTAGGGTCTGGCAGATTCAGGCCAGTGCGATACGGGAGCAAGGATTTGTAAATTGTTCGAGAGGCGCACGATACTATCCTCAGCATTCAGGAGAGGACACCTTCTCATGTGACTGGTATCATTGTCTTCCCTTGCCAGGAATGATAATAGTCGAGCTGATGTATACAGAACCGGCTGACTGGTTGACTGTGCAAGAGACTTATTATCTGGCAGCCGCGCATCCAACTCTACAAGAATAGTCTCCACCGCCTCCGACTGAGAGTACGGCTGTCCAAGGTGTTTTTCAGCGAGAGTTTTCGCCGCTTCGTATCCGGGCAAGTTCAAAGCTGCTGCAAATCGGTCGTGCAAGAGTTCGGACCGAAGGTCGATAGCTACTGAATCGGCAATTTCCTTAACCTGTTCTGATATACTGTCATCTAAGCGGATCTCCTTCGCATGACGCAACTGCGAACGTTGGTCCGGTACAAGTCCGTTAAGAAACGGTATAGGAGTAATATGCTCAGGGAGGTCGGAGACGAGCAAGAATAGGTCAGCAAGCCACTTGAATGGATTTTCACTTATGGGCAAATCTGCGATTGATTGACAACTTTCCTTTACCCACTCGGTCAACTCCTTAAGACCTAATCGGTGGATCGGTAAGCCAATGTCAGACCACTGACGAGCTATTGTCTCCCAGTCTTGAGCAACCGTTCTGCTAGGCAAGTGGATGTTCGTAATTCGAAGAGCAAGGGTGGATAGGAGGTCGTAATCAATCGGCTGTTGTTCAGTCACGTCGGTGGCGGGAACCAAAAAAGAGACGAACTCATCATCTTTGGACAGCGCCGGCAAATACCTGGCTTCCGTGGCTATGATTGGCTTCGAGGCTGTTGTTTTAGCAGCTTCTTTGATGACTTGCCTCCACCACCTCAATTCTTCCTCGGCGGCATTTTCTCCTCCAAGTGGCTGTTTCGGCATGTCTATATGAGCGAGTCCATGGGCATTCCCCCAACCGGATTGCACGGCATACTCGACTATCGCGGGAAACGCGGACAAGGCCCCCCTTATGAGTTCCCTATCGTGGTTGTTCATGCTAATGCCGTCTCGCTCCTGTTTGGGCTTGAATCTGCTATCGAACACGATATTGAAAGGTAAAGACCCTGTTTCGTTAATGGGGAACTGGACGAATACCTTTGGCAACCCAAGTTCGGGCAATATAACGATATCTTCACACTCGTCATTTTGTTCCAAGATCACTAACAAGCCAGTTGATATGCGATTGCCCTCATCGTTTCCGTCCAAGGCAATCTTCACATTTGTGAAGATGTTAATGGCCTTAAATCGTCGGATGGCCGCACCGTTGGAAGCCAAAACAATTACCCTATTCGTCGAAAAGCCGTCAATGTTCTCTAGAGCGTTTTCCTGAGAAGACAGTCGCCGAAATACCGTGGTTCCATGGGGACGACTAACTCGGATTTCTCCAAGCTTGTGGCAGGTCGAAAATAGATAAGGGATGGTCTGCTCCAAACGATCCAAGCCCCTCTCAACGATGGTGGAGTTAGCGTTGTAATAAGTAAAGGAAGCAGTGGGTATACCGGTTACATCAGAAACAGGCTGCGCAGCAACAAAAGCGTCGTCGGTATCCTTTATGTTCTTCAAAATTGCAGCTTCGTCCGCTGGACGATTAAGCTTAGTACAGAACACTTCTAACTCGCCGTCCGCCGTTTGGAGGATGCCATCCACGTCAACGCGGGTCGATATGGCATGCGTTACTAGGAATCCTGTGCCGAATCGCCCTGTTGTGTCGTCTCCATCGAATTCCTTACTGGAACCACCGGACAATAGCGCTTTCAGTTCTGGGATGCTGAATATCCTCCCGTTATGGGATACAACCAAGTCATTTTTCAGATAGGAAAATCTGATCTCTACGAGGTCTTCTCCATCTCGCGCCCCGAAATCGTGGGCGTTCTGAACCAACTCGAAAGGCCACCGAACTCCGGCAGAATGGTGACCCTCTAGGGCCGACTCAATCCTTTGCAGAATGCGGCGTGCATCGTTTCGGTGTGCCTGGTCCCTATCGACGGCGCGGGCTTCGTCTAACGCGTTCTTGCTCATAGTTATCCTTTGCTAAGAGCTAACCCCTCTGGCTATCCATGTATACCGGTATACCGGCCTGATCTCTAATGTGAGTTCAATTTGAGACCAAGACTGCTTACACGGGCTGCATCCTGGGATCGCGGGCGTTTCGCCCGCTCTGCCGATATTCGTAAACTTTTGGTCTCATTTGGGTTCTACATTAATCAATACAATTTCCAATAGAGACCAAGACCTTCTGTGTTTCGTGAGAGCGAGCAAGACTCCTGTCTTCCAATTGCGAGGCTTGTGCAAACAGTCTTTGTATCGAAGAAAAATCTCTCTGAATTTGACGACTTACTTGGTAAATGCTGCAGCTTCATACAGCGAACTGACCTGCACCCGGCGCCCTTCATCGGCCGCCGAGCGGTAGGCCGCATCCAGAAGCTCGACTGTGTGCCAGCCGACCTCCGCTGGCGACCGGTTCGGCGCGCCGCGCACGATGACGTCGACAAGGTTGTTCGCCGGCGCCGACGACAGATAACTCTGCTCCTCCGTCATGGGCGGCAACTCCTCCACAGTCCCGTCTGCATAGTAAATTGTACAGCGCTTGTGGATAATGTCGGCGTTGATCCACCCCCGGTCACAGTAGATCTGCACCACCATCTCCTGCTCCGGACCGCCGGCATGCAGCGTGCCGGAACTGCCGACATTGGCCAGCGCGCCGTTGTCCATCTGCGCGATCATCGCGTCAACCACATCCACCCGTGTATCGAGATTTTCCATCAGCGCCAGCACGCTGACCGGCCTCAGTCCGGTCATATGCAGCATCAGCCCCACCGAATGCGTCGCCTGCAGATGGCCCTGGCCGCCGCCCGAGCGCTCCGGATCGCTGTAGACATCGCCGGGTCCAGTAACCGGGTAGGCGTACAGGTTGTCGTGGACGCTGTCATCGCCCCGGTACAGTGAAATGACGCTGGAGGCGAACATGTTGTTGATATAGCGGATCCCGCCCAGCCGTCCCGCGGCGATCACCTCCTTGACCCGCAGCACATGAGGGTTGTAGTTCCACGGGTAGCCGATGATCAGCTGGCATCCGCGCTCGCGGCTGAGTTCGGTCAGATGGCGTGCGTGCGCCGCGAACAGCGTCATCGGCTTTTCGAGGACCACGTGCAGACCCTGCTCAAGGCAGGCGCGCGCGGCCTCGTAATGGGCGGCGTGCCAGACCGCGATCACGACGCCGTCCAGCCGTTCCTGCGCCAGCATCTCGTGAATGTCGGTATAGGTCCGTTCCACACCGAAGTGCCGGGCCGCTTTGTCCAGCACATCCGCGCGGACGTCGGCCAGGGCAACGAGGTCGGCGTTCGGATTGGCCTGCAGCGCGGGAATATGGGCGGTCGTGGACCACCATCCGGTTCCGATGACGGCGATTCGGGCTGTGTCGGGCATGGGAGTCTTTCCAGTTCTTAGTTTTCAGCCTTTGGCGGCTGCGTTCGATTTGGAACACGAGTGAAAAATGGCTAGCGACCTTCGCTATTCACTAGCCGCCAGCAGGCGTCTGATCTCATCCCGCATCCTGATCGTCTCGGTCATCACATCTACCTGGTCACAGTCCATCCACGGATCGTGTTCATACTCCAGCGTCAGGTAGCCGCTGTAGCCCGCGGCCTCAAGCAGCTCGACCACGGCGGGGAAGTCGATCACTCCGTCATCCCAGCGCGCCTGCAGCTTGTCGCGGCAAGCTTGCCGCAGATGGACATGGCCGGCGTAGGGGACGAGGGGATCCACGTCTGCCGGCTCATAACCCTGCGCCACAAAGTGGGAATAATCCAGCACGATTTTGAGCGCGGGATTCCTCTGCAGAAATGTCAACGTATCGAATGGACTTTCCAGCACCGACTCAACGTGCGGCTCAAACAGAAATGTCACATTCTCGGCCGCGGCCAGCGCCGCCAGTTCGTTCATCACCGCTGCCGACAGCGCCACCGCCTCTTCGTGGGATATGCCCACCTGGTCAACGCCCGGCAGCACCAGCACCGACGGGATGCGCGCAGCGGTACAAAAATGGAGTACCTGCTTGAACGTCTCCAGGTTGGCGGCCCGTACGCTCTCATCCACCGAATTGATCGGCCTGTCGTCAAATCCATCCCCGAAAACGTAGAGCAGATTGCTGAGCGGGAGACCGGCCTCTGTCACGCGGCGGGCTTGCCCCTCTGGATCGCGTTCGATCTCGCGCGAATCGAGCAACGCGCCAGGCGCGGCGATTAGGTCCATCGCCTGCACCCCCAGCGCCTGCAATATCGCGGCCGATTCCGATAAACTGGCGCCCACGTAGGCCCAGGCAGCGCCGGCGAGTTTAAGGGTGGTCATGATTAGCTCCAGTTCATCTTGTAAGCAGGAAGCGGGCCGCTCGCTTGTCATTGACGGCGGATTCCAGAACTGCCTGTTGCAGCCGGTGGAACGTATGCTGTCGTAAACAGGCGTGGAATCGAGGGAATGGCGACGAGAGCGGTCAGGCCGTTTGAATTTGCTCGATGGCGGCAAGGAGATTGTCCCGGCTTTGTCGTGAACCGACCTTCAACGTCTCCAACGTGCTGTCAACTTTACGCTCGTACTCGACCGCCCAGACGCCGTCGAACGAATCGAGCAGCGTGCGGATGATCGGCGGCCAGTCGATGTCGCCCTCTCCAAATGCGCGATACTCCACACCGGAGGCCAGACGGGCAACATCTTTCCAGTGCGTATAGACCACCCTGTCCTGGATTGCGAGCAGGGCTTCGTAGGGATCTTCACCACCATAGGCATAGTTGGCCGGATCGTAAGTAACGCCCACCGATTTGTAAGGAACCATATCCAGCAGCCGTTTGAGCCGCGCGCCCGTGGCCGATGTGCCTCCGTGATTCTCAATCGCCAATGACACATTTTTCGCCTGAGCGTAGCTGCCGAGCCGGTTGAAGGCCGCGCTGAGCGTCTCGTACAGGGCGTCCGTCACCCGCTCTGCCGGCAGCACATAGTGTTTGGAGTGTGTAAAGTCATGCTCGGTGAAGACCCGCACCACACGCGCGTCGAGCGCGTCAGCATGGTCGATCACCTTAGTCAGTTCGTCGCAGCGATCTTCGGCCACATCCCCGTACAGCCCGACCACCGCCCCGCCGCCGAGAGCGGCGATTTTGACCCCGGCATTCGCCGCCATGCGCCGCACAGCGTCCAACTCCTGGGGAGTGGCATCGACTGCGATCTTGTTGCGGGACTCCTCTTCAAGCCAGCCGCAGTCGATTTCGACCAACGTCAGTCCGATTTCACGCGAGGCCGCGAAAAACTCGGGTACGGTGTACTCGCGAAAGCCATACGATGCGTTGCCCAACGCTATCCTGGTAGACATCAGAACGCCCTCCTGGCATGGTTCGACGACAACGAACGGTCGGATGAGATACGGGGCCGCTCTCCCCTTTCGGCGGCCTTCAGGTGCGAAGATGCTGTTGTTCGCCGGCTTGGCTCACCTGTAGATTACGCCAGCGGCCAGTGACGCCCTGGCCAAAAATCGTTTGCCTGTACTCCGGGTCCAGACCAGGCAAGATGCCGCCGCGACCATCCGGAAGATCGTCCAGCAGTGTGAAGATCGCCATATTCACCGAAAAGCGAGTCGGCTTGATCACCGGCGCTGCCGGCGGGTCGACCGTCGCTACCCACTCTATCTGATGGACTAGCTCCCCGTCCACGTACCACTCGGCGCGATCAGGGCCGGGCGTCAGCACGCTGTCCTCCCCGGGATCGTAGCGGATCTCGTAGCGATGCCAGGATCCCGGCTCGATTTCCAAGTCGGTCAGCGCCGGATCCGCCATCGGCAGGACGGAGCTGACGCCGCCTGGCGCCGTAACGACGAACAGCTCGCGCAGCGCCATGACGCGGCGATTGGATATTTCGAAGTTGATGACCATACCGGTCGAATCGTCGATCAGGGCGATGGCGGCGCACCCCAAACGGGGGTCGTCCGGGTCGGCCGCGAAGGGATTGCCCTCCGTTCCATGCACATCGACGGCCATCTCCACCGCCACAGAAAGACCGTTGCCAGTGGCAAAACGTCGGTCGGCGGTGACAATCGCCTTGACATGGTCAAGAGGATTGTCGAATGCGATCGTAAAACGCGGGATATCAATTTTGAATTCGGGCCGCTCACGGGTCGGAGTGGTGAGCGTTGCCGCCGGATCCAGGGCCGTGAAATCGCCCGCCTGCAAGACATGCCAGCCTGCGCCGATTATGGGCGAGCCCGCTGTCCAGTCATCGAAATCACGCCCGTCCCCGGCCAGGAGATTGGGGGGGGCGGGCAGACCGCGCCATACATCCACCGTGCGCGGCTCGTTCGGCCAGTCCAGCGGCGCGTATCTCTCCTCGTCCCAGATTTGGTCCAGTTCCGTCGTCAGTTCGATGACATTGCCGGCGGGATCGGGCACATAGATGAAGATATTATGGCCGGGACCGTGCCGGCTTGGCCCGTAGATGATGGGCACGTCGTTGCGCCAGAGATGATCGCACATGCGCTTTACATCGTTCCAGTCGGCCAGGTCGTAGGCATAGTGGTTCACCTTGGCGTGCCCGGCATTGAGGAGCGCGATCCCATGATGATCCTGGTTGCAGCGCAGCCATATCACGGCATCTTCGGCAGTATCCGACACGCGAAAGCCAAGCGCGTCGGTATAGAAAGCCGCCGCGCGCTTGAGTTCGATGCTTTGCAGCGTGATATGGCCGAACCTGAGCGGGCGGATTTCACGCGGCTGGAGGGGCTGATCGAGGCTCCTCATGCCTTCATAAAGCTCGATCCGGTTCCCGTCGACGTCCAAATAGCAAAGGGCTTCGCCGTGGCCCGGCTCAGCGTACGTCCTCTCGTGCGGATGGAAGCCGCGCTGCGCCAGGGCGTTCCGGGCGGCTTCCAGCGCATCGCCGTCCGTGACTTCCAAGCCCAGATGGTGCAGCTTTCTCTCCTCGCCCGGATAGATGGCCAGGCAGTGATGTTCAGCATTGCAACGCAGGAAGACCGCGCCGCCGCCGCGCTCGGAGACTTCCAGGCCAACAATTTGTTCGTAGAAGTCGACAGTCTCCTCGACATTGGGGACGGTGATGGCGACATGGCCCATTCGCTTGATATTGATCATGAGTTGGGGGGAAGAGCGGCGCGCCACTTCTCCGTGTTCCTCCTATTGGATGCTGAGGCCGCCATCGAGCACGAGGGCATGGCCGTTCAGATAGGCTGCCTTGTCCGAACTGAGCCACAGTACAGAGTTGGCGACCTCTTGCGGTTTGATCAGCCGCTTCATCGGCAGGCTGGAGATCAGCGTCGATGCCACCTGAGCGTCACCGCGCGTGAAACGTTCGAACATGGAGGTGGCCACGACGGCGGGGCATACGGCGTTCACGCGAATGCCGGCGTCGACAAATTCGAGCGCGACCGCCCTGGTCAGCCCGATCACGCCATGTTTGCTCGCCACATAGGAAGCCATATTGCTTTGACCCAGATGTCCGACGGTCGAAGAAGTATTGACGATCGAGCCTCCGCCTTGCTCAAGCATTGCCGGGATCTCGTGCTTCATACTCAGCCACACGCCCTTGAGATTGATGTCGATGACCCGGTCCCAATCCTCCTCGCTGCTGTCCAAAATGGATGCATTGGCCGGTTCGACGCCGGCGTTGTTGTGGGCGACATCCAACCGACCGTATTCGGCGACGGTCAGGCGAACCATCTCTTCGACCTCGCTCGACTTGGACACATCGGCCTGTACAAAGAGCGCTTCGCCGCCGGCTTCACGGATGAGGCGCACCGTCTCAAGGCCGCCCTTGCTGTCCACGTCACACGCGACAACTTTGGCCCGCGCCTGCGCGAAGGCCAGCGCCGAAGCCCGGCCAATCCCGGAACCCGCTCCCGTAACCAGTGTTACCTTATCCGCCAACGTTGCCTCTCTAAACACAAATGAAGCCTCCTCCATAAGCCGATGCTCGGCGCCTAGGCCAGAATGCCGCCATCAACGGCCATCGGGTGCCCAGTAACAAACGACGCGGCGTCGGAACAGAGCCACACGACGGCCTCGGCAATCTCCTCCGGCCTTCCCATGCGCCCGATTGGCTCCAACTCGGTAAAATTGGCAACAGCGTCCGGGTAGTCGACCGCCTGTTGTGCAACCATCGGCGTGGAAATCAGGCCGGGACAAACAGCGTTTATGCGGATGTTGGAGCGGGCATACTCCAGCGCGGCGGAGCGCGTCAACTGCACGACGCCGCCCTTGGTCGCGCTATATACGGCGAGCTCGGGCGTGCCGGTCATGCCTGCATTGGAGGCCGCGTTGACGATGACGCCCCCGCCCTGCCGCAGCATCTGCGGGATCTCGTACTTCATTGAAAGCCAGACACCCTTCAGATTGACCCGCATAATGCGGTCGAAATTCTCTTCCGTGCAGTCGGCGGTTAGGGACATATCGCCGAGGATGCCGGCATTGTTGAAGGCGCAGTCCAAACGTCCAAACACCTCCACACAGCGATCGATAGCCGCCTCCACCGAGGCCGCCTCACCTACATCGCAGGAGACGAAGACCGCCTCTCCGCCTGAGAGTTCGATCAGCCGCAGCGACTCCTGGCCGCCGTCAATATCCACATCAGCGACGACCAGCTTGGCCCCGCGGTCAGCGAAGGCAAGGGCCGTAGCTCGGCCAATGCCGGAACCGCCGCCGGTCACAAAGGCAATCTTTCCGTCCAGACTGTTCACAGCGCTCCTTCCTTTTGTGCGAGGATTCGCATTCCCATGGCATGTCCCGCCATCGTCAATCGGCGGCAGCGACAGGCGAGTCCAGCAAGCCAAGTTCCTCCAGGCGTTCAATCCATTGTTGCCGGAGCGAGCTGCCGCCGTGGTTTTCCAGCCAGTGGGCAGGATATAGTGAATCGCCCCCAGGCGATCATAATTCCCTTCCGCTATCTGCTCAATGACATCTGGTTGGCCTCAGCGGAAAACATGTGTCACATCAAACGCAAGCTCGACCAAGAGTTCACGAAGAAAAACCTTGCCGTTCTTGGTGGTCTTTCGCGGCCCTTCGCGGATCAACAACGACTGCGTAACACCAGCACATTTGTTGTTGATCAGTAAGCATGGCTTTCTCGCCGGGAAGTTGAAAAGCGTTGAACACAGCAAGATACTTCGAAGTGTAATTTGTGGCAATAGCTGCGTCAAGGCGGGAAAATGGAGCGCCCCCTGCCGCGATAGCGCCTTCTGCAATGTAAAGTATTATAGAGAACCCGATGTGTGACTTTCAATGGGCAACCAGATCGTCCAGATGTAGCGGAGGACGACCGAGTTGGAGGTTCATGAAGACACAGATAGTGTGAGAAAGCAGCTTGCGAATCAGACGGTGCTGGTAGTGCCACAGGTCATGGGCACGCGTATTGGCGATATGGTAGCGTTCGGTCAGATGTGACCCCACAGTTTCAATCAGCTTGCGCCGTTGCTTACTGAATCTGCGGAGCGGGGCCCGGAAGGCGCACTTTCATGTTTTTGCGCGGGGGTGTGAGCAGTTCAACCCCTTTCTTCTTGGCCAGTTCTTGTTGGCGAAAATCGTCGGTGAACCCTTTGTCTGCCAGCAGAACGCCTAGAAAACCGTCAATCAGGTCGTTGAGCAGTTGGAGGTCATGGGGTCGGGTTGGCAGGAGTGCGTAGTGAACAATCATGCCCGTGCGTGCAATGCGCAGCCCCATCTTGAAGCCATCGTAGTGCAACTGTTTGGCCGCGCAATAGCCATAGTCGGCATCCGGTTTGAAACAGCGGTCTCGCTGACTGCGTGTGTAGACACAGACAGGCAAGGGCATTGTATCGATGGTCTGCACAGCATCATAGGCCTGACCACTGACCTGCGTGAGTCGTCGCTGTATCATCCCCTTGACCTGACACAGATTGGCTGCTTGACGCACGAAGCTGGTTCGGTCCCTGAGTTGCGGAAACCATGCTTAATAATGGGCGACGAAATAATCGAAAATCGCTTCATCCTTGTCGAGGCCCAGATACTCGCCACACACCTCAAGCGTGATTACCTCCTCATCGCTGAGCGCCGGCGCAAACCGCGTCTGCGCAGAGGGCGGTCGGCTACGATCGCTCGATACTGCTCACATACCAGACAGTAGACACTGATGATCAAATGGTCTCGATCCATCGGTTGCTCTCCTCTCTATGAATAGTTTTTGGCCTATCTCTATTCTAAAGGAAGAGCGCCGATGGATTCTCCCTTCAAAAGTCGCACATTAGGTACAAAACTATAACCCGATACGTTAGACGAAGGTATTCACTGTCGCTGCCGAATCCTTTTGCGCAGCGTCGGTTTTCCCATTCACCATATTCTGGAGCAACCGATTGGTGTGCAATAGGCGGCCTATTAGTGAATGCGAAATTGTCTTCTACTACGACCCAAATACGTCATCTACCTCCAACTTGAACCCCTCCAGCGAGGGCGACGTCAGTGTTTCGCCCTCTCCGAACGTGCCGACGACCTCGTAGCCGTCGTCACCCAGCAGCAGGATGGTGATGGCGTTGGCGTCACCCCTTGACCGCGCCGCCGGTCAGGCCGGCGACGACGAAGCGCTGGCCCAGGAAATATAGCACGACCGCGGGGATCGCCATGAGCAGAGCGCCGGCGCTCAACTCGCCCCAGCGATAAACATCCAGTTGGATGAAGCTGGCCAGCCCGACCGGCATGGTCTGGGCGTTGGCCGTCTCGGTCAGGATGTAGGCATAGAGGAACTCGTTCCAGGCCAGGGTGAAGGCAAAGATGGCGGCGGCGGCGATGCCGGGCGACGCCAGCGGCAGGACGATCCGCACCCAGGCCCCGACGCGCGTGCAGCCATCGATCATCGCGCACTCTTCCAGTTCGACCGGAATGTTGTGGAAGTAGCCGCGCAGCATCCAGACACAGAAGGGAACCGTGAAGCTGGAGTAGACCAGCACCAGGCCCAGTCGGCTGTCTATCAGCTTGAATCTGGCCATCACAACATAGAGGGGGATAAACAGCAGTACGGGCGGCACAAGGTAGGCGAAGAACACGGCCATTCCCAGACGTTGCCGACCAGGGAATTTCAGCCGCGCCAGGGCCAAGCCGGCGAAGACCGCTATCACGACCGACAGGAAGGTTGCGCCCAGCGAGATGGTCAGGCTGTTGAGCGTGAGCCTCTCAAACTGGAGAAAGGGTTGGGTGAACAGCCCCTTGTAGCTCATGAGCGTAGGCTCGGTCGTCCAGAAGAGGGGGATGCGCACCGCCAAGTCTTTGGGATGTTTGAAAGAGGCCAGCGCGATCCAATAGGTTGGGAACAGGACCCAGGTGAGAATGAAGATCATCCAGAGCGCGCCGGCGATCACCTTGAAGCGGCGCTCCCATTTCAGTCCAAGCGTCATGCCTCGGTCTCCTCTCTGGAAGAGATAAAGTGGTTCAACAACAACACGAGAATGACCAAAACGGGAAAGGTCAGCACGGCATAGACGGCGCCCCTGCTCAGGTTTTTGGAACCGGCCACAAAGGCCTGTTGGTAGGCGGCGATGGGCAGGGTGGTTGTCGCTTCACCGGGTCCGCCCTGGGTCAGCAGCCAGATGACGGTGAACTGGTTGAAGGTCCAGATGGTGGACAGGGTAACGGCGACCATCAGAACGGGGAAGACAGCCGGCAGCGACACGTAGAGAAAGCGATGGATGATGCCGGCGCCGTCCACTTTAGCGGCGTCATAGAGATCATCGGGGATCGGCGACAGGCCGGCCAGCAGTGTGATGGCGAAAAATGGAAAGCCTTGCCAGACGCCGACGATGATCGCCGACGGCATGGCGTATTCGGCCTTTGCCAGCCACAGGATCGGCTTTTCGATCAGATGCGCCTTGATCAGAATGTAGTTGAGGACGTTGGTTGTGTCGTTGAAAAGAAAGCGCCAGGTGACAACGGCCGTCAGCGGCGGCAGCGCCCAAGGCAGCAGGACGGCCGCGCGCGCCAGCCCCCGCCCAGGCCAGTTCTCATTCAGCACGAGCGCGGTCGCCATGCCAATACAGACCTTGATGGCGACCGAGACGACCGTGAAATAGATGGTGCGGCCCAGGGCGTGCCAGAAGTTGCCCTGCGACAGGACCGTGACATAGTTCTCCAGACCGACGAAGGGCATATCCCTGACGGCCAGGAGCTTTGTATGCAGGCTGATCCAGATGGCATAGAGGGTCGGGTAGCCGATCAGGCCGATGATGGTGGCCAGCGCGGGGATCATCAGGGCGATGCCCAGAACGGTCTCTGTGGGTAGGCGCAGGCGCGACTTGGGATCAGTCAGGCCCCGCGTTCCGCCGGGATCAGCGCGCTCTGCGCCTGCTTGCGTCATAGCGTTGTCCTAATCGGTGGCGAGTGGCCAATAGTCGGACGAGGAGAGAGTGTAGAGGAGTGAGGAGGGAGAAAACCTCCCATTCCTCACTCCTCATTTCTCGCAGTTTACTAACCGCCCAGGAAGTCCTCTCGGGCTTGCGCTACGATATCGTGCGCCTCTTTCATCGCCTCGGCCGCTGACAGACCGTCGAGGATGACGCGTGAGGTGGCCTTGCCGGCCCAGGTGCCCCACAGGCTGGTCCATGGCGCCGGCGTGGCCGGCCATGACTCGTCGCGCATGATGGGCACCACGTTTTCTACGACCTGCTTATTCCAACGATCTTCCGAGAAGTAGGGGTCTTCGTACGCGCCCATCAGCGCGGGGAATAGATAGCTCTGGCCCATCTGCATCATCTTGATGTAGATGTCGGGCGACCACAGGTGGCGCAACACATCCTGGGCCTCATTCGGGAACCGGCTCTCTTTATTGATGCCGAAGGCCTGTCCGGCTTCGGTCTGGGTCTGCGGGCCGACCTCCGGCGTGCGCTGCGGCCAGGGGGCGACGTAGGTCTTGTCCAGCAGATCCTCGATCGGCGTATCCCCGCGCCGCACGGCGGCCAGGATGCTGCCCGGGTTCATGGCCATGGCGATCTGACCGGTGAGGTAGCCCTGGTTGTTGCCGCCGCCCTCCCAGTTGACCGCGGCCGGCGGAACGACTTCATGCACGGTGTAGAGGTCGGTGTACCATTGCAGGGCTTCGATATTTTCGGGCGAGTCCAGGGTGATGTCGCCCTCTTCGTTAAAGGCTGCGCCGCCGAAGGCCCACATCAGGGGTTGCAGGTGCATCAGGTCATCGGGCAGGCCGTAGGCGAATCCCAGACCGTACAGGTTTTCGTCGGCGTTGGTGTAGGCAAGGCCGAACGCCAGCATCTCCTCCAGGTCGCTGAAGGGCAGGGAGAAGCCGGCCTCCTCGACCAGATCCTCGCGGATGTGCATAAAGGCGGGGGCGAAGCCAATGTCGAGACAATAGCCCACGCCGTCGAGGGTGAAGTTCCGCTCAGCGGTGGGGTGCCAGCCACCAAGACCTTCGCCCACTTCATCCCAGACCTCCTGAATCGGCAGCATGCGGCCATCGCGCATGAATATCTGGGTCGCGATCTGCGGGGAGAAGATGTCGGGCAAGGTGCCGGCCTCGGCCGCGGCGGACAGCTTGGCGGCAAACTCCTGGAAGCTGCCGGGGATGGCCTGCACGTCGACAGCGAAGCCGATGGCGCGGCCGGCGTTCTGCGCTTCCTCGTTGAGGTGCAGGTTGATGTTCGGGTTGAAGAAGCGGGTGGTCCACATCCGCAACACCATCTGCTCCGCCGGAACTTCTACAGTGACGGGCTGGGTCGGTTGCGCAGGACAGGCGGCGGTCAGAAGACCTGCGCCGCCGGCTATGGCGGCGGTGCGCAGGAACTGCCGCCGGCTATGGCCCTTTGGCGCGCTTTTCTGATCATCGTTCATCTCAATCATGGAAACTTTCTCAGCCATTTTGCCTTCTCCTTGCGTTTGGCAGATGTCTTACTCTGCACAGGGATGTTGATCGACTGAATGATTACTCTGACTGTATTGCTGTCATCTACCCTCCTATGTCTTTTTACAAAGTTGGTCTGCCAAGGGGAGAAGGCGGCGGTCAGCCCGCGATCACGACGCCGTCCAGCCGTTCCTGCGCCAGCATCTTGCCCAAGTCAGTATAGGTTCGCGCCACACCGAAGTGCCGGGCCGCTTTGTCCAGCACATCGGCGCGGACGTCGGCCAGGGCGACGAGGTCGGCGCTTGGGTTGGCCTGCAGCGCGGGAATGTGGGCGGTCGTGGACCACCATCCGGTTCCGATGACGGCGATTCGGGCTGTGTCGGGCATGATTGTCTCCGGACTGATTATCTGTCTCTACTTTTCGGCAGTGTCGGTGACCGCGTTTGCGGCTTTTGCCAAATCATTTGGGGCTTTAGCGATTCACAGTCTGCCGTCTAATGAAAAGTAGAGCATTGGAAAAATGGGTAACTATAGGTTTTTTGTGGGTAGAAGTACAAAATCTACATAGTTTCTAACAATAACATGGAAAAGCTTGCAGCCATTCTTGTTATGGTAATCTTTGCCTAAATGAATTTCAACTTATTGGAGCCAACCATAATGCGTTAGTAGAGGGCAATTTTCTTCTCTAGGGAGCCGAGTGGCTCACCAATTACCTCCTCGATGTGCTCTGGAATGTCAGGGTCATCAAAATACGATTTGAGGAAAATGCGCTTTACGCTTGGCAATCCATAGGTGTCTAGAAGAAAAGAGACAAACTGTCCGCCGATCTCATAGACAGGCTCCCCTGCGGCCTCTTCGGTCCAAAAGACGTCGTTCTTGCAGAGCCGACGCAGGAATCCGGGTTTGGCCTTGCAGGTATACTCTTGCCAGAGATTATTCATTGTTTCACGCCCCTTCTCAGCGTCGACTCCCAAAATGTGCTCGAAGTAGACAGCAACGCCTTCGTTCAAAAGAGAAGGTGCCTCCCCCACTTGATCAGCCCACTCAAAATGGATGACTTCATGGAGCACTCCCTCAAATACAATTGGGTCATCCCAATCCAATCCACGTGTGACCAAATGTAGGCCCGCAGAATTAACGGTTCCATAGAACATACGCGGTATATCTAGGCTGGCGAAGTCAGCCTTCGCAAGAAGGTCTGGAGCGTAAAGCCAAGTATTGACCCGGCGCTGACGTTCCTTATCTTTTATTTCTGAACCAATGTCTAATACCGCACGAACGCGCTGGTGACACTGGTCAGTCATTCTGAGAAGACTTTCCATGCTTTTGGAACTCGGGTTTGGTAGAGCAACTTCAATGAAGAACAGACTCTCGGCTGTTTCCTCAACCCGCCAGCGATGGGTGTTACGATAACAGCGTAAATCAAGGTTTCTCAATGCTATTTCTCCGTTATGGCAGCCCCCCATTTACTAGACCGTGAAATGGGAAAAACAAAGTGCATCCACACGGAAACAGTAGGCACAGAGGAGTGAGCGTAGTCGTGACATCATCACCTGTCAGTTAGATTTATAGTTAAATTGTTTGTTTGCGGGTCAAAATCTACCACAAATTAACAAAGCACTCGACAAGGGGAAGGATTAGAATTACAGGAGTAATGGAGTGGCCGGGAAATCACCTGTCTGCCAAAAATATAGCTAGACTCTCTGATAGTGCATCGAAATCTATCACAGTTTATCAAAGGATCGAGCCCGGCGCGAAGCGCATGTCGTCAGCCCTCCCCTCCACCGCCAACCTGCCAGTGGAACACCTCCGGCATCCCATCAGGATAAGCGTCGTGCGGATCGTAGTCATCTCCGCTCTCGTCCTCCATGATCGGCGCCATGTACTCCTCCCAGCGCACCGACTCGGGGCTCTCCGCCAGGATACGGACCGCCTCGGCGTAATTCTCCGCCTCCATGTACAGGAACAGCTGCCGGTCCACCATGAAGATGCTCATGCTGCGCACGCCCGCCTGCTCCAGGTCGGCCAGCACAGCAGGCCAGACCTCCCGGTGCCGCCGCCGGTACTCTTCCTCCTCCCCCTCCTTGACGTGCATGACAAAAGCAACCCGTTCCATCGCAGACCTCAGTTTTCAGTGGTCAGTGGCCAGTGGCCAGTGGTCAGAAACATCAACAGCCAATGCGACTTCACACCTCCATGCCGGGCACCGGAATCGTACTCAGCATGCCGCCGTCGACGTCGAGCGCCGACCCGGTCAGGAAAGCGGCTTCGTCGGAGATGAAGAAGAGCACCGCATTCACGATATCCTGCACGGTCGGGTTGCGTTGCAAGGGAATGTCGGCGGCCGTGGCCGCCAGGATCTCCTGCGGCTGCATGCCGGTGGCCTCCGTCTTCAAGTCGAGAATCGCCTGTCCCATCCCGGTTCCCGATACGCCGACCGGGCAGACGCAGTTGACCGTAACCTGGCGCGGCGCCAGTTCGCCCGCCAGCACTTTGGTCAGGCCAACAACCCCGAACTTGGCCGCACAGTAGTGGGCCAACAGCGGGAACCCCACCTTGGCCGCGTCGGAACCGATGTTGACGATGCGGCCGCGGCCGCTGGCGCACAACAAAGGCGCGGCCGCCTGGCAGCAGAGAAAGGTGCCCTTCAGGTCCACATCGAGCACCCAGTCCCACTCAGCCTCGCTGATCTTCTCCAGCGGGTTGAAGGCGATGACACCGGCCGAGTTGACCAGCGTGTCCAGGCCGCCGAAACGTTCCTCGCAGGCCGCCACCGCCGCCGCGGTCGACTTCGGCGACGTCACATCCAACTCAATGGCCAGCAGATTGTCGCTGCCCAGGCCGCGTTCAGCATCTTGCAGTCGTTCAGGATCGACGTCCCCAATCGCGACCTGCGCGCCGCGTGCCAGCATGGCCTCCGCAATCCCCAGCCCGAACCCGCTCGCCCCACCGGTGATCAGCGCCCGACGGGCGCCACTCTCAATATCCGACACCGTCTTCCCTCCTCCAAGCGCTCAGCACCTTGTATGCTATCCACTGCCGTCTCATTGAAACGAGTATTTGCGCACAATCTCTTCCCGTACGTGGACACCCAGCCCAGGCGCGTCGCGCACGGCCAGATAACCCCCCTCCTGCACCCAGGGATCGCTGACCAACTCATGCTGCATCGGCGATTCATGCGGCTTGAGGTCCATGCTGACGCCGTGGTCGGAAATGGCCAGCAGATGCACACTGGCCGCGGTATTGAGCGCGCTGCTCCACGTGTGCAGGCTGAACTGCAGATTCTCCACCTCCAGCAGCCGGATCACCTCGCGAGAGCCGGTGATGCCGTGGCTGCGGCCCGGGTCGATCTGTACCACATCGACGCCGCCGCTGCGGATCAGGCGCCCGTAGCTCTCGACATCCCACTCATCCTCACCGGTCCCGATCGGCGTCGCCACCGCGGCCCGCAGCCGGGCATGTCCCTCCAGGTCGCGCGGCAGGAGCGGCTGCTCGATCCAGCGCAGCCGGTACGGCTCCAGCTCGCGGAAGCGCTGGATCGCCGTCGGCACGTCCCACAGATTGCGCGCGCCGGGCGTATCCACGATCAGCTCGCGGTCATCGCCGATCACCTCGCGGATGCGGCGCACGTACTCGATATCGCGCGCGGCGTCCTGCCCGAAGACCGCGTCCGGATGCATGCCCCACCCCGCCTTGACGTAATGGTAGCCCTGCTCCACCATCCAGCGGAACTCGTTCAACGTCCAGTCCAGGTCTTCCATGTCGAAGATGAACGAGGCCATCGCCACCACCTTGTCATGCAGCTTGCCCCCCAATAGCTGGCAGACCGGCAGCCCCAACGCCTTGCCCTTCAGATCCCACAACGCCATATCGATCGCGCTCACGCTAAAGGCCGCAATCCCTTCGGGGCCGTACCACCAGACATGGGCCAGCATCTTGTGCCAGGCGCGCTCCACATCACGTGCGTCCTCGCCGATCAGCAGCGGCGCCAGGCCCTGCTCGATGATCAGCTTCGTCGCCAGCGCAGCCTCGCGAAACTGGGAGATACACTCGCCCCAACCGACCGTACCGTCATCGGCCTCGACCCGCGCCAGGGTGATGTAGCGCTCAATGCCCTTGTAATGGGGTTCCGGATACGCGAGCGCGAATGCTTGAACTGTGCGAATTTTCATGGCTCTTCCCTTGTGGATTTATCGAGTTTGAGGCTTTAGTCCTCGGCAACAAGGCGCAAACGTGGAAACGCGGCGTCACCAATAACGGAACCACACAGCCGCAACTGAATCGCAAACCTGTACGGGGGGAGCAAAGACGTTCCTTCTCTCCTCATGATTGTCATATGGGCGGTCGGGCCTTCGGCCCTCCCTTGTGCAGGGGCTGCGCCCCCGCAACGCCCCCCTACAAAACCATCTCTCACCGACCGTGTGCATTCTTCGCAACCTGTCGGCTGGCGAGCATGGCGGCCGCTGTACACCAGTTGCGTCACCAGGAGCCTGAATGGTTCCAAGGATGACTGGCTGGACAAGTACTGTGGCTTAGTAGTTACCTGAAAACTAAAAACTGACTACTAAAAACCGCAGTCAAAAACTGCCCTCCACCACTGGCTTGGCGGTCAGCGTTGCCCGCATCGGGAAACTGACCGTAACCGGGCCAAGCAGCCCCGAAACCGTCTGCCCCGCAAAGACAAACTCGGACTCATAAGGTCCCGTGCTGAAATAGTTCGCCAGCGTATTGTAGACGATCACTTCCAACTCGTTGTCACCCTCGCGCACCTGGCCACTGATGTCATAGCGGTAGGGACGCGCCAACTTGACGCCCACACTCTGCCCGTTGACAGACACCTCCGCCGTCGTATTCACCGCGCCCAGGTCGAGGATTACCTCCCCCTGCAACTGCTCGCTCTCGAGCGAGAATCTCTTCCTGTAGACGGCGCCGCCGGAGTAACTCTCCAACGCGTGCTGGCTCCAATCGCCCAACGGCAGCGATGCCTCAGCGCATTCGAAGCGAACTGGCTGGCGGATAGCCGCGCCGGCGTAGACCCCGGCCTTCTGTTCAATGCGCAGCGCCACCTGGGAGATATCCGCCACAGGAGCATCCAGCCGGATCTGTCCATCCCGGACTACCGCTTCCACGCCGTTGACCCAGACCTGAACGCCCTCGGCATCCACATCCAGATGCAGCGTATGCGTCCCCGCCGGCGCTTCGCACCTGTACCAGCCGACCCGTCTCTCCTTGTGCGGCGCGATCTCATACCCCAGTTCGGAAGGCTCGGCGAACCAGGTCAGCCGCGCCGCCGCACGGTCTCGCACCGGCGTCGTCGACGGCTCCAGCAGCGCAGCATACGCCCGCAAGGGCTGACCGGGCGGCTGGACGCAAGCAAGCAGGAGCAGGTTCAACCCCTCCTGCAACACGACCTCAATCGCCGCTGGAACCGGTTCCCCGGATGCCTCCGGCAGCAGGGCCGTCCCGTTCAGCCACGCCTGCTCTACTTGCCCGCTGTCGGCCCCCAGATGCAGGACCCAGCGTCCAGCCCTCGGCGCCCGTACATGCGTGTACAGATAGCGCACGCGCTCCTCATCCTCGTCGGCAACGTCAAGACACAGAAACGAATCCCCGACCCCTTGACTGCCGCCCCATACGTCGGTGCCCGGCCGCCCGAATTCCTGCGAATAGCAGACCGTCTCCCAACCTGTTCCCCCGGCGTCCAGCGCATCTGCGTCTCCGGCGATCAGAGCCGCCAGCTGCGGCGGAGCCTGCCCGCGCTTGAATGGGCCGCTGGCCCGCCAGTAGGGGCCAAAGCTATAGGTGAAAACGGGCCAGCTGCCGTCGTCACAGTCGCGGCTGTGCCAGCCCTGCGCAACGCCCGGCCTCTCCTCCTCCCGGTAGCGGAACTGCCGCGCCTCCGCGGCGATGTGTTCATCGCTGGCCGGATCGCGGAAATCGCCCCAGCGGTTGTCCATCGTCGGCGTCAACCGGAACGACCAGTCGCCCGTCAGCTGCAGCGGGGCCTGCGCCGAGGCGAAGCGGGCCTGCGCGCCATACTCGCGCCCTTCATGGCACACGCGCACCGACTTGAGGCCCCCGTCTTCGATGATCCCCTGCACCTCAACGCAATCGTCGGCCGCTTCCACATGCGTGATCGCCCCCAGATTGTCCACCGTCACAGCCGGTCGATCCCCAGGCGGACGCATCACCAGTACAATGCCCTGGTTGGCCTCCATCGTCAGCCGCACAGTCGTCTTATCATCGGTGCAGCAGAAGCGGTGATAGGGCAACACCTCGCCGCTCCAGCAGTCCCAGATCTCCGGTTCGCCGCGCACGCGCAAGGTAAACGTCAACTCTCTCCGCTTCGATTCGACATTGTAGAGGAAGTAGATGTCAAGCTCGCCTGCTTTCTGATGCGTGTGGAAGACGTTCTTCTCTGAAGCGATTACATCGCGGTCGATCGCGGCCGCGATCGTGATCGCGACATCAACGCCCCGCTGCTCCGCATGGGGCGTGCGCATCGTGTCCTGGCTCGGCAGGAAGATGCCCTGGCCGCCCTGCTCGTTGCTCTGCCGGTAGATGCTGTCCCCAGCCTGGGTATGCGCCTCTGAGCGATGGGCGGCCGTCTCGCTGGAAGCGATGCCAAAGATATGCTGCAACAGCGCGCACACTTCAGGATCATCGCGCCCGTGCTCCTGTGATGCACCGGGCAGCCGTCGGTAGGCCACTACCGTGCCGCCCCCGTCAAAGAACTCTTTGAGCTTTGTCAGCGTCTGACGCCGGATCGTCGTCATCGGCGGCAGCAGCACAGCCCGGAACCGGATACCTGCAATCTCCAGCGTCCCGTCGCGCACAACGGCCTGGCTGAGAAGGTTGTCGTCGACGAAATCGAAATCAATCCCCTTCTCATAGATCTGGCGGGCGAGCGCAAAGGTGGACATCGCGCATTCGTCGGCCGCGCTCGTGAACGAGTCCCCCCGCAACCAGTTGGCGTGAACCGTCGTCAGCGGGTAGAGCAGCGCCACGTCTGCCGCGTGTGTTCCCTGGCTCATCACCGCGCTCAAGCGCGACACATAGTCCACAAAGGTCTGCCAGTGCTCCCAGTAGGGCTGGCGCCAGTGAATCGACGGCGGCACCCACTCATACCAGCCGCCCAGCGTGTTGTACAGCCCACCGTGCTGATTGTACAGATTCAGCCCATACGCATAGTTCTCATTCGTCCAGGCAACGTTCTGCTCCTGCGACATGCCCCAGCCCGACCCCCAGTAGACGCACATCGAAGCCCGCTCCCGCTCGTAAATGTGCAGGATCGAGCTGGACAGCTTGGCGTCGATGAAACAGCGCTGGCCGGGCAGGCTGGCCTCGGGATCCTCGTTGCCAGTGACGTGGAACCAGCGCATCAGGCGGAAAAAATCGCCGTAATGCCATGTCTGCCCCAGCATATCCTGCCGCCCCCAGGTCGCGATCGTGCCGTAGCGCATCCCCCGCTCTTCGTGCCACGCGTACAGCGGCTTGTAGAAGTTCTCCTCCAGCGCGGCGGACATCACCTCGTAGTAGTCGCAGCGGATCTTGTCGGTGAAATCGCCGATGTCGTGGAAGAGGCCGGCCAGCCAGGGCGCGGGATCATAACCCTTCTCCGCCCTGAACCGCTCTATCAGGTTCGGCGCGTAGAGGATATTGCCCTTGAGCACATAGATCTCGTCCTGCCCGTAGAGGGAGAGCGTGCCAGGTATAAATTCGTGCAGCCGCTCTTCATGTTCCTGCCAATAGACTTCGAGCCAGCGGGCCGCGACATGGGGATTGAGGTAATCTAAATCGTGCGGCTGGCTGGCGACAACCATCAGCAGCCAACCGGCCTCCGGCGCGGTCCAGCCTATCCGCTGCCCCTGCACAGCCGCACTGAGATCCTGGTGCGATGCCGGCTCCAACCGTTCACCGTCCGTGCGGTATGCCGCCGCCGTCAGAACCCTCTCCCCCGCCGGCACCTCGATCTGCAAGGCACTGTTCCCATTCGAGCGCTCCTCGTGGATCACCAGGCGGCGGCCCGCCAACTCCGGCCGCGCGGCGCGTTCGGCCCGCAGCCGGTCCTGCCAGGATTCCCGTCCCTCCCAGCAGGAGAACCAGGCCTGCAGGCCAAGACGGCTATGTTCAGCCACCGAGTGGCGGAAGAACTCCCACCACTCCTCGCTGAAATAGGCCGGGTCCGTCCCGTACCGCTCGCCGTCGAGATAGCGCGGGTAGTACCAGGTCCCCCCCACGCCCTTTTTCTTTAGTTCCTCCAACTGCCAGGTCAGGCGCTCTTTATCCAGCTCCCCCGTCTCCCAGAACCAGGTGACGAAGTCGCTGTAGTCAAGGGAGGGTTGGCGGAAGAGTTGTAGCAGGGAGTCGTAGGATGGAGCAGTCATTTTAGAAGCTCTCAGCTATGAGGTTTTGATTCTGTCGGAGCGGGAGAGGCTCCTCTGTTACGACTGCTGGGCGATTGCGGAGGCGTGCGGCTTCATACGGGACTTGCGGTGCAAGTCAAAGACCGGAACGCATGTAAGAGGCATGGACAGCTGAATGTTATTCGGACAGACGCCCATCATTGTAACCGCAGGCTGTGGCGGGTCAAACCGCATGCAGGAGATGCTTGAGGGTGTGCCTGGGCTTGAGGGTCCAGCCGCACTTGCGGCTACTCGTCATCCTGACGCTCTCGCAGATACCTGCTGATCCGTGCGCCGTCCTCGCGCTCTTTGTCTCCCTTGAAATAGAGTTCGATGAAGTCAACGCGGCGTTCATGGATGAAATAGGCGAAGATGACGCGCAGCGAACTGTTCCTCAGATACCGGCAGGCCAAGCGGCTTTAACGATCAACAGGGACTCGGTCTGTGTGAAGATGCAGATGCGCCTGGAGTATGTAGGCGGGACAGCCGCGATCACTTCTCGAAACAACTGCAAATTTGTGGGGAGTGACCTGTACTTTCTGGAGAGTCTTAAGCGCTCTCGCTCAAATTCACGTAGTTCGCTAAAGTACATCGTCCGATTCGCTTACGGAGTAACTGTCATCTCGATAGAAAACAGTCTCGTAAGGAATCGGTTTCCCGTAGCGAGTGCATTTCCAGGGGATGTCATTGTGGGAGTACTCAGACAGATCGGCAGCACCCATGTCGGAGAGACGGGCCAACACCTGATCGATGAGATCGATGTCGCGCGCGCCCAACAGATCGGTATCTGGATGTTCGGTTGTGAGGTATTTTTTCTGGCTGTAGCTGTGGTAAACCAGCT
This sequence comes from Caldilineaceae bacterium, assembly GCA_965116395.1. GTDB lineage: Bacteria > Chloroflexota > Anaerolineae > Caldilineales > Caldilineaceae > Bin5. Next base: position 2,254,317 of record OZ220684.1, read on the forward strand.
CAGTCTTCTGGACCGCCCCTTCCTCTTCTATGCAGTGCAGAATCCGGCCCAGATTGACTGATGTCGGACCGTAGCCGTTCCTGATGTAGGTCTCACCCATCAGGTTCTCTTCGAACTTCTCGTAGTAGTCGAAGTCGATGAAATAGAAGAGGTTATGCAGAACGGCTTCGCCGATGTTCGGTTTGCCCTCGACCCTGTCGAGAACGTAGAGGATCACCTGCCTGAATACGTCCGGGCGTTCCTCTTCGACGCGAATCAGAAGATCCGCGCTCTCCGGCGCTGCTTCGTCTATTACATTCCGGCGTGCGTGACCGGTAGCCCGCCCTTCAGTCAGCATACGCGGATGCCCCTCTCTTATACGTCTCAGCCCACGCAAACTTTGCCCAGGCAGCAAACAATTTCTGGCTGCAGAAGCCAGGAGTTAGCAGAAGATATCGCGCCGCGGAGGTCACACCTTAATCGCGCCCGAAGTCAGTCCGGCCACAAACCAGCGGCTGGTGAAGACGAAGAGGATTACCAAGGGGATCGAGCCGATCAACAGCCCCGCCATTGTCAGCCCGTAGCGTGTAAAGTACTCTGTCTGATAGGCCCACAAACCCGGTGTCAAAGGCAGAAGCGCCTGCTTCTGGACAGTCAGGTAGGGCCAGATCAGATTGTTCCACGTACCCAGAATGTTCAGAATCGCGGCCACGCCCAGCATCGACTTGCTCAGCGGCAGCGCAATCCGCCAGTAGCCCTGCCACTCGCTCGCGCCGTCAATGCGCGCCGCGTCGAACAGCTCCTTCGGCAGGCTTTCAAAAAAAGTGCGCAGGATAAACATGGCAAAGACCTGCCCGCTCGCGATCCACGGCAGAATCATCGCCCAATACGTATTCATCAGGCCGAGATCCTTCACCAGCACAAACGACGGGATCAGCGTCATCGCCGAAGGCACCATCATCAGCGACAGCACCAGGTAGAACAGCACCTGCCGGCCCGGAAACTCCAGAATGCCGAACGCATATGCCGACAGCGACGCCAGCAACAGGACGCCCACAACCGTCACGCCGCTAATGATCATACTGTTCTTGATGAACTCCAGCACGATCTCAAAGGCAAACCCGTAATTCTCCCAGTGCAGCGGGAAAGTCAGCGCAAACGGCTGCCGGGCAAACTGCGGGATCGTCTTCAGCGAAATCAGGAAGGCCATCACCAGCGGCGCAATCCCCCCCACCAGGAACAGACCCAATAACACAATCCGCCACCAGTCCCCGCGCAGAAACACGCCCACCTGCTCGCTTCTGGTCCGCCTGTACTGTAATCTCATCTCTGTCGCCGCACTCATGCCCTAACCCCCAATTGCCACTGACAACTAGCCACTAGCCACTGACCACTGACCACTGCCGTTAATACTCCTCAGTCGTAATGTACTTCAAATTGATCATTGTCAGCACAAGCGTGAGGAGGAACAAGACGACGCCGATGGCGGAAGCGTAGCCCATCTTGTTGATGCGGAAGGCGTTGAAGAACATCCACATCCCAGGCACCATCGTGCTGTTGATCGGCCCGCCCTGTGTCATCGCAAAGACCGCGGTAAACTCCTGCACACCCCACATGATCGTCAGCACCGAAATCAGCTTGATCTGCCCGGCGATCAGCGGCAGCTCGATCGACCAGAAGCGCCGCATCTCTGAGGCCCCGTCGATCATCGCGCTTTCCACGATCTCGTAAGGGATCGCCTGCAAGCCCGCCAGCAATATCAATATCGCTACCCCGTCCACCCATGGGAAATTGCGCAGCATCACCGCATACAGCGCCACATTCGGGTCCGACAGCCACGCCCGCGTCCAATCCTCCAAACCTGCCCATATCAAGATCGAATTCAGCGGGCCGACCTTGACATCGTAGATGAACTTCCACAGCATCAGCGGCACGATCGCAGGAATGACCACCGGCAGAATCATCCCCAACCGAAACGTATACTGCGTCCTCCCGCCCCGCAGTCGGTGAATCAGAACCGCGATAAAAAGAGACACACCAACCGTGGAGACAACATACCAGGCTGCCAGTTGCAGCATGTGGTCCATCGAGTTCAGAAATACCCGGTCTTTGGTGAAGAGTTGGATAAAGTTGCCCAACCCCACAAAATCCGCGGACAGGCCCGGCGCCCACTTGTACACCGATCTGTACAGCCCTAAGAGGGCGGGATAATACATGAAGACGAGGAGAAAAACGAAGGTGGGCGCGATCATAGTGTAGGCGACGCGCCCTTCGTAGATACGTCTTCCGAGCGGCTTTCTGCGTTCCTGTATGTCCACGGCCTGGGACGCAGTATTGGGCAGGGCGGGCATCTCTTTTACAGCCATCAGCGCATCCTCATCCTTCAGTGATTCGTGAATAGTGAACTGGGCCAAGCGCTAACCATTTGCATAGATCAGAGGCAGATGTTCGTCGTCTGCGATCACTTCACCCACGCGCAACCGCCCGGCCACCTCCGCCGGCAGCGCAGCCGACCGGCCGTTGTACACCGCGCCTTCCGGCATGAACAGCATCGACAGCGCCCGCCGCGGATGGACCGTCATGTTCGGACCTGCAGCATGGGCGATCATCCCATTGATGAAGACGCCGTCCCCCGCCTTCACCTCCACCGCGGCCGGCTCGATCTCCCTCCACTCGGGATACGCCTCCAGCAGGCCGTCGATCTTCGCCTCGTTCAGGTTGCCGGCCACATCATAGCGGCTGCTCTTGTGTGTCCCCGGCAGAAAATACATGCAGCCGTTCTGAAGCGTGGCATCGTCCAGCGCCACCCACAACATGATCGACTGCCGCGAGTGGAAGGGGTCCATCGCGTTGTCCACATGCCAGTTGGTCGGGTGCGCCCAAGGCTCCTTCACCAACGCATGGTCGTGGTACAGGCGGATGCCGTCCACGCCTGCCAACGCCGCGGCCAGCCGCCCCAACCGCGGATCGGTCACCAAATCCTTGATGCGCTCGCTCGTCTTCCACAGGTTGACGCACTGTACGAAGACACCTTCATAGTAATCGTCGCGGCCCTGGTTGTGGCGCCCGCTGATCCTGAAGTGCCGCGCCATGCCATCAGCCAGCGCGACGCGCCAGCTCTCCAACTCCTTCCCGTCCAACAGGTCACCAACGGCGAGGTAACCGTTTTCCCGGTAGAATTCGACCTGCCGTGCGGAAAGTGCGGTGTTCATCAAAACGTCCCAAAGAGGAATAAAGGAGTGAGAGGTATGTAATCACCTCTCACTCCTCTTCACTCACTCCTCGCTTCTAACACTCCAACCCTTCCACTTCGATGAAGCGGTCAGCGTAGGCGTCGAAAGACTCCTGAATGATGTTCAGGGCGGTGTCCAGGTCCATCTGATCCAGCATATAGGAGCGCCAGGCTTGCCCGGTCTGCTCCGCCGACTCCCCGTCCATCGTCACCACTTCGTACACGAACATCTGCGACTCACCAATCTGCTCCGTCAGCAGTGCAAACGCATCGCCGAAGCGGGGGTCGACCGGCACGTTCTTGACATTAGGCATGGTGGTGCCGATCTCGGACTGGATCGCGTACAGGTTGTCCGGCACCGAAATCCAGCGCATCAGGTCGATCGCGGCATCGATCACGCCGTCCTTCTCCGAACGGGTGGAGACTGCCACCTGGTCGCCCACGGGACCGCCAATCGGCCAGGCAGGTGTCGGCGGGTCGGTGGCATAGGCGCTGCTCTCTTTGGTCACAACCGGCGCGAAGAAGGTGCTCCACTCGAAGTCGACCAGCGGATCGTATTGCAGGCGGGGGAAGGACCAGGTGCCGTTTTCCATGATCGGCTCGATCTTGTTCAGGAAGCGCGAATGGGAGTCGGTGGCGCGGGTGGTCCAGTCCGCAGGCCGGTATTGCACGTTCTCTTTCCACAGCTCCATCCAATCTCGGTACTGGGGCAGGTGGGCGTGGAAGACGCCGTTTTCGACGGCGCAGGCAACCTCTTCGCGGGTGGCCGTGCCGCGGTCGGGATTGACCTGCGGCTCGATCTCGCCGGCCATGAGCATCCCACCCATCTGCAGGCGGTACCAGTGGTCGGTATCGTCAACCGGGCCGGTCCAGCCGCCATAGGCGTCAATACCTTCATCGCGGAAGGCTTTGCAGACAGAGAGGAATTCGGCGTAGTTCTGGGGCGCTTCGAGGCCCAAATCGTTGAACCAGTCGACGTTGTAATAGAAGAAGGTGGTGATGAGGCCGAAGACGATGTTGTAGTAACCGTCGCGCATCAGCGTTTCACCGGTCGGGATCGGGTAAAACTGGTCGACCCACTTCTCGCTGCCGGGGTCGCCCGCCGGGATGTAGGGGTTCGGCTGGTTGAAGTAGGGCGTCAACTCTGTCCACCAGTTCTTATCCAAATCGTCCTTGATGTGCCAGTGCGGGTGTGTTGTGATGTGCGGAATCGTCCCCGCCGTCTGCTGCGCGATCGTCCATTCACGGCCGCTGATGCCCTGGGGAACGCGGATCCACTCGATGCTCACGTCGGGGTGTTGTTCCGAGTACCCGTCCAGCACCTCAAGAACCTTGTTGTGCGGCAGCGGGTTGTCTTCGGAACGTTCCATGCTCTGGGTGGGCGTCCAGCCGCCCCAATACGTAACCAACTCCTTGGGTTCGCCCATCGCGGCGTCACCATCGCCGGCCGGCGCTATCGGTGCCTGGCAGGCAGCAAGGCCTACGCCCGCGGTTGCGATACCAACAGTCTTTAGAAATGCGCGTCGAGAAACTGCACGGTCTGTCATCGTTCTTTTCCTTTCTGTGAAGTTGTGAAATAGGAATTCCGGGATGACCCGGCATGGTTTCAGTCTACTGTGCGGCCGTCAACAATGAGGCCCGCAGCCAATAGTTGTGTGACCGTGGTGAATCGGAGGAACTGTCGGTTTTCTGCTGGAATTGGCCCTCCTTTGCCGCCGAAGGGGCTGTGCGATGCGCTTCTGCTCCACTGGAACGCGGGGGTAAGTATATTCAGATTAGCACCGTTTGTCTAATAACTGCGGTTGATCGTTACAGCGGCTGACTTACCAACTCCCTATGCTATGGCTGTCCGAACGCCTGGCCTGCGCCGAACGCCTATATGCCGTCAAGCATAAGTGAGAAGTTCCAGGCGTAAGAGGTGTTTCCTCTCTCCTCACTCTTCTATACTTTCTCCTTGCATATGGGCGGTCGGGCCTTCGACCCTCCCTTGTGCAGGGGCTGCGCCCCCGCAACGCCCCCCTCCAAAACCATCGCTCACCGACCGTGTGTGCGCATTCCAGCAGTGTCGCTCCAGCAACGTGGCTGCCGCCAACCGAATACGCAATCAGATTGCCTGAATGGCGGCAGGGATAAAGGGCTGGCCAGAACAGGCACCGTATATGGCTTAGTATTAACTATGCCCTCACGTATGAAGTGAGAAGCATCTGGCATAGGAGGTATTCTCTCTTTTCTCACCCCTCGCTACAGCGGTTGACTTAACAACTCCCTATGCTATGATTGTCGCAACGTGTACCCCGCGCCGCAAGCTTTTGTCACCGCAAATGAGGAGTGAGAAGCCCTATAAGTGTGAGATATTCGCTCCTTTCTCGCACCTCGCTGTCGGCGCTTGCAAAAGCCTGGATACGAGACCGTTTCGCCATGCGTTGTCCAACACCTGTCGACAGTGTATAGCAGACGGGGTACCGGCCACAGACCACTACACACAGGAGTTGCACGATGAGCAAGTTAGCCCTACTCGGCGGCGAGAAGGCCGTCACCACCGAACCCCATTCCGCCGGCCACCACCGTTCACCCATGTGGGAAAGCGGCAAGGCCGCCGACTGGGATGAGTTCTCCGAGGCCTTCGCAAAAAAGATGCAGGTCGCCTACGCCCTGCCCGTCTCCTCCGGCCAGGTCGCCCTCAACTCCGCCCTCGTCGCTGCCCAGGCCGGCCCCGGTGACGAAGTCATCGTCCCCTCCTTCACCTGGATCGCCAGCGTAAGCTGCATCATGCACAACAACGCGGTCCCCATCTTCGCCGACGTCGATACCAAAACATACACCCTCGACCCGGAGGACGTGCGCCGCAAGATCACGCACCGCACCAAGGCCATCATCGCCGTCGACCTCTACGGCCATCCCGCCTACCTCAAAGAGCTGCTCGCCATCGCCCGCGAACACGATATCGTCCTCATCGAAGACTCCGCCCAGGCCACCGGCGCCTACGTCGACGGCGAGATCGTCGGCGGCATCGCCGACATCACCTGCTTCAGCTTCGCCGGCAAGCCGATCGCCGCCACCAGCGGCGGTGTCATGACGACCAACAGCCGTGAATACTACGAGCTCGGCGCCCTGGGCGGGCAGCATCCCTCGACCCTGTCCAAGATCCTCACCAACTCCGAACTGCTCAAGTACGCATCGACCGGCGGCTACGGCGACAACCACCGCATCGACCGCTACGCGATGACGGTGGCCTACGAGGCGTTGGAGACCTTCGAGGAGGCCAACGATGCCCGTATCGCCAACTGCGACCTCCTCACCCAGGAGCTGAGCAAGGTGAAGGGGATCACGCCGCCCCAAGTCGAGCCCGGGAACAAGCATGTCTACCACATGTATTCCAGCCTCTACAACGAGGAAGAGCTGGGCGTACCCAGGGAAGTCTTCGTCAAAGCGATCAACGCCGAAGGCGTAACCGCCCTCACCTACGTCAACAGCGCCAACTTCCTCTTCCATCCCGGCGGCAAGCCGATGCCGTCCGGCCCGATCCATCACCGCACCATCTTCCAGGAGAAGAACGTGTACGGGCACGGCTGCCCCTTCCAATGCCCCCATTACGACGGTGAAGCGGACTACTCGATCGGCTCGCTGCCCGTTACCGAAAAACTGGTCGACCAGGAGTTCAACTTCCTGCAGCCGCATCTCTCCGCCCCCAACGGCCCCGACCAGATGGAGCAGGTCCTGGACGCCGTCACCAAGGTGGTCGACAACATCGGCGACCTGGAAGGCTACCAGGTCGACTAATAACTGGCCATAGCGGTCATACGCTGCCGCCGCGCCGTATGCGCGCGAGTGGACTGGAGAGATTTCAATGCTGGAAGAACTGAGCCACGCCCAGTGGCAGGAATACGAACGTGAAGGCTATCTGCGCCTGGGGCGCTGTCTGACCGACGATGAACTGGCGGCGCTGCAGCAGCGCATGGACGGAATCATGCTCGGCACCGCGCCGGTCGACTATAGCCGCATGATGATGCAGCTGGACCGCATCCCCGGCAAGACCGATGCACCCGGCAGTGGAGGGAAAGGGCACAAAGGCGCCACCCTCCACTATCGCAAAATCCAGGATCTTGAGTTCGACCCGCTCTTTCTGCGCTATATGCAGAAACCGCTCTTCCGCCACATCTGCAGCATGGTATACGGCGCAGACACGCTGGTCACCTGTATGCGCGCCATGTTCATGAACAAGCCCGCGGCCGACCCGGTGGATGGCGGCGGACAGGCGGGGCCGACCACCGGCGGCACCCACCTCGTCTGGCACCAGGACCGCTGGACCTATTTCGACCGCGACCCGCAGATCACGATCTGGACCGCGCTCGATCCGGCCACCGTCGCCAACGGCTGCGTCCACATTGCGCCCCGCCGCCATCACGCCCTGATCAACCCCAGCCACGTCTCCGGCTTCATGACAGATGATCAGGCCCAGTCCCTGGTGGCGGAAGCCGAAACGATCCCGCTCGAAATGGAGGCCGGCGAGGCCGTGCTGCTCCACAACTATCTGCCGCACAGCTCCGGCGTCAACAGCACCGCCATTGCCCGCCGCGCTTTCAGCGTCTGTTACATGGATGCCGCCACCGTTGATTCCCAAAACCATGCGTACTCGCTGATCTTCGGCGACGGCGCGCTCGACCCGGCGCGGCTATAACGGCATTAAGAAGGAGCGGGGCGAAAGAAAACACCTCCCGCTCCTCGATTGCGGCCTTACCGGCACATACATTTGTCACCAACCACTTGCCACCAGCCACCACAGTTTCAGGCAGGAGAGTAAAATGCAACCCGAAATCGCACTGGCTAAACGGGAACAGATGCTGCAGGATGGCTTCTGCTTTGTTGACGACATCCTCACCGAAGAGTTTCTGCAGGAACTGCGCGACGAATCGGAGCGCCTCATCGCCGCCCACGTGCCCCCGCCCGACGTGAGGTACCAGGGCCAGCACGTCAATGTAACCGGTCAGGAGAACGACGTCATCAAGAGGCTCCTGGAATGGCAGCCGGCGCGGCAGGCGCTCGACGATATGGGGTTCGGCGACTTCGAGAGCACCGGCGGCATCATCATCCTCACCAAAGACCCCGGCGAACCGGCCCTCTATTGGCACCAGGACTGGGCCAGCTGGGACGACCCGATCAGCGTCACGCCCTGGCCGCAGCAGATCTTCGTCTCCTACTATCTGAGCGACACCAGCGTCGAGAACGGCTGTCTCAAGGTCATCCCCGGCACCCACCACAAGCGAATTACGCTGCATGATGAACTGGTGCCCGCGCACGAGCAGGGCGCGCGCTACATTGAAGAGGACCATCCGGTCATGTTCGGCGACCATCCCGACCAGGTCGATATATGCGTGCGCGCCCGTTCCTTTGTGTTGGCGGACGCCCGTATTCTGCACTCGGCCCGCCGCAATCTGACCGATGAACGCCGGACGCTGATCCTGGCCTGGCACCGGCGGCGCGACGAAGTTTGGGACAAGCCCCCTGCCTACTGGAAGGGCGAAATTCCCGAAGTCCTGGCAAACCGCGACGCCAACCGGGAGTACGCACGCTCGCGCATTCCCGGCGAACATCTCGAATTCAGCGACCACTAGGTGCTATACGATGGGATGACGCCAACGGGGCCAGGAGTCTGTGAATCTCGTGAAAGCAGGTGAGACGCCTGTCCTTCAGTTTCGCAATCGTTGCAAAGGGTCGTGATTTCAAGCGCGCGTAATGCTGCGCTCAAGTAGCGACGCGGTAGCGCATGCACCATTTGGTCCGCTTCCTTGGTCAGGCTGATTTTCAGGAGTGCACAAGCGAAGGTGATTTCTCTCTCCGCATTCCCTGTTTTTGGGCGGTCGGGCGCAAGCGCCCTCCCTTGTGCAGGGGCTGCGCCCCCGCAACGCCCCCCCCTACAAAACCATCGCTCACCGACCTTGTGCGCTCATTCCAGCCGTGCCGCTCCAGCAACGTGGCTGCCGCCAACCGAATACGCAATCAGATATCCTGAATGGCGGCAGAGATAGAGGGCTGGTCAAGACAGGCACTGTTTATGGCTTAGCAGTTACTCGTGGAGTTTGATTAGGGCGTAAAGGTAGGCTTATTGCACCTGACCCCTATGGAAAGGAAGTTGAACGAACCGCTTGACCGGTCAACCCTTTTGCTGACCTGTAAGGGCGTCGAGAAGAGCCTTAACCCCTTGTTCAAGGAAGCGATAATCGATCTTGATGAATATGCCAGGGATGATACCGATCAGGCCTACAAGATAGACATTGCATGAAATTTCTTGTTATACTTGCCTGCATTCTCCCATGGGACTCGCTGGATGGGTATGCCCGGCGCGAGCAGCGGCAGAATCTCCTTGCAAGCCGAAGTCGCGTTGGCCAAACGGCGTGTGCCAGTACAGAGTGAAGAGTAACTATTGGGCCCACATCCATTTTCTTGCTCGTAAAAGGAGCATCGATTCCAGCAGAACCCCGACAGTTCCCCCGATTTACCACAATAAGACTACGACTTTGACTGCAGGCCTCACCGCTGACAGCCGCACTATTGATCGAATTCATGCCGGCTCAGACCGGAATTTCTACTTCACTACTTTGCAGAAGGAAAAGGAACAATGACAGACCGTGCACTTTCTCGACGCGCATTTCTCAAGACGGCAGGTGTCGCTGCGTTAGGGGTAGGCTTGGCGGCCTGCCAGCCAATACCCCCGAACCCCGACGGCGAAACCGCGATGGGCGAAGTAACCGCTGCCCAGGTGACCGACCCCGAAAGCCTCAAGGCCTTCGTCCTCGGAGCGAAGGCGCGCATCGAGGCGATCACTGACATGAACGAAGGCGCGAAACTCAGGGAGGGGCTGAAAACCGAGGGCTACTGGAAATCCGGCTCGACCTTCCTCATCATCTTCCTCATGAACGGAGACGCGTTCATTCACGGAAACGATCGTGAAGCGGAAAGCAAAAACCTGATGGGCGTCGAGGACGAACGCGGAACCAAGGTCATCGAGAAACTCTTCGCGGCCGCTGCCCAAGGCGGTGGCTTCGTCAGATACGACGACGAGGGCCCAAAGACGGCATACGCTGTCGAATACATTTCCGGGATCACCGCAAGACGATTCGTACTGGTCGGCGGCTTCTCGCAGGACGTCTCCAATGTCCCAATCCAGGTTGCGGATCTCCCCAAGCCCCCCGTTACCGCGTCGGAAGTGGTGGACCGCGAGACACTCATCGCCTTTGTCGAAGCCGCGGCCGAGACCTACAGCAATGCCGTCTTGTCCGAAGGCTACAGCGCCCTCACCGGGGTCCGAAACGCATTCCGCGTCGAAGGAGGGGACTGGAAGTCAGGCTCCATCTAACTGTATGTCGTGAGTGGCGGTGGCGTCACCCTGTTTCACGGGTCCGAACCGTTCCGAGAAGGCCAAACCACCGACATGACGAGGACCGACTCCAAAGGGGTGAGGTTCGCCGAGGAGCTGATCGGCGGCGCACGCCGCGAAGGTCGGAAGTTCCTGCGCTATCACTACGACAACCCGGCCATCCAGGGAGACGAGCAGACCGGTTCGCCGAAGCTCGGTTACGCTGTGAGTTTCCAGCCGCCCAACACGGAACAGAAGGGCGTCATCGGCTCCGGCATCTATCTCGACCCAGACGGCGAGTGACCCTCGGCGCACGGGACCCGGCGCTGCCGATGCGGGGCCTCTCTTGCAGCAGGTTTGGTCACTTTGGCACGACCGGCGCGTCGGAGTAGGCGGTGCCTAAGGCCTGCCGCGCCTGTGCGGACAGGGCGGCTTGGACGATAGCGGCGCCGGTCTTTTCGATTGTGGCCGGTGACTGAAACGCTGATGTCTGCACTGCGCTGCACTTACTTGACCGATAATCGTTTACAACCGTAGTTCAGTATGGTGCGGGCAACGATAGTTGATGATCTGCCTTTGCCCATTGACCAGCTTAGGACAATCGTTGGCCAAGGAATTGCCGGTCTCGCCTTCCCTAAGACCGCCTCGTAGCAGTCTGATCAACTCTGGAAGAGGAGCGAGTGAAGATTCTTCCGGATGACCGCGGCTTGGGCGGGCAAAAGTGAAGACGCTTAGAGATATGAATTCCAGAGGATAGCTCTTGCTTTACACTCCTGACTTTTCATTTCTTATCACTGTCCACCGGATACTGAACTGATGCGATTTGCCCTCTTTGGCGCCGGCCGAGCCGGCACAATCCACGCCCGCAACATCGCCGCCCATCCCCGCGCCGAACTCGCTTACATCTTCGACGTCGATCAGGCCGCCGCCCAGCGCCTCACGGACGCCCGCGGAGGGAAGGTGCCCCGCGGCGCGCAGCAGATCTGGGAAGCGGACGACGTCGATGCCGTCCTGATCGCCTCATCGACCGATACCCACGTCGACCTGCTGCGGCAGGCGATGCGGGCCGGCAAACCGACCTACTGCGAAAAGCCGATCGATCTCGACATCGAGAAAGTGAGAACGTTCGTGGACGAAGTGTCCGCGAGCGATCCGCCGGTATTCATCGGATTCCGCCGCCGCTTCCAGCCTGAATTTAGTTCCATACAGCAGCAGGTCCGGGATGGCGCAATCGGACAGCTCGAGTCCATCCGTATCATTGCCCGCGACTTTGCGCTGGCTCCTCTCGCCTTTCTGCAGCGCTCCGGCGGCCTGCTGCGCGACAAGATGATCCACTACTTCGACCTGGCCCCATGGCTCGCCGCGGAGAGGCCAACCGAACTGTACGCAACCGGCTCCTGCCTCATCGATCCTGTTGTTGGCGAGATGGGTGACGTCGATACCGCGGTGGCGGTCCTGCGTTTCCCCAGCGGCGCGCTCTGTACGATAGAGAACGGCCGGCGCGCGGTCTACGGCTTTGACGACCGGATCGAGGTTTTTGGCGCCGAAGGTATGCTGCAAGGCGGCTCGGCCCCCGCCGACAATCTCGCCCGGTTCACTGCGACGGGCATCACGCAGAGCCGCTTTCCTGACTACTACGGCGAGGAGAGCTTCGCCTACGCGCTCGATGGCTTCATCACCGCGCTCGAAAGCGGCGCGGCCGTCTCGCCCTCGCTGCAGGACGGCTACCAGGCCCAGCTGCTCGCCGAGGCCGCGCTGGAGTCCATGCGCACCAACCAGCCGGTGAAACTCCAATGGACATAGAAAAATTGAACATTGGAAATGCGCCACCGCTTCGCCCTATGCACCCGAAGGAGATCCAATCAGCTCGCGCCTGCCTATGAACGCCAATACTGACCCTTCAGCGAACACCTATCAACTCCGCGGCGGAGAGAGCGTCCTCCTCCTCGACGAAGCCCTGATCCAGGAGGAAGACGGCATCACCCGCGCCGTCCAGCCCTGCACCAAGACCCCATTCGTCATGGAGCCCGACCCGGACAAGCCCTGGGAGGCCTGCGGCCCCGGCATGAGCAAACGCATCCACCTCTACGGCACGGCTCTCTACGACGATCTGGCAGGCAAATACCGCATGTGGTATTTCGGTCGTATGGGCCCCCACTGGCGCGTGCCCGATGGCAACTACCAGATCCCCGGCCTCTATGTCCCCCGCACCGACGAAAGACCCTTCCACTGCAACGGTGTCACCGCCGACCGCTATGGACGCGCCTTCGTCGACAACGATCGCGGCGACCTCACCCTCTACGCCGAGAGCGATGACGGCATCAACTGGACCAAGCCGGAACTGGGCATCTTCACATTCAACGGCAGCCCCGCCAACAACATCATCTGGGATCTCCACGGCGCCTCCGTCTTCATCGACCGCGACGAGGAGGACCCGAACAAACGCTATAAAGCCATCGGCTTCTGCCGCCGCTACCGCAGCATCTTCCTGCTCACCTCCCCCGACGGCATCCACTGGGATGACAACGTTACCGTGACCCTGCCCGAGCAGGGGCGCGTCCATAACTGTCTTGAGCCGGTCGTAAAGCGCAGCAACGAGGGCACATTTAACGTCACCTGGGACGCGGTCGATTCCATCTACCGCGCCTATTCGCTCCAGCGCTTTGACGATAGCCACAAGCGGCGGGTCATCTGCTATTCGGAAAGCCCCTCTCTGGCCGGCCCCTGGAAAGACTCCTACCCGATCCTGGAGCCGAGCCACTGGGACGACGAGATCGCCCGGCGCAGATACGGCGCGCTGCGCGCCGAGTTCCACAACATGTCCGCCTTCCGTTATGGGAGCCTCCATATCGGTCTGCTCGGCGTCCTCTACGTGACCGCCGAGCAGATCCCCGGCGAAAAGAACCAGATCCCCTGCGACGGCCCCATCGACGGCCAGTTTGTCTACAGCCGCGACGGGATCAGCTGGCAACACGCCGATCGCGCCCGCACCGCCGCGCTCCCGCGCGGCGCCGGCGACGCCTTCGACAGGGGCATGATCATCGGCACGGCCAAAGAGCCGATCGTCGAGGGCGACGAAATTCACTGGTATTACACCGGCTGCGAACACACCCACGGCGAGGTCAACATGGAGAAGCGCGTCAAGCGGCTGGGGCGCGCCACCTGGCAGCGGGACCGCTTCGTCGCGCTCGCCGCGCCCGGCGTGGGTACAATCGTGACCAAGCCCCTGCACCTGCCCGCGGGCGCCGGCGCGCTCGAGCTGAACGCCGATGCCGCCGGCGGTCAGCTGCGCGTCGAACTGTGCCGCCCCGACGGGCGCGTTCTGGACGGCTACTCGCGCGCCGACTGCCTTCCTCTGCAAACCGACGACCTGCACTGGCAGGTCAGGTGGCGGAACGAGCAACCAGCGATCGAAGGCGCTGTCCAAATCCGCTTTTTCCTCAATCGCAGCAAGCTGTACAGCTTCACGTTCAGCTCCTGAATCCTCCGCTCTTCAAGATGACCTGGCTGGCATCAGCAGGATCAAGGCCCCCAATCAGCCTTGCCCGACGTATAGTGCCAACTTTCAGTCCGAAAGTCTTCGCAGAACAGCCATAGCCCTGTCTTAGTTGCCGCGCGATCATGTCTCTCGACTGACATATTTGTGCAACATTTCACCTCTATCATTGGCAGGTATGAGGGATACGCCCTCAGACAAACGCAATGTAAATGAGGTGAAACAGTGGCAAACAAGATAGTGTTGACGAAGAATTATGTGCTGATGTTAGCGTTGACTGTCGCCACGGTGGCAATCGGTATTGGCGGCTGTACAATACCTGTTGGAACGGGCGAGCATCATGGCTCAGAACGCATCACGCCCAGCCGCGGCGAACACGAACGTGAAGGCGGCGCCGGTGACGGTGAGAGCAGCGAAGATGCCGGCGCAAGCGAAGGCGAAGAATCAGGCACCACCCTGACCCTGACCGAGCGATATGATACCGTTCGCAAGGGGGCCCGGCTGATTCTTATCTATGACGCCGAGAGCAACGCCTTTAGCGGCACGGTGGAAAACACCACTGATAGTACCTTGCAGCAGGTTCGGGTTGAAGTCCACCTGTCGAATGGCGTCGAGCTCGGACCGACAACGCCGGTTGACCTCGACCCTGGTCAGATAGTGGACGTTACTCTCCCAGCAACAGACCAAGCGTTTGACGGGTGGACGCCCCACGCTGAAGTAGGGCCGGGAAGCGGCGGTGAGGATGGTGAACACGGTCCCGGCGGCGAAAATGGTGGAGAAGGCGGCGAACAAAGTAGCGGCGGCTAACGAGAGCGGGACGAAAGAAGCTGATATTTTTTCACTGGCGGAAATGTATGATATTCAGACGCGGTGCCCGGTATGGACACCGCGTCTGTACGGTTTCAGTTGAGAAATGATGATGCGTTACACGATTCTGATTGTTGAAGACGATACGCGGATCGCGAACTGGCTGAAAATCTTTTTTGAGCGGGCAGGGTTCGCGGCCAAAGTCACCCACGATGGCAGGACAGGGCTAACCATGGCCCGCACCCTTGCCCCCGACCTGATAGTGCTCGATCTGATGCTCCCCGGCCTCGATGGGATCGAGCTCTGTCGCACTTTACGCCGCGAATCAGATGTTCCCATCATCATGCTCACCGCCCGCGAAGCCCATACCGACCGCATCAGCGGGCTCGAAAGCGGCGCAGATGATTATGTCGTCAAG
Organism: Caldilineaceae bacterium; assembly: GCA_965116395.1. GTDB lineage: Bacteria > Chloroflexota > Anaerolineae > Caldilineales > Caldilineaceae > Bin5. The sequence goes on from OZ220684.1 coordinate 2,269,603, forward strand.
CCGTTCGACCCCGAGGAAGTCGTGGCACGCGCCAAAGCCGTGTTGCGGCGGGTCAATGACAGAGTGCAGCAAGTACTGACCTGCGGCCGCATTACGATTGACGAAACGACGCAGCGCGTGACGATTGACGAGCAACCCATCAGCCTGAGCCATGCCCAATTTCTCCTGCTCGCCACCTTCATGCGCCATCCGAATCAGGTGCTCACACGCGACCAGCTAATCGCTCTCGCCTTCAATAACAGTTTTGATGGATACGATCGTGCCATCGACAGCCACATCCTTCGTCTGCGCAGGCAAATCGCTGTAGATGGCCGCCAGCCGATTCAAACCGTCTATGGCACCGGCTACAGGTTCGTAACGGAGGATGGCTGATGTCGCTACGCTGGCGCTTTCTGGGCGCATTTATCCTGCTTATCGTTCTTGTTGTCTCGCTTAGTTTGGGCGTCGGATACTATACGACACAGGCACAACTGAACACATTTATTGGTGCGCTCAGTAGCGATGAAGCCAATGATCTAGCTCTTAAGTTGAGTCGGGCATACACTTCATCTGATGGCTGGGAAACGTTGGGAACCGCTCTATCTGAGACAGGATATCTCTTCGAGTACGGGGCGGAACAAAGGCACGCCGAAGAAACTGAAGAAAAGGCCTCTGAACTCTTCCATAGCGACTCTGACAGAGACCGTATACGCGTTGTCATTACCGATGTCGATGGCTATATCTTACTGGATAACTTCGCCGAGCTGCGACAGGGTGAGGCCGCGCCGGAATTGGATGGACAGCGTGTTGACATATTCGATCTGCGCACCGGCCAGTCTGTGGGATATGCGTATGTTGATGTGAATCGTGAATTCTGGGCAACCGAATCGCATGGCTTTCTGCGAAACCTGCTTTACACCATCACCATCGGCGGACTGTTGACCTCTGCGATGGCGCTTCTACTGGCGGTATGGCTCGCCAGACGCATCACCGCTCCTGTCACAGCGCTGACCCAGGCCGCCCAGTCCATTGCGCAACGCAGTGATACCGTTCTGCTGCCGGTTACCTCCCCGGACGAGCTTGGCCAGATGAGCGCGGCATTCAACCAGATGACAACCGCCCTCCAAACCCAACGCGACCTACGCAAGCGGCTGCTCAATGATATCTCGCATGAACTGAACACGCCTCTGAGCGTCATCCGTCTGGAAGCGCATGGGCTGCGCAATGGGTTGCAGACGCCCGCACGAACAGCCGACCACATCATTCAAGAAGTGCAGCTGCTCCGTAACCTGGCGCGAGACCTGAACTGGCTGGCCGAAACCGAATCAGACGAGCTGCGGCTCACGACTGAACCGTACCCGCTCCAGCAGCTACTCACCGCTGAAGTGGAGCGCTGGCAGCCGCAAGCGCAGAGCCAGCAGATCACCTTATCGCTGCAACTGCTGTCTGAACTGCCAGTGCTCAATCTCGACCGCATGCGGATGAGTCAGGCGCTAGGCAATGTCATTCACAATGCGCTCCAGCATACGGAGGCGGGCGGCCGGGTCACGGTCGCGGCAACCTTGGAGAAGGACGGGAGCATGGGAATCTCGGTAACCGATGATGGGGCAGGGATTGACGCGGCCGATCTGCCCCATATCTTCAACCGCCTCTACCGCGCCGATCAATCTCGCAATCGCCGCACCGGCGGCATGGGGCTGGGCCTGACCATCGCCCGCGCCATTATCGAGGCCCACCATGGTACGATCGCCGTTACCAGCAACGGGCTCGGACAGGGGACAACCGTGCGGTTCGATCTGCCACAGTCTTAAGCGATTGCTTCAATTCGCAGTCCGCTATATATTTATAGCGACGCGAATACAGCGAACATGCGATGCGCATAGCCCGCCGCCAGAGCCGGTAGACGCCAAAAGTGGCAGTTGAAGGCTGGGGCATCTGCGGCCCACTTGCCCCAGCCCGAATGAACCCGTACAGGCAACACACAGATCGAGGACTCCAATGAGCCTGACAACCCAGGAAAAAAAATCCTTTGAAGCCAACGGCTATCTGCTCAAAAAAGGTCTCGTCTCCCAGCAGGAGATCGGGCAGATCCGCCAGGAATTGCCAGACATCCACCGGCACATGGTGGCCGACCCGCCGCCTGAAGTCCACGTCGCCTGGGAGGACGAGGACGCACCTGACGAGAGCAAGATCATCCGCCAGTTGATGCACAGCGAGCTGGTCAGCCCCACCCTCAACCGCATCCTGCGCAGCGACACACTCGTCGAAATCGTAGCCGAGCTGATGCACCCGCAAGTCGCCCTCTACCACAGCAAACTCCTGCCCAAAGAGGCCGGCATCGGCGCGGCAACGCCCTGGCATCAGGACTACGCCTACTGGAAGACCGACGAAAACCAGCCGATGATGCTCAACTGCCAGCTCGCCATCGATCCGATGACCCTCGAAAACGGCTGCCTGGAGTTCATCCCCGGCAGCCACCGCTGGGGACTGCAGGACCATGAGCGGCACCAGGAGACCTTCGGCATGTTCCTGCCCGGCCGCTACTACAAGCGCGACGAGGGCGTGACCATCCCGATGGAGCCGGGCGACGGCATCTTCTTCACATCCCTCGTCATCCACGGCTCCGCGCCCAATCTGTCGCCCCATCCCCGCTGGGCCAACACATTCGCCTACAACGTGCCCGGCAACGGCGAGCACCAGGTCCGCGAAATCCTGCGCTGACGCCAGTGGTCAGCAAAGTCGCTAACCACTGGAAACCGGCCGCTGCAGTTCCGCCGCGTTACCTCCTGCCCAAATTGGTTACATCGGTGGTTGTGTGTATAATTGCCAAGCACCGATTCTGGACAACGGGTGAGCCATCGAACCCTTCCCCCAATTATCGAGGCTTTCCCCACTGCGGCCTTTCTAGACCTGCCCTATTTGTCCAGTTCTGCAATCGCAGAAATCCGCTTAGTTTTCAATTCTTGTTTTGCTGTTTTCGGTTCTCAGCAACTTCATGCCGTTCAGGCCTGGCGTATGCTACTGAGAACGAAAAACCGACGACTGAACACGTGTAGTTTGGTATCCAATCAACCCATTGGAGGAGATTTCATGACCCAGAGGCACATTTCACGACGAAGATTCTTGCAGGTATCCGCCTTTGCCACCGCTGGCGCGGTGCTGGCTGCCTGCGGCGGCGGCGATGCGCCCGCTGCGGAAGCGCCCGATGCCGAGGCGCCGGCCGCATCCGACAGCGGCGACGCGATGCCCGCATCCCAGTACAACGAAGCGCCGATGCTGGCCGATATGGTCGCCAACGGCGACATTCCCCCTGTCGACGAGCGGCTGCCCGCCAACCCGATGGTGATCCAACCTCTGAATGAGGTCGGTCAGTACGGCGGCACCTGGCGCCGCATCGGCGTAGGCCCTGGCGATGCCGGCATCTTCAGATATCGCCTCATGTACCCGCAGCTGGTGCGCTACAACACCGACGGCTCCGATATCGGTCCCAATTTGGCCGAATCCTGGGAAGTCTCCGATGACGGCACCACCTACACCTTCCACCTGCGTGAAGGCGTTAAATGGTCGGACGGCACCCCCCATTCCTCCGGCGACTTCATGTTCTGGTATGATGACGTGCTCGGCGATGAAGACCTCGCCCCCAGCTTCCCCGTCTGGCTGACCGTCGGCGGCGAGCCCGTCGTCATGGACGCGCCCGACGATCTCACCATCCGCTTCACCTTCCCCGGCGCGCACGGCATCTTCATGACCCTGATGGCCGGGGCCAACGGCGCTTCGATGACCTGGTATCCCAAGCACTATATGTCCCAGTTCCATCGCAACTACACCGACGAAGAAGAGTTGAACGCACTGGCGCAAGAAAATGAGTTTGAGTTCTGGCACCAGTACTTCAACAACCGGCTCACCCCCCGCCTCAATACCGACGTGCCGTGCCTCTTCGCCTGGCGCTTCACCAAGATTACGCCCGAAGTCCCCGTCGTGCTGGAACGCAACCCCTACTACTGGAAGGTGGACACCGCCGGCAACCAGTTGCCCTACATTGACAAGGTTTCCACCGACATCGTCGAAGACTCCGAAGTCCTGAATCTGCGCGCCGTAGCCGGTGACATCGACATGCAGCACCGCCATATCCTGATGGAGAACTTCTCGCTCTTCAAGGAGAACGAGGAAGTCGGCAACTACGAGATTCTTCTCTGGAAGTACGGCGAAACGAGCGACGCCGTCATCTCCTTCAATCTCTGCCATCCGGACCCGGTTCTGCACGAGATCTTCAATGACAAGCGCTTCCGGTTTGCCATGTCCCACGCGATGAATCGCGATGAGGTCATCGAGGCCGTCTACCTCGGCCTGGGTGAGCCGGGCCAGCCGTCGCCGCTCGCCACCTCCCCCTTATACGATGAGGCGCAGGCCAAGAACGCCCTTGAGTACAACCCGGACCTGGCCAACTCCATGCTGGACGAGATGGGCCTGACCGAGACGAACTCCGATGGCATCCGCCTGCGCCCGGACGGCGATCCGCTCAGCATCGTCTTCAACTACGCCCCCGTCTTCGGCTCCTGGCAAAGCATCGGTGAACTGATGCAGAAGTATATGGACGACGTCGGCGTGCAGTTGTCGCTGAAAGAAGAGGCCCGTCCGCTCTGGAGCCAGCGCGTCCAGGCCTCCGAGCACGATATGACCGTCTGGACCGGCTCCGCCGAGTTCAACCCGCTGATCGACCCGCGGCACTTCCTGCCCTTCTCTCAAGGCAGCTCCCACCACGTCGCCTGCCATGCCCTCTGGTACAATTCCGGCGGCGCCAACGGCGTAGAGCCCACCGGCGACCTGCGCACCACCATCGACCTCTACGAAGCGATCAAGGCCACGCCGGATGTAGACGAGCATAAGCGCCTCTTCCAGCAGATCCTTGATCTCAATAGGGAAAATCTGTGGACGTTCAGCATGGCGGTCGGCCTGCCTGCGCCTGTCGTCGTCAGCAAGAACATGGGTAACGTCCCGCGCGAGGGGGTCTCCTCCTGGCATCTGCAGACGCCCGGCAGCACCGTGCCGGAGCAGTACTATCTCAAGAGCTGATAACTTCAGCGGCCAGTCGTAAGTGGTCGGTTGCCAGTACATTCACTGGTGACCGACCACAGGCCGCTGGCGCTTCATTGACTACTATCCACTATCAACTAACCACTGGTGTTCAATGTCCTCATTCATCTTTCGCCGCCTCATCCTGATGGTGCCGACGCTGTTCATGATCTCCTTGATCTCCTTCGTCATCATCGAACTGCCGCCCGGCGACTATATGACCTCCTATATCGCCAACCGCATGGCGATGGGTGACGACGTTCGCCAGGACGAGATCGATGCCCTCGTCAAACAGTACGGGCTGGACCAGCCGGCTCCCGTACGCTATACCAAGTGGCTGGGCAACGTCTTGCAGGGCAATTTCGGCTTCTCCTTCGAGTGGCAGCTTCCTGTCAGCGACCTGATCTGGGACCGTCTCGGCCTAACGGTGGTGGTCGCCTTCGCCGCGCTCATGTTTTCCTGGGTCATCGGGCTTGTCGTCGGCGTACTATCAGCCGTCTACCAGTATTCGATCGGAGACTACTTCTTCACCGCTCTCAGTTTCATCGGCCTGGGCACGCCCAACTTCATGCTCGCCCTCATCATGATGTGGATCGCGCTTTCTTATTTCGGCGTCAACATCTCCGGCCTCTTCTCACAAGAGTTCATCGACGCCCCCTGGAGCTTCGCCAAGTTTGGCGATATGCTCAAACATCTCTGGGCGCCTGCTATCATCGTCGGTACAGCCGGCTCCGCCGGCCTCGTGCGCACCATGCGCGCCAATCTGCTCGACGAGCTCAGCAAACCCTACGTCGAGACCGGACGCGCCAAGGGCCTCAACGAACTCAAGCTCGTGCTCAAATATCCCACGCGCGTGGCCCTCAACCCCTTTGTCAGCACCATGGGCTGGGCCCTGCCGCAACTCGTCTCCGGTTCCATTATCGTCTCCGTCGTGCTCAGCCTGCCCACCACCGGTCCGCTGCTGTTGCGTGCGCTCCTGACCCAGGATATGTACCTGGCCTCCAGCTTTCTGCTCATGCTCAGCACATTGACGATTGTCGGCACCCTGATCTCCGATATAATGCTGGCTTTGCTCGATCCCCGCATCCGGATGGGAGGCTGACATGACCACAGAACAGCCGACCACCGGCACCGTACAGACCGGCGACCTCCAGCAGGGGCCGCACGACACCGACACCTACCTCCCCATCGAGGAAGAGGAAGAGCGCGTCTACATCGCTACGCCGCTGCAGATGATGTGGTGGCGCTTTCTCAAACACAAAATGGCCATTATTGGCGCCATAGTCGTTATCCTCCTCTACGTGGTTGCCATCTTCGCCGAGGTGCTCGCCCCCTACAACCCCGAAACTTACGAGGTCGCCCTCACCTACGCGCCGCCGCAACCAATTCACTTCTTCCATAACGGCGAATTCCAGGGCGCACCCTTCGTCTACGGCCTCACCCAGGCCCGTAATCCCGATACCCTGCGCATGGAGTTCCAGATCGACGAATCCGTGCGTTACCCTGTCCGCTTCTGGGTCGAAGGCGATCCCTACAAGCTCTGGGGCTTCTGGCCAAACAGCCGCCATCTCTTTGGCATCGGCGACCCAATTTTCGACGCCTCCGCCGCGGTAAGTACGGATACCCCGTCCTTCTCCGTCATATTTCTGCTCGGCGCCGATAAGCTCGGCCGCGACATGTTCACCCGTATCGTCTACGGCTCCCGCGTCTCTCTCTCCATCGGCCTGATCGGCGTCGCGCTCAGCTTCATCTTCGGCGTCGTCCTCGGCGGTATCTCCGGCTTCTACGGCGGCGTAATCGATGTCCTCATCCAGCGGGTCATCGAGTTTCTCCGCTCCGTGCCCTCCATCCCTCTGTGGATGGCCCTCAGCGCCTCCCTGCCGCAGGACTGGTCCAGCATCAGAGTCTACTTCGGCATCACCATCATCCTTTCGTTGATCGGCTGGACATTCCTGGCACGCGCCGTGCGCGGCCGCTTCCTCTCCATGCGCGAAGAGGAGTTCATCCTCGCAGCCCGCTTCGCCGGCGCCGGCGAAATGCGCATCATCCTGCGTCACATGGTGCCCTCCTTCTTCAGTCACCTGATCGCCTCCGCCACCCTCGCCGTCCCCTCCATGATCCTCAGCGAAACCTCGCTCAGTTTCCTGGGCCTGGGACTGCGCCCGCCCGCCATCAGTTGGGGCGTCCTCCTGCATGAATCCCAGAATCTGCGCTCGGTCGCCCTCGCGCCTTGGCTGCTTCTGCCCGGCGTCTTCGTCATCATCACCGTCCTCGCGCTCAACTTCTTCGGCGACGGCCTCCGCGACGCAGCTGACCCGTACCACTAGTAACCCTCAATTTCCAGGTAACCACCCAGCCAAAGTCAATTCGCGCCCACGCTCGGCGTTCGCGACCCACAGTGCGCCGGGCGAAGGTGTTTCCTCCCTCCGCATTCCTCTATACTCTCTTCTTGCATATGGGCGGTCGGGCCTTCGGCCCTCCCTTGTGCAGGGGCTGCGCCCCCGCAACGCCCCCCTCCAAAACCACGCCTCACCGACCGTGTCTGCTCATTCCAGCAGTGCCGCTCCAGCAACCTGGCTGCCGCCAACCGAATACCTGGCGAGATAGCCTGAATGGCGACAGGACCGGTCAAGCAAGGCGCAGCCGACGGTATCAACGGAACTGAAGCCGTGCTACAATAATCCTGCTAGCCGTCACCCCACTGTCCAACCCATTTCAAAAGGTCTTGAACACGATTCAATACACCTGGATGGCGTATGTGCCCCCTCTTGAACTCGCACACTGGATAAAACCTGGTAGTTACGTTTCGAGGTAGCTGCTATGGCCCTTTATGTCTGGAGAAGCCTTCCAGGGAACGTGCTGTGAGAGGCTGATCCAACCATACTTTCATCCCGCCTGCACTCCCCAAGGACATGTGCTAGAATACCCGCACAAACCAGAAACAAGGCCCACCGGCCTCGCCCACAGGGTCTGCTCATAGGACAAGCGTCATAATTGACGGATCAACAGTCATGATCCAAGTTTCTCGGCCAAAAGCGGGCAACTCTCATTAGGCCTCTGGTAATCTCCCGTCCCCCCAGAATAGGAAAGAGCGAACAGCAATGCCACAGACGCCGGTCGGTGAAAGAGAAGAGGCAACGCCAGCAACCCGAAGGCAGGACCTTTCGTCCGGGTCACCTGTTCGCCGCGAGGAGTCTGTCACAGACATTTTCTGGGAATCTCCCACTCTGGAAGAACTGGCGCGCGCGCAGGACGTACAACCATTGACTGATGTGCAGGTTCTGTTTGGCACGTGGCCGGGCGATGAAGATGACGGCTTTGAAGAGGCGGTTTACGATCTTAGACATGCTGCCAGGGCGAATAGTGGCCCTCGAGAGTGAGTGTGTCAACACGCATACTCGACACGAATATCGTCTCGTACCTGATGAGGGGCGGAGCGCTCGCGCGAGCATATCTGCCGCATGTCCAGGACCATCTGCTCGCCATCAGCTTTATCACCGTTGGAGAGCTTTACTTCGGGGCGGAGAAAGGCAACTGGGGTAAGAGCAGGCGGAATGAACTCGAAGCGTTACTTCGCAACTTCGTTATCCTTCCTTACGACCATGAGATTGCTCGCTGCTACGGTCGATTGGTCGCTGAGCGGCAGCGAGCCGGAAGACCGATCGCCCCCAACGATGCCTGGATTGCCGCCTGCACTGTGCGGCACGCCGTGCCTTTAGTTACCCACAACCCCAAGGATTTCCAGGGCATAGCATCTCTTCAGGTTGTTTCGGAGTCTGCCTCGACAGCAAACTGATATGTAGCTTGGGTAGCCGGTACGGGATCACCACGACCAGCAGTCAACACGCGCCCACGAAAGACTAGGTCCGTCCGTGCCGCCAGCAGGGGTGACTGAGACCGATCACTCTGATCGCGGAGGAAGGAGATGGCGGTCGTGTGGTGAAGGGCGCGTAGGCACGCCTGAGCGGGCCTTGGGAATACCGGTCGTGGGCGACACGCTCGCGATTGCCGGGCGCAGCTGATCTGCATGGTCGTGAAGTGAAAATGGTTGAACTGTTACCTGAAAACCCAGAACGCAAAACGCACAAAGGTCTACCCCCAATGCGCACAGAACAACCGAACATCCTCGTCTTCATCTGCCACGACCTGGGCCGCTACCTGGGCTGCTACGGCGTCCCCGGCGTCCGCACACCGCATATCGACGCCTTCGCCGCATCCGCGCTCCATTTCGAGAACAGCTTCTGCGTCGCGCCCCAGTGCAGCCCCTCCCGCGCCGCCCTCTGGACCGGCCGCTATCCGCACGCCAACGGCGTGGTCGGGCTGGCCCACTCCGGATTCGCCAATGACCTGCACCCGGACGAGCAACATCTGGCCCAGATCCTCTCCGCCAACGGATACGAAACCCGTCTCTTCGGTACCCAGCATGAGGCTAACAGCCCGGAACGTTGCGGCTACCAGCATGCCCATCCGCGGGGGGTCTGCGCCGAGCTGGCAACAGCGTGCTGCAGTTTTCTGGCGCAGCGCGAACAGGATGCGGCCCCGTTTTTCGCGCAGATCGGCTTTACCGAGCCGCATCGCCCCTTCCCGCATGACGTGCCGAAGATCGACGCAGATACGGTCGCCATGCCGCCCTACCTGCCGGACATCCCCGAAGTGCGCGCGGACATGGTCGATATGGAGGCCTCGGTTGCCTCGATCGACAAGGCATTCGGCAGAGTGCTCGAGGCGCTTGAAACCGCGGGGGTGGCGGACGATACCGTGGTTGTCTTCACCGCCGATCACGGTATCCCGTTCCCGCTGGCGAAGATGAGCCTCTACGACGCCGGCATCGAAGTGCCGCTGCTCATGCGCATCCCAGGCTTGGCGGGGAGTCGGCGCTATTCGGAATTCGTCACACACGTGGACTTTGTGCCCACCGTGCTTGACATGTTGGGGATCGAAAAGCCGGAGAATCTGCAGGGGGACAGCTACTGGAATCTGCTACGCGGGGAACCTTATAAGCCTAGCGAATACGTTTTCAGTGAAAAGACCTATCACACCTACTACGATCCCATGCGCGCCATCCGCACAGACCGCTGGAAACTCATTGCCAACTTCGAGTTCGCGCCCACGATCGAGACGCCGCCCGACTACCTCAGCAACGCCAAGGGGTACCCTGAAACCAGCATAGCCCTCGACATACCCTACACCGAGATGTACCATCCGCTTTTCGAGCTGTTTGACCTGGAGCAGGATCCATTGGAACAGAACAACCTGGCCGAAGACCCGGACTACGCCGGCATACGAGACGATCTTGCGCGGCGTCTGCGCGACTGGATGGAGGAGACCGGCGATCCTCTGCTTGAAGGGCCCATGCCGCAGGCCGCCTATACCAATAGAATGCGGGCCTTCAAGAGTATCTGAGCGCATTTCATATAGCGTGCGTTGTAGTACAGCAGCCCCGTCGCTCCCCCGGTACATCCACCTCCCAACACGCCCTATCCCGCCCCCAGCCACGCCCCGAACCATTCGTAGCTCAAGCGGTGATTGTACCCATGCGGACCGGGATGCACGCCCAGCGAGCAGCGCTCTGCTACCCCCAGCAACTCGTACGCACGCGCCGCCGCGGCGAACTCCTCGCGCACAGCCGCTATCGGGAAAATATCGTCCTGTTCCCCCGCGATCGCCCGCAGCGGCCGCGGCGCGATCAGAGCCGCCAGGTCTCCCATCTCCGCCCACTCCAGGATGCCGGGCACGTAGTTGCATTCGCAGTGATACAGGTCGTAGATCGACGCCCGGAACGAGCAGAGATAACAGCCCGGCACCGCGACGGTGATCCGCTCGTCGACCGCCGACAGCCACAGCGCGATCGTGCCCCCGCCCGAATTGCCCGTGCAGCCCAGAACGTCCGGCACCACGTCCGGCCGGTTCTGCAGAAACGCGATCGCGCACATGCCGTCCCAGCAGCGTTCTCCCACCAGGTTGCGTCCCGCCATCTGGTAGGCGAAGGCCAGGTGGCGGCAGGAGTTCTCGTGCACGCTGCCGCGCCCGTCCTCGGTCTGCCGCTCGCCGAAACCGCGCTGCTCCACCGCGCAGACCAGATAGCCGGCCTGCGCCAGCGCCTGCGCGTAATTGTTGTCCACCTTGAGCCTGCTCTCCCGCTCCGCCGCGCTGGGATAGTTACCCAGGATCCACTGCACCGACGGGTTGTGCCCGTGAAAGACCAGCACCGGCCGGTAGGGCGGCTCCGTATTGGGGACCAGCAGATAGGCGGGGATGCTCACGCCCTCGCCCGCGTCCAGAAGATACTTCTCCTCCACATAGCCGTCCCGCTCCACCGCCTGCAGCTTCTCCGCCGCCACCGCCGCGGGCGGCGTGCGTTCGGCCAGGCCGAGCAGCTCCAACGTCTTCGCGCGCAGCGCCCCCTGCCACGCGCCAAACTCTGTTTCCGTCCGCGCCTCGAACGCCAACCTGCGCGGCGCAGCCTCATACACCGCATCAACATGCGCCTGCAAAAGAAATCGGGAACTGCCCATCGGGGAATCTCCTGTTCCAAATGTAAACTGAACGCTGCACAGACCGTCCAGGGCGGGCGGCCCGATTCGAATCATACCCGCCCTCCTTTCGGACAGCAATCGCGCCGGCTACACACCAGTGTCAAGTAAATTTTCACTGGTTGACAGCCCAATCCGGCTACAGTACAATGCGGCCCTACCGGAAGTATACATCCCAAGACGCTTGGCCGCGCCTGAGCGCGAAAGGAAATATCAGACCCACCCAGAACGCCAGACAATTCGCCGCGCCGCCTATGGCGGACGGTAGACCTTTTCATAGTGCCAGGGGGCATCGATCAGCAACCCCGCAGGGCGGGTGTTACTCCTCGGTTTTCTCTTCAAACAGCTTTCCGCATCAAGTCAAAGGAGAAAGGTCATGGCAAGACGCACGATCACCCGGCGTAAGTTTATGCAACTCTCAGCTGCCGCAACAGCTGGCTCACTGCTGGCTGCCTGTGGCGCCGGCGGCGATGAAGAACCGGCCGCCGACCAACCGGCAGCTGAGGCGCCCGCCGAATCAGCGGAGCCCGCTGCAGAATCCTCATCTCAGTACAACGAAGCGCCAATGCTCAAAGCAATGGTAGACGCCGGCGAGTTGCCTCCGATAGATGATCGCCTGCCGGTCACCCCGCGCATCGTCACCCCCATCCATGAGGTCGGGACCTACAGCGATTCGATCCGCGGCTTCACCCTCAACGAGACCGACCGCGCCGCGCCCGGCTACATCGTCAACCGCGGTTTTATCGATATTCCCCCCGATCTGGACGGATTCGGCGCCGGGCTACCGACCGGCGGCTGGGAACCTTACCTGGCGGAAAGTTTCGAGTGGAACGGTGACGCCACCCAGCTCACGATCCATATGCGCCCGGGCATGAAATGGTCGGACGGCGAACCGTTCACATCCGAGGACATCCTCTTCCTGTGGGAGGATCTGTGGTTCAATGAAGAGTACACGCCCATAGCGCCTACCCGCTGCTTTGTGGATGGTCAGCCGGTGGTTCTGGAGACGCCCGACGATTACACATTGGTCTTCAAGTTCCCGGCCCCCTATCCCACCTTCCCCTTCCTGTTCCGCGGCCGCCTGCTTGCCACCACGCCCAAGCACCACCTCAAGCAGTGGCATCCCAGTTACACCGATGGGGCTGAATACGTCGATCTGAGAGAGAATAACGACTATCTCGATCCCGATTTCCCCGTCGTCACCCCATGGCTGTCAAAGGGCTATGATGAATCGGGACTGCGGCTGGAGCGCAATCCCTACTACTGCGCCGTAGATACCGCCGGCAACCAGCTCCCCTACTGCGACAACTACGTCTTCCCCTTCGCCGGCACCCAGGAGAATGCCGTTCTGATGGCGATCGCAGGCCAGATCGACCTCGGTATTCGCAACATGCAGCTGTTCGAGAGCCTGCCGACCCTGCGCGAAAACGAGGAGCGCGGCGACTACCGGCTGCTGTTCTGGCCGGGCACCTCCTTCACCACCGGCAATCACATCACCATCAACTACCGCCTCCAGAACGAAAAAGACCAGGAGATCGCCGAGTTCTTCCGCAAGAAGTCTTTCCGCAATGCCCTGTCGATGGCCATCAACCGCGACGAGGTCAACGAAACGCTCTACTTCGGCGCCGGCCGGCCGTCCAGTTATGCCCTTGCCTCCTCATCCCCCTATTGGGATGATGACATGGATTCCATCACCATGGTCAACGGCCAGTTCGACTTGGCCCAGGTTGACAGTATCTTCGATGAACTGGGCCTGGAGAAGGGCGATGATGGTATGCGGACATTCCCCAGCGGCGAGCCGGTGACGATCATTCTCGATGCCGCCACCGAGATTACGGTGCATCAGCAGGTCGCGGAAATGGTCGTGGCCGATTGGCGCGACGCCGGCCTCGACGCCCGCCTCAACGCAATCCAGCGCTCGGTCCTCTTCTCCCGCTGGCGTGCCGGCGAGTCCCATACCTACATGTGGGGCACCGATGCCAATGAAATTCCCCTGATGCGGCCCAACCAGCCGATCTTTACCCCCAAGGGGCACGCGCTTGATATGTTGCCGGTGCACTACAATGACGACCCCGAGTGGCTGCAGGAACTCGGACCGCCCGAAGGCGGCGACGCGATGTTCGCCCTGCAAAATGAGATCAAGAAAGAGATCGACCCTGTCGAGAGCAAACGCCTGCACAAGGAGCTCTTCAAGTACCACACTGACTGGCAGTTTGACATCCATATTGTCGCCGACGTGCCGCTCATGGTCCTGGTCTCCAACCGCGTCGGCAACTGCCCCGAAGTAGCCAATGGTCTGCAGGACTTCACCTACGCCTATCCGGAGCAGTTCTACATCAAGTCGTAATAAAAGTAAGGAGTGAGAAACTACGAGGAGTGAGTTTGGCCGCCGCTGAATCCAGGTTTCTGGACATTCGGCGGCGGCCAAATGGAGAGGCGTTTTCTCTCCTTTCTCACTCCTCTTCACTCTCTCCTCTCACGGCCACAGGTCGCGAACCACCGCAGTCCCGGGGTCCAGATGCTGGATTACGTCATACGCAGAGTGTTGATAGCAATTCCCACACTCCTGCTAATCTCTTTCATCTGCTTTATCGTCATCAATCTCCCCGCCGGGGATGTGATCACCACCTATGAGCAAAACCTCATAGGCAACCTCGGCTGGGGTGAAGAGGAAGCCAGAATAGAGGGCGACAATATCCGCCGCGAGTACGGGTTGGATCGCCCGATACCGATTCAGTATTTCTATTGGCTTTTTGCCTTTTTGCAGGGCGACTTCGGCGTCTCCCTCGTCACCTACGACCGCGTCGCCTCCGAAGTCATCTGGACCAACCTGGGCTATACGATGCTGATCGCTTCGCTCTCTCTCGGCCTTTCGTGGGCCGTGGGCCTGCCGATCGGCATCTATTCCGCCACCCGTCAATACTCCGTTTCAGACGGCGTTTTTACCGTCATGAGTTTCATCGGCCTTTCCATGCCTGGCTTCCTGCTGGCGCTGGCCATCCTGGTCTTCATGACCTTCGTCCTCGACGCGCCCCTGCTCACCGGCCTCTATTCCCCCGAGTATGTCGACGCGCCCTGGAGTCCGGGCAAGGTCAGGGATCTCGCAGCCCATATCTGGCTGCCGGTTCTCGTAGGCGGCATTCCCGGCATCGCCTCCCTCATGCGCATCATGCGCGGCAATCTGCTCGACGAATTGGGCCGCCAATACGTTGAAACCGCCCGCGCCAAGGGGATGGCCGAAAAGGTCGTCGTCATCAAACACGCCGTGCGCGTCGCCATCAACCCGCTGATCAGCCTGCTCGGCATGCAGTTTCCGGAAATCATCTCCGGCAACGTTATCACCGCAATCGTCCTGGGCCTGCGCACCATCGGCCCTACGCTCAACTCCGCCCTCCAGGCCCAGGACGTCTATGTGTCGTCCGCCATCCTGATGATCCTGAGCGTCATGCTCGTCCTGGGTAACCTGGTCGCCGACCTGCTGCTGGCCTGGATCGATCCGCGCGTCCGCTTCGACTAGCGCAACTTGCAACCGCTGCTACTGGCCGCGAGCCAGTAGCCACGAACCACTGGTGTCTTATGAGCGCCTCCACCGATCAGATACATGGCGCGCCGCGCCCGCCGGCCGCTGATCTAGATGTGGCCTCCACCGAGGATGTGGCCTCGCGCGGTCGCATCCTCAGGGCGCGCATCATGGCCAACCGCCTCGGCATCATCGGCATCGTCTGGCTGGTGTTGATGGTCACTGTAGCGCTCTTCGCCGACTTCATTGCGCCCTACAGCGTCGACCACGTACACAACGAAGCGCTGCGCGCGCCTCCCCAGCGCGTGCATATCTTCCGCGATGGCAGGCTCACCAGGCCCTTCGTCTACGGCTTCAAGAGCGAAAGAGACGCCCGCACCTTTCTCACCACCTATACCGAAGACCCGGAACTGGTCTACCCAATCCACTTCTTCGTCAACGCGGAGCCTTACAAGCTCTGGGGCCTGGTTTCGAGCAATCGGCGCCTCTTCGGCGTTGAGGAAGGCGGCATGGTCGCTCTCTTCGGCACCGGCAGGCTGGGCCGAGACGTCTTCTCGCGCGTCCTCACCGCCACCCGTATCTCACTCTCCGTGCCTATCATCGGTATGCTCATCAGCGTCATCCTCGGTTCCGCCATCGGCGTGGCATCCGGCTACTGGGGCGGCGTGGCCGATATTCTCATCCAACGCCTCACCGAGGTGCTGATGTCCTTCCCGCGCATCCCCCTGTGGATGGCCCTCGCCGCTACCTTGCCGCCCGAGCTCTCCTCCCTCCATCGCTACCTGGGCGTCACTATCGTACTCGCACTCATCGGCTGGGCCGGGCTCTGCCGCCAGATCCGCGGCAAAACACTGGCGCTCAAAGAGTCGGACTTTATCATGGCCGGGCGCGCCGCCGGTTCCAGCACGCCAACCATCCTTTTCCGCCACCTTATCCCCAACTGCTTCAGCCATATCGTCGTCGTCGCCACCCTCTCTGTGCCCGGTCTGATCCTGGCCGAAAGCTCGCTCAGCTTCCTCGGCATCGGCATCACTCCCCCGCTCGTCAGCTGGGGCACCCTGCTCAAAGACGCCCAGTCCGTGCAGGTCCTCACAAAGCACCCGTGGCTGCTGGCCCCAGGCGTTTTCATGGTCCTGACCGTGCTGGCCGTCAACTTCCTGGGCGACGCACTGCGCGATGCACTCGACCCGTACTCCGAGATCAGATAATGGCAACGTTCCGCTTCTTCTCCCGTCGACTTTGGCCGCTGGCAACCGGTAACTGACAATGCCCGATTCGCAACCAATTCTCGAAGTCCTCGATCTGCACGTACATTTCAAAATGTTGGCCGGCGTCGTGCGCGCAGTGGACGGCGTTAACTTTACCGTCGAACGCGGCCGCTGTCTGGGCATCGTCGGCGAAAGCGGCTGCGGCAAGAGCGTCACCGCACGCTCGATTTTGCGCCTGCTCCATTCCAGCCAGACAAGCGGCCAGATCCTCTATCACCCCGATGGCGACGACGAGCCCATCGATCTGGTAAACCTGGATCCCAGAGGGGATGCTATCCGCGCCATTCGCGGCAAAGATATCGCCATGATCTTCCAGGAGCCCATGACATCCTTGACGCCGGTCTACACCATCGGCGAACAGATCATGGAAAGCATCCGCCAACACCAGGACCTGTCAGAAGAGGAATCCCAGGAACTGGCCATTTCCATGCTCAACAAGGTGGGCATTCCCGATGCCGAACGCCGCTTTGCCGACTATCCCCACCAGATGAGCGGCGGCATGCGCCAGCGCGTCATGATCGCCATCGCCCTCTGCTGTGAACCGCGCGTGCTGATCGCCGACGAACCGACCACCGCCCTCGACGTGACCATCCAGGCCCAGATCCTGCGCCTGATCCGCAGCCTGCAGCAGGACCTGGACATGAGCGTGATCATGATCACCCATGACCTGTCCGTCATCGCCCAACTGGCCGACTTCGTCGTTGTCATGTATCTGGGCCAGATGGCGGAAAAGGCACCCGTCGTCGAGCTCTTTCAGAATCCCAAACATCCCTACACCCAGGCGTTGCTCCGCTCCATCGTGCGCCCGGATACCCCGCCGCGCGAGCAACTCCACACGATCAGCGGCTCCGTGCCCGATCCGCGCAACGCGCCCAGCGGCTGCCGCTTCCGCAATCGCTGCCCATCCGTCCATGACCGCTGCCTCGAGGACCCGCCGGTCGTTGAATTCGGGCCGCAACATACCGCAACCTGCTGGCTCTACGTCGACGAATAGCCCGCAAGTCAGTTTCTGACCACTGACCACCAACCACTAACCACTGGTGTTCCATGCCTGACACACCTATCCTGCAGGTCGAAAATCTGAGTAAATTCTTCCCCGTCCAGCGCGGCCTCTTCCGCCGCACTGTGGGCCACGTCAAGGCCGTCAACGATGTAACCTTCACCGTCAACAAAGGTGAATGCGTGGGCCTTGTCGGCGAGAGCGGCTGCGGCAAAACAACCGTCGCCCGCTGCCTCCTCCGTCTGGTCGAGCCGGACCAGGGCCGCATCCTGCTGCACGGCGAACAACAGACCTTCGATATCGCCTCCGCCTCGCGCAAAGAGATGTTGGATGTGCGGCGTCAGATGCAGATTATCTTTCAGGACCCCTTCTCCTCCCTCGACCCGCGCTGGCGCGTCACAGATGTGATCGCCGAACCGCTGATCGCCCAGAAAATCGGCCGCGCCGAAGCCTCCAGACGGGTGCTCGAAATCCTGCCGACCGTGGGGCTCGGCGCACACTTTGCCGACCGCTTTCCCCATGAACTGAGCGGCGGTGAACGCCAGCGCGTTAGCATTGCCCGCGCCCTGGTCGTCTCCCCCCCGCTCGTCGTCGCCGACGAACCCGTCTCGGCCCTGGACGTGTCCGTTCGCTCCCAGATCATCAATCTCCTGCTCGACCTGCAAAGTCAGATGAATCTGACCTACGTCTTCATCGCCCACGACCTCAGCATCGTCAAGCATATCAGCCATCGTATTGCCGTCATGTACCTGGGGCGGCTTGTCGAGCTCGGCACAACCCAGCAGGTCTTCGAGGAGTGCAAGCACCCATATACCAAGGCCCTGCTCGCCTCCGTCCTCGTCCCCGATCCGACACACCGCGAGCAGAGCTACGTCCTTGAAGGCGAGGTGCCCAGCCCGCTCAACCCCCCCAGCGGCTGCCACTTTTCCACCCGCTGCCCCTTCGCGCAGGAACAATGCTCAGCCGAAGAACCGGCCCTGCGTGACATTGGAAACGGGCACTTGGTTCGCTGCCACTTCGCCGAAGATCTTGATCTCAGCGAAGGTGTCTTTGCCCTACCGCTTGCGACACCGTCTGCCAGTGCCTGATCGCCGCCAACTGCACCGGCCGCTTGCAACCGATCAGCGCCGCCACAACTAAGGATCGATGTCGTGACCTTGCGCTCCCTCTTCTTCTTTGACGACTGGTGTCTGGCCCGCCGCGACAACATCGCCCGCCGTCTGGGGCAGCCCGAATGGGTGCGGGATGCCACCTACGCCGACCCAACCGAAAACCCGTTCAGCTACCCAACCGTGCTCTACGACGACCAGCGCAAGCTGTGGCGTATGTTTTATCTCGGCCGCGAGACGATGCCAGGGACGGTCTATCGCAAGGACGAGTGGTTTCTGACCGCGGAAAGCGAGGACGGTATCCACTGGGAACGCCCGGACCTGACCGCAACCGTTCCGCTGCCGTCGCGAATGCGGCCCCACGAGATCTTCGACCGGCAACAGATGTCCACCGGCGGCTCGATCTTCCTCGATGAAAGCGCGCCCGAACGCCGCTTTAAGTGGCCCATTCTCGCCATCGAAGAGGACGGCCAACGCGCCTCGCGCCTGGCCTGGTCCGCCGACGGCTACAACTGGCAGATCGATCACAACTCGCGCTGGCATCCCGGCACGCCCGACCCCGGCTTCTTCACCTATCGCCATGCCGAACGCAACAGCCACATCACCCTGGCCCGCCCCAGCCACGGCGACCGGCGCATCGCCCTGATGGAGACGCACGACTGGCGCACCTGGAGCGAACCGGAGGTCATCTTCCATCCCGACCCTCTCGATCCCCCCATGAGTGAGTTTTACGGGATCGTCGTCCTCCCCTATAAGGGAGTCTACGTGGGCATCCTCTGGATGTTCGAGACCGACCCGCATGACCTGCGGTGGCAAAAGCTGGAGGGGAAGATCTACGGCGAGCTCGTCTACAGCTACGACGGGCTGCGCTTCCAACGCTCCCTGCGCCAACCATTTATCGGCCTCAACGAGCCGGGCGAATATGGCGGCGGCGGCATCTATCCCTGTTCGATGGTGGTCGACCACGAAGGGCAGATCCGCATCTATTCCGGCGGCACCAAAGGGGAGCATTTCCAGGCGCGCACGCTCAGCCGCGACGAGCCCGACTACGCCGCCATCCTCATGCACCGGCTGCGGCAGGACGGCTTCGTCTATCTTGAATCAATGGCCGGCGCCGGCTATCTGACGACGCGCTGGGTGCGAATCCACGACGAGCGCCTGCTGCTCAATGTGCAGGCTCCCTACGGCGAGGTGCGCGTCCAGCTATCGGACCTCGAGGGCACACCGTTGCCCGGCTACACCTTCGATGAGTGCCAGCCGTTCCGCGGCGACTCGACCGCCTGGCAGCCCCAATGGCAAGATCAGGCCGGCCTGGCCGAACACGTCGGCACACCGCTCCGCATCGACGTGCGCCTTTACCATGCCCGCCTATACGCCATCCACGGCGACATCGAACTCGTCTACGCCAGCAGCCTCAGATGACTTGGTTTTTGGGAGGAGTCCCCCGAACTCTCGACTTGGTCGTGCCCAAAGGCCTAGGGCGAGGGGCACGCTGGCACCTCTTGTAGATGCTGGTCTTGTATTGGCCAATTCATGGCTAATTCTGGCTAATTCATGGCTAATTCTGGCCAATTCATGGCTAATTCTGGCCAATTCATGGCCAATTCTGAAACCCGCGGCGCCAACCCAACTGCAGCCCAGACCTTCTCGGAGATCAGGACCATGACTAACGAAACACTCTACAACGGCATCACCCTTCCGCAGACCTGGCCGCCGCGCAAAGTGATCGAAGGCTCGCGCGAGCCGATCCCCGTGCCCTACCTCTCCCATCCCCCGCAGGTCATCCCCATCGACCTGGGCCGTCAGCTCTTCGTGGACGACTTCCTGATCGCAGAGACCTCCCTGACACGGGCTTATGGCAAACCTGAAATCCACCCGCAAAGCCCGGTGCTCAGCCCCGAAACCGACGAGGAGATGGACTCCGGCTTCTGCCCGATGGCCGCGCCTTTCAACGACGGCGCCTGGTACGACCCACAGGACAAACTGTTCAAACTATGGTATATGCCCGGCTGGTTCCACAGCACCGCCCTGGCCACCAGCGCCGACGGCATCCACTGGGACCGCCCGCAACTCGACATCACGCCCGGGACCAACCTGGTGTGGCCGAAAAACGATGGATCTGACCGCGACGGCTGTCTCGTCTGGCTCGACAGCGACACACCCGACCCCGCGCAGCGCTACAAGATGTTCCAGTTCTACCGCCACTACAAACCCAATCCAGGGCAACCCCCCATCCCACCCGGCAGCTGGCCCTCTCAAAGGGCCAGAGGGGAGATGCTCTCCGAAGGCTGGGCCCAGGTCTCGCCCGACGGCATCCACTGGAGCGATCCGGTCATCACCACACAGGTCGGCGACAACACATCCTTTTTCTACAACCCCTTCCGCCGCAAATGGTGCATGAGCATCCGCCGCTCCGCCCACATCGACGAGTCCACCAGGCTGCGCGCCCGCTTCTACAGGGAATCGGACAATTTCCTGCAGGGCGCGCAGTGGGACATGGATACCGACGAGGCCTTCTGGCAACGCATCGACCACCACGACCAGCCCGACCCCGCCCGCCCCAACCATCGCGTCGCCCTCTACGATGTGAACGTGACCCCCTACGAGAGCCTCATGCTGGGCATGTTCGCCATCTTCCGCGGCCCCGAAAATGACATCTGCGCCGAGGAAGGCGTCCCCAAAACCATGGACCTGGAGCTGGCCTACAGCCGCGACGGCTTCCACTTCAGCCGCCCGGACCGCACGCCCTTCCTCGCCTCCAGCCGCAAAATTGGTGACTGGAACCGGGCCTACCTGCACGCCTGCGGCGGCCTCTGCATGGTCGTCCACGACCGCATCTTCATCTATTTCACCGGGTTTTCCGGCCTGTCACCAAAACTGGGGACCAACGACATCGGGGATTCCGGCCTGTCGCGGCGCGTCATGTACGCCGGCGCCAGCACCGGGCTGGCAACCCTCCGCCGTGACGGCTTCGCAAGCATGGAAGCCGGCGCCGGGGGCGGCACACTGACCACGCGCCCCGTTACCTTCAACGGCGGCCGTCTTTTCGTCAACGTCAATGCGCCGCAGGGCGAACTGAGGGTGTCCGTGTTGGACAGTAACGGGGAAACTGTGGAGGGGTTGGGCGCGGATGCCTGCGCTGCGCTCAGCCTGGACAGCACCTGCGCCGAAGTGACATGGTCGTCCGACGCCGATCTCTCCGCGCTCGCCGGTCAACCCTGCAGATTGCAATTCCATCTGCAATCGGGGCAGCTCTTCTCCTTCTGGGTCACCGATGACCCCAACGGCGCCAGCTACGGCCACATGGCCGCCGGCGGCCCCGGCTTCACCAACGGCCGCGACCTGCCTTCATCCCAATAGCCCGCAAGCCCGGAACGCAATACACATTCGCTGGTGTTACTGACCACTAACCACCGACCACTGCCGTTTCACTCCCGCAGCCGTTCAGCGGTCACGTAGTACGCCCCGGCCAGCGGATCTCCCTGCTCGTCACGCCACCAGCTCTTCACCGTGGTCGGCCCGCGTTCCACCGCCATCTCGAACGTCTGCCCCGTCGCGTCCGGCGGCACCGGCAGCGTCTGCTCGCTGCGGCCCACCTGCAGCCAGGCCGCGGAAACCGGCAGCGCCTGGCCCGCCGGCCAACTGCCGTCCACCCCCTGCATCACCGGCGCCGGGTCGGAGATGCCCAGGCCGGACTCCTCCGGCCAGCGGCGCAGCGTAAAACTGTATAGACCCGCGCGCGCCGCATCAACGTGCCACGTGCCGCTGTCCATCACCGGCCCGCGTATGCCGCGCTGGTTATCCGCATACACCCATGCCCAGTCGCAGCTGCACAGCCGCGCCGGGTTCTCCGCATCGGAGCCGATCGTCAGCGACTGAAAGCTCGTGAGCGTACTGCCTACACCGTCCCACCAGGCCCCGTACTGTCCCCGCAGCCGCTTGACCAGCTCGGTATTAGCCGCGGCCACGTCCTGCTGCTGGCCCGGGTCCTCCCCAATGTTGTACAGCTCCCGCCCATCGACCAGCCGCCACTGCCCCCACATCACCGCCGCCCGGTCCCTGCCCGTAAAGCCGAATCCGGCGCCCTCGTTGGCGTGTCCATACTGCACCACGGACGCCCGCTCCGCCACCGCCTTGTCCGGCCGCCGCATGTGCGCAGCCAGCGACAGGCCGTCGCACGACCAGCCGTCCGGCGCCTGCAGGTCACACAGATCGATCAGCGTCGGCAAAATGTCGACCCCGCGCGTCACGCCGCCCACATCCCGGCCGCCTTCAAGCCCAGCCTCCGGCCAGCGAATAAAGCAGGGCACCCGGTGACCGCCTTCGTATAGCGAAGTCTTCCTGCCCCGCATCCCCGCATTGTAGATCCCCTCTCCCATCGCCGTGCCATTGTCGGTCATGAATATCAGGATCGTGTTATCACGGATCTCGTTATCCAGCAGGAACTTCTCCAACTGCGCCATATTTTCGTCAATGTTGGCGATCATGCCGAAAAAGCTGGCCTCATCCCGCCGGATGCCGTCCACATACGGCTGCCGGTATTCATCGGGAACCCAAAACGGGCCATGCGGCGCATTCGTCGCAATATAGGCAAAAAATGGCTCATCCCGATCATGGCAACCCTGCATCCACCGCATCGCCTCCTCGAACCAGACGTCGGTGCAGTAGCCCATGTACTGCTTGATCTCATCCTTATGGCGGTAATGGTCGTCGAAATAGTCGTTCCCATAGTAGTCGGCCGCGGAGGTGATGCCGAAGGCGGGATGATGGATCGTCTCATGGAAACCGCGGTCCTGCGGCCGGTAGGGATAGTTGTCGCCCAGATGCCATTTGCC
The DNA here is from genome assembly GCA_965116395.1 of Caldilineaceae bacterium. Classification (GTDB taxonomy): domain Bacteria; phylum Chloroflexota; class Anaerolineae; order Caldilineales; family Caldilineaceae; genus Bin5. The sequence goes on from OZ220684.1 coordinate 2,292,920, forward strand.
GAAATGGCCGGTGTGGTAACCGTTGTCTGCCAGGATATCGGCCATCGTCGGCAGGTCCGCCCGCAGCAGCGACCGCCCCATACAGACGAACGTCGCCCCGTTGCGCAGCGCATCCTGGCCCGTCATCAGCTCGCCGCGCGTCGGCGTACACATCGGCGCCACATGAAAGTCGGTCAGACGCACACTGTCGGCGTGAAGGCGGTCCAGCGTAGGTGTTCTCAGAAGCGGATTGCCCAGGCAGGACAGATCCCCGTACCCTTGGTCGTCGGTCAGCACGAATATGATGTTGGGACGCGATTGCTTATCAGACATGGAGTGGCCTTTCAGTGAAGCGGTGAATAGTGGGACAACCTCCCCCGCATCTTACATTGAACCCGCGCCATGCCGAAATCACCGCCGCTGAACCAGATCGAGCGACAGTTCAGCCATAGTCAATTCGCGCCAACGCAAATCAGCCCCACCCTGCGACCGCGAACGTCTCCCGGTTTTTCTCTCATTCCTCACTCCTCTTCACTCTCTTCTTGCCTTTTATGGGCGGTCGGGCCTTCGGCCCTCCCTTGTGCAGGGGCTGCGCCCCCGCAACGCCCCCCTCCAAAACCCCGCCTCGCCACCGCCGTGCTGTTCTCCCGCCCCTATCCCCCTGCAGTTCCCCCTTTCACACCAGTTGACACAGCCGCCCCTCCCGGCGAAAATGATCGCATCAAGTTCGCGACCAACACCCCGCGACCCCAGCCGACAGGAGGCATCCCATGAGCCGCTTTGCCAACATCAGCCTGGTCAACTTCCCCACCCTACCCGGAAACGAGCCGGGACGGCTACAGAAAACCCTCGACCGCATGTGCAGCTACGTCGCCGATGCCGCCCAGGAGCAGAGCGACATCGTCGCCTTCCCCGAAATATGCAACTGCCTCGACACCGCCGACCCTCGGGACCCGGCCGAGTCTCTCGACGGGCCGACCATCGCCGCGCTCTCCGAAGCCGCCCGCCAGCATGAGCTTTACGTCGTCGCCCCGCTCCTGCTCGCCGATGCTGGCCGCCGCTACAACTGCGCCGTGCTCATCGACCGCAAAGGCGAAATCGTCGGCGTCTATCGCAAAAACTTCCCCACCCACTCCGAGCTGGACGGCGGCATCACGCCCGGTGTGGAAACGCCCGTCTTCGAGACCGACTTCGGCCGTGTGGGGCTCTGCATCTGCTTCGATCTCAACTACTGGGAGGTTGGCTCCGGCCTCTGCCGCAACCGCGCCGAACTGGTGATCTGGCCCTCCATGTGGGCCGGGGGCCGCATGTTGAGCAAATGGGCGATGGAGTTCGGCTTTAATATGGCCGCGGTCTGGAAGGAGCAGTCCACCTTCGTCGACGTCGCCGGCCGCGAGATCCTCGCCGTCAAACGCGAGGCCAGAGACCGCACCGGCCGTTCGCCTGTGGTCACCGCTCGAATCGACCTCGACCGCCGCCTGCTGCACCCCGACAATAACCTGGAAAACCTGAAGGCCCTCTTCAAACGCCACGGGCCGACCGCAGCCTTCACCGAGTGGCTGAAGCAGGACTGCCATCTGATCTTCGGCTCGCAAGTCCCGGGCGCCTCCAGCGATCAGTTGATCGAAGAGTTCGGCCTCGAGACGATGCGCGACTACCTTGCACGCGTGCGCCGCGACCGCAAAGCCGCGCTGGCCGCGGCCGCCGAACCGATCTATGCCAACGGACAAACCGTCGCACAGGACGGAGAGAGAATCTGATGCTATTGACAGGAAAAACCGTCGTTGTGACCGGCGCCGGCGGAGGGCTTGGCGCCGGCATCGCCGCGGTCTGCAGCCGCGAGGGCGCCAACGTGGTGGTGGCCGACATCCGCGGGCAGGCAGCAGACGCCGTTGCCGACAGCCTGCCCGGCGATGCCCTTGCCGTCCACTGCGATGTCGGCGACGACGACGCCCAATCCGACCTGGTGCACAAAGCCGTCGCCGCATTCGGGCGTGTCGACGGCCTTGTGAACAACGCTGGTATCAACTTCGCCAAACCGTTCCTGGAAACGACTGCCGCCGACTGGGAACACATCATCCGTGTCGACCTGCGCGCCGTCTTCTTCCTGACCCAAAAGGTCTGCCGGCAGATGCTCACACAGTCCCCCGGCGGCGGCAGCGTCGTCAACATCGCCAGCGTCCACGCCCACGCCGCCATGCCCGGCGCCGGACCCTACGACGCAGCCAAAGCCGGCGTCGTCATGATGGGCAAAAGCTTCGCCCTCGAAATGGCCCCGCACAACATTCGCGTCAACGCGATCTCCCCCGGCCTGCTCGATACCCAGATCTGGCAGGACCTGCAGGACGCCGCGCCCAGCCCGGAGGAGTGCCTGGACTTCTGGCGCACCAACATTCCCAGCGGCCGCGTCATCGCCCCCGAAGAGATCGGCGAGCTGGCCGCCTTCCTGCTCAGCGACCGCAGCGCTTCCATCACCGGCGCCAACATCTACGCCGACGGCGGTATGACCGCCCAGCTCATCAGCCAGGAGCCCTACACCTCCAAGCCAATCGAAGGCTGAACGCAACCCGGGCCGCCTCCTCCGCGCTGCCCAATGCGTGATACGCAATAACGTAGACGGATCGTACCCATATTGCCCACGACACTACGCAAAACAAACGCACGCGCATCCACCGGGCGGACTGCCCCCAAACACCACTCTATCTGCTCGCAGACTCGTCCGAAAAACACTCCATTTCGGCACAATGCCTGCGCGCATTTCAAGTTTTTCTTCAACTCGTTCTTGGTGTAATATACTGGTCTGGCATAAACTCCTAAACCGATTCAGTCTTTCAGCCGAAACAGCGCTCCCATGACGAAACTCCTGTCTCTCTGGACAGACCGCCCCCGCTTCCATCACGATGTCAATATGCTCCTGATTGTCGTCGGCCTCGTGGCGGTCAGCTTTTTCGGCATCCAGACCTTTCTGAAGACCTTCTACGTTCTGCGCCTGGGCTACGGCATGGTCTTTTTTGGCGTGTTTAACGCAGCCAGCGCACTGAGCTACATGGTGATGAGCCTGCCCGCCGGCGTCCTGGGAACCCGGCTCGGTTTGACACGCACCATGCGCATCGGCATCGTCGTGACCGTCCTGGGCATGGCGATGCTGCCGCTGACCGAATCGGTGCCAGACTACCTCAGCTACTACTGGCCCGTTTTCTCGATGATGGTTGTCTCCGGCGGCTACGCTCTCTTCAGCATCAACATGGTGCCGGCGCTCATGGGGTTGACCTCTGACGAAAACCGCAACAGCGCCTACGCTACGACAGGCGTCCTGCGCGGCCTTGGCGCTTTTGTCGGTACCCCCTTTGCCGGCCTGCTGCCGGGCCTTATCGCAACCACGCTCGGGGTCGGACTCGACAACCCCGCCCCCTACCGTCTGGCACTCTGGCTGAGTCCTGCGGTTCTGGCGCTGGCCATTATCCCCTTGATGCGCATCGGCGATGCAGAGCGGAGCGGTAAACACAGAGAGAAGCCAACTCTGGCGGGTTCCTTTCCCGTCGTCCCCGTCAGCATGTTGATCCTGTTCGTCTGGTTCAGCCAGGCGGCCGGCGCTACCTGCTACTCCTTCTGTAACGCTTTTATGGACACGGAGCTGCAACTGACCACCTTTACGATCGGGATCATCTCCAGCGCGGGGCAGTTCGCCTCCATCTTCGCTCCCATGCTGCTGCCGATGCTCGCCCGCCGTCGCGGCAACGGCTGGACGCTCATGGCAACGACCATCGGCGGCGCCGCGACCATGATCCCCCTTATTCTCATCCCCCAGTGGTTTGCCGCTGCCCTTGGCCAATTCGCCTCCATGGTCCTTTCGGCCGTGCGCATGCCCGCTCTTCAGGTCTATCAGATGGAGATGATCGAGAAGCACTGGCGTTCGCTGGCCTACGGCGCGGTAAACACGGCAATGGGCCTCAGTTTTGGGCTGGTGAGCTTCGGCGGCGGCCAGATCATTGAGAAATGGGGTTACACCAACCTCTTCGCGATGGGCGTGACCCTCTCCTTTGTCGGCGCCACCATCATGTGGATGATGTTGAAGCGGCCGACGCCGATGGTTGCAGCCCGCGGCGCAGTGCAATAACCAAATTGAAAAGAGAGAGAGGTAACAGGAGAGCGAAGTGTATGCTGCTCTCCCGTTTCGCTATCGGGCACGGCGCGGCATACCGGTTTCTTCGCCCCCTACAGCGTCAACTCCGCCATCATTCGCACCGTTTCGATACTGTCGGTCATCACCGTCAGAGTCGTAATTGGCGTCGCCTGCCACAGCTGCAAACGATCGGCGATGCGGGCTCGGCTGCCGCACAGGGCGACCGCGTCCACCAGCGCATCCGGCACCGCCGCGACCGCGCCGGCTCGGTCGCCGGCCAGATAGCTCGTCTGGATCCTGTCAGCCGCCTCTTCAAAACCGTAGCGGCAGGCCAGATTGTAATAAAAGTTCCTGCCCCTGCTCCCCATCCCGCCAATATACAAGGCCAGCATCGGCTTGAGCTGCATCCAGCAACTCGCCAGGTCATCCCCCACCACAACTGCCGCCGACGGCGCAATGTCGAACCTGTCCGGCCTTCCCTGTTGGCCGGCCCGCGCCCGCCCGGCAGCCACCACCTCCGCAAACGTCGCATCGTAATGCTCCGGCGCGAAGAAGATCGGCAGCCAGCCATCGGCCAGTTCTGCGGCTAACTGCACATTCCGCGGGCCAATTGCCGCCAGGTAGATCGGCAGATCCGCCCGCCCGTGCAGGATGCTTTTCAGCGGCTTTCCCAACCCAAACGAGCCCGGCCCGCCGTAGGGCAACTGGTAAAACTCGCCTTCAAATGTCAGCGGCTCCTCACGCGCGAAAATGCGGCGTACTATTTCGATATACTCGCGCGTGCGTGTCAGCGGCTTGGCATAGCCCACGCCGTGCCAGCCCTCCACCACCTGCGGACCGGAGACACCCAGCCCCAGCAGCATACGCCCGCCCGACAGCTGGTCCAGCGTCATCGCGGTCATCGCCGTCATCGCCGGCGTGCGGGCCGCCATCTGCAGGATCGCCGTGCCCAGGTGAATCCGTTCAGTCTGCGCGCCGATCCACGCCAGCGGCGATACCGCGTCCGAACCGTAGGCCTCAGCCGTCCACACCGCGTAATAGCCCAGCCGGTCCGCCTCGCGGATCAGCTCCATCGGCAGCGCAATCTTTCCCCCGGAATAACCTGTATTGAGTCCCAGTCGCATCATAACCTCCGCCGGCCGGCCCGAGGACGCGGTCAACGCCTCTCAGAACAGCGCTCTTGCTGACTCCCTCTTCTACCGTCCCCGCCGCTGCGTGCAGACGCTATCCGATCAACCCTTGCAGGGTCTCTACCAGCAGTCGGTGCTCCACCGCGTGGATGCGATCGGCCAGCGTTTCGTGTGTGTCGCTAGCATGAATCGGAACGGCCCGCTCCGCCAGCACCGGCCCCTCGTCCACGCGCGCATCCGGCACCAGATGTACCATCACGCCCGTATGGTCGATTTCACCGCGCCCAAAGGCCGCCAGCGCGTCGTCAATCGCGTGCGCGCCGGGGAACTGCCCGGGCAGCGCCGGGTGCAGATTCACAACCCGATTGGGAAAGCGCCCCAGAAACTGATCGCTGAAAATGTGCATCCAACCGGCCAATACCACCCAGTCCGGCGCGTACTCGCTCACCAACGCGGCCAGATCGGCGTCGTATTCGGCGCGGCTGCGCTGCGCGTCTCGGTAAGGTTTCAGCGGAAAGTAGCGGTCGGGGATCTCCGCCCGCCGCGCCCTTTCCAGCCCGTATGCAGCCTTGCGATTGGACACAACGACCGCAATCTGCGCGTCCAGCTTCCCCGCCGTCACCGCGTCGATGATGGCCTGCAGATTCGATCCGTTACCCGAAATGAGAACGGCCAACTTGGATTTCATAGCGCCCCTGAAGACAGGTGACATGGCTTTGCCGTACCGTCTACAGTATAATCGATCCCTATACGCGGCGAACTATTCTTGCCGCCGGAGAACAGGTCCCCCATCAGTGCCACAAGACAACCTGCCCCGTGGTCCGGTTTTCGGTACCCGCCATAGCGTCCCCATCACATGAACCGCAGCCGAATTCTTATTCTGATGAGCGCTACCGGGGGCGGCCACCGTGCCAGCGCCCAGGCCTTGCAAGCTGCCTTCGCCGCCCGTTATCCCGATCGGTTTCAGGTGGAGGTCGTCGACCCGTGGACCGATTACACCCCTTGGCCTATCAACCGGATACCCCGCACGTACAGCCCGATCGTCGCCCGCGCCCTCTGGTTCTGGAAGTTGCTCTGGCTCGTCTTCGAAAACGAGCGCGCGCTCTCTGCCGTCCTGCGCCTGGCCTATCTTCTCTGCCGCAACGAACTGCGCAAGGTCCTGCAAGACTACCGCCCACACCTGATCATCTCCGTACACCCCCTGATACAGCACATCTTCTTGCGGTTGCTCGAGCAGGAGCGCGCCCCGATTCCCTTCGTGACCGTCGTCACCGACCTGGCATCATTTCATCACGGCTGGTTTCATGCGCGCGCCGAGCGCTGCTATGTCGCCAGTGAGGCCGCGGCGGACGCCGCCCTCCGCCATGGCCTCCCAGCCCGACAAGTTCGGCTGCTCGGCCTGCCCGTCCGGTCCGCCTTTACCGATGCCTTGCCGGACAAAGAGACGGCGCGCGCCCGGTTGGGGCTGGCCGAAAGTGGCTTTACCGCGCTTCTGCTCGGCGGCGGCGAGGGCATGGGCCCGGTCGCGGCGATTGCGCACGCGGTGGCCCGCCGGCTGGCGACGACGGGGACGGCCGCGCAACTGGTCGTCATCTGCGGCCGCAATAAACGTCTGCGCCGAGCGCTGCAGGGGGCAGAATGGCCGATTCCGGTGCAGGTGTGCGGTTTTGTCGATAACGTGCAGGAGTGGATGGCTGCTAGCGACTGCGTTATCACCAAGGCCGGGCCGGGCACAATCGCCGAAGCGCTGATCTGCGGGCTCCCCATCCTCGTGAGCGGATTTATCCCCGGGCAGGAGGCGGGCAACGTGTCCTACGTAGTGGAGAACGGCGTCGGCGCCTACTGCGATTCACCCGACGGCATCGCCGCCACCGTCAGCGACTGGGCCGGCGGCAATCAACTGCCCCAGATGGCAGCCCGCGCCCGCAAGCTCGGCCGCCCCCGCGCCGCCTATGACATCGTCGATGAGATTGCGGAGCTTGTGGATGGAGAGGCCGCGCGGGAGTGAGGGACGCTGTGAATCCCGTCATCCTATCTCGCTGTCACGACGAGCGCGTTCTTCCATGAGCAACGCTGCTGCCTCTACGCCAAGATCGGTCTCGGGGCGTTGGGCCAGATGCTTCCGCCACTCCCAGCGCTCCAATTCCCGCTCTATAGCAGAGAGCACCACCGCGCGCATAGTGCAGTTGTTCTCACGCGCATAGCCGCGCAGCCGCTCATGCAGCGTATCCGGCATGTTCTTGATCACTAAGTTAGCCATGCAATGACAATAGCATGACACGCGGCATGAAATCAAAGTCCTGGACTGCGAGGCGCGAACTTAATACCCATCCACTCTTGCTGTTCGTACTGCTGGGCGCGACAATGGAACCATGATTTACGCATACCCGTGTGAACTCACCCCCGACGAAGATGGAGGCTTGGTGGTCTTATTCCCTGATGTCCCAGAGGCTGTCACGGGGGCCAAAGACCGGACCGAAGCGCTAACTATGGCCGAAGACGCCATCGCTACAGCCTTGGCCGGATATGTCCACGCGCAATGGGAGATCCCCACCCCCAGTCAACCGGTCGCCGGTCAGGAACTCGTCGCGGTGAACCGGTCAACCTTGATCTCTTTGCTTCGTTAGCGGGCCAGCCATAAATTGCAGGTTGTCTGAATCCCCAGCCAAGTCTCCGGTCTAGAACCAAACGCCCGCGACAAGCGCAGACATCAGGGGGAGCGGAACACCCCTCGAGTTGGGTAGTTCGTAAGGCGGTGGCTGCTGCCCTGACTGAGAGTCTGTAATTGACTTGCCGGCGGTCGCAGCGGCCGTCCCCTATCTATGGTCCAACTTCGATGAAAAAAAGTCGGCATACTGATTCAGATTGCCGACCTAAATTGACAAAGGCATTGCGGTCTTGTAAACTTGCTGGCAGTTGCCATCACGGGGACAACAGGACTGACACGCAATGACCGCCGAACTCAATGAAGAGATTCTTCACCAAGCTGGCATCGGCGCCTTTTTCCGTCCAAGTCAACTGGCGCCTCTGGGAATCCCCTACCACAGGCTGCGACAGCTTGAGGCGGATGAGGCTGTTGAGCGCGTCGGTTGGGGCCTTTACCGGCTTGCCGACGCCGAGCCCACCGAACGCTATTCGATAGCCTCTGTCTGCGCCCGCGTTCCCAACGCGATCGTCTGCCTCCTTTCTGCGCTCCAGGTACACGGGATCGGCACACAGCTCCCGCACCAGGTCTGGATCGCCATCCCGCACAAAGCGAAGCCCCCTACGCTGACCAATGTAGGAGTTCGTCTGCTCCGATTCAGCGGCGCGGCCTGGACCTATGGTATCCAGGAGACGAAATTCGAAGGGGTGCCCGCCCGCATCACTTCACCGGCCCGCACCGTCGTTGACTGTTTCCGGTTTGAGCGTCTTATCGGCAGGGAGGCCGCACTGGAGGCTCTGCGAGAAGCGCTGCGGGACAGGAAGGTGACCACTGTCGCGTTGGCGCGCACGCTAGAGGTACTGCCCTCGCGCCGTCTTAGAACCATATTGGAGGTGGGCGTGCTATGACGGCCAACGTTGCCGCCTCAATCAGGGCCCGTCCGCTCAACAAGAGAAGAAGCGGTGGAAGTGAGTTTGAACTGTTCCTCGTCCGCTACGCCTGCGAGCGCTTCCTGAAAGGAATGACCCTAATGTCCATTCAGTCTTGCCATCCGCATAGCAAGGCGCGACCATAAAACTATGAACAGTCAGGAATTCATCAGGCGAGCCATGATCTACACATACCCGTGTGAATTCACCTCCGACAGAGTTAGAAGTCATATGGCCATTTTCCCTGACGTTCCAAAGGCTATCACCGGCGGCAGAGACCGGGCCGAAGCGCGGGCAGTGAGACGGCTTCCGATTTGGAAGTCCCGGAGCTACGATCTGAGCGTGTTCCCGTAGAGTTTTCTTGAGCTTCTGCCATTAGCGGCACGGTCCTTTGATTCGCATTCACTGCAAAGAGACAGGAGATTTGGATGTCAGGATTTGAAACTGCTGCCAAAAAACATCAGGCCGAATTCAGGGCAGTTTCGCCAACCATTAGCCAACAGGGACGTTCGCCATTGGACTCATCAGGTCAGTGCCATGGCCACCTCTTGGCCCATAGTTGTGAGGAAGAAAACCTTTATCCTGCGCTGAGAGGTGAGGATGGGGCGCTCAAATTTTTCAACGAACGCAAGATCAAATGGTATCGGCACGCCCAGAGTCGTGATGTTAAAGGTATGGCCGGTCCAACGCGCAATATGGTGAGTTCCCAGATCGCATGTGTCAATTTTCTTCTGCCCCTCTGTGAAATTCCAGGCTCTCTATCCGCGGTTGCCCGTGCAATCGACGACGACGTGAACGATGTCGTTCTCCTTCACGATAATGGGAGAGTATCGCCGGTTGAGTTCGAGTGGACCGGCCTCTGTCATCCTCTAGAGCGGGATTATGTATCTACAAGGGGAGCGTATGTGACCAATGTTGACGCGTTCATGGTCGTGACTACTGCTAATGGACTTCGTGCCTATCTCATGGAGTGGAAGTATACAGAAAAATACCCGGCCAATCGATACAAAGGCAATCAAAAGCGGCAACGCACATACGCCCCTCTCTACGCCAACTCTTCATCGTTCACTGGCCAGGTCCCGATGGATGAGTTTCTCTATGAACCCTTCTATCAGATTATGCGTCTTAGGCTTCTGGCTGATCGCATGGTCGAGAAGAAGGAGTTCGACGTCTCTGAAGCAAAAGTGATTGTGGTTGTCCCTCAGGAACATACTAAGTATCGAAAGGAAATCACTTCGAATCCCTTGACTCAGCGGTTTCCCAAACTGGATACGGTGGAAGAAGTGTTCTGTGCCACGTTGAAGCGACCTACTGACGCGTTCGCAATGGTGTCTCCTGCTATACTTGTTGATGCCGTTGAACGAGACTGCGGCGATGCAGCCTCGGATTGGACTGCTTATCAAAGAGATCGATACAGATGGTGACATGTAAGGAAAGCATTACCTGCGTTGCCATATGGGCGGAGCTAAACACACCTCATAATCGTATCCACAACTATCGAATGCATAGAAGCGATCGATTCAGAACGACTCTTTTCCATATATCTGCGAGAGACTTGCTGAGGTTATCCTCTAACTGCTTGCCGCACCAACCACCTGCCCCTGGAGGCAAACATGCCAATACCCACCATGTATGATTTCACTTTGCCAATACTGAAGCTGTTGGGCGATGGAAAGACTCACCACTCTTCTGCGTTTGTCGATCATCTCGCGCAATATTTCAATTTGACGGAGGCTGAGGTAGACGAACGTATCCCGAGCGGCCAGAGAAGGCTCGCAAAAAGGGTCGACTGGGCGCGATGGGTGTTGAAGGAAGCTGCCCTCGTAGAGTACCCTAAACCGGGCTATTCTCTCATTACTGAACGCGGGCGCCAGATCTTGGCCGACAGTCCTCCCAAGATAGACGAGACTTTTCTAAGTCAGCTTGGGGAATACCGAAGTGGTCAAAAGACAAAGATTAGTGAGTCTGACAAGAGAGTTCCGAGCGATGTGGATGAAGACACGCCGGAGGAGAACCTGAAGGCTGCCTACGACACAATTCGATCCCGTCTCGCGGACGAGATTCTTGAGATAGTAAAGAGTTGCTCTCCATCGTTCTTTGAATGGCTCGTCGTGGATGTTTTGGTCGGCATGGGGTACGGTGGCTCTAGGGAGGAGGCCGGCAAAGCTGTCGGTGGCTCGGGAGATGGCGGTATCGATGGGATCGTCAATGAGGACCGCTTGGGTCTTGATGTAATCTACATTCAGGCTAAACGCTGGAAGGATACTGTTGTTGGAAGCCCCGAAATTTACAAATTTGTGGGCGCCTTGACCGGTCAGAATGCCGGAAAGGGCGTGTTCATCACAACTTCCTCCTTCACCCAAGACGCTCAAGATGTTGTGAAGTCAATCGGCCCAAAGATTGTCTTAATTGACGGGCGCCAACTTGCCGATTACATGCTCGACTACAATGTTGGCGTCACCACCGAGGCCGTCTACGAAGTGAAACGTATCGACACTGCCTATTTTGACGACGAATAGAGACTGATTGGTTGTGTCTGGGACGGTGGAAATCGTAAGCGACTACATTGAACTGGGCAACACGAACCCTTCAACCTTGCTCTCTCTGTTTCGTTCGCGTACCTGCCACAAGTCATAGCCCGTCTGCATGCCCAGCCAAGTCTCCTGTGTAAAGCTAAACGCCGTTCGGCGAAACGCGGGTAAAAAATGTCTTCAGACATCGGCTGATTGTAACCTTTTGCTTCGGCTGATTGAAGGTTTTTCCTTCCACTGCCGCTCTTTTGGGACATCTGCATTTGCTTAGCCATAGCTCTCGAATCCCATTGCCAGGAAGATAAGCCTGGCAGCGGCGAATTTCACCTTAGACTCAGCCTCCGTGCTGTGTGGTACTTGGGAGATGACAGAAGTCCGTGTTGACTCTTTCTATCACCGTCAACGCATCGACACTGCCTATTTTGAAGTCGAATAACCCTCACCCACCCACACGCCCACAATAATCCAACTGATGCGCCACATACACCAACTCTCCACCGCCCACCTGCCGCCGGCGCACAGCTAACCACTCCTCAAACTCACCCGCATCCAATTCCGGATGCCCCCGCAGCGTCGATTCCACAAAATACAGAATACATCCAAGAAAGTAGGCCTCATCAGCACGATAAGCCCCGCCCACCGAATGCACCACCCAATCGGAGCTGCCCGCCGCCAGCACCTCCGCCCCGCACGCCCGCAACGCGTGGAACAGCCTGCGTCCCGTGCGGCTATCACCGGACGGCCGCCCATCCGTCACACGCGTATCCATCGAGCGGTGATAGAGCGCCTCGATCCGGCCATCCATCCCCGTATCGACTTCCGGCAAAAAGAGCGTCGCGCCGTCAAAGTTGATGCTGAAATAAAAAAGTCCCCCGGGACGCACCATCCCCAGCAGGATGGGCAGCGCCGTCGGCAGGTGCAGCAGATCCAGCAGCGCGTGGGCGATGATCAGATCGAACCCATGCCGGTTTTCCCGCCGGGCCGCGAATTCATACAGATTCGCGTCTTCCAACCGGACCCGCAACCCCGTTTCCCCGCCGGCCGTCAGATGCGCCAACCGCCGCCGCGCAACCTCGATATTAGTTTCCTCGCTATCGATCGCAGTGTAATCAACGTCAAAGCCTGAGCGAGCAAACAACCCCCACTCGACACAACGCTCCACCATCGTGCCGATCCCCGCGCCCACCTCCAGCACGCGCAAAGGCCGGTCCGACGCCAGTTCACCAGCCACTGCCTCCGCCAGCGTCTGCCAGACCTGCCGGTTGAGCGCACGGTCATCTACAGTCCGTTTGGAAGCCAGATAGCGGGTGAAATCGAAAGCGTCTGTCATGTCAGATTCCAACGGTCACTGAATGCATGTTGCCAGAAACTCCCGGATTGCCGCCGCCGAGTCCGCCCAGCGCGGGTGGGAATCAAAGCGCTCCCGCGCGTTCCGGCCCAGGAGGGCCAACCGCTCTCTATCCCCGGCCACGGCAGACAGGCGCGCGGCAATGCCGTCGACGTCCGCTGGCTCGACCAGAAAACCGTTGACGTCGTGACCAACGATTTCACCAGCGCCGCCGTGAACACCGGCCAGCACAGGCAACCCGAACGCCATCGCCTCCAGGTACACAATCCCGAACCCCTCGTACGACGGCACCGCCAGCAGGTGCGCAACGCTGTACTGCTGCGCCAACTCGCCGTCCGACACGCGCCCATGCAGGCGGATGTTGCCCTCCAACCCGGCTCCACCGATTTGCCTGCGCACCGCACCCGCATAAGCGCTGTCAACCGCATCGTCGCCAACGACGTCCAGACGCCAATCGGCTGACGGCAGTCGCGAAAGCGCATCGATCAGATGATGCAGCCCCTTGCGCGCAATCAGATTACCGACAAAAAGGATCCGCAGCGGACCAGCACTGCTCTGTCTCGCATCGATCAACTCCTGCGCCGCGCCCTCGTCCGGCACCGGCAGATGATCCGCGGCCGGGTAAGCGATCACGCCGCCCAGCGGAGCTAGGTCTTCACTCTCTCCTTGAAGCCCAGCCACCGCCTGCCGCGTCGTCCGGCTGTTGAAAATAAAGCCGTCCACCGTGCGCAGGTAGCAGCGCTCCACCGCGCGGTACAGAGGCAGCAACCCGCGCGCGTGCTGCTCACTGCTGCGCAGATGATGGACGATGCTGATCATTGGATAGCGGGGCTGCAGCCGTCGATTAACCAGCGCCAGCGATGGATGGTTCAACTCGTCCTGCAACAGAACGTCCACCGAAAGCTCGCGCAGGCGCCGGTACAGACGCAACGAGAGGTTGTCGGCCAGATGCGCCGCGTAACTGCGCCAGGGGAGCGACACGATCTCGACCGAATCGCCGGCCTGACGCAGATGCTCGACCAGCTTGCGGTCGTAAAGATAGCCGCCCGAAAGCGTATCCAGAGAACCGTAAATGAGCAGGCCGATGCGCATGAGCCGCTGTGGCTAGTGGTCAGTTACCACGATTGCGCTCCACCCGGTAAGAGGCCCAGGCGATTTCGTTTTCCCAGATGCGGGCGGTGACCGCACTGATATTGGCCGCGTTCAGCCCATCGGAAAAGCTGTTGCCGACGATGCGGCAGAAATGCTCGATACTCGGATTGAGGCCATCAAATTCCGGCAGGTCATTGAGCGTCTTATCACGATAGCGGACCACCAACCCTTCCAACAGCTCCTCCACATGCACGATATCCACCAGGTAGCCGTGCTCATTCAGCTCCCCGCCCTCCAACTGGAACTCCAGCCGGTAATGATGCGAATGCCATTCGTTTTCCGGCCCCCAATCGCCGCCGATCAGGAAATGCTGGGCCACAAAATCCCGCTGTACCGCCAACTTGTACATCGAATCCATCCTCCCGTCCGAGAGTCAATTTTTTATGCTATCAATTTTCAGTAACGTGGTCGCGATTTTCACTAAAAACGAAAAACTGACTACTAAAAACTGTAGTCAAGAATGACCTGCAGAGTCTGCTCCGGGCAGCTGTCGATGAGCCTGTAAGCCTCATCAGCCTGCTCCAGCGGGAACCGGTGTGAGATCAGCTCGTCTGCCGGCAGCTTCGCCAGCAGTTGCCAGGCACTCTCCATGCGGCGGCCCTTCGTCCAGCGCCCGCGCAGCTGCGGAGCGATTGTACTCACCTGGCTGCTGATCAGCCGGATGCGGTTGCGGTGAAAAGAGCCGCCCAGATGGAGCGTGGCCGGCTTGGTCCCGTACCAGGAGCCCACGACGATGCGGCTGTCGAAGCCGGCCGCCGAGACAGCCGCATCCAGAGCTGCGGGCTGGCCGGAGAGTTCGTAAATCAGATCTACGCCGTGCTGCTCTCCTGCATCTGCCAGCGCATCCCGCAGCTGGTCAGGGCCGTCTGCGCCGCTGGGATCGATCGCTTGGCTCGCGCCCAGCCGCCGGGCCAGACAACGCCGATGCGGCAGCGGGTCCACCGCGATCAGCGCAGCCAGCGGGAACTGCGCCAGCAGAGCAGTCGTCAGCAGCCCCACGATGCCCAGCCCCATCACCACTGCCCGCTCGCCCACCAGCGGCGCGCCGTCCATCACCAGGTTGACGGCCGTCTCGGCATTGGGCAACAGCGCGGCCTGCCGCGGCAAAATACCCTCGGGCACCGGCAGCAGCGCCTGCGGGCTGGCGTAAAAGTGGCTTTCGTGGGGATGGAACGCGAAGTAGTAGCGGTTGTCCTCGTCGCCTGCTGCGTCTGTCGGCCCATCCGCTTCCGTTGGCTCCGCTTGTCGAGCCAGCGGGTCGGCAACTTCACAGACGCGCCCGACGCAGGCATAGCCGTATTTCAGCGGGTAGTGCACCTCGTCGGTCAGACCGGCAATAGAACTGTCGGCAGCCATGCCCGCGGGAACCTGCCCGCGGTAAAAGAGCATCTCCGTGCCGGCGCTGATGGCGGACACGACCGTTTCGATCAGCAGCTCGTCTCCCTGCGGCGGCGCCATCTCCTCCGTGCATACCTCGACCGCGCCCGGCGCCGTGAACAGCACTGCGCGCCGCTTCACACGATGGACGGCAAGAGTCACGTCGCAGCCCTGCCGTTCCGGCTGACTCTCTTTTCAAACGCCCCCCACAGTACCGTATCGGTCGCCAACTGCACCTGCTCGACATTCTGCAATCGCGGCATCACCGCGCGCAGCTCGTTCCCCGCGCCCGCCGGTTGGATCACCTGATAACCGCCCAGAAAGACCGGCGCGATCGTGATCACCGCATAGTCCGCCAGGCCGTTTTCCAGGAAACTGGTCAGCACGCGTGCGCCGCCCTCGACCATCAACGACCGGATGCCCTCAGCGCCGAGGCAGGCGAGAAGAGCGGCCAGATCCACGCGCCCATCTTCGTCTGCCGGCAAAGTCAATATGCGTGCGCCAGCCTGTTCCAGCCGCTGCCGGCGAGACGCCTGCGCTCCTTCGGCCGTGGTCGCGATCCAGACGCCGCCGCGCAAAAGCTGGGCGTCCGGCGGCGTGCGCAGCTGCGAGTCGAGAACTACCGGCTGCGGGTTGTCACCGGAAACCAGCCGCACCGTCAATGCCGGGTCGTCGGCCAGCACCGTTTCGATGCCAACCAGAATCGCGCTGTGGGCGGCCCGCAGCGCGTGGGTCATCGTCAGCGAGGCGGGCGCGCTGATCGGGAAAGGCGTTCCCTGGCTGGCGGTCAGGCAACCGTCCAGGCTCTGGGCATAGCTGAGCGTGACGAACGGCCGAGCAGCGAGCAGCGATGCGTTCCTACTCCCCTCTTCTCTTTCCACACCGCCGCGGCGGCTCTGTATACGGGCCCGCAATCCATCGAGTTGCGGCCGGTACGCTTCCACCAGGCCAAGCGCGAGGTGCTCTTCCTCTTCACCCTCTCCATTTGTTTCTGCCGGATTCTGCCCGTTGAGCTTGATGATGTGCCGCATCCGCGCGACCTTAGCCTCCAGATAGGCATGGCTTTCCGGATTCGACGGCATCTGCAAGGGGATACGCTCCCGCACCCCTATGCCCAGCCCGGCCAACCCTTCGATCTTGGCCGGATTGTTCGTCAGCATCCGCACCGACTCTACGCCCAACTCCTGCAGAATCAGCGCGGCCGCGGTGTAGTCCCGTTCGTCGGCCTGGTGGCCCAACAGCAGGTTGGCGTCAACAGTGTCGTAGCCCTCGTCCTGCAGATTGTAGGCGCGCAGCTTCTCCTCCAGGCCGATGCCCCGCCCCTCCTGCCGCAGATAGATCAGCGCACCCCGTCCTTCCGCAGCGATCGCCTGTATCGCCCGCGTCAACTGGTCACCGCAGTCGCAGCGCTGAGAGCCGAGTACGTCGCCGGTGAAACATTCAGAGTGGATGCGCACCAGCAGATCTTCGCCCTCGGCGTCACCGAGTACCAGGGCCAGGTGGTTCTTGCCGTCCCATTCGCTGCGGAAATGATGCAGACAGAAGGCGCCGTCAGCAGTGGGGATGCGGGCCGTGACCGTACGTTTCACTGCCAATGGCGAGTGAAGCGGCGGGCCATTCTTCGATTCAGAGGAGCCCGGTGGGCGCCCGGCAACGGTTGTGTCCGACATCTGTGTGTGACTGCTGAAAGCTAGCTGAACCGTTCCTCCAGCCAGGGATCACCCTCCATGTGGTAACCGTAGCGTTCCCAGAAGCCGGGCCGGTCGCCGCGCATAAACTCCAAACCCCGCAGCCATTTGGCACTCTTCCAGAAATATTTCTTCGGCACCAGCAACCGCAGAGGATAGCCGTGGTCCGGTTCGATAGCTTTGCCCTGATAGAGGTAGGCGAGCATTGTGTCGTCGTCGTCGAGCACATCCAGCGCGATATTTGTCGTGTAGTCGCCGTCGCAGTGGGCCATCACGTGCGTGGCTGCCGGGTCGACTTCGATGTGGCGCAGAAACTCCCGCCAGGGCACGCCCGTCCAGGTCGTGTCCAGTTTGCTCCAACGAGTCACGCAATGGATGTCAACGGTCTGGGTCTTGGTCGGCAGTGCCGTCAACTCTTCCCATGAGAAAAGCTTTTCCCCGGCAAGCCCGAAGATGGACAGATTCCAACCATCCAGAGAAGAGTATTGATACGTCGGGCCATAGGTCAACACCGGAAATTTATTGGTCACAAACTGGCCCGGCGGCACCCGCTCTTCGCGGGGATTGGTGGGCAGATTCTTGACCCGCTTCAACCGTTCAACTTTACGAAAGGGATTTTCGATACGCATTATTCCATCTCCATATAGCGGACAGTGAAAGTGAATCCCGTCCCACTCTCCCGCAGTTGCTAACCACTAGCCACTAACCACTATCCACTGCTGTAAAACGTTTGAGAATTAACGAAGCGTTCTGGCCGCCCAGCCCGAAGCCGTTGCAGAGACCGGCATCGACCTGGCGGACGCGGCTGACATTGGCCACGTAGTCAAGGTCGCAGTCCGGGTCCAACTCATTGTAGTTGATCGTCGGCGCAATGCGCTGCGTCTGCATCGCCTGCACGATCGCGACCGCGCTCTGCGCGCCGGCTGCGCCCATGGCGTGGCCGATGCTGCTCTTCAGGCTGGTGATCGGAATGTTGTAGGCATCCTCGCCGAAGATCCGTTTGATGGCCGCGGTCTCTGATTTGTCGTTCAAAATTGTGCCGGTCCCGTGCGCGACGATCCAGTCAATCTCATCGGTGCCGAGACCGCTCTCGCGCAGCGCGATCCGCATACATTCGGTCGCGCCATGTCCGCCCGGATCCGGCGCCACCATATCGAAGGCGTCTTCACTCAGCCCGTAACCGCCGAACTCGGCCAGAATCTGCGCGCCCCGCGCCTGCGCATGCTCCAGCGTTTCCAGCACAAACGCCCCCGCGCCCTCGCCCACGACCATACCGTCCCTGTCGCCGCTGAACGGACGGCACGCGCTTTCCGGCTCGTCGTTGCGCGTGCTGGCCGCGCCCAGACGGCTGAACGTGGAGATCGCCATCTTGGTCAGATAACCCTCCGCCCCGCCGGCCAGCATCACATCCGCATCCCCGCGCTGGATGCGGCGCGCGGCCTCGCCGATACTGGTAATGCCGGTCGCGCACGCCGTCACCTGGCTGTTCGTGGGGCCGGTGATGCCGCACTTGATCGCGATAAATGTCGGCGCGCCGCTGATCAGCGCAGCCGTCGCGCTGGCCGGATTGAAGCGCTTGGGTCCGCCTTCCTCCAGCTTGCGGCCCTCCTCCTCAACAATATCCCAGCCGCCGAATGCCAGCCCCATCTCCACACCCACGCGCGAACGGTCCTCCTCCGATAAATCCAGACCGGAGTGGGCCAGCGCCTCCTGCGTAGCCTTCCACGCCAACTGCGTACCGCGGCTGGTGCGGCGCACGTCTTTGCGGTCCATATAGTCTCGCGGCTCCCAATCATTGACCCTGGCGGTGATCTGCGTCGGAAAACCGGTCGGGTCCCAGTGGGTGATACGTCCAGTGCCCGACTTTCCGGCGATCAACCCCGCCCAGGAGCTTTCCAAATCGTGCCCCAGCGGCGTCACCATGCCCATACCGGTGACCACTATGCGCCGGGAGGAGCCTCTCTCATTTCCATTCATCTCAAAGTTTCTCGTTCATTTCACGCAACTACCACTAGTTGGACATCCACGGTGTTTCTGACCACTAACCACTGACCACCGACCACTGCAGTTACTATCGCATCGTCAGAGCCATCACCGCTTTCTGGGCGTGCATGCGGTTTTCCGCCTCATCGTAAACAATCGACTGGGGGCCGTCAATGACCTCGTCGGTGACTTCGATGTTGCGGTCGGCCGGCAGACAGTGCATATACAAAGCATTGTCGTTGGCCAGCGCCATGCGGCGGGCGTCGGTGATCCAGTCCGTGTACTGGCTGCCAATCTGAGCGCTCTTCTCATCGTCATCGGTCGTCAGCAACGCACCCCAACTCTTGGGGTAGAGGATGTCGGCGCCCTTGAACCCGGCGTCGAAATCGTCGAGAATCTCGAAGCTGCCGCCGTGTTGCCCGACGTTGTCTTTGGCCTGCTGCACGATGTCCGGCATAAGCTTGTATTCCGGCGGATGGGTCAGCCGCACATTCATGCCAAAACGGGTCATCTGCAAGATCAGGCTCTGCGGCACCGAAATCGGCTTCTGATAACTGCTCGCATAGGCCCAGCTGACGTTTATCGTCTTGCCCCGGGGATCGCCGACCTTTTCAAAAATCGTCATCAGATCGGCCAGGATCTGGAACGGATGATAGATGTCGCACTGCATATTCAGCACCGGCGCCCGGCTGGCGTCCGCCACGCTGTTGATATAGCCATTGCCTATGTCCCAGTCGCACTGGCGGATCGCGATGCCGTCATAGTAGCGCCCAAAGATTTCACCGATCTCCTTGCCGGTGTCGCCATGGCTGATCTGGGTTGTCTCGTGGTCGATGAACGCCGCGTGCCCTCCCAGTTGCGCCATGCCGGCCTCAAAGCTGGAGCGCGTGCGCGTGCTCGTGAAAAAGAAGAGCATGGCCAGCGCCTTGTCCCGCAAAAGCGGATGGCCGATCCCCAGCGCCCGCTCCCGTTTGAGCGTATGCGCTACGTCCAGAACCGTCTCGATCTCCTCCTTCGAGAAGTCCATATCACTGATAAAATTGCGACCGCGCAAATCGGTTTGCATTCGAACCTACTCCTGATTATATGTTAGAGAATTCATACCCGGGTTTCAGTAACTGCAACTCCACTCGTTCACTCTGGTCGCGCTCCGCCATCCACGCACGGCGCTACCGAAAACGAAAAACTGACTACCAAAAACTGATTTTGTAACTACTCAGCCGCAACTGATTCGCAACCCCGAACGAGGTGAGCAAATGTGTTCTTTCTCCCCGCATTGTTTTATTTTGGGCGGTCGGGCGCAAGCGCCCTCCCTTGTGCAGGGGCTGCGCCCCCGCAACGCCCCCCTCCAAAACCATCGCTCATCGACCGTGTGTGCTCATTCCAGCAGTACCGCTCCACCAACGTGGCTGCCGCCAACCGAATACACCATCACAAAGCCCGAATGGCGGCGAAGATGAAGAGTTGGTCAAGACACACGCTGTATATGGCTCAGTAGTTACCTGAAAACTAAAAACTGACTCTTATAAGCTGATCCTTGTCCCCGTCTTCCCTGCCAGCGCCCGTCCCAGATTTTGCGGATTGGTAATCAGGCAGTAAGCGTGGGGATTATTGCTGTTTTCCAGAAATTCAATACACGCGTCGATCTTGGGTTGCATACTACCGGCGGCAAAATGCCCCTCCGCCCGGTACCGTTTGGCCTCGGCAACCGTGAGCTGCTCCAGATCGATCTGTTCGGGCTTGCCAAAGTGCAGGGCCACCTTTTCCACCCCGGTGCTGATCAGAAAGAGGTCCGCCCCCAAATCGACCGCCAGCAGACTGCTCGCCATATCCTTATCGATCACCGCCGAGACGCCCTGCAGTTTGTCGTCGGCGTCGCGCACAACCGGTATGCCGCCGCCGCCGCAGGCCACCACCACCCAGCCCATCTCGATCGACTGGCGAACCGCCTCGATTTCGACGATCTCCACCGGCCTCGGGCTCGAAACAACCCGCCTCCAGCCGCGCCCGGCATCCTCGACAACGTGCCAGCCCCTGCTCTCAAAGCTGCGGGCCGTCTCCTCATCCAGAAAACTGCCAATCGGCTTGGAAGGGTTGTCGAACGCCGGGTCGTCCTCCTCCACCCGCGTCTGCGTGATGATGGTGGTGGTCTCGCGCTGGATCTGCCGCTCGCGGAAGTCGTTGTTGAGCGCCTGCTGCAGCATGAAGCCGATGCTGCCCTGCGTGTCCGCGACGACCAGGGTGAGGGGGATGGTGTGGACTTCGCCGAGAGCCAACTCATTGCGCCGCAGGATGAAACCCACCTGCGGCCCGTTGCCGTGGGTGACCACGACGCCCTTCCAGCCGCTCTCGATCATGCCGGCAATCTGCCCGGTCGTCTCATGCACCGCATCCCACTGGTGGACTATCTCCGGCCGGTTGTTGTCGGCAATAAGGGAGTTGCCGCCGATGGCGACGACAGCCAGATTGGTTGCACCGTGGGGCCTGTTGTCATCGGCGGCCATTTGAGGATTGTGATCTGTCATTGCCGGCTTCGGTGTACAAATGCAAATCAGCTGTCGATCAGCGGATGCGGTCCCATGATTATAAGAATCGGCAACGGAAAAGTCAATGCAGTCTTCAGTGGCGCGTCAAACACAGGCCTCTGCCGGCGACAGGACAAGAGCGCGCACTATAGTACTTGTAGATTGTTCTTAGGGGCGGCTGGGGCAGGCGGGCTGTGTGAATGGCTCCACTATGCACCTTGGCTCGTGGTTCGGCTTTTGGGACCAAGTTCACAAAGGCCGCGGGCGAAGAACCTGCGGCCTTTCCTTGTTGCTTCAGTGATGATGGACCCCGTTGTATCTTCGCGTTCGCGCCGCCCACCTTGGCCATGAGCGAAGAATTCTAATGTTCACTATTTGACTCTGGTATGGCAAGGCGTCATCGGCCTAGTGCCAGACATTGGCAAATGCTGCGTCGCCTATTCTTGTGGACTGGCGGTGACTGTTGCAGATGCAGCACCGTAGCCGATGGCATTTCTAGCAAGTACCCGAACCGAGTATTGCACACCGTCCGTCAATCCGTTAATCGTGTACGATGCAGGCGATCCATCGTATGTCCCAGTCGCTTCCGATACGTCTTCCGGCGTTCCCCAGTCGTCTGCGGCCTCCTTCCACTGCACTTTGAATCCAGTAACTGGTGAGCCTCCGTCCTGGCAATGTGTTGAAAAAGGGCCTTCCCAAGACACTGAGAGTTTCCCGCTTTCTGGCGTTTGAACTCTGACTCGCCCAGGGGCATTGGGCGCTCTCGGAGCCGCCGCTGCAACGACCACCGCTGTGTTCACGCTTTCCGCAAACTCGGAGTAACCATCGTCGTCATCGAAGTGAAGCGACACGTTGAGCGTCAGTCCCAGGTCCATAGTCTGAACTATGTAAGTGAACCTGTCGACCGTTTGCTTCCGCAAATATCCTCCACCGGCAGACCATGTGACAGAGAAACTGACATTTTCAAGTCCGTTTTCGTCCGCAATGTTCGAGACACCTGCCGTCAACGTTTCGCAGACTCGCGCTGTGCCGCTAATGGTAGGAGCACCCGTAGCCGGAACGTTCTGAGCTGGCTGGTCGTCGGTAGGTGTTGCTGTGGCCGTTGCTGTGGCTGGCAGATTCTGCTGTTGGTTTTGCGGTGTCGCTGTAGGTGTTGCTGTAGGTGTTGCTGTGGCTGGCAGATTCTGCTGTTGGCTTTGCAGTGTCGCTGTGGCCGTAGCCGTTGCTGTGGCGGCGGTTCCGGCCCAAGTCAGGGACGCGTACTCTGACCATTCACTTGTTTGTCCTTCGTTGTTCACTGCCTTGATGGTGTAGTAGTAAGTCGTCCCTACGGCAACGTCCGTATGACTGGAGCTCGTGTCGGTCAGAGAGCCGTCGTCCAACCGCTGCGAACCGTCGGCGCTGGTCCATGCCCACAACACGTAGCGGACTGCACCGGCCACCGCCTCCCAACTTAACTTAACTCCACTCTCGCCGGCCTGCGCGGTCAGCACAGGGGCTAAGAGTATGGATGTCGTCGAGGTCGGTGTCGCCGTGTGCGTCGGCGTTGCATTTGACGACGGCGCGATAGCAGTCACTGCCTTTCGCTCTGACCAAACACTCGTTTCGCCTGATGCATTCACGGCGCGTACCCAGTAATGATATGTCGTCCCCACCGTGAGATCGATATGACTGTAGGTCGTGCCGGTCAGGGAGCCGTCGTCCAACTGTTGATAGAGGTCAGTGCTGGTCCACGTCCACAACTCATAACGCGCCGCGTCGGTCACCACCGTCCAACGCAATTCTATCTTGCCCTCTTCGGCCTGCGCGGTCAGCACGGGCGCAGAGAGTGTGGAGCCCGTCGAAGTCTGTTGTGCCGAAGCCAGGTTCGTGTATGAACTAATGACGACGATGGCCAACAAAACACCCAGACCGGCCAGAAATGGCAAACTGTTCCGTCTTCGCAACATTCGTCCCTACCTCATTGTATGAATGGCTCATCATTGACCGTTTGATTCAATCAGACCGCGGCACTGCTTCCCAGATCGGCGGTCGACCCGTAGCCGCCATCCATCAGCCCACTCCTGGTGGCTCACCGCCGGTGGAGTTCCAGCTCCAACCAGCGTTTTCTTGTCCTTGGCGCAAATATAGCATGCCTCATTCATCCTGCACATACAGGAAAATTTGGACGTAACTACACAGCTATAAGTTGTGCGCGATCACAAAAGAGGGCGTATAGGCCATCCAAGTGCAGTGCATCGTGTTCAGAACCTTTTGAATGGTCTGGCCCGGGGGAAGACGGTATGTCTGAAGCGGTCAGTTTTTCGTTTTCAGCGTTTCATGCCCCCACCTGTAAGAAGTACTGAAATTGACGGACAGACAGGATTGCTGCAGTACGGCCCTGATGCCATCTGCAGTGCAGATCTGGACCGGCCCTTGCCATGGTTGACCAGCCCTTCATCCATGCCGCCATTCAGGCTGACTGGTCACGTCTGAGAATGACGCCGCCCTCTGGCAACGGCGATGGCGTATGGCCGGGGAGCGGGTTTTCAGGGGGCGTTGCGGGGCAATTGGCCCGCACAACGGAGGGCCGCAGACCTGACCGCCTTCCCTGAGGGGCCTTAGCGGGCCGAAGCCTCCGGGGGAACGTCTCAAAACGAGGAGTGAAAGACCCCTTCGCTCGTCTCAATCAGTGTCGCGAACTGACTATGACTGAGTAGCTACTTAGAGAGCTGCGCCTGCCATAGCTATCGGCAGGAAAGATTCATGGACCACAGCCGCATGCCAGCGAAGCCTCCGGCGTCTTGCCCCGTACCTGATTCACTAGGGACGCAACTGCCCGGGTTCTCATTCAGAGATGTCCGCTGCTAATCGTTGTGCGGGTTCAGGCTCCCGAACATCCTCTCCCCCCGCCAGCGGCAGCCGAACTGTAAACGTGCTGCCCTGTCCCACGCCTGCGCTGGACACCTCGATCTCTCCGTCATGGGCCTCGACAAGCGCCTGCGCGATCGCCAAGCCAAGCCCAACGCCGCCGGTGTCACGGGTTCGATTCTTGTCGACCCGGTAGAAGCGGTCAAAAACACGTGAAATGTCTTCCGCTGCGATGCCGTCACCGTTATCGGTCACAGTGATCGCGACAGTCTCCTCTTCCGTCCGCAAAGAAAGCCTGATCACCCCGCCGGCCGGCGTATGTTGCAATGCGTTGGTCAGCAGATTCTGCAAAGCTTGCGTGAACCGCATGCGGTCGACGGCAGCAAGAACCGATGACCGCGGCAAACTGGTATCAAGAGAGATATTCTTCTCTCCTGCCAGTGGCGCAAAAAGCTCCGCCTCCTCCTCCAGCAGAACGACCAGATCACTGGGCGTGCGCTGCAGCGGCAACTGGCGCGCCTCCGCCTGCGCCAATAGCCGCAGATCGTCCACCAGCCGGTGCAAAAGGCGGGTCTGATCATACAGGCGGGCGATTTCCGTCTTTTCGAGAGGGTAGACATCATCCAGAATCGCCCGCAGATTGCCTTCCAGAACAGTGAGGGGCGTGCGCAGTTCGTGGGCAATATCGTTCAACATGCTGCGCCGCAGCGTCTCCGCGTCCTCTAACGCCGCAGCCATCATGTTGAAGGAATTTGACACCTCCCGCATCTCGGCACTGCCCTGTTCGGCCACCCGAAAACTGAGATCACGCTTGGCAATGGCCTGCGTCCCGGCCACAAGATGGATGAGGGGCGCAGAGAGCCAGCGACTCACCAGCATGCCGAAGACGGTCGCCAGTACCGCGCCAATCAGAAGAACCTGCAACAGGAATTCTCTGGCCCGTTCCCCAAGACCCGACGAGATGTCATCTGGTGGTGGTTCAAAACTGAATTGACGTCCGGACGGCCGTTCTCGCTGGATCAGATCGAGGAAGCCGACGATGCGCCCATCGACGCTGATGGGTAGAGCCTCTTGCAATTGGGACGCCTCTTGGCGGCTTGGCCTGTCCGCGCCCGCGGTTGTGTAGAGAACCTGGCCCTCCGGGTCTGTCAGAATGAGGATTCTTCTGTTGGCGGCGTTGAAAAAGAGCGCGGAATCGGCGCCTTCCAGCAGTGTCGAGATGCCCTGCCAACTTCCGCGGTCGCCATAATACGCCTCCAATCGATCGATCAGGCCGGCCTCTCTGGTAAAATAGGCAAGAGCCAGCGAGCGCAGATTGTTGTCGGCGAAGTACAGGCGCGCCGTGAACGAGATGGCGCCAAAGCTGATGATAACGATCGCCGCGAAAGCCAGGCTCAGCCGCACCCATAACCGGTTCATTCCCGCTCTCCCGCCAGCCTGTAACCGATGCCATACACCGTCTGGATAAGTTTCGGCCTGCGAGGATCGACCTCGACCTTGCGCCGCAGGTTCTTGATGTGGCTATCCAGCATCCGATCGACCCCGTCGTAGTCGTACCCCAATGCCTTATCCATCAGCTCCGTGCGCGTGAAGACATAGCCAGGGCTTTCCATCAGCGTCTGTAGCAGATTGAACTCAGTCGGCGTCAATTCTGCGGCTGTGCCACGCACCTGCACCTCCCGGCGGTCCACATTCATCTGCAGACCGCCAACAACCAGCGCCGTCACTCGCGCCGTCCCCCGCTGTGTACGCCGCAGCAGCGCCCGCACCCGCGCCACCACTTCGCGGGGATTAAACGGCTTCGTGACATAATCATCCGCACCCAGTTCCAGACCGATAATCTTGTCCATATCCTCGACCCGAGCCGTCAGCATGATGATCAGCGTGTCGGCCAGCTGTTCGTCGCCGCGGACCGTGCGCGTGATCTCCCAGCCGTCCTTATCCGGCAGCATCAGATCCAACAGCATCAACTGCGGTGACTCTCTCCGCAGCGCATGCAGCGCGCTCTCGCCGTCATACGCGACGGACACCGCGTACCGCTCCCGCTGCAAATAGCTTCGCAACAGGCGCACGATCTCGCGGTCGTCGTCAACAATCAGAATGTGTTCTTCTGGCACAGGCCCCTTATAACTGCTTTCTACCGCTAAGGCAAGTTGCTCGACCGGCATCAGGTCCGGCTCCTTTGCATGTGGACGGTTCAAAACTATACGCGATCCTGGGTGAGGCGGGTAAAGGTGTTTCTCTCTCCTCGTCTTTCTGTGGGCGGTCGGCCGCAAGCGGCCTCCCTTGTGCAGGGGCTGCGCCCCCGCAACGCCCCCCTCCAAAGCCATCGCTCACCAACCGTACGCATTCATACCAGCAGGGCCGCTCCACCAACCTGTCGGCTGCCAACAAAAATCATGTCCGTAGGGGCACCCCTTGTGGGTGCCCTCCCCCCGTAGGCTCTGTTGATGAAACATCGACACTTTCCCTCTGGCCCTGCATAGGTTAGATGGAGTCCTGGCAAGTATGCGCAAAGTTTCTGCCACGGATGGTCGCTGATTCCTGAGCTAAACTCCCTGCAATTTCTTGCAAATCTGTCAGCGCTCAAGGAAGGTCGACGAGCCCCAAATACTGCCCTTTCACCAAGAGCTGCCCTCCCATCTCCTAGGGGCGCCCACCACCGGGAGGCGGCCCGTCGCCAGAGAAGGGCGTCCAATCGTCGTCCTGACTGACAAAAGTGGTCGCGCCCAGTACCTCATCGCCGTTCTGCAACTGCGTTGATCGAACAACAGTCCATTCGCCTTGAACGCCTTCCACCGCCACCGTGACCGGCAGCGTCTGTTCGTCTCCCGTCTTGACCACAACCGTCTCGCCGTTGTACTCCTGCACTGCAGTCGTGGGCACCAGCCAGCGGGCGTCCGCCATTTCGCTGCGCAGCGTCGCAACAGCCGTCATGCCCGGCCGCACGTGCGTCAGCGCTTCATCGATCAGCCGCACCGTCACCGGGTAGTCAATCACTCCCTCCTGGGCGTTGCTCGATGGCTCGATGCCGCTGATCATCCCGGCAAACACCGTATCGGGGAAGGCATCGATTGTGACGTCTGCCAGCTGGCCGACGCTGACCTTGGGAATATCGACTTCGGCGACGTCGATCGTCAACTGCAGCTGGCTCAGGTCCGCTATCGTGATCGCGACTGCTCCTGCTGAAATCCGGTCGCTTTCATCCACATTGACCCGCAGAACGGTTCCTGCAACGGGGGCGGCCAACTCTGCATTCACCAGGTCAATCCTTGCCTCCAGCAGAGTCAGCTTCGCCTGCTCGATCGACAACTGCGCCAGTTCGACATCCGTTTCATCCGCGCCGCGCACCAGTGTGTCCAGTCTGGACTGGGCCGCAGCGACCTGCGCCTCAGCTGCCGCGATGTTCACGGCCGTCGGTCCTGCCAGTAGATCGTCCAACTGCTGCTGCGCGGTCTGGGCCTGGCTCAGCGCCGACTGCAAATCCGCTGTGGAGGCCGGCGCAACCGCCTCCTCATAGGCCGCCAGCGCCGACTCATAGGAGATTGTCGACTGCTGCAACTGGGCCGCCTGCCGCGTCATACCCACATCCTCGCGCCAAGCCACCTTGTCATACTCGGTCTGGGCTTCCTGCATAGATACCTGTGCGTTTTCCACCGCCGCCGCCAGTTGGATCCGTTCATTCTCGCTGGCCCCATCCAGAAGGTCATTGTATCTGGCCCAAGCCGAGCCGGCATTGCTGCGCGCGGCCGCCAACGCACCGGCGCTGGCGCCGTTCTGCACTTCGGCCAGACTTTCCTGGGCCGATTTCAGGTCCGCTTCCGCCGCGGCCACCTCGGCTGCGCTGGCGTCCGCCAGCAGATTTTCAAGCTGCAGTTCAGCCGTCGTCAGATTGATACTGGCCTGGTCCACCACGCGCCGCAGATCGCCCCGCTCCAGCGCCACCAGCAGGTCACCGTCGCTGATCACGTCGCCAACTTCCACCAGCACCTCTTCTACGTAGCCGTCGACCTGCGCAACCACCTGCGTCGTGTCCACCAGCTCGATATTGCCGGCCGCGGTGACGCTGTCTACGGCCGTGTCCGCCGGGCGGATGAGCGTGGTCTCAAGACCGGTTACCGGCTCCGTACCGGTTGCCGGCACCGGGCTGGCCGCCAACACTGTTCTGGCTGCTATCTGTTCTGGCGGATTCGGGCCGAAAAAGAGTGCATAGCCGACGCCAAACGCAGCGCCAACCACCATCGCGCTAAGAATAAGTAAGAGAGATTTCCTGTTCATATTTATGCCCCTTCCAACCGATAAAGTAGCCTGTCGTTCGTTTCGGAATCCGCTGCTTTCGATGTCTGATCGCAGGCGAATTCGCAACTGATCTATACCGCTCTCTTCCCGTTCGTTCACCTTCGTCCTCAACATGAACCTCACTCATATCGCAGCGCCACGATCGGGTCCAATCGGGTCGCCCGCATCGCCGGATACAGCCCGAATACCAACCCACAACCGGCGCTGACACCCAATGCCATGACCAGGGCGTCGATCCCAATCAGAACGTCAATAGGGAAGCCGGGGATTCTTGACACCAGCACAGCCGCCCCGTAGCTGATCGCGATTCCGATCAGGCCTCCCAGTAACGTCAGCACCAGCGACTCTACCAGAAACTGCAGCAACACGTCGCTGGTGTGCGCGCCCAGTGCCTTGCGCAGGCCGATCTCCTTGGTGCGTTCGGTCACCGAAACAAGCATGATGTTCATGATGCCGATGCCGCCCACCAGCAGGCTGATGGCTGCGATACTACTCAGAAGCAGCGTCAGTGTGCTGGTGACGCTGCCGATCGTGTCCAGCAGGCTGGCCTGCGTGCTGATGCTGAAGTCGCTGTCGTCGTCCGCCCCAAGACCGTGGCGCAGACGCAGGGTCTGTTCAATCTGTTGTTCTGCCGCATCCACCCGCTCTTCGCTCACCGCATCAGCCGATATCGACGTGACGACATATTCGCCCCGGTAGCGGGGGACGCTGAAGACGCGCCCGTGGGCGACGCCAATCGGGATGAACCCACTGTCGTCATTGCTGCCGAAACCCGCGTTGCCGCTCTCTTCCAGCACGCCGACGACCGTGAACGGTTCGCCATCGATGCGCACGCTCTCGCCCACAACCTGCGTGCGCCCGAAAAGATCGGTCGCCACAGTCGTCCCGATGACGATTACACTGCGCATCTGCGTGATCTCGTCCTCCGTCAGAAAGCGGCCCTCGGCTATTTCCAGTTTGTGGACATCAGCATAAGCCGCAGTCGTTCCTGTCACCCGGGCGCGCGTGTTTTCGTTGCCGGCGACCAGCTGGATGTTGCCGCCATATTGGGGAACCACCTGCCTGACATCCGGGTGGAAGGCAGGGTCGGACAGCGTCCTCACATCGCCCATGGTCAGCGTCTCGACAGCGCTGCCGGCGCTCTCTCCTTCGTTCTCCGTACTGGGACTGATCGTCAGCCGGGTTGTGCCCTGGCTGGCAACTTCGCCCAGAATGTCTTCTGACGCACCGCGTCCGACCCCCAGTATTATGAGGACCGCGGCCACGCCGATGATAATGCCCAGCATCGTCAGGCTGGCCCGCATCTTATTGGCTCTGATGCTGTCGACAGCAACCGGGAAATACCTAAGCAGCTTCATAGACCGTCTCCTCGACCTTCTCTATCGTGACAAGCCGCGGCAGTGATGCAAGCGCGGGTTCGCCTGTTTCGCTGTGTCCTCCTTCTGCAGAAGCTGCCGCCGCGCCGCGTGAATCGGAGATGATCGCGCCGTCGCGCATTGTAATTACGCGACGGGCCCGTTCGGCGACCTCCTGGTCGTGGGTAATGACGACAAGCGTCAGTCCTTCCGCGTGCAGCTTTTCAAAGAGCGCCATCACCTCTTCGCCGGTACGGGTGTCGAGCGCGCCGGTCGGTTCATCCGCCAGCAGCAGGCTGGGCCGGTTGACGAGCGCGCGGGCGATGGCCACCCGCTGTTGCTGGCCGCCCGAAAGTTCCTCCGGCTTGTGGTCTGCCCGGTCAGCCAGACCCACCTGCGCCAGTGTCTCGAGCGCCCGCCCGCGAGCCGCACTGCGAGCAACGTTGGCGTAGAAGAGCGGCAGCTCCACTTGCCGCCAGGCAGGGGCGCGCGCCAGCAGGTTGAACTGCTGAAACACGAATCCGATCTCCCTGTTGCGCAAATCTGCCAACTGCCTCCCCGTCAGTTCGCCAGCGTTCTGGCCGCGAATCTGATAAACCCCGTCCGTGGGTCGGTCCAATAAGCCGATAATGTTCATCAGCGTGCTCTTGCCAGAGCCGCTGGTACCAACGATCGCGACATATTCTCCCTCGTCTATCGAAAGGGAAACGCCGTCCAAAGCGACTACCTTCGTCTCCCCCATCTGATAGACCTTCGTAAGGTTCTGCATGTCGATCAGCACTGAAGAATCGGTCATTTCTCTATTTCCTGAACTGATAACGCAATGAACTGCGGATCTGGTCAGACCATGGCCTGAAACCTATCCACCGTCTTGACTCTCTACAGCCTACCGCTGAAATCTGGAAAAATTCTGGAGATGAAGCAGAGGAATTGGGGAGGATGCTTTCGCGGCGTAGTGGCACTACTGCCTCTACGCAAAATACGTCGATTTCAAAGTATCTAAGACGAGAAACGCAGGTGCTGATGCACCTCGTTAAGCGGATCGTAACTACGCAGCCGCAACTGATTCGCAACCCTGAACAAGAGGAGCAAAGGTGTTCTTTCTCCCCACATTGTTGTATTTTGGGCGGTCGGCCGCAAGCGGCCTCCCTTGTGCAGGGGCTGCGCCCCCGCAACGCCCCCCTACAAAACCATCCCTCACCCACCTTGTGTGCGCATTCCAGCCGTGCGGCTCCAGCAACGTGGCTGCCGCCAACCGAATACGCTATCAGATAGTCTGAATGGCCGCAGGGATAAAGGGCTGGTCAAGACAGACACTGTATATGGCTTAGTAGTTACAGTGGATCCGAGAACCGGGGCCGCTGCGCGCGGCCCGCAACCAGAGGCGGCCGCACCGGGAATCAGATTCAGCTTCCTGGATCGGGATTCTGAGGGGCAGGTTTTCAGGATAAAAAAAAGGAGCCGGCAATCGAGGCCCACAGGCCGCGCGTTGCCGGCTCCGCTTTAGCGAACCGGAGATTCGTCAGAGCCGCGCCGCCACTCTGAAATGGGTCTGACGCGTCGATTCACACCTCTCATAGAGCAGGGCAGCTGGGCCGTAGACAGATCGTACGTATATTGTCCAGAACATACTCCACACCGACGTAAGAGGACATCCCCGGCTCCAATGTCGCTCTGCACCAGTGTAATTGACCGTCAAGCCCGCAAAAATAAACACCCGTCCCGGGACAAATCCTGCTCAGGAAACCGATTGACCAACTGGATTTCTCTAAGATATGATCGCCTTGTAGGGGCCTGCTGATGCACTGCGCCATGCCGTCGCTGATTAGTCGTTCTGTGCGCTCGCGATCGTTTCCCGCAGCATGGAAACCGACTGCGTCAGGGCCGCTTTCGGCTCGCCGGCAACGCGGCATTCATATGTCAGATAGCCCTTGAAACCGACGTCGGCCAAAGCCTGAATGCCCGCCTGCCAGTCGATGTCACCAATACCCGGCTGGACACGCGTATTGTCAGCTACGTGGACATGGCCGATGTACGGGCCGATCTTGCGGATCGTCGCCGGTGTGTCGACTTCCTCGATGTGCATGTGGAAGAAATCGGTCAGCAGAGCCACACCAGGAGGGTCCCCCGCCTTCTGGATGATTTCCACCCCGTCCTCCTGCCGCCGCAGCAAATGTTGCTCATAGCGGTTGAGAGGCTCTAACAACAGCAGCGTGCCATGACTGTCAGCGAACGCGGCCAGCTCCCGCGTGATCTCGACCAGCAGCTCCTTTTCCAGCGCCACCGCATCCTTGAGCGGCGAAAGATCCGGCAGCCGCGGCGGGCCGAAAATCGGCGGCACTATCTGGCCGACCGCGCCGAAGTGACCGCAAGCTTCCAGGTTGCGCTTGGATTCGTCAATGCTGGCCCGGCGTTTGGCCGGGTCCGGGTCTAACCAGTCGAACGCTGCCTGGCCGCAAATGGAGGAAATGCGGACTGTGCGATTGTTGAAAGCAGCTTCGTATTCGCTGATGCGTTCATAAAGTCGTGATCGGCCCTGAACTTCGACACCGTCGATTTGCAGAGCCTCGGCGCAATCCAGCTTCTCGTTCAGCGTTGCGCCCGGCAGCAAGTTTTCCTGTATTGAGATGTACATGGGGTCTCCTTTAAGACGAGCGGCCTCGTCGTCTCAATAATAGTGTGCGATCTATTATGACAGAGTGACATTATGCCAGCGTGACACAGGGGCGCCGGCCCGGACGCTCCTCCGTGTTGAAGTGTGTCTATTGTGAAGGGCCGCTTCGTCCGTTCTGCGTAATCCGCGTGCCTGCTCCCGGCGCGCATATAGCGAAGCCGTAGCGCATGTGATACACTCAAATTCCGAGCTGATATGTTACCGAGTTGATCTGTCCGTTATTGCATAGTGGAACCGTCGGCGTCAACAACTACCGTAATTCCGCTATCCTGTCCATCTGATCTTTGTTGCAAAGTGATTAACCACAACGCACCGCGCTCCACACAGTCAGGCGCGCATTCGACAAACTCCGCTGACGATGACGGCTGGGTCCAGGAGCCGTCCGCCGCCGCCGAACAGAATGCTGCCGAACCGGGCAGCGCACACACACGCGCAGATAGCGAAGCGACAGTGCATCAACCTAACGCACTCACGATCCACCGGCGCCACGTACCCGTCTTGAAGCCGGAAGTCATCATCGAAATTCCCCCGCCCGTCAGCAGGACTCGGCGTTTTGTCTGGCTGGGCGCGCTCGCCATTCCCCTCGTCATCACCTTGTTTGCCCTCTCCGTGCTGGCGTTTCGGTCCCAGACCGTGTCAACCACCGCCCAGGAGGCAACTGTAGAGGCACGCGTCGCCATTCGCCTGGCCGAAGAACGGGCGAAGAACCACCCTCAGTACGCCGCCACCGCCGCCGTCGAGGCAACTGTAGAAGCGCGCGTCGCGATGCGCCTGGCCGAAGAACGGGCATCCCTGTCAAGGCAATCGATAACGATCGTCTCTGCCGGTGAACCAGCGGTGACCGTCACCACTGCCAACGCCGCCGAGACACCTGCCGCCGCCGATGCTGTCCCTCTCTATGCCCGCTCCTCCGTCGTGGTGAATCTCCGCCAGGGTCCCGGCGAAAGCTACCAATCGCTCGGGCTTATCCCGCCCGGCGAACAGCTGCGCCTGCTCGGCCGCACCGTAGACAGCGGCTGGTTTTTCGTATCGTTGACCGACAGTTTTTCGGCAGAAGAAGAGCAGGGATGGGTTGCTGGCTGGTTGGTGGATGTCCCCGGAGACCCAATGCTTCTCGACGTCGTATCGCCCAATCCCCTCGCGACGCAGAGCGAATAAACAGCCGCAATTCGGTAAGAGCACCTCCCGCTCAAATAGCCAAGCGGTCGCGCATTCAACAACCGTCAACTGCCGATCACCCTCCACGCCTGCCCCGCCGCCTCGTCAGCTACAGCCCCAGCGCGTCGTCGATCTCCTCCTGATACGTCCGCACCGCGCCCGACAGCAGCTCCTCAAGCCCGACCGCGCGCCCCACAGCCGCCGATTCATACGCGCCCAGAATTGCCGCCACCGCGATCATGCCGTCGCGGCCGTCCACCTCCGGCGCATGGCCCTGCAGAACCGCCTCACCGAAGTCGTGATATTCGATCGCCAGCAGCCTGGCGTCCAGCGCCATCTCGGCATGGGACACGTCGGGCCGTTCGTAAACAACGCCATCCGCGCCAAACAACCGCGCGGTGATCGCGTTCAGAGAGAAGTCGGGCAGCAGGCTC
Source organism: Caldilineaceae bacterium (assembly GCA_965116395.1). Classification (GTDB taxonomy): domain Bacteria; phylum Chloroflexota; class Anaerolineae; order Caldilineales; family Caldilineaceae; genus Bin5. The sequence continues at coordinate 2,327,099 of OZ220684.1, forward strand.
AAAATCTCCTTGCCCTCCAACGTCCGCTCCTCCAGCCGTAGCCGCACCGCCTCGCCCGTCCGGTCCCGCGGCACGTCCAGCGCGCCCCAGCGGCCGTGAACACTGCGTTCGAAACGACTGCTCCCCCTGCCACCGCCCAGGTGCGAAAACTGCACCGTAGCCCCCGACTGCATCGCATACTGCGCCAGAATCGAGTCCTCGCCCGTCGCCTCAACTGTCTCCGGGTAGGTGCGCGTCTGCTCCCGGTATGAGATCAGCGGGTGATTCTCGGCGACGGGCCGCCGCCGCACCGGCTCCACGATCAACCCCCGCCCAAAGATGCGCTCGTATTCACCCAGATAGTAGCGGATAATATCGGCATAGTGGACGCCCATGTCCAGGCCGATCGCCCCCTTCTCCTTCAAGTGCCGCCACGGTGTGGCCGACATCACGTCATCGCCGCCCAGCGATGTCTGGATCATCAGGAGTGGGTCGCCTATGATTCCGGCGTCGATCACCGCACGCACCATCCGGTTGACCGGATCGCGGCGGTAATTCTCCGCGGTCGCCAGCACAGTGCCGCTCCCTGCCGCCGCGTCAATGATGCGGCGGCACGCACGTATCGTGATGCCCAGCGGCTTCTCCACCAGCGCGTGTTTCCCGGCCGCCAGCGCCGCCGTCGCGATCTCATGGTGGCTGGAGCCGTCCGTAACCACATCGACCGCGGCAACGTCCGGGTGCGCCAGCATGCGGTCCAGATCCGTGAAGATCAGGGGCTTGCGATCAAACAGACGCTCCACCTCGCCCGCGACCCGCTCCGCATTGTCACGGTTGATATCGCAGACCGCCATCAACTCCACATTCGACATGCCGGTCTCTTCCAGCGTGTGGTACGCGATCGTGTGGCGATGGCCCATGCCGCCGCAACCAACTACACAGATAGGAACTCGTTCACTGTTCTGGCTCATTGGTCCGTCCTCAAATGCACTGGCAGGTGACCGGTAAACCCTCAAAACACCGGCCACCTGCCAATTTCCCTTATTTGCTATCTACGATTCACTAACCACTGATCACCGGCCACTGACCACTGCCGTTACATATGTTGCGAGATCTCTGTCTCTTTCGCAGTGATGAACTCCAGCAGCACCGGCACGCCTTCCTCTGTCTTCTGGATGCCGCGCTCAATCGCCGGGATGATCTGGTCCGGCGTCTCAATTCTCTCGCCGTAACCGCCGAACGCTTCCGCCATCTTGGCATAGTTGCCGGAGATATCGGTCGCGCCGTACTTCTGTTGAGAGACCGGCATCACCGGAATCTCAATCGCCATCGAGAAGTTGTTGAACAGAACCGACAGAATAGGAATGCGCTCCCGCACCGCGGTTTCAAAGTCCATACCGGTAAAGCCAATCGCGGCGTCGCCCCACACATTGATGCAGAGCTTGTCCGGGCAGGCCAGCTTGGCGCCCATCGCCAGACCCAGACCGTAGCCCAGCTGCGTCGTCTTGCCCCAGCCAATATAGGAGAGCGGCGTTTCTGATTTCCAGAAAGGCGAAAGCTGATCGCGCGGGCTGCCGGCATCATGCGTGATGATCGTATTGGGCACATCAACCGTCGCGTAAAGATCGCGAATCACCCGGTAAGGCGAGAGCGGCGCGTCGTCGCTGTTGACCTTATGCGCCCACTCGCTCTCCCATTTGGCATTACTATCGGCAATCCTGGCCGCGATCTCGGCCTGCCTGCCCCGCGTCTGCCCGCCCAACCGTTCCGACACAGCCGCAAGCAACGCCCGCAGCGTAAGTTCGGCATCCCCGACCAGAGCGTGCTGGCTCACGACATCTTTGTTGATATCGGCCGGATCCAAAGTGGCATGGATGATCGTCTTGCCAGCCGGCATACGGACTCCGAAGCTGGTGAAGCTGAAACTGCAGCCAATGCCAAAAATTACGTCGGCGTCGTTGAGAAACTCTCCGACCGCCCTGGAGTGGGAACGGTTGGCCGAGCCGAGGCTCAAAGGATGTGTCTCAGGGAAGGCGCTCTTGCCGTTGAGCGTCGTCGTCACCGGCGCCTCCAGCAGCTCCGCCAGCTCCTTCAGCGCGCCCCACGCCTTGGCATAGTGGACACCCTGGCCGGCATAGAGCACCGGCCGTTCCGCCGCCACCAGCATATCCGCCGCCCGCTCCACATCCGCCGGGTCCGGCCCGTAGCGCAGCGGCCGCACAGGTGTGTACTCGAACTCCGCCACTTCCGCAGAGGAAACATCGGCAGGAATCTCCACCAGCGCCGGCCGCGGCCGCCCGCTTCGCACCGCCGCGAACGCCCGCCGCATCGCATCCGCCGTCATCTCCGGCGTCGTCAACTGCTCGCTCGACTTGGTGACCGAAGCATAGCTCTGGGCAGAGTTAAAGTTGGGCTGTACCTGGTTGATCGCCCGCGGATAGCCGCCCGGCAGCACCACGATCGGGGCGGAATCGCCGAATGCCTGCGCCACGCCGCCGAATGCGTTCTCTGAACCGGGCCCCGACTGCATGCAGAAGACACCTATCTTGTCGCCCGAACTCAGGCGGCTGATCGCGTCCGCCATGTGCAGGCCGATGCGCTCCTGCCGCACGATAATTGTGCGGATGTCCAATTTGGCGGCCGATTCGATCAGATAGTTTACCGGATAGGCAAAAAGAATCTCCGTGCCCTCCTCTTTCAGGCAGTGAGCGACAACGTCAACGACTTGCATGCTATGGTCTCCTTAAGTGTGATTTCATTCTGGTATCAGGACGCCTCGCAAAGGCTGCACCCTGGGCTCGCGCGACTCTCGCCCGCTTTTAGCCTACACGCAATCCAGGGAAAGCGCGTCTTCCATCTAAACGTACATCAGTAACCGCGTTCTATACCTACCGTATTCTGTAGCGGTTCGCCATTCAGAAAGCGTTTCAAGTTCTCTCTCATAATGTGCCTGACATTGGACGTGGTCTGGACCGATGAGGGCGAACTGTGCGGTGTGATGAACAGATTCGGCGCGTCCCACAGCGGATCGTCCGCCGGCAGCGGCTCCGTGGCTGCCACATCCAGCGCCGCCCCGGCCAGCTTGCCCTCCTCCAACATCCGGATCAGAGTCGGCTCATCAATGATGCCCCCGCGCGAGATGACGATGAAAAAGGCGTCCTGCTTCAGCAGGGCCAGTTCGTCCGGCCCTATCATGCCCCGCGTCTGTGCAGTGATTGGGACTGTCACCACCACCACGTCCGAATCCCGCAACAGCGCCGGCATGCCGTCCATCAACTGCAGGTCCGAAACATAGTCCGGCTTCTCCATCGGATTGACGTCGACCGCGCTCACATCCATATCAAAAGCCGCCGCCCGTCTTGCAATCTGCCGGCCGATATTCCCCAGGCCGACGATGCCCATTTTCAGACCAACCAGACCCACCAGCCGCGTGCCCTCGGGGACACCCCACTCGTGCTGCTGTTGCGCTTTGTGAAGCGGACCAAACCCGCGCGTCAGGAACACCAGCATCCCCATCGTATGCTCTGCAATCGTCGTGGCATGCGCGCCCCGCGTATTGCAGACGGTTATCCCCCGCTCCGCCAACTCTGGCACATTGGGCATCCATTCCACGCCCGCGCTGGACGCCTGGATCCAGCGGATATTGGGCGCAGCCTGCAACTGGCTGCTGTTTATCGGGCCGAAGGCGGCCTCGGCGTCGGCTGCCTGCGCCGTGATCTCCTCAGCCGTATCCGCAAGCACAAACTCCACCTGCGGAAACTCATGCCGGAAGTCATCCACAAATCTGTCGACCCACCCCGCTGTTATCAGAACTTTCATTGTGCTCTCCATCATGAGGCTGAACGCTGTGGTGAAAAATGATTCGTGGTTAGTGGGCCTGCTATCCACTAACCACTGAGGTCCTGCCATTATACACCAGAACAGCAGCGGTACAGCATAGGCGCTCATAAAGCGAAACGGCAGTGCATCAGCCAACGAAAGCGGTCAAACGGTACGCCCCCGCCCTCGTCCTATCCCCCTTTTGCCGAACTGCGCCGCACCGCCGTAATTTGTGGCTGCAATTGCGTTGTGCTATAGTTGAATCCTTACATACGGGGGATTAGCTCAGTTGGCTAGAGCGCTACGTTGACATCGTAGAGGTCACTGGTTCAAGTCCAGTATCTCCCACCTGGGCCGTTGCCGAACAACGTGGTTCGGTATGGTGCCGCCGGCTCCATAATTTGGGAGAGATAGCGGCAGCGTGATACTTTGGCCGCGGCCAGTCAAACATGAGCAGGGTTTCCGTCAGAGACGAAACTGACAGTGTTCTGAAGCAATCTCGCCGCTGCACGCAGCGGCGAATTAGACAACTTCTCTGCGCTGGAGTTCAGGCTGGAGAGTATATATCTTCTCCTTCTACCGAACACACCTCACTTGATGGCTCGGTGTAGGTACGTTCGGTATATTTCTGTGAAGTCTGCATGTTTACCGTCCGGCCAAGTAGCACCGGTTCTCGATGAAGAGCACTTTAGGAGGAAGACCAATGCGCAATCGTATTTTCCATATCAGAATGGCCGTCGTCCTGGTGGCCGCCGCCGTTTTCCTGTCCGGCTGCTATCACATGATGTCACCCCGTACCTGGAAACCGTCCCTTTCGCGCATGGACCGAATGGTTCATCCGGATCGAATGGATAGAACGGACTCTCAGGATAAAATGGGCGGAATGGATAGAACGGACTCCCAGGATAAAACGGGCCGGATGGATAGAACGGACCTTCAGAATAAAATGGGCCGTTCGGACCGTTCCGACGCCAAGCAAGGCGGGCACGTTTCCAAGGCCGATCGTCCTGGCTACACAGTGGCCATGGTAGAGAAGGCCCTGCGAATCTACGACGCCAAAGGGCGAGAAGCGACGGTCGAATACTACAACTCCCAGGAAAGCGTGGACGGCGAGTGGTATGTATTTATTGCCGACGAAAACAACATCTTAATCGCCCACCCCAATCCCGTCTACGTGGGCGCAAGCCTGATGGACGAGACCGGCATCGATATCACCGGCTATAAGCACGGCGCAGTGATCGCCACTGCCACCGAGGAGGGGAAATGGATAGACTATATCTTCCTCAACCCTGCCACCGGCCAGCAGGAGTACAAGCATGCCTGGGCGGTGAGGCACGATGGGCTGATCTTCGTTTCCGGCTGGTACCAGGTACTCCCGACGTTGTCGCTGGGCGTAACCAAGACGGATCCTGCTGAGTACACGGTTGCCTTTGTCGACCGTGCGCTTCGCCACTACGAAGCGCATGGCCGCGAGAATACCGTCGCCCATTACAACACGCCGGAAAGCGTCGATGGATCCTGGTATATCTACATCTTCGACGAGGATGATCTGTTGATCGCCCACGCCAATCAGGATCTGTTGGGTATGGACTTGAAGGAAGAATTAGGCCTGGACTCCGCCGGCTATCATTTCGGCGACGACATGGTGGAAACGACCGCTGAGGGGTTGTGGGTGCACTATGTCTTCGTCAACCCCGCCACCGGCGAGGAGGAGACTAAGCATGCCTGGGCCGTGCGTCACGATGGACTGATCATTGGCTCCGGCTGGTATGAATAAACCTTCGGCGGGTGCCCTCTGGGCGCAGTGATAAGCCTGAAATACAGGGGCGCTCGACCGGGCGCCCCTGTTCTTCTTTTACGGCGCTAACATACAGAGACGAAAGAAACCTTTCCACAGGTGTTTCATGTTGATTGACGGGCTTCCCCACGGGAGCGCAGTGCAGGCCGCAGGCGCAGCCTATACCGGCCAGCTCGAACAACTCATCGACCTCTGCATCTCCGTCCAGCAGATACCCTCCCCCACCGGCGCCGAAACCGAACGGGCCGCCTGGGTGGAGAACCGCATGCAGGCCATCGGCCTGGCCGACGTAACGCGCGATCAATTGGGCAATGTCTATGGCCGCGTCCGCGGCCCGCGACCGCAGGCCCAACCCGCCCTGCTCGTCTCCGCCCATACCGATACCGTCTTCCCACCCGAAACCGATCTGCGCCTCCGCCGCCTGAACAATGGCTTCCTCCGCGGACCGGGCATCGGCGACAACTCGACCGGCGTTGCCGGCCTCCTCATTCTGGCCGAAACCCTGACGCAACTCGCCCCCCCGCCCGTCGACATCTGGCTGGTCGCCAACTCGATGGAAGAGGGTGTGGGCGACCTGCGCGGCATGCGCCGCGTCGTAGATCGGCTTGATAAAGAGGCGGATGGAGCAATGCGCAGCGCAGGCCCTTCCCGCAACGGGCGCGGCGCCCTCGGGGCTGTGATCGTGCTCGAAGGAATGGGGCTGGGCCGCATCGTCCACCAGGCCCTCGGCGTGCGCCGCTATCGCACATCCGCCGTCGCGCCGGGGGGCCACAGTTGGGGTGATTTCGGCGCAGCCAGCGCTGTTCACGGCCTGGTATCGCTGGCCGAAGAAATGCTGAAACTACCGCTGCCGCAAACACCCCGTACAACCTTCAATATCGGCCGCATCGGTGGCGGCACCTCCGTCAATACCATCGCCCAGGAAGCGTGGATGGAGTTGGACCTGCGCAGCGAATCTCCACCAACGCTCGTCTGGTTGGACGGGCAGATAGAAAAGATCGTAAAACGCCACGTGCGGGCGCACCACGCACACCGCGACGGCCTGACTCTACGCCTTGAACAGATCGGCGATCGGCCCGCAGGCGCGCTCCCCTTTCAGCATCCGCTCGTACAAGCCGCCTCCACCATTCTGCAGGAGATAGGCGTCAAGGAGCGCACTGACGCGCGCGTCAGCAGCACAGATGCCAATGTGCCCCTCAGCCGTAACATTCCCGCCGTCTGCGTGGGCCTTACCGACGGCGGCGACGCCCACCGTCTGAGTGAATGGATCAACCCATTGCCGTTGGTAAAGGGGATGCAGCAGCTGCTCTACCTTACCTGGTGGAGCGCTGCGTGGTTGACTAATAGTGGCTAGCGACAAACCTCGGCGGCCTGTGGTCTTACCTGTCCACGGGCCGCGACTCACTTCGCATTCACAAAACGAAGTGGTAGCCTACCTGACCACACCCACTGCAGTACACAGGAGCAACGGAGATGGCTAGTAAAATCGATGGCCTGTATAAAATTCGCCATAGCGCTGCCCACGTCATGGCGCAGGCCGTGCTGGAACTATACCCCGAGGCCAAGTTCGCGATCGGTCCGCCGATCGAAAACGGCTTCTATTACGACTTCGATCTCGGCGCCGACCAGGACGGCTCCCCCCACACCTTCCGACCGGAAGATCTGAAAGCGATCGAGAAGCGCATGCGCCAGATTATCGGCGGCAAACATGAATTTGACTATCGCGAGGTCAGCGCCGCCGAGGCCCGCCAGCTCTTCGCCGACCAGCCCTACAAATTAGAGCTGATCGACGGCCTCGACCAGGGCGAAATCGACGAATACGGCAACGAAGCGGACGAAAAGCCTGTCATCAGCACCTTCAAGCATGATACATTCGAAGACCTCTGCCGCGGACCCCACGTCGAGCACACCGGCAAAATCGTCGCCGACGCCTTCAGGCTTCTCAGCGTCGCCGGCGCCTACTGGCGCGGTGACGAGAAAAACGCCATGCTGCAGCGCATCTACGGCACCGCCTGGCGCAACCGCAAAGAGCTGAAGAAACACCTCGATCAGCTTGAAGAGGCCAAGAAACGGGATCACCGCAAGGTGGGCCGCGAACTGGAGATCTTTATCTTCGAAGAGGAAGTCGGGCCCGGTCTGCCCCTCTGGCTGCCGCGCGGCGCCGTCATCATCGAAGAGCTCGAACGCCTGGCCAAAGAGACCGAAGATGCCGCCGGCTACGATCGCGTACGCACGCCCCATCTCACCAAAGAGGACCTCTTCCTGCGCAGCGGGCACCTCGACTTCTACAAGGACAGCATGTACCCGCCGATGGAGATGGAAGGCGTCACCTACTATGTAAAACCGATGAACTGCCCCATGCACCACAAGATCTTCGGCTCCAAGCTGCGCAGCTACCGCGAACTGCCCGTGCGCCTGGCCGAATACGGAACCTGTTACCGCTATGAACAGAGCGGCGAGCTTTTCGGCCTGATGCGCGTCCGCTCCATGCAGATGAACGACGCCCACATCTACTGCTCCCGGGAACAGTTCGCCCAGGAGTTCATGGGGGTCGTCGATCTCTACAAGCTTTACTTCGACCTGTTCGAAATCGACCGCTTTGTCATGCGCCTCAGCACGCATCACCCCAAAAAACTGGGCGAAAAGTACGTCGACAATCGAACGCTCTGGGAGCAGACCGAGGAGATGGTGCGCCAGGCCATGACCGAGGGCAACGTGCCGTTTGAAGAGGAGCCGGACGAGGCCGCCTTCTACGGCCCCAAAATCGACGTGCAGATCTGGAGCGCCATCGGCCGCGAGTTCACCCTCGCCACCAATCAGGTCGACTTCGCACAGCCGGAACGGTTGGACCTCTCCTACATCAACGCCGCCGGCGAGGAGGAGATCCCGCTCTGCATTCACCGGGCGCCGCTCAGCACGCACGAACGCATGATCGGCTTCCTCATCGAGCATTACGGCGGCAACTTCCCGGTCTGGCTGTCGCCCGAACAGGTGCGGGTCATTCCCGTTACGTCGGCCCACAACGAATACGCAGTCCAGATCGAGAAGCGGCTTACCGACGCCGGCGCGCGGGTCTCCGCCGACCTGAGCAGCGACCGCATGAACAACAAGATTCGCCAGGCCCAGGGCATGAAGGTCCCCTACATGCTGATCGTCGGCGATCGCGAGATTGAAGAGGAGACCGTTTCGCTGCGCCGGCGCGACGGCGGCCGCCAGAATGGAATGCCGGTAGCAGAGTTCGTTTCGCTCGTCGCCGAACGCATCGCCAGCCGCGCCAAGACTTTGTAGTGTCAAGACACTGTGGAATGATCAGTTTTGACCGCCGCCGCCTCCGACAGCTTGTAGATTCGGCGGCAACCTGATAATTTGGCTGCGGCTCGTCAGACGTGCGCAGGTTTGGCGAAAGAGCGAAACCGGTCGTGTCTTGAACCATCCGCGCCTCTTTCCAGCAGAGGCGCACGTGATTATTTCTGGCGCAGGAGTTCAAGCTGGAGAGCATACGCTTTTTCCTTTTGCCGAACACACCTCACTGGATGGCTCGGTGCAGGTGTGTTCGGTATGTTGCTGTGAAATCTGCATGTTTAACCGTTCGGCCCGGAACCACCGGCTCTCAATGAAGAGCGCTACAGGAGGCAAATGATGCCCAATCGTTTATTGCTAAGTAGACTGGCAGCCGTACTGGTGGCTGCCGCCGTATTTCTGTCCGGCTGTGATCAATATATGCTACCCAGTTCGCAAATGGATGGCGCCGTCACCACGGAAAGCAGGGAGGTTACCAAGGCCGATCGCTCGGGGTACACGGTGGCCATGGTGGAGAAAGCTCTGCAACGCTACGACGCCCAGGGGCGGGAAGCCACCGTTGACTACTACAACTCTCCCGAAAGCGTGGACGGCGAATGGTACGTCTTCATCACTGACGAGAACGACGAGATAATCGCCCACGCCAACCCGGATCTGCTGGGTGAGAGCCTGCATGGCCCTGTAGGGGTGGATATAACCGGCTATCGACAAGGCGAAGCGATAGCCAGCGCCACCGAGGAGGGGAAATGGGTCGATTACATCTTCCTCAACCTTGCCACCGGCAACCAGGAGTTCAAACATACTTGGGCCGTGCGCCGCGACGGGCTGATATTCGCCTCCGGCTGGTATCAGATTCTGCCCGATCTCTCCCGTATCGCCCCCACCAAGGCCGATCGTCCAGGCTACGCCGCCCATCTTGTTGAACAGGCCATCCAGCGCTACAAGACCGAAGGACGCGAAGCCACCCTCGAATACATTAACTCGCCCGCAAACCTTGACGGCGAATGGTATGTCTTCCTCATCGACGAAGACGACATCCTCATCGGCCACCCCAGAGAGGAGCTGCGCGGACAGTATTCCATAGGCGATGAAATTGGCGAGCTCGGCGTCGATGTCACCGGATACCGTTACGGTGAACTTCTGCACAGTGTCGACGAGGAAGGCCTCTGGGTCGACTACTTCTTCCTCAATATCGCCACCGGCAACCATGAGTACAAACATACCTGGGTCGTCAGTCATGACGGCCTTATCTTCGGCTCTGGCTGGTATCAGGTCCTGCCCGGTCTGGAGTTGGGCGCCGCCAAAGCGCATCCTGTGGCCTACACGGTGGCCATGGTAGAGCGGGCCCTGCAACGCTATGAAGCCCAGGGCCGACACGCGACGGTCGAGTACTACAACACACCGGAGAGCGCGGACGGCGAATATTATGTCTTCATCTTCGACGAGAGTGATCAGTTGATCGCCCACGCCAACCCGGATCTGCTGGGTATGGACTTGAAGGAAGAGTTGGGCGTCGATGTCACCGGCTATCGCTTCGGCGACCTGATGCTCAGCGCGACCGAAGAGGGACTGTGGGTGGACTATCTCTTCCAAAACCTTGCCACCGGCAACCAGGAGTACAAGCATTCCTGGGTGGTCAAGCGGGATGGGCTGCTGTTCGGCTCCGGCTGGTATCAGGTTCTGCCCAGTACGGAATTTAGCGCCACCAAAGCGCATCCTGTGGCCTACACGGTGGACATGGTAGAGCGGGCCCTGCAGCGTTATGAAGCCCAGGGCCGGGAGGCGACGGTCGAGTACTACAACACACCGGAGAGCGCGGACGGCGAATATTATGTCTTCATCTTCGATGAGAGTGATCAGTTGATCGCCCACGCCAACCCGGATCTGCTTGGCATGGACCTGAAGGAAGAGTTGGGCGTCGACGTCACCGGCTATCGTTTCGGCGACCTGATGCTCAGCGCGACCGAAGAGGGACTGTGGGTGGACTATCTCTTCCAGAACCTTGCCACCGGCAACCAGGAGTACAAGCATTCGTGGGTGGTCCGGCGGGATGGGCTGCTGTTCGGCTCCGGCTGGTATCAGGTTCTGCCCAGTACGGAATTTAGCGCCACCAAAGCGCATCCTGTGGCTTACACGGTGGACATGGTAGAGCAGGCCCTGCAACGTTATGAGGCCGAAGGGCGAGAGGCGACGGTTGAGTACTACAACACACCGGAGAGCGCGGACGGCGAATATTATGTTTTCATCTTCGATGAGAGTGATCAGTTGATCGCCCACGCCAACCCGGATCTGCTTGGCATGGACCTGAAGGAAGACCTGGGCGTCGATGTCACCGGTTATCGCTTCGGCGACCTGATGCTTAGCGCGACCGAAGAGGGACTGTGGGTGGACTATCTCTTCCAGAACCTTGCCACCGGCAACCAGGAGTACAAGCATTCCTGGGTGGTCCGGCGGGATGGGCTGCTGTTCGGCTCCGGCTGGTATCAGGTTCTGCCCACTCTGTCTACGGCCGTTACCAAGGCGCGACCGGCCGAATATACCGTCGCCGTGGTCGACCACGCGCTTCGATACTACAAGGCCTATGGCCGGGAAGAGACGGTCGCCTACTACAACACACCGGAGAGCGTGGACGGGGAATATTATGTCTACATCTTCGACGAGAGTGATCAGTTGATCGCCCACGCCGACCCGGATCTGCTGGGTATGGACTTGAAGGAAGAGTTGGGCCTGGACTCCACCGGCTATCATTTCGGCTCCGACATGCTGGAAGCGACGGCGGAGGGACTGTGGGTACACTATGTCTTCGTCAATCCTGCCACCGGCGAGGAGGAGACCAAGCACGCCTGGGCCGTGCGCCACGATGGACTGATCATTGGCTCTGGCTGGTATGAATAGACTTTCGATGAGCGCCCTTCTGGCGCGGTGATTAACCAGAGAGGCAGGGGCGCTCGACCGGGCGCCCCTGTTGTTCTCCTGCGCCGCTCAGGAGCAGTGACGCGCGTAACAGTTTCCACTGGTGTTTCATGCTGACAGATGGGCTTCCTCACGGCCGCCGAGTGCAGGCCGCGCCAAGACACTGTAAACATGATTGGCTCCGGCCGCCGCCGGCCAAACATGAAGGCTCCCCTTCAGAATTCGACCCATCGCCAGCCATCCTCAAACCATACAATTTCCGCACATCCTGATTCAGACAACGACCGCCCCAATATCAGCGACATATCTTTGTCCACTTGAATGCATTTCGGATCTGGGCTGGCCCGGAGTTGCCGGCCGCGCAACCCGGTCTACCCCCAGTGGTAACCACAAAATCGACCCTATTTTTGTGTGTGCTATGTCCTTTTTTCAAGTTTGACGTAACACTTTCGCAATGATATACTCGCGGATGATTTGGAGTCGATAATTCACCGCAGATGTATTCTGACAGCAGCCCCTTTTGAATCAGGTCGTTCAATGCGCTACTACGTTACTATTTGAGCGCAAGGATTCCTCCACTCATAACGGGAGTGGGGCGCTTATAGTCTTGCTGTCTAGGGCCAAACGCCCAAAGGAGACCAGGAATTAGCAGAAACACAACACGAATCAATCATCGGATTCGTACGCGCGAAGTGCGAGTCATCGATGAAATCGGGACTCAACTCGGCATTATGGATGTGCAGACCGCTCTGCAGGCCGCCGAGGAGAAAGATCTGGACCTGGTAGAAGTTGCCCCCAATGCCAATCCGCCGGTCTGCCGGTTCATGGATTATGGCAAATACCTCTACGAGAAACAGAAGCGGGAGCGGGAGGCGCGCAGGGCCCAGAAGCAGATCGAGATCAAGGAAGTGCGCTTGCGGCCAAAAACAGGCGAACATGATATTCAGGTCGTTCTCACCAAAACGAGAAAGTTCCTGAAAGACGGCGCCAAAGTGCGGGTACGTATCCGCTTCCGTGGACGTGAGATCGTCCACAGGGACATCGCCCTGGACCTGATGAAACGGGTCACGGAAGAGTTGGCCGACGAGGCAGTCGTCGAATCTCGCCCAGGTTTCGAGGGCCGTAGCATGGTGATGCTTCTCGCCCCAGCCGCGTAGCCGATTCCCATAATCGCCAGTGCAGCCCGCCCAATTTTGAACCCTGCGGCTGGCTGTGCTATGATTTAGGCTTGCATGGCGCTCTCTATTGCGAACGGGCGTTATGATGTTCCTGGCGCCCCCGCACTAAGAGGGCGCGCGCTGTCTGTTCAACCACTGCATCGCATAATGCAGTCCCAATATGTGCCTGCTCGCAAGGGGCGCCGGAGCAACCGAGAAGACCTATGCCTAAAATGAAAACCCACAAGGGCGCACAAAAACGTTTCCGTGTAACCAAGAATGGCAAAGTGCTGCGCCGCAAACAGGGCGGAAACCATCTGCGCCGCAAAAAACGCAAAGTCAGCGAGTACCGCCATAAGATTACCAGCCCAAACAAAGGTCAGGCCAAACTGGTCAAAGAGTTGCTCGGCTAGGCCTGTCTCTTCTGTGGTCGCGAGCCGGACAGAATGCTGAGCGCTGTCGCATCCGGCCGGACCACAGTTTCCATCGCCTACCAATCCATGCAGGCGGGCCAGGCCCAGAGGCTCCCCGCCCCCAGGCATAGCAATCGCTAGATACAAGGATTCAAGTCATGGCACGTTCCAGACCAAAAGTTTATGCGCACAGGCGCCATAAGAAGGTGCTCAAGTTTACCAAAGGGCAGTTTGGTAGCCGCTCCAAGCTCTTCAAGCGCGCCAACGAGGCGATGCTCAAATCACTTGCCTTTGCCTATCGCGACCGCCGCAACCGCAAACGTGACTTCCGCCGCCTGTGGATTACCCGTATCAATGCCGCCGCCCGGCTCAATGGCATCAAATACAGCCACCTGATTTACGGGCTCAAGCAGGCCGATGTGCAGGTGGACCGCAAAGTGTTGGCCGACATCGCCGCAAACGACGCAGACGGATTCAGCGCACTGGCTGACCTGGCCAAAAGCCACCTGAACTGACCAAGGCGCTACCGCTTCGCGGATCGAACGCATTGTCGCAACGGCCGTCCGGGCCGTCTGAAAATTCAGAGTACAAATTGCAGAGACATTCGTCTCTGCTTTTTTGTCCGATTGTGTCCGGCGCCGGCCTCGCCTGTACAACGCCGGGCAAGCCCGTGACCACGGGCCTGTCTGCATCTGATACACGCCAATCTCCCCATGTCGCCTCCGCCCGCGATCCGGATAAATTGCCTGCGCTCCACATAGCAGAATGATAGAAATCACCAGTCCCGCCAACCCGCAAATAAAACTGGCGGCCAAGCTGCGCCGCCGCCGCCACAGACAAGCCAATGGCCTCTGCCTGCTGGAGGGGACGCGCCTGGTGCAGGACGCCCTGTCAATTGGCGCAGCCTTCCACACCTGCTTTATCACCGCCGCCGCCGCAGACGCCCAGCCCGACCTGGTGGCCCGGATCCAGAAGACCTGTCCGCTCCACCTGGTGGCCGCCAACCTTCTCGACAAGATCAGCGAAACCGTATCGCCGCAGACCATCGTCGCCGTGACCCCCATCCCGGAGCTGCCCCCGCCTTCCCCCGCCGATTTCTCCCTCATTCTGGACGGCGTGCAGGATCCGGGCAATGCCGGCACGCTCCTGCGCACGGCCGCCGCCGCCGGCGTCGATCAGGTCCTGTTCGCGCCCGGCTGCGTCGACCCATTCAATGGCAAAGTCTTGCGAGCCGCGATGGGCGCGCACTTTCGCGTTCCAATCCGCATCCTGCCGCACTGGCAGGCGGTCATGGCCGCTCTGCCCGCCGGCCAGTCCCTCTATGTGGCCAGCGCACAGGGCAGCATCCTCTACGATGAAGTCGACTGGCGCGAACCGTCCGCGCTTGTGCTCGGCAGCGAGGCGCACGGGGCCAGTTCGCAGCTGCAAAATAGAGCCGCCGCAATAGCAATCCCAATGGCCGCCGCAACCGAATCTCTCAACGTTGCCGCCGCCGGCGCCGTCATTCTCTACGAGGCCGCACGGCAGCGCCGCAAGCCAAAGAGAACAGCGCTTTGACAACCCTTTGGCCGCGGGATACACTTTCTATATTGGAGCCCGGCCCCCAGCGCTCGTCCTATAAAAGTCGGTGGAAAATCAAGCAGCGTACACAGGCAAGAACAGGCTGTTACCTGCCTTGCCTGTCCGCCCGTCTATTGTCCCAACTGCTGGATTTCGCTGCCGCCGACCGCAAGTTAGCGCACTTGGCGGGGGCGAGACAAGCAACGGGCAAACTGCTATATGCGCAAGCGTGAAGAGGAGAGCTGGAATCGCCTGCTATTGGCGAATGTTGGCCGCTCTCCTGTGTCGTACGAAGGGGGATGAATGGAACTGACGAGTCTTCTCGGCTATATTCTGGTTGGCCTGCTGTTCGGCTGGGTAAGTTCGACCCTGGTTGAATGGGTCTGGTATCGCGGGCGGCGCAGACGCGTCGACCTGGCAATGGCCCCGTCCGGCATGAGGGCATCTCAGCCGCTCCCCGGCGTACCTCCCTCGCACAGCTATGGCGCACCGGAGTTGCACCCACGCCCAGCATCCGGTGGAGAGACCTCTGCAGCCGATGCAACGCCGCACAAAGGACGCCGCCGCGCCCGCAAAAATGCGCGACCCGCACAACAAGCCCCTGCAAACCGGCCCGACAACCTTACCGCCGTCTACGGTATCGGCGACCTCTACGAACGCCGCCTCTATCAGGTCGGCATCTTTACCTGGGATCAGCTTTCCCGCGTCGATGCCGAAACCCTGCAACAGATTACCAGGGCGCTCCCCAGTAGCAACACCCGCGCCTGGACCGAACAGGCCCGCGAACTGGCCCACGCCAACAATCGCATCGGCGCGGTCTACGATGGACCCCTGCCCGAAGATCTGACCCGCATCCACGGCGTCGATCAGGTGTACGAAGATGAACTCTACGCCGCCGGCATTTTCACATTCCGGCAGTTGGCCGAATGCCCCCCGAACGAGCTGGCCCGCATCATCCCGGCCCACCTGGCAGGCGAAGATCTCGACTTCGCCAGTTGGGTCGCCCAGGCCGATTCTCTGCGCGACGAATACTATCTTGACGAGCCGCCCATCCTCTAGCCTCAACCACGATGGTTGATTGAGTCGTCGCTTTTCTTTTCAGGCGGGTTGTATCCCGGATTTGGGGGCATCACCTTGGGGTCGCCGGCGTCTCAATCCTACGTGCCCTTCTGTACGTCTCCGCGGCCTTCGTGGATGTCCACGTAGCTGACCAGGGCCAGTCTGAAACGCACCCCCATTTCGAGATGCACCAGGAGTAGAGGCGGCGCTGACTTCGCAGCGCCGCCTTTCAGTTTTCAGAGGTTAGTCTTGGTCGGGGTAATCGAACTGCGGATCCCAGCCAGCCCAACCGTCGGGAAGCAGGCTGAACAAATGCCAGGCGCCGCAGTAGGAGTCGCCGGGGCCGAAGTGGTCCTTGGCCACGCGCGTGATGCTGCCGTCTTCCTCCTTCCGGAAGACCGAGACGCCGGGCTGGAAGCCGGACATGAAGCCGCCCGCTGTGCTCTGGAAGCCCATGTCAGCCGTAAAGGTCGAATCTTGAGCGGAGTAAACCGGGAAGCGCCAGCCCCGTCCGCGCGCAAACGCCTGCTGGTCCGCAGGGCTGTCGGGCGAGACCAGCACAAAGGCGGCGCGGTCCTGCAGATGGTGGGCGACACCGTTGAAATTGTCCGCCCACATCGTGCAGTACGAGCAGCCGGAGCCCATATTGTGGACGAGAATGAGGTCCTCCTTGTCTCCAAACAGGGCGGAGAGATTGACGGGACCGTCGGGACTCTGCAGCTGGTAATCGCTGACCGGCTCGTGGGGGAGCCTGCGGCGCAGCTCGGCCAGATTCTTCTGGGCCTTATCGAGTTCCAGGTAGGCGGCTTCGAGTTCTTTATCGAACTGAGCGTCGGGATTGGACATGGTATTCTCCTCGCGAAAAATCAGTTTTGCAATTCCAGTCCCTAGTTTACGATCTCTTATAACTGCTTGCCAGTTTCAGGCATCGTGTTGTCCGACGACGGCAGCAGGGAAACTGTCAGCTTTCGCTTCCGTGAATTTGGAAGCGGATCTCTTGCAGATGACCGCTAGCAACTGCTAACGCACCCCAATGCTGCTATGCGCCCTTGACGCGCCAAAGTTTGCCTGGATCTCACCCATCGGCTACAATTCAGAGCCGTTGACGCGGGTCCCTAGCTCAATTGGTAGAGCAACGGCCTTTTAAGCCGTGGGTTCTGGGTTCGAGTCCCAGGGGGCTCATTGAGGAGAGTATAAAACGCGCCATTGCCTGTTATAGGCGCACGAAATGCAGAGCGCATGCGCTCTGCATCTTTCTTTCCCTGCATCGTTTATCGGCGCGGTTCCGCTTCGCTATCCGCTCGGTTTTTCCACCCTGGCAAGGCCGCTCTGCCACTCTCGCCCTTTCCTGCCCGCGTAGAGCATGTAGTAGGCGTCCCCGGTCTCAAAGACCTGCGGCGTCAGGATACCGTCACAGTCCCATTCGTCGCGGTCCAAAGAAGGCGTGAAGATCGGGTTGTGCGGGTTCGCCTCGAAACTGCGAAAATCCTGCGTGCGTACATGCCCGATTTTCCATACCTCGTCGTCTTGTGCCCGTCCGCCGTACAGGATATGGAAATAGCGCGGCCCCTTGAAGATCTCCGCCTCGCGCACGCCATGGCTGTCCCACGGCAGACCGCTGCCGCTGAATATCGGATTGCCCGCGTCCTTGGTGACGGTCGCGGGGTCGGCGGTCGGCGCGGTCGCGTGGCAGATAACCGGATTCCCTTCCGACTCGCCCGTGTAGATGACGTGGATCGTGTCGCCGTCAACCGCCATCGAAGGGTGCGACGAGCCTGCGCTCTCGTAAGGCGTGTCCGCGGGAATTACCGGTGTCTGGCGCACCCGCGTCCATGCGCCGAAATCGCCGTCTCCGACCAATAGCCCCGTCTGCTTGGGAGGCTTAAGCCGCCGGCCCAGATAGTAGACATAGAACCTGCCGTCGGCCGGATTCCGGAAAGGGAACGGGTACTCAATGGTAAAGTCGTCAAACCCGGCCTCCGAGGGCACGAGGACAGGGTTCCTCGAGTCGTGTGTGACGGCCGCAGGGTCGCTCGCCGGCGCGGTGCTGTGCATCAGCACCCAGTAGTTGTCCTTTCTGCGTCTGCCCCACAGATAGTGGACCGTATCGCCCACGACGATGGCATGCGCGGCCGCAGCCCACTCGGGCGGTTCACAGAAAAAAGTCGGGTTGCCGTCCTCAATACGTTCGAAACTGGCGAACAGTTCGAACGGAATTTCATCATGCGCTGATTTGTCCATACCGTCTCCTCAATCTACCGTCTCCTTAATCTGAAGTGCAGCTCGAAACTGCCCGCCCTTGCTCCTGCTGCAAATGCACGTCAGGATCCAGCGGTCATAGTTCTTAATCCAAGAACTACCCCAAAGCCCAGCGCACCAGGTTGCTCAACAGCCGCTCCGCCACCGGATCGCTGCCCAGGTTCTCGACGAGCCGGTGTGTACACAGGATGTAACTGCCTTCACCATGCGCGATCTGCGTCAGGTCCGCGCCGTGGAAGGCCGCGGTCACGCCGGTGTAGTTCTGCTTGTGCTTCAGGCCGGCATACCAGTCGAAGGTGACATTGCCGCTGATCCAGTCCGTTTCCGGCGTTACAATCGACCATCGTGACACCGCATCGCGGTACTCCTGCCCCATCAGGCAGGACGATGGCAGACCATCGTATACCGGGTGCTCGCGAACAACGTGGCTGCACGGTGTCCAAAGACCCTTGCCGCTGAAATAAGTTATCGCGAACGGCAGCAGAACATCCTTTGCCAGGAGTTTCTGCATGCGATACCTGGTCGTCAAGGCCTCCTCCGGCGGCGCCCCGAGGAACACGGCCGTCCCGCCCGCGCTGACCCAGCGCTCCAGATCAGCGAAGATCGGCTGCTCTTCGCCGCCCCAGCCATTCAGATTCACCAGCACCCGGTAGCTGCGCGGCGTCTCCGCCGAAAATGGCGTCGAACGCAGGTCAGAGTCAGCCGCGTATGCGCCCAGCGCGCCATCGAGATCGATCAACGCCACATCCCGCCGCGGCAGGGCCGATCCCTCCCGCTCCAGCACATAGAAGCTGCTGTTGTTCTCCACCACCACCGCGTCGCCAACGCGGAAGACAGCCTCCACCACGCAACGCCCTGCCAGACCGTCCGTGGCCACCCCGTACTCTCCCACATCGACGATGCCCGCCGGCAGGCTCGTCTCCTCCGTGACGTCGAGCAGCTGCCGCCCGTCGCTGGCCGTGACCTGCAGCGAGAGCGTGCCCGCCACAGCCTCCTCATCGTTGACCGAAGTCAGCAGGATCTGCACATCCTGCCCGGCATAAACATTCTGCGCGCTGGGGCGAATCGCGAGATAACGGTCGGCGAAGGTCTCCTGGATCGCGTAATAGGCCCGCTTGGGATTGCGGAAATTGTCGATCAGACCCGCGCCCACGATCCAGTCGCCGTCGTTGAGAGAATGGATGCCGATGCCGGCGATGTCGGCATTGATGCGGCAGGCCTCCGCCATCAGCTTGTTGCCCGTGTAGTGGACCTCCTGACAGGCGAGCATGAAGTCGTGAAAGGTCGGGAAGACCTCCTCCAGCCCGGTCCCTTCATAGACTGCCAGGTAGGAGTCGTGCAGACGTTCATGGATGCGGTAGTCCGGCGTGATCGGGTTGCCCTCGCGGCGGTACTGGGCCATGTTGGCTTCCAGGTCGGGGATGCTGCCGTAGCCCAGTTCGGAGATATTGGTCAGCAGGCCGGGCTCGATATGGCTGCGCGTATGTTGTCCGAGCGACGTGCGCCCTATCGCCGCCAGCTCCTCTTCCGTCTTGCCCAGCAGCATCAGATTGTCGTAGTTCTGCTGCGCGAAGGGCGTGCCCGGATAGTCGTGCACATCGTTGATCAGCGTCGGCTCGTATGAACCGGGCAGATAGACGCTGCACAGGCCGGCAAAGCCGCCCGCTTCGTCGATGATCAGCCGTGTGGCATCCAGCTCGCGCGCCTTCAGCGAAGTCGTGTGCCGCAGCCGTTTCAGCCCGTCCCGCAGGATCTCGTTGAACATCTCCCAGATGACGATCGAGGGATGATTGCGGTCGCGCAGCACCATCTCCGTCACTTCGTTCTCGATCCGTTGCCGCGTGTAAGGCGTGATCTGCGGCCAGTTGTCCATACACTCCACCGGCAGCGCGCCCACGTACAGAACGCCCATCTCGTCGGCCATGTCGTAGACGACCGGTGGCTGCGGCTTGCGCCAGGGCCGCACCATGTTGATGTTGCCCTCTTTGATCAGCTCGAACTCCCTCCTGAGCAGCTCCAGGTCCCGCGGATAGGCCAGCGAATGGGGATAGAAAGCCTCGTTGAAGGTCGTCTTCAGGACGATCTTCTTGCCGTTGAGATAGAAGCTCTTGCCCTTGGCCGTGAACTCGCGAAAGCCGAAGCGCGTCTCCACCCGGTCTGAAGGCCCATCCGCCAGCTGTACGCTGGCCGTGGCCAGGTAGAGGAAGGGATCATCGAGCTGCCAGAGCCTGTGGCCGGCCACGTTCAGCTCCAGCGCCACCTCGGTTCTGCCCGGCCGCAGGTTCTGTTCTGCGCTCACCGCGGCCGAGTGCGTGCCGTCTTCCCACGACGCGATCTCGCAGTGCACCTCGGCCTGCTGGCTTCTGAGGCTGGTATTGCGCAGCGCCAGCTCCACCCGCACATCACCGGACCCGATGTCGCCCGTTACAAATACGCTCTCCACATAAACCGCGTCCGTCGCGATCAGCGAAACCGGCTGCCAGATCCCGCCGGCGATCGCGCCGCGCCAGTGCGGCATGTCATCCCGCCCCAGACCGTCAATCACGACATCGCGCGTGATCAACGGCGTGATGACGCGCACCGCAATGAAGTTTTCCTCGTCCGCATATAGCAGATCACCGACCTCCAACTCGAAGTCGGTATAGCCGCCTTCATGCGCGCCCGCGGCCTCGCCGTTGACCCACACCTCCGCCCGGTAGTTGACCGCCTCAAAATGAAGACGGATCGTCTTGCCCTCCCATTCCGCCGGCAGACGAAAACTCTTGCCATACCAGGCCGCGCCCTCGTAGTCCTGTCTGAACTCCTCCAGGCACGCCGGAACCACAACCTCCTCGATGGCGTGGTAGCTGTGGAACTGCTCTCGATTCTGCCAGTTCAGCGTGCGGCCTTTGTTGTCATGGTCGAAGATGACCTGCCAACTGCCGTCAAGAGATAGCGTGCGATTCATAGGTGGTCTGTTCCCTATTGATTATGACTTTCGGATCGGTGGCTTCAGCAACTGGTATTCACCCCTCAGCCGGGGGCCACCAAAACTAAAAACTAACCACTAAAAACTAGAAACTGCCCTTAAGGTCCCGCTTCACCCGTCGCCACAATCGTACCCGCCGGCGGAAGGAGCTCGACCCGACTGGGCAGATCGTCGCCAATCCCCGCCAACCACTCCATCAGTTGCCCGCGGAGCTCGGCTTGGATGGCTGCCTGACCCGCCGCGTCTGTCAGGTTCTCCATCTCGTGCGGATCGGCCTCCAGGTCGTAAAGTTCGTCTATGTCCTGCGGATTCCATACGTACTTGTAACGTTCATTGCGGATCGCGCGCACCGCAAAATTCATGCCATTATAGAGATTGTAGACGCCGTACGCCGTTTGCGGCCAACTGTCAGGGCGCGTGCCCGTCCCCACCAGCGGCAGCAGGTCCCGCCCGGCGCGCGGCCGCTCCGCCGTCGCCGCGGCGTCAATCAGGCCGAAAAGCGTCTCGCCCACGTCGATCAGCGAAACGTAGGCATCCTGCGTTGCCCGCGCCCTGTCCGGCCTGCGTATGATCAGCGGAATGCGCCAGACCTCCTCATAGAAATAGGCCCCCTTGTCGAAGCGGTTGTGCCCGCCCTCCATATCGCCGTGGTCTGCCACAAAGACCACCGTCGTCGACTCCCGCAACCCCAGTCGCTCCAATGTGTCCAGCACCCGCCCGATCGCCTCATCCACCATCATGATATGCGCGTGCGAGTAGGCGACGACCGTGCGCCACTCCTCCTCATCCAGCGGCGACGTGTCCATGCACGGCCACCAGGCCACCGCGTGAAACCAGGGCCTGCCCGCGCAGTTATCACGCAAGTTAGCCGGCAGTTCGACCTTCTCTTTCAGCTCCTGAGCGATGCCGATGTACGGCTCGGGCAGATGGTGCGGGAAGTGCGGTTCCGCCGAGGAGACGGTCAGAAAGAACGGTTGGCTGCGCTCGCCTTCAGCCCACTCCTCAAGGAAGCGGACACCGTTATCCATCACCGGAAACGGCGGGCACTCGTCCTTGGGCTGCGCCGTATCGCCCCAGAACGGCGCGCGGCCTCTGATCAGCCCCTGTTCCTGCCGGTCGTAGTTGTTCTTGGCGAACTGGTAGGAGAAGTTGCTCGTTTCCGGATCATAGGGTTGGCGGTGCTCCTCTGCGTTGGGGTCAAAACCGTGGGCGCCGCGCGCCTCCGGGTTGATCGGCCCCAGATGCCACTTGCCAAAATAACCGACGTGGTAGCCGAGTCGAGCGGCCTCATCGATCCAGGTGCGTTCCGTCAGCGGCGGCGAAAACTGCTGCGAATATCCCACCGCGTAGTTGTCGGTAATCCCCGTTTCGTGCGGCCAGCGCCCCGTCAACAGCGTACCCCGCGCCGGCGTACACAGCGGGCAGGTCGTAAAAGCGTTACTGAAGACCGTCCCCTCAGCCGCCAGCCGGTCGATATTGGGCGTGGGAATCTCCGCCCCGCAAAAGCTGAATGCCGAAGCCGGCCACTGGTCCGTCAGGACAAAAAGAACATTCTCCGCGCACATCGAATAACTCTCCATAATTGCGACAAGCGATAAGACGTCTCTCACTCCCCCTGCCCTTCCCCTGCCCTTCCCCCTGCCCTTCTACCCCTTCGCCCCAGTCGTCGCGATCCCCTGAATGAAATAGCTCTGGAAAACAAAAAATATAATGATGACCGGCAGCGAGGCCACAAACGAGGCCGCCATCAGATGGTTCCAGTCGGTGCCGTACTGGTCGCGGAAACCGTTCAGCCCCAGCGGAATCGTCCACTTGTCGACGTCGTTCAGGACGATCAGCGGCCACAGGAACTCGTTCCAGTTCCAGAGGAAGGAGAAGATGGCAACCGTCGTCAGCCCCGGTACCGCCAGCGGCAGCAGAATCTGCCACAGGATGCGGAACGGCCCGCAGCCGTCCAGTTTGGCCGCCTCATCCAGCTCCAGCGGCAGCGTCAGGAAGAACTGGCGCAGCAGAAAGATGAAGAAGGGGCTGCCGCCCAGGAAGTTGGGGACGATGAGCGGATAGTAGGTGTTGATCCAGTCCAGATTGCGATAGAGAATGAAGAGCGGGATCATCGTCACCTGCCAGGGCAGCATCATCGTCGCCAGCAGTATGATGAAGAGAATGTCTCGCCCGGGAAAGCGCAGACGGGCAAAGCCATAGGCGACGACCGCCGAAGAAAGTATCTGCCCCGCCACGCTCAGAACGGTGACATAGATCGAATTGCGGAAGTAGAGGCCAAACGGCATGACCGTCAGCGCCTCGATATAGTTGTTCCACAGGATCGGGTCCGGCATCCACTGCGGCGGGTACTGGAAGATCTTCTCCATCGGCTTCAGCGAAGTGGAGATCATCCACAAAAAGGGTACCAGGAAGGCAGCCGCGCCCGCCAGCGCCAGCAGGTGGATCAGAAGCCGGCTGGACAGGTTCAACAGCTGATATCGATTCGACGGCAAACCGGTCGCGTTTCTCATCGTTCGCTGCGGGTGTCCGGTGGCCACTATCAAGCGCCCCCAGTTCTACCTTCGTAATGCACCCAGTGTTCCGACGACCGCAACATGGCCAGCGAGATGACCAGAACCACCAGGAAGAGAACCCAAGCCAGCGCCGAAGCATAGCCCATGTGGAACCATTCGAAGGCGTTGCGGTAGATGTAGAGGACAAGAAAAAGGGTCGCGTTCCCCGGGCCGCCCTGCGTCATGATGTAGGCCTGCGTAAAGATCTGGAAGCTGCCGATCACGTTCATCACCAGGGCAAAGAGAACGACGGGCGAAAGCATCGGCAGCGTGACTTTCAGAAATCGCTGCCATGTGTTGGCGCCATCGATCGTCGCCGCCTCGTAAAGATGGGCCGGGATGCCCTGCAGGCCGGCCAGAAAGATGACCATGCCGGTCCCCACCTGCCACAGGCTCATGATAATCAGCGCGGGCAGCGCCCAGCGCGATGAATGAATCCACTGCGGTCCTTCGATGCCGAACAGCCTGATGAAAGAGTTGAGCACCCCGTATTCCGGGTTGAAGATCCAGATCCACATCATGCTCACCGCCACCAGAGGGATGACGGCGGGCAGATAGTAGATGGTGCGGAAGAGGCGGCGGCCGGCGAGCTGCTGATTCATCAGCAACGCCAGCGCGAGCGAAAGTACGGCCGAGACAGGCACACGGAAGATGACATAAATCACCGTCACTTTGATGCTCTGCCAGAATAGCTCATCCCCAAACAGCAGCTTGTCGAAGTTGCGCACGCCGATAAACTCGGGCGCCGCCAGGATGCGCCATTCAGTCGAACTGATATAGAGGGCCGCCAGGATCGGCGCCAGTTGAAATATTATGAACCCCAGCAGCCAGGGTGAAATCGCGATGTAGCCGGCGATCGCTTCCTTGCGCGCGATACCGCTCATACGCGGCCGTTTCCCGGCCGCGGGACTTCCCACGGCCTGTCCAACCTGCGCCTGACTGCTGCTCATCACCTCTCCCTTTCCTAAAATCAGTGGTCAGCGGATAGCGGTCCGGCGCGCGCGCCGCCGCCGGCCGTTAATGTATGGTCCAAACCAAAAGAGGAGAGGATTGCTTCCCCTCCTCTTTGGATGCATACATTAGCGGGAAAATCTCAACGTATCAATACTAATTTCCCCAGAATCCGGCGAGGATTTCGTCGACCTGTGGTCCGGCCGCCGCGACCGCGTCCTCAACCGACTTCTCCCCCAGAAATGCCAGGTTCAGCTCAGGCGTAATCGCCCTCGACATGATCTCCGTAATCGGTGCGATCGTGGGCCAGACCTGCATGTGCGGTGCGCTGTCGATAAACACCTGCCGCGTCGGCGGTTTGGGCAGCCCCGCGAAGTATTCGCTCTCTGCAATATGGCTCATCGCCGGTACGTCGCCGATCGTCTGCGCCACCGTGATGTTGCTTTCCTCGTCGCTGATGATCTTGAGGTATTCCCACGACCAATCCGCGCTCTGCGTGCCCTTGGGAATGCCGTGTCCATAGTATTGGGTATAGCCAACCGGAGGCTGGCCCGCCGCGCGTGGCAGCGGCCCGACATCCCAGTCCAGCCCCTCAACGCGTGTCAGCGCGCCGATCCCCCACGCGCCGGCTGTGAACATCGCAACCCGCCCCGCCGTGAAGAGGTCCTGTGCGCTGCCAAGCCCCTCGATTTCGGCCGGTGAGGGGGAGACACTGTGCGTCAGCCGCAAATCTGCCAGCCACTGCAGCGCAGCCAGCGCCTCCGGGCTGTCGAGGCCGGAGGACTTCTGGTCGTCTGACAGCACGTCCCCGCCGCCGAGCCGCAGGAATGGATACCAGTAGGGGAAGAACATGCCGTACACGTCCGTCCTGCCGTCCCCGTCGGAATCTGCCGTAAGGGCCCGGGCCGTCTCCAGGAACGAGTCCCAGTTCCAGGTATCGTTTTCCCACGAGGTGGGCAGATCGTCCAGGCCGGCCTCAGCGAAGAGCGCCCGGTTGTAGTAGATAACAAACGGGTTCCATCCGCGCGGAACGGTAACCAGCTCGCCTTCGTTCGTGCCCAGTTCGATGATGCGCGGGTAGAACACATCGAAGGTGAACTCGTCGTCCGCGTCGGCGAAAGGTATCACGTTCAGCAGCGCTTCCTGGCCCCGGAAGAACGGCTCCCACCTGTGGTTCAGTTGCATCGTGTCCGGCGGTGTCCCGGCCGCGATCGCCGTCAGCACCTTTTCGCCGTACTGTCCGCCGGGCACCGAATTCTGGCTGGCGGTCACGTTCGCGAACTTCTCCGTCATGCGCTGGGCCATTATTTCACGGTCTTCGATGAACTCCGGACGCGTGCCCCAGTATTGGGCGACCAGCTCGATCGGCTCTTCCGACATCGATTCGCCTTCGTCCGCCGCCGTCGCGCCCGAGTCGCCTGCCACAGGTGCGCACGCTGCCATCAACGCGCCCCCCGCAACCAGCGCCGATCCCTTCAGGAAATGTCGTCTGCTCAGTTTTCCAGCTGTCATAGCCAATCTCCTTTGAAATGATGCGCAATCACATTGCATTCTTGGTCTTCGTTTCAGTAGCCCGATAAGCGCCTACCAAAAACGAACTGCTACCCGCTGGTGTTCACTAAAAACTAAAAACGAAACTACTCAGCCACAACTAATCTGCGATCCTGAACGAGGTGAGCAAAGGCGTTCTTTCTCCCCTCATTGTTGTATTTTGGGCGGTCGGGCCTTCGGCCCTCCCTTGTGCAGGGGCTGCGCCCCCGCAACGCCCCCCTACAAAACCATCCCTCACCGACCGTGTGCATTCTTCGCAACCTGTCGGCTGGCGAGCATGGCGGCGGCTGCACACCAGTTGCGTCAACAAGAGCCTGAATGGTTCCAGGGACGGCTGGCTGGTCAACTGCTGTGGCTTAGTAGTTACCTAAAAACAAAAAACTCGAAACTGAAACTGCTCTACTGCTTCATTCCGCTCAAAGCGATGCTGGCGATGAACTGCTTCTGCAGCATCAGGAAGACCACGATGACCGGCACACAGGCGATTACCGAGCCGGCCATCTGGATATGGATCAGCGTTACGAACTGCCCCTGCGCCATCGCCAGGGCCAGTGGGAGCGTGAACAGCTCCTTGGAGTTGATCACCAGGACCGGCCAGAAAAGCGTGTTCCAGATGCCGAGGAAGCTGAAGATACCCAGCGCGCCCAGACCACCGCGGGAGAGCGGCATAATCACGTACAGGTAGATATGCCAGTGGTTGCCGCCGTCGATCAACGTCGCCTCATCCAGGCTGATTGGGATCTGGTTGAAGAACTGGCGCAGCAAAAAAGTGCCGAACGGGCTGAAAAGGCCTGGGAAGATAAGCGCGGTGTAGGTATCGATCAGCCCGGCAGACCAGACCATCGTGTACAGCGGGATGATGGTCACGTAATGCGGGATCATCATCGTCGCCAGAAAGAGCAGGAATAGGGTATCGCGGCCAGGGAAGCGCAGACGGGAAAAGGCATAGGCGCCCAGCGAACAGACGAACAGCTGGCCGACGACCGACACGGTGGTGATGACGGCGCTGTTGATCAGCGCGCGGCCGATGTTGTAGTTGACCACCGCGTCGACGTAGTTGGCCCACTGCGGCACTTCCGGTATCCAAATCGGCGGAAACGATTCAACCTCCTGCAAGGTCTGCAACGACGCCGAAATCATCCACAGGAAAGGGAACAGTAGGGCTGCGGCGCCCAAGAGTGTGACCAACTGCAGGCTGATAGTTTCCCTGCGCCTAAGTTTCATCAAGTACCTCCGCGCCGTTCGCGCTTCCGCCCTGCGGCGCACGGCTAAAACGTACTCCCTTCAGTTGGCTGGCGCTGTCTACTGGTAGAAGACCCATCGTTTCTGTAAGATCCATTGGATGAGGGTAAAGAGCAGAATAATAGCGAACAGGACCCAGGAGAGCGCCGCCGCGTACCCCATGCGCAGGTTTTGGAAGCCGCGTGTGTAGATGTAGTAGCTCAAAGTCCGGGTCGAATCGGCCGGGCCGCCGTCGGTCATGATGAATATCGGGTCGAAGATCTGGAGCGTGTTGATGATGCCGATGATCAGGGCGAAAAACATTGCCGGGGAGAGCAGCGGCAGCGTGATCTTCCAGAACTGTTGCAATCTCGATGCGCCGTCGATGCTTGACGCCTCGTAAAACTCATTCGGTATCGATTGCAGACCGGCCAGCAGAATAATTGTCTTCCAGGAGAGAGTCTTCCAGGTGATGGTGATGATGACGGCCGGCATGGCCCATTCGGGACGCGACAGCCACGGGATCGGGTCGATTCCCAACGGCCCCAGCATGGCGTTGATCGGGCCTTCCAGGCTGTACATGTAGCGCCAGGCGATTGCGACCGCGGCCCAGGTGGTGATCAGGGGCAGGAAGTAAATCGTACGGTAGAGGTCGATGCCGCGCATCGCGTTCTTGAGGAGAAGCGCTGCGCACAACCCCAGGAGCGTGTTGAGCACCTCCAAACCAACTGTGATGTACAGCGTGTTCTCAAGCGTGTGGTAGAAGGTCGCGTCGGTGGCAACTTCGACGAAATTCTTCAGTCCGACGAACTTGATCGGGTCGATAATGTTCCACTCGGACACACCCAGCACCAGCGCAGTGCCAATCGGGAGCACCTGCAGCAGGAACAGGCCAAGCAGGCTGGGCGCCAGAAACAGAAGCGCGACATAGAGATCTCTGTGCCGTCTCTCCTTGGGCCGCAATATGGACCAGGGAGCGGAAACCGTTTGCGCCTTTTGCCCGGTCGCCATCGTTACTCTCCAAAATTGCGATGATGTAGAGAGAAAAGCAAGGAGGGGAACGCTTCTCCTTCCCTGCTTCTCTCTTCAAAATCCTGATTACTTTCTTCTCGCGGCTATGCCTCCAGCAGCGGCTCGGTCTCGGTCTTGATCTGGACGGCGGCTTCTTCGGCTGATTTCTCGCCGATGGCCACCAGGTCCATCTCGCGGTCCCAGATCTCAAGGAACTCCTGGTTGCGCCGGATGAAGGGCTGCGGGTGCACCGTCTCCATCATGAAGAGGAACGATTCGGGATGCGCGGGCGGTTCGAAGAGGAAGGAGTCCGACTCCATCGCCGCTTTCACCGAGCTGCCGGCATGGCCGTTGCGCAGCAGGAACTGCGCGCCTTCCAGCGATGCCGTGTACTGGATCATATCCCAGGCCGCGTCGGGATTGGGTGCGCCCACGGGGACCGTATACGAGAAGCCGCCGGTCCAGGTGGCGTACTGCACCGACTTGGGCTGCGGCACGACGCCCCAGTTGATGTCCGAGCCTTCCATGCCCTTGCGGGTCCACGTGCCCACGTCGCGCAGGGCCAGGCGGCCCTGATCGAACAGGCCCCCGGAGCCGGCATCCGCCGAACGCAGGTTGGCCGGACCCAGTTCATGTTTCAGGTAGAGGTCGAACTTCCACTGGATCGCCTCAACGGCGGCCTCCTGGTCCACGAGCACCTCGGTCTTGTCCTCGTTGAATATATTGCCGCCGTTCTGCCAGATGCGGTTGGAGATGTTCCAGATGCGCACCGGTCCATTGGTCCAGCCCCAGATCTTCTCGTCGCCTTCGCCGCGCATCATCTCTTTGGCCGTCTCGACGAAAGTGTCCCATGTCCAGGTGTCGTTCTGGAAGTGTTCATACGGTGTGGTCACGCCGAACTCTTCAAACATGTCGATATTGTAGCCGATTCCCATCGGGTTCACTTCGGCGGGGATCGCGTACGGCTTGCCCTCCGACTTGAAGAAGTCGGTAATCACGTCATAGAAGTGATTGTAGCCGGGCGCGTTGATGTCCCAGGTGGGATGCGCTTCGACATAGTGGGTCAGGTCGGTCAGGAAGCCCCGGTTCTGGAAGCGGGCGAAGTCGAAATCGACGATCATGCCGACGTCGGGCAGGTCGCCCGACGCGAAGCGGGTCAACAGCCGGTCATGGTACTGGCCGAAGGGCGCCGAAGTGATCGTAACGGTGGTATTGGTTGCTGTCTTAAATTCGTCCATCAGCAGGCCGTAGGTGGCGTCCCAAGAGCCCCAGACGGTGAACTCGATCTCGGTCGCCTCGGCCATCGCGTCATCGCCTGACGCGGCCGATTCGGAATCTGCTGGCGCCGCTATGCCGGCGCATGCCGCCAGTAGCGCGCCCGAGGAAAGTAGGGCTGAATTTTGCAAGAAACGACGTCTGCTCAGCTTGTTCGACTGCATGTGGGTCTCCTCCCTTGGATGATATGAAGTTATGTTCGGGCCAGATTGGGCAGGCCAGGTTGTATTTGATACGCCTCTGCTCGGAAAGGGGCGCGTGGGGGGCTTGCGAAGCTATGTCTGTCTTACACAGACTGCGTCTATCTTATGCAAACAGCATATTCTGTCAAATCGGGGCCTTCGCATCTGCTGCCAGCGGTTCGGAGAAAGGTATCGCGCAGGCCGCAAAGGCAAAAAGAGCCCGCCGCACAATGCGCCGGGCCGTAGACGTTCGCTACTTTCTCTATCGGTTCTCGCAGACGGATCAGCCCTTCAGCCCGCTGAGGGCGACTCCCCGCACAATATGGCGCTGCAGCGCGAGGACGAGAATAATGACCGGAATGATAGCCAGTGTCGAGCCGGCCATTGGCAGTTCATGCTGGTTGCTCTCCTGCACCCGCAGGTTGGCAATCGCGATCGGGAGCTTCTCCTCTGATACAGATGGGGTAACTACTCAGCCGCAACTCATTCGCAACTCTGAACGAGGCGAGCGAAAGCGATTTTCACTAACCACTAACCACTGATCACTGACCACTGCAGTTGTGCGGTCGGGCCTTCGGCCCTCCCTTGTGCAGGGGCTGCGCCCCCGCAACGCCCCCCTACAAAAACATGCCTCATCGACCGTGTGTGCTCATTCCAGCAGTGCCGCTCCACCAACGTGGCTGCCGCAAACCGAATACGCAATCAGATAGCCAGAATGGCGGCAGCGATAAAGGGCTGGTCAAGACAGACACTGTAGATGGCTTAGTAGTTACCAGATGGGTAAAAAGGTTGATGCGACGGTCACATTTGAAAAATTAGGCCCATGGCTCCAGCCCCAATAGCTGTCTGCCCAGTCCAGTCAGCTGCCCCGTCTTGCCCAATTTCTGCTCAAGTTCGCGCGGATCGCCCGGATAGGCATCGCCGCGCGGCGGCAGCCGTTCCTGCCAGGCTCTGATGCGATACCGTCGTTCTTCCTCGTCCCTGGGCGGGAACATGGTGATGTATTGGGCCAGCCGCGGTCTCGTGCCGTGGTTGCGGCTGTTGCCGTGCGGCAACATACTGTCCCAGATCAGAAAATCACCCGCCCGTCCCGGAATCGTCCTTATATCCAGCCCTTCCGGATCGGGACGGCGGGGGTTGCGGTCCGCCGGCTGCGTCTTGACCCATTCATGGAACTGCCTGTGGAAACCCGGCGCGCACTGGAAGCCGCCCTGGTCAGCCGTTGTGTCGGTCAGATAGAGGACGCCCTGGACCATACGCGGCAGGGGTCGCATCGTCGTGTCGATATCCCAGTGGAACATGCCGTTATAGTCCCAGTCGGGCGAGCGCGCCGGCGGGTTCATGTTGGCGCGGTCGATGCTCACCCACAGCTCTTCCTGCTGCCAAACATCTGCGAATGCCTGGTAGATCCTGGGGTGCTGGCGGTTGTCCCAAAGCGACTGGTGGTGAAACATCTCCAGCATGCCGGCGCGGCTTACCGGCGCCTGATACCACGTTTCCGGGTCATCCCGGTCAACCTGGAGGAATTCCCATATCGCGTCGATCACCGCATCCAGATTCTCCTGCGGCACCGCGTTGGGAATGATCACATAACCGTTTTCTTCCCAAAAAGCGCGCTGCGCCGGAGTGAGGAGACGGTCCTTTACCGGATGTTCAAGCGGTACGGCGACAGTCATGGGGTACTCCCGGTGACAGGAAATAATAGGTCTTTCGAGGGCTCCTGCAGACTTTACCAGAAAGGGTACAGGCGAAGCAAGTTTGGCGTTGTTATGTGCAGGGCCGGGACCGCCGCTGGATGGGCTGTTAGGGGTTTGCGTCCTTGAGTTGATCAGCGATGTTTTTGAGGCTGGCGACTACGGAATCCAATACTGCGTCACTATCGGTGTTTACCGGAACATCAATTGGAATGCAGTGTTTCCAGTTAATGTTGAATACATCCTCGGTCAGGTTGGCCAGTCTTTCGCGTTCATTATTGCCGAATCTGAGCCACATGGGGGAGGTCTTTTCCTGGGCCCAAGCAATTACATCTATGCCTAGCCAAGTTTCCACCCCGCCTAGTCGAAAAGACCATCCGTAGCCTTCCAGGTTTGGATACTTCTTTACGTCCTGCAAAAAACCAGCCTTTTCCCCGCAGCAAGTTGCCCTGTCAATGATCTCATGCAATCTTACTACGCCTTGCGCGTGCTTTGGCTCCAACTCCTCCGGACTCCAAGGGAGGAAAGTGTAAGGGTTTACCCGGTCGGCGGATCTGCTCAACTGTATTGTGTTGAACTCGTCTACCGTGACCGGCGCGACATTTGAGTCCAGTCTTCTGGCAAAGCTGTTCAGGCATTTGACCACGGAATACAACATCTCATCATAATTGACCCCGGCCGGCAACTCAATTGGAAAACGAAAATCCCAACCCTGGCCAGGGTTAAACAATTCATTGGTCAGTTCAGCCTCGTTCATTCGGGGCCGGGTTTTTTTACCAAATCTAAGCCATAGCGGTGTACTGTCGTACTTCGCCCATGCGAAAAATTCAGCCCCAAACCATACCAGGATACCGCCAAGCTCAACTGACTGGCCATAGCCCCCCCCACTCCCTCTTGCAACTCTAACTGAGGTCAAAAATCCCGCATTTTCGCAGCAAATGATAGCGTCGTCAATCAGTCTCCTCAAGCCCACTATGCGTTTGGCTAACGCCGTTTCCAACTTGCCCGGACACCAGGGCAGGGTAGGATCAGGTTCCGCGAGATCGGTCAGGCCGCGCAACTGTCTGATGTCGGCAGCGACAGCAGCATCCCCTGCACTGTTGGCCTGCGTTTCCATTAGGTCTAGCAGGGCGGGCCAGCTGGTCAGGATGAGGCGACGCTTCCCACAGGATATGGTCGTGGCACGCAATGCTCCCTTCTGTATCGTTTTGCTCAATGTGAATTCCTTTTCGGCCAAATCACAGAGTTCCGGCCAAAGTTGCTCCAGCCGAACCGCTGGCGCCACAAAGAGAAGGGCGGAAGACCTGTCTTCAGTCAGCTGTTTGAGGTACTCGTTCGGCTGGTTTGGAGTCAAGAGAGCCCATAACTTGGCTTCAATCAGCACACGCTCGACATCGTCGTCGTCATAGCCGACGAGGTCTGGTCGAGCTCTAGCCTCCCCGGTAACTTGGGTCTCCACTCTTGCAATTGAGTTGATACACGTGTCACCATCGCGCAGCGTCGCTACTAGCGCGTTCCGTGCCTCCGGCGACCGGGACAGGATATAACCCAAAGCTTCGACGGCCACATTCTCGTGTTGACCTTGGAGCTTGTTGAGTACAATATGAGCGAAAAGTGTCGATCCAGATGACATGACAAATGGCCTTTCGTGTGTTGTAGGCTTCTCACCCGCCGTTGTATTTCGTAATGTCCAACCATCAAAACTGTCCGCCGGCCACGTCCATGCGGTTAATGAGTCCGCGCAGCTGCCCGACATCAGCCTCCGACTCCCCGTCCCCCGCCCCACTAACCACCCTCTCCATCAATTCCACAAACGCATCCCAACTCGTCAACATCAACCGCCGTTCGCCACCGGACACCGTCGCCGCGCGCAAATCCCCCGGCGTCGTCGCGCCGATGATCGTAAACTGCTCATCCGCCCGCCGGCACAGCTCCGGCCACAACGATGCCAGCCGCGCCGCCGGCGCAACGAACAGAACCGCTGCCGGCCGGTCCAGCGGCAGCCACCTGAAATACCCGTTCGGCTGGCTCCGAGACAGTTCGGTCCAACCCATGGCGCTAATCAACACCCGCACCTCACTCTCGTCGTCATAGCCGGCGAGGCACGAGCGCTCTCCTTCCATGCCAATATCCAGGCTGCGCACATCAGCAAGATAGCCGACCGCCGTGCCGCCCTCCCGCAGCGTACTCGCCAGCGCACTGCGCGCCGCTTCCGAGCAGGAGAGAATTCGCCCCAAGGCATCAACAACCGCGTCTTCAGATTGGTCGGTGCGTCCGCGTGCGTTGTGGCCGGACCGGGTCGCATCAGTGGACATGGTGAAGGACCTTTCCTATCTTTCGGGCGTCAAGCTGCTTCGTCGGAAATGGCGTTCAAAGAAACGCGCGGCAAGGCCGGCACGCAAACGAACAGGCAACGAGGGCCCTCTGGGATGCATTCTTCTTTGAACGGGTTGTGTGCGAGAGGAGATTGTTGCTATGTGTGCTCAGGAGGACTGCCGGCGCAGGCGGGCCAGCTCTGCCTTCATCTCTCGGAGCCGCTCTTCAGCTTCTCTGCGGGCGGCAGCTTCCTCTTCCCTTCGTTGCTCCGCCGCCCGGCGCGCCGCAATTTCCGCACTGGCTCGTAGTGCTTCCTCTTCCCCTCGTTGCTCCGCCGCCCGGCGCGCCGCAGCCTCCGCATCGGCGCGTTGCGCTTCTGCTTTAGCCCTGTTGATGGCGATCTGCAATTTCGGTAGCACATACCCGGAATACACATCGTCCAGCGCCAGCTCCACGATATCCGGCTGCCGCTGCATATCCTCCATCCGAAACTGCAACCCTGGCAACACATCCGAACCGATGACGCCCTCAGCGTCGGGCTGTATCTCCTCGTACTCTCCCCCCGGGATGAGGCGGTAGAAGCGCATGTGCTCGCCGCTGGGGTCGAGGATGTAGTACTCCTTCACGCCCGCCAGCGCATAGTCCCGCCTCTTCTCTTCCGTATCCCTCAGTACTTCTGCAGGCGTGGCGTCGGAGACCGCCTCCACAACAAAATCGCAGACCCCGTCAAAATGACGCCGATCAGCGCCACCCCATGTTACCGGATTGCTGGTCAGAATCATGCCGATGTCCGGCTTGCGCACCGCCTCGCGCTGCCCGGAGGGCTCCGCCGGATCCTCCATCGTCAGGACGAAGCCGGTCTCCAGATTGATCAGCTTTGCAATGGGGTATGTCCTGATATAACGGAGTAACAGTTGGAGAAACCAGTTGCAGAGGTCGAGTTGCGGCGCGTTGTGTGGGAGTTTGGCCTTCAGTCTGCCGTTGTTCCATTCGTAGCTTACGTCAATGTCCCGGTATGGGTTCTCATACCACCTGGCCCAGTATTCTTCCAGGGTGACGTAGCGGCCGTCGTCGGGCGCAAAGGGATTGACAGACGGGCCGGGCTGCTCAAGAGGATTCGTTTGCATGGACGAGCCTGCAGGCTCAGGCAAATCTGTCCTGGTCGCCTGGGATGTATCTGTCTGCGATTGGGATCTGTCGCGCAAGGGTTTTCTGGATTCCATGCTGCTTCCTCCGGCATTGCGGCTGCGCGCAACCCGGACTACGTGTTGGCTTTCTATCATCACTGCAGCTGCTCGGATACAGTCGCTGGCGACCCCGGGGCGACCGCGACATACACTGCAAGTCCCTGAAAGGCGAGGCGCAGTTCCCGCCAGCAGGTTTGCGTTGTGGGGCGATTTCGGGGCCACACGCGCCGCGACCGAGAGGGTTCTTTGAGGGTACAATCACTTGCAAACGGGCTGTGCCTGAGAAGAGTGCCCTGCTCTAGGCATTCAGGAGGACTGCCGGCGCAGCCGGTCCAACTCCTCTGCCATCGCCCGTATCTGCTCGTCGGCTTCTCGGCGCGCCGCAGCTTCCGCTTGGCGCGCCGCAGCTTCCGCATCGGCTCGCTGCGCTTCCTCTTCCGCTCGTTGCTCCGCCACTAGGCGGGCCGCAGCTTCCGCATCGGCTCGTTGCTTTTCCTCTTCCGTTCGTTGCTCCGCCGCTTGGCGCGCCGCAGCTTCCGCTTGGCGCGCCGCAGCCTCCGCATCGGCTCGTTGTGCTTCTGCTTCAGATTTGGTGACGGCGATCTGAAATTTCGGTATCACATACCCGGAATACACATCGTTCAGAGCCAACTCCTCCAAATCCGGCTGCCGCTGCATATCCTCCATCCGAAACTGCAACCCCGGCAACACATCCGAACCGATGACGCCCTCAGCATCCGGCTGTATCTCCTCGTACTCTCCCCCCGGGATGAGGCGGTAGAAGCGCATGTGCTCCCGGCTGGGATCGAGAATGTAATACTCCTTCACCCCGGCCAGCGCATAGTCCCGCCTCTTCTCTTCCGTATCCCTCAGCACCTCCGCCGGCGTGGAATCGGAGACCGCCTCCACAACCATGTCGCAGACCCCTTCGAAGTGACGCTGGTCAATACCTCCCCACGGCACCGGGTTGCTGTTCAGAATCACGCCGATGTCCGGCTTGCGCACCGCTTCGCGCTGCCCGGAGGGCTCTGCAGGGTCCTCAATCGTCAGGACAAAACCGGTCTCCAGATTGATCAGTTTTGCAATGTTGCGTGTACTGAGATAACGGAGTAACAGTTGGAGAAACCAATTGTAAAGGTCGAGTTGCGGCTCGTTCGGCAAGGGCTTGGCCTCCAGTCTGCCGTTATTCCATTCGTAGCTTACGTCAATGTCCGGGTAAGGGTTCTCATACCACTTGGCCCAGTACTCTTCCAAGGTGACGTAGCGGCCATCGTCGGGGGCAAAGGGATTGACAGACTGGCCGGGCGGCGCAAGACGCTCCGCTTGCACGTACGAAGCAGCGGACTCAGACATCCCTGTCTTGTCCGCCTGGGATGGACTATTCTGCGTTTGGGATTGGTTGTGCAGGGCTTCTTTGGAATCCATGCTGCCTCCTCCGACATCGCGGCTGCGCGCAGCACAGCTGACGTGGCGCCATTCTATCATGATTTTTGTGCCCGCGGCTAGCAGCCCGTCCTATCTCCCGTTCATCCCGAACTATTGAGTCACCGCATTACACCACTCCAGCCGACGCAAAGAGGGTCTGCTCAACGGGCATCAACCGGGCGCCTGCAATCCTGAAAACCCTGATCCAGTTATCAGGATATAATTTCCACCGGTTGACAGACCCCCCCGACCTGTGCAAAATTGACACTGCAATCCGGTATATGAGATTTTCTGAACGAATCCAGGCTAAAGGCTGTCAAAGGCGTTCACACACCTGTGTGCCGTCCGCAAGGAACCGCGCGATCTGCGCGCCGCGAGAGAACACCTCACCATGGCAGCAACCAATCTCAGTGAGAGGCGATGGGCCAGATTCTGGAACAGGTACGGCTTTATCCTCGCCGTCCTCACCCCCATCCTGCTCTGGTTCTGCATCTTCTCCTTCGGCCCCATCCTCTACGCGCTCTATGCCAGCCTCACCAACATCCACAGCCTCGACCCCAGCATGGCCAAGTTCGTCGGCCTCAAAAACTACATCTCCCTGTTGGATGATAGGCGTTTCCTGGCGTCGATGAGCAACGTCTTCAAGTTCGTCCTCGTCAAGGGGATCCTGAACATCCTGCTCTCCCTCGGGCTGGCCCTCCTGCTGGAGCGGCTGCGGCGCGGGCGCAATTTCTATCTCTTCTTTATCTTTATGCCCGTCGTCATCTCCCAGGTCGCCGTCGCCATGCTCTTCCTGTGGCTCTACGACCCCCGTCTCGGCCTTATAAACTATCTGCTCAGTCTCGTCGAGATCCCTCCTCAGAGTTTCATCCGCAGCACCGCCCAGGCCATCTACAGCGTGGCCATCGCCGACGTATGGAAGACATACGGCTATGCCGCCGTCATCTTTCTGGCCGGCCTGCTCGATATCCCCCAGGACTACTACGAAGCGGCCAAAGTGGACGGCGCCACCCGTTTGCATACTTTCTGGCGCGTCACCCTCCCCCTGCTGAAGAATCCACTCGTGTTGGTCATGGTCCTGATCGTCATCGACGGCGTACAGCACTTCACCATGGTGCAGGTGATGACCGGCGGCGGTCCCGCCGACAGTACGCTCATGCCCAGCATTCTCGTCTACAACTATGGACTGGGCGCCAACAACTACCGCATGGGGTATGCCAGCGCCATATCTGTCATCATGTTTGTCGTGATCATGGCGATTACGGTATTTCAACTTCGTCTGTTCCGTTCTCTCTACGATTGAGCGGGCAGTCCCACACAGCGCGAGGAGAGCAGTGACAGTTCGAGCGGAGAGGCAGTTGCCATGACCGGGGTCAGCCTCGAGCGCGGCGCGGGGGCCGATGCCCGCATACGCCTACGAGAGCAGGTAATTGCGCTCGCCACCCATCTGCTCCTCGTGATATTCGCGTTCATCGCTTTTGGGGCCATGATGTGGATGGTCCTCGCCTCCTTCAAGTCGGCGTCCGAGATCATCGCCAAGCCGCCCACCTTCCTGCCCGAGGCCCCCACCTTGGAGAGCTATGCCCTCATCCTGCGCGAACAGGCCTTCGGGCGCTTCTTCATCAACAGCATCGTCGTCGCCCTGCCCTCCGTGCTGCTCATTCTTTTCAGCAGCTCGATCGCCGGCTTTGTCTTCGCCAAGTTCGACTTTCCCGCCAAAGAGGTCATCTTCACCATCATATTGAGCACGCTGATGGTGCCGCCGGCGGTTACCCTGCTGCCGCTTTTCCGCCTGGTCAGCAGACTCGGCTGGGCCGACACTTATCAAGCCCTGATCATACCGGTCTGCGTCAGCGCCTTCGGCATCTTTCTGCTGCGCCAGTTCATGGAGGGCCTTCCTTCCGAACTGCTCGACGCCGGACGCATAGACGGCGCATCCAACTGGTGGATCTATCGCCACATCGTGCTGCCGCTGTCTGTCTCCGCGCTCAGCGCGCTGGCGATCTTCAGTTTCCTGGCTAACTGGGACTCCTATCTCTGGCCGCTGGTGATTATCTACGAGGAGAAGATGAGGACGCTGCCCCTGGGCCTGGCCTATCTGCTTGGATGGTCCAGCCGACCGCGCTACGATCTCTTCCTCACCGGCGCGGTCATTACCGTCGTTCCCGTCGTCGTCTTCTATTCATTCTTTCAGAGTCGCTTCGTGCGCGGGGTTACGCTCACAGGGCTGAAATACTGACGGTTCGCGAAGCTGCCTGCAGAAGCTACATATATCCGGAAACGGTCTTTTCAACACCACAGTAGCAGAGGAGAGAACGATGAATCAGAACCAACTGACGCGCCGCCAGCTGCTCCAATTGTCCGCCGGTCTCGGCACTGCCTCGGTCCTGGCCGCCTGCGTGGCCGCGCCGGCAGAGCCTGCCGCCGAAAGTGGCGGAGAGGCTGCACCCGATATGGCAATGACCGAGCTGAGCCTGTGGTCGATGAGTTACCCGCCCCATGACAATGCCTGGAATATGCTGGCCGACCAGTACAACGAGGCCACCGACGAGCGCAACGTCACCGTCGAACCCAAGACCGACCCGTGGACCACCTACGCCTCCGGCCTTAGCGCCGGCACCGCCGGCGACCTCCTC
This sequence comes from Caldilineaceae bacterium, assembly GCA_965116395.1. Lineage (GTDB taxonomy): Bacteria > Chloroflexota > Anaerolineae > Caldilineales > Caldilineaceae > Bin5. The sequence continues at coordinate 2,366,325 of OZ220684.1, forward strand.
TCCATCCACGGCGCCGCGGCCGCCTCCTTCATGGCGACCAACACGTTGCTTCCCCTCACCGAGACGCTCGGCGGGATGGGTACCATCAAAGATCGCTTCTTCTCAGCCGTGATGGACTACTACACCTACCAGGGCGACGTCTACGGCATCCCGCTCCACAACAACACGCCCGGCATCGGCTTCATCACCAACCTCGACCTGTGGCAGGAGGCCGGCATGGATCCGCCCCTGACCTACAACCACTGGGATGATGTCTGGCAGGACGCCGCCTCGTTGACGCAGACTGACGATGACGGCAACATTACCGTTGCCGGCCTATCCATGCGCAACTATCACAACATCCAGTATCTGTGCGGCGCCATCTACGAGCAGGGCGCCACCTACCTGAATGAAGAGACCGGCGAGTGGAGTGTCAATACACCCGAAGGCATCCGCGCCCTCAACCAGCTGTTCTACGACCCGATCTTCACCCACGAGGTCGATTCGCCCGATCTGCCCGCCGTCTTCAACGGGCTGGCTGAAGGGCGCATGGCCATGGGCGGTATCTGGATCGACTATATCCCCTTCGCCGCAACTGCATTCCCCGAAGGCAACTTCGGCTTCACCATGCGGCCCGGCATCGACGGCGCCGACCCCGTCGTCGTTGGTGAAGGCGGCTGGGGCCTCAACGTAAACGCCGCATCAGAGAATCCCGAGGATTCACTCGACTTCATCGAGTACCTCAACGACGATGCCGTCATGATCCAGTGGCTGCAGTCGCAGCATTCGCTGCCCTGTGTCTTCTCGCTGCTCGATCACGAGTGGTACTCCAGCGACGAAGCCAAATTCCTGCAGCCGGCCCTGGCGACCGTCCAGGACTGGGTCTGGATCGGGCCGGTCGGCACCAAATACGCCATGGATGACGTCTTCTGGCCGTCGCTTGAAGAGCTTTCCCTCGGCGCCATCAGTGTCGAAGAGCTGGCCGCACGCCTCGACGAAGACCTGACCGACAGGGTGCAGAGATTCCGCGAAGACACCGGTTATGAGTGGTAATGCACATACAGGGAGGGGTGAGTAAGGGTTTCTCACTCCTCTCTCCTCCTCCCTTTCTCCCCGATCCAACCCCAAAAAGGAGTTGAGCATGAGGAACTGGTTTCAGATACTGCGCGAGCATCTGCAACTCCCCAATATCACCGCAGACGGGACGGCCGTCCCCTTTGGCATCGGCGGAATTGCGTCCGAGGCCTGGCATGTGGCCGGGATACAGAGCGCCGGCAATTCAGAGCAGGTGCTGACCGCCCATACCGACGACGGCGCTGAAGTCCAGTGGCATATGCGCTTTTTTGCCGACACACGCGCTGTCGAATGCTGGGGCGTGCTGACCAACAGGGGCAGCCGGCCGTTGCAAAACCTGAGCGAATGTCTCACCTGGGACCTGGATCTTCTGCTACAACCGGCCTTCGGCGAACCGTGGATTCGCCACGTGAACGGCGTGCAGTTTCTGCCCACCTTCTTTCCCCCTCACGACTTTGCCATCGTCGATCGCCAGCTCCTGAAGACACCGCAAGTCTTTGCCCCTTTCGACATCATGGCCGGCGACGGCGGGCGCCCTTCCGACGGCCATTTGCCCTGTGCCATTATCTGCGACAGCCAACGCAGCCACGGTTTTGCGCTCTTTCTTGAATGGTCCGGTCTCTGGCGCATCAGCCTGATGCAGGAAGCGCGCGAGGTAAACGACCCTGATACCGACTGGCCGGTACGTCTGCAGGCCGGTCTCTGGGGGCTGGCGCTGCACCTCCAGCCGGGCCAGTCACTGCCGCTGCCGCGTGTGTTGCTCACGGCCTTCGACGGCAACCTCGAAGACGGCGGCAACGCGCTGCGCCGCCATATCCGCCACCATGTCATGCCTCCCCTGGGCGGCGAAGAGGTCCTGCCCCCGGCCACCTTCAATCACTGGTTCGCCTTCCAAAACGATTACACCGACCAGAGTCTCAGACCCGCGGTCGATGCTTCGGCTGCCGCCGGCCTCGAGTATTTCTGTGTGGACGGCGGCTGGTTCGCCGGGGATTTTCGCGACGGCATCGGCAACTGGGGCGAGGGCGATCCCAAAAAATTCCCCAACGGCATCGCCCCCTTCGCCGACTACGTCCGCTCCAAAGGTCTCAAGTACGGCACCTGGTTCGAACCCGAGTGGGCCAACACGAACAGCGAAATCTACCGCGACCATTCCGACTGGTTCTGGGAGACGCCCGAGCGGCCCTCCGTGCCGCGGCCCGGCTTCCACTTTCAGCACCCCGAGTTCGCCCTGATCAACCTGGGCCTGCCCGAGGTGCGCCAGTGGTGGCTGGATCGGTTTGTGCGCGCGTACGAGGAATGGGGCATGCGCTGGGTTCGCTGGGACTATAACCAGGACCCGCGCGCCAACTGGGAGCAAGGCGTGCCGCACGGCGATATCGGCTGGCGCCAGATTCAGCATGTACAGGGCTTATACCAGGTGCTGGACGATATTCTGGAGGCCTGCCCGGAGCTGTTTATCGAACAGTGCGCCAGCGGCGGCCACCGTATCGAGCTGGGCACCGTACGCCGCGGTCACAGCTTCTGGATGAACGACCACACCACCCACTCCGCGCTCGTGCGCGCGTTTCAGCACGGCCTGAACACCGTTCTGCCCGGCAACTATGCCAACACAAACATCTGCCAGCTGCGCCACGACTTCACCACCTACGACTACCTCTCCCATGCTGCCGGCGGCTTCGGCTACAGCGGAAAACTGTGGGAGGCACCCGCCGCCGATTTCGAACGCTACCGCGCCGCGGTCGAGGATTACAAAGCCTACCGCGATCTGTTGTTGGGCGACTACAGGCGCCCCACAGGCCAGCCGACCAGCGCCGACGAATACGCCCAGGTGATCTTCAGCGATGGCGGACGCTCTGTTACAATGGAGTTCAATGCCGACTCTCCGGGCAGCGCCAGCCTCAGCATGGATTAACGAGGACCGAGAAACCCCGGGAGGGGAAGCTGGTTTCCGGCTTCTCCTCCCGTTTCCCCTTCACACACACCACCATCCACTCACCACCTGTACAGGCAACTGACTATGACATCGACCGCGGCAAACGTTAAAGACAAGGTAATCCTCATCACCGGCGGCGCGCAAGGGATCGGCGGCGCAGCCGCGCAGCTGTGCGCGCAGCGCGGCGCTGAGGTGATCATCACCGACATCAAGGACGAAACCGGCGAAGCGCTCGCCGCCTCTCTGCGCGCCGAGGGCCACAAAGCCCGCTATGAAAGGCTCGACGTGCGCCGCCGCGAGGACGCGCAGCGGGTCTTCGGCGAAGTGAAGGAGCGCCACGGCCGCCTCGACGTCCTCATCTGCTCTGCCGGTGTTCTGCGGGGCCCCAATCTGATGCCGGACGCCTTCCCCGTCGACGTCTTCGACGACGTGATCGCGGTCAACGTGCGCGGCGTCTTCCTCTGCGTAAAGGAGGCCTACCCCCTGCTTGAGGCCAGCGAAAAGGGCGTGATCCTGTTGGTCGGATCGGGCGCCGGCGTCACCGGCGGCAGCTCTTCGATCGCCTATGGCACCAGCAAGGGCGCGGTCAATGGGATGGGAATGACGCTGGAAAACCACCTGGCGCCCAAAGGCATCCGCGTCAACGTCGTCTGTCCCGGCGGCATCGAGACCGAACTGAAACTGCGGCAGATGCGCGAGTCGGCGGAGGCCCAGGGCCAGGAGTTCGACCTGGAAGATGCGCGCTCCCGTCTCGGTGATCCTGAAGGCGTCGGCGCGGCGCTGGCCTTCCTCGCCTCCGATGACGGCCGCTATATGCGGCGCAATCTCTTTACCCGCTGACACTGCGCACAGCCAAGGGTTGAGGAGGTAGGCACCTTTCTCGCTCCTCCTCAATCTACGCCCATATCCCGCAGCGCCGGCGCATCGAACAATACCGCCTCGCCGCCTGCCTCTCCTCTGTGGGTGTTCCCTGCAGTTGTCGTATAATAGAGCGTAGAGTTTATAGAGCATATAGCAAAAATCCGCGCCCTTCCAAGCCTGCCCGCAACCAGGTAGGCCGTCAGCCACCGGGCAGCGCGCTCGACCACACGGAGAACCTTTCCATGCCAATAAAAATCGCAATGATCGGGGCCGGCTCCATCGGCTTCACCCGCAAGCTGATGCACGACATTCTCGCCGTGCCCGAGCTGGCCGACACCCACTTCGCCTTTATGGATATCAACGCCAGCAATCTGGACATGGTGGTGCAACTGGCGCAGCGGGACATCGACGCCAACGGCCTGCCCGCCACCATCACCCCCACTACCGACCGCCGCGACGCCATCACCGACGCCGACTATGTCATCTCAGTCGTGCGCCAGGGCGGACTCGCCGCCTTCCAACTGGATATCGACATCCCCCTCAAGTACGGCATCGACCAGTGCGTTGGCGATACCCTCTGCGCCGGCGGCATCATGTACGGCCAGCGCACCATTTCGGCCCTGCTCGACGTCTGCGCCGACATACGCGCAGTTGCCAAGCCCGATGCCCTCTTCCTCAACTATTCAAATCCGATGGCCATGAACGTCTGGGCCTGCAACCAGTATGGCGGCGTGCGTACGGTCGGCCTCTGCCACGGTGTGCAGGGCGGCCACTGGCAGATCACCAACTGCATCGAGGAGTGGGCCAAAAGAGAGGGTCTCATCGCCGCCGACGAAACGCTGCACCGCGATGAGGTCGATATCATCTGCGCCGGCATCAACCACCAGACCTGGTACACCCAGGTGCAATGGCGGGGCATCGACATGGTGCCGCGCATGCTGGAGCTGTTCGAAGGCCACCCCGAATATCCCACCTCCGAAAAGCTGCGCATCGACATGATCCGCCGCTTCGGCTACTACACCACAGAATCCAATGGCCACGTCAGCGAATACGTGCCCTGGTACCGCAAGCGCCCCGATGAGATCAACGACTGGATCGATCTCTCCAGCTGGATCAATGGCGAGACCGGCGGCTACCTGCGCGTCTGCACCGAAGGGCGCAACTGGTTCGAGACCGACTTCCCCAACTGGATGAAACAGGAACCGCCCCGCATCGCGCCCGACAAGCGCAGCGAGGAGCACGGCTCCTACATCATCGAAGGGCTTGAGACCGGGCGCCCCTACCGCGGCCATTTCAACGTCATCAACCAGGGCCACATCACCAACCTGCCCGACGGCTGCTGCATCGAGATTCCCGGTTACGTCGACAAAAACGGCATGAACATGCCCGTCGTCGGCGACCTGCCCCTCGCCTGCGCCGCCACCTGCGCCGCCAGTGTCAACGTCCAGCGCATGGCCGTAGAGGCCGCCGTCCACGGCGATGTCACGCTGCTCAAGCAGGCCATGCTGCACGACCCCCTGACCGCCGCCGTCTGCAATCCGGAAGAAATCTGGCAGATGACCGATGAGATGCTGGTCGCGCAGGCGCAGTGGCTGCCGCAATACCAGCAGCATGTCCCCGCCGCGCAAGCCCGCCTGCAAGCCGCCGAGCGCAACAACACCCGCGCGCAGCTGCGGGAAGATTGGAAAGGCGCGGCGCGCCTCCATACCAAGAGCGTTGCCGAGATGGCGCAGGACAAGGCCGCGGCCACCATGAACGCCGCGGCCGCCGACAAAGGCGAAATGACAAAAGAACCCGCCTGATTCAGAACCAAGGAGTCAACATGTCAATGAAACTGACACAGGAACAGCTCGACAGCTACCGGCGGAACGGATTTCTCGTGGTGGAAGGGCTGGTGGAGCCGGATGAGGTAGAGGGGTTGCGCGCCCGTCTGCGCGATTATACCCACGGCGGCCGCTCACAGGAGCGCCTTCAGGTGCAGATCGAGCCGCGCGTCCAGCGCGGCGAGCTCCACGTCGATGCGCCGGGCGACGGCATCCGCAAAATCGACGGCCTGGTGGAGTCCGATGATCGCTTCCACGCCCTGGGGAGCAACGGCAACATCATCAGCGTTCTCGAACAGATCATCGGCCCGGACATCAAAATGTTCCGCAACGCCGCCCTGTTGAAACCGCCCGAAGTCGGTTCGGCCAAAGGAATGCACCAGGATTCCCCCTACTGGCCGATCGAGCCGATGGATCTCTGCTCCTGCTGGTTCGCCTTCGACGACGCCACCGAGGAGAACGGCTGCATGGCTGCCATTCCCGGCAGTCACAAATGGGGGTCGCAACCCCACATCAACGTGACCGACGACTACGTGGTCGATCCCGAATACTACGACCAGGCTGATATGCAGCTTGCGCCGGTGAAGGCGGGCGGTGGTCTCTTCTTCCACTCGCTCCTGCTCCACTACACCGCGCCCAACCGCTCGGACAGGTGGCGCCGCGCCATCGCGCTCTCCTACATGTCAGCCCGTTCCAAGTACACCAGGGACGGCGAAGGACCGGTCTATCATCATATCCAGGGCCAGACATTCGACGGCTGCGTACGCTAAAAAAATCGGGGGCTGGCACCAATATGGGCGTTTGGGCCTTCGGCCCTCACTTGTGCGGGGGGACACCCCCCGCAACGCCCCCCTCCTAAACCAGTCCCGCCACCGCCGCAACGCTCTCCAGCCCCTGTCCCTTTCCCCTGCAGTTCCCCCTGCAATTCCCCCTATTCCCTAACCCCTGCAGTTCACTGAAAACTAAAAACTGACCACTAAAAACTGCTCTTCTGCCTTTCCACTCTCTTGACAAATGTCCTCTTGTGTGTTAATACACCCACACAATGACACATCAAGAACTGAATTCTGATGTGCTCGTCTGGTCGAAAGCGCACCAGCCACTAAAATACAGACCCGCCCAGTGCCTCTGGAGGGAGTGGGTACTTCCTCCCTCCCTCCTCTGTCCCCAAAAAACACTACCTCATTCTGTAAGGCGGGATGTCTCCTCGCAGACGTCTCGTCGCCTTCAACATTTCAGTCACACAACAAGATGGCCGCTACATCAGCGGCATGACCGCGCGCCCGTCCCCGCTGTGCGGAACGGAATTGCCGCGCCGTGGTCGAGTCATTCCGGCCAGCCAAAGCAACGCCCTGTCCGGCATCGCAACCACGACACTCGTCTTCATTACCTGAATATACACGCCTGTGACTACGCAGAAGTACGTAGATTCTCTGCCAATGTTGGCGGCGATCCTATAGGTAGACATCCTGCTACTGCCACCGATCAGACCAGACTCGACAAATGTCAACGAGACTTGGTTTACTGAAGGCTTTACGATTGCGGTCTTGCCCTTTATCCAGCGGCTTGGTAGTTACTCTGCTCCTTAAAAGTCCAGCCTGAATCTTACAGGAGGTATTTTATGATGCCTGCAGATATTTCGCTTTTCAGATCGACTCGGCGCACGCAACGGGCGGCAGTAGCAACACTGCTACTGTTCCTGCTATCACTGCTCCTGTTGCCGCAGCCGGCAATCGCAGCGCCTCCGCAGCGTCCAGGCGCCGTCCAGGAATACATCCACCTCGTCCGAGAGGGCGAAACACTTGCCAGCATCGCGGCCTCATACGGCATTTCAGTCCAGGACCTGAGAGCATCCAACAACCTCATCAACCGGGCCCAACTGGTGAGCTGCTCGCCCAATAACGACAGCACCCAGGCGCGCGGCACAGTGCGGCTCAATGGTCAGCCGGTCAATGGGTTTCGGGTGGTCTTCAGCTGGCGGCCGGACGGGCAGATAGTGGCCAGGGCGATTTCCGGCGCCGGAGGCCAGGACGGAGGCCAGTTCTCCCACATCCTTCTGGCATCCGGTCCCCGCGAAGGGAATTGGTGGTTCTGGGTCGAAAACGATGCCGGGGCCCGCATTTCGGAAATGGCGCACGTCCAAACCGACAGACTTCCTCATGAGGGTATGTGCCAGCGGGCCGTGCTCGATTTCGACATTCAGAGTCTGGATTTCACTTACATTGGACGGAAGCTGCATATCCCCGTATCCTCAAAGCTTCACGTGACGTCACAACCGGTGGTCACAGCGCCCCAGAAGCGTCCAAGTGCCGAAAAAGTCTACGGCCACATCGTCCGACACGGTGAATCACTTGCCAGCATTGCAGCCTCTTATGACATTTCAATCCAGGAACTGAGAGACTATAACAGCCTCGCCAACCGCGCCGAGTTGGTGCGTTGCGACCCGAACGGCATCAACACGCAGGTGCACGGTACAGTGCGGCGCAATGGCGTGCCGGTCGACGACTATCGCGTCGTCTTCAGTTGGCAGCCGGATGGGGAGGTGGTGGCCAGGAGAAACTCTGGCGGAGGAGGCCAGTTCACCCACATTCTTCACGGCGCCGGCCCGCGCGAAGGTAACTGGTGGTTCTGGATTGAAAACGAAGACGAGCAGCGCATTTCGGAAATGGGACACGTCCGCACAGACGAGAGCCCCGATACCGGCAACTGCCAGTGGGCCGTGATCGATTTCGACATCCAGAATCCGGATCTGATTTACATCGGGCGCAGGCTCAACATTCCCGTTTCTGGGTAGGACAGACGCTGACTGGCAGGCATCACACAATGCCGGACCTGGCGAGCAGTGTATAAGGGCGTGACTTGAGCGTTGGTGTGAAAATGGAAGGAGTCGTTGCGCCCACACGTCTGTCTTCACCAGGATTCCTGGGATCAGGTGATGAACAGGGCTGCAATCCGCCCGCGGTGAAACCCAACCGCGGGCGGGAGCCAGTCATTCCCCTGATCCCCGCCCCCATTAGCCACGCACGCGCTCCGACGTTTCCCTCTGCTCTCCTTGTCGATGTATGATTCTATCCTGGTCGCCGACCGATAGTCTGACCACCGATAGGTCACCGGCAACAAAATCTCACAGTCTGCGTACAAAGAAGTAATACATCAAATGCCCTTGACCATCTGCAACCAGCCTCGCGGCTCCGGTTGCCGGCGGTTGAGCATACGACTGAATTGGTCGTGACCGGTCGCCTCGTCCACCAACGCCGACACTCTTGTCGCCACTTTCACCAGTGGCACCGAAAATGAACTCGGCAGAAAGTTCGCATTTTGGTTAAAGAGTCTGAACTTCTTGTCGCACCTCCAGGCCTTGTTCCACGCAACTCGCCAACTACTGCCCAATGTCAATTGATTAGGAGCAAATGAAATGCAGTATCGAATCGAAGGCACAACCCTGCCGGTCGTCACAGTCAGCCTTACCCCCGGCCAGCGCATCTACTCCTCCTCCGGCGGCATGAGCTGGATGACGGAGGCCGTGGAGATGGAGACCAATACCGGCGGCGGTCTGGGCCGGATGGTCAAACGCGCGCTCTCCGGCGAATCCCTCTTTATCGTCGACTATTACGTCGACAGGGGCGAGGGCGAGGTCGCCTTTTCAGCCGAGTTTCCCGGCACGATCCTCGATCTTGACCTTGCTGGCGGACAGTCGGTGATCGTGCAGAAAGACGCCTTCATGTGCGCCGAAAAAAGTGTCGATCTGGATATGCACTTCCGTAAGCGGCTCGGCGCCGGCCTGTTCGGCGGCGAAGGCTTCATCATGCAACGGCTGACCGGCCCCGGTAGAGCCTTCGTCAACTTCGACGGCGAGATCCTGGTCAAGGAACTCCAGCCGGGCGAACTGCTGCGCGTCGACACCGGCCACGTGGCCATGATCGATCCGACCGTAGATTTTGATGTCGAGATCGTGCGCGGCTTCAAAAACATTCTGCTCGGCGGCGAGGGCCTCTTCCTCGCCACGCTGCGGGGGCCGGGCAAGGCCTACCTGCAGACCATGCCCATGGACAAACTGGCGCAGAAGATCGCCCAATACATACCCCAGGTCGGCGGCAAAGGCCAGAGCGGCGGCGGCAACGTCGATCTGGGTCAGCTGTTCGGAGGCCGTTAGCCGGTTCCCACTCGAATCGTCACTCTGTATTAACCACGTGAGCGAGAGAGTAGCAATCGTGAGTGGAATTCCAGTTGGGCGCTAGGGTGCCCAGCGCAATCGTCACGATAGCAAAAGTGAGGATTGGTTTCTCATCTCCTGTATAGGCCAGAATCCCGGGAACTGGTCGGGGCTGGCAAACGGTGGCGTCCAAGGATCCTCCCACATCGACAATAACCCTCCATAGGCAGTGAGCCGAGGACGAATTAACTGGTACGCAATGCCAAAGACAGTGTTTTTCATCGTTAGATATCATTCACCCTTAGGCATGCGGTAGCCCACGCGCGGCTCATTGAAGATGTAGGTTGGGTTGCTGACATCGTCCCCCAGCTTATGGCGCAGTCTCCCGATGATGTTGCGCACCGGCCCGGAGCCGCCGGTTTTGTCCAGGCCCCACACCCGCTGAAGTAGCTGGAAGTTGGTCAGCACGCGATCTGCGTTCACCGAAAGCTCGACCAACATCCGGTACTCGATGTTCGTGAGTTCAACCGGACGCCCGGCGATGGCCGTCCGTCGTTGAGCGTAGTCGATAGTCAACTCGCCCAGCAAATAAGGTTCGGTAGGATGGACCAATTCAGGCGAAGCCCGCCTGCGTAGGGCCGCCCTGATCCTGGCGACCAGTTCTGTGGTAGAGAAGGGCTTGACAATGTAGTCTTCGGCTCCCATGTCGAAAGCCCTCGCTACCACCTCGTCCTGGCCATATACCGACAGGAAGATGACCGGCACGTCCGCCATCATCCGGATTTCTTTCATCAACTCGATGCCGTCGTTGCCCGGAAGTACCATGTCGAGCAGGATCAGATGAGGCTCAGTTTCCTCTATCAGGCGAAAGACATCCTCTGGGTCGGCGGTTATGACGGGCGTGTAGCCCGCTTTGGAGAGTACCTCCCGTACATACTTGAGCGTCTGGGGGTCGTCGTCCACACAAAGAATGCGTGGACGCCTCCGCCCCGACCGCTGGGGGCGGTCGAGAGTCCGGGCAGGTCCTGTCACATCCTCCCCAACCGCCGGGATGGTGAAGGTAAACCGGCTGCCCCGGCCCGGCCCGTCGCTCTCGGCCCAGATGCGGCCTCCGTGGGCTTCAACTATTCCCTTGCAGATAGCGAGGCCCAAGCCGGAATCTCTGATCTCCCGGCCCCGTACCTCACTTTCGAGTCGGGAGAACTTGCGGAACAGGCGCAGGATCTGCTCGGCCGTCAGTCCCACACCGTCGTCGGAGACGGAGACCTCCACGTGGACGCCCTTCCGCGCCGCCGCAATCCTGATGGCCGACGACTGGCGGGAATGCTTGGCCGCGTTGGACACCAGATTGTTTAAGACCTGGACGATGCGCCGCCGATCAGCCATGATCAACGGCAGGTCCGGCGGGATGTCAATGTGTAGGGTATTACGGCCTCCTCCGTTTAGAAACCTGCTCTTTGCCGCGTCCACCAGGGCCACAACCTCAGACGATTCGGGATTCACCGGCAACGTGCCTGTCTCGATGTGCGCCAAGTCCAGCAGATCGCCGATCAGGTGGCGCATGTTGTCGGTCTGGTCTCGGATGATGCGGTGGAACTGCACTATCTCTGCCGGGTCCAGCTCGGATGCGGCTTCCAGAAGGGTGTCTACCGATCCCTTAATAGTGCTCAACGGCGTCCTCAACTCGTGGCTCACCATGCCCAGGAACTCCGCGCGCAGCCGGTCCAGTTCCTCCAGGGGCGTCATGTCCTGCAGGGTCACGATCACCGACTCGATCTCGCCCTCCTCCGAACGGATGGGCGTGGCGTTGACCAAGGTGGTTATCGAGCGGCCATCGGCGGTCTGCAAGACGATCTCCTCTGCCCGAACGGGCTCGTTACTCTGCAGTGCCTGTGCCAGTGGGAACTCCGCCAGGGAGACCTCCCGCCCGTCGGCCCACCGTGCGGTCAGATCGTCCAGAAGCGCCTCACTCTTACGACCCGGCTCATGCAACGCCTCTGTGATCCGCCTGGCTTCCTGGTTGACCCACATTGGAACACCCGTCTTCGTGTCGAAGACAATGACGCCCACGGGAGCGGTATTTGCAAGGCCCACAAGGTTTTCCTTGGCACGCTGTTCGTCCCGGTACCTGCGAGCGTTGGCGATGACCAGCGCAGCTTGGGAGGCGAACATGACCATGGTCTCCTCGTCTTCCTGGGTGAACTCCCTTCCGTCTTCTTTGTCGGCGAGATAGATGTTGGCGACGGTCTCGTCCCGGTGTAGAACCGGCGTCGCCATGAAGGGGACCACCGGCGACACCGACATGGGCAAAGAGAAATGCGGCAAACCCCGCGAGCGGACGTAACTGTAGAAATCCCGTAGCCGCACTGGTGGTCCCGAGTCTATCCTAATGCCTTCGATCGCGTCCATTTCCCACAGCTGCCGGCTCTCGTCAGCAGTCATCCCTGAGCTCAGGTAGTCCTTTAGCTGTCCCGAACTGTCAAAGACGACGATAACGCCGTATCGGGAGCCAGTTAGTGACCTGGTGCTGTCCAAAACCCCCTGCAACACCGTCTCGAAATCGAGGCTCTCGTTGATGCGAAGGCTGGCCTCGCTCAGCTTGGAGAGGCGGTTCCGTAGATCTGTTATCTCCTGGTCAAGCTCTTCTCTGCTCTTCATGTTCCTAACCTCGATTCAGTATGGACGCCCCGAGGCCTCTTCGTCCCGCACCGCCTGCACGTGGGATAGGTTTGAGGGTGCCAGGCCTAAGATAGCACGCGAATGGCAAAATTAGACATAAATTTAGCATATAGTGGTTCGTTTTACACGCTCATTTAAACACTTATGGTGTATCCTTGAAGAGACAAGAGTCCCAACCGCCGGCGGAACGATTCGCGGAAAGGCCGGTCGGTCGGTGCTGCAACCGCACTAATAAGCCTGCCAATGTCACTGCAATCGCAACACGGATCTTCCCGTCCTTGCATCCTATCCGCAACTTCCACAGTGAAGCGGTTATGGCGTTAAGTTGCGTCAGATGGTAGCCGAACCCAGCGCTATACTGGGCCCGGTCTGATCACGAAGGGTGAAGCTTCCGTGACCAACTGTGGTTCCAATTCCAACTCTATAGTTCGTCAATCGAAAGGGTCACGCGGTGAGGACGCGAGGCCCCGGCCTGCGATCCTGTTTCTGGCGCTGACCACTGTCAGCCTTTTCACAGTGGGCGCTACTCTTTCCGGCCGGGACGTTCCCGTTCACCACCACAACGTATAGTGCTACTGGAAGTCGTCTACCTCTGATTTCAGTCCAGGTCAGCTTGGCTGGGTAGCTGCCTGGGATGGAAGTCCCAGTCATTAAAGGAGACCAATCCGAACCAAAGTAAGTTCAATCTGAAACCAGGACTTTTCACACGGCTTGCATCGTGGAAATGTTGACCTTTCGCCCGTAGTCCCGTCATTTGCAAGCTCCTGGTCTCATTTGGGATTCTAATCTGGCGCCTCGGTTTACCTTATGTTCTCTATCACTACGGTTGTCGAATTCGTTGTCATTCCGATGGCTGTTCAGGCTTTCTGCATTGCAAGTACGTTATCCAGGCTTCCCGAGTGGGGAACTGCTCGAAGACTCTGATCAGCTCCACTCTCTACCTACTATCGCCACTGCCGCTGCCAATCCCGATCCTGCAAATTGGATTTAACGCCTATTTCGATTTTTGCAGCCATGAGCAACCGCATCAGAGTCTCAACTGTCGCTCGCCGGCGGCAGACTGCCCGTCGACCAGCAGAGTCAGAAGCATATGTCTGAATGCACCTTACTTTTCCCGTTTTGTGGTCAAGCCATTGGGGCCAACCATAGTGTCCAACAGGCGTTCAAGTTTGGATGTTATTTAGGTATGTGAGCCCCTGTTAGATCATCAAGGAGGAACTGAAGATGACGGAAAAAAATGTGACACCCGGCCTGTGGTGGATGCTGACTGTACGCGGCATCGTGCTTCTTGTTTTGGGCATAATGATGTTCATGCTTGGACGCGGGGTTACGATGCTGGCGTTGATTCAGGTTATGGGTGCTTACTGGATTGTTGGCGGGTGCTTTGATCTGTTTGAGGGAGTCGTGGGTCGGCCGGAGCGATCGCGGATCTGGGCTATCATTGGCGCACTGTTCAGCATGGTTGCCGGGGTTTTCGTCATCGGGCACCCGATCATCAGCGGATTGATAGCGAGTATCTATCTGATCTATTTTATGGGGATTGCTGCGGTTGTTGCTGGTGTGGCGCAGATAATCGTGGGGCAAGGCAAGAAGCGGTCACTGGGCGGTCTTGTGATGGGGATATTCTCCGTCATTTTCGGCATGATCGTAATTTTCAATCCGCTGATGACGCAGGCTGTGATTCTTCTTGTACTGCCTTTTTGGGCAGTTGTCACAGGTGTTGCAGCTCTTTTGTCGGCCTTCAGGATGCGCCAAGTGGAGCAGGCGAATCTTGATTGAGCGGGGACCAGGGGACTGTCGGAACGTTTTCAAGGCCTTCTCTCCCTCGTCCCCTGTGGAGAACGCAAGCGGCTCGGCGCAGGTCTCTTCGGCGGCGAAGACTTCATAATGCAGCGGCTGACCGGCCCCGGCAGAGCCTTCGTCAACTTCGACGGCGAAATCTTGGTCAAGGTACTCAAGCCTGGTGAGCTGCTGCGGGCCGACACCGGCCACGTGGCCATGATCGATCCAACCGTAGACTTCGATGTCGAGATCGTGCGCGGCTTAAAAAACATCCTGCTCGGCGGCGAGGGCCTTTTTCTCGCCACGCTGCGGGGACTGGGCAAGGCCTATCTGCAGACCATGCCCATGGACAAACTGGCGCAGAAGATCGCCCTATTCATGCCCCAGGTCGGCGGCAAAGGCCAGAGCGGCGGCGGCAACGTCGATCTGGGTCAGCTGTTCGGCGGGCGCTAATACTACAACCGCACTCTTGTTGGCCGAAGACCGAATGAGCAAAAAGAAGCCCGGAAGTGGCCACATTGGGGCCTTTCATTCAGTTCCGTGGCTGTTCAAAATGCGCTTTCACACCCTCATTTTCGCCGGAAAAACTGCAGATTCGTGAATTGCGGTTGTAGTACTAAGAGCCTGCTTGAAAAGGCTCGAGTCAGGGGCAGCACGGCGCAAAAAAGACGAAAAATTATGTCGGCGTTGATGGAAAAGGCGATGCTGAGTACAGCCACTTCGTGATCAGCCACGATCAAGTCAGTCGGATGCTCAACCGCAGACGATTGGAACCGGCAGACTGGTGTCGACATGGTCAAGCCCTCTGTACGCAGCATGCAAGGTGAGGATGGTGTCATCACGATTGACGACAGCATCGTCGAGAAGCCCTACACCGATGAGAACGAACTGATCTGTTGGCACTACGACCATGCGCAAGCAGGGATGGTCAAGGGCATCAACTTTATCACTGCTTTGTACACTAGTGGGTGAGGTCTCATTGCCGGTGACCTATCGATTGGTGTCCAAGAGCGAATCGTACATCGACAAGCAGGGCAATTTCACTGATAGAAACTGTGCAGATGTGCCGATGGTCCGCAGTTCTGCCAGTGAATAGGAATTATGCGCACCCCTCAAGTAAATCACAGTCGGATTCTGGGAGAGCAGGCCATACAACTCGATTTTGCCAGTGGTCAGACCCGTTACCAACTCAGGAGGGAAGTATGACACAACGCAAAATCCATCGCCGTCGCTTTCTGCAGCTGTCGGGGGCAACGACGGCGGCCCTCGTGCTGGCTGCGTGCGACGGCCTCGAACTGGAAGTCATCAGCGAGGAGTCGGCCGCAGCGGCCGAGGGCAAGGAGGAGGCGCCCAAACAAGTTGTGATGGAAGAGGCTGAAGTGCCATCCCAATACTCGGAGTCGCCGCGGTTGTTCGAAGTGACGATCGCCCAGTTGCAGAAGGAGATGGCGGCGGGCGCGCGCACCGCTGCCAGCATCACGGAAAGCTACCTGGCAGACATTGCGGCGATTGACGCCGACCTGCGCTCCGTGATCGAGACCAACCCGGACGCGCCTAAGATCGCCGCGCAGTTGGATCGTGAACGCGCGGCTGGCCAACTACGCGGCCCGCTGCACGGCATCCCCATCCTGCTCAAGGACAACATCGACACCGCTGACCAGATGCAGACGACGGCCGGCTCACTGGCTCTGCTCGGCTCGCGGCCGGCGCGCGATGCAACCGTCGCGGCCGCGCTGCGGCAGGCCAGCGCGGTCATCCTGGGCAAAGCCAACCTGAGCGAATGGTCCAACTTCCGAGGCTTCAACTCGACCAGCGGCTGGAGCGCGCGCGGTGGCCAGTGCCGCAACCCCTACGATTTGAGCCGCAATCCGTGCGGCTCCAGTTCTGGCTCGGGCGCGGCGGTCAGCGCCAACCTGGCGGCCGTCGCGCTGGGCACGGAGACCGACAACTCGCTCGTCTGCCCGGCCCACACTTGCGGCATCGTCGGCATCAAACCAACGGTCGGCCTCAGCAGCCGCGCCGGCGTCATCCCCATCTCGCACACGCAGGATACGGTCGGGCCGATGGCGCGCACCGTTGCTGACGCCGCCGCCGTGCTGGGCGCGCTTACCGCCGCCGATGCGCGCGATCCGGCGACGGGCGTTAAGAACAGACAAGTCCACAGCGACTATCGCCCCTTTCTGGATGCCGACGGCCTGCGTGGCGCGCGCATCGGGGTGGCGCGCAAGGAGGTGAGCGGATACCACGCCGCGACCGACAGGATATTCGAGGAGGCGCTCCGGGCGCTCCGCGATGCCGGCGCGGAGGTGATCGATCCCGCCGACATCGCGACGTATGGCGACGAGAATCTGAAAATGAGCGAACTGTTCGTCCTGCTGACCGAGTTCAAACATGGCATTGCCGCCTATCTGGCAACCCGGATTGTGTCGGATGGGGACCTGCCCCTGCCCCAGCCCCGCTCCCTCGCCGATCTGATCCGTTACAACCAGGATCACGCCGAGCAGGAGTTGGTCCATTTCGGCCAGGAATATTTCGAGATGGCGTTGGAGATGGGCGCTCTGGATGGGGAGGACTATCGGCAGGCGCTGGCTACGGGGCGGCGGCTGGCCGGAACGGAGGGGCTGGACGCAGTGCTGGACGAGTACAGTCTGGACGCGCTGATCGCGCCGACGGGGGGGCCGGCTTCGCTCATCGAGGGGAACTCTCTTGGCGGCAGTTCCCGCTGCGCGGCCGTGGCCGGCTATCCGCTGTTGACCGTGCCGGCCGGCTTCGTGTCGGGGTCGGGCGACGAGAATGCGGGCAACGACCTGCCCGTCGGTCTCACATTCATGGGCCGCGCCTGGAGCGAGCCGACACTGATCCGCCTCGCCTATGCCTTTGAGCAGATCACCCAGACGCGCCGTCCGCCGGAAATTCAGTGGCCAGTATCAGAAGAAGAGTAGGTGTCAGTCGGAGGGGGGCCGACGGGAAAGTACTCCAGTAATTCGGAGTAACTCGCCGGCGGCCTACCCTACACATCGGCGGTGTTCGGCAATGACATCAGCACAATGCCCGACTTTCCGGCCGAGATCCGAGCGCCTGCCGGTACGCTGGCCGAAGTCAGCGGTTTTCAGGTTCACTTTTCCAGCCAAAATGTGTTGACTCCGGGTGATGCGCCGCAAGTTCTGGTGGCAATGAACCCGGCCGCGCTGAAAGCCAGCCTGCCGGAACTGCAACGGTCGGGAACGATTATTGTCAACACCGACTCCTTCACCAAGCAGAACCTGTCGAAGGCCGGCTACACCTCAAATCCGCTTGAAGACAGTTCTCTGGACGGCTTTCAGGTCTACCAAGTCAGAATTCAGGTCAATAGTTAGGCATTCCGACCAGTAGGAGGAACATCATGAACTTTGTTCTAAGAAGTTTGACTGTCATAATCGTTGTATGTGTCCTGGTTGTTGGCCAGGGCAGGCCGCGACTGTTTGCATCGTCACCTGTCGTTACGGCCGGCGACACGGACAGAGCCGCGTTGGTCGCGCTCTACCAGGCTACGAACGGCGCCAACTGGGTGAACAGCGACTACTGGCTGAGCGACGCGCCGCTCGATGCCTGGCACGGCGTCACCACCGACGATAGTGGCCGCGTCATTGAACTCGTTCTCCCGCGTAACGGATTGAGCGGGACGATACCGTTAGAACTGGGCAACGCCAACCTGATATATCTAGACGTCTCCGCGAACGAGTTGAGTGGTGAGATTCCGTCCGAGTTGGGCAAGCTCACCAATCTGACATGGCTGAGCCTCGCAGAGAACCAGTTGAGCGGGACGATCCCGGCGGAACTGGGCAATCTCACCAATCTGACATGGCTGAGCCTCGTAGAGAACCAGTTGAGCGGGGCGATCCCGTCAGAACTGGGCAATCTCACCAATCTGACACATCTGTACCTCTGGGACAACCAGTTGAGTGGTGAGATTCCGTCCGAGTTGGGCAATCTCACCAATCTGACATGGCTGAGCCTCTGGGGCAACCAGTTGAGCGGGACGATCCCGTCAGAACTGGGCAATCTCACCAATCTGACAAACCTGAGCCTCGCAGAGAACCAGTTGAGCGGGACGATTCCGGCGGAACTGGACAAGCTCGCTAACCTGACAGGGCTGGGCCTCTCAGAGAACCAGTTGAGCGGGGCGATCCCGTCCGAGTTGGGCAATCTCACCAACCTGAAAGTGCTGACCCTCTCACACAACAAGTTGAGTGGGACGATCCCGTCAGAACTGGGCAATCTCACCAATCTGACATGGCTAGAACTCTTACATAACGAGTTGAGTGGGACGATCCCGTCAGAACTGGGCAAGCCCACCAATCTGATAGGGCTGTACCTCTGGGGCAATCAGTTGAGCGGGACGATCCCGGCGGAACTGGGCAAGCTCACCAATCTGACATGGCTGAGCCTCGCACTTAACGAGTTGAGCGGGACGATACCGTCAGAACTGGGCAAGCTCACCAATCTGACAGATCTGTACCTCTGGGGCAATCAGTTGAGCGGGACGATTCCGGCGGAACTGGGCAAGCTCGCTAACCTGACAGGGCTGGGCCTCTCACATAACGAGTTGAGTGGGACGATACCGTCAGAACTGGGCAAGCTCACCAACTTGGAAGTGCTGCGCCTCTGGGGCAACCAGTTGAGCGGGACGATCCCGTCCGAGTTGGACAATCTCACCAACCTGAAAGTGCTGGACCTCTCACATAACGAGTTGAGTGGGACGATACCGTCAGAACTGGGCAAGCTCACCAATCTGACATGGCTGGACCTCTCACATAACGAGTTGAGTGGGACGATACCTTCAGAATTGGGCAAGCTCACCAATCTGATAGAGCCGGACCTCTGGGGCAACCAGTTGAGCGGGATGATACCGGTGGTGTCAATTCACAACCCTCTGGTCATCCCGATCGGAGACACGCCGGCGGTTTCAGGGGGACCGTTTCAGGACTGGCCCGCGGTCGAGGATGAGGCGCACGGCCTGAAGATATTCTATCCGAAATGGTGGCTCTTCGCGTCCTCCAAGGAGGAGCTGTCCTCTCTCCTGCCGCAGATGGGCGACCCAGCCATAGCCGGAACTGTGCTCGATGAGCAGGCAACGTACATCGACTCCTTAACGGCGGCGGGAGAGGAGGATCAATTTGCCGGTCTGGGCTTCCTGTTCGAGCCGAACTCTCCGCCGGCCTACATCAACAGATTTGCTCTGCTTGCGATTCCGGCCGCGGGCCGGACCCAGGAGGAGTATGCGCAACTGTTGGCCGCCCGACTGGATGAGTCTGAAGCCGAGACATTGGAGCACGTCGGGGTTGGCCCCGGTCTGCGGCCCTGGGGGGAGAAGGCCGCATCGATCCGGTACCGCAGCGGCGGCACAGTTGTCGATGAAGGCAAGGTCGTCACCCGGCCGGGCACGGAGGTGGTCGGCTGGCAGGTCGTCCTGCTTTCCCCGGACAGCGGGACCTTTTTGCTGATCGCCTTTGATGTGTGGGGAGAGGAGTTCGACAGGCGGTTGGAACCGTTTCTGCGTGACATCGTGCGGCGGGTCCAATGGCTGGACCATCCCGCCTACGATCCCCCGGTCGGCCCCACGGTGACGATCACCCGCACCATGTATGTGCGCGGGGGCCCGGGTACCGACCATCCCATCATCAGCACGGCTATTGAGGCGGAGCAATACGCCGCGATCAGCACGAATGCGGCCGGCGACTGGTGGCAGATCGAATATGACGGTCAACTGGCGTGGGTCTATGGCGGATTCGTTAAGCCGTCCGCCGATGCCGAGAATGCGCTGCAGGCGGACGCGGCGGGCTGGCTGACCTATGACGACAGCGCGCGCGGCCTGTCGCTGTCCTACCCGTCGGGATGGCACTTTTTCGACCCGGCGCAGCCCTCCCAGATCGACCTGTCGCTCTTTTCGGCCGCGGTCAAAGGGCGAGAAGGCGAGCGACTCGACGTGGCGGAGATGGGGGCATTGGTGTCGGCCATGAGCGTCCGCCGCGACGATGCCGTGATCGGGCTTGGCCTTCAGTCGGGACCGGCGGATGCCGTGTCGAGCAACTTCATGATTGTCTACTCTCTCGCCGCCGAAGGCACAACGTTGGCGCGCTACGCGAAGATGGCCGCCGAGCACGCCTACAGTATCGAGCCTGCCAGCGTTGAACTGGTGCGCGGTCTCAGACCGTTGAGCGAAGAGGCGGTATCGATCCGCTACCGCGAGTCCGAGACCGCGAGTGAAGTATGGCAGGTCGTTCTGCTGTCAAAGGATGGAGAGAGGCTTCTCGTCCTTGCTTTCAGTGTTCACAGCGACGAATTCGCCGCATTGCAACCGATGCTGCGTGAAATCGTGCAGCGCCTGCGCTGGGCCGAGCCGCCTTCGAGCGGTGTGGGCTAAGCACTTTCTCACCCGCACTGGGTACCGCCAGCGCGGGTGAGCAGGTCCCCATTACCGGCAAGAATTCAAGCAGAGCTTGGCGGCGGCTCAACTGTACCGATTGGGTCGGGTGGTCTTCGGCCATTTGGTGACCGCGACCGGGCCTTTGGTAGAGGTCCCGTTGGTAGAGTCGTTCGATTGGGATGTGTACCATGAAGGCGACTGTCTATCGCTTTTGGTCAGACGGTTTGCCGCGAACTGGAGATAACTGCCACAGCGGAATTAGTGGCCAGTGGTTAGTGGTTAGTACTACAACCGCATTTAAGGTGGTTGCAATAGGGAAGGAAAGACAGAGAGTTGGGAGAGGCGTCTGCAGTGACATTGACGAGCTTGATGTCGTCTGGCGCGGCGCCAGAGGGAGCAGGCAAGCCGAAAGGGGGGCGAACGAGGTGGCAAGGGCAAGGCGATTTCGAGCAGACGCCTGTTTTCAGGCACGCTTAACTCGGCCAGAAAGGATTCAAGCCCCCCTTTTTCTGGTTGCGTCTGAGACGGAGCCAGGCGAGCCATACATGTGCCATCATCGAGAGTGTAATGTGTCGATACCAACTGGGCCAATAGCGCACCTGATAGTGGTCGAGGCCGGTTTCGCCTTTGGCCTCTTCGAAACACTGTTCAATGGTATAGCGGGTCGAGGCGACCTGGACCAGGGTCAGCAGCGCAGTGTCAGGCGGCGCATTGGAGAGAAAGTAGGCGCATTCGTGCGGCTTGGTCAGCGAACGTCGCACCAGCAGCCAGCTGTCCCGTCCCGGCATCTGGTCTTGATTTTCCACGACCCGTTGGCAGGCCCAGTCGTAGATGCGAGCTCCTTTTTCCCCTGCTGCGACCTGCAGACGTTGCCAACGGCTGTCAGGCCAGGATGCCACCAGCGCGGGGATTCGTACCGGTCGTGCGCTTTCATCAAGAACGCGCGCTTTGAAAGGTTTGCGACCGTTTCCCTTCCAGGCAGGGACGCCTACCTCTGGACGCACCAGCCATACGCTGTTCTGGACCCCCACAGCAAACACATACCAACGACCACTTTCGGCCACCGCATATCGCAGCGCACGCGCCTCACCGTAGACCTCGTCTGCCGTCACCCAGCGCATCGGCACACCCAGCCGCCACGCATGGCGCAACATCGCAGCCGCCAGTTCAGACTTGGTGGCAAATCCGACGTCGGCAGGCACTAGCGCTTCTTTACAGCGCTCTCTGTCCGCACACCATTCCGCAGGCAGATAGAGCCGTCGGTCCAGAAAGGTATGTCCCTGCGTCGTCGCATAGGTCAGGAACACGCCCAACTGACAGTTCTCCACCTTGCCTGCCCTTCCACTATACTGACGCTGTACGCCCGCCGATTTTACCCCCTTCTTGAGAAATCCCGTCTCGTCGACCACCCCGATGCCTTCCGCATCGCCGAACCCCTCTATCACAAATCGCTGCAACGCATCTCGCACCGCTTCTGCATCCCACTTCGTCTTGTACAGCAATCGTTGCGTCGCATCCGGCCTCTTGTCGCCCACCGCTTCCGCCAACTGCCAGCCATTCTTCCGTTCCACCGGCGACACCAACCCTTGCACATACTTCAACGCCTGCTGTTGTACCTCTCTACGTCCAAACAACGAGGAAAACCGACTTTGAAACGCTTCAAATTCGTCCGCCCATTTGTCCAATTCGCTCAGTTCCATAGCTCCTCCAGCTCAGCTTGCTTGCTCTCATTATCGCCGAAGGAACCCTATCTTATCAATGTGCGGTTGTAGTACTAAGGACCGAAAGTAAAGAGCGGGGATGAGGTTTTCTATTAATACTATTTCGGGGAGATCAATTGGGAAGCGGGAGTGTCCGGCGATAACAACCTCAGACCGGCATCTGGATAAGCGGTTCGATGGTGTTGGTGTCGGTCTTGGTTCGG
Source organism: Caldilineaceae bacterium (assembly GCA_965116395.1). Taxonomy (GTDB): domain Bacteria; phylum Chloroflexota; class Anaerolineae; order Caldilineales; family Caldilineaceae; genus Bin5. Next base: position 2,388,942 of record OZ220684.1, read on the forward strand.
GCAAGATCCATTGGGCCGCTACCTGCCATTTTCATGCGGCTGTCTCAACGTATGCCAGTATCAACCGTTCGAAGGTCGTTCGAATCCAGGAGTGAGGCCGTGCTGTTTACTCACTCCTCGCCCTCCCCTCAATTCCCGCTATACAAATTATCGTGCAGCGCGTTGGCATAGCGGTCTATATTGCGCTCGCGGCGTCGCCCCCCGCTTTCGTCAAGCATACGGTTGCGGGGCGCCTGCGCCTGCGAGCCGGGAACCTGTGTCGCGCCCACGCCCGGCACATCCACCCGGTAGGAAGCAGGTGCATCGGCCTGCCGCAGCTTGAGAATGCTGTCAGCCAGCGCCGCGCCCGCCTCCTCCCGCTGCTTCAACGCTGTGCTGCCAATCAAATTCTTCACCTGGGTGATTATCCCGAGCAGGTCGTGCGTCGGCTTGGTGCCCGCCCCAATCATCAAACCTGTGACCAGAATGTCCCACAGATCCGGAACCTGGTCCAGAAAGCCGGGCAGCGTCTGGTTGAGATAGCTCATCAAACGCATACCACTGTAGTTGGAAATCACGACGCCAAGAAAGATACCTGCCAGCAGGCTGGTGCTGCGTTTGAAAGCGACATAGCCGGGCGACTTGAGATCGCTGGGCCGCCAGCCCAAAAAGCGCAGCGCGCCCCATTCGAGATAGTGCCAGCCCAGTTCCATCAAGCGCTCAATCCCGGCCGCTGCCCCTAAGAGCGGAACCATCGCCGGCACAACGGTCGTTATCTCCGTCCCTACCGTCTGCTCCAACCCCGCCGCCAGCGTCAACTTTGGCAACGCGCCTGCCAGAAATAAACCGCCCCCGACACTCCAACCCAACCGTCGTATCATTCTCATCCGCATACCTGTCTCTCCCACTACTGTCTAATTCTTCGTAGCCGGCCTCTGCTTCCTCGAGGTCGCTCGCCCGGCTGCCTGCAACGGAAAATCACGCACTGGCCGCGTACCGTTCTGCCAGTTCAACCAGCAGCCGCACGCCGTATCCCGTAGCACCTTTCGGCGTCTCCGCATTGATCCGGCTGTCGGCCAGCACCATATTGGCAATATCCAGATGGGCCCAGGGGTAGCCTTCTGTAAAGTGTTCGATAAACTTGGCGCTGCTGCTGACGCCCGCGCGCCCGGCGCTGTTCTTGACCTCGGCCATATCACTCTTGATCGGCTTCCCGTACTCCGCATCCATCGGGAACGGCCACAAACGGTCCCCGCTGTGGTCCGCCGCGGCCATCAACGCCTCTTCCAGAGAACTGTCGTTGCTGAAAAGACCGGCGCGTATATGCATTCCCAGCGCCGTGCCGATCGCGCCCGTCAGCGTCGCCAGATCCACAACCGCCACCGGGTCGAAACGGGCGACGTACGCCAGCGCGTCCGCCAGAATCAGCCGTCCCTCCGCGTCCGTGCTGATTATCTCCGCCGTCTTTCCAGTCATGCCGGTGATGATATCGCCCGGCCGGAACGCCTTGCCGTCCGGCATATTCTCGACACAGGGAGCGATCCCGATCACCCGCCGCCGAACACCAAGGCGGCCAATCGCTTCCATCGCGCCGATCACCGCCGCCGCGCCCCCCATATCGCCCTTCATCTCCCACATGCCGCCCGTGCGCTTAATGCTGATGCCGCCCGTGTCAAAGGTGATGCCCTTGCCAACAAGGATCAGCGGCGCCTCCGAACTGCCGGCCGGCGCGTGCTCCAGAATTACGAACTGGGCTGGATTCACGCTGCCCTGGCTCACCGCCAGCAGAATGCCCATGCCCTCTTCCTGCATCGCAGCCTCATCCAGCACCGTGATCTTCAAACCGACCTCGGACGCCATCGCCCGCGCGCGGGCCGCCATCTCCACAGGCGTCAGAATATTGGCCGGCTCGTTAACCAGGTCACGCGCGCTGCAAACCCCGCGACCGATCGCCTTTCCCCTGGCTACACCGCGTTCAACGTCGGCCAGCTTGGCCGCGCTGTACTCCACCACCGTACAACTCGCCAACCCCGCGTCTGCATCCTCGCGGCCATACCGTTTCTGCCGGTAGCTGGCCAAAATAGTCCCCAGCGCCACCTCCTGCGCCGCCGCATCCGCATCATGACCGGCAATCCCCGCGCCGTGAACGATCGTCGCCATCGTCTTGACGCCCTTCAACTTGGCCGCGGCCTGCGCAGCCACCGCCGCCGTCCGCCGGATCTGGCCAATCCCGAACTGCTCACTGCTGCCAAGCCCGACAATCAGCACCCGCGGCGCGGTCAGCCCCCCTTGTTCTTCCGCTCCCGACCCGCCATTTGCGCGCGCATACAGCAGCGCCGTCGACTCGGCCTCGCCGCTGAAATCCCCCTGCGCTATCAGTCGGCTGATCGCGCCATTCAGCACACGGTCGATCGCGCCCGTCGCGCCGCCCGGCGCGGTGACGCCCGCGAAAAGATTGATGACGATCAGATCGACATCGGTCTCAGCGATATTCCCTTGCTGTACCCGTAATTCCATGTCCAGTTTCCTCTGGTCACTATCCAGCGGTCAGTGTCCTGTGGTCAGTGCAGCCACCGGCCAAGAGCCACTGCTAGCTGGTCGTTGGGGTTACAGATTCGTGCGTAATCGCGTCGCCGCCGCCTCCAGAATCGCATCCGTCTTGCAGAAGCAGAAGCGGGCGACATTGGCGGCCAGATGGCTGTGTTCGGGGCTGTAAAATGCGGAGGGCGGGATCGCGGTCACGCCGATCTCCTTCGTCAGCCAGCGGCAGATCTGCACGTCGCGCGGGTCGTCGGTCGGCAAAGGCGTGTCCAAATCGGTCGTATCAACCAGAATGAAATAGCTGCCGTGCGGCGTAACCGGCGGGAGTCCAACCTCGATCAGCGCCGACAGCAGGATATCCCGTTTGCCCTGATACATGACACTCAGTTCATGCAGATAGTTGCGCTCTTCCACCTGTTCAAACGCTGCCCCCACCGCTTCCTGCAGCGGCGTGGTTACCGCAAACGGGATCCACTGGTGCGCCATCAGCACCGCGTGCGCCAGCGGCTCCGGCGCAATCGCCCAGCCGATCTTCCAGCCCGTCACGGAGAAAGTCTTGCCCGCGCTGCCCAGCGTAATCGTGCGTTCCCACATGCCCGGCAGCGTCGCCAGCCGCACGTGCGGCGTCCCGTCGTAGGTCATCCACTCGTAGACCTCATCGCTCAGCACCAGCAGATCATGCTCCTGCGCAATCTGCGCCAGCGCCAGCAGCTCCTCACGGCTGTACATCTTGCCTACCGGGTTGAGGGGCGTATTGATGATCAGCAGCTTGGTCTTCGGGCTGATCGCGGCCCGCAAATCCTCCATATCGATCCGCCAATCCGCCGCGCTGGTGGCGCCGGGCATGGGCCGCAAGGGAACATATACCGGTGTTCCGCCCGCCATGATCACCGAAGGCGGATAGCTGTCGTAGAACGGCTCAATCAGGATCACCTCATCGCCCGGGTCTATCAGCCCCTGCACCGTGGCGTAGATCCCTTCCGTCGCGCCCGTGGTCACGACAATCTCGGTCAGCGGATCCAATTCGCGATCAAAAACCGGGCTGTATACCGCCGCCAGCGCATTCACCAGCCGCGGGTGGCCCGCGCTGCGCGCATACTGATTGTAGCCGGAGGCCAGCGCAGTGCGCGCCGCCTCAATCACGAAATCCGGCGCAGGGAAATCGGGAAACCCCTGCCCCAGGTTGATCGCATCGTATTCCAAAGACAGGGCAGAATACTCGGCGAAGACGGTCGTTCCGAAGGACTGAACCCGAACTGCTGCTGGCGTTGACACGGTTGCGCATTCCTTAAAACCGGTGGTCGAAAGCTCTTGCGCCCGCATCCTGTGCGCACCTGCAAAAGCCCGAGTTTGTGACTGGAGGTTAGATTCCGTTGACCTTCAAAAGTGACTGCTAAAAAAAAGACAACAGCAGAATGCCTGCTGGTAGAATCGAAGTAAGTTCCTGGCTCTGAGCAAGAGAATTCTAGTGAACTGCCGCCTACAAGTGGGGTTACTAAGAACCGAACACGTCACTACTCAGCTATCTCCAATTCGTGCCCCATTCCTAGATGAGCGCAGGTGTTTCTCCCTCTCCTCACTCCTCAATACTATCTCTTTGCATATGGGCGGTCGGGCCTTCGGCCCTCCCTTGTGCAGGGGCTGCGCCCCCGCAACGCCCCCCTACAAAACCATCCCTCACCGACCGTGTGCATTCTTCGCAACGTGTCGGCTGGCGAGCATGGCGGCGGCTGTACACCAGTTGCGTCACCAAGAGCCTGAATGGTTCCAAGGATGACTGGCTGGTCAAGTACTGCGGCTGAGTAGTTAACCAAAAACTAGAAACTCGAAACCAAGAAACTCTCCCAGTACACAGTTTCGCCCGCCGCGTACTGTTTTACAACCGAAAACCGTTCAATGGCAACCGGAAAGAATGATAGCATAGGGAGGCCCGAAAGTCATCTATAAACGCGCGAGCAACGGCTCTCCAACCGCCCGGCGCACTATGGTGCCGGGCGCCGTTTCAGGAACGTCGTTTGCCTAACGAGCGACCGCTGTGGTATCGTTCTCAGTGCGCCATGCCCCCGTAGCTCAGTGGATAGAGCATCGGCCTCCGGAGCCGGGAGCACAGGTTCGAATCCTGTCGGGGGTACTATTCCCAAGGAGTGAGATTATCTCACTCCTTTTTTGTATCCTCCACTCCTCAACGAAATAAGTCATTCTCCGCCGGACGCTGAATCGACCGCGCCGGCGCATCCGCCGCGTCCGGCCGCCTGTAGCCGCGAATAATCGCCGCCGGCCGGCCCTCACTGCTCTGACCCATCACCAGCGTCGCCGCCGCGCACAGCTCATCGATGATGCACTCTTCGCTCGCGACCAACTCGTATCCGAACAGATCTGTCAGCCCTCGCTGGTCCCACAGCGCCGGCAGACCCGCACAGCCAATACAGACGCCAACCGTGCCCATCTTCCACGGCCGCCCGTGGCTGTCGCTGATCAGCACCGCCACCGCCGCGCCGGTCTCCTCCAGAATGCGGCCGCGTATCGCCGTCGCGCTGGCATCGGAATCCGCCGGCAGCAGCGCCACCGTCTCCTCCTCCTCCGGCGCCACATTCGAATGGTCCAGCCCGGCGTGGGCGCACACCCAGCCGCTGCTCTGCTCGACGATCAAAACGCCCGCGCGTGCGCGCACGACCGCATTACTGTCGTCCAGAACCGCCTGCACCACCCGCGCGTCTTTCCCTGTCCCCTCCGCCAGCCGCACCGCCTCCTCGCCCGGCGTCACATCCGCCAGCCGGACCAGCCGCCCTTCCGCCTTGCTGACGATCTTCTGCGCCATCACCAGGATATCCCCGGTTTCCAGAGATATTCCGGCAGCCCCCGCTGCTCCTATAACGAGCCCCGCCACATCATCACCCGGCTGCACCAGCGGTATGCCCGGAATCGGAAAAATCTCGATGCCCCCCTGCTCAGGGGGCCGCTGCGAGCGGCTGCCGTTCATCAGAATCCCATCTCCTCGGTGACGCTGTCGTCGCTTCTGCCAAAATGCCAGTACAGGAAAGCCTCCACCACACCGCCGCCCACAGCCAGTGACTTGTCGGAGATGCAAAAGGCGTGCCGGGGATCGTCGCGCGGGTCAATATCGCCGATCTTCAGGCCCGGCCGCAGCGCAACACTCTCGTGGATCAGGCCGCGCAGCACGCCCGTAAACGGCGCCAACAACGGCGTCTCCTCGCCCGACGGCTGCAGAACCCTGCCATATGGTTCCCCGGCCTGCACACGTTCGCCGATGCGCGCCAATGCCTGAAAGCTTCCGGCCGCAGGCGCGCGCAGCACACGCGTCGCCTTTGCCTCGACCGCCGGACTGCCATCACCGCTCTCTCCGGATTTCTGGTCAGCTGGCGGCGTCCAAATCGCGCCCGGCGTGCCTGTATCAGCTTCGGCCGCACCCTCCCAGATCGTCCGTCCCAGGTTGGGGCCCCGGTTCGTCTCGATCACGACATGGCAGTCGACGCCGGCCTCGAAACCCGGCCCCAGCGCCGCCACGAACGCCGCACTCTCCAGCGTCGTGCCAGTATTCGTCTTCGCAAGAACCGCGTCTACAACCGCCGATGGCGCCAACTCCTCGATCGCCTCCGCCTCCGGATCGACCACAACCGGGATCTCCCCCGCATCCAGCGCCTCCGGCACATCCGCCGTCAGCGCCCTGCGCGCCGTGATCCCTTCCACCTCGTGCTCTTCGTCATATACGGCCTGGGCAAACGCCACCGAACGTCTTACCGTCAGCGGGCAGGGCAGCTCGGTCATCACCACCGGAATGCCGCAGCGGTGCAGCCGCCAGGCCACACCGGTCGCCAGGTCGCCGGCGCCCTTTACCAGCACCAGCAGATCGTCAAAAGGGTTTTCGTCTCTCATATCGCTATCATTGTTGACGTACGCTTAAGCCATCAGTAGTATACACAGGGCACAGTAAAGCTAAAATAACTATGCAGGCTCTTGCAAGTGCGCAAACTCCCCCAATCGCAAAAGCCTTTGCATCGAGATGTACGAGTATGGAGTTGTACGATCTGTAGCGGAGCGGAACTTATGACAGTCGTGATTGCGGCTGACCAAGCGAACGCGCTGGAAAAGGCAGCGGCTGCCCTGGAGCAGGGCGCCGTCATCGGCGTGCCCACCGATACCGTCTATGGCCTTGTCTGTCTCTACAACGACGCAGCCGCCATCGACCGGCTGTTCGCAGCGAAAGAGCGCCCCAGCCAAAAGGCCCTGCCCGTCCTGCTGGGCGACGCCGAGCAGGCAAGCGCGGTTGTGCGCTCGGCGCGCCAAACCGCGGCCCAGGCCCTGATCGAGCGCTACTGGCCCGGCCCACTCACCCTCGTACTGCCCGCGCGCAGCAACCTGCCCGCAGCCCTCACCGCCGGCGGCGACACCGTCGGCGTACGCCTGCCCGCGCACCCCTTCCTGCGCGCCCTCGCCCGTCGCGTCGGTCCCCTCGCCTCCTCCAGCGCCAACCGCAGCGGCGAGCCCCCCTGCGCGACACCCGCCGCCGTCCTCGCCCAGCTGAACGGCCGCATCCCTCTCCTCATCGACGCCGGGCCCGCCCCCCTCGCCCAGGCCAGCACCGTGCTCGACCTGAGCGCACCGCAGCCAGTACTGCTCCGGGAAGGCCCGATCGGCCCGCAAGAGCTCGCCGCGGCCGGGATACGCCCAGGAGTGCTCCGTGAGAAGTGAAACACAGGGAGCAGGCGAAGCACTCTCTCCCCGCTCCTCTTCACTCTCTCCTCTATCCATAGGCATCGACGCCTCCCGCAGCCTGCGGCCCGAGCCCACCGGCACCGAATTCTACTCACGCCAGATCATCGGCCACATGCTCGCCGCGCCCAGCGATCGTCTCTCCTTCCGCCTTTACGCGCCGGAGGAGCCCACCGCCCAAGCGATGCGCGGCGACGCCCCGCCCCCGCACGACCAGCGCGCCGTGACCGTTCGCACCCTGCCGGGCAACCGACTCTGGACCCACCGCACACTCGCCTGGGAAATCAGCCGCCGCCCGCCGCACGCGCTCTTCGTGCCCGCCCACGTCGTCCCCTTCCTGCCGCGGCCCCTTCTCCCGCCCACCGTCGTCACCCTGCATGACATCGGCTATCGCTACTTCCCCCGCGCCCATACCGCCCTGCAGCGCCTCTATCTCGAGCTCTCCACCCGCTGGAGCGCCGCCGCCGCCCAGCGCATCATCGCCGTCAGCCGTCAGACCGCCAACGACCTGCAGCGCTTCTACGGCGTGCCGGAGGCCAAAATCCGCGTCATCCACGAGGCCCCCATACCACGCCCGCCCGTCCAAGGCGCCGCCGCAACCGGCCGGGACGCGGCGCCCCTATCGGTCTACCGACGACCGTTCGCACTCTATGTCGGCACCATCCAGCCCCGCAAAAATCTGCTGCGCCTCGTCGATGCCTTCGCGCGCCTCATACAGCAGCACGAAATCGTCTGGGACCTCGTCCTGGTCGGCCGTCGCGGCTGGCTCAGCCAGGAGTACGAACGCCATACCGCCGCCCGCGGCCTGACCGGCCGCGTCCACTTCCCCGGCTATCTGCCAGACGACGCCGTCGCCGCCTTGATGGAAAAAGCGCTCTTCTTTGCCTTCCCGTCCCTATTCGAAGGCTTCGGTCTGCCCGTACTCGAAGCCCAAACCACAGGAGTCGCCGTTATGTGCGCCAAAAACTCTGCCCTGCCCGAAATCGCCGGCGACGCCGCCCTACTCGTCGACCCCGAGAACGTCGACGAAATCGCCGCCGCAATGCTGCGCCTCAGTCAGGACGAGAACCTGCGCCAGGAGCTGATCGCCAAAGGCTACGAAAATGTCAAACGTTTTTCGTGGGAAAAAGCCGCCCGCGAGACGCTGGCCGTGCTCGAAGAGGCCGCCGCCAAAAAATGAGCTCTCCGCGGGAGCAGGGTTGGGCATCACTAAAGATTCTGGGCGTACGCGTCGACTGCGTCGATTTCCAGCAGACCCTTGATTGCGTCAGCGTCTGGATCGCACAATCGCGAGCGCAGGCCGAAACCAGAGAAGATTCCGCCTCTCACCCCTCGCAGTCCACCCGCCAGGTCTGCACCGTCAACCCCGAATTCATCATGGCCGCGCGCCGCAATCCCGCCTTTGCACAGGTGCTGGCAGCAGCGGACCTGTGCACACCCGACGGCATCGGCGTGCTCTGGGCTGCGAGCCTGGCCGGCGTACGCCTGAACGAACGCGTTACCGGCTCCGACGGCATCTACCGCCTCTGTGAACGGGCGGTCGCGCAGGGCTGGCGCGTCTTCTTCCTCGGCGCCGCCCCCGGCGTAGCCGAACGCGCCGCCGCAGAACTGGCCCGTCTCTATCCCGGTCTCCCCGTCGCCGGCACATACGGCGGCTCACCCACCGACGCCGACTGGCCCCAAATTCGCCAGCATCTCACCGCCGCGCAAGCCGATCTCCTCTTCGTCGCCTACGGCCATCCCCGCCAGGACATCTGGATTCACCAGCACAAAGAGGAGTTGCCGGTCGCCGTCGCCCTCGGCATCGGCGGCGCCTTCGACTTCGTCGCCGGCATCACCCCCCGCGCCCCGCACTGGCTGCGCCGCCTCGGCCTCGAATGGCTATTCCGCCTCGCCCGCCAGCCATGGCGCTGGCGCCGCATGGCAGCATTGCCGCTATTCGCCCTGCTCGTCCTGCTGGAAAGGGCGCGGCGGCGGTTGGGGAGAGAGTGAGTTAATATTGCGTATTCCGTAGTCTTCCATTGAGGCAGAGTGAACTATTTCAATATTCGCCCTGGTTGCCGGATGATCGTTTGCCCCTCGAAGTGAGCAGTTCGTTCTCCCCCTCTGTTCACCACCCGTGTTGCCTTTCGGTCATATTCGGTCCAATACTACTCCTCTATAAGACGTACTTCAACGACTCTAAGGAGGGGCACTGTTAGCATTCCATATGATGCAGTTTCATAGGAGTAGAGATCTATGACCTCCGCAACAAATTCAACGTAATCCTCCGCGATGAGCCGGGGTGAAGAATTTTCATAGATCAACCAAATCACATCCTGAATACGTGCAGCGTCCTCCGGAATGACCAATACTTGGTCCTCAAGAGCCTGGACAACGTAGGCTTTGTAGTAAACATGCTTTCCGACATGGGTTTCCATGTTGCGCAGAAGGTCTTCATTATCTATTTCGACAGCAGCGCTACGAGCTGTTTCCCACTCTGAAAGCTCTTCTCTTGACTGCACAGTGACGAGGGTCGATGAAATCCACGCGGTCTCGCCTTCATTTACACAACAGAACTGATACCATCCAGAAGTTTCTTGGATTGGTCCCTGCAAGATATCTCCGGATTCAACAACGCCAACAATGTCATACTGAGTCCCAGGCCCCGAGCGCACATTTCCTCGAGCAACCTGGACCACGATAACGCTGTCGGGGTCGGCTGTAGGAATCGGTGTTGGAGTAACAGTATGTGTAGGGGTCGTAGTTGGAGTAATGATAGGGGTAGCGGTTTTGGTAGGCGTAGCAGTTGGGGCAACGCGAGTCTCCAGCTCTTCCACGCGTTCCGCTAATTCCTCCACAGTAGATGCCAAATCGTCTTGACCAGCAAATAGCTCCTCAATTTTTTCAGCGAGTGCTTCTAGAGTGAGCTCTGCTTCTTGGGCATAGAGAGGAAATGATATGGAAAGAAGCAATACCAAGATGAATGCCGTCGAGATGAAATGTTTTCTTGAGAGTTTCATTAAGGTTTCCCTAGTGACTTGCAGAATAATCTTTTCCATCAATGCTGGATCGATTTCTTCTGCTCTAATGAATGGTGGGACATCCCCTACAATTTCACGTCCCATTTATTGATTAAAGCGTAGACCGCTCTAACTACTACATTACAGCCCGAATGTGACTGTTGACAATCCAAATCCGGCAGAATCGATAGAAATAACCACGACGGCAGCAGACATGAAGAAAGAGAGTGCAGGGAGAACTCACTCCAACCACCCCGCGATCTGCTCCCCAACGCGCGCCACCGCGCTCGCCCCGCTTTGCTCGCCCGTCAGCACCCGGTTCACCTCAATGAAGTAAACAAGCGATATCTCAGTATAATGCCCGCCTGTCATCGACGCCGGCCTCGCCACCGCATGCTCAGCCAAGCTCTCCGCGATCTGCGGCGCAGCCGGAATCCGCGCCTGCACATCCGCATCATCATACAGCCCCGCGATCGCCGGCGGCGTGCCGTCTGCCAGCGCCCGTCGCCGTTGCGCCGCCGCGTCCGTCAGACAGCGGGCCGCATCCGCCGCCGCATCCGGGTTGCGGCTGTAGCGGCTGACCCCGATCTGTTGCCCCCCAATAACGCTGGCGTGTCTCGCCTCCGGGCCATCCCCCTTGGGCAGGCGCGTCACGCCGAACTTTTCGCGGATCGGGCTGCCTTCCGCCTGGCCCAGCCCATACGCATACGGCCAGTTGCGCATGAAGGCCGCATTGCCGTTCTGGAACATCCAGCGCCCATCCTCCTCCTGGAAGACCGTCACCCCCGGCGGGCTGATCTCGCCCACCCACGCCGCCGCCCTGTCGAGCGCTTCCGCCCCCGCGCCGTCGTCCACAGCCAGGCGCCCGTCCGCGTCAACAATCAGACCGGCCCCCATACTCGCCTGCCACTCCAGCGCATTGACCGTCAGACCCTCGTAAACATTGCCCTGCCACACATATCCCCAGAACTCCGCATTCTCGCCCCGTTCCCCTGCCTGGATCGTCGCCGCCATCTCCTCCAACTCGCTCCACGTCTCCGGCGGCTGCTCGAAACCGTACTTCTCCAGCAGGTCCGTCCGGTAGTATAGAAGCCCGATATCGCCCGTCTGCGGCAAACCGACCAGCGCGTCGCTCACGCTGTTATTCTCCAGATAGATTGCGAAGTACTGGCCCCGTTCCTCCGCCGAAAGATGCGGCTTCAGGTCAAGCAGATGCGGTGCCAGCATTCCCGACCACACGACGTCAAAGTCGATCAGGTCAATGTCATCCGACTCAGCCGGCAGAAATTGTCGGTAGAGCCCCAGCCGGTCCACCGGATTCGCAGGCGCCGGCAACAGTTCGATTGCCATGCCGATCTCCTGGCCGCAGCGCGCAACAATCTCCCTATCCACCGGCCGCACAAACGCCGGCCCCATCCACCGCAAAATCGGTCTGGGTGGAGGTACCGCGACCGTAGCCGCCGCGCTCTCCCCTGCCGGCGCGGCGTCGCCATCCCCATCCCCTCCACAGCCCGCATACAGCAGCCCCGCGCCCATCAGCAACACAAAAAACAGGAACCGGGCGGCCGCCCATCTTCGCCGCTCCCTCATCACTCGAACCACCCTTTACCTTCAATCGTCATCAGCAAAAACCCCTCGCAAAAATTGCCGGCCGACTCGAACCTGTATTCCCGTGCTCCCCCAAGGACCATCATCTGCCCCAAAAGCCGCCAAAGCCTTTTGTTCTGGAAAGCCATCCCTTCTCGAACCGCCCCGCACTATCGGCGTCTTCATGAACTTACAACGCGGGAGTCTTCCCTTTCACCTTGACGACCTGGTCACCAACCCAAAGGCCCACATTGCATATGGCAAGTCACCTCGGTCTGAACAATGATCGGCACAAGAAGCTGGCCGTCCTCGAAATGGTCGTGCTCGGAGCCGTCAGGTTGAAAAGGAAGTCTCTCTCCACTCTCAAGATTATATAGCCCCACGCGAAGAAGATAGCTTCCTGGAACCAAATCAGCGGGTATTTCAAGTCTGCGGCTGTCAATATACAGGCTGTTTGGTTTCCACATGCTTGTCGGCTCAAGTCCTGCAAGAGCAAGACCATCGAACTGGGCCACTATCTCGCCTCGAGAGTCCGTAAGGTGGATGTAGGTAACCCAATCTCTGTCGACGCCTTGGCCAGTCTCCCAGAAAAGGCGGAAGGAGTGGCCGGCTGGCCCGTCAAACAGGTCGTAGCCCTGCAACTGTAATCCGTCATCTGTACCACCGGATGCAACGGTGGACGGACGCACTCTCTGAAACCGTCCCGGACGTAGCGGAGCTACCGACATCTCCCTCAGATGCATAAGTCCGTCCATCGAGCCGGGAACATGAAATCTTTCGCCCGAAGAAGAGGAAAGCCCGGTTACAAGCGAATAGGTGACCGGAGTATGTCGGTAGGAAGGGTAAGCCGCATCGTCTCAATGTAGTAACTCGCCGGATCCCAAACAGAGGTAGGAGGGCGGATCGCCCCCTTATTTTCGGTCGCCCAGGATTGCTGCAGGGAGGGCGTGTACAGGTGAAGGAGTGTTCGCAGATCTCCATCCATCTGTTCTTGGGCTTGCCAAAAGAAGCGGACAAGTACCGAGTCTCCAGGTTTGGGATTCGAACTGCTGAGAAGCTTCCAGCCAATTAGTGTCATCTGTCCGGATTCTGAGTCTCCGAGCGTTTTTGGCTGGCCTTCCACCCCAAAAGGCACTTCACCTGGAGACGAGTGCCATAAGAAAGGACCTCCTACAGTCCAGCCTAGCAAGTAGCGAACCATAAAGAAGGTCAGCACGCATCCCGCCATAAGAGGGACGACGTGAGAGGTGCTCAGATCCTCGGCGCGCTTCACGCCCCAGTCGCTTCTCTCGCCCCCTCGCCAACGCACTGCAAAGAACAGGAACCCGACAAGGGTGGCCAGCAGACCGAACATGCCCAACAGTTTTCCTCGCTGTTCCCAAACCGTTCCTTTCCAACGTATGACCAGAGGCCGTTCCGGAGTCTGCAGCTCTTTCACCTCTGTCCAGCCACCAGGCCCCGGCGTCAGTGTGGCCCTTGGTTCTGCGTTCCACCCAGGATGATAGTGCAATCGCAGCAATGATCCTGCCTGCCCGGACAGATCGGCAACTGCTCGGTGTGGCGAGTGCCACGTAAGTTTCACCGCCTGAGGCTCTACTTTTTCCCCTTTCGCGTAACTCAAGTCTGCACCCTTAACCAGGAACTCCTTGCTTGCGGCAAAGCCCCAAAGTCCGTAAGTTCTCTCGTAATTTAAGGATTCTTCAATGCTCAGTGTTTCTACATGCGTGATGCCGGAAATCGAGACCAGCCTTGGAAACAGATAGGGAAAGATGATGAGTATCGAACCAAACAACAGGACGAGAGTCGGGACCCAACGTCGCCTTTCAGACCAGGAGTCAATTGCCACACCGCCCGCTGCGACTGCCCCTAGGGTCGCGACGGGCACCAGCCGAAACGGAAACTGCACAAAATCAAGCCCGGGAATCGCGTGCCATACAGGCTCAGACACAGGCAGGGTAAGAGTCAGCATCGCCACGGCAAACAGCCCACCAAAAAAGCCCCAAACTCGCAAATCCCGTCGCCCCGCAAAGAACGCGCCCAGCAGTCCGGCAACCACTGCCAATATCTGTGGCCACCCGAATGTAGATGAGGGTAACGTCAACGGATTGCCCGCGCTGCTGTCCAAAAAGACCGGCTGCAGATGCAACAGTTCCCGCAAACCGAGAAAGTGATTGCCTATGGAAAAGTAACCACTTCGGGCATCTTCTATCTGCACAAGAGACAAATCAGCTACCGCCGGCAGCCAGAAAATCGCCGACAGGGCTGCCGCCGTAAGAGCAGCCAGAGCACATCTCATCAGACCGTCGGGCCGCCCGTATAGAATAGCCAACATCAGCCAGTAGATCAGGAGGACGAACGACCCCACTATAGTCGTTATGTTGTGGCTGAAGACCAGTGCTGTCAGTGAACATACTGCAAAGAGCCAGTTCCAGGGACTTCCTTTTGAGTGAAGGGCGTCAATCGCCCACAGACAGACTGGCAAAAAAAGTATACCCAGCATCTGCGGATAGTCGCCAAAATAGTAAATCCCACGAAGTAGGAATTTGGGCTGACCCAGATAAAGCGCCACCCCGACAAGACTGGCTTGTACGGAAAACGTCCGGCGAAGCCACCCGTAAGTACAGATTCCAGACAAAATAAAAACCGCCGTGAATACCAATTTCACCGACTCATCCAATCGGAATCCACTCAAATGGGTGCCGGCTACCAGCCAATGGAAACCTGGGCTGTAATGGTGGAAGACAGGCGCGCCAATGCCCTGGTACGCAATCGGAAACCACCGCGGCCAGAATACGCCCTGCTCAAAGGCCCGCGCCATTGCAGCGGCGCGGTGCATATGCAAGAGCATATCGTTATGGATTCCTGGAAGTCCCTGTTGGTCCCAGAGCGGGCTGACCAGAAGTGCAGCGAGAAGTAAGATAAAACTGCCAATGCTTAACTTATGTCTGATGAGCTTCGGGGGCATAGGGTTAGTCAAGAAGAGCGTTGCAGATGGCGTCAATGGCGTTGAGGCCGTGTTTATATGCGAGGAACGAATCGAACAGAAGATATGTGCGCCGTCCAGAGCGGCGCAGACTCTTGCGCCTGCCTTTTTTCAGAATCCATGAGCAAACACACATTAGCTATCTTTTCGTTACCTTTCTGTACTTACCATCCTCGATACAATGGCCTAAGTATTTACCCAAAAAACGAAAAACCAAGAACGTGACTACTCACCCAAAGTCAGTTCGAGTCCCGGACTGAGGCGAGCAAAAGTGTTTCTTCTTCCTTATTCATCGCCTTTCTGGGCGGTCGGCCGCAAGCGGCCTCCCTTGTGCGGGGGGTTCCCCCCGCAACGCCCCCCTTTGTTAGCCCCACCGGCCGGGTCTCCTCGTGGGGTAGGCTGGCCTCCAATCCAAAAGCCTACCGCCACAACCCGAATCGTGACCACGAACGAAGGGATAGCCAGGCACAGCCAGGTTCGGTTATGAGAGGCACAACAAGCGACACCAGTGCCATCACAGGTGTGCTTCATCAGTCCCGAAAGTCCCTTCCATCCTGAAAACCCTGATTAAGGACAGACCACACACCGAATCTGGCCCATCAGTTACCTGAAACCAATAACTCAAGACCAGACATCAGCGACCAATCACTTCCGAGACAACCCACCAAGAAACCAAAAGCTAAAAACAAAAAAACCCGCCCCGCATAAACGTAACCACCGCCGCCTCTTCCGCCGCCAATTCCACTTCGACGCTGATCTCCAGTTCCAGGCAGTGGATCAGATATGCACCCGGCGCAAACGGCCCGAACTCGGCGCGGTAGGGCGTCTCGGCTTCGCTTGCCTCCCCGCCTTCCTCTTCGGCCTCGCGCTCTTCCACACCGCCATCCGCGCCCACCACCGTAACCATCAGATCGGGCCGCTCCACCCACTGCACGCAGATCATGCCGGCAGCGCTAGCATCCGTCCGGATGCGCGTGTGCTGGCTCCATCCATCCTCCGTCTGCCATAGCTGAATGCTGAACCGGTCGCCCGCCTCCAGATGAATCCCGCGCCGGCCGAAACCGTCGGCATAAAGGTCGTAGTCCCCGGCCGCCAGGCTATCGAACCTGAACGCGCCCGACGCTTCCACCTGCGTCACATAGCGTTGCCCCTGCGCGTCCAGCAGCGTCACCTGTCGCGAACCCTGCGCGCCTCCCAACGGTTTTTTATCGCGCGCATCCACAGCAGCCGTGAGCGGCTCAGTTTCACCCTGCAGCAACGCCGGCTCCGGCGGCGCCGCCAGCACCTCTTCCGCCAGCAGCAGCAGATCGCAACGCGGCTGGTTGCGCCCATCCACAACAAGCGGGCGGGGGCAGTGCAGCAGCCGCCTCTGTTTCACATCCACATAATATGTGCCGGCCGGCAGCCCGCTGAAAACATATCGGCCGTTCTCGTCCACTTCGGCGAACCGCTCGCTGGGCCCTCCGCCCGGCTCCGCAGCCCGCAACCGCACAATGCAGCCCTTCCCACCCGCCACAGTGCCGCTGATGACCGACTCCTGCGGGACCGCCTTCTTTTCATCATACGAATAGACAAAAAGTACACTGGTCGCCATTTCCCGGTCGACCGGCACTTGGCACTGCACAGGTGTTGACCCGCTGTTCGGCAGCCCCAGCGCCTCCAGCCGGTAGCTGTCGGCCGGCAGCGGCCCCATCTCGCAATGCGCCGTCTGCGTCTCCACGCTTCGCGCCAGCGGAACAACCCAACTCTTCTGTTCGCTGTCGCTGATGCGTAGCGCCGGCGGCCGGGCATCGTCGCTCGGCAAAACCTCCATATTGCAGGTCAGCATGCCGCCGCGCGCCACCGGCCGCTGCTCCACCTCAAAACCCCAGCCGTAGGCCGTCAGATCGCAGGCCGCCTCCTGCGCCGGCGCCAGATCGATCGCGTCTACACGGCTGCCGGCAGGATCCGTCACCTCCACGCTATAGCGGCCCGTCGGCAGATTGACAAAACGGTAAACGCCGCTCTGTCTCGCGATCGATTCGTAAGCGAATCCGTCGCTGTGCGTAAGGCGAACATGCGCGCCGGCTCCTCCCCGCACCTTACCACTCAACACACCCTCCCCCGTTGGCCGCAGTCCGTTGCGCGCCGTGATGACCGCAGCCTGGGGCGCACTCTCCTCGTGCCCTTCCTGCCCTCTTGGCCGTTTGGGTTCCGCCTTGAGCAGGGGAACGATCGGCAGCGTCGACCAGCCGAACGTCTCAGGAACCGGAACCCGCCCCCCAGGCAGCGAAAGCAGCTCTCCCTCTCCGTCTTCCTCCGCACCCTCTTCTCGCCTCTGCGCCAGATGCAGCGGGCTATACCAGGCGTTCTGCTCGTCAACCGAGCCTTCGCCCTGCAGCGCTTCATGCGCCAGCAACCAGAAGGCCGTGCAGAAATAATAGTCCGGCGCCGGCGGCGTATGGCGGCTGGTCCCCATCATCGCCCGGCAGATCTCCAGCGTCTGCGCCATATGCAGCGTAGGTGTCGTCGCCGGGTAGCGCGGGTCCGCGCTCTCGTTGATCAGATAGCCGTTGGCTGTCGAAAGGATCGGCAGACTGCGGCCAATCAACCCCACCACCGCATCGTTCAGTCGTTCAAATGCGCGCCAATGCACGCCCTGTGGCGGCAACTCCAATTGTGGTTGGCTGGCAGACGGTTTCGCCAACGCAGCCGCCAGCTTCGCCCGCCAGTCGACAGCAGCGTCGTCATCAGGCGCCGGCTGGTCCGCTACGTCCGCCAGCTGGCGCCGCAGGTCGTTGATCTCAGCCAGTGGCCGGTCCTGCCACGAATCTCCCTGCCACGCCTCTGCCGCCAGGGCAAGGTAGAACTCGCGCGCAAGCGGCGCGCCCTCGCGATGGACTGCGTCTTCAGGGTAATGCGGGGGGCGGTTGCTCGAATAGTTGTGGATCGCCAGCCAGATCGGCTTGTCGAACAGCGCATCGCCGCCCGCGCGCGCAATCTCCTCGACCAGCTGCCAGTCGCCTTCCGGCGTCAGCGCGGGGATCGCCGGCATCCCCCCCCGCTCCAGAATCGCCTCCATATTCGCCGCCGCCGTCTGCGCCGTCACCGCCAGCGCATCGGCTGGCAGCCTCTCCTGCCCCCAGAAAGCGGCCCCGTCCGGCTCGCTGTCAAATTCAAAGTAGCGCACGCCTGCCTCGACCAGCTGCTCCACGGCTTCCAATTCCCTGGCCGAGAGCAGGCCCGGCCCCGCCGCCTCCCGCACGATCTGGACGATAGGCATAATCTGCCCAGCCAGCAGCGTCTGCGCCAACTGCAACGCCTCGCGCTGGTCCGTGATCTTTACCCACTTGACGCCCAGCTCAATAAGTTGCCGCAGCCAGAACCCTTCCACCATCTCGGGCGGCGCCGCGCCAACACCGGCGCACCAGTGGATACCGATTCCTGTATCGTCTGCAGGGCGGGGATAAGCGTGCAAATCCATAAAGGGGAATTATACAGCGGTTCACCGCCACTGGCTAGCTGCAGGCACAATCGGGCGCTTCCCAAACTGTCGTCCCCCTGCAAAGCGAAAGTGTTTCTCTTTCCCCTTTATATTATGGGCGGTCGGGCCTTCGGCCCTCCCTTGTGCAGGGGCTGCGCCCCCGCAACGCCCCCCTACAAAACCATCGCTCACCGACCGTGTGTGCGCATTCCAGCAGTGCGGCTCCAGCAACCTGGCTGCCGCCAACCGCATACGCAATCAGATAGCCTGCATGGCGGCGGGGAAGTAGAGCAGGTCAAGACAATCACTATATGTAGCTGAGTAGCTACCCAAAAACGCAACCACCTTCAAACGTTTGCACCAGCCGAGAGATTGTCCAACTACCCATTAGTGCTGTAAACTGGACATGTGATCTGTCCGAATTTGGCAATGCCGATAAGTCACATTTCAGCCTTGTCCCGTGTAAATCGCATATTTCATCGTCGATTTCAGCGACTTTGGAGCCTGGCGTACACGCGCCTGCCCACACTATGCGTCATAATCAACTAATCTGCCCGCTATGCAGTCTCCCCAGTGAGCGTGCATGGCCGGAGGGCGCTTTCGGAACGGCGAGAACCCTACTGACCACCAACCACTCGCCATGAACCACTGACAAGAGGAAAACCCCATGCAAGAAGTGCAAGACGTCGCCAAGCGCATCCTTGCAAACGTCGAGCAGGTCATCATCGGCAAGGAGCGGGAGATACGCATGACCATAGTGGCTTTGCTGTGCGAAGGCCACCTGCTCATTGAAGATGTACCCGGCGTCGGCAAAACAATGTTGGCGCGGGCCATCGCCCGCACCGTCGGCAGCACCTACCGCCGCATTCAGTTTACGCCCGACATGCTGCCCAGCGATGTCACCGGTGTCAGCGTATTCAATCAGAAAGACCTCGAATTCGAATTCCGGCCGGGCCCCATCATGGCGCAAATCGTTCTCTCCGACGAGATCAACCGCGCCACCCCCAAAACCCAGTCCGCTCTTCTCGAAGCTATGGAGGAGCGCCAGGTCACCGTCGATGGCACCACCTATCAGATGGCGCGGCCATTTATGGTGCTGGCCACCCAGAATCCCATCGAATATGAGGGCACCTTCCCCCTGCCCGAGGCGCAGGTGGACCGCTTCCTCATGCGCATTCGAGTCGGCTACCCTTCGAAGGCGCACGAGATCAACATCATGGGCCTGCAGGCCCTCATGCACCCGATCGAAAATCTGGAGACTACCGTCTCTGTCGAGGAACTCTCTCAGGCCCAGAGCGCGGTGCGCGATATGTATGTCGACGATAGCGTAAAAGAGTATATCGTCGACCTTGTCTCCACTACCCGCGACCATCCCGACGTATATCTCGGCGCAAGTCCCCGCGGCAGTCTGGCGCTCTTCCGCGCCGCCCGCGCCTGGGCCGCAATCGATGGACGCGACTATGTGCTGCCCGATGATATCAAGCTCCTCGCCGAGTCGACCCTGGCCCACCGCCTGATCGTCAGCCCGTCAGCACGCATCAAAAATGTCGACGCCGCCCAGGTGATTGAAGACGCCCTTGCCCATACACCCGTGCCCGGCAGCCGTGTCGGATCCCGCTGAACGCCTACCGAAGTTTTCAGCTCTTCAGTCCATATCCCCGGCTCTTGGTCACTGCTCCACAGCAACTGCCGGGAAATTGCCGACAACTGAAAACTAAAGACTAAATACTGCCGTTCATGTCTTCACGACTCCTTTTCCTGCTCACCGCACTGATCGTCTCCTGGATCTTTGCGCTGAATAGCGGGCGCCCCCTCGCTTTCAACCTCGCCTACCTGTTGAGCGGCATCCTCGCGCTCAGCTATATCTGGTCGTGGAACAGCACCCGCGCCATTCATATCAATCGCCACACCCGCGCCCGCCGCAGCCAGGTCGGCCAGCACTTTGAAGAAAGCTTCGAAGTCCGCAACCAGGGCCGGCTGCCCAAACTGTGGCTCGAAGTGCGCGACTTCTCTACCGTGCCCTTCCATGGCGCCAGCCGCGTCGTCAGCCATCTGCAAGGGCGGTCCCGGCATCGCTGGCAGGTGCGAACCTACTGCCAGCAGCGCGGCTTCTACCGCCTCGGCCCCATGCGCCTCCTCAGCGGTGACCCCTTGGGCCTCTTCTCCATCGACCAGAACCTGAGCCAGACCAGCGACCTGATCGTCTATCCCGCCACCGTGTCCCTGGCCGCCTTTCAACCACCCGCCGCCGACCTGGCCGGCGGCGAAGCCCTCAACCGCCGCGCCCAATACCTCACAACCAATGTCTCCGGCATCCGCGAATACGCGCCCGGCGACAGCTTCAACCGCATCCACTGGTTATCCACCGCCCGCACCGGGCGCCTGATGACCAGAGAGTTCGAATTGGACCCGTCAGCCGATATCTGGCTCTTTCTCGATCTGCACAGGGGCGCGGCGCACAGCCTGCCGTGGAAACTGTCCCCTCCCGCCGCCGGCGTCTTCGGTCTCAGCGGCCACAAACGCGGCGACGCCCTGGAATTGGCGCCCAGCACCCTCGAATACGCCGTAACCGCAGCCGCCAGCATTGCCCGCTACTTCCTGCTGCGCAATCGCGCCGTCGGCCTGGTTTGGCAGGGCAGTCAACGCTACCTGTTACAGATCGACCGCGGCGAGCGGCAGATGCGCAAAATGCTGGAGGCCCTCGCAATCGTGTCAGCCGAAGGCCGAATGTCCTTCGATCAACTGCTCGTCACCGAGGGCGTGCGCCTCAATCGCAATGACATGATTCTCGCAATCACCGCAGACCCCGACCCCGCCTGGGTGCGCGCCCTGCGCGAGATCCGCCGCCGCGGCGTGCACAGCGTCGCCGTTGTCATCGACGGCTCCACCTTCGGCAGCCAGGAACCCTACCAGGAGCTCACCCACGAACTGGCCCTGTCCAACATCCCCACCTATCACGTCCGCCGCGGCGACGACATCGGCGCCGTCCTCGGCCGTCCCGGCAACGGCGAACCCTGGCCCACATTCACCGCCCAATAAACCACACACACTTCCAGCCCCCCCGGATCGACCCAAGCAAAGGTATTCTCACCCCTAATTTTATGGGCGGTCGGCCGCAAGCGGCCTCCCTTGTGCAGGGGCTGCGCCCCCGCAACGCCCCCCTCCAAAACCCGCGCCGCAGCCATCCGCCATCGTCGCTGTCTGCCCGCTACTCCAACCGCAGACCTGACCTATCAACCCGAATAGCGGCAAAAACAAGCAGTATACGCGGCCCTCCGTGTCCTCCGTGGAAGAAAAGAGGTGTTCTTAGCGGCCCTTCGCGGCCCTTCGTGGATCAAAGGGGTTCGAGGTGTTCTTAGTGGCCCTTCGTGGATCAAAGGGGTTTGAGGTGTTCTTAGTGGCCCTTCGTGGTCCTTCGTGGATCAAAGGGGTTGAGGTGTTCTTAGTGGCCCTTCGTGGTCCTTCGCGGCCCTTCGTGGACAAAAGGGGTTTGACGTGTTCTCCGCAGCCCCTTCAACTAAACTATCGCGCACCAACGGTGTTACTAAAAACTAAAAACCAAAAACTAAGAACCGCCCTTCTAACTGCTCCCCCGAACAACAAGCCGCGTCTCGCTTATATGCGGCGTTTCCAAATCCCCCTCACTAATCTGCTCATTGATCAACTGAAAAAGAGTGCGAATCGCCAACCGCGGCTGACTGTCCACATCCCGATGAACCGTCGTCAGCGGCGGGCTCGATACACTCGCATCCGGCAAATCGCCAAAACCAACCACCGCCAGATCGTCCGGCACCGAAATCCCCTCCCTGCGCGCCCCGCTCAGAATCCCCAGTGCGCGCACATCACTTACACAAAAGACCGCCGTCGGCCGCCGCCGCAACTGCCAGATATTCTGGAACGACTGGTGCCCCGCCGAAGGCACGCCGCGCGCATGCACGATCTGCACCGCCGCCGGCGGCAGACCGGCCTCCGCAACCGCCTGCGAAAATCCCCGCACCCTGCGTTCGATCGTAGGAATCACCACCCCGTCGCGACGAGGTGTCATCGTCGCGATCGCAAACTGACGGTGCCCCTTCGCCAGAAGATGCTGCGCCGCCGCATATGCGCCGCCGTAGTCGTCAATGTTGAAGGTCGGCGCCTGAATGCTGTCCGCGCTGTCGAGCAGAACGATCGGGCGCAGCGACCGTTGCACCGCTTCAGTCACCGGATGGGCGCTGTCGATGAAGAACATCAGGAAACCGTCCGCCGCAATCGAGGCCAGCCACGTAGATGGCGCCATCGCCTCGCTGCTCGGGGGCGAATCGCCGCGCCATGACTCATGCATCGACGCCAGCAGAATACGCTTCTCCTCCCGGTCGCAGGCCGCGCCTACCTCACCCAGAAAATGGGTGAAAAGAGGATCATGCAACATCCAGTTCAGGCTGGTGGGCACCAGCAGGCCAATTGCGTTCGTGCGGCCTGTCGCCAGTGTACGCGCGACCGGATGGGGCTGGTAGCCCAGATTCTCGGCCGTGTCGAGAATATGTTCGCGCGTGCTGTGGCTCAACTGGTGAGGAGCATTGTATGCGAACGATACCGCGGTCGGAGACACGCCCGCCTGGCGCGCCACATCCCGCAAAGTCACCCGCTTCCTCTTCCTGCTCAATACCCCATTCCCCCTCTCTCGCTTCCCGTATTCACAGTCTGGTTCTCAGTGAAAAAGCGCCCAGCGAACGGCCGACTGCCACTGCCCGTACGCGTCCAGCGGTCACTAGAAACTAAAAGCCCGCCTCCGCAAGCGCGCTCTTCTGCATGCGGTGCAGTTCTTCAATACCCATCTCCGCCAGCAGCAGCATCGCGTTGAACGCACCCTTGCTGAACGGCTCCCCCTCCGCTGTGCCCTGCGCCTCGACGAATTCACCGCTGTCCGTCATAACAACGTTAAAATCGACATCCGCGTTCTGGTCCATCTGGTAGTCAAGGTCCAGAAAAGCCTTGCCGTTGAGGATGCCAACACTGACCGCTGCCACCTGGTGGATCAGCGTGCCCGGTTTGGCCCTCTTCCTGCGTTCCAGCCGCTTGATCGCCAGCGCCAGCGCCACGTACCCGCCCGTCACCGCCGCCGTGCGCGTGCCCCCGTCCGCCTGGATCACATCGCAGTCGACGATGATCTGGCGCTCGCCCAGCCTTTCCAGGTCCACCGCCGCCCGCAGACTGCGGCCAATCAGCCGCGTGATCTCCTGCGTGCGCCCCTTCGGCCGCATCGTCTCCCGATCAACCCGAGTATGCGTGCTGCGCGGCAGCATCGCATACTCCGCTGTCACCCATCCGTGGCGCAGCGACGAACGGTGCAGCCAGCGCGGCACGCGCTCCTCCACCGTCGCATTGCACAACACCTTCGTATCCCCCATGCTGATCAGCACAGAGCCTTCCGGGTGCAGAATATAATCAAGTTCGAATCGGACCGGGCGCAGTTCATTCTCAGCTCGCTTTTGCGCAGCCACGCGTAGTCAGCGTTCCTTTCACGCGTCCCCGGCCCTTGCCAAATGCAGCCGCTAACGCGTTTACTAAACTGTTTAATTAACCGCGCAATCATACGCCCTAACAAGGTAAGGCGCAAACCGGCCAGTGGAAGATTCTATGGGGCTTGAATGACCGTTAGTCCGCGAATTCCGCTGAAGTCCCGATCATACGAGGCCAGCGGACACTGTAGCATGATGGCAGTTGCGGCAATCCACGCGTCAGCTGACTGCAATGTACGCCCGGCAGCCTTCCGCTCGGCGCGCAACTGGGCGCAAACGTTTACCAGGGGTCGTTGACATTCCATTTCAATCAGAACAGCCCGTAGGGGCGCCCCTTGTGGGTGCCCTCCCCCCTTGTGGCCCATCCGCTGAATTAGGCGCCGTGCCAAAGTTCTTCCAGCGTCTGGAACGAGATCAGCGCGCGGCGGCCTTGACCCTGTTGCAGGTCGATCGAGGCCCTGCTGTCTTTCTTGAAAATGTAGGAAACAACACCGGTGTCCAAAACTAGCAATCTGACGACGCCTTTCCGCCCTCGTCGCGGCCGGAGTGAATGATGTTGACGAACTCATCGACGTCGAACGGCTCGCTGGCGGTGACCAGATTGTCTGAATCGAATATCTTCGGGTTTGGATCGTTCAGGAATTCGTCCATGTCGAAGGGCTCGCCCCATGAGCGCGTAGCGGTAATCTGCTCCACGACAACGGAGGTCCAGTCCCCTTGCTGGTTGAACTGCCCGTTTCCCTTGACTTCCACATGCCGTCTTGCAAGGCGCTGCATGTCCTGAGCATGCTCCTCGCTGAAGCGCAGACGCACGAATGAGCCTGCGTAGTCGTGAATTTGGGCCGTTCCCCTGTGCCAGTTCACCTCCCTGAGCCAGCCCTGCAAGAGGGCCTCTTCGCTTTGCGGTTCTGCATGCCCCCTCTCTTCTCTCAACCCAACTCCCCGTCCACAATATCGTCCAGCATCGGATCACCCGCCTTGGGCAGCTTCACCCTGTCCATGCTCATCACCGCATCAATAATGTTCAGCAGAAACCAGGCATCCGTCTCGCCCATCCTGAATATCTCCGGCTTCGCCCGCGCCGTGTCGCGCATGATGCCCAGCCCATCCCGGTACGGATCGAACGAAACGATCTTCTCCAGCCGAACCCGGAAACTCTTGCTGTTCCCCTTGAAATAAATATGCTTGGTCGTGATGCCGAGAACACCTGAATCCGTATGCTTCATCGAGCTGGTCGCGACCGAACGGCCGCGAAACGCGCCCGGCCGGATGTAGACGCCCTTTGCCACCCGAAAGCTCACCCCCAACGATCCCCCGCGAAACTCCCGCTGGGTCACCTGTTCAAAGTAATCCGTGCCGCCGAACAGCCACAGCAGCTCCTCACTCTTCATCAGATTGAAGGGCGGCCGCACCGCCCGCCGGTCGAACCGGGGCACCAGTTCATGCTCGCTCAGAGCGTTGAGCAGATTCATCATCCTGAACAGCGTAAAGTGCCCGTCCCGATCCAGCTGCGAAGCGCTCAAACTATAGTGGCCGCGATAGCGGTTGAGCGCCCGCTTCTCCTCGTTCGAGAGAAAATGATCATCCATCGCCGCATCAACGGCCTGCCCCCAACCCCGCGCCAAAGTAGCCGCCATCGCCGCCGCCGACGTGTCGATATAGGCGGCCGCGCCGATCGACCGTACCCTATCGGACAGCTGGTTGACGTCGATACCGTGCAGCGCCGCCTCCACACAGACCTTTCGAATACTGTCCAGCCCCTCCTCATGCGCCGCCGCGCACTCCTTGTGTTCTTTACGCAGAAAGCCGGCAGACTTCCCGCAGTATCTGCAGTCGCCCATAATGATTCCTCCCGGGGGATGACGCCAATCTCCGCCGCCTCTATTACAACCCATCGCGCACCTGCATCGCGCATAGTTCAGCCAGCGGCTGCGAGGATAATAAACGATTTCACCCCACCGTTCAATATCGCCCACGAAGAGCGCGGCCGCCGCGCCCAGCGGCCGCCGCGATAGTCCCAATCAGCCCCTCCAGCCATGACAGACCAACCGTATTGGCTCCACTCACATCCACTCCTGTTTTCCCGCATGTCTGAATGGTTAATGTATGTATCAAAGCAAGTTCAGAAATGATCTACGATCCGTATACGATCCACCAATGATTTAGACGGATCCTTGCTCTAACGCGCACGCTGACGCGCCGGCTGACGCGCCGGCTTCCATGCTGAATGGCTACGCAATTCCAACGATCCTCCACTCCATTACACTGGAAAACGGACCTCTTCACACCCGAATCGGCGCCCTAAACCCGCCGCGTACCCGCAGCATATTGGTGCCCGAAATTGGGAACTAAGTCTTGACAGAGGCGATTCACCGATCTACGATTAGAATCCCTTCGCGCGCATGGCGTCGCAGGGAGTTGTTTTTATAATTCTTATCGGTTCGAAAACTCAGAAAGGCGGCCAAAGCGGTATGACTGCATGCAGCACGGACAGCGTCATTATCGGCGTGTCTACGCGCGCAACCATCGCCCAAAAACGGTCGCCAGAAGTAACCTCCACGCGAGTGCGGATGAGGTCGATGCACGACCCAGATCCACATCCTCTTTGACGCGCTCGGCGGTCCTCCGGTTTCATTCTCATTGCCGGGTAACGCTGTACGCGTTGAGTTATTCGAGCGGTTTATCTTCCCGCTCTCCTAATCATCTGACAACTGCATAACTGATTGGGATGCACTTGATTCGCAGCGCGGGTCTTTAAGTGTCTGTCGCCGTATCTCCAGATGTCCCGGAGCCTGCGTCAATAGCGCTCGAACCGCCTCCAAAATCGGCGAACACTCCATCGGCACGATCAAATGGAATCGTTCATTCTTATGCTTTATGGCAGGAAAGCTCGCCGATATAGGAAAGAGGCAAAGACGATGCGAATGCGAACCAAACTGTCGATCGTCGCCGTGGTCGGGGCTGGCGCACTGTTGCTGTGTGTCCTGGCCGTCATCTTCACACTCCGCGCCCAGACGGCCTACGCCTCCATCCGACCACCGCATGGGGACGAGCACGGTCCGTATGTGGAGGTATCTCTGGTGAACACAACCGTGGCACCGGGAGAATACCTGAGTTTCGGCGCGCTCTTCCACGGTCTGCTCTGCGTCGGACGCACCGATCAGAGTAAATGCAACTACGAAAACACGTTCGCCTCTGGCATCACATACAAGTACGCGTTGCTAAATTCAAGCGACACGACCCCAAGCAACTGCAGCATTTCGGGGATGGGGACTTCGCGGACGCTCAGTGGAAGCTACAGTCACTGGAAGACGATAGGACCTAGTTCTTATCGTATCAGTTCAGATTGCGAGCCTGGCTCCTACAAAATTCAACTCACCCTGACGCATTCCTCCTGCTCCAAAGAAGGCGCTCATTGTATCGACTCTGAGACTTTCTATGTCTCCGTGTCAACGCCCACGCCAACGCCTAGACCGACGACACCGCCTAGGCCGCAACCCCCACAGCAACAACCCACGGCCATCCCAACGGCCATCCCAACGGCCACGCCTACCGCGACCCCGACGGCCACGTCGACCATCGATCCGAATGCGCCTACCGCGACCCCAACGGCCACGTCGACCATCGATCCGAATGCGCCTACCGGGACCCCGACGGCAACATCTACAGTTGAAGGCAACAGCGGCAACGACGGCAATCAGGGCGGTGACGACCCAACCGCCACACCAACCGCGACGCCGACACCATCACAGCGCGGTGGTCAAATCGACGATGGCAACCCGACCGCGACGCCGACAGCGACCGCAACGCCTACAGTTGAAGGCAACGGCGGCAACCAGGGCAACAACCAAGGCGGCAACAACCAGGGCGGCAACAACCAGGGCGGCGTCACCGTCAAGTCATTCATCAGCTACCCGACGCCCCTGCCGCAAACATCGCCACAACAGTCCCAGACGCCCCTCGCCATCACCATCCCCGAAATCATGAACGTACGCTCCGGTCCGGGCCTCACCTACGACATCGTCACCACCGTCCCGGCCGGCACGCAAGGCACTATCGTCGGCACCGACCCCAACGACGACTGGTACCAGGTGGAGATCGCCGGCGTAGAAGGCCAGGTCTGGATCTACCAGGACCTGACAACACTGGTCGGTTCACTGACAGGCGTCAAACAGTACACCGCCCTCGAGATAACGCAGCTGACGACCGGTACGCCGACCGGAGACGGCTCAGTTCCCCTGGCCATCACCATACCGGAACTGATGAACGTGCGCACCGGCCCCGGCCTCACCTACAACATCGTCACCACCGTGCCCGCCGGCACACAGGGCTATATCTACGGAATCGACCCCGACAACGACTGGTTCCATATCGAGCTGGAAGGGTTCGATACCCGCGTCTGGGTCTACCAGGATCTGACGACCGTGCTTGGCTCGCTGGCATCCGTCAAACTGTACACCCTGCAAGAGATCGCGCAGCTGCTGGGAACGCCGGGCGCCGACGGCTCAGTACCGCTGGCCATCACCGTGCCGATCACCATGAACGTGCGCACCGGTCCCGGCCTGCTCTATGACGTCGTCGGCATCGTGCCCAAGGACACACAGGGCCGCATCTTCGGCATCGACCCGGACAACGACTGGTTCCAGATCGAACTGGAAGGGCTCGACACACTGGTCTGGGTCTACCAGGACCTGACGACCGTGATCGGCTCGCTGGCCGGCGTCAAATGGGTAACCCTGGAGGAGCTGGCGCTGCTTCCGGCCGCCATCACGCAACCTACGCTCCTGAACGCCCGCGCCGGGCCCGGCCTGACCTACGACATACTCACGACCATCCCGCAGGGGACATGGACGAAGATCACCGGCATCGACCCACAGGGAGAGTGGTACCGGGTAGAGCTGTACGATCTGGACCAACCGGCCTGGATCTTCCGCGACTACACCAAGGTAGCCGGCGGCTCGCTGTCGGGGCTGATACAGCTCGCATTTGGAGGAAGCGCGTCGCCAATCGTAGGACTGCAGACCGGTTCGATCACGGTCGAACTGTCGTTGCCGCCGGTCGGCGGCGTTGACCTGGACGTCAGCTGGACCGATGTCAGCGCCTGCGCGCAGCTGTACAACCTCTATCATCGCGCCAGCACCGCCTCGACCACCTACATATCGCTGGACCAGGCGGCCACCGCCTCGACCGTCAACTCCAAGAGTCTCAGTTTCAGCACGCTGAGCGGGGACAGCTACATCTCGGCCTGGTGCGGGACGATGGCAGGCGGCCGCGAGGTCGCCGAAGTCGAGATCGATCCCGGCGTGGCCGGCACCTACAGTTCGACAACGACCAGCGGCGGGCTCGCCACGGTGCCGCCGGGCACAGACGACAACTAACGCTGAGCGGGCATTCCAACCTGATATACCACCTGCACTCGCGATGCTGCGAGTGCAAACCAAAGGGCCCCGCTGTCAATGGCGACAGCGGGGCTTCTTGCATTGGTTGCCTTCGCCTCTCCCTCAAGAATGGCGCTGAAGCAGGATGCCCGCGATGTTCAGAGGACTCTGTCGCGCACTCTAATTATCGTCTACGGGGAGTACGGCCAATTCCGGCCGCCACAGCCCCGGTCAGCCCCTCCAAATTTGGCAGTTCAGTCCCTGCCGGCGGCCCTCATCGTCGCGTCTGTCTCCTCGCAAACTTGAAGAGTCACTGCGCCGACGAAAGGGCACGCACCTGTGATCTACGATCTACCTACGAAACTGACGGAATTCCGCTGCTACGTGGACGCGGACGCGCTGCCTTCCATCCCCTATCTCTACGCGTTTCCGACGGTCTACCAGTCCACTACACTGGAAATCAGCCTTCTAAGGACACGAATCAACCCTCCGATCCCGGCGCGCACCTGCAGCACTTCAGCTTCCGATGCTCCGATCAGAAGATTGACAGTGGCAATACATCGACTTACGATACTCTACTCTCCAAATTTATGGATGCACACAGTGCCTCATGTGGTCGAGCATGGAATCATTCGTACCATTATTGTTAATTCCGAAGTACTGAAAGGCGGCCAAAGCGGTATGACTGCGTGGAGTATCGGCAGCATCTTATTCGGCGTTTACGCGCGTTGCCATCGCACCAGAACGGTCGCCAGGAAAGCCCCCTCTCACGTGCGGATGAGGTGGATGCACGCCCCCGATCCACATCCTCTTTGACGCACACGGCGCGCCTCCGGTCCCGTTCTTATCGCCGGCACGCGCCCAATCCCCTGTTTCATTCGAGCGGTTTATCTTCCCGCTCCCTGATCATCTGACAACCCCATAACCCCTGGGATGCACCGGTTTCGCAGTGCCGGTCTTTCTGTCTCTGACTCCCAAATCGGCGA
Organism: Caldilineaceae bacterium; assembly: GCA_965116395.1. Taxonomy (GTDB): domain Bacteria; phylum Chloroflexota; class Anaerolineae; order Caldilineales; family Caldilineaceae; genus Bin5. The sequence goes on from OZ220684.1 coordinate 2,419,093, forward strand.
ACGCTCCATCCGCAGGACTGAATGGAATCGTTCAATTTTATGCTCTAAGGCCGGAAAGCTCGCCGAAAGGAGAGAAGCAAAGACAATGCAAATGCAAACCAAACTGTTGATCGTCACCGTTTTCGGGGCCGGCGCACTGCTGATCGCTGCCCTGGCCGTTATCATCGCGCCCCGCCCGCAGATCGCCTACGCCCAGAATCCCCAACCGACGGTGCAAATTGAACTGAATCACATCTTTGGGAACGCGACACCGGGCCGGCCCTTGGCGCGATACACCTTCAGGAATTTTCAAAGTATTACGTGCGATGTGAACGATGGGAACCAGCACTCTGTAGATTTCCCTGACCCCTGTTATCATCTCACCGAAATATATGATCGTGACACCAATAGTCGCGTCGATGAATGTGAACAGGGTATTGGCGGGCCTCGCAGCTTTTCGAAAGGCGAGGGAATTAGTCATGTACAAGATTTCAATACGCTTCCCTCTAGTTGTCCGACAGGGCAATATATTCTGAAAGCCATCCTGATGGGTTCCAACAAGGTGGAGGTGGCCTCAGCGACCGCTTACTTTGGCGTCAACCAGAACCCAGATCCGACACCCATAGTTACCAATACACCGACCGCGACACCGACGGCCACGCCGCGGCCGCGAATACAACCACCACAACAGCAACAGCCGCCCCAACAACATCAGCCAACCGCGACGCCGACGTCCACACCGACCATCGATCCGGTTGCGCCGACCGCGACGCCGACGTCCACACCGACCATCGATCCGGTTGTGCCGACCGCAACACCGACGGCCACACCGACCATCGATCCGGTTGCGCCGACCGCGACACCGACGGCCACACCGACCATCGATCCGGTTGCGCCGACCGCGACATCGACGGCCACTACCGAGGGCGAGTCGCAAGAACAACCTCTGATTCCGCAGCAGCCGCCGCCATTGGATGCCACAGCCACACCAACGGCCACGGCAACACAGGACGGCGGCGGCAATGGTGGCAATCAGGGCAACAGTGTCAACCCAACCGCGACGCCGACCGCGACACCTACAGTTGCCGGCAACGGCCAAGGCAACAACGGCAACAACCAGGGCAACCAAGGCAACCAGCAGAACAACCAGCCGGGCAACAACGGCGGCAATCAAGGCAACAACAACCAGGGCCGCAGCGACAATCAGGGCAGCAACAATCAAGGTGGCAACAAGCAGGGCGGCGTCATCGTCCAGTCCTTCATCAGCTACCCGACGCCCCTGCCGCAAACATCGCCACAACAGTCCCAGACGCCCCTCGCCATCACCATCCCCGAAATCATGAACGTGCGCTCCGGCCCCGGCCTGACCTACGACATCGTCACCACCGTGCCGGCCGGCACGCAAGGCACCATCGTCGGCACCGACCCCAACGACGACTGGTACCAGGTGGAGATCGCCGGCGTAGAAGGCCAGGTCTGGATCTACCAGGACCTGACAACACTGGTCGGTTCACTGACAGGCGTCAAACAGTACACCGCCCTCGAGATAACACAGCTGACGACCGGCACGCCGACCGGAGACGGCTCAGTTCCCCTGGCCATCACCATACCGGAGCTGATGAACGTACGCACCGGTCCCGGCCTGACCTACAACATCGTCACCACCGTGCACGCCGGCACGCAGGGCTACATCTACGGCATCGATCCCGACAACGACTGGTTCCATATCGAGCTGGAAGGGTTCGATACCCGCGTCTGGGTCTACCAGGACCTGACCACTGTGCTCGGCTCGCTGGCATCCGTCAAACTGTATACCCTGCAAGAGATCGCGCAGCTGCTGGGAACGCCGGGCGCCGACGGCACAGTACCGCTGGCCATCACCGTACCCATCACCATGAACGTGCGCACCGGTCCCGGCCTGGCCTACGACGTGATCGGCATCGTTCCCGAGGGCACGCAGGGCCGCATCTTCGGCATCGACCCGGACGACGACTGGTTCCAGATCGAATTGGAAGGGCTCGACACGCTCGTCTGGGTCTACCAGGACCTGACGACCGTGATCGGCTCGCTGGCCGGCGTCAAATGGGTAACCCTGGAGGAGCTGGCGCTGCTTCCGGCCGCCATCACGCAACCTACGCTCCTGAACGCCCGCGCCGGGCCCGGCCTGACCTACGACATACTCACGACCATCCCGCAGGGGACATGGACGAAGATCACCGGCATCGACCCACAGGGAGAGTGGTACCGGGTAGAGCTGTACGATCTGGACCAACCGGCCTGGATCTTCCGCGACTACACCAAGGTAGCCGGCGGCTCGCTGTCGGGGCTGATACAGCTCGCATTTGGAGGAAGCTCGTCGCCAATCGTAGGACTGCAGACCGGTTCGATCACGGTCGAGTTGTCGCTGCCGCAGGCCGGCGGCGTTGACCTGGACGTCAGCTGGACCGATACCAGCGCCTGCGCGCAGCTGTACAATCTCTATCACCGTTCCAGCACCGACTCGACCACCTACATATCGCTGGACCAGGCGGCAACCGCGTCGACCGTGAACTCCAAGAGTCTGAGTTTCAGCACGCTGAGCGGGGACAGCTACATCTCGGCCTGGTGCGGGACGATGGCAGGCGGCCGCGAGGTCGCCGAAGTCGAGATCGATCCCGGCGTGGCCGGCACCTACAGTTCGACGACGACCAGCGGCGGTCTCGCCGCCGTGCCGCCGGGTGCCGACGACAACTAACGCTGAGCGAGCATTCCAACCCGAATTACCTCTGCATCGCAACGATGCGAGCGCATCCTAACGGGCCCCCGCTGTTAACGGCGACAGTGGGGGCTTCTTGTATTGGCTGCAAGCGCCCCTGTCGCAAGAATCGAAGCGCTGACGCAAGATGTTCGAGTCAACAAGGGATCTTGTCGCACCGTTCAATTTCGCCCACAAGGAGCCCGGCCCGCTGCGCCCCGCGGCGGTCGAGACTGCCCCAAGCAGTCTCTCCAGGCATGACAGAACAGCGCAATGGACCTCCCCAATATCCCCGCCTGTTTCCCCGCAAGCATGTATGGTCAAGACGCTGATGAAAGCAAGTTCAGAACTGATCTACGATCTTAATACGATCTGTCTACGATATCGACGGCTCGCTGCTCCAACGCGGACGCTAGCGCGCCGGCTTCCATGCTGAATGGCTACGCAATTCTAACGATTCTCCAGTTCATTACACTGGAAATCGACCTTCCGAGAGCGCGAATCGATGCTCTGATACCTCCGCGCAACCGTAACATATTGGCGCCCGATATCCGTCTCTGATGCTTGACAGTGACGCCAAAGCCGGTATACGATTTTGATCCTTTGATCCGTGTGGAGAACCATGGAATTATTCATCTCATTTCTTATCGGTTCAAAAACTCAGAAAGGCGGCCACAGCGGAATGACTGCATGCAGCACGGACAGCGTCATCATCGGCGTGTCTACGCGCGCAACCATCGCCCAAAAGCCGTCGCCAGCAGCAGCCCCCACGCGTTTGCGGACGAGGTCGATACACGACCCCGATTCACATCCTCTTTAACGCGTCGGGCGTTCGTCCGGTTTCATTCTTATTGCCGGGTAACGCCGTACGCGTTGTGTTATTCGAGCGGCTTATCTTCCCGCTCCCTTAATCTTCTGACAACTTAATAACTGGCTGGGATGCACTTGATTCGCAGTGCGGGTCTCTAAGTGTCTGTCGTCGCATCTCCGCATGACACGGAGCCGGCGCCAACAGCACCCGTACCGCCTCCGAAATCGGCGAACACTCCATCGGCAGGATCCAATGGAATCGTTCATTCTTTTGTGTTTTATGGCAGGAAAGCTCGCCGATATAGGAATGAGGCAAAGTCAATGCGAATGCGAACCAAACTGTCGATCATCTCCCTGGTTGGGACTGGCGCACTGTTACTCATCCTCCTAGCCGTTATCATCGCGCCCCGGCCGCAGACAGCCTACGCCCAGAATAATCCTCCAACGGTTAATATTGTCCTGTCCACAGGCCCAACCATCCCCCAGGGCGACCAACTCTTTGCGCAGTACACAATCAGTAACGCGCAAAATTTGGATTGCGATGAATTTTCCGGCGCCGACCCAATGAACGCCTGTTATTATGAGAGCAAAGTTTTCTTACGTGATCGGGAAACTAGAGCCTCTCAGTGCGAAAGAGGGCTTGGCTCTAAGCGCAGTTTTTGGAAAGGCACCGGAAACACCAAGACAATTCGTTTCGGTCAAAACCAGATTTCTCCGAACTGCCAGGTGGGCGAATACACCCTGCAAGTCTCCATATGGGGTTCGAATGGTAGGGAAGAACCCGAGCCCGATCCAGTGTCCGATGCGGACCAAGATTTCACAGTCGTCGCGGGCCCTCCGACCGCCACACCCACCAACACACGGCCACCGTATAGGCAACCACCGCATACCTCGACGCCTACATGGACGCCGTTTGTAACGTCGACAGCAACGCCAACCGCGACCCCAACCGCGACTCCGACGGCAACAGTTGAAGGCAACGAAGGCAACGACAACAATCAGATACCGCCCGACGCAACCGCGACTCCGACCGCGACCCCAACCGCAACACCTACAGTAGAAGGCAACGGCGGCAACGACAACAATCAGATACCGCCCGACGCAACCGCCACACCAACCGCGACACCTACAGTTGAAGGCAACAGCGGTAACGACGGCAATCAGGGCGGTGACGACCCAACCGCCACACCGACCGCGACGCCGACACCATCACAGCGCGGTGGTCAAATCGACGATGGCAACCCGACCGCGACGCCGACAGCGACCGCAACGCCTACAGTTGAAGGCAACGGCGGCAACCAGGGCAACAATCAAGGCAGACAGCCGGGCGGCAACAACCAAGGCGGCAACAACCAGGGTGGCAACAACCAGGGCGGCAACAACCAGGGCGGCAACAACCAGGGCGGCAACAACGGCGGTGTCGGCGTCAAGTCATTCATCAGCTACCCGACACCTCTACCGCAATCGTCGCAACCGCAATCCCAGACGCCCCTCGCCATCACCATCCCCGAAATAATGAACGTGCGCACCGGCCCCGGCCTGACCTACGACATCGTCACCACCGTGCCCGCCGGCACGCAGGCCGAGATCGTCGGCACCGATCCCAACGATGACTGGTACCAGGTCGAGATCGTCGGCGTCCCCGGCCAGGTCTGGATCTACCAGGACCTGACAACGCTGGTCGGTTCGCTGACAGGCGTCAAACAGTACACCTCCCTGGAAATCGCACAACTGCAGGGCCTATCGCCCTCGGACGGCTCCGCACCCCTGGCCATCACCGTGCCGGAGTTGATGAACGTGCGCACCGGCCCCGGCTTGACCTATGACATCGTCACAACCGTGCCCGCCGGCACACAAGGATATATCTACGGAATCGACCCCAACGATGACTGGTTCCACATCGAGTTGGAAGGATTCGATACCCGCGTCTGGGTCTACCAGGACCTGACCACCGTGCTCGGCTCGCTGGCTACCGTCTCGCATTATACGGCGCTGCAGATAGCGCAGCTTACAGGGGGCGCTCCGCCCGCGACCGGCGCCGCGCCGCTGGCCATCACCATACCGGAACTGATGAACGTGCGCACCGGTCCCGGCCTGACCTACAACATCGTCACCACCGTACCCGCCGGCACGCAGGGCTACATCTATGGCATCGACCCCGACAACGACTGGTTCCATATCGAGCTGGAAGGGTTCGACACCCGCGTCTGGGTCTACCAGGACCTGACGACCGTGCTTGGCTCGCTGGCATCCGTCAAACTGTACACCCTGCAAGAGATCGCGCAGCTGCTGGGAACTCCGGGCGCAGACGGCTCAGTGCCCCTGGCCATCACCGTGCCGATCACCATGAACGTGCGCACTGGTCCCGGCCTGCTCTATGACGTCGTCGGCATCGTGCCCAAGGACACACAGGGCCGCATCTTCGGCATCGACCCGGACAACGACTGGTTCCAGATCGAACTGGAAGGGCTCGACACGCTCGTCTGGGTCTACCAGGACCTGACGACCGTGATCGGCTCGCTGGCCGGCGTCAAATGGGTAACCCTGGAGGAGCTGGCACTGCTGCCGGCCGCCATCACGCAACCGGCGCTCCTGAACGCCCGCGCCGGGCCCGGCCTGACCTTTGACATACTCACGACCATCCCGCAGGGGACATGGACGAAGATCACCGGCATCGACCCGCAGGGAGAGTGGTACCGGGTAGAGCTGTACGACCTCGACCAACCCGCCTGGATCTTCCGCGACTACACCAAGGTAGCCGGCGGCTCGCTGTCGGGGCTGATTCAGCTCGCATTTGGAGGAAGCTCGTCGCCAATCGTAGGACTGCAGACCGGTTCGATCACGGTCGAACTGTCGCTGCCGCAGGCCGGCGGGGTTGACCTGGACGTCAGCTGGACCGATACCAGCGCCTGCGCGCAGCTGTACAATCTCTATCATCGCGCCAGCACCGCCTCGACCACCTACATCTCGCTGGACCAGGCAGCCACCGCGTCGACCGTCAACGCCAAGAGTCTCAGTTTCAGCACGCTGAGCGGGGACAGCTACATCTCGGCCTGGTGCGGGACGATGGTCGCCGGCCGCGAGGTCGCCGAAGTCGAGATCGATCCCGGCGTGGCCGGCACCTACAGTTCGACGACGACCAGCGGCGGTCTCGCCGCCGTGCCGCCGGGCGCCGACGACAACTAGCGCTGAGCGAGCATCTCAACCTGACATACCACCTGCAATCGCAATGTTGCGAGTGCAAACCAAAGGCCCCCGCTGTCAATGGCGATAGCGGGGGCCTTTTATCTGTTTGCATCCGTCTGTATCAAATGTATGCGTCCCGAATGTCGTCTATTTCAGACTTCCCGAATGCCTTCACCTGCCCCCTAATCAGCAAAAAAGGGCCGCGGAATCAACATCGAATATGTCGGACTGTTTCCCAACTAAGAGAATTTTATGACCAGAAATGGAACAGTTTTCCAATAGTGCCGCATTGCCATATATATCCAGTTATTAAGAATAACTGACGTTCAATATACGATCTACCAATGATATAGATGGATGACTGCCCCAGCGCCATTGCTGACGCGCTGCCTGCTCTGCTGGCATCCCTCCCCCTTTTTAACGATTCAATAGTCCACCACACTGGTAATCGGCGCTGTTCAGGCGCGATCTCCCTCGCCGATCGGGCCACGCACACCCTGGAGAACTGCTACCGCGTCCATGGAACGGAAGCTTGACAGTGTCAGGGCGCCGTTCTACGCTTCTATTCGCTCCACACGTCGCGTGACGAGGCAGGCACCTGTTTTCATTGTTATCTTTATTGGTCAGAAAAAGTCGTAAAGCGGTTCGCAAGGCGTGAATGAATCCAGCACTGACAGCGCTGTCGTCAGGGTTCAGAAGGGCCGACCATGACGCGCAGACAGTCTCCGGCAAATGCGACCGCATACGTACCGACTAGGGAAATGCATGACCCCGTTATACATCCTCCATGAGCAGGTGGGCCTGCCTCCGATTTTATCCTGATCGTCGGATCTAGCCCTTCCAGTGGAGTCATTTGAGCGGTCTATTTTCCAGCTCACCTTTCATCCGACAATCGCAAAACGCACACCATGCACTGCGAATCGAGGAGCAGTTCTTCGTCAGGCTGCCAGCCGCATTCCAGGATTTCCGTGCCGCCGCCGACCGCTCCTGGGACCACCTCCATTTTCGGCGAACTGTTCAACGGCTGTGCCCCTTGGAACTGCCCGTGCCTGATACGCTCCGTAGCCAAGTCTGCCGGTAGCAAAAGTGAAAGCAATGAGAGTGCCAACCAAGCTGACAATCGTCTTCCTGCTAGGAACAGGCGTGTTGTCGCTTGCCGCCCTTGGCGCTATCTTTACTTTCCGCGCCCAGGTCGCCAACGCCACCATCAATCCGTCGTTCGGGGACCCACAGGGACCGCATGTGGCGCTTGCTGTTGTGGGGAATGGCCCTGCCCCTCCTGTGGCCCAGGGAGAAAACCTGAACCTCGTCTTGGTATTCCGCGGATTGCCCTGTGTGGGCAGAGACAATAGTAGCAACTGCAATAACACCGACACATTCGCAAGCGGACTCAGGTACAATCTCAAACTGCTTGACAGCTCCGGCGAATCTGTCCCAAATTCCGTCTGCAGTTGGTCGGGGACGGATTCTGGGACTGTGAGCGGAAGTTACAGTCAACCGAAATCGTACGACGCATATCTTCGCATGAACTCAAGCTGTGAGCCTGTTTCCTATAAGGTTCAACTCAACCTGGTTCATTCGAGCTGCGACATTGAAGGCGCTAAATGTACCGACACGAAGGATTTCCGGGTCACTGATTCATCGTCGTCGACCGCAACGGCCACGCCGACAGTCGACCGGAATGCGTCGACCGCAACTCCGACGGCCACGCCGACAGTCGACCGGGATGTGTCGACCGCAACTCCGACGGCCACGCCGACAGTCGACCGGGATGTGTCGACCGCAACTCCGACGGCCACGCCGACAGTCGACCGGGATGTGTCGACCTGGACCCCGACCGCAACACCGACGGCAACGCCGACCCGCGATCCACTGTTGCCCACCCTGACACCGACGGCGACACCGACCCGCGATCCACTGTTGCCCACCCTGACACCGACGGCGACACCGACGGCAACGCCGACCCGCGATCCCCTGCTGCCCACCCTGACACCGACGGCGACACCGACGGCAACGTCGACCCGCGATCCACTGTTGCCCACCCTGACACCGACGGCAACGTCGACCCGCGATCCACTGTTGCCCACCCTGACACCGACGGCAACGCCGACCCGTGATCCCCTGCTGCCGACCCTGACACCGACGGCGACACCGACGGCAACGCCGAGCCGCGATCCACTGTTGCCCACCCTGACACCGACGGCGACACCGACGGCAACGTCGACCCGCGATCCACTGTTGCCCACCCTGACACCGACGGCGACACCGACGGCAACGTCGACCCGCGATCCCCTGCTGCCGACCCTGACACCGACGGCGACACCGACGGCGACACCGACGGCAACGCCGACCCGTGATCCCCTGCTGCCGACCCTGACACCAACGGCAACGCCGACAGTTGATGGCAATGGAGGCCAGGGCAATGGAGGCCAGGGCAATGGAGGCCAGGGCAATGGAGGCCAAGGCAATGGCAATAATCAGGGCAACAACCAGGTCAAGTCATTTGTCGGTGACTTCACGCAGCAAATGTCGCAACAGAAGTCACAATATCCGATAGCGATCACCCTGCCGGACGAGATGAACGTGCGCAACGGGCCCGGCCTGGAATGTGACATCGTCACAACCGTGCCCGCAGGCACGCGCGCCTGGATCGTAGGCCTCGACCCCGAAGACGACTGGTATCAGGTCGAGATCGAAGGCATCGTCGGGCAGGCCTGGATCTACCAGGACCTGACTACCCTCATAGGTTCGCTCGCCGGCGTCAAGCGCTACACGCCCGCAGAAATAGCACAGATTACCGGAACGCCCGCCGCAGCCAATGTCGGCTCAGTCCCGCTGGCCATCACCGTTCCCATCACCATGAACGTGCGCACCGGCCCCGGCCTCGACTACGACGTCGTTCGCGTCGTATCCAAAGGCACGCAAGGACGCATCCTCGGCATCGACCCCGACGACGACTGGTTCCAGATCGAGTTGGAAGGGCTCGACACGCTCGTCTGGGTCTACCAGGACCTGACCACCGTTGTCGGCTCGCTGGCCGGCGTCAAATGTGTAACCGAGGAAGAGTTGGCGCTGCTGCCCTCCGCGATCACGCAGCCGTTCCTGTTGAACGCCCGCGCCGGACCGGGTCTAGCCTACGACATCGTGACGACCATTCCACAGGGAACATGGGCCAAGATCACTGGCATCGATTCACAGGAAGAATGGTACCGCGTGGAGTTGGACGACCTGGTTCAGCCCGCCTGGATTTACCGCGACTTCACAAAAGTAGCCGGCGGCTCGCTGACAGGGCTGATACAGATCACAGTGAAGGATTTCGCGTCGCCAACAGTTGAACAGCTCACGAGCTCAATCACGGTCGATCTGTCGCTCCCGCAGGCCGGCAGAGTTGATCTCGACGTCAGCTGGCTCGACGCCATCGCCTGCGCGCAACTGTACAGTCTCTATCACCGCGCCAGCACCGACTCGACAATCTACATTTCACTGAATCACGCCGCGACGGCCTCCACCGCCAGCGCCAAGAGTCTCAGCTTCAGCACCCTGACCGGAAGCAGCTTCATCTCCGCCTGGTGCGGGACAAACGCAGCCGGCCGCGAAATAGCCGAAGTCGAGATCGATCCCGGCGTGGCCGGCACCTACAGCTCGACGACGACCAGCGGCGGGCTCGCTGCCCTGCCGCCGGGCGCCGACGACAACGAGCGCTGAGCGAGCATTCCAACCCGAATTACCCCCTGCATCGCAACGATGCGAGCGCATTCTAAAGGGGCCCCGCTGTTAACGGCGACAGTAGGGCCTTCTGTATTGGTTGCATGCATCCTGAATATCCACTCTCCTTCTCTGCCTCTCTGAATGTGACGCTTTCCCAAATTTTCTTGGTCGTTATGATCCGCCCCACGAACCGGCAAAAGCAGCTCCATGGAACCAGAATCGGTCCATTTTCTGGTGTCCAGAACTGGACAACAAAAAGACACATTTACGAACGATCAACGATGTATCTACGATCCACCAATGATATAGACGGACGTCCGCTCAGGCGCGCACGTTGACGCGACGGCGACCATCCTGGAAGTCTGCGCGTTTCTCACGATTCTCCAGTCCACTACACTGGAACTCGGTACAGTGACCCAAGCACGCGCCCGCAATATAAAGTCCCTCGATGCCCGAACCAGAAGTTTGACAGTCATGAGTTACCGTTCTACGATTTTTAACCCGGCCCTCGCGTCGTGAGGCTCGGGTTCATTTACATTATTCTCTTCTTTGGTTCAAGAGTTCAGCAAAGCGGCCTTAGCGCTCAGAAAAGGCCGCACGTGATTCGCAGACGGTCACCGACCGAAACGACCGCACTAGTAGGGACAAGGTAAATACACGACCCCGATCTACATCCTCATTGAGCTAGTAGGCCTACCTCCGGTTTCATCCTTATCGCCGGCACCTGCCTTACCCGGTTTGTCATTTGAGCGGCTCATTTTCCCGCTCCCGTTTAATTTGAAAACCGCATAACGCACACGAAGCACCGCGATTTGCAGATCAGCCCTTCGCCAGGCCGCCAGCAGGGTCTTATATATCCCTGCGCCAGCGGTAACCTGCCCCGAAACTGCTCCACTTTCGGTGATCAGGCCATCGGCTGCATCCCATGAAACGGTTCGTGCCTTTTGCGCTCTGTAGGAAAGTTTGCCGGTAAGATAAGTGAAAACATCGCGCATGCGAATCAAGCTGACAATCGTCTCCCTACTCGGGGCGGGCGTACTGTTGCTTGCCGTCCTGGCCGCAATCTCCGCGCCCCGGGCGCAGGTCGCCTACGCCCAGGACCCACCAACAGTTTCGATTCGCTTCTCTTCATCCTTGGCCTCCGGTGAAGGGCGGATAGAACAGGGAGGCCAACTCTTTGCACAATATACTTTCGGAAATATCCAGAGCGTAACCTGTGAAGCCGATCTCTCTTTTATCGACTTCGGCGACCAGCGTGCCTGTTTTCATCGCAGCGAGGTGTACCCGCGCAATGCAGACACAACCAACCCTGACAATCGCGTAGAACAATGCGAAGGATCGGATCTTGGTAGCGACCGCAGTTTTTCGCCGCGCACTGGTAACTCCAGGGTCATCGATTTCGGCCAAAACCAGGTCTCCCCGGACTGCCCTCCCGGTGAATACACGCTGAAGGTTATTCTGATGGGTTCCACTGGCGACGATGACCCAAATACCCCAGCCCCCTTTCTAAAGCCCGTAGCAGAAACCAATACCAAAGACTTCAGAGTCGAGGCAGGGTCGGCGACGATCACACCGACCTATACACCCCGGCCACAACCACCCCCCGCACACACACCGACACCGACACCGACGCCGACACCGACACCGACATTGGATCCGAACCGGCCGACGCCGACACCGACCTATACACCCCGGCCACAACCACCCCCCGCACACACACCGACGCCGACACCGACCCGGGATCCGAATCTGCCGACGCTGACACCGACTGCGACGGCGACCCGCGATCCGAATCTGCCAACCCTGACACCGACCGCAACGGCGACTCGTGATCCGAATCTGCCAACCCTGACACCGACTGCGACCCCGACAGTAACATCGACCCGTGACCCGAATCTGCCGACCCTGACACCGACCGCAACGGCGACTCGTGATCCGAATCTGCCGACCCTGACACCGACCGCAACGGCGACTCGTGATCCGAACCTGCCGACCCTGACACCGACCGCAACGTCGACCCGCGATCCGAACCTGCCGACCCTGACACCAACGGCGACCCCGACAGTAACATCGACCCGCGATCCGAATCTGCCAACCCTGACACCGACTGCGACTGCGACCCGCGATCCGAACCTACCGACCCTGACACCGACCGCAACGTCGACCCGCGATCCGAACCTGCCGACCCTGACACCGACTGCGACCCCGACAGTAACGTCGACCCGCGATTCGAATCTACCGACCCTGACACCGACTGCGACCCCGACTGCGACACCGACCGCAACCCCGACAGTTGATGGCGACAGCGGTCAGGGCAATGGCGGCAAGGGCAACGGCGGTCAGGGCAACGGTGGCCAGGGCAACGGCAACCAAGGCAACAACCAGGTCAAATCATTTGTCGGTGACTTCATGCCGCAATCGTCGCAACAGCAGTCACAGAGGCCGATAGCGATCACCCTGCCTGCGGAATTGAACGTGCGCAATGGTCCGGCCCTGGAATGCGACATCGTCGCGACCGTGCCGGCTGGGACCCGGGCCTTCATCATCGGCCTCGATCCCGACGACGACTGGTACCAGGTGGAGATCGAAGGCATTGTCGGCCAGGCCTGGATCTACCAGGACCTGACAACGCTGGTCGGTTCACTAGCCGGCGTCAAACGGTATACCGCATTGGAGATAGCGCAGATTACGGGGATACCGGCAACGGCAACCGACGGCTCAGTGCCGCTGGCCATCACCGTGCCCATAACCATGAACGTGCGCACCGGTCCCGGCCTGACTTACGAAGTGGTCCGCGTTGTCCCCAAGGGCACCCAGGGGCGCATCTTCGGCATCGACCCCGATAACGACTGGTTCCAGATCGAGTTGGAAGGACTGGACACGCTGGTCTGGGTCTATCAGGACCTCACCACCGTGGTCGGCTCGCTGGCCGGCGTAAAAAGGGTAACCGAGGAAGAGCTGGCCCTGCTGCCGGCCGCAATCACGCAACCCGCGCTCCTGAATGCCCGCGCCGGACCAGGCCTGACCTACGACATACTCACCACCATCCCGCAGGGGACGTGGGCCAAAATCACCGCCATCGACACCCAGGGAGACTGGTACCGGGTCGAATTGGACGACCTCGACCAACCGGTCTGGATATACCGCGACTTCACAAAAGTAGCCGGCGGCTCGCTGACGGGGCTGATTCAGATCACTGTGAAGGATCCCCCGTCGCCAACAGTTGCACAACTGACCGGCTCGATTACGGTCGATCTGTCGCTCCCACAGGCCGGCAGAGTCGATCTCGAGGTCAGCTGGCTCGACGCCATCGCCTGCGCGCAGCTGTACAGTCTCTATCACCGCGCCAGTACCGACACGACAGTCTACATTTCACTTAATCACGCCGCGACGGCCTCCACCGCCAACGCCAAGAGCCTCAGCTTCAGCACCCTGACCGGAAGCAGCTTCATATCAGCCTGGTGCGGGACGAACGCAGCCGGACGCGAAGTAGCCGAAGTCGAAATCGATCCCGGCGTGGCCGGCACCTACAGCTCGACGACGACCAGCGGAGGCCTCGCCGCAGTGCCGCCGCGCTCGACCGACAACCCGCACTGAGCGAGCATTCCAAACTGACATAGAAACTACGCAGCCACTACTAATTTGCGATCCTGAATGAGGGGAGCGAAGGTGCTCTCTCAACTCTCTACTATTCTATGGGCGGTCGGCCGCAAGCGGCCTCCCTTGTGCAGGGGCTGCGCCCCCGCAACGCCCCCCTCCAAAACCATCGCTCACCGACCTTGTCTGCGCATTCCAGCATTACCGCTCCAGCAACCAGTCTGCCGCCAACCGAATACGCATACGCAGTCAGTTTGCCTGAGTGGCGGCAGGGATAAAGGGCTGGTCAAGACAGACACTGTATATGGCTTAGCAGTTACCTAACATGCCATCTGCAATCGCAACCATGCGAGCGCATACCAAAGGCCCCCGCTATCAACGACGCCAGCGGGGGCCGTCCGTTTTGGCTGAAACATGGCTGCCGGCAGAAACAAGAATTCCGCCTCGCCAATTGGCGTTCCTCGGTCCCCGCTCTCTGTAATTGCACCCAACCTGGATTTACCCCATACTGGCATCTGTCCTCCCCAATCAGTGCACCCAAAAGGAACCGGATTCGGGCATTTTGGACGATGGTCATAAAGAATGGCAACCTTCCTTACTGCTCCTTCGTCGATCTTTAGAGGAGACTGTATTCAGGTGGATGCGACAAAGCCAACTCCTCCGGACTTTGCAAGCGAAGTGTCGTGATTCATGGCCCTCTCGGCATGATCCATGGCAGCTGAATCCGTCGTGAGGAGCGGAGTAAGGTAGAATCGAATGCGTCACAGAAAAACGACTTCCATTCTGGCCGCACTGCTTTTTTGCCTCCTGACCGTAACGTCATTCTTTCGCGCCCAGGTAACCCACGCCCAATCCCCCTCCCCGATCATAGGTTTTGATCTGATAGATTACGCCGTGCTGCCGGGAGACTACTTACAAGCCGGCTTCCTCCTCAGAAACTTCCCCTGCAATGATCAGAACAATGACGGCAAGTGTAATTATCAAGACACATTCACTTCCGTAACATATCGTTTCGACGTGCTGACCCGCGGTCCCGGTGGGACCAACGCAGACAGTTGCGAAGGGCAGGGGTTGAACAGTGCTCGCATATTTGCGCCTTCCTTCTACAATTCCGAGAGAACGCTTGGTGCTTTGCCTCTTCGCATAGACAAAAGCTGTCAACCCGGCCCTTACACGCTCCTTCTCACCGTCACCTACACCGAACCCGACACAAACCAGTCCCATACCCTCACCGATACCGTCGATTTCGTTGTCGGCGACCCTCCTCCGCCCGATCCAACCCCGACCCCTGGCAACGGCGGCAATGGTGGCGGCAACGGCGGCGGCAACGGCGGCAGCAACGGCGGCAACAACGGCGGCAGCAACGGCGGCAGCAACGGCGGCAACAACGGCGGCAGCAACGGCGGCAACAACGGCGGCAACAACGGCGGCAGCAACGGCGGCAACAACGGCGGCAACAACGGCGGCAGCAACGGCGGCAACAACGGCGGTAACAACGGCGGCCAAGGCAACAACGATGGCCAAGGCAACAACGATGGCCAGGGAAGTAACGGTGGCCAGGGAAGCAACGGCGGCCAGGGAAGTAATGGCGGCCAAGGCAACAACGGCGGCCAGGGAAGTAATGGCGGCCAGGGAAGTAACGGTGGCCAGGGAAGCAACGGCGGCCAGGGAAGTAACGGTGGCCAGGGAAGTAACGGTGGCCAGGGAAGTAACGGTGGCCAGGGAAGTAACGGTGGCCAGGGAAGTAACGGTGGCCAGGGTAGCAACGGCGGCCAGGGTGGCAACGGCGGCCAAGGTGGCAATGGCCAGGCGCCCCGAGACTCCCAGACCACCGAGAGTGAGCAGAGTCCAAAATCCCCTGAGCCCACGCAGACTCCGCCACCACCACAGGGGCCGATGGCGATTACACAGCCGCAGTATACAAATGTCCGCCTGGGACCAGGCACCGAATACAAGCTGGCTAGAATTGTGCCGCACGGTACGCGCGCCCAAATTATCTGCGTCGGCCCGTGGGCAGACTGGTACGAAGTAAAAATCGACGGCGTCTACGGCACCGCCTGGATTTTACGCGATCTCACAGTTCTGGTCGGCTCGCTGGACGGAGTCTGTCGCTACCACTCCGGAGCTTTCACCGTCACAGCCCATACATGGCCCGTAATCTCTCATCTGCGCGTGGGGCCCGGTACCAACTACGACGTGATCACCACCGTGCCCCAAGGTACGAGTGTTAAAATCCTCGGTCTCGGCCCGGAAGACAAGTGGTTCCTGATCGAGCTATCCGGTCTGGATGGGCCCGCCTGGATCCACCAGAGCCTGGTCAAGCTGTCCGGCTCGGTCAGAGGTTACAGACAGCTGACGACAAAAGAGCTTGCCCAGCTGCTCCGGCCGGGCCCGAATCCCGCAGCCAAACCCTATCTGATCACCCAGCCCGAAATTATGAACGTGCGTCTCGGGCCGGGCCTGGAATACGACGTGATTACCACCGTGCCCCAAGGAACGCGCGCCCCAATCTATGGCATGGACCCGGACAAAAAGTGGTTTCAGGTCCAACTGGAAGGGCTGGACACCCTCGCTTGGGTCTACCGCGACCTGACGCAAGTGGTCGGTTCGCTGGTGAACGTCAGGCGCATCACCGCCCGCGAAATCGCCGCCCTGCCCGCAATGATCATCCAACCCCGCAACCTGCACGCGCGCCTCGGGCCGGGCGTAGACCACGAGGCCGACACCATCCTGCCGAAGGGGACATGGGCACGGATCATCGGCACTGACCCGCAGCAAGAATGGTTCCAGATCAAAGTCGTCGGACTGAAAACGCCCCTCTGGGTTGCCCGCCATCGGACCAAAGTGGCCGGCGGCCTGCTGGGGAGGTTCCGACCGCCAGCAGCCGACGAAAATGCAATGCAGCCGGGATCGGGAACGGAATATCACAGACCGCTGGCGATCGCACAGTCGGAAAGCATGAAAGTGCGCACCGGGCCGGGCCTGGACTACAAAGTGATCACCACAGTGCCCCAAGGCGTGTCAGGCGAAATCTACGGCATCGACCCGACCAAAAACTGGCTCCAGCTTCAAATAGAAGGTCTGGACACTCTCGCCTGGGTGCTGCGCGATATGACGTGGGTCGACGGCCTGCTTGTAAGCGTCAGACGAATTACCCCACGCGAGATCTCGACCTGGCCCGCACTGATCACCCAGCCGCCAACGCTGCTCGCCCGCTCCGGCCCAGGCGAGGACTACCCTGCGGTCGCCAGACTGCCAAAAGGAACCTGGATCAGGATCGTCGGCATCGACCCGCAAGCGCAATGGTTCCAGATCCAGATCGATATCGAGGTTCCCGGAATCGACGCGCCGGTCTGGATTGCCCGCCGCCACGTAAAGATCGCCTCCGGCTCGCTGGCAGATATCCCCCGTACCGCGCCGGAAGATAACCCGCTCTCATCATCACAGACCGACCAGCAGTGAGCGGGCCCCGGCGCACCTGAATTAGCCCGAAGCGCCTGACTCGCCCCAGCATGCCATCTCCGAAATTCAGCTAAACAAGTCTTTCCCCGAATGCCCCATTGGCCCTGTCGCCCGCGGGGTTCTTTCCGTCTCCAAACTGCACTCTGCGCAACTCGGACGCGCTTTGGGATCATGGCGCTCGCCATAAAGCAATCTCCCCGTGCCCTTCAAAGTCCGTGCGGAAATTCCCCGTTACTTCCACCCGAATCCAGCATCCAATCAGCAAGAATAATCCCCTCCAGAAAAAGGTTAAGAGAAACGGAACAATTTGAGCCAACTGTACGTCCGATCGGCAGACACCGATCCCCTCCTGACAAGAAATCATGCTCGGAACGGGAACACAGAACCAACACGGACCGACACGCTAACTAACGAGACCTAGAGTCGAAGAAAATGATATCGAAACAGTCGATAATCACACTGGTCGGGACCGGCATTCTGTTGCTATTTGCTTTGGCCGTTATCTCTTTCACACCCCCCGCCCCAATGATCCCTGCAGCGCCCCTCCTGTCGAATGATGACGGCGATCCAATGGTAGGTTTTGACACGATCGAATACACCGTTCGAGCAGGTGAATATATGAATGCCGGCCTCCTGTTCGCATACTTCCCCTGCATCGATGAGGACGATAACGGAAAGTGCAACTACAAAGACAACTTCACCACCGTCACCTATCGCTTCGACATTCTGCAAGACGGCGCCGACGCCGATAACTGTGAAGGACAAGGGTGGGGCAATGTCCGCGACTTTTCCCCTTCATTCTACAATCACTGGAGATCCTTAGGACCGATACCTCTGCGTGTCCACAGGAACTGTACTCCCGGTGAATACACGGTAAAGTGTATGGTCACCTATACCGAATCCGGCTCGGACGAGGCCATCCCACTGACCTGCAATGGCGATCTCACTGTCACTTCCGCCGAGCAGCAGGCGACCGCCACACCGACCGAAACGCCCATACCTACGGTGACGTCAACCAGCACGCCCTTACCGACGGCCACACCCACCCACACCCCCGTACCGACGGCCACACCGACCGAAACGCCCGTACCGACCGCCACGTCGACACCGACCGAAACGGCCACGCCGACCTCCACGCCGACTGTCGATGGTGGCGGCCAGAACTCGCCGCAGGAGGACCCAACCACTACCCCGACGCCAACTGCGACGGCCACGCCAAAGCCCCCGCCCTCAGTGCGGATCGACGGTCTGCCTGCCACCTTCGATGAAGGCCAGCAGACGGGTTTCAGCATGATCTTTGAAGATCTGGACGACTCGGATCAGTACGGCTACCGCGCCGACGTCACAAAATCAGAAGACAACTCCGCCGCAGACGACTGTGAAGGAACCGGACTCGGCGGAAACAGCCAGTTCACTGCCCAACTCACAGGGGCAGTCAACGGACAAGAATCAGTTTCAGGCGTAATCGACGCCGCCTGCCCGGCCGGTACATACACAGTGTCCGTCACGCTCATGGCCAACAGCGGATTTGGGGTCACCGCAACCCAAGCGTACCAGGTCCTCGAATCAGCGCCGTCCATCGTCGAAACAGACACGCCGACAGCGACAGCCACGCCCGCCGATACAGCGACACCGACAGCCACTGCCACGCCGACAGTCACGCCGACCGACACCGCCACACCGACAGCCACACCCACAGTCGACGACTCCGTGCAACAGTTCCCGGAGGACCCAACCGCAACGCCGACGTTTACGTCAATGCCCCCGCCCTCCGTAAAGATCGAAGGTTTGTCTTCCAACTGGGATCATGGCCAACAGGCCTCCTTCAACATGATGTTCGAGGGGATAGACGACGCGGACGACTACAGCTATCGGGCCGACGTTACCAATGCAGACAACAATGACGTGGACGACTGTGAAGGGACGGGGCTCGGTGGCGCGAACCAGTACACGGCCGACCTCACCGGAGCAGTTGAAGGTAAACTCGCAGTCCCCGGCGGGATCGACGCCGGCTGCCCGTACGGCCCATATACGCTGACCGTCACGCTCATCGCCGACGGCGGCTATTCGTACACCGCAACCCAGGCCTTCCAGGTCAACGGCTTATCACCATCGCCCGTCGAACCTGACACGCCGACGTCCACCGCAACACACACACCGCAGCCGACGGCTACCAATACAAATACGCCCGCACCGACCGCCACAGATCCGCCGCGACAACAGAATCCACCGCAACAGCAGCCAGCCGCCACCCATACCAGCACGCCCATGCCCACGGCTACCACAGCGCCGGCACCCACGCCTACGGCAAAAGTCGCCTATGTGCCGCCGCAGCAGAAGGTAGACCCGACATCGACGCCTATACCATCCGCAACGCCGACCGCCACCCTGGTCTCAACCCTTGCGCCCACGGTCACGCCCACAGATGACCTGGCCGGCGATTTTCCCGACAGCATCATATCCGTTGTCGAAGATGAGGACGCCGATTCGGACGCCGACTCGGGCGTCGGCACCGGCACAGCGTCCACGGCGTCGCAAACGACAAGCGCTGACGACGACTCCAGCAGCACCTGGCCCGGCCACTACGCCGCCAGCCGCTCCGTCTGGGACTGCCAGGACCTCAGCGCCCTGGTCGACTCGCTCGCCGCGCTCCGCCGCACCATGACCGCCGGCGCCTATCCCCAGGCCGTAACTGCGCCGGAGATAATGAATGCCCGCCTCGGGCCCGGGCTGGCCTACGACGTGATCACCACCCTGCCGCAGGGCACGCGCGCCAACATCATCGGCGTCGACCCCCGCGGCGAATGGTACCAACTCGAACTGAGCGGCCTGGACATCCCCGTCTGGATCTACCAGAGCCTGGCCAGCGTCGAAGGCTCGCTCGCCAACGTCCGCCAAGTCCCCTCTGCGGACCTCGCCGAGCTCCCGATATCCGGCGCCCCGGGCAGCAGGCCGGTCGCGTTTATCGTGCCGGAGGTCATGAACGTGCGCCTGGGCCCCGATTTCGATTACGAAGTGCTCACCACCCTGCCGCAGGGAACCCAGGTCGAAGTCGTCGGCATCGCTCCCGACGGCGAGTGGCTGCAGGTCGAGCTGGATGGCATGACCTCCCTCGGCTGGCTCTACCGCGACCTGGTCGTGGTCGACTGCCCCTTGGTGAACGTCAGGCGCATCACCGAGCGTGAGATTACACAGGTTCCAGCCGCCATAACCCAGCCCTATGCGGTCCACGCCTACTCCGGCCCCGGCCTCGCCTACGACAGGGTCGCCATTCTCTCTCGAGGGACCTGGGCCGAAATCATCGCCATCGGCGACTGCCCGCCGAATGTCTGGTACCAAGTTATAGTTCCAGGCCTTGACGAACCGGTGTGGGTGGTCCGCGACTTCGTCAAGGTGGCAGTAGGCTCGCTCGGCGGCCTGCCCCGGTACGGCATCACCGACTTCACACCGCCGGCCGCAGACGAGCGTCCCATCGCCGTTACCCAGCCCGACCCACTGAACGTGCGCACGGGCCCGGGCTTGGAATATGACGTCGTCGCCGAAGCGCCGCAGGGGACGCAAGCCAGCATCTACGGCACCGACCCGAGCGAGAGCTGGCTCCTGGTCGAGATCGACGGGTACAGTTCACTACTCTGGATCTACCGCCCCATGACGCAGGTGAAGGGTTCGCTGGTTGGCGTCAGACACGTAACCGTGCCGGAGATTACGGAGCAGCCGGCCGTGCTCATCCAGCCGCGCGCGGTCTTCGGCAGGTCGGGACCGGGCACGGAGTACAGCGCGGTCACGATTCTGCCGAAGGGGACATGGGCCAGGATCACCGGCATCGGTCCACGGTCCGAATGGGTCCGCATCCAGGTGGCCGGCATGGCCGAGCCGGTCTGGGTTTACTGCGACCTTGTCAAGACAATCGGCTCACTCGCAGCGGTCCCCGTGGTCGTGCCGCAGGACAGTCGCTAGCCACCACCGCCAGCTTTCTTAAGAGCCCATATCAAGACATATCAAGAGCCCCGTTGGCGCCAGCGTCAGCGGGGATTTTCTACTGTCTGTATCCAATCCCGTTCGCAAAAGTCCCGCTGCCGGATCATGATGTTCGGCATCGCAGGCAACCCCTCCGCCCGCCCATATTTCGCCCGCCTGTTTCCAGAACCATCTGCCAAAAAGAGTGTGAAAACAGGCGCGAAAATCCACGCCAAAAAGTATCAAAAGAAATGGAACATTCCGGCAGGACCGCTCGTCCGATCGGCAGAGGTAGATCCGATCCTGGAATGGGACCAGGCCCGAAACGGGAACACTGAACCGGCACGCTTGTAGAAGCGAATTAGAGACAAAGAGAATGCAGACCAAACATTCGATAATCACACTGGCCGGCGTGGGCATTCTGTTATTGTATGCCTTGACAGTTATCTCTTTCGCGCCCCGTACCCCCATGATCGAGGCCCAGGCCCCCTCCTTGCAGGAGCAGAACGAGCCGGCTGTAGCGATCGAATTTAACACCTGGAATTCAAAAGAAGAGTTTGGCACTTCCATCCACGCGCAGCTCACTTTCACGAACTTTCAAGACATAACCTGCGACAAGAATGATGGGGGCGAGCACCATACAGCGTTCGATGACCCGTGTTATTTCCAAGTCGAAGTTCACCAGCGTCCTCCTGAAACTGGACGCGTAAGTCAGTGCGAAGGAACGGGGATTGGTGGGCCGCGCTCCTTTTCTAAGGGTACGGGAGTCAGGAAAGTAATCAGATTCGGTTTGGTTTCTACACCCACCGATTGCCCTGTTGGGCTATACATGTTGAAAGTCAAATTGAAGGAATCCAACAAAACTGTAGTCGCCACCGCATCTGCAAACTTCGAAATCATACCCGCACAGCCCAGAAACACACCGGCCCCGACGTCTACGCCAACCTATACGCCGCCGCCGACGGCCACACCCACCCACACCCCCATACCGACTGCCACACCGACCGAAACGGCCGTACCGACGGCCACACCGACCGAAACGGCCACGCCGACCTCCACGCCAACTGTCGATGGTGGCGGCCAGAACTCGCCGCAGGAGGACCCAACCACTACCCCGACGCCCACGTCGACGCCCACGCCAAAGCCCCCGCCCTCAGTGCGGATCGACGGTCTGCCTGCGACCTTCGATGAAGGCCAGCAGACGGGTTTCAGCATGATCTTTGAAGATCTGGACGACTCGGACCAGTACGGCTACCGCGCCGACGTCACAAAATCAGAAGACAACTCCGCCGCAGACGACTGTGAAGGGACCGGTCTCGGCGGAAATAGGCAGTTCACTGCCCAACTCACAGGGGCAGTCAACGGACAAGAAACAGTTTCAGGCGTAATCGACGCCGCCTGCCCGGCCGGTACATACACAGTGTCCGTCACGCTCATGGCCAACAGCGGATTTGGGGTCACCGCAACCCAAGCGTTCCAGGTCCTCGAATCAGCGCCGTCCATCGTCGAAACAGACACGCCGACAGCGACAGCCACGCCCGCCGATACAGCGACACCGACAGCCACGGCCACGCCGACAGTCACGCCGACCGACACCGCCACACCGACAGCGACACCCACAGTCGACGACTCCGTGCAACAGTTCCCGGAGGACCCAACCGCAACGCCGACGTTTACGCCAGTGCCCCCGCCCTCGGTAAAGATCGAAGGCCTGTCTTCCGCCTGGGATCATGGCCAACAGGCCTCCTTCAACATGATGTTCGAGGGGATAGACGACGCGGACGACTACAGCTATCGGGCCGACGTTACCAATGCAGACAACAATGACGTGGACGACTGTGAAGGGACGGGGCTCGGTGGCGCGAACCAGTACACGGCCGACCTCACCGGAGCAGTTGAAGGTAAACTCGCAGTCCCCGGCGGGATCGACGCCGGCTGCCCGTACGGCCCATATACGCTGACCGTCACGCTCATCGCCGACGGCGGCTATTCGTACACCGCAACCCAGGCCTTCCAGGTCAACGGCTTATCACCATCGCCCGTCGACCCTGACACGCCGACGCCCACTGTGACAAACACACCGCAGCCGGCGCCCGCCAATACGGACACGCCCACACCGACCGCCACCAATCCGCCGCGGCAACAAAATCCGCCGCAACAGCAGCCAGCCGCCACCAACACACCCTGGCCGACGGCGACCAATACACACACGCCCGTACCGACCGCCACAGCAACCGTAGCGCCGGCACCCACGCCC
Organism: Caldilineaceae bacterium; assembly: GCA_965116395.1. Classification (GTDB taxonomy): domain Bacteria; phylum Chloroflexota; class Anaerolineae; order Caldilineales; family Caldilineaceae; genus Bin5. The sequence continues at coordinate 2,442,783 of OZ220684.1, forward strand.
ACAACAAAAGCCGCCTATGTGCCGCCCCAGCAGAAGGCAGACCCGACATCGACGCCTGTGCCGACGGCCACGGCCACTGTACCGCCAACGGCCACTCTGACGCCTACAGTCACACCCACGGATGACCTGACCGACGAGCTCGTGGACAGCATCGTATCCGTTGTCGAAGATGAGGAGACCGACACCGGTGCGGACGCCGGCGAGACTGACACGACACCTCCAGCGACAAGCGGTCAGGACGACACCGGCGACGGTTCGTCCGACGCCGACAGCGGCTGGCCCGGCCACTACGCTGCCGGCCGCTCCGTCTGGAGCTGCCAGGACCTCAGCGCCCTGGTCGACTCGCTTGCCACGCTCCGCCAGACCATGACCGCCGGCGCCTATCCCCAGGCCGTAACTGCGCCGGAGATAATGAACGCCCGCCTCGGGCCCGGGCTGGCCTACGACGTAATCACCACCCTGCCGCAGGGCACGCGCGCCAACATCATCGGTGTCGACCCCCGCAACGAATGGTACCAGCTCGAACTGAGCGGTCTGGACATCCCCGTCTGGATCTACCAGAGCCTGGCCAGCGTCGAAGGCTCGCTCGCCAGCGTGCCCCAGGTTTCCGCAAATGAACTCTCCCAGCTGCCGATATCCGGCGCCCCTGGCAGCAGACCGGTAGCCGTCATCCAGCCGGAAGTCATGAACGTGCGCTTGGGCCCCGATTTCGATTACGAAGTACTCACCACCCTGGCGCAGGGAACCCAGGTCGAAGTCGTCGGCATCGAGCCCGGCGGTGAATGGCTGCAGGTCGAGCTGGAAGGCATGACCTCCCTCGGCTGGCTGTACCGCGACCTGGTCGTGGTCGACTGCCCCTTGGTGAACGTCAGGCGCATCACCGAGCGAGAGATGACACAGGTGCCCGCCGCCATAACCCAGCCCTATGCGGTCCACGCCTACTCCGGTCCGGGCCTCGCCTACGACAGAGTCGCCATTCTCTCTCGAGGGACCTGGGCCGAAATTATCGCCATCGGCGACTGCCCGCCGAATGTCTGGTACCAAGTTATAGTTCCGGGTCTCGACGAGCCGGTCTGGGTGGTCCGCGACTTCGTCAAGGTGGCAGTAGGCTCGCTCGGCGGCCTGCCCCGGTACGGCATCACCGACTTCACACCGCCGGCCGCAGACGAGCGTCCCATTGCCGTTACCCAGCCCGACCCACTGAACGTGCGCACGGGCCCGGGCTTGGAATATGACGTCGTCGCCGAAGCGCCGCAGGGCACGCAAGCCCGCATCTACGGCACCGACCCGAGCGAGAGCTGGCTCCTGGTCGAGATCGACGGGTACAGTTCACTGCTCTGGATCTACCGCCCCATGACGCAGGTGAAGGGTTCGCTGGTCGGCGTCAGACACGTAACCGCGCCGGAGATTACGGAGCAGCCGGCCGTGCTCATCCAGCCGCGCGCGGTCTTCGGCAGGTCGGGACCGGGCACGGAGTACAGCGCGGTCACGATTCTGCCGAAGGGGACATGGGCCAGGATCACCGGCATCGGCCCACGGTCCGAATGGGTCCGCATCCAGGTGGCCGGCATGGCCGAGCCGGTCTGGGTTTACTGCGACCTTGTCAAGACAATCGGCTCACTCGCAGGAGTCCCCGTGGTCGTTCCGCAGAACAGCTGGTAGCCTTCATAAGAGCCCACATAAGAACCTATCACGAGCCCCGCTGTCGCTGTCGACAGCGGGGCCTTCCTTCTCTCTGAATCCCATCCCGCTAGCAAAGGCCCGCTGCCGGATCACCTTATTCGGCATGGCAAAGAATGCCTCCGCCAGGTCCGATTTCGCCCGCGTGTTTCAGGGCGTCTCTGCCCAAAAGATGTATGCGAACAGCAGCAAGAACACACTCCAGTAAGATCCCCCGGAAACGGAACATTCCGCGCCAACTGCTCGTCCGATCGGCAGGAGAAGTTTCGAATTTGGGAAGGGGCCAAGCTCGGAACGCGAAGACTGAACCGACACGGACAAGCACGCTCGTAAAAGAGAAGCAGAGACCCACAAAATGCAAGCGAAACAGTCGGTTACTACGTTGGTCGGAGCGCTCGTTCTGTTACTATTCGCCCTGACCGTCATCTCTTTCGTGCCCGGGGGCCCGACGATCCAAGCCCTTGCCCCCTACACGCAGCAGGATCCTCAACCGCACGCCGGCTTCGAACAGCTTGAAAACTCAGTGGCGGCAGGGGTGGATCTGGATGTCAGCATCTTTTTCGCTAACTTCCCCTGCACCGATGAAAACAACGACGGCACATGTAACTCTGACGACACATTTACTACCGTCACCTATCGCTTCGACCTGCTGCAAGGAGGCGTCGACGGCCCCGACGCAGACAACTGTGAAGGGCAAGGGTTCGGCAATGTTCGCACTTTCAGCCCTTCGCAGTACAGTCACTGGAGCACTACCGGCACGATTCCTCTTAGCATTAACAAGGACTGCACGCCCGGTTCCTATGTGGTGAAGTGTACGATCACCTATACCGAAGACGGCGCGACCGAGGAGATTGAGCTTGGCTGTAACTGCGGCATCACGATCGATCCCCCGTTGACCCCAACGCCTACGCCCACCGAAACGCATATACCGACCGCCACGGCCACGGCCGGCTACACGCCTACACCGACGAATACACCAATGCCCCCGCCCTCCGTCAGCATCGAAGGGTTGCCTCCCGAATTCAATGAAGGCCAGGACGTTCCCTTCACAATGGTTTTCGACGGAATCGACGACTCCGACACCTATCACTATCGCGCCGACGTCACCAACTCAGACAACGATGACGTGGACGTCTGTGAAGGGTCAGGACTCGGCGGCGATGGCCAATACACAGGACCGCTCAATGGCTTGGGCCAGATTAGAGTACCCGGGGAAATAGACGCCGCCTGCCCGCCAGGTACTTACACGGTGACAGTCACGCTCATCGGAGAAGGCGGCTTTACCGACACCGCAACTAAAGATTTCCGGGTCATCGGCTTGTCACTCTCCCCCATCGAAACAGACACGCCGACCGCCACGGCCACCAACACGGCCACAGCGACCGCGACCGCCGGGAAGCCGACGAAAAATGAGCCGCCGCCGCAAGTCCAACCACCGTCGAAAAACGATCCGCCGCAACAGCAGCCGACGGCCACGCCAACCGAAACGCCCGAGCCAACCGCGACTGCCACCAATACGAGCACGCCCGAACCGACCGCGACCGCCACGGACCCGCCTCGGCAAAACCAGCCGCCGCCGCAACAGCAGCCGACAGCCACGCATACCAACACGCCCGAGCCAACCGCGACCGCAACCCATACGAATACGCCCGAACCGACCGCGACCGCCACGAATCCGCCGCGACGAAGGCAGCCGCCGCCGCAAAACCAGCCGCCAGTGCAGAAGCCACAGCCGCCTACCGCTACGGCAACAGCCACGGTGACCTCAGCGCCGACACCCACGCCTACGGCCGACATCTTCTTTGCGCCGCCCCCAACGCAGGATGAACCGACGCCGACCGCGACGCATACGCCGACCGCTGCCGGCCGGCCAACGCCAACGGCCACCGCCACGGCTACGCCATCAGGCTCCCTCCTCCCAACCCTTACCCCGACGCCCACGCCTACGGGAGGACCCACGATCCCGCCCACGAGTGACCTGCCAGACGATCTTTGGGAAATCATCGTAATCATTGACATAGGTAATCCGAACGGTCCGGATGCGACTCCCGACGTAGCGGACCCGACACCGACACCGACAAGCGACGGCGATGACACCGACGGCGACGACACCGACGGCGACGACACCGACGGCGATGACACCGATGGCGACGGCACCGATGGCGATGACACCGACGGCGATGACACCGATGGCGACGGCACCGATGGCGATGACACCGACGGCGACGACACCGACGGCGACGACACCGACGACGACACGCCCGACCACTACGCCGGCGACCGTACCGTCTGGAGCTGCCAGGAAAACAGCGACCTGGTCAACTGGCTCGCCGCCCTCCGCCAGACAATGACCCCCGGCAGCTATCCCCAGGCCGTCACCCAGCCCGTAAGCATGAACGCCCGCCTCGGGCCAGGCTTAGCCTACGATGTCATCACCACCCTTCCGCAGGGCACGCGCGCCAACATCATCGGCGTTGACCCCCGCGGCGAATGGTATCAGATCGAACGCACCGGCCTCGACATCCCCGTCTGGATCCACCAAAGCCTGGCCACCGTCGAAGGGTCGCTCGCAAACGTGCCCACGGTCTCCGCCGAAGAGCTCGCCAAGCTCCCCATCTCCGGCGCCACCGGCAGCAGACCGATCGCCATCATCCAGCCTGAGGTCATGAACGTGCGCATCGGCCCCGGCATCGACTACGACGTCCTCACCACCCTGCCCCAGGGCACGCAGGTCAAAGTAGTCGGCATCGACCCCAACAGCGATTGGCTGCTGGTCGAACTGGATGGGCTGACCTCCCTCGGTTGGGTCTACCGCGACCTGGTCCAGGTCGACTGCCCGCTGGTTAACGTCCTACGCATCACCGAGACCGAAATCTCACAGACGCCTGCCGCCCTTACCCAGACCTACGCCCTCTTCGCTTATTCGGGCCCCGGCCTTGCCTACGACATCGTCGCCACCATCCCTCGAGGGACCTGGGCCGAAATCATCGCCGTCGGCGACTGCCCGCCGAACGTCTGGTACCAAGTCATCGTCCCGGGCCTTGACGAGCCTGTCTGGGTAATCCGTGACTTTGTCAAAGTGGCCATCGGCTCGCTCGCCGGCATCCCCCGCTACGGCGTCACCGACTTCTTCCCGCCCGCCGCGGACGACCGGCCCATCGCCGTTACCCAGCCCATCACCATGAACGTGCGCTCTGGCCCGGGCCTGGAATATAACGTGGTCGCCGTCGTACCGCAGGACACGCAAGCACGAATCCACGGCATCGACCCGACCGGCGACTGGATTCTGGTGGAGCTTGAAGGGCACAACGCACTGGTCTGGATCTACTGCCACATGACCGAGGTGAGAGGTTCCGTGGAAGGCGTCAGACGCGTCACCGCGGCGGAAGTTGCGGCGCAGCCGGCTGTCCTAGTCCAGCCGGGAGCGGTCTTCGCCAGGTCCGGTCCGGGCACCGAGTACAGTGCGACCGCCCTCCTGCCCAAGGGCACATGGGCCCCCATCACCGGCATCGGCCCCGATCCCCAATGGCTCCGTATCCAAATCCCCGGCCTCGACGCACCCGTCTGGGTTCACACCGGCTCCGTGAAGCTGATCGGTTCCATCGCAAGCGTCCCCCACGTCACGCAGTAGACCGGTCGCTCCCTAAGAAGAGCATATAAAGAAATACAAAAGGCCCCGCTGTCCACAGCGGGGCCTTTCTATATCAGGGACACTGCATCGATTTGGGGCAAGCCCGCCCCTTGCTTACGTCTCAGAATATCTCCGCCAGTGCGATGCTGAACCCCGTCAGCGTGGATGAGTGCAAACTCTCCTCCGCCTCGCAACCGCCCACGGCCTCCAAACGACTCTCGCCTCGCAGAAAAAGCGTAATCTTCCTGTCGTCAGGGTCCACAATCCAATATTCTCGCACCCCGTAGCGAGCATCCCGTGCCCCATCCGAAATCGGCCTCTGTCGCCCCCAATCCCCCTACCCCCGCAACGCCTTCACCACACCATACGCACCCCGCGAAAACGCCGCCAACGCCCCCCCGCGGCTAAACAACGGCACCGGCCCCGGCACACACGCGCCGCCATCCAGGTCCTCAATCGCCGCCAGCACACGCTGCAGGCCCACTTCGACCATCCGCCGGCGGCCCTCGTCTTTCAGCGCAAGCCCCCCGCAGGCCAGAACCATTACCAGCAGGTTGGCAAGCGAGTGCTCGCGGTACAGGCGCCAACACGCCTCAAACGTGAACCCCTGCACCCCCATCTCCCCGATGATTTCGGTATACTCTTCCAGCACTTCGCGCTCGATCTGGCGGCGTACCTCGGTCGTTACGCTCCCCACCAGGAAATATGCCACATCAAAGAGAGGGCTCCGCAACCCGCTCACCTGCCAGTCGATGATCGCAATCTCGTCCCCGCCGTCGGCCGCAAAGAATATATTGTCCAACCGGAAATCGCCGTGGCTCAGCGTCTTCGGCCCGGCCGCGACACGAACGATCTGGCTGTCGATGCGCGAACCGTAGGTTTCCGCCAGACGGCGCATATCGTCCGAGAAAAACCTGCCGAACCTTTCGAACGTGGTCGAAAGGTTCGCAAGGTAGACGAGCTGAATCAGCATTCTGCGTCTGGGTGAAAAACCGTCGGTAAACATATTCAACGGCGGCTGATCAGTCCTGTTCCAGTAGGTACCATGCAGCCTGGCGATCGCACGGATCGCGTGTCGGGTCTGTTCCGCGCTGGCGCCGTCAAAATGGCTCACCGCCTGCCAGTCCCCAAAATCTTCCAGCACCAGCACAAACCGGTCGCTGCCGGCTTCATAATCACCATAGAGCAAAGCCGGCGACCGTACCGGCGCCTGCGACGCGATCAACCTGTAGAAGTCGTATCCCCGTTTATGTAATCCCAGACGTTTGCTCAAACGCCGGTTCGCGGCCAGCGGACTGGGCAACTTCACGATAACCGTTGCCGGTGCCCAGCCATTCCGCTCAGCCGGCGTCCTCGGCTCGGCATACCTCAACTGACAGCGCAGGATCGTGCCCATGAAGCCCACGCCGCTGCCAATCTCCTCCCAGGCGATCTCCTTGACAGGGGGAAGATCGGACGCGCCGCCCGCGGCCAATGCCTGTTGCATCCACCGGGCCGTAACTTCCTCCGGATCTATGGGAATTGGCGGTCTGGTCATAGCGCTGATTCGTCTCTGATTTCAGCGCGCGCCGGCCATGCGCGTAGCGTCAACTGGGAGGAAGCCAGATCGACTACACTGCCTGCACGACACGACTACTGAACAATAGATGCCTGTTCTTGTAGTTTGATTGCTTCGGCGCAACCCATTGCCGCCATCCTGTACAAATGCCCGCAATGAAAAGGTTTCGCTGCGCCTATTCCACGGTGCCTATATCTCGGCGCCTATCGCGCCGCCTATCGCGCCGCGTCAAAAAGCGAAGGGTCCGGCCCTCGCTCCGTCCGTTCATACTGTTCGTCAATGCGCAAATCTGGCCCCGCCAGCGCCTCCGTCGAAAGCGCGTCGCAGCGCTCATTTTCCTGGTCGCCCGCATGACCCTTCACCCACTGGTAACGCATCTCGTGCCTGTCACACAGCTCCAGCAGCCGCGCCCACAAATCCGGATTGACCGCCGGCTCGCCCTTCCTGTTGCGCCGCCAGCCATTTTCCCGCCACCTGCGCGCCCAGCCCTTCGTCAGCGCGTCCAGCACATACTTCGAGTCGCTGTAGAGCGTGACGCTGCACCTTCCGTTCAAAGCCTCCAGCCCCTTGATCACCGCCAGCAGCTCCATCCGGTTGTTCGTCGTCCTCCGATACCCACCGCACAGCTCCTTGCGGTGTTCGCCGTAGAGCAGCACCACCCCAAATCCACCCGGCCCCGGATTCCCGCTGCACGCACCGTCCGTATAGAGTGCCACCTCTTTCATCGACCACGACCACCCATCTCATCTACCTCTATTCGTAATGACCCAGCCAGATTCAGATCGTGACGCTGAATCAGGCCAGCGCCGCGTTCGAGCGCCGTTCACTAAAAACGTAGCTACCCAGCCGCAACTGATTCGCAACCCTGAACGAGGCGCGCAAAGGTGTTCTGTCTCCCCGCATTGTTGTATTATGGGCGGTCGGCCGCAAGCGGCCTCCCTTGTGCAGGGACTGCGCCCCCGCAACGCCCCCCTACAAAACCATCCCTCACCCACCGTGTGCATTCTTCGCAACCTGTCGGCCGGCGAGCAATGCTGCGCCTGCACACCAGTCGCGTCACCAAGAGCCTGTATGGTTCCAAGGATGACTGGCTGGTCAACTGCTGTGGCTTTGTAGTTACTTGAAAACTAGAAACTGACTACCAGGAACCGCCGTTCAATCCCCCTAGTGCCCGTGATCATGCTCACCGTGCAGATGGAAATAGACAATATCCAGCCCCGCTACGTCCGTGATCGTGGCGTCAGTGTGATACACAATGTGAAGATGGCCCGTCCCGCAATCGCCGAACTCGTCACACGTGATGTGGCCAATGATGCCGTCGAAATCGGCCGTGCCCCTCAACGCCTCCCGCAACCGCGCCCGGTCAATGTACAGCGTATCCCCATCGGCAACCGCAACCTCCTCAATCGCGCGCAGCAACATCGTCGTCGCGTCATACGCGTGAACCATGTAAACCGACCCCGGCGCCTCATTGTACTGCTCCAGATAGGCCGCCGTCACGTCGCCTCCACTCTTCCCCGTTGCCTCGTTGACGTTGTCTCCAAAGTCCAGCTCCGGGCTGGCCAGGTACATCCCTTCCGATTCCGGTATCGCCAAGAAATCGAAATCCACCATCGCAGCCCCGCCGATAAGCGTCACCCCCGTCAGTCCCGCCACCTGGTCGACCTGCCGGACTATCTGCCCGCCCTCGTCAGGGAAAAGCGGCAGAAACAGACCATCCGGACCCGCCGCCGCAACCTCGGTCAGAACAGGGATCATGTCCGTGTCACCCTTACTGACCGTCGCCACCATGACCGTGCCCCCCGCATGTTCAAACGCAACCGTGAACGCATTGGCCAGGCCCGAAGTGTAAGGATCGCCGTCATGAATGACCGCCATCTCGCGCAAGCCCAGATCATGGTAGGCAAACTCAGCCACCGCCTCCGCCTCATAGAGGTCGTTGTTGGTAGTGCGGAAATAGCCAGGATAATAGTCCGCGCCCGCGTTGCCCCGCAAATCCGATGTCAGCGAAGGCGCCGTATTCGTCGCCGAAATCAACACCAGCCCCGCCTCGCTCAAAATCGGCGACGCTTTCACCGCCGCCGCCGAGCACGACGTCCCAATAACGCCCACCACCCGCCGGTCGCCCACCACCGTCTGCGCCGCCGCCGCGCCGCCCTCCGGCGTGCACAGCGAGTCCAGACCCGCGCCCATCGACACATTGTGCCCCTTGATCGGCCCGTAATCGGCCACCGCCAGCGCCACCGCCCGCTGCGTCGAAGACCCAAGCTCGCCGATGCTCGAAAGCACCGCCGCCGAACGAATCTGGATATCCTCACCCGGGCCCACCACAACCGTTCCCAGCGGACTCACCACCATATTCTCAGGGATGCACGCACCGCTCAGAAGAAGCGCAAGCACCAAAATTGGCCAGCGCAACAGCGCACTGCGAGGGCGGTCGATCTTTGTCATTTCTTCACTCCTTGGTCTGAATGAATTTCAACTGGCCAACGCACTTACGGCGCATAGCGGTACACAACCGGCAGCGCTTCAACGTCGGTCATCGTCGAATCAGTATGCTGCGATATCTGGATGCGGCCTGTGCCGCAGTCGCCGAACTCGTCACACGAAATGGCACCAATAATACCGCTGAATCTGCTCGTGCTGCCCACCGCCTCCCGCAGCCTCGCCCGATCAATGTAGAGCGCATCGCCCTCAACAACCGCCGTCGCCTCGATCGCGCGCAGCAATATCGTCGTGGCGTCGTAAGCATGCGCCAAATAGGCCGATGTCGAACCCTCACCATACCGCTCCTGGTACGCCGCCGTCAGTTCATCGCCGCTCCTGCCCGTCGCCCCGTTCACATTGCTGCCAAAGTCCAGCTCCGGCCCCGCAAAATAGAAACCCTCCGACGCCGGCAACTCCAAAAAGTCAGACACCAGCAAGCCGCCGCCGCCAATGCGCGTCAACCCCTCCAGGCCGTCCACCTCGCTGCTCTGACGCAAAATGTGCTCCGCCTCCTCCGGAAATATCGGCAAAAACAGACCTTCCGGGCGCCCAGCCGCGATTTCAGTGAGAACCGCCAGCATGTCCGTGTCGCCCTTATCCACCATAGCCACCGCCACCGTGCCGCCCAACTGTTCAAACGCCTTCGAAAAAGCCGCCGTCAGGCCCGACGAATACGGATCGCCGTCATGGATCGCCGCCATGCTGCGCAGGCCCAGTTCGTTGTAAACAAAATCGGCCACCGCCTCCGCCTGGTAAAGATCGTTGCTGGCAACGCGATGGTAACCGGCATGATAGTTGGACCCCGCATTGCCCCGCAGGTCGGATGTCAGCGACGGCGAAGTCGTCGACGGCGCCACCATCACCAGGCCCGCCTCGCTCAGGATCGGAGCCGCCGCAGCCGCCGCCACCGAACAGGCCGTGCCGATAACCCCCACCACGCGCCCGTCGCCAACTGCCGTCGCCGCCGCCGCCGCGCCCCCCGCCGCACTGCACAGCGAGTCCAGACCCGCGCCCATGCTCACAGCATGCCCCTTGATCGGCCCATAGTCGGCGATCGCCAGCGCCACGCCCCGCTGGCTGGGCACACCCAACTCGCCCGCCCGCGTCAGCGCCCCCAGCGCACGAATCTGAATCTCCTCGCCCCCGCCCACCACCACCGTTCCCAGCGCGGGCGCTTCATAATCCACCGGCACACACGCGCCCGCCAGGATCAGCAGCGCAATCAGGCTAAACCAATGCAGAAGTACAGGACGGAATCCGCGTTTCGTCGTCATGCTATCTTACTCCTTGGTCTGGCTAACCATCGCACATTCCTCGACGATCGCGACGGTGTCTGGCGCCGTTCAATACTCTATCGTCCCCTCATTAGCGCACGTCTCGTCAACGCGTCGCCGCCTCAACTGATCGCTTCATACACAATCGCTTCACGCCCGCCAACAGGAACGCGCCAAAAAACTCCCGATCTGCAGCGTTCGCATACCGGATTACGCAAGTCGCAGGTTCGAGTGTTCAATTTTCCTGAAGGGTGTTGTCGCAAACGTCTGAGCAACCATAATGGACCTGTTTTGGTCATTATAGTCTTCTTCTGCGCGGACTGCCAACAGGTTGAGGAGGCTGAAGTCTTTCCGAGCGGGCCAATCGTGGCAGCATTTCCCGTCGGATAGGGGGACCAGGGGCCACGCGCGACTGGTATGACTGTTACTTCGCTGGGGCTATCTGTTCGCTGGGGTAAACCGGGCAAAAGAGGTTGCAATTCGGTCTGCCGCTCCGTCAAATCGGCAGCCGGAAACCTGCATGAAATCAGGGTTAGGCCTTTGGGGGGCCCTCCTTAACCGAGGACTGTATCGAGGCAGATGTTCTCTGAAGCTCATCTTCGGCCCAGTAAATCATCTCCATTGCTCGCACCACGGCCTCCAACTGCTCCTCGTCCATCAGATCCGCCAATAAATCGATTCGCTCCCGCCCAATCCGCCAGAACCGTTGTATCGCTTTTTCTCCCGTGTCCGTCAATTTGCAAACGACAACCCGCCGGTCACTTGGATCGGAAACTCTATCCACCAAATCCTTTTCTACCAGGCGGTCCACAACCGTCGTCGTCGCCGAAAGCGCTCGACCCAAAGATAGCGCGATGTTGCCCATCCGCAGCGGGCCCACCTGTTCAAGCAAAACCAACGTCTTGATCTGAGGAATGGTCATGTCCAACCCTTCCCACTCGTCAAGGCGGCCCGTATGCAACTGGCGGTTCAAGTATTCCGCTAACTCCGCAAACCGATCTGTCAACTTTTGTCTGCGCTCGTCTTCCACGAAACTATCGCTCCAAACATCGGTATTTTTTCGCGGCGCACAACTACCCGATCCCGCAGTGTCTGGTGGAGCTAAAGGGACTTGAACCCTTGACCTCTACAATGCCATTGTAGCGCTCTCCCAACTGAGCTATAGCCCCAATATATAATTCTACCCGCCGCCTCCTGGCCCCCCTGTCAGATAACCTCCCCGCCTGCCGTGTGGAGCTGAGGGGACTCGAACCCCTGGCCTCTACAGTGCGATTGTAGCGCTCTCCCAACTGAGCTACAGCCCCGAAACCGCTGGCTTCTCACCAAGCTACCTCTGTGACAAGCCCTCCAACGCAGAGGAACCAATTTACCAAAAAAGCGTCCCAACAGTCAAATCGCCGAAATCGCAGGATTACCCACCACCCTGCCTCCCATCTGGTGGAGCTAAAGGGACTTGAACCCTTGACCTCTACAATGCCATTGTAGCGCTCTCCCAACTGAGCTATAGCCCCAATCTATATCGCCCACGCCCACAGCGCGCCGGCAACACCATCACGATATAGCTATCCCGCCCGAATGTCAAATAAAAAGCCCTCAAGGCTACATCCCAAACAACCCTCCCACCACAACCTACCCATCCAACCCACGACAAAAAGGTGCAAAAGCCGTTCTTCGCGGCCCTCCGTGTCCTTCGCGGACAAAAAGGTGTTGCCCTTGACCTTCTTCGTGGTCCTTCGCGGCCCTTCGTGGCCCTTCGTGGATAAAGGTTTTGATGTTGCAGTTGCCGTTCTCCGTGTCCTCCGTGGAAAAAGGTCTTGCCGTTGCAGTTGCCATACTCCGCGCCCTCCGCGGACAAAAGAAGCTGCAGTTGCCGTTCTTCGCGCCCCTTCGCGGATAAAAAGGTGTTGCCCTTGACCTTCTTCGTGGTCCTTCGCGGCCCTTCGTGGATAAAGGTTTTGATGTTGCAGTTGCCGTTCTCCGTGTCCTCCGTGGAAAAAGGTCTTGCCGTTGCAGTTGCCGTACTCCGCGGCCCTCCACAGAAAAACCACCCAAAAAAATCTCAAAAAGCCCCAATTTCAGTCACCGCGCCCCCGCACAAAACAAATCCCCGCCCCAACCACACATTTAAGTTAAATCAGCCAATCCCAAACTTTCTCCTAGGCCAAGATCATGTTGTATCATGGAGAGCCTATGCTAAGAAATGTAACTTCTGTACAAGTCGAGAGAAAGAGAGCCGCAATGCAAACGGCCAAACGCATTTTTGTAAATCTGCCGGTCAGCGATCTCAACAATTCGGTAGATTTTTTCACCAAGCTTGGATTCGCCTTCGATGACCAATTCACCGGCGACCATGCCTCCTGTATGATCATCGGCGACAACATGTTCGCGATGCTGCTGAAAGAAGAATATTTCCAAAAATTCATCCCCGGCAAAGAAATCGCCGACAGCACCCAAAGCGCAGAAGTCGTCGTCGCCCTCTCCGTAGACTGCCGCAAAGACGTCGACAGAACCATCGCCAAAGCCCTCGCCGCCGGCGGCCGCGAATGCCGAGACGCCACCGACGCCGGCTGGATGTATGGCCGCGCCTTCCAGGACCTGGACGGCCACGTCTGGGAAATCTTCTCCGTAGATGCCAAACGGATGGAGAAAACAATGAACGGCCACAAAGCCTAAACCGCGTGCCGTGCATTCTGCGCCCAAGGCCGGGCGTGTAACTCCACACAACTGACGTGTATCTACATAAAACCGAAAACAAGAAAAGAGCGATGGTTACCGCCCAACAGGCCTTCTTCAATCTGCCCGTTCATGACCTCAACCGCTCCCAGGAATTCTTCGCCGCGATCGGGTTCGCTTTCCATCCCCAGTACACCAGCGAACTTGCCGCCTGTCTGATCATCCGCGAAAATACCTTCGTCATGCTCGTCACAGAAGACTTCTTCAAAAGCGGACTCCCCGGCAAGCAGATCGTTGACAGCGCCGAAAACGTCGAATCAATCGTCGCCCTTTCCCTCGACAGCCGCGCCGAAGTCGACCGCAGAACCGACCTCGCCGTCGCCGCCGGAGCCAGCGCCGTCAGCGAACCGAACGATAGCGGCTTCATCTACAGCCGCAACTTCCAGGATCTCGACGGCCACGTCTGGGTCTTCAACTTCCTGGACTTCGAAAGCGCCGCCGCGCAGGGATGAACCGGCCCACGCGCTCCATTGAAATACAGCACCAACCATCAAGGAGAAAAGAATGACTCTCAGCATCTATCTCAACTTCAACGGCAACTGCCGCGAAGCCTTCGACTTCTATCGCTCCGCCTTCGGCGGCGACTATATCACCATCTCCACCTTCGGCGAAGGCCCGGACGACATGGGCATGCCCGAGGATGAGCTCGATCGCATCATGCACGTCAGCCTGCCCATCGGCGACAGCGTCCTCATGGGCAGCGACACCTCCGCCGCCTTCGGCCCGCCCCACCAGGCCGGCAACAACTTCTCCGTCTCCTGCCACCCCAAATCCCGTGAAGAGACCGAACGCCTTTTTGCCGCCATCTCCGCAGGCGGCACCGTCACCATGCCCCTCGACGACATGTTCTGGGGCTCCTACTTCGGCGCCTGCGTCGACAAATTCGGCATTCCCTGGCAGTTCAACCACGACATCCAGCACGAATAACACCTGCGCCCGTCGCCGGCCCCATCCCCCACCCACCCGCCAACGAGCAACAGTGACGCCAAAAAAAAGAGAGCCCTGCACGCCAGCGTGCAGGGCTCTCTGTTGGCAACACCAACCCCGGTCCTCACCCAAAGGCAATCCGCAGAAAAGTCCTCTTCGTCCGCTCCGCGAATACCATACTCTCATGCACACAGTCAGGCGATAACAGGAACGCCCGATTCGCCTCCAACAAGTGCGACTCTCCGAACTGGTCCCTGATATGCTCCAGGTCCCCATCGCTCTTCGGCTCGCCCTGAAATTCACCCGGATAAACGATACAACCGGGAACGCTGGCAGTAACGATCACCGCCATCCTGTCAACCGGCCTTGTCTTAGCGGAAGATCCCCGCGCCGGCTCCTGATGCCACCACCACGTATCCTTGGGCGAAAGTCGACCCTCGACGTGCGCCCCCGGCCGCCGTTGCGACATCCGCGGCTCGACAATCTTCTCATCAACCGTCAAGTATGCCTCAGACGTCTGCACATCTGCCGCATCGACAAGCGTGGCTACAACATCCACATAGTCCTCGAATCCCGCCTCCATCACCGGCGCACTCGGGTCAAACACGTGCATACGGCACTGCCGTCCCTTCCACGCCGGCATCACCACCTCGCCAAGATCCTGAAAACTGCTCCGTAGAATCATCTCTGAAAGCTCCTTTGGTCCCAAGAATGATCCTGCGCACAAAACGCTAAAGAAGAGATCGATCAACAAACCGCGCCGTCGTTCCTCATGTTGCCGTCGTTCCTCATATTATTGTGCGCCAGCTTCTGCCGCTGCAAAAGCTCCTGACTCCTACAATACCCCCTCGAAACAATATCCGATGTAATCCATCCCCCGATCCCCTCTGAAATCTGCCATCATCAGCAACTATCCACAATCCACTGCAGTTCTGGGCGGTCGGGCCTTCGGCCCTCCCTTGTGCAGGGGCTGCGCCCCCGCAACGCCCCCCTACAAAAACATGCCTCACCACCGCCCCCGCAGTCGCCCGCCGTCCCCCCGCCGTCCCCCGCAGTCCCCCTGCAGTTCCCCCGCAGTTCCCCCTCGAAGTTCCCCCCGCAGCAAATCCTGTTATAAAATTGAATTCACACAGAAAACAACCTCCCGCCATCGAGCTCCGCCGAATTGACAGTCCCTTCAGCTAAACACCACCAGGAAAGCCCCACAACAGAGCCATGGCTCTGCACAGCGTGTGAATTCGTCAACCGCGCCAACGCCCAATTCTGCGGGCGCTGCGGCCGCCCCGTAGACATCGTCTGTCCGCAATGCAACACAGACAACCCCGGCGGTCATCAGTACTGTGACACCTGCGGCGCGTCGCTTTACAGCAAGCCCTCCCCACATCCACGCGCCCCGAACCTCACCGGCCGCCTCCGAAAGCGCCCGCCCAAACCGCGCAGAACAGCACCGCGCCAAGGCCTGGTGTGGCTCACACCGCCCCCAAACTGGCAGTGGTCGCGGCAGTTCCTCATAGAGTGGACCTCTCGCAACCGCTGGGAGCTGATCGCAGTCCTCCTCCTGACAGCCGTCGCCGCCTTCCTGCGAATATACCGCCTCGAACAGATCCCAGCCGGCTTCCACGGCGACGAAGCCTGGACAGGTATCGAAGGCCTGCGCATCCTCAAAGAAGGTTGGATCGGCCCCTACACCACCTCTGCCATGGGTCAGGCCACCGGGCCGTTCTACCTCACAGCACTACTGATCTGGCTCCTCGACGCTTCCAGATTCTCTGTCCGACTCTCCATGGGCCTCTTTGGCATCGCCACAATTCCCGCCGCGCATCTGCTCCTGCGGTTGGGGTTCGGCCGCTGGGTCGCCCTCTTCGGTACCACCGCCCTCACCTTCAGCTACTGGCACCTGCACTTCAGCCGCCTGGGATTCGGGCTCATCTCGCTCGCCTTCGTCGGCACAGTCGCCGCTACTGCCCTGCTGTGGGCCATGAGATCCAATTCGCGGTGGACCTGGCTGCTGGCCGGCGCCTGCCTCGGATTGGCGCCCTACACCTATTTCGCCTACCCATTCTTCATCGCCGCCGAAGCGGCCATGCTCGCAGCCTATCTACTGCTTCATAAAGAAGCGCTGCGCGGAAAACTGACCTCCCTGGCCCTCTTTGCCGCCGGTTCCCTGATCGTCGCCTGGCCGGTGGTCGACCTGATACTTCAATCGCCCGCAAATTACTTTGTCCGCATGTTGGGCGGGTCAATTGGAAATCACCAGGAATTCTCCGAGGCAGACGGCATCTTGGGAAGTGCCGAATTCCTGGCGCAGCGTGCGTGGTACGCCCTAAAGTTTCTCTTCTCAAACACAAGACTTGACGGGGTCGACGGTTCCGGAGGTAAGGGCGCGCTCGATCTTGGAACCGCCGCGCTGGCATACCTGGGGCTGTTTGTAGCTATAAAAAAGTGGCGCAGCCCTCCTCACCTGTTTGCCGTGCTGGCCCTGTTCTTCGCACTCCTGACGCTCATAGTGACCGAACCGGCCAGCGGCGCCATGCGACGTACCATCGTCGCCATTCCTTGGGTGTTCGGTCTCGCCGGAATCGGCGCCCTGTTCATCGCCGGCACACTGCGTCGACACACCGCCAAATGGGGCCCCGCCGTCGCTGCCGCCGCTGCCGCCGTCGTCCTCCTTGTCGGCGGCATCTGGAATCTGAACTACTACTTTGTCGAGCTACCCCAAAGCTCGACCTTTCAGCGCACATTTCCCCAATACTACTTGGAAGCTCTGGACGCAGCCAACGCCTTCGATGATCCCGGCACCATCTACTACTACTCCGGCCAGCGCACCTTCAAATACGAGACCATTCGGTTCCTCTACGCCCAAAACCGCGGCATCGATCGGTCCCACGAATTCGGCACCTTCGAACTCGAAAAACTCGACCCCGGCCCAGTCACATACCTGCTCGAAGGCCAGTACATGCAGGAAATCGACACAATCATGGACATGTATCCCGGCGGCCAACTCATCATCCACGACAGCACCCAGCCCCTCTACATCCTATATCACCTCGCCGGCTGAACCACCGCACCCTTCCCTCTCAATCCACCGACCACCATCTACTGACTGCCGGTGTTCGCCTGACGACAGATGTTCCACTGACCACTAACCACTGATCACTGACCACTGCAGTTCTGGGCGGTCGGCCGCAAGCGGCCTCCCTTGTGCAGGGGCTGCGCCCCCGCAACGCCCCCCTACAAAACCAGGCCTCACCGCTCCCGCACAAGTCTCCTCCCCCGTCCCTCCGCGGCCCTCCGTGTCCTCCGTGGACAAAAAGAAGTTGCAGTTGCAGTTCTTCGCGACCCTTCGCGGCCCTTCGCGGACAAAAGGGTGTTGCCCTTGACCTTCTTCGTGGTACTTCGTGGCCCTTCGTGGATAAAGGTTTTGATGTTGCCGTCCCCCGCGTCAAACTATCGCCTACGACTGGTGTTCACCAAAAACTAAAAACCGCCCTTACGCCCCTACGGCTCATACCTGTACACAACCGGCAACTCCGCAATATCCCCAACCGACGCATCCGTATAATGCGAAATATGAATCCGCCCCGTCCCACAATCACCAAAACCATCACACGAAATAGAACCAATAATCCCCCCGAAATCAGCCGTATTCGTCAACGCCTCCCGCAACCTCGCGCGGTCAATATAAAGCCGGGTCCCATCCACCACCGCCACATCCTCGATCGCCCGCAGCAACAGCGTCGTCGCATCATAAGCCAGCGCCACATACGCCGGATTCGCCCCCTCACCGTACCGCGCCGCATAATCCGCGTACACCTCATCCCCGCTCCTGCCCGTCGCCGCGTTCACACTCTCCCCAAAACTGAACTCCAGCCCCGCCAGATACGCATCCACCGACTCCAGCTCCGCGAACATCAGCGACACACTCGTGATCAGCGCCGCCCCTTCCATCCCTGCCACGCCGCCGACCTGGCGCACCACATAACCCGCCCCCTCCGGAAAGAGCGAAAATACCAGCCCTTCCGGCCCGTCCGCGGCCACCCGCGTCAGCACCGGCACCATATCCGTCGTGTCCCTGCTCACCTCCGCCACATGGGTCACCGTGCCCCCCAGCGCCTCGAACGCGTCGACAAACGCGCCCGCAAGCCCCGACGTGAACGGCCCGCCGTCATGCATCGCCGCCATCTTGCGCAGCCCCAACTCACCGTACGCGAACGCCGCCACCGCCTGCGCCTGATACAGGTCGTTGCTCGACACCCGGAAAAAACCCGCATGGTAATTCGCCCCCGCATTGCCCCGCAGGTCCGACGTCAGCGACGGCGCCGAATTAGACGAAGAGACCATCACCAGCCCCGCCTCGCTCAAAATCGGCGAAGCCTCCACCGCCGCCACCGAACACGACGTCCCGATTACGCCCACCACGCGCCGGTCGCCCACCACCGTCTCAGCCGCCGCCGCGCCCCCTTCCGCCGAACACTGCGTATCCAGCCCCGCACCCATACTCACACGATGCCCCTTGATCGGCCCGTAATCCGCAACTGCCATCGCCATCGCCCGCTGCCTCGGAATCCCCAGCTCCCCAATCCCCGTCAGCGCCTCCACCGACCGGATATGAATCTCCTCCCCCGGCCCCACCACCACCATCCCCAGCGGGCTCACCACCAACTGCTCCGGCACACACCCGCCGCCCAGCACCAGTCCCAAAACCAGCACAACCCATCCCAACCGCGCCCAACGCGAAACGTATACTGTTTTCATCTGTCAACTGCTCCTTACTATGCCTGGCACCCACATAACTGACATTACCCGCAACCGTCGCATCCTCGCAAACAAACCTCACCACCACCCACCCCAATCTATCGCCCACCTATCACAAAATCCAATCCCGCCAATGCAAACACACCTCCCCCGTCCCTCCGCCGCCCGCAGTGCCCCTCCGCGGCCCTCCGTGCACAAAAGATGTTGCAGTTGCAGTTCTTCGCGGCCCTTCGTGGATAAAGGTTTTGATGTTGCAGTTGCAGTTCTCCGTGGCCCTCCGTGTCCTCCGTGGATAAAGGTTTTGCAGTTGCAGTTCTTCGCGGCCCTTCGTGGCCCTTCGTGGATAAAGGTTTTGCAGTTGCAGCTGCCGTTCTTCGCGGTTCCCCATGATATAATTCACCCGTAAACTGGCCACCCTCGGCCACAAAAAAAACCCAATAAAAAACGGAGCGCCTATCCCCCAGGCCCACAACAAGCGCCCGTCCGCCTCGGCACGCACATCCCGCCGCCGCGCCAATCCAAACCGCGCCCGAATGTCGTAGCCGCCTACCGAAAAGAAAGGAAACAAAATGTCTGCCAATACCCCCGAATGGGCAGTCCAAATCCAGCAAAACATCCACCAGCTCGACACCAAACTCGACCATCTCCTCGACCACCTGCAAAAGCTCACCGCCGCCGCCACCCGCCCCCAGCCCGCCCCAATAAAGCACCCCACATTCTGCGGCTACCATTGCAGCTGGGATATAGACGACGCCGGCTGGCCCTCCTACATCTACCTCGAAGACGGCGCCCTCGCCACCCACCGCGCAAAGCAGGGCGCCCACTGGTTCAGCGTCAGCCTCGGCAACGGCCAATACGGCGAACACTACCTCAAATTCCGCCGCGCCGCGCCCCCCAAAGGCCTCCTCATCATGCCGCTCCCCGCCCCATCCGACCCTGATCCCAACCCGGATCTCGACTCCGACCCGAACCTGGACAAAAAAGCCTCCCTGCACCACCTCCACACAATCGGCCGTACCGTCCACGGCGACGACTGGCCCAAAATCGGCCCCCAGCTCGTCCAAACCCACACCAACGGCCGCACCAACAAATCCTCCCAAATGGAGCCCACCGAAATCACCGCCCTCATAGAAACCCTCCAGCAAAAAACCTGACCATCCCAGGCCGGCCCATGAACCCCTTGACTCTACCGGCAGGACAATCCCCGTCTGCCCAAAAACCCCGTAGGGGCGCCCCTTGTGGGCGCCCTTGCGGCCAGTCCCCCGTCTACGTGTAAACCAGAGGCAGAGCGTCTGATTGTGGATCAGAAGGTCCCGCATCCCCGCGCCCGCGCGAGAACCCCCATCCCCATTCCACTAGCAAAATCAACCCACCTGTGCGACAATTCCCCCGCCCAATCCCAAGTGTCCACCCGCCAACAACCGCCAGCCACAAGCCCTTAACAATGCCCGGTCAACTGTTCACCAACTACTTCCTCGAAGAAGGCATCCTCCACACCAACGCCTGGCAGCAATCCCTCTCCCAACCCGCCGACTTCGAATCCTTCCGCGCCCACGCGCAAGCCCTCATCGAGAACGCCGCCAACTTCCACACCATCAACGAAGCCTCCACCGAGCAGGAGCTCATCCGCCCCCTCTTCGATCTCCTCGGCTGGGCCGAATACCTGCCCCAGCAGGGCAGCGACCACAACGAAGACATCCCCGACCACCTCCTCTTCGGCGACGCCCAATCCAAAAACCTTGCCGCCGCCAAACCCGCCCCCAAACGTTACCCCGACGCCCTCGCCGTCGCCGAGAGCAAGCGCTTCAACCAGCCTCTCGACGCACGCAGCAAGACCAGCTCACCCCACGGCCAGATCCTCCGCTATCTTGCCACCGCTGACATCAACTCCGACGGCCGCATCCGCTGGGGCATCCTCACCAACGGCCGCATCTGGCGTCTCTACGACCGCCGCGCCCTCCCCCGCGCCAGCGGCTACCACGAAGTCGACCTTCAAGCCGCTGTCCAGGCCGACGACGACGCCCATAGCCTACGCACCTTCCGCCTCCTCTTCGGTCGCCCCGCCTTCAGCCCCCAACACGGCGCCCAGACCAGCTTCCTCGAAGACGCCATCGCCGAAGGCCGCCGCTACGAAGAACAGGTCGCAAACGATCTGTCCGGCACTGTCTTCGATAAAGTCTATCCCGCCTTGATCAGCGCCCTCGCCGACAAAAGCGGCGCAGAACTGGACGACGTCCGCCAGGCCGCCCTCATTTTCCTCTACCGCCTGCTCTTCCTCCTCTACGCCGAGGACCGCGACCTGCTGCCCGTCAACGACAGCCGCTACGACGACTACGGCCTGCGTAAATCCGTTCGCGACGACATCGACAAACGCACGTCCGCCCGCGACACCTTTTCCAACATCGCCAGCAGCTACTACAACCACATCGCCACCCTCTGCCGCCAGGTCGACGAGGGCGACGCCTCCATCGGCCTGCCGCCCTACAACGGCGGCCTTTTCGCCCGGCAAGCCGCGCCCATCCTCGAACAGGTCCAGCTGCCTGACACCGTGCTCGCCCCGATCATCCACAACCTCAGCCGCACCAGGGGCGAATCAGGCCGCCGCTTTGTCAACTATCGCGACATGACCGTGCAGCAGCTCGGCTCCATCTACGAGCGCCTGCTCGAGCGCGAACCCGCCCGCACCCCCGACGGCCAGATCGTCGTCCGCCCCAACAGCTATGCACGCAAGGACAGCGGCAGTTTCTACACGCCTCAACCGCTCGTCGATCTCATCGTCGAACGCACCCTCACACCCCTGCTGGACGAGCGCAAAACCGCCTTCCTGGCCAAAGCCGCTGCCCTGCAGAGCGACACACGCGCCAAAGCCGACCGCATCGCCGAGCTCCGCCGCCTCGACCCGGCTGAAGCCGCGCTCAACCTCAAAGTGCTCGACCCCGCCATGGGCAGCGGCCACTTCCTCGTCACCGCCGTCGACTACCTCTCCGACGCCATCGCCGACCTGGTCGAATACGCCCCCACCGCCGCGCCCTGGCTGGAGGACGCCTACACATCGCCGCTGCTTGAACGCATCGCCGCCATCCGCGAGGACATTTTGGCGCGCGCACACGCAGCCAACTGGGTCATCGACGAGGCCCAGCTCACCGACCAGGCCATCATCCGCCGCATGGTCCTCAAACGCTGCATCTACGGCGTCGACAAGAACCCGCTCACCGTCGAGCTCGCCAAGGTCTCCCTCTGGCTGCACAGCTTCACCGTCGGCGCGCCCCTCTCCTTCCTCGACCACCACCTGCGCTGCGGCGACTCCCTCATCGGCCTGCGCGTCCACGATGCCACCCAGGAGCTCTCCCGGCTCGGCGGATTCACCTCCGCCAGCGCCATCCAGGCCGCCGAAAACGCAACCGGGGGCATGCAGCAGATCGAAGAGATGTCCGACGCCGACATCGCCCAGGTCGAGGAGTCGGCCACCCTCTTTCGCGAGGTCGAAAAGACCACGTCAGCCCTGCGCGGCCTGCTCACTACACTTTGCGGCGTCAACTGGCTCGCCGCCGGCATGAAAAAGCGGCAGCGTGCCGAGTTCGAAGCGCCGCTCCAGGCGATAATCGTCTCGCAGGCGGAAAAGGCCTTTTCACTGCTCTCCAACGGTCCCGACAGCGTTGATGCCGCCGACCCGGTCCGACAGCACACCCTATGGCCCGCCTTCACCGAAATCTGGCGCAGCGCCAAGGAAATCGCCGATCGCGAGAACTTCCTGCACTGGGAAGCCGCCTTCCCCGGCGTCTGGCGCCACTGGCAGGACGACCAGCCCACCGGCGGCTTCGACGCCATCATCGGCAATCCCCCCTGGGACCGTATCAAGCTGCAGGAGGTCGAATGGTTCGCCACCCGTTCGCCTGAACTGGCCCTTGCCCCCACCGCCGCCGCCCGCCGCCGTGGCATCAAACAACTGCGCGATCAGGGCGACCCGCTCGCCTCCGAATTCGACGCCGCCAAGCTGCGCGCCGACCGCCTCGGCCAGCTAATCCGCGCCTCCGGCCACTACCCACTGCTCGGCGGCGGCGACATCAACCTCTACTCCCTCTTCGTCGAGCGCGCCATGCGCCTGGCCAAACCCGACGGCATCGTCGGCCTCCTCACCCCCTCCGGCATCTACGCCGACAAAACCGCCGCCCGCTTCTTCAAATCCGTATCCACCAGCGGCCGCGTCGGGGGCCTCTTCGATTTCGAGAACCGCAAGATCTTCTTTCCCGACGTCCACGCCTCATTCAAATTCTGCGCCCTCATCTTCGGCGGCGAGGAGCGCAGCTTCTCCCAAACCGACTGCGCCTTCTTCCTCCACGACACCGCCGCCATCGACGACCCAAATCGCTGTTTCCCCCTGGCCCCCGCCGACTTCGCCCGCGTCAACCCCAACACCGGCACCGCCCCCGTCTTCCGCACCCGCCGCGACGCCGACATCACCCGCCGCATCTACGAGCACCACCCCGTCCTCGTCGACCTCTCCGGCGAAGAGCAAATCCGTGCTTGGCCAGTGCGATACCATTCAATGTTCCACATGGCCAACGACTCCCATCTCTTCCGCACTGCAGCCCAGCTCGGAGCCGACGGCTTCTATCCGGTGCAGGGCAATCTCTGGAAGAAAGGAGAGGAACTGTATCTGCCGCTGTACGAAGGAAAGATGGTGCAGGCGTTTGATCACCGTGCAGCCAGCATCGTCAGTCTGGAAGGGAACCTATTTCGACCGGGGCAGCCGGACCGAACGCTCTCAAAAGACCACTGTGACCCGGACTTTCTTCCTCGCCCCCGCTATTGGATTGGCCGGCAGGACAGCGAAGTTACCGAAAGTTTCGACTGGTTCATGGCTTTCAAAGATATAACTGCGTCAACAAACGTTCGAACCATGATTGCAGCGATTGTTCCCCACGCCGGCTGTGGGCACACTTTGCCAATACTTCTGCCAAGCGAATCAGGTTTTGACGAGGATGGCACAGCCTGCCTTCTTGCCAATTTTAACAGCTTGGCTTTCGACTACGTTGCTCGCCAAAAGGTTCAGGGCACTCACCTGACCTGGTACAGCGTCGAGCAACTTCCAGTCATCGCGCCCACCGACTACGACCGCGCCTTCGGCACCACCACCGCCCGCGACCTCATCCGCCACCACGTTCTCCGCCTCACCTACACCGCCCACGACATGGCCCCCTTCGCCCGCGACCTCGGCTACGACGGCCCGCCCTTCATCTGGAACGAAGAAGAGCGCCGCCACCTGCGCGCCCGCCTCGACGCCCTCTACTTCCACCTCTACGGCCTCTCCCGCCAAGACGCCGCCTACATCCTCGACACCTTCCCCATCGTCCGCCGCCACGACAAAGCCGCCTTCGGCACCTACCGCACCAAAGAAATGGTCCTCGCCTACTACAACGCCCTCAACGCCGGCGACAGCGAAACCGACGTCGCCCTCTGAGGCCCGACTTCGCCCCCGACGCGAAATCCGCTAAAATGCACCTGACGCCTGACTGATCGATTCAGTCAATATCACGACAGAACATTCGCAACGAGGTTTCCCGCAAGTGACCAAAGTCCCCATCGACAGAGCGACGATTCAGGCCGTCGCCCATCTGATCGCCCAAAAATTCGACCCGGAGCAGATCATCCTCTTCGGCAGCCACGCCCGCGGCAACGCCGGCTCCCACAGCGACATCGACCTCCTCGTCGTCCTCAAATCCCTCGACGACTGGCCCAAACGGGGCAACCCCATTCGCAGGGCGATAGGCGAACAATTCATCCTGCCCGTCGATGTCCTCGTCACCACGCACGACCGCCTTGCAGAGCAGCGCAACAATCCCTATTCCTTCGTCAACACCGCTCTCGAATCCCAGGAAATCCTCTACGAGCGGGCGGCCTCCTGAACAGGACTGGTTCGAAAAAGCAGAACAAGATCTGGAAATGGCCCGCCGTGCCATGCTGCCCGGCGCTCCAATTCCCGAAATGGCCTGCTATCACGCCCAGCAGTGTGCCGAAAAGTACCTGAAAGGATTCCTGGTCTCCAGATCACATAGCTTCAACTTCGTCCATGATCTCTACTATCTAGCCCAAGAATGCGCGCAACGTCAGCCTGCCTTCAGCGAACTGGAACTGGCGGCCGAAACCTTGGGCAGGTACGGCGCAGGAGTACGTTATCCGATGGAAAACTTCGTAGATCCCGACGACGAAGAAGCTTGGGAGGCAACAAAACTCGCCTAGGAAGTCGCCACTTTTGTCAAGAGCCAACTCTAGTTTCGTTGCCCCCGCTTGGGCTCTCCACAATGCCGCGCAGCCCGAAACAAGCGCCACAGCCGGGGCAATACAACCAACCTGCACAAGCCGCGACCAAGCCGCCTTCAGCCACCACCGCACCAAAGTCGTGATCCTCGTCTACTACAACGCCCTAGCCGCCAATCTCGTCAAGACCGCCTACACGCACACCGATCTTGGAAAACGTAATTGCTACTGGGTAGAAGTCTGTACCAGCGAAGCATGCGCACCTCTTGAAAGAGCAAGCCCCTCCAAGCCAGTCGAGGATGAAGGCTGATATTGGATGTGGTTAAGACGAATCTACTACTGCAGCGCAAAGAGGTTGAGACACTGACCAACAAGTAATGATAGGAGGTAGTTCGTCGAAATCAAACCGAAACCTCGGAACTCGACGCGACCGTTCGCGAACATCAGGCGGTCATCGCCGGTCGCGGCGAAGCTAGAATGCAGTTCGAAACCTGAAATGTCCGGCAAGGGTCGGCTGAGGCGCTAGAGCATGCGATCTATGAGGAATGAGCGAATTAGGTGGACTTAAGGTCTTCGCTCCCATCTAGCGGTCTGGTAAATGGAGCAAACGCATAAAAGAGGACAATCTTAGGCCGGTGTGTCTAACCTTATGGACTGGCGATAGCGTGGGAACACGTGTGTCGACAATTCCCAATCCGATCCACCGACTATGATAAGAAGAGGTTCTGGCGTGTTGTACTGAAGGGATTTTGCTATCCGAACCATCTGACTGATGTCAGACTTGCTAGGTTTCGCTGGTCCTCCGGGATGATAGTGCCACTCACCTAGGTAGTACTCTTGGGTAGTTCTCCAGAGAAAATTGAGTTGCAATTGTACGCCGCGGGTGCCTCTACGGAAGCTGGTTCGCTTTCTGACAGAGTCCTCTGGAGGGCCCCAAACTTGGGTCACAATCGCTGTGTCGTGTGTTTCGTTGTATTTCCCTATGAGCAAACCCCCGGTTTCCACGGATCCGGATTCGCAGCATTTGGCTAGAAGAGTCTTCAACTGGTGTAGCCCGAGACGAACGCAAAAGCGACCATCGGATGAGCACGTAGTCAAGTCATACGATTGAGCGGGCTTCAGATACTCTATGCAATCCAACAAAAATACCTTTCTCATACACTTGTTCAAATACAATTAGGGTTGGTTTACTCGGAGGATCAACTATCGCGGACTCAATCGTCTTCACTGCTACTCCAGCCATCATCCAAATGTCGTCGATACGTCCCGGCATCAGTGCATGCCAGCATCCCGTACCGTCTCGCGGCAACTCACTATCGTAGCCGTCAATTTCTGCGCGTAGCCATGGGTCGAGTCTTGTAGTGAAGTCGTTGGCAGGAAACGTGTCTCCATGGGCGATATATGTGAACAATCGCCTGACTCTCAATCCCGCTGAAAGCGAGATAAAGGTAACAGATCTTTTCCAAGGGAATCTTTTCATATGTTCCACGACCTTGTCGTCCGCCGTGCAATCGATTATAACATCGGCGTCGATGACCTTGTCGATGTCTTCTTGCTCGCGCGGAGGAAACGAAGTGTCTATGGATGACGCGACCGCGTGGACTGCCGCATCGTCCAGCCGTCCCGCCAAACTTGATGCTTTGGGCTTACCTATGTGGCTCGTTCCCAGTGTATGCCGAACCAAGTTTCCGGCTTGCAGGCAGTCATGGTCAATAATGGTCAAGCGTTGGATTCCAGAACGTATTAAGATTTCACCCAGAGCCGAGCCGATAGCCCCTCCGCCAATGATCATAATCGATTTGGATCGAAATGACTGATCCAGCCTGCCCCTGCCAGTTAATTCGTCTTTATGCCAGTTCTGAGTCTCAATCCATCCAATAGGCATTTCATCCCCGAAGATCCGCTTTCGATCCCGCTTCCAATATCCTGGCTCAGACGGCCGAAACCCGCGTTCGCGTGTACTAGTGAGTTGCGGGAGCAGGAGGGCGAGCCAGTGGGCCTGAACGTTAGGGCCCTGAACTATGCTTGGAATAGGGAACCCGACAAGCAGCAGGTGCTCTCGACCATCCCGGAGGTGTTTGACCGCAGATCGTAGTAGCGGGTCAAGGTTAATCCCCTGTTCGCCACTGCTCTCTCGGAATTCTCCCCATGAGGTCGGAATTGCCCAAGGATTCAAAACGGGGAGTCTATCTAGCCATATCCAAGCTGCGCCAATGTTCGTTTCTTCTCCCAGCGGTTTAGTCCACGTGGACTTGAGGTCAATTCGGGATCCGCCCGCGCTGAATTCGTCCACAACGAAGATGAGTGGGTCTTTCTGTAGAATTCTTACTCTCGCGGAGCCCCTGCGAGGGTGCTGACCTTGCCAGTAGGGGAGGTTTTCAGGCCCCTCTGAGAAGATGACTCGTAACTTTGAGAGGGAAGGGATGTGCGGTAACTCGAAAGGATCTCCGGGCTGAACCAATTCACCCTTGGACGCCAATTCTAGCCACTGCTGCACGCGACGCACATGCCACACAAGTCTGGATTCAGGATCGAAAGGCTCGACGTCATAGGCTCGTCGACCTAGGGAACGCAGGCTGGTATCAACACACAACCGGCCGCATCGCCAAGGCAAGTCATCTGAGCCGAAACCATTGTGATTCTGGTGATTGAATGTCTGAATGAGCCCTCCGACTTTTGCCGGATAGAAAATCACATTCCCGTAGGGGTACGTATCCTCTACATGAAGGAACCAGTCAGTTGCCGGCGGTAAAGAATCTCTTGATCGTACGCTGGCTGTAATCCTACAGTGCAGGAACCAAATATTTAGTTCCTGATGCCAGACGAAGTCCTCAAGCAGCGCAAATCCTGGCTCAGAATCAAGAGCCCTGCGTCCTTTTCGCAGGGCTTCTGTTAAGGATGGAGGAGGACTATAATCTAGGCGAATCTTCCCCCTCCGATGCGGGTCGGCTCTGTACGAGGTGTGAATGCATCTTTTCTTGTTTTCGTTGCTGTGGCCGCAGATGATGAACTGTTCGGAGGATCTGGGAATCTGTCGCCGAACAACTCTCGCCACCGCGCCGCGCTCTCGGTTTCATCATCTGATTCCAACGCGTCTTTGGCGATCATGGAAGCTTCCTGAACTTTTCGGATGAATTGGTAGAAGTCGTCGGAGGACAAACGCTTTAGGATATCATGCTCAGGCACCCCGCGGTCCGGTACAAATGGCACAATTCCCGCCTCGGCGTCAGCGGAGAATCGGGAGACCATCTCTTCGAGTACAGTGGTGAACCCCACCGCCAACGATTCAATCGCGTCGGGGCAACAGTCGCCGATAAGATGTTCTAGAGGATAGCTCTTGGGATACTCCTGATCTGGGTGGGCTGTTCTCCACCACCATTTGACCAATTTCACGATGTTGACGTAATGCCCGTTCGTGCGTCCATTCTTGTTTGTGGTCCACCTGTACTGCTCAAGCGGATGGGTGCGCTGCCATTGATGACTGTCGCTGTCGGGGATATAGAGTGGCTCAAGTTTCCACGCTGGATCTCCGTTTTCCGTTTTCAGGAATTCCAATAGACTGTCGGGGATGGGGACCATTGTGTTCGACAAGTCGTCAAGTGTGGAGTACCCCTTGGCAAAATCAGTCTCCCAGATTGCTTCCTCGGAGGGATCAGCAGCGATCACGATGTCCAGTTTCAGGTTGGACAGTTCAATGCCGAGGGAGCGCCCTTTCCTCTTCCATTTTCCCTTGTAATGCTTGTTTAGGAAGGTGGTAAACTCATCCATCACATCATCGGCCACTGGATAGTCTTCTCGTCGGAATCTGGTCACGACGACCATGTCAACGTCCAGCTTGTCGTACCCTTGGGGGCGAATGGCGGTGGACCTTCTGTAACTGCCCTGGAGAAACACACTGATGATTCTGGGTCCGAGATAGTCGTCGCCAATCATTCGTTCCTTCAGGAGCCTGTGAGCCTTCTGCAGGCTTTGAGTTTGCGCTTGTGTCGGTCTGATCTTGCTAAGAAAGTTGGTGAAACAGGTATTCAGTACCATTGTGTGGCCTCACTTAGATGGTAGTGTCGGGGGTAACGAAAGCGATTGTTGATACCGGACAGGTTGATTGGTCTCAAACTCATGTTCGTAAAGTTGGATAGGCCCGAGGCTACGAGCGAGTCTTCCCAAGAAAAAAGTCAATCCGTTTGGTGCCGCGCCGAACACATGTAGTTGCCCCGTGGCAGCGTGTTGTGGTCGTCTTTTCCGTACTACGTTGACCACTTCCTGGGCCAACCACCAAGCATGGTGTCCATCTGTGACTGACTTGGGGCCTACATCAGGCTGCACAGTGAAAATCAGCATTCGACCTATCTGTGGGAGGTATTCTTTGACGTAATTCAAGACTTCAGGACAGGCATTATGGGTTACGGACAAGACAATTCCGTCTTCATACCCTTGCGGGTTTACGACATGCTCGGATACGCTTCAGAGATCCTCGCGGCGGGCCACCGAATTGACGGGGATCTCCCAAACCGAACTTCCCCCTGCTGAGTTCTGGAGGAGTGAGATCACTACACCAGACTTTGGATTCAACTCGTACCCTGTCGCGAAGGCAATTGAACTGTGTGCGGAGAGTTGTAACCGTAGGCGTCCCAGCGGTACGACCGTTCCAGAAACGAACTCGTGGATCCTGGGGCCGACTTCTGCATTCCAGTGTTCTGCCGCCTCGATCTGTCTACCGTCAAATAGGCTGACCATATCCAAAATGTGGTCTACTTCGTCCTCCAAATGTTCAGCAAATCGGAGAAAACTCCTAATACCGACCGATGGAATATCGTGATCTATATCCGTTCCCACCCACAGTTCCTCCCTTTCACAAATGTCTTGAATGTCGGTCATAGAAAACATGGACCGTCCTTCTGCGTACAGACGCCGGATGAGACTTTCGTAAGGGCTCGAGCGGTGGCTATATGCGATAGGGCGAAGTCCGGCCGCAGCTAAACTGGTGCTCAATGTTCTGGTCAACCGATCCAGATTGAATGAACTCGCGCAGATACGTAGGCGCGCCAGAACACTTTGCAACTCATCTTCATCCACACATAAATGGGCCGACCACTCTTGTCGAATTTTACGAAATGGATTGGAAGAGTTCGGCCCGAAAAGTCTAGCCAGCCGTATTTCTCCATCCCGTCCGCTCACTAGTTCCGCCAGTAAGTTGTCATCACGGATACTCCACGTGGTCACGAAATTGAATCGTGCACACTGGCTCTGAGTTGTAGTGGTTGTGACGGCATTGTGAAGCCTTTGGAGAAGAGAGGTATTCTTGGATCCTACAAATGACGGATCGATCATGGCATCGCAAGTGAGAGAACCTGCGTAATCGACATGCCATTTGAGCTGGTAGTAGTCGGCAGATATCGACTCTCCATGGGCATCTGGAATCGGCTCTGAATAGAAGACTGCGACATCATCGAAATGTGGGACGGCAGTGATTTCGTATCCGACCTTAGCAACTTTTGTGTGACGTTGAAATAGGCGGCAGGCTTTGAGCCAGAACGCCCTCTCCTGATAAGTGTCACCCTGCTGACGGGCAGGAATCCCTTTCACGATATCCTTCGCCTCTGTTCGATGTCTTTCCTGAACCGATCCATGTTAGTGTTCACCCGTATGAAAATCTTGGTGTACAATGCGCCAATCCACTTACGAAGTCAGGATGTGGCTTTGCACAACGTGAGGTTCACGGTTCCAAACCTTACCTCTGAGAACGGAGTTGCCCAGCGGAAAATCAGGGAGTATGATAGCAATCAAGCACTAAACCCCCCGATACCATAATCAAAGTATAAATTCGATATTCCAGTACGTCAAATCTAAGAAGGGGGAAGATCATGTCGCTACCGGACACTGTGGGCCGCAGAATCAATCACGTACGGACCGAAAAGGGTCTCACTCTAGAAAAATTGGCAGATCTTGCGGGTCTGTCGAAGAGTTTCCTTTGGGAGGTAGAAAAAGATCGTTCCGGAATGAGTTGCGGGCGGCTGCTTCAAGTCGCCAACGCTCTCGGTGCTTCTGTGGACTATCTCCTCAGGGGAGAGCCTGTGCCCAAAGAGTACGAACCACCATCAATCGAAGTGCCTCGAAATCTTGGAGAGATCGCCGTAGAATTGGGCCTAGGCTACCGGCAAACGATGCTGCTGATGGACATTGACCGGTCACTTGTCGCGCGACATGTCAGCAGGACCCATGGCATGAAGAGCAAGGAAGAGTGGAGATCCTTATACGAAGCAGTGAGCAATTTCCTTGACTAACATTGGTGAGCAAAGCTGCATGAAAGAGAATCGTTGTCGTGGTCAGCAAGGGGGGGTAGAACCAGAGCTCGGCCAACGGTCGTCGTACCTTTGTATTTGGCATCTTCCTTGTACAGGACGTTGCCAGTAGTATTTCCATCGGCTTTGTCTTGGTCTATCCGTGGTAACTACCCATGTATTCTGATGAATAGGGCGATTGCACGAAATACCCGGACACAGGTATTTGAACGACAGTATCACAGCGAGTTTGTCAACCTACGCGACACCTTCAATCGGGGAAAGCACCAGAACATAATCCTGCTGTTGACGGCGCTGCGACGACATGACCGTGTGCTGGCGGTCTACGACATCACCCGCGGGAAGCCGGCGTCCACCCCGCGGTCATCGCCGGTCACGTCCACCACGAAGACCCGTCTGGACAACCCTCGATGATATTCCCGTCCAGGCCTCCTCAATTGCCTTGACAACCGTTCCGCCACTGATGGATCATCGACCAGTACTGAGTCAAAACCGACCGCCGCAGCGGGATTGTGAATGACCCCAATCGGGCGGATTATCCGGAGTAAATTGTGCGGTCGGTGGGGAAGGTGAGCAGTGTGAGTATGGAGACGGTGAAAGCTGTGGAGGGTCTGCCGGGACTGAGTACCGGGGAGGGACTGGGCGCAAACAATAAATCACATGAGGTGATTTCATGCGGACGGTACGAAATTGGAATGGCGATGAAGTTGCTTTTGCGGAAAGCAAACGTGGCGTTCTTGCATTCACGGATCCCCTTGAAGGGCTTCTTCGTGGCGATGTTAGAGTGTGGCCTACTCCTGAGATTCTTCAGAAGCTCTACAAGAGCAACCACCAAGATGACTTTGAATATGAAGATCTAAATGTGGTCACGCAAATGATGGGCTACTATTGTGACCTTCAATCCGTCAATAGTGAAGATGCTATTACGTGGAGCGTTTTTGGTCCGCTGATTTACGCAGAAGAAGCCATACGGGTTAAGTTCTGCACGAAGCTTTTCCAAATGGTGGAACCGTCACTTTGTCCGCCGGGTGCTGCGAGAATTTCTCTGTGGGGACGTACTCCCCACCCCAAAACACTCAACATGGGAGGACCGGAAAT
Organism: Caldilineaceae bacterium; assembly: GCA_965116395.1. Lineage (GTDB taxonomy): Bacteria > Chloroflexota > Anaerolineae > Caldilineales > Caldilineaceae > Bin5. The sequence continues at coordinate 2,475,483 of OZ220684.1, forward strand.
CGATGTACTTCTACAGACTCCGGAAGTAGTGATCTTGAGTGAGGCGAAATGGAAATCCCGGCGAAACGAAAAGCAAATTGAACTCCGCAAACGGGTCTTCAGTAGGTTTGGCCAGAGAATCTACGCTACAAATACTACCTTTGTTGTGCTTGGCATCCACCTCGATAAGCCTGTCGTACAACACCAAGAGTGTCAAGTGGGCGACGTTGAGATTATGCTGCGAAACGTGTCTTGGGAAGATCTATGCAGCATCAAGCCGCATCCAGCTCGAGACGAACTCCCGAAGTACTTCCAATGGAAGAAGAAGATGTCCAGAAGTAGATAGGAGGAACCTCCGCAAAGCTCACTGACATTTTGGGAAGTGACTGAAACTTTTTTCTTCGTTTTTCGCTAACTTTATGGTTCTAATGTAGATTCCAAAAGAGACCAAGAGTATTGGCATTTTGAAACAGCGGCGGAGATTCGTGCGTTCCAGTCACGATACCATCGCGCAAAATCGTATTTTCAAATGGGATCCACATTAGAATCAGAAATCCGAACGCATTCCAATCGAAAGTTTATCCCGGCCCCAATACGGTAAACTACTGTCATGAACAAGCACCACGCCGAACGAGCCTACCTCCTCTATCTCGCCAAATCAGGCATATCCAATGCGAGAAGACCCGCCGGCCCCGTCACTCCGTCCGATTACGCCGCCGTCTACACCCCGCCCACAAATAACCCTATACCCTACTATGGCCCATGCCTTATCTGGCGGCACCGGCTGGATGCTGACGGCTACGGAACGCTCCGGTTGGACGGCAGAACGCTCAAAGCCCACCGCGCCGCCTACGAAATGAGCCGTGGGTCCATCCCAGAAGGCAAGTTCATCCTCCACATGTGCCATCGGCGCAGTTGTATTCAACCCGCCCATCTCTACGCCGGAACGCGCAAGCAAAACGCCGACGACCGCCAAACAAGGCTGACCGAAAAAGGCCGCAGGGCAGCGTCTTTCAAATTCTTCGATGAATACGAGTCGCGGATGTTCGACAGCCTTAACTACCTCTGGGACGAACCGCCGGAGATCGAACGCACACTCTTTCAACAACAGACGGGAGAACACCGCTGCAAATACACCATCCCCGCTGGCGAGCGCATGACACTAGATGGGAAGGTAGAAGAAACAAAACTCTGCCAGATATGCTTCACGCCGCAATACGGCTGGGAATTCTTCTTCGACGATTTCGACCCCCACAAGGAAGAAGCCGTCTTCCGATCCAAGTATCGCCAAGGGCCTGAGTGGCTCTCAGAGTCAAAGTCCTGAAAGACAGCCCTCAGAACACTGTTCTCGGTAGATCTAGCGCCGGCAATCCACCCCATCCCGCAAATCCCCCTCCAGCCAACCCCCGCCGCCCGCCATCACACCCCACCCCACCAAAGCATTGCAAAACCTGCACCAGTACCTTACACTCACCCTGACACGGAACAGACCCCCATCAACTCTCATCTACAGCCGGCACAGGCCACACCACGATGACTCCAAAAAAAGTACAACTCGACTGGAAAATCGGCATCAAACACTGCCCGTGCGGCCAGCCCAACCACCTCGACGAGACCCACTGCGTCAGATGTGGATCTGGGTTCGGCGGTGCCCGCAGTCGACAGCCTTTCAGAATGAGACGGCTATATCGATTCGCGTTCCTGACAGCGCTGGCCATCTACCTGACCTTCTACCTGTCCAGTCCAACAATCTCCACACAGCAGTCCACTGCCCTTGCCCAAAACACAAAAGCAAGTCTGGAAACCATAGAGAATCGGCTCCTGGCCTTGCCGACTGTCCTGGACTGGCGAAATATAAGGTCTGGCTACGAGACCAGCGCAGAAGACCTGCTCCTCACCTTCGAAACCAACATGCAGGCACTGGTGCAGCAGTTCGTTGACCGGAACGCAACGGCAAACCACGTCGAGCCATCGTCGGACCAGAACGAAGCGCAAGTCCAACGCAGCCAAAACGAGACTGCCAGCCCCACGCCGACACCTGTCCCAACCCCCACCCCCACCAGGATCACCATCGACAAAGTGCTGGTCGTCCATGTCGAGCTCGGCAACGTCCGCACCGGACCCGGAATGAACTACGATATTATCGGCAACGTTCAGGCTGGCGACCGGCTGGACGAAGTGGTAGCAGAATCAGGCGGATGGTACAGATTCTGTTGTCTGGACGGAGACACACCAGGCTGGTTGCACAGCAGCCTGGTCAATGCATATCACACCGGCGGCGGGCCGCCCTCCCACCTGAATGCAGACCCCTACTACCAGAAATACCTCGATGCAGGCGGTATACCGATTCTAGCCCCCGAAACAGTTCCGGACGAGGAACTGCGGCGCACGCAGGCCACCCTTCTCGGTATGGTCGCCGACCGTCCTGACCTGCTCGACGTGTTGGCAGCGCAGAACATCAGGATACTGCTATACGACAGACAAAGGGGTGGGCCTGCGCAGTTGCCAGAACTTGCCGGCTATTCTGATTCAAATGTTGCGGGACTGTTCGGTGACACTCCCTATGGAGGAGCCGTGGTCGCGCCCGCAATGACAACCTATCACTGCAACGAAACACTGATTCATGAGATAGCCCACGCCTTGGACTATGCGCTTCGTGTACAAGACGGGAAGGCCAATCGTGAATCCGGATTCAAGCAGGCTCGCAATCAAGCCTACCTGAGCGCGATGGAAGCCGGACTGTGGGCTGGCAAATATGAATCCACCGACAGCCACGAATACTGGGCCCAAGTGGTCGTACACTGGCTTCGACCGGACGTGTTTCGCACCCAACTCGGACTGAGCGACCTGTCGGAGTACGACAGCAACGCGGCCCGCTTGGTTGAACACTATCTGGGCAACCCGACCCTGCCCGACTTCTGTAAGACCAGGCAGTTCTTTATCAGGGGCAGGGTGTTGGACGACCGCGGCAATCCCATGCCCGAAGTTTGGGTCACGTTGTCAGCTTGGAGAAGTGAGGGTGATGGTTTCAGGTCGCTGCGTCATTCTGCAGATGTGGTGGCGAAATGGACCGGGATAGACGGCAAATTCTGGATTGTAGAGGCTGTGGACCCCGGCCTGCTGGAAGCAGCCGAATTCTTCACCTTGGGAATATGGCGAGGCGAACCCGCCGAATGGGCCCCCGCCTGTTCAATAGCAGGGTTTGCCGGCCAAAACAAAACGGTAGTCAAGTACTTGGGTCAGGGACGCCGCATCGAAGTGACGGGCCAGGATCTGAGCGGATATACCATAACCATCCCCAACGGATTCGACTGGTCCCCCCTGCTGGACTGTCAGTAATCAACATGGCGACCACCTGGCCGCCTCCCTTACTCGTGGTCGCAATGATACGCTTCAAATCGCCGCCTGCGCTCTCCCAGCGACTCGCCCCCATATAGCCAGAATTCGTGTGTCGTTCCCACCCGTTCCTTGCCATACGCCCTCTGCGCCGCCCTGCTCAAGCGCACCACCTCGCCCTCATATACAATTCCTGGCGGACTGAGACGAACGACAACACATTCAATGTCATCGAGCCCGCGCAGCGTAAGTGTAGCCCCGACCGGAATGCCAATCATTTCGAGATCAATATCGGGCCTTGCCACAGAACAATCCTCCTGCTTTCGCAACACGCGCAAGGAAAAAAGGGAATTTCAGGTTCTACCCCTCTCGCTTGCCGTTGAAATTCTCGGGTTCTGACCAGGCCAGCACCATACCACTGTCTCCTGGCGCTTCCGAAAGCGGACCGCCTTTCAAACAATCCTCGTAACGACCCAGCCACAACTGATCCGCAACCATCAATGAGGCGAGTGAAGGAGTTTACTCTCTCCTCATTCTCTGTTTTATGGGCGGTCGGGCGCAAGCGCCCTCCCTTGTGCAGGGGCTGCGCCCCCGCAACGCCCCCCTACAAAACCATCCCTCACCGACCGTGTGTGCGCATTCCAGCCGTGCGGCTCCAGCAGCGTGTCTAGCCAACAGTGTCTCCTCCCCCACTTGCCGCCTCAACCCACCGACCATCGACCGCTAATCTCCAGTGTTCCCCTGACGACTGGTGTTCCACTGAAAACTAAAAACTGACTACCAAAAACTGCAGTTCCGACCTTGTGTGCTCATTCCAGCCGTGCGGCTCCAGCAGCGTGTCTGGCCAGCAGTGTCTCCACCCCTACTTGCCGTCCCGTGCCACTGACCACTGCCGTTCGCAGTTCACTCAGAACTAAAAACTGACTACTAAAAACCGCAGTTCCGCGCCCCCGCAACGCCCCGCCCCTGCTATCCACCGTGCTTACTCTTCCCCAGCAATAAGTCTAGCAAACAGAGTCTTCCCTCCCACGCGCTATCTCAGCCCCCTAACCCCCGCAGTTCCCCTGCAGTTCTCCCTGCAGTTCCCCCCGCAGTTCCGCGCCCTCACGGCCTGGAATAGCCCCAATTGTCAATTAGTTTCCAATATCGGTTAATATAACCGGAATCGGTCAGATTTTTTCATGCCCGAGGCGCCTTTAGCGCCGTTTTCGGTTCCTTAAGTGCGATAGCACTTTGAGAGTCGGGCCACTTGGCCGGCGGCGTCAACGTTCGCAGGGCATAGAACTGCGCCAAGGCAGCCTGTCCGCCGCCCAGGAATTGGGTAATGTGGAATTGGGTAATGTGTGTGCAGGTTTCCGGCCTGGGAAGAGGAGCCTCTGAAGCGCCTCACGTTTCCCACTGTCCTTACTGTCCTCATTTTCTCTTGGTGTCTGTGCAGCACACAGCTGGTCTCGCCGCCGCACAGCACCCACAGCAAGTTCTAACAGCTCGCCGCCGCGCAAGAGACCGCCAAGTCCGGCCCCGGCCGCGCTTGGATGGAAGTAGCGCTCGCCTGCCACTTCGGCTAACCGGACCGCAAAGCTCCATAAAGCAGAACATCCATGAAGCGATTTCTCCGATTCGTCGCCATTCTCATCGCGCTCCTCGCCTTCGTCGCACTCTTAGCGACCGTGGCGGGCATGGCACTACAGATTAACGAGCTGTCGACACAGGTCAACGAGCTGGCGCAACGCGTGCAAAGGCTCGAAGAGGCGAACGCCGGCAGGGCCGTGCCCGCACCCGAACTACCGTCCATGACACCCACGCGCACGCCTACCACCCCGCCGCCGGCGCCGACCAGTACACCCACCCGCACGCCCACCGCGTCCGGACCAACCCCAACGCCCACCCTAACCAACACGCCCGGGCCCTCGCCCACAAGCGCACCCACCCGCACATCGACTGCCACCACCGCGCCCACGGCCACGCCTACGCCCGGGCCGACCACCGCACCCACAGCCACACGCACGCCCAGACCGACCCGAACAGCCACCAGCGCGCCCACCGCGACCCACACACCGGAACCCGACCCCTATTTCACGGTCAACACCGGGCTGGTCAACGTGCGAACCGGGCCCGGAAACACATACCCGATCATCGGCACCGTAGCCCAAAGCGAGCGCTTCGACATCAGCGCCCGCAACCCCGCCAACAGCCTCAGAGCCACCTGGCTGCAGTTCTGCTGCGTAAACGAGCAGAGCGGCTGGGTCTACGCGCCGCTCCTGATCGTAAGCCATGAACTGTCCGCCATTCCTATCGCAACCGACATCCCGGCCGTCCCCACAGCCACAGCCACGCCCGTTCCCCCCACAGCCACCAACACACCCATCCCGCCCACTGCCGCGCCTGTCCCTCCCACCGCCACCGCATCATCCTCGGGCGGGAGCAGCGGCGCCGGCAATCTGGGCGGCATCAGAATCGTGTCCGAAAACCGCTGCTCGCACTACAACGCCGACGACTATTCCTACCCCCAAAGCGTCGAGCCCCAGATCATCGCCCAACAGGGCGGCCGCATATACAGCCCGTACACCGGCCGCTACTTCGCCAACCGCGGCGAAACTGACATCGAACACATCGTCGCCCGCAGCGAAGCCCACGACAGCGGCCTCTGCGCCGCCGACAACAACACCCGGCGCGCATTCGCTCGCGACCTGCTCAACCTCACCTTGGCCAGCCCCAGTGTGAACAGACACCAGAAGGTCGACAAGGACCTAGCCCAGTGGCTGCCGGCCCTGAACCCGTGCTGGTACGTAAACCAGGTCGTGATGGTCAAACGCAAATACAATCTCTCGATGGACCGGGCCGAGGCCACAGCCGCAGAACGGGTGCTGGCCGGCTGCAGCAGCACCGCCATGCAGTTTACCGAACCAGGCTCGGCGCCCGCGCCGCCTCCAACCGCAACGCCGCCGCCGGCGTCGGGCGCGGGCGGCAATTGCGATAGCAATCCACTTGGCTGCTACGACGACAACGGCAACGGCCGCATCACCTGCGCCGAAGCCCGCCGGCACGGCATCGCACCGGTGCCCCGCAGCCATCCCGCCTATCAGTATATGAGAGACGGTGACAGCGACGGCGTTGTCTGTGAGTAGCCGGTAGCTGCAGGAGCGGCCAGCCGCCTGAACTGGCAGAACGGCCGCCGCGCGCGACTCTGCGGCAACATTTCGGCCCGCCCGCCCTCCGCCATCCCCCCAATCCCACTCCAGACAATTAATGACCAATACTGGGCCTTGACTTCGCCCAATACCCCTCATAAGCTTGTCCTACAGGCCTCGCACATTCCTTCGCCTGGGCCAACGTCCCCGGCGGCCGTCACCCAGTTCCACGACCCACCCAGCCCTGCCGCCCGACGACGCCTCGCCATCGCAAGCCAGGAGGAACACACCTTGGCCGGCGTCCTATGCAAAAGTGTCTGATAAAGACAGGTGCCCCTGTCATGAACCAGGGCCCGAGCAGTTCGATGGCTACTGCATCGCCCACCTGGATTAGAATCCCCCGAGGAAATCAAATGAATCGACACCCAATCTTCACCATCATCCTAACCCTTTCCCTTCTCCTGTCAGCCTGCGTCCCCATCCCCGCTACCCCCCCAGAGCCCACCGCCGCCGAAACCAACGCAGGCCTCTCCGACCTCGCCAGCGCGCTAGCCAAAATCGATGAATCCGACGACATCCAACAATATGCCCATCTCATGGACGAGTTCGTCGCTTGCATGCAAGCCGACGTGTTCACCGAAGAAGATAGCCCGGAATACTCTGAAAGCGAGATGGTTGCCGTGTCGATCTTTTTCGGTGGTATGCTTTCGATGGCGCAATTTTTCTCTCAGGCATTCGAAGACGCCTTTACCGAAGATTCCGCCGCCAACGACCAAACCGAAAACGAACCCTCAGCCTACGAAATGCTCGAAATGGCCCTCACCGCCTGCCTCCAAACCGAACCAGAATAGAAAAGCCGGGTCGGCACTCCACCGACCCGCCCCCCTCCATCCCGCACATCCCCCAAATCCCGCCAAATCTCCCCAAACCCCTTGACAAACCCCCCACCAAACAGTACAATAGTTCCACTACCTCGCATCTTTCCTCGCGTAGGTATGAGTTCCTAACTGGCGGGCGGCATCAACCATACCCCCCATCCATCCCAACACACGATGGATGGCGTCCACACGCCATGGAGGACCATACCTATGGCCAAAACCCTATGTAAAGGCATCAGAAAAGACGGCTCGCCCTGCCAGGGCCGGGGCCTGCCCCAGTACGACGGCTACTGCATCGCCCACGGACCCCCCGCCGACCAGGCCCACCAGTGGCGCTCCCTCGGCGGCCAGAACTCCTCCACCGCCGCCCGCCTCGACAAACGCATCCCCGAACGCCTCAAAAAAGCCCTCGACCAAATCGAGGACGCCATGGCCCGCGTCCTCGCAGGCACTCTCGCCCCCGCCGCCCTCACCGCCATGTGCCGCGGCGCCAAAGCAAAAATCGACCTCTACCGCCTCGCCGACGAAGACATGGATACCATCCGCCTCGAAGAAACCGAACAGGCCGCCGCCGAAATCGCCGGCATCGACGCCAACCTCGAGCTCCTCGAAGCCGCCGATGACTACGCCGCCCGCCAGGACCAATACCGCAGCCAGTACCTCATCGACCAGGGCCTCGCCCAGATCGAAAATCCGTCCGGCCCCCAAGAATCCCTACAAACTGTCCTCACCGAAGAAGGTCGGCGCCGCTTCGGCTACCGTCATTCCTGCAACTACACACAGGAGGACCTCGACGAATGGGCAGAAGTCCTGGATGATGATGATCCTATCAGCCCAGAGGATATGACCGAATATGTAATGGAACTGGTCGACATGAAGGAACGCACCGAACTCGCACAGGTCTACGCCCACCGTGTGCCCAACCCCCCGCGCGATCCCTTGACCGGCCAAACCATGTCCCTGCCGCCGGCCTGCGTGAAAGCCAGCCTGACGTCAGAGTATGACGCCCCCGGCGCCGCCCCCTCCGCAGAAATTCTGGAGAGTCGACTGAGCCAGATCCACCAACTGCTCCAAAAGCTCCAGGAAATGCACCAAAAGAAAGTGGCCGAACTGGCCAACAACCCGTCTCTTGCAGGCCAAGCCCCTGCCTCGGACCTTGCATCAAGTATCGCCGACAACTACGGAGCATTTCCTCAGTCAGCACCCACCTGGCCATAACAGGCCAGGAATTTTGAAAAATTAAATAAAATATAACAGAAATTCACCGCCCCAAGAGCAGCGGCCATACCTCCCTACCCATCGCCCACCCCCCAACAGCCCATCCAAGCCCCAATTCACCCCCCAAACACCGCCACCGTCCCCTCAACCGCAAAAATCGACCCCCCGACCGCCCCGCCCACCCGCCGACACCCAAAAACACACCAGCCAACCCCCACCAACCCCACCAACAGACCCCCATCCCAATCTTCCCTCCAATCTCTCGTAAACGCTCATAAACTCTCATGAACTCTCGTCCAACACCCGTACCCACCCTCCAGTCCCCACAGACCACCCGCCATCTCAAAAAATCCAGCAAACCCCGATACGCCCTCGATGTTCTTCGCGTCCCTTCGCGGATCAAAGAAAAAAGTCCTTCACGGATATTACGCATTGAACGCCAGCAATGGCTCTTGATGTTGAAACGTTCCCGCTGTATACTACCCACCGCGGCCTCAATTCGCAGGCTGACGTCAACGGCCGCAGAGCCACTTCTCTATGCAAGAAAATATACGCATACCGTCCATGCGGCCTCCAGGCATCCTGCTCCTGGCCATCCTCCTCGCGGCCGTCGCTGCACTCTCCCTCCGCACCGGTAAAGCAACCTACGCGCAAACAGAATCCTCGGACACATTGTCCCCGCCCATGCTGACCGCAACGTCTGCGGGCGCGAACACGATCGAACTGCGCTGGACCGCGGTTGCCTCCGCAGAGAGCTACCGCCTGGTCGTCTGGGATCGCGCGATCAACGACTGGCTACCCATCGGTGGTGCCTTGACCGGCACATCCTACATCCACCGCGGGCTGACGGCCGGTACGACCAATTACTATCATCTCCGCGCCGTGGCGGGCGGGGAAACGAGCGCGTGGTCCGCGCAGGTGTCTGCGACCGTCGCCGCCTCCGCAGCGCTGACGGTAACGCCCACAGTAACGCCGACAGCAACACCTACTTCTGCACCTGCGCAAGCATCAACAGCGACGCCCACGCCGACCGCGGTTGCACTCTCTGTGCCCGCGCTGACCGCGGAAGCCGGGGCTGGAGAGATCACGCTCAGATGGGGCGCGGTGACGAACGCGGAGAGCTACATTCTCATCGTCTGGGATCGGGCGATCAACGACTGGCGACCCATCGGTGGCGCCTTGACCGGCACGACCTACACCCACCGCGGGCTGACGGCCGGCACGACCTACTACTACCATGTCCAGGCCGCGGCGGGCGGGGCAGCGAGCGCGTGGTCCGCGCAGGTGTCTGCCACCGTCGCCGCCTCCGCAGCGCTGACGGTAACGCCGACAGTAACGCCGACAGTAACGCCGACACCAACACCTACTTCTGCGCCTGCGCAAGCATCAACAGTGACGCCCACGCCGACCACAATTGCACTCTCTGTGCCCGCGCTGACCGCGGAAGCCGGGGCTGGAGAGATCACGCTCAGATGGGGCGTGGTGACGAATGCGGAGAGCTACATTCTCATTGTCTGGGATCGCGCGATCAACGACTGGCTACCCATCGGTGGCGCCTTGACCGGAACGACCTACACCCACCGCGGGCTCACGGCCGGCACGGCCAACTACTACCATATCCGTGCCGTGGCGGGCGGGGCAACGAGCGCGTGGTCCGCGCAGGTGTCTGCCACCGCAGCCCCGTCAGGGACGTCCACGCCTACGCCCACACCCGCGACCACCGACCGCGGCGCGCTCATCGCGCTCTACGAGGCAACCGACGGCGCTAACTGGATGCACAACCATAACTGGCTGAGCAACGAGCCGCTCCCTACCTGGCACGGCGTCGTCACCGACGCAAACGGTCGCGTTATTGGACTGGACCTCCGTCTCAATAGGTTGAGCGGAACTCTCCCCGTTCTAAGCGCACTCACCGAGCTGGAGAGGCTGAACCTCGAATACAACTCCCTGCGCGGGCCGGTCCCGGACCTGAGCGCCCTCGACAACCTGAAACTTCTGAATCTAGCCTACAACGGATTGAACGGACAGATCCCGGATCTGAGCGTCTTCACCAACCTCAAACATCTGAACCTCGGCATCAACAGACTGAGCGGGCCGGTCCCGCAACTGAATACTCTCACTAATCTGACGTATCTGGACCTGGGCGGCAACGATCTGACCGGGGCGATCCCCGCCTTGAGCGCTCTCACGAATCTAACCTATCTGAACCTCGCTCACAACGAGCTGAGTGGGTCGATCCCTGATCTGAGCGCCCTCTCCCTGCTGACAAAGCTGGACCTCTCTGAAAACAGGTTGAGCGGGCCCATCCCGGGTCTGGGCGCCCTCTCCAGCCTGACAACTCTGGACCTCCGTCACAACGATCTGAGCGGGTCCATCCCCGACCTGGGCGCCCTTTCCAGCCTGAATGAACTGCTCCTCAGCCGCAACGAATTAAGCGGGTCGATCCCCGCCCTCAACGCCCTGACCAACCTGACAAAACTGTACCTCGACGACAACGAATTGAGCGGGTCGATCCCCGACCTGAACGCCCTCACACGGCTGACGACGATATTCCTCTATCAGAACATGTTGAGCGGGCCGCTCCCGGATATGGGCGCCCTTTCCAGCCTGCAGACGCTGCTTCTCAACGACAACGAATTGACCGGGCCGATTTTCGTACTGCAGACCCTCACCAGCCTGGGAGCATTGAATCTCACCGACAACAATCTGAGTGGCCCCATCCCCGATCTGAGCGCACTCAGAAACCTGAGGAGTCTGCAACTCGCCGGCAACCGTTTCTGCCTGCCTGCTGGCGCAACCCTGTCCCATCCCAACATGTTCACGGATGCCTACCTGAAGAGCCTCAATCTGGCTGCTTGCACCGAGGCTGATCTCTCGGCGTTCCCCCCTGCACCGCAGAACCTGACCGCAACCGTCGCCAGCGGCCAGGTCACGCTCACCTGGGATGCCACCTCCACATCCGCAAGCTACGAGCTGTGGGCATGGGACAGCCTCAACCGCCGCTGGAGCTCGATCGGCGGTCCCCTCACGGCGACGAACTACACTTACACCGTCCAGACCGACGGCCGCAACTACTACTTCCAGGTCCGCGCCCGCAATGCCGAGGGCGTTCGCGGCCCTTGGTCGGCGCGCGCACAGGCAATCGTCGTCCCGCAGCAGTTTCCGCCGCCGCCTCTCCCCCTCGGTCTCAATCTCTTCTATCAGAAATACCTGGAGGTTGGTGGCGTGGTCATAGTCGCCCCTACTGAGGTCTCTGATGGCAAAATGGTGCAGGCGCGCGAGATCGTTTCCGGCATGCTCTCCGGCAAACCCGACCTGCTTGCAGACATAGACCCCAAATATGTTCGGATCGTCATCTACAAAACTAATGCGGCGGGTGAGAAAGTCATCCAACTGCCGGAAGCCGAGGTTTCCGAACAAGACCCGGATGGACAGGCCTTCTTTACCTCCGCAGGGTGGGTGGCAGTCGCACCGGAATCCGACCCGCACTGTTACGTATTTATCCACGAATTTGCTCACGCGATACAAGGATCAATCGAGGAGGACAAACCCGGCGGCCACGAATTGAGCCCGCGGCTATATGCACTTTACACCGCTGCACTGAACGCTGGTCTGTGGCAGGGCGCCTACGCTGCAACGGACGTCGAGGAGTATTGGGCTGAAACAGTTACATTCTGGTTTCAGGGAAGGTTGCCCATCAATGTGGTGGCGAACCCAACAAAGCTGGAAGATTACGATCCGGAAATCGCCAAGTTGATTGCGGAAACGTTCGGAAACGCCTCCGTTCCCTCCTACTGTCAGAAATGAACAGGGAGAAGTGAGGAACGGTCGCAAATTGTGAACTGATTCAACTGCAACTCCTGGTTGTTCGGTAACTGCTCAGCCCCATACAAAAGGTCGTATGAAGCGTGACGACATTCGGTCCCAAAGACGCCAAATGGCTCTTGGAAAGCAGTGAATCCTTCATCTCCGGCCCATGAATCGCGCCACAGGGCATCGGACGAATCTCGTACAGACTGCCGCCGGCGAAACCGAAGACGAACCGTTAACCTCTGAATTCCTGGGAAAAGCCCCCGCCGGCCGCCTCGAAAACGGACCAGAATAGAAAAGCCGGGCCGGCACTTCACCGACCCCCCATCCCGCCCATCCCCCCAATCCCATGAACTGCAGTTTAGACAAAAGGCGCCTCCCAAAATGGAGGCCACACATTCTGCAATGAGCGACAGAGAAAAAGGGGACTGAGAAAGGATATAGAGGAAATAAACCGGAAGCGGAGTCAGCGGGGAAATTATCCCCAAAAAGACAAGAATTCTGAGGTATAATGTAAGTGAAGCGACCCGTCCCGGAAATCGACCCCACAAACGGGCCAACACATGCAAAAGCGCACTGACAAAAACGGCAGAGAAAATTTTTTGGAGGCGCGACATTTGTAGACAAAACGCGACAAATGTAGACATAGCGCGACGTAACTCACCCAAATCCGTTAACGCCCGTGAACACGCATCAAACTAACATTCAACGCTTGCAAACGCTCGTCCGACCACGCCCGCGCCAGCAGACACCCAACCATCCCAAAATCCAGCAAATCCTGCTTCAGACAACCGCCCGCGCCGCCACCCACTAGAAACTAAAAACTGAAGTCCCAAAAACTTCCCTTGCAACGCCCACCACAATCAAGTACAATATCCTCAGTACGCCCTAAACTGTTCAGGAGAACGCCCATTTGTCGTTTCGCCCCTTTTCCTTAGGCGATGCCCTGCTTCTACAGCGCCTGCGCAACGTCTCCACGCCTCTCCAGATTGAGCGCATCCTGCTGGAATCGATTTCGCCTGTGCGTACCGCACTCCGCTCACGCTTTCCCTGGTACCGCCACAGCTCCTTCACCTACGTGCTACGCCAGGAAGAAAACGGCCTCGCCCGCGAAGGACTGATCCAGTTGCGCATCCGCCCCCACGCACACGAAGCCGACGTCACCCTGCTCTCTCCTGCCCTCGACGCACCCCAGGGCCATCCCGCCATCTGGCAAAAACTGCTCACCTACAGCGCCAAAAATATCTTCACCAAAAACGTCTGCCGCCTCTTCAGCGACCTGCCCGACCAGCCCCTGCTCGTCAATACCTTCAGACAGGCCGGCTTCGTGCCCCTCACCCAGGTCACCATCTGGCGGCTCGACAGCGCACAGCTCGCCCCGGCCGATCCGAACGTGCGGCCCCAGCGTGCCGCCGACGCACCCGATCTCGAACAGCTCTACCAGCGCATAACACCCAAGCCCGTCCAGCAACTGGAGATGGGCATGGCGCCCAACAGTCCCGAAGAGGACCGCATCCCGCCCATCCTCGCCAACCCGCACCACGTCCATATGTCCCGCTACGTGCTCGACAACGACCCCGGCCCCGGCCTCGCCGGCGCCGTCCAAATCCTGTGGGGCAAACGCAGCGCCTGGATCCGCCTCTGGGTCGACACCAACAATCCCGACCCGCACAACGCCCGCCTGCTGCTCAACTTCGCCCTGCAGCGCATCGACGAAGCGCCCCACGTCTCCCGCGCCTACATCGGCGTGCGCGCCTACCAGACCGGCCTCAACGCCCACCTGAACGATCACGGCTTCGCACCTTTCACCGACAGAATGCTCATGGTGCGCAACATCCTCCAGTGGCAGCGCCGCACAGTTGACCACCGCATGCCCGCCCTCGAAGCGGTCCAGGAGGCCGTGCCCGGCTCCCTCGCCATGCCGAAGTTTGAACGCCGCCGACTCCATCTGCCGGACTTTGGCAGCATTCAAACAGAACGCCGCCGACTCCATCTGCCGGACTTTGGCGGCGTTCAAACAGAGCGCCGGCCGCTCCATCCGTCCGACACGCAGCGGCAATCAAACGCAGACGGCTTGCAGTATGCCGAAGCATGCGCCCACCGGCGCTATCGCCCTACACCTACGTCTACCCGCCCCGCCTCCGCACACCGCACCCGCGGGAGGCACTGACACCATCTTGACCCGTGACCTGCAAACAACCGTCCCAACCAACCACCGCGCACGCGCGGTGTCACAAAAAACTAAAAACCAAAAACTCAAAACTGCCCTACAATGACCCTACACATAGCTGATGACCTCGATCTCCTCCTGGCTGTCCTGCCCGAACGCATTCGCGTCTCCTTACAGGAGCTTGGCCGCGCCAGCGATCTGATCGAAATTGTCATGGACCTCGGCCGCCTGCCCGAAGCGCGCTTCCCCGATAGCGAAGTCTCCCTCAGCCCCGAAGAGACCACCCGTGACGACCTGCAACACGTCATCGACAACATCGGTGACTTCGGCGCCGACAACCGCGCCGGCATCGAACGCACCCTCCACCGCATCTCAGCCATCCGCAACCGCAAGGGCACCGTCATCGGCCTCACCTGCCGCGTCGGCCGCGCCGTCTACGGCGTCATCGACATCGTTCAGGACATCATCATGAGCGACAGCAGCCTGCTCCTGCTCGGCCGGCCCGGCGTCGGCAAGACCACCCTCCTGCGCGAAGCCTCCCGCGTCCTCAGCGACAAAAAACGGGTCGTCATCGTCGATACCAGCAACGAGATCGCCGGCGACGGCGACATCCCCCACCCATCCATCGGCCGCGCCCGCCGCATGCAGGTCGCAACACCAACCCTGCAGCACGAAGTCATGATCGAAGCCGTCGAAAACCACATGCCCGAAGCCATCATCATCGACGAAATCGGCCGCGAGCTCGAAGCCGTCGCCGCCCGCACCATCGCCGAACGCGGCGTCCAGCTCATCGGCACCGCCCACGGCAATACCCTCGAAAACCTGCTCATGAACCCAACCCTCTCCGACCTGGTCGGCGGCATCGATACCGTCACCCTGTCCGACGAGGAAGCCCGCCGCCGCGGCACCCAGAAAACCGTGCTCGAGCGCAAAGCCCCGCCCACCTTCGACGTCCTCATCGAGATCCAGGAACGCCAGCGCATGATCGTGCACCACAAGGTCGCCGAGGCCGTCGATTCACTCCTGCGCGGCTGGACCCTCTCTCCCGAAATCCGCTACGTCAACAGCAACAATCAGGTCCGCATCGAAAACGTCGAAAGCCAGGAAAGACCCGGCCGCATCGGCCAGAGCCGCCAGGGCCCCGAAACTCCCCGCCGCCGTCAGCGAGGCGGCAAACGCGACGAGCGCGCCGCCCAGATCGCGTCGAGCCTCGACGGCGCCCCCCAAACCAACGGCGACGGCAAACCCAAAGCCGTGCGCGTATTCCCCTACGGCATCGGCCAGAACCGTCTGCGCACCGCCGCCCAAAACCTCAAAGTCCCGATCGAAGTCGTCAAAGAGCTGCGCGACGCCGATATCGTCATGACGCTGAAAAACTATTTCCGCCAGAAGCCCCAGCCCATCGCCGATGCCGAACGCCAGAACGTGCCCGTCTACGTCCTGCGCAGCAACACCGTCACCCAGATGGAGCAATACCTGCTCGACGTCTTCCACCTGCGCCGCGACGATCCCGACGTCATCTTCGACTCCGCCATGCGCGAAACCCAGAACGCAATCCAACGCCTCCTCAAAGGCGAGAAATCGGTCGAGCTGAGCCCCCAGGCCGCCTCGATTCGCAGCCAGCAACACCAGCTGGCCCGCACCGCCAACCTCATCAGCCACAGCTACGGGCGCGAACCCCACCGCTGCGTGCGCATCTTCAGCCCGTCCTGAGCGCCGGCCGATCATTCGCTATGAGTCTTATAGTATGTTCTTAACCTTTGAAGGGTCGGACGGCAGCGGCAAGACCACCCAGATTCACCTGCTGGCCCAGTACCTGCGCACCGCCGGCCACACCGTGCTCACCACCCGCGAACCGGGCGGAACCCGCATCGGCGACGGCATCCGCCAGCTCCTGCTCGACCTCGCCCATACTGAAATGAACGCCCGCGCCGAAACCCTGCTCTTCAACGCCGCCCGCGCCCAAATCGTCGCCGAGGTAGTCCGCCCCGCCCTCGCCGCCGGCAACATCGTCCTCTGCGACCGCTTCGCCGACAGCACCCTCGCCTACCAGGGTTACGGCCACCAGCAGGACATCGCCGAGCTCGAGCGCCTCATCGCATACGCCACCGGCGGCCTCCGTCCCGACCTGACCATCTATCTCGATATCCCGCCCGCCGACGGCATCCGCCGCAACCGCGGCCGCGCCGACGGCGACTGGAACCGCCTCGACGCCCAGGAGCTATCCTTCTATCAACGCGTAGAGCACGGCTACCGCCAGCTGATCGCACAGCAGCCCCACCGCTGGACCGTCATCAACGCCAGCCGCGCACGCCAGCAAGTCCACCACGACGTCGTCCAGGCCCTGCAGCAAAAGCTGCCCGCCCTCGCACCCAACTGATGAGACCTGTCCGCGCTTGCGCCCAAACGCCAAAGGCTTGACACTCCTCCAGCTGGCCAGGCATTGGCCGAATTCATCAATATGACAAACCGGCCAATGACCTGCTTCTGTCCTTCCCTTCCCATATCAGTCGGGCCCGCCCTCGAACCGGTCGCCGCACGCACCCGCCTATGCCCGCCAACAACACCCAGATGAAGCGCCTGCCTCAGCCGCCGTCTTTTCCTGTCGCCCTGGCCTACGCCGCGTCTGTACTGCTCTTCTTTGCGCCGCATCTGTTGGGCCTGGCCGCCTTCCCCGACAGTGATTTCACCCGCCATTTCCTGCCCTTCAGCCTCTTCCAACAGTCCGCAATTCTCGACCTGCGCCTGCCGCTGTGGGACCCGCACACCTTCTCCGGCCACCCCTTCCTTGCCGACGCCCAGTCTGCCGTCTTCTACCCTGTCAGCAACGCCTTGCTTGTCCTGACAAGCTTCGACCGCAGCGCCGCCGGCAGGCTCTACTGGCTGCAGGTCGAGGCCGCTCTCCACATATTTCTCGCCTGCCTCTTCACCTACATGCTGGTCCGCCGCTTGACCGCCAGCAAAATGGCCGCATTCATAGCCGGCGCCGTCTTCGGATTCTCCGGCTACCTCACCGGCTATGTGCCCTTGCAGCTCGGGATCCTGCGCGTCGCCGTCTGGCTGCCCGCCATCCTTCTTCTGCTCCTGCCGGGAGCCGGCTGCGCCCGAACCGGCAGCTCCGAATCCAGTGCGGATGGCGAACCCGCGCCCCGCGCGGCAACGCCTCTCTGCCGTGTATTCCCCCAATGGAAACGCTGGCTGGCCGCGGCGGCAGTACACGCGGTCGCCTTCTTCGGCGGCCATCCCCAGACCTTTCTGTTCCTCTCCTATGCCGTTGCTGGTTGGATGCTGATGCTATTCGTCAGCGAGTTGCGCAGGCAACCGTTAAGAAGCAATGCAAGCGGTCCCGCCTATCGGGCCGTTTCGCTGCGAGTGCTGCTGTACGCCGGCATGGTAACCGCCTATGTCACCGTTCTGCTCCTCTTGACCCTGGCGCAACTTTGGCCGGTCTATGAGTTTGTGCAACATTCCCTTCGCTCCTCGCTCTCCTTCCAGGAGGCGAGCGGCGGCTTCGCCTTTAGGGATACTTTGCAGTATCTGCTGCCCGGCCTGCTCACGGAGTATTCCCCGCAATACGTAGGCGTGGCCGCGCTTGGCCTCGCCTTCATCGCCGTCGCCGCCCTGTTCTCATCCGGCTTCTCGCTGTCCGGCGCCGATTCACACGCCCGCGCCGCAGCCTTCTACTTCGTAATCTGCGGCGGTGCTGCCCTCCTCCTCTCCTACGGCGGCAGGATTCCCCTATACAGCCTCTTTTTTCAATATGCGCCCGGCGGCGGCCTGTTTCGAGGCCAGGAACGGGCCATCTTTCTGGTCGTCTTCTCGCTAAGCGCCCTCAGCGGCTACGGAATGGCGCTCCTGCCCACCCTGACCGCGCGCCAAAGGCAAACACTCTGCTGGGGATTCGCCGCGGCCATCGCCGCTGGCCTGTCCATATTCTGGCTATGGCGGCAGCTTCCCGCCCGCGCCGATATCTCGACCTCGGCCCTGCTCTGGCCCAGCGCTATCGCACTGCTCATTGCCCTCACCTTCGCCATTCTGGCCGGACCTCCACTTGCGCGCGGCAAATGGAAATCCGACCAACCGATCGCGCGCACGCGCCTCATCGCCCTGATCCCCTTGGCGCTGCTCGACCTGTTTTTCGTCAACTTTACCAACAATCTTGACTTCGGTCCGGCAGTAAGGGATGGGCTGGCGCGCCCCGAGGCCGCCGCAGTGCTGGAAGTGGATCAATCTCTGGCCGCGCGTTCCGATTCGCTCCCGCCGCGCGTCTACAACGAGCATCGAGTGTCGCGCAACAGCGGCCTCCTCCTCGGTTGGGAGGATGTCCTTGGCAAAAGCCCATTGCGTCACGCCAATTACAGCGCCCTTTTGCAGGATTTTCCCCTGGATCGCATGTGGGAACTGACGGGAACCGGCACAGTTCTCACTTGGAGACACGAACTGCCCGTCGAGAGTCAGCTGCTGGCTGAATTCAATCAGCCGCAGAGCTCGACCACCTATCTCCACGTCCTGAAGTCAATCCCCCCGCGGCTCTGGTGGACGCAAAGTGCCCGCATTGTAGATGACGGCGAAGCCCTTGCCCTGCTGGCCGACCCCTCCTTCAACATCCGCGACGAGCTGCTGATCGCCCCCGCCGATGCCGACGCGCTGGGCAGCAGCTGGCAGGACGGGCGCATCATTCTCGGCGACGGCGGCGAGGCCGACCTGCAGGTTGAGCGCGTTGCCGCCGGCCATCTGCGTATCGGCATCAAGAGCACCCAACGCGGGTTTCTCTTCCTCAGCGAGAAGTGGCTGCCCGGCTGGCACGCGCTGTGGCAAGGTGAACAGTCTTTGCCGGTGGCGCAGGCGCATCACGCATTCCTCGCCATACCCGTGCCCGCCGGCTCCGGCACGCTCGAACTGCTCTATCGCCCCAGAAGCGTAATTTGGGGTCTGGCAGCCAGCGGCGTAGGCTGGGTCGCCCTCTTCATTGCCCTTCGCTTTCAGTTAGCCCTGACCGCGCGAACCGTCTGGCGACGCACGCGCGCTGCCTTCGACCAGCGCAAAAGCCGGCCCGCGCCACCCCCAGCCGGCAAAGCCAGCCCCGCCGCGCCCCTGTTCGGCCGCGAGCATCTGCAGCGCGCCGGTCAGGCCGCGCTGTCCAACAAGCACCTTCAGCGCGGCCTGCTGTTGGCAGTCATCCTGATCGGCTTTGCGCTCAGGCTCTTCCGCCTCGCTTCTCGGGAACTTCGCGGCGACGAGAGCTTCGGCTACTTCTTTAGCCTGCCCTCCCCTACCCAGATCGTGGCGCGAACATTGGCGCTGCAAGAACCTCACCCCGTAGGCAGCTACCTCTTGCAGCACGCCTGGCTCCAGGTCGCCGGAACGCATGAGTTCGCGCTGCGATTTATCTCCGTCTTGGCCGGGACAGTAGCCATCCCACTGATATTCCATTTGGGTAAGCAGCTTCGCCTGGGCGCGCCCACTGCCCTGACAGCCGGCCTGCTCACAGCCGTGAGCGCCTACGCGATCTGGCACAGCCAGGATGCCCGTATGTACTCTCTGAGCCTGGCGCTGACCGTGGCTGCCACTGTCCTGGCCCTCCGCGTTATCCAACAGCCTAAGCTCTGGCCGGCGCCCGCAGCCTATGCCGTATGCGCGGCGGCCGCTTTGAACGTTCACTACTACGCCGCATTCGTCATTCTGGCGCACAACTTCTTCGTCCTTTTCTTGCTGCTACGCAACTTCTGGCTGCGCCGCGCCGGCCAATTCCTCGAAACGTGGCCTTCCGGCGATCGCGCGCTCCTGATGCGTTGGGCCCTCGCGCAACTGTTGACCGTTGCCCTATTCGCGCCCTGGTTGTTCAGCGCATGGCAGACACTTATCGGCTACGGTGGCAACGGCGATTCCCCCGCCTTCGGAGCAATGCTGTGGCGCTCTCTCGGTGTCTTTGCCATGAGCGAAACGGTCCCGCATCCGATCTGGCGATTCGTTGCAGCGTTGCTGGCCGGATCTGTAATCATCGTAGGGGTCGCATTTGGCCTGCGCAACAAAACCAGCGGCGAAAACAGTAGCGCGACGGTAGCGGGCAAAGACGGCGAGAGCCAAACTGACGAAAGGCCCCCAAACGGAGCAGGAGATCAACAGCAGACACAGCTTGACCAATCGAGTGCAACTGTCTTTCTGCTCTTCTACCTGTTCATCCCTCTCGTGGCGACGTGGATCAGCTCGCGGCAACGCCCGATATTTGATGAGCGCTATCTGGTCGCGGCATTGCCGCCTTTCCTGTTGTTGATAAGCGCTAGTGCGGCGAGGTTGAGCGTTTGGGTTGATACCCATCTGGGTTGGCGCTGGCGTCTCTGGGTCGACGGTGAAGCGGCCGCACCCAGCGCGCAAGACGCCGCTGCCCACCGGCCTACTCTTCTCGCCAGGCTTCCGCTCGGCCCGATTTTAGCCGCCGCGCTGCTGATCCTTGTTCTTGCCGCCAACGTCTTCGGCCTGAACAATCACTATTTCAACACCAGGTCATCGGGCTGGCGGGGGCTGGCCGAGACGTTGGATCGCTGGAGCGCCGGGTTGCCGGCAGATGACGTACGTATTGCCGAGAACTTCCCTGACCCTACCCTCTCGTACTACCATAAAGGGGATGTCCAAAAATTCATGCTGCCGCCCAGACCCCATGACGCCGAGGGTGCGGCGCAAGTGGTCGATTCCCTCATGGGTAGCAACGTATTTAGGGTCATTCTGCCCGTCTCGCCCGCGCCCAATTGGGATGCTACCAGCATTGCTCCACAGGCGCTGGCCGCCGGCTTTCGCAAGGTTTTCGAGGAGAAGGTCGGTTACTTTTGGGTGCACCTCTATGCTCGACCCGACCCACAGGGTTGGCGGACGTCAGGCGCATCATTCGAAAACGGTGTTACCTTGGTGAGAAGCCAACTGAGCCCGCAAACAATAGCCGCTGGCGGCATCCTGGTCATTCACATGGACTGGAGGGGGAATCAAGAAAAACTCACCGGAGGGGAAAAAGTATTCGTCCACCTGATCAACGAGTCCGGCGGCACCCTTTCCCAGGCAGACCCAATCCTGCAGTTGAATTCGGCCGACGAATTCAGTAGCTTCAGTCTCCGCCTGCCTGCGACGCTGCCGCCCGGTCCGCTCCGTCTGATCGCCGGCCTCTACGACGGCAGCCTGGAAGGCGCGCCCAAAATCCTCACCGAGAATGGGACGGACGCAGTCGTTCTCTCTGAATTTGAGAATATGGCGACCGATAAATGATCAGGGCATCGGCAGGAAGCGACATACGCGTGTTCCAACCGGAGCGCCCACAAATGACTAGGCAAACCCGTTTCCTTCTCCCAGGCTTGGAATTCGTCAATGGCACAGATACCCACCAGTTCGCTGTCGACACAGACCTGCTCTGGCTCCATTCGCCGGGAACGTACACCCAGTTCCTTGCACATGCCGTCAACGACCACTTTTGCCAATAGACAGAACTAGTCAAAATGAGATATTATTCAAGTGATTCTCTTGGTGAGCTACCTTGTCAACTGTACGCGCGAATAATCGTCGTTTCGAATTGAACTTACATTAGAAACATGAAACTCGTAATCGCCATCGTCAACGAAGAAGACAGCCCTAATCTGCTCGATCGCCTCGGACGGCGCGGCTACTCCGCTACCATTACCGGCACCCGCGGCGGCTTCCTGCGTATCGGCAACGCAACCATCTTCTGCGGCGTCGAGGACGAACAAGTGCAGGATGTCCTGACCGTCTTCCGTGAAAGCTGCACCAGCCGCATCCAATACGTCACCCCCCTGCCCCCCGTCATGGAGCCCGGCGAAATGCACATCCCCGCTCCCGTCGAAAAGCAAGTCGGCGGCGCTACCATCTTCGTCGTCCCCGTAGATCACTTTGAAAAGATCTAACCAACCCGTCCGGTCCCCACCAGAGCCACACCTCGTACCCCCGCGCAGACAAACAACCCCTCGCTACGCCCCAAGGGTGTTCTTCGCGGCCCTTCGTGGATCAAAGCAGTAAAGAGGTGTTCTTCGCGGTCCTTCGCGGCCCTTCGTGGATCAGAGCAGTAAGAGGTGTTCTTCGCGGTCCTTCGTGGCCCTTCGTGGATCAAAGCAGTAAGAGGTGTTCTTCGCGGTCCTTCGTGGCCCTTCGTGGATCAAAGCAGTAAAGAGGTATTCTTCGCGTTCCTTCGCGGCCCTTCGTGGATCAAAGCAGTAAGAGGTGTTCTTCGCGGTCCTTCGTGGCCCTACGTGGATCAAAGCAGTAAAAGGTGTTCTTCGCGGTCCTTCGTGGCCCTACGTGGATCAAAGCAGTAAAAGGTGTTCTTCGCGGTCCTTCGTGGCCCTACGTGGATCAAAGCAGTAAGAGGTGTTCTTCGCGTTCCTTCGCGGCCCTTCGTGGATCAAAGCAGTAAAAGGTGTTCTTCGCTCCCCCCTTTGCAGTTCCCTATCCTCTAATCCCCATCCCCCAACCCCTGTCCTTCCCCATCCGGCATCGAAGACTCAATCGACTCCGGGCTCTCCCCCGACTCCAAACGGTCCATCACCTCGTTCATCTCCGCATCCAGCGGCTCGCCCGTCTCGTCGCTCATCTTGCGCATAAAATGCGCCAGCGCCTGCGGATCCTCCCGCTCCAACCCCGCCAGCAGCGCCGGATCATCCGCCATCGACTCGATCCGGTTCTCCTCCGAACGCAGCACCCGCAGACGGCTCATCAGCCGCCGCAGCCGCTCCCCCGCACAGTCCGGACACGCCGAAGCGCCCGCCTCCGCCTCCGCCATCGTGCGGAACAGCACGCTCACCCGCTTCCTGCAGTCAAAACAATAATATTCGTAAATCGGCATCGGCCCCTCTCCGCCCCCGCTTACCCTCGCGTCCCTTCCCGTACCAGGAAGGCCATCTTCCCCTGCCGTTCCGCAGTTCCCTAACCCCTCACCCCTGCCGTTCCACCGCGGCGCAGAATCAATACGCGCCCAATTTTTCGCTCATTATTAAATTGAACTATACTGTTCCACGTACCTTTCGCAAGCATGGACTTCCAATTGTCCATCATTATATCCATCGAAATGCCCGGCACAAAGCGATGGTGATGCGTGCCAGAGTGGTTTTCGTTTCTAACTGTCAGTAGTCAGTTCTCAGTCAGCAGGCGGCCGCTCGTATACCGCCATTGATAACTGAAAACGGAAACTCAAAACTCCAATGGGATGCGTCTTTCTTCTATGTTAGATATTCAGGACGATGTGACCCCGATCTACGATCAGCAGAATCAGCCTCACCCAATTCTTGTGGTGATTTCCGGGCCCAGCGGCGTCGGCAAAGACACCACCCTGTCGCTGATGAAGCAGCGCAATCTCCCCTTCCATTTCGTCGTCACCGCCACCACCCGCCCCCGCCGGCCCTCCGAAGCCGAAGGCGTCGACTACCACTTCGTCTCGGTCGGCGAATTCGCCGAAATGATCGACTCCGACGAACTCCTGGAGTATGCCGTCGTCTACGGCGACTACAAAGGAATCCCCAAAACCCACGTCCGCAAGGCCCTGGCCAGCGGCAAGGACGTCATCCTCCGTATCGACGTGCAGGGCGCCGCCACCATCCGTCGCCTCATTCCCGAGGCCGTGACCATCTTCCTGGTCGCTGAAAACGAAGAAGAGCAGATGCGGCGCCTGCGCGAGCGTAAAACCGAAACCCCCGACCGGCTCAAGATGCGCATCGCCACCGCCCGAAAAGAGTTGCAGCAGCTGCACGAGTTCCAATACATCGTGGTCAATCGCGACGATCGCCAGGAAGAAACCGTCGACAAGGTCATCAGCATTATTGAGGCCGAAAAATGTCGCGTCGACTGGTCGCCCGTAAATCTATAGCCGGGCCGCAATGAACCTCTTCGGCAACGCCCCCCGTCCAAGCGTCGGCCCCAGCGTCATCGCCGACGGCCCGCCGGAACCGCCGTCATTCTTCATCCCACTCGTCCCCCCGCGCGTCAGCCGCACCCTCATCGCCATCAATCTCATCGTCTTCGCCGCCACCTTCCTCTACGGCCTGATCGAATACCGCGTTTGGAACGGCCCCACCAACCTGCGCGTCCTCTTCGACCTCGGCATGAAATCCAACTGGCATATCATGCAAGGCGAAAGCTGGCGCCTCTTTACCGCCATGTTCCTCCACATCGGCCCCATCCATCTCATTTCCAACCTGATCGGCCTCTTCTGGCTTGGCCCCATCATCGAAGGCCACTTCGGCCACGCTCGCTTTGCCGTCATCTACCTGCTCGGCGGCCTCCTCGGCAGCATCGCCAGTTACGCCTTCTCGCCCGCCCTCTCCGCCGGAGCATCCGGCGCCGTCTTCGCCCTCCTCGGCGCAACCATCGTCTATTTCTATCGCTTTCGCGACAACATGGGCCGCCAGGGCCAGTCGATGCTCCAATCCGCGCTCGTGCTCCTGATCATCAACCTCGTGCTTGGCTTCTCGGTCACCAACGTCGACAACTGGGGCCACATGGGCGGCCTCGCCGGCGGCGCCATCATCGCAATCGGCCTCCTGCCCCGTTACCGCGCCCCCGCCCCCGCCATCCTCCGCTTTGGCCGCCAGCCCCTCATTCGCGAATCCCGCATCGTCCACAGCCTTGCCTGGACCCTCCTCTGCGCCCTCCTCTTCTTCGCCGTCTTCCAAACCGCCACCCTCGTCGGCCCCCCAATACGCTAGCACCCTCCACGCGCCGTCTCCTCCCACTGACCACCGACTACTGCAGTTCTGGGCGGTCGGGCCTTCGACCCTTCCTTGTGCAGGGGCTGCGCCCCCGCAACGCCCCCCTCCAAAACCAGGCCTCACCGCTCCCGCACCAGTCTCCTCCCCCGTCCCCCCGCCGCCCATAGCGCCCCCGTGTCCTCCGCTGCCCTCCGTGGACAGAAGGTGTTGCCATTGCAGTTCTTCGCGGTCCTCCGCTGCCCTCCGTGGACAGAAGGTGTTGCCGTTGCAGTTCTTCGCGGTCCTTCGTGGCCCTTCGTGGACAGAAGGAGTTGCCGTTGCAGTTCTTCGCGGTCCTTCGTGGCCCTTCGTGGAAAAAGGTGTTGCCGTTGCAGTTGCCGTTCTCCGTGCCCCTTCGTGGATCAACAGAAGCTAAAATGTCCCTTAGTCTTCCCTCGCAGATAGACCAGATTCTGCTCTCCCATATCACCCCACCTCCGCCTCCAACCCCTCCGCAATCAACTCCACCACATCCTTCACCACCACGCCCTCCTGCGCCGCCGCCGCCGCGTCCGACATCATCGTCAAACAGAACGGGCACCCCACCGCCACCGTATCCGCACCTGTCGCCCGCGCCTCCGCATACCGCTCCGCACTTACCGCCCGCTCGCCCGGCTCCTCCTCCTTCCAGAACTGAGCACCGCCCGCCCCGCAACAAAAACTCTGCTGACCGTGCCGCGGCATCTCCTCCAGCTCAATATTGCCCGCCTGCAGCAGCGTCCGCGGCGCATCGACAATCCCATTGTGCCGGCCCAGATAACACGGATCGTGGAACGTAACCGCCCCATCCTGCTGCACGTTGTACTCCAGCTTGCGCGCCGCCACCAGCTCCGACAGCAGCTGCGTATGGTGAATGACCTCGAACGGCTGCCGCTCTTCCCCCCGGTCGTACTGGTGATACTCCTTGCCGATGCTGTGCAGACAGTGCGGGCACGTCGTCACGATCCGCCGCGGCCCCACCTCGTTCAACACCTCCATATTGCTCTCAGCCATCCCCCAGAACAGGTCCTCGCGCCCCGAGCGCCGCGCCGCATCCCCGCTGCAGCTCTCCATCTCGCCCAGCACCGCGTAGCGCACGCCCGCGTGGTTCAGCACCTTCGCAAATGCCCGCGCCGTCTCCCTCGCCCGCGGATCATAGCTCGGCGCGCAGCCCACCCACCACAGGATATCCGCCTCCGGCTCCTCCTCAACCGTCGGCACCGCCAGCCCCTCCGCCCACGCCAGCCGGTCCCGCGCGCTCTGATTCCACGGATTGCCCTGGCGCTCGATCCCGCGATACGCCTGCTGCAACGTCGCCGGAAAGCTGTCCTCCGTCAGCGCCTGGTAGCGCCGCAAATGCATAATGTCGAACATCGGCTCATTGCCCACCGGACAGATGTCGATGCACGCCCCGCACGCCGTGCACGCCCACACCGCCGACTCACTGATCGCGTAGTCGAGCAAAGGCGGCGTCTCCCCGCCCGCCGCGATCACCTCCGCCTGCTCGTTGATCGCAAAGCGCTTGTTGACCTCCAGCGCCGCCGGCGACAACTCCTTGCCCGTCACATAGGCCGGGCATACATCCTGGCAGCGGTTGCACATGATGCACGCATACGCATCCACCAGGTGCGGCCACGGCAGCTGCTCCAACCGCGCCGCGCCGAACTCCTCGATCGTCTCATCCTCGAAATCCAGCGGCGGCAGCTCGCCAAGCGACGTACGCGGCGGCCGCGCCAGAAAGTTGACGCCCGCCATGATCAAGTGCAGATGTTTCGTGCGCGGGAAATACGGCACAAAGACAACCACCAGGCCCAGCGCCACCCACCAGCCCACATGCTGCCCCACCATCAAGGCCGACGCGTTCATACCGCCCCACAACAGGCTCACACCATTCGCGAACGGCTGCGCCGCCTCCCCGTGACCCGTCGCCTGCCGCGCCAGCGCGATCGCAAAACTCTCGCCCAGCAGCCGGAACCCCACGTGCAGCAAAATGAACAGACCGACAATCAGCGAATCGCGCCCGATGCCCCCGCCCTTCACCCCCTCCACCAGCATGACATTCTCGTGATACCCCAGTGCCGGCGCACGCAACACAAAACGCCGCACCAGAAAATAGACCATGCCCGTCAATATCCCAACCGTCACGACATCTGCCAGAAAACGGTATCCCGCGCCGATGAAACCTTCGCCCAGAAAGCGGATCGGCAGATACCCCTGCAACACATCGCCCAAGTTCACCAGCATATAGAAGACGAACCCCCAAGCGATCAACGCATGAAAGACACCCGCGCCGCCGCGGCTCTTCCACAAACTGCCGAAAGTAAGCCACCTGCTCGCCGCCTTCCCCAGCCGTCCCGCCAGCTCACCCCAAGTTGGCAGCTCCCCTTCCCCCCGCCGCACCACATCATAGACGCGCCGGAACTGTACGAAGCTCACATACATAGAGACGGCCACCGCCGCCACAAAAATTATCTTCTCGGCAAAAGTCAGCATGGCAGTTCGCACCCGCTTCCGTGTACTGTGTAGGAATCCGCTTCTCCGCCCTCCGGCACCCTTCCGGGCGGGAGAGTATGGCACAATTATACACGCCCAACCTACATCCCAATATGACCACTTTTCTCAGCCGACAGCCGCCCTTTGCTCCCTCCCCCAGCGGGACACCCCTTCCTCGTGCCTTCCGTGTCCTCCCTGGATCAGAAAATGTTAAGGTGTTCTTAGCGGTCCTTCGTGGCCCTTCGTGGATCTAAAGGTTTTCAGATGTTCCGCCGTTCCACACCCCCCCTAAAGTAGCGCAGCAAACCGAACACCCCTATACTTCAGTGATCACGAACCACCAGTCTTCAACACCATCGTACGTACGCGGCAGTTCACCAAAAACTGAAAACCGACTACTAAAAACTGCAGTCCACGGAATCCCCAATGCTCGGAACCATTATCCCTGCCCGCCGCTTCGCCATCGCCATGGTGCGCCGCATGCTGCAGGTCGATCTGCCTACCGCCGTCCGCTCCGATGAAGATATCGAAGCCGAAGTATGGCGCAACTACAACTGGAACTTCTCCGTCAACGTCATCGACGGCTCCCTCTTCCTCCTGGCCCAGAGCCTCATGTCGGCCACCACCATCCTCCCCTTCTTCGTCAGCAGGCTCACCGATAACCCCTTCTACTTCGGCCTGCTTGCAGTCATCGCCAACGGCGGCTGGTTCTTTCCCCAGCTCTTCAGCGCCGGCCCCATCGAACGCACCGACCGCAAAAAACCCTGGCTCATCAATCTGGGATTCTTCGCCGAACGCATGCCGCTCGTCCTGCTGACGGCCACAACCTTTCTTGCCGTCCGGTCGCCCTCCTGGGCCCTCGCCCTCTTCCTGCTGGCATTCGCGATCTACAACCTCGGCGCCGGTATCATCGCGCCCGCCTGGCAGGACCTGCTCGCCGTCTGCTTTCCCGCCAACCGCCGCGGGCGCCTCATGGGCGTAACCATGTTCGTCGGCGGCATCACCGGCGCGCTCGGCGCCATCGGCAGCAGCCGCATTCTGGAAACACTGCCCTTCCCTCGCAATTTCCTTATCCTGTTCGGGCTGGCGACCATTCTCATGTTCCTCGGCTGGGCAGTCCTCGCGCTTACCCGCGAACCCGTGCGCCAAGTCCCGCGCACCGCCGAAAGCCGCCTGCGTATCTGGACCAGGCTCGGCCTCATCCTGCGCCGCGATCAGAACTTCCGCCGCTTCCTTATCGCCCGCGGCCTGCTCGCCGTCGGCGGCATGGGAATGGCCTTCGTTACCGCGGCCGCCGTCACCAAATGGGACGTGTCCGGCGGCACCGTCGGCAACTACACCGTCGCCCTGCTCGTCGGCCAATCGGCCAGCAATCTCCTCTTCGGGCTGGTCGCCGACCGCATCGGCCACAAACCGTCGCTCGTACTCGGCGGGCTCGCCGCCACAGCCGCCTATGTCATCGCCGGTCTGGCGACACTTCCCCTCCTTTACTATCTGGTCTTCGTGCTCCTCGGCGTCTATTTCAGCGCCACTTTCGTCTCCGGCCTCATGATCGTGCTCGAGTTCGTCGGGCCCGAGCAGCGTCCCACCTATGTCGGCGCCACCAACTCCATCATCGGCGCCATCAATGTCGTCATCCCTCTTGTCGGCAGCTGGCTGGCCACCTTCAGCTACGGCTATCTCTTCACCCTCAGCGCCGCCGCCGGCCTGCTCGGCGTCCTGCTCATGTGGTTCTGGGTCGTCGATCCCCGCCACACCGGCGAACACGCAACTGCCGACGGAAACAACTGACTTGCGCCTTGTGCGCAATCGTGGTAGAAATTCTCAAAAGCGCCAACTCCAGGGAGACATAAAATGACAATGGGCCATGTCTGTTCACAACTTTCGCACACCTCCGGCGAAGCCATCTACGGTACAGCCGGCAACGCCACAGACGTATGGTTTGTGCTCGAATATCCCGGCGTCTGGGGCGGCAAAGCCATGGAAGAGAGCAAGCTCGACGACGCGCTCAAAGAACACCTCCAGCAAGCCGTCGCCGCCACGCCCGGCGCCCGCCTCCAGCTCATAAAACACGCCGAGTCCCGCAACGGCTCCTCCATCAGTTTCTTCATCGGCCTCTCCATGGAGGATACAGCCGCCCTCTATCGCTTCGAGTTGCAGTCCTTCACCGACCTGGCCGCGATGGATCTGCCCGCCATGGTGACCGAACTGCGCACCGCGCCCGAACGCTACGCCGTCCACAAACACGACGAGCCGCTCTTCCTCGTCTGCACCAACGGCAGCCGTGATCGCTGCTGCGCCACGCTCGGCGTGCCCGTCTACCTCACCATGTCCGCCTACGCCGGCGACCAGGTCTGGCAGACCACTCACACCGGCGGCCACCGCTTCGCCGCCACCATGATCGTCCTGCCGCACGGCCTCTACTACGGCCGCCTCGGCGCAGAGGACGCCACCGCCATCGTCGACTCCTACAACGCCGGCGACGTATACGCCCTCGACCACTACCGCGGCCGCTCCTGCTATAAGGCACCCGTCCAGGCCGCCGAATACTACCTGCGCGCCGAAACGCACCAGCAATCGCTCGACGCCTTCTCCCTCCTCGACGCCGACCACAAAGACGACGTATGGACCTGCCGCTTCCGCTCCAACGGCGATGACCTCGTCCATGAGCTCTTCGTTCGCGCCGAAGAATCCGAGTTCATCATCCCGTTGAGCTGCCGCAAACCCGACACCGAGCGCGTCCCCCAATACCGCCTGCTCTCCTACTCCGTCCAAGCGCCCGTCCCGGCATAAGGGCCCCCCAGCCCCAACATATTCAATTGCAGCGGGATCCAACTGGATCCCGCTTTCTCACTCCTCTTTACTCTCTCATCGCATATGGGCGGTCGGCCGCAAGCGGCCTCCCTTGTGCAGGGGCTGCGCCCCCGCAACGCCCCCCTCTGGCTACCCACCGTACTGGTTCTTCCCCACCATCGCGGCATGCCGACAGTGCGTCCCAACCAACCTGGCGGCTGACTTCCGAATACGCAATCAGTAAGCCGGAATGGCGGCGGCGATGAAGGGCCGGTTAAGACACACACTGTATGTGGCTGAGCAATAACATTAAGACCAAGAACTTCCCCCGCGCAACGAAAGTTAACTCCCCAGTAAACCTACCTTAACGGCCGCCTTTATGACTACCGCAAAAAAATACGCCCGTTTTCGCCAAATTTCAGCCCTCAGATGTGCTACACTTCTCTGGCGCGCGGCATTGCTAATGGCAATGCGGGCGCGTACCTGTTTACAGGCCTTCCTGTCACCTCCGATCCGGACGGAGCGCAGCCTGGCTTCACAACAGGCAGTTGCAAACAGAGGCGCATTAACCCAGGTACACAAATGGCAAGGGAGTCCTACATGTCTGTGAAGAGTATGGGCGGTGTGCAGTTGGTTCTGGTCGTTCTGGCCGGCCTCCTGCTGACCGCTTGCGTGCCAATCCAAACGCCGGCGCAAACCGAGAGCGCCGGCAAAGCCACGGAGCTCACTATCTATTCGGGCCGTAACGAGAATCTGGTCGGGCCTCTGCTTGCGCGCTACCAGGAAACAAGCGGCGTCACCGTCAACGTCCGCTATGGCGGCACTGCCGAACTGGCGGCCACCATTCTGGAGGAAGGTCAGAATTCACCGGCCGACGTCTTCTTCGGCCAGGACGCCGGCGCGCTCGGCGCGCTCTCACTGGCGGGCCGCTTCACCCAGCTGCCGGCAGCAATCCTGGATAGGGTCGATCCCCGCTTCCAAAGCGGCAGCGGCGACTGGGTCGGCGCCAGCGGCCGCGCCCGCGTCTTCGTCTACAACACCGAAATGCTCAGCGAGGACGACCTGCCCGACGACATATGGGCCTTGACCGATCCTGAATGGAAGGGAAAAATCGGCTGGGCGCCTACCAATGGCAGCTTCCAGGCCTTTGTCACCGCCGTCCGCGTGCTCGAAGGCGAGGACCGCGCACAGGAATGGCTCGAAGCAATGATCGCCAATGACGTGCAAATATATGCCAAGAATACGCCGATCGTCGAGGCCACCGGCAAGGGCGAGGTCGTGTTGGGCCTGGTAAACCACTACTATCTGTACAGATTCCTCGCCGAAGATCCCGATTTCAAAGCAAAGAACCACCACCCATCCGCCGGTGACGCCGGCTCGATGATCAACGTGGCCGGCGTCGGCATCCTCGATACCGTCAAGGACCGCGCCGCCGCCGAAGCCTTCGTCGCCTTCCTGCTCTCAGACGAGGCGCAGACCTACTTCTCCGAACAAACCAACGAGTATCCCCTCGTAGCCGGCGTGCCGGCCACCGCCGAGGGTCTGCTCCCCCTGGCGAACGTCAACACGCCCGACCTGGACCTGACCGACCTCGACGATCTGCAAGGAACTCTCCAACTCCTCCAGGAGGTAAACGCCCTGCAGTAAGGACCGGCTTCCCCCCTTCCCCCAAAAACCCGGCGGACATCATGAATTTGTGACGTCCGCCGGGCATATTCCTTTCCTAAAACCAGCCGTTACTGAATGTTATCTTCTCTTCGCGGCCTTCCAACGATCGCGCCCGACTGGTGTTCACTAGAAACTGAAAACTTCAAACAATCTTCAAATGCGGCTGGCTGCCTCCCGACAGCGCCCGCAACTGCGCCACAACCTTCTGCGCCAACTCGCCGAACGTACGCGCCGCTGCGCCCGCGGGGTTGGCCGCAACGATCGGCCTGCCCCGGTCGCCCGACGCGCTGATCTCGGCCTCCAGGGCGACAACACCCAACAGGTCCGTGTCCAGCTCGCGGGCCGCAGTCTCGCCGCCCCCGTGGCCAAAGATCTCACCGCTCATGTTCTCGATTACGCCCAGGATCGGCACCTCCAGCTGCTCAAACGCCGCCGCGCCCCGCCGCGCATCCGCCACCGACACCATCTGCGGCATCGTCACGATCAGCCCGCCGCTCAGCGGCGCAATCTGCGCCAGCGAAAGCTGCGCGTCCCCCGTACCCGGCGGCAAATCCACGATCAGATAGTCCAGCTCGCCCCAGCGCACATCGGAGAACAGCTGCTGGATCGCCTTGTGCAGCATCGGTCCCCGCCAGATCAGCGCCTGCTCCGGCGGCAGCAGAAAGCCCATGCTCATGAATCGGACCCCGTGCGCCTCAGCTGGAATCAGCTTGCCCGCCTCCACCGGAGGCATCGCCTCCACGCCCATCATGATCGGGATATTCGGCCCATAGATATCCGCATCCAGCAGGCCAACCCGCGCGCCGCTCTGCGCCAGGCTCACCGCCAGATTGACACTGACCGTGCTCTTGCCCACACCGCCCTTGCCGCTCGCAACCGCCACGATATTCTTAATCGGTATCCCCAACTTCGCCTCAATCCGCGGGTCGAACGGGGTCTCTCCCAGCTGGTCGTTATTGCCACTGGCCATAGTAGGTTCCTATCCTCCCAATCCCGGCAGACCGCCGTAAAACCTCTGCCGGAACATTGCATGCCGTATGTTGAATGCCTGCCGCTACCTTACTCTCCCCCTCCGCGCCTGTCAAAAACAGCCGCGCTGCGCGTCCACACCGGGACCTGCTACCGGTTCACCGCCAAAAGGTCACAACAAGTGAATCATCGCTCACAAGTGGGATCACTAACCCCTATCCCCTGGTCTTCCAAAATCATCCTCGCCGCCCGCTGCCCAATCTCAACCGCATAGTTCGTCCCCCGGTCCCACGGGTACACCTGGCTCATTGATGCGAAATAGAGGCCCCGCAACGGCGTGCGCAGCTCCGGGATCATCCCGGCATAGCCCCGCACCGGCACCGGCTGCGCATAGGTCGCCCGATGCAGCCACGCGCCCGTCACCCACTCGGGCCGGAACTCGCTGTTGAAGCGCGGCAGCGCCGGCAGGAACTCCGCCAGCAACTCCTCCTGCGACATCGAGAAATAACGGTGCGACGGCTCCAGATAATCGCCCAGATACAGCAGGTGATCGCCGCCGTAGTGGCTTGGGTCGATCATGTTGGTATGTTCAACCAGCACCAGGAACGGCAGCCCTTCCGTCTTGGGCACGTTCACCCAATACGTATCTTTCAGCAGAGGACGGTCCAGCGCCACCGTCATAACCACCGCCCCCATATGGCGCAGCGACGCCAGCTGTGACAGATAACTGTCGGGCAGCTCCGGCGCAAGCCGCTGCATCAGCCCCGGGCTCACCGTCGAGAGCACGACATCGAAACTGTGCGCGGCCGGCGCTTCACCGCCTTCACTCGTCTCCCCACTCTCAACCCTGAAGCCGCCGTCCGGCAGCGGCGTCACCGCCCGCACCGGCGCATTCGTCTCGATCGTAACGCCCCGGTCACGCGTGGCCGCGCCCAGCCTGTCCACGAACGCCTGAAAGCCACCCCGATAGTAGCCGAGACGCGGCGTGCGTTTGTAGACCCTGGCCCAGAACCAGGCCAGATTAACATCCCGGAAATGCGGGCCGAACTTGCCCTCCAACATCGGTTGCCACAGCTTGCCGTAGGCCGTCTCCCCCATCCACCGCGCCAGCCATTCATCCGCCAGCAGCCGGTCAAACGCGCGCCACGGCGGACGGGGATGATATTTCAGATAGGCCAGCACCATCCCCATTCGCAGCTTATGCGCCATCGAAAGGTGCGGAAACCGCAGCATGTGCGTCGGGCTGTCCAGCGGATAGTTCGCGCCCCGGTGATGCATGACGGTCGAGGGCCGGTGGATCTCCAACAGTTCGCCGGCGCCGATCGTCTCCGTCAGCCGCATAATATCGTAATCGTTGGTGAAGAGATGATGATAGAACTTTTCCAGCGGCCACGCCCAGCTTTCCCGCCCCTTGAAGCCGGAAGCCAGCCCGCCCAGCTCCGGCCCGTTCTCGAAGATATGCACCTGCGCATTGCCCGCGCCCGCCAGCTCGTAAGCCGCGGTCAACCCTGCGACCCCGCCGCCAATAATGGCAATGCGAACTGCTCCGTCTTTCTGAGAACCCGTCAACGTTCTACCCTATCGTAAACTGCTGTTCAGCTGCGTATCGCTAAAATTCGGAAAATCCCATTCAAAGTGCAACATAAACAGGACGCCTTCGGTCAGAATCAAATCGCTTCTACCCTGATTCCCGTGTTCTCCACGGACAAAAAAGGTGTTCTTCGCGGTCCTTCGCGGCCCTTCGTGGATCAAAGGTGTTCTCCGCAGCCCTCCGCGGATAGCCCCAATGCGTATCACCGCCAAACAACCAGCCATGAAAAGAGAAAACCAGCGCACAAAAGGCGCTGGTTTATATCCAATTGCAGAGCGCTGCCTTTCTCCGCCCAATACACTGCTCAGGCGGCTAGCGAGAGCGTTCCCAAACCGCTCAACTGGCGGTCGATCTCTTCCTGCGCATTGCTGTAGAGCCGCAACAGATCCGCGTCCGTTCCCTTGTACGTGCGGATCGTCTGCAGCGAGCAAAAAGCGCAACCCCGCAAAAATTTATAATAGTTGCTGTGGCACTTCATACAGTCGCCCAGATTGATCATCATCAGAACAAAAGCCAGACTATCCGGGTGTGTATCGGGCAACACCGAAACTCGATCGACCAGTTCACGCCAGCTATCGCCGCGTAGATCCCGCAATGACGGGATCAGATAGGCCGGGAAGAACAACTCCGCCTTTCCGTCGAGTACCGCATCATTTACATCAACCATACGTCCTCCCTTCACTCATCCAACGCACTTCACATTGGCGCACAGACCACTGCCGCATAGACCACTGCCGCTGTGTCAACCGCGAAGCCTCCCGCTTCAGCAAACGTCCTTTCCCTATACGTCTAAAGTATCGCCGGGATTCAGAATTGCGCATTCAATGTCGGTCTCGTCCATCAGCTTCTGAGCAAAGGCTTCGACATCCTGTTCAATCGGCGGGAATGTATTGTAGTGGAACGGGAGCACCTTCTTGGCCTTCACGAACTGGGCTGCCTGGATAGCGTCGTCCGGCCCCATCGTGAAATTATCGCCGATCGGCAGCGCCGCCAGGTCCACGCCGCCCACATCCCCGATAAGCCGCATGTCATAGGTCAGGCCGGTATCGCCTGCGAAGTAGACGTCGGTGCCGTCATTGAAATGGATCAGAATACCCGCCGGATTGCCGCCGTAGCTGCCATCAGGCAGACCGCTGCCGTGATGCGCAATCGTCAGCTTGACCCGTCCGAAGTCGAAGTTGTAGCCGCCCCCGATGTGCATCTGGTGAACGTTGTCAATCCCTTGCGCCATCAACCAGTCGCCGATCTCATAATTGCAGATTACGAGGCAACCTGTGCGCTTCGCAACCGGAACCGCATCGGCCATATGGTCCGCATGCCCATGCGTCAGGATCATCGCGTCCGCGTCAACACTGTCCGCGGTCGCGTCCGCCTGCGCTGCCGGGTTGTTCGGCGCCAAAAACGGGTCGATCAGCAGCTTCGTCCCATCTGCGTCCACCCCGAATGTCGCATGTCCATAAAACGTAATCTTAACCGTCATCACTCGATCCTCAAGTCGTGAATTTCAAGTTGCCAGTTCTTGGTAACTCCCCAATACTCGGCCAACCGGTGTTACAAAAATCTAGAAACTGCCTACTAAAAACTGCCGTTCCTACTCGCCCGCATCCAGCTTCCGTTGCCGCGCCCGCTCCTGGGCCTTGCGCTTCAGCTCTTCCATGCGCGCCCTCTTGGCCGTCGCGGCATCATCATCGCTGCTGCCGCCGTCTGCGGCCTGGGCCTGGCGCTGCGCAGCCCGTTCTTTGGCCAGCGCCTGCAGCTCCGCGGCCGAGCGTTTCGGTTTCGCAGCCGTAGCCGACTCGTCCGCGGCCGCCGCACTCTTGGCTGCTGCCCTGGCAGCTGCCTTGGCAGCCTTCTCTTCCTCCTGCTTACGCTTCTGCTCCTCTTCTTCCTTGCGCCGCGCCTGCTCCTCTTCGTACTGCGTCGGCCACAGCGCCGCATAGTACTCCAGCGGCACCGTCAGCTCTTCCATGTCATAGACAAGCTGCGGATTGCGATCATAGACCGCAAGCTCGTAGTCATGGTTCATCTTTATGGCGTCGAAGGGGCAGAACTCAACACAGAAGCTGCAACTCATGCACACCGCGGCGTCGATATAGAACTCCGAGCAACGCGTGACCGGTTTGCCGTTTTCATCGCTGTCGCGCACGATCCAGATACACTGCGGCGGACACACTTTGGCGCAAATGCCGCAGGCGGTACAGCGGTCCTCGTGCTTTTCCGAGTCCCAGATCAGCATCGGGATATAGCGGAAGCGCTCTGGCAGCAGCCGCTTCTCTTCCGGATACTGGATCGTCAGCAGCCCTTCCTGATCGATCGGCTGCTGGATGACGCGGCGATTGTTGCCCAGCTCAATGCTGCCCTTGTAGCGGTCGGGGACACTCTCCCGGTCGTCTTCGAATGTATCCATGGCGTGTTTCAAAGTCACGCCCAAACCCTTAAGAAGTCCTGTCCCAAACATACCTTAAACTCCTAAGTGCAGTTTTTGGTTTCTAGTTTTTAGTTTCTAGTAACTGCCTACAACGATCAGCTGCGCCGTCACTAAAAACTAAAAACTGACTACTAAAAACTGATGTTATCTATCCACTTCGCCCAGCACAATGTCGATGGCGCCCAGGATTACAATCGCGTCCGCAACCTTGTAGCCGACGCTCATGGGGCCGAGCGCGTTCAGGTTGATATAGCTGGGCGAACGCACGTGATAGCGCCACGGCTGCGTCTTGCCGTCGCTGGCCAGATAGAATCCCAATTCGCCCTTGGGCGCCTCGATGCGGCTGTAGACCTGCCCTTCCGGCGCCCGCAACGTGTACCCGCCTCTGCCGCCGAGCGTTTCCCCTTCCGGCATATCGCGCAGGGCCTGCTGCAGGATGCGCACACTCTCCTTCGCTTCCAACATCCGGATGTAATAGCGATCGTAAATGTCGCTGTTCGGCAGCGTCGGGATGTCGAAATCGAAACGGTCGTAAATGCCGTATGGCTCCGCCTTGCGAATGTCGTACGGCAACCCCCCGGCCCGGATCATCGGCCCGCTCACACTCAGCGAGATCAAATCCTCGACCGAAAGGTAGCCGACCCCGCGGCCGCGTGCCCTCAGGATTTCGTTTTCGGTCAGCATTCTGTCCAGCTCATCCAACGCCCGCGGCAGCCGCTCGTTGGCCAGATAGGCCGCCTGCCCGTGCCAGCCCTCCGGCAGATCGCGCACCACGCCGCCAAAACGCATGTAGTTGCACATCATGCGCGCGCCCGACACGGCCTCGAACAGGTCCAGGATCATCTCCCGTTCTTCGATCGCGTAAAGCGCCGGCGTCTGCAGCGCGCCCAGGTCGTTGAGAATAAACCCGATCGACCAGGTGTGATTGACGATGCGGGTGAACTCCGCCATGATCACGCGCAAATATTCGGCCCGCTCCGGCACCTCGATGCCCGCCAGCTTTTCCACCGCCAGCGCGTAGCTCCAGTTGTTGCTCATCGAGTTCAGATAGTCGAGCCGGTCGGTGAACGGCATGTTCATCAGCCACGTATTGCGCTCGCCGATTTTTTCATGATTGCGGTGCAGATAGCCCATCTCCGGCTCGAGCGCCAGGATCGTTTCGCCCTCCACCCGCGTCAACATCCGGAACACACCGTGCGTGCTGGGGTGATGCGGTCCCAGATTGACCACGATGCTCTCGGTATCCAGGCGCGCCCCGTCCTCGTGCTGGGGAGCCTGGCTGACCGGCACATAGGCCACCGCCTGCTCCCACGAGTCCGGGTCCCATCCGGCAGGATAGGTCGTGTTCTTGGCCCACGGCAGCTTGTCTTCCTGGAAGGCGTATTCGCCCTTCGGATGGCGGCTGCGGAACGGCTTGGCGTCCTCTTCGTAATAGGCCTCGTGCCAGTCTTTGCGCATCGGGTGCCCGTTGAACCCGTCCCACAGCAGGATGCGCCGCAGATTCGGATGCCCGTCAAACTTGACCCCGTACAGGTCGTAGACCTCCCGCTCCTGCAGATTCGCGCCCGGGTAAACCGAGGTGGCGCTGGGGATGGTATCGTCCTCCGGCACGCGCACGTGCAGGGCAATCGAGCCGCCGCCGCGGCTTGTGCTGTACAGGTTGTAGACGATTTCCAGGCGGTCGTCGATATCGGCGCGCAGCTTGCCGCCGTAACCCTGGTAATCCACGCAGGTCAAATTGGAGAGAAAGTCGTAGCCTGACGCATCGCGCAGACGGGTCAGCACGTCGAGGATTCTATCCGGCGCAATCACAAATGCCGGCTCCGTATCCTCGGCCCACGTGCCCAAGACAGCGTCTGCCAGATCCTGTTCAAGCCCCAAATCGTTAGCGGGCGCTTCCGCCACAGCAGTTGCTTCCGTCATTCCACATTCCCGATATATGTCTGAATTCTATCTCTTGTGTTCTTGATGGCCCGGCGCAACTCCCCGTTAGCCACTATCAACCGCCCTGTTTGGCTCGCCAGCGTCTCTTCGCCTCATCCATGCGCGCTATCGCCTTTGCGGACAGTTCCACTGGCCCGCGCGCCTCTCCTGCTGCGTCGCCGCCGGCCCCGTTGCTGGCGGCAGCCGCGCCGTTCGCCGCTGCCTTCAGCGTGGTATCCTTGATCAGCTCCACCTGCCGCGGGTCGAAGACATCCGGCCCCAGGCGCGGCACCGGCACAAATTGCGACGAGTCCTTCTGATACCACGGCACTGACACCACGCTCTGGCGGTCCACCTTTTCGTGCATCTTCAGCAGGCCGTAGATCAGCGCTTCCGGCGTCGGCGGGCAGCCCGGCACATACACATCCACCGGGATATACTTGTCGATGCCGCTGACCACGTTATAGCCCTCTTTGAAGGGGCCGCCGCCGGTTGCGCATGCGCCCATGCTCAGCACATAGCGCGGCTCTGCCATCTGGTTATAGATGCGCACGATCGCGGGCACCATCTTCTTCGTTACCGTGCCTGACACGATCATCAGGTCGCTCTGCCTGGGGCTGGGCCGCATAACCTCCATCCCGAAGCGGGCCAGGTCATAGCGGCTCGCGGCCGTTGCGATCATTTCGATCGCGCAGCAGGCCAGCCCGAACAGAAGCGGCCACATACTCGAGCGCCGGCTCCAGTTATAGATCTTGTCCACCGTCGTGATCAGGACGTTCGCCTCGAGCTCATCGGGAACGCTGATCTCGTCGTGCAGAAAGGGTTGAAGTTGGTCCTGTTTGAGTTGCTGAAAATTGGGCGGAAGAGATGCCATGCCGAAATCCCTGTCAAATGCTCTCGCGACGCCAGCCTATCGACACCTGCAAAGCCGGAGCCGCGTAAAGATTAAAAACGGAACGCCCCGTGCGTCCATTTGCCCACCTTACTCCAAATATACCCCACCGCCGGGCGAAAAGCAAGTGAATTTCGTTACAAGTGGATTATATAGCCGAAGATTAGACGGGTCAAGACACACTGGCAGCGGGGATGCCACCCAACCGGACCGGATGCGCCCTGTTTTCTATTCTCCTGGTCTAGTGATTGGCGGGCCAGGCACGCGGAGCACGATTAAGCCAAGTGGCGTGTCCCTGCTTGTGCATTTAACCAAGCATTTCCTCCGTTTACCCACGTGTTGCCTCGCTCATTCTGTCTGATCATCTGCTGTCGGCGTACCGTGCGATGACCGAGCTTCTACGTCGAGAGAAACTTCTATCGTCACCGAGGCACGCAACTCTATAGCCTTCCGAGTTTGGGCCAACTCCGCTGCCAACAGTTCCTCGTCGGGCAAGGCAATTCGGTACTCTGCAGCCAGGACCTCGTTCGCCAACCCCTCTAGTGCATACCGTGCCAGCGCTTCATTCTTCTCCGAACAGAGAATCAGTCCAACCGGCGGGTTTTCCCCCTCCCTTCCCCAATGCTCCCGGGCATAGTTCAAGTAAAAGTTCATCTGTCCCGCGTCCGCGTGGGTAAAACTTCCGATCTTCAAATCGATAACAACCAGACACCGCAGACTCCGGTGAAAAAATAGTAAGTCGACCCGATACCATTCATGACCGACGC
The DNA here is from genome assembly GCA_965116395.1 of Caldilineaceae bacterium. Classification (GTDB taxonomy): domain Bacteria; phylum Chloroflexota; class Anaerolineae; order Caldilineales; family Caldilineaceae; genus Bin5. The sequence goes on from OZ220684.1 coordinate 2,516,244, forward strand.
GCAGGCGTTTCTGCCTACCCATGAAACAGAAGTCGTCTCCCAACTCCAGGAGGAAGCTCTCAAGATGATCGTAACTACTAAGCCATATACAGTGCCTGTCTTGACCACCCCTCTATCCCTGCCGCCATTCATGCTATCTGATTGCGTATTCGGTTGGCGGCAGCCAGGTTGCTGGAGCCGCACGGCTGGAATGCGCACACACGGTCGCTGAGCGATGGTTTTGGAGGGGGGCGTTGCGGGGGCGCAGCCCCTGCACAAGGGAGGGCCGAAGGCCCGACCGCCAAAAATACAACAATGTGGGGAGAAAGAACACCTTTGCTCCCCTCCTACAGGTTTGCGAATCAGTTGCGGCTTAGTCGTTAGAGATGATCTATCAAAGCCTCCTCCAGGTCACTCTCGGCGTACTCATCTTTCAGGTCGAGAAACTCAAAAATGAACGGGTCTTTTATCGCCTCTTGTGGGATCAGGAGGTCTTCCGGATGAGGTTCTTCCTCCTTCGCCAACATGACCGCCTTGTTCCTGGACAGTGCGGTGCGCTCGTAAAAAAGGGAATTGATCTGCCTGTCAAGCTGACGAATCGACCATCCTCCCCGCAATGCCTCTTCCTCATAGAATTCACGCGCATGTACGTTTTTGACCGTCAGCAACCGCACGTAGGCAGACCAGGGCAGAGGGAAAGCTGTGAGAAGTTCCTTCAACTGCACTTCGATGGAACTGCCATTAGATTTGCCAGACACCGTCTGGAGAATCTTGTCTGAAGGGTAGGTTATGTAGAAGAGACGCATGTTATGAAGGTTCTGACGGGAAAACCCGCGTCCAAACAACGGCGTCAAGTCATTCGCCAGTCTTTCAATGAGCGCACTCCCGTAGGCAGCCCGCTCCTCACCTGATTGCTCGAACTCAACGATACGATGTCCGATCAACCAATAGGTGGCAGTCATAGCAGCATTCACCGAACGCGTGGCCGATTCTCTGGCGGCATCGATAATCCTCGACACGTCGCCAAAGATCGCTTGATACCGATCGTCTTGGTCGCCGGCTTCGGTTATCTTCCTCTCCACTTCCCGCTCCTCTCGTCGTAGCGTGCAGTCGCCAACGCAAAGATATTCATCGGCAGTTGTGTTCATGTACACTTCACTGATGCTGTTACCATCCTGGGAAAACTAATTTCTGGCGACGACTATCGAAGTGATGAGCCTCACCGCCAGTCAGAAGGCTCGCGTGTCACCTCTGTCGAGCCTGGCTGCGCCCCTCCCCCCTCCTCCTCCCCAACTCCTAAGTCCGGCAACCGCTCCATAATCCCCACCGTCTTCAGGCTCACTGTGATCGCCTTCCCAATCAGCCCCACGATATACTTCGGGCCCTTGCCGATGCAGGTTGTCTTGTATGCGCGTTGGACGAGCGTTTACGGGTTGTCTGAGCTGCAATTCATGCAGTTATTGTGATGGGCTGTGGTGGTGGCCTCCTCAGCGCTGGCGGGCCCGTTTAACTGTTTATGTGCGTTGTACAAGAGTTGGACGAACTCTACCATGGTGGGACGTCTAATGTCGGGTCAAGTCGGGTCAAGTAGGTATAAGTCGGGTCAAAGCGGGCGAATTTTTTTTCTGGCAATTGGTGTCGTTACGCTTTTGCATCGGTTTTTCCGTTTCCGGAGTCGATTCCCGGTTCTGGTAACCTCTCCCCGACTCTCACAGACGCCGGACTCAAGCCGGTCAGCTGGCGGTTGGGGGGCCGGGTGTCGAGTCCGGACGCTTGAGGTCGGGTTAAGTAGAGCAAGAGCGGGCAGTTCACGGACTTGAAAGGGCCCTCCCTCGCCTTCAGATTCCCAGCCAGTGGGAGTCATGTGTTCATGATAACGATACGCTCTCGGTGATGCCTATTCGTATTTCGGTACAGGGCTATTATATCACCGTTTTTGATGCAATTTCCCTGTTTTCCAATCCAATTCAGATGCAATGGCCTTGGGACTTATGCGCCGGACAATCGCACCCAATTTCGGAGATTGGCGTAGTCATCAAAGGGCAGCCATATGGGTCGTGCCTTCCGCAAGCGGGGACCTACCCGAGTTTCGGGGACCGTTGACATTTTGGGGAGGCCGCTGAGAATCGCGCTGAGACGGCAAGCCGGCAGTACTGCCAGGGATTTTTCTCGCTTGCGTATTGCAGTAGACAGAACCAATCGTTCGGCGAAGTCATGCGAAGGGCCGCGAAGAACACCGAAAGCGTAACGGATTTTCTTTGCGCGGCCCTTCGCGGAAGAGCACTCTGCTCCCGCAAATCGCTATTTTGCCAATCGTCTACGGGCACTCGTCATTGCTTGATTCATTTGCCTGTGTTCACGCCGCGTTATGTCTACAAATGTCGCGCCATGTCTACATATGTCTACATATGTCGCGCCAAAAAAAAATTTCTGGGACGCTTTCCTTGCGACCTACCGAACAGATCCTCGCCGTCCCTGAAGGATACCGGGAGGACGATTTGGGGGCATTTCACAGCGTTTCAGCTGACCGCTTTCACCTGCAGGCTTTCTTTGGGCGAGAGCGGTGGCTTCTCAGTTCGTGCGCCTCGAATGTCCACAATGTGGGCCCACCATGGGTACTTTTTCGATTCAGGCAGCCATTCGAGGCCTTGTCCGAATTCGATGCAATTATCCTGGGTTAGGTCGACGCAAGTCGACCCAAGTCGACGTAAGTCGACGTAAGTCGACGGGATTTCTTTTTTTTTGGACTTTTTTCTTGATTTCGCAGACGGTTCCTCCAGCCGATTCAGGCAGCCTCACAAGGTTTGTTCCCATTCGTTGCAATTGCCTTGGGTTAGGGCGGGTTGCGATGGGCTATGTCGGCGTTTTTCCTTTTTGCAGGCCCTTACATGCTTGCGTTCGCAGACGTTTCCTCGCCGTCTTCTATAGGTATCGGAAGATGAAGAATGGGCAACTCACAGACGTACAGCGGCCCTCCTTCGGATTCAGATATTCTTTTGGCGAGAGTCATGGCTTCTCAGGGTCAGAGGAAACGCAACTCATTTCGGACACTATTATAACACACGATTTGGGCCTAGAAGGGGCAACTTTACCCGAATCTGGAAGCTTCGAGAGGTTCTTACCCACTTCCGTTCAATTGCCTTGGCGTCGGGGATGGCGACTACGAGGGCCTACATTGGTTGTTGTGCAGAATTTGGCGATTACCTTTTGCCCCTATTCTTCAGGCACCCCCAACTCCGGCAATCCCTCCACAATTTTCACCGTCTCCAAACTCACACTGATCACCTTCCCGATCAGCCGCACAATATACTGCGGATCATCCGGCCTGTTCGGATCGTTCACAATCCCGCTGCGTCTGTCCGTCGTCACCCGGTACTGGTCAATAACCCACTCTAGCGCCGACCGGTTGCCCAGCCGGTATTCGAACGCCTCCGCGGGCAGCCCGTCCAGAGTCAGGAAGTCGTTGTAGCGGAGCTGCGTCTTGTCGCTGGTGAGCCGCATCTTCTCGACGCGCCAGTCTAGTGGCACGTCCGGGGTTTCGACTTGTCTTAGCCGGTATTCCGGCTGCTCTTCGTAACCGACGTGAAGTCTGGCCAAGCGGGCCCCGGCCTCGGCGAAGCCGCGGAAGTCGGGAGCGAAAGGGATGCGAGGCAACTCGCGCTTGAGGTTGGCCTGATAGCGTTCGTGGTAAAGGGGGTGATGCAGAAGCCCGTAGACGTAGTGGAATATGTTCCACTTGGTGATGGTGTCGTCACGATAGTTGGAGCGGAAGCGGTCCAGCGCCCAATCGGTGATATTCTCGCGGCGGTTGTCGCCGTCCTCGTCGTAGGTGTAGAAGGGGAAACATTGAGTTCCGCCGTTTGAAGAATTCGAGAATTTCAGTTCAACAATGCGATTGGCTATAAGATTTCTGAAAACGTCGTGACCCGGTCCGCTGACACAGATCACACGATTCTCTTCTTCGGCCTTTGGACTGGGAAAAATTGATGGGAAGACGTACACTGCCTCATTCATCACTCGGTCAAAGTAAAGATGTGACATAGTGAAAGGTCGATAGAGAGACTGTCTCAATTTTTCTTGCGAAAGATCAGTGGTTCTTCCTCTCCTCAAGTCCGCCTTTAATGTATGACTCCATTTGATTTTCCTGTCATCATAGAGCACAAAGTCGTCCAGGTCGGTCTCCTGTCTAGAAAGACGGTTCCATTTGAACACCTGTTCGTTGTAAATGTCAATTGTTCTTTTCATGTTTTCTATCAGTGCATTGCGGCTAAAATTGTAAACCCATTTGTCACGGCAGGTCGTGATCCCGCGGCTGTAAGCTTTAAAAATGACTCCTTCCGCCTCGCCGCCCGCGACTTTTGAATCTTTACTTCCCAAAGGGACAAATAGCTCATACTCAGTGTGGAGCCCCTCTGTCAGCCATGTATGCTTTCTGTCAATGACAGCCTTTTTCACTGGGACTCCGGTATAGTCACCGAAGCGGATCGGGTTTTCCTGCTTTTCCCGTGCTCTGAGATAGTCATCAGCCGAGTATATCCAAACTTCAGCCTGCTCGGATTCCGCTTCTGCCTTTTTTATGAAAAAACTGATTCCCACACCGACTCGGATCTGGTCATCAAAGATATTTCCTCCTTCTCTTCGTCGGCGTTCACCTGATGTCCTAGCATTTCCCTTGAGATCGATATGGTAGATCATTGTGAAATCTTGTTCAAGATGTTTTCGCATCCCGTCAGACGCCACGCCATCGAGAAAGCCGTTGTTGCTCACAAGAGCGACAATTCCCTCCTCACCAATACGATCCGCTGCCCAGCGAATCGCCTTTACATACGGGTCGGCCAATACATTCTTGTTGGTCGCCTTTGAGTCTCTGGAATAAGTTTCCCGCACCCGCTTGTCCATCGTCGGATATTTGCGATTCTTGTTGTTGTCGTTTTCGTTGATCTGCCCTACGTTGTACGGCGGATTTCCAATCACCACGAACATCGGCGTGCGCTTCTGGTTGTCGACGCGCTGCGTGTTTTCTGGCGCAAACAGCGGCAACTGTCGGTCCTCAGCCAGGTCGAAGGTGTCCACCAGACAGATGCCCTCGAATGGCTCATAGACGCCTGTGGCATCGTAGTATTCGTGCTCGATATTCATGCTGGCGATGTAGTAGGGGAGCAACATCACTTCGTTGCAGTGCAACTCGGAAGCGTATTTGCGCTCAAGTGCAGTCTTGGGAATCTCGCGCATCATGCGCACGATAAAGTTGCCCGTCCCCACGAAAGGGTCGATAATGTGAACGCCCTCGTCCGCCAGCGAACGGCCAAATTCCCGTTTCAGGATCTCTGACACGCTCCGTACCATGAAATCCACGATCGGCTGCGGCGTGTATACGATGCCGTGCGTATCCGCCACCTTCACCGAAAAGCCCTGGAAAAATTGTTCGTAAACAGTGTTGAGAAAGTGCTGCTTGTGGGAGAAGTCGCTGATGGTGGCGGCCGTGCGCTCGATCGCGACATAGAAGCGATCCAGGCTGCTGAGAAATTCGTCGCGGCTGAATGAGTGGGAGGTGAGCGCGTCGATTACGTTCTCGATTTCGAAGGCGATGACGTTGCGGCGGGTAAAGGCCGGCCGGTTGAAGACGGTGCGGAAGAGGCGCTCCGTCAACAGATGCTGGATCAGCATCTCTTCGACCGCTGCCTCGGCGAGGTTCGGGTTGATCGACTGGCGGCATTTGTCCAAAAATTCGGCGAAGGCTGCGGTGAAGGTGCTGTTGTTTTTCCGCTCCTGCTGGATCAACTGGGCCAGGCCCTGGCCGATGTCCGCGACCCTGTCTTTGAACTGGGCGACAGCCTCCTCCCACGCCGCGTACTCCTGCGGCCGGTAGCCGAAGAACATCTGCAGCGTCTCGATCAACTGGCCTGCATCCTTCAAATCCGCATCCAGAACTAGCCGCCCGTTCTGACACAACATCGCCCGCTGCGGCGTCTGAAATAGGATGTTTTCGCGCGGGTAGCCGGCTGCAAACTTGCGCTCAACCTCCGCTGGCAGATCGTCGTGGATGTCCTTCGCCTCCCAGCACCCGTGCGTCAGCCGGAAGTCGTCCACCAGCGCCCCGTCCACCACAATGCGCTTGCCCCGTCCCGTGCTCACCCCAAACTCCGGCACCAGCGTCCATTTGCACTGCCGCGCGCAATTCTCCAGCAGCGCCTGAAATGCTGCCCGCACCGCTGTCTCGTGCGTGACGCCGAGCTTGGCGAATTGGTCCAGTGCGGCGTAGTAGGTTTTGACGGATTTGTGGGTGGGTTTGAGGTTTAGGGTAGGCATGGTTAGGGTGTTAGAGTTGGAAATACTAGATGAATGGTAGATGTTATGGCATTACAAGAAATGAGAATGCTAACGTAATGCTAACAGGAAGCAAATGCCCTTCCAATCTGATGGTTGTAGGATGGATATTTTGGGCAATTTAGTGTTAAGGAATCGAACGACGCCAGTTTACGTTCAACGGTTAGCTCTGCAAAGTTCGACTTCTCATACCTACTCAGTCGGCCCGCAAACAAGGCCAAAAAAGTTGAGTTTCAGTGAAGCAAGTCTACCAGCAAAACAGCCTAAAGGAAGTATTGGATGGAAAGGGACATTTCTAGATGGGAACTGACGCCAGTACAGCGCCAAGTGTATGAGGCTCTCAAGGATAAGGAAGTAAATGGTCACCATATGGGGGACTGGTACCTGGGTGCAATTTACGTTTTACAGGATAAACACAATCCTGAAAGGATTTCGCATGCTGCACAGTCAATGAGGGAACTCCTCGAAAAACTGCTAAGAGTGATCGACGAAGGTGCTGTGCCAAAAAAGTATGATTTCCAAGGAATGCGACGCGGAATAATTAAGCGTTGGGAAAAGGATAAGGAGCATTACGGCGGCGAGTGGAAAGGGAAGAAAATTAATAGCCACTTTGATAAAACACTTCGAAGAATCAACCGCTACGTAGAGCTAAACCAGAAGCCAACAAGGAAAGAGCAAATTCAATCGACGTATGAGAAAAGTGATCCTATTGCCTACGTGTTAGGCCAGTACATTCAAGAAGAGAAACGTAAGAAATTCTTCGAAGTTTGGGAGCAGTTTGAGGACCTTGCTCATCATCAGTCCCCGTTGGACGAAGATATCCTTGCCGAGTGCCTCGCTGCTGCGGAGCAAGTGATATTGGAGCTTCTTGCCCCAATCACCGCTCCGAATCAACAGATTATCAAGACTATACTCAGCAAGTCGGATCCAACCGAATCCGAAATGAATCGTGTTCTTGACTTAGTGAGAGTCAGTGGAGCGAATTACTCTTTCTTTTTCAAGAAAGTGCAAGACCCGGTATGGATTCAAGCCCTGGAAAAGCGCGGGCTCTTTGAGGATCCCCCAGACGGTGAGCCCGATAGTGAAGGTCAACAATGGTTCCGGCTCTGGCAACCCCTTCTCTTCCTACAACGCGTTGCAAATACCGCCCCCGACCAAGTTGTGGAAGTTCTCGCCAATCTGCCTGAAACAGATAATCCGCGCACATCACACAGAATCTGTGTGATTGCAAGCGAAATGGATGACATTGAGTCTTCGCTGAAGCTCAGACCCTGGGTAGACAAATACATCAGATCGTTTAATGACCTTCTCGACGCAAAGTTGGTCATAGATCTGTTGCGTAGATGGGGAGAAGGGTCAGAAGACTCAAGGGCGGCGGCCTTGGATCTTCTGACACCTGTAGTTCGATTTCAATCTGATCCTGAGTCCACAGCGAAAAGGAATCTGCGTGCAGAGGTCGTGGAAGAAGAAAAACTGGGGTTGGAGAGCTATTGGGGGACAGAACTCAAACCTAAGCCACGTTTCGAGGATCGGGATTATCTACGGACTCTAGAGAATGGTGTTCTGCCACTAGCTGAAAAAAAACCAGTCAAGGTTGCACACACCCTAATTGCTGCAACGGAGAAAATGATCCGATTCAGCAGTCACCAAAGAGACAAAGATGAAATTCCATGGAATCGATTTGATGAGCCCGTCAGTGGTATTCCCGATTCACGAGCAGCATTAATTCTTACACTGACTCTGGCGTGTGAGAAGATTTATGAGAGAGCCCCAGAGTCGATCGATGAATTGGATCAAATACTTAGGAATCAGCAACAGAAGTTATTCGAGCGGTTGAGACATCACCTCTACTCTAAGTATCCAAGCGATCAGACCTTACCTTGGATTCGCAAGTTGATATTGAACTACAAAGACTATGCTGGGGTGGGCTATGATTACGAATTTCAACAAATGCTTCGTCAGGCCTGCGAATATTTCGGACCTAACCTGCTGAATGAAAACGAAGGAGCCAAAATATTTGAAGAAATACTAGATGGCCCTCCAACAGAAACCTACCAACTGGTGACGGGATTTACAGGATCGCAGTTCACGGAAGAAGAAGCCGAGAGCTGGCAGCGCTTTCACCATTTGAAGAAACTGCGCCCGTTTGTCACTATATTATTTGGACGGCATCAAACCTATTTCCAAGAACTGGAAAGGGAATTCACAGAGACTGCTCTTTCAGACGAAGAGTACCTGCCGTTCAGAACCGGACGCGGTGGGCTTGTGTCGTACGTCAGTCCACAGTCTTCCGAAGTGATTGCAATGAAAGAAGACGAGGACTTACTCAGTTTCATAAACGAATGGGAGGACGAGCATGAAGACAGCGAGGACTGGCTCAAACGAGTAACGATCAGGGGACTGGCCGATGAATTCAAAAGGCTATTTGGAAGTGTAATTTGCCACCACGAGGAACGGCTGAAGTTCTGGATCCAGAATCGCGACCTGATTGAGAGGCCAGTTTATGTTACAGCGATTGTTCAAGCGTTTCAGGACCACGTGAGAGAACATCGTTTCCAGTGGCTGGACAATTCCTTCGAGTTTTGCCAGTGGGTTCTTACACACCCGGACGAGAAAAGCAGCGACGGCGTGCAGCGCCATGAAGACTCTCGTGAGCACCCAGATTGGAACAGTTCACGCCGGGCGGTGATGGATTATGTTGAGGCCTGTCTTGATAAAGAGGTCAAAGTGCCCTTCACAGCAAGGTCTTCGCTGGAAAGCCTTTTCGCCCTGTTGTGCAACCAGTCTGACTGGCGATTAGATCACGACGAACCGCTCTTCAGGGGTAGAGCCAATTTTATTCGCGAAGCAATCAACAACACGCGGAGCCGCGCACTCTATCACTTAAGAGATTTTGGCAAATGGGTGCAAGAGCACGATCCCGATGACAAGCTGCACGACCTTACGTCAATACTTGAGACACGCCTTGGGTATGACGCAGATTTCCCTCTCACAATGCCGGAACGTGCATTATTGGGATGGCAATACAGCAACTTATTCACTCTGAACCAAGAGTGGGCAATCGAACATAAAGCAGACTTTTTCCCTCAAGAGGATTTTTCTCTTTGGAGGGTAGCGTTCGGAAGTTTCCTGATGACCCACAACGCTTCATTCCCTTTTTTCAAGATTTTCAAAGAAGACTACGTACTCGCAGTAGATAACATTGTAGAGTTAGAAGGAATGAGTTTCCATGGCGAAGAAGCCAGCAACAAACTAGGGGAACACCTTCTGGACTACTACTGTCTTTGGAATTTACATCCGCTCTATGGAGATGGTAGCGTGCTTGAGAAGTTTTATTCCAAGACTGCATGTGACCGGAAACGATGGGCGAACCTATTTGATTATCTTGGACGCTCATTGAGTATAAGCAAGAATGTACTGGGAGAACCCCTACGTGATCGAGTGATTGCTTATTTTGAATGGCGGTACCAACAAGGGGAACCTGAAGAGTTAAGGCTATTTCGTTTCTGGTTGAACGCGAACTGTCTCGATCCGGACTGGCGGCTAGATGCTCTGATGAGTCTGCTGGATCTAGACCTGTGGAAAGAAAGCAAATTTTCCTTAATGTTGGATTCCCTTGAAGGACTGCTAGAAAACCACGTAGCGAAAGTAGTGAAGTGTTTCGCGCGAATGACTGAAACGATCGATCATGGCGATCTATCACCCAAAAGCACTGTGAGAGCCATCATAGCGGCTGGGCTGAAAAGCCAGGAGAACAATGTAAACGAGGATGCGGAGCGTGCCCGAGAAAACCTTCTGCGTGGCGGGACATATGACCTCTTGGATTTCGAGGGAGATTTATAGAGGAAAGCACAATTAGAATTCGGGGCGCACCATACACAGAAAGGGAGTAACGCGCGATGTCGAAAAAAAACCCCAATCCAGATGAACAGAGGGCCGAAGAGTGGCTTAGGCTTCAGGGCTTTACCCAAATCGCATTCCCGTCTAACGACCCGCCAGATTTTTTGGTTGACGGGCGCTTTGCAGTTGAGGTAACTCGTCTGCAACCACCGCACGAAACTTATGACATCCCCTTCGAGAGAGCTGTCGAGAGGGTTCTTGAGAGTTTCGGCCATCCAAATAAGTATCCGGGTGTTATCTTCGTGACGTGCGACGCTCCCCAACCCAGGTTGCCCGACCGACGAACCCTTGAGCAAGAACTCAAACAGGCTCTTAACTGCATGTTGCTGCAGGGGAGCATTGCGAGTGGTGAAAGGTTTTTTCTGAATTGTGGTGTGGACGTCAGTCTGTGGCCTTCGACCCAGACATGCGGTCTACAATTCGAATTGTCGGATTCGTCAACAGGGGCATCTCACGGGGGATTCCCCTCCGACCTGACCGAGAATATTGCGCGTTGCATTTGCGAGAAATCGAAGAAAGTTAGGAATCAGAACAGGGAGAACTTATATAGTGAATGGTGGCTAATACTCATTGATTATATTGAATTCACAGCTTCCAAAACTAGCACCGAACTGCAGCAGCTTCGCCAAGATATACAAATTCGCGAATTTTGGAACAGGATTATTGTTGTCGGTGCCGAGGATCAGGGATCTTACTATGAACTTTAAGTCTTCTTCGAATAAGTGATCCCAATGTGGGTCCCCCAATTGCCAGACCACGGCCTGTTAGCGGAATGATGAACACGAGTTTTTGAACAGCCAAGTAGGCCCCTAAGTAAGGAAAATAAGTAAGCTTCCTCAACTGCGCGCCTATTGAAATCTCGGCTCATCTACGATAGTATGTAATCCTTTACTCCCGGTTCCCCGCCGCAAGCCCCCACATCCCCGCAACATCCGCCTCCTCCGTATCCCAGTTATGCACAACAAAACGTACGGCAAAATTCAAAACATCCCCCGATTCTACACAAATTGCCTCTCTCCCATCGGAGTCACCGCCAGCGTCCCCCAATCCGTCACGAACCAGGGAAACCACTGCGCGCCCGGATACGGAAACAGCGCCCCATCCGCCCGCCTCGACCGTGCCCGAACAGTCCAACCAAAAAACCGGGACAGATCTTATCCTCTTCCCAGAATGACCTATTGTCTCTTATATGAGACAATAAATGTACGTCAGTCGTTTAACACCGAACTCTTTCGACAAGTAGCTCAAAAAACTGGGTGACCAGCAGGCCAAAGCCTCAATCTTGACCCGCATTGAGCGTATCGAGGATGACAACTTTGGCGACCATAGCTCGGTTGGTGGCGGGATAAGCGAACTCCGAATCCGCGTCGGGCAGGGCTACCGCGTCTACTACATAATTCGTCGTCGCGAAGTGGTAATCCTGCTCTGTGGCGGGGACATGTTAAGTCAACAGAGAGACATATATCGGGCGCAGCAGATTGCCGGCGAACTTGAAGAAGGCTCTATTAAGTAATCGTAGCAAAAAAGATTCACGAGGCGAGGCGATGAAACTAAAAAAGTTCGACGTAGTCGATTTCTTAGACAACGATGAAGCACTAGTGGAGTACCTGAACGCTGCGCTAGCAGAAAACGACCCGAAGTACTTCGCCAAGACGCTCGGCAACGTAGCACGCGCCAAAGGGATGTCCTCTATCGCCGATGTCAGTGGGGTAGGGCGGCAATCCCTTTACCGGGCACTTTCGGACGAAGGCAACCCCCGGATTGACACACTGTTCAAAGTCCTGGAAGCCTTGAACATCCGGCTTTCCATCGCGGTGAACAGGTGACAGGCTCTTTCAGTTCTCTCTCTGTTGACAGAAAAAAGTCCTCGCTGTCCAGGCAGCGGGGATTTCTTATCCTGGATAAGAGTGGCCGCCGGTATTTTCGCACTTGGCGCACGCCAAAGATCACCTGGGCAACCCTCGCTCGTTGTAAAGCAGGTTCCCGTGCTCGACTGCAGCCGGCCCCGGCGCAAGCAGAGCGGCGGAGCGTTGGCCAATGGAATGCAGTCCCTGCGCCAGCGAAGCGGCATCCCGTTTGCGCCGCTCGCGTTCCAGCTGCTCGCGTAACGCAATTGTAACCGCGCCAGTCGGTGTTTCGCCCGTCAACCGGGCCAATTCAACTGCCATCCGACAGGTCTCAGCGTCGTTGATATTTAGTCTTTTCACTTGCCTCCAACAAAGACATTTCGCCCGCGGACTACCCTACACCATCGCGGCACCCCTGCGCGGCCCTCGCTCGCCAACTACCGGCGCAGAACCTCCAGCTCCATTAGCAAGTCCGAGACGTCCACCCCCAGCACCCTGGCAACTGCGCTCAGGGTCTTGTACCTCGGCGTGTGCTCTCCCTTCTCCAGCCGCACCACAGTCACCCGCTTGATGCCCGCGGCACCGGCCAGTGCATCCTGGGTCAAACCTGCAGATTTGCGCAGCCGCCGGATGCGCTGCCCAAGCGTTTGCCTTCCCTGCATGGCAATGTCCTCAATCGCCGGCCGCCGGTAGGTAACGTTACAATAGCAACGGGCGAAGTCCCAGGGAATCTCGACCGTGGCGCCTTGGGTCGTATTCAGAACCAGCTCGTAGGGGCTGGGCAACTCCACCGCGGATAAGGCCGCACGCTCTCCGATCTCAGGAAGTTCAGAGTAGGGAATGAGCCCCATGGCCCCGTCGGCGAAACCCAGTTCGATGCCCTCTTCCAAGAGGCTGGCGATTGTCATCATACGGTCTGCGTTCTTGACGAGAACGGCGTCAATCATCGGTTCCCTCCGTGAAATAAATCCCACGTCTTCCCGATCACTTCGGCATGCCTGGCACTGGTCCTCATGCTGTCCCTGAAGGTTCCACAAAGGGGCGCGTCAGCATCAGGCACCTCTCTTCCCTGCCCCAATCCTCCCCGCAACGGTGCCCGAACAGTTCCCCCAGTCGGACACCTCTGCGCCGGCGTACCGTAGCCCCCGCACGGCAGCAGTAATATGTCCACGAGATCCGTCGCGCGCCGCCTAACCGGGGATGGTAACTGTGCCATATACAGTGCCTGTCTTGACCAGCTCTCTGTCCCTGCCGCTATTCGGGATATCTGACTGCGTATTCGGCTGGCAGCCAGGTTGGTGGAGCGGCACTGTTGGAATGCGCACACACGGTCGGTGAGCGATGGTTTTGTAGGGGGGCGTTGCGGGGGCGCAGCCCCTGCACAAGGGAGGGCGCTTGCGCCCGACCGCCCATAAAAAAGTCGAGATTCGGGAGAGCACCTTTGCCCGCTTCGTTCAGGGTTGCGAATCAGCTGTGGCTGCGTAGTTTCCGAGAATGTTCGAATTCAGCGCTCTTCAGCGGGCTGTCGCAAAGCTACACAGTGTACTGGGCGATGGTCCCGTTCAGGTTGTCGATCATCACTTCGAACGTCTCGTGCGGGTTTTCACCTTCGTTGACGACCTTGTCGCGGGCGTCGCTGAACTCGGTGATCCACTCGATCCAACCGACCCACTCCCAGGGGGTGGAGTGGGTGAGCGAATCGATGCAGACGGCGGCGTTGTCATCGGGCCGGAAGCGCGCAGCGGCGGTCAGCTCGGTGAGGCCGGGGAGGTCGCCGGCCAGCTCGTGCCAGACTGTCTGCGCCTCTTCATTGGTACCGAAGACGACCCAGCTCCAGGCCGCTTCCGCGTAGGCCGCGGCCGACTGGCTGACGACCCAGAGCCAGTGGGAGCCGGCCGTATAAGGCTGCTGACCGGCGGCGCGCGCAGGGAAAGGGACAATGGTGTAGTCGATGTCGGGAACAAGGTCTTCCAAGATGCGCCGGTAAACCGGATGACCGATCTGCATGGCGGATTTGTCCAAAACGAACTGCTCTTCGGAGCTCAGGAAGGACAGGAATTCGTCGTCGCCGGTCTGGGCGGAGAGGTTGCAAAACCAATTGAACAGTTCGAAGATGGCAGGGTAGTCCTGCCAGACCAGCTGATTGGTGGCCGGGTCGATCCAGGTTGCGCCGTCTTCTTCACGCTGGAGGTACTGCTGGAAGAGGATGGTGAGCCAGGCGCTGGCATAGCCGGTCTGGCAGCCGATCTGTGAAAACTTGCCGTCGGCCTGCGCGGTGAGGGCAAGGGCCTGGCTGAAGAGCTCCTCAAGGTCGGCGAAGGGGGCGGCGGGGTCCAGGCCGGCCTGCGCGTAGAGGGCGTTGTTGCGGAAGATGACCAGCGTCTGCACGTCAACCGGCAGGCCGTAGTAGCGGTTGTCTCGCTTGGCGCGTTGCACGGTCCAGGGCAGATAGGTTTTCTCGATCTCGGCGTTGCTGAGGAGCAGCTCGCTGACGGGGAGGATGTGGCCGCCGGCGATGTGGTTTTCGGCCAACCCCATGGGAATGCGGTAGGTGTCGGGTGGGTCGCCGGCCGCGGCGCTGGCGGAGAGATGGTCCCAGTATGCGTTCCAGGACACCGGTTGAATGTCGATCGTCAACTCGCTGTTCTCCTCCTCGAACCGTTCTTTGAGCAGTTCGACGGCGGCCCGGTGTCCGGCGGAGAAGGGTTGCCAGTGGGAAAGGGTTTCGCCTTCCGCGTCGGGCGGCGGCGGCTCGGTGTCTGTGGCGGCCTCTTCGAGCGGTAGCGGAGGGAGCGTGCATGCCGCCAGCGCGGCCGCGGCCGGGGCGGAGACCGCGAGCCGTAATAGCTGACGGCGGTTCCATCGTTCGTCTGTCACTATGTTTATCTCTTTCAGGCTGCCCCCAGGTTTCGCACCCCGCAACGAGAGCAGCCGAGTGAATGCAGGCGGACGCGGCGTCCGGCCCCATCCGACGGGGGCCGGACGGATGAAGCTAAGCAATTTGTCTGGGCGCTCCGTGCACTGCCTGGCGGGCGCCGATGTCTGCCACACAGATGAATCAGATGAACTTGCCCGCTTCTCTTTGAAGGTCGAACTGCACCCAAAAAAGCGGAAAAGAACATTAGCATACATTGCTGGTGTGATTTTTCTGTGACTTTTGCGCATTATTTTGTGCCTCTTTCATGCCGATTGCGGCAAAAGCCGAAAACACACCTTGCCAAACTGTATCGTTCGCGCGTATATTTAGGTTCTACTCTTCGTCCGGAACGGACACGGAATCGCACACAATCGAATAAATCGTTACTTCCTCTGCTCTGGTTGCTGTCTCTACCTTCGGGCTGATACAGCGCACCTGCGCCGCACACAGACAGATCTCGAACGTCGCGCGGAGAGATAGGGAATGACGAAAATAGACGAACTGGTTGGTGAGATTGAGGCGCTGCGGGACCGACTCTCCAAGCTGAGCGAAGCCAATCTGCGCATCAACGAGAGCCTTGACTTCGACAACGTCCTGCACGAAGTCCTGGAGAGCGCCCGCTTGCTTACGGGCGCCCATTGCGGGGTGATTACCGTTCTCGACAGAGCGGGAGAGGTGGAGGAGTTTCTTTCATCGGGCCTGACGAGCGAAGAAAACGAGCAGCTATGGGTGTTGCCGGAAGGGCAGCGCTTTTTTGATTATCTCAGCGCGATTCCGGCGCCGCTGCGCGTGGACGACATCTTCAGCTTTTTCAGGTCTCAAGGTTATCCTGAATTCCAGGCGCTCGCAGAGGTAGGTTCCAGCTTTGCGGGGACGATCTCATTTCTTGCCGCGCCGATCCGCTATAGCGGCGAGGGCCTGGGCTATATTTTCCTCGCCAAAAGGGAGCCGGGGCAGGCGTTCAGCCGCGCTGATGAAGAGACGCTGGTGATGTTTGCGTCCCAGGCGGCGCTGGTCATCGCCAACGCCCGCAGATACCGCGAGGAGCAGCGCGCCCGAACCGACCTGGAGGTGCTCATCAACACCTCGCCGGTGGGCGTCATCGTCTTTGACGCCAAGACCGGCGTTCCGGTTTCGTTCAACCGGGAAGCGAGCAGAATTGTGGGAGAACTGCTCAATCCCGGCCAACTGCCCGAACAACTGCTTGAGGCGGCGACCTTTCGTCGCGCCGACGGACGCGAGATATCTCTCGAAGAATTTCCCTTGTCACGGGCGCTCAGCACCGGCGAAACCGTGCGCGCCGAGGAGATCGTCATTCAGGTGCCGGATGGGCGGCAGATTGTCACCCTGATAAATGCGACGCCCATCTTCGAAGAGGACGGCGAATTGGCCTCAGTCATTGTGACTATGCAGGACATGACACCCCTGGAAGACCTGGAGCGGCTGCGGTCCGAATTTCTTGGCATGGTGGGTCACGAACTGCGCATGCCCCTGGCCGCCATCACAGGATCGGTTGTTACTTTGCTCGACGGCTCTCTCGAACTTGATCAGTCCGAAATGCGCCAGTTCTTCCGCATCATCGAGGAGCAGTCCTACTTCATGCGCGACCTGATCAGCGACCTCACCGACGTTGCCCGCATCGAGAGCGGCACCTTGGATGTCGCGCCCGAGCCGGCAGCGGTGGCTGACCTGGTGGACCGCGCCAGAAACATCGTTCTGAATGGCGAGAACGAGAACAATATTCACATCAACCTGCCGCGCGATCTGCCGCGTGTTCTGGCCGACAGGCGGCGCATCACGCAGGTCCTGAGCAACCTTTTTTCCAACGCGGCCCGACATTCGCCTGAGGGGTCAGCCATTCGGGTGACGGCGGCGCATGAGAATTTCCATGTTGTCATTTGGGTCGCAAATGAAGGGAAGGGGGTGCCGACCGAACGTTTGCCCTATCTGTTCAGAAAGTTTTCCCGCTTCGAGATCGAGGGCAACGGCCGTGAGAGCAAAGGAGCCGGCCTTGGCCTGGCCATCTGCAAGGGGATCGTGGAGGCGCACGGGGGACGCATCTGGGCGGAGAGCGACGGGGAAGATTTGGGCACGCGTTTTGTCTTTACGCTGCCGGTGGCCCAGGATTCGGCACTTGTCGAAAACGTCGCCGATAGCAAGCCGGGTCGTGTGCAGGTGCAAGAGAGGGCGTCGACACGGATTCTTGTGGTTGACGACGACCCGTACACGCTCAGAAACGTCCGCAGCGTGCTGTCGCAAGCAGGTTACAGCCCGTTTGTGACTGGAGACCCGGAGGAGGTCCCCACGCTCATCAGGGAGAAACGTCCGCACCTGGTGCTGCTTGACCTGGTGATGCCCGGTACCGATGGTATCGAAATGATGGAAAAGACACCTGAGTTGGCCGATCTTCCGGTTATCTTTCTGTCAGCCTACGGCAGGGACCAGACAATTGCCGATGCCTTGCAGAAGGGAGCTACCGATTATCTGTTAAAACCGTTTTCGCCCACGGAACTGGTGGCGAGGATTCAGGCCGCGCTGCGCAAGCGCGTCGCGCCTGACCCGCATTCACAGCGTGAACCCTACCGGTTGCGCAACCTCACGATCGACTACGCAGAACAGGTCGTGACCTTGAATGATCATCCGGTTCAGCTGACCGCGACCGAGTTCAGGCTGCTCTATGAGCTTTCAGTGAACGCCGGCCGGGTGATGAGCCATGACCAGCTGCTGCGACGGGTCTGGGGTATGGAGGTGTTGGGCGACGCAAGGCTGGTGCGCTCATTCGTCAAAAAACTGCGGCGCAAACTGGGTGATGATGCCAGAAACCCCACTTACATTTTTACCGTGTCGCGTGTAGGTTACCGTATGGCAAGAGCTGAAGAGCAGGAGGGGATGGGGCCGTGACAGGGGAAATCTTTATGTTTGGCCCCGATGACCAGGTTCCGTTGACATTTTGGGAAGGCTGTTGAAATAGACAAAACCAATTGATCCGCGAAGTCACGCGAAGGGTCGCGAAGAACGAACGGCAGTTTTTGGTAGTCAGTTTTTAGTTCTTAGTGAACGGCTGAGTAGGGTGGGAATACGTTTTCGTCAACATGAAGACTTGGAGAACGAACGGCAGTTTTTGGTAGTCAGCTTTTAGGTTCCGTTGGCATTTTGGGCAGGCTGTTGAAATAGACAAAACCAATTGATCCGCGAAGTCACGCGAAGGGTCGCGAAGAACACCTTGTAAGAGCAGGCCGCCGGTATTTGCGCACTAGGCGAACGTCAGAGATCACCTGGGTAACCCTCGCTCGTTGTAAAGCAGGTCCCTGTGCTCGACTGGAGCCGGCCCTGGCGCAAGCAGAGCGGCGCAGCGTTGGCCAATGGCATGCAGTTCCTGTGCCAGTACCGTGGCGTCCCGTTTTCGCTGCTCGCGTTCCAGGCGTTCACGTAAGGCAATCGTCACTGCGCCAGTTGTGGTTTCACCCGTCAAGCGGGCCAATTCAGCGGCCAGCCGGCAGGCCTCAGCGTCGCTGATATTCAGACTCATCAGTTGCCTCCAGCAAAGAGGTTTCGCCGGCGCGCCGCAACTCAGTCTCGTAGCCCGCTAGAGGGCCGGCGCGTCGGATCAAGTCGCGTGCTGTCTCTGGCTCGTTGTCGTCACTGGCGCTAACCTTCGAAGGGATTATGCAATTCCACGCCAAACTGACCAAAGTCACTCACATTTCGAGTGACCACAATCAGTCGGTACACGATGGCTGTCGCCGCGATCATCGCGCCTTCTGTGATCGTGTTCGACTTCCTATGCATAAGCCGGGCCCATTCCCGGAAGACGGGCGCGTCCATAGGCAATACACCGTAGGAAGCCAGGACTTTGTCCAGCCAGGCCTCCAACTCCTCTGCCTTCGCATCATCCTGCTCGCGGGTGATCTCGATTCCCGCCTGTATCTCTCCAACCGTAACTGCAGACACGAAAAGCTGCTCTGCCGGCACCTGCGCAATCCAATCGAGGACCGCGCCATGTGGTCGGGTACGGCGCAACTCCGAGACTACGTTCGTGTCGAGGAGATACATATCGCTACTCCACAGCCAACGGTGTTCGGTGGCGATGCTGTCGGCGCGGCGGCGTTAGGTCATCGGTGCGTGCCTCCGGGGCGAGGAGCAGCTCCTTCAGGTCCGGCTTGGTCATCTGCTCCAGCCTCCGCCACTGCTCGATCGGAAGGAGTACAGCAGTTTCGACCCCGCGCCTGGTCACGATCTGTGGCCCTTCGGCGAGCGTGGTATCCAACAACTCACTAAATCTCGACTTGGCATCCTGAACCGGCCATTTCCTGCTCATCATTCACTCCATTTGCTATTTGTCTGACTCGCTACCTGGCTAGCCATCAGACTCAATAGGATTGTCACCTGTGTCAAGTTGGCGAAAGGCTTGCGTGCATCCCAACTCACTGTCCCTCCCCAACAAACGCCCCCCACAATCCCGCCACATCCGCCTCCTCCGCATCGCCGTCATGCACGACAAAGCGCACCGCAAAATCCAGCACATCCCCCTGCTTCAATGCATATCCCTTGCTCGCCATCGGATTCACCGTGAGCGTCCCCCAATCCGCCACGAACCAGGGGAACCCTTGCGCGCTCGGGTACGGAAACAGCGCCCCGCCCGCCCGCCTGCCGGCGGCGATGGTGCCTGAACAGTCGACCCAGTCCGACACCTGGCCGCTGATGGCGGCGGCCCCGGTGCGGCCTTCGGAATCGATCATCGTCGCCCCGTTGGTCACACGCAGCGGCTCTGTCATGCGCAGGCCGAAGTAGGCGTGGCGGGTCGGCCCGATGTGCAGGTCCCACTCGGCCGCGCGCAGCTGTGAGCGGACATCGAACAGGTTGGCAACCTCGCCGGGCCGGATGTCGATCGTCCTCGTCTCGACAGCCAGTGTGCGCCGCTGCGGCGCGCCCCATTCGATCGGACCCTGCCAGTGCAGGGTCTGCACCAGCCGCAGGTGGTCGGCCGCCATCTCCTGCGTGTCCACGTCCACGCCCTGGATGCGGCCCGGGGCCCGTCCCTGGAAGATGTCGTTGACGTAGAAATTATAGTTGGCCTCCTCCAGCGCGCCGCTGGAGAAGGGCAGGTAGCAGTTGAAGTGGTCGGCGCCGATCCACAGGGAATTGTGGTGCGGATGGTCGAGCGGCGACTCGCTGGTCACGGCAAAGCCGGCCGGCGTATAGACCGGGTACAGGTAGGCGCGAAACGCGCCCTGGCTCAGTGAAGTGAGGTCCCTGCCCTGCCAGCGCACGTTCAGCCGGTGCGACTGCGCCCACGCTCCCTTGGGCAGCGCGACCTGATCGCCTTCAAGCGAAAAATTATCCAGCCGGCTCTGATCGTCCATGGCTCTGCCTCCAATTCTCAGCTTTCTTCATCTGACTTCGTGCCCTTCGTGAATGACCAACTGTAACCGCTTGCTGCCGCCACAACAAACCATTGAAATCAGCCCTGCACGCCCAGCACACGATCCGCACTCCATCCTACTTGCCGCCTGCGCGCCTCCTGTTACAATGGGAAACGGGGTCCAGTAATCGCCTTAGCTCGGGGTTACATTTTTGGGGCCAAGTTCATGCAACCCCGAAATTCCAATGCGGAGGAGGGTAGGCATGGTGATCTATATGCTAGTGAAAGTGTTCTCAGAGCAAGACCATGCTGACAGATTCCTTCAGGGGGAATTATTTGCAAGAAGGCTATCCTGGTTTAAGAATCTGGAAGGCGACGACGAAAGAGGGGACGATCACGAGGCAGCTGCCGTGCTTCCGCATGATGGCACGACTATTACGATGGAAACTGTTGTTGATGGGAAACTACAAGAAGTGAGAATTGGTAAGGACGATCTCGCCAGCCCAATTGTTATGAAGTTGAAGTTCTTTGACCACTTGAATGTGTTCTGTATGTGCGCCTTCCAAAGTGAGGACTTTCAGCCAGTGCCATATGATGGCGCCGAAGGCCAGGTACACCAATTGAAACTTTCAGAGGGTTTCTTGGAGCTGGGAGAATACGCAGTTGTAATAAAAGACATTGACGAGTTCTTTTGTCGAATTGCGAGGGCCTCTCGTCAAAGCGAATACCAAGTGTTCAGGCGTCATGTCGCATATTATGATCCTGAAATCGGCACAGTTCTCCGTCCAGATGACCTCAAAATCGTGTTCGCCAAACGCAAGGAATTTGCTCACCAAAGAGAGTATAGAATCGCAATAGATACAGGAACGACGGGGCATGAACCAATAACCTTCAATATTGGAAGTATAGAGGATATTGCGTTCTGTCTGGATACGGCCATGTTAAAAGATATGCGATGCAAATTGCGGGGCTAGTGACTCCAGATCCGCCCCAACCAGGCCTCAACATAATCGGCATAGAGAAGGCAAATGATCTGGCAGTTGACGCTAGAAACTAAGGAACAGATACCGCCCAGGGAGCGCTAAACATGCAAAGCGATGCCAAAACACCAGAAGAATACCTGTCCGAACTGGACCCCACCAGGCGCGAGGCCATCTCCGCGGTGCGCAGCGTCATCCTTGACAACCTGCCGGACGGTTACGAGGAAGTCATGCAGTACGGCATGATCTCCTACGTCGTGCCCAGCAGCGTAGTCCCAGAGACCTACAACGGCCAGAAGCTGATGTACATTGCGCTCGCTTCACAGAAGCAGTACATGTCCCTCTACCTGACCTCCGTTTACACCGACGAGTCGCTGTCGGACTGGTTCAAGGAGCGCTATCTCGCGACCGGCAAGAAGATGAACATGGGCAAATCCTGCGTCCGTTTTCGTAAGCTCGAAGACCTGCCGCTCGACCTGGTCGCCGAAGTCGCCGCGCTGACACCCCTCGACAAGTTTGTTGACGAGACCGAGTCCTACAGATCGGGTCAGAGCAGAAAAAAGTAGATTCCGCGCGTGGATCCCAATGTGTCGGGCATTTAGGATATGCCCTTTCACCTGACGAAAAATGGCCCATCGCGTAGGAATCATTCCGTTGTCTACAATCCTGTCCATCCCTTAAATCCGAATAGTCACAGTTCAGACAGACGCTCGTGCTCTATCCCCCGAACCTAGTCGCTTTTCTTTTGCAAGGGATGCCCGCGGATTTCTGTTACACAGATGAATCAGGAACGACTGACGTTCCAGACGATCATTCATCCGTGACCATTTACATTCCCCATGAACCCGAAAATTGGCCAATTCAGCGATGACACTCAAGAAGCTTGATGTACTTGATTTCCTGGACAGTGATGAAGCGTTAGTTGCGTACCTAAATGCTGCGCTGGCCGAAAACGACCCGGGCTACTTCGCCAAAGCGCTCGGAAACGTAGCACGCGCCAAGGGGGTCTCCACGGGTTTCGATGTAAATGCAGCAGGCTGGCAAACTCCCCGCCTGACTCTCTCAGACGAAGGCAATCCCCGGATTGATGTACTGCTCAAGGTTCTGGAAACTCTGAACGCCCGGCTTGTCATCGCAGCAGACGGTTGATGGTCTCTCCAGGTACTCTCTGTTGTATCGTAGCTCTAAGCCGCAGTACCTGACCAGCCAGTCATCCTTGGAACCATTCAGGCTTGAGGTGACGCAACTGGTGTGCAGCCGTCGCCATGCTCGCCAGCCGACAGGTTGCGAAGAAGGCACACGGTCGGTGAGGCATGTTTTTGTAGGGGGGCGTTGCGGGGGCGCAGCCCCTGCACAAGGGAGGGCGCTTGCGCCCGACCGCCAAAAACACAACACTGAGGGGAGAAAGAACACCTTTGCTCGCCTCGTTCAGGGTTGCAAATCAGTTGCGGCTGCGTAGCTACGTTGTATCTAAGATTGCCCCAGACCCTTGAGGCGACTTGTCTTTGAGACGCAGATACCGCACAATACCTCCTGTCCAGTACACACATCTCTCCAGGTAGTTCACACAGCCAACACAACCGCGTCCGCGCGTAAATGCAGAAGGAGAAACGCAGTATGACCAGCTCACACAGTCAGCCCTTTGGCTGGGCCCTTATCGGTTGCGGCAGCGTCGGCAGAAGTCATTCCCGGTGGGCCGTCGGGACATCGGATATCGACGTGCACGCCTTTTGCGACATCAATGAAGAGGCCGCCAGCAGCTACTACGAACAGTTCGAAGGGCGCTACTACACGACGGACGTGGACCGCGTCTTGGCCGACGACAGCATCGAGATCGTCACCATCGCCACCACGCACGGCACCCACGCCGAGCTGGCCCTGGCCGCGTTGGCGGCTGGCAAACACATCTACCTCGAAAAGCCGATGGCCATGACCACGGCAGACTGTCTGCGCATCTATGAAGCGATGCAGGCGGCAGGCAAGAAGCTGATGATCAACTTCTCCATCCGCTTCTCCGGGGCCGCGCGCGCCATTAAGAGCCGCATTCAACCGGCCATGGTGAGCCACGCGCAGGTCATGCTCGGCCGTGAAGACCTCACGCGCTGGCAGTGGCTGCCGGGCATCGGCGGCGGCCCCCTCTTCGACGTCGGCGTCCACCTGGCCGACCTGGTCTGCTGGATGCACGACTCGCCGCCGGTCGAGATCTCCGCCACCGGCGGCCAGGTCACCCATCCCGGCCAGCTCGCCTCGCCCGAGATCATCGATACCGTGGCCGCCACCATCCGCTTCGCCAACGGTTCGGTCGCCACCTATCTGATGAGTGACGCTGGCTTCAGCGAAAAGCTCACCAAATGGTTCTTCACCTTTAACGACGGCCAGCAGAGCGCGGTTCTCGACGAACATTTCAGCCGCGCCACCATCACCACGCCCGATCCTGACAGCGGCGAACTGACCACCGAGTCGTTCTCTCCGCCTTTCATCGACCGCATGCCGCTGCTGGTCGATGCCATCCGCAACGATACGGAACCCTACGTGCCGGCCTATCCCGGCATCGTCGCCACACTGGTCGTCGAAAATCTCATCAAGTCGGTCCACACCGGAAAGCCGCAGAAGGTTGAACTGCCGCCCCAAATAGCGAACCGGTAGCGCATTCAAAACTGGCGCCCAAATGTGGAAGCGGCAGCGCATTCACCAGCGCTCAAAAAGCGAAGCGGTAGCGCATTCATCAAAGCAGGAGCCACAAACATGACAGCAGTTCGTGTAGCCCAATACGGAACTAAACACGCCCACGCCGCGGGCAAGCTGCGCGCCATCATCGACAGTCCCGACGTCGAGCTGGCCGGCGTTCTCGAGCCCGATGAAGAGCGGCGCCGGGCCATGGCCGCGGCCGACGGCCCCTATCAAGACGTCAACTGGTTCGGCAGCGAGAGCGAAATGCTCGACGACGACAGCATCGTTATGGTGGCGTCCGAAGGGCCCACGCATCACGGCCTCGACCAGACCGAGCGCTGCGTGCAGGCGGGCAAGCATGTCTGGTACGACAAACCGGCCGGCGACGACTGGCCGCAGTGGCAACGCACAATCGCCTCGGCCGAAAAGCAGGGCCTGACCGTCCAGATGGGCTATATGTTCCGCTATCACGCCGGCTTCCAGCAGATTGACGAGTGGGTGAAATCGGGTTTTCTGGGGGACATCTTCGCGCTGCGCACCCGCATCGGCACGGCGATGGACGAACAGGCGCGTCGGGACGTCAGCCGTCATCTTGGCGGCGTCTTCTACGAGCTCGGCTGCCACATGCTCGATCAGGTCGTCTGGCTGCTGGGCCGGCCGCAAAGGGTGACCGCATTTCTGCGCAACGAGACCGGCCTGGTCGCGGAATGTCCCGACAACACACTCGGCGTCTTCGAATATGAAAGCGCGATGGCGCTCATCGATACCTCGGCCATGGAGACGCGGCCTGCTGCGCGACGCTTCGAGGTCTACGGCAGCCGCGGCAGCGCCATCATGGAACCGCTCGAACCGGCGACGGAGATCCGGCTCTGCCTGACCGAGGCCCAGGGCGGCTACGATGAAGGGGATACGATGGTCCCCATCGAGGTCCAGACGCGCCAGGGGCTGTACGACCTGGAACTAATCGATTTTCTGAAAACCATCCAGGGGAAACAGCCGGCTGCCCGCCCGTACTCACACGAGCTCCTCGTGCAGGAGACTCTCCTGCGCGCGACCGGCGAAATCGAGGAATAAAAAGGCAATGGGTAGGTATCGACCTTTCCCCGCTTGCAGCCAAGCTCGTCAGAAACCGTATGCAAGCGGAGGGGCCACTTTTCTATGACCTTACACACCGCACAGACATTCCTAGCCGCACCGACGCAGGTAAAGTTCCGCCCTATCGCACTCAGAAGCATACCTTGTTCGGCAAGCAAGAGGGGGTCTGTAACGGCTGCCGCATAGCATTCCCCTTCCGTAATTTCACCGTAGACCACATTGTTCCTCGTTCTCGTGGAGGAACAGAGCATCCAAAAAACTACAGTTGCTTTGTGGGGCCTGCAACAGCTTGAAGGGCAATCGTACTCATGCTGAATTGTTGGCAGACCTGAAAAAACAGGGAATCATTTAATAGGAGACAATAGTGAAGTTGTATCCCGAACTTTGCCTAGAGATTTTACGCAGGACGGAAGAAACGGAAGGCCTGCCCCCACCGAGGCATTACGAGATTGAAGGATTCTCTGGAGATGAAGTTGGTTACAATTGCCTAAAGCTGAATGAAGCCGGTCTCCTGGAAGTTTGGGATGCGCGCAGCCGTGACGACCTCTGGGGCTATTACCCCAAGTATCTCACTTCAGATGGGCACGAGTTTCTTACTAAAGCCGCGAGTTCCAATAATTGGACGAAAGTAACTGATCGCATCAAGAAAAGCGGCGGCCCTTTGACATTAGAAACCATAAGACTAGCTCTATCACAAGAGCGGAATAGAGGAACTGGAATGAAGGTATTTATAAGTCACAACAGCAATGATGAAGAACTGGCAAAGTGCCTCGTCAACTTATTGCAGAAATCCTTGCGCCTCGAAAGTTCTGACATTCGTTGCAGCAGCGTTGATGGATACCAACTTGAAGGTGGTGTCACAATTGATGAGACATTGAAAGTCGAAGTCCACGAAGCAGAATTAGTTATCGGTTTGATCACACCAAATTCGTTAAAGTCTCTTTATGTAGCATTTGAACTTGGCGCTCGATGGGGTATTTCCAAACCCATGATACCCATACTTGCTGCGGGGGTCACATCCGAGCATTTGGAAGGGCCTTTGTCCAGTATAAGTGCGCTATCCTGTAACAATGAGGGTCAGGTTCTTCAACTCCTGGAGGATGCAGCGCGCCATTTGGGAACTGAGCATGAACAAAGAACGTCAAGCTATTGGGATGATATCAAGCGTCTGTCAGAATTGTCATCAGTATCGCAAGTCGTTGCAGAAAGGCAGGCTACGGATTCCACCACTCAACAATTGTCACCAGAGGCAATACAGATGCTCACCACTGCTGCGAAAACAAGTGACGGAGCTATAAGAGTTACTAGGCTTATGGCTGGCCGTAAAATCCAGGCGAGGGGGACAAACTTTAACGAACTTGGTGATCCGAAATCTACCGCAATTTGGACTGACGCTCTAAACGAACTCCTAAGTAAAGGGCTCATCAGAGACGATAGCGACGAAGGAACATTCTATGAAGTGTCAGGAAAAGGCTTTGCCTATGCTGCCAAATTGAATGAATAGGGCAGTTGCTCATTTTCTTAGACTCTCTTAGAATCTCCTACTGCGCCCAATGTCGCGCCGCCGACATAGTGCGTATTGATAAGCGGCCATCCCACTTACAGTTCAATCCATGACCAAGAACCGTTCCCTCTGACTGGCCTGAAGGGCTTAGACCTTCGCCGAACCTTACCCACGAGATTCGTGCCACGATCAGACCGAGTTACCCCAAGTGGCAGATTCATTTCCAGCATAGATTTTTTTGCGATTTTCGGCCATCTGGTACTAGCCCATATCTACTCATTGCCAACAAAAAAGAGGAGTGAGGAACTCTCACTCCTCTTCACTCACTCCTCGCCCATCGGCCACATCTGCGGCCAGTACGGCCCCGCGAAAGGCGCGCCCTTCTGCGCGTTCGGGCCCAGGAAGACCAGGTTGGGATGCATTTGGCGCCCGGGCAGATAGCTGGTGTCCCCCGGCATCATATGTGAGATCAGGCACATGCGCGGCTCCCAGGTCAGGTTGGGGCCGGAGCCGTGCAGCGTCAGCGCGTGGTGGAAGCTCACCTGGCCTGCCTGCATGATGCAGGGCTCGTCCAGCCAGTCGCCGCTGATGTCCTGGTTGGCAAAGCGGGCCTGCAGGCCGTCCAGGTCCTTGTGCCCGAACGTGTCGCTGTCCTCCAGCAGTCCCCATTTGTGCGAGCCGACGATCGTGCGCATGCCGCCGTTCGTCAGGTCGGTGTCCTGCAGGGCGATCCAGGCCGTACACATATTTGAGGTGCTCGACGACTTCCAGTGGCCGTAGTCCTGGTGCCAGCCGATGTTGCCGGCCGTCTCGTCCTTGCCGTCGGGGCCGATACCCGGCTTGTAGACGGCCTGGTCATGCCACAGGCGCACTGTGTCGACGCCCATAAAGCGGGCGCCGATGGCGCCGAGCAGCGGGCTCGTGGTCACGTTGCGGATCGCATTGCTCAGCCAGAACGCGTTGCACTGCTGGCGCACGTCCGGCGAGCCCGGCTCGACCGCGCGGGCGCCGTACTGCGACGGGATCTCCGAATCGTGCTCGCCGTGCCACATGCGCTCCTGCGCCTCGCGCATTTCGGCGATCTGTTCTTTGCTGTACAGCTTGGGGCTGACCCAATAGCCGCGCTCGCGGTACTCTGCGAGCACCTCCGCGCTGATCAGTTCATCAATGTTTACGCCGTCGATGATGGTTGGCGTCTGTGTGGTAGTCGCTTGTGTCATTCTTCGCATCCCTCCATGCTATCAGGCCGTCGCGGGCCCTTCCGATTGCTATCCCTTCACCGCGCCCAGCGTAAGCCCCTTGATCAGATTCTGCTGCACCAGCATCACCAGCAGGGTGGGGGGCAATACTGCCACCGTCGCCGTAGCCATGATGTCGCCCCACTCAACGTCCCGTTCTCCTAGAAAGCCGGAGAGGAAGACCGGCAGCGTCGTCGTGCCGGGGCCGCCAAGCAGCAGCGCAAACAGGAACTCGTTCCAGGCAAGCAGAGCCGCGAATACGGCGGTCGCTGCCAGCCCCGGCGCGATCAGCGGTAGTATCACGCGCCCCAACGCCTGCAGGCGCGAGGCCCCGTCAATCCACGCCGCCTCTTCCAATTCGATCGGCACCTCTTCAAAGAAGCTCTTGAGCATCCATACCGTAAAAGGCAGGTTGAAAACAGTGAAGATCAGTATCAGGCCGATGTGCGTATTGCGCAATTTGAGCGAGTTGAAGAGCAGGTAAAGGGGCACGATGAAAACGATCGGAGGCATCATACGCGCGATGATCAGTGAGAAGCTCATCACCATCGATCCTTTGAAACGGAAGCGGGCAAAAGCGTAGGCCGCCCACGCGCCCAAAACGAGCGAAAATAGGACGGTCGTTCCCGTGATGATGAGACTATTCTGTACCACCTTCAAGAACTTGGGGTCGGTAAAACTGCTGATATAGTACTGGAGCGTAGGCCAAAAAATCCATTTGGGCGGAATCGAAAACGTGTCCACCCGGGTCTTGAAGGAAGTGGTCACCATCCAATAGATGGGGAAAAAATAGAAGATCCAGACGGCCGCCACCACAAAGAACATGGCGACATTCCGGACTCGCTTGAGGTTGTTTGCGCGCATGGCTGACTGTCTCATAGGATACCAAGTTCAAGTTGTCAAGAGGCCGCGAATCTGCCGGTTACTCCTCGGTCAGTTGGACCTCAGCCTGGCGCATGACCAACATACGCAGATAGAAGATGCAGATGATGAGCGTAGCGATCATCAGCAGGATCGACGCGGCCGAGGTAAAGCCCAGTTTGAAGTGGCGGAACCCCCAGCGATAGATAAACATGCTGATCACTTCGGTCGTCGTGCCGGGGCCGCCGGCAGTCAACAGGAAGATCAGGTCAAACGTGCGCAGCGAGTCGACCGTGCGGAAGAGCAGCGCCACAATGATGACCGGCGTGATAAAGGGCAGCGTGATCAAGCGAAAGACCTGCCAACCGCTGGCGCCGTCGACCTCTGCCGCCTCGATTGTTTCTATAGGCTGCGCCTGCAGGGCTGCCAGCAGTATCAGCACCATGAATGGGCTCGAGCGCCACACCTCGGTGGCGACGACGGCATACAGCGCATAGTCCGGATCGCCCAGAAAGATCGGCGGATTGGCGCCGAAGGTTCGAATCAGATGCG
The DNA here is from genome assembly GCA_965116395.1 of Caldilineaceae bacterium. Lineage (GTDB taxonomy): Bacteria > Chloroflexota > Anaerolineae > Caldilineales > Caldilineaceae > Bin5. Next base: position 2,545,476 of record OZ220684.1, read on the forward strand.
GAAAGATACCGAACGCGTCATCATACATCATGCGCCAGATAAGCCCTGAAGCAAGCGGGGGCACCATCAAGGGCACTAACAGCCCCACCCGCAGCCAGGTCCGCCCTCGGAACTCCCGGTTGAGAAGCATCGCCAGGCTGAGGCCGATAATGAACTCGCACAGGACGCCCACAACCGCAAAGCGTAAGGTGACCCAGACCGACGTCCACATCTCGCTCTTTGTCTCCAAGAGATCGATGTAGTTCTCCAGCCCCACCCATTTGAAGGGGACTGAACCGGTCAGGATCTTGTTGGAAAAGCTGAGGACGATTGCATATCCGAGCGGATAGACCAACAGCCCGAAAACGATCAGGAAGGTGGGCGCGATCAGGATATAGTGGAGGGGCAGACCCAACAGCCGGTTTCGCTTTTCGGCGCCAGCTGTACGGATCTGCCCCTGTTGACCTTGTGAAATGCTTCCCTGTTCGAAGGAGGCGTGCGGTTCGCCGGATGTCATCGCGGCCCGATTCCCCGTGGTCTCGCGACCGGTTTTCGACTAGCTGACATAGCCGCGTTCTTGGCGCAACTCCAGAATTTCGTCATTCATCAGCTGGGTTGCTTCATCCGGCGCTTCCTCTCCGGTGATGGCCGCGTTGATGTGCTTGACCATGATATCGAAGACCTCGTTGGTCTCCTCTGTGCGCGGCCAGCTCAGGCCGATCGCCATGGCATCGCCCATCGTCTTCAGGTAGGGGTTGATGGCCTGGACTTCAGGGTCTTCAAACAGATCTGTCAGGGTGATGGCGTAGCCCTCGCTCACATACTGGCGCTGGATCTCGGGTGAGACCAGGTAGTGGCAGAGCAGATACGCTGCGTCCTTATTCTGCGAGTAGTTGGAAACCGCGATGCCGTGGCCGCCCAACGGCGTGCCTCCAGGTGGCGCGGCAAAGCCCATCTGACCGTTCACCGGCGAATCCTCGGCGATCAATCCTGGCAGAATGCCGGGCCACTGGATCTCCATCGAACATGTGCCCTGTGTCACCGCTTCCGCGGCCTGCACAATATCCCAGGAGATAGCCGCCGGCGGCGAGATTTCCGGCAGTTTCACTGCCATGATCTCCATCGCTTCGAACCCTTCATCGCTGGCAAATTGCGGCTCGCCCGAGTCGTTATAAAAGCCCTTATTCGCCAACCCAAAGAAGATCGCGGCATAGGTACACATCGCCTGGATCTGACGGCCGCCCATCAACGCGAAGCCGTACTGGTCGTCGTGCGTCAGCTCCATGCCGAACGAATGCACCTCGTCCCAGGTCACGGGCGGTGCATCCGGGTCCAGACCGACAGCTTCGAAGTGGGTCTGGTTATACGGGAAGATCATGGCGTCGCCCAGCCACGGCAGGCCGTAGAGGTCGCCTTCCCATTTGGCGTACACTTCCAACACCGCCGGGACAAAGGCGTCCAGGTCGATCGGCGGGAAGGCAGGGTTGTTCACATACTCTTCCAGCCGCAACAGACCGTCGGTGGCGATAAACTGGCCGAACCAGGCGAAGTTCAGGTCGATAATGTCGTAGGTGCCGCTCTGCGACCCCAGGTCCAGGAAGGTCTTGTCGTAGACCTGGTCGTAGGGATTGTTCTCCCATTCCGTCTCGATACCGGTCAACTCCGTAAAGCGAGCCGACGCCGCCTCATTCACGGCCCAGTGGCCGACGCCGCCAACCGGAACCCGCAGCAGCGTGCCCTCCCACTGGCGGCCCACTTCCTCGTACGCGGCTTCAAAATCATTGGCCGCAACCGATGCCTTTGTCACCGCAGGCGCCTGTGACCCGGACGCCTCTTCCGCGGGCGCCGCGGCCGGCGCACAGGCAACCACAGTGATCCCGGCCACCGTCAAAGCGCCGGCGCGCAGGAATTCTCGTCGACTGGAGCCTCTTCTATCTACCGTTCTAGCCATTGTGTAATTCCTCCTCAGAGTGAGTTTTTATGGACTTCTCGTCTCCTATCCAGACCGGTCGGCCCGGCGCCAAAATTGGAAACGCAGGTATTTTTGCAAGTCGTCTAAACAGCCCGGCCGAGCCGCGGCGAGGCCGCTTGTCGTCACCAGCTACTAAGAACTGACCTCACACTCGCATCCGCAGCATCGGCTGCTCGAACGATACATCCAGATACTCCATATCGCGCAGCGACCTGGTGCCGGGGTTCATGAAGTGGATGGCGAAGGCCCGGCGCTGGCGGTCGGTCTTGTTGGGCGCGGTGTGGTGCAGGGTCTGACAGTGATGGAGCGTCACGCCGCCGGCCGGCAGCGGGACAACGACCGCATTCGAATCGTCGACCTTGTCCCCCAAATCGAGCAGGGCGTTGTTGTCGGCGAGCCGTTCGTGTTCCTGGGAGCGGAAGTGCGTGCCCGGCAGAAACTGCATCGCGCCGTTGTGAACGTCCACGTCGTCCAGGGTCAGCCAGCAGCTCACCAGGTTGGGCGGCGAGCAGCGCCAGTAGGCGTTGTCCTGGTGCCAGTGCGCGGGGCCGCCGTGCCGCGCCGGTTTGTACAGGGCCTGGTCGTGGAATAGCTGGATGTTCGGCCCAATCAGATCTTCGACCATATCCAGGATGCGGTCGTCGTAGAGCAGGCGGCGAAAGTGGATGTTGTATTCGCACATCTGCATAATCTGGAGCATCTTGGTATCGCCGATCGCATGGCTGCGAAACCTGGGATGAAGGCCGCTGTTGGCCAGTTCAAACTCGTGATCATACTCCTGGCGCAACAGCTCGACTTCGTCATTCTCCAGGATTTTGCCAATGCCCAGGTAACCCTCGGTCCAGAAGCGGTTGACCTGCTCTTCGGTCAGCGCCTTGCGCACCACCGCCGTCGTGTTCCCATTTGCGGTCTGCATTGTCTTTCCTCCAGGAATCGATCCTGCCCGGCTGCCAATGCAGGCAGCCCCGCAACGTTAGTATTAGATTACTGCCCGCGACTCGGTCGCTTGCCGTCACTAAGAACTAGAAACCGACTACTATAAACTGACTTCACACCCGCATCCGCAGCATCGGCCGCTCGAACGATACATCCAGATACTGCATCTCGCGCAGCGACTTGGTGCCGGGATTCATAAAGTGGATGGCAAATGCCCGCCGCTGCCGGTCGGTCACGTTGGGCGCGGTGTAGTGCAGCGTCTGGCAGTGGTGCAGCGTCACGCCGCCGGCCGGCAGCGCGATGACCGCTGCCTTCGACTGCTCGATCTTGTCGCCCATGTCCAGCAGGACGCTTTCGTCCGTCGCCTCGTCGTGATCTTCAGAGCGGAAGTGGGAGCCGGGGATAAACTGCATCGCGCCGTTGCGGATGTCCACATCGTCCAGCGTCAGCCAGCAGCTCACCAGATTGGACGGGCTGCACTTCCAGTACGCGTTGTCCTGGTGCCAGTGGACCGGCCCGCCATGGTGCGCAGGCTTGAAGAGCGCCTGGTCGTGGAAGAGCTGGATGTTGGGCCCGATCAGGTCCTCGACCATATCCAGAATGCGGTCGTCGTAGAGCAGGCGCCGAAAGTGGATGTTGTATTCGCACATCTGCATGATCTGCAGCATCTGCGTGTCGGCTTGGTTCTTGGCCTCCACGTCGTCCGTATCGCCGATCGACAGGTTACGGTAGCGCGGATTGCTGCCGCTGCGCGCCAGTTCAAATTCGCGATCATACTCCCGCCGCAACAGGTCGACTTCGTCATCCTCCAGGATCTTGCCAATCGTCAGGTAGCCGTCGATCCAGAAGCGGTTGATCTGTTCTTCGGTCAGCGCCTTGCGGTTGGTCGGCGCCTCGTTTCCGTTTGCACTCTGCATTGTCCGTACTCCAGAAATTTATCGTTGTCGGATGTCGGTATTGGCAGTTCCGCTGCCGCAGGCGGCTCTCAGAATCGAGAATTCGGTACCAGGGGTTGCTCTAACGTCCGGCCAAACCGGAAAGGGCAACGCCCGAAACGAAATACTTGTTGGCGGCAAAGAAGACGACGAGGACGGGGACAAGCATCAGCGTGGCGACGGCCATGATGAGCCGGAACTCGGTGAACTGCTCGTCGCCGAAGTAGCGCAGCCCCAACGCCAAAGTGCGGGTCTCTTCGCGGTTGGTAAAGATCAGCGGCGACATGAAGTCGTTCCAGTGGTGAATGAATGAAAAGACGCCCACAGCCGCGACCGCAGGCTTGGTGAGCGGCATCGTAATCATAAAATAGATACGCAAACGCGAAGCGCCGTCGACAACGGCCGCCTCCTCCATCTCGACCGGCAAGGTCATTATGAACTGGCGGATGAGGAAAATGTAGAACGCCCCGCCGCCAAACCAGAAGGGCAGGAAAAGCGGCCACAGCGAATCGAACAGACCCATATACTTGAAGAGCAGAAAGCGCGGGATCAGCGTGACAGCCCACGGCAGCATCATCGTGGAGAGGGTGAGCGCGAACCAGACTTTGCGCCCATAGAAGGGGATACGGGCGAAGGCGTAGGCAGCCATTGAGGCGGTGAGGATGGTGCCGAATGTGGCGAGGAAGGTGACGAGAATGCTGTTGAAGGTGAAGAGCCAGAAGGGCGCGCGATTCCAGGCGATACCATAGTTTTCCGGGTGGAAGGAGGAGGGGATCCACTCCGGCGGGTAGGTGAATTCAGCGCCGGCGGGCCGCAGGGAGGTCATGACCAGCCAGTAAAGCGGCAACAGCGAGATCACGGCCCCCAGCACCAGCAGAAAGTAGGCTCCGATCTTGGCGGATATGGAAGCAATATACCTTTCTTCTCGTTCTACCAATGCATACCTCCAAGGTGGCGGTTCATGAATCGTGGATAGTGAGCACAACCGGCCATCAGCCACTGACCACTGGCCACTGTTGTTCTAACTGGGTGCGCTGCCGCTCTCATAGTAGACCCATCGTTGCGCAAGATAGAACTGGATGGCGGTGATCACCAGAATAATCAGGAATAGGATCCACGCCAGCCCGGAGGCGTAGCCCATAGCGAAGCTCTGGAACCCCTTGCGATAGATATAGAGCACGTAAAAAAGGGAGGAATTGATGGGGCCGCCGTTGGTGGCGATTAGGGCGACGGTGAAGGTCTGAAAGAGGCTGATGATGCCGATAATAAGGTTGAGAAAGATGACCGGGCTGATCAGCGGGATGGTGATGTTGAAAAAGCGGCGGATGTTGTTGGCGCCGTCCATGGATGCGGCTTCCAGCAGTTCCTCTGAAACGCCTTGCAGCGCGGCCAGAAAGATCACCATCTGCTGTCCAACAGCCCAGAGGCTCATCAGGATGAGCGCAGGTTTGACGATCTGGGGGTCCCACAGCCAGTTGACCGGCGAGATCCCTACCAGCCGCAGCAGGGAGTTGATCAGGCCGAAGTCGAAGTTGAAGATCCAGACCCAGAGGAAGACATTGGCGACGGTCGGTGTCACGGTGGGGATGTAGTAGACGGTGCGGAAGAGGTTGACATTACGCACTTTCATGTTGAGAAGCACGGCCAGACAGAGCGCCACGAGTAGTTGGGCGGGTACGCCGAGAAAGGCGTAGTAGGAGGTATTGTAGAGCGAGGTGTAGAAGAGTCTGTCCTGGAAAATCTTGTCGTAGTTTTCGAAACCGACCCACTTGATTGCGCCGAAACCAGAGAATTTGGTCAGCGACAGGAAGCCGGAGGCCAGCATGGGGCCCACGGTAAAGGCCAGAAGGCCGATTATCCAGGGCGCCAGGAACAGATAGCCGGCGATGTTGTCCGCCTTGACTTTGCGCGACCATCTCGGTTTTCCGGTTGGTTCAGGGCTGCTCACCCCCAACGGGAAAGCGTCTGCCATGAGCGAACCTCCAGGCGAGGAATGGCTGGCGGCCAGTTATTGACTACTGACCACCAGCCATTGAAGTTGCTGAGCAGTATCTACAGTCCGGCTTCGCGGACCTCTTCGTCCACTTCGGCTATGATGGCGTCAACTTCGGCAGCCACTTCGTCCATCGCTTCCTGCGCCGTGGCATCACCGAGGATGATGCGATCCTTGGCGGCCTGGATCAGGTTGTCCATCTCCTGCTGGCGGGGCAGATGGGAGAAGGCGCGGATGTTGTTGAAGGAGTCTTCCCACATTTCCGCGGTCTCAAGGTTCGGCTCCAGGCTGCCCAGCCAGGCCTCGCTTTCGGCATGGCGTTTGACCATCGGCGAAGTCCAGCGCTCGCGTATGATGCGGAACTGGGCTTCATCCGAGATCAGGTACTGGCACATGGCCCACGATTCGTCGACATGGTCGGTCTGGAGGTAGATGCCATGGGAGTTGGTGGCGTTACGCACTTCGCGGTTGCCGTTCCACAGCGTGTTGAGCGGCACCAGTTGCATCTCCGACATAACGTCTTCGGGAATGAACTGGGCCTGGCCGCCGAGGACAAACTGCGCGCCCGGCCACTGCATGCAAAGGCGGCGCTGTCCCATCATTGCCACCCAGCCGCCGGGGATGTTGCTCTCGGCGGGGGTGGGCGCCCACCCTCTGGCCACGGCGCCGGTCATGTACTCCCAGGCCTCGAGCGCTTGGGGGCTGTTGAAGGCAGACGCGGTCTCGTCCGCATTCCAGACCGTGGCGTCGTTGCCCCAGATCCAGACGCACTGCATGCGGATCGTGCCGCCGCCGGGCAGGGCGCAACCGTAAACGCGATCTTCGCCTTCGCCGCCGCTGACGGCGTCCATCGTATTGTCGAAGGCATCGATGTCCCATTTGCCTTCCGCCCACAGTTCGGCGGGGTCGTCCATGCCGGCCTCAGCGATCATGCTTCGGTTATAGAGCATGATGGTCGGGTTGTCGGAACGGGGGATGGCCCAACGCTTTCCGCGCCAGACGTTGTAGTCCCAGGCCTTGGTCATCTCGTCGTCGCTGACGCCCAGGGTGGGCATCAGTTCATCGAGCGGCATCAGCGCGCCGCGCAGGGCCATAGTGGCGTTGTGCATGGGATGGACGTCCAGCAGGTCGCCGACCGTTCCGCCGGCGAGACCGGTGAGCACCTTGGGTTCGTAGTCACCGTGCGGAATGATCAGCGAAGCTACGGTGACGCCGGGGTTGAGCTCTTCATACTCGGCCATCAGCGTATCCCACAGCCCTTCAGAGCGGGCCATTGGCTGGTTCACCCAGAACTCAATGGTCACCTCTTCCATTGCCGCAGATCCCCCTCCGTCATCTCCTGCCGACGGTGCGGCAGCAGGCGCGCAGGCGGCGATCAGGGCGCCGACAGATGTTGCGGTTGCCACGTGCATGAAGTCACGTCGGCTCATTGCGCGTTTTGTCATTTTTCATCGCTCCTTTGGATGGTGATATGGAAACGTAGAATGGATCATCTCTGGCAGACTGTTCGAAGAAATTATGCCGCGCGACCGAGTGCGGTTGCAGACAGCTATGAGGACCTGCTTGAAAAGAGATGGGGCACTGCGGGTGAAGATAACACGTGTTCAGGATCGTGTCAATCAGCCTGCAGAGGGGGGGCCGCCCCGGCTTACCTGAGAATCTACTGTCTGAACCAGGCCTCTCAGGGTTCACGGAAAGGCAGAATCTCCTCCGAAGGAACGACTACCGGTACCTGTTTCTCGTTCAGCTGAAAGGGTACAACGCGATGGTCCTAAAGATACAGTGCATTTCTGTCATGGCGTGTCCAGCAATTTTGGGGCGACGAAGGCAAAGAATGTTAGGCGGAGACGCCTGTCTCACCGGGGCCCGCCAGACGTCCACAGTCCCAGAGGCGAGGTCCAGAATTCTGGGATTATGATCGCCGGCGCATCAGTTCACAGGCTGTTCGCTCCACTCGGAGCGTCGGGCAGCGGTGTCCTGAGCACCCTATCGAATCGGCACATGATAGCGGGCGACAATTTCCTGCCCCTCTTCACCGAGCGCAAAGTCGATAACTTTCTGTATGGCCGGATCACCATTCTGGTCGATGAGCAGGTACAGGAACCGCGCCAACGGATAGTGGTAATCGGCCAGGTCTGCGCCAAATGGCACTCGCCCATCAATCGCGACAGCTCTGACCGTTCGCTCAACGGGCGCGGAGCGCGGTGTGTTCTCTACATGCTTCGAAAGATACGCAGACGTGACATAGCCGATGGCGTCGCGGTGGTCGGCCACATACTCCACCACATTGCTGCTGGTCGACATGACGACCGCTGTCAGCGACACCTGCTCCTCGTCCATCACGCGTTCTTCGAATAGTTCACGTGTGGCGCTCTCATCCTCGCGACTCACCAGCTGCACTTCGCGGGCGCCGCCAACCTCTTCCCAGTTCAACGCGAGGCCTTCGAAGAGTTCCCGAATCTGCACCAGTGTCAGGGCCTCCACCGGATTCTCGCTGTTAACGACCAGCGCGATTCCATCCAGCCCAATCGGTATGCGTACAAGGCCTCCCGGAATTTCCGCGTCCGGGTAGGCCGCGGTGCTGGCAGCAATGTCAGCTTGCCCAGTGGCCAGCCACTGTTCTCCCATTTGGCTGCCGCCGCCGCGCAATCTGAACTGCACATGTGGATTGCGTGCGCTGTAAGCGGTGGTCAATTCGAGCAGCAGGGGCCGCATCTCCGTTGAACCGGCAATAGTCAAGGTGACCGGTTCGGGCGTGGGAATCGCCCCGGACCCGCTTGGCAGCGCGCAACCGGAAAGCAGGCAGCCCGCCAGAACCAACCGCATGAGCAGCGTCGAAAGAAAGCCGAGATGAAGGTCCCGCAGGTGAAAGTTCATCGGAGACGTAGTGTGAAAAGTGTCAAAACCGCAATGCTGACGAGCAGACAGTACACGGAAAACGGATAGAGGCTGTTGCGGCGCACATACGCCAGCAGAAACCGGATCGCGGCATACCCACAGACCGCGCTGGTGATGAATCCGACCAGCAAAGCCGGCAGTTCGGTCACCACAGCCGCCGGCTCCGTAGCCAGCATGTCACCGACCTGCAACAGGCCGGCGCCCAGGAAGGCAGGCGCCCCCAACAGAAAGCTGTAGCGGGCCGCTGCCTCGCGGCGCAGCCCCTGGGCCAGGGCCGCGGCAATCGTCGTGCCGCTGCGGCTGATGCCAGGCGCCAGCGCCGCGGCCTGGGCCAGACCGATCAGAAAGGACTGCCGCAACGACATTTTCGCCAGCGGCGCGCGCGCCCCGACATTGCGGCTCATCCATTCGCTGCCAGCCAGCAGCACAGCCGTCACCGCCAGAAAGAAGGCGGCCGCCTGCGGTGTATGATAGAGCCGTTCCAGCGGATCTTTCAACAACAGGCCGGTGATCGCAGCCGGAACCGATCCCAATACGATAAACCAACCCAGCCTAGCGTTCATATCCTTCAGCAAGAGCGGCAGCCCGCCCGTCTTGCCAATGACTCGGAGGCTGCGCAGCGTAGCCAGGATAATGTTGGCAAAATCCCGCCCAAAGACCGCCAGAATCGACAGCAGCGTCCCCAGATGCACGACTGTATCAAAGAGAAGCGATGAAGAGCTCCAGCCGAACAACCAGGGGACGATTACCAGATGGCCGCTGCTGCTGACTGGCAGAAACTCGCTGGCGCCCTGCACCAGGCCCAGAACAAATGCCTTGAAAAGCTCAAACATGAAATCGCGACACTTCCCTTGTACGCGTTGACGCCGGAGAGGAGGGCTGAGGGGGTTTCTCTTCTCTTCGCTCTCTGCCTGTGTGAGGGCTGGCCTGCTATGAAGCGGCCGGCAGCGCCTCTACTCTCCGCTGGCGCTGTTCATGCCGAACCCGTTGGTCGGTAATCTGATAGGCCTGCAGAAACCGGGTCCGGAAGGATGCGAATGTACCTTGCGCAATCGCCGCCCGAATCTGCTCCATTAACTGTTGCATAAAATGCAGGTTATGTATAGTCGCCAGGCGCAGCCCGCTTATTTCACGGCTGATGATGAGATGCCGCAGGTAGGCGCGGCTGAATGTACGGCATGTATAGCAGGCGCACGCCTCCTGGATGGGGCGGCTGTCTTCAGCGAAACGGGCATTGCGGATGTTGAACCGGCCGTCTGGTGTCAGCAGCGAGCCGTTGCGGGCGATGCGGGTGGGCAGCACGCAGTCGAACAGATCGACGCCGCGCCAGACCGACTCGACAATGTCTTCCGGCGCGCCGACGCCCATCAGATAGCGCGGTTTGTCAGCAGGCAGGTGCGGACAGGTCGCGTCGAGCGTGGCATACATCTGCTCTTTCGTCTCGCCCACGGCCAGCCCGCCGATGGCGTAACCGGGAAAGTCCAGCCCGGTCAGTATCCGGGCGCTCTCTGCCCGCAGTTCCGGGTAGATGCCGCCCTGCACAATGCCGAAAAGCGCCTGATCCGGGCGCGTGTGGGCGGCTCTGCAGCGCTCGGCCCAAGCGTGCGTACGGGACAGCGCCTGCGCCAGATAGTCGGGATCATGCGGATCGGCGCACTCGTCCAGCACCATTATGATGTCCGCGCCCAGCCGCTCTTCGATCTCGATCACGCGCTCCGGCGTAAAGCGGTGGGCTGAGCCATCGATATGGCTGCGAAAGGTAACACCGTCCGCGTCCAGCTGACGACGATGGGCCAGACTGAACACCTGGTAGCCGCCGGAGTCGGTCAGGATCGGGCCGTTCCAGCCCATGAAACGATGCAATCCCCCCAGCCGCTCGATCCGCTCGTGGCCGGGCCGCAGATAGAGGTGGTAGGTATTGGCCAGCAGGATCGAGGTGCCCAGCTCCGTCAGGTCGCGCGGCTCCAACGTCTTGACGTTGGCCGCGGTGCCCACCGGGGCAAAGGCCGGCATCTCCACGGGGCCGTGGGGCGTATGAAAAGTGGAGCGCCGCGCGCCGCCGTCTGTCCTCTGAATCTGAAACGTGAACTGCCCGGTCACATCAGCCTCGAATTAAATTGGAAACAAAAAGCAGAAAAAACGCTATCGCATTCCTTCTGCTTTGTCAATGCACCCGCCTTCGGGTGCGTTTCCCTACTTATGCAATCTTACGAGTGGTCCTGGCGTCGGGCGGGCTGCGCTTTCATTGCGAAGAGGCTGGGGCCTACGACGGGCGCAACCCGCACTCAGGAGCGTCGCTGGCGCAGGCGGGCCACTTCGGCTTTGAGTGCTTGCAACTCTTCTTCTGCTGTGCGTCGTGCGGCCGCTTCGGCGTCAGCGCGTTGTGTTTCAGTGTCGGCGCGTTGCGTTTGGGCGTCGGCACGCTGTGTTTCGGCGTTGGCACGCTGTGTTTGGGCGTCGGCGCGTTCCTTCGCCTCTTCAGCTCTGGTCTCAGCGACCAGCAAGTCGGGCATGACATAGTCCGCATAAACTTCGTCCCGAGCCAATTCCGCCGGTATAGGCTCCCGCAACAGATCCCCCCGGCGGAACTGGAAGCCGGGTAACACCTGCGAACGAATCACGCCTTCCCCGTCTGGCTCGATCTCTTCATAGCTCCCCCCGGCGTCAAGCCGGTAGAAGTGCATGTGCCGGTCGTTTGGATCGAGAATAAAGTATTCCTTCACTCCGGCGCGGGCATACCCTTCCTTTTTTTCTACGGTATCCCGTCGCACCTCTGCCGTTGTCGAATCGGACAGTTCCTCCACGATCATGTCGCAGACCCCGATGTAGGAGCGTTGGTCAATCGCTCCCCAAGGCGCTGGATTGTCGTTCAGGATAATGCCGATGTCCGGCTTGAATACCACTTCCCATTTCCCCGACGGCAGACTTTCATCCCGGACCGACATGTAGGTGCCGGTTTCCAAGAATAGTATTTTTGCGATCGGATGCACGTCAACATAGCAACTCAAGAGGCCAAAAAACCAGCGGTACTGTTCGGTCTGGGGATAGTTTGGCAAAGGTTTGGCCTCCAGAATGCCGTTGTTCCATTCGTAGCTGACGTCGATATGCGGGTGAGGCCGTTCATACCACTTTTCCCAGTACTCTTCCAGAGTGACGCGAAGACCGTCAGCGGGCGCCCGGTTTTCGACGCGTTCCATTTGAGAAGGGGCGCCGCTTTCTGCCGGTCCGTCGGACAGCGGGGCACCGTTCGTTTGGGCAGTCTCTACCTGTTTCTGACGCATCTTTTGCGCGATCTCTTTGCGGGCCATGCTCCCTCCTCTTCGTCCGCTCAGGCTTCAGCGGGCGGTGCAGCTACCTGCGCAGAGTTTACCACCTGCCGCTGTGCTGGTGCAACGGCGCCGGCCTCTTCCCACATCTCACTTCTGGAATGTGTACCTTTCCGGACATCCTCCGGTTCCTAATAAGTTAGGCCGCCGCCAAGAGCCTTTTCTGTGTTTTCTCGCCACCGGCGCCGTTCTGCACGGTTGTATCCACGTCCTCTTCCTGCGGCGCATGACTGCCGGGCAACCCGGTCTGCTCCCGGATCTTGCCGTCGATCTGCGCGGCAAGATCCGCTCTGTCGTTGAGAAAAGCCTTCGCGTTTTCCCTGCCCTGGCCCAGGCGGAGATCTCCATAGCGATAGAATGCGCCCCGTTTTTCGATGATATCGAACTCGACGCCCAGGTCCAACAGGTCTCCCTGCGTGCTGACGCCCTCATTGTACATGATGTCGAATTCCGCCACCTTGAACGGCGCAGCCACCTTGTTCTTGCGCACCGTCACCCGCGTGCGGTTGCCGATCACGTCACTCCCCTGTTTGATCGACTGTATCCGCCGTATATCCATCCGCACACTGGCATAGAACTTCAGCGCCATACCGCCCGACGTCGTCTCCGGATTGCCAAACATCACGCCGATCTTCTGCCGCAACTGGTTGGTGAAGACCAGGCTTGTGTCGGTCGTCTTCACCGCACCGACCAGCTTGCGCAACGCCTGGCTCATCAGCCGCGCCTGCAATCCCATGTGACTGTCGCCCATCTCCCCTTCGATCTCCGCACGCGGCACCAGCGCAGCCACACTGTCCACCACCACGACATCCATCGCTCCCGACCGCACCAGCGCTTCCGCTATCTCCAGCGCCTGCTCGCCCGTATCCGGCTGCGATATATACAGATTCTCCACATCCACCCCGATCTTGCGCGCGTAGCTCGGGTCCAGCGCATGCTCCACATCCACAAAGCCGCACACGCCTCCCTGCCGCTGTGATTCCGCAATCGCATGCAGACACAGCGTCGTCTTGCCCGAGCTCTCCGGGCCATACACTTCGATGATGCGCCCGCGCGGGATGCCTCCCACGCCCAGCGCTATGTCCAGGCTCAGACTGCCCGTCGGTATCGCTGCCACGTCCAGCCGGGTCGCTTCCCCCAGCTTCATGATGATACCTTCGCCATAGCGGCGATTCAGATTGGCAATTGTCACTTCCAGCGCTTTGGCCGGTCCATCATCCGCTGATCGCTCTGTCATTATTTTTCTCCCTTTTCGGCCTGTTTTCCGTATGTTATGACCTGTTCGACGCGCACCTTCTAAAATGAGGCGCCAAGAAAATCCCAGAGAGGACTGATTCATTTCATTATAGAACGTATGTTCAATTTCTGTCAAGCCGCCTTCTTCCCGGATCTGTGTCAAGACTGCCCCGCGTTTCTGACAATTCTCTGCTTCGCTATATCGGAATCAGCAGCTCTCGATATCCGGCTCGTCGTTTCTTATCCAGCGATACTGGTTCAGACGATATGCTTCTCCGAACGTGGACGACAGTGGTTACCGGGCGCCCTTGGCAGCATAAAACGGACCGGAAACAGGCATCCCGCCTCCAATTCCGTTTTTTTCACTATCCAATTCTTGTGTTTAGGCGGCATCACCGACTATAATCCTTGCGCGGTTCAGAGCCCCTCATTCGGACTACAGATCTCAACTACTTCGGACGTGCACAAAGAAACCTCCATCCCACTTCGGATCTGACGCCACAATTGCGCCCAACGGTGGCGCGCCAATTGGACCTGGCATGAGTGTAAATCGTCGCAAACTGAACAGAGCTTGGGAAACGCTACGGTCGCTGCCGATTCCTGCCATCGGTTCTGACCGCCTGGTCGATCTGCACGATGACCTTTTATATTACGATACGGTTATCGCGCAGGAGATGCGGGAGTATCTGCGGGGGCGTGTCATCAATCGGATCCGCGTGCAGATCGATTGGGAGTTGGAGGACACCCTGAGGTCGTTCAAGCCACAATCCTCAGCGGAGATGGAGTGCCGGCGCGAGTTGCTGCGCTACAAACGGCGTATCGATGACGTAGTGCGCCAGCTGCTCCATGGCCAGCCGGACGACCCTCCTCTCGAATAGAAGAACGGCAGCGTTTTTTCTTCACCCTCTAAACGATATCCCGTAGCAGGAGATCATCGACCGTTTCACGGCGCTGCGCCAGCCGTGCGACGCCGTCGCGCAGCATCACCACCGCCGGCCGCAACGCGCCGTTGTAGTTGCTCGCCATCATCAACTGGTAGGCGCCGCTGACCGGGACTGCCAGCAGTTCTCCCATCTCGATCTCCGGCAATGGCAGATCCTCAATGAGTAGATCCCCGCTTTCGCAATATGGACCGGCCAGCCAGGCGTTTTCGGAAATCGGAGTCCTGCTCACAGGGTCTGTGACCGGCAGCGCCGAATAGCGCGCTTCGTAAAGGGCCGGGCGTATATTGTCCGCCATACCGCCGTCAAGTAGAAGCCAGCGTCGGCCGCCCGCCCGCTTAACGGTCCCTACCCGATAGATGGCAACGCCGGCGCGGGCGACAAGGCTGCGTCCCGGCTCCACCTGCAGACGGGGCAGAGGCAGGGAATAGGACGACAGTTTCTCCGTCAACGCAGCCGCAACTGTAGCCACGTATTCCTCGATCGATTGATGCGGCAGATCCGCTTCATGGTAGGCGATGCCCCAACCACCGCCGGGGCAGAGCGTCTGGGCCAGCCAATTCCGTTCCCGCCGCAGGCGGTCCATCAGTCCGCACACCATGTCCAGGGCGGGCACCACCTGTTCGGCTGCGTGGAAATGCGACCCCTGGTGAAAGTGCAGCCCTGTAACGGGCAACCCAGTCCGCTGACAGAAAGCCACTGCGTTGACACATTCATCGGCGTCCATCCCGAATTTGCTGTCATGCTGCCCCGTCTGGTGGAAAAGATGTGTGTCGACCGCGTAACCGGGACGTACCCGCAGCCACAGTGCCGGTGTTCGGCCGCCGCCCGCCAGTTGGGCGATGCGCTCCAACTCCGGCAGGTTGTCGACAACAAGCGTACCGGCCTGGGCCAATCCTGCCTGCAGATCCGCTTGGTTCTTGTTCACGCCGTGCATCAGAATCTGCGCGCGCGGCACACCGGCGGCGCGTGCGATGTGCAACTCACCAACACCGGTGCAGTCCAACAGCAGCCCGTGCGCCGCCATCAGACGAGCAATGGTCACATTCATACATGCCTTGCCGGCATAGGTGATGCCGGCCGCGCCGGGATAATGACGGCTGAGCGCATCCCGATAGGCCTGTACGGCCCCGTCGATCGTCTGCTGATCATAGACATAGAGAGGTGTGCCGAACTCGGCCGCCAGCCCGTTCAGATCACAGCCGCCGATGTGCAGCGAGGGTCTGTCATCTTTGGCGGGGCCCAGGGCAACGGTATCAGGAAAAAGCGAAAGACGGTCACCATTCATCGCAAGAACCTCTGTGTTCGGTTAGAGATCAGTGGCTGCTGAGTTTGCAGTTGCCAACCGCCTGACAGGCTGCAGCCGCTAACGGGCCAAACCTATAAGAGCACCAGCAGGATTCCGCCGATGGTAATCAGGCCGCCAATGATGCTGTTGAGAGCGGGAATCTCTCGCAGCAGGAGCGCGCCCAGCACCACACCTCCCAGCACCTCCTGTGTGGCGATGAGATTGACATAGGTGGCGTTCACGCGCCGCAGGGCCGCGTTGTAGAGGGTATGGCCGAATGCCAGTGGGAACACACCCAGGCCGACGATGCTGGCGACCGCGGGCCAGCTGAAGCTGCCGGCGCTATGGGTCGCCGCCGCCGCCGGCAGCAGCCACAGCGCAGCCAGTAGATAGACCGAGCCGGCATACACCAACAACGGATAACGTTCTCGTTGACTGCGGCCGGCAATGCTGTACACGGCGTACGTGATCGCGGCGCCCAACGCCAGCAGATCACCTATCAACATGCGGCGCGTAAAGTTGTACGATGCGCTGCCGTTCTGCTGTACGAGCGCGAGTACCGGCTCGAATCCGGACAGGACGGCCACGCCCAGGACGGCCACGATGATGCCCAGCCATTTGCGCTTCGACAGCGGCTCCCCGAGCGCGAAACGGGACAGCAGCGCGACCCAGATCGGCGCCGTATACATAATCGCCAGGCTGTGCGCGATCGTCGTAAATTCGAGAGAGTAGGCGTAGAAGAAGAAATGCAGAGCGGCGACCAGCCCGACAAGGACAAGGCGGGGCCATTCAGATACCAGCAGGCCGCGCTCGCTCGCGGCGCCCCACGCCCCCCGGCTGCGCAGCAGAGCCACACCTGACACGATAATGCCGGCCACCAGGAGACGACCGGCCGCGATTTCGAAAGATGACACCGAGCGGGCGGCCCACCGCACCAGCACCGGGCTGGTACTGAAGAAGAGAACGGCAATTGCAACTAGCGCCAGCCCGCGGCGTTCCTCGACTGTCACAAGATCGGTCCAAACTGTACGCAGGCGTGACGCCCGCGCTCCCCGGGGGGTCTGGGCGCTCTAAGGAGCGACGGGCGTGATCGCCACGTAGACCAGGCTCAACACCATGCTGAGCGCAATCAGCAGGCTGAGAAAGTAGAATATCTTTTGGCTGCGGCTCAAGCGGCGGCGTCTGCCCTGTCTGCGGCTCATGCAACTATTCCTTTCCGAATGTCGTGCGCCGATCTTCCAACCGGCCCATCCTTCGCAAATCGTCGAAACATGTGATGGGGTGGTTCACATTATCACAGTCAGAACTATCTGAAACCTGTGACTCACACGAATCATAGTCGAAATCCGTCTCTGAATCAAAGGATGCGGGGGGTTGTATGCGCTGCTGCTCTCACTCAATGCGCAGTGGGCCGAGCAGCAGCCGATCCTCCTCCGCCGGGTTTATCCTGTCCAGCACGCGCAATCGTCGAAAATCGGGCCGTGTGTACATCCCGATCTCCATCTGATAGAGGCCGGGACGCGCGTCCGACGGGACAGTGAACTTGTGAATGGTTGCGATGGTCTCGCCCGCGGCCCAGTCTTCCGTTGGCGGTGACGGCGCCAGATCCGCGCCGCCGAACATCTCGAAACCATCGGTCAGCAAATGCGCGAAGACTGTATACGATTCAGCCACCGGGCCTGTTGCGGTCCAGTAGAGGGTCACAGTCATCTCCTCGCCGGGAACCGGTGTGCGGCTGCTGAAGCTATAGCCCGCCAGGGTGACATTGTCGGCAAACTGCACATGCACAGGGATCGGGATCCTGCCGTCACCGTCCCGGAGATCGTCTGCCTGCCCAGCGGCCTGGCAGTCAGAAACGGCGAATCCGGAGGGACAGATCGTCACCTCGCCGAATGTAAAGCTTGTGCCGCCATCGACTTGGGCAAGGCGTTCGCCGCTGCGGTGGTCGTAAAACCCAACCTGCCAGTTGGCCCGATTCGGTGCATGGGCCGTCTTTGGAATCGCAACCGTATAACTGTCGAACAGAATGCGGCCTGGCTTCCAGCCGCTGGTCGGGCGCAACCCGCCGCCGGGCATCGTATCCAGCTGCGCGACGGTCAGACCGGTCCCATCTACAAGATGGATGAATAGAGACCAGTCATCGGCCAGCGGGGCGGTCGTCAGGAATGCCAGGTCCACCTGCACCTCGTCACCGGGGAATATGGCTGCAATCTGTTCGTCTGCTTCACTCTTCCCTCCCGGCAAACCGTCATATGATGCGGTCGCACGTTGTAGCCCGATCTCGGCACTGTCGGCGGCAAAGACGGAGAGAGGGCTCAAGGAGACAACACTGTTCTGACCACTGTCAGGAACCGCCATCCCTGGAGGTTGGTAGGCGGGGCGGACCAGGACAAAGGGTGTGGCCAGCGTTAGCAGACCCAGGACGGCGGTAACACTCCAGCCGGTGCGCCGGCCGAAACTGCTTCCCCACCCCGTCCAGCCCAGCGTCCACAGCAGCGCCAGCACCGGCAACGCCGCGAAGAAGTAGCGTCCCTGGGCGGCCGGCGCCACCCGCATGAAGCGCAGCCACGAGACCGTAAGAACCAGCAGCCACAGCAGAAGAATAGCGTGGGGCACCCAGGAAACGTAGCGTTCTTTGTGTCGAGCGTAGACGGCCCGCGTCTTCCGCACCACATGAAACAGTAGCCCAACCGCAACGACAATGGCAACGACGCGCAGCGCCAGGTAGACCCACGCGGGATAGGGCAGGTTCAGCCAGCCAAACAGGCCCCAGAAGGAACGTTCCAGCCCCCCCAGCTCGCTCAGGATCTGCGATGGGCCGGCCGGAATGACTCGCAACAGGATATTCGCCTCCCACATCTCCCAGGCAAGGAGGTCGCCATAAAGCCGCCAGTTGCGCACGTACCACCAGCCAGCGAGCAGGACCGCTGGCACGCCAGTCCACACAGCAGCATCGAAGACAGAGCGAATGCTGCGGCTCCTCCAGGCCAGCCACAGAATTGCAACTGCCGATACGCCCACCAGACCCAGCCCGCTCAGTTTGGATAGCAGCGCCAGCCCCAGCGTGATACCGAGTTTCAGTAAGCGGCTCCGTCGCGGCCGCCCTCCCTCGACCAGCATTTCCGTCAGCTGCCACAGGACGAGCGCCGCGGCCGCGTTGATGGCAGTGTCATTGCTGACAGAAGCGCTGATGAAGACGAATTGGGGTAGAAAGGCCGCGAATGCCGCGCCCAGCAGGGCATCGTCCGGCGTCAGAAGAAGGCGCAGACTGCGGTAGACCGCAAAGACGGTCACCGCGCCGAGGAAGACGGAAAAGAGGCGGGCGACGTGCAGGGCCAGGACGGAATGGCGCCAGGGAAAGCGCTCCGCCTGCCGGTGGTGGATCAGATAGTTGCGGTTGATGGCTGCATCGGGTTCGCCGATAGCGCGGTGAGGATTGGCTCTCGCAAACACTTCAGGGAAATCGGACTGGTCGATCAGCGAGGTGAGCAGCGCCGCGCCCGCGTAGTAGGCCGGCGCCTGCGTCCCTTGCTGACGCCACAGCGCCTGCGTATCAGGCTCGGCAACCGGCAGCGCCCGCAGCGTCACCAGGTGTTGAACAAAGGCGTAATGCCAAATTTCGTCGGGCGCTTCGAATGGCGGGGTTACAAAACTGAACAGGCTGGCAAGAAGGACAAAGGCCGCCAGCAGGTTGCGAATTGTGGGGCGAACTACAGGGAGAGAAGGAGTGAATCGACGCGGCGCCTCCCTCTCTTCACGGGAGTGGGACATTTACCTGGATCTGGCTTTCCGCATCTGTTCTCCAGGCCCGGACAACTCGGCAGAACCGGGAGAATCCGTCTCCTCCGCACTGCTGTCCTGCTGCCCCAGCTTCTCTGCCTTGAGGTTCTCTGCGGCCCGCTTTGGCGGCCGCCAGAAGAAAAGATAGTAGAGCCAGCTTTTTACAAATTGGAACCAGACATCCAACACACGAAAGTTGGACTCACCATTGGAGCGCACATATTCGTGCGTTGCCACTTCGCAGATCCGGAAGCCGCTGCGCACCGTCTTGATGACCATCTCCTGCTCAATCGTGGGGATCTCCGACTCCAGCGCCAGGCTGCGCGCCACATCCGCCCGAATCGCCCGAAAACCGTTCTGCGAATCGGTCAGCCGCACTCCTTGACTGTAGTTGATACTGAGCGTGATCACCTGGCTGCCGAAGAGACGCACGAACTGATTGATCGTGGCGTGCAACTCGTCGCTCCCTCCCAACATACGTGAACCGGATACATGATCGGCCCTGCCCTCCATAATCGGCTGGACAAGCGCCGGAATATCTCGGGGGTCATGGGAGCCGTCGGCGTCGATAAAAACGAGGATATCACCGCTGGCGTGGGCGATGCCGACGCGCAGGGCGTCGCCTTTGCCCTTGCCGTTATCCAGCAGAACCGTCGCGCCCACTTCCTCGGCGATGGCCCGCGTGTCATCAGCGCTGTGGCCGTCGACGACCAGCAGTTCGTCGGCATACGGCGCGGCCCATTCCAGTACCGGTCCGATGTTGCGGCCCTCATTGCGGCATGGCACGATCACCGAGACCCGAACAGCGCGCCCGTCCGGCCCCTGGCGGGCGATAGCGGTAGGCCGGTCGGGTTGGGTATACCAGTTGGGCAGAATATCAGTCACAGATCGTCTCAGAATACAGGTGGATCGCCGGCCCAGCCTCTTGCAGGCGGCATATTGGCCCGGAGGAACTCCGTTCCACCGAAAAAATGGCTGCTGTTGAACAGATCGCGTGCACTACTTTAGCAGCATTCAATGGCGATGCCAAGCCCCGGCGCCACCTAGTCCGCCGGAATTGACCGCCAACAAGCGATGCAGTAGAGTGCATATTTGCCGGTGGCTGCATGCGCGGGCCCCGGCGGTCAGCGAAAGACACATGCGGTCTCTTTGACCGGGCCGGACGGCCGTGCGATTCGAACGATACACTGTGCTGCGTTTTCACGCACCAATTTGCCGCCGGATACGCTGTTAACGGGACCCTCTAAACGCCTCCAGAAATCGACCATGACCATATATGAACCAATCGGAGCGGCGGCGGCCGCGGCGCAGATCGTCGGCATTGACCCGCATGAGGGCATGCAGATCATCGGCGCTGCCCACTTGGCCGCGCGCCATCACCCTCCTTTCGATCTGGGACAGCCGGCGCTGGTGCTCGGCATCACCGATCAGCCGACCGCGCAGGCCGTCCGTACCGTACTGGGCAATGCCTACCCTGACGACCACCTGCTGCAACTAATCTGCCCGGACGGCGATGGAGTTCGCTCTGCGCGCGCATTGCATCTGGCTGAACTTGCTGCGCCGGCCGGCATTGCCGAGGGCGTCTGCCTGTACGTGCCCCCTTTACCCCATAGCAGCTATGCTGATCTGCAGGACGTAATGGCGCACCTGCGCGCTCCCTACGGCTGTCCCTGGGATCAGGAGCAGACCCTCGCCAGCATGCGCGCCTTTCTGCTCGACGAAGTAGCGGAGACGCTGGAAGCGATGGACGCCGAAGATGATGCGCATACAGCCGAGGAACTGGGCGACGTGCTCGGCATCATCGCAATGATCGCGCAGATCGCGGCCGAAGAAGGCCGCTTCCGTATGGCCGACGCCGTGCGCCTGAGCGTTGAGAAGCTCATTCGCCGCCACCCCCACGTCTTCGGCGAAGATGATATTGACGATATGGAGCAGCTGTTTACTCGCTGGGAAGAGATCAAAGCAGAGGAGCGGGCGGCCCAGGACAGACCGGCGCGCGGCCCGCTGGATGCCGTGCCGGCCGCACTGCCGGCTCTGCGCAAAGCGCGCGAACTGCAATCCAAGGCCAATAAAGCCGGCCTTCTCGACCGCGCCGCGCTGGCGCAAAGCAGCCCGGAAATGGCGAGCCTGCTGCCGGAAGGCAGCGATGATCAGGCGCTGGGTCTACTCCTGTGGCGGTTGGTTGCCCTGGCGAACACGCGCGGTCTCGACGCGGAAGACGCACTGCGTGCTTTTGCAGGAAGTTGGCGAGCGCAGCTTACGGGATGATGCAGTACCTGGAGAGAAAAAGAGAAACGCGGGGCGAGGAGAGAGAACATCCGCTGTTCACCCAGCCCTTACTTTTGAACATAGGGAATCGAACATGCTATACTTTGGCGTGCTTATTCGCCCCGGTAGCTCAGTGGATCAGAGCATCTGACTTCGGATCAGAGGGTCGTGGGTTCGAATCCTACCCGGGGTGCTCAAGTTGTTGGACGGCCTGAGGCCGTCCGGATTACCCGAAGTTCCAAATCGCTAAATCCGCCCCCGCGCACTCCCCGGTTGGAGTTGCGACCGAGGGGCGGTTTTTCGTCTGTGCCTCCACTTGGCATGGCTGCGGAACAGTTCTACCCTGCTTCTGCTGCGGATGTCACCTCCAATTCGCGGCAAACCGTCTGCCGAAAAGCGACAGTCAGTCGCCCACATGGTACACATCCCGGTCGAACGCCACCACCAACGGGACCTCTTTCCAAGGCCCGGTCGCGGTTACCAAATAGCTGTAGAGCCACCTGAACCAATCGGTACAGTTAGGGCGCCGCCAACCTCTGCTTGAACTCTTGCTGGAAATGGGGAACTGCTTATCCGCGCTGGCGGTACCGAGTGCGGGGTAGAAAGTACCTGGCCCACACCGCTCGAAGGCGGCTCGGCCCAGCGCACGCGCTGCACGATATCACGCAGCATTGGTTGCAGCGCAGCGAATTCGTCGCTGTGTACGCTGAAGGCAAGGACGAGTATCCTCTCCCCATCCGATGACAGCAGAACGACCTGCCATACTTCGCTCGCAGTTTCGCTCTCGCGATAGCGGACCGATACCGCCTTCTCGCTCAATGGTCTGAGAGCCTGCACCAGTTCGATGCTGGCAGGCTCGATACTGTAGGTGTGCTCGGCGGCCATCTGCGCGTAGCGTTCCAGCGTCATGCCTTCGGCCGCGAGAGAGAAGACGAGCATGAAGTTGCTCGACGCATTTTCCGCCGGTCCGGACTGGAGGCCAAGCCCGATCACGGCGTCGTCGCGACGGACACTCATGGCCGACACCAATGCCCCCATCGCCGCGACGTCGAGTTGCTCGCCTTCGCGCCCTTTGACCGCGGCTGAAAAGAGCGACAGGTCAACCTGCGAGGGCTGCGCCGGGTCGAAAAAGTGCCATCCCGAAGGGTAGGACAGCGACAAGCCGCGCGCGCTGTCGTCATACGTCAGCCAGCCCGCCAGGTCTGCCTGCAGCGCATCCTCGCTATCGGCGGACGGCTTCACGAATCCGCCATAGACCCACGCCAGCTGACCGTCATATTCGATCTGCCACCAGTCATCGGCAGCATTCGTGCTGATCGCGGCGTATTGCTCCGCCTCAATAGCCGTGCTGATGATGGGATGGTCGGTACCCGGGCCCCCGCGCACATACATGGTGCGGGTGATCGTCACCGTGGGGCCGACCGGGGGATCGAAGGCAGGATGGTCAATCCACTGGACCCGGCGTACGATGTCGCGCAATAACGGTTCCAAACTTTCTTCGAACACCTCCCCCCACACATTGAAGGTGATCTCCAGAAAGGTCCCGCCGTCGGGGGAGAGCAGGACAACCTGCCAACCGATCACCTTCGTGCCCGGCTGGGTGACCATCTTGCCTTCTTCGACGACTGCGCCGCCGTTGCGGAACCGGATCGATACCGTCTCTTCTCCCCAGGGCCGCAGACCGGGTCCGACCCCGACGCTCACCAATGTCTCGACTTCCGATTCTTCCAGTAGCGCGGCTGCCTGCAGCGCATACTGCTCCAGCGTTCGACCCGCAGCCGGAACTGCGCGAATGTCAAAGCGATCGATGTGGGCCGGTGCTGTGTCCGGAGCGAACTGGAAGCCATGACCAACGAGCTGATCCTCTTGCCCCGCCATTGTCAGGGAGTCGATGTGCGCAGCTTGCCGAACGAGCACAGTTTCGGCTGCTGCTGCGTCGTCTACCTGTGGCCGGAGGGAGAGAAATTCCTCCTTGGAGGACGCGAACAACCACCCTTGCGGATAGAAAATCTTCAGACCGCGAGCCGCATCTTCGACCGCGGGCCAGTCTTGAAACGGCCCTCCGGAAGCCGCCGGCGTGTCTCCTATCGGTATCACCAGCGGGTTGTGGATCGACAACAACGGAACTGCAGGCTGAGGCAAAGCATTGGACTCAACATCGGTCCAACGCACGCGCCGTACGATTTCGTTCAGCCTCGGTTGTAAAGCGGCGAACTCTTCGCTGTGAACACTGAAGGCAAGAACGAGAAGCATCTTTCCATCCGGTGACAGCAGAACGACCTGCCATACTTCACTAGCGGTCTCGTACTCGCGGTAGCGGATCGATACAACCCTTTCGCCCGACGGCCTGAGTCCGCCCACCAGTTTGACGCTGGCGGTCTCGATGCTGTAGGTGCGGACGGCGGCCATCTGCGCGTAGTCTTTCAGCGTCGCGCCTTCGGCTGCGAGAGAGTACACAAGCATGAAGTTGCTCGACGCACTATCCGCCGGCCCTGAATGGAGACCAAGCCCGATCACGGCATCGTCGCGGCGGACGCTCATGGCCGACACCAATGCGCCCATCTCCGCGACGTCGAGTTGCTCGCCTTTGCGCCCTTTGACAGCGGCTGAGAAGAGCGCCAAGTCGACCTGAGAGGGCAGTGCCGGGTCGAAATAATGCCATCCCGACGGAAAGGACAGCGACAGGCCGCGGGCGTTGTCGTCATACCTCAGCCAGCCCGCCGGGTCCGCCGGCAGCACATTCACACTATCTGCGGACGGCTTCACAAACTCGCCATGGACCCACGCCAGCTGACCGTCATACTCGATCTGCCACCAGTCGCCGGCCGCATTCGTGCTGATCGCGGCGTACCGCTCCCCGGCTGTAGCCGAGCCGAGGATAGCTTGGTCGGAGCCGGGCCCGGCCCGCACATTCATTGTGCGGGTGATCGTCACCGCAGGGCCGACCGGGGGATCGTAGGCGGGATGTTCCAGCCATTGGACTCGCCGCACGATGTCGCGCAGAAACGGTTTCAGCCAGCTGTCGAACTCCTCTCCCCATACATCGAAGGTGATCAGCAGAAATGTCCCGCCGTCCGGGGAGAGCAGGACAACCTGCCAGCCGACCACCTCCGTGCCCGGCTGGGTGACGACCTTGCCTTCGTCGACGACTGCGCCGCCGCTGCGATACCGGATCGATGCCGCCTCCTCCCCCCAGGGCCGCAGGCCCGTTCCGACCTCAACGCTCTCCAATGTCACTGCTTCCGATTCTTTCAAACGGGAGGCTGCCTGCAGCGCATATTCCTCCAGCGTTCGAGCCGCGGCCGGAATCGCGCGTAAATCAAATCCACTGATGTAGGTCGACGCAGAGTCCGGAGCCAACCGGAAACCTATGCCAACGAACTGATCTTCCTTTCCCAGCGAGGTCAAGGAGTCAATGTATGCAGCCTGCCTGTCGAGAACGGCTTTGGCGGTGGCCGGGGTGCCCATCTGCGGACGGAGGGAGGACAGCTCCTCCTTGGAGGACGCGAAGAGCCATCCTTGTGGATAGAAAATCTTGAGGCCGCGCGCCGTATCCTCGACCGCGGGCCAGTCTTGAAACGGTCCTCCCGAAGCCGCCGGCGTGTCTCCAATCGGGACCACCAGCGGGTTGTGGATCGACAAGACCTGTATCGCAGGCTGAGGCGTTGGCGGCGGTTCGGAGGCCGCCTGTTCAGGGGAGGCGGGCGGCACCTGTCGGGGAGATGCGTCACCCACATACCCGGCCAGAGTAAGCGAGACGCAGGCCAGTACAATCAGGACGAAATAGCGAACTGTAGACAATTCCAATTTACTTCCTTCACAGCGATCAATGATATGTGGTCACTGCCGTTCAGAAGAGGAGTCGTTGCCTACTCTACGTCCTCCGCCTGCTCGACTGCGGTCACAAATTGCCCGAAGACCCAGCCAGGCTGGCCGTGATTGTCGATCTGCCACCAGCTTCCCACAACATTCCTGCCGGTGATCGGATACTGGTACCCAGGCACAGTCGTGTCTATGACAGGAAAGCGACCGCCAGGACCGCCATACACGTTCATACGGCGGCTGAACGTCAACACTGCTTCCGTGGCCGGCAGCAGTGGAGGAATCGGAAATCTGGCCTTTACCTGTACGTTCCCTGCGTTGACCAGTTCAACCAACTCGCCATGGACCCAACCGGGTTGACCGTCTTCGTCGATCTGCCACCAGTCGCCCGCCGCATTCCTGCCGGTAATCAGATACTGCCGCCCGGGTACGACCGTACCAATGATGGGATAGCCGCTGTGCGGCCCCCCGCGCACGTTCAACCGCCTGTTGACAGTCATCAGCGCTTCCGTCACTGGCAGTAAAGGAGGGTGCGGGAACTTAATGACCGCCACATGAACACCCCCCACATCAACGGGATTGACCAATTCGCCGAAGACCCACCCCGGCCGGCCGTTGTCGTCGATCTGCCACCAGTCTCCTTCCGCATTCCTGCCGGTGATCAGAAACTGCTGGCCAGGAACCGCCACGCCGATTACCCGGTTAGCAGTGCCCGGACCGCTGCGTACATTGACGCGTCTGTCGATCATCGCTACAGGAACCGCTAACGGCGCATCCGGGATATTGGCTGCCACCAGACGATCGGATACCCAGCCGGGTTGACCGCCGTAGCTGATCCGCCACCAGTTTCCTGTAAAGTCCCGCTCCAATATCGAGAACTGCTTTCCCGCATCAACCTTGCCAATTATGGGACTGAACGAAGCCGGCTCGTTATGCACATACATCGTCCGGTTTGTAATTAACACCGGGCCAGGTCCAGGTTCTGCTCCACGGTGATCGTCGGGCCACTGCACGCGCCGCACCACCTCTGTCAGCAGCGGCTCCAACTCTTCAAACTGCTCGCCGCGGACGTTGAAGGTCATAACAAGCAGATATTCGGAATCCGGCGAAAGCAGAACTGCCTGCCAGCCGGCCGTCCTGGTCCCGGCCATGACTGATTGAGAGGTTGTTGGAGCCGGCACGCCGCCCCGGAATCTGATCAATACCGCCTCTACCCTGTAGGGCCGCAACCTGGTGACGAGATCGAAGCTGTCTACATCGATCCCGAGCTGCCTGTCCAGCGCCGTCGCAGCGCCCTGTCCGAACTCGTACAGTGACAGACCCCTTGAGGGAAAAATCTCCACCACAACGTTATCTGCATGCAGCAGGTCAGGGGGATCCTGTGGGAAGGCGAAGCCAAAGCCAATCAACGAGTTAGGCTGCATACTGGATTGCAGCCCCATCAGCAGATGCACTATCTCCGCTCTGCCCAATGCGGCCATTTCCGGCTGAAGAGCCGCTGCCTGCGTACCGTCGAAAAAAAGCCATCCTGGTGGATAAAATATCTTCAGACCATGCGTTGGATCGTCGAAAGCCTGCCATTCTGCCAAGACCTTGACAGCTTCCGCGTCCGCCTCCACCTGGGCGTTCTCTTCATCTGTCTCGTCAGGCGCAGGTGTGGCTGTGGCGGAAGGGGACTGGGAGGAGGGGAACCGCGAGGAGCGTGCTACGTCGGCATAAGTCCCACTGAGCTTACCAGAAAGTCCAAGCCCACGATAGCTGGCAAGAGAGACTCCGCGACGAGCGGCAGTTGAGTTGGTGTGCAAAGAGAAGCTTGGGGCCGCTCGAGCGAACAAACCAAGGCAAAAGACGCATAATGGCAACAAATACAACATTCCACGCATTTGCGCTTCCCGACCCTAATAATCCGTGAATTGCGGCTCGTGGAAACAGAGTTCCACTTGCCGCAAATCACTTGAGCCACCGCACCCGCTGCACAATTTCTACCAACAGCGGCTCCAACTCCGCGAAGT
Source organism: Caldilineaceae bacterium (assembly GCA_965116395.1). Taxonomy (GTDB): domain Bacteria; phylum Chloroflexota; class Anaerolineae; order Caldilineales; family Caldilineaceae; genus Bin5. The sequence continues at coordinate 2,572,862 of OZ220684.1, forward strand.
CTTCGCTGCGGATACTGAAGGTGAGGATGACTATCCTCTCTCCATCCGGCGAAAGTACGCCCACCTGCCAGCCAATGATCTCCATATCCGGCTGATTGAAAAGGGCGCCCTCTGAGTGGTAACGGACCGATGCCACCTCTGCGCCCGCGGGCCGCAGACCGGCAGCAACCTCGGCGCTGTCCACCTCGAATCCTTCCATGCTGTCCAGCTGCGCAGCGATCAGTTGCGCGATCAATTGCAGGAACAACCCTTCGGTGTCAAATGCGATGGCGTTGATATTGTTTACAAACCTGGTTTCGGAGGAACCATCGTCAGCAAATTGGAAGCCCAAGCCGACAAAGAGATCTTCCTGCTGTATCGCCTGTGCAGACGTTGTCAGCAGATTCCTGATCTCGGCGCTGTTGGCCTTCTCACCCACCTCCTCCATTAGCTCCGTCAGTTCCTTCTCTGTCGGATCGACAAAGTGCCATCCCGGCGGATAAGATATCGTCAGCCCCCGTTCTTCATCGACAAATGAATACCAGTCAGCGCCGATCGCGGGCGTGGCGATGGCCGGCGGATCCGGTGGTTTGGGCAGGGGAGTGGCCGGCAGTTCCGGCGGTTTGGGCAAAGGAGTGGACGTCGGCTCCGAAGTGGCCTCTGAACTGCCAGGCGTTGGCGAAGCCCGCAACTGTTGGCTGGCGGCTGGCGCCTCGGGTTGGATCGGTACGCACCCGGCCAGGACAAATACTATGTAGACAAATACGAGCAGGAGCAGACGAAAATCTCCCCACATGCGCCTCGCCCCCTTCTCTAACTGGCCGGCGGCTGTTGTAACCAGCGCATTATCTGGCCCACGGCGGTTAGACACTGGCCACCGCCCTCAGACTACCCTGCAGAAACTGACCGGTGTAACTCTTCTCCACCGCCGCGACCTGCTCCGGGGTGCCTTCGGCCACCACATAGCCGCCCTTACCCCCGCCTTCCGGGCCCATGTCGACCACCCAGTCGCAGTTCTTGATCACATCCAGGTTGTGCTCGATGACCAGCACGGTGTTGCCCCGGTCTGCCAACTCATGCAAAACGGCCAACAGTTTGCGCACATCCTCAAAATGCAGCCCGGTCGTCGGCTCATCCAGAATGTAAAAGGTGTTGCCGGTATCTCGTCGGCTCAGCTCTTTGCTCAGTTTGATCCGCTGCGCCTCGCCGCCGGAAAGCGTCGTCGCCGGCTGACCCAAGCGGATGTAGCCCAGCCCCACAGCCATCAGCGTCTGCAAACGGTTGCGAATGCGGGGGATGTTCTGGAAGAAGTCCAAAGCCTCCTCGACGGTCATGTTCAGCACATCAGCAATCGATTTGCCGCGGAAGCGGATATCCAGCGTCTCGCGGTTGTAACGGGCGCCGTGGCATTCCTCGCAGGAAACATACACATCCGGCAGAAATTGCATCTCAATCCTGATAATGCCGTCGCCGCGGCAGGCCTCGCAGCGGCCGCCCTTCACATTGAAACTGAAGCGTCCCGCTTTATAACCGCGTGCCTTTGCCTCGGGGATGCTGGCGAACAGTTCCCGTATCGGTGTGAACAGTCCCACATATGTTGCCGGGTTGCTGCGCGGCGTCCGCCCAATCGCGCTCTGATCGATCTCGATCACCTTGTCGAGATGCTCGATGCCCTCTATTTTCTCGCTCTTGCCTGGGCGCGCCTTGGCGCGGTAGAAACTCTGCGCCAGCCGCTTGTACAGCACCTCAACCACCAGGCTGGACTTGCCGCTGCCGCTCACCCCCGTCACCGCGATTAACCTACCCAGCGGGAAGCGCACGTCAACCTTCTTCAAATTGTTCTCAGTCGCGCCGCGTACATGCAGATACTCCCCGTTGCCTTCCCGCCGCTCCATCGGTATCTCGATGCGCCGCTCACCGCGAATGTACTGGGCGGTCAGACTATCCTGATGGTCGACGAAGGCATCCCGCACTGCTGAAACGACAACCTCCCCGCCGTGTTCACCTGCACCCGGCCCCATATCCACCACCCAGTCGGCGGCGCGGATCGTCTCCTCGTCATGCTCGACCACCAGCACCGTGTTTCCCAGATCCCGCATCCCTTGCAATGTGTGAATCAGCCGCGCATTGTCCCGCTGGTGCAGGCCGATACTCGGCTCATCCAAAATGTAAAGAACGCCCATCAGCTGGCTGCCGATCTGCGTTGCCAACCGGATCCGCTGCGACTCGCCCCCGGACAATGATACCGCCGTGCGGTTGAGCGTCAGATAATCCAATCCCACATTTACCATGAATTCCAACCGCGCCTCGATCTCCTTCAACACCTGGCCGCCGATTGCAAGCTGGCGCGGGGAGAAGAGCGGCTCGGGCCCATCGAGCCCCGCGGCCGCTTGCACCCAGGTCAGAGAATCGTTGACCGACATCGCCGTAATGTCATGGATGTTCTTGCCCGCGACCGTAACCGCCAGCGCCATCGGCCGCAGCCTGCGCCCCGCGCATTCCGGGCAAGGGTTGATGCCCATGTATTCTTCCAACTTGCTGCGGATCCAGTCGCTGTCCGTTTCGCGGTAGCGCCGCTGCAAATTGGAAAGCACGCCCTCGAAACTGGTTTCATAGTTCCGTTCGTAGCCGCGGGCGTTGCGATAGTGCACCTGCACCTTCTCCCGTCCCGGCGGGCCGTGCAGGATAATGTCCCGCTGTTTGCTGCTCAACTCCTTCACCGGCGCTGTGCGGGGAATCGAAAACTGGTGGCAGACCGAGCGCAGCAACTGCTTGTAGTAGCCCTCGTCACCGTTACCTGGGTTCGTGCCTTGCCAGGGTCGCACCGCCCCCTCGGCAATGCTGAGCTCACTATCCAGGATCAGGTCCGAGTCGAACTCCCTCTGCACGCCCAGCCCGTCGCACGACGGACACGCCCCGTGCGGGCTGTTGAAACTGAAAGTGCGCGGCTCAATCTCGGTAAAACTGAGACCGCAGCGCATACAGGCGAAATGCTCGCTGAAGACGCGGTCAAATGTGACCGTGCGCAGGCTGCCGTTGCCGTCAACCGGTACCTGTTTCACCTCCGAAACGATCGCTGAACCCTCGCCCAACTTGAGCGCCGTCTCTACCGAGTCGGTCAGCCGCGTGCGGTCTGTCCCCGGCAATACGACTCCGGGGTCGTCCGGGTCGGTCCGCTCTGCTCGCACGATGATACGGTCGATCACCGCTTCAATCGTGTGCATCTTGTAACGGTCCAATTCCGGCGCGTCACCGATTTCGAACAGTTCGTCGTTCACCCGCACACGCACATAGCCCTGCGCCTGCAGATCCTCAAAGACACCTTTGTGCTCCCCCTTGCGATCTTTGATGATCGGCGCCAGGATCAACAGACGCGCGCCCTCATCCATCTCCAGAATCGAGTTGACGATCTGTTGCGGCGTCTGCTGGGTGATCGGGTCGCTGCACTCCGGGCAGTGGGGTTGGCCCACGCGTGCGAAAAGCAGACGCAGGTAGTCGTAGACCTCGGTGACGGTGCCGACCGTCGAGCGGGGATTGCGCCCGGCGCCCTTCTGGTCGATCGAAATGGCCGGGCTGAGACCTTCGATCTGATCCACATCCGGCTTCTCCATCAAGCCGAGAAACTGTCGCGCATAGGAAGAAAGAGACTCGACGTAGCGGCGCTGCCCTTCTGCGTAGATCGTATCGAAGGCCAGGCTGCTCTTGCCACTGCCGCTCAGCCCCGTGATCACCACCAGCTTATCGCGCGGGATCTCCAGATCCACGCTGCGTAGATTGTGTTCGCGTGCGCCCCGTATAATCAGCTTATCAAGCGCCATGCAGCCTCCGGAAAGTTTTCAGTTTCTTGTTCTTAGTTGTCGGGCTGCCGATCACGGCGCCCACCTATAATTATGTGCGTGAACAAATGTTCTTTGATGAGCCAATGGTACCATGCTCGGTCACAACTGTCCATTAACGGAAACTACATAATACCAAAACGCCCCTGCTCTTGAGAAAGTGCAGGGGCGGTCCGGTTTTTCTTCCAATCTGCGGCGGAATTCTGGCGATCGGCGGCGTGATTACACTGGAGGGAGGGGCGCTCTCTTGGATTACAAAGTTGGAAGTCCGCGAAATCGGCCTGATCGTTGCACTGTGCAATACGTCTACGATCTGTCTACGAACTCCGAATAGAGAGAAATTTCACCTTCACCCCTGGCTCGCACTGTGCTGCCAGGTCGGCTGCGGCTGGCCCCGCGGCAAATCGTAAAAGGGGCGCAGCGACCGGTCCTGCTGCCACTCAAAGGCGAATCGGATGCGGGTTGGGTGGGCATGTTGCAGGGCATCCCAAGGCACATTCTGCGGCGTAAACCAGCCCACGTCCAGCGTTTCACTAGTGACGAATGGAGTTCCTTCGACGTGCCGGGCCGCGAATAGCAGGCAGTAGAGATGATGCAGACCGCCGCCGCCGTGATAGTTGTTATCGAATATGCCGAGAAGTCCGCTCAACTCAACCCGACATCCGGTCTCTTCCCATACTTCGCGCACCGCGCCCTCTCCCGGCAGGTCGTCCACCTCGCACCACCCGCCCGGCAGCGCCCAACGCCCGTTGTCCCCCCGTTGGATCAAGAGAATGCGGCCGGCGTCATCAAAGACCGCCGTATCCACCACCGTATACGGGGAAATGTAGCGGGTATCATCAAAGAAATGGCGCTGGATTTTCGCCAGCGGGCGTGTGTCCACCAAGGCCGTCAACTCGGCGCTCAGCGCCAACATCTGCTCGAAAGTCTCCGTCTGATAAGGATTATCGGCGAAACGCAAGCCGTTGTTGCTCAGCGCACGCAGCTTTCCGGCAACGCGCAGGATCGTCTCCTCCGCCGCCTCTCCCTCCACTTCTCTCCCGTCATTCGCTCCCATCATCACTCCCGCTCGAATGCTCGATTAAGTCACTGCCTTCCAGTTCCTTTTCCATTGCCAGCAGACGCACCAGACGCTTGCCCGAACGGATCCGCTGCGCCTCTCCGGTCAGCGCAAAGCCAAGCGACTGGAAAAACTTGAGCGCGTCAGGGTTGAACTGTTCGACACCCAATTTTACATCGCGCACGCCGCCCTCCGTCGCCAGCCACGGCTCCAGCAGCGCCCAGGCACTGCTGCCCACGCGCTGTCGCTGAAACGGCTCCGCCACCAGCACGATGCCGATATAGGCGCTGTCCGGGTCCGGCCAGTGCAGGCGCAGGTCGATCAGGCCCACCAGTTGCGCGCCGGCCTCGGGATTGCCTGGCTCATTCGCCGCCACAATCCCCAGCCCCATCCGCCCCGGCTCGGCCTCGATCGCGGCAAGATCGCGCGCCGACTGCCCGGCCGGCGCCTGGGCCAGATGATACATCGTCCAATAGGCCGGGGAAAGTTCGTATACCCGCTGCAGCGCCTCGGCGTGCAGCGAGGCGTCCAGGGGAAGCAGAGAGATGGAAGGCGTCATGACGGCAGCGGCGACTGGCTGGCTGCCAACGCCTCCACGCTGCGCCGCAGCCCTTTCCACTCGTCCTCGGCGCGCTGCAGATCGGCAGCCAGCGTCTCCAGCTTTTCCCGCTCTACCCGCACGAAGCGCGTGTAGGGCGCAACTGCTTCCCGGATGCGCTGCACACTGGCTGTCAGCTCCGATTCGAACTGCTGTGTGATGGCGGTATCGAGCCGCCGCCGCAGGTCGCCGATGCGCGTGCGCAGCTGCGCCTTCACCTTCTGCCGCCGGTATGGGAGCACATAAAGACCGAGCGCGGCAAGTGCACTGGCGCCAAGGATACCGGTCACATCGAGGAAGGTGGTATTCAGGATCACCACCAGGATCGCGCCCAGGCCGATCGCGCCGGCCTCGACCGCGGCCGTCTGGATGATGGCCCGCTGCACATCCTGGGCCAGCTTCAGCGCCTCCGCCTCGCGGTCATACGAGTCGACCACCTCCTGCGCGCTGCGGCCGATGCTCTTCAGCAGATTCTGGCGGTTGAAATCAAAATCCCCCCGCACCTGACCGATCATCTGGTCCGTGTGCTGGAGCGAGCGGCGCTCGATGAACTCCATCACCGCCTGCCACTGGCGGTAATCGCGCTCGACCAGCCAGTCGATCAGTTCGTTCACATGATGCTCGACCGCACGGCTGCTGTCGGCGAGTACGCGGCGCTCGAACTCACCCCGCAGCCGCTCGCTATTCACCAGCTCGACGATGCGTGTGATGCGCAGATTTTCGTCGAAGAAACGGTCGCCCCGCTCCGCCATCTCGTAGAGGACATTGTCGACGCGGTCGCTCTGGTAGCGGAAGTCTCGCCGCATATCGCTCTGGTAGGCCGCCAGCTGCTGGTCGATGTCGTCCAGCGCCCGGAAGTCGCCTTTGAGCAGGGCCTGGCGCTGGCTGATCACATCCTGGTAGTTGGCGATCAGCGCCGCGGCGATGCCAATCGGGTTCGAGAGCTGCAGCCGCACACGCTCCCCTGCGTCCAGAAAGTCGAGAATGTACTGCTCCAACGCGCCGAACTGGCTCCGCTCCCAATCCGAGGAGTCCGCTGTACTCACGCCTTGCAATTTCGCTGCCAGCGCCAGGCGCGCGCTGACCGCGAAGATCGCCGGCGCAACCCCGAGCAGCTCGTGGGCGTTCCGGCGCACGAACTCCAGCACCTCCCGCTGCTCCGCCTCCGCAGTCAGCAGCTCGATCTTGTTGACCACGATCACGACCTTTTTGCCCCAGTCCCGGATCTGTTGCAGGAAGGCGCGCTCCGATTCGCTGAAAGGCCGGTCCGCGCTGGTGACGAAGAGGACGAGGTCGCTGCGGGGCACGAAATGTTCGGTCAACTCCTGGTGGTGGCGGATGACAGCATTGGTGCCGGGCGTGTCGACCAGGTTGACCTCCTGCAGCCAGGGGACGGGCAGGCGGCGCACCGCCATTCCGCTGTCCGCGCCCGCCTGCTCGGCGGCATCGCTGTGGCGGATCAGGACCAGTTCGCTGGTTGTCGGCACCACGCCTTCGGGCAGATAGTCGTCCCCCAGCAGCGCGTTGATGACCGCGCTTTTGCCGGCGTTGAACTCGCCCACCACCACCATCAGGAAAAGCTCCTCCAACTGGGCCAGCGCGTTGCCGATCAGCCCCAGGTCGGCGTCGGGCGCGTCCAGGCGCGCCAGCGCCACCTGCAGGTCGCCCAGCAAGCGGCGCTCTTCCTGTAAAATACGGCCTTGCTCAGCGGTCAAAACTTGCTGCACGCTTTTCCTCAGTATGGACGGGCATAGATGTCAGACGCGGCACAGGGCATTCTAGCATAGGGGGGCTTGCGTTCATATCGTCGGGGGGTGATGGGGCTGGCATATTGGAACAGGAGCGAAGATGCGCGTGGGACAGTTATTGGCGTGTTCATGTCCACGTATCTCTACGAATGTTACATGAGAGACCGTGAGAGTTTGAATGAAGAAGTGGTGCGCAAATTAATCTGAGTCAGTAGTGTCCCCCTAGTAGTCCAATACGCATTTGAGCTACATTTGGCATCAGCACCGGGGCAAGGGGCGCGAGGTGGACGCCAATATCCAGGAGAACTGGAATAATTTGAGAGTCTAGTATAAAGTTTCCCTTTGACATGAATTAAAACGATTGAGTTTCTCTCTTGACAATTCTTTTTACACAGATTAAAATTGGGAACAATTTATAACCAGTTGTTCTGGGGCTTTATGAAAGTCTTCAATACTCCGCAAATTGAAAAGGCTTACAAGAAGTATACCGACGCCATCGGCCCGTTGCAGAACTGGTATCAGGAAGTTGAAGAGGCGGACTGGGACACACCGGCCAAGCTAAAGGAACGATATCCGAACGCCAGTATCATTCGTGGAGATCTTGTGGTCTTCAACATCAAAGGCAATCGCTACCGGCTGGTCGCGAGAATCAACTTTCGCAGGCGGCTGGTATTCGTAAAGTTCTTTGGCACGCATAAAGAATACGACCGCATCAATGTCGAGGAGGTGTAATTCAATCTACTTGGAGGACAGTTTCCTTTGGGAAGCGACTACAAAAGGCGAGGAGACAACGATGAGCAGTGTTATTAAGCCAATTCGTACAGAGGAGGATCATCAGCGTGCATTGGCTCGTATCGATGAGATCTTCGGCGCTGAAGAAGATACGCCCGAGGGCGACGAGCTTGATGTTCTTGTGGATCTTGTTATGTATTACGAATCCAAAACGGTGGACATGGGCTTCCCCGACCCGGTTTCGGCCATCAAGTTTCGCATGGATCAGGCCGAATTGACGCAGCGTGACCTCATACCCTACATAGGCAGCCGGGCTAAGGTATCCGAGGTCCTGTCTGGCAAGCGGGACCTCACAATGTCGATGGCGCGCGCACTGCACCAGAATCTAGGGATACCGGCCGACGTGTTACTGCAGAAACCCGGCGCGGAGTTTGATTCAACGTTGGAGGAGATCGACCCGCGCCGCTATCCTTTGAAAGAGATGATGAAGCGCGGCTGGATTCCTCAGCTGTCCGACATGGCCGACCACGCCGAAGAGTTGATCCGCGACCTGATCGAGCAGGCAGGGGGCCCCGAAGTTGCCGCCGTTCCCCTCTACCGCAAGAACGGCCACCGCCGTCTCAACGCCAAAGCCGACCCCTACGCGCTAAGGGCCTGGTGCTGGCAGGTGCTGAGGCTTGCTAACGAGAATCCGCCCAAAGCTGCCTACCGGCCGGGCACAGTAACCGAACAGTTCATGTGTGAAGTTGCCCACCTCAGCGTTCACGAAGATGGCCCGCGGCGGGCGCAGGACTATCTGGCTGAGCACGGTATCGCGCTCGTGGTCGAACGGCATCTGCCGCGCACGCATCTGGACGGCGCGGCGCTGCTACTGGGCAATGGACGTCCGGTGATCGGCCTCACCCTGCGCTACGATCGCATCGACAACTTCTGGTTCAGTCTGATGCACGAGTTGGCCCATGTAGGACTGCATCTCGGCAACGGTGAAGAGGAACCGTTTATCGATGATTTTTCGCTAAACGTTACTGACCCACTTGAGAAGGAGGCCGATCGGCAGGCGCAAAACGCGCTGATTCCGCCGAAGATCTGGGAATCGAACCCTGTGCGCGAAAGGGCGACCGTGCTGGCGGTCTACGCTCTGGCCCAGGAAGTGAGGGTCCACCCGGCGGTTATCGCCGGCCGTGTGCGCCACGAGAAGGGGAATTACCGGCTGCTGTCGCAACTGGTTGGGAGCGGGAAGGTTAGAAGGCAGTTTGAAACGAGTGGGTCTACTATATAGGAAAGCAGCTGATGATGCCTACCGTCACCGCGCGGGCATCCATTCTGGAGAAGATTTGCGTCCGCTACCAGAGCCGACAGCTGAACCTATTCGATTCGGCCATCCTGAATTCCTTCTTTCACCAAAGCGTCGAGGAGACCAGGACACAACACTATGGAGCTTGAAGCGCGAAGGTACCTGTATGACATCCAAAGGGCAGCAGATTTGCTGGCTGAGTTTTGGCAGGAAAGACCTACGCGCATGGAGATGACCTATGAGCTACAACGAAGAAGAGATCATGCGTCGTCTGCGCCTCGGCGAGGACAGCGCTTGGGAGTTCAAGCAGGTCGAATTCAGCGGCGACAGGCCGACAAGCCCGCGCCGCGAGGATTGGGCCAATGAGATCGCGGCCTTCGCCAATGCCAGCGGCGGCGCGCTGCTCTGCGGCGTCAGCGACGATGGCGAGGCGCAGGGCATGTCACGCCAGCAGATCACCAACCTGGACGCGCTTCTGGTCGAAATCTGCACAGACGCGATCAAGCCCCCGGTCCGCATCAGTACATATCACCGCGAACTCGCCGACGGCAAACCGGTCCTGCTGGTCGAAGTGCCGCCGGGCGAATCGCTGCACGAAGCGCCGGGCGGGAGCTACATACGGGTTGGTGCGTCCAAGCGCCGCATGACTAGCGACGAGCTCCTGCGTCTGGCGCAGCGACGGGGCCAGGCGCGCTTCCGCTGGTTCGACGAGCAGCCGGTGCCGGACACGGGATTTCGGACGCTGGAAGAGGAACTCTGGAAGCCCTTGTTGAGCGTTGCAGGCGCCGCCGAGCCCGAGTTAGCTCTGGAGAAGATGGGTTTCCTTGCGGACGATGAACACGGTGTAAAGAGGGCCACGGTCGCCGGTCTCCTCTTGTGCAACCGGTCTCCCCAAGAGTGGCTTCCCAACGCCTGTATCACCGCAACCTACTACCGGGGCAAGGACCGAACGACCGGTCAGATCGATGCGCAGACAATAGGCGGACCGCTCAACCGGCAGATCGCCGAGGCGGTCGCCTTCGCAGTGCGCAATATGCGCGTCGCGGCGCGCAAGGCGCCGGCGCGGGAAGAACTGCCCCAATATAGCGAAGAGGCTTTGTTCGAAACCATCACCAACGCCGTCGTCCACCGCGACTACTCGATCCGTGGGACGCGGATTCGGCTATCCATGTTTGAGGACAGGGTGGAGATACAGTCTCCCGGAGCGTTGTCGAACAACCTGACTGTTGATGACCTGGCATACCGGCAGTCGACGCGCAACGAGGTACTGGCAACTGCGCTCGGACGAATGCCCGCCGGAGAGATCCGAGGCGCGGGCGGGCGACTGTACGTAATGGAAAGGCGCGGCGATGGCGTACCTATCATCCAGCGCGAAACGAGATCGCTCAGTGGCAGGCCGCCACATTTCGAGCTTGTCGGTGGATCGGAACTCTGCGTCATCTTGCCAGCCGCGCCGCAGGAATTAGCCCCGACCCGCGCCGTCATTACCGTCCGGCACGCAGGCCAACCCGTCGCCGGCGCGGAGCTATTGGCGCTGTTTCCTAACAAGACTTGGAAACAGGCGACGACGGATACATTTGGGCGGGCCGTCATTGGGTTGCATACCGCGCATCTCCCGATGTCGATCTTCGCGGGCGCCGAAGGCTTCGCCGCGCACGTGAAACAGGAGTGGATTCCGGATCAGGGACCACTTGCTCTGGAACTGAACCGGCTGCCCGGTGGCGGATCCGTCATTTTCAGCGATGCGACCGGCCACGTTCCAGGAGTGACGGGGCGGTTGAATCCGATACGGGATACGCATGACAGGACCTACCTGTACGCTTCCAATATCGCCATCAACCAAGGCCAGCAGCAGCCAGTTCATTTTCTTTTGGGAGAGGAGTTGCGCCTCACCGACGCCAATGGCCAGGAGATGCTAGTGCGGATTGTCGATATTGTGGGGCGGGCCGCGCTGGTGGAGTATCGGCCTTTTGTTATAACAGACAAGTTGGATTCGGCTTAGAGGGGTTGCAATATAGCAAGTGGGGTGTTGGAAGCAAGTTTCGGCAAGGTTTTTGCGCTTAATGCGGATATGACTATGCCAAACGTGACTGCCTTCTCGGCATCTTTTGCGAACGCTTATGGCGCGGCGCCAAATGTGAGAACATCTATCTCAGACAGTATGACTCGGTGCGCCGACTGCATGTCGGCTTAAGCGACTACTTCGCCTTCTACAACAATGAAAGACCGCATCAAAGTCTCAACTATCGCACGTCGGTTGAAGAGCACCTCGTGCTCTTATCTGCGCCGGCCCTATCCAGTTTGTTGGAGCTTATTTTCCTCATTTCGCGGTCTAGTCATTGGGGCCAACCATAGAACTCACCCTCTAATACGACTTGGTCACAGCTGAACGGGCCGGGTTTGCATTGTTCTGGTGCCAGAACTAATGTAGAGTCAAGTGGAATTGCAATCGTAAGTAACCCGAAAATGTTCTTTCCATGACACCTGTACGATATCACTCTGGACAGTTTCCACCACAAAATCTGGACCTGCAGAGGTTGCTGCCGCTTATCGGCCCGGCCCATGCCGAGGTGGCGAGATACGAAGGGATGCTCAAAGGGCTGCCCAATGCCAACGTGCTTCTGTCCCCCTTCGCCTCGCAAGAGGCTGTCCTGTCCAGCCGCATAGAAGGTACGCAGACGACCCTGACCGAACTCCTGACATTTGAGGCGGAAGGGAACCTGTCGGACGAGAGCACGCCAGCAAAAAGAGATGTTCGTGAAGTTCTGAATTATCGCTTAGCTCTCTATGCCGCAATCGACATGTTGAAGGAGATCCCGCTGTCACAGAGGCTAGTTCGGGATGCACATGAGGTTCTCATGCAGGGTGTACGGGGCTATAACAAAGCGCCCGGCAAATATCGACGCCTGCCCGACTCCTGCTGGATTGGACCGCCAGGCTCAACGATTGAAACGGCTCGGTATGTCCCATGCCCAGTGGAAGAGTTGAACTCGGCCATGGATGCCCTGGAGTCTTACATGCACGAAGGGGCTCCAGATACCCTTGTACAACTAGCCATCGTCCACGCAGAGTTCGAAGCGATCCATCCATTCCTGGACGGCAACGGACGGATGGGTAGGTTGATCGTTCCTCTCTTCATGTTTACCAAAGAACTCCTATCTTCCCCGAGCTTCTACATCAGCGAGTATCTCGAGAGTCATCGTGATGAGTACTACGATCGTTTGCTTGCGGTGTCGCGCGACAGTGACTGGAACGGATGGTGCGCCTTTTTCCTGACCGCGCTGACAGAGCAGGCGCGTGCATATCAGCAGAAAAGCCAGGATCTGCTAACTCTCTACAGCGAACTCAGAGACCAAGTCGTGGAGGTCATCCCATCCCAGTACAGTGGAAGAGCACTTGACTGGATATTCAATAGGCCGATTTTTCGTTCAATCGACTTTGTAAACGGCGCCGGAATCCCCAAATCTACCGCGCGGCGGTTGCTTAACCTTTTCAAGACGCGTGGCTTGTTGAAGGAGTTAAGGCATGGTGGTGGCCGCCGCTCTTCTATACTAGCGTTTCCTGAGTTGCTCAACATCGCAGAAGGACGAAAGGTCTTTTGAGTTTCATCTGTTGAACTCAAAAGACGTTGAGATTCAAAAAACGCCATTTTTGAATCTCAACACAGTTTGCTATGCACAGATGAACAACATAAAATGGACTTTCGCCAGATTACGCCCGCTTTCTAAGTGACCTCCCTCACTGAAGTCCCCCGTCGAACATGCGGCACTCCCGTCGCAAGGCGTAGCAACGGCCTGCAGCGCCAGCGGCAGACCCATGCCTCACGGAGCAATTCACCTCCGCATCAGCCCTTCCAGCCGCCCCTTCACATCAGGCCACTCGCTTTCGATAACACTGTAGTAGACCGTATGGCGATCCACGCCGTCACGGGCAATGCGGTGGTTGCGCAATGTGCCTTCCTCGACTGCGCCCAGCCGCAGAATCGCGCGCCGTGATCGTTCATTGCGGCTGTCCGATTTGAGCGAGACCCGGCGCGCCGCCAGGTCCTCGAAGGCGTGCAGCAGCAGCAGGTACTTGCATTCGGTGTTCACGCCGGTCCGCTGCCAGGCGGTGCCGTACCATGTGAAGCCTATCTCCAGCGTACGGTGCTCGCGCACGATGTCTATGTACGCAGTCGAACCCACCGCCTTGCTGGTCTCCAGGTGAATCACGGTAAAGGTGACGCGTGTTCCCGCTGCCAATTCCTCCAGGCATGCCTGGATCCACCCTTCGGCGTCGGAAACACTGCTAAGAGCAGGGCGGGCCGAATATCTCCATATCGATTCCTCCGCGCCGGCGGCATACAGGTCCGCTGCATGCGCCAGCGCGATTGGTTCGAGGCGCACCAGGTTGCCGGTCAGCGTTACCGGCTGTGGATCAAAGATTGTCTTCGTTATAGCCATGTCAGATTGTAGTAGAGTAGTAAAGCTATTCTGTCGAATTACGAAATGGTAAAGGCAATCGGTCCGCCAGTCAACCGACTGGCGGTAACCGGATGCACTTCAGAGTAAAGGCAGAATCTGGGCGTGTCTCTGCACAGTTGCACAGGCTGAGACCGGGAGGCCCGTGCTCCCGGGGGAAAGTCCCCGGTTCTGGGGACATCCTGAGTAAATTCATTATTGGTAACTACTAAGCCATATACAGTGCCTGTCTTGACCAGCCCTGTATCCTTGCCGCCATTCAGGCTATCTGAATGCGTATTCGTTTGGCGGCAGCCAGGTTGCTGGAGCCGCACGGCTGGAATGCGCACACACGGTCGGTGAGCGATGGTTTTGTAGGGGGGCGTTGCGGGGGCGCAGCCCCTGCACAAGGGAGGGCCGAAGGCCCGACCGCCCAAATGACAGCAATGAGGGGAGTAAGAACACCTTTGCTTGCCTCGTTCAGGGTTGCGATTCAGTCGCGGCTGAGTAGTTACCATTATTGCGAAATATCGCCCTATCCTGTACAATCCAGCCTGCTCAGGATACTTGCATCCGCCTCCCTCGACGACATTCTAATACGCTTCACATTTCTAACCACACTTCAAACGAAAGGGGCGAGAACTCTATGAATCACGATACCACTCTCAGCCGGCGCCGTTTCCTGCAGTGGAGCGCGGTCGGCATCGGCGGGGCGGCCATTGCGGCCTGCGCTGCGCCCGCGGCACCGGCCGCCGCGCCCGAAGAGGCGGAAATGGCCGCCGAAGAGATTGTCACGATTTCCTGGTGGCACCAATGGGGCGGCACCACCGGCATGGCCGCCATGGAAGGCGTCGCCGCCGCCTTTAACGAGGAGGACCGCAACGTCAAGGTCGAGCGCCTCCACGTAACCGAAATGAACGACAAGCTGCTAGCAGCAATCGCAGGCGGCACGCCGCCCGATGTCGGCGTCTGCTGCGTTCAGTATGCCGAACTCTTCTCGCGCGGCGCGGTCATGCCCATCGACGACCGCATCGACAACAGCGACGTCGTCGGCCGCGACGATTTTGTGCCCGGCCTGCTCGAATCGATGCAGTGGCAAGGCGAAACATACGGTGTGCCCGGCTTCGAAGCTGGTCCCCGCTACGGCCTCATGTACAATAAGGCCATAGTTGCTGAGGCCGGCCTCGACCCCGAAAACCTGCCGCACACATGGGACGAAATGTTTGAATGGCACGTTGAGCTGACCAAGTTTGACGCCGCCGGCAACGTCGAGATCGTCGGCTTCGACCCGCGCGACGCCACTGCCGGTAACGGACCGGCCACCAACATCCCCCAATTCTGGGCGCTCACATACGGCCTCGACATGTGGGACGACGAGACCAACGCCTTCAACTACGACAACGAGCTCTTCGCCAGCGCTCTGAATACGATCAAGCGCTTCACCGACCACGTCGGCGTGCAGCAGATGGAGTCCTTCCGCTCCAGCTTCGGCGGCTGGACCCAAAGCCCGTCCTCCTCCTTCCCCAGCGGCGTTCAGGCAATGATTGTTACCGGCTACTACGCACCCGGTGAACTCTTCCACTCCGCCCCCGACAAGGAGTTCGGCGTCGGTTGGGTACCCGTCTCAGAAGACCGCAGCGACATCAACTTCCAGAACGTCGGCGGCCATCCGATGTACATCCCCAACGGCGTCACCGAAGTCGACGCCGCTTTCGAGTTCATCGAGTTCTGCTCTGAGGAAAAGGCTCAGAACGTCATTTTTGACAGTACCGGCTGGCTCGGCGGCCGCAAGGCTCTCTACGACCCCGACCTGCCCAAATACCAGCGTTACGAAAACCTGGACTGGTTCCTGCGCTCGGTCAACGAGGCCGACGAACTGTGGGCCTGCCCGGTCATCCCCATCCAGGGCTTCGTCAACCAGCAGCGTTCCCGCACCTACGAATCCGTAATATTCGGCGACAAAGATGCCGAACAGGCCGCAGCCGATATGCAGGCTGCCTGCACGGAAGAACTGCTCAAGCAGTTTCCCGAGTTGGTAGGTTAGAAAAGAAGCGAGACATATCAGTGGCTGGCGGCCGTTTTCACCAACCGCCAGCCACTGACCATGGGCCACGAAAATGTCACAAAATTGGACTCCCGCCCAAACTCGCAGCCTTCTCAAGGGGCTGGCTTTCATCTCACCCTGGCTGGTGGGCTTTGCCGGCTTCGTCCTCTTCCCGATCGCGGCCTCCGCCTATTTTAGTCTGACCCGCTACGATGTCCTGCGCCCGGCCCGCTTCATCGGCCTGGAAAACTACATTGAGCTGTTCACCAAAGATGAGATCTTCCGCACCGTGCTCGGCAACACCGTCTACCTGGTGGTGATCGGCGTGCCGGCCGGGCTGGTGGTGGCCTTTCTGCTCGCCAGCCTGCTCAACCGCGATATGAAGCTCCGCCCCCTGTTCCGCACTATCTTTTTTCTGCCGGTGCTGGTGCCGGCCGTAGCCTCCGCCGAGGTGTGGCGCTGGGTTTACAACACCAACTATGGGGTGATTAACTCATTCATCAAGAGTTTGGGGCTGGCAGTCATCCCCTTCATCTCCTCCGTGGAGTTGGCCAAACCCTCGCTGATACTCATCCACGTGTGGGCACAAGGCACCGCCATCATCATCTTTCTGGCTGCACTGCAGGACGTGCCCAGGTCGCTGATGGACGCGGCCGAAGTCGACGGCGCAAACCCCCTGCAGCGATTCTGGCACGTTACCATCCCTATCTGTACGCCCGCGATCCTGTTCGTGATGCTGACCGGCATGATCGGCATGTTCCAATACTTCACCCTTGGCTGGCTGCTAACCCAGGGCGGCCCCAACGAATCGACCGAGTTCTTCAGCCTCTATCTCTACCGCAACGCCTTCCAGTTTTTCAAGATGGGGTACGCCTCGGCCCAGGCCTGGATTCTTTTCATCATCATTCTTGCATTCACTCTGCTCATCTTCCGCAGCTCGGCCCGCTGGGTCTACTACGCCGGAGAATCGGATTAACCGCAAGGGCTAACTGCCCGCCAAAATCATGCAACAAGCCGAAGCCATCGCCAGCAGCCCATCACAGCATCCCTCGCTCACACAGAGCACGCCTTTTAAGGCTGTACAACGCGCGCTCTTTTACGTGATGATGGTTGCGCTGGCGCTCATTTTTGCCGGGCCCCTGCTGTGGATGCTCTCAACTTCATTGAAGACGGATCCCCAGGTCTACACCGTCCCGCCGACCTGGATTCCCAATCCCATGCGTCTGGTCAACTATCCGGAGGCGCTCTCGTCCCGCCCCTTCGGCACGTATACGTTAAACACGCTGAAGTATGCGCTGGGGGCGGTGGCCGGCGCGTTGCTCTCCAATACGCTGGTCGCCTACGGCTTCGCCCGCATCCGCTGGCCCGGTCGGGATATTTTCTTCATCATTTGCCTTTCTACAATGATGATCCCGTTCCAGGTGCGCATGATTCCGCTCTACCTCACTTTCAAGAATCTTGGCTGGCTCAACACGTACTTACCTCTCATCGTACCGACTTTTCTTGGAGTGAATGCCTACTACACATTCCTGTTGCGCCAGTTCTTCCTCACCATCCCCAGCGAACTTTCCGACGCAGCCCGCGTCGACGGCTGCACCGAACTGGGCATCCTCATCCGCATCATTCTGCCCCTGGCCAAACCCGCGCTGGCGGTCATCGGGCTGCTCCAGTTCATGTTCGCCTGGGACAACTATATCGGACCGCTGATCTATCTCAACAACGAGTCCTTATATCCGATCGCGCTCGGCCTGCAACAGTTCCGCACCATGTTCTCTGAAGAGCTGATGTGGCCCTACATGATGGCGGCCAGCACCGCCGTGGTCGCACCGGTCATCATTCTCTACTTCTTCGTCCAGCGAACCTTCGTCGAGGGCATCTCCATCACCGGCCTGAAAGGGTAGGTTCAGGGGCCGCTTGCAAACGGGTCACGGCCAGTTGCGACCGGCGGAGTTTGCGCGCAAAAACCTCAAATTCACAGCGCAAGGGGCAGAACTATGACAGCCAACAGCCGGCCCAACATCCTCTTCATCTGCGTAGACCAGTGGCGCGCCGACGCCCTGAGCCTGACCGGCCACTCCGTCGCTGAGACGCCCCACCTGGACCGGCTGGCCCGTGAGGGCATCAACTTCACACAGGCCTATGCAGCCACGCCCACCTGTGTGCCGGCGCGGGCGACAATCTTCACCGGCCTCAACCAGCGCCATACCGGATTTGTCGGCTATAACGACCAGATCGACTGGCACTACGACTGCACGATGCCCGGCCTGCTGGCGGATGCCGGCTACCATACGCAATGCGTCGGCAAGATGCACACCCACCCCTCGCGCAATCTGATGGGCTTCCACAACGTCGTTCTGCATGATGGCTATCTGCACCGCGAACGATCCAAGCGCGACGACTACGGGCTGGTTGACGACTACACGCCGTGGCTGCGGGAACGGCTCGGGCCGGAAGCGGACTACATCGACACGGGCGTGGGCTGTAATGGCTACGCGGCGCGTCCCTGGGTCTACGACGAGATGCTGCACCCGACCAGTTGGGTCACCACAATGGGCATCGACTTTCTGCGCCGCCGCGATCCGACCAAACCGTTCTTCCTGATGCTCTCCTACCACCGGCCGCACCCGCCGCTGGACCCGCCGGAGAGTTTCCTGGACCGCTATATGAGCAAACCGCTGCCGGACCCCATCATGGGAGACTGGGCGCCTGATTCTCTACCGGTGCGCGGGCTGGACAGCCCAATCCCGACCGATGCGGCGCAACGCGACTACGCGCGGCGGGCCTACTATGCCCAGATCAGCCATATCGACTACAGCCTCAACCGCGTGTTCCAGGCGCTGTTTGAGAACGGCGAACTCGATAACACCGCCATCGTATTCACCTCGGACCACGGTGAGATGCTCTACGACCACAACCACGTGGCCAAAGGCTATCCTTATGACAGTTCGGCGCGTCTGCCTTTCATCCTGCGGCTTCCGCACGCGGGCAACCCGCACCACCAAGCGAGGCAGGCGGATGAGCCTATACGGGAGGTGAATCAGGTTGTCGAGCTACGCGATCTGCTGCCGACCTTCTGCGACCTCGCCGGATGCGACACACCCGCGCATGTTGACGGGCGCAGCATTCTGCCGCTGGTGCGCGGCGAAACCGGCGGTTGGCGCGAAGATCTGCACGGCGAGCATTTCCTGCAACAGGACTCCAACCAGTGGCTGACCGATGGGCGGGAGAAATATGTGTGGTTTAGCCAGACAGGGCGCGAACTGCTGTTTGACCTGGAGGAGGACCCGTCTGAGCTACGCGATCTGTCCGCTGCGCGCCCGCAGCGCGTGGCCCACTGGCGCGAACGGTTGATGGCGGAGTTGGATGGCCGCGAGGAGGGGTTTGTTCAGAACGGGGAACTGGTGAGCGGGATGCCGCAGAGCCCGACGCTGGTCAATGCGGGGCACTATCGGGAGCGCTGAGCTTGGTGAGTAGTGGCTAGGGGTTCGTAACCGGCCAGCGGTGTTTGCTGCGAATCCACCGGAATCCCAACTGGCGCCAAAAAGCTATGCACGTTGGATGGAGCCTGCCACCTACAACGACTAACGGGGATAAACCCGTTGACAATCTGTCGAAATGCTGGATTGATCTATGACGCGAATACCCTTTCCAGTTCGACGGTTTGGCTCACGAAATTGATCTGCAGACGATACTCTCTTAGCAGCCGCGTTCCTATCAGAATATCGTGACCCGAAACGAAAGTGGTCTCTGCCACGACGACTCTACCGTCGAAAGGGAATTCAACCAGGTAAACATCCTCCTCAATTGTCTGGCCGCCAGCCAGAGCAGAGATGGCCCGACCAACAAAACGGGGATTCAGTGCTTTCTGCAAGAATTCAGGCAACTCGAGATCGCCATTGAAGCCGGTATCTATCGTTGAGGTCAGATGCTGCTCTGCGATAAACAGGGTGATTGTCGGTACTCCGTCAACTGAAACTGTTCCACTTAACACAGCCGACGCCCTTGCGAAAGTAGGCGCCAGAGCCGATTCGTTCGAAGAATAGGGGAGAATTCAAGCCCTCTCTGTCCCTTTGCATTACGATATCCTGAATCGAGTCGCCGAACCAGATAGATTTGCTGGTCGGGTCGATTCCCACTGTCTGACCGATCCGATCGGAGAGATCGTGATGCTGCTGATATTCCATCCAGATTTGGCTGGCCTGGTGTGAGTCGGCATCTGTCCAGTCTGGAAATTTCATGATCTGTTCCTCCTATTCGTCACTATTCCCCGCAGCATGACAGCCGGGAATAGTGACAAAAGGCGCCATAAGGCAAAGGCTTGTCAAGCAATTTTCGGAAAATTCCAATATGCGCCCCGTTTGGTGCTACGAGTTCTCGCTTCCAGGAACGCGTCCCGCGGCGCGAGTACGCCTGCTCATTTTTCTCCGCTCCCCAGAAAAGCCAGTTCTCATTGAAAAACCCCGCTAATACACCGGAATCCTTTCCTTCTCCAAAATCCGATGCACATTGGCCGCGGCCAGCGGATATTTTTCGTTCGGCAGGTGTTCGAGCATCATGTAGCCGTCGGGATGCTCTTCATGCCAGAGGCGCAGCGCGGTCCCCAGGTCCAACTCCCCTTCGCCCGGAATCTCTTCGTCCATATGGGTTACGAAGCCGTCTCGCACGCTGATATCCTTACAGTGCCCGTGCGTACTGATCGGCCCCATGCAGTCGAAAATATGCCGCAGACGCGTCCTGCTGTCATACACCTGGTACAGTGCCTGGAAATGATTGACGTAGTCCATCACCACCCGCATCCGTGGGCTGCCCACGTCACGAATGATGGCGCGGTTGTACTCCGGCGAGTTCATAATCGTCGACAGATGCGTTTCGACGGCGATGGTCTGGCCGATCGATTCGGCAGCCTCCGCCAACCAGCGTAAAGATTCCAGCAACAGCGCGCGGCGCCCCGGCCGGTGATTTTCCCGGTGGGGGCTGTAGGAGCCATTGGGGCTGAGGCTGCCGGTGCGGATCAATGCCACATGGCCGCCCAACTGGCGCGCAACCCCAAGTCCGCGACGAATATCCTCCAGCAGACGCGCCCGCGTCGCCTCTTCCGGGTCGAACAGACAGTCCCTGTAGCCGATCCCGACCTGCACAATGTCCATGCCCTCGTCGGCGAAGAGCCGCCGTACCCGCTGCCAGACGGGGGCAGAGGCCGACGGCGAACCGCTGGCAGAGACGGAAAGACCAACTCCGGTCAACTTCAACGCCCGAATCGCGGTCAGATGCGGAAGGCTGATTTCCGCAGGATCAGCGGGCAACATGCCGACAACGCCTAATCTCATAAGACTACTCCATATTGTCCTTACCGTGATCAGCGGTCAGCGCAACGGTTGGTCTCTGACCACTAAAGTTGACATCCGCTGTACATACTGTAGAATCCGTTCAATCCCACCTCAATATATCATCAGATATTATTGAAAAGCGCAAACGGCCGCACCAACACCGCTGGATACACTTTTCGTCCTGATCACGCGACGAAAAGTGCATTTATGAGCGAGGCGCCCGCCCTCTCAGGGGGATCCCGATGCCTGAAACGAACAATCAGCCCACCGGCCTCGCGCAAGTACTCACTTACGTGGACGCCCACCAGCAGCAGTTTATCGACCGTCTGCTGGCCTATGTCGCCCAGCCCAGTATCAGCGCCCACGGGATAGGCATCAGGGAGACGGCTGACTCTCTGTACAGCTACCTGCAGGAGCTGGGCATGGAGACGCAGCTGCTGGAAGGCACGGGCTGGCCTTTCGTATACGGCCGCCACAGACAACGTCCGCAGGCGCCGACCGCACTGCTCTACGGCCATTACGACGTGCAGCCGCCCGATCCCCTGGATGCCTGGCTATCGCCGCCCTTCGAGCCGGAAATACGCGACGGCCGCATCTGGGGCCGGGGCGTGGGC
The DNA here is from genome assembly GCA_965116395.1 of Caldilineaceae bacterium. GTDB lineage: Bacteria > Chloroflexota > Anaerolineae > Caldilineales > Caldilineaceae > Bin5. The sequence goes on from OZ220684.1 coordinate 2,594,533, forward strand.
GACAACAAGGGGCAGCATCTGGCCCAGCTCCTTGCAATTGAGTCCTGGCTTGCGGTCACCGGCGGCCTGCCCTGCAACGTCATCGTCCTGCTGGAGGGCGAGGAGGAGATCGGCAGCCCCCATATCAGCGACTGCGTGCGCGCCCACCGCGCCCTGCTCGCCGACGCCGACCTCGTGATCACCGCCGACGGCCCCGTCCACGAGAGTGGCCAACCCTGCATCAAGTTCGGCCCGCGCGGCATCGCTTCATTCGAACTGCGCGTAACGCACGCGCAACGGGACTTTCACTCCGGCAACTGGGGCGGCGTTGCGCCCAACCCGATCTGGACACTTGTGCATCTGCTGGCCACGATGAAGAACAGCCAGGGCGTCATCACCGTCGACGGATTCTACGACAATGTCGCGCCGCTCAGCGAGTTGGAACGAGAAGCGCTGGATGCCCTGCCGGTCGACGTGGCAGCGGTCATGGAGGGCGCCGGCCTGGCGCGCCTCGATGAACCGCAGGAGCGGCCTTTTTTTGACCGTCTGGCCGCGTGGCCGACCTTCACCGTCAACGGCTTTCATAGCGGCTACGGCGGGCCTGGAACCAAGACAGTGCTGCCCCACCAGGCGACTGTGAAGTGTGATATGCGCCTGATCGAAAACCAGCGCGTCGACGAAATCCTGGACAAGGTGGAGGCGCATGTCAGTCAGCACGCCCCCGAAGTAGAGGTGATCCGCCAGGGTGGTATGGAGCCGTCGCGCACGCCGCTGGACTCGCCCTTCACGCGGCCGCTGCAGCAGGCCTTCCGCGCCGCCCAAGGTACCGATCCTCTCCTCATTCCGGCAATGGGCGGCAGCCTGCCCGATTATGCCTGGACCAAAATACTGGGCGTGCATTCCTTCACCACGCCCTACGCAAACCACGACGAGGCCAATCATGCCCCCAATGAGAACCTGGAAGTGGAGCGCTTCATCGCCGGCATACGCACCGGCGCCGCGGTGCTGGCTCACTTGGGTGAAGAGGGTTGAGACGTTTGCAACAAAATGTTTCCGAGCAGCATCGTTCAGTGACAATCCATAAAAGAATGCGAAATTATCGAAAGGAACCATTATGTTACGTATTGGTATCATCGGATATGGCCGCCGCATCGCAGGCATGGCCAAAGGGCTGGATATTTTCGACATCCCCTACCGGGTGACGGCAGTCGCCGACCCGGGCAGCGACCGCATCCAGGCCGCCAACGACCCCTTCCTCGCCGATACCCGCTTCTACAACTCGGCAGACGAGCTGCTTGCCCAGGCCGACGAGCTGGACGGCATCATGATCGGGACCCGCTGCAATCTGCACACGGAGATGGCGCTCAAAGTAGCGCCAACGCAGCTCCCGCTCTTCCTGGAAAAGCCGGTCGCGATCACGTTCGATGAGGTCCGCCGCCTGCACGCGGCCTACAAGGACTACAGTGCGCCCACCGTGGTCTCTTTCCCGCTTCGGCTCAGCCCGGTCGCGCAAAAGGTGCGGGAGATTATCGAATCGGACCAGGTGGGCAGTATCGAGCAGGTGGTCGCGTTCAACGATGTCGGCTACGGCAGCGTTTACTTCAGGAGCTGGTACCGCAACTACGACTTGGATGGCGGGCTGTGGCTGCAGAAATTCACCCACGATGTCGACTATATCAACTACCTTGTCGACGCGCGCCCGCACTGGGTCAGTGCGATGAACTCCCGCCGCGTCTACGGCGGCGACAAACCTTGGGATCTGCAGTGCAAGGATTGCCCGGAGCAGGAGACATGCCCGGAAAGCCCGTTCGTGCGCTTCCGCACCGGCTTCGAAGGCGGCCGCGTCCGCTTTGCCGAAGAGCAGGTCTACCGCGACGATCAGTTCTGTGTCTTTTCCGAGGGGCATCAGCTGCAGGACAATGGCAGCGCCATGTTGGAATATGAAAATGGCGTCCAGGCGAGCTACACGCAGAACTTTTTCACCCGCTATCGCGGGGCCCGTCGCGGCGCCCGCCTCTACGGCTATCGCGGCATCATCGAGTTCAACTGGAATGAGAACTTTATCAAGATCTACAGTCACACATCGCCAGTGGTGGAGACGATCGACTTCAGCGGGGACATGCCCCACTTCGGCGGCGACCGCGAGTTGAGCTTTGATTTCCTGATGGCTATGCGCGACCGGCGGCCCTCCCGCAGTCCGATTGACGCCGGCATACTCAGCGCCCTCACCTGCCTGTGGGCACGCGAATCTGCGAATAACCGCCAAGGCTACGAGGTTGTCATGCCGGAGGCGCAAGCAGTGGCCAGTGGATAGTGGTCAGAGGTCAGCGGGTACAGCGAACCTCTCACGGTAGGTCAGATTAGCAGTAAGAGCAGTCCTACGAGGCCGATCAGTCCGGAGATGTGGTCCATCTGGAGGATGAACCAGAGGGCCAGGCCATGCACGGCGACGCGCGCCGCCCACACACCCCAGCGGTGGGGCGCTGCGGCCAGCGCGGAGATTAACACGAACCACAGGTAAGGGGTGAGCACGCCCCACTCCATGCCGGTGCGGACAAATTCCCAGCCCGCCCAAGCCAGCGAGAGCATCCGCAGCCCGGTTGCCGCGCCGGCCCGCGGATAGGCTGCCGCCAAGTGCGCCAGCCACGTCCATGGCGCCGCGTAAGGTGCGCCGATAAACCAGCAGGCTCCGATCGCCACCAGCCACTCCAGCGTGCCGGCCACCAGCGGCGCAACCGACATCTGACAGAACAGACCCCAGCCGCGGTCCTGCTGCAACAGCGTTCTATAGGTAGCCACGCATCTCCTCCAGCGCTTCGTCGCCCAGCGATTTGGCCGCGCTGGCCATGTAAGCCAGCTGCTCCGAGACCAGTGACGAGAAGGCGAAGAACAGGTGGAAGGCCCGCAGCGGTGTGGTCAGATAGAAGCTGGCATCGGTCGCCATGTCGAAGATTTGAGACGGCCAGTAGAGCGCGATCAGGAAGGACATCCCCGACCACTCTTTGGCCAACTTGCCGTACTCGATCGTAAAGACCGAGCCGTAGTTGGCGCTGTTAAATTTGAGGCTCTTGCGGCCAAGGATGGAGCCGAAAAGCCAGATGTAGAAGCCCACCCCGGCCATGTAGGGGTTTGTCTTGGCGCGGTAGGCCATCCCGCTCGACACCATCTGGATGCCGGTTGTGAGCATCCAGATCAGCAGTGTCATCATGACGCCCCAGTTGGAGATCGGGTTGTTGAACACGTAAAAGAGTGTCTGCCCTTGGATGCGGCCCTGCACCCACCCCATGCTCCCCAGCAGGTCGGCCACAAACATGGCCGCCACCAGCGCTAGAATCGGTCTTGAAGAAAGGAGAGCTACACGTCCAATCGAAGTCTTCGCAATATCGTTTTTCACGGGTCGCTCCTTGCTGGGTAAATCGTGTCTTTTTACCTGCGGTGGAGACCGGCATTCGCCGGGCCGCGAGGTCATGTTCTACACATATTAGCACGTATGTTCTAATATGTCAAGGGGGATCTTGGTGGATTCGCGTCGGATTAGGAAAGAAAGTCCGATCTGACCTTGGAATGGGGAAATGGAGTGACGTAGTTGCTCACGACTTCGGGGTCAATTGTTTCGACCGAGGGAAAGTGAGGGTGCTGACCGGGGTTTCAGTGAGTCCAATGGAATTCGAGTTTGCCTTGGCGTAACACTACGACGACCGGGGGGCACAGCGGCGACCTCCTCACCATTAGCGTTTCAGGGCCCAAACGTTAATAGCGCAATCCACTATTCAAGTAACGTTAATACGGATTGACCACCACGCGGCACCGATGTACCTGCGGTTGCGAAGTTTTCGGTCGAAACGCCTTTGGGATTTTGATACAAATGTGCTACTATGGTTTGCTGTGCACACGAGCGAGTGACACTCTCAAGTCTTGCAATGCGAAGAATGGTTCCCGACGTTGCGCGGGGAGAGTTGATACGAGCACGGATCCTGCTTGAAGAGGCAAGATCTGTAACTGTTTCTACCCTTGGAACAGGAGACAAAGTTGGCCTATAATATCGCCAAACTCCCGGAAAGACCGATTCTGACTGACCAGCAAATCCAAGATCTGTTAGACATTCCTAAGACAATCGGCGAGAAGGCACCTGGCAAAGGATACAAAGAGGAAAACAACCAGAGACGCTGCGATCTGAAACTGGAAACCGCTTCGGACGACGGCGCGATATTCTCAGTCTTCATTCGAAATCACAACATATTCATCGAAAACTTTACCATGGGGCTGCGCTATCAGACCAACAGCAAAGCGCTAAAGACTATCACTCTGGTTCGCTACAACGGGGCACACGGAGAATCAAGCCGGCATCCTGATGGCCATTATGCCCTTCCGCACATTCACCGCATCTCCGAACAAGAATTAGCTTCTGGGAGCAGTGACCCCCAAGAGCGGTATCGAGAAATTACTGACCGATACAGCACTTATGAACAGGCTCTCAGAATCTTTTTTGAGGATATCGGCGTAACGAACTACGCCGAATATTTCCCCGAAGCGCTTCAACCAAGGCTTATTGATGAACATCGATAGCGTTCGAGAATCCCTCAATACTCCCCTTTCCGCCGGCTTCGACCTCTACGAACGCCGCCCCGGCAAACATCAACTCATCTTGCCTATTCTCCACGAAGACGGTGACATGGTGGAAATCTACCTGCAGGACAGCCCAAAAGGGGAAGGGTACGTCCGCATCTGCGACTACGGCCTGACCCTTATGCGTCTTTCCTACACCTACGAAATCTCCACTCCCACGCGCCAGCAGATTTTCGACAGCATTCTCATCAACAACGGCGTCGGTAATGAGGCGGGCAACCTCTATTTGGACGCCCCTATGGACAAACTCTCCGAAAGCATACTCCAGTTCGCGGGTTGCACTCAGAAGATATGCAACATGCGCTATTGGAGTCGAGAAATCACGCGCAGCGCTTTCTATGAAGATCTGGAAGTCTATATCACATCCGATCTGGCGACATTCTCTCCCGGTGCCAACCAGTTTCCGCTTCCAGATTTCCCTATCGGCGTGGATTGGTCTCTGACCTTTAAGAGTTGGAACTTCTATCTGTTTGGAGTGCATAGCAACGACAAAGCCAAGAACGTTGCCCTAGCGCTGCTCGAATACCAGATGGCGAATCTACTCTTCATCGGCCTTGTCGTTTACGAAGACATGGAAACGCTTGGCAAAAAAGAACGTATCTTCCTCACTCGCAACGCCGACAAACAGTATCCCGGCCTGACAGACTTCCAGAAGACAAGCGTTCGGGATATTCCCAGGCTTGTCGGCGTCCCCGCATAGTGAGTTCCGACTTAGACACCAGACGAACTACTGAAGCGTCCGCATCACCCTTCTCTCCAGTCCAAACCGGCCTACAGACCCTCAGGCATCGACCGAATCTTCTTCGTTTCTACGCCACCCCACACCTCTAAACCCAGGCCTGTCCCCTACCCCCAAAATGCCGAGATTGCCCTCTGCCCCACAATCTGCTATACTTGTAACCAACTGTCGTTAAGCTTGTACGATTTTGATAGATTCGTATGTCCGAAGTGGGTTCTGCCCACTTTTCTTGTTCTACGGGCTCGTTGCCTGCAATATCTGTTCGGAGCATATGTCTGTCTGCCTCTGTGTTTTCGTCTGCTGACGTCTTCATCGCTCGGGCATCTGGCGGCGGTCAACATGCTAAGGTGTCAAGTTTTCAGGAGTAGTTGAACAAAAATGTCTAAAGCACTCATCGCTGGGATCAATCAGGTTGCTGTTGACAAAGACCTCGACAATGAGGTGATTTTCGACGCAATCGAGGCTGCGCTCATTTCAGCCTACAAGCGCAACTACGGCTCCGTCGCCAATGTGACGGCTCAGGTGGACCGCGCGTCGGGCGAGATGAGCGTGTTCGCCGAGAAAGAGGTAGTCGAAGATATCCTCAACCCGAATACCGAAATTCTGTTAGACGATGCCAAAACCGTGGAGCCGTCTACTGAATTGGGCGATGTCGTTCTGGTGCAGAATACGCCCGACAACTTCGGCCGTATTGCCGCCCAGACCGCCAAACAGGTGATCCTGCAACGCATTCGAGAGGCTGAACGAGACACCGTCTACGAAAACTTTGTCCACAAAGTTGGCGAGACGATCACTGCACAGGTCCGCAGCATCGATCTCGTCTCCGGCGCTGTCACCATTCTTATCGATGACAGACACGAGAACCTTCTGCCCCGCGAGGAGCAGATCCCGTCTGAAAATCTGCGCCGGGGAGATTATATCAGTCTGTATGTGGTGGATGTGCACCGCAGCAGTCGCGGCCCGATGATCAAGCTGAGTCGTACCCATCGCGATCTCCTTCGCCGCCTGATGGAACAGGAGATCCCGGAGGTGCGGGATGGCACCGTCGAGATCAAGGCCATATCCCGCGAGCCCGGCGCACGCAGCAAAGTAGCCGTTATGGCGACGCTGCCCGGCGTCGACCCGGTGGGCAGTTGTGTCGGCATGCGCGGCTTGCGCATCCAAAACATCGTAACCGAGCTGGCCGGCGAGAAAATCGACGTCGTCGAGTGGAGCGGAAATCTGCGCACCTATATCTCCAACGCACTCGGTCCGGCCAAAGTGCAGAGCGTTATCCTCGAAGAAGACACCAACATCAAGACGGCCATCGTAATTGTGCCGGATCGACAACTCAGCTTGGCCATTGGCAAGGCGGGGCAGAATGCCCGTCTGGCAGCCAAACTGACGGGATGGCGCATCGACATCAAGAGCGAAACCGAAGCCCACGCCGAAGGGTTGGACCTGCTGGCGGCCGAACAGGCGCAATTGGCGGCCGGTGAACAGGATCTGCTCAGTATGGCCGAGAAGATTCTGCGCGACAAAGATGAATCGGCGACAAGCGAAGATACGTTCCGCCAGGCCGCAGCGCTGCTGCAGCGACGCGATGAAGCAAACAAAACGGCCGATCAGAGCACAGCAACCGAGTGGCCCGAAGCTTTGCCGCCGCAGGAAGAAGAACGCGGCATTGGCGTCGACGTAGAGGAGGCATTGAGCGCGTTCGATCGCGCGGCGGCTGCTGTCCAGGGGGAAGAACCGCCTATTACTTCCTTCGACGATATTGCCGTTCCGGAACCGGAGCCGTTTGGCTTCGGCGAGACGTTGGAGGATGAGGAAGAGATTCAAGAAGAGAGCGACGAAAGCTCTGACACGGGGGAAGAGAGTGAACTGCCCACCCTTCATCCCTCAGAATTGCCGGCGGAAACAACAGAGGAAGAATCCCTGTTGGAACGTCCGCTCAGACCTGAAGAGTTGCCCCAGGTCATTACTGCCGACATGTTGCGCCAGCGCATGGCCGCGCGCCAGCAGGGAGGCGGTTCGGGCCCAGTAATCGGTTCAGCCGACGATCTGGAAGTGCCCCCTGAACTGCTCGATTCTCTGGTTGCAACCGAAGAGTCCGACGAAGAGACTGACGAGCAGGAAGCCAAACGCGGTAAGGCTCGCCGCGGCAGCCCTACTACACCGAAGCGGCAGCCAAAACGGCAGCGCGCGCGCGGGTCACGCGGGCTCGACGTCGACTTGGACGAATTCGATGAAGATGAGTTTAACATTTAGGGTGGCCGGTAGTTCGTGAATCACGCCTGGAAAACGTCACCCGCCGTGTAACACCGAAGATGACAAAACGGGCAAAGGGACCGAAACAAAAACGGGGTGCCCTGCAGACCCCCCAACGGATGTGCATTGCCTGCCGGGAGTCAGATGGAAAGCGCGCCCTGATTCGGCTGGTTCGGGTTGCAGATGGGGTCGTCCTGGATGAGACCGGCAAAAGGGCCGGCCGCGGCGCATATGTCCACCCGCAGACCAACTGTTGGGAAAGTGCGCTGACCGGTTCGCTAGTTCAGAAAGCGTTGCGAACAAAAATCAGCGCCGAGAACCTGATAACACTTTCGGCGTCTGTGGCAACACTCTTGCAGGTAGCGGACGAGACCGCGTAGCGGGGAGGAAGAGGGCAAGTCCGTCGGTTACTCTTCACTGACAAGCAACTTCTCCTCAAATCTCGACCTTTCACACGGTCTGTCAGCCTTGTGAACCGTGTGTTTAAGAGGAGGTCTGCTGTTCCGTCGTAAGAATTTCAACTGTTATTGCACAATGCAAATAACAGGTTTTCATATCAAGAGCACAATCGCTGATTGACAGAGAGAATCCGATGAACATAAGCCGATTGCCCGCTCCCTGACATGTGTCGGAATAGCGGGCTCACATTGGCTGTACTGCAGTTTGGGATGGAGAGGGGGAAGGTTACAGGGAAGGGAGAGATGGTTGTGTAACGACTAATCTGCCCACCGAAAGTGCCTCTTGGCTCCCCACATTATGACCTCCTCCGCATACATCTGTGCATGCTTCCTATCCCAACCATAAATCTGTGTAAAGTTTGAGCAGTAGCACGCAACTTGGCGCGTGAACGCTTCTCAGCTTCCGTCCCTCTGTGTTCAGAGGGAGATTTTCGTTGTCAGTTTTGATTCGCGCGGCGTCGTGCAAAACTGGCAACCGGAAGCTATCGACGAAAGGAATGGGAAAATGACAACCGCAACGAAAGATCCAATGCAAATCCAGGATGACGGCCCAGCTGACGACGCCTCCAATGGTGAAGACGCTGGGCTGCCAACTTCCATCATTGTGGAGGACTATGTCACCGTCCGCGCATTGGCCGAACGAATGGATCGCAGCCCGATCGATCTCATCAAAGTCCTGATGCAGTTCGGCATTATGGCGCCGATCGATCAGACTCTCGATCATGATACAGCCGCCATCGTCGGCGAAGAGCTCGGCATCGAAGTGCTGTGGCCGGTCCTAGAGGACGAGGAGCCGGAACAGGCGCCCGACGAGGATCGAAGACCCAAACAAAGGGTGTTGATCCAGGAAATTGTGGCCGAAGAAGCGGAAAAAAATCTCGTGCCTAGGCCACCAGTTGTGGCGGTCCTCGGGCACGTCGATCATGGCAAAACAACACTCCTCGATCGTATCCGTCGCGCTAACGTGGTAGATACCGAGGCCGGCGGCATCACCCAGCATACCGGTGCCTACCAGGTGGAGGTCGACGGCAGGAAAATTACTTTCCTGGATACCCCCGGCCACGAGGCGTTCACTGCCATGCGGGCACGCGGCGCGCAGGTCACCGACATGGTTATCCTCGTCGTTGCCGCCGACGACGGTATCATGCCGCAGACGCGGGAGGCGATCAGCCATGCCAAGGCAGCCGGCGTCACCATTGTCGTCGCGATCAACAAGGTCGATCGCCCCAACGCCAATATAAACCGGGTGATGGAGGATATGTCGACCGAAGACCTGACGCCGGAAGAATGGGGCGGCGAAACTATCACTGTGCCCATCAGCGCACTTAACGGTGACGGTGTCGACGATCTGTTGGAAAACATCCTTGTCGTCGCCGAACTCGACCAGCACACTGCCAACCCTACTGGGCAATGCGTCGGCACCGTGATCGAGGCCGAGTTGGATAAACAGCGTGGGATCACTGCAACCCTGCTCGTGCAAAACGGTTCCCTCAAACGAGGGGATTCCGTGGTCGTCGGCGAGAATTGGGGACGTGTCAAGGCTATGTTCGATTACGAGGGGAATCCGTTGAAAGCCGCCGGGCCCAGCACGCCGACCATTATTTTGGGGCTCAATGGCGTTCCGGACGCCGGCGAGGTCTTTACTGTAACGAAAAACGATAGAGCTGCACGCGCGCTTGCTACCGAACGGCAAGATCAGGCCGCGCGCGCTTCCCAGATCACTACGAACCTGCCAATGACGCTGGAGGACATGTTCGCCCGCGTCGAAGGCGGAGAAGCCGAAACTCTCAATATCGTCCTGCGGGCTGATGCTCAAGGAGCGTTGGCCCCAATTGTTCACAGCCTGGAACAGCTTGACAACGATGAGGTCAAGGTAAAAATCATGCAATCGGCTGTTGGTGACATCACCGAGTCCGACGTCATGCTCGCTGAAACCAGTCAAGCGATCATCATCGGTTTTGGCGTCAACATAGACAAGTCCGCTCTGGTGCGCGCAGAACAGTCCGGCGTCGAGATTCGTCACTATCAGATCATCTACAATTTGATCGAAGATGTGGAGCAGGCGCTTACCGGCATGTTGGACCCTATATTCGAAGAGGTAGTCAGCGGTCATGCCGAGGTGCGCCAGATGTTCCGCGTGCGTCGCGGCGGCTTGATTGCCGGCTGTATGGTGCTGGACGGCGTTGTCAAACGCAACAGTCAGGCGCGGCTGCTACGCAACGAATCTACGATCATCACCACTTCCGTCGAAAACCTCAAACGATTTACCGAAGACGTCACCGAAGTGCGGGCCGGCTATGAGTGCGGCATCAATCTGGCCGGTGTCAATACAGATCTTCAGGAAGGCGATATCATAGAAGTTTACGAAAGACAACAGGTGCGATAATAGTTTCTGGTTTTCGGTTTATCGTTTATAGTGGGTTCGAGTGCCTGACAACCGAAACCGAGGAACTGACGGCATTTTAACTATGACGACCACAATTCGTCAGGAGCGGGCAGCAGAACTGCTCTATCAGGAACTTTCTATTTTGATCGGCAACGAACTGGATGACCCGGCGTTGGAACTGCTGGCGGTGACGAACGTCGTGGTCAGCCGCGATCTGCGTGTAGCCAAAGTCTACATTTATCAGGATAGCGACATCCAACGCAGTGTCGTCCTCGCCAAACTGAAAAAAGCCGCCCCTTTCCTGCGACGCCAATTGGCCCAGAGCGTAACGTTCCGTGCCGTGCCGGAACTGCTCTTCTACTACGACGATACCCCCGACCAGGCCGCTCGGGTGGATGCACTTTTGCAGAGCATTGCCGCGGAACGAGAGCTACGCCAGCAGGATGTGAACTACGAGAGGGACTCTCTTTCACCTCCCTCCTCTTCACTCTCTTCCCAGGATTTCTCCACCTACAATGCCCAGAAAGAGGATGCATGACCCCTAATGCGTCCCTGCTCAAGCAGGGTGCCGCCTGCGGCCGAGAGAGCGTCCCGGTAGCGCCGCCCCCTCTCTTGCTCAGCCTCCTGGAATCCAGCCACCATATCCTCTGCATCAGCCATGTAAGCCCTGACGGCGACGCGGTCGGCAGCCTGCTCGGCTTGGGCGGCATTTTGCGCGCGCTGGGCAAACGGCCCACTCTGGCTCTCCAGGACGAAATTACGTCGGAGTTTCAGTTTATGCCCGGGGCGGAAATGATCATCGGACCGGCCGAAGTCGCCCACAACTATGATCTCATCGTCTGCCTGGACACTTCCAGCATTGATCGCATCGGCACCGTCTACAGTCCTGAAATCCACAATCAAATCCCCCTCGTAGTCATAGACCATCACATCACCAATACGCTTTTCGGTACCGAAAACTGGGTGGAAACAGGCTGCGCAGCCACCTGCCAGATGCTTGTGCCCCTGGCCGATGCTTTGGATGTGCCGTTAACTGAGGAGATAGCAGTCGCTTTGCTGACCGGCCTCGTGACCGATACACTCTGCTTTCGCACGGCCAATACCGGTGCAAAGGAGTTGCAGACGACCTTGCGGCTGTTGAACGCTGGCGCAGATCTGGACCACATCGTTCGCAACACTCTGGACAGCAGATCATTCAGCCTCGTAAAGCTGTGGGGGGCCGGCCTGGCCAATGTGCAGATGGAAGATGGCATCATCTGGGCCGCTCTCAGCGACGAGAACCGTCAGCGCAGTGGAGTCGAACTTCATCAGAGCGATGGTTTGGCCAACTTCCTTGTAACTGTGCGCGAGGCCGATATCAGCGCTACTTTTGCCCAACGCTTCGCCAAAAATGGACAAGAACTGATCGAATGTAGTTTTAGGGCCAAGCCGGGGTTCAACGTGAGCCAGGTCGCCTTTGCATTCGGCGGCGGTGGACATCCACCCGCAGCAGGCTGCACCGTTGCCGGCAGTTTGCAGGAGGTCTCGGCCCGCGTGGTAGCATCTCTGCACGAGTTGCGCAGCCAAACTACTGATGTCGACCGTGGTTAGAGGACAGAGATCAGCGCTATTCACTATCCACTAACCGGTGCCATGACCGATCTACACGGGATTCTTCTTGTCGATAAACCGGGTCGTCCACGTTCCCCAGCGGGCGTCGACGAGCCGGTTTCTGCAGAGTTGCCTACCAGCCACGACATTGTGCAACGCGTCCGCCGCTGCAGTCGACAAAGACGCATCGGCCACACCGGCACTCTGGACCCAATGGCAAGCGGGTTGCTCGTATTGTGCCTGGGTGTTGCCACCAGGCTCGCGGAATACTATCAGGGACATGACAAGACATACGAGGCCCGCGTCACACTGGGAAGCGCCACCGATACCTACGACGCTGTCGGTCGAACCGTTGCCCGCGCTTCGGTTCCGCCCCTGACCGCCGCCGACGTGGAAGAGGCCCTGGTTACCTTCCGGGGCCGGATTTCGCAGGAGCCGCCAGTCTACTCGGCACTGAAGCAAGGTGGTGAGAGCCTGCATCGCAAAGCCCGGCGCGGTGAGTCGGTGAAAGTTGCGCCAAGGGAAGTTACGTTTTACGAGATTAAGCTCCTTTCCTTTGCGTCGCCCGCACAGATTTCACTTCGGATACGCTGTTCCGCCGGCGCCTATGTGCGCAGCCTGGCACATGCGCTGGGGCAGGCACTGGGCACAGTTGGCCACCTGAGCTATTTGCGTCGCTTGGAGGCTGGCCCGTTTTCCGTCGCCGACGCGTTACTTCTGCCGGCAATTGAAAGGGCGGCAGCCGACGGCGGGCTCGCCGACCTGCTGCTGGCCCCCGATGTCGGTCTCGGAATGCCCCGTCTGACCGTCAGTGAGGAGGACAAGGTTCGGCTGGGCCACGGCCAGAAGATCGCTCACAGCCCGGCCCTTCCAGCCCTCGATCCACCCCTTCCCGACCCCTGCAGTACGGACGGTTGGCAAAGGGCTGGACTCGCGGCTGCCTATGATCGTCGCGGCCGCTTCCTGGGGATTGCACGCGCGCGCGCAGCTGATGGGGGCAGAGACGGCACAGTGTGGAAAGCCGAAAAGTGGCTTGCCCAACATCTTGGGAGCCTTTCGTAATTCGCGCCCGGTTCTTTATTGCCCGCCGCCACCGGAGACCAATGCACGTTCAGTTTGAAGACCAGCGTTTTCCCTCATCTCCTATTGCGTAGGGGTAGGCTCGATGTCCGCCTCCCTACCTCGCACATTGTCGGAAAGTCCTGGTGGCAAACGGAACTCACGTAAAGAACCAGAAACTGATTTGAGATGAGAATTTGGCGCAGCGATCTGCGATCTCTCCGGTTTTCCGGCCCAACCTTCCTGACAATTGGCAATTTCGATGGTGTTCATCTGGGCCATCAGGCCCTTTTGCGCATCTTGCAGACAGAAGCCGCGGCCCAATCGCCTGCAGCTAAGACTGCCCTGCTCACGTTCGATCCCCACCCCATGGCCGTACTGCGGCCGGATATTCCTTTGCGCCTCTTGACCACGCCGCAAGAACGTCTGCGGCTGATCGAACCAGACGGCTTTGACCTGGGAATCATTCAGCCCTTTGACATGGAATTCGCCAGCCTGACCCCCGAGCAGTTTATGGCGGTTCTGGTAGAGAGTTTGGGGCTTGCCCGGCTGGTGGTGGGGCCGGATTTTGCCTTGGGCCGCGGGCGCAGCGGGAATGTCGACCTCCTGCGGGCCTTGGGTACGCGCCTAGGCTACGATGTATCGGTGATCGAACCGTTCGCGTGTGAGGGCGCAGAGGTCCACAGCCGCCAGATCCGTCAGGCTCTGCTGGCCGGCGTAATTACGGATGCAGCGCAGATGCTGGGTCGGCCCTATCAGATCGCCGGCGTCGTCGAAGAGGGCGCGCGCCGCGGGCGCGAAATCGGTGTGCCCACCGCTAACATTCGACCCATCCCACAGCGGCTTATCCCCGCCAATGGGGTCTACGCGACCTGGGCATACCTGCCGGACAGTTGTTCGAACAACCCTCGCGCCAGCGTTACCAATATCGGCGTACGGCCCACCGTGGACGGACGCCAGCGCCGCATCGAAACCCATCTGCTGGACTTTCCCTCAACGGGCGAATCCAGCCAGCTGTACGGGCAACAACTGACTATCTCTTTCGTTTCCCGCCTGCGCGACGAGCAACGATTTGACAGCCTGGAGGCGCTCGTCGCCCAGATTCAACTGGATATCTCCGTCGCGCGCCGCGTGCTGAGAGAGGAGCCGGCCGTTTCCGACTCTATCTCCTGGAAGTAGGAATTCATCCGGGCACAGCATTACAAAAAGCAGGGGCGCCTCCCAGCCGCTTCGCGAACAGGTTCTCATTCAATGTTTCATCGCCGCAGTCCAGTTGCATTCCCCGCCCTTCCACTGCTCGTTTGTGCAGTATTGTTTCTCGGCGCGTGCACGTTCCAACCAGTCGACTTCAACACATTCAGCAGTGTCGGATCCGCCGCAACTGTCAGTCCCGAGAAAAACTGGCCGCGGCCGCCTGCGGCCCAACCGGATGCGATGGGGGGCATCGCCGAAATTGCGCTGATCCATGGTATGGAAGGTGCCTTGTCCTGTCTTGCCGGGGGCCAGCCGGTGTATGCAGTGCTGCAACGCAACGCCAATGTGCGCAACCGCCCCAACCGGGAAGGCTGCCAACTCGGCCGCGTCCCCGCCGGCACTCTGGTACGGGTTGATGCGATCTTCGGCCAGGATGAAGACCTTCCTTTTGTCGCTCTCAACCGTTCTATCGGTCGGATTCCCATCTCCACGCCGGGCTTCGATGAGGACATTCTGCCGCTCTTGGAACAGAACTGCGGCGCCTGCCACAGCGCCGTTGTGCAACAGGCGGAGTTGCAGGTTACAGAGTTTGAACCCTTGATGGATGGTGGTCAGAGTGGACCGGCGGTGACGCCGGGCGAGCCTGACGCATCTAAACTCTGGACACAAATCCAGTCCGGCGCAATGCCGCTGGTGGGCGAGTTGGGTGACGACGAGAAGGCGCTCATTTACAAATGGATTGTAGCTGGCGCGACCAGGCAAGGCACAGGGCCGGCGCCCGAGACAGAAATGTGGCTGCGTCTGTCGGACGGCGACTTTACCTGGGCGCCGAACGACTGCGCCGAGAATGGCGGGACTGATCCCTACATCAGTGCACAACTAGCCCTGGCCGCAAGCTGTGCCGCCATTCCTGATGACGAGCAGATCGCCGCCTATCTGCCGGAGGTGGAGACGACGAACACAGTTCCTGCCCCGGCCTCAGACAATACGGACAGTAATGTTACCGGCGCCGAAGGCAGCAGTACAGAGGGCAGCAGTACCGAAGGCAGCGCCGCCAGCCCTGCCAGCCCTGCCGCCAGCGCCCCACCCAGAGGTGTCGCTGCCGGCAGTGTAGGCATCCGCGCCGCCCCCCTTAATCTCGGCGCCCCGTCTGAATCCGATCCGTGGCTAGTTCCCCGGGGCGGCTTCTGTGCAGAGCAATTCCTGGCCCCGAAGCTGCAGGATCAGTACAGCATCACCGCTCTGACCTTTGCTCCGGATGGCAGACTGTTCATCGCTTTGGACCATCCGGCCACCGGCAACTTCGATGCCAATATCCTGTACGATCCGTATCACGCCAGCCGCTCGGTTGTTATCTGGCACAGCGTTTCCAGGGACAGCTACTACGAGATCCTGCGCGAGTCCAGCCGGGTCACCGGCATGGCCTGGCATGCGGGCGCACTCTACCTGAATCGGGCCGGCGAAGTGGGGCGCATCGTCGACGGAAGCGGGTACGAACCTCTGGCCGGCGGCTTCGCCGTAGCCGGTCAACTCTTCCACGCCAACAATGGTCTCGTTATCACCGATGGCTGGCTGTATGTTTCCGCCGGCGGCGTGCGCGACGGCTATTCGGACGGCATTATCGTGCTTGGTGACGGTGACCTGCCCGCCGAAACGCTGGCCACCAATGTGGCCGCCGGCGGCAATCCATTCGCTGCTCGCATCGTGCGCGCCCGCCTGGACCGGCTGCTTGCCGAACGCTCAATCGGCGTCTTCCAGACCGCGGCGCGTGGTGTGCGCAACTCCTATGGCATTGCCGTGGATCCGTTCGGGCGCATCTGGTTTACCGACAACGGCGCCACCAACGTGCCCGGAGATTTCAACGCAGGTGACGAAGTCGACCTGCTCGACCCGCGAACCCTCTCCGCTGCCGCCAATGAAGGCGACGTGAACGCTACCCCGTACTACGGCTTTCCCATGGCGCTGGGCGGGGTCAATAAAGATTGGTGGACCGCACCGGTGCTGACTCTGTCCAACTCGGCCGCGCCCACCGGTATCACGTGGGCCTACGACACCATATTTTTCGCCAATTACGGGCGCGATCCGGGTCTGTTCAGGCTGGCGAACGCGGGCGGCAACATAATCGCCGAACGGATCATGCACAACTGGCCCGTGCAGGCGGTCGCAACCGCACCGGACGGAGCCGTCTGGATCGGCACCGGCACCGGTGGGCTCTACCGTCTTGTTCCCGGCTGCGTTGGTTGAGGAGAGCCGCTTGCGCTTTCTATGTGTATCCGCGCAGCTAGCGGGCCACCTGGATTGGGGCGGCTACCTGCCAACTGCCCTGGAACTGATGCGGGCAGGCCACGATGTCCTGTGGGCCACCGGCCGTGAACTGCAAAGCGAACTGGTTGCGCAAGGCATCCCCGTCCACATCCTGCAGGAAACCGGTTGGCGCTGGCCGCCGCCGCCCCCCATACAGAGAGGCGCGGCCACAGAAGAGGAGTTCCAGCGCCTGCGCATGATCCGCTCGTTGGATCAGTGGTTGGACGTGGAGCGCGTGCAGGCGGCTACGCTCGAGCTTATAGACGTAGGCAAGCGTTTTCGCCCGCATCTGATCGTCAGTGAGATGTTCACCGCCGCGGCCGCCATCGCCGCCGAACGTCTGGATGTGCCCTTCGCCGTCGTTGGCTGGCCGGCCATGCAGCCAAAGTCGCCAGGATCCAAAGAGGGCGCGCCGTTGGGTTCTCTCGCCGAGCTGTCCCAGGCGCGAGTGGAGGCGCTGCTGTCAGATCTTGGCGTGACCGGCCGCAACTGGGCGCCGGACGGTCCGGCCGCAATACAATCACCCTCTCTGCACCTGACCTATTGGAGCCCCCGTTGGTATGCCGGGGCGCCGCTCCTACCGCAAACACGAATGGTCGGCGGGATCGCTGCTCCCCCCCAGCCGCGCACATCCCCTTGGCTCGACCAACTGCCGGTCGACCGTCCATGGATCTTCATTACCCTCGGCACCGCATTTACCAAGGACTTCAACTTCTTCGTTATCGCGGCCCGCGCGGCGGCAGATGTGGGGGCCATTCCGATTCTGGCGGTCGGCAAAGGCGTTGATGCCGGCGGCACAGAAGGGGGCTGGTCCGCGCGCGAAATGGAAGCTCTGCGAAGCAACCTGCCGCAGTCTTCAGTACTGATGGAGCGGATTCGGTTTGCGGAGGTGTTGCCCTGCATCGCAGCCGCAATCCATCACGGCGGCGCCGGCACGACCCACGCCCTGGTTACGCACGGGATTCCACAGATCGTCGTTCCCAAGGCTGCGGACCAGGCCCGCCAGGCCAGCGGGGTTGCCCGCAGCGGAGTCGGTTATCACATCCCGCCCAGGCAGTTGACCGTCCCGCTGGCAACGGAGGCTCTGCAAAAGATACTGGCGGACGATGCCCCTGCTCGCTTGAACGCAGCCAGCCTCCAGAAAGAGTTCGCGGCTCTGGGAGGGGTTCCCAGAGCCGCGCAAATACTGGTTGCATCCGCTTAGTGCGACCGGTGTTCAACCGGTCTCATCCGTAATGAATCTCGCTCGCACCGTTCTTCTTCTCTACACGGATCAGCTTCTCCGTAGCCTGTTCGAACGAGTCGTCATGGCTGATGATGAACAGCTGCTCGAAGCCGCGCACGCCCACGATCTGGCGGGCCAGCGCGTCGCGGCGTACATCGTCCAGATTGGTGGTCGGCTCGTCGAAGAAGGCAATCGCGATATCGCTCATTTCCTGGAGCAGGGCCAGCCGTACCGCCAGCGCTGCGCTCATCTGCTCGCCGCCGGACAGCTGCGCAAATTCCCGCTCGCGGCCATCCACCTCCAGGATGATCCCGTAGTCCTCCTGCCAACTTAATGTGCGCGTGTAGTCGTCCATAATCTGGCCGAACAACTGATTGGCCGTGTAACTGATCTGCTGGACCAGCGCCTTGGTCACGAACGGGCCGGCCTCCTGTATAACGGAGCGCAGAAACTGCAAGAGCTCCTCCTGTTCCGCCAGCCGGTCATGCATGGCCTGGGCAGCCGCGAGCCGCTGCTTCAGAGCCTGCAGATGGGCGATCTCCCGTTCCGCTCGGCTCAAACGTTCACGCCACTGGCCCAAATCAGTCTCCAACTGTACGCAGCGGCTGCGGATTTCCACCACCTGGGCCATCACCTCCTGCAGGTCTTCCGCATTGAATTCGAGGCTGCTCGCTGCCAGCTGAGCCTGCCCGCTCTCGTAGCGTTCCCGCGCGTCCTGTAACGCCATCTCTGCCGCGGCGAACTCCTGCTCGCGCTGGGAGAGGGCTTCAGCCGCGTCCTGACTGCGCCGGTAAAGAATGTCGGCTGCCTGGAAATTCTCCAATTGGGAGGCGATGCGGGTTGCCTCTTCATCCAGGTTGGCGAATTCTGCCATGCTCTCGTCAAGCGCGGCGAGCGCGATCTGTTGCTGTTCGGCTTGCGCCCGCTGCTCCTGCATAGCCTCCTCCACCCGCTCGCGCCCCCGCGCCTGTTGCAATGCCGCATCCCGCCGCCGCCGTGGATCGCCCAGCGCCTGCAACCCCTGCTGAAGATGCTCAACTCGTTGCGGCGCCTCCTTCAGCCCCTCCGCCGCGGCATGGGCTTCGGTCAACTGGGTTTTCAGCTCGGTCAGTTCCGTTTCAGCCGTGTCGACCGCATGCTGGCGGGAGAGGGAACGCAGTGTCTGTTCCTGCTGGGCGAGTCTGGCGCGGGCCTGTTCCCGTTCCTCCTCAGCTTGCCGGATCGTCTCGGTGGATGCCTTGGCTTTCCCATCCATTTCCTTCCAGCGCTGGCGGAGTCGAATGAGAAGCTGCTGACGATTTTCCTCTGACAGCGGTTGTTCGCAGATAGGACAGACCGCGGCTGTTTCCAGACTCTTCAGCTGACCGCCTTGCTCTTCGATCGTCTTCATTTCCGCGTACAATTGGGTACCCTTGGTCTTTTCCGCCGTAATCTCCTGCTGCAAGATTTCCACGCGTGTCTGCAATTGCTCCCGCGAAGCTTCGAGTTCCTGGGCGCGGGCTACCTCGGCGCGCATGCGCTCCAGCCTATGTTGGGCCCTATCCACCGCGGCATGTTCCCGCTGTATTCGGGCGGCCGATTCTTTCAGCCGATCTACCTGGCGTTGCGTATCCCGAACTTCGAGGTCCAGCCTCTCCTGTTCGGCTGCCGCGTCCGCAAGGTCAGCAGCAGTTTTCTCTGCCTCTGCGATGTCAGCAAGGGCGCGCTTGCGAGCGTCCTCTTGTGCTGCAGCCTGGGTTAGTCGCGTCTGGACGTTTGCCCGCTCATCCTGCAACCGCCGGCGTTGGATCATCCTTTCATTCACGGCACGTTGGTCCTGCTGCGCGGCGCGATAGGCGTCATGGCCGGCGCGGTTGGCTTCCGTGGTGGTCACGGCCTCCTTGCTTTCAGTCAACCGTTGCCGGGCCGCGGCCAGCGTCCGTTCCTGTTCAGCGACTACCTGTTGCTCCATTTGCACCATGCTTTGCAGTTCCAGCAGCCGCTCCCGCTTGGCCTCCATCGTCTGTCGGGCGGATTCGGCTGCGGTCAACTCCGTCCGCGCGGCGCGCAGTTCGGTATCCGCAATGCTGAAACGGCCGGTCAGTGTGTCGGCTTCGGCCTGCACGGCTGGCAGTCTGATCAGTTCCCCCTCCAGCCTGCTGATTTCCACCGCCTGATCTCCCACGCGCTGGCGGAGCAAGCTGAGCGGCTCGCGCATTCTTTCCCACGCCCGGCGATATTCTGCAACCTTGAGGAGCGGATCGAAAACAGTTTTGCGGGCACTGGCCGTCAACAGAAAGGAGACGGTGAAACTGCCTTGGGGCACACCCACCGCATTCCTGAACAGATCCCCCGGCTCAGCGTCCGGTCCAATGCCGAGATGCAGGCGCAAAAACTGCATGACATCGGCCTTGCCCTCGCAGATTCTTATGTCGAGTTCCGGGTCGATAACCGTGTGGGTTCTGCCACTGCCGCAACTCCGCATAACCTGATAAGCGCGCTCGTCGTAGTCGCTGAGAAACTCGACGGTCACGCTCGCCGACCTCTGACCTTCACGCACGAAGTCGGCTTGGCTATAGGGAAGATGATCGAAAAGAGCATAGCCGATCGCTTCCAGTATCGTCGTCTTGCCCGATCCGTTGTGGCCAACGATTGCATTCGTACCGGGGCTGAATTCGACCTTCGTCCGTGTGTAGCTCTTGACATTTTCCAGGGTTAGCGAATGGATCAACATTGCACCGCTTCTCCCTGCAAAATTCTCTCCTCACCGCGCGTCAGCTCCTCCAATATGGCATCAGCAGGGGCGCCGCTGACGGCCAACTGTTTGATCGCGAGAACCAGTTCAGTCCATTCCCCGCTGCGGGCGTGGTAGCGGTTGTCCCGTCCGAGAAGGTCGGCGATTATCTGCCGTTCCAACGCTGGTCGGCTCAAATGCTGATCAATCGCAACCGCGAACTCCGCCCCCCGCGTGTCATCGCGCACGATGCAGTGCAGCGGCTTGTAAAGCTCAATGACCGTCTTCTCAAATGGCTCAATCGAAAGCGCGCTGCGGTCGAACGGAAGCACGCCGCTAAGCCGCAGCTCGACGACCGGTGCTTCTCCCTTGAACAGACTGCGCCGGCGTTCGACAAAACGCCGGCACGCTTCGAGCAGGTCGTCCGGCGTTTCATAGGCGTCCACCTTAAAGAAAAGACGTTCAAAAGGACGCCGGGAGTTAGCGTGCAAAACCGGGCGGTGCTTTGGTTCCGCCTCCGTGTCGACCTCTACAAGATAGTAGCCCCGCTCCGGCCAGGCCGCCTCGGTCAGCGAGTTTGTCTCCGGACTGCCGGGATTGTAAATCCAATCGTCGAACGCATAGGGCTTGTGGATATGGCCCAGCGCCAGATAATCCACGTGGGGCCGCAGAGGCGCCATCTCCCGGTGGCTAACGGCGCCGCCCTGGTGATCTAGAACTCCCTCAACACCGGCGTGCGCCATGAAAATTGTATACTCGATCCCCTGTATGTCGGCTGCTGCCAGCGTGTCGGCCACCTTCTTCACAATATGAGAGGTGGAACTGCCGTAGTAGCGCATGCCGTAAACCCGCAAACCCGGAACCGGTTCCACATAGGCCCCCTCGCGTTCTTCGTAGGGCGGGAGTGTGACGCGCTCGCCGTCAAGCTGCGGGTTGAGCAGCTTCAGCAACTCCCGTTCGGCCAAAAATCGCACCCAGCCGATGCTGTCGCGGTAGTGGGCCAGTTCATGGTTGCCCTCCACTGCCAGGCAGGGGATACCGGCCTTCTTCAGCCGTTCCAGCCCTCTGATGGCGTGGTCGAGCGTGACAGGATCGATAGTGCGTTTTTCAAAGAGGTCACCGGCCAGCAGGACGAAATCGACTTTACGGTCGATGGCCGCCCCGATGATGTCAAGATAGGCGCGAGTGAAGTCGTTCTGCCGCTCTCGGCTGTTGTACTGACGATAGCCGAGATGGCAGTCGGCCATGTGGAGAAACGTGGCGCGCATGTTAGGCCCCGATGTTAATCTGAATTGTGATGAGAAGAGGCGATGGGCAACAGTACACGCGCCGCGCGTGTACTGTTGTCAATCTTTGTCGTCG
The DNA here is from genome assembly GCA_965116395.1 of Caldilineaceae bacterium. Classification (GTDB taxonomy): domain Bacteria; phylum Chloroflexota; class Anaerolineae; order Caldilineales; family Caldilineaceae; genus Bin5. Next base: position 2,616,418 of record OZ220684.1, read on the forward strand.
CTCTTAGCGGAGATAAACAGGCTAAGAAAAAAACTGACGATGCTGATGACGAGGGCGCCCGAGAAGGCAGCGCCAAAACCGTCTACCCGAAAGTCGACGTTAAGCACTCCGGCCAGCAACCCCGTCAGAAGCAGCATCAGGGCGTTGACCACAAAAGTGAACAGACCCAGCGTGACCAGATAGACCGGGCAGGTCGCAACTTTGACAAAGGGTTTTATTACAGCGTTGATTGCGCCAAAGATCAAGGTGACGGTCAGCAGACTGCCGAAATCCACATCGCCGCCCGCGCCAAACGAAATGCCGTCGATCATTGTTGACGCCGCGTACAAGGCGATGGCGTTCCCGACCAGTCGTAACAGAAGCTTCATCAGAGGTTACACGCGCAAACGCATCGTGTATAAAGTGCTGCGCACTGAAAAGCCATGGTCCAGCAGCGTCTGCGCCGCGACCTCGTCCTGTGTACTGACAGTCGCCCGCAGCGGCCAGCGCGGAGACTCTTGCAGCAGCGCCAGTGCGCACTGAATCAAGGGCTTGGCGTACCGGTCCTGGGCATCGGGCCGCAGCCAGAGACGGACATGGTGCTCTCCCTGCCAACATCGGGCCGTAACCTGGATTGCCCCTTCAAAGCGGCTGTTATAGTCGCGGATGGCATAGCGGTAGATTCGCTGCCGGCCGACAAGCCTGTTCACCAGCTCACCAATGCGCTTTTCGAGCGGAATTCGGAAGTCGTCTCGCCGTACCGCCCGCCACCACTGGAATTCGGCGCTGGGTCGGCTGGTGGCCAAATCATACAACAGATTGCTGTCGGATGGAGAGAACGGCTGCAGATTGGACAGAACCGGCCTTGTGATCGACTTTGGCGCGCCCGGCGCGTGCAGCTCGGAGGTCCCTCCCATGTTCTCAAAACGGAGCCGTTCATATAGGCCGAGGGCAATCTTGTTTTCCCCACGCACTTGCAGCACCGCCCAAGACCCACCCATATCGCGGATGTAATCCAGAGCATGTTCCATGAGGGCCCGGCTGATCCCGCGCCCGCGCCAAGCCGGCAAAACCGCCACATTGGCGATCTGCCAGCGCCCGCTGCCGCTCGCAGCGCGCTGCACCGTTACATTGCCTACAACCCGTTTGTTCTCCACCCAGACGAATCCGTTGAATACATTTCGGAACTCGCCGGTACTGCGGTAAAGAATGCCTACCAGCCCGCTCATATAACCGAGAAGTCGTAGTTCGCGCAGCGCAGCCTCGCCCTGTTCGTCCAGTTCTTCCGCGAAAGCCTCCGCAATCAGTCTGGATACGGCGCGCAGATCACGCCCAACGTCAAAGGGGCGGATGCCGTGTAAGGGATCTTGCCGGCGGCCGGCGGCAGCGGAACGAGTTAGGGCAACCATTTAGAAGTGGTAGGAAAGCGTCCAGCTATTCACTGCGCAACCCGCACGAGCGCTGGGCGCAGGATCCGATCCTGGATACTGTAGCCGGTGCGTAATGTCTGGATGATATGCCCGCTGGGGACATCTTCGCTCGGCTCATTCGAGATGGCCTCATGCTGATTGGGGTCGAATTCACCACTCTTGTCCAGCGGTTCAACTTCTGAATTGGCGAGAATCTCCAAGAGCTTCTGCTGGATCTGCTCGAATCCCTGCAGCCAGGCCTGATTCTCTCCCGGCACTGCTTCGGGCACATTCTGAAAGGCCAGATCGAGGTCATCGAGAACAGGCAGCAACTGACGCATCATACTTTCCGTCGCCCTTTTGATGCGCTCCTCGTTCTGGCGTTCACGGCGTTTGCCGGCGTTCTCATATTCGGCCACGGTACGCTGCATCTTGTCGAGATGGCTGGCGGCCTGGTCTTGCGCCTCTGCCAGCTCCGCTTGCAGCCGAGTGATCGCCTCTTCCGGTGTCTCGTCCTTTTCTTCAGCCTCTTCTACTTCGGAATCATCGCCCGCGTCAGGCTCCTCTGCTTCCAGAACAGCCTCCTCAGGCAGTTGTCCGTTTTCTGGTTCTACCGTCGTGTCTTCCCGTTCTTCCTGTTGACTCATATATGATCCTGTTACTCAAACATACTGTCTAGTGGTTTTGGCCGTATAGCTGATGCATCATTTCGTTCAGGAGTGTGGCAACGTAGCGCACAGCCCCGATTGTACGGCCGTATGGCATTCGCATCGGGCCGACTACGCCCAACAGGCCGCTGACCCGGTCCGGTACTCCATAGCGGCTCAGGACAAGGCTTATGTCCTGCATGTCGCCGAATCGGCCCTCGCCTGCAATCATTACCTGTACGTCGCTTAACTCCATGATATCATCGTAAATCTCATGCAGCAGCGTGCGTTGCTCAAATACCTGCACGATCCGGCGCACCTGCGGCCCGTCGGCAAATTCAGGCTCGGCCAACACCTCGGCCAACCCATGTCGATATACGCGTTCCGTAATCTGCTCCTCCGACTGCAGCAAGGTCTTCAGCACAAGCTCACCAACCTCGCGGGTGAAGCCCGTGAACTCCTTCAGTTTTTCCGGCAGATCGGCAGCGGTGGCGCCAGAAATCTCAACATTTAGCTGGTTGCTCGCGCGGCTCAGTTCCTCCTGAAAAATTGGCTGTTCCAGGGTAATCAGTTGCTGTTTCAGCGTGCCTGTGGCCAGCACCAGCACCAGCAACACGGCCGTATCCTGAATGCCAATCAACTCCAGATGTTTGACCCTGCTGGTGATCGAGCGCGGGGAGGTTGCCAGCGCCGCACCCGTGGAGGCTTTGGCCAAGACCGCTGTGCTGAGCCGAAGCCACTGGTCGATTTCCTGCCGGGCCTGGTGGAACTGATGGCGGATCATGTGCCGCTCTTGGGAGGGAAGATCGGTGTGGGCCATGAGATTGGCCACAAAGTAGCGGTAGCCGCCATCAGTGGGAATGCGGCCGGCGCTGGTGTGAGGGTGGGTCAGCAGACCAGCTTTTTCCAGCGCAGCCAAGTCATTGCGGATCGTGGCCGCACTGACGCCCAGATCATATTTCTGCGCGATCGACTGGCTGCCCACCGGCTGGGCATTCTCCACATACTCGTGGATGACGATACGCAGTACCTGTTTGCGGCGCTGGCTCAGTTGCAGTTCTGTCATCGATTACAGGCAGAAAGGACTGCCGCCTGTCTGCCCTCCTTCTGGTGTGCTGTAAGTGCAGTCAATTGAGGGCGATTCGAACTGTCGGACAGTTGGCGACAATCAGACGTCAGAGATAAACCTTTATCACTCTCGTGATGGGAGTGCTAAGTGAACAAAAAGTGTAACAAATCGGGTTGGAGGTTGTCAAAAAATTCGGGTTGGTTCAGTAAGCGTTCTTGTTTGTCCCCAGCAGCCACTGGCCCAGTGTGCGAATGATAATCTTGATGTCCAGGGCCAGGGACCAGTTTTCTATGTACCAGAGGTCGTACTTTGTGCGCTCCTCAATCGAGGTGTCGCCCCGCAGCCCGTTGACCGCGGCCCAACCGGTCATGCCGGCCTTTTCGCGGTGGCGGTCCATATAGCGAGGGATCATCTCTCGAAACTGTTCTACGTAGACGGGGCGTTCCGGGCGCGGCCCGACCAAGCTCATTTCGCCGAAGAGAACATTGATTAAATTGGGCAGTTCGTCGATATTTGCGCGGCGAATGAACGCGCCCAGTTTGGTGCGCCGGGGATCGTTCTCAACCGTCCAACCCGGCCCTGATCTTTCTGCGTCTTCGCGCATTGAGCGAAACTTCAGTATCTTGAACGATTTGGCATCCAACCCCATCCGCTCATGTGTGTAGAAGACCGGCCCGGGGCTGTCCAGCTTGATCAGGAGCGCCACCAGCATGAGGAATGGGCTGAGAAACACCAGGCCGATGGCGCTGCCCACCAGATCCATCCCCCGTTTGAGTGTCAGTTTCCAACCCTGGAGCGCGACGTCGCGGATCGTGAGCAAGGGCAGCCCGCCAAGGTAACCGATCGTCACCTCGCTGGCCATTATTCCGAAGGCATCCGGCAGCACGCGGATGCCGACCTTTTCGCGCTCACACAGGCTAATGATGCCGATCAGTTCCTGATGCGTATTTTCCGGCAGAGCGATGATCACTTCGTCGACTGCAAATTCGTCTATGATTCTGGGGATGTCGGCGACGGAGCCCAGAATCGGCACATTGAGAACGGAACGCGTGCTGCTGTTATCTACAACTCCAATCACCTGAAAGCCCAGTTTGGGGTTTGCCTGCACTCTTTGCAAAATCATGCGGCCGGAGTCGCCGCCGCCGATGAGCAGGACCCGGTCGCCGCCAACGCCTTTGGCCTGAGCATTCCATTGTATCTGCGCATGCAAAGTCCGGCCGATCGTCAACATGACGATATTGAGCAACCAGGCATAGCCCAGGAATGTGCGGTGATAGACAAAATCCCGCAGAAAAAGGCTCACCAGCGCGACGGTCAAGAGCGTACACAGAGTCGTTAGTCTCGCGGTGCGGAAGATTTCGTCCAGATGACCGAGCGGCCGGCGGCGCTGGTACATGCCCCGCGAGAAGAAGATCGACAGCAGCAACAGCGACTGTGCCAGCGGCAAAGGCAGGAACTCTAAGAAGGGGCCGACAATGATATCCGGCTGTAGTTCCATCAGCCGTGGTGTCAGGTTCATCTCGGTGAGCTGATGGGCCAGAAAGAACGCCAGCCATGTACTCCCCAAATCCACAATTACCAGGGAGAGCGCAAACAGAAGCTGGGCGCGTTTAGGCACGCCCGGCCGCTGGGCGCGCAGGGCCGAGTATCTGCCGTTGGGACTGGAGGAAATGCCCTGCTCTGCCGCAGCCTCATCTGTCGCAGCCGCATCTGCCGTAGCCGCCGATGGCCGCGACCCTGTTGCAGGCTCCTCAAGCTCTGATGTCGGCTGAGCTGGTGACTTCCACATCGTCCGAATCGCGTAAACCCTGGAGTGGACGGCTATTCACTATCCACAGCTAATCTGATGAAACCCCGTTAACTCGTTCCTGTCGTAGTTTCCACAATCGGATGGCTATGTCTACGCCACCGATCAGAGCGATACTGAGCAAGATCAGTTTGTCCAGCGCCCATGAACTGTTGGCCCGGTAGTGTTTACGATAAAAGATCCACATTGCCTCGTAAAAGGCCCGACGGGCTTTGCGGCTTTTTCGGCTGGCGGCCTCTTTGACATGCGTGATTTCGACCTTGCCGTTGTACCAGACATCCCAACCCGCAGTCTTGATACGCTTTGCCCAATCAAGATCCTCGCCGTACATGAAGTAAGCCTCGTCCAACAGGCCGACCTGCTGAATCGCCTGCGTACGCACCTGCATATACGCGCCCACAACAGAATCCACCGGATGTACCGCGTCTTCAGGCAGGTAGCTCAAATTATACGCGTTGAAACGGCTGCTCCGCGGAAAGAGCCGGCTCAGGCGGGTCATGCGGCAGAAGCTAACCCAAGGCGTGGGAAAGCTGCGGCGGCAGGCCAGATCCAGTGTGCCGTCCGGCCGTCGCACTCGTGGACCGGCTACTCCAACATTGGGCCGCTCGTCCATGAATTGGATCATCTCGCTCAGAGCGTTTGCCGGCAGCACCGTGTCATTGTTGAGAAGGAGGATATAGCGCGGAACCGGCCTGTCGCCTGCCGCTTGGTGGTCAGGCAGGCCGAGTTGGCGCAGAGCCAGGTTGTTGCCCGCGCTGAAGCCGAGATTGGCTTCGGAAACGATCAGACCGGCCTGAGGAAATCGGTCGCTTGTCATCGCGGCGCTGTCGTCACTGCTGCCGTTGTCTACAACACAGACAGTGTAGGAGAAGCTGCCGGCAGAGCCGAACACTGATGTCAGACAGTTGCTAAGGAGGGCGCTGCCGTTGTAGTTGACGATGATAATCGCAAGGTCCGGTCCCTCTGCAGGCGGGACAGACCCGGGCAGCTTCCCGCCCGTTGGCAGCGTCAATGGCAACCCAATGTTCTCGATCCATTCAGACCAGACGATATGGCGAGGAGGCTGCATTGTCTGCATTGCTTTTTACCCGTTGCTCAGTTGTCCAAACGGCTGGACAAGACCACGGGCGGCACATGAAATTGAGTAAAAAACTGTGATCAATGCGATCGGAAGAAGGGGATGATTAACGACCGTGCAGCGCACGACAGTTAATCAAGGCAATCAGACAGATTACAAAAATCACAGTCGGAACTGTCTGCTGTTTACGGGCTTGATTCTAGCACGGCATTTCACTTTCGCCAAAGCGATTGTCTGAGCCCTCCCCAAGAGCGCATGATGCATCGGCCGTCATCTTCGGACTTTACAGGCAACTGGCCCGGCGGAATAGACAATGCAAGAATGGTCACTACCCAGCCACCATAAATTCAGTACCTGAATGAGGCGAGCAAAGATGTTTCTCTGTCCTCACTTCTCGCTTTTAGGCGGTCGGGGGGACACCCCCCGCAACGCCCCCTCCAAAACCACGCCACGCCACCGCCGCACGGGTCTCCAGACCCTGTCCCCCAGCCCCTGCCGTTCCCCCTGCCGTTAACCCAAATCCTCCTCATCCCTGGCGCAACGCAACTTCCAGGACGCGGTCTGGCCTCAATTCCGGCAAAAGGAGTGCGTCGGCAGCGGCCGCCAGCGACGGAGGCGGAAGAGTCTTTCCGTCACTGCTTACTCCTTGCCCTTTGCTTTTTGGCAGAGCGTCTTGGGGAATAAGCCCGATCAGTTCGCTGCGATCGAGCGCGACGCCATGGCCGGCTGCCTCCTTGCGAATGGCATCTACAGCCACCTGCGGAGATGTTGCTCGGTAGTCGACCAGATTCATACTGACCTGGGCCTGTCCATCGACCATGAGGCCTAAGGCTCTGACCGCAGGCAAACCGCCGCCGCGCTCGCGAATCTGGCGGGCGATCGCTCTGGCCACAGTTACGTCGGCCGTGCGCAGGAAGACGTTGAAGGCGATCAGAATCGGCCTGGCCCCGACGATGACCGCGCCCGCCGGCCCGACCTTGGCCGGGCCGAAGTCCGGCCGGCGCCGCGGCAGGTGGATCTCCCGCAGCAGAGCTTCATATTCCCCGCGCCGGACGTCCGCCAGATTACGGCGTTCCGGCCGGGTGGCCGCCGCGCCATAGAGGTAGACGGGTACATTCAGTTCATCGCCGATGCGGCGACCCAGCTGGCGGGCCAGAAGAACGCAGTCGGGGAGTAGCGTGTTGCGAAGCGGCACCAGGGGGACCACATCCGCAGCGCCCAGTCGTGGATGGACACCCCGATGCCGCCTTAAGTCAATGCGCGAAACAGCCGCCTCAACTGCTTTGAACAGCCCCTGCAGAACCGGTTCTGGCGGACCGGCGATTGTGAGAACCGATCGGTTGTGGTGCACATCGCTGCTGCGGTCGAGAAGCAGCGCGCCGGATGTTTGGACTGCTGCCGCCAGTTCATCGACAACAGTGGTGCGGCAGCCCTCGGAAAAGTTGGGTACTGCTTCGATGAGTGGGCTGGTGTCGGAGCTCTGATGCATGTGATGAAGGTTGGGCTGTGACTGTGGTGAACGCATGGTTGAGCACGCTCTACATTCGTATCTGTCCCGGTCGCCCGTCCATGCCATTGTAGGGATAAAGACTGGACTGCATTTAGCTGGTCCGTCCCAGAAGCCATTTCACAAGCAAGAGAATGGCGAAGGCGGTCGCCATGAGCACAACGGACAGGGCCAGTGCAACGTCGAGATCCAATTCAAAGCCGATATAAATGGCCAGGGGCATCGTCTGCGTACGCCCTGGATAGTTGCCGGCGAAAAGAATCGTGGCGCCGAAATCACCGAGGGCCCTTGCCCACGTCATCACCAGTCCGCCCAGCAACGAAGCGCGGGCGAGGGGGACTGTCACAAAGCGGAAAATCTGCCGGCTGTCGGCCCCATCCAATGCGGCGGCTTCTTCCAACTTGGCTGCGCTGCGGCTGAGACCGCCGATTGCCGCACGAATGTAGTATGGGGAGGCCACGAAGAGCTGGGCGAAAATGACAGCCAGCGAAGTGAAAGCGATCTCGATTCCGGCCACTGACAGTCCCTGTCCCAGCAACCCTCGCCGGCCAAAGGCCATCAGCAGGGCGAGACCGGCGACCGCGGGCGGTAGCACTGTGGGCAGATCGATAAGTGTGTCCAGCGCTCGGCGTCCTCGAAAGTGCCGCCTGGTCATCAGCAGCGCCAGAGGTGTGCCCAGAAGAACCGTCAGCAGAGTTGCTGTGGCCGATGTCCACAAGCTGAGGGCGATGGCCCGCCGCGCGGCCGGCTGGGCCAGATGTGCGCTGATGTCGGTCAACTCTGTTCGCCAGATCAGCGCCAGCAAAGGAAGAGTCAGGAACAGGATCATGGGCACGGCTGACCAGAAGAGCGCGATGCCCGGTCGCGGCAGGCGTCCGGATGAACGCTGGTCGCCGCGCGCCCGATCAACAGGAATGCGCATCGTCTCTGCTGCTTCATTCGTTCGCATGGTCGGATGCCTCTGCGGACAAAATATCTGGGGCGTCCATTATCCCACTGGCCCGGCATTCGGTCGAAAAGCCGTGCGATTCCAACACCGCGCTCCCTTCTTCAGAAAACAAAAAATCGACGAACGTCGCAGCCTGCTCCGGCTGTGTGCTGTCCCGAACCAGGGCGATAGGATAGGCTGCAGAGACGTTGAGATGGGCCGGTATCTCCACGCCTTGCAAATTTGTGACCCCTACAAGGTCACTGGCGTAGACAACGCCGGCATCGGCCTCGCCCAACTGCAGTTTGCTGAGTATACCGCGCACATTCTGCTCTTCCGACACGATGTTGGCTTCAAATCCGGCGCGAAAAGCGGGGCCAAGGCGCTCGTCCTGCTCTGCTCTGGCCAGAAACTGACGCGTGTACAGCCCAACCGGCACGGCTTCCGCGCCCACGATAATCTTCTGCCCGGGCTGGGCCAACTTCAGCAGCGATTCGATCGCGGGCGAGGCGTCTGCGCTCGCAGACAATGTACCGACTGTACCCGCAGCGGGCTGGCCGTAGCCGATCATCAACCGATTGCAAGCGAATGTCTTCACGCTCGTTTTCTCGATTCGCCCGGCATCGATAGCCGCCGCCATATGCCTTTCGTTGGCGGAGGCGAAGATGTCGGCCCGCGCCCCCTCGCGCAGTTGACCGGCCAGCTGCTGGGAACCGGCAAAGTTGAAAACAACGTTACCAGTATGACCGCTACGGCTGAACGCCAGGGACGCTTGTTGGAAGACATCGGTGAGGGATGCGGCTGCGAAGATCGTGACTACCGCTGTTTCGGATGTTGGCGCCCCGTCGGCAATTGGCCCGCGGCAGCCGGCCAGTAGCAGGTTACCCAGCAACAGAAATGCCGCTGCCTTGAGCATACAGGCGCGCGGCAACCTCCAACTCTGCGCAAGCGTATCCCTCTGCAAGACGCTCTTCCTTCTCCTCCGAACTGCCGTGTTGGAGACAAGCGAACAGGATACGCTGAACGCCGCTGGAATCCGTCTCAGTGCAGTTATTGCCGAACGCAGACACAAAGATGACACGAATTTGACGATAGCAGTGACCCGGAGCCGTGTCAAATTCTAACAGTTTCCACGCCGCCGGCCGCCAGCGGGACAGGACCAGCGCGCACCCTGTTCAGGGACACGGCCCCGCGGGGGTTTCAATCTGAATGTCGCCAACTGTCCGGCGTTCTATATCTGTTCAAGTCAGTATGGTATGATCAACGGTTAGTGGCAGTTGCGCACCAGAATGGTGGCGCATTGGCAAATCGAATGGCAACCGGGCCAACCTTTCCAGGCCGCTTAACTACTAAGCCGTATACATTGCCTGTCTTGCCCAGCCCTCTATCCCTGCCGCCATTCAGGCTGTCCGATTGCGTATTTGGTTGGCGGCAGCCACGTTGGTGGGGCAGCACTGCTGGAATGCGCACACACGGCCGGTGAGCGATGGTTTTGGAGGGGGGCGTTGCGGGGGCGCAGCCCCTGCACAAGGGAGGCCGCTTGCGGCCGACCGCCCATATGCAAAGAGAGAGTATAGAGGAGTGAGGAGAGAGTAAACATATCCGCTCGCCTCATTCAGGATCGCAAATTAGTTGTGGCTGCGTAGTTTCAGGCCGACTATGCCAACAGGTTGACAGGGGGAGCAGTGACAGAACAAGCAGCGGATTGGAATGAATTCGTCAGCAGCCATCCGGCCGGCCATATCTTGCAGACGAAGGAATGGGCAACGTTGAAATGCCGCTCCGGCTGGCAGGCCAGACGCGTTCTGCTGCCGGCCTCCGAAGCCGACGGCGCGGCCAGGGCTGGGGCGCTGATCCTCTTTCGCAGAAGCATGGGCCAGGTTCTGGCTTACGTCCCCAGAGGCCCGCTTGTGGACTGGTCCGACGCAACGCAGACCGAGGCCGTCGTGGCGCGCATGTGCGCTCTTGCCCGGCAGGAGGGGGCGTTCGCATTGAAGATCGAGCCCGACCTGCTGGACACGGCTGCCAACCGGCAGCTGCTTCGGGCGGCCGGCTTCCACCCCAGCCCCCAGACAATTCAGCCTCGCAGCACCGTTGTCGTCGATCTGCAGCCCGACGTCGATACGATCCTGGCGCGGATGAAGAGCAAATGGCGTTACAACATCCGGCTGGCGGCGCGCAAGGGCGTCTGCGTGCGGGAGCTTGAGATCCATGAGCTGCCCCAGTTTCAGCAGCTGATGGAAGAGACCGGTACAAGAGACGGTTTCTCCGTTCACAGCGCCGCTTATTACAGGGATGCCTACGATCTGCTCGCGTCCCGCTGGGGGGCCTTCCTGCTTGCTTCCTATGAGGACGAACCGTTGGCCAGCATCGCCGTGTTTGCTGCTGGTTCGACCGCCTGCTACCTGTGGGGAGCCAGCAACAACCGCCATCGCAACCTGATGCCCAATCACGCACTCCAATGGGAGGCCATGCGTTGGGCCAAGCAACGCGGCTGCACACGGTACGATCTCTGGGGCATTCCCGATGAAATCGGCGCCATCGCCACCGGCCTCTGGGCTGAAGGGCGCAAGACTGTTTCCGCCGAGAAGGCGCCTGTGGACGTGAATGCGCTGCCGGCGGGAGATCTTTGGGGCGTTTTCCGTTTCAAACAGGGCTTTGGCGGCGCGGTTGAGCGCACGGTCGGCGCCTGGGACTTGCCCTTGCGGCGACCGGTCTATGGTCTCTATCGGGGTGCCCTGTTGGCCAAAGAGCAGGCCGCCAACAGCAAACAAAGAGTGAAGCGCAATGAGGAGCAAGCGAAGACATCCTCCCCTTCTTCCATAGAGGTGAATCTGGAGCCGGTGGTGACGGCCGCCGCATGGGAAGAGCTGTCGACGCAGCTGCCGCCTGAAAGCAGTCACGTGCTGCAGAGCTGGGCATGGGGCGCCGTCAAGGCCGGCAGCGGTTGGCGGGCTGAGCGTTGGCGCGTGCAGCGGGCCGGCCGGCTCCTGGGGGCCTTTCAGTGGCTGTGGCGGCAGCCGACAGCGGCGCTGCCTCTGCGCGTGGCTTACGTGCCCAAAGGCCCCCTGCTCGATTGGTCCGATGACGAAGCCACCGCGCTGGTGTTAGCGCAGATCGAAGAGCTGTGCCGGCGGCGGGGTTGCCTGCAGGTGAAAATCGATCCCGATGTCGGCGAAGAGAGTGCGGAAGGGAAACGCCTGAAGCAACTGCTGGCCCAGCGCAACTGGCAGTTCAGTCCGGAACAGATTCAGTTCAAGAATACTGGATTCACCGACATTACCCAGCCGGATGAGCAGCTGCTGGCCTCGTTCAAGAGCAAATGGCGCTATAACATCCGGCTGGCCGAGCGGCGAGAAATAACCGTCCGCTGCGGCGGTAGAGCCGATCTGCCCGCCTTCTATCGACTCTACCAGGAGACGAGCGCCCGCGATGGTTTTCTGATCCGCCCGTTCGCCTACTACGATGCCCTGTGGCGCATGTTTCTGGAGACGCAGGAGGGCGAGGACTCGCGCACCGGGGGGGCCCTGTTGTTAGCCGAGCATCCGCAGGAATCACAGCCCGTAGCCGGACTATTCCTGCTCCGCCACGGTCGCCAGGCTCTCTACTTCAACGGGGCCAGCAGTGCGCGGCGAAGACGCGACATGCCCAACTATCTGTTGCAGTGGCGGGCTCTGCAGTGGGCCAGGCCCCAGGGCTGCACAGTCTATGATTGGTGGGGCGCGCCGTCCTATCCGGACGACCCGAGCGATCCACTCCAGGGGGTATGGCGTTTCAAGGAAGGTTTTGCCGCCCGCATGGCCGTGCATACCGGGGCGTGGGACTGGTCGCCCAGCCCGCTGCTGTGGCACGGCTACCACTGGGGAAAGTCTCAGTTATTGGAGTTGATGCGTAGTCGGGGCCGTTAGCGGTTGACCGCCCGTGAGCAGTCATCCAACCGGCCGCCGCCAACTGGCCTATCCGGACAGGACGGCATCGTCGGGGATGGCGATTGGCGTGTCCAAATCATTTGACAGGCTGACGTCGCCTTCGATCGTGACCGAGGCGCCGAAAGTGTAGGGGCCTGTCACGGCAAAGCGTCGGCAGCGGAGCAGGGAAGGCGGTCCATGCGGATAGCGTTCCTGAATCTGTTCGATGAACTGGTAGAAACGGTCATCCAATTCGACAAGAGGTGCGCCTGCAGGGTAGGGACCGGTGCCCCGTCGCGGGTCCAGACCAATGCACTGCTGCTGGTCCAGCCGGTAGGCATCGGAACGCAGTGCAAGCAGGTCATTGCATCGTTTGACCGGCAGAAAGCGGTCGCGCGGCACCTGAATCGCCTGCGCGCCGTCGAATGCGGAGATCGCCAGGCCGACCGCGGTTTCCAGTTGGAAGACCGGCGGCGAATCGGGGCGCGAAGGGTCTACCAATCTGTTGTTGACGATCATCGCCAGATCCAGGAAACCGTCTCGTTCATTCAGCAATTTCTGCAGAGAGGGCAGATGAATCCACAGGTTGTTGGTATTGAACAGTCTGTAACGGTCGATGTCCTGGAACTGCGCCACCTCCTCTGGCGGACACTGCGCAATCTCGCGCAGCAGCAGCCTCCCATCGGGACCTTGGGCGAGGTGCCCCCCCTTGCGGTCGGCCGCGGTGCGGGCCGTCACTTCCATCAGAAATGGTAGATTGCGCCCCGCGAAAAAGCCCAGAATGTCAGTGTCAACGGTTGCGCCCAGATTGTCGGCGTTGCTGACAAACATGTACTCGTAACCCAGATCCAGCATCTGGCTCAGCAGGCTGCTGGTGTGCAGAGTCAGGTAGATGTCGCCGTGACCGGGTGGGCACCACTCCTTTTTCGGGTCTTGATGCCATTCGACAGGCTGCAGCGTGTCCTGCCAGATTTTGGGCACCTTGTTCTGCAGAAAGCCGAGTGGCAGGGCCCCAGCGTCACCTTTGGCGAGCTGTGGGTAAGCGGTCAGCGCCTGCTGGGTTGCTTCCTGCGTGCTATAACTGTTCATAAAAATGAGGGGTAGTCGGGCGGTGTTCTTCTGTCGCAGGTGCAGGACATGGCGGACGATGATATCGAGAAATCGCAACCCGTCTTTCACCTTCAGCAGCGATCTCGGTCCTTGCAGCCCCATGGTGGCGCCCAGCCCTCCGTTCAGTTTCACGACCACGAGCCGGTCGAGCGCGTCTAAACCGTCCGCATGGAAACCGTTAGCGGTGGATTTGTCGGCTAAATCTGCTGGCGGGCGGGCGCATGCACCGGGGATGTATCCTGTGGCGCCGGCGCCGAGTTGAGCGTAGTAATGTTCAAAGCTGCGAATCAGCAGGTCGTCCAGACCCGCGCGTTGCATCTTCTGGCGAAATGGTGCGAATGACACCGTGGGTTTTCGACCCATTCAATAACCTCGGAATTGCATGATTTCTGACGCGCACCGATGGCCGGCGCGATTCCCTCGTTACCAGCCGACCGCGCACCCGTCCTTGCGCGGGTCGCTACCACCTGTCAGGACGCCGCTTTCCGGATCGCGGACAATAATCTGGCCGCCGCCGAAACTGCCCCGTCCCGCCCCGTTGACCGGCACCAATTGATGTCCGCGGCGGGCCATTTCCGCCAGGACATCGTATTCCCAGCCTTCTTCAATCGCCAACCGACCGCCGGCTTCGTCCGCGCCTAAGCCCGCATGCGGGCCGCTCAACGACCAGCGGGGCATGTCCAGGGCCTGCTGGGGGCTCATGCCCAAAGCGGCCATATTGACCAGCATCTGCAGATGTCCCTGCGGCTGCATATACCCGCCCATCACGCCGAAACTGGCATGCAACGCGCCTCCTCGGGTGGTCATCGCCGGGATAATCGTGTGATAGGGGCGTTTGTTGGGTGCAAGACAGTTCGGATGGTCGGGATCAAGAACGAAAAGCGCGGCCCGGTTCTGCAGGCTGACGCCGCTCCCGGGCACAACCAGCCCGCTGCCGGTTCCCTGGTAGAGGCTGTTGATAAAACTGCACGCGTTTCCCTGGCCGTCGGCGGTGGTCAGATAGACGGTATCCGAACCTGCCATTGGATTGCCGCTCCTGACCGATGTCGCAGCCCGCTGCGGGTCAATCTCCCGGCGCCGCTGGTCGGCATACGCGCGGCTGGTGAGCGTGTCCAGCGGGACCGGCACCACGTCGACGTCGCAAACCCACTGCTGCGCCTCAGCGTAGCCAATCCGCATACATTCCACCAGTGTGTGCAGACGGTCGACGCATGACATATCGGCCAAGTCGAAGCCGTCCGCCAGATTGGCGGCGATGATGGCGGCCAGCCCCTGTCCATTGGGTGGGCATTCGTAAAGCCGGTAATCGCCGAAATCGGCGGTGATAGGCTCTTGCCAAGTGCTGGTATGGGCCGCCATATCTTGCGGCGTGATCCAACCCCCATAACGCTGCACGTGTTCGCTCAGACCGCGAGCGAATTCGCCCGCGTAAATCGCTTTCTTGCCGTCCGCGGCAATCGCCCGCAGCGTCTGGCCCAGAGTCGGGATACGCATTACCTCCCCGGCCCGCGGCGCACGTCCATTGATCAGAAGCTCATGACCGCTTGGCTGCTGCGGCCCATTGTCCAGATCGCTGCTGTTCCAGCCCGGTGAACGCAGAAGCTTCCCTGTCTGGCCGGCCCAGCTTTGCCCGATCCATTCGGTAACGGGATAGCCTTCTTCGGCCAGATGAATGGCCGGCTTGAGTACATCCGCCAGCGTCATGTCGCCGTGCCTTTCCAGCAGATCGCTCCAGCCGGCAACGGTCCCGGGGATGCTGACGCTGTGGCCGGTAAACTGCGGCATGCGCGTATAACCAAGACCGCGCAGTTCATCCATGGATGCGGCGCTTGCAGAACGGCCAGATCCGTTGAGGGCTGTCACACGTTCAGTTTTGGCATCCCAGTAGAGGGCGAAACAGTCGCCGCCTATGCCGGTCGAGGTCGGCTCGACGACGTTCAGGGCTGCTGCTGTTGCGATCGCGGCGTCAGCTGCGTTGCCGCCCGCCTGCAGCATCGACAATCCAGCCTGGGCAGCCAGTGGTTGGCTGGTGGCGACCAGTCCGTTGCGTGCCAGGACATTGCTGCGGCGGGAGCGAAAGACAAAATCGAAATCCATGGGCTGATCTTTCCGAAGCGCTTCGATACGGTCAAATGGCATGGACTTTTGATGATAGTCTATTGCCAGAGAATAGGCAAAGCGGTCAAGGATCGCATTTGCACCGTAGCCGAAATGCCCGGCCACCCCCCTCCAAATAAATCGGTTCCTTTTGGCGGAACTACTCGGCTACGGTAGACTATTTGAAGAGTGTTAACTCCATTTCCGCGTGGTTGCCATCATGCTCCTGAACCTGGAGTCGATGGCAACCAGATTTCCTACTCGGCGTCCCGGTTCTGTAACTGCTAATGGGTTTCCTGGTTGAGGCCATCGCCAACATTGCACCTTATATTTATGCAACGTGTGGTCTGCTGGCGCTATTTCAACTCTATCGCACGTGGCAGGTGCGCGCCGAGCGGCGCCGAGCGGTTTTTTCCTTGGAGCGGGACAAAGCACTCGACGATCTGTATCGCATTTTCCTTTCCGCGTTGTTGATGCTAGTGGCGATGGGATTCACCTATTTCGCCAGTACAACGTTGCGCGACGCAATGATCGCAGTGGAGTCATCCTCAGTTCCTACATCAGCGGACGGCTCTTCCACATCCCCAAATTCGTCTTTTTCAGACTTGCTCCCCACGCCTACATTCACGCCGGAACAACCAACCGCAACCCCGGCGCCGACCCGCATCGCGATCTCCACACCTGTGCCGGCTGATCAAGGGGAAGATACGCAGCCAGAGCCTGCTCCTACGCCAGAACCCCTTCCTGTTTCCCCGGCACTGTGCCCGGACGGGCGTGCAGTCATACTATCGCCGGGAAACGGCGCGATCGTAAGGGGAATTGTACCAATTGTGGGTACGGCCCAGCACGATCAATTCAAATTCTACAAGCTGGAGCATGCACCCGGCGGATCCAATCAGAGTTACAGCTATTTTGACGGCGCTGAAAGCCCGGTCGTCGGCGGCCTTCTTGGCAACCTGAACAGCAGTGCCATGGCGAACGGCACCTATGTGATTCAGGTCGTGGTTGTAGATACCACCGGTAACTATCCGGAACCCTGTCGCGTGACGGTCACTGTCCAGAACTGATGAAAGCGAGTGTTGTGAACTACGCCACCGCTTCGATGTCTGAGCGCGGACAATGAACAATAGAATCCTGCGTTTGGGGAAAACTCTGGCTGACGGACGCAGCCTGATTTGGGGGAACCCGCTGGCGGCCGGTGTCGTTTCCGCCATCGTAATCTCGCTGATTGTGCTTATGTCGCTACTGCTGCGCGACGTCAATCAGTTCGCCTTGCCAACAGCCGTCGGCAATTCGACCACAGTTGCCGTGCTGCAAGCGGAGTCTCCCACCGCCACACCGCCGGTTTCTTCCCTGTCCAGCGGCAGCCCGACCCCTGGCGCAACCGTGTTGGCAACCCAAACGGCTGTTCCCCCAGCGCCCGCGGGAACATCTACTTCTACGGCAACGGCGACGTTAACCCCCGCGCCAACTCTCACGCCTACCATTTCCCCAACACCCACAACGACGCCAACACCGACAGCAACTGAACCGTATGTGCCGGTCAGTGTCTTCCCGTCAGATATTGAAATTGGCGCGCCTGACAATGTGACCGGGCGCATCGTCCTCTTCCCGGCCCGACTGCGGGCCGGCCCCTCCACGCAGGATGACGTACTGGCGCGCCTCGGCCAGGATGTCCAGGTCACCATAGGCGGCATCATCGCAAGCGGTACGTGGGTCCTGTTGAAAGTGACCGATCCGAGGACGGAGGAGGAGGGCAAGGAAGGTTGGATGGCGGTCGAGCTAATGGAAATCGACGGCGACCTGACAACACTGCTGGCCTACACGGACGAAGGCATTCGTATACGGCCGTTCGGCTCGCGGCCGCCCGGCATTGGGATCAGAGTGACGCCCTCACTGCTCCCAACAACCGAGCCGGTGACGATCACGCTCACGGCTACCCCGACAGAGCTGCCTACAATGACGGCCACCCCTTTGGCAACGATGACGCCGACAACCGCGGCTACAGCCACGGCGACCGCCGCACCATCCTTGACACCGACACCAACAGCCACGGCTACAGCAACATTCACCCCAACTCCAATCCCAACCCCTATCCCAACGCCAACGCCGACAGCCCCGGCTACGGCTACGGCCACTGCCACTGCCACTGCCACAGCAACACTGACGCCCACGCCCAGGCCGACGCAAACATTCACGCCCACGCCTACACGAGCTGCGTCGGCGCAGTCAACGGACTACATTCCCACCGAATCGTCCGCCGTGCCCCTGCAACCAGCGCAGGCCCCTCCTCCTCAGGCGGATGAGTTTGCAGCGACCGTTCTCGACGAGACGGATCCGACCGATCTTGCAGAACCGGTCTCCGTTCGGACAGATAGTGGCAAAGTCCTGCAGCTGGCGTTTGACCCGGTGGAAGACCAGGTGATGATGTGGAGCGGCATCTTTGGAGCGTCTCGCGGTGAATGGCTGGATGCCGCTGCGGACTTCCTCTGGCCGGGCGCACGAGTTTATGTGGCAGGTCGAATAGATGATGGCGAACGCGTAATTGTCTCTAGTGTGCGCGTAGTCTCCCCACCCGAATTCGAGCGCGTCAGACGCATGGATGTGCCCACCTTCGGCGCGGCCAGGAAGAGCGGAAAGGCTGTTGCACTGTTGGGCAAGCGCGGCGACCCCGGTGTCTTCCTCTTGCACCAGGAAGGTGTAGTGACCGTTGTCCGCGAGACCGGCCAGAGCGTGCTGCCCATCCATGGCGGCGCCGAAGGATTCGTAGTCCCCGATGCCAACGCGCCGGCAGACCGCAACGGCTTCCTGTATGTGCGCGGCGACGGTATCGGACTGTCGTTCCAGGCCTATCCCTTCCAGGGAGTGCGTGGAATCGCAGCCGACGGGCGCGGCGACATCTGGTGGATCGAGACGCCCCATGTAGGTCTGGCCCAATGGCGGCTATGGCACTACGACAGCCAGAATGGGAAGATTATTCTGCGCGTGCAGGCTTCCACCTCTGTGTTGGGAGGGAGAGCCAACAACGCAATTGAGCCAACGCTGATCGCAGTGCTGTCCGGCGACGACGAGGAGCGTTCGTTTGTCATAAACACCGCCGACCATGATGCAGGGCGTCAGTATACCGGCCTGTACCGGGTCGAGTTGAATGCAGACGGAGAGATCGATGCGAAGCGGCTGGCGCCTGAAGGCATCTATCGCGGGCCGTTCCAGCTTAGCCCCGGCAGCCGCCGTCTGGCCCATCTGGCATACGACCCCCAGCATCCCAGCTTGACCGTCGGTTTTGTGCGTCCTGCCAATCAGCTGTGGGTACGGGAGATGGCTGCCAACGGAGCGGGCGCCCGCGGCCGGCTAAGCGCGCAAACCCAAACTCGGTTCGAATTCTTCGCACCCCAACTGGCCTGGCGGGACGATGATCGGCTTCTCCTTGCTCGCAGCCGTTTTTCCCCCCAAGGCGTATTCTCTCTGGAAATATTCGGCATCACCGAGGTGGACTTGCGGCAGACCGGCGCTGCCGCCCGCTCCTCGTTTCTGTACCCGTTGGGCGATGTTGTTGGGGATTACGCAGCCTGCGCAGATGACTCGGTACTGATCAGTGTGAGGTCGGGCAACAGGGTTCCGCGGCTGGAAGAGTGGAGTGGTGAGGGCCGGCCACAGATGCGAGGCCAGTTGCCGGGGTATTTTGACCGCATCTTCCTCTGCTGGCAGAGTTATTCCGGTCCGGTTCGGATTCGTCGGTGATGCGTGGTCAGTGGCCTGTAGCAGTTGCTATTTGGCCGGACGGCTTGATACATTTCGCTGGCATCACGCATCTGATCTTGGCGATAATCGGCGTGATCCTCGGCACGCTGCTGGTAATTTGGTGGTCCCAGCAGACAGGCCGTTGGTACGCGGTCTTTGCCGGCACCCTTCTGTTCAGTATGGTGTTGAACGTTGCCGCCTTCTACCTCTTCGTCGTGCCGCCTCACAGTGCCGGATGCATCGACCTCTGCCCTGGCAGCCTGGGCTTCCCTCTTCCCTTCGCCACGCTTTCCCCCAGCGGCGCAGTCCAAATCTATATTGGCGACTTTCTCCTGAATCTGCTGCTGCTGTGGCTGCTGTTGTTCGGTGGTGTCGTTGTCTGGCGTACCCTGAGCGAGGCTATCCAACTAAGAGAGAGGGGGCTGCGTTTTCGGCTACTGTCCTTTGTGGCGTTCGTTCTGCTTTCCTGGGGATTGCTGCCCCGCTACTTCAGCCCGCCTGCCGCACGTGTGACCGGCGATGAGCTGCGACTTTCGGTCAATGCTCGTCGCGCCGCCGAAACAACCTACGGAGTAACGGGCTTGTGGGTCCACCGCCTGGCTCTGGAGGATATTAACTACGTTCCTCTGGAGGTTCCTGATGTCTTCGGCGGCATCAACAAGCCGCAGGCACAGGTCTGCCTGCGGGGTTATACCTACTTCTATCTGCCCTGGCGCCGGTACTTGGTGAAGCTCGATCAAACAGGGGTCACGGCCCTGAATTTTGAGGAGCTACCTCTGACCGGTAGCTGCTGGCAGCCGCTGACACCAGCGGCCAGGGGCCAGTGAACCTACCGACCACTGACCACTGGCCATCGTGCTTAGCTCGGGCTGTAAAGCTCTGTTGCCGGGAAGAAGGCCGCCCACGCAAACCAGAAATGATCGAAATGTAGTACAGGGGTCAACCTCTCGCCGGCCAGAGGGCCGTCGGTGGCTTCGCCCAGAATGTCCCAAGTGCTGCCGGTCTCGGCGTCGCTGAATGTGCCATCCTCATTGGGGGAAAAAGTCAGGAGTTGATCCCCAAGCTGGCGTTCGAAAACGGCTACGGCGCCGATGTCTCGGCCTTTGCTGATGACAGAGGTGTCGAGCGCGCTCGCCAACCCCGTTCTGTGGAAAATAGCAAGGTCAACTCCACCGAATGAATCGTGCACCACCCCGGCCTCCTCCAACGCTTCGAATGGATAGGCGATGGCTTCGGTCTCTGTCGTCAAGCCAAGAACCCGTTCCGCCGGCTCGAGCCGGGGATCAGGCGTCCCCAAAAAGAGGAAGGGCCTGCTTGTGCTGTCGTAACCCACATACGGGTTGTATCCGTAGTTGCGGGGCATGTTCGGCCGCGACAGCACATCGCCATCCGGATGGGCCTCTTTGAAGTCCCCCCAGGAGATCACCTGGCTGGAAAGGAAATTCAACTGCTCGCCAGCATACTTGCCGACGATACCTTCGCCTGTGAACTGTTGCCACCAAGTCTCCGTCTGGCGGTCGTACATGATCAGGTCACTATTGCGCAGCCGTCCTGTGGTGCCGAAATCGAGCACCTGGCCGTCAAAGTCGCGGGCAAAGGTTATGCTGGCATTGCATAGTGGGCAGAAGGTGATCGAGACCGGCAAGCCATCGACTTCGTCATTAACGATTTCATGCCAGATCAGAATGCTCAAAGGATAGGCTCGGGCCACGTCGCCGTGGCTGAACAGTATCACCGGTTCCAGGTCCTCCAGCCACTCATCTGCCGCAGCTATCGACTCATACCGTGGACTATCGACCGCTGGAATGCCGTCCTTGGGCGGTCCGCCGGAAAGGATTTCATCCCATTCCACCGTGCGTCGCGAAAAGTCGGTAGAGAAGCCGCTCGTCCGGAACGGAGGTTTAACGCCGTCGCTGATCAGCTCGCCGCTCAGTTGTGGTACGCCAAGGTTACCGCTCGTGACCGCCTCTGCTTCAGTGTCGCCGCTGTCGGCCGTCACGGCCTCGCTGCTATCGGTTTCCTCCGCTGCCGCGGGCGGCGCAGGCGCCTCACCCGGTTGAATCGGAACGCAGGCTAACAGAATGATCGTAGCGATCACTAGCAGGCCGGCTAGCTGGATCCATCTATTCCTCGTCATGGGATACCCCCTTTGTTGTTGAAAACATTGGCGGCCAATAGCCTGTTTGCCACGAGCCGCGAATCCGCCGTGCCATCGCGCACCGGTACACTTTCTGCGCGCCTGCACGCCGTCTGTAAGCAAGTCACCTACCGTTCATACCACCATTATGCGCCAGCACAAGGCTCTGCGCTGTAGTGAGGCTTACGCTGAAGCAGCCTATTACGGCCGTTAGTACCATGTTCCCCAACGCGACCTTGCCATCCAACTGCGATCAAATGGAATTGGGTCTTGACATATCAGAACAGTTGTGCTATATTGCTTTCATAGCATGGAATCCAGACAGGTTGGGAGGCCCAAGAGGAAGAATCATGACCAGGGACATCAAGAGGATGACGCGGATCGAGTTGGAGTCTGAATTGGCGGCCGAACGTGCGGCCACGCGGCGGAGCAACATGATCATCGTGATGATGACCTTGCTGGCCGTGCTGGGGTTCATGGTGATGGCCGGTACGCTTGCGCCAATAACCGGTTGAGGCAGAATGCGCATATTCCCAGCACGACGGCGGACCAACTTGCTCGCCTCCTGTTGCTATGGCGGTGGAACCTTGGAGCGGCCGCGCGAAGTTGCGCCCCCGGCTTTATCGCTCCTCGCAGCGCATCCAATATGCGCGCTAACCTGCGTCAGGATTGACCGTAAGACGGCTGACGCCCGAGCCGTCGGCCCGCAAGATGAGGCTTGTAACTGTTTTGTTGGCTGACCTGCCGTATGTAACTATTTTGCTTGTTGACCTGCCGTATGTAACTGTTTTGCTTGCCGACCTGCCATATGTAACCATTCTGCTGCTGTTGTAACTGTTCTCCCCGACACCTCCTCTCACAGTAATAGTAAACCCTGCTTAGCAAGCGTTTTGCCGGGTGTTCCAAAAACTGAAACCGCCAAGTCGAAATCGACCCAGAACTGTGGCCGTCTCTCCAAACACAAACACGCCACCTACATTGACTTCCTTACGAACGAAGATATATCAGCGATCGAACAGGCAACGCAGTCAGCCTATGGTGACACCCCTGCATCCCACATCTGATCTACAAGGGTTTTTCTCTGTCCTCTGTGCTCGTTCAGGAGTTCTCGCCAGCCTCTAAAGGCTGGTGAAAGTAGTAGCAAAGCCCATCCGGCGCAATAACAAAAAAGACCTGGAATTTCTTGCCGTCCATCTCGTCCACGCGCCAGTTCCCCGTCTCGACCCCATTGGCCTCGACCTCCTGGCGCGCTCTGTGGATGTCGGTCACCAGAATCGCGGCGCCGTCGTTACTGGCGTCCCCCCCGTTAACCGCGAAGCCGATTCGAACGCCGTCGCGCTCAAGTATAACCGTTGGCACGGGCTGATCACGTCGTTCCACTTCGTTGAGCCCAAACGCGTCTCGGTACCAGGCGGAAGCTCGATCGATGTCTTCCACCGGCAGTGCCAGAATGTCATCCGCATAGGGGAAAGCGCCTTCAAACAGCTTGTTCGAGTTCATAAATCTTTCTCCTTATAGGTCGAAAGTCAAGTTGGAGAATGGAAAACCATGTGTGGGGCGGCGCCAGCCTCTGAAAACAGGCCGGAAACAACAAAACCCCGAGGGGAACCACTTGTCGGGGTTTCGCGTACACTGCCGGGTTGCCGGAAACGGCGGTCTATAATTCAGGCTCCTCGGGTTGGATTCGAACCAACAACCCTCCGGTTAACAGCCGGATGCTCTGCCGATTGAGCTACCGAGGATCAATTCAGGCCTTCGACGGCCGCTGCGAGCCCCGCAGATGGGGTCGCCAACCATCAAGACAACAGTTAGGCAGTTTACCAATCTGACCGGTCAACTGTCAAAATTTCGACCTTCCCGAATCAGTTCTAATGCTGACAACCTGCCCTGGCAATTAGCCCAGATAGTCGCGCAACTTTCGACTTTGCAGAGGATGGCGGAGTTTGCGTAAAGCCCTCGCCTCGATCTGGCGCACTCGCTCGCGAGTGATATTGAACTCTTTGCCCACATCCTCCAGTGTCTGACTCATGCCGTCCTCCAAGCCGAAGCGCATGCTGAGCACCCTGCGTTCCCGCTCAGGCAGGTCGTTCAGAATTTCGCTCATCTGCTCCTGAAGCAACCGGCGGCTGGCTGTATCTACCGGCGCGGGAATACTCTCATCTTCAATGAAATCCCCCAGGAAGCTGTTCTCTTCGGATCCGACCGGCATGTCCAGGCTGATTGGCTCTCGACTGAGCCGCTGGATGCGCTGCACCTTCGACACAGCCTGGTCCAGAACGGCCTTGAGATCGCCCGTGATTGGCTGCTCCTCCTCCAGCGCCTGCCGCACCTCAGCCTCCACGTCCGGATCCAGATATCCCATCTCCAGCGCTATCTGTTGCGGCGAAGCCTCCCCGCCCTTCAACTCCTGCTGCAGGTCTCTTTCTGCGCGCATCTGGCGGTTGATGGTCTCCACCATATGCACAGGAATGCGAATCGTGCGCGCTTGATAGGCGATGGCGCGACTGATCGCTTGGCGGATCCACCACGTGGCGTATGTGCTGAATTTGAATCCCAACGTGTGATCGAATTTCTCCACCGCCCGCAGCAGGCCAACATTTCCTTCCTGAATCAGATCCTGGAAGTTCAATCCGCGGCCAATGTAGCGTTTGGCGACGCTGACAACCAGGCGCAGATTGCTCTGGGCCAGCATGTTCTGCGCTAGTTTGCCATCGGCCATCTTTAATTTCAGTTCTTCGATTTCATCCGGCGACAACTCTGCCGTTGGCTCGTCGCCGTCGTGGGTAGTCTGCTGGAGGCGCTCTTCGGCCTGCAGGCCGGTGCTTATCCGTTCGGCCAGGGCGGTCTGCTGTTCGGTGGTCAGCAGGTCATGACGTCCGATCTCTCGCAAATACATGCGCATCGGATCCAAAGCCAGGCCGACCTCCGGTACATCCTCAATTATCTTTTCTACGGGGATCTGCGTTTCCTGCTCTATTTCTTTTTCAAGTTTCAGATCGCGTTCAATAGTTGGCAGGGGAGTGTTTGTCTGCTCCTCCTTTGTCTCCGGAATCCGTTCCTTCTCTTCAACTGATTCACCGGCCTGTGTGATTTCATCAAGCTCGCTGCCGGCACTTGGAATGTCGGCCGGGGCGCTGGCAGGCTTCGTCTTTGACGCACTGCGTTTAGTTGCCATTTTCCTACCTGTGTTGGGGGATCTCAGGCGATAGCGATGCCTGATTCGACTCGAGTGACTCCGTATGAAACCTGGCTTCTGCGCGCCATAACGCGCTCCAGGTGGTGGCGGTCGCGGCGATTGGCGTTTATGATCGCCGAGAATTCCATAATAGCTTCACGGTTATCGTCTTCCTGTGCATCGTGCAACAGAAACTGCATTGCCGACAGACTCTCTCGTAGCCGTGCGTACCGCAATCGGATCAACAACTTGAGCAACGCATTCTGAACGGCCTCTTGTTCCCGCTCCGGCATCGATAGTATCTGTGCCGTCAACTGCGGCAGGACTTCGTGATAGCTGGGACTGAGCGTCTCCTGAAAGGTGTTGATATCCCAGAGTTCGTCGCTGGCGATGAAACTGCGCAACGCACCGAAAATCTCACTGTATTCGATCTGTTGGAAATCTTTTCTGCTCAAGGGAGCGATTTCCAACTCCTGCGTCATCTCTGCCAGCCATATCAACAGGTCGGGCTCGTCGATCAGGAGAGCCAGCAGAAAGACCTCAAGTTTCGTCTCCGGCACTAAGGCTGCCAGGTCTGGCCCGGGTGACGGCGCAGTCCACCCATTGGCTATGCTGCTCGCAGCCGCACCAGGGTCGGCAGCCATCTCCTGCGGCTCGCTCTCGGACTGTGCCGGTGGTTCCGTCTCCGCCGGGGCCTGTCCGCTCTGAGGCCGCGTAAACCGCCGCCGATGCCGGCCCTCCTGCGGCGGATGCCGCAGTTCGCGGGCGCTGGCCTTCACACGCTGCTCAATCGTCCGCTCTTCAATCCGGACGAGCCGGCTCAGCCGCTGAATATAGTGCTGGAGTTCTGCCTCATCTCCCAATTCGGCGATAAGCGGTGTCAACTCGGCTACAGCCTCGCCTTTGCCTCTGGCACTGTCCAGGTCGTACTGTTCGACAACAATCCCGAAATAGTAGTCGACGAGCGGCGTTGCTGTGTTGACCAGTTCCTGCCACGCGTCGGCGCTCTGGCGGATAATGTCATCCGGATCGCGGCCTTCCGGCAAAGTGGTGATGCGCAGGTTGGCGCTCAGACGGTGTTCCACATGCATACGGCCCGTCGCACCCAGCACCGGTTTTGCTTTGCGTTTCAGGGCCTGCCGCGCCTGGTTCAGACCGCGCAGCGTGGCCTGTTGGCCGGCTGTGTCTGCGTCCAATGCCAGAATGAAGTTATCGGTGAAACGATGGAGTTGGCGCAGTTGCTCTTCGGTCAGGGCTGTGCCCAGGCAGGCCACGACATTCTCAAAGCCGTACTGATGGGCGGCGATCACGTCCATATAGCCTTCGACAATAACAACGCTGTCGGCCTGGCGGATGGCTCTGTAGGCCCGGTCCAACCCATAGACCACGTGTGACTTGTGAAAAAGAGCGGTTTCAGCCGTATTCAAATATTTGGGAACCGAGTCATCCAACACCCGTCCGCCAAAACCGATCACCCGGCCCTGGCGATCATGGATGGGAACAATCAGGCGATTGCGAAAGGAATCGTAAAAGGAGTCGCGTTCCAGGTTATGCTTGACCAGGTCGGCCCGGTGTAACGCGTCGGGAGAATACCCAGCCTCCACCAGGTGGTCGCGCAGCGCATCCCAGCTGTCCGGCCCAAAACCAAGTTGGAACTGTGCCGCGACCTGGGCATCAATACCGCGTCTTTGCAGATAGTCGCGCGCCGGCTGGGCCTCCTGGCTGCGGTGAAGCTGATTCCTGAAAAAAAGCACCGCTCTTTCGTTCAATTCGTATAGAAGATCTCGCTCCCTCGAATCGTCCTTGTCGGCCTCTTCGGGCAACTGCACACCCGTCTCCTGGGCCAGAAACTGCAAAGCCTCCCGGAACTCCATATTCTCCTTCTGCATCAGAAAGGAGAATATGTCGCCGCCTGTGCTGCACGCGCCAAAACACCGCCACGTGCCGGTGTCGGGAAAGACGACGAAGCTGGGTGTACGTTCCTGATGGAAGGGGCAACAGGCTTTGAACGAGCGGCCGGCGCGCTGCAGGGGCACATAACGGGAAATAAAGTCTACGGCATCGATCCGACCCTTAATTTCGTCCGTTACGCTCATTTGCAGTGGTTGATATTTAATGGCCAGCGGTCAGTTTATCCTAGTTTCAATTATAGCTGTGCCCGATTCGAGTGTCAAAGAAGGGGCGTCAGGTCCATGGCCGCCGACGCCCCTCGACCGCCACCCTTCACAGGCCGGGCGTGCCTGGCAACTGCTCCTCAGGATGGCGGATCCTCTGCCTCAGGATGTGTGCCGTCCGATGCACTCCCGTTTCTCTGTATCAGCATGTAAGCCCGTTCTGCTTCGCGGAACAGATCGGTGAGTTTCATTGCGAGAAAAATATTTCCGCTCGACTGAATCTGGCCCCCGAAAAAGGCATCCTTCAATTTGCGTTGGCCGCTCCAGACTTCATGCAGGAGATCGGCTGTCATTGTCAGCTCCAAGTCCGCTTTGCCCGGTCGCGCCCCAAAGAATATCTCCAGGGGAGGCTGGCGGCCATCCAACAGCACCTCTGCATCAGGATCGGTCAGCCGCAGGCGAATGACAAGATTGCTGCTCGTGAACGTCTCAATCGCTCCGGGACGCTCCTTGACTTTGTCAAACACCCGCCGCAGAACGGTGTAAAGTTGCTCGGCATCAACGTAAATGGACATAGCAGGTAAAATGGTATGATTGGCTTTGAGAGTAAAATGTAGTATAGATTCGCTGGTGAGAGTGTGTCAAAGGAGAGCCCGGCGCGATTGCGTGTCAAACTATGGTCGTTTCCCCGTTATTGCCGTCTGCGTATAGCGAAAAGTGTGCATTTGCCTTTTCGTTGTATAATAGGACGATATTGGGATCTCGCTACCTGTTTTCCTCGAAGCACATCGAAACTGAATCCAGGCCTTAGGGGAGCTTGGCGAGAAAGGAGACGCAAAAATGCCGCTTTTCAAACGTGGTAGGAAGCAGGACGAAGAAGATTTACAGTGGCTTTATCGGAATCTCCAGGATCTGGATGATGCTGAGACTTCCCGCGAAGGCGACGAAGAAGAAGCATCTGACGACAGCAATGGAGACGAAGTTGGTGTGGGGACTGAAATGGAATCACAACCGGAGCCTGAATTGACCGAGCCGCCAACGCCAGAACCGGTACTGGGTGAGCCGGAGCCTGTATTGGACGAAACATCCCCGCCGGAGCCTACATTGGGCGAAACACCTCTGCCTACTCTGCCGGAGTCGATTCCGGAGGAGCCGACCGCGTCCGAACCACCGCCTGTGGAGGTTCCAACGCCGGTTTCCAGGGAATCCCTGCTGGCGCAGGAAGACGTTACGCCCAAGTCGAATGAATCGTATGAGAGGAGAAGTAGACAGATGAGTGGGAACCGCCGAGAAAATGCGCCGTTCGCCAACCGAGGTCAACAACCGTCGCAGTCCCGCCCTCAACGGCCGGAGTCGCCGCCCGCGGATGCAGCGACGACCGACACGATTGTGGGCCCTCAATCCTATTTTACCGGCACCTTCCGTTCAGAGAAGGATCTGCGCATCGAAGGAACGCTTGAAGGTGAAATCGACTGCCGCGGAACGGTGATCGTCGCCAAAGATGCGACTCTGTCGGCGACCGTGCGCGCCCGCAACATTGAGATCGCCGGATCAGTCACGGGCGATGTTTTCATCGAGGAGCGGTTGCACTTGCGTTCCTCAGGTGAAATGCGGGGCCAGTCCCATGCCGCGTCGTTCATCGTCGAAGAGGGAGGCTATTTCGAAGGCGAAATGAAGATGGGTGCCACCGACCAGGAAGAGTGGCCGACAATCGGAAGCAGTTCACCTCCCGAAGGGCTAGGGCTTTCGGTCGAATCAACGCAGTGGACCGCGAAACGGTCTGAGGCCCGTCCCAACAGGCCCGGCGCCAACCCGATCGACACTGGACGGGAAGATACCGCAAGCGGTCGTCACCGAAACATCTGAGGTTGCTCCGGTTGACGAACCATTCGACGGAACCCCTCTAGGGGTACCGACATTCGACCGGAACCGCGGAAGCCTTGCCTGCGCGCATGGCACAGGATCCACAAGTAGCTGACGGTTCCGGCTCCGTTCTCAGAACAACGCTTGGGGGGAATCGGCTTTTTCCAGCCCGTTCGCCTGCTATCTGGAAATGGATCATACGCTGTTCCAGCTGCACTCGTCTGAAATGCTGGCACATTCCTACCTACCTCTGGACTACCCCTTCCTCAACCCTGACGGATTAGCCGAACCGATATACTCCCCCCGACGGCTAGACTCTATACGTTCCATCAACGCCGCCGACACATGCAGTGATCCGTACCCTGCCCCCCGCCACCCCGGCAATTTGGACTGCTCTGTGTGCCCCTTCGATGACTAAACGAGCCAGGTTCAACACGCCAAGCAAAATTCTGCCGTAGGTTCTTTCCTCTTAGCGGCCTTCAAAGCTCAGCCCAAAACACCGCCCTTTATCCATCGCCCACCTGTTCACCTGCCGGCGTTCAACTTTCGCTCCAAGCGCGCCAAGCGGTGGCGCAGCTCAGTCTGGGCCTGGGGCGAACGACTGTGCGGCGGGGCCTGCTCCTGCTCGTGCAGTGCCCACTGGGTCCACATGGCCGCTTGCGCCAGATCCCCCTTCTGCCATTCGCAGAACTTTGCCAGCTCCTCATAGGGACGGCTGTCTGGAGAGCCCCCGGGATCCCGCACCGTCGTCAGCCACTGCTGCCAGACTGCTGCCGCCTCTTCCCAACGACGCTGTCGTTTGAGCAGACGGCCCAAACCGTCAAACGACTCAGCCAGGTCCGCGCGGCTGCTGAGCTGGTCCAACGCGGCCCGGAAAAGCGTTTCGGCGCGGTCCGGGCACTCCAGGTCCATCTGCAGCCGCGCCATGCTGAGCAGATCGAGCGGTTGCTGATGCTCTGGGCCCTCTGTGACTGGTTCGGCAAATGCGCTGCAGATCACCTCCGCCAGCGCGGCCATCGAGACAATGTCTTCCCTGTTGTGGTAAAAAACGCGTTGCATCATACGGCCGTCACCGTCGCGCAAATAGTCGGCGTACAACTGCGGGATGACGCTGCCGGGCACGTCGTCCTCTGCGCGGGAAAAGCCGAGGACCTTTCGCTCCAGATTGCTGAGAGCGCAACTGCCCAGGCGTTTGCGCCACAACCTGCGCGCCGGGTGCAAGAGGTCAAGGTGCGGCGCACCGTCGTCCAGCGTTGGCGGCCTGCCGACATTTGTGGGCAGAATGCTGCCGGCATAGCGGTATCGCCCGCGCAGGAGAGGCGCGTCAAAGGATCGACCATTGAAGGTCACCAGGCTGTGGCAGCCGTGTAAAAGCTCAGCAAGCGCTGTCAGCAAGGCCGGCTCTTCGCCCGGATGGCGCATGAAAAACTGGCGTACAACAAATGCCAGACCGTCCACCGTACCGTCCCCATTTCCGTCCTGCGGCTCAAATGTGCCAACCCCGACCATAAAGGCGTAGATGCCGGCGCCGCCGCCCAGACCGGTGCTCTCGATGTCCAAGAATGCCGACCTGCGGAAATCGGGGCAGCGCTCCAGCTGGTAAGCGGGATAAAGCGGCGCCAGAATCGACGGATCGCGTTCCAGCAGGTTGCCGACCGCAAACTGCTCGCGCACCGACTGCCCCTGGCCTTGCTCTTTTTCGAATGGGAGGCAGTGCCGCGTAACCAGATAACAGAGACCGGCGCTGTTCTCGACAATTTCGCCGGTCTCCAGCGCTTCGATTGCAGCAGGTTCAGCCGCCCAATCAGACGCCTCCGCCGGCTGTTCCGGTGTGCTCGTTCCGGTAGGTTCAGAAGCTGCCCGCTGGTTGCGTAAACCCTGCAGGCGGCGCATTCGTTCAAGCGTGGAGGACATCGGCAAAAATTTGAAGGATTTTGGGTTCGGATTGAAATCCTATTGTAGCCCAGAGGGATCAAGGCGGGAAATCCTCCATTTTTTGCGTCCCTTCCCTGCTCTCGACTATAATTGGGCTCTGTGCGTAGTTTCAATCCCCTCCTGCTGGAGAATCCGCTTTGTCGGCGACTGATAAACATTGGAACTTCTATCCGCCTGCGCCGGAAAGCTTCCTGAAAAGTAGCCATGAACATCCGGTACTGCTGCAGGTGTTATTCAATCGCGGTCTGCGTGACGGGCAATCTTTGGCGTCGTTCCTGCAAGCTGAGGACGCCGTCCAGGAAAATCCTTTCCGCCTGACCGATATGCACACCGCTGTCTCGCGCATAGTGTGGGCCATCGAAGCGCGCGAAATCATCTGCGTCTACGGCGACTTCGACGCCGACGGTGTCACTGCCACCGTCCTCATGACGACGGCCCTGCAACGCGCCGGCGCCCTGGTCGGCGCGTATATCCCCAACCGCGTGGATGAGGGCTACGGCCTTAATGTGGAGGCCCTTCGGTCTATCGCGGGCAAGGGGGCCAAACTACTGGTGACGGTTGACTGCGGCATCCGCAGTGTCATGGAAGTGGCCGAAGCCGCCGAGTTGGGTATGGAGGTCGTTCTCACCGACCACCACACAATCGGCGCCGACCTGCCTCCGGCGCTGGCAGTGGTCAATCCGCGACGCGATGCCCGCAAAGGTAAGTTTCAACACCTGGCCGGTGTTGGCGTTGCCTACCGGTTGGCCCAAGCTGTCCTTCGAGTCGTCTCTCAACAATCCTGGAGCCGGCTCTCAGTCGAAGAAGCCGCCGCAGAGGAGCAGTCACTTCTCGACCTGGTTGCCATCGGCACAGTAGCCGACCTGATGCCCTTGCAGGGTGAGAACCGCTCGTTAGTGCGGCGCGGGCTGTCAGAACTGCGCCGAGGCAAACGGGTGGGGCTGTACGCCCTTATGGAGATGGCATCCGTTTCTCTGGACGGGATCGACAGCACTGCTATCAGCTTCCGAATCGCGCCGCGCATCAACGCCGCCGGTCGCTTGGCCAGCGCCAAGATGGCCTATGATCTCTTGCGCTCCGACGAATATGGGACCGCCTATGATATGGCCGTCGATCTGGAACGTCTCAACCAGCGGCGCCAGGCCCTGACGACCGAAGCCTATGCGGTGGCTGCAAGGGAGCTGTCCGGCCTGGACCCAGCTGCCGCGCCAATTCTGATCGTCGCCAGCGATGAATTTCAATCCGGGATCGTGGGGCTGGCCGCGGGGAAATTGAGCGAGCAGTTCTACCGCCCGGCTATCGTTCTCGAAAAGGGAGAGGAGGTCTGCCGCGGCAGTGCCCGCAGCATCGCCGAATTCGACATTATTGCCGCTCTGGATCAGGTCAGCCCTCTGCTGGAGCGTCACGGCGGCCACAGCCGAGCAGCTGGCTTTACTGTGCGCACCGAGCAGTTGCCCGAGCTGCGGGAAGCGCTGGCAGCGATCGCCGCGCACGAACTCGGCCCTCTGGAAAATCTGCGGCCGACCCTGTATATCGACGGCGAGCTGACGGTCGATCAGATCGACTGGGCGTTGCAAGGACAACTTGCCCGCATGGAGCCGGTCGGCCAAAAGAACGAACCTGCTCTCTTCCTGTGCCGTCAATGTCGCGTGCGCAGCATGCGCCAGGTGGGCAGCGGCAAACATCTGAAAATGGTGATCGACGGCCACGACCATTCCCCGGTTCTCGACGCTATCGGCTTCGGCCTGGGTAGCCGGGCTGCCGACCTGCAAGTGGGCGGTCTGATCGATATCGTTTTTCATCTTGAAGTCAACGAATGGCAGGGTCGACGCTCTCTGCAACTCAATTTGCAGGATCTGCGGAGCAGCGCAAACTGAGTACCCGTTGAGCACCACTCGAGCGGCGTTGTCTGCGGCCGCCCCGCGTGCGTCAGAGAACGCCTCTGACGAACAGATGAAAGGATCGTAGAGTTCACTCATGGTACAAAAAGCAAATCTGAAAGAGGTACGCGCCGTTCTGCTGGATATGGACGGCGTTGTTTATGTGGGAGAGGAGCCCCTGCCCGGCGTTCAAGAACTGCTGGACTATCTGCAGGCGACCGATCGAAATTGGCTGTTCGTAACTAACAATTCGTCGCGCACGCCGGTTCAGTTCGTCGAGAAAATCGCCCGTATGGGTATCGGCGCCGACGAGGAGCACATTCTCAGCAGCGCACTGGCGACCGCCAGTTGGCTGGCGGAGGAGTATCCGGATGGCGTACGCGCCTTCATGATCGGCCAGGACGGCCTGCGCCGGGCACTGGAACGGGAAGGTATTACCCTTGTCGAAGATGCGCAAGTGGCCGACGTGGTCGTTTCCGGCATCGATTTCAGTGTGCGCTACGAACGCCTGGCTGATGCCACCCTGGCCGTGCGCGCCGGCGCCC
The DNA here is from genome assembly GCA_965116395.1 of Caldilineaceae bacterium. GTDB lineage: Bacteria > Chloroflexota > Anaerolineae > Caldilineales > Caldilineaceae > Bin5. Next base: position 2,649,347 of record OZ220684.1, read on the forward strand.
GCTTCGTTGGCACAAACAGCGATACCTCCTTTCCCAGCGAACGGGGCCAGATCCCCGGCACCGGCGCGCTGCTGGCCCTGCTGGAGGCAGCTACTGGCGTCACGCCGACCGTGATCGGCAAACCAAACGCCGGCATGTTCCAACAGGCTATGCACAAATTGGGCACAACCGCGGCCTCCACGCTGATGGTCGGAGACCGCTACGAAACCGACATCGCCGGCGCCATCGAGTTGGGTATGCCCACCGCCGCAGTGTTGACCGGTATCACGACTGAAGAGGAATTTCGTACAATCACGCCCAGGCCAGACCTGATTCTGCCCGGGTTGCCCGAGCTTCTCGACGCCTTTCGCCAGGCCGACAGTTGAACGCTGCCTGCGCGTCGGCCCAGCTAGTCACTCGTCACCACCGCGAGGGCGAGAGCCGACATCAGCGTGATAGGGCGCGATCGGGCCACTTTTTGACGGCAACTGAATAGCTGCGCTACAATTGTAAAGATGAAGACCATTCCACTTACGCCGCCCACAGTTTCCCCAAACAGCCGTTCGCTATTGGACTGCTCTCTGCAAGAGATTGCAGACGTCGTCAATTCGCTGCCGTCTCGCCATACCGGCCCCAATGTGCGGCCTGCGAGCGCACCCACATACCGCATTCGCCAGATTGAGGAGTGGATCTACAAGAAATACGCGCGCTCCTTTGAAGAGATGACGAATCTGCCGCAGGCAATGCGCGAGGGCTTGGCTGCAACGGCAACGCTCACGCCGCTGACGCCTATCACCCAGCGCGTCTCCAAGGCCGGAGACACCCAGAAGGTGCTGTTTCAGATGCCGGATGGGGAGACGGTCGAAGCTGTCCTCATGCTGTATGACAAGCGGCGCACGCTCTGTATCAGCAGTCAGGCCGGTTGCGCCATGGGCTGTTCATTTTGCGCAACCGCGCTAGGCGGGCTGCGACGAAATCTGACCGCCGGCGAGATTGTGGCCCAGGTCCTGTTCTTTGCCCGTTATTTGAATGATAGTGGCGAGGGGCCAAAAATGCGGGTGAAGCGGCCGACCACGGTGACCAACATCGTGTTGATGGGGATGGGCGAGCCAATGCACAACTATAAGAATGTGTGGACGGCCATCCGCCGCTTGACCGCCGCCGACGGCTTCGGGCTCGGCGCACGCCACATCACCCTCAGTACGGTTGGCCTGATTCCAATGATCGACCGCATGGCAGACGAGGGGCTGCAGGTGAATCTGGCCGTCAGCCTGCACGCGCCCAACAACGCCCTGCGCAGCAAGCTGGTTCCCCCCAGTCGGCGCTATCCGGTCGATGACCTGCTGAAGTCAGTACGTCGCTATATTGCCAAGACCAATCGCCGCGTGACCTTTGAGTACGCCCTGATGCGGGGCATAAATGACAGCCCCGCCCTGGCCGAAGATCTGTCGGACAAGCTGAAGGGGATGCTGTGCCATGTCAATCTTATTCCCCTTAATCCGATTCCCGACAGCCAATTTCAGCCGACCAGCGACAGAGACACCCAACGGTTCGCTGATATATTGCAAAAGGGCGGCATCTCGGCAACGGTACGTATCCGCCGGGGCATCGAAATCGATGCCGGTTGCGGGCAGCTACGCAACGCGATGGATGCATAGGTCGGCGTTTTCCAAAGCAGCGCGGTTTACGGCACAAAAAAAGCGCCGGGCGCAATGGCCCAACGCTTCTGATGATTTGTCACAAATGTTGCAGCAGGGAAAATCAGGCCTTCGCAAGCGTGCGGATGCAGGAGGTGCACAGGCGACGGGAAACCAACCTGTCATTCTCAAGCATTTTGACCTTCTGAATGTTGATCTTCCACTTATGCCGTGTGGCCTTTCTGGACCAGGGACGATTGTTTCCAAACTGAGGACCCTTACCGCACTTCTGGCATTTCGCCATGATCTATTCCCTCCGGTTCGTCGTTGGCTCAAGGTCAGTGAAACACCACTGACACCCAACCAATGATCACTTATCACTGAATAGTCTGAGATTAGCATACGGCTGTTCGGTTGTCAAAAGTTGGAGCATTTGCTGTGAGCAAGGTTCGTATTGTTACTGATAGTGACGCCAGCATTCCGGCTGAAATTATAGAAAAATATTCGATTGAAGTGATCCCCCAGGTGCTGAAGATTGGACGGGAGCGCTATGAGGATGCCGACGGTTTCAGCGCCGACCGGCTCTTTCAACTGATCCGGGAAAACCAGTCCGGCGGGCGCATTCTGCTGCCGGAAGTGGAGGCCCCCGACATCAGTCGCCTTATGGATGTCTATCAGCGGCTCGGCCAGGATGCCGAGGAGATCGTGGCCATCCATATGAGCAGTTCCCTCAGTCCTATGTGGAGTCAGTCGCGCAAGGCCGCCGATATGATGATGGGGCGCTATCGCATCCGGGTTATGGACAGCCAGACAACGGCGATCGGCCTCGGAATGCTGGCAGAGTTGGCCGCCGAGGCTGCCGAAGGAGGGGCCGACCTGTATGAAGTCGCACGTATCGTCAACGGCGCAATCCCCCACATCTATGTGACCTTCTTCGCCGAAACTCTGTACTACCTGGAACGCAGCGCCCGCCTCGGCGCAGCGCAAAGTGTGCTCGGCACGATGCTGGGGATCAAAGCCATGGTAACCATGGAAGACGGCCAGCTGATCCCGTTGGAAAAAGTGCAGACCCGTGAAGATGTCGCCGAAAAGCTGTACGACTATATCGCCGAATTCGCCCAGAATGAACGGATCGGATTGGTTCAGCACCGCTATGAGCAGACGCAGGAACAGCTGCTGGAACGTTTAGAGGAAGGGCTGCCGAACATTTCGGCCAAAGTATGGCGCTATCCGCCCAGCCTGGCCGCCCATCTCGGACCCAGTGTAATGGGGGTCATCGTATACGAGGGGCTTTACTGACAATGGCCGAGAAAGCCCTGACACGGTTGCGCAATCTTCTGAATCTGGAAATCCAGACCCGCTGGCGCGAGAGAGCCTTCGCTGGCGGAGTGGCTGCCTTTTGCGAGCGCTGGGCGGCCGACGCCAGGGCCGATTCCGTCCAGCCCGGCCTGCTGCAGGAAATCCTCGAACGCCTGACCCGCTATGCCGATGCCGAGAGCGATGAACGTGAACGGCTGCTGAACTCACTGCTCGGCCTCTTGGACGAACCGCCGCCGCCTGATCCGGCCCTGGAGAACGTAGACCGATTCGGCCCGGCCGCGGCTCGCCAACCGAAAACAGTAGTGGCAGAAGGCCAGGTCGATGCCGGCTCGGCCTATCAGGTTTCACCACAGAGCGGCGAGGCCGAAACAGACGCGCCCGATCCGCCCAATGTTCTAGACCGACCGATAACCGATTTGAAAGGGATTGGGGTAAAAAGGGCGGAACAGTATTCACGTCTGGGAATCGAAACCATTGGCGAACTCATCTGGCATCTGCCTCATCGCTACGATGACTTCAGCCGTGTGCGCCCTATTGTCGATGTGGAGGAGGGAGAGAGCCTTTCGATCGTCGCCAATCTGCGGGATTTCAGTGAACGCAAATTTGCCTTTAAAAAGGAGATCCTGCAGGCGATCTTCAGTGACGGCAGCGGCACGGTCCGTGCCACCTGGTGGAACCAATCGTGGATGAGAAATCGCCTGCGGATCGGAAAGACCTACCGTCTCAGCGGCGTTGTCGGCATGTATATGGGGCACAAAACATTGGAAAACCCGATCTTCGAGGAGATCGGTCCCAGCGTCGTCAAAGGCGGCCCCATCCTCCCCGTCTATGGCTTGACGTCGGGTCTGCGCAGCAACGATGTCAGCAGGCAGGTTCAGGAAGCCCTCAAACTGGGGTTGACCTCCCTTCACGATCCCCTGCCGGAGGCGCTCCGCCGCCATTACGGTCTGATTCCTCTGACCGACGCGCTGCGGCAAATTCACTCTCCAGAGACGTCGGAACGGCTTGACAACGCCCGCAAACGCATTATCTTTGATGATTTCTTCTATCTTCAGTTGGGCGTCCAGCGCCGTAGGCAGGAGATTCAACATCTCAACGCAGCGGCGATGACCGTTGACGACGAACTGTTGGCAAACTATCAGGCGACCCTACCCTTTGCCCTCACCGCCGCGCAACAGCGGACGCTCGATGAAATACGGCAAGACATGGGCCGGCAGGTGCCGATGAGCCGCCTCATACAAGGTGATGTCGGCAGCGGCAAAACCGTCGTCGCCGCCGCGGCCATGTTGGTCGCCGCCGCCAACGGCTATCAGTCCGCCTTGCTGGCGCCGACGCAGATTCTGGCCGAGCAGCATTTCCGCGGTCTGCGCAACCTGCTTGAAGGTGTTGAACTCGCCGACGGCGCAAGACCCACTGTCACCCTCCTCACCGGACGCATAACCGGGCAGGAGCGGGAGGCGGCCCTGACCGGCCTGGCAGACGGCAGCGTTCAAATTGTGGTCGGCACCACCGCGCTCATCCAGGAAAACGTGGCTTTCGCCAACCTCGGCTTTGTCGTGGTCGACGAGCAGCACCGCTTTGGCGTCGGCCAGCGGGCAGCCGCACGCGACAAGGGCGGAGAAACAGCCGTGCCCCATCTGCTGGTGATGAGCGCCACCCCAATCCCGCGCAGTTTGGCGCTCACAGTATATGGTGACCTCGATGTCAGCGTCATCGACGAGCTGCCGCCGGGGCGGACGCCAATTAAGACGAAGCGGTTCCCGCCCACCGAGCGGGAGCGCCTCTACGGCTTCGTGCGCAGACAGGTGCAGCAGGGCCGTCAAGCCTACATCATCTATCCCCTCGTCGAAGAAAGTGAAAAGCTGGATGTCGGCGCGGCAGTGGACGCGCACGCCCGCCTGGACGAAGAAATCTTCCCCGATCTGCGCGTCGGGCTTCTCCACGGCCGTCTCAAAGGCGCCGAGAAGGATGAGGTCATGCGCTCCTTTGCCGGCGGCGATCTCGACATCCTGGTCAGCACCAGTGTTGTCGAGGTGGGGGTGGACGTTCCCAACGCTACCTTGATGCTGATTGAGGATGCAGAGCGCTTCGGTCTGGCCCAGTTGCACCAATTCCGGGGCCGGGTGGGCCGCGGTGAGCACGAGAGCTACTGCGCGCTCATCAGCCGCGTGAAAGGCGGCGCGCAGGCTCAACGACTCAACGCCCTGGCGGAGACGACGGACGGCTTTATACTGGCGGAAAAGGATCTGGAACTGCGCGGCCCCGGGGATTTTCTGGGTACGCGCCAGAGCGGCTTGCCCGATCTGATGATGGCGAACCTAAGCGATACCGCTACCTTGCATCTGGCCCAGCAGGCCGCGCAGGACCTTCTGCGCCAAGACCCTGATCTCGACAACTATCCACTGGTGCAGGAGAAGGTGGAACAGTTCTGGCGCGGCCACGGCGACGTCTCGTGACCCCTGATTAGTGGCTCCGACGCTCGCCTACTGTAGTTAGCCGCGCTCGCCGATCGGCAGGTAGGCACGCTCGGCTTCACCCAGAAAGATCTGCCGGGGACGGGCGATGCGCTGCTCCTCGTCGCCCATAAGCTCCATCCACTGGGCCAGCCACCCCGGCGCCCTTCCCAAAGCAAACAATACCGGGAATATCTCGACCGGGAAGCCCATTGCCTGGTAAATGATACCACTGTAAAAGTCCACATTCGGATATAGCCGGCGAGAGACGAAATAGTCGTCCTCCAGGGCAGCCTGCTCCAACGCCACGGCAATATCGATCAACGGGTTGCTTCCGGTCACGTCGAAAACTTCATAGGCGATCTTCTTGACGATCTGGGCACGGGGATCGTAGTTCTTATAGACCCGGTGGCCGAACCCCATCAGACGCACTTCCCGGTTCTTCACTCTTTCCAGAAAGGCCGGGATCTTCTTCGTGTCGCCGATTTCAGCCAGCATCCGCAGGACCGCCTCATTGGCGCCTCCATGCAGCGGGCCGTACAGGGCCGCGACCGCACCGGCAAGTGCGCAATACGGATCGGCGTCGCTCGAAGCGATGTTGCGCAGCGCCGAGGTGGAACAGTTCTGCTCATGATCGGCGTGTAGAATGAACAGCACGTCCATCGCTCTCGCCAGAACGGGATCGACTTCGCCGTCACCAGTGAGACCCATCATATGGAGAAAATTCTCGCTATAGCCCAGGGCGCCGTCGGGGTCTGTATGCGGCCGGCCGAGCAGGTTCTGGTAAGCGAAGGCGACCGCCGTCGGCAGCTGGCCGAGAACACGCACGACCTGCTGTAAGCGAATCTCGCTGTCATGAACCTGCTTGGCCTCGGGGTAGAGAGTGGACATCGTTGCGACTGCGCTGATCAGAATGCCCATCGGGTGCGCGTCCCCACGGAACGTCTTGAGCACACCTTTCAGGTCTTTGTCGATCTGCGTGTGCGCCATTATGCGCGCGTTCCAGTCGGTCAACTTGCTCACCGTCGGCAGTTCGCCGAAGAGTAACAGGTGCGCCACCTCCAGAAAAGTACTCTTTTCCGCCAACTGCTCAATCGGATACCCCCGGTATCGAAGAATGCCCTTGTCGCCGTCGACATACGTGATTCGACTCTTGCAGGCCGCCGTGTTGGTATAGCCCGGGTCGTAGGCCATCATGCCAAAATCATCGGCCTGCACCTTCAGTTGGCGCAGGCCGATGGCCGGGATGGTGTCATGTTCGATCGGCAGTTCAATCGTATTGCCGGTGCGGTTATCGGTTATGGTTAGCGTCTGCTTACTCATTGCCGGAACATCCCTTTCCATTCGGTTGCGAAACCGTTACTGGTCGTTTCAGTAACTGTATACCATTTTGGCAAATTTTGTAACACTCTTACCTCTGCCCTGACTGCCGCCCAACCCTGCTCCTACGACAGAACGACCGAATTCGGCAGCGGTCGACCCTCGACGCCTGCAAGCAGATTCTCGGTCGTCATCACCGCCATCTTCGTGCGCGTGGCGACGGTGGCGCTGCCAATGTGGGGCAGAATCACACAGTTATCCAGCGAGACCAGTGGGTGATCCGCCGGCAGAGGCTCCGGATCAGTGACGTCCAACCCGGCGGCTGCAATCTCTCCCTGCACCAGCGCCTCGTAGAGCGCTTCCTGATCAACGACGCCGCCGCGGCTGGTGTTAATCAATACTGCCGTCGATTTCATTTTGCGAAAGGCGTCGACGCTGAAGAGAGAACGGGTCTGGTCGTTGAGAGGGCAATGAACCGCCACAAAATCGCTTTCTTGCAACAGCGTGTCCATCGCCACAAATGTCGCGCCCACCTCCCGCGCCGCCTCAGGCTTTTCTCGGGGCCCAGTGTAGAGAATGCGGCAGTCAAAACCGCCGAGCATGCGCGCGAACGCGGCGCCAATCCGTCCCAGGCCGACCAGTCCGACTGTGCTGCCGTGGATATCGCGGCCTGTCATCCACATCGGCCGCCAGCTGGGCCACGTCCCGTCCTGCACAGCCTGCGTACCTTCCGGAAGACGCCGCGCGGTCGCCAGCAGCAGCGCCAGCGCCAACTCCGCCGTCGTTGCCGTCAACACGCCCGGCGTATTTCCCAAGAGAATGCCCCGTCGGCCCAGCGCAGACCCGTCCACGTGATCGTAGCCGACCGACATCGTGGCCACAACCCGCAGCCCCGGTCCGGCCGCGTCCAGCAGTTCATCGTCGATCGTTTCGGTCAACAGGCAATAGAGCCCGTCCGCGCCCTCCACCCATTCCAGCAGCGTGTTGCGATCTATCGGCTCTTCACTGTCCCAGTAGCGAGCGTTACATTTCTCAAGGATTGGCGCGATCGCCGCCTCAGGCAATTGGCGGGTCACTACAACTGTCGGTTTTGTCATTTCTTCTGCGGCCCTCTGCTGTTATACGAGTCGATAACTGCCGGAAGTCCACTGAAGTTCAGCGCACTTTCCGGCCTGTTAAGGTCATTCTGCCTACCGGCTATCCGGCCCCTCCACGCTCCATGCCTGCACACGGCCGGCCAGATGGGCGGGCAGCCTGCCTTCGATCAGTGTCCCATCTTCAGTAAATTCTTCCCGTTCCACGCGACCATGCTCATAAATCAGAGAGACCAGGTCGCCCTTGCTGTAAGGGAGCAGCAGCCGCAGCCGCGTCATCCTTTCCTGCAGCTTGCCATCAACTTCAGCCAGCAGTTCGGGAATGCCTTCACCTGTGTGGGCGCTGATCAGCACGGGAGACGGGTAGTCCTGCAGCGCGTGTTGTTTCTGCGCCCCAAGGCCAGATCCTCCCTGACCCTCTGGGTTGAGCAGGTCGATCTTGTTCAACGCCGTCACAAGCGGTTTATCGCCGGCGCCCAACTCTTCCAACATCTCTTCCACCGCGGTTACCTGCTCATCGGCATTCGCGTGCGAGATATCCACCACATGCAGCAGCAAGTCCGCCTCGGTAATCTCTTCCAGCGTCGCCCGGAATGCGGCCACCAGCGCGGTCGGCAGCTTCTGGATGAATCCGACCGTATCGGTGAACAATGCAGTGCGCGCGCTGGGCAGCTCGACGCGGCGCGTGGTCGGGTCGAGCGTGGCAAACAACTGGTCCTGGGCCAGCACACCGGCGCCGCTGACCGCGTTGAGCAGGGTGCTCTTGCCCGCGTTCGTGTAGCCGACCACAACGATGATCGGCGTGGTTGACTTCTGCCGGCGCTGCCGGTACCGTTCGCGGTGGTGGCGAACCTCTTCCAGCTCGCGCTTAAGATGGGAGATGCGGCGGCCGATCTCCCGCCGGTCCACCTCCAACTGGGTTTCCCCGGGGCCGCGCACGCCTACCCCGCCGCTGGCGCCGCCCGCGCGTCCACCGGCCTGCCGCGCCAGGTGTGTCCAGGCTCGGGTCAGCCGCGGCAGCCGGTATTCATATTGCGCCAGCTCCACCTGCACCGCCCCTTCTCTGGTCTTGGCATGGCGGGCGAAAATGTCCAGGATCAGGGCAGTGCGGTCGATTACCTTGACCTCCTCACCCAGGACCTGCTCGATTTCGCGTTGCTGGCGCGGCGAAAGCTCCTCATCAAAGATTACGACATTGGCGCCCAGCTCCAGAACCAGCGTCTTCAGCTCGCCCAATTTACCGGCGCCGATGAAAGTGGCCGGATGGGGTCGCTGGAGCCGCTGCGTCAGTTCTCCCTGCACCTCCAGCCCCGCGGTCTCGGCCAGCTGCGCCAGTTCGGTGAGGGAGTCCTCCATCGAGAGGATGCCGGGCTTACCGGCGACGCTGACACCGACCAGGACGGCCGACTCCTCCGGCTTGTCGGTCAGGATCAGGCCCTGGTCATCGCGCACAACTGCCTGTAGGCTGCCTTCAGCGGCGCCCGTGAAATCATCTACGGCTGTAAGGCCGCCTGAGCGGTTAGCATGCTGACTTTCTGACATATGACTTACTGTGCCTTTCACAGCGTTCATCCGTAGGGGGATTCATAGTGCCCGCTGATAGGCTAACGCTGTACTACGTTGGAACTGATCCAACCGAAACCGGCGCACCAATGCGCAAGCGGCTTCCATCGGTTGTCGTTCCCAATAGAATCAAGATCTTGTCCGCATAGAGGGATGCCAGTTCGGTCTCGTTCCCTGTTGGACTGGCAAAGGCTTTCGAGCCGGGGATCTGTATATGCAGCAGTTCCGGCCAGGAGAGCGCCGCTGACCACAGTGACTGACGAGCAGAGCCGCGGCAAGCTATGCCCGACAAGATTCGCACATTGTACACGATTTCGCCGATTCGCGCCCGTTGGGGATGCATAGGACGGCGGACACAAAAGTGGCAGCGAAATGGTCGGCAGTATATCCCCGCCCAGAGCGGCCGCAAGTCACCGCGGCCACGTCCAGGAACCAACTCTCGCCTGCCCACTACGCACACCCAGACCTGTGGATTCTGCAGGTGCCGGGTAACTGAGGCACCCAACCGCAGCGCCACGCCGGTGGCGTCGGTTAAGGAGTGAGTTCTGCCGCAGTGGTCCGTCGAGTGAAGCTGATAACCCTCTCTTAGCATTTGGGCGGTCGGCCGCAAGCGGCCTCCCTTGTGCAGGGGCTGCGCCCCCGCAACGCCCCCCTCCAAAACCATGCCTCAGCGACCTTACGCCTTCAGCGCAGCCGTGCGGCTCCAGCAACCTGGCGGCTGCCAACCGAATACCGAATCGGATTGCCTGAATGAAGACGGGCATGAAGGGCCGGTCAAAACAGGCACTGTATGTGGCAAAATAGTTAAGGTGAAATGAAGAAATCGGGGGGAGTAAGCGAGCTGCCGGAAGTTCTGTCGATCCCTCCTGGCCCGTCAGAACAAATGCCCATCCAGCAACTGCGGCCCAGCCCCGGGACCGCTACTGAGTACCCTGCCCACCGCCGGCAGCGCACGCAAACGCCGCTCAACCTCAGTCGCCGCGTCCGCTTCACAAATCAGATGCACATTCGGCCCCGCGTCGATCGTAAAATAGACCGGCACGCCTTCCTCCTCGCGCCACGCCCGCACCGCATGCAGCACCTCCAGCGTGCCCGGCTGCCAGTAGAGCAGGCTCGGCGCGCTCGTCATCATCACCCCGTGCATCGCCAGCGCGTCCGCTTCCAGGATGGGCCCGAGCAGCGATATGTCGCGCGCGGCGATCGCGCGACGCACAGTTGCCAGCCACTCACTGACACACTCTGTGCGTGCGGCGTTGAATGGGCTTGTCGCCGCCAAACGGTGCCCGCTGCTGCTGCTGACCTTCTTGGCGCCGGCGCTGACAATGGCGATGATATCTCGCAGCGCCCAATGGCCTTCATCGTACATCTGGTGGGCCACACTAAGAGAATCGAGAACGGTAGCGTCAGGACAGGTAAATGACTCCCCTTCTCCCCAACCCCGCTCCCATTCGACAAAGCCGCCAAACAAACTGCGGCTGGCCGAGCCGCTCCCTTGCCGGGCCACGGCAGAGAGTTGCGCGGCGTCCAGTTGGAGACCCAACGCGGCAGCCGCGGCGACGGTGAGCGCGGCGAATCCACTGGCCGAGCTGGCGATGCCGGAGGCCATCGGAAAATTATTGTTGCTGACTACGTGGGCTCTGTCCGAAACACCGGCCAAGGCGCGCAACCGGTCGAGGTGGGCGCCAATTCGCTCTGCCGGCGCACCCTGGAGCTGCACTCCGTCAATCGAAATCCTGTCGGTTGGCAAATCGGGGCTGTTATCCCAGGCGACCGTCGTGGTTGTATGCGCGTCGGCCAGGGTCATGCTGATTGAATTGTTGAGCGGGATGTTCAAATCGTCGCTGACCACCAACTGCTGGCCGCTCGCCGCTGAGGTTGTGCTGTCGACAACGCCCCAGTATTTGATGAATGCAATGTTACTGCCGGCGCGGCAAGAGGCCTTGCGTTCAGACAGCGAACCGGTTGCGCACTGGTCAGTCACGCTTCTCGTTCTGCCTGCTGCTCGCATCGGCGCAGGAGGTCATCGATCAACTCGTCATGCGCGCGGAAATGGATCGTTACGCCGTCTTGGGTCTGCTCGATGCGCGCCTGCCAGCCGATACCCTCAACCAGCGCCAGCTTCTCGACCACACCGGCGCCCAGCCTTTTGAGCACGGCTTCGGCCTGGTCGGCTGTCAGTCCCGGGAATTCCAAACTTTCTGACTCGTACAGGTCGTCATCCTGAAAGCGGGGATCGCGGCTGTCTTCCTCGTCTCCCAGCGATGGGGCGCTGATCGGCATCAAGCAACTCCTTCGCACCCCTTCCGAGCAGGGGCGTAACCTTACTCTATTCGGCCTCCAGCAGAGCGACGCCCATGTCGTCGCCGGCGCCCAACTCCTTGAGAAAGCGGGGCACCAGCGCATGCAACTCGGCAATCCGTTCTGCTGGCGTTTTATCGGGTAGATGGATACGCCCGCCGGCCATCGTATTATGACCGCCCGCGGAGCCGTTCCTACCGGCGATGATGCGTACCAAACGGCCGGCCTTAGCGTTCGAATCTGACGCGCGTACAGACATCACGCCCTGGTCCTGGAAAATCCCCAGGCAAACGACCCATGCGACATTTTCCATGCGCATCAAGAGATCCGCCACCTCTGCCGCCATATCGGGCCGCGGCATATCAAAAAGCAGGCTGACGGCAATATCGCCCGCCCTCTCAGTCTCTTCTTCCGACTCTTCGTCTCCCCCGTCCGCATCCTCGCCCCCATCCTGCTCGCCTGTCGGCGGACCGGGACTGCCGGGCGCAAGCATGCGCGAGAGCGCGATTATATCAAGATCGAATCGCTCAAGGTCCGACCTGTAACCGTCCGTCTCATCCTCTTCCAGGATCTCCTCCGCCTCCTCCGCCTCCTCTTCATCCTCTTCATCCTCCTCATCGACCGCGCTAGGCATGGAGACCGTGTAGATTGTCGTATTGGCTAGAGCATCGCTTATGCTGCGAAAATATGTGCGCGGAACCTGCACATGTTCAATACGGTTCAGCAGGTCAGTCTCGACTAGATGACGCAAGGTCGAGTACGCCCAGATATCCAGGGCCGACGTTTGCCTGCTAAGGCCCAGCGTATCCGACTTGATCCCGTAGAAGAGGGCCGTCGCCAGTCGCCTGTCGATCGGCACTTCCGCCACCGCCAGATATTCGCACAATAGCGTGGAGGAGGCGCCCACATCCGGACGCACGTCGTGGACTTTGGCCCGAAGCTGGCTGCGCCGCGGCGGATGATGATCGATCGCGGCCAGCACCTCTTCGCCGGGGTAGTCGGTGCTCCACAGTAGATGATTGGCGGCCACAGGCTGCGTATCGACCAGCATCACACCGTCATATACGCTCATCTCCGCCGCCGCCGCCCGCTGCGAAATGCGGACCTTGTGGGGCACGATCTCATCGGCCATCGTACGGTTCTCGGCCCGGCCGATGATGCCGCCGTGTCCCAGTGTGACGCCCGTGGCTGGAGCGTGGATGCGCAACAACTCCTCCAGTGCGCGCGCACTGGCGATTGCGTCTGGGTCCGGATCATTGTGCATCAGAACCAGGAGGTTGTTCTTCCCCTCCACCAGCTCAATGATCTGTTGGACTCTTCTTTCTATAGAACTCCGCCGCCGGCCACCATAGTCTTCCGGCAAAGGGAGCACCGCTGTTAGGATTTCTTCCATGACTTGTCCGTTGGCCCACTGAACCGTAGGTTCGATTGCCGGATATCCCTTTCAGACGAAAGACGGAAATCAAGCAGGGCGGGGGTATTATACCCAACATGGTCCTTTCGCGGAAGCACTGTTTTTGGCAAAACGTCGCACTTCCTCTTGGCGCCCATTTCGAGAGTAAGCACAGCCTTAATCTGCCTCTGGGCGGTCGGGCCTTCGGCCCTCCCTTGTGCAGGGGCTGCGCCCCCGCAACGCCCCCCTCCAAAACCAAGCCTCGCCACCGCCGCACTGTTCCTCTCCCCTGGCCCCGAGCCCCCGTCAGCTGCAGTTCCCGCTTGTTGAGCAATCCGCACATTTGAGGTACGATTGGGCGCACCCGGCATCTGGTCGCCGCCAGACAAAAGACCGCTGGACATGGCTGCTCGCCGATTCCAGCCCCCGACACCAAAAGGGCGTGGAATTTCTGCGCCAACCAGAGCGGAAGCCCCGCACATGGCGGCCGGCATCCGCTCGCTTGAACAGGTAGATTCGCAGATTCTCGCACAAAGGATGCGCGCATGACAAACACAATCGATACCTTGACCGGCGCTGGCGCGCAAACTGTCGTCCGGCGTATGGGTGAAGCCGCGGCTGCATTTCTCGCCTCTCTGTCCATAGACCAGAAACACAGAGCGGTAGTTCCCTTTGCCGATAAGGAAGAGCGCACAAACTGGCATTACACACCCATTCTGCGCAAGGGGCTCTCTCTGTCCGAAATGGGCTTTCCGCAACGGCAAAAAGCTCTCCAATTGGTAAATGCCGGTCTCAGTCGCACCGGTTTTGTTACCGCCTCGACCGTGATGGGAATAGAGAGCGCTCTTGATATGTTGGAAGATTGGGAGCGTACGCATCCGGGCAGAGATCCACAGCTCTACTTCCTGACCGTTTTCGGCAGCCCCGATGAGAAGGGCCTGTGGGGATGGCGTTTTGAAGGCCATCATATCTCGCTCAATTTCACGATTGCTGATGGGAAAATCATCTCACCCACGCCAATGTTCTTCGGTTCAAACCCGGCCGATGCGTCTCTCAGCCCCGCGGCCGCGCTCCGCCCCCTGGCAGGCGTCGAAGATCTGGCCCGGGAACTCGTCCGCTCTTTTGATGAGGAGGCCCTCACAACCGCAACCATCTCTCCCGCCGCGCCGCCGGACAATGTACTCTACAATCTGCCAGAAATCGTTGAAGGTACATTCCATGTGCCTGCCAACCACCCCGGCCTGAACGTCTGGAAAGATGCCCATGGCTTGGACGATGAGCACGTCCAAGCCTTGCGCTACTCCGATACACCCCGCGGCATCTGCCGCAGCCGGATGAACGGCGATCAGCAGGAGCTCCTGCTGGCACTCATCGGCGAGTACATCCATCGAATGCCGGACGAACTGGCTGAGATCGAGTGGCACCACCTCGGCGAGTCCGGGCTCGACGGAATCCACTTCGCCTGGGCAGGCGGCCTGGAGAAGAGACAGGGGCACTACTACCGCATTCAAGGTTCGCGCTTCGTATGTGAATACGACAACACGCAAAACGACGCCAATCATATCCACTCGGTTTGGCGGGATCCGGCCAACGACTTCGGCAAAGATATCCTTGCGCACCACTATGCCCACCATCATTAACCGTCGATGGCGCGCCGTCCGTTCAGGCTGTCGGCCTGTCCTGCAAGTTCATCGGGTTCGTTCAGCGCACGTCGAGTCCGGCCTCTCCAACGACGACATCATCTTGGAATGGCGGCAGACCTCCCGTTACCCTACGCCGCCGGACTCGTGTTAGAATCGGCACAGCCCACCTGCTGCGCGTAGGGCCGGAGGAGACAGTATGGAATCCAATGAGGTGATGCGAGACAGCCATCGGGAACAGACGAATATCGACCAAGATAATGGTCGTCGTTCCTCGCCGCGCCAAAAAAATGGGCGCCGGGAGCATCTCAGCAATAATGAGTTTGCGCCGGATGACGGCCGTTACGTCACCCTGGAGGAGTATTGGGCCAAGTGGTATGAGAACCCCTACCCGGACTTCGACGTCAGCTATGAATGGAACAACGGCAGGTTGGAGGCAAAACCATTGCCCAATAGGCCTCAACTCAACCTTTACAATTGGTTTCTCGACCTTCTGCGCCGCTACTTGGAAACGAACAAAATTGCAGATCTCATCAATCTGGAGACCGGCTTTGTCCTGACCATTGCGGACCCCGAAGAACCATCCGGCCAGCGGGGAGCGGTGCGAAAACCGGACATCGGCGTGATCCTGAATAGCAACCCGGTGTCATGGGGGCGCATTGACCAACGTCATTTCGCCGGGGTCTGCGACATGGTTGTGGAGGCGCTGTCCGATTCCACACAGGCCGAAGCTGAACGAGATACCGAAGAGAAAAAACGCGACTATGCACTGGCCGGGGTGAAAGAGTACTACATTCTCGATCCCAACGGCGACCATATGCGCTTCTACCGTCTTGCCCCGACAGCGGCACTTTACGAGGAAATTCACGCCGATAACGAGCAGGTGGTCCACTCAGAACTGCTTCCGGGATTTCAATTCCGACATCAGGATTTGTGGCGGCAACCGGAATTGGCGGAGTTGGCTCTGGACGATACATACGCAGGGTATGTCATACCTGGCTATCAGGCAGCTGTGACCGCCCAGCGCGTTGCAGAAGAGCGTGCGCAAGCACTTGAAGCCGAACTGGCCCGATTGCGCCAACAAGACTCTTGAATTCATGCCCTTCACAGCTAAACCCGCACTCCGGGGACGTCCCCAACTTGAGGATTGTTTGACGGAGTGAACGAAGATCGGTACAATCCGATTCATGTGTCAGATATCGTATCCTCGTAGTCAATGGCAATCCAACAGAAAAGGGCTGATATAATCAGTTAGAAGGTCCCGCAAGGCCACAATTCGGTCGGCAGGACCCCATACCGATTGTCTGCAAGGTCGATAACAAGACCTCCCAAATCCATGACGGCGGCCAATCGATCTGCTCGCAAAAGTTAAATTTGCAGGGATCTGCAAGCGACTTTACACACGTAACCAACTCTTAAGGAGACTTTTATGGCTGAGAACGGCAATTCGGTTATGTCCGGAAACTACCAGGTGGTGGGGACCCGGCCCATTCGGCACGACGGTGTGGATAAGGTTGTCGGCGCGGCCCGCTATGCCGCCGACCAGAATGTGCCGGGGATGTTGTACGGCAAGTACCTGCGCAGTCCCCATGCCCACGCACGTATCCTGAGTATCGATACCAGCAAAGCCGAGGCACTGCCCGGTGTCACCGCCATCGTTACTTCGTCCGACCTGGCCGAGGCCGCGGACAAAATTCAGGAGATGGGTGAAGACGCGGTCAATCTGAGGTATCTCAGCGCCAATATGCTCGCCCATGACAAGGTCCTCTACCATGGCCACGCAATCGCCGCAGTTGCCGCCACAAGCATCCACATCGCCGAGGAAGCGGTCGGTCTGATCGATGTAGAATATGAAGTCCTCAAACCGGTGCTGGATGTGCGCGAAGCCATGGCAGACGACGCGCCCATCCTCCTGTCGGAACTGCGCACCGTCGCTTTGGGCGAAGTCGGCGATAAGCCGACCAACGTCGCACAACATTTCCGCCACGAACGCGGCGACCTCGAAGCCGGTTACGCCGCGGCCGACGCAATTGTCGAGCGCGAGTTCACAACCGCAATGGTCCACCAGGGATACCTGGAGCCGCAGGCGTCGACCGTGCAATGGCGCCCCGACGGTCAGATTCACATCTGGACCAGCACCCAAGGTCCGTTTCAGATCCGGGACTCGGTCTCCGCGCTTCTGCAGGTACCTGTTTCTCAGGTGAAAGTAACCCCGGCCGAGATCGGCGGCGGTTTCGGCGGTAAGTTCACCCCTTACACCGATCTGCCCTCGGCTCTACTCTCTCGCAAGAGCGCACATCGCCCGGTCAAGATGGCGCTGACGCGTACCGAGGTACTGCAGGCGACCGGCCCCACCTCGGGCAGCTACATCAAAGTGAAGATGGGCGCAACCAAGGACGGCCGCATCACCGCAGTTGAAGCCGACCTGATGTATGAGGCGGGCGCCTATCCAGGCTCACCCGTTGGCGCCGGCGCCGGCGTGATTCTGTCCCCCTACAAGCTGGATAACCTGCGCATCGATGGCTATGACGTTGTCGTGAACCGTCCCCAGAGCGGCGCCTACCGCGCGCCCGGCGGCACCAATGCCGCGTTCGCTTCGGAAACGGTTATCGACGAATTGGCCGAGATCCTGGGCATCGATCCGCTGGAGTTCCGCCACATCAACGCCGCCCAGGCAGGAGACCGCCGCCCCGACGGGCCCGAATACAAGCGCATCGGTTACAAAGAGACCGTTGAAGCCGCCATCGATCATCCCCATACCGCCACCCCGAACGAAGGTACGAATCGGGGCCGGGGCGTGGCGTCCGGTTTCTGGTTCAATGGCGCCGGCCCTTCAAGCGTCACCGCGATTGTGAACGCCGACGGCACTGTGAACCTGATGGAAGGCTCGGCCGATATCGGCGGCACCCGCGCCTCTGCCGCGATGATGCTGGCCGAGACAATCGGCGTCGCAGCCGAAGACATCAACCCGCAGGTCGTAGATACCGACTCGATCGGCTACACCGGCGGCACCGGCGGCAGCAGCGTCACCCACAAGATCGGCGTCACCACCCATCAACTGGGGCTGGAACTGCGCAAGAAGATGAGCGCACAACTGGCCGATTACTGGGAAATGGAAGCATCTGACATCTCCTGGCAGAACGGCCAGTTCCGGGGCAACGGCCACAGCATTGGCTTCAAAGAAGCGGCACAACAGTTGTCCAGCGGTTACGAAGCGCTCACCGCCAGCGTTACTATGAATACGGGCGGCGCCGGCCCCTGCTTCGGCACCCATGTTGTTGACGTTGAGGTCGATCCGGACACCGGCAAAGTCACGATCCTACGCTACACCGCCGTGCAGGATGTCGGCAAAGCGATCCATCCCAGCTATGTGGAAGGCCAGGTCCAGGGCGGCGTCGTGCAAGGAATCGGCTGGGCCCTGAATGAAGAGTACATCTACGACGACGAGGGCCATCTGCTCAATGCCAGCCTCCTCGATTATCGTATGCCCACCGCGCTCGATCTGCCCATGATCGAGACCGTTTTGGTAGAGGCTACCAACCCGGACCACCCGTTCGGCGTGCGCGGCGTCGGCGAAGTGCCGATCGTCCCACCAGCCGGAGCCATCGCCAACGCCATCTACGATGCCATCGGCGTGCGGCCGACTGAACTGCCAATGTCGCCGGCGCGGCTGCTGGAAGCAATCTGGGAGAAGAACGGCGCCTAGCCATCAGTTCGCAATCACTCGCGGCCAGTAACCGCACTGGAAACGAGCGGCGAACCGCGTATCTTTCTTGTTCAGTAAGGCGGGTCGGTGGACCTTGTGTTGACCGGCCCGCCTTTTGATTCGATTCGTAACTCCTAAGCCATATAAAGTGCCTGCCTTGACCAGCCCTTTATCGCCGTCGCCATTCAGGCAATCTTATTGCGTATTCGGTTGGCGGCAGCCGCGTTGCTGGAGCCGCACTGCTGGAATGCGCACACACGGTCGGTGAGGGATGGTTTTGGAGGGGGGCGTTGCGGGGGCGCAGCCCCTGCACAAGAGAGGCCGCTTGCGGCCGACCGCCCAAAATACAACTATGTGGGGAGAAAGAACACCTTTGCTCCCCTCGTTCAGGGTTGCGAATCAGTTGCGGCTGCGTAGTTACTTCGATTCAATAAAACTGTTGCTGATGGCGCAGTCCGACGGCAGGAGATAATTACCTTATGTCTTCCTCTCGTTCCGTTGCCGTAACCGGCGGACTTGGCAATCTGGGTACAAAGCTGCTGCTCCACCTGGCCCGCACCAGCTCTTGCCCGCTGCTGATTGGGCTGGACCTGCGCGCACCGTCGTCTCAACAGTTGCAGACATTGCAGGCTGCCGCCGCGCAGAACACGACAGGCACGACCCCGGCAATCGAACTGCTCGAATGTGACCTGACCGATCCCCACGACAGCCGCTGGCGCGATGCGCTGCAGCGCGTGCAATCAGTCGTTCACTTCGCCGCATTCAACCCCTACCCCGACGCCAGCTGGGACGAAGCCGCCATCTCCATCGACATTACCCTCAATGTAGCGCTTGCCGCAGCGGGCAGCCCTTCCGTCGAGCGCTTTGTCTTCGCCACCTCTAATCACGTGATGGGCCGCTACAAAGACAATCCCCTCGCCGCGACCGTGGGTCCAGGCACGCTGACCCCCGACCGACCCCTCGGCGTTGGCACCTTCTGGGCAGAGACTGACCCGCCCCTCGACGCCACCGCCTATTCAACAACTAAAATGGTGGGCGAACGCATCTGCCAGGCGCTCGGTGCGCAGGCCAACGACACCACCACTTTTGTGAGCGTCCGTATCGGCTGGTGTCAGCCGGGCGCCAACCTTCCCGAAACGCTCAATGCCACCGGCGAGCCCCGCGCGGAGAGCGGCGCCGCCGATTCCCACCCCGACCCGGAAGGATACCGGCGGGCGGAGCGCTGGTTCCGCCTGATGTGGTTGTCGAACCGGGACTTTGCGCACCTGTTTGAACGCGCCATCAACGCCGACGCCAGTCAGTGGCCCGCGCCGGCCATCGTTGTAAACGGCATGTCTGCCAACACCGGTATGGCCTGGAGTCTCGAGGAGACGCGCAGCCATCTTGGCTATCAACCCCAGGACGACGTGACGCGCACTGAATAAAAACTACTTCCCACCGGGCAAAGGAGAACCCACATGAGCTACAAGCTCGCCTACAGTACGTTGCGCTGGCAAAATCCGGACCTGGAGCCGGCCCTCAACAAGCTGACCGAGTCAGGATGGCAGGGCTGGGAGAGCCGGCTGCCCCTCAACTGGATGGGTACGCCCACGCGGCTGCGGCGTGTCTGCGCCGACGCCGGCATGCCCCTTATCGTCCTGACGGCCAACGGAACGCCGGATAGCCGCGATCGCGAAAACGTCGAGCTGAACCGGCGGCGGATGGAGTTCGCAGCCGAAATGGGCTGCGACTGCTTCATGTACATGAATGGCGGCAAGCCGGACAACGGCCCCGTCACCGATGATGATGTCTTGGCGGCCGCAGAAGGAGCCGACGAATGGGCCGAATACGCGGCCCAGTTCGGCCTCGAGCTGACCTATCACATCCATACCAATCTGCTGGTTGATTCGATCGACCACTGGAAGCTTTACATGGACAATCTGCGCACCGCCAAGCTGTGCATCGACGTCTCGCACGCACAGTTATGGGGCTATGACGCCGTCGCATCGCTGCGGGATTTCAGCGCCCAGCTGAACTACGTGCACCTGCAGGACTGGGCCACCACCACCCGCCGCGCAGACGGATTCTACGATCCCCAATGGTGCCAGGTCGGCGAACACGAGAACGTCGATTTTCCGGGCATTCGGGTCGTTCTGGATGAAATCGGCTACGATCGCTGGGTGACAGCCTGCCCCGGCCAGCCGATCCCCGGCCGCGATGATCCTCTGAGCGAGGCCAAACGCAGCGCGGGAATGGTCACCTATCTGCGGGGCATCGGCTACTAGGTGTCCAGGTCGATTTCAGGATTATCCCGGAAGTACCTGGCTGTATCGAGGACCAGATTTTCCTGCAGTTGGATCGTCATGCCGCCGTCAACGACCAGCGTGTGGCCGGTGATGAATCCGGCCTCGTCGGAGCAGAGGAAGCGCACCGCATTGGCGATGTCGTCAGGCACGCCAGTGTGGCGCAGAGGATAGTGTTGGTCAAAGAAACGCAGCAGAGAAGGATTGATCTCCCAGCGTTCGCCCTGGCGCTCGGTCACGATATGGCCGGGGCAGATACAGTTGACGCGCACGCCGATCGGCCCGAAATCAAGCGCCATCTGGCGGCTCATGGCGATGATCGCCGCCTTGGTCATCTCATAAGCGAGGCTTGACGGCGCAACCAGCTGCCCATGCACTGAAGAGATGTTGACGATACTGCCGCCGCCGCTGGCCTCGATGTGCGGTACACCGTGCTTCGCGCTCAGAAAGACCGCCTTCTGCGAAGCGCTGAGCGCCCGGTCAAAGGCAGTCTCAGTCAGGGTGATTGCTGTGCCGTCCGGCTCTAAGGTTCCCCAGGCGTTGTTCACCAAAATGTGAAGCCCGCCCCAAAGCGCAACCGCGTGTTCAATCATCGGCCGAATCTGTTCCGGTTGCGAAATGTCGACCTCGTAGGCGGAGGCCGTGCCGCCGCTCTCCTCGATACGGGCCACATTTTCAGCGGCTTTCTCCGGCACAAAGTCGGTGATCAACACCTTCGCCCCGTCCGCGGCCAGCCGCCGCGCAATCGCGCCGCCAATCCCGACCGCGCCCCCAGTGACGATTGCGATTTTATCATTGAGTGTCATTGTGGTTCCTCTGGCAAGTTGGTAGATAGGAAGGCGGATTCAGTATACTTGTCGGCCTTACTGTAACCAAACCGGGGCCAACTAGCGTCCAGTGCTGTACTGAAGGGGCTCTTGAAACGATCTGATTATGAGAGATGGGTCAAACGTTATATGCTGATTTGACATGAAGCTTGGAGATCCTTGGCAACGGTTTGACGGCAAGAATATGGAAGCCCAGAGCAGCACCATGAACGAAATCGTCTCACTACTCAGTACTATTTATCCCTCTCGGATCGTGCTATTTGGCTCCCATGCATTGGAGACGGAAGAGTCGGAAAGCGATATCGATCTGTTGGTCATTCTGGACTCTGAGGATATCTCACAGACCTATGAGGATAGAATGCAGAGCAGGCTCATGGTGAGGGAGCGCCTCCTAACAGTCAACAGGTGTGTTCCCATCGGCCTCGTCGTCTATACCAAGGGCGAATACGAATATCTCAAGAAACAAGGCTCTTCTTTTCTGAAGGAGATAGAGAGCACAGGGAAGACGTTGTATGAGAAGGCAGGTTATAGGGTGGCTGTGTCCAAGCCGTAATGACCTGAAAATAGATTTCCAGGGAAAGAGGAAACAACAATGGAACTACCACCAATCGATCTGTCCGACCTGCTCGGGCAAACAGAGTTGCTAACTAACGGTGCCTCATTCGCAGCGATCTGGCTTGTGTTTGGTCTTGTCGGCGCTGTCGTCGCTACCAACAAGGGGCGAAGCGGGTGTGTGTGGTCTGTCCTTGGGCTGCTGCTGGGCCCGGTGAGCTTTGTCGTGGCGATCGCAGTCTCCAAGAATCAGCCAGTGCTTGAGCAAAGATTGGTTCAGAGCGGCGAAATGCAGTACTGTCCCTACTGCGCCGAACTGGTCAAAGCCGAAGCGATCAAGTGCCGCTACTGCGGTGAAGACTTCGGATCAAGCCAGTCATCGGATGCGCCCTATATGCGAAGGTCCAACTTCTAGCTGTCCGCCGACGCCCGCACCGCGGCCTGCCCAAGTGCAGAGCGAATTCGAAAACGACGTTGAGACGCCGGGTCTATCCCTCCACATCTGTGTGTTGCGGCACCGTTTCTCTCTTCACAAGGCTCTGTCTTTTGCGCCTGGTAGCCCCATCGACATCTCCGAATTGGGCAGTCAGCTGAGCGTAGATCTTCATGTGTCCCGCAATGAGCTAAAGGAAGCCCGGAAATTGAACGGGTGGAACTTGCACAGGTAGCGCGGCTGTAACCACCAACCGCTGCGTCGCTCGCTTTTGAGCCACCAATCTCAAGGAATACCAAAACAATGCAGCACGAAAAATGGAACTGCCCCAAATGCGACAATCTCGAGTTCGAGACCGATATCTTCCAGGCCACCGGCGGCACCTTTGCCAAGATCTTCGACGTCCAGAATAAAAAATTCACCACCGTCACCTGTACGCGCTGCCAGTACACCGAGATCTACAAGGCAAGCACCTCGAACCTGGGCAATGTCTTTGATTTCTTCACCTCGTAAAACGCCAGGTCACTCTTGAGAGAAACAATGCGCCATAAAGCTGTCATCTTCGACCTCTTCGGCACCTTGGTCAACAGTTTCACGCGCCGCGAGTACGACCAGGTAAACGCGCAGATGGCCGCAGCGGTCAGCGTGCCCTACCCGGAATTCTGGCAGCTCATGGGCGAAACCTACCACGACAGCTGTTTGGGACGCTACACCTCCTACGAGGACCTTGTCTCCGATGTCTGTTGTCGCGCCGGCGTTCAAGCAAATCAAACCCAGATTACACAGGCTGCCACCTTTCACTACGAATTCATCGCCAACGCAATCGTACCTGAGCCAGAAGTCCTGCAAGCGCTGGACAAGCTGAAGCAAACAGGATGCCGGCTCGGCCTTATCAGTGACTGCGGTCCTTCGGTCCCGCTGCTCTTCCCGAAATCTCCCCTGGCCCGTTACATCGACGTCCCTGTTTTTTCCTGCGAAGAGCGGATCAAGAAACCTTCAAGCGACATCTATCATCGAATCTGTCAGCGCCTGGCGATGGAACCGCAGGAATGTATCTATGTCGGCGACGGCAGCAGCCAGGAGTTGACAGGAGCGGCGGTGATAGGGATGCTACCAGTACTCAAGCGAATCGATCTGCGCGATGTCTACGATAGCCATAGACCTGAAGTGGAAAGTTGGCGGGGGCCGGCTGTTGATGAGATCAAAGATATTCTTGAAATCAGTTTCTGAGGTGGGTTAGATCGGATTCTGCACGCAATGTATCGCATCCTCTCTTCTTGGCAGGAGCACAGGCAATGGCTCGGTCGCGTGACGCGGTACCAGCAGGCGCTTTTCACTGCATCATCTAGCGAAAGCTTCCCCATGCCAATAGTAGATTTATAGTAACTACTTAGCCAGATACAGTGTTTGACTTGACCAGTCCTTTATCCGTGCCGCCATTCAGGCGATCTGATTGCGTATTTGGTTGGCGGCAGCCACGTTGCTGGAGCCGCACGGCTGGAATGAGCACACACGGTCGGTGAGGGATGGTTTTGGAGGGGGGCGTTGCGGGGGCGCAGCCCCTGCACAAGGGAGGCCGCTTGCGGCCGACCGCCCATAGAAGAGTAAAGAGTTGAGAGAGCACCTTCGCTCCCCTCATTCAGGATCGCAAATTAGTAGTGGCTGAGTAGTTTCGATTCATAATTGAATTTGGGAGAAGGAAAAGTATAGGTTCCGTGATTCCATGAGATTCGTATGGACGGATTACATGAAGTACAGAGCAGAGTTACGTGGTTTTGACCTTGCTAGAATCGAAGATATTGTCAGATACCCGGGGGAAAGATACTTTGATACCGAAACAGGTCGTCAAATTGTCATAGGACGTCATGACAGGATACTGGTCTTGATCCCCTATGAAATGGACCAGAATTCGGTCATCCCCATTACGATTCATGCAATAACGAACCAACAGATTCGATTCCGAATCAGAACAGGGAGGTATGTCCTTGAATAAAATTAAGATGGTCTACTTCGAGAAGGAGGATGTACTGCATTTGGCGATTTCCGATGAGCCAGAAATGGGGAGTATGGAGCTGGGCCCCAACATCACGGCTGAACTAAACAACGACGGAGAACTCATTGGGATTGAAATACTGAACGCCAGCGCTTTCATCCGGGATTCAGTTGTGGAGTCATTACAGGCGAAGATGCTTTCACTTGCCAATGTCGAAAGCACGCGTACTTGAATGTTGAATGCGCTACCATCTCGCTAATTGAACGCGTGCTGACTGGCGCTCATTCTATCTCTGCGCGGAAACTCCAAAGCAGCCTGAGCACCCCTTGGATCCGCCGCGCCAACCGCTGCAAAGGACAAAAACATGCTGCGCGTCTCAATCTTTAAGCACCAATCAGAGCTAACCGACCAATGGCTGCGCCAGAAAGTGGCCCTCGGCGCTGACGCCATTGACTTCGGAGGCGACACAGACATGCCCGGCGTCGCCGACCAGGGCTACCCGGACCTGGATGAAGTGCGCGCGCTGCGCAAGCGGGTGCGCTCCTTCGGCATCGACATCAACCGCGTCACACTCCCCACCCTTACGCAGACCTACATCGACGAGCGCGTCGGCGCCGAGGATGAGCTGGACAACGCCGCCAAAGCTCTCGAAGTCTACGGCAAGGTCCGTCTCCCCATCGCTCGCCAGCGCGTGATAGGGGACGTCTTCCCGCACATGATGGAAAGGTACCGCACCAAGCATCGCGGCGGCTACAGTGCCCGCGCCGAGACGCTCGTGCAAGGACCACACGACATCCCCTCGCGCGCCGAACTGGAGCGCTGGTGGGATCGCTTCTGCCATGCCTTCGAGCGCCTGACCCCAATCGCCGAGGAATACGACATCAAGCTGGCCGTCCACCCGTCCGATACGCCCAACGTCGATACACCATTCGGCGGCATCGGCTTCCACCGCATCATCGACGCCTTCCCCAGCCCCAACGTCGGCTACGTCTACTGTATCGGCACCCGCTCCGAGGCCGGCGGCAGTTCGCTCGTGATCGACGAGATCAACAACTACGGGCGCAAGGGCAAGATCTTCATGCTCCACATGCGTAATGTGCGCGGCAGCCTCGCCACCGCCAGCGGTTTTGAAGAGACGCTCCTCGATGACGGCGACCTCAACATGGCCCGCATCCTGCGCGAACTGCGCAACGTCGGCTTCAGCGGCTACATCAATCCGGATCATATCCCCCATCTGCCCGGTGACAACGAGACTCTCGACGTCGGCTGGGCTTACTCGATCGGATATCTTAAGGCGCTCTACGCCGCGGTTGTGGCGTAAATGCGGTGTGTGGCAAAGGACGAAGGTCGGCGACAGGTGCCCAAAAAGGGCGCCTTCGTCAGACCTTTCCCTGTCGAATGCATTCACTCAACTCTTAAACTGTAAGAAATGACCCGAGATTGGGCCAACCGGACTGCATTGACGCCTTGGGCCATTCTCTTGGCGCTGGCCGTCGTCGCGCTGTTCCTGCGCCTGTACCGTTTGCACGAACTCGCGCCCGGACTAAAGTTCGACGAAGGTTGGAACGGAATATACGCGCTCCAGGCGTTGCAGGGAGAGCTGGAGCTTATCTTTGGCGACAAGGAAGGGCTCGGCGTTTATCTGATAGCCCTGACGACGAAATTGCTGGGTCGCACGCCGCTCGCGCTCCGATTGCCCACAGCTCTGGCCAGCGCAAGCACCGTCTTTGTGCTCTTCTGGTTAGGGCGTTTACTGTTCGGATGGGACCAAAACGGGCGCGAGACGCGTTGGCGCGGCCTCGTGGTAGGAAGCGTTGCCTCCGGTATGCTGGCCGTGTCGCTCGGCCAGACCATCCTGGGGCGCACTTCATATCGAGGCAGCTTTCTGCCGCTCCTTCTTGCACTATGTCTGGCCCTGCTGTGGTGGGGATGGACGCGGCGCCGCTGGTGGGGAATCGTACTGGCAGGCGTGTGCGCGGGGTTACTGCCCTACACCTACTATCCTGCCCGCTTTGTTCCCTTTCTTTTCCTCCTTTTCGGAACGACCTTTCTGCTGCCATTCCGCTCTGTGACCCTGAAGCGTTTGCAGACCGAGCTACCTTGGGCAGCCATTTTCACAGGCGTTGCCGGTCTGGTAGCTGCGCCAATTCTCCTCTACTACATTCGATATCCCGACGACTTTTTCAATCGTCACGTTCAGTCGCTCTTTATCTTCCGCGAATTTCAAGGCGCCTCCGTGACGACGCTGGCGAGTATCCTTGCGGCCAATGTGTGGGATGTTCTGTCCAAGTTCAGCTTTCGCCTCCTGGCGGGATGCTGTTCCCCCTTTGAACATGCTGTGATGCTAAACGCATGGGAAGCGTTCTTCTTCTGGCTGGGCGTCGGAATCGCGGTCTGGCAGTGGAAACGGAAGCCGGCGTATCGTCTGTTGCTGCTGTGGGTGGGGCTGCTGTTTATGCCGGCATTCCTGACCGACGCAAAAAGCACGATGCGCATAGTCGGCGCAGTTCCCGCCATCTACCTGCTGGTGGCAGTCGGCGTATGGGAGACATTCAAGTGGTCTGCTTCTCGCATGCCTGCGGGGGTGAGATTTCGGCCGCTGCTTTTCGGCACTGCGATCAGCGTCGTGATCTTGATCCAGGGCGCGATCACCTTTCGTACCGTTTTCGAGAAGGGGATGGCCGAAAGTGACCACCACTACAATATGATCTGGCCTAGTTTCGCCCAGAGGCTGAACGCACGGCCTGCCGAGAAAGATACAATCTACTTCATTGCCCAAAGACATGATGCCTTTGACTATCTGTATCAAGGAGAAACACCAGTCATGAGGCTCTTCACCGAAGTGCCGGACCTCGACCACCAGATCGAAGCGTTGCTGGCGAAAATGGAGAATGTTTCTACAGTCAAAGTTGTGAACTGGGTTGATTGGTCTCCTACAATTGAGTGGAGGGCAAACTTTAGGGCCAACTTCCTCACCATCCTTCTGGACAAGTACGGAAGATATGCCGGCACTGAAGATTTCGACGGCGTTTATGTCGATTCCTACGAGGATATCTCACGCAGCCGAGAATGGGTTCTCTTCGAAGACCTGCCGCATCCAGTCATCTATGATGGTGGCATCACGCTGGAAGGCCTCGCCTTGGGCGCAAGTAAGGCAAAACTGCCTGGGCCGCAGCAGTTCGACGCAGAGCAAAATCGCTCTCTATTGGTTGGAATGCTCTGGCAGACCACAACGGAGTTGACGGTTGACTTTTCGATATCTTTACGACTGTATGATGATGTTGGCGCAAGGGTCCTCCAAAGGGATCATGTCCTGAGAAAGCCGATCGATTATCCCCTTACTACCAGTCTATGGCCGTCTAAACCGGTAAGTACCGTTTTTGATCTCGAAATTCCGAGTGAGTTGGCCGCGGGTGAGTACGAATTGCGGATGGTTGTCTACGACGTGGAGACGTCGACGCCGACCGTCGAAGTAGGAGTGTGGGAGCCGGAAACTGTTTTGGGACGTGTGCAACTTCAGCAGTCCGGACAGTAGGAAAATAACGCCGCTCCTTCCTGTATTTTCGCCTCGTTGCTGTCACTGTCGGCCTGTTCTACTCTTTCTGCCTGATCGTAGATGTCGGAAAAACCTTTGCACCTGCCGGGGTATATCCATTCCCAATCAGAGCCTTGGAGTGTATCCCAATTTCTTGGGCATCAGCAGCAGCTGGGCAACTGAATGGGTTGACGCAAGCGCTGGCAATAAAATCTACAGGAATCAGGGTTGCTTGTTGTTGGCTCTGCTCTTGTGAAATGTGTGCAGGCGGTGTAAAGTTGATGACGTTGACAACGCCTCCATACCATACAATCGGCAGGTGTGATCGATTCCAGAAGAATGAACTTTCACTGCCTCCGCCAATACAGGTAACCATAGGACAGGACGATGACACGCAAAGTTGGGATTGTCGGCGCGCGGGGCATCGGCGAAAGGCACGCGCGCGCCTATCTGCAGGACCCCCTCGCCGAACTGGTCGCCGTCTGCGATCTGATCAAAGAGCGCGCCGACGAGGCCGCGCAAATGCACGGCGTGCGCGGATACACCAGCCTCGCCGATATGCTGCGGCACGAGGACCTGGACATCGTCGATGTCTCCACCGGCGGCGCCGAAAACGGCAGCTGGCATTTCGAGCCGACCATGGAGGCCTTGGAGGCCGGCAAGCACGTGCTGGTGGAAAAACCGATCTCCAACCAGATCGAAGAGGCCCGCCAAATGGTGGCCAAGGCAGCCGAAAAAGACCTTTACCTGGGCTGCAACCTCAACCATTACTTTACGCCCCCGGCCGATAAGGCCCGCCAGTACATGGAGCAGGGCCAGATCGGCGAACCGATCTATTGCCTGCACAAGATGGGCTTCAACGGCGGTGAACAAACCTACAGTAAAAACAGCGCGCCCAATGTCGCCGGCTTCCCCTACTTTCATGTGAAAGCCTTCCTGGCCCACCCGTTCAGCGTCATGCGCCATTTCTGCGGCGACGTGACCCACGTCCAGGCCTTTCTCAGCCGGCCCGCTTTCCGCGTAGAGGCCGACGACCCCATGCTCTCCGTCAACAGCATCCACCTGCAGTTTGCCAGCGGCGCCGCCGGCTATCTGCTCAGCCAGCGCGGCGACGCCACCTTCGGACACGGCGGCTGGTGGAGCGTCGAGGTCGGCGGGACCCGCGGCACCTTCTGCATCGAAAACTGCATCGAAAAGATCACATATTGGCCCGCTCCCACCGCCGAAGGCACCGCGCCGCCGCAGGTCACCAACAGTGGCATCACCGACTTCGACCAGACCTTTCCCCTTCGCATCCACGCCTTTCTCGAAGATGTGAGCAACGGCGTTCCGAAAAGTGAACTGCGGGCTTCGGGCCGCGACGCCCTCGCTACCTTGGAGTATACGTGGGCAGCCATCCAATCCTATGAGAACGGTGGCATTCTGGTCCAGCCCCATCCTCTGCCGGACAGCAGCGGCCAGTAGGCAGCGGCCGCTAACCAGCAACCCGCCACTGATTACGAGCCGCCAGCCAAGAAAGGAAAACAGCACCAATGAGCGCCGCCGAAAGAACCGATAACACTTCCCTCGTGCCCCAATTCCGTTTTCCCGAAACGCTGGCCGAGCAGGAGGCCGCGCTGCAGACCAATTCCCTGATGCAGCGGCTGCTCGCCTATCGCCAGCGCTACGAGGGCGACCCCCACCGGCCCATCTACCACTACGTTAATCCGGAAAACACGCTCAACGATCCCAACGGACTCTGCTTCTGGCAAGACCGCTGGCATCTCTTCTACCAGGCCTATCCCCCCGAAGACCCGCGTCAACATTGGGGCCACGCCGTCAGCGACGACCTCATCCACTGGCGCGACCTGCCCTACGCTATCTACCCCAACCCCGAGGAATGCTGTTTTTCAGGCTCGGCGCTGGTCGAGGACGATCGCGTGATCGCCATCTATCACGGCACCAAGGTGGGCAACATGGTGGCCGTCTCGCACGATCCCCTGCTGCTCAACTGGGAAAAGCTCACCGGCGCGCCCGTCATTCCCATCGCCAGCGAGGACGGCTCACCTCTTCCCTACCGCGTCTTCGATCCCTGCATCTGGAAGAAAGGCGACCACTACTACGCCCTGTCCGGCGGCACCCTTCCCCACAAGGCCTCCGGCAGGCGCACACGCGCCAACTTCCTCTTCCGCTCGCCAAACCTGGTCGACTGGGACTATCTGCACCCGTTTGTGGAAGACGACATCTTCACCCTCGTCGGCGACGACGGCGCCTGCCCCTACTTCTGGCCGATCGGAGACCGTCACATCCTCCTTTTCTTCAGCCACATGAGCGGCGGCCAGGCCCTGCTGGGTGACTACGACACCGAGCGCGACAAATTTGTCGTCACCTCCCAGCACGATTTCAACTTCGGCGCCTTCGGGCCCGGCGGCGTCCATGCCCCGTCGGCCACGCCGGACGGTAAGGGCGGCGTCAACGTTATCTTCAACATGAACCCCGCCAAACCGACCGAGGGCTGGAATCAGATCATGACGCTGCCGCGGCGCCTGACGCTGCAAGGCACCGACAAAATCGGCCGCGATACCCTGCTGGTCGAACCCGCTGGCGACGTCGAATCCCTGCGCAGTGAACACCGGCAGATCACCGACATGGTCCTGCCGGCCAACCAGGAGATCGTACTGGGGAGCATGAGGGGAAACGCCATCGAGCTGATGGCGGAGATCGAAGCCAACGACGCGCCTCTGGTCGAACTGAACGTGCTGCGCTCCCCCGGCAAAGAGGAGTACACCCGCATCGCCTTCTATCGCGAGCGCGGCTTCCGCGACTGGGAGCGGTACAACGGCTGGCAGCGCGACAAACTGGCCGCCGCCACCGACAGCCTCATCTCCATCGACTCCTCCTACTCCAGCCTCTCGCCCGACGTCCGTTCACGCGCGCCGGAGACCGGACCGGTCTTTCTCGAAAGGGATGAGCCGCTGCGTCTCAGGGTCTTCGTCGACAGAAGCGTCGTCGAAGTGTTCGTCAACGGCAAGCAGTGCGTGGCCATGCGCGTTTACCCCGACCGCGAGGACAGCGTCGGCGTCTCACTGCGCTCGCAGGGCCAGGACGCCCGCGTCGTTTCACTCGAGGCGTGGCAGATGGAAGATATCTATTCATAACCTGCGGCCGTCACATTTCGATGGTCGAACAGTTCTGTGAAAGGCGAAATTAATGCACCTGCCGACCCTTTACAACAACATCCTGGGGACGAGCAACTACGTAATCAAGGAGAAGACGGAGGGCCTGACCCATGCCGACAGCATGTTGCAGCTGCCCTTCCCCGGCAACTGCATGAACTGGATCCTGGGCCATCTCATGGTCTATCGTATGCAATGCCTGGGTGTCATCGACGGCGTCAGCGAAGCCGACGAGGCTGAGT
The DNA here is from genome assembly GCA_965116395.1 of Caldilineaceae bacterium. Lineage (GTDB taxonomy): Bacteria > Chloroflexota > Anaerolineae > Caldilineales > Caldilineaceae > Bin5. Next base: position 2,680,769 of record OZ220684.1, read on the forward strand.
TCGCTCTCTACGGCTTCGGCTCCGAACCGATGACCGACGCCGACAAAGCCATCCCTCTGGAAACCCTGCTGGCGCGTCTTGATACACTGTCCGAGCAGATCGCCGCCGCGCTCGAAAAGATGCCGGATTCCCGCTTGGAAGAATTCGTGGATGAGGAGCAAGGCGCCACCGTGGCGCAACGCCTTCTTTTCAATCTTGTCTACCACGAAGCCTATCACGTGGGGCAGCTCGAGCCGCTGTACGAACAGGCACTGGCGAACCGTTCCGGTCAGTGATCAGTCACCGCCTCTGGGATCGAGCAAGGGGCCACTGCTTACGAACTGCAAGCCGCGGAAGGAAGAAGTATCCATGAGCGCTGCCGAGAGAACCGATAACACCTCCCTTGTGCCCCATTACAGTTTTCCCGGGACACTGGCTGAGCAGGAGGCCGCGCTGGAGACAAATCCCCTGATGCAGCGGCTGCTCGCCTATCGCCAGCGCTATGAGGGCGACCCCCACCGGCCCATCTACCACTACGTCAACCCGGAAAACACGCTCAACGATCCCAACGGACTCTGCTTCTGGCAGGACCGCTGGCATCTCTTCTACCAGGCCTGCCCGCCCGAAGACCCGCGTCAACATTGGGGCCACGCCATCAGCGATGATCTCATCCACTGGCAGGACCTTCCCTATGCCATCTACCCCAATCCAGAGGAACGCTGCTATTCGGGCGCGGCGCTGGTCGAAGAGGATCGAGTTATCGCCATGTATCACGGCACCACGGTGGGCAACATGGTGGCCGTCTCGCATGATCCCCTGCTGCTCAACTGGGAAAAGCTCACCGGCGCGCCGGTCATTCCCAAGGCCAGTGCCGACGGCTCGCCCCTGCCCTATCGGGTCTTCGATCCCTGCATCTGGAAGAAAGGGGACCACTACTACGCCCTTTCCGGCAGTATCCTGCCCCATGCAGCCTCCGGCCGGCGCACCCGCGCCAACTTCCTCTTCCGCTCGTCGAACCTGGTCGACTGGGACTATCTGCACCCGTTTGTGGAAGATGACCGCTTCACGCTCGTCGGCGACGACGGCGCCTGCCCCTATTTCTGGCCAATCGGCGACCGCCACATCCTCCTTTTTTACGGCCACATGAGCGGCGGTCAGGCCCTCTTGGGCGACTATGACACCGAACGTGACAAGTTCGTTGTCACCTCGCATCATGATTTTAACTTCGGTGCCTCCGAGCCGGGCGGCGTCCATGCCCCATCGGCAACGCCCGACGGCAAAGGCGGCGTCAACGTCATTTTCAACATGAACCCGGCCAAACCGACCGAGGGCTGGAACCAGATCATGACGCTGCCGCGCCGCCTGACGCTGCAGGGCACCGACAAAATCGGCCGCGACACGCTGCTGGTCGAACCGGCTGGCGATGTCGAATCGCTGCGCCGGGAGCACCGGCAGATCACCGATTTGACCCTGCCCGCCAATCAAGAGATCGTCCTGGGGAGCATCAGGGGCAACGCGATCGAGCTGATGATGGAGATCGAAGACAACGACGCGCCGTTAATCGAGTTGAATGTGCTGCGCTCCCCCGGCAGTGAGGAGTACACCCGTATCGCCTTCTATCGCGAGCGCGGCTTCCGCTACTGGGAGCTGTCCGAAAGCTGGATGCGGGACATGCTGGCCGCCGTCAACGACGGCGCTGGGCCCGGATTCTTCAGCAGCAGTCTCCTCAGCGACGAGCAACGGGAAATGCTGGCCGCGGCCACCTACAGCCTCATCTCCATCGACGCCTCCCACGCCTCCCACGCGCCCGACGTCCTTGCGCGGGCGCCGGAGACGGGACCGGTCTTCCTCGATAGGGATGAACCGCTGCGCCTCAGAGTCTTCGTCGACAAAAGCGTCGTCGAAGTCTTCGTCAACGGCAAGCAGTGCGTGGCCACGCGTGTCTACCCCGAGCGGGAGGACAGCATCGGTGTCTCGCTGCGCTCGCAGGGCCAGGACGCTCGCGTCGTTTCGCTTGGCGCCTGGCAGATGGAAAACATTTACGAGTGACCGGTGGTCAGTGGATAGTGGATCCGCACCCACCGCAAAAAAACAGTCAGATCTAGTTACGAAAGGAGTTGCTTGTGCACAGCCCTACCCTGTTCGTCAACATGCTTGGGACCGTCGATAACATGATCAAGCAGAAAACCGAGGGCCTGTCCCATGCGGACAGCATGTTGCAGTTGCCCATCCCCGCCAACTGCATGAACTGGATCCTCGGCCATATCATGGTCTACCGGGCGCAGTACCTCGGCGTGATCGACGGCGTCAGCAAGCCCGACGAAGACGAATTCGCCCTCTACGGCGGCGGCTCCGAACCGTTGACCGACCCCGACAAAGCCATCCCCCTCGCAACCATCCTGGCGCGTCTTGATGAGTTGTCTGACCAGGTCGTCGCCGCCCTCGAACAGATGCCGGAATCCCGCTTAGATGAAATGTTGGATGAGGAAAGGGGTATCACCATAGAGCAGCGGCTGCACTTCTATCTGGTCTTCCACGAAGCGATGCACGCCGGCCAGCTTGAGCCGCTTCATGAACTGGCACTGGCTAACGGCAGTAGCTAACGGTAGTAGCGAGTATCCAAGTGCCGTTGGCCAGGGGAGTTTTGCTGGCCAACGGCCGCTGAAGACCGGAGACGAAACCATGCAGCTATCCGATATCAAAACCGTCGGCGTCGTCGGCGGCGGCACCATGGGCTTCGGCATCGCCATCAACTTCGCGCTGTGGGGCTACCCCACCATCATCAGCGACCTCAACGACGAAGCGCTGACCGGCACCAGGGCCAACATCGCCCACGCGTTGCAGCTCTTCGTCGAGGGCGAACTGATCAGCCAGTCACGCGCCGAGGAAACGCTGGCCCGGATCACCACCACCACCGACCTGGCGCAAATGGCCGGACAGAGCGATTTCATCACCGAAGCGATCGTCGAGCGGCTGCCCGACAAGCAGGCGCTGTTCAAACAGCTCGACGAACTCTGCCCGCCCCATACGATTCTCGCCAGCAACACCTCGCGCCTCGTCCTCAGCGACATCGGCGCCCACATCGGCCGCCAGGACAAGCTGGTGCTCACCCACTACTTCGCGCCGCCGCACATCGTCCCCGGCCTGGAGGTTGCCAAAGGGCCCGGCGCCACCGACGAGACCTTCGAGCTCACCTGCGAACTGTTGAGCAGCGCCCGCAAAATCCCCATCCGTGTGCGCGGGGAGAAATCAGGATATCTTATCAACCGGATTCAGCACGCCATGGTGAGGGAGGCCAGCCTGCTGTGGGCCGAAGGCATGGCCAGCGCAGAGGATATCGAACTGGGGATCGTTTCCACTTTCGGCTTCCGCATGCCCCACGAAGGCCCGTTCCTGCACTACGACCTCGCCGGCATCTGGAAATGGCCCGAAGATGCGCGCAATCCCCGCGCCATCGAAAATGAAAAACTCCGCGAACAGATGTTGAAGGGGCAGCCCTGGTTCCTGGACCCCGCCGACTTCGAAGAAGCCGTCGAGGAACGGGACCGGGCATACATTCGCCGCCTGAAAGAGCTCTATTGGAAAGATGGCGGCCCGTGATCACCGATTGGTGGCCGGGGAAGGTCCCGGCAGCCGCCTGAAGCTTCCTTAGATTTCCCGCGCCACCGCGGCCACCGCGGCCACCGTCTCGTCAACTACATCCGCCGTATGCGCCGTCGACAGGAACCAGGCCCCCCGTTCCAGCGCGCGCACGCCTCGATAGTGCAGCGCCTCGGTGAAGCGCACATAGCGCGCCTTATCCGCCTGCAACGAGCTGCGGTAATCTGTTACCTGCCCCTCCACACCAAACCCTACGTGAAAGGCCTGGGGAAAACCTTCAACCCTCGCCGCGATGTCGGCCGCGTCCAACGCCTCCCGGATGCCCTCCATCAGCCGCGCTCCCTGCCTGCCGAGCCCGGCAAAAGTCTCCGGCTTTTTCAGTTCCTCCAGCGTTGCCACCAGCGCCGCCATGCACGCCGGATGCCCATTGAACGTGCCGCCGTGCATCACGCCGCCGCTGACAAACAGGTCCATCAGGTCGGCGCGCCCCGCAAAACAGGAGACCGGAAAACCGCTCGCAATCGCCTTGCCAAAAGTCGCCAGGTCCGGTGTCACCCCAAAATGGGCCTGCGCGCCGCCCGGCGCAACCCGGAAGCCGGTGATGACTTCATCAAATATAAGGACAGTGCCGGCGTCACTGCACGCGCGCCGTACGCCCTCCAAATAGCCCGCAGCCGGAAACACCGTGCTCGTATTGCACATCGCCGGCTCCATGATCACGCCCGCCACATCCCCGCGTTCCAGCCGTTTCTCCAACAGTTCAAGGTTATTCCACGGCAACACCTCGGTGTGTAACCCGGCCTGCAGGTCCTGTCCCGCGCTGGCGGGAATCGCGTTCGGCGCTTCCTCCGGACCGTACTCCTCCGGGGTAGGCGCGATGCTCCACAAAATGTTGTCCATCCAGCCGTGGTAGTGCCCCTCGAACTTGATGATCACCGAACGCTGCGTCGCCGCCCGCGCCAGCCGGATCACCGCCTGCACCACCTCACTGCCCGCGCAGCTGAAGCGCACCCGCTCCGCGCACGGGACCATCTCGCAGACCAGCCTGGCCGCCTCCTGCTCGATCCGGCTCTGACCGGCGTAAAGAATCCCCGCCCCGAGCTCCTCCTTCACTGCCTCCAACACTGGCGCCGGGTTGTGCCCCAAAATCATCGGCCCCATGCCCAGATAGTAATCGATCAGACGGTTGCCGTCTGCGTCATACAGGTATGGCCCTTCCCCCCGCTCGAAAACCAGCGGCGTCGGCGCAATCCCCAACCGGTAGTTGCTGTTCACCCCGCCGGGCAGAGACTGGGACGCCTCCGCGATCAACTGTTTAGAGCTTTCGAAGGTTGCCATAGGGCTGAGTCCTTATCTGGTGAATGACGTGTGGCGCCCCCACGGGCAGTTTGTGATGCGGTAACGCATCCCGAATTATCGCAGTTTCCGTCTGCCTACACAACTGTACACAGGGGTGCACAATTGCTTTTTTGCCTGTTGGCAGTTACTCTTTCCTTACCTCTATCCTGAAAAACCTCCCGATCACACGACAGTGGAGATTCTCTCATGTCAACCAATAGCCAGCACCCAAGCAGCGAACCCCCAGCGCAATTTACCTGGGCTGGTATGTATGCCAGCAATGCGGCTGAACCAAAGGGCTTGGGCGCGGGGAAACGCGGCCGCTACGACTTTGCTGTCGCCTATCCGGATCCCGGATCTCTGCCTCTGGCAGGGCTTCTCGACGGCCTGAAACAGGCAATGGACGACGAAGGCGGTGACCTCTCCCTCTACGCCAATCCCCAGGGCTACACACCTCTGCGCGAGTTCGTGGCCGCCAAGCTGCAGCGCGACCGAGCGATCAACGTGACCGCCGACGATATCATCCTCGCCGACGGTTCCAGCCAGCCCATCCACATGGTTGCCGAAACCCTCCTGGATCCCGGCGATGTCGTCCTCACCGAAGATTTCGTCTACGCCGGCACCCTCAATACCCTGCGTCGTTTCAGCGCCGACCTGCGCGGCGTCGCCACCGACGAAGAGGGCATGATCCCGGCCGCTATCGAAGAGGCCATCCGCACCGCCAGCGCCGAGGGCAAACGCCCCAAGCTGATCTACACCGTGCCCACCTTCCAGAATCCGCAGGGCTGGACCATGACCCTCGCCCGCCGCAAAGCCTTGGTGGCCCTCTCGCAGCAGTATGACGTGCCTATTTTGGAGGATGACTGCTATGTCGATCTGCGCTTCGAGGGCACCGACGTTCCCTCCCTCCATTCTCTGGATGAAACAGGTCGCGTGCTCTACGTCGCCTCCTTTTCCAAGATCATCGCGCCCGGTATGCGCCTCGGTTATCTGACCGGCCCCCGGCCCTTCCTCGAACGCGCGATCGGCGCAAAGAGCGGCGGCTCCGTGAACACCTTCGCCTCATGGGCCGTGCATCGCTTCTCCACCACCCATCTCTACAGCCACATCGAGGAAATCAACGATATCCAGCAAGACCGCCGCGACGCTATTCTCGACGCGCTTGACGAGAACTTCAGCGGCAGCGGCGCCACCTGGAGCCGGCCGCAAGGTGGGCTTTTCATCTGGCTGCAGCTCCCCGAACACGTCGACCTGGTCGCCGTCCGCGACGACATTCTCGAAGAGTACGACGTCGGCTATCTACCGGGCCCAAACTTTGCGCCCGACGGCGTTTCCGGCGCCAACTGCGCCCGGCTCTGCTTCGGCTACAACCAGCCCGATGAGATCAAGGAAGGGATTCGTCGCCTCGCGACCGCATTTCGCGCCAAAGGACTGATCACATAGTAGCTCTTGTCATTGCTGGCGGCTGATCGCTGCAAACGTCCCGCACATCGCAGAATGCACGCACATGACAAACCATCCCGCTCACGACGCTCTCGTCCAGGAGGTGCGCTCCTGGTACATTCAGGACTATCCAGCCCTGGGCAAGGTCGTGGAGCGGCGGCGCTTCGGCTACTACAGCCGCATCCAACAGACCAACTACAACGACGTCCACATAGTGGAACCGTTCGACCAGGAACAGGCGTCAGCCTTCAATGCCGACGTCAACGCATTCTACGGGCAGCGCCGTGTCCTCATCTTTACCCACAGCCAGGCTGTCGACAGGCAACTGTCCTTCGCCCTGGAGGAGGCCGGCTGCACCCGCGGCACTGCAAAGCTCTATCTGGCCCACGTAAATAAGGGCGTATCGCCCGCGGCCGAGTTGGGCCCCGCGCAGATTGAACCGGTTACGCGCAGCAATCTCCTGGACTATACGATTACAAAGTTAAAGGGATTTGCCGACAGCGAAGAGGAGCCGGCCCAAACTGCCATCGACGCCAGTATGGCAACTCGTCGGGCGGACCTCAACGCCGATGGCGTCTTCCTCATCGCCCGTGTCCGCGATCAAGCCGCCGCTATCATCGGCTGGTACGAGGGCGCCGACCGCTACATCTTCAACCTCGCGACCCGAACACCATTCCGCAATCAGGGTATCGCCCGTCAACTGCTTTCCCGCGTCATTGCAGACTCCTACGCTCAGGGCAAACGATCGCTCCTGATCGCCACCGACCCGGGGGACACCCCCGTACAGCTCTACCGCCGTATGGGTTTCCTCGATGAGATTTACTGGATGGGAACGTGGATCCTGGACGGCTCTTCTGCCCGATAACAGACGGGCGGCCGTCCTCAGCTATCTGGACGACTGGGGTAGAGGCAACTCCGAGTACTCGAGGTTGCCCAGGTCGGTCATTTCGTCGTCTGTAATGTCAAAGAGGATGGCGTTGTCCGTGCCCTCCTGGTACAACAGGGATGCACTCAGCACAGTGTCGAGAATGAGGCCGTAACGCCCGGACTGAAGATTTTCGAACAAGAAGCGGCCGCTGGTATCGGTATGAGCGACCGGCGCCGCAGATGGATCGTACGCAACTACGCGCTCGGTACCCTCATCATCGCTCAAAGTCTCACCGAGCGCCAGCTTGACGTCCACCACCGGCTGAAAACCATCGACCGTCCTCAGAAGCAAAACACCGGTCAGCGCGCCGCTGCCGGTTGTGGTTTCGAGCGATGAAGTTTCGGGTTGCGCCCCCGCCTCGCTGTCCGACCCTGAACTGTCGGTAACGCCAGCCCGTTCGGGCGCTGTCGAAGGCGAGTTCTGCGCTGCGTCAGGTCTTCCGCTGCTGGGCCTGCACGCCAGCAACAGCAAAACCGTAACAAGAATGTACGCCTGACGTCCCATGAGCTGTTCTCAGAATGAGAAGCGAAACGCGTTCTATCTCCGCACTCTCTTCCGCTACTGATTGATCCCCTCGTACACCAGGAACTGATCGTCGGTGGCGTCCGTCTTCAACTGGTTCACCACCGCCACGATTTTGGCGTCGTCAGCCTGAGCAGTGCAGGCCGCGCCGCCTACATAGCCACTCTGAATTCTGTTTGCCTGCAGATCCGTCAATGTCTCATTGGGCTGCAGAGTTCCGGTGACCGTATAGGTCGTGTCCGTGAATATGCACTCCACCGCAGTCTCTGTTGATCCAACATTCATCACATTGACGCTGGTGAAAAAACCGCTGTTGCGGTCCATAACCGAAGGCAGGCGCACAGCCTGCGTGGCCTCGTCCGGGTCAAAACTGCTGTAAGCCGCAAACTGGATTAGAGAAGGACTTCCGGCGCGTTGAGTGACAACCGCGGCCAGAGGTTGGCTCGCGCTGTTAGTGGTAACATTGCCGGAGCCGATGAACCTCTCGCCGCCCGTGCAGGTGGAATTTGAGCCGTTCTGAAATGCGTCGCGCGCAAACGTGACTGTCTGCCCTGCCGCAACTGTCTGTGTTTCCGTGCACGAGGTACCGGACGCTGACGGCTGATAGGATACCGTGACGCTGGTATCAGCGTCCCCTGTATTCTGTATATGAATATCGGTGTAGAAACCGTTATTGTTGGCGTTTACCAACGGCATTGCCGGGCTGACCGCGCCGCTGGCAAAACCGTTGTAGGCCGCCAGCGTCTTCGTATCTTCCAAAAACGCCACCACCACTACAGGCTCATCGCTGGTGACCTCCGCGGCGAAGACGTTACTCGTGTGCGGCTCCTGCTTCTGATAAAAATTGTGGGATGCGTAGGCTGCCAGGTTGATTGACGTCGTGATGCCGTCGCTGTAGTTCACCGTCACATTTGTTGAAGAAGGATTGGGATTCTGTAGCGCAAACCAGCTGTTGAAGCCGTCACTATTGACCATCAGCAGCGGCAGATAGACCGAAGTGCTTCCCTCACTGCGGCCCACATAGGTGCCGCCGGCCGTCAGCGCACTGTTCATCATGTTGCTGAGCGCAGCCACGGGCTGATCCGATGAGATCACAACCGACCCGCTGAATCCCTCATTCACCGGCAGAGTGAAATAAATCTTTGAACGATCACGCTCGATAATATCAGTAAGTGTCTTCTCCAGGCTGCCATCTTGCCTGTAAAACGCCAGAATGATATTGGCCGTGGTCTCACTCATGTTGTAGGTCTGAATGGTAGACTTGTAGCCGGGAAACTGCCCTTGAGCATAAGCGCGTGCATCACTCATAACTAAGGCGAACACAAATGCCAGTGCGACTGTCACAAGGGCAAACAGCTGTTTCCGTTTCATACTCTTGCACTGCTCCTTCCAAAATACGCTGCGCGTTCCAATGTTAAATCAGGGGCGTGAACTACCACTATACTTTTCAGTTTAGTGTAAGAATGTCGTGTCGTCAACAACTTTCCGATCGGCGCATCCGGGACGTGGAAGGTATGCAACTGCGCATCGCCTGGCCAGCATCCTGCCAGGAAGCGAGTCGCCAGTGAGCGCATCGGATCAGAGTCAGAAGCGACGCGACCGGCTTGGCCGGCGCCGGCACACCGCGCAAGCGTGTAGCAAAAAATGGCTCTATCGCTTCTTCGGCGTGTCCTTATCGGGGCGCCCAGGGTCGCGGCGGCCCGCACGTCCGCTAAAGAGATTGCCGAAGAACATCTGCCTCATAGAGCCGCCATAATCCGCGCGTGAGGTTGGCTCCGTCAGACGGTCCCAATCCCGCAGCTTCGCGTCTCGCTCCCACTTGGCACGGCCCTGCACCAATCCATCGAGCGACTCCTCCAGCGGTTTGGTGTCCTCGGCAGTCAGTCGCTCCCGCCAGGTTTCCAGCTGTGTGGACAGCTGATCCAGCCTTTGCAAAAGCATATCGCGATTGGCGAACAGCGAGGCGGCCAACTCCTCGGGACTTGCCTCCAGGGCTGTGCTGAGGGCGAAGCGGCGTCCCGCCAGCTTTTGGCTTTCATGCCATCCGGAGCCTTCAAACGCAGCCTGGAAAAGAACAGCCGCCAGAATTTCAGGCAGTTGCTCCACCGCCGCGACGATGCCGTCATGTTCAAGCGGATCAATGTAGAGCGGTTTTGCGCCCAGCCGCGCCAACAGGTTGCTCACCAGTTCCAACGCGCTCGATGCCGTCTGTGGGCTCGCGCCAATGCAGAACGTGCTATCTTTGAACAGTTCGCTGCGCGGCTCCGGCTGGCTGCTGATGTCACTGTGGACCGGCCGGCCGGCCACAAAGTTGATGCCTTCCGGCAGGTTGTTGGCCGCGATGTCCAGGGCCGGTTGCATGACAGGGCCAATCCCGAAAATCACCGCGCCCTCAGCCACATCCTCACGAATCTGCTGCAAAAACTCCGGCAACTCCGACAGCGGTTCGGTCGTGATGACCAGGCTGGCGTTGTCACAAGCCGAATGCAGATTCCACGTGGTCGAGTCGAGCGCGCCCAGCCGTTTGGCCTCATTCATGCGCGTAGGCTCGCGGTCGTTGCCGATCACCTGATAATTGCCCGCATTCTCGTGTAACGAGAGACCGATGCTGGTTCCAATCAGGTCCAGCCCAACGAGTGTGATTCTTGCTGTCGTTTCTGCCATAAGTAGCTGTCCTGAATGTTGTCAAAAGCGCTTCTTTACAAGCGCTGCGATATCGTTTCAAACAGGGCGTCAAACTGGATCTGGCACTGCAATCCGGCACTGCAACCCGGCACAAACCCGTCCGATTTGGAGGACACTGTCCGCGCCAACTAGCCAGCCCGATTGCCGCCCTTTGCCCCGTCCGTCCCCGCAAGCTGCGTGTCATGGCGCCGGTCGGCTTCAGTTCTGGCTGTCAGCCCACTGCAGCGCGCGCAGCAAACGCATTTGCTCCTCTGTGACCAGGTGCGGCCCATCAACCTCCGACCACCGCGGCTTCTCGCCTGCTGTCCGTCGGCGGTTTGAATCGTCTACTGAGTTCGATGGAGAGTCCGACGGACTCGTCTTGTCCTGATGACGAGCGATCAGCCAGCAAGTAAGCGGGCTGCATCCATCCGCATCGGCCCAATGCGCGCCAATTTGCGGATGCGCCAAATGGACATGCAGCAGATAGCGCCAGCCGCCGGCCGCTTCCTCCACTGCCAGGCTGGCCGCAAGCGTCGGCGCAAACGTATCCAAAAGCACCAGCGCCGTCCGCACCCACGCATTGAACGTCAGTCCGGCCTTCGCCGCCGCCAACTTACCGGCATCATGGAGCAGCGCCGCCGCCGCCAAATCCGGATCATGCCAGCCCGCGCCCTGCAAAGTTGTCAGAACGTTCAGACTGTGTCGCTGGGCATCCACGGGCATCTGGCGAAAGCGGCTTAACCCAGCAGGCGGCAGAAATCGGGCTGCCTCCTGCAGTTCGTCAACTGATACTGAAGCTGTGACGCCGCGCACGAATTGGCGTATGCGCCGCGCAATCCTGCCGGCCGTTCCCTGCATGTGTCAATCCCGTCCAACGCCTGTTTCCCCATCATACTCAATCATCGCCCTCCACCCAAATGGGAAACAGTCACCATCCCTCCCCCCAGACCGCAATTCGACCGCCGCAACCGGCATCCCAGTCCCCGAGCAAGATGAGCGCAGACGTTTCTCTCTCCCCCTTCACCTTGTTTTTTTGGGGAATTATATAGCTAATTAGAGATTTGGGAAAAACAACAAAAGTCCGTATAATAAGGAGGAGAGAGAGTAAGCGTGATTTTGGGTTTTGGCTGAATGAAAGGCTGACATGAACCTGATTGAATTGTTTACTAAATTCCCCGATGAAGCATCTGCCCGCGATTGGCTTGAATCTGTGAGATGGCCCAGCGGTCGCTATTGCGGCCATTGTGGCAGCTTCGATACATACCACGTAAACAACGAAAAACCTATGCGTTTCCGGTGCAGGGATTGCGGAAACTATTTCAGCGTTCGCACTAATACCGTCATGCAGTCCAGCAAGCTCCCTCTCCAGAAATGGGTTATCGCCGTCTATCTGATGACCACTGTGCAGAAGGGAATCAGCAGCGTTCAGATGGGCAAAGTCCTGGGCTGTACGCAGTCTACGGCTTGGCTGCTGATGCAGAAGATCCGGGAGGGTTGGGACCTGGAGATGGAGCCGCTTGACGGAACCTGCGAAGTTGATGAGGTTTACATAGGTGGTAAGGAGAAGAATAAGCACGCTGATAAGAAGCTGCGGGCCGGGCGCGGTATGGTTGGAAAGATACCGGTTGTCGGGGTGGCGCAGAGGGATGGCGTCGTGCACGCTGAACCGGTCGGGCGGACAACCATGGTTGCCCTTACTGACTTCGCTGTAAGAACAATCCAGGAGGGAGCCACCGTCTACACTGACGAGCACAAGGGATATGGCAACCTGGGCCTTCTATACTCCCATGATTTCGTCAGTCATGGAGCTAGACAATATGTGGACGGGGATTGCCACACCAACACGATTGAGTCATTTTGGGCGAAGTTGCGGCGGAGCTACTATGGCGTTTATCATTGGTGGAGCCGGAAGCACCTGCACCGCTACGTCAATGAATGCGTCGGTCGCCACAATGACCGGTGTTTAGAACCGCTTGATAGAATGGCGGCTCTGGTGCGGGGCATGGAAGGCCGGACGCTAACATATCAAGCGTTGACTCAGTAGGGGGCAAGCATGGCTGAAAAGAAGAAACCGAATAGAAGGATCGCTGCCCTTGGCGATGCGGAGCCGGAAGACGTTTTCCGCAAGATGTTCAAGGAGGCGGATGAGAAGATCCGGCCCGAGTTGCGCCAGCGACCAAAGAATCAGAGCGGTGCGAAAGGGGGAAAGCCCAATGCCCAAAATGACAAATCTGCGTAGCTCCGGCATGCGTAGCAGCGGGAGAAACAGAACTCCTATTCCCAAAGACTATCCCAAACGGAAGTACGGCAAGCCGCGACCTACCGGACCAGCCGCCGCCAAGCGTCAGCGGGAAGAGATTGCGGCCAAGCCGAGCAGACGTTCTACTGCCAGGAGCCCCATACCTACATTCTCCCCCGAACTGGTCGAGCAAAACATACGGAAGAAAAGGCGTGGGAAGTCAGCCAAGAGTGGCGGTAGTCATATCTATAGCGCACCCTAGCTCGAAACCGGGGCCTGTGGGTAGCCCGTTCAGGCATTTGGAGTATGCTTAACATTGAAGAGCTGATTGAGTGCAGCACTCCGGTGGGAGATGACCGGATTATCGACGCTGCCGCCTTTTCTTACGTGACTGTTTCTTGTTATGTCTAGACGCTGATCGTTTTGCCCTACGTATTTCCCGATTATCTTCCTTCACAAAGTCTATGTCTGCAATTGAAGGGAATCGGAATGTGAATTGCATTTTTCCATCCTTGCTAGTGATGGCTAAGTCTCCGTGACTAATAATGTCCATGCCAAATAGAACATTTTGTCCGTATAAGTCTCCAGAGACAGGAACTCCTAGCAATTCTACGCGGTTTGGCAAGGTGATGTTGACATGGTAGACGGGAATATTATTGGCAGAGCCGAACGCATGCTTCACTTGCTCTATGGAAGATTCTTGAGTCAGGTCAAGCCTTTCGACAACCGTTTGACTGATTGCACTTTGTGTGGCTCCAGTATCCCATAAAGCTAAAAACTCAACTTTCTCCGACTCTTCGTTCCCTGCATCGGAAAGACTACAGGTGGAGAGCAACTGTAGGGGTCTGTTCTGATACCGTTGTGTGAAGCTGAGGGGTTGGGGTTTCGTCATTGATTGGCGCCGTTATCCTTGGACGGACTACTACTTTGTGTGCGTCTGGATTGGAACTGATTTTTTGGACTAGAACAGTCCCTTTCTTGTGTTCAGGATAAATCAGTTCGGCAATCTCAATGTAAGTATCACGAATGAAGAGAACCTCCTGATTCTTGATGGCTACAAATCGCTCATCATTTTCCTTCGCCAAGTCCTCTCTGATCGAAAGATAGTGCTCAAATTCTAATTTAAGCACATCAACATCATTCCTCTGCATGGTGTGCCTCCTCGTGTGAGTGGTGGTGGGGATAGATCATTCTGCCACACACGATCAGACGTCGCAATCCGTGCATTTGTTCTACGTTTCTAACGCTACTCTGGAGCTGACTATACTGATTGGATTCTCTGGAAGTACAAAGTGGAGGAATGAAAGTTGGAATGCTGTCTAATTCACCAAACATAGAAGCTAGTCATTTGATAGATTGTCATTTTGAAATGCCTTGGCTGCACCTTTCCATCTCGAAACAATCCACTGTGCAATTTCAGGAAGAGAATCATAGAACGGAATAGCAACAATAAATGCAATAAGGAGGACAGGCAGACCTATGCCGTAACATATTGGATTGGCTAAGAACGTCCAGTCAATCTTATCTTCCAAGAAGAGGTATACGACAAAGCCGCCTACAATACTCGAAACCACACCGGTGATTAGTTGCTTCATTGCATATCACAGCCTAACGGCTTAATCGATAGGAATCGGAGAGCTTATCAAGGCAAACAGATCGGCGCATATAACCAACGATAGGAGTAGCCATTAGATTGAATGTAGTAACCGATTCCATACCTGGGCCATCCATAACGATTGAGTTGTTGGACGTATTGAATAGCTCGCGTATAATCGAGAAACATGGAAGCCCTCCATGTGGCATGAAGAACCACCGACGCGGCCCCTTCGACAGAGTGGCGTTGGTGGTTCTTGCTTTTCAGTTACCCATATTATTGATCGGAATTGGAGGGCTTGTCAAAGATCGCAAATTATGGATCCGCTGGACCAGCAAGCGTGCAAACCCCTCCCCTCGACTCCCCGTGTGGCAGATTTCTATCTATCGTGTATTATAGGAATTACCACAGCAATCTAAGAACGCCGACCGTTGGACTTGTCGATTGGGGGCATTATGCCCTCCTGGGTCGGCACGATCAAGGATTGCTGTGGTGGCTTCCTACTCGACAGGCCACAGGAGGGCACCATGATTCGCTTCATCGTATTGGCAGTGGTGCTGGTTGCTTTGATCGCTTTGCCGGTTTACGCTCAACAATCCGGTTTGACGTTGGAAGGGGTATCTTCTCGCATTGACGTGTTATTCACAGGCCAGACCTACCTTACACAACGGATAGCTGCATTGGAAACAGCAGTTGCGATTTCTTCTCAGCAGCAGGCGGTTGTTCTGGCCACTCCCATCCCCACAGCAACACATTTACCGCTCCCTACGCAGACTTTTACGCCCATTCCTACTCCTACATCAGAGCCGACGGAAACGCCCACCAGGGAGCCGTCAGCTACGCCTACGCGTATTCCATCAATTACGCCGACGCCTACCACAGCGTCAGCGAGTGTAACGGCTGACCGGCGACTATCGTTGCGAAGAGCGCCAGGAAATAGCAGCATTGTCGCTTACATTGCCTTAAACAATCAGTTTGAAGTAATCGGGAAGAACCTGGATGGTTCCTGGGTGCATGTGAATTATAATGGACAAATTGGATGGTTGCAGGCTAGTTACGCGAAAGGCGTTAGCAACCTTTCCATCGTTTCGACGCCGACGCCTTTGCCGTCTCCTACTAGCAGGCCAACCAGAACACCGATTCCCACTGCAACAATGGAGGTTCTTTCGCAAGAGGCGTGGGACTACATGATAGAGTTTACAAAAAGAGAAACGATTGGTTTAGGGCGAAACCCCGATAATTACACGGATGAGCAGTATGATGAATGGACGGGTACGTTTGTAACCAAGATGAGAGAGGCCGCAGAGAATTGCGATATGGATTTCTTGGATATTGCCAAGATCATAGATGAAGAGGCGCTCTTGCTGGAGGAGACGGGGATTCCGAAGAGATTGGATGCAGGAGCCCGATGGGACTTCACGCAGTTGTTGACTGAATGGTGGGATGAAACTGTTGAGAGTTCTTGCAAACGCAAGATTATCGGGCGACGATTATGGATCGTTGCGAACTATGGAGACGAAGAATAGGAGAGAGAACATGACTGTAGAGTTGGAAAAACGGGTGGATAGTTTGGAACAACGGCAGAATAACGCCGATGAACGATTCAGAATCATCCTGCAAGAACTGGGCAACTTGAAGAAGGATATGGCCGGATTGAAAGAGGACGTATATGACCTGCAGGACGGTTTGAACAGGCTGTTGACTCACAATGGCCTTGCACCGCTCCCGCCGTCGAAAAGAGACGAAAGGGGTGCGAGGCTAGGGTCATCTGATTCTGAGCCGCCTCCATTGCCCGGCTCGCCGCCTCCCGATTCACCGCTTCCGCCAGGAAAAGAACCGCCGCCCCCAGATGCCTAGTGAATCTACACCGCCACAGTTTTGGTCAGGATCGATTCAAACTGGTTGAGACTGTGGCGGATACAAATAGGAGAGAAACGATGAAGCGATTACTGATGATTGCCGTGGTTCTTATTGCCGTAGCTATGCCTGCCATGACCTGGGCGCAGGAGGAAGGACTTACGCTGGAGGGCCTGGCCGAGCAGATGGCGGGTCTGGTAAGCAGAATTGAAGATCTTGAAAGTTTGTATGCGCCGTCGGCCATAACGGACAGTGAGGGCAACTGTATACTTGCAGCGAATGGCGGTCTGCATCCTACGACAATGGCTGCATTTATGGGGATATCAGACAATCAGGTGCCAGAATCCCCGGATGTAACAATGGTGAGAATTGTACCTGGATCTGGTGTTTTGATTACGATCAATGTGGATCTTTGGTCTGATGTCTATGTACAGGAATTATGGAGCGGTTGCGAGTTCCAGTCTCACTCTCGTTTTTGGGAGGAGGACTATAGCGGCAATCGAACTTGGCTAGAGTAACGGATGAATAGGAGGGAGGCTGGAAATCAGTAGCTCTAGCTAGCCATATAATTCCCTTTTTTTGGGCGGTCGGCCGCAAGCGGCCTCCCTTGTGCAGGGGCTGCGCCCCCGCAACGCCCCCTCCAAAACCATGCCTCAGCGACCTTATGCCTTCAGCGCGGCCGTGCTGCTTCGGCAACCCGGCGGCTGCCAACCGAATACATAATCAAATAGTCTGAATGGCGGCGGGGATGAAGGGCTGGACAAGACAGACAATGTATGTGGCTTAGAATTTACCCTAAAACAAGAACCGAACTTCAACTCCCAAAAATACGGAAAAGCCACCCAACGACCTGGCTGGCCATGCCGGTGATGAAGCCGCCCCCGAGGTAGATGGTTCCTATCAAAATGATAAAACCGAAGCGGCCCAGGAACATGCGCACTTCGAAATTGTCTCCAGGCAGAAGGGCGAACAGAATATGGGAGCCATCCAGCGGCGGAATCGGAATCAGATTGAATACAAACAACAACGTGTTGATCCAGACGAAAAAAGTGAGAAATCGCTCCAACATCGCGTAGTCGGCAAATGGAACCAGAAAGGCGCCCACCGCAGCCAGCACGAGATTGCTGACAGGGCCGGCCGCAGCCACAAGAATCGTCCCCACCCGTATGTCCACGTCTATGTTGTTGGGATTCCACTGGACCGGTTTGGCCCAACCAAATCCCGTAAAAAGGATCAGCAGAGCGCCGAAAGGATCGATGTGGGCGATCGGATTGAACGTGTAACGCCCTTGCAAGCGCGGCGTCTCGTCTCCCAATTGGACGGCCATGGCCGCATGCGCCATTTCGTGGACAGGTAAGGCAACCAGAATGATCACCGCGACCGCGACGAGCCATAATGGATCGCCCATTCGCCCCAGAGAACCGCCCCCGGACAGTAGCGCATACACAACCACTAACCCCACGATCCCAATTACAATCTGCTGCGTGCGGGAGAGGGCGTTCCAGCCCCGCCCGCCAGACCCTTGATACATATCACATCTCCAGGTAACCGCGCCATGCGTGGAGGGAGGACTCCGCCGCGCCCGATTGCGTGTTGATGGGACGTTGGGCATGTTCCAACCAGCTATATCCCCAAAACACCATCACAAAGGCAATCAGCCCCAGCGCCAGCCAATTGCCCAGCTTTCCATAGGCGCGACGCATCACCTGTGCCCCCAACGCCAGGAACATCGTAAACGACGGCGCAATCCAGATAACACCCTCGAACCGGGCTGCTCTCTCTCCGAACTGAGCTGTGGGCCCCGAAAAAATCGGCGCTACCAGACTGATGACGTAGAGCAGCAGAACCGGCAGAATCAGCCAGGTCGCCAGCATGCCCACGTTTGCAACACGCCCCCCGAATTCCGTATACCCAACCAGCAAACCGGTCAATCCAAGAAAGAAGATCGGGATCAGCCAGAAATGCGAAATCGAGCCCAGAAAGCCCTGGGCATTGTTGAGCAGCAGGGTTCGGGCTATCTCTGGTAGAGGCGTGGCGGGCAGGTCGCTAACGACGTTCTGCAGCACGCTGCCGCTTCTCGGATCGATCCCGTTAGCTCCCCCGGTCAGCAGGCGCCCGCCCCATCCTGTCAATGGCAGGATCGGTAGCGCAAAGCCCACCAGCGTAAGCCCGTATCCTTTCCAGCGTTGCCGGTTGAGCGGGTTGGCCAGCAAAAACCAGACCAGATGGACCGGCAGCAGCAGCGCCGTCATCACCTGCGTATAGATAGCTATCGATGTGATTATAAGATAGATCAGCCAGCGCACATATCCGCTGTACCACATCGCCTGGAGCCAGCCCCAACTCGACAACAGCGCCAGCGCCACAACCAGCGCATAGCTCCCCCCTTCCTGGCTATACCACAGCTGTAATGGATTGAAGGCCAGAAAAAGGGTTGACAGCAACGGCAGATTCATCAGAAGCGTGCTGCCAACTGCCGGCACCATCCGGCGGGCGACCTGCCACATCAAGGCGATAGCGATAGCGCTGGCCAACACAGAAAAATAACGCAGCGCAAAGAGATCGGTTCCGAAGAACTGGAGCCACGGGCGCATCAAAAGATAATAGATCGTCCCATTCTGCTCCGGCGCCACCAGCGCCCCAACCGTCTCGCCTATCGGGCGGGCCGCTAGCAGAATCGTATCCTGCTCCACCTGGACAAGCTTCCGCGCAATCAGACCGACCATCCGCCAACCGAACGCAATTAAGATCACCAAGGCCATCCAGCGCTGTTGCGCCTGCGGGGGGCCAGGCGGGCGCTCGTGCGGAGCGTCCCTCGGCGCCGGCGTTTGCACAAGTTGAAATCGAACAGATGACTCAAAGGGCAAATTCATAGCAAAAGTAAGTTGTTGTGGGTCACTGATCAAAAGAGTGAATTCTTTTAATGATACCCCCTACGCTAAAGAAGGCCAATGATCTTTACGCCGATCTCTACACCGGGACCTGTCTGCAAGAACGAAAACCATGATCGCAAGCCGTGGAAGCCGGGGGGCAAGCAATTCAATGGGGCCGCAGCTCTAACAGGAAAGCGCCGCCATCAGAAGATTCGCCCGATACCATCTACCCACCGTCGGGTATAGTCGCCCATTCAAATGTAACTTCGCCGGAGTGGATTTCGAGCGTTTCGCCGCTGGCAGTGCGCACCATCAGCGCCCCATGTGGCGACGTGCCGACCGCCCGGCCGCGAACTGTCCCGCTCGCGCTGTGCGCGCTGACCCCAGCCCCCAGGCCCAACAGCGCACGCTGCCAGTCGGCATGGACTACATCCGCAGCCGGACGTGAGCCGGGCGCACACAAATCATCCAACGCCCGGCACAGAGCTACCAACAGATGCTCCCGGCCGATCGGTGAATGAGTGGCACTGGCCCGTTCGCCCCCTCTGCCCAGAAGCATCAGGCTGGATGGACGCAGCCCCCCAGGACGAATCGACGGCAACTCGTGCTCATCCTGATTAACATTGACACCAATTCCCAGAATCACGCTGCTGAGTTCATGCTTCTCGAACGTGCTTTCCGCCAGTATGCCAGCCATTTTCACGGGTCCGTCAGCTTCCACAGCGATGACATCGTTTGGCCACTTCAGACGAATGCGATCTCCCAGCTGTGGACAGCACTGCCGGATCGCCCTTACCATAGCCAACCCGGCCGCCATCACTGCCAATGATGGATGTTCCGGCAGCAGATCGCCGCTCAATATATAGCTGCCCAGAAGCCCGCGTCCGCGCGCGTCCTCCCACCCGCGATCCAACCGGCCCCGCCCCGCCGTCTGATGGTCGGCGATCACTACTGCGCCCGCTGCTTCCTCGCCGCGCCTGTCCAGAATACCGCGCGCCACCGCCATCGTGCTTGGCACTGAACTGTAAAACTCGATACAGTGCCCCACATAGCGTCCAGCCCTATGCCCTCCCAAACCGCCCATGGCTGCTCGTGCACGCCCAATCCATCCCGGTGGATTGGGCTGCGGCTGGCAGAAACTATTTGCATTTTCCCGCGTACTGTCTCCGCCACGGTCCGTTTCCGCCTGGCTCAATTTGCTTGTGATCTCCTATAGTATCGTGTAAAATGACCGCGCACTGTTGCGGTCAAAAGTGGCGAGGCTCGGTAAACCCTCCGACCACGAACTGCGACCAGTTGACCACGCTCAGACGCCGTTCCTGCGCCAACCCCTCCATTGACGATAATGTTAGCGCGCGTTGCCGTTGGGCTGGAGAGCGCCGGGTTTACCGTATGGGATATAATGTCCTGTACGCTACTCTATCGCGATTAGAGCGTAGTCTGCACTGACCTCTGCAACCGGTTCACCGGACGCCAGGTCGACTAAAGCGAGTAGCAGGCTTTCTGATTCTCGCAGGAACCGGAAAATGTTTCAAGTGCGCTGCAAATGCGCCCGCCCACAGCCCCATGCGTCTGAAAGGTCCAACTGATGCAAAAAGCCGCATCGGCTCAGCGGAATATATCTGAAAAGGACGAAGAGCTGACGAGCATGGATGGACCGGAGAGCGGCGCCGTCGCTTCCGTGACGCCCCCCGCCATCACCCGCTTCTGGGAGGTCGACAGCTGGCGGGGCGTCGCCATCATCACGATGGTCATCTTCCATCTGATGTTCGACCTGCGGAATTTCGGCGGCGTACCCGTCGTACTGCATGAGGGCTTCTGGTTCTATTTTCAGCGCTTTACCGCCACTTCGTTCATCACTCTGTCCGGAGTCTCGGTAATTCTCAGCTATAATCGCGCGCTGTTCAAGCAAGGGTCGGCCGATGGCCTTGCCTGGAAGATTGCGCGCCGCGGGCTGCACATTCTGGGTATCGGCCTGATCTTTTCGCTGGTTATGCGTGTAGCCGGTCTGCCTCCAATCGATTTTGGCGTGCTGCATCTGATCGGGACATCGATCATCTGCTCGATCCCTTTTCTGCGCAATCGCTGGCTGACGCTGGCAGTAGCGGGCCTGTTGTATGCCCTCAGTTATTTTCTGAAATTCATGAACCTGCAGGCGCCGGCTGGCGTCTCCTGGCTGGTTCCGCTGGGCATTGAACCTCCTGGCTACTACTATTCCGACTACTTCCCCTTTCCCCACTGGTTTGCCGTCTTTCTGATCGGTGTCTTCGTGGGGTCCGTATTCTATGCAGGGGGTACTCGCAGACTGTCTCTGCCAAATCTCGGGGCGTTCTTCCCATTCCCTGCCCTGCAGTTTCTTGGCCGTCATTCTCTGGTCATTTACGTGATTCATCAGCCGATTCTGATCGGGCTGCTGCTCCTGACAGGTACCATAACCCTGGGGTGACAGTTGAACTTGCAAAGAGCGGAGCGTTCTCCATTTCAATCGCCGGCCACCTATCGTGGCCCTGCGGTCAATGCCGGTCTCTTCCGCGTCTCGATCGCAATGCTGCCCGCGGAACACGCCAAACACGCCAAACCGGCGGCGAGCAGCGGCCAATATGCCGAGAACAACCGCACAACGACCAACGACAGTATATATAGGAGTTTGTCTTGACTGACTCGACAATCGATCCCCGTATCACCGATCTGCGCCGCCGTAAGGACATGGCCAAGTTGGGCGGCGGTCGCGAACGGATCGAAACACAGCACGCCAAGGGTAGGGCCACCGCACGCGAGCGACTCGAACTGTTGCTCGATAAGGGCAGTTTCAGGGAATTGGACGCGCTCGTCACCCACGACAGCCACGACTTTGGCCTCGACAAGCAGCGCATCCCCGGCGACGGTGTCGTAACCGGGTTTGGCACAATCGATGACCGTCTCGTCTACGTTTTCTCGCAGGACTTTACAGTCTTCGGCGGCAGTGTCAGCCGTCATCACGCCGCCAAAATCTGCAAAATTCTGGACATGTCGATGAAGAACGGCGCCGCGGTTATCGGCCTCAACGACTCCGGTGGCGCCCGCATTCAGGAAGGAGTGCTCAGCTTGGCCGGCTATGCCGACATCTTCTTCCTCAATGTCATGGCCTCCGGTGTCGTGCCCCAGGTCAGCGTCATAATGGGGCCCTGCGCCGGCGGCGCCGTCTACTCGCCCGCAATCACCGACTTCGTCGTTATGGTAAAAGATACAAGCCATATGTTCGTCACAGGCCCGGATGTGGTGAAAACGGTCACCCACGAGGAAGTCACCTTTGAAGAGCTCGGCGGCGCCTCAGTCCACGGCAGCAAGTCCGGCGTGGCCCATTTCACCGCCGAAAATGAAGAAGATGCCCTCTTCATCGTGCAACAGTTGATGAGCTTCCTGCCCAATAACAATATGGAAGATCCCCCCGTCGTGCCATCCACCGACGATCTTCTGCGTCAGGATGAAGAGCTGGATTCGATTGTGCCCGACAACCCCAACCGTCCCTACGACATGAAAGAGATCATCCACCGTATCGTAGACGACGGCCAGTTCCTGGAAGTGCATGAACAGTGGGCGCGCAACGTCATGGTCGGTTTCGCCCGTCTCGGCGGCCGCTCCATCGGCATCGTCGCCCAGCAACCGGCCGTGCTGGCAGGTGTCCTCGATGTCGATGCCAGTCAGAAAGCGGCCCGTTTCGTCCGCTTCTGCGACTGCTTCAATATCCCGCTGGTCGTCCTGGAGGATGTGCCCGGATTCATGCCCGGCCTCAACCAGGAACACGGCGGCATCATTCGCCATGGCGCTAAACTGCTCTACGCCTTCTCCGAAGCAACAGTTCCAAAACTGACCGTGATTATCCGTAAAGCCTACGGCGGGGCCTACTGTGTCATGAACCCCCGCCACATCGGCGCCGATCTGGTCCTGGCCTGGCCTTCGGCAGAAATCGCAGTGATGGGGCCGGAGGGCGCCGTAAATGTCATTTTCCGCCGCGAAATCGCGGCTGCCGACGACCCCGTTGCTAAGAGAACCGACCTGGTCGCAGACTATCGAACCCGTTTTGCCAACCCCTACATCGCAGCCGCCAACGGGTTCATCGACGATGTTATCGAACCGCATGAGTCCCGGCCGCGCTTGATCAACGCTCTGGAAATGCTGCAAAATAAACGCGATAAACTCCCGCCCAAAAAACACGGGAACATCCCTCTGTGAATCGACCGCCGCTTGGACCGAACGGAGAAAGAAATATCGCTCGCACGACCGGCCAGATCTCCCCGCAGGATCGGGAGCTCGTCGGGCCCCGGCCGCCTATGGCCAGAATCCAGGGACTGCCCCAAATCGAATTTGAGCTGTCCGCCGAACAGTTCTCCCTGATGGGCTTCCCCCGCTTGCAACAGGGTCTTCCCCTGTCGGCCGTGCTCGATGGCGGCGTGCTGCTGCCGGAACCCGGGCCGGATCCCTGGTACGCCGTACAAAAGGGGCCGCTGACCTCCCGTTTTACACAGATCGGCCCCGCGCTGTACGCGTTTGCCGGCCAAATCGTCGAGGCCGATATCCAATACGGCAGCAGTCAGATGGCCGTAGTCGTGGTAGACTGCGGGTTCGTCACCCTGCGCATCGCCTGCGCACCCAATAGCGACGGCGTTCTGCCGGAAGGAACCTGGGAAACCCGCTACGCGGCCGGCTTTGCGCCCGTCCAGGCAATCGTGGAAGAGAGTTTCACCTCCCCCGTGGGGCGCACCGTCGATGTCTCCATGTGGGAGTTTCGCCGTCTGCTCCTATCGCCGGACGACAGCGCTTTCGGCACCTGGCATACCAGTAGCGAGATCCCACCGGCTCCCTTTACCTGTGACCGGCTGCTGATTCAGGCCCGAGTCCATCGGCAGGGATTCTGATATGCCCATCACATCGGCTTTCATCGGCCCCCGGAGAAGAGACGGCGGTGAGGCGACAACGAGTACAATACGTAATGTCTTCGAACACGCTCTTCTTGAAATAGACGTAAGTATCTGAGGATCTGAGCATGTTTAAGAAAGTTCTGGTTGCGAATCGAGGCGAAATCGCCGTGCGGGTGTTGCGGGCTTGTGAAGAGCGGGGCATCGCCACTGCTACCGTCTTCTCAGACGTGGACCGGACTGCCCTTCACGTACGCTACGCCGATGAGGCCTACCATATCGGCCCCGCCCCCAGCCGCGACAGCTACTTGCGCATTGATAAGATAATCGATGTGGCGCGCAGGGCCGGCGTTGATGCTGTCCACCCCGGCTACGGCTTTCTGGCAGAAAACGCCGAATTCGCCGCCGCCTGCGCAGACGTCGGCATTACATTTATCGGGCCGTCACCCGATGCCATCGCCAAAATGGGGGACAAACAGACCGCGCGCGAAACCGTCGCCAAAAACAATGTGCCGCTCGTGCCCGGTTCGCCCAAGGGCATGCGAGATGAAGAACTCAGAGCGACCGCCATCCAGATCGGGTTCCCCCTGATGATCAAGGCCACCGCCGGCGGCGGCGGCAAAGGGATGCGCGTGGTTCACGACCCCAACCAATTTACAAGCGCCCTGTTGGCTGCCCGGCGCGAAGCCATTGGCGCCTTCGGCAATGGCGAAGTCTACCTCGAAAAATACATCTCCAGCGCCCGCCATATCGAAGTGCAGATCCTCGCCGACAGTTACGGCAATACAATTCACCTCGGCGAGCGGGAATGCTCCATCCAGCGCCGGCACCAGAAGCTGATCGAAGAGGCGCCCAGTGTCGCCGTCGACGAAAATTTGCGCCAGGAACTCGGACGCGTTGCCGTGGCCGCCGCTGAATCGGTCGAATATGTCAACGCCGGCACCATTGAATTCCTGTTCGATGCCAAAGAAGATAAATTCTACTTTCTCGAGATGAATACCCGGCTCCAGGTGGAGCATCCGGTCACCGAATTCGTGACCGGGGTCGATATTGTCAAAGAACAGCTGACCATCGCCGCCGGCCGTCGCATGCGCTACCGCCCCGAAGATATCCGGCCCAAGGGCTGGTCGATTGAGTGCCGTCTTACCGCCGAGGACCCGTTCAACAATTTCATGCCCAACAGCGGCGTCGTCACCTATCTCAAAGAGCCCACCGGACCAGGTGTGCGCGTCGAAAGCGCACTCTACCGCGGCTACGAAATTAGCCTTTTCTACGATCCCATGGTCGCCAAACTGATCGTATGGGGCGAAAACAGGGCCGAAGCGATCTTGCGTATGCGCCGCGCCCTGAACGAATATCGCATCAGTGGCATCAAAACATCGATACCATTCCATCAGGAGATTATGGACAGCACCGAATTTATCTGGGGAACATTCGATACCGGATTCCTTGACCGTCGCCGGTTGGTGGCAAGAAATGAACCCGACCTGGAGCAGGCCCGTATCGCAGCCGTTGCCGCCGCGCTGGTGGCGCATGAAGAGGGCCGCCGCGCCGTCAATATCGGCGGGAACGATAACAACGCCGCCAGCCCCTGGAAGGAGGCCGGCCGCCTGAGAGGGATGGGAGGGCGGTGGTGAAATACTTTTCCAGTGTCGGCGACCATACCTTTGAAATTGAGATCAACGAGGATGAAGTGTTGGTCGACGGCGAACCGATCACCGTCGACCTGCGCCAGAGCGGCGTTACCCAGCTATACAGCCTGCTGTTGGACGGTGCAAGTTTCGAAATGTTGGTCGAGGAAACACCGCAGGGCCACGACGTGACGCTCCGGGGTGAGCAGTTCCGTGTGCAGATAGAAGATGAACGCACGCGGCGCCTCAATGCAGGCCGCCAAGGGCCGGCAGTGCCTCAGGGCGACCTGGCCGTCAGAGCCCCTATCCCAGGCATGATCGTGAAAGTGCTGGTTCAAGATGGCGACGAGCTCATCGAAGATCAACCGCTGATGATCCTGGAAGCAATGAAAATGGAGAATGAGATTCGCGCCGTGCGCTCGGGCGTGGTGCGTAAAGTAGAAGTCACCGCCGGCCAGAGCGTTGAACAGGACGCAGTACTGATCGTAATCGGATAGCTCGCCTCTTGTATCCAAAGACTTTCCTTTAAGCAACGCGAAACTAAGTGAAATTCAACCTGATCCGCATTTGACAGGTCAAAAGCCGTGTGATATATTGAGGAAACCTGCACAAAACAAGAATTTCTTTGTCAGGGATTTGCAACTGTAGTAGAGTAGTAAGGTTGCGGCACATTAACAGTTGAAGAGTGGCAAGATAAACGAAGTCCAGCAAGCTTGAGAAGGCAGCTTCTGGGTTGGGGCGTAGGCGCAGGTAATGCGGATGCGTTCTTGCTTGGGAGCAAGTCAATGATGAGTTGGAAGTAGCTTTGCGTAGAAGAGTGGTCATGCGTTTGCGTTCTGGGAGTAAGAGGGATGTGGATGTAATGGCTGCGAAAATACGGAGAGTTTGATCCTGGCTCAGGATGAACGCTGGCGGCGTGCTTAACACATGCAAGTCGAACGGGAAGCGGTGCATATTTGCTTAGGTGAATTTTGTGTCGTGGAGAGTGGCGAACGGGTGCGTAACACGTAGGTAACCTGCCCCGAAAGGGGGGATAACCACGGGAAACTGTGGCTAATACCGCATGATCTCGCCGGGACGAGAGTTCGGTGAGGAAAGCTGAGGCGATTTGGGAGGGGCCTGCGGTCGATTAGCTGGTTGGTGGGGTAAAGGCCTACCAAGGCGATGATCGATAGCTGTTCTGAGAGGAAGACCAGCCACACGGGAACTGAGACACGGTTCCGACTCCTACGGGGGGCAGCAGTGAGGAATATTGCGCAATGGGGGAAACCCTGACGCAGCAACGCCGCGTGGAGGACGAAGGTTTTCGGATTGTAAACTCCTTAACTGGGGGAAGAGGAAGGACGGTACCCCAGGACGAAGACACGGCTAACTAGGTGCCAGCAGCCGCGGTAATACCTAGGTGTCAAGCGTTATCCGGAATTACTGGGCGTAAAGGGTGCGCAGGCGGCGATACAAGTCTGGCGTGAAAGCTCCTGGCTTAACTGGGAGAGGACGTCGGAAACTGTATGGCTAGAGTGAATGAGAGGGGGGCGGAAATCCCGGTGTAGTGGTGGAATGCGTAGATATCGGGAAGAACACCAGAGGCGAAGGCGGCCTCCTGGCATTTTACTGACGCTGAGGCACGAAAGCGTGGGTAGCGAACGGGATTAGATACCCCGGTAGTCCACGCTGTAAACGATGTGAACGAGGTGTGGGCGGTGTAGAAGCCGTCCGTGCCGGAGCAAACGCGATAAGTTCACCGCCTGGGGAGTACGGTCGCAAGGCTAAAACTCAAAGGAATTGACGGGGGCCCGCACAAGCAGCGGAGCGTGTGGTTTAATTCGATGCAACGCGAAGAACCTTACCTGGGCTTGACATGTACGTAGTAGTGAAGGGAAACTGGAACGAGCCTTCGGGCAGCGTAGACAGGTGCTGCATGGCTGTCGTCAGCTCGTGTCGTGAGATGTTGGGTTAAGTCCCGCAACGAGCGCAACCCGTGTTGCTAGTTACAAGTGTCTAGCGAGACTGCCGGTAACAAGCCGGAGGAAGGTGCGGATGATGTCAAGTCAGCATGGCCTCTATGTCCAGGGCTACACACACGCTACAATGGTTGGTACAAAGGGAAGCGAAAGGGAGACCTGAAGCGAATCCCATCAAAGCCAGTCATAGTTCGGATTGCAGGCTGCAACTCGCCTGCATGAAGTCGGAGTTGCTAGTAACCGCAGGTCAGCAATACTGCGGTGAATACGTTCCCGGGCCTTGTACACACCGCCCGTCACGTCATGGGAGTTGGTAAGACCTGAAGACGGTGACCCAACCGCAAGGAGGGAGCTGTTTAGGGTGGGACTGATGACTGGGACGAAGTCGTAACAAGGTAGCCGTACCGGAAGGTGCGGCTGGATCACCTCCTTTCTAAAGGAAGACCAGACGTCACTGTGGAGACGGCAAAGCCGTTGTAGAAACAGAAACGTCTGCAGCAGCAAGGTTTGCACAGGATACGGTTATCTTGCCACTTTTCAGGGGTTAACGTGCCTCTGTTGCATCAAAAGGGCAAGTGGAATGGGCCTGTAGCTCAGCCGGTTAGAGCGCTGTGCTGATAACGCAGAGGTCCGTGGTTCGAGTCCACGCAGGCCCACCTGTCGCTAAGCAAAAGCAAGCAGAATTCGCAGACGCTGGCGATGGCAGCAAGCCAAGGCCCTGACAGGTCTGGCTGGAACAATGCGAAATGTCGAAAGTCAATCGGCCGGCCGCCTGCCAGAAGGTTGCGTAGTAAGTAGTAGCAGGAATGGCACATTAAGAACTGAATAGGATAGAGAAGAACTGCTGTAGGAGTAGGAAGGAATGCAGCGGCTGCGAGGTCGTTGTGTTCGACACACAGCAGGTTAAGCTACGAAGAGCATACGGAGGATGCCTTGGCGCCAAAGGCCGAGGAAGGACGTGTACCACTGCGAAAAGCTGCGGGGAGTTGTGGTAAGGCATAGATCCGCAGATGTCCGAATGGGGAAACCCGCCCTGGGGAATGCCGGGGCAGCGCGTGGTGAAAAAATAGCTACGTTGCAGGGAACTCGGGGAAGTGAAACATCTAAGTACCCGGAGGAAAAGAGATGATTCCGTTAGTAGTGGCGAACGAAAGCGGAGCAGTCCAAACCGTGTTGGTGCAAGCTGATGCGGGGTTGGAGGACCGACGGAAGGTCTGGACCGGATAGCGGAACCGCACTGGAAAGGCGGACCGGAGAGGGTGAGAGTCCCGTAGGCGAAATCTGGGAAGGGCTGGTCGGGATCCTGAGTATCACGGGGCACGCAAACCCTGTGAGAAGCTGGGGAGACCACTCTCCAAGACTAAATACCTTTGGCGACCGATAGTGGACAAGTACCGTGAGGGAAAGGTGAAAAGGACCCCTGATAGGGGAGTGAAAGAGATCCTGAAACCGTATGCTTACAAGCAGTCAGAGCCTGATGCCGGGATTCCCGGCCGGGTGATGGCGTGCCTATTGGAGAATGAGCCAACGAGTTACGGTCAGTAGCGAGGTTAAGGTGTGATAGCCGGAGCCGAAGCGAAAGCGAGTCTGAATAGGGCGACTAGTTGCTGGCAGTAGACCCGAAACCAGGTGAGCTATCCATGTCCAGACTGAAGCGGGAGTAAAATTTCGTGGAGGGTCGAACCGGTGTACGTTGCAAAGTGCTCGGATGAGGTGTGGATAGGGGTGAAATGCCAAACGAACCTGGAGATAGCTGGTTCTCGCCGAAATAGCTTTAGGGCTAGCGTCGTTTGTTGAGCATAGGAGGTAGAGCACTGGATGAGGTAGGGGGCGAAATGCTTACCGAACTCAACCAAACTCCGAATGCCTATGCTTTAGAACGGCAGTTGGACTGCGGGAGATGAGTTTCGTAGTCGAGAGGGGAAAAGCCCAGACCGTCAGCTAAGGTCCTTAAGTGGTGACTAAGTGGGAAAGGAAGTGGTGTTACAGAGACAGCCAGGAGGTTGGCTTGGAAGCAGCCATCCTTGAAAGAGTGCGTAACAGCTCACTGGTCAAGTGATACTGCGCCGAAAATATAACGGGGCTTAAGTCACCCGCCGAAGCTACGGTTTTGCATATGCTTTAGGGCATGTGTGAGAGGTAGGCGAGCGTTCCATGCGCATAGAAGCGATACTGTAAGGAGTCGTGGAGGGCATGGAAGTGAGAATGTTGGCACGAGTAGCGAGAGCTGTGTGAGAACCGCAGTCCCCGAAAGTCTAAGGTTTCCGACGGGAGGTCAATCCGCGTCGGGTTAGTCGGACCTAAGATGAGGCCGAAAGGCGTAGTCGATGGATAACAGGTGAATATTCCTGTACCGCATCAGGTTGTTTGAGCGAAGGGGTGACGCAGAAGGGTAGATCAGCCAGCGGCTGGAAGAGCTGGTGCCAAGCCTGTAGGTGATGAGGACGGGGCGAAAAGACCGTCTGAGCTGAGGGGTGAAGGCGAGCCTATATTAGGTGGAAGTGATTGAACCCAAGCTGACGAGAAAAGCCTCTAGTGAGACCTATGCGACCGTACCGCAAACCGACACAGGTAGACAGGTGGAGAACACCAAGGGGAACGGGAGAACCTTCGTCAAGGAACTAGGCAAAAATGGTCCGTAACTTCGGGAGAAGGACCGCCTCGGTAGAGTGAAGGTACAAACGTGCCGGAGCTTGAGGAGGCCGCAGAGAAGAGGCCCTGCCGACTGTTTACCAAAAACACAGGTCCGTGCGAAGTTGAGAGACGACGTATACGGGCTGACGCCTGCCCAGTGCCGGAAGGTTAAGGGGAGAGGTGAGAGCTTTGAACTGAAGCCCCGGTGAACGGCGGCCGTAACTATAACGGTCCTAAGGTAGCGAAATTCCTTGTCGGGTAAGTTCCGACCCGCACGAAAGGCGTAACGAGTGGGGCACTGTCTCGACGGAGGGCCCGGTGAAACTGAAGTAGGAGTAAAGATGCTTCTTACCCGCAGCAGGACAAAAAGACCCCGTGGAGCTTTACTGCAGCTTGATATTGGATTAGGGCTTACTCTGTGTAGGATAGGTGGGAGACTGTGAAACTGGTTCGCCAGGATCGGTGGAGTCGTTGGTGAAATACCACCCTGATTGAGTTTTGATTCTAACCTGTACCGTAACCCGGTATGGGGACAGTGTCAGGTGGGCAGTTTGACTGGGGCGGTCGCCTCCCAAAAGGTAACGGAGGCGCGCAAAGGTTCCCTCAGGCTGAATGGAAACCAGTTGAAGAGTGCAAACGCATAAGGGAGCTTGACTGCGAAACGGACATGTTGAGCAGAGACGAAAGTCGGCGTTAGTGAACCCACGGTTCTGAGTGGAAAGGCTGTGGCTTAACGGATAAAAGCTACCCCGGGGATAACAGGCTAGTCTTCCCCAAGAGTTCACATCGACGGGAAGGTGCGGCACCTCGATGTCGGCTCGTCACATCCTGGGGCTGGAGTAAGTCCCAAGGGTTGGGCTGTCCGCCCATTAAAGTGGCACGCGAGCTGGGTTCAGACCGTCGTGAGACAGGTCGGTCTCTATCCGCTGTGGGCGCAAGGAAATTGAGAGGAGCTGTCCCTAGTACGAGAGGACCGGGATGGACAGACCGCTGGTGTGCCAGTTGTCGTGCCAACGGCATAGCTGGGTAGCTAAGTCTGGGACGGATAACCACTGAAAGCATCTAAGTGGGAAGCCAGCCTCAAGATAAATTTCCTCACAGAGATAGTCTGGTAAGTGCGCTGGTAGACGACCAGTTTGATAGGCGGGACGTGTAAGGACTGAGAAGTCTTAAGCGAACCCGTACTAAAGCACGAGGGCTTAACCTGTGTGTATCTTGCGCCTGTAGCAGTACTTCTCAATCCTGTTCAGTTCTTAGTGTGTCAATACATCTGCTGTGCCCATGCGAGTGGACCTTTGCCAGCGCCCCTGCACCATAACGCAGCGGCCACGACAAATACCACATATGCACAACATCCACTCGCATCATAACCGTGCAAGAATAGAGGAGTTGGTGGCAAGAGCGGTGGGGAAACACCCGGTCCCATCCCGAACCCGGTCGTAAAGTCCACCAGCGTCGATGGTAGTGCGGGGGCGACCCCGTGTGAGAGTAGACCGCTGCCAACCTCCTCTTTCTTTAACACTCCACTAACGAATACTTCTCTTCTGGACAACCCGCTACCTTGTGATACAATGTGCGCAGACATCAATCTGCCCCCGTCTGCGATCTAATCCATGGATGATATCCCTCCTGAACCCGGATTTATACCATCCTTATCCCCGATCAGTTTCGCTGTCTCTCTTGCGCTTAACCAAATAATCGACGCGTTCACCACCTTGGCAGCATGCCATAGGCCGACTTTGCGCGCACCGCTTCCTCCCTCCACAGCTCAGGAGCATCCTGCATGACAGTTGCCGCCGTCATCCTGGCCGCCGGGTTCGGAACCCGCATGAAATCGAAACTGCCCAAATCTCTGCACCCTCTGGCCGGCCGGCCCCTGATCGAGTGGTCTCTGCAAGCGGCAGAAGGGCTTTCTGATCTTCCGCCGGTTGTTGTCGTCGGTCATGCAAAAGAACAAGTGCAAAATGTCCTCGGCGAGCGCGTCCACTACTGCCTGCAGAAGGAACTTCTCGGCACCGGCCACGCCTTGATGCAAGCAAAAGAACTCCTGTATCAGAGGGCCGATCATGTGCTGGTCCTCTACTCGGATATGCCCCTTCTGCGCCCCGAAACACTGGCGAGCTTGACCCAATGTCTCGCCGCCAGTGCACAACCGCAGCAAAAGCCAACCGCGCTCTCCCTTCTGACAGTCGAGCGCGAAGAGGCCCAGGGCTTTGGCAGGATCGTGCGCGAGGCGAACGGGGCTGTCCACAAAATCGTGGAAGAGGTGGACTGCACGCCGGAACAACTGGCTGTTCGCGAGTTGAATCCTGGTGTCTACTGCTTTAATGCCCAGTGGCTCTGGCAAAACATCTCCCTGCTTGCGCCCAACTCCAGCGGGGAATACTATCTGACCGACATGGTTGAAATCGCCGTCGAACAGGGCCAACCGATCGAAACCTTTGCCGCCGCACCCGAAGAGACATTCGGCATTAATGACCGCAGCCAGATGGCAGTCGCTGCGCAAGCGCTGCGCCAACGTATCAATACCGAACACATGCTGTCCGGTGTCACCATTGTCGATCCCGCTTCTACATATATCGATGTTGAAGTGACAATCGGTCAGGACTCGACTATCTATCCGGGAACCCATCTGCAAGGGCGCACCAACGTTGGCGAAGGCTGCCGCATCGGGCCGAACAGCCGGATCGTCGACAGCGCAATCGGCGACGACTGCCGGGTTGAGTACAGCGTCATCGAGCAGGCCAGGATGGAGCGCGGCAGCGAAGTCGGCCCCTTTGGCCATCTGCGGCCGGGCGCCCATCTCGGCGAAGATGTACACATGGGCAACTTCGGCGAAGTGAAAAACAGCTACTTGGGTCCAGGCGTCAAAATGGGTCATTTCAGCTATATTGGGGATGCCACCGTTGGCGAAAATGTAAATATCGGCGCCGGCTCCATCACCTGTAATTTCGATGGCGTCTCAAAGAACCGTACAATTCTCGGCGATGAAGTCTTTCTCGGCAGTGATACCCTCCTGGTTGCCCCCGTTACACTTGGCGCCCGCGCCCGCACAGGCGCCGGCTCTGTCGTAACCAGAGATGTGGACGAGGACGCGCTCGTCTACGGCGTGCCCGCACGACGCCCGCGCCCCGCCGAACCGACAGATTCATGCGCGGCCGCCCCTGCGCGACCGGATAGCGCCACCGGGGAGGAGGCCGCCGCCGGCCAAATCGCCTCGCAATCGAAGAATAAGCAAGAGTGAACCTTACGAAGTATAATGTGGCATCCCAGCCTTTCGGGTCGAATTTTTCCGTCATACTGCCTGCGCTCGGCTCGGCATCGCGCAAGGCATCGTAGAAAAAGGAGTCACTTGTGGATGTGGAACCTGCATGGCTGATCGCGGCGCTCTTGCTGCCTCTATTAACGATCGGCTTTGTAGCTGCCGCCGAAGTATCGCTGTCGGCAGCATCTAGAAGCCGTATTCGTGAACTTCTCGCCAGCGGCAATCAGCGGGCCAAGCTGATCGACCAGATGCTCTCAAACCCGGCCCGTTTTCTCTCCACCCTGCTGATCCTCAAAAGCCTTGCGTATATTGCCGCAGGCTCCATGACCGTCTGTCTGGCAATGACCCTCCAATGGTCCGATGTCGGCGTCAGCGCCGCAGTGGGCCTGATCTGGCTCCTGCTTCTTGCCATCCAAATCGTCGCCCGCGGTTGGGCGCTGCGACAGCCGGAAACGGTCGCCCTCTCCATCGCTCGTTCCGTCGACCTCGTGGCTGTAGTTCTCGCCCCGCTGTCGATTCTGCTGCGTCGCCTGGCCTCCTCTGCTCGGGGAGACGAAGACGAAGTGACCGCGGAAAGCGTCTTTCTCAGCGAAGATGGCCTGCGCTTCCTGATTCATGTGGGCGAAGGCGAGGGAGTGATCGAAGAAGACGAGAAGCAGATGATCGCCGGCATCTTTGAATTCGGCGAGACGACCGTGCGCGAAATCATGGTGCCCCGGCTCGACATCGTGGCGGTAGAAGTGACCGCGCCGCTCAGTCAAGCGCTCGATCTGATTATCGCCAATGGACACAGCCGTATTCCCGTCTATGAAGACAGCATTGACCATCTGCTCGGTGTCCTTTATGCCAAAGATCTCCTGCTCTGTCTGCGCGATGGCAGTCAGGACATTTCCGTCCGTCAGCTGCTGCGCAAAGCCTACTTTGTGCCCCAGAGCAAAAAACTGGACGAGCTTTTCGAGGAAATGCAGGCACACCGCATCCATATGGCCTTGGCCGTGGATGAATACGGCGGTACCGCCGGGCTCGTTACGATCGAAGACCTGCTCGAGGAGATCGTCGGCGAAATTCAGGATGAGTACGATTCGGAAGAGCCGCAGCTGAAAAAGCTGGCCCCCGAAATCTACATCTTTAACGCGCGTTACGATATCGATGAGGTGTCCCGGCTTATCGACGTCGACCTGTCCGCCGGCCGTGAAAATATCGATACCCTGGGCGGTTTCATCTACAGCCAGCTGGGGCGGGTGCCGGAGCAGGGCGAAAGCATACAGTTCAAAGACTGGCGTTTCACCGTCCTATCGGTTGATTCCCGCCGTATCGAAGAGGTACGTGTCGAGCCGCACCACAGTGCAGACAACAATGCCCAGATCTTGAACCAGCCTGAGGCCGAAGAACAACCCAAGGACACCACAGGCCCTGGCTACTTGCAGTCGGCTGCCTGACAACATGGTACGCGCCCCCGCTCGGAAACGGCGCACAGAAAGGAAACTATCGTGAACGCGACTGTATCCCCGCAGCAACTTGTCGCCGCGGCCCAATCCGCACGCAAACAGGCGTATGCCCCATATAGCAACTACGCCGTCGGCGCCGCCGTATTGACCGAAAACGGGGAAATCATACCGGGATGTAACGTTGAAAACGCCTCCTATGGGGGCGCCATCTGCGCCGAGCGCGTCGCGCTCACATCCGCCATCGCCCAGGGCAAACGGCACCTGACTGCCATCGCCGTCGTTACCGTGGACGGCGGCTCGCCCTGCGGCTTTTGCCGTCAGGTGATGGTTGAACTCGGGGTAGAAATGGATGTGTATATCGGCGACGCGGCCGGCAACTTCCGCAGCACGACCGTCCGCGCATTGCTGCCCGACGCCTTCGGCGCCTGACGACCATCGCACAGTGTCCCCGCCGACGCAGTCTGCCGTCACATTTGCAATCCAGAAAAATTCGGAGCACACTGTGCAAAGTGCCCCCCGCAGGGCACCCGTTCGCCATGCGGCCCAGCGCGCCTCTGCGATCGCCCGACAAAGTCCTCTTGCCCTAATGAAATGAAAACCGGTCGTAGGTATTAGACCGGTTCCAGCGAGTATTAATCTGATGAAGAATTTCTGCGTAGCGACAATCGGGTTGCTCGCGCTGTTGGCCGTTGCCGCCTGTGCGCCAGTCCCACAACCTGCCCAGCCCACCGCAACCGCAACACCCCCTATCGCAACCCTTGACGCGCAATCAAATACGCCAACCGCAACACCGGCGCTATCGACAAACATTGCCGCTTCAGGAGAGGCTATGCCTTCGTCGGGCCAAGAATCCGCGCACCTGGCAGTCGATGGCGATCTCGACTCACTTTGGAACTCGGGGCGCGCCCCGCTGGGATGGTTCCGCATCGCACTCGACGGCCACTACCTCGTCGAAGGAGTCGAGCTGGTCATTGCCCAGGCCCCTCCTGGTCCTACCACGCATGAGGTCTGGTTGGGCGACGGTTCCGGCACACGCACCCTTTACGAGCGGCTCGTCAGCGATAACACCGAAGATGGTCAAACTCTCAAAGTAACGATTGAACCGCCCCGCAGCATTAACGAGGTGTTCATTCGCACTGTTCAAAGCCCGAGTTGGGTCGCTTGGCGCGAGGTGCGCGTGTTCGGCGAACCCTCTGAAATTCCTGCCCTGCCGCCGCTCACACTCAGCAGAATAGCCTCAGGGTTTAATTTGCCGGTACAGCTTACCCACCCTGGCGATAACAGTGGCCGGCTTTTCGTCGTCGAGCAAGGAGGACGCATCCGCATCATCAAGAACGCTGCGGCGTCCAATGGCGACGCCGCCTGGTCTGTGAACGACACCCCATTCCTCGATATCTCCGAGAGGGTCAGCTGCTGCGGGGAACGGGGACTTCTGGATATCGCTTTCCCGCCGGACTATGGCGCCAAACAGCACTTCTACATCAGCTATACCGATGGCGATGGCACTACGGTCATCGCCCGCTACCAAACCACCGCCGATCCTGACAGAGCCGATCCAGCCAGCGAGGAAGTTGTACTCACGATCGATCAACCTTACGATTCGCACAATGGCGGGCGTATCCTCTTTGGTCCGCTAGATGGCTACCTGTACATCGGCAGCGGCGATGGCGGCGGAATTGCCTTCAACGATCCTGACAATCATGGGCAGAACCCCGACACGCTGTTGGGGGCCATTCTGCGCATCGATGTCGAGTCCGGCGTCAAGCCTTACGCTATCCCCGCTAGCAACCCATTCGGGCAGCTTGAAGGCTATCGCGACGAAATCTGGGCCTATGGCCTGCGCAATCCCTGGGGATTTGCTTTCGACAAGCAAACAGGCGAACTTTACATCCCAGATGTGGGCAATATCACCCAGGAAGAGGTCAACTACCAGCCGGCAACCAGCGCCGGCGGCGAAAACTACGGCTGGCGTATCACCGAAGGAAGCATCTGTTTTGAGCATTGGGGTTGCACCGAGGGTGAACCCTGTACTGTCGAACATTGGATATGCAGCGCAGATGGCCAGACCTCGCCCGTGGCCGAATACAACCGTTCACAAGGATGCGCGATTGTCGGCGGGGCCGTCTATCGCGGCCCCAGCCTGCCTCACCTACAAGGTGTTTTCCTCTTCGCCGATTTCTGCCGCGGGAAAATCTGGGGGTTGACAGGCGGCGCCCAGGATAGCTGGCAAAGCCCCCTGCTCATAAATGCCTCAGTACCAGTCAGCGCCATCGGCGAAGACCAGGACGGCAACGTCTACGTCATCGGCTATCAGGATGGCGCTATCTCGATGATCACTGAGTAGTAAACAGTACTCTTGAACCATCTTGTCGCCAGTGTAGCAGTGCCCCCTATATCCCCAACCTTTCGTTTCGGGATATAGGGGGACTCGTCGCTTCCCAGCCGCAGTCATTTCGCAACCCTCGACCAGGCGAGCGAAGCCGTTTACCCTCTTCTCGCTCCTCTTTAGTAGTATTTTGGCGGTCGGGCCTTCGGCCCTCCCTTGTGCAGGGGCTGCGCCCCCGCAACGCCCCCCTCCAAAACCATGCCTCACTGGCCTTACGCCTTCAGTGAACCCGCGCTGCTCCAGCAACCTGGCGCCTTCCAACCGAACACACTGTCAGATAGCCTGAATGGCAGCGGCGATGAAGAGCTGGTCAAGACAGACACTGTATGTGGCTAAGTAGCTACGATTCTTCTATCTGAAGGTGCTTCCGCTGCCCCGCGGACCATGCCCCTCCCTCCCCGAATCGTTGACTTTACTTTGCCGCTCTGGTATGTTCATACCATGAATGTTCCCGCACTGATGGCAACCTACCAGTTGCGTCAACGAGAATATCTGCTGCGCATAACCCGCGCCATGACCTCGCGGCTCGACTTGCCCAGCCTCCTGCGCCTGATCCTCGAGAGCGCCGCCGAAATGCTGGCCGCGCCGGCCGGTGTAATCGTGTTGGATGACGAATCCGCCGCCGTGCCCCTCGCAGACGGGCGCAGCACCGTCGAGGACGATGAACCCTTTCGCATCCGCGCGTCCTATGGCATCCCTCGCCAGCTCCTGCCCGCGTTTCGTCCCCTCCTCAAAGTAGCCTCCCAATCCTGGCCGCCATCCGAAGATCCACGAGCGGCTGAAGAGTCGAACCACTCTGCAATAGCGGGTGAATGGGAGGCAGGCCAAGCCATCGCAGCCGAATTCTCGCTGGGAGACCGCTACCAGCAGGATATCAAGCGCCGCGTACGCGAGGTAGAGTCGGCCCTGGGCCAGAGATTGGGGCAGGTGATCGGCCTCCCGCTTCTGTTCGAAGAGGACCTTCTCGGCGTGATCTACCTGTTCCGCGGCGATTCCGCCTTCTCTCCACTGGACTGGCAGTTCTTGCAGGGGTTCGCTGACCAGGCCGCCATTGCCGTGCGCAATGCCCGCCTCTACCAGCAACTGACCACGGAACGCAGCCGGCTGTCGATGATCGTTCAAAACAGCGTCCACGGCATGATGATCCTGGCCCCCAATAAGCGGGTCGAAGTGATCAACCAGGCCCTCTCCCAAATGACCGGCATCGCGCTCCAAGAGGCCATCGGTCAGCCGTGCGACAAAGTCCTGCCGCTACTCAATCTGCAAGGTGAGGATCTCTACGGCGCCGATTACGATGTCGATTCCTTGCCCGAAAGCGGCGCCCAAACTGAAGGAGACATCGTTCTCCCCGACGGAGGCCAGATGTCGGTCTCCCTAACCTTCATCCCGGTCAAGGATGAGCGCATGCGCTTGGTGAATATTATCGCCAATGTGCAGGACATCACCCGTTTCCGCGAAGAAGAGGAGATGAAGTCCACCTTCACCTCGATTATCAACCACGAACTGAAGACGCCCGTAGCGCTGATCAAAGGCTATGCTCAGACTCTGGCGCGCCCGGACGCCGCCTGGGATGCCGATACCGCCCGCCAAAGCCTCGAAGTGATCGAGGAGGAAGCCGACCGGCTAGAGGCGCTGATCAACAGTCTGCTCGACGTTAGCCGCATCCTGGCCGGGGGCCTCCGGCTGGAGCGCTCCGACGTACAACTGCAGCGGCTGCTCGAACGCGTCGCTCAAGACTACCGCACACAGACCGACGCGCACGAAATCGCGTTCGATCTGCCGCCCGATATGCCGCTCATCTACGGCGACGAAGAACGGCTGCGCCTGGTCTTCACGAATCTACTCAGCAATGCAATCAAATACTCGCCGGACGGCGGCGTGATTCGCATTGGCGGCTGGCAGGAAGAGCCGCAGAATGAGGGCGCGGCCCGCCGGCTGGTGCTTTATGTTGCTGACGAGGGAATCGGTATTCCGGCAAGGGAGTTGCCGAGTATATTCGAAAAGTACTACCGCGTGGATAGCAGCCTCCGCCGTGAAACGGCCGGCGCCGGTCTCGGTCTTTTCCTCAGCAAGGCAATCGTCGAGGCCCACCACGGCGAAATCTGGGTGCGCAGTGACCTGAACAAGGGCACAACCGTCTTCGTGGCCTTACCTGTGGACGAGATCGAAGTCGCTTAGACCGCTGACCTGGCAGCGAGTGCGCTTGGGCAAGTACATTGCGCCCCAGTGTCGCACAGTCGCACAGGAAGAGATTCTCTTATGCAACTCATTCTTGAAAGACGCCTGACGCGTCCCCGCCATGTAGAATTCCTCTTTCCACTGATCGCGCTCGTTCTGGCGCTGATCTTCAGCGGTATTCTGCTATGGATTTTCGGCGCAAACCCGTTTGAGACCTATGCGGCCATGGCAGCCGGCGCGTTCGGCCAACGTTACCACATCAGCGAAACAATTCTGCGCGCTATCCCTCTCATGCTGACGGGCCTGTCAGTCGGCATCGCCTTTCGCATGTTGTTCTGGAATATTGGCGCCGAAGGACAGTTTGTTTGGGGAGTCATTGCCGCAACCTGGGTTGCGCTCTTTTTGCCGGAACAGATCGGCGGTCTGCCGCAATGGGCTTTCCTGCCTGCCATGATCGTGGCCGCCTTTGCAGCCGGCGCCATCTGGGGCCTGATCCCGGCCTTCCTCAAAACCGCCCTGCGGGTCAACGAAATCATTACAACCCTCATGTTCAACTATGTGGCCCTGCTGTTCATGCAATATCTCTACACCGGAGCCTGGAAGGATCCCGAGGGCTTCGGCTTTCCCGGCAGCGCCCAGTTCCCCGAGCACGCCTGGTTGCCGCGTCTGCCAATCGACCTCGGCCGGGTCCACTATGGCTTGGTGATTGCGATCCTGGCGGCGTTCCTGATCTGGCTCGTCCTCGACCGCACCAAATGGGGGCTCGAGATCAAGGTAATTGGCAAGAACCCACTGGCCGCCCGCTACGCAGGCATGAGCATTGCGCGCAATGTGCTCCTCGTTATGTGCGTAAGCGGCGGCGTCGCCGGGCTGGCCGGATTCAGCCAGGTGGCCGGTGTGGGGCACCGGCTGCAAAATGGAATCGCAGTAGGAGATGGCTTTACCGCGATTATTGTGGCCTGGTTGGCTAAGCTGAACCCCTGGGCCATCCTGCTCGTCAGCATACTGCTGGCCGGACTCAACACCGGCGGCGATCAGTTGCAGATTACCATGGGGCTGCCGGCGGCGGTCGCAGGTGTGCTTCAGGGGTCAATACTCTTCTTCGTGCTCGGTGCCGATGTCTTTATCAACTACCGGCTGCGCGTAATTCGTACCCAGCCCCGGCCGGCCCCCAAACCGGCGCCCGTCTCCGAGGGACCGGCGCCGGCCGATTAGAAGAAGCGCCGATTTAATGTCAGTAGCCGGTGGCCGCGAAAACACCGGTCGACACTGAGCAAAACCTGGCGACAGGAAACCGGCTACAGCATACTGCCGCCGGTTACCATGCATGTGAAGGCGTTACGACAATGGAACTCGCCCTACTTATCTCGATTCTGACGGTGACAATTCAGGCTGGCGCCTCTCTTGTCTTTGCCGCCGTCGGCGAAATCTACACCGAAAGGGCCGGTGTTCTCAATCTCGGCTTGGAAGGTATTCTCATCATGGGCGCAGTCAGCGCCTTTGCCGTTGGTTTTCACACCGACAGTCTCCTCCTGGGCACACTGGCGGCGATCATAGTAGGCGGCGTACTGGCCTCCCTCCACGCCTTCTTGTCCGTCACCCTGCGGGCGGACCAGGTCGTCAGCGGCCTGGCGCTGACGCTGTTTGGCATCGGGCTGAGCAGCTTCCTGGGCCAGCGCCTTGGCCCCGAAGGCGCGCCGCTGGTGGGCTTGGTCGGCCCTAAATTCAACAAAATCGCGCTCACCGGTCTCAGCCAGATTCCGCTGCTTGGCCAGGCCATATTCAATCAGGATCTGCTGGTCTACCTGATGTATCTGACCGTGCCCATATCCGCCTTCCTGCTCTATCGCACCCGCCTTGGACTCAACGTGCGCGCAGTAGGCGAAGACCCGGACACAGCCGATGCAATGGGCATATCAGTCACGCGCACCCGCTATCTGGCCACCATCGGCGGCGGCATGCTCATGGGGCTGGGCGGCGCCCACCTCAGCTTGGCCTATACCCCCGGCTGGACCGAAAATCTCACCGGCGGACGGGGCTGGATCGCCATCGCCCTCGTCATCTTTGCCACCTGGGATCCCGCGCGGGCTCTGCTTGGAGCCCTGATCTTTGGCGGCGTCAATGCGGTCCAGTTTCGGTTGCAGGCCGCCGGCGGTGGCGTCATTCCCGCAGCTATGCTGGCGATGATGCCCTATCTGCTGACCGTCGTTGTGCTGATACTGATCACCGTCTATGAAAACGTAAGCCGCCGCCTCGGCGCCCCTGCAGCGCTCGGCCTGCCCTATATGCGCGGCGAACGTTAGCTTCTATTTTCAAAAAACCAACCGGAGTTGAGAATTCTTATGTGTGGACAGGAATATCGCGTCGAGCATGACAGCCTCGGCGAAGTAAAAGTACCGAAAGATGCTCTCTATGCAGCCCAAACCCAGCGAGCCGTCGACAACTTCCCCATTAGCCCGTTGTCTTTCCCCCGGCAGTTTATCCGCGCCACCGGGCTGATCAAAGGCGCCGCCGCCGCTGTCAATCTCGATTTAGGTCAGATCGACACCGAAATGGCGGCCGCGATTCAGAACGCCTGCGCCGAAGTCGCCCATGGCGCCCACGACGCCCATTTCCCGCTCGACATCTTCCAGACCGGCTCCGGCACCAGCACAAACATGAACGCCAATGAAGTGATCGCTACCCTGGCATCCCGCACCCTCGGCCGCAGCGTTCACCCCAACGATCATGTCAATATGGGGCAAAGCAGCAACGATGTCATTCCCACTGCTATCCATGTCAGCGCCTATCTCGCCGTTGTTGAAGAACTCTTGCCCGCTCTGCAGCACCTCCAGCAAACACTCGACACCAAGGCCGCAGAGGTGGACGACGTCGTCACAACCGGGCGCACCCATCTTATGGATGCCATGCCTGTCCGCCTCAGCCAGGAACTGGGCGGCTGGAGCAACCAAATCGACAAAGGACAGCGCCGGCTGCGCGACGCCTTGGCGCGGCTGGCAGAGCTTGCCCAAGGCGGTACCGCCGTCGGCACCGGCATCAATGCCCATCCTGAGTTCGGTGAGCGTATTGCCGCCAAACTCGCCTCGATGACAGCCCAGCCCTTCAGGACAAGCGAAAACTACTTCGAAAGTCTCAGCAGCCAGGATGCCTCCGTGGAAATGAGCGGTCAACTCAAGACGATCGCGACCTCGCTCATGAAGATGGCAAATGACCTGCGCTGGATGAACAGCGGACCGATTGCCGGCTTCGGCGAGATCGAGCTGCCAGCCCTGCAGCCGGGCAGCAGCATCATGCCAGGCAAGATCAATCCGGTCATTCCGGAAGCGGTCACCATGGTCGCCGCCCAGGTAACCGGAAACGACCTGGCGATTACAATCGGGGGACAGTCAGGCAGTTTTCAACTGAACGTAATGCTCCCTGTCATCGCCTACAACCTGCTGCAGAGCATCTCAATTCTGGCCGGCGCCAGCCGTCTCCTGGCAGACAGAGCCATCGTCGGCTTTGCTGTGAATGCAGAGCGCATCGGCCAGCTCGTCGACCGCAATCCAATTCTGGTAACCGCACTGAATCCGGTGATTGGCTATGAACTGGGCGCACAAATTGCCAAGACCGCCTATGCCCAGGGACGCACCCTCAAAGAGGTCGCCCTGGAGATGACCGACCTCAGCGCCGCCGAACTCGATGAACTGCTCGATCCCCGCAAACTGACCGAAGGCGGCATCCAGCAGCGCTGAGACCTGGCCCGTCTGTATTGCAACCTGTGTGATGCCATCTCCGTGGCCAGGGGATGAGATATGTCCACAGCTCATCCTTTCACGTCAGCCTTCTCGGCTGTCGCTCGCCCGCTTTCGAATCGAGAGCTGCTGAACGGATAGCTGCTGTACTGAACACTTGAAAAAAGCTGAACGAAAAAAGGTCCGGCACCAAGTGCCGGACCTTTCTATTTTCTGTAACCCTGTTCTGTCTACGGCAGGAAGTAGTTGGGATTGCGCGCCGCGCCATTTTGGCGAATCTCAAAGTGCAGGTGCGGCCCCGTCGAACGCCCCGTATTGCCGACCGTACCTATATGTTCACCCTTGGCAACGTTTTCGCCCTGGCGCACGTAGACCATATTCATATGCGCATAGAGCGAAACAAAGCCGTTGCCATGATCGACCATGACCATACTGCCATAGCCGCCATTCCAACCATGTGACGCCTTGATTACATAACCGCTGTCGGCTGCAACGATCGGGGACCCTGCCCTGGCTCCAACGTCAATCGCTCTATGACCGTGCCAGAACTGCTGGGTCAAGTGGCCGCTGACTGGCCAGGCAAAGTTTCCGGAACCTCTGACCGCCGAAGCGGGAACCGGGCCCCGATACATCGCTACCTGCCGGGCGACATACGGCTTGGTACCATTGGGAATGATCAACTGCTTGCCGCTGTTGATCGGGGAATTCGCCGACTCAAGATTATTCAGCGGGAAAGCAACAATCTCTTCGACGCCTACTTTGTACTTAACCGCCAGAGTCGACAGCGTGTCGCCTGTCCTTACCACATGCATCACCCCGTCAACCGGGGGAATAATCAACTCCTGGCCAGGCCACAACAGATCCGGATTGGACTCCAGCTTCGGATTGGCCCACAAAATCGTCTCCGGCCGGAGATCGTACCGGGCAGCAATCTTCTGAAGGTTATCAGCTGGCAAAACTTTGTAGATCTGGATTCTGTCAATCCGGGATGGGGCGGCGCTTACAACCGGTTCCTGCTCCGCGCCTTGTATGCTTGGGGATGCAGCAGCAGGCTCATCGGTACTCCGCGTGAAGGGAAGTACCGCACGTTGCAGAGCATTGCCAACCTCTGCAATTGGATTGCGGCGAGCCAGCAGCGCGTCAGCAGCCGTACCTTCCGCCAACGGTGCCTCCGCCGCCGGCAATGTGCCCAGCGGAAACTCCCAATTGGGGGCATCTACCTGTCTGATCAAAATAACTATCGCTGCCACCACCAGGACCGCAAGGTGGCTGGCAAGCCGGATTGGCGCAACCTGCTCGCGCAGAAAACCCTGTATGCCTGACCCAAATTTCCCAATCGCCCCGCCCGCCGTATCTACCAGGCCGGCCGATCCATCTTCCAGCGCGACTTCAGCCGCGCTCTCTGAACTCGGATTTATCTGATTCGGTGATGGGGTGGGACTAAACTCTGACAAACTGCTCGTAACGGAGGAAACAAATACTTCCCGATCCACTGCGGGGGCGCCGTTTGGCCTGTGGAAAGTGTGATAGTCGAACTGACGTTGTTCTACGTGTTCTTTACTTTTCAGCATACAGCCTGCCCAGGATAGGGATACAGAACCGAAACTGTATCATA
The DNA here is from genome assembly GCA_965116395.1 of Caldilineaceae bacterium. Classification (GTDB taxonomy): domain Bacteria; phylum Chloroflexota; class Anaerolineae; order Caldilineales; family Caldilineaceae; genus Bin5. The sequence goes on from OZ220684.1 coordinate 2,725,556, forward strand.
TTCTCCTCTGAACCTAAAGTTCTAGAGATGGCTTGGCGGGGGGGATATGCCTTCAGGTCTGCTGACGTCCACAGTCAAAAAGGCCCGAATTGCCTCAAGAATGGCATTATAGGGACAAAACAGGCACCGCACAAATCCGATTTCGGCTCTAATCTTGTTTTTTTGCCCTCTTGACACAGTCTGACAATAAAACGTAGGGAAAACGTAGGGTTAGCGTCATTTTTCTGTGATCCGAGCTACTTTCTTGCTTCTTTGCCGCCCAACACCTGCCGCGTCCCCTCAAAATTCCCCGCCCGGCGCGCACCATCGAAGCTCGCTTCGAGGTTTCGCGCCCAACACGGACCTGCCTATTTGATCAGCGTGTCCAGAAACTCCTGGTTGTCTCGCGTTCGGCTCAGACGTTCCAGGATGGGTAAAATCGCTTCGTTTCCCCCTCCCATCGCGTCACTCATGCGCCGCAGCGTGTACACCTTTGCCAACACCTCCGGCTCCAGCATCTTTTCTTCGGCCCGCGTGCTGCTTCTTTCAATATCGATCGCCGGGAAGATTCGCCGTTCCGATGTGCGCCGGTTGAGATGCAACTCCATGTTGCCCGTGCCTTTGAACTCCTCGTATATAACGTCGTCCATCCGGCTACCCGTATCGACGAGACAGGTCGCAATGATCGTCAGACTGCCGCCCTCTTCCAGATTCCGGGCCGCGCCAAAGAATCGTTTTGGTGGATAAAGCGCCGCCGGATCGATCCCGCCCGATAACGTGCGGCCAGACGGAGGAACTGTTAAGTTATAGGCGCGGGTGAGGCGCGTAATGCTGTCCAGCAATATCACCACATCGCGGTTGCTCTCAGTCAGACGTTTGGCCCGCTCCAACGCCATCTCCGCTACGCGCACATGGTTTTGGACCGGTTCGTCAAATGTGCTGCTGATCACCTCCGCCTCCACCGAACGGTCCATATCGGTTACTTCCTCGGGCCGCTCACCTATCAGCACGACCATCAAATGCAGGTCCTCATAATTGCCCGACATGCCGTTGGCAATGCGCTTCAGAATGGTCGTCTTGCCGGCTTTGGGAGGACTGACAATCATCCCGCGCTGGCCGCGGCCGATTGGCGACAACAAATCGATCATCCGGGTGGCCAGCAGGTTCGGTTTGGTTTCCAGGTGAATCTGATCATCTGGAAAAATCGGCGTCTGTTTCTCAAATATCGGACGCCGCTTGGCCTCCTCCGGGTCAAGGCCGTTGACGGCTTCCACCTTTAGCAGACCGAAATACTTCTCCGTGTCCTTTGGCGGCCGTACCTGGCCAACAACCAGATCTCCTGTCCGCAAACCAAATCGACGAATCTGGCTCTGACTGACGTACACATCTTCCGGCCCCGGCAATAGATGGTCGCTGCGGAGAAAGCCTATGCCATCCTGTACGATTTCCAGAGTTCCGCCGCCAAAAATATAACCCTGCTTTTCGGCGTTTGCCCGCAATAAGAGAATTATCAGATCGTGCTTCTTTAAGCGGGTATGGCCAGTCATCGCCATGGAGCGAGCTAACTCCCTGAGTTCATCCAGGGTGCAATCCTCCAATTCGGCCATAGTCATACTGAGCATTTCCATAGTTCGTTCCTTGTCCGGCTCAACAAAAAGTCACTCATTGCTTGCGCAACAGGACAGCGTGATATGCATACGAGTGAGAGTGCTGAAAGCGTGGGCTGTCTATTTGTTGGGTAGACCTACCGTCTACACAATACGATCTTTGGGGATTGCCCGAATTCGGGCAGGTTTTCCTAGTGAATTGTCTAGCGCCAGGGTTGGGTAAATACTTAAGAGGTGCATTCAACGAACATTCAGTCGCGTCTGCCTCCTATCCGCGGCTGTCGTCCGCTGTGCTCGATCATTCTGAAACAATCATCGCCAATTGCGTTTAGAGCAAGCCGGCTACTTTACTGATTTCTCTTTGGATAGACGACGCGGACATATAGGGCGGAGGCAAACGTACGGCATCGACAACAAGTATAGCAGCCTTTTAAGATTAAGTCAACTACCATTTTTCTGCAGCTTCACATCGAAATCTTCTCCCATCTCCCGCCGCCGCGCACTCCGCAGCCTGATCCGGAAAAACGACCGCAATCCCGGAAACCATCGAAAAATCGCGCTGCACACAATTGGGGCCCGGCGCACGATCGGCGCACGCTCACGATCGACTCCCGGCCCCCTTCAGTGGAACTTGCAACTCGTATCGTATCTTCGTTCCGTTGACCGTCGTCACCGCCCACTGCCGCTGAATGCCCGCAACCCAAGTGCCGGCGCGGCGCCAACCAGGACTGGCCAACCTCCCGACTTATTCTCTACCAATCCCAGATACCGGCGATCTCCTTCAGCGTCTCAACGTCAAGGATCCCGATTCGTCGATACCCCAATTCCACCAGGCCCTGCCGTTTGAAATCACGCAAAATGGCGCTGACCGTCTCCCGATATGTACCGAGTCGATCCGCCAGAACCTGATGGCTCACCCCCTGAATCACCTCTTCCCTGTCGTTGCACAGTTCAACCAGAAGCGCCGCCAGTCGCTCCGGCAGCTTCTTATAGGCCACATCTTCCAGCCTGTCCTCTACCTGAAGAAGCCGGCTGCCGTACGTCTGCAGCATCCCCCATCCCAAAATCGGATACTGAAGCGTCATATTGCGCGCCTCGGCTGCCGGAATCGACCAGACCACCGCATCGGTGTCCGCCTCGGCAAAAACATTCGCCTCCTGCGGCCTGTTCAACGCGCCCTCGCCAAATATTGCTGCCGGCTCCAGCGACCCGATCACCAGCCGCCGGCCTTCATGATTCGGGCAGACCAGGTTGATCCTCCCCTTCATCAACACGAACATCTCTCTTTTCAAAGCTGCCGCATCGGCAACAACCTCATGCGGCCGGTATGAACGCATGCGTACATGCTTCCCAAACGAAGGATCGTCATTGTGGAGATCCATCAACGTCTGCAAAAGTTCCGGTTTTCGGCCCAGGACATCGTCGGTAACAGCGTGTCGATAAGAATTATCGAACATTTATCACATCCTTTCTGGCTGCTCCGCAGTACTACTCCCATTCTCATGGCGCCAGCTAGGGCGGAATCTGTGAATGCCTCCGCCGTTGAGAAGGCACAAAATGAGTCTAACTTGTGCAAATCATGTGCCATGAAAGCACAATTTCCTGAAAAGGCCCCCAATCGTATCTATAGTCCGGTCAGAAACTGTACACTGTATAAAGTATAGCAGTTTTTCACGGCAATTTCTACGCTTTCTATCCTTACAAGATCCTTATCAACCGCGCACTATTCTCCGCGCTCTCTCTCTAGCATAGCACTGAAAAGTTATATTTCTGTTGCAGAAAAGTTAGCGTTCCATAACCTTAGGAAAACTACCGCCCCATGACGCCTCCCAAAATGGTCCCCGCGCCTCTGTCATTCACGCCCTTCCATGCCATTCACCCAATCTGCCCACCCACTGTCTCTCATCTGGGCGGTGGGGCCTTCGGACCCTCCCTTGTGCCGGGGGGACACCCCCCGCAACGCCCCCTCCAAAAACACGCCCTGCCGCCGCCGCACAATTCTCCCGCCACTTTCCCCCGTCCTTCGCAGGAGGCGCACGCAGGCGCGGCCGCACCACACCTTCTGTCACTTTTGCCCCAAAATCGGGGACAAGACCCGCCAAATCGATGCAATTGTCGACAAATTCGTGTTATGCTACACTAAATTTCTTATGCTACACTGAAGGTCCTTTGGACAAACGCTGGACAACTACGAGTGGCGTTCCAAAGTCCGTCGCTCTCAACACCTAAACCAAAGCTCAGCGCTGACTCTTGTCTGATGCTATAGTCGCTCGTAACCTGACCCGTACAACCGGTTCTGATTCGGTCGGGTCGAGGAATGGTTATCTGCATTCATTCTACTCTAATCAAATGACGAGAGAAGCTTAATGGCAGGAATTGTGAAGAGAATCGCCGCGGTTCTTGTAAGTATTGTCTGGCTCAGTCTGATTCTCGTATTGCTGGCAGGTTTCTTCGTGCCTGACCTTCACGAACTACTGCCAGCGCCAGTGAGAGAAATTACTGAACCGGAGGCACTGCGGGAACAGTGGGAAAGCTTCACCAATTCTTTGGCGGAGGCCATCGGCCTACAGCCTCCTGCTGAGCCTGAAGTCATAGCAACCGCCACGCCCGATCCGGCAGTATCCACCCCGCCGACGGCCACCCCTGTACCCGAGACGCCCACTGTCGCGCCGCCAACCGCGCAGCCCGCGACACCAACCACCGCGCCCTCGATGAGTTCCGACGCCGATGACCAGCCCGAAGCTGCCGAAACATCCGTCGCCGTTTCGGTGTCAGAAGATCGACAAGCCGACTTGCGCTCTGCTCCCAGCGAAGATGCAGACGTCATAGGGCTCGTCGCCGCAGGTGGCACCGTCACTGTCACCGCCCGCGATTCCACCGGGCGCTGGTATCGCCTGGAAGACGGCACCTGGATCGACGCCGATGACCTGGTTGATGCCCCCCAAGATCAGGTCCCTGTAGTCATGGTGGAGTCCGTGCAACCTCCCGAAGGGCCTGAGGAGCCGTCACCGCCTTCCGAAGAAGATACGACTTCCCCTCCCATTCAACTCGGGGCTGTCACCGCCGTTGTCAACGCCGACTCGAATCTGCGCGCCGGCCCCGGTATCGACTTCGACCGCGTGGATGGTGTCAATTTCGGCGAAGAAGTGTCCGTCGTCGGCATATCTGCCGACGGTGAATGGTACTTGCTCGAAAGCGGAGATTGGCTCTTCGCCGCCCTCCTCGTCGAAGCCGTTGATGTTCCGGTCGCCACTGAGGACACCGTTTCAGATGAGTTGACCACTGCTGATACCGAGCAAATTGACACCGGCGACGACCAGGCGCCGGCAGGGACCGAACAGCCGGATACCGAGACCGAGCAACCTGACACCGGCGACGAACAGACCGAGACAGAAACCGAACAGCCGGATACCGAGACCGAGCAACCTGACACCGGCGATGAACAGACCGAGACAGAAACCGACGCCGAGCAGTTGCAACCGGTTGTCATTGCCCCGCTTGGCGCCAATCTGCGCACCGGTCCCGGCGTCGAATTTGACCGTGTTGACGGCGTCGAGGAAGGTGAAGTACTGACAATTGTGGCTCAGGATGAAGGTGGAGACTGGTTGAAACTTGAAGATGGCTCCTGGATCTTCGCCGCCCTGGTGAACAACGTGCCCGCAGACCTCCCTGTAGATTCGGGAGAAGCAATGGAAGCCGAGACCGACGAAACCGGCGCCGACGACGAGACCACTGACGAGACAACCCCACCGGACGCGTCCGACGATCAGCAAGACGTGCAGGCGGGTGACGATGCGCAGGACGAGCAGACCGACCAAGACGAACAAGATACACAGACGGACGAAGACGAGCAGGACGAGCAGACCGACCAAGACGAACAAGATACACAGACGGACGAAGACGAGCAGGACGAGCAGACCGACCAAGACCAACAAGATACGCAGACGGACGAAGACGAGCAGGATGAGCAGACCGACCAAGACCAACAAGATACTGAGGAAGAGGCTGAGCAGATCGTCTTGGCAACTGTAAACACCGATGCTAACTTGCGCAACGGCCCCGGTCTCGATGCAACCATCGTCGACTCCGCTCCCGCCGGCACGCAAGTGACGATCATCGCTCGATCTGACGACGACCAATGGCTGCAGCTTGACAATGGCTTCTGGATTTTCGCTACTCTCGTCGACATCCTCCCCGCAGAAGAAGACGAAGACGCCGATACCGGTACAGACGATAACGACGACGGGCAGTCAACCCATCCGCAGATGATAGCCTTAAATCCAATTGTGTGATGGCGATGACAGAAACTGTCTGAACCGCAGTCACCACAACTGATTTGCAGCAACTTAGCGCCGTACTGGCCAACCCAGGTTTCGGACATCTGTCGGGAACCAAATTGGTCGTACGGCGTACTTATTTTATGACAGTGCATAAGAACCGGTATGCGCGTCCAAAAACAGACACGGAGTAATCTCAATGCGTATTCTGCTTTATACGGGCAAAGGCGGGGTCGGCAAGACGAGTGTCAGCGCGGCCTGCGCCCTCCGTTGCGCCCAACTGGGCTACCGCACAGTCGTCCTCAGCACCGACTCCGCCCACAGTCTCGGCGACAGTTTCGACACCCGCATCGGCAGTGAGCTGGTGGAACTGGCGCCCAATCTGTGGGGACAAGAGATCGATCTACTCCATCAGATGGACAAGTACTGGGGGCGCGTGCAGGACTATCTCAATGTACTCTTCTCCTGGCGCGGCATGGATTCATTAGTCGCTGAAGAGACTTCCGTGCTGCCGGGAATGGTGGAGCTCGCCAGCCTCATGCACATTACACATCTGGCCGACAGCGGCAAGTACGACACGATTATCATTGACGCCGCGCCGACCGGATCCACCCTGCAACTGCTCAGTTTCCCCGATATCGCTCGCTGGTATATCGAGAAGATCATGCCCTTCGAACGTCGAACCCTGCAGATCGCCCGCCCCATCATGTCCCGTATGAGCGATATCCCACTGCCGGATGACGACCTGTTCGAGAGCGTCGAAGATCTGGTGAACGTGCTCGAGCGCACCAGCCTCCTTCTGAGCGATAGCAGCGTCAGCAGCATGCGGCTCGTGATCAATCCGGAGAAGATGGTAATCAAGGAAGCGCAGCGCGCCTACGCCTACCTCAACCTCTATGGCTACGCCGTCGATTCCGTTGTCTGCAATCGCGTCTTCCCCCAGGAACTGAAAGAAGCCTACTTCAGCGGTTGGATCGAAGCGCAGCAGCGCAATCTGGCCTTCGTCGAAGAAGCTTTCCACCCGCTTCCCATCTCCCGGATTCCCTTCTTCGACGAGGAGGTTCTGGGCCAGAAGATGCTCCAGCGCATGGCCGCGACGATTTTCGGAGACGTTCCGGAGCGCGGCGGGCACGGTGACCCCACCCTCCTCTACTATCAGGGAGAACCGCAGAAAATCTTCGCCCGCGACGGCCACTACATCCTCAGCATCGCCCTGCCTCTGGTCGCCAAAGAAGAAGTAAACCTCCACCGCAGCGTCGTCGACGAGCTGATAGTCCGCATCGGCAACTGGAAACGCAACATCGCTCTGCCGATCGGCTTGGCGCGGTTGAAGATCGACGGCGCAAAGTACGAAGGCGACCGGCTGAATATCCTCTTCCATAAGGAAGAAGACGATTCCGGTGATGCCATCGAGTCGCTGCAACGCGGCCCTTGGGAGCAGCTCAAAGCGCGGCTGCAAGGGGAGGGTGTCTGAGCAGCCCGTAGACAATCAACACCACGAGTCACATTTGCAACCGTCTTAATGCGGCGCGGGCAGCGTTGAAGCCGCACATGCCGTGGACACCGCCCCCGGGCGGCGTGGAGGAGGAACACAGGTAAAGGCCCGCAACCGGTGTGCTGTAAGGCGGAAACCGCAGCATCGGCCGCGTCCACAGCTGCCGCACATCCTGCACGCCGCTGTTGATGTCGCCGCCGACATAGTTGGGGTTGTAGCGTTCGTAGTCGGCACTGTTGATCACGGCGCGCGCCAGAACCGTGTCCTGAAAACCGGGCGCGAACCGTTCGATCTGCGCATCGATCGCCGCCGTCATATCGGTGGTCGAGCCATGCGGCGTATGGCAGTATGCCCAAAGCGTATGCTTCCCCGCCGGCGCCCGTGTCGTGTCAAACAGACTATGCTGCGCCGCCAGTACATAGGGCCGTCCCGGCATGCGCCCGCTGCTCGTCGCCTCTTCCGCTGCCGCGATCTCCGCCAGCGTGCCTCCCAGATGAACAGTGCCGGCGCGCCTGCATACCTGCGCCCGCCACGGCACAGGCTCGCTCAGCGCGTAGTCCACCTTGAACACGCCCGGACCATAACGAAATCTCTCCAGTCTGCGTCGGTACGCCGCCGGCAGCCGCGACCCCGCCAGCCGCAAGACCTGCCGGGGCGTCACATCCAACAGCACTGTCCGACTCGGCGGCAGTTCGTCCAGCGACTCCACCTGCCAGCCGGCCGCGATGTCTCCGCCCAGCGCGCGCAAATACGCGCCCATTGCGTCGGTTATCGCCTGCGCCCCGCCGCGCGGAAAAGGCCACCCGACCGCATGGGCCAGAACCCCCAGCAGCATCCCGAACGCCGAAGTAAACGGTTGGCGAAAACTGAGAAAGGAGTGGGCCGTAAGCCCGGCGAACAGAGCCTTCGCCCGCTCTTCACGGAAACAAAGGCGCGCCAGCAAATGAGCCGGCATGGCCGCAGCAAGGCCGAAACGAATCAGTGCCGCCAAATCAGCGCCCACCGGCTGCGGCCCCAGCACCATCGGCGCCAGCTTGTCCCAGTCAGCCGCCGACGGCCCAATCAGCCGCGTCCAACTCTGCCCGTCCCCGCCAATCGACGCCGCCGTCTGCTCCAACGAACGATAAAGCCCTACCCCCGTGCCATCATCCAACGGGTGTGCCGCCGCAATCTCCGGCTGTACCCACTCAACGCCAAAACGCTCCAGCGGCAAACTGCGCATAAAGGGCGAGCCCGCCACCAGCGGATGGACCGCGGCGCAGATGTCGTGCTGGAAGCCCGGCAGCGTAAGCTCGGCAGTCCGGTTTCCCCCGCCGATCGTGCCCCTGCCCTCGATCAAGAGGACAGAATGACCGGCGCGAGCGAAAGTAATAGCAGCCGCCAACCCATTGGGCCCGGCCCCGACAACGACGGCATCATACTTAACCATGACTCCTCTGATTCATGCGTTTAAGGTTAAATCCGCAATTCATCTCGTCCCGCAGAAAAGTCAGACCAGTCACTATGTCAACTCACCAGCCGCAGCCGCTGCGGACTGCGGCCATCTACCCGCTCCACCACACCCCGCGCCTCCAGATCGAGTTTGACCGAAACCACATACCAGCCCACCGAGCCATCAAAGACATCGCCGATCCGTTCGCCCACCGTGTCCGTCAGTCCGCTGAACGTAATCCCCGGTTGCTCTTGCAGCGTCTCCTCAATCGCCTGTCGCACCATGTCATACTTGCCCTTGTCAATATTGACGCCATTCTTTCCAGCCGGGTGTAGCGTCTGGATTCTTTCGGTCACTTTCTCCTCCTGGACGGCGGCCGTTCGAATTTTTCGACTCTAACAGTACACAACAAAAAAAGGGCAGAGAGAAAAGAGTCGCCTTTTCTCTCTGCCCTTCATCAACTCCAACGCAGACAGAGCTTTACTCTCCCTCGAACAGCTTCTCGTTGCGATGCAGCCGGCGCGCAATGCCAAAGGTCTGGCCCTGGGCCCGCATCGTCGGCGCGTGCGCGCCCAGGTAGCGGGCTGCCGCCACCAGCACAAGAACCGCCTCCTCCTGTGATTCTGCCTCGGCAGACAGCAGATCATGCTGACGGAAGGCCGCCTCCACACACTGAATCGTATGGAAGTCGCGGTCTTCTCGCAGCAGCAGCGCGCCAAGCTCTGCCCGCAGCGCGGCCGCGTCGCCGCCATGGAAGAGGTAGCCGCCCACCGCGTTTCCGGCCTGGTTCACCTGCTGCTGCTGATCCAGCATTTCCGCCAGCGCCGGCAGTGGAGGCGCCGTCCCGTTGCTGCCGGAAGCCGCCGGCAGCCTGGCCGCGGGAATGTTCAAAAAGCGGTCGAGATAGATGCTCATCGCCGCGTCAAAAACACCCCGCAGCAATAACAAATATTCGTCCGGCGATTCGTACCCCTCCAAACGCCGCAAACCCTGATGGACCGCGTTCGCGAAGGTGAAAGTGTGCATAGCCGTGTCCCAGTCGCCGAACTCATTGCTCGTGTGGAAGCGGGCAATCCGCAGCGCCGCCGCATAGGTGACCGCTGCCGCCAGCTCAATCTCGCTGGCCCCAGCTCGCAACGCCCCAAGCAGCGCGTCTGCAATCGCCTGCGGATCATCGGTCAGCAATACCGACACCAGCCCCGCGCGCCCCGCCCAGCGCCCGCGCTGCGCCTGACCTGTCGCAAGCGCGTCAGGAATCTGCGCCCGCGCATCGCCCAACAGATCGATCAGATCGATCGGATTGCGCCACGCGTTGGACTCCTCCATCCGTCTTGCCCCGGCATAGCCCGGCACCAGGCTGGTCAGAACAGCTTCCGCCTGCTCCCAACCGACAATTTCCAGCGCTTCAAACGCCTTGTTCGTAAAGTCCAGCGGATGTCCTATATCGATATAGCGGAAGTCTGTCGCCGCACTGAACAGAATATCTGCCATCTCCCGCGGACCCGCGCCGGCCTCTAAGGCTGTAACGATGCACCGCTCCGCCCCCTCGGCATCCCGCACCAGAATGAAGCGGCGGAACCACTGCTTCAGCGTCTTCAGATCCGGGCTGCCGTCGGGCAGAGGCGTTACCGGGAAGCGCGGTGAGCTGCCGGCCGAATCAGACGCGGTCGCCGCCAGGCCGTGCGCCAACGCCCGCGCTCGGTCCTCACGTCCCAGGCTGGGCAGGAGATTCTGGAAACAGGTGAGCATCGTCAGCCCCTGACCCCAACCCTCCATCCGGTAGCGGGTGCCGAAATCCAGGCCCGCGGCGAAGGGAGTCAACGTGTCTCCGGCTTCATCCACCAGCGTAATCGCCGCCTTGGCAACCACCAGCGAAAGATTGCGCTCCAGGCCGACTGCCAGCCGCCCGCGTTGATGTTCCACCGGATCGTGCCGCGGCGTGACATCAACAAACACATCACCGTTCCGCACCTCCACCGGGAAGTTGGGCGTGTCGTCCGCCCACAGATCAAAAGAGCCGCCCGTGCACAGATCAAAGCGGGCGTGATGCCAGTGGCACGTCAGAATTCCGTCATGGACACTGCCCTTGTCCAGCGGAAAGCCCATATGCGGGCAGCGGTTGTCGAGCGCGTAAATCTCGCCCTCGTGATGAACGAGAACGACGACGTGGCCGTTAAGTTGGACCGTATGCAGGCCCACTTCTGTGACTTCTGCGACACTCGCAATGCGCTGATATGCGTCAGCGGCAACGTTGGTTGTCATTCCTCGCCTCCTGATTTCGTTCTGCGCCATCCGTGCCAAAGTTTGTGGATTCAACGGGGGTCATCGCAGCGAAGAGCGTGCCATTGCAGGCAGCGCTCCCTTCCAACCTAATCCAGCAGAGCCGCTCGCGCCGCAAGGCTCCGTACAGTTCCCGCCCAGTATAGCGACCCATGCACCGGGATGGCAAATCGTATGCAATTTAGCCCAAGGGCTTACCGCTACGATACACACTCCGGCGCTGGCATTACAGGACCGCCGCGTCTACTGCGTCGATTGACCCACGCTTCCGCGCTCCTCGCGCACAGCGGTCAACGCGGCAAAGCCCATCAGCGCCAGCGCAGTCCAGAACAGAAAAGGCACCCCGGGGCCCATCGACTCCAGCCCGTTGCCGAGCGGAGGCGCGACAACAGACCCAATGCGAGAGATAGCCATGATAAAACCGGTGGCCGTTCCGGCTAAAGCCGGACCTACGCCCCGCAATTCGATGATAAGTGTCATCATCGTCGCCATGTAGCCGTCACGCGTAATGCCCGCGAAAACGACCGCCAGCCACACAATGATCCCCTGTACGAACGAGAGAAGGCCGAAACCAACGATTAACATCAGTGCCGAAGCCAGCAGCAACGGGCGGCGCACCCCCAGCCGGTCGGACAACAAAGCAAACGGAATTGCAAAGAGCAGACTCGCGAAATGGAAGCTGGCCAGGGCGCTGTCCGCCGCGCCCGGCTCCCAACCCTCATTGCGCAAGTAGAGAGGCAGGTAGCCAAGCGAACCCTGAATCGCGCCGCCGATGCCAAACATCGCCACCGCCAGCAGCCACACGTTGCGCAAACGGGCCACGCGCAGTAATGATTCACGCAGCGAAGGCCGGTCCTCTGGCACAGCCCCCCGACCGTCGCCATCCGGCCCGGGTCGCGTGAACGCCCACAATGTCCCGACGATCACCGCCAGCACAGCGTAAAACAGGAGCACGTTCCGCCAGCCCCCAAGCAGCGGCGAAAGCAAGGTCGCACTGATCAGCGAGCCCAGAAGAAATCCCAACGCCATGCCCGCGGACACTACGCCGTTCGCCATGCCCAGGCGCTTCCCCGAAAACCAAACGCCGCACGTCTTGTGCACATTCATCGGCGCCGCCATCGGGAAGAGTCCGGCCACCAGAACAGTCGCCGTCAGGCTGGCGTAGTCACTGGCAAACGCCCGCGTCGCCCCTGTGACGCCCGAAAGCAGGCACGCGATCACCAGCATCCGCCGCGCCCCGATGCGGTCGCCAATCACGCCCCCTGTCAGGCTCATGGCAACGCCCAACAGCGAGGCCGCGCCCCAGACGTATCCAATCTGCACCAGATTCAGCGAAAGCTCAGTGCCAATCTCGTCGAAAAGGACCGGCAGCGACATCATCGGCATGCCCACAACCAGCGTGTGGGTCAGCGCGGCCAGCACCAGAATGTACCACCGGTACGCGCCTTGGGCGGCATCGGAGGCTGTGGCCGTCGGGGCCGCGACGCGCTGCGGATCAGACACTAGCGGTCGCTCCGCCGTCGATCAGAATCTCCGCGCCGGTAATGCTCGCCGCCCGGTCCGAAGCCAGGAACAACGCCATGTCCGCAATCTCGTCTGCTTCGGCCATCCGGCTCAGCGGCACCGAAGCAATGCGTCGGGCGCCGGCCTCCTCCACTGAAATGCCCTGCGCAGCCGCCTCCTGGCGGGCGAGTTGGCGCGCCCGCTCCGTATTCACCGGGCCCGGCGAAATCGCGTTGATGCGCACGCCATACGGGGCAAGATCCTGCGAAATGCCCTTCGTAAAGTTGATTATAGCGGCATTGGCTGTGCCGCCGGCGAGGAATGTCGGCGTCGGGTTGTGCGCCGCCGCGCCCACAATGTTCACGATCCGTCCCTCCCGCCGCGCCTTCATTTGCGGCGCTAGCGCCCGCACCATCCGCATATATCCCAGCAGCTTCAAATCCCATGCGCCGTGGTAGGCGTCGTCGCTGAGACTGTAAAAGTCACCGCTCGGCGCCGAGCCGGCGTTATTGATAAGGACGTCCACATGGCCCCACGTGGAAAGGGCGTGACTGACGGCGCCTTCGACCCCTTCCGCCGTGCTCACATCTGCGCTAACCGAGAGCGCCATCGCGATGCTCTCGGGCGCATGGTCCGCGATCGCGCCGAGGGCGTGAGCGAGCCGCTCCTCGTCGCGCGCCGCGATCAACACGCTGACACCCTCCGCGTACAACGCCTGCGCGCAGGCCAGTCCGATGCCCGCGCTGCCTCCTGTGACAATGGCTGTCTTGCCCGAAAGATTGAGTTGCAAGGTATGGCTTCTCCTCAAGAGTGTTGTCCTGCAAGGTCTGCCTGCGCAACTACGGTTTACGTACAGACCGCCCTCATCCGCTTCCTTCGCCCGCCTCCCCATAGATCTCGCAATTCGGAAAAGTCAGCGAGAAGCCGTACCAGCGAGCAAAAAGGTGCAACGGCTGTTCAGTGGGTAACTCCTCTCCCGAAGGATCGTAAAGTCTGCCGTTGCGTACAATCGCGCCGTCCTCCATGCGAAGGTCGCTGCCATCCCATTCGGCATCCTGCCCATCGGCGAAAAGCGGCGCCGGCGTGCCGGACACCGGGTCCAGGTAGATCAGCATATTCCTGCTGTCGATGACGTCGAACAACACGCCGCCCCGCGCCTTGAGAACCCCGAGCGGATAATACCGGCTGACCCTCTCTGTCCAGACGCCCAGCCCCATCTCCAGGCGCGGCCGCCGTGGGTCTTCCGCGCCCATCGAACCGGCAAAACCCGGCGGCAAAAAGCGTCCCTTCGTCAATCGCACAAGGACCTTCATCAGGCCCGCCGCCAAACCAAAAGGCAGCGGCAGCCGTGACAGCCCGATTCTCGCTTCCGGGAACTGCGCCAGCGCCTGGTCCGCCTGCATATGCCGCAGCGGCTCCAGTTCGAGACGCCGCCCCTTGAGCGGTCCATGAAGACATTCGCCTGTGACGTGATCCCAATAAGAGCCCGTCTGGTGATCCCCCATCAGCGACATGCCGTTATAGAGGCCCCGCGTCGCAAAAGTGTAAGTTTCCCCGTCAAGTACCGGCGTCAGACTGACGCCGCTGTTGCACGGCGCTCAGAAAGTGGCGAGAATCGGTGTTCCGTTCCACTCACCCTGCGCCACATGGTGAAAGATCATCTGGCTGGTGAGCAGCGTCAACGCCGCGCCGTCTCGTTCCAGCACCAGCAGCGGCGTCTCCCCGCGGACTTTCTTGCGTCTCAACGCGTCGGCCAGCCCCTCCGTGCGCTGCACAACCAGCGGCCGGAACATATCTCGTTTGCTCAGGACCGCCCGTTTCGCGTCAAAGGTCGCCGCCCCGGTCAGTTCGCTTGTGTATGCTTCCATCTTCAGCCCCTTTTCCAGTAAAAGACCCTGGAAACGAACGCAGGTCGTGGGACGCCCCGCCCCAGAGTAGGTTCTATCGATCGGTCGAAAAGCGGAAGACTGTCGTCTGCGTATACTCCTCGCCGGGCCGCAGCACAATCGACGGAAAGTCCGGCTGGTTCGGCGCGTCCGGAAAATGCTGCGTCTCCAGGCAGAACCCGCCGCGGTGGGGATACACCTTTCCGCCTTTGCCCGTGCTCGCAGCCTCCATCTGGTTGCCTGCATAGAACTGCACCCCCGGCTCCGTTGTCAGCACCTCCAGCACGCGTCCGCTGACCGGCTCGGAGACGCGCGCCGCCAGCCGCAACGTGCCCGGCGCACCATTGAGAACGAAATTGTGATCGTAGCCGCCGCCTGCGCGGATCTGCTCATCGTCGGCGTTGATGCGCGCGCCTATGGCAGTGGGCTGGCGGAAGTCGAAGGGTGTGCCGGTCACGTCCCGCACCTCACCTGTCACGATCAGCGCGCTGTCCATCGGCGTGAACGCGTCAGCATCGATCATGGCGACGTGGTCGTGGATATCGCCCTCCCCGGCCAGGTTGAAGTAGCTGTGATTGGTCAGGTTGACGATCGTCGGCGCGTCGCAGGTCGCACTGTAGTCGAGACGCAACTCGTTGTCATCGTTCAGGCTGAGCCTCACCGTCGTGTCGAGCGCGCCCGGATAATGGTCCTCCCCATCCGGGCTGTGGTAGGAGAGCACCAGCCCGACCTCCCGCTCGTTCTGAAAGGGCTGCGCCTGCCACACGACCTTGTCAAAGCCGCCCTCCCCGCCGTGAAGATGGTCGTCGTTGACATTGCACGCAAGCTGGTAAAACACACCGTCCAGCTCGAAGTTCCCGCCGCCGATGCGGTTGGCGCAGCGGCCGACCAGCACGCCGAAGTACGGGTGCCCGGCCAGATATTCGTCGAGCGTATCGAAGCCCAGCACCACATCCCCCGCCTTGCCGTTGCGGTCCGGCGTCGAGAGCGTGCGGATCAACCCGCCATAGTCAAGTACATCGGTCTGTACACCCGTGTTGTTGGCCAGCGTATACTGTCGGACGGCCTGTCCACTCTGCGTTTTGCCGAATGCCTGGCTTCTGAGTCTCATTGTTCCTGGCTCCGTGCCCCGAGTTTCTGATTCCTGCCGTTAACTCCGAAAACCTGCTTTTGCCAGCGCAGCCGCCCGTCTCCGCTTGGCCGCAACCGGCATCCCCGACCCAAACCAAGGCGGTCGAAGGTGTTTACTCGCTCCTCACTTCTCTCTACTCTCCTCTAGTATTTGGGCGGTCGGCCGCAAGCGGCCTCCCTTGTGCAGGGGCTGCGCCCCCGCAACGCCCCCTACAAAACCATGCCTCACCGACCGTGTGCCTTCATCGCAACCTGGCGGCTGGCCAGCATGACGGCGACAGTACACCAGTTCCGTCACCAAGAGCCTGAATGGTTCCAGGGATGACCGGCTGGTCAACTACTGTGGCTTAGTAGTTACCCGGAATCGAAGAACCGACCCTCAACCCCCTCGCCGGTACTCCGCCAGCATCTCGTCCATCACCCAAGACGTACGCGCCCCGCTTTCACCCGTGCTGGGGCAGCGCCCGCGTCCATTCAACTCGTCCACGATAGTCTGAACCAGCGGCTGATGCACATGGTCCGGCTGCGAAACCGGAATCTCCTCGGTGCCCGCGCTCGTCGTCAGCGCGATCGGGCTGGCATCGAAACAGACATAGCCGATGCGCCCCTTCGTGCCTTCGATCTCCGTCCAGTCAAGGTGTTCAAAGCCGGAGAACATCCATGTCCCCGTCCCCTGCACACCCGATTCGAACGTAAAGCTGCCGCAGACAACGTCTTCGGCATCGTAGAGCCCCGCCTGATTGGCCGCGAAGCCCTGCACACGGCTGATCGGGCCCAGCAGATAGTCGAGAATATCCAGCATGTGCGAGCCCAGGTCCAGGAAGAGGCCCGCGCCCGCGATCTCCGGATTGACCCGCCAACTGCGCTGGTCCGGGAACGCGTCGCTCGGCTTGGGCGGCTGGTAATAGCGAATCAGCACCGAGCGCACATCGCCGATCGCGCCCTGCTCGAGCAGTTCCTGCACTTTGAGGAATTTCGGCAGCCCCCGCCGGTAATAGCCGACCCACAGCGGAACGCCCGCGGCTTCGCAGGCGCCAATCATCGTCTGGCACTCTTCGTAAGTGCGCGCCATCGGCTTTTCCACATAGACCGGTTTGCCCGCCGCCGCCGCCTTGCACGTATATTCCATGTGCGTGTCCGGCGGCGTGGCAACATAAACCGCGTCCACCTCCGGGTCGTTGATCAGCCTGTCGCCGTCATCGTACCAGCGGGCAACGCCGTGGCGCCGCGCAAAGTCGGCCGCCAGCGCCCCATCGCGCCGCATAACCGCCGTCAGCGCCGAATTCTCGGCCTTGTACAGCCCGGGCCCGCTCTTGACCTCGCACACATCCCCGCAACCGACGATCCCCCAGCGAATTTCAGGCATAATTCGGTCCTCGTTTATTTCGTATTGCGTATTCTGTATCTGGCGACCGCATTGTACCACGAGTTCGATGGGGTGATCACTAACCGGCATATGCGCCCCGTTAGGATAAACCCCAGGTGATTAGGTTCCGTTGGCACTTGCAGAAGTCCATTCAAAATATGACAAAAGCAGGACGCCTGCCAGCAAAATCAGCCCGATTCTCGCCCGATTCCCGTGTTCTATGACGCTTAACTTCGGCGACAATCACAAAGAGCCTTCCTTCCCGCCCTTCGCAGATCAAAAAAGGTGTCCTTCGCGGCCCTTAGTGGCCCTTCGTGGACAAAAAGGGTGTTCTTCGCGGCCCTTAGTGGCCCTTCGCGGACAAAAAGGGTGTTCTTCGCGGCCCTTAGTGGCCCTTCGCGGACAAAAAAGGTGTTCTTCGCGGCCCTTAGTGGCCCTTCGTGGACAAAAAGGTGTTCTTCGCGGCCCTATCCGTTCAGAACAATCTCTCGAATCGCCCCGCGAAGCTCGTCCCTCAGTTCGTCAGCGTGTGTCAGCCAGATCGTATGGGCCGCGCCAGCAATCTCGACATAACGCCCATCGGGCATCAGCGACGCCAACTGTCTTGTCGGCCAGTTAGGGCGAATATCCTTGCCGCCGTTGATGAAGATGGCGGGTATATGCAGATCTGCAATCTCGCGGAACAAAGTGGGGCGCCTGATGTACTCCTTCCAACTGAGGTTGCTCTGCGCATTCACGTCCGGATCGGCCTTGAATACCTTCCCTCCGATGTCCTCCCCCACCTCCTCAAGGCCCTTTTGATAGGCAGCGCTCCAGCTCCTGTCATTTACAACTCTGCCGCCTGCGATTCCGATCAATCCCATCACACACAATGGATACCGCAACGCATACGCAAGAGCCGCGCTGGGCCCAAAGCTGTGGCCCGCTACGATGCACCGTGCTGCACCGTATTCCTGGCGGACCGCCTCAGCGTCGGTAAGGAGAGTGTCAAGGTCGTAGTTGCCGTCCCAGTCGGAGCGCCCGCACCCACGCGGCTCAAAACGGATCACCTCGCACAGGTCGTCGATCATCTCCGCGACTGGACCCAGATAGTCGTCGCACCCCGGTCCGCCGTTGAACAGCAGCAGCGGCGTACCCCGACCACTCGCCGTCGACCAGAGCCGGGCACGCCCCGAAGTCACATAGCGCTCGTCCATCTTTGACTTCACCCGCGCCCAGCCTCCTCTCCGCCCTTACTCCCCGTTCCCATGTCCGTGCACCGGCGTATGATTGTGATAGACGCCGTGCGCGTGCATCCGCTGATGCAATCGGTTGTGCGCCGCTTCCAGCACCGCCCGCATCTCCCGAAAACGCTGCGCATTCGGCCGCGGCGCAATCGTGTCCACATAGGCCATCGCGCCCTCGATCTGCTCCAACACCGCCGAAGCGTCCGCCTCGCTGAACAGCGGGCTGTCCCCCACCAATGTCTGCACCGCGCTCGTATGCGCTGCGATCTCACCCTCCGCGCCGGTATAACTGCCCCGCACCCGCAGCGCGATCCACGAGGAACCCGTAACCGCAACCTGCACACTGCCCGACGCGCTGTATTCGCCTTGTACATCTACCTGGTCGACCACCAGCCCACCCTGGATCACCTCCACCTGCTCGATCGGTATCAGCACCGACTCGACCCGCCAGTCGACGCCCACACTCCCGCCGCCAACCGGCAACTGCACCTGCCCACCCGGCGCCACGCCCTCAACCGTCAACGCCGCCAGCGGACCGATCGTCATGAAAGTGTTGCCCGCCTGCACCGCCTCCATCCAGTTCTCGTACGTGAACTCCCGCTCCCCCAGATGGGCATAAGTACGCACGCCTCCCAGTTGCGACGAAGCCGCCATCTTGTCCGAGCCGCCCACGATCGGCAGCTGATACCCAAGATTGAGATAACGGTACCAGTCCGCGATGCCGTATGGGTTGAGCTCCCGTTCACAGGGGTTGAATGTCATCATTTCAATCGCATGGATCAGGCCGAGCACGATGTCAGCGGCCCGCTCCAGTTGCGGGTTCGGCGCGTGCGGCATCACCACCAGCCCGCCCTGGTCGATACACTTCTGCGCCCACTCGGCCATCACCACCTCCTGCGGATCGCCCAGCGCCGATTCCGACGGGCCGCCGCTGCAAAGCGGGTGGATCATCTTGCCGTTGTAGCCCAGCAGCGAAATGTGACCGAGTATCTGCATGCGGTTCTCAGTTCCCACCCGCACCAGAAACTCGCCGTCGCCGCCGAACTCGCGCGCCCCCAAAGTTGTTCTGCCGTCAAAGTCGCTGACATTGCTGAACATCTCGCCCCACTGGCTCGCCAGCAGATTCACAACATGCACGTCCTCGGCCTGGCCCTCCAGCAGCGCAGTCGAAGGACTAAGAAAGTGAACATGCGTATCCGCCGTTACCCAGCCCTTTTCCCGCCACGGCAGCACCCGTTCCAACTCGAAGACCACTTCATCCGTGTCGGCGGCGATCGTGACCTGTTTACGAATTGGCGCCGTCTCATAGCCCTTGGTGATCTCCACAAACACCTCACCCAACGGCATATCCACCTCGCAATGGCCGTCGATGTAGCAGTACTGGTTGCGGCCGTTCACGAACTCACCGTAGTTGTCCTCAAACCAGTGAGGATTCACCTTGCGATGGCGGCCGCGCGGCGGCAGATACTCGCCGTGCTCACCATGAAAATGAATACGCACCGGCACCAGGTTGTTGGTCCCCTTCTGCACCACCCGCACGTCAACCAGCCGGTGCGCCGGCGCCACCCCAACGATGGTGTCCCCAGGCTGGCCGTCCTCAAGTTGCGACAGGTCATAGACAATCGGCTCGTCACTGTCGACGCCGACGTGCAGCCACGCCTGCGGATGCGCGCTGTACTCGACGATCAGATCCCGCTGCGATACCGCGGGCTGCACGTTCGCCTCCTCACCCAGCCAGCGCCCGCCGTCATATTCAAACGCGGCGCGCGCGGACATGACATAGCCCAGGTCGATAGCCAGGTCCTCGTACTCGTCAATCGCGTTAAACTCGACACCCTCCGGCAGAGTCAGCCGCAGTTTGCGGCGCACGCCCGGCCGCAGAGGATGCTCATCCACGTTCGTCAGGCTGATAGCGTAGATAGTCGATCCCTCGTTGCGCGGCTGCAAAACCAGGCGGCGAATCGGCTTGTCGGGATGCGGGTTCTCCAACGCGTAAAGCCACATCTTCTCTTCCATCTGATCGCGCCCGGAGCTGGTGCGCGTTTCGCCGCGGCCGTAGTCATTGACTGGAACCCGCCCCAACTGGGTCTCCTCCGTCGCCGAATTGAAGACCGTAGCCTTCATCGCCGGCACCGTTTCGAAGGGGCTGCCCCCCCACACAACCCGGCTCTGCTGGATGCCAAATCGACGCCGTATCGGCGTTTCATGGCGGCTGCCGTCCTCGTATTCAAAAACATAGGAAGAGACGTGGTCGCCCAGTTCGTTCCCGTCCTGTGCGAAGTCCGCGAAACCGTCGAGGTAGTTGGTGACGCGGTCGGCCACCGCGTGCAGGAAGACGACATATGTTGCCAGTCCTTCCCCCAGCTCAACAGTCACCGGTTCCGCGTCCAGCAGGATTACGGCAGGGCCTTCGAACCCACCGAGCAAAAAGGGGATTCCGTTGAAAGCGGTGGCGCCCGCCCGATCTTCAACCAAAGAGGGCACGCGCAATGGTTCAGGAAGCCCGGCGCGTTCAGCATTAAAGAAATTCGACAGATCAACGGTCGTGAAATGTGGGGAGACTGGATTCATGGGACTCTCCATTTCTGGCGCGCTTCGCGGCAATTGATGAAATTGTCTAGTCTGTCTGCTCTTTCCTATCCTCTGCTCTATCCGATGTTCTGCCCTAACCGATCATCACTGTGTCAGGATACCTCCAGCCAGCGGTCGAACCAGTCGAACGCTTCCGACTGCATCGCAATGTCGAACTTGTGCTCCCCGCCATAAAATGTGCAGCCGTACCGATCGGCCGCGTCCGCCTTCTCATACACCTGGCGCAGCATTACATCTGCCCGCCGCATCTCCGAGAGCGTGAACAGCGGGTCCTCCGTATTGTTCTGTACCAATGTCGGCAGCGGCGTCCGCATCCCCAGAATGTCCGGGTAGTCCATCTCGTTGGCCAGGTGCGGCACGTAGATCATCCACGTATGCGTATGGCTCTTGTTCAGCAGTAAATCCCGCCAGGTTGTCATCATGCCGACACAGACCGCGCAGCGCACGCGGTCATCCAATCCCGCCAGATATACCGTACGCAGGCCGCCGCCGGACAATCCGCCGATGCCAACCCGCTGCCCGTCCACATCGTCGCGCCCGCACAGCACATCCAGCGCGTGCACATCTTCAGCCAGCCACACCCCCGCCCACGTTGTCCCCGCGCTCAGCAGCGACTTCGCCACGGTCGACTCGTGGCCGCCCGCCCAGCGGTTGTAAGCGGCGATGTAATCGGGATCGTCCGACTCCTGCTCGTCCATGCCGTCGCGAACTGCCGCCGGCAGATCCGCGATGCGGACGCGGCGGCTGCCAAAAGCGAAGGCATCCGGCACCAGAACCGCATACCCGCGCTGCGCCAGGCGGTTGGCCCACGGCGCGCCCCCGTACGCCCGCGCCTGGTGGTCAACATTTACTGCATTCTGTTGTGCGTCCGTCCGCGTGATCTTCTGCCAGCCATGAAACTTATGGCCGCCGTGATCGTGCAGCGCCAGCACGCCCGGCAACGGCCCACGCGCCCCCGCAGGTTTCAACAGCACAGCCTCCGTGCGCGGACCATAGGGCAGTTGCCACGAGAGCTCCTCCACCTGCAGGCCGTCATACTCGTATTGGCGCTCCACCTGGACCTCTGCTGACCCGCCCGTGTCCGGCATCGCCACCCGCTCGCGAAATCGCTGGCGCGCCGCCGGCCGCCAGGACGCCGGATCGATCCAATGCGTGTGCCGAAAAGAGAGAAAATTGGGGCCTTCACCGGCCAGGGTTGCTGCCCACGAGCCGTACGCGCCGAGCATCGAGTGAGAGGTCATACCTTTACTTTCCAGATGAAATGATCCGACAGGGTATACAGGGTGGTTGCGCGCCCGCTAAACGCGGGCTGCGCTGTTCGAGATACTATAGCAGGAATCGCAAACAGGGAAAAAGCCTTGCCAGGACGACGCGCCTCCGCTGGCGCAAAGAGAGGGGAATGCAGCAACCGCGCCGTCCCCCTCCATCACGCAAACTGTCGCCCCTTAGGAGCCTGCTCTATAGCAATTCCCATACGAAGCCGGTTCGCCTCGCTTACGCAATAACGCAAGTTCAAACACCCTGCCGCGGCCAAAAAGACAACCATGGCCTCCATCGCGTCATAGCAATTCGTCGTCGTCCAGCAGGCCGCTGCGCGCCGCCCAAACACCCATCTCCTGCCTGGACCCCACCCCCAGCTTGCGCCGTATGGCATAGATAGCGTTCCGTACTGTCATAGGATTGCTGTTACCCCGCGCTTCAGCCATCTCCGCGTACGACATCCCGCGGGCGAACATCTTGAGCAGTTCGCGCTCTCGCTCCGTCAACCGGTTCAGTTCGCTGGGAGGAATCGGGACACCGCCGCCTCCGCTCAATCCCGTGACCAGTTTCCTTGCCGCCTCTCCCTGTACCCGAAACTCACCGCCAGCAACCTCCCGCACCGTCGACAGCAGCATCTCCTTCCCGGAAAACTTCTGTAGGTATCCCGTCGCTCCGGCATTCACCGCCTGCACAATCGCACCGTGTCTGTTGGACGCTGTCAGCATCAGGACCCGCGTCTCTGGCAAGGCCGCCGCGATTTCCCGACAGGCCTCGATGCCGTCCTTTACCGGCATCAGAATGTCCATAATAACCACGTCAGGCCTCAGCTCCTGGACCTTGTTCACGGCCTCTTCACCGTCCCCAGCCTGACCGACGACCTCAAAGTCGCCCGCCTGCTCCAGCACCTCCGCAATCCCCTCCTGAACGATGGCGTGGTCGTCAACTATCATCACTTTGATTCTGGTCTCCGATGACACCTGCCGGCCTCCTTAACCCTGCGCATTGGGCACGGTGCAACAGACCGTTGTACCGTTGCCATTGGATACAACCTCCAGACTGCCGCCCATGCGCTCTGCGTCAGCAAGCATGTTCCTGAAGCCGTGGCCGTGCACAGCGTAGTTATCGGGAAGCCCGACCCCATCGTCAGACACCGACATGCGTAGAATGTCCCCCCCGAACTCCAGGGAGATCGTGACGCCTTCAGCCTCCGAATGGCGAAAGGCATTGGTCAGCGCATTGTGGGCGATGGAGAACAGCAGACTGCGCGTTATCGTGGAGAGTGACGGTTCCACCCCGTCCAACTCCAGTTCCGCCGGAATCGATGTGATGACCGTAAAGGTGTCGGCGTGCGCCGCCAGGACTTCGCTCAGCGTACTTCCGCTGAATATCTGCCCGCCGTCTATCGGGTGCCTGAGCGTCCACATCGTCGACCTGGTCAAGGCCCATATAGCCTCCAGCTTGCCGGCCAACGCTGGGTCGGATCTGTCCGCCTTCTCAATGGCGTCCTCAAGGCCCAACCCCAAGATGTAGGCCGATTGTGCTGTCGTGTCGTGTATGGTCTGCGCCATCTCGATCCGCTGCCGCTGTAGCTCCCGCTCCCGCGCCACCGCCTCCAGCCTCCTGATCCTTTCCGACCTGGCGACCAGACTGACCGAGGCCGCGACTACGTACATGACCGCGATCCTGGCAATCAACGCCCTATCGTCTCTGGCTTCTAAATCGAGTCCTTCCCCGACCGTCAGGCTCACGATGGTGTAGATGACGGCCACCAATGTCACCCACCCGAAACTCAGTCCGAACGAACTGAAGAACGCAGCGAACCAGGCCACGGCAGGGTAGTACAACAGGTAGAAGAAGAAATGGCCGAACCCGCCGCTGACCACCATCGCTACCGTAATCAGGATCACGTCCAACACACTGACAACCAACATCCATTTCAATGTCACTTCGCGGACCGTACGGACGCGGTAGTGTATGTAGCCATTGAACCCTACAAAAACAATTACGCACAGTGTGTAACCCGTATACCTGGAGTCGACGACTACTGGTCGGTAGACCAACAAGAGTACACAGACGGCAAAAATGAACCACCGTATCCAAACGGCTTTCATCGCCGGGTAACGCAGTTCACCAGGACCGATTTCGCTGAATCCTTCCCCCCAGCCTGCAAGGACATCGGCCGCTGTGGCCCGGAGTATCAAAAGCCAAGCTCCGAAATCTCGACCTTCCCCGCGCTTTTGTTGAGTCATGACGAAACTCTCAAACAATCGTACTGCTGCCTGCTCACCCTTGAAATTCGCGAAGCCTGCCAATCCGCGCACGCCGCATCCCTTTGCGTTAACAGATCCCGCCGCCACTCTACCCCGTTCGCAGTAAGCGTCAAAACCGGAAAATACCACTGAGCGCTTCGTACACGATCCCCGCCCCACAGTTGAACAGCACTGAAGAAATGTTGACAGGCTGAGCCATTTGGGACAGAACTATCGCCAAAATGTTTCAAAATCATGACATATGCCAAGTATTGATATACCTTTTGACATATATCACTTGTACCAAATATAATTACCCCCACTCCCGGAAAATGCACAGCGTTGGTGCGATCTCCTGACAACGACAGTCCTATTATCATCATCGGCGGCCGCGAAAGCGGCAACGGACGCGCGCTGGAACATGTTCCAGCGTATATCGTCGCATTCCCACTTGAAATCCGTTATCGACGAGGCCTACATCTTCTCAGTGGACGAGGACGACGTGGTGACGTATCCGGCAAGGTAAACCATGAACATAAAGAGGAATGTGACGATCGATCTGCCGAACGCTGTATACCGCCGCCTCTCGCGTTCGGCTGCGCGCAACGGGTGGACGCTGACAAAAGAGATCGAACACCTGATCCTGAAACAGTTCGATCGCGACTATTCACAAGCGGAATTTGACAAACTGGTGCGGGAAATAAGGCAAGGCTTCGAGAACGACTAACCGTCTCACCCAGTTCCCTTCTCGCGCAAGCGCCTGCCTTCGTCCTGTTCGACGAGACCGCCGCCGAGGACGCCGAATTCATTTCTCGCTACAGGAAATGGGTCGCCTTCCCTGAGGCGATTCAAGTTCAAGCGCAATAAGACAGCAGACGACCCGAACAACGTCTACTCCGTCATTCATGACACTACGGTTTGCACACTGGCAAATCCACTGGTCGCCAAAGACGCTGTCAGCACCTTCACATCTCCCGAATCCTGCACTACCCTGTCCCCCCGGGCACGACCTGCTTCATCTTGCTTGAATTAACCGATCTCAATGCCAAAGACTACACTGGGTTACAGTGTACCGCCTCGAGCGTAGAACGGAATGCGGCCCGGTTTGGCAAGAGCACGCATACAGGGAAAAAGGAGGCAGGGGCGATGCGGCCAGGGAATGTTCACAATCTGTTGACGCCGGTTTCAAAGAAGGCGCTGCTGACCTGGGAACGTCTGGAGTCAGGAATCAGCTCTGACCTGACCTCCAGTGAAATTAGGGCAAATCCATATGATTTCGTAACTACACAGCCACAACTGATTTGCGAACCTGAATGAGGCGAGTGAAGGTGTTTACTCTCACCTTATTCTCTGTTTTTTGGGCGGTCGGGCCTTCGGCCCTCCCTTGTGCAGGGGCTGCGCCCCCGCAACGCCCCCTCCAAAAACTCTTCCCGCCGCCGCTGCACTAGTCTTCAGCCATTGTCCCCTGCTCCCTCGCAAAGTCCTCCACCAGCACTCGTCTGTTCGTCAGCCATCCTGAAAATCCCCAAAAACCCTGCTTCAGACAGCGTCGACCCAATAATCTGAGGCAGCCTCCATTACACGACGCGCCTCCGCTGATACAAAAGGGAGGGGGACCGCGCAGTCCCCCTCCCTTTAAGCAAAACCTCTCCCAAACCAGGACGCCCCGCTTACGCAATTCAACTGAACGCAGCGTCCCTTCTCACAAATCCCCTAGTACCCTGGCGGCGCATCAACCGGGCCGTCAAACTGCATTGAAGTGAAGACCCCGCCCTGCGGATCCTGGATGACCGCGAAGCGGCCAACCGTGCCCGTATCGGTCGGCGGAACAAGAATTGCGCCGCCCAGCTCCTTCGCTCTGGCCGCGGTCGCCTCTATATCTTCCGACATGAAGTAGACCCCCCAATGGGGCTGCATCTCACCCCACGAGGCGTCCAACTCCAACATGCCGGCCTGCATACGCTCGCCCAACTTGAAAAGGTGATACCCGTTCGGATCCTGGTCGTGGCCCCAGCCGAAAACCGTCCCATAGAAACTGCGCGCGCTGTCGACATCTTTCGTCTGCAGTTCAGTCCAGACAAGCGCATTGGGCATGTTGACCAGCTGGGCGCCAATATGCCCCTTCGGCTGCCACAGACCGACCATCGCCCCAGTCGGGTCCGCGATAATTATCATTCGTCCTGAATCCATGACATCCATCGCCGGCATTGCAATCGATCCACCGGCCGCAACTGCCTTTTCGGCCACGGCATCGACATCGTCGTGCTTGATGTAAGACGACCAGATCGGCGGAATGCCCTGATCCATCATCTCTTGCGGCAAGTTGCTCAGGCCGGCCACGTTGTACCCGTTGATCTGGCACAGCGAGTAGTGCGTGCCCATCGGCGTCGGGATATCAAAATACTCCCAACCGAAAAGACCGCTGAAAAACTCCTTGGCCGCGGCCGGGTCAGTTGTTGCCAGGTCCACCCAACAGAACATGTTGTCCGGATAACTCTTTACTACCTGCATGAAACTCTCCTCTCTGACAAAAATGGGGAACTTTATCGTCTGCAAAATACAGACAGATTTAACCATAGCACATCTAGATCATACGTGCTGAATCGACAACAGTGACGATCACATTATTGGACGATATTTTCCAACTGCATGTTCCCCGGTACGCTCCCCCGGACGCGAAAAAGCCGACTGGTTTCCCGATCGGCTCTGCGTGGTCGCAAATTGGAATCATGCCTCTTCCAGGTAGTAGCGGTAGAGCACACCGGCCAGAACGCCGCTCACGAGCCGTAAGCGCCGAGCATCGAGTGAGAGGACATTCCGTCTGTTTCCTGGTGCATAGTATGACAGAGTCTTCAGTGTGGTCGCGCGGCCGTGCTAAGCGGTCTGCGCTGTCCGGGATGCTATAAAAGGATTGGAAAGAGGGGAAAAACCGCGCTAACTTGGCGCGTAACCGCAGAAGCACAGAAAAGGGACCGCCACAACCGTGCGGTCCCCCTTGCCACCGTGCCGGAATTCCGGCAGGACGTGTGGTGGCTTGCTCTCGTTTGTCAGGCGGCGACGCAAAGCGTCCCCAGGGCGCTCAGGCCCTATTCAGTCTGGTTACCCTGCCCCCAATGAGCCATTCGGCCACATACAGGTTACCACTGGCGTCCGCAGCCAGGCCGTGAGGGCTGTTGAACTTGCCCGTCTCCAGGTGGCTCGTGCGTACTGACTGCCCCGATTCGTTCACATTGTTGGGCCAGCCCTCAACATCGCACACCTGCTTGTTGTCGCCGAGGTACGTGAGCAGTTCATCGTTTATATCGGTGACCACGAGGCGGGCGCGAAGCTCGGCAATGATCATCAGATCGCCATGTGTCGCGAAACAACTGGGCGTGTTCAGAAAACCGTCACCAAACATCCGCTTGAATCCACCCTCCATGTCGTAGACCTGTACGCGGTCGTTGGCCCTGTCCGCCACGTAGAGCTCCGGCTCGGACTTGCGATAATCAAAGAAAATGCCGTGCGGGCAGTTGTAGGCCCCGGCCCCTTCCTCGCCGTTGATGCTGCTGACATGCTCGCCATCCTTCGTGAACCTGTGGACATGGTACGCGCCGTACCCATCGCCCACCCAGATGTCGCCGTTGCCACCAAAACGCTCCTCGTTCACCGCGACGGTTGTGGGGGCGTAGCGTGTGTCTTTGTACATGGAAAGGGGAGGCGTCTCCAGCCTCATGACCACTTCACCGTCCAATGTCGTCTTGAATACCTGACCGTGCGCTTCGCCCACGCCCGGAGGGTTCTGGTAGCCGTGAAGATAGTGATTCTTGGATCCGTGGTCCACTATCCACAGATACTCGACGCCGCCCTCGTTGATGAGGGTGATCCCATGCGCCTCGGCAAAGTCGCCGCGCCACGAGGAAATCAGGTTGCCGTCCCCGTCGTAGGTTATCACTTCCGGCTCGCCGGGGTGGCTGGTCATAACGTTTCCCGATTCCGTGACAACGATGCCCGGATGCGCCCATCCCTTGCGTGAGCTTTCACTTTCGGGAAGCTTGGCCCAATTGTCGTTCCAGTCGTATGAATGCCCTTCGCTGCCTACCCGCATGACATTACCTCCTGCGCGTCAAACTCGTAGTTAAAATTCAAGGGCAGCTGTTTTAGCGTCTGCCTGCGCTTGAAGCGCGCGTGCCGTTCCCGAACATGCAGGAAAAAGCTTTGCAGTACGAGTGATCACACGCGGGCCTGGGAACGGTGGGGGTGTGATGCCGCCCCCACATCCCCTGATTCTCTAAGTACGTGCTGCCCGGGAACGAACCGGCGCGTTCTGTTTAAGGTTTCAGGAGGATCTTGGTGTACCCTTCGATGCGCTTGTCAAACTTGTCATAGGCGTCGGCGGCGTCGTCCAGCGGCACCTCGTGGGACACAACGAATCTGGGAGTGGCCTTGCCGGATATGATGAGGTCGCGCAAGTAGGCGTTGTACTGCTTCACGTTGCATTGACCCGTCCCCAGCTTCAGGCCCTTCTCAAAAAGCTTCCCGAAGTTGATGGCCAGCGAGCCCCTCTTGGCGCCCTCGTCCACTCCACCGGGGTCCGATGGCACATACAGGCCCGGAATGCCCATGATCCCTGTGGGATTGATCAGGTCGATCATCTGATTCAGGACCACGTTGGGAATCTCGGTCTGCTCGCCTCCGGCAGCGGACGATCCTTGCGCAGCGGCCTGATAACCCACAGCGTCGACCGTCTTGTCCACACCGTCGCCCTTGCGCATGTCCCTGATCTGCTCCACCGGATCGCCGTCATCGAAATTGATGGGAATACCGCCAATCTCGCTGGCCTTGTCCAGCCGCTCCTGCACGTGATCGATGGTATAGACCTCCGCTGCCCCTCTGATGATGCAGCTATAGGTGGCCATCAGACCGACCGGTCCCGCGCCCCACACGGCGACGCTCTCGCCGGGACTCACGTCGGCAAGCTCAGTGCCGTGATAACCCGTGGGGAATATGTCCGCCAGAAGAGAGAAATCCCACTCGAACGCATCCCCGGCCGGAAGAGGCAGACAGTTGAAGTCCGCGTAAGGCACCTGAATGTACTCGGCTTGCCCGCCGCGCCATGGTCCCATTGCCACGTATCCATACGCGCCGCCGGCAAATCCAGGGTTGACCGTGAGGCAGAAACCCGTAAACCCCCGCTGGCAGTTCTTGCAGAAGCCGCAGCCGACGTTGAACGGCATCACGACCCTGTCGCCTACGGACAAGGTTTTCACAGCGGACCCGATATCTTCGATTATACCCATGTTCTCGTGCCCGAAGACTATGCCCGGTTCGGCCGCAGTTCGACCCTCATACATGTGCAAGTCGGAGCCGCAGATGCAACTCGAAGTAATCTTGACGATTACGTCATTCGGATGCATTATCTCGGGATCGGGAACTTCCTCTACGGCAACGCTGAACGGACCCTGGTACACGACGGCTCTCATAGTGACCTCCCCTTTGCCCTCTTGGATTGCTAAACCTAAGCGGTCAATCGCTTTCATCGCCGAGTGTATCAGGCTAGGGCAGTCATGTCAAAACCCGAATTCAGCTAAGGAGTAGGGTTTAGAGGTCTGGTGAATGCGTGTGATGTCTGGACTATCCCTCAGGAAAAAGTCAATCCGCATCCTGCACCCTTTCCTGTAGAGCTCGCCCAACGGGTAATCGGTTCTACCACCGCACAGATTGTACTTGATCCGTTTACTGGCTCAGGGACAACAGGAATGGAGGCAGAATTGGAACGGCGGTACTGGATCGGGATGGACATACCGAAGGACTACTGCACCCTTGCCCGTGATCGCATCGACAAGGCGAGGAGGATGATCCGGTGACACAGTTTCCATCCAGACCGCCTCGCACGCGCAAAGAACTGTTTGAGCGAGTCCGGGCCGTGATAGCACACGGCCCGTAAGTTATGCCGGAGGAATCACGCTACAACGGCTCAGGCGCGCCCGGCGTGTTCCTGGAAGATCTGCTGGGGGCAACAGCCGGCGGGCACGACATACCCGATGCCGTAGGATGGAAACTGAAGTGGCATTCCGACCGCACCAGCCTTGTTACCCTGTTCCACAAGAGCCCGGACGGGCCAGAAGCCATTCTGCGCTTCATGGTGCGCCGATACGGGCGCAAGGACGTCCAGGGGCGCTCAATTCCGACATGCCATCCGGGGGCGTTCTGACCGCTTCAGAGTCGATACAACAAATGGGGAACTTTATCGTCTGCAAAACACAGACAGATCTAACCACAGCACACCCATATAATATGTGCTGAATCGGCAACAATGGCGATCACAAGAGAGGACGATGTCCAACAACTGCAGGTTCCCCGTATCGCTGCCCCAGACGCGAAAAAGCCGACCGATTTCCCGGTCGGCTCTGTACGCGGCGGTGATTGAAAATCAGGCCTTTTCGTACGTGTACCTTCTCCCTCTGGCGTATGACCTCATTGCATACGTTGCTGGGAGGTCAGTCGGCGGCTTTGGCCAGCGACGCTTCCGGCGTTGCCAGTTCCGAATATGCTTCTGCGCTGGTCTTCTCTATTAGGTCAGCCAGAGACAGATCCGCGAGGGTGGCAACCTGCTCAGAGACATGGGTAAGGTTCAGCTTCCCGGCCACGCCGCAAGCATAGTCCGGATCGGCCTTATAAAAATGAACAAGCTGCCGCGTCTGGATACGTTCAGGCACGCCATCCATCGCTTCGGCGATATTGCTGAACAACTGCTCTTTCTGGTCGCTGTTCATCAGGCGGAATAGATTACCGGGCTGCGTATAGTCGTCATTGCCGTCGCGATGGTCATAGCGATCGGCATCGCCGGACACCTTGAGCGGCGGCTCAAGGCTGCGGGAATCTTCGACCGGCCCTCCCATGCTATTAGGCTCATAGTTGACCGCACCGCCGAAGTTGCCGTCAGAACGCAGGTTACCGTCGCGGTGATAAGTGTGAACCGGGCACTGAGGCTGGTTGGCTGGAAGGGCGGTATAGTTGACACCGATGCGGTAGCGGTGGGCGTCTGCGTAGGACATTATCCGCGCCTGGAGCATTTTGTCTGGCGAGAAGCTGATGCCGGGAACGATGTTGGAGGGTTCAAACGCGGCCTGCTCGATGTCAGCAAAATAGTTTTCGGGGTTGCGATTGAGTTCCATGATGCCGACTTCGATCAGCGGGTAATCGCCATGGGGCCAGACCTTGGTCAGATCGAAGGGGTTGATGCCGTAGGTCTCAGCATCCTCTTCCGGCATCACCTGGACGCAGACGCGCCATTGAGGATAATCTCCTCGCCCGATGGCGTCGAAGAGATCACGCTGCGAGCTTTCTCGGTCCTGCCCGACAATCTCGGACGCTTGGGCATTGGTCCATGTCTTGATGCCCTGCATCGTCTTGAAGTGGAACTTGATCCAGAAGCGTTCATTGTCTGCATTGATAAAGCTGTAGGTATGGCTGCTGTAGCCGTTGACAAAGCGATACCCCTGGGGCAGACCGCGATCACTCATCAGGATGGTGACCTGGTGCAGGCTTTCAGGAGAGAGTGACCAGAAGTCCCACATAGCTGTGCTGGAGCGCATGTTTGTCTGGGGGTCGCGCTTCTGGGTATGGATGAAGTCGCCGAATTTGTAGGGATCGCGAACGAAGAACACCGGGGTGTTGTTGCCGACCATATCCCAGTTTCCGTCTTCCGTGTAGAACTTGACAGCAAATCCGCGCACGTCGCGCTCAGCGTCTGCCGCGCCGCGTTCCCCTGCGACGGTCGAGAAGCGGAGCAGACAGTCGGTCTGCTTACCTACTTCAGAAAAAATCCTGGCTTTGGTGTAGCGCGTGACATCATTTGTAACGGTGAAGGTTCCGTAGGCTCCCGAACCCTTGGCATGCACGACCCGTTCCGGGACGCGTTCGCGGTTAAAGGTGGCCATCTTCTCCAGGAGCTGATAATCCTGCATGAGAAGTGGACCGCGCGGGCCGGCGGTCAATGAGTTCTGATTGTCTCCAACTGGCGCTCCATGAGCGGTTGTCAACTTTTTGCGTTCAGCCATCTTTATCGCCTTTCATGTGTATGAAGAGCCTCTTCCTTTTTCAAAAATTATACCGAGGTTGAACTATCTTGTCCAAAAAAAGTTAGTATGGGGATGTCCCTGAAAACGGCCGATTACCACAGCGTAATCACCCGCTCCTCGCCGTCTTTGAGCGCCTGCCGATTGCGGCTCAGAGAAATAGTTACCGCCAGGTACGCAATGAGGCCAAATATTACATAGGGCCAGGGGGTCAGACCGGCAATCGAAAAGACGAGCGCGCACACCAACGAAGTCACGCTCACGCTGTAGGTCCCGATCGAGGCCATGCGGCTCCACCAGATCAACAGCAGCCCCACCAAACAGACGACCCCGCCAATGAGCGGTGAGATCGCCAATATTGTAGCCGCCGTCGTGATGCCGCCCGCGCCGCCCTTGAAGCCGAGATAGAGCGACCAATTGTGACCGACCACCGCACACGCGCCGGCAAGCGCTGCCGCCGCGGCAACCGCGATCGGATCCATGACAGGAAAGAACGCCCCCGCCGCGTAGCGGATGAGCAGCACAGCCGCCGCCCCCTTGAGCGCGTCGCCCAACAGTGTCGGGATGGCCGCCTTCAGGCCGGCCGCACGCCAAGCGTTCGTCGCACCGGTGCGCCCGCTGCCGACTGTGCGGATATCCACCCCGTATATGGCGGTGGCCAGCAAGCCTACCGGCACCGATCCGAGCAGGTAGCCAAGCAGCGCGCCGGCCGCGATCAGGAGCCAGTCCATAGCCAAATGAATGTCAATCTTCGCGCTGGAGAGAACGCGGTCTGGGCCAGTCCTGCTGCGAGAACTTCCCCGTGGAGAAAACGGACCGAGCGCTGGCTTTCACAGCTTGGCGCCCCATCTGGCGCTGCAAGTACAGGCCCCGCTCCGTCCAATAAACAAAATGGGCTCGTGCCTCTTGCGGGCATACGCTATTCGAACTCCGGCTCTTGCTGCGATTGAGCGTCCGGCAGGACCACCGGCGTCTTCATATCCGCGGGCAAATCCAGCGACCCCTCAGCGTTCTCACCGCGCATGTGCAGTTCCCCTTCGAGCGTAGCCCCTTCATCCAGCAGAAAACTGTTCACATGCAGCGCGCCGCGCACGTAGCAGCCTGCCAGCAGCTCGACGCGGTCCGCGCGGATGACGCCGTCAAAATAGCCGCGAATGCTCACGTTGCGGGCGCGAATTTCACAGTTGACGCGCGCGCCTTCGGTCAGTATCACGTTGGCCAGCGTTTCCAGCAGGCCGCTCTCTACCACACCGTCAATGCGAATGCTGCTATCACTGCGCAGGGCGCCGCTGTACGTGGCCCTGGGCCCGATGATAACCTCGATCGCGTCCGGCTGCGGTCGTTCGTTGCGTCGAAACACCTGGTCTCCCTTTTCCCGCCGCCAACTGTCCCAAAAAAACCAGTTCAGCAGCATCCAAACCGATGGGGGAATTCCCTCACGGCCCAACCGCGGCGAGCAGAAAAACGCCCTAATCGGAACTGCACAGCCGCAACTGATTCACAAACCTGAATGAGGCGAGCAAAGATGTTCATTCTCCCCTCACTGTTCTACTATGGGCGGTCGGGCCTTCGGCCCTCCCTTGTGCAGGGGCTGCGCCCCCGCAACGCCCCCCTCCAAAACCATCGCTCACCGACCTTGTGTGCTCATTCCAGCCGTGCCGCTCCAGCCACGCGGCTGCCGCCAACCGAATACGCAATCAGATTGCCTGAATGGCGGCAGGCATAAAGGGCTGGTCAAGACAGGCACTGTATTTGGCTTAGTAGTTACCCCTAACCTACTGTCGAACAGGCGGACTGATTGCGGTGGGATGAGGTACGATTTTTACGGCGCGTAGTCTAGCACAGGTGAAAGATCTGGGCAATAACGATTTCCGGTTTCGAGGCGCTGCACCCCGCCCTGAATAGGTGACTGTAACCAACTTCCACGCACCTGTTCCGACGTACATGGCTGGCGAACCGCGCACGTGTCGGGAACCAGGATCGATGCCGCGCAGTTAGTATGAATATCCGCCGCCGGCGCGCGGTCGGCAGGCCAACGTAACTAGGAGGAAAGAAAAGACATGAAGCGGAATCTGTTCCTGATAATCTGGACCGTCGGCATCCTCTCTCCCATGGCCTGGCTCGTGCGGGCCTCACCCATTACCTACAGGCTCTTCAACACGCTGTTCAGTCCCCAGTGGATGCATATTTTCATGCACACCCTGCTCTTTGCCGTGCTGGCCGCTCTGCTGATACAGAATCTGACCGGTAGACTGGCTGCGAGGCGTGCCGTCCCGGTCGTTCTGGCCCTCGTCCTCTGCTTCGCCATCCTTCAAGAGAGCATTCAGCTGTTCAGCGAGCAGCGCGTACTGCACGGCGACACCTTCTTTGACATCGGCGTCGATATGCTCGGCGGCGTCCTCGGCCTCTTGCTCGCACTAGCCTTCAGGAAGCTACTGGCCAGGCGTGCCAGCCGATCGCTTGCTCTGACAAACTGAGGTCGCGGGTTGAGCAAGAGTTAAACGTCGGCGTAGTCTGTGTTAGAACGATCCATGCAGGGCTCATCCTCGCCAAATTCAACCGGATACCGCAGTCGCTTCCGGGGATAAACACCTTGGCCTTTCGGCAAGACCTGCCATATGTGCGTAATTTGTGTAGAATGAATTAACTTGTGCACAATTCGGCGCCGACCGCCTCCCGGCGCCCACCCATACACGTGGACCCCGCCCATGACTCTGCGACTGCGCTCTCTGCTCTTCATGCCCGCCGACTCGCCTCGTATGATCGCCAAGGGCGCCGCTCTGCCCGCCGATGCCATCATCGCCGACCTTGAGGACGCGGTCGCGCCCAGCCGCAAACTGGAGGCGCGCTCCCTCCTCGTCCAGTCGTTCCAGGCCCTGCCGGACGCGGAGCCGCTGCCCTGCATTCGCATCAACCCGGTAAACAGTCCCTTCTGGCCGGATGACCTGCTCGCAACCTTCGCCGCCGGGCCCAAAATCTACGTGATCCCGAAAGTAGAGTCCGCCGCCGACCTCCAACTCGTGAGCGAGCAATTGACGCCGCTGGAAAGCGCGGCCGGGCTGCCCATCGGAACTGTGCGGTTGTTGGCTATCGTGGAGAGCGCCGCCGGCGTGATGAATCTGCGCGAGATCGCCGGCGCCGACCCTAGGCTCGCGGCACTGGCGTTCGGCGCCGAAGACTTCGCCGGCGACATCGGCGCCCAGCGCACGCGCGAAGGATGGGAGGTCTTCTATGCCCGCAGCGCCGTCGCGACCGCCGCGGCCGCATTCGGCCTACAGGCCATCGACACCGTCTATACCGACCTGACCGACGATACCGGTCTGGCCGCGGAGTGTGAAGCGATACGTATAATGGGATTCCGGGGCAAACTGGCGGTCCATCCCCGCCAGGTGGAGATCATCAACCGCGCCTTTACGCCGGACCTTACCGAAGTGGCGGCCGCGCGCCGGCTTATCGCCGTGTTCAAGGCGCACCAACGGGCCGGTCGGGGCGTCTGCGTACTCGATGGGAAAATGGTGGATATGCCGATGTTCCGCGCCGCGCAGGATCTCTTAGCGAGGGCAGGAAAAGGGCCGGAAGGGGACTGACAGAACTGTGAAGAGAGGAGTGAGAACGCATCTCTCCCCTCTACACTCCTCTAGCTATTCGCGCACTGGCCGCAGACCCAGATAGACGACGCGCCCACCTAGCGTTTGCAGAATCGTGCGGGCCGGTTTCCACGGCAGAAGGTGATTCAACTCCGAAGGGCTGAGCGGCGTATTGTTGTTGGCCAAAAAGACCCGAAAGCAGGCTGCCGTCAGTGAAAGATGCTCGTTGATGTAGTCGGGATCCTTGGTGCAACGGCTGCGCAGACATTCCCACAAGGCATCCGTGCGGTGGACCTCCCCCGTCTCCGGGTCGATCCAATCCACGTCCTCGGTATTCCTATGATCCTGGAACCTGTCCCGGCACTCCGTGCATAGCTGATCGCGCAGGTAGAGGCGAAAATTGCGTCCGCTTTTCTCCCACCAACTGTAATCGATGTGAAACTTTGTGTTCACGTCCGGTCGGAACCATGTGAGTTTCTGCTTGGGCGCTGCCGTTGTCATCGTCTTCCAATCCCCCCACTATATTCAAAGGCCGGTGAAATGCGCGCTCCACAGGCTTCGCTTCCTCATCTTATTTTGAAGAACCCATCCCCCACATCCTGGAAACGGGGATTGCTGATCAACGTATAAAAGATCGGTCCCGGCGGACAGCGCCAGAACATGTTCACCGCACTGTAAATCGTCTTGACATGGGCTGTGCCCTGCGGATTCAGCTTCGTTATCTCCGGCACCATCATCTCCACGATCTGCTCCAGCGCCGCGTCGTTGCCATCGAAACTGGCGTTGTACGCCTCCAGCCCCTCCCGGTCAACAGATGATACGATCAGGTGCTCATCGTACTCACAGGAGATCTGCACTTTGTTCATCTCAAGACCAAAACGTTTCGCGCTTGCATTGACCTTGGCGATACGGCTCCACTCCCGCCTCATCCGGCGCGGCCGGAAGTCAATGATCACCTCGTCCGGATTATCAGTGCGCTCTAGCGTGATCTGAGCGCTCACCGGCAGGTTGTGCGCAACCATCCAGTCCTTCAGACCGCATACATAGCGCTCTTTGTGAACCACCCAGGCCGTGTATCTGTTTCCCCAGCGGCCGTCGACTATCGTCACCATCGACCGCTCCTGCGTACTGTGCGGGAACAGCGCCCGCGTGCGGCTGCTGAGTGGCAGCGTGCCGTATAGCCAGTGGGGAAAGATCAGTGTAAAGCTGATGCTGGGCACCACCGACGAGACCGGCGTGCTCGCACTGCTCTCTCCCCATTCGTCGTCCAACTCCCATTCCGTCTGCAGAAGGTCCACACTCAAGACAGCGCGGTTATAGCGGCCTACTTGGGGACGCAGAAGTGGCGGCACGGTAAGCGCCTCCGGCGGTTCCAGCCGTGCCAGATACCAGAGCGGCACACCCGCGCTTCCTACCTGGTCGAACCGTTCGTCGCTGCCTAGCGCGTGGTTCACGCTGATAAGCTGCATCGGCTGCGTAACATCCTCCGCCTGCAAATCAAGTTCCGGCAACAACTCCTCCGGCGACATCGGCCGGTTCTGCATCTCAACCAGCGCCTCGGCAATATTCAAATGACCTACGTGCACTTCAGCCAGCATGTCGGCCAGCAGCCAGTAATCGTCAATATGCACGAAATCTTCGTTGCGTTCGCCGTCTTCCAGCGCAAACAGCAGACTCTCTTCGATTTCATCCTGATACAGTGAATGAATCTCTTCCGCCGACAGCAGCGTTTCCTCATCACCTGTCGCCTGGCCATTGGCGGCGTTGAGCCGGTGACCCGTCTGAAGGCTGGCCGCGAACTCCCGAATCTCGTCTGTATCAGCGAAACCTACGCGGATTACTTCGAATGGCCCATGCTCCGGATTCTGGCCGGCGCGGGTCTCCAGAACCTCGCCTACCAGAAAGTCCATCGCAGGGAAAATGAGAGTCTGCCCAACTTCATACGGGTTCTCGGGCTGATAAACCGCGCCCTTCTTCAGCTCGGATTCCATCCGGGCTGTTTCGCGGCGCTGGTATTCCTGGATCAGGCACAACGCAAGCTGCCCGGTCGTCATCGGTGACTCTGCATCCAGGATCAGTTCATGAATAAAATCCAGATCTTCATCGGAAACACTGAAATGATCGCGCCAAAATGAAGCGGTTTGGGTCCTTCGCAACAGCACGTCTTCCTCCTCCAGGAAGTGCAAGCGTCCCGCCTGCACTAATCTGCTCTGCGCCGGTCTGCCTGTCGGCGGCAGCCGCGCTGGCATTGCACTCTAGCGGCCCCGCCGAACCGCACACAGCCAGCACACCGGACCGGAAATATATCGCAAACGGATGGGCTGCTGTGTGGGCGAAAATTCCTCCGCGCGCAACCGGCGCAAAAACGGCCTTGCAGCCCAAAAAGAAAGTATAGCGGTTTCGGCGCTAAAATCCAAGAACGCGCGAATCAGAATCGTAAGTCAGCTTTGATCAACCGCCATCCGCTATCCGTAGGCGCGCCAATACCATTTCCGGCTCCCATACCCCGATCTCGACAGTCGGTATATTTGTCTCAGTGCTGTAAACGATCAACCGCAACTCATACTCGCCGGGTTCGAGATCAGCCGGAAAATCGAGGTAGTGCAGCGTCTCAACCGGTTCATCTGCCGGCCAGAGACCCGTGCGCGCATGGTTCGCATTCCCCAGGACATCGTCCATCTGGTAGGACAGTCCGCCTTCACGATTGTACAGGCGCAGCGAAATCGCAAAGTCGGTAACCGTATCTAGGTTGGTCTCCCATAGCAGAACCATCCACAGAGCACGGTCCTGTTCCGGACTGAGAATCTGCCGCGACGACAGTTGTTCGTCGCCTTGGCCCAGAGCAACCCCCATAAGACTGATGTCCCCATCGTATTTGACTGCCAGCGGCTCCAGCTGTTCATAGAGTGGCTGGACTTGCAATTGAACTTGCAGTTGAAGGCGGTGGATAAGAGAATCTAGAGTGCCCAGAGCAGAGTTGAACCGGGTGACCTTTCCCGAATACAAAGGTAGGGCGCCCTCCCAGGTTCCACCCAGGAGAGCATCGAACTCGGCGGCGCTCAGGTCCCGCTGTTTGGCAAAGATCGACACGCGCGGGTGGTCATACAGGCTCCAGCTTTCGTCGGCATCCTGATCAGGGAAGGCCCGACCCAACAACCGCGGCGGCGAGGTAAAATCGGCCGCGTGGACAAAGCCCAACTCCTCCCCGAACATCAAATCGTAGTAACGGATGGTCATCGGGTAGCGTTCAGGCATTTGGTCAACGCTATCGTAGATGCGTTTGGAACTGTAGATAACGTAATCCGCCTCTTGTAGCTTCTCGCGGAGGATGTCATACTTTTCCCGCGTCTCCTCTTCATAGGGCAACCAGTCGATGTGACGCAGGCCGTGGCTATCCATGTTCATGTCCGGCTCACCTGGGATGCTCTTGGGCAGGGGATCATCCCACCCCTCCCACAGGATCACTGAGCCGGCCGGCGCGTTGGCATAAACCCATCTGCTGGCTGTGATCCATGTGTGCTCGCGGGCATAGACGCCGTTGACATAGGCCAGCGACCAGAACAGACCCCCACCGACCGCCGTGATGAACAAGAGCGCGGCCGGCACACGCGCGGCCAGGCGCATCTGTCGCCTCGCGCCCAGTTGCCACAGCCAGGCGATCAGGCCGGCCGCAAAGATCAGGATAAAGGGCAGGACAGGACTCATATAGCGGTTGAACTTGGCCATGAAGGCGCCGGTGATGCCAAAGTAGGGCGCCAACCATACCCACATGATCAACTCGCCAGCTCTGGCCCGCAGCAGCAATACCTTCCCCAGCGCCCAAACGCTGCCCACCGCCGCGATAACGCCCAGCGGCAAACCCATCCCCCACACGACCTGCTGTTGAATGAAGTAGAGGTAAGGAACTGTATTGCGGTATTGGCGCGTGTAAGGAATATCTTCGAGCCCGCGCGCCATCCGCCCCTGGTCGATGATTGTGGACTGCGTGAAGTTCACCCAGTCGAGAATAGAGTAGGGGCTGGTGATAAAAAAGGCGGCAAAGGCAAGCAGCAACGCTAGCGGCGCGCCCAACAGTATGCCTCCGGCCGCGCTTCGGCCCTCGGACCCTTGCTCTTCTGCGATCGTATCATGGGTACCGCGACTGGTCCGCCAATAGACAACCAGGGCCGCCAGAACCGGCACGGCCAGGATCGGCAGCGAGCTGAACTTGGCCGATATCGCCAACCCACCGCCAGCCCCTGCGTAGAGAACGCCCCGCCAGAAACGATCCTGAACCATCAGCACGCCGCCGTAGACAGCCAGGACAACGAAGGTCGTGCTGGCGGGATCCATAGCGAAAAAATGGCTCAACTGAACTGCCTGGGCAGTGAAGGCATAGAGAGCCGCCGCCAGCAAGCCAGCTGCCTCGCCGTACAACCTGCGCCCCACCAGAAACAGCAGAAAAATCGTCAGTGTATCCAATAGCGCCATGAGC
This sequence comes from Caldilineaceae bacterium, assembly GCA_965116395.1. Classification (GTDB taxonomy): domain Bacteria; phylum Chloroflexota; class Anaerolineae; order Caldilineales; family Caldilineaceae; genus Bin5. The sequence continues at coordinate 2,765,960 of OZ220684.1, forward strand.
AGCCGTCCGGCAAAGGTCGTGCCATCGCAGGCGGTATTGGCCCGCTCCATCAACCCAATGATCCTGTCCGGGAGAGGCAACAATGTGGCGGGTCTTGCCAGCTCGTTCAGCAGTTCGCCGCTGAGAATGCCCAGGTAAAGCGGAAAATGGCCGTAAGCATAGGAACGGCGTCGAACGTCCTTTTCGTCCCAAAGAGGATTGAGCGGGCTGCGCCGGGGATTGCGAAACTCCTCGAATGAGGATGGCCAACCAATGGCTGGCGCGTAGATGCATGCATTTTCTTTTTCATCCGGGTGGGCACTTATCCCGTCGTCCCAGTTGACATTCCATGTGCGCAGCCCCAACCCGGACAGAATAACAACACCGAGAAGAGCATATATGACTGTCGAGCGCATCGAATTCTCCTGCTATGCTCTTCAAGTATTGTGCATTTGCATCTGACCGGCGTATTACCTGAATCTGATTGCGAAAGGCCCGTTAAGTACCTCTGCCGGCTACATGTCCATCAGCCGCCCACCTGCCTCACTTCCTGACAACCCAACCGTCAAGGCTACTTTAGAAATACATCAATCCTGCGATTCCAGGGCGCCGGACCCACCGCCGAGCAACACGATTCGGCTACTACGGGGTATGAATCTTGCGCCCACAGCGAATGGCCCGCCCCTTCCTGTCGGCCGAATATCAGCTGTTGACGCCGTCGCATCTCCCTGTCACGGGCCTTCCGCCAAGCGCACGCGCGCCAGTAGCAATTCCGGCTCCCACACCCCGATCTCGACAGTCGGTATCTGCGTCTCGGTGCTGTAGACGACCAGCCGCAGCTCATACTCACCAGGCGGGAGATCTGCCGGGAAATCTAAATGGATCAGAGTATCGAACGGTTCGGATGTCCCTCCGCCCCCAGTGAGCGTATGATCCGGTTTCCATAAGACTATATCCCTTTGGTAAGACCTTTCGTCCTCAGTGTTGTACAGCCGCAGAGATATGGCATAGTCGACATCCAACCCGGAGTCGGTCTGCCATTGCAGGGCCATCCACAAGGATCGATCCTGGCCCAGGTCCAAAAACTGCTGCGATGAAAACTGCTCTATGCCTTGGCCCAGGGCGATCCCCTCAAGAACGATGTCGCCATCGTAATAGACTGTCAGCTGCTCCAGATGTTCATAGAATGACCAGGGACGATCCAGCGCAATGTCCGTGTAATTATGGACCTGAAAGCTGCCGTACGCGTCACTGCCCAGGTAATGTCCATATCTGCCAAAGAGGACAGCAAAGCGATCGCTCTCATCCCCTGTCCAGGCAGCCGCGGTGTCCCAGTCCACAATTCTTACAGTGGATATGTCCTCCATGGCCGCCAGCGTCGATTCGATCTTCTGCGCCAAGTTGGGCATGGCTGTATGGAAAAGATGGACTTGCGCCGCGCCCTGATACAGGTATTCGAAAGTTGGACTGCGAAATCCCTCGTCCAGTGCCTTATGGCGCTGTCCATCTGGGATCAGATAGACAATCTCCGCATCGGGCGGCTGCAGACTTAACACCTGGATCAAATCTACCCACCCCACTGCGTATTCATGATAGACTCCTGGCTCGTCCGCCCATCTCTGGAATAGGTGCGATAGGTGCCAACACCCTGAATCAGAACTGTGCCGCTGACCACAGACGCCAGTGCGATGGCGGCTATACTTTTATAGTCCCCGAAAAAACGCTCCCGCAAGAATCGGTACGTCTCCCACACGCCTATCGCCGCGAGCAGATAGACTGCTGGCACCGCGCCGATCATGCGCAGCGTGTTGGGAACAAGAATATCCCTGGCCAGCATCGCCGGCAGGGGCAGAACCACCAGCCAGATCAGCAGCAGACGGTAGGCGGGCCGTTGCCAACGCCACACGGCTACCCCCGCGCCAAGCCAGAAAAAGAACGCTTCCCATGGATTCAGCATCGGCTGACCGGCGAAGTTATGCCGCCAGTTCGGATCGCCGCGAAAGCCAAAGGCCAACAGATGAGCCCACACATTGCCCAGTAAAGCGCCCAGCGGGTCTCCCTGACTCCGATCAGACTGAAGTATCAATAGCTGGTTGCTGCGGATAACAAAATGCTCGGGATGTAGAGCAAAATAAATGAGAATCGGCGCCGCCACCAGCGCGGCAACGCCCAAAAAAATGCCTGCCCAAGGTAGCGCAGCCCGCAAGCGGGCCTTACCCTTGCCCCAGGGCAACAGAAAACTCAATCCAAAAAAAAGAAATAGGAAAGGTGTGAAACGCGCCGCAAGATAGGTGTATGGCAACAGCCCGGCGCACGCCCCCGCCAGCGCCACCCGCCACCAACTCCTACCCTCCCACCCCCACCAGAGCAAGGCCAGACACAGGCACAGAAACAGTGGCAGGAAGTTGGCCCGTAGCGCCGCACGCCCAATGATCGTTTGGCCGAGCGATATCGCCAGCAGACCGGCCCCGATTCCGCCGACCAACAGGCCGCGCCACGGTGTCGCCCGCCCACTTTTATCTCTGCCAAAGAGCAGCCGCCCCAGCCAGAACACGACAAAGACTGTTCCGGCGCTGGCCAGCGCAGTGGGCAGACGAAGAGCCAGCATCGTGCGCCCCAAAAAGGAGATGGCCAGCGCTATCGTATAGACAATCAGCCCTTCGCGTCCATTATTTTCAGGAAAGAAAACAGCGTGCTCCCCTTGCAACACACGGAGAGCATCCATGCCATGCGCCCCTTCATCATGATGGAGCCCAAACGGGAGTTCGCTTAAGCGCTGCAGACGCAACAAAGCCACCGCCACCGCCAATGCAATCAGGATCCCTCCTGCTGCCAATAATATTCGTTGGCGCGCGGCTTTCTCTGAAACGGCCTTGCCGGCCGGTCCTTGTGCCGCAACTGTTGCTTTGTGCCCCTGCTCGAAAGAGGCGCGGGACGACGTCTCAGACATGCACTCTTGCTCTTGGTTGTGCTGCCAGGCCCACGCCTCCCGGAACGGGGGCCTTTCTGACGTGCCAAATTACATCTGGACCGGGCAGGCCGTTAGGCTGAATGCCCTGAACAGGCACGATCCTTCTGGAACACAAACGTAAAGTATAGAGATCCCAGCAGCAAAATCCAAGAACCCGTGCGTCTGAGTCCTCCGCAAGTAGAAAATGTTGCCCAAGTCCATCACCTGCTGGGGATCCGCGTTCATCAAGAGCGCCAACCCAGACCCGTGCCCGCTGGCAGTACATGCTTCGGTAAGTCTTCCTATTGAGTTTTCCCGCTCTTTCAGATATGATAGACCCGAACTCGGGTTCATAAGCTCGCTTCGCCGCGTAAATGCCGCATGGGAAATCGCCTATGAGAACCGTTGCAATGATTTTGGCTGGCGGAGAGGGCACGCGCCTCACCGTCCTGTCCGAAAAACGCGCAAAACCCGCTGTTCCCTTCGCCGGCAAGTTCCGTATCATCGACTTTACTATCAGCAACTGTGTCAATAGCGGCCTCTATACCGTCGGCGTCCTCACCCAATATCGCCCCCACAGCCTCAACGAACACATCGGCATCGGTAAACCTTGGGATCTCGACCGCCAACACGGCGGCTTGCGCCTCCTGCAGCCCTATCAAGGCCGCGGCGAGCAGGACTGGTATGCCGGCACCGCCGATGCAATTCTGCAAAATCTGAACTACCTCTCCGACAACAACGCCGACACCGCGCTCATCCTCTCCGGCGACCATATCTATAAGATGGACTACGGCCCCATGCTGGACTTTCATCAGCGCAAAGGCGCCGACCTGACCATCGCCGTAATGCCCGTACCGATCGAAGAGGCACACCGATTCGGCATCATGGAGTCGAACGCCGACGATGAGATCGTCCAGTTCCATGAAAAACCGGAGCAGCCGACCAGTAATCTGGCATCAATGGGCATCTATGTCTTTAACGCCCGCGTGCTGGAACAACGTCTCCGGGAAAGAGGCGCCGATGGGCCCCGCAGCGACTTTGGCAAGGACGTCGTGCCCGCCATGCTCGCCGCCGGCGACCGCGTCTTCTCCTACCCCTTCACCGGTTATTGGGTCGACGTCGGTACCGTCGACGCCTACTGGAAGACAAGCCTCGAGCTGCTCCAACCCGACCCGGCTCTCGACCTTTATACTGACAACTGGCCGATCTCCACCCTCTCCGAAGAGCGTCCGCCCGCCAAGTTCGGCCCCCAATCCCAGGTCGTGCAGAGTATGGTGTCCAACGGCTGCGAAGTGCATGGACTGGTCAAAAACAGCATCTTCAGCCCCGGCGTCTATGTCAGCCCCGGCGCGGTCGTCCACGACAGCATCATAATGAACGACTCCTGGATAGGACCCGGCGCGCACTTGGAGCGGGTCATCATCGACAAGCAGGTCATCGTCGGCTTCGGCGCCCAGGTCGGCACCGCCGCGTCGGCCTCGCCCCCGCCCAACGCGCTCTTTGCCGACAAACTCGACACCGGCCATACCGTCATCGGCAAGGGCGCTTTCATCCCCGATGGCGCCCGCATCGGCACCAACGTCATCGTCAACAGCGACAGCGGTGAAGAGGATTTTCCACCTGACTTCGTCGTTGAAGACGGGCAGACCGTATAAAGAGGTCCCGCTCTGCCCCTATCCGCAAACGGACCGCAAGGATAATTCCCTATGTCGTGTGCTTTCGCTATGATCATGGCCGGCGCTGACAATGCCGACCTCAGTGTCCTTACCGAAGTCCGCTCCGAGCCCGCCGTTCCCTTCGCCGGCAAATTCCGCCTGATCGACTTCTCACTCAGCAACTGCGTCAACAGCGGCATCCACAATGTCGCCGTTCTCACCCAATACCGCCCCCGCAGCCTCAACGATCATATCGGCATCGGCAAACCCTGGGACCTGGACCGTTCCAGCGGCGGCGTGCGCCTCTTGCAGCCCTACCGCGGCGGACCCTACGGCGACTGGCAACGCGGCTCCGCCGACGCCATTCGCCGCAACCTCGACTACGTCCTCCAGCAGAAAGAGGAATGCGTACTGATCCTCTCCGGCAAACATATCTATCTGATGGACTACCGGCCCTTCCTTTCCCATCACCTGCGCACCGGCGCACCCGTAACCATCGCCGTCCGCCGCGTCAGCCGCCATGAAACCCATCGATTCGGCATCATTTCGCTCGACACCGACGGCCGCGTCATCGAGTTCCAGGAAAAGCCCCGCCGCACCGAACAGAATCTCGCCAGCATGGGCGTCTACGTATTCCGCCGCGACTTTCTGGTAGATGTCCTGAACAACAGCAGCGGCGACGACATCGGTAGAGACATCCTGGCAGGGCTCGTCGCGCAGGGGCATGTCGCCAGCTATACCTATCCCGGCTACTGGGCAGATGCCAGCACAATTCAGGCCTACTGGGATGCAAATATGAGCCTGCTGGCGGAGGAGCCGGCGCTCAACCTCTACGCGCCGGAGTGGGTCGTCCATACCCGCAGCCAGGAGCGCGCGCCCGTCAAGCTCGGCCCGGCCGCAGACGTGGATGGAACCCTTCTCTCCAATGGCTGCCAGATCGAGGGCGCCGTCGAACGCAGCGTCCTGTCACCCGGCGTGCAGGTGGGGGAGGGCGCCCTCGTCCGCGATAGTGTCATCCTAAATGACACGATCATCGAACCGGGCGCAGTCGTCGAGCGCTGCGTAATCGACAAAGAGGTGCGCGTCTGCCAGGACGCAACTGTCGGCCACTCCGAAAACAACCGCCCCAATCCGGAGCTGCCCGCCCGGCTCAACACCGGCCTGACCCTCGTCGGCAAAGGCAGCACCGTTCCCGCAGGCATGCGGCTCGGCCGCAATGTCGTAATCCATCCGTTAAGCGGCGAAGACGCATTCGCCAAGAGCGAGGGCGTGGAAAGCGGGAAGAGCGTCGGCCTCAATCTGCGGTAATCGGGGTGACGGGAGCTAATCTTCGGCAACCGGCAACCCACTGGACGTGAGCCGCCATTAACCGGCAGTTGCAGCGAAAAAGCGTGCTCTAGCCCTGCTTGGCCCGGTATCCCAGTTCGTTCAGAAGCGCAACCAGCCGCTCCCTCTGGTCACCCTGGATTTCGATGTCCGCGCCCTTGACCGCGCCGCCGCATCCCAGCTTGTCTTTCAGGTGCTTCGCCAGCGCGCGCTTGCCCACATCCGGGCTTTTTACGCCCGCAATGATCGAAACCGTCTTCCCTTTGCGCCCCTTCCGATCCCGCCGGACGCGCACCGGCTGCGTCCCCTGAACCGCAAACGGCGCGGCCGGGTTGCGGGGAAGCACCGGCGAACTCTGCTCAGGTTCCGGCTCCGGATCCGTCGAGTACACCAACCGCGGCCCAGCACTTCTGGAACCGCTGCGATCTGACTTCTTCGCTTTGCGTTTGGACATGATTTGTTCTTCTTCTTTTTGCCGATAAGGAAACTACGCAGCCGCAACTAATCTGCGATCCTGAATGAGACGAGCAAAGGTGGTCTCTCAACTCTCAACTCTTTTATGGGCGGTCGGGCCTTCGGCCCTCCCTTGTGCAGGGGCTGCGCCCCCGCAACGCCCCCCTACAAAACCATCGCTCACCGACCCTGTGTGCGCATTCCAGCCGTGCGGCTCCAGCAACGCGGCTGCCGCCAACCGCATACGCAATCAGATAGCCTGAATGGCGGCAGCAATAGAGGGCTGGTCAAGACAACCACTGTATATGGCTTCGTAGTTACCCGGCAAGTAGAAAGGAGTTGCTCCATGCAGTATAGCATCAGCGGCGAGATTGCCCAGTCCGTCCGCCTTGACTTCGCCCCAGGCGAATCTGCCTGGGTCAGCAAGGGCGTCCTGATGGCCTATTCATCCCATATGCAGTGGAGCTTGCGCGTCCCGGGCGGCGCCGGCGGCGCACTGCGCCGCAGCCTCTCCGGCGAAGGCCTCGCCCTCACCTTCCTCGAGACCAAAGCCGAAGACCAATATGCCCTGCTTGCGGCCAACGCCCCCGGCCACCTGGAAATCTGGGACCTGGAACGCGACGGCGCCGTCACCACGACACGCGGCTCCTTCGTCGCCGCCTGGGGTGAAAACGTTGACATCACAGTGACCGTCGCCCGCCGCGCCGGTGCAGCTGTTTTCGGCGGCGCCGGCCTCTTCCTGCAGACCATCTCCGGTGTCGGCGAAGCGCTCGTGCATGGCAGCGGCGACTTCTACGAGCGCCAGATGGCGGCCAACGAGGAACTGCTCGTCAGCACCGGCAACCTGGCCGCATTTTCCGCTGAAGTCGACTATGATATTCGCGGAGTCGGCGGCTTCCGCAGAATGATCCTCGGCGGCGAAGGTCTGTTCATGACCAACCTGCGCGGCCCCGGACGCGTCCTCCTTCAGACCCTCAAACGCAACTCTGGCGCCAAGTCAACTGGCTGAGGAATGCCTCCCACGCTGTCCCACCGTCTAAGTGGTCAACACTTGCCGCCGGTCACTGCTGGCAGCATCACGTCTTCCCGCAACCAAATTGCGATTTGGTATCTTTATCTAATTAGACCACAATGTTGAACGGAACTCTGCCAGTGGATACGTCGACAATCCACGCCCGTCTCTAGGAGGTTCTCCGTGGTGCCAGATGCTGAGTCCATCAAGAAAGCGATCAGTGGCGAGGTCAGATTGCCCGATCCCGTTGCCGATGCAATTCTGACGCTGGCAGTGCGGTTGCGCACTCCCCTTTCCTACCAGGAAACTGCATCGTCATTCGGCATCGCTCGCGACGACGTGAGCGAAATCTGCGAGCCATATAAGGAATATCTGGACTCGACCGGAGACAATGGCCCCGCCCTTGTTTATACGAGGGGTTCATCTCGGCAGGCAGTTCGACCGCGCGCCATGTGGGAAAATGCTTCGTTCGGGAACAGTGGGCGGGATTCTTTTCAGAAACAGCAGATTATTAATGGCGCCGATCGGTTGGCCGATCCTGTTGATGATGCCATCTTGACGCTCGCAGTGCGCGTCCCCAATCCGCTTTCGTACGAGGAAATTGCGTTGCTACTAGGTATTTCTCACATCTCTGTAAGCAAAATCTGTGAGCCCTACAAGGAGTTCATGCGCACTGCAGGAAACTATGGCGTCCGTGGGGTTACCAAACCGAGATAGACTTCCTCGCGCAAACCGGCCGCCGCACGCCCCAAAAGACAAGCCCCGCCGCACACATCGACAAGCTGTGACCAACCTCAGCGCGGCGGCGCCGCATTGAAAATCTGCCGCAACAGATCACCGCGTTCAACTTCCGTCGTCCAGCGCGGCTGCGCATAATCCTCTAACACCGCCGTCAGAATCTCCGTGTTGATCACCTGCCCATCATAAATCGTGTGGCGTGCAATCAGCGTCGTGCGCGTCTGCCAGCTCCACATCTGATCGAAGAACAGATTGCCCAATCCGTAGACAATAATGCCCGGCTCTTCACCGCCATACCCATACGGCTCCATCGCCTGGGGCACATGGCTCTGAACCCCGGTGACAATATCCGCGCCGGCCGCACGCAGTTCGCGGAAATCCTGCACCTGCCGGGTTATCGGCGTCGGATTGTAAATCTCCTCATGCTGCAGCTCAACCGCGATCACATCAACTTCGCCGCGTAGCGCCGCGATTCTGGCGAATATGCGCTCTTTGTTGGCATTGTAATTACAGGTTCCCGGCTCATCCTCCGTCGCCCACGCAAAAGCCGGATAGTGGGCCAGCGCCGCGAAAAAGGCAAAACGATTGCCGTTGTGCGCAAATATCAGTGGCTCACACGCCTCCGCCTCATTCAAACCACTCCCATATATCGGAACCCCATTCTCCCGGTACCAGCCAATCGATTCGCGCGCGCCGTCCCGTCCAAAGTCGTTGACGTGGTTGCCGCTCAACCCCACAATGTCCACGCCAACCGCCTCCAACGCCGCCCAATAAGCCGGGCTACTGCACAGGATCATGTTGTTCAATGATGGGTCTACATCACAACCTGCCAGGAATGGCACTTCATTGCTGATGTGGGTGATGTCGGCCGCACGCAGCGTCGGTGCAATCACCAGTGCCGGATAATCGTAACCCTTCTCCTCCATGCGCGATGCCGTAACGCGGGCCATCGCCGTCACGCCGGTCATGATCAGGGTCGTCAGCTCGTCTGGGCTGCGGTTCGTCGCCTGTGTGATGTGCGGTCGCAGCGCCGCGGCCACGCTCTCGCTCTCATTGCCAAAAACGGCCACAACCGCCGTCAGCGGATAGGATGCCGAGTCAAAGGTGTTGCTGAGAATGTTGGCGCCGTCTAAATGCAACACCTTCATAACCGGCGTCACGTCTTCGAATGCCACAATCGCCAGCGCGCCGGCAACTACCTCCAACACCGCAGCCAGGGCGCTGCCGCTCGCGGTCTGCACCGAATCGGCTGCCTCTTCTCCGAAGATCGCCTCCAATTCGGATACATAATCGGCATCTACGATCAGAGGGCCGCTGCCCCTGCCCTGCCAGCGCAGCGTCAGCTCCGCCATCGAAACGTCATCCGGTACCGTCGCGAATGGCGCCACCGGCGCCAGAAATCGCGTGTACAGCACACTTCCCGCCTCCCCTGTACCCGCCGCCAGCCCGACCCGCACATCGGCATTGCGCGGCTGATCGAGCAGCATGACCCTCTTGCGAATGCCGCTGGTTTCGATCTCTTCCAATCCAAGGGTCACGGTCAGCAGTTGGCTGAAATAGCGTTCCGGCAATGTGGTGTCGAGCGCGAGCGTCAGCCAACCTTCGCGGCTGTCCGCCAGCTGCACCTGCGGTTCAGAAATGGCCTCTATCTCTTCGGTCACAGCCGTCCCACTGGCAAAACTCGCAATCGACGTGGCGGCCGCCAGCCCGATGATCCCAAGCAGTGCAGTCACGACCAGCTGGCTGGGCGAACGTAAATTCGCTACCGCCTCTCTGAGCGTCGCGACCCGGTCGGCTGCAAAAACACCTTGCACGCCCACGCGAAAGTCGCGCCATCCAGGCTGCAACCGCTCCTCAATCTGTTTAAAAATGGCGCCAAGTCTGTTCAACATTTCCGTTCAACTGCCTGACATCTGTAAAAGGCTCAACTGTGGAGCTCCCCTGCACACGGAGTCCGAGTCAAAAGTATATGGCCAACATCGGCTTTGGTCAATATCAGGTTCACCTCCATACCCTCCAGCAGAGCCTGCTTTGAGCCCAAATCAGTTTGGCTTCCTCCAGTCTGAAGTCCGCTGTATCCGCCCCACGATTCATAGGCGTCACCCCGCATCTCCTCAGGCGCCCCTGTACAATGGACGTTGACAAACGGGACGCATTTCGGTACTTTTACGTCTGATTAAGACAATACGACCATGTATTCTCAACGAGTTGTATGCGCGGGCAGTTCCCGACAACGCGCCCGCTAAACACGCGCAACTGCTTGCCGCCGCCTTTGGAAACCGCGGCTTGTGAGTCGTGATGGAGGAGTGAATTTGGCTACCGGAACCGTTGGTGAAGTCGTCAAACTGTGCGGCAAACTGGGAATCATCGGCTTTGGTGGGCCCGCCAGCCACATCGCCATGCTCGAAGATGAAGCCGTGACGCGGCGCAAATGGCTCAGCCGCGAACATTTCCTCGACCTGGTCGGCGCCACCAATCTGATCCCCGGCCCCAATTCGACCGAGATGATGATCCACATCGGCTATCAGCGCGCCGGCTGGCCGGGTCTGCTCGCCGCCGGCATATCCTTTGTCCTGCCGGCCGTGCTGCTGTCCACCCTGATAGCCTGGATCTATGTCGAATTCGGCGCGCTGCCCGCCGTGCAGCCCTTCCTGATGGGCGTGAAGCCCGCCGTTCTTGCAGTCATCCTCGGCGCCCTCTGGCGCCTGGGACAAACAGCCTCAAAACCCAAGTCGGATACCCAGACGCGCTTCGCCCTCGGCATCATCGGCATCGCGGTGACGGTTGCCGTCTACCTCGGCGCGCCGGTCATCTGGTCGCTGATCGCGGGCGGCCTGCTCGGCATGCTCGCCCTCCGCGCCATGTCCGGCTGGAGCGGCGCCGCCGCGCTGCTGGCCCTGCCAGCCCTGCCCGATAACCGCAGTGCACTCCCCTGGGCGGATCTTTCACCGGCGTCAGCCCTCAAGTGGGCTGCTCTCCTCGCCGTCGCCGCCGCCGCCGCGCCCGCCCTGACCCTCGGCGCGCTGGGCCTCTTCTTTCTCAAAGTCGGTGCTGTTCTCTATGGCAGCGGTTACGTCCTTGTCGCCTTTCTCGAAGGCGATCTCGTGCACGAGTATGGCTGGCTCACCCAGCAGCAACTGCTCGACGCCATCGCCATCGGCCAGTTCACACCCGGTCCCGTCCTCTCCACCGCTGCCTTCATCGGCTACGTGCTATACGGTGTTCCCGGCGCCTTCGTCAGCGCCGCCGCCATCTTCGCGCCCTCATTCATCTTCGTCGCCATCCTCAACCCCATCGTCCCCCGCCTGCGCCGCTCGCCCTGGATGGCCGCCTTCCTCGACGCCGTCAACGTCAGCGCCGTCGGCCTCATGGCCGCCGTTCTCGTGCGCCTCACCGGAGACATCGTCACCACCTGGCCCGCCGTCGTCATCGCCCTGCTCGCCGCGGCCGCGGTCCTGCGCTGGCGCGTCACCTCCGCCTGGGTCGTCATCGGCGGCGCACTGCTCGGCTGGCCGCTCTCGCTGCTCGGTTAAAGTTTGGGGAGTCGGGCTTCAACCTTCACCGTACTGAAAAGGCTGTCTAATCGCCCGGATCAGAGGAAGCAGGGGCACGCCGCTCACATCCAGCCGCGTTCCCCAGCACGAATTGTCAACTACACCTTCACAATGGCCCTTAACGACCCGCTCCCAATGGTCCTGGGAGTGAAAAAGATTCCCGCCCTTGGCTATATCCGTAGCGTAGAGGAATCCCAGATAAACCAGCACCACCGGAACGCCCAGAGAGGCCAGCTTCCACGACCACGCAAACCGGTTGGACAACTGGTAATGACTGTCCCGCGAAATATTCCACCCGCCCCCAGTCGCTGATTGGAGACCAGCCGCGGCCTCCTCGATCGCCAAACCGATCTTCTCGTGATTTTCGATCGTATTATCTGAGGCCGATGCCCTAAGCCGTTTCCCCGAAGACGACCCTTTCACTTCATTCCAGTGCGCCTTCGCCTCCACCAGCAACAGCCCCTTCTCGCCCTTAACCGTGCATGAGCTGGCAATATCCCAATTCGGAGTCCTGGGGTCGTTTTCAGAAACTGCCAGCCACCAGTTCCCCAACGCCTCACGTATATCGCGTGGCAAGAGCTCCGTCGGCTTGTCCAATTCCACTACATCCGCCGGCGTCCTGTCCCACGATCCGTCTCCATTCTGTACCGGCTTGCCAGAGGGCATCCACATATCCAACGGGGTAACCTCTACATCATCAACGCCCACCAGTTGCGTCAGCCGGGCAGCAGCCTCCTCTTTGTCACCGTCCACAAGCAGCACACAGCGCGGCCGGCTCCCGCGACTATCTTTCCCAAGTTGATTCGACCAACCCAAACTACCCCTCCCTTGAAACCGTCACAGAGAACCGGACTACCTCCGCCTCCTCCGGCCTCTGCCTTTTCCCTTCCCACTTTTCTCCCGCTCCGCCAGCATCTGTATCGCCTGCTCGAACGTAATACTCTGCGGATCCGCATCTTTCGGCAAAGTGGCGTTCGTTTTCTGATGGTTGACGTATGGCCCATAGCGCCCGTCCAGCACGCGCACCGGGTCGCCGTCTGTAGGATGCGCGCCCAACTCCTTCAATACTGTGCGCGACGAGCTGCCCCCTCTCCGGTCCGGCGCCTCCTTGATCAACGCCAGCGCCCGCGGCAGCTCCACCTCCAGCACGCTGTCCGGCGCCTTCAGGCTGACAAACTTCCGGTTATGGACCACATAAGGCCCGTAACGCCCTACCCCGGCCCGCACCTCCTCACCGTCATCAGGATGTACGCCCAGCACCCGCGGCAGGCTCAATAGCTGCAGCGCCGTCGGCAGGTCCATCCCCTCCTTAGTCATCTCCTTCAGCAGACTGGCCCGTTTGGGCTTCCCATTTGTCTTGCCTGCCGGCTCCTTCGTAACCTTTTCAGCGGAAGCCTTCGGTTTGCCTTTACCCGCGACAACCAGGGGCGCTATCGTTTCAACGATCTTTGCCCTCATGCGGGGAACCCGCGCCAGATCCGCCGCCGATGCATAAGGCCGGCCCGCAATGATCGCCTTGGCCAAACCGGGGCCGATACCCGGCAGCGTCGCCAGCTCCTTGGCCGTAGCCGCGTTGATATTCACCGGCCCGGCCGGCTTTTCCGGCTTTCTTTTCGGCGGCTTCTCTCTCTTCTCGTCCTCGCCCAACTGTACATACGCGCCGAATCGTCCATCTTTCAGCAGAACCGGCAGTCCGCTCACCGGATCGTCCCCCAGGACGACCGGTCCTTCCTGCTTGGCATTCACCAGCGCCTCGGCCGCCGCCGCATCAAGATCTCCTGGCGGCAAATCGTCCGGCAGGCCAACCGTATGCCTGTCGCCGTTGACCTCCCGCGCCAGGAACGGCCCAAACTGGCCGATGCGCACCTCTACCGGCAAATCAGGAAAGTCGACCTGGCTCGCAAGCCGGGGATCGATGGCGCTCTCCTTTTCCCTGACCTGGTTCTCCAACCCCTGCTCGCTCAGATAGAACTGGTTCAGATATTCGAGCCAGTCGACATCCCCATCCGCGATGTCATCCAGCGTCTGCTCCATCTCCGCCGTAAATTTCAAATCTACCAACTCCTCGAAATTGCTCTCCAGCAGTTGCACCACCGCAAAAGCAACAAATGTCGGCACCAACTCGCGCCGCTGCTTGAAAACATAACCCCGGTTCTGAATCGTGTCGATGATCGTTGCATATGTGCTCGGACGGCCGATTCCCTCCGTCTCCAGCGCCTTCACCAGCGTGGCTTCGGTGTAGCGGGCCGGCGGCTTCGTGGCATGGCCAACCGCCTCCAGCGCCCGGCAGTCCACCTCCTCGTCCTTGGCCAGCGCGGGCAATGGCGATTCCTGATCTTCGATCGCGGCATCAGGATCATCGGATCCCTCAACATAAGCGCGAAAGAATCCCGGAAACAGGATCTCCCGCCCCGACGCCCGGAAGAGTGCCTCCACCGCCGCGGCCGCGCCCATTTCCTGCTCGCTGGCTGCCTGGATCATCACTGTCGTCGAACGCAAGCGCGCATTCGCCATCTGCGTCGCCACCGTCCGCTTCCAGATCATGTCGTAGAGCGCAGCCTCATCGCCCGCAAGCGGAAGCGTGTCCACCGGGCGCATCGCGCTTCCCGCCGGACGGATCGCCTCATGTGCCTCCTGCGCGCCCTTTGAATTCGTCTTATACCGGCGCGGCTTCGGCGTCAGAAACTGTTCGCCATATCGCTCCTGCACCCGCTGGCGGGCCGCATTGACAGCCTCGTTGCTCAAATGGACCGAGTCGGTCCGCATATAAGTAATGTAACCATTCTCGTATAGAGACTGTGCTACCCGCATCGTGCGCCGAGCCGCCCAGCCTCGTTTACGATTGGCCTCCTGCTGCAGCGTGCTCGTCGTAAATGGCGGCGATGGCGAACGCGACTGTTCCGAGCTCTCAACCGAGTGCACCACCCAACTGCCATCCTGGAAACGCTGTTCCAACGCCCTCGCCTGCTCTGCATCCAGCAGCAGAACATCCCCGCTTGCCTCACTGAAGTGCGTCTTTACCCGTTTGCCCGCCGCGATCCGGCCGGTCGATTCATCGAAATCCCGCCCGCTCGCCACCCGCGTCCCGTTGACCGATACCAGCGTGGCCCCAAAACGGTGGGCTGCGCTGTCAGGTCGTTTGTTCAACTGCGCCTTCAAATCCCAGTAGGAGCCGCTCACAAATGCCCGCCGCTCCCGTTCCCGCAGCACCAACAAACGCACCGCCACACTCTGCACGCGGCCCGCAGACAGCTTCGGCGCGATCTTTTTCCACAACAACGGCGAAATCGTATAACCGACCAACCGGTCGAGAATGCGCCGAGTCTCCTGCGCCCGCACCAAATCGTTGTCGATCGAACGCGTCTCCTTCAGCGCCTGTTCGATCGCCTCTCTCGTGATCTCGTGAAAAATCATCCGCCTGACCGGAACTTTCGGCTTCAGCACCTCAAAAAGATGCCAGCCGATGCTCTCCCCCTCCCGGTCCTCGTCAGTCGCCAGCAAGACCTCATCAGCCCCTTTCAGCGCCGACTTCAACTCCGAGACCACCTTTTTCTTGTTCGATGGAACTACATACAGCGGCTCGAACGCTTCCTGCACCTTGACACCCAGCCGCGCCCAGGGCTCCCCCTTCACTTTCGCAGGGACCTCCGCGGCAGAGGCCGGCAAATCACGCACATGGCCCATGCTGGCTACGACTTCATAACCTTTCGGCAAAAAATTGCGAATAGTTCTCGCCTTGGTCGGCGACTCTACAATCACTAATTTCGACATTCTTCTTCTTATGACTCGTGGTTGGTGAACACTGGCTAATCGTATCGAAATTCCACCAATATTGGAATTACCTGAATTACAGCCGACCTAGAATACACAAGAACATAAACGCGGGCAAGTGGAATACAGCGCAAAAGGCACGCGTCTTCTTCCCTCCTCTCCTCTCGTACAAAACTCGTACACCACTCGTCATGCGCCCGCCCACAACCGCCCCACGCGCCCTGAGTGACACAACTGAACGCGTTTCTCACTCCTCAACTTTTTTGGGCGGTCGGGCCTTCGGCCCTCCCTCGTGCGGGGGGACACCCCCCGCAACGCCCCCCTCCCAAACCCGCGCCGCAGCCATCCGCCACCGCTGTTGTCAGCCGCCTGCGTCACGAACGTGCCCAAACCGCGTCACACGTACCGGGTAGGAAAAAGTTGCTCTCCGTCCCCATCCCTGGATCAAAAGGAGTCAAAGTGTTCTCCACGGTTCTCAGCGGGTCAAAAGGTGTCAAGGTGTTCTTAGCAGCCCTTCGTGGAAGAAAAAGGTTTACCTCCTGATCGCCAGAAAGTGACCAATATCGGGAGGAAATCCGATCCCGCGACTCGTTGACAGCCGGTATCCTTCGGAATATACTGAACACACGTCCATACCCCTCATCTGCAATGCAAATGGGAGACAGATCCGTGAATGTACATCGGAACGCACAACCGGTTTCTGCGATACTTCCGAGGAAGCAGCCTGATAGAGCGGCCCACTCGGCGCCTGCCAGTAAAGTGACTCGCCGTCCTCGTTTACCGGCCGGCGCCGTCCTGCTGGCTCTCGTCTGTCTCGCGCTCAGCGGCTGTGCCGCAAATTACGACGTTCTCAACCTGACCGTGCCGGCTACAATCCAGGTCGAAGAGGTCACCTCAGACGCCGACCTCTGTGTCGACCACTTCATCACCCACGACCTCCCCCACAACACGAATACCGCTGACGGCATCATCCGCATGTACGAGGCCAACGGCGCCGGTGTTGCCATCAACGACCTGGATAACGACGGCGACCTCGATCTCGTTCTCGGCAACTACGACAATCCCAACTCCATCTTCTGGAACGAAGGCGGCCTCACCTTCCGCCACGAACAGATGCCGATCGGGCGCACGCGCGCCGTAGCTGCCGTTGACGTTGACGGTGATGGCTGGACCGACCTCGCGCTGACTCGCGTCGGCGGCGCTATCAATTTCTGGCGCAACCGCGGCGCCGAGCTGGCCCCGGACGCCCCCGGCCGCTTCGTCCAGGAGTTTGTCAACGGCCTTGCCAAGCCCGCCTACGCCATCGACTGGGCCGACCTGGACGCCGACGGCGACCTGGACGCTGTCACCGCCTCCTATGATATCGGCCTGCTCACCGAACTCGGCAACGAGTACCGGCTCAAGGGCGAGGCCGGCGTCTATATCCACTGGAACGAGACCGATGGTTTTCGCGCCCAGCGGCTCACCAATGAGGCCCAGGCTCTGGCCATCGCCCTCTGGGACGAGGACGGCGACGGCCGCCCCGACCTGCTCGTCGGCAACGACTTCGCCCTGCCCGACCAGTTCTGGCGCAATAACGCGAACGGCTGGCAACTGGCATCTATCTTCCCCGAGACGACCCACAGCACCATGAGCTTCGACCTCGCCGACGTCGATAACTCCGGCCGCACCGCCCTCTTTGCCAGCGACATGAAGCCGCCCGATATGAACCCCGAAACCATGCGCGCATGGGCGCCTCTGATGGAAGCAGAACATCACCCCTTGCCCGCCGGCGACCCCCAACGCATGGAAAATATGCTCCTGGTCGCCGACCAGGGCGGCGCCTTCCAAAATCTCGGGCGCGATCGGCAGCTCGACGCCACCGGCTGGACCTGGTCCGGCCTCTTCGGCGACCTCGACCAGGATGGCCAACTCGATCTCTATATCGTCAACGGCTTTGCCGAATCCACTACCTTCGCCCATATGGAAGATCATGAGCTGGTCGAACGCAATCAGGCCCTGCGCAACACCGGCGGCCATTTCGAACACATGCCGGACTGGGAACTGGGCAGCGAGCGCGGCGGACGCGGCGCAGCCCAGGGTGACCTCGACGGTGACGGCGACCTCGATATCGTCGTCAACAATCTGCGCGGCAATGCCCAGCTGTTCGAAAATCGCCTCTGCGGCGGCGCCTCACTCCAGGTCGAGCTGCGCCAGCCCGGCAGCGCCAACCCGGCAGCCATCGGCGCCACAGCCATACTCGAGACACCCGCAGGCCGCCTCCGCCGCGACGTGCGCGTAACGCGTGCCTACCTGTCCAGCGACCCGGGGCAGCTGCACTTCGGCTTCCCCGCCGAATCCCAACCCAGCCTCCTCCTCATCCGCTGGCCCGACGGACAATGGTCAACCGTGTCAGCGCCGGCCGCGGGGCAAAAACTGACCATTTCCAGGACAGACAATTAACAGGATGAAAAGGTTGCCGTATGCGGTCGCATATCGCGCGACCACGTCCTGTCACAATGGGGATAGACCGACATACACTTTGAGGTTAAACTGACATGCCAGATGCCGGTGCCCGTCAAGAAGCGATCGAAAAGATCCGCCGCCTTCCCCAACAGTTGGAAGAGTTGATTTCCGGGCTTTCGCCGCAAGATATGACCGCCCAAACACTGCCCAATGAATGGACCGTGGCCCAAAACGTCCATCACATTGCAGATTCCCATATAAACAGCTATGTGCGCTGCAAACTGATGGCCACCGAAGAGAATCCAACCCTCAAACCGTACGACGAGGGCGCCTGGGCCCTGCTCTCCGACGGCAGCAGCGCCGACCTGTCCGATTCCTTGGCCCTGTTGAAAGCGCTCCACGCCCGCTGGGCTCGCTTCTGGGAGGATCTGCCCGACGACGCCTGGCAGCGCACCGGCCAGCACCCGGAGAGCGGTCCCGTCACCCTCGCCAGGCAGCTTGAACTGTACGTCGAGCACGGCGAAGCCCACCTCGATCAGATCCGTCGCACTTTGGCCGTACCGAAAGAAGAACCAGGTGCATAGGACATCTCGTAATCAGCTAGGAGCGGCCACAGAAATCGTGTTAGAATCTGCTCGGAACCGCCCGCTGCGCACAGGACCTAATCCGTCCTGCCAGAGCAAGAGGAGAAAACATGGGATCTGCAGACGCGCTGCATGATCTCCAACAGAAACAGATTGAGCAGAATGTTGACCGCGCCGCGCCGGTCAATCCTCTCGCGCCCGACGAAGGACGCCGTGTCACCCTCGAAGAATACTGGGACAAATGGTACGAAAATCCCTACCCCGACATCGACGTCAGCTATGAATGGAACAACGGCATGCTGGAGGCAGAACCCTCGTCCAACGCGCCGCAACTCGATCTTGGATTCTGGTTCCTTGCCCTTCTCCATCAGTATGTCAAAGCACACGACAACGCTAAACTGATCAATATGGAAACCGGCTTTGTCCTCACCATGGAGGACGCAGCCGAGCCGTCGGGGACACGCAAAGCCGTGCGCAAACCGGACATCGGCATCATTCTCAATAGCAACCCGGTCTCTTGGGGACGTGTAGACCAGCGCTCCTTCGCGGGCGTTTGCGACGCCGTAGTCGAATTTCTATCCGACTCCACGCAGGCTGAGGTGGTGCGGGATACCGAGGAGAAAAAACTTGACTATGCCCTGGCAGGGGTGCAGGAGTACTATATTCTCGACCCTACCGGTGAACACATGCACTTCTACCGCCTCACTCCGGCAGGCCAATATGATGAGATTCAACCCGATGCCGGCGATGTGATCCGCTCACAACTGTTGCCCGGCTTCCAGTTTCGGCTCCCGCATCTCTATCAACTGCCGGAGCTGGAAGAGCTCGCGTTGGACGAAGTGTATCGGGGATTCGTGCTTCTGAAATACCAGGCCGCTGTCGCTGCTGCCGCAGCCGAATCAACCGCCCGCCAGCACGCAGAACAACAAGCCGCAGCCGAAGCAGCAGCCCGCCAGCACGCAGAGGAGAAACTGCAGTCGATGGGTTCCGAACTGGCCCGACTGCGCCGGCAGTCACCCTGAACGCAGCGTGCCCGCCAAGGATTCAATTGGCCCTGGCATATCACGCCGGCAGCCCGATAGAGAGCGCAGCTAGGAAAAGTCGCGTTTGAACCGCTATCTCGAATCCTGTACAATAGGCAGACCGCGTATGCTCGCGGTCATTCAGCCGTTTACACAACCGCAAGCACTCCTTTCGAGCAGGAGCGCACTATACCCCATTCACTCGCAGCTTCAGATGTTTTTAGGGAGGAACCTAATGCAATTCAAACTGTGGCAGAACCGTTTCAGCTTCAAAGCGTTGATTGTCCTGGCGTTCGCCGCCCTGCTTGTCTCCGCTTGCGCTCCCATCGCGCCGGCTGACGATGGTGGCATGGCGGCGATGGATGACGAGAAAGTAACCATCACCTGGGCCATGTGGGGAAGCCCCTCAGAGGTAGCCACCCACCAAACAGTGGCAGATGCCTTCATGGAAGAGAACTCGGATATCGCGATCGAGATCCTGGCCGAACCCTGGGGCGACTACTTCACCAAGATCCAGACCCTCTGGGCCAGCGGTGACTCGTCCGTCGTCCCCGATGTCCTGTTCCTCTCGCCCATCGTGAACTATGCCTCGCAGGGCGTGCTGGAAAACCTTGACCCCTGGATCGAGGCCAGCGGCTATAACACAGACGACTACTGGCCGTCTCTGCTGGAGTACGGCATGTACGAGGGCAGCGTCTACGGCTTCCCGCGCGACATCGGCCTCGAGGTCCTCTACTACAACATCGACATCTTCGACGAAGTCGGCGCCCCCTACCCGGATGATACCTGGACATGGGACGATCTGGCAGCCGTTTCAGAACTGCTGACCGATGTCGAAGACAGCGGCCGCGTTAACCGCTATGCCTTGGGCATGGAGGGCGGCAAGTGGATGATCTGGGTAATGCAGAATCGCGGCATGGCCCTCGATGACATGCGCAACCCCTCGCGCTGCGCACTGGCCGATGAGGGAGCCGTCGAGGCCGTGCAGTTCTTCAAGGACATGCTCGACAGCAACTACTTCATGCCTCCCGCCAATATGAGCCAGGCCGGTGGTGACGCCGCTGTCTTCCAGAGCGGTCAGGTCGCGATGATCATCCAGAACGCCAGCCGCGTCTCTGCCTTCAACGCCGCCGGCATGAACTACGATGTCTCGGTCATACCCATTCCCGCTGACGGCCAGCGCGCCTCCGCCGCCGGCGGCGCAGCTTGGGTCATGAGCGCGCTCAGTGACAACAAGGACGAGGCCTGGACATTCCTGAGTTGGCTCCAGAGCACCGACGGCGGCCAGCGCATCTACACCGCCTCCGGCGAGATCCTGCCGGCGCTGCAGTCCACCGCCAAATCCGATGCATTCCTCAATAGTGGCCAGCCGCCTGCCAACCGCCAGGCCTTCATCACTGAAGGCGAAAACGCGCGCATGGGCCGCATTGGCTACTTTGTCGAATGGAGCGAGATCAACGGATCCTTCGTCAGCCCCGGCCGCGATCAGATCCTCATCGGTGAGGTCTCTGTCCCGGACGGCTTGGCTGCCATCTGTGAGCAGGTGGACGCCTTCCTGGCCGATAACGGATTCCCCAAATAAGATGCTACGCTGAGGGGGCAATAGGGGACGGACGCGCAAGCGTCTTGTCCCCTTCGCCCTCTCTTTTCTTGGCCTGACTCCCTACCTCACGTGACCGCGCACACCGCTTCAGCTTCCCCACAACCCTCTGTGTCCCGCTGGCGCCGCTACCGGCCGGACCAGCAGTGGGAAGCCTATCTGTTCCTGCTGCCCAGCTTCGCCGGGTTCCTTATCTTCGTCGCCATCCCGGTCGTCGCCTCCCTCGCACTAAGTTTCTATAACTGGAATCTGCTCTCCCCCCCGGAGTTCGCGGGCCTCGAGAACTACTCGCAGCTCCTCACCAATGACCGGGTCTTTCGCAAAGTCCTCTTCAACACCCTCTACTTCATCGTCACCATCGTCCCCCTTCAACTCGCTTTCGGCCTGCTGCTCGCCGTTGCCCTCAACCAGGGCATGCGCGGGCTCGAAATCTACCGGCTGATCTATTTCATGCCGGTGGTGACCACAATCGTCGCCGCCGCGCTCGTCTTCCAGTGGTTCTTCAACCGCGATTTCGGCATCCTGGCTGCAGCCATCTGGGAACTGGCGGCTAAGACCGGCCTCCCAGTCCGCCCCCCCGACTGGCTCAACGATCCCGACTGGGCCAAGCCTGCCGTCGTTATCCTGACTCTGTGGAAGAACACCGGCTTTACGATGGTTATCTACCTGGCCGCACTGCAGGGCGTGCCGACTGAACTGTACGATGCCGCCAAAGTCGACGGCGCCAGCCCCTGGCAGCGTTTCCGCTTCGTAACCTTTCCCATGGTCAGTCCTACTACCTTCTTCCTTATGGTCATCCAGATGATCGGCGCCTTCCAGCTCTTCAGCGAGGCATTCGTGATGACCCAGGGCGGCCCGGCCCAGGCCACGCTCACTATCGTCTACTATATCTACCAGATGGCCTTCGAATTCCAACGCATGGGCAGAGGCGCGGCCGTCGCCTGGGTGCTGTTCATCTTCATCTTCATCTTTACCCTCGTGCAAACACGCCTGCAACGACGCTGGGTGCACTACGAAGCCGGCGGCGAATCGTGATCACAACTACGCCTGCGTCTATGCGCCCCGAAGCCGCACCAGGCGCGACAATCAAAAAGGGCCACCTGTTGCTTCACGTTGCCTTGATCCTGGGCAGCGTCGGCATGCTGCTGCCCTTCGGCTGGATGCTCGCCACCTCGCTGAAGTCGCCGCCGCAGATCTTCACCTACCCCCCCTCCCTCGTCCCCAACCCTGTCGTCTGGCGGAACTACCTGGACACAGTGCAGGCGATGCCGTTCGGACGCTTCTATCTGAACAGCCTCTTCGTCGCCGTTAGCGTGACCACGCTCCAGATCCTGACCTCCTCTCTGGCCGCCTTCGCCTTCGCCCGCCTACGCTTCCGCGGCAGAGAAGCGCTCTTCCTCGTCTATCTGGCCACGCTCATGATCCCGTTCCACGTGACGATGATCCCCAATTTCATCCTCGTCCGCTACCTGCGCTGGTTCGATACCTTCTACGCGCTTATCGTCCCCACCGCCTTTTCCGTCTTCGCCGTCTTTCTACTTCGTCAATATTTCCGCGGTATCCCCGTCGAAATGGATGAGGCCGCCCGCATGGACGGCGCCTCCTCTTTTCGCATCTGGGCGCAGGTCATCATGCCCTTGAGCGGGCCCGTCCTCGCCGCGCTCACAATCTTCGTCTTTCTCGGCTCCTGGAACGACTTCCTCTGGCCCCTCGTCGTCTCCAACTCCAACGCCACCCGCACTATCCCCGTCGGCCTGGCCACCTTCCGCGGCCAGTACAACACCGACTGGCACCTGCTCATGGCCGGCTCCGTCATCGCCCTGCTGCCCGTCCTCCTGGTCTACGTCTTCGCCCAGAAGCGCTTTGTCGAAGGCATCACCCTCTCCGGCATGGGCGGACGCTGAAGCCCGGTTCCCACTGCACCGCGGCCGGCCTGGCCTTCAAACACTGCGCACCGCACCCTCTTCACCATCCGCGAAAGCAATTACGCAGCCGCAACTGATCTGCGACCCTGAATGAGGCCAACGAAGGTGTTTACTCTTTCCCCGCTCCTCTATACTCTCCTTTTGCATATGGGCGGTCGGGCCTTCGGCCCTCCCTTGTGCAGGGGCTGCGCCCCCGCAACGCCCCCCTACAAAACCATCCCTCACCGACCGTGTTCACTCTTCCCCAGCATCGTGTCTGGCGAACGGAGTCTACTCCCCCTTTGCTGTCTCATCCCCCTAACCCCTGCAGTTCCCCCGCAGTTCCCCTGCAGTTCCGCGCCCCCGCAACGCCCCCTCAAAAAACCACGCCTCAGCGACCGTTCGTCCTGAGTCCAGCTGTGCCCCTCATCCAAGGTGGCGCCTGCCAACCAAAACACGATGAGAAAGCCTGCAAGGCGGCGTGGACGAAGGGCAGGTCACTTCACGCACTGTATATGGCCGTGTAGCTACCTGCGAAATACATTCCCTTCACAATTTGCCATCGAACAAATTTTCTGATTCAATGAAGCCATGACAGACAAGATCGGCCACATCGTCAACTCCAATTCACATATCGACTACGTCTGCCAGCTCGCCAGTCCCTTTGAACGCGAGCAGCGGCCCGCGCCCGACGCCTATGCCTTCGGCGCCTTCGTCGCCATCGACCTGCCCCAGCAGCCCGCCGCCGATCGTCCATGCCTAATCGGTGTCATTTACAACACCCTTCTCGTCAATCCGAACTTTACCAACCTGGGCCCCCGCCTCACTTCCCAATCGGAGCAGGCCGTGTTCAGCCCGGATCTGATTGACGAGACCGCCATGCTGGTCGGTGTCCTGGCCCTCGGCTGGCAAGACGCCGCCGGCCCCCAGCAGGGAACCCCGCGCCTGGCCGCCGAGGTGAGTGCGGACGTCCGCACTCTGACTGACGAGGAGGTCCGGCAGTTCCACCGCGACGCCGGCGGTCGCTTGACGCTGCGCTATGCAGCCACCCTCCTCGCCCTCAACAACCCGCTGGTCCCCGCCCTCCTGCTGGAGATCATCGACCGCTTGGGAAGCCTCTTCCCCGAGGAACAGGCCATCCTGCAGGTCATGCGCGACAACGTAGCCTGGAAGTCCATTGTGCGCCCGGCCGGCTGAGCCCTTTCAATAGCTCTTGGTAATCAGTTTCTCGCTTTCGGCAATCGCGTTTGGGAGAAGTAAATGGCGTTACTAATAACTGAAAACGAAAAACTGAAAACTGCCGTAGGCACCGTCAAAGGACCCGGAGAAACCCTCCACGAATATACCTTCATCGCGCCCGATCCGGAACGGCAACTGAAACACGGTGAGTTCGTCTACTACACCGCCCCCGTCGACGGCAGCGAACGCCAGATCCTCGGCCGCATCACCGCCCGTGACGCCGTCAAGCTCTTCCCCGATACATTCATGGCCGACCCAGCCGTGCCTCCACAAACCGTCGCCGCCATGCTCGGCTACGAAAGCGACGCAACCGAACTCTTCGAGCTCACAGTCACCGTCCTCGGCTACTACAACGAGTATCTCCAAGACTTCACCAACCCGCGCGTGCCCCCCCAGGGCGGCGCGCCGATCTTCATCGCCGAAGACGCTCTGCTGACCCAACTGCTCAGCCGCGGCCGCCAGGGCGAAGTCGGCAGCGCCCACATCGGCGACCTGCTCAGCCGCGACCCCGACGCCGTCCCCGTCGCCCTCGATGTGCGCGGCTTCACCAGCACCCACCTCGCCATCATCGCCAGCACCGGCAGCGGCAAAAGCTATCTCGCCGGCGTCCTCCTTGAAGAACTGCTGATGCCCTACAACCGCGCCGCCGTCCTGGTCATCGACCCCCACGGCGAGTACGATACCCTCCAACAGACCCAGAATCAGCCAGTCTTCCGCGACGGCGACTACAGCCCGCAGGTCCGCATCTTCCGCCCGCACGACCTGCGCGTGCGCATCAGCAGCCTGACCCTGCCAGATCTGCGCTATCTGCTTACAAACCTTTCCGAGAAGATGCACTACCAACTGGGGCGCGCCTTCAGATACGCCCAACGTACCTGGGGCGAAGACAGATATACCTTGGAGCAGTTCTACATGGCTGTGCGCGAGGTAGGCGACGGCGCGCAAGGGGACGAAGAAACGACCGATGACGACCCCACCACCGGCGCCCTAATCTGGCGTTTGGGCGCGGCCCTTGGCGGCAGCGGCATCTTCCACGACTTTGAAAACATCGAATTGGACGAACTGTTCCAGCCGGGGATGTGTACGCTGGTTCAGTTGAATGAAGTCGAACAACGGCAGCAACAGGTAATCGTCGCCACCCTCCTGCGCCGCGTCTATCAGGCCCGCATCGACACCGAACAGGGCAAGCACCAACGGGGCGACCACAGCCATCTGCCCTTCCCCGTCTTCAGCCTGATCGAAGAGGCCCACAACTTCGCGCCCGCCAATGCCGACGCCGTCAGCTCGGACGTGCTCAAGACCATCCTCAGCGAGGGCCGCAAGTTTGGCGTCGGCGTCGGCCTCATCTCTCAACGCCCAGGCCGCCTCGACAGCGACGTGCTCAGCCAGTGCATGACCCAATGCATCATGCGCATCACCAACCCCATCGACCAGAACCGAATCGCCGAATCAGTCGAAAGCGTCGGCCGCGACATGCTCAAAGAGCTGCCCGCCCTCAGCAAAGGCCAGGTCATCGTCAGCGGCGCCAGCGTCAACACGCCCCTCATGCTCCGCGTGCGCGCCCGCCGCACCGAACACGGCGGCCAGGATGTCGACGCGCCGGACGAGTGGCGCAAATGGTTCGAGAACGAGCAGCCCGCCCTGGCCGCCGACAACGCTCTCCTCGTCGACAAAGAGCTTGAACGCGATGAGGATGGCATGCTGTGGGCCTGATTCCCCGCACCGCCCCCGTCTAACCATTCGCCTGCAGGGGGCGCCCCCACAACAGCCTGCCCGCGTAACGGTGCGTAATCAAGCCGTCCCCACCGTCCGCATTGCGCGTCGCAATTTCCGTAAACAGCGCATCAGCCTCTGCCGCTGCTCGCGGGTCCATTCGGTCCCGCGAAAACCCATTGCGCGCATGAATACTCTCCACCCACTCGCCAATCGGCTGCTGCCATTCGACCGTCTCAGTCTCCGCGCTGCCCATCAACCGGAAAAGCCCCCGCCCCTCCAGCGCAGCCAGAATCCCCTGCGCACTGTACGGCGCGAACTCCCTGTTCATCGAATAGCGCGCCAGCACCGGCCCCAGCTCTGTCCGCATCCAGTCCGGCCGCTCATGCGCCATCCCCACTGCAACGAAAACCCCATCCGCCGTCAACAGCCGCGCGAATCGAGGAAACACCACATCCCAGTCGAACCAGTGCATACTGGCACCCGCGGTGATCAGGCAGTAAGGCGGATCAACAGCCGCCGTTTCAATAGGCCCTTCGATCCAGCGCAAGTTCTGCTGATCTCCGCCCGGCAGCCCTCTGCCCTCCCGCAGAGCCGCCGCCGAGAAGTCCACCGCATCGACCCGCTCCACCACCCGCGCCAGCGGCCGCGCCACAAACCCGGTCCCGCAACCCGCGTCCAGAACCGCCCGCGGCCTGCGCTTCGCCGGCAGCAGATCAGCCAGCAGTTCAAACGTCGCCGCCGGATACTGCGGCCGGTACCGGTAAGCCCGCACCACACTCTCGTCCTGAAAAATACTGGAATACTCGAAGCCAAACTGGCCGGGCCGCCCACTCATCGCAGTACCTCCGGCTCACCCCACGATCGTGCCCGGTCCCCCCGCAGAAAGCTGCTGATAAACGCCGCCTGCGGATGTTGTACCTCCCATGCCTTCCGCTCAGCCAGTTCCCTGTCATACTCCACAGCCCTGTGCCCCACTCTGTACCCATTCCCATCCGCCTCCAGCACCGCGTACGTGGCGCGCAAGCTGGGAATTAGCGGATTTCCGATACTGCCCGGATTGACAACATGCACTCCGTTCAGATGAAAATTCTGCGGCCAGTGCGTATGTCCCACACACACAAGATCCGCCTCGCAGCCCTTTACCCGTTCGCGCATCTCCCCGTCGCTGTACCAGGGCACAAATCCATCACCGTCGTCTCTCCCCGGCGAAGCATGCACCAGCAATACGCGGCTGCCATTCGGCAGCGTCAGCCTTTCCTCCAGCGGGAGCCCCAACATAAAGGGTAAATGGCCCCCGGCGGCCATCGCCCCCGCGGTCCACGCAAATGATTCCAGAATCCCAATACAGGCGCGCAGCAACGAAAGGTCCGTCACTTCCTCCACCGGTGTCGCCAGCGGCCTCGCGCCCGTGGTAAGATAGCGCTCCGAATTGCCCCGCACGTACCGGGCGTTATTCAACGCTCCCAGCCGCTCCATAACCTCCAACGGCTGCGCGCCGGCTGCCGCCAGGTCCCCCAGAATCCAGTATTCGTCAACGGCTTCCTGCCCGTCAGATGCAATATCGGCAAGCACCGCGTCCAATGCCACGCAGTTTCCGTGAATGTCTGACAGAATCGCTATCCGCATGATAAGAGAGGGTCTCCAGGCTGTTTTTCCGACCAGGGCATGGCCGCAGTCCGGCCCGCATGCGTCCGCTACCACTTTGAACTGCACGCAACGCCTTCGTCCCGGCGGGCTGGTGGGAAAGAATATGTTAGAATTATGGCAACCGCACAACTTTCCATTCTAGCACATCAACGGAGCATGGGCTCCCCAGCGCAGCAAGGATAACGGCAAGAGATGGCCGCGTCGACCCGTCGCCAGCGTACAAATGGCGCTGCTAAGATCACCGCATCGGAAACTGTGGAGCACCATGCTGCCACAATAGAAGCCACTGCGGACGCATCTGCCGCCGACCTTGCCCATCAGATCCAGCTGGCCGCATCCCGCATTCGCCCTCACATCGTCGAAACACCGCTGCTCCCGTCTCCCGCTCTGTCCGAACGCACCGGCGCCCACGTCTTCCTCAAACTGGAAAACCGCCAGCACACCGGTTCCTTCAAGCTGCGCGGCGCAACCAACAAGCTGCTAAGCCTCACCGCGGAGGAGCGCGCACGCGGCGTCGTCACCGCATCCACCGGCAACCACGCCTTGGCCGTGGCCCGCGCCGCCGCCCATCTCGAAATCACCGCTACCATCTACCTGCCGGAAGATGCCTCCCCCCGCAAAATAGAAAAACTGAATGCCTTTCCCGTTGCGCTCCGCCGCGTGCCCGGCGATGCCCTCAACGCCGAGATCAGCGCCAGAGAAGCCGCCGCGCAAAGCGGCCGGCTCTTCATATCACCCTATAACGACCCGCACATCATCGCCGGTCAGGGCACAATCGCCGTCGAGCTGCTATACCAGCAACCCGACCTGGACGCAGTCTTCGTCACCGTCGGCGGCGGCGGGCTCATGGGCGGCGTCGCAAGCTATCTCAAAGCATCCGGCCCCGCCGTGCAGACCATAGGCTGCCAGCCCGAAAACTCGGCCGTCATGCTCGCCTCCGTACGCGCTGGCCGCATCGTCGAAGCCGAGAGCCTGCCGACCCTCTCCGACGGCAGCGCCGGTGGCATCGAACCGCACGCCCTCACCTTCGACCTCTGCCGCGCCCATGTCGACCACTGGCTGACCGTCAGCGAGGACGAGATCGCTGCCGCCATGCGCCTCATCTACCATGAAATCGGCGAATGTATCGAAGGCGCCGCCGGCGTAGCCGTAGCTAGCCTGCTGAAGATGGGAAACCGCGTCGCCGGAAAACGCCTGGCCGTCGTCATCTGCGGCGGCAACGTGGATACAGATACCTGGCAACAGGTGCTGGAACAAAGAAAACTGGGTGAGTAAAGAAGAAATCGTGAGGATAAAGCGAGGAGCTACGCTATGCCGAACCCCTTTCGTCTCGGCTTCCTAAGCCACCTGCGCGGCCGCGCCGACGCCGATCAGGCCTACCAAGAAAGCCTCGAGATCTTTGACGCCGCCGACCAGCTCGGCTTTGACGCAATCTGGGTTGCCCAGCATCATTTCAAAGATCTGGGCGGTATGCTGCCCTCCCCATTCCCATTTCTGGCCGCGGTTGCCGCACGCACGAAGCGCCTGCGCCTGGGCACCTCGATCATCGTCCTGCCCTTTGAACATCCTCTGCGCGTCGCCGAAGACGCCGCCGTCGTCGATACCCTCAGCAATGGCCGTCTCGAGCTGGGTGTAGGCAGCGGCAGCGACGCCGACGAATTCGAAGCCTTCGATATCGACATCAACAGCCGCCATCAGCGCACCACCGCCGCCCTCATCGCCCTCAAAAAAGCCTTAGCCGGCGAAATCCTGGGAACGGATGGCCAGCGCCTCCGGCCCCCCGCCCCCACCCTGAACGACCGCCTCTGGCTCAGCGCGCTCAGCATCCGCGGCGCACAGTACGCAGCTGACAGCGGCGCCGGCCTCCTCCTCAGCCGCTTCGTCGGCAGCGAAGAGCAGGCAGCCGGCCAGGAGCAAGAACCCGTGGCCGTCGCCTTCCGCGAAGCCTGGGGCGACCGCCCCGCGCCTCCCCGCATCGGCCTCTCGCGCGGCATCTATCTCGGCAGCAATCAGCAGGCCGCCCTCGACGAAATCGAAAAATACGCCATGGGAGGCATCCCGCCCGACCTGTCCCCGGAGGGCTACTGCCAGCGCGTCCACATCGCCTACGGCGCACCCGAAGAAGTCGCCGCCCGCCTCGCCGCCGACCGCGTCCTCCCCTACACCACCGACCTCATCCTCCAATTCGACCCCATCCACCCACCCCTTGCGAGAATCCTCGAGATGCTCGAACAAGTCGCAACCCAAGTCGCCCCCGCCCTCGGCTGGCAACCCACGAATCAATAGGGCCCACTGACTTCCGCCAAAGACCGCCAAAACAAAAAAACAGGACGCCACCAGGCAAAGTCGAACCGCTCCTCACCCGACACCCCTGTCCCAAAACCATATTCCGCGGCAACCAAAAAAAGCCGTCCCCCGCGCCCTCCGCGAACCAAAAAGGTGTTAAGGGTCTTCTTCGCGGCCCTTCGTGGAAAAAGAGGTGTTAAAGGTTTTCTTCGCGGTCCTTCGTGGCCCTTAGCGGCCCTTCGTGGAAAAAAGAGGGTGTTAGGGTTTTCTTCGTGGTCCTTCGT
The DNA here is from genome assembly GCA_965116395.1 of Caldilineaceae bacterium. Classification (GTDB taxonomy): domain Bacteria; phylum Chloroflexota; class Anaerolineae; order Caldilineales; family Caldilineaceae; genus Bin5. Next base: position 2,796,125 of record OZ220684.1, read on the forward strand.
GGTCCTTCGCGGCCCTTCGTGGAAAAAAGAGGGTGTTAAAGGTTTTCTTCGTGGCCTTTCGTGGAGAAAGGTGTCCCCTACCTCCTACCCCAGCCACCGCTTACGCCGCTTATAATGCTTCACATCCCGGTAACTCTTACGCCCGCCCACCTGCGTCAGCCCCAGATAAAACTCCTTGATATCCGCATTCTCCGCCAACTGCTCCGCCGGCCCATCCAACACAATCCGCCCAGTCTCCATCACATAAGCATGCGCCGCCGACCGTAGCGCAACATTCGCATTCTGCTCCACCAGCAGCATCGACACACCAGACTCAGCGTTTATCCGCCGGATAACCTCAAAGATCGACTGCACCAGCAGCGGCGCCAGCCCCAGGCTCGGCTCGTCCATCAGCATCAACTTCGGCTTCGCCATCAGCGCCCGCCCAATCACCACCATCTGCTGCTCCCCGCCCGACAAATAACCGGCCGTACGTCCGCGGAACTCCGCCAGTCGCGGAAAATAGCCATACACCTCGTCCAGGTCACTCCGTAAGGCCGCGTCGCTCGTCTTGCGGAAAATCGCGCCCGTGCGCAGATTCTCCTCGACCGTCAGGTGCTCAAACAACCGCCTCCCCTCCAGCAGCTGAACGATCCCCATCTGCACAATTTCGTCCGGCGACTTCCTGTCGATCCGTTCGCCGTCCCATTCGATGCTCCCGCGCGTCACCTCACCCTGCTGCGTCCGCAACAGGCCGGAAATCGCCTTGAGCGTCGTCGACTTGCCCGCTCCGTTGGCGCCCAGCAGCGAGACGATCTCGTTGTCAGGCACTGCCAGCGAGATGCCCCGCAGCACCAGAATCACATCACTATAGACCACTTCGATATTGTTGATCTGCAGCATCTGAAATCCAACGAAAAGTGGCCAGAGGGGCGCTCTGTATGCTCTCCCCTGGCCACTATCAACTATCCACTAACCACTACCCACTATCCACTCTAGCTACTCTGACCCCGGCCGCGTATCCGGCAAGGTCACGAAGTCCTGCACCACGACAAAGTCGACACTTCCGTCCTCCATCATCTGCGCCTGCCGGATCTGCGCTCTGCCGGGCGCACGGTTACTGCCCTCCACATTCATCTCAAACACGCCGGCTGAACTGACTATCCCCATCTGCTGCATAGCCTTGAGGAATTCAGCCCCGGTCAAGCCGTCAAAGCCGACGTTGTTCATGGCGACGGTCAGAATATCCGCTATCCCGAATACGCTACTGTAAGTGAGCAGATAGGAAAATGCCTTGTCCGTGTCAGGGTACCCTTTCGCCGCGAAAGTCTCCAGCGCCTGCTGCACACCGGGCGCATCGGTATCGGTCCACCACAGATAAGGGAAGATACCGTAGTAGCCTACGGCAAGAGGGGCATTCGCGCCCAGGATGTTCAATATATCACGGTTCATACCCCAGTTGACGCTGCCCAGCACCACCTGATCGTAAAATCCAAGCGCGTGCAGCGTTCCGATGACCTGGGCAACACTGAACGAGATCGACTGCATGTAAATGACATTCGCGCCATTGACGAGCAGATTCTGCAGCTGACCGGTCACGTCCGCCGACGGATCAATCGGCTGCTCCTCCAGCGGCAGCACTGTGATGCCCAAAGAATCGGCAAAGGCCAGCGCCTCGGGTGTGGTCGCGCCCGCGCCGAAGGCGTTCGCCCAACCAATGACACCGACGGTAATCTCATCGCCTGCGCCTTCGGGTTTCATGTCGTCCCAGTTGTCATGCACAAAGCGCAAAAATCCGGCGAATTGGTCCGAGTAGATCGGCACCAGGCCAACCGTATAGCCGTTGGGCGGCTCATAAAGGGACTGTGCATGGACCCCGGTGGCTATGTTGACGATCTCGTCCTCGACCACGCGGTCCTTCAACGCGATCGTCGCCGCGCTGTTGGTTGTAAAGATGAACAGGGGTTTCGGTGTCTCAGCGCGGAACTGCTCATAGATCTGCACTTCCTGTTCCAGGGCGTACTGCGTGTCCTCCAGCCGCAATTCCAACATCACGCCGCAGACACCGCCTTCCGCGTTAATCTGTTCAATCGCGTCCTGCGTGCCGCCGATGAAGCCGGTTCCCATCAGCGTTGCCAGCGGCCCGGTCAGCCCCGCCTGCTGGTAGAGTCTGAGGGTCTCACCCTCGTAGCTGTTTTCGCATCCAATCTCCATCGGCGCCTCTGGTGCCGCCGCCGACTCAGCCTGCGCCGCCGGCGCCGCTTCCTCCTCTGCCGCCATCGGTGCTTCTGCCGGCACCGGTGAACAGGCAGCAGCAAGCAAAGCAATGAGCAAAATGCATGTGATAAATAGGTGCTTTTTCATGTGGATTTTCTCCTTTGAACTATATTCCTTTTTCAACTCTTCCCGTAACAACTCAGCCATAGTCAATTCGCGACGCTCAGTAAGGCGAGCCAAAGTGTTTCTCACTAACCCCTATCCCCTCCAGTACGCCTGCGGGCGAGGACGCCCTACGGCGGCTCCGGCCCGCTAAGGCGGGCCTGCGCACCCTTCGCCGCTAAGGCGGCTCAGGGCTGTCGTCGGCAAACCCCCGCCGCCACCAGGGGCTACGCCCTTTTTTGGCGGTCGGGCCTACGGCCCTCCCTTGTGCGGGGGGACACCTTCCGCAACGCCCCCCTCCAAAACCACGCTTCGCCGGCGCCGCACAATCCCCCGCAGTTCCCGTCAACGTGCAAATGGACGCAGCCGCCACCCTGCTCGCAGAAGCTGCCAGCGGTGCGCCAGTCCCCGCGGCTCATAGATCAAAAACAGCATCAGCGCCACCCCGAAAAAGATCGGACGGAACGACGTCAGCAGCTGCCCGGACAGCTCCGGAAAGACCCCCGCCAGCATCCCGCCCAGCAAGTTGGAGAAATCCTCCAACAACACGATGAAGGCGACGCCCAGAAATGGACCAAGATTCGTGCCGAGGCCGCCAATCACCAGCATCCCCAGAAAGATAATCGACTCGTTCAGGCTGTAACCAAACTCAGTGCCAACCCCGCGCTGGCTGTGCGCCTTAATCGCGCCCGCCAGGCCCGCCAGCATCGCCGCGATGAAAAAGGCCCGTAGCTTATACGTGAAAAGATTGACGCCCAGCAGCTCCGCCGCCAAATCGTTGTCCCGCACGCTCACGAATGCCCGCCCCAACCGCGTGCGCGAAATGTTAAACAGCAGAACAGTCGTAACTAACAGAACGACCAGCGAGATGTAGTAGAAATTACTGACCTCGCCGAAGTTCACCGCGCCCAGCTGTGGAAGCGGCACTTCGATCGCTCCGTCTGTGCCGCCAAGATACTCCTTAAACGTGTGGCGGCTCAGCCACGGAATGATGAACTGGGCCGCCAGCGTCGCGAAGGCTAGGTAAAAGCCCTTCACCCGCAGACTCGTCAGGCCGAAGATCAGTCCAATCGCGCCGGCAGCAAGCGCAGCCAGCGGCAACGCGATGAAAAAGGAGAAACCCGCGTGTATAACCAGCAGCGCCGACGCATAGCCGCCCACCAGCATAAAGGCCGCCTGGCTCAGCGAAATCTGGCCGGTATAGCCGGTCAGGATGTTCAGACCCTGCACCGCAATGACCGTATACGCGATCTGATTGGCGGTGCTGATCAGGTAGGCATCGCCCCACAGCGGCAGCGTGAATGCCGCCAGCAGGCTGATTCCGAGCAGCCAGTAGTGCCAGGGCCGGCGCAACAGCGCCATATCCTGTTCATACGTGCGGTCAAAGTCCCCCGCCGGCCGTAAGATAGCCACCGCCTACACCCTCTCGATTCTCTTCTGCCCGAACAACCCCTCCGGACGAATCAGTAGTACTACCAGCAACAACAGGTAGGGCGCAATTTCGGAAGAGTTCCGCACTTCGATCAACCGTGAAGCCTGCACCAGCGCCTGCACCAGCCCAATCGCGAACCCCCCCAACAGCGCGCCCCCCAGTGACTCCAACCCGCCCAGCAGAATCGCCGGAAACGCGATCAGGGCCACCGTTGATAAATTCAAACTCACACCGCTGACCGTCGCCAGCAGGACGCCGCCCAGTGTAGCGATCACCCCGGCGATGCCCCACGAAAGACCGAAAACCCGTCTGACCTTGATGCCGACCGCGCGCGCCACCTCGTGGTCCTCGGCCGTCGCCCGCATCGCCAGCCCTGTCTTCGTGCTGTTGAAAAACCAGATGAACAGAGCGGCCGCCAGCGTCGCCGCCGCAAACGTTGCCACCAGCGTATACTTCAGACGAATGGCATCGCCGAACGCGCCCGGAAAAGGAATAACCAACACGTCGCTCGGCGAAAACGGCGCCGGGAAGTTGCTCTTCAACTCCACCCCGAAAAGAATCGCAGTTACCCCTTCAATCAGCTGCGCCAGTCCCAGCGTCATCAGCATGATCGCCAGCAAAGGCTGCCCTGTCATCGGCCGCAGCGCAAAGCGCTCGATCAGCAATCCAATCCCCATCGAGACGATCAGCGCCGCGATCAGCGCCGCCCACAACGGCAGGTCGATCACCGCGCCGCCCGCCTCCGCCCCGCCGCCCGTAAACCACCAAGTCAAAAACGCGCCGAACATCACCAGATGTCCGTGCGCAAAGTTGAACACCTCCGACGACTTGTAGATCAGAACGATTCCCAACGCGATCAACCCAATCGTCCCGCCATTGAGAAGTCCTGTCACAAACTGTTGCGGTACCAGCGGCCAATTCATCGTCGTAGCTTGTCGTTAGCGACTAGAAGTCGTTGAAATTCGGCAAAAACCATAGAAAATGTGACCCATGCAGCACGTCTGCGGGCAGCCATGGCCCGTTTCTCCCCCGATACCCCTGTTCTACGCCCAAAGTCTACGCCCAAAGTCTGCAACCACCATCTGCGGCGCCAAAAGTGTCCTCCGTGGAAAAAGGTGTAGCCGTTGCAGTTCTGAAGTTGCAGTTGCCGTTCTTCGCGGCCCTTCGTGGTCCTTCGCGGCCCTTCGTGGACAAAAGGTCTTGCCGTTGACCTTCTGCAGTAGCCTTTCCAGCAGTTGCCGTTCTCCGCGCCCCTTCGTGGACAGTGAACGCATCAGACCGGCCAACACAGCCCCCCGCAGTGAAAACTACCCACTATTCACTGCAGTTCACAATTCGCAGATCCGTCTCAATCACGCCCTCGCTGCCGTCCTGGTAGCGCACAGTCGTCTGCACGTGAATCCACTCCTTCCCCGCATACATCGTCTCGATCATCTCAGCATAGCGCTCGTAAAGCACATCCCGGCGCAACTTGCGCGAGCGCGTCATCTCGGACTCGTCCGCGTCAAACTCCTTGTGCATCAGCACAAATCGCCGCACCCTGCTCGTCGGCGGCATCTCTGCATTCACCTCTTCCACCGCCCGCCGGATTAATTCGCACACCTCCGCCTTCTGTGCGACGTCCGCAAACGTGGTGAAAACAATCCCCTGCCTTTCCGCCCAGCTGCTCACATTCTCAAAGTTGATAATGATCAACGCCGTAACGTACTCCTGCGCCGGCCCGCCCACAGCCATCACGTCCAGAATGTAGGGGCTGAACTTGAGCCGCCCCTCAATGAACTGCGGCGCGTAGCGCTCACCATTGGCCAGCGTGATCATATCCGCCATCCGGTCCAGATAGATCAGGTGGCCGTCTTCGTCGATGTGGCCCGCGTCCCCCGTGCGAAACCAGCGCTGCCCATCCTCTTCGACGATCGCTTCGGCCGTCGCCTCGTCGTTGTTGTAATAGCCCTGGAACACGGTCGGACCGCCAATCTGGATCTCTCCATCCTCAGCCGTGCGTACGGAAACCCCGCCTCCAGGCCGCCCAACGCTGCTAAACTTGATATCATTATCCCAGTGAATTGTACCACTTCCGGTCACTTCAGTTAATCCATATATCTGTTTAAGGTTGATGCCCAGCGCGTGAAAAAAGCGCATTGCATCCGGGCTCAGCGCGCCGCCTGCCGTATACGCGGCCCGTAGCTTCGTGAATCCCAGTTTATCGCGCAGCGGATGGAAAAGACACCAGTCGCCGATCTGATACGCGAGCCGCAACCCGGGCGATGCCGTCTCGCCCACCAGCTTCCGGTCCGCCAGCCGCAGGCCCACAGGTAGAAAAATCTCGTACAGCTTGCGGTTGATCCACGAAGACTCCGCCATCCGCACCTGGATCGTTCCCAGCAGCGCGTCCCATAGCCGCGAATTGTAAAGTACCCGCTGCGGCGCAATCTCGCGCACGTTCTCGCGCACCGTCTCCGGGCTCTCGGGAAAATTCAAAACCATGCCATGCACGCAATGCGGCGCAACGCCCCACGCGTGCTCAGCGATCCAGCCCAGCGGCAGCAGGCTCACATGGTTGTCGCTGTCGTATAGCGGTTCCACCTGCGTAAAGGCCTCGGTCGAGCGGAGTATGTTCTCGTGGCTGAGCAGCGCGCCTTTGGGGCGGCCCGTCGTACCCGATGTGTAGCTGAGAATCGCCAGGTCATCGCCGCGCCCCTGCGCCGCCTCCTCTTCGAATCGTGACGGCTCCCGAACGGCCAGCGCCCCGCCCAGCCTGCAAACCTCTTCGTATGCCGTGAGCCAGGGATCGTCGTACTCCCACAGCCCTCGTTCATCCCAGTAGACAACCCGCTCGACCTTGGGAATGCGGTCCCGCACCGCCAGCACCTTGTCCACCTGCTCCTGGTCCTGCGCCAGCACGAAGCGGGCGTCACTGTGGTCGATAATATAAGCGGCCTCCTCAGCAGTGGCGTCGGTAAACAACCCCACCTGCACGCCCCCCACCGCCTGCAGCCCCAGATAGGCCCACAGATACTGCCGGTCATTGTCGCCAATCGTCGCAACATGATCACCGCGCGCCAGGCCCAGCGCCCGCAGACCCAGGCCAAACTGCTGCACCTGCTCGTAGGATTCCTGCCAGCTGAACTCCCGCCAGATGCCAAACTCCTTGTGGCGCAGCGCGACCTCCCCGTCGCCGCGGGATCTGACCTGTCTCAAGAAATGTTGGGGAACCGTCTCAGGGCCGTTCGTCTCAGTCATTCAACTAGCCTGTCCCAAATAAGCGCGTATGACCTCCGGGTCGCGCCTGATCTCCTCCGGCCCGCCGTCCGCGATCTTATTGCCGAAATCCAGGACGACGATCCGGTCCGCAATATCCATCACCAGCGTCATATCATGTTCGACCAGGATAATGGTCACACCGCGGCGTTCATGAATATCGAGGATAAAGCGGGCCATATCCTCCTTCTCTTCCGCATTCATGCCCGCCATCGGTTCATCCAGCAGCAGCAGCTTCGGCTCCAGCGCCAGCGCGCGACCCAACTCCACCCGCTTACGCAGGCCGTACGGCAGCGCGCCTACCATCGTCTTGCGGATATGCGCGATCTCCAGGAAGTCGATCAACTCCTCGACCACCGCCCGGTGCCGCGCCTCCTCCTTGCGCGCAGAGCCCCAAAACAGCGCGCTCGCCAGCATATTCTGGCGCATGTGTATATGCCGCGCCGCCATCATATTGTCGAGCGCGCTCAGGTACGTATAGAGGCCAATGTTCTGGAAAGTGCGGGCGATACCCAGTAGCGCCACCCTTCTGGCGCCCGACAGGTCATGTTCGCCCTCGAAGAGCAGCTTCCCCTGCTGCGGGCGGTAGAAGCCGCTGATGCAGTTGAGCATCGAAGTCTTACCCGCGCCATTGGGGCCGATAATGGCGCGTATCTCTCCCGCATGTACGTCAAACGCAACCTGGTCCAGCACCGTCGTGCCGCCAAAGGAGAGTGTCACATCCTCGACCTGCAGGATGCTCTCAACTGTCGTGGGATGTTCGTCCGGGGCCCTTCTGTGATCCGCCATGGCAGGGCAGATGATCCTGATTTACGTGCCTTTTGCTAGATGTTGATAAGTAGAATTCTAGCACTCGCACTGCGGTAGGCACAATCAGAAGTTCAAAAACCCGCAACCATTCAAACCGTGAACTCCTCCACCACAACCGCCACACCGTCCTCCTCATTGCTGACCGTCACCCGGTCCGCCACTGCAATGACCTCCGGCACAGCGTTCGCCATCGCCACCCCCAGCCCCGCCTCGGCCACCATCTCCACATCATTGACGTCATCGCCGAACGAGATAACCTCCTCCATCGCCAGTCCCCAACGGTCGAGCAGCCAGCGCAGCGCCTCCGCCTTCGACGCGCCATGGGGAATCACCTGCACCAAATCGTACTTGGGCGATATCAGCGCCCGCGAAGTCGCAGGCAGTTCGCGCAACAACGTTTCGGACGGCTTGGCGTTCGTGACTTGCCCGTTGTCCGACCGCATTTGCCCCGCGTCCAAATCCTCCAGCGACGTCAGAATCTTGGCGGCAGGACGATCCGTATGCGCCAGCACATCGCTGACCAGGTGCGCACCCGGCCATTCCACCTCGCGGTTAATGAACAGCTCATCGGCAATCTCGACCCCCAACCGGCAATCGGGCGCCGTCGACTGGATCATGGCAACAATCCGCCGTGCATCCTCAACCGGGATCGCCGTCTGAAACAGGACGTTGCCCTGCCGTTCGATCCAGGCGCCGTTGTAGCAAATCCAATGGAAATCGTGAAGGAATGAGGGGATGATCCGGGTAGAACGCGGCGGGCGTCCCGTCGCGACAACAATCCGCCGCCCGCTCGCCTGCCATGCCTCCAGCGCGGCCACAGTGCGCGGCGTAACCGTCTTGTCATCTGCCAGAAGCGTCTCATCCAAATCGACGGCCAGTACTGAGTACATAATTGTGGAGCTCCCCAAAACCGGTGAATTGCGGACAGTGGCCAGCCGCCAGCCGTGACGACTGTGCACCAAAAAAGGGCCAAAGCACTAAAACATCAAGTCTACCCTACCTGATGCCTCCAGTCCACCTCTCGCCCCTCCTGGAAAGCCATACCATCTCGTGTCCAGAGCCCAACTTCCCTACCCCAGCCATACGCCGCCGTCGATGCAGCCCGGCCTTATCCATCACCGACCAAACGAATGAGCCCGAATCCTTACAGAGCCAAAGCGGCCCCCCGCAGGTCAAATGAAGCTAAGATGTTCTTCGTGGCCCTCCGTAGTTCAAAAGATGTTAAGGTGTTCTTCGTGGTCCCTAGTGGCCCTTCGCGGAAAAAGGTTTTGACCTTGACCTTCTCCGTGGCCCTCCGTGTCCTCCGTGGAAAAGGTTTTGCCCTTGACCTTCTTCGCGGCCCTCCGTGTCCTCCGTGGACAAAGGTTTTGCCCTTGACCTTCTTCGCGGCCCTCCGTGTCCTCCGTGGAAAAAGATTTTGCCCTTGACCTCCTCCGTGGCCCTCCGTGTCCTCCGTGGAAAAGGTTTTGCCCTTGACCTTCTTCGCGGCCCTTAGTGGCCCTTCGCGGATAAAGGTTTTGCCCTTGACCTTCTTCGTGGTCCTTAGTGGCCCTTCGTGGATAAAGGTTTAGACCTTGACCTTCTTCGCGGCCCTTCGTGGACAAAAAGGTCTTAAGCTGTTCCCCGCGCCCCTTCGCAGATCCACCCCGAACGAGCGGCCCCCCACTGAAAACCAAGAACTACCCCCACAAACCACCCTTTCGCCGATTTGACAAGCATGCCAACCTATAATATTCTTGTGCACAGCAAAATGAGTTAGTGTTCTGACAGGTTTACAGTTGGACGTTCCCCGGAAGTACCCGGGCAGGGGAACATTTTCATGCAGTATCACCAGTCAGTGTGCGGGTTGTTTTGCGCCTTATCTGGTAAACGTAGTTAGCACAGGAGTTTTAACGCCATGAGCGAGCAAGTAGTTGGTACAGTGAAGTGGTTCAGCGATCAGAAGGGCTATGGCTTCATCGCCCGGGAAGATGGACCCGACGTTTTTGTACATTTCTCCGCGATCCAGTCGGAGGGCTTCCGCAGCCTTGCGGAAGGTGATCAGGTCGAATTCGTGATAGAGGACGGTCCCAAGGGCCCTGCCGCCAGTAACGTTGTTAGGCGTCAGAGCGTAGCCTAAGGTTCGGTCCGATTATCTTTGCAGGGAGTGACTTTGATTGTCGCCGCCCCCGGACCTTGGGCACATGGCGGCAACTGACAGGGGTCGCTCCCTCTTTTATTTTGTATTAAGGAGCTAGTCGGCGTCCGTCCGGTCAGTGCAGACAACGGTCAGTTGGTATCCGCCGAGAGCGATTTGGCCGCTATTCTCCCAGCGTCTATTTCGCCCTGTCCACGGATCCAGTTGGAGGAACGGGCCTTCCGCCGCTAGCTGTACCTTCCCCTCCAGCGATCCACCCTCCTCATTGAACAGCATCCACCAATCCCGTCCGCCCTTCTGAACGCGCCGCACGCGCAGCGCCGGCGCCGCCGGTTCGACACTGACATCCGCTGCTACCAACCCATCGACAAAGCCCAATAACTCTGACGCCGGCGTCTGCGGACCGCAGCGCAGCAAACGTCCTGCCTCTGCCAGCCTCTCCAGCGCCGGCAACGCCCGCGCGTCCGGCTCGTGCATCGCCAGCACCGCCTCGTAGTGCATCCCAGCCAGGTGGATGCCGTGCTCGTCTACGACCGCGTCCTCCCACAGATGCCGCTCCTCCACATAGTTGAAATCGCGCTGGTGTTGAAACAGGACCTTCGCCGGCTCCCATGGCAGCCAGTCCACCTTGCCCAAAATCGCCACCCCGCACACATGTTGGCTGTCCGTATTCAGCCAGCTCAGCCGCCGGCACCGGTCCGCGTAGCTTTTGTACCGCCCCCACCACGCGTTGTTCGGCCCCACGTCCGGCGGCCGTTCATCCCAGCGAATCCCCCGCACACTGTAGTAGAACGCGTGCGGGAACAGCATATTCGTGCCGCGCACGAAACACCAGTCCGCCAGCCAGTTCATCTCCTCCCACGTCAACTCGTGTCCGAACGCGCCGCACAGTTCGTTCGCATTGCGCCGCCGCCCCGTATGGATCATCGCCGAGCTACCGCATTTGCCCTGCGTCGACTGCGGCCCCTCCAGCGCCGTCGGATCGTCCGGCAGCACCCACCGCCACACGATATCCTGGCCGGGCATATGAAAATAGCGCTCCGCGCCCAAATCGTCCGCCTTCGCCGGATGCCCCGTCAGCGCAATACCGTGCTCCGTACACCAGTCGTACAGCGCCGCGTACCAGGTCTCCTCCATGCGCAGCGCGATTGCCCGTTCATAATCCGCTCGGTAGCGCTCCGCCTCCGGCTCATCATCATGCCACAGCGCCGCCAAATGCGGCGTGAAATCGTAGCCCAGCAGCCGGTTCACATGCGCCAGAATCCCCGTCGTCCCCGGCCACACGCCCCGCTCCCGCGCCTTGCCCACCGGGCTCGGCTCATCCGTAAAGATCGCCGGAATCAGCCCCCCAAAATGCGCCCCGAACCGCTCAAAGAACTTATCGTAAACAAGCCGGATAAAGCACGCCACCGCCTCCGGATTGAGCAGATCCCCAGCCGGCGGTTCATCCTCTTCGGGCCCGCCGTCAATATAATGCAGCCCCCGAATATAAGCGTCCATCTTGCGGTCGATCACCGCCAGCCGTTCACCGCCCTGCCTACTCACCACCGCAACCAGCGTCTCGTCCGCCTGCAGCCTCGGCTCCTCCCCCTCCGCCAGCCCCCGCACCGCCAAACAGCGCGTCTGATAGACCGGATTCTCCTCTACCACCTGCCCTGCCGAAGACCCCGACGGATACATCCCTTCATCGTAAAGCACCACCTGCATCCCACGCCGCTCCGCCTCCTCGATCGCAACATCATAGAACGCCAGCAGCGCCTCCGACATCCACCCCAAAGAGCGCGGCAGCCCCACCCGCGGATGGATAATGAACCCATGCACCCCATGCGCCTCAAAATCCCCAATCTGCCGCCGAATCTCATCAGCGTCCAAATCATCGTTCCAAAACCAAAAAGGCAGCACCGAAAACTCCGTCGGCGGGTTGACAAATGTATCAAGCGTAGAAGGCATATTCAGGTCCTGATGGTGATGGGAGTCATGTAGTGTCAGTTACATGAAAGTGTACTGCAATTTGGGCGATTCCAGCACATTCGGGACGGCGAGATGTTAATCAGCGCCGGAGGGTCTCGAAGCAGGATGATGATCGATCCCCTAATCGGCGAGCACGCGCCTGCCGACGCCGACACCATCCCTAAGCGAATCGATCAAGAATCGCGCCGAAGCAAGCCAGAAGCTTGACATCTCCCGCAATCCTTCGCATAATACCCCATCCACTCTCTGACAATTCCAACAACAGACCACCCCAGAGGAATCCGTGCAAAACCGCTTCTTCGAACAACCTATCCTCAACTCCCCTTACGAGTACCCCACCCAATACTGGGAACTCGATCCCGACGGCCAGCCGACCCACCAGATCCTGGACGGCCGCCGCAGTGCCGAGTTCATTACCCCAATACCCAAGCCGAAGCTCACCAAGGTAACGGCGCAACAGGCCCGCCTCGAACTCAACAACGGCAGCGGCCTTTCCGACGAGGATCAGCTCTACGACGTCTCCGCCTCCGTAAACGAGATACGCAGCCGCGTCGACGCTTGGCGGCGGCTTCCCAGCCCCAACAACTGGGGCGTAACCCCTGAGACCGCACGTCTCCTCCAACACTGGCGCAGCCACCAGTTCAGCAGCTACCGACCCTTCTTCTGCCAGATCGAAGCGATCGAAACCCTGATCTGGCTGACCGAGGTCGCGCCGAGGATGGGACCCCAAGGCAGGTCAATCCTCCAGCGCCTGAACAGTGCCAACAAGGAAGCCAACCCAGAGTTGCTTCGCATCGCCCTCAAACTGGCCACCGGCGCCGGCAAAACGACCGTCATGGCCATGATCATCGCCTGGCAGACCATCAACGCCGTCCGCCGCCCCCAGAGCGAAAACTTCACCCGCGGTTTCCTCGTCGTCGCGCCCGGCATCACCATCCGCGACCGCCTGCGCGTGCTCCAGCCCAATGATCCCGACAGCTATTACAACAGCCGGGAACTCGTGCCTGCCGACATGCTCGAGGATCTCAAACGGGCCAAAATCGTCATCACCAACTACCACGCCTTCATGCTGCGCGAGCGTATGAAGCTCTCCAAAGTAGGTCGTGGACTGCTGGAAGGACGGGAAGGCCAACTGAAGACCCAGGAGACCGAGGGTCAGATGATTCAGAGGGTCATGCCAGACCTGATGAACCTGAAGAACATCCTCGTGATGAACGACGAGGGCCATCATTGCTACCGGCGCAAGCAGGGCGAGGAGGATGAGGATAAACCCAAAGGGGAAGACCTGCAGGAAGCCAAAAAGAACAACGAGGCTGCCCGCGTCTGGATTAGCGGGCTGGAGACGATAAAACGCAAGGTCGGCATTTCCCAGGTCATCGATCTCTCCGCAACTCCCTTCTTTCTGCGCGGTTCAGGTTACCGCGAGGGCACGCTTTTCCCCTGGACCGTGAGCGACTTCTCCCTCATGGACGCCATCGAATGCGGCATCGTAAAGCTGCCGCGTGTGCCCGTCGCCGACAACATCCCCGACGGCAAAGCACCTATGTACCGCTTTCTCTGGGATGAAATCCGGCCCGATATGCCAAAGAAAGGACGGGGCAAGTCCACCGGCCTGGATCCCCAAAACCTGCCGCTGCAATTGCAGACCGCACTCGAAGCCCTCTACGGTCACTATGAGCAGACGTATCAGTTGTGGAATGATGCCGAGATCCCGGTGCCGCCCTGTTTTGTGATCGTCTGTAACAACACTGCCACCTCCAAGCTGGTATTCGACTACGTATCCGGATTTAACCGCCAAAACGAAGATGGCTCGACATCATTCGTGCAGGGAAAACTGGACCTGTTCCGCAACTTCGACGAGCATGGCAACCGCCTTCACCGGCCTAATACAGTGCTGATAGACAGCCAGCAACTCGAGTCCGGCGAGGCACTAGACACCAACTTCCGCAAAATGGCCGCGCAAGAGATCGAACAGTACCGCCGCGAAATTATCGAGCGTACCGGAGACAGAAGCCTGGCCGACAATATCAGCGATCAGGATCTGCTGCGCGAAGTGATGAACACAGTCGGCACGGAAGGCCGTCTGGGCGGCTCGATCCGTTGCGTCGTCTCCGTCTCTATGCTGACCGAAGGCTGGGACGCCAACACAGTCACCCACATCCTCGGCGTGCGCGCCTTCGGCACCCAGCTTCTTTGCGAACAGGTCGTCGGCCGCGCCCTCCGCCGCTACTCCTATGAACAGAACGAGAAAGGCCTCTTTGACGTAGAATACGCCGATGTCTTTGGCGTCCCATTCGACTTCACCGCCCGTCCCGTCGTCGTGCAGCCGCACAAGCCGCCGCCAACTGTCCAGGTTATTGCCGTCAGGCCCGAGCGTGACCATCTTGAGATCCGCTTTCCACGCGTCGCAGGCTACCGTGTCGATCTGCCCAAAGAGCAGCTCACCGCCGAGTTCAACGACGATTCGATACTCGAACTGACACCCGATCTGATCGGACCGTCCCACACCACCAACGCAGGCATCATCGGCGAAAGCGTAGACCTCAACCTCGGCCACACCAAGGACTTGCGGCGCTCAACCCTCCTGTTCCATCTGACCAAACATCTGATCAACACAAAGTGGCGGGACGCCGGCGCTGCCGCTGAACTTCATCTTTTCGGCAGACTGAAACGGATCACCAACCGGTGGCTCAACCAGTGCCTGGTCTGCAAAGGGGACGCTTATCCCGCCCAGCTCATGTTCGTGCCGCTCGCAGAAATGGCCTGTGATCGCATCGCCGCCGCCATCACGCGCACAAACCTCGATGGCAACATCATCAAGGCGCTGCTCGACCCATACAATCCGGTCGGGTCCACCCGCTTCGTCAACTTCCGTACCTCTAAAGCGCTACGCTGGAAGACCGACCCCAGCAAATGCCACGTCAACTGGGTCATCCTCGACAGCAATTGGGAGGGGGAATTCTGCCGCGTCGCCGAGGAGCATCCTCACGTGCGCGCCTACGTCAAGAACCACAGTTTGGGCTTCACCGTCCCCTACAAGCACGGTTCGGCCAATCGCCTGTACATTCCGGACTTCATCGTCCAGGTCGACGACGGCCGCGGCCCGGACGACCCCCTGAACCTTGTCGTGGAGATCAAAGGCTACCGCGGCGAAGACGCCAAGGAAAAGAAGACAACGATGGAGACCTACTGGGTGCCAGGCGTAAACGCAGCCGGCGAGTTCGGACGCTGGGCTTTCGAAGAGTTTACCGACGTGTATGCAATCGGAGCGGACTTTGCAGCAGGAGTGGAAGCGGCATTTGACAGTACAATTGCCAAAAAAGTGGGTCTATAGCGTTGCAGTGCGGTTGGCCGTCTGGGCAACGACCAAAAAAGCGGGGATGGCTTGCCTTAGTCATCTATCCACTGGTAGTATTGCAACCATACGAGCCATAGATATGAAGCATTTTCCTACCCGTCACACATACATCGCGTTTTTTAGGAAGCCATCGCAGCCGGAAGGAAGCCGTAATCCGAGGCGGAGGAGACCAATCGGTTTTATACCTTGGAGGGTGTTCTTTAATGTCTGATAGAGGACTTATATCTGGCAGGAACAAGAGCCCAACCCGATAAGCCAAGGCTGTTCAGATGACCATCGATCCCGTTGCCCTTCGAAATCTGCTCTGCGAGCGTCTCTGTGAAGACGTCAGAGTCGACGCGCGCCCCGACGGTGCTTTAATGCTGCGGACGCACTTCGAGTTCCCCGACGGGGACCGCTATCCAATCCATCTGTCTGAGGCGGCATCGGGCGGGCTTCGCTTGTCAGACCGCGGGCATACGCTCATGCACATCAGCTACGAGCATGACATCGACTCGTTCATGGATGGGACCCGCGGGATGCTTCTCGAACGCATCATGGGCGAGACCGGACTAAGTTGGGACGGCGACGGGGGGGCATTTTGCCTGGATACACCGCCTGAACGTCTGCCTCAGGCACTCTTCACCTTCGGACAGGCACTGACCCGGGTCTACGACCTGACCCTGCTCTCGCGCACTAACGTCGGCTCCACCTTTTATGATGATCTGGCTGATCTCCTATTCAGCCTGTTAGATGATGCCAAGATCGAACGCGACTATCTGCCGCAGGTTCCCAATCCTCAAGCATATCCGGTGGACTACCGCATTGAGGGCAGGAGCGGTATTCCGTTGTTCTTGTACGGTGTGCTCAACAGAGATAAGGCGCGTCTGACGACCATAATGCTTTCCCATTTCCACCGGCATGAACTTCGCTTCGAATCAATCCTCGTCTTCGAGAACCAGACCGAGATCCCGCGCACGGATTTGGCACGACTCTCCGATGTGGGCGGCGATATGATCTCGTCGCTGGCCGCGCGCGACGATTTCAATCGCAAGCTCCTGCAGCGAGCGGCGTAACCGACCAGGCTCGCGTTAAAACCATTGCCGGAGACGAACTCTTGGCCCTGTTGCGGGCTGAGCGACCCTGTGACGAAATAAAGATTGTCAATGTTATAGAGAGGACTCAACATAAATGGCGCGTCGAAAGAAGACCAGAACCGTCGAAACCATCACCCACCCCGAAGCCACCCGCAAAAACCTCCCCAGCGCCGAACACCAGCCCCTCATGCAGGAAGAAGACCAGTCCCCCCTCCGCGTCGCCTACGAACGCCGCAACCGCGGCCTGGACCCGCAGCTCGTCTGGCGCGGCAAAGACGAGCAGGACTGGTCCGACCTCGTCGTCAACGCACCGCCCCTCTACATTCAGGAACGCGTCCATCCCAAGGTCCTCATCGACGACCTGATGCAGCAGAGCGAACAGGCGCGGCGCGCGCAGGACGACAACATCCAGCCCGGCTTCGCTGATCTCTTCGCCGACTTCAACGGCCTGCCCTCCGAAGACGCCAAGACCGAGTTCTACCAGCACGACGCCAACTGGTCCAACCGTATGGTCCTCGGCGACAGCCTCCAGGTCATGGCCTCACTCGCCGAGCGCGAAGGACTGCGGGGCAAGGTGCAGTGCATCTACATCGACCCGCCCTACGGCATCAAGTTTAACTCCAACTTTCAGTGGTCCACCACCAGCCGCAACGTGCGCGACGGCAAGGCCGACCACATCACCCGTGAGCCGGAGCAAGTTAAAGCCTTCCGCGACACTTGGCGCGACGGCATCCACTCCTACCTCACCTACCTTCGCGACCGTCTGACCGTCGCCCGTGACCTGCTGACCAAGAGCGGATCGATTTTTGTCCAAATTGGGGATGAAAATGTTCACCGCGTGCGAGCGGTAATAGATGAAGTGTTTGGAGAGGAGAATCTTGTCTCCTTCCTTACAATTCAGAAGACTAGCAGCCAAACTGACAAAAACCTCTCCTCAGTGTCGGATTATATTCTCTGGTTCTCCAAAGACAAACACTTGCTGAAGTTCAGAAGGCCATTCCTGAAAAAGGACGCAAGCTTTTCTGCTGGAGGGCAATACTCTAAGCTTCAATTGCCGGACTTCAGTCGCACTACAATGACGAAAGAAGAACGGTCTGATAGGTCCAAAATAAGGCCTAACGCGAGAGTATATCGTCACGATACTCTTACATCTCAAAGTGGGAGCGAAACAACAAACTATGAATATTACGATCAAGGTCGGACTTTCGACTCTGGTCGAGGATTCTGGAAGACAAACTCAGTTGGTATGACACGTCTTTCCCGATCTATGCGCCTTGGGCACGCCAAGAATAGCCTCAATTATATTAGGTTCATTGATGACTTCCCTGTTACTCCTATTGGAAACCTCTGGACTGATACACTTACGGGTTCATTCACTGAGGACAAAATTTAGGGAATTATATACGAAAGTAGACAACTCCATTAAACACGGCGTTTTGGTTTGGGCAGGGCGTTGATTTTCCTTAACGGTTGGATGGGGCGGAGGGTTCGGCCGCCAGCTGGTTTATCACGTTAAGGTAATTGTACCGCTGTAGGTGGCGCAGGGCCTAAATGGGGAGTTAAGGGCCGGAGGCGGGCTAACAGACTGCTCCTGACGGGAACAGCCACGATGAGGGCGGGCTAGTACCGACGTTAAGCGAGGGGGTCAAGTCTGACGCTTATAGGTGCTGGTCGGGGGAGCGTCTCTGAGATACTGCCACTCTGAATCTTTCGGAGGCGGCGTGGTCATCAGGATGCGGGCGACGTTCTGAGGCGAGTCGGGGATCGGGTCTGGCATGGAGTGAGTACGGGGACGGCCGCGAGGTCTCTGAGGTGGCTTGCTACTCTTGTCGAACATGGCAATTTGGCTCCTTATGGATGTATATCAGTATACATCATCTTGTCCGATTTTGCAACGGCGTGTGGCGTTACGGAATGAGAGTGAGGCGGGGAGGGTCGCGGCGGGGTCTGTTTGGTTTTGGCGGGTTGGTGGAATTCTCTGTCAAGCGGCTTAAGATAGCGAGTCCGCCGACCAACAGGTGGGCTATGAGGATTGTGGAAAGGGGGGACCACAAGTACTTAGTTGCCGCGTTGCGGTCGTCGTTGTACATGTGATGGTAGTCATTTCGTTCGTGTTTGCTCCGTTTGCTGTTGTGCAGGTACATTGTCGTCTCCTGTAGAGGAGGGAATTAGTAGATTTTGATTTGGAGTGTTGGCAGCAATTGGCAATTGTGATACTGATGGATATTCACTGGACAGAAATCAGACTATCGCTGGGCCATTGAGCGAGAGGTACTGTGCCGTCATGATCTCGTGCCATATTCTGAAACAGGGTGGCGGTGATGCCATTCTGAGGAACAAACGTGCAGAGGTATAAATCACCAGCTGCGCTCAGACTGACATTGACAAAGACAGTGTATGCCACAGATCCATGCACGTCGTGGTTATAAATGCAACTGCGTAGCCTGCTGCAATCTTCTATGGCAAGTTGAGCGTCATTGCCGGCCGCCCACATCATGCGAAATTCTGAGAAAGCTGACAGAGCAGTAAACAATTGACGAAATCGAATCGTATGACGATAACGCATCGTCGCGACCCTCCATTGTTGCACATTTGCGTGTGCGATTGATCTCCACCCATTTCCCAGGACCCGCCTTAATGGAGTCTCAGGCGAAAACAGAAGTCCAAGATTGTTGATGCCAACATCGGTTGATTTTAGAGCCTGTATTTCCTGTATGTTTATGCCATGAAGCGAAAGCAATGACCGGTTGACACCAAGAAAATCCGAGAAGGAGTCCGTCAGAAATGCAGGTGCACATAAATCGTTCAGAAGATTCCACACCTCGGTGAATACTTCCTTGTGGCACAAGTCCCTTCTGACGATTCCTCCATCAGCCACCTCGCTCGCCATCGCGAAGAGTTCACGTCTTTCAAGAGAAGTCAGGTTGAATGCATTTGCCAGCGACCCCAATAATTCGCCGTCCAGCCTGGCTTGCTCCCCCCTCTCGATTTTTCCCACAACTCTTGGAGTCAAACCAGTCTCAACAGCCAAGTCTTGTTGACTCCAGTTTTGTCCATTAAGAAAATTGGTCTGTTCCTTGCGCAAGGCCGCCACAATTCTTCCAAACGTTACATGTTCCACTCTATCCTCGCTGAATGTTCATTGGCCCGACTAACCCGGCATATGTTTGTCCATATACCGATTTTGGTATATCTCCTTACCAGAACTGGTGTGTGTGTTTGCCAGAATTGGTAGCTGTCAG
The DNA here is from genome assembly GCA_965116395.1 of Caldilineaceae bacterium. Lineage (GTDB taxonomy): Bacteria > Chloroflexota > Anaerolineae > Caldilineales > Caldilineaceae > Bin5. The sequence goes on from OZ220684.1 coordinate 2,815,767, forward strand.
CATGACAAAGACAGGTGGAAAGCAGTAAGCTGTGCCCAGTTGTTCAAACCATGCAGGTCAATCCGAAAGGAGAACCATCATGAAGATTATCAGAAGTCTCACACCGGTGATTGCGGTTCTTGCCTTGGCAGTTTTCTCTTTCATCCCGGACACGACTTTCGCTCACTGGCCTGACGGACATGAGCCAGACCTTGAGCCCATAATCGGGTCTCTGGAAGAGGACATATCGCTGGATAGGGACGTGTCCCCCGAGTGGGAGAATTGTGACGGTTTAGGACAAGGAATCGTTTACAACAACAGTTCCCACATGATGCAGGTAAAGGGCGACCACGCTGACCATCCGTTCCAGTTCCACATTCGCGATCTTCCATCGGGCCGGAACAGCATCGACGACACAGACCTGTGCGACGTTGACTACCTCACTTTCAAGAACGTAGATTGGTGGTGGTTCTGGGAGCAGAAAAAGAAAGGGAAGTTTTCTGTCTACCTGGGCAGCAGCGAGTACGATTGTGTAAATTATCATAACGATGCCAATCAAGGTCGGTGTCGATATCCGTAAACTGAACCTCTTGAACAAAATAGCCCGGACACGACGTGTCCGGGCTATTCTATTACCCACCCAAACGCATCCAACATGAAGTAACACCAAAACAGAAAAAACAGCACCGCAATCACCCCGGCCACGATCTGACCCAAGGTGAACTTGCCAGTAGGATTTCTTTTCTTTTCCATTTTATGATTTTGTGTTTGGCAACAAAAGTGTTTAGTCCAGTGGTTTGGGGTTTACATATATGGATGTCGAAGTGAAATGGCAGACGGCACGAATCGTGAGTTGGCAATATATCATGGTCTGGCGAGTTTGGCCAGCGACGCAATGGGGTGTGTGGTTGGTGACGGGTTGTGGGTTGTGACGGGTGTGGGTTTGCGGTGGACTGGGAGCACGTGGGCGGCGTGGAGCCCGTATTGTGCGCCGAGGGGGTGTTAGGGGTCAACGGAGCCAGATGGTGGGCTCAGGGCGTCTGGGAATGGCTTAGGGAGGGTTATGTGGCTAAGAGTTTGTGGTTAGTGATTCGAAGATATCTCTCACGGTTTGGTTTGGCGTGGGTTGGTTTTTGATGGCGAGTTGGATAGCGTTGGCGGAGTCGCCGATGAGGAATTGGTGTGAATGGCATGACATCAAGCCGTTCAATTTGTTCATGATTTTTGGTGGGATAAGTTTTGATGAGAGGTTTCGAGACTTATGAGTCAGGAGGCAGGCTAGGTGTGGGGAGAGGGGATAGTAGAAGGCATAGTCCGTTACGTCTCCACCGAATCTATTTGCCAGCAGGTTGATGATTGGTTGGTCTCCTGTGACGAAGCCGGAATTTTTGTTTTCGAGGAAAACAATTTCAAGGGAATTGCTTTCAGAAGCAAATGTATGACCGACGATGCAAGCCTTGAAATAGCAATAGAAATTTGTTATGTTGCCAGATGTTTGGAGGCGGGGTTGGCGTGAAAAATAACGCTTGACGAGTTCTCTGGTGTTTTTTGTTCGGAAGTATTGTTGAGCGAAATAGGAATAGAACACTGCGGCCAACTTGTCTGACTTCATAAATTCGTTTTGTTTTTGTCGTAGTTGATCGAGGATTGGTACTGCATGGTTTTCAATGTGACTGTGCAGTTTTTCTTCGGTCTCAATTGACAGTTTTCGGAATGTTTCTTTGGTGTCTGATGGGATTGAAATGTTGTTCTTGATTGATTCGTGGATTTTGGTCGCGAGGGCAATTAGTTCAATAAATTTTCGGTAATGTGGTATCGAGTTTGGAGAGCCATGGTTTTCGATAAACCATATGAGGTGATCAAGGTCAGGTTGGGTGAGATATTGAAGTTTATAAAAATGTCTTTCGACCATCACGTTCTTGGGGTTTATGGTGATGGGCTCTTGCTTATTTCTTGAACAATGGACAAGTCCGGCAGAATTACACCATGCTCTGAGGTAGTGTTGCCATACGTAATGTTGTCTGTGCTTGGTCATGTTGGTTCTGTTGGGGATTGGTGGAAGTGGTCTGGTTGGGCTGAAACGTGATGACTATTGTCATCTGTATAGATGGATTCTTTCCATGGCGTTGAATTCATCTACGAGGTATTTTCCCTGCTTGTTGTTATTCATACAAAACAGAGCGAATTTAATGTAATTCAAAAAGGAATCTATGCTTTCGGCTGTTCCGGTTGGTGCCCAGGATTGCATTTCTATGGGGCTGCCGGAGTAGATGCCGTACATCTGGGTTAGGACTTCACCGGCGGCAGCGAGAGCCTTTTCCATATATTTCTCATCGATGTGTGGTAGTTGATCTAATTCTTGATTACCTAGCGATACTATTTTATCTCTGTGTGCAATAAACTTGTTTCTCCATACTCTGGCTTTTTCTGCTTTGTTTGTGGCATCTTCAATTAGGGGAGGGATTGTTGATTTTGCTGTTGGGTCGTCTAGGAGGTCAACAATAGTCAAAAGGGAGAGGTTTTCGGACGGACCCATTCTTGCTTTGTCTGTGAGTCTAGCCAAGTGAAGCGTTAGGTCATCTCCGAAAATTCTGAGCAGTCGCCAGACGAATTGTTTTGAGTCCTGATCTAATCTGGAAAGCAGGTCGAAGGAGGCGTAAATCTGTTTGATTAAGACCCATTTTTCGTGGATGCGGCACACATCCTGAAATAGCCTACTGTAGACTTCGCCAAGGCGTGGTCCGAATACGGTCTTGAAGTGTTCGTCAAGATCATCGCCGGGGATGTGGTGCCATTGCAGATCTTGCATTTCTTCTTGCTTGATTCCTTTTGGGGTTGCGACGAAAGCTCTTACGCTAAGTGTTTTTGAGTTGAGGTTGATTTCGATTGGTTCGGGCATCGCGGTCTTTCCTTCATATCTTTCAAGTCGAGGCATGGACAAGATGGACTGTACCATTGCTTGGGTCGGCAAGGCCAGTGTTGGAGGTAGGTGTTGAGCGTTGTTTTGGGGCCGGGGATGGGGCTGGACGTGTCTCTGAGCGGCGTGGTGGTGCGTTTTGTGCCGAGGGGTAGTATGGGGGTCAACCGGAGGGTTAAGGGGCACAGAGGGGCTCAGGGTGGTTTGGGAGGTGATTAAGTTGGGATGATTCGGGTCGTTACGGGATGTGGCAACCATTGCTGTTTTGGGATCATATACAGCGGAGGCGTTGTCTATTCGGAAGAGGGTTTCAAAAAGTTAGGTGGCCAACATTCCTGGCAATATAGGTCTAGGATCGATGAGAAGTTTGTCATCGTATGAGATTTTTCCGTTGGGTTGTATTTGAGGGTTATGTACGGAGAACAATTGGCATTTCATGTGGTGGAGATATGTGGATAAATCTTCTAGGTACTGTAATTGCGGTTTGGGATTGGTGACTTGGTACAATTCTCGACCTGCTGTTGTGAGTTGGGCGGCAGGCACAGACAATTGGTCATGCCTATTGTCCTTATCTTTCAGTATGAGAAAACCAGAGTGGTAACGCAGCGCGATCTCCGCGTTTTCATCAAAATCAAAAAAACTTGCAGATGTGCTTTGCCAATTGACCAGTCCACATTCTTGCATATGGATTACGTCAAGGTACTGGAGGTGATGATTAAAGTACATAGAGTTGGATGCCGATGAATAAAATACAGAGTCCCCACCGAAGACACAATCGGCAAATTGCTCAAACTTGGTGGCGTCCAGTGGCGACAAATCTTTCAGGACACTTAGGGTTCGGAGCGAGGTTTGCCCTGGGTTTTGGATTTCTCCCGCCAATATCTTGGACCACCAGGATTGTAAATCCACTGATGAAACATCTTGGGCGTATTGAGAGTAGTGTGCGGTCCAGTCTGGATCAGGCTCATGATCTTCGATTACTGTATTCTCCAGAATATCAGCTGCGCCTCTCACAATCGACACTTGGTTGTCTATTCGTTTCTGAACTTGTGAGCCTACGAGATTGTTTGTGATTTCACTTTTCCACTCAATTGTTTCGGCGGTATCTGGTATCCTGTCCAAAAAAGAAGCTGCGGACTCAGTTTGAGCATCAGCCATGGCATTAAAGGCGTCGATTTCAGACTCAGTGGTTGTAAGTTCTGCTTCTCCTCTTTTTCGAGCGCGCCAATTCCACAGAAATGGGTCCACTGTTGCTTCTAGGCATTTCTTGGTGTATTTTGCAAGAACTTTCAGTGGTGTCCCGACCAAATTCCAATCTGCCATTAAGTTCTCCCACGATGGTTAAACGCGTAGTGCCTACCAGCAATGTGAGTATACAACAGACTGGGCCTGACAGGCCAGCGGAGCGGCGTAACGGGGCGGTATGGTCGGTGTATGGGGAGCGAGACGAAGCCGTGTTGGAGCATGCCGAGATGTGTCCACATTGTGGCATAAAGGCTGCTGGTTGGAAGTCTGATTTTTTCAATAGGGGTGGTGATTGTGCGTAGTTTTATCTTGTGGGTTGGAAAGGGGACAAAGTGGTTTTGGGTCCTCGTCGTTAGTGGGATTATTTTGTCAGTGATTGGAAGGCTGGAAGCCACTGACGAGATTTCGGAATGGGTGGATGGCTGGCTAGCTGGCTGGCTGGACAAATACGGTGTTGAGGCAATGTGTGTTGCGATCGATGCCGTATTTGTATTGTCCTACCTGGGTTTAGCGTTGTCGGCTTCTCTAGTTTTGGTGTGGGTGGTGGCAACAGCGGGCAAGTGGATCAAGTCTAAATTTCCGTCAGAGCAGTTGAAGGATTTGTCCAAAGACATATCGAACATAAATCGTCGAATAGGGCGTATTGGCAGCGTGAGTCGTGTGGGAGTCGATGTAGTGGAGAGGGGTGATTATGTCATGCGTAGGCTTGAAGAGGTGTGCGGGATAGAAGGCTTGCCACCTTTAGATTGTGCGGATTTCCTAAAAGCGATTGAAGAGCCTGCCAGAAAGGGAGACGTTAAGCGGGTTCGGGACGTAAGGAGGATGTGGGCAAACATGCGTCGGTAGACATGATGGCACCTGTATCAAGCAGTCTCGTGTTGCTGTCGACTTGACGCTACAGGGCGGTACGTGGCGGATTTGGGCAGGTAAGCGGTTGACGGTAATGCAGGTGAAGCACCTGGCTTGGCAAGGTTTTGGAGTTGCATGGTGTGGCCTGAGTCGATCAGGCACGGCACGGAAACAAGGCTCGGTGGATATCCACTGAGCCTTGTATTTTGGCGGAGGGCACAGGCACAGAGGTAGGCCAAGGAGACGCTTGGTCGGTTAGTCATTTTGGTTGGCAGGTTGCAATTGAGCAGTTCGGTGTGCTAGGCGTTTTTAGCATTTATGTAATCCACGTAGGATCAAAATCGTCAACTAGGTCAAGATCGACAGGAATTTCCAACGAAGTTTTCCGCCCTTGATCCAGTAGTTCGACAACCAATTTCTCGGCGGTTGTCATGTATCTACTATTTTCTGGTTCTCCTCTTCTCCAAGCCAATGTCATCGAAACAGCATTTATGAATTCCAAGACATCTCCCGTTCGAAAAGTGAGGTCAGGTCTCCGACAATAGTAATATCCTTCGGCATCGCAAGAGATGACAACTGCCACTTCTCTTCGCTTTCTTGTCTGCTCCTCCAGTCTCTCTCGCCACCCTTGACTTTGATCATTGTTCATTTTTCACCCCTTCTGACACTGTGTTTTGGTATTGACAGTTTGGGAGCTTACGCGTTTAGAACATCTGTTATCTTGATTTCACGGATTTGTCAAGTGACATGAGTAAGTGTAAAATGGCGGAAAATCCGTTGAAAACTTGGTGAAAACTCGTTGAAAATCGGGGATAACTCCCAAATACCGCGTGTCCAGACTTGCAACCCTACAACAGAATACCACAAGGCTGGGCTGGTTTCCTATACCTTGCCCCATGGAGAGTGAGATGACATTCCCTACCACCAAGGTCGATATGGCGCAGAGGTTTATTGCCATCGACGAAGTCTTGGTTCTTCCGCCTATTACCCAAGTGGAATTGACAAAACGGCGCGCCCAGCACGATGCGGAGCGTCCGGCGCCCGCGAAGTCGGCCAAGACCTCGCCCAAAAATACTGCTCGTTGATTCTGTCAGCACCATGATATCAGAAAATCTTATCGGAGAGTTTACCGACAAGGGACTGGCTCCGGGAGAGCGAGCGTGAGGCCATTACTACTCGACCTGTTTTGTTGTGCGGGGGGCGCGGCCAAAGGCTATTACGATGCCGGTTTCGACATATTCGGCGTCGATGTGGTCGAACAACCGAGATACCCATATCCGATGATGGTCGCGGATGCGATGACGCTGCCGACCGCGGTGTTTGAGCAATTCGACGCGATCCATGCATCTCCGCCGTGTCAAGCCTATTCCGACCTTGCGGCGCGCAACGGCAACGCTGACGAATGGCCAGACTTAGTCGGGGCGGTGCGCGAGATGCTCATTGCAAGCGGCAAGCCCTACGTGATTGAGAACGTTGAAGGCGCACCGCTGCGGGACTATGTTGTTTTGTGCGGCACGATGTTCCACGAACTTCGCGTGCTTCGACATCGGTTGTTCGAGTCCAACTTCCACATCGTTGTGCCTCCGCATCGCCCGCATCCCCTCTGTCACACGCTGGACAAGCGCAAGGCGCACTACGGCAAGACAGACGAATGGAAGGATTTCGTCAGCGTTAACGGCGGCGGCAACTGCTCTGTGGCTGCGGCGCGAGACGCTATGGGAATATCATGGATGACCAAAAAGGAAATCAACGAGGCCATCCCTCCCGCCTATACTCATTGGATCGGACAACAACTCAAACGGGAAATTGGAATCGTGCCGAAACGCGAAAGCATCAAGTCGATACTCAGGGCTCTGTTCCTTGCCAACAAGGGCAAGATTCTGACTTCTGCGCAGTTACAGGCGGCGATTGGCGACGACCGTACAGAGTGGGCACGGCGCGTGCGTGAACTACGACGCGACGAGGGTTGGCCGATTGAAACGAACAATGACGACGCTGACCTGAAACCAGGGCAATACCGCTTGGCGGACGATCCTCCAGCACCCGGCACTTACGTGTTCCACGGCATATCTCATGCGCAACGTGCCCGCATCCTGGAGCGTAACGGCTACACGTGCCAATCGTGCGGCGCAGGTGTCGAGGACAAAACGGATGACGGTCGGCCTATTAGACTTGTGATCGACCATCACGAAGCCCGGACGCATGGCGGGGATACCGACGACGCCAACCTTCGCGTTCTCTGCCAAGTGTGCAACGGTGGCGCAAAGGATTTAACCGCGCAGCCACCGAGCTATACGCGTGTCATGTCTACGGTTCGTCGCGCCAAGCGCGAGGATCAGATTCGCGTGTTGGAACAGCTGGAGAAAAAGTTCCGATGATCCGCAACCGGTTCGACCCGTCCTCGAAAAAGAATGGTTGACACCGTTCCTGCCCAAGTCCGAAGCCGAATTATGGCTCAGGTCAAATCGAAAGACACCAAGCCCGAAATGACGGTGAGGCGTCTTCTTCACGGACTGGGATACCGCTACAGACTCCATAGGAAGGACTTGCCCGGCAAGCCGGATCTGACTTTTCCTTCCCGACGTAAAGCAGTGTTCGTGCACGGTTGCTTCTGGCATGGTCACATCGATTGCAAGAAGGCACGGCCGCCTTCCTCCAATAGAGATTTTTGGTTGGCCAAACTGAGACGAAATCGAGAGAGAGACGAACGCAACCTAATTCTGCTCCAACAAGAAGGTTGGGAGCCATTTGTCGTATGGGAATGTGAATTAGCCGACTTGGCCGCGGTTTCGCAAAACCTGATCGATTTCTTGGGCAACTAGAGAGGATGCGATCTGCAATACAATTCGGGTCTTTGAAACTCTGCTTACAGCATTGCGTACTTGATTGGGCTTATGATGGAAGACCAAGGGGGAAAGTAGGAATGGACAGAAAGAATGAGTCAAAGTGCCAGGGTGGCCGCCATCGTCGGTAAAATTTATGGACTTTAGTTCACGCATTCACCACGGCCACACAAGGGGAGGCGGAAAGACTACAACAGCACGTTTATGCGAAAGAGTCTTGTCCCCAGTGTCACTTGCGGAATTGGCTCAGTATCTGCCTAATTCCCGATAGATTGGAACCACGGTCTGGGATACTTACTGAAGCATTATGACGGGTGAAGGAAATTGACGTTTCGTCAAATAGGGAGGATAATTGAGTGTCAAACGGTTCAGGTATGAGCGCGTCCAAGACTCGAAGCGACCTCATTCAAGCTCTTGAAGAGCAACGCAATTCACGCGTAGTCTGTTACTGCACAGGAGATCGCCAAGGACAGGAAGTTCAAATTGGAGAAGATGCCCCACCAATTTTGGCCCAACACCTGATTCGCATAGGAAAAGTTGATCGGCTCGATCTACTCATTTACAGCCGCGGTGGTAACCCTTTAAGCGGATTCTCCATGGCGAATTTTCTACGCGAATTTGCCAGTGAAGCAAATGTCCTAATTCCGTTCAGAGCGCACAGTTGCGCGACCCTTATGGCCCTGTCTGCAAATCACATCGTAGCTGGCCCATTCGCTCAACTCAGCCCAATAGACCCAAGTATCACTACAGCTCACGGACCGAGAATTGAGCAGGCCGGCAACACTCAATTCATTCCAGTAAGTGTTGAAGATGTAGCTAACTATTTTGAACTCGCTAGAAAAGAAGCAGGCTTAAAGAATGATGCCCACCTTGCAGAGGTTCTAGGTCATCTATCCAAAGGGGTAAGTCCTCTCGCCCTCGGTGCTGTATATCGCGCACGCGAACAAATCGGAATGCTAGCCGACAAGCTCCTCGCTCTTCACTCAGAAGATGCCGACGGCAACAGTCGTATTGTCAAGACATTGACACGGGAGCTACTATCGCATGACTATATAATTAGCAGGCGTGAAGCAAAGGAAATGGGGATGAGTGTCGTTGACGCGAGCCATGAAGTAGCCAGCTTAATGTGGACCATCTATAGCGATGTCGCCGCTGAAATGTGTCTCAATTCTCCATGGAATTGGGAACTCGAATCTCAGAAGACGCAACCAAGATCTGCTAAACGTGCCATCTTTCAATCAAAGGACTTAAAGCATGTTTTTGCGAGCACTTTTCAGATTACCCGAAACGAAACCGTAGGCAAGGTCGATTTCCAAGTCACGCCAACAGATGAAGGATCGTGGCGAGAGGTCGAATTGTCTTAGCAAAAAGGAGACATGCAATGAGTGCTCATTCAGGCACTAACCTACCTCAAATTGTCAGGCTTGGCGGAACAGCTGACGCGTTGACGAGCTTCGTCAGTGGCCCTTGGCACTTTACTGTACCAGCATACGTCTCGCTGTCATTCAATATCAAGCCTACCGCCCCGATGCCAATTGACCCCAAGACGGACGATCGCCAGTCAGACCAACGGGACCATAGTAGACAGTTAGAAGATACACCTGTCTGTTAAGATTCGAGATGATTCGTTCGACAAAAGATCACAAGAGCCCGCCGCATTTGCGGCGGGCATGTTCATTATGTTTGGGTCCTAATTCAGTTCCATGCCGAATCTTTACCATAGAGACGAGAGAAATCATTCCCCATTTGTGTTAGCTGGTCTAACATATCCTTTTCCTTTTCAGTACTGAAAGTATCAATGCTTTCGTTGATTTCTTTAATGAACGTTTCGACTATCACACTTCTTTCTGACTCAAGTCTGGATCGCAGGGAGTCATCGAATCTCAAAATAAAACGTACGCCCTCTTGAGGGTCTGCGGCCATCTGATCAAGCAGATTTCGCAATTCAAGAACTGTCCAATTTCCAGTGAGCGTCAAATGATACAAGACTAGCAACACTTGTCGGGTCGTTGCCCTAGTTCTTAGCGCAACTAGCCTTTCCTTTAATTCATCATGATCTACTTTATTTGAGGCGTCGTTACACATATTGTCCCCTTACCGTGTCAACTCCTCGTAAGTCAGCCGCTTGCCAACCGCATTGTCGATAATGTGGCCTAACCGTACCATCGTGTGGTTCCTGACATTGCCCTCATTCAGCCTGAACACGAATTCGTTACGCCCCGATATAGACCAACCTCCAACACCCCCGCCCCCTGCCGCTAGACTCCAACTCATTTTCTGACACCTGCCAGGATTACCTTACCTTTCGTAATGGAATTGGCAGTATGGGGCTTCTTGCCTTTCGATTCTTGAGGTTGCGGGAGCCGTCATTCGCATACTTGCCCATCATTGTCCCTATCGTCCATGTACTGATAGGCAGGATGCGAACTAGGAACCGGGTGGCTTATCCCACACGCTTCCGCTTCCTTGCAGGTTATGCGACGATTGTTATTGGCATCGCACATCGCCAACCAGTTTGTTTGTGCTGGTGCCGCGACGGGAACAGGCGTTGCGGTTGGTGGCGGGGCGGATTCTGTTCGGGCATATACAATCATGTCAAAGGACGAACAGTTCGCCATTACCCTTCTGGCGGCATCCGCTTCTCTAGTGTCCATCGTAAGATGGTATCTCTTCTTAACTTCAATCACACGGTTGACAAACCAGCACTGATTCAAACTTGGTAACCAGTCGGCCAAATCCTTATCCGATTTCACGTGACGATTCAAGGACGGGTCTGCGAGCGTTAGGTTGAGTAAGTCACGGGAAAAGTTCTTCCTCGACTGCACATCCCTACCACACAATCCGCTGTCGTGTGCCTCGCTTCTCGCCACGATATGTTCGATATCGGTTTCGCCCCGATCTCGGAAATATTGTCCTGTGTATGGGCTGTAGACGATGCCTCCCATTTGGGCAATGATTTGAGGTTCCACAGATTGTGGGTAGGAGTATTCGTCAGAATTATAAGGCGAGCATCGGTTTTCTGGTGTAATCGTGATGCCAGCCAATAGTTCGGGAGCCGTCTGTGACGGTTGTGTTGGTTCGGGTGTAGGGCGTGGTGCAGTTGTGGGCGAGGGAATCGGAGTCGGAATGGCCACGACAATAACTGGTAATTTCGTGTCCTTGATAATTACCAACGGCCTATAAATCTAGCCGTCTCGACCACCGACACAACAGAATCGCAGCCAGTCTCCAGATTGATTTGTTCCGATCGCCTCAAACTCCTGCCCTTTCGTCACTTGATCAATGACTCCAAAGTTCGTTCCCGGCCCTTGTCGCACATTCACGACTGCACTGTTGACTGTGAATACCGACTGCTTTTCTGCGGTCGGCGTGGCTGCGACGGTTGCCGTGGCTACGTTTTCGGGCGTGGCGGTGAATGTTGATTGTGCCTGACTTGCCCGGCTAGACGAAACCGAGGTTGGCTCTGGACCGGGTCCGTCACAACTCGTGATAGTCCACGCAACTGCGATTGCCGCACATGCAACGACAAGACGGCGAGTAGTATTTTTGAAGAATAGCATCAATAATCCCTCATCTCTTAACTAGAGGGGGCGCAGAAACCCGCCCTCCCCAGCTGCCATTTTCACTCAATTATCCAAGGCGGTGATCAGTCGGGGGCTTGGAATTCAAAACGAACAACACGTCCATGGTCTGCCATTGTGCCTCCTTATGGTAAAGGCTAATGGATGATGCTGGCAACTTTCATTCACACGCTATGCCATTGCCGTCAGGATCGGACATATGCGGATAGGCGGGATGCACACTATGAACAGGCGCAATGCCGTGACGACGTGCCTCGTCACAAGAGATATGACCGTCTCCGTTTTCATCGTACATTTGCAGCGGATCATTCGTCACGATGGTCGGCGTGGGCGTCGGACTGTTCGAGAAGATCATGTCGGTCGAACTGCAACCGGACAGCACTTCGATGGCGGTGTCGGCTTCATCCTGATCCATGGTCAGCCCGTACTTGCGTTTGACGTGAACGACCTGATTGACATACCAGCAGGCGTTTAAGTCCGGCAACCAGCCCGCCAAATCATAGGCGTCGCTGTTTCCGGTCAAATGGTGGCTGGTCAGCACAGCGTTTTCCAGATCGTACACAAATGTCGGGCGTATCGATTTGCGGTCTGCGTGACACAAGCCGCTTTTGTGCGCCTCCAAAATATCGACGACATGATTGATCGCCATCTCGTCAAATCTACCAAAATACAATCCTAGGTACGGATCGTAGAATCGACCATCCATGGAATGAACTATTTGCTGTCGCAAGTGTTGGGCTGTCTGAGATCTCCGGTCAAAACCATATTCTCCGTACAGGAGACGACTACAGTGGTCAGATGGCGCAATCGTGATGCCGGGCAACCATCTGCCATAATCCGAGGCTGGCACCGGCGTCATAGTGGGCGTTGCGGTCGGGTGAGGCACGGGCGTTCTGGTGGGAATAACAGCTGGCGTTGTGACAATGGCGTATTCAGACCACGCAGTGCTGTCTCCTGCGTCATTGACGGCTTGAATCGCGAAGTAATATGTCAAAGACGGACGCGGCGTAATATTCGTCTCAAGATTGTCCCAAGCGTCAATAATCTCCCAACGACCAGCACCACACCAACATGCAAAACGATAGTTGACAGCACCCGAAACTTCGCTCCACTTGATATTGATGTCCTCGCCGACCAATTGCGCCGTAACGGTTGGAGCCGTGAATGAGGGCGACGCGTCGGACAGCACGATATTGCCGTAATGCGAAAACGGTCCGCCCTCACCGTTGCTGAATACGACACGATACGTATACCAGTATTCCACGCCCAAATCGAGTCCGGTATGTTCAAAACGCTCAACCGCCAAAGTGCCATCATCCAGACGAGTCCACCCGGCTTGTTCGGTCCACACCCAAACCTCCCACGTGACATTGCTGTCAGGAGGTCGTGAGTCCCAACTGATCACAACTGACCTTTCCGCGTGATTAGGCGTCAGTTGCGGGGCTCGTGGTCTTGATGCCCCCTGAGCATAAAGTGCAGCAGGTAAGGCAACTATTAGAATCACGACGCCAACAGTCAACAATTGCCATGGAATTCTGTGCGCCCATTTCACCATTTTTCTCCTGTGACGATAGAGGCTTATGTGCGAATGTCGCTATAGCACATAAGCCTCTTCTGATAGCGGAACGTAACGACGAAACAGATGATTGACACCTTGTCAGTACAAGTGCCGACAATCTTGTTAATCGTTTATTCTTCGGCTGCAAGCAATCTTCTTGTCGCTTGACTCAGCCATCTGTCACAGCCATAGGGTGTATGGGCGGCTTCTTCCGCCTCCGTCAACACCAGCATCAGGAATGATCTGGCCCGAATGTCGTTTCTGAGCGTATATCCATTGTCGTCCAGATTTTGCCCGTGCTCATTGATCATGCGTCCTGCGTCTTGTAGGGACATGTTGCAATATTCGGCCGTGAGTTCCAGATACGCGGCAGTAGCGAGAAGAATGACAGTTTGTTGGTCTTCACTAAAATTACTCCATCTTCGCTGCAAATCACTTCTCCTCCAGTCCATCCCCATCAGGATGGTTGCGTATTCAACCGAACTGTATTGCACCTGTGTTGGCTGAGGGATCGGCGTATCGGTCGGAAGTGGTGCCAAAGCCGGAACGACAGGCACGCCCCTAGTGTTGATTGCGGTCACGAAAGGGGCGTAAATCCAGCCATTTCTTCCATCAAAACTGATCCGCCACCAACTCCCGTCCGCATTCTTGCCGTTGATATCGAACGATTCTCCAATGGTCGCATAACCCAGAACAACATAGTTGGTGCCGGGACCACGCCTTATATTCATGTTGCGCGTAATGGAGATAGACGCCTGAGCGGGCGTCGGTGTTGCGGATGGGCGAGGTCTAGTGGGTGTGGATGTGGGCGGACGACGTGTTGCAGTTGGTCGAACACGCGTAGAAGTTTGGGTTAGGCGAGGCGTTATAGTGGGCCACACGGGAGTAGAAACGACTCTTACACGGTCGTTGGAAAAATTCGGGGCGTATACCCACCCTTCTTGTCCCTTGTATTCAACTCTCCACCAATCCCCATCAACGTTCTTACCAGAAACAGTTATTTTGTCATCAACGACTACTGTGCCAAGACGATCAAAAACTGCACTTGGCCCGCGTCGAACACTCATCGGGCTTTTGACGGTAACTGACAGAGTTGTTACATCAGGTGTAGAGGTTGAACGAGGCCGGGTTGCTGTAGGCGCTGACGAAGTCTTGCCAATTTGTGCTTCAACGGTAGCTAGCCTGTATTCTATCTTTCTGACTCTGGCGTTGCTTGCTCGTGTCTTTTCTAGTGTAGAAACCCTAGTTATCAGCTTACTTACTCGCTGCGATAGGCTTGCTAAGGTAACTGTTCCTTGTGCCTGTAACTGCGAAAAACCAAACACGAACAAAACAGCGACGAACAGTCCGATCCCAACAGTTTTACGCTTGTGCATTGCGGTGCCCCCCTTGCGGCTACAGGATTGGTTTGCCACCACAGCAACCGAATTCTGTGCTCACCAAGGGGGACGCAATGCGCCCCAAACCCATTACCGATTGAGCAGGTAAAAAGAATTCAGTTGCTGTGGTTAAACAGAGAATAAACTATTGACAGAGGGGTGTCAATCGAGTGTCTTGCAGAACTAGGTTAGTGGACAGAGCAGTTAGATTAGATTCCTAATTTCCTGTTTTGTCATTGCCTATCCAATATGAACTGTCTCTACATAGAGACGACGCCCAGGCTCCCTAAGCAGAAAATACCGCGCCGCCTCAGACCAAAACGAGCCGCTACTGAACGTAGCGGCTCGCTCCTTCTCAACCCATGGTAAGAATAACCGCCACGTCCCGTGACGGCTCAACCCAACAGCTTGCGACCCGCTACGACCCGTGATAAGCTCATGACCACCAAACCCACCACGTAAAGGATAACTCTTATGCCAAAAAACGACATAATGGAGACTGCACTCGCCAAGATGACAGGTGTGACAATGGGTCATTCTCATGCAGCAACATTGTTATTTGTCGCCTTGAAAGACGGACTCTCTCTTGATCATGTCCATAGGGGACTCTCAAGAAGTATCAGTAATGCAGATTTCTTTGTGAAGCAGGGAATTGAGCAATCTCCCGGTGACTCCGAGATGATAGATCATCTTATCCCCTCAATACGTGAAGGGTTTATCTCTGCCCTTAATCAACAAATCTCTGCGCTGAATCAATCATGAAATTCGAGCAAAAGTTCTTCAAGCATGAGAACTTTTGCTTGCTCATATAACTCCTCTGAACGGGGATATTCCATGCCTATCCTAAAGAGGGTCTTGCGAATTTCTTCGCAATTTGACGTGTTGTTATTCTGTTCAACCATGAAATTGCTCCTCCGAACGTTGTCGCACCACGCTTTGCGCTGCAAGGGTCTCGGCGTATATTGCCCTTGCCTAGCCGTCACAACAATATTCGTTTCAACGCCTTGAGACTTGTGACATCGCCTACCATATACTTAGGAGCCCCGATTGAGTTGTCCCAAGCCTTGCGACTCTTAACAGCCGCGACTGCGTTGTCCCAAGCCTCGCGATCCTTGGCAGCCGCCAGGAATCTCCAGCCTTCTGGCTTGAACCCTGTGGGCCAAGACCTCAATTTATACCTGTGCCAATCTTGCGGTACTCTGGCGAAGACGATACCTGCGTCGGAGAGTCTTTGAATGTTGTGGGAGATAGTCTCGATGTGGTAGTCATCGAACATGTAGTCGGAGGGAATGCTGTGACCATTGCTGTCCAAAACATCTTCAAGCCGAAACAGAATCTGGCGGATCAGTTCAAAATCTAGTGCAATTGTTATTGTAACCATGAAGAATCGCTCCAGTGTGAGGTGATTTGTACTGCACAGTATACCGGATTTCGCCGCCCTTTTCCAGCAAATCGTGTATTACATTTTGGAGGCTCTAAAGCGCGGCAGCTGGTGGCAGTCTTATGGTCTCCACGAGAGAACACGAGGTTGTAAGCCTGTCTGGACTTTGATCTAGTTGCCTGCGGGAATATGCGGTGGCAAGATAATACCAAGAGAAAGCCACCGTCGCGTGACGGTGGCTCTTGTGTTTCTTCGGATTGGGAGATGCAATCTGGGGCACAGGTCGCCTAGTATGCTGGCCCCCCGGCGGTCAAATCCTGATACCTCAGCCGCTTTCCTGCCATCCCCTGTGCCATATGTGCCATCTGGTCGATCGTGTCGGCGGGGCGATCGTTATGACGCCCTGCGAACTCGCTCACGTACCGACCCAGATGCTTGGGGCTCATGTGATGATATGTGCCGTGATAGCCTCTTTTCAGCATCGCCCAAAACGATTCGAGTCCGTTGACGTGCGCCTGATTCCGCACAAATTCACTCGTGCCGTGTTTGACAGATTCATGCTCAAACGGCATCCCCCGATAGCTCTGATGCTCGTCAGTGTAAACCGTTGCGTCAAGGTCCGCTCTTTCTTCGACAAAGCCGTGTAAAGTTCGCTTTTTGGTGTTAGGCACAACCTGCGCGTCTACGTGTCCGGTGTCCCGATCTTTGGCTCCCGCGACAATAGCCTTGCCAACGGTGCCGCGACCGGCGTTCTGTTTCTTGTCGAAGTGCTTGTTTTTCTCTTTTCCGCCCAGATAGGTTTCGTCTACCTCGATCGGTCCCGCAAAGGAAGGAGTACCTTTCGCCCAAGTCTCGCGAATGCGGTGCGCCATGTGCCAGGCCGTTTTCTGAGTTACGCCAATGTCGCGGTGCATCTTCATCGAAGACGTGCCTTTGATCTGCGTCGTCAGAATATAGATCGCCAACGCCCACTTCTGGTATCCGACCTTTGACGACTGCATGACGGTGCCGTGCTTTACAGAAAAGTACTTTCGGCAATCCTTGCACCAGTACGGCATTGTGGGATGGCTGGCCTCACTCACGTTCTCGCCATCACAGTGCGCACACCGCACACCGTCCGGCCACCTGCTCTCCTCAAACCACTTTTCGGCCGTCTCGTCGTCAGGAAACATCCTCATCAGATCAATCAACGACATGCCTTCTCGGTAATGCTTTCCCGGTGCCCTTCCCGCCATCTGTAATCTCCTTACGATACTGAATGTTCGTATTTATTGATTACAGTATACACGATCTGGGCGTAAGTGTCAAGGCATTTGTCTACTTTGTAAAACAATCCTCTCAACAAGCCACTCCCTGCGATTGTGCCGCCCGAACCAACCTGTGCTGATTCCCTACCATGTAACGTTCCGTTTCTTGACAACCTAGCCACTTCTCGATAAGCTCAAACTATCGAATACCACCACTTCCTACAGAAATGAGCTATGACTATTCCTGACCACTTGAATTGGAAACCTCTCGGAAAGGAAATCGGCTCAGGAGGACAAGGCACGGTCCACCTCGTATACCATAAGGACGACCCCGACAAGACCCCGCGCGCACTCAAAGTACTCAATAAAGACGCCTCTCAAGACGCACACACCAGATTTCAAAGAGAAATCAAAGCAGTGTGCGAAATCGACCACCCCGCCATCATCGAGATGATTGACTACTCAGCCCAAGAGGACGAATTCCAATTCCTCGTCATGGAATATCACCATGGAGCCAATACCATTGAACAAATGTGTCTCTCGCCCAACCACCCCAACCCCTTCCACGGCAACACCCTTAAATGTTTAGACCTGTTCGAACAACTCATGTCCGCCATTAGGACTTGTGAATCCAAACCAGAACCCATCCTCCATCGTGACATCAGCCCAAAAAACATCCTTGTTCTTCCCGACGAATCGATCCGCCTAATCGATTTTGGACTATGCCATACGGTCGGCGACACAACCATTACGTTAACGGGCGACCATCTCGGAACCCGCTTCTATGCTCCCCCAGAATGTGCACCACGTAGTCAGTTCCAACCCGGAATCTACACCGACATCTACTCAGCCGCAAAGGTGTTATGGTCTGTAATTACATCACAGACCGTTTTTGATCGCGAAGAGGTTAACCAACCTAATAATTCCATGCAAATCATATTTCTCGACAATGAGGAAACATGGCATCTGGACCAAATTTTCAAGAACACGATCCGATACAACCCCAGTGAAAGACTCAACAGAACAGGGTTGGTTTTCCACCTTGTCGATGAAATTCGGTATGCAGTCTCTAACGGGTATCCACCTCTTGCCTCAGTCGCCTACCGATGCCCCTCCTGCGGAAGAAAAAGTGTCCGAGCCTCAGAATACAGAGGCGAAACTTTCGGAGGCCATATGAGCGACGATCTCTTCGCCCACGAATGCTCTGCCTGCGGCTTCATCTTCGCACGCCGACGTGAAACACTCGACAAAAATATCGAGAACCAATACTCCTAACACTCCACTCCCCACATCAGAACAAAACCTGAACGCCAGTACCTCAAGAACGCTCCTGTTGCTGATGTTTGTCCAACCAGCCCCATTATGGCAAGGTGTTCATCTAAGCATTCACCAAACAGGAGAACCGACATGCCTCTCAAGGCCCGTGATCGCGTCACCAAGAACAGTTACTATGTGTCAGATTGCAAGTGCAAGCATAGGATTTATCGCAAAAGAGGTGAACAACTGCCACTATGCGATGACTGTGGAAATGTTTCTTGGGTCAGGGATTAGTCCCTGTCAACGCATTTGCTTTCATCGAGCCATTTGCTATATAGGGGCAAACTCTCGAATTCCTCGACGGTATTGGGGAATTTTGCCCCCACCTTGATCTCATCATTCAGTGCAATTGCATCCACCGAATAACCTAGCAAGAGCCCCATCAGTCTCTTGTGGTGCTTCTGCGGTGCATTCTCGTTTATCCACTTGAAAGTTTCAACAATCCAACCTCTGGCGGCGAAACCCGCGTCTGCGGTTTTTTCACCACTCCTGGGTATCACAAACGCTATAGGGGTCACTGCTCTCGCCCCCCTCCCACATCTTCCTGCCAGGGCAGGCCATTGAGTTTGATATATAAGCTATGGAGTTCAGGTGCGGTTGCTCCAATTGCGCCCAATAGTGCCATTGGGCGAACACCGCGGGACACCAAGTAATAATTTTCGCGAATGACATCATCGGAAGGGATCATACCTTTTGCTCACCCACTTTCCTGCCTACTATTGTATATAATTCCCAAAATTTACGTCGTTCAGACGGCGCAGAAAATCATCCAACGTTGCATCCTCATGACAACCGACCCCGGCGACCTCGTGCTCGACCCCACCTGCGGCTCCGGTACCACCGCCTACGTCGCCGAGCAGTGGGGCCGTCGCTGGATCACCATTGATACTTCCCGCGTCGCCCTCGCCCTGGCACGCGCCCGCATCATGGGCGCCCGCTACCCCTACTACCTGCTCTCGGACAGCCTCGCCGGCCAACTCAAAGAAGCCGAGATCGAGCGCAAATCCCCCTCCGAGTCCCCCCGCTACGGCGATATCCGCCAGGGCTTCGTCTACGAACGCGTGCCCCACATCACGCTCCGTGCCATTGCAAACAACGCCGAAATTGATGTCATCTGGGAGGATTTCCAGCAGACGCTGGAGCCGCTGCGCGAGGGGCTAAACGCCGCGCTGGGCACGAACTGGGAGGAGTGGGAGATACCCCGCGAGTCCGAAGAGGAATGGCCGCCTGAAGTGAAGAATCTGCACGAAAACTGGTGGCAGCATCGCATCACTCGCCAGCAGGAGATCGACGCCTCCATCGCCGCCAAGGCCGACTACGAATACCTCTACGACAAACCCTACGAGGACCGCAACAAAGTGCGCGTCGCCGGCCCTTTCACCGTCGAGAGCATCTCCCCTCACCGCGTCCTCGCCGTCGACGAGAACGACGAATTCATCGAAACCTTCGGCGAAGGGCAGGCCGGCTATGGCAGCGTCTACGATTTCGCCGCCATCATCCTCGAGAACCTCAAGACCGCCGGCATCCAGCAGGCCCACAAAGAGGACCGCATCGACTTCACCTCCCTCACCCCTTGGCCCGGTCACCACGTCTGCGCCGAAGGCCGCTACTTTGAAGGCGGCGAAGAGCACGGCATTCAGCGCCGCGCCGCCATCTTCATTGGCCCCGAATTCGGCACCGTCTCCCGGCCCGACCTCGTCGAAGCCGCCCGCGAGGCCGCCGATGGCGACTTCGACGTGCTCATCGCCTGCGCCTTCAATTACGAAGCCCATACCTCCGAGTTCGAGAAGCTGGGCAAGATTCCCGTGCTCAAGGCCCGCATGAACGCCGACCTCCACATGGCCGCCGACCTCAAGAACACCGGCAAGGGCAACCTCTTTGTGATTTTCGGGGAGCCTGACGTCGACCTCCTCGACGCCGATGACGGCCAGATCAAAGTGCGGGTCAACGGTGTCGACGTCTTCCATCCCAACACCGGCGAGGTGCGCAGCGACGGACCCGAAGGAATCGCCTGTTGGTTCATCGACACCGACTACAACGGGGAAAGCTTCTTCGTGCGCCACGCCTACTTCCTCGGCGCAAACGACCCCTACAAGGCCCTCAAGACCACGCTCAAAGCCCAGATCGACGCCGAAGCCTGGGACTCACTGCGCAGCGATACCTCCCGCCCGTTTGATAAACCCGACTCCGGCCGCATCGCCGTCAAAGTCATCAACCACCTCGGCGATGAAGTAATGAAGGTTTTCCGTGTGGACTAACCGCGAACCTCTGACCACCAGCCACTGACCTCATGCAATACCTTATCGCCGACACTTTCACCGATAGCCTAGTAAGGCTGAATGGTGACGAACAGAAAGCTGTCAAGACCACGGTTTTTGACCTGCAGACCGATCCCTCGCGTCCGAGCTTGCAGTTTCACCGGATCGACCGCGCACGTGACAAAAACTTCTGGTCCGTGCGCGTCAGTTCAGACATCCGCATCATCGTCCACCGGAGGCAGAATAGCCTTCTGCTTTGCTACGTCGATCACCACGAAGACGCTTACGGTTGGGCGCAACGTCGTCGTCTGGAAACCCATCCCCGAACCGGCGCGGCCCAGCTGGTCGAGGTGCGCGAAACGGTCAAGGAAATCGAGGTCCCGCTCTACGTGCAGGTGGAAAAGCCCAGGCCGCTCCCCTTTGCCAACATTACCGACGACGAACTGCTCAACTACGGTGTACCGGCCAAGTGGCTGCCCGATGTACGCAGCGCCGACGACAACAGCCTGCTCGATCTTGCCGACCACCTGCCGGTCGAGGCCGCCGAAGCACTGCTGGAGCTTGCCACCGGCGGGACACCGCCGCTTCCTACCCATACCCCGCCCGAAACCGACCCGTTCGAGCATCCCGACGCCCGCCGCCGCTTCCGCGTCATGCACGACGTCGAAGAGTGGGAGCGGGCCCTCGACTACCCGTGGGAGAAATGGGTCGTCTTCCTGCACCCGGCCCAACGGGAGTTGGTCGAACGGACCTACAACGGGCCTGCCCGCGTATCAGGCTCAGCCGGCACCGGCAAGACCATCGTCGCCCTTCACCGCGCCGTCCATCTTGCCCGCACCAATCCGGACGCCCGCGTTCTGTTGACGACATTTTCAGAAACTTTGGCCAACGCCCTGCGCAGCAAGCTCCGTATACTGATCAGCTCCGAGCCGCGGCTCGGCGAACGCATCGAGGTCTACGCCATCGACGCACTGGGAGAAAGGCTCTACCGCCTCAACCTGGGGGAGTTCATGCTTGCAACACCTGAACAAATAGGTCGAAAGATCGAAGACGCGGCAGCCGCGGCCGAAAAGAGCAAGTTTTCAACGGGTTTCATGCTGACAGAGTGGGAGCGGGTCGTCGATGCCTGGCAATTGGACACGTGGGATGCCTATCGCGACGTACCCCGACTCGGCCGCCGCCGCAGTCTGCCCGAATCCCAGCGCAAGAAACTCTGGTCCATTTTCGAGAACGTACGCGCAGGCCTGAAGGCAGACGGCCTGATCACCCGCGCGCAGATGTACGGCCAGCTCGCGCACAGGTTTACCGAAACGCAGCGATCGCCGTTCGATTTCGTAATCGTAGACGAATGCCAGGATGTCGGCGTATCCCAACTGCGCTTTCTGCGAGCCCTGGGCACCGACAAGCCGGACGCTCTCTTTTTTGCCGGCGACCTCGGCCAGCGAATCTTCCAGCAGCCCTTCTCGTGGCGGAAACTCGGCATCGAAATACGCGGGCGGGCCCGCACCCTCAAGGTCAACTACCGCACCTCGCATCAGATCAGGAGACGCTCCGACCTCCTGCTGGGCCCCGACATCGCCGACGTCGACGGCAACACCGAAGAGCGCGCCGGCACGATTTCCGTGTTCAACGGCGCCGAACCGGCGATAGTCGTTTCCGACTCGGTCGAGAAAGAGATAGAGGCCGTCGCCCGCTGGCTGACCAAATTGAAGGAAGGGGACTTGGCGCCAGATGAGATCAGCGTCTTCGTCCGCTCGACAGACCAGATCGAACGGGCGACGGCTGCCGTCGAGAAGGCCGGACTCCCATTCACCATTCTCGATAGCAACATGCATACAACCGCAGGACACGTTTCAGTCAGCACCATGCACCTGGCCAAGGGGCTGGAGTTCCGCGCCGTAGCCGTCATCGCCTGCGACGACGAGGTCGTACCCCTACAGGACCGTATCGAGACGGTCACCGACGACGCCGACCTCGAAGATGTCTACAACACCGAACGCCATCTCCTCTACGTCGCCTGCACCCGTGCCCGCGACCATCTCCTCGTTTCCGGCGTCGATCCTGCCTCCGAGTTCCTGGATGATATGTTGGCGGATGGCATTTGAGAATGGCAGGAACAAGCCTGACGAACGCCTGGGCCATTCATCAGGCAGTTTTTTCTCTATTTGAATAAACCCCGCAATCGCATTTCACCTCCCTTCGCGTTTAGGGACTGGGGAAGACCATCGCCTGCATCCCATGTCTCCGGCCCCATGGCGCGACCAGGACTGTGCCAGTACGCAGACAGTCAAAACGCACCTGCGAATCTTCTTGACAACTCGTTTCAAGAATGTTACTATATAGGTAACGATAATCCTCCATCCTAATCTTATCTGTCCCGTGGAAATTACTTTCAGAACCCAAAGGCTTCAGAAAGACTTCAGCTCGGAAAGAACGCTCAGGAGAAAGTATGGGGAGCGCATGGCGCTGACAATTATGGCGCGCATCGGAGTTCTGAGAAATTCCAGCACACTGTCGAAGGTCCCGACAACCCCTCCGGAAAGGAGGCATCAGCTTAAGGGTGACAGAAACGAACAGTTCGCCGTTGACCTCGTCCACCCCTTCAGACTGGTGTTTGAACCAAACCAATATCAACCTGAACCCAAAAAGGACGGAGGGATCGATCTGGATCAAGTGACCGCAATCAAGATCCTGGAAGTGGTCGACTATCACTAAGCGCTATTGGATAGGAGCGCTGACCGAAATTCACGACAATGGCGGCGGTCATGAACGTGAATGGCTCCCACCCAAGGAAGGAGAAAGTATGGCTGCGACAACGAATCGATTCCAGCCCGACTACGCAGTGTCGCCTGGATGGGTCCTGAAAGAGCGGCTTGAAGTGAATGAAATCTCACAGGCTGAATTTGCACGCCGGTGCGGTCGCTCACCGAAACTCATCAGCGAGATCATTGCCGGGAAGGCTCCCGTCGAAGCTGAGACGGCGCTTCAATTTGAAAAAGTGTTGGGAGTCGATGCCGGCATCTGGCTCGGGCTGGAAAAAGACTATCAGTTGCATCAGATGCGAGAGGCAGAGGCGAGGGAAGCTGAAGCGTCCTCCGATTGGGCGCGCAGCTTCCCCGTCAACGAGTTGGTAAAGCGCGGTGTGATTCGCAGGGTGAAATCGGATGGCGAAAAAGTAACGGAGTTGCTCTCTTTCTTTAGAGTGGCCTCCAAAGACGTATGGCAGACTCGATACAAGGAGGTTGCCGTTGCCTTTCGACACTCACCAAGCTTCAGCAGCGACGAGTTCGCCTTAGCAGCGTGGCTCAGGCTAGTGGAGATTGAAGCTGAGACACAAACAAATGAGGAATACGACAGGTCAACCTTTATGAGGGTGTTGAAAAGTGTCCGCCAGTTGACACGCGCAGAGTTACCTCAAGCCTTCGTCGAAGCGCGCCACCTTTGCAATGAAGCCGGCGTTGCTCTTGTGTGCGTAAAGCCACTGCCCAAGACGCGCTTGAGCGGAGCGGCAAGGTGGCTCTCACCCCGAAAGCCGCTGATTGCCCTGAGCGGGCGTCACGGTTCAGACGACCAGATCTGGTTCAGCCTGTTCCATGAAGCCGCACACATCCTTCTGCACAGCAAGAAGAGTGTCTATGTTGACGGAGACACGAACGGTGACGAAGGTGATGAGGCAGAGGCAAACAAATGGGCAGCGAACTTCCTGATTCCCCAGTCTGCTTGGCAGCGCTTCCTCGCCGCCGACGCCTACCGCAGCGAGGACGCCATCCGCAACTTCGCTGCCGAACAGGAAATCGCACCAGGTATCGTTGTCGGCAGACTCCAGCACGAAGGGCTGCTTGCATGGAGGAGTCGCTTGAACCGGCTCAAAGTGCAGGTCCGGCTGGAGTGACCGACACAAGAATGTAATAAATGCCCGCATCCCCTACGGCACACCCGACCACGTAATCCGCATCGTCACCGAAAACACCGGCACGCCCAAATTCGACGAGAGCAGCTTCGAGACGAAATAGTCAGTAGTAGCCCAAATTTCAGCCACCACTCCCCCTCACTCCTGCCCGCTCTCCGCGCCCCCATCCCCCCAAACCCACCCCAATTTAGCCCCCAACTCCAATCCTATGGCATCATGGAAGCAATTTGCGCCTTACCCAAACAAAACCAATACAAACCAAGCCAACTCCACCCCAATGAAAGCCCCCCACCTCGCCTGGACCACCCTATCCATCAACACCATCGTCATCCTCCAGGGCGCCATCGTCAGAGCCACCGGCTCCGGCGCCGGCTGCGGCCGCGACTGGCCCCGCTGCCAGGGCGAAATCCTCCCCCTCGACCACGGCCTCGCTACCTGGATAGAGTTCTCGCATCGAGCCCTTTCCGGCGTGGCTCTCCTGATGGGCATCTGGCTTCTCGTAAAAGCCGTCCGCCTGCGCCACGACCTGCCCGGCTTCCTGCCTTTCACCATAATTTCCGCCGTCTTCCTCCTATTCGAAGCCCTCATAGGCGCCGGCACCGTCCTCACCGGACTCACCGGCGACAACGTCTCTGTCGCCCGCGGCCTCCTGGTCGCATTCCACCTGCTCAACTCCATGCTGCTGATCGGCGCGCTCGCGCTCACCACCGTCCACGCCTATCCCGGGCGCAACTGGCCGCCGGCCTGGACAGGTCAGACCGGCCTGAAAATCCTTATCGGTGTAAGCCTATTGGGAATGATGTTTCTGATGTTCTCGGGCGGCATCGCCGCCATGGGCAACACAATGTTCCCACCGGAATCCCTGCAAGAAGGGCTAACCGACGACTTCAGCGCCCAGGCCCATCCGCTCATTCGCCTGCGGATCCTGCACCCATTCCTGGCAATCGCAGTCGGCGTCTTCCTTTGGATAAGCCACGCCCTGACCGGCTGGCTCAAACCCACGCCCCAGGCCCGCCGTTTTCGCAACCTGCTCCTGGCAGTCTACGCCGTCCAACTACTCGTCGGGACAATCAATCTGGCCATGCTCGGCCCGATTCCGCTTCAGCTTCTCCACCTTGCCCTGGCCGTAGCGGCCTTCGGTCTATGGTCCGTCGTCGGCTGGCTGACCCTGAGCGCTTCCCCCACCGGCAGCGCAATACCGTCCGTACCCTGGCAAACAAGAGAGGTCCAGCCCTCATGATCGACACCACTGCAACCCTGCCCGCTGCCACCTGGCGCGACTACCTGACCCTGACCAAGCCCAAAGTCATCTCCCTCCTGCTTTTCACAGCGATCTGCCCCATGTTCATGGCTGCCCGCGGTCTCCCTCACTGGCTGCCCCTGCTCGGAGTCCTCGTCGGCGGCTACATGGCCACCGGCGGCGCCGGCGTATTCAACATGGTGCTCGACCGCGACATAGACGGCAAGATGCGCCGCACCGCCAACAGACCCCTCGTCACCGGCGTCATCAGCGTCCGCAACGCTGTCCTGTTCGGCCTCCTGCTCAGCGTCGGCGCGTTCCTGATCCTGTGGCAAACAGCCAACCTGCTGACAGCCCTGCTCGCCTGGTTCGGTTTACTCTTCTACGTGATTGTCTATACCGCGTGGCTCAAACGGACTACCTGGCAGAACATCGTCATCGGCGGCGTAGCAGGCTCGGTCATGCCCCTGCTGGGCTGGGCCGCCGTCACCAATGGACTGAACTGGATGGCCGTCCTGCTGTTCGTCCTCATCTTCATGTGGACGCCCGTCCACTTCTGGGCGCTCGCCTTCCTCGTCAAAGATCAGTACGAGGCCGTAGGCATACCCATGGCGCCCGCAGTCCTCGGCAGCAAACGTACCCTGCAACAGATGCTGATATATGCCGTCCTGACCATACTTGCGTCCCTGGCCCCGCTCGCCCTCAACGAAGCCGGCTGGCTCTACACCGGTGTCGTCATCCTGCTGGACATCTTCCTCATAGACAAAGTGGTCAAGCTCTATCGTCACGTCGAAGCCGGCCACGAAGTAAACCGGGAAGAAGCCCTCTCGCTCTACAAATACTCCATGCTATACCTGGCCCTCGTATTCCTGACCCTCGTCGCCGATCGCACCCTGTCACTCACATTCCCCATCTAACCACCCACCCCCCACTAAGCACCCGCCCCTGAGAGAACCAAACCGAGGCGTTCTCTCTCCTCGCCCCCACGCGCCCGCGAACAGAACCGTGCAGTTCCCCGCCCAATTCACGAGCCCTACGACCACAACCCGCAGCGACCACAGACATTGCTTTTCTTGGCCTTCAGCCGATCAAGAGAGGCGTACTTCGTGGAAAAAGGAGTTGCAGTTGCCGTTCTTCGCGGCCCTTCGCGGAAAGAAGGAAGTTCTGCAGTTGCAGTTCTCCGTGGCCCTCCGTGTCCTCCGTGGAAAAAGGTGTTGCAGTTGCAGTTCTTCGTGGTTCTTCGCGGCCCTTCGTGGAAAAAAGGAAGTTCTGCAGTTGCAGTTCTCCGTGGCCCTCCGTGTCCTCCGTGGAAAAAGGTGTTGCCGTTGCAGTTCTTCGTGGCCCTTCGCGGTCCTTCGTGGCCCTTCGTGGACAAAGAGGAAGTTGCCGTTGCAGTTCTTCGCGTTCCTTCATACGCCTCCCCCACCAGCTGAGATGGGAAGACCGCGTTCAATTTAGACGTTGCGCTCTATCAAAGTATAATTCCGGCAAAACAGACTCTTATCTGGAGGGCTCATGCGCATTTCTGAACAAGGACAGGTTACCATTCCCAAGCATCTGCGGGATCGTTTCGGTATGACCGCCAATGTCGAGGTCGATTTCACACCCACCGAACGAGGACTCCTGATTCGAAAACGGCCTGCTGGCAAACATCCCGTGGAACGCGTCTACGGCATCCTGAACGGAGGAAATACCGACGATTATCTCGACAAAGTGCGCGGAAGATGATTACCTCGGAGCCCACGCACTTACGGTGGCCGACACCTTTCTCACACGAGACAGTGGCTTTTACGCAACCTACTTTCCGGAATTAACGGGACTGTAAACCGGCAGAATTGCTACACTATGTCGCAGCCCGGCCTCGTCTGATTCAGTTAGAATCAGTGGACGCACAATAAGAAACGTCCCCCACAAGGGGGACGTCTGACTTACGAAACTATTGAAGAAATCGCTCGCACTCCGATCGCCATCTTCAGGGGGCACGAGAGGATCTGGAAAACCGAACAATCCTTCTCAGCCCTGCACTACTCCCCACATCAATCCTCCCAAACATACTCCTCCCGCACCGGCTGAAACACATCCAATATCCGGCACCGCGTAATCGCCTTCCCCGAATGCTCAGCCCCGCCCGGAATAACATACACATCCCCCGGCCCCAGCACCCGCGTCTCCCCGCCCGTAATCCGGATCTCAAACTCACCCTCAAACATATTGATCACCTGCTCATGCGGATGCGAATGTGCCGGCAGCGGCGAATCCGCCGCAACATCCCAGTACACAAACGTCATATTCTCACTGTGAATAAACTTCCCCACAAACCCCGGGAACAACCCCCGCTCCTTCACCTCATCCAAACTATAAACAGTCATCTCCCACTCCCAATATCATGCGTATGATTCCCACTAAGCCCTAGTCCCTGCCCTCCGCGCCTTCCAACTGCGCCACCAGCGCCATCGAATGGATAGCATCGCGAATATCCGTCAGCGGCTTCTCACCCGTGCGCACACAGTCCGCAATATGCTCGTGCATCGACAGCACACCGTCATAGCGGCTCGTGTCCGCCTCATCCACGCCGTCAATCTGCCAGCCGCCCAGCGTGCGCGCCTCGTTGTCTTCCGTAATCTCAATCTCATGCGGGAGCTTGAAATAGCAGCCCACGCCCGTGCCGTGCAGCTCCCCGCGCAGCACGCGGCCGCCGGACGCCCGGTTCCCGTGAATGAAACCAGTCGCCCCGTTGTCGAAGCGCACCAGTGCCGTGTAGCAGTTGCGGTAACTGCTGTCGAACCTGTCCTGGTAGGCCGCCACCTCCACCGGCTCCCCGCCCACCATATAGCGCACCAGGTCAACCGCGTGGCACAGATCGTCCCAGTTCGTCGTCGTGAAACTGAACGCATCCTCGCCCAGCATTCGTTTATGGAAAGTGCCCACCGCCGTCGAGACCGGTCCCAGCCGCGCCACCTGTCGCATCGCCTCCCGCGTCACCGCCGCATGCCGCCGCTGGAATCCCACCGCGCAGATGACATCGTTCGCCACCGCTGCATCGTGGATCTGCTGCACCTCGTCCATGTTCATGCCCGGCGGCTTCTCGATAAACGTATGCTTGCCCGCGTTCAAACAGTCCAGCGCCGTCTGCAGCAGCCAGCGCTCGTGCATCACGCAGTAAACCATGTCCGGGTCCACTTCCTCCAGCATCCGCCGGTGATCGTCATAGCGGTACTGGAAATCGTAGGCCACTGCCACCTCATGCAGGAGTTCCTCGTCCAGTTCGCACGCGGCCACCATCTCCACGTCTTCCAAGCGGTTCACGTTCGGATAGTGCGCGCCTTGGCTGCGCCTGCCCGCGCCGATAAAAGCGGTTCGAATCATCAGGAAACTCCTTCCCAGTCGTAGTCAATGAAACCTTCATCCCGTACCAGCAGCGCCGACTCGATCATCGCTCGCAAGTCGCCGCGCGGCCGGAAGTTGATCAAGCTGCGTGCCTTCGTGTTGTCATGGTCATACTGGTAGTGCACCGGAACGCGCACCTCCAGCGGCTCCACACCACTCTTCTCAGCCAGGATCGCCGCCGCCTCCGGGAAGCTGAACGGCGCCGGCGCCCCGCAGTTGAACGAATCGTCCACCGCGCCCGGCTCCTCCACCGCACACACCAGCAAATGCGCGATATCGCGCGCATCGTTCGGCTGATACACCCACGGCCGTCCATCCAAATCGCGCACGCTGCACGGCTGGTTTTCGTCCTCCGCCCGGTCCAGCACATCGTGCCACAGCTCCGTACCGTCAGCCATGTAAAGCTCACCAAGCGGCGTATTCTGTCCCCTCTTGAGCAGCCCGGCCACCGCGCCCACCGTAAACCGGCCCAGAATCGCGTCGCCCGACTGTACATGGCTCGGCCGCACAATCGAGTACCGCAACCCTGTCTCCCGCGCCGCCATCTTCGTGAACTCCTCGCCGATCAGCTTGCCCAGCGAATATTCGCCCATCGGCCGCTTCGGATGGCGCTCGTCCACCGGATGGTAAGCGCACGCGATCGTCTCGCCGTTGTTGGGAAAAACGCCCGAAGAGCTCGTGTACACCAGCCGCTCCAGGTGGTCCGCGTGCTTGCCGCTCACCCGCGCAATCAGCCGGTCAATCTGCATATTGTTGTCAAACTGGGGCCCGACAATATTGGCCGTGTGAACTACCGCGTCCACGCCCGTGACCGCGCCTTCCACAAACGCCTCATCCGTCAGATCGCCCGCGGCCAGCTCAATATCCAGCCCCTCCAATCGCTCCAACGCCGGGTCGTCCGGCAGCACCGTGCCCCGCACCTCGTGATTGCGCTCCAACAACTGCCGCACCAGTCGGCAGCCGACCTGACCGGCAGCGCCGGCGACAAGGATTTTCATGGGGACCCCTTTCTGGTTGCCAGTGGACACTGGCTGATGGTGTAGGCTTTCAGTTGTCCCAAGGACAGACTATTCTTCTTCCTCCAAAACTTCATTCAGATATTCAACCACATCGCGGAAAGAAATAATTCCGCTGGGCTGGCCGTTGTCATCCACCAACGGAACGTGGCGGAAGCCATGCAGCGACATCAGATTCAGCGCCTGTGCGATCGGCAAATCATCATTCAGAGTCAGCGGGTCCGGCGTCATGAAGTCGGCAATCGTCTGCTGCGCCAGATCGTCGACGAGCCCTGCAACCCGATTCAGGACATCCCATTCAGTGAAGATGCCCATCAGTCGGTCCTCTTCATCCGTCACCAGCACACAGCCGATGTTGTGCCGGTTCATCTGGCGGATGGTCCTCGCCAGCGAACTACTTCTGTCCACCGTAATCGGCACATTCGGTTCCAACGCCGCCAGCGTATCGGTCACCAGTACATCCTGAATCTCCGACAAGACCTCTGCCGGCATCTCCATCTCATCAATATACTCTTCGTCCAATCCCGTTATCGGCATCTCGTCGAAGTCAGAGGAGCTCGGCGTAATCTCTCTCGCCTCCGTCTCCTCTCTCTCCTCCACCGTCCACAAATCCGCCGCCAGGTAGAGTTGATTCAAATCTCCGGCGCCCCGCTGCTCCTGGGCCGTCTCAACCTGATCCATCAGTTCGCCGGTATAGTCCGGTTTGCGCACATCCCGGATCACGCCCATCGCCGCCGGATAGTCGGGAAACTCCATGCTCCCCAGAATCGACGCCAGCGGCTTCGAGGTGGCATCGTGCACCAAAATCTCATCCAAATCCACCTCATCCAGCGATACCACCTCCGGCGTAAAACCGTTCAGCCGGATCCCCTTGTCCCGGTCCTTCCCGAAAATCATATGCTTGCCATGTTCCAGGTAAAGGATCGAGTCGTCCCGGTTCTTGCGGTCGCTCAACTCCGTCCACTCGTTCGGGTTGAAGATCACGCAGTTCTGGTAAATCTCCAGGAATGAAGTACCCCGGTGTTCGGCGGCCCGCTCCAGCGTGGTGGCCAGATGTTGAGGATGCGAATCGATCGAACGCGCCACATAAGTCGCCTCCGCCGCCAGCGCAACCGCGATCGGATTCAGCGGCTGCTCCATCGACCCCATCGGCGAAGACTTCGTCACCGTGCCCGGACGCGACGTCGGCGAATACTGCCCCTTCGTCAGCCCGTAAATTCTGTTGTTGAAGAGCACGATGTTCAGATTGACATTGCGCCGGATCGCATGCAGCAAATGGTTGCCGCCGATCGAAAGGCCGTCCCCGTCCCCCGTGATCACCCACACGCTCAATTCGGGATTCGCGATCGCCAGCCCCGTAGCCAGCGCCGGCGCCCGTCCATGAATACTGTGAATGCCGTACGTGTTCATGTAATAGGGGAAGCGGCTCGAGCAGCCAATGCCGGAGATGAATACCGTCTTCTCTTTTGCCACGCCCGTCCCCGGCAGCACGCGCTGCATCTGCGCCAGGATCGAATAGTCCCCGCAGCCGGGGCACCAGCGCACCGTCTGATCGGACACAAAATCCTTACGCGTCAGCGTGATTTCCTCTGTCGCTACAGTACTCATCTATGCTCTCCCCAAAACTGACTCAATTATGTCCCGCACTTCGGCGATCTTGAGCGGCCGCGCCGAAAGGTTCGAATACGTCTCCACCTCCACACCGAGCCTGCCGCGCAACAGAAACGCCAGCTGACCGCTGTTCAACTCCGGCACCACTACCCGCCGGTGCCGCTTCAGAACCGCCGCCAGATTGCGCGGGAACGGATTCAAATAGCGCACATGCGTATGCGCCACCGACCTGCCCGCCCGCTGCGCCGCCGCCACCGCCGATCGCACCACCCCGAACGTGCCGCCCCAGCTCACCATCAGCAGCTCAGCGTCCTCCGAGCCAAAAACCTCCTGCTCGGGAATGACATCCGCCAGCCGCGCGATCTTCTCCGCCCGGTCGCTGATCATCTGCTCGTTGTGCTCTGGATCGTACGAAACGTTGCCCGTTACCGGCGCCTTGCTCAGCCCGCCCAGCCTGTGTTCCAGGCCCGGCGTGCCCGGCAGCGCCCACGCCCGCGCCAGCGTCTCCGGATCCCGTTCATAAGGCAGAAAAGGCCCATGACCGTTCCCATTCCTGTGCCCCTCCGGGTGCTTCACCTCGATCGCGGGAATATCCTCCGCCTTCGGCGCCTGCCACGGCTCCGCGCTGTTCGCCAAAAACCCTTCCGACAGCAAAAAGACAGGCGTCATCGCCCGCACCGCCAGCCGCGCCGCTTCCAGCGCCATCTCGAAACAGTCCGACGGCGTCGCCGGCGCCACGATCGGGAGCGGGCTTTCGCCGTTGCGCCCGAACATCGCCTGCAGCAGATCGGCCTGCTCCGTCTTTGTCGGCAGCCCTGTGCTCGGTCCCCCCCGCTGCACATTGATAACAATCAACGGCAGTTCCAGCACAAGCGCCAGGTTAATCGCCTCGCTCTTGAGCGCAATGCCGGGCCCGCTTGTGCCCGTCACCGCCAGCGCACCGCCGAAAGCAGCGCCAATCACCGCACAGATCGCTGCAATCTCGTCCTCCGCCTGAAATGTGCGCACATCAAAGTGGCGCAAAGAAGCAAGCGAGTGCAGGATGTCGCTGGCCGGCGTGATCGGATACGAGCCGTAAAAAAGCGGCTTGCCCATCTTGTGCGCCGCCGTCACCAGGCCCATCGACAGCGCCTCATTGCCCGTAACCTTGCGATACGTGCCCGGAGGCAGCGCCGCCGGCCGCACCATATAGCGATGCTGGAACGTCTCCGTCGTCTCACCCAGAAAATAACCGGTCTCCATCGCCTTGAGGTTGGCCTCCGCGATCACCGGCTTGCGCGCAAATTTCTTGAAAAGCCACTCCCGCGTCGTCTCCATCGAACGGTCGAACATCCAGAACACCATGCCCAGCGCAAAGAAGTTCTGACAGCGATCCCGCTCCTTGTTGGTCAACTCCGTAAAGTCGCCCAGCGCCTCCCGGTTCAGCGACGTCATCGGGATCGCCAGCACCTGGTACCCTTCCAGCGAGTCGTCCTCCAGCGGATTCGACGCGTAGCCGGCCTTCGACAGGTTCTGCTTCGTGAACGAGTCCGTATTGACAATGATCGTCCCCGCCCGCTGCAGCTCCGGCAAACTGGCCTTCAACGCCGCCGGATTCATCGCCACCAGAACCTGCGGCGCATCGCCCGGCGTCAGCACATTCTGGCTCGAAAAGAGAACCTGAAATCCGCTCACCCCAGCCAGCGTACCCGCAGGCGCCCGGATCTCCGCCGGAAAGTCCGGCATCGTACTGATGTCATTGCCGAACACCGCCGAAGTCGTGGTGAACTGGGTCCCCGTCAACTGCATTCCGTCGCCCGAGTCCCCGGCAAAACGGATCGCAACCGACTCTAATTCCTCGAATTCCTGTATGTTTTCCGTCACACTATCTGTCATCTGCGTTCTCCATCGAACTGCAATTATTCGCAATCATTGACACGTGCAAAAAATAATCAAATCCACGCAGCCAAAGTCAATTTGCCACCCTGAGTGAAGCGAACGAAGGCGTCTTATCTCCCCGCGGTCCTCTATACTCTTTACCTGCATATGGGCGGTCGGGCCTTCGGCCCTCCCTTGTGCAGGGGCTGCGCCCCCGCAACGCCCCCCTACAAAACCATCCCTCACCGACCGTGTCTGCGCATTCCAGCAGTACTGCTCCACTAACCTGGCTGCCGCAAACCGAATACGCAATCAGATAGCCTGAATGGCGGCAGCGATAAAGAACTGGTCAAGACAGACACTGTAGATGGCTAAGCAGTTACCAAGAACTAAGAACTGACTACCAAAAACTTCAGTTCCGCGCCTCCGCAACGCCCCCCTCTGGCTAGCCACCCTGTTCAATCTTCCCCAGCAACGTGTCTAGCCAACAGTGTCTCCTCCTCCCCATGCCGTTTCTCGCCCCTGACCCCTGACCCCTGACCCCTGCAGTTCACCCTACCCACCCTCGGCTCTGCGCGGGAAACGCTCCGGATCAATCGGACGATTCAATACCTCCACCGGATACCGGTCCGCCAGGTAGTGAATAATCGCCTGGTGCGTCATATTGCCCAACAGCCTGCCGTCTTTGTCGACGACCGGCAGATTGCGGAAATGGTTCTCGTCCATTAGGCGCAAAGCGTCCGCTGCCGACGCGTCCGGGTCAATCGTGATCGGATCCCGGGTCATCACCTCTTCAACCGGCCTGTCCAGCGACCCCGCAACATCGATAACCTTGCGCATCACATCCCGCTCCGTAAAGATGCCCACCAGCCGCACCTGTTGCGAGTCGCCTGTCTGCCCGCCGCCGCGCTCTGCCGCCGCGCCCTCGTCCACCACCAGGCAGACGACCTGTCTGTCGGCCCGCATCAGCGCCAGCGTATCGCGAACCGAAGTGCCGACCGCCACCTGCGCGCAGCCGCTGACAACCAGATGGCTGACGTGCTCCGACTTGAGATCAGTTTGCAGGTTCATCCTCTCTCCTCACTCCAAAAAGCCAACTACATCGCTAGACGAACTGACCACTAACCGCTATCCCCGCGGTTCCGGCGGCCGCCGCACCTGCGTGACCTGCTCAAAAGCATAAGCGAGACGGATCAAGATCGGCTCGCTCCACGCCCGCCCCATAAATGAGAGCCCGATCGGCAGTCCGATCTCCGCGCCCGTCTCGCTTACAGGCGGCACAAATCCCG
The DNA here is from genome assembly GCA_965116395.1 of Caldilineaceae bacterium. Lineage (GTDB taxonomy): Bacteria > Chloroflexota > Anaerolineae > Caldilineales > Caldilineaceae > Bin5. The sequence continues at coordinate 2,850,631 of OZ220684.1, forward strand.
CCGGCACCGTCACCAGCGGATATCCCGCCACCGCCGCGCAGCGCGAACTGCCGCCATGAACGGCATCCCCATCCTGCGGGTCGAGCGGCCACGCCGGCCCGCCCGTCGGCGCAATCAACGCATCCAGACCGTTCGCATCCAACACCGCGTCCAGCCCCTCCGCCGCCGCCAGCCGCCGTCCCGTCGCCAGAGCCTTCAAATAGTCCTCCCCATCAAGCGGTCCGCTCTCAAGCGCCAACTCAAAACGCTCCTGGCCGAAATGGACCAGCTCCTGCTCCGCGTGCTCCCGGTTGAAACGCACCAGGTCCGCCAGCGAACCGGGCTGGGGCAGGTCCGCATTCACCACAGTCCGCGTCGCCAAATATGCGGCAACGCCATGCTTGAACTCGGTCTGCATAATGACCAATTCACTGGCGCCCATTTCCTCGCTGCCAACGGTCGGAATGTCGGCGGGATCGATCACCTCCGCCCCCGCGTCCCTGATAGCCCGGATCGCATCCTCGAAAACTTTCTCGGTACCGTCGTGATATCCGCTCACCCCTTCGCGCGCCACCCCAATGCGCGCCCCGCGCAAGCCGTCCGCGTCGAGAAATGGGCGATAGTCGCCGTGAACCGTCCTCCCCTTCGCCGCAGTCGCTGCATCGCGCGCGTCGGCCATCGTCAGCGCGCCAAGCACAGCCGCCGCGTCAGCAACCGTGCGCGCCATCGCCCCCACCGTATCCTGCGTATGCGAGATCGGGATCACACCGGCCCGGCTGCTCAATCCGACCGTCGGCTTGATGCCAACAATGCCGCAGGCGCCCGATGGGTTGACGATCGAACCGTCCGTCTCCGAACCCAGCGCCGCCGCCGCCAAACCAGCGCTTACCGCCGCGCCCGACCCGGAACTCGATCCGCCCGGGTTGCGGCTGAGATCATAGGGGTTGCGGCACTGACCCCCGCGCGCGCTCCAGCCGCTCGTCGAACTGGTGGAGCGGAAGTTGGCCCATTCGCTGAGATTAGCTTTGCCCAGAATAACCGCGCCCGCCTCCCGCAGCGCCGCCGCCACCGTCGCATCCCCCGCCGCACGCGAGCCCAGCAAAGCCAGAGAGCCCGCCGTCGTCTGCATGCGGTCAGCCGTATCAATATTGTCTTTCAGCAGGATCGGAATCCCGTGCAGCGGACCCCGCACATGGCCGTCTAACCGCTCGCGATCCAACCCCGCCGCGATCGCCGCCGCATCCGGGTTGGTCTCGATCACCGAGCACAGCGCGCCGTCAACCGCCTCAATCGCCGTCAGATAACACTCGGCAATGCCGGCAGCCGTGCGCGCGCCCGCGGCCATATCCTCTTGCAGTTGAGCGATCGTCACTTCGCCGAGTTCTGCCTTCATGTCGTTATAACCGGCTTCCCGCGGCCGTCAACCTCTGCAGTTGCTTGCAACCGATCACTGGCCGCTGCTAACTGCAATCAGGTTGTCCAGCGCCGCGCGCAAGTCCGCTTCCGGTTGCGCCCCCACATACTCCTGCACCACATTCCCCTCCCCGTCCAGCAGGATCAGATGGGGCTGGTACCGAAAGTTAAACTGCTGCTTGTAGGGCCCTACCGCACTATCGTCAATATCCAGATAGATGAACTCAACCTGTCCCCAGTAATCAATTTCGAGCCTGTGAACCACAGGCGCAAAGCGTACGCAGACCGGTCACCAGAAAGCAAAAAGTTCGACCACCTGGGGCTTGCCCGCGCCCAGCACAACCGTCGCCGGGTCTGTCGCCTGCAACTCTTCCCTGAAGGCCGGCGGCGGCCCGATCGCAACCGCAGTCGGTTCCGGCTCCGGCGTCGCAGTCGCTTCTACAACCGGCGCCGTTGTAGCAGTCGCTTCCTCAACCGGCTCTACGGTAGCCTCCGCCACCTGTTCGCTGTCGCTGGCCGGCATCTCCTCGCTCGATATCGCACTGCAGCCAGAAAGCACCACCGCCAACACAATGAGTAGAAGGGTCAGCTGTCTGTGAATTCTTTTCATAATGTCGAATCTGCCTTTGGGGATTGCGGCCGTTCGGCCAAGGGTAGAGTGCGCTTCCCGAATCTGCCAAGGCAACCCGCATTACCGGCGAAAGTGCCGTCCGGTCCTGCCTCGGCGCCCAACTGCCGTCGGTTCACCGCTGTGCCTCAGCTTTCAGATGAGCAGGCAAATCGCCAACGCTTCCAGCATCCGCCTGAAATCCATTTGATTCAGACGGCGGGGATGAGTAAAATCATCTGAATCAGTTCAACCACATTTCAAATTCGGCGCGCGTTTACTGCATTATGCCAAACCTGCCGCCTGGCCGCCAAACACCCGCGGCTCGTGGGCAGGCCGACGAACGCTTGCATTGACGGTCAAATAAAAAAACGCCCGTCTATACTTCGTCAACCCCTTTGCAGCCGCTTCTTGGCCGCCGCACACTTCCGGGAGGTTCACCCTATGATTGTTGACACCCACGTTCACGTCTGGGAAATCGACCCGCCCAAATATCCCGTCGGCCCCACCGCCCCCACCTGGAACTCCTACCCCGACGAACCCGGCACCACCGAAGAGCTGCTGGCAGAAATGAACGCGCATGGCGTCGATTGGGCCGTGCTCGTCCAAACCAGCTGGTCTACCTGGGACAACGGCTACATCGCCGACTCCGCCGCCCGCTTCCCCCATCGCTTCGTCGGCCACGGCCTCATCGACCCGCAGGATCCCGCCAACGCCGAGCAAGTCCACTACTGGCTCCACCACCGCGGCCTCGCCGGCTTCCGCTTCCATCCCATGTACTATCCCGATGAAAAGATCCTGTTGACAGCCCAAAACGGGCCCATGTGGGAGGAAATCGCCGCCGCCAACGCTGTCATCCAGTTCCACCTGAGCGCCGCAGAGGCCGACCAGATCGCGGAAATCGCCCGCCGCTACTCCCATCTGACCCTGATCCTCGACCACCTCGGCTACCCCAAGGTAGACGCCGATAACGCCGCCTACCAGCCCATCGTCGACCTCGCCCGCTACGACAACGTCCACGTCAAACTCTCTGATGTCAACGGGCACGCCCGCCAGCCCTATCCCTACGACGATGTCCACCCCTTCATCGTTCGCGTATTCTCAGCCTTCGGCGCCGACCGCATGATCTGGGGCACCGGATACCCCGGCCACCATCGCGCCAAACACAACTGGCCTTCACTTGAACAGGAGCTACGCCTCATCCGCGAGGGCCTGCCGTTTCTAGGCGACGACGACAAGGAGCGAATTCTTGGAGGGACCGCCGCCCGCATCTGGGGTATGACAAAGCCTGCCAGCTAATCGCCGCCAGCTTCCCCAGGCCCGCTGAAATCCCGTTCGAGTCAGATCACCTCGTAGAAGGGCACCCCTTGTGGGTGCCCTCCCTCCTCGTGGGCTTGACTCTGGTAAGGCAATAACCGACAACCACAGCCCTTCCTGCCCGGCCAAAAAAAGCGCGAACCCGAACATCAGGCGTAGCTGTAAGAATCTCCGAGACAATGTTTGTGTCGAGGAGATAGCCGCTCATTCGGTTTTTGTTTCAGAAATGGAATCGTGCGTTCGACTTCGCGTCGACTGGGGAGTTCAAGGTCAATCCCGCGCGGCATGTTTTCCAACAGCCGCCTGCCCACAGGTATACGACTTTCTTGTTGGGGCAGCCTTTGGGAATGCTCGTGGGCGTACCACGATGCGGCGGGCACGACGACGAATGGCCTGTCCGTGCCGATCTGTTGAGGCCCTACCTCCGCGGCGAGCCACAGGACTTCGCATAGCTGCGAATGGGCCTCGGCGACAGTCCAGATGCGTTGTTGCTCAGGTTGATTTCTGTTGCTCGCCTCCTCCTTACCCGCGTCCTTCCACAAAAAACCACTTCAGCGAACTGCGCCAAACCCATTCACGCGAAGTGGCGGGGCCTAAGGTGGCAGACCGCCCGCCATCGAGTGAAGCTGGCCACTTACCACTATCCACTGCCCGCCAAAACGCCCGGCCTACGTTCCCCCACCCGCGTCGCCCGCTCAAAAGCGTGCGCCATCTGCAGCACACCGAAATCGTCCCGGTGCCGGCCCACAATCTGCACGCCCACCGGAACACCCTCCGGCGTGAATCCGCACGGCACCGAAATAGCCGGATGCCCGGTCACAGTAATGAAGTAACAGGACTTCATCCAGTCAATATAGGTCTCCATCTCGACGATGCCGTCCCCGCTGTCGATAGCCATCGGATAAGGCACGTCCACCGAGAAAGGCGGGACCTGGTTGACCGGCAGCAGCAGGAACTCGTAAGTCTCCATAAAGACGCGCATCGCCTGATACAACTCCGTGCGCATCGCCTCCGCCCGTCCCAAATCCGCGCCGCTCAACTTCTCCCCCTCTTCGATATTCCAGACAATCGTGTCCTTCATCTGGTGACGGTGCTCCGCCAGCAACGGCCCGTGCGAAAGATGGAAACTCCACGCCCGCATAATCTTGAAGATCTCGTCCGCGTCGCCAAAGTCCGGCAAGCCCGGACCGTCATCCCGCTGACGCCCAGCGCCCGCGCCACTGAAATCGGTCACCTCGCAGCCCAGCTCACCAAACGCCGGCAACTGCGCCTCGATGGCGTTCCTCACCCGCGGATCCACCGGAAACTCTCCCCCCAGGTCCGCGCTGTACGCGATCCGCACACCGCTGAAATCGCGCTCCAAAGGACGCGCGAAAATACTGCCCGGCTCCGTCTGCGCAATCGGGGAACGCGCATCCGGCCCCGCAATTACACTCAGCAGAAAAGCCACGTCCTCCACAGTGCGCGCCATCGGACCCTGTACCGACAGCCCCGACCAGCCCGCCATACTCGGCCACACCGGCACCCGGCCCGGTGAAACCCGGAAGCCGACCACATTGCAGTAGTTCCCCGGGTTGCGTAGCGAACCCCCCATATCGCTCCCGTCCGCAATCGGCGTCATCCCGCACGCCAGCGCCACCGCCTGCCCGCCGCTCGAGCCCCCGCACGTCTTGCTCGGATCGTACGGATTGCCCGTCGCCCCGAACACCGGGTTGAACGACTGCGAGCCCGCCCCGAACTCCGGCACATTTGTCTTCCCCATCGGGATCGCGCCCGCCGCATGCAGCCGCTCGATGATCAGCTGGCTCTGCGCCGGCACATTGTCCCGGTGGATCGGCGAACCGTACGTCGTGCGGATGCCCGCCGTGTCCGTCGTGTCCTTGTGCAGCATCGGCAGACCGTGCAGCGGTCCGACCTCTTCACCGCGCGCCAGTGCATCGTCCGCGGCCCGCGCGCGTTCCAGCGCCTGCTCCGGCAAAAAAGTCACCACCGCGTTCACGGCCGGGTTGACCCGTTCGATCTGCGCAATGTGCGCCTCGGTTACCTCCACACTGGAAAAACTGCCGCCGCGGATGCCCGCGACCAGTTCCTTTGCGTTGCGAAAACAGAGATCAGTCGTCATCTTCGGGTGCGTCTCCAGGTCGGAATCCATCTTTGAAGAAGGGTAGTTTTTCCCGCTTGTCTCCTCGCCGCCACTGCTCGCAGCCCCCCTCGCCCGAGGGCCGTACCTTCGGCGCCGCCATCTCTTCATACCCGTGCCACGGATAGGGGTCCTCGCCCGCGATCATAATAATATCCCGGTAGTCGGCAGTCGCAATGTGCTGGCCTTCCTTCGGGCTCCGCCACGGCAGCAGCGACTCCGCGCTCATATAATGGTTCACCAGCACCCGCCGGTACCCGCTCTGCGCCCGGTTCGGGAACGAGCGGTGCAGCAAGTAGCCGTTGAAGAATACCAGCGAACCCGCCTTCACCTCCACCGGAATCGAGTCCTCGTCCGTATAGGGGAAACCGTAGGCCTCGCCCGCGCAGTCGAAGCGCGGATCGTCGTGGTCGTGCTGCGGCCAGATAATGCCGCGCTTGTGCGAGCCCGGCACAATCCACAAGCACCCGTTCTCAATCGTGGCATCATCTAAAGCGATCCACGCCCCCGTCAGCGTCCGGTCGCGTGTGGGTATGAAATACTCGTCCTGGTGCCACGCCTGGCCCGGCTTGCCCGTCGCCTTGATGAACAGCATCGACTGCATGCACTTCACATTCGGCCCGATGATCTGAGTCAGCACATTGGCGATATGCGAGTGGCCGAGATAATCCAACATGATCTCGGAAATCTTGTGGGGAAAATGGATGCACAGATAACGGCGCAGCACATCATCCTCGTTCTCGCCCGGCATGCCCGGCTCAAAGCCGTCCACATCGCCCCGCTCACCCTTACAAATAGCCGTCGTCTCCGCCCGCAGCTCCTCCACCTCAACCGGCGTCAGCGCATCCGGCAAAACATAGTAGCCGTTCTCAGCATAGAACTGCCTGATATTCTCAGAAGATGCCGCCCCCGCCCGCACGCCGTTGCCCATCTCCGGGACATTGGCTGCCTGCGCCAAGTCGGGCGAGCCGTTTGCGTGCGAGACCGGGGCCTTAGGAACAGATGCCATCGTGCTACTCCTTATTAACAGACGTGAATATAGGTGAAAATTTCGCGTGCAACTGCCCGATGACTAGGGCTCGCTAACGTTTGCCTGAACAGCGATCTGCGGGAGTAAAGTTCAACCAATCCCCGCTGGGCCGCGCAGTTACGCAATAGAAAATCCGATACGCCCCTGGTGTTCTTCGCGTCCCTTCGCGTGACTTCGCGGATTGATCAGTTGTGTTTCTCACAAGACTCAAGCGAGAAACATCCCGATCAGGCCTCCAGACGTTCCGTTCGTGTTGAATTCTGAACGCTCTTCCCAAAATGTCAACGGAATCTGAATTGCCTTGGACCGTCCCGCTGCGAAAGCCGAGATCAGTCGTCATCCTCCGGCGCGTCTCCAGGCCGGAATCCATCCTTGAAGAATGGCAGAATCTCCCGTTTACGTCCCCGCCTCCAGGTCTCACAGCCGCCCTCAAGCGTCGGCCGCACCTGCGGCGCCGCCAGCTCTTCGTACGCCTTCCACGGGTAGGGGTCCTCGCCCGCAATCATCACGACATCCCGGTAGTCAGCAACTGCCATGTGCTCGTTTTCCTTCGGGCTCCGCCACGGCAGCAGCGACTCCGCGCTCATATAGTGGTTTACCAGAACCCGCCGGTAACCGCTCTGCGCTTGGTTCGGAAACGAGCGGTGCAGCAGATAACCGTTGAAAAAGACGATCGCGCCCGCCTCCACCTCCACCGGGATCGAGTCTTCATCACCATAAGGAAAGCCGTACGCCTCGCCCGCACAATCGAACTGCGGGTCCACGTGGTCGTGTTGCGGCCAGATAATTCCGCGCTTATGCGAGCCCGGGATCACCCACAGGCAGCCGTTCTCGACCGTGGCGTCATCCAGCGCGATCCACGCGCCCGTAAGCGTCCGGTCCCGCGTTGGGATCGAAAACTCGTCCTGGTGCCACGCCTGGCCCGGCTTGCCCGCCGCCTTGATAAACAGCATCGACTGCATACACTTCACGTTCGGCCCGATGACCTGGGTCAACACATCCGCGATCTGCCGGTGCCGAGATAATCCAACATCATCTCCGAAATCTTGTGCGGAAAATGGACGCACAAATATCGGCGCAGCACATCCTCCTCACTCTCCCCCGGCACACTCATCTCAAAGCCGTCCACATCCCCGCGCTCACCACTACAGATAGCCGTCGTCTCCGCCCGCAGCGCCTCCACCTCCACCGGCGTCAACGCATCCGGCAACACATAATAGCCGTTCTCAGCATAAAACTCTCTGACACTGCCAGCAGATTCGGCCGCCGCAAGCTCGGGCGAGCCGCTCTCTTGAGCGACGGGTGCCGTCCGTACAGATGCCATCGTGACACTCCTTACTATAGGGCGCGAATACTTGGTATAGGGCTGCGCTCAGTATAGCGGACGTCCCCCCACAGGTCAACGAACGGGACAGGATGGCACATGTCCCGATGCACTGTTCATCCAATGGAGATTTCAAGTAAGGCCATGCGTGTAGGCCAAGAGTCTTCCTCCGCACCCCAGAACATCCGCTGCAGAACAAGAGTTGCACCCTGAGTACTAACTAACTATAATGGTAGTTACTAACCAGCAATTGCATCTGGCGTTGACCTGGAGGCTAAGTATGGCGATGCAAAAAGAGCAGCAGTACCGGCAAATGGCGGCAAGGGGAAAGTACCAGGGGCTATACATATATCTGAACGGACTCGCAACGCCGGAGTGGAGAACCACCTTCAGCGAAATCGAGTCCGTCATCGGCTTCGCACTGCCCGCGTCAGCCCGTCTTCATCGACCTTGGTGGTCCAATCAGGCCGGCGGCAACGGCCACAGCCAGGCGCTGGCCTGGGGCGCCGCCGGGTGGGAGACCGCAGAAGTGGACATGGATGCCGAAACGCTGCTGCTCCGGCGCAAAGCTTCGGCTCAAAGATTCAATCTGGACGAAGTGTTACCCGTACATTCGGCTGGAGGCTGGCCGGAAGATCTCAGTCTCAGACGAGAGGATATCTACTAGGAGAGGATCTAGCCTCCATTATGTTTGTGGACACCAACGTGCTGGTAAATGCCCGTTTCATTGAGGCCCCGGACCACGAAGCCGCCAGGGCCAGCTTGGAGAGCGCGATTGAGAAGCTAGAGGCGCTTCGCATCAGCCGTCAGATCCTACGGGAATACCTGGCAGTAGTCACCCGTCCACAGGCCTGGCCGGTGGCCATTTCCCGCGATGAAGCACTCGAAGACTTGAACCGATTCGCCGCAGCTTTCGAGGTGTTGGAGGACGGGCCAGTGGTTACCGACCGGCTGATAGCGCTATGCCGCCAGACCCCCGTAGGCGGTAAACAAATCCACGACGCCAACATCGTCGCCACCATGCTGGCCTACGGAGAGCGCAGGCTGCTGACCTTCAACACGGCTGACTTCCGCCGTTACGCAGACCGCATCGAACTGGTCGCCCGATAGCAAAAACCTCCCGCGCCACCGCGGGTGAAAACTTATTGATAAATTTCCCGTTCTATCCAGATCAAGCAGGACAGCCTGCCAGCCGTCCACATCCGCGTTCGAGGTGACAACAACCCGAGCCCTTTATGCCAGTTCGCCAAAACGCGCACTGACTCCGATTCCATGTTAAGAGCCATGGATTAAACCATGAACAACGAGCCGCAGACCGACCGGGCAGTAGACCTCTGGCGGGCAATCGTCCAGACCGAACAGCTAGTCGAATTCTTCACCGGTCTGTTCGACGTAATAGGCATCACCATCGAGGAAACCGGCGAGGAGCTGACCGCCAGAATAGAAGAAAACCAAATCCACATTGATCCGGGTTTGCCGGACAGCTACGATTTTCTCGTGCCCCTAAAGCTCGAAAATGTACACAATATGGTCAGCCACGCCGCCGACGGCACGTTGGATGAATTCGAAGTCTGGCGAATCGTAGCCGTCTTGTTCACCCCCCTTACCCGCGCAACCCTTACCAACCCCGTCATGTCCAGGAATCTACTGCGGAAACTGGCCGGAATAGAGGACCTGATCCATGTTCAGCTTCTAGGCCCCGAGGCCGAGCATGTCGCCAATCATACCCTTATCTTTGTCAGCAACCAGTGGTTGGTATTTGAGGGTCTGCACGGCAAGCCCAAAAGAAAATACGTCATGACCGGCGACGACTGCATTACCTACCAGAAGCAGGTCTTCAAGGCCATAAAGGCCGACAACTTCCTCACCTGGATCAAATTTGGCCGCTGGTATACCAAATGGCGGGCCAGCGTCTCCTCCCAAACCCGGGACGACTGAAGCAACAAAAGCAACCACCCAACCAGACCAATCCCCCCGCCCCCATACACCATCGACGTTGTCATGCCCCTACGCCAACCGCACCCGCAACGCATCAGCCCCAAAGGTTTCATAGATGAAGCGCAGACCAGCAATGGTGTTCTTTGTGTCCTTCGTGGAAAAGAGGTGTTAGGAAGTTCTTCGTGGCCCTTCGCGGTCCTTCGCGGCCCTTCGTGGACAAAAAGGTGTTAAGGTGTTCACCGCCACCCTCCGCGAACAAAACAAAATAAACGCCAGCATACCCAACGCCTCCAAAAGGCCTGTCCAGGATTTCCCGCACTGGCCGTATTAGTTACAATTACAACCAATGTCTATCCCTTCTGAACCCGAAAGTCCGCGAGCCCCACAGAAACCGAGCCGCCGGCCCCCCACTAGCGTAAACCACCCGCGATGACCAACCACGACGCCATCCAGAATCGAGCCGCTTTCGACCGCGTTCGCTACGCCAACTGCTGGGAAGATGCCGACATCCTCCTCGATGCCTTGGCAGTGCAGAAAGGCGACCGGTGTCTCTCTATCGCATCCGCCGGCGACAACTCCCTGGCCCTCCTGGCCAACGATCCTGACGTAGTCGTGGCTTGCGATGTCAACGCCGTCCAACTGGCCTGCCTCGAAATCAGACAGGTTGCCTTCGCCGAGCTCTCCTATACCGACCTGCTCGCCTTTCTCGGCTTCCGCGCCTGCGATGACCGCCTGGTGCACTATCAGTCCCTGCGTTCCTCCTTGTCTCCCTCCGCCAGGATGTACTTCGACCAGCACCAGGACAACATCGCTGGCGGGCTCATCCACCGCGGCAAATTCGAGGGCTACCTGCGCTTCTTCGGGTCGCGGATCCTCCCACTGATCCACAACCGAGAGACCATACATGACCTGCTCACCGAAAAAGACGAGCCCGCGCGCCGCGCCTTCTTCCGCAACCGCTGGGACACCTGGCGCTGGCGGCTGTTCTGCAGGATCCTCCTGAGCCGGCCAATTCTGGGCAGAGTAGCCCGCGACCCGGAATTCATGCGATTCGTACAGGGCAGCGCCGGCCCGCCCATATTGCGACGCGTCGAAGAGGGCCTCACCGACCTGCCAACCCACGACAACCCGTTTCTCGACTACATCGTAACCGGCTCCTTTCGACAAACGCTGCCCTTCTATGTGCGCGAGCATAACTACCCGAAAATAAGACGCAATCTATCGCGACTGAAACTGTTCCACGGTGCCACTGATGATCTCTTTGAAGCCGACAAGACCGGTTTCGACAAATTCAACCTGTCCGATATATTTGAGTACATGAGCCGCGAGCTTTTCCTCAAGACGGCTGGCCTCCTCTTGCAGCACGCCCGGCCTTCCGCTCGCCTTGCCTACTGGAACATGCTCGTCACAAGAGACATCGCCCCCCACTGGCCGCAGCAGGTCCGTCAACTGCAGCAGCTGTCGCAAGACTGCTTTCGACGTGATAAGGTATTCTTCTACCGGGCCTTCCACGTCGATGAGGTCATGTAACCGATGCAGTCAGTCCCAAGGAAGCTCTCTTGAATTGCGTCCAACTGACCCTTGACCATGTCGCAGAAAGCCCTCACCGGCCTGCCATCTGGCTGCCCGGCGCATTGGCAGGCTCGCTAACCACCTTTGCAGAGCTTTACACCATGGCGAAAGCCATGCAACACGCGCTTGTCGCCGCCGGCGTCCAAAAAGGGGACCTGATCCTCGTGCAGGACCGCCTCAGCGTGCGCCTCTACGCCGCCGTGTTCGCTATCCTCGCTATCGGCGCAACCGTCGTCCTCATCGAACCGTGGATGCCCGCACGCGACATAGAAAGCGCAACGCGGGCGGTTTCGCCAAAGTTTTTTGTCAGCGGCTGGCTGGGAAAGCTATGGGGCCTGCGCTATCGGGCCATTCGCAGCATTCCCCACAAACTGAATATCCGCAGCCTGCTGCAACCGGCAAGCGGCTGGAAATTCGTCGTTGAAGATACCGATGCCGACTCGCCGGCGATCATCACCTTTACCTCCGGTACGACCGGGACGCCCAAGGGCGTGGGCAGGACCCAGGGCGCGCTCCTCCAACAGCATCGAGTGTTGAACCGTTCACTCGAAACCGCCGAACTGGCAGGTCCGGACCTCTGCATCTTCGCCAATTTCGTTCTCTCCAATCTCGCTTCCGGCCGGCCCTCGCTCCTGCTGCCAAATCCCTGGAAGCCCCGCCTCCTGCGCCAAATCGACCAGTTGCCGCCGTCGCTGCAGCCCGACTCCCTGACCTGCGGCCCCGCCTTTCTGTCGCACCTGACGCAACACGCAGCGCTCCCCGGCCTCAAAAGCGTCCACGTCGGCGGCGCGCTGACCGACTGCCGGATCTTCGAGCGGGCCTTTGAGCGCTGGCCGCATGCCCATTGGAAGCATCTCTATGGCAGCACCGAGGCCGAGCCTGTCGCAGTGGCAGACGCACAGACCGCCGTCAAGCGCAGCCGGGAAAAGGGCTACTTCCAGACGCTCTTCCTCGGAAAGCCCGTCCCGGAAATCGCATACCGCTCTGACCAAAGAGGGCTCTGGGTCCACGGACCCCACGTCTGCGGCCCATACCTGGGCAATGAGGACGCCAATCGAACTGACAAACACACCGACGAACAGGGCCGCGCCTGGCACTTCATGGGAGACCGAATCGCTACCTGCGAAGGCAACGGCGCCTGGTGGTATCGCGGACGCGCCAACCAGGCCGACCCCGATTTTGAACTGGAACAGAGCGTCTACACCGCGCTCCAATCCAGCAACTGTTTCGTCCACCGGACGCCCGCCGGCGAAGCCCTCCTGGTGGGCGAAATCGACCCCAACATCCAGCTGCCCGGCATCGACCGCATCGTACGCACGCGCATCGTCCGCGATCGCAGGCACAGGTCCCGCATCGACCGCCACAGAAGCCTGACACGAGGTGCAAAATGGGCGCTTGGATAACCTTCCTGAAGGAGCGGCTGCCCTTGCCTTCCTACCTGGTCCTGGTGGTCGGGCTGGCAATGTCCGGCAACGTTCTGGGCGGCGCGGCCGCGCCTGCCGAATCTGCCGCTGCCTCTTGGATAACTACTGCCATCGCCGCCGCGGGCGCCTTTCTGTTCTTCGCCGTCCTCAGAATCATGGACGAATATAAGGACTACGAAAAAGATAAAGTTGCCCATCCCCACCGGCCGCTGCCCAGAGGACTCATCGCGCCTGACCAAGTGGCGGTTGCCGTCAAGGGGCTCGCAGTCGCAATGCTCCTCTTTAGTGTTGCCGTCGGGCTCGCCAACCGTCCGGCAGGCATCTCCTACCTGCTGGTCACCGGCTATCTGTGGCTGATGTACCGCGAGTTCTACGCCGGCACCTGGCTGGCGAACCGCCCGCTCCTCTATGCCGCCTCCCACCAGGTTATCATTCTCCCGCTCTCCTACTTCTGTGTCCTGGCCGGCAACCCGGATGCCTGGCGCCACCTGCAGCCCGCGTTTCTTGGCATCACCGTCCTCGGCGCCTTCTTCACCTACGAAATCTGCCGCAAGCTCGATCCAAGCGCGCATCCGCTCCTGCAGACCTACCTCTCCCACTATGGACCTGCAAAGACGCTTGGCCTTACGATATGCATGATCGCTCTCTCCGCCTTGGGCGCGCTTGGGCTAGGTTTGGGACAAATACTGTGGCCCCTTGAGGGCATCCTGATTGCACTGTTGTCTCTCCTTCTCTTCGCGCCCTACCGCTTCAAAATTATCGAGCATGGAGCAACAATTTCGCTGGCACTGCACGTGTGGGTAGTCCCGTTGAGCACATGGCTCAGAAGCACCGGATAACTGTATGACAATAATCCTTACCAGTCGCGACAAACCCTCCCTCTTTCTTGCCGACGGCGGCGGCAAGGCCGCCAACCTGGCCCGCATCACCCAGCACGGCCTTTGTGTACCAACCTGGTTCTGTCTGTCCGCGCGCGCTTTCGATGCCTTCGTCAACCAACACGGGCTGCACGACCGGCTGACACTCGCGGGCGACCGCGGCCAGTTTGCCCGCCAGGTTGAAGAGCTTTTCCTTTCCAAGCCGCTCCCCGCCCAGGTCGAGCACGAACTGTTCCGGATGATCGAAACCATGAACCTGGCCCCCGCATTTCTCGCAATTCGCTCAAGCGCCATCGACGAAGATTCCCCCACCGCCTCCTTTGCCGGCCAGCTCTCTTCGTTCCTCTACCAGAAGGGAGATGACGCGATATCGGCCTCGGTCAGGCGCTGCTGGGCCTCTGGCTTCTCCGAAAGGGCCCTCACCTACCGCCAACAGCAGGGACTGCCCGTCAGCGGCATCCGCGTCGCCGTCGTCATCCAGGCAATGGTGCCGGCAGCAGTGTCCGGTGTCGCCTTCTCGCGCAATCCCGTCGCGCCGCTCGACCGCAATCAGATCATCGTCGATGCCGTCTATGGACTGGGCGAAGGCCTCGTAAGCGGCGCGCTGGAAGCCGATCATTTCACCGTCGACCGCCGCACCCAATCTGTCGAAGCCAAGATCGCCCGCAAGACCGAAGCCTACCGCCAGCGCGCCCAAGGCGGCATCCAACTGGCTCCCGTTCCAGCCGAGGACCAGTCGCGGCCCTGCCTCTCCGATGATCAGGTCAAGACGGTGGCAGAACAGGCACAGCGCATCGAAGAGATGATCGGTTCGCCCCAGGATTGCGAATGGGCGTTCGACCAGGACGGCCAGCTCTTCCTTCTGCAGACGCGCCCCATCACCACCCTTCCCCCCGAGGCCTTCTACGACAAGGACGTAATCGGCCCGCAATACGCCCTCTGGGACAACGCCAACATCATCGAAAGCTACGAAGGGATAACCTCTCCCCTGACCTTCAGTTTCGCCAGCAGGGCCTACCGGCAGGTCTACATCCAGTTCTGCCAAATCATGGGCATCCCCGAACATGTCGTCGAGGAACACGACGACATGTTTCGCAATATGCTCGGCCTGATTCAGGGCCGCATCTACTACAACCTCATCAACTGGTACCGGCTCATACGTATGCTGCCTGTCGGCGGGCGCAGCGACGCCTTCATGGAGACGATGATGGGCCTGCAGCAGAGCCTCGGCCCGGAACTATCATCCCTGTTCGACGAATTGCAAGAGCCGCCCCGCCCCTCGCGCCTCCGCCAACTTGCCGTGACCGCCACAACCATCTGGCATTTCATCCGTCTCGATCGCATCGTCGACGAGTTTCAGACAAGATTCTCTGCCGTCTACGAGCCGTCGCGCCGGCTTGACTTCGACACAATGTCCCTGAACGCACTGCTGGAACACTACGCCGCCATCGAGGAAGAACTACTCCAGAGATGGCACGCGCCCATCATCAACGACTATCTCTGCATGGTCTTTTTCGGACTCCTCAAAAAACTTACCGAGAGCTGGATCTGCCAGGATCAGCCCGAATCAGGCACCGCCGAAGGCCCTCAGCGCCAGCCGGGCGACGCCTCCTCTCTCCAGAATGACCTCCTATGCGGCGAAGGCGGCCTCGTGAGCACCGCGCCCACCCGCATGCTGATGAGGATAGCCGCCTGCATCGACCAGGGCGACGCCCAAACCAGGGCCTGGTTCATCGAATCGCCGCCTGCTCAGCTCTGGCAGGAACGGGACCAGGCGCCCCACATCGCCGCCATGCTCGGCGAGTTTCTTGACCTCTACGGTTTCCGCTCCGTCAACGAGCTGAAGCTGGAGGAACCGGACCTGCACGACGATCCCACCTTCGTCATCAGCGCAATCGCCCGCTACGTCCGCGACAAAGCCTATGACATCGACGCCATGATCGAGCGCGAAAAAGCGATCCGCAATGCAGCCGAGGGCCGGATCGACAGTGCTCTGTCCGCCTGGAAACGGCCTGTCTACCGCTGGGTACTCAAGCAGGCGCGGCGCACCGTCCGGCAACGCGAAAACCTTCGCTTCGACAGAACCAAGGTCTTCGGCCTCGCCCGCCATCTGTTCCGCGGCATCGGCCTGCAGTTGGTCCGTCTTCACGTACTGGAGGCCGTCGACGACGTCTTCTATCTGACCCTGGACGAGATATCCGCCTTTGTCGAGGGCCGATTGGCCGTAACCGATCTGGGCGGACTGGCAACCCTCAGGCGGCAGGAGTACGCTAAATTCCGCCAGGCCCCCGCCCCGCCCGACCGTTTCCTTACCCAGGGCGCAGTGGGCGTCTGGGCGCAGCAGCCCCAACTCCTCGACGCGGCAGACCTCCTGCGCCCCGAACTCGATCAAAGCGCGACCGATGATCCCAACACTCTGACCGGCACGCCATGCTGTCCCGGCGTCGTCGAAGGCGTCGTCCTCGTTGCCCGCACACCGCAGGAGGCCGAGCAGCTCGATCAGCAGATTCTGGTCACATCCCGAACCGATCCCGGCTGGGTCCCCCTCTACCCCTCCTGCACCGGCCTGCTCATCGAACGCGGCAGTCTGCTCTCCCATTCAGCCGTCGTCGCCCGCGAACTTGGACTTCCCACCATCGTCGGCATTACCGGAGGCCTGATGCAGAAGTTGCAGACGGGCCAGCGTGTCCGCATGGACGCCGCCAAAGGGGAGGTGAGAATCCTGCAATGAAGCTCAATAATTTCGCACACGCCGAAGACAAGCATGCCTTTGCCCACGCGTTTTCCCTGCTCCCGACCCAACTCCGCTCTGGCCGCTATCGCAACGCGCTCATCCCCGAGCAGTTGGAGCAGGGGCTCATCGAAATGCAGCTGCCAGTGCCGCGCGACTTCTGGATCCTGGAACAGGACGGCGCCCCCATCGGTCGCATCGGCGCCAGCCTGTCATCCCGCTATCCGCAGACCGGCTATGTCGGCTTCTTTGAGGTCGACACCCGTCTCGCCGGTGCCGAAAAGGCGGCCCAGTTACTGATCGATGCCGCCTGCGGCTTTCTGCAGGGCAAGGCGTCGCACGTGTACGGACCCCTGAACCTGAACACCTGGCTCCCCTACCGCTTTCGCGTGAACGAGCGCGATCAGCGTTGCTTCCCCTGGGAACCGGTCAACCCGCCCGACTACGTGGAGCACTTCCTGGCCGCAGGATTCGAGCGCAAAGTCGACTACAATTCGACCGCATTCGGCAACCTCGATCGGTTTTTGGAGCAGACGGAAAGCGATTACAAAGGCGCGCTCGCAAAAGGTTTCCGCTTCCGCCAGCTGGATTGGTCCCGCCTGTTCCAAGGCGAAGCATCCATGTTTTACCGCATCGCCAATGAAGCCTTTGCAGACAGTTTCCTGTTCGAAAGCCTGCCCCAACCTCTCTTCGACCAGTTCATCGGCCAATTCTATAAGCCGGGGCACGACTGTTCATACGTGGCCGTCTCTCCCCAAGGGGAAGATGTCGGCTTCTTCTACGCATTCACCGACCAGCACTTCCCTTCCTCAGGCTCAGCCCCTGAGACCTACGCAGTCCTCAAGACCACAGGCGTAACAAAACAAGCACGCGGGCAAAGACTGTCGAACGCGCTCGCCCATCTGGCCGTCAAGTCCGCCGTCGCCAAACGCGCCCAGTTCGCCATCGCCGCGCTCGTCCGCTCCGGCATCCAGAGCGAGTCCTACGCCAGAAAGGGTACCCCCTACTGGCGGCATCAATATGCCCTGTTAGAGAAGAGCTTATAAAGAAGGACTGCGGGACTCTGGCGAAGATGTAACGAGAAGCATTCGGGCATTGCCGCAATTGCGCATACCACTATATGGCCCGTACTCCTTGCCCATCAGGCCGCTTCTACGATGTCCTACCTCTACTCTTTGGACATCCGAAGTGGACCCCAAAATTCTGGGCCGCGAGCTAATGCAAATGAAGGAGAAAATCACTTGGCCCGTGAAGGGCCCATTCGACGTTCAAGCCTGACTGTGCTAAAAAGCCTTGTGGAGAGACTTGCTACAACATGCGCATCTGTCAGAACCAACGTTTCACAATAATGGGGTCTTTCACATCTGTGTGAACTTCTTGGAGGCTTCCTCTCAGACTTTCTAAGTCCTGTCCAATCGAAGTCTGTAGATTGCGTACGATAGTGCCCAACTCAGTAACCTTCTCGTCGAGAGCAACAACACGACTGTCAACGCCAGATATTGACTGTGAGTTCGCTTTGACAGTCTCTGCCATCCCTTTCAACTCGCTCCTGTCCAGCAGGTCTGCTCCGGTCTTGAGCACCTCTGCCACTCTGGACTGTGCCTCCTCTAGCCCTCTGAGGATTTTTGCTGCCTCGGCAGTGAAGCCTGTAACCTGCTCTGCAGTCTCTTGGAGGCTGGCATTCGCTCTCTCCTCAGTCTCGCGCAGCTCGGTCAACACCCGCAACTGCTCCCTTACATTTGCCAGTGCTTCCGCAGACTCGGAAAATTTCTGAACTACAACATCAAGTTCTAGAGGATTTCTGCTTTCATCCGCCATGAGTCGCGCTCCCTATAGCCGAATCAAGATCGTTTGATAGCTGACGCATACTATTGGCTAGGGCAAGAACCCGGACTCCTAGATCGTAGTCTGGTGTTTTCATTGCCCTCTCCTCGATCTGTTGAGTAGTTTCCGTCGCCAGGCCGAGCTGCTCCACCGCATCCACAACTTCTGCCATTCCATCAAAGGAGTCAGTTTCAAGAGAAGTCAAAATGCGGCCGGCAAACTCATCTAGTGCAGACTCAGAGACTCCGAATCTTTCTCGGGCTGAGTTTACGGAAGCCTCCAGATTTGACCGGAAGTCCTGCAGGTCACCCTCTGGATGAATGATTTCTGAATATGCTCTGGCGAACAGCAAGCCAGGATTGAAGGGCGAAGACGCCAGCAGCCTGGCAGAGTTACCGCGCAGCTCCCGAGCGTCTTCCACGCCTTCCAGCTTGGCCAGCTCTTGCTCCCAGCTCATATAGTCGAACTCAGAGGACTCAAGCAATTCCTCCAAGACCGGGCTGATATCCCCTCTGGTCAGATAGTCCAACACTCTGTCTCTTAGCTCGTCTCCTTCGGGTGCAGTGTCGCGAACGGCTACGTACATTTCGCGTAGAGAACGGCGCCTGGATTCCACAATAACGTCATAGATGAAGATGATGAGCTCCCTTGCGGCCCCGAAGACAGCTTCTCGAAGTTCCATACTGCTGGCTTGAGCCGCAAATGCATCGACTGAGGAGCGTTGCGAGCCTGGGTTAGTGCGATTGACAAAATCGACCAGCGCATCAGCTATCTCAGGAGACGAGATGCTGACCAGGTTGACCACAAATTTCGACGATTCAACCAGGTAATCCTCGACGACTCCTAGAAGCATAAGTCTATAAATGGCGCGTTCTCGATTACTGGCCTCTTCATTCGACCCCTTGGCCAACTCGATCCTTTTTCTGTTACCCAGATTTGGCAGGAACTCCTCGTCGTCCACCACTCGTTCTACTTCTGCCAATTCAACCTCTACGCCCCTAAATGTGTTCAATAGGAAGAAGAGCTGCTGAGTAATCGAGTCGCTATCTCTCCACGTGATCGACGCGTGCTCACGTCTGATCTCCTCAAGACTGCCGTCCATAATAGTAAGCCTGTCACTCCGCCCACGGTCTAGCTCATTCCAGATGAGCAAGCAGAAGGCCTCTTTCTGATCTCTCCCCGCGCGGCCAATCTCTTGGTAATAGGCCTCAATGGAGCCTGGCATTCCATAATGGAGGACATATCGAATGTTTGCCTTGTCTATCCCCATCCCAAAGGCATTTGTGCTGACCATCAATGGGACGTGATTGCTCTTGAAGCTCTCGGCGAATCCTCGCTTTATTAGTTCCCATTTGCCTGATCCGAAAATGGGCCTCTGGCGTTCCTTGGGTGAACTGCCTGAATAAATCGCTGGCCGGAACCCAACAACTCCTGCTGCAGTTTTCTGAAGTTGGACGACTCCATATGATCCATTGACATGGGGACAAAAGATTAAGCCGGAATACGTTCGCTCATCCTGGGGTCTGAAGAATTCCGTCGGCTGGACTCCGAAGCGTGACGGCAACGCCCTGAGAGAACCGGTCAGAACTGCCCGGGAGTCGTCAGGGCTGCACTGGCGAGTGGCCATCACCAACTCTTTCCGGTCGAAACTCGAAGGTCTTACGATGGAGCGCTCAGATTCTGTCGAGATGCCCAACTGAGCTAAGACATCTTTTAGAACCGCTTTCGAAGCCGTGCCCGTCAACGCCAATAGAGGAGGAGATGAGTTGGAAACGTCCTTGCAGACGTCTCTGAGCACTCTTCCCAGTGTCAAATATGAAGAACGGAACTGGTGGCCCCACTCGGAAACACAGTGAGCTTCGTCAATCACGGCGAGATTGATCGAAGTGGCTTGCGTGAGCGCTCTGATAGACTCTCTGAAGCGTCTCTGCTGAAAGCGTTCCGGCGCCACGAAGACGAATAAAGCGTCGCCCGACTCTACCTGGTGCAGTAATTCATCGAGTCGGCCCTGAAACACTTGGAAACTGGATAACCCTACGACTTTGTCTATGCCATGCTCTGCAAGGCCACGTTGTTGATCTTCAATCAGAGCGATCAGCGGATCAACGATAATGGTTCTTCCTGGCTTGCATATACCGGCCATCTGATAAATGAGACTCTTGCCTCCACCCGTAGGTAGCAAGACAGTGCAATCTCGGCCCTCCATTATCTCCAATAAAGCCTCAAGCTGACCCTCTCGAAAACTCTGTTTTGCAAATACCGCCTGAAGAACTTCCGTGAGCGCCGGACCGATCTCCCGAGGATCAGTGGTTCTAAGGTCTGTCCGTACGCCGGGCTCGAACAAGTCATCCCCGACCAATACCGGTAATCGAGCGCTCCTTACAACTATCTCTGGAACATTCCCGGCAGGTCGTTCGAGCTTGTCGAATCCTGTGAGGAAGGGTTGCAGTCGGATGATGACGTCCGGATGTTCCTTTCTGGAGTGATAGGGCATAGGTCGTTGGCTGGAAAGGATATCGAACTGTGTCCAACTTCCCTTGGTCTTTAGAAGGATTTCTTCCGGCATTATAGAGGGTCCCCATAAGCGATCCACGGCCTCGAAAAGACGCACGTATGGCCAGAGGAGCGCAGGGGTTATTTCAGGATCGCCGTCTATTTCCACAACCCACCTTCGGCCATTTAGAAAGCCGGCGTCAACGCCATCCAGGAGGGCAACTACGAGTCGGTGAATCGACGGCGGCAAAACGGAAGCGTCCAACAACCTCGTGTCCGATTCCTTACGTGGATTGGTCCACAAAGCCTTAATCCGTTCCAGATTCGGCCCATGGTTTTGGTCAATTTCTGATGTCGGAACCCTCACTACCTCATGTCCGACCTGGGTCAGAAGGTGATCTCTCTCGCTGTCAGGACTGGCGGAATCTTGATGCTGCTTTCCGTCAATCTCCACAACAAACGGAGTCCCAAAGGGTGCGTTGACCAGAAAGTCAACTCTTCGTCCTGAAGGGCCATAATCGCTGAAAGCGGCTGTCAGGGCATCGAAGGCGCCCTGAGGGACGAACCATCTGGAAGCGGTTGGACCGAGGTGCCTAGGAACCCAATGGTCAACAAATCTAATTTCATGGTCGGAATCAAGCCGGATTTCCTCGTCGCGCGAAAACTTCGGGTCAAGCAGGCTAAGACCACTACCGGCCATTTCGTGAAACACGTCCCGTTTCAGTCGCACACTGAGATCACCCGGCATCGACGAAGGGACGACGTATCCATCTAACCCTAACGAATCCAAGATTTCGCGCTCCGCGTCTGGATGGATTGGGGGATTACTCCCCCTTTGGATGAGTTTCCGGATCGCTCCAGTCACTCTCCGTACCGGCTCGGGCACGCCAAACGTCCCCTGTGTGCGCGCTATCCAACACTGGCGAAGTTCGTTCGAGATATCTTTGAGGGTGGGAGAACATCGCAGTCTTCCACCTGCCGTCGTGTATCTGCACTGCCACCCTGAACGATCCAGAGTGGCGTCATTCCAAAGCACTCTGACTTGAGCAGGTGATTCCGCAGCGTCCTCGACTTGGGATTCCCGTGAGTCCGAACCGGCATCGCGAGTGCCTCTACATTTGGGATACCTACGACATCCCCAGAAGGAGTTCCCATCCTTCCTGTTTTTGCGGAGGACCATCGGTCCCTCACACAAGGGACACATCGGCGTTGTTTCCGAATTATTTTTCCCAATCATTGTGACTCAACTCCAAGGCTCTGTCTGTACACAAGTGGTGTACAGCCCATGGCCCGCTGTATAATTGGTGATGTGAAAGGAATTCATGCCCGCGCTTGAGATCGCTACCGGGCCCCGCCACACGGGGACGTCGCCCCGGTTAAGCTAACTCTTCAATGACGGTCTGACCGGATTGAACGCAACCGACCGCACTCCGCCAAGCCGCCCGCGTCCTGGGAAACTCCATACTTCACTCCCGCGGTCACTCGCCTCGCGCTTTTCAATGCCCTTCCTGCAGTTACCTACTCCGGCATCCAACAATGTTCTGTGGGGGGTTTCGCCAACTGCCTCGCCCTCATGCAATTCCAAGGTGGTTGGAACGCAGGCCTACACACCGATTCTCCAAATTTCCTCTCTTATTTCACGTCCCAGAAGGCCCCCGGACTTTTCTTCTGGGAACTTACGCAAATTCTGTACAAGGGCATAATAGCACATTCGGCCTCAGTTTCAGCCTCAGAGGCAACTCCGACAGCCCCACAACACACACAATCATAATTGGAAGCCTTACCAAAAAAGTGCTAGAATTGGGCCAATACCATCAATTCGTACTAAAGATCCCCCTCCCAAATATTTCATACTTTAGAACCGTCTAAATACCCTTACAAGGCTGTCGTTCTCATCTCACCGAAAGGCATCGCACGTATGCGTATCTCACCCAGGAATCTCCTCCTCCTGGCCCTTATCAGCCTCCTGTGCGCCTGCGGAGCAGACAGGTCGGAATCGCAAGAGGAACGTCTGCAGGTGGTCGCCACCGTCTCCCCCGTCACCAACATCGTCTACAACATCACCGGCGACCTTGTCGACCTGAGCGGCCTCGTGCCGGCCGGCACCGACTCACATACCTTCGAGCTCGCGCCCTCCGATGCCGTAACTCTGTCCAAAGCCGATATCATCTTCATCAACGGGCTGCACCTGGAAGAGTCCACAATAAGTATGGCCGAGGCCAACTTGAAGGAAGGCGGGGAAATCGTCCTGCTGGGTGAAATGGTGATCGACCCTGAAGACTACGTCTACGACTTCTCCTTCCCCGAAGAAGCAGGTAGCCCCAATCCCCATCTGTGGACCGACCCATTCTTCGCCCTCAAGTATGCCGAAATCGTACGCGACAAACTGACCGCTCTCGACCCCGACAACAGCGACGCCTACCAGGCCAACTATGACGAGTTCGCCGCCCGCATCGAGGCTTTGGACGCCGCTATCCAGGCGACCACCGCCAGCATCCCTGAGTCAAATCGCAAACTGCTGACCTACCACGACTCCTTTGCCTACTTCGCGCCCCGCTACGGTTACACAGTCCTGGGAGCCATTCAGCCCTCCGACTTCTCCGAACCATCCGCCCAGGAAGTTGCTGCGCTGATAGACCAGCTGCGTGAGGGCAAAATTACCGCAATCTTTGGCTCGGAGGTTTTCCCCTCCCGAGTCGTTGATCAGATAGGCCGCGAGGCCGACGTCCAATATGTCAGTACCTTAAGCGACGACGATCTGCCCGGAAACCCCGGCGATCCCGAACATTCCTACATCAGTATGATGGTGGAAAATCTGAAGACCATGGCGGACGCGCTTGGCGGCGACCCCACCCTGATGGATGGTGTGGAGACGGCCAACGTGCCCGGCCCGGATACATCCGTTCGGCAGTAACCGCAGCGTTGCCCAGCAACCGTGAAGATAATAAAGACCAGCGAATTCTTAGCGACGACTGATTTAAGGCACCAATTTAGCAAAAGGAGAACTGCTCGTGCGAAACACATCCCGCATTCTGATTTCGCTCCTGGCCCTGTTGCTCCTCTTGGTCGCCTGTGTCCCCATTACACCTCCCGAGACGGCCAGCGCCGAACCCGAGCAGCCGCGTCTGAACGTCTTCACCATGGGAAACGTCATAGCCAACCATATCTATAACATCGCCGGCGATAATATCACCATCAATCGCCTCGTTTCCCAAGGGACCGACCCGCATCACTTAGAACCAACGCCAGGCGATATCACCAAATTGGCCGAGGCCGACATCGTTTTCATTCGCGGCGCAACCCAACCGCAGGTGGTCCGCGCACGCATCGGCGCCGTCGTCGGCGACGTCAACAAGGTCGTCCTGTTGGCCGCGTCGATTGACCCCGCCGAGTACATCCTCGACGATCACTTCGCTATCGACCTGCACTTGGGCGGCGACCCAGGCTTTGTGCTCGCATTCGCTGAAGTGATCCGCGACACAATGGTGGAACGGGATCCGGACAACGCCGCCGACTATCAAGCCAACTACGACAATTACACCGCCCGCATCCAAGAGCTAGACGCCGCGATTCACGCCGTTACCGCCAGCATACCCGAGGAAAACCGCCAGCTGCTCAGCTATCACAACTCGTTCGGCTATTTCGCCCGTCGCTATGGCTACACTATCCTCGGCTCGATTCAGCCGCACGATTTCTCCGAACCATCCGCACACGATGTCGCCGAGATTATTGACCTGTTGAGGGAAAAAGAGCTGCCCGCCATCTTTGGCTCCTCCTTTACCCCTTCATCGGTTATGGATCAGATCAGCCGCGAGTCAGGCGTCCCTATCGTCATGCTGAATGACGACGACCTGCCGGGTGTACCTGGTGACCTTGAGCACTCCTACATCAATATGAGAGTGCAAAACATGACGCTCATTTCCGAAGCGCTTGGCGGTGACCCCTCCTTGCTGGAAGGCATCGAGACCCGCAATGTGCCCGACATGCAGTAGAACCGTTCAGATGTAGCCGCGCCTCCATGAGGACAGCTTGTAATGCTTTCGCGGCTTAT
Source organism: Caldilineaceae bacterium (assembly GCA_965116395.1). Lineage (GTDB taxonomy): Bacteria > Chloroflexota > Anaerolineae > Caldilineales > Caldilineaceae > Bin5. The sequence continues at coordinate 2,875,352 of OZ220684.1, forward strand.
CAGTCTTGCCGGCAAAATCTCGCTGTCGGCAAGGCTGACTTTGACGCGACACTGCTGATGTAGGAAAATAAGAGTTGACACCTCCCTCAGCTTGCGTTAGCATATTACCTGTTGCGAATTTTCGCAATAAACAAAAATGTCATGAGCCACAATACAGCAGAGATCAATCGACAGTTGCGTAAGGCCGGCTTCCGGGTTACACCCCAACGTCAGCTTATCCTGGACGCCGTCTGTCAACTGGGTGAGCATGTTACGCCCGAAGCAGTGTACGATCATGTACACCGCATCGCTCCTACTCTGAGCCGGGCCACTGTCTACCGAGTACTGCACTTTCTGACAGAACAGCGCGTTCTGGCGATGGTGTATATGGCCGACGGCCGGCTTGCCTACGAAATGTCCGGCCCAGAACCGCATCACCACCTCGTCTGCCGCTCCTGTGACGGCTTGCTCGAGCTGCCGCACAGCGTCTTGCGGTCCTTTCGCCGGGCAATGGAGTCCCAATACGACTTTGAGATCGACGTAAGTCATCTCTCATTCTTTGGGCAATGCACCGACTGTCGTGACTCTGCCGGTGCCTGACGCCGCTCTTGGCAGCAAACCGCGCCAATCTGACGAAAGGGTACCTGCAAAGATGCATCACTCACTTCGAACTCTGCTCTCACTTCTGACACTGCTGATCCTCCTCGCCGCCTGCGGCCCGGCCGCGCCTGGAACCACTGACGCCCCCGCCGAGGAAGAACGCCTACGCGTTGTAGTCTCAATCTTGCCGGTCGCAAATATTGTCTATAACATCGGCGGCGATCGGATCGACCTCGACGCCATCATGCCGCCAGGCGCCGACCCCCATACCTTCGAGCCCAGGCCCTCCGATGCCGTGAAACTGTCGCAAGCCGATCTGATCTTTGTCAACGGCATGCACATGGATGAGTCAACTTTGAAGCTGGCCGAAGCCAATCTGAAGGATGGCGCTGTGATCATCGAGCTGGCTGCCGCAGTGGCCAATCCCGATGAACTTATCTATGGCACCGAACACCATCATGGCCCTGGCGAGGAAATGGGCCACGACGACGAGCACGGCCACGACGAAGAGGAAGGCCACGACGAAGACGATGACGAACATGGCCACGCCGAAGAAGAAGGCCACGACGATGACGATGATGAGCATGGCACAGCCGAAGAGGAAGGCCACGACGAAGACGATGACGAACACGGTCACGCCGAAGAGGACGACCACGACGAAGACGATGACGAACATGGCACAGCCGAAGAGGAAGATGGCGATCCCGACCCACACCTCTTCCTCGATCCGCACTTCGTCATCCGCTACGCCAAAGTCGTGTTTGTCAGCCTGGCAGAGCGCGATCCCGACAACAGAGACTTCTATGAGGCCAACTTTAACGAGTACACCGCCCGCCTCCATGCCCTCGATGAAGCCATCCAGGCCGCAACCGCAACCATCCCTGAATCCAACCGCCGCCTGCTTACCTACCATGACTCGTTCGGCTACTTTGCCATCCGCTACGGCTACACCGTAATCGGCGCAATCCAGCCTAACGACACATCCCAGCCGTCCGCCCAAGAGGTGGCCGCGCTGATCGACCAGTTGCTCGACGAAGGAGTGCCGGCCATCTTTGGCTCAATCCTCTTCCCCGCAGACGTGATTGACCAGATCGCGTCCGAGACCGGCGTTACCGTTAGCACACTGCTGGACGACGGCCTGCCCGGCCAGCCCGATGACCCCGAGCACACCTACATCGGCATGATGGTGGAAAACATGAAGACGCTGGCGAGTACCCTGGACGGCGACCCCTCCCTGATGGATGAAGTAGACGTCAGCAACGTGCCGGACAGCGAGTAAGTAATAAGGAGAGAGAGGAGCAATGAGCGAATCTCTCTCCTTTTCACTATCTCCTTCTCCAGTGATAGCGGCTGCGCTTGAACGGCGAGCAGGAGGTAAAGAGTAGTGAAGAGTGACGCGCTTCTCTCTCCTCTTCACTCTCTCCTGATTAAGGAAGTGTAAATGGCCCACCCTCTTATCGAACTATCCGGCGTCTCCTTCGCCTATGGCTCCTTCAACGTCTTGGACGAAATCGATCTGCATCTGCATCCCGGCCAGTTTGTCGGCCTGGTAGGGCCGAGCGGCGCCGGCAAAACTTCGCTCCTGAAACTCGTGCTGCGCCTGCTTGACCCTACCGAAGGAAAGATCGAACGCGTACGGTCGGATCTGCGCTTGACCTACGTGCCGCAGATCGAAACAGTCGATTGGAGTTTCCCGGTCACGGCCGAAGAGGTGGTGCTGATGGGCCTTGACCACCGCCAGAACATCTGGCCCTGGCCCCGCAGCAGAGAGCGCAAACGGGCGCGAGACATCCTCGACCAACTGGAAATCGGCCATCTGGCTGAACGGCACATCCGCGACCTCTCCGGCGGACAGCAGCAGCGTGTCTTCCTCGCCCGCGCGCTCGTCGCCGACCCCGAAGTGCTCGTGCTGGATGAGCCGACCACCGGCGTCGATGTACGCAGTGCCGAAAACATCTTCCACTGGCTCACCCTGCTCAACAAGGACGGCATGACCATCCTGCTGACAACGCACGATCTGAACATGGCCGCCGCCCATGTGCCCTGGGTGGTCTGCCTCAACCGCCGTATCATGTCGCAAGGGCCGCCCCAGGAAATCTTTACCGAAGATATTCTGGCCGAGGCCTATCAGGGTGAATTTATCGTCATCCGCCGCGACGATATGATCTTTGTGCAACAAAGGCCCCATCCCCACGGTCTGAAAGAAGTCCTGCCAGATCCGGTGGAGGGGGGACTGCCCAATCACGACAGCCGCGAGAAAATCGTTAACCCCGATTCCGCTTTAAAGGAGTCCTGACCGCTATGGACGTTCTGATTGCACCTTTCCAATACGAGTTCTTCCGCAACGGTACCATTGCCGCCGTCCTCGTCGGCGGCCTGTGCGCCCTGATCGGCGTCTATATCGTCCTGCGCGGCATGAGTTTCATCGGTCACGGTCTCTCCCACGCCGTCTTCGGCGGCGCAGTGGTCGCCTTTATTCTCCAGTTCAACTTCTACGTCGGCGCCGTGTCGTGGGGTTTCGTCGCCGCTCTACTCATCAATCAGACCGTACGTAAAACTACCATCAGCGCCGACGCCGCCATCGGTGTCGTAACAACCGCCAGTTTCGCCCTGGGGGTGGCGCTGATCTCGCGCTACCGCCGCTTCTCCCAGTCCTTCGACGCCGCCCTCTTCGGCAACGTCCTCGGCGTAACCCCGACCGATATCGCCGTGATCATCTTCGTTACCCTGGCCGCGGTGTTCATGATCTTCTTCTTCTACAAGCAGCTCCTTTTCACTACCTTCAATACCGAAGTCGCCCAGGTCTACGGCATCCCCACCTTCTGGATCGAGACCTGGTTTGCGCTGATCCTGGCCGCCGTCATCATCGCCTCGGTGCAAATCATGGGCGTGACCATGATCGGGGCCGCGCTGGTCGTACCCCCGATCACCATTCGGCTGTTGACCGACAGCTTTCACCGCCTCATCATATACTCGACGCTTTTGGGCTCATTGACCGGACTGATAGGGATGTATCTCAGCTTCTACGTGGATGTTTCCAGCGGAGCGTCGATCGTGTTGCTGCAATCAATACTATTCTGCATTGCGCTCTTCTACGTATCCCGTGTGCGCAACAGACGTCGGCTTGTCGAAACGCCGGTCTACGGCCCTACTTGAAGGCGAGAGCGCCATAAGGTGACATTGGAAGGTTCTGTGCACGAGGCTTAGTCCCGTGCCCGCAGCAGGACGCTGACAGTGCGAGATCTACTCTCACTGTCTACTCTGCAACTCTTCCATCTCCACCGGCGCCAGTTCATATTCCTCAGCTAGCCCGCTGTCTTCGTAATCTGGTATCGACTGTCCCAGACGAAACAGCGCCATCGCCGCCGCGGCCTGTTCGGCCTCCTGCTTACTCTGCCCTTGGCCCACGCCAATCGGCTGCTTGCCTACTGCCACCTGCCGCGTGAAGAGCCGGGCATGGTCCGGCCCCTCCGTGTGCACCGTCTTGTAACGAGGAGTCTGACCCATCGCCGCCTGCACCCACTCCTGCAGGCGGCTCTTTGGGTCCTTCGTCAGCGCATGCTGGGCCACCCGGTCAACCTCCGCCATCAGGCGCGGTTCGAGAAACTTGCGAATTGTGGACTCCCCCTGATCCAGATACAAGGCGCCAATAAAGGCCTCGTACGTATCGCACAGCGTCGTGTGGCGGCCCCGCCCCCCATTCTCCTCCTCCCCGCGTCCCAAAAGCAGATAGTCGCCCAGCCGCAACTCTTCCGCGAAGCGGGAGAGCGTCTCCCGCTTGACCAGCGCCGAGCGTAGATTCGTCAGTTCACCCTCCCGCCGCTCCGGGTAGCGCCTGAACAGCAGTTCGCTGGCGATAAAGCTCAGCACCGAATCGCCCAGAAACTCAAGACGTTGATTGTCCTGCAGGTCGGTTTCTTCATCCGCCTCGTGCAAATAACTGCGATGTACAAACGCCCGTTGCAGCAGGACGCGATCATTGAACCGGATGCCGACCTCTGCCTCCAGTTCGTTCAGCCTATGGAGCCTGTCCTCCATGCCAAATGCCCTCCTTAGCATAGAAATTGCGCGTAACCACTCTCCCGCAACCGATTCGCAACCCTGAACGAAGCGAGCGGAGCTGTTAACTCGCTCCTCACTCCTCTATTCCCTCTGTTAGCATCTGGGCGGTCGGCCGCAAGCGGCCTCCCTTGTGCAGGGGCTGCGCCCCCGCAACGCCCCCCTCCAAAACCATGCCTCACCGACCTTACGCCTTCAGTCCAGCCGTGCGGCTTCAGTACCCCGGCGGCCGCCAACCGAATACGAAATCAGTTAGCCTGAATGGCGGCAAGGATGAAGGGCAGGTCAAGAAAGAAAAAGCAAGTGGCTAATTAGCCACAAATGCTCTAAACCGCTGGCAGCCGTTTGAGACCCAATCCGGTCAGGTTGACAACGACGGTATCCGATGGCTTCAGCTGGGGAGCAAGTTGCGTGAGTGCCGCGGCAACCGTCGCGCTTGTCGGCTCAACAAATAGCCCGCGCTGCGCCAAGCGCTCCTGCGCCTCAAGGATTTCCTCATCGTTGACCACAATAGCCGTACCGCCCGACTGCCGCAACGCCCACAAAATCGAGCGGCTCCGCACCGGTCTCTCCACCGCGATACCGTCCGCCAATATGCTCGGCGCAACCTGACGACGCGGCACAACTTCGCTGTGTCCCTCGTGGAAAGCATCGCATATCGGCGTGATCGGCTCGGCCTGGACCGCAACCATACGCGGCAACTTCTCGATCACGCCGCTCCGGTGCAGGTGCTGAAAGCCCCGCCACGCCCCCAGGAAAAGGCCGCCATATCCAACCGGGCTTACAAACCAGTCCGGTACTCTCCCGCCCAGCTGCTCCCATATCTCCCACGCGTTCGTCATGAAACCCAGCAAACAGGCCGGATGATACGCATGAGAGGCATAGACAACATCGCCGCCGGTCTGCGACGCTTCCGCCGCCTGCGTCGCCGCATTCCGCGGCCCGCTGACCTCGACCAGCTCCGCCCCGTAAACAGCGATCTGCGCCTTTTTCGGCTGCGGCGCATACGCCGGAACAAAAATGCGTGCAAACAGACCCGCCCTCGCCGCATAGCAGGCCAGGCTGGCCCCCGCATTGCCGCTCGAATCGTCCATCACCGTCCGCACACCCTGGCCCACCAGCCAGTTGATGATGACACTGACCCCGCGGTCCTTGTAGCTGCCTGAAGGCATCAACCCTTCAAACTTCCAGTAGACCCTCTGATCCGCCCAACTGTCTTTGATCAGCGGCGTCCAGCCCTCCCCCAGCGAATACAGCTCGCGCCCCTCCGCCACCACCGGCAACATCGCCAAATAGCGCCAGTGGCCCGGCTCTCGCTCATCAATCTGGTCCGGATCAAAGGGGGGTAAATCGCGATATTCCAATGGTTCGCCGCTGAGGGGACAGCGCAGGGGTGCTTCTTCGGCAGCAACTTGGAAGTGGCTGCTGGGGCAATAAGCGATCAACCTTCGGTTCCTTTCCAGGGGGGAGTAGAGAAGTTTCGCCCCGGTCGAGCTGGGGCGCCTAACCCGTATGTGTGTACAGTTGTAACCGAACTTGGGGTATTGGTCAAGTGGAAAGGCTGCCGCGCAGGGCAATTCAGCAACCTGTCCCAACTGCCCCTGAACAACCAAAATGTGTTAAGATCGGGCCAATCCAGATGCTGACTCGGTACCTTGTAGCCTCCCATATCCCGATGCGGCATCACCTGCGTTAACCCGGGAAACCGGCTCGATCCACCGGGGTGTGGCCCGCAGACCGACCAGCCGCCTGCCTGTCTAACTGACCGCTCCGCCCAAAGTCCCGGCGCCACAGAGTTCAAATAGGTGCGGGCACAGCCATCCTCCTGTGACCGGCGGCCAGTGAAACTAGGGCGTAACCGCTGCCCATCAGCCGCTTTCCGCCAAATCACCAAGCACTGAATGGAGTGTCCTGACGATGAAGATCAAACGCATTTCAGCCTACCAGGTCGATCTGCCCCTCCACGAAGGGCGCTACGCCTGGTCCGGCGGCAAGTCGGTCGACGTTTTCGACAGCACCATCGTCCAGGTCGAGACCGACAACGGCCTCGTCGGCCACGGCGAAGTATGTCCCCTCGGCCCCTTCTATCTGCCCGCCTACGCCGCAGGCGTTCGCACCGGCCTCACCGAGCTCGCGCCCCACCTAATCGGCCTCGACCCGCGCCAGCTCGCAATCCTCAACGAACACATGGACCGCGCCCTCAAAGGCCACGCCTACGTAAAATCCGGCATCGACATCGCCTGCTGGGACATTCTCGGCCAGGCTGCCGGCCAACCGGCCTGTGTCCTCCTCGGCGGGCGCTATGGCGAAGACTTCGTCCTCTACCGCGCCATCTCCCAGCGCCCCCCTGCCGAAATGGCAGACTCCGTCGCCGCCTACCGCGCCGAAGGCTACCGCCGCTTCCAGCTCAAGGTCGGCTCCGACGCCGACACCGACATCGAACGAATTCGGGCCGTCGCCGCCGTACTCGTCCCCGGCGACGTGCTCATCGCCGATGCCAACACCGGCTGGCTTGCCCACGAAGCCGCCCGTGTCGTGCGCGGCGTCCAGGACGTCGACGTCTACATCGAGCAGCCCTGCCTCAGCTACGAGTCCTGCCTCTCCATCCGCCGCCGCACCTCGCACCCCTTCGTCCTCGACGAAACCATCGACGGCATCGACGCCCTCCTCACCGCCCATCGCGACGACGCCATGGATGTCATAAACATCAAGATCAGCAAATTCGGCGGCCTCACCAAAGCCAGGCAGGCCCGCGACCTCTGCGTTTCCCTCGGCATCGCCATGACAATCGAAGACAGCTGGGGCGGCGACATCACCACCGCCGCCATCGCCCATCTCGCCCACAGCACGCCGCCCGAATTCCTCTTCACCGCCACCGACTTCAACAGCTACGTCACCGTCAGCACCGCCGCAGGCGCGCCCCAACGCCGCAACGGCCGCATGGCCGCATCCACCGCCCCCGGCCTCGGCATCTCTCCCCGCTGGCAGACACTCGGCGACCCGGTCCTGGCCATCGACTCCTGATGTAGTCTTAATCAAAATACGTACCCATAAACGACTCGCGACCATGCAAATCAGCTACACCATGCGATCGCCAGACTCCCTCCGCCTGCGATATTTACTCTCTCCTCTCCTTCCAGGCGTTCGGCCGCAGGGTGGCCGCCCGCCCCAAGGCCTTGCCCAAGCCAAACTCATGTCAGGCGTAAAATCACAGCCCATCCCCAAAATCCCCCCAAATCACAGTTCAGACAGCGCCCCCCAAAATTTGTACTTTCGTCGCCAGAGCGCGTATACTACGCCATCAGCGCTTGGGTTGAGCCTCCCCCCTCACCGTCAGTACAATCCAGTCGATCAGGCGCGAATGCAGCGAATCCATCCCATCTCTTGCAGTGCAAAGGTACAGCAAGAGCCCTTTGCGCTCTGGCCTCTCTTTTCACTGTAAGCCGGGCCGCCTTCGCGCTCTTATCTGGCGGCACTGCAGCCAGAACTTCCTTTGCTAACAAGAGCCATCCAATAGGACAAAGTTCTGTTGTCAACCAAGACCCGAAGCAACGGCGCTCAGCAGATTAATTCCCGCACCCTTTCCTCTGCCTCCGACGCCCAAGCCGTCTCCGCAGAGATGAGCGGCCGCTACCAGCTTTTCGCATCCTTTTTCGATCAGTTGTATCTCGAAAAAGATGTCTTCGCCTACGAAGACCAAATTGTCGTCCGCTGGCCCAAAAAGCTCGACGCGCCCGCCGACTACAACTTCCGTCTGCAGCTGTCCGACGGCCGCATCTACGCCGAAGCCGAGGGCAAAGAGGGCGACTGCGGCGACCGCACCCTGACATCGGCAGTCTCGATTCCCGACGGCGAATACGAACTGATCCTGATGCCGTCTGCCAACGAGTACTACATCCATGGCGTTCGCTTCCAGCGCAAAATCCCGCTGTCCGTCGTTAGGTCGGACTATCGCACTTCCGCCTACGGCACCTATGTCGAACGCCAGATTGAACTGCTGCGCCACGCCGTCTCCCTTGATGACGGCCTCTTTTCCGAAATCGCCAAGATGACCCTGGGCTGGTGGACCCGGATCAACCCAAAGAAGTTAGTTGCCGCCGCCGATGGGGTCGCGAACTACGAAGAAGATCACCTTGCCCGCCTGACCGCGCTGCTGGGCATGGTCGAGCGCTACCACCAACACGACGAGTTCCCCACCGAGATTCGACAACAGCTTGACGACCGTATCACCGCTTTCCCCTTCCGCGAGCAGGATTATGCCGAGAACACAGGCAAAGCCCTCGGCGACACCGATAAACTCCTCCTCGCCGCCTGCGAACTCCTGGCCGGGCAACTCTATCCCGACCGCTCCTTCACATCCAGCCGGCAGACTGGCCAGTGGCACCGCCAGCGCGCCGAAGACGCCGTTCTGCCTTGGCTCCAGCAAGCCGCTACCGCCGGGTTTATCGACCAGTCAAGCCACAGCCTGGCCCAGATCCTGACCGCCCTCTCCCACCTCATCGATCTGGCCGACACCGAAGAGATTTGGGATCTCGTCGCAATTGTGATCGATAAAGTGCTGGTGACTCTGTCTCTGGATTCATTCCAAGGCGTATACGGCGCCGGCCAAATCGCGACCAATGGCGTTGCCGTCGTCCCCGACGGACATGTGTCGCCCCTCGCCGGAGTCGCCCGCCTGATGTGGGGCATCGGCGCCTGGAACCAGCATCTGGCCGCGCCGGTCAGCATGTGCAGTTGCCAGGGCTATCAGCAACCTCCCCTCATCGCCGCGCTGGCAACCGAACCTGACCCCGCCGGCATGTGGGCCAGCGAACGCCAACCTGTCGCAATAGAGAACGCAGACGATCCTCCGCAAACGCTCCACAAAGCGATCTACAGAACGCCAGACTACCTGCTCTGCAGCGCACAGGACTTCCAACCCGGTCAGCGCAGCCAGGGCGGCCAAAGCTGGCAAGCGACCCTCGGCGCCGGTGCAACTGTCTTTGTTAACCATCCCGCCGCCGGTGACCTTGACCAAGCCGGCCGCGGCGGCTTCTGGCGCAGCGGGCTCCTGCCTCGGGTCGCCCAGCACCGCGACCTTCTCATCGCGCTCTACGCCCTGCCCGAGTCCGATCCCTCCGGCTTCACCCGCGCCTATTTCCCCACCTTTGCCTTCGACGAGCATCAGCTTGGCAAAGAGTGGGCCTTCGCCGCCAAGGGCGACGCCTACATCGCGCTCGGCTGCTCAGAACCGCTCGAACTGGTTCAAGAGGGCCCAGCCGCCTATCGCGAGCTGCGGGCAACCGGCCATAACGTCGCCTGGCTCTGCCAAATGGGGCGCAAAGCCGACTATGACTCCTTCGCCAACTTCCGCAAACGAGTCCTCGCAGCCCGCTTTACCTATGACCGACTTTCCCTATCATACCGCCAATTGCAGGGTGATACCGTTACTTTCGACTGGAACAGCGCCCTCGTCGTCAACGGAGAAGCGCAACAACTGCAAAGCGCCAATCACTACGAGGGCCCTAACTGCGTGACCGACAGCTGGCCGGCTTCCCAGATGGTCGTCGTACATGGTGAGCAGGCCATACAACTCGTTCTTGCCGATAGTTAGATCCACCTTTTCATCTTATTCAAAGCACAGACTCAGGAGGAGAGCATGACAAATCGGAAAATCCATCGCCGTCGCTTCCTGCAACTCTCAGGCGCGACCACTGCCGCTGTCGTTCTGGCTGCCTGCGGCGGCCCTGAACCCGAGGTAATGACCGAAGAGCCCGCTGCCGCCCCCGCGGCCGAGGAAGAGGCGCCCGCACAGACCGTAATGGAAGACGCCGAAGCGCCTTCCCAGTACTCGGAATCCCCGCGGCTGGCCGAAATGGTCGCCAACGGTGATCTGCCCCCCGTCACCGAACGCCTGCCGGTCTCGCCTCTGGTTCTCCCACGCGAATCGATCGGCGAATACGGTGGCCTCGTACGCCAGATTCACCTCGATCCGTCCAGCTTCGTCAGCCAGTACGGCTGGTTCGCCGAACGTATGCTGACCTACTCGGACCAGGACCTCAAGACCATCGTCCCCAATCTCTTCGCCAGTTGGGAGATCAGTGACGACGCCACCCACTACACCTTCCACCTGCACGAGGGCATGCGCTGGTCCTCCGGCGACCTCGTCACAACCGGCGACGTCGATTTCTGGTGGAACTCGCTTGCCACCCATCCCGATGTCGCCTCCAGTGTCTGGTGGGTCTACCGCCACGGCGGTGAGAACATGGTAGTCGACATTCACGACGACTACAGCTTCTCCGTCACCTTTGCCGCCCCGTTTGGCAACTTCCCTGCCTACCTCACCCGCCGTATTCAGGGTGACTTCCTGCTGCCCAGCAACTACCTCAAGCAGTTCCACGGCGACTTCGCCGACGAGGACGACCTCAACGCCATGCTCGAAGAATCCGAGTATGAGACCTGGGTACAACTTATCAGCAATATCCGCAGTGGCCGCAGCGTCTGGGGCACACGGCCCAACTCACCCGAGTATCCCATGCTCTCCGCCTGGATCGTAGACCAGGAACCGCAGCAGGGACTCGTGCTGATGATGCGGAACCCCTACTACTGGAAGGTCGATACCTCCGGCCAGCAGCTGCCCTACGTCGAGGATCTGCGCATCGACTTCGTGGCCAACCACGAAATCGCTACCCAGAAAACCATCCAGGGCGAGCTCGACTACGTCGGCCCGCATGATGTCTCGATTGCCCGTTTCCCGCTCTACAAGGAAAACGAGCCGAACCAGCACTACCAGGTCATGGACTACACCAGCTGCATGACCGACCGCTACACCCTCTACCCCAATCACACCCTGACCGAAGACCCGGTGCTGCGGGACATTGTCCGCCACCCCAACTTCGTCAAGGCCTTGAACATCGCTATCGACCGCGAAGAAATCAATCAGAATCTCTTCTTCGGTCTTGCCACGATGGGCCAGTTGGCGCCTATGCCCAACTCCCAGTACTACAAGCCGAAATATGCCGAGAACTGGTCCCAATTCGATCCGGACCTGGCCAACCAGATGCTGGATGAGATGGGCCTCACCGAGCGCAACAGCGACGGCTTCCGCCTGCGCCCCGACGGCGAAGTGCTCAAGTTCAACATCGAGCACGCCGGTCCGCGTGTCGGCGTCGCCACCCACGAGTTCACCGAGATCGTCGTCACCTTCTGGCGCGAAGTCGGTATCGAAGCCTCCACCAAAGAAATCCAGATCTCTCTCTACAACGAGCGCTGGAGCCAGGGCCTGATCCACTGCGGCTGCTGGCACGCAGACCGCTGCACCGACACCCTCCTACCGGTCGAAATGCGCTGGTTCATCCCCACCAACATCGGCCAGGGCGGCCCTGCTCCCGAGTGGGGACGCTGGTTCAGGAGCGCCGGCCAGGAAGGCGAGGAGCCGCCGGCCGAGATCCAGACACTCTTCGATCATTACAACACCATGAACACCGTGATCGATGATGCCGATCGCGTGGCTGCCGGTCAGAAGATCTTCGACTGGCTGGCCGATAATCCATTGGCAGTCGGCTCCATCTCCGAGAGCCCGGCTCCGCTCATCTTCCCCAAGACGATGCTCAACCTGCCCCCCGCAGGCAAACCCGTCGGCTGGGATACCTACGGCATCTCGACCTACCATCCCGAAGCCTTCTACTACGAAGGCGGCAGCTCGTAAACTGACAGAAGTAAGAAGTGAGGAGTAAGTAGCAAAGAGTACGAAGTGAAGAGTGAGAAGTAAGAGCTTTCTCTTACTTCTCACTCCGCTTCACTCTCTCCTCAAAAGGGGCACCCAATGACTGTCTACATCCTTCAACGCGTCATGCGCATGATCCCGCTGCTGTTCCTGCTCTCGCTGATCGCCTTCCTGATTATCCAACTCCCCCCAGGCGATTATCTGACCGAGCACATTAACGCTCTGCGAGCATCGGGCCGCGATGTAGACGAGGCCGAGGTCGAGCGCCTCATGAAACAATACGCCCTCGACCGCCCCATGCACATCCAGTATCTGACCTGGATCCAAAACATCCTGCTCAAGGGTTCCTTCGGTCAGTCCTTCCAGTGGGGCAGGCCGGTCAACGAGGTCATCGGCGACAAGATGGCGCTCACCTTCCTGTTGGCCATCTTCACAACCGTCTTTGTCTGGGCCGTCTCAGTCCCGATCGGCATCTATGTGTCAGTCCGGCAATACACCTTCACCGATTACCTCTTCACCATGATCGGATTCGTCGGCCTGGCAGTGCCAGGCTTCCTATTGGCGATGGTCGTCATGTATTTCTCCTTCGCCTGGTTCGGCCTCAAAGTGGGGGGACTATTCTCCCCGGCCTTCGAGCTCGAACCCTGGAGCTTTGCCAAATTCCAAAACATGCTCACCCGCATCTGGGTGCCCGTTCTCATCCTCGGCATCGGCGGCACCGCCCACATCATTCGCGTCATGCGCGCCACCATGCTCGATGAGCTGCGTAAACAGTACGTCACCGTCGCCCGCTCCAAAGGCCTGTCCGAATTTGCCGTCCTCATGAACTATCCCGTACGCATCGCTATCAACCCCCTGATCAGCTCCCTCGGCTTTCTCCTGCCCTGGATTATCTCCGGGGGCACCGTAGTCGAGATCGTGCTTAACCTGCCCACCGCCGCCGTTGTTCTTTATCGGTCCCTGCTCTCCCAGGACATGTTCCTGGCCGGCAGCTTCATTCTCCTTGTCGGCACCCTGGCGCTGGTCGGGAGCCTTCTGGCCGATATCGCCCTCGCAGCGGTGGACCCGCGCATTCGCTTCGGCAGCGTGGAGGAGTTTTAGTCAAGATTATGTCTTCAATCGTCAACAATCTTCTGAGGCAAATCAGCCCCCGCCGACGCGCCCTGGAAGCGCCGCCCAGCCCGGCCACCACCTTTACCGAGTCGGAAGACTTCTTTCGCGCCGGGCAGTGGCAGCTGGTCTGGTGGAAATTCCGCCGCCATCGCCTCGCCCAGACCGCCATGTGGGTGCTCGCTTTCTTCTATGTCGTTGTCCTCTTTGCCGAATTCATCGCGCCCCATGCACCCTTGACCCGCTATAAGGATCTCGCCTCCGCGCCGCCCACCAAGGTCCGGTTCTTCGAGGTTGTCAGCGATAGCTTTCGCGGCCCCTTTGTCTACGCCCTCGTGCGCTCACGCGATCCCGTGACCGCACGCCCGATCTACAAGGCCAACGCCGGCGAGATAAGCCCCATCAGGCTGTTCGTGCGCGGTGATTCCTATAAAATGTGGGGCCTGATCGAATCCGACCTGCACCTCTTCGGCACTGAGCAGGATTCAATGCCGCTCCTCATCTTCGGCACCGACCGCATCGGGCGCGATATCTTCTCCCGCATCATCTATGGCGGCCGCATCTCTTTGTCAATCGGTCTGATTGGTGTTGCCCTCACCGCCATCTTTGGCGTGCTCCTCGGCGGCGTTTCCGGTTACTTTGGCGGCGCAGTCGATGAAGTCATTCAGCGCCTCATCGACCTGCTCTACGCCCTGCCCGCCATCCCCTTGTGGATGTCGCTCGCCGCCGCCCTGCCGCAGGACTGGCCCAATCTGCGCCTCTACTTTGCCATCACAATTATCCTCTCGATCCTCAACTGGACGCGCCTGGCCCGCATCGTGCGCGGCAAAATTCTCAGCCTGCGCGAAGAGGACTTTGTCATGGCCGCCCGGCTCGACGGCGAAAACCAGTGGACGATTATCACCCGCTACCTGCTGCCCAGCTTCGCCAGCTTCATCATCGTCGAGCTCACGATCGCCATCCCGTTCATGATTCTGGGCGAAACCGCATTGAGTTTCCTCGGAATCGGTCTGCAGCCGCCCACCATCAGCTGGGGCGTCATGCTCCAGGACGCGCAGGACATCATGTCCGTCGCCCAAACACCCTGGACGCTCTGGCCGGTCATCTTTGTCGTCATTGCCGTACTCATGTTCAACTTCCTGGGCGACGGCATGCGCGACGCAGCCGACCCGTACCACTAGCCCGCGAGCACATCTCTATGGCCGGTTCAGCCTCCGGCCGCTAACCACTGGGATTACACTTTATGGCGTCAGTTGAAAACGGAGCGGGACCGCAGGATATCTTGCTGGAAATCAAGGGTCTCAAAACACATTTTGCCCTCGACGAAGGCACCGTGCGCGCAGTCGATGGCGTCGACCTCGAGGTCCGCCGCAAGCAGGTAGTCGGCGTCGTCGGCGAAAGCGGTTGCGGCAAGAGCATGACCGCCATGTCAATCATGCGCCTCATCCCGCCGCCCGGCCAGATCGTCGACGGCGAAATTCGATTCCACCGGCCGTTCGACGAGCGCCCCGACGCCAAAGACATCGTCGACCTGGCCCAATTCGAGTCGAACGACCGCCAGCTCCGCGACATCCGCGGCAATCAGATCTCAATGGTCTTCCAGGAGCCGATGACCGCTCTCAGCCCCGTCCGTACCGTCGGCAAGCAGATCGCCGAGGCCATCCTCCTCCACCAGGATGTCAACAAATCCGAAGCCCGCGACATTTCCATCGAGACGCTTGCGCGCGTAAAGATGCCCAACCCGGAGCAACGCTTCGATGACTACCCTTTCCAGCTGAGCGGCGGTATGCGGCAGCGCGCTGTCATCGCCATGGCGCTCGCCTGCCGCCCCCAACTGCTGATCGCCGACGAGCCGACCACCGCTCTCGATGTCACCACCGAAGCCCAGATCCTCGACCTGATGCGCGAGCTGCAGGCCGAATACGACATGGCCATCCTCTATATCACCCACAATCTCGGTGTCGTCGCCGAAATGGCCGAGGAAGTTGTCGTCATGTACCTGGGCAAGGTTGTCGAGCGCTGCGATGTGGACTCGATCTTCTACAACCCCAAGCACCCCTATACAAAAGGGCTGCTGAACTCGATCCCGCGCCTCGAAGATGTCCTGCAGGACAACCGCGAAAAGCTCAATGCCATCGAAGGCATGGTGCCCAGTTCCTTTCAACGCCTGAGCGGATGCGCGTTTCATCCCCGTTGCCCGGACTTCATGCCCGGCGTCTGTGACGAGGCCGAGCCGCAACTGATTCAACTCGAGGAGGGGCACGCCGTCCGCTGTCACCTCTATACGTGATAACACAATGCAACACTGCGCTCGTTTAACGAACCGGTAGCGCAATACAACAAAACCTTATGTCAAGCGAAAACGGAAACACCTCCACATCTTCATCCACGCTCCTGGAGATCCAGAATCTCAAGAAGTACTTCCCGATTAAGCGCGGCTTCTTCAAGCGGACCGTCGGCTATGTCAAAGCCGTTGACGACGTCAGCCTGCTGGTGGAGGAGGGCGAAACATTGGGGCTGGTAGGGGAAAGCGGCTGCGGCAAAACCACCACCGGACGCATGATCCTGCGCGCCATTCCCTCCACTGAGGGCGATGTCTTTTTCCGTGACCCCGAGCTCGGGCGCGTCAATGTAACCGAGCTGGACAATCAGAAGCTCACCCAGGTGCGCCGCAACATGCGCATGATCTTTCAGGACCCGCATGCCTCCCTTAATCCGCGCATGACCATCCTCGAGCTGATCGGCGCCCCCCTGCGCGCCATGGGTCTGGCAAAAGGGTCGGAGCTGGAGGATCGGGTCTCCCACACCCTTGGCCTCGTCGGCCTCGCGCCCGAGGTCATGCGGCGCTATCCCCACGCCTTTAGCGGCGGCCAGCGCCAGCGCATCGGCATTGCCCGCGCCCTCGTCAGCCAGCCCAATCTGGTCGTGGCCGATGAACCGGTCTCCGCCCTCGACGTCTCCGTCCAAGCCCAGATTCTCAACCTGCTGCAGGACCTGCAGGATCAGATGGGGCTGACCTATGTCTTTGTCGCCCACGATCTCAGCGTCGTCGCCCACATTTGCGACCGCGTCGCCGTAATGTACGTCGGCAAACTGGTCGAAATGGCGCCCACTCTCGAACTCTACACCAACCCCAAACATCCCTACACCGAAGCGCTCCTGTCCGCCATCCCCAAACCGGACCCCCGGCGCAGAGGATCGGCGCGCATCATCTTGGAAGGCGAAGTTGCCAATCCAGCCAACCCACCGTCCGGCTGCTATTTCCACCCGCGCTGCCCCTATGTCCAGGATCTCTGCAAAGAACAGGAACCGGTCTGGGATGAAGTGGCGCCCGACCACTTTTCAAAGTGTCACTTCGCCCATGACCTGAATCTGGTAGGCGTGGCAGCTTGAACGGCGACGCACTGTTTCCTGAAGTAGTTGACCGTCTGCTTCACCAGCGACAGTCTGGATCCTAAGATACCCCCATGAAAATCTCCGCTAACGACATCTTGAAGGTTGTCCTGCTTTATCTGCTCTGGTTCGCCACTTGCGCGTTGATCTACCCTCATTTTATATTCCTGCCGAACGCCATCAAATCTGTCGCCGTTGCCGTAGGTGCGGACCAGTGGACGCTGCCAGCCGTTCATCGCTTTGCGATATTCTTCCTTATGATTCCCTCCGTGATTTTCATTTTCTGGACTGAAACCTGGTATCGCAGGGCATCAAAAATCGGTCTGGGTCGGCTGCTCCGAGCGTTTGCCTGGGTGACAGGCGGACATATTGCCCTGGCCGCCATTGGTTTCCTGATTCCTCAAATGTTGCCTTAGCGGCCAACACGCCTTAGTGCGCCCTCTTACAGGTCATCCGGCTACCAGCCACCATTACGGAGCGCCAGCAATGCGTATCTCCTCTATCGAGACATTCCTACTCGAAGCCCCCATCCAAGCCGGCTTCGGCTGGTCCCAGGGCTGGACCGACAAACGCCACGTCGGCCTGGTCAAACTGGTCACCGACGACGGCATCGTCGGCTGGGGCGAAGGCCTCTACGGCCCCTCCGCCCGCATCGTCCACGAAGAGTTCGCACCCCTCCTGCTCGGCGCCGACCCGATGCAGCGCAATGCCCTGTGGCAAAAAATGTTTCACCTCTTCTACAACGGCAACGTCGCCGGCGGCATCGGCGGCAGCGCCATCAGCGCCGTCGACACCGCCCTCTGGGACATCGCCGGCAAAGCCAGCGGCCTGCCCGTCTCCACACTCCTCGGCGGCAAAGTCCGCGACCGCATCGCCGTCTACGCCACCGGCCTCTACTATACCGAGGAAGCCCTTGCCTCCGACGGCCGCGACATCCCGCAGCGGCTGCTCGACGAGGCCCGCATGTATGTAGAGCTGGGCTTCGCCGGCATGAAAACCAAGGTCGGCGGCCTGCCCCTGGCGCAGGACATAAATCGCGTCGCCGCCATCCGTGAAGCCATCGGCTACGACACCTTTCTCATGGTTGACGCCAACCAGGCCTATAACGCAACCACCGCCCTGCGCATCGGCTTCGAACTGGTTGCATTCGACATTTTTTGGTTCGAAGAGCCCGTCAACGCCAAAGACATAGAGGGCTACCTGCAGGTAAAAGCCGCGCTGCCCATGGCCATTGCCGGCGGAGAAGGCCTGCGCACACGTTACGAATTCAAGGACTACATCGGCCGCCGCGCCGTCGACATAGTCCAACCCGACGTCGTAAACGTCGGCGGCATCACCGAAATGCACCGCGTCGCCTCCATGGCCAACGCCTTCGGCATTCTCTGCAATCCCCACGTCTGGGGTTCCCCCATAATGATCGCCGCCAGCCTCCACGTCGCCGCCGCCGTGCCCGAATGCCCCCCTGCCCGTACCCCCCGTCCCTACCAGCAGGAACCGGTTATGGAATTCGATCGCACACCCAGCCCCATCCGCCAGGGCATCGCCGAACCCTTCGACCAGACCGACGGCTTCCTCGACGTACCCACCGGCCCCGGCCTCGGCGTGGAAATCGACGATGCCGCCGTGCGCCAACTGAGCGTCGACACACAAAAGACCGCCAAATGACTCCGTGGCCCGGTTCCACGTATATTTAACGATACCGACCACCACTTTTTTATCTTCTACACTGTCGATTCTACACTGCCGAAAGGAACACGTTCCCATGCCTCCGATCGCCCTGCAACTTTATTCCGTACGCCACGAGTTTGCCGCCGATATGCCCGGTACCCTCGCCGCGGTCGCGCAAATGGGCTACAGCGGCGTCGAGTTCGCCGGCCCGCCCCAACATACTGCCGCCGCACTCAAAGCCGAACTGGCCCAGCTTGGCCTCGCCTGTGCCGGCTGGCACGTTCCCCTAAACTTCGTGCAGGACGACCAACTGGACGACACCATCGCCTTCCACCATGCCCTCGGCAACGACAAACTGATCATCCCCGGCATCCCCGAAGAGCTGCGCCAAACACGCGACGACTGGCTCAAGTTCGCCGAATTCACCAACCGCCTCGCCCAACGCCTGGCCGCCGAAGGCATGCGCACCGGCTACCACAACCACTTCCACGAATTCCTGCCTCTCGACGGCGAAACACCCTGGGATACCTTCTTCGGCAACACCGACCCATCCGTCATCATGCAGTTCGATACCGGCAACGCCATCTTCGGCGGCGCCGACGCCGTCGACGTCATCCGCAGCTACCCCAGCCGCGCCGTCACCTTCCATCTCAAGCCATTCACCAAGCGCCTCCACGATGGCGCCGATCACAACTACCCCCACGCCGCCTTCGCTCCGATAATCGGCGAGGATGACACCGACTGGCCCGCCGTCTTCGAAGCCTGCGAAACAGTCGGCGGCACCGAATGGTATATCGTCGAATACGAGAGCGACGCCTATCCGCCCCTCGAGGCGGTCGAGCGCTGCCTTAACGCGCTGCGCGCCATGGGGAAATAGCGCACTAACTAAATGAGCGCGAATCCCACCACCCAAGCCACCGTCAGCTACGCGGAGCTTCTCCGCAACAACCGTAACTACCGCTTTCTCTGGTCGGGTCAGGTCGCCAGCCTGCTCGGCGACTGGTTCAACCTCGTCGCCTCAGCCGCGCTCATCGGTCTGCTGACGCAGTCGGGTTTGGCGGTCGGCTCCCTCTTCGTCGTGCGCATGCTCGCGCCCTTCCTCGTCAGCCCCATCGCCGGCGTCGTAGCCGACCGTTACAACCGCAAACATATCCTTATCGCGGTCGACCTGGCCCGGGCTGCCGTCGTCCTCGCCTTCTTGCTCGTGCGCGACCCCGGCGATGTCTGGCTCCTCTACACCCTCACAGCCGTGCAGATGGCGCTGAGCGGATTCTTCTACCCCGCCCGCACCTCCATCCTGCCCGACCTGGCGCGCGAGGGCGACCTTGGCGCCATGAACGCGCTCAGCTCCGCCACCTGGTCGGTGATGCTTGCTCTCGGCGCCGCCCTGGGCGGGCTCTTCTCCGGCACCTTTGGCATGTACCCCGCCTTTGTGCTCGACACCCTCACCTTTCTGATCTCCGCCCTGCTCCTATTGCAGATTCGCATGCCCGCCGCGCCCGCGACCCTTGCATCCGACATGACCGTCGCCGCCGCAGTGCGTCAGTACTTCGATGGCCTGCGCTACCTGCGCGAACACCCGGCTGTCCTCTTTATCGCCGTCCAGAAAGCCATCAACTCCCTCTGGCTTACCGCCGGCTTTCAGGTGCTTGTGGTGGCCATCTCGCAGCAGGTCTTTGTCGTCGGTGAGGGCGGCGGCATCAGCATGGGACTGATATTCGGGCTGGCCGGCGTTGGGTCGGGCCTTGGCCCCATACTGGCCCGCAAACTGACAGGGGACGACGGCCCTACGCTGAAAAAGGCGATTTCTGTTGCCTATCTCATCAGCGCGCTCGGCTTGGCCGTGACCGCGCCACTCGTCAGCCTGCCATTGGTGCTGCTGGGGACGCTCTTCCGCTCCATCGGCGGGGGTATAATCTGGGTCTTCTCCACCCAGTTACTGCTCCAAAATGTGCCCAGGCGCGTGCACGGCAGAGTATTTGCCACCGAATTCATGTTCGTCTACCTCGGCGGTGCTTTCGCATCCAGCGCCTACGGCGCCGCGCTGGATACAAATCTGACCATTTCGGAGCTCATCTGGACCGTGACAGGGTTCAGCGCAATTCCGATGGCGTTGTGGACGCTGTCAATGATGCGGAGTACGCGGAAACTCGCATGAATTCCTTGCAGGCGGTAGGCGTACGACAAACTATATTGATCTATAATGTCTGAATCTCAGACTGCCATCTACTGAAGCCGAACCACATGACCGCCAATCCCTCCACCCAGGCCCCAGTCGGCTATACCGACCTGCTCCGCCACAACCGCAACTTCCGCTATCTCTGGTTCGGCCAGATCGTCAGCCTCCTCGGCGACTGGTTCAACCTCGTCGCCTCCGCCGCGCTTGTCGGAATGTTGACCCAGTCTGGCTTGGCTGTCGGCTCTCTCTTCGTCGTACGTATGCTCGCGCCATTTCTCATCAGCCCCGTCGCCGGCGTCGTAGCCGACCGCTATAACCGCAAACACATCCTCATCGCCACCGACGTCGTCCGCGCAGCTGTCGTCCTCGCCTTTCTGCTCGTTCGCGATGCCGGCGACGTATGGCTACTCTACGCCCTGACTGCCGCCCAGTTTTGCGTGAGCGGATTCTTCTATCCCGCACGGAATTCCATCCTGCCCGCGCTGGCAAGAGAGGGAGAACTGGGCGCGATGAACGCCGTAAGCGCCGCCACCTGGTCCACCATGCTTGCCCTCGGCGCCGCGCTCGGTGGGCTCGTGGCCGGCGCCTGGGGAATCTACCCAGCCTTCCTGCTCGACACCCTCACCTTCCTGCTCTCTGCCGCGCTCCTGATGCAGATCCGGATGCCCGCCGCGCCCGCAACCCCTGCCACCGACAAGACCATCGCTGCCGGCCTGCGCCAGTACATCGATGGCCTCAAGTACCTGTACCAACATCCCAACATCCTCTTTATCGCTTCCCAGAAAGCGCTGAACTCCCTTTGCCTTACCGCTGGCTCCCAGGTGGTCATGGTCGCCATCTCCCAGCGGGTCTTTACCGTCGGCCAGGGCGGCGGTATCAGCCTGGGACTGATGTTTGGTCTGGTCGGAGTTGGAACCGGCATCGGGCCGATCCTCGCCCGTAAGTTGACAGGGGACGACGGCCCAACACTGAGAAAGGCGATAATTGTCGGTTTCCTGCTCAGCGTCCTGGGGTCGGCAGCCACCGCGCCGCTCCTGAGCCTGCCAGCAGTGCTGCTGGCGACAGTCGTGCGCGGTGTCGGCGGAGGAATCGTCTGGGTCTTCTCCACCCAGCTGCTACTGCAAAATGTGTCCCGACGCGTGCATGGAAGGGTGTTCGCCACCGAGTTCATGTTCTTCTACTTCGCCAGCGCACTCGCATCCAGCGTTGTCGGCACCGCGCTCGACAGCAGCCTCAGCATCTCGGCAATCATCTGGTCGATGACAGCGCTGACCCTCATTCCAATGACGTTGTGGACGCTATCTGTAGTACGGTCAAATCAGAAAGTATGATAAAGTTGCGGCTCCCTGTTGGAGTCTGGTACCGTATGTTGCTCTGGACAAGCTAAGTTAATGTTCATCATCCACTGAAACTAAACCACATGACCGCAGATCCCACCACCGAAACCGCCGTCAGCTATACGGAGCTGCTCAGCAACAACCGCAACTTCCGCTATCTCTGGTTAGGCCAGATCGTCAGCCTCCTGGGCGACTGGTTCAACCTGGTCGCCTCCGCCGCGCTCATCGGCCTGCTGACCCAGTCCGGGCTGGCCGTCGGTTCCCTCTTCGTCGTGCGCATGCTCGCGCCATTTCTCGTCAGCCCTATCGCCGGCGTCGCCGCCGACCGCTACAACCGTAAATACCTCCTGATCGGAGCCGACCTCGTCCGCGCAGCTGTCGTCCTCGCCTTCCTCCTCGTCCGCGATGCCGGCGACGTCTGGCTTCTCTACACCCTCACAGGAGTGCAAATGGCCATGAGCGGATTCTTCGATCCCGCCCATACCGCCATCCTGCCCGACATCGCCAAACCCCGCGAACTCGGCGCCGTCAACGCGCTCAGCTCCGCCACCTGGTCCGTAATGCTCGCCCTCGGCGCCGCCCTGGGCGGCCTCTTTTCCGGTACCTTCGGCATGTACCCCGCCTTCGTCCTCGACACCTTCACCTTCCTGCTCTCGGCCGCGCTGCTCATGCAAATCCGCATGCCCGCCAAGCTCGCATCCGCCGCCGCCGACAAAACCGTCGCCGCCGCCGTGGGTCAGTACCTCCGCGGCCTCCGCTATCTGCGCGCCCATAAGGACGTCCTTGTCGTTGCCCTGCAGAAAGCGACCATGGCCCTCTTCTTTGCAACCGCCTTCCAGGTCCTCCAGGTCGCCATCGCCCAGCAGGTCTTTACCGTCGGCCAGGGCGGCGGCACCAGCCTTGGACTGATGTTCGGCCTCACCGGCGTAGGCTCTGGCCTCGGCCCCATCCTGGCCCGCAAACTGACCGGCGACGATCCCCAATCTCTGAAGGAGGCGATCGCATACGGCTATCTCATCGCAATCGCCGGCATCATGGTGACCGCTCCCCTCTTGAGCCTGGAAACCGTGCTTCTGGGCTCCCTTGTGCGCTCTATCGGCAGCGGTGTCATCTGGGTCTTCTCAACCCACCTGCTCCTGCAAATGGTCCCCGACGAAGTCCGCGGCCGCGTCTTCGCCAGCGACTTCATGTTCTTCTACCTCGGCAGCGCCCTCGCCTCCAGCCTCGTCGGCGCCGCCCTCGACACCAGCCTCACCATCCCCAACATCATCTGGACCATGGCCGCCATCAGCGTCGTCCCCACCGTCCTCTGGACCGTGTGGGTGATGAAAGGAAGGCGCGAGACGGTTTGAGCGTGGTCTCAAAGACGGGTAAACTGGAGCTCAGTTCGACGTAATTTGTGGACCATAGTGAAAAGTTCTCGCAATGTGCTTAAGAAGCAGCGCACAGATAGTCATGTTACAAAAGGTTGTAACAACAATTGATGAACAGGGTAAGGCGCGACTGCTGGAACCAATCCAACTGCCGGTACCACGGCGCGCATTTGTTACGATACTTCCCAGTGAATCAGATATTTCGGACTCTGCACTGCTGAGCGAAGCCGCGTTTGCAGAAGACTGGAATCGTCCCGAGGAGGAAGCGGCATGGTCACACCTGCAGCGCGTGTAGCCGTCTTAATGTCCTTCCCACTTCCTGGAGCGTCGAGGCGAAGGTGTGGGCATCATTCTGGACGAAAGCACAGCCTTTAGCGGTAAAGCGCCCGTCTATGAACAGATCGACGAAACCCTGCACCTCACCATCTTCGCCGCCAAATCCTTACAACCGGAGCGAGAACTGCAACCCCCTTGCTAGGCATATCACCGACGACATCCAGCACCAACCCTACCAACCCGCGCCGCACTCACTGACCACAAACCACTGGAGTTCGCCATGAAAATCACCGACGTCAAACTCCACACCCTCCAACACCCAACCCTCACCCAGAGCCGCCACCGCCTTGTCCAAGTGCCCGGCCTGCGCCGCATCCAATACACGCATGCCGGCCGCCCCATCGACACGCCCATGCAATCGCATATCCTTGAAGTCGAAACCGACGAAGGCATCACCGGCCGCATCGCCCCTACCTCCATCAACAAATATCAGCTGGAAATCCTCAAGACCCACGCCATCGGCGAAAGCCCCTTCGCCCGCGAACGGCTCTTCCAGATGCTGCACAAAGGAACCCGCTGGGTCTACCAGGAGCCCGGCTGGTTCGGCGAATTCGACAACTGCCTCTGGGACATCTTCGGCAAGACCGCCGGGCTTCCCGTCTACGACCTGATCGGCCGCGTGCGCGACCGCCTGCCCGTCTACCTCACCGCCGGCGACATGGAGCTGCAGGGCTACCTCGATCATATCGAAGACGGCCGCGCTTTCGGCGTCAACGCCTACAAACTGCACACCTACAAGGGCGGCAAGGCCGACATCCCCATCCTCACCGCTGTGCGCAAAGCCGTCGGCGATGACTATGACCTGCTCAACGATCCCGTCTGCTCATACAACCTGCGCGAAGCCATCGAAGTGGGCCGGGCCATGGAAGAGCTCGACTACATCTGGCTCGAAGAGCCCATGCACGAGCAGAAGATGAACCAGTACCAGGAGCTCTGCCGCACGCTCACCATTCCCATCATGGCCACCGAGCGCCTCATGCACGACATGGACATCACCGCCCAGTGGCTCATCCAGGGCGCCACCGACCGCCTGCGCGTGCGCGCGACTTTCGGCCTCACACAGGCTTTGAAACTGGCCCACTTTGCCGAACTGCACGGCGCCAACATCGAACTCAACGGGCCGGGCGGAAATTACGGGCTCGTCCATGCCCATGCCGGCTGCTGCATCGACAACACCGACTTTTACGAGCTGCTCGGCCCGGCCACCCCCCAGCGCCTGCGCGCCGAAGGCGAAGAATGGGGCCTGCTCAACGCCCCCCTCATCGAAGACGGCCACATCGCACCCCCCGACGGCCCCGGCTGGGGCGCAGTCTGGGACGAAGACCGCATCCGCTCACTCACCGTCGCCACCGACTGACAAGGGGAACGCCTGGCAATAGATCCCCTACACGCGGCTTCGGGCTGGGCCATTCAAGAAGCCAAGTTCACGGGTCTGGATTTCGGCGGACGCCAAGTACACCAACCTGTTCACAACCGCCGCGTACCTCCGCCGCAGTCCACTAAAAACTAAAAACTAACGACTAAAAACTGCCCTTAACATGGAAATCACCGACGTCAAACTCCACACCCTCCAACACCCAACCCTCACCCAGATCCGCTTCCGCTTCAAACAGGTTCCCGGCCTGCGTCGCATCCAGTACACCCATACCCGCCGGCCCACCGAAACACCCATGAAGATGCAAATCCTCGAAGTCGAAACCGACGAAGGCATCACCGGCCGCGTCGCCCCCACCTCCATCAACAAATATCAGCTGGAGATCCTCAAGACCCACGCCATCGGCGAAAGCCCCTTCGCCCGCGAACGGCTCTTCCAGATGCTGCACAAGGGCACCCGCTGGGTCTACCAGAACCCCGGCTGGTTCGGCGAGTTCGACAACTGTCTCTGGGACATCGCCGGCAAAGCCGCCGGTCTGCCCGTCCACGCCCTGATCGGCCGCGTGCGTGACCGCCTGCCCGTCTACCTCACCGCCCCCGAAATGGAGTTGCAGGGCTACCTCGATCACATCGAGGGCGGCCGCACTTTCGGCGTCAACGCCTACAAACTGCACACCTTCAAGGGCGGCAAGGCCGACATCCCCCTGCTCACCGCAGTGCGCAAAGCCGTTGGCGATGACTATGACCTGCTCAACGATCCCGTCTGCTCATACACCCTGCGCGAAGCCATCGAAGTGGGCAGGGCCATGGAAGAGCTCGACTACATCTGGCTCGAAGAGCCGATGCACGAGCAGAAAATGAACCAGTACCAGGAGCTGTGCCGCACGCTCACCATCCCCATCATGGCCACCGAGATGCTCTGCCACGACATGGACCTCACCGCCCAGTGGCTCATCCAGGGTGCCACCGACCGCCTGCGTGTACGGACCACCCTCGGCCTGACCCAAGTACTCAAGCTGGCCCATTTCGCCGAGCTGCACGGCGCCAACGTGGAACCGCACGGGCAGGGCGGCCTCTACGGGCTCATTCATGCCCATGCCGTCTGCTGCATCGACAACACTGACTTCTACGAGCTCCACGGCCAGGCCGCCCCCCGGCGCCTGCGTTCCGAAGGGGAAGAATGGGGCCTGCTCAACGCCCCCCTCATCGAAGACGGCCACATCGCGCCCCCCGACGCCCCCGGCTGGGGCGCAGTATGGGACGAAGACCGCATCCGCTCGCTCACTGTGGCCACCGACTGAAAGATGTGAACACCGGGCTTAAGAGCGCCTCAACGCGGCTTCGGACCTGGCCATACAAGAAGCCAAGATCACGGGTCTGGATTTCGGCGGACGCCAAGTGCACCAACCTGTTCACAACCGCCGCGTAAGTACGTGGCCGTTCACTAAGAACCAAAAACTAACCACCAAAAACTGCCCTCAAAATGAAAATCACCGACGTCAAACTCCACACCCTCCAACACCCAACCCTGCCTCCAAGAGCCCACCGCCTCATCCAAGTGCCCGGCCTGCGCCGCATCCAGTACACGCATACCCGCCGCACCGTCGACACAACCATGCAGTCACATATCCTCGAAGTCGAAACCGACGAAGGCATCACCGGCCGCATTGCCCCCACCACCATCGACAAATTTCAACTCGACATCCTCAAGACGCACGCCATCGGCGAAAGTCCCTTCGCCCGCGAACGGCTCTTCCAGATGCTGCACAAAGGCA
Organism: Caldilineaceae bacterium; assembly: GCA_965116395.1. GTDB lineage: Bacteria > Chloroflexota > Anaerolineae > Caldilineales > Caldilineaceae > Bin5. The sequence continues at coordinate 2,902,240 of OZ220684.1, forward strand.
CCCGCTGGGTCTACCAGAACCCCGGCTGGTTCGGCGAATTCGACAACTGCCTCTGGGACATCGCCGGCAAGGCCGCCGGCCTGCCCGTCTACGCCCTCATCGGCCGCGTGCGCGACCGCCTGCCCGTCTACCTCACCGCCGGCGACATGGAGCTGCAGGGCTACCTCGACCACATTGACGACGGCCGCGCCTTCGGCGTCAACGCCTACAAACTGCACACCTACAAGGGCGGCAAAGCCGACATCCCCATCCTCACCGCCGTGCGCAAAGCCGTCGGCGATGATTACGACCTGCTCAACGATCCCGTCTGCTCATACAACCTGCGCGAAGCCATCGAAGTGGGCCGGGCCATGGAAGAGCTCGACTACATCTGGCTCGAAGAGCCCATGCACGAGCAGAAAATGAACCAGTACCAGGAGCTCTGCCGCACGCTCACCATCCCCATCATGGCCACCGAGCGCCTCATGCACGACATGGACCTCACCGCCCAGTGGCTCATCCAGGGCGCCACCGACCGTCTGCGCGCCCGCGCCTCCTATGGCCTCACCCAGGTCCTCAAGCTCGCCCACTTCGCCGAGCTCCACGGCGCAAACGTCGAGCTCAACGGGCCGGGCGGATGCTACGGGCTCGTCCACGCACATGCCGGCTGCTGCATCGACAACACCGACTTCTACGAGCTGCAAGGACCGGCCACCCCCCAGCGCCTGCGTTCCGAAGGCGAGGAATGGGGCCTGCTCAACGCCCCCCTCATCGAAGAGGGCCACATCGCACCCCCCGACGGCCCCGGCTGGGGCGCAGTCTGGGACGAAGACCACATCCGCTCGCTCACCGTCGCTATCGACTGAACAAGCGAACGCCGGGCAAAAGATCGCATCCACGCGGTTCCAGACTTGGTCGTACACGACCCCCAAGTCAGGAGTCCAAACTGATGGCGAACCCCAAGTTCACCAACCTGTTCACAACCGCCGCGTACCTCCGCCGCAGTTCACTAAAAGCCAAAAACTAACCACCAAAAACTGCCCTCAAAATGAAAATCACCAACGTCAAACTCCACACCCTCCAACACCCAACCCTCACCCAACCCGATTACCGGCTGAAACAGACTTCCGGCCTGCGCCGCATTCAGTACACGCATACCCCTCTGTCCACCACCACCCCCATGCAGATCCAAATCCTCGACGTGGAAACCGACCAGGGCATTACCGGCCGCGTCGCGCCCGCCTCCATCACCAAGGCCCAGCTCGAAATCCTCAAGACGCACGCCGTCGGCGAAAGCCCCTTCGCCCGCGAACGGCTCTTCCAGATGCTGCAAAAAGGCACCCGCTGGGTCTACCAGGACCCCGGCTGGTTCGGCGACTTCGACAACTGCCTCTGGGACATCATCGGCAAATCCTCCGGCCTGCCCGTCCACGCCCTCATCGGCCGCGTGCGCGCCCGCTTGCCCGTCTATCTCACCGACCACGAGCTGACCCCACAGGGCTATCTCGACCACATCGAGCGCGGCCGCGCCTTCGGCGTCAACGCCTACAAGCTGCACACCTACAGGGGCGGCAAAGGCGACATCCCCCTGCTCACAGCAGTGCGCAAAGCCGTGGGCGACAGCTACGACCTGCTCAACGATCCCGTCTGTTCTTACAACCTGCGCGAAGCCATCGAAGTGGGAACTGCAATGGAGGAGTTGGACTACGTCTGGCTCGAAGAGCCGATGCACGAACAGAAGATGAACCAATACCAGGAACTTTGCCGCACGCTCACCATTCCCATCATGGCCACCGAACGGCTCTGCCACGACATGGACCTCTCCGCCCAGTGGCTAATCAACGGCGCCACCGACCGCCTGCGCGCAAGGGTAGGCCATGGTCTCACCCTGGTTCTCAAACTGGCACATTTCGCCGAACTACGCGGCGCCAACGTCGAGCTGCACGGTCCCGGCCACCTCTTCGGGATAGGGCATGCCACTGCCGGCTGTTGCATCGACAACACCGACTTTTTCGAACTCTTCGCCGCAAACGGTCCCCGCGACCTGCGCACCGACGGTGAAGAGTGGGGTCTCCTCAGCGCCCCCCTGATCGAAGACGGCCACATCGCACCCCCCGACGGCCCCGGCTGGGGCGCAGTCTGGGACGAAGAGCGCGTGCGCTCACTCACCGTCGCCACCGACTGAACGGCATAAATACAGATCCCTCAACAATCGAGAGTATGCGACTGAATCCTGCTGAACGACGGGGCAAGTTGGAAAATCTGGACCGCTCGTATGATCTGCGCTTCTGGCAGACGCAAACGCCCCAGGCGCGTCTTAACGCGACCTGGGATCTGATCGTACACTACGCTAGGGTCAATGGCCTTGACGCTAACCAACGCCGACTGCAACGATCAGTTGAGAGGTATGGACGCCAGCAAAGGGGAATCTGATCTGAACCGTGGCCCTGCATGGTGGACACTGCAGGGACACGGATGGTAGCGAACTGGCAACTGCGGCCGACCTTCTAACCGCTCACATAGCGCAGTGACAGCCTACTTAACCTACGCACTCAAATGCGGCAGCACCGTCGCCGCAAACAAAAACGACCCCTCAACCCGCGGCGAATCCGCAATATTGACCGTGAGCCGCCCCGCACCCTGCTCCACAATCCGCAGCAGCGTCTCTGTCACCTGCGCCGGCGTCCCCTCGATCGTGCCCTCGCCCGATGGCCGCACCTCAGGATCCTCTTTCAACCGCTGCAACTCCTGCTCGCTATCGGCAATCAGCACGCTCACGTGCATCACCTGCAAAATCTCGTCATAGTCTCGCCCCACCGCCCGACAGTGCTCCTGCAGCACCGACTGCTTGTGCGCATACATCTCCAGGTCGCTGCACACCCAGTTCCACCAGTCCGCCCGCTCCGCCACCACCCGCAGCAGATACCGCTCCCCGCCGCCCCCGACCATGATCGGCGGCACCACATCCGGCTTGGGCTCGCAATACCCGTTCTCCAGCTGGTAATGCTTGCCCGCAAAATTGACCGGCGTATCCGTCCACATCGCCCGCATAATCTGGATCGCCTCGTCCAGCTGCTCGATCCGCGCCCGCGCCCGCGGGAACGGCCAGCCGTACCCCAGGTACTCCTCCTCATTCCAGCCCGCGCCGATCCCGATCACCACCCGGCCGCCCGAAAAGGCCTGTGCCGTCGCCGTCATCTTCGCCAGATGCGCCGGGTTGCGAAAACTGTTGCACAGCACATCGTGCCCAACCAATATGTCCGGATAGCGCGCCAGCGCATACACTGCCATCGTCCAGCCCTCGGCCACATTGTGCCCGTTGTACTGCACATGGTCCGGAAACCACAGCGAATCAAACGGATGGATGATCTGGTCCAGATAGGGAAAAAGCTCGGTTACGTGGCGGGACCACGTGTTGATACCCACTGGGACGCCCATACTTGCCTCCTCGGATTTGGGGCGCGCGCTGCACCGCTGCTGCGCCAAGCGCGCGTTGGATCAGGTAAACTGTCCGCTGCCGGCTTGCATTTCATATCTGCTTCTAAGACAATCATACCAGAGCAAGCGCCAACATGCCGCAGCCCCCGCCGCCCGGCGCCGCACAGCCACAACCTCTACGCCCAATGCGCAAGGACCAGTCGGCCGAACCAGTATCGCGCGACCAACCCAGCACAGGAGCGAATCCAATGCCCTTCGAAGTCTACGATTTCCGCGATGTGAACAAAAACGTACTGACGACCCCGGAGATCCGCGCCCGGCTCTATCACATGGAGCCCGGCCAGGTCGACAGGCTTCACAGCCATGACCTCGGCCACGAAATCTTCCTCATCCTCGAAGGCAAAGCCGAATTCATGATCGCCGGCCACACCGAAGTGCTCGAAGCCGGCCAGCTCTGCATTGCCCTCGCCGACGAGATTCATCAAGTGCGCAACCTGCTGCCCGACCGCCGCACCGTCATGTTCCTGTCCGTGACCCCGCACATCCAGCCCACCCACACCGGCCGCGACCCCGACGGCTCAGTCCATCCGCCCCAGTTTCGCACCAACACCTTCTACGACGACGTCGACGACACCGGGCCAATCGCAGACCTGCTCGACACCTTCGTGCACGACGCCGAAGCCCTCGCCAACGAGGCCCGTCAGGCCGCCGCCACCCACGCCCAACAAGCCCAAACCTGGCGCAATGCCGACGCCGCAGCCGACCGCGACGCCGCCGTAACCGCCCGCAACACCATGTGGCAAGCCGTCCGCAGCCTCCACACCAACCTCTTCAAACTCGACCTGCTCTGGAACAGGCTAGCCCCAAGAGCCGACGAAAACGCCAATAGCTGATAAACCCTTCGTGGTTCAAAGGATAAAGGTGTCCTTAGCGGCCCTTGCGCCCCTCCGCGGAAAAAATGATTAAAGGTGTTCTTCGTGGTCCTTAGCGGCCCTTCGTGGACAAAAGGTGTTGAAGTTCTTCGTGGCCCTTCGTGGACAAAAGGTGTTGCAGTTGCAGTTCTTCGTGGTCCTTCGCGGCCCTTCGTGGACAAAAGGTGTTGAAGTTGCTCTTCGCGCCCCTCCGCGGCTAAACCACCTCCCAATCCCGCAAATTCCACTCCTATCAAACCTCACCGAACCCTGCTCCAATCCCACTGTTGGGTGAGCCTCAATCTTTGGACCACGAAACAAGAAAGATAAGGCGCGCTCCGAGCCACTGCTCTGGTGGTTCACGACTGCGCGCGCAATGCCCCCAATAACCCAATCTGTGGCCGAAGTCAAAAAAATGGGATTGGCCAGACAGATCATGTATGGTACATTTCTAGTTATATTCCATATCTCTGAAAAAACAGACCGCAGTTGAGACCGTCCTACATGGACACTAACTGGCGCGATTCATAGCCCTGCGCATCGAGCGTCTTATGTCGCTACTAACTCTCATCACAACAACTGCAGTCGACGTGCAAGGATCTGCATGCCAAGGGGGTGATGTCTTCCGAAATGAGCCGTAATGTAGACCCCGCTTCGGGACAATGTTCAAAGTGCAGACACCTTGTCAGATGAACGCAACGTGTCTGCACGCAATGACAAGGAGGAGTTTCGACGATGACTGCGAACAGAATGAGCCGACGTGGTTTCCTGCAGCTTTCAGCAGCCGGTACAGCCAGCGCGCTGCTCGCCGCCTGTGCCGGCCAGCCGGCAGCCGCTCCCGCCGCCGAAGAAGAGAGCGGCGACATGATGGCCGAAGAGGCTGTTGAGATCAGGTTGTCACACTGGTGGGGTGAGCAGCATAACCATTGGCTGCCCATCGTTGAGGATAAGACCAACGTCACGGTTACGCAGGAGATCTATCCCTGGGGCGAGTATCTGACCAAAGTCTTGACCCAGGTGGCAGGCGGTGTGGCGCCGGATATCATCCAGCTTGATCAGAGCCACAACGCAGATTTCTTCCCCAAGAATATCTTTGTCCCCTACAATGACTTTCTGGAAGCCTCCGATTTAGACATGAGCAAGTGGAACGTTGATCCGGCGCTTGAGGTTGGCTACAACGGCGATATCCTGGCCTTGAGCCTCTTTACCATGCAGGGCCGCTCTGTCTATCTGAATCTGGACCTGGTGCGGGAGGCCGGATACCCTGAAGATGAACTGCCCTTGTATGGCAATGACAACTTCGACATGTGGCATTGGGACGACTTCGTGGCCTTCCTTCAGGCTGTCACCATCAAGGAGTCGGACGGAACCTACCAGCAGTATGGCTATGCCGGCGCCATCACCGACGCCACCAGTCTCGCATACCAGATGGCCAGCTACGGAGCCGACCTGGTCGATGATCCGTGGGCCTTCGCTGAAACCGAAGCGTTGCTCGATGCAGAGGCGGCCATCTCGGCCGCGCACGATATCATCGATCTGACGGCCGTGCATGGCGTAGCGCCGACGCTGGAAGCCCAGCAAGGCGTCGAGGGAGGCCTGTTCAGAGCAGGGCTCGCAGCCGCGGTCATCGGCTGGACCAACCAGACCTATCTCATGGCTGAACTCCCCTTCGAGTTGGGCTTCATGCACATGCCCTTCGTGGACCGCCGCGTTCACGGCGTTGGCGCCAACCACTGGTGCATCAACAAGGCATCCGAACTGATTCCGCAGGCGCAGCAGGCGGCGCTCATCCAGACCACCGACTACGAGGTCGGGCAGGCTCTGGTCGATCTGGCGGCCACGATTTCCGCCTATGATCCCGCCTACTATCTGGATACGCTGCCGGAAGGCGATCTGGGCGTTATCACGCGCATCATGTTGGCGCGCCTGGCCGGCATGTCCGACTGCGGCTACTGTACCGAAGATGTGAACATGTTCAATCGCGCCGGATTCGGCCGCAGCGGACGCTTCCTGCAGGACACGATCCGCGCCGAGCTGGAAAAGGTGCTCATCGGCGAAAAGAGCGTGGAGCAGGCGATGCAGGACGCAGACGTGGCCATCGACGCCGAGATCGATCGCGCCTAAAACGGCAAGCCGCAGAAAAACGCGGTCAGAGGCCGCGATCCAATTGTGTCTGTAAAGGGGGGGCGACCGATGTTTTGGAAACGAAGTCTATCCTTGCAAGCGCGCGAGACGCGCGACGCCTACATCGGTTTGCTCCCCTTTCTGCTCGGGTTCGTGATCTTCACCGCCGGACCCTTGATCTATTCATTCTATCTGTCATTCACGCGCTACGATATCCTCTCCGCGCCGCGTTGGAGCGGTTTTGAGAACTATGCGCGCATGGCGTCCGGCGATGACACGCTGTGGCAGTCGTTACGGGTCACTGTGATCTATACATTGGTGGCCGTGCCGGTGCACGTGATTGTCGGCTATGCCATGGCGTTGCTCCTGAACCTGAAGGTCAAGGGCCTCTCGTTCTGGCGCACCGCCTTCTACATGCCGGCCGTCGTGCCCGCCATGGCTGTCGCCTACGTCTTTTCATGGATGTTGCAGTCCGACGTCGGGCTGATCAATCAGTCACTGCGCGCCATTGGCCTGCCGGGCCCCAAGTGGTTCGGCGATCCCAACTGGGTGCTTGCCGCTTTCATTCTCATGTCGGCTTGGGCGGTCGGCGGTACGCTGCTGCTCTATCTGTCGGCCCTGCAGGGCGTGCCCACCGAACTGTATGATGCGTCCAAGGTGGATGGCGCCAATGCCTGGCGTCGATTCCTCAACGTGACCTTGCCGATGACCTCGCCGGTCATCTTCTTTGTCTTCCTGACCGGCATGATCGGCACCTTCCAGGTATTTACGGTGGCGTTTGTCACCACCAATGGCGGCCCGGGCGAAGCCAGTCTGTTCTATCTGCTTTACCTGTACCGCACCGGTTGGGAATATCTGCAAATGGGTTATGCGGCCGCGATGGCCTGGCTGCTCTTTGTTATCCTGCTGGTGATCACACTGCTTTCGCTGCGTATTTCGCGAACAACAGTCTTCTATGAGGGTGCGCAGGAGTAAGACATGTCAGATTCAGGAAGTGCGCCAGCTGGAGGAGCGCTGGTTCAACCGCCGCCAGGAATTGGCGGGGCGTGGATGCGCCGCCAGCAGACAGGGCAACGTCTGCTCGGCAGGGCCCTCTTGTACCTGGCGCTGGCCGTCCTGACACTTATTCTGGTCGCTCCCCTGGTCTGGATGGTGAGCGCCTCCTTTAAGCCGGAGGGCTATGTCTTCGAGTATCCGCCGCGGCTGATCGCTGAACAGATTCAGTGGTGGAACTACGTGGAGGCGTGGAACCAGTTTCCGTTCTGGCGCTCTTTGCTCAACACGATGACGATTGTTGTAGGGGTGGAGACGGGGCGTCTGCTGAGCGCCAGCCTGACCGCCTATGTCTTTGCCAGGCTGCGCTTTCCGGGCCGCAATGCACTCTTTCTGCTCGTGCTGAGCACGATGATGATCCCCTATCATGTGGTCCTCATCCCGCAGTATCTCCTGTTTCGCAATTTGGGTTGGTTGGACTCATTCAACCCACTGATTGTGCCGCATTTTTTCGGCGGGGGCGCGTTTTTCATCTTCCTCTTGCGACAGTTCTTTATGACCATCCCGCGCGACTACGACGATGCGGCGCGCATTGACGGCGCCGGGACGTTCGCCATACTGTGGCGGATCCTTTTGCCAATGTCGAAACCGGCGTTGGCAACGGTGGCGATCTTCACCTTCATGTCGGAGTGGAATGACTTTCTGGCGCCGTTGATCTATCTGAACTCGCAGGAAAAGTACACCCTGGCAATCGCGATCCGGCAATGGCAGCAGGTGGCGGTGTGGGGCGCGGGCGCCTACGTGCCGCCAACGTGGAACGCGATCATGGCGATGGCAACCGTGCTCACGATTCCACCGGTGGTCCTTTTCTTTTTCACCCAACGCTATTTCATCCAGGGCGTCGTGATCAGCGGTATCAAAGGATGACCGACGAGTTAGCGTTCCATTGAAACCTTCGCATGGCCCGCAAAGACGTGGCGCCGCGAGAGCCTCCGCCTGCACGGCGTCCCACTATCAGGCCCTGGACGACATGCGCGTGCCTTACGAGTTCCTTTCGGCCCATGAGGAGGCGCTGATCCTGGGAGACAATGCCGCTCGCATGTCTCGTCTCTTGTGAACAATGACAGATCGCCGGTTCAGCTGGCAACCGACTGTTAGTGTGAATCTCGTTGGAAACCAGGACTTTGCCCGCAGTCTGCGTCTCAGGAACACAGACATCTCGCCTGCCTCTACCCTGTACGGAATACGCAGTATAGAGCGAAGCGAATGTCAAGCTGAACGCATACAAAATGAGGAGGTCCATAAATGGCGGTAAAGGTTGGGACCGGGCCAGACTCGTGGGGTATCTGGTTCCCGGATGATCCCATGCAGACGCCGTGGCATCGTTTTCTGGATGAGGCCGCCGAAGCCGGTTATGAATGGATCGAACTGGGGCCTTACGGCTATCTTCCCACTGATCTGCCGACTTTGCGCCGCGAGTTGGACAGCCGCGGTCTGAAGGTGGCGGGGACGTTTGCCCTGGAGAGCCTTGAAGATCCGGCCAAGTGGCCGGAGTTGGAGCGGCAGGTGCTGGGCGCGGGTGAACAGTTGGTGGCGTTGGGCGCCGGTTTCCTCGTGCTGATCGACGGCATGTACTCCGACCTGAAAACCGGCGATCAGGTGGAACCGACCGAGCTGGACGGCGACGCCTGGAAACGGTTGATCGATACGACGCACAGAGTGGCCGACATCGCCCGCGACCGGTTTGGCCTGCAGCTGGTGTTCCATCCCCATGCCGAATCGCACGTCGAGTATACGGAGCAGATCGAGACATTCCTGGCGCAGACGGACCCGGCGCGGGTGGGGATCTGTCTGGATGTGGGGCATCATGCCTATCGGGGCGGCGATGCCGTCGAATTTATGCGCCAGCATCACGAGCGCATCCCCTATCTGCACATCAAGAGCGTCGACCGCGCGGTGCAGCAGCAGGTCGAGGCCTCAGGCGTCTCGTTCGCCGAGGCGGTCAAGATGGATATGTTTGTCGAGCCGGCCTTGGGGTGGGTTGATTTCCTGGCCTTCCGCGACGTGCTGCGCAATATCGGTTTTGACGGTTGGGCCGTGGTCGAGCAGGATATGTACCCGGCGCCGTTCGACAAGCCCCTGCCGATCGCCAAAAGGACGCGCGCCTACTTGCGCGATATCGGGATCGGATAATCGGACCAAAAAGAGCTGGCACACAGCAGGAGGGAATAGCCCGATATGTTGACTACGGAACAGATAGCCCACTTTGAGACCTTTGGCTTCGTCATCAGGCAACAGTGCTTCTCCGCGACCGAAATGGCGGAGATCATCAGAACGTTCGACGACGTGTTGACTGAGGATCGCCAGGGGCAGCCTTTCGCCGGTGAGGCGCGGCAAGGGGTGCTGGGCTTCATCGAGAAGAGGCCGCTGCTGTCCGGTCTCGTCGAGGATGATCGCATCTATCTACCGATCGAACAGTTGCTCGGCCCCGGTTTCGTATGGATCGGCTCCGACGGCAACCTCTACGTCGGCGACACCGGCTGGCATCCTGACGGCTCGGTTCTTGACTATGGGCGCATCAAGGTCGCCCTCTACCTCGACCCGGTGACGAAGGATACCGGCTGCCTGCGCGTCATCCCCGGTTCGCACCGGCTGCCGCTGCACGCCGCGCTCGACCCGCTCAAGCAACAGCGGCGCGATCAGGACCACCTGGTGTTTGGCGCGGAAGGCAGCGACATTCCAAGTTTTCCGCTCGAGTCCCAGCCCGGCGATGTGGTCTTCTTTAACCAGAACCTCTGGCATTCCGCCTTCGGCGGCAAAACGGGGCGGCGCATGTTCACCATGAATTTCGGTGCGCAGCCTTCAAAAGATGAAAACATCGAGTTTCTGAAGCGGGTCTACCAGGGTAACCTCAAACACGTGGAGAATATGCAATACACGCAATCCGCCCGCGTGTACGAAGACGCTTTCCTGTACAGCGACAGTCCGCGCATCAAGGGCATGGTGGGCAAGCTGGTGGAATTAGGATTCAAATGATGGGCAGGGTGGTCGATCTCGGCACGTAAGAAGCTGACTGAAAGGGGTCAACTGGGTGCCAGACGGCGTACTATATGCATATCCGGGCTGCGGAGTCGTCCGCCCGGTCTGGCCGCTGCTATCCGATGCTGGCTCATAAACCACTGGCTGTCAGTCAAATCCGTTGGGTATCGTCTTATTTTCACAAATACTACGTATCCCACAACTTGGCCAACAGCCTTTACTCTTAAAACAGCCTCTAAGTTGTTCTTCGCGCCCCTCCGTGGATCAGAGGGGTTAAAGGTGTCCTTCGCGGCCCTTCGCGCCCCATCGTGGAAAAAAGAAATTGCAGTTGACGTTGACCTTCTGCTCTTCGCAGTTCTGCAGTTGCCCTTGACCTTCTTCGTGGCCCTTAGTGGCCCTTCGCGGCCCTTCGTGGATCAAAGGTGTTAAAGGTGTTCTTCGTGGTCCTTAGCGGCCCTTCGCGCCCCATCGTGGAAAAAAGAAATTGCAGTTGACGTTGACCTTCTGCTCTTCGCAGTTCTGCAGTTGCCCTTGACCTTCTTCGTGGTCCTTAGTGGCCCTTCGCGGCCCTTCGTGGACAAAGGTGTTAAAGGTGTTCTTCGTGGTCCTTAGTGGCCCTTCGCGGCCCTTCGTGGACAAAGGTGTTAAAGGTGTTCTTCGTGGTCCTTAGCGGCCCTTCGCGCCCCATCGTGGAAAAAAGAAATTGCAGTTGACGTTGACCTTCTGCTCTTCGCAGTTCTGCAGTTGCCCTTGACCTTCTTCGTGGTCCTTAGTGGCCCTTCGCGGCCCTTCGTGGATCAAAGGTGTAAAAGGTGTTCTTCGTGGTCCTTAGCGGCCCTTCGTGGACAAAAGGTGTTGAAGTTGCTCTTCGCGGCCCCAAGCGCCCCTCCGCGGATCAAACCGTCTAACGGTTCTCCCACAGCCCCCCACTGCCCTTCCCTACCCTATTAACCTCAGCAACAACCTCGTCCGCCTCCTCCGTCCCATGCTCAACACAGAACAACGCATCCTCCATCAAAAACGCGAAATCAGCATAAAACCGAATCCGTTCCCAGTACTTATCGATTAGCGGATACACACGCGCGCAACGCTTCAGAAAAGATTCACCATAGCAAACATACAGCCCCGCAAAATCAACCGCAGGATCGCCAATCCCCGCATGACCGAAATCTACCACTCCCACGAACCTTCCCTGCTCCGCACTGTACAAAATGTTGCTCATCCCCATATCCCCATGCCGCAGCACATTGCTGAAAGGGAACTGGTCATCGTCCTCCAGAAAGGCGACAAACTGCTGCGTCGTCCACTCGCGCCCCTCTGCCGTCAGACGGGGATAGACAACCGTCTGGACACGATTGAAAATTTCCCGCCATCCATCCTGCGAATCCGACGGCTGCTGAGGAATATCGACACGACTGACCGGAATCGCATGCAGCCTCAGCAAAAAAGATGCTATATCCGTCGTCAGGCGGTCGACTGTCTCCTCGTCGCTGATCTGCGCGAACCCTTCCCTCCACAGCAAATTGCCCGGCAGTTTGCGATAGCCAACAAAGGCCCGGCCCACCTCTTCCTCATCCACATTGCAGTAAATATAATGCGGTGTCTCCAGCGGCATTCGCCCCTGCACCGCCTCCAGTATCGCCCGCTCGCGCCGCAGCCCGGCGATGCCCTCCCGGTATTTCGGAAACCGAAAAATCAGCGCACCGTTAACCAGCACCAGGTCATTGTTCTGCCCCGCTCGAAACAGCTCCGCCTTCTCAATCGCCAAGTCAGGGCAGGCCGCCGCAATACTCTCCCGAAACTGTTCTAGACTGTTCACCATTCTCGCCCCTTAAGTAACGCAAGTTCAATCGGTTATCTGGACTTACCAAGCGGGCTCTACCCCGCGAACGGAAATTTGGTGGGCTACCGCGAACGGGTAGGCTCACCGAAGACTAAGACCTGACTACTGAAACCTACCACGGGACCTTCCCCATCCTCAAGCCTGGGACCGTGTCGTCTGGCGATGATCCCCGGTAGCAAACCCCGCCGTCGGTCTGCGGAGAACTCCGGATCTCCACGATGCCACCCGCCCTTCGCAGGCCTCTGCGATAACTAATGCAAACAAACGCGACTCTTTATCGAATACACGAACTTCCGCACAGCAACAGGATGTTCCTCACCATACAATCCTTTGGTTACCCCTACATCGCAGGTGGCGCGTGCAATATAACTGTACAGTGCCAGCTCAAATGTCCCGGTTTCCGACCAGGCGGCCTACATTAGTTGGGTAGGCACGAGACGCCATCTTGACCAAGCAGAATGTCAAAGGTCGAGAACGTGAGGATCGATTCGGATGTGATGCCCGGAATCTCGCTGATAAGCGTGAGCGTGTCGTCTTCGAGTGAGACGATCTTACGCACATAAACTGGTAAGTTTAACATAATGGTCACGTCCTCTTCGAGTTCTTGTCTCAATTCGAGATCAGGTATCAAAGCATGATCACGTACTAATTTCCACAACATGGTTTGAACTGCCTCATTGAATAGGCGAGTTGCGGGTGGCGTGTCTGCTAAAACCCTGCTGGCGGAGTAAAAGGCGCCAAATGTGTATTCGATCTGCTCGGACTCTGTTTCCTCGCTCTTCTCCACAAAGATTTCAACAGTCCACATATATTCGACGTTTATGTCTTCGACACCAATTCTGTTGAATTCCATTTCCTCGGGGATATCCCTCAGATAGAAAACAACCGTCAGGTCTTCACCATCCAGGCCGGATTCTACGCCGACAATATCAATATGCGCCGGTATATCCTCATCGATTGGGTCTTTCGCACTTTGCCCGGGAAGCATCTCCAGATACCCGCCGGGACAGTCAGTGGGCTCTTCTGACGCAGCTACCGACAAAGAAGATTCCTCCGATGCTGACGCAGCCGGCGGTTCAGGCGGTATGGCTACGCAGGCTGCGCCAAAAAGTGCGAGTCCTACAATCAGTAATCTCTTGAACATGGTCTGTCTCCATAACATTCGCCATCCATGTAACTTGTCGAGATGCTCTTCGGCCAGTGTCGTCAAGTGCGGCAGAGTATCGCCAGGGGTGCGACGAGATTCTTTCCTTCACTCCTCTGAATTCGTTCCTTCCCCTTCGTCACGTATGTAGAGGGAGTTCGATTCTCACCGTTGTGCCGCGGCCAAGGCCGTCGCTGGCAACAGAAACTGTGCCACTGTGTGCTTTGACGATAGCGAGGGCGATGGCCAGCCCCAGGCCAGCGCCGCCCGTACGTCGACTGCGAGACTGATCGGCGCGGTAGAGGCGGTCCATTATGTGGGCAAGATCAGTCGAATCGATCCCAGTGCCGTCGTCGGTTACGGAAATCACGAGTCGCTGCTCTTTTTCGATAGCCGCGTTAACGCTGACGTGCCCGCCGACCTGCGTATGCTGGAGGGCGTTGTGAATGACATTGCCTAACGCCTGACCCATGCGCATCCGGTCGAGATTGAGAACTGGCAGGTCTTGGGGCAAATCGAGGGCCAGTGTGATCTGGTTCATCTGCGCCTGTGGCTGCCAGCGAGCCAGTTCAGCAGTCAGAAACTGATCGATGGAGCAAGTTTCAACCGCGAGCCGCAACTCGTCTGACTCGGTTTCGGCGAGCCAGTTCAGATCACGCACGAGATTGCGTAGCAAATTGACCTCTTGAATAATCTGGTCGGCGGCTTTTGCAGGGGGTTGCAGACCTCTTCGTAACGCGTGGGATTCGAGACCGATGATGCTCAGGGGTGTGTTCAGTTCATGCGAGATATCGTTGAGCAGCCGCTTGCGTAGGTCGCGCTGCGTCTGCAGGTCGGTCGTCATTTTGTTGAAAGCGATGCTCATCTGCCCCAGTTCGTCAGAGGAAGTAACCGGCAGCAATGCGGTATCCCCGCGTTGAGCAGTAGTTTGAATGGCTCGGGTCAATGCCGTTACAGGGGTGGTGATGCGCCTGGAGAACCAGGCCGCCAACAAAAGGGCTATGGCAACCGTCAACAGGCCGCCAAGAGTTGTGGTGTAAAGCAGGCTTCGGACAAAGTTATCTGACTCGGCTGCGCCAAATTCTTGATAGAAATCCAGAATCGCATAACCAACCAGTCGTCGAGCATTCGAGGCGGATACATCGGTGATCAGTCCATCTGCTTCAGGTGCGACTTCGTCTTGAACCAACCCGGAGAGGTCGTCGTGAAGTTCATATCCATCGCCAACATCGACAAACACGCGTAAATCCTCTCCGTCTGTCCCTCTATGGAAAAGTACATAGCTTTCTCGTTGATTATTTTCTTCGATACGTTGCTCCTGGTCTTCGTTTGGGCCAGAAACCTGGCCGGAGCCTGCGCCATATATTGTTACCACCAGGGTTTCCCAGCCTTCTGAGGACGTGTAGGATTGGCCCAAAGTCTGGGCTACATGACGCGCCGCTTTGCCACTGAGACTGCCGCCATATGTGTCCAACTGATTCAGTGTTGCATAGTACGCGATGCCGGCACTAAGCGATACGGCAAAGAGAATGAGCAGCACAAATGCACCCAGAAAGCGCCAGTATAACGACATCATGCATCCTTCGTTTCAAATCTGTAGCCAACGCCATAAACGGTCTGAATTGGCTGGTGACCATCTACAGAAATTCGCTTGCGCAGACGAAGAATATGGTTGTCAATCGCCCGATCGTAACCATCGAATTCTTCATCGAAGGTGAGAGCAATCAGCTGATCCCGTGTAAGTACCTGATTCGCATGGCGCATGAACGTAGCGAGCAGGAGGAACTGTGTCTGACTCAGCTTAATCGGCTTCTCGTCAATCATGACGCGCTGCGTCGTTTCATCAATAGTGATGTAGTCAATACGCAACCGCTGTTGAACCTTGTCATTGACACGTCGTAACACCGCCTTCGCGCGTGCTACAACCTCCTCAGGATCGAAGGGTTTGACGACATAATCGTCTGCGCCGCTATCCAAGCCTTTGGTTCGGTCTGCAAGTGATTCTTTGGCCGTGAGCATTATGATCGGAACATCTGATTCGCGACGCAGGATCTGACAGAGCTCCATTCCATCAAGGAGGGGGAGCATCAGATCCAACACAATCAGATCGGGAGCTAGACTGCGAGCAAGGCTGAGACCTGTCCTGCCTTCATGGGCGACTTCGACAGCAAATCCCGCCTCCTCAAAAAATACCCTCACCCAGTTTGCGATGATTATGTCATCTTCAACAATCAGAATCATGTGACTCATCATTCGCTCTCAATATGTAACAGGGCCGACCTGATTCCCGTTCGCAGCATTTCGTCCGGTTCCATCCATGTGTCTATCTGAAAGAGTAACTTCTGCCCGCCTCTAAGTCGAGGCAATCACAGTATCTTGCAGTTGAATCCATCTGCCACTCTGGCCTTCGTCAACACACCCGTATTCCCCCGCTCCTGCCACTGTATAGGGCGTCCAACCTTCAAACTGCTGGCCTGTAGCAGTTAGAACTACTCCCGTGGTAGCCCCTGCCCTCTGTGAGGCCGATTGAAATACTAACGGCTACCAATATACCGGCGATCGTTACCAGTATCACCAATGAGGTTACCATTCTCAACGTCGGTTTCTTATGTCGTAATTTTCCATCTCAATTCGCTAAGGTTAACCGAGGGGAGGTCCCGCACACACTGTCAATTATAGAGACGAAATGTCACAGAATTATCTCAGTTTGAGACTAATTCGCTCAGTAGCTCTCAAGTCGAATTTTCAATCTGGGTGATGCCTGTTCCCGCTGGCAGCGCGAGAGATAGAGGATGCCCTGCCTTGAAAGGATGTCAACTAGGCAAGGGTGTATTGTATGTCGAGAGGGTGTCGTTGAGAAGCAGGAAACTCTGGTCTGAAAAAAGTCCGAGCGGGCTCTCTGCGACGCGGAGTTCTGGACTGGCTAAACGGTTTCACTTAGTTCGCGGGCGCAACAGATGTCTGATCCGTTCCCACAAACGTCTTCCGCGTGCCCACAGCGCGCTCCGGGATAACAGCCACACCAGTGCGATGATCGCGATGAGTACCAGAATGATTCCGTTTTCGACAAGAGGGTTGTTGGCCAACTCATTATACATGGCTGTGCTGGTGTTAGTGTCGCAGGTGGTGGCTGCCTGATCTAACTAGCGTGCTCGGAGGTAGCGAGACAAGAGCATCCTTGCAATATCACATCCCCTCCACCAGCCACCAAGAAAGCCCTACCGAATTTCGTGTAGCCTAAGAGTTGGAAATCTACTGGAGATGGCAGCAACGAGTGTGCCTGCCATTGCATAACTGAAGAACACTGTTCCTGGGTTTTCCATGTAATCTGGCTTAACTGATTTGCACCGCGGAGCATAGCACGGCCGGTCAGGCCGGAGCAAGGCGTGGCGGGATGTCAACAAGCGGCACCGAAAGGTTCGTTGCCCGTGGTTACAGATGGGCTCAGTTCCATAATGACAAGCGGACTCCACACCACCGCAACAACAGATATCCGAGCCACAACAACAGCAAACCACCAAGTTCGCTGATCCCGAAGATGACTACTATTTCGAAAATGCTTTTCAAATCGAGATTGCTTAAGGCGTCTTCCATATCGGTTCGCTCCACTCCACTGCAACGAAGCCGACTATACTATATCACGGCGGGTGGGGAGGGGGAATCAGCTGGAAAGCAAGGCTATGTATGGTGGGCCCCCAATCTTTGGGCCACGAAACGAGAAAGATAAGGTACATCCGGACGGATGTGGTCTGCCGCCATCAGAGCACGAAGAGCCCTTCAGCCAGCGTGCAATAGCTTAGACTTTGATGCGCTCTTTGTGTATTTCAAGAGGCGAATAAGTCAGTTAAGGCCACTTGCAGTCGGCGCAGTGGCCATCCAACTGGGGTCCCGGCGTCGGCTCTCTGTCCCAACGCCGACGCCGTCATTCGCCTCCGTACCGTCCACCTCTATGCCTGTACCAACAACTGCCGCAACGCCTCCACCCCCGTCACCGGCAGCCTGCAGGCATAGTTCTCACACACATAAGCCGCCGGCTCACCATCCACCAGCCCGCGCCCTTCCAACAGCGGCAACGGATTCTCGCTGTCCGGCTCCCTCAACGCCACCACCGTATGCGGCAAATAATGACGCCGCACCTCCTCCAGCAGCCCCTGCGTACGCGCATCTTCCAGCGAGCCCACCACCGCCACCTCCTGGCTGGGGGTGAGAAAATCGTCCAGCGCGCTCAGCATCCGCCCAAAGCCCGTTGGCTGCTGCGCCATCGCCGCCCCCATAATCTCGAAAATGCGCGCCGCCTCGCCGCGGTACTCTTCATTGCCCGTCAGCTTCGCCAGCCGCAAGAGCAGTTCCGCCGCCATCGAATTTCCGCTCGGAATCGCATTGTCAATGAAATCCTTGCGCCGCACCACCAGCTGCTCATGGGCCATGCCCGTCTGGTAAAATCCCCCGCGCACCTCATCGCTGAACTCCGACTGCATGATCTTCGTCAACCGCACCGCCTCCGCCAGCCACCGCTGCTCAAACGTGGCTTCGTATAGCGCAACCAGCCCGCGCGCAAACGCCGCGTAATCCTCCAGATAAGCATTGAAACGCGCCCGGCCGTCCTTGTAGCTGCGGAACAGAAAGCCATTCTCCTGGCTCATCTCCGCCAGCACAAAATCTGCCGCCTTTCGGGCCGCCTCCAAAGCATCCGCCCGACCGAGCACAACCCCCACCTCCGCCAGCGCATGGATCATCAGCCCGTTCCATTCCGTCAGCACCTTATCATCCCGCTCCGGCTTAATCCGTTCTTCCCGCACCGCGAACAGCTTCTCCCGCGCCGCCGCCAGCCGCCCCGCAGTCGCATCCACCGCCGCGCCCGCCTCCTGCGCGACCTCCGCCACCGTGCGCTTGAGGTTCAGAATCGTGTTGCCTTCGAAATTGCCTCCCGGCGTCACACCATAGGTCCGTCCCAGCAGGTCCGCCTCTTCCTCGCCCAGAACCGCCTCGATCTCCTCCGCCGTCCACACAAAGAACTTGCCCTCTTCGCCCTCACTGTCCGCGTCCTGCGCGCTGTAAAAGCCCCCTTCCGGCGAAGTCATCTCCCGCAGCACATAATCCACCGTCTCATCAACCACCTGGCGATGCTCCGGCCTTCCATTAATTTGCCACGCGTGCAGATAGGACCGCAGCAGCTGTCCGTTGTCGTACAGCATCTTCTCGAAATGGGGCACCAGCCAGATACGGTCAACGCTGTAGCGATGGAACCCCCCGCCCAGATGATCATAGATTCCGCCCGCCGCCATCTGTTCCAGCGTATGTTCGGCGATGTGCAGCACATCCGCGTCCCCGCCGCGCCGGTACTGGCTCATCGCAAACTCCAGCGTCATCGGCTGCGGAAACTTGGGCTGGTCTCCGAAACCGCCGTACTGCTCATCGAAGTTCTGCAGTAGGTTGGCGCTGGCCTGATCGAGAATCCCTGTGCCAAGCGCCCCGCCGCTGGCAGACAGACTGCCCGTGCGCCCGATACCGTCCGTCAAGCGCTGCGCCTGCGCTTCGAGGTCGTCCCGCTTATTCTTATAGGCGTCCGCAACCGCCAGCAGCACCTGCGCGAACGAGGGCATCCCGTACCGCGGCTGCGGCGGAAAATACGTCCCCCCGTAAAAAGGTTGACCCGCCGGCGTCAGAAAAACGCTCATCGGCCAGCCCCCGCTTCCCGTCATCGCCTGCACCGCCTCCATATAAATCGAGTCCAGGTCCGGCCGCTCCTCCCGGTCCACCTTGATGTTCACGAAATTCGCATTCATCAACGCCGCCGTATCCTCGTTCTCAAAGCTCTCCCGCTCCATCACATGGCACCAATGGCACGCGCTGTAGCCAATACTCAAAAAAATCGGCCTGTCATCCCCCCGTGCAATCTCCAGCGCCTCCTCCCCCCACGGATACCAGTCCACCGGATTGTGGGCATGCTGCAAAAGATACGGCGATGTTTCATGCGCCAGCTGGTTGCTATGAGTCGGCGTTTCTGAACTGGTCATGATAACTCCCCTGACGCGTCCGCGTCGCTGCATTCAAATGAGTGTGGCAATCCATCTCGCCCCAATCTGGAAATCTTCCCGCCGCCGACTTAGGGCTGTCGGTCGCACTTTTATATGGGCGGTCGGGCCTTCGGCCCTCCCTTGTGCAGGGGCTGCGCCCCCGCAACGCCCCCCTACAAAACCATCGCTCACCGACCGTATGTGCTCATTCCAGCCGTGCGGCTCCAGTACGCAGGCGGCCATCAACCAGACAAGTGCCGGGATAGCCTAAACGGTGTCAGCGCAGGAGAGCAAGTCAAGAAAGACAAAGGCCTGTCAAATAAGGCACTGCAGATGGCATCAACAAGATCAAAGCCCTACTCCAGCCATCCCGAAAATCCTCAAATCCCGCAAATCCTGACTCAGACAGCGCAAAGCGCCCCTTCGCAAAACCCTCCCTGCCCCCGCCGCACCAGCCCCCGTCCACTATCCACCGCAATTCTCGCGCCCCCGCCGACAAAAACAGAAACTCTCCGCGCCCCTTAGCGGCCCATCGTGGAAAAAAGAAATTGCAGTTGACGTTGACCTTCTGCTCTTCGCAGTTCTGCAGTTGCCCTTGACCTTCTTCGTGGCCCTTCGCGGCCCTTCGTGGATCAAAGGTGTTAAGCAGTTTTCCGTGGTCCTCCGTGTCCTCCGTGGACGAAAAAGGTGTTAAGCAGTTCTTCGCGCCCCTTCGTGGATCAAAAGGAGTTAAGGAGTTCTCCGCGGCCCATCGTGGCAAAAAGAAATTGCAGTTGACGTTGACCTTCTGCTCTTCGCAGTTCTGCAGTTGCCCTTGACCTTCTTCGTGGCCCTTGGTGGTCCTTCGCGGCCCTTCGTGGATCAAAGGTGTAAAGAAGTTCTTCGCGCCCCTTAGCGCCCCTTCGCGGATCAAAAGGAGTTAAGGAGTTCTCCGTGGCCCTCCGCAGAAAGACCCCACTCCACCCCCAAAACTTCCAGTCCAAACAACCATCCACAACCCCAAGAATATTATAACGGTACCGCCATCGCGCCACCGAATCCACCTGTGGCAGATGGCATATGCGTGTTGACAGCAACCGATGGGAATGCTACCATGCTGCTATTCTCCCAGCCTATTATTTGTAAGTAGTGTGTCTGTCTCATCGGATGATCTGGCAAAGCATTCCTCCGAGACAGACCATAACGTAGACCCATTTGCTGCTACTCCTGCAACACCGAGTGCCAGCGATTCAGCAGTTCGAATCCGAGCCGGGGTCCATACATGGAGTATGGCTCCCCAACTATCATCACAGGGGACTTCAAAATGACAAATAAAAGATTGTCTCTCCTGGCAGTGCTCCTTGTGGCCGCATTGGTCCTGGCAGCCTGCCCTCAACCCGCGCCAATCGCCCCGACCGAACAAGAACCGGCTGCCGAAACAGAGACCGAAGAGGTAGCCGAAGAGGCAGCGGACGAGTCGATGTCTGAAGCGCCGGTTCAGGGCGGTGTCTGGGTCGAAGGTACCAGCGCAGACGCCACTATCCTGAACCCAATCCTGGCCTCGGACAGCGCCAGCTTTGACGTGCTCGGCTGGTTCTTCCCCAGCCTGCTCGGACAGGACCCCTTCAGCGGCGCCATCGTCCCCACCGAGATGGCCGCAAGCTGGGACGTATCCGAGGATGGCCTCGTCTGGACCTTCAATCTGCAGGACGGCGTAATGTGGTCCGACGGCGAGCAGGTCACAGCCGACGACTTCAAATTCACCTATGACGCCATCGCCAGCGATCTCGTCGAGACCCCCCGCAAAGCCAACCTCGATAACATCGAAAGCATTGAAGTCCTCGACCCGCTGACCATCCAGGTCACCTACGGCGAAGTAAAATGTGACGCCCTCAACAATCTCGGTCTCGGTTGGCTGCCAAGCCACCTCTACGCCGCAGACTTCAGTGACGTTATGGACAGCCCGCTGAACGAAGAGCCAACCGTCAGCGCCGGCCCGTTTATCTTCAACGAATGGCTGCGCGACGACAACGCAACCGTTTTGCGTAATGACGGCTACTGGAAAGGCGCGCCCAATATGGACGGCTGGATCTACAAGGTCGTTCCCGACCCAGGCGCCCGTCTGGCCCAGTTGCAGACAAGTGAGTTGGACCTGATCGGCGTCCAGCCCGAACAACTGACAACAGTAGAACTCGATTCCAACCTGAATCTGTACAAGTTCAAGGACGACGGCTACAGCTACATCGGCCTCAACCAAGCCAATCCGGAAAACCCGACGGCCGGTCAGGATGAAGATGGAAACCTCGTCGAACAGGATCCCCATCCAATTCTCAGCGACCTCGCCGTCCGTCAGGCAATTGCCCACGCACTCGATTACGACTCGATTATCAACCAGGTCTATCTTGGCCAGGGCTATCAAATCGCCTCCAATGTTCTGCCCGCCGTTGGCTGGGCCCACGACCCAACGCTTCAGCCCTACGCCTTCGATACCGACCTGGCCTCACAGATTCTCGACGACGCCGGCTGGACCGACAGCGATGAAGATGGCGTACGCGAGTGCAACGGCTGCGCCACCGCCGAAGAAGGCGCCGCCCTCACCATTCGACTGCAAACCAATGCCGGCAACACCACCCGTGAAGACCTGGGCGCGCTCGTCCAGGATCAGCTCAACGGTATCGGTTTCGACATCCAGTTCGAAGCCATCGAGTTCGGTACCCTCGTCGGTGAACTGCTAGGCCAGACCTTCGATATGGTCATCATCGGCTGGACCGGCCTCGGCACCGACCCCAACGATGACTCCTTCTGGCACTCAAAGTTCGACACGCCCGGCAGCGGCTTCAACTTTGTCAGCTATCAGAATGCCCGCATCGATGAACTGCTGGAGCAGGGCGTAAGCGTTCCCGGCTGTGCTGCCGATGAACGCGCAACCTTCTACCAGGAAATTCAGCAGATCATTCACGACGACATTCCCTATGTCTTCGTCACCGGTTCCGTTGGCAATATCGGCTACTCAGGCAAGTTCGACGGCACCGACCCGGGCACGTGGAGCTTCTACCACAACATCGAGACCTGGTCTTTGGCACAGTAGACGTACGCAAAAACTGCCGGAAAGAACCGGCGCCTGATATACAGATCGCGCAGGAGATCTGTCCAATCCGCCACCGCTTGCTTTTTCCTTGCGGTGGCGGATTGTCACCTGTATCTCCTGCACGTCCGTTCATCCGCACAGGGGGTTCGAAGGACAGTATCAGACTATGGGCCGTTACGTAATTCGCCGCCTCCTGCAGGCAATCCCTACATTGCTGGGCGTAAGTGTCATCAGCTTCGTGCTTGTCTACAACTCCCCCGGTGACCCGATCCTCATCCGTACCTTCGATCCCAACATCACCCAGGAAACACGTGAAGTTCTGCGCAGACAACTGGGGCTCGACCAGCACTGGACCCTGCAATACATCAGTTGGTTCGTAGGCATTACACTGCGAACCGGTGACGTAAGCGAAGAGTTCACCCGCCCGGATACCAGCTGTACCTTCGTCGCCTTGCTGAATTTTACATCCTGCGACAACGGCGGTGGCATCCTGCGCGGCAATCTCGGCACCAGCATCGCCACCAATCAGCCCGTCTGGGATCGGATCGTAGAACGTATGCCCGCAACCTTCGAGTTAGGTGTCTCCGCGCTGCTGGTCTCTCTGCTGATTGGGTTGCCGTTGGGCATCCTCAGCGCTGTCCGTCAGGGCTCGCTCTTCGATAACTTGGTACGCGTGCTCGCCGTTGTTGGCAATGCCCTGCCTTCTTTCTGGTTCGGCCTGATGCTGATCTTCATCTTCGGTGTTATCCTCGGCTGGCTGCCCACCGGCAGCAGGCGCACCGTTTCTCTCACCAATGAGTTCGATTTGGTGGATCGAGTCAGGCATCTGATACTGCCGACCTTTGTTTTGGCGCTCGGGGGCATCGCCCTCTTGAGTAGGGTCATGCGCACAGAGACTCTGGAGGTGATCCGCACCGACTACATCCGCATGGCCAAAGCCAAAGGAGTGGCTGCCCACCGTATCTGGTTCGTCCATGCCTTCCGCAACGCCCTCATCCCCCTCATGACCATTCTTGGCCCGGCCATTTTTGGGGTCCTCAGCGGAGCCGTAATCATCGAAACAATCTTCTCCTGGCCGGGGATGGGGCGCTTGACATTCAGCGCCGCAGTGCAACGGGACTATCCGACCGTCTTGGGCGCAGTCATGTTTTTCGCCCTGCTGACAATTCTGGGCAACCTGCTCTCGGATATCCTGTACGGCGTCGTAGACCCCCGCGTGCGGCTCTAGTTACGAGGACAGGACTACTTTCATGACGGTTGCTCAGGCAGACGGTTCGGCACTCGCGGCACTTACAGCCGACCCCCAATTGCAACGCAAGCCCCGCACCTACTGGAGTATGGCGCTCCAGACTCTGCGCCGCGATTCGGTTACACTGGTCGCAATCGGGTTCTTGGTCTCCATGGCTGCACTTTCTCTGTCCGCATCCATCATTTCTAGAAGCATCGGCGTTGGGCCCAATGATACCAACCTCGAAAACGCCTTCCAGCAGCCCTACTTGGGACCATACATTCAGTGGCGCACCGGCGCCGACCCGACTCGCGCCCCGCTCATGCTCGGTAAATCCGGAGGCGTTGCCCACTGGCTTGGAACCGACCAGCTCGGCCGCGATCAGTTTGTACGCCTCCTCTACGGCGGCCGCGTCAGTCTCGGCATCGCTTTTGCCGCCGCCGCCCTGACTCTGATCTTGGGCGTTACTGTTGGCTCAGTTGCCGGTTTCTTTGGCGGCGTTGTCGACGACGCCATCATGTGGTTCATCAATACCCTGAGTTCGATCCCGGGCATCTACCTGCTAATTATCGTTACCGCGATGTTCAAACCCAATCCCGTCACCCTGACCCTCTTTCTGGGCCTGTTCGGCTGGATAGGCACTGCCCGCCTGATCCGGGGAAATGTATTCAAGGTGCGAGCTCTGGACTTTGTTCTCGCGGCCCGCTCCGTCGGCACACGCAATGCCCGCATCATGCTCCAACACGTCATCCCCAATAGCCTGCCAATTATCATAGTAAATGCCGCCATAGACATTGGCACTCTCATCCTGATCGAATCCGCACTCAGTTTTTTGGGATTGGGAGTACAGCCGCCAACCGCTACCTGGGGTAGTATGCTCAACAGGGCCAACAATTTTCTCTTCTTGCGGGACCCGGATTCCGGTGTTTCCTTGGCGCTCCATCTGCTGAGTATTCCCGGTATACTGATAACACTGACGGTCCTGGCCCTCTATCTCATCGGTGACGGTCTGCGCGACGCGCTCGATCCGATGATGAAAAATATTCGGTAAACAGTACGGTGTGTGCAGCGGATCCGGTCAATACCATCCACCGGCTGCGCACCGACTGCCAAACACTTGTTGCAAGCTCTCAGAAAAGGAGTTAAACGTATGAGAACCAAACGATTTTCCTTCCTGGCGATCCTGCTGATCGCCGTCCTTGTCCTCGCTGCCTGCGGCGCATCCGATGAGCCGGAAATGGCCGAAGAACCCGCCGCGCCCGCACAGGAAGAACAGGCCGCCGCGGAAGAGGAGACGGCCGCCGCCGAAGAAGAGGAAGAAACTGAGGAAGTAGCCGAGGCTGAAGAAGAAGCGCCCGCTGCCATGAGCGAACGCACCGGCGCCTGGGTCGACGAAGTCATCGCCGTCGAAGAACCCTCAGCCGCAGCCGCTGTCACCCGTATGGATCTCGCGGAGATCGACGCCTACGCCTTCTCCATCAGCGATGCTGAGGTCTACGCTACTGTCCAGGACACCGACAGCCTGACCTACTCCAACTCCTTCGGCGTCTACGCAGAGCTGACCTTCAACCCCGCCGGGCCTGTCTTCGAAGCCACCGGCAAACTCAACCCGTTCGCTGTGCCCCGCATCCGCGAGGCCATGAACTATCTGGTTGACCGCGATTTCATCTCCCAGGAAATCTACGGCGGATTGGCCTCCCCTCGCTACATGGCCATTACCAACGCCTTCCCCGACTATGCCCGCCTCGTTGATATCGTCCGCCAGCTCGAGTTGGAGTATGCACATAACCCCGACACGGCTGCCGAGATCATCAACGAGGAGATGGAGGCGCTTGGCGCCGAATTAGTCGACGGCGTCTGGAATTACGAGGACGAGCCGGTCGAGGTTATCTTCCTCATCCGCACCGAAGATGAGCGTAAGGAAATCGGCGACTACGTTTCCACAATGCTCGAGGACCTGGGCTTCGCCGTCGTCCGCGACTACAAGACAGCCTCCGAAGCATCGCCCATCTGGATCGGCACCGACCCCAACGAAGGCCAGTTCCACATCTACACCGGCGGCTGGATTACCACAGCCATCAACCGCGACCAGGCCGGCAACTTCGACTTCTTCTATACTAACCGCGGGCTGCCCTTCCCACTGTGGCAGGCATACACGCCCTCCGAAGAATTCGACGCCATGTCTGAAAAACTGGACCTGCGCGACTTCACCACCATGGACGAACGCCGCGAGCTCTTCGGCGACGTACTCGCCCTCTCCATGCAGGACTCAGTACGCGTCTGGCTCGTCAACCAGCTCGGCTTCACCGCCTACAGAGGCGATGTCTCTGTTTCTACAGACCTGGCCGGCGGCCTCAACGGCGCCCGCCTCTGGCCCTACACCCTGCGACGCGCCGGCGAAGAGGGCGGCACCCTCACCATCGCCATGCCCAGCATGCTGCCCGAGCCTTGGAACCCCGTCGCCGGCACCAACTGGATCTACGACACAATGCTGATCCGCGCCACCGCCGACTTGGGCGCCATGCCCGACCCCTTCACCGGTCTCCAGTGGCCGCAGCGCTTCGACAGAGCCGAAGTAACCGTCAAGGATGGGCTGCCCGTCGGCAGCACCCACGACTGGGTTGAACTGACCTTCGCCGAACAGATCGAAGTGCCCGAAGATGCCTGGCTCGACTGGGACGCCGTTGAACAGCAGTTCGTCACCGTCGGCGACCTCCATCCCGACGGCCTCACCGCCAACATCAAGAGCGTCGTTTACTATCCGAACGATCTTTCCGACCTGACTTGGCACGACGGCAGCTCGCTCAGTCTCGCCGACGTCGTTCTGAGCATGATCACCACCTTCGACCTGGCCAAGGAAGATAGCGCCGTCTTCGACGAGGCCCAGGTGCCGAGTCTGAACAACTTCCAGAGTCACTTCAGGGGATACCGCATCGCGCAGACAAGCCCCCTCGTCATTGAGTACTACAGTGACCAGTACACCCTCGACGCCGAGCTGAACGTGGCCAACTTCTTCCCCAGCACACCCTGGCATACCATGGCCGTTGGGCTGCTGGCTGAAGCCGCCGGCGACCTCGCCTTCTCGTCCGACAAGGCCGATGCCAATGAAATCGAGTGGATGAGCTACATCGCCGGGCCGAGCATCGAGATCCTCGAAGGCCATCTCGAATCCGCCACCGCTGATGGACACATCCCCTACGCGTCCACCCTCGGCGACTACATCAGCGCCGATGAAGCCGACGCCCGCTGGGAAAACCTCAGTGCCTGGTACGAAGATAAAGGGCACTTCTGGGTCGGCAACGGGCCCTTCTACCTCGAGAAGGCATTCACCACCGAGAAGACCGTCCAGTTGATTCGTGTCGAAAGCTTCCCCGATGCTTCCAGTAAGTGGGAAGGCTTCGACACACCCATGATCGCCGAAGTCTCGGTCGACGGGCCCGCCCGCGTCGCCTCCGGCGATGAGGCCACCTTCGACGTGACGATCGACTTTGGCGGCGATGCCTACGCCATTGCCGACATCGACGAAGTCAAGTACCTCGTCTTTGACGCCCTCGGCGAACTCGCCCTCACCGGCACCGCCGAAGCCGTCGAGGATGGTCTCTGGCAGATCACCCTCAGCGCCGAAGACACCGCCGGCCTCGAGTCCGGCGCCAATAAACTGGAGGTGGCCGTTGCGCCCCTGCGCGTCAGCATCCCCACCTTCTCGTCCCTGGAGTTCGTGACCACGAACTGACATTGAAGCAGTGAAACATAAGGAGTGAGGTGTGAGACATCGATCTCACACCTCGCTCCTCTTCACTCTCTCCTGAATCTGAGAGGATCACCTATGACAGACGCGGCTCTGCCCCTCCAACCCGGCGCCGAGAGCGCCGAACGCCCGCAGACGCAAAGCACGCTCGCACGCGTCGTGCAGTACACAGGGCTGCGCATGCTTGCCCTTTTCTTCACCGTCCTGATCGGCGTCTATCTGACGATTCTGATCGCCAATATGGGCGGCCATGTCGACAAGATTCGTAAAGGATATATCCGCGAGTCAGTGGCCATCTCCGTAGGGGTTGATCCGGAATTCAAAAACATGACCGCCGACGAGCGCCGCGAACATATCGATCAACTGGTCGCTCTACAGGAAAAACGAATGGGGCTTGACCAACCCTTTCTCCTCCGCAGCTTCCGCTTTCTTCTGGGAGCCATGACTCTCGACCTGGGCTGGGCCGATAACATGTCCAGCGACAGCGGCTCACGCCAGGTGCGTAACATCATTCTGGAGCGTCTGCCGGCCACGTTACTTCTCTTCTCCACCACTTTCTTTTTGCTATTCTTCGTCGGAATCTTCGTCGCCCTCTATCTCTCTCGCAACTACGGCAGCAGGCTCGACCGTGTCATCGTTGGATTGGCCCCGACATCCGCTGCCCCCAGCTGGTTTTACGGCCTCTTCTTCATTCTGCTCTTTGCTGCCCTGCTGGGCTGGTTCCCGTTCGGAGGTCTCGTCTCCGCGCCCCCGCCCGATTCGATCATTAACTACGCCCTCAGCGTCCTCAACCACATGGTACTGCCGGTCATCGCCATTTTTTTCAGCGCCATCTTCCTGGGCATCTACGGCCAGCGTACCTTTTTCCTCATCTTTTCCAATGAAGATTATGTCGACATGGCCCGCGCCAAAGGCCTGTCCGACCGTGTGGTCGAGCGCCGCTACATCATGCGCCCCACCATGCCCACCATCGTGACCAGTCTCGCCCTTGCAATCATTGGCCTCTGGTTCGGTTCAATCGTTCTCGAGACCATCTTCAACTGGCCGGGCCTGGGGCGGCTCTTCTATCTGGCCGCTAACATCTTTGAAACGTCGGTAATCGTCGGCTCCACCGTCATCTATGCCTACCTGCTCGGCTTCACCGTCTTCTTCCTCGACATCGTCTACGCCCTCATAGA
Organism: Caldilineaceae bacterium; assembly: GCA_965116395.1. Lineage (GTDB taxonomy): Bacteria > Chloroflexota > Anaerolineae > Caldilineales > Caldilineaceae > Bin5. The sequence goes on from OZ220684.1 coordinate 2,930,949, forward strand.
CCCCCGCGTCAAGGTTGGCGGCAACCAAGGAGGGCAGGCATGACAGCAATTCGCCGCACCCTGTCCGCTCTTTCCCAATATCCCTCAGCCATAGTCGGCCTCGCCATAATCATCGCCATGGTCCTCTTTTCCCTCTATACCGTCATCGCCATTCCCTACAGTGAAGCCGTTGACAAGTGGCGGGGCGGGGAAGGTGTATGGCTCGAGAACCCGCGCACCGCCAAGCCCAAATGGTATAACCTCTTCCCCGGCGTAAACCTGCCCGAAACGATGGCCCTGGGCCCCGCCGGCGAATCCGATGACGTTTCCGTACAAAAGGAGCGCCAGGTAGTCTCCGAAGAGATGACCGACGTCATCACTACCTTCACCTTCGACTACACCGCCGATGAATTTCCCCAGGAAATCTCCCTCTTCCTCACCTCTGAGCATGAACAGAAACGCCCCCTCGTTACACTCACCTGGCTGACGCCCGACGGACGCGAAATCCGCATCGCCGATGTCACCGTCGAAGGGCCCGTTACTGTCCGCTTCTCCCAGGAAGAAAAACTTGAAAGACGTCTCGACGGCGCAAGAGCGGAAATCGCCCTCTTCGCCGACCCCGCCTCCGACGAAGACAACCCCAGGCCGCTCAAGGGCACCTACCAACTCATCGCCGCCGGGCTCGTCTTCGAGGATGACGCCGACGTCGACGCCCGTCTCGTCGTCTACGGCCAGGTCTACGGCCTCGCCGGCACCGATCACCTGCGCCGCGACCTCATGCTGGCCCTGATGTGGGGCATGCCCGTCGCCCTCGCCTTCGGCCTCCTTGCAGCCGTAGGAACCTCCGTCAGCACATTCATCGTTGCCGCCATCGGCGTATGGTTCGGAGGAATCGTTGACGCGGTCATCCAGCGCATTACCGAGGTCAACCTCATCCTGCCCGTCCTGCCCATCCTCATCATGGTCGGTCTCTTTTACTCGCGCAGCATCTGGGTGATGCTCGGCGTCCTGGTCGCGTTGAGCATCTTCAGCTCAGGCATAAAAACCAGCCGTGCCATCTTCCTCCAGATCAAAGAGTCGCCCTACTTCGAGGCCGCCCGCGCCTACGGCGCCGGCAACTTCCGCATCATCTTTCTTTACCTCATCCCCCGCCTGATTCCCACCCTCGTACCCGGTTTCGTCGTAGCCATCCCCTCCTTCGTCTTCGTCGAGGCGACCCTCGCCGTGCTCAATCTCGGCGACCCCCTGCTCCCCACCTGGGGCAAAGTTCTCAGCGACGCCCGCGTCAACGACGCCCTCTACCAGGGCAACTACTACTGGGTGCTCGAGCCTGCCGCGCTCCTGCTAATCTCCGGCCTCGGCTTTGCCATGGTCGGTTTCGCCCTCGACAGAGTCTTTAATCCCAGATTGCGAGATTTGTAATGGCCTTTTCCGACCCGCCTCTGCTACAGATCGAGGATCTGCGTCTCTATTTCCGCACGCAGCAGGGCACCTTGCACGCCGTCGACAGCGTCAGCCTCAACCTGCGCCGCAACGAAGCCATGGTTATCCTCGGCGAATCCGGCTGCGGCAAGACCTCTCTCACCAAGGCCATCCTGCGCCTGCTGCCCCGCAACGTCCACACCTATTCCGGCAGCGTCAAACTCAACGGCCAGGACGTCATGCAGCTGAGCGACGAAGAGTATCGCCAGCAGGTCCGCTGGGTGCAGATTTCGCTCGTACCCCAGGCCGCCATGAATTCGCTCAATCCAGTGCTCAAGGTCGGTGAACAGGTGGCCGAACCACTGCTCTCCCACTACGGCGTCCGCCGCTCCGAAGCCCTCGAACGGGTCGCCGTCTCCTTTCAACATGTCGGCGTCCCCTCCGATTTCATCAACCGCTACGCCTTCGAGCTCAGCGGCGGCATGCGTCAGCGCGTCGCCATCGCCATGGCCATGGTGACCGACCCCGACCTCATCATTCTCGACGAGCCCACCTCCGCCCTCGACGTCCTCACCCAGGCCAACATTATGAACGTCCTCAAGCGGGTCAAGCAGGAGACCTCCACCAGCTTCATTCTCATCACCCACGACATCGGCACCTCCAGCGAACTGGCCGACCGCGCCGCCGTCATGTACGCCGGCCAGCTCGTCGAGCTCAACGACGCCGATCAATTCTTTGTCGAGCCGCTCCATCCCTATTCGCAGAAACTCATGTCCAGCGTTCCCAAACTCCGCCAAACCGAGGAACCCGACTTCATTAGCGGCCAGCCCCCCAGCCTGCAGGACCTGCCCCAAGGCTGCCGCTTCGCACCCCGCTGCGACCACCGCTTCGATCTCTGCGAAAACGATCCTGAACTGGTCCGGGCAGGCCGCCGCCAGCACGTGAAATGCTGGCTCCATCAGAACGGAAACAACCAGTGACGCGCACAGCCGCCCGCTTCCCTGTTACCCGCGTCGCCAAGACCCTGCTCCCGCCGAAAAACCGACAATGACAACGACCACACCTGAAACTGCACAAACCCAACCCGCCAACGGCTCCCATACCCCCGCCGAGCCCCTCCTCTCACTGCGCAATCTGCGCACCTGGTTCGAGCTCAGGCGCTGGGGCTTCGGACGCGCCGGCACCGTCCGCGCCGTCGACGACGTCAGCTTCGACCTCCACGCCGGCGAAGCCATCGCCATCGTCGGCGAAAGCGGCTGCGGCAAATCCACCCTGATGAAGACTATTCTGGGCTTGCACATGCCAACCGAAGGTTCCGTCATCTTCGAGGGCCGCGATCTCAGCGCACTGAACGCAAAAGAGATGCAGTGGTACCGTTCCCAGGTCGGCTACGTGCAGCAGGACCCCTTCGGCGCACTCCCCCCCTTCATGGATATCCGCCGCATTCTCTCCGAACCCCTCAAAATCCACGGCAACATGAACGAGTCCCAGCGCCGTGACCGCATTCACGAGGTCATGGAAGAGGTCAGACTCACCCCCGTCGACGACATCCTCCCCCGCTTCCCCCACATGCTCAGCGGCGGCCAGCAGCAGCGCGTCGTCATCGCCCGCGCCATGCTCCTGCGCCCCCGCATGATCGTCGCCGACGAACCCGTCTCCATGCTCGACATGTCCGTGCGCGTAGAGGTCCTGCGCCTCCTGCAAGGGCTGCAGCGCTCACACAATCTGGCCGTCGTCTACATCACCCATGACCTCTCCACCGTCCGCTACTTCTCCGAACGCATCTTCGTCATGTACGCCGGCGAAATCGTCGAACAGGCGCTCATGGACGACGTCCTGCGCAACCCCCTCCATCCCTACACGCGCGCCCTCCTCGCCGCCATCGCCGACCCCGACCCCGAAAACGCCCGCGTCTTTCGCGATGTGCCCCCCGGCGAGCCGCCCAGCCTGGTCAACCCGCCCTCCGGCTGCCGCTTCCACCCCCGCTGCACCCACTTCATCGACAACCTGTGCGACCTGGAAACACCCATCGATTTCGAACCGGAACCGCAGCATCGCGCCCGCTGTTGGCTCTATCAGGACGACCCGCCAGCCAATACGTGAGCGATTTCTCTACCCGGAAAACGGTATGCCCACCTCCCCACTCCGCCTGATGCTCTACGGCTTTTTCCTGCTCCTGTTCGGCTTTCTGCTGGCATTCGCCATGGTCCTCAAAGTGATCGAAGCCGGTTTTCTGCTCAGCTTCCTCTCCTACGGCGCCTCCCTCGCCGGCCTGATCATCGGTATGTACGGTGCCGCCAGCTATGCACGCAGCAAGCGTTGATTCGCCCGCAAACACAAAGCGTATCGGAAAATCCGAAACTGATTTGTCCTACCTGACAGATTGCAGTTATAATAATGAACCGGTAAAGAAGCAGGCCGCGACCAAACACACTGCCCTACAGGTTGCGCCCCGCTCAATAACATCAGACTCCCCTGCATTCCGACTCACAAGAGATACGAACTGCGTCTATGTTTGAAAAACAGATTGGAATCGACCTCGGTACTGTCAATGTTCTTGTACATGTGCGGGGGCGGGGGATCGTCTTGCATGAACCATCGGTCGTGGCCATTCGCCGCCAGGCCAATAAAATGGTCCTGATCGGGCACGAGGCCTACGATACCCTCGGCCGCACCCCCGAAAGTATCGAAGTCGTCCGCCCCATGCGCGATGGCGTCATCGCCGACTTCGTCGTCACCGAAGCCATGCTGCGCAAATTCATCCAGGACATCGTCGGCCGCTTCCCTCTCTTCAAGCCAAAAGTAATGATCAGCACGCCCCGCGGCGTCACCTCCGTCGAGGAACGCGCCGTCCATGACGCCGCCATGCAGGCCGGCGCCGGCGCTGCCTACCTGATCCCCGAGCCGCTCGCCGCCGCCTACGGAGCCGGCCTCCCAATCGGCACCCCAACCGGCAATATGGTCGTCGATATGGGCGGCGGCACCACCGAAGCCGCTATCGTCTCCATGTACGATATCGTCGTCTGGAGCAGCGTGCGCGTCGGCGGCAATCGCCTCGACGAATCCATCGTCAGCTACATCCGCAAAAAATATAACCTCCTCGTCGGCGAACAAACCGCCGAAGAGATCAAAATCGCCATCGGCTCCGCCCTCCCCACCGAAGAAGACCGCGGTATCGAAGTGCGGGGCCGCGACCAGATCAACGGCCTGCCCAAAACCATAGAGATAACAAATAGCGAAGTAATTGATGCAATGACGGAGCCCCTGCAGGCCATCGTCCGCACCGTGCGCGCCACCCTCGAAAAAGCGCCGCCCGAGCTCGCCGCCGACATCATCGACCGCGGCATGGTCATCACCGGCGGCGGCGCCCAGCTTCGCCTCATCGCCTCCCTCTTTACCCATGAAACCGGCGTCCCCGCCTACGTCGCCGAAAATCCCATGGCCTGTGTCGCACTGGGCGCCGGCCGCGCCCTCGAAAACTACGAAATCATGCGCCGCAGCCTGCCCATGCTCTACTCATAACCCACCCGCGCCTCCCCACGCGCCCACACCCAACCGCATCCCGCCACCGAACCGCGTCGCTACTCACTCCTCAACCCATCCCACCAACCATGTCCTGCCCCACCCGCACCAGGCCTTCCTCCGCAGCCCTTCCCGACCCAAAGAAAGGCGTTCTTCGCGCCCCTTCGCGGATCAAAGAAAGGTGTTCTCCGCGCCCCTCCGCGTCCTCCGCGGACAAAAAAGGTGTTCTTCGTGGTCCTTCGCGGCCCTTCGTGGACAAAAAGGTGTTCTCAGTGGCCCTCCGTGGCCAAACAAGATCCCAATCCCGCAAATCAACCGCCAACCAGCCCAAATAAAGAAATAGCCCACCCTACACCATGCCATTCTCTCCCAAATCAATAAACAGTAAGGCCGTCCATGGCGGCGAAGCCCGCCGCTACGCCCCGCCCGCCCAACGAGTCACCTCCGCGCCCGTCGTCGGCGGCATCATCCCCAGTATCGGCTACGTCTACGAAGACACCGACCACCTCGACAGCGCCCTCGGCGGCGACCCCGATCTCTATGTCTACGGCCGCTACGGCAATCCCACAGTGTCCGACTTCGAAAGAGCGATCGTCGAGCTCGAATGCCACGACATGCCCGACCGCGCCGGCGACCACTTCGCGCTTGCCACCGGCAGCGGCATGTCCGCCATTCACCTCGCCATGTCCGCCTGCGGAGTCCGGTCCGGTGCCACCGTCGCCGCATCCCAGGACTGCTACGGCGCCACTTATTCCCTCGTCGACAGTCTCTGGCCCCAGTACGGCGTAAAGGGCCTGTTCGTCGATGCCACCGACCTCGATGCCGTCGCCCAAATGCTGGCCCAGGAGGCGCCCGTCGTCCTCGTCGTCGAAACCATCTCCAACCCGCTTCTCAAAGTTGTCGACATCCCCCGCCTGGCCCAGCTCTGCCGCGCCCATAACACCCGCCTCCTCGTCGACAACACCTTCGCCACCCCCATGCTCTTTCGCCCGCTCGCCCACGGCGTAGACGTCGTTATCCACAGCGCCACCAAGTATATCGGCGGCCATGGCGACGTACTCGGCGGCGTCGTTGCCGCCAAAAACGAACTGCGTCCCGCCTTCTGGGACTTTCTCAAAAAGACCGGCGCCAACCTCGGCCCCCACGAAGCCTGGCTCCTCCACCGCGGCCTCAAAACCATGCCCCTGCGCGTAGAGCGCCAGTGCCGCAACGCCGCCACAGTCGCCGAACAGCTGCGGAGCCATCCCGCCCTCGCCCACGTGCGCTATCCCGGCCTGCCCGACCATCCCCAACACCAGCTCGCCGGCAGCCTCTTCGACCAGCGCGGCTACGGCGCCGTCGTCGCCATCGAACTCAAAGACGCCGCCCAGCCCGACATCTTCCGCTTCCTCGAAGCCCTCCAGATGGTCCAACCGGCCACCACCGTCGGCGACATCTACTCGCTCGTCCTCTACCCCAGCCACGCCTCCCACCGCGCCCTGTCACCAGCCCAGCGCGCCGCCGTCGGCATATCCGACGGACTCGTCCGCCTCGCCGTCGGCGCCGAAGACCCCCGCGACATCGTCGCCGACATCTGCGCCGCCCTGGAGAGCTGACAGCCAAAAAGCACAGCGCCGCCTGCTGCAAATGCCAGGTTCCCTTCACGATTCTGAGTGAACTACCGGTCCCAGGGCTACAAAAAACGCAAACCAATGATCCAAGACTCAAAACTATGGACGTAAGACTACGAGACTTACCCATTGTCTATCTGTAATTGCGACCCACCGCCAAAGCAAATACAAATAAGTTCAGACAACACTTTATTGGGATTTGACAAGTCCTGTAGGATAGAATACACTCTCCGTCAACTTGCACGCATACGGAAACTTGCACGCATACGGACTTTGACAGGGTTTGCCATGTGATTGCAAATAATAAAGGACATGGATTAGCGGTTCCTTCGCTGATACCCTGCATGACACAAACAACCATTCTCACCGAGAAAGCCCCAGCCGCAGTCGGCCCCTACTCCCAGGCCGTCGCAACCGAGCATCTGATCTTCACTTCGGGTCAGATCGGTATCCATCCGCTGACCGGTCAATTGCGACCAGGCATCGTCGAACAGACCCACCAGGTGCTGGAAAATCTCGCCGCCGTTCTCGACGCGGCCGGTTCCAGCATGGGCCATATCGTCAAAACAACGATATTTCTGACCGACATCGCCGAGTTCTCCACTGTGAACGAGATCTATGCACAAGCCTTCCAGGATGACCCACCTGCACGGAGCACTGTGCAAGTAGCCGCTCTGCCACTGGGCGCGCTTATCGAGATCGAGGCCATCGCTTTGCGCGCTTGAGAAACATCCGCCGGCGAACTGCAGTACCTTTCCACTAAGAAGACAAAGTCAGTCTTCACTCTACCGCATACCGTTCAGAGTAGTGCATTCCCCGGCTAGCACTGATAAGAATGTCGAAAAAAGCGCCCCCAACGCTGGCAGGACGGCGCTTTATCATATTCAGTTTCCCTGGAGTTTTGTGTCTATTTCTCGTACCGGTGCAAATTGCAAACGTCAGACCGCATCTGCCGTTGGAGTCTACTTTTATTGGAGGAAGTAAGACCGTCATGTCAAACCAGCAAACAGCAGTAATGGATCCCGAAGCAGATTTCTTGACTGAGGACATGGACGCAGGGCCGCCCATGGAGGACCACCCCATGGCGCTTCTTCTGCAAGAATTCGACGATTCCTACGTTAACCAGCCGCAAACAGGTGACATCCGTCATGGCGTCGTTGTCGATAAACGCGCCGGTGAACTGCTGATTGACATCGGCTACAAATCCGAAGGAATCGTCACCGGCCGCGAGGTCGACCGTCTGGAAGGCGATTTCCGCGATATGACCATCGGCGACGAAGTGCCCGTCTACGTCATGCGCGAAGACCGCGATGGTAGCCTCCTGCTCAGCATCTCCCGCGCCCAAGCCGAAAGCGACTGGAAACGCGCCGAAGAACTGCTGGAATCGCAGGACATGTTCACCGGCTCCGTCAGCGGCTTCAATCGCGGCGGTGTGATCGTCAAAATCGGGCAAGTGCGCGGCTTCGTCCCTGCCAGCCAGTTGAGCAGCGAAAGCCAGTCTCAGCAAATCACCGAAGGCGAACCCGACAATCGCTGGATGAAGCTGATGGATACCGAACTGCGCATGAAGGTCATCGACCTCGACCGCCGCCGCAACCGCCTTATCCTTTCAGAACGAGTCGCCATCCGCGAATGGCGCCGCGAGCAAAAAGAAAAACTGCTCGAATCTCTCGAAGAGAAAAGCGTCTGTGAAGGCGTCGTCAGCAGCCTGGCCGACTTTGGCGCCTTCGTCAACCTCGGCGGGGCCGACGGCCTCATCCATCTCAGCGAACTCAGCTGGGGCCGCATCAGCCACCCCAGCGAAGTCGTCTCCATCGGCGAAAAAATACAGGTCATGGTCCTCAATGTCGACCGCGAACGCAAACGCATCGGCCTCAGTCTGCGTCGCCTGCTGCCCGAACCCTGGGAAACCGTCCCCGACCGCTACACAGTCGGCCAGGTCGTACGCGGCATCGTCACCAAACTGGTCCACTTCGGCGCCTTTGCCCGCCTCGACACCGATACTATCGAAGGCCTGATTCACATTAGCGAACTGACCGAACGGCGCATCACCCACCCCAGCGAAGTCGTCACCGAAGGCCAGAATCTCGACTTGCGTATCATCCGCATCGATACCGATAAGCGCCGCATGGGCCTCAGCCTCAAACAGGTCACGCCCGAAGAAGAAGAATCGGTCGAATTCGATTGGGAACCCGTTCCCCTCGAAGAAAATGCCGCGAGCACAGAAAACTCTACCACCGATGAAGCTCCAGCCGCCCCGCAAGCCGAACACAGCACCGAGTCTCCCGAAGAACCAAAGGTCGTTGAAGCCGTCATCTGATCCCTGTCCCGCCTGACGTAAACTCCCATTTGCGCAGGCCGCACTCTCCGAAATACCCACGATACATATACGTGCCGGGCGAAGGGCCCGGCACCTGTTTTTCTGTATTGACAATATATACCGGCCATCGTTACAATGTAATCAGTAGTCAAAGGATGCCCGTATGGCGAGCCATCGCGATCAGTCCGGCCCCCTCGCTACATGAATGCCGGACCAGTCACACAGTTCGCCAACCCTAGCACGCCAATCGCACCTTAATCTTCCTACAGGCGCCGGCCCGTTCCCTTTCGCAACCGTGCGCTTGAATTCAATTCCGAACTGTTCGCTGCCAGTCCCCCAAACTCCCGCCATTTGCAGCAGCCAGAATCTCTGGCGTTGCAAAGCACAGAAACGGAATGACAATTACGGCAGTCAGTTGACGTGTATGGTATTATTGACTCTGCGCGATCGCGTACACGCAGGCTAAAAACGATTATTGAGGGAATGAACTCATGTCTGATAAACTCGAACGCTTCACGAAACGTGCGCGGCGAGTCCTAACACTTGCCCAGGAACAGGCCCTGCGGCTTAACCATAATCACATCGGCACCGAACACCTCCTGCTGGGTCTCGTCCAGGAGGAGAACAGCGTCGCCGTAAAAGTGCTCAAGGAGCTGGGCGTCGAGCCCGGCCAGGTCGTGCGCGCCGTCGAACGCACCGTCGGGCGCGGCGAACGCGCCCCCTTCGGCAAACCCACGCTCGCCCCGCGCACAAAACGAGTTATCGAACTGGCTGTCGAAGAAGCACGCATGATGGGCAACCACTACATCGGCACCGAACACCTGCTCCTCGGCCTCGTGCGCGATGGAGACGGCGTCGCCGTCAACGTGCTGCGTAACCTCGGCATCAACCTCGACCGCGTCCGCACCCAGACCGCGCGCGATCTCCTGCAAAACAGCGCCCAATCCAAAGAAAAACAAAAGAAAGAATCCAAAACGCCCCTCGTCGACCAGCTCGGCCTCGACCTCACCGCGTCCGCCGAAGAAGGCCGCCTCGACCCCGTCATCGGCCGCCAAATGGAAATCGAGCGCGTCATCCAGATCCTCAGCCGCCGCAATAAAAACAATCCCGCCCTTATCGGCGAACCCGGCGTCGGCAAGACCGCCATCGTTGAAGGGCTGGCCCAACGCGTCGTCGACGGCGATGTGCCCGAACCCCTGCTCAACAAACGTATCCTCATGCTCGATGTCGGCAGCCTCGTCGCCGGTACCATGTACCGCGGCCAGTTCGAAGAACGTCTCAAAAAAGTTATCGAAGAAATTATCAACAGCGGCGCCATCCTCTTCATCGACGAAGTCCATATGCTCGTCGGCGCCGGCGCCGCCGGCAGCAGCGTCGACGCCGCCAATATCCTCAAGCCCGCCCTCAGCCGCGGCGAGCTCCAGGTCATCGGCGCCACCACCCTCGACGAATATCGCAAACACATCGAAAGCGACGCCGCCCTCGAACGCCGCTTCCAGCCAATCCTGGTCGAAGAACCCGGCATCGAAGAAACCATCGAAATCCTCAAAGGCATCAAAAGCCGTTACGAGGAACACCACAAACTCATCATCTCCGAAGAGGCTCTCGACTCCGCCGCCCACCTGGCCGCACGTTACGTGCCCGACCGCTTCATGCCCGACAAAGCCATCGACCTCATCGACGAGGCCGGCAGCCGCGTCCGCATGTACAAAGCGCCCCATGCCGTCAGCCTGCGCGAAACCTTTATCGACCTCAAGCACCTCCAGAAAGAAAAAGAAGAGGCCCTCGAAACCCAGCGATTCGACGACGCCATCGACCTCCGCTATCGCGAAGTCGAGCTCCAATCAAAACTGGAAAAACTGCGCGAAGGCTGGCGCCAGGTCGCCAACCAGCCCATCGTCACCGCCGACGACATCGCCGAAGTCGTCTCCATGTGGACCGGCGTGCCCGTCTACCGCATGGGTGGCGAAGAACGCGAACGCCTCCTCGGCATGGAAGACGAACTCCACAAACGCATCGTCGGCCAGGACGAACCCATCAAGGCCATCAGCAAAGCCGTCCGCCGCGCCCGCGCCGGCCTCAAAGACCCCAAACGACCCATCGGCAGCTTCATCTTCTTGGGACCAACCGGCATCGGCAAATCGGAACTGACCAAAGTCCTCGCCGAATTCCTCTTCGGCAGCGAAGAAGCGCTCATCAAACTCGACATGAGCGAATTCATGGAACGCCATAACGTCAGCCGCCTCGTCGGCGCGCCCCCAGGCTACGTCGGCTACGAAGAAGGCGGCCAGCTCACCGAAGCCGTCCGCCGCCGACCCTACTCCGTCGTGCTCCTCGACGAAATCGAAAAAGCACATCCCGAAGCCTTCAACATGCTCCTCCAGATCATGGAGGACGGCTCCCTCGCCGACGCCAAAGGACGCCGCGTCGACTTCCGCAACGCGCTCCTCATCATGACAAGCAACGTCGGCGCCAAGCTCATCCAGGGCTCCAAAGGCATCGGCTTCGCCATCACCGCCGATGAGCAGACCCGCATGGAAGCCGAATACGAACAGATGAAAACCCGCGTCATGGACGCCCTCAAAAAGACCTTCCGCCCCGAATTCATCAACCGCCTCGACGGCATCATGGTCTTCCGCAGCCTCACCAAAGAAGAAATCACCGATATCGTCGAACTGGAACTGCGCACACTCCGCATGCAGCTCGACGAACAGGATATGAAGCTCGAACTCACCATGGCCGCCCGCTACGCCATCGCCGACGCCGGCTACAATCCCGACTACGGCGCCCGTCCCTTGCGCCGCGTCATCCAGAGCGAAGTCCAGGACCCGCTCAGCGAAGCGCTCCTCGAAGGCCGCTTCGTGCCCGGCGATACCATCCAGGTCGACTTTATCCCCAACACACCCGCCGACCCGACCGCCGAAACAACGCCCGGCGACACTAGTTCCGGCTCCCACAACGCCTTCGACTCCACCAACGGCTCCTCCGATAACGATGAACCCAAGGGCACCTACGAATTCACCGCCATCGCCCACCGCGAGCAGGAAGAAGAAGAGCCGGAAGACAGAGAGGCCACCGAAGAGCTCGAAGCGCTCCTGCAGTAAACCGGCGCTCCTGCCACCAGCCCAAATAACACAATCAAAAAGAACCCCTCTTCAGGGGTTCTTTTTTCTGGACTTAACCACCTTATAGATTTACCAGCAAAACTCTCCACTGACCACTAACCACTGCAGTTCTCACCATTGGATATGGTTGACAGTGTGGCCCGGGTCTAACGTGAAGACATAGGGCTTGTTAGTGTCGTACTCGTTGTCAGGGTAGTAAGTACTGACCCGCAGTAGCAACTGATCGTTTTCCGTGACGTAATCGATCGTAACCGACTTGCCGGTCAACGGGTTAGTGCCGCTGAAGCTCTCGATCTTCGGCGAATCAGGCAGGAACGGACCGGGCTGTGCGCTGCCGTCCGCGCCGATGTACCAGTACTGCAGCCCATTCGGGACCGAGCAGATCTGCGCCGGTCTGGCCGCGTGTTGGATATGACAGTCGATTCCCGTGTAGACCGGCGTAGAACCCGAACCTGGATCGCCATCCGGACCCGACCCAACCGGCGGTGGCCCGCCCGGCCCATTCGGGTTGTTTCCTGAAGGCGGCGCGCCCGGCCCACCCGGATTGTTCCCCCCTGGCGGCGGGGGCGAGCCGGGATTCGGCGTGTTTGGCGCAGGATTGGCAGGGAGGTGAACGTCATGACCGCCTGCCGCGTTTTCAGCATCCGTGCAGTGGCCGGAATTGAGCGTTCCATCCGGCATCTGGCAATAGCCGGGCTGATTGGGGTGCGCGTATGCGGTGGCCGTTACTGCCAGCGCGCTCACTGTGAGCGCCAGAGCCAAAACAATGCGGAAGGTCTTCATTCTATCAATCTCCTTAATGGTTTGCCCGCCCTTGCGAAAGGATTCCTGGGCGGTGACATGCTACTTAGACGCCGCGTCACCGCAACATGTTCCCCGTTACCTCGCACCTGCCCAAAAAAGTTCCCTCTCCTGTCTCTCTATCCCAATGATACTGTGTAATCTCCCATCCCCTCTCGAACAACCATCCCACAACTCTACCCTTCCCCCAAACCCCCGCAATCTGCAGTCCCGCCACATCCTATGACTCCTTCCTGACCAGGTCTCGTTGACAGCTGGCGAAGACCGTTCAAAATGTGACCAGTGCAAGCCCGCAGCTGCCTTACGCGACAGAAAAGATGACCTCCCAAACCGTCCGCAATTCAGAAAGATGCGCTTCCCGCCCGTGCCCGGATCAACAGCCGTTCTCCGCGTACTTGGCAGTTCACTAAGAACCAGAGACTGACAACTAAAAACTGCCGTAAGACTGCCGTCCCGCCCTCTGTTGGCGCAACGCCTCCTCCAGCCTTCAACCGATTCTCGCGCACCCCAGGATTTGCTGGCAGCCAGTTGTACATGTACCCTCTTACACTGGCAACTGTCCATCCACCTGCCAGGTGAACAGTTCCAATGCTGACCTTAACTCGAAGTCCAGGTCCTCAGGTACACCTCAAAATCATAAACAAGCTTGGAAGAGTATAGTGAATCAAGAAAAAAAGAAGGCGAACAGATGGTCACTCTTGCTGGTTCTGATCATTATCGCGACGTTAGCGCTGCTACTCTTTATGTTGAGTGGAATGAGCTTACTCCAAATCGACTCGGATCAAACCCTAATTGAACAATTCACGCCCCAGCCCGATCCACACTCGTCCCCGCCTGATGGGCCCCCCCGCCCGTCCAATCCACCCACACCCCCGTCCGATCCACCCTCATCCCCACCCGACTAACCGTTTCCCAAGCCCGCCACCACCTGCAGGGGCACCCCGTCTATGTGCCACTGCCCCCGCAACCCCCTTCCCGCCCCGCCGCGGATCAGAAAAAGGAGTTCTCCGCGTCTCTCCGAGGATCAAAAAAGGTGTAAGGTGTCCTCCGTGGCCCTCCGTGGCCCTCCGTGGACAAAAAGGTGTATGGTGTTCTCCGCGTCCCTCCGCGTCCCTCCGCGTCTCTCCGCGGATCAAAGAGGTGTAAGGTGTTCTCCGCGTCCCTCCGCGTCCCTCCGCGTCTCTCCGCGGATCAAAAAAGGAGTAAGGTGTCCTCCGTGGCCCTCCGTGGACAAAAAGGTGTACGTTTTTCTCTCTGCCCCGCAGCCGCCCTCCACCCCGCCACAATCACTGTTAAGGCAGAAATCAATGTCATCATTCAAATCCAGGAATCCCAGTCCCGGGAATCCTGGTCTTTGTCATTTCCTACCGACGCGCATATCATAACAACTCCGCCAACAATAACTTCGCATCGATTAACACAGGAGGAACATCTACATGAATGAGTGCGTCGGGTTTGTCGGCCTTGGCATCATGGGACAAGGCATGACCCGCAACCTTCTCAAAGCCGGATTCAGCGTACGCGTCTGGAACCGTACCTCGAGCCGCATGGACCCCCTCATCGAAGCAGGCGCAACCGCCGGCGCCAGTCCCGCAGACGTCGCTGCCAACTGCGACATCACCATCGTCTGCGTCAGCGACACGCCCGATGTCGAAGACGTCATCCTAGGCGAAAACGGCATCCTCTCCGGCGCCAACGAGGGCTCCCTCGTCATCGACTGCAGCACTATCAGCCCCCAGGCCACCATCAACATCGCCGCCCAACTCAACGCCAAAAACGTCAAAATGCTCGACGCCCCCATCAGCGGCGGCAGCGAAGGCGCCGCCAACGGCACCCTCAGCATCATGATCGGCGGCGACGAAGACCAGGTCGAACGCGCCCAGGGCGTCTTCGAAGCCATGGGCAATACCATCACCCACGTCGGCAAACAGGGCGCCGGCCAGACCGTCAAACTCGTCAACCAGATCCTCGTCGTCGGCCACTGCCTCGCCATGAGCGAAGCCCTCGTCTTCGCCCAGGCCGGCGGTGTCGATCTCGAAAAATGCCTCAACGCCGTCGCCGGCGGCGCCGCCGGCAGCTGGATGCTCGCAAATCGCGGCCCCCAAATCATCGAACGCGACTGGCGCCCCGGCTTCACCATCAACCTCCAGCAAAAAGACGTCCGCCTCATCATGCAGGAAGCCGACGCCCTCGGCGTCCCCGTCCTCCTCACAGGCCAGATCTTCAACCTCTACCGCACACTCCAACAGATGGGCCTCGGCGAAGAAGGCAACCACGCCCTCGTCAAGGCCCTTGAAAACCTCAGCGGCGTGCAAGTCGCCTGATCCGATACGATCTGTGTCCGATAGCACTATGAACCGCTGCCGGCATGCTAAAAACCGTTGCGCCCCCCCTGCCCTTTGTGTATAGTTAAACCATGACCGTCTGCCCGCTTCCCTCCCTAGTCGGAGGGTTGCCCGGGCCGGCCTCGCAGCCGCTAATCTGTACGGCGGATGAATTGCCCGCCGGGTCCGCCCGGCAGCGCCCTGACTCCTTATACAAAGAGCTCGCCTTGCCTTTACCTTTCCCAAATGCGCACGCAACGCATTGCAGTTAGAGGACAAAAAGGACGAAGTGTACACACTATGAAACCCAAGATACGTCTACTATCACTCGGTGCGCTAGTCCTCTCCGCCCTGTTCGCGGCCCTCTTTTTCGCGCGCCCCTCCAGCCAGCTTAGCATCGCCTTTCCCCGGGCCGGAGTAGAAACGCCCTTTTCCCAGGGGGCCGATCAAGCGGTTGGTCTTGCCGCGCCCGTCCTCGTCGCATCGCCCGCTTCCGATAGCATCACCATCAGTTGGGCGCCCATCGTCGGCGCCGCAACCTACGAGATCTGGGCTCGGCAAGGCGAAGCCGCCTGGGAGCGGCTCGATGATGGCTCCCTAACACACAACGTGACCTCCATTACCCACTCAGGTCTTACCTCAGGCGATACATACAGCTACACCGGCCGCGCCGCGCCCGTCGCCGGCGCAAAAAGCGATTGGGCCGGCGCCGTCGAAGCCACCGTTTCCTTCGTCCCCACCCTGAACGCGAACGCCACCGCCGGCCGCATCGAACTTGACTGGACTAGCGTGGCCGGCGCCGGCAGTTACCAGCTCATTGTCTGGACCGATGGCCTCAGCGACTGGGATCGCATCGGCGATCCCATCACCGGCACTATCACCTCATACACCCACACCGGGCTTACCGAACTCAGCACCTACCACTACCGCGTCAGGGCAGAGATCGACGGCACAGAGGGCGAGTGGTCCGAGTCGGTCAGCGAAATCCCTGTCCGCCCTGCCGCGCCAACTCTCTCCGCAACCGCCGCCACCGGCCAGGTCCAGCTGAAATGGACCGCCGTCCCCGACGCCGACAGCTACCGACTTATCACCTGGACCGACGGCCAGACCGCCTGGCAACGCATCGGCGATCCCCTTAAGGGCGATACCACCTCCTATACCCACACAGGTCTCACCGCCGGAAGGACCTACTACTATCGGGTCGCTGCAGTGATCCACGGTATTGAAGGCGCCTGGACAGAATCGGTTAGCGAAATCCCTGCCGCGCCGTCCGCTCCCGCGCTGACCGCCGCCACCGCTGTCGGCCAGGTCGAGCTGAGCTGGACCGCAGTCCCCGGCGCCGGCAGCCACAATCTCATCGTCTGGACCGACGCCCTCAATGCTTGGGTACGCATCGGCCATCCCCTCTCCGGCGATACCACCTCCTACACCCACACCGGGCTCTCCGCCGGTCAAACCTACTACTACCGGGTCAGCGCAGTCGTCGACGGTACGGAGAGCACATGGTCGAATTCGCCCAGTGCCGTCCCCGGCGCCTCCTTCATGCCGGGACTCGTCGCCACCGCCTCCGCCCACCGCATCGATCTCAGCTGGAGTGAAGTGAGCGGTGCCGACGGCTACCAGCTCATCGTCTGGATGCCAGGCCAGACCGACTGGCAACGAATCGGCAATCTCCTGGCCGCCGGAACGACCTCTTACTCCCATACCGGACTTACCGCCGGTAACACCTACTACTACCGCGTCAGAGCCGTGATCGACGGCACAGAAGGCCCCTGGTCCGAAGAGGTTGACGCTGTGCCGTAAACGGCACTTTCCCCTTTCAATGGCCCCCATCATCACATAACACTTGGGGATTGCCTTAAGGAGCTTTTCATCCACCGGCGGTACACTGGCACACGTCGGCCCTCGGGGACGCCGAACCACAGCCGACCAATACCCTAACGCACCGAAAGAACCGGCGCTGGAAAGCGTGTTCTCCACGCCCCTCCGCGGACAAAAAGGGTTTTAAGAAGTTCTCCGTGCCCTCCGTGGACAAAAAAGGTTTTAAGATGTTCTCAGCGTCCCTCCGTGCCCTCCGCGGACAAAAAAGGTCTTAGGAAGTTCTCCGTGTCCCTCCGTGCCCTCCGTGGACAAAAAAGGTTTTAAGGTGTTCTCCGCGTTCCTCCGCGTCCCCCGCGGACAAAAAAGGTTTTAAGATGTTCTCCGCGTCCCTCCGTGCCCTCCGCGGACAAAAAGGGTTTTGAGAAGTTCTCCGTGTCCCTCCGTGCCCTCCGTGGACAAAAAAAGGTTTTAAGGTGTTCTCCGGGACCCTCCGAGGACCAAGAAAAGGTGTTCCCCGCGCCCCTCCGTGGTTCAAGAACGGAACCAAGCGCCTTCCCAGCAAGCGCGGCGGCCCCAATACATCACCAGCGCTTCCCATACGAACCCCATCCCCCAACCGAACGACACCCGCCCGATCCGCCAATGAACCCAAACTCCCGGCCCCAACTGCCACTTCAGCCGTTTCTAATGATGCCCACATCATATATAGTAATGTAAGACTAAATTCGAATCGCAAAACGACAGCAGTCCCATTCCCGCTCTCCAGCGGCACATCCCGCCCGCCTATCCCTTGAAACCGTCGTCGTCTCACCAGCAGCTACTACCAACGCAATACAACCCGCCCTCGTAGCCATGAAAAAACTGATCTTCTTCCTGTCCCTGTGCGCCCTTGTCATTGTCGCCGCAATCTGTGTACTCATATTCGCGCTCCCTTCAAGCGAGCTCAACCTCTCCTTCCCGCAGGATAGGTCAGTTGCCCACAATCCCGGCTCGTCACAAGATCACGACCATCCCGACGCGCCCACCCTCGCCGCCACGGCCGGCGACGGCCAGATCACCATCTCCTGGCAGACGGTCGCAGGCGCCTCACACTACGAGATCTGGGTGCGGCAAGGCACCGCCCCCTGGACCCAAGCCAACACTACCGCACTGCCAGCCACAGCCACATCCTTTATCCATACCGGCCTGACCGACGGCGAAACATACTTCTACACCGCCCGCTCCGCAAACGCATCCGGCGTCAAAAGCCCGTGGTCCCCGCAGGTTGAGGCCACCGTAAACCCCGAACTCGCCGCGCCCGTCTTGACCGCAACCGCCGGCGTCAACCAGATCGACATCAGCTGGCAAGCCGTCACCGGCGCCGCCGCCTACGAACTCTGGGCCTGGGAAGAAACCGAAGACTGGGTGCAAATTGACGACGGCTCCCTGACCGCCACCTCCTTCACCCATTCCGATCTGGACGAAGGTCTGACCTACTACTACCAGGCACGCACCCTCAACAACAACGACACCCCCGGTCCATGGTCCGATAAAGTGCACGCCACCGTATACGCCGACATTGCCCCGCCCGTGCTAACAGCAACCGCCGGCGACGGCCAGATTTCCATCAGCTGGCCAACAGTGACCGACGCCCACGGCTACCAAATCTGGACCGCCCAAGACGGTGCCGATTGGGAACAAGCCGACGATGGCTCCCTCACAGGCTTTTCGACCTCCTTTACGCATGTCGGCCTTACCTCCGGCGAAACCTACTACTACTTAGGTCGCTCCATCACCGCCTCCGGCCATAACGGCCTGTTCGGCCAGCCGGTTGCAGCCACCGTCCCCGTCACCCTGACCGCGCCCGCGCTCACCTTGACCCCCGGCCACGGCCAGATCGCCCTCTCCTGGCAGGCCATCACCGGCGCCGACTCCTACGAGCTCTGGACCTGGCAGGAAGGCGCCGACTGGGTGCAGCTCGACGACGGTTCCCTCACCGCTACCTCCTTCACCCACCCCAGCCTTACCGTCGGCTCCAAGCACTACTATGCCGTCCGCGCCCTCTCAGACGACGGCACAGAAGGCGCATGGTCCGAATATGTAGGCGCCATCGCCGCCGGTGAACTGCCCACACCCGTACTCACCGCAACCGCCTCTGGCGCCCAAATCACGATCACCTGGCAGGCCGTCACAGGCGCCGATACCTACGAACTCTGGTACTGGATAAGCGGCTCCGACTGGCAACGCCTCGACGATGGCACACTGGCAGCCACATCCTACACCCATACCGGCCTGACGACCGGGACCACCTACCTCTACACACTCCGCGCCCTCTCCAACGACGGCAAAGAAAGCGCATGGTCGGAACACGCAAGCGCCACCCCCTGACAGGTGGCGTCTGCGTCCTCCCTCCACAACCCGTAACCCAGGCCCGCATTCCTCAGCTTCCCTGTAGTCCTATCCTCTACCCCTCTGGCCTGTCCGCCGCAAGCGTCACCACCGTGCCGGGGGGAATGAATCCCGCAACGCCCCGCCCTGGCTAGCCAACGTGTTTACTATTTCCTGGCATCGTGTCTAGCGAACAACGTCTAATCCCCCACTTGCCGCCCCAACCCACCGACCACCAATCACCGATGTTCCACTGACGACTGGTTTTCCACTGAAAACTAAAAACTGAAAACAAGAAACTGCAGTTCCGGGCGGTCGGCCGCAAGCGGCCTCCCTTGTGCAGGGGCTGCGCCCCCGCAACGCCCCCCTACAAAAACATGCCTCACCCACCGTGTGCCTTCTTCGCATCGTGTCGGCTGGCGAGCATGGCGGCCGCCGTACACCAGTTGCCTCACCAAGAGCCTGAATGTCTCCAAGGACGACTGGCTGGTCAAGTACCGTCGCTTAGTAGTCACAAAGGTTTTGAGAAGTTCTCCGTGTCCCTCCGCGCCCACCGTGGCCCTTCGTGGACAAAAGGAAGTTGAAGTCGCCGTTGACCTTCTGCAGTTGCCCTTCCTGCAGTTGCCTTTTACCTTCTCCGTGGTCCTCCGTGGCCCTCCGTGGACAAAAGAAGTTGAAGTCGCCCTTGACCTTCTGCAGTTGCCCTTGACCTTCTTCGCGGCCCTTCGCGCCCCTTCGCGGATCAAAAGGTGTAAACAAGTTCTCCGCGGCCCATCGTGGAAAAAAGAAATAGCAGTCGCCGTTGACCTTCTGCAGTTGCCTTTCCTGCAGTTGCCCTTGACCTTCTCCGTGGCCCTCCGTGGCCCTCCGTGGACAAAAGAAGTTGAAGTCGCCGTTGACCTTCTGCAGTTGCCCTTGACCTTCTTCGTGGCCCTTCGTGGTCCTTAGCGGATCAAGAGGTGTAAGCAAGTTCTCCGCGTCCCATCGTGGAAAAAAGAAATAGCAGTTGCCGTTGACCTTCTGCAGTTGCCTTTCCTGCAGTTGCCCTTGACTTTCTCCGTGGCCCTCCGTGGCCCTCCGTGGACAAAAGAAGTTGAAGTCGCCGTTGACCTTCTGCAGTTGCCCTTGACCTTCTTCGCGGCCCTTCGTGGTCCTTCGCGGCCCTTCGTGGACAAAAGGAAGTTGAAGTTGCCCTTCGTGGACAAAAAAGGTTCTGAGAAGTTCTCCCTGTCCCCGCCGTGCCTCAGACAAACAGATCCCACTTCCTCCAACCCCTTCGCGACGCAGCAAATGGGGATTGCCTTACAGAGCTTCCCGACCTCCAGCGGTACACTGGCACAGAGCGGCCCTCCGGAACGTGAAACTACCGTCCCCCAATTCCGTACTGCATTAAGAGAGCCCGCACACGCATGCCTGTCCCGTTTCAGAACAACACGATTCGCGCCCATAGCGAAACGGCACTATAATTGTCCTGCCAGCCCTTTCACTATCCGCAAATCACAACTGCCCCTACGCCAGGGATGAGATCAAATGAAGAGACTCCTGATCACGGTCGTCCTGTTCGCTGTAATCGGTGCCGCCGGCTGGTTCGGCCTCCAACGCTTTCAGGACCGCCGCGCCGCCCAGGACGAACAGCCCAGCTACGAGACCGCCACTGTCGAGCGCGGCTCCATCAGTAGCACCGTCAGCGCTACCGGCAGCATCGAGCCCGAAGCCGAAGTCGCCCTCTCCTTCCGCGCCAGCGGCCGCGTCGAGCAAGTGCTCGTATCCGTTGGCCAGCCCGTAGAGGCCGGCCAGCTCCTCGCCCAACTCGACGTCACCGACGCCCTGCTCGCTCTCGAACAGGCCGAAGTCTCCCTCCAGATCAGCCGCGCCCAACTCGAAAAACTCGAGAAGCCGCCCGCCGACTCCGATATCATCGCCGCCCAGGCCAACGTAACCGTCGCCCAGGCCAGCGTCGCCAGCGCCGAAGCCGCCCTCGCCAGCGCCCAGGCCAGCTACCGCCAGCTAATCGCCGGCGCTTCCGCCGAAGAGCTCGCCGTCCAGGAAGCCCAGGTCCGCCAGGCCGCCGTCAACGTCCGCCAGGCCCAGAGCAACTACGACGACATCAAGCACCTCCCCGACGCCGGCGCCATGCCGCAGGCGATCCAGCTCGAGCAAAACACCATCACCTACGAAGTCGCCCAGGCCCAGCTCGCCCTTACCCAACAGGGCGCGGACCAGGCCCAAATCGCCGCCGCCCTCGCCCAGATCGCCCAGGCCGAGCTCGGCGTCCGCCAGGCCCGCAGCAACCTGCTCGTCGCCCAGGACGGCCTCAACTCCCTCATCGCCGGCACCGACGCCGAAGACCTCGAAATCTCGCGCGCCCAGGTCCGCCAGGCCGAGCTCAGCAAACAGCAGGCCGAAGTCTCCCTCAACAACTCCATGCTCTATGCCCCCATCAACAGCGTCGTCAGCCAGGTCAACCTGCGCCAGGGCGAGCTTTACGGCTCCAGCACCCTGCCCGCCATTGTCCTCACCGACCTCGTCAGCTTTCACATGACCGTCCTCGTCGACGAAATCGACGTCCGCCAGGTCCAGATCGGCCAGACCGTCCGTCTCAGCCTTGACGCCTTGCCCGACGCCGACATCTCCGGCCAGGTCACCAAAGTTTCCCCCACCGCCCGCGACGTCGGCGGCGTAGTCGCCTACGAAGTCGAAATCGTGCCCGAATCAACCGACGCCCAGCTGCGCGCCGGCATGAGCGCCACCGCCATCATAACCACCGCCAAAGTCGACAACATCCTGCTCGTCCCCAACCGCTACATCCAGCTCGACCGCGAATCCGGGCGCGCCTTCGTCCAGCGCATCGTCAACGAAGTCCCCACCCTCCAGGAAATCGAAATGGGCCTGCGCAACGACCGCTTCACCCAGATCCTCGCCGGCCTCGGCGACGCCGACCAAATCGCACTCATCCGCACCAGCAGCGAAGACCAGCTGCGCAGCGCCATCTTCGGCGGCAACTAGCCGCCCCATCAAAAAAAGGTGTCCCTGGCAGCGGCCCTACCCGGCCTTTCGTCTACAAAAAAATAGCAATTGCCCTTGACCTTCTGCAGTTGCTTTTCCTGCAGTTGCCCTTGACCTTGACCTTCTTCGTGGCCCTCCGTGTCCTCCGTGGACAAAAAAGGTGTTCTTAGTGGCCCTTCGTGGACAAAAAGAAGTTGAAGTTGCCCTTCGTCGACAAAAAGAAGCTAAAGTTGCCCTTAGTGGACAAACAACATCCCGAGCACAAACAGTGTTACTAAAAACTAAAAACCAAAAACTAAAAACTGCCCTTAAAAGCCCCAACGGCGCCGATCCCCCACAAAACGCCCAATCCGTCATCGAAGCCATCGACCTCACCAAAACCTACACCATGGGCGACATGGAAGTCCGCGCCCTCCGCGGTGTCGACCTCAACATCCAACTCGGCGAAATGGTCGCCGTCATGGGCCCCAGCGGCAGCGGCAAATCCACCCTCATGAACATCATCGGCTGCCTCGACGTCCCCACCTCCGGCCTCTACCGCCTTGACGGTACCGACGTCGGCGCGCTCGACGACAACAGCCTCGCCGAAATACGCAGCCTCAAAATCGGCTTCGTCTTCCAGAGCTTCAACCTCCTGCCCCGCACCTCTGCCCAGGCCAACGTCGAGCTCCCCCTCCTCTACGCCGGCATCAGCGGCCAACAGCGCCATCAGCGCGCCGCCCAGGCCCTCCAGCTCGTCGGCCTCGACGACCGCCGCGACCACAAACCAAACGAACTCTCCGGCGGCCAGCAACAGCGCGTCGCCATCGCCCGCGCCCTTATCAACCAGCCCAAACTCATCCTCGCCGACGAGCCCACCGGCAATCTCGATACCAAAACCAGCGACGAAATCATGGGCCTTCTCCAGCGCCTCAACCGCCAGCAGGGCATCACCATCGTCTTCGTCACCCACGACCCCGAAATCGCCGAATACTGCAACCGCGTCGTCCACTTCCGCGACGGCCGCATCGAAAGCGACCAAAACAACCACACCACCCAACCCGAACCGCCGCCGCCCGAGCCAGCCGCCAGCAGCCTGGAAGCCGCCAGCAACTAAAAACTAAAAACTGGAAACCAAAAACTGCCCTCATGAACTTCTACGAATCCTTCCGCGTCGCCGTTATCGCCCTCGCAGCCAACAAACTGCGCTCCATCCTCACCATGCTCGGCATCATCATCGGTGTCAGCGCAGTCATCGCCCTCATGAGCATCGGCCGCGGCGTCGAACAATTCTTCGTCGACCAATTTACCAGCCTCGGCACCAACCTCCTCTACGTCTTCCCCGGCCAGCTCAGCGACGGACCCCCCAGCGAACGCGGTAGAGAAAGGGGCATCCTCACCCTCACCGACAGCCACGCCATCAACAACCCCCTGCGCGTCCCCGACGTCATCGCCGTCGCCCCCGAAGTGCGCGGCAACGCCCTCATCTCCCGCGGCAGCAGTGACATGGACGTCTCCGTCAGCGGCGTTACCGCCAGCTACCAGGATGCCCTTTCCGGCGATGCCGCCATCGGCGTCTTCCTCAACGATACCGACGTCGAAGAGCGCAGCCGCGTCGTCGTCATCGGCTCAGACGTCTTCGGCCGCCTCTTCGAACCCTACGAAGACCCGCTCGACCAGACCGTCCGCGTCAATAACATTACCTTCCGCGTCATCGGCGTAATGGAAGAACGCGGCGCCGGCATGGGCGGCGCCAACCTCGACGAAATGATCTTCATCCCCCTCACCACCGTCCAGGATCGCCTCTTCCGCCGCCGCACCGTCAGCGGCGACTACGAAGTCAACCTCATCTACGCCTCCGTCGTCTCCGAAGATCGCATGGCCGAAGCCCAGGAACAGATCTCCGAACTCCTGCGCGAACGCCACAATATCGCCTTCCAGGGCGAAGACGACTTCGTCATCATTAATCAGTCCGACCTCATCTCCATCTTCGGCGACATCCTTAGCGCCATGACCCTCTTCCTCAGCGCCATCGCCTTTATCAGCCTCGTCGTCGGCGGCATCGGCATCATGAACATCATGCTCGTCAGCGTAACCGAACGAACCCGCGAGATCGGCCTCCGCAAAGCCGTCGGCGCCAAACGCCGCAACGTCCTCAGCCAGTTCCTCATCGAAGCCGTCACCCTCTCCCTCATCGGCGGCCTGTTCGGTATCGCCCTCGGCGCCGGCGGCGCAGTCGCCGCCACCTCCTTCGTCCCCGACTTCAGCGCCGTCGTCGGCATCGACGCCATCGCCATCGCCATCCTCTTCTCCATGGCCGTCGGCCTCTTCTTCGGCATCTATCCCGCCTACCGCGCCAGCCGCCTCAACCCCATCGACGCCCTCCGCTATGAATAACCCGTCCCGTGTCCCTGTCCTCCCTCCGTCCTTCCCCTGCCCTTCCCCTGCAGTTCCCCTAACCCCTAACCCCTGGCCCCTTACCCCTGCAGTTCCCCCTGCCGTTATCCTCCTCCTCGCCTTCACCCTTCTCTTCGCCGCCTGCGGCCGCCGCCCCACCGAGCCCACGCCCCTCCCGCCCGGGACACGCGTCGTCCAGCCCACACCCGACTTCAGCGCCCCCGCCCAAGTCGGCTCCAGCACAGACAACGCCGCCCAAGCCGTCCGCACCCGCCTCGCCCAACAGCGCACCCAGGAACCCCCACCGACCCCCAGCCCCTCACCCCCAACCCCTGGCCCCTCGCCCCTGACCCCTGCAGTTTTCAACCGTCCCAGCGCCCTCGGCATCCTTGCCGGCGGCGGCATCCTCTACACCGCGCCCGGCGGCGCCGCCCGCGCCAACCTCCAGGTCGGCGCAACCCTCACCATAACCGGCCGCTCCGCCGACGGCGCCTGGTTCGCCGCCTACCTCGCCGACGGCACAGCCGGCTGGATCCCCGCCGCCCAGGTCCGCGTCTTCGGCGACACCGCCGAGCTCGAAACCGTCCAGGAATCCCTCGGCCCTGCCGTCGTCGCTACCCTCATCGCCCAGGCCAGCCAGCCCCAGGCCCCCATAACCATAACCATCGCCACCGCCACCCCCGCCACCGCATCCGCAACCGACCCAGACCAAACCGACCCCGCCCCCACCGCCGCCCCCCGGATAACCGGCCCCGCCGTCACCGTAATCGTCGAAGGCGCCAACCTCCGCGCCGGCCCCGGCACCGACTACCCCGTCGTCAGTGTCCTCTACCAGGACGACACCGCCCCCCTCCTTGGCCGCAACCAAACCGCCGACTGGCTCCAGATAGAACTCCCCACCGGCGCCGCCTGGATCTTCGCCCCCCTCGTCCAAACATCAGTCCCCATCCCCGACCTCCCCCAAATCGACCCACCCCCCAACAACTAATCACAAACCACCAATCCAAGAATCCCCGCCCCGAAAGGAATTCCGCCCTAATCATCCCCATCCCCTAATCCATGAATCCCCGTCCAGGAATCCCCGTCCCCCGTCCCCAATAGGAGTCCGCCCTAATCATCCCCATCCCCTAATCCAAAAATCCCCGTCCCCCGTCCCCTAGTCCCTGTACTTAGGATTTCCGACCCTCTTCACCTCCAAACTCCTCGCCCCAAAATTGAGCAGCAGCCCAACCTCCAGGTCAAATGCCTCCAAATAGCTCTTCGCCTGCGCATAATGAGCGCCTTCCAAAGTGAAAACAGCCTTCAACTCAACAGCCACCACACTGCCGACCAGGAAATCGACCCGCCGCGACCCCACTCTCTGTCCCTTATAGAAAACCGGCATCTCCTGCTCGCGGCTGAACGCAAGCCCCTCATCTGCCATCTCAATCTCCAGTGCCCTCTGATAGACACCCTCTCGAAACCCGTTCCCCAGCGCCGAATGCACCCGCATCGCACAACCAATTATTCTTCCCGTCAACTCCGAATAGTTATACCCCTCTTTCGCAAAACTCATTCCCGCCCTCCTCCTCACCAGCATCCACATAACCAATTCCGAGACCTAACAACCCCCAATCCTAGATTCCTACCTCCCCAAAAGTCAAAAAATCATCCCCGACCCATCTCCCGCCCCAAATCATCCCCATCCCTAAATCCAAGAATCCATGAATCCCCGCCCATGAATCCCCGTCCCCCGCCCCGAAAGGATGTCCGCCCTAATCATCCCCATCCACTAATCCAAGAATCCCCGTCCCCCATCCCCGACCTCCCCCAAATCGACCCACCCTCAAACAACTGACCACTCCCGATCGCCCTCTGCGAATCAAAAAGGTGTTGCCGTTCTCCGTGTTCCTCCGTGTCCTCCGTGGACAAAAAGCAGTTGCCGTTCTCCGCGCCCCGCCGCGCCCTCCGCGGACAAAGGCTCTTCCTTCCACGACGCAGCTGTTCACTAAGAACTGACCTCCGCTCCCCGCCCTTCCCCTAGCCCCCAGCCCCTATCCATGCTACAATCCCCATACAGCGCCGCACCGCCCTCCGCCCTCCGTATTCCAATAGGAGCGAACATGCAGTCCATCAAGACCCCCCCAGAAGTGCCTCAAGATCGCCCTGCCCCAACCCCGCCCAACCCCCTCGCCCCCGACCATGGCCGCCGCGTCACTAAAGAAGAGTACTGGGCCAGGTGGTACCAAAACCCCTACCCCAACCTCGACGTCAGCTACGAATGGAACAACGGCATCCTGGAGGCCAAACCCTTGCCCAACTACCCCCAAATCATGCTGTATCGCTGGTTCAGCCATCTCCTTGGCCACTTTCTTGAAGTCAATCCCATCGCCAAAGTGATCGATCTGGAAACCGGCGTCAGCATGACGGTCTTGGATGCGGCTGAGCCGTCAGGGAAATGGGAGGTCGTCTACAAACCGGACCTTGGCCTCGTCCTGAACGACAACCCTGCCTCGTGGGGCGCGATTGAACAACGCGCCTATGAAGGAATATGTGACCTGATCGTGGAAGCGGTTTCGGATTCAACGCAGGCGGAGGTGCGGCGGGACACCGAGGAGAAGAGAAGCGGCTACGCCCGCGCCGGCGTGAAGGAATACTTCATTCTCGACCCCGGCGATCGACACATGCATTTTCTTCATCTGACAAGCGATGGTCGCTACATCGAGATCCAGCCTGACGCAGCAGGCGTAATCCATTCGCGCGTACTGCCCGGCTTCCGCTTCCGCCGCGCCGACCTGCTCAAAAAGCCGGATCAGACAGATCTGTCACTGGACGCAATCTACGCCAACTATGTCATACCCGGCCACCGGGATTCTGTTCAGAGGGCCGAAGCTGAGGCCGAGGCTCGCCGCCAGGCCGAGGAACGGACCCGGCAGGCCGAGCAAAGAGCGACCGCCGAAACCACAGCCCGCCGCCAGGCCGAGGAACGGAATCGAGCCCTGCAAGCCGAACTGGCTCGCCTCCGCAAACAATCCCCCTGATCCGAATGGGATCCGCAAATCCGGATATCCTGGACAAGAAACCCGGATCGGCCCCCCATCCCCACGAACCCCTCACCATGATAAGCTTTCTCAATCCCGTGATTCCGGATTCAGACAACATAAGATGAAGTTCTCCGCGCCCTCCGCGGAAAAAAGCAGTTGCCGTTCTCCGCGTCCCTTCGCGTCCTCCGCGGAAAAAAAGCAGTTGCCGTTCTCCGCGTCCCTTCGCGTCCTCCGCGGAAAAAAAGGTGTTGCCGTTCTCCGTGTTCCTCCGTGTCCTCCGTGGAAAAAAAGCAGTTGCCGTTCTCCGCGTCCCTCCGTGTCCTCCGTGGAAAAAAAGCAGTTGCCGTTCTCCGTGTCCCTCCGCGTCCTCCGCGGACAAAAAGCAGTTGCCATTCTCCGCGCCCCTCCGCGTCCTCCGCCGACAAAAAGCAGTTCCCCAAAATCATCCCCATCCAATAATCCATAAATCCCCGTCCTCCGCCGACAAAAAGCAGTTCCCTAAAATCATCCCCATCCAGTAATCCATGAATCCCCGTCAAGACAACCGCCATACCAATGAAATAACGCCATTCCTCCACCGACTTCAATACTCGCCTCCCGGCGCCCCGCCGCCACCCAACCGAAAGTAATCCGCCCTCCACCCGGCATAGGACCAGAAAAGGGGACCGCGTTTCAAACGCTCTACCACTCTGGACAATGCCGCTGCGCGCCCCAACGCCTCCTCGACACCGCGCCCCATCCCATCCAATCTCCATACGACCGCCGCACTCGCTACAAACCCTGCCCCATGCAGGCTGCGAATTGTCCCCACCCCGTCTTTCCGATACATTTGTCGTACACTTACTTGCACGCTCTGCCGGAATCGAACTTCCGCAGCGCGTCTGCATCCGAACCGCATATCGTCCAGCCCGGCTAAACCTTCAGCCGAATCGCCGCGCGTGACGCCGCCAGCCCGGGCGCCCACATAATGGTCCAACAAACATGACCGTTTCTCTCGCAATTCTCCCTGCCCGCCGCGGACAAAAAGCAGTTCCCCAAAATCATCCCCATCCAAAAATCCAAAAATCCCCGTCCCCCGTCCTCCGCGGACAAAAAGCAGTTCCCCAAAATCATCCCCATCCAATAATCCATAAATCCCCGTCCTCCGTGGACAAAAAAGTGTTGCCGTACGCCGCGCCCCGCCGCGGACAACCCGGCTCCTACCCTTACAGCCCCCGGGCCAGGCATACCCAATCTGCGCCTGACTCTCTGTCTCTTTTTTATTTTCCCTGTTCATAACCTTCATTCATTGCATCACTTCACTCATCCGCTGCCGGAGTCCCATCATGAATTCCCGAAAACCAGTTCTCCCCCTTGCCCTCATCCTCCTCTGCACACTCTCCTCCCTCGCCTGGCGCCACCCCCTCCCACCCAGCGCCGCCGCCACCACCGGCCTCGCCCTCCTGCCCCCTCTCCCCTTCTCAGGCGCCTCCATGGACCTGCCCCGCATCCGCCATGAACGCCGCACAAAGCAGGCCGCCATAACCAACCGCAGCCTGCTGGAGGCAGAATCCCGCTACCCCGTCGCCTACAACAGCCTGACCCTCCTCCACATGAACATCGACCATGCCCGCGCCCGGGGCGAAAAATGGATCGAAGTCAGCCTGAAGGACCAGACGCTGTACGCCTGGCATGGCGACCGCCTCGTCAACCGGTTTCTGATCTCCTCCGGCATCGACGACAATCCCACCGTCACCGGCCTCTTTCGCATCTGGGCCCGCACCCCTGCCCAGACCATGGACGGCGGCGACCGCGCCGCCGGCACATACTACAACCTTCCCAACGTGCAGTGGGTCCAATACTTCTTCCATGGCTACGCCTTCCACGGTACCTACTGGCATAATAACTTCGGTACGCCCATGAGCCATGGCTGTGTCAACCTCACCATCGAAGACGCCGAATGGCTCTTCAACTGGGCATTCCCCCAGTGGAACGGCTCAACTGCCTGGCTCCGCTCCACCCCCGACGACGCCACCCTTGTCTGGGTCCACGAATAAGAGCCTCCCATGCCATGAAAAGACCGGCAGGCAATCTCTCCTCCCGGGGAGCCCCCCGCTCCCCCTCCCTATACCTCGCCCGACCACGCCGAAAGACCGCAACCCGCGTCAGCCAGATGCCTGCTCAAGCCCATCTCTGCTCAGGCCTTCCATCTCCCCCATAGCTGTTGCCGTTCTCCGTGTTCCTCCGTGGACAAAAAGCAGTTGCCGTTCTCCGCGTCCTCCGCGGATCAAAAAGCAGTTGCCGTTCTCCGTGTTCCTCCGTGTCCTCCGTGGACAAAAAGCTGTTGCCGTTCTCCGTGTTCCTCCGTGTCCTCCGTGGACAAAAAGCTGTTGCCGTCCTCCGCGTCCCTCCGCGCCCTCCGCGGATCAAGAAGCTGTTGCCGTTCTCCGTGTTCCTCCGTGGACAAAAAGCAGTTGCCGTTCTCCGCGTCCTCCGCGGATCAAAAAGCAGTTGCCGTTCTCCGTGTTCCTCCGTGTCCTCCGTGGACAAAAAGCTGTTGCCGTTCTCCGCGTCCTTCCGCGTCCTCCGCGGACCAAAAAGCAGTTGCCGTTCTCCGTGTTCCTCCGTGTCCTCCGTGGACAAAAAGCAGTTGCAGTTCTCCGCGACCCCCCGCGCCCTCCGCGGACCAAAAAGCAGTTGCCGTTCTCCGTGTTCCTCCGTGTCCTCCGTGGACAAAAAGCAGTTGCAGTTCTCCGCGACCCCCCGCGCCCTCCGCGGACCAAAAAGCAGTTGCCGTTCTCCGTGTTCCTCCGTGTCCTCCGTGGACAAAAAGCAGTTGTAGTTCTCCGCGCCCCTCCGCGCCCTCCTCGGACAAAAGAGCCGTTGCCCTCCTCCGTGTCATCCGTGGACAAAGGCCGTTCTCCCCACCCTTCCGCGGACAAAAAGAAATCTTCTTCCCAGACTCAGCCGTTTACCAGGAACCCGCAACTGACTACCAAGAACCGCCGCCCCTAATATCGTATGCATATCGTATATGTATCGTCCAAACACACGAAAAACCACCGCCCGACCTCCCCTGCCGTTCCCCCCTCCCCTAATCCCTCGCCCCTGGCCCCTAACCCCTGCCGTTCCCCCTGCCGTTCCCCACTTGACACCCTGCCCCCACTGCGATAAAGTCACTATTCCTGCCCGGCAAACTGTGGCACAATCAATGGGTAATACCCGCAGCCTGCCGGCCAAATTCCGGCAGATCACAGGTTGACACAGTTTCCTCGTTCGGAGTATAGTTAGTGACAATCAGACTTGACACGGCTTTCGTCACTATAGTACCGTATGGCATAATAATTGTTGGCCCATCTGTCGGCCATCCAATGCAGGACGGCGGTCAGCAAATGCCTCCGGAATACAACGACCGGTCTGGCTTATACCTCTATTGAAAAGGAAGAGAAATCGCATGCTTCAAACAACCCGTTCCACCAACCTTCGCGACTTGCTGGCCCCATGCCTGCTGGCGCTGCTCTTGGCGCTTATCATGATCGTCGCCTTGCCCGCCCTCGCGGCCGCACAGGACGCCG
Source organism: Caldilineaceae bacterium (assembly GCA_965116395.1). Lineage (GTDB taxonomy): Bacteria > Chloroflexota > Anaerolineae > Caldilineales > Caldilineaceae > Bin5. The sequence continues at coordinate 2,962,199 of OZ220684.1, forward strand.
CTCCCCCCCCAGGCCCGCCGCCCGACGATATCGCCAATCCGGGCGAACCCACGACCGATCCGGACGGCCCCGGCGATCCAAATGCGCCCACCGGCGACCCGAACACCGGCAACGGCGATATGGGCGGCGGCGGAATGGCAGCGCCCATTCCAAAATCCAACCGCATCGTTATGCACGCGGCCACGCCCGTACAGCTGATCAAGACCGGTGACGACGGCCTGCACCTCTACTTCATCGGCGCCGACGGCAGCACCTACACCGGCCCCGTCTTCAGTTCCTTCGCCGCACTCGAGGAAATGCATCCCTCCGGCGCCGCCGTCTCCCTCTTCAGCGGCAGCAATCCCTCGACCAACCAGCCTGTCACCGTAAACTACCTGCCGGACGAAAACAGGATCTTCGTCAAGACCTTCTATCCGGCCGGACATGACGAGTACAACCCGCACAAAGCCTACGACTTTACCGTCGACGACAAATACAAGGTCAAGCACGTAAACTGGTAACACCGCTATGAAAATCGTGTCCCGGCTACCGGGCGCATTTGCAAATCAAACAACAGTAGTCAAACTCCAACCGGCACCGCGCACACCGCGCCGTCCCGGTTGGAGAAAGTCTTGTACACAGGAGCTAGAGGCTTTCCCTATGCTTCTTCACTCTATGGCTGCCCCGGGCGTCCAACCGGGGAGGAGGGTCTGCAACGATGAAATAACCACGAAAAAGCTGGGACCAGTGTCGCCGCGCGGTGTGGGTCGCAAAAACACATTCGCGCTCGTTCGCAACGGAATTACGAATGTTGCAGGCGGGTCAGACCCTGTTGTACAATGTTCAAATCTGGACTTTACGCCAAATTCATTCCCAAGTAACTGTCCGATCAACATGGCGTTCCTAAACGGGCCAGTGAATCCTTTGGCCGCGACAGACTTGGCCAAAGGATCGAACGGTTGCAAACAGAATATCAGGAGAGCCTACTTATGGAGCTTATGACGTACAAGACACGTGCATTGAGGACTCTGAGCCTCTTAATCCTGGTCGCCCTGATCGCGGCCTTGAATCCACCTTCCCTCACCGACAGCACTGCCTTCGCGCAGGCGACCGCACCGGAGTTGACCTCGTCGGCCGACACCGCCAACCAGGTCGACCTCTCGTGGACGGCTGTGGAAGACGCTGACGACTACGAGCTCTGGCGCTGGGAAGATGCCGAAGGATGGGTCGAGCTGGACGACTCGATTTCAGGGACGTCCCACACCGACTCCGGCGTCACCGCCGGCAAGACCTACTACTATCAGGTCTCCGCCGACGGCGGCACAACCTGGTCCAATCGAGTCAACGAGACCGTCGGAGCCTACGACGCCTCCACCCTCGACGCGCCAACCGCCACCTCGACCGCCATCAGCCTCAGTTGGAGCGCCGTCACAGGCGCCGCCAGCTACGAGCTCTGGCGCTACGAGAACAGCTGGACGCAGGTTGGCGGCACGCTCCCTGCGACGCCGACGACCCACTCCGACACCAACGTCGAAACCGGCAAGACCTACTTCTACCAGGTCATGGCCAAGGGTCCCAATGGCGACGGCGCATGGTCCAATCGCGTCAGCGCCACCGTGCCCAGCACCACACCTGGCGCGCCGCTGAACTTCAGCGCCACCCCGGGTGACGCACAGGCCACCCTCTCGTGGGATGCGCCCTCCAGCAACGGCGGCTCCGCCATCACCGGCTACCAGTACCGCTACCAGATGGCCGGCGGCGCTTGGTCGAGCTGGATGGCCACGACGCCCGCCCTGGCCCGCACCGCCACCGTGAGCAGCCTCACCAACGAGAGCAACTATAACTTCGAGGTGCGTGCGCAGAACGCCAACGGCGACGGCCCGGCCGCCGCCGACAGCGCCATGCCCATGTCCACCGTGCCCGACACGCCCATGAGTTTCGGGTCGACCTCCACCGGACCGACCGAGATCGCCCTCAGTTGGGACGCAGTCACCGGCGCCGTCAGCTACCAGCTCCACCGCCGCACCCGCACCAACGGCGGAGAATTTGGCGCTCCGATGGACGCCGGCAGCGGCACCACCTACACCGACATGGGTCTGACGCCCTCCACCACCTACGACTACGAAGTCCGCTCGGTTAACGCCGCCGGCGAAAGTCCGTGGTCCGGAGGGGTCACCGCGTCCACAACCGGTCCCGAGGCGCCCGACGCCGTTTCCGACCTGAGCGCGACCGCCTCGGCCGACAAGATCACGCTGATGTGGACGATGCCCGACAGCAACGGCGCCGCCATCACCGGCTACGATCTTGACGTCTCCGACGACGGCTCGGACTGGAGCGACCTCAGCGCGCCGGCCGCCGGCGATACGTCGGATGAGCACGAGAATCTCGACCCCGGCACGATGAAGTACTATCGCATCCGCGCCATGAACTCCGAAGGCTATAGCGACTGGTCGGCCTCCGCAATGGCGACCGTAGCCGCAGTGGCTCCCGGCAAGCCCACCCTGTACGCCACCGCCAGCGGGACCACCGTCATGCTCAGTTGGGTTGCCCCCGCCGCCACCGGTGGCGCGGACATCACCCGCTACACGATCCAGGTCTCGACCACAGGCACGGGCGGTTGGGGTGCCCTCGCCAACAAGGCCGGCGACGACACTTCACACGACCACACCGGCCTTCAGGCAGGGAATACGCGGTACTACCGCATCAACGCCGCCAACGCCGCCGGAACCGGCGACTGGTCCGACATAGCTTCCGCCACCATCGCTGGAGCGGCCCCGCCGGATAGCGAGACGCCCGACGCGACTTCGCCGACCGGTTTCCGAGCGCAAGGTGACCGACTCGCCGGAGATGCAGGTGCAGGTACGTCGACGACCTCTATTACCCTCAATTGGGATGCGCCGACCCTGCCGACCACTGATACGAGAACTGCCAGCAGTTACGAAATTGAGCAGTGGAACGACGCCACCCAGGCCTGGGAACCCGTAACCGACGACGACGCGACAAATACAACGACGACCGTCACAGGGCTGAAAGGCGTTACAAAGTACTACTATCGAATTCGTGCAGTCTTCGACGACGATAGCAAGGGCACGTATGCCGAACAGACCTCCGCGGAAACGGTCGCCGTATCTCCGTCCAGACCCGCGCTGACAGCCACCAAGATGGGGACAGACAAGATCGTCCTCACATGGTCCGTTCCCGACGACGGCGGCTCCGATATCATCGGCTACGTACTGGAAGTCTCCGGTACCTCCGGTAGCTTCTCAGAATACCTGAACGCCGCAGGCGAGGCAGGTAGCGATGAGGTGTTGCTGGATGCCGCCCAGGAAAGCGTGACCCACACCATGACCAGCGTGCCTGCCGCTCTTGCAGCAGGATCGACCTGGTACTATCGGATAAGCGCCGTGAACGGCGTGGTCGCCACCGCTGACCCGCCTGCCTCGAACGCTGCCTGGAGCGCAATGTCGGATGAGGCTATGGCCACCACCGACACGGGCGTGCCGGGTGCGCCGGAAGTTACACTGGACGGAACGACAGCGAAAACGGTAGGGATCACTGTTGCCAACGACGACACAGGTGGCTCGGACTTCACCTCGCATGAGATCCAGGTGTACGATGCCGCCAAGGACGACTGGACAATCCTCCAGGACAACCTAACGCTGACCTTTTCCCACACCGACCTTGACGCCAATGTGATGATGTACTACCGGGCCCGCTCGAAGAACGCGCGCGGCGCCAGCGATTGGAAAACGGAATCCGTAACCACTCTCGAAGGCGCGCCAGGCAAGCCGGTGCTGACCGCCACCGTCAATGGGCCGGATAGCATCACCCTCAGCTGGACAGCGCCGAACAACGGTGGTACCGCGATCACCGATTACGATATCCAGGTTGGTATCGCAGTAGGTGCTGGCGACATAGACTATGAGGAAGCTGATGCCACTATCCATCCAGGCCTGGATCCGGCCATGGTGACCGCCTCTACCCTGACGGCAACCCATACCGGGCTGATGGCCGGAGACACAAGGCACTACCGGGTCCGAGCGACAAACGGTACTACAGGTGTTTGGTCTGAAGCGGTCACCGCCACCACCACGACGGGTGGAAAGCCGCCCGCGCCCACCTGGGATACCAACACGCCTCTTGCAGCCACCGGAAATTCTGTAACCGTCAACTGGGAAGCTCCCGCTGGCTCCGTCACAAGCTACGACATCGCCATTTGGGAGAACGGCGAGTGGAAGATAGCCGCTGACAACGTGGCGACAAACCCGACAGATTACGTTGTAAGCGGTCTGTCCGGCGCGACGACCTACTACTTCAGCGTCCGCGCCAGAAACGCCAACGGCGCCGGTCCATTCTCGATGGTGCAAGAAATCATGACCGCCGTGGGAGCCCCGGGCAAGCCGGTGCTGACCGCGACGCCCGATGGCGCGACCAAGATCGTGCTCACCTGGACCGCGCCCGATGACGGCGGCCGTACGATCACGAGCTACCTTGTACAGGTGTCGAACAACGGCACATCCGGCTGGGGGCCCCTGCAGGCCTCACCTGGTACCGGCGACTATGCAAATACAACCGATATCGAAGGAGTCGGAATTGCCACCAATGTGACATTACCTGATGATTCCGACGAGCCGGCTCCTCCGCTTACGGTCACGCATGACGAAGGTATTACCGGCATGACCAGGAGGTTCTATCGCGTTCTCGCCGCCAACGAAGATATCACAAGCGCTGCGTCCCGGGGCATGTGGTCGGATGTGAAGGACACCACAACACCTGCGGGCAAGCCTGCGATGGTGATGTTGAGTCCCGCGCCGGATCCTGAGCTGGCTGATAAGTTCGTGATCTCCTGGGCAGCCCCGTCCACCGGCGGCTCGGCCATCACCGGCTACCAGATTCAGGTCTGGGATGACGGCGAATGGATGGATCTGATGTCCGTAGACGGCAGCGTAACCACCTACACCCACGAACCCATCCCGGGCGCGACCACCAGGCACTACCGGGTCCGCGCCATGAATGCAGTCGGCTACGGCCCCTGGTCAGCTACGCAGGAACGCACGACGGTGGCGGGCAAGCCGGGCGCGCCCGAGCTGCATGCCAGCGGCAACGGCACGACCGAGATCAGGCTGACCTGGACCGCCCCGGCGGCGGGTGGCACTGCCATCACCAGCTACCAGATTCAGGTTTCTGACGACGGCCAGTCCGGCTGGACCGCGCCGGAGACGAGCACAACCATCGTAGCCGGAGAGAGGGTACATCAGACCGCCGACGGGACAGTCCGGAACTATACGGACACCGGTCTTGATCCGGCCTCGACCAAGCACTACCGCGTTCGTGCCGTGAATGCCCAAGGAACGGGTCCGTGGTCCAACGTGGCCATGTCCATGACCGACGGCGGCACGCCGGGCCGGCCGAAGCTGACCGCGACAAAATCCGGGACGAGCATGATCAATCTCGCTTGGACTCCCCCCGAAGGGGATGGCGGCTCGGCCATAACCGGCTACGAACTGCAGTACTGGGACGGCTCCAACGGCTGGATGGACCTTACCTCGACCACAGCTGGCGTGACTTCGCATACGCACAGGAACATCGCTGGCGGTATGACCAAGTACTACCGCATCCGCGCCATGAACTCGGGCGGAAGCGGCCTCTGGTCGACCGTTGCCTATGCGACCACTGATACATCGGTTCCGGCCCCGCCGACCCTGATGGCAATGGCCGACGGCGCCACCAAGATCAAGCTCACCTGGACCGCCGGACACGACGGTGGCATGCCCATCACTGCCTACCACCTGCAGCATTCGAGTAACCGCGGAGCGACTTGGGCAGACCTCGGCGGCGCGAGAAGTAACATGATGATGATGTCAACCGAGGACACAGGTCTCTCGGGCGGCACCACCAAGCACTACCGCATCCGCGCCGTCAACAGCAAGGGCACAAGCGGTTGGTCGCCGTTGGCCTCTGCCACAACCGACCGCTCCGTTCCGGGCCGGCCGACGCTGTTGGTTAGACCGCTTCCGAAGGCCATCTATCTCACGTGGGCGACGCCGGCAACCCCAACGGGTGGCTCCGCGATCATCCGCTACGAGGTCGAGAAGTGGGACAACGCCGAACGCAGGTGGGTGAGCGAGAGAACCACGACCTCGACCACCCATACCGACAGCGGGCTGGAGACCGGCACGAGATACTTCTACCGTGTGCGTGCTGTCAACGCCATGGGTGACGGCCCCTGGTCCACCTTCGCGGGCGAAACAGCGCAATAAGACGAATCCTTCCTCGGCCTCCGCTGTTCTGAGGTCGAGGACAGGTTCCGGATGGGCTCCCGCCGGGAGCCCATCCCCCATAAGCAAAAGAACGACCGCCGCAGCGGCCCTCACAGGCAACAGCGGCGGTCGTTTCGATTCCTCGGCCTCTCGCCTTTCCCCTTCACCCTGTCCCTCGGTCTGCGCCTCCCCCTCCCCGCCCCCGCCCGCATCCCCGCCCCCGCCCGCATCCCCGCCCCCGCCCGCATCCCCGCCAATAAAGGCCCTCACAGCGCCCACTGCCAGCGCCCGCCGCTCCCTGTCCCAACCCCCACCCGCCGCAACCAGCTGCCGCCCATCCCCAAACACAAATGTGGTCCTGGCGCCCCGCCCCAGACAAAAAGGTGTAAGCCGTCCTCCGTGCCCTCCGCAGACAAAAAAGCAGTTCCCCAGAATCATCCCCATCCAATAATTTAAGAATCCCCGTCCTCCGCGGACAAAAAGGTGTTGCCGTTCTCCGTGTTCCTCCGCGTCCTCCGCGGACAAAAAGAAGTTGCCGTCCTCCGCGTCTCTCCGCGTCCTCCGCCGACAAAAAGCAGTTCCCCAAAATCATCCCCATCCAATAATCCAAGAATCCCCGTCCTCCGCGTCCTCCGCGAACCAAAAAGCAGTAGCCGTTCTCCGTGTCCCTCCGTGCCCTCCGTGGACAAAAAGGTGTTGCCGTTCTCCGTGTCCTCCGTGGACATAAAGATGTAAGCCGTCCTCCGCGCCCTCCGTGGACAAAAAGGTGTTGCCGTTCCCCGCAACAGTCACCATCCAAAAATCCACTAACCCCCGTCCGCCCCTCCACAACTGTCCCTATCCAAAAATCCAAGAATCCCCGTCCACATGGTATACTCCCTGCACCACAGCAGTACAGATGTTTGACTGTCAGTCAAATAGATAGACGGGGAACTGGGGCGCAGCGATGGCAATGAAGGAGTGCAGAGAATGCGGTGAAGAGGTTTGAACAGGGCAGCCAAATCTCCCCGTTGCGCCCTCTTAGTCGATATTGCAACTTCAATTCTTGAGTTTGTGGTTGAGTTTTGTGAACTGAAGTACGAGTGAACTTATCTCTGGAGAAGAGAGTGAGAGATGTCTGCCGCTACAGGACACGGAGAGAGTCTGACGCACCTGTGAGGTGCGTATGAACACCTGGCCGCTAAGGCTGATTGAGCCAATCTGAGGGCTTGTCCTGTCTCGATCGTGGTCGGCTCCGATTTCACATTTGAACGCATCGTTCCTGGGTTCCTGGGAGGATAGTGCCATGACTGACAACGTGCCCGCAGGCGAGACCCGTTTGGACCGAATTGAACGCCATTTGGAAGCTATCGCTGAGGAGAACAGAAAGACTGTGAGATGGTTTTCCCAATGGAGAAAAGATTCCGCTCAACGGCAAAGGAAACTGGACGAGCAGATCGACAAGGTGTCAGAAGACATCGCTTTCTTGTATGCCGTCGTCAACGGCCATGTCCGCCAGTCTTCTCCCCCTGCCCATCAAGCAGATTGAGCACTGACACAGAATCCAATACGACCTGCCCCTGACAAGCGAAACAACTGATTCGCGCCGCCGCCCAACCTCAGGAAGATCGACCACCTACCCCGTGCCGCCCCCCGCAACTGTCCCCATCCACTAATCCACAAATCCCAGTCCACAATTCCAGGTCCGCCCTTCTCCGTCCTCGACGGATAAAAAGGTGTAAGCCCTTCACCGCGCCCTCCGCCGACAAAAAGCAGTTCCCAAAATCATCCCCATCCAATAATCCAAGAATCCCCGTCCTCCGCGGACCCAAAAGCAGTTGCCGTTCTCCGTGTTCCTCTGTGGCCCTCCGTGGATAAAAAGGTGTTGCCGTTCCCCGCAACTGTCGCCATCCACTAATCCAGGAATCCCTGTCCGCTCCTCCGCAACTGTCCCTATCCATTAATCCCCGTCCAGGAATCCCCGTCCGCCGAGGTCAAAAGATGTTCTCCCAAATCATCCCCATCCAATAATCCAAGAATCCCCGTCCTCCGCGGACAAAAAGCAGTTGCCGTTCTCCGTGCTCCTCCGTGGCCCTCCGTGGATAAAAAGGTGTTGCCGTTCCCCGCAACTGTCGCCATCCACTAATCCAGGAATCCCTGTCCGCTCCTCCGCAACTGTCCCTATCCATTAATCCCCGTCCAGGAATCCCCGTCCGCCGAGGTCAAAAGATGTTCTCCCAAATCATCCCCATCCAATAATCCAAGAATCCCCGTCCTCCGCGGACCCAAAAGCAGTTGCCGTTCTCCGTGTTCCTCTGTGGCCCTCCGTGGATAAAAAGGTGTTGCCGTTCCCCGCAACTGTCGCCATCCACGAATCCAGGAATCCCTGTCCGCTCCTCCGCAACTGTCCCTATCCATTAATCCCCGTCCGCCGAGGTCAAAAGATGTTCTCCCAAATCATCCCCATCCAATAATCCAAGAATCCCCGTCCTCCGCGGACCCAAAAGCAGTTGCCGTTCTCCGTGTTCCTCTGTGGCCCTCCGTGGATAAAAAGGTGTTGCCGTTCCCCGCAACTGTCGCCATCCACGAATCCAGGAATCCCTGTCCGCTCCTCCGCAACTGTCCCTATCCATTAATCCCCGTCCGCCGAGGTCAAAAGATGTTCTCCCAAATCATCCCCATCCAATAATCCAAGAATCCCCGTCCTCCGCGGACCCAAAAGCAGTCGCCGTTCTCCGTGTTCCTCTGTGGCCCTCCGTGGATAAAAAGGTGTTGCCATTCCCCGCAACTGTCGCCATCCACGAATCCAGGAATCCCTGTCCGCTCCTCCGCAACTGTCCCTATCCATCAATCCCCGTCCAGGAATCCCCGTCCGCCGAGGTCAAAAGATGTTCTCCCAAATCATCCCCATCCAATAATCCAAGAATCCCCGTCCTTCGCGTGACTTCGCGGATCAATTGGTTTTGTCTATACTCAGCTGTTAACGAATAACCCGCAACTGAGTGGGTGGGAAGTACATCAAGTGAAGTGTGCATACGAACGGGGTTGAGAGCGTCTGGTCGATGCTGAAACGGGGTTGCCTGGCTGCGTACCACCACCTCGGCCACAAGCGCCTGCACCGCTGTCTGTACGAATTCTCAGGCCGCTGGAACATGGCCCATGCGGCAGGCCCTGTTCGTCTGGATATTCTGCAGTGGACTTCGGTCGGAGTGCGCCTGACCTGTGAGGAGTTGATCGAGTGAGTGAATTAGTCGGGAAGGTATTTGATGGCTGCTGCAATGAGGCTTTGGATCAGTGCTGCTGCGCTAATGACTATCCACAAGAATGATCCCCTTAGCTTCTCTATTTCAGTTCTTGTATCTCCTCTTATATTGGCTATTTCCGTCTTCACATTAGCTATCTCTGTTCTCACAAGTTCTATGTCAGCTTCAGTTGCCATGTTTTCATAGCGACCTGTTAGATAGGCGACTTGCTCAAGTACTGCTCTATCATCTGTTTCCATCACGCCTCCGATTCTTCACTAAGAAGGATTGAAACAAGATGTTCATTCTTGAATCCACATCTGGAGCAATAAGTTACAAACAATGGCCCATAGTTGTGTTTTGGTATGAGAAAACGACCGTTACCGCAACGATGACAATGTTTGTCGGCCCTCTTGCTCTTCAAAAAATCTTCTAAGACCTGCGTGTGGGCGTCCTTCCAATCTTCCTCTTTGTGTTCGTGTTCGGCAATTGTCATATTTGACCCTCCTCCTCTTATGTTAACGGAATGTTACCACACAATCTGGGGACAGTGCGAATAAAGTATATTGACCCCAGGGCAATTGCATCTAATCTAATTCCCATTTGACATCAAGACTTCTGTGCGGATTCCGCATCGGTATCGCGCCTAAACTGTCTGACTCTACACAATACGAAATACGCAATTCGTAACACGCAAAAAAGGGAGTTCTCAACCTGAACGGACATTAATTGGGACAAAACCTCGTGAGCCTGCCTGAATAGGGTAGGGGCGCCGCCTGAGGGTACCCTTCGTGGCCAATTTTGGCGTCCGAATTTAGATGCGATTGCCTTGACTGACGCGATTTGACAAATTCAGGAAAGCAGTAGTACAATAGTTCTATCATGCCTTCCGTCCGATTGCGCGCTCGCCGCAAAGGCCGCCTCCGCCCTTCCGCAGTCGCGCCGCCAAAGCCCCGGATGTTGATAGAGCGCAAAGACAGCCACTGAGAAAAACACGGCTGCCACTGAACCAGCCAGCGCCTGAACTGCCGCAAAACGGATGTCGCCGCAGCCCGCCACCGCCGTCGCGCTTTCCCGCCCCATGGTCAAACCGACCAGCCGTCCAAACGAAAGGAGCAGCACGTGCCCAAAACCCCCTGTAAGAGTCTGAGGAGAGACGGACAGCCCTGCCAGGGTCTCGGCCAGCCGGACCTCGACGGCTACTGTTTCGCCCACGCCGCCCCTGAAAAAGTATCGGAATGGCGCTCGCGCGGCGGCAAGGCCTCCTCAGCCGCCGCCCGTGCAGACAAGCGCATGCCCGAACGTCTGCGCGGCGCCATCGATAAAGTCAGCCAGGGCATGGACGATCTGCTGGAGGGCAAGATCGAGCCCGCCGCCCTCTCCGCAATCTCCCGCAGCGCCAAAGTGCTGGTCGACCTCTACCGCCTCGCCGATGAAGAAATGGAACTCATTCGCGGCGAAGAAGCCGCCGCCGCAGCCAGCGTCGTCGGCGGCTCCGGTGTCCCCGACCTCCTCGACAAGGCCGACGCCATCGCCGCCTGGCAAAACCGGTACAGGATCGACTCCCTCATCGCACAGGGCCTTGTAACACTGGAGTGTGTCGATGAGCGCAACAAGGACGCAGCCCCCGTGCCCGTCCTCACCACCGCCGGCAGACAGCGCTTCCGCTACCAGCGTCTCACCAAATACACACAGTACGAAGTCGACATGTGGAGAGATTTAGTCATGGATACCTCGCACGCAGACGACCCACTGTCCGGCGCGCTCTATCATCTCCACTTTATCCGCACAGCCCTCGAAGAGGCCCTCACCGACTTCGTGCCCGATCCGAATCCGGTTCTGGACCCATTGACCGGCCAGCCCCTCACCCGGCTGCCCGACGGAGTGAGCCCGGCCGCCGGCCCCGTCGCCGGCCCCGACCAGTCCGAGCAGGCCGCCAAAGAGTTGCAGGATCTGCTTCTGAATGCCAACGAGCTGAACCGGGAAGTTGAACGCCTCTACGAAAAGAAGTTTGGCCACCCCTTCGACATTCGGCTCGAGTTGGAGGACGAGGACGAATAAATGTCGGCAAACTTCGCCTCATTCGATCCCATCACCCTTTTCCCGCACTCCCATGAAGTCCTCCCTGCAGATCCTGTTTCTAACAAATAATATATCTTTTTCTATTCCAAGTGCAAAGCCCCCATCTGCCCTGCTGGACCCGAAATTTTTTTTGCCCGATCTCTCGTAAACTCTCGTATAACGCTCGTACGAGCGTTCGCCGTGCGAACGACCCAACATACCTCGCAAAAGTCAACCGAACCCAAAAACCGCCGTTCATTCTCCGCGCCCCTGCATAGACGAAAACGTGTCCCCGGCGTACACGGCAGTTCACCAAAAACTAAAAACTGACTACCAAAAACTGCCGTTGCCCTTCTCAGCGCCCTGCCGCGGACAAAAAGGTGTAAGCCGTTCTCCGCGCTCCTCCGGGGCCCTCCGTGGACAAAAAAGCCGTTGCCGTTCTCCGCGCCCCTCCGTGCCCTCCGCGGACCAAAAAGGTGTCGCCGTTCTCTCCCCCTCCGCATGACTTAGCAGATCGACCGGTTCCGCCCACTGCAAGATTCAAGCCAGTACCACTCGCAACAGTCCCGCCCGCGCGCCAATCCTGCACAACGCCCGACGACCTCCCCAAAATGCCACCGAAACTTGATCTCTCCCCCCTCTCCCCCGCAAAAGCATACTTGATCCCAATACGCAACTGATGATAACATGAACTGCAACACTATTTTGGAGCGTCTCAGCTAAAGACCGCTTCTCGTGTATGGGATTTGATCTCGTAACGCTTGCACCAATAGACCAGCAAAGGATGAAAACTACCATGAATCGACCTTCACCTCACAAGCGCACTCGCCGCATCGCGCTGTCGCTCGCCTTGGCCTTGCTGCTGTCCCTGGCCCTCTCCGCGGCCGCGTTTGCGCAGCAGGGAATCCCGGACCCCGGGAGTCCGCCGCCTGGTCCACCGAGCGGTCCCCCCAGTCCTACTGCTCCGACGACCGACCCGCCGGGAACCACCGAGACCAGCCATCCCAGCGCACCATTCACGCCGTCGGGTAACTGCATCGTCGCCCACGCAGCCACCCCGGCCCAGCTCTGCCCCGTCGGCGGCGGCTTCCAGTACTACTTCATCGGCCCCGGCGGCACCTCCAGCGGAGGACCCTGGATCGGCTCCTTCACCGAACTGGCTGGCCATTACGCCGCCGGCGGAAGTGTATCCCTGTACTCCGGCTCCAATCCCTTTACCGGCAAGCCGGTCAACATCTATTACCTGCCCTCCGAGAACAAACTCCGCATCAGCACCTACTACCCCGACAACCAGTACGACGTAAACAAGGCCTACGTCTTCACCGTCGACACCGGCAACGCCATCAAGCACGAAGCTTGGTAACATCAGTCCCCCAATCCCCCTCTACACGAGACGCGAATCCTAAGCAAAAAGAGCGCCAGGGACACCACCGCCCTGGCGCTCCTCCTTTCCCCGCCCAGCCCAATCTCTCCAGCCACCCAGCTTTCCCCCCGCAAAGCCTGCCTGCCCCGGCCTCCTCCTCCGCCAGCCCCCGGCGCACCTCCCAACCAGCAGCAACATAACCGCCCTTTCAGACTGGAACGGTCTAAGGTATTCTCCGTGTTTCTCAGCGGATCAAAAGAAGCAGTTCAGCCGTTCTCCGCGCCCCTCCGCGTCCTCCGCGGAAAAAAGGTGTAAGCCGTTCTCCGCGCCCCACCGCGTCCTCCGCGGAAAAAAGGTGTAAGCCGTTCTCCGCGCCCCACCGCGTCCTCCGCGGAAAAAAGGTGTAAGCCGTTCTCCGCGCCCCTCCGTGTCCTCCGTGGACAAAAAGGTGTTGCCGTTCTCCGCGCCCCTCCGTGTCCTCCGTGGACAAAAAGGTGTTGCCGTTCTCCGCGCCCCTCCGCGTCCTCCGTGGACAAAAAGGTGTTGCCGTTCTCCGCGCCCCTCCGCGTCCTCCGCGGAAAAAAGGTGTAAGCCGTTCTCCGCGCCCCTCCGTGTCCTCCGTGGACAAAAAGGTGTTGCCGTTCTCCGCGCCCCTCCGTGTCCTCCGTGGACAAAAAGGTGTTGCCGTTCTCCGCGCCCCACCGCGTCCTCCGCGGAAAAAAGGTGTAAGCCGTTCTCCGCGCCCCTCCGTGTCCTCCGTGGACAAAAAGGTGTTGCCGTTCTCCACGCCCCTCCGCGTCCTCCACGGACAAAAAGATGTAAGCCTTTCTCCGTGTCCCTCCGTGGACAAAAGCACATTCTCCCAATTCTCAGCAGTTCACCAAAAACTAAGAACTGCCAACTAAAAACTGCCGTCAAAACATGGAACAAATCCAGATGAAGAGGCGTCATGGATAGTAGACGCATCTCGTGTCACTGAACAGTCCAGGCAGCACCCGGACCCGAAGCCCAGGAAAGGAAGAAAACGACCATGAAGAAACTGTCGCCTCGGAAGCTCTCTCGCCGCATCGCCGTCCCGCTCGCACTCGCGTTGCTGTTGACACTGGCCCTCACCGCCGCCGCCTTCGCCCAACCGCCGGGCGGCCCGCCGGGGAACAACCCGCCAGGCAACAACCAGCCAAACAACAACCCGCCAGGCAACAACCAGCCAGACAACAGCCCGCCAGCGAACCTCCAACCAAACAACCCGCCTGGAAACTCTGGGCCGGGCAACTCTCCCAGCGGTCCCAACGGGGATCCAAATGCTCCGTCAGCCGATCCGCCAGGTGGCGCCACCGAAACGAGCCATCCCAGCGCCCCGTTCGTGCCGCCGGCAGACTGCATCGTCAACCACGCTGCCACACCCGCCCAGCTCTGCCCCGTCGCCGGCGGACTCCAGTACTACTTCATCGGCGCCGACGGCAGCTCCAGCGGAGGACCCTGGCTGGACTCCTTCACTGAACTGGCCGGGCTTTACACTGCCGGAACAAGCGTCTTGCTCTACGCCGGCTCCAATCCCCTGACCGGCAAGCAGGTCGACATCCACTACCTGCCTTCCGACCAGAAACTCCGTATCAGCACCTACTACCCCGACACCCAGTACGACACCGACAAGCCGTACACCTTCACCGTCGACACCGGCAACGCCATCAGCCACGAGGCTTGGTAACCAGGAAGACAGGTGCCTCTCCCACACGAGACGCGAAACTTGACCCAAGAGCGCCAGGGATACGACCTCCCTGGCGCTCCGCCTTTTCCGCTCAGTCCCTTCCCCCCAACCACCCAACGTCCCTCCCGCAACGCCTGCCCGCCCCGGCCTTCACCGACACCCCACCCGTTCACCAAAAGCTAAAAGCTGACGACTAGGGCTGTTGACGTTTGTTTGAACAACGACATGGGGGTGCAGACTACGCCTGATCGTCGAAGGGCGGCACAGCTGCGCAAAGAGAATCCGATACCCCTTTCTTGTTCCCCGCATCCCTCCCAGTCCGCCGCAGTCAAAAGACGTTCTCCAAAATCATCCCCATCCAATAATCCAATAATCCGAAAATCCCCGTCCGCCGCGGTCAAAAGATGTCCTCCAAAACCATCCCCATCCAATAATCCGAAAATCCCCGTCCGCCGCGGACAAAAGATGTTCTCCAAAATCATCCCCATCCAATAATCCGAAAATCCCCGTCCGCCGCGGACAAAAGGAGTTCTCCAAAATCATCCCCATCCAATAATCCAAGAATCCCCGTCCGCCGTGTACCTGGCAGTTCACCAAAAGCTAGAAACCAACGACCAAGAACTGCCGTCCCGCCGAATTGACGGCCCCCGCCATGCAAGTTTATAATTGTCCGGCAGATTTTCCCTTCAGTGATTGTGCGGCCAGTTCAAACCCTGGTCTAATGATTGGAGAGTACGTTTTCATGTCCGGAACAACCCCGCCCCGAAACGCACGCAGCATACGTAACCTCTGTATTCTTGCCCTCCTGCTGGCCCTTGCCCTGCCCTTCGCGGCTGTTGTCCAGGGTGCCCCGCCAGGGCCGCCCGGCCCCAATCTTCCGACACGCGGGCCATCCACCGACCCGGGCGGCGTCCCCGATCCAACATCGACCCCGACGCCAACCCCGTCAGGAGACAGCGGCCCACCGAGACCCCCCACCGCTACGCCTTCATCCCCCCGCCCCACCGGCGAAACGCCCACCTTGGAAGAGGCCCTTGCCGAGTACGAGCGCATCAAAGCCCTCGCCCCTAATCGCATCATCTTCCACGCCGCCACACCCATCCAGCTCAGCAAAGTCGAGGACGGCCTCCAGGTCTACTACGTCGGCAGAGACGGCAAAACGCGTCTCGGCCCCTGGGTCCCCGGCTTCGCTGAGCTCGCCGCCAGGCATCCGGGCGGTCCCGAGGCCTCCATCTACCTCGGCTTCAACCCCCTCACCGGCAAACGCGTCAAGATCGACTACCTGCCCTCCGTCAAAAGAATCCGCGTCGACACCTACTACGCCGACCGCGAAAATGACATTAACAAACAGTACATCTTCCACTTCGGCCCCGAACACGACATCACCTACGACGCCTGGTAACCGCTCGCCCCCTTCCGCCCCCCCTCTCGGCTCCACAAACGACGCCGCGGCAGCGGCCCTCCCCCCGGCTGCCGCGGCCCCAGCGCTCCAAGCCCCTAAACAGACCGGCCTTCCATCCACCGACAAAAAACCGCCTTCCCTCCCCCCGTGCGCCAAATAAGGTGTTCCCCACAATCATCCCCATCCAAAAATCCATAAATCCCCGTCCTCCGTGGACAAAAGGTGTAGCGGTTGCTCTTCTCCGCGCCCTCCGCCGATCAAAAGGTGTTCTCCAAAATCATCCCCATCCAATAATCCAAGAATCCCCGTCCTCCGTGGACAAAAGGTGTTGCAGTTGCTCTTCTCCGTGCCCCTCCGTGTCCTCCGTGGAAAAAGGTGTAGCAGTTGCCCTCCTCCGCGTCCTCCGTGGAAAAAGGCGTAGCAGTTGCCCTTCTCCGTAGCGGGTTTTCTCGCGAACCGCAGCAATTCTGGCCTACCAGTTCAGATGCGACTGCCCATAGCCCCCCAAAAATAGCCCTTGACATTCTTCTTGAGATCCCTTATATTGAATCCCAGACTGGTCATAGAGCAACAAAACATCTCTACTCGGCCACAACAAACCAAATCTCTGGACCCCCTGCTGTTTTCTGAGTGCGGGCCCCGTCTCCACAGGCCGTCGCCCGCATCCACAGCACACACAGGCGCTCCGCTTTCCCGGCTTTGCCGCGCGAGTTATCCAAACCAACTCGCCCCGCACTGCCGCCAACAAGCGGGCGCTTTTTTGTTGCCCGTTCATTGCGGAGACAAACAATGAACCGCTTACCATCACCCGAACTGATCGAACTCCCAACCTTGGACGATGCCCTCGAGCAAATCGACAGCCAGCCCCAACCATGTGATCGTCAACCCGGTGAACCGCTCGACCGCTACCGCTGGTTCCAAATCTTTCTCACCCTTCCCTCGCCGCGTCGCCATGCAAGCGTCGTCGAAATTGCAGGCCTCAGACCCCACACCAGGCTCATCGCAAAAGCCTCCAGTCAGTGGCGCTGGCAAGAGCGCCTCGCCGCCTCAGACCGCCCGGACAACGGATTCCCCGCCCTCCAGCGAGAGTGGCGCACACAGCTACTCAGAGAGACCGCCTACATAGCCCACTTCACCGGCTTGGAAGACACCTCTCGTGCCCTGTCCGGCGCCGCAATAGGTGAATTGGACCGGGCCGGGGCGCGCAAGCATCTGGGTACCCTCATCCAGTATCAGCGCGGGCTCCTCACTCTCATGGAACCGCGCCGCAAAGAAAAGGACGTGACGCTGAAAATCAACGAACACCGGCTGCAAGGAATGGTCCTGCACAGAAGGCTCGAAATTGCCGATAAACTGGTCAGACTGCAGTTGGAAACGCTTTTCGGCCCCATTGAATGGGAATACGATCCCATAACTGATGGCCCCAACCGCCCAACCGAGAAGGAACAGCCCGAGACGAAGTCGTGGCGCCAGCAGCCTGAAGAACCGGTTCAACACTTCTACTGGTTCCAAATCTACCTGAGCCTCATGTTCTTCCAATCCACCGCGCAGGTGGCCAACATGGCTGGCATCCGCCGAAAGTCCACGCTCGCCCGCATCGCCCGCAAGTGGACTTGGCAGGAGCGCGCCGCCGCCTTCGACGCCTACCACGCCGGCGAACCGCTCGCCCGCATCAAGCTTCAACTTCATCTCCTACATGACAAAGCCTATGAGGCGCATCTCCACGGTCTGCTCGACGCAACCAGGGCCATCGAAACAGCCGAAATCGGCAGCCTGGACAGGGCAAAAGCGCGCCAGTACCTCTCGCCTCTCCTTCGTCGTCAGCGCAGCTCCCTCCAATCCTTCTGGCGCCAGTACGAGGCGATCGAAGGGAAATCTCCCGACGACCACCGCGACCTTCTCCTCGCCTCCTTGGTCGAAGAAAAGGCAATTCAAGACTTGAGAGACGAAGAAGAAGAGGAAAGGAAAAACGGAAAACTTAAGCGTGCTTACGGCTCTTCGGACGACGCAGAATGATGCCGCAGTCATGCAACGCCCATCTCTCGCAGCGCCTCGCCCTGGCTCCTCTCCTAAAGGAACATGACCCTCGTCCCCCCGCATCGGTCACTTTTTTTGCCTTCAGGAACATTTGTGCCATACTTGGTGTCTGGGGTCTTCCTGTCGGCAGTTCGTAGCAACCGCTAAAGCCGCAGAACACGCTGACAGCCGCCCACCCGTCACGCTGGCCCGCTCCCATAAGCCGCCCGGCCCGTTCATTTTGTCAAGTCGACCTTCGAACGATGCACCGCTAACAGCACAATACAACCCCCATACCCGCCCAACCCACTATCCACTATCCACCGCCATGAACAAAAATGACCTCCAATCCCTCCGCCAAGCCGCCAAAGCCGGCGCAACCTGGAAAGACCTCGCCGCCATCATCGGCGTCTCCGACCGTACCCTCCGCCGCTGGCGCGAAGAAGTCGAAGAACAAGAGGAATACCCCGAGGACTACTTCGACGGCGTGGAGGACCAGGAACGCCGTCCCATACCCAAGAACGCCGCCCAAATCCTGGCCGCGATCCACGCCGGCCGTGCCGATGGACGCCAGGAACTCATCGAAACAATCCGTCAGCAGGCCGCCGAACAAAACGACCTGCGCACCCTCCTCGCCCTCCTCAAACGCATGGACAACATGGACAAATGACCCGAAATCCCCCCATTCCCGCCCCAAAAAACGCTTTCGAGCGGACAAAGCGGACATTTCTATGAAAAAAAGCACAGAAACTCTGTGGCCTGCGCGCAAAGGATCCAAACGTTAACCATGACCAAACTGCTTCTGCAGCAAGAAACCTATGCCGTCACTGGCGCGGCCATCGAACTGCATCGCACCCTCGGGCCCGGCTTCCTCGAAAACGTCTACCAGGAAGCCATGCAGCTCGAACTGACCGCCCGCAAAATCCCCTTTGAGTCCGAAGTACCTCTTGACATCAACTACAAGGGACAATCCCTTACCCAAAAATACTACGCCGACCTCATATGTTTCGGCCAGATCATCGTCGAGCTGAAGGCGCTCAACCAGCTCTCCGGCACGGAAGACGCCCAACTCCTCAACTATCTGAAAGCCACCGGCCTCCAAGTCGGCCTCCTCTTCAACTTCGGCAGCCACGGCAGACTGGAGCGCAAGCGCCTTGTAAAATAAGTTGTAGAGCAGTTCTCCGCCCCCTCCCCGTCCTCCGTGGACAAAAGGTTTTGAAGTTCTCCGCGCCCTCCGCGGACAAAAAAGATGTTGCAGTTCTCCGCCCCCTCCGTGTCCTCCGTGGACAAGAAGGGCTTTTGAAGTTCCCCCCGCCCCTCCGCGGACAAAAAAGATGTTGAAGTTCTCCGTGCCCCTCCGTGTCCTCCGTGGACAAAAAGGTTTTTGCATTTCTCCGCGCTCTCCGCGGACAAAAAAGATGTTGAAGTTCTCCGTGCCCCTCTGTGTCCTCCGTGGACAAAAAGGGTTTTTGCATTTCTCCGCGCCCTCCGCGGACAAAAAAGATGTTGAAGTTCTCCGTGCCCCTCCGTGTCCTCCGTGGACAAAAAGGGTTTTTGAAGTTCCCCGCGCCCTCCGCGGACAAAAAAGATGTTGAAGTTCTCCGCCCCCTCCGTGTCCTCCGTGGACAAGAAGGGCTTTTGAAGTTCCCCCCGCCCCTCCGCGGACAAAAAAGATGTTGAAGTTCTCCGTGCCCCTCCGTGTCCTCCGTGGACAAAAAGGTTTTTGCATTTCTCCGCGCTCTCCGCGGACAAAAAAGATGTTGAAGTTCTCCGTGCCCCTCCGTGTCCTCCGTGGACAAAAAGGTTTTTGCATTTCTCCGCGCCCTCCGCGGACAAAAAAGGTTTTGAAGTTCTCCGTGCCCCTCCGTGTCCTCCGTGGACAAAAAGGTTTTTGCATTTCTCCGCGCCCTCCGCGGAC
Organism: Caldilineaceae bacterium; assembly: GCA_965116395.1. GTDB lineage: Bacteria > Chloroflexota > Anaerolineae > Caldilineales > Caldilineaceae > Bin5. Next base: position 2,982,127 of record OZ220684.1, read on the forward strand.
AAAAAAGATGTTGAAGTTCTCCGTGCCCCTCCGTGTCCTCCGTGGACAAAAAGGTTTTTGCATTTCTCCGCGCCCTCCGCGGACAAAAAAGGTTTTGAAGTTCTCCGTGCCCCTCCGTGTCCTCCGTGGATAAAAAGGTTCTGAAGTTCCCCGCGCCCCTCCGCGGCCCAGTTCAACCCCACTGGGAACACTTTCCCGCGCGTCAGCGTCTCAACTGCAGAGGCAGCTTCTGCCACGAGCGACCGCGATCCCCAATTCGCGAGCGCGACCCGGCAGTTGCCGCCAGCCCTGCAACTCTCTGACGAAAACCAGAAAATGGCTCCCACCCCACTCCGACCCGCCACAACCGCCGCCGCCCTCCTCCTGGCAGTCATCGCCATCCTTCTGCACACCAACCCGTCCCCCGCACAGGAGACCTCGCCGCCTGCCGCACTCCCCGCCCCCGAGCTCACCGCCCAGCCCGCAGACCGCGCCATCTCCCTCACCTGGACCCCCATCACCGGCGCCGCACGCTATGAACTCTGGACCTGGAACAGCGCCGATGACTGGCAGCTGCTCGGCGACAACCTTACCGGCACGACCTTCCATCATACCGGTCTCACCGCCGGCAACACCTACTTCTACCAGATCCGCGCCGTCACCGCCGCAGGCGCAGTGAGCGTCTGGTCCGAGCGGGTCGCCGCCTCCCTTCCCAGCGATCTCGCCGCGCCCGCCCTGACCGCCCGCGCGTCAACCGGCGCCGTCACCCTCAGCTGGGATGCCGTCCCCGGCGCCGCTCGCTACCAGCTCTGGACCTGGTGGCACGACAACACCGGCTGGCAACAGCTCGGCGGCCACAACCTCACCGGTACAACCTACAGCCACGCAGGCCTCACCGCCGGCGTCACCTACTACTACCAGATGTGCGCCGTAGACGAACTGGGCGTCGACGGCCCTTGGTCAGAGCCCGTCTCCGCAACCCTGGCCGCAGCGCAGGCCCCCGCGTCGTCGCCCACTCCCACCCAAACCACCACGCCCACCCCGACTCCCTCTCCCACCCCGACCCAGGAAAACCATGCGGCGCACACCGCGACACCAACGCCAACGTCATCGCTGCCAGCGCCTTCGTCAACCACCACGCAAACGCCCGCAACGACGCCGCCTCCCACCCCCACCCAGGAAAACCATGCGGCGCACACCGCGACACCAACGCCAACGCAGACGTCATCGCCGCCGGCGCCTTCGTCAACCGCCGCGCCTGCGCCTACCGGCCCGGCGACCGCAACATCTACCCCTGCCGCCACCTCCGCCGCAACCGAATTGCCTGCTCCCGGTCTGGCTGCCTTCGCTACCCAAAGCGCCGTCGAGCTCAGCTGGAATGCTATCCCCGCTGCCGTACGCTATGAACTCTGGTACTGGACCAGCGCTGCCGGCTGGCAACGGCTCGACAACGAAGAACTGACCACCGCCAGCTTCACCCACAGTAATCTTGCCGTTGGCATAACCTACTACTACAGCGTGCGCGCCCTCAACGCCGCCGGCGACGCCGGTCCCTGGTCGGACCACGTGCCCGCCGCCCTGACCGCAGATTCCACGCAGTCCCCTTCTCCGACACCAACGTCTTCGCCTGCTCCGACATCAACACCTTCGCTTACACCAACGCCCATGTCGACGCCCGCGGCGAGCGCCTTTGTCTCGGCGCCTCCCGATTCACTCGGCGTCCATTCCTACTACCGCAAATACCTCGACGCCGGCGGAGTCCCGATCCTCTCTTCCAACGAAGTGACCGACGAAGAACTCTACCAGACGCGCGACACCATTCTGGCTATGCTGTCCGACCGACACGACATCCTGGCGACCATGGCCGAATTCAAATTCCGCGTTCTCATCTATCCCGACCGGTTCGAAAAGGGGGGACGCCTTGATGAACTCCCTGAATTCACTGGACTGGATGTCGCTTCACGTGCTGAGGGGCTTGCCGGCGAAACGCAATACGGCTGGGTCTCAGGCTCCCCCGAAGTGGCCCGCCACTGCAATCACACCCTGATTCACGAATTCGCCCACCAGATCGAAGACGCGCTCAGACTCAGCACCGGCGGCCAGCAGTTCATGTCCCGGCTCAACAGCGCCTTTCAGGCCGCCATGCTCAGAGGACTCTGGCAGGACAGATACGCGTCAACCAACGCCCTCGAATACTGGGCTGAAATCGTCAGGGCCTGGCTCACCCCAAGCCAGTTCGCCGGCTGGCTCGGACCCGGCTACCAGAAACTCGAAGACTACGATCCGGTCGGTGCAGCCCTCGTCGCCGATGTGCTCGGCAGTCCCACCCCCTTGGCCTTCTGCGAAATCCGCCGTTTCGACTTGCGCGGAACCGTAAACCTGCCAGGCAGCCAGCCTTCCCAATCCGATACCCATGTCCTCCTGCTGAGCATGCGCTCCCCCGTAGGCGGCAAGAGACTCCTGGGCGCCAGCGCCACCGCCAGCAGGTCCGACGGAACCTTCGCCTTCGAGCGCCTCATTGTAGAAAATCTGTTTCTCGAAGCGGCAGGGGAAAAACCCCATATCGTTTTAGGGATCTACCGCTATAACAACAAAGGCAACGCCGCCTGTCCGGTCGCCGCCTTCCTCGGAACCGACGGAAACTTTACCAGGTCCACCGGCCCCGACCAGTGGAAAAAGCTCGAAGTCACTGGCAGCAATATCGCCGGCCTTTCCTTTACCATACCCCCGGAATTCGACTGGACCCCTGTCCACAAATGCATTTAGGATCAATGAGAGCGACGTGCCTGCGCAACGGGCGCGTCCTGCACTCCGCCTGTCCCTTTCCTGCATTCCGCTCCCCTCCCCCCAAAACTGCCAACACCTTGAGTAAAAGCGCCAACCCGGCGATTGGGCCTTCTCCCTACTATTTGGATTGGTCAATATATCGGTTGCTAAGGTATATTTAGTGGCTGGCACATAAAGTAGATACAACCCCCAATTATGCGGGGCTTGGCAAGGTCCGGCCCTCAATCTCCCCTTTCACAAGGGAATAAACTGCAACCATACAGACTGTTGGCGGCCAACCACCCTGCAGCTAAGGTATAACTATGACCCGCGTTTTTCAGAAGACATTCACCATAGCGCTGGCCTCCTTCATAGCTGTCGCCTCTATTCTGACCGGCGCCAACACCGCCCTTGCGCAGCAATCTTCCACGCTCCCTGCTCCGGTTCTGACAGCCGAAGCCGCCGAACGCGCCGTCAACTTGACCTGGACAGAGGTGGCCGGCGCCGCACGCTACGAACTCTGGTCGTGGCGGGACGCAGAGACAGGCTGGCAACAGATCGGCGGCGACAATCTCACGGGCGCCTCCTATACACATTCCGACCTCGTCGCCGGCTTCACCTACTTCTACCAGATACGCGCCATCGACGCTGATGAAGAACCCGGTGACTGGTCCGAACGGGTCTCCGCCGCGACGCCCCCAGCCCTCGACGCGCCCACCCTAACTGCCCAGCCCGCATCCGGCGCCGTCGAGCTATCCTGGACAGCCGTGGACACCGCCGGACGCTACCTGCTCTGGTCCTGGTGGAACGAAGAGACCGGCTGGCAACAAATCGGCGGCGACGACCTCACCGCCACCAGCTACACCCATACCAAACTCACAGTAGGTACAACCTACTACTACCAGATGCGCGCCGAAAACGCCGCCGGCGAGTCGAGCGAGTGGTCGCGGCAGGCCTCAGCCACCGTCACCGAAGCGCAACAGCCAGCGACAACGCCGACGCCAACGCCAACGCCAACCTCAACATCGCAACTGATACTGACGCCGACACCAACACCAGCTTTGACAGCGACGCCAACATCGACTCCGGACTCGTCCATTACGTCGACGCCAACGACGACGCCCGACACGTCAGCAACGGATACGCCAACGCCGACCCCGCAAACCGCATCGCCCCCTGCATCCACGCCCACGCCAACGCCGACAACAGCCGGCTCCCTTACCGCCACGCCCACGCCAACGCCGACCCCGCAAACCGCATCGACCCCTGCATCCACGCCCACGCCAACGTCGACAACAGCCGGCTCCCTTGCCGCCACGCCCACGCCAACGTCGACAGCAACCGCCCCCCCTGCCGCCACGCCCACGCTTACCTCGACAGCCGTCCCGCTCTTTGCACCGGCGCTGACCGCGCACGCAACCGAGGCAGTCGTCGAATTGAGCTGGGACCCGGTACCCGGCGCAGCACGTTATGTCCTCTGGACATGGACCGACTATGGCGGCCGCCAGAGGCTCGACAATGGCGCCCTCACCGCCACAACATTCACCCACAGGGGCGTGACCGCAGGCACAACCTACCACTACACCGTACGCGCCGTCAGCAGCACTGACGGCGTGGGCCCGTGGTCAAAGTGGGTGCCCGCCACCCTCCCCGGCCCGCTGACTCTGACCCCCGCCCAAATCTTCGCCAAAGTTTCGCCAGCCATCGCCAACGTAAGAGCCGGAATCAACTCCGGTAGCGGCTTTCTGATCGAAGGCGGTTATCTCGTTACCGCCGCCCATGTCGTCTGGCCGCACAATGCAGCGCGCGTCGTCTTCCCCGACGGAACCGTATTCGAGGAGGTAGCGGTCAACAATCTGGACCTGATCGCAGACCTGGCCGTGCTTGGCCCCCTGGATACCTCCATCGAACCCGTATCAATGATCGACGGTGAAGACCTTCCCATCGGCTCTCGCCTCTATCTGATCGGCTACCCCGGCGAGTATGAACTCTACCCCCAACCCACCATCACCGGCGGCATTCTTTCCCGCCTGCGCCAGTGGGAGCCGGATGCCATCACCCTGATCCAGACCGACTCTGCAATTGCCGGCGGACAGAGTGGCGGCGCCCTTGTCTCCGCTACCGGAGAAGTGATCGGACTCAGCAATTTCGGCGTATTCGGGGAATTCGCGCTCGCCATCTCTTCCGCCGATCTCATGCTCCGCATCCAGCAGCTCATCGCCGGCCAGGACCCCGGCGGCCACGGCGACCGCGTGCCGCCGCCGCCAGGCGGTGCTCTACGTCACAGCCTCACGCTCGAAAACTATTGGGACGACCAGGCCTACATAATCTATGCACCGCCCTTCACCGAATTCGGCTTCAGCCTGCTCGGTACCAACGACAGCACGGTCTCGATCTACGACCTCCGTGGCATCAATGGAGAGACCTTCGATACCTTCGAAGTCACAGGCTTTGAGTATGGCGCCTATATCTTCGGCAGGCTGACGCCCCACTTCCTCATCGTAGGACAGAAGGCCACAACCCCCGGCAACTTCGTCGTCGCCGCCAACCACAATCTCGCTCCGGTAAATGACCCCGACTCAGGCCAGACCATCCAGGTGGGCCAGTCCATCCACGGAAACATAGATTTTCCTACAGATTCCGACTACTTCTTCCTCGACCTGCAACAAGGTCAAACGGTCGAAATACTCGCACAGTCGATCCTGGCCGACATGTTCCTTACGCTAAGCCTCGGAGGAAGTCCCCGCCCCACTCAGACCGTCAGCAGGAACGACGGCGCCGGCCTCCTCCTGCGTGACTCCAGGCTCCTCTTCCGCGCCCCCATCACCGCCCGCTACTACCTGATCGTGACAACCTACGAGCCCCAAGCCCCCGGCGGCTATATCCTGACCGTGAACTCTTTCTCCCTCAACTGACCTCCCGCGCCCCCTCCGCGGACAAAAGGGTTCTTGAAGTTCTCCGTGTCCCTCCGTGTCCTCCGTGGACAAAGAGGTTCTTGAAGTTCTCCGTGCCCTCCGTGGACAAAAAAGGTGTTATGAAGTTCTCCGCGCCCCTCCGCGTCCTCCGCGGACAAAAGATGTTGAAGTTGCCGTTGCCGTTCTCCGTGCCCCTCCGTGTCCTCCGTGGACAAAGAGGTTTTTGAAGTTCTCCGTGCCCTCCGTGGACAAAAAAGGTGTTATGAAGTTCTCCGCGCCCCTCCGCGTCCTCCGCGGACAAAAGATGTTGAAGTTGCCGTTGCCGTTCTCCGTGCCCCTCCGTGTCCTCCGTGGACAAAGAGGTTCTTGAAGTTCTCCGCCGCCCCTCCCCCAAGAACTGACCCTCTGCGTTCACCAAGAACCATCAAATCTTGACTCGCCAACCGATTTCCCCTACGATTGACACCTGACGAACGCGCAAAATAAGGCAGCCGCCCGCCGCCGTCAACCAATACCCTGAATCCGTAACAGTGAGATGAACTATGCAGGCGCTTGAAGAACTTCAAACCCGCGCACTAGATGAACTAAACGCCGCCGACACCGTCGAGGCCACCGAAGCCTGGTTCCGCGACTACCTCGGCCGCAACGGCGCCCTCACCGACTTCCTGCGCGGCCTCAGCGACCTGCCGCGCGAAGAACGCCCCGCCGCCGGCCGCGCCGGCAATGAACTCAAAAACCTGCTCGAGGCTGCCCTCCATTCCCGTCAGGAGGCCATCCGCAATCAGGAGATGGAGCGTTCCCTCGCCGCCGAAGGCGTCGACGTCACCATGCCCGGCCGCCGCCCCACCCTCGGCAAAATCCATCCCAGCAACCAGACCCTGCGCGAAATCGCCCAAATCTTCGGCCAGATGGGCTTCCAGGTCTACGACTCACCCGAAGTCGAGACCGACGAAAACAACTTCGGCCTCCTCAACATCCCGCCCGGCCACCCCGCCCGCGACATGTGGGATACCTTCTACACCACCACCCCCGGCGTCATTCTGCGCACGCACACCAGCCCCGGCCAGATCCACGCCATGCGCGAATACTGCCCGGAGCCCATCCGTGTCATCCTGCCCGGCAAATGCTACCGCCACGAGGATGTCAGCGCCCGCTACGACATGATGTTCCACCAGGTCGAAGGGCTCGTCGTCGGCCACAACGTCACTTTCAGCGACCTGAAAGGTACGCTCGTCAACTTCGCCAACCAGATGTTCGGCGAAGGCTGTGCCCTACGCTTCCGCAAGAGCTACTTCCCCTTCACCGAACCCAGCGTCGAAGTCGACGCCGGCTGCGTCCTCTGCCAAGCCAAAGGCTGCCGCATCTGCAAAAACACCGGCTGGCTCGAAATCCTCGGCGCCGGCATGGTCCATCCCATCGTCCTCCAAAACGGCGGCTACAACCCCGCCGTCTTCAGCGGCTTCGCCTTCGGCATGGGCCCCGAGCGCATCGCCATGCTAAAATACGGCATCGACGACATCCGCTACTTCTTCACCAACGACGTCCGCTTTCTCGAACGCGTAGGCTGATTCCGTCACGAACCACGAAAAACGAAACACCAACCCCCACCCATACCGCGCGACAGCGGCGGCGTTCCTCCTGACTATCTTTGCCGCTCTTTTGACCTGCGCCAACGTTGCCCTGGCCCAGCAGTCTTCACCAGCATCCACCCTCTCCGCCCCCCAACTGACCGCGCAACGGGCAGACGGTGCCATTGAACTGCGCTGGCCGGCCGTGCCCGGCGCACTGCGTTACGAACTCTGGTCCTGGACCTCCGCCGCCGGCTGGACACAACTCGGCGGCGACGACCTCACCGACACCAGCTACACCCACGCCGGCATCTCGACTGGCGCCGCCTACTACTACCAGATACGCGCCATCGGTGCGTTCAGCGACGTCAGCGAATGGTCCCAGCGCGTCCTCGTTACCGTTCCCGGAAACCTGGCCGCGCCAGCGTTGTCCGCACAGGTGCGGCCCGTACCCACCCCGCAACCAGGCGCACCGCCCCGGCCCGTAGATGCACCGCCCCCCTTCAACGATTACGGCACTGTGGAGTTGACCTGGGACGCTGTAACCGGCGCCGCACACTTCGAGCTTTGGACGTGGTGGGACCATACCCCTGGCTGGCAAAAACTCGGCGGCGACGCCTTGACCGCAACCAGCTACACCCACATCTTCCCTCTACCAAACACGACCTTCTTCTACCAGGCTCGTGCCGTCACCGAATCCGGCGAAACAAGCCCATGGTCGCAGCAGATATCCGCCGCCTCTTTCGATGCGCTAACACCGGCCCCGACGCCAACGCCAGCGACCACGCCAACAGCAACCCCAACAGCAACCCCAACACCGCCAAACACGACCCCTGCAACGACACCAACGCCTACTTGGACGCCGGCTTCGACAGCTACACCGACAGCAACACAGACTTCAACACCAACACCAACACCGACACCAACTCCAACGCCTGCATTCACGCCGACGCCGACAGAGACAGTTGCGCCAACGAACACGCCAACGAACACGCCAACGATTACACCGACATCGACGACTCCGGCACTGGCCGTTCCCGCCCTGACCGCCCAGCCGGCAGCGAACGCAGTGATTCTGAACTGGGAGGTCGTTACCGCCGCAATCCGCTACGAACTATGGTCGTGGACCGCTGATGGAGGCTGGCTACCGATCGGCCCTGACAATCTGACCGGCACGAGCTATACGCACGCCGGACTCTCCGCAGGCATTACATACTACTATTCCATACGCGCCATCAGCGGCTCCGGCGAAGCGAGTGCCTGGTCCGAACCAATCCCCGCCACCGTAACCGTCACACAGTCGTCAACATCAACGCCAACCCTTACCCCGGACCCGTCCGCACCGCCTACCGCTACGCCCACTGCTACGCCAACCACAACGCCGCCCGCGCTGCCCGCGCCCGGCCTGACCGCACAACCAACCGCCGGCGCCGTGGATCTGAGTTGGGACGCCGTGGCCGGCGCAGTCCGCTACGAGCTCTGGGTGTGGACCGAAGCCGACGACTGGCAGGACATCGGCGGCAACAACCTGACCGTCACCGCCTTCCGGCACAACCGGCTCGCGGTCGGCACAACCTTCTACTATGCAGTGCGCGCCGTCAACGCCGCCGGCGACGCCAGCCCCTGGTCACCGTTTGTCCCCGCCACCGTCACCGCGGCGCAGCCCGACGCGCCCTCTCTGATTGTCTTTAACGCCAACCGCGGCGGCAACTACGATATCTACGTGATGAACGACGATGGCTCCAATGTCACCCGTCTGACCGACCACCCTGATTGGGACAACGATCCCGCCTGGTCCCCCGACGGCAACCGAATTGCCTTCGATTCCACTCGCGACGGAAATTTCGAAATCTACGTCATGAACGCCGATGGGACGGGCCCCGTCAATCTAACCAACCATCCAAGTGACGATGAGAGTCCCTCCTGGTCGCCCGACGGCAAGAGGATTACCTTCAAATCATATCGTGACGGCAATTCTGAGATCTACGTGATGAACGCCGACGGTACGGGCGCCACTCGCCTTACCGACCATCCCGAATGGGACGGTTCTCCCGCTTGGTCGCCCGACGGCAGCAAGATTGCGTTCGTATCCTATCGCCTGGGCAACCCTGACATCTTCGTCATAAATCCCGACGGTTCGGGCCTCTCCCGCCTCACCAACAATCCTGAAGGAGATGACAGCCCCGCCTGGTCTCCCGACGGTAGAAGGATCGCTTATGTGCGTCACAGTGGGAGCGGAGGCGACGTCCACATCATGAACGCCGATGGCTCCGGGAGCATCCGCTTTACCGAAGCAGTTGATGGTACTTCCAACCCCTCCTGGTCGCCGGACGGAAATCGGTTAGCATTTACCCAATTTGTCGACAGGGAAATGGAGATCTTCGTCATCAACACAGACGGTTCAGGGCTCACCCGGCTGACCGACAACCCTGCCAGCGATACCGCACCATCTTGGAGACCTTCTTCTGCACCCATTGAGAGTTTGCCGGTCCCCTCCATACCCGTACTGACCGCAGCGGCGAAGCAGGGCGGGATCCAGCTCAGGTGGACGCCCGTGACCGCTGCAGTGCGCTACGAAATCCGATCGTGGACCAGTGCCGGCGGCTGGGTACAAATCGGCGGAAACAACCTCAGGACCGTCACGTTCAAGCACATCGCTCCCGAAGCCGGCATCGACTACACCTATCAGGTGCGAAGGGTCGATGCCGCCGGCGCGGCCGGCGAGTGGTCGCAGCCCGTCTCCGCGTCCCTCAACGCCGCTCAGGCCCACGTCCCGACCCGGATCGCATTCGCCTCTGACCGTGACGGAGACGACGACATCTATATCATGAACGCCGATGGCACCGGCCTCACCCGCCTTACCTACAGTTCATTCACCGACTGGTTCCCTGTCTGGTCACCCGATGGCGCCAGAATTGCATATGTCTCAGATCACGCCGTCGACTGGGAAATCTACGTCATCAACGCCGATGGCACCGGTCTTACCCAACTTACCGACCACTACCGAGCGAATTACTTCCCCACATGGTCTCCCGATGGCACTCTGATCGCCTTTGAGTCAACACGCGACGGCAACGGTGAAATCTACCTCATGAACGATGATGGCGCCGGTGTCACCCGTCTGACCAATCATCCTCAGTGGGATGGCTTCCCCGCCTGGTCCCCCGACGGCCGCAGAATTGCCTTCTACTCAGACCGCGACGGCAACAACGAGATCTACCTGATGAACACCGACGGTTCAGGCCTCACCCGCCTCACCTACTTCCCTCTCAACGATTGGTTCGCCTCCTGGTCGCCCGATGGCAACAAACTTGCATTCCAATCCGGTTACGAAGGTTTCCACGAAATTTTTGTGATGAACGCAGATGGAACCGGGATGACGCGCCTTACCTACAATCTCGCAGACGATCGGTATCCCACCTGGTCGGAAGACGGCAGTCAGATCTCCTTCACCTCCAATCGAGCAGGCAATTGGGAGATCTACACCGTCAACGCCGACGGCTCCGGCCTCACCCGCCTGACGGATAACCCAGCCAGAGATGTCGAACCATCTTGGAGCCGCTCCCCGCGCCCCTTGGCACAAACGCCTCCCCCGACTGCTCCCCAGCTAAACGCACAAACTGCCGGCGGCGCGGTTCAACTGACCTGGACGCCGGTGTCCGGCGCCGCACGGTATGAACTGTGGGCATGGGACGCAGCCGCAAACCGGCTGCAGATTGGCGGCTTTTACCTCACAAACACAAGCTTCAAACATGAGGATCTGGCTGTAGGCCAAACCTACCACTACCAGGTACGCGCCGTTAACCTTGCCGGCGTTTTCGGCCCCTGGTCGCAGCGCATCTCTGCCACCGTAACATCACCCGTCGACGAAATGCGGTCGCGGATCGCCTTCCACACCGACCGCGACGGCAACTTTGAAATATACGCCACCAGCGATCAAGGTCAAACCTGGAACCGGCTTACACATCATCTTGCATCTGATCGCTATCCCGCCTGGTCGCCCGACGGCAGCAGAATCGCATTTCAGTCCTTCCGCGACGGCAACTGGGAGATTTACCTGATGAACGCCGACGGTTCCGACCCCACCCGACTCACTAATCACCTGGCATCCGATACCCTTGCCACCTGGTCGCCCGATGGCAGTAGAATCGCATTTCAGTCTTTCCGCGACGGCAACTGGGAGATCTACCTGATGAACGCCGATGGTTCCAATCTTGTGCGTCTCACCGACTACGCCGAATCCGATCAGTTTCCCTCCTGGTCGCCCGATGGCAACAGCGTTGCATTCGATTCCTTCCGCGAAAACAACCTCGATGTCTACCTCATAAACGTCGACGGCACCGGTCTCACTCGCCTGACCACCCATCCTGAATCCGATGCCCACCCTGACTGGTCGCCCGACGGCCGCCGCATCGCATTTACTTCTGGCCGCGCCGGCTCTACTGACATCTACGCAATCAATATCGACGGTTCGGGCCTCACCCGCCTCACCACCTACCCTGGCTGGGATGCCGACCCTTCCTGGTCGCCCGACGGCAGCAAGATCGCCTTCGAGTCGCGGCGCAATCAGATTCTTGACGTCTACGTAATGAACGCCGACGGTTCAGACCCCCTCCGCCTGACTCGGCACCCTGCAGAGGAGGGCGCGCCATCCTGGGGCCCGTACCTGAGGCAGTAACCCAGCCACCCCCGACCCCCTCAGCCATCCCACTGCCGTCAACAGCATCTCTCCCTCCCTCCTCGCCTTCTGGGGCGGTCGGCCGCAAGCGGCCTCCACTGTCACCCTTGCGCAGGGGGGATTCCCCCCGCAACGCCCCCCCTCCATTCCCTCACCGTCAGGGCGTCGCCGTAGTAGCAAGGTGTCCGCCAGCCCCAAAAGCCCATCCCCGCATTCTCCCCAACGCACACTCCATACAACTCCGTGCCGCCCAACAACAACCTCCGCCTACTGACAAGAACGCAAAAAGGCGGCAGTCAACTGCCGCCTTCAATCAATGCTCTGAAATTAAGACTGTAGAGATCAAGAATCAACGCGCTTCAGGACTGCCAACCCGCGCTCACGAAGAACTGGCCCCAACCGTAACCCGGTTCAGGAACGCCTGAGACTCGTCAACGCTGTCACCAAACTCCTGCGTAGCCAAAGCGATCTACTCTGGTCCGGCCGCTATCCCCTATTCGTCCAGCGCCTTCCGCAGACTCTCCCCTTCCTGCCGCCACCACTGGTGCAGAATCGCAATGTCCGTCCCCACACAGAAGTGCCGCGCCCCCATGTCCAGATACCGCTTCGCATCGTCAGCACTGCCAATCTCAATGCGCGGATGAACGCCCGTCGCCATGCACGCATCGATCACCCTCTGCGCTCCTGCCTCCACCTCTGAAGCGCCCCGCTGTCCCGCCTTGCCAATACTCATCGAAAAATCGGACGGCCCCCACTGCAGCATCTCCACCCCGTCCACAGCCAGAATCGCGTCCAGATCATCCAGCGCCGGCTTCTTCTCCAGCATCAGCGCCACCACAATATCGTCCAGCGCCTGCACATACTCCTCACTGCCCCCGTACCTCATGTACGAAAACCGTCGCGTCGCCACCCCGAACGTACCGCCTGCCTCCGGCGTATCCGCCCGCACATAGCTCACACAATCCGCCGCGCCTGCCGCCGAGCGCACATCCGAAAAAAGAACACTGTTGAACCCGGACCCGACCGCCCGCTGGGCAACAAACTCATTATTCGCCCAATCGATCTTGATCATCGAGCCCAGCCCATGAAGCTCCGACGCCCGGCAAATATTGTCCAGGTCATGCAGCGTATACGTCCCATACTCCGCCACAAACTCCACATAATCATACAGCCCCGTGTGGCCCAGTGCTTCCACCACATTCGGCCACACACTGTGAATGTGCGTTGCCAGCGTCGGCTTACCCTGATCCAGCAGATTGCGAATCCGATTCGCGCGCATAATTAAATTCTCCGGTTGGGATGGCGTTCTGACGACCCGCTGCTGCGGATGCCAGCCTGGGCGAAAAAAAAGAGGAGAAAACATATTCTCCTCCCAGCTAATTCCAGTATAGCACACCCACTATGCCCTGCAATATGGGCGGTCGGGCCTTCGGCCCTCCCTTGTGCAGGGGCTGCGCCCCCGCAACACCCCCCTCCAAAACCATCGCTCACCGACCTTGTGTCCTCATTCCAGCCGTGCGGCTCCAGCAACCTGGCTGCCGCCAACCGAATACGCAATCAGATAGCCTGAATGGCGGCAGCGATAAAGGGCTGGTAAAGACAGGCACTGTATATGGCGTAGTAGTTACCTGGAAATTAAGAACTAATCAGAAATCGAATTCTTCAGCCCGGCCAAGAGCCTGCCGACCTCCCTGCACTTTTTCAGAAGTTCGTCAGTGCCCGACGGGGTGAGATACTGTAAATTGCCAGATATGATCAGCAGAGTTTCCAGTTCTGCTAAAGAGCCTTGCGCGATTCCCAGGAACTGCCGGAATTCCCCCCGACTGTTTCTGCCTTGCCCCTCGGCAATATTCGCCGGAACAGACACCCCGGCTCTCCTTATCTGGGAAGTGATCCCATACATCTCTTCCTTTGGAAAAGCACGCGTGGAGACATAGATCCTGCTGACCAGATCCACTGATTTCTTCCAAACAATTAGATCTCGATAACTGCGCGAACTTACCATTATTATGCGTTTGAGCCTTTCGTAACCACCGCCGATGAGCAGCGTCACCAATAACGAAGAGCTCAATAAAACCACTGCGTACCAGTGTATCCACTAAGAACGTAAAGCTAAATGTTCATAACTCAAAAAAACACCGCCACTGAGCGGTGTCACCAATAGCTAAGAACCCAAAAGAACTACCCCGTACGGGCGCAATCACTAAGAACTGGAATTCGCCAACCCCATAGGCCATCGCCTACGAGTGGGTTTACTAAAAACTAAAAACTAAAAACTGAAAACTAAAAACTAAAAACTGCCCTTCAATCGTTCGGCGCTAACAAATCCTCCGTCTGCCCACTATGAATCAACAACACCGTCCCCACCGCACTCAACCAACCATTAAGCTGATTCCCATACCCCGCCCTATCCTCCGCCTCCGGCCGGTTCATCCCCAACAAAGTCAAATCAGTCTGCGTACTCCACGTCTTCACCGTCTCCGGGAACGGTTCACCTTCCGGCGGCACCACCACCACCGGCTCCGCCTCTACCCGCACCCTGTCCAGCAGCCCCCGCAAATGCGCCTCCGTCTGTTCCCGTCCCTCTTCGCGCGGCAATATCTGCAACAGACGTATCGAAGCCCCGTCCCACGTCGGATTCTGCGCAATAATATGCGACAGCAGCAGCATCAAGTCCCCGTTCCCGCTGCGCCCTCTCCACCACACATCGATCACCTTCTGGTTCCCGAACCCCCGCTCCTCGTCATGATGCAGAAACAGCACTGACTTGCCCAGCTCATACAACGTCGACAGCAGCCGCAGCGACAGCGTCCGTCCGCCCTCCGTATCGCTCCACCCCATCAGCACCGTGTTCGGCTCCAGCCCGCCTACCCCGTGCGCCTGACTTACCATCACCGCACCCGCATAAAAATTCTCCACAATGTCCGCCTCCGCAAAGGCCGACATATTCTGCTCCTGGATAAAAGTGCGGATCTGCCGCCGTGCCACCCCGCGCAGCCTCTTCTCCGCCAACTGATCGATATCCCCCACCAGCAGCTGATAAAACGACACGATCCCATACCCCCGCGTCAGCAAATTCGCAACCTCTACCAGCGGCGCCCGGTTATGCGGCTGCCCCGTAAACACCAGAATATTCGGCCGCCAGTTCTTCGCATCTACGACCGAGCGCTCCAGATTCAGCAGCGCCTGCCGCGCCATTGCAAACCAGATCCCGCTGCGCACATCGCCCCACGTGCGTATCGTCGAACGCCGCTCCAGATAAAAATAAATGCCATAACTGACCAGGATCGCAACAATCGTCGCCACCGGATTGATCACAAACATCGCCCCGTAGCAACCCGCCGCGCCCAGTAGAGAAAAACCGGGATGAATCTTCGCCCGCGGCCGAAAACTGGGATTGCCCACCAGCTTCTCGATGCCCGCCACCAGGTTCGTCATCCCATACGTGTTCAGGAAAAACATCGTGATGATCGGCGCCACAACATTCAGATCGCCCGCCCAGATAATCGCAAACGCAACTGATGCCGTGACCAGAACGCCCACCCGCGGCTCCGTCCTGCTCCCCAGCTTTGAGCCGAGCACCCGCGGCACGATCCCGTCAAGCGCCATCGCCTGCAGCGTCCGCGGCGCCGCCACAATGCTCCCCAGCGCCGACGAAAGCGTCGCCGCCCACACCCCAATCAGAATCATCGGCGGAAAAATCGCGATATCCCGCATAATCAGCGTATTGCTCTTCAGCTCATCCGCACTGCCATGCAACGACAGCCAGACAACCGACAGAAAGTAAACCCCCGCCGTAAACATCACCGAATAGAGTGTGCCCTTGTGAATGCTCCTGCCCGGATCCTTCAGATCCCCCGACATGCTCGCACCCACCGCAATACCCGTCACCGCCGGGAAGAAGACCGCGAACACACTCCAGAAACTCATCCCCTCCCCATAGTTGGCAACCAGCGTCGGCGCCCGGATCGACCCCCAGCCTCCTGCAAAAAACGACAGCAGCGCCAACATCAACGCTGCCAGAATGAAGTACTGTATCTTTATCGCAAAATCCGCCCCAATGAAAGCGATTGCCGCGAAGAACAGCGCGATACCTGTCGCCAGCAACCGCGGATCAATCCGGTCGAAAAATGCGATCCCCTCCAAAGACTCGGTGAAACCAATAATGTAAAAAGCAACCGAAATCGCCTGCGACAAATACAGCGGCACCCCGATCGCCCCGCCAATTTCACGTCCCAGCGTCCGCGATATCAGATAATACTTGCCGCCCGCCCGCACATTCATCGACGTCGCGATCGCCGACAGCGACAGTCCCGTCAGAAAACTGATCGCGTTCGCGATCGCCACGATCATCAGCGCGCCCACCATACCGGCCTGGCCCACCACCCAACCTGCCCGCAAAAACAGTATCAACCCCAGAATCGTCAGCACGTTCGGCGTAAACACGCCCCCAAAAGTACCAAAACGGGCCGACGCATTTGTCGTTTGCGGTGAAGCCGTCTCTGCAGATGCAGTCATAAGCCTTGGCTAACCTCCTCCAGTGCGTTGCGCCAGACAGCGGGAATCCGGTCTCCCAGTTCGACACGCTTTGCGCCGATGAACTGGGCCAACTCCAGCAGCGACTCCGCAACTGCCGTCCCGGACCGCGCGTCGTCGCGCGTCTCATCTTCCTGATACAATGCGTGGATATGGTAGATGCCCGTCTTACGATCTATTCGCGAATCCATTCTCCCGATAAAGCGGTCGCCCTCCAGCAGCGGCATCACATAATAGCCGTACTCCCGCTTCGCCTTCGGCACGTATATCTCAATGCGGAAATGAAAACCGAATAACTGCTCCGTCCGCTCCCGGTCACAGATCAGATTGTCGAACGGCGACAGAAACACCGTGCGCGGCGCCCATTCGCCATCTTGGATCGACGCCAGCAGCGGCAGAGTGTCCCGGTGGATAAACCACTTTCCCTCCCACGGCCCCTCCTCGCCCACAATCTGCGCCGGCAGCACAACCTCCTCCGCCGCCAACTCCTGCAGCCGCTCCCCCAGGTTCGGGTACCTCATGCGCATAAAATGGTTATTGATCTGCTTCCGCGTCGCCGCCCCCAGCGCCCTCAGCGAGTGCTGGCACGCCGCCCGCACCATCTCCTCCTCTTCCGGCAGCGCCTGACCCGCCCACTCCGGCAGCCACGCATCCCGCAGATGCCACAGCTTCTGGTTCCCCCGCCGGCCCACAGTAATCACAACGCCTTTCCGGTCCAGAAAGTCGAGCATGCGTGTAACCGTGCTCCCGCCCGTCCAGCCCAGCGATTCCCACGGCACAGCCTCCGGGCCCGCCAGCGCCTTCGACGGCAGCGGCCCGTCCGCCCGCAGGCGCTCCAGAATGTGCGCCTCCATCTCCGCATTCGCCTCCATCCAGCCCCGCACCCGCTCCGACCACTTGCTGGATCCAGTGTAGGCACGCCCGATCCAGCGCCGAAACAGAGGGTAATCTTCCGTCAGCACAAACGAAGCGCAGTGTGCCCACGCCTCGATGATCTGCCGCTCCTCCTGCAGATCGTCCAGCAGCGTCGGCTCGAATGCCCCCATCCGGCTCCACAGCACCAGCAGCTGCGTCCGCTCCACCGCCCGAATCGGGTCGATTTGCAAACAGTTCAACCGCCGCATCAACGCCAGCAAACCCGCCTTGCTCGCCTCAGCACGCGGCCCCGCCAGCCCCTGCACCGCAATCGCCAGCCGTCTCGCTTCAGTGTCAGTAAGTGTGATCGCTTCCATTGCAACTCTCGTCAGTGGTGTCAGTCTATGTCGTCTGGCCGCCAGGTTTCTCGCCCTTCCCTGTGCCGCCAGCATCTGTCGTTTATTATGGGCGGTCGGGCCTTCGGCCCTCCCTTGTGCAGGGGCTGCGCCCCCGCAACGCCCCCCTACAAAACCATCGCTCACCTACCGTGTGTGCGCATTCCAGCAGTGCCGCTCCAGCAACGTGTCTAGCCAACAATGTCTCCTGCCCCACCTGCAGTCTCAGTCCACCGCCCACTGCCGTTCGCAGTTCACTAAAAACTAAAAACTAGAAACCAAAAAACTGAACCCTCACCCCAACACCGCTTCCCCAATCGCCCTATACCCCTGCGCCGCCGCGATCAAATCGTCCAGCATCAACCTCTCATTAATCATATGCGCGTCCGCCTCCGTCGCCGGCCCGAATCCGATCGTCGGGATCCCGGCCCTGCCCGCGCTGTACGCCGCATTCGTGCAGAAACGGTACGCGTTCAGCCCCGCCCCGATCCCTACCCCCTGCACCGCCGCCAGCGCGCTCGTCACAAACGGGTCCGCGTCATCCGCCAACCACGCCGGAAAAAACTTCTCAGTCGTAAAAGAATGTCCCGTATAGCTCGTATATTCCCCAATGCCCACCCGCGCATCCAGCTGAATATCGGCCAGCTCCGGCCGTCCGCTGATGTCCGCCAGCACACGCTCCGCCGCCTCGCCCGGCAGCAGCCGCCGGTCATACGTCACCCGGCAAATGCTCGGAATTACCGAATGCCCCGGATACGGCGCGCTGATAATATCCGTCAGCGCAAAAATCGCCGGCCCCATCTGCGGATGCTCGTCCAGCGCCAAATCCTCCACCGCCGCGATCACCCGCATCATATCCAGCACCGCGTTCCGACCCATCTGCGGCGCCGACGAATGCGAAGGCCGCCCCGTCGTCGTCAGATGAATCTCGGCCCGCCCGCGTCCGCCCCGCACGATCTGCAGGTCCGACGCCTCTCCTATCACCACGAAATCAGCGCCCGTCTGCGCAACCACCTTCTCGAGCGCCACCCCTTCCAGCACCTCCTCCATCACCGACGCGCTCACCACCGCCTTGCCCTTCAGCGCCGCCCTGTCCAGCCCAATAACGCCGTGCACCATCGCCGCCAGCGCGCCCTTCATATCCGCCGCGCCACGTCCGTGCAGCGCGCCTCCCCGAACCTCCCCGCTGAACGGGTCCAGCTCCCACGGCACCCCCGGCGACACCCCCACCGTATCCGTATGCGCGTCAAAAACGATCGTCGGCCCTGGCTGCGCGCCCTCCAGCACGCCAACCACATTGCCCACGTCGTCCGTCCACACGCGGTCAAACCCCAGCGCCACCATCTCCCCCTCGATGCGCCGCGAAACATCCGCCTCCTCGCCGCTCAGACTGGGGATGCGCACAATATCTCTCGCAAACGAAATCAGGCCGTCTCTATCCAGCATTCGTATTTCCTTGTGTATTTGTGTCCGAACCGCAATACCAGTGCCTTCCTTCTTTCCTCGTCACCGCCGGCCGATTCTTCCCTCACCCGCCCCGGCAACCCAGTTGCGACCCGGTTTCGGGAACACGCGAAGGAATATAGCTGAAATACTGGAAATCGCGCAACTGCACTTTTTCGACGCCCAAAAGGGACACCCACGCAAATGCGAAAATGAGACCGTCGAACCGCCCAACTATTCCGATGCCTTGCAAACCGCTTGCCTGTCAGATACACTACATCATACCGCAGTGGCCGCGTGCCACTCGCCAACAGCCAAAGGAGCCTCCCCCTCACATGAACACAACGAGCGCTTACCAGTCCATCGAAGAGACCAACGACGGCCTTGGCGAACAACAATACATCGCCAGCGACGAAATCGCCACAACCGTCTACCTGGCGCAAGAGTTGGGCAAACCCCTGCTCACCGAAGGACCCGCCGGCGTCGGCAAAACCGAACTGGCCAAAGCCATCGCCGGCTCGCTCGGCCGTAACCTCATCCGCCTCCAATGCTACGAAGGACTGGACGAGACCAAAGCTCTCTATGAGTGGGAGTATGCCAAGCAGCTCCTGTACACGCAGCTGCTCCGCGATCAACTGCAACAGACTCTCGCCGGCGCCAACTCCCTCGCAGAAGCCGCCGACCGCCTCGCCGACGAAGAGGACGTCTTCTTCTCGATGCGCTTCCTCCTGCAGCGGCCCCTCCTGCGCGCCATCCTCAGCGACGAGCCCGTCGTGCTCCTCATCGACGAAATCGACCGCGCCGACGCCGAGTTCGAAGCATTCCTGCTCGAGGTGTTGAGCGATTTCCAGGTCAGCGTCCCCGAGCTCGGCACGCTCGCCGCCAAACACCGGCCCATCGTCGTCCTCACCAGCAACAACACCCGCGAACTGAGCGAAGCGCTCAAACGGCGCTGCCTCTATCTCTTCATCGGCTACCCCTCGCAGGAGCAGGAGTTGAACGTCGTCCGTCTCAAAGTGCCGGACCTGGCGCCGCAGATTGCCAGCCAGGCCGTCGAGCTCGTGCAGAGCCTCCGTCAGGTCGACCTCCGCAAGCTGCCCAGCATCTCCGAAACCTTGGACTGGGCCCAGGCGCTCGTCACCCTCAACACCGAAAGCCTGGACCGCAAGACGCTCGAGACGACACTCAGCGTGCTGCTCAAACACGAGACCGATCTGCGAAAAGTCCAGCGCCAGCTCGGCCGCATGGACAGCACCGACGACGACGACGACGACGACGAGACCGACTGGGACGAAGAACTACCCGGCCGCCGGCGTATGGACTGAACCTTTTTCACCTGGCAAAGCCGCCCGAGTGCCTGCTGGCGGAGAGAGCAAGCGAGACGCCTGCGCTCCCCGCTGCAGAGGAGAATCCCATGGAAGAACGAATCGTAAAATTCATTTCAGCCTTGCGTTCCGGCGGCGTACGCGTCAGCCTCGCAGAGAGCACCGACGCCTTCGCTGCCGTCGAAAACCTTGGCGTCAAAGATCGGGATTCCTTCCGCCTCAGCCTGCGCGCAACCCTCGTCAAAGACCTCGAGAGCCTGCCCACCTTTGAAGAGCTTTTCCCGCTCTTCTTCGGCAGCGGCGAGCCCCCTCCACTCATGAATCTGACCGAAGACCTGACCGAAGAGGAAGCCAACATGCTGGCCCAGGCCCTGCAGGAGTATGGCCAGCGCCTGCGCGATATGCTCGAACGGCTCCTCCGCGGCGAGGAGCTGACCCCCGAAGAGCTGGAGGGCCTCGGCCAGATGGTGGGCCTGAATCAGGCAGATGACCTGCGCTACCGCGAATGGATGGCGCGCCGCATGCAACGCGCCCTTCAGTTCGAACAGGTGCGCAAGGCCATGCAGGAGATCATGGAGCTCATGGCCCAGATGGGCATCAACAAAGAGCGCCTCGATCAAATGCGCCAGCTCATCGCCCAGAACATGGAATCCCTGCGCGAGCAGCTACGCCAGCACGCCGGCCAGCGCATCGCCGAAAACATGGCCGAGCAGCGCCCCGAGGACAACCTCGACGGGCTCATGGATCGCCCCTTCCAGGCCCTGTCCGACAGCGACATGCAGAAGTTGCGCCAGGAAGTTCGGCGGCTCGCCGCCCTCCTCCGCAGCCGCATCGCCCTCCGCCAGAAAAGGGCCAAGACCGGCCAGCTCGACGCCAAAGCCACCATCCGCTCAAACCTCAAGCACGGCGGCGTCCCCTTCCAGATCAAGCACCGCGACCGTACCATCAAGCCCAAGCTCGTCGTCATCTGCGACATCAGCACCTCCATGCGCCACTGCACCGAACTGATGCTCTCTCTCCTCTACGAGTTGCAGGACCAGGTCAGCAAGTCCCACGCCTTCGTCTTCATCGACCACCTGGAGTACATCACCCCCGACTTCCAGGGCAACCGCGCCAATGAAGCCATCCAACAGGTGCTCGTCCGTATGCCCCCAGGCTATTACAGCACCGACCTTGGCCACAGCCTCCAGAATTTCTCCGATGACTACCTCGACACCATCGACCACCGCACCACCCTCATCGTTGTCGGCGACGGTCGTAACAACTACAATGATCCCCGGCTGGATATCTTCAAAAAGATGGCCCGCCGCAGCCGCCGCACGCTCTGGCTGAATCCCGAAATGCCCATGTTGTGGGGCAGCGGCGACAGCGATATGCTCGAATATGTGCCCCTCTGCGACAAGATCTTGCAGGTCAGTACGCTCTCAGAACTGACGGCAGCGGTGGACCAGTTGCTTGTCGAGAAATAATAACTGCAGCGGCCTTCGGCAGGAACAGCCCGCTGATTTGAGGCCGCCCGCGATTTATGAGCGTTAAGAGAACTGTCGCACAGGTTGTAGGTTGGATCGGGGGGCTTTGTCTGTTGGGGGCGCTGTTCTTCTTCGCCGTACAACAGTTCGATCTGGCAAGCCCTGCCAGAAACATTCTACTGGACGTCGCCGGCATCGACCCCTCTCCCGTCGTGGACCCCTGCCTGCAGAACAACGCCGCCGGCGCCATCGTTGCCCGCATCGACTACAACGACGCTGAAGCTCTGCACACCCTCTTCGAGCAGGTCGACGTCTGGCATGTCGACCCGGAGCAGCTCAACGCCGTCGCGCTGGTGTCGCCCGCCCAGCAGCAGTGGCTGACCGACGGCGGCTTCCCCTTCTCCGAAGAGACCGAGATGACCGCGGATCTGCCCGACCCCTGCGCCTTCCAGACGCTGGCCGACAACAACGCCATCCCCGGCTATGCCTGCTATCGCACAGTGACAAAAACCCACTCAGATCTGGAGTCGCTGGCCGAACAATACCCGGACCTGGCCGAGCTCAACGACATCGGCAACAGCTGGTACAAAATCCGCACCTGGGGCCTGGCCGGCTTCGACATCCAGGCGCTCGTCCTGACAAATCGCCAGTCCACCGACTTTGAGAAAGGCGAGCTCGTGGTCATGGCCGCCCAACACCCCCGCGAAATGGCGACCGCCGAAGTCGCGACCCGTTTCGCCGATATGCTGCTCGAAGGATACGGAACAGACCCCGACCTGACATGGCTGCTCGACTACAACCGCATCCACATCATCCCCCAGGCCAATCCCGACGGACGCAGCTGGGTCGAACAAGGATATCTCTGGCGCAAAAACACCAACAGCACCAACGGCTGTGAATTCCCCCGTAGCGGTGTCGACCTGAATCGCAACGGCAGCTTCCTCTGGAATCACTGCCAGGGCTGTTCGTCGAGCGATATCTGCTCGGTCTTCTATCGCGGCGAATCAGCCGCATCCGAGCCCGAGACCCGAGCCATCGAGGCCTACCTGAGCACCGTCTTCGCCGACCAACGCGGCGAAGGCTACAACGACCCCGCCCCGGAAGATACCAACGGCGTATTCATTTCCCTCCATTCATACGGCCGCCTCCTCTTCTACCCGTGGGAGCACTCGTCCACCCCTGCTCCCAACCAAGATGAACTGCGCCGCCTCGGCCGCAAGCTGGGCTATTTCCCCGACTACAGGGTCTGCAATCCCGAGCTCTGCATGTACCGCTTCGACGGCAGCACCACCGATTACGCCTACGGTACGCTCGGCGTCGCCGCCTACACCTACGAGCTCGGCACAGCCTTTTTCCAGAGCTGCACCTACTTCGACGAGTCAATCCTCGACCCGATTCTGGAATCCCTCGTCTACGCCGCCAAGGCCGCCCGCCGCCCTTACCAGCTGCCTGCCGGCCCCGACGTCACCGACGCCGCCGCAGAGCCCGCGCGCGTCCCGATCGGAATGGCCGTCACGCTGTCCGCAACCGCCAACGACACCCGCAGCGCCGGCAGCGGCTCCGACACCGAACCGTCCCAGCCCATCAGCGCCGCCCGCTTTTCAATCGACGCGCCCTCCTGGCTGGCAACCACCTTCGAAACCCTGCAGCCACTCGACGGCGACTACGACTCCTCGCTCGAATCCCTGACAGGCGCGCTCGACACCACCGGCCTGCAGCCCGGCGCCTACACCATCTTTCTCGAAGCCCAGGATTCCGATGGCAACTGGGGTCCCCCCACCGCCCTGTCTATCGAGGTCGTCGCGCCCGCTACCGAGCGAACACCCATCCAACACAAACTGTATCTGCCGCGCGTCTGGCACTGAACCCGTAGCAGCCAGTAGCCGGCTTTATTCTCCCCCCAGCCGCCTCTGAACTTCCTCCTATCCTTTCACCTCGCAGTCAAATCTTAGACTATCAGATTCTTCCGCTGTATAATGCATCCGGACTTGGCAGTGCAGGCCAGACGCCTGTTCACCCAGATCACAATAACGAAGCCGGTCGGCGCAAGACTGCTGACCAGGCGCTCACTTGGCATGAAGGAGTTCAGCGATGGCGAAGATGCAAGCGGATTATATCTGGATGAACGGGGAGATCATCCCATGGGAGCAGGCGACGGTGCACGTTTTCACCCATGCCCTCCATTACGGCAGCAGCGCATTCGAAGGGATTCGCGCCTACGAAGTGAATGACGCCGCCGCGATTTTCCGCGGGCCGGAGCATTTCGAGCGGCTGCTCTACTCCTGCAAAGTAGCCCGCATCCCATCGCCCCTCGAAGTTGATGAATGGATGGATGTGGCCCAAGCCGTCTTGCGCAAAAACGACCATCGCAGCGCCTACATCCGCCCGTTGGTCTTTCGCGGCTACGAAAGCTTGGGCGTAGATGGCCGCGGCTGTCCCGTCGACTCCATACTCGCTTCCGTGCCCTGGGGTCGCTATCTCGGCGCAGAGTCCATCGAACAGGGCGTCGATGTCCAGGTGAGCAGCTGGCGCCGCATGGCCTCCAACATGTTCAGCCCGATGGCCAAGATCGGCGGCCAGTACGTCAGCAGCCAGAACGTCGTTATGGAAGCCAAAGACAATGGCTTCACCGAAGGCATCGCCCTCGACATCAACGGCCAGGTCAGCGAAGGCAGCGGCGAGAATATCTTCGTCATCTACAAAGGCGTAATCTATACGCCGCCCCTCGGCAGCAGCATCCTCGGCGGCGTCACCCGCGATTCAGCCATCACGATCGCCCGCGACCTGGGCTACGACCTGCGCGAGCAGACCATGTCGCGCGAAATGCTCTACCTCGCCGACGAAATCTTCTTCACCGGCACCGCAGCCGAGATCACGCCCGTACGCTCGGTCGACCGGATGCCCGTCGGCGACGGCAAGCGCGGCCCGATCACGCAGTCAATCCAGGGCGTCTTCTTCGGTATTCTCGAAGACAATATGCCGGATAAATGGGGCTGGCTGACGCACGTGGCATAATATAGAAGTGGGGTAACTACGCAGCCGCAGCTGATTCGCAACCTTGAACGAGGGGAGCAAAGGTGATCTTTCTCCCCTCATTGTTGTATTTTGGGCGGTCGGGCCTTCGGCCCTCCCTTGTGCAGGGGCTGCGCCCCCGCAACGCCCCCCTACAAAACCATCCCTCACCCACCTTGTGTGCGCATTCCAGCCGTGCGGCCCCAGCAGTGTGTCTAGCCAACAGTGTGTCTAGCCAACAGTGTCTCCTCCCCCACTTGCCGCCTAAACCCACCGACCATCGACCGCTAATCTCCGCTGTTCCCCTGACGACTGGTGTTCCACTGAAAACTGAAAACTGACTACTAAAAACTGCAGTTCCGACCGTGTCTGCGCATTCCAGCCGTGCGGCTCCAGCAACGTGGCTGCCGCCAACCGAATACGCAATCAGATAGCCTGAATGGCGGCAGCGATAAAGGGCTGGTCAAGACAGGCACTGTATATGGCTTAGTATTTACGAAGTAAGATAATATAGAGGTGAGGAGTGAAGATGTCCCGCTCCTCACTCACTGCCCGCCACCTGCCCGAACCAGCGGTCTTCCAGCAGTTCCAGTTGCCCGTGCTCCTCCAGCGCTGCTAATGCCGCTAAGAGCGCGCCCTGCAACTTCTGCGCCTTGATCGACACCGCAATCACATAGGGATCCTCGTCGAGCGCCGCGCCCACCCCGCGAATCTCCTTACCCTCACCCTGCGCCAGCCGCAGCGTGACGCCGTCGATGAGCAACCCATCGCTCGCGCCGGAGACGAGCGCCTCGATCGCCTTCTCCGAAGAATCGAATGGCAGCCGCGTAAAGCCGGCGCCCTCCCGTTGCAGTCGGCGCGCGATCGCATCCCCACGGCTGCCCCACTCCACCGCCACCGTACCTCCATCCAGGTCCGCAACCTCTTCATACGCCGCATCCGCCCCCACCACAAGCCGCACACCCGCCTCAAAATAGGGCGGCGAATAATGCACGTCTTTCGTCATGCGCGCGTTGTACGGAAACGCGCTGATCACCGCATCCACTCGGTCAACCAGCAACGCATCCAACAGACTATCGAACCCGACCGCGACGATCTCCGCCTCCAGACCCCACTCAGCAGCTATCTCCCGCGCCAGCTCCACGTCATACCCAATCGGCGCCCCTTCCGCATCCAGCGTTTCAAATGGCGGGAAACTGGGGTCCATCCCCACCCGCCAACTGCCCCGTTCCTGCATCTTGAGCCAGGTCTCATCCACCGGCGTCCCCGTCCCGCGCAAGACGAGCCACCCGCCCACCACCAGCGCCGCCGCCAATACGCCGACGACGATCCACAGCCGCGGCTGCTGCTCAAAACTGCGTCGAACAGAGAACTGTGTCCAACGGCCGCCGCCGTTCCTGGCGACTAACCACTGGCGGCCGCCATCAGCTGCATTCGTCTGACGCGATTCTCTCCCGTCTAGCTTCTCCCGGTCGTTCATGGCGCCTCAAACTGCCCCTTCGCGTACTTCTGCAACTCCAGATAAATGGCCTTGGGCTCAAAATCCGTGCCGACAAAAGTGTAGTTGTCCTGGTAGCTCTTCTGATCCCACGGAAAGCGAAAGACCCATAAACCGACGCTTTCGAGCCAGGGCCACTCTGTGCGGGCGATCTCGTACGCCTGCACAGTGTTGAGTATGCGCTGCGCCGGACGCACCGCCCTCGTCCAGCGCGGATGATCGTTCCATCCGCCTTCCGTGATCATGGCCGTCTTATCGCCGTCGCCGTTGCGTACCATGATCTCTCGCAACAGTTCGGACCGTCGAAAGTTGACAACCGATTCACCCGCCGGCTCGTCGGCCTCAAATCCCAGGCCGTAAGCGTGAATCGCCAAAATATCGAAATAGTCGGCCGCGCCCGCGTCGTACATCCGCTGCAGATAGTCCAGATCGTTCATGCTCCATTCGCTGCCCGGCGGGTCCAGCGTCGGCGCGAGCGCGCCCGCCAGCACCTGCACTTCCGGCGCGGCCGCCTTCACCATCGGGTATACCACCTTCAGCATCTCCACATAGCCCGCCGGATCGACCGGGCGAAAGCCCCACTCCAGGCTCAGATTCGGCTCGTTCCATATAATCAGGTACCGCACTTTGCCCGCATAGCGCCGCACGAACTCAACCGCGAAGCGCCCAAACGCCTCGTACTGCTCCTCCTCCAGATATAAATGATGGGAATCTTCCGGCCGCGCCCATTCCGGCACATAGCCCAGCCGCGCGATCACGGTCAGCCCCTGCCGGTTTGCGTGGTCGATGACCAGGTCCGGGTGGCTCCATTCGTACTGACCGCGTCTTGGTTCGTAGTAGGCCCAGGGGAAATACTCAACAATCCACGGCGCGCCCATTTCGCGCACCATCTCCAGGCTGCGTTTGATCTTGGCCGCGTCCGGCTCATCCGTCAGGCGCGTATGAACGCCCATCTTGGCGTTGATCGTCGCTACCGTTCGTTGCGGGCCCAAAGGTACCCAATTACGAAAATAGGAACGATAGGTCAGGCCAAGAACGCCGCAAAGAAGCAGCGCCCCAATCAGCTTTCGGACGCGGGGCGGCCACGCTGCGAGCGGCGGTATGCGGTTTAAAGAGTCGGACTTTCTGCGCACACTGGAGGCGATGCGGCCTATCATTAACAGGGGAGGTGAGGCATGCGGCGGCTATGTATCTTCCCGCAGCGCTGTATCTTCATCATCGGAGGGTAAGGCAGGGGAAAAGGCGAATTCGCCCTCGCTTTCTTCCAACGCCGTCGGCTCCTGCGGCGCTTGGCTGGCTTCGATCGCCTGGATGCCATTCTCTGCCTGGTGCAGCGAGTTATTCAGTTTGTCCCGCAGCCGGTAAAGCACATCGAGCGCATAGACTTCGGCTTCATCTACCAGACGGATAGCCTCGGCGTGCCCATGCGCAATGATGCGCTCCGCTTCTTCCCGCGCGCGTTCAGTGATGGCGTCTTCGCTGGCAATCTGTATTGCCTGCTGCTCCGCGTGGGCGACGATCTGCTCAGCCCGCGCCTGCGCATCACTGATTATGCGGTCGCGCTCGGTAATCATGCGCTCGCTTTCCTTGATCGCGCTCGGTATGCTGATACGCATCTGATCTATCAGCCGGAGACATTCCTCCGAATTCACGATCAAAGAGGGCGAGAGAGGCACCCGCCACCCTCTGTTCAGGGTCTGTTCAAGTTGATCCACCAGTTGTAAAATTTCCATGATCAGGTTGAACTTTCGTCTGGCTGTTCCCAGCGGCCGCCAGAAACAGGAAACCGGATGCTAATCCGCTACTGCTTGCGCTCCGCAAACCGTTGCCGTAACGCCTCCTCAGTATGTGGCGTCACCCAGTGCGACACATCGCCGTCCAGGCTGGCCACTTCCTTCAAAATTGTAGAACTGAGATAGACATAGTCCGTGCTGCAAAGCAGGTAACACGTCTCGATCTGCGGCGCCATCAACCGGTTGGCCATGTCAATGCGGGATTCAAAAGAAAGATCATCCACATTTCGTAACCCGCGTACAATCACCCGGATACCATGTCGCTGTGCCCATTTTACCGTTAGTCCGCTATATGACACAATCGTGATATTCTTCACGTCCTTGAGGGCTTCCCCCGCCAACGCAATACGCTCGTCCGTCGAAAAGAGAAGCTGCTTGGCCGGCGCGTCAAAGACAGTCACAAGCAACTCATCAAAGAGCCCGGCCGCCCGCCGCGCAATGTCCACATGGCCGTTATGGAAGGGATCGAAACTGCCGGGATAGATGGCTCGGATCATAGTGCGTCACTGTCTCAACTGTAATATGCGCAATCGCGCAACCGGCAGCGCTGCTTCTGCCTTCAGGCCGCCGAACGTTCACTGTTCGAACTATCAAAACAGGCGATCAGTTCATCCGGCGCCATGCTGGCAATAGAGTCCAGGCAGAGATCGGCGGTCGAAAAGTCGGAGTCGCGAGTGACCCGATTCGGCACCGAAACACACCACAATCCGGCCCGCTGCGCCCCGAGCATCCCGTTGTACGAATCTTCGATCGCAACCGCTCGCTGCGGCAATACGTCCAGCTTCTGCGCCGCCAGCCGGTAAAGCGCCGGGTCCGGTTTCACCCGCTCGACATCATCCGACGTTACCACCGCCGCAAACCGTTCCCACAGGCCCAGCCGCCGCAAATGCCGCTCCACCCATTTGCGGTCCGAGCTCGAGGCCACCGCTAGTCTCACGCCTCGCCGCTCGGCCGCCGCGATCAGGTCGAGCACGCCGGGCATGATCGGTTGGACATGTACCCGTTCCAGAAAAAGCTTCCGCCGCTCCGTGCGCAGTCGCTGCCGGTCAACCTCCCTGCCTAGCAATCCTTCCAGATAATCGTCGGGGCGGAACACATCCGTGCCTCCCCCCACACATTGCAGCCAGACATCAATCGGCAACTCAGCGCCGTAGTCGCGGTAAATATCCTGCCAGGTCTGGAAGTCAGGTGTCTCTGTGTCCAGAATTGTCCCGTCAAAGTCAAATACAATCGCCTGCAGCACCGGCATACTCCCTCAGAGTTGTTGTTGCGGAACACGCGCTGCCATTCGCCGCACCAGCGCACGAAATGATCGAAAAGTCGGCCGCGCCGGCGCCTCTCATGCGATAAACTCGCTGAACACGCGATTGCCGAGGAACAGTCCTCTGGATGTCAGCCGCACTCGTTCCCCATCCGACGCCAGCAGGCCGGCATCTTGCAGTCGATCCAGAATCGGCCCAAACGCAGCCCGCATTGTCTGTCCATGCATCTCTGCAAAGCGCGCAAACGCCACGCCCTCCCGCACCAGCCGCAGCCCCAGCATCATCGTTTCCCCCATCGAAACCTCGCCCGTCAACGCCTCATGGAAATCAACCGGGCTCGCCTCCGACTCGACGCGCTTCATGTAGCCCGGCACCCCTTTCCGATTCGACCATCGTACCGCGGCAGCCGCCGAACAGCCCCCCGTTGACCCGTGACTAGCCCCACCGGAAAGGAAGGCAAGGTCAGGGCCGGCCTCTCCTTGCAACCTGATCGGATAGCGCAGATGGCTGTGCGCGCCGGGCCCGACACCGATCCACTCCTGATTGCGCCAGTAGAGCAGATTGTGCCGGCAGGTGTATCCAACCCCCCGTGTCCAGTTCGACACCTCGTACTGGTCATAACCGGCCGCCCCCAGGCGGGAAATCGCAATTTCGTACATCTCTGAGGCCGCGTCATCATCCGGTGCCGCCGTCTGACCGGTCTCCACCCAGTGCGCCAGCGGCGTATCCGGCTCGACGATCAAACTGTAAAGGCTCACGTGCCGCGGCGCCAGCGCAAGCGCCTTGTCCAATGTGTCGTTCCACGCTTCCACCGGCTGTCGCGGCAACCCAAACATGAAATCAAGATTGATGTTGGTGAAACCCGCCTTCACAGCCGCATCAAAGGCGCGCAACGCATCGTCCGCATCGTGAATGCGGCCCAGAAACGCCAATTCCTCCGCTTGAAAGCTCTGCACGCCCATGCTCAGCCGGTTCACGCCCAGGCTGCGCAACAGGGAAAACTGCCCCCAGTCCTCGATGCCCGGATTCGCTTCACTGCTGATTTCAGCATCGGCTGCCAAAGTGAACCGTTCCTGGACCAACGCCAAAATCTGGGCCAGTTGGCCTGACTTGAGCACGGTTGGTGTGCCGCCGCCCATGAATACAGTATGCACCGTGCGCCCGTCGAGCCGCGCCGCCCATCTGCCCAACTCCCGGCAAAGAGCCTGCGTGTAGGCCTCGTAAAGAGGTTCCAGACGGGCATATGTATTGAAGTCGCAGTAGGGGCACTTGCGGGCGCAAAATGGTATGTGGATGTAGAGGCCAAGTGGTCCGCTGCCGGCCGCTGAACCTGCTGCAGCCCGCGCCGGCCGGGAATCCTCTGTCCTGCCGCCAGGGACTGCGCCTGCAACTGTTGATTCGACAACGGGGGCGCGCCCGGCCGGCGACTCGCGGGCGTCCGCTGCGATCGCAGCCGCGTCCAGCTGTGCGCGGCGTTCAGTATTTGTCGGACGCATTCCAACCGGTACCTTCATCAGCCCTGAGTCGGCGCTCCTTGGGCGCGCGCAAAGCGAAGGGGAACGAGAAGAGAGAGAGTCCGCTTTTCACGCCCCGCATTTGCGATCAGGGATTCTCCAGCCGGAACCCGTGGCCGCGCACTGTTACAATAAAGTTGGATCTCGCGTCGTGCTCGTTGAGCCGTTCCCGCAGCCGGCGTACAAGTGCGTCAATAGCCTGCTTGCTGACACCGGCCCCACTGGTCTCCGGCCAGACCGCCTGCACAATCTGTTCCCGGGTCATGACCCCGCCCCCCTCATGCCACAGCGCACTCAGCAGCCGGTACTGATGCAAACTCAAGGGAGGCTCCAGCAGCGAGCCGTTCAGCCACACTTGGCGGGTCTCTTCTTCAATGCGCAGACCTGATTCGGGCTCCGTCTCAGTATCGGGCGAGTCCAGCGTCAGAGGGGTGGTAGCCTCGTCATCCACAAAGGACAGTTTGAATCGCAGCGCAATCTGCACTTCGTCGCCGTCAGACAGGCTATGTGACGCGTCCGCAATATCCATGCCATTTACATGGGTTCCGTTCTTGCTGCACAGGTCCTCGATCGAATAACCGAAGCCGTCCCAGAAGATACGGGCGTGGTTGCGGCTTACCTGGCGGTCCGGCAGCGTTACGTGGCATTCGTCGTGGCGCCCGATGATCAATGGCGTGGTACGGCTTAACGGCCAACCCTGGCCGGTCTGGTTGCCATGGCGGAGGATCAGCATTGCCGTCTCACGTTGTCTGTCGACAGGCTGGGCTTGACGAATATTTACTAAACGTTGTTCAGCGTTGTGGTCCTCTTGCGACATTTCCATCCCTCTTAAAAATACCATGCAAGCATAACTTTTCTTGCCACTTGCACATTTTACCTACTATTCATTATAGTATGGTTCTCAGTTCATTATAGTACGGTTCCCAGCATCCATGTCTTCAATATATAATAGCGGCAGGATGTCCGTAAACCTGGTGTAGTGATGCCAGGGGGGAAATTCATTATAACGAAACGAGTTCTATACGTCAACCAATTTCCCAGAATGAGAGCGCAACCAGGCTCGGGTGGTAAGATGTCCCGGTCGGATGAGGGCCACAATTTCCCCGGCCCGCGACATCGCACAATGGCGTTAACTCCCTTCAGGGCGCGCCGCGGACGGCAGTCTTTCCTCCTCCGGGGATGACGCGCCTCGCGCGGTCCGGTATTCTTACAGAGGTGTATTTTGGCTACAGTGTTGGATTCAGACTCGATTCTACGCGGGCGCTATGAAATTGTCCGCCTGGTTGGCCAAGGAGGAATGGGCGCAGTCTATCGGGCCAACGACCTGCGCCTCGATGGACGGATCTGCGCGATCAAAGAGATCCTTCCCGCCCTGCTGATCGACCAACGAGGACCCGACCTGGATCTCGGCCAGACAATTGAACAATTCTACCAGGAAGCCAGCGTCCTCGCCCGGCTCGATCATCCCAACCTGCCCAAAGTGTCCGACTATTTCTCCGTCGACGGGCGCGAATATCTGGTGATGGATTTTATCGAAGGCCGCGACCTGCAGGAAATCGTGAATGAAGCACTGCGACAAAAGAAACACCTTTCGGAAGCCCAGGTCCTGTTGTGGGCCTCGCAGCTCCTGGACGCGCTCGAATATCTGCACGGCCAGGACCCGCCGGTGCTCCACCGCGACATCAAACCGGGTAACATCAAAATTACACCCGAAAATCGACTGAAACTGGTCGATTTCGGGCTGGTCAAGGTGCTCCAACCGGACGACTCACGCACCGTAACGGTCGTCCAGGGCCGCGGCACCGTCGCCTATACCCCACTCGAACAGTACGGTGGCGACACCGGTCATACCGATGTGCGCACTGACATCTACAGCGTCGGCGCAACTCTCTATCACCTGCTTTCGGGTACCCCGCCGCAGGACGCCAAGGAACGTTTCCTCAAGTCCGGTCTGCTCGACCCGCTTCGGCAGTTGAATCCAGCCATCTCCACCCGAACGGAAAGAGCCGTCTTCCAGGCGTTGGCGATGCATCCTGACGAACGCCCCCCCACCATCGCAGAATTGCGGCAGACGCTGTTCGGTGCCGATAGCTCCAAGAAAGACCCCACCACCGATCTGCTGCCCCCGCCCACCTGGAATGAAATTCTGCACAAAAACAGAATGCTGATCGGGACAACCGTCTTCCTCTTCTTCATCGCCGCCGCCATCAGCATCTATGAAATCTGAAGCAATTTCAGCCTGCGAATACGGCGGCTTTTCCGTGTCAGTCCCCAATGTCGGCGCACACACTCCCAACAGGTATTAAGAGGAGTGTTGGATTCCCCAGACGACTTCCTTTCAACAGCGCCAGTCGACACAATCTAATGCTGAAACAACGCTGTGAAAATTTGCGCAATCCTTTCGTGCTCTTTTATACTGAAAACAGACTTTTTCAAGGATTGCTGCGACCCCACTGATATACATCCCCCTGATCCAGCAAGTCAGAGGGCAGTCGCGTTCCAATGGGCGGTCTGGGCAAATCAGCTCGTCCCAACCCGCCAGATGTGGAAGCATCAGCGGCCGGTTCATTGCCAGTTAACGCCTGCGTCCCATACATCGTCTCCTGGCAGCGACCGATAACCGGATTCCGAACGCCATAAACTGCCGTTTACAGGAGGGTGGATCTTGTTCAGCCGACTCAAGAATCTTCTCCAAGCATTCCTCTCGAACGCACGCGTTCGCAACATTACCATCGGCGTCATTGCGCTGCTCGTCTTGAGCATGATCCCGTTCTTCAATGCCCCCCCTCCCCACGTCGAATTGGCGGCCGAAGCACTGCTCGAAAATGGGCCAAAGTGGTTCACCAACGGCCTGCTGACGACTTTCCTTGTCGACATTATCATTATCCTCTTGGCCGTTTTCGCCGTCTCCAGAATGAAAGAGATACCAGGAGCTTGGCAGAACATCGTCGAGATGATGGTCGAAGGCATGTGGAACCTGACCCAGAGCATCGCCGGCCATGGCTCCGCCAACAGTCGCAAATTCTTCCCTTGGGTGATCACCATCTTCATCTTCGTTCTGGTCAGCAACTATATAGGCCTGCTGCCCGGCTTCGGCTCAATCGGCATCTACCATAGCCCCGCCGAAAGCCACGCACAGGCCGAATTGGGCAAACAGCTTGCTATGGTCGGGGGCGAAGCAGTTGCAGTCGCCGCCGCCGCCGAAGAAGGCAAACCGGTCCTTGTTCCCCTGTTTCGCAGCCCCTCCGCCGACCTGAACATGACCCTGGCTCTTGCCCTCATTTCCGTCTTCATGACCCAGTTCTTCGGCGTCCAGGCATTGGGAATGCGCTACTTCACCAAGTACTTTAAGAACCCCTTTAAGGACGGCATGGGTGCCGTGGTTGGCATCTTCGAACTGATCGCCGAAATCTCCAAGATCATCAGCTTCTCTTTTCGTCTCTTCGGCAATGTCTTTGCCGGTGAAGTCGTACTGCTCGTGATGGCCTTTCTCGTCACCTTCCTCCTGCCCAGCATATTCTACGGGCTGGAACTATTCATCGGATTCATTCAGGCACTCGTATTCATGTTGCTGACTCTGGCATTCTTCACTATGGCCACCGTCAGCCACGACGATCACCATTAACATCAGTTGCCAGTGACCGGACTGCTCCGGAATCCACTCGTAAGACTGATCACGAACCAATAATCACTGCAGTTTAGAAAAAGGAGTTCACACTCATGGATGTTGAAGTCGCAAAGGAACTGGGTTCTGCTCTTGCTATCGGGTTGGGCGCAATTGGCCCTGGTGTAGGTATCGGTCTGATTGGCGCCAAAGCGATGGAAGCGATGGGCCGCAATCCTGAAGTGACCAACACTGTGCAGACCAACATGCTGCTCGGTTTCGCCTTCTGTGAATCGGTCGCCATTTACGCGCTCGTCATCTCCCTGTTGGTCAAGTTCGTCTAAACCTGTTCTCAGTGGCCAGAGTTCAGTCGTCAGTGACCAGTGGTCACTTCATACGGCCGGTGACTTGACTGGCCGCGACCCACTAGCCACTGCAGTGTATCCAGGAGGTTGGCCTTGGACGCTCTCGATAAGTTAGGTATCAGTTGGCAGTTATTGCTCTCACAGATCGTCAACTTCGGTCTGTTGATGGTTATTTTGCAACAGCTTCTCTACAAACCCGTTCTGAAAATGCTCGATCAGCGCAGACAGCGCATCGCCGAGGGCTTGGAACAGGCAGATAAGGCGTCCAACGCCGCCGCCGAAGCCGAAGCGGAGAAACAAGGGATCCTCGAAGAGGCCCGCCGCGAAGCACAAGAAGTCCGCGCGCAAGCAACCCGCGACGCCGAGCGCATCGCCCAGGACATCCGCAGCCGCGCCGATCAGGAGGCCCAGGAAATCCGCATGAAGGGCCAGGCCGATGCCGAAGCCCAGACCGCCGCCGTCATGGCCGACGCCAGAAAACAGATCGCCGACCTGACCATCGCCGCAACCGAGCAAATCCTCGGCCGCGAATTGGCGAACCGGGATGAGCAGGAGCGCTTTGTCAACGACTATCTGGCCCAGCAAAACGGGAGCGGTTCATGAGCGAGCGCGCGACAGCCGAACGATATGCCCAGGCCATTCTTGAGGCGATCGTAGAGCAGTGGCAGACCACGCTGACCGAGGTCGCCGACGCGCTCGCGCAGGATCCCAAGCTGGGCGCAGATGTCGATTCCATCGAAAAGGCGATTCCCAAAAACGCCGGCCCCGAGCTGCAGAACTTCGTCAAGATGCTCGTGCAGGAAGGGGATGCAACTCTCCTGCCCCGTGTCGTCGCCGCCTTGGGCGCAAGCCTGAGAGGAGAGACCGGGCCGCAGGCAGCTGACATCACAAGCGCTATCGAATTGGATGACGATGCCCAGGAGAAGATTCGACAGCGGCTTGCCCAGCAATATGGCGAGGACCTAGTCATTAGCTTCGATGTTGACCCATCCCTCATGGGCGGGTTGCGCATCAGAGTCGGCGATCAGTTGATCGACAATACGGTCGCTAACCGCCTGATGGCTCTGCGCGAAATGGTCGCCGCATCTGTGCGGTAAATTTGGATCCTGTAGTCAGTTTTGGGGTCTGACATTCAGCGGCACTCACCTGTCAGGAACCAGAACTGAAAACTTACAATAAAGGACAGCGCTTATGGCAGTTCAGACTGAGGAACTGACCCAGGAATTTACCGACCGGCTCAAACAGCAGATCCTCAACTTCACGCCGGCCCCCAGCCGTGTGGATGTGGGCGAAGTCGTAGAAGTAGGTGACGGCATCGCCATCATTTCCGGCCTCCAAGGAGTCATGGCGAGTGAGTTGGTCGAATTCACCAAAACCGGTGTACTCGGTATCGCCCAGAACCTGAACACAGATTCCGTCGGTATCATCATCATGGGCGAATACACCGAGATCGAAGAAGGTGACCTCGTGCGCAGCACCGGCCGCCTGGCTTCCGTCCCCGTCGGTGATCCGCTGATCGGCCGCGTTGTCAACGCCGTCGGTCAACCCCTCGATGGCAAAGGCCCTATCGACGCAACCGACACCCGCCCGGTGGAGCGCATCGCTCCCGGCGTCGTCCTGCGCAAGGGCGTAGACACACCCGTCGAAACCGGAGTCACCGTTGTCGATGCCCTCATTCCCATCGGTCGCGGCCAGCGGGAACTGATCATCGGCGACCGCCAGACCGGCAAAACCGCCCTCGCCATCGATACCATAATAAACCAAAAGGGCAAGGACCTGATCTGCATCTACGTCGCCATCGGTCAGAAGCAATCTACCGTGGCGCAGGTGGTGGGCATCTTGGAGAATCACGGCGCCATGGATCACACAATCGTCGTGACCGCATCCGCCGCTGACCCCGCCGCCCTCCAGTTCCTCGCCCCCTACGCAGGTTGCGCTATGGGCGAAGAATTCATGGAGCAGGGCCGCGACGCGCTGATTGTCTACGACGATCTCTCCAAACACGCCCAGGCCTATCGCCAGGTATCGCTGCTGCTGCGGCGACCCCCCGGCCGCGAGGCCTACCCCGGCGATGTCTTCTATCTGCACAGCCGCCTGCTCGAACGGGCCGCACGTATGGATGATGAGTTCGGCGGCGGTAGCCTGACCGCGCTGCCTGTCATCGAAACCCAGGCCGGTGACGTGTCCGCTTACATTCCCACCAACGTTATTTCGATCACCGACGGCCAGATCTTCCTTGAGGGCGACCTCTTCTACGCCGGTATTCGACCTGCCATGAACGTCGGCCTTTCCGTCAGCCGCGTGGGCAGTTCCGCCCAGACCAGGGCGATGAAAGACGTGGCCGGCCGCCTCAAACTGGAGTTCAGCCAGTTCCGCGAGCTGGCCGCATTTGCCCAGTTCGGCTCCGACCTCGACGCGTCAACCCAGCGCCAGCTCAACCGCGGCCAGCGCATTCAGGAAGCCCTGAAGCAGCCCCAGTACGAGCCTTTGCAGTTGGACAAACAGGTCATGAGTCTCTTCGCCGTGACCAACGGCTATGTCGACGAAGTCGCCGTCACCGATGTGAAGCGCTGGGAACTGGAAATGCACGCCTACATGGACGCCAACCATCCGGAAATTGGGCAGACCGTCCTGCGCTCACAAGATCTTCCCGATGAGTCGCTCGATTCGCTGCGCCTGGCCCTGGAGACGTTCAACAGTAACTGGAGTGGCTCAGAATAAACCAGAGATCAATTGTCAGTGACCAGTCCATTAACCTGGTAACCAGCTACTGATCACTGCACAGTTGAGGAGGCATAGTGGCAAGCACACGTGAGATTCGTCGTCGCATCCGCTCGGTCACAAACATCTCTCAGGTCACAAGAGCGATGGAGGCCGTGGCCGCGTCCAAGATGCGGCGTGCCCAACAACAGGTGTTGGCGACCCGCCCCTACGCGGAAAAAGCCCTCGAAGTGCTCAGCGATATCGCCCGTCTGCACAGCAGCGGCGGAACCATGGACGCGCTCATTACCCCCAGAGCCGAGATAAAACGGGTCGGGGTTGTTCTGATTACCGCCGATCGCGGGCTGGCCGGGGGCTTCAATGCCAACGTATTGCGCCAAAATGCCGCCTTTATCAAGCAGCAGCGTGACCAGGGACGCGAAATAGAAGTCGTTGCCGTCGGCAAAAAGGGCCGCGACTGGCTCCTGCGTTACGACCCGGTCATCCGCGCCGAATACACCGAAATGCCTGACACGCTGTCGTCCGCCGACATCGGCCCCATCTCTCGCACCATAATCGACGACTTCCGTTCAGAGCGTTTCGACGAGGTCCATCTCATCTTCACCGAATTCGTCAACACGCTGATCCAACAGCCCACAACGCAGCAGATATTGCCGGTCGTCCCCGCCGAGTCAACGTCTGCGATGCCGCCCGACTATATTTTCGAGCCAAGCGCCGAGGCCGTCTTGGAGCAGGTACTGATCGGCTTCATCGAGGTGCAGATCTTGCAGGGCATGTTCGAGAGCATCGCCAGCGAACATTCGGCCCGCATGGTTGCCATGCGCAACGCCACCGAAGCCGCCAATGAACTCGTCGACGAGTTGACGTTGACCTACAACAAGGCGCGCCAGGAAGGCATCACCCGAGAGTTGATGGACATCATAGGCGGTTCAATCGGCCTGGAATAGAGTTGAGCGGGCGGAAAGCCCCTTCCCATAGCAGAACGGAGCATAACATGTCAGAAAACGGAAGCAATGGCCGCTTTAGCGGCTCCGTGTCCAGCGTTGTCGGTCCGGTTGTTGATTTCTCCTTTACAGGTGATACCCTGCCTGAGATCTACGATGCCGTTTACGTCGACCTCGACGATGACTCGACCCTGGTCTGCGAGGTGCAGCAGCATCTGGGAGATGGCGCTGTCCGCGCCGTGGCCATGAGCTCTACCGACGGATTGCGTCGCGGTATGGAGGGCTACTCCGATGGCGCCCCCATCACCGTACCCGTCGGCCCCGGGACATTGGGCCGCATCTTCGACGTGGCCGGCAACACCATCGACAGCGACGACCCAGTGGACGCCACCGACCACTATTCGATCCATCGCGAACCGCCCAGCTTCGCCGACCGCAGCACACAGGCCGAGCTGTTCGAGACCGGCATCAAGGTTGTCGACCTGATCGCCCCCTTTACCAAGGGCGGTAAGACCGGCATCTTCGGCGGCGCCGGCGTCGGCAAGACCGTCATCATCCAGGAGCTGATCAACAACGTCGCCGAGTACCACAGCGGCTACTCCGTATTCGCCGGTGTCGGCGAACGCAGCCGCGAAGGCAACGACTTGTGGCACGAAATGCGCGAATCCGGCGTGATCGATTCGACCGTAATGGTCTTCGGGCAGATGAACGAACCGCCCGGCGCCCGCCTCCGCGTCGGCCTCACCGGCGTGACCATGGCCGAGTATTTCCGCGATGAGGGCCGCGATGTCCTCCTCTTCATCGATAACATCTTCCGTTTCGTGCAGGCCGGTTCAGAGGTTTCGGCCCTGTTGGGACGCCTTCCCAGCGCAGTAGGCTACGCGCCCACGCTGGGTACCGATATGGGCCAGCTGCAGGAACGCATCACCTCCACCAATACCGGTTCAATTACATCGATGCAAGCCGTCTACGTGCCCGCCGATGACTACACCGATCCCGCGCCGGCCACAACATTCGCCCACCTTGACGCCACAATTACGCTCGAACGCGCCCTGGCCGAACAGTCACTCTACCCGGCCATGGACCCGCTCGGCTCCACCAGCCGCATCCTCGACCCGCTCATCGTCGGCGAGGAGCATTACAACGTGGCCCGCGAAGTCCAGCAGACACTCCAGCGCTACCGGGACCTGCAGGATATTATCGCCATTCTCGGCGTCGAAGAGTTGAGCGAAGATGACAAGATCATCGTCGCCCGCGCCCGCAAGATCCAGCGTTTCCTCACCCAGCCCATGCACGTGGCCGAGGTGTTCACCGGCCAGCCTGGCGAGTACGTGAGAATCGAAGAAACCGTGCGCGGCTTCCGCGAGATTCTCGACGGCAAGTATGACGACCTGCCGGAGCAGGCCTTCTATATGGTCGGTGCCATCGAAAAAGCGGTCGAAAAGGGTGAAGAACTGAGGCAGGAGTAATGACGATACAGGTCGAAATCGTAACCCCAAGTCGACAGCTGTACAGCGGTGCGGTCGAGATGATCACCTTGCCCGGCGTCGAGGGCGACATGGGTGTATTGGCTGGTCATGCCCCTCTGCTGACGACGCTGAATATCGGTGAAATCACGCTGCACAGCGACGACGGCGAGCCCGATTACATCGCGGTCAGCGGCGGCGTAGTCGAAGTGCGGCCCGACAAGGTGATCGTGCTGGCCCGCTCGGCTGAGCGCGCTGACGAGATCGACATAACTCGCGCCGAAGAAGCCCTGCAACGCGCCGAAGAAGCGCTCAGCACGCGCTCGCCCGAAGAGCGCCAACCCGTAGAGGTCGCCTACCGCCGCAGCCAGTTGAGGCTAAAGGTCGCCCGCCGTCGCCGCCGCACCCGTCCAGGTGGCTTCGCGGAGGATAAAGGGTAGCATCGTCCCGAAGAAAGAAAATATAGGCCGGGTCTTCGCACATGAAGACCCGGCCTTTTTTTGTGCCTATCAGTCCGATGTTAGCTACATATGTACCCGGTCATGAACGAAACCAATCGTTAGGATTTTCTCGCGTGCGGGTAGATAATGGCATACACAGCGCAAGTTACAGGGAATGGCAGATCAAAAGAGGAGACGCACTATGGATCGCAAGAATATCCATGACTGGCTGCGGGGCCCCGTAGTGGCCGTCGCGACGCCGTTCAAAGAGGACTTCTCACTCGATTTGGCCGCCTTGCAAGACAATATCCGCTTCATGATCGAAGGCGGCGTCACCACCGGCGACGGCGTCCTGTTGGTCGGCGCGGCAGGCGGCGAGTTCCCAACCCTGAATGTGGACGAACGCAAAGCGGTCATGGACGCCTCGCTCGAAGCCGCCCAGGGCCAGGTGCCGATCATGACCAGTATCCAGCACACCGATTTCCGGGTCATCCTCGACCTCGCCATCTATGCTGAAGAGGTCGGCGTCGCCGCCGCCCAACTGGGTCAACTCTACTACTACCCTTCCACCGAACGTGATATCTACAACCTCTTCAAACTGGTTTCAGACCACTCCAGTGTAACCCTCATGGTCTACCACACGCCCTGGGACGGCATCCACATGAGCCGCGAACTGCTGGACCGGCTGACCTCGATCCCCACCGTCGGCGCAATCAAGTGGGCCTCAGCCGATATGGCGCTCTTCCGTGACACGATTATGGCGTTCAAAGACACGGTGGCAATGGTCGACAACGAGGGCCATCACGTACTCAGCCATATGTATGGCTCAAGAGCGTTCGTCACCCACCTCAGCGGATTCTGGCCGCAGTATCCCCGCAAGATCTGGCGCCAGTTGGAGGCGGGAAAATACGACGACGCACACGTAACGCTTGCTGCGTTCAAGTGGAAGTGGTCGGCCTGGGTCGAACAGGCAGTCAAACATACCGAGGGCGAGGGACCGTTCATCAAGGCGGCGATGGAAGCGGTTGGCCTCAAAGTCGGCCCGCCGCGCCCGCCCTATACACGGCTGTCATCCCAACTCCTTGCCGATCTGCGCACCCTCTTCCGCGAGGCGGGCGTGCCTCGAGTCTGAACCAGTGTTTCGGCACTCTCATGCCATCTTCGCGTAGCCTGCGTACGGCCCATTCACGATAGCCGTCTCTTTCCCCGCTATCCAGACAGCAGGGCCCCTCATGCAGCCAGGGCAGCGGCACCGCCACCCTGTCCTTCGTATCAGCCTAACTCCTCTCAGGTGTCAGCGCGCGCGGATTCAAAGCGTCGTTGAGACCATCGCCGAAGAAATTGAAGGCGATGATTGCCAGCATCAACAGGATACCCGGCATCAGCACCAGGTGGGGATAGTAGCGCCACTGTCCCATGCTCAGCACAATCATGTTCCCCCAGCTGGCCCCAGGCGGCTGGATGCCGATCCCAATGAAACTGAGGCTCGACTCGTACATCATCGCGCCGCCAAAGCTGCTGCTCAATGCCACGATCACCGGGCCAATTGCGTTTGGCACAAGATGCCGCAATATGACCCAGCGTTCCTTGGCCCCCACACAGCGGGCAGCCAGGACAAAATCGGTCGCCCGCAGCGTCAGCACCTGACCGCGAATCAGGCGGCCGATACCAGCCCAGCCAATCATCGACAGCGAGCCAAACACAACCAGGTAGTCAATATAGACAGTGTTTTCTGCAAGAAAGCCGATTCCCTGCGTTGTCTCAAGCTCCCGTGCCAGCCGCAGGACCCATGGCCTCAGCGTGGACGCCAGCAGCATCGCCACCAGAATATGGGGAAAGCTGTCGAACAGATCAACGATGCGCACAAACACCGCATCGGTAAGCCCCCCGCGATAGGCCGCCAGCGTGCCGAAGAGAATACCAATCAAATAGGAAATAGAGGTGCTGACGACAGCCACCATGATCGCCGTCCGTCCACCCCATAGCAGGCGCGACAGCATGTCACGCCCCAATTCGTCAGTTCCCAGCAAATGCTCGCGGCTTGGCCCCTGATTGTACGCCCGCAAATCCTGCTCAAGGTAATCCTGCGGCGCCACGTAGGGCCCGAAAATGCCGATAAAAAAGATGAAAATGATCACAAAAAGACTGATCATCGCCAACCTGTTTGCAACCAGCTTGCGCACGGCATCGCGAACCAGGCTGCGTTCCTCGTCGCGAAACAGTTGGCTGGCGGAGGAAGCCTCACTGTACACGACTAGACCTCCTCGACACGTCTGCCCAGACGGACTCGCGGGTCGACCAACCCATAGGAAATATCGAGCACCA
This sequence comes from Caldilineaceae bacterium, assembly GCA_965116395.1. Taxonomy (GTDB): domain Bacteria; phylum Chloroflexota; class Anaerolineae; order Caldilineales; family Caldilineaceae; genus Bin5. The sequence goes on from OZ220684.1 coordinate 3,025,000, forward strand.
GATTTAAAGACATTGCAATAATCGCCGCTACCACCGTCGTCGCCAGGATGACAGGAAAGTCTCGCGCCACGAAGGATTGAAAACTCAGGGCACCGTAACCCGGAATGTTGAAAACGCGTTCCACGAAGATAGAGCCTTGCAGGATCCCCCCAAATAGCCCCACGCCGACCGACAACAAGGGCGTCAGGATGTGGCGAAAAATATGCCTCCAGATAACCATCCGCCGCGGCAGCCCCTTGGCGTAGGCCGTGCGCACATAGTCCTGCCGGATGACCTCCAACACCGCGCTCCGCGCCTGGCGCACGATCCCCATCAACGGCCCCACCGCAATACAGAATGCCGGCAGCACAATCCGCACGTCAAATATACCGCCCCAACCGATTGGGTTCTTCAGAACAGGGATCACCAGCACGAACAGAATCATTAGCATCGGCGCCAATACAAAAGTTGGGATCGAGGACACCACGACCGACGCCGACACAATCGCGTAGTCAATCAGCGTATTCTGTCTCAAGGCCGCGAAGATCCCCAGGGGAATGCCCGTCCCTACCGTTATCAGAAAAGCCACGAAGCCGAGTTGCACACTGACCGGCAGCGCTCGCCGGATCATCACCTCGATGGGGCGGCCGCCGGCCCAGATCGACTTGCCGAACGTGCCCCGCACGAGACCGGTGACGTAGTCGCCGAACTGCACCAGGAACGGGCGGTCCAGCCCATATTGCCTGCGCAAGGCTTCATAAGCTTCCTCACTCAACCTGCCTTGCTGCTCCAAAAAGACACTGACCGGGTCGCCAGGGCCAAAATAGGTCAGGGCAAAGGCGATGAAGATGCCAACCAGTAGCGTCGGCACGATTGCACCAAGGCGCCTGACGAAGTAGCCGATCATGCCTTTTCACCGCCGATGTTTGGCGCCAACGACCCACATACCCCGCGACAAGCCGTGAAGAATCCACTCTTGCAGTATCTTTTGCCAGCAGCGCGCCCAGAAACCTTGATCATACCCTCCCAACATTCGGACCTACTTTCCGTAAAACCAGTCGATTCCGATGCGCGCCACGTAGATGCCGTCCCGTTTATGATAGCTGACCAGCGCAATATCGTTCACAAAGGTCAGACTCGGATAGCCATAGTCGTCGTCCGGATCAGAACCGATCGCGCGTTCGTGGATCCAGGTGCGGCCTTCATCCGTAGAGACTGCAGAGACGAACGGCGTCCGCAGTCTGTTCTTGGTGTCCGTCGAGCGCAGCAATAGCAGGTCGCCGGTAGATGGAATCCGCTTGACATTGAGTGCCGACGAGTTGCTGGAGAGTTTCAAACCGCGTACATGCTCGCCTGGCGACCAGGTAACCCCCTCGTCGTCGGAATAGGATCGGACTATATATCCGCTGTACGTCCGGCACAGCATCATCAAGCGGCCGTCACGCAAAGGGACCACGTGCGGCTCCTGCGCCTCCACCGGCAGCGTATCGACGACGTTCTCCGACTGATGCCAGGAATACCCATCGTCGTCGGAGTAAAAAACCATGCTCACGAAGCCGCGGTGGTCACCGCCTTCCTCCTTGATCTCCCGCTCGCAAGGGGCGAGAATCCGACCGGAGGGCAGTTGGATAAGCTTGTCGTTGAAGATATGATTGGTGCCGGCGTGGGGCGTGACGATCAGCTGATCGCCCCACGTTTCCCCGTCGTCGGTCGAGCGGCGGTAGTAGGTGTGCGCGTACCGCGGCAGCGACCCGGCAAAGTAAATGTAGGACAAGAGCAGCTGGCCGTTCGCCAAGCGCAGGAAACTGGGGTGCCAGTATCCCTCATCCTTGCGAGTTGGCCTTGGGCGGCCAATCAGTATGAACGGTTCACCCCAGCTCTTGCCCTGGTCACTTGAGAACCGTCCCATGATGTCACCAACGATAATGCTATCAACAGGGCTGTCATCGTTGCAAGTGTAGGATAGCAACAGTCGTCCATCATCGAACTCTGTGATATCGCCCACATTCCCGCGATAGCCGAACCTTTCCCTCGGCAACTTCACCACATGCACATCTTCGAAGAATGCCTCCGACGTGTTTGCAGATCGACCTGCTTGCATTGTAAATCTCCCTAGCTCTTGCCCTCGTCGCTGCCGCGGCAGCGGTGCAGAAAAGCCAGCTCTCTCCACCGCTGCCGTACAGTCGTTACTCCTCGGCGATGTACATGTATTCAGCGTTGATCCAACGGAAAGTGGGATCGAAGGCAACGCCCTTTACGTTCGGCCTCACCAGGAATCTGCCGGTCGGCCAGTACAATGGGATCATCCAATACTCTCCAAACACGACATCCTCGAACTCTTTCCAGGCCTCAATGCGCTCGGCTTCATTCGGATTCGACTCGATTTCCGCCAGCAGCGCATCGGTATGCTCATCACCCCAATGCGTATGGCGCGTAGCGATGAAAGAATCGCTGGCAAAGTTGTAAGACCCCCAGGCCTGGGCGTCCAGGGAGAAAGTTCCGTAGCTGTCCTCCCAGATCTGGAATTTTACCCTTTCAGTGGCCTCCATACTGGAGGCAACCGTGATCTGGATCTCCAGGCCGGTTGCATCCTTCACCATCTGCTGGATTGCCTGGGCCAGCTGCGGCCATTCAGGGTCAGGATAGCGGGACCAGTAGAGGATTGGCGGCACGTTTTCCGCGCTACCGTAAGATGAATCGGCTACTGCCTGCTTGGCGCGTTCCGGATCCGCCTGCCAGTACGCCGGCCGGTCCTCGCGGTAAAACGGTCCATCAGGAATGATACTCGTCGCGCGCCGCCGCAGGTTGCGGTAGACCGTCTCATGGATCAGGTCCAGATCGATTGAGTAATAGATCGCTTCGCGGATCTTGGGATCGTTTGTCGGTTCCGCCGAGACATCGAATTCAAGCCACTGCAAACCGGCAAGACCGAAACCCTGTACATGGTCACTCAGAGGGTGGTTGGAATCGCTGGCAAACTGGGCGAAGTCAGCGGTCGAAGGCATCGCGATGTCCAGTTCGCCGCTTTCGTAGAGCACCAACTGCGTCTGCCGGTCCTGTATCGACTTCAGCGTGATCTTGTCCAGCAGGGGCTGCGGGCCCAGCACGTAGTGGGGGTTGGGCACCAGCACGCTTACATCCTCTTCGGGGTCGTAGGATTCCACCATGAAGGGACCGAAGCCGCCGCAATAGTCGGGATGTTCATGCCACGGTGCTTCCGCCGTACCGAGTCTGATCTGCGCAGGATCGAGAAGCCCCCAGGTCCCCAGTACACCCGAAGATGTGACGTCAATGAACGCCGGTGTCACGCCCTTCAGATTGACCTGAAGCGTGTGGTCATCCAAGGCAACCAAGCCGCTGATTTCGGCATCGTCTTGCTGGTCAAAGTCCCAAGGACCCACATCGGCTGTTGCCTCGAGGAATTCGTCAATGCCTTCCACCATGTACCAGGCGTAATCCTTGGCCCACTTGAACTGGATATTGAGCCACTCCCAGCCCTTCTTGATATCCTGGGCCGTAATGGGTTCACCTGTACACCACGTCAAATCGGGATTCAGGTTGAAAGTATAAATCGTTCCATCTTCACTGACGTCCCAGGAGTCGGCGGCCCATGGGCGGATGCTGCCGTCAGGATGTCTCTCCAGAAGGCCGCCGCCCAGGACATTGGTGCCGTCATACCAGGCAGCCTCATTGATATGGCCCGCAAAATAGAAGACCCTGCCCACGGTCAGTTCCTGGTTCGCGGCCATGTCGTCCGGCTTGGCAGAGCCGCTGGAATCAGCGTCGGACGCGGCAGCCTCCTGCGGCGCCTCAGAGGGGACTGCTGCAGGGGCACACGCGCTGAGCAGAATCGATAAAATGACGATCAAATTGGCTAACCTAAGATACTTTCCCATCAGATTTCCTCCTTGCCATTGAAGAGCCTTCAGGATTTCGAATCTGATTTACGGGTCTACCACCTCCCTTCCCTTCATGAGCCGAAGCGATCTCCTTCCTGTTCCAACTACCAGCGCAGGGCTTCCGCCGAGCTGCGTCAGGAACCCTAAGCCTTCTCCTTTTCAAGCCCTTTCACGACCGGTCGTAGCGCCGCGATATGCTCCGGCCCCGTTGCGCAACAGCCGCCGATGATCTGCGCGCCCATATCGAGCCACGCACGCGCAAACTCGGCATATCGGTCCGGGGGATAGTCGTCGGTCTCGATCACGTGCCACTGTCGCTTGGGGAACTCTGGACGTTCGGACGACTGATTGTAACCAATGTTCGCATAGGCGCCGAGGGGTTCGTCAAAGGCCGCCCGCAGCATGGGCAAACAGGCCGAAATCTCCTCAGGTCGGCTGCACATCGGCAGAATCGCATCGACCCTGTGGCCTTCCAGGGCACGAGCCAGTTGCTCGAAAGTTTCGCCGGCAGAGTTGGTTCCTTCCAGTGTGACATGCTTTAGACCCAGGAAGATCGGTAGACCGGTCCTCGAAGCGGCCTCGACTGCCTGAACACAGTCCGCCACAGATCCTACGTATTCGAGTAAGATGATGTCCACACCCCCCGCCGCCAGCACCGCCGACTGGTCGGTGAACTCTTTCGTCAGATCCCCCCAGCCCGGCGGGGCCATGCTGCCGGCCACATACGCCTCCGGATTGAGCCGGTCGCGTGCCTCGCAGGCAATCTCCGCCGCCAAATGCGTATACGCTTCCATCCTGTCGGCCAGACCCACCATCCCCAGCCGCTCACGATTGGTCCAAAAACTGTTGGTCGTGATGATATCGGCGCCCTCGCGCAGGTAGTCCTCATGGACCTCCCTAACCAGGTCCGGCGCATCTCCCATCGCCGTCGCCGACCATGCGCCGAGACCGCCCTCCGATGTCACGCCCTTGGAAACATTGACGCCGCGACGCTGCAGCTCCGACCCGGTAGCGCCGTCCAATAGCAACCGATCTCCCTCTGCCAGCCGAGACTGAATGTCATCTCTATTCATGCTTTTCTCCTTTGGAAACGTTGGAAGCGCCAGTATCTGGGCCGGGGAAAGCGCGTCTCTGATCAACCTCTGGTCCGCTGAAGCGGTACCTGCACCGCGGGATCTGGCAACCTGCTGGCCTGAATGCACCAAACCGAAGGCTGGCCCCGGCCAATCGCTGCCTGCATCATAATCGAGAAGAAAGGAAAGTTTCGGCAGGGTCCTTGGTCGAATGGAGGTGACAAACCAAAACATCGGCCAGACAAGACGGCCGAGCGCCAAAACTGTGCCGTAGTATAAGAAATAGCATTAATTTTGTCAACGGCTGTTTGGCGAAGGGGGTGCGGATCAGGGCGGGGTGAAAATGGCAGGAGTCGATGCAAGGGGCTAGATCAGCCTGCTTTCTTCGCACTCCCCTTCTTCCCCGACTGCGACCGCGGGCCAAGCAGTGCTTCGCCGCTCCAAATGTGCAATTCGGAGGGCGACAGCACGCAAGCTTCGGCCCGCGCTGGGTTCACGAGATGTGAGGATCTGGCAGCAGACAGCAAATGATGCGATCCCTGTCTGCCCATTTCCCCTAAATCAGAATGCCGCCAAGTCAGTCGGCGGCATTCTGTACACTACTATTCACATTTAATTCGCGCGCGGCTTCCCTTTACTTCGGCATATCCCGCAGCGCATTAAACACCGGCAGGTTGCCCCAATTCGCATCCACAATCCCCCACTGCGCCTTCTCCGTGTTATTGGCCACCACGCGGAAGTTCAGATTCCACAGGATCGCCGGGCCCACCCAACCCCATCTCTTCATCATCTGATAGGCCTCAACCGTCCAGGCAGCCTGTTCACCGAAGTCGTTGTCGTTGGCGTACCCATAACGCGGATCAAAAGCGCCGCCGGCTGCCCACCCAAACTCGGTCGGCCAAATGCGCTTGTTGCCGGCCCCGTACGTAACCGCTATGTTCCGATAACCCTCCATCGTGCTGCGGAAGCTCCACGAATGGTGCGGGCTGTCGCACGCCCCATTGAAGCCGCTGTTGCCATGGATCTGAATCGCCTCACAGCCCTGCTGCCATGTGTACTGGGGTGGCACGTTATAGCCGCTCGGATGCGCGCCGATGCCGTCCGCATAGTCGTTGAGACCCTCCTGGAACATCTTCTCCAAATATTCAAAATCATCCATCGCCGCGATACCGCCCCTGCTCTGCGGCGCGCCATTGCTGGCCGCCGGCGTCAGCGCACCGCTGATCACCAGCATCGACGGGCACGCCCTCTTGATCTCCGTGTAGGCCGGTCGCAAGAGCGCCACATATTTACCCGGATCCAAGGGCAGGTTGCCCCACTCGTAATGCAGATTCTGCTCGTTCCAAACCTCGATCGCCTTCAAGGATGTCCCGCAATACTTGCCAGCCATCGCCCCCAGGAATCTGGCGAACGTGTTCGGATCTGCCGGGGGTCCGCCCACATTCGGCTCGAACCCTCCTTCGCGCGCCCAGGCCGGTGCATTGACAACGCTGAACAACAGGCTGATGCCGGCGCCATTGGCCGCATCTATGATGCCCTGCATCGAGCCCCAATCGTACTGCCCCTGGCTTTGCTCGAAGACCTTCCACTCGATCTGCTGCTTCACCCAACCAAATCCCATCTCGTTCGTCTTCTGCATCACCTGACCAGCAAAATTGTTGTGCACCATATGCGCCTGGACCCCATAACCGAAGCTGCCGCCCCCAGCAGGCGCCGGTGCCACCGCAGCCGGTGCCGCAGCCGGCGGATCCGGGATATCGGTAATTACGGCCACAGCCTCCAGCGGACCGCTGGCAGTCGTTAATTCAGCAAACACCCAACCCTTATTGCCATTGCCAATATCGATCTGCCACCAATCGCCAGCCTCGTTCTTCCCAAATATGAGGTAAGGCTCACCCGCGCTGAGCTGACCTGCTTTCGGATAGTTCGTGCCCGGCCCTTCCCGGACATTCGTGATCTGCGCGCTGACAAGCCTTGAAACTTCAGGCGTGGCCGTCGGCACCGGCGTGTTCGTCGCCACCGGCGTCGGCGTCGCCAGGCTCAACGCTACCTTATTCTGCGGGCTGGCCGCCATGCTGCTCCCAAAATTCGAAATCTGCACAACCTGCGCCTCGACATGAATATCCCCCTCGCCGGGCGGCGCCATAAACGTGTATACCGGATTCTCAATCGGAACCGTTACCTCCTCCATCACGCCGCCGTCAGGATGGAGTATCCTGAAGGATACCTTCAGCATCGCCGGCGTCGTATTCACCCCCCCACCCGTCTGGAACTGACGGGCGACCTCCCACAGATCCGGGTCCACATCCCCCGAATCCGCATCCCGCACCATCACCTGCGTAACTTGGTATCGCTCCAACAAGTTGAGTTTGCGGGCAAAGCTGCTGCTGTTCTCAATCGTAACCACGCGTTCCATCTGCTGGTCGTCGGTGTACGCGTACACATAAGCGCCAATCGCATCATCCCAGGCCAGCGGGCGAGAGATTCGCGGGTTGACCGCCGCCACCTCAACATCCGCGCCTGGCATGATCACCCCATCTTCTCCCCCCAGGCGGATCTGGGCAACCAACGGTTGAAGCGCCTGCTGAAAGCCCTTGAACCACAACTGGTTTCCGCTCCGTTCCACCGACATACCCGGCAGTTCCACCTGCACCTTCTTCCGGTCAATCTGGTCCGTGGCGTATGCCAGCAGGGAGCCCATCTGCCCGCCCAGCTGATACGCCGCGGGGTCCGCCGGACCCGGAATCAGTATACGGTCAGCTGCGCTGCCCAGCGCCTTCCAGTCGTAGCCGCGCGTGTTCCAATCAACCGCCGAAATCTGCTGGGGTGACTCCACCCGCACTGCCAGCCAGCGATTCATATCGGGCGCGTGCAGTCGCTCCGCCAGACGTTCGATGAAGCGCGTGAACTCTGCCTCTCCCGCCAGCGTCGCCTCCATTCCGCGATAGTCGATGATGACGCCCGGATAACTGTACTGCGTCAAGAGACCTGTGATTGCCGCAATCTGGTTCTGCTGTTGCCCCGATTCCACCAGCATATTGTGGAGCAGGTCGCTGCGTGGAGCTTCCCCGCCTTGCCAGTTGCGCAGAACCGGCACGATTGCATAGTTGCCAACAGGAGCAGTGGCGCGCACAATATCCAGCGCACCGTCCCCCCGCAGATAATAACCGGCCACCCCAAGAGTGGTAATGGCAGCATTGGCCAGACTCGCTGGAGCCATCTCGGCGAGCCCAATGTTCGTCCCCACTCGCGCCGGCGGCGCGCCTGTCTGCATCACAACAAAATTGGACGGTGGCGGGCCGTTAACTCGCGCTTCAATCCGGTCTTCCATGGCCAGAATAGCACTGGGCACGAATTCCCAACTGTCCCCATCCCAACTGTACAGTTCCAGCGTTTCGTACGGCTGACTGTCATTGGGAATCGGGATCTGCACAATGCTCTGCCCCAAGCTTCCGCCGCGCACATCCACTTGGTAGATCGGGCTCTTCGCTTCCAGACCCGTGGCGGCCAGCGCATCGCGGGCGGTCATCCAATCCTGTCCCGCGTTCCCACTCAGAAACTCTGCACGTGGAATACTTTCAAGGTTGACCCTGAAGGTTTCAAATACACTCTCCGGAGGAAAAACAATCGTCGTCCCGTCCGGATCCATCAACGAGCCTCCACTCCTGTCAATCGTCGTAAAGGACAGGAACTGAATGCGATCGATCAATCTGATCGGCGGCAGCAGCAGCGCGGCGATGATCAGGGCCGGAATCAAAACAAGCGAAACAATGGCCGTGGCGACCTTCCGCAGCCCGGAAGTCGGCCTCGACTCCGGTTGGAGCGGCTCATCGTAATCAAAAGAAGACCGTCGCATTTACATTTTTCTCCATTCCGCACCGCTTTCGTTCAGCGGCGCATTGAACACGAATCCTCTGTTTTGACCCGTGCCTAGTGGCAACGGTCGCTTCGCGTAGAAATGCCGAAGCGACCGCGCATATGTCAGTCTACTGCGCTCCGCGCCATGCGGGTGAGTCCGGGGAAACTCCCTCTGCTGCCCGTTGCCAAGTCACCGGGTTACCCCAAACTATCAAAATACCTGAAGCCGGCAGCGGGCCAACCCGGCCACTGAGCTGCCGCGCCCGATCCAATCGTTCTGCGACCGGGCAAGGGCTTCGTCTTCCTGCTTGGCGCATGCAGTTTTGTATTTATCTTAGCACAAGCAAAATACGGAACAAAAACAGTTACATTTCATGGGGCGTTGCCAAGGGCTGTCACCCGTATATGGGCGGTCGGCCGCAAGCGGCCTCCCTTGTGCAGGGGCTGCGCCCCCGCAACGCCCCCCTACAAAACCATCCCTCACCGACCGTGTTTACTCTTCCTCAGCGTCGTGTCTGGCGAACGGAGTCTCCTCCCCCACTTGCCGCCTCAACCCACCGACCATCGAACGCTAATCTCCGGTGTTCCCCTGGCAACTGGTGTTCCACTGAAAACTAAAAACTGAAAACTAAGAACTGCAGTTCCGCGCCCCCCTCCAAAAACATGCCTCACCGACCGTACGTCTTCATACCAGCGTTGCGCCTCAACCATCATGGCGGCCGCCAACCGAATCTCCATTCAGATAGCCCGCGTGGCGTCAGTGATGAAGGGCTGGTCAAGATAAACGTTAAACGTGGCGTAGTGGCTGCTTCACAACCACAATCTCGCAGTAAAATGCCCACTGGAAATGGCTCAAAAGATACAGCGCGTTTTCGAGTCCAGTCCCCGAAATGATTGCCGAATCGTTCCTCACTGCATTATACTGTTACCGATATTCATGTGATCACGAACTATCTATTGGGCAACCGACGAACAGTTTTCGCCGCCATGTCGGACCGGGAAAATGTATCGCAAAATCATCGTCAAGTTGGGCACCGGTGTACTGACCAAGGGCACCCGTTTCCTCAACCAACCTCAGATGGTGGAATTGACCCGTCAGATCGCGGCGCTCCATCATCAGGAAAAGGAGTTGATCGTCTGCTCCTCGGGCGCGCAAGCCGCCGGCCGCGCGCGCCTGCGATTTCCCGAGCTGCCTGATACGCTGTCCAGCCGCCAGATGCTTGCCGCAGTCGGCCAGAGCCGCCTCATGCTCATGTGGGAGAGGTTCTTCGAAATCTACGGCATCCATGTCGGGCAGATTCTGCTGACCAGGGCCGACACGGAAAACCGCCAGCGTTTCCTCAACGCCCGCGACACATTCAGCGCCCTCATCAAGCACCGCATCGTCCCGGTCGTAAACGAAAATGACGCCGTGGTTGTCGAGGAAATAAAGGTTGGCGACAATGACAATCTTTCTGCGCTGGTCGCCGTGTTGACCGACGCTGACCTGCTGCTGATGCTGACCGACCAGGCCGGCCTCTTTACTGCCGACCCCCGCACCGATCCCAACGCCAAGCTGATTCCTGAAGTCCAAACAATCGACGACTCCCTGCGCGCCCTCGCCGGAAACACACACTCCAGCCTCGGCATCGGCGGCATGAGCACCAAGCTGCAAGCCGCCGAAATCGCCTGCCGCGCCGGCACCGACGTAGTCATCGCCGACGGCAGCGCACCCGACGTGATCTTACGCGTAGTCTCCGGTCAGCCCGTGGGCACCCGCTTCCCCGCACAGGGAGCGCCGCTGGAAAACCGTAAACGCTGGATCCTGGCCGGTCCCGCGCCCTCGGGCCGTATCCTGGTGGATGCCGGCGCGGCCAAAGCCCTGCGCCATCACGGCAACAGCCTTCTCCCCGTAGGCGTCACCGCGGTTGAAGGCGACTTCGAACGCGGCGACGCCGTATTTGTGAAGGAGAACAACGGGCCGGATCTGGCTCGCGGCATCACCCGTTACAGTAGTGCCGACCTGAACCGCATTCGCGGCTGCCAGTCGCACGAGATAAGCGAACGGCTCGGCTATGGCTACGGGCCGGTCGCGCTCCACCGCAATGATTTAATTCTTTTGGAGTAGAGCTGGGAGGATATTTATGACTATAGCTGTCAAGAAACCAAGCGCGATCGAACAAACTGCAGGCCAACTGTCCCAAAATGAATCTTCTCAGCCCGCCGGGCAACCGGTAGACCTCGAGGCGATGGGCCAGGCCGCGCGCCAGGCGAGCCGCAAACTGGCCGGGTTTTCATCAACGCGCAAAAATGAAGCGCTTCACGCCATCGCCGACGCCTTGGAAGCACGCAGCGCTGAAGTCCTCGCGCAAAACGAACTGGACATCGCCGATGGCCGCGCCAGCGGGCTCAGCGACTCCATCCTCGACCGCCTGCTGCTGACGCCGGAACGAATCCGAGGGCTGGCGGACGACACGCGCAAGGTCGCCGCGCTTCCCGACCCGGTCGGCGCCGAAATGGAAAGCCGCCTGTTGCCCAACGGTCTGCGTCTCAGCCGGCGCCGCATTCCCATCGGCGTCCTCGGCGTCATCTACGAGGCCCGCCCCAACACCACCATCGATATCGCCGTCCTCAGCCTCAAGACCGGCAACGCCGTCATCCTGCGCGGCGGCAAAGAGACCCTGCGCAGCAACCTCGCGCTGGTCTCGGTTATCGGCGACGCGCTCCAGGCCCAGGGCCTGCCCACCGAGGCCATCCAATACATCGGTAACCCGGACAGGGCGCTCGTTTCCCAGTTCCTGCGCATGGACAACTACGTTGATATGCTCATCCCCCGCGGCGGCAACAGTCTGCACCGCCTCTGTCGCGAACTGAGCACCATCCCAGTCATCACCGGCGGCATCGGCATCTGCCACTACTACATCGATATCACCGCAGACCAGGAACGGGGCATGGACGTAATCGTCAACGCCCGCACCCAGCGCCCCTCCGTCTGCAACGCCCTCGATACCCTGCTCGTAAACCGCCAGATCGCGCCCGAATTTCTACCCAAACTGGCGCAGCGCATGGCCGAGTGCGGTGTCGAGATACGCGCAACACCCGACGCCATGCCATTCCTCACAGACCGCGGAGCAACAGTCATCCCCGCCGGGCCGGACGACTGGGACACCGAATGGATGACACTGATCCTCGGCGTCAAACTGGTAGACTCGCTCGATGAAGCCGTCGCTCACATTCAAGAGCACAGCCAGGACCACTCCGACGGCATCCTCACCCAGGACTGGAACAATGCCCAGCGCTTTGTCGATGCCGTCAACTCCTCAGCCGTATTCGTCAACGCCAGCACTCGCTTCAACGACGGCGGCGAATTTGGCCTCGGCGCCGAAGTCGCAGTCAGCACGCAGAAACTCCACGCCCGCGGACCAATGGGGCTGGAAGAACTGACCACATACAAGTGGATTGTGCTGGGCGATATGCAAGTGCGGGAATAACGCTCAAGCGATCGTTCATTCGACCGGGGCCGCGCGGCCCCGGTTTTTGCTTGCTACGGTTCGACCGTATCCGCGTAGTCAAGCAGCGCAGCCGCGGCCGTCTCCAAATCCCCAAAGATTCCCAAACCGACTGACGCCGCCACCGCCGCGCCGACCGCCGCCTCTTCCGTGTGGCTCGGAATCAGCAGCGTCTTCCCGAAACGACGCGCCAGGATCCTGGCCAGCAGCCGGTTCTGGCGGACCCCGTTCCCCGCGCCCACCAACAGCGGAGGCGCTCCCACCACCGGCTCCATCTGTTCGAAAAAGGTGAAAAAGCCTTCCGCCATCCCCTCCAGCAGCGCGCGCGCAAAGTGGGCCGGCGTGAAGTTGTCCGGTGACAGCCCGCTGAACGAGGCTCGCAGCCCCGGGTCCGTGCGGCTGCCGGTGAAGAACGGCTCACAACGCAGCCCATCGCTCCCGGCCGGAACCGTCGCCGCAAATTCCGTCATTCGTTCGTAAAGATCGTCCGGCACTTCCGTGTCAAGGAGCCCGGCGCCCACCTGTTGGAAGAAGCCCAGCAAGTAGGCATAAGAACGACCCCCGAACAGCCCTCCCCCTATCAGCAGATACTGTCCACCGGGGAAGGGCCGGTTTTCCAACCCAGGAATGAAATGAAAACTGTCCGTGCGGGCCGAGATCTGGCCGCCCGTTCCTACATTCAGGAGCAGACTGCGCCCCGGCTCCGGCGCACTGCCAATGAAGCTGGCCTGATTGTCCCCCAGCGCCACCGTCACCGGCGTTCCCGCCGCCAGCCCGATAGCATCAGCCAGCTCGCGACGCAGGCCCCCCACCACATCGCCGGCGTCCCCGATCCGAGGGAAGAGGCGCTCCGGCAGCGCCAATCGCTCCAGCAACGTCGAATCCCAACAGTTTGCGCGGATGTCAAAGATCCCCGAGCTGGCAGCCAGCGTCGGTTCACAAACCACCGTCGCGCCCGTAAGAAAGGAGACCACCGCATCCGGTACGAAGCAGGCCGTTACGGGGGCTGCCGGCAGGGCATCTTGCAAACTGAGCCAGTAAAGGCTCGGCCCGAGAAACCCCGCCGCCGGCAGGCAGCCCGTGTTGCGAAAGGCCTCACGCCCTCCCGCGGCCGAAATAAACAGGTCCAATACCGGCCTGTCAGAACCGGGGAGCGGCTCCTGCACGCGCAAGTCCTGCCACGTGATGGCGGGTCCAGCCGGCGCAGCATCCGGCCCAATCAGGGCAACACCGTGCTGCTGTCCGGTAACACCGATCCCTTGAATGTCTTTCGGGGACAATTCGGCCTGCGCCACCAATTCGGCCAGGCACTGCACCGTCAACTCGTACAATCGCGACAGGTCCAGCTCAGCCCGGCCAGGCCCGGGAGAAGAACCAGCGCGATTGGCAACTGTCCGGTGCGCCGCCTGCCTGCCGCTCGCCGGATCCAGCACCACCGCGCTCAATGAAGTTGTCCCAATATCAAGTCCAATCAGCATAGCGATCACCTGTCCGGAGAAGGTTGGTTCTGGCGGCGCCTGTCGCCGTGGGTCTGAATCTGTCTGAACAACTATCAAAATTCCGCTTTCTACATCCCTGAGAATGCACAGAGATTGTACCTCAGAACGCCGGCTGGAAGCATTCCAGCACCACTAAGTCAGTATGGAAAGTCCCCCGTCTCTCTGTTACAATAGAGACACTCTCTCTGGTGGCGCGCCGCAAGTCTGTGTTCTGTTCGTCAAAAAGCAGCGAACGTACGGCTCCACCTTAACACTTCCATTTCTTCTTGTATTTCATGCTACACTACGCAGGGGAGGCATGATGACGACAACCACCATCGCCCACGACAAAAGCGCCCAGCTAATACAGGACGGCTACTGTGTCTTCGAGCAGGTGCTGTCTCCCGAAATGCTGGCCCGCGTACGCGCCGCCAGTGACGGCCTCATCGAAGCCCAGTCTGCCGACCACTTCGAAGAGCAAAAATCCACCGGCAGCATGATCAGCGTCTATGATGATCCCTTCTTCGCCGAACTGGTCGCCTATCAACCGGCCCTGGACGCGCTGGCCTCTCTGGGTTATCCAACGCCGCGCTGGTCCTCCGGCTTTGTCATCAGCAAACCCGGCCACTCCCCGCCTCTCTTCTGGCACCAGGACTGGTGGGGATGGAATGATCCGATCAGCTACACCGAAATTCCTATGCAGCTATTTCTGATGTACTATCTTGTGGATACCCGCATCGAGAACGGCTGCCTGCGCGTAATCTCCGGTTCCCATCTCAAGCGCCATCCTATGCACGATGTCGTGCACACCGCCCATACCGATGAACTGCGCCGCGCCACCGACCCAACCCATCCTGCCTATCAGCAGATTCCGGAAGATCAGGCTGTGCCCGTGCGCGCCGGCGATCTGGTAATCGGCGATTCCAGGCTGCTCCACGGCTCCTACGCCAACCAGACCGACGAGCGGCGCACAGTCATCACAATCTGGTACCATCCCAATTTCGACATCTCCTCGCCCCGCATCCAATCCAATCTGAGCCGCACACAGACGAGTGTCGCCAACTGGCCGCCGCAAGCGCAGAAGCTCGTCCAAAGATTGGTTCCCACTTATGAGGGTGACGAAGAGCCTCTGGAGTGGAACCGCGTACCGGGACCTGAACTGAAGTGATATCCGCGGGCGCTTGACGGGATACAACTGTCTCTTTTTCTCCTGTCCATTCTGCATTGTCGAGAAAGTGGACTTTGTAACGCGGCAAGTGGCCCAGAGCTTCTAGAGGAAACTGCACCAGAGCAGAGTGACAAGCGTGCCTGAATTCGCGGGGTCAATTCCGTATCTCCACAAAGAGCCGCAGCTCCGTGCCCAGTCTGTAACCAGGGCAGGCAACGAACGAACTCACAGTCGCATTTCCCTTCTTTCTTGTGATTCATGCTACACTTCGCAGGGGAGGCATGTTTATGACAAGAGCGCCAAACTTCCACGACACGCGCAAGCAACTGTTACGCGCTGGCTACTGCGTCTTGGAACAAATCTTGTCACCGGAAATGTTGGAACGCGTGCGCGTCGCCAGCAACGACCTCATCGCAGCCCAGCCCGCCGAGCACTTCGACAGATACAAGTCCACAGGCAGCATGATAAGTGTTTACAATGACCCCTTTTTTGCCGAACTCGTGGCCTATCAACCTGCACTCGACGCCCTGGACTCTCTGGGCTTCCCCGATTCTCGCTGGACGTCCGGGTTCGTGATCAGCAAACCCGGCCACTCGCCGCCCCTCTTCTGGCACCAGGACTGGTGGGCATGGAATGATCCGGTCAGCTACACCGATCTCCCCCTCCAACTCTTTCTCATGTACTATCTCGTGGACACCAGTATCGAGAACGGCTGCCTGCGCGTCATCGCCGGCTCCCACCGCAAACGCCATCGTATACATGACTCCGTCCACACCACGCATAACGAGGAGCTGAGCCGGGCCACCGACCCATCCCATCCCGCCTATCAACCAATGCCCGAAGACAGGGCTGTTCCAGTGCGCGCCGGCGACCTTGTCATCGGCGATGCCAGGCTCCTCCACGGCTCCTTCCCCAACCGGACGCGAGAACGCCGCACGGTCATCACGCTCTGGTATCATCCCAATTTCGAGATCTCACCGCCCCCCATCCAATCCAGCTTGAGCCGTGACCAGACGCAGGTGTCCTCTTGGCCGCCGCAGGCACAGAAACTCGTTCAAAACCTGGTCCCCACTTATGATGGTGATGCAGAGCCGCTTGAATGGAAACGGGTGCCGGGCCCTGAACTAGAGTGAAGTTCGCTGGCGCCAATCTCGCAGCGAAAACACATAAAGCAAGCCAACCATTCTGAAAAGATTCCGACAATAAGGAGAAGAATTCGATGAAGATGCACATTGGCGGGCAGTGGGTGGACAAATCAGAAAAGATCGAAGTTCTGCACCCATTCGACGGCTCCGTCGTCGACACCATTCCCCGAGGCGATGCGGCCGACGTGGAGCTGGCGCTGGCAACCGCCGAACGCGGAGCCAAAGCAATGGCCAGTCTCACCGGCTACGAACGCTATGAAATCCTGCACAAAGCCGCCCACCTGATGGAGGAACGTAACGAAGATCTGGCCCGCACCATCACCCTTGAAGAGGGCAAAATAATCGCCGAAGGCCGCATCGAAGCCTCGCGCGCGGTCGAAATCATCGCCCTCTCCGCCGAAGAGGCCAAGCGCCTCGGCGGCGAAGTCGTCCCCCTTGACGGCGCACCCGGCGCCGCCGGCAAGTTCGGCTTTACCGTGCGCGTGCCCTGCGGCGTCATCGTCGGCATCAGCCCCTTCAACTTCCCCCTCCACCTGGTCTGCCACAAGATCGGTCCCGCCTTGGCCGCCGGCAACGCCATCATTCTCAAACCGGCCACCGACACACCGCTTTCGGCGCTGAAACTGGTCGAGATCTTCCTCGAAGCCGGCACACCGCCCGAAGCGCTCCAGTGCCTGACCGGCTCCGGCAGTGTCATCGGCGACGCCCTCTGCGCCGATTCACGCGTACGCAAAATCACCTTCACCGGCAGCCGCGACATCGGCGAGCACATCTGCCGCACCGCCGGCCTCAAGCGCGTAACCATGGAGCTTGGCTCCAACGCGCCCCTCATCGTCATGCCCGACGCCGACCCCGAACGCGTAGCCCAGGCCGCCGCCGCCTCCGGTTACTCCAACGCCGGCCAGGTCTGCATCTCCACCCAGCGCGTCGTCACCCACGAGAAGATACACGGCGACTTTCTCGACGCCTTCAAAGCGACCGTCGAAAACATCACAACCGGCAACCCGCTCGCCGATGCCACCAAAATGGGCCCGATGATTCGCGAAGAAGACGCCGTACGCGTTGACCAGTGGGTTGAGGAAGCTGTAAGCGGCGGCGCCGAGCTCGTCCTCGGCGGGGGGCGCGAAGGTCAGATGTACCAGCCGACCATCGTCTCCAACGTCAGCCCGCAAATGAAAATCTCCTGCGACGAGGTCTTTGGCCCCGTTGTCGGCGTGACCTCTGTCAGCGACATCGACGAGGCCATCGCCCTTGCCAATGACACCAACTACGGCCTGAGCGCGGCGATCTTCACGCAGAATATCGATTGGGCGATGAGATTTGTGCAGGAGGTCGAGTCCGGCAACCTGCATGTCAATTGGGGTACCCAGTGGCGCGCCGACCTGATGCCCTATGGCGGCCTGAAGGAGAGCGGCATGGGCAAAGAAGGGCCCAAGTACGCCGTCGAAGAAATGACCGAAACGAAGATGGCGGTCTTCCACATGGGCGGCTAATCAAATACGCTCGGCAGGCTGCTCGGAGTCCTGACAGCTATCTGCAACGGAAGGCATCGGCGTGGGCGCGTTCCCGTGTCGGTGCCTTCATTCGTTTTCGCCCCTAGCCGCTGCTGTGAAAGATCCCCAGCCGGAACTCATGGCCCACTCCCGCGTCTTCACCGGTCAGCCAGCTCTCCGCCGCGATCTGCGTTGTACACGGACCAAATGAGCAAACTGTCAACCGCCGCTCGCATGCCTCGCGGCGCAGCCTGCCGATTACGGTCCGCAACATCTCTCCTTGGAAAGGCGAATAGAGAAAATAGACCGTGCCCCCGCACAGGTCTGCGCTGCGCGCGTCCCCCTGTCTGAACGCCACCTGTCCGATTCCCAGCCTCGCCGCTTCACTGCGGGCATGGTCCACATACGCCGGCAACACCTCCAGCCCGACCGCCTCCACGCCCGTCAGCAGATGCACCAGCAGCGCCACCTGTCCCAACCCGGACCCAATGTCCACAAATCTGTCGGCGCCCGTCAGTGGCACGCGGTCCACCAGTTCGAGCAGCGCACTCACCGGCGTCGGCTCGTAGTGAATCATTTCGCTGTCGCTGCCTTCCCACGGCTGCGGCGGGCAGTCGCTGTGGAACAGCCCCGCGGCCAGCTCGTCCGCGGCATCCGCCCTGAAGTGCAGCCACTCGCTATCGTCCTGCCGGTAGCGGCAGTTGCCATCGAACAGTGTCCGCAGTTGACGCGCTGTGACCACTCCCGTTCGGATGCCTTTACGCAACGTCCGAAAGAAATCCTGGTTGCACTCTTCCAGGTCGCCCCGCAATGCGCGCACCCGTCGCAAACCGGTTGCGGCCGACTGCTGTTCGGCGTGTATCTGGAATGCTTCCGCCAGAAAGTCGAGCGTCTTCAGCGCCTCAAAGCGCGCTGCCAGGTTGTCATCTTCACTGAGTGTGGGATCCTGCTCCAGCGCGGCTAGATCCCGTTCCAACTTCAGAAGTTTGGCCATAACGGTCTCCGTGCCGCGAAAGGTGATACCTACTTGAGGTCAGCGAGCAGCTCTGTGCGGCTGGAAAATGTCTCTGCGATCAGCGGCTCTCCCACCAGATCGTATTCCAACGCGCCATTGATATGTACCTCCAGAACTGTTCCAACGGGCGCACCCGCAATGCCCGGCACAAGCACAAGACCGTCCACTTCCGGCGCGTCGCGGTAACTGCGCCCCAAAAGCAGCGGTGCCCCGCTCTCCGCGACCTCGCCCTGGCCCTCGACGAGGATGTCGAGAACCCGTCCTACCTGCTCCTGATTCTTGCGCAGACTGATCGGTTGCTGGACTTCCATCAACCGATCGTAGCGCTCCTCTTTTTCTTCTTCCGGAACCGGATCGGGCAGCGCCGCCGCCGGCGTCCCCGGCTCCGGGCTGAAGGGGAATGCGCCCACCTTGTCGAATTCGATCGCCTGCGCGAATTTCAACAGCCCCTGAAACTCCTCTTCCGTCTCGCCCGGATAGCCAACAATAAACGTAGTGCGCAGCGCGATATCCGGCATCGCCGTCCGCAGCTTTTCCACGTGATCGTAGATCATCTCCAGCCGCGAGGGTCGGCGCATACGGCGCAGCGTGCGCGGGTCTCCGTGCTGCAGCGGCATATCCAGATAGGGCACGATCTTATCCTGGCTCGCCATCACTTCTATCAACCCATCGCTGACGTGCCCCGGATAGGCGTACATCAGCCGCACCCACTTCAAAGCGTCGCTTGTCCGGTTGCAGAGCGCGCTCAACAGGCGCGGCAGGCTATCCGGTTCACCCTGGTCCCGTCCAAAGTCGGTTGTGTCCTGGGCGACGATCACCAGCTCCTTGGCGCCAGCCTCCACCAATGCATTGGCTTCGTCGATCACCGCCTCTATCGGGCGGCTGCGCAGCTTGCCCTTGAAACTGGGGATCGTACAGAACGCACACGGCGCGTTGCAGCCGTCGGAGATCTTGAGATACGCGCTGCCTCCAGCCACCGCTGGCCGCGGCACCGCCTCCACGTACGTTTCATCCGGATCACCCAACAGGCTGTACCGTTGCAACCTTCGCTGCTCCGGCCCGCCGCGCACCTGCTTGACCAAATCCACCACATCCATCCAGCGCCGCGTTCCCAGCAGACCGTCCACCTGCGGCACCCGCTCCAACACTTCCTCGCCGTTGCGTTGCGCCAGGCAGCCAGCCGCGATCAGCATCTGGTGCCGCCGCTTTCCATCCGCCAACTCCTGCAACACACCGATCGATTCCTCCTTGGCAGCCTCCAGAAAGCCGCAAGTGTTCACGATCAATACATCCGCCTGCCGCGCATCGTCGCTGGCGTCAATGTCGGCCTGCCGCAACAGCATCTCCATGCCGTCACTGTCAACCTCATTCTTTGGACATCCAAGAGTGATCAAGTGATAGGACTGTTTATTCGTCATTTACCAAGCTCTTGCTCAAACTCGCTCGCGTTCATATAACACCAGACCTTCTTGCAGTATTCGACTTCTTAGGAGTCCGTAGCTACTTTGCAGATCGATTACGCTGATGGAATGCTCCGAATGTAGAAGACACTCTCCTAAAGCGCGGAAGAAATTCTCATTAGGCAGTCCCTCCACACAGATATCCAGATCGGAGTCCTCGCGCGCGTCTCCCAGTGCTATCGAACCATACAGAATTACGCGCTCTGCACCGAAACGCTGTAGTGTTGCGACAGCAGAGAAAACATCCTTCTGGTATCTCAGGGGAAGAGTTTCTATCTGCACTGTTCTCACTGGACTACCTACACTTTGTCTTCTGCATCACCAGGCGCGGACCGGCGCGCTGCAGCAGTGGACTGAATTACTGCTGCTAAATTGCATGTTCGAGCCTATAGATCACTGACAGTAAGTTCACGCGCAACCTCGCCATTGTAGCACAGTTTTCAGTGAAGAAAGAGACCGTCGCCGGGGCAAATCAAATCACGACGGTGGCGCGTACGAGGTCACCGCCTATCAAGGACGGATCCGCTCCAGCAGCGCGTCAAGTTCCTGCTGACTCGCGATCGGTCCCACAACAGTCTCAACAATTCTACCTTCGGGGTCGACGAAAAAGGTCTCAGGCACACCCTGGATCCGAAAACGGCGGGCTGCCTGGCTGCGCAGGTCCGGGCCATTGGGGTAAGTAATATCAAACTCTGCCAGATAAGCGAGTGCCGCCGGCTCCTGATCCAGATAATCCAGCCCGAGGAAGACAATCCCGTTGTCTTTTTCCCGACGCCATGTCCGCTCCAGCAGAGCCGCCTCGTCGCGGCACGGAGTACACCAGCTGGCCCAGAAATTGATCACCACGCCTTTTCCCCGCAGTTCGCGCAGATCAATATCCCCGCCTTCGAATGTCGTGAAGCGCAGGTCCGGCGACTCGCCTGCCGCCCGCTGTCCCTGCACATTCGTCTGCCACAACCGCACTGCCAGCAGAACGATAAACGCCGCGCCCGCAACCAGGAACAGAACACGCCAGATTTTCACAGCACGCGTCGATGGCGCTTCAATCTGCCGTTCCGACTGCGAATTCAGAGGGGCATCGCTGTCAACTGCATGAGGCGTACTGCCCTTCGACTCCGTCACTTCAGTCATAGCGGGCCAGTTCCTCGTCCAGCCGCCGCTCCCGCTCGTCCACCTCGCCGCCGGCTGCTCCGGCCGGCGCCGCTGACCGCGGGCGCGTCATCTCCTGAAGACGCGTCCAGAGAAAAATCGCGCCGCCCACGACCGCCACCACCGGCAAGATCCACGCCAGCCAGTTGAATCCCTCCCGCGGCGGTTCACCCAGAACCTGCGGTCCGTACTGCTCCAAAAAATAGTCCCTGATCGACTCCGCGTCCGCACCCTCCGCCAATTTGATGGCAATTAACTCCTTCATCTGCCCGCACGCCTTCAGTTCACAGCTGTCCAGCCGTAACCTGCCGCCGCACAGAGGGCACCACAGATGCTGGGCAACCTCGTTCACCTCATCGGCAGTGATGTCAGTTGTATCGCCTTGGGCTAACAGGGGCGGGCTGCTGCAGACGGCAGCGAGCAGCAGAAAAATGGCTATGAGGATGCTGCGCAGAGTGGTTGGATGTGCTGCGATTTCGCTAAGAAAACGCGTCTTGAGGGGAGAATCCATGCGAGTACTGTGCAGAACGAGGCGCGACTACGCCGCAGCCTGCTCAGTCAATTTCACAAAAAGGCGTTTCGCCAGCGAGCGGCCAATTATCTTCACCAGGCTCTCCGGGTCCGCCTGCGTACCTTCGTCCTGAATCTGAACCGTGCTCGGCCCGTCAAACGGTTCAACATTGAGCACTCGAATCTTATATCCGGGCTCAAGATTCAACTGAGACAGATAGCGCAGCATCGGCGCGCTGTGATTTGCCACCCGACGCAACTCACCCGCCTGTCCGGGCTGCAACTCCGCCAGGCAGACCAACTCTTCGCTCAGTATCCGGCCGTCCTCGCTCGGAACCGGATCGCCATGCGGGCAGTGCGTCGGGTAATTGCACAAAATTTCCATGCGCTTCTCGAACTCCGCGCTGATAGCGTGTTCCAGCCGCATCGCCTCTGCCTTCACCTGATCCCAGGTGAATCCCATCACCTCGATCAGAAACACCTCCAGCAGCCGGTGTCTGCGTAGAAGCTGCAACGCCGCAAGACGGCCCTGACCGGTCAACTGGATGCCCGTCCGCACAGAACGAACCACATGCCCCGTCTCCGTCAGCCGCTTTGTCATGCTGCTGGCCGCAGCCGGCGACACCTCCATCTTCTGCGCCAGCACGGACGTAGATATCCTGTCGGTGGTCTCGCTCAACTCGTAAATCGCCACCAGGTAGTCGAGCATCCCATCGGTAATGATGTTGCAGAATGTACGCATGATCGCTATAGTTCAACCGTTGGGAATCGAATAGATAAAACCGGGAATTTCTGAAGTATAGTATGTTGGCGCAAAGCTGTCAATACTGAATCGGTAAAGGATACCACCTATTACTGATGGATGGTTCAGTGTACGATCAGGGCCGCCAATGCAACGAAATGCCCCTCGCCAATCTCGGTCCATTCCCAGCCGGCCCCCCGAATGCAACCTGCACGGAGAAACCATATGCCGCGCAAAATTGTCGACCTGAGCTATCCCCTTGCTCCCTCGACGCCCCCCTTTCCCGGCGATCCTCCGGTTGAAATCGACGTGCAGATGTCTATCCCCGCCGACCTTCCACCCGGCACACCAGGATATATGAATACCAGCACAGTGCGCGCCTCCCTCCACACCGGCACCCACATGGACTCCTTCTTCCACTTCTATCACGGCCGTCCCACCATCGATCAGATCCCCCTGGCGCAGTGCATCGGGCCCGCCCTGCTGCTCGACCTCTCGCATAAGCAGGCTAACGAAGAGATCACCGAACATGATCTGGCCCCCCATCGCCATGCCATCAGCCGCACCCCGAAAGTCGTTCTCAACACCGGCTGGGCGCGCAACTGGGGCACAGCCCACTATTTCACCGAGTATCCGCCTCTGACCCGCAACGCCGCCCGCTTCCTCGTGGACTGCGGCATCGAACTGCTCGGAATCGACACACCGTCGGTTGACTATCCGCCCAACGACGCCCATTTCGTACTCCTGGGCAGCGATGTTCTCATCGTCGAAAACCTGACCAACCTCGATCAGATCGGCCAGCCCCTGTTTGAATTTACCGCCCTGCCCCTCAAAATTACCGGCCGCGACGGATCACCCGTGCGGGCTATCGCCATTACCGAGGATACATAGTGCTCCGCACATCGGTCGCCCGCCGCGATTTCTGCCGAGCAACACCATCGCGCAGCCCTTTCAGCAAACGTTCCCCTTCTACCGCCGCCGAAAGTCCCTCTCAAACCCGCTAAAGCCGCAAAGAATCTATACGCCAATGAATCAGGGGAGGCCCAACTGTGGCAAAAAAAGTAGCAGCGAACGGGTCGTCAGCAACCCGGCAAAACGCGCCAGCCGCCGCCAGTGACGAAAGCCCCACCCTCGCCGAACGCTTCTTCTTCGACAACAATGGCTACCTTGTCCTCGAAGAGTTCCTCGACGCCGACCACGTCACCGCCTTGCTCCACGCTCTCCACCGCGTGATCCAGCGGCGGCGCCAATTGCAGGAGCAGGACCTGCCCCAAACCGGCATGACCAACATCATGGGCGCAGAGAGCACCCGTATCTTCTACATACTCGATGACGATCCGCTGTTTCTCGAGATGCTCGACTGGCCCGCCATCTGGCCCTACGTCACCGGCCTGCTCAACACACGCCCGCATCACCACGCTTCTGACGCAATCCTCGAGCACGGCTGCGACCTGCTCGGGCGCAGCATGGGATGGCATATCGACGGTATCGACGAAGGATTCCGCAACCTCGGCGCCCCAATTCCCCTGTTGCAACTCAAGATAGGCTACTATCTGACCGACATGACACAACCCGGTCAGGGCAATCTCTGTGTCTTGCCGGGCAGCCACAAAACGGCCTCCGCCCCTGACCGCGAAGACCTGCAACGCTGGGGCAGCTCTGCCGGCGTCACCGAGATCTGCGCGCCCGCCGGAACCGCCATCCTCTTCCACAATGCTCTACTGCATTCGGCCGGCCCGTTCACCCGTGAGGAGGGCCAGCGCAGTATGCTCTACTACGCCTACGAGCATCCCTGGATGATCGCTTCGCAGGAGCACTGGGGCTATCCCAGCCAGTTCTATAACAGCCTGTCCCCTGATCGCCGCAAGCTGTTTCACGGTTTCCTGTTCGATCCGCCCGAGCACCGCTGGGGATAAATGGCGCGCCGCGCCAACCCGTTGCCTCACGACCCGATCACGACCGCCTGGAAACTGGACGCACTTACGTCTCTGCTGGTAGGATTGTTCCTCTTGACCCTGTCCACAGCTCTCCTGTGGGACGATGCTTCAACCGGGCGAAGCTCGATCCGGCCAGCCCTGAGATCGTGGGTAGCTGTATGTGCCCAGGGCCTTTCACCACATAGCCGCTTGCGTGCATTTGCTGAGTAGTGACCTGATAAAGGAATAAAATGAAGATCCAAGCCTCCTGCCGATTCTGGAAAATCTGCGTACTGATCGGCGCAGTCTTCGTCACCGCATGTACGCCCAGCGCTCCTCCCCCTTCTCAGCAACCGGACGAAAGCGGCGCGGCCGCCTCCACCCCCACCACCGCGCCCGCCAACACACCTGCCTCGACACCGACACCCGCCCCCGAAGGGGCCGCGCCCCAAACCAGCACCCCCGAACCGCAGCTGCCCCCGAGTTGGCCGGACATAACCCTGGTCGAAACGCTCTCCGGACTGAGAAATCCCGTAGACCTGGCCAGCGCCAGGGACGGTTCCGGCCGGCTGTATGTAGTTGAGCAGATAGGGCTGGTTCAGGAGTTCACCAATGGCGTCCAAGGCCAGTCCCCATTCATGGATATCCGCGATCGTGTGAGCTGCTGCGGTGAAAGGGGGTTGTTGGGCATCGCCTTTCCCCCGGATTTTGCCGGCAGTCGCGTCCTCTACGTCAACTATACAACTACCCTGCCCGGTGCTCTGCACACACGCGTCTCCCGTTTCCGCCTGCGCGCCGGTGTCCACCAGGTTGATCCGGACTCGGAAGAGATCATCCTGCAGTTCTCTCAACCCTGGCGCAACCACAACGGCGGCCAGATCGCCTTCGGACCCGATGGCAACCTGTGGATTGGGACCGGCGATGGCGGCAGTGGCGGCGATCCCCAGGACAACGGCCAGAAGGGCCAGACGCTGCTGGGTAAACTCCTGCGCATCGATGTCACCTCAACCACCGACGCACCCTACACGGTTCCCGCCGACAATCCCTTTGTCGGCAATGACGAATTCTTGGACGAAATCTGGGCCTACGGTCTGCGCAACCCCTGGCGCTTCTCCTTCGACCGCGCAACCGGTGATATCTACATCGCCGACGTAGGCCAGAACGCCTGGGAAGAGGTCAACTTTCAACCCGCCAACAGCCCTGGCGGCGAAAACTACGGCTGGCGCATCACCGAAGGTCTTCACTGCTACAATCCCTCATCCGGCTGCTCCATAGCAGGTCAGACGCTGCCCGTCGCCGAGTACGACCGTGCCAGCGGTCTTTCCATCACCGGCGGCTACGTCTACCGCGGGCAGGATCAACCCTCCTTGCAGGGCATCTACTTTTACGCAGACTATGTTACCGGCCGCATTTGGGGGCTGCGAAATGTGAACGGCCTCTGGGAAACTAAATTGCTCCTTGATAGCACCCACAGCTTCAGCAGTTTCGGCGAAGACGAAGCCGGCAATCTCTACCTCCTTGATTACAGCGGCACTATTTTTCAGATTCAGGCTGCCAGCCAGAATTAGACGATTCGAGATGAAGCCAAGTACGCACGTATTCCGCCAATACCATCTTTATAAGAAACCCATTTGCAGGACTGTACTAGCTTAAGGATCTCCCATGGACTTCGATCTCATCATCATAGGCGGCGGAATCGTCGGAGCAGCCGCAGCCTATCGCGCCGGCCAATTGGGCGCCGGTACGCTCCTGTGCGACAGACGTGACGCCGGCCGCGCCACAGATGCCGGCGCCGGTATCCTCGCCCCCGAAAGCAGCACCCGCGACGGCCGCCTCTGGTACGATTTCGCACTCGACGCACTGCAGTACTATTCCGTGCTGATCGAAGATCTCACCGCCGACGGCGTGCCCGTTGCAGAACTCTCCCAGGCCTACAGCCACTGTTCCAAGTTGACCGTCGCTGTCGGCGAAGCTGAAGCGGCTGCCTTGGCAGCAATGGAGCCGACAATCTACGCCCGCCAGCAGGAACGCCGCCCGCCGCCCGCACAGCATATCCGTCGCATCACAACCGCCGAAGCCCGCGCCGACTTTTACCCTCTACTGGCCGACGCCGACGCCGTCCTCCTCCAGCCCGATGCCCGCCGCGTCGACGGCCGGCTCATCACCGCAGCCCTCGAGCGCGGCCTGCGCACACGCGGCGTACAAACAGTCGACGCCGACGTTTCGGCTCTGTTAATGGCGGGCGGGCAAGTGCACGGAGTGCGCACCGCCGCAGGGGAAGAGTATACCGCCCGCTCAGTTCTCATAGCCGGCGGCGCCTGGTCAGTCGCCTTCGGCAGCCAGCTGAATGTGCAGATTCCCGTTGCCCCCCAGCGCGGGCAAATCATCCATCTGCGCATCTACGGCCAGGATAGCAGCGCCTGGTCTATCGTGAATGGCTTGAGCGGCCACTATCAAGTGCCCTGGCCCGACGGCCGTGTCGCCGTAGGTGCCACCCGCGAAACCGGCAGCGGCTATTCTCCCGATGCCACCGTCGGCGGCATTCAGGAAGTCCTGCACCAGGCTCTGCGCCTCGCCCCCGGCCTGCGCGACGCCGCCATCCATGAAATCCGCGTCGGCCTGCGTCCCTATACAACTGATCATCTGCCGCTGCTTGGAGCCGTTCCCGGCGTGAAGGGCGTCTATCTTGCAACCGGCCACGGACCTACCGGTCTCACTCTCGGCCCATTCAGCGGCAAGCTTGTGACCGAGCAAGCTCTCGAGCAACCGCTTGCCTGGAACCTGGCTCCCTTCTCTGTAGATCGCATCATCCGTTGAGCCAATAGCGAAACGAACCGGCGTATGCGCGATGCGGCCAAAGGCGCCGCCGCCGGCTTCAACCTGGTTTCCACTGCGCCCGGCGCTCGCAGACATTCCAGGTTTTTTGGTCCGCACTGTAACCATGGTGTTCAATTAAGCAACACAGAAACTGCGCAGCCACAACGAAGTTGCGATCCTGAATGAGGCGAGCGAAAGCGTTTCTCACTGACCACTAACCACTGACCACTGCAGTTCTGGGCGGTCGGGCCTTCGGCCCTCCCTTGTGCAGGGGCTGCGCCCCCGCAACGCCCCCCTACAAAACCATCGCTCACCGACCGTGTCTGCGCATTCTAGCGGTGCCGCTCCAGCAACCTGGCTGCCGCCAACCAAAAAGGTAATCTGTTTGACTGAACCGCGGCAAAGATAAAGGGCGGGTCAAGACAGGCACTTTAAATAGCTCAGTAGTTACGCAACACACAAAAACCGCATATCCACACAAGGCTACCCAATGGACGATATCCCCCTCGCCATCGAATCACCTGCAAACGACTACCTCACCAGCGACGCGCCCGCTCCACGCGCCCGTACAGACTACACAATCAAAGAGATGCCGGAAGATCTGCGCCCCAGAGAACGGCTCGAGTACGTTGGCGCCGGCGCCCTCAGCGTCGCAGAGCTCCTCGCAATCGTGCTGCGCACCGGTGGCCGCGGCGAAAACGTCATCCGCCAGTCTGAGCGGATACTGACCGAATTCAATGGCCTCACCGGCCTGGCCCGTGCCAGTTTCGAGGAACTGACAGAGTCCCATGGCGTCGGTAAAGCCAAAGTCACGCAGATCAAGGCCGCCATCGAGCTGGGCCGCAGACTCCTGCTCGCCGCGCCCCAGGAGCGCGACAAAATTCAGAGCCCAACCGATGTCGCCAATCTGTTGATGTTGGAAATGGGTATGCTGGAGCGGGAACAGGTGCGGGTCGTACTCCTGGACACGAAAAACCATGTCCAGCGGTCCCCGGTAGTCTATTCTGGCAGTCTCAATGCCGCCGTCATTCGCGTCGGCGAAATCTTTACAGAGGCCGTGCGGGCCAACAGCGCATCGCTCATCGTCGTCCACAATCATCCCAGCGGCGACCCTACACCCAGCCCCGAAGACGTGCAGGTGACAAAACAAATCGTCGCCGCGGGCAAGCTGCTACAGATCGATGTGCTCGATCACCTGATCATCACCCGCACAAAGTTTGTCAGTTTGAAGGAACGAAGGTTGGGGTTTGAATGATGGGGTTCAAAACATCGGCGCCGCCGCTAAGCCAGCGCGCTCACACTTAGCAGATAATCGGTCACCGCGCGCACTTCGCCGGCATCCAGCTGCTGGTCCTTCTTTGTGCGCACATACTTCTTCAACTGATCGACTCGCAACACCGGCATCGAGGGATTCTCAATCTCCAGTTGTGTCGCCGGATTAATGAAAACGGCCGCGCTTTCGATCGGCACCTCGGCAGCGTTCACCTTCAACTCTCCGCTGGCCTCCCCCTCCTGAAGCAGTTCCAGGACGCGCCGTTCCGTATCTTCTATCTCACGAACCGGGTTGCCCAGCCCTTCCCGGTTGAGAAACATCAGCATGCGGCCCATACTGAACCGTTCCCGCCACTTGTCCCCGTACACGCGCACCGTCCCTTTGTCGCTGCGCACAAGAAACACACGCACACCGAGCGGTCCGACCAATATGTAGGGCACCTCATCCAGACCCCACAGGAAAAGCGCATACTTGTCGTCAAATCCTTTCAACCCGTTCTCGACAAGCTCGTCCGGCCGCGCCACCCGTTTGCTGCCCGGCCAGCGCCGCGGCGCAAAGCGGTTAATGTAATAACTCCCTACATTGGAGGCGATAAAGCCCACCGCCAGCGCGCCAAAGCTGACAACTGTCCAATACCGTTGGACAAACCCGGCCAAAGCGTTAGCTGCCGGTTCGTCCGGCGGAAACCAGTTAGGTGTAAAACTGGCAAGAAGGCCGACAAACAGAATCACCAGCCCTCCCAGGGCAATTCGTCGCCCTCGCTGTTCTCTCGATTTTATCGCTGGCAGATTGCGGTACACTTTCATGTAATATTTTTCTTCTGTGACCCGGCTGGCTATTGCTCGATGACTACCAGTTCATCTGGGCTGTCGATAACTTCGTTTACGCCTGACCTTGTCTCCTCAATCAGGCTCGAATCGATCAACTGCTTGGCGTTTCGAATCGTGTGACGGATGGCGTTGGCGTTGCTTCTGCCATGTCCGACAACCATCAGATTGGACAGGCCCAGCAGCACCGCCCCGCCGAACTCACTGTCATCGAGTCGCCGCGCCATCCTGCGAAGCGCTGAGCGCACCAATAAACCGCCAATGCTGCTGATCGGCCCGGCGGTGATCTCATCCAACAGCACGCCCTGGAGTAACTTGACAATGCCCTCGGCGCCCTTCATAAAGACATTGCCCGTAAACCCGTCTGTGACCACCACATCAGCTATCCCACTGGTCACGTCCCGAGCTTCAATGTTGCCCATAAATCGGATTCCGGGCGTCTTCTCCAGCAGTGCAGTCGCCTCCAGAACCAGGTGATTGCCTTTGCCCTCCTCCTCACCATTGCTCAGAATGCGAACACTCGGATTTCGCACACCCATGATGCGCCGCGAGTAAACGCTTCCCATCACGGCGAACTGCTGCAACTGCTCCGGCTTGACCTCGGTATTGGCCCCCACATCCAAAATCAGGCAGAATCCCCGCAAGGTGGGAAAGGGAACAATCAACGCCGGACGCAAAATGCTCTGCATCCGTCCAAAATGCAAAATACCGGCCGCCAACGCGCCGCCCGTGTTGCCTGCTGTCACAAAGGCATCGGCTTTGCCTTCCTTCACCAGCTTGCACGCCACAACCATCGAACTGTCCTTCTTGGTCCGTACCGCCTTGGCCGGCTTGTCGGACATCTCGATCACTTCATACGCAGGCACAATCGGCAGATCCAACCGGTGAGTCAGATGTCTTGCCAGCTCCCGCTCTATTACGTCCGGCCGCCCGACCAGCGAGACGGTTACATCGTACTGGCGCGCTGCCAGTATCGCGCCAGCTACGATTTCGCGTGGTGCGTTGTCCCCGCCCATGACGTCCAGGGCAATATTCATGCAGGTATTCCTCCAATCGGCGATATGGTCAATGCTATACTACTATAACTTCGGAGCATTTGAGAAATTGCTCCAAAAGCAGAAGCTGTCCAAATGTCTTCTTTTTTCCAGGAGGGGTTGCCCATGTGTTACCGCCGCGTGACATGAGCCCGCAAAAAAGTTACGGAATAGGTGAGATGACCCGCAGGGTGCTGGACGACGGCATCGTCGCTATCGTGCGCGGCGACTTTCCCGCCCACAAAGTGCTCGAGATCGGCGACGCTCTGCTGGCCGCCCCCGTGCTTGTAATGGAAGTGACACTCAACACGCCCGGCGCACTGGAGCTGATCCAAATGCTGCGGGCGCGCTTCGGCACAAATATGAATGTCGGCGCCGGAACCGTGCGTACCGTAGAACAGTTCGATGCCGCCGCCGCGGCTGGCGCCCAGTTCACCGTCGCGCCCGGACTGAATCCAGCCGTCGTGGCTCGCGCTCGCAAGACCGACACCCTGCACATCCCCGGTGTCTATACCGCCACCGAAGCCGAGACCGCCCACGCCGCCGGCTCCCGTCTGCTCAAACTCTTTCCCGCCAATGTCGGCGGCCCTGCCTACCTCAAAGCCCTGCGCGCCCCGCTCGATGATATCCAGTTCGTGCCTACCGGCGGTATCGGCCCCGAAAACGCCGCCGCCTGGGCCAAAGCCGGCGCCGCAGCCCTCGGTGTTGGCAGCGCCCTCGTCACCGGACCAGACCAGCCCATGGCGGACCTGATCGAGCGCGCGCGAGCCCTGCGCCAGGCCTGGCAGCCCAGCGCCAACAACTCGTAGCCGGTCCAACGCAACTGTCTAATCCCGCAGCTCATTCATCGCCGCCGGCAAAAGCGGCAGCAGATCCGAGGCAATTGCCCCAGCGCTTCCGATCCTCTGTTCACACAGTTCACCGGCCCGCCCCTGGAGCCAGGCCCCAAGGCAGGCGGCCTGAAAAGGAGACAGACCCTGGGCCAGCAGGCCGGTGATGGCGCCGGCCAGAATGTCGCCGGTGCCCGCCGTAGCCAGCGCCGCCGTGGCAACCGGCAGAACAGCCAGCTCCCCTTCCGGTGTTGCGATCACCGTATAAGGCCCTTTGAGCAGGACCACTGCCTGCCACTCTGCCGCCCGCTCCCGCGCCAGTTCCCAACGGTTGTCGACCACATCCTGCACAGATGCAAAGCCGCAGAGACGCGCCATCTCCGCCGGATGGGGCGTCAGGACGCATTCGGCCGGCAGCAGCGACGGCCACTCCTCCAACTGGGCCAGGTTATTGAGGCCGTCCGCATCTATCACCGTCGGCGGCAGCGGTGGAGCCTCGGCCGGCAGTTGATCCCGCCGCCGGATCGTTCCGAATGGAGAATCGGTTGCTGAATCCCCTTCCGCTTCGCCGTCTGCAGTCGGGTCCGCTTCAGAAACCGGTTGCTCGTCCTCGGCTTCCCCGCTCTCACTCGCCGCAAATCCCCCCGGCAATGCCGACCGGCGCCGCCTGTGATTCCGTCGCAACAGCCGCTCCATAAAGTCCCGCGTGGCACTTTCCTGGCCCAGCCCGCAGCCGATAAGCAGCGCATCATATTCGCCCAGCTTCGTATTGACATTGGCAGTAGCCCCTTCGTTCACCACGCCCAAATCGTGGCTCAAAAGGATCCACGTCGGTTCAGCCAGGGCCGAGGAAACAGGCACCCACACCGGCTGCGGAATCGCGCCTGTCACCAGCCCTGCCCCCACCCGGCCCATCGCCGCACAGCTGAGAAAAGCCGCGCCCGGATAATTGACGCTGCCGACCACCGCCATCCCTTTGCCAAAAGCGCCCTTGTGACTGTTGCGGCTTCGCGTCGGCATAATCTCGGCCATCTGTTCCGGCGAAAGGAAAAACGTTCGCGAGTCCACCGTAACTTCCGCCGGAATGCCGATGTCCGCTACCACCAGTTCACCTAGGGCCGTCGCGCCCGGAAACTGGAACTGGCCCGTCTTCGCGCACCCGAACGTGACCGTCATATCAGCCGCAACCGTAACCGGATCGAGCGCGCCGCTGTCCGCGTTCAAACCACTCGGAACATCGACAGCAACCACGCTCAGAGACCGCCGCGCCTCCGGTCCTCCCGCAGCCGGGACGCCCGCAGTGCCAGCCTCACCTGCCCCGGTCCTCGCAGACGGCAAACGGCGGCTGCGGACCTCCGTCAGTTGCTGCAGGATGCGAGCCAGCGCGCCCTCGATCGGTCGGTTTGCCCCAGTCCCCAGCAGCGCGTCAACCACAATGTCGGTTTCATCCAGCCATGCCAGAAGCTGCACCCCATCCATGTCCTCCTCGGCGCTGTGGGTCGGCACATTGCGTTCGAGAACCCGGCCCAAATGGCCCTCATAATCCTCCTCATGCCCGGTCTTTCTGCTCGGGACCTTCGCGTTCCCTCTCTTTCCAGCCTGTTCTTCCTTGCCCGGAGAGCCGCCCCTCGCCCACAGATAAACCCGCACCTGATAGCCAGCGTCGCTGAGATGACGTGCACAAACCAGCCCGTCGCCGCCGTTGTTGCCCGGCCCCACCAGCACCAACACCGATCGGTCCGCGCTGCCGCCGAAGCTCTCCTGAACTGCTTCGGCCAGCGCCGTCCCTGCCTGCTCCATCATCGCCGCATAGCTCTGGCCGGCCGCATCGGCCTCCTTCTCCAGCCGCTGCATTTCGGCAACCGAAACGATTCGTGTATGATCGGCGATTTCATGCATAATTTGCCCCTCGCAAACGGTAAAGGTCATCTTCAAGCTACCCGTATCGGATGCGGCACCGGCTGGTTGAAGAGATAGCCCTTCTCGTTAAAAGGAATCTCGTCCGGCTGTGTACTGCCCGCCGCATCCGTGGCGCGCGTCATAACCGTATACTCGCCTGGCTCCGCATCCCACCCAAAGTCGAAACGCGTCCAGGAGTACCTGAAGGCGCCGCCGTTGCCCGCGTCCACAAGGCGCCCGATCGCAGGTTCCACCACCGACTCCACCAGTGTCGCTCGCTGCCAGGTCGCCCTCGAATCCAGGCTCCATTCCACCTGCGCAATCGGGCCGTGCGGCGACTGCGCGTAGCCGTGAATGTGCTGCGCGCCCGCCGCCAAATTGGCCGGCCACGGCAGCGCCAGCGCACTCTTGATCGTCTGTGTTGTCACCGGCCTGCCCAGCGCTTCACCCTCCGGCGGATAAGCATCACCGATCAGCGTGTAGGAGGTCGTGTTGTTGCGCGTCCAGAGCGGTTCAGTAGAGACCACAATGCGCCCCAGCCACTTGATGCTGGCCGCACCCACCCATCCCGGCGCCAGTGCCCGCACCGGAAAGCCGTGATCCCTCGGCAGGGCCTCTCCATTCAGCGCGTACGCGAGCAGCGTATCCGGATCCATCGCCTTTCCGACCGGCATCACGCGGCGGAAGCCCTTCTCCGGCGATCCCGCGTCCAGCCCAACCAGCAGCACGCTCACCGCCTCTTCCGTTATCCCCGCCCGTACCAGCACGTCCCGCAGTGCCGCGCCCGTCCACGCGCCGTTACTGACCGCCCCGGTCATCCATGGAGTCCCGCTGGCCGCCTGCCCCTTCACCAGGTCGAACATGGCCCGATGATTTCCCGCGCATTCCAGGTACGAGATGAACGTGCGGCTGGGCAAATTCAAAATGTCATCGTAGCTCAGTTCCAGCGGATTTGCGACCGCGTCCCCTCCGACCGAAAGCCGCCAGGCCGCCGGGTCCACGTCAATGCTGGCCGAGTTGTTGCGTACAAAAAAGGACTGGACAGGCGTGATCACCCCCTGCATTTTCTCCAGGCGCGCTTCCAGATTCCCATCACCGTGATCCAGAAAAAGTGCCGCGTCCTTGTAATGCAGCGGAGCATCTGCCGCCGTCTCGTCCGCGGCCGGCGCCGTCACCGTCGGCAGCTGCAGACCAGTACAAGACGCCAGTACCGCCGCCGTCCCTCCAGCTGTCAGCAACTGCAAGAAGCGCCGCCGCGTCACGCCTCTCGCGCGTGCAAACTGCCACAGCCGCCTTCTTTCACCAGGCTCCTTCTCCGACGCGAAACTTCTCGCTGGCACTGTTCTCTCCTTACCCCGCCTGCCAGTCAAAGGCCAACGCCTTCCGAGGCAATCCATCCGCTGCCATCACCAACACTTTCTGTTACCACCCGGCCGCAACTGATACGCATTTCCGAACGAAGTGAGTGAAGCTGCTCACCCTTTCCTCACTCCTCTTTCCTATCTCCTTGCATTATGGCGGTCGGGCCTTCGGCCCTCCCTTGTGCAGGGGCTGCGCCCCCGCAACGCCCCCCTCCAAAACCATCGCTCACCGACCTTGTGTGCGCATTCCAGCAGCGCCGCTTGAGCAGAGTGTCGGATGCCATCAGAATACGCAATGAAACTGCCTGAATGGCAGCGCCGAGGAAAGGCAGGTCAAGAGTACATGGTTTAGCAAATTGTCACTTTGTTCTCAACTCGGCCTGCCGAAGCGCAGCAAATATCCATTACAGTCCCGAATCGCGAACTCCCTCATGCCCCATGGCTCGTCCGTCAGTTCCCGTTCAATATGTACCCCTGCCGCCCGGTACCGTTCAAAGAGACCGTCAACGTCCTCGCCCATGAACACGTAAAACCCAACCTGCGGCTTCGGCGCCAGCGGTTGGTCCGCAAGAGTGAGCTGAATGTGCGCCCCTTCGTTCGTCCATTCCCCGCGGTGGATTCCGGCGTGTGTAGGCGGGTCGCCGAACAGAAAGCCAATCGTGAAGCCCAGTTTGTCGCAGTAAAACTCGGCTGCCGCCAGCACATCCGGCACCGCAAGTATCGGAGCCAGGCTGTAGGCTGCCTGCGCGTCACCCGCCAACTGCCCCGTACGCCACTGCTCCTTCGTGATACCGTAGACTATCTTGTCATGCCCAACTGAGTCCTGGTGATATTTCTGGCGCATACGGCCCCGGCGCCTGAATCCGACCCGTTCCGCCAGTCGCACAGAGGCCGTATTCTCCTCACTGATCCACAGCTCCACCCGGTCCAGCCCCACCTCGTCAAAGCCATAGTCCAGCGCCGCCCGCACCGCCTCGCTCATATAGCCGTTTCCCCAATGGTCCGGATGCAGAAAGTAGCCCATCCCCGGCACGCCCGCATTGCCAATGTAATCGACATATCCCAGCGCCGGGCCGTCCTCCGCCGTACGAACGGTCCAGATCGTCCCCGGCCCGTCGAGCATGCCATCGACCATTTTCTTAGTTTCAGCTGCAGAAGCATGCGCCGCATCGTCCATAAACCGCATCGCCTCCGGCCTGCGATACGCGTCATACAGATCTTCCGCATCCTCGGCTTCAAGCGGCCGCAGAATCAACCGCTCCGTGGTGAGTGTGGAATGCATTAAATGGTCTCCATTTATTGTGTAATGCTTGATTGAATGCGCTATCTCATCGCCCGCTGCCAACGCACCATACCGTTCGACCCGGCAACGGGAACTCTACTACCTGCGCTCGGGCTCGTACAGCGCGCGTAGCAACGGCCTCAGCGCAACTGCTTCCAGCAGATCTGTGCTGTCGCTGAACTGGTCGATACTGCCTATCGGCCTCTGCCGCGCTATCTGCGCCACCTCCGCGTCGCCGACAGAACCCAGCAGCGCCTCGGCAAAGCCCTGCAACGCCATAACGCGAAACGGCCGGCCAAAAAAGTTTATAGGCGTTTCCGGCATCGGCTCGGTGAGCGCCAGCCGGTTATGGCGCGCAGCCACAACTCCGTATGCCTCACCCAGCCAGTGGTCCCGCTCCTGCCACGCGCCCGCCCCCTGCACCGCCAGCAATATGTCCGTCAAAACTGACGCGCTCTCCAACTGGCCAAATGCCGTACCAAACCATTTGGCATACGGCGCATACTGCCGTTCCATCAGGAAGCACAGACCCATCAGGTCCCGCACCAGTCGCGACGCGATCAGCGACGAGCCCAACTCATCGCCCACCAACCCGGCCCGCCCCATCAGATGCTCCTCCTGGCCAATCCGCGCCCAGCCCGCCGCCAGCAAATAACGCCACACATCCGGCGGATACCAGCCGAACCGCGTCCGCACTGAATCCAGCCCAATACCGTCGTGGAAGATCCCCCCTGAGGTGATCGTGCGCAGCTTCTGTTGAGGAAACGTAAGCCAGTCTGCCGCGCAAACTGTCCTGTCAATATCAAAATTCAGGTAACCGCCAAAAAATCTGCTGACGGTCGTCGTATCCACCAGATGATTGACAGGGCCGCCCTCGCTCGTCTCCATACCCTGGGTCCCGCCGTCATCGGGGTCCGGGTCACTGAAGTTGGTCGAGTAGCCCAGAAAGCGGTGGGGCAGTTCATGCCGCAGCGCAGCGTCGATCTCGTCAGCCAGCCCCTCCCAGTCATCCGGCCGCAGAAACAGTTGCAGCCGCGGCCCCCAATTATGATCCGTCGACATCTCGTCGTCGAACCCCAGCGTCTCCGACCCCGAACCGATCAGGGCCGCGCTGTGAGGTAGGCCCGACCACGACCCTTCCAGCACGGGCCGCACCGCCTCCCAATAAAATCGTCTGCTCAACTCCATCCCAGGGATGAACGCCATACTCTAAATCGCCAGTTCGAATGGAAGTCCGCCGCGTCTGTTACGTCTACGCATTGCCGTGACCAATCCACTCACTCTTGGAAAGCCGCTCCTCCCCACACAAACTCACCCCCAAACACCGTAGCCTCCACATCCGTCTCCAAAATGGCCATCGGATGAATCCTGAAGATATCCTGCGACAGCACCGCCAAATCCGCGAACTTCCCCGCCGCAATACTTCCCTGGCTGCTCTCCGTGCCGCCGGCGTAGGCCGCGCCAACCGTATAGGCCCACACCGCCTCCTCCACTGTCAGCCGCTCCTCGGGATACCAGCCTTCACCGCCGGGGCTGCCGTCGGCCCGCATCCGCGTTACCGCCGCATGAATTCCCTCGATCACGTCCGGAGTCTCCACCGGCGCATCCGAACCGAAGGCCAGCTTCGCGCCGCTGTCCCACAAGCTGCGAAACGCATAGGCATAGCGGCTGCGCTCCCCCCAATACCTGTCCGCAATCAGCATATCCTGCGTGGCGTGAATCGGCTGCACCGACGCGATGATGTCCAACTGCGCGAATCGGTCAATGTCGTCCGGGTGCAGCACCTGCGCGTGCTCGATGCGGTGCCGCAAATGCAGCCCCCGCCCTGCCCGGCGGCTCTCCTCCAGCGCGTCCAGCACCATGCGGTTGGCCCTGTCGCCGATCGCATGCGTAACCACCGCCAGCCCCGCATCCGTGGCCCTCGCCACAATATCCGCCATCTCCTCCGCGCCCGTGACCGCGATGCCGGCATTGTCCGGCTCGCCGTCGTACGGCGCCAGCATCCACGCCGTGCGCGGACCGAGCGCGCCATCGCTGAAGACCTTCACTCCGCCAATGCGCAACAACTCGTCACCCAGCCCTGTCAGCAGTCCTAAGCGGATGGCGCTGTCCAGTTCAGCCACGGGGATCTGTGCCACCGTGCGCAGCCGCAGATCGCCCTCATTGCGCATCTGTTGAAAGGCCCGCAAAGAGGCCGCGGCCTCCTTCGTATGCACGCCCACGATCCCCATTCGATGGACCACCTCCTGCGCATGGCGCACCGCCGCCACCGCCTCCTCCGCCGCCGGCTCAGCCATGCACGGGAAGGCCAACTCCATCGCCTTCTCCAACAAAATGCCGGTCGGCCGCCCCTCCCCGTCGCGCACAATCTCGCCCCCGTCCGGATCGCCTGTGTCCGCCGTGATCCCGACCTGCTCCAGCGCGCGGCTGTTCACCCAAGCCGCGTGACCGCACTTGCGCGCCAGGTAAACCGGATGCGCCGCCGCCACCGCGTCCAACTGTGCAGCCGAAGGAAACGCGCCGCCCTCCCACACCGACTGGTCCCAACCGCGGCCCATCAGCCACTGACCGTGCGGCGTATCCGCAGCCCGCCCGCCGACCCGCGCCAACGCCGAAGACAGCGTCGGCGTGCCGCTCAAATCGATCTCCTGCAGACTCATCCCGTAAGAAAGAAAGTGGATGTGCGCGTCAATAAAACCGGGCACCACCGTCGCCCCGCGCAGATTCACCGCCCGCCCACCCGGCGCCAGCAGCCCTCGCATCTCCGCGTCGCTGCCCGTCGCCACAAAGCGGTCGCCCGCGATCGCCACCGCCGAAACCTTGGGGCGCTGCGGGTCCATCGTGTATATGTTGCCGTTCAAAAGCGCCAGATCCGCCTGCACAAGCCACTCCTGGTGTAGACTTACACTGAAAGGCCCGCGGTCTCCTTCTACCGAGCCCCCGGTTCCTTTTAATCACTCTTCTTCTGTTATACCATACAGCCGCCGGACAGCCACGGTAACGGCTGCCATCGATCTGGAAATGGCAAGCGATGCTCTGCCGCCGGCAAATGCAGCAAGACAGGCCATCCCTTTGCCGGTGCAAATTCCCGAATTTTCCTGAGTCGCTTCATGACCGCTCGAACAGAGTTCCTGCCCATCGCCATTGGCATTCTCATCCTTCTGCTGTCGACAGGCGCAATTGCATGGCTCACACGCCGGCATAGCCTACGACGCCGGGACCTCCTGTTCGCAACTCTCCTGGCCGGCATGATTGCCGCCTTCTTCTGGCGCACCATCAGCGGCGCTGTCTACCAGCCCGCCAATGGCGGCGACCTGGTCAGCTTCCTGTTCCCAATATACAGGTTCGCAGCCCGTACCCTGAGCGAGGGCAAACTCCCGCTTTGGAATCCCCACCTCTACGGCGGCGCGCCCTTCATCGGCGACATCCAGGCCGGCTTCCTCTATCCCCCCAACCTTCTCCTGTTCCTCCTCAATCCCACCTTCGACTATCGCTGGATGCAGTTGCTCAGCATCGGCCATCTCTGGTGGGCCGGCCTCGGCGTCTACGCCCTCGCGCGCACGCTCGGCTGCAGCCGCCCTGCCGCGCTGCTGGCTGGGCTGGCGTTCGGCCTCTGCGACATCCTCTTCATCCATCTGGGCAATCTCAATCTCATCGCCGTACTCTCTTGGAGCGGCTGGATCCTTGCCGCCTGCCATCGCGCACTGACCCGCCGCAGCCTCGCTTGGGCCGGCCTCGCCGCCGTCCTCTTCGCCACTGCCAACTATGCCGGCCACGCCCAGAGCAGCTATTTCCTCGCTATCGCCGTGGCGATCTATTCTCTTGCGCTACTTACAGTCCAGTATTGGGATCAGTTTACCCAATCGTCGCACGGGACAGCCCTGCGGCGATCTCTGGCCAACCTGCAATTCCCCATTGCGCTTTTCGTCCTGGCAGCGCTCCTCTCCGCCCCTATCCTTCTCCCTGCATTCGAAATGCTGCCCTATACCCACAGGGGCGATTTCGACTACCAGGACACCGTTTTCTATTCACTGGCGCCTGGACCCGCCTTCATCGGCCTGCTGACGCCGGGCTTCTACGGACGTGGGCCGCTGAACTATTGGGGCCCGTGGGATCGGGTCGAACTGCCCTATGCCGGCTTGGTGACGCTCCTCCTCGCCGCCGCCGCCGGGCTGCTGCCCATACCGGAGAAGCGGCGCCGCCTCCTCCCGTGGCTGGCATTGGCCCTGTGCGGCTTCGTCATAGCCCTGGGCGGCAATACACCTGTCCACGGCTGGCTCACACAAATCCTGCCCGTCTATGACAGCTTCCGCGCCCCCGCCAGAGCTATCGTCCTATGGGCGCTGGCACTCTCCGTGCTCGCGGCTATCGGCCTGGATGCCTTGCTGGCAGGACGAAACAGTGACGGCGAAACGCCCCGTCCTTCCCAATCAGCACGCTATTCTTCAGTGATTGGCATCGGCGCCCCCGCGGCCCTCCTCCTCCTCATCCCACTGATTTTCGTCTCGACGCGCGTGCTCGATGGAGACCCTGTCGCACTGCAACGGGCATTCATGGCCGGCCGCGCGCTGCTCCTTGCAACCACCGTGTGGCTGGCTGCCTGGCTGCTGCTGGCCCTGTTTCGGCGCGGCCGTCTGGCGAGCGCAACCGTAGCCGGGCTGCTGCCCATCCTCCTGTTGCTGGAGCTGTCTGTCGCCGGCGTAAACATCGACGTCAGCAGAAACGACCCGACACAAGGTTTCCAGCATCCGCAGATTCTGGCCTTCCTGCAAGAGCAGGCCGGCACAGTACCGGACTGCGCCGCAGCCGGCAATGAGCGCTGCCTGCCCGCTGCCGGTACATCCTCCCGCCTCTTCCGTATCGACACCCGTACCGGCATCTTTGATCTATGGCAGCCAAATACCGCCGCCGCCACCGGTCTGCAAGATGTCTGGGGGATCTCCAATCCACTGGAACTCTCGCACTGGCACACGCTATGGGAAAACAACGGCGGCCGCCACACCCGCATCTACGATCTGCTCAACGTGCTCTATGTCATCGTCCGCGACGGCACACCCCTGCCGGAGCAATATACCCTGGCCTACGATGCCCCCGGCCCCCTTGCCGTCTACCAGAATCCCGATCCCCTGCCCCGCGCCTGGCTTGTCCCCGCTGCGCAAATCCTCCCCGACGAAGATGCCGTACTGGCTGCTCTGAAACAGCCTGACTTCGAACCGTCAGAAACTGTCGTTCTGATGCAAACCACTTCCCACTCGACAGGGCCTGAAGAGTCGACGCCGCTGAGCATCGACGCGCCTGTCTCAGTCCTCTCCTACAGCGAGAATGAGATCCTCCTGGCAGCCAGCGCAAATAGGCCGGGCTATCTGGTTTTGAGCGAAGTCTGGTATCCAGGCTGGCGGGCAACGGTCAACGGTGAGGCCGCGCCTGTCTTACGCGCCAACTATACGCTGCGGGCGCTCCCCGTACCCCCGGGGGACCTGGAAGTACGACTCTGGTACGCGCCCGCAAGCTGGCGCCGCGGGCTCGCACTCTTTGGCGTAGGGTTCCTGCTGCTTGCCGGTCTGGGTCTGCGGCGGCTCCTCGCCTCCCGAGAGCGTAAAGTCCAAGGGGCACTAAAGCCTTAGGGCAATAGGTAGTAGTGCCCTCAATTGGTGACCTCCCACAGCAATCAAGAACTTGCCCGAATCCAGTACGAAATCCCCTTCCTCTCCTCCTCCCGCGTCGCTAAAATAAGATGTTCTGATCGGCGGGCAAGGTATCTACCCACATAGAATACGCTGACCGAGCGGATCAACGGCCGCGAGCAGCAACTGTTGCCAGGGAGTTCTGGCCCTCGGAATCATCGGGGCCGCTCCCGGAAACAATCCTCCGCCGAGCATGGGGCCGGGACCTTGCGCGCCGCCAGATCTGTCTTTCTCCGGTTGCTGGGTAACCGGGAATGCCACAATTGGACCAACAGAAATTCTAATCTTGTACAGGAGGGAAGGGTTATTTGCCACTGGTAGAGGCCGAATTGGCATAGCTATTCGGCGTTCTGAAGTTTCTATATCGGATCACTTTCCGAGGTGCCAAAGAAAAGGAGACACTCTATGAAGCGCTATATCACGATCGCAACCGTGCTGGCGGTCCTACTACTTGCCGCCTTCACCCGCGGCGCGCTAGCCGAGCAGGTGGGCCCCACGCTTGAGGGCTTGGCCGAGGCACTGGCCGGGCTGATTGATCGGACTGACAGCCACGGGGAGCGCCTGGCTGCGGTCGAGACGGCGATCGCGCCGACGCCCAAGCCGACGGCAACACCAACGTCAGCACTGGCAGAGCCGGTCTTGACTATCGAACGCAGAATGAACGTCAGGCGCGGCCCTGGCACGAACCACGCTGTCCTCGGCACGGCCGAGACAGGCACGGAGTTCGAGATTACTGGCAGAAACGTCAATGGCGACTGGTGGCAGATCAGTTACGAGGACTCTCCAGGGTGGGTCTATGCACCCTATGTGACGGCGAGCCATGCCGATGACGTGAAGCCCGTTGCCACGCCGACAGCGCTTCCCACAGCTACTACAAAGCCGACAAACACACCATTGCCAACTTCGACCCCTGATCCCGCAGCCCTGACGCCAGAGGAGGAACTTGAAATTACCGCCTCCGCCATAATTGGGGTTGACCGACTGGCTGTGCCGTGGGAAGAGAGGTATGAAGGCGAGTGGAGGGACTACATGGACAGGCTGAAGCCGATGCTTCTCACAGTAGCGGACGCCTGCGGCTGGACCCTTGATGAGATGTTGCCCATATTGGATAGGCACGCTGAGGTTCTCGAAAATTCGGGATACGCAGCGAGAAATAATTATCCTGCAAGAGCTTCGATGGTCTATGCCCTCGACTACACCGAGAATGCCTTTGGACTCGAAGGCATTTCCTGCGATCGGACTCTCGGCCAGATGGTATTGATGAGGCTAGCTCAAGAGTGAGGCTGAAAACCCGGCCAGATGACGCCGTTCAGCCGTAAATCAGCGGTGGGAACTGCGGATCTGTAATCAGGTTGTAACCGCTGGTCGCAGGATCGACCTGGTCGTCATCGCGGCCGGTCGGGAACTCGGCTAGTTTACTGAAGTAGGCGGAATCTCAGTTGGCTGCAGGCTCTGGTCTCCATACTTGCGGTCCTCTCAGTAGGACACCAAAACGGGTACCTCCATCATACCCGCAAATCTGCCCGATTTCAGTACAGAAAACGGTTCCATCCATGCGCGCCTGTCGATACAATGAGATGTCGCGATTGGCGGACAGCGGAGGCCGCCCTCGCCTGGAGGAGCCATCTCACATGATCAAAGAAATCGCTCAAATCATCCTGGGAGTCTGGGCCATCTTCTATATGAGCGACCGTATGGAAGCCAACACACTCAAGAACGCGATGGTTTTCAGCGTAATCGCCGTTATCCTGCGGCTAGCTTGGGCGATTCTAGTGAAGATGTGGGAAGCCGCGCTGCCACTATAACGCACAGGCGTACATTTCCAGTGCAAAGTATGCGCCTGCAGTCAGACCCTACCCGTTGACCGCGGAATCGACTCGGCCGTCACCGCGACCGGCTTGGAACTCGGACATCTCATTGACAAAACCGGCAATCCTGTCAATGCGCACCTGGAAGAAGATCACGGCCCCCTTGCCGTCTACCAGAATCCCGACCCCCTGCCCCGCGCCTGGCTTGTCCCCGCGGCGCAGATCCTCCCCGACGAAGATGCCGTACTGGCTGCTCTGAAACAGCCTGACTTCGAACCGTCAGAAACTGTCGTTCTGATGCAAACCACTTCCCACTCGACAGGGCCCAAAGAGCCGACGCCGCTGAGCATGGACGCGCCTGTCTCAGTCCTCTCCTACAGCGAGAATGAGATCCTCCTGGCAGCCAGCGCAAATAGGCCGGGCTATCTGGTTTTGAGCGAAGTCTGGTGTCCAGGCTGGCGGGCAACGGTCAACGGTGAGGCCGCGCCTGTCTTACGCGCCAACTATACGCTGCGGGCGCTCCCCGTACCCGCAGGAGATCTGACAATCCGACTGTGGTACGCGCCGGACAGCTGGCGTCGTGGCCTGACGCTGTTTGGCGAGGCATCCTGCTGCTGGCCTGCCTGTACCTGTGGCAGGTTGGCTGGGTAGGCAGGAGAGGAAGTTAAACTCACGAGAGTTGCTACAACTGGCAGATGGTTGGTCTGTATAGGCGCCGTCTTCCATCACCGGGCCCCTCCCAGGCGCAAGCGCGCCAAGGTCGTCTCTGGTTGCCAGACGCCTATCTCAACAGTCGGTACCTGCGTTTCGAAATTGTAGACGACCAACCGCAATTCGTACTCATCAGGCGGGAGTTCGTCAGGGAATTCAAGCTGGACCAGAGAATCGACCTTTTCATCCCTCGGCCATTTGCTTGAAGGCACGTGCTCCGCAGGTTCCCAGATGATATCATCCGCTTGATGGACAAGCTTTCCTTGCCTATCGTACAGTCGTAAAGACATCGCATAGTCGACATTCAACTCAGGGGCCGCTTGCCATTGCAAGACGCCCCACAGCGAGCGCTCCTGCCCCAGGATGAGCGGTTGCCGCGACGACAGTTGTACCTCGTTCTGGCCTATGGCAATTCCGTGTAGAGTAATCCCGCCATCGTAGAGGACTGTCAAAGGCTCAATTTCTTCGTAGAATGTCCAGGGACGCTCCAAAGAGATGTCCGCGTAGTTGTGGATCTGAAAGTCAGGGTGTTCGTCGCTACCCAGATATCG
Source organism: Caldilineaceae bacterium (assembly GCA_965116395.1). Lineage (GTDB taxonomy): Bacteria > Chloroflexota > Anaerolineae > Caldilineales > Caldilineaceae > Bin5. Next base: position 3,069,450 of record OZ220684.1, read on the forward strand.
CCCGTACTTGCCAAGCAAAAAGGTAACAGGTCTTGAATCATCCCTTACCCATCTGTTGGTGCTGTTCCAGTCCACCACCCTTACACCTGATACCTTCTCCTTAGCTGTCAATGTAGATTCGATCTGCTGTGCTAAATCAGGCGCACTCATATAAATCGTACGGGCTGAGGCTGCGCCGTGATACAAGTAGTTGAAAGTGTAATGATGGGTGATCTGGTAGGTATAGGAGTATCCAGGAATCAGGTAAACAGTTCCTGCATCGGACGGCAGCGCGTTTAGCGTCCACGCCCAATTTGCCAACCATGCCTCGTATGAATTGTTTACTTCACGATGTTCCGCCCACTTCTGGAAATAAATGCGATAGGTGGTAACACCCTGGACGAGAATCAAGCCAGCGACCAAAACCGCCGCAGCAAATACAATCCTGGACTTATTTTCCTTATGTAATCGAACCATGCCCCCTTGCATATTCCGAAACCGCTCCGTCAAGAATCGGAATGCCTCCCACATGCCGACACCTGTGAGCAGATAGATAGCCGGCACAGCGCCTATCATGCGCAGTGTGTTGGGGACAGTGATATCTCTAGCTAGAAAGGCTGGCAACACTAGCGCTCCCAGCCAGATCAGCAGCAGACGGTGGGCGGACCGCCAACGCCAGAAAGCTATGCCCGTGCCAAGCCAGAAAAAAAGCGCTTCCCATGGGTTCAACATGGGGCGGCCTGGAAAATTACGGTCCCAGGCCAGATCACCGTGAACACCGAAGAGCAATAGATGCTTCCAGGTGTTGACAAGAAATTCTCTTACGGGAATTCCTTGACTCAAATCAGAATCAAAGATTGACAGCTCACCGCCGCGAGTAAGAAAGTCTTCGGGATGTAGAGCAAAATGAATCAGCATCGGCGCAGCCACCAGTCCCGCCACGCCCACGAAAATCCCTGTCAACGGAAGGTACCGTTTCAGCAGATCAACCCGCACTCGCATCCTGGTGACAGAGTCGCTCGTCACCAGAATGCTCAGACCAAAAAAGAGAAAAAGTAAGAGCGTGAAACGTGCCGCTATATAGGTGTACGGCAGCAGCCCGGCGCACGCCCCCGCCAGCGCGATCCGCCTCCAACTCCGTTGCCTGTATCCCTCCCAGAGCAGGACCATACACAAGGGCATAAGGAACGGAAGAAAGTTGCCCCGCATCGCCATGCGCCCGATCATCGTTTGACTGAGGGATACTGCCAGCAGTCCAGCCCCGACTCCCCCGACAAACAGACCGCGCCACGGGGTTGCCTGTCCGCTTTCCCCGTCTCGCCCAAAGAGGGTACGGCCCAACCAAAATACGACAAAGACAGCACCCACACTGACCAGGGCCGTAGGCAAACGAATCGCCAGTTCAGTGCGCCCCAGAATAGAGATGGACAGCGCTATAGCATAGACAACAAGTCCTTCGCGTCCGTGATTCGCATCAAAAAAGACAGCATGCTCCCCCTGCAGCACCTGAAGAGCATCCAATCCATGTATCGCCTCATCAGCATCCAGTCTGGGGGGAATTTCAGCCAGGCCCTGAAGGCGCAACAGCACGACAATCGCCCCCAATGCCAACAGGATCACTCCTGTTACCAGTTGGAGGCGAAAGCGTTCGTCTCTTACAGTCCCGGCAATTCTGGCAGGAAGGGGAATTGTCATAACTAAGGCCCGCTGCCCGGGGCCCCGCCGCCTACGGCAGCACTTCCTTCGGCATCTTGCAGATCATCGTATACGCCGGATCATAAATGTTGCCCAGATCGTATTCCACCGTCTGTCCCATCAGAATGTGCGCGCCCACCGGATCGATCCCCAAGTCCTTCTCCAGCCAGCGAATCATCTCCGTCGTGGCATGCTGCGTCGCCTGATCCAAGGGACGTGCGTTGCCCGCCGCAAAGATATAGCCTTCGTTTTCGCCCCTCGGCCAAAAAATTCGACGCCCCTTCTGCACATCCACCGTAAAGCCCACGTCGAAAGAGATCTCCACGCCGGTGCCCACGATCTCGCCATCCCCCTGCACCGCGTGGCCGTCGCCAATGTGAAAAAGCGCCCCGGGCACAAAGACAGGAAGATAGACAGTCACCCCTTCGACAAACCCGCGATAGTCCATGTTGCCGCCGTGTGGCCCGGATGTGGCGGTTGAAATCGCTTCTCCCCGGTCCGGCGCTACCCCAAAGCAGCCCGGCATCGGCGCCAGCGGCAAAGTCAGTGCCCCCAGGCTCGTCTGTGGCTCCACCAGGGTCACTGTGCCCGCCTCGTTGTCCACCCGCCAGTTGGCCAGCTCCTGCCCCTCCGCCGGCCATGGCATATTGGGCACCTGCTCCGGGTCCACGACATTGGGGGCCACCATCGTCCGCGTCCACCCGTAAGGACGGTTGCAGAGCAGCTTGTCCAAATGCACCACCAGCGTATCCCCCGGCTCGGCCCCCTCCACATAAAATGGGCCGGTCATCGGATTGCCCCCCGGCGTAACCTCCTGACCGCTGCTGTCCTGTCCTCTGGCATCGACCGTCGTTGTCTCGATGCTGTCACCCGGTTGCACCCGCAACACCGGTGGGTGAGAGCCGATTGTGCTGTAGTAATGGTCTGGCTCGAACTGATGGGTTGCCATACATCCGTCCTTTCGCGACTGTCTGGAACGACGATTATGAAATGTGAATTAAACTGAAATGGCCCTCGCGAAAACAGGCCTGCCCATCGAGCGCCGTCAACCCGCCAATACCCGCAGTCAACGGCGTCCGAACCTATATTGCGAAGAGTTGGAATGTCCTTCGAGCCTGCTGGAAATGCGCCAAACTCGTCTTAATTGGCGAACAACTGTCCGGTGGGGCCGATAGTCATCGCCGGTAGCATGGCCTGACTGTTGATCATATGGTCAAGCAGCTGAAGTTCGCGCCCCAAATAGTAGTTGCCCAGCTCCAGTAGCTGCGGCACACCCGGCAGCGCCAACATGCGATGCTTGTCTTCCGGGCGCACCTGCAACGTGATGGCAGTGAGAAAGGCCAGGCTGGTAGCGTCCTCCGGCAGACGTTCCAGCTCCAGCTGCACGCCCGTAGCTTTCGTCAACAGTTCGACATACCGCATGATCTTGGGGCGAACCTTGTGGGCGCGCTCTACTGCCAGCTTGGTATCCCCATCGGTCACCGGATAATGCCGTACACGCCCGGTCAGATAGGGAAGATCGCGGTTCAATTCCTCAATCCGGAATCGTCGCGTACCCACCACCTGGATATTCATCCTCCCATCCGGTTGGCGGTCCACATTCATGATCCGGGCCGCCGTCCCCACCCGCCGCGGCTCCGCGCCGTCGCCAACTTCCGGGCCTTCCTTGATCAACACAACGCCGAACGCAAGGTTCTCATCCAGACAGCGGTTGATCATCTCACGATAGCGTGGCTCAAAAATATGGAGCGGCAGCGCCATACCCGGGAAAAGCACTACGTTCAGAGGGAAGAGTGGCATTTCCATGATGGAACTCCGTTGCCTAAGGGAGAATTCGCTGTCGTTGTCGCGCTTCTCATCGATCATCGATCAAGTCTCGCCATGCACGTTTCACGCACCGTTCTCATCAGGCGCCTGCGCCAATAAATCGTCAGGCACTTTCATAAACTCTCGCAATACCGTTGTGGCAAATGCCCCCTTAGGTAGCGAAAACTGTACCACGATGTCCGTCCCGTTCTGCCCAACCGACAGATCATCGAGCAGAATCCTTCCCAACCGCCGCGTGCCCATCATCTTAGCCTTGGCTAACGAGTCAATGTCCAGCCCGCTCTCCGCCAGGACCTCCCGCTCCAACGCCCCCGATTCGGCTTCCGCATCCCACATCTTCGGACCGTAAATCGGCGTCGTAAAACTAATCTCTTTCCGTTCGTAGCGGCCCTGCTCCGCCTCCCGATCAGCGACAACGAACAGCCCACCCGTGTCATGCTTCTTGGCGATGTCTCCCGTCATCATCTCTGCGAATCGGCCCTGTTGCTGACGCACGGCCAGATAACGATTGCACAGATAACTCTGCACGCTCGCCAGCAGCAGACCGCGCAACCAGCGGTTGGACATTCGCTTCCCACCCTGAAGCAGCTCCCAGCCCCGCCGCACATTCGCCCCGTTTTGCCCCAGGCGCTGCGGGCCGTAAAAGTTAGGAAGCCCCCTATCCCGCAACTGCGCCGCCACGGCCTCGGCCCGCGTCATCGCTTCCTCGCCCTGGACCGATGGCCCTGTAACCGTAATTGCAAAACGATTGCCCAACAGGTGGCCCTTCTTGAGCTTGTTGCGATGCAGCCGCACCCAATTGACCGTCACCGGCGTCTTCTCGCCAATACGCTCCGGCGCCGCACGCAAAAAACCGTCGTCCACGTGGCCCACCAGCAAGCTGAACGTCTGCGTTGTCCGCGCAAACTTGTCCTTCATGCCGGCAAAACTGACCGCGTTGTACGGCAGGTCGAACGCCTCCGCCAGTCCCCGCTGTACCTCCCGCGTAGTCAGTTCCTCTTTCGTAATATTGACATAGAGATGCTGGCCAGCGCCGCTCGCTTCGTATAGAGGAATCTCCTCAACCACAAAGGCATCGGGCGCGGCCCGCAACTGGCCCCCGATCCCCGGCAGCCCTTCTGTACTGTAAGGTAGTTTCAGATTCAGTTCCAAGACAGTTCCAAACCTTTTGGCCCGTCCACATGGTTAGAGGGAAGTATAGCAGATCGCAGCCCCCCACATGGGAAGATATGTTCCAATGATGAAATTACTCTACCTATATCGATTCGTACCCATCCAAAGCAGCCCTGCCCCGGGATCGCCGGCGTCGCGCACGCAACCCGCATTCCCGACCCGGCGTGAGGCCAGCAAACGTGTTCCCTCTATTCTCAACTGTATTATGGGCGGTCGGCCGCAAGCGGCCTCCCTTGTGCAGGGGCTGCGCCCCCGCAACGCCCCCCTACAAAACCATCCCTCACCGACCGTGTTTACGCTTCCCCAGCATCGTGTCTGGCGACCGGAGTCTACTCCCCCACTTGCCGCCTCAACCCACCACCCCCCGACCTCCAACCGCAGAAGTTACTGACCCCTGACCCCTGACCCCTGCAGTTCCGCGACTACCCGTCATTATAATAAAGCAAACTGTAGCAAAATGGCGTGTCCCGCGCCCCGCCGAACCGAAATCCCGCTTCCCCCAGCCACAGCCGCACCGTTCGCTGCAGTGCATATCCGGCATGAGGCATCTCTTCGCTGACCGCCACGCGCCCGCCCGGCTTGAGTACCCGCCGCAACTCTTCCAACGCGAAAAGTGGTTGCGGCATCTCCGACAGCGCCGCGATCGCAACCGCAACGTCCACGCTGTCTCTCTCTAACGGCAGGCGATAAGCGCCGCACTGATGAAAGTCAACGCGTGAACCAAATCCCGCGCCTTCGACCCTGGCGCGGGCCGCGTCAACCATCGGCGCCTGAATATCCACCGCGTGTACCCGCCCCTCGCCGCCCACCTGCCGCGCCATCTCGACAGTAAACGTGCCCGTGCCGCATCCCAAATCCAGCACAGTCAGGCCGGGACCAATACCGAACGGGCCCAGGGTCCTGACAGGATCGCGATAACGCATCCGCACCGGATGATCAAGCAGATCCCGCAGCGGCGCCGGATAGGGGCGGGGCCGCACGCGCTGCGCGATGCGCGCGCCAATCTGCGCGCCTACCGCGACGCCTGCGCTTCGTATCAGAAGATTACCCAATCCCATACGTCAAGACCCTGTTAACTGCCAATCAGATCCAGTGAACCGCCAACTCGCCGCTGTCATAGGACAACGGATCACGGGTTGCCGCACGGAAAACGAATCCGCAATATCCCGCCGGCAAAGACCGCTCCGCTGGCTTCCCGTTGCGCCAGCACCGCCGGCAGCAGATATTCGCGCTTGAAGTTGCCGATCGTGATGAAAAGCTCATCGCCCCGTTTCTTCAGCCGAATCTTATCCAGCTCAATGTGCGGCAATGGCAGTTTGAGAACGAAATCGCTGCCCTGCTCCTCGATCTCCTGCACCTGCCCCACAAACATCACCTCGCCCGGATCGCGCTGACCGTACATCTCATCCGCCAGCGACCGCAACGGCCCGAAACCGACCACCTCCTCGCTGCGCCAGCCGCTGTACAGAATCGGCAGAGGATAGAAATCCCGCTCGATTTCAACCAGGTAACGTGCCTGATTCTCCTGAAGTTGACGCAAATAAGGGTCGTTGCTTGGTGCCGACAGGGCTGCTTCCCCATCCTGCAAAAGCGTTCCGCCGCCCGCCCCGTCCGCGTCAGCCCCCTGCGGTCGGACACCCGGCAGTATCCGGTTGACCACCACCGCATCCACGGGACATTCGAACAGCGACAAATAGGTTACCGCCCGGGCCGCCTCCTTTATCACCATCTTTTCCGGATTGATCACGACCCGGTAGCTGGTGGTCTGCGCATCGCTTAACACCCGTTGCAGCTCCTTTACATCATCCACCAGTTTGGGCAGACCCGCCAGCGCGTCCTGCTCCGGCATCAGCCGCCCCAACAACCCGCCGGTCAGCCGCATGGCCGTCTCACCCCAACCAAAGAAACGTTCCACATACCACTGAAAAGTCTCCGGCATGGCCAGCAGCCGCATCGTCTCGCCCGTCGGCGCCGCATCAACAACTACCCGGTCAAATTCACGCGTGGCCGCATTTCGATAAATATGTAACAGGCTGAAGATCTCCTCCATGCCCGGTATGATCGCCATCTCTTCGGCAACCGTCTTGCTCATGCCCTGCTTGCGCAAAATCTTGCCCATGTACCCCTGCAACGAGCCCCAGTTCTTCCGCAGTTCGTCCAGGACGTTGATCTCCTGCGCAAACAGATTGTCCGTGATCTCCGTCGGTACGCTTTGCAGCGGCCTGTCAAGGCTGTCCGCCAGGCTGTGAGCGATATCCGTGCTGACCACAAGCGTACTGTACCCCATCTGCGCGCAGCGCAGCGCGGTCGCCGCCGCCGTCGTCGTCTTGCCAACGCCTCCCTTGCCCAGATAAAGTAGAATCCGCACCGCCGCCACCTCTCTTCATCGCACAGAAACGGGCCCTCCCGACCTCCTGCCGCCGCAGAAGTCAGGACCGTCGCGTCAATCGCCCTATTCGCCCGCCTCGTCAGAACCTGCGCGGCGCCTGCCGCCGCCCTTGCGCCGCAACTTCGCCCCGAGCACCAGCGCCAGCAGCAGCCCGCCGGCCAGCACATAATACGCAGCCGCGCGGCTCAGACCGAACCAACCCCGGATCCGCCACCAGTACAACGGCAACTGGGCCCAATAGCTCCAGCGCAGATGCCAGCGATGGCCGATCGAAATCACATACCTTCCAATCCTGTTGTGGCGGGTCCACACCACAAGATAGACGCGCCCGCCTACCAGCGTGCGCGTGTCGATAAGAGGGCCGGGATAGTAATGAACATGGGTCAGAACATCCTTTACCGGTTGCAGCAGTTCGCTTGGCGGCGGCGCCACAATCGCGCTGTAGCCGTGAGGCAACTCCAATGGCAACTCTTGCGTGTCCGCGCTGTATGGCAGGCTCCGCGCCACGATCGCAAAGGTCGGCAGCACCGAACCGCCGCGGGGAAGGACGGGCACGAACAACTGCGCCCGCAGACGGTCGCCCGCCCTGCAATCCACCCGGTAAACATGCGTCTCCCCAAGCTGGGTGAACGCCCCAAAAATGAGCCGTTTCCGGCTGAAATCGGCGAAAGACTCGCCTTCAACCAGCTGGCTGCTCGGCCGGCTGCCGAATACAGGTACGCTGCCCGCAAGATCGACGCCGGCAACAGGCTTGGCCCCGCCGTTAGCGTCTGCGGCAGTCACAACCCCTCCTGCTAATATACGTATAGGATGCGTGTGTGTTGCAGTCCGATGTCACGGGCAAGAGTCTATCACCCTCGCGCCCGCTCCGTCAACCAATTCCGCCCCCGCGCGTTGGCAAAGGACGGGCATCCTCCCCTCCCACTCCTCTCTCCTCACTCCTGTCATATGGGCGGTCGGGCCTTCGGCCCTCCCTTGTGCAGGGGCTGCGCCCCCGCAACGCCCCCCTACAAAACCATCCCTCACCGACCGTGCTTACGCTTCCCCAGCACCGTGTCTGGCGAACGGAGTCTACTCCCCCTCTGCTGTCTCATCCCCCTAGCCCCTGCAGTTCCCCCGCAGTTCCCCCGCAGTTCCGCACCAGACTTTCAAGGTCAGAATCTTGGAAATCTGCAGAATTCTATGGTACGCTTTCCCCATGAACGCACGCGTCCTCGCCCAGCTCACCCTCGTCCACGTAGGGGTCTCCATCACCGTCGTCCCGATCACCAGTACGCTCAATCGCGTCATGATCGCCGACCTGCAGATGCCCGTGATGCTGGTAGCCGTCCTGGTCGCACTGCCCTACCTGCTTTCCCCTCTCCAGATCTTCCTGGGCAACTGGTCCGATCGCCATCCCGCCGCCGACTACCACCGTACACCCTGGATTCTTCTCGGCGGCCTTCTCGCCGCGACCGGCAGTTACTTCACCGTCCACGTCGCCTACCTGCTCGATCAAAACTTCGTGCTGGGTCTCTGGGCCGCGGCCTTCGTCTTCTGCCTCTGGGGCGTCGGTATCAATGCCGCCTCGGTCAGCTATCTCTCCCTGGTCACTGACCTTGCCGATGAAGACGGGCGCAGTCGCGCGGTCAGCATCATGTGGACGGCGATGATCCTGTCCACCATTCTTACCAGCCTGGGTCTCTCCCGCATGTTGACAACATCCGCGCCCCTCGCCGGCGGTGGCGCCATTGCCGACCTTTCGAAAGAGACGCTCATTACCGCCTTCGGTGTCATCTGGTTCGTATCCGTCATCTTGGTCCTTGTGGGCAGCTACCGCATCGAACCGCGGGCATCAGCGCGAGCCGCCCAACCAACCCACAGCGCCGATGATCCCATCCAGGCGTTGCGCCTGCTGGCGTTAAACCCGGAGGCCCGCCGCTTTTTTGTCTATCTGATGGTGGTACTGATCAGCATCCACGCGCAGGATGTGTTGCTGGAGCCGTTCGGCGCTGAGGCATTGGGCATGTCCGTCGCCGTCACCTCTCGCCTGACATCGATCTGGGGCGCCGGCATCTTTATCACACTCTTGGCCGGGATCATTTTCGTCAAGCGCTGGGGCAAAAAAACCGGTGCCAACCTGGGCGCGTTTGTTACCGCCATCGCCTTCGCCTCAATTATCGCCACCGGTCTCCTCGGCCAATCGAACCTGTTTTTCGGCGCCGTCTTCCTTCTGGGCCTGGGCGGCGGCCTTATGACCGTCAGCAATCTCAGTTTCATGCTCGACATGACCGTGCCCCAGGCTGCCGGCCTCTACATTGGCGCCTGGAGCGTCGCAAATTTCGCCGGTCAGGCCATCGGCAACATAATCAGCGGCGTCCTGTGGGACCTCTTCTTCTGGCTCACGGGCAATCCGCTGATGGGGTACGCAGCCGTCTTCACGCTCGAAATCGCCGGCCTCCTGCTGGCCGTCTGGCTCTTCCGTTCAATCAGTGTCGCAAAATTCCGACGTCAAGCCGAAGTGCGCCTGCCCACCGTTCTCTCACTTGCCACCGAGTAACGCTCTGCTTTTCCTGATTCCAAAACGTGTTTCGAAGCGCTTCTAGCCAGCAAAAGCGTGTTGAACCTACTCCACCAGCGGGCTCCGGCTGTGCAAAGTGCGGTTCGTCTATGCTATACTGGTAACTGGAATTGGACACACAGGCCAATTTTGACCGCTGCCGACTCCAGCTCTTTCTAATTCTGGCAACGGCCAAGGTGCCGCAAGACTATCTCCCAGCCCTTGAGGACCGTAGCATGGTCAAAGTACTACTGAGTTACGATATGCGGGAAGGGCACGAAGAAGACTGCCAGCGGTACGTCGTGCAAACCCTCGCGCCCGGGCTGGCGCAACTGGGTCTGCGCATCACCGACGCCTGGTACACGCTCTGGGGAGAGGCGCCCCAAATCCTCGGCGGCGGCGTCCTTGAGAACAGGGAAGACGCCTCCCGTATCTTGCACTCAAATGAGTGGGAGGAGTTGATCGCAGGTCTGGAACCGTTCGTCGAAAACTTCAAAGTTCGAGTCGTTGACGCCAACGGCCGCTTCCAATTCTGAGCAACCTGCCGTCAACCCGCTTCGCTCTATCTATGCCTCTTGCCCACAACGTGCAAAGCTCCCCCGATACAAATCGCCCTGACACGGCTTCTCAACCATCCACAAAACTGCCCCACAGCGCCAGGCCGGACGACCGTAAACCCTTGGCGCTGATCGTCTTTCTCGAAAACGTCGGCCATATCAGCGGCGTCAATCTGCCCCGCTGGGCCATGGCCGCCATCGATTGGACAACCGAAGAGTACGCCAAGTTGCTGCTGCGGCTCCTCGGCGCACACCGCCGCTACGACCGTGTCATCATTCTCGAGGATGACGCCGCCACCGCCGCAAACTTGACCGCCGCCCTCGTCGCAGCCAGCGCCACCCATACAGTCGACCAGCTTCTGCTCGTCCACGGCCAGGAACGCTGCCTCGTCGGTTACCGAGGACAGGAATATGTCGACGCCGCAGACTTCGACGCCTTGCAGGCTCGTTACCTCGAGGATAGCTCGCTTCTCGACCTGCGCGTGGTCTACGGGCTCAACTGCTACGGCGCCAGCCTGGCCTCCACCTGGCTGGTCCTGGGCGCCCAAGCCGTCAACGGCGCCCAGGCCGTCAACTGGCTGCCGGAACCGAGTCTCAGCCTCTTTCTGCGCAAATGGCTCAACGGCGCCCCCTTCAGCCAAGCCGTCGGCTACAGCGCCCGCCGCGCCCGTGCAACTGGCAGACTCCTGTGGCGCGACCGCGCCGATGGCAGCGAACATCCCAACATCGCCGGCAGCCGCCAGATCGTCTACGGCCAGCGCGATGTGACAATCGCCTCGGCCACCGACAAAGGCCGAACTGTTCAACCTGAACCTGCACAAATATCACAACCGCAGAACGTCTCCGCGCCCCGTCCGGCGGCGGCCCAATAGCCCACAGCAAACACGAGGAACTGTCATGCCCCTTCCCAGTCGAACGGAAGCTATCCAACTACTACATGAATGGGTCGAAACCGAGGGCCTGCGTCGCCATATGCTGGCCGTGGAGGCCGCCATGCGCCTCTATGCCCGTCACTACGGCGAGGATGAAGATCTCTGGGGACTGACCGGCCTGCTCCACGATCTGGACTACGACCGCTTTCCCGATATGGATGACAAGGAGAACGGCCATCCCCGCACCGCTCTGCGCCACTTCCGCCAGCATGACTACCCTCCGGAATTCATCCACGCCGTCGAGGCCCACGCTACCTTCCTCGGCGTCCCCCGCGAATCGAGGCTGGACAAAGCCCTGCTGGCCTGCGACGAGCTCACCGGCCTGATCCTGGCCTGCGCCTACGTGCGCCCCGATCGGGACCTGCGCAGCGTAAGGCTCAAATCGGTCAAGAAAAAGTGGAAGGACAAGCGCTTCACCGCCGCCATCGACCGTGCCGAAAACCTCCACTTCATCGAGGAACTGGGCGAACCCTTCGACGAGCATGTGCAGCGCGTCCTGGACGCCATGAAAGAAGTCGCCGCGCAACTGGGCGTCTCAGGCGAACAAAGCTGACGCCGCCTGTAGGCCACAGCTGCCCTGCCGTCAACATCACGACCCGCCCGCAGCCAGCGCCTCCAGAACGCGTTCCGGCGTCATCGGCAAAGTGCGGATCCGCCTGCCGGTGGCCGCCGCAAACGCATTGCCCACCGCCGCGCCCACCGGCCCGATCGGCGGCTCGCCCATCCCGAACGGCGTCTCTCCCCCCGTGTCCACAAGAACCGACCGCACGTCGGGCGCCTCTCGCATCGTCAGCAGCGGATAGGTCTCAAAATTGTTCAGAGCCAGGCGTCCGTCCTTCACATGCGCCTGCTCGATCAACGTCGAGCCCACACCCCACATCACGTTTCCTTCTATCTGCGCCTTCGTCCCATCGGGATTGACCACCAATCCGCAATCCACCGCGCAAGCCACGTCATGCACCGTGATCTCGCCCGACGTCTCGTCCACCGATATCTCCGCCACCTGCGCCACCATCGTGTTTGAAATGAAACAGGCGACGCCCCGCGCCCGCCCTGCAGGCGGAGGTGTCCCCCAGCCGCTCAGCTCGGCCACCGCCTCCAGCACCGCCCTCATCCGCCTGCCTGAACTACTGTCCGGCAAATGATCGAGGCGGAACTGTAACGGATCCGCGCCCGCCGCCGCGGCCAGCTCATCCACAAAACTCTCCACCGCAAATGTATTCGCAAAAAGCCCCAACCCGCGCCACCAACCGGTCCATACCGGCAGCTTCTTCCGCCACGCCGTCACCGTGCGATTGGGCACATCATATTCAATACGCGACCCTATCGTCGCCCCAAAGTCCGCCCCCATAACAAGTGCCAGAAAATTCGGCATGAAACTGAAAGCGACCTCGCTGCTCCCCTGCCGGTGTTCGATCGCGGCCATCCGCCCGGCACTGTCCAGCGCGCCGCTGAGTATGTTCTTCGTCGGTGGCCGTAGATACCCGTGCCGCAGCGCCTCCACCCGGTCCCATCCCACATGCACCGGCGAGCCAACCGCCTTGGACAGCAGCGCCGCCTCTATCGCCACGCCCGTATCCAGCTTGCTGCCAAAACCGCCCCCAAGATACGTTGGCACCACCCGGACCGTTTCGGCCTCCACGCCCAGCGCCTCTGCAATCAACCCCTTTGCCCGTTCCTGGGACTGCGTCGACACCCACACGTCCACCTGACCGTCCTGCACATCCGCCAGCGCAGCCGGCGCTTCCAAAGGCGCCTGCACCGCAAATGGCGACCGGTAAGTGGCCGAGACAGTGGTACTCCTTCCCAGGACGCCCGCGGCATTGCCCTCCCGCTGAATCGTGACACCCCCCGCGCCTTCCGGATCGATCAGCGCCTCAATCTCCTCCTGTTGCCACAGATGCCCTTCATCCCACGCCGTCTCCATCGCCTCCACCGCCGCCCAGGCCGCACTGCGTGAATTCGCCACCACCCCGGCAAATCCCTCTTCCACGTCGATCACGAACTGCTCGACCCCGGGTATCCCCGCGGCCTCCCCCGCTGACGCGCTGCGCAAAGTGGCCTCCAGCGTGGGCGGCCGCGCCACCGCCCCGTACATCATGTTGGGCAGGCGCATGTCGTAGCCGTACATCGCCCGCCCCGTCACCTTATCGGGAATGTCGACCCGCGCAACCGACTGACCGATCACCGTAAACGCATCAACCGCCTTCAGCGGCAACTCCTCCTCTCCGGGGAGTTCCCAATCCGTTATCGCCGCAGCCAACCCGTGGAAGTCAACGCGCTGTTCCTGATTATCGGCGACCGCAAAACCGCGCCCCTCAACCCGCAGCGCGCTCTCCGGCTGCTTCAAGACCGCCGCCGCCTCCTTCTGCAACAGACTGCGCATGCCCGCCGCCGCACGGCGCAGCGGCCCATAGCTCGTTGCCACCGAAAAGCTGCCGCCGGTACCGAAACCGTCCGACAGCTCCGACGACGTATCGGCCTGCACCACAACCAGGTCGTCCCAGCTGATGCCCAGCTCCTCTACCGCAATCTGTGCAATCGAAGTGTGTACCCCCTGCCCCATCTCCACCTTGACCATCGCAAGACGGACGCGGCTGTCCGGCAACACCTCCAGCCACAGCGGTGGGTCCTCCGGCAGCTGCATGAAACTGCTCCCGGCGTGTTCACTCTCTGCCAGCGTCTCCGCCATAAACAGGTGAAGTGCCGGCCGGCCGAAATACGCGCCCACCGCCAAACTCGCCCCCGCCGCACCCAGCCCAATCAGAAATCCCCGCCGCGAGAGCCGCCAGCGCCGCTTCGGCCTAGCGCCATGCTCAGCTTGATATTCTCCACCGTCTCCACTGTTCTCGGCCGTCGAATCGACTGGATCCCCATCCGGGTCGTTCACATTCCGTTCCTGTGTCATGTCGCGACCTCCTCCACACCCGCCAACGCAGCCGCAGCCTGCTGCACTGCCTGCCGAATCCGCACATAGCAACCGCATCGGCAATAGTTCCCGCTCATCGCCCGCGCCGTATCCTCCACCGATGGCTGCGGATTCTGTGCCAGAAACGACGCCGCCTGCATGATCTGTCCGCTCATACACCATCCGCACTGCGGCACCTGGTGATCGATGAATGCCTGCTGAACCGGATGCAACGCAATCACATCCTCGCCCTCCATCTCCGCCAGCCCCTCAATCGTGCCGATGTCGGCCCCCGCAACAGCCGCCAGCGGCATCAAACACGATCGAACCGCCGCCCCGTTGATATGAACCGTGCAAGCCCCGCAAATCCCCACGCCGCAGCCAAACTTCGTGCCCGTCAGCCCCAACCTGTCCCGCAGCGCCCACAGCAACCGCTCGTCATCCGGCGCATCCAGCGTATAGCTTGTTCCGTTTACCTTCAGTTCCATAGATACACCCTCCTCATCTCCTCCACCCTACAGCTTCAAAGCCCGTCCCGGCTTCGAGTCGAGCGTGCCGCCCAGATCGACCAGCGCCGCCCCGACCGCCTCTAGGCAGCCCTCAAGGTCCGACGCAATCTGGCTCTCCGGAATCCGCAGAATCGTCCACCGATCCCCCGGCTCAGGCGCCTCCCGCACGTCGTTGCCCTCTTCAAGCCGGATGCCCAGATGTCCGTTGCGCACCCGCAAGGCGATGTCAACCGGCCAGCCGCCTGCCAACCGGTTGGGCAGCGGCCTCAGCCGGCTGGCCCGCAGCGCGCTCCACAGCGCCTGAAACGGTTCTCCCTCCAGCTTCAGATCCTTCACATCCTGCGCGCCCAGCAGACGCTCCAAAGTCGTATGCATAAACGTCAATCGCCGAAACGTTGTCGCCGCAACCGGCTGCGCCAAACGCATTAACGGGCCGATCTCGATGCGGAAATAGAACTCCTCCGCCCGCGCATGGTCCGCCTCTTCCGGCAGCATGTCCGCCCGCGATAGCAACTGATAGCGTCGGATCGCTGCATAGTAGCTGATCGTGCGGGCCTCCCCGTCGTTCTTGAATGCGCCGGTCTGGTAAAAGGCCAGATAATCGGCCCCAATCCGCCGCGGCGCCCGCCGCTGCGGAATGCGGTACCAGCCCTCCGATGCCGCCCGCCGCAAATCAGCCTCGTTGTTCACGACCGCCACCAGAACCGTCCGCCTGAGACTGTATGGGTCTGTATATTCCTGGGCCATTCCCCCGCCTTTTCTCCTCAAAGCACATGCCGCGACAGATGCGGCGCAAACTTTCCTATCTGCTCCCGTAGCCGCAACAGTGCTACATCCTTCCCTTTGGCCTCCAGCATCACATCAAAAGATCGCACCCCAGCCGAGACCGCCGCCTGGAGTACGTCGATGAATTCAAATGGATGTAGAAAGTCACTGTGCTGGTGTGGCAGCGGCATCTGGATGCGGGCCTCGCCGTCCCGAAAGAGCGTGCGCACCGCTGTCCGCGGGCTGCTGAAATGAATCTTCGGGCATACGTTCTCCGGCCACGTCGCCAGCGCAACCTTCAGCGCGTCCAACATCGGAACTGCTTCCGGATTATTGCAGCGGTGATGGAGCGTGTCCAAAACCACCGGAATTCCCGTCCGCCGGTGCGCCCACACAACATCCTGCAGACTGAACTGCCGGTCTCCGTTCTCCAGCACAAGGCGCTGCCGCACGGCATGAGGCAGCAGATTGGCCGCCCGCGCAAACCGATCCAATGCCGCCGTCGCGTCCTCGCCCCCGCCTCCTACATGAATGACAACCACGCTCGAAGCGTCCAGCCCCATCCCGTCCAGCAGTGAAGCCGCCGCCGCCAGCTCCTCACCCGAACGCGCCACCAATGCAGGATCCGTGTGACTCAGCTGCACGAAAAAGCCCGGATGCAGCGTCAAACGCACCCGCTGCTGCCGCGCTAAATCACCGATAGCGGCCAGTTCCGTCGAACAGTCATCAAGTTGATTGTGGAATGCCGGCAGGTCCGGGTGGGTAAGGTAAGGAGCGAGCTGGCCTGACATGCGATAGAACTGAATCTCTCGCCGTTCCAGGTAGAGAAATATGTCCCGCAAATAGGCCAGACTGACGCTCAGGTGAGGACTGTTCTGCCAGCGCCGGCTGTCGTGCGAGCGCAAACCCGGAGCCCCCAACACCTTGACGGGAAACCCCAATCGGATGCGCGTCTGATTCGGCGTGGGGAGGTTGGCGATGCGATTCTGACGGTCTGGCAATGTTCGATGCGTCACTTCTCAGCCGGTCGCCCGCCGTTGGATGGGGCGTCCGCCGGCTTCAGTCCAACCGACCGCGGCGACGTTCGGCTTGGAGAGGCGGGGCCAAACTGGATCTGCCTGGCGTACTTCGTCGGCCCCATATCACTCCCATAACCCGCCGTTTTGCAGCGTCCCGTACCGGTCAGGATTCATACCCGGTGTAATGACGACAGACTATCATAGACTAGGTTCCCCGCACAATGGGTGCGGCTGCTGTGGACGCGTCCTGAACATCTGGGGCCTGTTGCCGATGACCGGCGCATACCCGCAGGTTGGAGCAGCGCATCACACAACGCTCTCGACGAGGTCAATCTGCCCTTTTTCACCGCACAGACTCTCGAACCGCGAGGAGCGAGAAGATGTCCGCTTCCCGCTCCTCTTTACTCGATGTATGTGGTTGTCAACTCTCTATTGGCACACGTCCAGCCTGCAGTTTTCCTACCCGGGGAAACTCCCATCCGCACTGCAGCCGAAGCCTCTCGCAAACGTCGCCAGCCAAAGCCAACGCCACATTTTCCAGCAGCGATACTACCACTGGTAAACGGGCGGGGACGCCACCATCAGGTAGGCACAATAATCATCGAGCAAACGCGCCAGACGTTCCCTTCCCGCAATGCGGGCAGACTTGGCATCCCCTTCCCTGAACAGGCCCGCTGACAGACGACGCCCGCCGATCAACATAAGAGCTAATAGCGCCAGGCCCAAGCCCGCCACCGGCAAATATTGCAAGCCCGTCTCCACCCGCCGCACCACTTCCGCCGTCTGGAAACCGATCACCGCCAGCGCCGTCACCCACAGCAACTCACCCAGCAAGACGATTGGAAACCAGCGCCGGAAAGGTACTCGCGCCACACCCGCGGCGACAAGCGCCGGAATCACAAGCACAGAAGAGAACTTGGCGACAGTAAGTAGCATCGGTCCGCGCTCCTGGATGCCCGTCAGCATCTGTTCCATATGACAGCGCCGCAGCCCCAGCCAGCGGCCATAGCGCAGAATATGTTCCTCTCCAAACCTGTAGCCAAGCAGATACCAGAGGCTGTCAGCGACCAGGCCGCCAACGACCGCACACACCATAACCAGCGGCAGCCGCATATACCCTGCCGAAGACGCCACCGCCGCCAACAACGTCACAATTCGCCCTTCAATGATCACCAGCGCGGTAAATATCGGATAGATCCACGCGCCCCACTCCTGCAGGCCCTCACCGCGCAACAACTCTGAAACAGTATCAATTATCTCGTAAATCGGGGTCATAAAATGTCTCTATCGTAATAGGGCGGCAGACTGAAATCGAAAACTGGCGGGCCGCTAACTGCCGGCAGCGACCTCCTCCACCCACCAGGTTAACACGTCCAACCGCCTCGCAAAATGGAGCAGAGGCGCCGTATCCGGCAGGAACACCCTGTGTGCCTGCGCAACCCAATTGCGCTCGAACTCGGCCTCCGCCCGCTGCAACGGCCACGGCCCATGATGTACCTCAGCGCGATAGATGCGCCCGGCTCCGTCTGCACTGTACAGACAGTATCGTTCAATAAGCCACTGCTCCAACGAACTGTCCGCCGCCCGATAGACCGGGCCTGTCGGCCGGTAGACAGCCCTGAAGTCTGCCTCCGGCGCACCGCCGTGTGTGCGCCTGCTGTCGAAGAAAACGCTGTCATCCTCGCTCCTGCACACCATCCGCGCCCGAAAATAGGGCAGATGAAAGAACCTGCGCGCCATCGCAACTGCCAGCGGACTGCCCGCGTCCAGGCTGAAAAAGAAAACGCCCGGCCTCTCCGCCTCTGCACTACTCCCCTTTACGTAAGTACGAACATTAAGTTCCGGGAAAGACGACAGCCCCGGCGCCGCCGGCAATAATCGCGGCCGCACACCGCGCATGCGAAAAGGAACCACCGACACCCACGCCTCGCCCGCATACGTATCCAACGTCAGTCCCGGCGGCAACAGTTCCGCCATCTGCGCCGCCGCTATCGGCCAATGCGCAAACAGCAGATCCTGCCACGACTGAAAGATCAACCACGGGCGATCAAGTAGCGGCCAGGGGCGGTGTTCCTGCCTTGCAAGAATTTCAGTGGCGCTGGTCTGGCCGTGCGGCCACAGCCCGGCAGGTGGCGTGAATTTCATCTGCTGTCTCGTCACTCTCCATAGATCCAGAGAGTGATCAGATCATCGATAGGCGTCTCGCTATGCCGCTTGAGAACGCCCAAAAAATCCTCGGCATAGGCGATGTCGTAGCGAAAAGTCTGCGCATAGTCCAGCAGCGCCGCGAAAAAGGCCGCATCGCCAATGCGCTCACGCACCGCGTGCAAAAACAGAGGGCCTTTGCTATACACAATGTTGATATAATTGCTCTGATCAAACTCGACCACCGCGCCCGCGACCGGCCTGTCTATCCCCAGATTCTGCGCCGCATTATAGCGATAGCGGAACACATTCTCCAGCATCGCCGTCTGCATCTGTGGCCAGTCCACCGCCTCATAGTAGAGATAGACCGCATAGTTGGCCAGCGACTCGTCCAACCAGGGCTCTTCCGGCTGGTCGTTGCCAATCAAATTGAAAAACCACTGGTGTGCCACCTCATGCGGCGTCGCGATGTTGAAGACCCCGCCCGCCCCCGTATAAAAGTTGGCAGCCAGGGCAAGCAGCCCGGCATACTCCATCCCAAACGCCGTCGTCGGCAGCGGCACCACATCCAACTCGCGGTACGGATACTGCCCGAACAGCCCGTTAAAGACCCGCAGGCTGCCGGTTGTATAGTTCATCGCCGCCTGCGCAAAGTCCAGACCCCCGACGGGATAATAGGCGTTGACCTGTATCCCGTCCACCTCCTCGCTGATCGCCTGCCAGCCGCCCGTTACCGCCGCATAAAAGGAGCGTACCGGCCCGGCCGCAATCCGCCACGTCATCGTACCGTCATCATGCCGTTCCTGCGCCAGGGTCGAGCCGCTCGCCACCACCGAAAGCGCCTCAGGCGCCGTCAGTTCCACCTGATAGTAACCGGCGTCCGCAAACACCGAGTCACCGAACCTCGCCGCCGCGTCCAGGTCCCATCCCCTGTGATCGTACACCGCCAGTGTGGGATAAAAGCCCGCCAGATCATAGACGCCGCCCACAAACCCGTAGAGCCCTGCCCCTGCTGTCCCTGCCGCCACCTGCGTCGGCAGCGTAGCCCGGAACCACAGCGTAACATCCGTCGTTGCCCCCGCCGCCAGCCCATCTACAAGCGGGACGCGCACCGCAGAACCGTCCGCAAGATGTTCAACGCTCACCTCCCGCCCATCAACCAACCCCCGCCAAACCTCCGCCGTGCCCTCGTACGCCGGCAAATTCGGATACAGCCAGAAATAGAGTTC
This sequence comes from Caldilineaceae bacterium, assembly GCA_965116395.1. Lineage (GTDB taxonomy): Bacteria > Chloroflexota > Anaerolineae > Caldilineales > Caldilineaceae > Bin5. Next base: position 3,089,116 of record OZ220684.1, read on the forward strand.
GTCGAGACTGGTCTCCTCCTGGTTGGTGACGCGTATCCGCTGCACACCCTCCAGGCTCGGGACCTCCCCCGGCACCAGGCGGACTTGAATGAAATAGTGCGGCGCGCCAGGAAGCCTGGTTGCATCCTCCGCGAATGCCTCCAGCAGCGTCTGGCGATAGACTGAATAGTCGGTCAAATCAATGTCCGGCGTGGGAAAAGCAGGCTCTACCGGCACAGGTGAGGGGACCAGGGTGGGCGTCGGCGGTGGGGCAGTTGGTTCAGGTGTACTCGTCGCGGGCGCAATCGTCGCCAACGGAGTCGGCGTAAAAGTGTTGACACCCCGCTCCGCTGTCGTCGGAGTCGACCCTCCGGCACAGGCTGCTACCACAGCCGCCCATGCAAATATAATCGCAAATAGAAGGGCGAAACGGAAATGCTGTCGACTCACAATCCGGCCCTTCCCCAATCCGCACATTAATCCCCTTTTCAATGGGCAGACTTTCCATGCGCACGCCTTGCCGGGCCCTGCATTCCCGTCCCGCCTGCCCCCAGTTGACTCTACGTCTCTGGTTCGCTGCTGCCCTCCTCTTCCCGCCGAATCCTCAGCAGCGTCACCACAATCTGGAGACGAGCAATCCTGTCGGCGCGAAAAGCTCAGCCCCAACATCCCCCCGGGTTGAGCACTATCCCCCCGTTTGAGCACTGTCAACCCCGTGCTCAAACTCACCTGCTCGCAACCAGGTTTGGGCTCGGCAGCGGAGCGAGACCCCGGCAGTGCGCACGGCTCCACCCAATCTTCTACAATGGCGGACCTGTATCTGGAGTTTCCCGCTGCAAGTTCGCAAACAGCCGCTTGGCCTCCACACTAAGAGGCACCGGCAACTCGACCATCACCTCCACCAGCAAGTCGCCCCGGTTCTCGCTATCCCTCAAATCCGGCATGCCCTGGCCTTTCAGCCTGAACACCTTGCCGTTCTGCGTGTCTGCCGGAACTGTTAACGCCACCGCGCCCTGCAGGGTCGGAACCCGTACCTCGCCCCCGAGTAGCGCCACAAATAGGTCCACGGGAACTCTCGTCCGCAAATCGTTCCCGTCCATCTCAAAATCCTTGTGACGTTGGACCTCCACCGTCATAATCAGGTCGCCGGCCCGCACCTTCGATCCCGTCTTCACACCCGGCGGAATCGTCACCTCGAACCTGGACTCACCCTGTTGCACCGTCCGCTTTGTCCCGCAAAACGCCTCCTCCAGCGCTATCTCTACCGGAACCGTCTGCTTGCTGTTCGGGCGGCCGAAGCTGGGCTGATACGCAGGCCGCTGTCCCCTGCGCGGCTGGGTCTGTCCCCCGCCAAATAGCTGCTGAAAGAAATCAGAAAAAGAACTGCCGCCGCCGCCCATGCCCCCAAACATCTGCTCAAACTCCTCAGGGCTGACCTTGCGGCCCTGCTGACGCTCCGCGCCGCCCGCATTGTACCACTGGGACCAATCAAAACTCTGGCCGCTCTGCTCATACTGCTTCCACTGCGCGCCAAACTTGTCATACGTCCGCCGCTTCGTGTCATCCGACAGAACCGCATAAGCCTCATTGATCTCTTTGAACTTCTGCTCGGCAGCCGCATCGCCTCCGTTGACATCGGGATGATACTCTCGGGCCAGCTTGCGATACGCCTTCTTGATATCAGAGGCGCTCGCCTTGCGGCGCAAGCCTAAAACTGAGTAGTAGTCCTTATAATCCACTGATCCGTTCTCCGCTGAAAATGGCCTTCGCCGCGCCTCCTGCCCATACAGCAGCGCAACAAACACTGTCACACAATCGTATGGAAATCGTAACCACGCACTCGCAACGTATCCGCAAACCTGAACGAGGCCGGCCAACGTCTCCTCGTTCCCCTTATTCCTGTCTCTTTATGGGCGGTCGGGCCTTCGGCCCTCCCTTGTGCAGGGGCTGCGCCCCCGCAACGCCCCCCTACAAAAACATGCCTCACCGACCGTGTTTACTCTTCCCCAGCATCGTGTCTGGCGAACGGAGTCTATTCCCCCACTTGCCGCCTAAACCCACCGACCACCGACCTCCAACCGCAGAAGTTACTGACCCCTGACCCCTGACCACTGCAGTTCCGCGCCCCCGCAACGCCCCCCTCCAAAACCATGCCTCAGCGACCTTGCGCCCTCATTCCAGCGTTGCGGCTCCATAAACCTGGCCGCTGCCAACCGCATACCCAATCAGCTAGCCTGCATGGCGCCGGCGATGAAGAGCCTGCCCAAACAGACATTGGATCTGGCTTAATCGTTACTGGAATTCGATACCAACACCAGCGACGCGAAACCGGGCACTCGGCGCCCGGTTTCTTGTCATCTTATCGTTACCGACTCCAGGCTGGCAATCCTGGTACAAATGGTGGGCTACACCTGACGATACTCGCCTTCCACCACATCATCCTCATCAGGCGTCCCCGTCCCGTCCGCCTCACCGGCGGCGCCAGGCCCGGCGCCGTTCTCTTCAGCTTGCTGCTGATAAACCTGCTGCGCCAGCGCAGAGCTTGCCTGCTGCAACTGCTCGGTCAGGCTCGTGATTTGCTCGTGCTCAGTACCCTCCATCGCCGCCCGCAGTTCAACAATCGTCTGTTCAATCTTTTCCCGATCAGACAGCGGCACCTTGTCGCCCAAATCCTTCACAGATTTCTCCGTGGCGTAAATCAGGCTGTCGGCCGCGTTGCGGCTTTCCACCACTTGGCGCTGCTGCAGATCCATCGTCTCATTATCTTTGGCCTCTCGCACCAACCGGTCCACCTCATCATCGCTCAGATTGGTCGAGGCCGTAATCTGGATGCTCTGCTCCTTGCTCGTCGCCTTGTCCTTCGCCACCACATTCATAATACCGTTGGCGTCAATGTCGAAAGTCACCTCGACCTGAGGCACTCCCCGCATCGCCGGCGGAATCCCGTCCAGCCGGAAGTTGCCCAACGTCTTATTGTCGCGCGCCATCGGCCGTTCACCCTGCAAAATGTGAATGTCTACTGCCGTCTGGTTATCTTCCGCCGTGCTGTACGTCTCTGTCTTCTTCGTCGGAATCGTCGTGTTGCGCGGAATCAGCGCTGTCATGACCCCACCCAACGTCTCCAGGCCCAGGCTCAGAGGCGTCACGTCCAGCAACAACAGATCCTTTACTTCGCCGCCGAGCACACCAGCCTGCAGCGCCGCGCCAACCGCCACCACTTCGTCCGGATTGACGCCCTTGTGCGGCTCCTTGCCCGTCAGGCTGCTTACCAGCTCCTGAATCATCGGCATGCGCGTCGAGCCGCCAACCAGAACGACCTCATTCAATTCGCCCGGCGTCAGGCTCGAGTCTTTCAGCGCCGCATGGAACGGTTTCTTCAACCGTTCGACCAGGACCGCCGTCAACTGTTCAAACTGGCTGCGTGTCAACGTTATCTGCAAATGCTTCGGCCCCGTGCTGTCCGCAGTAATAAAGGGCAGATTGATCTCCGTCTGCGGCGTGCTCGAAAGCTCGATCTTCGCCTTCTCAGCCGCCTCGCGCAAACGCTGCAGAGCCTGCCGGTCCTGGCCAAGATCGATCATCTGCTCGCGCTTGAACTCGTCGATCAGCCACCGCACGATCGCCTCATCCCAGTCGTCGCCACCCAGATGCGTGTCACCATTCGTAGCCCTCACCTCGATGACGCCGTCTCCAACCTCCAGCACCGAGACGTCAAACGTGCCGCCGCCCAGGTCAAAGACCAGAATCGTCTCATCCTCATTCTTGTCCAACCCGTACGCCAGCGCCGCCGCTGTCGGCTCATTGATGATGCGCAGCACCTCCAGCCCCGCGATCTGACCCGCGTCCTTCGTCGCCTGTCGCTGGCTGTCGTTAAAATAGGCCGGCACCGTGATCACCGCCTGCTTGACGTCTTCACCCAAATAGGACTCCGCATCCCGCTTGAGCTTGCTCAATATCATCGCGCTGATTTCCTGCGGCGTATAGACCTTGTCCTTGATCGGAACCCGCACCCGCGCATCATGATTCGGGCCCTCGACACTGGCGTAGGAAACCATCGCCTGCGTCCGCTTCGTTTCCGGATCGTCAATGTGACGCCCCATCAGGCGCTTCACCGAGTAAATCGTGTTCTCCGGGTTGACGACCGCCTGCCTCTTTGCTGTTACGCCAACCAGCCGCTCGCCGCTCTTGGAGAAGGCTACAACGGACGGCGTTGTGCGGTTGCCCTCCGCGTTGGCGATCACCGCAGGGTTGCCCGCTTCCATTACAGCGATGACGCTGTTGGTCGTGCCCAGATCAATTCCAATAATTTTTGCCATCTGTAATTCGCCTCCTGTACAAGATGATGCCGGGCGCCTGTTCGGTCCGCGCCACATCCGCCCGGTCAATGAATCCTGTATAAACTGTTCGTCGCTTATGCCTATATTATCTTATACTAATATACAGGGCTTTTGTAAGTTTGGTATTGGGCTAGTATTAGCGATTTGTTTGAATTAGCCCACGAAGTATATGCGCATCCTGTCCGAACCTAAACGTACACAAATAGTCAGACACCCGCAATGCCCTCCAGGGCGCGCACGCAGCGATCAACCTCCGCCACCGTGTTATAGTGAACCAGCCCCAGACGCAGCCAGCCGCCGCTCTCCTCAACGCCCATCCGCTCGCTCGCAGACTGCGCGTAAAAACTGCCGTTCCAGGCAAAAATGTTCTCGCCCGCCAGCGCCAGCGCCATCTGTTCCGGCGTAGCTCCCTGCTTTCGTATAGCTACCGTCGCCACCCTCCTGTCCCCATCCGCCCGCTCTGTCAGGCCGTAGATGGATATGCCTGGCACACGCTCCAGACCGCTGATAAGCCGCCCGGTCAGCTGCCGTTCATGTTCACCGATGACTGACCACGCCGCGATCAATTTGTCTCTCCTGCTGTCCGTCGTCTCGGCTCCGCCGTATGCAACGCCGAGCCCGGCCAGATAGTCGATCGCCGCAGTCACCCCCGCCATCGCTTCATGATTCTGCGTGCCCGTCTCCCACTTGTCCGGCGGCTGGTCCCCGGCCGGCCGCACCCGGTACGCCTGCAGCCGCTGCAAATGCTCGCGCTTGCCGAACAGCTGCCCGCTGTGCGGCCCAAAAAACTTGTACGAAGAACAGGCCAGAAAATCGCACCCCAGCGCCCTGACATCGATCAACCCGTGTGGCGCATACTGGACCGCGTCCACAAACGTGAGCGCCCCCACCTCGCCCGCCCAGCCGATGATCGTGCCGACGTCGTTAACTGTGCCAGTCGCGTTGCTGGCGTATCCGACCGCTACCATTTTCGTGCGCGGCGTAATCTGCCTCCGCACATCCTCCATATCGAGCGTGCCGCTCTCCACGTCCACATCCGCCCACCGCACAAGCGCGCCCCGATCCTGCGCCGCCAGCACCCAGGGCATCACATTGGCGTCATGGTCCAGCCTCGTAACCACCACCTCATCCTCCGGCCCCAACTCTTGTGCCAGTGACCGGCTCACGTGAAATGTCAGGCTCGTCATGTTGTTGCCAAAAATAACCTCATCCCCGCTGCAGCCGAGCAGGTCCGCCACCGCCTGATGCGCCGCATCGATCACCGCGTCCGTGCGCACGCTCGTCTCAAACAGCCCGTGCGTATTCGAGTTGCGCCGCGTCATGTAGTCGACCATCGCCGCAATCACGCTCTCATGCACCTGCGTGCCGCCGGGATTGTCGAAAAAAACGGCCGGCCGGCCGCCAAACTCCTCATGCAATGCCGGGAACTGCCTTCGAATCTCCTCCACATTCAACATTGCTATCTCCTCTCCCACCCCCTGTGCCGGTTTGCACTGCCCGTTCATCTGCTCTTCGGCAAACCATCCGCCAGCATCCACACCCGCTCTCGGCCCAGCAGCGTGGAAACGTCTCCCTGCAATACCGCCAGCAGCGCATCCGTCAGTTCGCCCAGGCTTTCCCCGCCCACCGTCACCTCCAGGCTGCCTTCCGAAATAGGCGGCCGCGGCCGGTTCTGGTCTGCCTTCACCTGTACGACCGGAACCGTCCCGTCCGTCGGCAACTCCGCAATTTCGCACACCCGGTCAATTGCCGTCGCAAAATCGCCTATCTCGTCCACCAGCCCGTGCATCTGCGCCTGTCTGCCCGTCCACACGCGCCCGCCGCACAGCTCTTCAAGCGATGTCGGCTCCAACTGCCGCCCTTCGGCCACCAACCTCTTGAAAGTCCGATACGTGTAGTCTATCTGCTCCTCAACCTTCTCACGCTGCTCCTGCCGCCAGGGCCCGTCATCCGCATAGATGTCGGCGTTCTCCCCCCGCTGAATCGGGAAGCGTTTCGCGCCAACCTTGCCAAACGCCTCGCTCGTGACCAGCTTGGCCATAATCACGCCGATGCTCCCCGTCACCGTCGCCGCCTGGCACACGATCTTCCGCCCCGGCAGCGCCACGTAATAGCCTCCACTGGCCGCCACATCACCCATATATGTCACCACCGGCTTGCACCCGTTAAGCAGGGTCAGCTCCCGCCAGATCAGATCGCTCGCCAGCGCCGAGCCGCCCCTCGAATCAACGTGCAGCACAACGCCCGCCAGCCGCTCGTCTTTCATCGCCGCCCGAATCAGCTGCTGGACCGCTGTGCTTCCGGCTGTGCTGCCGCCAACTATGGGCATACCTGGCGGAAAGCGGCGGCTCTTGCCAGTCGTGATCATGCCGCTCAGCGAAATTACCCCGATCCTCTTCCGGTGCCGCCGACGAGGGCGACGGTAGAGCGAGCCGCGCGCCTGGTCATAGGCTAAAATCCGCGCCTCCTCCTTCGCCTTGCCCAGCGCGTTCGCCATCTGGTCTTCGTAGATAACGTCATCAACCAGGCCCAGCGCCACCACCGCATCGGCGGTCAGCGGCGCACGGTCGATAGCCGCCCGCACCTGCTCTTCACCAATGTCGCGCCCCTCGCTGATGGCCGCCACCATCTCCCCATACCAGCTGTCCAGCAGCCGTTCGATCTGCTCACGGTGGGCGTCGCTTATCTCCGATCGGACCAGACTATCGGCCGCAGTCTTCCACGGCGCCACCTTCACCACCTCCGCCTCGACCCCGATTCTGCGCAACGTTTCCGCCAGAAATACCGGCTCAGCCCGCAGACCGAGCACCATCCAGTCCGTCAGCGGCGAAACACATATACGGTCCGCCGCCGCCGCCATCACAAACTCGGCATTGCCGCACGTCTCCAGAAAGACAACGACCTCCTTCGCCTTGGCCGCGGGATAAAGCGCCCTGTTCCAGCCGCGGAAGCGTTCGAAAAGGTCGGCCACAGTCTGGGCCTGCGCAAGGCTCAGCTGCGCGCCCTTAACCAGAAACACCACCCCCCGCACATCAGGGTCCCCCGCGATCTTTCGCAGCGCATCGTGCAGAAATTCTACCGAGGGCGCCGGCTTCCCAACCGAAAAAATCTCAAAAAACCGGGGTCGCTGCGGCGTCCGTTCCAGCAGCGGGCCCGAAAGCTCGAACAGCACATAGTCGGCCCGGCTTCCCTTGGACAGACGCCGCACCAGATTCGCAACCCCGCAGACGCAAATCTGCCAAAGCAAAGATATGCCCCGCCCAATCCCGCCAACAATTCTGCCAACGAATCTCATATCGGTCCCCCGTCCATAAACGTGCCATCGCCGCGCCATACAACCCCATTGACGCCCCCGCCCCATCTCAATCTGGACTGCAAAACCATACTATACCCTGACCAATCGCTGCGGAAAAATGGACCGCCTACCCGTGCGAATGGACTGATCGGATCTACTCAACCCCAACCGACTCGCAACCCTGAACGAGGGCAGTAAAAGTGTTCGTTCCCTCCTCATCACTGTCATCTGGTCATGACTGTCATCTGGGCGGTCGGCCGCAAGCGGCCTCCCTTGTGCAGGGGCTGCGCCTCCGCAACGCCCCCCTAGGCTAGCCACCTTGTTCACTCTTCCCCAGCAACGTGTCTAGCCAACAGTATTGCCCCCCAAACGGTTCGGTAGGGGCACCCCTTGTGTGTGCCCTCCCCTGGGCAAACCGCCATGAGAAGCCAAACCGTAGGGGCGCCCCTTGTGTGTGCCCTCCCCTGGGCAAGCCGCCTTGAGAAGGCAAACCGTAGGGGCACCCCTTGTGGGTGCCCTCCTCCAGGCAAACCGCCGAAAGAAGCCAAACGGCAGGGCCCCCCCGTGTGTGCGCCCTGCGTGAGCTAATGTCGCGTCCGAATGTAGAAACGAATGCCCTCCCTACCCCCGCAAATGGCTTGATCACAAAATACCTTTCCGGTTATCATGCAACGCAAACAAAGTTCCACGCCAGCAACACAAGACCGATACCCAAGCCAGCCCGCATCACCATTCCCAACCCTCTGATCGAGGTGCATGTTGGACGCAGCGGTCGAAGTGCGAAACCTCAACAAGCGCTATCCAAACGGAACCTGGGCCAACCGTGATATCAACCTCACCGTCGCCCGCGGCGAGTTGCTCGCCATCCTTGGTCCCAACGGCGCCGGCAAAACCACGCTCGTCCGGCAGATAACAACCGAGCTCCTGCCAACCTCCGGCGAAATCCGCGTCTTCGGGCTTGACGCCGTGTCGCGTCCCAACCAGGTCAAGGGCCGCATGGGCGTCATCCCACAGGAAACAAATTTTTACTGGGGCCTTTCTGTCCGCCATCATCTCCGTATCTTCGGCAAGCTGCGCGGTCTGCCTCCCCGGATTGCATCGCGCCGCGCCGCAGAGCTGATATCAGATCTTGGCCTGGAGGAGCACAGCGACAAACCAGGTGAGCAACTGTCGGGGGGCCTTCGCCGTCGCCTTCTCGTCGGCATAGCTGTGCTGGCCAATCCCGACCTGCTCGTCCTCGATGAGCCCAGCGTCGGCCTCGATCCGGAATCCCGCCGCGATCTCTGGGACCTCCTCCGCTCCTACCGGCGCAGGGGCGCGACCGTCCTCCTGACGACGCACTCCATGGAGGAGGCCGAAGCGCTCTGTGACAGGGTCGGTATCATCCATGAAGGTGCATTACTTGCTCTCGACACCATCGCAAACCTTCGAGCCGCCCACGGCTTCGACTACAAAATCAGCTTTCTCGCTGATGACCGAGCCAAGGTCCTTTACGGCGCCAGCGATACCGCGCTCGTACAGCAGGTCCAGGCCAAAGGCATCCGCGAATTCGCCGTCTCGCAGACCACCCTGGAAGACGTCTATCTCGGCCTGACCGACGGCAAGGGACGGCTCAACGAAGGACCGCCGACCGATGCCTGAACTGCGCTCCTCGGCCACCCAACCGTCCGCTTCCGACCCGGATGCACCCGGTCGCCTCTACCCGACCGGCGGGCTCCGCAAATTCATCGCCGATTCAGTCAGCGTCTTCGAACTCAACTTCCTGCCTGCCATGAAGCACTGGTATGTAACCGTGCTGCTCGCCGCCGGATTCCCACTTCCCTGGTTCTATGTCACCAAGGCCTTTGCCCCCGATGATCCGCAAGTGCTCCGCCGCCTGCTGGCCGGCACCATCGCTTTTGGCGTCGCCTTTTCCATCGGCATGCTTGTCGGCCAGAACTTCAATGGCCAGCGCTTTACCGGCGTTCTCCGGCTGCTCATCACAATGCCAGTCTCCAAGGGTGCCTATTTCCTCGGCTCGCTCGCCCACTCCTCAATCTCGGGCGCAATAACCGTGGTCATCCTCCTCGCCTTCGCCCTGGTGGCCGGCGTCGACATTGATCTGCAATGGGGGTTGGCGCCCTCAATCATCCTCACCGTGCTCGCAGTGAGCGGCCTGACCCTGTTCGTCGTCAGCTTTGCCCCGTCTCCGCTGGTAGGCAACCTCGCTACAGGTATGCTGTCGCTCATCCTGGTTGGCCTGTCGCCCGTCTACTTCACAATGGACCAGGCGCCCCTTCTGATGAAGTTAATTGGCTACATCTCCCCTTTGCGCTATGCTGCCGACGCGATCGAAAAGTCCCTGTCAGGCCAACCTGACGTTTGGGTGGAACTGGTCATCCTCTCGGTCATCGCCATTTGCGCCATGTCCCTTGGCCTCTGGAAAATGCCCTGGCGCGAGCGGTAAATAGGCATGTCCAGGAATCCAAAGACGGCCGCTGCTCTTCTGGCGCAAGTTGACGGACATGGCCGTATTGAGCGGCCTCTTTTCCCCGTCCTGGTCTTGATCATTTATTACCTTGATCTTTCGTCATCCCATGCTGTTCCATACTGAAGAATGTGGCTGTAAGACTGATCTGCTCCCAGATCAGGAGAGATGATCCGCTGCACAACTGTTCACAGAACCGGCTAGTAGGCACAGCAGATCCTTCCCATCTTTGCGCCTGCTATCTAAGACACAACGTAGACTTGACCATCCGGAACAGGAGAAACTGAACTCTCTGGTTGCCGAAGTCTAGGAATCCAAAGGGCAGTGCGCGCTTGGCTATCTTCATTAGAGTACATGTACGCATATCCACAGTTACACTCTAGGATTGAACTATGACAGACTCCCTTTTCAGAAACGCCGATCTGAGAGATGTCCTTGCTGGACAAGAGCAAGAAATGGCCAATGAAATCGGCTCGCTGAGTGAGGAGCGCGTTCTAAACACGTCACCGGAGGAACTCTGCGATTACTTCGTGGAGAAGTACAGGGTCGAACCACTCGTTATGGACGAGTCGGGAATCCATGCCGACTACGGCGACACTCAGATCGACGTTAGCCAAAGAGTCGAATATGCCGTATTCGACCGAAGTAGGCCCACCCACGTTACTGGCACCAGGATCACCTTCTTTGTGCCGTTCTCAGGCGACCCGGGGCTTTTCAAATGCAGGCCGTCCACTTTCAGCCTCAATCCTCCGCGAGGAGTCGTCCGTGCCAACGAGCTGGAGTTCGTCTACGATCGGACGACCCAAGAGGCTCCTAACATAAGAAGCGAATTCGACCGAGAACTGCAAAGCGTGCAGCAGTACCTCTCCCGGCTTGCTGATCAAGTAGGACAGTTCAACTCAACTATCCGACCCAAGGTAAGCCAGCAAATCGGAGCGCGGCGGGAGAAGCTGCTTCAGGACAGAGGGATCATCGAAGGTCTGGGGTTTCCACTCAAACGCCGATCACGCGTTCCTGCGACCTATGCTTCGCCCGAGGTAAAGCGACGCATCGTACCCCAACTACCTCCGGTCTCAACAATGTCCTATCGGCCGGAACCCACTCTGGATATGCACGAGTACGAGCATATCCTATCGGTCATTTCGAATATGGTCATGGTGATGGAGCGCAGCCCGAGGGCATTCAAGACAATGGGAGAGGAAGACCTACGGCAGCATTTCTTAATGCAACTGAATGGACAGTACGAAGGGCAGGCCACAGGAGAGACTTTCAACTACGGGGGAAAGACCGATATCCTGATACGAGCAGAGGGGAATAACATTTTCATCGCCGAGTGCAAATTCTGGACGGGTCCGGCCGGCCTCAGCGAGGCACTCGACCAGCTGCTGGCCTATACAAGCTGGAGGGACACCAAAACGGCCCTTCTGGTTTTCAATCGCGAAGCGACTATGTCCACGGTTCTCCAGAGAATTCCGCAGGCAGTCCGGGAGCATGCCAACTACAAGACCGACCTTAATTATGATTCGGAGTCCGGTTTCCGGTACGTTTTCAGCCATCGGGATGATCCCGACAGAGAACTCACTGTAACCATCTTGGCCTTCGATGTACCAGCCTGAGTTTGACCGACAAGTTGCGAGTCACCAAGGATGCTGCACGGAACTTCGGCGGGGTCGAGACAGCAACATCTGTTTGCGCAAGTCTGATGCAAGGGGCTGCGAGGTGGGCCAGCATAACCGTGCGTAACCTCGAAGGGGGGCCGAATCGTCGGCTGCGTATCCGGGCAGCTGAGAACGGTCGTTCCATGGATGAGGAAGCTCGCGACATCTTGAGAACGGCTCTAGCGTATGAATGGAGCTTTTTGTGATTACCAGACGTTTCACTCCAACCTGGCCGATTGTCACGATGATCACCCCATTGCTCACCGCCTGCAATCCCATACCTGCAGAGCCGCCTATGGCGCCAGCGATAGCGCGCTCGTACAGCAGGTCCAGGCCATGGGTATCCGCGAATACGCCGTCTCGAAGACGAACCTTGAAGACGTCTATCTCGGCCTGACCAACGGCAAGGGACGGCTCAACGAAGGACCGCCGACCGATGCCTGAACTGCTCCCTTCGGCCACCCAACCGTCCACTTCCGACCCGGGCGCACCTGTTCGCATCTACCCGACCGGCGGCTTCCGCAAGTTCATCGCCGATACAGCCAGCGTCTTCGAGCTCAACTTCCTGCCGGCCATGAAGCACTGGTACGTAACCGTTCTGCTCGCCGCCGGATTCCCACTTCCCTGGTTCTATGTCACCAAGGCCTTTGCCCCTGATGATCCGCAAGTGCTCCGCCGCCTGCTCGCCGGCACCATCGCTTTTGGCGTCGCCTTTTCCATCGGCATGCTAGTCGGCCAGAACTTCAATGGCCAGCGCTTTACCGGCGTTCTCCGGCTGCTCATCACAATGCCAGTCTCCAAGGGTGCCTATTTCCTCGGCTCGCTCGCCCACTCCTCAATCTCGGGCGCAATAACCGTGGTCATCCTCCTCGCCTTCGCCCTGGAGGCCGGCGTCGACATTGATCTGCAATGGGGGTTGGCGCCCTCAATCATCCTCACCGTGCTCGCTGTAAGCGGCCTGACCCTGTTCGTCGTCAGCTTTGCCCCGTCTCCGCTGGTAGGCAACCTCGCTACAGGTGTGCTGTCGCTCATCCTGGTTGGCCTGTCGCCCGTCTACTTCACAATGGACCAGGCGCCCCTTCTGATGAAGTTAATTGGCTACATCTCCCCTTTGCGCTATGCTGCCGACGCGATCGAAAAGTCGCTGTCAGGCCAACCTGACGTCTGGGCGGAACTGGTCATCCTCTCGGTCATCGCCATTTGCGCCATGTCCCTTGGCCTCTGGAAAATGCCCTGGCGCGAGAATTAGCCTAAAGCAATCTCGCTCAAGAGCCATACCTTCTACACGGACTACGCAGTACGCATGAACCCAGCGCCGCCGCAAGGAGCAACCAGCATGCCCCATCAATACACCGCCGCCGTAATAGGCGCAGGCCAGGGGGGCAAGGCCAGCATAGCCGCCCTCTCCGCCTCCCCGCGCTTCCACCTTGCCGCCGTCGCCGATATCCACCCGCAAGCGCGCGCCGCCGCCCAGGAGCTTTACCCCGCCATCCGCACCTTTCCCAGCCATGCCGAACTGTTCGCCGCCTGCCCGACCGACGTAGTCTGTGTCTCCACCTGGCCGCCCTCCCACCTGGATGTCACCCGCGCCGCCCTGCATCTCCCTCTCAAGGGCATCCTCGTCGAAAAACCGCTCGCCGACAACCACGCCGACGGCCGCCACCTTCTGGACCTCGTCCGCGCCCAAAACCTGCCCATGGTCGTACCGCATGGCCTCCTCGTAGCCGACCACAGCCGCCAGATCCTCGACCGTGTTCACGGCCGCGAGATCGGCCAGCTCAAACTCGTCGAAATCCAGTGCACCGGCTGGGACATCATCAATGCCGGCATCCACTGGCTCAACTTCTTCGTCGAGCTGACCGGTCGCGAGCCCGTCGAATACGTGGCCGCCGCCTGCGATGTCAGCACCCGCACCTGGCGCGACAACATGCAGGTCGAAACCCTCGCCGTCACCTACGCCCAGACCGCCTCCGGCACCCGCGTCGTCATGAACACCGGCGACTACGTCACGATTTCAGAACCCGACGCCGACACGCTCTTCCGCCTGATCGGCACCCTCGGCACCATCGACTTCTACGGCTGGGCGCCCCGCTACCGCCTCCTCAACGCCGAATTTCCACACGGACAGCAGTTCGAAGTCGAACCGGGCGCAGCCAACAATCACCAGCGTCACCTCGAAAACCTGGCCGCGCAGATCGACCGGGCGCAACCCGATTACACCCTCGCCGAAGGCTCTCTAGCCGCCCTCGAGATCTGCGAAGCCGCCTACATCTCCTGTCGCAATGGCGGCACGCCCGTCCCACTGCCGCTGGACGCCTTCACGCCCCCGCCGCCCGTCGAATGGCAGCCCGGGCTCCCCTACAGCGGCCACGGCGGCGGTCGCGACGGACGCCGTCTACCGTCCCGACCACAGCCACAAAGCTACCCTGTCCGTTCATCACAACCGGAGGAAGAATAATGGTCCGTTTCGGCATCGTCGGCGCCGGATGGCGCGTGACCTGGTTCCTGCGCGCCGCCCGCGCCCTTGCAGGGCAACTCGAAGTAGCCGGTCTGGCCGCACGCCGCCCCCATCTGGCCGTCGACCTGGCCTCCGCCTATGGCGTGCACCTCTATCGCACTCCCTCCGAAATGATCGAAGCCGAGGCCCCCGACTTCGTCGTAACCAGCGTCTCCCGGTCGGCCAACCCCCAAATCATCCGCGATCTGGTGGCACACAATATGCCCGTGCTCTCCGAAACCCCGCCTGCCGACACAGTCGATGAAATGCGGGAACTCTGGGCACTCCAGGAGCAGGGCGCCCGCATCCAGGTCGCCGAACAGTACCATCGCCAGCCCCACCACGCCGCCCGCCTCGCCTTCGCCCACAGCGGCCGTCTCGGACGCATCAGCCAGGCCCAGGTGTCCGCCGCCCACGGCTACCACGGCATCAGCCTCATCCGCCGCTTCCTCGGCATCGGGGCCGAGCCCGCCACCGTCACCGCCCGCCGCTTCACCTCTCCCATCGTGCAAAGCCCCACCCGCCAAGGTCCGCCCCAGTCCGATAAACTGACCGACTCCCACCAGCTCATCGCCACCTTCGATTTCGGCGACCGCCTCGGCATCCTCGACTTCACCGGCGACCAGTACTTTTCCTGGTTTCGCAACCAGCGCCTGCTCGTGCGCGGCGATCGCGGCGAAATCATCGACGACCAGGCCGTCTACCTGCAAGACTACCTCACACCCATCCAAGTCTCCTTCACCCGCCACAGCGCCGGCCTCGAAGGCAACCTCGAAGGCAACTACCTCAAAGGCATCCAGGCCGGCGAACAGTGGTGGTACCGCAATCCTGCCCAGCCTGCCGAACTCACCGACGACGAAATAGCCGTCGCCGACCTCCTCTTGCGCATGGCCGCCTACGTCCGCGGCCGCGACCCCGCCTACTCGCTCGCCGAAGCCTGCCAGGACCGCTACCTCGACATCCTCTCCGCCCACGCCGCCGACACCGGCCAACCCGTCCAAGCCGAACCGCAACCCTGGAGCAAAGCCCTCTCTACCCCGAGCCAAGTCTGACACGCTTCTAAGGCTTTGACAGCGACGACTGCTTATATGGGCGGTCGGGCCTTCGGCCCTCCCTTGTGCAGGGGCTGCGCCCCCGCAACGCCCCCCTACAAAACCATCCCTCACCGACCGTGTGTGCGCATTCCAGCAGTGCGGCTCTGCCAGCCTGACGACAGCCAACCGAACGCGCAACGCGACAGTCCGAGCGCAGGCCGCGATGAAGATCGGGTCAATCCAGGCACTCCAACTGGCTTACCGGTTACAAATGGTCGTGAAATAGATATGCTGCGAAAAGTGGAGTAGCCGATACGCTGGCAAATCCCTCACTTGCACAAGACAGAGAATGCATGACCGATCTGAGTGCATCTTCACCGGTTGAGCACTCTGCAGAACAGGAAGACCTCCCAACTGAGCGCAAAAAACGCATCAAATGCCTAATATACTGCTGTTTACCATCTGTGCTGTCATCTGTAGAGCCGCCAATTGGACCGAGCTGCAAGAACCGTCGAACAGGGACAAGACCTCGTGCTCCCGCAAGCCTCGCAAAGCCGCCCGACTCGGCAGCCGCCCCCCGTATGATCGCCCTTCCCGGGCAACTATAACATCCGAATCTAGATGAATTTACCCATTCTCCTCCTAGCAAGTTCCGGCCGTTCATTGTATAATGGCGATCAACTCTCAACGGAGGGCGCGACAAGCTTACCGAAAACCGGAAACTGACTACCAAAGGCGGCAGTGCAGACCAATGGCCAAAATACTTCTCTGTCATCCACTCTTTCTGAGCCTCAATCCGGAAGAGCAGGCCCTCAAAAGCCCCTATTTCCCTCTAGGCCTTCTCTACCTCGCCGGCTATGTCCGCGCCCAGGGCCACGAAGTCGCCGTCTTCGACGGTACCTTCGAAGAAGATGCCAGCGCCTTCTCCGCCCGATTGGCCGCCGAACAGCCCGACCTCGTCGGTATCTCCGCCGTCCTGCCCTTGCAAGAGATGGCACTGACGTTGGCCGCCGACGCCAAAGCCGCCGGCGCCCTCACCATCCTCGGCGGCCCCGACCCGACCAAAGACCCAGCCTACTATCTCCAATTTCCCCAAGTCGATATGGTCGTCCACCATGAGGGCGAACAGACCCTCGACGCGCTCCTGCGCCTCATCGACGCCGGCCCGCTCACGCCCGAACTGCTGGCCTCTGAACCGGGCATCGCCTACCGCGATGCCGCCGGCGCGCCCGCCGTAAACCAGCCGCGCCCGCTCATCGAAAACCTTGACGAACTGCCTCTTCCCGCCCGTGACCTGATCGATATGGACCGCTACCTCGACACCTGGCGCGAAGAAAACGGCTACTCCTCCCTCACCATCTCCACCTCCCGCGGCTGCCCCTATGGCTGCGACTGGTGCCAGGAATCAGTGCACGGCCAGGCCTTCCGTCAGCGGTCGCCAGAGAGCGTCGCCGCCGAAATGAAACAGCTCAAAGAAACCTACGATATCGACCGCCTGCGCGTCGTCGATGATGTCGACGGCATCGAGCGCGACTGGGTCGAAGGCTGGGCCGAAGCCGCCGCAGCAGCAGATGCCGCCATCCCCTTCGAGGCTCTCTACGACCTCGAACGCCAGGACCTGCCAATGCTCGATGTGCGCGACTCTTTGTGACAAAAACGCAATAAGTATATCCCCACCGTGAGTGGGGCCTTGCACGCACCTCCGGATGACTCGGTAGCCGGGAACTAAGCCTTGAAGGACTTTTTCACAGACGGCTCACCCTTTCTCCGCCACCCACTGCTGACCACAGAACGAACGCGCCAGGAAATCGACTTCCTGGCCGGCGCGCTCGCGCTCGCACCCGCCGCACGCGTCCTCGACCTCGGCTGTGGCTTCGGCCGCCACACCATCGAGCTCGCGCACCGCGGCTACCGTCCCCTCGGCATCGACCCCGCCCCAGCCATGATCAAAGCCGCCAGCATGAAGGCGCAAGAGGCCGGCGTAGAAGTCGCCTTCAAACAGGTCGCCGCCGAAGACTATACCACCGCCGAACCATTCGACGCCGCCATCTGCCTCTTCACAACACTGGGACAGGTCGCGCCCGCTTCACAACAGGACAACCGCGGCCTGCTTGCTACCGCCGCAAATTCGCTGAAAACGGACGGCCGCTTCGCCCTCGAAATCCCCCAAAAGCAGCCAACGCTCGACGCGCTCAAACCCGCCGACCGCTTCGGCGACGACACCAGATATACCCAGGTCCAGCGCAGTTACCATGCCCAGTCCGGCATCGTGACCGAACAGTTCCACCTCGTCACGCCGTCCCGCTCCCAGACCTACGACCTGCGCTATCGCCTGTTCACCCGCACCGAAGTCTCCGACCTGCTGACGTCCGCTGGGCTGCGAATCCTCCACTGCCATGCCGGCTACACCTGCGCCGACCTGACAGATGACAGCCCCTTTATGCTCTTCATCTGCGCCACATGACTCTGGATTGGCTGACGCCGGATCTACTCAATCTCCTGCTGCGGGGCCTCCTCCTGACCGTCGTGTTGACTGCCGTCACCGCGGCGCTGGCCCTGGTTCTCGGCATCACCGCCGGGACGATGCGCCTCTCCCGCAACCGCTTTGCCGGTGGCCTGGCAGTGCTCCATGTCGAAATGCACCGCAACATGCCCGCCCTCGTGCTCATGATCATCTGGGCCTTCGCTCTGCCGAACCTGTTCCCCGCCGATCTGCGGCGCGCTCTCTTTTTCGATAACGCCTTCCTCCACTGGCTCAGCGACTGGAGCGGGCTGTCCTTGCCCTACTACACCTTGGCCGCAGGCGTTGCCCTGATCCTCAACACCAGCGCCTATCTCGCAGAACTCTTTCGCGCCGGCGTCGGCGCCATCCCCCAACAGCATGTCGACGCCGCCCGCACCCTTGGCGCTTCACGCCTCAAACTTTTCTGGCGCGTTCTCCTGCCCCAAGGCCTGCGCACCGTCTTCCCGGCCATCTCGACCAGGCTGATTCACCACCTGAAAAACACCGCGCTGGCCGCATTTGTCGCCACGCCCGAATTCTTTCACAGCGCCCAAACCGCAATTACCCGCACTTTCCTGGCGCTGGAATTTCTGATGCTCGCAGCCGTCGTATATCTGCTGCTGGCCTTTGCCTTTTCCGGGCTGCTGCGTTGGGTGGAGAAGCAGTGGCTCGTCGCCGGTGGCTAGCAGTGTCTGCTCGCCGCCACGCATCTTGGAATCTGATTGCAAATGAGCGATCACCTGTCCTTCCTAATCGAAAAACTGCCCGTTCTCCTGTTCGGGTTCTCGGGTCAGCGGCCCGGCGGCCTCCTGCTCAGCCTCATCCTGGCCGTGCTCGCAGTCGCCGCCGGCTTCTGCCTCGCCGTGCCCGTCAGCAGCGCAGAACGGTCCAGCTGGCGCCCACTGCGCTGGTGCGCCATCGCCTATGTCGAGTTCTTCCGCGGCCTTCCCTTGATCCTGCTGCTCGTGCTCGTTCACCAAGGGCTCGGCGGCGTCCGCTTCGGCCTCAACTGGAGCCCGCGCACCTCGGCCCTGGTCGCACTCGCTCTCTATTCCAGCGCCTATCAGGCCGAAATCCTGCGCGCCGGCCTTGCCGCCGTACCCCTCGAACTGGTCGAGTCCGCCCGCCTCATGGGCAGCCGCCCGCGCCAGGTCTATATCCTTGTCAAACTGCGCTACGCCCTGCGAGTAATGCTGCCCGCTTTCACCGGCCAGGCCATCAGCCTGTTCAAAGACACCTCCGTCGTCGTCGTGATCGGTGTCGCCGAAGTGATGACCGTCGCCCGTATGGCGCTCGGCGCCGACGTCACCAACGCCCCCTACTGGGTTACCATGTACAGCCTTGTCGGCGTTCTCTATTTCGTCCTTGCCTTCGCCCTGTCCCGCCTGTCCCAACGCTGGGAACGGCGCAGCCGCCAGCCCGATCTCGTCCATTCATTCTTCAGCTACTGATGCCGGAGAACGACCGGAGTATGCACTCCAACCATGCAAAACTGCTGGACCTTGAGCAGAATCCGCCATTGCCAACGTTTACACAGCATCTGTAGTGAAAATGCGTACCAATGCTTACATTTATACTGTTTCCCTATGTGCTAATATTGAGCCCACACCCCGTCGCCGCGCCGTCTTTGCCGTCTGCTCGGCGATTCGAGGTGTGAATACCGTCGCGCCCTGCACAGCGCGTCCTTTATTCGCCGCTGGCTTTCCCTAACGAAAGCAGCTAACCAACAGAATGTGAGAAAGGACCAATGAAGTTTCCATCTCTCCTCTCGATCGCGCTCCTGGTCGCCGCGCTTCTACTGAGCGCATGCCAGGCTATCCCGGCGTCTCCATCAGGAAGCGTTAGCTCCCTCGCCGAAGATGTAGCCGCCCGCGGAACCGTGCGCATCGGTGTGCGCAACGACAATCCCCCCCTGAGCTTTGTAACAGAAGAAGGTGAATGGGTCGGGTTTGACGTCGATCTGGCCCACGCCATCGCCGCCCAAATGGACCTCGAACCTGAACTGATCGTCGTCGACGGCACCACCCGCATCAGCTTCCTGCAGGAAGGAAGAGTGGATATGTCGATCGCCAGCATGAACCACACCCGCAAACGCGACAACGCCATCGACTTCAGTATCACCTATTTCTGGGACAATCAATCGTTTCTCGTGCGAACCGGCGAATACACCGCCATCGAAGAACTGATGGGCAAAAAAGTTGCCGCTAATGCCGGTAGTTCGGCCATTCCCTCTTGGATCGCCTACAGCGCCGCGCAGGGCGGTCCCGAACCGGAAATCGTCGAATTCAGCGACAAGCTGGCCGCCATGCAGGCCCTGCGCGACGGCGCCGTCGAAGGCTATACCGAAGACAACATCACCATGTTGGCCCTTGCAGCCGGCGACCCTGGACTGGAACTTCTGCCCGGCGGTCACAATCCCGTCCAGTTCGGCATCGGCGTCCCCAACAACCAGTCCGCCTGGCGCGATCAGGTCAACTACGCCCTGCAGGAACTGTGGAAATCCGGCGTATTCCAGGAGATCTACGCACACTGGTTTGAAGGCCCGGACGCACCCATCCAACTGCCTCTGGGAGGCCAGATGGAAATCTGGCCCGAATAGTATGCATTCCCGGTTCTTGGCTCTCGTTACCTGTGGCCGCCGCAACCGGCCGCCGCATGACGAAAGGCCCGCGAGCCAAAACTGGAACAGCCTGTAAAACAATGACTTCTGTCTCGCTGCACGATCTTTCATTAACCTACAACGCCGGCTCTCCCGTAGTCCACGATGTCACACTCACCGTGGGCCCGGGAGAGCTGATGGTGTTGCTTGGGCCGTCCGGCAGCGGCAAAACCACCATACTGCGCGCCATTGCCGGGCTGCTGCGTCCCGCCGATGGCGATATCCATTTCGACGAACGCTCTGTGCTCAATGTGCCCCCGGAGAAACGCGGCGCAGTCATGGTCTTCCAGGAACATGCGCTCTTCCCCTTCATGGACGTCGGCGCCAATGTCGCCTTCGGCCTCAAAATGCGGCGAATCGATCCGGCCACCATCCGCGCCAAAGTGGCCCAGGCCCTGGCTGCCGTCCAGCTGTCCGGCTACGAGTCCCGCCGGCCCGACGAGCTTTCGGGCGGCCAGCGCCAGCGCGTCGCCCTCGCCAGAGCGCTCGTCATTCAGCCGCGCGTCCTCCTATTGGATGAACCACTCAGCAGCCTCGAGCCCGCCCTCCGCGAGGACCTGCGCGGCATTATCCGTGCCCTCCAACAGCAGGCCGGCATCACCATGGTCTTTGTCACCCACGATCAAACCGATGCCGTCGCCGTCGCCGACCGCATCTGCCTACTGATGCAGGGCTCTGTCCGCCAGACCGGTGCCCCCCGCAGCTTCTTCGAACGCCCGGTCGACAGCGAAGTTGCCCGCTTCTTCGGCGGCATCAACTTCCTGCCCGGCATCAAGCGCGGCCGCATCGTCGAAACCGAACTTGGCCCCCTCGAAGTGGACGCCACCGACAGGCCCGACGGCGACGTCCTGGTCACCATCCGACCCGAAGCCGTCGAAGTCGGACGAAACGGCCACAACAATCTCGTCGGCATGGTCGAGTCCTACAGCTTTCAGGGGCTGGTTGCCCGCTGCGGCGCCGGCATCAGCGATACACACCTGCAACTGACCGTGCCGCCCTATCAACGCTTCCATCGCGGCGAAAAAATCCTCCTCCATCTGCCGCGCGAACGAATCCATCTCCTGCCCATCGAGCCGCACAAATGAGCAGACAAGCGCCCCTGTGGCCCATCGCTGGCGCCCGCGCCATTATCGGACTGTTGTGGCTCTTTTCCTTGCGTTGGAAGCTGCCGCCCGACTTCATGCCCTCTGAAGGCCGCGGCCTCATGGACTGGCTCGAACTGGAAGTCACCCACGCCGCCTTCCCGCTCTACGGCACCCTTGTCGAGCAGCTGGTAATACCGAACTTTACACTCTTCGCCTGGTCTATCTTCCTGGCGGAACTAATCGTAGGCCTCAGTCTGCTCACCGGCGCCTTCACCCGCTTCGGCGCCTTTATCGGCTTGGGCCTCGCCGTCAACCTCGGCATCGGCCTGCTCGAAGTGCCCGGCGAATGGCCCTGGAGTTACGCAATGCTTGCAATGTGGCATGGCCTCTTTTTCGTCACCCGCGCCGGCCGCGTCTGGGGCTTGGATGCACTGAGAGCCCGAAATTGAGATCAGAAAGATTCCCAAGCCGCGATGCTTCATCTTTCAGCGTGACCCCCACGCTGCCTGAACAGATCGGTTCGTAATCAGTTTTGAGTTGGCCGGCCGCGGCCGCGACTTAACACGGATAACCGCAAACGGAAGAATTTCGTATGACCATCCTGCTGGCGCTCGCCGCCGGTACAGTGCTCGGCTATCTATTCGAGCGGGGCGACTTCTGCTTTCACAGCACGTTACGAGGCCTCGTCCGCCTTCCGCGGCAGCTGAACCTCGTACGCGCCTATCTGATGACGCTGCTGATCGCCATTCCCCTCGTCCAGGGCATGATCGCTCTCGGCTGGATCGCGCCTTGGGTCGCGCCCTGGGCCTGGCAGGCGAATCTCGTCGGCGGCTTCATTTTCGGCGCCGGCATGGTCATCGCCGCTACCTGTATCACCGGCATCTTCTACAAGCTCGGCCACGGCATGCTCGGTACCCTGGTCGGCCTCGTCACCTGGTCGCTCGGTGACCTGCTCACCTGGCGCGGGCCGCTCAACCCCTTGCGCACCGCACTGAATCAAAACCCTGTGGTGACCGGCGGCGAACCAACAACGATCTTGAATGTGCTGGGCTCCTCTTTGGGGCTGGGCCTGCTGGTCCTGCTGCTGGCGGCCGCAGCCGTATTCCTCTGGCGAAGCCCCCGTCCCCGCCAGGGCGACTACTGGTCATGGCTGCCCCTTGGCCTATCCGTAGGGCTTTTCACAAGCTTGGCCTGGCTGCTCGCACGTGCCGGCGGCGCAAACTATACCTTCGGCACCTCACGCGTTCCCACCATGCTCTACGAATCCCTGTCGGGCGCAACTGATCCCGGTAACCTGTGGATTCCCGTGGCGCTGATCGCCCTGCTGCCCGGCTCGTTCATCGCCGCACGCCGCGCCGGCACCTTCTGGGCCAGGGGAGAATCGTCCGGCCGCTATACCCAGCTGGCCGCTGGCGGCCTGCTCATGGGCATCGGCGCCGGCATTTCGGGCGGCTGCAACCTCGGCCATTCCCTGGTCGGCGTCCCGCTCCTGAGCCTCGGCAGCATTACAACCACCCTGGCAATGCTGCTCGGCGTCTATCTGACCGACCGCGCCGCAGGGCTTTTGCGCCCCCTGTCGCGCCTGAATCAATCGGCTTCCAGCGCAACGACGTCCGGCTGAACAATGTTGTTCAGCCACAGAATTTCAATAGGAGTTTTCACATGGATCAGGCAGAAACCAGACTGCGACAGGCTGTCGCCATTCTACGTATAACACTGGGTGTGATTCTACTTGTCACCTGGTGGAAGAACTTGCAAGACGGGATATATACAGCCGATGGCATCGTCGGCCTCTTTAACTATCTCTTCAACGACAACGGCGGCGGGCCCGCCTTCTACCAGGCGATTATCAACGGCACAATTTTGCAAGTGCCCGGCCTGTTCGCAATCTTTCAGCTGATAGGTGAGCTCCTGTTGGGCCTGGGGCTGTTGGTCGGCCTCTTCACGCCCCTGGTCGCCGTCGGCGCCGCGCTCTTCTTCTTCAACCTGTTCCTGGCATACTTCGGCGGCAACGAATGGATCTGGACTTATGTCCTGCTCACCGTCTCCGCCCTCGTCACCGCCTTGGCCCAGTCCGGACGCGCCTGGGGACTGGATAGCCTGGTCCTGCGACGCCTGGGAGAACCTCCAATCGGTCCTATCTGGTAAACACGTCAAGAGTAACTTCGGTCTGCGCCCCGCTTAACAGGGGCCCAGACCCCCGTCCGTCCCTGCGTAATACGCGCAAGAGGAACAAACTGGCTTCCATAGTGAACGCAAAGCAATCCTGCCGTCATCTCTTGGCTCTTTGCAAGCGCCCGCCCGAAAACCGATAACTGGAAACTTCGCATGACGGTTATGAAAATCATCTACATTATCGCCGCATCTCTTCTGGCCATATACGGCTTGCAGGCGCTTTTTCTGACCCTCATCGCCCGGCGAGTGCTGTTTGACGAAGACCCCCCATCTCCCCCCGTCGCCCAGGACTTACCCACGGTAACCGTCCAGCTCCCGGTCTACAATGAACGCCACGTCGTCCGGCGTCTGATCGACGCCGTCGCCGCATTCGACTGGCCCAGAGATCGGCTCCAGATCCATATTCTCGACGACTCTACCGACGATACCAGCCAGATCATCGCCCGCAGCATCGCAATCCACCAGCAGAATGGTATCGATATCGCCCAATTCCAACGCACAGATCGCAAAGGCTACAAAGCCGGCGCCCTGCGTGAGGGGCTTGCCCACGCACACGGCGAATTCCTCGCCATGTTTGACGCCGATTTCGTGCCCCCGCCCGATTTTCTGCAGCGAACCGTTCCCGCCTTCGACGATCCCTCGGTCGGCTGCGTCCAGGCCCGTTGGGGTCATCTCAACCCCACTGTTTCCCGCCTGACACAGGCCCAGTCTCTCGGCATTGACGGCCACTTCATCGTCGAACAGAGAGCCCGCCACGAGCTCGGCGCGCTCCTGAACTTCAACGGCACCGCCGGCCTCTGGCGCCGCTCCTGCATAGAAGAGGCCGGCGGCTGGCAAGAGGACACACTCACCGAAGATCTGGACTTGAGCTACCGGGCCCAACTACAGGGCTGGCGCATCGCCTTCTTGCCGCACGTCGTCGTGCCCGCCGAAATCCCAGTCTCCGTTGACGCGTTCAAGCGCCAACAGTTTCGCTGGGCCAAGGGCAGTATCCAGACAGCCAAAAAGCTGTTCATAGCCGTCCTCGGCTCCTCCCAACCACTGTGGCGCAAAGCGCTCGGCATCGCCCATCTCACCGGCTATGCCGTCCATCCGCTCATGCTTCTCAACCTGCTCTTCCTGCTGCCGGTGATGACCTCCTTCAGCCCCGCCCTCAGAATCGCTTCGCTCTTTTCTCTTACGGCCATCGGCCCGCCTCTGATGTACTGGACCGCCATGAGGAGTCAGGGCATCCCCGTCCGCCAGCGCATTCGCTGGCTCGCGGTGCTCCTGGGGTTGGGAACCGGTCTCTCCGTCAACAACAGCCGCGCCGTCTTCGAGGCCATCCTCGGCGTTCGCAGCGCCTTCAAACGTACTCCCAAGTTCGCCGTCACCCGCGCCAGTAAAGACTGGCACACCAGCGCCTACGTCCTGCCCAGCGACCCTACAGTCTGGGCCGAAATCGTTCTGGCCGTCTACGCAAACACGCTCCTCATTTTCAGCCTCTTCAATGGCTTCTGGTGGCTGCTCCCCTGGCTCTCTCTCTACGCCTGCGGCTACACCTATATCTCCTACCTCTCCATGCGCCAGGCCTGGGAAAAACGCGGCGCTCTCCGCCACCACCTGGCAACCGTACGGGAGGCGGGAGATTGACCGCCCACAACGAGGAGACAGCGCAAACACCAGACCGCGCCCTTCCCGTTCCTGACTTCTCGCCCCCTCCGCATCATGGCCCCCTCTTGCAGCCGGCTACTGCCCCGCCAACCGCAAATACTTCCCGCAGCGCCTTGCTCGTCATGGCCAAACAGCCCATCGCCGGCAGCGCCAAGACGCGCCTTGTGCCCCCGCTCACCAGTGCCTCCGCAGCCTCACTCTACCTCTGCTTCTTGCAGGATGTCCTGGCCACCGTGCGCGCCGCCGCCCGCCTCGAACCTTTCGACCCTGTCATCGCCTATACACCGCCCGCGGCACAGGACTTTTTCCGCCGACTTGCCCCCGATTTCTGGCTGATCCCCCAGCAAAGCCCTGCCCGAACATCCGACCGCGTTCCACCTTCCGAACCCACTGCGGCATCCGCGGTTTCTCGGCCCGCTGCCGCGCCCCCCTCCCAATCCGGCGCCGCACCGCAACATGAGACACTCGTTCACCATCCTGATCCGCTGGGCGACCGCCTCCAATATGTCCTTTCCGCTGCGCTGGATAGCGGCCGCCGCCAGGTCGTCGCCATCAACAGCGACAGCCCCACCCTGCCGCCAGAACTGCTCTGCACCGCCTTCCAACGCCTCGACGATCCCCGGACCGACGCTGTGTTTGGCCCCTGTACAGACGGCGGCTACTATCTGATAGGCGTCAAAAAACCGCCCGGCAGTCTCGTCACAGCCGTGCAGATGTCTACCCCCACCGTCCTGAGCGATACCCTTGCCATCGCAGCTGCAGCAGGCCTGCACGTCGATCTTCTGCCCGAATGGTATGATGTGGACAGCGCCGAAGACCTGGAACGCCTCTCCACCGAACTGGCGGCGCATCCCGAACGGGCGCCCGCCTCCAGCCGTTTTCTGACCGAGCCATGGACGTCGACGTCATCATCCCAGCCCTGAACGAGGCCGGCAACATCGCCCAACTCGTACACGAAGCAGCTGCCCAACCCGTTGCTCGCGTCATCGTCGCCGACAACGGCTCCACCGATGGCACCGGTCCCCTCGCGGCTGAAGCCGGCGCCCACGTGGTCACTGAGCCGCGCCGCGGCTATGGTTTCGCCTGCGCCGCCGGCACAGCCGCCGCTACCGCCGATATCCTCGTCTATCTTGACGGCGACTTCAGCTCCCTGCCCACCGAAATGCCCCGCCTGCTCGCGCCGCTCCATCAGGGCCGCGCCGACCTGGTCCTCGGCTCGCGCGTACTCGGCGAAATCCTGCCCGGCGCCATGCCGCCCCACCAGCGCTTCGGCAACTGGCTCACCTCCGCCCTCATGCGCTCCCTGTATCGGGTGCCGGTCACCGACCTGGGGCCGTACCGTGCCGTCCGCCGCAACCTCCTGCAGCAGCTGCACATGCAGGAGATGACCTTCGGCTGGCCCACCGAAATGATGGTAAAATGCGCCCGGCTGGGTGTCCCTATTCTTGAAGTGCCGGTCAGTTTCGCCCCCCGCCGCGCCGGCCAATCCAAAGTCAGCGGCACCCTGCGCGGCTCCGTCCTGGCCGCCTACTACATTCTCGGCGTCACCCTGCGCTACGCCTTCTCACGCCATTAAAGAAGTGCGCAAAGCGCGGCCGTCAATCACAGACCCCTGCCCACCGGGGTTCACTAACCACTAACCACTGACCACTGCCCCTATGTCCCACCGCAAGGCAATCTACTGCCAGGCCCTGGCAGCCATCCTGTTCAGCACAAGTGGCCTGCTGATCAAACTTATCTCCGTGCCGCCGCTGCCCCTGCTGGGAGTGCGCGGCGCCTTCGCCGCCCTGCTAATCATCCTCTACATGGCGCGGCCGCTCCTGCCTTCTTCTCGAGGGGAATCATCATCCGGCCCCCCTACCAATCGAGCGCGCAACCTCATGAGCTTCCGCCTGTCGCTCCCCCAACTTGGCGGGGCCATCTCCCTCGTCGGCGCACAAGCCTTCTTTATCATCGCCGTTCGCGAAACCACAGCCGCCAACGCCATCTTCCTCCAGTACACAGCACCGGTCTTCGTCGCCTTTTTCGGTATTCACTACCTCCGCGAACCCGTCAGAAAGTCGGACTGGCTCGCTCTCGCAGCCATAAGCATCGGGCTTCTCTGCTTCTACGGCGATGGACTGACCGCCGGTGGCGCAGTCGGAAACCTCTTTGGCCTGCTGGCCGGCCTCATGTTCGCCTGGTTCCTCCTGTTCATGCGCAAACAGAAGGATACTTCGACCATCGAAACCGTCCTGCTGGGCAACGTCCTGTCCGCGCTGATCGGGCTTCCTTTTCTGCTCGAGTCCGCCCCCACCGCGGCTGACTGGTACGGAATGCTATTTCTCGGAATCTTTCAGATCGGCCTCCCTTCTATCCTCATCGCCATCGCAATCAAGAAACTGACCGCTGTCGAAGCCATCCTGATTCAAACCCTGGAACCAGTTCTCAATCCCGTGTGGGTCCTTCTCTTTATCGGCGAGATGCCCACGCCACTGGCGCTGCTGGGTGGAGCAATCGTTGTCGGCGCAGTCTCGCTCCGCTCAATCCGGTCCATCCGCACCCAGCGCGTGGCACCGGCTTCCCAGCCCACAGCATGACAGCGCGAAGAAAACCACAGTGAGCCGCCTGAACTCTCTCCTCCGGGATCGCACTGCAATGGCCGCGGCGCAACTGACCCCGATCCGGCAGCGCATCCGGGCCTCCTCCCTACCCGAACTGTTCGTGCTCCTCCTGGCTGCCCTGCCGCGCCTGTGGCGGCTTGAGTACCACAGCATCTGGTTCGACGAAGCCATCTCGCTCGACTGGGCAGGGCTCGGCCCCGCTCACATCTGGCCAAACACCATCCAACTGAGCCAGGACAAGCATCCGCCAGTCTACTACCTGACACTCCACTACTGGCAGACGTTCCTCGGCTGGTTTGGCGCAGCCGAACGCGACGCCGCCCTGCGCATCCTCGGCGTCCTGATAGGTATCCTTATGGTCTGGGGAGTCCTGCGTCTTGTAACCCTGCTCAGCGGTCGCGTAACTGGCCTCGTGGCTGGCTCCTTTACCGCGCTCGCGCCCCTGCTCGTGTGGTACAGCCAGGAGTTGCGGATGTTTCAACCCGCCGCAACCGCGATCGTTTGGGCCGCCTTCTTCCTCGTCGCCGCCCGCGAGCACTTCTCGCCGCATGACACATCGCCGCCCAGAACTGCCGTACGTGCCCGTCTTCTCTGCTGGCTGGGTCTCATAACAACCCTTCTCCTCGCGCTCTACAGCTATCTGTACGCCGCCTTCTTTCTGCCCGGCCTCGCCCTATCCGTCCTTCTACTTGCCCGCCACCGCCGATCATTCGACAGACGTTACTTCCTCGAAGCCAGCGCAGCCCTGGCGATCGTCGCCGTCCTCTTCTTCCCCCTTTTACGCAACGCCTGGGCCGTCAACAGCGCGTCCAGCCTGCCCGGCGCCGCCTTCGCCGACTTCCTGCCAAACCTCTGGCGCCAGTTGCGTCTCTTCACTGTCTGGCTTACCGGCTGGCCCGACGCGCTCCGCACCGCCGCAATCTCTTACTTCACCGTCCTCGTCCTGGCCGGTTTGATCCTCCCCGCCAACACCCGCCGCGCAACCCGTCCACTTCTCTGGCTGTGGATCGGCGCACCGCTGCTGATCGGCAGCGCGCTGCTGGCAACAAACGCTGCCATCTTCCGCGAAGATCGCTACTTTCTCTTTCTCGCTCCCTTCGTCCTCTGGGCCGCCGCACAGGGCGTCGGCGCAATCGCGCGCTGGCGCTCATCTGCCGGTCTCTTCAGCGGCTTCGCTGCCGTTGCGCTGCTGGCCGCATCGCTGCCAGTACTCTGGTCGCCCCCTCTGTTCCGTGAGAACTGGCGCGCCGCCGCCGACTATATCAGCGCCTATCAGCAAAACAACCCGCACTCGGACACCGCCGCACTGATCCACCCCTACTTCCTGTTCCCCGCGCTGGACTGGTACCTGCGTAAGGACGCCGCAACCGCAGAGCTGCCAGTCTATGGCAACTTTGGCGCACCCCTTACGCCCGAACAGGCGGATACACTCATCGCCGCCCACCTTCAGGAGTTGACAACCGCCAATGGCGCCGATACCCTCTGGCTGGTGCAGAGCCATCTCTCCGGTGTCGACGATCAGCGCCTCGTCCAGGCCTGGCTTGATCGCAACTTCGCCCTCATCACCGAGCAATACCCGGCCGGCGTCGAGATGCGGGGCTACGCCGTCCGCTACAGATATCCGACCCTGCCAGCCCTCCCGGAAACCGCCGCCTATCCGGAAGCGCAGCTCTTTCCCGGCGTCGAACTGGCCGCCTGCGAGATCGTCACCCCCGTCGTCGCCGCCCGTGATCTCCTCTATCACCCCCCCAGCGGCTGGGTCCATCTGCCCCTGTGGCTGCGCGCACTCGACGTCGTCAGCGAGCCGCCTCCAATCTTCGCCCTCGCCCAGGCCGATGACGGCCAAATCTGGGGCCGCTCCCTGGACCGCGCCGGCGATGTCCTCACCGTCCACCCGCCCACCCAATGGCAGCCCAACGAGTTCGTACGCCTCGAGCTCGACATAAATCTCAACCCCCTCGCGCCCCCCGGCCATTACAACGTCAAAGTCGAAGCTGCCGGGCATCCCGGCGTCCCCTGCGGAAAAGTCCAGCTGGAATGACAGCGCACCCACCCAGCCACAACTATTCTGCGCCCCCCGAAGACGCAAGCAAAGCTGTTTCTCACTCTTCCCTCCTGTCATTTGGGCGGTCGGGCCTTCGGCCCTCCCTTGTGCAGGGGCTGCGCCCCCGCAACGCCCCCCTAGGCTAGCCACCTTGTTCACTCTTCCCCAGCATCGTGTCTAGCCAACAGTGTCTACTCCCCCACTTGCCGCCTCTTGCCACCGCCCACTGCCGTTCGCAGTTCACTAAAAACTAAGAACAGACTACCAAAAACCGCAGTTCCGCGCCCCCGCAACGCCCCTCTCCAAAACCCAGCCCCGTCACCGCCGAACTGGTTTCAGACAACTGGTATCCATTTGGCGTCCTTGACATCAGGATAGGACTGGTAAGACTGCGATAGGACAGGATACCTGCGGGCAGACTGGGCCGTTTCTCGCGCTATTCTCGTAGCCTGCAACCATGAACTACGGCGACCACAAAAGGTGTTCTTCGCGGCCCTTCGTGGACAAAAAGAGGTGTTCTTCGCGGCCCTTCGCGGTCCTTCGTGGCCCTTCGTGGATAAAAGCAGGTGTTCTTCGCGGCCCTTCGCGGTTCTTCGTGGACCAAAGAAGTGTTCTTCTCCCAAAAATCAAACGTCGCAATACAAAAGACCCGACTTCAATCTGCCTCCTCGAAATCGCCACCCAGCCCCAACGCCGCCACCCGCGCCCGCACGAAAAAACGTCTGTAAGCACGCACCTCCGCCAGCAACGCCTTCAACTCCTCCTGCAATAGCGCAAGCTCCTCACTGTCACTCTCCCTCCCGTCCCCCGGCCTGATGCGCGCAACATCGCCGCTTTCCCACCCTTGGATACGCAACAGACCCTTCCGTTCCAGCCACAGCAAGCTGCAACGAATCACCTCTTCCGTTACCCCGATGCGAGCGGCCAGCCTGTCAATCGGAAGCAGACCTTCCTCGACCTTGTCGCCCTGTGCCCCTTCCGTGCCGGTCTGCATTGACCACTTGGCCATCCCTGCCACCTGCTTCAGTACCGCGTCGGGCTGCGCCTCGGCCGTGTCCCGGCCTATCAGATAAAGTTCAGAAGGAGCGAGCCTCTCCACCAACCAGTCTAGCAGCTCCGGCGACGGCGGACTGCTCCACAACACCACCGCACCGCCCGCTTCCGCCTCGGCCGCCTCCAGCCGCGACTGAAATGGAACCTCAACCAAACGCATACCTTCAGCAAACCACACCGCGCTGTCGAAACTGGGCAGCTCAGCCACCCCTACCCCTTCGCGGCGCAGATCATGGAGCTTCCACTGTCCCGCCTGCCCATCCGCAGAACCTGCCGCCGCGGCCAGGCGCCCCGAACGCTCCGCCGGCCGGATCGCTTCGAGCGTCAGCTGCGGCGTCCGTTCACCGCCATACTCGTTAACGCTCAGCGTATATGCTATGTCTACGGGGCTGCTGGGCAGCTCCAAGTCTGCGCTGCGCCACCACAATACACTTTGCTTCCGCTCCTCCCCATCCTGCAAAAGCAGCCGCCTGTGCACGCCTTCGCGCCCGATCCGGCGGTCCTGAACCACAGTCAGGCCGCGGCTGACAAATTTCGGCAGCGGGTTGCCGTTGCCGAAAGGAGCAAGCCTTTCGATCTCTTCCACCATCGACAGGCTCAACTCGGAAAAGGGTAGCGCCGCGTCGATAAGCAGTCCTTCCGGCCCTGCATCAATGCGGTGCCGGTCGATCTGACGGCTCAGCTCGCGGCGAAAGCGGTCAATGTTCGCCGCCTCCAACGTCACGCCCGCCGCGCCCGGGTGCCCGCCGGAATGGAGCAGCAGATCCGCGCACGCCGCGATCGACGCGCCGATATCCACCCCCGGCGTGCTGCGCGCGCTCCCCCGCGCCGGTTCCTCCGGTGGGCTGCACAGCAGCACCGTCGGCTTGTGATACTCCTCAACCAGCCGCGCTGCCACGATACCGATGATTCCTGCATGCCAGTTTGGATTGGCAAGAACGATCGCATTGAAGTCCAGCAGAACGGGGTCCCGCTCCAGCATGTCAAAAGCCGTCTGCGCGATCTGGCTGGTCAGCAGCCGCCTCTCGTTGTTCAGCCGCTCCATCCGCGCAGCCAGCTGCCCCGCGCGGATCGCGTCATCCGTGGTCAGCAGCTCGACCGCCACCGTCGCATCATCCAGCCGCCCCAGCGCGTTCATGCGCGGCCCGATCTGAAAGCCAATCGACTGCGCATCTACACTCTCCGGCGAAAGACGAGCGCTCTCCATCAGCGCCTTCAAACCGATCCGTTCCGTCCGCCGCAGCCTGTCCAACCCAACCTGAAGCAGGTAGCGGGTGTCATGCATCTGTTCCGCCACATCGGCAACAATACCCAACGCAACCAGATCAAGGAACTGGGCCGCGCCATCGGCATCTCCCGCCAGCTCGTATAGCTGCTGCACCAGCTTGAAAGCCACCCCCACCCCGGGCAGCGTGCGCAGCGGATCGCCGGCGCGCAGAAACTTGGGATTGACGATCGCGTCTGCCCGGCGCACGCTCTGGTCTCCAACCAGTTCTGCCGGTTCACCGCAGGGGGGGTCTGCGCCTGCTTCGACGTCCGCGAACTCGGCCGGCAAGTCATGGTGGTCCGTCACAACGACCGTCAGTCCCGCATCCTTGGCAATCCCGATCCCTGTACCATCGGCAATGCCTGTGTCGCAGGTCAGCAGCACGTGCGGCTCGAAACTTGCATCTTCCAACAACGCGCGCAGCTTCAGAGCGTGGATTCCGTGCCCTTCGCTGAAGCGGTTCGGCACATGAAAGCGGACCCGTTCCGGCCCCGCCAGCTCCTGCAGCGCCGCCACCAGCACCGTCGTGCTCGTCTGGCCGTCCACGTCGAAGTCACCCCACACCAGGAAGTTCTTACCCTCGTGGATCGCATCGAACAGCGTCCGCGCGGCCTGCTCCAGCCCAACCAGCGCGCTCGGCCGCGCCGGCCTGTAGGCCCCGCTGTCCAGAAAAGGCAGAGCCTTTTCCGGCGTGTCGAACGCCCGCTGCGCCAGCAATTCCGCCACCAGCGGATGCCCACCCACCGCCGCGCGCAGCGCCGCCGAAGGCTTAACATGTGGCTTCAGGATCCAGGGTTGGGGTGGCATTACAAGTTGGGGACAGAGCTGAGAAAGGCCAAGGGATTCCCTTTTAGCACTGCATTCTTAAGACAGGGCTTCACTGCAAAACGGGTTCAAACGCCATCTACCGATTCAGGACATCTGCAATCTTGGTAAAATAGTCTCTTCAAGCTTCTCGAAATGAACACTGCTCTTCACACGCGAACCTGCTCGAAGAACAGTTTCGAAACATCAATACGTTCACCCGCGTGCTCGATCGTAACGCTGACAATCTTCCAGTCGGCCTCGAATACAATCAGAACATCCTAATTTACATCGCCGGTTTCAACGATCTTTCCGTCCGAAAAACTGATCAGGAGCGTATCTGTACCCTGAAAGAATTCTAGAAACTACTCAGCTACAATTTATTCGCGCTCCTGAATGAGGCGAGCGGATCTGTTTACTCTCTCCTCACTCCTCTATACTCTCTCTTTGCATTTGGGCGGTCGGGCCTTCGGCCCTCCCTTGTGCAGGGGCTGCGCCCCCGCAACGCCCCCCTCCAAAACCATCCCTCACCGACCTTGTGTGCGCATTCCAGCAGTGCGGCTCCAGCAACGTGGCTGCCGCCAACCGAATACGCAATCGGATAGCCTGAATGGCGGCCGGGATAAAGGGCTGGTCAAGACAGACACTATAGATGGCTTAGTAGTTACGAATTTTACATCTATTTCGCCTATGCAATGGCGTTCAGCGAGTCTTGCCTAAAACGCCAACTCCTGCACTTCCTCCAACGTGAATTCCAGCTCTCTCTCCAAATCCACGTCGGAAAACGCCTCCTCGTCGTACGCTTCCAGGTCTCCCGCCACAGTGCCGCGGTCGCAGTGCGAACGATAGATGCAGTAGCTACAGTAACGCTTCCGATTCTCATCAGTATCCGGCACTTTAGGGAAGTCCCTCACCCTTTCCCCGCGCAGAATCTCATTCAGTATCTGCCCGAACCGGTCGCGAATGTCAGCATGCTTAGCACTATCGTAACGAAAAACTTCAGCCTCCGCCGGCGCGGCAGTGAACCAGTACCGCATCTCCACCTGTTCAGGCGCCAAAGGACCCCAGGGCAGTCCCGCGCTCGCCTCCACCAGCACAAACGGATACACCAGCGTCTGCATGCGCTGCCGCAACATCGAACGCCGTGTCACCCGCTTAGTGGTCTTCCAGTCGAGAATCACCGCCCGCCGGTCGTCCCCATCTCCACCCACCGCGATCATGTCGTAGCGAGCCGCCAACCGGTACTGGCCGCCCTCCACCGCCAAAGGCGCGCTCAATACACGCTCGACCTCAACAACGTCCGTCGGTAAGTCAGCCGGCCGGTGCCGCAAATAGCTCTCGAACCATTCATCCAAAGGGTAATCCAGCCCCTCGGTCAGCAAATCAGTCGACAATCCGGCCTCGGCCCGTTCCACCAGTTGATGAAACTGTCTCCCCTGTCTCATCATCTGCTCATGCGCGTCGTAAGGCGCGGCCTCTAACGCCGGCCACGAAAGCTGCTCCACATAGGCCAGCCAGAACCGGCGCGGGCAGTTCACGTAGGATTGCAAGCTCGACTGGCTGAAGGCAAAGGTCGAGGGGAGTTCTAAAGGCACGGGGAACAATTCTCTCTGTATGTCCGGGCGGCACATAAACGATTGGTACCTGCCGTCATTGTAGCACACAAGTTCGCGCCCCCTCAACCGAATCAGCAAGTTAGAGCGCATCCCCCAAATAAACGTCATCGTGCCTCTCACGACCCCACCCCGCCTACATGACAGTTCTGCGCAACCAGCGCTCAGAAACTAACCGTCAATCCTTTGCCACTGCCATATTCCCCAAACCCCTTCCGCTTGCGGGAAACGCCTACTTCGCATACCATCAGAGAACCATCGCGCCCTACCCGAACCGCGGCGCACCCATCCAAGCCATCCGGATCCACCAGTTGAGGAACTAGCCATATGAGCAGGCCCACCCACGACTATTCTGCCATCGAGGTCCCCTCCGCCGGCGTCTCCCTGCCCATCGACGGCGGCTCTGTCACCCGCCCGTCCGCGGACCTTATAGAGCAGTTGCATGATGTCAGCACCGCCACCGCCAGCGCCACCATGCACCGCTTTGGCATCCGCCACACATTCATCCAGGGCCCCCTGCCGCGCACACCCGGCGCCAAAGTCGTGGGCCCGGCCGTAACGCTCGCCTTTATGCCCCAACGTGAAGATGTCTTTTCCGGCGCCGCCCAGGAAGGCGCCGAAAAACGCGGCGCACTCTGGGCCGTCTTCGAGACCGTCGAAACCGGTGACATCCTCGTCATCCAGGCCTTCGCCAGCCGCTATACCGGCTGCGTCGGCGAAATGCTGGCCACCTACTTCAAAGGCCGCGGCGGCGCAGGCATAGTCGTCGACGGCTGCGTGCGCGACTGGCCCAACATCCAGCAAGTCGGCGTGCCCCTCTGGACCGTCGGCTTTACCCCCAACTACGCATCCCAGGCCGAGCTGTTCCCCTGGGGGCTGAACGTCCCCGTCAACATCAGCAACGTACTCGTCCTCCCCGGCGACGCCATTATCGCCGACGACGACGGCGCCGTGGTCGTCCCCCGCCAGATGATCCCCCTCGTCCTGGAGCACACGCTCGAACACGAAGAGTGGGAAGTCTTCAGCCGTATCAAACTGGCCGAAGGCGGCGCTCTCAGCAAATACTACCCGCTCAACGACGAGGGTTGGGCCGAGTATGTGGAATGGAAGAAGCAAAACGGATAATCCAGCAACCGAAATCTGCGCCACCGAGAAGGAGCAAGCGCATATGTATCTCACTCGACACAGTACACCCGCCGGGCCGCGCTGGGCCGTGGACGGGAAACTGCTGCCCGCCGGCGTCACGCTCAGCACGCTGCTGGCCCTTCCCGCCAACAAGCTGCCTGCACTGCTGACCGAGCTCGCAACAAACGATGCCGCCGCCGGCGCACTGCTCGCGCCGCTCGATGACCAACAGGAAGTCTGGGGCAGCGGCGTCACCTACCTGCGCAGCCGTGATGCCCGCAAGGCCGAATCCGAAACCGCGGCCGACGTATATCAGCAGGTCTACGACGCCGCACGCCCCGAGATCTTCTTCAAGCAGATAGGCTGGCGTACAGTCGGCCACGGCCAACCCGTCCGCATCCGCGCCGACACCACCTGGAACGTGCCCGAGCCCGAGCTGTGTCTCGTCATCAACGCAGCCGGTCAGATCGTCGGTTACACCGTCGGCAACGACATGTCCAGCCGCGACATCGAGGGCGAAAATCCCCTCTACCTCCCCCAGGCCAAAACCTATGACGGCTCGGCCGGAGTCGGCCCCGGCATCCGCCTCGTCGGACCCGACGCGCTCACCGACCTCGCCATCAGCCTCGAAATCGAACGGGACGGAGCAATCGCCTTCGCCGGCGAAACCTCCACCAGCCAGATGAAGCGCACCTTCCCCGATCTCGCCGAATACCTGGTGCGCGAGCTGGCTTTCCCCTACGGAGCCCTGCTCATGACCGGAACCGGCATCGTCCCGCCCGACGAGTTCACCCTGCAAAGCGGCGATATCGTCCGGATTACGATCGACAGCATGACGCTGGAGAATACGATAGCCTGAGAAGCGAGGAAGAAAAGAAATCTCGCCGCCGGCACGAACTTGCTCTTAACCTAATCGACAGAATGTGCCGTCCGTGCGGAACTATTCGAGAGGAGCTTCACGAAGTGGCTACGTTGGCGCGCAACAGAGTTGAGTTGGCGCAGGTAGTTTCTCGGGATCCCGAAGTCCACAGCGGCGACCTCGTGTTCGCCGGCACGCGAGTTCCCGTTGAAACACTCGTGGCCTATCTCATAAAGAGTTCTTCGATCGCAGAATTCCTAATGGATTTTCCCACTGTCGAACGATGGCAGGTTGAGTCCTATCTTGACTCCTCACCCGCAGCACTTGAACACTTGCGATCAGATCATGC
Organism: Caldilineaceae bacterium; assembly: GCA_965116395.1. GTDB lineage: Bacteria > Chloroflexota > Anaerolineae > Caldilineales > Caldilineaceae > Bin5. The sequence continues at coordinate 3,126,175 of OZ220684.1, forward strand.
GAGTACTGCTTGACATGAATCTCGACAATCCATCTATCAATCCTCCCACATAACCTGGATTCTCAACCTTGCTTCACGACCTCTGAACGTCCTTCACATCCTACAGGAACCTCCAATGGACCGTCCCAATATCCTCCTCTTCTTCACCGACGACCACGGCCAGTGGGCAAATGGATGCTATGGCAACAGCGAACTGCAGACGCCCAATCTGGACCGGCTAGCCACCGAAGGAGCCCGATTCGCCGATGCCTTCACCCCCTGCCCCGTCTGCTCGCCCGCCCGCGCCTGCCTCATGACCGGGCGCACCCCCTCGCAGGTTGGCATCCACGACTGGCTGCAGGAGGCAGAACCGGTCATCGGCGACCATAACTGGCTGGCCGCAGAAGAGACCCTGCCGCAACTCCTGTCCGGCGCCGGCTACCACTGCGGCCTCTCAGGGAAGTGGCACATGGGCCGTTCGCATAGCACGCCGCCCGGCTTCGACTGGGCCTTCGGCCTCCCCCGCTGGCAAGGCGCCCATAACGGCCCCTACACCTACCACCTCAACGGCCAGCCCCTGGAACTGACCGGAAACAAGAGCACGCTCATCACCGACCACGCGCTCCAATTCCTCGACGACGCGCCCCCGGATCAACCCTTCTTCCTCAAGGTAGGCTACATCGCCACCCACTCCCCCTACCAGGCCGAAACCCATGACCCGGAGTTGACCGCCCGCTTTGAAGACGCCGCCTTCAACGACATTCCGCCCTACCATCCCCATCCGTGGCAGCGCAACGAGGGCTTGGCCGGCGGCTTCCAACCGACCGATCAGCAGATTCGCAGCCGCTACATCGGCTACTACACCGCCGTTGCCGAGATCGACCGCGAGGTAGGCCGCCTGCTGAACCGGCTGGAAAAAGACGGCAGCCTCGACAACACCGTCATTATCTACACTTCGGACCACGGCTGCTCGGTAGGCCAAAACGGCTTCTGGGGCAAAGGCAACAGCACCCGGCCTCTCAATATGTACGAGATTTCAACCCGCGTCCCCCTGATGATCCGCGCCCCGGGCCTGGTGCAAGCCGGACAGGTCAGCGAGCGCAGCGTCGATCATTACGACACCTTCAGCACCATCTGTGACTGGGTAGAAATCGCACTCGACGAAAGCCGCAACTATGCCGGCGCCAGCTACGCCCATCTGCTCGACGGCAGTGGCAACGGCGGATGGGACGATACGCGTTACGGCGAATACGGTGACCTGCGCATGGTGCGCACCCGCCAGCACAAATTCGTCAAACGCTATCCCGACGGCCCCCACGACCTGTTCGAACTGGACACCGATCCCGGCGAACAGCTCAACCGCGCCGGCTGGGACGAATTCGCAGCTATCCAGGATGGGTTGGAACAGCAGCTGGAAGAGTGGTACAGCCGCCATCAGGAGTCAACCAGCACCGGCCTGCGCATAAAGTATCAACGCACCCACAATCGCAATGAAGCCTGGCGAGATGGCATCCGTGAAAGGCGCGGCCTGCAAGTGTATGAGAAGTGGCAAGAAGCCTGATATAGACAGCAGAAAGGAGCGCATTCCGCGCTCCAGAGGGTGGACACCTGCTGTCAAGATCGGATGTGAGCAGGCCTGCTACAGGCCGTGCCAGTCGCCGCTTCTGAACCAGGTCAGGAAGACCTTTCGATCCTCCGCATCGGCAATGGCATCTCCGGCGCCCTGGGCCTGCCCTTTGGTCTTACGCGCCGCGTCCATTTCTCCGGCCGCGGCGTAGGCCCTCGCCAAAGCATCATAGGCGAAAGCATAGTCCCAATCTTCCATCTGATCCGAGTTGGCTGTGATCAGCTCCAGACACCGGCGCGCGTGGCGCAGGGCTGCCTCGCCTAACCCCGCCGCCGCATAGACGCTCGCCACCACAAACTCTCCGCGGGCATGGTTGGCTACCGTGCCCACCTGCATCCAGTGATAGCAACTTGCGTGGGCCGCATGAATGTACGGTTCGCTCGACGCCGGTGTCACCAGCCCGGCCTCCAGGGCGTCCATCGTACTGTTATTCAAATCGATTCCAAACCAGCGGTGGGCTTTGTCAACTTCAAACGGCGCCTCAGCCATAGCTTCTCCTTTCCAGACCGTCAAGGTCTCGTCCACCGCCCGGGAAAACCGGCTTAAGCCGGCGGAAGAAAACCCGCTCATGATAACTTGGGTGCACGGCTAACTATGTCATCGCCTCGTGGTCTTGCAACACCTCACGGCTTTTCGATCAGACAATACCCACCAAACAGGCATAGTTGTGGGCCGATGTCGGCGCCTCGATCTCCTCTTCCCACAAATGCAGACAGCGCGTGACAGAAAAGCCGGCCTCCTCGAGCAGTTCCAGATGTCGGCTGATAGGGAACCGGCCCGCTTCAAAAGGATGCCGTGTGCCGTCCGGCTTGATAAAATCTCCGTTAAGCAGAATCCCACCCTCAGGCAGCGCCGGCGCACAGGCCCGATAAACCTGAGACGTCTGCGCCTGACCACCCAAATCGTGCAGCGCCCAGGTGGACACGATCGCTGCCGGCTGGCGCGACAAGTTGGCCGTCCAACTGTCTTGCAGCAGGTCAGCCTGTTGCAACTGCACGCGTGCGCCAAACCGTTCCAGCCGCGACGCCGCCTGCTTCAGCATCGGCTCCGAAAAGTCGACCCCTTCATACGAAATCTGCGGCAGCCGCGTCAACAGATATTCGGCCAGATAAGCAGGCCCGATTCCCAGTTCGACGACATGGCCTTCTGCCGGTATTGCGCTATCCAGCTGTTGTAAAACTGTTTCGAACAGGTGCAGCCGCTCCGGCGTCGGCTTAAACCGCCGCGCCCAATCCTCAGCGTAGTCGGCCTCGTGGAACTGATGTATCGCGCCAACGACTTCAGTCATCGATCATCCTTCCGGTCTGCGATTGACTTGATGGACTGTGAATGAGCGCCGCAATTCGCGCCGGCGCCGTCAACTCTCCCGATCACATAATCACATACTTCACAGTTCAGCCAAATCACAACGCCCCTGACAGTCACAGAGGCTCTCCAAAAAAAGTGAGGAGCCGGGCGTCCTTGCCCGGCTCCCCGCCTACTTTATTGGAGGAGGTATATGTCAACTGAATGGGAATGCGGCACGCGCCCCCGTCACTTCAGGGGCGCGCTCAACCCCACACTCTCAATTGCCGCTTTCCACTTCCAGGCTCAGTACTTCGCCGCTCGAAGCGTCAACCAACACCGTCGCCGTCTTCTCGTCTCCCTCTAACGTGACGATCCAGACCCTGACGCCGCCGCGGATCCCGCTGCGGGCGGAACTCTTCGCGATATCTCCTATTTCGTCTGACACTTCATCAACCGCAATCCCGACTGCTACACCACTGCTTATCACCTGCACAGCGGCGGCGCTGCTTTCAATCGGGGGCCGCGTGCCCAACTCTACGTCATAGGTGCGGTTTCTGCCTCTGCGCAGCACACCGATCTCCACCGTGTCGCCGGGCGACTTCTGCATAACCAGGTAACTGATCACGTCTTCGAAGTTCCGCACCTCCGCCCCGTCGATGCTGACGATTATGTCGCCGTTGCGCAGGCCTGCATCTGCCGCTGGGCCGCCGCGCATCACTTGACCCACCACAACCCCGAGAATATCAGAGTCCAGGTTCATGGACTGGGCCAGCGGCGCCGAAATCGTTCTGCCGGAAACACCAAGAAATGGGTAGAGATACTCTCCCTCGCTGATCAGAGCCGGTATGACCCGCTCGGCCACCGTAATCGGTATCGCAAAGCCCACACCTGAATTGACACTTGCGCCCATGACAGAACGCTCCTGCGTGCGAATCGCGAAGTTGATACCCACCACCCGACCACTGAGGTTCAGCAGCGGCCCGCCCGAATTGCCGGGATTGATCGCCGCGTCTGTCTGAACTACCTCCGGCAGCGAGTACCGGCCAGCCCGGCCCGGATCCCCAACGGGTAAGCTCCGCCCCAGCGCGCTGACGATGCCCAAAGTCATCGAGTTCTCAAGGCCGAAGGGGCTACCCAATGCGATCGTATAGTGGCCGACTCTAGGCAGCCCCGGCGCTCGCTCGAGCGGCTGCAGGCTCATGCCTCCAGGAGCCTCCACCCGAAGCACGGCCAGGTCCGACTGCGCATCCCTTGCCACTAGCTCCGCCTCTGCCCACGTCCCATCGTAAAAGCTTACGAATATGTCAGCCGCGTCTTCAACGACGTGGCTGTTGGTCACGATATGCCCTTCTTCATCCCAAACCCAACCGCTGCCCTGACCCCACTGTCCCTGAGTCGGATCGGAGGAACGGGACTCTGAATGCCGCACCTGAATGCTGACTACTGACTGGGTTGCCCCTTCATATATGCGGGACAGCAATTCCTGGTCGGGGTGATCGGGCCCTTCCTCCTGCGTGATGTATGTGTACGTTTGCGGCCGGTACTCCGGTGTAGTGGCATCGACTGTGGCCGGCGCAATCTCAATCCTCCCTATGCCAGCCAGTCCAATCACAAATGCCATCGCCAGGGTACCAACCACAACTATAAACGTTCGCAAACTAACGGTCTTTGGTTGCACTGTATGTCTTCCTTGATCTGCAACACATCTCCTCTCCAACATCTGAGAGGATGTTCCGCATCGACTCCTCCTTCAGAATATAGGATAGCAGGATCCGCCACTGGAGTCCTTATCAGAATCCTATGGCAACTTTAACGCAACCTTAAATCGCAATGAAGAGAAGTGAACAGTACAGGCAACAAGTGTTACAAGTCGTCAGCCTCTGGGGTCTGGGGAAGGTTTTTCGGAAGAGAAAGCACCAATCTTGCCCCCGTATCCCTGGCGCGATTATGCGCAGTCAGCGTGCCGCCTTGGGCCTCTGCCAGCCGGCGCGAGAGCGCCAATCCAATCCCCATCCCTTCCCGCACCCGCTCCTGCCGCGGAGAGCGGTAGAGAAAGTCGAAAATGCGCTCCAATTCGGACGGGCCAATGCCCGGCCCTGAGTCCTCGATCGTCAGCACCATCCGGTCCGCCTCAGAACCAACAGAAATCTGGATCTGCCCACCGTTCGGCGTGTACTTGATCGCGTTGTCCAACAGATTGCCGACTATCTGCCCCAAACGCATCGGGTCCGCAGCCGCCTGCGTCATCGTCGGCGAAAAGTCCGTGATAAGTTCGATATCCTTCTCGCTCATGCGCGGATCATAACGGCGGCACTCTTCCAGAACCAACGCTTCAACATCGGTGGGGACGATATCAAGCGCCATATCCTGAAGATCATTCCGGGCCAGTATAGCCAGATCGTCCAACAGACGGCGCAACTGATCCACCTGGTCGTCAATGCCCGCAGAAAGTTCGACGACCACATCAGTATCTGTACCGTTCTGCCCCATAACCTGCGCCGCCGCCTTAATCGCGCCCAAAGGGCGCCCCAACTCATGCACCACCGCGCTCAGCAGCCGCCTTCTCCCCTGCTCCAACTCATACAGCCGCTCGGACATCTCGTTGAATGTGCGGGCCAGCGTTCGCACTTCGGTCGGCCCTTCTTCCACCACCCGGCTCGGAGGGGCATCGAAACTAACTGCCCGGCTTGCCTTTGTCAATCTCTCCAGGGGCTGATTCAGCGAGCGGCTGAGAGCGAAGCTCAGAGTTACCGACACCAGCAGACCTGCGCTTACGGCTCCCCAAACCGTCCAACGCAGGATCCTCAAGCGTCTCGTCACCTGCGTCAGCTGCTGCGACAGATGTACCGCGCCGACCACCTCCTGATCCTCATTCCGCACCGGAACCGCCACGTCCGCATTGCCCAGGCTCACCTGCCGTGCTATCTCGCCGGCCAGAGCCCGCTGCAAAAGCGCCGGGTCGGGCGGCCGTATAGGCACCTGCGTCGAAGCCGTGGCCAGGCCCGGTCTCACCACGATTTTGCCGTCCCGATCCACCAGATAGAACAGAGTCGGTACCCGTACTTGCAACCGGGCGAATAGTGACCGCGCCTGCTCTGGGTCCTCCTGCGCCTCTAGCTCGGCCTGATAGAGCCTCGAAATCAGTTCCCCCTGTCCAGCCAGTTCCGCGGTCGCTTCATCCAACACAAAGCGGGCCTCGATCAAGTAGAAAAGCAGAAAGCTGAGCAACGGAACAATCACCAGCAGAGGAAGCAGATGACTGATCGTCAACCGGCTTCGTAGATTACGCCACATGCACTTCATCCTCTTCTGCGGGGGTCAACCGGTAGCCCACCCCCCGCACCGTGTGAATACGGCGGGGCCGGGCCGGATCCTCCTCAATCTTCGTGCGCAACCAGCGTATATGCACATATACCGTCTGCGTTTCGCCGATCCACTCCGTCCCCCATACATTCTCCATAATGTCGGCGATAGGCACCGCCTCACCTGCCCGGCTCGCCAGATAGGCAAGTAACTGGAACTCCTTGGGCGTCAGCGCCACCGCCCGTCCGCCGACAGTAGCCAGATGCGCAGAACGGTCTAACGCCAAATCGCCGACAACATGACTGTGCGGGTCGGCCCCGTCGCCGCGATCCCCGCTCACCGCCGCGCGCCGCAAAACAGCCTTCACCCTCGCCAGCAGCACATCGATATCGAACGGTTTCGTCACATAATCGTCCGCGCCCAGCTCCAGCCCGACAATTTCGTCCAACTCCCGCCGCCGGGCCGTCACAAAAATGACAGGCGCGTCAACCGACTGCTGCAGCGCGCGCAAAGTCTCCAACCCGTCCATCCCCGGCAAGCCGATGTCCAGCAGCACCAGTTGCGGCTGCGCTTCCAGTGCCTTTGCCAGCGCCTCCTCTCCGCTGCCGGCCGTCTCCGTACTGTAACCGGCATTCTGCAAGCCGATTGAGACGCTGCGCCGCATCAGTAGATCGTCATCAACCACAAGTATCATCGTCATAGAGAACTAAAGTGTACCAAATAATTCTCAGCAAGAGTGAGAAGCGCAAAAGAAACGCCTTTCACTTCACCCCGATCGTCAGCGCACACCCACGCCGAACTCATACACCAGCTGTCCCCCCAGCCAGCCACTGAAAACGACCAGCCCGATGCCCAATAGCAGCTGCACGGTCAACCGCCATTTCGGCCCGCGCAGGGTCATGAGATCCGCCACCGAAAACCACCCCTCCCCCTCCGCTCTCTTCGACCGCCTCCAATGCAGCCAGCCGCGGTAAATCAGGTCACCGTAAAGAACTGCCAGAGCCAGACCGCTCCCCGTATGCCAGTTGAGAAGGGGCCGGTACGGCGCCTCCGGCGGCAGCGCCCCCTGCGCGACGATGCCGCTTACGATCGCCGCCAGCAAAGCCAGCCATCCCGGAAAGAGCAAACCCCAGCCTATGATTCCCAGTTCCACACGGGGCCAGCGGTGAAGCGTCCCCAGGATCGCCAAACTGCCGCAAATCAGCAGCGCGATCGGAAAATGGACAACAGCGGCATGGACGAGAGCGGTCATCATTATAGCCAATTTGGGTGCGCCGTGTCTTCACACCGGCGGCTGCCATTCGCTGGCCCCGCTGAACGCAAGGCCGCCTGAACACGCCAGCCACTAGCATGCCCAGTAAACAGTACTCTACTCCTCAACTCGCTGTCTCCGCAACTCTGCGCCAACCTGTTAACTGCATCTTAGAGCAGCAAAAAGCTTCACATACGGTTTCTTTTTTCTATAACGATCTGATAAGATTCTAGGCAATAGTTACATAATAACTGCGAGTTATACTGATTCTGTAAGTGAATTCGGACATCCGAAACCACTCCAAATCGTCTGTGCATGGCGAAAGGATGAAGAAAATGGCACGCATACAGATTCCCAAGATCCCCTGGCAAGAGATCACACCGGAAGAGGTATTCCTTAACCGGCGCAGCTTCATGAAAGGCGCAGGACTGGCGCTGGGTTCAACAGCCCTGGCCGCTTGTTCGATGCCCGAAACGGAGGAGGTGGCCAGCGGTGGTGACGAGGCAAGCGCCGCGCAACCAGAGGCTGCTCCTGCCGAGCTTAGCGGTACCGACGAACTTGGCGACCCGTTCAACACATTCGATCAGATTACCAACTATAACAACTATTACGAATTCTCCACCGACAAGCAGGCCGTGGCCCGTCTGGCCGAAGGCTACTCCACCTCCCCCTGGACCGTTGAGATCGGCGGGCTGGTCAATAATCCCGGCACCTACGATGTCGACGAACTGCGCCAGATGTTCGACATCGAAGAGCGCATCTACCGGCTGCGCTGCGTGGAAGCCTGGTCGATGGTGATCCCCTGGATGGGATTCCCAATCTCCGACCTGCTCGCAGTCATCGAACCGAAATCAGAAGCGAAATATGTGCGCTTTGAGACAGTTCTCGACATGGAGGGGATGCCAGGCCAGCGCAGTAGCAGTTGGTACCAATGGCCCTATGTCGAAGGCCTCCGCATCGACGAAGCCATGAACCCACTTGCCATCCTGGCCACCGGCCTCTATGGCAAAGACCTTCTGCCTCAGAACGGCGCGCCGATTCGCCTCGTTGCCCCCTGGAAGTACGGCTTTAAGAGCATCAAGTCGATCGTCAAAATCGATCTCGTCGAAGAGCAGCCAACCTCTCTGTGGATGGCCGCAGCGGGCAATGAATACGGCTTCTATGCCAATGTGAACCCGGAAGTCAACCACCCCCGCTGGTCACAGGCTACTGAGCGGCGCATCGGCGAAAGTGGCCGCCGCCCAACCCTGATGTTTAACGGTTATGAAGAGCAGGTGGCCTATCTCTACGAAGGCATGGACCTGGTTGCGAACTACTAGAGTGCCGTCAAGACTGCAGCGGTTGGTGGCCGGCGGTCATCAACCACGCCGGCCGCTAGCCACTGCTTCTGCATCTGTAGAAGGTGACGCATGAATATCGATAAACTGCTGACCAAAGGGCAGATACTTTGGCTGACGCATATAGGAGCCTTGATTCCGCTGGCCTGGCTCTTGTACGAAGACTATACGCCGCTGGCGTCGCTATTGAACGAAGACTTTACGAGTGGACTTAGCGTAAATCCAATCCAGGATTGGACCCTTCGCACCGGCAAACCGGCGCTCGTTCTGCTCATCCTTTCTCTTTCCTGCACGCCTCTCAATGTCGTGCTCGGCTGGCGAAACATTATCCCGGCCCGCAAATGGCTGGGACTCTATGCCTTCGCCTACGCCGCCGTCCACTTCTATATCTTCATCGGTGAAGACTACGGTTTTCAGTGGATTTACATTTGGCAGGACGTCGGCACCAAACTCTATATCATCGTCGGGTTTTCCGCCCTGCTGATCCTGCTTCCCCTTGCCCTCACCTCGTCCAAAGGATGGATGCGCCGTTTGGGCAAATTGTGGAAGAAGCTGCACCAGTGGGTCTACGTCGCCGGCGTTCTTGCAGTCTTTCACTATATCTGGGTCGTAAAGGCCGACTACCGCGAACCGATCGCCTGGGGCGTGCTACTCGGATTCTTCCTGCTCGTGCGCGTCCCCGTCGTCCGCAAACGCATCGCCAGATGGCGCTCCAAATCCAAATCGCGTGGCCAGTCAGGCCCGCCCGTGAGGCGGGCGCCGGCCAGACCCCGCCAAACCGGCTAATTCAGCAACACAAAAAAGTGGGATGTTCCAGTCCGTAGCGGACATGCAGGAACATCCCACTTACGATTGCTACTCTGTTTCCTCGGCCGCGCACTGGGGGCAGAACTGGGGATCCTCTAACTCGATCAGGTGCTTGCTGCAGACCGAGAACGTAACTTCCACCCGCTCCGACAAAAAGCGCTTCTTCACCTCAACCTCAAGTAGAAGATTGCGGGAATTGCTCGTCAACAAAAGAGCGGGCACCGGACAGCTATTGCATAACTTCCGCTTCCAGGGCCGTGCATTACCGGGGCTTGATTCCAGCAAACGGCAGGTCTCCCGCTCGGTGCCGCGGTGATAATCCCCATAAAAGTAACGGCAGTTAACCGGCTGTGGCATCGATTCTTGTCGCGTAAGGCTTTCTTCTCAACACTCTCGGAAGATGTGGCAGCCCTTGTGAGAAAGGGTCAAAAAACAGAACCGCCGACACCTATCGGCGGCCCTCTGGCCTGACTGTCGATTTAGCGTGCACAGACGCCTAATTATTCCAGAATGGTACGTCACCGTAGTCGTCTTGGTCCCAGTCGCCGCCCATAAGAATATCAGGATCGATAAATAGGCGGTCAGCCAATTCAATCTTTCGCTTTTCCTGTTCCGGCATCAGATACCCAAACTCGTGCTCCAGACTGACTAGCATCTCCAACTCGGCTTCCAGAAGATGGAACTCCATATGATTCAGAGGCGTCGCATCCGCAGCGACCTCTTTGAGTTCGCTCAAGTATGCCTGATACGCTTCACAGTCCTCCCCTTCAGCATCCACCGACGAAAGATCCCCTCGCCCCGTTTCCAACGAGGGAGTTCCGGGGTGCCCCATTCCATGGAAAATCTGGTCCAATCCGGCCCCGTCCCAGTTCTCCATCATAAACCCGTACCGGTTCCTGGGCGATTTTTCGGTCTCAGAAGGCTTGTCGCGGTCTTGCGACGCAGCGTCGTCCGCACTGTCATCCCCGCTGCCTGTCGTATATCCGGCATCATCCAGCAACCGCAGACCACTATATTTATGCAACACAAAGTGCATATCGTCGGGCGGTATCTCTTCGCTGTACACACTCTGCCCGATCAGGGCGCCGGCCAGCTCCCACACCGGCATCGCCGTCCGCGATTTCTTGTCCTTGCCCACAATCTGCTCCGCAGCCCGCGATAGCACCACGTTGCGTTTCCGAATCAGCTCTTCCTGTCGGGACTCCTTCGGCTGCAGCCGCATCCCGTATTCTCCACTGACCGCATCCTTCACCTGAATAAGCAGATCGTCCTCGGTTGTGCCGCCCGCCTGATCAACCCATTTCACAAACGCCGGTCCCAGCCGCAATGCCCAAGTGCCCCGTTCAACCTCCGCATGCACCTGCAGAGTCGGCCCGCCCATCAACTCAACGGATATCAGACGTGTATCGGGTCGATGGGTCTGGAAAAATTGCGGAAAGAAGACCGCGTGCTCCAGCTCATCCAGCAGCAGCGTCCCTTTCTTGATTTCGTTACGCACGAGGGGATGTCGAAAGTACTGATCTCTCAGCAAACAGGAGAGCCACCCGAAACGCCCTGGCCCCACCGGAACTGCCTGATACAATTTGCTGATCGCCTGATAAACGGCGCTGCGTGCCCCGTTCCCGACCGGTCGCTTGTTCGCAATGCGGGAAACTAGAACATCGACACTGAGGGGTGTCTTGGAGTTGCTCAGAATTTCGGCAACACAGGTGAAATAGCTGGGATATTGTCTATCTTTCGCCATTCAATTTGCCTCCTGAGAACTATTATCCCATACGAGGCCCCGTTTGTCCACCACAAAACCCTGCTGGGCGCGAATCAAAGTGGGGAATATACGTCCGACTGCCTCCCGCCATCTACACCGAACGCCAGGATCGATCTGTCCGGACGACTCTCGGAAAGCATCCTCCATTAACTTGCGTTTGTAACTACTAAGCCGCAACTGATTCGCAACCCTGAACGAGGCGAGTAAAGGTGTTCTTTCTCCCCTCATTGTTGCATTTTGGGCGGTCGGGCGCAAGCGCCCTCCCTTGTGCAGGGGCTGCGCCCCCGCAACGCCCCCCTACAAAAACATGCCTCACCGACCGTGTGCCTTCTTCGCAACCTGTCGGCTGGCGAGCATGGCGGCGGCTGCACACCAGTTGCGTCACCAAGAGCCTGGATGGTTCCAAGGATGACTGGCTGGTCAACTGCTGTGGCTTAGTAGTTACTTGCGCTCTTACATCAACCTCTACTGAACCTTGCCGGCATCAACTTCATCAACTCCTCGGCAAGTCTATTTGAACTGCTGCCACATGCCTGCTCAGCAACGGACTTTAGAACCTTTCCCGTCCTGACGTGCCTCAGTCAGCCGCCGCCAGAAGAGGCCGGAACTTGTAACCGTAGACGATTTCGCCGCTGTCACCCTCTTCCCGCAGCTTGCGCGTCACCATCTCCACCGGCATCCCAATCTCTACATCCTCATCAGATATATCGGTCAGCTGCGCCGTCACCATCGGCCCTTCCTCCAGTTTGACCAGCGCCACAGTGTACGGCCGCTGCGCCAGAAAACCCTCCGGCACGTTAAACATTTTCGTGTAGCTGTATACCTCGCCCCGCCCACTCATCGTGTGCAGCGGACCGGCCGCCTCGCTGCAATAGGGGCAGACATCACGTGGCGGAAATATGGCCCGACTGCAGTCCGGACAAATCTCGCCCTGAAGACTATATCGCTGCTGTCTGGTGCGCCAAAGGCTGGCAATACTCATAGCATCCTCACTGATTGAATCCAATCAATTGTCCTTCTATACTCACATCCTACACCCGCCGGCCTATCAAACTCTACCTATCGAAGACCGGTATACTGCACTGATAGCTTCTGACAGCTGTCTGCACTCTGGATCACTCCTCCCAGCCTGTCAGCTCAGCCCCCTAGAATATGGGTGACAATCGTCGCACCGCTGCCGCCAATATTCTGTGTCATCCCGATCGCCGCATTCGCGATCTGGCCCTGTCCCGCCTCGCCCCGCAACTGTTGCACGGCTTCGGCTATCTGGTAAACCCCTGTCGCGCCGACCGGATGCCCCCGGCTCTTCAGCCCGCCCAACGTGCTGATTGGTATACGCCCGTCCGGGCCGATTGCATCGTCAGCAGCCAGATGCCAACCCTCGCCCCGCCGCGCATAGCCGGTCGCTTCCAGGCTGAGCGCGGTCATGATTGTGAAGGCATCGTGGACTTCAAAAAAATCGATATCTGCAGGCGTAACGCCGCCCTGCAGGTATGCTTTCTGGCTGCTGACATAAGCCGCCTCAAGAAAGAGCGGGTCCTTGCGATCGTGGAGCGCGATAGTATCGTTGGCGCTGGAGCTTGCCAGTATTCGCACCGCGCCGGGATGATGGCCCGTCACGTATGCTCCCTCCTGCTCCGACGCCGCCAGCACCACCGCCGCCGCGCCGTCGCAGATAGGGCTGCTGTCCATGATATTGATAGGTGTCGCAATCATCGGCGCATTCAGATATGTATCCAGCGAAATCGGCTTCTGGAACATCGCATTGGCGTTTCTTGCACCGTTGCGATGTGCGTTAATGCTGAAACCGGCGAAGCCATCCATCGGCGCGTCGAACTCGTACATGTACCGCTGCATAATGAGCGCGTTCAACCCCACAAATGTGACCCCGTGAGCCGCCTCGTATTCGGCGTCCGCTGCCGTGGCCAGGCCGGCTGTCGTGCTCCCGCCGGACGTGTCCGTCATCTTCTCCACGCCGCAAACCACCACAACATCGTGCATGCCGCTGGCAACCGCCATATAGCCGATGCGGAGTGCCGACGCGCCGCTGGCGCAGGCCGCCTCGATCTTCGCCGCTTCGACGTTCCGCAATCCACTGAAATCCGCGATCAGGGTTGCCAGGTGCTCCTGCTGCAACAGGTTGCCGCTGAGCATGTTGCCCACGAACAGCGCGCCTACCTGTTCCGTTCCGGCCTCCTTCAACGCCGCATCGATCGCGTGATGAGCGATGTGCCGGATGGAAAGGTCCCAATGCTCGCCGACAGGCATCTGTCCGATTCCAATTATCGATACGTCCCGCATAATCTTTTCCCGCTGGAGCTATACAGAGTCTGCACAACGTGTGGAGCGTGGCACTACCGGTTGTCAACCGTCCACCTGCAGGCAGATCGCCTCGTCTCTTTCTATCATTGCCTAAACTGCGTGCCATTAGCTACCGGCCGGCGCCCATATCCTGTCAAAACCTATCGCGCAGCCCCCTTCGCGTCCCGTTTCCTTAACCAATCCAGCGCGAAACCACGGCGCACCGCACCCAAGAATGAGGAACCGCTAACCTACGCAACATGCAGTTACGCACTTCCTATATAAATGGAGGCAACTCTAAGTTTGGGGCTTAACAAGTAACAGATTATCGAATATACTTGTAGTATAAGGTTGGTCAACTACTACAGGAGATACCGAATGGATCTGGTCAAAGTTTTCAACAAGTTCCCAACACAAGAACACTGCATTGCCCACTTGGAAGATGCCCGCTGGGGCGATGAGCCTATCTGCCCGTTCTGTGGCAGCGACAGAGTAGCCCGCAAGCGCGAGAATGACCGTGTGGGTCGTTGGAATTGTCACAATTGCCACAACAGTTACAACGTCCTGACGGGCACGATTTTCAAGGGGACGCGGGTGCCCTTGCAGAAATGGTTTCTTGGCATTGCGATGCTTATGAACGCCAAGAAAAGTGTTTCCAGTTTGCAGCTTGCCCGTCACCTCGATTTGACACCGCCCACTGCTTGGCGCATGGGCATGAAAATCCGCGAGGGGATGGCCGATGACAGTGTATTTCTGAGCGGCATTGTCGAAGCAGACGAAACTTTTGTCGTGACGGCTGGCAGCAGACAGCACGACGAGGACGATCCGCCCAAGCGTGGACGAGGAACAAAGCAGCAGCCCGTTATCGGGGCCCTCGCCCGCGGCGGCAAGGTAGTAGCCAAGCCGTCTGAAAAGGTCACTGGTAAGACGCTCAAGGCGTTTTTGGGCAGTGTGGTAGACGGCGATGACAGCGTACTCATAACAGACGAATATCCGGGCTACAATCGCATGAATGAGTGGGTGCCGCACTTCATATCAATCATGCCGTAGCCTACGCACAGGGACTTGTACACACGAACACCGACCTGGGCAAGATCATCCAGTACAACGACATCAAAAACAAGCAATACTTATACGGCGAGCAAGGCGGCTTCTGCAACGGTTGTGAGCATCATTTTATGATGCAGAATTTCACTGTAGACCATATCAATGCCAAAGCACACGGAGGCACTGACCACATAAGTAATTTGCAATTACTGTGCGGTTCCTGCAACTCAATCAAAGGTACTAAATCCCATGAGGAACTGCTTGTCCTGCTCACCGACAAAGGCTGGATCAAGCGCAAGAAAGCCGCCTACCCATACATCGGCTTGGCTCTCCTGCCAAGCCCCAAACTTAGAGTTGCCTATATTATTATAGCCGGGTAAATTGAGCCAGCATTTCAGCAGGAGAACAGGTATGATGACAAAAGACGGAATAACAACCTTCGCCACAAGACCCGGCCTGGAGATCGACCCGGAGTTACGCTTATCGCTCACCTGGGTTATTGCCGTGCTGGTCTCCGTGGGGTCAGCTGTGACGCTCATAGGTGAACTGCTGGTTGAGCCGGTACATCGGTTGTCCCAAATACCCTTGGTATGTTTTGGCCTGGCTATGCTTATCTGGTGGCTGGATCGGTTGGGTGGGACTAGGCTCAGCCGCTGGTTTACCCTCATCGGTCTGAGCATCCTCATCAACCTGGCATTCATCCGATTTGGGATATCCGACCTCTACCTATTGATGATCTTGTTGCCCATTTTGGCGCTGGCGCTCATGACCTGGACTGCGGCGCTGCTCACGGCTTTACTGGAAACTATAGGGCTGCTATTCCTGTGGCCAACCATTGGGATAGACTCCATCTCCCTTGTTCTGACAATCGGGCTGATCTGGACGGTACTCGGCCTGCTGTTGGCCATCATCGGCCCCCAGGTCCGGCGCAGCCAATGGTTATACGATCAGTTTCACCGAGCGCAGCAGCGATTAGATGAAACGCGGGATCAAAAAGTCCAGTTGGCCCAAATGCAGGAGGCTCTGAAATCGGCCTACCAGACCCAGGAACTGCTCAATCAGCGGTTGGCCGTCCTACGTCAGATTGCTGAGGAAGCTCATCAAGCCAAGGCCGCCTTTGTGGCCAAGATCAGCCACGAATTTCGGACGCCGTTGAATATAATTCTGGGTCTGATTGACACGATGCTGGAGGTACCTGAAGCCTATGGGAAATCGCTGCCACCCTTGCTCATGCAAGTTCTGGAGATCATACAGCGCAACAGCGATCATTTGGCCAGCATGATCAGCGATGTCCTGGATCTCAGCCAGGCCGAAGCAGGCCGGCTGAGCCTGCATCGGGAATGGGCCGATTTGGCTGACGATATAAGAAATGCGGTAGTGATGGTGGTGCGTCCGCTGATTGAAAGGAAAGCACTCACTTTGCAGGTCAGCATTGATGACGATTTCCCCCAAGTTTACTGCGACAGAACCCGTATCCGCCAGGTGGTTCTCAACCTGGTGAGCAATGCGGCCCGCTATACGGAGACTGGCGGCATTATCGTCAAGGCAACGCGCCAGGGCAGTGACATTCTAATCAGCGTAACGGATACGGGTCCCGGTATCACCCCGCAAGAGCTGGACAGAATCTTTGAACCGTTTGCGCAGGCGGACCAAACGCGACCTGCTCAAGGCGGCAGTGGACTCGGCCTCAGCGTCAGCCAACAATTCATCGAACGTCATCAGGGTCGGATATGGGCCGAAAGTAAATTAGGCTTCGGCAGCACCTTCTCATTCACCCTGCCCATCGCCCCGCCGCTGCCGGCCGGGGGCACATCGGCCCCTGGCCTTGCCGAAGACTGGGTTTGGCATGAACGCACCACCTGGCCTCAATTGCCCGAAATGCCGCGCAAACAACGGATAATGGTTTGTGATGAAAGTGGCGATTTGGCCCCCCTGCTCAGCCGCCATACCGATGAGATTCAGTTTACCGAGAGCCGTGATCTACCTGGCGCTCTCGAAGCGTTGCAAACCCATCCGACCCATATGCTGATCCTCAACGCAGCCGCTCCCCAACATTTGATCTTTTTAATGGAAGAGGCCCGGCAAGCCATACCTGATATGCCCATTCTTGGGTGTGCCTTTCCGCCGAAAATCAATTATGCCTTAGAGGCCGGGGCTGTCGACTATTTGATCAAGCCGATCAGACAGCCGGATTTAGCCAAGGCCTTGAATACGCTTGACAAGCCGGTGAAGCGCATTTTGCTGGTGGACGACAATCCGGATATTCGCCAACTCTATACCCAGATGCTCTCTATCATTGACCCTACGTTGGAGATTACCCCCACCGCCAGCGGGGCGGAAGCGTTGGCCGAGCTACACCATCGGGTCCGGGGCAGTGAGGCTCCAGATTTGGTCCTACTGGACATTCTTCTGCCCGATATGCTCGGTTGGCAGGTTTTGGCGGAAAAGAATCAAGACGCGGCGATTCGTGACATTCCGGTGATCGCAATCTCCGGCGAAGAGCTTGTGGCCTGGCCAACACGCAGTAGCGTACTGTTGGCAACGATGGGAGCGGGGGTACCGATTAACAAGCTGCTGCCCTGTTCGCACCGGCTTGCGGCGCTGTTAATGAAGGCAGATGGGGAACTTGAGGCCGGTTAGGGCCATTCCCGGAAATTAAATAGGATATTTCCTACCCGGAGTGGGTTCTCGTGCCGAAACTGAGTTTCGGCACGCAATTGGATATCCAAACTCAGTTTGGACACCACCCACGCTAAGTGGGATATCCTTAATAAGGATATCCAATAGGCTACAGGTACTCAATCTTACCTTTCATCTCCACGGCATCGAGAACTTGAACGATCAACATCAATCCTTGAATAATGTCGCCCACGGATGTTCCTTGTCTTGCATACGCAATTCCTGCATGCTCATGCCCTGCGGCAGCTAAACGTAGAAAATCGGCATCTTGAGTAAATATCACTCTACCCTCTGCCAAAGCGAACGCTAAATGCTCCTCATCCGATGCCCCGAGCATATTTGCCTCAGGTACGCTGAGAACGTCTATCCCTCGTTCACGAAGTCCCCGGATAGCGGCTTTTGACTCATGTTCATCCGTATATCATCGAATTCTACTCACGGCCGTGTTTCTTCAGCTTCTCTTGTAATGGTGATGAAGATTGATGTTGCAACGCCTTTATAAATACTTCATCTTCTGCAATGCTTTGATCCACTTCTTCACGATGATCAAAGTAATAAGCAAGTGCCGCATGGACAGCCGCTTAGGACAGATCGTGTTCGGTACAAATCACATCGAGGCCCTGACCCAGATGTTCATGCCACACGACCATGTTTTGTACGGTGATGCGATGTCCGGCGATTCGAGGTTTTCCCCCAACGACGCCAAGTGTAATTTCAATATGTTTATCCAGAATTTTCGCGAACATATTTATCTCTTTTCAGACTATCTTCTGTTAAGCAAAGTCACTACTATACCCTTGTTCAACCAGTTTTCCGCAGAATTTTATAACCCTCACTCACCCCGCAACCCGACTATATGCTTCATCCAGCGCCTCGATAAACTCCCGCCGCCGCACCGGCTTTGGCAAATATAGCGACGCGCCCAGCGCCAAAGCCAGCTCTTCCCGGCGGATGACAGAGCAGATAATGATGGGAATGGCCCGGGTATCAGGATGCCCATGCAGATAGGTCAGCAGCTCCCAGCCATCCATACCGGGCAGGAGCACGTCCAGGATGATTAGGTCTGGTTTTGTGACGGCAATGGTTTCAAAAAGGCGTTCGCCATCGGCCAGATGGATGATCTGATAGGGGGTATTGGTGACAGAGATCCGGTAGAAGGTTACCAGATCAGCGTTATCATCCACCACAAGTACGGAAATGGGGTCACCGGCAGATGGCAGCCTGAACCGAAAGACAATGGTTTCAGCGGCCCGCCGGATATTGAGCGTATCACCTTGATCGCCCAGAAGCTCTTGGATGAGGTCGCTGCTGGGCAGCGGGGCGCTGTCGGGTAGCGTATCGGTGACGATGGGGCCACCTGTCACGGTGAAGGTGATGATATCCCCTTCCATTTCAGCCAGCAGGACAATTTCGCCCGACGCCATGAGTTGCACCAACTTCTCGATGGCGGTTAGTAATATTTGCCGCAGCGCCGAAGGCTGAATCACCGCGGTCAGATTTTTTGGGATGGGGTCAACCTTCAATTGAATATTGTGTTTGGCCGTTAGCACCTGGCCGACCTGCACCACCTTGGCGATGACGGCGGCCACATCGCTCTTGGTCTCCGGCACGTTCTGCTGCAAGATGGCTAACTCTTGCTGCACCTGAGAACGCCACGGGTCGGTTTCAACGTTGCCGCCATCTGCTGATGGTGTGCCAGCGACTGCTGGCGTATCTGTCCTCCTTTGGCCCCACAGCCATTGCGCCAAATCATGGATGGCTCGCTTCTGTTCGCGTCGAATCTGGCGAATCGACAATTTCATGCGATCACTCGTTTCTTCTTGCGTCAGGCCTTGCCGATAGCGCAAATATAAGAGTTCGTATATTCGCTGACTGTGGGCAAAGGGTGCAACATCGGGGGCTGGTTTCAAAGCCTCAATGGCTTTGATGAGCGCAGACTGCATCTCCTTGACGCCCTGCTGCTGTGGCACCCCTAACACCTGCCACAATAGCACCGGTGGCTGGTAAACGGGGTCGTTGAGATGGGGTAATGCTTCGTATAAGGCCTGTTCGAGGACTTCAATCGTTTCCAAATCTTGGTTTCTTGGTTCTGTCATTGTCTTCGCCACACCCTTGGGATATCCATACGCTAGCCGACATTCCCAAAAACTTTTCGAGCCGTAACGCTGTGCTTGGGGTCATCCCTCTCTTCCCATTCACATCCTCATTGATCCTTTGATAGGGAACCGGAATGGCTTCTGCCAATTCTCGTTGTGTTAAACCCATTGGCTTTAGAAACTCTTCCACCAGCATCTCGCCAAGAGACGAGTTTTTCTATTTTAGCAGGGTCGAACTCGAAGGTATAAACGTTGCGGACAACGTGACGAAAACCTCGATACTCATCAAGTTGGTTAAAGGTTAACTCCGAAATTAAGCCGGCCGCACACCAGGGATTTCTGTTGTCATTTGAACAAGCAAGGCCTGATGCCAATGTTCACTGGTTGGTTTGGTATTGTCAACATGAGTAGCGACTAGTTCGAAGATACGTTCCAGGCCCGAGAAAAAAAACCGTGCAGATTCAAGGCCACACCATCCAAATAGTGGTCATCGTTGGAGTGTTGGACCCGTTGCCAGCCTGATTGGATGCGCCGCTGCACATGCTCAATCTCCGCCAGTGCGTCACGAATACGAACAGTCAATTGGTGAAGTTGACTATTCACAAAACCACTCCATCACGTTCAATAATGGCCCTCAGACCAGGACGACACGTATCAGGTTCTATCAAATCAACCTTAATGTCAGCACTTAATCCTGTCACTGCAGCCACAGCAGCGCAAAAACGTTCGGGGGGAATACCCCAAGCTGCCAGATCAATGTCAGACCATACAGAATACCCAATCTCCGAAGCCAACGAGCCAAAAAGAACAACGTGTCGAGCCATAAATTTTTCACGTAAAAGTTTGCTGGCCTGCCGGGCCAGTTGCCATGCCTGTTGTTTTCGTTTTATAACGAGCGCATTTGTTACTTCCGAAGTGGCTTGCGTTCTCGTCGGCTGATATGTTTGCCACTCTTTTGGGGTTAGGTCCAATGCGGTTTTGCTCATAACCAAAATTGAATCACAAAGTATCAGCCGAGGTTAGTGTTCGGGCAAGAATTTTTTGCCGGATAGAGCGTTTGCGCGGAACAGTTAAACTGAAGCGGATTCCCTCGTAAAATCAGCTGTTTTAGGGTCAATGATACTTTTTAGTATCTGACAAAAGAAATTTGCTTCAGTACTAGTGAAGAAGTGCAAATCCCTCGAGCCTCGGCCAAAATAGCCAAGTAGCAGGCTGCAAATCCGCAGCGATGACTAATCTCCAACCTCTTGAGGGCTTGCCGTTCATTAATGAACGCACGCTGATGCTTCGCTCCTAATGACATGGGCATCTCGGTTCTTAACCTATGCCCCAAAACTAAAACGCACTCAAGGGGATTCAAACTGTTTTCACTTCAAGAACAGGATGCGCCGGATTAACGGGTTAAAAAATCCACCAAATCCTGCCAATCCGTGTTCTAAATGCGCCCATTTCGATTTTTTGGCCGGTGATTGGCCGGTTCATGGCCTTGTATATCGCTTCTAGAGGAGTAACATACCAGGTCAGCATGGTGGAAACCATTTGACAAAGGAGCATATGGTGATTGGGGCAAATTACCAGTAACTTCGCAAGGCAATGCTCAACAATTACTAACGAATGAAAGGAGTCGCCCATAAAGCAATAAATTAGTGCAGAAAAGAAATGGGCATTGTAGTCATAACATTTTCAGAGGAGTCGAACTGTCTCCATCGAGACGACACCGGAGAACGAAAATGGTTATTGGGGGGATCTACCCCCAAGCCCCCGGTCTGCGACGCTATTTTCAAGGGAGAATGAATAATGGCAGAAAAGAATGAGAAACGTTTGAACCGTCGTGACTTTCTGAAAGCTGGCAGTATGCCGGTAGCCGGCCTTATGTTGGCCGCCTGTGCAGTTCAGCCAGCTCCGGACAGCTCGGCCGAATCCGAAGCGCCAGCCCTAGAAGTCATTGAGATATCCGCTGCCAGACATGGCTTTGATGATGATGCGGTGCTTGAAGGGGAGATTATTTCTGTGTTTCGAGAAAGTCATCCGCACATTAATGTCGAGCCCATAGCATTGCCCTGGGAAGATTACAACACCAAGATCCCGGTCATGATCGCCGGGGGAACGGCGCCGGACACGTTTGCCTGCCATCCCGCGTTGATGTTTCAGGTTGTAGACGCAGGGGCCGCGATTCCCATTAACGATTTTATGGATGCGGACTCCGACTTGAACTACGATGACATTCTGTTCCCCGGCGATGCCAGATTCGGGGACGACATTATGGGGCTGCCGCTCTGGACCTCGAGCCATTGCCTGAGATTCAACAAGGATCTCTTCGAGAAGGCAGGATTGCCCACCCCGGCCGACCTTTATTGGGAGGACGGAGAGGACGGATGGAATACTGACAGCTTCGTGGAGATGCTGAAAGAACTCAGCATCGATACGGATGGAGATGGACAGATCGATCAATGGGGATGCGAGGGTTATTGGGGAACCCACACCCTGGCCATCGTCCGCGCCTTCGGAGGCGAATACCTGGACGATCTGTTCGACCCAAGCAAGTGTACTGTGGAAAGCGCAGAGGTCAAGGCAGCGGTCCAATGGATGGCCGATTGTGTCCTAAAACATGAGGTCCAGCCTTCGCCGGCCCTGAATCTGGCTGAGTTGGGTATCGAATTTAGATCCGGCGTGATCGGTATGGGCATGGCCGCCGGGGGCGCAGTAGAGGATATTCGACCAGGACGGGAGTTTCCCTTTGGCTGGGACTTGGTCCCGCTACCCGCCGGGCCTGAAGGCTTCATTGTCTGGGGCGACACGGACCAGTCTGTGACTTCGAGCACCACACCAAACCCCGACGCTGTCTACGAATGGATGAGCTGGCGAAGCAGCGCGGAGGCTGTACAGCAGACGTATGATGCGGGCGTCCTGCTGGCCACCTATTATATGCCAACTCGCAAGTCTATTTTCGACATGGAGGCATACAACAAGCCGCTGAGGGATGGTGGTCTTGATCCCAAGATGATCCCACGACTCCTTGGCCACGTGAAGCCAGATCCCTTCGTATACAGAACGCCGGCTGCCCTCAAAATTATCTTCACGATAGTGCACGAAGAGATTAAGAATGTGCTGCGGGGCACCAAGGATATCGATGAGGCCATGGCAGAAGCCTGTGTGCTAACTGATGAGGCTCTGGCCGAAGTCTCCTAGGGCAAAAGAATCGCCGGTTAGACATATTTACGCCGCGAAATAGTAGGAACAGAGAGCAGGGAGGCACATTCACATCTTATGCTGCCAGCGAACTTTGATCTCTGTTCCTTTTGCAATCAGAGACGGCCAACGTAAGAAACCCAAGCGTAAGGCTTTTTCTATGAAAAAGCTAAGGGAATTTCTTGTATTGCCCCAATTCCCTGAATTGCCCAACGTTGGCCTTGCCACTGCAAGGCAGGCTTCAGCTAGCTTTGTGTTGTATCAAAATTTTAGGAAGTAGCATCCCTTCGACAAGCTCAGGACAGGCCCGAGTAGGGTGGAGCGGAGCGGAAACCGTATCCATGGGTGCGGCTCAAGCAACGATTCGAGGCTAACCCGCACCTTTCGATACGCCTCCGCTCTGCTTCGGCTACTCAAGATGCTACATTCTGAGAATTCGCCTAAATTCCGGGACACACCCGAAGCCGGCTTGAGCATTGACGGGCAAGAGATTCTAGCCTAACATACCCCGTGTTTACCCGTAAACGTGTTTACGCATAAACCGGGGGCATTCCCGGCTTCTCCCATAAAAGAAAAGACGTCAACATGCTGGGTAAAAATAGAATGTTCTGGCGACGCAACATTGAGGGTTATCTTTTCATCTCACCCTGGATTATTGGTTTTGTCGTGTTCACCGCCGGGGCCTTGCTCGGCTCATTTTCAATCAGCCTGACCAAATGGAATATCGTCGGTACGCCTGAGATTGTGGGGTTGGCGAACTACCAGAAGATGGTGGAGGATCGGTTCTTTTGGCAGTCGATCAAGGTCACCCTCTACTATCTGCTCAACGTGCCCCTCAACGTCGTCTTGGGGCTGCTCCTCGCCCTGCTTCTCAATCAGAAAGTGAAGGGGCTTTCTGTCTTTCGCACCATCTTCTTTTTGCCAAGCGTAGCCTCAGGCGTCGCGGTTTCGTTGTTGTGGATGTGGATCTTTAACCCGCGCTTCGGTATCATCAACGTCCTGCTGAAAAAGATTGGCATCATTGGCCCCTTGTGGTTGGGGAGCGAAGCATGGGCGATACCTGCGCTGATCATCATGAGTATCTGGGGAGTCGGCGGCGGTATGCTCATCTACCTGGGCGCATTGCAGGGCATTCCTACCGCCTTTTATGAGGCGGCCACCTTAGATGGCGCCGGCGCTTGGAAGAAGCTTCTCCACATAACGGTTCCCATGATCACGCCGGTCTTGTTGCTCAATCTGGTCATGGGCGTGATTGTCTCATTCCAGGTTTTTACCCAGGCCTACGTCATGACCGATGGTGGCCCTAACTACGCTACGCTCTTCTATGTGATGTACTTGTACCAGCAGGCTTTCGTGTGGTTCAACATGGGCTATGCATCGGCGTTGAGCTGGGTCTTGTTCCTGATCATTTTGGTCTTCACCGTCATCATCCTCAAAACGTCCTCCAGTTGGGTCTACTATGAGAGTGACTGAGGCCTGCCACATTCGTCGTCGGAGGTGATACTCGTGTCCAGTCAAATCGCTGCTGACAGCGTCCCTGGCCGGCAGAAACGCGATCTCTCTTCTGTCAGATACTTCCAGAGCCGACGATTCCAAAATCGCGTTGCTACTATCCTCATCTTTCTTGTGTTAATTGCTGGTACCATTTTTGTCATGCTGCCTTTTTTCTGGATGATCAGCACTTCGCTGAAAAGACCGGGAACAGAATTTGCCTTTCCCATCGAATGGATTCCGAATCCACCCTACTGGCCGAACTATCCAGATGCATGGACGCTTTTGCCCTTCAGCACATGGTTTTTGAATACAGTGAACATCACCTCCGTCAGCATCATCGGCCACGTGGTGTCCTGTGCAATCGCCGGCTTTGGGTTTGCCCGCATCCGCTTTGTGGGACGTGATGTGCTCTTTGTACTGGTCCTGGCCACCCTGATGTTGCCCTATCCTTCCATCGTGGCCCCCCTATTTTTGCTCTTCAAGAACCTGGGCTGGATCGATACGTTTTTACCCCTGATCGTGCCAACCTTCTTTGCCAGCAATGCCTTCTACATTTTTCTACTGCGGCAATTTTTCAGGACCATACCCATGGATCTGGATGACGCGGCAAGAGTTGATGGCTGTAACACCTTTGGGGTCTTCTGGCACATAGCGCTGCCTCTGACGAGACCCGCTATGGGGGTTATTGCTGTTTTTGCCTTCATGCTTCATTGGAACGATTTTCTGGGACCGCTTATCTTCCTGTCCACAACGGAAAACTTCACGCTGGCCCTCGGCTTGCGCTTCTTTCAGGGCCAATACCAGGTCCAATGGTCACTGCTTATGGCCACCTCCCTCGTGATCCTTTTGCCCACCATTGTCGTCTTCTTCGTTGCTCAAAAATATTATATTCAGGGCATCGTGGTGACCGGTATCAAGGGCTAAAAAGAAAATATGGCTCAACTGGAATACATGTGGTTGACAAGATAGGCGTCGGTTGCTGAAAGAAAAGAAAGTAAATCGTAAGAGGCGGACATTTGAAGCAGCCAACACTCGACCCCCTCTAACTCCCCCTGCTTGGGGGAGGATGGTCATGGTCGAAAACGGCCTTTTTTGGCCAGCATCGGCAAAAGTCCTTCCTGGCAGGAGGGATTTAGGGAGGTCGATGTCGTGCTTGCATCGACACTCGTTTACTAAGGTAATACGCTGATCCCATCAGCAGGTTTGCTTTGCTAGTCTCGATGTCACTCTGACTGTCTACCACATAAGATCCCGTTGAGCCGAAAATCTTATTGGGCCGCATCTGCATCGGCCACAGGAGAAAGCTCTATGGCTAAACGCCAAGCTCAGCAGCGTTATGTGGTTGCTCGGACGGAGGAGTTACCACCGGGTCAGCGACGTATCGTCACTGTACGAGGTCGCGAAATCGGCGCCTGCGTGCCGTTGACGCTGCAATCTGATTTGTCAAGGATGAGACTGAGGGGTGAAAAACCCCGCACTAAAGTATCGGGGCTTCCAGTAGCTCAACCGGGGTTTTTCTTTAAGAAAAGCCGGATTGAGCTTGCGATGGCCTGCCACATTCGTCGTCGGAGGTGATACTCGTGTCCAATAGGATAAAAATCAAGCCTCTCATCCCCCTGTTGAAACAAGGGGGCTTTCCCGGCTTTTCTCGTAAGATCATGGTGGGCCTATTTTGGGCCTTACCAGCCATCGCCTTAACCAGCTGCCAGCAAATTGAAACGTCATCTGAAACAGACGTTGTCTTTGTCACGATCACCCCGGGTTCGCCAAATGGTGCACCGACCTCAACACCAGCCGTGTCGCTAGAGGTGTCGCTAGCGATATCGGAGCAACCACACCGGGCCTCACCCTACCCCTGTGAAGATCGCTTCATCCCCCATTCTCTTGAACATATCACCGCCATTTCAGGTGAGATTGTCAAGAAGTTCGGTAGTAACGGTGCCGGTCTGGCCATAAACGATCTTGACCGTGATGGCGATCTGGATCTGGTGCTGGCGAATTTGGCTGGTTCTAATGCCATCTTTTGGAACGAAGGCGATTTCGCCTTTCAGAAGCAGGAATTCCCTTTCGGTCAGTCGCGCGCCGTCAGCATCGTCGATATTGATGGCGACGGCTGGCAGGACATTGTCTTTGCCCGGCGCGAAACGGCTCCCAGCGTGTGGATGAACGATGGCACGTTTCAAAAGGGTGAAAACAATCAGAAAACTCACAGACAAACATCAGCCCAGCCTGGTCAACAGCAATTCAAACAGATAGACGGTTTCACGCGTTTAGATCGGTTCAGCCCTTCCCAACGGGCCTACACCTTCGCCTGGGCCGATCTGGATGGTGATGTTGATCTGGATCTTGTCCTGGCGACCTATCAAACCGAGTACAGGCGCTTTAATAACTATGACTTGAGCGGGGGCGGCGTGGTCTACTATGAAAACAGGGGAGACGACTTTATAGCGACCCATCTGGCGACCTATTCGCAAGCCTTGGCCCTGCTGCTGGTCGACCTGAATGACGATGAACATCTGGATATCTGGGTAGGCCATGACTTTCTGATGCCTGACCAGGTCTGGTTGCGCACAGACGATGGCTGGCAGGAAGCAACCCGCTTCGATGAAATTGCCCAAAACACCATGAGCTTTGCGGCAGGTGATATCAACAACGACGGTGGCGTTGAGCTATTTGCCGCTGACATGATGCCCTATGAGCCTACCCAAGCGGCCCTGCTGGCCTGGGCTCCTTTAATGGAGACGATGGAAGACGTCGACGTCGCCCATGACCAGCAGATCATCCAAAACGTCCTTCAGGTTGCGACCGGCGATGGCGGATTTGAAAATCAGGCGGTTGCGCGAGGTGTAGAGGCGACGGGATGGAGCTGGTCGGCCCAATTTGGGGATCTGGACCAGGATGGTTTTCTGGATCTCTATGTGGTGAACGGCATGGCAGCAGAAGAAATGTTTGGTCATCTGCCGAATAACGAATTGATCGAAGAAAATCTGGTCTTCCAGAACGATGGCACGGGTCGTTTTAAGCCAAGGCCCGATTGGGGTCTCAACGCGACGGCTGGTGGTCGCGGTATGAACATGGCTGACTTGGACGGCGACGGTGATCTGGATATTGTGGTCAATAACCTGCTGTCGCCGGCCGTCGTCTACGAGAATCGGCTCTGTGGGGGCCATAGCCTGACCGTTGATCTCCAGTGGCCCAAAAGCAAGAATACCTATGCGATTGGCGCGCGGCTTACGCTACAGACAACGACGGGTCGATATATGCGTGAGATTCGCTCCAATAGTGGATATTTGTCAGGCGAACCGTCACAGGTTCACTTTGGTTTCCCCGCAGATAGCCGCCCCATCTCGCTGGATATCCAGTGGCCCGATGGTCGAAAGTCAACGCTTCCTGTGCCGCCATCAAGCACAAGGCTCATTGTAGAGCGCATCAATTGATTCCGAAGCGAAAATGAATGAAAAGCATTTCATTTGATTTTTTGGCTGGTGATTGGCCGGTTCATGGCCTTGTATATCGCTTTTTAGAGGAGTATCATACGAGGCGCAAACCAGCATTTCAGCGTGTCAGCACTTCAGCTTTTTTGCTTTTAGCTGATGGCTGACGCGCCATAGTATGGCGGCTGAAAGCGAAGCGTGCTGACAAGTTTTCCAATGCGAAGTTCGCACGATGACGCAAAAATTCATCCCCTCCAGCTTAAGGTGGCGAAGCCACAACCAAAAGTTATCAGTAATTCAGTATTCAGTCGTCAGTCTATTTTACTAACTAATGGTCTAGCCAACGGACCGTTTGTCATTTTGTCATCCCTTCATCTTGTCCGTATTTTCATAGGAGCCGCCGATGGCGCGGGGGTGTGGGGGGTGTCCCTCCACATCTCTTTCCGCACCAGACGCCCGGTATGAAACCCCCGGAACAGGGTTTCATAGGAGAACATCATGAACGATAAGCAAAAAAATGGTATGTCACCAATCATCGATTGTGACGTACACCACGGTGACTTGGCGGACCTATCTGCGCTCTATCCTTATCTGCCCCGTCACTATGTCGAATATATTGAAGATTTTGGCCCCCTGCTGCCAGATCTCGGTTATACAAACGTACCTCCCGCGGCAAACGCAACTCGCCACGACCTGTGGGAGAGCACAAGTATCAACTCGGCTACCGAGCCGGAGGGATATAATGGCCGGCCACATAAGAATTGGCAACAACGACGAAGGACAGCGGGTAACCCAGCTAACCAGCCGGAGGTTTACATAAAACGCCATCTGGACGCCTATAATATTGGCCTGGCGGTCCTCACCGGTTCCGCTGTACCGTCTGCGGCCGCAGTTCATCCCGACGCAGACTACGGACATGCCCTTTGCCGCGCCCACAACGACTGGACGCTCGACCATTGGCTAAGCCAAGATTCTCGCTTTCGGTCCTCGATTCACATTGCGCCGCAGGACCCTGCCTTGGCCGTGCAAGAGATCGAGCGGCTTGGCCCACGCCCGGAGTTCATCCAGGTTTTGATGCCGGCCGGGGCGCGGCTGCCCTTTGGCAATCGTTTCTATCATCCCATCTATGCCGCCTGCCAGGAATTGGGTCTGCCGATGTGCGTCCACTTTGGTAGCGAAGGCGTGGGCATCTCCGCGCCACCCACGGGCGCGGGATATCCTTCATACTACCTTGAGATGCGGATGGCTCGGCCGCAGACTGCAATGGCCCACCTAGCTAGCCTGATTTGTGAAGGCGTCTTCGAGAAATTCCCTGACTTCCGCTTTTTGTTTATAGAACACGATTTTTTCTGGGTGCCGGGCATGCTATGGCACATGGACTCAGACTGGAAGGCTCTGCGCGATTATACGCCCTGGGTCAAGAAGCTGCCCAGTGAATATGTCCGCAACCATGTCCGCTTTGGCTCACAACCCATGCCTGATATGCCCAGCCGTAAGGACCTGGCCCGTTTTCTAGAGTGGCTACGGGCGGACGAAATCCTGGTCTATACGTCTGACTTTCCCCATTGGGATATGGATGAACCCAGCACATTCTTGAGGGGTCACGACCCAGACCTACGCCGGCGGGTTATGGTTGAGACAGCCCGCGAGCTCTACCAGCTAGACAGTCAACTCACCAGTGCCCCACGAGAGAATGCTGCTCGCGCCCTGTAGGCCTAATGAAATCTGAATATTACCGGAATTGAAAAGAAAATATGGCCCAATTGGAATACATGTGGTTGACAAGATAGGCGTCGGTTGCTGAAAGAAAAGAAAGTAAATCGTAAGAGGCGGACATTTGAAGCAGCCAACACTCGACCCCCTCTAACTCCCCCTGCTAGGGGGAGGATGGTCATGGTCGAAAACGGCCTTTTTTGGCCAGCATCGGTAAAAGTCCTTCCTGGCAGGAGGGATTTAGGGAGGTCGATGTCGTGCTTGCATCGACACTCGTTTACTAAGGTAATACGCTGATCCCATCAGCAGGTTTGCTTTGCTAGTCTCGATGTCACTCAGACTGTCTACCACATAAGATCCCGTTGAGCCGAAAATCTTATTGGGCCGCATCTGCATCGGCCACAGGAGAAAGCTCTATGGCTAAACGCCAAGCTAAGCAGCGTTATGTGGTTGCTCGGACGGAGGAGTTACCACCGGGTCAGCGACGTATCGTCACTGTACGAGGTCGCGAAATCGGCGTCTTTAATGTCGGCGGCGAATATTTCGCATTGCTGAACAACTGTCCTCATCGGTTCGCGCCGTTATGCCTGGGCCGGCTGCGACCGCTCGTTACCTCAGCCGATGTTCCTCAAGTGGGTCACGAACGCGAAAATGAAATCCTCAAATGCCCCTGGCACCAATGGGAATTTGATATTCGGACTGGCAAAGCGCTCTTCGATCCAAAACTAGCCGTCCGCACCTATGAGGCGAATCAAGAGGAAGATCAGGTCGTAATATATTTATAATGAACACAATTTGTATGTATTCAGCATCTCGCCCACCATCACAGAATGAATTCTGCGACTAAGATAAAAGCAGGCTTCAAGCCTGTTTCATCGCCTAGCTGTAGATTTCAAACTACACAACACGGACTTCATCACCACCGTTGAAACAAAAGCTTTGTCGTACAAAGCCGTCTTCCCGGCTTCTCCCATAAGCTAAGAAAGGGTGTCACCATGAAATTTGGCGCACAGGTTAATTGTTATCTGACAACTTGGAATAACATTCGTACTGTGATCGAGGCCATGGAAGCGGGCCGGTGGGACAGTCTGTGGTTTGCCGACCACTACCTGCCACCGTCGCCAAAGCGGGAAGAAGAGCCGCTGCCAGCCTACGAAGGATATACGCTTATTGCCGCCGCCGCAAGCATCACCGAACGGATGCGGCTGGGCCATTTGGTTTTGGGCAATACCTACCGCAACCCGGCCCTGGTGGCCAAAATGGCCGGAACGGTCGACCAGATATCCCACGGCCGCTTCACCTTAAGCATTGGGGCCGCCTGGTTCCAGCGGGAGCATGAGGCCTATGGCTGGGATTTTCCGCCGATGAAGGAGCGCTCGGATCGGCTGGAGGAAGCCTGTGCCCTGCTGCGAGCTCTCTTTACAGCCGATGGACCGGTCGATTTCGAGGGCCGCTACTACCGGCTCGATCAGGCTCCGCTGTCACCCGGAGGTTACAACAACCGGCAGATTCCGATTATGGTCGGCGGCACCGGTGAGCGGCGCACACTGCGCACCCTGGCCAGATATGGTGACATCATGAACCTGGATGGCTGGGCTCGCGGGCCAATGACCCAAGAATATTACTTTCACAAAGTTGGGGTTCTGGAGCAGCACTGCGAAAACGTTGGCCGAGACCCATCCGAAATCAAGCGTACTATCCTGATGCCGGTCAAGGTCACCGACGATCCGGCTGAAGCTGAAGCCTTCATCGCCAGTCGCAGCCTGGGTGAAGGCACGGCGGCCGGACCCAAGGACTACGTTATTGAACGCATCGGTCAGTTTGTGGATGTGGGGGTTGATGAGATCATGTTTGCGGGCTTGCTCACTTCGGACGTTGAGCAGTACCACTACTTTGAAGAAGAGATTCTGTCTGCGTTTGATTGAAGAATCAATTATACGACTCTAATAAAGCCTTCGTCTTAGAAAGGAATTATCTATGTGGGAGAATTTACAGACGGCTGCGCAAGAGCTGGGTGTTTCTTTTTCATTAAAGGAGGAATTCAATGATCCGAAGTAATAAACTACGAGAAATGCTCAACGCCGGCCAACCCACCCTGGGCACCCACCTGCATAGCAGCTGGCCCTCTATGGTGGAGGTGGTGGGTCACACCGGTGTGTTTGATTATGTCGAGTTTGTAGCAGAGTATGCCCCTTATGATCTCTACGACCTGGATAACTTCTGTCGGGCCGTTGAGCTGTTTGATATGTCGGCCATGATCAAAGTCGATCAGGAACCCAACACCTATCTGGCTCAAAAGGCCATTGGCTCAGGTTTTCAAAGCGTCCTCTTTTCTGACTCCCGCACGATTGACGACGTCCGGGAATGTGTCCAGGCTGTTCGACCCGACACGCCTGAGGACGGTGGTCGACACGGCGTGGGCACCCGCCGTTTCACTTATATGTCCTACGGTGGCACGCCCGAATATGTGCAGGCCTAAAATGACATTGTGGTCGTGATTATGATTGAGAAAAAAACGGCGGTCGAGCAGTTGGAGGAAATTTTGGCTGTGGCAGGGGTTGATATGATCCAGTGGGGGCCAGCCGATTACTCGATGAGTATTGGTCAGACGGGCCAGCGCAGCAGCCCCGAGATTCGCCGGGTGGAGCGGCAGGTCATTGAGACCTGTCTCCAGGCCGGCATTCCGCCCCGAGCCGAAATCGGTAGCGTCGATCAAGCCAAATATTATTTCGATCTGGGCGTACGCCATTTTTGTCTGGGGACGGATATCACCATTTTATTCAATTGGCTCAAAGATCATGGAGATGCCTTGCGGCAGGAGCTTGAGGGGTAAAAACCCCCAACTAAAGTAAGGGGGGCTTCTACAACGCTCAATGGGGGTTTTCTTAAAGAAATGCCGGATTGAGCGTTTGAATTCATTGAATGTCGGGCCGGCTATCGTCAAGCCGGACCTGAGCATCTGAAACCGGTGGGCGAAACAAGAGGATGATCAAGTCGTCATATATTTATAATGAACACAATTTTGATAAAGTCTTCATCTTATACTGCGAACGGAATAAAACCGAAACTTTTGAAACGGTCGTAATTAACGTCAGTCTAGCATCCTGAGTAGGCGGATTAGGCCCATAAGGCCACAAAAACCTTAATGGAGCCGTATCGAAGGGTGCGGGTTGGCCTCGAATCGTCGTTTGAGCCGCACCCTTCGATACGCCCTCGTACCTCGGGCTACTCAGGATGCTATCACTTAAGAGTTTCGGTTTCAAACTAATTTGAATATAGAAAGGAGTTATCTATGAAAGTGAAAGCCGCTGTCTTGTACGAATTGAACCAGCCAATTGTGGTTGAAGAGGTTGATGTGGACGGTCCCAAAGCGGGCGAAGTCCTGGTCAAGATCGCCGCGACGGGCGTCTGCCATAGCTGCTACTCCGTTATTACGGGGAAGGAAAAGTGGCCGCTTCCCGCCGTGTTGGGCGATGAAGGGGCCGGGGTTGTCGAGGCGGTTGGATCGGGTGTCAGCCTGGTCAAACCGGGTGATCACATAGTGCTTTCGATCTCGCCTGCCTGTGGTCACTGTATCTACTGTGTGCGAGGCTATGCCAGCCTTTGCCTCAAGGCAGCCCAGATGAGAGAGCGCCCCCCGCGCTATAGCAAAAATGGAAAGGGCATCTACCAATTCACCGTCGCTTCCTTTGCCGAATATACGGTCGTCCCCCAAGAAGCCGCGGTCCCGATTGACCAGGATTTCCCGCTCGATAAGGCAGCCCTATGTGGTTGTAGCGTCATCGCCGGCGTGGGTAGCGTGGCCAACACAGCGGAGGTGAAGCTAGGGAGCAGCGTCGTCGTTATTGGGGCCGGCGGCATCGGGTTGAACGCGATTCAAGGGGCCGCTCTGGCCGGGGCGGCCCAGATCATCGCGGTTGACTTGGTGGAGGCGAAGCTTGAAATGGCTCGACAGTTTGGGGCTACACACACCATCAACGCCAGCAACGGTGACCCGATCCCCGAAATCCACGCCTTGACCGAGGGTTTGGGGGCCGATTATGCGATTGAAGCCATTGGCACAAATGTGACGTATGAACAGGCCATACGGGCCATTCGACCGCGGGGCAAAGCGATCTTGATTGGTTTACCGCAGTCCGAACCGATTTGTCTGGAGCCTCAGCTGCTGATGAACGGGGAGAGGATAATAATGGGCAGTGCCCTCGGCACGACGCGGATGCGCTATGATGTACCTCGCCTCATCTCACTCTATCGGGCCGGAAAACTGAAACTGGATGAACTTATCACCCAAACCTATCCGTTGGAAGCGGTGAATGAGGCGTTTGAAGATATGCTCAATGGCAAGGTTGCCCGTGGGGTAATTCGATTATGAAATCACAGCGCATCGTCGCCACAGCTCAGAGCAAAATTGCAGTTGAGGACTTTGAGCTACCATCATTAGAACCAGATCAGGTGCTTATCGAAACGCAGTTCTCTGCAATTTCGCCGGGTACGGAGCTGGCCTTTCTACATCACCTGCCAAATACGCCCGGTGTTTATCCCTACTATCCGGGCTACTCATCCAGTGGTCACGTGGCTGACAAAGGAAGTGCTGTGACTGATTTGGAAGTCGGCCAGCGGGTGGCCTGTAAAATTAGACACGCGGCCCACGCTAACGTTTCTTCGGTTGCTTCGCCGGCACTTTCAGCCCTTCACGTCGCCATATCCGCTCTACACGCTTGTGGTTCACATGCCGGCCGCGATGCCTCAGAAGGGCGGTGATCCGACGGTAGCCGTACCTGCCGAACTGACTGGCCAACTCCACGATCTCCTCAGTCAACGCCTTCTCATCGTCCGCAGGGCTTGGCTTGTATCGCTGTGTGGAGCGAGGATGACCCAGCACCCGGCAGGCGCGTCGCTCCGAAACCCCAAAGAGCGCCTTCACGTGGTCAACGCACTGGCGACGACGTGAAGGACTCAGAAGTTTCCCTCAGACGCCTCCCGCAGTATCTGGTTGTCCAGCGTCAGCTCCGCCACCGCTCTCTTCAGACGGCTGTTCTCCAACTCCAGACGCTTCAGGCGCCTGGCCTGGTCGATCCTGAGACCCCCATACTCGCTGCGCCACCGATAGAAGGTCTGCTCGGTCACGCCTATCCGGCGCGCAGCCTCAGCCACTGTGCCGCCCTCGGCTAGCGCCACCTCAGCCTCTCTGAGCTTTTTGATTACCTGCTCCGGCGTATGTCTCCTCTTAGCCATGTTTCCCCCTTTCTATGGCCCAATTCTAACATATTAACTGGACCAGTTTTTGGGGGCAGGTCAAAATCGTTTGGTGTTTCACGGGGCCAGGTTCGCCCGGCATGCGGCAATTTAATCGAAAACATCAGACAATCCATTGGTATTCCAAAGGTGACACCTGGACATTCAATGCCGATTGTATCCGGCTGCAACATCACAAAAAAACCGAACAGAATTACAAAGAAGGGCTATCGGGTTCCGGCCATGCAGACACGCCGTTAAAGCCAGGAAAGGTGCCTGAATCATGGTGGGCGGAGGCCAAAGGAAACGGCCTTGCCATGACCGCCAAACAGAAGAAACAATACGTTGGTTATCCAACTCAAAAGCCTATCGCTCTCCTGCGGCGCATCATTCAAAAAAGTAGCAATTCTGACGATATGATCCTTGATCCGTTCTGTGGATGCGCCACTGCCTGCATTGCTGCGGAACTGGAAGAGCGTCAATGGGTCGGGATAGACATATCTCCAAAGGCGAAGGATTTGGTCATTCTTCGTCTCGGAAAAGAACTAGGTTACTTCGGCGGCGATCAGTTCGTTGTACACCGCACCGACATTCCCAGCCGCACCGACCTGGGCAAGATCATCCAGTACAACGACATCAAAAACAAGCAATACCTATACGGCGAGCAAGGCGGCTTCTGCAACGGTTGTGAGCATCATATTATGATGCAGAATTTCACTGTAGACCATATCATTGCCAAAGCACACGGAGGCACTGACCACATAAGTAATTTGCAATTACTGTGCGGTTCCTGCAACTCAATCAAAGGTACTAAATCCCATGAGGAACTGCTTGTCCTGCTCACCGACAAAGGCTGGATCAAGCGCAAGAAAGCCGCCTAACCATACATCGGCTTGGCTCTCCTGCCAAGCCCCAAACTTAGAGTTGCCTAAATGGAATGTGGGGTTGAAATGAGTTAAACGCTGCTGAGCCGCGCAGGCCCGCGCACCCGGCTAATGCAGCAGTGGCCAGTGTCGGCTGCCAGGACGTCGGTCGGCCTCATCACTGTTGCTCTACACCGATGATGCGCCACTGGTCCGTCGTGCGGTTGCTCAAATCCGAGGGGACGTGCTCCAACGTAAGTGCGTAAAGCCTGCTTTCCGGTTCGCCGCCGGCCTGATAAACAAGCGAAGCCCAGACCGTTGTCGTGATCGACTGCGACGTGGCTGCCTGGCCGGCAAAAGTAGGAATCGTAGCCAAATATTGCAGTGCATCCACCCAGGCGAACTCCCCCAGTGCGCGCGGAACAGTCTGACGCGCTTCCCCGATCAACAGTTGTTCGTTGCTGTCCGGCTGCAGCAGATAGGCCAGCACGACCGCCTCAGGATAAAAGGGCGACTGGGGAACGCCATAACAGAATACCAGTTCACGCGGACCCTCCGCATAGTGGATGGCCGCACGATACGCGCCCTCACTGGTAAAATTCAGGTCAATCTGTCGCGCAAAGCGCGACTCCTTGCACAGCAGGCTGCGATCATACTGGGGATAACGGGCGCGCACAGTCCGCATCGGGGACCTGTTCTCCGCGCCGTCCCACTCTTCGACATACAAGCCGCCGGGCGCAGAAATCTGCGTGCTGCCGTACCCTTCGCTGAGCGTGCTCCACCAAAAGATGCTCATGTATGTCGGACCGCCTATCGGGCTGAATCCGCCGTACACAATCAATTCATCGTGCTCAGGCAGTTCACCAGGCCCTCCGCCCACCGACTGCCCGCTAACCGACGTCGGCATCTGCTGCGCCAGTACCTCGAAATACCGGTTATCAGTCTCGCTGTGATCCTCGCGTGTCACGACAAACCAGTCCGGGCGGCCCGTCTGTCGCGGCGGCGCCACAAAACCGAATCCTGACCCCTGCCAGTAGTTTGGCAGCAGCGCATAGGGCTGGAGCCTCGGGGCCGGCGGCCTCGTATTCTCGTCCGACTCCTCCGGCATACCGATCGGCGACTGCGAGTCGTAAATCACCGCACCGATCGGGCCGCTGATACCTTCCCCATCTGCGGTTGTGCTGGCATCGTAACGATAAAAGAGCAGATACTCCTGCTCACTGTCAGCGTCTATGTTGATCGATTCCCACGTGGACACCGCCTTCCACTCTTCCGGCAGAATCAGCCCCAGGTCAATATTCAGCTCCGTGCTGGGCTCGACTGGTCTGCACGCACCCAGCAGGATCGCCGAAAGGAGCAGGCACAACGCCCCCGCCTGCGCTTTCGCTGTCCAATGGCGAATCTGGCCGCCGCCCTTTTCACCTGGGACACCGCATACCGGGGCACCGGTGCCAGGACTTCCGCCTCCTCCTGCGAGCTGCTTGCTGCGGGGCAGTGTGTTCGTTGGAATCATCGCTCAGATAGTACCGTAAGCGCGTGGCAGTGGCGCCAGCGGCGGGTCCGTATTAGCTTCATGTATCCAGTCATCCGCTGCGAAAAGACCCGCGTGCAGGCCATTCCATGCCTCCCGCAGTTCCGCAGCGACAAATACCGAACCCGTGCCGACTATGTAGCCCCCCTCCGGGGTGATGCCTTGCGCCGTTTCGATTGCTGACTCCATCGACGGCGCCGCAACGACCATTCGACCTCCGTCAGCTTCAAATGTATCGATTGCCGCACGCAGTTCCGGCGCCGGCTTCGCCTTAGGATGGCGGCTCTGCACCAGTACAATCCGCGGCGACGCGGCGCTGGCCAGCGCCAACATCGGCTGGATATCCTTGTCGCTGTTGACCCCGAATACGAATGTAAACGGCTGCCCCGGACGCGTTTCCGCAAGCGTCGAAAGCAGAATCTCCAGGCTGTCTCGGTTGTGGGCGCAGTCCACCACCAGAGGTGTCCCCCCTGTCGCCGGCTGTGGCAGCCATTCAATCCGGCAAGGCCACTTTGTGTCGACCAGTCCGCTGTCCACGAGTCTGTCATCCCACCGCGTCAGGCCCAGTCGGTGCAGTTCCTGCACCATCTCGAAAGCGATCCCGGCATTGACCTGTTGGTGCTGTCCCACCAGAGGCAGCGTAGCCCGCCGGTAAAGCTGCACTTCCGACAATGGCGCCTCTTTCT
The DNA here is from genome assembly GCA_965116395.1 of Caldilineaceae bacterium. Lineage (GTDB taxonomy): Bacteria > Chloroflexota > Anaerolineae > Caldilineales > Caldilineaceae > Bin5. Next base: position 3,163,800 of record OZ220684.1, read on the forward strand.
CCTCTGCAACCCTTCTCAATACATCCCCCGCGCACTGTTTCTGCGGCGCGCTGAATACAGGCGTGCCGTGCTTGATGATCCCGGCTTTCTCCGCCGCAATCTCCTCCAGGCTGTCTCCGAGAATGTGCATGTGATCCTTGCTGATATGGGTGATGCCGCACACCGCCGGCAGCAAAATATTGGTGCTGTCCAGGCGGCCGCCGACCCCCACCTCCACCACCGCCCAGTCGACCCCGGCCCGCGCAAAGTAGAGAAATGCAATGACCATAATGCGGCCAAAAACAGTCAGGTCAGGGTTGGCTTCCAAGTGGGGTACGGCTCGCTCGATCAGTTCCGCGCACTCTTCACGGCTGATAATCTGCCCATCCACACGCATTCTCTCACGAAAAGTGTGCAAATGGGGGCTTGTAAACAGACCGGTGCGGTAGCCCAGGTGACGAAGAATCGACTCAGTATAAGCGCTCGTGCTGCCTTTGCCTTTTGTCCCCGTTACATGGACCGTCCGGAAACGCTCCTGGGGGTTGTCCAACGCCGCCAGTACCGCCCGCATACGATCCAATCGGCTTTCGGGGTCCTTCGCTCGTGGAGCGCGGCCGTCAAACCTGGCATCGTGGAAAAGTATTCCGATCGCTTCTTCGTATGTAAGCGGCCTGGTTGGGATCTGTTCTGGCGCCAGCCTGATCGACACGGGCACTCCTTGATTCTGCAAATGCTCAGCCTGATATTGATTGTAAACTCTGTCCCAATTGCACGCAAACAGTTGCCGGAAAGCAACGCCTGGGCAACGACCGCACTGCACCCATTCACCCAATTACACATTTCACAGTTCAGACACCGGCATTGTCAGCGAAATTAGCGCAATATGGTAAAATTGCGATTATTAGCAATCGTCCAAAATTGCGGAGGAGAATATCAAATGACCACAAAAATCGCCGTCAACGGCTTTGGCCGTATCGGTCGTCAGGTAACAAAGGCGCTCTTCGAGCACCATAACAATACGTTCGATCTCGTCGCCGTTAACGATCTCGGTGACGTGCATACCATGGCCCATCTGTTCAAATATGATACCAACTACGGTATCTTCGATGGCACCGTTGCAGAGGTCGATGGCGATCTGTCGATTAACGGAGACCGCCTCAAAGTGCTCAGCGAGCGCGATCCAAGCAAGCTGCCCTGGGGTGAGATGGGCGTTGATATCGTCGTCGAGAGCACCGGCGTATTTAGCGATCGCGAAAAGGCTGCCCTCCACCTCGCCGCCGGCGCAAAAAAGGTGATCATCAGCGCTCCCGCCAAAGGCGAAGATATCACCATCTGCATGGGCGTCAACAACGAAAAGTATAATCCGGACAGCCATCACATCATCAGCAATGCCAGCTGCACAACCAACTGCCTGGCCCCCGCGGCCAAGGTCGTAAACGACACCGTCGGCATCGAGCAGGGGCTGATGACCACCGTGCACTCCTACACGACCGACCAGCGTATCCTTGATCTCGTGCATGATGATCTGCGCCGCGCCAGGGCCGCCGGCATGAACATCATTCCGACCACAACCGGCGCTGCCAGAGCCGTGGCCTTGGTTGTGCCAGAGCTTGACGGCAAGTTTGACGGCATGGCCATGCGCGTTCCCACATCCACCGTCAGTGTTGTCGATTTCGTCGCCAAAGTTAGCTCCCCAGGCAAAACCGAAGATCTGCTGGAAGCATTCTCCGCAGCAGCTGAGGGACCAATGCAAGGTATCCTCGATGTCAGCTATGATCCCCTGGTTAGTTCGGATTTCCAGGGCAATTCACATAGCAGTGTGATCGATGCCGAGTTTACCGCCTGCTACGGCGACCTGGTCAAAGTCGTCACCTGGTACGATAACGAGTGGGCCTACAGTGTCCGTGTGACCGATCTCGCCGCCTTCGTTGCCTGCCAGGGCGTCTAGCGCTTCCGCCATCCACCAGAGGCCCCAGTCCGTGACGCGCAAAAGGACCATCCGGGATGTCGACTGGCAGGGCAAGCGCGCGCTCGTCCGCGTCGATTTCAATGTGCCCGTAGATGGCAACGGTCGCATCACCGATGACACCCGCATCCGCGCAACCCTGCCCACCATTGAATTAATGCGCACGCACGGCGCGTCCCTGGTCCTGATCAGCCACCTCGGCCGGCCCAAGGGCGAACCGGATTCCCGCTACAGCTTGCAGCCCATCGCAGATCGGCTCAGCCAGCTTCTAAACACCGAAGTGCGTTTCCCCGGCGCCTTAACCGGTCCGTCCGTCGAAGCCGCCGCTGCCGGCCTCGGCCCGCGCGATGTCATGCTGCTCGAAAATACCCGCTTCCACCCCGGTGAAACCAGCAACGATCCGGCGCTGAGCGCGCAGCTGGCTCGACTCGGCCACCTCTTTGTCAACGACGCCTTTGGCAGCGCCCACCGCGCCCACGCCAGCACCACCGGCGTCGCCGCCCACCTGCCCTCCGTAGCCGGTCTCCTGATGGAAAAAGAGTTGGACTACCTGGGCGCAGCGCTCGAAAAGCCCGCTCGTCCCTTCATCGCCATCCTCGGCGGCGCCAAAGTCAGCGATAAGATCGCCGTCATCAAAAAGCTCCTCCGACAGGTAGATGCAATCCTCATCGGCGGCGGTATGGCCAACACATTTCTTGCCGCCGCCGGCTGCCGCATGGAAGCCAGCCTTGTCGAAGCCGACGCGCTCGATACGGCCCGAGCCTTGCGCTGCACCGGCGATGACATCATCCAGCTGCCTGTCGATCTCGCCGTCGCCGACCGCTTCTCCGCCGACGCCGCCTTCCGCACCGTCAGTGTCACCGAGATCCCGCCTGGGTGGATGGCCCTCGACATCGGTGAAGCAACAGTCGCACACTTCGCAAATCGGCTCGCAGGTGCACGTACCGTTCTCTGGAACGGGCCGATGGGCGTTTTCGAACTTCCCCCCTTTGCTCGTGGCACCAATGCCATCGCTGAGATGCTGGCCGGGCTGTCCCATGCCACCACCATCGTCGGTGGCGGCGACTCAGCCGCGGCTGTGCGTCAGGCCGGACTGGTCGAGCGCATCTCACATGTGAGTACCGGCGGCGGCGCCAGCCTGGAGTTCCTGGAAGGCAAAGAGCTGCCCGGCGTGGCCGCCCTGGATAACGAGGAGGTGTAACCAATGAGCTTCTTGTCAAAACTGGCATCACTGTTTTCCGGCGGCGGAGGTGGCGGCAATCGTAACTACCCCATCTATGTCTTCAGCACCCGCTGCCGCGAACCAATTATGGCCGAAATCGACCTGGTCAACAGTCTCAGCCGCGACGAAGAGAAAGACAACCAGTACTACACGCGCAAAGTGCTGCAAGGCAGCGGCAAAAACCGCTGTTTCACCCAGGTAGAAGTCGAAATCTGGTTCGACCGCGGCAAAAAGGTCTCCCACTATGAAGTCACTGGCGGCCGTTGGCTTACCGCCGAGGAGTACGACGAGGAACTGATACGCTTTAACGCTCCTCCGGAGGAGGAAGACCCGGTCGCAGACGACTCCCAATCAGGCTAGAACTGGGCCAGCCCGTTCATGCCCAAACCTTAGCGGCCTTGATCTCTTCCCCTGAGAATCAACAATACCAGGGGAATTCACGACGCCGGCATTCACACTGCAGTTCGCTCGCAGTCCGTCCAGTCTCAACCCGCAGTCTCACGTTTCAAACTGACACAGCCGCCTACGGAGAACATTCGTTATGCGTAAGCCGATGATGGCCGGCAACTGGAAAATGAACAATACCGTGCCCGAAGCGCTCGATCTGGCGCGGCAGATCTACCAACTGGTCGGTGACACCACCCTTGTGGAGCAGGTGTTGTGCCCGCCATCCCTCTGTCTGCACCCGCTAAAGACCTTAACGGCTGCCATGCCTTTCTCACTGGGCGCCCAGAACTGCCACTGGCAGGAAAGCGGCGCCTTCACCGGCGAGATCAGTCCCCCCATGCTCCGGGAACTCGCCCAATATGTCATCATCGGGCACAGTGAGCGCCGGCAGCTGTTCGGAGAAACCGACGAAACCGTAAACAAAAAGACCCGCGCCGCCTTGGCGCACGACCTGGCCCCAATCGTCTGCGTCGGTGAAAGCCTCGATCAGAATGAGCGGGGCGAAACCGTGTCAATCATCACCGCACAAGTGCGCGCCGCGCTTGACGGTCTAAGCGCTGAGCAGCTGCAAACTCTCGTCATCGCCTATGAGCCGATCTGGGCTATCGGCACGGGCCGCGCCGCCACCGCGCAAACCGCGGGCGACATCTGTGGCCTGGTTCGCTCTATCCTTCGCGAAATGCACGGCGGTGCAGTCGCCGACACCACCCGCGTTCTCTACGGCGGCAGCACAAAACCGGACAATATCAGCGCCATCATGGAACAACCCGACATCGACGGCGCGCTCATTGGCGGCGCATCGCTTGAGGCCGCCAGTTACGCCGAAATGGTGAAGATCACAGCCCAGCTCTACGGCGGCTAACGTATGCCTGCTTGACCCACCTACCCGGAAGGAACAGTCAGAGCCGGGCACAAAATAGCGTGAATAGTGAGACTAGCTTCCTCTCTCCTTTCCCCTTCTCACACTCTCCTCGAACTCCCTCATGTCTTTACTGTCCCCATATCTGTTTTTCGTCCTCTTCTTCGTCCTGCTCGCCGCTCTGTGGTGGCTGAGCTCGCGAATCGGCCTCCTGATCCAGGAGATCGTCTATCTGATCACCGGCTCCGATGACCTGGCGATGGTGATTCTATTCCTGATCTACCTGCCGGGCATCCTCATCCACGAGACCTCCCACTGGCTCGTTGCCAGGATTCTCGGTCTGAAAACCAGCAAGTTTCGGGTATGGCCCAAATATTCCCGCAATACGATCGGTCTGGGAAGCGTGACGGTTTCGTCCGGAGGCGTAATCTGGGACAGCCTGGTGGGGTTGGCGCCGCTCCTGATCGGGTCGGCGCTGATCGTACTTATCGGTGAGCAAGTCTTCGACACACAGACCGTCGCCTTCGCCTGGCGTACCGGCAAACTGTTCGACGGGCTGACCTTTGTCGCAGACGGCTTGGCGCACAGGCCGGACAGCCTGCTCTGGAGCTATCTCCTCTTCGCAATCGCCAACGCCATGATGCCCAGCGCCAGCGACCGCGCGCCGCTGAAATCACTGGGCATCTATGTCTTTCTCATCGGCGCCGTGTTCGTGCTCATCGACCAGTCGGGCCGCAATGTGGTCCTGCTTCTCAACTTCCTCCTCGGCCCAATCCAACTCCTGACCGGCGCCTTCTTTCTAGTCACAGCCATCGATCTCGCGATCTTCCTGTTTCTGCTCGCAGTGAGATCACTGTGGCAAATGACCTTCAAATAGCTGCCAATCGCACCATTTCCCCGAATACCAGACGATTTCAGCAACTACGCAGCCGCACCTGATTCCCAACCCTGAACGAGGCAAGCAAACGTGTTCCTTCTCCCCTCATTTGTGTATTTTGGGCGGTCGGGCCTTCGGCCCTCCCTTGTGCAGGGGCTGCGCCCCCGCAACGCCCCCCTACAAAACCATCCCTCACCGACCGTATGCCTTCATCGCAACCTGTCCGCTGGCGACCATGGCCGCGCCCGCACACCAGTCCCATCACCAAGAGCCTGCATGCTTCCAAGAATAACTGGCCGGTCAACTACCGTGGCTTAGCAGTTACCGTCGACAAAAGAAGTTGCCGTTGCAGTTCTCCGTGGCCCTCCGTGTCCTCCGTGGAAAAAGGTGTTGCCGTAGAAGTTCTGCAGTTGCAGTTCTTCGTGGCCCTTCGCGATCCTTCGCGGCCCTTCGTGGAAAAAAGGAAGTTCTGCAGTTGCAGTTCTCCGTGGCCCTCCGTGGCCCTCCGTGTCCTCCGTGTCCTCCGTGGAAAAAGGTGTTGCCGTAGAAGTTCTGCAGTTGCAGTTCTTCGTGGCCCTTCGTGGTCCTTCGCGGCCCTTCGTGGAAAAAAGGAATTTGCAGTTGCAGTTCTTCGTGGCCCTTCGTGGTCCTTCGCGGCCCTTCGTGGACAAAAAGAAGTTGCAGTTGCAGTTCTTCGTGGTCCTTCGCGGCCCTTCGTGGACAAAAAGAAGTCGCCGTTCTTCGCGGCCCTTCGTGGAAAAAAGGAATTTGCAGTTGCAGTTCGTCGCGGTCCTTAGTGGCCCTTCGCGGACAAAAAAGACCCGCCGCATTCGCAGCAGGTCTTTGCAATTATCAATTTCACTCAGCCATCAGTTCAGATGCGACTGAATCTTCCCCAGCAACTGGGCCTTCTGCTGGAAGCCAACGATAGTCTCCACCTGCTGACCGTCTTTGAACAACATCAGCGTTGGAATACTCATCACGCCGAACGCCATCGCTGTGCTCTGATTCTCGTCCACATCGAGCTTGCCGATCGTCAGTTTACCGTTCAGTTCGGTAGCAATCTCATCCAGCACCGGTGCGATCATCTTGCACGGACCACACCACTCCGCCCAAAAATCTACCAAAACCGGGACGTCCGCTTGGATGACCTCATCTTCAAAATTCGCGTCTGTGACAACTACTGTGTTCTCGCCCATTTTCTCGTCTCCTACTCCTGTATGCGAGCGTAAAAAATGCAACCTTGCGCCATAAACGTCTTCAACCCGCCAGACAATAACTAGTGTAACAAGAAAGGCCCGTCGCGGCTGTAGACTTAACTACAAAAATCATAGTACGTCCTTTGGAGGGCAAAAGTCAAAACTCCAACCCAGCCGATTCCTACTAGCTGCACACCCCCTGCGCTGGCAAACTGTCAACCATCCTTCTGCCTCCTTTGCAGAAAAGCCGCGAACTCCTCACTGTCCAAGGCCCCCGCCCGCGGCGGCGCAGATTCGGGCTCGCGGGCAACGGGCGCCTTCTCAACAATCGGCAGCTCTTCTTCCGTCCCAAGCCGGGCCGTAACCGACGGGATCACGTCCAGAATGCTTTCCAGAAACGTCGATGTTAGGCCCTCCTCCCCAGGCAGGTTGATTATCAACGTACGGCCGCGGATGCCTGCAACGCCCCTATCCAACAGCGCCATCCGATTGCTCGCCGCCGCCCTCGCCCGCATCGTCTCTGGCAGAGAGGGCATCATCCGCTCCACTACCTCGGCCGTGGCTTCCGGTACAATCTCCTCTGCCGACGGTCCCGCGGCCGGAAACGTACCGCCCACCGTCACAATCAGGTCAATCTCCTCTTCATCGCACCAGTGCCGCAGCGTTTCCTCTATCTGGTAGCGATGAGGAGCCGTATAGGCGCGGCTGGCCAGGGGCAGTATTCCATCCAGAACCCCGCCCAGCATCCTCTGCACACTGGCCATAACCGCATCTGCAGAGTCGGTCGACCTGGCTATGAAAAGAAACCCGAAACGGATCAGCATGAATGTCGGATTCTCCTTCCACCATACGAAGTCTATGGTTGACGCCGGGACCTGGCACGCGGTTCCCGACGATATTACAACCACTTGAAAAACCGGACGAACAAAAAGCGATGGCTAAGCCACCGCTTTCAATATTCGCATATTAAAGATAAGGAACGCTCAGCGCTTGGTGTACTGCGGGGCCTTGCGTGCCCGTTTGAGACCTGGCTTCATCCGTTCTTTCACGCGTGCATCGCGCGTGAGAAAACCGGCAGCCTTCAAAGTAGCCCGCAGATTCGGATCCGCCGCCACCAGTGCGCGGGCCAACCCGTGCCGGGCTGCATGGGCCTGGCCGCCTTCACCACCGCCATGCACCTTGATACTGATATTAAAGCTGCTCTCCGTTCCAGTCAGAGTCAGCGGTTGACGAATCACCATCTGATCCAACGCGCGCCCGAAATAAACGTCCATCGGCAGACTATTTGCGATAATCTCCCCATCTCCCTCATACAGACGGACGCGTGCCGTGGCGCTCTTGCGCCGTCCAATGGCTTCGATATACTCACTCATATCTGCTCTCCTGCAGTTTCAGTTCTTTCGGCTTTTGGGCCATGTGCGGGTGATCCGGACCGACGTAGACTCTCAGCTTCTTCATCTGAGCCCGCCCGAGCCGTGTCTTTGGAACCATGCCTTTGACCGCATCAAAAATTATCTTCTGCGGCTGTCTCTCCAACTGCTCCCGCATCGTTCGGCTCTTCAAGCCGCCAGGATAACGCGAGTGCCGGTAATAGCGCTTATCATCCAAGCGGTTGCCCGTGACGTGGAACTTCTCGCAGTTGACCACAATCACGAAGTCACCACAATCCACATTGGGCGTGAATTTCGGCTTGTGTTTACCCCGAAGAACCTGCGCGATCTCCGACGCCAGCCGGCCGAGTGTCTTGCCCGTGGCATCGACAACCCACCATTCACGCCCGCTCTTGGCCTCTGTATAGGTTAAGCTCAGTGTCTTCACCCTGTATTCTCCTCATTCACGCCTGTAAGCAGGCTTTCTGCCGCCCACGCCATACCATTTAATCCGTGGAAAACAGATCAGAATATTCTTCATACCTCACCCGCTCCAGAACAAGCCCATTGGGCGGGAGCGGCGCTGCAGAGCGGCTGCGGTCTCTTGCCTTCAAAGCCGCCGCCAGTTCCTCGCTCTGCCACTCTCCCAGCCCGACCGCCAGCAGCGACCCGGCCAGGTTACGCGCCATCCGGCGCAAAAAAGCGTTTGCTGTAATCGTCAGAACCAACTGTTCCACCGGAAAGGGATCCAGCACCGGCAGCGACTCTTCCACACGCTCCCAAATCAGCGACACGATTCGGCGAACAGTGTTGTCCCCCTGAGGCGCCTGCCCAAACGTGGCAAAGTCGTGCGTCCCAACCAACACGCTGGCTGCCCCGTTCATCGCTTCCAAATCCGGGCGTCTGGGCAACACCACCCCAAACCGATCTTTCAGCGGGAAACGCTTCTCGCCTTCCCCTCCAAACGCCGGCGCCCACGTCGTGTACCGGTAAGTCCGCTCAACCGCGCTGAAACGCGGGTGAAACGCCGGCGGAGCCTCCGCCAAACGGCGGATAACTATCGAAGCTGGCAAACGTTGATTCCAGGCCCGGCGCAATGCTGACAGCGAGTGCCTCCACGGCACTTCAACCGCTATAACCTGCCCCCGCGCATGAACGCCTGTGTCCGTCCTGCCTGCGCCGCTGACCCGGCATAGCCCGCCGGTCAGATCGGCCAACGCGTCTTCCAACGCGCCTTGCACCGTCGGCGCCTGCCGTTGTACCTGAAAACCACAAAAATCTGTGCCGTCGTAAGCGATCAGACCGGCGACCCTGGGCATTCGCACCTCACCGGAGTGGCGCACGCGGCCACAAACCACCTACGCTTCCGACTGCCGAAAACTCGCCATACAACTGATTTCAGCGGCAGTCAGCCTGGTTACCCGCTATTTTCGTCCGTAACTAACTCGATAATTGCCATTTCAGCCGCGTCGCCAAAACGTTTGCCCAGCTTGACAATGCGCGTATACCCGCCATTCCGTTCCTCGTAGCGGGGAGCCAACTCGTCAAACACCTTCTTCGCCACCGTCTTGTCATTGAGGTACGCCACGACCTGCCGCTGCGCATGCACCCGGTCAATCTTCCCAGCAAGACCGTGCTTGGCTTTGGTGATCAGCTTCTCAGCATCGCCCCGCACAGCACGCGCCTTGGCGTGTGTAGTGGTTATCTGCTCGTGAATATAGAGTTCTCTAATCAGGCTGCGAAACAGGGCTTTGCGCTGTGCCGGCGACCGGCTCAGCTTCTTCCCCGCAATCTGGTGTCGCATTGTCCTATTCCTCCGGTAGCGGCGACAAGCTCGTCTCTTCAACGACTTCGACTGCCTCAGCCGCCTCCGCCTCTTCGGTTGTCTCCGCCGCTTCGGTTGTCTCCGCCGCTTCAGCTGCTTCAACTGCTTCAGCCGCTTCGGCTAATATCTCTTCGTTTTCAGTTCCGTTGCCGCCACCCAGGTAGGCGCTGAGATCTACGCCCATCACATTCATGTATCCCTTCTCGCTCAGCTTCTCTACCAGCTCATCCAGCGACTTCTTGCCAAAGTTGCGGATGGCGAGCATCTCGTCCTCACCCTTCTCCATTCGTTTCAGAATCTCACCAATCTTCGTAATGCCCGCCCGTTTCAGACAGTTATAGGCACGCACCGTCAACTCCAACTCCTCGATCGGCGCTTCGGCCACACGGCTGGGAATGCTCTCTTCCTCTTCCTCCGGCAACTCGACCATCGCCGTGCGGTCGCCGACAAACAGGCTCAGATGCTGAACAAGAATATCAGCCGCCTGCCGCATTGAATCTTCCGGTGAAATCGTGCCATCGGTCCACACTTCAAGATTCAACCTGTCATAATCCGTCTGCTGACCAATGCGCGTGCGTTCCACCCGGTAAGATGCCTTCTTTACCGGACTGAAAATCGCATCCACCGGAATCTCGCCCAACGGCAACTGCATCCGCTCTTCAGCCGGGCTGTAACCCCGGCCCTGCTCCACCACCATCTCGATGTCAAGGTCCACTTCATTCGAGTCGGCGAACAGAAGATAAAGATCCGGGTTGACAATCTCAACTTCCGGCGGGCAATTCAAATCTCCGGCTGTTACCGGCCCTTCGTGGTACACCTCCACCGAAACGCGAACAGGTTCGGCGCTCTCGCTCCTGAATCGTATCTGTTTCACATTCAATATCAGACGAGTGGCATCCTCCAGCACATGGTCGATTGTAGAAAACTCATGATGCACGCCACTGACCGAGATCGAAGTTACTGCAGCGCCCGGAAGACTCGACAGCAACACCCGGCGCAAGGAATTCCCTAGAGTAATCCCATAACCGCTTTCCAGCGGGCTGATCACAAAATGGCCGTAGTTGCGAGAACTGGCCTCTACTTCTATCTTCGGTAATACTAGATTGTTAAGCAACGGCTACCCCTCCCAGCTATATTGCAGTCTCATCCAAACAACGTGTGGCGACAGACAATCGTCGTAGCCCTACCGGTTGTCAATTCAACCGACCTGTAAAGGCAACGAATCTGTACCAGGTCAGCTAACGACTGTAGTACTCAACGATCAACTGTTCGTTCAGGAGTACGCCAATCTCGTCTCGCTCCGGCGCCGAAGTCACCGTACCGTTAAGATTGGTCGCATCCAGACTAAGCCACGTAGGGGGGGACGCACTGCCGAGAATCTGGGCGCGCTCGCGAAAATATGTTTTGGTTCGACTCTTCTCCCGAACAGATATCAGGTCATTCGGCGACACCAAAAAGGACGGAATATTCGTCTTGCGGCCGTTTACCGCAAAGTGACCGTGACGCACCAGCTGACGCGCCTGCGGCCGGCTATCGGCAAAACCAAACCGGTACACAACGTTGTCCAACCGGCTTTCCAACAACTCCAGCAACGTGCCGCCCGTTAGACCCTTGCGCCGCGACGCTTCCCTGAAATATCGACGGAACTGCCGCTCCATCACCCCATACATGCGACGCGCCTTCTGCTTCTCGCGTAACTGAATACCGAAATCCGAAACCTTCCGGCGCATTACATTGCGCCGACCTGCTTCGCCCGGTGGAAATGGACGCCGGTCAACCGCGCACTTCGGGCTGACACAGCGTTCGCCCTTCAAAAATAGCTTCTGTCCTTCTCGTCGGCAGAGTTTACAAACTGCATCTGTATATCGTGCCATCTCTCCTCCAAGTCGACTGTCGCTCGCAACCACCTGCCCTATACAAGGCCGTGACTTAGCTCACAGTGTGCTCATTTTGTCGATTCTTCTGCCTCAAGAGTGTCCGCTTGCACTAGCAGAATTGTCACCCCTGGCCGGCATCCGCAGCGCATTTCCTTCCCCACTGCACGAATCCCCTACCCTAATTCTCTGCGAAAATCCTCTGCACAAATACGCTTCTATGCAAAACAAGCGGCATCGCGTCAAAACACGATGCCTCTCTTCTCCCGGCAGGTGAATCCCGTTGTTGCGCAACCCCTCCAACCGCTATTCCTGGGGCTGCGCCGCGCAAGCTTCCCTAAACTCTTCGCTTGCTCGGGGGACGCACCCCGTTATGTGGTATTGGCGTTATGTCGGCTATCGACGTAACCGTCAAACCGGCCGGATTCAATGCCCGCAACGCACTCTCGCGACCAGGCCCCGGCCCCTTGATAAATACCTCGACCTCACGCATATTGAAGTCACTCACCGCTTGGCGAGCCGCCGCCGCTGCCGCAAGCTGGGCCGCAAACGGCGTACTCTTGCGGCTCCCCTTGAAACCGGCCGTGCCCGAACTGGCCCAACACAGGACCTCCCCAGTGGGATCGGTGACCGTGATAATAGTATTGTTAAATGTGGCGCGGACATGGATCTGCCCGCTCGGCACGTGTTTCCTCTCGCGACGCGTCGATCGACTACCCCGGCGGCGTTGTGTTCGAGCCATCGTTTCTCCTTAACCTGATGTTCCTGCCGAAATTCCGGCAGCAGCGACCATCTGTCGCTACTTGCGCGCCCGCTTCTTGCCGGCAACCGTCTTCTTTACGCCGCGGCGTGTGCGAGCATTGGTGCGCGTGCGCTGGCCGCGGCTCGGAAGGTTGCGGCGATGTCGCAATCCCCGATAGCTGCCAATTTCCATGAGACGCTTGATGTTCATGTTCACTTCGCGCCGCAAATCACCTTCGACGCGACAGTTGCGCTCTATGTAATCCCGCAGCGCCGCCAATTCATTGGTGTCCAAATCCTTGACGCGTTTGTCTTCGTCAATCCCCGTCGATTCAAGAATCTCCTTGCTGACCGACCGGCCGACTCCATAAATGTAGGTTAGGGCAATTACGACCCGCTTATCTCGAGGAATATCGACGCCTGCGATACGTGCCATTGCTTTCCCTCCTGAGTGCCTATCCTTGCCGTTGCTTGTGTTTGGGGTTTTGACAAATCACGTACACTACGCCCCGCCTCCGTACAACTGAACACTTTTCGCACATCTTCTTGACCGAAGGCCGCACTTTCATCTTTTTGCCCCTCTCTTAAGTCGTAACGCAATTCCACGAGTGTATCACAATGCTATAGGAGCGTCAATATCTCAGGGCCCCTGTTGGTGACGGCTACCGTGTGCTCGAAATGGGCGCTCAGGCTGTGATCTTCACTGATTACGGTCCACTTGTCCTTCAGTGTCTCCGTGCGCCACGTGCCCATCTGCACCATCGGCTCGATCGCAATCACCAGTCCAGGGCTTAATGCAACCCTGCCGTCCGTGTCATCCGACACATAATTCAACACTTGCGGCCCTTCATGCATCGACCGGCCCACTCCGTGGCCAGTATACTCCCGTACTACGTGAAAACCACTCGGCTCTACACTCTTCTGCACCGCCGAACTGATATCCAGTACACAACCACCCGCCCGAATCGCTTCAATGCCGGCCGTTAGACTTGCCTCCGTTACCTGCAACAGACGTTCAGCCGCCTGGTCAATCTCGCCTACGGGATATGTCCAGCCACTATCTCCCACAAAACCGCGATGATAAACCCCTACATCGATGCTGATTATGTCGCCCTCTTGCAATACCCGCGCCTGATTCGGAATGCCATGCACCAACTCCTCATTGATGCTCGTGCATATATTGGCCGGATAGCCTCGATAGCCAAGAAAACTGGACTTCGCATTGTGGCTGTGAATAATCCCGGCCGCCAGCACGTCCAAATCCAACGTGCTTATGCCTGGCCCGATCGCCTCTCGAAATGCCTGATGAACCCTGGCAACAATCCGGCCTGCTTCCCGCATTATCTGAATCTCGCGCGGGCTCTTATGAATCGGCGCAGGACGTTCCTGCTCCTGCCTGGCCTTGATCCGGCCCCGCCCATTCCGGCGCAGCCGGCGCCTGAATTTCATCATCATGCTTTCGCCGTTCATCTTGCACTTGCAGTCGCCGGCATTTGGGCCGCGCACCGATCAGACCGACAGGGCGCTCCCCGCCGTCTCAATATTATTGGCTGCTAACACTGCCACCAGCTGCTCCTGCATCTCCTCGATCGGTTTTGCGCCATCGATATCTACCAGAAGTCCCTTGGCGAAATAGTATCCAATCAGAGGCGACGTCTGCTTATAGTAAATGTACAACCGGTTTTGGACCGTCTCCGGTTTATCGTCATTCCGCTGGTACAATTCACCGCCGCAACTGTCACATCCCTCGCCGCGCGCAGGATTAAACGTCAAGTGATAAACACGGTCGCAGTTACGGCAAACCCGTCGCCCTGTGATCCGCATGGTCACCACATCGTCTTCCAGCTGGAACATCGGCACCAGGTCAATGCCGCCGAATTCCGCCGTCATCCCGTCCAGCGCCTCAGCCTGAAGGAGATTTCGTGGAAAACCATCCAGAATCGCGCCCCGTGCGGCATCCTCTTCGGCCAGGCGAGCTTCCACCATCCGAATCGTCACCTCGTCGGGCACCAATTCACCCTTATCGTAGTAGCTCTTGGCCAGCTGCCCGAGCTCCGTCTCGTTATTCAGGTTGTACCGGAAGATCTCGCCCGTCGAAATCTGCGGAATGCCCAACTTCTCCTGCAATAGCTGGGCCTGCGTGCCCTTGCCGGCCCCCGGCGCTCCCAACAACACCAGATAAATGCGGTCGCTCATCAACACCAAGTCCTTGCGCTGTAATAAATGGGAGGCTAACGGATAAAGCCCTCGTAGTTGCGCATCATCAACTGCGCCTCAATCTGCTTCATCGTGTCCAGCACCACACCCACGACGATAAGGAGACCCGTGCTGCTGATAATCAGCGTATTGAAGCTGCCAACGCCGCCCCCGAAAACCAAGCCCGCCAGGAAGGGCAGCACCGCAACCAAGCCGAGAAAAAGCGCCCCGACCAGCGTTATGCGCCCTAACACGCTGTTCAGATACTGCTCTGTGCGCGGACCAGGCCGGATGCCGGGAATAAATCCCCCTTGCTTCTGCAACGTGTCGGGAAGATTCTGTTGCCGGAACATGATGTCGGTATAAAAATACGTGAACGCAACCGTCAACATGAAGTAGATCAACCAGTACAGAAAGTTCTGTGGACTGAACGAAGTGAAAAAGAAATTCGCCACAGTGCCAATCCAATCACTGCGAAGAATAAAGTATGATGCCATTGTGTTCGGCAATATCAGCAGACTCTGGGCAAAAATCAGCGGAATCATACCGGCCGTGTTCACCCGCATCGGCACATAGGTACTCTGCCCACCAACCATCATCAGACGGTTGCCCCGCATCGTCCGCACCCGCTTGCCATACTGCACAGGAATCCTGCGCTGGCCCTCCTGTACCCATACAATCAGCGCAACCGTCAAAACCGTAATAACGCTGAATATCACCAACTGTGTGATTCCCTGCTGCCCCAGCAGCCGCACCTGATTCGGCGCCGAAGCGACAATGCCGGCAAATATGATCAACGAAACACCGTTGCCAATGCCTTGCTCAGTCAGTAGCTCTCCCATCCACATGGCCAACATTGTGCCGGCCGTCAAACTGATCAGAATGGTTAGCGAAGGCAACAGCGCCTCACCCGTGAAGCCCCAATTCTCGAGAACAGCCCCTGTTGCCGCCCCGCCCACCGGACGACTAAGCAGCGTCGCCTGGCCGAAAGCCTGCAAAACCGCCAGGGGAACCGTCATATAATGCGTGTAGCGATTCAGCTGCTGCCGGCCCTGTTCACCCTCCCGGCTCAACTCCTCCAACTGAGGCACAATCGGCGTCAACAACTGCATGATGATCGTGGCGGTAATATATGGATAAACACCCATCGCCATCACGCTGAACTGGGCCAGCGCGCCGCCGCTGAAAAAGTTCAACAAACTCAGAAGAATATTCTGATCCGTCGAACGAAATATCTGATCCAGCACCTCGCGATTGACGCCGGGAAGAGGTATATGCGCAGCCAGACGGTAGGCGACCAGGATCAGAAACGTATACAGCAGTTTCTGACGCAGGTCTGGCAAACGAAAGGCATTGCGTACGGCTTCGAGCATAAAAATTCTCCGGTAGAGATCCGACCGGGCCTGGCCGCCCCTTCAGGCGCCAACCCGGCCTCCCTACAGCTAAGACCGTGGCATATTCTTGTTTACTGCAAAGGGCAGAATCTCGACCGAACCACCCGCGGCCTCTACCTTCTCCCGCGCGCTCTTGCTGATTCGATGCACTTGCAGATGGAGAGCCTTGTCTATCTCTCCCCGCGCCAGAACGACTACAGGCTGCTTGCTGTCTCCCAAAAGTCCCGTGTCGAAAAGCGACGCAGGCGTCACCTGCGCATCAGCCTCAAAGCGCTCGCCCATATTATCGAGATTCACGGGCGTGTACGTCACTTTGAAGCGGTTGACGAAGCCGCGCATCTTGGGCAGCCTTCGAAGAAAGCTTAACTGCCCGCCTTCAAACCCCTGCCGGACACCACCGCCCGAGCGGGCATTCTGGCCCTTGGTGCCCCGCCCGGCCGTCTTGCCCCGCCCGGAGCCGGTGCCGCGGCCTACTCGTTTCCTGTTTCGGGTTGCGCCCTCATCGGGGCGTAATTCATGCAGTTTCATATTCTCTATATCCCAGCCAAATGGAAAAGGCCGCCTCTGCTCCTAACTGCCCCGGGCCTTCTGCTCCGCCCGTTTAAGCCTCTATCTCTTCCACCACCTCAACAAGATGAGAAACTTTGGCGATCATCCCTCGAATCGTCGGACTGTCAGACTTCTCGACGGTCTGATTTATCTTTTTCAGCCCCAGGGCGTGTACAGTGGCCTTCTGGCGTTTGTTATAACCAATCGGACTCTTCTTCAGCTTTACAGTGATCGTCTTTTCCATAGGTCTAATCTTCCTGGTACCAGAAGGGACGCAATTTCTCAGGATCAACCCCCCGCCGTTGCGCCTCGACTCTATAGTCTTGCAGCTGCTTCAGCGACGCGAAAGTCGCCTGCACAACATTCAAAATATTGTCGCTCCCCAATGACTTGGACAAAATGTCCTTCACGCCCGCAGCCTCTACCACAGCGCGCACGCCGCCGCCGGCAATCACACCGGTGCCAGGACTCGCCGGTCTCAACAACACTTCGCCGGCGCCAAACCTGGCTTGGCTCGCATGAGGAATCGTCGTACCCAGCAAATTCACGTCCACCATCGTTTTGCGAGCAGTCTCACTCGCCTTGCGAATAGCGTCCGGAACCTCGCGCGCCTTTCCTACCCCAACGCCTACGCGCCCATTGTTGTCCCCAACGACCACCACTGCGCGAAAAGCAAACCGGCGGCCACCCTTCACCACCTTCGCCGTCCGCGCGATATGAACGACCTTCTCATCCAGTTCGTCCTTCTCTTCTTCCTGCTCGCGGTCCCGTCGACGGTCTCGACGTCCCATTTCCCTCTCTCCTTGCTCGTTTTAGAAGACGAGACCACCCTCTCGACTGCCATCGGCCACCGCCTTCACGCGGCCGTGATAGCGGTACCCGCCGCGATCGAAAACCACCTGCTCAATGCCGGCCGCCTTGGCCCGTTCAGCAACGACTTTGCCAATCTCCTTCGCCTGATCCACCTTCAGCTTATCGGCCAGAACCTCTTGCAGGCCGGCTTCCAATGTCGAGGCCGACACAATAGTATGCCCGGCCTGATCGTCGATGACCTGCACGCCGATGTTCTTCAAACTGCGATATACATTCAATCGCGGCCGCATCGCCGTCCCCGAAACCTTGCGGCGTACCCGCATATGCCGGCGTTTTCGCGCTCTCGTCCGTGTCTGATTCGCCATAATCCTCTACTCCTCGCGCAGTTATGCTGCTATTGCGCCGGCACCGGCCTTGCCTGCCTTGGAACGCACATATTCGCCTTGATAACGAATACCCTTGCCCTTGTACGGCTCCGGCGGGCGCTCCTTGCGTATCTTTGCAGCCAGTTCACCAACCTTCTGCTTGCTGATACCCGATATCGTCACCGTCCGCCCATCTCGAGACACCTCAAACAAAATATCCGGCGTGGGCGGCGCATACTCTACCGGATGACTCTTCCCAACCTGCAATAACAGGTTCTCACCCTCCTGCTGCGCACGGTAACCAACTCCGTGAATCTCCAGAGTCCTCCGGAAACCATCAGTCACCCCCACCACCATGTTATGGAGCAACGATCTCGTCAGGCCATGAATAGCGCGATGGTGGCGCTGGTCGGTCGGCCGGGTGACAACAATCTCGCCATTCTCACTCGAGAACTTCATATCCCGATTGAAAGTCTGGCTGAGTTCCCCTTTTGGGCCTTTCACCGTAATCAGGTTGCCCGCCATTATATCAACCGTCACTCCGGCAGGCACCGGAACCGGCATCTTCCCGATTCGCGACATTTTCTCCTCCCAACACTACCAAATGTTACACATTATCTCGCCGCCAACCTGTTCACGACGGGCCTGGCTTCCACTCATTACACCTTTCGGTGTCGAGACAATATTAATCCCCAGTCCACTTCGCACCAGGGGAATATTTCGATATCCCGTGTACGTCCGCCGACCAGGCCGGCTCACCCGCTCTATCCCGGATATTACCGGTTGCCCCTTGTCCGAATACTTCATCCCTATGATCAGATTCGGTCGGGCCTTGTCAGCAGTCACCGAATACCCACTGATGAAGCCCTCCTCCGCCAGAATCTTGGCGAGCGCGACCTTCGCCCTGGAACTGGGCATCACCGCACGCCGGTGCCTGGAGTTCGACGAGTTGCGGACCCGCGTCAGAAAGTCCGCGATTGGATCGGTCATCATAACCAAAGCTTCCTCTTGATTCTTGCAGCGCAACTGCTCCCAACAATTATGGCAGCAGCCCCGCAGTTATCGGTTCGGCTACCAGCTGGACTTGACTACGCCCGGAAGATTGCCATGTAGGGCCTCTCGACGAAAACAGATGCGGCAAAGACCAAAACGGCGCATGAACGCCCGCGGACGACCACACTTCGTGCAGCGGTTGCGCACACGTACTTCATACTTCCGTTTAGTCTCCCGCGAAACTATACTTTTCTTAGCCACAGACCGTATTCTCCTTCATCTTCGTAGCCGGTTTCTCTATCGCCGTTGGAACGGCATGTCCATCATGGCCAGCAGCCGCCGACCCTCTTCATCAGTATCAGCCGTGGTAACAACCGTTACTTCCATCCCTCGAACCTTGTCAATCTCGTCATAGTCGATCTCCGGAAAGATCAACTGCTCACGCAGGCCCAGGCTGTAGTTGCCCCGACCATCGAAAGAATCAGGCGAAATGCCGCGAAAATCCCGCTGCGCCGGCAACGCAATGCTGATCAGACGGTCAAGAAAATCCCACATCCGCCTGCCCCGCAGCGTTACCTTCACCCCAATCGGCATCCCTTCCCGCAACTTGAATACCGCAATCGACTTGCGCGCCCGCGTCACTATCGGCTTCTGTCCGGTGATGATAGTCAGATCATGGCTGGCGCGGTCAATCGTCTTACCATCCGTGATCGCCTCTCCCATGCCAATGTTTACGCTGATCTTGTCAACCCTGGGCACCTGCAGGAGGTTCGTATAACCGAATTCCGTCATCAGCGCCGGGGCAATCTCACTGTCAAATCGTTCCTTCAGCCGGGGCTTCTGTGCCGTCATTCCGTTCGCTTCACTCATCGCTCTCCACTCCTCGCCCGCAAACACCGCCTGCAGCGGCTTCGGGCCGTCCATCTGTCCGTTGAACTAACTTTCGCTTCCTGTTGGCAGGAGCTCATTCGTGCGCCGATCGATCCGAAGCTTGTCCTCGCCCTCAAATCGGTAGCCAGCGCGAGTCAACTCGTTGTCCGTCCCCACAAGCGCCACATTGCTGATGTGTAACGGCGCCTCCAACTCAATGCGGCCCGTCTGCGTACGCACTGTCGGGCTGCGGCGCTGATGCTTCGTCACAAAATTCGCGCCCGCCACCACAACATACACACGATTGGGATCGTGGCGGCCCTTTTTGTCCTTTTTGCGTATTACGCTCTGGACTTCACCGCGGTGACCCTTGTCATTGCCGGCGATCACTTCGACGAGGTCGCCCTTCCTTATCTTTACGCTCATCCCCTCATCTCCTCGGTTCGTGAACGATACCGTCCGCCGGCCCGTCCAACCTGAAGTCTATCCACCTGCCCCTCTTAAAGTACCTCCGGAGCCAGGGATACGATCTTCATATACCCATGATCCCGCAACTCCCGCGCAACCGGGCCAAAAATGCGGGTGCCGCGTGGGTTCCTGTTGTCATCAATAAGAACAGCCGCATTCTCATCAAATCGAATGTAACTGCCGTCCTTTCGTCTCACCGGGCGCCGCGTGCGCACTATAACCGCCCGCACTATCTCGCCCTTCTTCACCGCCGCCGTCGGGCTCGAAGACTTGACCGTCGCCACTATCACGTCACCAATTCCACCGTAGCGGCGCTTACTCCCCCCGCGAACTCGAATTGTCAACAACTCTTTCGCGCCTGTATTGTCAGCAACACGCAGGCGGCTCTCTTGTTGAATCATAGCTCCATACCCCTTTTACTGCCGGCCAGCCTCGACCTAGACTACCACCGCATGATCAAGTATCTGGGAAACATAAAACTTCTTGTGCTTACTGATCGGCCGGCATTCACGAATCTGGACTGTATCTCCGACTCGACAGGCATTGTCAGCATCATGGACTTTGTATTTCTTATGTGACTTGACCACCTTACCATACAGCGCATGGCGCGCGGCCCGCCCAACTTCAACAACCACCGTCTTGTCCATCTTGTCGCTCGTGACCACGCCAACCAACTCCCGTCTTCGCTCGCGCATTGCCCCCTACTCCTCGTTTTCTTCGGCTATCAGCTCCCGCTCACGTAAGATCGTCTTTATACGCGCGATCTCACGGCGGACCTGACCTTTGCGTGCCGTATTTGTCATCTGCCCGGTCGCCCTCTGAAAGCGCAAGTTAAACAGTTCCTGATAGCCATCGTCCAACCGGCTGTAGAGTTCACTTGCCGTCAGCGGGCGCAGCTCATGTGCTTTCATCTCTCATCTCTCCTCGCCTTCTCGTCAAATGTCCTCGCGGGCAACGAACTGCGTTCCCATTGGCAACTTATGCGCTGCCAGACGGAAGGCTTCGCGCGCATGACCTTCATCAACACCGGCAATCTCAAAAATCATGCGCCCCGGCTTCACCACCGCCACCCAATGATCAACATTGCCCTTGCCTGAACCCATCCGCGTCTCTGCCGCACGCATCGTTACCGGCTTGTCCGGAAATATGCGAATCCACAACTTGCCGCCGCGCCGTACATAACGGGTAACCGCTCGACGGGCCGCTTCAATCTGGCGGCTCGACACCCACGAAGGCTCAGTGGCCTGCAGCCCGTACGTGCCAAAATCGATCCGATGGCCCCGCGTCGCGTTTCCCCGCATCCTACCGCGGTGCATCTTGCGAAATTTTACTCGTTTTGGCATCAACATTGTCTACTCTCCATCCAACCTATATTTGTCCAGCCGCCGCCCTTGCTGAGCAGAAGCCTCTATTCGTTCAATGCCATCTCCGCATAGCGGGCATGATACTCTTGGCCCGGCAACACTTCGCCGTGATATACCCACGTCTTCACGCCGATCACGCCGTATGTCGTGTTCGCCTCCGCGGTTCCATAATCAATCTCCGCCCGCAATGTATGCCGCGGAACCTGACCGTCGCGTATGGTGTCGACCCGGCCCATCTCGCTGCCGCCCAACCGCCCCGCAACCTGGATCATGACGCCTTCGGCCCCAGTGCGCATCGCACGTCCGGCCGCCTGCTTCATCGCCCGTTTCCAACTGATGCGACGCTCCAACTGCTCAGCAACGTTCTCGGAAACCAACTGGGCATCCGTCTCCGGCTTATCTATCTCACGGACGTCGATCTTGACCTTCTTGTTCGTCAGCTCCTGCAAGTTCACCCGCAACACATTCACGTTGGAGCCCTTCCGCCCAATAATTATCCCGGGCTTGGCCGTATTAATGATTACGTGAACCTGGTTGGGCTGGCGCTCAATCTCAATAAAACTGATGCCCGCGCGCGGCGCATCACGATGAATCATGGCGCGAATCTCTCGATCTTCGCCCAACTGATTCACATACTCATGCCCCGTGGCATACCATCGACTCTTGTGTTCCTTGGTAATGCCAAGACGAAAACCGGTCGGATGTACTTTGCGTCCCATTGGGCCTCCTTACGCTGCGGACAGTGGCCGGTTCAGACCACATGCCGCCGCTGTTCGTCCGCTACTCATCGTTCAAACGCTCTTCCAACACCACCGTTATATGCGAGGAGCGTCGAATCCATGGCTTGAAACGCCCGCGGGCGCCAAAACGCCGCCAGCGCCGGTTCGGCGCCTGATCGGCATAGATCTTGCTGATGTACAACTCATCAGCTTCCAGCCCGAAATTCTCAACACCATTCGCGATCGCGCTCTTCAATGTCTTCGCAACCGCCTTAGCCGCCTGCTGAGGCATGAACTGCAGCAGCGCCATTGCTTCCTCTGCTTGCCGTCCGCGCATCTCATTCAATACCAGGCGCGCCTTCTGTGGGCTGATTCCCGTATATTTGGTAACTGCTCGAACTTCCATTGTACGCGCTCCCCTATCTCCAGGATGGAGGAAGAAAGATATTTCGACGCTTGGCAGAACAACTACACCCTGCGCGTGCTTCTTTCCGACCTGATATGACCGCGGAAAAATCGTGTCGGCGCAAATTCACCCAGCTTGTGCCCCACCATGTTCTCCGTAATGTAAATCGGTACATGGCGGCGACCGTCGTGTATCGCCAGTGTATGTCCGACAAACTGCGGGAATATCGTCGAAGCCCGCGACCATGTCTTGAGCACCTTCCGCTCACCGGCCCGGTTCATATCTTCGATCTTCTTCAGTAGCCGCGGCTCAACAAAAGGTCCCTTCTTCAGGCTGCGTCCCATCGATTCTCCTCCACCACTGCTAATTCGCTGCTATCGACGCTTGCTGCTGCGCCTGATTATATATTTACCTGTTCTCTTCGTGCGCCGCGTGCGCTTGCCAAGCGCCGGCTGACCCCACGGCGTCTTGGGTCCCGGCATACCAATCGGGGACCGCCCCTCGCCGCCACCGTGAGGATGGGACGAAGGATCCATCGCAACGCCTCGCACCGACGGCCGAAATCCCAACCAACGGCGGCGCCCGGCCTTGCCCATCGAAATATTGCTGTGGTCCGGATTCGACACCTGCCCAATCGTCGCCAGGCACTCCATCTCTATATAGCGTACCTCGCCGCTGGGAAGACGCACCTGCGCTCGCGGCCCGTCCTTGGCAACCAGCTGCGCCGCAACCCCCGCGCTGCGCACCAACTGCGCGCCTCGCCCCGGATACAACTCAATGTTGTGAATCTGCGTGCCCAACGGAATATTTCGGATCGGGAGCGCATTGCCCGGCCGTATGTCAGCATTGGGACCGGATTCCAACATGTCCCCCACCTGAACACCCAACGGCGCCACAATGTACCGCTTCTCTCCATCCTCATAACTGAGCAACGCAATGCGCGCACTGCGATTCGGATCGTATTCGATCGACAAAACCCGTGCCGGCGCATTAAACCTGTCACGTCGGAAATCAATGATGCGGTAACGCCGCTTATGACCCCCGCCGCGGTGCCGGACTGTGATACGCCCCTGGCTGTTGCGCCCGGCCTTCCGGTTTAATGCCTCAGTCAACGAGCGCTCCGGCTTCGTACGCGTAATCGTCTCAAAAGTCGAGACGCTCATGTCCCGTCGCCCCGGAGAAGTGGGACGGTATATTTTTACAGGCATAAAAGTCTATCTCCGTTCAAAAAGAGAATGAAAAAGAGAAACCACTGCTCCCGCTTCTCCGTTCCCACTGCTGGATGTTACACACCTTCAAAGAACTGAATGCTGTCGCCGGCGTCCAGTGTCACAACCGCCTTCTTCCACGGCGACTTTCGCACCACCTTGCGGCGGCCGCGCATCCCTGTCTTGGCCGGCATCATCATCACCCGCACACCGACCACATTCACCTTGAAAGCCGTCTCCACCGCATCGCGAACCTGGTGCTTATTCGCACGGGTATCGACCTCAAATGTGTACTGATTGTTGAAATCGGCCGCATCGTACGACTTTTCAGTGATAATCGGGCGTTTTATAACTTCATATACGTGCATCAGGTTCTCCTCGTACCGGACACTGACCCGTTCGTCTTAACCGTCGCCAGCTGTCCGCATAGCCGGAAATGGCAGCTGTTAGGCAAGCCAGTCGTGAATGAAATCGACCGAGGCCTGCGGCAGTAGAAGCTTGTCATAGCCAAGCAGATCCTGGATGTTCAGATTGCTGCTGAGAAGTGACTTCGCCTGCGGCAGGTTGCTGATCGACTTCTCGACAGCCATATCCCGCTCCGGCAATATAACGAGTACACTCCCGCTCTCCAGACCCAGATCGGCTAGCGCCCGCATGAAACCCTTGGTCTTGGGCGCCTCCATCGACAGCTGCTCCAGTACGACGATCTCGTCTGCCCCAGCCTTAATACTCAATGCGCTCCGCAGCGCTGCCCTACGCATCTTCTTCGGCATCTTCTTGGTGTACTTGCGCGGCGTCGGGCCAAATGCCGTCCCGCCGCCTACCCAAATCGGGGAACGAATCGAGCCATGCCGCGCCCGTCCGGTGCCCTTCTGACGCCACGGCTTGCGGCCGCCCCCGCGTACCTCGCTACGCGACTTCGTTTTGTGCGTACCAGTGCGCGCGTTGGACAACTGCCTCACCAATGCCTGATGCATCAGCCCCCGGTTGATTGGTGCGGCAAATACCGTCTCTTCCAACTGTATCTGACCGACCTCTTCACCGGCCATATTTCTGATTGGCAATTCCACCGTTTCGCCTCCGTACCAGTAGCTGCCGGCTCGTCTATCTACGAACCGCAGTCCACCGTCTTACGCTTTAACCGCCGTTCGAACGAATACCAACCCATTATTCGGGCCGGGCACCGCGCCCTGAACGGCAATGAGATTGCGCTCCGCATCAACAAGAGCTACCTTCAGATTCAGCACAGTTACGCGCTTATTGCCCATCTGCCCCGGGCCTTTTGAGCCAGGAAATGTATGACCGGGCGTGGTGCCCGCACCGCGCGAACCAGGCGCCCGGTGTCGGTCCGACTGGCCGTGGGTCTTGGGGCCGCCGCGAAATCCGTGCCGCTTGACAGCGCCGGCAAATCCCTTCCCCTTCGAAGTGCCAGTCACATCCACCATCTCGCCCTCATCAAAAACGTCCGCCTTTATCACGTCGCCCAGCGCATGCCCTGCCTGGCTCTCCAAACGCAACTCGCGCACGAATCGCAGCTTCGGCACGTTGGCCCTGCTCAGATGACCGAGTTGGCCCTTCGTCAACTTGCGCTCCGGCACCTCTTCAAACCCAAACTGTATCGCGTTGTAACCGTCCGTATCCTCAGCCTTCACCTGCGTCACATAGCAGGGTCCAGCTTCGATTACCGTCACCGGCACAACCGCGCCGCTGTCATCAAACAGCTGGGTCATCCCAATCTTGCGGCCTATTATCCCCTTCACTTGCTCCTCCAGGATCGACAGCGCGCTCGACAACATCGCGACCGACTGCCGCATCGTCCAACCAGGCCCACTGCCTGCCGACCGGAACAGAACCTAACCGCTCTTTCCATTCCGCATCCAGCCGCAAACTGAACCCTATAACTTAATCTCGATATCAACACCGGCGGGCAAATTCAGACGAGTGAGATTCTCAATCGTCTTGTTGCCTGGATCCACCACATCGATCAGACGCTTGTGAGTGCGAATCTCAAACTGCTCACGGCTGTCCTTGTCGATAAACGGCGAACGCATCACCGTGAACTTCTCTATCCTCGTAGGCAGAGGCACAGGCCCGACCACCTGGGCGCCCGTCTGCTCGGCAGCACTGACGATCTGCTTTGCCGATGCATCCAGAACGCGGTGATCGTATGCCTTGAGCTTGATACGGATCTTTTGCTTTGCCATGAACTCTTCTCTCTTGTCGTGGTCCGGACACAAAAAAGTGTGGCGAGTGATTGCACTCGCCACGAACCACTTTATACTATTGAATTATCTCGGTGATGGCGCCGGCAGCGACGGTGCGGCCACCCTCACGGATGGCAAAGCGGCCGCCGGTCTCGATTGCGACAGGCGCAATCAGCTCGACGTCCATCGTCACATTGTCGCCGGGCATCACCATTTCGACGCCGGCCGGCAGGTCGATCGAGCCGGTAATGTCCATGGTGCGAATGTAGAACTGCGGGCGATAACCCTTGAAGAAGGGAGTGTGACGACCGCCCTCCTCCTTGCGCAAGACATAGACCTCGGACTTGAAGCGGGTGTGCGGCATGATGCTGCCGGGCTTGGCCAGCACCTGGCCGCGGTCAACCTCTTCGCGGTCGATGCCGCGCAGCAGACAACCGACGTTGTCGCCGGCCTGTCCTTCATCGAGCAGTTTGCGGAACATCTCGACGCCGGTGACCGTGGTCGTGTGTGTGGCTTTGATGCCGACGATTTCGACCTCTTCCATCGGATGGATGACACCGCGCTCGACGCGACCGGTGACGACGGTGCCGCGGCCCTTGATCGAGAAGACATCCTCAATCGGCATCAGGAACGGTTTGTCGATTTCGCGTGCAGGGGTGGGGATGTACTCATCGACCGCCCGCATCAGTTCCCAGATCGGCTCATACTCGGGCGCATCGGGATCGTCGGAGCTGCTCTCCAGCGCATGCAGAGCACTGCCGCGCACAAAGGGGATGTCGTCGCCGGGGAACTCATAGACGTCGAGCAACTCGCGCAACTCCATCTCCACCAGTTCCAGCAACTCCTCATCCTCCATCATGTCGACCTTGTTGAGAAACACGACCATGGCCGGCACTTCCACCTGCCGCGCCAGCAGGATGTGTTCGCGCGTCTGCGGCATCGCGCCGTCAGGCGCAGCCACCACCAGAATCGCGCCATCCATCTGGGCAGCGCCGGTAATCATGTTCTTGATGTAGTCGGCATGTCCAGGACAGTCCACGTGCGCATAGTGCCGATTTTCGGTCTCGTATTCTACATGCGCAATGGCGATGGTGATGCCGCGTGCCTTTTCTTCGGGCGCATTGTCGATCGCCTCAAACGCACTGAAATCCGCCATCCCTCGCAGCGCCAACACCTTGGTGATCGCCGCTGTCAGCGTCGTCTTGCCGTGATCCACATGTCCGATCGTCCCCACGTTCACATGGGGCTTCGTCCTCTCAAATACTGCCTTCGCCATGAGGTTGCTGCCTCCTGCTTATGATTAATGGTCAGATCCGCTACCTCGCTGCAAAACAAGCGAATACTCCGAAGCGCGAAAAGGACAACATCATCAGTAACTGCTGCAAACCGCCCACCAGCAATAGGTGGGCGGCAAAGTTCCTGCAGCGCCTATACTTTATTGTCTGATACTACTTTACCGTCAAAAACGCGAAACTTCCCTGAGATCCAGGCCTGCCCAACCTCTGCGGGCCAGCCCCGTTCCTCTCTGGAGCCCACAACCGGACTTGAACCGGTGACCTCATTCTTACCAAGAATGCGCTCTACCGACTGAGCTATGCGGGCTGATCACTTCGACATCAAAATGTGCTACCTCAGAAGTGGGCGGGGGCGGATTCGAACCACCGTAGGCGAAAGCCGTCTGATTTACAGTCAGATCCCTTTGTCCACTCGGGCACCCGCCCGTTCTTTTAGCACGCGTATTAATGTGCTTCGTCTGCCCAGCCTCCGCCCCAAAAACCCACACGTCGGCCGCGGTCATTACGCCTAAAAGGAAGAGCCGACGATCGGACTCGAACCGATAACCGGCTGTTTACAAAACAGCTGCTCTGCCGATTGAGCTACGTCGGCGCGTGCTCAGACGACACCTGAGTGATTATAACACACTCCAAGTGCTGGTCAAATCCAGATACCTCCAATTTCAAATACAATTCTTATCACCGCTCAGCCGCATCTGACGCCCAATCCCGAACGAGGCGAGCCAACCAATTCCTTCCATTCTCTGCTGTTTTTCTCTACTGTTGTATTCTGGGCGGTCGGCCGCAAGCGGCCTCCCTTGTGCAGGGGCTGCGCCCCCGCAACGCCCCCCTACAAAAACATGCCTCACCGACCGTGTGCATTCTTCGCAACGTGTCGGCTGGCGAGCATGGCGGCGGCTGTACACCAGTTGCGTCACCAAGAGCCTGAATGGTTCCAAGGATGACTGGCTGGTCAAGTACTGTGGCTTAGTAGTTACAACGTGTGTATGAATCAGGAACCGCAGGACTATGTGGGATTTTCAGGATGACGCACGTGCCCGGCTGTCATGGCAGCCCTCGTGCAAGCGTTTACGAGAGATTGCAAGCGTTTGCGAGCGCCCTGCGTGAGAAAATAAGAAAGTGCCGCAGGTATCCTGATCGTGGACGGCGGGCAGCCAACGACGTCAATGCAGGCTCGCCAGCCGGGTCAGGATGACGTTCGGTCCAAGCGAAGCACGAAGACTCGCGAAAAGACTCGTGCTGCCAGGCGGATGCCAAAAAAGAACTAACTGTTAATATATAATATATTATACAAAAGAAACGTCCTGGGGCTGGATGGCCTATGCTGAGAGACTATCGCGCACTTATGCAAACCTGCTAAGAGAATGTGGACCTGGGGCGCAATCTGGATTCGGGGTCACGCAAACTGACAGAATGGCATCCAGGTCCAAAGCCCTTGAGTTATCCGAACACGCACCCCCACTTCTGCCCGCGCCCGACGCGCAGTCCAACTGCATCGACCTGAGACAAATCGCGAGAAGCTGCCCGAAACCTCGAAAATTACACATCGACTGTGTAATTTCTTCCCCCCAATCGAGGGCGTTCAAAGCAGTGGAATTGCACATCGACTGTCTAATTTCCCGCCCCGTTTCGAGAGCGCTCAAAGCAGTGGAATTGAACATCGACTGTCTAATTTTTTCCCCCGATTCGAGGGCGCTCAGAGCAGCGGAATTACAAATCAGCTGTGTAAATTTTCTCCCCGCGTCTGCCCTTGCGCGCCTTCTTCATCGCCGTCGCCATCTCTCCCCAACCGGTTCGGTAGGGGCAGGCCTTGTGCCTGCCCTCCCCGGCCTCCCCGTCGTCGTCGCCATCTACCCCCAACCGTCCCGTAGGGGCAGGCCTTGTGCCTGCCCTGTTCCCCTTCAATCAACCGACCACCGTAAAGCCAGGCCTGCCGCCTGCCCTGCGCCTCTCCAAGAGCCGCTAAACACTTCCAGCCGCCACCGGCATAATCTCCCCGCCCCAAATCCGGGATGCACCCCGAAAGACCAGTCGATTGAAGCGGCCAAAAAGACGTGATACAATCGAACGCATGAAACGACGAATTCCGCGACAGGTGCGGCGTAAGCTCGAAGAGCTACCCGCCAAGCCCGGCTGCTACCTCATGTGGGACGAACATGCCAAAGTTCTCTACGTGGGTAAAGCGTTGGTCTTGCGCCATCGCGCCCGCAGCTACTTCCAACAATCCGCCAAACATTCCCCCCGCATCCAGGAAATGGTCGGCAAGGTGCGGGATATCACCTGGTGGGTCACCTCGACGGAAATGGAAGCGCTGATTCTCGAGAACGACCTCATCAAGCGCCACCAGCCCCACTACAATGTCATGCTCAAGGATGACAAGGGCTATCCATATATCAAAGTCAACTGGCAGGATGACTTCCCCAAGGTCGAGCGCGTGCGCCAGATAAAAGGCGACGGTGCCCGCTATTTCGGTCCCTTTACCAGCAGCTGGGCAGTGAGCCGTACGCTCGAGTCAATGCGCAAAGTCTTCCCCTATCTCGACTGTGACCGCAACATTTCCGGCGACGACGAAAGCCCCTGCCTCTACTACCATCTCAAACTGTGCGGCGGCCCCTGCATCGGCGCCCAGAGCCGCACCGAATATCGCGAGAGCATCTGCCAACTGATCGACTTCCTCGAAGGCGACACCGACGCGGTCATGAACCAGTTGGAAACGAGAATGCACAAAGCGGCCGAACGCTTCAATTTCGAGCTGGCCGCCGTCTACAGAGACCGCATCAAGGCCGCCCAACGAATCGTCCACCAGCAAAAAGTCGTAGGGGTCCAGAACGATGACGAAGACGTCGTTGCCATCGCCCAGGACGTGAAATCCGGCGACACTGTCGTCCAAATCCTGATGGTACGCCGCGGCAGACTGATCGGAAGAGAAAACTTCGCTCTGCAAGGTGTTGAACTGCACGAGACTACCGCCGAAAACCTGGGCGACCTGATCGGCATCTTCATCCAGCGTTTCTATGATGACGCCCCCCATATCCCCCCGCGCCTGCTGGTCCAGTTCGTGCCCCCCACAAGAGACCTTCTCGCCTCCTGGTTGAGTAAACGCCGCGGCGCCAAGGTCGAAATTCGCATGCCCCAGCGCGGCAAAAAACGCAAACTGATGGAGTTCGCAAAGAACAATGCCGCCGAGTATCTGCGTGTCCAAAAGGTCCAATGGGCCGAAGACACCAACCGCCAAACTGAAGCGCTGGCGGAACTCCAGGACGCCCTCTCCCTCCAGGTGCCCCCGACCCGTATCGAATGTTACGACGTCAGCACATTGCAGGGAACAAATACAGTCGCCTCAATGGTTGTGTTCGCCCGCGGCGCCCCCTTGAAATCCGCATACAAGCGCTTCAAGATCCGCGGCAAAGGAGCGCACGGCGAGCCCGACGACTACGCCAGTATGCGGGAAGTACTGCGCCGCCGCTTCCGCCGCGCAGTCGAAAAAGACCCCGAACGGCCCGGCCGCAAACCGGCCGGCGCCAACCACTGGAAACTGCTGCCCGACCTCGTAATCGTTGACGGCGGCAAGGGCCAGCTTGGCGTAGCCAGCGAAGTGTTGGCAGAGTTCAGTCTGTCCGACAGAGTGCCGGTAGTCGCCCTGGCAAAACGGGAGGAGGAAATCTTTCTTCCCCAGCGCCGCGCTCCGGTCCTTCTCCGCCGCGGCAGCCAGGCCTTCTACATGGTGCAGCGCATCCGCGACGAGGCCCACCGGTTCGCCGTCACCTACCATCGCAATCTCCGCCGAAAGGGGCAGACGAACACGGTGCTCGATACGCTACCCGGCATCGGCCCCAGACGGCGCAAAGCGCTGCTTCAATTCTTCAACGGCGATCTCGACAAAATGCGCCAGGCCACTCTGGATGAACTGCGGACCGTGCCGGGAATGAACCGAAAAGCCGCGCAATCGGTCAAAGAGCATCTGTAAAGGAGTACTCGCAATGACCCGCGGCAACAGTACCGGCCCGGCCCGCTACGTTGGCGTCCCTCCCACTTTGGCCCTGCTGCAATCCCTTGTCTACCTGAAGGGGTTGCCCATGGACGAGATCGCCGCGCTCCTCCAGGAGAACTCCCTCGTCGTCGACTTTTCGCCCGGGGACGAGCTCACCCGGCAGGATGATGCCGCTGAGTACCTCTACTTTATTCTCAGCGGCTCCGTTCGCATCGCCCGCCGCGAAAGTAACGCAGCAGGCGTTGAAGATACACTGGCCCGCATCGCCATCGCCGGCGACATTATCGGACGTTTCGAGCTGACCTTCAGCCTCAAATACATCAGCTCCGCCACAGCCGAAAACGAAGTTTCGGCCCTGTGCATCGAACGACCCACACTGGAACGACTGCTCTACCGCTATCCCGCGACCCATCAGCAGACCGCCTACCAGGCGATTGTCAACCGTCTGCGAACCATGCCGCTGCTCGCCGATATCGAAATGGCTGTTCTCGGCTTCCTGGCCGACGAGATCCGCAGCCAGACCGTAGATGCGGGCACCATCCTGTATACACAGAACCAGCTCCCTGAAACTCTGTTCCTCATCGCGCAAGGACAGATCGAGCTCTATCATCCTCGCAGAACCGACAACCGCCTGCTGTTGGGCACCGGCGGCTCCTTCGGTTTTCCCGGCAGCGTCGGCGCGACCAATAACGCCGCACCCGACAAATACGGCCACTGGGCCGAAGCCAAAGCCGAAACAACCGTGTTCGAACTGCCATGGAGAACGATCCGGCAGGTCGGCCGCCGCTTTCCCCAGGCCATTGACCCCGAAATCCAACTACTGCCCGCCAAAACCATCAGCGCCGTCTCCGTTTTTGCCGGGCTGACGCCCCACGAACAGATCCAGCTGGCCGGCTTCTGCAGCTTTCACCGCGTGCCCCAATACCATCCTATTACGCAGCAGGGAGATAGCGCCGACAGCATGTGGATCCTGTTGGAAAACAGCCGCGCCGTCCTCAGCGCGCTGGACGAGGATAACCGAGCTCTGCCCCGCGCGCCGGTGCGCGGCGTTGTAACCTTTAACGAGACCGCGCTCCTCGCCTCAAACCAGGTCGAACTGACCGTCGAATCCGAACCGGGCAGCCTTTGGCTGCGCCTTCACCGGCAGGACTTCCAGCGCTTCGACCAAATATGCGGGCCTGAAATCATAGACAAGGTTGCCGCCCGCCTGCCCGTCCAGGCCAACGACGCCGATCCCGAACAGCGGCAAGACTATAAGTGGTTGCGAAAGGACGAAGTACTGGTCACCTTGCAGCTGCGTCACTGGCTTGCCCTGCTGGGTCAATCCCAGGCAACCATCGTTGCTGTCGTCGCCGGCGCCGGCCTCATTTGGCTCCTCGCCTCTCTTGGTTTTCCGCTCTGGATAGCCCCTGGCATCAGCGCCCTTCTGGTAACTCTGACGGGTATCTGGGGCATTCTCAACTATATGAATGACTACTTTATTGTCACCAACCGCCGAGTCATTCAGCAGGAGAAGGTTATCTTTTTCAGTGAACAACGGCGGGAGGCACTGCTGGAACAAATCCAGCGCGTGGACGTGGCAACATCCTTCTGGGGAAATCTGTTCAATTACGGTACCTTGTCGGTCTATACCGCCGGCACAACAGGCTCCATCGATTTCAACTTCGTCGCTGAACCGGACACGCTCCGCACGGCTATCTTTCATCATCGCAGTCTGGCCCAACAGCGTTCCAGCGCCGAAAACAAGCTCGACATTCAGGACGCGCTCGAGAATCGTCTCGGACTGTCCATGGACCTGCCCAGCCGTGTGCGTACCGATTCGCCGCTCGCCGCCCCCGACGACACGAATTCTGGGCTGCGCTTGTGGCAAAAATTGCGCCGCGCCTTCACCGCGGAAAGTTCGCTCGATTGGGAATCCACCGAACGTATCGTCTGGCACAAGCATTGGTGGGTTCTCTTTGTCCAGATGGTACTTCCGGGCACTCTATTTCTTTTGGAAGTCCTGTTTCTGGCCGGTGGTTTCTCTTCGATCTCCCTGTTGGATCAACTCCTGTCCAGTTTGAACGCGCAGACACTTCTGTTGGGTGGTGGTCTGGTGACGCTTGCTACCCTGGGCTGGATCCTCTGGGCCGTAACCGACTGGTGGAATGACACCTACACGGTGACCGAAGACAGAATTATCGATGTCGAGAAGCTACCGCTCTTCCTCAGCGAACAGCGCCGCGAAGCCCAACTCAGTGATATCCAGGACATCACCCTCGAGATGAACTCCCCGCTGAAGATGATGCTGAACTATGGCAACATCATCGTCCAGACCGCGGCCGGCGAGGGCGCCTTCACCTTTGATCACGTGCCCAACCCCCGAAATGTCAAAGAGGAAATCACTCGGCGCATGATCGCATGGAGGCGGGAAGACGAACGGCGCAAGGCCCACGACCGCAGCCGCGATCTGCCCGACTGGTTCGAAATGTACAATCGGCTGGAGATGGGACAATCTAGAAATGAAGAATTAGGGACTGAGGGGAGCGAGAAAAGGTAGGGGCCTGCTACTTCTTTGGCATCTGACTAGCTGGTCGAGCGCAAACTAGCTTCCATAGGTCAGGCGGTCGATCAGCCGGCGCGGAAGATTGGCGACGCGCATCTGGCTTTGCGTCAAATCGATCGGGTACGCTACCCGACACTGTTCCCAGGTCAACTCCTCCAGGTCCAGCAGGGCGTATGCAGCTCTCGGATCGTTGTCCCGTGGTTGCCCTACACTGCCGGGATTGAGAATCAGGCGTTCCAGGTCAGTCAGTTCAAGGCGTACACGTTGTCCCTCATAGGGCCTCAGAAAATCAACAGTCACCGGAACACCGTTCCGTCTACCTCGCCTCGAGAATATCTTTCTCAACTGCCAGCGGTAAATCGCCGGTTTGTGCGTGTGACCCACCAGACACATCTTGGTCTCGAAGTGGGCAAAGTTTTCCAACGCGATTTCGGGCGACTGGACATATTCCGACACCGGTTCGCGTGGGCTGGCGTGGGTTAGTATAATACTGTCCGCACATTCCGGTTCAAGGGGTTTCGCTGGTAAACTATCGAGGAACGTACGACTCTTTTGGTTAAGTTGGCTTCGCGTCCATTCAACGGCCGCACGTGCCAAGGGGTTAAAGTGCTCTATATCCAGATTGGGGTGTGCCAGCACAGCCCAATCATGGTTGCCGACTACGCACAGATCGGTTTCCGCCTGAACCAACTCAACACACTCATTCGGCGCTGGGCCATACCCAACGACATCGCCCAAACACCAGACCGCGTCGAAACGGCCCGCAGCGTCGGACATGACCGTTTCCAGGGCGACGAAATTTGCGTGAATATCAGAAATAATCAGAATGCGCATAGATCCATCTTAACACAGCCCTGATATGACCTCAAACGGTCAAGCATATTATTTGAATATGTGTGTAACGATTTAAGCTTAAATGCCTACACCACATCGCTCACGAAAGAATATAAAAAATGACGGACGACGCAAAAAGTCCATTTCGACGTATAGGCATTCTGCACCACCCGCGTAAACCGGAATCGCGGGACCTCGCAGGTCAGATGGAAATGTTTCTGCGCCGCGCCGGCGTAGATGAAACCTGGCGCCATTCCGCCTGGGATGCCGAAGTTGTCAAGGCCAGACTCCCCGAGGTCGACCTGCTGATCACGCTCGGCGGCGACGGCACCATGCTGCGGGCCGCGCGACTTGGCGCAGCCTTCAACGTACCCATGTTAGGCGTAAAAATGGGAAGGCTCGGCTTCCTGGCCGAAATCTTCCCCCAGGACTGGCGCTCACCCTTGGAAAAACTGCTCCAGGGCGATTACTGGATTGAAGAGCGGCTCATGGTGCGCACACTCGTCGAAAAGGCAAGACCCAACGGCGGCGAACCTCTCGTCCGCTGTACTTTTGACGCCCTCAACGATGTCGTCCTCAGCCGCGGCAGCCTCGCCCGCATCGTCCGCGTCAGCGCCAACCTTGACGACGGCTACCTGACCACCTACACCTGCGACGGCCTGATCGTCAGCACAGCCACAGGCAGCACTGCCTACGCCCTCGCAGCCGGTGGGCCAATCCTGCCGCCGGACCTGCGCAACATCCTCGTGATCCCCGTCGCCCCGCACATGAGCATGGACAGGGCGGTTGTCCTCTCCGAAGGCACGGAAGTTCGCCTGCGCGTCTACAGCGACCACTCCGCCATGCTCACCGTCGACGGTCAGTTTGAGGTCGAAGTTGACGATTCGGATGAAATCGTCGTCAACAGCAGTCCCTATCAAGCCCGCTTTGTCCGCCTTCGTCCGCGCAGCTACTTCTATCAGACGCTCATGGATAAGCTGAAATGAACGGCGAGACCCTCACGAGGCGCCCCCCTTTCGGGCGCCCGCGACACAGTTGAAAGTGAAATCAGATGTCAGACGAATCCCGCCATCCTGAGAAGGAGCATTACCGTACGCTGGATCTGCAAGAGGATGCCGGCCAAGAGGAGATCACGCAACAGTTCAGACGTCTGCAACTGCTGTACCAGCCCGAAACTCTGGAGTCCGCCGCAGACCGGGCCTACGCTGCACAGAAGTTGGCGGAAGTCGAAAAGGCCTACGAGATCCTCGGGGACCCTGCCCGTCGCGCCATCTATGACGGCAAGCCCGCCCCAATCGTGGTTGGGAGCGACGGCGAACCGGAAAGCCTGACCTGCGCCAATCACCCGGATCGGGAAACGCTTCTACGGTGCAACAAATGTGGCAAACCTATCTGCATTTCCTGCGCCGTGCGTACGCCCGTCGGCTACCGCTGCAATGAATGTGTACGTGAGCAACAGAATATCTACTTCAATGCCCTGGGCCGGGATAACATTGTCGCCCTCGCCGTTGGATTTGTGCTTACGTTGATCTTCGCCCCAATCGTCGGTTTTCTGCTGGGCAGCATCGGCTTTTTCGGCTTCTTCATCGCCTTCATTGCCGGTTCCGGCGGCGGAACCCTGGTGGCCCGCGTCATTCGCCGCGCTGTCGGCAACCGCCGCGGCCGCAAGCTACCGCACTGGGCCCTGGCCGGCATCATTCTGGGCGCTGCGCCCTGGGCGCTCTTCTTCCTCCTGGCAGGCGGCAGAGCATTTCTCATGCTGCTCCTCTTTGCCGGTCTGGCCATCGCATCAGCCTTTCCCCAGCTGCGGTAGCGCACCCGCCTCGAAACCAGCCCGATGCCGACTCCAGCCCTTGGACAGTGTGCCTCCCACGCAACGCCGCACACATTCTCAGGCACTCTGTACCCTCTACCGCCGGCAAAGGGCGGTGAACAAGAGAATGTCCATATCTGCAACCGTCCCCGTCCTTACGTCAGTGCATTAAACGGAAAAGCGAAACTACGCAGCCACAACTGATTTGCAACCTTGAATGAGGCGAGCAAAGGTGCTCTCTCAACTCTCTACTTTTGTATGGGCGGTCGGGCCTTCGGCCCTCCCTTGTGCAGGGGCTGCGCCCCCGCAACGCCCCCCTCCAAAACCATCGCTCACCGACCGTGCCTGCTCGTTCCAGCAGTGCCGCTCGACCAACGCGGTTGCCTCCAACCGCATACGCAATCAGATATCCCGACTGGCGACAGGGATAAAAGGCTGGTCAAGACAGGCACTGTATATGGCTAAGTAGTTACGAAAAAGCCATGAACTTCGAAGACGCCCACGGGGGAGCGGGCGCCTTCCTATCGCAGCCGCAGTAAACGACAGTGTCAAACCCGATTAGGATGGAGCTTTTCCCTCCAACCCACCTGAACTGTGCGCATGTCGTAAGCCGCGCTCACTCTCCGCCGGCTACCACTTCTGAACTCACCGACCGCCAGAATGATGAGCGCTGCGCTGGCGTGCCCAGCCAGTATCCAGGCAAGCTGACCTGAATTCCTCACGCCGGTGCCCGGAACTCCGGCCGTTTCCACCGTCTCCAAATATGCCTCCCCACCCAGCGCCAGCGGCGTACGGCTGGCTGTAGTGAGCACGTACACCATCCCTGTCCTTCCGGTCACTGGCAGCAGTTCGGCCGCCGGGGCCTCCTCCAACGCCGCCATAATTTCCCACTGGCCGCCGCCGTCGGTGCTCATCGCCACAATGCCGGAAGTTCCCCGCGCTGCGCCCGCAGCTAAGACATCTGTGGCGGCATACAAAACCTGCGGATGCGCCGGGTCGACCGCCAAGTCGCTGATCACGAGCTGAACGTCATCCTGGCTGCCCAGCCCATGATTGACCGGTCGCCATGCCGCGCCGCTGCTGCTTACCTGCACGCCCGCGCCGGCCGTGCCCACATAGACCCTCGGCGGCGACGTGTCAGCAACCGCCACCGCTGTCGGCGGGGAGGGCAGAGTGTCGACAACCACCCACCGCAGACCATACGCCTCAGCTCGATACAGCTTCCCCAGAGTGCGCACAAACGCCAGTCCCGCCCCCGTGCTGTCAGCCGCGATCTCCTCCACCGGCTCCTCCAACAGCAAATGCCCGCTGGCAACCAGGCCCGGCCCAACCCTTCCGCCAATGTCCCGCAGACGGTGGACCCCGTCCGCATCCGTACCCGCATACAGCAGCCGGTTGGACGCGTCAAAAGCCAGAGCAGTTACGCCGCCAATCGCGTCAGAATTCAGGCGGACTTCCTTCCAGCCCGCACCGCCTGCCCGAGAGACGAAAACGCTGAGCCTGTTGGCAGCACCGAAAAAGACGGTCTCCGAATCTGACCTGTCCACCGCTACCGCGTTGACGATTACACCTGCCGGCGCCGCCAGCGGCTCCCAAACGCCGTTGACCCCTGCATAAAGCCGGCCTCCATCTACCGCGTAGCTGCGTCCATCCACCCGCGCCGCCGCCGCATACGCGCGCACTTTATTCAAAGCAGTGATTGAGATTCCATCCTGCCCTGCCCCTGCCGCCGCGCCAACAGACGCCACCAGGGTCAGTAGCAGAAGGGTCGTTCCGGTCAACAGTATTCGTAAAAACATGGCTGGACCTCCGTGATCCGCTTTTCAGAACGTTAATGCCATGATTGTACGTCGTTCAGCCACATCCTTCCGGCCAACTGTCGGAACGTTTCCGGACCGTTTTCTTACGCTTGACTCGTCTCGGACTGCAGATTCGGGCACCTTCCCGGCCGTTTCGCGGCCGCCAGCTCCTGCCTCAGCCGCTCCCAGTCTCGTCGCTACCGAGGATTCCTGAGTAAACTGCCAGGCAAGGTCGGAGATGTTTCACAGACTGTAACCACGCAGCCGCAACCGATTCGCACCCCTGAACGAGGCGAGCAAAGGTATTCGTTCTCCCCTCATTTTTGTATTATGGGCGGTCGGGCCTTCGGCCCTCCCTTGTGCAGGGGCTGCGCCCCCGCAACGCCCCCCTCCAAAACCATCCCTCACCGACCGTGTGCCTTCTTCGCAACGTGTCGGCTGGCGAGCATGGCCGCGGCTGTACAACAGTTGCGTCACCAAGCCACTGAATGGTTCCAAGGATGACTGGCTGGTCAACTACTATGGCTTAGTAGTTACCACGGATTCTAGAAACTGCTTGCGATGCCATTCTGCGTGTGCTATGATTTAGAATGCCAGTTAAAAGGAAATGGCAGATCGTCTAACTGAATGCAGTTTTCTGTCCGTTTTCCGTAGGCAGAAGACACGAAAATAGAGCCCAGGGGCAGTTGGAGCCGCCTTCTGGGCTCGGGTTTCCAGACTTTCGGCTGCTAAAAGACGGGTAGTTGGCCTATAGAAGTGGAGAAGATCGATGGGCATGCAGGCGCGCGCACATGGACGGGCGGTAGAGCACTCAACAATCTCACGGTGGACGACTGGCGCCATTCTGACACTGGCGGCAGTGCTTCTGCTCTCCGCATGTACCCGCGAACGGCTTGCCGAAGAGGTCGGCAACTCCCTGGGAACGCAAGCGGAGGAACCGGTTGTGATGCAACCGGATACACCGGAACCAGCAGAAACTGAAACGCCCGTGCCAACACCGGAAGACACGCCTGAGCCGACTACGATTACCTATGAAGTCAGACCGGGGGATACACTCTCCACCATTGCAGATAAGTTCGGCACCGAGATCCAGAGGATTCGCGAGATGAATCTGTTGACCACCGACGCACTGCAGGTGGGTCAAGTTCTCCGTATGCCCTATGTGCCCGGCGTGACTACTGCCGAAGGCCTCCCTACGCCCACAGCGGAGCCTTTCCAGTACACGGTCCAGCAGGGAGACACGCTCCTGTCGATTGCGCTCCGTTTCGACACCTCTTTGAGTCAGATCATGGAGATGAACGGTCTGCGAGACGAGCACAGCTTGGATGTTGGCCAGAATTTATTGATTCCCGGCCTGAGTGACGCCCCTGGTCAGCCAGGCGCAGACCGGAGTACAATCGACCCGGTTCTGTCTCGCACCGCAGGCACGCACACAGTTCGTTCCGGCGAGACACTCGCCGCCATCGCCGAACAGTACGGCGTTACCATTGCAGAGATCATCGCCTTCAACAGCAACACGATTACCAATCCACATGTCGTGAGGGAAAATACCGTACTTCGCATTC
Source organism: Caldilineaceae bacterium (assembly GCA_965116395.1). Taxonomy (GTDB): domain Bacteria; phylum Chloroflexota; class Anaerolineae; order Caldilineales; family Caldilineaceae; genus Bin5. The sequence goes on from OZ220684.1 coordinate 3,203,550, forward strand.
CCGGTCTGACCGCCGCCGATGTCATCACCCTGAACCGGACAACTTACACCGTCCAGGAAGGGGACAGCCTTAGCGCTATTTCCCAGCAGTTCGGCGTCAGCGTGGATGCGATCATGGCCGCGAATAACATCTCCAATCCCGACCTGGTCCGTGTCGGCGATGAACTGATTATCCCCGAAAACTGATCTGTGATCTCTTAAATATTGGCTGCCGCCAGCCCTCAATGTAATGGCAGATGCGGCGCCTGCGTCCCCTTGCAACCAGAACGGTTATGCCGACCAGGGCGGACTTGAGGCGCGCCCAAACCACTGAAGCGCGGGCTTTCAGAGCAAGTCAGTCGCTGTCGATTAGTCTGCTATCGGGCTTGGTGTCGAATACCCGCGGGGCTGGCGACAATCAGGTCTGTCACCAGGTCGAGAAAAAGGCCGTGCTCGACGATACCGGCCCGTCCCTCCAGCGCGCCGGCGATGGACTCGGGATCATCCATCGGGCCGAACCGGCAGTCGAGAATCAAATTGCCGCTGTCCGTTCTGAAAGGGCAGCCGTCCGGCCCCGTCCTCACCTGCACAGACGCCCCTAGCAACTCGATAAAGGCGGCATGGCCGCGCAGGCCAAAGGAGATCACCTCCACCGGCAGCGCCCACTGCATACCCAGTCGCTCGGAGAGCTTGCGTTCGTCGACGATGATTATTTCGCGCGCGCTGGCCTGGGCAACAATCTTCTCACGCAGCAACGCGCCGCCCCCGCCTTTGATGACCCGCAGCTGAGGGTCCACCTCGTCGGCTCCGTCTATAGTTATATCTACGCGCGGATGACTCTCAAGCGTGGTCAGGGGAATGGCCAGCCCGCGGGCGTCGGCGGCCACCTGTTCCGAACAGGGGACGCCAAGAATATCTGAAAGTGTGCCCTCCACCAAGCGTTCAGCGATACTTTCGAGCGCCTTCAGTGCCGTACTTCCCGCGCCCAACCCCACAATCATCTCGGATTCAACATGCGCTACCGCCGCTTCAGCCGCCTGTCGCTTCAGAGCATCTATGTCTTGCATCTGGTTTCTTTAACGCGTCGCAATGAAAGCACAATTCTTAGGAAGGCCCTTTCCTCCAAACCACGCACTGCCCATCGACCGGTCACAAGCCCAGCCCTTAAGCGAGTAACTCTTATTCCGCACTAATCGACTCGACAAGCCGCTCCAACTCTGCTTGCGAGTTTTCCCCTAAATCGATCCGTATCACGCGCCGCCCTGCATCCAGAAGCGCCTGCCGATCTCCCAGCGACTGCGCCTGGATCAGGACGCCAAACGGCAGCGCCGACCGGGTTGAGCCTGCTTCATCGGGAATGTCGACGTCCGAGGCGGGTCTGTCAGTAAGTTGGATAAAGAGGCCATTGCCGCGATCCCCTTTATGCAACTGACCGGTCGAGTGGAGAAAACGGGGTCCCAAACCGGTAGTCGTTGCCAGCTTTGTCCGGTCCCGCAGACCTCTCTGCATGGTGCCGAGCAGGCTGTTCACAGCGGAGCACGGCTCCAAATAAGCCTGTATGCTTATGTAATCCCCCGGCTTGCCCTGCCCCAGAAATTCCGCTAACGCTGCGCCCGGGCTGCCCGGAGGCGCATTCCCGTCCCGCGAGTCAAGGTATACTTTCACGCCGTCGGCTTCAAACGATGGTTGCGGCTCGGGCAGCCTTCCGCTCCCCATGTAGGCCGACATCATCTGGCGCGACTGCTGCTTTGCCGACTCCACATCCGGCTGATCGAACGGGTGAATGCCTAGCCGCGCTCCTGCCACTGCCGTGGCAAACTCCCATATGAAAAACTGTGCCGCCAGATCGTATCGATCGCGGAAGCGGACGCGGATTACCGGGTGGTCGGCGTCTATGAGTGCCTGGACCGTCCTATCCTGCACGCCCGCGTCGCTCCACTGGAGATGCACGAACAATCGGTCCGTGCCATATGCGTCTGGAGATGCCCCCGGTTCGCCCACCACCGGCACAATCCCCGTCCCCGATTTGCCCGTGCTCTCGGCGATGAGCTGTTCCAGCCAGTCGGCGAACGAAGCCACCTCGTCGTCGGCGATAATTGTCAGCTTGTCGCGGCCCGCTTTCGCCATCTCCGCCATCACCACGCCAATCTGCGCGGCGGGGTTGATCGATCCGGTAATATGCCGGCCGCAGTCGTTCTTCGCCTCCTGACCGCGTCGCAGCAGACGTCGTAGATTCACCCCGACCAGCGCGGCCGGCGTAAGCCCGAAGTGCGACAGCGCCGAATAGCGGCCGCCTATATTGGGATCGTTGACAAAGACCGAGCGGAAGTTATAGGCTTCGCCCAATCTGACGAGGTCGGTGCCTGCATCCGTTATGGCGATGAAGTGCTGTCCCGCCTCCGAATCGCCGAGCTGGTCCTGCAGTTGATTGTAAAAGAACTTGAACAGGGAAAGTGTTTCAGACGTAGTACCGGACTTGGTGGCGACGATAAAGAGCGTTCGCGCCGGATCCAGGCTTTCGGCCACGCTTTGAACTGCAGCCGGGTGCGTGCTGTCCAATACCCGCAGCGCGATCGCGCCGCTGCCGAATGTACGCGCAAACACCTCCGGCGCCAGGCTCGAGCCGCCCATTCCCAGTAGCACTGCCTGTGTGTAGCCCTCCTGCTCAACGTCCTGCAGCAAAGCGCTTATGCAATGGCGCTCCTCGTCCATTCGGACTGCAATGTCCAGCCAGCCGAGCCGGTTGCTTATCTCGTCCGGGCTGTCACTCCACACGCTGTGGCTCCGGGCCCAAATGCGGGTGACGATGCGTTCCTTGTCAGTCTCCTCCAGAGCATCCTCTATCTGGCCCCGGAGGGCTCCGTAAAAAAATCGGCGCGTTCTCGCGTCTGGTTGCTGTCCCCGCCGGCGATCGCGGCCACTTTTTCGGAGATTCCCGCCATCAACTCATCAAATGAGTCGGCGAAGGCGTCGACACCATCAATCATCAGCTGCGCAGTGATACTGTCCAAATCGATGCCCAGTTCGGCCAGCTGCGCCAAATGTTGGCGGGCCTGCTCCACATCCGCATCCACGGTGCGGGCAGCGGTTCCATGATCCAGAAAGGCTTCCAGGGTTTCAGGAGGAACCGTATTGACTGTGTGGGGTCCGATCAGCGTATCCAGGTAGAGCGTATCCGGGTAATCTGGATTCTTGGTGCTGGTGCTGCCCCACAACGGACGCTGCACCCTCGCACCCTGCGCCGCCAGCTTCTCCCAGCGAGGTCCGCTGAAAAGCTCGCTGAAGCGGTGATAGGCCATCTTGGCGTTGGCGATCGCAATCTTCCCCTGAAGCTCGCTGTTGCCGAGTTCACTCAGGCTGGAATCCACCTTGCCGTCCACGCGGCTAACGAAGAAAGAAGCCACCGAAGCCACCCGACTGAATTCCACGTTCGCGGCAGCCAGCTTTTCCAGACCGTGAATATAGGCCATCGCACTATCTTCGTACTGCTGCAAGGAGAATATCAGTGTGACATTGATGTTGATGCCCTCGCCAGTCAGCGTCTCTATCGCCGGGATGCCCTGCGGTGTGGCCGGCACCTTGATCATTACATTCGCCCGGTCCACCAGAGAAGAGAGGCGCCGGGCTTCCATGACCGTGCCTTCCGTATCGTAGGCCAGCTTCGGATTTACCTCCAGGCTGACATAGCCGTCCAGCCCGTCCGTGCTGTCATATACCGGCTGCATGATGTCGCAGGCGCGGCGGATGTCCTGGATGGCAAGCGCCTCGTATATGTCATTGACCGACCTGCCTTCACCGACCAACCGTTCAACCGCGGCATCGTAATCGGTGCTGGCGGTGATCGCCTTCTGGAAAATCGACGGGTTGGACGTAACGCCCCGCAGACCATTGGCGACCAGTTCACCCAGTTCGCCGGAGTCCAGGAAGGAGCGCCTGATAAAATCCAGCCAGATCGACTGGCCTACTGCCGCCGCTTCTTGCATCATTGTCATGGTTGCTCTTCTCCTCGAATTCGTCTTTGCCTTGCAATGTGGTGAGTTCGCATAATGTTGTGAGCCCGCGCCCCGTGCTCTAGTCACGTAGGGGGATTCTCGGTGCTGCGTTCAGTCAGCAATCTACCCGTCGCTGATTCATGAACAAAAATTCCCGTAAATAGGCAGAGTGGCAGCACATTCAGTCTTACTCCGGCATATAAAGAATGGCGGGATCCAGCTCGGCATCCCCACTGCCTTGAATCAGGGCATGCGCTGCCATCGCGCCGCCAATCAACCCGGCATGATTGCGCATCTGGGCCGCCACAATCGGCGCCCGCACGTCAATGTACTTAACATATTTGTGGCTTCTCTTGCTAACACCTCCGCCAATGATAAACAGATCCGGCGAAAGCAGAAATTCAACAGTCTGAAAATATCTGTTGAGCCGTTTCCCCCACTTTTCCCAACTCAACTTTTCCCGTTTGCGGGCGCTGCTCGCCGCCCTGCTCTCGGCGTTGTGGCCGTCAATCTCCAGATGCCCGAACTCCGTATTTGGCGCCAGATGTCCGTCGACAAAGAGCGCCGAGCCTATGCCAGTGCCCAATGTGAGCAGCACGACGACCCCGGGTTGGTCTCTGCCCGCGCCAAACACCATCTCCGCGATTCCGGCCGCATCGGCATCATTGACGATCGACGCCGGACATCCTGTCACCTGCTCAAACAAGGCGGTGGCATCAGTGCCGATCCATGAACTGTCTACATTTGCAGCTGTACAGACAACGCCATTGCGAATCACTGCCGGGAACGTGCATCCCATAGGCCCTACCCAACCGAAGTGACGGACAATCTCCAACACTACCTCGGCCACGGCTTGCGGCGTCGACGGATCCGGCGTTGCGATGCGCCGGCGCTTGGTGAGCAACTCTCCTGTCTCCGCATCCACCAATGCGCCCTTGATGCCGCTACCGCCGATATCAATACCTAAGATGTCCATCATTCCCTCCTTGGGCAGGAACGGAACGCTCCTGGTCCAAACGATAACGGTAAGGTTGCAACAGCCGAGAGTCCCCTCGCGGCGCATTCGTCCTCACTTCGTCCGTGGGCCTGTCTCCTTCCGGAAACAGAGCAAAGTCCGGGGAATTTTAGAATCTTTGTAACTACGCAGCCGCAACTGATAAGCAACCCTGAACGAGGCGAGCAATGGTGTCTTTTCTCCCCTCATTGTTGTATTTTGGGCGGTCGGGCCTTCGGCCCTCCCTTGTGCAGGGGCTGCGCCCCCGCAACGCCCCCCTCCAAAACCATCCCTCACCGACCGTGTGCCTTCTTCGCAGCGTGTCGGCTGGCGAGCACGGCGACGCCTGTACACCAGTTGCGTCAACAAGAGCCTGAATGGTTCCAGGGATGACTGGCTGGTCAACTACTGTGGCTTAGTAGTTACGAATCTTTTCAATCCACTTCGTCACACGTGTCTCTCAACCCGCTGTAAAGTTCCCGCCTGCGCCGACGCCAACATCGCCTCCACGACGGCTAAATCCTGCAACGCCTCCTGCGGCGAATTCCGGTGCGGGGCGCCGTCCCGCACGGCCGCCAGGAACGCTGCCAACTCCTCTCGCACGCTGATGAGGACATTGAACTCTAGGCGCTCGCTCTCCTCGCCGCGATTCAGCACAAGCTCGCCGCGCGAGACACGCAGGCTGCCCTCAGTTCCGCCAATATGAACCGCATCCGTTCCCAGTGTACTGCCGACCGCATACGTGATCAAATAGGTGCCGACTACGCCGTTGGCAAAGCGCAGCGCCGCGCTCATCGTGTCCGCCGGCGGCAGATAGGCCCGATGCGCTGCCGTCAGCGCGCACACACTCTCAATCTCTCCCAAAAGCACGCGCAGACCGGCAATATGATGCACGCCGCCATCCAGCAGATAGCCGCCCAAAACCTCGCCCGAATTGCGCCAGGTCGTCTGTACATGCGGCGAGTCGGCCTGTACCTGCAACTGCAATGACAGGTCGCAGAACAGGGGTTGACCGATCCGGCCGGCCGCAATCGCCTGTGCCGCGGTATGAAAGGCCTCCTCGTAGCGCCAGTTTTCGCCCACCATCCACACCTGGTCTGCGTAGGGCCGGCTGCGTGCGATCAGGTCCTGCGCCTCGGTAACCGTCTGCGCGATCGGTTTCTCGCTGAAGACGTGCTTGCCCGCCGCCAGCGCCTGAGAGACAACCTCCGGCAACATCGGAATCGGCAGTACGATATCGACCGCCTCAACACTCTCGTTCGCCAGGAGCGCTGCGATATCCGTGTAAATGTCAACATCGTAGGGGATGGCGTCCGCCACCGTCTCGGCGGATGCCCGCGTGCGACTGTACACTGCCACAATCTGCGCCGCGTCTCCCAGCTCCAGCAAAGATGGTGCATGCGCTTTACGCACAAATGTGCCGGCTCCAATCAGAGCAATGCGGACCGGTCTACCCATCGAATCTCTCCGAGCACGCTGATGATGCCGATATCTTCATCCGTTTTGCTATCGCTGGCAACTGATGCTATCGTGGACGCAGATAGCGCCTACCGCAGGATGAGGATTAAGTAGCCGTATTATATCACATTGCGTCCGGGGAAACAGTTGAAACCGCTGCTGCTCCTGCTGGCCGTACCGCTTCCACCGCAATCGTTGGAAGCCATCGGCCCTCTCGTCGAAGAAAGTACCGTCGATACCCAGTACGGAACCGTTGGCCCTCTCGCATTGCGCGGCCGACCGGGCGCCCCATCAGTCTGGATACAACCCTACTATGGCTTGCCCTCCCGCACCGATCCCCGGGCCACGCTCCACGCTGCGCAGGCGCTGAACGTCAGCCAGATTGTCGCGCTGGATAGCGTCGTCGCCGTCAATCCTATGTTGGGGCCGGGCCATCCCGTACTGATCACCGATTACATAGACTTTACCCGCCATCAACCGCAGACTTTCAATGAGAATGAGGGCACGGGCGGCCTCAGCCAGACCCCGGCTGTCTGTCCCCGCCTGACAGAGGCGCTGTCGCGCATCCTGCCGATGGCGCCGGGGGGCGTCTATCTGGGTGTGGATGGCCCCAGGCGGGAGACCGCCGCCGAGGCGCACATGTTTCGCACCTGGGGCGCCGACGTTCTCGGCCAGAATCTGGTGCCGGAGATCGGGCTTGCGAAGGAAGTGGGCATCTGTTTCGCCGGACTGGCTATTGTTGACGAAATCAGCGCTGAGCGGCCGCCGGCGTCTGCCCAGGCGACGGACTACAGAGGGTTGGAGGCCGTGGTGCAGGCACTCTCTACTCTCTCGCAATCGGTGGAGGCCGACGCCTTCTGCGACTGCGGTGGACAATCTGACCGGCGCCAAGCAGCCGGAGACACAGGCGCAGTCAGTCAAACCGGTCAGGCGCCCATTCGATGAAAATTTCCCAGCTCTACGACCAGTTGGAACTGTATAGTGAAGGCGAACCCCCTTCCCACTCGCTCTTTGTCCTGGCGCGCCTGCTCGGTACGCCCGACAGGCTTCTGATCATCGACCCTCCGCCTGATGTCGACTCACGTTTCGATGTGGCTGAAGAAACAGCGACACTCTTCACCAGTTCTGACCGCGATGTCGGACTGCAGCGCGTTGAAACTCGCCCGGGCGGCGTAGCCCACATCAATGTCGGCCAGCACCTGCTGGATATCTACTCCCAGCAGCATTCCAACCTGGTCTACTTCCCGGCAATGGGGATACTCTGTGGGGGCGCTTTTGGCAGCGATCTTACGCTGCCGGAGCTGGGGCAAGATTCTGACGGCGAGGATGAAATTGAGAGCCTGCGCCTTCTGGCACGCCTGGTGAAGGGACGACGCCTACAACTGTACATTCCCCGCCTCGGTTCCGTCTCGTCGGACAAGGTGGAGGTGATGGGGCGGTTGGCCGCCGACGTCGGCTATCTCCACGGACTTCGGCGGACCGTATCACAGGCGGCTGCGGAGAACTCCTTCTGGACCCGGTCAGAGGAAATTGCCGAATCCCTTCTGCCTGAAAACCGACGCACTCCCGCCGCTGTCGCCACCCACCGGCAGAACATCGAACGCTTCTACAACGCAACCCTGGCGTGAGAGATCGTTTTCATCTTGGCGCTCAGGGCTTCGACTTCTCAGTTCGATGCCTGTATCAGCATTCGGGCGCATTTAACGTCGCTCATAGAGCACCCGCCCTTCTCGCAGTGCCCGCGCCAACACATGGTTGAGGGAATCACGCCAATACTCGACCTCGTCGCGACTATAGAGCAATATGTCTTTGGCAACGCCGAATCCTGCCAGGGAGCGATAAAGACGCACAGTTTCCAGACGCCGGCTCCGCTCACGACCGAAGGGCTCAGATTCCACCACAACTAGATCTACGTCCGACCCTACTCGCGCGTCACCTCGTGCGCGCGAGCCAAAGAGAATGATCTGATCGGGATCCACCTCCTCCACAATCTTCTGTACCATTCGGTCTAAGAGTGAATCTGACACTTGGGTCATTTTTTCATCTCCGTGCGTCGCACATCCTGCCCCGCAGCGATCCTTCTCTTACCGGCGCCGACATTCGCTGTGAATTCAGGCTTCTTGCGCTGCCGTCCCCGAGCCTCTCATTCCGTCCCGCCTCCGAACAGGCTACTTTGCTCTGGCGACTCCGGATAGGCCGCGCCAATGTGATCGTAAGCCGCCTTCGTGGCCATACGCCCGCGCGGCGTGCGATCCAGAAACCCCAATTGGAGCAAATAAGGCTCTACCACATCCATTATCGTGTCGTCCTCTTCACTGATGCTGGCTGCCAGCGTCCCCAGCCCAACCGGACCGCCGCTGAACTTGCCGACAATCGCATCCAACACTCGCCTGTCCAGATCATCCAGCCCCAGATGGTCGATCTCATGAACGGCCAGCGCCTCACCGGCCAGGGCCACTGTAATGTTGCCGTCCGCCCGCACCTGGGCATAGTCGCGCACCCGCCGCAGTAGCCGCAAGGCCACCCGCGGCGTTCCCCTGGACCGGCGCGCGATCTCGGAAGCGCCGGCGCCGTCGATAGGCGTTTCAAGCATTTCCGCGGCACGGAGGATTATCGTTTCCAGTGCCTCCCGGCTGTAAAAATCAAAGCGTTCGACAACACCGAACCGGGCGCGCAAAGGCGCCGTCATCAAGGCCAGCCGCGTGGTCGCGCCGATGACGGTAAACCGGGGCAGCTTGAGGCGAATGCTGCGCGCGCTCGGGCCGCTGCCGACCGTGATGTCGAGCACGAAATCTTCCATCGCCGGGTAAAGGATCTCCTCGACCACGCGGCCCAAGCGGTGAATTTCGTCAACAAAGAGAATGTCCCCTTTGCGCATATTTGTGAGGATGGCCGCCAGATCGCCCGCCTTTTCGATTGCCGGCCCCGACGTCGGTTTTAGATTGCCCTGGATCTCATGCGCTAGAATGTGACTGAGCGTGGTCTTGCCAAGCCCCGGCGGACCATATAGGAGTACATGATCCAAGGCCTCGCCGCGCTGACGCGCCGCCTGCACAAGAATACGCATCTTCTCGCGCAACCTCTCCTGACCAACCATTTCGTCCAGGCTCTTGGGACGCAACGCATAGTCGACGCGGCCGTCCTCGGTCTGCCTTTCGCCGGAAATCTCTCTCTTGCTCAGCCCTGAGAGTCGCTGGACGTTGCTCTGTGCCGCGCTGCGTTCATCTGCCATGCTATAATCCATTTGGGATTGCAAGAACGATTGTGCTAGAGATAGTATACCAAAGAGGGAGTTGGAACAAAACAGCGTATAATGATCCTACGCCCTGAGTGCATTTGCCTATTGACGGAACGAACAAAAGCTGCTATAACATTTCCCACATTTTCTACCTTATTCGTGAATGAGAAGGAACTGTCATGCCGAAAAAATCAACAACCGACCGCAAAAGACTGCTTACCAACCTTGAACAAGTTAACGAAGAGTTGGAACATCTGCGAAATCTGATGCAAGGTGAAGTGGACGTTGAACTGGACGAAGGCGACACGGAAATTGTCGAACGAGAGAAAACTGCCGCACTGATCGTTGTCCTGGAGCGTCGTCAAAAAGACATCGAACACGCCCTGCGAGTGATCGACATGGGGCAGTATGGTATCTGCGAACGCTGCGGCGGTGAGATCCCCCCGGCGCGCTTGGAAGTCAAACCTGACGCAACCCTGTGCATGGACTGCCAGCGAGAAGTCGAATCGATAAATCGTCGCAGCCGGTTCCCGCGCGCAGCGCCGGCTCGCTGGTAGCTGGAACTCACGAAGACAACAAGTAATGCTTTCCGACTGAACAAAGGACCCGCATGCCGACCAACCTGTATGTGTCCGACCATCCACTGGTAAAGCACAAGATTACGCAACTTCGCGACGCGACGACCGACTTTCGTCAATTTCGTTCCATCGTCGCCGAACTGTCAATGATCCTGGCCTACGAAGCAACTGCCGACCTGGACACAAAGACGGTGGAGGTGCAGACACCCCTCACTACTACCACCGGCAGCAAATTCGACGAACGTGTCGGCTTGGTCCCGATCCTGCGCGCCGGTCTGGGCATGGTAGACGGAATGCTCAGTCTAATCCCCCAGGCAGAGGTCTGGCATCTGGGCTTCTACCGCGACGAGGAAACACTGCAACCGGTAATCTACTACAATAAACTCCCCGACGATCTCTCCACCCACACCTGTTTCGTGCTCGACCCCATGCTGGCGACAGGCGGCTCTGCGCTGGCCGCCGTCGACATCCTCAAGCTTAGAGGCGTCACTCGTGTCAAGTTTGTCGGTTTGCTGGCCGCGCCGGAGGGGATCGACGCGCTGCAAGGCGCCCATCCCGACATCGCAGTGCATGTGGCGGCCGTCGATGAACGCCTGACAAACGCGAATGACGCCCCTGCTGGATTCCCGCCAGGCTTCATCTGGCCCGGTCTGGGCGATGCAGGGGACCGGCAATTCGGCACCAGATAGACCAGCCTACAGTTCAGAAGAGCAACCTGGGCTCAGCTTTCAGAATCGCGGCTAATGCAGCGCTATCACCGTCGCCGTTCTGTCCGGCGCATTGTCCGGCCCGCTGACGACAAGCGTGTCCCCGCTCTCGTGGACAGGAAGCGTTGTGCCTCCCGCTAGCAGCCGCGCGCCTTGCGCGGTCACCCCTTCGACTCGAATCTGCCCGCCGGGCGGCCAGTCAAAGATATGGAGGTAGGTAACGCCCTCCTTGCTGGTCGTGCGCAGGTCGGCCCGTCCCTGGATTGGGCCCGGCTGCGTGCCGTAGATCGATTCGCCGTTTACCTCCAGCCAGCGACCCATCGCCTCCAGGCGCTCAACGCTCACCTGGGGGATGACACCTTCACCAGTGGGGCCGACATTCAACAGGTAGTTGCCACCCTTGCTGACGATGTCGACCAGCTTGCGGATCAGGTCGGCACTGGATTTCCAGTTGTGATCGTTCAGCTTGTATGACCAGCTGTCGTTGAGCGTGGCCGGCGTCTCCCAGTCCAGGTCCAGGACTGTTTCGGGGATGCGGTTGTCGCCGGCAGTGGCATAGTCGCCCAGCGCGTTGCCCAGTCGCCCGCAGACCAGGCAGTCCGGCTGCAACTGGTTGCACAGCTCCAACAGGGAACGGCTCTGCTCCTCTGAGATCCCCTTGGGCGTATCAAACCAGATGATGCCGATCGGTCCGTAATTGGTCAGAAGCTCCCGTACATGCGGCTTCACATACGCTTCGATATATCCGGCGAAATCTTTCTCCGCCGGGTCGAAGTCCCAGTCGTTGCCGTCGCCGTCCGGGTGATGCCAGTCCTGCGTTTGGGAATAGTAGAAACCCAGTTTGATGTCCTGCGCGGCGCACTCCTCCGCCAGCTCCTTAAGCACATCTCGCTTGAACGGCGTCGCATCCACCATATCGTAGTCGGTAACCGCCGAGTCGAAGATACAGAAGCCGTCGTGGTGTTTGGAAGTGATTACCAGATACTTCTGCCCGGCCCGTTTTGCCAGCGAGACCCACTCCTTGGCATCAAACTGGACAGGGTTGAACTGCGCGGCCAGCTTCTCATATTCCCTGACAGGGATTTCCGCCCGATACATCATCCATTCGGCGATACCGGGCCACTCGCGCCCGTTCCAGACGCCGGCGGGAATCGAGTACAGACCCCAGTGGATGAAAAGGCCGAATCTGGCCTCGCGCCACCAGTCCAGCCGCGGGTCGTTGCGAGCGCCGGGCCGTTGGCTCCGGTCCGGCTCCACTTCCGGCCGCGTGACCTCGAAATCGTATCCCCGCCGCAGGAGCAGCAGGGCCATATCCTCCAACGATTCATTCTCTTCAGCAGCCAGGCGCTGGATGCGTTGTACAAAAGTGGAGGGGATGTTGAGCGTGAGTTCTGGCACGGTTTGCCTCCTGCGGGCAGTAATCTGTGGTGGACACGGGGCAGCCGCGAATGGCTGAATCATCAACGCACAGGATGCTCGAAGTTAGCCCCTGACCGCTGTAGTTAGGCTTGGATTCCGGACAAAATTACGCCGCGGATCATTAACTTCTGGGCGAAGAAGAAGACAATTACCACCGGAATGACCATGAGAAAAGACATCGCCATCATGTAGGGGACCTGTGTATTGTAAAGCCCTTTGAAGAAGGTGATGCCCAGGGCAAGCGTGTAGTTTTCCTGGCTTGTGAGGAATATCAGCGGCCCGAAATAATCGTTCCACACGGCCTGAAAAGTGAATACGGAAGTGGTGGCGAGCACCGGTCGCGATAGAGGAATGAAAATCTGCCAGAGGATGCGCAACCGGTTGGCGCCGTCGATGAGCGCGGCCTCTTCCAGTTCCATCGGAATCCCCTTGAAAAACTGGCGCATCAGGAAGATGTTGAAAGCGCCCCCGCCGAAAAAGGCCGGTACAGTCAAGGGCAGAAACGTGTCCAGCCAGCCAACGCGATGAAAGCCTACGAACAGTGGAATCAGTGTGACCGTGCCGGGCAGCATGATCGAGGCCAGGACCATGATGAACCACACGTCTCGCCCAGGGAAGCTGATTCGCGCGAATCCATAGCCGCACAGCGTGGCCGAAATCAAAGTGCCCACCATGACGGAAGCGGTGATTGTCAAGGTATTCACCAGCCAGCGAGTCCACTGCATGCTCTCGTACGTCCACCCTTCCGGGAAGTTCTGCCAGCGAAATGTCTCTGGGAAAAAGGTAGGAGGGAAGACGTAGATTTCAGCCTGGGTCTTTAGCGATGTCGTGGCCATCCAGAGGAGGGGCAGCAGGAAAACGACTGCACTGACAATCAATATCAGGTAAATGAGAAGGATGCGGGAACTCTGCTTCGGCCTGCGCCGCCAGTTCAGGTCAAAAATACCTCTGTAAACTTCCTGATCGCTGACCATCATTTGACCTCCGCTTCGTAGAAGACCCACAGAGCGGACGAACGAAAAACCAATACTGTCAGTACCAGGACAACAAACAGCAAGAACCAGGCCATTGCCGACGCCATACCCATCTGCGTCCAATTGAAGGCGCGCTCATAGAGCATGAGGTTATAGAAGTAAGTCGATTTCAGTGGGCCGCCTGATGTGAGGACAAATGCGTTCATAAAAGTCTGGGAGGCGGCGATAAGGCCCATAACCAGGTTGAAAAAGATCGTGGGCGTCATCATCGGAATCGTTATGTTGATGAAAAGTTGCAATTCGTTGGCGCCGTCCAACTTGCCCGCCTCGTACAGAGATTCGGGGATTCCCTGCAGCCCGGCCAGGTAAATAATCATGCCGGCGCCGACCCCCCACAGACTCATCATTACCATCGATGCAAGCGCTGTCTCCGGTTCGGCAAAGAACGAGAACTTGGGAAAGCCCAGGCGCACGAGGACAGCATTGATCAGACCATAGTCGCGGTTCATCAGCCATCCCCACAGGATGAGACTGGCGATGGCCGGTACAATGGCGGGCATATAGAAGCTGGTGCGGAAGAAAGCGATGCCCTTAACCCGCTGGTTGAGGAGGATGGCAAGAACAAAGGCCCCGACCAGTCCCAGCGGCACCGAAGTTCCGGCGTAGATGAGCGTAACCTTACAGGCCTGCCAGAAGTTCTTGTCGGAGGTGAACATGATTACATAGTTGCGTAATCCTATCCACTCCGGCGCCCGCAAGAGAGGAAACTTCGTGAAGCTCATGTAGAAGGAGGTCAGCATAGGGCCAATCGTGAAAATTATCAGCCCTAGTACGACGGGGCTGATAAAAAGATAGCCCTGGACTGTGTCCCGCATGCGACTGTTCATGAGCCTGGTTTGTCCTGCGAATTGTTATCGAGCGATGGGAGGGTCAAACTAACTTTGCGGGTGCCCACCTGTAGATCATTCCGGCAGCCGCTTACTGCGCCGGCGAATAGTGGCCGGCGGCCGCGAAGACCACCAACCACTATCCACCAGTCTCTATCCAAAGACGTTATGCGTTCTGATCCAGGCAAGACTGAATCGTGGCATCCGTCTCGGCGAATGCATCTTCTGCGTTCGCATCTCCGCGGATCACCGCTTCCAGCGCCTGCCGGTAGCTGTCACTCACCATGCCGGCGTAGAAGCTGCCGCAGTCGCCCGGGTGCTCGATTACGGGCAATATGGCGTCGTCGGCGCCATTGATGAAGGCCATCAGATTATTCGGCGGCGTTGGCAGACCCTCCATCCAACTGGGATCGCTGGCAACCGACCTCAGGAGCGGCACACCAAGTTCCGCTTTGGCTGCCTCGAGCTGAACTGTCGGCCGGATCAGTTGCTTGATGTACTCGTAGGCCATATCGAGGTTCTGCCCACCGGCATATGCCGACATTCCCCAAGTGCCCATACCGGTTCGATGCCGGCCGTCAGGCATAAGCGGCATAACCTGTACGTCCCATTCGAACTTGTCGGCTGCTGCTTCACGCACAGGGCCGCGCAGGCTCTGAATGTGGGTGTAAACCGCGGCCCGGCCGAGGAAGAATGAGTTGCCGCCGACATCAAGACCCAAGGGCTGGGCAACGTTATGCTCGTTCCACAGAGAAGCATAGGCTGACAGCGCGGCAACCGTGTTCGGATCGGACCAGGTGGATAGGTTGTTCTCTATGTCGAGAATCTTGCCGCCGTAGCCGACTACCCAGGGGTAGACAGTAGCCCACCAACTCCAGGTGGCGTTGGAGAGACCCCAGTAGCGGGGCGTGCCGTCCGCCTCGGTCTCGAGGGCGGTAATCTTCTGGCAGTTGACAATGAAATCGTCCCAGGTCCACTCATCGTTCGGCTCTTCCGCTCCGGCTTCCTCGAAGAGTGACTTGTTGTAATACATCGTCACCACATCCAGCGCTGAGGGCAACATCTGGATCTTGCCGTCAAAAACACCGAGGCCGAGCATATTGGGGAAGACGTCGTCAATGTCGACATCGGGGTCCCCTTCAGTGTATGGCGTCAGATCCAGGGTGACGTTGTTGTTGGCAAAGGGAACGACGAACAGATCGGCGCTGAAGAAGACATCGGACAGCGTGCCGGCCGCCGCCGCCGTGTAATACTTCTCAGCCAGGTCACCAGAAACCATGTTAAATGTGACCGTAGCGTCCGGGTGCTTCTCGTTGAACGAAGCCTTGATCAGCTCATTTACCGGTTCGACCGGCGCGCCTGCCAGAATGGAAATCTCCAACTCGACGGGTTCATCTGCCATAGCTGCGCCTCCGCCGGCCTCCGGTGCCGCCACTGGCGCGCAGGCTGCCAGCGCCGCCGTGCCGCCGACCGCCGCCGTCACTTTGAGAAGCCCGCGTCGGGAAATGGTAGTCTGACTGCTCAGATCTCGGATGGACATTGATCTCTCCTGAGGGTTTGTATTCGATTCTGAATTTGGGATTCTACCAATAAGATGGTATTTCCATTATTCCAGAAACGCGACTTTCAAACAAATTTTGACACCTGTCAAGAGAGCAGAACGCCTTTGGCCGCGTCGCTGCCGCTTGTTGTCAGAATCTGGCGCCGGGTAAACGCCTTTCTTTCTGTTTTCTGGAAGTCAGACATCTGAATCGCGTAGCCAGCACACGAATAACCGTCACAGACCGCAGAGTACAGGCTCCGACCTTTGGAAAGCGGCTTCATAATTGCGTACAATGCGCCAAGCGGTGAATCGCACATGCGCCACTTGTCTGCCTATCGCCGAATGGCCGAACTGTTGGAGCTTGAAATGGGCGAACCGCTATAAGAGCGGTACCCATTACCCACACCGAAAGGATCTGCAATGAGCATTCTGAAAGTTGGCCTCGTCGGCGTCGGCGGCATCTCCCGCACGCACATGCCGGGATGGGCCGCATCCGAAGAAGCCGAAGTCGTGGCCGGCAGCGACATCAGCAACGAAGCGCTCGAACAGTGGGGCGCGCTCCACAATGTCAAAAGGCTGACGACTAACGCCGACGAGCTATTCTCCGACCCTGATATCGACATCATCGATCTCTGCGTGCCCAACATGTACCACGCGCCCCTGGCTATCGCCGCGCTGGAAGCAGGCAAACACGTGATCTGCGAGAAACCGCTCGCGCCCACGCCCGAGGATATCAAAAAGATGATCGCGGCGCGTGACAAATCCGGAAAACAGCTGATGACCGCCCAGCATTTCCGCTTCGCCGGCGTATCGCAAGCCATGAAGGCAGAGATCGACACCGGCACGCTGGGCGATGTCTACCATGCCCGCGGCTGGATGTTGCGCCGCAATGGACTGATCCCGACCGCGACCTTCATCGAAAAGAAACACAGCGGCGGCGGCCCCTGCATCGACATCGGCGTGCATATCCTCGATCTGACCCTGTGGATGATGGGCAATCCCCGGCCCGTCACGGTCTCCGGTGTCGCCGATGCGCGACTGGCCCACCTTCCCGGCGCGTTCGCCACCTGGCGCGAGGGACCAATTCCCAGCACATTCGACGTTGAGGACTACGCCGTTGCCTTCGTGCGCTTCGAAACCGGCGCTACCCTCGTGTTGGAGGTTAGCTGGCTGCTGCATCATGACATTCGCGGCGAAGACATGCAGGCCTGGATCTACGGCGACGAGGGTGGCTGCCACTGGCCGTCCGCCCAATTCCTGGATACGAACTACACCACCCGTCAGTTCAATAACCGGACGCTCCAGCTCACCCAGGACAAGATGGAACCGCATGCGCTCGAGTGCGTCGAATTTGCCAAAGCCATCGCCGCTGGCGCGCCCTCACCGGTGCCCGCGGAACAGTCCTTGCAGGTGCTCGCGATTCTCGACGGCATCTACCGCAGCCAGGCCGAAGGGCGCGAAGTGTCAATCGATCTCTAACAGTTCACATCAGTTGCCGCGGCACACGGCATTCTTGCCAATCGCAGGCAGCGTTTCGCTGGCAAACCCAGCGCAAGGGAGATACCTATGATCATTGAATCGATCGCCGACTACGCCTGCGAAACAGGCGAGGGCCCACTTTGGCACCCGGACGAAGAACTTCTCTACTGGGTCGATATTCCCCCGGGAAAACTTTACCGCTATGATCCTGATACCGGTGCGCATGGCCTGGTCCTCGACGCCGGCGAAGCGATCGGCGGCTTTACCATCCAGGAGGACGGCGCGCTGCTCCTCTTCATGGCCCGCGGCCGCATCGCCCTCTGGCGCGAAGGCCAACCGCTCAAGAATCTGGTCGACGATATCCCTGCCGAGCGCGAAGGACGCTTTAACGACGTGATCGCCGACCCGGCCGGACGTGTCTTCTGCGGTACAATGCCTCGCAACGGCAGCAACGGCGTCCTCTACCGCCTGGATACCGACGGCAGCCTCACTGTCGTGATCGAAGATGCCGGGACTTCCAACGGCATGGGCTTTACCCAGGACCTCAAAACTTTCTACCACACCAATACCAGGCGCGGCATCACCCGCTACGACTATGACATCGACAGCGGGCAGATCACCAGCCCTGAGTTTGCCGTCCGGGAGGGCGCGTCGTCAAACGGCCGTCCCGACGGCATGACCATGGACGCGGCCAACTGTTTCTGGTCGGCCCGCTGGGACGGATACGCCCTCGTCCATCACATGCCCAACGGCCGCGAAATTCAGCGGCTTACCTTTCCCGTGCCCAAGGTGTCCAGCGCCACCTTCGGCGGCCGCGACTACACCGATCTGTACGTCACCACGGCCGGCGGAAATATCAGAGACACCGACGGGCCCCAGGCCGGCACCCTGTACCGTGTACAACTGGGCGTGATGGGCAAGCCTCCCTTCCGCTCCAAAATAAACATATAGGACCGGCGTTCCCTGCCCCCCAAACGGAGCATACCGGCGTCCTGAGCGGAGGTTCAGCCCTCAGGTTGCCATACTGACCGGCCGACCAGGTTCTACACAAAATTCACTACATCGAAAGGACTGGTGATGAAATCTAAATCAGACTCTGCCGCTTACCGCGTCGGCATCATCGGCTGCGGACGTCCACTCAGGACCGAAGGGGCAACCGGCTTCGGTATGGCCCACCGTCATGCAATGGGCTATGCCGCTTCACCACACACGCAGCTGGTGGCCCTGGCCGATATCAGCCGCGAAAATGCTGAGGCTTTTCAGAAAGAACACGGCGGCGACGCGATCTATGAGGACTACAATCAGATGTTGGCCGAGGCAGACCTCGATATCGTCTCCGTCTGCGTCTGGCCGCATCTGCATGCCGAAATGGTGTTGGCCGCTGCCCCAGCCGGCGTACAGGCCATCCACTGTGAAAAACCGATCGCACCCACATTCGGAGAGGCCCGCCGCATGCTGGAATCCTGCGAGCGCAACGGCGTCCAGTTGACCTTCAACCACCAGCGCCGCTTTGCCCCTCCCTTCAGTGTCGCCCGCCGGCTGGTGCGGGAGGGCGCAATCGGCGACCTTCAGCGTATTGAAGGCCGCTGTCCCGACATGAACGACTGGGGCACCCACTGGTTCGACATGATGCACTTTTACAACGATGAAACCCCGGCCGAATGGGTCATGGGCCAAATCGATACCAGCGAAATCCGGACGATCTTCGGCATGGCTCACGAATCACAAGGCATCAGCCACGTTCGCTTTCAGAACGGGGTCGAAGGGCTTCTCCTGACCAGCGCTGCTATCGAGATGGGGGCGGCGTTCCGGCTTCTCGGCAGTGACGGGATCATAGAATTCGGCCCCGGCCGCGATGGTGGGCTTCGTATCTTGAACGGGCAGTCCTCCGGTTGGCGTGACGTAAATCCAGAGGGCACGATGCACGACCTGGACGCAGTGCAAAAGGGGATTGTCGACCTGGTCGAGGCACTGAGAGACGGTAGCGAGCCGGAACTCGCCGGACGACGCGCCTATCGGGCAGCCGAGCTGACCTTCGCTACCTACGAATCAAGCCGCAAACGCGGGCGGGTAGACCTGCCCCTGGAGATCGAAGACTCCCCTCTCATGGATATGCTGGACCGCGCCGCAACGTAAATTGCAACGATGGAACAACGGAAGGGGCAAAATTTGACATATCCGATCCTGCTGGTTATGTTTAGCGCCCAACGGCGTTGCCCAGATCTCCCCCAGGCGCCCGAACGCCAGCAGGAACGTCCCTTCTCGAAACGCACAATTGCTGTCTATGCTTGGGATTTTGAAGTACCGATCCTATTCAGTTTTGAAGTTTTCCTTAAGGAGGAAAAGTAATGACACAAAGTAAAGCAAGCCTCTCCCGTCGCGACTTTGTCCGCTTGAGTGGCATGGCTGCCGGTGCAGCCGCCGTGGCCGCCTGCGCTGCGCCCGCCGCCCCTGCCGGGGGTGACTCCTCTGCCGCACCGGCCGAGGATATGGAAGTGGTGGTCGAAGCCTGGGCGCACTGGGAACAGGGCCTCGGCTGGATCCAAAACGCCATGGATAACTATGGCTTCTCGGAAGAGAACCCTCACATCACGTGGAACCCGGTCGTAGCGCCCTTCGCCGAGATCCACGACAAGATGCTGGCCGCGTGCGCCTCAGGCGTAGGCGTCCCCGATGTCATGCGCGTCGAGCAGGGCCGCATGGCTGCCTTCTTCAAGGGCGAGGAAATCTGCTTCATCGACCTGACCGACCGCATCGGCGAACGCATGGACGACCTCGTGCTCGGTTCTGCCGTCGACTACTGGTCCTGGAAGGGCAGCGTCTATGGCATCGGTAACGAAGTCAACGCCTGCTCCCTCGCCTACCGCAAGGGCGTATTCGACGAAATCGGCATCGAAACTCCGTTCGAGACCTGGAATGACCTGATGGAGGCCGGCGTAGTCCTCAAGGAAGCCAAGGACATGGCTGTGATCTCCTGGCACGACCTGCATGACGGCGACTTCCAGATCATGCTCTTCGCGGCCGGCGGTGAAATGTTCGACGAAAACGGCGACTTCGGTGGCATCAACGATCTGGGCAGAGAGATCCTCGAGTTCCAGCGCATGACCATCCACGACCTTGGCATCGCCATCGCCGCGCCCGTCACCGGCGATTCGACCTGGTCGCCGCCTATCTACTGGGAATCCTTCCGCCAGGACCAGATCGCCTGCACCCTTGGCGCTCCCTGGCACAATGGCAAACTGGGCCGCGAGGACAAGATCGGCCCTGGCCAGGAGAATGAATGGCGCCTGCAGCGGATCCCCGCCGGCTTCGGTGCAAACGGGCCCACAGCCACCCATGGCGGTACCAGTGTCAGCATCCCCAAGCAGGCCCAGCATCCCGAAGAAGCATGGCAGATCATCGAGTTCACACACCTGACAGAAGCCGTCCTCCAGGACTCCATCGAGCGCGGTATCTGGCCCTCCTACATCCCCGTGCTGGACGATCCGGTACTTAACGAGCCGTACGACTACTACGAAGGCCAGGTAATCGGTGAGCTGTACAAAGATCTCGCTCTGCAGATGCCTCGCATCTTCCAGTCGCCGTGGGCGCCCGAATTCCACACGGCCATTAACAACTTCGTGATTACGCCAGTCCTGCAGGACTCGGCTGACATCGATGCAGCCTTCTCTGAACTGGAACCTGAGCTGGAACGCATTAAGTCGCTCTAGCAGCAACAGGTAGTGTTAACACCGGTTCCGCTTGAACTGGAAGGCATTGAAAGAGGGACCAAAGCAGTACTTTCGCGTTGAAAAGGGAGGGGCCGGCGCCTCTCCCTTTCATTTCAGATTCCTGTAACGCAGAATCGAAATCGGCAAGTTCCTCAATGGGCAGCTACTCCGCTCATCCTTGGAAATTGAGTCGCAGACCACGGAGCTATGCATGGCATCGTCAAGCGAGTTCTCCCCAACCGGTCGCCGTTACGCGCCTGGAACGCCAACAGGATTCAGGCTGTGGTGGCACCGTCACCGCCTGACGATTATCCCCTATTTCTATATCGCTCCCTTCTTCATCCTGTTTGCTATCTTCCTGGCTTGGCCGGTTGTTCGCAGCTTCTACCTGAGTTTTCATAAGCAACAGGGCATCAGCACGCCTTCTTTTATCGGCCTCGACAACTATTTCAACCTCGTGGCCGATCCTCGTTTCAAACAGTCGCTGCTCAACACGACAGTCTATGCGTTGGGAAGCCTTTTCGTACAGATCCCACTCGCATTCATACTGGCGGCGGTTGTCAACTCAAAGCTTGTACCCTGGGCGAATGCGAAAAGCTTCTACCGCCTATCCTACTTTGTTCCGCTGCTGACGTCTGCCGTCATCGCCAGCCTGATGTTCAGTATTCTTTACGACTATAACTCCGGCCTGATCAACAGCTATCTGGTGGGGTTGTTTGGTGAAGAGGCGAAAGTGGGCTGGGTTCGCAACGCAAGTGTGGTGAAAGTCTCCATCATTCTGCTGCTGGTCTGGCGTTTTACCGGCATCAACTCTCTTTACTTTGTCGCGGGCCTGCAAAATATCCCCAAAGAGCTGGAGGAGGCGGCCTCTATCGACGGGGCCAACTGGTGGCAGGTACTGACCGGCATTACCATTCCCTTGATGCGCCCCGTAATCCTTTTTGTGACGGTTACCGCAATCAACGGTTCCTACCAGATCTTCGCCGAGCCATATCTGCTTACAGGCGGCGGGCCGCGGGACCAGTCCCTAAGTATCGTTCAGTATCTCTACAATACCGGCTTTTCTTACTTTAATCTGGGCTATGCATCCGCCATCGGATATACGCTGGTCACGATCATCGTAATCCTGGCAATTCTCAACCTGCGCTTCTTTGGCGCTTTTCGCGAGGATCAATAGGACTGCAATAGGGCTACCATGATCTCCCAGGCATCTTTCCAGACTGCGCTCCGCTTATCTGATCAGATTCTTACCGATCAGAACTGAGGGTATACATGACAACAACTGTTCAGACCACGCCTGCTTCTGGGCCGAGATTCTCCGGCATGGGAATTCGTAACGGATTTCTTGTGAGCCTGGCAAACTTTTTCTTGCTAATAGGCGTTTTGCTTGCTGCCGTCCCCTTCATATATATGATCTCGGCGTCATTCAAGCCACAGAATGAAATCTTCACCTTTCCGGTCCAGATCATTCCCAAAGAGCCGTTCTTCGACAACTACACAACCTTAATCGGAGAAACTCTCTATCTTCGCTGGTTCTTGAACACAGCAATCGTCGCTGTCGGGCGTACTTCGCTCTCTCTTTTACTGTGCATGTTGGCCGGGTTCGCCTTCGCCAAATATGACTTTCCTTTCCGGCGCGTTCTCTTCGTGATGGTCTTGGCCAGCTTCACCCTTCCATTTGAGGTGGTGCTTATCCCCCTCTATACCATGATGGTCAGATTGGGCTGGCTCAACACCTACTGGGTTCTTATCGTACCTTTCGCTGCCAGCGCCTTCGGCATCTTCCTGGCCCGGCAGTACGCGCTGGCCCTGCCCACGGAACTGATGGAGGCCGCCCGCATCGACGGCTCCAGCGAATTGGGGATCTTCTTCCGCATCGCAATTCCCAACCTGCGACCGGCCCTGGCGGTTATGGGTATTATCTTTTTCCAGGCTTCCTGGAACGACTTTCTCTGGCCCCTGATCGTCCTCAATGATTCGACCATGTACGTGATCAACCTGGCCCTGCCCACACTGCGCGGCCCCTACGGCGACCAGTATGGCCTTGTCCTCGGCGGCGCCGTAATCGCCGTTATTCCAATTATCATTATCTTCTTTGCCATGCAGCGCTATTTCATCGAAGGCATTATGGCCGGTGCGCTGAAAGGCTGATTGCAGATACCTTTCTGCGTTCTGGGAGTCTATCCATGCACGAAACTCACGTCCCCGCAATCCAATCCGCTGTGCAAGAGCATAGCGACGACATCATCACCTTCCTCCGGCAGATCTGCGCCATCCCCTCGCTGGATTCGCAGATCGGCCCCGTGGGAGAACGTGTCCAGGCCGAACTGCGCAAAATGGGCTTCGATGAAGTCTGGTTCGATTCGATGGGCAACACCGTCGGCAGAATCGGCGACGGTGAACGCATTCTCGTCTACGATAGCCACATCGACACCGTCGGCATCGGCGCCGCCGACGAATGGGATTGGGATCCGTTCGAAGGCAAAGTTGAGGACGGAATCCTCTATGCCCGCGGCGCCTGCGACGAAAAGGGCAGCACGCCCGGTATGATCTACGGGCTGGCCATCGCGCGCAGCCTGGGGCTGCTCGAGGGTTGGACCGCCTACTATTTCGGCAATATGGAGGAATGGTGCGACGGCATTGCTCCGCACGCATTCGTCGAGCACGAAGGCATCCGCCCCGATTTCGTCGTCATCGGCGAGCCGACCAAAATGCAGATCTATCGCGGCCATAAAGGGCGTGTCGAGCTGAAAGCGGTCGCCAAAGGCAGGAGCGCCCACGCGGCCAGCAATCACCTTGGCGACAACGCCATCTACAAAGCCCTCCCCCTTATCGAAGGCATCAGCCGCCTCGAGCCGCAACTGGGCGACCACCCCTTCTTAGGCCCCGGCAAGATCACTGCCACCGACATCGAAGTCGAAACGCCCAGCCTCAACGCTGTCCCCAATCAGTGCACCGTTTACATTGACCGCCGCGTGACCTTCGGCGAGGATCTGGAAGCCGTGATCGAGCAGGTGCGCGCTCTGATTCCGCCATCCAATCAACAGGCCGAGGACGTGACGCTCGAGATGCTCTACTACGATGAGCCAAGCTATACCGGCTTCGTCTTTCCGGTCGAAAAGTATTTCCCCGCCTGGGCGCTGGAAGAGGATGAACCGCTGGTACAAGCGGGGCAAGCGACCCGCAAGCTTATCGGCCTGCCGGACGCACCCACCAGCAAGTGGGATTTCAGCACCAATGGCATCTACTGGCGCGGCAAAGCCGGTATTCCCAGCATCGGTTTCGCGCCCGGCGACGAAGTGACAGCCCACACTGTCATGGATAGTGTTTCGCTGGCCGAAGTCGTGAAATCCACCGAGTTCTACGCGCTGCTGCCGGCGCTGATCAAATAAAGACCGCCCTCCGAGTGCAGCATTCTCCATTGCGCCGAGCAGCAGGCCGCCACCCAGAAAAACTGAATTGGACGAAATCTGAACTATTGGCGACAATAAGGTGTCTGAGTGGTGCCCTCATCGCTGGTCGGGCGCCTATTTGGTATTCTGATAAACTGTGATGCGCTAGCGCATCTCCCGATACGCCGACTGTGACGTGCTGCCATGACGATTGCTGAAAACCTGCGCCAGGTACGCGCACGCATGGCCCAGGCCGCGCAACGCGCGCAGCGGTCCCCGGACGAAATCACGCTTGTGGCGGTGAGCAAGACAAAGCCGCTGGCGCTGATCGCTGAAACCGCCGCCGCCGGCCAGGTTGATTTTGGCGAAAATCGGCTCGAAGAACTTTGGCCGAAGGTCGATGCCGCCGCTGCAGCCGGCTTGAACGAGATTCGCTGGCATGCCATCGGCACTATCCAGAGCCGCAAGGCAAAACTGGCGTTGGGCCCGCCTACCGCTGAATCCCGGACGGCCAGTGACGCGATCTGCCTTATCCATTCAGTGGACAGGCCGAAAATCGCCCAACGCCTGAGCCGGCTGGCCGCCGCCAACGACCACCCGCTCGACGTCCTGCTGGAAGTCAACGTCAGCGGCGAACTGAGCAAGCATGGCTTTTCTCCAGCCAGCCTGGTCGACGCGCTGCCCGCGCTGCTGGACCTGCCCGCATTACGTTACTGCGGTCTGATGACGATGGCCCCCTTTGTAGACGATGCCGAAGAGGTAAGGCCGCTTTTCCGAAAATTGCGCTGCCTACTTCAGGAGTTGCGGCACACATTCCCGCCGGCACAGTTTCCCCAGGCCACCTGGCAGCATCTGTCTATGGGTATGACAAGCGATTTTGAAGTCGCAATCGAAGAGGGCGCCACAATTGTGCGCGTCGGCACCGCGATCTTCGGCCACAGGGAGTATGAATGAATCAGCTACAAGGCAATATAACTTTCATCGGCGGCGGCGCCATGGGTGAGGCCATCATTGGTTCACTCATAGGAAAAGGGCTCCTCACACCAACTCAGATCTGCGTCTCCGAGCCAGTGCCCGCCCGCCGCGACTTTCTGAACAGCACATACGGCGTGACAACCGAGACAGACAACGGCCAGGCCGTGGTCGGCGCCTCCGTCGTCGTTCTGGCGGTCAAGCCACAAGTGCTGGCGCCAGTAATGGCGGACCTGAAAGGAAACCTGTCCGCCGCCGCACTCGTAGTCAGTATTATGGCAGGCGTGCGCATCGACACGCTTACATCCGGTCTCCGCCACGACAAGATAGTACGGTCCATGCCTAACACGCCGGCCCAGGTGGGCAAGGGTATGACAGTATGGACCGACACCGCCGCCGTAACCGAATCTGACCGCGTCGCAGCCCAGGCCATTCTTGAAGCGATGGGCGAGGCCATCTACGCGACAGAGGAGCATTACCTGGACATGGCCACCGGGTTAAGCGGTTCCGGTCCGGGATTTGTCTATCTCCTGCTCGAAGCTCTGATCGATGCTGGCGTTCACATCGGTTTCAGCCGCGACCAAGCGCAACAGATGGTGTTACAAACCGTAGAGGGTAGTGTGGAGTTGATGCGCCAGGGCGGTCTCCATCCCGCTGACCTGCGCAACCGAGTAACCAGCCCCGCGGGCACGACCGCCGCCGGTACCCTCGTGTTGGAGCGCGCCGGCGTTCGCTCAGCATTGATCGATGCCGTGGATACTGCCTACCGGCGCAGCCAGGAATTAGGCGGCAGCTAAAATAGAGTCTGGCAACTTGCACAAATGCCGGCTGCCAGGCACAGGTGATTCGTTCGTATAGTTCTAATAACGTAAGGAGTAGCCGTGATCTTCCTGCTCTTGGCCCGTGTACTTCAGATTTATACCTTCATCCTGTTGATCAGAATTCTGATCACATGGATTCCGAACCTGGACCCCCATCACCCGATTGTACAGCTTCTGTTTCAGGTGACGGAACCCGTGCTGGAACCGGCCCGCAAGCTCATTCCCTCAATCGGCATGATCGACATCTCTCCGATTGTCGTCTTCATCGTCTTGGGAATCTTGCAGGATCTACTGGTTCAGCTCGCCTATTAGAATTAGTTCGTAGTTTGAAGGCTTTTTCTCCAGAGCAAAGGGAGAAGACTGCACTTCCTACCTACGTTCACAACACGGGGAGAAACTGTGCCTGAGATTTCAAAGGAAAGAGGCGCTCATCGCCGGCAGCCGCGGCTCTCGATTGCAACAAAGGTCGCCGCCGCGCTCATAGTTGCTTCGTTGTTGCTGAGCGCCTGCGGCCTCCGGCGCTTCCTGGGGCCGAGAGCAGAGCCGACCGCTGTGGAAGAGGAGGCTGATGAAACTTTGTCCCGGCTGATCGAGCGGGCCAAAGATGACCTGGTGCAGGCAACCAGCGCCGAAGCCGATGAAATCATCCTCGTAAGCACCGAAGAAGTGGAGTGGGGCGACACCAGTCTCGATTGCCCGTATCCGGATGAGATGTACGCCCAGATGATAACGCCGGGCTACGTGATCGTTTTGGAGAGCAGAGGCACCACCTACGACTTTCACACCGGCGCCGATCCCGAAGGGCCGCTGGTGCAGTGCACAGAAGACGGGACGCCTGCAGGTGTGGCTGCCGTACCCACCGAGGAGCCCGAAGAAGAGACCCAAATGGATGCTGACGACGTGCTGCCGCGGCTGATCGAAAGGGCGACAGAAGATCTGATGCAGGCAACCAGCGCCGAGTCCGACGCAATCTCCGTTGTCAGCACCGAAGAGGTAGAGTGGAGCGACACCAGCCTCGGCTGTCAGGAGCCAAACAAGATGTACGCCCAGATGATCACGCCTGGCTACCTGATCGTCCTCGAGTCAGACGGCAACACCTATGACTACCACACTGGGATCGACCCCGAAGGACCTCTGGTGCATTGCACCGAAGACGGGACGCCCGCAAGCGCGGCTCTCACCCTCCCAACGGAATCCGTAGGAGTAATCATAATGGACGAAGGCGCGCTGACTCTCCTGATCGAGCGGGCCAAAGAAGACCTGGTGCAAGCAACCGGTGCCTTGTCCGACGCAGTCACCGTTGTCAGCACCGAAGAGGTTGAGTGGAGCGACTCCAGTCTCGGTTGCCCGGATCCGGACGCGATGTATGCCCAGGTGATCACACCGGGCTACCTGATCGTCCTGGAATCCGACGGCAACACATTTAACTACCACACCGGCGCCGACCCCGAAGGACCACTGGTGCAGTGCACCGAAGACGGAACGCCCGCCGCGTCGGAGATGGTCGAAGTTGCGATCCAAATGGTCGGGGAAGATGTCCTTTCCCGCCTGGTCGAACGGGCCACAGAGGACCTCATTCAGGCAACAAGCGCCGCGGCCGACGAGGTCACCGTTGTCAGCACCGAAGAGGTGGAGTGGAGTGACACCAGCCTGGGCTGTCCGGAGCCGGACGGGATGTATGCGCAGATGATCACGCCGGGCTACTTGATCGAACTGGAAACCGGCGGCGAAACTTATAAGTATCACAGCGGAAGCGACCCTGAAGGGCCGCTGGTTCAGTGCAACCTCGAGAATGACAGCAAAGAGTAATTCTTTCGCATAGCCACATGAAACCGAACAGAAGCCAGGATCAATTCGACGAATTGGTACTGCGCGCGATAGAAGACCTGCCCGAAGTTTTCCTTGACTGCCTGGAAAACGTAGCTATCGTCGTCGAGGAGTGGCCCGACCGCGCCGTCCTTCAGTCCGTAGGCGTGCGTCAGCGCAGCCATCTCTTGGGCCTGTACCAGGGCATCCCCCAGACCGACCGAACACACGGCTACAACCTGGTCATGCCGGACAAAATCAGCATTTACCGCCGCCCGATCCTCATGCGCTGCCGCACCGACTCGGAAGTCCACGAACTCGTCCAAAGGGTCGTCCGCCACGAAATCGCGCACCACTTCGGCATCGACGACGATCGACTTACCGAGATCGGCGCATACTGACGTCAGGTACCGGTCTCGCAACGGCGTGTGAATAGCAGACCCGCTGTAATCGGAAACGACAAGCGCCGCGCCCCATCGATAATCCTCCAATAATCTCTATGCATTAGTGAGACGCGTTTTCTATCGTGAACTCTTGTAAACTCTCGTGATCTCTCGTCCATCGCTTGTCAACTGTTCGCAGAGCTGGTTCCCTATCACCAACCTGACAATTTCCCTCCTTCAACCCCCTCGTCCTAACGCATTCAATTTCGTTGGCGGCCACTCCAGGTCTGCCGGCGTCTCGCCCTCACAACGCACTGCAGTCCGGAGGAAGCCGGAAACTCGTTCCCATCCAGGGATAAGCCGGATTTTTTGAGATGCTTTGGCAACTCTTTCCGTCTATGTTAGTATTTCTTGCGCAAGTCGTATTGTTTCCTACCCGCGCCCCCTACGAGAACAGGCGCATTCACGAAGCATTACAGTTCCTCCTCAACCGAAATCAGGCGCCTCCACCGCGCCCCGTCGAGCCTAAGACGGCGTTTGTCCTATTTTCGCAACTCGAGATTTGCTGAGCAGAGGCGGCGTGAATGCTGAATACTCCGGGCACCCCACTAGCTGTGAACTGGCTTCACAGAGTTTGCTAGTCACACAAGCTACCGACAACCAGCCACCGGTGTTAAGGTGTCATATGATCGCTTCCAGCAGTTTCCGATTCCGCCTTGAGTCGATCCTGATCTATCTGGGTCTCGGTATCTTCGCGTTCATCGCAGTGACGCCCTTCCTCCATACCATCGCCCGTTCCTTCAGCGCCGAAGCCCCAATCCTCCGCGGAGAAGTCTATATTTGGCCGGTAGGCTTCTCCTTTGATGCCTACGAGCGCCTTATCATTGGCGGCACCTTTTGGCTGGCCTATCGCAACTCCTTCCTCATCACCTTCTACGCGACGCTGGTGCAGATGACCATGACCATTCTCTGCGCCTATCCGCTCTCACGAACCTACCTGCCGGGCCGGGGTATTTTTATGGCCCTGATCGTCTTCCAGATGATCTTTCCTCCCAGCCTCATTCCCTTCTATCTGACTGTGCGGGAGGTAGGCCTCATTGACAGTTGGGGGTCGCTAATCTGGCCCTATGCGATAAATACCTTCAACATGATCGTGCTGAAGAGCTATTTTCAAGCGCTGCCTAAGGAACTGGAGGAATCGGCCATCATCGATGGGGCCAACGACTTCAAGGTGCTCATCTATATCATGCTGCCCCTATCAGTCCCCGTCCTGCTTACGTTGACCCTGTTCTACGTCGTCGCCAACTGGAACCTGTTCCTGCCGGCGATCTTCTTCATCAACGACGGCAACAAGCAACCGCTCCAAGTGATCCTGCGCGACATGATCTGGTCTATGCAGCTCGCTACGCAGACTGCAAGCGCAGATGATTTTGAGCGGCTGGCCGGCATGGAAGCGCTCAAGGCCTCCAGCGTGATTATCGCCGCGATCCCTATGTTGATCGCCTATCCATTCTTCCAGCGTTACTTTATAAAAGGCATCCTTCTGGGCGCCATCAAAGGGTAGGTAACGCTGCGAACCGGTTTCCCTTGAACGTCTGTTAACCGTGTTTCCGAGAATCATCCATTTTGGCTGACGTGAGGCGAAGTTTGTCTCTTTCACTCGATCCAGAATTCGGATCCCACAGGAGGAATTCAAACATGTCCGCACAATCCAAGTTCACCCGCCGCCAAGCCCTCAAATTGATGGGGGTAGGTACATTCAGCGCCTACCTTGCCGCCTGTGCTCCCGCCGGTCCGTCTGATATGGCCGACTCCGGCGACTCCGATATGCCGTCCGGCGAGAAAAAGGCCATCTCCATTTCCCACATCGGCGGAGGCAGCGTGGAGGCCTCCGAGAAGTCGCAGCGCATGATGCTTCTGCGTGCCAATTTCCCCGATATTGAGTTCGAGAACCGCTGGGTCAGCTACGCAGCCTACCTGGACAAGATCCCCGTCCAGATTGCCAGCGGCGACCTCGCCGACCTGCAATTCTGCAATGCCTTCAATGATATCCCGCTGATGATGGAAAATCAGATCATCATCGAAACCGGGCCCCGGCTGGAACAGTACGGCCAGAACATCCTCGCCGTCACGCCTGAAGGCGCCTGGGCCTCCACCGTCTACGATGGCATGCAATACGCCGTTACGCACAATATCTACGACCTCAACATCTGGTGCAGCCAGTACCGCGGCGACTGGCTGGAATCGCTCGGCCTCGGCATCCCCGAAACGATTGATGAGTACGGCGAAGTGCTGCGCGCCTTCACCAACAGCGACCCCGATGGCAATGGCCAGGACGACACCTATGGCCGCCTGCTCTATAACTCCGTCCGCTTCGACGACGATTTCTTCCATGCCTTTGGCGTGGCTGTCGGCCATCACCTCAACGGCTTCTGGCGAGATCGGGACGGAGAGTTGGCGCTGGACTGGGTACAGCCGGGCATGAAAGACGCACTGGCCTGGATGGGCTCTGTCTGGGCTGACGGCGGATTCCATCCTGATTCGATTAGCATCCCGCTCGGTCAGAAGGACAACGCCTTCCGCGGCGGAATCGCTGGCAACGTCTATACCGCCTGGAGCGCCGTAGATTTCGCGCAGGATCAGATCAGGACAGTCGCTCCTGAAGCCACTGTCGTCGCCGGTCCCGCCCCCGAAGGCCCGGGTGGGCGCGGCTATACTGGCGAAGGCTGGCCCTGGTGCTTCGTTATTCCTACCACGGCCGAGCATCCCGATGACTGTGTGCGCGTAATCGACTGGTTCTTTACCCCGGAAATCGCTTCCCAGATCATCTGCGAAGGCGTTCTCGGCGTGACCAATAAAGGTCTCAACGAGAACGGCTGGTGTGTCGAGTACACGCCGGAAGAGAAAAAGGCCATGGGAGACGAGTGGTCTCAGAAACAGAATGAGGTCCAGGACATCAACGTCTTCTGGGGTCTCTGGCTGACTATCGGTACTTTGGGTGGTGTGCAGCCCTTCCCCACCTTCCCGGCCGACATGAAGAAGCATTTCGAGGATATGCTCGCGGCTAAGTATTCCGAGGAATCGCTCGCTGCCCAGGTTATCTCCCAGGAATACCTCAAGATCACAGAGAAGCCCCGACCCGTTGCCGCCGACAAGGAGCACTGGCCCGGTCTGCAAACCCGTTTCGGCGAGTTCATCTCGCAGGCAGTAGCCGGCACCATCGACCTCGACCAGGGCTGGAGCGAATGGCTCGACTTCTTTGAAAAGAACGGTGGCCCGCTGCTCACCCAGCAGGTCAACGAAATCTAGTAGACTGTAGACTGTAGTTCAATGTCAGTGGTAGGAGACCAGCGCAGCATCTGGTCTCCTACCACTGCCTCAAAAGGATAGCTACGTGGCAACCTCAGCCGTTTCCAACGCCGTAAGACCATCGGTCCGCCGCCGGGGCTTCTGGGCGCAATTTCTCTTCAACGCCTGGACGTACCGCTATCTCTATCTGATGCTCGTCCTGCCCTTTGTCTTCTTCATCATCTTCCGCTTCTACCCCATGTTCGGCAACATCATCGCCTTCAAGAAGTATCAGCTGATGAGGGGCATCTGGGGCAGCCCCTGGGTTGGACTTGCCCACTTCAACACGCTTTTCGACGACCCGGCCTTCTTGCGCGTTCTCCGCAACACTGTCTCCATTGCTGCATTCAAGTTGCTTGTCACCTTCCCCGCCCCCATCATTCTGGCGCTTTTCATAAATGAAATTCGCCACATGGCCTATAAGCGTTTTGTCCAGACCGTCGTGTACGTGCCTCACTTCCTTTCCTGGGTGATCTACGGCGCCATCCTCTATATCGTACTGTCGCCGGCCAACGGCTTGATCAACAACATCATCTCCGCATTTGGCATGGAAAAGGTCGCCTTCTTCCAGAAGCCGGCTCTCTTTCAACCGATTGTCATTATCTCATCATTGCTCAAAGAGACCGGCTGGGCCGCAATCATATATCTGGCCACCATCTCGACCATCGACCTTACCCTCTACGAGGCTGCCATAATTGACGGCGCCAACCGCTGGCAGCTGATGCGCCATGTGACCCTGCCCGGCCTGGCATTGACCATCGTCACTCTCTTTATCCTGCAAATAGGCTTCTTCCTCAATGTCGGCTTCGAACAGATCTTTATCCTGCAGAACAATATGATACTCTCTACCGCCGACGTGATCGAAACGTTTATATATCGAGTGGGCATCCGCCAGGCGCGCTTCGACTTTACGACAGCCGCCGGTCTCTTCAATGGACTGGTGGGCATGGTGCTTGTGCTGCTCGCCGACCGGCTGGCGAAACGCCTTGACCTGTCCGGCATCTTTTGATGCCTATTTTCCACTTTCAGTTGCCAAGCGGGGGTGACTACTGTACACTGAAGATTCGTAGCGGAAGGAAGGAAGATGCGGCTGAAGGAGAAAGTCGCCATAGTTACCGGTAGCGGTCGCGGGATCGGGCGTACGATCGCCAGACAGTTTGTTGAAGAGGGGGCGAGTGTTGTCATCGCCGAGCAGGATGAGCAGTCCGGGCGGCGCGTTCATGACGAGTTGCAAAGCGCCGGCGGCACTGCCATATTTGTCAGGACCAATGTATCCAGCCGTCCCGACGTAGAACTACTGGTCGACGAGACGGTGCGGCGCTTTGGCCGCATCGACATCCTGGTCAACAATGCCGCTGTCCTCGGCGAAAACGGCCATTTCCTCGAGATATCCCAGTCCGTCTGGGATCACGTGGTCAGCGTCAATCAGACGGCGGTTTTTGTCTGTTCACAACTGGCGGGCCGTGTCATGGCGAAGGCTGGCAGGGGAAATATCATCAACATCTCCTCCATCAATGGCATCGTCCCCCTGCCCCGCTGCGCAGCTTACGTCACTGCCAAGAGCGCGGTCGAATCCCTGACCCGCATTGCGGCCAACGATTTGGCTCCTTACAATATCCGCGTCAACACCATCGCTCCAGGTCCCATCGAGACCCGCCCGCCGCACTTGGAATCACCGCGCCCGACCGATGATACGCTGCTCGGCCGCAACGGCCTGCCGTACGAAATCGCGGCCGCCGCCGTCTTCCTGGCCTCGGACGAGTCCAGTTTCATCACCGGTGAACGGATAGCAGTTGATGGCGGCATGTTGGTAAACGGCTATCGCATCTACGGCGTCGAGCGCCCTGAATAATGCATGCCGCCCGCCAGACATTTCTCGCAGCAGCAGCCATGGCCAAAGGGGCGTGCCTGGATGGATTTTCTCTGGCCGGGTTGACCGGGCAGAAGCAGAAGAAAAGGACTGGGTCGTGGCGGAGAGGAGCGCGAATGCTTCAGAAAAACTACGAATACACATTGCTTATCAGGAGTGTCCGTCAGTGAGATTCTTGCACCTGCTTTCTTCTACGCTCATCGCGCTAGTTCTACTGGCCGCCTGCAGCTTCCCGGATCTGCCCGGCGCGCCCCAAATGCCTAAGCCGCCCTCGCCGCGTTCACTGCCAGGCTTCGATGACCTGCTGGATCAACTTCCCGGTTTTGACCTGGATCTGCTGAAAGAGCTGGAGTTGCCGGACTTGAGCGAGATCGCCGATTTGCCGCAGCTTGGCGACCTCCAGGGCCTGCCTGTCCCCGAAAACGCGATTGCTTTCGCCGGGCCGACCGAGATGCGGATAGATGTCGGCGATTTTATCCGCGGAACCGATATTCAGTTGACCGGAATCGTTGACGGGCGCGCCAACTTCCTTTTCTCCGGCCTGCGCGCAGAGCGCATCGCCGGCGACTCGCTCGACTTCGATGGCCCCTGGCCTAACATCAGCAGCGTCGACTATATGCTGCGTCTGCGCGTCTATCGCGTGGCGGAAGGGTACGTCCGCGCCGCCGGTGTTCATCGCACTGTGATAAAGGGCATCCGGCCCATACATCAACCAACCATGGCCTTGCAGGGGACACCTCTCAAAATCACATACACTTGGTCAGCCGCCCCGGGAGATCTCCTCAAGGGCACAACCTTCGGTTATGCCGGGCTCGACGAGCGCGGCGCCGAAATTATGGGTATCCCGACCGGCGATTTCCCGTTTCGCAAAACCGGTGATAGTCTGCGTTGGCAGGGTATGCTGAGGCCGGACTTGCCCAGTCTATTCGACCTGCGCATTGTCCTCTACGGTGAAGAGTCGGTTCAGGTTGCCGGAATCGTTTCCCTGCAACTTCCCGAATAGAGTATCTTGGCAGTCAACTGCCTGGTTATCGACGAAAAACGACGATTCGAAGACTGCTTCAGAACAAAGAACTTTGGCCTACACATCCGCGATT
The DNA here is from genome assembly GCA_965116395.1 of Caldilineaceae bacterium. GTDB lineage: Bacteria > Chloroflexota > Anaerolineae > Caldilineales > Caldilineaceae > Bin5. Next base: position 3,238,196 of record OZ220684.1, read on the forward strand.
ACGCGAAAGAAAGGCGAGCAGGGAGTAAAAAGGCGAGCAGCGGTGGCAAGTATTGAAGTGTGCTGGAGAACAGAACGATGGTTGAGGCTGTGAGAAACCCAGGTACGTTGAGTGTGATTCGCAGGTTCAGACCACACGCCGACCTTCAGGGAATTCGCGCCGACTATTACAATCTGACCGACCTGCAAGGCGCCCCCCTGGCCGGCCTGCTTGTACTCATGGACCGACGCGGACGTCCTGTACGCGCCGAAATCCATATGAACAACACTTCAGCCGACGCACTCTATGAGATCGCCGTGCGCCAGAGCCTTCGCCTTATAGAAGATCGCTACAAGAGCGACCGACCTGTCCGCCTTTACCCCCTGCGGATGCAGTTGGAAAGCGATCCGCTTTCGGTCCAACCCAGGGGTAGAGCCGCTACTGCCGGTTTGGCGCCTGCGCCGGCATCGGGCAACTCCCTCTTGCTGCTCGGCGCTATACTTTTCGCGATTTCCGCCCTATTCGGCGGCTGGTTCCTCAACGAATGGTTCTCAGGAGACCTGACCCAGTCTGGATCGTCGTCGGCATTTTCTGTCGGGTCATCCTCGGGGGCCGCTGGAACCGATGTCGTCATCTTCGAAACCAATGGGCTGCCCCCTAGTCGCAACGCAATCCCGATGAATGTCGGCGATCGGGTCCGGCTCCTGCCCGAGTATAAGATCTCACTGCGCACCGAGGCCGGGGCACAAGCCGGGGCCATCGTCACCGATCTGCAAAACGCCGATCATATGACAATTCTCAACGGCCCGATCTGGCTGGAAGGCAACAGCGATACGATCGTCTGGTGGTATGTGCGATTGGATAACGGCGCCCAAGGATGGGTACCTGCCAATACCAGTGAACTGACACTTCTGGAACCACTCATTCAATAAATCCATCTATCTGGGCAACCCCGAGAATGAACGAAGACGACCGCACCCAACCAAATGTAATCGTTGTCACTGCCGATACGCTGCGCACGGCGTTTCTCGGCTGCTATGGAAACGAGTGGATTCACACCCCTTCTATCGATCGATTTGCCCGAGAGAGCGTCCGCTTTTCCCGTGCCCACCCCGAATGCCTGCCCACAATCCCAACCAGGCGCACGTTGCATTCTGGGCGTCGGGCCTTCCCTTTCAACGACTATAGACCGGTCCCCTGGGACAACGTCTACCTGCCCGGCTGGCAGCCAATGTCCGCCGAGGAAAGCACAATTGCCGAAACGCTGCAGCAGGCAGGCTACCATACCGGATTCATCGCTGACGTGCCCCATTATTTTGTGCCGGGTATGAACTTTACACGCGGCTTTCAGCAGTGGGAATTCGTACGCGGCCAGGCCGAAGACCGCTGGCATGCTGTCGCCGACGCCGACCCCGCTCTGTTCGACCGCTATCGCGCCGGCGCCAATGAGCGGATCGCCGCCCACCTCGTCAATGTGCGGCCTCAGCAACCCGAGGAAGAATGGCCGACCGCCCGCACCTTTCAGCGGGCCATCGATTTTCTGCGAGACAACCACGCACCCGGACGCAGCCGCGACACGTCTCCCTTCTATCTCTATGTCGACAGTTTCAGCCCCCACGAAACATGGGAAGCGCCTCTGCATTACTATGATCTTTATGGCAGCCGCGCCGAACGTGAACCTATCTGTCTGACCGCCGCTTACGGGCCGTTCGCCGGTCAGTACGCCGACCGCATTCCCAGCATCCGCGCCAATTATGCCGGGCTGGTCACAATGGTGGACACCTGGTTCGGCCGTCTCCTGGATACCGTCGACCGGCTCGGGCTGCGAGAAAACACGCTGATTTTCTTCCTCAGCGACCACGGCACCAATTTTGGTGACAATCCCGACAAAATCATGGGGAAACCGGCCGACTATATGTACCCTGGCACCATGGACATTCCCCTGCTCATGCGCCATCCCGCCGGTCTGGGAGCAGGCCAGGTGCGGGACGAACTGGTCTACACCCTGGACGTTCCCGCGACAATTCTTGCGGCGACCCGGCAACAGTCTGCCCACCCGGTTGAAGGCCAAAGTCTTCTGCCGCTGCTTGAAGAAGGCAGCGGATTCTCCCGTCGCGAATATCTGACCTGTCGCTATGGCAACTCCGTCTGGTACCGCGATGACCGCAATTGGTTCTTCAGCACCATTGACTGGCAGACGCAGCCGGCGCAGAAATCGGCGTCCGCTGAGCAGAAGTTGGGCCCGCGCCTGTTTGACCTCGAAACCGACCCCGCCTGCCGCGTGAATATAGCCGATAGCAACCCGGACCGTGTCGCCCTGGCCCGGCAACGCATCCTCGCCGATGCCGGCGGACATCTCAACTACTATGAGCGTCACGATTCCACCGACGCTCTGGGACGTCCGGAGTTTTCCAGCAGGTAACCGTCTATTATCCTGCGATCGTTCACCACATTCCCAGCTGACTGCGCTGCCAGCTGACCACAGGCAACTGGAGTTTGCACAATGCCACAGATTGCTGCTGATCGACTCGAACAGATCGCAGGACGACTCCTGGTAGCCGCGGGTGCTTCCGCCGCTGAAGCCGGCATCGTCTCGCGCCACCTGATTGCCGCCAATCTGGCCGGCCACGACTCCCACGGCATTATCCATATTCCAGGGTACATCGCCTCCATCCAAAGGGGGCACATGCAGCCCGGCGCTCCCTTTGACATCATTCAGGAAAGCCGGGCAACAACGGTCGTAGACGGAAACTGGGGCTTTGGATTCACGGTTTCAGAACGAGCGATGCAACTGACCATCGACAAAGCGCGCCAGGAAAACGTCGCCGCGGCCACAGTCGTGCGTCAGGGCCACGTCGGGCGTCTGACAGACTACCCGTTGATGGCCGCCGAAGCCGGCATGATTGGCCTCATGACCGCTGACTCTGGCCGCGGCCCAAAGAGCGTCGCCCCCTTCGGCGGGCGTGAGCCTAGATTGGGCACAAATCCAATCTGCATCGCTGTCCCCTCCAATCTGGAAGGTCCCTTCTACATCGATATCGCTACCTCTGCTGTTGCCGGCGGCAAATTGGGGGTTGCCATTGAGCGCGGGCAGTCGATACCCACCGGCTGGGTGATCGACAGCGAAGGACGCGCCGCCACCGACCCTGCCGCCGCTCGCAAAGGCGGGGCCATGCTGCCCCTGGGCGGTTCGGAAGGTCACAAAGGCTACGGTCTGTCCGCGATGGTAGAGATACTCTCCGGGCTGCTCACCGGCCTGGGATTTGGGATTGAACCGACGGGCCGCCACAATGACGGCTGTTTCATGGCCGTCTTCCAGGTTGATGCCTTTCGTCCGCTGACGGAGTTCAAACAGGAAGTAACCGAATTCGCCCGATATCTGACGGCAACTCCCCCTGCAGAAGGTGTCGAACGTGTCTATTACCCCGGCGAACTGGAGTATCTGCGAACCCGAAAGGGGCGTGTGGATGGTATCTACGTCGAAGATGGGACCTGGCAGAAGCTTATCGCTCTGGCCGCCGAACTGGGCGTTGATGAAAAGCTTTTTTCTGAACCTGGTCGGCACTGAGCTTGTACTGCGCCTGCCGCTGGCCACCCGCAGCGTTGGAAAACGCCGCACTTCAGGCTACAATAGCCGTGGTGTTTCAGAGCATTGCCCACATTGAATTATGCAAAGCCTGATGAATAAACCGGGCAGTGACATCACGCAGAGTTTGCGTGGCATGGCGCTGTGTCACCCGGACACAATCAAAGTACATTTTGACCCGGACTATGTCGAGCGAACGGTAACGGCCCGTTCCGGGAAAGTCGCGGTTATCAGCGGCAGCGGCAGTGGACACGAACCTTTGCCCACCGGCTATGTCGGTCTTGGTATGCTGGATGCCGCCTGCCCCGGCCCGATCTTTACCAGTCCTTCCCCCATTCAGCTGCTGGCGGCTGTCCATTCGGTCGATCACGGTGGAGGCGTGCTATTCGTCGTCAAAAACTATGCCGGCGGCGTACTCAACACCGAACTGACCATCGAGCTTGCTCTGCAGGAGGGAATCGACGCCCGCTATGTGCTCGTCAACGACGACGTATCGATTGCGAACGTCGCCAACCGCCGCGGGCTCGGCGCGGCCGCGCTGGCCTGTAAAATCGCCGGGGCTGCCGCCGAATCCGGATACACGCTGGACGAAGCCGTGAAAGTAACGCGGCGGGCTATCGCCTCTTGCCGTAGTATGGGCGTGGGCACCAACGTGAACACGCTCCCGCGCAACGGCCCCGGGGCCATCCTGGCAGACGATTCGATCGAACTCGGTGTAGGCATCCACGGTGAACCTGGCGAAGTGCGTTCTGTCAGTAAAGGCATGTCAGAGATCGTCGGCCTGATCGGACAGCCCATTCTCAAAGACCTGCCCTTTGCTGCCGGCGATCGCGTACTGCTCTTGATTAGCGGGATGGGGGGAACGCCGCCGCTGGAACTGTATCTCTTCTCCGAGGCCATTCACGATATGTTGGTCGCAAATCGAATTCGGGTCGAGCGCCAATTGGTTGGAAACTATCTGACCAGCCTCGGTCGCGGCGGATATACCGTAACTCTGATGAGACTGGATAACGAACTACAGGACCTGTGGGACGCGCCCGTCCATACACCCGCGCTGCACTGGTGACTGAATTGTATAGGAATCACGGAAGACGAAAATGGGTCAGGAGATCACAGTAACGCAGCTTCGCAGATGGCTTTTGGCTTACGCTGCTCGTATCATCGAGAACGAAGACCATCTGACCGAGTTGGATACAGCAATTGGCGATGCGGATCACGGAGTCAATATGCGTCGCGGTATGGGAAAGCTGCAGGAGCGTCTACAGGATGAAGAGCAAACGGAAGACATTGGTTCCTTCCTGCGTTCGGTTGCCATGACGCTCATCAGCGGGGTTGGCGGGGCTGCCGGCCCACTGTATGGAACCTTTTTCCTGCGCGCCGCCACCAGCCCGACAAACGGCAGCTCGGTCGACCTTGCCCAGTTGACGCAGATGTTCCGCTTCGGCCTGGACGGACTCCAGCAACGGGGCAAGGCCCAGACCGATGACAAGACCATGATCGATACGATCCAGCCGGCGGTGGAGGCGATGGAAGCAGCGCTGGCTACCCAACAGAGCACCGCCGTCGTTCTGGCCGCAGCCCGCCAGGCCGCCCATTTGGGCATGAAACATACGATTGAAATTGAGGCCAGAAAAGGACGCGCCAGTTACCTTGGCCCGCATTCCATAGGTCACCAGGACCCGGGCGCGACCAGCGCCTACTTCCTGTTCGAAACCGCTGCCGAGGTGTTCACGAAAACTGGTGCCGACTGATGCCTCAACTGATTGGCGCAATCGACTCCGGTACGACCAGCACCCGTTTCATGCTTTTTGACCAGAATGGTGCAGTTGTCGGTTTCGACCAGCAGGAACACGAACAGATCTTCCCTCGCAGCGGCTGGGTCGAACACGATCCGCTGGAAATCTGGCAGCAGACCCAAGACGTGATCCGGGCGACCCTGTCCAAGTGCAACGTCCACCCCAGTCAGATCGCCGCTATTGGCATCACCAATCAACGCGAGACCGCGGTCATGTGGGATCGCCGCACAGGCATACCGGTCTGCAACGCCATCGTTTGGCAGGATACCCGCACCGACCGCATTTGTCGGCGCCTCGAGGAGGCCGGCCACGCGTCCACCGTCAGGCAGAAGGCCGGTCTGCCCCTGGCAACCTATTTCACCGGCCCGAAATTCCGCTGGATCCTGGAAAACGTAGATGGCGCCCAGGAAAAAGCCGACGCCGGCGAACTGATCTGCGGTACAGTTGACAGCTGGCTGATCTGGAAACTCACCGGCGGCGGTGTGCATGTCACCGATCCCACAAACGCCAGCCGTACCATGCTGATGGATCTGGAAACCCTGGCTTGGGATGCCGAACTGCTGGACATCCTGGATATTCCCTGCTCAATGTTGCCGGAAATCCGGCCCAGCAGCGCACCGGCCTTCTACGGCACGACCGCGCCGGATGGCCCTTTCGCCGCTGCCATTCCTATCTGCGGCAACCTGGGCGATCAGCAGGCAGCAACCGTCGGCCAGACCTGTTTCAGTCCTGGCGAAGCCAAAAATACCTACGGGACCGGCTGTTTCATGATCCTGAACACCGGTGAGGAGATCGTCCACAGCCGTAACGGGCTGCTGACAACAGTCTGCTACCAGATGGGCGAGTCGGCGCCGGTCTACGCCCTTGAAGGCTCGATAGCAATGGCTGGCGCCACCGTGCAGTGGTTGCGCGACGAACTGCAACTGATCAGTTCGGCAGCCGAGACCGAAGAGATCGCCCAAAGCGTTGCCAATAGCGGCGGTTGTTACCTGGTACCTGCCTTTAGCGGCCTGTTTGCACCGCATTGGCGCAGCGACGCCCGCGGCGTCATCGTTGGCCTTACCCGCTACGTGAACCGGGCACACATCGTGCGCGCCGCGCTCGAATCCATCTGCTATCAGACTCGCGAAGTGCTGGAGGCCATGAACGCCGACAGCGGCGTGCCACTGCGCCAGCTTAAGGTGGACGGCGGCGCCACGGTTAACGACTTGCTGATGCAAATGCAGGCCGATATTGTGGGAACTGAGGTGATCCGGCCCCGCATCGCTGAAACAACCAGCCTCGGCGCGGCATATGCAGCCGGCTTGGCCGTCGGTTTCTGGCCAGACCTGGAAAGTCTGCGCCGGCAATGGCGGGTGGACAAGGTCTGGCAGCCGCAGAGCGACGAATCCGAACGGGCGCAGGACTATGCCGGCTGGCAAAAAGCCGTCGAACGCACTCTCTGTTGGGCGGAGTGAGATTGGATTTGACCCGTCATTATTGTTGTCGGTCCCCGGAGTTTCAACTGTGATCGGTCTGGTAATCGTCTCCCACAGTGCCAAACTTGCCCAGGGCGTGCATGAATTGGCGGCACAGATGGCCGGCGACCAGGTTGGCATCAGTGATGCCGGCGGGCTCTCAGATGACAGTGAGACATTTGGCACCGACGCCTTCAAGATACTTTCCGCCATTGAGGAAGTCTGGTGTGATGACGGTGTACTGGTGTTGATGGATCTCGGCAGCGCCGTTATGTCGGCGGAAATCGCGCTGGAAATGTTACCGGAGCAGCAGCGGCAGAACTGTCTCCTGAGCAATGCGCCGCTGGTGGAGGGTGCAATCGTCGCCGCACTTCATGCCAGTCTGGGTGAGCCTTTGCAAGCAGTGAACAGAGTCGCCGAGGCCGCGCTATCGGCGCCGAAACTGGCAAACACCAGCTAAACTAAACCAGGTATCGTAACCTTGGAATTCTGAGATGGAGAATCAATCTTCACCTTTCTCCCCTCTCGAGGGGAAAATAGAGAAGAATGAGCCGCACCAAGAGGGTGGAAATAGCAGCAACTCCCACTCCTCTCCCCCCGACGCTCGTTCTTCACAGTTGGAGCCGCCGCATCAACTTTCCAAAAGTGTCGTGGTCACTGTCAGTGATCCCCGCGGTCTTCATCTGCGCTCCGGTAGAGATGTCGTGCGCATTGCCAGCCAGTTTCAGGCGGAGATTACAGCCTCCAACCTCAGCCGGAACAGCAATGCCGTCGATTTGAAAAGTATTCTCCAACTGCTGCAGCTTCAGGCCCGCCAGGGGCACAGCCTGCAACTGGCCGCAACCGGCCCGGACGCTGACGCAGCCATCGAGGCGCTCTGCTCACTCTTCTGAAGCCAGCGAGAAAACCTGTGCAGCAGCTTTTTCACGGCCTCTCAGCAGCACCCGGGGTCGGCATCGGCAACCTATACAAATACTCCCCGGTCCCCGCCGACGATTCAGGCGGGACGCCCGCTCCGCCTGTCGGCGACCCCGAAGATGAGTGGGAACGCTTTCTTGCAGCCCGCCTGCTCGTCGATGAGGAATTGGCACGCCTCGCTCAGATTGGGCAAACTGCAACTGCGGAGATATTCCTCGTTCACCGCGAGATCCTCCATGACAGCACCTTGACCGAAGCAGTGCGCGCCGCCATCGACTCAGGTTCCGACGCTACCAGTGCCACCCGGCAGGCGACGGGGCAACTGGTCAAACTCTTCCAGGACCTCAGCGACCAGTACTTCGCCAGCCGCGCCACCGATATCCGCGATGTAGGTCAGCGCCTAGTCTACCGCCTGGGGGGCATCACTTCCGCCCGCCAGCTGAATCCGCTGCCCAACGGCACAATCCTGCTTGCCGAGGACTTGACCCCCTTCGATACAACCCATCTGGACCAGGCCCACGTTGTAGGCATTGCGCTGGCCGCCAGCACACCCACCGCCCACACCGCCATTCTGGCCCGCAGTCTGGGCATTCCTCTCGTCTGCAGCGCCGGGGCGGAGATTCTGCAGCTGCACAGCGGTATGTTCGGCGTGGTCGATGGAATTCGTGGTCGTCTCCTCGTGGACCCGGATGAGGAGACGCTCGAACAATATGAACTCACCCGGTCGCGGCTGCGGCGCTTTCAGGCCGAGGCGCTCTCGCATTCCCATGAGCCTGCCCTCACTCCGGACGGCGAACGCATTCCCGTACGCGTTAACGTCAACAGCCGCGAAGATCTCCTCCACATCCACTCCAACGGCGCCGAGGGCATCGGTCTCCTTCGCACTGAAAACCTGTTCCAGCACCGCACCAGCCCACCTACCATTTCCGAGCAGCTGGATGCCTACCAGGATGTGCATTCATACACAAACAGCCATTCCCTGACTGTGCGACTGCTTGACATCGGCGGCGACAAACCGGTTTCCTATCTGCAGCAACCCGCCGAAGCCAACCCCTTTCTCGGCGTGCGCGGCATCCGCCTGCTGCTTCGCCATCCGCAGATGCTCATCGATCAGGCCCGGGCCTTGGTGGAGCTTGCGCACAACGTTTCGCCGGTATCACGCATTCGAATTCTCATCCCCATGATTTCGAAAGTGAACGAAGTCCAGCAGACTTTGGACCTGCTTAACGAGGTTCCCGGCTATCTGCATTGCCGTCAACAACTCGGCACCCTGGAAGTAGGCGTCCTGATCGAAGTGCCGTCCGCTGCTCTGCTGGCGCATCACCTCGCGCCCCAGGTCGATTTTCTCAGCATCGGCACCAACGATCTGGCCCAATACACGCTCGCCGCCGACCGCGTGAACAGCGCTGTCGCCACACTCGCAACCCCGCTTGACCCTTCCGTCCTGCGCCTGATTGCCCTGACCTGCGAGGCGGGCCGCGCCAACGGAATCTCCGTCGCCATCTGTGGTGAAATCGGTGGAGACCCGTCTGTGCAGCCCCTGTTGCTGGGCTTGGGGTTGAATGAAATCAGCGTCGCCGGCCCCGCCGTTCCCATGGTCAAATCCGCAATCCGGCGCGTGGATATGGACTCGGCCAGAGCGCTCGCCGCCAAAGCGCTCAAATGCAGCCGTGCCCAGGAGATCCACCAACTGCTCCACGACTTTGGATAGCCCCTTGATGAAACGGATGCAAACGGAAATCCTTGTGATCGGCGGCGGCGCAACCGGCGCCGGTGTTGCCTGGGATGCCGCACTGCGCGGTTTTCGCACCATCCTCGTCGAAAAACGCGACCTGACCCACGGCACGACCGGGCGATACCACGGCCTGCTGCACAGCGGCGCACGATACGTGTTGAAAGATGTCGACAGCGCCCTCGAATGTAACAGCGAAAACCGCATCTTGCGCCGTACTCATACCCACTGCATCGAAGACACGGGCGGATTCTTCGTCGTTACGCCCGAAGATGAGGACGATTACCCCGATCGTTTCGCGGCCGCCTGCCGTCGCCTCAACATTCCCTGCACCGAGATTCCCACTGTGTCGGCTTTGCGGCGTGAGCCTCTGCTGAATCCCCGCATCAGTCGCGTCTTCGAACTGGCCGACGCGGCCGCCGACAGCTTCCTCGCCACCCACGCCACTGCCCAGGCCGCGCGCCAGGCCGGCGCATTCCTTCTTCCTTATCACGAGGTCACGGGTCTCCATCTTTCCGGCGGCGACGGCAATCGGGCAGTCTCCGGCGCCACCGTTCTCGATGCCGTTTCAGGCGAAAATCTGCGGATTGAAGCCGACCTCGTAATTAACGCCGCTGGCGCATGGTCCGGCAAGGTCGCCGCGCTGGCAGGTGTAGATGTAAGGATGATCCTGGGCAAAGGGGTAATGCTCGCGACCAACCGCCGTCTGACAAACACGGTCATCAACCGCTGCAAAATGCCCAGTGACGGCGACATTCTCGTGCCGATTCACACCGTCAGTGTCATCGGCACGACCGACGAGCAGGTCGCCGATCCCGAAAATCTGCCGATTGAGCAGTGGGAAGTAGACTTGATGCTGACCGAAGGCGACAAACTGGTGCCCGGCCTCAGCAGTAGCCGGATATTGCGAGCCTGGGCCGGCGTCCGCCCTCTCTACCAGGAACCGCTCACGCCGGAAGAGCCGGCTCACAGCCGCAATGCGTCCCAGTCTACGCAGCTGCACGAGCAGGAATCACCGCAAGAGAGCCGCGACGCGACCCGCGCCCTGGCACTGCTCGACCACCAGCAGCGCGACGGTGTCAGCGGTTTCCTCACCATTACCGGTGGCAAATGGACGACGTTCCGCCTGATGGCTGAATCAGCAGTCGACGCCGCCTGCGCGCAGTTAGGTGTCTCACGTCCTTGCCGTACTGCGGAGACAACCGTGCCTGGTGTCGAACAGGGCCACTACTGGCTCGGTCACAGACTCAATGAAATTGAAGAGGAAGAGCTGCAAACGGAGCTGATCTGCGAGTGTGAGCTCGTCACCCGTTCGATGTTGGAAGGCGCCGCGCAACACAACCCGACCGTCACACTGGACGATCTGCGCCGCGACGTACGCCTTGGCATGGGGCCCTGCCAGGGGGGATTTTGCACCTATCGCGCAGTTGGCATCCTGCACGAAATGCGTACCGCCGATAACCCGCCCGTAGCCGGAGAATGGGCGGTGGCCCATATGCAATCTCCGGCCCATCATCACAACGACGGCTCCGCTGCAGAAGGCGCCGACAAGAGCACGGCGTCGTCTCCCTCCCACACTCTTGCTTCCAACGAGCCCCAGCGCTCCGCCGCCATCGACCCGCAGGCGGAACTTTCCGAGCCGAATCTGCTCTTGCGAGACTTTCTGCAGGAACGCTGGAAGGGCGTCACGCCGATCCTGTGGGGACAGCAACTACGCCAGGAGAGACTGGACGAACTGATTTATCTGAGTATTCTGAATGCCGATCATCTCCCGGTCGATGACAGGGAAAGCCCGCTCTCGTCCTTCTATCGCTCCAATTCTTGATTCTCGGACACAGTACTTGAGATACTTTGTTCGAAAGAAACTACTCAGGCACAACTAATCTGCGATCTAGGAATGAGGCGAGCAATGGTGCTCTCTCAACTCTTTACTTTTATATGGGCGGTCGGGCCTTCGGCCCTCCCTTGTGCAGGGGCTGCGCCCCCGCAACGCCCCCCTACAAAACCATCCCTCACCGACCTTGTGTGCGCATTCCAGCGGTGCGGCTCCAGCAACCTGGCTGCCGCCAACCGAATACGCGATCAGATAGCCTGAATGGCGGCCGGGATAAAGGGCTGGTCAAGACAGACACTGTATCTGGCTTAGTAGTTTCGTTCGAAAAGGAAATGAAAACCTGGACCGCCGCGAGTGCCGCACGGTTGTGATTCCAAATGCCGGAAACTCCCAATGAAGAACAGTCTTCACGCATGCTCGATCTTCTCGTCATCGGCGCCGGCCTGACCGGCCTCTTTGCCGCCTATACGGCTGCCCGCGCGGGTCTGCGGGTTCGAGTGATCGCCAAGGGCATGGGGGCAACGCACTGGCATGCGGGAACAATCGATCTTCTGGGCTATCTACCGAATGGAGAAGAACCGGTCACGAACTGGATGCATGCCCTTCCCGCACTGCCGTCCTCGCATCCCTACCGGCTGCTCGGCGAGGAGACGATTACGCAGGCACTGGGCGATTTTCAACGGCTTACCGCCGCAGCCGGCCTGCCGTACGAACGCGCCCACGCCAACATGAATCTGCCAGTTGCCAGCGCGTCTCAGGAACAGACCTCACATAATCTTGAGCCTGACGGACACGTCCGGGACGCCACTCCGGGGCAAAACTGCCAGCTCATTTCACCGGTAGGCGCGGCGCGACCGGTCTACCTTGCGCCGACGGCACAACTGGCCGGCAATTTAGAGGATGAACAGCCTTTGGTAATAGTCGGCCTTGAAGGTATGCCTGACTTCTATCCGGCGCTGATCGCCGAAAACCTGCAAAGGCAAGGCCACCGCGCTCGCAGCGCAACCGTAGCCCTCAGTCCACTGACCAGGCGCAGTGATAACAGCCCACTGCAGGTGGCCCGGATGCTGGATCAGCCTGCCGCACAGGCACAGCTGGCAAAAATGGTGGTAGACGTAGTCGAGGCAGGTGAACGGGTGGGCCTCCCTGCCGTGCTGGGGCTGAGTGCTCACACACGCCTCCTTACCCAACTGCATGAGACAGTTGTCGGTCGAGGTGACCGGGCTTCTCAATTCCCCGATGGACCGCGAGCTGGCCTATCGGTATTCGAGATTCCCACACTGCCTCCCAGCGTGCCAGGAATGCGTCTGGACACGATGCTGCGCGCCCAACTGGCCCGTCTGGGCGTTCGTGTTGAAATCGGTATGGAAGTGTGCGGGGTTCGCGCAACCAATCGGCGCATTGAATGGATAGAAACCGAGACTGGAAGCCGTCCTCTTCGTCACAGGGCGCACAACTACATGCTGGCAACCGGCGGTATCCTCGGCGGTGGCATCCGCGGCGACCGCTGCGGCCGCGTGGAGGAGACCGTTTTCAACCTGCCTCTGTCAGCACCGCAGACACGATCTCAATGGCTGCGCCCTCTCTTCCTGGACCGGCAGGGCCATCCGGTCTTCCGGGGCGGTGTTTCCGTTGACGCCCGCTTTCGTCCGCTCGACCAGGCCGGCGCGCCAGTCTACGATAATCTGAGGGCCGCAGGCGCGGTCCTCGCCCACACCGATCCGATCCGCGAGCGCAGCCGTGAAGGAATCGCATTAGCTACTGGCTACGCCGCGGCAACCGCTGTGGCCAGTGGCCTGTAACAATACTGGCCTGTACTGGCCGCCTGACGCTAACCACCAGCACCGATCCTATGCAAACCGTTTCTCTGAATTCAGTCGGAATGACCCTGGACGCTTGTATCAAGTGCAACATCTGCACCAGCTACTGCCCTGTGTCCGAAGTTACCGACAGCTTCCCCGGACCCAAGTACGCCGCGCCCCAGTCGGAACGCTTCCGCGAAATCGGACATCCCCTCTCTGAAGCGGCCGCTGACTCCAATTCACCGTCACATGGCGGCGGGCAGTCGCCCGACGCTTCGGTGGACTACTGCTCCGGCTGCCGGGTCTGCAATGAAGTCTGTCCAACCGGCGTGCGAATCGCCGAAATCAATGCCCGCGCCCGCGCCGGCATGGTGGCAACGCAGGGTCTCTCCTTGCGTAACCGGCTCCTGGGACGCAATGAACTGATGGGCCGGGCAGGCAGCTTCGCGCCGGGCCTGGCGAACTTCATCCTGCACAACCCGTTGAGCCGTCGGCTGGCCGCTGCCCTGTTTGGCGTGGCCAAGAAGGCGCCGCTGCCCCGCTGGCACCACGAAACGCTCAACCGCTGGCTGGCCCGTACCCGCGCCCAGCGGCTGCGCAGCGAGCGCAAAGTCGTCTATTTTCACGGCTGCGCCACCCAGTATTACGAGCCCTTTGTCGGCATCGCCGCGATTCTGGTATTGGAGCATCTCGGATACGAAGTAGTGGTGCCTCCGCAGAACTGCTGCGGCCTGCCGATGCTTTCCAATGGGGAGTTTGGCGCCGCCGAGGGCTATCATCGCCGCAACGTGGCCGGCCTGGCCGACTATGTCCGCGCCGGTTACCCGATCCTCGGTACCAGCACCAGCTGCACGCTGACCCTGAAGGAAGAGGCGCCCGAACTGCTCGACCTTGAGGACGATGCAGGCTCGCAGGCCCTGAAATTCGCGACCTGGGATATCTTCGAATGGCTGCGCGACGGTTTGGATCAAGGCCAATTGCCCTCCGATCTGCGTCCACTTAACCGTACTGAGCAGCCCTTTATTTTGCCTTATCATGCCCCATGTCAGTTGCGGGCACATCGCATCGGCAAACCGGCTATGGACGTGCTGGCCCGGATCCCGGGCCTTGACCTCCGCGAGAGTCACGCCCGCTGTTGCGGCATCGCCGGGACGTATGGCTACAAGACCGAAAAATATCAGATAGCCATGGACGTGGGCGCGGAGCTGTTCGATTATGTCGCCGCGCAAGCTGAAGAGTCGGATTCGGTCGCCGCGGGGTCGGTTTCCTTTACCGCCTGCGATTCTGAAACCTGTCGCTGGCAGCTGGAACACGGGACCGGTCTCCCATCGCTCCATCCCATTGAATTGTTGGCGGCATCCTATGGCCTCTACGACCTGCAAGCGCGGCGGCCCGCCGATGGAAACTGACCGATGAGCTCGCTTCGCATCCTGATAATCGGAGCCGGGGCAATTGGCTGCTTTGTCGGCGGCAAGTTGGCTTCTGCAGGACACAGCGTGACCTTGGTCGGCCGCGCCCGCACATCCGCGGCTCTTCAAGCGCGCGGTCTGAAGTTGCACGCAGCTGACGGTGCTGTGCTATCAGTCCGCTCTGTCTCCGCGGCAGCCTCCGTGCGAGAGGCGTTTCCCGCCCCGTATGACCTCCTAGTTTTTGCGGTCAAGAGCTACGACACGGCAGCTGCGCTTGATGAACTGGTTTCGATCGGATCCACGCTCCCGCCAAATATCCTCAGCCTTCAGAATGGTGTCGGTAATGAGAACGAGATTGCAGCGCGCTTTGGCGCGCAGCGGGTCGTCGCCGGAACGATTACCGCGCCGGTTGAGGTACGGGAGCCGGGCGTGGTCCAGGTGACTAAGCCAGGTTTTGCCATCGGCCTGGCAGAATTCTGCGAATCGAGTGAAGCGAAAGAAGCCAGCCCTCGCGCCTCTCTCCTCACTTCGCTCTCCTCGCAATTTTCCGCTGCCGGTCTCCCCACCAGAGTGTACGAAGATGCCCAGGCCATGAAATGGTCCAAGCTGCTCATGAACATGATCGGCAATGCCACCAGCGCCATCCTGGCCGAACCGCCCGGCGTCACCTTCGCCGACCCGCGCATAACCAACCTGGAGATCGACGCCCTACGCGAGGCCCTGCGCGTGATGGCTGCGGCCAGCATCCACCCTCTGAATATGGAGAAGTATCCGCTAGGTACACTCGCCCCTCTGTTGCGCTTCGGCCCGCGCGCGCTTTTGCGGCCCGCTCTGCACAGGATCGTCGGCGGCGCGAGGGGTGGAAAGATGCCCAGCTTGTTCTTGGACTTGGACGCAGGTAAGAGCGGGAGCGAAGTGGGCTGGTACAACGGCGCCGTCGTGCGCTTGGGGGGCGACGTCGGCATCGAAACGCCGGTCAACCGGTTGCTGACCGAGACTGTCCAACAGTTGGCTGCTGAACCGCAATCGCGCGCTTCGTGGCGAGGGAATTTCGAGAGGCTTTCCTCAGCGGCCAGAGAGGTGTCTGGCGTTTAGTGCACTGGAGGCTCTGCAAATACAAGAGTTCACCAGCAGTCGAAATCGAGCAACATCAAGCTAGAGTCCCGGGCCGATCAGTACAATCAGCACCAGGGCCAGTAGGGCAAAAGCCGAATACTCCAGCACAAGCTTGCGGCTGAGATGGCCCTCATGCAGTGCGTGGCGCGCCAGCCCCACGAACAGATAGAAGATCAACAGCAGTACCAGCCCACCACTTGCGCCCGACAGCGGCCAATAATTTAACGCCCACGCCGCCTCTCCCAGTACCAGCGCAACGACCGCCGCATAGCTGAGCACGACGTTCACTCTTGGCGTTATGTCGCGCAACAGTTCTACCGCCAGCAGCGCGGCCGTCGCCGCAATCAGAGAACCGGAGAGCAGGCTGCGAGTTCGGGTCTGATACACCAACAAAAAGAGGGCCAGTGCAGCAGTATAGGAAAGTACATTGAGCAGGATGCGGGCCTGCCGGTAGCCTGATGATTCGCGGTCTGCGGTGGCATATAAATTGAACAAAATAATCGCGATCAGCCCGCCGCTTAACAACGCCGTACCCGCCTGGAAAAGCGGCGTGGTGACCACTGGCGCCATCAATACTGCCAAAATCGAGACGGCAGCAGGGAGACCCCAGAACAGCCAGGTGTGCCCGCCATTTTCCGGTTCATAACCCAGCGGGTCCCCGGCGAAAAGAGGATGTGTGCGAATTGCACGCTCCGTGCCGCTGGCCGTGAGCAGGGCGATAAAGACGGCGATGACGGTCGTCTCGCTGATCCTGATCGACATGGGCGAGCCAAGCACATTTAGGGTCAGGACAACTGTCGGCAACCGCAAGAACAGGCTGATCGATACAGTAGCCGCCACCGTCCATGCCAACACGCTCACGCGCTGCACGAAACGCCGGTTTGGACCGGCCGCAGCCAAAGATGGCCCTGACCGTTCCATCCCTATTTCGGCAAAGGTTGATTGGCTG
Source organism: Caldilineaceae bacterium (assembly GCA_965116395.1). GTDB lineage: Bacteria > Chloroflexota > Anaerolineae > Caldilineales > Caldilineaceae > Bin5. The sequence continues at coordinate 3,254,774 of OZ220684.1, forward strand.
ACTTCAGATTGCCGTGTATTCTGTTGGCCGCCGGCCGCAAACGGCGAATACCAGTTCTCAGTCCCCAATTTTCAGCTTCCAGTTTCCAGTTGCAAAGGATGATGTTACTATAAAACAAAAAGCACCAACTGGAAACCGCAGTTGACCCAGTACAGAAACTTCGACATTACTATCACCAGGGATAGACCGCCCTTTGCAGTGCTTGCATCCTATCGGGGTCTGAGCGGCGCCTCTACCTTCGGCCAGGATGCCCTCCAACCTGTCTGGCAGGAATACCTGTCCAGGTTGAGTGATCCATTCCAGACGCAGGGGGAGCATCTCCTGGCCGAAATCGGCAGCAGGCTTTTTTCGGAACTGATTCGTGATCAGGTGCGAGACCTCTGGGCCCAGGCGCGCACCGACCTGGACGATGGCGGCCGTCTGCGGCTACGGCTCATCCTGCATCCACCCGCGGTCGCCGCCCTGCCGTGGGAGACACTTCACGATCCCCGTCGCAATCAATCCTTTGCCGCCGACGCCAATATCTCACTAGTCCGCACCCAGAATCTTGTGAGCTATGTTGCCCGCCCCAGGGCGCTGGAGGCGACGCCGCCGCTGAAAGTCTTATTGGTGACGGTCGATACAGGTGCACCGGACGAACGCACATCGCAGTGGACCGAACAAGGCGAGCACAGCAACCAACTGGCCGCACAAGAGGAGAGCACAAAGATCCGTTCTGTATTCGCAGGGCTGTCGTCCGGCCGCGTGAAACTGGATCAACTGAACGGGCGGGTTACGATTCAGCAGATTCGAGAGCGGCTGGTGACGGCCTGGCCCGACGTCCTGCACTTTGTCGGCCACGGCAATGAGGACGGTCTCCTGCTCTGGGCCGATGACGCCCCCTCACTCGTTTCGGCCGCAACGCTGCGCACGGTATTGCAGCAGGCAGAATCGGTGAAACTGATTTTTATCAACGCCTGCCTTGCCGGAAGTGTAGATGGTGCCCGCCCTTTCGCAGGCATTGCCCACCAGTTGCTTCAAAGTGGTCTGCCTGCAGTGATTGCCATGCGCTATGAGATCCTGGACCGCTCCGCCTCGAGTTTTGCCTCGGGATTCTATGAAGCTCTTGTCTCGGGCCAAGGGCGCGGCCACATTGACGCCGCGGTCAGCACTGCCCGAAACAATCTTTACATCAATGATCCGAATCGAGTGGACTATGCAACGCCGATTCTCTGGCTCAATGCAGAGGATGGTCGCATTCTTCCTTTCGACGATGCGCACGGGTCGCCGGCCTCCACCTCCCCTCACTCGCTCCCCCCGCGTTCCCAGATGGCGAGTTCCTCGCTGCGGCTCGAATTCAGATTGGAAGAAAAAGAAGCCTGGTTCCGCTCCTTGCCGGAGTCGATCTCTGATCCCCATCTGCCCTTTGAGTATCAGCGCCGCCGCCGGATTGTCGGCCTGCTGCTGAAGATTCTGCAACAGGCAGTAGAGCAACGGGAACAGGGCCAAGTCATCGATATCAGGTCTGTACAGAGACGCCTGTCAACATTCGAAGAGGAGAGGCGTCACATCCAGAATATCCTTGACCATTGCCTGAACTGTTCGTAAGACCCGATGCCGTGGCGCGGACCAGCATACGACTGATCCGTCTCGCCTGCCTCTACGCCATTCTCTGTTACCTCGGTGTAGAAATCGCCCTTTCGCTGCGAGAACTTCGGGAAACTGACGCCAGCAGTCTACAACCTCCTGCAGAGGCCTTCACAAGTTCTTCTTCAGCAGATCAGATCCCTTTTCTCGGCGTCACCGTCGAGCTCGAACAGTACGAAGACCCGCATCAACGGCAGCAAGCCTTGCATCGCCTGCACAGCGCCGGTTTCGGCTGGGTACGCCAACGTATTGACTGGGGCCTCATCGAACCTCAGCCGGGAGAGTTTCAGTGGGCGTGGACAGATGACGTTCTGTCCGCCGTTGCTGCCGCCGGCCTCGTGCCGGTCGTTGTCCTGGACGGCAGCCCCGTCTGGGCCCGAGACAGTAGAGATAGGCCGCCCCAAGGACTCGCTGCCCATGACCGGCGATCACGACTGGCGCCCCCTGCCTCTCCGGAGACCTTTGCCCGCTTTGCCGCGGCGTTCGCCGCCCGCTACCAGGACACTGTCCGCTATTATCAGATCTGGGATGAGCCGAACATAGCGCCCCACTGGGGAAACCGGCTCATCGATCCGGTCGGCTACGCCCGGTTGCTGCGCGAAGCCGCCATCGCTGTCCGGACCGCCGACCCGGACGCAGTTATCCTGGCCGCCGCGCTGGCGCCCACCCAGGACCGGGGCCACACCGCGATCGATGAGGGCTTCTACTTGCAACGGCTTTACGCGGCCGGCGCCGCGCCCTTCTTCGATGCTGTTCTCGTGCAGCCGTTTGGCTTCGGAACTGGGCCCGAAGACGCGCGTAGCCGTGTCAACGTGCTCAACTTCCACCGTGCGGCCTGGGTGCGGCAAGTAATGGTCGCGGCCGGTGACGGGCAGACACCGCTATGGGCAGTCCGTTTTGGATGGAATCGGCAGGTCCAGGATCCCTGGAAGACCGTTTCGGCGGCCGATCAACTTCGCTTTACCGAGGAAGCGATCCGGCATGCAAAGGCCAACTGGCCTTGGCTGGCAGCGATGGGCTGGCCGATAGACCAACCGGACGCGCCGCCCTCAGATCCGATGTGGGGCTTCTCTCTCATCGCTGCCGACGGGACAGAGCAACCGCTGCTGGCCCTGTTTTCGGCTGCCGCGCAGGCAACAGCTGACACCAGAGCGCCCGCACCCAACGATCAGCGCTACGCAAGACTTGCATTGCTGCTGTTGGCTGCCGGATTTCTCCTCTGGTGGTCGATACTTACTTCTCGCCGTCTGCCTCTGCGTCAGTGGCAGACGGCCTATCTCAGCTGGCCGCCGCTCCCCAAACTCGCCGTCTGGGCGCTCCTGTTCACTGTTTACTATCTGGCTGTCTGGCCGCCTCTGATCATCTTCTGCTGGCTATCTGCCGCCTTTCTCATCGCAGCCGCACCGGCTACAGGGCTGATGATCGCGGCGGCCGCGCTGCCCTTCCATTTTCAGCACAAGGAGTTGCAGTTCGTCGGCGCCGTCTGGGCTGTACCGCCGGCCCACGCCGCGCTGCTTGCCACGCTACCTGCCCTCGCGCAGCGCGCCATCCGCGCTACTGAGTGGCGCATCAGCCCTGCCCTCAAAGTCCTTTACCCGATTCGCAATGCATTTTACGCAGTACGAGATAAGCAATTCGCCACTCTGCTGGTCGCAGCCTGGATTGTCATAAGTCTCCTGGCCGCCCGCAACGTCTGGCACTGGCCGGGCTACTACCGCGGAATGTGGGAGCTTGCTGTGGTGCCAACTCTGCTCTTTGCCGGCATCAGGCTGCTTGCACCGGGGTCCCGTCAACGTCGGTCCGTGTTGATTGCGCTTTTCACAGGCGGCGCTCTCGCGGCGGGCGTGGGGTTAATCGACTGGCTGATCGGAGGCGGCGTATCCGTCGACGGCGTGCGCCGCCTGATGGGGGTCTCCTTTTCCCCCAATCAGACGGCCCTCTATCTGCTGCGTACAATGTTTGTCGGTGTTGGACTCCTGGCAACCTGCCGGCGCTGGCCGCGCGGCCTGACCGCGGGCTGTCTTCTGGTGGCGGGGACGCTGCTTCTGACAGCCAGTCGCGGCGCCATCCTGCTCGGCCTGCCCGTTGGCGCCCTGGTCATGGCCGCGGCCGGACGCCTTCATGTACGCTTCCTGCAAGGGAGGCGAGTCGCCATACTGCTGGCGCTGGTGGTCGGCCTGGCCATAGCGGTCGGCCTGGAGTATGTCCTCGTCTACGGCGACCGACTGCTGAACATCGAGACAATGCGTTCCCGCCTCGCCATCTGGCAGGATGCCGCGGGCCTGTGGAGGCATTTCCCCTTGCTGGGAGTGGGGCCCAGTGGATTCTACTGGAACTATCCGGCCTTCCTGCAGCCTTCGCCAACGGCCGATCCCAATCTGCTGCACCCCCACTCTGTCTGGCTTGAATATGCAACCGGCTGGGGTGCTGTCGGTCTGGTGTGGTTTGGCGCGTTTCTTGGTATGATTGTGTTAGCGTTGAGACGCTCGTTGCGTGCGCCGCGCGCATGGCATCGGATCGGTATACTGGCCGCGCTTGCCGCCGGCTTGGCGCATGCGCAGGTGGACGCGTTCGCTGCGTTGCCGGAGCTGGCCGCTTGGAACTTCGCGGCGCTGGCACTGTTGGCAGCGCCAAAGCGCGAAGACGTGTGACATCCGGACCTGGTTATTCCTTATTCAAATCGATGAAGCTATGGGTGCAACAAAGGAGAGACCAACATGGGAACGACGCGACTCACAGAGCAGCAGTTGGCATTCTTCGAGACGTTCGGCTATCTATACTTTCCGGGGCTACTGGCGGACTGCGCTGACAAGATCATTGACGAGTTCGAAAAGGTCTGGGCCGCCCACGGCGGCGGCCATTACGGGCAGGAACACGATGGCGAGCAGCGGTCCTGCATCCTTCCTTTTCCTGACAAGAGCGTGTTTCTCAGTTCGCTGCTGGACGATCCCCGCATTCACGACATTGCCGCCGGCATCTGCGGCGACGACTTCAACTACACCAGCGGCGACGGCAACTACTACGCCGGCGACACTCGCTGGCATTCCGACGGCTTCCGTGCCGATCGTATTCTGAGCATCAAGATCGCCTTCTACCTCGACCCACTCACGCGCGACAGCGGCGCGCTGCGCATCATTCCAGGCAGCCACCGCGCCGGTGACGCCTACGCCGATGCTCTGGAGAACGATATTCGGGAAAGCGGTAAGATTTGGGGGTTGGAGGGACCTGACGTGCCGGCCCTGATCCTGGAGACCACGCCCGGCGACATCGTTGTGTTCAACCACAATCTCAAGCATGCCGCGTTCGGTGGCTCAGAGCGACGTCGCATGTACACCATGAACTTCTCACGCCGCTATCCTGAGCACCGGCTCGAGGAGTTGCGTACTGTTCTCGGCAGCGAGGCCCGTTTCTGGATCGACCGCATTCACGGCGAGGCCATGATAGCAACGGCCGGACCCGAGCGCATGGTGCATCTCGAGCAGGTCAGGGCCAACGATACCCACCTGGCAGAGCTGACGCGTGAACTGAAGAGGACGATGAAAGAACCAGCGCGCGGTTGAAGGTGGGAGTCCCCCCGGTCGCAAGCACGCGTTGGCCAGAGGTCGGTGGCGAGCGGCGACTAATCATACTTCCTACGCGGCAACCTGCACCTTTTCTCCCGTCTGCGCGCTCAGGTAGATTGCATCGAGCAGCTTCATAAAGGTCAGCGCGTCCGCCGGCGAAACATCGGGCGGCTGCTCGCCGCGGATTGCGGCCGCAAAGTCGCGGATCTCCCCGTCAAAGTCCCCACTGCCGTGCTCCGCGTGTTCATCCACAAAGGTGTCGCCTTCAGTGTAGATCGCGCCCAACAGGCGTCGCGTGCCCGAACGTGTCTGCCCCGAAGCCAGCCGGGTCGACTCGACTTCGATTGTCCCAGCTGTGCCCAGGACGCGTAGCCGCAGGTCCCACGCCCGGTCCGCCCAGGTGGCAATGACCGCCGAAGTGTCCATCTGAATCGTGATGCCGCCGTCACAGCCCACCAGAAAGCTCATGTAATCTTCGGAATGCCGCTCTACCTTCAGTCGCGTCGGAAACGCACTGTGGCTGACGGCGAACGCCCATTGCGGTTGCGGGCAGCCCATCAGATACCAGGCTTGGTCGAGGTAATGGGAGCCGTGTTGCCCCAGGGCGCCGCCCTTCAGACCCCAGCGGTACAACCAATCCCGGCCGGCCGGCGGCTCATAGTCGACGCCTCTCTCCCGGTAATGGTAGTGGACGCGAGCGTGGTATGGACGCCCTATCCTTCCATCGCCGATGAGATGACGGCTCCTCTTGTTCTCCTCCTCATGGCGCATAAAGTAGGAGTAGACAAGCGTCTTTCCGCTGCCAGCAGCTACCGCATTGATCTCCTCGACCTCCGCAGCGTTGAGCCCGTGCGGCTTCTGCACCAGCACATGCTTGCCAGCCCGAAGCGCGTCAATCACCATCGGCTTGCGCACATCGGGCGGGGTGGCGACGCCAACCGCGTCAACCTCGTCATCGGCAAGCAACTCACGATAGTCGCCGTAGACCCGTGCGACATCGTTCTCTTCTGCAACCTGATGCGCCAACTCCTGATTCAGATCGGCAACCGCCCAAGCGACAGTATCTTCGCCCGCGTGTGCGCCCTCCACCCAGGCCCGACCGACCCGGCAGCCGACCACGCCAATCCTGATCCTGTCTGACATAGCCCTACCCGCGAGCCGGTTCGGCCATTTCCTGCCGCGCCTTGGCAGACAGCGCCGGCAGGTGGCTCTCGTGTGCCATCACCTGTTCCAAATGCCGCATCCGTGAAGGAGAGGCAGTGCTGCGCATAATCTCGGAGTGCATCTGGTCCTTCCAGAAGCGCGCGCCGCCGGCCACGAACTTTTCCAACTCCTCAATCTCTACCGGCGTTTCACAGTGGGCGCAGCAGTTTATCGTGAACATGCGCCTGGCCGTGTCTCCTCCAAACGAAGAGTGCATCAGATTATGATTGAAGGCCACAACATCCCCCGGTTGCGTCTCCAGGGCCGCGTGCGGAACCTCCGGCTGAGAAATCCCCCATAGTTCAGATGCCTCGCGTGCCTGCCGTGCCTGCCAACCCTCCAGGTCCGGCCGGTGCGAGCCCGGGATTACCCGTAAACAGCCTGTATCAGCGGTCAATGGATCGAGATAGAATGCTACCTTCAGATATTTCCCGATCGTGTGGAAGCCGTCACTGTGCCAGCGCGTATCGCCCGTGTAATAGTTGCCGTCGCCGCCGAGGTAGTTGAAATCTTCGCCCAAAATGCTGCTGATCAGCCCGTCGATGCTGGGGTGATCCAGCAGTGTGCAGAGGCGCTCCTGCTGATCGATAAAGGGCACAATGCAAGAACGCTGCGTCCCATCATGCACCTGCCCGCTGTTCGCAAAGATCGTTTCGAAATCCTCGATAATCCAACCGACCTCCTCCTTCATCAGACCTGGGAAATGGAGATAGCCGAAGGTTTCAAAAAACTGGAGCTGTTGTTGGCTGAGTTTCATCAGTTCGTCTCCTGAGAAGCGTGACGCTAACTTATGGAATGCCTCCAATTGTATGAATCATAATTCATTTGTCCGTGTTGGCGAACATCCTTTTTCCGAAACTACGCAGCCGCTACTAATTTGCGATCCTGAATGAGGGGAGCGAAGATTCTCTCTCAACTCTCTACTTTTCTATGGGCGGTCGGCCGCAAGCGGCCTCCCTTGTGCAGGGGCTGCGCCCCCGCAACGCCCCCCTACAAAACCATCGCTCACCGACCCTGTGTGCGCATTCCAGCAGTGCCGCTCCACCAACCTGTCTGCCGCCAACCGCATACGCAATCAGATCACCTGAGTGGCGGCAGGAAGAAAGGGCTGGTCAAGGCAAACACTGTATCTGGCTTAGTAGTTACCTTTTTTCTATCACAACTGCAGGGGAGTGTCTGACTTCCCTGGTCAACATTCAGCCCTGTTCTGCCCGCTGCGCAAGGCGTCCACTGAGTCGGCGTCGCAGGGTTTTGGCGGAGTTAGATCCTGCGCGTCTTAAGCAACAGCCTTGTTCAGCGCCGGCATTAGCTCGGTCGCGAACAGTTCAAGGTTGCGTACCCAGCTCGCCTTGTCGTCCCAGTCAAAGCCCATCAGCACCAGAGTGCCGAACGGTCCGCTCTCCTCCATCAGCGCCAGCAACCGTTCCAGCACATGGTCCACGTCGCCGGCGATGATCTGCTCCGACATCCAGTAATCCATGTTGCAGTCCTCGTTCGACATCTCAAGATCCCGCTTGAGAACGTCCCGGCCCCGAGTCTTATCCATGAGGTAGGCGAGGTACTCGAAGTTTTGCCCCACCGAGTTCGTCCGCGCTCGCGCGACCGCTTCTTCAGTCGTATCGGCCAGGAATATGGCCCTCGCCACCCTCCAGTCGGCTCTGTCCGGCTGTCGACCCGCCTCGATCGCACTGTTCTCGTAAGTCTCCCAGTTGTTCGCCAGAACGTTGCCGGCCGCCAGCGCAGCCGAAAACGGAGCGAACCCATACTGTCCCGCCAGTTTCAAGCTGTAGGAATCGCGGGTTATACCCGGCATAAGAATTGGGGGATGGGGCTGCTGCAACGGCTTGTGGATAAACCCTATCTGGCTCACATCGTCGACGTTATCCTTGAGCGAGAACTGCCAGAATTGGCCTTCGTGCTCGTAGGGCGGATCAGTCGCCCATAGCTTTAACATGACGTCAATGGCCTCTACCGTCATCCTGCCGCCGTCTTTCGGATGCTGGCCGTAGAGTTCAAAGTCCGTACTTGTGCCGCTGGGCCCTAAGCAAAGATTGAGCCGCCCATGGGCCAGGTGATCGAGAAAAGCAAGCCGCGTCGCCAGATATGCAGGATGATGCAGATTGACGCAGATCGGAGCCGGTCCGAAGCGAATACGCTTCGTCACCCCCAGCGCGCGCCCGATAAAGACCTCCGGCACGACAACGGACTCGTACTTCATCGTGTGGTGCTCGCCAATCCAGAATTCATCATACCCCAGTTCATCTGCCAGCACGGCTAGCTCAATATCCTCGTCATAGCTCTGCGCCAGCGGTTTCTCCGGCGGATGGAACGGCATGATGAAAATGCCAGATTTGATCGGCTGTCCATTTGTCGTCATAATCCGTACTTCCTTTCAATTGGCTGTTGGCAGTCCCGCAATTCCCTACTCGTTCTCCGCCGTCTTGACACGGAAACTGTATAGTTGGGCAGTATCCAGATGAAAACGCAGCCGCAAAGGCTGGTCTGCTGGCAGCCGCTGCTTATCCTGCCAGCGCACGACATGGCGCACGCTGTCCGATCGGACCGCCGTGCAGTCTTGGCTTGAGAACCCTGGCAGGGTCTCGCCGGCCGCCGAGAGGAGTTCGACCGCCAGGCTGCCTTGCGAGGCATCTGCATTGACCACGAGCTGCCCGGACGGCAGGTTGAGCGGGACCGTCTCGACGGTCCCGCCAAAATGACCCGCGTCAAGCGAGACAAAGCCGTCCAGCCGCCACGAGGCGCGGGCGATGGTAACGGTCTTCGGCGGCATCGGGCCGCCGTGCATGGTGTTGATGGCGGTATAGTAGTGCCAGACCTCGTCGCCATGGACGATGGGCCGGTCGGCAGAACAGAGAATGCAGCCGGCGTCGAAGCTGCCCGGCTCGCCGCGGGGAATGATGGCAGAGCGGTCGGCGAAACGTTCCCACGTGCGCCCGTCCCGGCTATGCGCCAGCTGCGCCTCGATAGGCCCATCCCAGGGGCTCTGCTCTGCACCTACCTCCTGACCTCTCATGTCGCGGTAAACGTTGAAAACGGGCAGAAAGCCCAAAAACTGTCGGCCATAAACGAAGCCCGCCATGCCGTAGAATTCGCCCCGCTGTTCAGGATCCTGGATCCAGGCATCGTCCTGTTCATCGCTGACGATGATCAGTTCCGGCTCCGACCAGTCCAGGAAGTTCCGGCTTGTGCATACGGCAATCAGCCGGCGGTCGAACCCGCCTACGTCGCCCCAGCGCCTGTGGAAGGCGAAAAACTCGCCCTGATGGCGGTCGTGCGCCACCGTTATCGTCTCCAGCGTCTCTGTCGAATTCATCAATATCGGATTGACGTCATACTCGTTCCAGACCAGGCCATCGGCAGAGTGGGCAACCCAGTAGCCAAACTGCTCGCGGCTCCAGTCCCAGGCCGCCATCTTGTAGCGCTCCGACGGGTCGGCCGCTTCGTCAACGATCACGGTGGGGCTGTGTTTATCGAAGATGAGGATATTGTTTGCGCGCGATCCGTCAAACTCATGCAGGCCCAACTCCGGCTTCTCCCAATGGACGCCGTCCGTGGAGGTGGCGTAGAGGATCATATCCCCCTGCCGTTCGCGCAGGCCGGGCGCGCGGTGCTGATGCCCGCGGCCAAGCCGCGTCAGATACCACATGCGAAACTGCTGCGCGTCGGCATCGTAATGGACCGTGCCGTAGATGTAGATCCGGTTCCCCTCCCACGGCTGATCCGGCACGACCACCGGTTGCTCCAGCTTTTTCCCCGGATGCAGCGTACGCACTACGCCGCGCTTGGCGCTGACGAGGGCGTCATCAACGAAGATCTGAGTCTCCGAGCCGATGGAGTGCGCTTGATTCTGGTCCGCGTTCTGAGAGCCCATCTACTAACCTCCTGGCGGCCGCGAGCGCCGATTAGTCGTTGTCGACAAACTGAAAGGAGTACAACTTACAACCGTTCATCATGAAGCGCAAGCGTACCACGCGCCCCGCCAATTCCCCGACATGCGCACGGCCAGCCCAGGTCGCGAAATGGCGAACCGAATTGCCGTTCACTTCGTCGGCTTCGCCCATGCTATAACCCTCAATCGGAGTGCCGTCTTCCTCCTCGATCTGAACCCGAACTGCGCCGCCCGCGCTCGTATCGGCGTTGAGAGCCAACCGTTCGCCGCGAAAGCGTAGCGGCACGGTGACCAACTCGCCGCCCTCATACGGAGCATCGGCCGAAATGAACCCGTCCAATCGCAGCCGGCGCGGAAATAAGCCCCTCTCTTGAGCGCGACGCCCTCGCTGATCCCATAGCGGAAACCGCCATAATATATCCACAGTTCATCGCCGACCTGCACCGGCTGGGTGAAAGCGTAGATCATCCTGGAATCACCGGCATCCGGCGGCCCCAGCCGCAGGAACGGGTTGCGTCCCCCGGCCCGCTGCCACTCGATCCCGTCGCGACTGGTGGCGAGCTGCACGTCGACCGAGTCCGGAAAGCCGCCCATCTGCTCCTGGACTCTCCCTTCAGCCGGAAACGGATTCGCAGACCAGTGCCACCAGACCTCAGGCAGCGCGAGGTAAGCGTCCGATGTTCCGGGATACTTGAAGACACAATTCCCGTGAAAATCCATGATCTGCCTGCTCTGTCGATTACGTTTCACCGGCAGCGCAAGGTCGACCTCGTCCGCACCCAATACGTGCCCCATATCCTCCCACTGTTCAAAGTCCGGCGAAACCAGCCGCCGCACCGCCCGGTAGCGGTCGCCGCGGCTATCCGCGGTCCACAGCCGGGAATAGCCCACATACTGTTGAATCCGTTCATCCCAGAAGACCACGTTCAGGCAATCGCAAGGGCCCGGTAACGGGTAGTTCTCATTGGCTGTCCAACGCAGCCCGTCAGGAGAACTGAAACCGCTCAAGCCGGACTTGCCCTCCTCCCCGACCTTGATCTCGCTCCAGAGTTTGTACCGGCTCTGCGGGGGCGCGGTCGGGTCCTTGAAGACTGTGCCGGCGTTCCAACCGGCCTGCTGCACCGGATCATGCGTGGCCGGACCCAGGATGTTGTTATCCCCGCTGCCGCGGTATTCCACCAAGCCGAGATTGGGGCGCTCCCAATGGACGCCGTCAGTCGACTCGGCGTAGCAAAGCCGGCCGCGCGTATGCCGCCAGAAGAGTCTCGCATCCTCCGCCGTCCCCGCCACCGGCAATCCCACCCCCGCCGGCGGGTCCCACTCATACGCCAGATACCAGAGGCGAAAGATATCGCCCTCCCGCATCACCGTCGCATACGGATGAATGCGGTACTCCCACGGCGTCTCCGGCAGGAAGACCGGTTCGTGGTCTTGGTACGGCGCGTTCATGGTCAGCCGCACGTTCTTCATAGAAGCGATCGGCGCTTCGTCGATGAAGAGTTCTTTGTGGCTGCCGATGTCATGTACTTCGTCTGTGTGGCTCATATTGGCCCATCTTAACTCTTGATAAGTGGCTAGTGGACGATTTCTGTCGCTGGCTACCCTGCGCCGGCTTTGTCGCCATTATGTTTAGCAAGCGCTTCCGCGCGTAGTGACTCTATCATTCGAGCCACAGTACTGACACTGGCACGAATTCTATCAAGGGACCCGTGCAGGTCGAGTGCTGCGAACTTCAACTGCTTTCCGGCGTGTCGGACTGTGTGCGTCGTAATGTTGGTCCCGCCCTGAGCATAGATGAGCAATCCACCCGGCAGATTCAGGGCGGTAGCGTAAGCTAGCAACTGATACAGGTCGGCATTGGGAACTCCGCCATTGTCGAGGCTCTTGTACTTGGCATCACCTACAAATGAACAGGTGTCGCTGTCTTCCCAACACGAAAGGTCGGGCTTTAACCACACCTTCTTGTCATCGTCGAACCAGGCGCCTCTCTCTGCTCGAAGAGTTATCCCTGAGCTAGCGAGTTGCTCTCGCAAGGCCTGCGTCACGAACTCCTGAAACAAATAATTCATGTCGACCAGAAACCCGTTCGCGCGCACATCTCCGTGCTCGGCCTCGAACTCGCTGTGCAGCAGGATCAAGCGCGCCAGACCTACGACATGTCGATAATGTTCGTTGAGCCGGTCAAAGCGCACTTCCGGGACGCGCCCCTGCCGGAACTCCAGCAGCGATACGTTGTCAAGGATCGCGGCGATCCAGCCAAGGTCTCGGCGCGCCTTTGACGAGCGCAAGGTCATGCGACGGAGTCGGACCGCGGCCGCCTTAACCAGCCGATTGGCGAGGATGTCCCCGGTGAACTCGTCGAAGCGCAATTCGACCGGCAGGGGGATACCGTAGCGACGTCGTATCTGCTCGTCAAAGCGGATGCGCCCTCGCACGGTGTGCAATGCCTCCTCTTCGGACTGGTATCCGCGCAGCAGCCCTCGCGCGAACGCACTGCGGGCGGCCTGAGTCAAGGCGAGTGCCAGTATGTCGGGCAGCGTCTCGGAATCCTTAAAGTCGAACAGTTCCTCTCCGATTTCGAGCTTTCCTATAGCATAGCAGGCCAACGACAGCAACTTTGACATTTCAATCTTGGGATTTATGAGTATAGGAATACCGTTAATTTCTAGCGCGCCGACGATTGAACCTGGCGTGAGGCTATAGTTGTCTTTGGTACCACGGATCGGTTCGATTGATAGATGGAGCGTTTTTGAAACCCGCAACAGTGCATCAAGTTGGTCAGCCGTGAGCTTATGGTCGCTGGTGACGTACTCCTGAAGATCGATCATCTTCATCTCTCTATTCTGCCGTCTTCGCCATTTGTGCTCTTCCCTGGTTGCTTTGAGTTCTGTTCATGTGTCTGATCGGCTTTTTCTTTCAGTTTGTCAAAATGGAACTCTTTGATCCGGTCGTCGTCTCCAAAAAGACGCTCTTCTATATATGGACGGACGCTATGCTTCCAGACGCGGCAGGCGGTTTCTTCATCGAGGTGTTTCTTCATAAAGTAGCTTGGACCGATGGCGGCGTGTCTGTCTTTCTCCAAGAGGCTGTTCGCCTCTTCAACGAGATCGGCGACCCATAGCATTTCGTTGAGTTCATTCTGTTCAAGCCAACGGCGAAGCACTCCCTTTACCGGCTCGTCGTCCGGGTGGAACTCCACAAAGTAGAAGCGACGACGAAGCGCCAAGTCAACCAGCGCGATCGAGCGGTCTGCCGTATTCATCGTCCCGATAATGTATAGGTTGTTGGGAAGCGAGAAATCTTCTTCGCCTTTCCGTTGGTATTGCATTCGAATCTCTTTGTCGCGGTATTCCAATAGGAAGTAGGACTCCCCAAACACTTTGGCGATATTACCGCGGTTGATTTCGTCAATGATGAGGAAGTGCTTCACTTCTGGCACTGTTTCTGCGTCGGCTCGTGCCTTCTCCGCTGCCAGGAGCAGCGGTCCGTCCTGCAGAGTGAAACCGACCTGCCCATTTACGGACTCAGGGCGGAAACCGCGTACGAAATCCTCGTAGGCGTAGGAAGGATGAATTTGTACCAGCGTGACCCGGTCTTTCGACCCCGCGAGGCAATTCGCAAGCGCCTGCGCAACGTAAGTCTTGCCCGTTCCCGGCGGCCCCTGAAAATTACTTGGCGCTTATCCATTAGGAGTTTTTCGATCTCACTGAAGAATGATAAAGGAAAAAGCAGGCTGTCGGCGAGTTCAGTGAGTGATGGCAGATCCCTTCCACTTCTCTCTGTTTTCTCCTTCGGAGGGCTGTTCCCTTTGACCGTTCCCTCTTTTAGTCGGTTCTCCACTCGACCACTGATCTGCCAGACCACAGATTGGGCTGCAAGCCGGTTTCGGTATGGCCAGTCTAGTCCTCTCCTCTCTGCTTCCACTAGGAAATGGTCAAGGAATCCCAGAGCATGTTCGTACAGCGAGGCTTCGCCAGAGCCTTTCTCTGGCTTGTCGTATCCGGTGAACTCATATGCGTCACTGAATTTTCCCTTTCTAAATGGAGGAAACTCCTCAACATTCAGGCCCATGAGCAGCGCGGAGGCGATTGTAGCTCGAGTTCCTGAACCGCTTATTACGTCGCTTGTAAAGACCTGACAAAAAGAGTGAATCCTCTCATGAATCGACGCGTCGTTAGGCTCAAGGTCGGTTGTCCAGATCGCCCGCAGCGCCTCTATCGCGGAATCGGGCTGATCTAGGTACCAACTATTGAATCTGCGGAAAGTACGGCCTTGCCAAGGAATAGGTTGGTCTTTCACCAGAGCGCCTTCGAGCAACTGAGTCCAATCTTGTCGGCCCTCTAGGACCGAATCACGCGCGATAGCTGTATTTCCCCCAATTTCTACCTTATAGTCATATTCGTCTTCCTCTAGTTTTCCCGATTCCAAGTAACTTTGGGCAAGCTTAACATACTCGTCCCAACCTTTAGAGGTTATCATTCTTAGCCTTTCCGGATTCAAAGGTCGTCCCTCATTGGAGCCTCATGAGGAAACTTATGCGACATATTAGTGTTACCACAACGACCCCAACGGCTCACACGCATTATACACATCACACTCCAGCCGAATCGCAAACAACTCCGCCTCGAGCATCGAGATCTCCACCCGCACCGGCCGCCCCACCAGCTCGGCAACGTCTTCCCTCTCCCGCCAGCGCGGCCGCGCGTAAAGATGATCCCCACTGATCGTCACCGCCTCCTCCCACGTATAACCAGGAATCGGCTGCGCCGTCAACCCGTCAAGCATCTGCACACGCACCCCAGTATGCGCCATCGTGCGCACATTCAGCCGAATCTCACCATCGCGCGGAATAATAACCTTCGTCCGCAATACCCCCTCGCGCCCCCAAGTCTTCAGCGAGCAGAAGCCGTCCAGCCGCATCTCGTAGATCATCGGGCTACGGTAACCGCTTCCATACGGCCAGTCGATCTCCTTGTCAACGCGGGCCGCATGCCCGCCGTAGTCGCCGACCACGAAAAAGAGCAACCTGTCGTCGTGCGTACGCAGCATCTCCTTACCGTAGGCCGACCCGCCCCCAACCTGGCCATAGTCGCGGACCCCAATGAACGGTTTGCGCTCCGTGCGGTACCAGTACAATCCGTTGTAGCTGTAAGCCAACTGCGTATCCATGCGCCCAAAATACTTAATCTGCGGCCAGTCGCTGCTGAGGCTCACCTCCTCAAAACGGTCGCTGGTCATGATGTTAAGCAGCCCAATATAGAAATCCTCATACGAGCGCGGCGGCATATCGTACAGTTCCGTCCCCACCCGGTCCAGCGCATCCGGCTGCATGATCGTGACCGGACGCGTAAACTGCGTGAAATCGGTTGTCGTCGACATCGCAACGCGGCGGTCACCGTAGACCGGGCGCACAAAGAGCTGGTAGAGCTCTGCCTCCCGGTTCCACAAAATGTCGCCCGCTATGTCTGAACCCGGATCCAACCACGGGCCTGACCGGTCGACCGTAAACTGCACACCGTCATCCGAGAATCCGCCCCACGTGAGATGTCGCGGCACGTCGAGCACGGCTGAAGCATAGCCCCGCTCCGCCAAGGGTGTCCCCGCCAGAGAATGCACTGCATGCGCCCAGATAGGCGCGCCGTCCTGATCGACGGTTACATCGGCGAAGCTCTGCCAGGCCGGGCCGGGCGTAGGATTGTAGACCGGATTGGGCCAGTCAAAAGGGTCGTCGGACAGTAGACGGAACTGAAACTCACCGGCGCTTATTCCCGGCGTTCGATCGCGGCTCTCACGTCCCGGAAACGCGATCAGATAGAGTGCGTATTTCCCTAATCTCTCGTCGAAAAAAGCGGTCGGGTAGCCGCCGTACCCGTCCCAGCCGTCCGGGTAGAACTCGGTGAAGATCTCCTTCACAAAGGTCGGCTTGCCCCAGACGCGTTCCAGGCAGTCGCGGCGTTCGAGCATCCAGTCGTCGAAGAACCAGATTCCTCTCATTGCGCGCCCGCTTCCCGGATACGAAAACTGTAAAGCCTGGCATCCTGCAAATGGAAACGCAGGCGCAGGGGTTGCCCAACCGGCAGGCGCGCATCCCCGCTCCAGCGCACGGCCTCGCGCACACCGTCAGTATCGATCGTCTGACAGTCCTCGCGAGCGAAACCGGGCAGCGGTTCGCCCTTGGCTGACAGCACCTCAACCGCCAGGCTGCCGGCTCCTGCGTCCACATTGACCTCCAACTGCTCGCCCGAAAGCTGCAGCGGAACCGTCTCCACCACGCCGTCGAAATGCCCGGCGTCCAGCGAGACTAATCCGTCCAACCGCCATTTCGCAAGCCCGATCGAGATCGTCTTTGGCGGCATCGGACCACCGTGCATCGTACTGACCGCCGTATAGTAGTGCCACAACTCGTCGCCGACTACGATAGGCCGGTCAGCCGAGCACAAAATACAGCCGGCGTCAAAGCTGCCCGGTTCTCCGCGCGCGATTATGGGCGAACGGTCTTCGAAACGATGCCAATTGTATCCATCCCGGCTGTGCACGAGTTGGACCGCAATCGGGCCGTCCCAGGGCGCCTGGTCGATCTCGGCGCCTGACTCCGATATCACTGCAGGCGCCTGCAAGCCTGAACTGCCATCCGCGGCAACCGACGCAGGCATCCCGGACTCGCCCCGGGCATCCTTGATCACGTCAAATACCGGCAGAAACCCGAGAAACTGCTCGCCGTACACAAAGCCCGACATGCCGTAGAACTCCGTGCGTTGGCCGGGGTCCTGGCACCATGCATCATCCAGCTCGTCGGGAACCAGACACACGTCATGGCTGGCCCACGTCGTAAAATCCAGGCTCGTCGCCACCGCGACCAGGCGTCGCACATGCCCGCGCACCTCACCCCAGCGGCGATGAAACCCATGATACGCACCCGTCTTCGGATGGCGGGCGACGGTGACCGCCTCTAGAATTTCGTCGTCGTCCAGAAGAATCGGGTTGCCATCGTACCCGCGCCAGTCCAGCCCGTCAGCAGAAAAACCAACCCAATAGCCGTCGTTCCCCTGTTCCCAGTTCCAACAGGCTATCTTATAGCGCTGGTCGGGCCGCGCATCGGCGTCGACAACGACCGTAGGGCTGTGCTTGTCGAAAAGAAGGATATTGTTGGAAGCTGTGCCGTCAAATTCATGCCGCCCGAGATTGGGTTTGACCCAGTGGATACCGTCCTCGGACGTTGCGTACAGAATGATGTCTCCCGTACGTGAACGCAGACCCGGCGCGCGGTGCTGGTGTCCCCGTCCCAGGCGCGTGTTATACCACATGCGAAAGAGACCAGCGCTGCAATCGTAGTAAACGCTTCCATAAATGTAAACGCGCCGCCCCTCCCACGGGCGGTCGGGCCGTAGGACCGGCTGCTCCAGCTTGCGCGCCGGGTGCAGCGTGCGCACGACCCCGCGCGTAGCGCTGATTATCGTGTCATCGATGAAGAGTTGAGGCTCTGAACCAATTGCAAGCGCATCTTCAGTTGTGTGCACCGAGATTGTCCCTCCAGAATGGATTTGGGTTGGTCCGATCTCGTCTGGCGGGGACCCATGCTGCCATCACGCCAGGTGACAGGCCACCCAGTGCCCCGGCTGGATTTCGCGCAGCGCCGGCGATTCGTGTTGGCAGCGCTCTTCGGCAATGGGGCAGCGGGGATGAAAGCGGCAGCCGGAGGGCGGGTTGACCGCGCTCGAAACCTCGCCTTCCAGAATGATGCGCTGGTGTTTGCGCGCCAGCCTCGGGTCCGTCCACGGCACCGCGCTCAGCAGCGCCTGCGTATACGGATGAAGCGGCTCATCGTAGATCTCCAAACCCGGGGCCTGTTCCACGATCAGGCCCAGATACATCACCGCGATGCGGTCGCTGATATGACGCACCACGCGCAGGTCATGGGCGATGAACAGATAGGTCAACTCCATCTCGTCCTGCAGGTCCTGCAGCAGGTTGAGTATCTGCGCCTGAATCGAAACATCAAGCGAGGAGACAGGCTCGTCGAGGACAACGAAATCAGGGTCAACCGCGAGGGCGCGGGCGATGCCGATCCGCTGGCGCTGGCCGCCGCTGAATTCGTGGGGATACCGGTTGATGAAGTAGGGGTTCAGCCCGACCCGCTCCATCAACTCCTGGACCCGTTCTCTGGCCTCATCGCGCGTCTTGCTGATCTCGTGAATCATCAGCGGTTCGGCAATGGCCTTGCCGATCGTCATGCGCGGGTCGAGTGAGGCGTAGGGGTCCTGAAAAATGATCTGCATGCAGTTTCTGAAGCTGCGAAGCTCCTTGTCGCTCAACTGGCAGAGATCTGTGCCCCCAAACTGAACCGAGCCAGAAGTGGCGCGCATCAGCTGCAGAATTGTGCGCCCGGTCGTCGTCTTGCCGCAGCCGCTCTCGCCGACCAGACCCAGCGTCTTACCGCGCCAGATGTCGAAGCTCACCCCGTCAACCGCGCGCACGACGTCCGGCGGCCGCAGCAGGTTCCGCCGCGGCATACGAAAATGCTTTACCAGATCCTGCACGCTCAACAGGGGTTGATCATCCATCCTGTGCTCTCTCACCGATTCATTTCGTTGTGGCCAGCTTCTAGCCGTTGAAACAGAGGTCTGAACACGAATCGCAGTTCGCAACCCGCAACCCGCGTTATGACGTACGCAGCGGCATCACCTTCCAGCACGCAGCCCGCGACGCACCATACTGCTCCAAAACCGGCTCTTCCTCCCGACAGCGATCATCCGCCAGCGGGCAACGGGGCCAGAACTTGCATCCGGTCGGCAGGCTGACCAGGTCGGGCGGCAACCCGCTGATCGAGTACAGACGATCGCCAGGCTCACTTTCCAGTGAGGGGACCGAACCAAGCAGCCCTTGTGTGTACGGATGGCGGGGATTCAGCAGTACGTCATCGACAGGTCCGTTCTCGACCATGCGGCCGGCGTACATCACCGCAACGCGGTCGCAACTGCCTGCCACGATTCCCATGTCGTGGGTGATGAAGAGCGCCGTCATGCCGGACTCCTGCGCCAACTCTTTGATCAGGTCCAGGATCTGCGCCTGCACGGTCACGTCGAGCGCGGTGGTCGGCTCGTCGGCCAGCAACAGACGCGGCTGGCACGAAAACGCGATTGCGATCATCACCCGCTGCCGCATGCCGCCGCTGAACTGGTGGATGTAATTGTCGAAGCGCTCCTTGGGCGAGGGGATGCCGACGTGTTCGAGGAGTTCCAATGCGCGCTCCCGCGCCTCCTGTCGGCTCAGGCGGAGATGGATCTCCATAGCCTCGCTGATCTGGCGGCCTATCGTCATCGTCGGCGTCAGGGCGGTCATCGGCTCCTGGAAGATCATCGCGATCCTGCCGCCCCGGATCTGCTTCATTTCCTCAGCGCTGCACTGCAGCAGGTTCTTCCCCTCAAAATTGATCTCGCCGGCAACCGCCTGGCCATTTCCCGGCAGCAGGCGCATAATCGACAGCGCGGTCATCGTCTTGCCGCAGCCGCTTTCGCCGACCAGGCCCAATACCTCGCCTTCATAGAGGTCCAGCGACAGGCCGTCGACAGCCCTGACCGTCCCCTGTTTAGTTTCAAACTGGGTGTGCAGCTCCCTGATCTGGAGCAGGGGTATCTGATCCGGTTCGGCGCCGTCTGTCAGCGGGATCTCTGGCTGAGAACTACCGTCTGTACCCATTGCTTCAACGCCGCCTTTGCTCGGGGTTAAGCGCATCGTTCAGACCATCACCGAGGAAGTTAAAACCAAGCACTACAATAGCCAGAACAACCCCCGGCATCACCACCAGGTGTGGATTGAAGCGCCACTGGCCCAGATTGTCACTGATCATCTCTCCCCAGCTTGCGCCCGGCGGCTGGATGCCGACGCCCAGAAAGCTGAGCGACGCCTCCGACAGCATTGCGCCGCCAAAACCAACCGTGATTGAAACGATCAGCGGCCCCAGGCTATTGGGGACCAGGTGGCTGAGGATAATAGTCCAGTTCGACGCACCCAGCGCCCGTTCAGCCTCGATAAACTCCTTTTCGCGCAGAGAAAGGATCTGCCCCCGCACCAGCCGCGCCTTGCCATACCACTGCACCAGCGTCAGCGAGCCGAAGATCACCAGGTAGTCCAGATAAACGCGATTGCCCTGGGATAGTGTCCACCCGTACTGCTCCTGCAATTGGAGTTGCAATTCAAGCACTTTTTCGCGAAAGACGACGCTGATGAAGGCAGCCAGCAAAATGTCGGGGAAAGCCATTGTGATATCGGCCAGGCGCATAACGAGGGCGTCGACCCAGCCGCCCAGAAATGCGCCGGCCGCGCCCAGCACAACGCCCAGGACTGTCGTGCCGATTGTAACGATCAGGCCGACCAGAAAAGCTGTGCGCGCGCCGTGCAGGATGCGGGTGAGCATATCGCGGCCCAGGCCGTCTGTCCCCAGCCAGTGATCGGCGCTTGGGCCCTCGTTGATTCTGAAAAGATTCTGTTGGGTGTAGTCATACGGAGACAGCCAGGGGCCGAAGATGGAGACGAAAACAAGCAGGAAGGCGACGAAGACCCCAAAAATGGCCAAGCGGTTGCGCATCAGCTGCTCCAACGCATCCTGCCACAGGCTGCGTTGCTCCGGCATGGCAAACAGTTCGTGCTGCGCGCTGGCTTCTTCGGTCACTCGAATATCCTCAAGGATTGTTTGAAATCTGGCATTTTCGCAATTCTTGCTGCCGCGCGTCGCCGCGACCCGGCCGATGCCTCGAACAGAGACTCATACGTTGCTCTGGTGGACAGTCTGAATTCTGCACTGTGTTCAATCATAGGTGACGCGCGGATCCAGCCCGCCGTATAACAGATCGGTCAGCAGGTTGACTGTCACGATGATCAGGGCTTGAAACAGGACGACCCCCATAAATACAGGATGATCGCCCGACATAAGCGTCTGAATCGCCAGCTTGCCAATGCCCGGAATGTTGAAAATCTGCTCGACAAAGAGACTTCCCGTCAGCAGCCCGCTTGTAACAAGCCCCATCGAAGTCAGCACCGGTATCATAGCTGTTCGCAGCATATGGCGGGCCACCACCAGCCGCTCCGGCATGCCTTTGGCACGGGCCGTGCGCACAAAATCCTTGCCGAGCACCTCCACGATGCCGGCTCGCGTCTGGCGTACAATCACCAGCATCGGACCGGTTGCCAGTACGATGGCCGGCAGGATCGCTTGCCGCGAAAACATGCCATCCCATCCCCCGACCGTCTTGAAAACGGGGATCTTGAGTACGAATATGATCAACAGGACCGGTCCGATCACATAGGCCGGGATCGAACTGGCGACGATCGAACTCGTGACGATCGCATAGTCGACGGTTGTATTCTGCTTGACCGCAGCCAGAACACCGAGCAATATTGCGAAAACGATGAGGAAAACCAACGCCCAGAAGGACAATTGCGCGCTGATCACTAAACGGCCGAGAACCATCTCCCGTACACTCGTGCTCGTGCCGGAGTAACCAGCGCCCCGACCTTCGCTGACCGCCCTGTCACTGGCAGTGCCGCCGAACGCCGCCAAGGATTGCCCCCAATTGCCTCCAAACATGGTCCCCATATAGTCAAGAAACTGGATCATGAAAGGCCGGTCCAGGCCGAGCGCTTTCTTGACCTCCGCATACCGCGTTTCGTCCTCCCACTCCTCCCCCAGCACCGCGCGCACCGGATCGATGGGACCATAATAGCCCAGTGTGAAGGTGATTAGCATCACAATGATGACGGTTGGCGCCAGCACCGCGATCCTGCGAACCGCGTATAAAAGCATATCGATCGCCAGTATGAAAACGAAAAACGAAGAAAAGGGAACGAGGAGAGAGATGCTGGAGACAATCTCTCTCCTCTGTACTTCCTCTTACTACAAATTCAATTCAAATCATCGCCCGCATCGCTACCGCGCAGCGATGAAGAGATGCTCGGGGTTGCGCACGCCGTGGTCCAGGCTGCCGAACAGAGAGTTCCAATCGCTGACCCATGGCTTGACAAGCATGTAAGCCGGCTCGGTGAAGTGGCCGATGCTGTACACTTCCTCGAAGAACAGACGTCCTGCCTCCTGGTACATCGGTATCGCCTCGGCGAGATCCATCGTCGAATCGGCAGTCATGCACAACGTTTCTGCCTCCGGAGGACCCCAAGAGTCTGCGCGTGAGCGGTTATACGTCCCGATCGGCGACGCGTTCTCACACACAGCCGACAGGCCGGGATAGCGGGCCGCATACGAGCGGCGCACGATCTGATACAACTCCGGATTGGCTTGGAAAACGTCTCTCGAGCGCTCGATCACGACTTCAATCCCCAGGTTCTGCTTCCAGTACTGCTGCATCGCCTGTGCGATACGAGTCAGATGGCCAACCTGGCCGCCAAAGCCGGCTTCACCCACGTGCATCCGAATCTGCGGGATGTTCTCGGCCGAGCCGTAGCTGGATTCAGTGATCAGCTGGCGGGCCAGCTCCGGATCATAGCTGGGTGTGTGGCACTCGCCGTCGACAAAGCCCGGCCAACCCATCGGAATCAACTGACAGGCCGGCTGCCACATGCCCCGTAGCAGCGTATCCGCAATGACCTTGAAGTCAACCGCATGGGCCAGCGCCTGCCGCACTTTGGTATCATCCATCGGCGCAAGATCGCGGGCGATGTAGAAGCTGCGGCTAACCTCGTACTGGAACGGGAACATCTCCTCGCTCGTGGCGCGGCCCGGCTCCAGCAACTCGGCGGCTTCCAGCGGTCCATACTTCTCGGAGACGTCGTACTCATCGTTCTCATACGCGATCAACGCCGTTTGCGGGTCCGAATAGTACTTGAGCACGACCTTCTCCAGGACTGGAGTATCGCCGCGCCAGTTTGGATTGGGGACAAGCTCGAAGGTTCCCGGCTCAGAAGGCCCGACCCATTCTGGCTCGGTCGCGATCATGAACGGACCGGTCGCGCCGTGGCCAATGAACCAGGGCGTCTCACCCTCGGCCGGCGGACTATAGTGGGATGTCTCCGCCATCAGGAAGCGGTGCGGCAGCGAGAGGATCGCGGCAAAATCACGGAACGGCTGCGTCAACTCGATCTGCACGTTAAGATCGTCTATGACCGTGATGCCCTCCAGCTCTGTGGCTGGATTCTCCTCCGCGCGCATGGCATCGTAGCCCTTGATGAAGCGGGCATAAGTCGTGCCGCGCGAGCCGGTGTTGGGCGAAGCGTGAAGTTCAATCGACATCTTCACGTCCTCCGCCGTAAACGGTTCACCGTCCGCCGCCACGATCCCTTCTTTCACCGTGATCGTCCAAACGGTCTCATCCTCGCTGGCGCTGAATCCCTCCGCCAGCCGGCCTTCCAGCGTTCCGTCCTCATTCATCCAGAAGAGCGTCTCAAAGGCCATGTTGAGCATGCCCGATACCGCGTATCCGCCTGATGTCTCGAAAGGATAGGGATAGCGCTGGCCGTAGTAGGTGCCCCAGCGCAGAACCTGTTCTTCCGCCATGGGAGTGTCCGCCGCCAAGGCTGCCCGTTCGCGCCAAACCGGCGACCAGGGCATGTACGAGGTCGATTCGGACATCTGGGCCTCTGCCGCCACTGGGGGGCCTGCCGCCGGCGCGCACGCCGCGGTCACCGCCATCACCATGAGCATCAACAGCCCAATCAGTACTTGAGATTTTCGGAATGCCTTCATTTTGACTGTTCTCCTTGACTGTTTTGACTTCGCGCCCGCCAGGGGCACACAATCTGAATTCTGCACAGCAAACGAATGCTCCGTGAACGCAAATGTCTCCTCTGTACGTCACCTCCTCATCGAATCTGATATCCACTGCCGCGGAACAGCTGCTACGCCTTGAGACTGAGCGCGATGACCGCCCTCATACTGGCGCCGTCCGGCAGCGTACCGGATAGGCGCAGCCAGTTGCCAAAGTGCGCCACCTTGCAATAGGCAACCTCCTCCTCACCGAGCGTAACGCTGCTCCCTTCGTCACACCAGCGAATCCCGTCCGGCGAAATCTGCACCTGCAGCATAACGCCTTCGACGTTGCCGGCCTGTTCCAATATCCGCACGAAGAAGATTGCTTCGCCCGCCCAGCCGCACTCGTACGGCTCCGTGGCAAAACTGCCCCGCAACGCCTCGCTGCGCTCTACAATGGCTGTGTAACTTTCGCGCAGCATCTCTACCACTCCCCCGAAACAAGGACCGAGTCGACGTAGAGGAACGCCCGTTTGTCGATATCGGTTTCGACCCAGAAAGCGACGTTGAGCATGCAGTCCAGATTAGGCATTGCCGGGATCATCATCGGCCCCACATCGGTCAGATCGTGGATGCGATCGTTGCACTGCAGGTGCGTGATCTGCCGGCTGGCCAGGTCCAGGTCCATGCGGAGATAATACCAGTTGAATTTGGTGGCGACCTCATTATAGCAGAGAATCTGGCCTGAGTCAGGCACGTCTTCCCAGCCGCTGGGCGCCAGATGAAAGTGGGAAACCGTCTCCGCCCTGCCGCCTATGTCATGAAACGGTTCCCGCTCGCGTTTGAACTGCCACTTCCGCATCGGCTCGCCCTCCAGCGCATTGAGGTAGCGCCAGTGCGGCATCCACCGATACTCTTCATCCTGCAGGTCGAACAGCACGCCCACAGCCCGCACGTCGTCCACCGAAAGCTGCAGCGCGCTCGCCTCCGGCTTGAATGTGAAGTACGCCTCCAGCCTCACCGGACCCTTATGCCGCCACGTAACCCGCTTGATCGAGACGCTGATATCCCCCGCGCGGGCCCGCGTCGCCAGTTTCATCGAATACGTGCCCTGCATCGCGCCGTGCGTTCCCGTATCCCAGTGCGTGCCGCTGCTCAACATGGGAGGCCGCATATCCGCGTACTGGGGCAGCATACTGTCCAGGCTATCCTCGTAGTTACCGATCAGCTCGACCCAGCCGCGCAGGCCGCGGTTGAATTCGTCGTGATAGATGATGCGCGGCAGCGGATCAAACCGGCTTAACGCCGGATCCGCGTTCAGAATTGCTCTTGCTTGGTCTGGCATTGACATCCTTTCCTTGTCTGTTTGGAACTACTCAGCCACAACTGATTTGCGAACCGAATGAGGCGAGCGAAGGCGACTCTCTCCTCATTTCTCTTCACACCAATCCTCAATCAATCGCCGCAGTCTCTGACCACTGACCACTGATCACTGACCACTGCAGTTCTGGGCGGTCGGCCGCAAGCGGCCTCCCTTGTGCAGGGGCTGCGCCCCCGCAACGCCCCCCTAGGCTAGCCACCGTGCTTATTCTTCCCTAGCATCGTGTCTGGCAAACAATGTCTACTCCCCCACCTGCCTCCTCAACCCACCGACCACCGGCCACTAACTGCCGGTGTTCCACTAAAAACTGAAAACTGCAGTTCCGCGCCCCCGCAACGCCCCCCTACAAAAACATGCCTCATCCACCGTACGCACTGTTTCCAGCTGTGCGTCCCGTGCAATGTGGCGGCTGCCAACGAATACACGATGAGATAGCCTGAATGGCGGCGTGAATGAAGGTCTGGTCCCTACAGGCACTGTAAATGGGTCAGTAGCTACCCATCACTTAAATCCCAACTCCACCAGCTTGCCCACTATCCCCTTGATGCGCGGACTGTCGCTGTACAAGAAAGCGTCTTCGTACACGCGGGCTGATTGCGTATACTGCATGTTCTCCACGTGCTTGAGGTCACTCTGGTAGACCCGAATTAGATACTCGATGTTCTCATCTTTTGACGGCTGCGCACCGAAATTCATCGTGAACATGCGCCGCCCTGTCTTGCCGCCGAACGCTGAATGCCACAGGCTCTGGTCAAAGAAAACTACATCGCCCGGCTGCGACTCGAGCGGATAGCTTGGGATGTCGCGGCCGTCCGTGCCAAACGCCTTCTCGTCCGGATCGTGGCGCTGTTGCCTGAGCGGGTCGAGCGCGTCGTGCAGCGGCAGCCGGTGCGAACCGGGGATGACCCGCAGGCAGCCGCTATCCTTCATCACCGGGTCGAGATAGAGGGCGACCTTGATACACTCATAATCGAGAACCGAACCGTCGGGATGCCAGCCGGTGTCGCCGACATAGAGGTTGCCGTCCGAGCCCATCCATACAAAACCGGGGCCGAGCAGCTGTTCGAGCGGCAGATAGATGCGATCATCCTCAACAAGGCCGGACAGTAGCGGCCTCTTCTCGATGAAGCCCAGCACCGCCTGCCGCGCTTTCCCGTCGAACGCCTCACCCCTGCGGTCCTCCGCCAGCACCTCATCGAACGCGTCGCTGATCTCCTCCATTTCGCTCGTCGAAAAGCACCGTCGCCGGACGACAAAGCCGAATGTCTCAAAATGAGCGATCTGTTCCTCAGTTAACATCTGAGCGCCATTCCTTCTTGCTGCGCGGCAGCGTCTATTATTTGCAACTGAATCGACCGCGAGCAAAGTCCAGGCTTCAAATAGGAGGTACTACCTCTGTCGGATTCCGTTCGACGCGCAGGTCAGTCACAGCTCACAGCAGATCGAACATGCGCGCCGCATTACCACCAAGGATCAACGCTTTCTCACTTTCCGAAAGAAACGCACAATGCACACGAATGTAGTCGATCGCCTGCTTGTACGTACACCAGGAGCCGGAGCAGTAGGGCATATCCGTTCCCCACAACAGCTTGTGAACGCCGATCTCCTCGCGCAGCTCCCTGATCTTTTCCTGGGCGCCGGGAAACGGGTATTCCGGCCAGAACGCGCAGAACAGCACTTCAACGTGCATGTTCGGCCGCTTGAGCAGCGTCATCAGCGCATCGGGGACCTGATAGCGCTCCTCGCCGCGGCGCATGCTGAACGTATCGATGCCATGCGTGAGAACGGCAGGGATTTCGGGGTGGGCCTGGGCCCAGCGGTCGAGCTCAGCCACGTGCTCCATAAACCCGCCCAGTCGGTCGCGCTTGCGGCTGTGCAGATACCACCAGACGGGGATGCCCAGGTCACGCACCTTCTCCCACAGCGGCTCGAACTTGGCGTCGTCAAGATGGTCGCCGTAGTTGCTCAGCGCGAACGGCTCGACGCTGAAATAAAGACCCTTGAGACCATATTCGCAGACCGCCTGCTCCAGCCGCTCATGCTCCTCACGCCTGTCCGCCTCCCATTCCCGCACCTGCGCCAGCCCAATGAAGCGATTGGGAAAGCGCCGCATCTGCTCGCCATAGTACTCGTTCAGCGCCCCGTAGATGTGGTCGTGCTGGAGAACACCCATGTCCACGCCCACCAGGTCCATCTCGCCGATCATGCGCTCGGGCGGCGCTTCACAGTTGATCAGGCTGGGCGGGTAAGCCTGCATGTAGTAATCGACGCCGTCAACCGTGATCTCCGCGCGGCCAAAGTCGGCCATGCGAAAGTCGACATCCGGCATCTCGTTGAGGTCGTCCGAGTCCCAATTCATGAACGGCTCGGGCACCTCTTCGTCATCGGCTTTGCGGCGGAAGCGGCGGCTGTCGCGCATATGATACTGCCAGAATTTCATCCGCAGCGGTTGCAGCGGGTCCTCTTCAACGGATGCTCGCCCCAGCGGAGGAAAGATGTGAAAGTGTGCGTCGATAATCACAGTTGTTTTCCCTATCCCATATCCTTGCAAAATAAGGATCGCAATTCGCTATCCCTTCATCCCGCTCACGACCACACCCTGGATGAAGTGCCGCTGAGCGAAGAAGAATACAATGACGGGCGGCAGCGCGATCAGCGTCGAAACGGCCATGATCGCCACCCAGGGAACGTAGTGCATCGAAGTCGAGCCGTGCGCGGTCTGCACCCACGTCGTCAGCGCCACGGCCAGCGGCTGCGTTTCGAAACGGTTCAGGTAGATCAGCGGCTCGAAAAAAGCGTTCCACTGGCTCATGAAGGTAAAGATCGCCATCGTGCCCAGCGCCGGCTTCGATAGGGGCAGGATGATGCGCCAGAAAACGGAGAACGTGCCACAACCGTCAATGCGCGCCGCGTCGTCGTAGTCCAATGGAATCGTCAAAAAGAACTGTCGTAACAGGAATATGTAAAAGGCTCCGCCCCCGAAGCAACTCGGCACGACCAGCGGTTTGAACGAATCCAGCCATTCCAGCTCGCGAAACAGCAGATACTGCGGGATCAGCGTGACGTGCGATGGAATCATCATCGTGCTCAGCACCAGGATGAAGAGGGCGGTGCGCCCAGGGAAGCGCACGCGCGCGAAGCCATAAGCCACCAGGCTGCCGCTAAGCACCGTCCCCAGCATGACCCACACCACCATGATCATTGTGTTCATGGTGGAGCGAACGAAGGGGAACTCGGTCAGACCCACAACGTAGTTGCTCCACTGTACCGGATTGGGGATGAAACTCGGCGGGATCGCGAAGGCGTCGGTCTCGGTCTTGAGCGAACTGGAGATCAGCCAGATGAAGGGGATCGCCAGCATAAAGCCGACTGCGAGCAACAGGATGTAGACCAGGACCTGATTGACCAACTGCCTTTTGCTTACGCTCTGCAACCAACCGCCCAACGGCCCGTCTCCTGTGTTGGTTCGTGTCGTAGTGACCATCGTGATCGCGCCTTACCTATCTTTCAAATTAAGCCCGCTGAAGATTACCTGACCGCGCCCTCGTAGTAGACATACCGTCCCGAAACGCGCAGAGAAATGAGCGTCAACACAAATATAATTGCGAACAGTACCCAGGCCAGGCCGGCCGCGTAGCCCATCTTGAGGTAGTTCCAGGCATTCTGATAGAGATAGAGAATGTAGAAGAGTGAAGCATCAGCCGGGCCGCCTGAGGTGATGACATAGGCGCCCGTGAATACCTGGAAAGTGCCGATCATGCCGGTTAGAAAGGTGAAGAAGATGACCGGCGAGGTCATCGGCAGGGTCACATTGCGAAACTTGGCCCACACGCCCGCGCCGTCGAGCATCGCCGCTTCGTATAGGACCGTCGGAACGCCCTGCAGACCGGCGAGATAGAGGATCATGTTGCCGCCCAACCCCCACAGGCTCATAACGATAAAACTGGGTATTACCCACTGGCGCGAGGCGAACCATTGCGGTCCCTCAATGTCGATGCTGGCCAGAAAATTGTTGACCAGCCCGATCTCCGGGTTGAGGATCCAGGCGAACAGATAGGAGGTGGCGATGGCCGGTGTAACCACCGGCAGGTAGAAGACGGTGCGAAAAAAGCCGACCCCCTTCACGGCCTGATTGAGCAGCAGGGCCAGTATGTATCCGCCTATCGTGCCGAGCGGAACCAGAATGATCGTATAGATCACCGTCACTTTGAGCGATTGCCAGAAGAGGGGGTCTCCGTTCAGCATCTTGCCGTAGTTGTCCAAGCCGATAAAGCGGGGCGGATCAAGGATTGTGTAACGGCTGAAGGAGAGCCCGAAGGAGGCGACAATGGGGAAAGCAGTGAAAATGAGGAAGCCCAGCACCCAGGGGGCGATGCAGATGTAGCCGTCAATCGCTTCGCGCAGGCGCAGACGGGACATCCGGCGTCTGCGGCTTCCGGTCGCGGCAGGGGTGGCTGCGCTCACGGCTGCTCCTCCATCCATGCCCGGAATTCACTCTGCCGCCAAGTGTAACACGGTTGGTATCCCAACAATCTGCGTGCCTTTTCGGTCGAGACGAAACTTTCAAATTCGGACAGCGGCCTGCGTAGAGGCACGTTTTCATAGTAGCGCGCGGCAAGCGTCGAAGACTCCAACAGCGAACAGGTGTCCGCGCCGTTGATTAGAAAGACCTCATGTGCGATGTCTTCGTTCTCCAGCGCCAGCCTGAACGCCCGCGCCGCGTCGCGCGCATCGGTGACGGTCCACAGGTTGGAGCGTCCTGTGGCAGGGTCGGTAATGTAACGCCGGTATCCCTCCCACTGCTCATCCACTGTTCGCTCCCGGTTCCACCCAGCCCGCACCGCGACTTCGACACCGGCTCTGTCGAGGTACCAGTTGTGATTAATGCGCAGGCTCATGGTCTGAATGCCGTAGCTCTCGGTGTAACGCTGACAGGTGATCTCGTTGATCAGCTTGCTGATCCCGTATTCGTTGCGCGGCTCGGCCGGGTGTTCCTCGTCAATGGGAAAGTAGCGCGGCGGCGTGTCACACTGCCTGTAGTCGGTATTCATCGCCTCCTTGGAAGAGCCGAAGATCACCTTTTGCGCGCCCGCACTCACCGCGGCCTCCAGAACGGTATAAGTTCCCCGGTCGTTGACATACATCAGCCGCTCCGGCGTGGTGATCCCAGGCCCCGGCACCGCCGCCAGATGGATGATGGCATCGTGACCCTGACAAGCCTCCCGCATCCGCTCAAGGTCGGTGATGTCGCCATGGATATGCCGGACCTCTGCGACGAGCGGGGCTGTCTGGCTGTAGTTTGACACCGTGTAGCCGCCAGACAGGAGTTCACGGAGCACGTACCCTCCGATTTTGCCGCTGCCGCCAGTAACCAGAACGTTCATCTGCAATCAGAGAAATGAGGAGTAAGAAGTGAGTATCAAGGGGCGAGGAGAGAGGAATCAAGTGGGAGAAGTGAGAAGCAGGTTGGCGAAGTAGATCACAGCCCATCCCGCATTCCCGCAAATCACAGTCCAGACGGTCTCTCCATTCACTTCGCTAAGCGACTGCCGGTGACCAGAGTTCAACATTCTGGCCACCAGCTACTGGTCAAAAGAGTGCCGCTATCCTTCCTGCAAGGCTGCATCGATCTCGGTCTTGGCGTCCGACATGGCCTCTTGCATCGTCTTCTCGCCCAGGAAGACCTTGTCATATTCGCGCCGCACCGTATCAGAGAAGAACCGCGCCTTGCGGCCATACCATCGAGGCATCCATAGTACGTCCTCCGCGGCTGACGGATGCGTCGTAAAGCGCTCGTCGCGACTCAGGAAGACCTCGTAGAAGCGCCGCATCCACCCTTCCGGCAGCGCAGGAAGCTTGTCAATCGCGCTCCGCATATCGTAGCCTGTCAGATTGATGT
Source organism: Caldilineaceae bacterium (assembly GCA_965116395.1). GTDB lineage: Bacteria > Chloroflexota > Anaerolineae > Caldilineales > Caldilineaceae > Bin5. The sequence goes on from OZ220684.1 coordinate 3,286,046, forward strand.
TGGGCGTAATCCAGTCGCTGATCGTTCCGCTGGTGGTGGCCCAAATGGCAAACGTTGAGGCCGCGTCCGTGTTTTCGCCTCCACTCCACACGCCCCAAGAGTTCGTTCCCATTAGCTGGACGCGGTGCTCGCGCCACGGAACCGGCATGAATAGCAGACCGAACTCCTCCTGGTTGACCCGCTGATCTCCGACACCTGGGTGTCTGATCGTGCAGAAGGCCTTGCCCGAATTGAATATTCCGCCCTGGACCGCCTGGGCCTCGGCGGGCGTGGGTGCAACCTTGTCCACCAGCGTCAGGTCGATGTAGTCCTGCAACGCTTGTACCGACTCCTCCGAGTCGATCAGCGCCTCGGTCTCCTGATAGCCCCACAGATCGTCCAGTGCCTGGCCGCCGTTGCTGTACATGAAGTAGAGCGAAGTGGCCCCGAAACGCGCGGTGCTGTTTGCGAGACCCCACTGTTCCACTTCACCGTCGGCGTTGACCTTGGTCGTCGCTTTCAGAAGTTCGACCAGATCATCCCAGCGCCACTCATCGTAGTTCTCAGCCGGCCCGTCGTCGCCCCAGTCGGGCAGGTCGATGCCCTCCTGCTCGGCCAGCGTCCTGTTCACGACCAGCTGCCAGTTTGGGCAGTAGATCTGGGAAAGGGAGTAGATGTTGCCGTCATTCCCGCACTGCCTCAACGGGTCCGCGTCCCACTTGCTGTTGTCCACACCGTGGGCGTCAAGCGCGTCGTTCAGTGCCAATAGCACCTTGAACCAATCGCCCTGCCAGTAGCTGTCAACCATGACAACATCCGGCGCAACCCCGCCCACCATCTGCGTCAGGAGCTTGGTCGAGTATTCACCCCAGGGCGTCGACTCGCTGATCGCCGTGATCTCCGGGTGCGCCTCGCCTATGCCGTCACGAATCGGATCCCAGAAACCGCCGTGCCAATGGCTGAAACGGATTTCGACCGCCTCCATAGACGGCGCGGCTGCCTCTCCTTCGCCCGCCATGTCGGCTGCCGGTACAGCCGGTTGACACGCGGCTGCTACAACCCCTGCAGATCCGATAGCGGATGCCCACAGAAACTCCCGCCGGCTCATTCTTGTCTTCGCTGCCATCGACTTCCTCCTTTGCTGGGTTACCGTGAATGCTACACTCGCTTGCCCTTTCAACTGGAAAGAAAACTGGACTCAGTCATAGTGGTCCATAGCCATTGTCCGCACCGGTCACAGACCACAGACCACAGACCACAGACCACAGACCAGTTCCATTCTTGCCCCTCAGTTACAGGGCACAGTCTATCTTGAATATGATATATTTCATAACGCGAATTTCCGACCGGAGTTCAGACATCAGCGCTACCCACTCCATTCTGACGAAGCTCGCGCCGCCTCCATTTACGCTCCGCCAGAGACCGTCGGATTTCAACTTAAACTGTAACTACTCAGCCGCAACTGAATCGCAACCCTGAACGAGGGGAGCAAAGGTGTTCTTTCTCCCCACATTGTTGTATTTGGGCGGTCGGCCGCAAGCGGCCTCCCTTGTGCAGGGGCTGCGCCCCCGCAACGCCCCCCTACAAAACCATCGCTCACCGACCTTGTGTGCTCATTCCAGCCGTGCGGCTCCAGCAGCGTGTCTAGCCAACAGTGTCTCCTCCCCCACTTGCCGCCTCAACCCACCGACCACTGCCGTTCGCAGTTCACTGAAAACTAAAAACTGACTACAAAAAACTGCAGTTCCGACCGTGTGTGCGCATTCCAGCGGTGCGGCTCCAGCAACGTGGCTGCCGCCAACCGAATACGCAATCAGATAGCCTGAATGGCGGCAGCGATAAAGGGTTGGTCAAGACAGTCACTGTATATGGCTTAGTAGTTACCTTAAACTAATCGTCGGCGTCCGCCACTCGGAAAGAGTAAAGCTCAGCGTTTTTCAGATAGAAGCGCAGACGCGTATAGCCCACTATTTCGTTCACTGCCGACCGCCCCTGCCACGTCACCACATGCTCGACCGCATCGCCGCTGAACCGGTCCGATTCCGCCCGCGTGTAACCGGCCCACGGCTCGTCCATCGCATCGGTGACCTCGACATCAATGTACCCCTTGGCGTGGCAGCGGGCGTTAATGATCAGCTTCTCCCCGGTTGAGAAGAACGGTTTTGTGCTGATAATTCCCTCTCGCAGCCCTGCATCCAATGATACGAAGCCATCGGCGCGTAATACGGCCAGCCCCAGCCCTTCGTTCAACGCATCGGGCGGCCGGTCCGCCTCAGGAGTCTCCAGCCCTTGTGCTTTGCCCACGAACGCCCAGTCGTGGTGAAAATCAGCCCCGCCATAGAAGATGTAACTCTTGTCTCCCACCCGCACCGGCGGAATCACCGTATCCACCTGGAACGCATCCCAATCCTCTTCGCCTCCGAGCGGGATCACCCAAGGGCCGTGCGGATAGTGATGCCACTCAATGCCGTCGTGGCTGTAAACCAACTCGGTCTCCTTGGTGTTGTCGACTGTGTGAAATACCGGAAGCAACCCACAGTGATAGCGCCCCAGGCGGAAGTAGGAAAGCGCGTAGAACTGGTCATCCAGATTATGATAAGCGCCCGGCGCCAGCACCCTCTGCGCCGGCGACCAGTCCAGCAGATTCTCGCTTTCCAGACGGTAGACCGCCCGCTTCGGAATCCAACCATACGGCTGCCCCGGGTAGTAGCGCGTAAACCACTGGTCGCCGGCCGGATTTCCCGTTTCGGCCGCGTAGTGCCCGCGGCCATAAATCACATAACGCGCCCGTTCCTCATCATACGAGAGCGACAACACATCCCCGCCCCAGATCAGGTTCACCGGATTCGACGGCTCCTGCGTCCAGCTGATCCCGTCACCGGAATACGCGAAGCAAAGACCCAATGAATGCGAATGTGTAATTGTGCTGCGCTTGGGAACGTTGACGTTCAGTTTTTCCGGCAGGTAGGCCATTTTGTAACGGCGTTCCGGGTCCGGATCGACCGGATCCCGAATCACCGAGAGAGCTACCGGCGTACCCAGCCTATCGTCCCAATCCAGTCTGTTCGTGTTGTGTCCATCCACGATGACTGCGCCCAGCTCCGGCTTGTCCCAGTTCACGCCATCAGTGGACTCGGCATAGCTCAGTTTCGGCTTCCAAACCGCCTCCGCACCGCCTTCAAAGCCTAGATTGGTGAAGTCCATATACCAGCAGCGAAAGCGGCCGTCTTCGTCGCGCAGCGCCGTCACCGTCGTGTTGAAATGGGGCCATACCTCCCACGGCCGGTCGCGGCGAATGACCGGATTGGCGGCGTGCTTGTCTGCAACGTGGTGCGTCCGTTTGATATTCTTCACCCACTCCAGCATCGTGTCATCCAGAAAATACTGGGTCTGATCGCCGATGCGCTCGAAATGGGTCTCCGGGTTGTAGCCAACAATCATTTTTCTATCCCTTCATGCCTGTTGTCGCGATACCTTCGACAAAATAACGCTGCAGGAAGAGGAAGGTAATTACGATAGGTACGACTGCCAGAAACGATCCCGCCGTAAGCGGGCCGTACTCGGTCCAGTACAGCCCCATGAACTTGGTCAGTGTCAGCGAAATCGTGAACTTTTCCTCCGAATTGAGCACGATCAGCGGCCAGAAAAACCAGTTCCAGTAGACCATCAGGTTGAGCAGGCTCAACGCCCCAGCCGCAGACTTGGCCAGCGGCAGCGCGATCGACCAGAAGATTCTGAATTCACTGCAGCCGTCGAGTCGGGCAGAGTCCAGTAACTCCGAGGGAATGCTGAACATGAACTGGCGCATCATAAAGACGCCAAAAGAGTTGTATAGAGAAGGTACGATCAACGCCGCATACGAATTCACCCATCCGAGCGTGATGATCATAAGGTAGAGCGGGATCGAGATCACATAGAATGGGAGCATCATCCCCGCCAGGCTGATAGTGAAGATCACATCGCGCCCGCGGAACTCATACTTGCTGAAAACAAACCCCATCAGCGAGCTGCTGAAGACCGTCGCAGCAGTGATCACAACCGCAATATAGGCGGTGTTGATCAGGGAACGCAGCAGATGTGTTCGATTCCACACCTGCACAAAGTTGTCCAGCGTCAATTGCGAAGGCAGCCAGACGGCCGGAATGGCAATGATATCAGCCTGCGTCTTGAAGGAAGTGAGCACCATGAAGACAAACGGCACGATCATTACCAGCGCCCCAAAAGTAACCAGGACGAACGAGAGCCAGTAGGCCGCGATCTCCCTGCCGCGGCCGTCGCGCCGGCGAAGCTGGTCTGGATATCCGGTCGATGCTGGATTCTGCTCTAAAGTCATTGCAATCAGTCGGCGTCCAAAGAGGGACACGCGTCCGTGTCTATCAATATTCCCATCGCGTGCGCATGACGCGGAACTGGATGAGCGTCAGTCCGAATATCAGCAGAAATAGAATGACAGCCAACGTCGCCCCGTAGCTGTAGTTGAAGCCGCCCACTTCGGAAAAGGCGGTCAGATAGAGCAGGATCGAGAACACGGTCGTAGCGCGCACCGGGCCCCCAACCACCTCCGTCGACCCCAGCGTCATGGCGTAGATCACGCCAAACTCCTGCAGGGCGGCAATAGTGCCGGTGACCACGATAAAAAGCATGACCGGCATCAGCAACGGGAACGTGATGCGCCAGAACGTCTGCCAGGCGCCGGCGCCGTCGACCCGGGCGGAATCAAGCAGTTCGGAGGGAATCTGGTCCAGGCCGGCAAGGAAGAGGATCACGTTGTACCCCAGCCGCGCCCAGGCCGCCACCAGCGCTACGGTCAGCAGCGCGCTCTTGGGGCTTGCCATCCAGGGTTGCGTTGGCAGACCCAGGACATCCAATAGCGCGTTGACGGAGCCGAACTGAGGCTGGAAAAGCACGCGCATCAGCAGACCGGAGACAACAGCCGGTACGATGTAAGGAATAAAGTAGGCCAGGCGCAACGCAGGCTGGGCGCGCCGGTGATTCCTGATTAGCACCGCGACGAACAGCCCCAGCACCGTGCTGATGACGACAAGCTCAGCGCTGAAAACAATCGTGCGCCACAACGAATCCAGTACAAGCGTGTCTTTGACCAGGGCGAATTCGTAATGGGACAGCCCAACAAACGTCTGCTCCCAGATCGGTTTCAACCCACGCCAGTTGAACAGGCTCAGGACGATGGAGTAGGCCATCGGCCACAGCCTGAAGCCGCCGTAGAAGATCACGAGGAACAGCAGCGAACCATAGACCATGGCACGCTGTCCCTGGCGTACGCCAAGGACGTTGAGACGCATACGGTTCTCCAGTGGAAAGGGAGGGGGCTATCCCTGTAGGCCCGCGGCAGGTGACCAGCACGGAGACTGGCCGCTCGCCGCGGGCACGTGCAGTCTAAGAGAATGGATAGGCAATCTGCCCTGAACTCCACGCCTCAAGCGTGGACAGATCAGCCGGCGGCGTATAGTCCGGCTCAAAGACGATGAACGGTGTGCCGGCATTCTGCTCCATCACGACCGCCATCTCGGTCTGAGCCGCGGCGATCGCATCATCGATCGACGTGCCCTGGAGCAGAGACTCCAGCGCTGTCTTGGCAATCTCGCGCTGCCGCGGGAACTCCTCACCGCCAAATGGCGCCCGGTAGGGAGCCGTCAGCATGAACGTCTGTATCTTCGGCGCCTGGAACTCCGGCCACTCGCGCACAGCCAGCTTCGAGGGCACCGCGGCCGAATTCACCGCCCATCGGCCCATGAACTCGTCATCGCCGTACAGATAGCGCAGAAGCGCGTTGGCGGCCTCCTTCTCATCGTCGCTGGCGAACTGGTTCACGGTATAGCCGAAGCCCAGGTCGTCGGCGACGCCCCACCAGCCGTTGTCGGGCCGGTCGGCAGCCAGCGGCGTCGGGAAGACGCCAAACTCCAGGTCGGGGAACTGGTTTGTGAAGGTGCCAACCAGCCAACCCTTGTTGACCGTCATCGCCGCCCGGTTAGTCGGGAACGCCTCCAGATAGGGCGGCATCTTGGGGCTGTCCACCTTCTCTTCCAGAATCGCGCGGGTGTAGAATTCCATAAACTTGCGCCATCCGGTCGAGTCGAAGACCCGCCCAAGCTCGCGGCTATAGTGGTAGCCGCCGTGCTGGCCCGGCCAGTCACGCGCGATGCGGAATGCTTCCGCGTGCATGGAGAAGCCGGCCGTCACCACATCGCCGTTGTCGTCCCACTGCGTAAGCATCTTGGCGATTTCGAGCATCTCGTCCCAGGTGCGGGGCACATCTTCATCCGTCAACCCGCCCTCTTGCCACAGCGTCTTGTTGTAGAATGCGCCTGTCATCAGTGAGCCGGGCGGGATGATATAGGTGTCCCCTTCCCAGTAAAGCGCCTCCTGAAAACCGAAGGTCTCACGCAACCAGTCCGCCTCAAAGTATTTGTCCGACAACGGCTCCAGCAAGCCGTCGCGCATGTACGAAGGCAGCGGGCTGAAAATCGTCGGCTGTCCCTGGCGGCCCAGCAGTGCGGTCCGGTTCTTGTCGTTCATCTCCCGGTTGGGAAAGACTCGCAGCTCGACCGAAACGCCCGGGTTGGCCTCCTGGAATCGCTCGATTCCTGCCCGAATCACGTTGCCTACAGTGGTGTCATGATCGGTATGCGTCCACCATTCCAGCTCTGCGCTAAAGCCCGAGGGGAGCAACGCCGCCGGATGATCACTGACCACCGCGGGCGCGGCAGGCTGCTCCTCCGGCGTAGATACGGGAGCGCAAGCCCCCAGCATAGCCGCGCCAACTGCCGCACCACTCCCCAACTTGAGAAGATCGCGGCGATTCAACAGACCGTCTTTCCTGGCATAGTTCTGGGACATTTGAATCCTCCTTTTGGATGCAAGTCCACCGTTTCCAAATTGACGCGTTGAAGAAAAGGATTATGTTGTAGTTGCGTTGTCGCCCCGCCAGGCGTGGCAAGAGAGGAATAGCGCTTTTTCTTGAAATGATTTCGCATCAGACCAGTATGCTAGCTGCACAGTGTCCCCTGCCCATTTCGTGCAGCACCGGCTCCTTTTCGGCGTACTCCAACTGAACCAGGGGATAGCGGCTCTGGAAAACGCGGCTGGCCGGCAAGTCGGTCGGACTGGGGACATCCCTTTCCATCCAGATGCAATTCCGTGTGCGGGCCACGGTTGGGTCGGTGATCGGTTCGGCCGACAACAGCGCCTGCGTATACGGGTGACGCGCATTCTCAAAAAACTCGTTGAAGTCAGCGATTTCCACGATCCGGCCCAGGTACACTACGGCCACGCGATCGACGATGTGGCTCACCATGCGCAGATCATGGGAAATGAAGAGATAGGTCAAGCCCATCTGCTCGCGCAGCCTCTCCAGAAGGTTGACTAACCGACCCTGGATCGAGCCACGCATCGCCTTCCTCCACTGCTGAACGACTGGGAATGCTGCACTCAATTGCTTCGCTGCGGTTCGTAGTCAGAGGGTTGCAATGGTGCCCCTATTTCAAGCACCGGCGTCATCGACAAGTTGTTTAGGGTTGGTAGGGGTACACCGCCGAGAATCGCCCCCTGTGACAGCCCGAGTATACCCTATGAAAAATATATAACATAACACGGTTCTTGACTCAGGCGGCGCCTACCCCTTAATCGCGCCCATCGTCAGCCCGCCCGCCAGGAAGCGCTGGACAACAAGAGCCAGCAGCAGAACCGGGAGAGTGACGACGGTAGCCGCCGCGCACAGTGCGCCCCAATTTACCTGGCCATACGTCAGGAAGTTGTATACGGCCAGTGGCAGCGTCATCGTCTTGGAGCCGCCCAGGATGAGCACGAAGATGAAGTTGTTCCACGAGGAGATGAAGCTGAGGATAGCCACCGCGGTGATGCCAGGCAGGCTGAGCGGGATCATGATGCGGATCATCGTGCCCAGCTGCGAACAGCCGTCGATCAGCGCCGCGTCGAGCAGCTCGGTCGGTACGTCCTCAAAGAAGCCGATCATGACCCACATGATCAGCGGTAACACCGTCAGAATGTGGGTGATCACGATTCCTGCGTGCGTGTCCAACAGCCCCAGCCGCTTGTAAACGATGAAGAGCGGAACAAGAAAAGTGATCCCGGGCAGCATGCGCACCACTAGAAGCGCCAGGGCCAGCCCGTCCTGCTTGTACTTGGCGATGCTGTAGGCGGCTGGCAGCCCCACCAGGAGCGATAGCCCTACAGAGCTGACCGCGATCGTCATGCTGTTGAACAGGTACCTGGCAAACGGATTGCGGCGGAAGACCTCACCATAGTGGTCCAGCGTCGGGGTGAAGAACCATACCGGCGGGTCGCTGACGATCAGCAGGTTCGGCTTGAACGAGGAGACGAACATCCAGAAGAAGATAAACAGGAAAAAGACCAGAAAAATTGCCAGGATGATCCAGAACAGTGAATCCTGTATCCGCCTCGTTTTCCGCATTCCCAATGACTTGAAAGAGAGTCTGTTCATGTGATCTGCTCGGTAGCTTGGTGGTTCAGAGCCATGCCCGCTGACGCAATCTGATCAGGACCGCGCTGATGACCAGGATGATCACCATGAAGACGAGTATCACAGCCGAGCCATAGCCCAAATCATAAAACTCGAACGCCGTCAGATAGGAGTAGATGTGCAGCGTCTCACTCCTTCTGCCCGGCCCGCCGGCCGTCATGATCCAAATGGCATCAAATACCTTCAGCGTATCGATCGCGCGGAAGAGCAGGGCGACAACGATGGCCGGTTTCAGCAGCGGCAGCGTTATCTGAAAAAACTCCTGGATCTTGCTCGCGCCGTCAATGCGCGCCGCCTCGAACGGCTCCGTCGGCAGCGAGCGCAGCCCCGCCAGCAGGATCAGCATCACGAACGGGACGCCGTGCCACGTATTGATCCACACAAGGCTTGGGACCACTGAGTTTTCGCCGGCCACCCACAGGCTGGGCGGCAGCCCAACTGCCTCCAGGAAATAGTTGAGAATGCCGATCGAAGGCTCCATCATGATCAGCCAGATCACCGATGTCGCTGTTGGCGTCGCCACCAGCGGCAGAAGGAACAGCGTGCGGATGACGCCCAGCCCGCGGAAGGTCCTGTTCATCACCAGCGCCATGATCATCGCCAGCACCAGTTCCAGCATCAGGCTGGCCACCGTGAAGTAGAGCGTAATCCAGAACGCGCTCAGGAACCTGGCGTCAGCAGTGAGGACCTCCAACAGGTTGTCGGCGCCCACAAAAGTAAAGCGGGTCATCGTCACATTGACCCGCTGCAAGCTCAGCGACACTGTGTAAAAGAATGGGTAGCCCATCAACAGCAGGATTACGATGGCCGCGGGCGCAGGCAGCACGTATGCCAGGTTGCGGTCGATCAGCGCAAAAGCACGCCCGAACAGACTCGTAGGCGGGGCATACCCCTGCTCCTGCTCTTCTTGCCTGACGTCCCCGCTATCGACGGTGTGCTCAGGCGAACTGTCGGGAGCCTGCCCAGTCTGCTCTGAATTCGGCCCTGCTTGATGCTGCATAGGCAACTCGCTTTTCAAACTGAAAGTGGCCGGCGGCACGCCTGCCGCCGGCCACCGGTTTCTTCCTTACTCCTCCTGCTCTTCCAGCATCTCCAGGAGTTCCTGCTGGCTCTTCTGAGCCGCAGCCGCCACATCGCCGCCCTCAATTGAGGTGACGATCACCTGCGCAATCGACTCTCTCGCCCGCATCAGATTGATGATCGATGGCGGGGCAGGCGGCGAGAAGTCGCCAATGGCACGCGAATCCAGCAGAACCTGAGTGTATGCCAGATCGTCCTCCGTAGCCTGTGCCTTGTATGCTTCTGTCTCATAAGGGGAGCGGCGCGGGACGGCGCCCCCGTCGAGAACGTACTTAAGCATACTCTCTTTGTTGGAGATGAACTGCAGCAGATACCAGCTCGCCTCTTTCTTCTCCGAAAGGCCACCGACGGTAATGCTCCACCCGCCAGCCGACGCTCGCTGGCCGTTGGGACCGGCCGGCATCAGGAAGTAACCGATGTTGCCGGCCACGACCGACTTGCTCGGATCCTGAAAGTCCTTGCGGAAGACGGCATCGTCGATGATCATGCCTGCCTTGCCCTGGCTGAAGATGTTCACCGCGCCGACATGGTCGATGTTGGGAGACCCGGGCGGGCCGTAGAGGCGCAGCAGGCGGCCGTAGAAGTCGAAAGCGGCGATAGCCTCCTCCGAATCCATCAGCGGCACGCCGTCATCGTCCTCCCACATGATCCCCATCCCACCAAGGAACCCTTTGAAGACCGAGGTCGGCACCGGCGGCTTGCCGCGCATCGTGATGCCGAAAATATCCCCGCCGCTCATCTCCTGGACAGTTTGGGCCGCAGCTTCGAGTTCTTCAAACGTTGTTGGCGGCCCGTCGATGCCATACTCCTCGAACAGGTCTTTGCGATAGTAGCCGATCATCGCGCTCATCTGCATCGGCACTGAGACCAGGCTGCCTCGAGAGGCATAGCCTTTCATGAGATAGTCGCGCCCCATGTCTTCCCACAGGTCGTAGTCTTCATGGGTCATGCTGGGGTCGTCTACCCAGGGGCCGATGTCGTTGAGCCAACCGGCATCGAACCAGACGTTACGTTCCTCGGCGCCCGCGGGCAACTGGTAGACATCCATATCCTCATTGCCCGCCATCAGTTCGACCCGGATCTTCTGCACCATCTGCGCCCACGGCAGAATCTCCGTGTTCACCTTGATCCCGGTCATCTCTTCAAACTTGGGCAGAATGGACAGCACGTGGTCGCTTAGCGGCTGCGTCTCGCCAACGTACCGCAGTTCGGTACCGGCGTGGCGCTGCCAGTCGAATGTTGCCATCTCCTCCGCAGACTCGTCAGCGGCTGCCGGCGCGCTTGCCGGTGCAGCTGGCACGCAGGCAGTCAGGGCAGCCCCTGCCGTCCCGGCGCCGAGCAACTGCAATAGCTGTCGACGACTCATTTGTGAACGCATGATAGTGTTCTCCTTCTCTTGATGGTTTGAACTTCCTCTAGTCCTGGGGATCCGCACTGTTTGCATGACCATTCATGGATCAACGATCAAACCGATATGAGAACTACCGCAGCCTTGATCATGGCGAGGATATTCTACTGCCAACTCTGCGAGATTCTTGAAAAAGATAGAGGATTTTTTGGAGTATAGTTTCTTTGGCGAGGTCTGTCAAAGAGGATTTTTTCAACCGTGTGGCGGCTCAGAGCTGGCGGTCGCCCCATCTCGCGCGACATCATGCAGGCTCCGCTTGGCGATGTCTTCATTTATGGGCGGTCGGGCCTTCGGCCCTCCCTTGTGCAGGGGTTGCGCCCCCGCAACGCCCCCCTACAAAACCATCCCTCACCGACCGTGCTTACTCTTCCCCAGCATCGTGCCTGGCGAACAGAGTCTACTCCCCCACTTGCCGCCTCAACCCACCACCCACCGACCTCCAATCGCAGAAGTTACTGACCCCTGCAGTCCCGCGCCCCCGCAACGCCCCCCTACAAAACCATCCCTCACCGACCGTGCTTACTCTTCCCCAGCATCGTGTCTGGCGAACGGAGTCTACTCCCCCACTTGCCGCTTCAACCCACCGACCCCTGACCCCTGACCCCTGCAGTTCCGCGCCCCCGCAACGCCCCGCCCTGGCTACCCACGTTGCTGGTTCTTTCCCACCATCGTGGCATGCCGACAGTGCGTCCCAACCAACCTGGCGGCTGCCAACCAAATACCCCATCCGAAAGCCTCATTGGCGGCAGGGACGAAAAGTTGGTCAAGACAGATACTGTATGCGGCTTCGTAGTTACGACTTTTTTTCTTCCCCTCGTGACCCGTTCGCAAGATTGGAGAGATTCGACAGTTCGATCCGTCAGGCCGCGAAACGGCGACAGCGCCCCTCCGACGGCCACTTGCAGTGGCTATGAGAAGGTCTGGCCACTGTCCGGTTGGGTGACGGGTTAACTTACAAGACGGCGGAATGGCTCCTGCTTCAGGTCGCAGACCAGCAGGCTGTCTATGTCATCGGATTCCAGGCCTGATCTGATTACATCGAACGCTTCAGTTGCCGCCTCAGCAGTCTGGCGGATTACCTCATCCGTGTGCGCCATGTTGAGGATGAATCCCATCGGGCAATGCACGCCGCGTCGCGCCATCTCCTGAATAAACAAAGTATTGACCATGGGACGCAGATTCTCGTCGGGCAAGGAAAGGGAGAGGTTCAGAGCCGTATGCAGGCCGGTGTACTCGCCAGAGAGGCCGGCGTCCGCAATGCTCCCGTTCAACGCATCGCGCAGCTTCTCGCCGGTTTCCAGGAAGAAGGCCGCGGAATCGCGCCGTTTCAGTTCGCGAATCGTAGTGATGGCCGCGGTCAATCCGATATTGTCGCTCCAGTAGGAACTGGAGACAAACATGCGGCTCGCCGGCTCCATCACCTCACGCGACCCCACAACCGCGCCCATCGGGTATCCGTTCGACATCGCCTTGGCCAGAACGGTCATGTCAGGGGTAATGCCTAGATACTCCTGTACACCGCCCACAGAGAGTCGCCAGCCACACGAGACCTCATCAAAGATAAGGATAGCGCCATGTGCATGAGCAAGTTCCTTGACGCCTTCCAGAAACCCTGGCTCCGGCAGCGTCGAGCGGAGCGGCTCCATCATGACGGCCGCTACCTCGCCCGCATGTTCATCCAGCAATTGCCCCAACGCCTCCAGATCGCCGTATGGGAAAGGGATAACGGTACCGGCCAACACCTTAGGGACGCCGATCGGCTCGATGCCGGCAAACGGAAACTCGCCGGTGACGGGGTCAGCTTCGTAGTTTGCCGCCTGATACCAGTCGTGCCAGCCGTGGTAGCCGCAGAAGATGATCTTGTCGCGGCCGGTCGTACCCCGGGCAATGCGCGCGGCCGCGGCACAGGCCTCCCCCCCGCCCTTCGTGTAGCGGACCATTTCCGCGCTCGGAATCGTCTCGACCAGCTCCTCGGCCAGCTCGATCTCCAAGGGGCTGTTCAGCGAGTAGAGGCTGCCCCGCTTGATCTGCTCCTCGACTGCCCGGTCAACCACATCGTCGGCATGCCCCAGAATGACAGCCCCGACTGAGCTCATCCAATCAATGTATTCGTTCTCGTCAATGTCGATGAATCGAGAGCCTTTGGCGCTCTGCGCATAGACAGGGCTGATGCCACTGGCATAGCGGCTCGCCCGCCGGCTGATCAGTTGCGTCCGTCCGGGGATCAGTTCACCGGCGCGTTCGTACATCTCGTAAGACCGGGTAACAGAATACTTGGACATGAGTAATCTCCTCTGCCAATTGTTGATCGCCGCGTGCTCGGTCTGTCAACGCCATCGCTGAATCTATCAGTCGGCCCAGTCTTCAGCCGACGGCCTAAGCAGAGTACCGTCAGGCAGGCGGGCCGCGAAGGCAAAACACCAAGCCCCCCAACTCAGGCTGCGGTGATTGTTCAGCTTAAGAGCGATCCTGTTGCGGCCGCGTTTCAACGTCACTGTCACTTGTCGGGAGTCGAAAAAGCGGTGATGTGTGCGCGGCAGTACCGTCCCGTCGTTCAGCTTGACGATCAGATCATCGTCCCAGGCAAGCTGCAGAACGGCCTCCGTATCCTCCGGACTTTCCAACCAGGCCAGCGCGCACGCCGCCGCCGGCCATGTGCGTGCAGCCTCCTTATTATCCGGCCGGAACACGTGTCCGAAATCAATGAATCCGTCAATGGCATCGCGCCGAACCCAACGCGCAATATGCTGTTCAGGCTTGAGTGCAGACGGCTGCCGCCACGGTGAATCCGCTTCGAAGCCCCCGTCCCAGGTCGCGCCGGGATCGAACGCCTTCTCTGCCTCCAATCCTCCGGACATCGCCTGCCCATTCGCATCCTCGAACGGCCCACACAGCCACCAGCTTCCGGTCGTCTTCAATGGAATATCACACGTGCCCCGGCGCAGCTCAAGCTCCGGCTCTCCGGTCCGTAGCGTCAGGCCGCTGATCGAGGCCGGTTCAATCTGATCCCACGGCGGCATGCGGAAGAAGGGGCGATGCGGTTCGGTCTGGTACCAGTAGGCCGTGCTGCAAATGTCGTTGCCCACGCTCCCAAACCGGAAATGCAGATGTTGATTGAACGGAATGGCGTCCGTTTCAAAGAAACGGTAGGCTGCCAGACTATGGTAGGCTCTGGCCGGGCCCAAGTCTTCATGCACGTAATAGGGCATGCCCTGGTAAAGTGATGTATCGGGCTTGTGTAGCACGCCCCCGCTTCCCACGCCAAAGGTGTCCTCTCCGCCGCTGCCGCGCAGGAAGGCCGGATCCTTCTCTCCATCGACATAGATATTGTCGGCTCCCCCGTGGGACCAGCGCGCCGCATCATCGCGAACCCGCACCCCATAGGTAAATCCCAGGAGCCTCCCTTCTCCCTCCGCGTCGAGCACGAGATAGTCCTCGCCAAATGCTTCGCAGGGGTACTCACGCCGCCACTGCGCATGAAACCTGAGCGGCTCTTCGAGTGTGCCCTCGGGATATTCGTGCCACTCAATGTGCCAGAACAAATCCAGACCCTTCGGGCTGACCTCAACCTCGATCCGGGCCTGCGAAGCAAATGGCATCTGAAAGAAACTGGTGTAGGTGTCCTGATCCGAAGTGACGAGATAGAGGCTGTTGATGGGGTACATGACCACCCCGTGGCACAGGCCGAAGAAATCCCCGATCGGGGACTCGACGCTGGGCTCCTCTTCGCCGTCCCAGTAAATCCGCAGTATCGCCCTGCGGTTAAGCAGCGCGCCCATCCATATCCTCTGAATGCAGCCGGGACCTTCCAATGTTGCCAATTCGATCCGCTCGCCTTTGACTTCCGGAACTGTAGCCAGAATCCGCCTCGGTTTGAACACTTTGGGAAGTTGTAGATCCATTGTTTTGCCTGCCTCGAACTGAATGACTGCGTCTTATCTCAATCGACTCCGTCTACACCTGAAAGGGTCAACTCTTCTTGGAGGTGGCAAGCGCTCCAGTACCCCTGCCGTCCGGGAACCGGTCTCAAGCGGGGTTCTTCCACCGCGCAAATCTCCTGACGATACGGACAGCGCGTGTTAAATCGACAACCGGTTGG
The DNA here is from genome assembly GCA_965116395.1 of Caldilineaceae bacterium. Classification (GTDB taxonomy): domain Bacteria; phylum Chloroflexota; class Anaerolineae; order Caldilineales; family Caldilineaceae; genus Bin5. Next base: position 3,301,133 of record OZ220684.1, read on the forward strand.
CGGAGCGCTGGGATCAGGTAACTCGCCCGCGGCGATGGCGCGGCTGGACTGCGCCCCAGGGTCGGGTAGGGGAATCGAAGCGAGCAGTGCTTCGGTGTACGGATGGACTGGTCTCGAGCAGATGGCCGCGGTGCTCCCGATCTCCACAATCTGGCCCAGGTACATCACCGCCATTCGATCACTGATGTGGCGCACGACCGCGATGTCATGGGCGATGAAGAGCATCGTCAGGTCCAGCTGCTGCTGAAGGTCCATCAGCAGGTTCAGAACCTGTGACTGCACCGACACATCCAGCGCCGAGACCGGTTCATCCGCCACCAGAAAAGCTGGTTCGGTTGACAGCGCCCTGGCTATCGCGATGCGCTGGCGCTGCCCACCGCTGAAAGCGTGGGGAAAGCGGCTCTGGTGTTCGGCCCGCAGCCCTACCATCTCCAACAAACTGCCCACGCGGGCATCTACCTCCTTCCCCCTGGCGATGTTGTGCAGGATCAAAGGCTCCCCCACGATGTCGCGCACATTCAGGCGTGGGTTCAATGATGATTGGGGATCCTGAAAGACCATCCCCATGTGGCGCCGCACTCCCTTCAATGATGGCTCCGGGATATTCGTTATATCCTGCAGTTCACCATTCATCCTGAACTGGATACTGCCCGCTGTCGGGTCGACCAGACGGGTGATCAGGCGGCCCACTGACGTCTTGCCACACCCCGACTCGCCGACCAGGCCGACGATCTCTCCGCGGTAGATCGTCAGATCGACATCGTCTACAGCCTGAACCGTGCCCACCTTTCGACGTAGGATGCCCTTGTAAATCGGATAGTGGAGCGTCATCTCTTTAACTCTGACGCCAACATCACCATCCTCTGTAATCTCGCCCTCAGCGGTCCCGCCCGCGACCGTGAACCGCTCGACACCGACCTTCGCGGCGGCCATCGCCTCTGCACTGCGCGCCGATTCCCCGGTTGGCAGCGTCGATGATCTATCTTCCTCGACATCGACCGGCCCAGTATCGGCAGATTCGAGCGTTATGGCGCTGGCCGGCTCCGGCGAGTCATAGAGCCAGCACTTGGCCCAGTGTTGGTCGCTCAGAGCGATGAGCGGAGGTGTCTCCTGGCATATGGGCATCACCTCGGGGCAGCGGTCGGCGAAAACACAACCCTGTGGCGCCAAAGCCAACTCAGGCACAACCCCCTTCAGTGACTGCAAGGGCGTCTTTGGCTCACTCTGCAGGCTGGGAATGGAGGACAACAGGCCTTGCGTATAGGGATGAGCCGCCTGCTCGAATACCTCCTGCACTGTCCCGGTCTCGACGATGACGCCCAGGTACATCACCGACACACGGTCGGCTGTGCTCGCCACCACCCCCATGTTGTGCGTGATCAACAGCACCGACATGCCAAGCCGGTCACGTAAGTCCCTGATCAGTTCCAGAATCTGCGCCTGAATGGTGACGTCCAGCGCTGTCGTCGGCTCGTCCGCGATCAGGAGCTGCGGATGGCAGGCCAAAGCCAGCGCGATCATCACCCGCTGCCGCATGCCGCCCGACAACTCATGCGGATACCGGCTGAGGAGCTGGCCGGGCTGCGGAAGCCCTACCATCTCAAGCATCTCCTCCGTCCGAGCGTATGCCCCATTCAGGCTGATCTCTTCGTGCTCGAGAATCCCCTCAGCCACCTGGCTCCCAACCGGCATCATGGGATGCAACGAGCGCATCGGCTCCTGAAAGATCATCGAAACCTCGCGCCCGCGTATCCGCCGCAGCACCTGCGAATTCCCCCGGTTGACAAGCATATTCACTTTGCCGGCCCGAGTGTTCAACCAGATCTCGCCGCCTTCGAAGACAGCCGGCGGAGAGGGCACGAGTCCGACCACGCTGCGGGCCGTGACGCTCTTGCCGCAACCGCTCTCCCCCACCAGTCCTACAATTTCGCCCTCCTGCACAGCGAAGCTCACACCGTTCACAGCCCGCGTTGTACCCACGACCGATCGAAAGCTCAGCTGCAGGTCTTTGATTTCGAGAATCATACCCATTCCGTCTGGCTGCACCGGACTCCAGCGGTCAGCAACGCCCGTGGAAAGCGGCAAATGGCAAGAGGAGAGAAGCTAAACTGACAAACGGCCCTCGGCGTCGGCTGGCCGGCCCAGACCTTCGGCGGGCGAGCCAACCAGGGGCGTTCAGTAGCGGGAATGCGGGTCAACTGCATCGCGCAGTCCGTCCCCGACAAAGTTGAATGCCAGCACGGTGACAATCACAAAAGCGACCGGTGAAATCAGCCACGGCGCCACCCCCAGCACGGATACTTTCTGTGACGCTTGCAGCAAGACCCCCCAACTCACCGCCGGCGGCCGCAATCCAAGCCCCAAAAAGCTCAACGCGGTTTCGCCGAGGATCATCTCCGGAACCGACAACGTAGCGGCAACGATGGCATAGCTGAGGTTGGCAGGAAAGAGATGGCGTCGGATGATCCACCACCTGCCGCCGCCACCCATGCGCGCCGACAGCACATACTCCTCGTTCTTCACCGACAGTGTCAAACCGCGCACAATACGCGCCAGGCTGCCCCAATTCAAAATAGAAAGGATGATCGTGATGAAAAAGAAGATACGCCGCGGGCTCCAGTCAAGCGGAAGAAGCGCTGACAGGGCCAGCCACAGCGGGATGCTGGGGAAGGATAACAGGACCTCTATCCCGCGCTGAATCGTCTGGTCCACCAACCCGCCAAGATAGCCGGAGATCATGCCGATTATGATGCCCAACAACAGGCTGATAGCGACGCCGCACAGCCCGATCGTGGTCGAAAGGCGCGCACCATATATCACGCGCGAGAAGAGATCCCTGCCCTGGTTATCCGTCCCAAGCAGAAAGATCTCGCCCCCCTCTGCGCCAAACAGGTGCAGGTTGCTCTCAATGAACAGGAACTTGTACTCGTCGCCGCGAACGAAGAGCCGCAGAGGGTACTTCTCGGCCGTGTCCGCAATGTAGGTCCGCCTCAGTGTCTCAGGGTCCCTTCCCTTTGTGTAGGCGTATACGAAGGGCCTCAAATGCAGGCCGCCCTCAGCATCTACCATCCGGGGAAGCCGGGGCGGTGCCAGAATATCCCCAAAGCGGGTTGTTTTGCCATAGGGCGCGAAGAACTCGGCTCCCAAGGCCACCACATAGAGCAAGGCAAGAATCCAAAAACCGACAACGGCGAGCTTGTTTCTGCAGAAGCGCAGATACAGCAGTTGTCTGTAGGAGACCTGCTGGGTTACGAAGAGATCAGAAATGACTTCTGTATCACCGCTGATTGCAGCCATTTTAGATGGTGTTTCTGGATCTGATTAGCCGCTCTAGTCGAGCGGCTCGAAGAATGTCAGATCAGCCCCGAAGTTTGCCATTGCCTCGACCTGATCTCCCCGCATAAGCGTCCGAATTCGTCTTACGCGGTGTACGAGTACGATTTCCTGTAATGGCAACGGAAACTCCAATGAGAGCATCTGATTGACGGGAGGCTCGGCAATCATCATGTAGCCGTTGGTAAAGCGCGGCGTTCCGGAGAAACCTCCTATCTCAATCGTCTCCGGGTCTACCCACGGCGGCACACGCACATAAAGCGGGCCAGGACGCTTTACCGCGATGCGGAGGGCAGGATGCGTGTAAGGAGACTCGATCCTGATGGCATCTGTTTCATGGTCGAACAGGAGATTGACCCAGTGACCGGTCTCGTCAAACCGGGCCACCTCTCGATATGCCTCACACAAGGAGCCAACCGCGCCCCCAACAATGTCCATATTGAAGCTGATAAGCTTCCCTCCCAGCGGCGCGTGCCCGTAAGGCGCCGGAAAGCCGAAGGCGCCGCAGTGTCGGGCCGCCACATCCCGTTTCCCATCTTCGTTGTCCGGGTTTGGAGGATCTTCGATAAAAGAGATGTCTCGCAACTGCGACGGCAGCAGATGTCCCCGTAAGATGCGTTCGGCGTCATGGTAATACTCGGAGTAGCCCCATCGTCCCAGAATGAGCGCGGTCTCAAGAATGTCTCCCGTGTTGTTCACCTCGCCGAGATCGGAAGGCCTCTCCGGCAGGCTGGACTCGATCACCCATCCCAGGGCATCGCGGATCTCCCAGAGGCCGTTGTCAAAAAACGCCCGGACCCGACGCATCAGAACAGAGTCCCGCATCAGGTCGGCCAGCTGCGCGAGCGATGACATCACACAGGTTGTCGAATGCGTATGGGGTCCGAATCTGTCCCGGTCGTAGCTGCCGTCCTCGGTAAAGAAACTGCCTATCGCCTTTTCTTTGAGAACAACCGCCAACTCCAGGGCCGGCGCATACCCCGTCGCACGGTAATACTTGACCAAAGGACCGATGGCGCGGCCTAAACCGACAATGAAAGACGATTCCGATAGGACATTCAACCCCATTCCTGCTTCCATGCGTTCACTGTCCCACCCGCGGCCGGGATCCCAGTTCTCGAAAATCGCGGCGATACTCGCCTCGGCCAGTTGGCGGGCCTGAGCCGAATCGCGAAACTTCGCCAACGCATAGAACGCGTGGAACCCTTCACGAATGTGATGCGGACGAAAGTTAACGAGCTTGCCGCCGATTCTGTCTCGGTTCAGCGGCAGCGGCAGCGGCCCACTGAAAGAGAAGAACGCCGCTCCTGCAAGTTTGTCTACACAGTCCTCTGCGACAACGATGCCGGCAGCCTCTTCAGCATTCAACAGAGCATTCAGATGCCGTCCCGGAACGTGTGCCTCATTGTTCCACGAGCTGAAAGTCAGCTCAGCCGCGGGGCGAACTGACGAACCGAAAAAGGGAATGTCGTTATCATCGGCATTGAATACACTGCACATTGTCCGACAGCCGAGCCGAATGGCGTCGCCAATATCCGTGGTGTTTACGTGGTTCAATCGCGCCATAACCTGTCTTACCTTTCCCGTGACCTGACACAGTTTAGCGACGCCGGCAGGGACCAGAAACGCAAGAGAGGAAAGATACCGGCCTCGGGCCCTTATGCTGGAGGAAACAACCCAGCCACAACTGATTTGCGATCCTGAATTAGGCAAGCGAAGGCGACTCTCTCCTCACTTCACTTCTCTTCTCACACCTATCCTCGATCAATCGCTGCAGTCTCTGACCACTGATCACCGACCACTGACCACTGCAGTTGCGGGCGGTCGGCCGCAAGCGGCCTCCCTTGTGCAGGGGCTGCGCCCCCGCAACGCCCCCCTACAAAAACATGCCTTACCGACCGTGTGCCTTCTTCGCAACCTGTCGGCTGGCGAGCATGACGGCGGCTGTACACCAGTTGCGTCACCAAGAGCCTGAATGGTTCCAAGGATGACTGGCTGGTCAACTACTGTGGTTCAGTAGATATAAGTGGATAAGGAAATGTCGTGGTATCAGTTTTCCAGACGGATTCGGGGATCCAACCAGGCCAGGGTCAGGTCGGCCAGAAAGTTGCCGACAACGAGGGCGAATGTCAGCAGCACGATAATCGTGCTCGCCAGATACATGTCTTCGCTCATCAGTGCGTTCAGGAGCAGAGGCCCGACAAGCGGCAGCAGCAATACAAGCGATACGATGGTTGCACCACTGATTATGCCCGGAAAACTCAAACCTATGCTGGAGACAATCGGGTTGATGGCCACTCGCAACCCATGCTTGAAATAGACCTTCGCGCTCGACAACCCTTTCATCCGCGCCGTGTCCATGTACGGTTCGCTCAACACATCCAGCATCTGCGCCCGCATGACGCGAATCGTGCCGGCCGTCCCCGCGGTGCCAATGATGACCACAACGACCCAGATGTGCTTAAGAAAGTCGACCAGCTTGCCCCATGACCACGGCGCAAACAGATACTCGGCCGAAAACAGTCCGCCCACACTGGTCGATCCAAATACCATGACCGAAACAAAGAGAATGATCAAAGCCAGCAGAAAATTGGGGGTCGCCATGCCGATGAAGCCAATCACCGTAAACAGGTAGTCCCATCCTGAATACTGTTTAACAGCCGACAACATGCCGATCGCGATTCCCACCACCATGATGAATACCAGCGTCACCAAGCTGACGGCCATTGTCAGCGCCAATCGCTCGTTCAGCAGGTCGGCGATCGGCTGTTTCATCACCATCGAGTATCCAAAATTGAAAGTGATAATGGACGAGAGCCAGCGCCAGAACCGAACCGGCACGGGCCTGTCCAGCGCAAACCGCTCGATTACCGGCCGAACTTGCGCTTCGATCTGCTCCGGAGCCAGCCTTTCCGCCTCAAGCTGCCCGCGCAAGACCGTCGAATAGTCGCCCGGCGGCAGCTCTACCACGATAAAGCTGACAATAGAACTGAGCAGCAAGACCAGGAGCATGTTCAACAACCGGCGGATGATGAACTGCTGCATCGTTGCCCTTTCTACATTTGAAGAAAGAGAGAATTCCCAAGAAGAGAGAAATGCAGAGAGAAGAGCGAGAAAATGCGAGGAGCGAGAGGTTTTCTCTCACTCCTCGCGCCTCTTTCCTCACCCTCGCTTTTTACCCTTCATCAATCCAGAACTGATGGAACCAGGTGTCCCCTTCGTCGGGATTGATGACCACGATCTCATCTGTTCCATACCGTCCCCAGACGCCGCGCAGCCTCTTGCTGGCGCCGATTGGTTTCGGGCTGTTCTGCACAAACCCCATGCCAAAGAGTTGGTCGGCCAGGAGAAGCTTGTGGCTGCGCAAGGCTTCGCTGCGCTCCGCCTCGTCGGTCGTGGTAAAGCAGATCTCCTCCAACTCAAACAGCTCGCGCAGCGCGCCGGTAGGCTCTACCCCAGGCCGATCAGCCTCCGGCTTGTCCCGATTACGCCACCAGGACGCATTAGACGGGGCAAACCCGTGGGCGCCCGTGCCGATGATAAGATCCCACAACCAGGTGCCGCCCCACCAGCCGAGAATGTATACTTCAAAGTCCCGGTTCTTGATCCTCTCGGCCCGCACCGGGTGCTGTACGCCTTTGGGCAGAGAGCGTACACCGACATCATTCCAGAATTCGGTGATGATCTCGAATGTTTCGTCTGAGCCCGCCGGCCACCCGGGTACGAAGTAGGCGATTAAGGTCATCTTTGTGCCGTCGGCGAAGGTCCTGTAGCCCTCATCGTCCCGATTGTCCAGGCCTATGGCATCCAGCATTTCGGACGCTCTGTCCGGATCATAATCGATCCACCTGCCATCGATATCCGGGTCGAACTTTCCCGATTCGTTGATGCCCTGACCGATTTCTCCAAAACCGCCGTAAATCGTTTCCAATATCAGGTTGCGGTCTACAGCGATAGACAAAGCCCGCCGGAAGTCCGGTTCGCCAAGAACTTCAGCCCAGTTTGGATCGACGTGGGCCGTATTGAAGCCGATGCCCAGGTTGTTTTCCCGGACGTAAAAGAGCGTGTCGATCTGCGACTTTTCTTCATTTTCCTTGAACAGGATGATGTCCGTTCCGGTGGTAACGCGACGAATGTAGTCCGTCTCACCGGCCAGGAATTTGAGCCTCTCGGTCTCACCATCCGCATCCCCCAGCAGAAAGTTCTCGCAATAGTCCGTGTAAGGCAGCTGCCGGCCTTCCCTGTCAACCACCCAGTAGTACGGATTGCGCTCCAGCCGCACCAGCTGTCCCTCTTTGTAGTCCACGATGCGCCACGGCCACAGAACCGGTCGCTCGGGATCCTCCAGATATCGCGGCAGCCGCAGCGCGTCAACCATCTCCTGGAACTGCTCCTTGGGATCCTTGCCGTCAATCGGGTTGAAGGCCGGGTGGAACTGTTCCATGTAGTGCGGCGCACAACTGTCTATCGGCGTGTTTTCGCCACCGGAGAAGCCCTGCGTCTCCAATAGGAAGAGGGGCTTGGACTTGCTGAAATTGATCTGCAGCGTGTAGTCGTCAACCGCGACCAACTCGTCGCCGGCAGGATCCAGATTGTACATGCTCCACGGGGAGTCAGTGAACTCCGATGTCACAATGTTGTCCCACCACCACACAATATCGGCCGTGGTGTAAGGCGCACCGTCCGACCACTTGGCTCCCTTTCGCAGGTAAAATGTCAGAGACGTGGAATCATCCGAAAACTCCCACCCCTCCGCAAAGTGCGCCACAAATTCGCTGCGATCGGAAAGCAGCCGTGCGTAGTTGATCTGGGCCAGCATGTCGATGTCCTTGACATGGCCCAGCTTCAACGTCCCGCCGTAACGTGCTTCCTCGGGCTCGAGGATCTGCACATCCTTGGCATCCCAGACTAATGGATTCTCGGGCAGGCGCTCTTCAAGCGGCGGCAAGGCGCCCGACTCGACCATCTCGGCCAGCATCGGCGCCTCCGGTCCGGAAGCGGCTGCCGGCGCCGCCTCCACCTCCGCGGGCGCGGCTTCCTGCACCGCGGGGGCGCATGCCGCCATGACGGCGCCAGTTGTCGCTAGCGCTGACAGTCGCAAAAACGTACGACGCGTGATCTCTCGCTCTAACATGGGGATTCCTCCTTGAGGTGATCTGCCGAGGGTGATACTTTCGCAAAATTCACGAGGACACGACGTTTTTGCAGGAGCGCCAAACAATAATTCGCTACTGTTTCTGCAATGTCGTCGGAGGAAAATGGGGAATAAATAAAGTATAAATGATAAAATTCCGCTTGTCAAAGAGGATTTCCGTCGTCCCATACCAGCTTCGAAAACACCTGACAGTCCGAACTGCAAAGCGCCCTATCGGGGATCGCGCTGCCTGACAACCTCCGGGCGAAGGTTGACCAGCGGCACATCAAAATGTTTCGTAAGTCAGGCTCGCCGACGCCCCCCAAGCAGCGGGTAACGCCCCTTTCGAGTTCGTCGGGATTGTTGGAACAGCGGTATCGTCAAACTGTGGGTAAGAGCGCCACCGCGCACATGGACAGCAAGCGGCGGCTAGCGGGGTCTAACGTTCGAAGACCTGCTCGTCCTCTTCCAGGCCGGCCAGTACCTCTGTGCGTTCACCGTCGGTTACGCCCAGGGTAATGTCGACCTCAATCGTGCTTTCACCTTCTTTGACCAGCGCGTAGCGCCGGTTGAAGTAGCTGTGGATCGCGACGTTGGGGATGGTCAATATGCCCTCTTTGCGCTCCACCACAATGCGCAGGTCGGCCAAGGCCCCAATCTCCAACGCCAAATCAGGAGCATCGAATTCGACCCGAATAGGCAACCCATCCTCGCCGTCGGATGAGGTGGATACCTGGATCAACTGGCCGGTAACCTCACGCTGAGGATAGTCGCGAAAGAGGATCGTCACCGGCTGGCCGGTCCGCAGCTTCGGCAACTCCTCCTCGCCGGGAGACGAGCTCCTGATCTCCAGCGCGTCGGGAGCCGCCAGCCCCATAACAGGTGCGTATTCCGCGATCAACTGCCCGGCTTCGCCGTCCGTGTAGCGGACTACCCCGTCGAATGGCGCCAGCAACTGCGCCTGCTCAAAACGATCCTGAAGCATCTCTACGTCGATTGCCTTGAGTTCAGCTTCCGCCTGGTAGAGCGCAATCTCGCGGTCATGCTGGTCCGCCAACAGCGCCAGCTTCGTCTCCGCGGCCGCCACCGCCAGTTCCATGCGTGCAACGTCGGCCTCCGCCGCGCCGCCGCGCCCCTGCTCCAGTGCAAGCCTTCCCAAGTCCAGGGCCGCCTGCGCCTCCGCTAAGGCCAGCTCTTTGGCTCCTTGAGCCGCTTGCACCCGCAGCCGGGCGATCTCCAGCTGTTTCTCCGCTTTGGCAAGTTCATGCGGCAGAAAGCCGACATCCAGTTCCGCCAACAGTTGACCAGCCTCTACCATATCGCCCGGTTCAACATGAAATCCGTTCAGACGGCCGCCGATGCGAAAGGAAAGGTTCACCCGCTGCAATGAGTCCACCAGGCCCAGCAGCGTCACGCTATCAACGATGTCGCCTCGTTCAATTTGATGGACCGCTTTGGGGAGGGGTACGGGCGTAGGGATGGGCGTAGGCGTAACCAGTACATCGCCGGGCAGCTGTTCGCAGCCGGCCATCAGCGCGGCTACCAGAAAACAAGCAGCCAGCCCAACCACATATTTCTTCGCATAGCCAAAAGGAACTAACATAATCCCGGAATCCTGCTTATCCCACAACCGTCCACTCGCCTACAATTACCCCTGACCCCTGACCCCTGCAGTTACGCCGTTTCCTCTGGTCTGACCTCGCGTCCCTCTTGCGCCGACAACTGCGCCGCGCGACAAAACCGGAGTATCGCCTTGCCCTCCTCGCCGCTCAACTCTGACTGCCGCCCTTCTGCAACTGCGTCTACGAAGTCATGCACGCCGGCCACGAAACTGGCGCCCCAATCCGAGTCTACCTCGGGAAACGCCGTGGTTTCACCGTCCCGGTACATTTCCAACGCCGGCCTGTCCAGCAGCATCGAGGTACAGCGGTTCACCCAGATAAAGCCGCGCGAACCGGTCAGCTCGACCCACTCGTCCTCAGGGCGGCCGTACTTGGTTGGTACCAGGATGTCGTCGGAAGTTACCGCTTCATATGAGCCATACTTCTCAGCATCCTTATATTTCCAAATGACGACGGCCGGACTGTCGAGCATCCAGCCATGCTGGATGGGACGGTGCGTGATCCAGGCAAACACCTTTTCCGGTTCGCCCATGAACCACTGCGCAATCGAGAAGAGATGGTATCCATAGTCGAGAATCACCCGGCCTCCGCCGCTTTGGGCCGCGTCAAAGCGCCACACCCAGCGCCTGTAGGGTATCTCCCAGTCCTCCCCCGACGTACCCTGCACGCACTTGATCCGTATTGAGAGCGGCTCCCCGATCGCGCCGGCGTCGAGCAGCTGCTTGGCCTTGACCAGGGGCGGGTAGAAGCGAAAGTTTTCGAACACGCGCATCAGCTTGCCCGCGCGTGCCGCCACCTCGATCATGGCATCGCACTCGGCAACGCTGATCGCCATCGGCTTCTGTACTGAAACGTGCTTGCCTGCCTCCAGCGCGGCGATGCCCATCTCCGCATGCAGATGGTGAGGCGTAATCACCTCCACCGCGTCCACATCCGGGTCGGCGAGCAGGTCCCGATAATCGGTGTACGTCTTTCCGACCTGCCACTCGGAGGCGCGCCGCTGCAACTGCGCCTCGTCAACATCGCAGATGGCGTGCAATTCCGCTTTGGGGTTGTCTTTGTAACCGAGGTAGTGCAGGTCGGTGATGGCGCCGGCGCCGATGAAGCCTACGCGCAGCTTTTTCGCGTCGCCGCTCACTGTTCCGCCTCGAACATGCGCGCCGACGGTTCCATGATCGGCCACGGCAGCGTTCCCGGCAGTTCAATCAATGCACTCTTGTCCGCTTCAATCGCCTTCGTGACGGCAGGCCCAAGCTGCTCGATCGAATCCACACGGCAGCTATCGACGCCGAACGCCCCCGCCAGCGCGACGAAGTCCGGGTTTACAAGGTCGACCGCGTGCGCTGCACCGTAGCGGGCCTCCTGCTGTGGTCGCAGGACCCCGTAAGCCGAGTCGTTGAAAACTATCGTGACAATCGGCGTATCCAGCTGCACCGCGGCTGCCAGTTCCTGGCAGTTGAACATGAATCCACCATCGCCGCAAAGGGCCACCACCGGTCGGTCCGGTTTGGCTACCTTTGCCCCGATCGCGGCTGGCAGCCCAAAGCCCAGCGTGCAGAACCCCCACGGGTAAATGTTTGTGCGCGGCTCATAGATGTCGAGCAGGCGCCGGCACCAGTACGCCGCCACCGTCAGGTCGCTCACGATGATCGTCTCGCGCGGCAGCGCCTTCCGCAGCGTCTGCACAAGTTCCACGCCTTCGGGCGCTCGTTCCTGACAGTAGCGCCATACCCTCTGACGCAGCTCGGCGATCCCGGCTTCGATGCCATTCTCCTGCCCGCGCGCATCCCGTAACTGCTCGTTGATCAGTTGCAGCGCTGCACGCGCATCTCCCACAACGCCGACCGTGGCCGCATAGTTGCGGTCGATCTCCTCAGGATCGATGTCGATGTGGATCAGCGTGTCCGGCATGCGCAAGCCCCATCGATCCGTCTCCTCCTCCGTAAAGCGCGTGCCCACCGCCAGCATCACATCAGATTCGGCCAGAAACGCCCGCGCCGCTGGATGCAAAATGGTTGCACCGGCTACAAGTGGGTGGTCGTCCGCAATGGCCCCTTTGCCCAGCACCGTCGTAAAGATCGGCGCCTGCAAATGCTCGGCTAGCTGACGCAACTCGACGCCTGCTCCGCTCCCGATCACGCCCCCGCCCGCCCAGATGACCGGCCGTCGCGCCGCTCGCAGCAGCCCCGCCGCCCGTTCGACCTGCTCCGGGTCCGGTGCTAACCGATTCACCGCAGCAGGCGCGGGAATCGTCACATCGTCACTTTCGTCCAGTGTATCGCACGGAATCTCCACCGCGACCGGTCGCGGCCGGCCGTTCTGCATCTGCGCGAAAGCCTCCCGCATCACACCGGGAATCTCCGCCACCGTGTTCGCGCCCGCCCGCCACTTAGTCACCGGCGCGAAGCTCCCCAACTGGTCCTGGCACTCGTGCAGATAGCCCTTGTCCAGCCCGATCCCTTCCGCCGGGATCTGGCTGGCAATACACAGAACGGGCGATGAATCGCTGTAGGCCGTTCCCAGCGAGGCCAGCGTGTTGAGGGCGGCCGGTCCGGTTGTACTCAGGCACACCCCAACCTCGCCGCTGGCCCGCGCGTAGCCATCGGCCATAAAAGCCGCGCCCTGCTCATGGCGGGCAAGAATGTGCCGGATGCCGCCCATTTCCAGCAGCGCATCGTATATCCCCAAATTATGCGTCCCCGGAATGCCGAACGCTGTGTCGACACCGTGCGCCTCAAGGGACCGCACAACTGCTTCACCACCGGTCATGCGCATCGATCAGTAACTCCTGTAAAATGTAGACAGAGGATTGTAAACACCAGGGGGAGCTGTCCGTGGGACAGCGTCGCGACGAACGGTCACCCATCGCAGTCACTGACCACTGACCACTGACCACCGCAGTTACGCCTTCAAGCCCGTCATCGCAATGCCGCGGATGAAGTAACGCGAGGCAATGCTGTAAATCAACATGACAGGCGCGACCGTCAACATCGAACCTGCCGCCCACATCTCATAGCGTGTCCACCACAAATTGCGCAGGCCGGCCAGCACCAGCGGGAGCGTTTGCTTGTCCTGGCTGCTGAGTACGATCAGGGGCCACAGGAAACTGTCCCAATTGACGAGGAAGACAAAGACGGCAAGCGCCGACATCGGTGACATCGACATCGGCAGCACCAAAGTGAAGAAGATACGCCACTCGGACGCGCCGTCAATCCGGGCCGCATCGATCAACTCGAACGGGATGCTCTCCATGAATTGGCGCATAAGAAAGATGCCGAACGCCGTATAAAAGCCGGTTACGATGATGCCGCCCAAATTGTCGGCGAGGCCGAAGCTGTTTGCAATTGTGATATACAGCGGCACCATTATTACCGCGAAGGGCACCATCATCGTCGAAAGGACTATGGTGAAGAGTACCTCCTTGCCCGCAAAACGATATTTGGAAAAGATATACCCCATCACCGCCGACGTGTAAACGGAAACGACCGTTACTGATACTGCCGAAACGACGCTGTTGCGAAATGCAGCATAAAAGTTCACCCGGCCCAATATCTCGTCATAGTTCCGCAATGTCCACGTCTCGGGCAGGAGCTGCCTTGATTCGACCAGCTCCTTGAACGGCTTTAGTGAAGCAAAGACCATCCATATGAATGGGAAAATGGCTACCACAACCATTCCAAGTAGAAAAATCTGTAAGATACTTTGTGAGATGTCAATGCGTCTGGCCGGCTGGCGCCGCGCTGGTCCTGTCTTGCCTATAACTGCCATAACGGTCTGTCCTTCAACGTTGGGTGGCTGATAATCACTGCCAGGTTCCGATCCAGACGCCTATGAAGAGTCCCGGGCCACTAGTATGTCCACGAGGGACGAAGCAGTTTGATCTGCAAAATGCTGATTGTCAGGATAAACGCGAACTGAAACAGGGAGGCGGCCGTGGCTGTGCCGAAGCGGATGTCCAAAAAGGCTTCCTGATACACGAGCAAGTTGTACAGGAAGGTGGAGTTGCCCGGACCCCCCTCCGAGCCAAACAAGACGGTGGGAAGCGTGAATTCCTGCAAAGAGCCGATGGCAAGCAGAACTGTGACTAACAGGATTGTATGGCTCATCAGCGGCATGGTGATAAGCCAAAACTGCTGCCACGGGTTGGTTCCGTCCACCAGGCCAGCGTCGTACAGTTCCGATGGAATGTTCAACATGCCTGCCGTGAGGATGACAACGAAGAAGCCAAGCCCTTTCCAGGTGGCAATGACGACAGCCGTCGGTAGCGCCGATGAGGAACTGGATAGCCACTGCAATTCAGGCAGCCCAACTGAACTAAACAGTTTGTTCAGCTGTCCAACCTCCGGGTCCATCAACATTTTGAATAGCAAAGAGACTGCCACCAGCGACACGACTACTGGAACAAAGATCAACGCCTGATAGACGTTGCGCCCCCGCTTGACCTTGGACAAACAGACAGCGATTAGCATGGCCAAAGGCAGATGGAATACGAACGAATAGACGGCCCACAGAATCGTATTCTTCACCGAGACCCAGAACAGGGGATGCTGAGAGATTTTTATGAAGTTTCCCAGTCCGACAAATGGACTGTTGCCGGGGTCCAGCAGCTTATAGGCGACCGTGGACATGCGGAACGCCTGTATGATCGGCCCGAAACTGAAAATCCAATACCAGATCAGCAACGGCACAATCATCGTGAAGCCAAACCAGAACTGCGGCTTGCGTAGCGTCCTCATAACAACGAACCAGACGCCCATCGTCTCAGCTCGGCCTGAGGGTCTGCCCTCATCTGCTACTGTAGTCATTTTCAGGTTCCGTTTTCAGTCATGGATGAGCGTCTATGAAGCCTTCCCGGCGCCACCTAATCTACTGCTTCAACGATCAGCAACTCTGAAGTCAATGCGGTTTCCAGGCGTGACGCGATGCCTGTCCGCGTAAGCGTCATTCCGTCGACCTCGCAGCTCTCAGAACTGTTGTCAAATGTGACGCGATAGCGCCGGCCCGGATCGATCCCCCTGAAGCGCAGCAAGTATTCCGGTTCCGCCGGGTCGCTGAGACGAAACAGCCCCGCAATCGCCCGCGTCCGATCTTGCGATGCCAGCTCCAGCACGCCCCAACCATGCGGATCAAACCCCTTGGCGACCGGAGTATGGTGATAAATGCGGCTGGTCGCGTGGATGGGCCGGACGAAGTTTTTGTATATCTGCACTGCATTGTGAATGCGAGCCTGTTGGACTGCGTTTGGCGTGGCGTCCTTGAGGTGGAACCAGTTCAGCGAAGGATGCACGAACAGCTGCAGACGGAACTGGAAATCCAGCTCAGCCGTGCGTTGCCCCGACTGGCCCATCCCGGCAAGTCGGTCTACCCGCTCCGGCGGCAGTGCCATCGTCATCCCGTTGGTGATCGTAAAGGCGCGCGGCGCAATCTGCCAGTCGGTTACCCAGGTATGATCAAAGTAGCGGACCATGCCCACATCGGTGCGGGCGCCGCCGCTGGCGCAGTTCTGGAAAATAACATTCTTGTGGCGTGCAGACAGACGCGCGTAAATGCCATAGACGGCCTCGTAATAGCGCCAATAGGCGTTTTCGAGATAGCCCGACTGCTCACTGTACCCACCCGCGCCGATGTTGCCGATGTTGTAGTCAAGGCGGAAGAGATCCAACTCGTGCTCCACGATCAATCGGTCGATCTCGCTCTCCATCCATTCGGCAACGTCAGGCCTGGTAAGATCGATCATGCCGCCCAGCCCGCCCTCTTCACCGTATGGCCTGGCCAGCCATTCAGGCTTCTCCCTGGCAATTCTGCTTTCCGGGCCAACCCGTTCCCCGTCCATCCACAGGCCGAACTTCATGCCCTTGCCGTGCACATAGTCGCGAAACGGCTTCACCCCCCCTGGAAAACGTTCCAGGCTGACATGCCAATCCCCAACCGTCGCGTGCCAGCTGCCATGGGGAGGCGTGTACCAACTGGCGTCGATCAGAAATACCTCCGCGCCCGCGTCAGCGCAGGCGTCGATTTCGGAGAAAATAAGCTCCGGCGTCAGCTCCTGCTCCGGCCCGATACCGCTGACGACCAGACCGGCATTATCGGGATTCTGTGGAGGGATAACGCTTGTCCGCAAATGGTCGTGCAGCGCGTGGATACAATTGTCGAAATCGCCGATCACAACGCCCAGATGCATCTCCGGCGTGGTTACGGTCTCGCCGGGCGCGATGACTCGCAGCGGCGCAGGTCCGTCCGGGCCGCCGCGAAACCAAAGCCGCGACTGCTCCCGACTGTTGCCGTCATCAAGGTCAAACTCGAAGGCATACCCCCCCGACCACGCCAACGTACCCACGAATTGCTCACCGCTATGGTGATTGCGCAGCACAAAGAAGGGATGTCTGTGGCGGCCGCGACGGTAGCGGCCATCGATGCGGTAGCCTGCGTACGGCAGCGCCCGCCAGTCGAAGTCACCTTCATTGCCCCAGTGCGTGTCGATAAAATAGCCCACCGAGTAGGGCGACGCCTCGTCATCAATGTCGTATGCGCACGTCTGTAGAACGCCGCTCCAGGGGAAAGCCGCCGAAAGCGCGGCCGGTTGCTCAGAGCGGTTTTCAATCTCCAGCCAGCGTGTCAGGATCGGCGTGCCGTCCAGGCGTGTGTGAACGCGAATTACCACCTGGCGCACGGTGTGGCGCAGTTCCAGTACCGCCTTCAACCCATTCTCTTCTTCAGTCTGGGTGAAGTCACTCCATTCCCAGTGGGAGCGCAGAAGTTGCCCGTCCACTTCGACCCAGAACGCCTGCGGAGCCGGATGCGCAGCCGCGTCAAATCGCTCCGGTTCGGGATTCGTGTAACCTGATCCGTTCCAACCCCGCCCCACCAGTTGTCCGCAGCTCAATGATTCCTGGTAGGCTGCAAGTCCCGACCGGTAAGTTATCGTGGGATCCGGGTCATTGGAAAGAAAAATATCGGCGAAAGTCTCTGTCATGGCCTGACTTCCCATCGAGGAGCGTTACGACCGAAGAGCGCGGAGGAGAGGAAAGAGTAGCGAGAGCCGAGGACTTGATCCATCAAACTCCCGCTCCTCACTCCTCTTTACTCTCTTCATAGAATTTACGGTTCCATACCCAGTTCGCGTACGTCGCTGACCCATTCCTCGTACTGCGCTACGCACCGGGACTGGATCATCGCTACCGCTTCCTCGCTGCCGATGTTACCCTGGCGCACTTCCGAGCATCCTTCGCCTATGGCCGCGCCAATCTCACCGATCGAGCCGAAACCCACACCCTCGAACGTGGTCTGCGGCAGCAGATGCTCCTGCAGAACCTGCGTCAGTTTCACCAGCGGACCATCCGGATCGTTGTCCACGAAGTGGTCATAGTTGCCCACCAGGCCTTTCCATGCAGTGTTTGGCTGTCCGCCGTAGATCATGGCATATGACGTCTGTCCTTCGTCCGTGACCAACATACGCAGGAACTCGATCGCCATGTCAGGATTCTGCGCCTGCTTCAGCGAAATAAATCCCCACCCGCCTTCACCACAGAACATCGGCGCTTCACCTTCATGGATCATCGGCGCGCCTGCCATGCGATAGGTGTAGCCCAGGTCCCAGGCAATCGGCATCGAAGGCGTGCCGTTGCCGCGCGCCAGCGCTATCTTGCCGGCCAGCGCGGCGTCAACGTGGTTCTGGTCCAGCTGCGTCTCGATGCCCAGTTCTACCGGTCCCTCGACAAACAGCCGCATCGCCTCCATACCCTCTTCGGTATTGATGTTGAACTGCTTGTTTTCCAGGTCCCACCAGTCCATGCCTTTGGGGTTCAGCAACGTGCGCAGGATGCCGAGATAGCTCATGTCGTCCCAGCCCTGACTGCTCAGGCCCCACCTGGTCACTTTGCCGTCCTCTTCGACCTGTAACGCCTTCCCCAACTCCCACATACTTTCGTAGCTCTCAAAGTAGATGTCACCGTTCAATGGCGGATACTGGTCTTCCAGCCCCAGCGCAATGACATCTTCGCTGGGCACGTTGACCATGTTGCCCACGCCGTTGCACTCTGTCGGCACACCCCAGATCTCACCCTGCCACATGTAAGCGCCGATTGCGTCGCCCACAAAGTCCTCGTCCGGGTCCACATCCATCTGGTTGTAGACCTGCTCTGTGCAGGGGATCAGAGCCTGGTGCAGATGGAGGCTCGTCAACTGTTCACCCATGATGCAGGCAACGTCAGGCTGTGTCCCGGCCGCCAAGCCAGCAATAACTTTGGGCGGGATCGGCCAAGCCTGCGGCTGCACTTCGAACGTCCCGCCGCCTTGCTCCGCGAACAGGTCCGAAAGACGCTGGTAAGCCTCTACATGGGGGTCATACTGCAGTCCCCACATCACGCCTACCCGTTGCTCTCTGGGCACCGCGGCACCACCGCCCGCCATCTCTGTACCCGGAGCGACACAGGCCGCTAGCAGACCGGCTCCCGCCGCCCCTGCCGAAATCTTCAGAACATCCCTGCGACTCAGATTCTTGCTTTCCATGGGATTATCTCCTTGGTCAATATTGGCAAGATCACAGGACAGTTCGACAAAAGAAGTGAAGAGCGAGAGCTGTCCTCCCGCTCCTCACCCCTAACTGCTCTCTTCTCGAATTTACGGTTCCATACCCAGCTCGCGGACGTCACTGACCCATTCTTCGTACTGAGCCTCACAGCGCGACTGGATCAACTCCACTGCTTCCTCGCTGCCAATGTTCCCCTGCCGCACCTCGGAAGCTCCTTCCGTGATGGCCGAGCCGATCTCTGCGATGGAGCCGAAGCCCACGCCTTCGAACCGGGTCAGGGGCTGCAGATGCTCCTGCAGGACCCTGGCCATGCCAACTGCGGGTCCGTCGGGATCAGGCTCGGAGAAGTGGTCATAAACGCCGACCAGGTCCTTCCAGGAAGTGTGGGGTGCGCCCCCGTAAATCTTGGCGTATTCTACCTGCCCTTCGTGCGTGACCAACATGCGCAGAAATTCGACGGCCATATCAGGATTCTTGGCCTGCTTCAGCGAGATGAATCCCCATCCCCCCTCACCGGCGAAGATCGGCAATTCCCCTTCAAAGACCATTGGCGCGCCGCACATGAGGTAAGTGTAGCCCAGTTCCCAGGACATCGGCAGCGACGGTGTGCCGTTGCCTCGTGCCAGCGCAACCTTGCCGGCCAACGCGGCGTCGACGTGGCTCTGGTCCAGCTGTGTTTCGATGCCCATCTCTACCGGCGTCTCGACATACAGCCGCATCGCCTCCATACCCTCTTCGGTATTGATGTGGAACTGCTTGTTTTCAAGGTCCCACCAGTCCTGGCCTTTCTTGTCGAGCAGCGTTCGCAGAATGCCGAGATAACTCATGTCGTCCCAGCCCTGGCTGCTCAGGCCCCACCTGGTTACCTTCCCGTCCTCTTCGATCTGTAGCGCCTGCGCCAACTCCCACATGCTGGCGTAGCTCTCGAAGAATACTTCTCCGTTCAGCGGCGGATACTGGTCTTCCAAACCCAACGCAATGACATCTTCGCTGGGAACGTTTACCATGTTGCCGACACCGTTGGCCTCGGTTGGTACGCCCCAAATCTCGCCTTGCCAGGTATATGCGCCAATAGCATCGCCGACAAACGACTCTTCCGGGTCTACGCCCATATGGTTGTAGACCTGCTCCGTGCAGGGGACCAGCGCCTGGTGCAGATGCAAACTGGTCAACTGCTCGCCCATGATGCAGGCAACATCAGGCTGTGTCCCGGCAGCCAAAGCGGCAATCACTTTGGGTGGGATCGGCCAAGCCTGCGGCTGAACTTCGTACGTCCCTCCGCCTTGCGACTCGAAAAGGTCAGCAAGTCGTTGGTACGCTGCCACATGGGGGTCGTACTGCAAGCCCCACATCACACCCTGCCGCTGCTCACTGGGTACGGCCGCGCCTTCGCTGCCTGGCGCCGCCGGCGCCGCGCACGCGGCCAGAAGGCCTACTCCCATTACACCTGCCGTCGTCCTCAGAACATCTCTGCGGCTGAACTGCTTCCTCGACATGTCTCGTC
This sequence comes from Caldilineaceae bacterium, assembly GCA_965116395.1. Classification (GTDB taxonomy): domain Bacteria; phylum Chloroflexota; class Anaerolineae; order Caldilineales; family Caldilineaceae; genus Bin5. Next base: position 3,321,256 of record OZ220684.1, read on the forward strand.
CTCCTGAAAGTGATGAATGTGAACCGACGCAAAATTGTAAATTGGCTGGTATGACCTTCAATGCCTCATTTGTTCAAAGTGTCGTTGCACAAGCGTCGTATGACGCCCTGGCGTTAGGCGCCTAAGTCTTCCTGCCCTGATAAGAGTACTGAAAAATTCGGTCCGGGTCACTGCAATTTGCCCCAAAGAGCACATCGATACCGTGCAAGCGGATCAGCGCCAACGTCATTACATGGCTCGCCGTCTATTGATGTGTCTTTAACGCCGATCCTCCGGTTATGCAAGAGGTTGGACAAAGAAGTAGAAGCTGTGTGCGTGTGGGTTCGGACGGGATCCAATTATTCTTTTCAGGTGACGGTCGTCACGCTTTGTTGGATTACGAGGCGAAGTTGAGAGAAAGTTATGAATTGACGTGTCTGGCGGTCTTACTATACAATCGTTTTTGGTTGTCGCCAACTGCCAAAAAAATACAGTTAGCTGACACCCATAAGGTGGCGCCGCTATCTTAGCACTGTCGTCAGCAAATTCACAACAGCAAAAAAAGCAGGTCGGTTGCCGCCGGGGACGCTGTCTGTGCCCTGTCGAATCGTCGACTGTTCCCCGCTACGCCAGGAATCGACGGTGAGACTTCCGGGCCATGGAAGCGACCCAATGCTGACGCGTCAAACAACAGGAGGGGGAGTCATGGTTCGGAAAACGACTTGGAGATGGATGGCGTTGGTCCTCGTGTTGGCCATGGTGCTGGCGGGCTGTCAGCCGGTACAACCTGCTGGGTCAGGCGGCGACGCCGACATGGCCGGCGAAGAAGTAGTAATTGCCGTTGGCATCGAGCCGGTCAGTCTGGACGCCTGGCGCTCCTTCGCCGGTACCGGCGGACCTGGCTTCCGTAACGCGATCGAACAACTCATCAACCGCGATTTCACCACCGGTGAGTTCGTCCCTATCCTGGCCACGTCCTGGGAGAGAACGAACGACACCACGATACGCTTCACGCTCCGTGAAGGCGTAACCTTCCACGATGGCTCGCCCTTCAACGCCGAAGCCGCCGCCGCCAGCATCAACCACACCTTCGACGCCGACAACGCCTTCGACCTGCTTGATTTCCTCGGCACAATGAGCGCAGCCGCCGTCGACGAATACACGCTGGACGTGTCGACGCCCGAGCCCGACCCGATTCTCCTCGGCAAGGTCGAGTGGGTGGGCATCTCATCCGCCAGGCAACTGGCCGAGGATCCCGACTCCTACCATACCGAGATTATCGGCACCGGCCCGTACAAGTATGTCGAGTGGCGTAAAGGCGAGTCGATATCCTATGAGGCCAACCCGGACTGGTGGGGCCTTTCCAACACCGCCGACGCACGCGGTGCGCAAACCTTCCAGAACATTACCGTTCGATTCCTGCAGGAGGATCAGGTGCGGTCCGCCGCCGTACAGGCCGGTGAGGTCGATCTGGCCCAGTTCGTAACGCCCGAGCAGTGCCAGTTGCTCGACGAGAGTGCTGACACCAGCTGCGTATCGGCCCCCAGCGTCGAAACAATCTTCATCCGCATGGATACCAATAGTCCCCTGCTGTCGGACCGCCGCGCGCGCCTCGCATTGCAGCTGGCGATTGACAAGGAAGCCATCGTCGATAGTATCCTCGGCGGCGCGGCCTCTGTCGCCAGCCAGATCGTAAACTCATCCGCCACCGGTCACGATCCCAGCCTGGATCCCTATCCATTTGACCCAGACCAGGCACGCGAGCTCCTGGCCGCCGCTGCCGCTGACGGCGTACCCGTCGATATGGAGATCACGCTTGGCGCCCGCCATGCCGTCTTCCCCAGAATAGACGAGGTGATTCAGGCCGTTGCCTCCATGCTCACCGATGTCGGTTTCAGCGTAACCACCACCTTCTACGATCCCGAAGGCTTCGGACAGGTGATGCTGATCAACATCAAGGACGTTCCCGTAGAGCGCAACTTCGTCGCCATCCATCTGCATGGCAATGAGATCATGGATTTCCACTCCTCCTACCGCTTCTACTACTCCTGCGAAGGCATTCTTTCCGTGTACTGCAACGAGGAAGCCGATGCCGTCTGGATGAAGGCGAATCCGTTGACAGGCGACGAGCGTGAAATGACGCTGCAGGAGCTCAGCCGGATCGTGCACGAGGACGTCGCTATCGGCTACATCGGCCACCTGGATCTTGCATACGGCGTCGGTAGCCGGATCAGTTGGGCGCCGCAGCTCGACCATCGCATTCTCGTCAAGGAGATGACGCTCAAATAGGCTCGTGTAAATCCCCCGTGGATCGCGGCCTTTTGCGAAAGCGGTTTCTGCTACTGTAGTATCTCGTTACATACCGACCGCGGCGCTGCCGCCAGCGTCGCGGTCAATCTTTGCAACTGCCTGGGCCGGGCCCAGGCTAAGACTGGACCTTGAATTGTACAAGCGCTTACGGGTAACCTCTGGAGCGCAGGATATAGTGGAGACTGACTATGAAGGAAAGCAGCCGGACAGCCATGATCGTAGCGGGGATAATAGGAGGCGCGCTGCTGGGCGGCGTGTTTGCCTGGCTATCCAGCGCTCGCACCGAAGAGAGCGGCGAGACCGCCATCGAAGCCATCGGCCCCGCCGAATACTTCCAACTGGGCATCGGCGTTCTCACTCTGGCGCGACAGTTTCAGTCTCTGCTTCAGCGAAAATTGTAAAATTCGCCGCTGTATTGTAATTTGAACGCAGAATCCAGATACAAAGGAACATTGCGTTGACCCTGACAGCAAGACTCGGCAGTAGCAGCAGACCAGTTAAGATTGCAATCATCGGCGCAGGACCTTCCGGCTTCTACGCCGCCGGCGCCCTGTTGCGGCAAAAAGAGACCCACGTATCGATCGATCTCTTCGACCGGCTGCCCACCCCTTACGGCCTGGTGCGCTACGGCGTGGCCCCCGATCACCAGAAGATCAAGTCTGTCACCCGCATCTATGAACGCACCATGAAAGACAGACGCGTTCGCTACTTTGGCAATGTTGATCTCGGCTCCGACATCACGCACGCCGAGCTGAAGTCGCACTATGATCAGATCATCTACGCGGTTGGAGCCCAGTCCGATAAGAAGCTCGGCATCCCCGGCGAAGACCTGCAGGGAAGCTTCTCCGCCACCGAGTTTGTGGCCTGGTACAACGGCCATCCCGACTTTCGCCACTTTCAGTTCGATCTGAGCGTCGAAAGTGTCGCCGTGATCGGTGTCGGCAATGTTGCGATGGATGTAACTCGCATCCTGGCCAAGTCGGTCGCTGAATTGGAGACAACTGACATCACCGACTACGCCCTGGAGGAGCTCCGGGAAAGCAATGTCAAGCGCATTCACATCTTCGCCCGGCGAGGGCCGGTGCAGGCCAAATTCACCAATCCGGAGATTAAAGAGCTGGGTGAGCTGGAGATAGCCGACGTGATCGTCAACCCGGCCGACCTGGTCCTCGACGATGCCAGCCAGGCCGAGATGGAAGGAGATCGCACAGCCCGGCGCAACATGGAAACGTTGCACGACCTGGCAGAACGTGGGGCCACAGGCAAACCGAAGCAGATCATCTTCCACTTCCTGCGCTCGCCAACCGAAATTACCGGCTCCGGCGGCGCGGTCAGCGCAATGACGACCGAAAAGAACGCGTTGCATGCTACCGAAACGGGCTATGTATCCTGCCGCGGCATCGGCTCTTACACTGAGTATGATGTAGGCCTGGTTTTCCGCTCGATTGGCTACCGAGGTATTCCGATCCCGGGAGTTCCGTTCTTTGATCGTTGGGGCATCATTCCCAACGAGAAGGGTCGGGTGACCGCCGAACATGGCGGCGCGGTCGTACCCGGCGAATACACCGTCGGCTGGGCCAAGCGCGGCCCTACCGGCGTAATCGGCACCAATAAGCCGGACGCCGGCGAAACAGTAAAATTGATGCTGGAGGATGTGAAAAACAACGCTGTCGCGTCATCTTCTGACGGCTCTGCCACACCCAATCATAGGGGCCTGCACACTGGAGGGGAACCACGCCCAGGTGACATCACTACCCTTCTGCAAAAAAGGGGCGTGGCCTTCGTTTCATTTGCCGACTGGCAGATCCTGGAGCAGATCGAGAATGAACGGGGTGCGCTGCGGGGACAACCGCGGGCGAAAATCACCGACGTCGACGAGATGCTCCGCTTGATTCAGTCCGCCAAAAAAGAAGCGGCGGCACTGCCCTCATAGCGCACTGCCCACAGCGCCTTTCAACCACGACTGTGGGTCCCGCTTTCAACCACTAACAGTCCTCAACCGGTCTCTTCCCTGTCGTCTTCAGACCTCGGTTCGAGGAGCGCATCCATCTCCTGCGTCTCCTCTTCGCCTTCCCCACCTTCGGCCTGATTTCCCTCCGCCTGATTGGTCGGAATCTCACCGAGTTCTGCGTTGCCCGCATTCACCTCTACTTCCGGTTCTGCAAGCGTATGAGACTCATCAGATCCCGACGTTTCATCAATCTCCCACGCATCTGATTCGGGCGTCAAACTAACCGGAACATGGGCAGGCAAGGAGGCTTTGACCTCTTCATCACTACCATCTCCCCAGTAGGAAGTGACCGAAGCCAGCACCGGCAGATCATCCAGACTGAGAATTGACTTCGTTCTCTTTAGCACTGCGATCCTCTCTTCCTCGGCAACCAAGCGCTCTTGGGGCTCAGGTTCCTGTATTTCGGGTGCCGCCAGGAGCGCTTCAGGCCCTTCAGGCAACTGATTCATCTTCTTGTAAAGCTGCGCCAGCGCCGGGCCGACCGCATCCAGGGGAAGGTGGCTTCGCACCGGCGTGTCTGACGTCTCCCACAACTCGGCCAGCGCCTCAAAATCCCACACTGCAGATAGCACACTCTCTGTGCGAGAATTCGACGCCTCTACCAAAATGCCGCTTGCGCGCGGGGTAAGTTCCTGTGGAGCCAGCACCGACGAGCGGCCCACGAAAGCGTCTCGCTGCCGTCGGCTGAACTCGTTATGGCCGACAAGAAAGCTGATAGCGGCGAACAGCTGGTTGTCCTGCATTCGCGCCAGCATCCCCGCCCGCAGCTTTTCGTACAGGACCCGATCGGTAGCCGCGCCCTGGGCGACAAGAAGCTCCGCACCCTGGTATGCCAGCAGCCGCCCTACTTCCGGGTAGAGCAAGTCGCCGCCCAGCATCAGCCCGATCTGCCCGACCGGCGTCGGAATTACGTTCCACTCGTGGCCGCTCTGGGCCAGATCCTCGTCTTCAGGATGCAGCACCCGTTTGGCCTGGTAGCCCAGCCGCTCACCGCCAGGCCCATAGACCACCGCCAAATTGCGCAGCACCCCGTCCAGAGGGTCCGGCAGATAGGCGCTCGGCGCAACCAGGGTTACATCAAATTCCCGCGCCAGCTCTCCAAAAACCCCGTCATAGGCATCCCACACCATCTCTGGCTGCGTCGTCAACAGCGCGCCCGCCATCTGGCGAAAGTCGGAATTCAGCCACCCCGCAAGCGCGCCCGAAACGCCGCCGCTGACCTTTTGCCACAGGCCTGTCTGCCGCCGCCGCGCCAAATCTGCCCGCTTGAGCAGATTCGCCTGAAAGCCGCCGAGAAGCGGCGGGATCACCATCACGCCGGCCAGTTCAGGGAATACCACCAGCCGCGCCCTTTTGTTCTCCGCAGCCCGCATGAACCGGCGTAAATCGTCCCGGTACTCGTCCAGCGTCTGCGGCAGCCGCATCTTCTGCTGGATACAGGCGACAACGAGCGTTTTCATCGGAGCTGCACTGTCCGTTCCCCTACTACGCAATACGAAACACGCATTACGATACTATCCCTTATACGCCCCGATAATGTCAATGATCAATCCCACATCCTTGCGCGCATGCTCCAGAGACGTGCGTGACGCCTTGCCGTTGACAATGCAGTCGTGGAAATGGCGCAACTCTTGCACAAAAGCGCTGTCCCAGTCGATATACGGTTCGCTGCGATATGTGGTGCCCTGGCTGTCGATCCCCTGGATCGACACCGTAGACAGGATCCCCCGTGAAAAGCCGGTCGGGTAGGACACGATTACGCGCTTTTCGTCGCCGTAGATCTCCAACGTCTCCTTGAAATCCCACAGATCGGGCAGATCGATCCACGTGCCCAGGCAGCGGGCTCCGTTCTCGTATACCAATGTGAATGTAACCGCGCGTCCCTCCTGCCAGATCTCCGTATGCGTCACCTCGACCGGCAGGCCCATGATCTCGCGCAAGCCATACAGATCGTGGATCATACTGCCCGCCAGCAAATGGAAGGCGCGCTCCACGTGGGGGGCCACGTCGCCGATAGCCTGCTGTCGCGCGGCCTGCCGCCCCGCAATCGCGCTATCCATCGCCCCCTCCGGCAGATCGCCAAAACTGCGCACGTCGAACTGTTGCAGGTGCAACGCGTTGTCCGGGTGCATATGATTGATCTGCACAAAGCGCACATCCATGTCGGCCGCTTCCTGCTTGGCCCGCACAAATGCTGGGTCATAGACTTTCATATAACCCGCTTGACCCACCTTACCGGCTCGCTTGCACGCCTCGATCATTTCGTCGCATTCCTGCAAAGAAAAGCAGACCGGTTTTTCTACAAACGCGTGCTTACCCGCATCGAAGGCATCAACGGCCACACCTTTTTTCGGGTCCGTCTGGCACAGTATCACGGCCTCCACATCACTCGCCAGCAGATCGCGATAGTCGGTAAAGTGCTGGGGCACGTGAAAACGGTTAGCCACATACTGGGCCGCGCCGGCCGACACGTCGCAGACCGCCGTCACTTCGAACTCATCCTGCAATTCCTTCAAATTGGGCATATGATGGACCTGGGCGATAGCCCCGCATCCGATGACGCCAATCTTCACTCGTCTCACTTTCTTTTCTCCGGTCGCTGGTCGATGGCTGACGGTGGGTAGGTAGGTGAAGGACTGTTATGGACCGGTATAATCCGTGTCCACAGTGCGCGAGGTAAAGCTGTTCCAGACATCCGCCAGAGCGAAGCCGCTGCGGTAGGCCGGGTAAAGAGATGCCCACATTGCATCGCGGGCTGCATGGGCCGCGGCCTCATCCCCTGCCGCGCGCGCCGCCTTAAAGGCTGCAATCTGCTCCCGCTGGGTCTGTGTATTCGTTTCGACCGCAGACAACCATGCTTCCGCTGCGGCCAACTGCTGATCAAGAATCTCGTCAGTCGGAGTCGTCCGATCCGGCTCTACGTCGTATGAGGTATTCAACGCAAAACGAGGCGGCTTCTTTGTACCGTCTTCATTCCAGTAGGTATGGGTCGGCTGAATGTGCGGCGTCACTGACAGGTACATGATGACCGGCTCGTCCCCCACATTGCGCACCTGGTGGTCCTCATCGGTAAGCGCGATGCAGAGCTGGCCCGGCCCCAAAACCTCGGCATGACCCTCGATTGTGAACTCCGCCTGCCCTTGCAATATGAGAAAAATCTCATGGCCCAGATCATGGGTATGAATCTGCGCCGTATGGCCTACGTCGAACTGCAAAAAGCGAGCCCGGATCTCCGGCGTTGTCAGCACGTTACGTATGTCTTTATGAAAGTCCAGAACCTGAAAGGGCACAGCTCTCTCCTTGTTCGTTTTTCGCTATCAGTTAGCGGCTCAACTATTCGCTGCAAACGGGAACTGCCGGGAAGACACTGCAAGCAACTGGACGGCCTCCTTAATCTATCCGCCGCCGCAGCTTCGGGTCGAGGAAATCTCTGAACGCGTCGCCAAAGAGATTGGCGGCCATGATCGCAAATGTGATCGCCAGGCCAGGGAAGATAACAAGCCACCAGGGAGGACGAAACGCGGCTGCCAGCACGCCGCCCAGCATATTGCCCCAACTCGGCGCCGGCGGCGGAATGCCCATCCCCAGAAAACTCAGTGCCGACTCGGCGAAAATGGCGCCTCCCAGATGCAGTGTCGCCACCACCAGGATCGGCGCAACCGCCTGCGGCGCAACATGGCGCACCATGATCCGGATATTCGACGCCCCATTTACCATGGCGGCCTCGACATAGGAGGTCTCCTTGATCGAGAGCACCACCGCGCGCGTGATGCGCGTGGCCGAGGGAATGCTCGTTACCGAAATGGCAACGATTACGGTAAACAGTCCCGCCCCCAGGACGACAAGCAGCAATAGCGCCAATATCAGACCGGGAAAGGACATCAGCACATCCACAACGCGCTGGCTGATTAGATCAAATCGCCGGCCCATATAGCCGCTGGCAACGCCCCACACAAAGCCGATCAGGTCCCCAATGACGACGGACGTGATACTCACGATCAGCGTAATGCGCGTCCCGAATATGATTCTACTCAGAAGGTCCCGACCCAACTGATCGGTGCCCAGAATGTGCTCCGCGGTCGGCGCGGCGCGTATGGCGCTGTAGTCGGCTTCCAGCGGATCGAAAGGGGAGAGAAGAGGCGCAAAGACCGCCAGGATGAACATCAGCACCCAGACGCCCACGGCGAACATCCCGATCGGCGAGGACTTCGTAAAGCGTCTTACCGCGCCACTGAAACGCAGCAAAACATTGGGGCGCTGGCCCTCAATATCGAGAACAATACCTTCGGAATCGGCAGGCGGTGCGCTCGTCATAGCCATTTCGGCTTCCTCAATGGGTGCATAGCGGCATGTACTCAGAAGGCCGCGGCCATTGTAAACGCCGCCGCCGACCACAACGCCCTATCCACTATTCGTAGCGAATGCGGGGATCGAGAAACGCGTAACTCAGGTCAACAAGAAGATTGATAATGACGTAAATCAAACCATACAGCAGAACGAGGTTCTGGATCATCATCCAGTCCCGCTCAGTCATACCCTGCACCAGCAGCTTTCCAAGGCCCGGTACCGCAAACGCGGTCTCGACCGAAACCGCGCCGCCCAGCAGCCCGCCCAACGCCAACCCGGTCGTGGTTACGACCGGAAGTAATGCATTCTTGAAGACATGGCGCCAAACCACCATGGTCTCCCGCAGACCCTTGGCCCGCGCCGTGCGAATATAATCTTCGAACAGCACTTCAAGCGCCGCCGACCGCGCCATGCGCGCCGTCGACGCCGACAGCCCCAATCCCAGCGCCAGCGCCGGCAACACTGTCATCGAGAGATTGCCTAACGGGTCCTCCCATAGCTGAATAATCGTGATCGGAGGCCGCCACGTAAACACGAGTACGGTGAAAAGTATGATCAGCAGCCCCAGCCAGTAGCTCGGCACTGCAATAAAGACCGTGATACCAATGCGCGAAAGATGGTCCATCATCGTATTCCGCCACATCGCGCTGAGCATCCCGATCGGCACCCCGATCAGCCAGGATAACAGTACTGCCATGACCGCAATCTGCGCCGAAATCGGGCCCCGCCGCAGGATCATGCCGCTGATCGGCTCCTTATTCCAGAATGAAGAACCCATATCTCCGCTGATCACCTGCCTCATCCAATCCAGGTACTGAATGTAATAAGGCTGATCAAGTCCCAGGCTGGCGCGCACCGCCTGCAGCTCCTCTTCACTCAGAACATATATCCCGTCCGACTCCGACACGATCAACTGTAGCGGATCGCCGGGAATCACCCGCATCGCCAAAAAAATCAAAACCGTCACGCCGAATATGGTCGGGATGGCAATGAGTATGCGGTTAAGAATATATTTCGACATGAGCGGTGGGAAAGAGTCTGCGAACTTCACGGAATGGGCGGCGCAACAGCCCGGCGAACGGGCCTGGTCGCGCCGCCCAATAGATGTTCAACTGTCCGATCCCTGCGCGTAACCCCTAGTTAGCATCCGGTTGCCGCGACCTGTAGCAGCTCTGACCACTGATCACGTGCAACCGCCGCGCCTCTACGCATCAGGGTCGATCCATACCGTCTCCATGCGGCCCCACTCGGCAAAGATCCGCGATTCCAACGCCAAACCTTTGACCCGGTTGTTCCACATCGGCAGGTGATAGGTGTAGCCGACCAGATACTCCGGCGGGTTCTCGTCCAGCAGATTCTGCGCATCGGCGATCTGCCCCGTCCGTGTCTCGACGTCCAACTCCACGTCTACACTGCTCAGCAGGGTGTCGAAGTCCGGATTGCTGTAACCGCCGAAATTCTGTGAACCTCCAGTGGCCCACCACAGGTTGCCGCGCGGCGAGATGTCAGAGACTGAATGCCCGCGCGTGTGAACCATCAACTGATAGTTGCCCGTCTGCTGTTCCGAGCCAAGCAGCGCGCGCTCCACAATGCGAATATCAGTCTCGATGTTCAGTTGGCGCTTGAGCATATCCTGGAATGCGGGGGCCAGCAGTTCACCCTGCGGCCCGGCCGCCGCCAACAGTTCGATCCCTTCCAGACCATCACCGTAACCGGCATCGGCCAACAGCTGCTGTGCCGTCGCGACATCTTCTTCCTTGTCGGCCCTGTAGCCCGGCATCGTCGCCAACTCTTCAGGAGTTGTGGCGTACGGATCGCCCTGCGGTACCCAGCGAGTTATATTGATCAACTCCTGCGTACCGAACGCCGCCGCCAGGTTATGCTTGCTTACCGCCAGATGGATCGCCTTGCGCACGCGTGGATCGTCAAAGGGCGCCTCGCGGTTGTTCATGAATACCCAGTACGCACCGAAGTTGGCCAGCTGGTTGGCCTGCACGGAGTCAGGCCGATTCTTGCCCTCGTCCCACGTCTCTTTAGCGACGTTCCACGACATGTCAGCCTGATCGGTGAGCACGGCAGTGCCGCGGTCGGACCAAGCCGGCACGTGCAACATCTCCAGCCCGTCCACGTAGGGCAGCTCCGGATCCCAATAGTCGGGATTGCGCTCCATGATCCACTTCTCGGCCGGCAGATGGTCGACAAAGCGGAACGCGCCCGTTCCAGGTGCGATAACTTCACGCAGATCGTAGTTGTTCTCCTCCAGCGACTTCTTCGAGTAAATCAGCGCATTGGTGGGCGTCAGAAGGTTGAGGAAGAATGGCCGCGGCGAATTCAGGTTGAAACGCACGGTCATGTCATCCACAGCCTCGACCGAGTCAACAAATGTGAAGTTGGCCTTCAACGGGCTGACAATGCCTTCCGGCGGGTCAATGATTCGATTGAACGTCGCCACCACATCCGCGGATGTGAACGCTTCGCCGTCATGGTACTTAACGCCCTCTCTCAAGGCAAAGGTGTACGAAAGGCCGCCCTCGCCTACCTCCCAGCTCTCGGCCAGGTCGGGAATGATCGTGCGCAGTCCGTCTACCAGATTGTTGCGTACCAGATTGTTGTACATGTGCGAAAGGACATGGGTGCCGCCGCCCTGGTGGGCATCAAAGTGCGACATCGTCACGCCGAAGGCCGTCCGCAGTGTGCCCCCGCGTTGCGGGTCGCCACCCGGGCGCATCATGCCTGCTCCGGTCGCGACAGCCTCAGGTGTCGGCACCGCCGTCGGCGCGGCCGCTGGGGCGGCCATTTCGGCCGGCGCGCCAGCCGCGCAGGCTGCCAGTGCAGATGCAGCCGCGCCCGCGGCCATCATCTTCAGGAAAGTACGGCGGCCAACGTTACGTGCTCCATTGTCCGTGTTCTGCTGACGTGTCATCGGTTTGGCTCCTGTTCTCTTGGTGATTAGCCGAATGACCTGAGTACGAAGCGCCTCCACACTTGTAACCCGCGCCCCTGGTGCGTCGGTGCAAATTCCGCGAATAATCAAGTTCCTGGAATCGGCGCCAACTGGTGGAGTACTGTTTTCAAATGGGATTCACTCTGGCTCAGGGATCATGGTACATTATAGAGGAAGAGAAGATCAGCGTCAAAGACGGCCGCCTCTCCATAATTCAGTCCGGCCCCGCCTGCTTCCAGCCGATTCCAAGCGCACATGCCGGCACGACAGGCCCAGCCAGTTTTCCACGCCCCGATCCCAAAGAGCCAGCATCAGCGGGCCGCTGAGATCTCCCGGAGTGTTATGCGCAAATCCATTCGAAAACCAACACCTTACGGAGCGCCAAACCAATGCAACCAGACATCTCATCCATCAGCCCAGCGCGCAGCGGGCGCGCCTCCTCCTGGGACACAACCGGACGCAACTCCGACGCCTGGACCATCCCCGCCGGCGAATCACGTGTGCTGGCAGACATCAGCGGGCCAGGCGTCATCACCCATATCTGGATGACCCAGCGCAACCACTACCGCGACTGCCTGCTGAGAATTACCTGGGACAATGCTCCGCATCCGAGCGTGCTAGTGCCGCTGGGAGATTTCTTCGGCCTGGGCAGCGGAATCGTCAACTCCTATCAGTCGCAACTATTCACCGCCTCCACCCGCTGGAACAACCAGTTCGAGACCGGTTGCGCGCTCAACTGCTATGCGCCAATGCCTTTCCGCGAGCGAGCCCTGGTAGAGCTGGTCAACGAGAGCGCGGAAGATCATCGCCAGTATTTCTATGTGGATTACGAGCTGGTCGACGAGATGCCGCCCGAACGAGGCTACTTCCACGCCGAGTTCCGCCGCGCCAATCCCTTCGGCGGCTGGGGGCACGAGATAACTGTCAACAGGCCGGAGGCGAATGTCATTAACAAAGAGAGGCAGGCCTGGGACGACAACTACGTCATTCTGGAGACCCAGGGCCGCGGCCACTACATCGGCTGCACCCTGTCCGTCACCAACTTCCAGGGAACCTGGTGGGGCGAAGGCGATGACATGATCTGGGTGGATGGCTACAAGTGGCCGCCCGACATCCACGGCACCGGCAGCGAGGACTATCTGAATCAGGCCTGGGGCATGCAGAGAAACGCCTTTCTCCGCAACGGCTCCTCCATCTTCGAGGAGGACACCGCCGGCTATCAGTCCTCATACGTCCTGCATTTGGAGAACCCCGTGCGTTTCCAACAAGAAGTGAAGGTAACAATCGAGCACGGGCACGGCAACCATCTCGCCAACGAAATGTCATCCGTGGCCTACTGGTATGCGGCCGAGCCGACTAAGCCGGTCGAGCCTCCCCCAGTGGCGCAGCGGCAACCGGTGTTGCGCGACAATCTCGGCAACTGGCTCTACGACAGTGGTAATCAGGTGGCGAGCCGGGTCGTCCCTATCAACGAGGAAATGCAGGCCATGAAGGAGCGCTGGGCCAAGGCGAACAATGCTGGCTGAATCGCACTAACCTTCATCCGACGGCGTCATCTGGCGGTATTTCCCGCCGTAAAACAGCACCGGTTCGCCCGCGTCATGCTCCAGATACTCTACCTGCCCGATGTACAGCGTATGGTCGCCGGCCGTGTGCGCATCCACCACCTTGCAGACAAAGTAGGCCAGGGCATCAGGCAGAACCGGGTAGTCATCGCGGCGCTCAAAACTTACTTCCAGCCCCTCCACCGGCCAGCCGGCGAAATGGCTGCTGAAATCCTCCTGATCGTGGCGCAAAATGCTGACCGCATACCGGCCGGTCTGCGCTAACAGATCATGCAGCCTCGCCTTGTGCCCGACAGAGATGACCAGCAGAGGCGGATCCAGTGAGACCGACATGAACGCATTCGCGGTCATACCGTGCACGTCGCCGTCCAGTTCGGTTGTGACAACGGTGATGCCGGTGGCGAACAGGCCGCAGGCATTGCGCAATTCACGAGGGTCTATCGCGGCAGAGCTGTTTTCAGTCATAAGTAAGTCCGTAGCGCGTGTCGGGTGAGGTGTGCGCAGCGTAAAGTCAAAATCTGCCTTCACCGCAGCGCATCGATTTCGCCAATCCTAATCGGTATCCTTTTCAAACTCAAGTCGAAACTACGCAGCCACAACTAAATTGCGATCCTGAATGAGGCGAGCGGATATGTTTACTCTCTCCTCACTCCTTTATACTCTCTCTTTGCATTTGGGCGGTCGGGCCTTCGGCCCTCCCTTGTGCAGGGGCTGCGCCCCCGCAACGCCCCCCTACAAAACCATCGCTCACCGACCTTGTGTCCTCATTCCAGCCGTGCGGCTCCAGCAACCTGGCTGCCGCCAACCGAATACGCAATCAGATAGCCTGAATGGCGGCAGGGATAAAGGGCTGGTCAAGACAGGAACTGTATATGGCTTAGTAGTTACCTCAAATCTACCCTCAGAATTGACAAATAGACGGTCAATGGTAGGATACCACGAAACTGACTGTACCGTGCAGCCGGGGAAAGCTGTCCCGGCACAAAGAGAATGGCAAACCGCATATGACGAGCGTGAATGATGGCTGAAGAAAGATTTTTTGTGACCGGCGCGCTGGGCTGCCTCGGCGCCTGGGTCGTGCACAATCTGATACGCGAGAATCTCCCCGTAACCGTCTACGACCTCGGTTCCAACACACACCGGCTCGAGTTGCTGATGGAGCCGGACGAGATTGCCCGAATTCAGTTTGTCCAGAACGACATCACCGACACAGAGGCCGTCGCCCGCGCCGTCGAAGCCAGCGGGGCCAACCGCATCATTCATCTGGCCGCATTGCAGGTGCCATTTTGCAAGGCCAACCCCTCGCTGGGCGCGGCCGTAAACGTCGTCGGCACTGTCAACGTCTTCGAAGCGGCCAAACAAGCCGGCATTTCGTCCGTAGTCTACGCCAGCAGCATGGCCGTCTACGGTGGGGCCGAACTCTACGGGCCGGAAGTGCAGGACGGCGACCCCTTCCACCCGCTCAATCTGTACGGAGTGTACAAAGAGGCCAACGAAGGCACTGCCCGCATCTACTGGCAGGACGACGGCATCGCCAGCCTGGCGCTGCGGCCATACACCGTCTACGGCCCGGCCCGTGACCAGGGCATGACCTCCACCCCCACCCAGGCCATGCTGGCCGCAGCCAAGGACGAAGACTATCACATCTCCTTCGGTGGTACCTGCGGCTACCAGTATGCCGATGATGTTGCCCAGACATTCATAGCGATGGCCCGCCTTCCATACGAAGGCGCATCAGTCTTCAACATCCGCGGCAGCGTTGCCCATATGTCGGAGGTCGTAGACGCCATTGTTGCCGCCGAGCCTCGCGCAGCCGGCCGCATTACCTACGAAAATACCCCCCTTCCCTTCGCAGAGGCCCAAAATGAACAGCCCTTGCAGAACCTGTTAAGCGAGGTCCCATATACAACCCTCAAGGAAGGCGTCGCCCGCACAGTTGACCATTTCAGGCAGGCGCTCGCCGCCGGCAAGATCGAATAGTCGTTTCTCCCAACCGTGCCGCGCATCCCGCCCTTTTCAGACCGGGGCGCATTCACCCTAACTTTACCCATTCCAGCGAATTCGCCGAGGAGCAGAACTGATGAGATGGTTGCGGTTTGAGCATAACGGAAATACAGTCTACGGCGTCGCCAGCGGCGACACCATCGAAGTCACCGACGCCAGCTGGTGCGACATTCTGGCCGGCAAGACCGGAACGGTGACCGACTCGGTCGACAGGAGCAGCGTCAAGCTCCTCTGTCCCATGGACCGGCCCGGCAAGATCGTCGCTATCGGTCTGAACTATCTGGACCACTGCCGTGAAACGAATACCCCGCCCCCGAAAGATCCCGTCATCTTCACAAAGTTCACGACCAGCATCGTTGGCCCAGGAGACGAGATCGTCTGGAGCCCGAAACTGACCGCAGAAGTGGACTACGAGGCCGAACTGGCAATCGTGATCGGCAAGACCGCCCGTCATGTCAGCCGCGCCGACGCGCTCGACTACGTGGCCGGCTACACCTGCTCCAACGATGTCAGCGCCCGTGACCTGCAGCTGGGCGACCCCCAGTGGATCCGCGGCAAGAGCCTCGACACATTCTGCCCCATCGGTCCCGCCTTTGTGACCGCCGACGAGGTGCCCGATCCCCAGGATCTCGGCATCCGCTGCCTCCTTAACGGCGAAGTCATGCAGGAGAGCAATACACGCGAAATGATCTTCGGCGTAGCCGAACTGATCGAATTCAGCTCCAATGCATTCACCCTGGAGCCGGGAGACGTGATCCTCTCCGGCACCCCGCACGGCGTCGGCATGGGCCGCGACCCACAGGTGTGGATGAAGGACGGCGATAACGTCGTCATCGAAATCGAAAAGCTCGGCCGCCTCGAGAACAACTGCCGCATGGTGTGATCCCTGCCACTGCTTTCCTCGATCCGTTCCAAAAAGCCCTGGCCCTGGCCGGGGCTTTTTCATGTGCGCGTGTTGCACAGGAGCTGAAGCCGCCCATGAACTTTCAGGACCGACCCTGCCGCGAAAAAAGGCCTGATCTCTTCCGCAGCGATACATCCACCTCCGCTGACTATACTTTTCCCAGACTTTAACCGACGATTAGCCGAATCTTGCTTTGGCCTTAACAATCCCCTGCGACACTTATCCACAGTGCCAAAACATGGTATAGTAGCCCCACCAACAGAGTGTGAGTTCTGATCCGTGGTAGCACTCTATACCCCACTTAGTTGAATAAGGAGATTTCCATGAACCGTCAACGTCTCGTATTGCTGGCGCTCGTGGCCGCGCTAGCGCTTATCGTCTCTGCCTGCGGAGCGCCCGCAGCCCCCGTTCAGGTCGATACCGGCGCCGCTGAAGAGGAGGCCGCGCCGGCCGCCGCCGATGAAATTATGACAGTCAACCTCGTGGCCCGCTGCAAAGCCAGCCCGCCCTATGAAAACGGCCGCTGCGACAACCTGACCGCAGCCGTAGACGCCGCCAACGCCGTGCTGGAAGCCAGCGACGACAACCGTCGCATCGCCTTGGAAACCATCCAGGACGACACCGGCTGGGGCGACTACAAGACCGAGTTTGAACTGGCTTCGGACGCCGGCGAAGCCCCCGACATCATCGTATCCGGCCACGAGCATATCGGCGATTGGGCCACGGCCGGCTACCTGGTCGACATCTCCGAACAGGTCAACAGCGGCGAATTTGCCGAATTTGAAGACGTCATCGACTCCCTCTGGGAATCGACCATGCTCAATGGCAAAATCTGGGGCATCCCCCAGGACGCCGAAGCCCGCCCCCTCTACTTCAGCAAGTCTCTCCTGACCGAGCTGGGCTGGGGCGCGGAGGAAATTGAAGCCTTGCCGGGCCGCATCGAAAGCTGTGACTTCACCTGGCAGGATATGTTCGACACCGCTGAACAGGCAGTGGCGGCCGGGGTCGTCAAAGAGGGCGAGGGCTGGTGGCACCGCCCCTCCAACGGGCCCGACTTCCTCTACTACTACTTTGCCGCCGGCGGCGAAATCGAGAGCGATTTGGACGCCCTCGTCTTCGACACCGCTGCCGCTCAGACCGTCTATGAGCTGCTCCACAACGCCGTCCACGAGCGCAAAATCATCACCGCCAACAAGCTGGACGGCGACTGGGACTACCACAAAGAGTACACCGCCAGCTTCACCAACGTGATGTTCGTCTTTGAGGGCACCTGGCGCTGGGCAAGCTGGCACACCAACTATCTCCAGGATGTGGGCGGCGAAGAGTACCTCTTCGAAAATGTCGGCTTCGCACCGATTCCCTGCATGGAAGGCGGCATCGGGCGCCCCATCACCCTGACCCATCCCCTGGTATACATGATCAGCACCCAGAGCGAGCACCCGGACCTGGCCCTGCTCCTGCTAGCCAAGACGACGGTCAAGGAGTTGAACACGCCCTACGCGGTGGAAAGCGGCCACCTGGGAATCCTCGAGTCGCAGGCTGATCACGAAGCCTACACAAGTGCTGAGTTCCTGAGTGCCACGCTGTCCCTGTTGGAGCACACGACCTTCCTGCCCAACAGTCCCTATTGGAGCGCCTGGTCGGAGGCCTACTACCTCGGCATTCAGGCAGTCGAGTCCGGCGATCTCTCACCCGAAGAGGCGATTGAGGTCGTGATCGATCAACTCCAGAACGAACTGGGCGACAACGTGATTATTGAGTAAGTGAAGTAAGACCTGCGTACTGCAACAAGGAGAGTAGGGCGCCCCCGCCCCTACTCTCCGCTTCTACCCCCTTCGCAACCGGCCCATGGTGACGAATCAGACAGAAACAGCAATTCAGGTCCCCCGCGCCGGCCGCGGCCGCTGGCTACTACTGGCTGCCGGTCTGCTGCTGCTGGGCTGTATCGTTCTGCCCTGGCTGCGCTTCGTAATTGTCGCCGATCAGCGCGTTGCCCTCTCGCTGACAGGTCAGCAAGCCGCAACGATAGGAGCAATAGAAACGACCGACGGCGGGCTTCTCTATCGCAGCTCGTTCTGGCTCTTATTTGCCCCCTTGGCCGGCGCCATCGGGTTGGCGCTGGGGGCGATCAACCTCTTGCCGGGCCGTTCCGCGCCCTGGCACGGACTCTTCGCCGTCCTCATCAGCGCAACCGCGGCCGTTGCCGTCTGGGGCGCATTCGCCGCCTCGCAAGAAATCGCGCAGAAGCAAAAAGTAGCCGTGGAGGCCCAGTGGGGGCTATCGGTTGCCTTTCTGGCGTTGCTGCTGCTACTCGTCGGCGGCCTCATCCTGCTGCGGGAAGCCAGCGGCCAGAAACCCGCCTTCCGCGCCGCGCTCGACGCCCTCAACTTCATGGCGCCGGGCTCGTTGTTGGTCATCGTCTTCTTCTTCCTGCCCGCCATCATCCTCTTCATCCTCAGCCTGACCGATCTCTCCAGCTCCAACTTCAGCGAGCCTTGGACCTATGTCGGCTTCGACAACTACAAGCGCATGTTCAGCGACCGCTTCTTCCCCAAGATCCTGCGCAATACATTCCAATATGTCATCCTGACCCTGCTGTTCTTTAACGTTGGCCTGGCGCTCCTGCTTGCCCTCCTGACAGCCCATGTCAGCCGGCGGGTTGGCTTCTTTTTCCGCCTGCTGTGGCTCCTGCCCCGCATCACACCGTCCGTCGTCTACATCGTGATGTGGCAGCGCATCGCCCAGCAGCCGCCCTACGGTATTCTTAATCAGATTCTCGGTATGTTCGGCGTCGAAAATCAGCCCTACTGGATCCCGGAATCGCCGTGGGTATTCGTCGTGCTCGTCAATGGCTTCGTCGGCGCTTCGTTCGGCATGATCATCTTTACCTCCGCCATCGAAGCGATCCCTGCCGACCTCATCATCGCCGCCAAAGTGGACGGCGCCGGTAACCTGGCGCTCATCCGTGATATTACCCTGCCTCTGCTGCGCTGGCCCCTGCTGTTTGTCGTCACCTACCAGACACTCTCGCTGCTCGTCTCGTTCGAATATATCCTGCTGCTCACCAACGGCGGGCCGGGCCTGTTCACGACCGAAGTGTGGGCGCTGACCGCCTACAAGCGCGCCTTGCAGACCTATTTCGGCTCGAACCAGTGGGCCTATGGCGCGGCCTGGGGCTTTGTGCTCGTTCTCATCGGCGCCATCCTCTCTGTAACCTATCTGCGGGTCTTCCGCTTCAACGATCTGGTCCAGGAGCCGAAAATCGATGTGTTGTAAGATGTGGGCGGCGTCTGCGCCTACGCTTTCTGAAAGAACCTTCTGTGCGGAACGAATCTGCGCAGGGGAACGGAGGGCCGAAAATTGCATGACGGATTAGGGCCCGTAAAGGGCGTGGGGACACTCTCCACTATCCAGATGACGCTGCAATCCAGGCGCATCTCGCCCGGACAAGCGCTCCCCTACCTGCTGCTCACAATTACTATCCTGCCGATTCTGGCCGGCTATGCCTGGGTCCTGGTCGCCACCTTCTCTCAACGCACCAACGGCCTTCTCCCTATGGATGCTCAGGGAAATCTCGGCGGCCTGACGTTCCAAAACTGGACGTTCCTGTTCGAGTCGGATGTGTGGAAGGCCACGCTCAACTCCTTTGGCATTGGCATGAGCATGGTCGTCGGCGTCGGCTCCATCTCCGCCCTCGCCGCCTACGCGCTCTCCCGCATGAACTTCCCCGGTCGCAAAGGTTTCCTGGGCATGACCATGGTCCTCCATGCCTTTCGCCCTGAAATGCTCCTGATCGCTATCTTTCAGGTGCTGTTGTTCATCGGCGGCATCCCTCTTATCGGCAATCTGTTCGGCTTCAATACCGTCGGCGGCGTCGCCCTTGTGATGGTGACACTGGACCTCCCGTTGGGTATCTGGCTGATGAAGGGCTTTTTCGACAACCTGTCCTGGGATATGGAGCGGGCCGCTCTTATCGACGGCGCCAGCCGCTTTCGCGTATGGTGGGAGATTCTACTGCCGCAGATTCGACCTGGCCTGGCTGCTCTTTCCATCTTCATGTTCATTCAAGGTTGGAACGCCTATCTTATCCCCTTTACCTTCACAATCGGCTCGAAAGTCGCCACTCTGCCGGTCTACATCAACAGCTTCTCCGGTGATACCAGTCTAGTCAGCTGGAACAGAGTAGCGGCCATTGGTCTTTTCCAGCTGATTCCTGTTCTGATCTTTTTTATCTTCACCCAAGAGGCTCTGCTGAATATCTACGGCGGCGGCAGCAAAGGGGGAAACTAGTGCGCGTCGAACTGAACGACCTGACCAAACGCTGGGGCAATGTAACCGGCGCCGACAATATTTCCCTCGACATCCAGAGCGGAGAGTTCGTCGCCTTCCTCGGCCCCTCCGGCTGCGGCAAAACAACCACGCTGCTCATGGTGGCCGGCATCTACAAGCCGACCGCGGGCGAGATCCGCTTCGACGACCGCGTCGTCAACCAGGTCCCGCCCAAAGACCGCAACATCGGCATGGTCTTCCAAAGTTATGCCCTCTACCCCCACATGAGCGTCCGCCAAAATATCGGCTACCCCCTCAAACTCAAGAAATCGCCCGCAGCAGAAATGGAGCAGCGCGTCCAGAGGGTCGCCGATATGATGGGCATCGGCCATCTGCTGGACCGGCGGCCTGCCCAACTTTCCGGCGGCCAGCAGCAGCGCGTCGCCCTTGGCAGGGCACTGGTGAAGGAGCCAAGCCTGCTCCTATTCGATGAACCCCTCTCCAATCTGGATGCCCGTCTGCGCCTGACCATGCGCAGCGAGATCAAACGCCTGCAACTGGATCTGGGAATCACCTCCATCTACGTGACCCACGATCAGGTCGAGGCCATGACCATGGCCGACCGCATCGCCGTGATGCAAGAAGGCAAGCTGCAAGCCTACGCGCCGCCCAACGAACTGTACGAGCGGCCGCGCACGATCTTTATCGCCGGATTCGTCGGCAACCCGCCGATGAACCTTTTCGATGTGCAATTGATGCGCGAAGGGGATCGCTATCTGGCGAAGAGGCAAGGGCTCGAATTCGAACTGCCACCGGAGCGGGGCAGCCTGGCTGCAGCCAAAGCGGAGGTTACCGCCGGCATCAGGCCGGAGGACATCACGCTCCTTCCGGATGCCGCCGGTTCAAATGAAGGATCACAGGGCGAAGTATTTGTCGTTGAGCCATTGGGACGCGATAATTTGGTTGATGTGCGTTTCGACGACCTGCATCTTTTCGTTCTTGCAGACCCGCGTCAAACTCTGAAGATCGGCGATCCGGTGAGACTGCAGTTCGACGGCGATAAGGTGCAACTTTTCGATCCAGAAACAGAGTACTCGCTCCTGTGGACATAGTTGTCTTCATGCAACGACGCGTAAATCCCTATGCAATTGCCGCCAGCGCGCTCTTCGCCGCGTTCCTCCTCGCGGCCTGCTTCTCGAAAAATTCGCCTGCATCCGACAACCGCGATACCGCCAATGAAAGTTCCGAAGACGGCTCCGCCGCGCAGCAAGAGCCGCTCATCGAAACCGTCCTGACCGGGCTGGCCAATCCCCGCGGCGTCGTCGTCCTGCCGGACGGCTCGCTGATGGTGGCGGAGGCCGGTAGCGGCCAGAATACCGTCGATCCCCAGAAGTGGACTGGCAAACTCACCCACTTCCACGACGCCAACCAGGATGGCGATTTCAGCGATGAAGGCGAACGCACCCTCTGGTTTCGCCACCTGCCCACCTACAACGCGCTCAGCGTTTACCATACATGGCGCGATGAAGTAAGCGGGCCAGGCGATCTGTTGCGCCACACTGACGGCCACCTCTACCTCAGCGTTGACGGCGGCCATGATCGCATCGGCCTCTACGAGATCAGCCCCTACAAACGCATGGGGCGCAATCTCTCCGCGCTGAGCAACATGACCGGCATCGCCTTCTCGCGCGATCATTCTCTGATCTATCTGGCCGAGAGTACAGCCAATGCGCTTTCCTCTGTCGATATTGCCGACGGCACGCGCCTCAACGTCACGCATTTCGGCGCGCTTGCCAGCGGCCAGCAGTCCGTGCCCACCGGCTTGGCCGTGGACCCGCACAGCGGTGATCTGCTGGTAGCTCTCTTCTCCGGCGCCCTGGCAATTGAAGGTGAGACTGTCCCCTTCATCCCGGGTGACAGCGCAGTCGTGCGTGTAGACCCCGAAACCGGCGCGATAGAAGACGCAGTTCTCGGCCTGACAACCGCGATCGATGTCGCCATTGATGGCGATGGCAACATCTATGTCGTCGAGATGTGCAGCGGACCCGCCGACCCGATTGAACCCACCCACGATCTCTTCGACCCGGACCAGGCTGCCCTCCACGGCGGCTATCTGCGCTACAGCGGACGCGTCAGTGTCTTTGCACCAACGGGTGAGTCTGGTTCCGGCCCCCTCCAGGCCGGCGTCGATTCCACCATTCTGGCCGACGGACTGGACATGCCCACCAATATCACCCTCGCCCCCGACGGCTCACTCTACATCTCGACCGGCCAAGGCACGCCCGATCGCCCCATCCCCGGCCCCGACGGGCCTACGACCATCGTCGGCGAGGTCATTCGTATCACCTTGCCGGACGCCAATTCGCGCTGACAGGGCAGTCCCTACGCCACCGGATGCGCGTGCAGCACCTCCTCCAAAATATCGACGCCCCAGCCCGGGCCGGAAGGAGTGGTCATCTGCCCCTCGATGATCTCCGGTACGTTTGTCACCATCTCGTCCTTCCACGGCACGTCGTCGATGTCGATTTCCATGATCTTCACATTCGGCAGCACCGCACACAGGCTCGCGCTGATGAAAGAAGACAGATGGCTGTAGTAGTTGTGCGGCGCGATATTCATCTGGAACGTCTGCGCCAGCTCTCCCACTCGTTTCGAAGGTCCAAAACCGTTCCAGGGCACGTCCACCATCATATAATCTGACGACCGTGCCTGCAGATAAGGCAGGAACTGTCGCTCGTAGTAGAGCGTCTCGCCAGTGCAGATGCGCGTGCTCGTCTTGCGCCGCACCTCCGCCAGCGCCTCCGGCTCGTAGAGGTCTATCTCCAGCCACATCAGGTGAAGCGATTCCAGCGCGCGGGCGATCTCCAGACAGCTTTCCGGCTTGAAGTTGAAGTTCAGATCCAGCAACAGGTCAAACTGCGGCCCGACCGCGTCGCGAAATGTGCCTATCAGCGTAACGATATGATCTATCAGTTCGTTTGACGCCACCTGGTCGGTAGCCCCTTCCGGATTCCGTCCCGGAAAGTAGACGAAGCCGGGATCGCCCGGAAAGAGGATATTCGTCTTCAGCGCGGTAAAGCCCTTCGAAACTACCTCCCGTCCCAGCGCAGCAACATCCTCCATCGAACGCAGCGGCGGCGTGCCCATCAGCTCATGCACGCGAATCCGGCTCGTCCCGCAATGTGACCAATAAACGCGCGTGTTATCCCTCGTCGGCCCGCCGAAGAGTTCGACCACCGAGCAGCCCCGCGCCCGTGCCGCGATATCCACCAGCGCCAGCTCGATGCCGGCGATAGCCTTTGCGCCGATCCCGCCCGGGCTCGACTGAAACGCCCGATACATATCCCACCAGCGTTGCTCGAAGGCCCTCGGATCGAGGCCCATCACAACCGGCGTCAGGTCCCGGATCGCGCCCGTCACCCCGTTCACGGCCTGGTCGCTGCACTCCCCCCAGCCCGTGACACCTTCGTCCGTCTCCACCTTCACCAGGATCCAATTGCGCCAGCCGGCGTCAACGATAAATGGCGTAATTGCTGTGATCTGCATTGAAGACTCCTTCTTTGAATTGCGCACGACCGATTACAGTCCATGCGCTCGGTGATACATCTCTTTGCAACGATCAACCAGAAAGCAGAAACAGCAAGAATGGGATAGTTTGCCCTAAATCATTCTGCTATACTGGCCGCATGACGATCCAGAAGGCAGTACAGACGCGTGAGGACACAATCCTCCATCATCGCGAGCGCCTCAACGCCGTTCTCCTCCACATCCAGGAGAACATGGACGCGCCCCTGACGGTCGAGACGCTGGCAGAAGTCGCTGGCTTCTCGCCGTTCTACTTCCACCGCATCTTCGCCGCCTACCTCCACCAGACAACCAGCGACTACGTGCGCCGCATCCGCCTCGAATGGGCGGCCCGCCGCCTCATCCTCAGCCGCGAACCGGTGACGCAGATCGCGTTGGCCGCAGGCTACGAGACCCCTGCCGCATTCAGCCGCGCCTTCAAAAAACAGTTCAAGGTCAGCCCCCGCACCTTCCGCACGCTGCGCCGCCCCAATCTGTACGCCAACAACTGGGAGCCGCTTCTGCTGCAACCTGAGTTCCGCCAGCGGCCCGACCATGAGCTGGTCTACATCCCCTGTATTGGCGCCGAAGCGGACAGCGAGACCATCTGGACGACCCTTATCCAGCATGCATCTTCAGCAGGAGAAGACGGAGCGGCCGCTTTCGACCCCATTGAACCGCACGCATACGTGCAGGTCTGCCGCGACCGCCCCGACACCGGCATTTCCGCCAGCGACAAAATGCGCTTTGATGCCGGTATTCTTCTCGACGAGAACGCGTCCATCCAGCCTCGCAAACCGGTCGGCGTCCAGCATCTTAAGGGTGGTGTCTACGCCGTATTTCATCACGACGGCCGTCGCCGCGACGCCATGTGGCAGGCCATCTACAAGAACTGGCTGCCGCAAAACGACGTTCGCCTGCGCGACGCGCAGCCTTATGCAGAAAGCGCCGCCCCTCCCAGCACAGACCGCCGCCAGGACCAATCCATCGCCTTCTACATTCCCATCAACGGCTCGCTATACGAGCTACAAAAAAAGGAGACACATATGTCCCCCACAGTCAGCACAACACAACAGCCGGACCGCCACATGCTCAGCATCACCCGCCATGTCAATATCGACGAGCTGCACAACCATCTGCGCGAATCCTATGAGCAGCTCGCGGCCTTGGTCGCCGAATCGGGCGTTGAACAGGATGGCAAGTCGGTCGCCATTTACCACGGCGAAGTCAACCAGGAGAAAAACGGGCCGGTCGAAGTCGGCATCCCCGTCAAGACCGTTCCCCCCGTCAGCGGCGAAATCAAAAGCGGAACCCTTCCCGGTGGCTCCATCGCCTACACGTCGCTAACCTTGCGCCAAGCGCATTTCCCCGAGATACTGGGCTACTACGACGCCGTCTACAAATGGATCGAGGAGAACGGCCATCAGATCGCCAACTCCCCGCGCGAGGAATACGTGACCAGGCCCATGGACAAAGAAGCAGGCATGGATCAACCATTCCTGGAAATCGCCTGGCCCTACAAGTAAACGAAGAGGAAAGAGGAACTGAGGAAAGAGGAACTGAGGCAAGAGTAAACTCCTGTCTCACTCCTCTCTCCTATCCCCTGGCCCTTCACTCCGCCTCTGCCGGACTATGCTCCTTCAACCACATACGCAACGGCACGTCTTCGTCCGTCGGCGAAAAACGGCCGTTTGCATTCACGCTCCAACCCAACAACTGGCGCCGGATCGGGCTGCAGCTATCCCACAAGCTCTCGACCGTCATGTCGTCCTTTGTACGCAACCAGCGGTATCCGTAACCGTAGAACAGAACCCGGCGCGTAATATCCGACCAGTTGGGGCTGGCCGTATGCCAAAGACGGCGATCAAAAAACACTGCATCGCCCGGCTTGGCCAGCACCGGCGTCGCCCCCTCCGGCTGGCCTATGCCACTCTCCGGCCTGTCGATCGTATCCCGCACATGACTCTTGGGAACTACCCAAAAGTTGCCCCGTCCCGGCTCACTGGTGTCTGACAGGAAATAGGCCACCTTCAGCGACAAACGCGGCCGCGGATGACTCTCCATCTCCACGTTGACGCGGCCGCTGTCCTGGTGCCAGTGGAATGTCTTGTCATTGGGCTCTTCCCCGTTCGGCGGCGTCACGATCAGATGCGCGTGATACAAGAAAATGTTCCAGCCAAGAATCCCCCATACCTTGGGCAGAACCCGTTCGTAGTCGACCAGATCGGTGAAATATGGGTCGTCGGGGATGAAATTGGGGTAGAACAGCGCTTTGCGCGGGTCTTGCCCCTCCGTCAACTTGGCCTCGTGGATGCTCTCCGTCAATGCGACACCCCGTTCCACCTGCTCCGGCGACAGGGCATTCCTGACATAAAGCAAACCGGTCTCGTTGAAAGTCCGCCGTTCTTCCTCCGTCAGGCCATGGTCCAGAGAGGCGGCGCTCAGTGCAGACATAGGGCTTCTCCTTTATTCGGTTTTGCTAACACGCCCTCCAAGTTTAGCACGAAATGGCCGCAGGACAACCTGCCTGGGAAACTGCATCCGGACTGAATGAGGTGTGGAATGAGATTCCCTTCACTGGGTTCCAGCGGGTAGCGCCAGCTTCTATTCTTCTCTGACGAAACCGGCATTGCAACATGAGGAAGAACTGCCACCTTAAGCGCGCAACAATGGAGGTAAAGAGTGATCAGCTGGAACCTGGGTGGAAAGGAGCGACGAGCCGGAGGCATTCAAGTACGTTCGAAGCGTACCTGCTATCGGTCTGATATCACACAGTCAATCTGCCAACTGCAGCGATTCCTACATTAAGAATAGGCCCGATAGTAGGCCGAATGCCTAACCAGAGGGAAGTCCTTGAATCTTAAATGGGATTTGTTTTCGGCCACAATTATGCTAACCTATCGGGTGACCAACCAAGGCCCCCCGATTCTCACCGTTTCTCGTCCCAATTGCCCACTCCAAACTTGGAATGCAGGAGGAAAACAAAACATGAAAAAGCAAGGTTTCAGCCGCAGAGAATTCCTTTCACTCGCCGGCGCCACCGGCGGTGCAGCCCTCCTGGCCGCTTGCCAGCCCGTTACCACCTCTACCGATGACGACGGAATGGAGGCCGCCATGGAGCCGGTGACTGTCTCGGTCCAGTCCGGTTGGCAGACCGGTAGTGACAGCGACGTCTGGACACCGTGCATCGAGCTATTTGATGAAAAGGGTACGCACATCTCGATCGATATGATTCGCCTCCATGTGACCCCTGAGGACACGATGACAGCCGTGGCCGGCGGCACCGCACCCGATGTCTACCATCGCTACATCGGCGGTTTCGCCGAGTTGATGGCGCGCGGCGTCATGCTTCCCCTCGACGACCTTATCGCCGCAGTCGAGGATTTCGACCCGGACATCTACATGGGTTCTCAGTGGGACAACGGCAAGTGGGACGGCGTTACCTATGGTATCCCCGTTCTTGAGGGGGGCGCCATGCCCGCCATCTGCTGGCATAAGCACCTTATCGAGGAAGCCGGCGGCGATCCCGAAGTCGGCCCCAGAACCTGGACCGAACTGTTGGAAATGTCCCGCGCGCTCCTCAAGTTTGACGACGACGGCAACCTGACACAGGCCGGCTTCGACCCCAAAGACGCCTATGGGTTCACCGTCATCGCCTGGCCGGTCGTCTTCGACGAAAACTTCATCTCCGGGGACAAGCGCACCTTCACCTTTGACTCCGACGCGTGGGCGGAGGGCCTCAACATCATCGCTCAGTTCTGGCTTGATGCCGGCGCAGACAAAATGCAAGCCTTCGCTGATCAGTGGCCTTATTGGACCGGCTATGCGTCGAGTGGCTTTAACAACGCCAAGCGGGGCATGATCATGAACGGCAACTGGATGCCCGGCGCTATGCGGAACGTCGTTGACGTTACCGGCGTTGAGCTGGACACGATCGGCTACGGCTTCCACCCCAACCTGAATGAGGGTCTCAAGGCCATCGACTTCGGCACCGGGCATACACTCTTCATGCCCCGCTCCACCCAGGTCGCTGAAGACGCCCTCACGTTCATGATACACATGACCAGTGTCGAAGTCGGCCTGATAGAATTCGAGATCCGCGCCGCCGCTATGTGGAGCAAACCGCTGCTCGACGCCATCGATCTTTCCTCTGTTCCCGGCCTGCAGTGGTTCTTCGACGCACCGCTCGAAGCCGACAGGCTCTGGAGCCCCAGCGAGTTCCTCACGCCCGTCCAGTCCCAGGTCGAGAACCTGTGGCAGCGGGCCATCGAAGAGACAATCGTCGGCGCCAAGTCGGCTGAGGATTCCCTCTTCGACATCAACTCCGAGCTCCAGCAGTCCCTCGACGAGTACTGGGAGACCCAGGGCTAGTCGCTCCGCCGTAGTGAACCAACCGGGTCACGCTTGACCATTTGGAAATGGCGTGACCCGCTTTCTTTGTCCTCCGCATCAAGCAATTCGACTACATAGGAATCGGAATGTCGTCCACCGGTCTGAGCGCAGAACCACCAAGCCTGGATCCCGGCGGGAGCGCTGCGCTCCTTAGCAGGCAAGCAAAACGCCGGCGCTTCCGCCGTCGTACGTTGCCCTACCTCTTCATTTTCCCGTGGATCCTGGGCGTAATTATCTTCCAGGCCTACCCAATCCTCGACTCCTTCTACCACAGCTTCACCATTTACGACGTTTTCCAGCCCGCCAAGTGGATCGGAATCCGCAACTACGTAAACCTGGTAGAAAACGCCTATACACGCAAAGCGCTGTTGAACACATTGCTCTACGTGGGAGTCTCCGTTCCGGGCGGACTGGTGGTCGGCCTCCTGCAAGCGCTGCTGCTCAACGTCAAGGTGCGCGGCCTCCAGCTTTTTCGCACGCTGGCGATCGTGCCCGGCACCGTACCTGTGGCCGGCGCCGCCGCAGTGTCGCTCTTTATCTGGAGCCCTTCCTTGGGTCTTATCAATAGTTTACTCAAAGCCTTTGGCCTCCCCTGGCGCCAAGCTTGGCTCTCCGATCCGGTTATGGTCAAATGGATTTTCATCTTCATGACCATCCAGGGCGGCATTGGCATGCTCATCTTCCTGGCCGGGCTGCAGAACGTGCCGCAAGAGCTCTATGACGCTTCCAAGATCGACGGCGCAAAGTCGCTGCAAACCCTGTTCAGCGTCACGCTGCCGATGCTGACCCCCTACACACTCTTCAACCTGCTGACCAGCCTCATCGGCGCGTTTCAATACTTCGCCGGCCCCATGTTAATGACTGGAGGCGGCCCGGCTGGCGGCTCTACATTCTACGCCCAGCTCATCTATGAAAACGCCTTCAAATATTTTAAGATGGGCCACGCGGCCGCGCTCGCATGGATTCTGTTCGTCATCTGCGTTGTGATCGTTGTCTCCGTCTTCCGCTCGTCCGCAAGTTGGGTCTACTATGAGGGAGGCAACTGACCAGTATGGCCGGAATTTCTACTGCCCGGCGGGGGACTGGGCAAAGGGGCGGCCTTTCTCTAGGAATGCGCCGCAGCCGCTTCATCCAGCACACGATAGCCTATCTGCTGATTGCCCTCTTTCTGGCCGTCGCGCTGATGCCCCTGGCCTGGATGTTCAGCGCCGCTTTCAAGACGCTGGAGCAGATGCGCATCACCATCCCCATCCAGTGGATCCCCAACCCCGTCACCCTCCAGAACTTTGCCGACGGTTGGCAAGAGAGAGACTGGTTGCTCAACCTGCGCAATACCCTGATGCTCGCCGTCTTCGTCGGTGTGCCAACCATGATTTCGTGTACGCTCGCGGCCTATGCCTTCGCCCGCATGAAATTTCGCGGCAACGAGTTGTTGATGCTGCTCAACATCAGCCTCATGCTTATCCCGGACATGGTAACAATGGTACCCCGCTATGTGATGATGGCGCGCATGTCCTGGATCGGAACTTGGTTGCCGGCAGTCGTTCCTTCGATGTTGGCGCTCAATCCTGCAATGGTCTTTGTGCTGCGCCAATTCTTCCGCGCCGTCCCCAATGAACTCTCCGACGCCGCCCGCATCGACGGCTGCAATGATCTGGGCATTTATTGGCGTATCGTCCTGCCCCTCGCCAAGCCTATCCTGGCCCTCCAAATCGTACTCATCACCTCCTGGGCCTGGAATGACCTGCTCTTCCCTCTCCTTTACCTTAAAGAAAGGAGCATGCAAACTCTTACCCTAGCCATGATGGGCTTCATCGGCACCCGCGGCGACACCAGATGGGGACAGATGATGGCCATGTCCGTACTTATGTCTTTGCCGATGATGGCGCTCTCCTACTACGGGCAGCGCTACTTCACCGAAGGCTTCACCCTCAGCGGCATCAAGGGATAACCCGCCTCCTCAAAATTGCCTATGCACACCCTTCGGTATACACTCCTGTATACGCTGCGGGAATTTTACTTTTTTCACCTTCGGTATCCAATTTCATGTCATTTTTCACTTCAAGTCGGGAGCGCCGCCTCTGGCTCTGGACCCTCGCCGTTGTAACCGCAATCTACTCGACACTCGGGCTCGCGCGTACTCTCGCCGGGCATCTGCGAACAAACGGTCTGCTCGAAACCCTCTTCTTGATCAGTTTTATCCTGGTTGGGGCTGTTATCCTGGTCTACGGGCTGAAGGTGCGCCCAGGCGGCCTGGAGATCGGGGTCGCGCTCGGCGTGGCCGCCGTCTACATCCTCATCTTCGTGCGCATGGGGACCCCGGAGGAGCGCACGCATCTCATCGAATACGGCGTTCTGTCCATATTCATCTACGAAGCGCTCAAAGAACGCGCCAGTCACGGCCGGCGCGTCCCGGTACCCGCTTTGCTTGCAATTGTAGCCACTTCGTTAATCGGCCTTATAGACGAAAACATCCAGGCCTTTCTGCCCAATCGCGTCTACGACCCACGCGATCTCCTCTTCAACGTCCTCGCAGCCGTCATGGCCGTCGCCGCCAGCATGGCCCTGGCCTACGCCCGCCGCTGGCGTTTCCGAAACACGCCTGGCTGAGGGCCAACATCAAGCCGGAACACGCCCCTGCCATTCGCCGCGCCTACCGTAGGGGCAGGCCTTGTGCCTGCCCTCGTGCCTGCCCTGCAGGCCAAACCTCAATAGAACTTGCTATACCCCAGCGCCGGCCGGTAATTCATCTCTTCATCCCTTGACGGCCACGAAACGTCGTAGCCCACAGGCGGCTGATAGGGGAAAGGGACCTCATCGCGCCCGTAGCTGGTCTCTTTTCGCAGATCGATTGCGTGCATCATCAACCGTAAACGGTCATCAATCCAGCTCTGGGGCACCGTCTGACCCGGCCTGAGGTACGAACCCTCCGCCCTGGGTTCACCCTGGCGCGCAGCCGCGCCCAGCGAATGGAAAGCATAGTAGAGTGTGCGCCGCAAACTGTCGGCGCTGTTCCGCCTGGAGCCATGCACCAGCTTGACATTGTGAAACAGCACGTCGCCCGCCTTGACCGGCAGTTCAACCAGGCCGGGAAAGTCGAAGCCCTGCGCCACCACCTCCTTTACGGGCAGATTCAGCTTATGGCTGCCCGGCGCCGCCAGCAGGCAGCCGTTCTCCGGTGTGGCGTCATCCAGATAGTAGTCGACGTTGAACACCAGCTCCATCACATCCGGTTGGCTGGGATCGCCGTCGCAGTGGACCGGGACCTCCTTGCCGTTTCCCGGCGTCTTGAAAACAAACGCCTCCGCCTCACAGATAAAGTCATCCCCCAGCAGCCGCTGCACCACCTGCAGGATCAGCGGATGCGCCAGCAGCTTGATAAACGAGTTGTTCCTGGCCTTGGGGAAGACATACTGCACACGGTGGAACACAACCTCACCCGTATCCGGCAGCGCATCATAGAAGTAGTCACTCTCCGGTTCCTTGCCCTCATAGCCCTCTTCAATGACATGAGCCGTGTCCTCCTGCAGTACCGCCAGCTCTTCAGGGCAAATCGCTTGCGGCAACAGGACGTACCCGTCCCAATCAAAACTGGCAAAAAGATCGTCGATGTTCATTCAGTTTCTCCTGATCTGGGCGAAAACTTATATATCTCACGTCTGACGCCAGCACTCTTGCCCCCGGGTGACCTTACGGGATCGTCCTTGCCTTGACTGCCTTTGCGCCACACGCAATCCGTAGACGTTGTTGAAGGTGATCTTGATCCCGCAACTGGGGCCAGAAAACTGATCGTTCAAAGAAAACTAGCGAGCTTTCCGGTGATTTCGTGTCCGCACTCAGGGCATTAGAAGGTAATGAATTCGTCTGCGATGTCGAAGTCGGCCAAAATTCTGTTCTTTCTGGAAGGGGAAAAATAGAAGAGGGTGATGTTAACGTAAACATTTCGGGATGTTGCGGTCATCGGACAGACGACCATACAGAAGAAGAATGTTATCAAGAATCTGTTTGCGAAATTTCTCTACGGCTGAATAACCTGTTTCGTCTTGGTCATAAAATCGCAGCAGAGAACTACCTCTTCAGAATGCTTTTGAGAGGGCGACTCAGTTAGGCCCGATACATAAAGGATTACAGCAGCAGGTTGAGTTTCACCTTCGAAGATAGTTGACGGCGAAAATCTACAAAAGAATTCGTGAAGGCACTCTACTTACCCAGGTGGTGTTAGTGGCACTTCCTGTTCAGGGATAAGCATTGCACAAAAATCGTGTACTGCTTCTGCGAAGAGGTCTAGCTCGACTTCCCTAGTCGCTTCGGGTGCGCCAAACCATTCCAGGTAGAATTCTTCTGGTGTACTCGCTGAGAACGGCTTTTGCTTGACCGTCGTTTTGAGCAATGCCGCAGTGTAGATTACTTTGGCTGTGATTTCCGCTCTGGTATAGTATTTTCTAATGTCTTCAATTGAAAGCGAATGTTCTATGCAGCGGCTTAGTTCATCCAAAATTTCAAAATGAGCTTTTGTCTCCTGCTTTGACCACCACTTCTCGAAGGCGTAGGCCAAATCGACTAAGCTGGCGGTTTCTTCAAAGTCCGGATAGGCAGGGATTCCCTCGTCTACCGGCTCGATACGATCTTCAAGAACAATGCTTGAATACATTTTATCGCGCTGAACTTCCAGAGGTTCCTCTGGAATCGGGACGCAAGAACTAATCGTAAGGCAGAGAATGATTATGATTATGATCTTGTGCACTGCGGTTCCTTTCCGGCCTCAAGAGAATGACAGAGCGGCCGGTCTGTTCATAGAGCTCCGCTTCCTGGCTCTCATGTTCCTGCTGTTTGCGCTCGCCGTTGCTCTCGAAGACGCGGGGACCGTCATCCAGCAGTTGCCTTCTCTAGGCCCGAATCAGACCGGCATGTACCTCATATTCGCTCGCTAGCTGGTTAATCGCCTTGCTGCCTTCAACCGCTTCCAACGCAACCCGGAACCTGTAGGCTGCCGTGTGTCGTCGCCGTTTCTTGACCATGAGTCTGTCCCTCCACAAACTTTGTGGTTTCCTCCATTGTACACCTAAGCTCGAGGTCCAGTTTTTGGGGCCAACCACACATATCTAACTGTATGCAAGTCCCGAATTTAACCTCAGTCCTCACCATAATCAAGCACCACCTGCAGCACATCCTGCGGTCGCCTGTCGATCCTTTCATAGGCCGCGGCCGCGTCCCCATGGTCAACCACATCCGTAATCAACCCATCCAGATTCAGCTTGGGCATCAGTGAAAGCACCGCCTCCATGCGCCGCGCGGCCGTCCACCTGTGCGACAGCTCAGGGCTGATGCCGGCAATCTGAGACGAAATCAGCTGGATGCGGTTGTGGTGAAACTCCGCGCCAGGGTAGACGTTGGCCAGCGCGCCTGCATACCACGACATCACGATCACCTTGCCGTTGTAACAAACCGTGCGGATCGCCTCGTTCAGAGCGCGATCACTGGCCGAAAACTCGAACACCACGTCCGCGCCGCGATTGTCAGTCAACTCCCTCACTGCCATCGCAATGTCCCTTTCCTCGCCAGCATTGAAGACAAGGTCCGCCCCGCTCACCCGCTTGGAAATCTCCAGCCGCTTCTCGATCAGGTCCACCGCGATCACCGGCGCCGCGCCCGACAGTTTGGCCCACTGCACTGTCAGCTGTCCCAGGATACCCTGGCCAAAGACCACCACGCACTCTCCCAAATGCAGGTCCGCGTCCAACATGCCGTTGAAAGTCGTGTTCAGGACGGCCGTGAGCACACCTGCCCTTGGATCGATTCCCTCCGGCAGCTTGAACACCGAACCCGCTGGCAGTACGTGCGCCGACTGGTGCGGGGCAAAGCTGAAGACAACATCGCCCTCATCAAACTCCTTCACATCGCTCCCCACCTCCGTGACCACGCCCACGCACGCGTAACCGTAACGCAGAGGGTATTCCCACTCGGGCTCTTCGCTTTCCACAAACAGCCGCGTGCGGCGGTCCTGCTTCCGCTGCCACATCGGCGCGTGGCCGCGATACACATTCATCTCCGTCCCATGACTGATACCCGAATAAAGCGAGCGTATCGCCACTTCTCCCGCGCCCGGGCCCGCGATCTCATCCTCGACCAGACTTACCTCTCGTAGCCCCGTTATCTCTGCAGCCTTTATCTTGATCAATGTCTTACCTGCCTCTTGCTCACTGAGCCATATCGTTCACAACTTCAAAACCCAACAACTGCCCCAGATCCTCAATCTCGTCTACCCAGTCCCCGTAAAACAGGACCCTGTGCCCGCCCGGCGTCAGCGGGTGCTCCGCCTTCATACAATTCCGCAGCAGCCGCTTCGCATCGGCAACCTGGATCGCCACCGACGTCCGGCAATCCCGCTGCACACTCACATTGCTGTCAATGACCCCGGTAAAGACATACATGCGGTCGAACGGCACAAACTGTGCGATCGTCACCGTCTGCCCCACCTCCATCTGCACGTTCACACACGTGCTCCGGTACAGCCCCTGATGATTGCGAAACGCGTATTCGTCAGCCTCCTCGCCGTCCCATCCCCCCAGCTTCGTCGCACTGAAATCGTGCGACATCCCGATCAGATTCCGCCCCGTATCGATATGAATATGGCCGATAAAGCCCGGTCGGTCCGCAAGATACCCGATCAGCAACTGCGTGATCGTGCTCGACAGATCCAGCTGGCAGATCCCGGCCAGCCCCTCGTCATTCAGCATCGAAAACGCCAGGCACGGCAGCGGATACGGCCCGCTCCCCATACAGATGCCATGCTCGGCAATACCCTGCGCCTCCTCCTCCGCCAGGATCTGCTTGAGTCCCAGGTACAGCTTGCACGATTCGACCACGTCCTCCCTCGTCGGTTCAACAACATCCGTGGCCCCTGCAATCCTCCCCTGCGCCAGCGCCTCCGCAGCCTCAGCATCGGCGTTCTGGTAGGCCGCGATCAGCCGCTGAGGAGGGATATCCTTGATCTCAAGCCCCAGCCTCTCCTTCGTCTGCCTGATAAAGCCGTCGCTCAACGGCGTCAGGTCGGAAAAAAGATGGATCCCGCCCCACCCCTCCTCGAACCACCTGCGGCTCGACTCCACCTGCTTCGGCGTATGCGACTGCTGGTACAGCACCTTCGACTGCCCCATCTTGTGAATAGCCTTCAACACGCCGATCTTCTTCCCCACGTCCGCGAAATCCGACGAAAGCACGGGAATCACATTGCGCTTACCCTTCACCGGCACGAAATTGTGCAGCCATCCCAGCGGCGAAAGCGGCGTCTCCGTCGGATTGAACATCACCGTCGGCTTGCCCCAGCTCGCAATCTCTTTCTGCATCACATTCGGAAACAGGCCCAGAATGAAAGCAAGGACGCCGTCCTCGTCCCCCACATTCGCAGCCGCCTCTTGCAACTCCCTACGCGTCCGCACCAGCCTCTGTCCCGTGAACTCCACCTCCCGCTCGTACGCCTTCAGCTCCTCCCTGTAACGCGCGGCCACGTTCTCGTGGCTGAACGAACCCTGATAGATCGGCCACGCTTCGTTCTCCTCCCCCGGGAACGAGTCGCCTCTCGGGCTTCCCAGAAACAGCGTTCGAATTCTCGTCTTTTTCACGACAACCTCCTCTTGGAAACCGGCCGTTATATTTAGGCGCCTGAAGCTGGAACCGGGAGGCGTTCAACAAGCTTGTATCGGCCGCCCCGAAACTCCGGTCCCACTAAGCCGCAGAAGGCTCCTCTGCGCGCAGCACTGCAACGAAGTACGCCCCAACCCCAACAACAATCAGGCCGAGTACAAGCCCCAGCGGCAGGTAGCCCACCGCCTGCAACTCGGCGGCCGCGGTCGCGATCAGGTCTGCGCTTGGTTCGCAGCCGGCCAGCTTCTCCCCTTGCGGCCACGGCCCCAGCGGCCAGCCTTCGCTATTGCCGAACGGCATCGGCTCCCACTGCCATCCCGATGGCCAAGGCTCACCCTCGCCCGGCGTGGTCACGCACATGCGGCGCAGCGCGCGCACGTTCTGCAGTTGAGACGCTCGCGTCGCCGCCGTGACGACGAAGTAGGCTGCCACCACGCCGACACCGATAGCCCAGTTACGCAGAATCCCGCGATACCTGATCACAGGGAGCTTCAGGATCACACACAGCAGAAAGACCGCCGAGACCACGAGACCCAGCATCCAGTCCTCCACCCGGTCGCCCTGCCCCAGAATCCAGGGCGGCAGAAACACTGCCACAAACAGGAACATGTAGAGCCCGTTCAGAATTGCCATCCCCAACACAATCATCTGTACCTTGGCGTTCCGCCACCAGGCCAGAGGAGCGAGCGTGACAAAGAGAATATTGAAGTGGTCGACAAAAGCCATGCTTGGAATGCCCAGCGCCGCGCCCAGGCTCAGTTGCAGGTCGAACGCGTCGTTACGCGCCGCGCCCCCATCCAGGCCGAGGCCAAACGTATAAATGGTGAACTCATATCCCGGGTATCCAAAGGCTAGAGCCACCCACAAGAGTGTCAGTAGAACGTTCGAGATGATGAGCCTGATCTTTGTCCCCGTCGGCATTTCCGATTCTCTCCCTTGAGTCCTTCAAAATGTGGAGACGGCCCTGGCCGCCCTGGGTGCATCCCAAAATGGGGGTGAACTCACTTGTACCTCCGGAAACGACAGGACACGGCCCAGTCCTCACATCCATCCCCGATAAATCGCCCATTCACTGACCACTGTCCACTAACCACTGGCCACTGCAGTTTGGCGGTCGGGCCTTCGGCCCTCCCTTGTGCAGGGGCTGCGCCCCCGCAACGCCCCCCTACAAAACCATGCCTCACCCACCGGTGCGACTCATTCGCAGCGGTGTGCCTGTTCGGCAGTGTGCCCGTCGCCAACCAACGACGTTTCGAAGAATTTCTGACCAACGTCGGCGGTGAAGGGTTGGTCAAGCATGGCGCCAAAGAAAGAGGGCTGATAGCTTGAAAACCGTGCTGCGACAGACCTGGCCGGTCCCCAATTTAAGTTCCTTGTACGGGTGGGGTCACGAAAAATGAAAATCTGACCATTCTTGACTCAGACAGCGGCTGACCAACGATCTGGGATGCACCTCCCGCCCCGGCCCTGCTTGTCACTTGCCGCAAAACGGTTGTACAATTTTTCTACGCATCCAGGCTACTATCGAAGGCAAAACCATGAAAGTAACCCACGCGCAGAAACTTGAACTCTACGAGAAAGGCTATGTGCAGGTTCCCGGCGCTGTTCCCACAGTAATGGTCGATGCCGCCGTCAAAGCGATCAACCACTCCTTCGGCAACGGCATCGATCCGGCCAAGATGATCACCTTTCAATCGCGGACATTCTGCCCTGAATTGCGCGAAACGCCCGAGATTACCGATCTCTACAATCGGACGCCGGTCAAAGCGCTGGCAGAGTCGTTGATAGGCGCCGGTAATCTAAATCCCGTTACTGCCGGCCAGATCGCAATTCGTTTTCCTCTACTGGAAGATCCACCGCCCGCGCCCCGTCCCCATCTGGATGGCCGCTACTCACCCCACAACGGCGTCCCCGCCGGCGAGCTGCGCAGCTTCACAATGCTCGTCGGCATCGCCCTCAGCGACGTGGCCACCGACTACGCCGGAAATCTGGTCGTCTGGCCCGGAACCCATCGTCAATTCGAACAGTATTTTCGCGACAATGGAAATGACTTCATGACCCGCGGCGACGCCGAAGACATGCCCCCCATTGACATGCCGCCAGCGCAACAGATGACCGCCCAGCCCGGCGACGCCTTTCTTGTACACTACCAGGTCGCCCACACCGCCGCGCCCAACGTCTCACCCCATCCCCGCTACGCCATCTACTTCCGCCTCAACCACGTCGACCACAAGGACCAGCGATTCGAAACCCTGACCGACATCTGGAAGGAATGGGACGGCATGCGCGAAGTCGTCGCCCACCAAAACAAGCAGTCCAGCTTATCAACTCAAAGTAGTTACATCCCAATCCATGGAAGTCCAAAAGACTTGCACTTATCAAAAAAGTCTTCCAAATCACTGGGGCCGCCAATTTCTGACCCCTGACCCCTGACCCCTGACCCCTGACCCCTGACCCCTGCAGTTCCGACCATTGCAGTTCAATCCGCCCCGTTTGATTTTCGCACCGCGCTGGTGTCTAATGATTTCATCCCATCGGTCCAGACGGTAGAGGAGGGGGAAATGCATCTGACCTACGCGCAAAAGATGGAATTCTACAATAAGGGATATGTGAGGGTGCCCGGCGTTGTCCCAGGAGTGATGGTCGACGCCGCCGTCAAAGCGATCAACCACTCCTTCGGCAACGGCATCGATCCCGCACAAATGACGACCTTCAATGCACAGTCATTCTGCCCGGAACTGCGGCAAGCGCCCGAAATAACCGATCTGTACAACCGGTCGCCCGTAAAACTGCTGGCCGAATCCATGATTGGCGCCGGAAAGGTCAACCCGGTCCAGCGCGGACAAATCGCAGTCCGCTTTCCGCTGCTGGACGACCCCCCACCAGCGCTGCGACCCCATCTGGACGGCCGTCACTCGCCCCACAACGGCGTCCCCGCAGGCGCGCTGCGCCGATTCACGATGCTCGTCGGCATCGCCCTCAGCGACGTGAATACCGATCACGCCGGAAACCTGGCCGTCTGGCCCGGTACCCATCATCTCTACCAGCAGTACTTTCGCGAAAATGGACACGACATCCTCATGCGCGGCGGCGCCGAAGGCATGCCGCCCATCCATATGCCGCAACCGAAAATGATTGCCGCCAGGGCCGGTGACGCCATCCTCGTACACTATCAGATAGCCCACTGCGCCTCGCCCAACGTCTCACCACACCCTCGCTACGCCATCTATTTCCGCCTGCAACATGTCAACTACCTGGCCCAACTGTACGAAGCCCTCACCGACATCTGGATGGAGTATGACGGCATGCGCGAAGTCGCCGCCCAACACGAGGAACCAGTTTCGGGTTAATGGTCTGGGCTGCGTCTACACTTAGTCCATTTCCAACTGTCCGGCTCTCTCCATCGCCGCCCAATAAGCGTGGTCCGCGCTGTTCACTAGCGTGTTTTCCAGGCTGCGCTTGACCAACTCCCCCTCGGCCGAATGCGCGCCCGCCGTATGCGCCACCGCCTCCGGCAGCCCCACCGTCAACGCCACATGCACGCCGTACACCGAATGCCGGATCGACGGAAACCCCGACGCGCCCACATCGTTCTTCCACCGCGCCTGGTTCTCCGGGCTGAACTCAAACGGCTTGCCCACATCATGGCACAGCGCACACGCCCACAGCAGGTCCCTGTCGATCCCGATATCTCCATGCACCGCCTCCAGGCCATCGGCAAGCCCTTGCGCCATGCGTGCAACGCCGCGCAGATGCTCCGCCTGCGTGCCGTCCTTCAGCGCTGGCGAGTCCGGCACGCCCGATCCCTTGATCTGGTCGATGCGCGTAAACTCCGTCTGCGACAGCGCAAAGGCCCACGCCTCTATCACCAGACTGCGCAGTTCTTCGTCCTTGATCTTATTGATCTCCGGCAGGTTCTCGCATACGCCCTGCCGCAGTTCGTCCATGGAGGCCATCAGAGTTTCTCCTCTCGTGATCGCAAAGTGGTGAGTCGTAACTACGCAGCCAATGCCACCCCTGACTCAAGCGTGGCAGGTGTTTTACTCACTTCTCGATACTATCTCTTTGCATATGGGCGGTCGGGCCTTCGGCCCTCCCTTGTGCAGGGGCTGCGCCCCCGCAACGCCCCCCTCCAAAACCATCCCTCATCCACCTTTCGGCGTCATTCCAGCTGTGCGGCTCATCCAAAGTGGCGGCTGCCAGCAAATACACGATGAGAGGGCCTGAACGGCGGCGAAGATGAAGGGATGGTCAAAACCGGCTGGTCAAGACAGGCTCTGCATACGGCTTAGTAGTTACGGTGAGTCTCTGTTAGCGGCTCCTCTTAGAGCTACGCGCCCACCGCAACAGCCTCTTCCCGTGCCAGAATCTGGATTGAAGTGTTTGGGAAAATGGCAACGGTGGCGTCCGCGGGCAGTTTGGCCGCCAGCTGGTCGATCAACGTCTGCCAGCTGCGGAAGAGGAGATCGCCTCCATGCTTTGTCGCAAACTCCGCCGCCTGGAAGTGTTCAGAGAGGATGAGCAGGTTTTCCCGACCGTTGATCGAGGCCGCCGGGTCGGGCGTTGCGTCGGCCGCGGCCCGGCGCTTCAGATATTGGTGCCACGGCAGCTGCTGATGCAGGCCATGGTAGGAGATGCCGTCGCTGGCCGCGTTGAGGACAACTGTGAATGGGTCCCTCTCAAAATAGTCACGCGGCCAGAGTGCCTTCGACCCCTGGATCGGATCGGCGTCAAGCGGGAAGGCGTTGCACACCAGCAGATCGGCCTCCTGCCGCAGCCTGTTCGGTATAACCGTGCTGTAAGTGCGCTGCGCGAATCGAGCCCCGGCACGATGCGCCTCGACGAAATCGCCGACAAAGAGACCGCCAATCTGCCGGCGGCTGGTGAGGACACAGTTGACGATCATGTCCAACCCAATGCGGCCCGCCACTTCCTCCGCCACGTCTCTGTGATCGCGCACACCGCCGTCGATTACAGTCACGTCACCCGCCTCCCCTTGAGAAGGCTTTAGCCGCTCGATATTGCCCTGTCCCCGCCGGGCAGAAAAACTGTGGAAGTGGAAGATAGTGGCGAAACCGGCTACACCCGGCACGATCAACTTGGCGCCGCCGCCAAAACCGACCGAAGGATGGGGATAGATGCCGCCCACACAGATTTTGAACTCGGCCTCAGCTACAATTCGGTTGATATAGATCGGCGTCCCGTCCTCCAGGCTGCCGTACGCGACCAGATCGCCTGCCATGAAATCGTGCGAAGTCGTAGCATAGTTCGCAGCCACCTCCGCGCCCACCTTTTTTGCGACCTCCTCTTCAGTCAGAGGCCGGTGCGTGCCGCCGCCGACAACAATCGCCGTCTCTCCTTTGGGAACACCGGCCGCGGCCAACTCTTCCAGCACATGCGGCAGCATATCCGCCGCCGGCGTGGGCCGGCTCAGGTCATCAACGATAATGGCCGCGCTGGCTCTTCCTTTGGCCGCGTCGCGGATGCGGGCCGTACCTATCGGATTATCGAACGCCGCCGCGATCTGTGTCGAACTGAGCGCGGGTGCATCCTCGCAGGCGCAGATGTGGAGATCCCAGCCGGCCGGAAACGTGAGCGCGCGTTCGGCGTCGCCAAACCAGGCTCTGGAGGGAACGGTTACGGTTTGCGAGCTGTTCATGGCTTCTTCCTTCATATGGTTGTGGTGGGTCTGGCATTGCCTAACGTTTATGTGGGAAGGAGGTGGCCCTTCAGTGTTTCGACCAGTTGCTTCGCGAACCGAGAGCGCTGAATCACTTTCTCCGGATCGATCTGCGCCAGAATGTCAAAGGAGTGGCGGCCTTTTTGATAGGCGCTTTTTCTGCTGCCCTGGCTTGCTGTCTCCAAATTACGTAAGACATCTTTTTTAGGAATGTCCTCAATATCATTTCGTACAGTTGGTAGCCTGAATCCGGCCCCAAAGAAAATTTCAAGCGCCTGAGCGTCCGCCATGAACCAGGACTCCATACACTGAACCATCAGAAGCGCCTGTTCGTCCCGGGAACTTTGAGGACGATTCCATCTATCCGGGGAGGATGCCAAATGCCGCCACGGTGGCTGCCTCGACTGAACAGGACTCTCGCTATCGACCAACAAGAGAGGAATCTCACCAGATCCTGCCTCGTTCAACGCAACGCAAAAGCGATCGAAAGCATCACTCCTGCTGCCGCAGGCGACGATACTGGGCATATGCCCAGCTAGGCCGGCGTTCCTGAAAAACTCAGTAAATCCTCTGCGGCATTCCGTTGCCAACCTGCCGCGACCGCCTCCCTCCACATAGACAGTCACCTTCACCATCGGTTTCCGCCAAGCTGGCCACTCCGCCACAGTTCGCCCAAGGTATACTTTTCAAGCCATTTGCGTAACGCAACCTGATCTAGTCGACGTACAGTTGTTGAATTGCTCTCCTTCTCGCATACCAACACTGCTTCGGGTACGTGGGAAAGCGCATCCACAAGAATGTCGGAATGGGTTGTAACTATAATTTGCGTTCGCTGGGAAGCCTCGATCAGCATCTCGGCAATTGTTGGAAGAATATCGGGGTGCAGCCCAATTTCAGGCTCTTCTATACATATTAGGGGTGGGGGAGTAGGGTGGCAGAGGATAGCAGCAAGACAAAGAAAATGCAATGTCCCGTCAGACAGACGTGATGCCGGAATCCATCCACTCAGATCCTTTTCGCGCAGAAAGATTTGCACTGTTCCGCCTTCAACTGAGACGGCAAAGTCCTTATATTGTTCGTAGAATCTGGCAAGGTGCGCGTTAAGTGTATCCTTGACGTTACCTGTTCGTTCGAGGAAATTAAAAACTAACCCAAGATTGCTTGCATCTTCTGCCAGGAAGTCGTTGGGCAGGTCAACCGGCTGCGGACGGCGCAGGCTGGAATTTCGGCCCAGGTGCCAGTTCCGAAACAGCTTGAACTTCTTGTAATTGTCACTCAAATAGGTGATCTCTGGGTATTGGGTCGGGTCTCGCAACTGTGAAAGTACCGACTGATTCGGCGTTAAGTATTCACCTCGAAGGAGTCGAGTGCCTTTCTTACCTCCCGTGGTTCTGTTGTAGTCATTTTCTTCAGGGACATTGAAAACAGGATCTCCTTCGTTGAGGGAATAAGAGAAGGCTGACTCCTGGTCCTCATACGACTTGTCAACTTCGTAGTCGATCTGCTCATCGACCAATGCAAAACGCTGTCGAACCGACACAAAGGAGAACTTGTGGCGTAAAGGACTCTTGAGGTCAGGCAGGCGCACTGTTGCGTCGAGCCTTGCCACAGGTATTTGCTCGATTCCCTTCCACAGCCACTCCTCCGTACCTCCTCCCGCGCGGATTGGCGCGACCAAGTCGCTAGCCGATGCTCGCAGCAGCTCGATAGCCTCTATCACATTAGATTTCCCCGACCCGTTCGGACCAATCAGTACATTTAACGGCCCAAGCTCGATCGGTGGAGAGCCCGGCCCGAATGACAACAGATTTCGCAACTGCAGCGTCCGGATTAATCTCGTATCTCCCCCCATGGCAATCCTTTATCCCTGTCAGATTCGTACCAGTTTCGCCTCGACATTCTATCACAACCTCACCCCTCCGCATCTGCCCGGCGATTGCCCCTCACTTGCCGTGTCATTCTCTATTATCA
Source organism: Caldilineaceae bacterium (assembly GCA_965116395.1). Classification (GTDB taxonomy): domain Bacteria; phylum Chloroflexota; class Anaerolineae; order Caldilineales; family Caldilineaceae; genus Bin5. The sequence goes on from OZ220684.1 coordinate 3,364,840, forward strand.
GACGCATGTCAACCATTCGCAAGGGCCGAATGCAGCACTAAACTCTCTAGTGCAGCAATCAGAATACCTGCATTTCTTGACAGCCCCCCTTTCTCTGTTTATACTCTCACAGACTGACGAGGCGAGTGCGTCACCCAACCTTCGGGCAAAGACGCCTCCGACTTACTCTCCACGCCAAACAGTCACCTCCCTTGTGTCCTTCAACTCCTGAGCCGGGAGAGGCTGGACGGCCATTCCGCAGTTCTTGAAGAGTTGCTCGTCCGTCCTTTTGGTTGGCCTGGCCAGATAACGACTCCTTTGATTTTGGGAGCATTAACCACACCATATTCTTTTGCGTCGGCTGCCGTTTGACAGTCACCACACCCTATTTCCAACACGCCAAGGAGACATCCAACAATGACTCAGAAAAGATCAATTACCAGACGCGACTTCTTGCGCTATTCCGCCCTGAGCGGTTCGGCCGCACTCCTGGTAGCCTGCGCGCCCGCAGCCCCCGCGGCCAGCGGCGAGGCAGCCCCCGCCGCAGCGGACGACGAAGCCCCGGCCGCCGAAATGAGCGGTCCCAAGCAAGGCGGCACCATGACCTGGGTAGGTCACCAGGAAGTTGCCGGTCTCAGCCCGGCTTTCATGGGCCCGACTGTGCACTGGGTAATGATTATCAACATCCACAATCCGCTCGTGACCGTAAACGAGTTCAATGAACTCGAAAATGTACTGGCGCAATCGGTCGACGTTTCGGACGACGGACTCACTTACACCTTCCAACTGCACGAAGGCGTTCTGTTCCACGACGGCAGTGAGTTGACCGCCGAAGACGTCGCCTACACGTACAACTACTATCGCAACCCGGAAAATGGCGCCCCGATCGTCGGCTCCTTCACCGGCATTGGCTCGGTTGAAGCGCCGGACAAGTACACCGTCCAGGTCAATATGGAGAATGTAAACGCCGCTTCCCTGGCTTCCTGGGCCACCGTCCCCATCGTTCATTCGGCCTACCACGCCGAAGTGGGCGAGGAGACCTACAGCACCTCGCCGATCGGCACCGGAGCTTACAAGCTGCGCGAATGGCGCCCGGCAGAGTTTACCGAACTGGAAGCCTTCGAAGATCACTTCCGCGGCCGCCCCTACATCGACGTCCTGCGCGAAGACATCGTGCCGGAACCGTCAGTGCGCATGATCGCCCTGCAGACCGGAGAGGCCGACTCCGCCGTTTGGCCGCTGCTGGTGGAAGACAGCATCTTCCTCGAAAACGAGCCGAACTTCGTAAACTTCCGTACCCTCGCCAACTCGATCAAGCACTTCCCGCTCAACAACAGCATTCCGCAGCTGGCGGAGAAAGAAGTGCGACAGGCCCTGATGCACGCGCTCGACCGCCAACGCATCATCAACGACCTTTGGAATGGCGCCGCCCAGGTATCCCACTCCAACCTGACGCCTGCCAGCCCCTATCACCACACCGGGCTCAAGCAGTACGACTTCGACCCGCAGGAAGCCATGGCTCTGCTCGACGGCGCCGGTTGGGCCGCTGGCGGCGATGGCATCCGTGCAAAGGATGGGCAGCAGCTCTCCTTCACCATCACGACCATCACCGGCGACCAGGCCCGTCGTCCCATCGCCGAACTGGCGCAACTGATGTTTGCCGATGTCGGCGTCGACGTGCAGCTGGAAGAGGCCCCGGTAGCGACCATTCTCCAGGGTATGCGCGAGGGCACGATGGACGCCTCCCTCTACAACTGGACCTACGGATCCGCGGTCGAGCCCGACCCGTTCAGCACACTCCACTCAACCGGCGGCAACAACTTTGCCCAGTTCAATAACGCCCGCGTCGACGAGTTGATCGAGGAAGGGCTGCAGGTCGTCTCCTACGAAGAGCGCGAGCCCTACTATCACGAGATCCAGGAGATCTTCGTCGAGGAGCAACCGGTACTCAACCTGCAGTTCGACGAATGGATGAACGTCTTCAACAGCCGCATCAAGGGGCTGCCGGAAGGCCCGAAGAACAGCTCGTTGTACCAGCAGGCCCATAAATGGTGGATCGAGGAATAACGACCGGTACAGCGTCTGGTGGATAGTGGGGAGCGCTTAGCATTCCCACTATCCACCAATCACAGGCCACTACCCACAAAACATGCTTCCCTACGTCACCCGCCGCCTCCTTCAAGGCATCCTGGTGATTGTGCTGATCAGCGTCGGCACCTTCATCGTTATACGATTGATGCCGGGCGACCCGACCTACCTGCTGCTCGGCGAAGGGGAGATCCGCATCAGCGCAGAACAGATGGAGGCGATCCGCCGCCGCTGGGGGTTGGATCGCCCCTATCATGAACAGTATCTGGTCTGGGCCTGGAATCTCTTGCGCGGAGATTTCGGCGACTCTCTTATCCGCACCGGCATACCCGTGCGGCAGATGATCTTCGAGTCGATCCCGGTAACCGCGATTCTGAATGTCACCTCTTTGGGGCTGGCGTTGCTGGTCGCAATCCCGGCCGGCATCATTGCCGGCGTCCGCCGCAACTCCTCCTTCGACTACACTACCGCGGTCGGCTCGACATTGGGTGTGGCCCTGCCAAACTTCTGGCTGGGGCTGATGTTGATCGTACTGTTTGCCTTGTACGTGCCGCGTTGGTTTGGCGACCTGCCTCTGATTGGACGCATCCCTCCTTTTGGACTGAAGTCCTGGCAAGGATACCTCCTGCCGATCCTGGTGCTGACGACCGAACAGATGGCCGTAATGACGCGCGTCATGCGCGCGTCCACGCTCGAAGTGCTGTCCCAGGATTACGTGCGTACTGCCTACGCCAAGGGGCTTCCAAACACAATTGTGCTTGTCCGCCACGCCGTTCGCAATGCTTTGCTGCCAGTGGTGACGGTAATCGGTTTTCGAATCGCCTTTATCCTCAGCGGCACCATCGTCGTCGAGACAGTCTTTGCGATCCCCGGCATCGGCCGCCTCTTCACCGATTCGGTCTTTCGCCTCGACTACCAGGTCGTACAGTCCCTGGTCGTCGTCCTGGCCGTGCTCGTAGTCGCCGTGAACCTGCTGACCGACCTGACCTACGCCATCATCGATCCGCGTATTCGAATCAACTAACACACCGAAATTGTCCTATAGGGTGGGCGCAACAGAAATGCAATAACTGCGGTGCGCCCTTGTTAAGAGGGCAGTGCATTTACTGCAACACCGCTTTCTGATCCGACTGACCAAAAAGACCTGTTCAGCGATTTGTTGCGAATTCGACCGGACAAGCCTATAGTCGTGGCATCATATTAGGCTTACATTTAATTGGCGCCCGACTCGGACGCTGATTTAGAACATTGAAGACGAGTACCTTTCGAAACGGAGGAGACTTCGTGGGAACCGTAACGCACGCTCAAGTCCAGGAGTTAGTCAATAATCTACCTGAGACAAAACTGTCGCTCGCCTTTCACCTCTTGCAGGACCTTGCTGAGAAAGACGCAGAGATCGTTTCTCAAAAAGATCTTGCTCGCCCTGCCCGTATGACGCACGGGGACAGTTCTCACGATAGCCGCCGACGGATCCTGGCGCAGCAGGCAGAACTGCTGAAGGAGCACTACGAACAGACGGTCGATGAGCGCACTGAGTGGCAAGCGGGAGACTTCAGTGATGGATAGTAAACGCGGCGAAGTCTGGATGGTGCGCCTCGACCCGACTCTCGGCACTGAAATCCGAAAGACCCGTCCCGTAGTTGTAGTAAACTCCGATGCCATTGGCGTATTGCCCATTCGATTGGTAGCTCCGCTGACGGAGTGGAAAGAGTACTTTACCCATAACCTCTGGCATGTCAGGCTGATGCCCGATAGCGCCAATGGATTGAGCAAGCCCTCCGCGGTTGACGCACTACAACTGCGTGGAGTTGATACGCAACGGTTCGTTCAAAAGCTTGGCATCGTCTCTGAAACGGTCATGAGATCGATTGTCAGAGCAATTACAGTGGTCATTGAGCATTGACGCAATCAATATAGGTCGGACGCTTTAGTTCGATTGCCTACATCTTTTAGATCGCCGGAGTACTCTTTCTGAATCCTAGACACCGACCTGACCTACGCCATCATCGATCCGCGTATTCGAATCAACTAAATTCATTCCTGATATTGGCCCAGACCAGTTCATGACCGCTACCTCAGCCACTGAGCCGAACCTCCAACTCATTGCCGACGCTGACCGCCGCTCCGAATGGAGCCAGTCGTGGCGGCGCTTTCGCGCCAATCGCTTCGCGGTTGGCGGGTTGGTTATAATCATCCTCTTGGCGTTGATGGCGATCTTCGCGCCGCTGCTCTCGCCCTATGATCCCATTACTGAAATCTTTCGCGGTATGCGCGGCGGCAGCCCAACCCCAGCCCATCCCTTCGGCTACGACCATCTTGGACGCGACCTTCTCAGCCGCGTCATCTTTGGCACTCGGATCGCGCTGCTGGTGGGCCTGGCGGCTACCGGCATCACCGTCACAATGGGCGTCGTCATCGGTGCCGTGGCCGGCTACTTCGGCAGCTGGGTGGATATGCTCATCTCAAGGGTAGTAGATACCCTGATGGCCTTTCCCATTATCGCATTGCTCGTTGTCTTGGCTGCAGTACTGGGGCCGAGCTTGGTTACTACCGTTCTCGTGATCGGCTTCACCGGCTGGGCCCGCTTCGCCCGCGTCGTGCGCGCCGACGTCATGTCCCTGAAAGCGACCGATTTCGTCACCGCAGCCAGAGCTGTGGGCGTGCGCGACTGGCGCATAATCTGGCGGCATCTTCTGCCAAACGTCATGGGCCCAGTCATCGTTTTGGCGACGTTGGGCATCGGGGGCATTATTATTTTGGAATCAGCGCTCTCATTTCTCGGCCTGGGCATTCGCCCGCCGAACCCCTCATGGGGCGGCATTTTGTCGGATGGACGCGCCTTCATTCTGCGCTTCCCGCATATTGCGTTCTTTCCCGGCCTGATGATCGTGATCACGGTGCTGGCCTTCAACTTTTTGGGCGACGGCCTGCGTGATGCACTGGATCCTAGGGAACGTGACTAGCAAGAGAGGTCTGTGCTATGGCACCTAAGCGTTTGGTAATTCCCGGAATCGTCAAAGGCGGTGTGGCAGTGCCTCAGCACGAAATGTCTTTGCCCGAAGGTATCAGCGTAGAAATTCATGTCAAACCGGCAGATATGACGCCGGAGCTAGAATCCCAACTGGACCAATGGGACAAGGCTAGTGCTGAGGCATGGGCGATGATTGATAAATGGTAACTACTCAGCCGCAACTGATTCGCAACCCTGAACGAGGGGAGCAAAGGTGTTCTTTCTCCCCACATTGTTGTATTTTGGGCGGTCGGGCGCAAGCGCCCTCCCTTGTGCAGGGGCTGCGCCCCCGCAACGCCCCCCTACAAAACCATCTCTCACCGACCGTGTGCATTCTTCGCAACGTGTCGGCTGGCGAGCATGGCGGCGGCTGTACACCAGTTACGTCACCAAGAGCCTGAATGGTTCCAAGGATGACTGGCTGGTCAAGTACTGTGGCTTAGTAGTTACGATAAATGGGAGGCCGAGTCGCCGTGAGCGTCGGCGACATACATAGGGTTGACCTGCCTTCCGAAAATGGTCGTGAGCAACGCGGCATGCGCCCAGCAGTGGTTATGCAGGATGACAACTACGGCCGAAATCTGCCCGTAGTCCTGGTAGCGCCTCTTACGACTGCAAGGGCGACCATTGGATTCGCCGGTACGACGCTCGTCCATCCCACTTCGGAGAACGGTTTGAATCAGGAATCGGTAGTGCTTATGTTTCAACTTCGAGCCATTGATCGGCGTCGTCTTCTGGGCCGTATAGGTGCGGTGGATGCGGAAGTGCTGAATGCGATGTTCGACGAGCTTGGCAAACTTACAGGGCGCAGCGTCTAACCGAATTTGTCGAGAGCCGTAGGTTAGTCTCAAGCCGGTGTTGAATCGACGGAACCTTCCCCAAAACACGGCGCGTGAGTTGTGCCTATATTTGTAGCACCACACATATAGACCAAGTCTTAACACAATGTTGTGAACCATTTCTCAGGAGGAGAAACAGATGAAGAACCAGACTAAACGATTTACAATTTTTGCATTGCTACTGACTGTCGCGCTGGCGCTCACCGCTTGTGTCGCCGTCGCACCGGCATCCGGCGACGACGCCATGATGGAAGAGGAAGGCGGCTTCGTCGTCGGCGTCAGCAACACACTCGTCGGCAACGGCTGGCGCGAGCAGATGATCTGCGCCATCAAAGCTGAGGCCACCGCCAGCGGCCTCGTCGACAGCGTCGTCGTTGTCAACCGCAACGGCGGCCCGACCGAGCAGATAGCCGACCTTGAGGGCCTCATCTCGCAAGGTGTTGACGCCATTATCCTCAACCCGACCGATCGCGAGGGCCTCAACGCCGTCATCGAATCGGCCATTGCCCAGGGCATCGTCGTCGTGGCCGTCGATCAGGCGGTTACCGCCGAAGGCGCCTATGTTGCCACCAATGACCAGACCGCATACGCCCGCCTCGGCGCTGAATGGCTCTTTGAGCAGCTCGGCGGCTCCGGCAAGGTCGTGGAAATGCGCGGCATCGATGGCGTACCCGCCGACACTGACCGCCACGACGGTTTCATGGAGGCGCTTGCGAACTACCCTGACATCGAAGTCGTGGCCTCTACCTTCACCGGATGGGACCCCTCGACCGGCGCACAACAGGCCCTCGACCTGATCACGACCCAGGATATCGATGGCATCTGGACCTCTGGCATCGACTATTCCGTCGTCGAACAGTTCCAGGTAGCCGATGTTGACTTCGTTCCCATCGTCGGCGCGGACAACAACGGATTCGTGGAGCAGTTGATCCAACTTGCCGACGCAGGTCTGATCGGCGCGGCCGTGACCAACCCGCCCGCCATCGGCGCTGTCGGCATGGCGATCGCGCTCGACGCGCTGACCGGCAACAACCCGCCGCACGAGACCATCCTCACGCCCGAAGTGTTCACCACCGATAATGTCGACGGGCTGAACGGGATCTACGCGCCCGACGAGCAGGTGGGCTGGAGCACCTACGTCGATATTGAACCCTACACCAGTTACAACGGCAGCGCCGATGTGTCCGCCTGCAAGGCGCCGGGTGAGTAGGCTGCAACCCACCGTTGGATTGAACTCGCTATGAGTGAGTCGCAGCCACTGCTTGCGACCTTCAAAGTAGCAAAATCGTATGGATCCGTCGTGGCGCTGCGAGAAGTTGACCTCGCAGTCCGCCGCGGCGAGATCCATGCGCTGCTTGGCGCTAACGGCGCCGGCAAAAGTACCCTCGTAAAAATCCTTGCGGGCGTCCATCCGGCCGACGCCGGTGCTGTTCACGTCGATGGGCAGCCGATGCAGTTCAATGCCCCCGCCGAATCCATGGCTGTCGGCATCGCAACCGTCTTCCAGGATCCGGCCCTCATCCCCGATCTTACCGTCAGGCAGAATCTCCAACTCAGTGAGGTAGACGAGGCGGCCTTCACGCACTGGCTCGCCTGGTTCGATCTCGAAACGCTTGACTTTGACGCGCTCGTGCGCGATCTGCCGCTCGAAACCTTACGCGTGGTCGATCTGGCGCGCGCGCTGGCGCGTGATCCCCAAGTACTTCTGCTCGATGAGATCACAGCCGCGCTCACCGCCGACCAGGCCGAACGGGTCTTTGCTTTACTTGCGGAATGGCGGGAAAAGGGCCGCGCAGCCGTTCTGATTACGCACCGGCTGGCGGAGGTGAGGCGCATCTGCGACCGCGCCACTATCCTGCGCGATGGGCGCAACGTTGCCCTATTCGAGCCGGGCGCGGCGCCGGCAGCCCCAAACGGCTCGTCAACCGGAACCATGTTCGACGTCGGCGAGCACGAGCTGGTCGAAGCCATGCTCGGCACCGACGTACTGGATGTCGAGGAAAAAGAAGAGAGCAATTCCCGTTCCCCAAAGCAGCCTGATTCCAGCTCCTCGCCGGAAGAGACCGCTTTTGCCGTCCAGGCGCTGACTTCCGCAGCTGTAGTGCGAAATGTCTCGTTCGAACTGCGTCGCGGTGAGATTCTCGGCCTTGTCGCGTTGGAGGGCCAGGGCCAGGAGCGTCTATTCTCCCTCCTGTCGGGCGACCGCCGCCCTTCCGCCGGTGAAATTCTCGTCCGCGGCAGCCAGCGCCGCTGGCGCGCGCCCTCTGATGCTGTCGCTGATGGCGTCGTCCTCATCCCCGGTGACCGTCTGCTAACCCTTTTGCCCAATCTTCCCGTGCGCCAGAACCTGGTTGTTCCCCTATTCAGCCGCATCCGGCAGTGGCTGCGCCTCCCATCCGATGAACGCCAACGCGTAATGAACGCAATCGACCGCCTTTCGATCGATACCAGGGCGGCATCCCAGGTGCGGCGGCTTTCCGGCGGGAACCAGCAAAAAGTCGCGATTGGCCGCTGGCTCGTGGCCGGCTTTCGTACCCTGCTCTGTTTCGACCCCACACGGGGCATCGATGTCCAGACCAAGCACGAGATTTACGCCCTGCTGCGCGAGCTGGCCGCCGGCGGCGCGGCGATCCTGCTCTATACCAGTGAGCTTGCCGAGATTCAGCTCGTCTGTGACCGCGTACTCATCATGCACGACGGTTGTTTCGTCGACGAACAGGATGCCGCGCACGCAACCGAATCTTCCCTGCTCACCGCCGCCCATGGATTGGAGGTGCCTGCATGATAACGACGGTTCGATCTGCGGGCGTCGCCCTATGGCGCACGGGTTTGGCGCGCAACACTTGGACTTTGGGCGTGTGGCTGCTCCTCAGCGTATTGCTCATCTGGTATGCCACCCTTATCCCCGTATTCGGCCAGTTCCAGGCCACATCGATCAGCAAGAATAGCCTGCCACTCGTCTATCTTGCTATCGGCCAGGCCATTATCGTGATTGCCGGCGGAATCGACCTCTCGTTGGGCGCGCTGCTTCTGCTAACCAACGCACTCGCGGCGCGGCTCATGGATGATCAACCGTTTGCGATGGTCCTCTTTATCGCCATCGTACTGATCGCCGGCCTCGGCATCCTCAACGCCCTGGTAGGCTATGTGATCAGCGTCTCCCGCGTGCCGGATATCGTTGTCACCTTGGCCACTGGCTACATATGGTCTGGTTTTGCACTGTGGATTCTGCCTTCCCCTGGCGGCGGCACCGCGCCTGAATTCCGGTGGCTGTTTACCGGCGCGCAGTCCGGGATCGGCGGCACCTATGTCATGCCGATCCTGATGATGGCAGTCCCGGCTATTCTCGTATTCCTCTTGTCGAGGCATACCCGCATTGGGTTGTCCATCTACGCAATTGGCAGCGATAGCGTTGCCGCCCGCCTCGCAGGTCTCGATGTGCGCCGCGCAAAGATATCCTCCTACGCGATTGGGGGTGCAATGGCGGCGCTTGCCGGCCTGGCAACGGTCGCTCTCACCGGCACCGGCGACCCCCGTTTCAGCGTCGGCGCCAACGCGACCTTGAACAGTGTGGCCGCCGTCGTTCTCGGCGGCGTCGCCCTCGTTGGCGGCACCGGCCTCGTGCTTGGCGTGGTCGCCGCCGGCGTAATTCTGATCATGCTCAACCCGATCCTGAGCGCGATGGGCATTGATCCCAACAACGCCCAGATCATCCAGGGCTTGCTCATCGCCGGCGTCATGATGGTTGGCGGCCTTGTCACCCTGTTGCGGGAGAGATCCGCATGAACCAGTCCCCCCCGCCAACACAGGCCAACGCCGCCGCCGCCGCGCCTGCCGGACTGGCCGCCCGCGCCGCCGCCCTGGTCGCCGAACGCCCGACGCTGGCGCTGACCGGCATTCTCGCCCTCCTCGTCCTTATCACCGGCCTCGTCGAACCGAATTACCTTTCCGTCAGCGGCGCGCGCAACACGCTCCTGCAGGCCGCGCCACTCGGCATTCTGGCAGGCGCGCAGACGATCCTCATGCTCACCGGCGGTATCGACTTGTCGGTTACGATGATTGCCACCGGCTCCGCCTACGTCGCTGCCAACCAGTCCGCCGAAGGCGCGGTCATTGCAATTGTGTTGGGCATCGTGGTTGGCTTGGTGGTGGGAAGCGCCAACGGCGTAGGTGTGTCCGTCTTTCGCGTCAACCCGCTGATTATGACACTGGCCATGTCGGGCATCCTTCTGGGCCTGTTTACCGCCTGGGCACAGACGATCCTGCAGGGTTCGACGCAGATGGGCCCCTTTATAAAACTGATCGGCGGAGGCTCCTTCCTGGGCAATCGCATCCCCTATAGCGTGGTCGTGTGGGCCCTCATTGCCGGCGGCCTGATCTGGCTCCTCCGGCGAACCGGCTGGGGACGGCTTCTTTATGCAATAGGCGATAACGAAATCGCCGTGCGCCTCGCCGGCGTGCGCGTATGGCAAGTTCGCATCACAGCCTACATTGCAGCTGGGGTGCTGGGCTCCATCGGCGGCATTCTTCTTGGAGGCCGTACCGGCGCCGTCGATCTCCAACTCGCCAACGCCTTTCTGCTGCCATCGGTTGCAGCGGCGGTGATCGGCGGCACCTCGATCTTCGGCGGCGTAGGCGGATACGCGGGCACGATCCTCGGCGCGCTGATCCTCAGCGTCCTGAACTCGATGCTCACCTTCCTCAATGTCGGCCAGGCCATCCAGCAGGTTGTATACGGTGCAATCGTCCTGGCGCTCGCGTGGGGATATGCAGGTCTTACTCGTCGGGCCTGATAGCGGTGACCTGCAGCCGCAAACCGACACTTGCTTCTGTCCGAAAAAAGTGAGGTGAAACTATGCGCGCAATAAACGTAGCGATTGTAGGCACCGGTTTCATGGGGCCGGCACATACCGAAGCCCTGCGCCGGCTGGGCATCAACGTTGCCGGGATCCTGGGCTCCTCAGCTGAGAAATCCCGCCGCGCCGCCGCAGACTTGGGCATTCCAAAAGCATACGACGACTTTGCCGAGCTGCTGGCCGACGGCGAAATCGAAGCCGTGCATATCACCTCGCCCAATCGCCATCACTTCGAGCAGGCCAGCAAGGCGCTCCAGGCCGGCAAGCATGTCCACTGCGAAAAACCGCTGGCCATGACCTCGAAAGAATCGGGCGAGTTGGTAGAATTGGCGCGCAAGAGCGGCCTCGCGGCCGGCGTCAACTACAACATGCGCTTCTACCCTCTCAACTGGGAAGTCCGCTCGATGATCCAGAGCGGGGCATTGGGCCGCATTCACTCCATAACCGGCAGCTATGTGCAGGACTGGCTGCTCTACCCCACCGACTACAACTGGCGGGTCCTCAGCGGCGAGGGCGGCAAGCTGCGCGCCGTCGCCGACATCGGCACCCACTGGCTCGACCTCGTCCAGTTCGTTACCGGCCTCTCTGTCAACGCCGTGCAGGCCGACCTTAAGACCGTCCACACTACCCGCCAGCGCCCCACCGGCGAGGTCGAGACCTTTTCCGCCAAAGTTCAGGCGCCCGACGCCACCGAGTCAATCGACATCGAGACCGAAGACAGCGGCGCCGCGCTTCTGCGCTTTGACGGCGGCGCCCACGGCTCACTATGGGTCTCGCAGATTACCGCCGGCCGCAAGAACTGTCTGCGCTACGAGATCGCCGGCAGCGAAGCCACCGTTGCCTGGAACAGCGAACAGCCCAACGAACTCTGGATCGGCCACCGCAACCAGGCCAACCAGCACTTGCTCCGCGACCCGGGCCTCGTTTCCGAAGCCGCCCGCGCCCACATCGCCTATCCCGGCGGCCACAACGAGGGCTACGACGACTCCTTCAAGCACTCGTTCAAATCCTTCTACGACTACATCGCCGCCGCCGATTTCAACGCTCCCGAGCCCTTCCCCACCTTCGCCGATGGGCATAAGGAGATCCTTCTGTGCGAGGCCATCCTCGCGAGTCACGATGGAAGGCGGTGGGTAGAACTAAGCCAATAATGGTAGCCTGTGTCCAGTGGCATCTGTTAGAGTGTCAATGCGTTCCCCCTTGTAAAGTGCCACTGGCGAATCACAACAACAAGGAGACTGTCCCCAAATGATGAAACTAGGCTATGCCAGCGCCATCCTCCCCGACCTCTCTCTCGAAGAGGTCATCCAATTCACCGCAGCCAACGGCTTCAGCACCGTCGAGCTCATGTGCTGGCCCGCCGGCAAGGCCGAACGCCGCTACGCCGGCGTCACCCACATCGACGTCGTCGGCTTCACCAAAGCGGACGCCGCCAGGGTCAACACGCTCGCCGACTCAGCCGGCATCACTATCAGCGGGCTGGGCTACTACCCCAACCCTCTCACCCCCGACCAGGACGAAGCGCAAGTCAGCATCGACCACATCAAACGCGTCATCGAAGCCTCCGCCCTTCTGGGCATCGGCATCATGAACACCTTTGTCGGCCGCGACTGGACCCAATCGGTCGATGACAACTGGCCGCGCTTCCTCGAAGTCTGGACGCCGCTGATCCGGTTCGCCGAGGACCACAACGTCAAGGTAGGCATCGAGAACTGCCCCATGGCCTTCACCGATGACGAATGGCCCGGCGGCAAAAATCTGGCCCATACACCCGCCATCTGGCGCCGTATGTTCGCCGACATCCCCAGCGACCACTTCGGCCTCAACTACGACCCCTCCCACATGATCTGGCAGCACATGGACTATCTCAAGCCGATCCGGGATTTCACAGACAAACTGTTCCATGTCCACGCCAAGGACGTGCGCCTCGACCGGCATCGCCTTGACGAAGTGGGCATCATGGCCACCCCGCTCGAATTTCATGTGCCCAAACTGCCCGGCCTCGGCGATATCGACTGGGGACAGTTCTTCTCCGTCCTCAGCGACGTCGGCTACGATGGACCGGTCTGTATCGAAGTCGAGGACCGGGCCTACGAAGATTCACTCGAAAGCCGCAAGGCCTCCCTTGTCCAGAGCGGCCGCTATCTCAAGAACTTCATGCCCTGACGGCTGGAACGGAGCCCCCATGTCTCTCGAATCCGACATCCGCACTATCATCGACAGCAGCGGCGCCGAGATGGCCGTTTCCGCCCTCCACTTGGAATCCGGTCAGCGGTTTGAAGTCGACGCCGAACGCGTCTTTCCAATGTGCAGCGTCCTCAAGATCCCCGTCCTCGTCGAAGCCTTCCGCCAGATCGACGCGGGCCGCTTCACGCTCGACGACCGCTGGGAACTGACTACCGCTGAAAAAAACCTACCCAGCGGCATCCTCGTCTTCTTCGACGACGGCCTCGAGCCCACCGTGAAGGACCTGCTGACTTTGATGATGATAGTCAGCGACAACACCGCCACCGACATGGTGATGCATCGCCTCGGGAAGGGCAGCGTAACCAGCACCATGCACAGCTTGGGTCTGACCGACATCCACGTGCCCTTAACCATTCGGGAGCTGTTCGACGACCTGCTCCCCTCCTCCGACCCCACCCAGAACCTTCTGGCCCTCGCCGGCGCCGGGCCCCGAAATCGTGAGGGCATCTGCTACAGTCTCGGTCCCGACAACGACGTCGGCACGCCGGCCGCGCTCACCGAACTGCTGGCGCGCATCTGGCGGGGAGAAATCATCAGCCGCACCGCCTGCGACGCCATGCTGGAAATTCTCCTCAAACAGCAGCTCAACGACCGCCTGCCCCGTTACCTTCCGCCCGGCACACCCTGTGCCCACAAGACCGGCACCCTGCCCGGCATTCGCAACGACAGCGGCATCATTTACGCAAGCGAAAACTCGCACGTGGCCGTCACAGTCTTCTCCCGCTGGGACGACGAAGCCGCCGCCGATGACCCCATCGCCAACAAAGAAACGCCCATCGCCATCGACGCCGCCTTTGGCCGCATCGGCCGCCTCCTGTACGACGCGTTCTGTGACTCATGACCGCATCAATAAAAAAATCCACTACCCTGATCCGCAAAGCCCGTATTATCGACGGCACTGGTAACCCCTGGCAGTTTGGCGACCTGCTCCTGAAAGGCGACCGCATTGACGCCATCGCCCCGCCGGGCGCGATTCCCGCCGCAAATTGCATCGAAGTCGTCGACGCCACTGGCCTCGTCGCCTGCCCCGGCTTCATCGACATCCAGAGCCATTCGATCCTTTCGCTGATGATCGACGGGCGCTGCCTCTCCAAGATCACCCAGGGCGTCACAACCGAAATAATGGGCGAAGCCTGGACCCCGGCTCCGGTCGCCGGCCGCCACACCGACCCAATGGAAAATTCGATTCTACCCATGCCAATCAGCGACCAATGGCACGAGAAGATACGCGGCTGGACCAGCTTCGGCGACTGGTTGCGGGACGTAGAAGCCGCCGGCGTTTCCCCCAACATCGGCTCCTTCCTGGGCGGCGGCACTCTGCGCAACGTCGGCAAGGGTATGGAAATGGGCCGACCTTCCCCCGATGAACTCGAACTCATGCGCCGCACAATGGCGGACGCCATGGAAGATGGCGCCTTCGGCGTCTCCTATGCCCTGATCTATCCGCCGGACTCCTACACCGACACCGATGAACTGATCGAAATATGCAAAGTCGTGAGCCGTCACAACGGCATCTACATCACCCACATGCGTTCGGAAAGTGATAAGCTGTTCGAAGGGTTGGAGGAGGCGCTGACCATCGGCCGTTGCGCAAACCTGCCGGTCGAGATCTACCATCTCAAGGCCTCCGGTACCGCAAACTGGCACAGGATGCCTTCCACAATTGCCCGCATCCAAGAAGCCCGCGCCCGAGGGCTCGACGTGACCGCCGACATGTACCCCTACGACGCATCCGGCACAGGTCTCTCCTCGCTGCTGCCTACATGGACAGCCGCCGATGGGCGCTTTTTCGAGAATCTGGAGCAACCGGCTGTACGAGCGCGCATTCGCGCCGAGATACTCGAAGGTGCGGGGAATAAGAAGAGACCTACAACCCGGGGAGGCGCCGAAGGCGTAATACCCGTCGGCTTGCATAGGGAAGAAAACAGTGCCTACGTCGGCATGAACCTCGCCCAGATCGCCGCCGCAAGAGACCAGGACTGGCTCGACTGTGCCATCGACCTTCTACGCTCCGAAGGCCAGCGCATCGGCACAATCTTCCTCTCGATCAGCGAAGACAACCTGCGCTCGCAGTTGCCGCTGCCATGGATCAAGATCGCCACCGACGCCGCCGGGCTCGACCCCGCCTGGGCCGCCGAACTAGGCCCCACGCATCCACGCGCCTATGGGACCTACCCGCGCGTGCTGGGAAAATATGTGCGCGAGCAGCGGCTCCTCACCCTCGAAGACGCTGTCCGCAAAATGACCGGCGCCGTAGCAGACCGCCTCGGCCTGCGCCAGCGGGGCCACCTGCGCACAGGCCACTTCGCTGATGTCGTGCTCTTCGATCCGCTCACCATCGGCGACCGCGCAACATTCGCCGCCTCCCATCAGCTATCTGCGGGTGTGCAGGACGTTTGGGTCAACGGCGAGCGCGTACTGCGCAGAGGCGAGCACACCGGCGCCTTTCCGGGCCGGTTCGTCAAAAGAGAATAAAAGTTTCTGGGGGTTCGGCCTTCAGAAACTACAGTCGGGAAAAGGAGGGTACCAGAAAAACGAAGACCTACAGGGGGGATTCGCCGTCCCCATTCGGAGCGCCAATGCGCTCCAACTCTTCATCCAGCCGCAGCCGGTGCAGCTCCATCCGCCAAACCGGGAGGGAGATGTTCAAGCTGACAATTCGCCTGTTCAGCTCGCCAATGCGCGCTTCCCAGTCGGCAACACTGCGACGCCAGGACCGTGCCAGAGCATCCCTCTCGCTTACAGCGGCCTGTGTGTCCGCGCACGTCAACGCCCACCGACGCTTCATCTCCGTACGTAACAGTTCAATTTCGGCCAGAAGCTCCTTGCGGTCACCGATCCAGCTTGGCGTCAGACCGTTGTCCTTGAGAAGCTTATTGGCCATGCGCATATCATCTGGCTCGTTGGGGAATCTGTCCAGACGCAGCGGCTGGCCTTTTCCGGGCAGGTTTTCAAAGGCGCCTCTTGCAGCCGCCTCTTCAAGCTGCTCAGTAATCAGATCTTGCCATTCGTTCAGCCCTCGCGGGCGGGCGCGTCGGCGAGGGACGCTCTCGACGTTCGGCGAAGACGCCTTTTTCACTGCACGCGGTCTGTCTTGCTCGCTCACAAAACCCCCCATCCGCATTCTGTATGTGAATCCTATCACAAAGCGTAGGCGACTCTCAAATTGGGAGCGCCCCATTGAAAGGTGCCATAACCGAAATGAACCACATTCTACAGCCATTTTGGAGTCCCAACGACAGGAGAATTCGCGCGCTATGGCGCGTGATCCTACACCTCGTGCTCATCTTTGCCGGACTGCAGATCACTTCGGCAATCATGCGCCCGCTCCTCTCAGGAAGCGAGAACAGCACCGATAGCGGCCCGGATCCTATCCAAAGCATGGTCGCCCTGATATTGACCGGCCTGGTGTATGTCGTCGTAACGATCGCCGCGGCCAGGTTTCTGGATCGCCGCAGATTTAGGGACTACGGTCTGATCTGGAACACACAATGGTGCCGCGACCTGCTCTTCGGCCTGCTTCTTGGCGGTCTCCTGATGGGCGGGATATTTGCAATCGAGTTGGCCATGGGGTGGATTACGATTGAAGGCATGTTCGTCACACGCATGCCCTTCCCATTCTTCGTGGCCTTCCTCATCTTCCTGGTCCAAATGACACTGGTAGGTACCTATGAGGAGCTCGTTTTCCGCGGCTTCCAGATAAAAAACATCGCCGAAGGCCTCAACTTCGGCCCGCTAAGTGGAAGAACCGCGCTGTTCTTAGCGTGGATTGTCACCTCAATCCTGTTCGGCTTGATTCACGCCGTGAACCCTGGCGCAACCGTGGGCACGACCATCAAGATCACTCTGGCAGGGATCTTCTTGGCTCTGCCCTTCCTCCTGACGGGAGAATTGGCCCTTTCCATCGGCGTCCATATCGCCTGGAACTTTTTCCAAGGCAACGTATTTGGCTTCCCGGTCAGCGGCCTGACCTTTTTCCGGACCACTATCTTCAATACAGTTCAGGGCGGCCCCGAACTTTGGACTGGCGGCGGCTTTGGGCCGGAGGCCGGGCTGCTGGGCTTCATAGCCATAATAGTCGGCTCCCTGGCCATGATCTGGTGGGTGAAACGCACTCGCGGTACACTTGACCTGTCACATTCTCTCGCCGAATACTGGCCGCCTCCTGAAAAATGACGTCCCGGACTGAGCGAAGAGATTTCGCATCTAAGTGACCCCGCGGTATGAAAATATTCTTCAGAAAGAGCGCCGCAGGCGGGGAAGCTTCGTACACACAATGAATCGAATTATGACGTGGTTCTGGAATCCCGATGAAAGGCGCCTGCGAGCCCTATGGCGGCTGATTCTCCATGTTATCCTCATCGCCGCCTTAGGACTTGCGGCCGCGGCGCTCCTTTCAGATCTAATGGAGGACCCGGCCGCGGTCCTCGCCAACAACATCGCTGGAATGGCCCTGGTGGCGCTAATTGTCGTGGCTGCCACTCTGCTCGCAGCCCGGTTTTTTGACCGCAGACCCATTTCCGATCTCGGTCTGCAGTTCACAGCCCACTGGTGGCGTGACCTCGGCTTCGGGCTATTCCTGGGCGCGTTTCTCATGCTGCTTATATTCCTCGTCGAACTAGCCCTGGGTTGGATTACGGTCGAAGGGACCCTATCTACGAGTCGGCCTGTTCCCTTTGGCTTGGCTATTTTCTGGCCCCTGACCCAGTTCCTGTTCGTAGGAATTTACGAAGAACTGATATTCCGCGGGTATCATATGAAAAACCTTGCCGAGGGCTTAAGCTTCAGCCCCCTGGGCCCGAAAAGAGGGTTGTTGCTTGCTTTTCTCATCTCCTCAATAATTTTCGGGCTCCTCCATGCCGGCAATCCCAATTCAACTTCGATCAGCACCGTGAACCTCTTCCTGGCCGGCCTCTTTCTGGGCCTGCCCTTCCTGTTGACCGATCAGCTGGCGATTCCGATCGGTATTCACATCACCTGGAACTTCTTCCAGGGCAATGTGTTCGGCTTTCCCGTGAGCGGGACATCAACCAATAGCACCACCTTTATCGCCGTCGAACAGGGCGGCCCCGTCCTCTGGACCGGTGGCGCGTTCGGGCCGGAGGCCGGTCTCCTGGGTGTCGCAGCCATGATAGTCGGTTCACTGCTGATCGTATCGTGGGTGAAACGGACACGAGGCGCGTTCGGCCTCGCGCTGTCCGTTGCGGAATATCAGCTTCCTGCCGGCAGAGAATCTGTCGCCGGGCAGCTTCCTGTGGAATAATAACAGCCAGAACAAGATATGGAGCCGCTGGTCACTGCAGTGCGGAGAGACAGATCGTGAGCACAAAGCTATGGGGAGGGCGCTTCAGCGACGTGCTCGATCCCTTGATGGAAGAGTTCAATGCGTCGATCGCGTTCGATCGGCGCCTCTGGCAGGCCGATATCCGCGGCAGCCAGGCCTACGCCCAGGCTCTGGCCAGAGCCGGACTGCTTACCCCAAACGAAGCCGAACAGATCGTCGCCGGTCTCGAACAGGTTGCCGGCGAGTGGCGCGCTGAACACTTCGAAGTCAAAGCAGGCGACGAGGACATTCACACCGCCAACGAGCGCCGCCTTACCGAACTGATCGGCCCCGTAGCCGGCAAACTGCACACCGGCCGCAGCCGCAACGATCAAGTGGCGACAGACCTTCGGCTCTGGCTGCGCGAAGAGTTGACGAAGTCCGAACAAGAGTTGCATACCCTGATTGAAGTCGCGACCGAGCGCGCCGAAAACGAGATCGATCTGCTAATGCCGGGCTACACTCACCTGCAGCCGGCCCAGCCCACCCGTTGGAGTCACTGGCTGCTGGGCCATGCCTGGGCATGGCAACGCGACGCCCAGCGCCTGCAAGACTTGCTGCCTCGCGTTAACCTGCTGCCGTTGGGCAACGGCGCGCTCGCTGGCAACCCCTTTCCCATCGACCGCGACTGGCTGGCGCAAGAATTGGGGTTTGCCGCGCCCACGCCCAATAGCCTCGATGGCGTCAGCGATCGCGATTTTGTCGCCGAGACGCTTTTCTGGGCGACCATGACCATGCTGCACATCAGCCGTTGGGCCGAAGACCTGATCATCTACAGCAGCCGCGAGTTCGGTTTTGTGACCTTGGCCGACGCCTACAGCACCGGCAGCAGCCTGATGCCCCAAAAGAAAAACCCGGACTCGCTCGAACTACTGCGCGGCAAGGCCGGGCGGGTCTTCGGCGACATGAGTGGCCTGCTTATGACGCTGAAGGGACTGCCCAGCACCTACAATAAGGATCTGCAAGAAGACAAAGAGCCGCTGTTTGATGCCATCGATACCCTGGCGGGCGCGTTGCCCATCGCCGCTGGCGCTCTGGCAACCCTGACCGTCAAACGCGACACAATGGCCCAAGCGCTCGTGCCGGAAATGTTGGCAACCGACCTGGCCGAATATCTGGTGCGCAAGGGAGTCCCTTTCCGGGAAACACATGACCTTGCCGGCGAAGCGGTCGCCCTCGCCGAATCTGAGGGAATAGCCCTATCTGACCTGACGCTGACAGCGTTACGTTCTCTTCACCCCGCCTTTGACGAGGACGTGTTGGCAATCTGGAGCTACGAACGCAGCGTGGAGCAGCGCGATGTTCGCGGCGGAAGCAGTCGCCGAGCTGTAAAAGAACAGATCGATGAACTGCGCCGCTGGCTAAGTCAGTCGACCTCCGGATAGCAGACAGAGCCTTCCAAAGCAAATGAAACTTAGCCCCTGGTCTCGGAGAAGACCAGGGGCTAAGTTACGCCATTGTCCTGAGCCCGAATTTCTATTCAGGCCGGACCGCAGCAAAACGGTAGAGATTCTTGCCTGTGCCTAAAGGGTATCAGTTGCTGTATGAAGGCCAGCTGGCCAGGGGCAGCGCCTGCTGATTCGTTACAGCCAGCCGCTGGAACAGCTCAATCGTGCCCCGGTCCTGAGGGACGTAGGCGGATAGGTAGAGGTCACCATGGTCGCTGAGGCTGACGTCTGTAAAAACAGTGTAACCAACCGGCCCATGCACCCTGTGCGTATATACATGGCTGTGCAGCCGGCTGTTGATGTCTTGAAGTCGTTCGCGAGTCGCCGACCAGAAAATCGGAAAGTCGGGCAAGGCGGCAAGCGCGGTGTAAAGCTGCTGAAACTGTTCCGTGTGGCGGTAGCGTAATGTCATGGCCCGCCAATGGCGCACTTCAGTCATGGCGTTGGAATGCCAACCATTTCCCAGCACTCGCCGCAACGGCGCATCCTGTGCAAACAGCAGGCCAAGCAGGTTGACGCCCTCCGCGGAGCCCTTAGCCGCGTTGATCTGGGCCATGTTACAGCCGTGAAATGCGATCATCGCACGATTGATGCCGACTACGTTTCCAAACGTGTCCATCAGGAAGGCGGGCAGGCCAATCGCGCTCAGTGATGCCCAAGCCCTCTCAAAAACTTCTCTATGATCAAGATCGGCGCGCACTATCGCCTTGTCCGCCGACAGGCTTGCCAAGGAAAAAAACTCGCGCCGCTCCAACGAAGTCAACTCGAAAGCACTGGCCAATCCCTGAAGAACCTCCCCTTCCAATCGCGCTTGCCGGCCCCGCTCGATTTTGCTCACAATTCTCTTTGTTAGTCCTGTCTCGTCAGCTAATTTCTGCTGGCTCCAACGACGGCCTGTAGCAAAGTCGACCTGCTCTTTGCGCAAGGCGGCTACGATCTTTCCGAAAGTCTCGTGTGCCACTGGCTTCTCCGATTACCCTACTCAGTTCAGTCCATCGAAATATTGCCACAAACAACAAAATATATATTAGCACTCCGAATTTTGAATTCAATGGGTTTGGGCTCCAATATTGGAAACAGTGTGAACCGGTTTCGGGACATTTCGTCAAAAAGACTCTGCTAAAGACACCAGGACTGCAACAGAGTCGTAAAAGGACGTTCACACGCAACCAAAACTACCAACGCCTTGTGAAATCGCGACCATGCAAAAAAAACCGAATCCAGGAACCTGGTGAGTCTCCCGCCCCTAAACTCTTTTCCCTGTCTTAAGGCAGCTCAGTGCTGGCTTTGGCTCCATCGCACGGCACACCTCGTAAACGCCCCACGAGTCTCCAGCTTATTTCCACTGGACGCTGTAGCCAGACAAGGCCGCCGTGTTGGACGAGGCGCACTGCCGGTATGAGGACGAAAGGTCGCTGATGCGTAGATTGTGAGGGGGCGCTGCGGGACGACACACCGCACAAGGGAGTGCCGAAGGCCCGACAGCCTAAAAACAGAAGTGAGGAGTGAGAGTGAACATATTCGCTCACCTCGTTCAGGGAGGCGTAACGAGCGTAGCTGAGTAGTTAACTCAAAAGTAAATGTCGCCCTTCCCTCTCCGCTACCAGTCTGAGAGTCTCTCTCTTGCAGGATGCGGTATGATCAAGGAGATTTGCCCTGGAACGGCTGCTTGTGCTATATTTCGTGAGTGGCAGCAGCCCTTTCGGTGGCACTAATTCCATGAAGCTACTATTCAGCCCCTGACTGCGTTAAACACAAATGGTGAGCATTCCCCCGGTTGCGCTGTAAACCCGCTCACACACACCGCCGCTGTCATTTTCATCGCCCAGTGCTGGGTATCCCTTCCCAAATTCTCTTGTTGACAAGGAAGCTGACTGTTGTTAGAATTGCACATCCAGTACCGCCCTCTTCAGAGCACTGACAAGTCCATAGGAAAGAGAGTGACATGGGCAACCTGATTGAAGTCCGCAACCTCCAGACCCAGTTCTTCACCCAGGATGGAATCGTCCACGCGGTGAACGGCATCAACTACGAGGTCGCCGAGGGAGAGACGGTCGCGATTGTTGGCGAATCCGGTAGCGGTAAAAGTGTCGGCGTCATGTCCTTGATCCGGTTGATTCCCGAACCACCGGGAAAGATCGTCAATGGCGAAGTAGAATTCGACGGCCAGGATCTGTTACAACTCAATGAAGAAGAGTTGCGCCAAATCCGCGGCAATCGCATCGCAATGATCTTCCAGGACCCAATGACCTCCCTCAACCCGGTGCTGACCATCGGCCGCCAGATTACCGAGGCCCTGGAACTGCATCTCAACATGAACCGCGAGGAGAGTCGCTCCCGCGCCATTGAGCTGTTGGAACTGGTCGGCATCCCCGACGCCGGCGCCAGACTGGATGACTACCCCCATCAGTTTTCCGGTGGCATGCGCCAACGCGTGATGATCGCCATGGGGTTGAGCTGTAATCCCCAGTTGCTCATCGCCGACGAGCCGACAACCGCCCTCGATGTCACCATCCAGGCCCAAATCGTCGACCTTGTGACTCGCCTGCAAAGCGAACTCGGTATGGCGATCATCTGGATTACGCATGACCTGGGTGTTGTGGCCGGCCTGGCAGACCGTGTTCTCGTTATGTATGCCGGCTTCATTGTCGAAGAAGGGCCAGTGGACGTTATCTACGGCCAGCCCCGGCATCCCTATACCCTCGGCTTGCTGCGCTCAATTCCCCGTCTGGACCTGGGCAGGCAGAAGAGGCTCATCCCCATCGAAGGTTTGCCGCCGGACCTGCTGGACCCCCCCCAGAGTTGCCCCTTTGCCCCCCGTTGCCCCTTTGTAATCGACAAATGCTTGGAAGAAAATCCACCGCTAATAGCGATTGACGCCGTACGCAAATCTGCCTGCTGGGTGGATCTCTCCGACGTTGAAATCTATGACACTAGCTCCGATGAACAGGTGGAGGCCGTCGCATGACCAGACAGAACTCTGAGAGCGAAAGCGTCTCGACTGCACAGGATACGAACAATGGCGATGTGCTGCTGAGTGTTCAAAATTTGAAGATGCACTTCCCCATCACTCGCGGCATCATCTTGCAGCGGCAGGTGGGCAGCATCAAAGCCGTAGATGGCATCACCTTCGATCTGATGCGCGGCGAAACTCTTGGCCTGGTCGGCGAGTCCGGCTGCGGCAAATCCACCACCGGACGCGCCATCCTGCAGTTGTACGAACCTACAGCAGGCGAGGTCGTTTTTGAAGGCCAGGACCTGACCCACATTAACAGCGGTGACCTGCGCCGCATGCGCCGCCGCATGCAAATGATTTTCCAGGATCCCTACGCCTCCCTCAATCCTCGCATGACTGTCGGCAGCATCGTGGGTGAACCCCTGGAAGTACATAAAATTGGCGGAAGCCGTCGCGAACAGCAGCAGCGCGTCCAGGAACTTCTCGAAATTGTCGGCCTCAATCCCTACTTCATCAATCGCTATCCGCACGAGTTCTCCGGCGGCCAGCGCCAACGCATCGGCGTAGCCCGCGCTCTGGCTGTAAACCCGTCCTTTATCGTTTGCGATGAGCCGATTTCAGCCCTGGATGTCTCGATTCAGGCCCAGGTTATCAACCTCCTGGAAGACCTGCAGAGTGAGTTGGGGCTGACCTATCTCTTCATTGCCCATGACCTCTCTGTCGTGCGTCATATCTCCGACCGCATCGCCGTCATGTATCTCGGCAAAATCGTCGAGTTGGCCGACCGCGAAGAACTGTACGAAAACCCGCTCCACCCCTATACGCAGG
Source organism: Caldilineaceae bacterium (assembly GCA_965116395.1). Taxonomy (GTDB): domain Bacteria; phylum Chloroflexota; class Anaerolineae; order Caldilineales; family Caldilineaceae; genus Bin5. The sequence continues at coordinate 3,388,414 of OZ220684.1, forward strand.
CTCTCCTCTCCGCCGTGCCGATTCCTGACCCACAGGTCGAAAAGAAGAGGCAGCGTATTATTCTCGAAGGGGACGTCCCAAGTCCCGCCGAGCCGCCAACAGGTTGTAACTTCAACACGCGTTGCCCACAGGTGATGGACATCTGTCGTCAGTACGAGCCATCATTTGCCGACAATGGCGGCGGGCACCGCGTTGCCTGCTTCCTCTACGACCATGTTGAGGCCCTGAACGAACAGGGCCAGCCAGTTGCAGTCGCAGCCTGACCCTTCCAGGCAGTGCACCGATGTACTGCCTTCCTGGCCTCCATACTAGACCCTCGTCGCAGCAGTATCACGCTCGCGTGCCGTGTAAAGCCAGCCCCGGAATTCCGGCAGTTGGCGGCCACCAATTTCCCCGTGGCGGGCAATCCATGATCGCATTCCACCGGAGTATTCGTCCAACTCTACTGCTGGCTGCGCATCAGTTCTAGTACGCCAATCCGGGCTAATGCCAGGACTCTCCTCCGCAATGAAAAGATCTGCCCCGTAGCCCTTTCACCCTAAGGCACATATATGAACATGGGCGTTTTTTCTCAAATGCCAGTCCGGCTTCACCTTTAGAGTTCGCCCATGAAGTAAGAAATGGAATCGTGGCTGTCTTGTAGGCCTTTTCGCAACACGCGATTCTCGAAGCGCAGAAAGGCGCACTCTTAAATCTAGGGGATTATAAGTCAAACGTAACGACTCAGCCGCAACTGATACGCACCCCTGAACGAGGCGAGCAAAGGTGTTCTATCTCCCCACATTGTTGTATTTTTGGGCGGTCGGCCGCAAGCGGCCTCCCTTGTGCAGGGGCTGCGCCCCCGCAACGCCCCCCTACAAAAACATGCCTCACCGACGGTGTGCCTTCTTCGCAACGTGTCGGCTGGCGAGCATGGCGGCGGCTGTACACCAGTTGCGTCACCAAGAGCCTGAATGGTTCCAAGAATGACCGGCTGGTCAACTACTGTGGCTTAGTAGCTAAAGTCAAACTAACATTGGAGAGTCCTTAACCCCACAGGAGCGTCCACAAACAGAATGTGATGAGCGTCCCTTAATTCAATCTCTAGGTGTGCTATGAAAATTCAAATAAAAGATATTATCAAATCAATTCAGGAAAACGCCATAGTCAGTCTTGGCAGGTACGGCAGGATCATAGAAGTCCTTTACGCCGACCCTATTCTGGAAGACGATGGGACCGAACACAATATATACATGACTCTGCGCCGCACAGGTTGGTTCTACGGAACAGGTTGGGTCGAAGGTGGTGAAGAGGGAAAGTGGTGCTATGCGTTTAGCATGCCTGAAGTGAATGGGTTGAATTTCAACCCACGTTACACTGACAGCGGGTTTGATACCATGGAAGAGGCATTGAGTGCTGGCATTCTCCGCATGGCCGTGCTTATATGGGATATGGCAATCCACAAAGGGGATGAGCAGCAGGAATCGAAACGCCTACAGGCAGTGGTGAAAAAGGAGTACAAAAGGTTGATTTCTGCGGGTATACCAAAAGCAACGGCGAGGCTAAATGAATTGGTGTGAATTCAATCGACCGAATTCTCCAAACAAATAATAATCCGGAAGCGGGGCGTCCAAACCTCGATTTTACTTTACGATACAACCCCCCCAGATCTAGCCCACATTAACCTATGTTGAACCGGGCCGGATCACTAAGTAACCGGCAGCCGGCTTCGTTCAGGCCAAGCGACCATCTGCAAGGGGAAGGATTTGGTCGATGCCGTCTGGTTGATCGGCTCCACGAAGAAAGGGGTTCTACTGCGCCGTCGCCGCGCCCTGCAAAAAGCAGAAAATGCTCTCAGTGATTCCCGCAGCGACCCTGTCCGCCTCTTGTGTCAGCAGAGGGCCGTCGCCTCCCAGAAAACCCAACTCCAGGATCGCCGTCGGAGTTGTCGGCAACACCTTGCGAAATGCGTGATAGTAAGTCATATCGTGCGTAATCGAATTAGCATGAATGGCCAGGCCCGTCTGCGCCGCGTATTCCGTGTTGATGCAGGCAATCAGTCTCTTCTCCGTTGCGGGAATGGCGCTGTTCAACGGGTGGGTTGCCTTAAATCCGCTGGCCCCTATACAACTGTCCGCGTGCAGGCTTAAGAGTAGCTCCGTGTCCAAATCTGTCAACCGATCATCGTATTCCTCCAGAACAAGGACCTCTAAGCCCGCATCCTGCAGCCGCTGGCGCACAAGATCGGCGATATTAGCCACGACATCTGCCTCCAGCAGCGTTGGCGCGTTACTCTCTCCGCAGATTGCGCCGGAGTCATAGCCGGCGTGACCGCTGATCAGAGCGACCGTTTCCCCTTCCGGTGTCGGCGTGATCAGTATGAGCCGTTCTATGGCGCGGGGGCGCAGGTAGCCTATCCCCGTCACAGCAAGATACACAATGCCTGCGAAGAGGACGATGCTGAGAATAAGAAACACGCGCTGCAATCTGCGTATCAGGACTTGGCGAATCATCGAATGAGTGGTTGCTTCAAAAATAGCCTTCTTCCGTATGGTCTATCGCGCAAAATGCTTGGCCAAAACGCAAACCAGAACTCCGCGCCATGGTAACGTCTTTCGCACTGCTCGCATTGTACCCTTTGGGATTGGCTTGTCAATACCAAACCGCAAAAAGGGATCGCTAGCCCACCAATTCAGGTAACTCTCACAAGGCCGCGACGCCCACTGGCATGAGTCCCTTGTCCAAAAGTACCTGAAGAGGGTCCATTATTCATCTTAACCTGATTTTTGGCCATCCCCATTTAAGGAGTCAGGCAGTGAAATGGTCGGATTTTGAGAGAACTGTTTCGCCTGTGTACAATAGACTCTGATTATGAGCGAAAATGCCATCTTTACGGATTCCCCAACCGCATCTCCTGAAGGCCAAACCGGCGGCAACGCCCCCGGTGTTCCGTCGCTCCAGTCTTTAGGCGCAATTCTGCGCGATCGCCGCGAAAGCGCCGGCATCCCACTGGCAGAAGTCGAAGACGCCACCCGTATTCGACAAAAGTATCTCGCTGCCATTGAGGCCGACGAATGGCATCTCTTGCCGGGCGAGGTTGTCGGCCGCGGCTTCCTGCGCAACTACGCCTACTACCTGAATCTTGACCCCAATCAGATGATAGACCGGCGGCGGGCCATGGCCGACAACAGTCTGTCCCGTACGCTCGCGAGTACAAGTACCGGTGTCAGGCTGCCACCGGTCCGACCGGTGGATTACCGACCACAAGACGTCGACCTCGAACATACCAATTTCTCTACACGTCTGTCCGAGTCCTTCGAGTCCATCCGCGATTGGCTCGTGCCAATTATGGCGGCCATTCTGATCGTATTAATTGTCCTTGTGCTCGTCTGGGGCGTACGCAGAATGGGCGGTGAGATCGGTGTTGTCTTCTCAACTATCCAGGACCGGATCTCCGCAACTGTCGATCGAAATCAGGGCCAGACAAACCAGCAAACTGACGGCTCCGACGGCGACGGCAGCACGAACGAAAGCGATCCAGGCGTCGCCCCGGTCGCAACCCTAGCCATCCTCCCGCCCACAGCGACGCCCACCTCGACACCGACTGCGATTCCGACTGCCACCAACACGCCGCAGCCAGTACCGACCCAGACCCCGCCTCCCGCTCCCACAACCACGGCGACGCCGACTGCAACCGCCACCGCCACCGAGGAGCCGCCAGAGGTAGCGCCCCCGCAACCGCAAGTACCTCCGCCGCAAGTCATCAATCCTGTCTCTTGCGCCGACAGCCGCTTGGCCATCTCCTCGCCTGGCGTCAATCAGACCGTCGCCGGTGTTTTCCCCATCACGGGCCGGGCAACCCATGAGAATTTCGACTTCTACAAATTGGAGCTCGCCTCCGGGGCCAACGCTTCCCAGGGCTTCACCTGGTTTGACGGCAGCGACAAGACCGGAAGCGGCGGCGGCATGGGACCACCCGTCGAGAACGGTACTCTGGGTCACTTGAACAGCACCGGCCTGGCCAACGGCGCCTACACCATTCAGCTTATCGTTGTCGATACAAGCAGCAACTACCCCACACCCTGCCGGGTCTCTATCAACGTCCAAAACTGACCAACCGTAACTCCTCAACTTCAGTTGCGCCCAGTTCAGTCACTGCTGTTCTACTGGCGCGCCGGCAGCAGCTTGAGAAACGTGACGTGGGGCGGCGCGCCAAATCGAATGGGGATGCCTTCTCCCAGGCCGCGATGAACATAGACATGGGTGGTCCGGCGTCGGGAGTAGCCGGACGCCTCACTGCGCGTCAACTGCTCCGTCTGCGTGTAGGTTGGTCCTACCAGAGGCAAAACTATCTGCCCCCCATGTGTGTGGCCGGCCAGTATCAGGTCAGCGCGGCCGGATGCCGCAGTCTCGATAATGTCCGGATTGTGTGACAACAGAATGGTCGGCGCGTCATCGGGAACGCCTCGCAACCCTCTGCCCAAATCCGGTCGCCCTTCTAGCAAATCCTCTATGCCCACGATAAAGGTGCCCGTCCCCTTCAACTGTACCGCCCGGTTGTCCAGGAACTGCATGCCCCGCTTCTCCAACGCCCGGCGCAAACGGCCAATGTCATTGACGCCGGCCGGCTCTCCGTCAAAGTGGTTTCGAAGCAGATAGCGCCCGAAGCGAAGAAGACTGCGCACACGCGCCATGCCGGATTCCGCCCTCCCCGCCCTGGAGAGGGTGCCATTCTCTGCACCGCTCTCTACTTCCCGCGCACGGAAAACGCGCCATGTGTATTGAGGCGCCCTCTTAAGGTTATAGACGACATGGTCGTGGTTGCCGGAAACGGCAAACGCGCCAAGGCGGGGCTTGGGGATGCTGTCGATCAATGTCAGAACGTTTTCCAATCCGTTGTCGTTGTGCAGGAAATCGCCCGTATGTATGAGCAGATCGATCTCCTCGCCCGCAGTCGCCCGCCGTACCTGCGCGATTTTCGCATGCTCACGCCGGTCCGCTCCGCGGAAATGGGTGTCCGAAAGATGCAGTATGGTCAACCCTTCGCTCGGCAGGCCGGCCCTGTCCCGCAGCAGCCGTACTTCCAACCGCTCCGTTCGTACGTCGAAAGGTTCATAGAGCAGCGCGTAACCTCCTAGAGCCGCCCCCAGGCCAGCCACCGCGCCAAGCCCTGCCAACAACACCTGTAAGCGCTGACTCCCTCCATCTTGAAAGCCGGAGGAGGATTCGACAGACGGGCCACAATTGGCCGCTGGCGTTCTCCTGACATCTCCGTTACTTTCTGCGCCTTCAAACATTCGCGCGTTTGACCTCCTGACATTCCCAGCCGGTGACGCCCATCATGCGCACAGCACGAAATGCCAATCGTACAGGAGCAGACGCGCTTTTGCAAGCTTTCGACGCCGCGCCAGGACCGCGAAGTCCATGAACCGTCACTTCTGGTCTCCCTGCCCGATGACGCCCAATTTCAGGGGACCGGCGATTTTCGCGCCTCTTGTGAGAAGTCCCCTGCCTGTTGTACAATCTCTTCGAATTCCCCTTCTAACCCACATTACGCTCAATACAATTAATCCAGCCCAACTGTCAGCAAGGAGGCGATCAATGAATCAGCAGCTCAGCAGACGACGATTCCTGCACTTCTCCGGCGCCGCTCTCGGCACAGCTGTCGTGGCCGCCTGCCAGCCGGCCGCGCCCGCAGGCTCCGGTGAAATGAGCGAAGCACAACCGGCCGCCGAACGGGTCCAGATCGAGTTCCTCGGCATGCCCGGCAGCCCCGATCTCATCCCCGAAGAGCAGGAGCTTTTCCACGACGAAAACCCGGACATCGAGTGGGTTCTCGTACAGCAGGCCCAGGGCACATCCCGCCTCGAGCAGCTCATGGCGCTGGTCGTTGCCGGCACACCGCCCGACACATCCCGCATCGAAAGCGACGTCTACCGCACTTTCGCCCACCTGGGACTCCTCCTCCCCATCACCTCCTACATCGAAGCCGATCCCGAATTCTCCGCGGCCGACTACTGGATCCAGCCCCAGGAAAACGATCGCCAGGTCTACCGCGGTGAAAGTTACGGTATCGGCTCCTGCTGGGTCGCGCCCCACTTCTACTACAACGTCTCCCTCTTCGAGGAGCTCGGCGTAGAACCCCCCAGCAACGACCCCGCAGAAGCCTGGGGCTGGGACGACTTCCTCGCCATCGCCACCGACCTGACCGTCGACGTCAACGGCAATCATCCCGGCGACACCGACTTCGACGCCAACAACATGGAACGCTGGGGCGTCAACTGGCCAACCTGGTGGATCCCGCTCCATGCCGCCGTCCAATCCAACGGCTCAGACTGGATCGACGCCGAGTCCGAACAACTCGTCCTCGACAGCCCCGAAGCGATGCAGGCGCTGCAGAACATTGCCGACCTCCGCATCGCCCACGGCGTCATGCCTCGCACCGAGGCGCTCGAGGCCCTCGGCATGGGCGGCACCCAGCTCCTCGAAACCAAAAAGGTCGCCCTCCAGGTCGACGGCTCCTGGGCCCTCTCCTGGAACTGGGAGATCGAAGGCGGCATCGGCACCGCCGTCCTGCCCGCAATGCAGCGCCCCGGCACCGACATGCAGGCCCACCTCGTCACCGTCGTCAAGGACGCCGAAAACCCCGATGCAGCCTTTGAGCTGATCCGCTTCCTCTCCTCACCCTGGTACCAGGAACGCTACTGCCGCTCCGGCCTCTGGCTCCCCAGTCAGAACGCACTGACGACTGAAGAATCGATCGCCGACTGGTGTGTCCTGCCCCAGCACCCGCCCGGCTACGAGCAAATCGTCACCGACTACGCGCCCAACTACGGCCACTACCTCACCATGCCGGTCGGTTACGTCAAAGCCGCCGAGACCGCCATCAACCCGGCCTTCAGCCAGATCTTCAACGGCGAAGCACGCGCCGAGGACGTACTGCCCGCGGCCGTTGCCGAAGCCAACCAGATCATGGAGACCGAACAGGCGCGCCCCACATCCTAGTCGGCGCCCTTCCTCTGCAGGATCAGAGTGAATTGGACAGGACAGCGCAGGCGTTCTTCACGCCTCTCAGCCGCCTTCCTGACCCGTACTAAACGCAGCAGAGCTGGCTACAGGCAGGCCACTACGCCCCCAGGGGCGCCTGTAGCCAGCTTCGCGGAGACCTGTCATGGCAGTAGAAGCGCAACGATCAAAATTGCCCTGGCCCCGTACCCGCCGCGCGCGCCGTGCTCTCACCGGCTACATGTTCATCTCCCCCTTCATCCTCGGCTTCCTCCTCTTCTTTGTCGGCCCCGCCCTCGTCGCAGCCTGGCTCACCATGTTCGACTGGAACATGATCCGCCCCCCTTACTTCATCGGCCTCGGCAACTTCAAAAAAATGTTCGCCGACGACCTCTTCTACCAGTCCCTCAAAGTGACCGCCTACTTCTCCCTTGTCTCCGTGCCCGTCGGCCTGGTTCTGAGCTTCTTCCTCGCCCTCCTCATGAACTTCAAGACCCGCAGCATCGCCGTCTTCCGCACAATCTACTACCTGCCCAGCATCGTCCCCGCCGTCGCCAACGCTGTCCTCTGGAGCTTCATTCTCAATACCGAATTCGGCCTTCTCAACGCCCTCCTGGACTCCATCGGCCTCCCCAAAATCGCCTGGCTGCAGGAGCCCGAATGGGCCATGCCCGCCATCATCCTCATGAGCCTCTGGGCCCTCGGCGCCACCATGGTCATCTACCTCGCCGGCCTCCAGGGCATCCCGCGCTCGCTCTACGAAGCCGCCGAAATCGACGGCGCCGGCCGCTGGGCCAGCCTCGTCAACGTTACCATCCCGCTCATGTCCCCCGTCATCTTCTTCAACCTCATCATCGGCATCATCGGCTCATTTCAAATTTTCACCGCCGGCTTCCTCATCACCGGCGGCGGCCCGCAGCACGCCACCCTCTTCTACGTACTCTATATCTATCGCAACGGCCTGCAGTATTTCGACATGGGCTACGCCTCCCTGCTGGCATGGGTCCTCTTCTTCCTCATTTTTGCATTGACCTTGATCGTCTTCAAGTATGTAGGTCGTTATGTCTACTACGAAGATGTGGGCAGCTAGCAACAACCTTCAGCCTCTTGGCAGGACGAGCCGCGCGTGTGCAGAAACAGAAGTAGAGAGCGGGCAAATGGCAGTAACTACTCGGCCAATGCCACACCTGACTCAGGTGTGGCAGGTGTTTCACTCAATCCTTTATACGTGCTCTTTGCATATGGGCGGTCGGGCCTTCGGCCCTCCCTTGTGCAGGGGCTCCGCCCCCGCAACGCCCCCGCCCAAAACCATCTCTCACCCACCGTTCGGCGTCATTCCAGCTGCGCGGCTCATCCAATGTGGCGGCTGCCAGCAAATACAAGATAGAATAGCCTGAACGGCGGCGGGGATGAAGGACTGGCCAAGACAGGCTGGTCAAGACAGGCACTGCATACGGTTTAGTAGTTACATTGGCAGAAAAACTCTGATGAGCGCAACAACACCTACAACGGCATCGCAACTGTTGGACAACGAACGCTTCTGGCGGATCTTCGTCTGGACCGTCCTGCTCGCCGGCGCCTGCGTCATGCTTCTCCCTTTTCTCTGGCTGCTTTCCAGCTCCCTCAAGACTGAGCTCTCCATCTTTCGCTACCCGCCAGAATGGATCCCCGATCCCATTCAATTCAGCAACTACGTCGACGCCTGGACGACCAGGCCCTTTGCGCTCTATGTCCGCAACACCATCGTAATCCTGCTGCTGAACGAGATCGCAGTCCTCGTCTCGGCCTCATTCTGCGCTTACGGCTTCGCCCGCATCGACTTTCCCGGCCGCAACGTCTGGTTCGGTATCCTGCTCGCCACCGTCATGCTGCCCGGCATCGTCACCATGATCCCCCAGTTCGTCATTTTCAGCCGCATCGGCTGGGTAAACACCATCCTGCCCCTCACCGTGCCCTTCTTCTTCGGCGGCGGCGCCTTCAACATCTTTCTCCTGCGCCAGTTCTTCCGCACGCTCCCCTCTGAGCTTGCCGACGCCGCCTACATAGACGGCGCCAGCGAAATCATGATTTACTGGCGCATCATGCTGCCCCTCGCCAAGCCCGCCCTCGCCACCATCGCCATCTTCACCTTCATCGGCACCTGGAACGACTTCATGGGCCCCCTCCTCTACCTCGCCAAGGACCCCAACAAATTCACCGTCGCCCTCGGCCTCGCCATGTTCCGCACCGCCTTCGCCGGCCGCACCCGCTGGGACCTCCTCATGGCCGCCTCCACCATGATGATCGTACCCGTCATCTTCGTCTTCTTCGTCGCCCAACGCTACTTCATCCAGGGCATCGCCATCAGCGGCCTCAAAGGCTAACCTTCATTCCGCCGCCTCTTCAGCTTCAAGACTTCACAAATATGCCTGCCCTGAACTGACACTCTAATGAATATGATAAGATCTTCAAACGTTGTTATTCCCTTGTCAAAGCTCTCCGACTATTTGCTTGTTCCGCGGAGACATAACGACAAGTCGAAATTCTTGTCACAGGCTGGATTCACAAGAGACAACCCAACCTTTCTTGAGCAAGCCATCCTTGACGTGGTTACCCAGAATGAAGCTGTGAAGCAAAAGACGAATGAATATGGCGTATTCTACAAAGTAGTGGGTCACCTGACCGGCCCAAGTGGTATACTGTCTGTTGTCACAATCTGGATTGTACGTAAAGGGGACGAAAAGTTCAGGTTTGTAACACTTTATCCAGACAAGGATTGAAAATGACAAAACCAAGACTCTACGAGGAAGTGGCCTTAACGCGCGACATGCCTGACGAAGAACTGAAAAAGGGCGATGTTGCCGTAGTGGTAGACTATCTATCACACCCATCGGGTGGAAAGGAAGGTGCCATCCTGGAGGTCTTTAACGCCGTGGGTGAGTCGGTGGCCGTCGTGGCTGTACCAGTCTCTGCAATTGAGTCGCTGCGTTCTAACCAGGTCCTGATGGTACGAGAGATGGTCGTTGCACAAGAATGAAGGATGCGCCCTCGGTCGATTCAGCCTGTACGAAACGCCTCTTTCAATCCATCCCATTGTCTCCCAAATGACGGTCCAACACGCCGCCAGGACTCGCTACCCGTGCCGTCTCCTAGAGAACTCTTGAGCCAGTCCAGGAAACTCCACCAAGAACCAGGAGTTGGCGACCACTAACCCCTGCAGTTCCCCCTTGACGCGCATGTTACAATCCACTCCTACCCCGCCCACCTGTCTTCGAAAATGGCCGACTCCGGGAGAATCCGATGTCCTCGTCAGTCAATGCCGAAGTGCCGAAAACCTCCTTTCCCCTCATCAGGGAGGAACTGAAAAAGCAAATCCCCAGGATTGCCCTCCTTGTCGCCCTCTCGCTTATCGGCACGGGAATCGGTCTAGTACAGCCCCTGTTCTTCAAAATGCTCCTCGACACCGCTATACCCGCAGCCGATGTGAGGCTGATCGGCCTCCTCCTTGTCGGCATGGTCACTGTGCCCGTGCTCAGCGCCGGCTTCAGCTCCGCCAACCACTACCTGCGCGTCTACATCGGCGAAGGCGTTGCCCGGCGCTTGCGCCAGGACTTGTTCGACCACCTCCTGTTCGTCCGCCTTGCCGACCTGGAAAAATTCAAAACTGGAGAACATATCTATCGACTCACTCGCAGCTGCGGCCTGATCGGCGAGGTATACGTCGGACAACATCTGCTGCCGCTGGCCATGAACGCCATCCTCCTTGTAGGCACGCTGACCGCCATGGCCGTGCTGCACTGGCGCCTTTCCCTTTTGGCGCTGCTCGCCTTCCCCGTCTCTTTCCTCCTGACGCGCAAAACGCGCAACTATACCCAGGACCTCTACCGCGACCTGTCCAATACGTTGGAATCCGGCGAGAGCTACCTGAACGAGCTCCTCCCCGGCCTGCGCACTGTCCGGGCCTTCAATGCCGAAGCCTTCGAGAAGTCCCGCTGGCGAGAATGGCTCACCGCGCACCGCCGCATCAAAGCCACCGTGTCAGCCTTCCATGAGCTGATTCGTATAGTAATGCCGGAATCCATCAACTATGTGGTTGCCGGCCTCGTTTTCGCTTATGGCGCCTTCGAAATCATCCAGGGCAGACTGACCGTGGGCAGTCTCGTAGCCTTCGTCGCCTATCTGCCCCGCGCCTACGCCGTGCTGCAGACCCTACTGGGCACACAAATTAACCTGCAAGAGGCCCGCGTCAATGCCGAAAAAGTAGATGCCCTCTTTGCTCTCGCCCGCGAACCGTCCGGTGATAGGGTCCTGCCCTTAGACGCTGCTTCGAAGAAGCTGCCCACCGAAAGCGTTTCTCCGCCCCTAGGTGTCGCTTTGGCCTTCCACGATGTCTCCTTCGACTACGGGCGCGGCGACTTCGGCGCTCGTGAACTCACCTTCCGCGCCGAGCCGGGCGAATTCGTTGCAATCGTCGGCCCAAGCGGCGGCGGCAAGTCCACCATCATCGACCTGATCATGGGCTTCTACACCCCCCAGTCCGGCACGATTACCATAGACGGGATCGACCTGCGTCAACTCTCTCTGGCGTCGCTGCGCAGCCAGATCGGTCTCGTTCCCCAGGACCTCTTCCTCTGGAACGACAGCATTGACCGCAACATCAACTATCCGGCCCGCGATCACGCTGTCGGCAATAGCGCAGAGGCTGCCCGCGCCGCGCAGATCGATGAATTCATCACCGGCCTGCCCGACGGCTACCGCACCATTGTCGGCGAAGGCGGCCTGACGCTCTCCCGCGGCGAACGCCAGCGCCTTTCCATCGCCCGCGCCCTCCAGCAGCACCCCAGGCTCCTTCTCCTGGATGAAGCCACCTCCGCACTCGACGCCCTGACCGAGCAGAAAGTGCGCACCGCCTTCGACCGGGCACGGGCCGGTCGGACTGCCATCGTCGTCGCCCATCGCCTTTCAACAATCCGCAACGCCGACAGGATTTTGGTCATCGACCAGGGCCGCATCGTTGAGACCGGCACGCCCGATGAACTGCTCAAGCTTGGCGGTCTCTTCTCCCACTTGTACAAGGCACAATCTTTCGATCTTCCTGCGATCGCGCTATAATCCATAGTAATCTCTGCCGCCAACGCGTCCTGAACGCGCCTCTGGCTGTCAGCTACCATTCACGCTAAGGATTCTGCCAACGATGTCACCCAATACTAACGGCCAGGGCCCTGCGCCCCTGCTCTTCGAAAGCCCATCCATCGACCCGGAACTGGAAGAAAATGTAGTCAACACCATTCGCATGCTGGCCCTGGACGCCGTCCAGGCCGCCAATTCGGGACACGCCGGCCTGCCGATGGGCATGGCAGGCGCCGCCCTGACGCTCTGGCGCAGGCATCTGCGCTACAATCCGGCCAATCCCGACTGGCACAACCGCGACCGCTTTATCCTCAGCGCCGGCCACGGGTCGATGCTCCTCTATTCCCTGCTCCACCTGACCGGCTACGAACTCCCGCTTCAGGAACTCAAGAATTTCCGCCAGTGGGGCAGCATGACCCCCGGCCACCCGGAGTACGGCCACGCGCCCGGTGTCGAGACCACCACCGGCCCGCTTGGTCAGGGCTTCGCCAACGGCATCGGTATGGCCATCGCCGAGCAATGGCTGGCCGCCAACTTCAACCGCCCCGGCTTTGACGTGGTATCACACCACATCTATGCAATTGTCAGCGACGGCGACCTCATGGAAGGCGTCGCCCAGGAGGCCGCCAGCTTGGCCGGCCATCTGCGTCTCGGCAAACTAATCTATCTCTACGACGACAACCGCGTCACCATCGACGGCTACACCGATCTGGCCTTCACCGAGGACCAGTACCAGCGCTTCCAGGCCTATGGCTGGCACGTCCAGAAGGTGGACGGCATGGACAGCGCCGCCGTCGATGCCGCCATTGACGCCGCCAAACAGGATCCCCGCCCCAGTATCATCGGCTGTACCACCGTAATCGGCTTCGGCGCCCCCAAACAGGGCGAGCCGGATATGCACAGCGATGCGCTCCCTGCCGAAGAAGTCGCCCAGACCAAGGCCACTCTCGAATGGCCGCAGGAGCCGACCTTCTATCTGCCGCAGGACGTGCAAGACTTTTGCCTGCAAGCGGTCGAGCGCGGCACAAGGCTCGAATCCGACGACAAGGCCATATGGGACGCCTACGCCGCGGCCCATCCGGAACTGGCCGCTCAACTCAACAGCATGCTGCAGGGCGAACTGCCCGATGGCTGGGAGAATGCCCTTCCAACCTTCGATGCCGGCGGCAGCGAGGCCACCCGCAACGCCAGCGGCGATACCCTCAACGCGCTCGCGCCGGTCATCCCCAATCTCATTGGCGGCAGCGCCGACCTCGCGCCCAGCAATAAGACCATCATCAGCGGCAGTCCCGATTTTCAGCCCGATTCCTACAACGGCCGCAACTTCCGTTTCGGGGTACGCGAACACGGCATGGGCGCCATCCTCAACGGCATGGCCCTCCACGGCGGCGTCATCCCCTATGGGGGCACCTTCCTCGTATTCAGCGACTATATGCGCGCCAGCGTCCGCCTGGCCGCTCTGATGGGCGTCCCCGCTATTTTCATATTTACCCACGACAGCATCGGCGTCGGCGAAGATGGCCCCACCCATCAGCCCGTGGAACAGGTGGCTGCGTTGCGTGCCATCCCCAACCTGACCGTTGTCCGCCCGGCCGACTCCAACGAAGTGGCGCAGGCGTGGAAAACGGCGCTGACCAATAAGAGCGGCCCTACCGCTTTGATCTTTTCCCGCCAGAATCTGCCGGTCTACGATCGAACCGCCGCAGGTGTCTCAGCAGCCGAAGGCGCCGCCCAGGGCGGATATGTATTCTTCAAAAGCAACGGATCAGCAGGTGAGGCAACCGAGTTGGCCCTCATCTCCTCCGGCAGCGAACTGGAGATCGCCTACGAGGCGGCCCAGCGCCTGGCCAAAAATGGTGCCGCCGTACGGGTCGTGAGCCTGCCCAGTTGGGAGCTGTTTACGGCGCAGACGCCCGCTTACCAACAGGAGGTGCTGCCGCCGAACGCCCTGAAGCTGTCCATTGAAGCCGGCGTCACACAGGGCTGGGAACGCTGGGTTGGCAACGACCCTGCCCGCGGCGCAGCCATCGGCCTCAACCGCTTTGGGGCAAGCGCCCCGCAGCCGGATGTCTATGCCAATCTCGGCCTGACTGTCGAAGCCACAGTCAGCGCCGCCCAAACTCTCTTGGAGGCGTAGCCGCGTATGCTTGGGGCCTTGGCCGCCATCCTCCAGCAGACCAGGCAGCATCACGCCATCGAACACGCCACCATCCATCTGCTGTCAGCCCGCTTTCCCCGCCGTGTCATGGCAGGAATGAGCGATCCTTGGGGTTTTACCCTCTACGGACAACTCTCCACCGAGGCGATTGAAGAGGCAGTCGAGGAAGCGATCCTACGCCTGCAGGATGGGGAAGAGGAGTTGGCATTCCATCCCAACTGCGGAACGAACCTCACCACCACTATTTTTCTGGTGACTGCGGCCGCCTTTCTCGGCAGCGTCGACTGGCGAAGTTCGCGCCCCCTCCCTCCAGACGGTGTGCCCCAATTCGACACCACGGGACAATCTGCAGCTCCGGAACCACTGCCCAAACGAAACCCAGGCAGCATCGGTTCGCTCTTGGACAGGATTACATTGACCGCTGGACTGATGACGCTTGCGCTTCTGGTCTCAGGGCCGTTGGGTATGCGGCTTCAGCGTCTCACCACTTTAGCGACTATCGGCAACCGCGTGCTGGCAAAGGTCGCCCCCGTAGGGCGAAGCCAGGCGTTTCGAGTCACCTTCGCGGAACTGCAATGACCAGGGCCATTGCCCACTGAAGTTGGGAGCCCATTGACAAATTATCTGTTCCTCGCGCCGGATGAATTCCTACTGGGGCAGCGCCTGAGCAAACTGAAGCAGGCGCTGGGCGACCCGGAGATGGCCTCTCTGAACCTCGCCGAACTTGAAGGCGCCCGCTCCAGCGCAGCCGATATCCTCTATCACGCCGGCACGCTGCCGTTTCTGGCCGCGCGGCGGCTTATCATAGTGCGCGGCTATCTGGCCCAACTGGAGTCCCGCCTGGGCACGGCCAAGTCGCCCAATAAGACCGCCCAGGCCGAGGCCCGACAAATTCTTGAAGGGTTGGCCGACCCAGCAGTATCCAATGATCTGGTCTTCATTGAAGAAAAGTTGGATAAACGCCGCGCCATCTGGCGGGGACTGGAAGACATTGCCGGCCTCGATCGGCTGAATAAGGACGGGCTGCTGACGATCGAGGAACTGAACACACCCGATGCCCGCGCCCTGCCCGCCTGGATCACAAATACCGCCAGACGGGATGGAATCGCCATCGAGGGCAGAGCCGTCCACATGTTGGCAATCTACGTCGGGCCGGACCTGCGCCGCCTTCACCTCGAACTGAACAAGCTGCGTACCTACGCCCGTGATCGGACCATCACGCCGGCGGACGTTCAACTGCTCGTGAGCGATACCAGCGAAGCGCTCATCTGGGACCTGACCGACGCCATCGGTCAACGCGACGGTCGCAAGGCCATGCGTGCCCTGTACGCGCTGCGGCGTAACGACGCCAACCCCTTCTATCTCCTGACGATGATTACCCGGCAATACCGGATCATGATCAAAGTGAAGGATGAGACCGCACGTGCGCCCGGCAACGAGTATGACATCGCCTCCCGAGTCGGCGAAAGGCCCTTTCCTGTCAAAAAAGCGATGGTCCAAAGCCGCAACTATGCGCTCGCCCAACTGGAGGGGATTCTGGACCGGCTCCTGTCGTCGGACTTCGCGATGAAGACCGGCGCCGATCCCAACACCGAACTGGACATTTTGGTGGCCGAACTGACAAAAACCCGTTAGAGGAACTTTACACCCGATGACAATTATCCGATCGCTATCTTTCCCGACGCACGCGGCATCCGCACAGAGCGGAGCAGGCGGGCAAACTACCATTGGCCCCGAGACCATTCATCGCGTTAGGACCGCCAATGACATCACAATACTGGTCCGCCCCAACCCCTCCGCACCGGTGGCCATGCTGGAAGGGTGCCTGCGCGCCGGCAGCGTAGACGAATCAGCTGAGCGGGCCGGCCTGGCCTCCTTCACCGCCTCCCTCCTGAGCCGCGGCAGCGCCAACTACGATTTCGATCACTATAACGAGGCGGTTGAATCGGTCGGCGCCAGCGTCAGCGTGGGCGGCGGCACACACATTTCCAGCTTCGGCAGCGAGAGCCTGGTTGAGGACTTCCCCCTCATGGTAGAGATTCTGGCTGACACACTGCAGCGGCCTACCTTTCCACCGGAGCATATCGAACGCGTGCGCGGGCAATGGCTCGTGCGCCTCCAGGAGCGGGAACAGAGCACGCGCAGCGTCTCCTACCGCCGCTTCAACGAAATGATTTTCGGCGATCACCCTTACGGTCTGCCCACATCCGGCTATATCGAGACGATTCAGGAAATCAGCCGCGACGACGTGGTCGCCTTTCACCAGAACCACTACCGTCCCAATCAGGCTATCATTGTCGTCAGCGGCGATGTCGGTCCCGAAGCAGTGGTTGCCCTTCTGGAATCCCATTTCGGCAGCTGGCGCCCCGGCGCCCAGCCGCTCCCGCCGGCCGACACCATCCCGCCGGTCGCAGGCGCTAACGGCATCCAAAGTAAGTCGTTCGATATGCCCGGCAAGGTCCAGTCCGATGTCGTCATAGGCTGCCTCGCCATCGCCCGTACCCATCCCGACTACTACGCAGTGCAGGTGGCCAATAACATCCTCGGCCAGTTCGGCATGATGGGACGCTTGGGCGAAACCGTGCGCGAGCAGCAGGGGCTGGCATACTACAGCTACAGCGCGCTCGACACCGACATCGGTATCGGGCCTTGGGTGGCCTTCGCTGGCGTCAACCCCCAAAACGTCAACCAGGCCGCCGACAGCATACTCCACGAATTTGAGCGCTTGGGGAATGAACCGGTCAGCGATGAAGAACTCTCCGACAGCATCGCCAACATGACCGGCACCCTCCCTCTGCGACTGGAGACCAACGACGGCGTGGCTTCGATCCTGCTCAGTATGGAATGGTTTGGTCTGGGCCTCGACTACCTGCAAACATACCAGGAACGTATACGCGCCATCACAAAAGAGGATGTCCAGCGCGTGGCCGCCGACTATCTGCGCACAGATTCCTATACGCAGGTCACCGCCGGCCCGGACGCAAATGGGAGTTGAGCCTCCGTGAATCAAAAGCCTGTTATTCAACTCGACGAACTGAGCAAGGTCTACACAGTCAGCGAACGCGAAGCGGGGCTTCTCGCCTCAATGCGCAGTATCGTCAAGCGCAAAACGCGCGACGTTCAGGCCGTGGACAGAATCTCCTTCTCCGTTAGCGAAGGGGAGATCGTCGGCTTCCTCGGCCCCAACGGCGCCGGCAAGACCACAACCCTGAAAATGCTGTCCGGTCTGCTCCATCCAACCGGCGGCAGCGCAACCGTTCTCGGCTATCGCCCCTGGGAGCGCAACCGCGACTACCTGCGCCGGATGACGCTGGTAATGGGGCAGCGCAACCAGCTCGTGTGGGACATCCCTGTCATCGACACCTTCGAACTGAATCGAGCCGTCTACCGCATCCCCGAACCGGAGTACAAGCGTACCGTTGACGAACTGACCGAATTGCTGGACTTGGCCCCCCTGTTGCGCAAACCTACCCGTAACCTCTCATTGGGCGAGCGCATGAAATGTGAAATCGCAGCCGCGCTCCTCCACCGCCCGTCAGTGCTGTTCCTGGACGAGCCGACCATCGGGCTTGACGTTACCATGCAGCGCCGTATCCGTCAGTTCATTACCGATTACAATCAGCGTTCCAGCGCCACCGTCCTGCTCACCAGTCATTATATGGCCGACGTGGAAGCTCTTTGCCAACGTGTGCTCGTCATCCATCATGGCAACTTGCTCTACGATGGCCAACTTAGCGGCTTGGCCGATCGCTTTGCCCCTTTCAAGACCGTCGAAGTGGAACTGCATAACGGTGCCGGTGACCGACAGCTGGCGCAGTACGGTGAGGTGATGGCCCAGAGCGAGGGCCGCATCACGCTGCGAGTCCCTAGAGTCGATACCGCCTCCGTCACCGGGCGTCTGCTGGCCGAGTTGGATGTCTCTGATCTGACCGTGCAGGACCCGCCCATCGAGGACGTAATCGAGCATGTATTCAGTCAGTCACCAAACCCGCTGGATGCGCCCGACTCGCAAAAAGAGCAGAGCGAATAGGACAGTCGAAAATTGAACTGCTGTCTGCCTTACAAGCTGAGAATTGCCCTCGCTTCCGTTCTGCTCCCGGCCACACTCTTGGTGGGATGTATGACGTCGGCCCCCGTTTCGAGCGCGGAGCCAGTTCCGGCGCCTTCGACCACCAGGGCCCCCACGACTTCGGGCGAGAATGGTGAAATGTCCCCCGCGGCGGCTACCGCGGAGGACGGCGAACAAACGCAACGGGATGAGCAAGTCTCAGCGGGCATGGGCGAGGAAGAACTGGCCCTGATAGTTACTACCGCGATTGACTTCATTGGGCTCCTCGATGCACAACAAAAAGAAGCCGCCCTCCTTCCGTTTGACAGCAACAAGCGGCCCAACTGGTCAAACCTGCCCGCCGGCATGCTGCCCTTCGACCGCAACGGCGTTCGTATCGGAGATCTCAGCGAAAACCAGCTCGCTGCTATGCTTGCCTTTCTCTCCACCACTATGAGCCCTGCAGGCCTCGAAACCGTGACCGCAATTGTCGCCGCAGAAGCCGTCCTGTCAGAATCCCAAAACGCTGGCCGGCTTGGATGGAGTGAGGGAAACTACTGGCTTGCCTTCTTCGGTACACCGTCGCCGACAGAGCCTTGGGCATGGCAGTTTGGCGGTCATCACCTGGCTATCAATATGTCGATATCTGATGGCCGCATCACGACGTCCCCCGCCTTCATCGGAGTCGAACCGGCCGTTATCGACGAGGCCGCGGTCGACGAAATCTTCGCAACACTTGGCGGCGAAAGGGCAAGCGAAGGAAAGGGGACCGTCGCGCCATTCGCCGATGAGATCGAGGCCGGGCTGGCACTCGTTAACGGCCTGTCCGCTGCAGCGAGAGACGCAGCACTCGTGCCAAGGCGTCCGAACGGCCTGCTCACCGGTGCAGGCCAGGACGGAGTCATCCCTGAACTACAAGGGTCGCAAGCGAGTAGTTGGGATCCCGGCCAGCAACAGGCTCTCCTCGATCTCGTGTCCCTTTGGGTTGGCATGCTCCCAGCCCGAAATGCCGGGTTGCGTATGGATGAGATCGAGTCCAGTCTGAACGACACCTATTTCGCCTGGCATGGGCCCACCGATGGCGCTGGCGCTATCTACTTCCGTATTCAAGGCCCGGACCTGATTATCGAGTTCTTAACGCGTGGCCCGGTCAGCGCCAATGACGGTCACTATCATTCGATTTACCGGGACCCAACAAACGAATACGGTCAGCATTGACGACGGATCCAAGTGCTCGCCTTAGCCGGTTGCCCCAGGCATCGTCTGCCAAATGCCATGAAACATGCCCGGCGCAGCCACTCAATGATTTTTGAGCGTTCATCCAGGAGAGTCTGAGCTCCAGACCGCATATGCTCGCTTTCTACGCAATTTACAAGAGCTACTTCCGCCTCGCCTTGATGGAGCAGTTCCAGTATCGAGTTTCTATGCTGATCTGGTTGCTCGGCGGAATCATCGAGCCGTTGATGTACCTCGTCGTATGGCGTACAGTGGCTCAACAGCAGGGCGGAGCAGTGGGCGGCTATACTGAAAATGACTTTGCCGTCTACTACATCGCCATGATGATGGTGACCCACGCCACGTTTACATGGATCATGTGGGAGTACGTCTACCGGATCCGCATGGGCCTGTTTTCGGTCATGCTGCTCAAGCCTATTCACCCGATCCACAATGACATCTCCTACAATGTTGGCTACAAGTTTCTGACGTTAGTCGTAATGGTGCCGCTCGCCGCGCTGCTGGCCTGGTTTTTCGATGCTTCCTGGCAGCCAACCCTCTGGTCGCTGGCGGCATTTGTGCCCGTCCTGATCCTTGCTTTCCTGTCGCGCTTCTACTTGGAGTGGGGAATGGCTATGGTCGCATTCTGGACCACGCGCATTGATGCCATGAACCAAGCCTATATCGTCACCACACTCTTCTTATCGGGAAAGTTGGCTCCTCTCGAACTGTTTCCTCAGATCGTGCAGGTTACCGCCAACATCCTGCCCTTCCGCTGGATGCTAGCCTTCCCTGTCGAACTCCTGCTCGGGCGTGTTACGCCCAGAGAGCTGCTCATCGGCATCGGCGCCCAGCTCTTCTGGCTGCTCGCCGGCTATCTCTTCATGCAGCTCATCTACCGGGCCGGTATCAAACGCTACGCCGCCTTTGGCGCCTGACCCGCAACCGCAACCATGTACTACTTTCGCCTTTTCGCCACCTACGTCCGAGTCGGCATCCTCGGAGAACTTGAATACCGGGCCAACTTCTGGATAAATATGATCCAGTCGGCGCTCGATCTGGGCGTCGCCCTCGGCGGGCTGGCCGTCGTTTTCAGTCACACCGACACGCTGGGTGGCTGGCGGCCGGAGGAACTGCTGGCGCTGATCGGCGTCTATTTCCTCATCGGCGGACTGATTCGCACCATCATCCGCCCCTCGATGACCCAATTCATGGAGGATGTACGCCAGGGCACGCTCGACTTCACACTCACAAAACCGGCCGACTCGCAGGTGCTCGTCAGCATCCAACGCGTCGAAATCTGGCGCTTGGTGGACGTGCTTATCGCCCTGCCGGTGTTGGGCACGGCGCTCGTCCGGCTTGGCGCCCAGTTGGGTCTGATCGATACCGTAGTCTTTGGCGTAACACTGTTGTGCGGCGGCTTGATCATCTACAGCTTCTGGCTTATGCTCAGCACCTGCGCATTCTGGTTCGTGAAGGTCGAAAATATCCAGGTCATCTTCATGAGCATGTGGCAAGCCGGCCGCTGGCCCGTCAGCATCTATCCCGCCTGGCTGCGCGCCATCCTGACTTTCCTGGTCCCGGTCGCCTTCGCCACCACCGTGCCCGCCTCCGCCGTCAGCGGGCGCATAACCGACGCTAACCTGTACGGCACGATTGCCCTGGCTGTCGCTATGCTACTCGTCTCCCGCTGGTTCTGGCGGGTGGGAATCAAATTCTATTCGGGCGCATCGGCCTGATAAATGAAGGAGAAAAACGCATGCAGATCCTGATTACTTCGGCCAGGCATGAACGCTGCGCCGCTTTGGCAGATTACTTGGCCCAGTTCCACGAGATAAGGCTGACCGAACGGGCGCATGTGGAGACGGCGCACGAGTTTGTCCTATCCGCGCTGGGGCACGACCGCTCGACAAACCTGCTCACACGCGGGATGGACGCCATCATCCATGCCGTAGAGCCCCTCCTGGACGAGGACGTGACCGCACAGCTCGATGCCGCCACTCGCTGCACATACAACCTGCTGATGGCCGCCGCCCAAGAGGGCGTATCCCAGGTTGTTCTGCTAAGCACGCTCGAACTCATGGCAGACTATCCCTCCGGCTTTCGCGTCCAAGAGACCTGGCGGCCTCTGCCTCGCACGCAGCCGCCCACGCTCACCAAACACCTTGCCGAGCAAATCAGCCGCGAATTCGCCCGCGAAGGCAGTTTGGGAATCAATATCCTGCGCTTGGGAGAAGCGTCCAACGATACCGTCGCAGTCGCCGTCGGCGAGGCACTCGCTGAGCCCGCCTTGCTCGCCGCCAAGCACAGGTCCCGCGAAGAAGGCGGCGCTGAAGCCTGGTCGATTACACACATAGGGGAAAGAGCATAATGAACGTACTCATTCTCGGCGGCGCAGGCATGCTGGGCCCCTATGTGGCCCGCGAATTAGCGCCCGCCCACAACCTGCGCATTACCGACATCAACCCGCCGCAAGAGGATCTTCCAGGGGAGTTTCTCCTGCTCGACGCCTCCGACCTGGACGGCGTCGTCGCCGCGGCCGCAGGCATGGACGCCATCCTCAATCTTTCCGTCCTTCGCCGCCACCGCCAAACTGCCTGGGATGTCAGCACCCGCGGCTGCTATAACATGATGCAGGCCGCAGTCACCCACGGTATCCGCCGCGTCATCAACACCGGGCCGCACTACACCGTCGCCGGACGCCATATCACCGAAATTCATGATTTCGACATCGGCCCCGACATCCCGCCCCAACCAGGGACTAACCTCTACGCTCTGACCAAGTGCATTGGGCTGGAAATCTGTCGCGTATTCACCCAGCATCACGACATCAGCGTACAGCACTACCTGTTCTACAATTTCAAAGACCCGGCGGCAATCCAACCCGGCGAACGCTACGCGCCCTACGTCATCTCCTGGGAAAACGCGGCCGAAGCCTTCACCCTCGGGCTTGAAATCGATCTCGACGCGCTGCCATCCCGCAATGAAGTCTTCTACGTCTTCGCCGACATGCCCCACGGCAAATTCAGCAACGAGAAGGCGAAACGTATCCTCGGCTTCAAACCTCGCCAGGACGTGGAGATTCTTTGGAAATAGAGTGACGTCCAATCGGACACAGATGCAGCAGGCGATAATTGTACAATATCTGTGCAAATATTGGAGGGTCCCTGCGAAAGAAGACGCAGTTGGTTGCCTTCAATATTCGCCTGTGTACAGCCTGGGGCTCCCCTGCGGACGCAGGTGCAGCCGGTGAAAATTACACATCGACTGTGTAATTACTGAGAGGTCCCAGCGCAAGAAGATGCGGTCTGGTGCCTTCAATATTCACCTGTGTATAGCCTGAGGCTTCCCTGCGGACGCAAATGCAGCCGGTGAAAATTGCACATCGACTGTGTAATTCTTGAGGGTGGTCCCAGCGCAGGAAGATGCAGTCTGGTGCCTTCAATATTCGCCTCTGAATAGCCTGAGGCTTCTCTGCGGACGCAAATGCAGCCGGTGAAAATTGCACATCGACTGTCCAATTATTGAGGGGTCCCAGCGGAAGAAGCGGCAGTCGGTGGCATTCAATATTCACCTGTGTATAGGCTGAGGCTTCTCTGCGGACGCAAATGCAGCCGGTGAAAATTGCACATCGACTGTGCAATTATTGAGGGGTTCCCGCGCAAGAAGATGCAGTCTGTTGCCTTCAATATTCGCCTGTGAATAGCATGAGGCTCCCCTGCGGACGCAAATGCAGCCGGTGAAAAGTGCACATCGACTGTGCAATTTTTGAGGGGTCCCCGCGCAAGAAGATGCAGTCTGTTGCCTTCAATATTCGCCTGTGTATAGCCTGAGGCTCCCCTGCAGACGCAGGTGCAGCCGGTGAAAAGTGCACATCGACTGTGTAATTTTTGGGACGTCCCAGCGCAAGAAGATGTAGTCAGTTGCCTTCAATATTCGCCTGTGTATAGCCTGAGGCTCCCCTGCGGACGCAGGTGCAACCGGTGAAAATTGCACATCGACTGCATAATTCTTGGGACGTCCCAGAAGAAGTAGATGCAACTCCAAGAACCGCGAACTATGTGGCAAAATGACGGAGTTGAGCAAAGAGGAACAGGATCTGAAGAAGCTCTATCCTTCCCTCGATGAGGAGCGAAAACTGTGGCGCGCCGGGTTCGTCCACATTGCCGGTCTTGACGAAGCCGGACGCGGCGCGCTCGCCGGTCCAGTGGTGGCCGGTGCCGTCGTTCTGCCCGCAAACACCAGGCACGCCGGCCTCTGGGCCGAAGTCCAGGATAGCAAGCTGTTGTCGCCCCCTCGTCGCGAAGATCTAGCCGTACAAATTCAGGAGCAAGCTGCCGCCTGGTCACTGGGCGAAGCCTCCGCCGCCGAAATCGACGCCAGCGGCATCGCACCTGCCACCCGCTTGGCGATGCGCCGCGCTGTCCAAGCACTCTCTCCTGCCCCCGATCATCTGCTGCTCGACTGGGTGCAGCTCAAGTCACTCAATCTTCCTCAGCAGAGTTTCACCAAGGGCGACCTCAAAATCGTTTCCATCGCCGCCGCCTCCATCCTGGCAAAAGTTCATCGCGATCGACTCCTCTGCCAAATGCATGAAGACTATCCGGTCTACGGCTTCCACAGCCACAAAGGCTACGCCGCGCCCTCCCATCTCGCCGCCATCGAAAAATTCGGTCCCTGCCCGGCCCATCGGCATTCGTTCTCTCCGATGCGCCGCGATCAGGGGCTATTCGGCTAACTCAGCAGACGATGACGACTAGTGGACCAAGCAAATTCTGATGTGGGTTCAAACTGTGCCCTGGAGTTTTCGATTTTATTCCGGCTAGCCGAGCTTCCCGCGTTCGCACTGCGTGGATGTTGCCAAGTGCCTGGATAAAGCAAGGATCCACTAGTCCGCCAGTCATCTCAGCGGCCTGTCAACGCAGCCAGCAGCGCTAGAGCAAGCTGTTTCGTTTCCAATAGAGGCCGAGGCTCCAACCTTGCTCCACTCTGCCCCCCACGTCGAGCCGGCGCGTCTTCCCAAAGCGAGACCTCCTGACCGGAAAAATCTGTAGCTGAGGCAATTGATGCACTAGCGGAATCCCTCCCTGGTAGCTGCACATCATCCACCAGTAGCACAGGACCCACGCAGGCAGGACATCCGTAGCGGCAACCGCAACTGCGAATTAAGGTTGCCGCGCCCGACATCAAATCGTCGTGGCGCTCGTACAGCTGGGCGCTGAAGCCGATTCCGGCAGGGATGCGCTCATAGATATAAATGCGCGGAGCAAAAAGCGGCCCTTGCGTCGCCTGCGAATCATCCGGAGAAGGGAGCGCGACCTGTTCGCCCCCTCCGCTCTCCCGAATGATGGCAACGTCAATGTCTCGCCGGTCACACATCAAATGCAGGGGGGCCAGATTGCCCAGCGCGTAGGCAACCCCATCCATGCCTGTTCGCGCGCGCACGCCCGCCTCCAGGCGGTGATGACAGCGACGGCATAACAAGACGAGATTGTTCAGCTGGTTGGCCTCCCGGTCATTTCGATTTAGGCCCGGAACATACCCAAAAACGCGGAATGGCACCCGGTGGTGCACATCGTGCTGTCGGTTGCCAGTCTCCTTAGCGCCGCATTCAGAACAGCGGAAGCCGTCTCGAGCGCGCGTCTTGGCGCGCTGGTCCTGCCAATCAGGACCGTAGTCATTTGGCAAATCCCGCCAGTCGTCCGTTTCCATCAGCGCAATCTGCGCATCAGCGGTCACCTCCAGCCAGTAGCCGGCCGTGTCCAGTGTAGTCGGCGGGTAGTCAAGCGGCAGTATGCCGAGATTCTCATGGGTGAAGCGTCGCACACGTCGGTACTGTGTCACCTGTGAGGTCACGAACAGTTCCCCGTAACCAACCTCTGCGCCGCTGCTCACGCGGCTCTCCTGCACCGACAGCACTTCAATATCGGTTTCCGTGCTGGCCTCCGTGTAATATTCCACCTCGGCAGGCCACACCCAGGCCAACTTTTCGTCCAGGTCCAGCCGTTCCACCAGATAGCTACGGCCCTCGTGCATGTAGACAGCCCCTTCATGCACCTGTAACGGCGCGCTCGCCGCGTCAACCTCTCCTATGACCTCAAACCGGACATCCTCCTGGCTGCGGTTCAGAGCCGCGTCTGAAGCCTGCCGCATCCCCGAACCCTCGTGTCGAGCGCCGTACCTTGAAACAAAAGCCCTGTCCGATGCCCCCGCCTGCACCACAACCGGATCGCCGCTGATGCTGCGCAGGCCGAACTGGCGAGAGGGATAGCCGTCTCCGCTCCACAGGAAGCGAGTGCCGTACTGCTGCACGCTCTCCTCTTCGCGAAGCAGTTCGAGAACCTCGGCCGTGTGGGGAGACAGCCCAAACTGTTCCCCCTCCACAAATGGCAGCTCAAAGGCGGCGCAGCGCATCTGGTCCACCAGCAGCATCAGATTGTCCGCGTTGGCAAAAGCGCGTTCCGGTGATTGTCGCAGCAGATACTGCGGCTGGTTGACGATATACTGATCGAGCGCACCCGCCGTTGCCACCAGCACCGCCACAGACTCTCCCGTCGTTCGACCGACCCGGCCCCACTGCTGCCACGCGGCCGCAATCGTGCCCGGGTAGCCGCAAATCACCGCCGCCTCCAACTGCCCGATGTCGATGCCCAGCTCCAACGCATTGGTCGCAACCACGCCCCGCACCGTCCCTCCCCGCAGACCCGCTTCGATCTGGCGTCGTTCCTGCGGAAGATAACCGCCGCGATAGCCGCGCACCGCCAGGCGAGCGAACTGTGGGACATTCTCTTGATCCTCGCCATCGTTACTTTGCAGCCGTTCCCGAATATAGCTAAGCAGGAGTTCGACCGTCAGCCGGGCGCGGCCGAAGACGATCGTCTGCAGTCCGCCCCGGAGAAAGCGGACTGCTATGTCCTGGGATTCCAGTACGCTGCTGCGGCGTAGGCCTTGAATCGGATCGTACAGGGGCGGCGCGTACAGCAGGATATGCTTTCTGCCCTGCGGCGCGCCGTTACCGTCGATCACCCGCACCGGGCGTTCGCTGAGACTCTCTGCCAGTTGACTGGGATTGGCAATTGTCGCGCTGGTAAGCAGGAACTGGGGGCGGCCGCCATAGTGGCCTGCAACCCGCCGCAGCCGGCGCAAGACATTCGCCACGTGGCTGCCAAAAACGCCGCGATAGCTGTGCATCTCGTCGATGATGACGTAGCGCAGACCCGCCAGAAAACGCTCCCAGTCGCCGTGATGGGGCAGTATGGCGGCGTGAAGCATGTCCGGGTTGGTCAGAAGCAGCCTGGCATTCTGTCGGATCGGTCGGCGCTGGGCGGCAGGAGTATCTCCGTCATAGGCAGCGACGATGTGGTCAGGCGGGGAACTGGCGTTTCCTGCCGGTTGTTTCTCTGCAAGTTGATTTTCAGCAAAAGTGCTTGTACCGGCTATCTCCGATATCCAGTCCCGGATCTCCGCCAGCTGATCGTGGGCAAGGGCTTTGGTGGGGAAGAGGAAGAGTGCTGTTGCTTCCGCGTCGTTGAGCAGTGCCTGCAGGACAGGCAACATGTAGCACAGCGTCTTACCGCTGGCCGTCGGCGTAACCACAGCGATCGAGGGGTGGCCGCCCAAAGCAAGGCTAACAGCATCTCCTTGGTGGCTGTAGAGCCGCTCAATCCCGCGACGATGAAGCGCCCCTGTCAGCGCTGGATGAAGGTCGGTCGGTATCTCCACAAGCTTGCCGGGGCGGGCCGGTAACGTCTCCCAGGCGGTGACGTTGGCCATAAATCCTGTATCTCGGCGCAGGTTGGAGATGACATCCCCGATGCTCATAATTGTGGCTGCTGGACGGTTACTGGTAAAGCAGATACCAGCCATCCTCCCGCGCTAAACTCCCGTGATTCTGATTCCGCTGCCCTTAACCTTGTTGCGGATGTTTATGCCGATGAGGAGGGCCGTCAAGCCTTCGCTTACGCTGCTGTTTACAAGAGGGCCGGCGTCGATGCCACGCATTCCCGCAGCTTGTGCCAGTTCGATCGAGGTCTGCTTGGCCGCTTTGTCGTCGCCCGTTATGAGGATATCGCAGTCGACAGTGTGGTCCAGATCTTTCAGATGCGTTGCGCTGATATTCTGGAACGCAGCCACCACGCGTGCACCGTCTCCCAACAGCGTCTGTGCCTCTTCGGCCGCCGACCCGCCCGGCGGACGCCAAACCTGGCTTACCCGCGGCGGCTTCAGCGGAACGACGACGCTGACTACTGTCTTGCCCTGGCAGCCTTCCCGAATCTGTTCAATGATTCCGGCTTGGGAGTCGTATGGGACGCTGAGGATGACCACATCCGCGGCAACAGCTGCGGCCGCGTTGGTATCGCCGCCGATGCGCGTCGAGTTGTTGGCAGGCAAGAGCGAAGCCAGCTCTTCAGCAGCGGCGCCAGCTCTCTCCCGGCTGCGACTTCCTATCAGAACCGGATAGCCAGCCGCTGCCCAGCGCAAAGCCAGACCTGAACCTTCTTCGCCAGTACCCCCAATTACGGCCAACGTTGGACCGTTCATCGCGATTTCCTCTCTCTTGGGCAAAAGCGGCTGCCTGCACTATTGCCAGAATCTTTCCCACGTCTCCTGCGCGCGTTCTCGGCTGCGGGCAGCAATCACCGCCTCGTCCACGGTGAGCAACTCCCGATCTCGCATCAGGGTCTGACCGTGGCAGATTGTGCTGTGTACATGGCCGCCGCTGATGCCAAACAGGATATGCCAGGGCAGATTGTCGCTGTGCAGGGGCGTCGTCGGATAGTAGTCGAGCAGAATGAGGTCGGCAAACGCGCCTGGCGTTAGAATGCCAACCGGCTTTTCGAAAAAGGAGTCTGCCAATCTGCGGTTGTTGTAGACCGCCATCTCTACAACTTTATCCGCGCCGAGCGTGCGAGGATCTCCACTGTTCACTTTGTGCAGCTGGTCCGTCACTTTCATCTCTGCGAACATATCATTGCTGAACCCGTCATTGCCGAGGCAAACCGGCATTTCTCCCCGCAGCATCGCCGGCACATTGGCCGCGCCCACCGCATTGTTCATGTTCGAGCGCGGTTGATGCGATACGTACGTCTCCGATTCCTTCAGTAGAGACATCTCCCAAGCGTCGATATGTATGCAATGTGCCAGGATGCTTTCGGGCCCGGTGATGCCAAAACTGTGCAATCTTTCGACCGTGCGCTTACCGCTGCGGCTCAGGCTGTCCCAGGCATCCGCCTGGTGTTCTGCCGCGTGAACATGGAAACGATCGCTCTCCGCGCGACAGGCTTCCAGCGTTTCATCGGAGAGTGTCATGCTGGCGTGAAGGCCGAAAGTTGCCGCGACCCGCTCCGCCAGCGGCGAACCGCGCAAGGCCGCGGCAAAACGAATGTTTTCGCGGATGCCTGCCTGCGCCGCAGCCGGACCGTCCCGGTCCGTAACTTCGTAACAGAGCGCCGAACGCAGCCCGCTGGCTTCCACCGCTTCCGCTATTGCGTCCAGGCTGCCGTCGATCGCATTTTGGCTGGCATGGTGGTCGATCAGCGTGGTTGTACCATTACGGATCGCGTCCACCAGGCAAACTTCGGCTGAACTCTGCACGCCGCCCAAATCCAGCGAGCGATCCAGGGGCCACCACAGTTTCTGCAGAATCTCCGGAAAATCTTTGGCCGGCTCCCCGGGAATGTACATCCCCCTGGCAAATGCGCCGTAGAAGTGCGTGTGTGCGCAAATCATGCCCGGCATCAACAGCTTGCCCTGCGCGTCCCAACGTTCAGCATCGGGATAGCTGTTCAGCAAGGTACGGCTCTCGCCGACAGCGACAATTTCATCGCCGCGCAAATAGACACCGCCGTCCGGCAAAACGTTGTTCGTGTCGTCAAATGTGATAACGTTCGCGTTGTGGATTAGCATTCCCAACCCGTCTCCTCCTGCAGTGAATGGCAAATGGTGGGAAAGTTGTCAGTGAGGCGGTTCGCCGCGAGCCACCAAATTTTGAAGTATACGGCTGCCGCCTGGAAAAGCCAATGCCGAGAAGCGCTTGTCGTCATTTCCCGGTAGGGCTGACGACGGCAGGTGATGTCCTGGACGGACTGCGCACACGCGCGGCACTGGCCGCGGGCCATGTCGGCATTCCCGCGCCGCTGGCAGGATTTTTGCATTCCGCGCGAACTCCTTATACTGAAAATCCTGAATCAGAAGTATCCTTAGAGGAGCGCTGCGTGAAAATACTGGTTACGGGCGGAGCGGGATTTATAGGCAGCCACATCTTGCACTGGCTGCTCAAGGCCGGCCACGATGTCGTTATTGCCGACAGTCTGCGAACCGGCAAACGGACCAATGTCCCTGCCGATGTGCCGCTCTATGATGTCGATATTCGCGATCAGGCCGGTCTGGCAGAGCTGTTTGCAGTGGAACGTCCACAGGGAGTTGTGCATCAGGCAGCCCTTGCGAATGTGCGCGAGAGCATGGAGGATCCCATCACCTATGCCGAAGTCAACATAATCGGCACATTGCACCTGCTTGAACTGGTGAAAGAGTACAATTGCTCCAAGTTCGTTTTTGCCAGCACCGGCGGCGCTGTCTACGGAGAAGGCGAACCGCGGGAAGAGTGCCTGGACGAGAGCAAGATTAGCGACCACGCGGCACCCCGTTCCCCAATTCTGCCCTTCACTGAAGAGAGCCGTCCACAACCCAAAGACAATTACGGCGCAAACAAGCTCAGTTGCGAGCATTACATCGAGCTATATAGTCAGAACTACGGCCTGCCTTATGTCATCCTTCGTTACGCAAACGTCTACGGCCCGCGGCAGGATGTCAAGGGCGAGGCCGGTGTCGTCGCCATCTTCGCCGGCGCGATGTTGGCCGATCAGGCGACCTACATCACCGGCGATGGCGCCCAAAGGCGAGACTTCGTCTACGTTGACGATGTCGCCAGGGCCAACGTTCTGGCGCTGGCCTGCGATGTGAACGGCACCTACAATGTGGGCACAGGCCGTCCTACGGACATCAACACCGTCTATCGACTGCTTGCAGAACAGACCGGCTATGGCCAAACGCCCTCCCATATGCCCCGCCCAGCTGGCGAAGTGCGGGCTACCTGGTTGGACTGTTCGAAGGCAGGGCAGGAACTGGGTTGGGAAGCTGATGTCGACCTCAAGGAAGGGTTGCGCCGTACCGTAGAGTGGGCCAGAGCGTCTGCAGCCAACGGCTAGGCCACTGCGCATGCGGCCTTGTTTCCCCCACCGATTTCTGGTATTGCCATGCACATTGTCGTCAGTGGCTGGTTTTGGGAACAACCCAACACCGGCAGCGGTCAATATCTGCACCGGCTGTTGCCCCATCTGGCCGGACTTGAAGCGTCGGAAGATGCTTACGGGCAGAATAGCCCGACTCGGCAGCCATATGGCAAAGGAACGGTCAGATATACCCTGCTTCTGCCCCGTGCGCCAAAATCAGACGAACACATCTATTCGCTTTCGCAGAACTCCACTCCACTGACAACGGTCGTATCTCCACCGCCGCGCCTGCCCCGTCAACTGGCGAAGCTCTACTGGGAGCAAGTGACAGTGCCCCGTTGCGCGCAGCGCCTTGACGCCGATCTGCTGCTGGTTCCCTACTGGGCGGCTCCCCTATGGCAGCCCAAGCCGACAGTTGTCACCGTTCACGACCTGATTCCCCTGCTTCTGCCATCTTACCGCGGCGGATGGGCGGGACGCCTGTATACCAGGCTGGTCAGCAATACCGCCCGGCGCTGCGCGGCCGTACTGACAGTCAGTGAAGCGAGCCGGCGGGACATAATCGACCATCTGGGGCTCCCCGGCCACCGTGTATTTGCTATTCATCACGGGCCGAACAGTGAAGATGGCGAAGAGGCGCGTGAAGCGGGTGTCCCCAATCTTCACCGCCATCGCCAAATTGCGCGAAAGTATTCCTTGCCGGAACGCTACTTTCTCTATCTGGGCGGATTTGATGTGCGCAAAAATGTGCTTGGAATCGTGCGCGCCTATCGAAGATATCTCGATCAAGGAGGGGATCCGGCAGTGCAATTGGTGCTTGCCGGCAAATTGCCGCATGCGGACTCGGCCTTTTTCCCGGACCCACAGCGGCTCGTCCGCCAACTCGAACTGACAGAACACGTCTGCTTCGTCGGTTGGGTGGATGAGGAAGATAAGGCAGCCCTAAATGCGGGCGCCACCGCATTTCTTTTCCCCAGCAGTTATGAAGGCTTCGGCATGATGGTGCTGGAAGCTATGGCCGCCGGTACACCCGTAATTACCAGTTCGGAGTAAGGCGGAATTCGAATTCCTCACCACTGCTGGGCGTGTAGCAGACCTGCCGCATGTTCAGCGACGGGTGATCACGCCCGAATTCCTCAGTAATCTGCCAGAGTTCAGGGCTGTCCAAAAAGATCGACATTACAGCGGCGCAGGCTGCCACCGGGTTGGGAACGGATGTATAGGCCCTCAACCAGGCGCGCGCCGCATTGGTATATTTGTCTTCCGGATGGTCTTCCTCAAGTGCATCCAGCAATGACTCGGCCTCAACCCTTTCGTTGTTCAATGTCAATGCCTGGACCAGTCGGAAATTGGCGAGCCCTCGCAGCATGGCCACTTCCTCTTCAGGGTCTGTACCTTGCACGCTGCAAGGCTTCAAATCAGTCGACTCAAGGGTGGCCTTGTACAACTCGATTGCAGCTGCATAGCTGGCCCGGTTTCCCTCCGGCCCTGCCGCATGCAGAGCCGCATTCGCCTCGATCAGGCGCAGCCCCAAGCAGTTGCTGGCATCGTTTGCCCGGTCATAGGACCAGGTGAAACGGCGCAATGGCAAGCCGCCCATGCTGTACCAGATTTCCGTGTGGGGTATATTCAGCCCTTTCTCATCCGTACCGCTGACCCCCCCGCTAAACCAAAGGCGGCGGACACGCGGCAGAGTAGACGACTCTTCATCGATCATGTCAACCACTACTGTGCCTTCAGCGATTGTGGCACCCGCCCCAATCACGGGCAGATAGGTGGCCGCTTCGTTGTCCCAAGTTATTGCATTCACCGTTACGAGACAGAAAGTGGTGCAACGCTCCACCTGCCAGATTAGGTCCACTTTTCCGTCCTCATTGGCATCGCCTATTGCCAGGAACTTGGGCTGGCCTTCAACTTCAGGAGCATAGGCCGTCTGAAAGCTGCCGTCATCGCGCTGGTGCAGGACGAGAACAACGCCATCCGCCCCGCCCCGTCCGAATCCTTCATCGCTGATGATGGTCGGCATGGCAACTAAATCTTCCAAACCGTCCTCGTTCAAGTCGAAGATCAGCAGTGCGCCGCGCTCACCGCTCACTGCATCGCAAGCCTGCAGCCAAGAATCGACAAAGGTTCTTAGTCTCAGTATGCCGGCCTCCGTTTGGCCGCGTCCGCCATTCTGACCTGAAGTTGGGTCCAGGGAAACGCCACTGATTATCTCAGGGAGAACTGCTAGATAGTCCGCAGATGTCTGCGGGCAGTCGGGCAATCCTTCAACCTGGGTCAGAAGCGATTCGGGCTCCGCCTTCAGTTCTATGTTCAGAGAAGGGCAAACGTCCTCCGCTGTGAAAGTCGGATTAGCGTAACCGTAGTCAGCCAGTATTTCCACTACCTCCGGTGTACCCGCGGCGAAGTCGTTAATCGTTTCACAAGCCGTTTGGGCGTCACCGCTCTGTTGGTAAGCAGCAAACCAGCGCACGGCCACTTCCGCGTAAATTTGCTTGTTGTACGTGGCGGCGAGTCTCTGCACGCGCGTCGCAACCAACTCCGGATTCGACAGATAGCCGGCGATCAGGGCCAGTCGGAAGAGGGAAAAGCTGCGCAATTCCGATAGCTCGTCGCTGCGATTTCCACACGCTTGCAGATTCTGGTTCTGTACGGCATCGGTATAAAGCCACTGTGCCTTTTCAAGATAGAGTTCCTCAGCCATGGCATGGTTGGCATCGATCACTGTGTGGTAAAGGCACAGGCTTGGCGCCAGTCTTTCGCTGCCCAAGGTATAAGGAGCGCCGTCCGTGCTGGTCCAAATGACTGTGCGTGCACGCTGTGGACCAGTGTCGGCTCCGGCGTACTGTCCGCCTGTCAGCCGAATTTCTTTGGGCCTTCCCGGCTTACTGCTGGTGGTAAGCGATACATTGGCCGAAGCCATTGTGATAGTTCCCTTGGTCCAGTCCCGCCATGCAACACCATCCCAACTGCGGACATGGACTGTGACGAAGCAGGTATTCGACCCGCAGACAGTGTCCGTCCAGACCACGTCGGTCAGACCGTCGGCGTTGATGTCCTGTGTTGCCAGCAATTCTACCTTGCCGGCGGCGGCGATCGCATAGCTCAGAGTGTGCGCTTTACCTCCGTCGAGGATCACAAGTTCTTGCTGGCCGGCCGAATTCTCACCCCTGGACTGGGTTGAATCTGTGCCAGTCCGCCGCCCATTGGCATTTGTGAACACGAGCACGGCGTCATCCACACGGTCGGCGTTGAGATCAGCGTTGACCAACATTCGAAATTCAGCGCCGCAGTCCGACAGAAATGATGAGAGCTGTGCGTTGCGGTTGAATGTGGGAATCCTGAACAGAGCGGTCAGCGTCTGGCCCAGGTCGTTGGGCACGTCCGGGCATGGCGGCAGCGTCACTCGGGTGGGCAGCGGCAGGCTGATGCGGGGAATGAAGAAGGGAGCCGGCTCACCTTCGTTCGATAGGATGGCCAATAGGTCCAAGACTGGAGTAGGCGTAGCAGTAGGGGACAGAATTTCGGCCGGCGCCACTGCCGAAGTCTCGGTTGAAGTCCCGGTCGATGTTTCGGTTGATACCTCGACCGGCGCTCCGGTCGGCGTCGGCAGTAACGCCGGAATAAGCAGTCGCTCTCCGACAATCAGCGAGTTGTTTGCACGCTGTGCTTTCGGATT
The DNA here is from genome assembly GCA_965116395.1 of Caldilineaceae bacterium. Classification (GTDB taxonomy): domain Bacteria; phylum Chloroflexota; class Anaerolineae; order Caldilineales; family Caldilineaceae; genus Bin5. Next base: position 3,422,841 of record OZ220684.1, read on the forward strand.
CGCACCTTGCAAGAATTCGATGGGCAAGCCGAACTTCTCTGAAACAGAGATCCAGCCATCTCCCCGTTGGACAATGTAGTACTTCTCCTCCCAATCCGGCGACCACGGGATAAAAAGACTTTCGCCCACGATCAGCCAACCGTTAGCCCGCACCGAATCCGGGTTTGCAGCTTGCAGTTCATTCACCGTAAGCCCGACCCGCTGTGCGACAAGCGGCCAACTGTCTCCCGGCTGCACGATGTATGTATAGCCACTCTCTTGTGCCGAAACAGACACGATCTGTAACAGACAGAGTAGCGCAATCCATAGATATGCAAGCCGTAAAGCCAGCTTCATTGGACTCTCCTGCGGCCTTAGCCCCCAGTTCCTGATTCTCGGTTGCCAGACGCATACCGACAGCCAGGAACTTAAAAACAGTATGAATTCACGTTGAAGATTTTCTGTATCCGGTAATGCTTACGAGAGGACGAGACGCTCCGCCTCATAGACATAATCTGCGCAAAAGCACTTGGCGGCCTACGGCCTCTACATCGACATTCGTGGACATCTTAATCAGTATACTTCGTGTCAAACTAGTGGACAAGCAATGCCCTCACTGTTCATGTGAGGTGTGTTCACTGTAAGGAGTGAAGCGCTGGCCCAACTGTTCTGGCCGATCTTCTTCAAAAAACCGGTCCAGGTTCATTTGCTTGCATCTTGTCTACGAATCTTCCAGCAAGTGGAACAGCACAGGCCGGACCTTGACACTGTTAGTGGTGCAGGGGGACCCGGCCGGGCCTCGCGATCCGCACTCGCACAATCTATTGGCAGTATTTGGGGGTCTTGCCGGGGAGAACGGGCTGACGGTGGATCAAATTCCAATGAATAAACCTGCATACCTACATTTAACTTTTTCTTCTGGCACAATATGAAAGCCAGAGCATCTGAAAGAACATTGTTCCTGGCTGGTAACCAGCGCGCCGGCCATTTCGGTCAACCTGAGACTCAGCAACCGCTATTGGAACGCTTCAGCCCGATTTCTGCTAGTGACAGGGTATGAAAAATATACATGATCCTGAGGTGCAGGGCAAGGTGAGTCGCAGTGTAGCCGTCGTTCTGGCTTACTGCATTGGGGAGATAAGCACCTTTTTCACTTGGCTCCATCGCACACCACTCCGCGGGAATTGGTCAGCCAGTCGCTTCCGGGTAAGGAAAGGCGGGAAGTACGGGAATGGCGGTTGCGGACTGGCTCTCGGTATACCGCTCGCCTCAGTTTTGTCACATTCGGATTCTTCTGTCGCTTGCTGGGACTTAGTGGCAGCGGGTACAATTCAGAGATGAATTCGAAGGTTGAAATCGAACTGACACACGTTGCTTCGACAGGAGAAGGATTTGGCCGCGATGAGGATGGCCGGGTCATACTCGTCGCCGACACTATCCCGGGGGAGATTGTCGAAGTAGAAATTGTCGCCGAGGAAGAGGGCTGGCGGCGAGGCATCCTGCGCACGGTGGTAAAGGCCAGCCCTGACCGGGTGCCGGCGCCCTGTCCGCACTTTGGGCCGCGTCTGCCAGTGAAAATGGCCGACGGCAAGCTGCTCAACCCGTCCTGGCAGTCCGCCGGGTGCGCAGGCTGTCAGTGGCAACAGATCGATTACGAGCGCCAACTGGAGCTAAAGCGGGAAATTGTTGTCAATATTTTGGCCCGTGACGGAAGCCTCGGCAAGGCGCGCAAACAGAGCAGGCAGATCGCCGAAAAAGTGGTGGCAGAAGTGATCGCCCTCGGAGCGCCCGAGGAGGACTCTTTGGAGGGCGCGCCGGCCGTTCTGGATTTTGGATTCCGCACCCAAATGAGATTTGACTTCGCACATTCAAAACAACTGACCCTTGCGGGACGCAACGGCGAACATGTAGTCATTGACGCCTGTCTTCTGCATCACCCGCAGTTGGCCGAACTGTTTGCAGGATTCCGAAATGATCGGAACGGGGCGGACATGGCAGAGGAAAATGAATCTACTCCGGAATCCGGACTTCCTGTCGTGGACAGCGTGACGCTCGCGGTAGGGGGTACAGCGGATTCCCTGAGCGAGGCGGCTAAAGCTGTGCTCCTCCTGCACAGCGACCGAGACAACCCGCCCAGCCTGGAACTGGAATTGCCCGCCAATGTCTTTCTGCTCCACGAGGGTGATGAACCTTCGCTGGAGCTGCTTGTAGGCGACTGGAGTTACAACGTGCAAGTAGAAGGGCGTCAGCTTACCGCTTATCCTCCGGTCGGCGGCAGCGTTGGCAGCGGACACCTGCTGGCAGAGGAAGTTGTGGCGGCAGTGGCGGCTGAGATGCTCGAACTGAAAACATTCGAACACCTGCTGGAATTATGGGCCGGCATCGGCGCCCGCGCCGTTATTTTGGCCGACCAGGTCGCCACAGTCGTCGCCGTTGAAGAGACAGAGTTCTCCTCAGCCGCTCTGCTAGCCAATTTGGACGGCCTGGACAACGCCGACCCCTGGCAGGGAGAGATGCTGTCGACCATAAGGAAGCTCCGTCGCGGCGATTACCGGTTTGATGCCGTGCTGCTATCGCCGCCCGATGGGGTCATCGAGCCGGAGCTGTTTTCCCTACTCACGCGTATGCGTATCCGCCGCTGCGGCCTCGTTACAGACGAACCCTCCCGCCTGGCGCGGGCGCTGGCCGATATAGACAAGGCGGGATATCGCCTCGCCGCAGTGCAGCCAATCGATCTTCAGCCCCATCAACCAGGTGTGACGCTTGTCGCCCGTTTTGACAGGAAGTAATCGACCAATGGCCGGCGCGATACATTCAGTCAACCACTTAAACAGCTAGTCGGACATTAGCCGCATGAGCGTTCCTATTGAAATCCGTACCCTGAAATCCGTGGAAGACTGCCGCCGCGTACAGGTAGTACAAGACCTTGTCTGGGGTAGTGGGCACGGCGATACCATGTCTATCCATGTGCTGGTCACGCAGTCCAAGAGCGGCGGTCTGCTGCAGGGCGCATTCGTCGACCACGGCGCAGAGGAGACTGAAGGGATGGTCGGCTTTTGCTTCGGCTGGCCGGCATTTGGCCTCGGCAGTTCAGGCGAGCGAAAGCTTAAGTTCTGCAGTCATATCATGGGTGTGTTGCCTGCATGGCACGGCCGCGGCATTGGCCTGCAGCTAAAACTGTTTCAGCGTGAAGAGTTGCAGCGCCAGGATTGGACCGATTGGGTTACCTGGACTTTTGATCCGCTGCAGCGCGTCAACGGACGGCTAAATATCAACAGGCTGGGGGCCCTTTGTACCACCTACGTGCGCAACGTCTATGGCGAGATGACAGACAGCCTGAACGCCGGTATGCCGACCGATCGCTTTCAGGTGGACTGGTACCTGAACAGTCCTAGAGTACAGCAGGCGCTTTCCAGTGATCATATTCCGGCGGAGTGGCCCATCGAATCCCTGCAACGCGGGCGTACGCGTTCGTTGGGCGATGGCAGTCCGCGGGCGCCGTTATCGTCACCGCCGCCGCCTGATGGCCGCCCTTATGCTCTACCCCTGCCCGACAGTGTCGACTCTTTGCGCTACTATGGCGGCACACTGCTGTTCGACTGGCGCTTCTTTGTGCGACAGGCGGCCGAAGAGTGTTTTGCGGCCGGCTATGCCCTGGTGGACTGCATCATGGTTGGAGAAGAGTGGCATTACATCTTCGCCATGCAGGATTAGGCGCCTGTCAAGCGCTCCTCAAATGGCATCCGACTAGCTAAATGGCTACAGATTTGGTCCAGAGTGCAGCGGGCGGGGAACTTTTCCCAAAAAATTGACGCATTCCTCTGTATTCGGTATACTTTCCCTGCTTGCAGAGAAAGAGAATTGTCTGAACTGCGATTTGTTTAGTTCTCGTGATCGACATGATGAGCGGCCATCGCCTTCCCGGAGGCACGGCGACCAATCATGACGCTCAAGCAGATCGGATAGAGTGCAGTCAGACCCTTAGGTGAATCACAATTTCTGACCTTCATGAACACAGAAAGGATTCCACATGTTTCAGGAAGCCATTGCCAAGCTGATTGCCAAGACCGCGGTTGAAACCGTCAGCGCTCACTGTGACGGCCCTTGCGGCGTCTACGACCCGGCCTCCGCCCGCATCGCCGCCGAAGCAGCGCTGTCGATGACCAAGAAGATTATTGATCTCGGCCCGGCAGAGTCTGCCGATCACAATACCTATTCCCGCTTCGTCAGCATCAAGGAACAGCAGGCGCACCTGGCCAAGGAAGAGCTGCTCATCCTTTGGACCGATTACTTCAAGCCGGAGCATCTGGAACAGACCCCGGACCTGCATGACAAGTTCTGGAATGCTGCCAAGCTGTGTTCGGCCGTCAAGCAGGGTGTCGATGTGGACGCGGCCAATGATCTGATGGCCGCCATCGAAGATATCCACAATGTCTTCTGGGGCTCGAAGAGCCGGGACGTAACCTACTACGTGGCTACCTGATCCTGGACTGGTCAGAACCGGAAGGCCTGTGCCGACGGTTCACTACGTAGAAAGCAATAAAAGGCTACGGCCGGATCCCTTACAGGATCCGGTCTTTTTTTGGAGCCAAAGATGAAAGGAGTGGTGCCCCGCAGCGGCTGGCGGGAAATGGCGTTGTGGCTGATGCGCAGGCGGCGGCTCTTGCGAGTGACCGGCGACTCGATGGCGCCGACCTTGGCGGCCGGCGCGGTGGTGATGTTGGATCCTGATGCCTACAACAGTCGGAACCCGCGCGAGGACGAAATTGTCGTGGCGCGTCACCCGCGCCAAACTGACCTGCGCATCGTCAAGCGGGTGGCGGCAGTTATCGAGAGCAGAGCTGAAGGCCTGCTCCTCGTCCTCGCCAGCGACAACGCCGGGGCAGGCGCAGACAGTCGCGTATTCGGCCCGGTGGCAATTAATCTTGTGCTGGGCAGGGTGATCAGTCGCCTTCGTTGAGGGACCAGAATCTGTCGAGAGGAGGTCGGAAACCTGTATTCTGCAACCAGCCACACCCTACCTGCGTTGGCGGGGGTCGAGCGCGTCGCGCAGGCCGTCGCCGATGAAGTTGATGCTGAGAATCGTAAGGGAGATGAACAGGCCTGGCCAGATAACCAGCCATGGATTCTGGGTGATAAAGTCTTTGTTTTCGAACAGAAGCCGCCCCCACGTAGGCACGTTGGAAGGAAAGCCCAGGCCGAGGAACGAAAGCGCCGATTCAGTAAGTATCGCCGCAGCCACCCCCAGCGTTGCAGAAACAATGATCGGGCTCAGAACGTTGGGCAGGATGTGCTGCCACAGGATCAAGGGCTCGCGCGTGCCCACGCTGACCGCGGCCTCTACGAACTCCTTCTCTTTGATCGACAGCACCGACCCACGCACAACCCTGGCAGTCGGCATCCAACCCAGGATGCCGATCACGAGTACGACCAGCAGGAAAATCCCCAGTTCCGGGCCGAGCAACGCCTTGAGCGAGTCTCGGAACAGCATGATTATGACCAGCAGGAGCGGAAGGCTGGGCAGAGCCAGCATCAGATCGGTGAAACGCATCAGAGGGTTGTCAAGCCGCCGGAAGAAACCGGAGAGTACGCCGACGAGCGTGCCGAACGTGATAGAGACAAACATGGCGAACACGCCCACCGCCAGCGAAATGCGCCCCCCGAAGAGATTACGGGCCAGCGTGTCCCGCCCCAAGTCGTCCGTGCCAAGTCGGTATTCCACCGACGGCGGCTGGTTGATCGAGTCAATGTCATCGACGATAAAGCTGTACTCCGGGTCCACCGTATAGACGAGCGGACCTCCGAGCACCGCCAGAACCAGAAGCCCGAGCACGAATACCCCAACGAGCGCCAGTTTATGGCGGCGAAAGCGCAGCCACACATCCCCCCACAAGGTTCGAAACCGGCGTTCCGGAAGTCCAACTGCCAGGTTGTCAGTGGATGCCGTTTGCGTGCGGACGGCCATGTTCACTCCAGCGGCCAGCGATTCACGACAGCTGGCCTGATTGCACAGTGACGATCGGCTAGTGCAGTCTAACTGTACCTGATGCGCGGGTCGAGTATGCCATAGATGACATCGGCAACGAGATTGAAAATAACGATGAGAAAGGCAAAGATAAATGTGACGGTCTGTACCAAGGGGATGTCATTCAGCTGAATCGCGCCGATCAGGAGGGCGCCTAACCCATTTACCCTGAAAATCTGTTCGGTAATAATTGCCCCGCTGAAGATGGCGGGAATGCCCAACGCAATCAATGTGACCACAGGGATCAGGCTATTTCGCAAAATGTGGCGGATCACAACATATCGTTCGCGAAACCCCTTGGCCGTCGCAGTGCGTACATAGTCCATTGGGATGTTGTCCAGCATTGACGAGCGCGTAAAGCGGGCCAGCGTAGCCGCCTGAAAGAAACCCAGGACAGCCACCGGCATGGCGCTCTGTTTCAGCTGCTGGACAAGACTGTCCCAATCTACTATCTGAAGATTCGTGTCATAAATCATGGGAAACCACTTGAGTTTCACACTAAATAACAGAATCATCAGCAGGCCTGTGAAGAAAGTCGGGATCGAATAGCCGATAAGCGAAAGGAAGGTTCCGACCTGATCAAAGACTGAGTACTGACGGATTGCAGATACAACGCCGACCGGCACCGCGATCGCAATCGCGACCAGATAGGCCAGCCCCACGACCCAAAGCGTCTGCGGCATGCGTTCTACGATCATATCCATCACCGGAACGCCGCGACTGCCCCAGGATGTCACCCGTAGCCGTTTCTCGCCATCCCCGATCTGAATGTCGAACGCTGTCTCAATCAGAGACAACGGCTCATTGACAAAGAATTGGCGCAACCACAACCCATACTTGACCGGAAAAGGTTCATCCAGCCCCATCGCCTTGCGTATTTGCTGGCGGATTTCAGGGCGAATGGTCTCCGGCAAGGCGCTGGTCGGATCGCCGGGCGCGAGGTCGAGCACCGCGAATATGACGAAGCTGATGGCGATGAGGGTCGGAATGATTGTGAGAACGCGACGGACGAGATATTGGCCCACGGCGGTTTAAGGGGAAAGAGGAAAAAGTGGGAGGAGAGTTTTTCTCTCCTCCCACTGCCATTCAAATTAGCGGTGCCATTCACCGACATTCCACATCTGGCTGTCCCAACCGTTGATCCAGACACCTTTGAGCGTGTCCAGGCGGGCTGAGACTTCGCCGCGGTATACCAGCGGAATCTGGAAGTTGTTCTGAACGTTAATATCGTTGAGCTGCTTCACCAATGCCTCACGATCCGGCCCGACAGGAGTCTGCGTCAGCTGTTCAAACAGCGCATCATATTCGGCGCTACAGCCGCGGAAGATGTTGCCGCCGCCCCAGGAGTTTTCCCGCATCGGGATCTGTTCGCAAATCCAGTTTGACAGATGCTGTTGCGGGTCTATCGTAGGGCCGGTAGTGTACATCTGCAGGTCCGTATAGAACTTCTGGTAGGTGTCTGGGCTGTTGGGATCGCCGCCGAAGAAGACGCTGGCATCATGGTTGATCAGTTCGGTCTCGATCCCGATCTGGAGCCACCACTGGCGCAGAAGGGCCTGCGTTTTCTGACGCACGGAGTTCGTGGAAGTCTGGTAGGAGATCTTCAGCGGAACGCCGTTGTATTCACGGATACCGTCGCCATCAGTATCGAGGACGTCGTTTTCGTCCAACAGCGCATTGGCGCCGTCGATGTCCTGGGTCAGACAGTTGTCGTTTGAGTCTGAAACGTAGTGGAGCGGGGCCGGGATTACGTTGCAGGTTGGCTGGCCGGCAAAGCCGTAGAGCTGTTCGGATATGAGGTTGCGATCGATTGCCATCGACATTGCCTGGGGAATCGGCGGGAATGTCAGGAAGGGATGGGGATTATCGCCATCCATGTACTCGGAACGATCATCGCCCAAATCGGAATGCGGGTTGGTCTGGTTGATCAGAACGCGCTCGACATAGCCGGCGAAGGCAGACACCACCTTGCCCAGCCCGGCCGCTTCCATGTCGCGCAGGATGTCAGGCTCAACCTGCAAGTTCCAAGCATAGTCGGCTTCCCCGGTTTCCAGCACCGCTCGTGCGGCTGAAGCGGCATCGCCGCCGCCTTTGAAGATCACCGTGTCAAAGTAGGCCGGCTCGCCGTGGTAATGTGGGTTCCGTTCATATACAGCGACATCGTTGACTTTGAAATCGATGATGCGAAAGGGGCCCGTGCCAAGTGGAGCGGTATTTTGCTCATTGCAGGTCTGGGCAGCCGCGCCGACACAGTCGGCAAACTGAACGCTGCTGATGATCGGCGTGTTCGCGCCGACAAAAGCGTTATACGGATAGGGCGTCGGCGAATCGAAAGTGATCTTGATTGTGCGGTCGTCAACCGCTTCGACAGACTCGATGCCCAGAAAAGCCTCGCTGGCGGTGCAGCCAGTGGCTTCATCGGAACAATACTGCCAGGTAAAGACCACATCATCGGCGGTCACGTCGCTGCCGTCCGACCACAGCAGGCCTTCCTTCAGTGTCCACGTAATGGACATCAGATCTTCCGAGACGCCGCCATTCTCAATCGTTGGGATTTCCACCGCCAGCCTGGGCACGATTGTACCGTTCGGGTCGTAGTTGGCCAGCGGCTCCAGCGTAATGGCGCCGGCGTCCTGGTCCTTTGTGCCGCCTGACAGGTAAGGTCCGGGCAAAGAGGCTGCCTGCCAATAGAGTATGGTCAGAACTTTGCTCTCTTCCTCCATCACTTCCTCTTCCGCCATCTCTTCATCCGCCGTCATGCCCTCGCCGCCCGTTGGCGCCGCGGCGGGACAAGCTGCCAGCAAGAAAGCCATTGCCAGCAAGAGCGCAATGATTCGCAAGGATGAAATGTTTTTCCCCTTCATGAACTTCTCCTTTTCACCATTTGGCTTTAAGAATCGGTATGTCTCTTCTGCTGCGCACAAGTGTCCTATGATCCAACTAAGTGGGCCATTGCAGAGCAGCAAGTTCATAAGCGGCAAATGTTGCCATTTGGGGGATTGTCTTAGCACATTTGCACCGAAAAATCGGCCCGCAAGATTGCGGGCTCGTTTCTACGATTTGTACTGCCAGTATCCTACCATTCTTTTTTATGGATTACAATAGGACTCAAGCTGCCAGTGGAACTTTATTACGTGTCCTCTGAAAGCTGTTCGCCAAATTTCTGTAGCCCCGCTGTTACCTTTTCCGGTATCTCGCTGGTGCGTGCGTTCAGAAAGGCCAGAATGCGATCAGGCTGAACGCCCTCGCCGGCGGCTCTGCTCAAACTGCGCTGGTTGATCTGGTAGAGGAAACGGGGGTAACTGGCCTGCCAACTGCAGAATCGTTCCACCCGAAATCTATCCATCAGCGGCGTTCCCGCGGGCAGCTCTACAGTGAAATTCTCCTCGACAACTAACGGTTGCCGACGTCCTTCATTGGGCATTTCGCTGTCGTGGCCAAGCCATCGCGCACCCCAGCCGCTGAGCGAGAACAACAGATCGTCGCCCGCAGAAGGCTCGGCCAGGTCCATGACCGATAGCCAGTAGAGAGGGCCGTTCAGCAGGAAACGAAGCAGCACTCCTTCCACCTGTTCCCAATGCTCGAAACCGCGCAGATATTCCTCCTGGTTCTGATAGCGGATGTACCAGCTGTCGTAGTCGCCGGTAGGGCGTTGAAAGTCGGGCTTGGCTTCCTTGATGGCATTAACTACATCTGTCTGACTGTACCAGGCGCCCGGCAGCAACAAGCCCATGAGTTGCAGCATGGCCTCACGCGTCTGCAATGGATTATTTTGCCAGTCGCCTCCCGAACAGTCGAGGCCTGGAATGCGCTCCAGGTCGTTCCATTCCGGCGAAGTTCGCCAAGCCTCCCACAGCGTAAAACGCTGCTCCGGCCGCGGTTGTTCCAGGAAGGCATAGACCCGATTCCCTGTAAGGCGCACGCGTTCATCGTCGGCCCGCCGCAACCAGCCCAATCGCTTTGCCAGGTGTAGGAGCAGAGCGACGCGAACCTCTTCGATACTGTCGGATGCGACAGGCGCGACGAACGGAGAAACGTACCCGTCTGTCGACTGCAAACGCATCTTCAGCTGGTCGATGTCCTCCGGTTCGGGCGTGCCATCTGCCTGCAGTCGCAGTCCTTCGGTATGCAGGAATCCCAGTAGCGTGCCGGCATCTTCCAGAAAGGCGTCCTCCAGTTGCAGCATTCGCGAAGATGGCGGGGGAGGCACAGGCAGTGCGGTCAGACCCGATTCGCCATCGGTTGTTTTGGGCTGTGGCAGCCAGGGGAGGATATCGCTGGGGATGTAAACGATGGTGTGTGCGTTCTGGCCCACGCCCTTGAAGCCGCGGCCAATCAGCCCGTAGTAATATAGCAGTTCGGCAACGCTTTCCGGCGTGCTCCAGGGCTGTTCACGTTCCATCATTGCCGGGCCCATCTGGCGGATGCTGCCGTATTCGCGGCTGAACTGCGCTTCTCGTAATTCGCCCCCCTCCGCGAGCAGGAGGTCCAGAGCCGTCTTGGCCTGGGGATAGGAATCCGTGATCTCCTGGAAGGCCATCAACACCGAAGTAGGTTCTGTGATCTGGCCGCCCAAGCTATCGATCATCGCCCTGACATTTTTTTCCCCGTCCAGGGTCGCTCCGCGTATTTCTGCAATAACCTGCAACAGGATTTCCGGATATTCGGCGATCATTTGGTTGGTTTGCGGCATCTATGTTTCCCTGAATCGCCGTTACAATGAATTCCAAAGTCGGGTGTCAGCAACTGGTTGAACTGTCAGACTTACGGCCAAAATCTGTAGCGATCGTTTCCGCTCATCGAGGCTGCCTGCTGTGGACGAATGCCAAGTTGCATTCAACATCTACCCGGCCGGGCGCCTTGCCGCGCCTTGCCAGATCGGGAGCCTTTGTGAGACAATGCGCCCAGACACTAAGATGAAGCGGCAATCTGACAGCGACTGGAGGTCTGTTGAAATGACCCGCGATTCATCCTTTGTACCCCAAAGCGGCGGCTGGCGCTTTTCCAATATTTTACGCGATTTTGCCGTTGTATGGCAACTGATGGGCGATCCGCAGGTATCCATTCTGTTGAGAGTCGGTTTCCCCGTGTTGGCAATTCTCTACTGGCTTTCGCCGATCGATCTGTGGCCGGGCATGCCCCTCGATGATATTGCCGCGGTTGTCCTGGCAGGGCGTCTCTTTGTGAAAATGGCCCCGCAGGCTGCAGTGCGGCGTGCGCAAATACGGCTTGGCCATATTTCACCGGATGAACCGGACCGGGAGGTCTGGGACATTTGGGACGAGGACGATAAGACGATCCCCGGAGACTGGCGTGTCGTTGACGACTAGCTGTCAAAGGCGCGCCCACCTATCCAGATGAATAACCATATACATGACCAGGTGGTTGAAGCTATCGACCGCCAGCGGATTGTAGACACTGCCGTGGCGCTGATTGAAGTACCCAGCCCCACCCGCAGTGCCGGCGCGGCCGCCGATCGCCTGGCCGAAATCCTGGCCTCTGACGGCTTTCCCGTCCAGCGACACGATGCTGACTGGCCGCAGACCCCGGTTGTAATCGCCACGCTGGAAAGCGGCAGACCTGGTCCCACTCTCCAGTTTGACGGCCATCTGGATACCGTACATCTTCCCTTCGTGCCGCCGCGGGTGGAAAATGACACCGTCTACGGCTCCAGTTCGGCCGATATGAAGGGCGGCATTGCCGCAGCCCTGGAGGCAGTGCGCGTGTTGCGGACCTTGGACGCGTTACCCGGAGGCAGGGTGCTGTTGACCGCTCATGACCACCACGAAGGGCCGTGGGGGGACGGCCGCCAGGTGCGCGCTATGATACGTGAGGGCCTTCACGGCGACGCTGTCATGATGCCGGAGTATCTGGCCGAACCACTGCCGGTTGCCGGCCGGGGCGTGGCAATCTTCCAGGCGACGATTCGCCGCGCGGGCGCGCCCGTGCATGAAGTGTTGCGTCCGCCTGATACGCCTGATGTGGTGGCAGCCGGCGCTCATTTGGTTACCCGCCTGAACCATTGGAATGAACAATTAAGACAGAGAGCCCATCCTTTTGCCGGCCATGATTCAACTTTCGTAGGCAACATTCAGTCAGGCGAAATCTACAATCAGTCGCCGTCAGAGTGCCTGGTGCAGGGAACGCGGCGCTGGATCCCGCCGGGCGATGGCGCCGCCGTTCGGGAAGAGTTCTCGCAGCTTTTGGACGAGGTCGCAGCCGAAACCGGCACGCAGATCGATGTTGAATACACGGAACAGGGTGGTGCCTACGAGATCGATGCCGACAGTCCCCTCGTGCACGCGTTCCAGCAGGCCCACACTGCTGTGGCCGGCTCGCCTTTACCGCTGGGCCCGAAGCCATTCGTTGACGACGGCAACATTTATGCCTCCATGGCCGGAATCCCCGCACTGACGCACGGGCCCGCGGCAACGGGCGCGCACACACTTTACGAGGCCGTGCCTGTGGACGAGTTGGTGCGGGTCGCCAAAGTCTATGCCCTCACCGCGGTTGCATTCTGTGGGGGGGCATAAGCGAGACTCACGTTGCAGGCGCTAAGAGATCACTCTTTTTCGGCAAATGTAGTCTCCTCAAGCTCGCTCCTCTTCGGGATCGAGGCAGCCGCGCCGGGCCGGGAAACGCAGAGCGCGGCCGCCCTCGATGCCAGAGCCAGGGACTGCTTGGTTGATTCCCCGGCGAGTTGTTCGGCCAGAAAATAGCCGATGAATGTGTCGCCGGCCGCGGTCGTGTCCACCGCTTCGACCGTTTGAGCCGGTGTCCTGATATGCCCCCCGCTGCTAACATAGAGAGAGCCGTCCCCGCCCAGGGTGAGGAGAATCGCGGCATCAGGAAAACGGGCTTGCAGCATCCCCACAAGTGATACAGGCAAAGCGTCCTCGACCCCTGCCAGAGCCGCGCCCTCCGTCTGATTGACAACCAACAGGGAAACGCCGTCGAGCGGGTAACCTTGCACCTCCGGCGTCATTGGTGCAGGGTTGAAAGCGACTCTCAACCGTCGTTCGGATGCTTCGCGCAGAATTGCGGGCAGGGAGCTGATTTCGTTTTGAAGCAAAACCCAGTCGCCCTCGCCGAAGTGCGAAAGTACATCGTGAGCATCATCGGAGGTCACCGTGAGGTTGGCTCCGCCATACAGGAGTATCGAGTTTTCGCCAGCAATGTCCACCTGAATGATGGCGTGTCCCGTGGGTTGGTCACCGAGACCGACATGCGTTACGTTGACGCCGTCCGCGGCGATAGCATCCTTTAACCAAAGTCCTTCAGGCCCAATTCTTCCTGCAAGAAAGACGTCCGCGCCGGCGCGCGCAAGGGCAACCGACTGATTCGCGCCCTTGCCACCCTGAAAACGGTGGTACTCCGTGCTGGGCAGCGTCTCTCCCGGGCGTACAAGATGCTCGACCTGGTAGACATGGTCAATGTTGAGTGAGCCGAAAACGAGAATGGACATGGTTCAGATGTCTGGAAGATTGGTACTTTCCAGTGAATTGTAACATTGAGAATTCGGCAGCCAAAAGAGACCTCTATCCCCGCCTACTGTGCTATAATGCCCGCTAACCTGTGGATATGGGACTCTCGGTTTTTTCCGTACTTGCTCTTGGATGTTCCGTTACCTGAAGGAGTGAGCCTTGCATAACGTTGGGTTACTTGCAGTCGCCCGCGGCGAACAGCCTGCCGACCTGGTACTGCGCAACGGACGCTTAGTCAACGTACTGTCCGGGGATATCGAAGACACCGATGTAGCTCTCTGCGGTGGGCGCATTGCCGGCGTCGGCGCGGGCTACGCAGCCATAGAAGAAGTAGACCTGCAGGGCGCCTTCATCGCGCCCGGCCTGATCGACGCGCATGTTCACATCGAAAGCAGCCTCTGCCTGCCAGCCCAATTCGCCGCTGCAGTGGTGCCGCGCGGGGTGACCACGGTCGCGGCAGATCCCCACGAAATCGCCAATGTGGCCGGCGTGGCCGGCGTCCGCTATATGGCCGAATGCAGCCGAAATCTACCTCTGCAGGTCGTGCTGATGGCCCCCTCAGCCGTACCCGCCACACACATGGAAACGAGCGGCGCGGCTCTCTCTGCCGAGGATTTGGCCGGCCTGCTGGACGAAGGTACGGTACACGGGCTGGCCGAACTGATGAATTTCCCCGGCACCGTTCAAGGCGATCCCGAAGTGCTTGCCAAGATCGCTGCATTCAGCGGACGGCCCAGGGACGGTCACGCCCCTGCGCTCAGCGGACAGATCCTCAACGCCTACGCGGCCGCGGGGGCGGGCAGCGATCATGAATGTGCTACTGTGGCAGAGGCCGCAGAAAAGTTGGCACGCGGATTTTATGTCTTGATTCGCGAAGCGACCAACGCCCGCAATTTGCGCCCGCTATTGCCGCTGGTCAACGAGCGCAACAACCGCCGTATATGTTTCTGCACCGACGACCGCATGCCCGGCGACCTGTTGACACAGGGGAGCATCGACTATATTGTGCGGGAGGCCATCTCCTTCGGGATCGAGCCTATAACCGCCTTCCGTATGGCTACCCTCAACAGTGCTGAATGGTTCGGTCTACATGACCGCGGAGCCGTCGCGCCCGGAAGGCGGGCTGACTTGATGGTCTTTGAAGACCTGCGTGCGCCCTCCGCTACACACGTCTATGCAGGCGGCCGGCTGTGGGCTGAGGGTGGTCGTCTGTTAAGTGAGAAAAGCCTTGCGCAGGCTTCCGTGCCCGCGGCGGTTTCATCCTCTGTCAGAGTTGCTTGGGATGGCTTTGATCTGCGTATTCCTGCTACCGGCTCGCACGTACGGGTCATTGGGTCGCTGGAAAATCAAGTTCTGACCGAAGAGCGCATTCTAGAGGCGCGTATCGAGGACGGTCAAGCGGTGGCCGATCCGACGCGGGACATTCTGAAGATGGCAGTAGTCGACAGGCACACGGCAAGCGGGTCCACTGGGCTGGGATTCATCCAGGGGTTCGGTCTGCGGCGCGGGGCCATCGCCGGCACAATTGCCCACGACCATCACAATCTGATTGTTATCGGTGTCGATGACGAGTCGATGACGACTGCAGCTCGAGCAGTTGCCGAGATGGGGGGTGGACTGGCTATCTCTGACGGTTCGGAATCATTGGCGGACCTGCCGCTGCCCGTAGCCGGTCTGATGAGCGACCGGCCGCTCGGTGTAATCCGCAGCGATTATGATGCTCTGCTGGATGCGGCCCACGAATTCGGCTCAACAATTTACGACCCATTCATGGCGATGAGTTTCATGGCCCTGGAAGTGATCCCAAAATTGAAGCTGACGGACCAGGGCCTGGTCGATGTCGAGGCCTTCAGCTTCGTCGATCTGTTTGTTGAGGAGTAAGGAAATATTACTACAGCGACTCCACCATTCTCGGGGGCCGCTACATATCACGGCAAATTGTATCAGTGAGGCAATGTAAATGTTCGAAACGATTAATTTGGCTCCTGAAGACTCGATACTGGGGTTGACGGAAACATTTCAGAAAGACCCGAGCCCGAAAAAGATCAATTTGGGCGTAGGCGTATACAAGAACGGAAGCGGTCAAACGCCTGTGCTCCAGACCGTGAAGGAGGCCGAACAGCGTCTGCTACGGTCTGAGGCGACCAAGAGCTACCTGCCGATTGATGGTCTGGCTTCATACGGGGAGTTGAGCCAGCAGATCGTCTTCGGCAGCGACCACACCATTCTCAGGGCCGGTCGCGCTGCCACTGTGCAAACGCCCGGGGGCACCGGCGCTTTGCGCGTAGCCGCCGATTTTGTGCGGCGAATTTCGCCCCAAGCTGCGGTCTGGCTGAGTGACCCGACCTGGCCGAATCATCCCAATGTATTTGGTTCGGCGGCTCTGCAGGTACAGTCCTATCCCTACTTCGAGCCCGACAGCAACGGTGTGGCCTTCGAGCGGATGATCGCTGCCCTGGAGACCATCCCCGCGGGGGATGTGCTGCTGCTGCACGGCTGTTGTCACAATCCCACCGGCGCTGATCTCTCTCCGGAACAGTGGCAGGCTGTCGCTGCCATATGCGCCAAACGGGCCATTCTGCCGCTGCTGGATTTCGCCTACCAGGGCTTTGGCGACGGCCTGGAAGAGGACGCGATCGGTGTCAGGACTGTTGCCGACCATTGCCGCGAGTTTATTGTGGCCACCTCCTATTCGAAGAATTTCGGGCTGTACAATGAGAGGGTGGGCGCGTTGACGCTGGTCGCCTCAAGTGGGGAAGCGGCGGAAGCCGCCAACAGCCATCTGAAAATCTGCGTGCGGACTAACTACTCGAATCCTCCCGCCCACGGCGGCCAGATCGTCGCCGAGATTTTGGGGGATCCTGACCTTCGCCAGCGTTGGGAGGTCGAGTTGGCCGAGATGCGCAACCGTATCAACGACATGCGCCATCTCTTCGTCGAGACGCTGGACCAGCAGGGGGCAGGACGCGACTTTTCATTCATCGCCCGCCAGCGGGGCATGTTCAGCTACAGCGGCCTAACGCCGGCCCAAGTGCAGGCACTACGCGAGCGCCATTCCGTCTATATCGTCGGTTCCGGCCGCATCAACGTCGCAGGCATGACCGAAGCCAATATGGAATACCTGTGCGCGGCCATTGCCGATGTTCTGAAGTGAGGGAATGCGGGTCCAGATTCAGGAAACGATGGACATGAAATTGATCTTGTTCTGGTATTCGTAAGGCTCGGCAGCCGCCCAAATAAGGTGAAGTTCCGACACGGTTTCGCCAACTGTCAGGCGAGGGTTGAGCACGAAGATGGCCGGCGCAGTCCGTCCCAGCGCAATGAATTCACGTAGATGTCCTGGCATGGATTTTCGGTTGTTTGTGACCAAGGATAAGCCTTGATTCGCACACCATTCCAGGATGACGGGATCAGGTGTGCCGTTTTTCTGGAACGCCAGGATCACCGACAGCCATACGGTAATCTCAGGCTCTATTCGGTTGAGCGCATTACGCAGAATCGGGGTTACGTTTTCGTAAAGCAAGTAACGATACCGAATCACGAAGCGTCAAGCTCGGCCGCTATCCGGCGGAGACGCAGTGTAACGGGCGAAGGATTCTCTTCCTGCTCCCGTCGCATTCTCTCGCCGTGCTCGATCCAGTCCACTATATACGCTTCGACTTCTTGTCGATTTGCCATGTAGTACAGGATTGTCGCGTAAACCTGCTCCAGATTGATCGAGGGATAGGTGTCGGCGATCTGCTCCGCAGTCTGCGAGCGATAAATGTAGTCGTAGAGGACCGTCTCTATGCCCACGCGCGTACCGGCGATGCGAATGTCATCTTCACTCAGAAAGTCAAAATATTGTTCGATTTCCATATTGGACTCCTTCTCATTTCAACCATAAGTATACCTCAACAGATAGGTGAAACTTGATGAAATCCCTCTCTCGACTGGTCGAGTCGGTGCCGGGTAGCCCGACGACACTGATGATGCAGAAAGGCCGCGAACTGGCCGCGCAAGGCCTGGACGTGATCAATCTGGCAGGGGGCGAGCCGGATGCCGACACGCCCAAACATATCCAACAGGCGGCCTTCGACGCCATCGCCGCCGGCGACACGCACTACCCGCCTTCCTTTGGCAAGCCTGAACTGCTGGATGCAATCTGCGCCAAACTGGAGCGCGAGAACGATGTGCAGGCCGTCCCCGAGCAACTGGTGGTAACGCCGGGCGCCAAGTGGGCGATCTTTACGACGCTGGCATCGACGCTCAACGACGGCGACGAGGTGATGATTCTCGATCCTGCCTGGGTGAGCTACGCGGCGATGGTGCGACTGAACCGGGGCGTGCCGGTGCATGTGCCCCTGCAGGCGGCCGACAACTTTCGGGTAAGCGCCGCGCAGCTGGAGGAATATGTCAGCGAGAAGACCAAGCTGATCATGATTTGCTCCCCCAGCAACCCGACCGGCCGCGTGCTGACCCAAGACGAACTCGACGACATCGCCGCCGTGGCCCAGAAGCACGATCTGTACGTCCTCAGCGATGAGATATACGAGCATATCCTCTACGACGGCGCCTGTCACCGCTCTATTGCCAGTATGCCTGGTATGGCTGAACGCACCATCATCATCAACGGCTTCAGCAAGAGCTACGCTATGACAGGCTGGCGGCTGGCGTGGCTTGCGGCCCCACTGCCCGTTGCCAAACTGGCCCGCACCTACCAGACTCAGACCGTAACCTCCGCGGCCAGCTTCTCCATGGTGGCCGGCGCGGCCGCTCTGGACGGTCCCCAGGATTGTGTGCACCAGATGGTGGCATCCTATGTCCAGCGGCGCAATTACCTCCTTGACGCGCTGGAGGAGATCCCCGGCGTCCGCAGCAGCCCAATCGAAGGCGCCTTCTATCTCTTCGCTCAGTTTACGCAGACTGACAAGAAGAGCCTCGAAATCTCACAGATCCTGTTGGAGGATGGCCTGCTCGCTACGACCCCGGGCATTGCCTTTGGCGAAGCAGGCGAAGGCCATGTGCGTTTCAGCTTTGCCACCGCGATGACCGATCTGGAGAAAACCGTCGAACGTCTAGCCCGCATTGTGCCGGGTCTGTGAGCGCCGACATGGATATTTCGCTTCTGCAGTATGTTCTGGCCATCGCTGCCGGCATCGTCGCCGGCATCATTAACACTTTGGCAGGCAGCGGTTCGGCCGTGACATTGCCGATGCTGGTTTTCCTCGGGCTGGACTCCGGAGCCGCCAATGCTACCAACCGGATAGGTGTGATCATCCAGAATGTGGTGGGCATCACCACATTTGCCCGCAGTGGACGGATGCAATTGCGTGGAGGGGAGACTGCAAAACAGCAACAGGAAAACATACTTGATGCCGACTCATTGCGGTTCGGTCTCTGGCTGAGCGCGGCGGGCATGCCGGGGGCACTTATCGGCGCCTATGTGGCCACGCTTCTGGATAAGGACGCCATGAATCTGGCTATCGGCGGTATGTTGATCATCGTCCTCGTTACGATCTTTTTCAATCCGACGAAATGGCTGCGAGAGAAGTCGGAGGTGCGTAAGGAGCGGCCTGAACTTTTTGTCCTGGTTCTGTTCTTCGCTATTGGTATCTACGGCGGCTTTATCCAGGCCGGGGTTGGCGTCTTTCTTGTGACGGCACTTGTGTTAGGTGTTGGTTATACGATCGTTCATGCCAACGCCGTGAAACTGATCTTTGTGCTGGCTCTGAACATCGTCGCATTTGTCGTCTTTATTTTGTCGCCCTTGGAAATAAACTGGGGCATTGGCGCGCTGATGGCTGTTGGCCAAAGCATTGGCGCCTGGGCGGCGGTGCGTTTCGCCGTTACCGTCAAGGACGCCAACCGCTGGGTGCGCTATCTCCTGATCGTGGTGGTCATCTACTCGATTCTGCGCTTCTTCGGTCTGCTGGATCTGTTTTTCGGCCTGTTTTGAGACGGTCCAGCCCTTGGTATTGGCGCCTGGGCTACCTTCCGCTTCCCAGACTACTGAGACCCGAAGGCTACCTGCAACCTAAGACTGACAACGGAACTACCAAGCCATATGCAGTGCCTGTCTTGACCAGCCCTTTATGCTTGCCGCCCTTCAGGCTATCTGATTGCGTATTCGGTTGGCGGCAGCCACGTTGCTGGAGCGACGCTGCTGGAATGCGCAGACAAGGTCGGTGAGCGATGGTTTTGGAGGGGGGCGTTGCGGGGGCGCAGCCCCTGCACAAGGGAGGGCCGAAGGCCCGACCGCCCAAAAACAGGTAGTGCGGAGAGAGCAATCACCTCCGCTAGTCTCATTCAGGATCGCAAATCAGTTGTGGCTGAGTAGTTTCCTGACAACTAAGAACTAGCAATTTTCCGGAGCGTACCTATGAACAAAACAATCAGCCACGCAACCGTCATCGGCGCCGGCACAATGGGCGCTGCCATCGCCGGTCACCTGGCAAATGCCGGTGTCTCTTCCCATCTGCTCGATGTTGCGCCCACTGAACTGACACCGGAAGAGGAGGCCAAAGGGCTGTCGCTGCAGGACCGCGCTGTGCGGAACCGGATCGTTCAGGCGGGATACGAGCGCATGACGCAAGCGAAGCCGGCCAGTCTTTTCAGCCCTGAACAGGCCGACCTGATCACGTTGGGCAATGTCGAGGACGATTTGGCGGCCGCGGCCGGGCAGAGCGATTGGATTATCGAGGCCATTGTCGAGCGGCCCCGGCCCAAACAGGAGCTGATGGCTCGACTGGAGGCCGTTGCGCCAGCGCACACAGTTATCAGCACCAATACGTCCGGCATCCCCGTCCAAATCATCGGCGCAGGCCGAAGCGAGGCCTTTCAGCGGCGCTTTCTCGGCACCCATTTCTTCAATCCGCCCCGGTACCTGCGCTTGCTCGAGCTGATTCCCGGCCCCGAAACGGAACCGGCCGTTGTTGAGCGAATGAAGGCGTTCGCCGAGAAACGGCTTGGCAAGGGCGTTGTCGTCGCCAAGGACGTACCCAACTTCGTCGGCAACCGCATGTTCAGCTACATTATGAGCAGTTTGCTGGAGTACGCCATCGAGAAGGGCTACAGTGTCGAAGAGGTAGACCTTTTGACCGGGCCCCTGATCGGGCGGCCCAAGACGGCCACTTTCCGTCTCTTCGATGTTGTGGGCGTTGATGTGGCCGCGCTTGTGGGCGAGAACCTCTACGACCTGATCCCCGGCGACGCAGACCGCGAAATTCTGCGCGGGCCGCTCGGATTGGCCGCGCTCAAAACGTTGCTCAAGGATGGTCTTCTTGGCGCAAAGAGCGGCCAGGGATTCTACAAGACCGTCCGCGACGAAAAAGGTAGAAGGAGCTTCTGGGGTCTGGATCTGCAGGCGGCCGCTAGTGGCAAAGTGGACTATGTCGAACCAGCGAGACCCCGTTGGGCAAGCGTCGATGCCGTTAAGGAAGAGCCGTTGCCAGAACGCCTGCGCCGTTTGACGGCGCAGGAGAGTGCCGACGACTCGCCTGCCGCCGATAACGGCGCAGGCGCGCTGCTGTGGCACACGCTCAGCCACACGCTTGCGTATGCTTCGAAGCGTCTGCCGGAAATCGCAGACAGTCCCAGGGATATCGACAACGCCATGAAGTGGGGCTTTGGCTGGGAGATGGGGCCGTTCGAGACCTGGGATGCGCTTGGCGTGGCCGAGACCGCTGCCCGCATGGCAGAGGAAGGAGTCATGATTGCTTCCTGGGTGCAGGAGATGCTCGACGCCGGTCATACCACTTTCTACAAAGTTGAAGAGAGCCTCGCCGACAGGGCAATGCCGTCCCGACAGCTTGTGTACAATCCTCAGATCGGAGAGTACGAGGCTGCCGAAGAAGGCGAATGCGTGGTCGATATCGCTGCGCTCAAGCGCGGCCGGGGGCCTTTGGCGGAGAATGATTCCGCCAGTCTGTTGGACATGGGCGACGGCGTGCTGCTGTTGGAGTTCCACACCAAAATGAATGCCCTCGACATGGATATCGGCGCCGTCGCCAACACCGCAATCGAGCACCTCCATGGGGACGCCGCCGGGCTGGTGATCGGGAACCAGGGGGGCAATTTCAGCGCCGGCGCCAACCTCTTTCTGATCGGTTCACTGGCCCAGTCCGGTCAGGCGGACAAGCTGGACGCGGCCATCAACGGCCTGCAGCAGATGATCCAGCAGCTGCGCACCGCGCCCAAGCCGGTCGTGGCAGCGCCCTATCAGCTGGCCCTGGGAGGCGGCGCGGAGGTGACGATGGGAGCCGACCGCATTGTCGCGCACGCTGAACTGTACATGGGCCAGGTCGAGGTGGGCGTGGGTCTGATCCCGGCGGCCGGCGGCTGCAAGGAACTGGTGCGCCGGCTGGTTAGTCCCTACATGCACGAGTTGAATGCCAACCCCGCCTCCTATCTGCAGCAGGTCTTCGAATTGACAGCTTTGGGCAAGGTTTCGGCCTCGGCCGAGGAAGCGCGTCAGATGGGCTTTCTGGGTCCGCGGGACCGCGTTGTAATGAACTACGATCACTTGCTGGCCGAGGCCAAGGCCGAGGTTCTGCGCATGGCTGATGAGGGCTATAGGCCGCCCGCAGTCAGCGGCAACGTCTACGCCGCCGGCCGCGATCATCTTGCTAATCTGCGGGTTGGCATCTACTCGTTCCGCGAGGCGGGCTTCATCAGCGAGCACGACGCGTTGATCGCCAACCATCTGGCCTACGTCCTCTGCGGCGGCGAGCTCAGCCAGCCGGCCTGGATGGACGAGCAGTATTTTCTCGACCTGGAGCGAGAGGCGTTTAAGACTTTATGCGGCTACCCGAAAAGCCAGGAACGCATCTGGCACATGCTGAAGAGCGGAAAGCCGCTGCGCAATTAAGGTCAGTGTCCAGTAGTTCAGGCTTAGCGTTAATTCCACCGGCAAGATTCATTAAAAGGGCTAAACACAAAATGTGTCCCCAAAGGAGCATTTCACCATGACTAGCGCTGTTATTGTTTCCGCCGCCCGCACGGCTATAGGCAAGGCCCCGCGCGGCACTTTGCGCACGACTCGTCCCGAGGAGATGGCCGCGGCGGCTGTTCGCGCGGTGATGGAACGGGCGCCCGCGGTGGATGCCGAAGATATCGACGATGTGATTCTTGGTTGCGCCATGCCGGAGGCGGAGCAGGGCATGAACGTTGCCCGCATCGCCAGCCTGCGTGCCGGCCTGCCGGTCGAAGTGCCGGCGCAGACGGTCAATCGATTCTGTTCCAGCGGCTTGCAGACGATCGCACTCGCCGCGCAGCAGATCATGAGCGGGATGGGCGAGGCTGTCATTGCCGGCGGCGTGGAGACCATGTCGCAGGTGCCGATGAGCAGCAATAAGTTCATGGCCAATCCCACGCTGGCCAAAGAGCATCCCGGTGTCTACATCGGCATGGGGCTGACCGCGGAAAACCTGGCGCGCCAGTATGAGGTCACACGGGAAGAGCAGGATGCATTCGCTCTGCGCAGCCACCAGCGCGCGGCCGCGGCGCAGGACGCAGGCAATTTCGACGACGAGATCGTGCCGCTGGACGTGGAAATCACGCTAGGCGAGGGCAGCAGCTCTAAGACTTACAGGACGACCTTCGACCAGGATGAGGGTGTCCGTCGCGATTCGTCGGCCGAGGCGCTGGCAAAGCTGCGGCCGGTCTTCCACGCGCAGGGGACAGTTACCGCTGGCAACAGCAGCCAGACCAGCGACGGCGCCGCAGCCGTGCTGGTGATGAGCGAGGATAAGGCGGAACAGCTTGGGCTGGAACCGATGGCCCGCTTCCGCGGCTTTGCCGTTGGCGGCGTCGCGCCGGAAGTCATGGGAATCGGCCCTGTGGCGGCCGTGCCCAAGGCGCTTAAGCTGGCCGGCGTCAACCTGAACGATATTGATCTGGTTGAGCTCAACGAAGCCTTCGCGGTGCAGGCGCTGGCAGTCATTCGCGAACTGGGGTTGGACGAAGAGACGGTCAACGTCAACGGCGGCGCTATTGCGCTTGGTCACCCATTGGGCTGCACCGGCGCCAAACTGACGGTACAGATGCTGCATGAGATGGCGCGGCAGGACAAGCAGGTTGGTCTCGTAACCATGTGCATCGGCGGCGGCATGGGCGCAGCCGGGGTCCTCGAACGCCTCAACTAAGCGGCAAGAGATTTGTGGCCCGCCATTGCACTGGCCTTTAGCCGCTGTTTCCCTAATCATGGGAGTTGGATACATCCATGCATTCGCTGCCTCGGCGAATCGGGTCCTGGCTGACCAACCCCGGCAGAGCCATGACCATCGCCGCGTAGATGTCGATCGGCGGCGGCATGGACTCAGCCGGGGTCCTCAAACGTCTCAATTCAGTTGTTAATGTTCAGTGATCCGCGGCCAGTAACTGTGCTATCCACCAAGCGCTAACCACTAGCCGGTGTTGCCCCACTCTCTGGAGTTGGGTACTTCCAACCACTCGCCGTGGCGGCGGATTGACTCCTGGCTGACCAGGCCCGGCAGGGTCATGTCCATCGCTGCGTGAATGTCGATTGGCGGCGGCTTGCGTCCTTGCACCGCGTCCACGAAATCCATCACCTCAAAGTAATCGCCACCGCCGTGGCCGGCGCTGACCGCCTCTGCCGGGGGGTCGCGCCATATCTCCGGCATGTATTCGGCCTCGAACTGCTCCAGCGGGACCCAGACATCGGGATCCTTGCAGAAATCTTCCAGCCAGATCCAGTCGCCTTCGCCCGGGCGGCGTCTGCTTTCGTAGGCGCCTTTCGTGCCCTGGAGCGTGTAGTTGGTCATCGAGTGGGGCCGCTTGGAGAGCATGTCCAGGCGAATTCGCATAAGTTTTTCGCTGCGGGTCTTGCACAGGAGCAGCACGGTGTCCTCCATGGCGTGCTCGAGGTCGGTCCAGATTCCGGTGCCGATGCAGCTGATGCGTTCGGGCCGCTCCTTGATCCACATCAGGCAGGGGCCGAGGCTGTGGGTGGGGTAGGTACAGCCGTTGACGCCGACCTGCCAGTAGTAGCGCCAGGTCGGGCTGCCGTCTGGCATGTGGTGTAGTACGGAGAGTTCGTGAATGTATTCACCTTCGGCGTAGTAGGTCTCGCCGAAGAGACCGGCCTCGACCAGCGCCGCCACCAGCACATTGGGCTTCATGTACATGTAGTTTTCGGCCATCATGTAGACGGCGTCGCTTTGGTTGCAGGCTTGGGTCAGCCAGCGGCACTCTTCGACTGAGACTGCGGCCGTCACCTCGCTGAGCACGTGGATACCTCGTTGCAACGCGGCGATGGCCTGCGGCGCGTGGTACTGCATCGGCGACGATACCACTACCGCATCCGGCTTCGCCTCGTCCAGCATTGTCTCAAATACGTTATATAGTTGGGTCACGCCGGTGGCCTCTCCCGACGCGGCCAGGGTTGGCGCGTAGGGGTCGCAGAGGGCAACGATCTCCGTCTCCGGGTGGGTCTGAAATGCTTTGAAAAATGAACCTGCGCGGCGCGCCCCCGAGAAGGCGACCTTGATCTCATTGGCCATTTTTGTCACCTGAGCCTTTTGCAAGAGCGAAGGTTTCTCTTTCCTCGCTCCTCTTTTCTCTCTTAAGAGTGGTGGACCTACAGGTATTTGCCGAAGAACGCTGCCGTTCCTTCAACGCCGCCCCACCCGTGACCGTGGGGGTGGACCAGCTTCCACAGCAGGTCGCCTGCGCCGGCGGCCTCGTATATGCGCTTCACGCCCTCGTACCCTTTGAGCATGTCGTGGATGTAGAAGCAGTCGTCGTACATGCCCATGTCGAGCATGAGCGGACGGGGCGCGATCAGGCCGGCTATGTCGTCAGTGTCGAACCAGGCGTGGATGCCGGGGACGATCTGCGAGCCGCAGAAGTTGACGCGTTCGAAGGCGAAGCCCTTCCACGGGTTGACGTAGCCCATGATGTCGGCGGCGGCGATGCGCGGCTCTGCGGCGGCGGCGAATGTGGTCATGGTGCCGCCCTGCGATAGGCCCATCATGCCGATGCGCTTGGGATCGACCTCCGGGCGGGTTTCCAGGTAGTCGATGCAGCATTTCATGTCCCAGATGTTGAGCGTCAGCGGCCAGCGGTCGAGCATGGTGCCGCGAATGTAGTTGACATTGCAGGGGTCGCGGCCGGGGAAGGGGTTGCGGCCGTCACGGCGTTCGCCAAAGCCGCGCAGGTCGGGCGAGATGGTCAGATAGCCGGCTTTGGCCATCTGCCAGCCGTAGTCGTAGTTGTGTAACTTGATGTTGGCGCTCAATTCGTCGCTGGAGCGGATTCCCGCCACTGGATCTTTGCCGAACGGACCGTGTCCATGCGAGCAGAGGATGGCGGCATTTGTGCCGTCCGCGGCCATCGTCTTGGGGCGCAGCACCTGGCAGGGCACGCTCATGAACGGTTCGGAGTTGAAGACCACCCGCTCGCGGATCAGGCCGTCGTCCTCGACACTGCTCTCGACTTCGGCCTCCAACGGAACGGGGTCGGGGAAACTGCCCAGGAGCTCCATATACTTGGTGTGGGCGGTGCGGCGCCAATTTTCGAAGTCCAAATCCTGGCTGTCAAAGTGCAGCTTGGGCGTAAAGTTCTCGACCTGGTCTTCCCAGTATGCCTGCATCGAGAAGTTGCGTCTCGCCATCGTCGTCTCCTTGCGCGCCGGAGTGGGGCGCGCTTACTCCCCTGATTTCAGAGCATCGGATCTTGACCGGAGTAGCCCGAGTTACCGCCGAGAATGCCGCGCAGTTCATCGTCGCGCACAGTCTTGAGGACGTAGTCGGGGACTTCGGTGCCCGGCCAGTTGACAAACCAGTTGGGCGTGAAGCCGTAGAACATAGTATAGCGCACATTTTCGCTCAAAATCGGCACACCTGCGTGGAGTAGTGTCTCGGTAAAGTGGAGGATGCTGCCGGCCGATGCCGTCGCTTCAACGACGGGGCACTTCTCCTTCAGTGATTCATAGTTTCCTTCAAGTCTGTGCGACCCGTCCAGGATCATGGTTCCGCCGTCGCCGGGCGCGACATCGGTGAGGTAGGTGATGTTGTTGAGAAATACGCAGTTGATCAGGTCCGGGTCGGTGTCGTGGGGGAAGGTGCCCCACTTGGGCCGCATACCGCGATGCCAGCCCATTTTGTCGGGATCGCGTAAGGGGTCGTGCCGGTCACGGCGCTCGGGGTGGGGCCGTTTTATCATGGCGTGGCATGTTTCGTACTTGATTTCGGCGCCCATCAGTTGGCGATTCGCCTCCAACACCTGCGGGATCATGAGCCACTCGCGGAAGATCGGGTCGCCGTTGACCATGCAGTCGATGTGGAGGATTTCGTCGTCATCATTGTGGGCGAGGGGGCGCACATACTGAGATTGCCGCTCCAGCGCCATTTTGTAGGCCTCGATCTGTTCCGGGCTGAGGACATTTTCCTCCAGCACCCAGCCATGCTCGGCAAAGTGACGTAACTGTTCGTGCGTGAGCATGTGTTTTCTCCCGTGTCGCGTTTCTCAGAACCAATGGGGCGACTGCGGCCGCTTGGTGCGAATCGACTCGAATGCGGCCGCGCACACCGACACGATATTGGCGCCGCGGCTGGCCGGGATCGGGTTGCTGATCTTGCCGTCAAGCAGGTTCAGATAATCGATCACTGAGCGGCCCCAGCCGTGACCGCCGACCACGGCATCGGTCGCGGGCTCCTCGATATCGGACGGTTCGTGGTCGCGGCGGTATAGTTTGCCCTTCCAGAGCGTGCCCTCGGTCCCGTAGACGGCCAGAAAGCCGCCGCCCATGCCCTCGCCCATGCCATGACCGGAGCAGCCGCTGGTTACGAAGACTTTGCCGGCGGCGCCGTTCTCGAATTGGAGGATGACGATGTAGCAGTCGTCGTCAGGGAACATGGGGACGCTCATCTTGTTGCTGTAGGCGTAGACCTCGGTGACAGGGGATTCGACGGTCCACAGGATCAGATCGAGAGGATGGCAGCCTCCGCCGAGCAGGATGTTCTGCGGGTTTTGTTTGTCGATGCGCCAGGGCGTGTGATGCTGGCCCTCAGGGGAGTAGTGGCTCCACATGTCGTGGATGTAGTCGCCCTGGACGAAGAAGACGTCGCCGATTTCGCCTCCTTTTGCCATCATCGCCATCTGGTGCCAGGGGTGCATGTAGCGCATGGTCTGGTCAGTCATAATGTGGGCGCCGCTCTGTGCTTCGGCATCGAGGATACGCTGGCAGTCGGCCACGGTCGTGGCCAGCGGCTTTTCGACCAGGGCGTGGCAACCCTGCTCCAGCGCCATCACAGTCTGATCGGCGTGCAGGTGGTCTGGGCCGGCCACGACGACTACGTCGGGCTGGGTATCGCGCAGGAGCTGAACGTAGTCGCTGCCGGTAGCGGTCTCAGGATACAGCTTTTTCATTCTGTCCAGCATCGATTGCTGCGGGTCTACGACGCCGGCGATCTCTCCGCGGCCGTCGGACGCGGCGACCTGTGCCACACTGCGTCCGGCGCTGCCGCCGCCGCTGATCAGAAAACGGTACTTGCTCATGCTGGTTTCGTCCTTTGGGTTTACGCGTCCGCGGTGGGAACGGTGTCGGGATCGAGGAAGGCGACATCACTTTCATCGTCCTCGAAACGGGTCATCCCGATCTCTTTGATGGCGCTGTCGGGTACCTTTTCGAGCGGCGTGTAGCTGGGATGATGCGCTTCGCGGTAGGGGTTGTTGCGTGCGGCGTTGTAGCAGCAGATCAGGGACCAGCGCGGGTTGTTCGAGCGGTTTTGGTCGGAGCGGTGGAGGATGTTGCAGTGAAAGAAGAGCGCATCGCCCGGCTCGGCCTGGCAGTGGACCAGTTCGAGCCGTTTTTCGGCTTCGATGACGCGTTCGAGGTCCGCGCCAGCCTGCTGCCCGGTCTCGACATGGGTGATGCGGCCCATGTGGTGGGAGCCTTTGAGGACCTGCATGCAGCCGTTTTCGCGCGTAGCCGGGTCGACGGCGATTGAGACGCTCGACATGAGTGGATAGAGCACGTAGTTGTCGTACCAGTAGCCGTAGTCCTGGTGCCAGGCCCAAGCGCCGCCGACCTCGGGATCTTTGAGGATCATTTTGGAGTGGTAGTGGTAGACTTCGCCGCCGAGCAGCTGCTCCATTGCATTGACAGTCCGGTTGCAGCGGGCGTACATGCCGTAGATGCCGTTGCCGGGATGATTCCAGAGTGTGAGGCGGACGGTTCCGCCTTCGCCGTCCTCGCGGCCGAACGACTTCTGGTCCATCTGGCGGTCGGCGACGGCTGTGCGGCGCAGCAATTCGATCTCATCGGCATCGAAGAATGACTTGACGATGAGATAGCCGTCGTCGTGGTAGGCTTGGATTTGTTCTGGTGTGAGCATAATTCCTCTCCTCCATCTTATACCTACCGGCCGTGTCGATGGTAGGTCGAAAGCGCTTCGGTTAGTGTCCGTTCTCAGTCAAGTAGGCTCGTCGTAAGTTTCCCTGTAGATTTCTAGGAGCGATTTTCCTTGATAGTTCCAATAGCGAACCGGACGTATAGCATGCTCGACGCCTAGCAGTTCCTTTGTTATTGCAGTGAGTGAGTACTCGTTTTCTTGATATTTGACCCGCCGGTCGCTCACTACTTCTACCGTTTCATCGGAATGGGTGAATTTCAGTTCTGAACCTGGGTCAATTCCCATTTCATCAAAGTTCAGATTCGGTCGTCGCGATTTCAACTTTTTGGCTCCCGCTTGTGATTCAACATCTATTTCTCCCGCCTCCCTCTGCACATCCGGTGTTACGTCCTCAACAGCTATCAGACGAAGCATCGCGATCGCTTGGCCTGAATCAATCTCGAAGAATTCGCGTTTGGGGTTGATCCGGTAAGGTCCGAACGCCTCGTGAAATGCTTTTTCTACTTCCATCTCATTGCCAACTCTGGCCGCATAAGCACAATCAAAAGGGACTGGAACCCCAGTAGAGTATAATTCGTTTAACCTTTCCTTAATTGAATCTCGAGAGGTCTTGCCAATTTTCACAATCCCCGGCATGGCTGCATTTTCGAGAACATATACAATACCTCCCTGCTTCTTATTGCTCATTCGTATGATAACTCCCTGATTTTGTAGGATGCACGAAAAGTATTCCCGTCAATCGCTAGCCCGAAATCTGCGGTGATTTCATTTCCATTTCGACCACGGTCAGCGAAACTCCATCCAACTCTTCATCTTTGCGAGAGATTTCCCTGAATCCCTGCTTTCGATAGAACGCCAACCCCTTCTCGTTCTGCGCCTCCACTTCCAACCGTATCCCGCGGGCTTCGGGAAACGCCGCCACGCACGCATCCAGCAGCTTGCCGCCGATGCCCTGGCGCTGGAAGCCGGGCAATACGTACAGGCGTCCAATGCTTACGATTTCGTCGCTTGGTTGGCCTGCTGTCAGAAGCCCGACGATAGCGCCCTGGTCGTCTTTGGCGACGTGGAAAAAGACCCCGTCATTCTCTATCCCAGCGGCCAGCGTTTCAGGGCTGTGCCAGAGCGAGGTTACTTTCTGAATCAACTCAGCCGGTAAGAACGGGCCATACGTGTCGGTCCAGGTTTCGCTGAGAACTTGCTTAATCTCGCGCACTTCGTCAACTTTAGCGGGTTGAACTGTTATCATACGTGTTTATTACCAGAGGCACAGACCAGGCAGGCTAACTGTGGCCTGCAGGCCACTCATCGGGCGTAAAGGGCCAGCCGAGTTTGGCGCAGACGTCGCGCCAGCGCTCCTCCATGTCGGGCAGATAAAGGAGGGGCACCCAGCCCAGTCTAAGATATATGCTGAGGGCGGGTAAACGCCAATCTTCGGTGTTGAGATAGATATTTTTGTAGCCGAACTCGAGCAGTCGGCGCACTACGGCTGCACTTATGGCCATGCCCAAGCCCTTGCCGGCATGTTCTGGGTGGCCGGCAAGCCAGCCCAACGAGCCGCCAAAGGGGTGGAGAGCGTCGGGCCTGTGATGGGCTATGGCGGTCGAAACCATTTGGCCGCCGGTCTCATCCACGATCAGGAACCAGCCGTCCGGCAGAACCATGTCGCGCCAGGGCTGCATGACCTCGTCGTCCCAATGGCCGAAACCGGCCAGGCCCATAAGCTCGTAGAAGCCGGCTTCGTCGCCGGGTTGGAATGTGCGCATTGTATAGCCGACGGGAAGGTGGACGGCGGGCGGCGAGATGCGTAGATCCGCGGGCCAGATCATTTTCAGGCCTTCCTTTTCGTTTTCTTCGCTCACGTCTACTCTTTCTTGATTCCCTTTAACAAACTAAGTCTCTTTGAGGTTGGTCTGAACTGACATTTGCGGGATTGGGATGTGGTCAGTCTGCGGACGGTCATGAATGGCCGCTAAGAACGCCTTTTTCCACGAAGGGCCGCGAAGGGCCGCTAAGAACACCTTTTGTCACTACTAAGCCACAGTAGTTGACCAGCCAGTCATCCTTGGAACCATTCAGGCTCTTGGTGACGCAACTGGTGTACAGCCGACGCCATGCTCGCCAGCCGACACGTTGCGAAGAAGGCACAAGGTCGGTGAGGCATGTTTTTGTAGGGGGGCGTTGCGGGGGCGCAGCCCCTGCACAAGGGAGGGCCGAAGGCCCGACCGCCCAAAATACAACACTGAGGGGAGAAAGATCACCTTTGCTCGCCTCGTTCAGGGTTGCCAATCAGCTGTGGTTGAGTAGTTAACACCTTTTTTTCACGAAGGGCCACTAAGAACACCTTTTTGTCCGTTGCTCCATGACACAGTGTACAGGTCGGACGGGCTAGCTGTGGCCCGCAGGCCACTCCTCGGGCGTGAAGGGCCAGTTGAGGTTGGCGCAGACATCGCGCCAGCGTTCCTCCATGTCGGGCATATAGAGTAATGGGATCCACCCCTGCCTCAGGTAAATGCTCAGTGCGGGCAGGCGCCAGTCGTCAGTGTTCAGGAAGATGTTTCTGTAGCCGGCTTCGAGCAGACGGCGCACGACAGCCGAGCACACAGTCATGCCCAACCCTTTGCCGGTGTGCTCGGGATGTCCGGCGACCCAGCCCAGTTCGCCGCCAAAAGGGTGGATGTCCTGGGGTCTGTGGTTGGCCATGGCGGTGGCGACTATCATGCTGCTGGCGCGATGCTCAATCAGAAACCAGCCTTCGGGCAGGACATGGACGAGCCAAGGTCGCAAAATTTCTTCATTCCAGCGGGTGAATCCGGCCAGATCCATGACATCGTAGAAGCCCTCTTCGTCGCCGGGTCGGTAGGTGCGCATGGTATAGCCAATCGGCACGTGCACTGCGGGCGGCGAGCCGAGCATCTGCTCGGGCCAGATCATCTTTAGCTGTTCCTTCTTTCTTTCCTCGCTCATGCGGATTATCCTTTGATTCCGGTTATCACAATGCCCTGCAAGAAGGTGCGCTGGGTCACGAAAAAGATGGCGATTGGCACCAGTGTTGAGACGACAGTCATTGCCATCAGGTATTGAATGTCGACCTCCGTGCGGCCTTTGAAGCGGCTCAGGCCCAACGTGATAGTGAACAGCTGGGGCGAGTTGATGTAAATCAGAGGCGCGAAGAAATCATTCCAACTATAGGTGAACTGGTAGATGGCCACAACCATCAGTGCCGGGCGCACCTGGAACAGGAGGATGCGCCAGAAAACGGCGAAACGGCTGCAGCCGTCAATGAGTGCGGCGTCATCCAGCTCGCGGGGGATTGTCAGGAAAAACTGGCGCAGCAGAAAGATGCTGAAAGCGTCGCCGAAGAATAGGGGCACGACCAGCGGTTTGAATGTGTTGACCCACTCCAGCCAGCTGAAGATCATGAACAACGGGATCAGGGTCACCTGCATCGGCAGCATCATGGTGCTCAGCACGATGACGAACAGAGTGGTGCGGCCGGGAAACTGGATGCGGGAAAAGGCAAAAGCCGCTATCGAGCAGGAAAAGAGTACGGCCACCACGTTGAGCGTGGCGACAAAGGCCGTATTGGAGAAGAAGGTGATGAAGTCGCCCTTCAGCCAGGCTTCGACGTAGTTGGCCCAGCGATAGGTCGGCGGGATCCAGACCGGCGGGATTTTCCAGATCAGGCTCTTCTCTTTGCCGGCGGTCAGCAGCATCCACACCCAGGGCGTGAGAAAGAGCGCTGCGCCGGGCAGCACCAGTATCCACAGCCAGAGCTGGTGAAAGACAGAGCGCCACAGCGGCCCGGTGGGCCGGCTGTAGCTGAACCTCTTCTGTTCCACAAACACTCCGTCGGTACGCATTGGTGTTCTTCCTGCTTGGTCCCTTGACAGAAGAGAGCGGTGAGGTAACGTTCATGTCGTTACCCGTGCTGTACTCCTGAAAGTTCTATCTGGCGGCATCCCCTTCGTAGTAGACCCAGCGCCGCGAGGAGTACTGGAATAAAAGTGTAAAAGTGATGATGATGGCGAAGAGGATCCAGGCGGCGGACGAGGCATAGCCAAAGCGGATCTGCAGGAACGCCTTGCGATATAGGAAGAGGACCATGCTCAAGGTTGCGTTGTTCGGCCCGCCTGCGGTCATGATAAAGGCCTGGGTGAAGAACTGGAATGCGTATATCAGGCCGATGGTTACGTTAAAGAAGATGGTGGGCGTCAACATCGGGATGGTGATATGCCAGAACTTGCGAACGCTGTTGGCGCCGTCGATAGTGGCCGCTTCGTAGAGCTGCGTGGGGATGCCCTGCAGACCGGCCAGGTAGAGGAGCATATTGGCACCCACGCCCCACACGCTCATGATTATCAATGAAGGCAGCGCCCACGTCGATGAGTAGAGCCATGACGGCCCCTCGATACCGAAAATTGCCAGAAAATTGTTAAGCAGGCCGGCGCGGGGGTTGAAGATCTGCAGCCATAGCAGGGAGACGGCGACGCCGGAGATCACGGTGGGCAGGTAGTAGATGGTGCGCCAGATGCTCAGCCCCAACAGCTTCTGGTTCAACACCAGGGCGATTGAGAGCGCCAGGCAGGAGCCGAGCGGCACCGTCGTGAAAGCATAGATAAATGTCACGCGCAGGCTCTTCCAGAAGAGGTCTTCGCGGAACAGGTCACGATAGTTGTCTAAGCCGACGAAGAATGTACTGGTGAGCAGATCCGAATGGAAGAAGCTCAATCCCAGTGAAAAGAGCATCGGCCCGAACACAAATGACAGGAAACCGATCATCCACGGAAGCAGGCAGAGATAGGCTGTGATCAGGTCCTGCCGTTTCTGCGAAGACCCTACTCGCCACTGGTTTGCCAGGCGCATTGCCATAGTGATCCCTAACGGTACGAGAAATAGGGGAAGAGGGGTGAGCGGGGAATTCTCACTCCTCTAATCTCATTCTGATCTACTTGCCTTATCCCATGCGTTCGAGGGTTGCCTTCTGGGCCTCGGTCACTTGCTGCGAGATGTCGACCAGAATGCTGACGGGCTCTGAGCCCTCAACATAGATGGCCTCCATGGCAGGAACCAGGAGCTCTTCGGCGACGGACTGGAAGCGGAAGAGCTGCGGGCCGCGGGCTTCGCCGGTCTTCAGCTGATCCACAATTACCTCCAGGTTCACGGGTCCGAGGCGGCCGTCGATCTCGCGCAAGAACCCAGGCCACTTGTCGGCGGCGCTGGCGAGGCCGGGCAGACGGCCTGACCTGCGGGCTACGTTGTCCTGGTACCAGTCGCCCGCTCCGATCCATTTGACCCAGTTCCAGACGTCGTCGTGATTGCCGCGATCGGCGACGCCTTTATAGACGCACCACTGGTCGGGCGCGCCCATGCAGACGCGGTCGACGGGGCCGGTCGGGATGTGATTGATGTCCCAAGAGCCTTCCTCCATCTGATCGGCCAGGTCGAAGAACTGGTCGGCGCTGCGTTCGGCGAAGGCGACGATATCGGCGGGCAGCACGCCGGTCCAGGTGTTGGGGATACCGGAGGCGTTGACCTGGTTCCGCTGCGCGAGGCAGTTGAGGTCCCACATGTTGTGGCGGATCCATTCGAAGGCGGCTTGGGCTTCCTCCTCTCCGAGCATGCATTCCATCAACGTCTCGTCGTCGCGGACCATGCCCCCCCAGGCCTCAACATAGTAGAAATAGCCCAACACGTAGCTGGGCCGCAGCTGCCCGCCCCAGCGGGTGATCTCGTCGTCGTCATTCTTCTTTGTCAGCGCGCACGCGGTTGTGGCACAGTCCTCCACCGTCCAATCCTGTTCGGGGTAGGCGACGCCGAGCTCGTCGAAGGCCGGTTTGCTGTAGTAGACGCTAGTCACGTCGATGTTGGTTACCATTGCCATGCGGATCTGCGTGATCTGATCCCAGCACTGGTCCCAACCGGCAGCGAGAAAGATGTCGTCGGCGTCGGGGATGTCCTGGTCGACCAGGGGCTGCAGGTCGAGCAGCTGTTGCTTTTCCGCCCAGGTGTTGATGATTGGCGGCCAAGTGGACATAACGTCCGGCGCGGTACCGGCGGCCATGTTGGTCAACACTTTGGTGGACCAGCCTTCACCGTGCGGTTCCCAAAGAATCTCGACGTCGGGATGTTCCTCGTAGTAGCGGGGGAAGGCCTCGTTCTCGTGGTACTCAGCCCACTGGATGCCGGGCACGTTGGCGAACCAGTCGAAGCTGGCGAAGCGGATCTGGGTCCGTTCGCCTGCTGCCTCAGAGCCGGCCGCACTCTCTCCGGCTGCTGCGTCTCCGCCCGTGCCGGCCGGCGCACACGCGGCTAACGCGGCCGAACCTGCTAATCCAGCACCCAAGCGTAACATATCGCGGCGAGTTAATCGGTTGGACATGGTAAGTTCCTCCTCTGGAAACATGCTTGGCGGCATTCCATAATTGTTGAACTGAAACGAATCTTTAACCGCGTGGCACCCTCCTTTCGTGCTAGGTCACGTCTGCGACCTTTGCCGGTAGTCCGGTGCGAATTGAATCCCAGCAGGCCGAGGCGGTGGCGATGACCTTTGCGCCGGTGACTTCGTCGATTAGTGGACGCGTGTCGCTGTGGAGACATTCTTCAAAGTGGCGCATGTAGCGCAGTACCTCACCTCCATGCCCGGCTTCACGTCTGAATTCCAGCTTCATCTCCGGCTGCCATTTGATTTTGTCGAGAACCAGTTGGTCGTTGACAAATGAACCTTTGTCGCCGTAGATGCCCAGTCCTTGCATTGGCAGGGGCGGCTCGACCAGGCCGTAAACTGCGAAAATACGGGCGATAACGCCGGACTGGAAGCGCAGGTTGATCAGGAAATTGTCATGTTTGTCGGCGGGATAGCGGTCGTCCATGTGGCTGCAGGAGGCATAGACGAACACTTCGTCGACATCGCCGAAGAACCAGCTGAGCAGATCGATTGGATGGCAGGCGCCGCCGTAGAGCCAGTCCTGCGGGGCCTCGTGGCGCCAGGGGGTGCGGTCCATCACCGGGCGCATGTCGTGGACGTAGTGGGCCTCCGCGAACAGCGGCCGTCCAAGATCGCCGTCTTTATACAGCTTATGCGCGGCCATGAAACGGGGCACGAAGCGGCTGGTCTGCCCGACCAGGAATTTTATGTCGTTGGCCTGCACCAGCTGCACGACCCGCCTGGCCTGCTCCAGCGAGACCACCATTGGCTTTGTGCAGATGATATGCTTGCCGGCAGTGGCGGCGGCTTCGATATGCTCGATGTGCAGATGGTCGGGCGAATAGATGCCGACCATGTCGATATCGGGCCGCGCGATCAGTTCCCGGTAATCGTCGGTGATATGCAAGCCCCCGTGCTGACTACCCAGCTTCTGCAATCGCGCCGTGTCACTGTCGCATAGAGCGCGTACTTTCATCTGCGACGTCGCATCGTCGTTTACCAACAGCATGTTTGCGCCCATGCCGAGGCCGATGACGCCGACTCCGATCTCTTTGTCCATCGCACCACCTCACTTGAGGATGTCAGTATTAT
Source organism: Caldilineaceae bacterium (assembly GCA_965116395.1). Taxonomy (GTDB): domain Bacteria; phylum Chloroflexota; class Anaerolineae; order Caldilineales; family Caldilineaceae; genus Bin5. Next base: position 3,459,201 of record OZ220684.1, read on the forward strand.
GTCGGAGCAGAGAGGGAACCAGGACCCCTCTTCTGCTCTATGCTTAAGTCAGCCCTTGATGCCGGTCAGAGCGATCCCCTTCACAAGGTTGCGCTGGAAGATGAAGAAGACGATGAGCGGGGGAATCAGGGTAAGCAGGGAGCTGGCCATGACCTTGGAGTAGTCGAACCAGCCGAAGGAGTTGCCGATGCCGCGCAGGGCCAGCGGGAGCGTGTAGTTGCCGCCGTCGGTGATTGTGACGAGGGGCCAAAGATAGTCGTTGAATGTGGCCCTGAAGCTGAAGATTGCCAGCACGGAGATGACCGGTTTCATCATGCCGACGATGATGCGGGTGTAGATGGTGAAATCGCCGGCGCCGTCGATTTTGGCGGCGTCGTAGAGCTCGACGGGGATGCCGTAGACGAACTGGCGACAGAGGAAGATGCCGAAGGATGAGAAGACGGAGGGCACGATCAGGACCCATAGCGTGTTGAGGAGCTCGAGCCGGTCCATGACGATGTAGAGTGGTATTAGGAGGGTGAGGAAGGGCACCATGGTGGTCGAGAGGACGAAGTAGAATAGGGGCTCGCGCAGGGGGAAGCGCAGGCGGGCGAAGCAGTAGCCGCCGAGCGTGGATGTGATGAGAACGGCGATGACGGTGGTGACGGTGACGAGGATGCTGTTGAAGTAGGAGCGGGCGAGGCTGCCGCCGCCGATTTTGTGGGAGAGGACGACCTGGAAGGCGTCGAGCGACCACTCTTCGGGCCAGAGCGAGGGGGGGATGCGGATGATGTCGGCGGGAAGCTTGAAGGCGGAGAGCACGAGCCAAGAGAAGGGGTAGAGCATCAGGACGCCGCCGCCGATGAGGACGGCAATTAGCAGCCAGGTCTGCCAGCGGGTGCGCTGCCAGTAGGGCGTTGAGAGGCGGGAAACGGCTGTGGTCGTGGTCGCGGTCATGGTGCTTCTCCGTCAATAGTCCCAGGATCTGCGGCGGCGCTGGAGTTCGAAGAGGGTGGCGCTGAGCAGGATGACAAACATGGCGATCGAGACGGCGGCGCCGTAGCCGAGGTTTAGCACCTCGAAGCCGAGCTGGTAGGTGTAGAGGGAGAGTGTACGGGTGCTGTGGCCGGGCCCGGGCATGAGCTGGAAGGGCTCGAACAACTGCATGGTGCCGATGATGCTGGTTACGACCTGGTAGGCCATGGCGGGCTGGATGAGGGGCAGGGTGACGGCGGTGAAGCGTTTCCAGGCGCTGGCGCCGTCGAGCTGGGCGGCTTCGAGCAGGCTGTCGGGCACCTCGTTGATGGCGGCGAGCAGGACGATTGATGAGTTGCCGAGAAAGATCCAGACGACCATGAGTGTTATGCACCAGAGGGCCTGGTCGGGGCTTTTGGAAAAGGGCTGGGTCGGCAGGCCGACCGAATCGAGGATGGCGTTAAAGGCGCCGCCGTTGGTGCGGTAGAGCCATTTCCAGAGCAGGACGCTGACGATGCCGGGCATGATGACGGGCAGGTTGTAGACGGCGAGGAGAGTGTATTGGTAGACGGGGCGCAGGTGGCTGAGCGCAAGGGCGAGCAGGAGGGCGAGGCTGAGGGCGACGAAAATTTCGACGACTGAGAAGGAGACTGTTGTCCTGAGGGCCTTCCAAAAGCCGGGGTCGCCGAGCAGCTTTTCGAAGTTGCGGGTGTTGACGAAGACCGGTTTCTGGATGTAGTCCCAATTGTTGAAGGAGAGCCAGATCGCGGTCCCAAACGGGATCACGAACATAACCAGGTAGAACAGGCTCAGGGAAAAGGCAAAGCCCATACCCAGCCAGCTGTACTGGGAGAGCCAGGCGCGAGGGGACCGGACTGGTGCGGCGTCTGTTGGACTGGGCCCTGCTGTGACTGCCATGGCAGCCTTCCCTTTCAGCGTTGCGGCAACAGGTCAGGCGGCAGGGCGGGACGGCCCGGAAGGACCGTCCCTGCCTGCCGCTGAAGATCAGGCATTGAGTCGTTCGAGGGCCGTGTCTTCGAGGCCCTGCATTTCGACGTCGATGTTTTCGACGGCCTCCTGGACGGAGATCTCGCCGGTGAGCGCTCTTTCGGCCTCGCGCCAGGCGGGGGCCGGGTTGGCGACGTGGTGGCCGGCGTAGCGGGCATGGGGCCAGACGCCGAGGGCGCATTTCTTGGAGACGGCACCGAACTTGGTGTCTTCGATGCGGGGGTCGGCGTAGACCTCGGGACTCATCAGACTGCCGGAGTAGAACTCCATGGCCTGCAACTGTCCATCGGTGCTCATGATCATGTCGATGAAGGCGATGGAGGCGTTCAGCTTGTCCGAGTCGTCGGCGAGGCGCCGTGAGAGGGCCCAGGAGCCGATGTGGCTGGGGCAGAGGATGCGGTCGACGGCGTCGGGGTGGCTGGGCATCGGCACTGCTTCGAGGTTGAGCGGGAACTGGTTGGCGAGGACGCTGTAGGTCCAGGAGCCCATGCCTTCCATGGAGAGGATGCCGTTGGCCATGTCCTGCCAGACGTTGTCGATGAAGTCTCAGTCGAAGAGGCGGTGTTCGTGGATGATGTCGTGCATGAACTGGAGGGCGGCGATGCCTTCTTCGCTGTTGTAGGTGAATGTGGCGGACTCGACATCGTAGGGCGCGCCGCCGAGCTGGTACATGAGGGTCTGGGGGAAGAGGCCCAACATGCCGGTGAGGGTCCAGGCGGCATGGGTCATGTTGCCGTCGTCATCGATCTGCCGAACCTTGAGGCAGTCGTTGATGACGGCGCCGAGGTCGCTCCACTGGGTCCAGTCGCCGCCGGCTTCGGAGAAGTGGTCGGTGTTGAGGACGAGGACGCAGTCGGAGAGGCCGGAGATGTAGGGGTAGTAGTAGGCCTTGCCTTCGGGCGCGTTGACGGCGGTGAAGGCAGCGGGGAAGAAGCGTTCCTCGAGGGCGTCGCGGCCGCCGGCGAGGTCGGTGATCTCGAGGAAGACCTGGGATACGTCGGTGGCGACGACCCAGTCGGTGTAGTGATAGTTGATGTCGCCCTCATTGCCGGCTGCGATCGAGGGGAGGAGTTTGGCGAGCAGGTCGCCGTAGCCGATGGGCTGTGTGTTGACGGTTACACCGGGCTCGACCTCGGCGAAGGCTTCGGTGGCCCAGGCGAGGATGCGGTTCATGCAGTCCCAGTCCTGGTGCCAGACGGTGATCTCGGCTTCAAGCTGCATGGGCATGTCGTCGGCCATGTCGCCGCCGGCCATGTCTCCTGCGACAGGCGCGCAGGCGGCCAGGACGGCACCTGCGGTAGCGGCAGACGAAATCTGCAAGAAACTGCGGCGACTCATTCTACTGTTCTGCATGGTCCGTTTTCCTTTCGCCCTATTGGGCTTTGATGAGTGGATCGGTCTTGTTCTCCGGGCTTCAAGAATCGTTACGCATTCACGTCCATCTCAATATGTGTTGAAAGCGATTCGGACTGCACGGAAACCTTGCGAACTGCGCATTAGTAGAACCACTCCACCTTTTCTGACCGGCCAGTCCGCGCCGAGATGAGGCCGGCTTCACAGACGGCGACGTTATTGGCGCCTGCTTTCGACGTGATCGGGTTTTCGGACTTGCCCTCCAGCAGGTCCAAAAAGGCCATAACCGATCCGGCCCACCCGTGGCCTCCGACGACATTGCCGGAAGAGGAGTCTTCGAGCGCAACGGGCTCCTCGTCGCGGCGATAGAGGCTGCCTTCCTTCAAGGTGCCGGTCAGCCCGTAGCTCTCGAAGAAGCCATGCCAGGTGGGCCCTGAACAGCCGCTGGTCACGTGACATTTGCCCAGGGTGCCGTTGGCGAAGCGCATGATCAGAATGTAACAGTCCTCGCTGGGAAACTCGGGAACGCACCTGCCGCTGCTGTACATGGATACCTCTTCGACCGGCGAGTCCACTGCCCACAAGATTAGATCGATGGGGTGGATGCCGCCGCCGAGGAGGATGTTCTGTGGGTTCTCGGCATCGATACGCCAGGGGGTGTGATGGCTGCCGTGGGGCCAGTACCAGGCGGTCATGTCGTGGATATAGTCGCCCTGGATGAAGAACGGCTCGCCGATTTCGCCGGCTTTCGTGGCCAGGACCATCTCGCGCCAGGGGTAGACGTAGCGCATGGTCTGGTCGGTCATTACGTGCAGGCCGGTGCGCTCCTCCACTTCGATCATGCGGCGGGCATCGGCTACGCTGGTGGCGAACGGTTTCTCGACCAGCGCGTGGCAGCCGCGTTCGAGGGCCATGATCGTCTGCTCGGCGTGCAGATGGTCCGGCCCGGCAACTACGACCGCGTCCGGCTTTGTCTCATCGAGCAGCTTCTCGTAGTCGTTGCTGGCGGCGGCGTCAGGATATATGTCCAGGGCCTCTTCGAGCTGCGTACCAACTGGATCGAAGAGGCCGACTATTTCGCCGCGACCGTCTGCGGCGGCAACATGGGCGCAGTGCAAGCCCGCTCCTCCTGAGCCGCAGATTAGAAATCTGACTGGCGGCATCTCTCCGTCTCCTTCCAAAGCGTGAAGGGCACGACAACTGTAGGCGGCCCAGTTTGTTGACCAAAAATCAGAAATCGTTGAACACGTCGACGGCGTTGCCGGTGCGGATTGACTCCCAGGCGGCGACGCCGGCGGCCACTGACTTTGCGCCGTCGAGCACGCCGGGCGAGGGATCTTTGTCGTTGTCGAGGCAGTCCTGGAAGTGGCGCATGTAGCGGATTACGGTGGCGCCGTGTCCGTAGGCGCTGAGGTCGGTTTCGGCGTCGTAGGGGGTCGTCTCGACGCCTTCGTCGATTTTCTCGTCGAGGACGACGCGGATTTCACCGGGCTCGTTGTCGGTGTATTCGCCTTGCAGGCTGCCCTTTGTGCCGTAGACGCCGTAGTGCATCATCGGCGTGGGCGGATGGACGATTCCGTAGAGGCCGGAGACGCGGCCTATTACGCCGGAAGTAAACTCGACGTTGAGGAAGAAGTTGTCCTGGATGGGGTAGTCGGGGGTGAGGCCGCCCTTGTTGGCGATGGCGTGGACCCGCTTGATGTCGCCGCCGAAGGCGCGAATGACGTCGATGCTGTGGACGCAGCCGCCGAACATGAAGTCCTGCGGCATGTGCAGGCGCCAGGGTGTAAATTCGTATATTGGGCGCATGTCGTGGAGGTAGAAGCTTTCGAGGGCGATCAGGCTGCCGAGGTCGCCGTCATCGTAGCGCTTTTTGGCATCGAGGAACTGGCGGTCGAAGCGCATGGTCTGGCCGACGAGGAATTTGGCGCGGGTCTGGCGAACGAGGTCGACCAGCGTTCGGGCGTGCTCCAACTCGGTGACCATTGGCTTTGTGCACATTATGTGCTTGCCGTTTTGCAGCGCGGCGATGCAGGATTCGGCGTGGAGGGCGTCGGGCGAGTAGACGCAAACTACGTCGACGTCGTCGCGAGCGACAATGTCGCGATAATCTGTACTCCAATAGGGGATGTTGAACTGGCGGGCCGCCTGTTCAAGGATGTCGGGACGGCGGGCGCAGGCGGCGGTGATGGTGTAGCGAAGGTCGGGCTCGTCCAGCAGCATGGTCATGGTTGATGCCATGTTGGCGGGGCCCAGGCCGATAATGCCGAGGCGGATGGGAGAACCGTTCATTTTTGCGCCTCCTCACAGCGAATAGCGGCAGCGCGATTTTGCGGGCTGCCTATGAATTGAAAAGAGTTCGCAACGGGTCTCCTGGCCGCTGGATGAGATGGTGAGGGCTGTGAATGCAACTGGCGGCATTTTTGTGGTGCGGGCTGCAAATAAGATGAAGTGAAGTGGGCAGGGGAGATGTCTACCGAGAATGGCGCGTGAATGAAGTCGTTGCCAAAATTTACATACGGTACAGGGTCTAGTTTCACAGAAGAATAGAGGAATGCGGGACAACTGTCAAACGGGATTCAGAAGGGTGCATCTCAGATTTTTTGGGCAGAAGCTGTCTGAATCGGGATGTGCAGGAGTAAAGGATTTTCTGGACTGCTGTAGCATGACTTTCTTGCCGATGACGATGCGGGATTCATTGGGGATGGTGACGAGGCTTTCGGATCTGATGTAGTGGTGTGGGACTCTTCGCAGGACGATGCGGCGGAGGTCGTCGGACTGTTCGCTGGCCTGTCTGGCGGAGAGGCGGAGGTAGAGGGCTTTGAGGCCGGGGACGCGGGCGCCACCGAAGCCGATTTGGGACGGGCCTAAGGTGAGGTAGGTGTGGAAGCGGTTGTACTATTCGGGTGGTTCATCGGGCTGCTGCTGCCAGGATTTGGGGGAGGAATCATCTGTCATTACTTTATTATAGCACATATGATCGGGTTTTTCAAGGGGGTTGTGCAGAATCGATTCAAGTCGACATAAGTCGACGTAAGTCGATCCAGGTCGATCTAAGTCGACGGGTTTTCTTTTTTTTGGGCGGATTCCCTGGTGTTCTTTTGCGTCTGTTGGCTCGGATCTTGGGGGTTGATTCGCGGTCTTGGTGATAGTTTCGCGGTTTTTGCGGGCTTCAGGCAGAAGGGAGTGAGGTGGGCGATGGGACGCGTGCTGTGGTGGGGGTTGGAGATGCTGGGCTGGGCCATGCTGAGAGCTTGGTGCTGGGTTCGGTGGTCGGGAGATGCCGTTTTCGGGTTCGGGTTGGTTTGGCATGAAGATCGAGCTTAGTGGGTAAGTGGCTGACAGCTTTGGTACATTCAAGCGCTGCCGGGGCCATGTAGGACTTGAAGGTTCTCGTGTGTCTGTGTCGTTTCTTGCCGTTGGACCGGCTCAGAATGAACTTGGTGATCTGCTCCATTATACACCATAGTTCGTGGTCCAGTTTTTGGGGCCTATTCCAACCCTGGGAAGGGCCGGAGGATAAGTGTCGACGTTTCATCAAAGGAGTCAAGCCCAAGAGGAGGGCACCCGAAAGGGGTGCCCCTACGGAGCTGATTGAAATGTAATGTCTACGAGCCCAGGTGATAAGGTGCCCAGATGGTTGAAATTGAGGAACGTGCATTTCCTCCCGGTGAGGAAAGACAGTTGCCTCGGCACGGAACTGCAGTTGGCTGCCGCGAGGCAGTATCTTGGTGCGAAGTCAGTTCCGAAACCGATCTCTTAGACTGATCCATGCGACAGATCCAAGAATGATAAGGATCATCCATACACCGCAAAGATCAACCAGTGGTTCGCAACAACGAATTAACCAGTCTTGCACAGTTTTGAGTCCTCAGAGGTTTTCCGGGTAGGCGGTGGTCAAGGGACTTGAAGGTTTCTTGATTTGCGGGTGGGGCGGTTCATGGCAGAGTGCTGGGTTGGGCGTTGTCAGTCGAGCTCTGTGCAGAGCGTATGTGCGGCTCTGAGCCATGAATGCATACTCCACTTGGCGTTTTCATCCCCGAGTGGGACTTCTTGTTCAGCGACTTGGGTCATTAGGATGCCGGTGATCCACCAGTACGCGGCTGCTTTTTCACCTGGGGTGTAGTTTTCCACCTCGGCCGAATACTCCACTTCCTGTTCCATACATTCCACGATTTCCAGAACAGCGTCTGCATACTGGGCGGGTTCGAGAGCGTTGCCGTCCTGTCTTGCCAGGAAATGTGCGAAGTCGTGCAGGCTCATTTGCAGAGGCTCTCGTTCAACAGGTGTGGGCGTGGGCGTTGGCACCGGGGTCGCGGGTATGGGATTGCAAGCGGTGAGAAACAGGGCAGCGATTATTGCACTTTTGATGCTTAGTGTCTGACGGAGCACTATGTCTTCCTTGGGCGTGGGGTGGGTTGACCAGTGTCGAAACCGTCTGGTTTGGGCTGTGATGGACGGTGACGCGGGTAGCGACAGAATTGGGTAGGGCGAAATCTGGTGCATCGGGGAATGGTGGTCACGGACTGCGGTTATTGTCTTGGTCCAGTAGTGGCGACGGGTTGAAGGAGAGGAGGTCGCGCACCCAGCTGCCGCTAGTCAGTGGGAAAGAGGGCTGACCTTCGGGCGCTGGCCATTTGTGCCACCAGACGGCGATATCAGGGACTGGCTCGTGTTGTCTGTAGGGGCAGGCGGTTACATTCTCGTCAACGTTATACGGGCAGGGGAAGAGGTTCGGCTCTGCATTGAAGAAAAGGAGATAGGTGGAAGTTTTTTGCCCCATGATCCAACCGAGGGCGAGGCCGAGTAGTATTGTGGCCAACAGGATGCTCTGTTTTAGCATTGCGTGTGTGGGAAGGGCATTGGGTTAACTAAAGAACAAGACTGGTTGTTCTGGTTCGGGTAGGTTAGGGTCGTAAATGCATAGTCCTCCGATGTCTGCGTATGGGCAGGGGTAGATAAGCGGTTCAACAGTGGCGAACCAAAAGAAGTTGAATAAGAAGGCTGCAACGAAGCCGACGCCTATGCAAATGGTTAGCCACGTCAGCAAAGCTGTGATGTTTGGTAGGCCACGTCTTGGCATGGACATTGTCTGAGGCGACACTTGCGGCATGCGCATGTTGCTCTCCTGGGTGCGTGCAGGCGTTGAGGACTGTATCACGGCACGGGATGGGGAGCCAAGTGCTGAGATTCTGCGAGATAGGGTAAGCCGTCACGGGTTGTGGCGGTTTTGTTGTATGGGGGGGTTAGAAGAACAGGGAGGCTACTCCGACCAGGAGTATGACTGCAAATGCAATCAGGAGGTATCCGATCCACAGGTAGATTCCGATGACTATGAGGTTCCAGAGCCAGATTGGGAGCGGGATGGGTTTGGTTGTGAAGTCCTTGAAGAGGCTCTTGATGGTTGTTCTGGGTTGGGGGTGTTGGACTTGTTGGTCTTGTTTGGGTTGAAAATTGTAAGGGAACATTTGGGTTGTCTTGGTAATGAATCAAGGGATGGGCCGGTGTCGATTTCCGGCGGTTGCCGTGTGCTGCTGTCGCTTCCTGACCGCTGATTTGGCTCTTCACGTGCCGGGCGATGTGCTCTATTGTACACCACTGGTCGTGGTCCAGTTTTTGGGGCCAAGCTCACTGATCCGGCTGTCAGAGTGGAGTAACCTGTGTATGCGTCCAGCACAGGAAGGAGAAAACTCCCATGATTAACCTCAACAGAAGAGAGCCGGACGACGTTAAACGATTCCTCTACGATTTCTTCACCTACATTGCCGGGGTACTGTATGTGCTGTTCGTGGGCTTTATGTATTACGCCCACTATTTTGGCTGAAAGCTGAGTGTCCGAATGTAGAGAAGCGTTCGGGTATCGGGAACTACCTTGGGAAGAGGGTCGGTCGTGCCGAACCTGGTGATCTGCTCCATCCAACACTTGCGTTTCAGGTCTGGTGCTTTGGCCCTCTTCACGGTTCCTAAGGTATTACAATGGAACTGTGAAGCGCTGTCTCCACGCAGGTTCAATGGAGGGGGGGCCACGAAGGGCCACGGAGAACACCTTTTTTGTGGTCGCAGAACGCGGGGATCAGGGGAGAATCGGCTCGCTATTGCACGCAGATGTCCTGGATCTTTCACGTTCCGAATCGAATTCTCCAAGTGTCAACGACTACAAGCACATTTATATACTGGCTGGTCTGAAACGGCCTAAGAAAGGACAGGCGTCCTGAACGAAACGATTTGGAGGCACAGGTGTTTTTATGAGTGACGACATCTGTGCCTCTCTTGCTTCGCGAGATGGAAAGGCTGGGGAGGATGAACTATCCTGTGGGGGAGAGAAGAATTTTAGCTCAGGCTGCGGTGAGAATCGCGGCACTCATCTTGTTGATATTTTCTATTGAGTTTGGGATCGTTTCGAACAAATTCATATGGTTGGGTGTGCTTTACCTGATACCTATTGAAGTTATCTATGTTATCTCTATTTTGACGTCATTCAAGGTTCTCGATTCACTGAGGACGGCATTGGCAGGATGGTTCGTCGTCCCTTTGTTTAGATGGATTGGTAGAGGGGCTTGACTGCGCTACAGTGCAGGGTAGGCCAGAGGTGAAGCTTTCATGTTGGAAGAACTGTGGCTTGAGGGAAGGTTCATTTACGCTTACCTCTATGTTAAGTTGACGCATATGTCAGTGGCCATCAGGTGGGATTCTTTGTAGAGAACTGCACGCGCCTGAACGATGCAATCCAGGGTAGTTTAAAGATGAAGCTGCGCCGCAGAGCGGCGCAGCTTTTTTTGTGTAGTTGAATGGTTAGGTGCTCCGAGTTTCATTTCATCCTGATATGGGACTGGGGTTTTCGCGAGTAACGGGGGGGGCGCAAGTTTGGTGTAGAGGGGAGAGTGGGGGGCAGGCACAAGGCCTGCTCCTACGGTATGGTGGAGGAAGATGGAGTAGGGGGTAGGAAGACGCGACCGCCCGAAGGCGAAGGGAGAATATTGGGGAGTCAGGATTGAGAGTGGCTGAGTCGTTAATTTTCTCGACTGAATGCGTAGGGGTCGGGTGGGAAACGGCTATAGAACAGAATGTCCGGCAGACATTGTCCGCTGGCCGGCCAAATTATCAATTTATCGGTCCTTGTAGGCCATCCATGCCATGGGAGGTAGACATTCGGATCTGGCCCTTCGGGGTCGTAGGCGCAAGCTGAATTCTCTGTCGAATAAGGGCAAGGATGCAGTAGAGGCTCTGCGCTGACAAACAGGACATAGGTGAAGTACCTTCGTCCAGTCATCCATCCGAACATCAAGCTCAGGACAGCTGTTGCCAGCAAGATTTTCAGCTTCATGATCAGTTTTCCTCCAAGTGATAGAGGAAATCAGGGACGCATGCCCTGGAAGGCTCGTAGTGCAGATGGGTAGTGTCTACGATTGGCCAGGAATAGAACAAGACGGATTGACCATGGTCCAGTTCTCCTTCATCTATCCGGCAAGCTTCATTATTCCTTGCGCTTGAGCAGGGGAAGATGTATGGCTCAGTCATGGCGAAATAGATAGAGTTCAGAGAATAGCTTGCAATAGCGCCAGTGCTGGCAAAGAGGATGACAGTCATTGCGAGCAAGAAAATATATTTAAGTGTGCTGGCCTCAAGGTTCTGCCGGATCAGAGTCATGGGATTTGTCCTTCTGGCAGTTCTATCGAACTGGCGGGTTTGTTGAATGTGCCGGTATCTCTTGTACTGGCTGCTCGCAAAACAGGTTGGGATAAGTCGTCCGCGGAAGAGATGCTTTTTTGCCTCGTTCTTTATAGGTCTCCCGTAACTACTAAGCCACAGCAGTTGACCAGCCAGTCGTCCCTGGAACCATTCAGGCTTTTGTTGACGCAACTGGTGTGCAGCCGCCGCCATGCTCGCCAGCCGACACGTTGCGAAGAAGGCACACCGTCGGTGAGGCATGTTTTTGTAGGGGGGCGTTGCGGGGGCGCAGCCCCTGCACAAGGGAGGCCGCTTGCGGCCGACCGCCCGGAACTGCAGTGGTCAGTGGTTAGTGGCGAGGATGGGGGAGGCATTTAGCCTTTGAGGCCGGTGAGGGCGATGCCGCGGACGACGTTTTACTGGAAGTCGGACTGAGGTTCGGAATGGCGCGCCTGCAGGAATGGGGCCTCCAACTGACGGGTGCATTCTGTGTCCCTGTCTCACTCTCTGGGCATGCGGTAGCCGACGCGAGGCTCGGCGAAGATGTAAGTGGGATCGTCGGCTGAGTCTCCCAGCTTGCGGCGGAGTCTTCTTATATAGGTGCGTATTACGCTCCTGTCGCTGGCGGGATCCATATTCCAGACCTTCTGCAACAATTCAGCATGGGTTAGCACTCGTCCGGCGCTGGTCGAGAGGGCATAGAGAAGATTGTATTCGGTAACGGTAAATCGGATTGGGCGTCCGGCGATACTCACCTTGCGTTCGGCGTAGTCGACGAGTAAGTCACCCAAGACGAATGACTCCAAAGGCATTTTCTGGAAAGGCGGCAGCCGCCTACGCAGGGCCGTCCCAACCCTTGCGACCAGTTCGGTCGGCGAGAAGGGCTTGACCATGTAATCTGCAGCTCCAGACTGCAAAGCGCTGGCAATGACTTCGTCTCTGCCGTAGGCGGACAGGAACATGACCGGTACATCAGTAACGTCGAAGATGCTCTTCATCAGTTCGATGCCATCACTTCCCGGCAACATCAAGTCCAACAGTACCAAGTGGGGTTGATCAGACTTCACAATGTCAAGCACCTCTTCGGGGTTGCCAGTCACTATGGGACTGTAGCCTGCCTTGGACAGGACTTCGCGCACATACCTGAGGGACCGTGGATCGTCGTCCACCGCGAGAATACGCCTCGACCTACCCTCTGAAGTCCCTGTTACTGCAGAGTCCAGAGAAGGAGCCCTTGCCGCGCCGCGTTCCTCCTCATCGGCGACAGGCAGAGTGAAGGTAAACAAGGTTCCCGTGCCTGGCCCAGCACTCTCCGCCCAGATTCGCCCGCCGTGAGCTTCTACGATTCCTTTGCAGATGGCAAGGCCCAAGCCAGAGCCTGTGATTTCCCGTTGCCCCTCGTCGCCGTCGATTAGGGCAAACTTTTGGAATAGGTATGGAATGCGTTCTGGCGGCACCCCTCGGCCGTGATCAGTCACGGAAACCGCAACGTGGCCGCCGTCCAATGAGGCGCTCAACACGATTTCGGAAGTCTCGTGCGAGTACTTGGCTGCGTTTGTGAGAAGGTTGTCCAAAACCTGAACGACGCGCCTCTTGTCGGCCATCACCCAGGGCAAGTTCGTTTCTCGATCAATTAACAATTTGTCCCGCACTTCCCCGCTCAGAAAAGTACCTCTGGCCTCGTCTACCAAGGCGGCGACATCCGAGGGTTCAGGAGTGACGGAAAGCGATCCCGATTCGATCCGCGCGATGTCCAGAAGCTCGCTAATCAGGTCACGCATTCGGTTAGCCTGATTCTCGATGATGCGGATAAATTGGACGGTTTCGGCGGGATCCAGGGTGTTCAGCGACTCTCGCAAAGTGACAGCCGAACCCTTTATCGAGGAAAGGGGCGTCCGCAATTCGTGGCTCACCATTCCCAGAAATCCCACCCGCTGCCTTTCTAGCTCTTCCAGAGGACTCATATCCTGAATTGTCACCACCAGAGATAGCGCCTTCCCGTTTGGCATAAACACTGGGGACGCGTTTACCAGTACAGCCAAAGACCGGCCTTCGGGAACAGACAGGACCAACTCCTCTGCCCGCGTCATCTCGCCTTCGCCCTGACACTGCGCAAAAACAAACTCCGCCAACGACTCTTCCTGTCCTCCGGTCCAACGGACGGTCAAACTTCGAAAAACACGTTTCAATGGGCGCTTAGACATGTCGAGGCCCTGAACGATTCTCTTCGCTTCCCGGTTAAGCGACCTTAGTTCTCCGGTAATGGCGCTGAAGACAGCGACGCCTACCGGCGAGGTATCTATCACTGTCTTCAAGTGATCTCTGGCTTGCTGTTCCTCCCTAAAGCGGCGGGTGTTGACGATTAGCGCCGCCGCCAAGGGGGCAAATAGCGTAAGGATCTCTTCGTCCTTTTGGCTGAACACTTGTCCGCCTGTTTCCTTAGCGAGAAAGATGCTGCCGACGCCTACACCCTGGCGGCGCATCGGCACGGTCAGAATTGAACCAATGGGAAGAGGAAAACACTCGCTGAGTCCCTTGATCTCACTTTGGCAGCGGATGTCGGGTATCCTAATCGGCTCCAACAGCTTGTTTAGGTATGCCCGAAACTTCGTCCTCTCCTGCGCACTTTCCAGACTCTGATGATCTGTGGCACTCATCCCGGAAGTGAAGAGGTCATGTGGCTGCCCCGAATCGTCTGGTGCGTCCCACGATACTGTAAGTTGGCCCGGCTGATTGCACACAACGCTCAGCGCGCCCAAAGCCTTAAAGTGTGTTGTAGCTGTTGGCAGGGCTGTAGAATCTCCAGAGTCTGTCGCCTTGGCTTCAGGTGCAACAGGCGCGGCGACAGCCTCGACATCGTCGCTCCAATTGCTGGAATAACTGTCGAAGCGGGCGCGCACACGCACCTTGTACCGTCCACCTGGTTCCAGGCCAGTAATTGTGTAGGAAGAGGACTTTGGGAAGGCATTGCCCGACGGGTCGACCCAGGTAGGGAATTTTTCGCCGATGGGGGTCCAGTTGACCCTGTAGTCGCGTGGCATATCCGTCAGAACATTGACTACTCCGAAGCGGGCGTCGGTGAGTTCTCGCGCGCTGTCCACTACTACCTGAAGTAAGCTGTCCAGATCAAGGATCTCGTTTATGTGACCGACAGCCTCGTTGAGCATGGCAGCGCGGTCCAGCAGGGCCTCCCCCTTCTTCTCTAAGGCATCGACTCTCACTTTGCGTTTTTTTCTGACTCCAGATTTGGACGCGTAGCCGCTCTTGTCTTCGCTCCGATGGCCGCCGAAATCGGAACTGACGCGATCATGGTAGATTGGGCACTTAAGTTCTGTCTTCCGAGAAAACTGTCATCACACTGTTATCGAAACAATCCTTTCTGTCACTGAATTGTCATTGATTTTGCCCTATAATTGATGAGTCGGCCTCCTCGGTCCTCATAAGAAGTCTGTTACGGTGACTATATATCAAGATACTAGAAAGTGCCACGATTCGATTGCGGGTACTTCTGCATTAGATTCAGTTGACATTTGGGGGAGGCCGTTCAGATTTCAAGAAGAGAGGAACTTCTGCGGGCTTGTTCGGGATGATTTTCGCTTGAACACTGTGAGAAACAAGGCCGGTCGATCCGTGGATGGGCGCGGAGAACAGCATAGGCGTTTGGGGTTTTCTGAGTGTGAATGGGCGGTTTTTCGCCTATTTTCTGCACTTTGCCAGGGAAGAATACAGATCAGACAAACGTCAACCGACGCCTGCGGCAGTCCGTGCCTCTCGTCTCTGACAAACGTCCCCGCCCTCGGACGCCCACAGTCCAGAACAATCAGCTAACAACAGTACTTTGAAAGGAACGGTTAAGCAGAGTTGCCCAGCAACAAGCCCCACATGACCGCGCCGGCGCCCCTGACCGTTCAACTGACCGCGACCGACAACGATGGAGCCAGCGCCCGTCAGTGGCTCGAATAGCCAGATCGAGGTCACCTGGGGGTTCTTACGGGCGCACAGACCTACTGGGAGTAGAGGAAGTCCGGTACGTAGGGCTCCGCCGCTTCACGGCAGCGCGTCCTTCTTTGCGGTGCCTATTGTACCAAGACCATTGAGGGCCTGGATCCGGAAACGGAGTACAGGCTCCGGGTGATGGCCGTGGAGGGAACGTCGATGAAACTACGGGCGTCTTCACGTCCACCTCCGAATCCAGTCAAACCCTCGCCAGTACTTGCGGTCACTACTCCGTCATGGCCGGTGGCGGCGCCGATGAAAGTGGCGGCAAGCGCCGCCTCAAGCTACACGATCACCGGTCTGACTCCTGAAACGGGATACACCGTGAGAGCGAAGTCGCGTACCGATTTGGAAGATGACGGCACCGTCGATGAATGCGCCTTTACCGTCGTTACCGCAACGGCAACCGCGCCTGCCGCGCTGTGCCAAGCCTGTCATAACCGGTACGACGGCCAGAAGCGGGCAGCCAATCGGAAGCACCGCCAGACGTGCCCCGCGGGGTAGCTGGCTCTTATTTACCTCTTATTTTAAGGAGACAGAGATGACAGAGATGACAGAGATGACAGAGATGACAGAGAAAAACGAGCAGGTAGCGGTTCCGGATCTGTGGTGGATGACAACGGTGCGGGGCGTGTTGCTGCTGGTGCTGTCGGTCATGATGTTCACATGGGGCAGAGGGAACACGATCCTGGTTATCATCGAGACGTTGGGCATTTACTGGATATTCGGCGGCGTCATGGACCTGGTGGCTGGCATTTTGGGCAGGACCGACAAGTCGCGCGTGTGGACCATCCTCGGCGCAATTCTCAGCATGATTGCCGGTTTCTTTGTTATGGGTCACCCGGTCATATCCGGCCTGATCGCGGGTATTTGGCTGACCTACTTCATGGCAACAGCTGCGTTTCTGATCGGTGCCTCCCAGATATTTGAGGGGCGGAACGGGAAGAAGTCTTTCGGCAGTCTGATCATGGGCATCTTCACGATTGCGTTCGGGCTGATAATCGTTTTCAACCCTTTCCTGACGCAGCGGGTGCTGGTCTTTGTTCTTCCATTCTGGGCGCTGACGGCAGGGGCTGGGGCGATCATCGCATCGTTCAGGATGAGGGGCTAGGCGTTTCTGCGCGCGGAAAGGGCGGTCTCAGGATGGGGGAAGGACTGGTTATTTACCGATTGGTGATTCTGAGCTTGCTGGGCTTGCTTTGCGCGGCGCGAGTTGAAAAGAGAGGTAGTAGAGCATTTCTGTCGAGCAACCCGCCCGCTGGCCAGTCAACTGGGGCTGATGTGCTTTGGTAGCCAAGTGACCATTTGAGGTCTTAGTTGGTGCCGGGCAATCTCATTCATGCCGTGAGAACGCCGTCCCCCTAGGCTAACCAGCTTAGAGATTCGTTGGAAAACCCGTTACACCAGACCTGAGCTGCAGTGGAGTTCAAAAAGGCAGTGAATTGAAGACGTCTGCTTCTGATTCCGCCCAGAACTGCAGTGGTCAGTGGTCGGTGGTTAGTGGTTAGTGGCGAGGATGGGGGCGGCGGGGAGGCCGGTTAGCCTTTGAGGCCGGTGAGGGCGATGCCGCGGACGAAGTTTTTCTGGAAGATGAGGAAGACAATGAGGGGCGGGATGGAGACGAGGACGGAGCCGGCCATGACGGCTTGGTAGTCGGTGCCGCCGAAGCGGTTGGCCATGCGGGCGATGATGAGGGGGAGGTGAAGTGGTCGGCTGTGAACTGTGCGCCCTTGTGGATGTTGAAGATTCTGGGCCGACCCATGCTGAGCACCGAGCGCTGGGTACGCCTCCCAGTAGTTGCGGCTTCCAGGTTCGACTCAGGTTGGGATGAATCTCATGTTCACTTGATTGCTGGCGAATCGTCTTGCTGCCTTCAACTGCTTCAAACGCAATGCGAAGCTAGCGGCCTGCCTTTTGACGTCGCCGTTTCTTGGCCATCTAACTGTCCCTCCACTTGCTGTGTGAAGTGCTCCTCTATTTGCCCTAGCTCGTAGTCCAGCATTTGGGCCCAAGCTCACCGACAAATTTGGCCAGGCGATTATCCAAATTTCAATATTATGGTTTCTAAATCAATGGAGTGGTGGGCAAGGAGCTTCTTGGTGTACTTGATTAAATTATTGGCGTTATAATTCCTCTCAATGAAAATGCCGCCGGAAACCCGTTTTGGATCCCAATAGTCAGGTCCGTTTGGCGATCTGGGCACAGAGTTGATAAACGGGAAACCGTAGCCACTGCCGCCAATGGGCAAGTCTTCCCTTGACAAACGCCCGGTCCTAACCAGCCAATCAGTTACTTCCAGCAAGACCTCCCGCCAATAGTCGATTGGCTGACTTTCACTTTCTCCGAACTTCATGGAGGTTGGAGGATCTCGGTGCGTCACGTGGGAAACTTGGCTAATCGAAGTCCAGTTGATCTGTTCAGTGGAATGGTTCGCGGGTGCCGGCTCGATTGCAGACTCGGCGAAGTAAGGTGCTGGGTTGGAACGCGAGGCATCACATTCATCAACAATCTTTATGAATGCTTCCCGAACAAAGGGACGTAAATGATCCACGTCCTGTTTGGTAAAGGAGCCGGAAAACTCCGATCTCATTATGAAACGTACAAAGTCGTCTGACGGGTCCGTGAATTCCTGAGCAATTCGATTCTGAATGGCCTCAAGATATTTCTGCCGGTAGACCCTTGCAACGCTTTTCTCTTCATTAAACTCTGACTTGGTAAATTGTATCAGTTTCTTGATCTGGGATTCTTTATAGTCCAAGATATCTATCTCGAAAAATGGCACGGACTCTTGGACGTTCTGATGATCCAAATCCAAATAGAAGCTATAGGATATACCATCGGTTAGCAAACCGAATTTGGTATTCTTGACCTTAAGGAAATCTAGTAGCTGAGACAAGTGCGCGTCACTGTGAGAGGACCCATAGGCTTTGCACTCGATCAAGAGAGCTGGCTTTCCGCTATGGAAAAGTGCGTAGTCGACCCATTCGCAACCCTTGGTTCCCGCGTCTACCTTGAACTCAGGATTTACCTCGGTTGGGTCAAATATGTCGTAACCCAATAACTGAATGAATGGAAGAATCAGAGAGTTCTTCGTAGCCTCCTCTGTGTCAATGTGGTTTACTCTGGCGGAAAACTGATTCGAGATCTTTTTGACTTCATCTAAGAAACCCATGGCGACTCCTTCATGAAATCATTCCCACGTCATTTGAGGATTTTCGAGGCACAATCTCAAAGTCTTCTTAGGATTGAACGGCTTAGCAACCTCTGATTTCACAGCAAAGTACTGGCCGGTAGGGAAATTGTCAAATGTAGCTGCTCCAACTCGCTTCAGGTCAGGATGGGACTTAGGTAGTTCCTACCCTTTGAGGCCGGTGAGGGCGATGCCGCGGACGAAGTTTTTCTGGAAGATGAGGAAGACGATGAGGGGCGGGATGGAGACGAGGACGGAGCCGGCCATGACGGCCTGGTAGTCGGTGCCGCCGAAGCGGTTGGCCATGCGGGCGATGATGAGGGGGAGGGTGAGCTTTTTTTCTTCGTTGAGGATGACGAGGGGCCAGAGGTAGGCGTTGAAGGCGCCGAGGAAGACGAAGATGGCGAGGGCGGAGAGGATTGGCTTGGTCAGGGGCAGGATGATGTTGCGATAGATGCCGAAGTCGCCGCTGCCGTCGATCTTGGCGGCGTCATATAGTTCGCGGGGGATGCCGTAGACGAACTGGCGGCAGAGAAAAATGCCGAAAGAGGAGAACATACTGGGCACCCATACACCCCAGAGGCTGTTGAGCAGGTTGAGCTCGCGCATGACGATGTAGAGCGGGATCAGCAGGGTGAGGAAGGGGACCATGGTGGTGGAGAGCACGAAATAGAAGAGGTAGTCGCGGCCGGGGAACTCAAGGCGGGCGAAGATGAAGCCGCCCATCGATGCTGTGATGAGGACGCTGATGACGGTGCCGGAGGTGACGATGATGCTGTTGACGTAGGCGATGGGCAGGTTGGCGCGGGTGGGATCCATCACCATGAGATAGGCGTCCAGGGTCCACCGTTTGGGCAGGAGGGTGACGGGCAGGCTCAAGATGTCGGCGCCGGTCTTGAAGGAGGAGAAGAGGAGCCAAATGAAAGGGTAGAACATGGCGAAGCTGAAGAACGCCAGGATGAGGAAGACGACAGTCTTGGTCCACTTGCCCGAAACTATCCAGCGCTGGAAGGGGGATAAGGGTGTGTGCAGTCGGGTGGTGTCAGTGGTTCCAGCCATCAGTTCTTAGTGTTCCCATTGGATTTGCCAGCGGCGGAGTTGGAAGACGGTCGCGCCCAATAGCATTACGAATATAATCAGTGAGACGGCGGCGCCGTAGCCCAGATTGAGGGCGCGGAAGCCCAATTCGTAGGTGTAGAGCGCCAGGGTGCGGGTGCTGAAACCGGGTCCCGGTATGAGGAAGAACGCCTCGAACATCTGCACGGTCCCGATCACGCTGACCACCATCTGATAGACGAGTACGGGGCGAATCAGAGGCATGGTTATTTTGAAGAAGGACTGCCAGAAACCGGCGCCGTCAAGACGGGCGGCCTCGAACAGGCTTTCGGGCACATCGTTGATACCGGCTAGAAAGAGGACGATGCCGGTGCCCAGATGCGCCCAGATTATCACGGCGGTGATGGCCCACAGCGCCTGCTGCGGGCTGGCCAGGAATGGTTGCTCGGGCAGGCCGACGCTGCTCAGTAGCGTGTTGAAGGCGCCGCCGGTGGGCCGGTACAGCCAGCGCCACAGATAGAGCGAGACTACCAGCGGTGTGATCACGGGCAAGTAGTAGAGCGAGAGATAAATGTTCTGCCATTTGCCGAGGATCTGGCTCAAGGCGAGCGCGAACAGGAGCGCGAGCGTCAAGCCGAGGGCGATCTCAACCACCGAAAACAGCAAAGTCTTCTGCAGAGCCCACCAGAAGTATTGATCAGTAAAGGCTCTGCCAAAGTTGCGCAGGCCAACGAATTTGGGCGTGGTGATGAAATCCCAGTTCTGGAAGGCGAGCCAGATGCCGGTGCCGAAGGGGATGATGAAGATAATCGTATAGAAGATCAGGATGGCTGCGGAGTAGATAAGCGCGAAGGGGCTGGCGCGACGGAAGCGCCGCCAGAGGCTGTCAGGGCGGGCGACGGGCAGTTGCGGCAACGTTTGACCACCGGAGGCGGGGTGATCTTGCAACGTAGTCATTTTTCTGGCTTTCGTTGGTTTGCGAGCGCCGCGTACCTAGGTACGCGGCGCTCGTTATGAACGAAAACTGAGAGGTCAGGCTGCCAAACGTTCTCTGGCCTGATCTTCCTGTTCCTGCAGGTAGGCGTCCATGTTGGATAGCGCTTCCTGGATGCTGATTTCCTGGCGCATGGCGCGGTCGAATTCGGCAGCGGCCGGGCCCTGCTGTGCCACGTGGTCCTGGGGATAGCGTGCGTAGGGCCACATGCCCTCGGCAACGCGCTTGGAGACGAGGCCGTACTTGACATCGCCGATGCCGGGATCGTTGTAAACGCCTTTTGAGGGGACAACGCCGGAGTAGAAGTCGAGCGCCTGCAGGAGCGCGCCATTGCTGACGATGAGCAGGGCAAAGTCGACGGCGGCAGACAGCTTGGGGGCGTCGTCGGCCAACCGCTTCGAAAGCCCATAGCCTGCGACATGCTGCGGGTAAAGCACATTTTCGACAGCGTTTGCGAGGGGCGGCTTGACGATGTTGTCGGCCGGCACGTCGGCCACGTCGGTCAAGACGCTCATGGTCCAGGCGCCGTTGCCCCAGATCGAGACGAGCTGCTGGCCGCAGGCCTCGTATTCGTTGGTAAACAGCTCGAAGTCGACGGTCTTGTGGACATGGTAGACGTCGTGCAGGATCTGGGCGGCGGCCGCGCCTATTTCGCTGTCGTGGGACCAGACGCCGGTCTCTTTGTCGAAGAAGTCTCCGCCCAGCTGCCAGATGAGAGACCACAATAGCTGATATTGGGAGCTGGAAATCGAGTAACCTGAGCGGGTGACTTTGCCGTCATCGTTCGTCTGCGTCATGGCAATGCCGGCCTCAATCACTTCTTCGTAGGACCCGAAGTTGAGGTAATCGACGCCTGCTTCGTCGCAGTGGACCGTGTTGACGGTCATGGCGGCGCCGCGGATACCGGCGAGCCAGGGCAGGTAGTATACCTTGTTGCCGGGCACTTCGACTGCCTGGAAGGCGGCCGGCCACATCTTTTCTTCGAGTTCGGCAGCGCCGCCTGCGTGGTCGGTGATGTCGAGGAAGACGCGGGTGATGTCGGTGGCAACGACCCAGTCGGTGTACATCATCATGACGTCGCCTTCGGTGCCGGAGGCGATTGAGGGCAGCATCTTATTCAGCAGGTCGCCGTAGCCGATGGCCTGGAGGTCGACGGTGACGTTTTCGTGTTCCTTCTCAAACTCCGGTTGTACCCAGCCCATGATGCGGTTGGCGCCGTCCCAGTCCTGGTACCAGACGACGAGATCGAGGGGTTCTTCCATGGCGTCAGCGCTGCCGGCGTCCATTTCGGATGCGACCGGCGCGCAGGCTGCCAACATTGTGAGCGCGCCGAGGCCTGCGCCCACTTTGAGAAACTGACGACGACTTGTCTGCTGCATGTTCTCCTCCTGAAAGGCTGACTTGGAAGTCTGCTATAAGAGTGGATTTCTGGTGAGATCAGGCTGTTTTCGCGTGGACTGAGGGGACGGGGAGCAGTATAACACTGAGTCGGTGACTGTCAAATTGACTGTGGCATGTGGTTCCTTACCTCGATCGTTCCGCTGAGAAGGTAGGTGACTCCTCCACAAGTCACTTTTTCTTTCTGAAAAAATTTCTCAAGGTGGCCGGGTCTTACCGAGGCTTATCGGTAGCTGTAAACCCTTAGCGCGCTGCAAGCGAGCAGTTGCCTCGTCGACAGGTCCGGTGGCCAGGCTCTCGCGGTTTCTGATCAGGAAGAATGTCTAACCAGGGACACCTATTCTGGTCATCAACAGGCTCCAATATCGGAACATTTGAGCTAGACAGCCACTAGCAGGGCCGCTATACTGTATAGGAGGAAAATATTTTCTCATTGAGGGAATATTTCACACTTAGGAGGATACTGCTTCCTCAATGCGGGTAGCACCTTAATCTGTTTCGTTACTGCCAATACTTGGCAAAGGAAACGGCAACTGGCCCTGACGCGTAGTTATGATTCCCGAAACTGCGGTTCAGGCGACTCTCAGCGGATAGTGAATCGCAGCGGCCGTTCACTCGCGGCCGGGGTCCGCATAAGGAGGTCGTCGTTTGATATTTCACGGAGGTGCCACCATGAAATACAGTACGAGGCTAAAGTTGATTGGGCCGCGGGGTGTACTACTCCTCGCTGCCCTCCTAGCGGCTGTCGCCCCCATCACCTTTCTGACGGATGGCGAAATGGATGCGCTGGGTAGGTCGTCCGGTATAATGGCCGCGCCGAAGTTGACCGCGACTGGGAAAGAGGGGGACGCGATCGAGTTGAGTTGGAGGTCGATTTCAGGCGTTGAGGGGGACGAGTTTGCGGCGTGGTTCATTGGCGGCTGGGACCAGTTGGACGACGTGGCTCTGAGCGGCCCGACCTACAGCCAGACCGGTCTCACAGTTGACACGAATTACTACTATATAGTGCACGCGGCGGGCGACAACGGCGCGGTCGGCTTGTGGTCGGAGTATGTCAGTGCGGTAGGTTTCGAGACCCTGCCGCCTACCTCGACGGCGCTACCAGCAGTGCTGGGGTCCGGGGAGCTGTCATCGCCTGGCTCTACACAGCCAATGCCCATGCCGCCATCGCTTCCGGAAGGCGGGTTTAAGTCGTCGGGGGTGGCGCTGTTACCGCCGGGGTCTAATCCGATGGGGTTGGTCTGGCGCCGCTTGGGGCTCCGTCCAACTAGCCGGCGACGGCGACGGCGGCGTCCACGTCCGCGTCCGCGTTTACGTCCGCGCCTACGTCCACGTTTGCGCCCTCGCCCACGGGTACCCTCTCGTCCACGCCAACAATGACGCCCACAGGGGGAGGGCACCCACAAGGGGTGGCCCTGCGGGGTTGCCTGCTGATATGCAATGTCAACGACCCCTGATTGTGGGTTTCCGAGGCCCGTTTTCAGATGTGAGGGCACTAGTGAGCTTGTTGGGCCTGAACCTCAGCGGCATCGGCTGCTGCTGCCTGCGGGGACGGGCTTGTCTCATGGGTACGGATCGGTGGATGCCCACCGGAATAACCTGAACCTGCCCGCCTGCAATCGGGCCGAGCTTGGGGCGTCTACGGCTGGGCCGAGTAACCTGGCTGCAAGCATCGGCAGGCTGTCTGTCATCCAGACAATCCACCTGTTCTGAAACCCTGGTTCAGACTAAGTATGTTCTTGGGTGCCTGGCCCACTTTTCTGTTCAGCTTTGCTTTGAAGACGGGCGCAGATGCTGTTAGAATTGCACTACGCATCCAGGAAAGCCTGCGGCAGTGTAAACCGGTTTACTTCCTCTGCCAGGAAAGTGCAGATGAATCTCAGACGGCTCAGCGCGGTCTCGTTCGGCCATATGGCGATCGACATTCTCAATGCTTCGATCGCCATGATCCTTGCTGTGCTCGCAGTGCCTTTCGATATTTCTAACGCACAGATTGGGCTGGGGGGGATGGCCTACGCGCTGATGGGCTCGCTGTCACAACCTTTTTTTGGCGTGCTGGCCGACCGGTTTGGGGGGCGCTGGCTGGGCGCGCTGGGGTTGCTGTGGACTGCCGTGTTCTACTACGCGGCCACTTTCTCGGAGAATTACTTCACGCTGATCACGCTGATGACGGTCGCGTCGCTGGGCAGCGGCGCGTTCCATCCCCAGGGTGCGATGAATGCCGGCGCGGCAGGCGGTCACAAGGCGACGACGGGCACCTCTGTTTTCTTCCTGCTGGGGCAGCTGGGGCTGGCCATGGGGCCGATGATCGCGGGCGTGCTGTTGGAAGAGATCTGGATGCTGGGCCCGCGCATCATGGCGATCGCGACGCTTCCGTTTGTGGTGTGGATGGCCTTTGGACTGCGCAAACCGCTGGTGCGAGTCGAGCCAGAACCGCCGCGGCCGGCAACGGTCGAGGAGCGGCGGCGTCTGCAACAACGCATTGCACGCGCGCGCGCTGTGTCAAACCGTGTTTCCCAGCCCAACAGGCGCTGGGTGGCGCTGGTGGCGTTCGCGGTGCTGGTGGCGTTGCGAGCTTCGGTTCACCAGATATTTTATGGGATGTTGCCCAAATACTTCGCGGATCTGGGCTTTTCCCCGACACAGTTCGGCTTTATGGTCGGGGTGCCCAGTGTGGCGATCGCGCTTGGCTCGATGTCCGGGGGCATTTTGGGTGATCGCTATGACCAGCCCAAGATTCTGCTGTGGTCGCTCCTGGCGGCCACGCCATTCTCGTGGCTGATGCTCGACATAGTTTACGGATGGGTATTTTTTCCGCTGGCCTTTGCGGCCGGCTTCCTGGTCGGTATCCCTCACAGTATTCTGGTGGTCATGGCGCAGAGGTTTCTGCCAAACAGGCAGGGGCTGGCGAGCGGCGCTATCCTCGGTTTCACTTTTGCCTCGGGCGCGTTGGGGATGGGTTTGGCCGGTCCGATTGCGGACATCTACACCCTTTCAGGCGTCATGCATGTTGTGGCGGTTATGCCACTGTTCGCGGCGTTGTGCGCTGTGTTTTTGCGGACTCGCATTGCGACGGCGCTGCCGATGGCGCCGGCAGCAGGGTCGGCGGACTGAGGTCTGGGCGCGCCATAATCTACAGACCGGGAACGGACATCACTTTCGATCCCGCTCATCCGCCGGCTCTATGTCTGCGACCTTCCCCATCGCTGCCAGGCACTTCCCCTTGCTCCCCTGCTCTGCACGCGTCGCAAGAAACGCTTCTGTTGCAATCGCCGACGCCTTCTCAGTCATTGCCAGCATGATGAACTGTTCAAGCGACATGTCTTCACGTTCGACAATTTCACACACTGTTGTGTGAAGCGACTCAGGTATTGAAAGTCATATGGTTGTCATAGTCACTGTATAGTGGATTCGAATGTTTGGACCACGAAGAGGGAAAGACAAGGTGCGTCCAGACGGATACGGCCAACTCTGATCAGAGCACGAAGTGCTTTTCAACTGATGTTCGATCACTAAAGATTTTAGTCAAACTCCCCAAAAACGCAGACAACTGCCGCCGCCAAAGTCGATTTCAGGCGTTGATAAGGCGTCAGCCCCATATCCCACGTCGCCACTTGTGATCTCGATGTTTGCGCCGGTGCCGAGAGGATCGAGATGGAAACGAAGTTGCCATAAGGTATACTTCAGACAGTGCGTAAGTCGGAGCGTTTTGAAAACAGCCTTGTCAAGGCTCTGGAAAGGTTGTTCGGCGGCCGGACCGACACGTTAGGAGTCCTTGATCGTCTCGGCTGGTCAGGTCCATGCCACGGCCACTTCTATTGCCCTGCCAACCGGCAATTCTTCGCCCTCCACCGGATGGCAAACCGCTGCGAACGGGAGATGACAACATGAAATACTGGGAATCGTGTAAGGCCGTTGAAAGACACCCCGAGAAACTTGGCGGGACCTGGGTATTTCGCGGCACGCGCGTGCCCGTCTCCGCCTTATTTGAGAATCTCCGCGATGGAGCAACCGTAGAGCAGTTTCTGGCGTGGTTCCCGGGCGTGGAGAGATGGAAGGTCGAAGCCGCCTTGGATCACGAGGTGAAAGCCCTGACAGAATCTGTTCGTTCATGAAGATTCTGTTTGATCAGGGAACGCCTGCACCCCTGCGCCAGCATCTTGCCGGGCATTCGGTCGATACTGCCTATGAACGAGGATGGTCTGAACTGCGGAACGACGATCTGCTTGACGAAGCGGAGAATAGTGGCTGCGAACTACTGATTACGACAGACCAGAACATGTGCTACCAGCAGAATCTTGTTGGAAAACATTTGGAGATTCTCGTACTTCTTTCGACATCCTGGCCGCGTATTCAGTCGAAAATCGGCGATGTCCAACACGCTGTCGAAGGGATGCAGGCCTGGTACTATAGGGAAGTTCCCATTTAGAGTTTAGCCTGTTAGACACCACATTTTTCGCACGGGTCACGAAAAAGAAACGTGTTAGTCTTGACTGTCTCTACGCCATACGCGATTCGCATAGCGACCTAGCCATCTCCAGGCCAAGCCTCCTCCGTAATCTCCGGCTCAACAGTGGCTCCGCGCGGGCCGGGGCGCAACCTCCCTGTCACGACCTGGCCGTCGTGCTGAAAGACGAGGAGTGCGTTCTTCTCCTCGGCCTGGCGGCGCAAGTTGCGTTTGCCTTCGATGCTTTGCATTGGGTCGAGGTCGAAGGAGGGCACCCAGGCCAGCCGGTCCAGATGCGCGGCCCAGCTGCAGGCGTCGCCCAGGAAGAGGAGTGATTCGCCGGCGTCTTCGACCCACACGGCCTGGATGCTTTCGGTATGGCCGGGCACTGTCACCGATTGCACGCCGATGGCCAGGCTCTGATCGCCGTCTACGATTTCCAGCTGACCTGTGCGGCGCAGCGGCTCCCAGTTATTGGAGAAGTAGGTGCCGCGGGTGCGTTCATTGGGGAAGGCGGCGTCGGCCATTTCAAGGCGCTGGATCAGATAGCGGGCGTTGGGGAAGGAGGGAACGGCCTCGCTCTCGGGATCGTTGACGTCTCTCCAGTGCGTACAGCCGCCGGCGTGGTCGGCGTGCAGATGGGTCATAAGGACGATGTCGACGTCGTCGGGGCTGAAGCCCACACGTTGCAGGTCGGCCGCCAAGCGCTGGTTGCTGTCTTCCATGCCAAAGATGTTTCGCTCCTTGGCGGTGATTTTGTCGCCCTGGCCGACGTCTACCAGGATCAGCCCGGCCGACGACTCGATAAGCAGGGAGCGCATCTGTACCGGTATCCTGTTTTTCTCGTCGGGCTGGATGACCCGCTCCCAGAGGACGCGCGGCACGAGACCAAAGAAGCCGCCGCCGTCAACAAGTTGGCGGCCGTCGCTGACGATATGACAGGGTATGGAACCGATATTGAATGAATATGGCATGGTAGTAGTGTGAGAATGTGAAAGGCGGATACGTGTTGATGCAGATGAAACTCTGTTCAAACAGAGTCAGTGCCGAGTATAGCACGGCCCGCCACTGTAACCTACCTTCGCCAGGTATCGGAAGCCAGTTATGTCACCTGTTCCAAGGGTGCCGCGACCTTTGCTTTCCTGTTCTGCGACCGCGACCTGCGGCGACCACAGAGTGTGGCCCGCGTCCCTTCGCGGACTCCAAAAGGGTGTTCTTGGCGGTCCTTGGTGGATAGGCCGCACTCTGCTCTCTTGGACCACAGCTTAGACAGTTCGGCGGCGCATCAGATATCACTGTGCCCCGATTTGACAGGCAGGGGCGCGCCTCCGCATACTTAAGCGGTTACATCACGGCGCGGCTTCTGCCAATCTACCACCTTTCGCGCCGGTAGTCGGGCGTCATCCGTCGTACGAAAAACGCAGTACGCAATGCCAATGCAAAGCAAACAGTTCTTTAGCGGCGAACCCGCGCAGATGCGCCCGCGCAAGCTTGTGCAAGGGTTGGTCTTCGATTTTGACAATACACTTGCCCGGCTCAACCGGCCTCACGAAGAGTTGATGAACACGGGCGCGCAGACAGCTTTCGACTACATGCGCTCGACGGGTATGACTGACCTGCCCGACGAATTTCCGGAGCATCTTGTTGAGGCGCGCATCTTCGCCGAAACGAAATCGGACGATGAGCAGGAGGAGCACACCGCGGACGACACGTTGAGTTTCCTGTTGCAGTTCGTCGGTTATCCGGCTTCACGTATGAACGAGGAGGTTCTGCGGCGGGCGGTGGACCTTTTTTACGCGCCGGAGATGACGGCGTGGGAGCCGATGCCCGGCGCGATCGAACTGCTGGAGAAATTGCGGGCCGAGGGCTTTCCGCTGGCGTTGATCGCCAACTTTTCCAGTGACCGTATCTTTCAGCGCATCATTGACTATACCGGCCTGCGCACTTACCTGGATGTCTGTCTGAGCAGCGCGGCGGTGGAGTGGCGGAAGCCTGAGAAGGAAATCTATGATGCGGTGCTGAAGCGCTGGGACGCGGAACCGTATGAGCTGGTTTGCGTCGGCGACAGCCTGAAGCATGATGTTGCGGGCGGGCAGGAGATTGGGGCGCTTACTGTTCACTGCCGCATGATCCCGCTGGCAGAGGATCAACGACTGGTGGACGAGATTGAGCCAGACGCGGTGATCGAGAAGCTGTCGGACCTGCTCTTGCTCATCGAAAAGTGGTGCTAAACGTGAGAAGCGACGAAGGCCAGGCAAACGCGACTTTCCCGGTGACGATTAGCCGTGAGTATCCGCAGGCGCCGTTGGTGGCGGTGGCTGCGGTGGTGCTCGACGAGGGCGGCCTTATTCTGATGGTCGAGCGTGGGCGTCCGCCTTCTAAAGGGATGTGGGCGTTGCCGGGCGGTCTGCTGGATCTGGGCGAGCCGGTGCGCGATGGGGTTGCGCGTGAGGTGCGGGAGGAGACCGGCGCGGAAATTGAAATCGTTGAGCTGGTGGATTTCTTTGAGCCGATTCACCGCGACGACGCCGGACGTATTCGCTATCATTTTGTGGTTATCGATTTCTGGGCACGCTACCTTGGCGGCGATGTTGCGGCGGCGGACGATGTTGACGATGTGGCGTGGGTGTCGGTCGAGAGGTTGGGGGACTTTCCGATGGAGGAGGCGACGCGCCTTGTAGTATGTAAGGCGCACGGTCTTTGGGAGGAGAGTAGCGGGCGGTAGAGGGGCATTGATGGTAGCTGTTTAGTTGGCTGCGGAGGGCCACGAAGGACTAAGAAGAACACCTTTTGTCCACGAAGGGCCGCTAAGGGCCACGAAGGACCACGAAGAACACCTTTTTATCCACGAAGGGCCGCGAAGGACCGCGAAGGACCGCGAAGAACACCTTTTTTTCCACGAAGGGCCGCGAAGGACCGCGAAGGACCGCGAAGAACCGCGAAGAACACCTTTTTTCCACGAAGTGCCGCGAAGGACCACGAAGAACACCTTTTGTCCACGAATGGATGCGAAGGGCCGCGAAGAACAGTTCTTTTTTTCGCTAAAGGCCGCGAGGAACCTCTCTTGGGATGGCCAAAGGTCTTGGGCGGAGAGTAGGCGAGTTAGGCGAGTAAAGGCCTGATTCTGCTTGCAGGTGTTCTGTTCTGCTATTCTTCGAACTGACTTCTCAGAATTTGAAGGAGCTCAGAGTCGAATACGGTGGCTCTTTGGGTCTGCTCTTCCTCTTTGTTGCGATTCGGGCTTACTGGTTGCTTGTGAGGCTGGCTGGCGCCAGGTTGGTTGGGGCGGACTGGTGGGATGAAGGCGTACGGTCGGTGAGGCATGGTTCTGGAGGGGGGCGTAGCGGGGGCGCAGCCCCTGCACAAGGGAGGACCGAAGGCCCGACCGCCAAAATGATTGAGGCGCGAATGGACGCGTGTGGAGAGAGTGAAACACCTGCTCTGGCTGCCGTTACGTTTATGACCAGGGCGGTGGTTTACATTCTACGGAAACAGGACTCAGTGGAATAAGGCCCGGGACTCGTCCAGGTGGTCGATGGTGCCGACGAGGGTGAGGTGATCGCCGTATTCAAGCTGGGTATTGCCGCGGGGAACGATAAACTCGCCGGCGCGGCGGATGGACAGGATCAGGACGTCACCCGGCAGGACGATGTCGCGTAGGGCCATGTCGTCGTAAGCGGGATTGTACAGCCAGACTTCGGAGACCTCTTTGTTGTCGTCGGTGCGCGTCAGCAATTCGTAAATGTCGGGGTTTCGGGCCAAAAGGCTCAACAGCGGGGCCTGGTCCAATGCGGGATTGAAGACGGTCACGTTCAGCGTTTCGAACTCCGCCAGCCGATTGGTATCGGTTACCAGCGTCACGATGTGGCCAATGCCGTATTGCGTGCGGGCCACATGGCAGATATGCCGGTTGCGGTCTGTGTCGCTGAGGGTGACGATCACAGTGTCGGCCAGATCCAGGTGCTCAGCGAGTTCCCCTCCCTCATTGTCGATACTGGCGTGCAATACTTCGATACCTTTGGAGGCGCGTCGCCGCGCCCGCGCGGCCAGATTGGCATCTTCGGCCACGATAACGACATGTTCGTGGTGGCCCAGCAACTGTTCCGCCACCTGGATCCCCAGCCTTTCGGCGCCGAAAACGACGATGGGATGAGGCGTTTCCGGCGAGGTGCGGGGGGCAATGCGATTGAAGATCAGCGGCGCGACGCTGACGGTGACAATGGCGACCAGAATGATCATGGTGTTGACCGATTCGCTGATGATCCCCAGCGACAGGCCGATGGCCGAGGCGGCGATGATGAGTGAGAGGCGCGATGAGAGCAGGAATCCGGCGGAAAGCGTCTCGCGCCATGTGAACTGGAGACGGAACAGAAGCGCGGGCAGGAGTTTGACCAGGAACGCGGCCAACACCAGGAAGGGCAGCAGCAGCAAGGCATCGGTTGAACTGAGCAGTGCGCCCAGGTTGAAATCCACGCCCACCATGATGAAAAAGATGGGGATGAAGAAACCGAAGCCGACCGCCTCCAACTGGTGCATGGCCTCCAGATCTTCGCGTGTTGACAACAAGGAGAGCATCGCGCCGGCGATGAAGGCGCCGAGGATAATCTCCGCGCCCAACACTTCTGCAAGAACGACGAACAGCAGCATGACTGTGAATGCGCCCCGGATCTTGATGCGGGCGGTGGTGTGGCTCAACTCGTCCAAGGTGCGGCGCAAGGACTCCACCCGGTTCAGGGAAACGATGCCCAGGCGGTAGAGGAGGAAGAAGACCACGAACAGCACGCTGATCAGCAGGATGTCGAGGGTTAATCCGTGTGAAATCGTCGCAACAACCACGGTAATCAGGAGCATGGTGGCGAAGTCTGCAATCAGGGCCGCGATCAATATAGTCTGGCCGAGGCGGCCGCGAATCAGTTCCTGTTCTTTTAGCACGGGCATGACGACACCTAGCGACGTAGTCGACATGATGAGCGCCATCATCCATGGGCTGCTGACCAGGCCCATGCGCAGGAGAACAAAGCCGACTATGGTCGAAAGCGCCAGGGTCATCAAGAAACTTAGTAGGCTGACCGAGAGCGGACCGAATTTGCGGCGGCCGCGGGGCTCGGTTGAAGATTGGCCAGCCTGCTCGCCTCCGCCGCGGGCGGCCCCGGGCAACTCAACGTTCAGACTGGCGAAGTCGATCTCCATACCTGCCAGGAACATAAGAAAGACGAAGCCAAACTCGGCCAAAAGCGTGAGCAGCTGATCTTCGTGGGTTACCCAGCCGAAACCGCTGCGGCCCACGACGATGCCCGCCAGGATTTCGCCGACCACGATTGGCAGCCTGAGGCGCCGAAATCGCGTGAGCAGCAGCGGCACGAAAAAGGCGAGCGTGATAACAATTAGGAGTGGATAAAATGATCCTGCAATCGCTTCCATACGGAATCCGAGTTGGTCCTTCGTCCTGATTTGGCTGTCAAATGGTGGCCGGTGACATGCGCTTCTACTACCAAGTGGACCTGTCCCGCGGGGCTGGCAGATTGAATGGGCGCGGTTTGATCGGGCTATCCCATTCTGTTACCCTAACATTCATGAGCGACGAAACGCAAGATTTTCTGCGCGGCGTAATCGAACGCATCACGTTTCACAACGAAGAGAACGGCTATACGGTGGCCAAACTGGCGGTGGAACAGCCCACGCGTCAGCTGCCTCACTGGCAGAAGGAGGCGCCGATCGTGGGAAACATGGTCGGCGTCAATGTGGGGGAGGCGGTGGAGCTGCGCGGGCGCTGGGAGGTACATCCGCAGTATGGCAAGCAGTTTACGGTTGCGGGGATGCGGTCGGTGCTGCCGGCTACGGTTGCGGGCATTGAGAAGTATCTTGGAAGCGGCTTGGTCAAAGGCGTAGGCCCGGTAACTGCTAAGCGCGTGGTTGCCCATTTTGGCAGAGAGACGCTGGATATAATCGATAACCATCCGCAGCGGCTGTCCGAGGTGAGCGGGGTGGGCCGCAAAAGAATCTCGATGATCAACGCGGCTTGGATCGAGCAGAAAGCGATCAAGGAGGTGATGATCTTTCTGCAGGGCCACGGTGTCAGCGCAGGCCTGGCGGCCAAGATCTATAAACGTTACGGCGACAGCGCGATCGAGACCGTGCAGCGCAACCCATACCGGCTCTCTGAGGACATTTATGGCATTGGCTTCCTGACGGCGGACAGGATCGCGCAGGCGTTGGGGATCGCTCGAGACGCGCCGCAGCGCATTGCCGCGGGAGTCGAGTTTACGCTCAACCGGGCCGCGGACGAGGGCCATGTTTATCTGCCAAGCGCGGAACTGATCGAGAAAGCCGACGAGCTTCTGCAAGTTGGGGCGGAGAAGACGGCGGCTGGGCTGCTGCACCTGAAGGTGTCAGACCGGGTCAAGCTGGTGGCGGGGCCGGGTGAGGAGGCGGAGTCGCTGCGCTGGGCGGTGGCGGAGATATTCGAGCCGTCGAGCGCGCAGCCATTGCCGGTGCTGCGGGAAGGCGGCGGCGCAGGTGAAAGGCCGAAAACAGAGCAGGTCGAGACCGTGCTGCAAGCTGGAAGGGCGGCATATCTGACGCCGATGTACTACGCCGAGGTGGGCGTCAGTAACCGGCTGGCGCGGTTGATGCAGGGTTACACGGGCGCGCCGATTGCGGTCCATTCGGGGGCCGGCCCGCTTGGCGCTTTTCAAGAGCAGGACTGGGAAGGAAGATTCGCCGAACTCGAAGCGCGGGTGAGTGAAGAGGATACCCCCTTGCGTCTGGTAGCGCGGCAGCGGGATGCGGTGCGAGCGGCGTTGACCAACCGGCTGACCGTGTTGACGGGGGGACCCGGCACGGGCAAGACGACCGTTGTCCGCACCATAATCGAACTGTGCGAGGAGGCGGGCGCCGAGGCAATTCTGGCGGCGCCGACGGGCCGGGCCGCCAAGCGCCTCGCGGAGACGACAGGCCGGCCGGCGAAGACGGTGCACAGGCTGCTGCAGTTTCAGCCGGGGGCGGGCATGTCGTTCAAACGGGACGAGGAGCATCCGCTCGCCGGCGACCTGCTGATCGTGGACGAGTCCTCCATGCTGGACCTAGTTCTGACGAACCATCTGCTCAAGGCGGTCCCGGCGGGGATGTCTCTGTTGCTGGTGGGAGACATCGATCAGCTGCCAAGTGTTGGCGCCGGCAATGTGCTGGGGGATGTGATTGCGGCGATTGACGAAGAGGATGCGCGGTCGCGGCAGGTTTCCGGCGCAGAGTCCGGGCGCCGGGCGGCGGTGGTGCGGCTGGAGACGATCTTCCGACAGGCCGCGGGGAGCTATATTGTTGAGAATGCGCATCGTATCAACCGCGGCCAGTTGCCGGTGGTGACGCGGACAGCCAGGGAGGAGAGGGCCGAGGCCGAGGATTTCTTTCTGTTCCGCACTGAAGAGCCTGAAAGGGCCGCCGAGCTGTGCGTGGAACTGGTCCAGGAGCGCATCCCGCGTCGCTTTGGCATTCCCTCTGCGGACATTCAGGTGCTCAGCCCGATGCACCGCGGCGCCGCGGGCGTGACGTCGCTCAATGAAACTATCCAGCAGGCGCTCAATCCGCCTCAAACTGACAGCGCAGAGCGCGCTTTCGGTAGCCGGGTCTACCGCAGAGGTGACCGGGTGATGCAGGTGCGTAACAACTATGACAAAGATGTGTTCAATGGCGATATGGGCTATATTAAAGAGGTCGATCTGATAGAACAGCACGTTACGGTCGAGATCGATGGGCGCGTGGTTGGCTATGATTTCCAGGAGCTGGACGAGCTGGTCCATGCCTACGCTGTCAGCGTACATAAGAGCCAGGGCAGTGAATTCCCGGCAGTCGTGATTCCCGTGCTGACGAGCCATTACATTTTACTTCAGCGCAATCTCCTATACACGGCCGTTACGCGCGCCAAGCGGCTGGTCGTGTTGGTGGGACAACCGAGAGCAATAGGCATAGCCGTTGGCAATGACGAGGTGGCCCAGCGTTACAGCGGGCTGACCGAGCGGCTGCGACGTGCGACAGCAACGGAGATCTATCTATGAGCAATAATGGAAAGCCAGCAATCGCGGTACAGCTTTACAGTCTGCGTCACCTTTCGGACAGTTTTGCGGACATCGCGGCCGCGGCGGCCGCGGCCGGCTATGAAGGTGTCGAGCTTATCCATTTGCCGGACCATTCGGGGGCGGAAGCGAAAGCGGTTTTGGATGAGCACGGATTGCAGGCGGTGTCGGCGCACGTGCCTTACCAGGCGCTGGCGGAAGATTTTTCCGCTACGGTCGACTTTCATCGGGCGGTTGGGAACGACCTTCTGATTATACCGATGCCTGATCCCGATGTGCGGAACGCCGCCAATGCCGAAACGTGGCGCGTCTTCGGGCAGACGCTTAATGAACTGGGCCGGCGTTGCCGGGACGAGGGTATGCAGTTGGGCTATCATAACCATGCCTTTGAGATGGCAGAGTACGACGGTGCGCGTGCGATCGACTGGCTGCTGGCGAACGCCGATGCTGAGAATCTGTTTTGGGAACCTGATCTGGCGTGGATTACCGATGGCGGCGCTCCGGCCGCGGAACTGGTGCAGAAGTACGCTGGACGCTGTCCTCACATACACGCTAAGGACCTGGCGCCAGCGGGAGAAAACGAGGATCAGATGGGTTTGGCTGATGTTGGATACGGGAAATTGGACTGGGACGCGCTGTTGCCGGTCTGCAAGGCGGCGGGCGCCGAGTGTTATATTGTCGAACACGACCTGCCTAAGGACCCGGTCGCCAGTGTCCGCCGGAGTCGGGAGTTCCTGGTAAGCCGGGCGGAGCTGATGTGAGGTTTGGGGGCAGATTCCGCATTGCCCGGCACTGTGCAGGATAAGAATGTACTGCAGAGGGCGGGACACCTTGTTTTCCGCTGGCAAATGTCGTGAAACGCTTTGTCGCCCGTCGGAATTCAGTTCAGTGTTTATTATATGAAGAAATGTTTCGGAGAGAATCTTGGCAAATTCGGCGATGTTTGAAGGGCTTGTGTTCGATGAACGCCGAAATGCGGCGCAGGTGAGACACGTGGGCGAGCGTGCCTGCTATGTCGTCGACGAGGATGGCTTTCTGCGCCACATCGACGCCGCGCAAGTGGATATGCAGGTGATCGAGTTCTTAAAGGGTCAAGTGGACCAGCATCGAGACCTAGCCGTGAGCGGCATGTTGGACCTGATGGGCAAAGACGACATCTTCTCCAAGGCGGCGGTAGAGTCATCAATCGACAATATCGATCAGGCGGTTGGACAGGCGATCCCTGAGCAGTCGCGTCAATGGCTTGGGATGATGGGTTTTCGGGTCGTCATCAACGACCAGGGCGAGGTAGTGGACATCGAAATGCCTGCTGGGGAAATCGAAGAGGGCGACGAATACTGATTGAGGGCCGGCGAGAGAGAGGGTAAACTGGCCTCCCTGCTCGCCGGCATTCGGTCATTTGGCAAGATGCCAGTCGGGATCGGTCAGCGCCTCGTAGACGACGCCGCCTTCGACATTGCGGGGCATCGGAATTCCCAGCATGTAGCATAAGGTTGGCGCGACGTCGACTGCGCGCACCTGTCCCTGCAGTGCCACGCCTTGCTTGACGCCGGGACCGGCAAGGACGAAGGTGCAGTGCTGTCCGGCTATGCCGAAACTGACCGAGGGCAGCTGTTTGCCGTGGGCGCCGTCGAATTCGGGCCGCAGGGCGTAAACCACGTCTCCAGTGGTGTCGCCCCAGAGGTTGACCATCTCCGCGTCCTCTCGCGTTAAAGCCAGCGCAAATGGATGGCGGCCGGTGGCGGGGTCGGTGTAGGCGTGAAGCGCGGCGATAATCTCCAGTCGGGTCTTCTGATAGTCCTCCGGAGACACGATGCCGGTGGGTTCACGTCCTTCCAGATTGATGAATACATGTACCAGGCCCACTGCGGCGGCGCGCGTGCGCGACCAATCTACGGTACGTTCCCCGTTCTCTTCTTTATAGACCAGGAAGCCGGCCTGTTCCAGCACGTCGTCGATCTCCACGGCCTGGAACTGGTTGGGTGTGCCGCCGTGGTCGGAAACGAGGCAGATCAAGGTCTCTTCATCGGCAAGGTGGGCAACGCGGCCGATCATATCGTCGATTGAGCTATAGGTGCGGATCACGCCGTCGAGGCACCGCTTTTGCGTTTCCTCATCGGCGCCGCTAAATTTTTCGGCCTGGCCAAGGAAGAAGTGGCTGGTATAGTCGGAGGCGTGGGTTTCGATGAAGAGCATGGTCCAGTCTTTGCGGCTGGAGGTGAGATAGTCGGCGACGTCGGCGAGGCGCTCGTGATGGAAATCAAGCAGCTCGAAATAGGAGTCATCGTCCATGATTCCCAAGGCGTCGCGGGCCGGATTCTGCAGGAAGTTGCCGACATGTTGGTCTATTTCTTCGGCCACGCCGGCTGGCTTCGTGTAGCCGCTGGTGGGCCAGATCTGCGGGACGAACAGCTCGAAGGCGTCGGCCTCTGGGGTGAGGTTGACCAGTTTCAGGCGCACGTAGCCGCCAAGCTCCTCGCCGTCGATTTCGAACTGGTCGAGCCACCATTCGCTCCAGTCGCCCACTGCCAGATCGGCAACTGAGGTGTTGCCATCGCGCGAGCGGCAGATGCGCACGCGGTCGTAACCTTCGTCACCGGCGGCGTAAATGAGGCCGTAGAAGGTCTTGGGTGTGCCATTTTCACCGCGCAACATTGTGTCGCGGCCGCGTGCCAGGGGTTGGATTGTCAGCTCTACCTCTTTAGCCGGGCGGCTTGAGGGCGGCAGGGCAGTCCAGTTGCCGGCCTCGATGATCGTCACCGGGTCGACGTCGGAGCCGGTCTGCAGGGCGCTGGGGTCGAGCGTTTCGGGATCGCGCTGGCCGCCGATGGTGCGCCTCTCCCATTTACCGGCCACGAAGAGGTGATAGCCGGCGATCTGGTGATAGTTTGAGACGCCGGGCCCGGTGCCCTCCACCTGAACGCCGCTGGTTACGGTCGGGGGCCAGGACATTTCCCACTTGACCAGCAGGGGTGTGCCTCCGGCGCGCTCGACGGTGTTCCACAGGTATTCGGCTTGCGACAGTTCGGTGTTGATGCCCCAGACGGTCTCATCCAGTTTGGCGCCCAGTTTGCGGATGTTGAAATCCATTACGCCGTGGTTCCCGGGCCAGGCGCCGGTGGAGGTGGCGGTCCAACCCGGCGGCGTCAAGGTAGGGAAGACGCCGATCATGTTGCGATGCACACCTCGTTGCATCAGTTTGCCGAGGTGGGGCATATGCCCCCCGTTCACCATATTTATGACCAGTTCCATGCTGGCGCCGTCCATGCCGATCATGATAGCGCGCCGTGCCGGGCTTTGCATCTCTCTCTCCTTTAACTGGTTGCGATTGCACTGTTTGGCGGTCCGAATTTCTGGACTGCCGCGGGTCATCCATGCAGAAGGATAAGGATTTACATGATAACCCGCAACCGGGCAGAATTCACAAAGTAGGCAGCGGGCAGTGGGAATCGGCTGCTGTTTTCTGCTCGGGGCATTTGCTTACAAAGTCTTACACACACTGAAGCGCCGCCACCCCTTTGCCTGATCCCGGCACCGTCCACTGGCCTCCGTTCATCAGGGCATTTTGAGGTCTGTTGAATTCTGTCAAAATCATAGCTACTAAGCCATATACGGTGCCTGTCTTGACCAGTCCTTTATCTCTGCCGCGATTCAGGCAATCTGATTGCGTATCTGGTTGGCGGCAACCAGGTTGCTGGAGGCGACTGCTGGAATGAGCACACAAGGTCGGTGAGCGATGGTTTTGTAGGGGGGCGTTGCGGGGGCGCAGCCCCTGCACAAGGGAGGGCGCTTGCGCCCGACCGCCCATATACAGAAAGGAATGCGGGGAGAGAGGCTACTTTATCTCGCCTCGTTCAAGGTTGCCGAGCAAATGCGGTTGCTTAAGTGCCGATAAAACCAAAGACCGACACTAAGAAATATTTTTCAGCCATCGCCCGTGTGGCCAGAGCGGGAACAACTCCCAGGCGCTGACAGGCAAGCGCGCCGCATCGGTTGGCAAAGGCGGCGGCCTGCTCGAGGCTTTTCCCTTCGGCCAGCGCCACGGCCAGGCCGGCGTTGAAAGCATCACCGGCGCCGGTTGTGTCGACGACGTCGACCGGGACGCCGGCTACCGACTGCTGCCCGTCGCCGGTCAGGAGGAGGGCGCCTTTCTCTCCCATGGTAACGATGAGGTTGCCGACGCCGCGGGCGTGCAGTTGGCGGGCCAGTTCGAGGGTGTCGGTGGGGTCGTCGGGGGCAAGCCCGAGAAGGATGCGCAGCTCGGTCTCGTTCGGGGTGAGGTAGTCGACATTTAGCAGGACGCTGCTGTCGAGCGCGGTGGCCGGCGCGGGATTGAGGATGGTGCGGACGCCGTGCTTCTTGCCCAACGCCATTGCCTGGGCCGCGGCCACAACCGGTATTTCCAGCACAGACATCACCACGTCACTGCGCGCAATCTGCTCTTCGACCTGGTCGACGTAGGCGCTGTCCATCAGTTCATTCGCGCCCATGTCGAGAATGATGCCGTTTTCGCCCTCGGCGTTGAGGATGATGAAGCCGACGCCCGTGGCCATCGCCGTCGTCTGTTGCAGCCAAGTTGTATCGACGCCCTCGCGGGCGTAGAGGTCAGTGGCGATTTCGCCCAGTTTGTCGGCGCCGATGATGCCGGTGAAGTGGGCCTGCGCGCCCAGCCGGGCTACGCCGACAGCCTGGTTGGAGCCCTTGCCGCCCGGCCCCATGTCAAAGTCGGACCCGACGAGTGTTTCGCCAAAGACAGGCATGCGCTGTGTCCGCAGGGTCATGCCCACGGCGAAGCTGCCGACAACGGTGATTACGGGCCTGGTCATCGGATCGTCTCCTTCTGCGGGCAATTCGTCGTCTCTTGTGTTGGAGCCTATGCGGCACCGGCGGGCTGGGTTGCATTTGCAGGCTGGTTCAGGCCGGCTTCTCCCGCTTTGGCGATCATCGCCTCTGCGACCTGACGGATATCGGCCCGCTCGGCGTCGGTGGCGGCGGCAATCTCAACTGCAACCAGCTCGTCGCAGCGCCGGTGCAGGCCGTCCATGTTGGGAATCCGGTCGGGGAACTTGGCGTGGAGAGCGTTGTGCCAGCGTTTGCCGTAGGCAGCGTGGATGGTCTCATCAGCCCAGTCGAACTCCATGTCGTGCTGGCTCATCCTGTCCTGGTATTGCGCGAAGGCTTCTGCCCGCTTGACCTTGTTGCCGATATTCTTGGTTTCAAAATAGTGAAGCATGCCGAGTCGGATGATCGGTTCCTGCCCGGCCGCGCTGTCGTAGATGTAGCTGCCGAGGGGCATCTCCTGCAGTTCGAAGCCCCAAGCCTTTAGCCGTTCATAGCCCATCAGTACGTGGCGGCTCTCATCGTAGGTCCAGCGGGCGGCGTCGTAGATATAGTCCCAATCGAGATCGTCGGCGAAGGCGTGCAGGATTGCGCCGCCCGTCTCCACCGCCCATACTTCGTTGAGATGACTGACGCCGCTGCGCAGCTGCAGGTTGATGCCCTCGCCGTAGGCAAAGTCGGGATCGACGATATCGGGCCAGTAATAGTGGCAGAGATGGAAGCGGGGGTCGCGTGCGGGAATCTCCGCCAGATGAAAGGGTCGGCGACCTGGCAGGTCTTTCGGCGAAATCGCCGGGTGAGGCGAATCGAGGGTCAAACCGCCTACCTCGGACAATCTTTCCTCAAGTGAGGAGGCCCAGCGCTCCGCTTCCTGGCGTCGTTCAGGTTCGGACTCAGACATCGCTTCCGTCTGGCCCTCCAGCCAGGCGATCTGGGTTTCTTTCTCTTCGATCGCCAGATTGAGAGCACGCAAAATTGGGCCGTCGCTAAGGTCGTCGGCACAGTCGACGTAACTCTTGTATGCAGAAAGGAGGGCAGGCTTGAAAACTGTGGCAAGCGCGTGAATGAAAGCCTGCGCGCTGGGGGCGTGAATCGACGCATCGAAGATCTCGATTAGAGGCGCATCTTCGCCGATTTCCAGCATGCGCCTGGGGTATCGAAGCTCGAAGACCCGTTCGCGAAAGGCATGCGCCGACAGCGTATCCTGCCAGGTGAAACGCGGCAGCGTCATCTTCGTTTCCAGTGGGGCGATTCCGGCCAGCCATGCCGACTGGCTGATTATCAGTGACCGCTCACACAGGTAGAAACGTTTGAGCACGGTTGCCGCGTCAAGACGCAGGAAACGGGCACGGGGATGCTCCCCAGGCAGGTAGCGATTATTGTTGTCGGTCATTATTTCACCTCAAGTAGCTACTAAGCCGCAAACAGTGTGTGTCATGACAAACTCTTCAACTTCGCTGCCATTCGGGCTTTGTGATGGTGTATTCGGTTGGCAGCCGCCAGGTTGGTTGGGGAGCACTGTCGGCATGCCGTGATGGTGGGGAAGAGCAAGTACGGTGGGTAGCCAGAGGGGGGCGTTGCGGGGGCGCAGCCCCTGCACAAGGGAGGCCGCTTGCGGCCGACCGCCCATATGACAATCATGAGGAGAGAAGGAACGTCTTTGCTCCCCTGGTACAGGTTTGCGAACCAACTGCGGCTGAGTAGTTACCACCTGACTTAGTTCTTTGATTGCCCCTCTGCCCCAGGCCGCGGTTACTGCTTCTACCCTTTGACTGCGCCTGCAGTCAGGCCGCTGATCATGTAGCGCTGCAAGAAGAGGAAGAAGATGAGACCCGGCACGATGATCAATACGGCCATCGCCATGATGTTGCCCCACACAACCGAACCGGCTATACCGACGAAGAAGTTGATGCCGACAGAGAGGGGGTACTTGGACTGGTCTTTCATCATCGTGAGCGCGAACATGAATTCCTGCCAGGCGATTGTGAAGGCGAAAAGCGCCACCGCCGCAATGCCGGGCGCGGCCACCGGCAGAAAGACGCGGCGGATCGCCCCCAAGCGACTACAGCCGTCAATCATGGCCGAATCTTCCAGCTCGCGGGGCACAGTGTCGAAGTAGCCCTTAAGCATCCAGGTAGAGAAGGGAAGCGCTGCCATCGTATAGACGATGATCAGCCCGGCATAGGTATTGACCAGATTGAGGCGGGTCAGCGTGACGAAGAGCGGGATCAGCATCAGTACGCCTGGAAACATCTGGCCGGCGATCAGCCAGACGCCCAGCGAACGGCGCATGCGGAACTGAAACCGGGAAAGCGCGTAGGCGCCCAGTGTGGTGAGCACGAGCGCCAGCAATGTCGTGACGGTGGCTATATAGAGGCTGTTGAGAAAGTAGCGTCCAGCCGGTGTCTCGGTGAGCACGTAGTTGTAGTTGGCCAGAGTGGGCGCCTTGGGGATTAGTACAGGCACTCTGGTAAAGATTTCGGCCCGCGCCTTGAATGAACTGGTCAGCATCCAGAAAAAGGGAAAAGCTGTAAAGGTGCTGATGATGAGCAACCAGGTATACGCCAAGACGTAGCGGCCCAGCCGACGGCGGAAGAACAGTTCCATGCGAATCTCTCCTATTCCACGTCTTCCAGGACTTGCCGCGTGTATAACGTGATGGGCAGGAGCAGCAAAATCAGCATTACCACGCCGACAGCCGAAGCATACCCTATCTTGAAGAAGCGAAATGCGTTCAGGTAGGACATAATCGACAGCAACATCGTTGTGTCTCCGGGGCCGCCCCCTGTCAGTACGTAGACGCTGTCAAAATGATTGAAAGCCCAAATTGTGGTCAGTAGGATGGCGATCTTGCCCACGCGATTGAGGAGTGGGAGTGTAACCCAGCGGAAACGTCCCAAGACGCCGGCGCCGTCGATCGCGGCCGCCTCGTAGAGTTCCTCCGGCACCGTCTGCAGCCCGGCAAGCAGCATCACCACCGAAAAGGGCAGAAGCTTCCAGATAGCCACAATCATCG
The DNA here is from genome assembly GCA_965116395.1 of Caldilineaceae bacterium. Classification (GTDB taxonomy): domain Bacteria; phylum Chloroflexota; class Anaerolineae; order Caldilineales; family Caldilineaceae; genus Bin5. Next base: position 3,501,189 of record OZ220684.1, read on the forward strand.
TAGCGATCAGGGCAGTATTCTTGTCTCCCAGCCAGCCGATATTACGTTCGATCAGTCCAATCTCCATTAACATATAGTTCAACATACCGAAATGCGGGTCGAAAATCCAACGCCACGCCAGCGCGGCAACGACGGCAGGGCATACCCATGGTATCAGGGCCAGACCCCTGAACAGACCTCGGAGAGGGATATTTTCGTTAAGTGCGATCGAAGTAAACAGACCCAACACATAGGATATGGCCACGATTCCAACGGTCCAGATGATATTGTTTGTCAGTGCCCCCCAGAATAGCGTGTCGTTCGTCGTCAACTCGACGAAATTGAAGACGCCTACCAGAGTTGTATCTTTGTTGTAGAGATTATACTGGGTGAAGGCGAGATAGATCCCCCGCAAGAGCGGGTACACCGTCAACAGCAATAGTGGAATGACGGTTGGCAGCAGGTAATAATAGGGAGTGATGTGGCGGTTGCTCAGGCGGCGCGAAAGGCGTTCAAGTCCTTCGGGCAAGGGAATGGACAACGATTTCGTAGACACATTTGCCTCCAACCGGACTTGAATGACCCCCGGTCAAGCGACGAGAGCGGTCACTGTCAGAGAGGGCGACTCAGGAAATGCGGCAGGACAGAGTCGACTCTGTCCCATATTGGTGCTTTCACCATGAAACTGCGAAAGGCATCAACATCAGTTCAAAACAGTAGACAGGGGTTTCCCCTGTCTACTGTGCATCCTGGGCCCTGTCCTCCAAATGGGACAGGGCTTAGGACATTGTTAAACGTATCTTACATTGAAGCGCCGAAAAAAGAAGAAATCCGGCAGGAATATAGGGATCGAAGAACTGCAGCCCGCTCAGGTGCCGGTTGCAATTCACTTCAGATCCCCTTACGGTGCCCTAGACCTGATACTCCTGCAGCAATTTGGTACCTTCGACCTCCAGGAGTTCGATTAAATCGTCCAACGAGAGGTCATTCTGCAGGTACTTCTGGATGTTCGGTCCTAACAGACGGTCATCGAACTCGGCCCAGGCTGGATGTTTGGGATAGCCGACACCGTGCTCTACTTCACGCAGAGCTACGTCCCAGGAATGCTCCGTCGTGGTGAAGCGTGGATCCTCCATGGCTTTCACACTTGTCGGGAACAGCCAGTCGCCGTAGGCAATAGCCGAAGAGTTCTCGTCGTTGGAGAGCCACTCGATGACTTCCCAGGCGGCATCGACCGTACCCCTTTCAACCGCGTCCGTGGCAAGGGACCAGGTCTGCGGTTCGCTGCTATTTGCGTGGCGCTTGTAATGGGGAAGCGGGACCATATGCCATTCGAAATCCGGTTCGGCCTCTATCACGATGCGCCGGGCCCAACAGCCGGTCTGGCGCATTGTATAGATGCCCAGTCCGAACGCCTCCAGCGTGTCGGAGCCGCCGAAACTTTCCTGCGAAAGGATTTCATCCACCCAAAGCATGTCATGCCACAGCTGCAGGGCTTCACGCGCCGGCTGCACGTCGATCTCCCAGCTCTGTCCTAGACCACCCATTACCTCGGCGCCGGTCTGCCACATCCAGGCGATGATGTCCTCGGTCGTCTGCGTCGCAGTAAGGTTTGCGGCCAGGCCGAAATAGTCCGGCGGGTCGGTAAGTTTCTGGGCGGCGGGAATAAACTCGTCCCAGGTCCAGCCATCGAGGGGAAGTTCGATGCCTGCTTCATTGAACCGATCGGCGTTCACATACATCGTGCCGACTTCCCAACACCAGGGCACGCTGAAGATTCTGTTGTCCAACGGGGAGATGGCGGCATCGAGAGCCTTGGCGTGCGTCGTCTCCACCAATCCTGAGTTATTTATCAGTTCGGTCAGGTCAAGGTAGCCGCCCTGCGTGCCGTACTCGTTCGCCCATGCTGTGATACCGTGGACGATCTCAGGCGTCACCCCGCCGGCAATCGATGTCGTCAGGTAATCACGCGCCTGGCCCCAACCGCCCTGAATGTATTCGGCTGTAATTCGACTACCGTTCTCTGCGTTCCAACCGTCGATCGCAGCTTGCGCGGCTTCGACTGCGCCCGGCTGCCATACGAGGGTGTAGAACTGCACAGTCTGCGGTTCAGCCCCGCCTTCCATGTCACCTGCACCCTCTTGGGGCGCGACCGGTGCAGCGCAGGCGGCGAGAGCAACACCTGCGGCGGACAGGCCAGCCATCTGCAGGAAATTCCGACGACTCAATCTTGGTTCGTTCACAATCGACCTCCTCTGGTCATTTTTGGGTACTCTGCCATGCAATACCCGGCGGAAAATGATGAAATTTGTCGGACCTGTAGTTTTGTGGAGGACTTACCGCTTGAAGTTGGAAATGCGATAATTTGGAATGGGAGTATAGTTGGCAGAGTCCTGTTTGTCAACCTGTTTTCGCGTATTATCTGCCGAGTTCAACGGAGGCTTACTCGTCCCAGCCGGGACACGCGTCCAGCCCCCAAACCCCACCTCTTCCAGGGCCGCTCCCTTCCCTCATCAAACGAACACGATGCGGGCCGGTATCAGGCAACTTCAGGGCGATTGGACACTGTGCAGAATACCATTTATCATGCCAACGGAAAAGAGAATCCAAACCCACTGCTTGCGAGCACTCCCAACACTGATAATCTGATGAGATCCGTAATCTGCGTTCATGAACGTTTTGACGCCGACTGGCCGTTCGCTGCCGACTACTGGCAGGAGCGCTGGAAGAGCGAGGGCTGCGAACTCTACCGCACCGAAGAGCCGGACGCACTTGCGCCGCAGCTCGTGCCGAATCCTGCCTCGGTGCAGCGGCTTGTGCTGCTCGGCCTCCCCGCGGGCAGCGACGACCTTGCACCCTTTACCGCGCTTGAAGAGTGCTTTCACAGCGCCTACCGCGTCGCGGCAAAATCCGGACTCGATGAGGCGGCCGCCCGCGGCGTACATGTCGTGCCGAACCGGCACGAGCTATTCTGGGGCCAATCCGTGTCCGAGTACGGCCTGGCCCTTACCCTAGGCGGGCTGCGTCGTATACCTCAGCTTTACGACGCCATGAAACAAAGCCACGGGCCCTGGAAATACAGACCGGAGGTAGGCCGGCCGGGGCAACGGGGCGGCCAGTTTGGCGATGATTCGCGCTTTAGCAGCGGCACGCTTGGGGGCAAACGGGTGCGCGTGGTCGGCGCCGGCAATATTGGGGCTCGCTATGCCTCCTTCTGCGTAGCCATTGGCGCTGATGTTGCCGTCTGGGACCCTTTTGCGCCCGATGCCACCTTTGCCGCCAGCGGCGCAACCCGCTGTTTTCATCTGTCGGAACTGGTGAAAGATGCTGAAGTTTTTGTGCCGATGCTGCCTTTGAAGGAAGATACGCGCGGGTTGATCGGGAAGGATTTGATCGAAGCCTTGCCGCACGGCTGCCTGGTCGTACAGGTGACTCGGGCTCTCATCTGCGATACCGAAGCGCTCTATCGTCGCGTCCTGAATGATGAGCTGGCCCTGGCCGCCGACGTCTTTGACATCGAGCCGGTCCCGCTGGACTCCCCTCTGCTCGGGCGTCACAACGTCGTCCACACGCCGCACAACGCCGGCCGTACAATCGACGCCAACCGCGCCTGGGTGGACGATAAGATCGCCCGTTTCAAACCACGCCCATAGTATATTGACGGCCTGTTGCGGCCGCGGACGGGAGGAAAGATGAAACCACTCGAATCGGAACGCCTTACCTCATTTGCGGGTAACCTGAAGAACGATTTCTCGGCGCAAATTGGGCGCGGCCCGGAAGAGGCCGCCGAGCTGGACCGGATGCGCGCTGCGCTGCGCGATTCCCTCAACTTGGAAATGCATTCCCGTGAGGGCATCGAATGGTACCGAAGCGCCTACACTGAAGCCTTTCTCTTCATGTATGATCTGTCCTTCTACGACCGAGAGTCTGGTCGTTACCGTATCGACGAAGTCCTCGACGACGGCGAGCGCGAGTTCGGCGGTTACGACATCATCCTGCTGTGGCAGTCTTATCCCCGGCTCGGCATCGATGACCGCAACCAGATCGATTACTACCGCGACATGCCGGGCGGCCTGCAAGGGCTGCGCGAGGTGGTTGACCGCGCCCATGCGCGCGGCGTGCGCGTCTTTGTCAACTACAACCCCTGGGACATCGGCACGCGCCGCGAGCCGGGCGCGCCGCCCTATACCGATGCCAGAGGATATCGCGGCAGGTTCCCAGACACCAACGCGCCCGCAGTAGCCGACGCCGAAGCCTTAGGCGCCGTGATCAAGGAGATCGGCGCGGACGGCGTCTTCCTGGATACGATGGCCTCGGACGACCCGGGATTCCTGGCGCCAATGGAGCGGGCCAACGCCAACATTGTGTTCAACCCGGAGTCGGTGCCCCCCACAGAGGCCCTGTCCTCAATTGCGGGCAGCTGGCTGCAGCGCAATACGGTTGTCCCGCCTGACCTATTGACCATCCGCTGGCTGGAGCCGCGTTTTTCTTTTCGCGCCATCGACCGCAACGCCGACGAACACAGCGATATCATCCAGAAGGCGTTTTTCCACGGTTGCGGCCAGGTCGTGTGGGAGAATATTTTCGGCTGGTGGAACCCCTGGAATGAAGAAGATCGAGCACTGCTGCGCCGCTGTGTGCGGCTATTGCGCCGGTTCTCCAGCGCATTCCAGGACCGGGACTGGCAGCCCTATGTAGCCACGGAAGTGGATGGCGTTTACGCACATCTCTGGCACAGCGGTGATACGATCCTGCATACCTTGATAAACGATACGGGGGGTCCGGTCGACGGCCCGCTGTTGCGTGCGCCCGCGGCCGCGCCTGACGGCCGCCCTATGCGCCATTACGACTTTTGGAATGGAACAGAAATCGAACCCGATCCGCTAAGTGACGCGCATCTGCTTTCGCTTTCTATGGCCAGCGGCGCGGCGGGATGTATTGTTTCGGCTCCTGAGGGCGTAGACGTCGACCTGCGAATCGGATTGGAGGTACTGGAAAAGGAAGGATCTGAGGGTATTGACCGCAGGCGCGTCGGTCTTGCCGACCTGACGCTACGTCCTGTCGAGCGGTCGCGCCCGGTCGCGGCTGGTGAGGAACCCGAGGAGATGTGCCAGGTTCCCGCGGGCCCCTTCATATTCGGTGTGCGTCACAACAATCGCACCGCGATGGAAGGCGCATGCTACGGTAAAATGGACCAGCTCTGGGACAAATACCATCCCAGGGAGTTCATCGACCTGCAAGAATATTGGATCGATCGCACCGAGGTTACGAACGCCTCCTACCACGCATTTCTTGAACAGACCCGCTACCTGCCGCGCGACCTCACCAACTTCCTGCGCCACTGGCACAAGCCACCCAGCAGTGAACAAGAGCCCTGGACCTGGAGCCCGCCCGCCGGCAAAGAGCGGCATCCCGTCATCTGGGTGGACCTGGACGATGCTCGCGCTTACGCCAACTGGGCCGGCAAGCGTTTGCCTCTGGAAGAGGAGTGGCAGAAGGCCGTTGGCTTTGCCGTCTGGCCCTGGGGTGACGGTTTCGACCCAGCCCTTTGCAATAGCGGCAGTGACGACACGACCCCGGTCGACCAGTTCCCAGGAAGCGCCAGCCACGTCGGCTGCCTCGACATGGCCGGCAACGTCTGGGAATGGACCGAAAGCGAACGCGACGACGGCCATACGCGCTACGCCATCATTCGGGGCGGAAGCTACCTGAAGGTTGAAGGCAGCATCTGGTACAACGCCAGCGGCGCGCAGCCCAACGACTGCCACGAGAAGATACTGCTGATGTACCCGGGATTGGACCGCTGCGGCACGGTCGGCTTCCGGTGTGTCAAGGACGTCGCCCCTTCCGAATAGAATGAGAAGCGAAGACAGAACGCAAGGCGGCTCGCCGTTCCCAAACCAGTTAAGGAGCGAAAATGACGACCGACCTGACACCCGAAGCGCGCATGACGCAGCTCAAGCAGAATGGCTTTTGTGTCATCGAAAATGTGGCCGACGAGTGGCTTATGGACAGGACGCGTGCCTGCGTGGACAAGGCCCTGGCCGAAGTTGAGCCCGAACGGCTGGCCAAGACCAAGTCCCCCGGCAGTCTGATCGACTCAAACGACTACCCTGAGCTCGCCGATCTGATAGGCAACCCCAAAGCGCTCGCCGAACTCGACCGCATGGGCGTGAAGGACATAAAGTTCTGGAAGGCGGTGATCATCAGCAAGCCGCCGGGCGGGCCCCGTCTCTACTGGCACCAGGACTGCCTCATGTGGCAGGACCCGCGCGCCTACAGCGACAGACCGCCCATGATCTTCCTCATGTACTACATGGAGGACACCACACGCCACAACGGCTGCCTGCGCCTGCTCCCCGGCACCCACCGCCTCCGCCACACCCTCCACGACATGGGCGAGGCGCACACCAGAGAGATCAACCGCATCGACGACCCCAACGACCCTCGTTTCCGCGACTACCCCGGCGAGGTCGACGTGCCGGTCAATGCGGGAGATGTGGTAGTCGGCGACGCGCGCATGTTCCACTCCGCGCACACCAACCATTCGAACGATAAACGGACGGTAATCACCATCTGGTTTCACCCCTTCTTCTCCGACCTGCTGGAGCCGACACAGAGCTGGATCCACGACTACATGCACAGGCAGCACGCCAACTGGCCGCCGGAGGCCCTCGCCAAGATCGAACGGCTCATCCCTGACTATCGCGGCGGGGTCGCGCCGATGGAGCAAGATCGGACGCCGGACGAGCGCTTGCGCTGGCCCGAAGCGGTGGCCGCTGGCTAGTCGCATTTTAGCGGATTCGAGGGAATGGACCACCGGTACTCACGGTTGACATCGCGCTGATTGCAGAAATGTAGTTTTCCAAACTCCTCAGCAGGAGACAAAGATGAAGATCCTTATCACCGGCATCACCGGCAAGATTGGCCGCTATCTGGCGCCAATTCTGGCCCGCGACCACGAGGTCCATGGCATTGACATTCTCCCTTCGGACTGGCCCAATGCCACCCAGGCCGACCTCTGCGACGCCGACGCGTTGCCGGCCGTCTTCGAAGGCGTGGACGTCGTCATCCATATGGCTGCCGACCCCCGCCATGAAGTCGAAATCGGCTGGGATGAACTGACCAACCCCAACCTGATAGCCACTGCCCGCATGTACGACGCTGCACACGACGCCGGTGTGCGGCGGGTCATCTTCGCCAGTTCGATGCACGTCATGGGCGCCTACGAGTGGGACGAGCCGTACCTCTCTATCCTTTCCGGGCGCCACGACGGCCTGGACCCGGCCTCGATCCCTCTCGTCAAAGGCGATGATCCGGGCAGGCCGGACAGCCGCTACGGCGCCACCAAGATCTTCGGCGAATCGTTGGGCCGCTACTACACCCAGGGCGGCAACATCGACCGCCCCGACCAGCGTCCGATGGAGGTAATCTGCGTCCGTCTTGGCACGCTGCCGGCCTCCGATCGCCCCGGCGGTGACTATCGCTCGCTGGTAAGCTGGTTCAGTTATCGCGATGCCGGCGGATTTTTCCAGGCCTGCGTTGAACGACCCAACATAAAATACGAAATCATCTATGGCGCGTCCAACAACAAGTGGAAGATTTACGACACTCCCTACGCCTGGGAGCTGCTGGATTTCATGCCGGTCGACAGCGCCGAAGACCACTGGCGCAAAGAGTAACCTACAGCACCTCGCCTACACCGTGGCGCAACATGGGAGGACAATCGATCATGACAGTTGGATATGGCGATTTTCGCTACGAACTGGACGATTCCTGGCCGACGCTTCCCGAAGGGTGGTCGCTCGGCTCGGTGCCCGATCTGGCGATCGATTCGCGCGACCGCGTCTTTGTCTTCTGCCGCCATAAACATCCCGTCGTCGCGTTTGAGGCGGAGACCGGGAAATTCATCACCTCCTGGGGTGAAAACGAGTTCACCGAACCGCACGGCATCTTCATCGACGCCGACGATTATGTGTGGGTCACCGACCGCCAGGAGCACGTAGTCACCAAGCACACGCAGCACGGCGAGAAACTGCTCGAGCTGGGCCGCCGCGGCTGGGCCATGATGACCGTTACGCCCTACGGCACCACCCTGGACCCGCCCTTCAACATGCCGGCCGGCGTGGCCACCGCCGAGGACGGCAGCATCTTCGCGGCCGACGGCTACGGCAACCGCCAGGTCCACCGCTTTTCCCCGGAGGGCGAGCTGGAAGTCTCCTGGGGAACCTCCGGCCTCGAGCCGGGTCAGTTCGCGCTGGTACATAATATCGGCATCGACACGCAGGGCCGCGTTCTGATCTGCGACCGCGAGGCAAACCGCATTCAGCTCTTCGATCGAGACGGCAACTTCATCACGATGTTTGAAGATGTACACAGGCCGGGCGACGTATATTGCAGCCCCGACCAGTACGTCTATGTTGCCGAGCAGGGCAGCGCTATGGGCAAAGGGCCTCTCCCCTGCGGCATCTCAATCTTTCACGAATCGGGCGAACTTGTCTGCCGTTTCCGCGGCCCCGAAACCGGCCTGCGCATGCCGCACGGCATCTGGTGCGACTCGAAGGGAAACATCTTTGTGGCCGAACTGGGCGAAGGCGGCAACCGTGCCCGCAAGTTTGTCAAAGTGTGAGAACGCGCCGGGGCGGGACCGAATCCCGCTGGTCCTGACCATCGCCGGCGAAACCAACATGACATCGAAAAAAACAGGCAAACCAATAAAGTGAAACGCACTCCAGGAGACAATCTATGAAAGTTCTACTCACCGGCATCAGCGGTACAATCGGCAGCTTGCTGGCGCCCGAATTAGGTCGCGACCACGAAGTGTCCGGTGTGGACCTGCTTCCCTCCGACTGGCCAAACGCGACCCAGGCCGACCTCTGCGACCCGAGCGCCCTTCCACCCATCTTCGAAGGCATCGACGTCGTCGTCCACCTCGCGGCTGACCCGCGCCACGAGGTGGAAATCGGCTGGGAAGAGCTAACCAACCCCAATCTGATCGCCACCGCCCGCATGTATGACGCCGCCCATGACGCGGGCGTGCGCCGGGTCATCTTCGTCAGTTCGATGCATGTTATGGGCGGTTACGAGTTTGACGAGCCTTACCTGTCGATCGTTTCCGGCCGCCTCGATGGCCTCGACCCGGCCTCCATTCCCCTGATCAAGGGGGACGCCCCAGCCAGGCCGGACAGCCGTTACGGCGCGACCAAGATATTCGGCGAATCCCTGGGCCGTTACTATACCGAGGGCGGCAACATAGACCGCCCTGACGAACGCCCGATGGAGGTCATCTGTGTCCGTTTTGGCACGTTGCCCCGCTCCAACCGGCCCGAAAAGGACTACCGCTCGCTGGTGAGCTGGATCAGCAAGCGCGACGCGGTCGGCTTCTTCCGGGCCTGCATTGAGAAACCCGGCATCGGCTATGAGATCATCTACGGCGCTTCCAACAATACTTGGAAAATCTACGACACACCCTACGCTTACAATCTGTTGAATTTCGTTCCTGCAGACAACGCTTCAGAACACTGGGGCAAGGAATAGAAGGAGGTCAACCAATGTTGACAGTTGGACACGGCGATTTTCGCTACCAGCAGGACGATTCCTGGCCCACTTTGCCAGAAGGGTGGATTATGGATCATCCTTCCGGTATAGCGGTTGATTCGCACGATCGGGTCTATGTATTCAATCGCAACAAGCACCCAGTGATCGTCTTCGAGGCCGACACAGGCGAGTTTGTTACCTCCTGGGGCGAAGGCGAATTCTAGGAGCCGCACGGCATCTTTATCGACGACGAAGACCATGTGTGGACCACTGACCGCAATGACCACACTGTCGTCAAGTACACGCGCTACGGCGAGAATCTGCTCGAACTGGGCACGCGCGGCTGGGCAAACATGACGGTAACGCCTCAGGGCACGACGCTGGATCCGCCGTTCAACATGCCCGCCGGCGTAGCCATCGCCGAGGACGGCTGCATCTTTGTTGCCGACGGTTATGGCAACCGGCAGGTCCATCGTTTCTCAGCGGGAGGCGAGTTGGAGCTCTCTTGGGGAACGTCGGGGACGGAGCCGGGTCAGTTCGCGCTGGTGCATAACATCGGCATCGACACGCAGGGGCGGGTATTGGTATGTGACAGGGCAAACGATCGCATTCAGTTTTTCGACCACGAAGGGCAGTTCATTCAGATCTGGGACGATGTCAAGGCGCCAGGCGGTGTCTACTGCAGTCCTGAGGGCGTGATCTACGTCGCCGAACAGGGTGGTGGTGGTTCCGTCTCGATCTTCGGTGAAGACGGCGAACTGATTTGCCGCTTTACCGGCGAGAAAGCCGGCCTGCGCGGCGTACACAGCATTTGGATCGATTCTCGAAAAAACCTTTTCATTTCGGAGCTGAGCCACCACGGCCATTGCGTGCAAAGGTATGCCAAAATCTAGCTCCGGCTAGTGCCGACGCAAACTGACGGCATACCGAGTCCGCTGCCTCCCGCCAGTTGAGGAAAATCTTGGAACCCCATGGCGGGAGGCCTGTTCCGTCTGACAGATTGAGTACAAGAAAGAGACGCTGCTGCACCCTGCGGCCTCTCTGTCCATCTATACCTCGAAGTCGATTCGCAGTCGCGAAAGTTTCGAAATCCCCAATATTCTGATTCGGGCAGCGGCCGCATTTTGGAGCCTGCGGAGCTCTATGAATCGCAGCTCTACCGCCAGTCGCGCAGCGCAGCCGACCTTAGCAGTTTGACATTCACTACTCTCTTGCGGTACATATGATCTTTTTTGGCGCTTGACATCACCTGCTTGCCTATGGATAATTCACCCAAAACCCCCTGCGGGAGACAGTCATGAATATCCTCATCACTGGCATCACCGGTACGATCGGCAGTTTCCTGGCGCCTGACCTTGCGGGCGACCATGACGTATACGGGATCGACCTTCTCCCCTCGGACTGGCCCAACTCTACGCAGGCCGACCTCTGTGACCCCGACGCGTTGCCGCCCGTCTTCGAAAACATGGATGTGGTCATCCATCTGGCTGCCGACCCCCGCCACGAGGTCGAAATCGGCTGGGATGTTCTGACCAACCCCAACCTGATCGCCACCGCCCGCATGTACGACGCGGCCCACGACGCCGGCGTACGTCGGGTCATTTTCGCCAGCTCGATGCACGTTATGGGCGGTTATGAGTTTGACGAGCCCTACCTCTCGATAGTTTCCGGGCGCCTAGACGGCCTGGACCCGGCCTCCATTCCACTGGTCAAAGGGGATGATCCGGGCAGGCCGGACAGCCGCTACGGTGCCACTAAGATCTTCGGGGAGTCGTTGGGCCGCTACTATACCGAGGGCGGTAACATCGACCGCCCCGACGAGCGCCCGATGGAGGTCATCTGCGTCCGTCTCGGCACACTGCCGCCGTGGAATCGCCCCGGCAGTGGCTACCGCTCGCTGGTGAGCTGGTTCAGCCATCGCGATGCGGCAGGATTCTTTCGCGCCTGTGTTGAACGCCCCAACATAAATTACGAAATCATCTATGGGGCGTCCAACAACAAGTGGAAGATCTACGACACGCCTTACGCCTGGGAACTGCTCGATTTCATGCCCGTCGACAGCGCCGACGACCACTGGCGTAAAGAGTAACCCTTACCCCTGCGCGCCTAAACTGCGCGCCACATCGGAGGACAACCGATTATGACCGTTGGATACGGCGACTTCCGCTATGAGTTGGACGATTCCTGGCCTTCAGTTCCCGAAGGGTGGTCGCTCGGTTCGGTGCCCGACGTGGCAATCGATTCGCGCGACCGCGTCTTTGTCTTCTGCCGCCACAAACATCCCGTCGTCGCTTTTGAAGCTGACACCGGGAAGTTCATCACCTCCTGGGGTGAAGGTGAGTTCACCGAGCCGCACGGCATCTTCATCGACGCCGACGACCATGTGTGGGTCACCGACCGCCAGGAGCACGTCGTTACCAAGCACACGCAGCATGGCGAAAAACTGCTCGAACTGGGCCGCCGCGGCTGGGCCATGATGACGGTAACTCCCTACGGCACCACCCTGGACCCGCCCTTCAACATGCCCGCCGGCGTGGCCATTGCCAGCGACGGTACCATCTTCACCGCCGACGGCTATGGCAACCGCCAGGTCCATCGATTCTCCGCCGAGGGTGAGCTTGAGTTGTCCTGGGGCACCTCCGGCATAGAGCCAGGCCAGTTCGCGCTCGTACACCAGATCGGCATCGACACGCAGGACCGCGTCCTGATCTGTGATCGGGAGTCCAGCCGCATCCAGTTCTTCGACCACGAGGGCGACTTCATAACGATGTGGGAAGACGTGAACGGCCCCGGTGATGTCTACTGCAGCCCCGACCAACTGATCTACGTTGCCGAGCAGGGTGGATCCCTGGGCAAGGGCCCCGCGCCGATCGGCGTTTCGATCTTCCATGAGTCGGGCGAACTGGTCGGTCGCTTCCGCGGGACGGAGACCGGCCTCACCATGCCGCACGGCATCTGGTGCGATTCGAAGGGAAACATATTTGTAGCGGAGCTGGGCACCGAGGGAAACAAAGCCCGTAAGTTCGTCAAAATCTGACAAGAAATGAAGCAGAATAGCATCCCGTCCTCAAACTGAAGGAGAACGGGATTTGGGGCTGATACCTTATCCAAGTGCGTGTTTGCCTGGTCTGACGAGGAAAAAGCAAGCCAATGAACGCGACTGCACCGCCGATAGCCGGTCTCTGCACCTATGTGCAGGGCGGCAAGCTGGGCTACAGTGTTGAACGCACTGTACAGTTGCTGCGGCGCTATCTGTTTGTCGAGAGCCAGACGATGCGCTGCCTGGTAGCCCACCTGAACGCCGTGCCCGAATGGGAGGTGAAGTGCGGCCTCTCGCTTCATCTCTGGCAGGACGCAGAACATTGCACCTGGCTGCGCGACCGCGTCAAGGAGATGCGCACGCCGCCCCTCCACCTGGATCGCATCCCTGACCCGGCCCTGGACGCCTTCTTCCAGGAACTGATCCGTTCCCGCACCACGATTGAACTGCTGACCGGCGTATACCGGGTGCTCAAACCGGCCAGCATCGCGGCCATGCAGCGCCATCTAGCCGAAGCGAACCCGCTGGCCGATCAACCTACGCGGCGCCTGCTCAGGTTCATACTGCTTGAGGAAGAAGAGCAGCTCGCGTGGGGCGACCTCGCGCTGCGCAGTCTGATCGAAGAAGAAGAGAATAGTGCAACGGTCGAAGCAGGGAAACAGTGGATCGCGCATCTGCAGGCATACCTGGATGCCGCCGGCGGAATCGACGCCGATGGCGAACTGACAAAGGAGGACGAGCTGCCGCCGGCCCGAGCCGAGGAGCCATTCAACCCAATCCGGACCCCGCAACGAGATGAACGCTTTACCAGGGTGTGGCAGTCTCGCGGACGCCTCCCCAACGGCGACATCTCCGTCACCGAGCGAAACTGGTTTCAGCTCTACATGCGGCTGACTGAAATGCACGTCCCCGAACTGATGGCATTGATCATCTATGACTGGGACGACCAACCCTGGGAGTTCTACCACGAGATGGCCCGCCAGCTCTGGGATGAGGCGCGCCACGCCATGATGGGCGAGATCGCCTTCGAGTTGAGTGGTTTGAATTGGGCGGCGGTTCCGCACGAAATCAGCTTTGGCGAATTTCCCAATACCCAACTCGAGCCCGCGGACCGGCATTGTCTTCTGTGGGGGATCGAACAGGGGCTGATGAAACCGGACGGTAAGCAACTTGAGTACAAGGTCGCCAGCGAATCGGGCGACCCGCTGTCGACTACGTTTCAGGACTTTGATTGGGCTGACGAGGTTCTGCATGCCCAGATAGGGCGCAGATGGCTGCTGCCAGCCTTTGAATCGATGGAGGCGATGCAGCAGCGCTACGAAGAGGTTCTGGCGCGATTCCAGGCTATCCTCGACCAGGACCAGGCGTTGCCAAGATCAGAATGGTGGGATGCCTTCTATCGGCAGGTACCTCAACAAGAAAAACAGGAGGAACCAGTTTGACGAGTTGTTCGGTACTTTGCCTGGCGCTGACGCCTGGCTGGGAACGCAAACGCATTGAACCAGACCATTATCCAGAGGTGAATCCATCCAATTGGCCCACATGAGTTTTCTCATTTCCACAAAGGAGGAAAAGAGATGAAGCAGATCAAGTATTCGTGGCTGTTGGGAATCGTGATGGTTGTAGCCCTTGTGCTCTCGGCCTGTGGTGCCCCGGCCGCGCCAGAGGCCCCGGCCGAGGAGGCCGCTGCCCCGGCACCCGCCGAGGAAGAGGCCACAGGGCCGGCCGAACTGCCCCAGATCGTCCCGATCGAAGGGCCGGAAGTGATCCTCGACCCGGCCATGTTCCCCACTGAATTCAGTGAAGCGCCGATGCTGGCCGAGATGGTGGCCGCTGGCGAGCTGCCGCCGGTGGCGGAGCGGCTGCCCGATCCCGAAGACATTTACGTCATCAAGCCGCTGAATGAGATCGGCAAGTACGGCGGTACATGGCGACGCGGCTTCACCGGGCCCGCCGACGGCGAGAACCTGATGCGCATCAACTCCTCGTCCCGTCTGCTCACCTGGAACTACTCGGCCTCCATGATCATCCCCAGCCTGATCAAAGACTGGGAGATCAACGAGGACCACACCCAGTACACACTCCATCTGCGCCGCGGCGCCAAGTGGTCTGACGGCCACCCCTTCACGGCCGAAGACATCCTCTTCTGGTACGAGGACGTCGCACTGAACGAGGAGATCTGGCCCACCCCGCCCAATGAGATGGTGATCAACGGCGAAGTCGGTCTGCTGGAAGAGATCGACGACTTCACGGTGCGCTGGACATTCGCCTCGCCCTACCCACTGTTCCTGGACATCCTCGCCGGTCACAACGCTGTCGGCGTCGGCCCGGACACGGAGGGCGCTTGGAACGGCGGCGGCTACATGCCCAAGCATTACATGAGCCAGTTCCTGCCCGCGTACTCCTCCGAGGCGGAGGTGACGGCCAAGGCCGAGGCCGAAGGCTTCGACAGCTGGCTGGAGATGTTCAGCTACATGGCCTATCTGCCACACAACCCCGACGTGCCGACGATGGGGCCGTGGAAGACTGTTACGCCCGTCAATGAGGCCGTCTGGTCCGAGGTCCGCAACCCTTATTACTGGGCCGTCGACACGGAGGGCAACCAGCTGCCCTACATCGACGAAATCGTGGTGACGCTGGCGCAGGACAGCGAGGTGCTCGCACTGCGCGCCATCGCTGGTGAATACGACAACCAGGCCCGCCACATTTCGATCTCGAAACTGCCCGTCTTCCTCGAAAACATGGAGAAGGGCAACTACCGCATCGACATGAGCCGGGCGTTCTTCCACAACAACGTCATCAGCTTCAATCACAGCTACGACGGCGACGCCGAAATCCAGAAGTTGATCCAAAACCGTGACTTCCGCCGCGCGCTCTCAATGGGCATCCGGCGCGACCAGATCAATGAGGCCATATTCCTCGGTCTGGGCGTGCCCGGCTCGGCCATGATCGCAGCCAGCCTGCCTTCCACGCCCGGCGAAGAGTACGTCACCAAGTGGGCCACCTTCGACCCCGACCAGGCCAACGCGTTGCTCGACTCGATCGGGCTCGACGCCAAGGACGACGAAGGCTGGCGCCTGCGCGGCGACGGCTCCGGCGATCGGTTGCGAATTGAGCTTGCCGCCCCCGCCAGTATCGGCTGGGAATGGGACGGCATGCTCGAGTTGGTCAAGGACCACTGGACCTCGATCGGCATCTTCGCCGACCTCAAGATCCAGGAGCGCAGCCTGTTCGAGACCGAATCACGCGCCAACAATCATCAGCTCGCAGTCTGGACCAACGGTGGCTCCTCGGCTCTCTGGCTCTACCCCCGCCACGTGCTGCCGGTCAACCTGGTTGAAGCCTACATGGGCCCCGACATCGCCCGCTGGTACAACAGCGGCGGCGAGGAAGGCATGGCGCCGCCCTATCCTGAGATGGAGCACGCGCTCGATCTCTTCCGCCAGGGCTACGGCGTCGGCGGCGACGAACGCAACCTGCTCGCCCAGGAGATCTGGTCGCTCGTCGTTGACGAGGTCTGGCAGATCGGCACAGTCGGCCAGGGCGCAGGCATTGCTGTCACCAGCAACAACATGGGCAATGTGCCGCGCAATATGTGCCCGGCGCAGCACTGCCGCACGCCCGCAACCAGCCAGCCACCCACCTACTACTTCAAGGACTAGTCGAGTCTGAATCTCAGGCCTGTGGTCAGGGGTCACCCCCTTGGCCGCAGGCCCATGACCGCCGGAGCGCCCCATGCTCGCCTACGCTGCCCGCCGACTCGTCCTCGCCATCTTCACCCTGTGGACGGTCACGGTGCTCTCATTCATCATTATCCAGTTGCCGCCAGGCGATTTTGTCGACGCCTACATGGCTCAACTGTCTGCCACGCAGTCCAACGTCTCAGAGCAGCATTTCGAGTCCCTGCGCCGCCAGTACGCGCTCGACAGACCGATGTACGTGCAGTACCTCAAATGGATGAGCGGCATCTTTAGCGGCGATTTCGGTACCTCGATGATGTGGCGCAAGTCGGTGCTCGACGTGATCGGCGACCGCCTCGCCATGACCATGGTGCTCTCGCTGGGCGCGATTATTTTGACCTGGGCCGTTGCCCTGCCGATTGGCATCTACTCGGCCGTGCGCCAGTACTCCATCGGCGACTACGTCTTTACCTTCATCGGGTTCATCGGCTTGGGGGTGCCCAGTTTCCTCCTCGCCCTCGTACTGATGTATTTCGGTTTCACCCTCTTCGACTCCGACATCGGCGGGCTCTTCTCCCCCGAATACCAGTTGGAGCCGTGGAGTTGGGGCAAAGTTAAGGACCTGCTCTATCATCTTCCGCTCCCCGCCATCATCATTGGCCTGAGCGGCACCGCCGAACTGATCCGCGTTATGCGCGCCAACTTGCTGGATGAACTGCGAAAACCATACGTTATCACCGCCCGCGCCGCGGGCATGTCGGAGCGCAGTCTCGTGCTTAAATATCCGGTGCGCGTGGCCCTAAACCCGTTCGCCAGCACCGTCGGCTATCTCCTGCCCTATATCTTGTCGGGCAGCGTAATCGTCTCTGTAGTGCTGAGCCTGCCCACGCTCGGCCCTTTGCTCCTGGGCTCCCTCGTCGCCCAGGACATGTTCCTGGCGGGGACAATCGTCCTGATGCTCGGTTCTCTGACCGTCCTCGGCACTTTTTTGTCTGACCTGTTGCTGATGTGGATCGACCCGCGCATCCGTTTTGGAATGGTTCAGTAGCGAGAAATCAGTGGCGCGTGCCGGGTTGCCACTTGCCACCCGCCCGAACTTGCCACCAATCACCGGTGAATCGTGAGCGAAGAACACGTAATTGACGACAGCGAGGAACGAATCTTCGTTGCCGGTCAGATGCAACTGATGTGGTGGCGCTTCCGCAAGCACCGCGTGGCCGTGGTGGCTACTATTGTCGTCGCCGCCTTCTATCTCGTGGTGCTGGGCGCCGACTTCCTGGCCTACACTAATCCCAACACGACCGAGGCATTTCGATCCCTGATGCCGCCCCAACCGGTTCGCTTCTTTGACAATGGCAGGTTCAGCCTGCATGTATACGCCGTAACCGGTGAGCGGGATATGAGGACCTTCAAACGCGTCTATGTTGCCGACCCCGATCAGAAGTTGCCGGTCCGATTATTTGTACGCGGCTTCAAGTACAAGTTCCTCGGCTTTATCCCCACGGATCGCCATCTGATCGGTGTCGAGGGCGCTACAGCCGCGGAGTCACTTTTCCTGCTTGGCACGGACGACAAGGGGCGCGATGTATGGTCGCGCATGATGGTCGCGACGCGCACTTCGCTCACAATTGGCCTGGTGGCGGTGGTGCTTAGCCTCGTGCTCGGGGTGCTGTTGGGTGGGATTTCCGGCTTCTATGGGGGCGCGATTGACACCACTATCCAGCGTATCATCGAGATACTGCGTTCGATTCCCACCATCCCGCTGTGGATGGGGATGGCGGCGGCCTTTCCCAGGGACTGGAGCGTCGAACAGATCTACTTTGCCATCACCATTGTCATCGCCTTGCGCGGCTGGACAGGGCTGGCACGCGAGGTGCGCGGCCGGTTTCTTTCCCTGCGCGAGGAGGATTTTGTGACGGCGGCGGATTTGGCCGGTTGCAGCCGCAAGCGCATCATATTCCGGCACATGATACCCTCCTTCCAGAGCCATATCATCGCCGCCGCGACTCTGTCAGTCCCGGCCATGATCCTGGCGGAGACGGCGTTGAGCTATCTGGGATTGGGTCTGCGCCCACCGGCCCTCAGTTGGGGCGTCATGCTGCAACAGGTGCAGAATGTCGAGGCCGTCGCGTTATCGCCCTGGCTGCTGGTCTCGGCCGTCCCCGTGATCGTCGTGACGCTCGCCTTCAACTTCATGGGCGATGGTCTGCGGGACGCTGCCGATCCTTATGGAGTCTGAGAAAATAAACGCTTGAGAATACTCTCCATTTACCGCTGAAGTCATGCAAGACGACCGCCAACCGATCTTATCGGTACGCAATCTGAAAACGAGTTTCTTCACCGAAGAGGGCATCGTCCGCGCCGTGGATGGCGCCAGCTTCGACGTTCACCTCGGCCAGACGCTCGGCATTGTCGGTGAGAGCGGCTGCGGCAAGAGTGTTACCGCGCTCTCCATTCTCGGCATCGTGCCCCGTCCGGGCCGCATCGTCGAAGGGGAAATCCTGCTGCGCCGCGAACCCGGGGACGGCCAGGTGCAAGAGATCGCGCTGACCTCGCTGGACGACAACAGCAGGGAGATGCGTTCGATTCGGGGCGCGGAGATTGCGCTCGTCTTTCAAGAGCCGATGACCTCGCTCAGCCCGGTTCATACGATTGGCAACCAGATCATCAGCGCCGCCCGCCTGCACCGCAAGCTCACCAAGCAGGAAGCCCGCGAGTTGGTGGTCGAATTGCTCAGCCTGGTAGGCATCCCCCGACCCGAGACGGCCATTGACGCCTATCCATTCCAACTTAGTGGCGGCATGCGTCAGCGCGCCCTGATCGCGCTCGCGCTCTCCTGTGACCCAAGGCTTCTCATCGCCGACGAACCGACGACCGCCCTGGACGTGACCACCCAGGCGCAGATTCTCGATCTCCTGCGGTCCCTCCAGGAACAGAAAGGGATGGCGATCATGTTGATCACCCACGATATGGGCGTGATCGCGGAGATGGCCGATCAGGTGGTGGTGATGTACCTGGGCCGCGTGGTGGAGGAAGGCCCCGTAGACACAGTCTTTGGCGAATCGAAGCATCCTTACACACAGTCCCTGTTGCGCTCGATCCCCAGCATCCATTCGACGCCCAAGGTGCAGCTTCCCACTATCACGGGGACCATTCCCCACCCATACAACCGGCCGGCCGGATGCCCATTCCACCCCCGTTGCCCTGACGTAATTCCGGGTGTCTGCGACCAGCATGAGCCTGAGTTACATTCGATTGGAGATGAGCACCTGGTGAGCTGTTTCCTCTATCATCCGGTACCGGAAACCATTGGGTAGCGGTCTGTTTCGACTACGGGTCAACAGTTATAGCCAGTAATCGATTGGAATAATGCAAGACGATCAAGTACTGCTGGATGTAAAAGGACTACAGAAATACTTCCCGATTCGGAAGGGCTTCTTGCAACGCGTAGTGGGCCAGGTCCGCGCGGTTGACGGCATAGATTTTCACGTTTACAAGGGGGAGACTTTCGGCATCGTGGGAGAAAGCGGCTGCGGCAAAACGACCGCCTCTCGCTGTATTGTGCGCGCGCTCCAGCCTTCAGCCGGAGAAATCTTTTTTCGCGCCGACGGCGGAGCAATGACTGACATCGCGAATCTGTCCAGGGACGAACTGAAGCCCTTGCGCCGCCACATGCAGATGATCTTCCAGGACCCCTTCTCCTCGCTGAACCCGCGCATGACCCTGTTCGACATAGTCGGCGAACCTTTGCTCGTGAACGGGATGGCGGACCGGCGGCAACGTATTGAACGCGTGGAAGAGTTGCTTGGCCTGGTGGGACTGCGACCCGAATTCCTGCAACGCTTCCCTCACGCCTTCAGCGGCGGCCAGCGCCAGCGGATCGGCATCGCCCGCGCGCTCGCTCTCAACCCGAGCCTGATTGTGGCCGACGAGCCGGTGTCGGCGCTTGATGTTTCTGTGCAGGCGCAGATTCTGAACCTGCTGCTGGAGTTACAGGGGCGCCTCGGTCTCACCTATCTGTTTGTGGCGCACGATCTCAGCGTCGTCAAGCATATCTGCGATCGCGTCGCCGTCATGTATGTCGGGCGCGTAGTCGAGACTGCGGAGACGAAGCAACTCTTTGAATCGCCAAAACACCCCTACACCGAAGCCCTGCTCTCCGCAGTGCCCCAGCCGGACCCGAGCCTGCGCTCGCAGCGAATCATCCTGGAGGGCGAAGTGGCGGACCCCGCGAACCCGCCGTCGGGTTGTTATTTCCACCCGCGCTGCCGTTACGCCGTCGACCTCTGCCGCGAGGAGACTCCCGAACTTGAGGAGGTTGCGCCCGGCCACGCGGTGAGCTGTCACCGTGCGCGAGAATTGGACCTGGTGGGCACTTTGGACGCGCCCGTTCCACAGGCAGCGCACTCGTAGCCGGTGGGGATGCGCTCTATTTGACTGGCGGTTCTGGAATTCCGGTCGGCACGGATCAGTACAGTTGGAAAGAAGGGGCGAGCGGTTTTTTCTCTCCTCACTGCGTCATTGGACTGCCTTCGACGCCCAGGCTTCATCAACCATCTGAAATACGTCCCTGGTCGGGTTATACCCCAGCATTGTTCGCGCCTTGGCGATGCTCAGCTCCCAGTTGACGACCTTGGAGACCGTCACTTCGACGTAGGGCCAGCCAGTCACTTTCGATATGTATCTCAGCAGTTGATCGTGTGCGAACGGCTGCGCGGCCATCAGATGAAAGACTTTGCCGACCGCGATCTTTTTTTCCAACAGGAGAAGCAACCCCTCGGCCAGATTGCGCGGATCGTTTACCATTTCGGTCCCTACTACGCCCTGCGTGTCATACGCAATCACCAGTCTGGGATCGCGGGGATCAAGGTCCTCCAGATTCTCGACCGTTTCCTGCTCCTCGGGTGACAGGCCGGGCTTGGATTTCAGCGTCTTAAGGAAACCTGGCAGGTAGAGTTTGTCGGCCCAGATCGATGTGGGGTTCAGAAGCTCTTCGCGGGCCAACGTTACACCAAAACGGGGAATGGTCACAGGCAGGCCACAGCGCCGCATGTAATTCCAGCACATATCCTCGCATAGTATCTTGCTCATTCCATAGGGGTCGTCGTTAATGCGGGGATGCTGTTCGTCCACGGGCAGATAGAGGGCACCGTTGGGATTCCAGTAGACGTTGTCGGTGCTGGCAAGGACGAACCGACTGATCCGGTTTGCGTGAGGGACAAGAGATTCCAGCAGATTGTATGTACCGACTACATTAGTAGCGAAGATTTCATCTGATGTTCGGCCTTGGGGCAAATGGGCGCCCAGGTGGTAGACCGCTTCAACTCCATCCACAGCAGGGTGCAGGCTGTCCCGCTCCGTGAGCTGTCCCTCCACAATTTCGACGCCCGGTCCCTCAATCCGCGTGCGCAGAGGATCTGCTGGCATCACGAGGGCACGCACCTGATGGTTTCGCCGCAGGAGTTCGGCGACAAGACGGCTGCCGATGCGTCCAGTGGCGCCGGTTACAAGGATCTTCATCGTTTACGCTCCAGTGTCGAATGAAAGGAGAAAAGGGGAGAGAAGATCCCTCCCCACGTGTAGTTTCAGCGTTCGCGCAAGGTCGGGTCAAGCAGGTCTCGGAGACCGTCGCCGAGCAGATTGAAACCGAGCACCGAGATGGCAATGGCGATGCCAGGGAAGACGGACATCTCAGGATGGGTATTCAGGTACTTTCGTCCTCCGGCGAGGATCAAGCCCCACGACGGGTCGGGCGGCTGCGCGCCAAATCCAAGAAACGACAGGGCCGCCTCGCTCAAGATGGTCCACGCCAGCCCGATCGTAATCTGTACGATCACCGGCGCGCCGGCATTGGGAAGCAGATGGAGAAGCATTATGCGCCAGTTGGACACGCCGATGGCGCGTGCGCTTTCAATGTAAGGAAGTTGTGATACAGCGATCACTGCGCCGCGTGAGACGCGACAGAGAATAGGAACATAGATGACCGCAAGCGCGATTATCAAATTCTGCGTGGACGGCCCAAGCAGGACCGAAATGGTAAGGGCCAACAGCAGACCGGGAATGGCAAACATCAAGTCGATGAACGCCATGATGCCGGTCTCGACGGGCCCGCGCAGGAAGCCGGCCGTGATTCCAAGCAGTAGACCGACCAGGCCGGACAGGGCCATCGATAGAATGGCGACAAGGAGACTGAACCGCCCTCCGTAGATAATGCGGCTGAAGAGGTCGCGGCCCAGATAGTCAGTGCCGAACAGATGCTCAGTGCTCGGACTGGCAAGCATTTGACTGAAATCCGCCTCGAAAGGGTCTGCGGTCGCGAAGACAGGGGCGAAAACAGATGTAATTACCAGAGCGAGTGTGATGATGAAGCCGACCACGAACAGGCGGTGACGGCCGGCACGGCGCAAGAAACGCCGCAGCGGATTTCTCGCCGCCACTCTCCGCTCTGCTTCAGAGCTATTCGTAGCGAATTCGCGGATCGAGTTTGCCATAGAGTACGTCCACGACAAGGTTTACCAAGACGAAAGCGGTTGAGTAGAGAAGCAGTACACCCTGCAGCACCGGCAAATCCCGGTTCAGCAGCGCGCGTATCGTCAACTGACCTAGCCCCGGCACGAAAAACAATTCTTCTATCAGGACCGTCCCCCCCAGCAGGTAGCCCAACTCCAGGCCAATGACGGTTACAATCGGGATCGCGGCATTCTTGAGACCATGCCGCCAGAGAACTTGCCGAGGACGGAGCCCCTTGGCATGCGCAACCCGCATGTAGTCGCGATTGAGAACCTCGAGAACGGCGGAGCGCACGACGCGCGTCATCACCGCGGCCAAGGGCAATGCCAGGCTCAAAGTGGGCATGACCATGTGCAACAGGTTGACACCCAGGCCATCGCTGAGTGGCTTAAAGCCGGAAGGCGGCAGCCACTGCAGACGGGCCGCGACGACAAGAATCAGAATTGTGGCAATCCAGAAGTTGGGAATCGAGATTCCGAGTTGACCAAATTGCATCGCCAGCAGATCAACCCATGTCCCGTTGCGGGCAGCCGCCAGGATTCCCAGCGGAAGGGCGATCGAAAGCCCCAGCAGAATCGTGAGAACACTCAATTCCACCGTAACGGGAATCCGCGATTTGACCAGATCCCAGACCGGGTAGCCACCCAACAGGGAGTTGCCCATGTCACCGCGGAGGATATCTCCCAGCCAGTCGAAATATTGTACATGAAGCGGCCGGTCAAGCCCCAGGAACTCGCGCATCTTGTCGGCCGCTGGTGACCCCGCGCCGACGGTATCGAGCAGGACGAGCACCACGTCACCGGGAAGCGCGTGCATCAGCAGAAAGACGAGGGTCGCCACTGCCCAGACGGTCAGGACAGCGCGAATCAGCCGGCGACCCAGAAATCCCGACATATGAAGTCGCCTCCTCTTTCACAGCCTGGAATTATGAATCTGGGCGAGATATGGACGGACGCGGCAAAGTACAGAAGGGACAGTTCGCCGCCGAACGGAGGACGCATCTCCTCTCTTCGGGGAAATGCGTCCTCTTGGATGAGACTTACCTTCCTTACCGGTCCAGCCAGACGTACTTCAGAAAGCGCACAGTGCCCAGACCATCTACCTGGTAGTCCATGACATCCGGGTGCATGCCCATGCGATCGTCATAGGTGAAGAGGTAAACGAGGGGCCATCCCGCCTCATACCCAATCGCCAGTGCCTCGGTATAGAGTTCTCTGCGCATGTCGGGATCGGTTACTCTACGCGCCTCTTCGACCAACTCGTTGTACTCGGGAATGTCGAAGTTAGGTGCAAAGCCGTGCGACACACCCTCCGGATGCATGATACCGTAGAAGATGTCGTCGGGGCTGGATGCGTAGAGACCTTGCAAGGCAGCGGTGAACTCGCCCTTGTAGACCTTCTCCACCCAGACCGCGTGGTCGGTGGCCAGGAGATTGAACTTTATTCCCAATTCGGCCGCGCTGATCTGGAGGATCTCGGCGATTTGGCCTTCATCCGAAGCCGCCCCATAGAAGTTCAAATCCACCTCGAAACCGTCCGGATAGTTGGATTTGGCCAGATATTCCTTGGCCTTCTCAATATCGGGCGATTTATAGTCCTCGATTCCGGTGTAGTACTGGCTGTTCGGGGGCTGCGGGTCGCCGGCGAAAAAGCGGTTGCAGCGGCCTGCGGTATAGACATCGCACATGACCTGCTTGTCGACCAGATGCTGCAACGCCTTCAACACATTGGGGTCGTTGAACGGTTCCCTCCCTACGTTAAAGGTAAACATAAAGAAGATGCCGGTGTCGCCGGTAAACAGCTTGTACTCCTGCTGGGTCAGAGATTCCCAGGAGGCGCCGGGAACCATCATAATGAAATCGACAGCATCAGAGGAAAGGTTGGCCGCGCGCGCGGCGTCGTCGAGCAGATAGGACATGCTGATGCCGTCCAGGTAGGGAACGCCCTCCTCCCAATAGTCCTCATATCTGACCAGTTCCGTCTTGACCCCCGGCTCGAACTCCTTCAATTTGAAAGGACCCGTGCCAATGTATTCGAACGGCTCCTTCTCAAAAGTGCCTTCTGGCATAACCAGCACCGCCGGCCGGCCAAGCACATCCAGGAACGGGCTGTATGGTTCGTTAAGGGTCACCTTAACGGTGTAGTCGTCTACGGCTTCGACGCTGGCAACCGGTGACAGCCATCCAGCATACGCCGAGATCGAATCATCCATCGCGTGTTCAAAGGAGTAAACGACATCTGCGGATGTCATCTCCTGGCCGTTGTGGAACAGGACGCCTTTGCGCAGATGGAAGATATATTCGGTGTCGCTGACAGCCTCCCAAGTCTCGGCCAGGGACGGGTTGTTGTTATATCCCGAATCCCAATACAGCAGCCCTTCATAGATCTGGTGGAGGATGTTCCACTCGGTCGCGCCGTGCAGCCGTCCGCCCCAGGGGTTGATGACTGTAGACGCCTGCGCTTGCCCAAACTTGAGGACACCTCCATACTTGGGCCCTTCCTCAGCAGCCGGCGCGGCCGCTTCCGATTCATCGGCGCTGGCGGCCTGTTCACCACCACCGTCCGCCGGAGCCGCGGGGGCACAAGCGGCAAGCAGGGCAAGCACCACGATCAGTCCGAAAATCGTAGCGGCAACAGAAAAATTTCGCCTTCTCATCTTTTGGCCTCCTGGAGTCTTGAATGTATTTGACGGTTGGAAACGTTGATGCAGAAAACGGCAAAGCAACATAATCTTATTTCATTGGTACTCGTTAGGTCAAGTCACTTTTTCCCGTCAGCCGTGTACCAGTTTCCGGAGGCATCCCGCCCGCACACGACACAGAATACCTGAGGCCGCCAGAAACCTACCGCCTTTCTCCGAGACGTACCTCGGCAGAAGTCAGCCCTATGCTATCCGGAGAATCTGTCCCCAGGTTTAAAGTGCTAATGCAATAGGGTAAGATAGCTCAGAGGAATGTTCTCTGTCAGTTGCGAGCTGCACTCAGGGGACGAACCCACCGCGGCCCCACATAACCACAGCCCAGGAACCAACGACATGACAGAAGCGACGAGCCCCATCCAGTACATTCGCCCCGATGCCCCTTCCCCTCCAGCGAGCCGCCGGCAAGGAGTCCGCACCGAGGCATGGACGCCGGCGACCCTCGACCTGGCCGACCGGGCCCGCCTTGCCGTCAACGGCATGGTGGAGCCGACCGACCCCGAAGCCGACTACCGCGTCTACTGGAAGGCCTCGTTTCGCTTCAATCCGCCCGTCATGTACCACGACGGTTCGGACACCGGAATCACGCTCAAATTCCTGGAGGCTGTTCCGCGTATGCGCATCATGAGCGGCTCCGAGCAGGGCCTGCACGTCGAGCAGCGCTGGCGGGAGGTGCTGTCGCGTATGATCGGCCCGGACGGGCAGGTGGCCTCGCCGCTGCTAGGTCCCGGGCTAGTGCGGCCACCTGTGCTGGGCGGACTGGAAGGCAACCAGATGATCGATCAGCAGGTCAATGGGATCGCGTTGGGGGTTGCCGCCACCTGTGCTGCGCTGGACGACAGCGCTTTCTGGGAGCCGGTTGGGCGGGGCATCGTTGAAGGGCTGCAAGGCCTGGCAGTTCAGCACGAAAACATGGCCTATCTGACCCAGTGGGTGTTCGCGCCCGGGCAGCGGGGCGATCCTGCACAGCCGCGCCCGTTGGGCACTTTTGCCGCCTATGCTATGTGGCCGGCGCGCCGCCTTGTCGACTTCTACCGCGTGACCGGTTACGAGCCTGCGCTGGCATTGGCAGGCCAGCTGTGCCGCTACGTCGTCCGTAAGGGCCAGTACTTTGACGCCAACTATCGCTTCCTGCCCGACAACCCGGACCCCGGCGGCCCCCGCCATGATGTCGTGCATTTCCACCATCATGCCATGACGATATTGACCTGCCTGGAGTACGGCCTGGCCAGCGGCGATCAAGAGATGCTCGACTTCGCGGTGCAGGCGTTCCCCGCGGCCATAACCCACGGAGAAAGGCTGACCGGCTTCTTCCCAGAGTCGGTCATCGATCACCATCAGACGTGTGAACTGTGCGAAGTCGGAGACATGGTGCGGATCGCGGTACGGCAGGCCGAGGCGGGCCTCGGCGATCACTACTGGGACGACGCCGACCGCTGGACCCGCAACCAACTGGCCGAAGGGCAACTAACCCGCGCCGACTGGATCGAGCGCCTCCATCTGGGGGACCCACCGTCGCGGCACGATACCGGGGAGCGCTGGCCGATGACGACCGAGCGCGTCGGTGAACGCAATATCGGCGCCTTTGCCGGCTGGCAAAGCCCAAACGACTGGGTGGAGTTCATGCTCACGCGCTGGCCGGAGGGGACACCGTTCGGCAGCAATCTGGGCCACGTGCAGGGCATCATGCACTGCTGCACCGCCAACGCCGCCCGCGGCCTCTACGATGTCTGGCGCAATATCGTGTATGCGCAGGGCGACCGCGTCAAAGTGAACCTCCTCCTCAATCGCACACACGAAGCTGTAGATGTTGACAGCCATCTCCCTTACACGGGGCAGGTGGACCTGCACGTCAGGCGGGACTGCCGACTAGACGTGCGGATGCCGGCCTGGGTTGACTTGGGCGAGGTGACCTGTCAAATGGAGGGTAACGCGCGCGAGGTCGGATTCGACGGACGCTACGCGCGGATAGGCGACGTTGGCAGCGGCCAAGCTGTCCGGCTCAATTTCCCTGTCGGCGAACGCACAGACCGCGTCTCGATCAACAACCGGTGGTATCTGCTGGTGCGCAAGGGGCATGACATTGTATGCATCGATCCGCCGGGCAAGCTGTGCCCGCTGTACCAGAGGGATCACTACCGGGACGATATAACGTTGTGGAAGAAGACCACCCGCTACCTGGATGAACAGCGGTTAGAGTGGTAGTTATGACCGCGAGGGTGGGAGGACAGGTAGAGGCGGAGGAAGGCAGGCCGGCGACGGCAGGTCTGCATACAGAATTGGTATGCGCCTGGGACGCCTATGCCTTGTAGGCTTTGATCATATCGATCAGAAGAGCAATCTGAGCGCGCCCTCCTGCAGCCGGCGTGCGCGGCGTCTTCCCGTTCACTATACAGTCGTGGAAGTGAACCAGCTCCAGCTTGAACGCTTCCTCGTACGAGGCGGTCGTCGTCGACTCGCGGAGGTGGCCCCCATCCATCCGCCACTCTTCAACTACCGTGGCTGCATTCTTCAGAAACGGACTGGGAAATTTTATTGACACTATGCTATCCGGCGCATAAACGGTCATCGTCTCGTCGAAGACTCGCAGTCCCCGCACCGAGGCGGTGTCCAGTATACAACGCAGATTGTTCGGATAAGCCAGGATCGAGACAAAAGCACCGCCCCCATTCCAGATTTCGGTCGACAAAACACGCTCCGGCAGGCCGAAAGCGCCGTCCAGTATATAGATGTCGTGAATCGACAGGCCCAGCATCTTGCCATAGGCGCGCATTACCGCTTCGGGTTGGGCGCCAATTGCGCGTTGCAGGCTTTCCTGGTTCAGCCGCTGCATCCTGTCCTTCTCGGCCGCGTCAACGTCATCGACCCGCACGATGTCATAGTGCTCCAGAAACAGGGCGTTCGGGCCGTTAATGTCGTATAGGCGGATCAGACTAGGGTCTTGCATCTGCTGGATGCGTTTGCGGCCGGCCACATAGCCGGGATCGTAGCATTTGTGATGGCCGAGCATCGCAACACAGCCGCTCTGCGCCTGTGCGTCCAGAATCTCATCGGCTTCATCCAGGTTGTTGCACATCGGTTTCTCGATAAAGACGTGCTTGCCCGCCCGCAGCGCATCCGTAGCCGGCTGGGCATGGTCCTGCGTCAGCACCATCACCGCATCCAGGTCCGCCCGCTCCAGCATCTCGCGATAGTCGGAAAATGTGTGCCGGATTCCGTACTTCGCGCCGACAGCCTGAACGGTTCCGGGGGACAGGTCGCACAGTGCCGCAATCTCAAAGAGCTGCGGCATTTCAGACAGATGCGGCAAGTGCATCACCTGCGCGACCATGCCGGTACCGATCAATCCGATTCTGACTGGCTTGTTTCCCACGCTTTGACTCCTCCGTACAAAAAGATGGCGCCGCTTTCGTACACTGCTTCGCATTCTGCCCGAAGTTTTATGGCTGGAGTTTCAGACGACTTCAAAATGTGCCGAGAAACGCCTCGACGCTCAGATCAGCCGGAACCTGATCGAAATAATAATGGGTCTCGTCACCCTGGAAGCCCGGCACCCACTGAACTTCCTCGTCCTGCAACAGATCGTCAATAAACTTGAAACGCCTCCACAGTATTCCGGCTTCCTGGTCGCTGAAGCGATCGGCCAGTGGCTTGCCCCACTGCAGAGTCATGGGATGAATGCTCGTCGCCCAAACTTGCTCTTGCTCGGGTAGGCTGTCAAAGTCCGGACTCTTAAGTCGATGAATGCGCTTGGCGCTCTTGCTCAAAAAGATCGTTGAGAGCAACCTGCCCTTTTCGCCGCGACCTGGGTGCAGACGCTCCAGGGCGGCCTTGTATGCAGTGCTGTCACCGTCAACAACCGCCCGCAACGCCTCCTCGATATGCTCGAACGTCTGGGAGCTGCGTTCGTTCCAACGCTTGAACGCCGCCTGCGACGCGGGAGACAGATGTTCAAGGAAAGGTAAATCCTTTTGTTCTGTGTACTCCGAAAAACCGCCGTGTATGGTACGGCGCATCCTGGCGTTGTAGCGGCTGCCCCAATGCAGCAGGGGGAGGATATAGGCCACGCCATCGCCGGCCGCCAGATGCGTCTGGACGGCGCCGGGCACAGGCGTGCGTGCATCGGAATTAAGCGCCGTGTTTTCCTCCGCGGTGTTGAGACGAGCGTGGCTGCCGGGCACAACCCACAGGACATTGTCGTCGTAAAGCGGCAGATTCCACTGCACGTAACGCGGCCCATTCTCGAGGAAGTCGTCAGCATAGCCTTGCAGCGGCGCGGTGTGCGGCGGATAGAAGTCGCGGTGCCAGCCGCGATGACCGGCCGTCTCGTGGTCGCGAACCGGATTGCACATGACCATCATTTCGGTGACAGACGCGTCCTCCACGCCCAGCAAACGGCTGCTGACGCCTTGCATATTCTCGTGCAACCAGATCTCGACCGCGCCTATGGTAAGCGCATCGATCTGGTCGGCCAGCGCTCCCAGATTGAGACGGGGCTGGGCGTGGGTCTCCCAGACACCGCCCGGCGGGTCGTCCGGTCCCCGCTCCCGCGCCCAGATCTCTTTCTGACGCTCGACGAGCACCTCATGAGCCCGCCGCAGGCCTTCCAACTGTTGCGGCGGAATTACCCCCCGCAGGATCACATATCCATCTTCCAGAAACTGATCGCGGCTGAATTCCATGACTGTTCCCTCTTCACTTTCGTCCCAGGAAGTCGTTTCCCGAACTGAGCCTCATTCGCGCGCGAATTGGCTTTCCAACGCGCCGGGCTAATCGATGACCCGGCAGGTGGCTTGCAGTCTACGTCCTCTCTCCGAAATATTGTCGAACTCCGTCCGTGTCATTTCGATTGGCACGCGCTGGCCGAACCAGGGCAGTGAGTAACAGATTACAAGTTCCGGCCGTACGTGATCCGAGCGGTTGGGCGTGCCGCGGTGCAGCGTACGCGGGTCCTGGATCCACAGCGTACCTTTTTTCAGATTGAGACGGCGCCGGGTGGGGAAATCACCCGCCTCCAGGATCTCATCGTAACGCGTCTCCATCTCCGGGTCGGCAAGATATTGCGTGCATGGCAATATCTCGAAGCTGCCGTTTTCTTCGTAGGTGTCGACCAGTGGGAACTTGACACCGAAATGGGGACAGACTTCAAGGCCAACGTGAGGCACCAATTTCGAGATGCCCGCATCACGGTGCCACTTCTGGAATTCGCTGCCGGGACAGGGGTTGTTCGAGTGATAGCAGGTTATACGGTAGTCGTCCGTGCCCCAGTAGCGGTCCAGAAAATCCAGCACAACCGGGTTCTCGTAGATTTCGGGGTCGGCAAACGGCTGCTCCCATGGGACATAGACGGTGTAACGGTTGACCACTTGCAGGCGGCCTTCGAAGACAAGGCGATTGTCGCTGCGTCCCCGGAGAGTTACCCCGCTTTCCGGATCGCTGTGCGCCCGCACCGTTTCCAGATAGGGTAAAAAGGCCTCACGGATTCGGTCAATCTTTTGGACCGGAATCAGGTCTTCAAAGAGTACATAACCGTTGATTCGAAGCTCGGCCAGCTTAAGATCGAGGTCATATCGGTTTGGCGATGCCAAGATCAGTTCCTCCTTCGGCACGTAGAATAAGTTAGCCAGGGCCAGCCAGGACTGCCTTCTGGACTTGTCCCGTTTGCCACAGAGTCTGGAGGTTTTCAGTCAACCGGCACTCGATAAGAGGTTTCTTCGATCTTGTCGTGGTCCGACGAGCGTGCAATGGCCATTGCACGCTCGGTAACCGGCAGATAGTAGTGTGTTTCGGCGTTCATCGAGATAAACCCCTCCGCGTAGGCAACGCCGCCGGACATTCCAAAGGCGCCGTCGCTGGTCTCGATGCGCTTGCGGGCATAGGCCCCGCCATAGCCCTGGCTGACAAGACAGTCCAAAGCAGCCAGCTTCTTATCAACAACGTCGGTGATGTCGATAAAGACATCGTTGTAGTACCCGCCCTCGGATTGCCAGACCTGTCGCGGAATCGCGGCCGCGCCGGTGCCGAAGAAGAAGACCTGGGCCGACTTGTGCGGTGGATTGGTGTCGCCGGGATCCACGCCGGATGCGAGCGACAAGGCATGCAGAACGATCTGCCCGGCGACGGCATGGGCGTTGGTCAGGCCGTCGCCCTCTTTTGGAAAGTGGGTCAGCACCAAGTCCGGCTTAAGCTGGCGCAAGAGCCGGGCCAGACGCCTCACCGCCTCGTCCGTGACGAGCAGAACGGCATCATCGGCGCCGAAAAAGAATACGTCATCAACGCCCAACAGCTTGCAGGCCTCGCGCGCCTCTTCCGCCTTGACATCGGATCGCTCGGCCATCAACGACTGCAACTCATCGGCCTCCGGCACCTCACTGCGATGATGCATCTCATCGCTGATGACCTTATCATGAACACGCGCCCCGTGCGTGAGGACGACACAGCCAACATAGTCGCCGCGGGCGGCGTGATGGGCCATTGTCCCTCCGGACTGATCGAAAATGTCGGCGGGATGCGCGCCGACGGACAGAATGCGTAGCGACTCGGACATGGGTCATGCCTCCTAGTTGTTGTGGGAGCTCAGATCACCCTAAAGTATAGCTTACAAACCCACGAGGAGTGAGTGGCCAAAAACAGGCGCTACTGAAATTCTCCTGGCCGGCGAATTCGTCTACAAAAGCGCCTGTTCGAAGACCGCGTTCACGACGCAACAGGGTCCTCGAAGTGAAACGAGAACAGTTCGGCGTCGCGCAGAAAGAAGCGCAGCTTGCGCCAGTAGGTTCTCTCGCCCGGCCCGCCCCAACGGGAGCCGACCCCAGCCGGTATGTCGGGACTCCCCGTCCACGTTACCGTATGAGCGACACTGTCGCCCGTGAACGTATCGCAACGCTCCTTCAGGCAAGGCTCAAGCGGCTCGTCATACCTGTCTGCAACCTCGACCCGCACCGAGCCCCCCGGCGCGCAACGGGCATTGATTACCAATTTCGTCCCCAGACTGATCAACTGGCGCGTCACAACAGTCCCCTCGCGATACCTATTCGCATACAGCCCCGCGTACCCGTCCTTGCGTAAGGTAGCCAGCCCCAGACCGAACCTCGCATTCAACGGATCGCGCGCTTCCGGATGATCCAGACTCTCACGCGCGCCGGAGAGGAAGAAGTCATGGTGGTAATTCGTTCCGCCGTGATAGAACCACAGCTCATCATCCATCTCGATCGGCGGGCTCACCAGCGAAACCATGTAAGCGTCCCAGTACCCCTCCCCGCGCGGGGCCAGGAACGGCTGACGCTTGCCGGTCCGCTGCCAGCGCAACCCGTCACGGCTCATCAACAGCTGAACCTCCATCTCGTTGTCAACCGCCTGGAACACGCCGACCGTAGCCAGATGCACATTGCCCATCTTATACTGCGACATGCCGTAGAACGAGTCGTCCAGGTTGTCCTCCTCGTCGTCGGCCGCCGCCACCAGGACCGGCTCGCTCCAGTGCAGAAAGTCGTGGCTGCGGCACTGAAAGACACGCCGCTGACTGTAGGCGGCGAAGTTGTGCGGCTCGTTGGTTATGGTGAAGGAGCGGCGATTCTGCGGATTGCGCATGTTGTTCGCGCCGGCCGCAACCATCATCACATGCCGCGTATTCTGCACGAACTCACGCGCATATTCATCATAGAAGAGTGCCGACACGTCGTCGAGCTTGGATCCCAGCATTCCGATCGATGGCAGCTCGTCATAAACGGTCCAATGAATGCCATCAGGCGAGCGCGCGCACCTGATATTGTGAAAACTGGCGACCTCGTCGTTCCGCATGTGAGAGAAGAGCGCGCGAAAACGCTCGTCCGGGCTGGAAGGATGGGGATCTAGCACGACATTCATCGAGTGGACCTGCCCAAACTCGCTGTCGCCCAGAACAATGTTGGTCTTGTGGCCGTACAGTTCGTATGCATCCAGTTCCGGCTTCTGCCAGTGGATCCCGTCCTCGCTCTCGGCATAAAGCTGGCGCGAAAAGGTTCCAAAGGGGTTGTTCGGGATCGGCTCGGGCGCGGGTTTTCCGGCCATGTCCTCATACCAGCACTTGAAGAGGCCATCCTGCGGGTCGCGCAGCACGCAGTAATTCGAATAGGTAAAATAGGGCACGTGCTCCCAGGGGCGATCCTTGCTGATAAGAGGTGTTTCCAGGCGGCGTTTGGGCCGGTGCCAGCGGCGCGTCACATCCTGCACAGAATCGATTATGACATTGTCCAGAAAAGTCTGTGTAAACTCTTTGACGTACAGTTGGGTGCTGTCCCTGCTCAGATCGCGCATGTCTTTTCTCCCCGGCCCTCGTCTACTCAACAGTTGAACTTAATATGTATGACTGATGGTACACCGCCAGTCAGATCGCATGGCCGATTCGCGCGCCATCAGTGGTGGCCTCGAAGATAAATCGGGAAGCGCTGGCAGCGCCGATGACATGCAGTTCGTCAACCTTGCCCGCCAGCGCAGTGGCCAGCGGATTGTAGGGCTGGCTGCCGGCTGCAATGACAATCGCGTCGAACGGACCGACTGCCTGCTCGTCATCGGTGTATATGCTCTTCAGGTTTGCACCTGCCCTATTTGCGCCCGCCAAGTCGTGCCCGACTATTATCCTCACTCCGTAATCGGCCAGTCGTTGGCAGAGCATCGCTGCGTCCCGTTCGCCCAGGTCGGCGCCGGCCCGGGCCATCGCGGCCACGAAAGTGACCGCCACCCCCGCGCTGCGCAGGTGGTCGGCAGCCACAAAGGCCTGCGCATGACCGTCGCGGTCAACGACCAGAACGTTTTTGCAGCTATCCGTTTTGCCGTCAAGCACTTCATGGACAGTCAGAGCGTCCTTGTCGTTGCCGTTGATCCGCGCTCGAATTGGGCTCGAACCCGTCGCCAGGATCACCGCATCCGGGTGCAACGCCAGTATGCTATCATCTGTTGCCTCGACGCCTGTCCGAACTTCAAAACGACCGCTAGCGGCTTGACGCTGATAGTACTCTGCGATTGTCGAAAAGTTGCGGCGCAACGGCGCCGCGCCGGCCAGGTGGACCTGACCACCGACGCGATCCGCCCTCTCCAGGACAATCACCTCATGGCCCCGCTCAGATGCGATTATCGCAGCCTCCATGCCGGCCGGACCTGCGCCCGCAATCACGACCCGCCTGCGCAACGCAGCGGGCACAGGAGTCGCCCAGTCCTTCTCACGGCCGGTCACCGGGTTGTAGATGCAGCCGACCGGACCCTCGCCGCCGTCACAACAGAACTGACAGCGGATGCAGAGCCTGATCTCACCGCGCCGGCCGTCGCGCAGCTTGTTCACAAAATGGGCATCGGCAAAATGACCCTTTGTAATGCCCACTACGTCCAGACAGCCCTTCGCCAGTGCAGCCTCCGCCACCTCCGGCGTAACGATGCCGCCGGCATGAAATACGGGCAGATCAATCGCACGGCGCACGCGCGCAACCCTTTCTAGCTGCGCCGCTTCCGCCATATACATTGACCCTGTATGATGAAGCGCCCCGCCGACGGTGAGGCTCACATAGTCGATCAGTCCCTTGGCCTTCAGAAGCTCGATCAGGCGAATACAGTCCTTTTCGTCATAGCCATTCGTGTGCATGTCGTGAGCCTTCAAGCGCACCCCGACGACAAAGTCGTCGCCCACGGCTTTCCGCATCGCCGTCAGCGCATCACCGAGCAGCCGGGCCCTATTGGCGAAGTTTCCCCCGTAGGCATCATCGCGGCGGTTGCAGGCTGGGCTGAGGAACTGCGAGAGCAGATGATGCTGATGTGCATGCAGCTCCACGCCATCGGCGCCGCCGGCCCGCGCCCGCCAGGCCGCCCGACCGCAACACGCGACAAGGTCCTCAAGTTCCTCCTCCGACCAGGAGGCGACATGCTCCGACGCCGGAATGGGCGGACTGATAACGCTCGGCACCACGCGCGCAGCCGGCGCGGTCGGCATCGGCTCGCAAAATTCAGACAGATGTACCTGGGCGCCGCGGGGACAAAACTGGGCGATGAACTTCGCGCCGTGACGGTGTACCGCTTGCGTCAGCGTTCGGTAGGAGGCGATGAAACGATCGTCAAGATTCTGGAAATAGGCCGGGTGATCGCCTTCTCGCACCGTCGTCGCGCCCAGCGTAACCAATGCGATTCCCCCTTTGGCGCGCTCCTCGAAGTAGGCCCGGCAGCTGTCGTTGGGCACGCCGTTGTGGTGCATCCACGACGCCATGTGGCCGGTACTGCATATGCGGTTTCGCAGCGTCATCCCCTTGATTGTCAGTTGCGAAAAAATATGGGGGTAGTCTGTCATAAGTCAGTGGGAGTCGCCCTCATCTGTGGCTGAAATGAAATGCTCAGTGCCACGCCAGTTCCCGGAAGTTGTGAATACGATGAAAAGTGGCGAGGTCTGCGTCATGATAGTTCCCTGAATTTCTGCCGGTGCGCGAAAGAATCGCCAGGTCGTCACCTTCAACGACCATGGACGGATACATAAACGATTGACTCGAAGTGGGAGCGATGGCAACGCAGCCGACAGGCAGCCAGTTCAATCCGTCCTTGCCGCAGTACAGCATCAGGAAGCGTCTCTCCCCGTTAAGGCCGCCATCCAGCATCTGCGGCTCAGCGCTTGAAATAATGTTGCTGGTCATCCAGAACAGCCGCGTAAGTTCGTCATAGACGATACAGAACTTGGACTGTCCACCCGGCCAGGGATAGTGCTGGTCGAACCGCAGGTTCAGATTCGTACCGTCGTCTTCAAGGTCGAAGAGCGCGGCGATGCCTGGCGTGGTGCCTGTATGCTTTGGGTTGACGCGGCAGGCGATCCTGAGTTGTCCGTCCACGTCCATGACGTTCCCTTCAAGATTCCAGTCGTCAAACAGGTCCGGCTGGTGATGGTCATGCGCGGTTCTGAACTGCCGAGCCGTCTGTGTTGCCGGAATGACCTGGGACACACGCCATGCGCTTGGGTCCAGCAGGTCTCTCGAGAGGTCGGCGGCGATCGCAACCGTGGCTTTGTGTCTTTGGTCTAGAACCCAATACAGCTGTCCATCTCTGATCACCATGTTCGTCTGGCAGTTCCAGAAGGCCCCCTCCAATACCATAGCGGGATCGGACCAGGTTTCGCCCTCATCGTCGCTGCGCATGAAATAGACGTCCTGGTGCTGACGGGGCTGTGTAAACATATAGAGTTTGTCTTCGACGACAAACGGTGTTCCTTCGGCGAGCGGCAGGTCAGGCAAACTTTGCCAGCTTCTGCCGCCGTCAACGCTGCGCGACATCATCAGGTGGTCGGGTCCAACCCTTCGCTGCCAGCAGGGGGCGGCAACAAGAAACTGGCCGCTGGGCAACCGGGCCATACCTGGGTCATGAATAAAGTACTTCACATGATCGGGAACTTGGGCTGCGATGGTGTAGTTCTGGGCCAAGGGAGGTGAGAAGGGATTCCGGACGCGCTGACGCGCAGAGGAACTGTCGCCGCCACCATACCCGGCATCGTCGCCGGTCTTGCCGGCCGGCGAAGGGGCCGCGGCGACAAGTACGCACCAGGGCGCGTCCGAAGTGAGGTCCAGTCCTGGCGAACCGATGTCGATGCGTTCACCTTCCCGCATTCGTTTCTGATAGACCGCGCAGTCAAGCGCCGTGCCGTCGCACACTACGCGGAATGCCGAAACATTCGCCTGCCGGAAGCCCATGCGTTCGAGCTGCTCTGCCCGGCTCTGCCCACCTCGTCCTCGCGCAGGGGTAATGGCGTAGGCGACTCCTGCCTGGCGGCAGATTTTGCGTGTGCCGAAGAAACTCGAGCGAATAAAGCTCCGGCCCGCCAGCGCCTCCGGCAGCTCGGCCAAGGTATGACCCAAATCCAGGAAAAGGCGCGCCCCTTTGGCCAGGGTATCGGTTTCCCATTCTAGCGGCTCAAGCACGGCTAGCGCGCCGTCTACAAGCGCCTCTGCACCGTGGTCGGAACGCGTCACTGTTGAGTTCGTGATGGTTCCCTCCTAGAGAAGGGGACTGTAGCCCGATTCAGACGCTACATCTTCCTCAAGAGTCTAGATCGGCCAGATTGCGTCCATCTGCCATGCCTCCAGAGATTGAAGGGTCGCGTTGCCCCCCAACGAGAAAATCTGAACGCCCAGGCTGTCAGGCCGCGCCGGATATATACGCTTGCCCAGGTACTGGCCGCCATCCGTAAAGACCTCGACCACGCTGCGGTCAACGAAGACGCGCAACTCGATCGGCTTGTCGTAGGAGTGCCTGACGATACAGCGCTGCGACTCACGATTCTTGACCGTCTGACTGACACTCGAACGGGTAACGTCCAGGACCAGCATCCTGTCAGGACTCAGCTTGTCCGGTGGCTGCGTTGAATCATTGGGGTTGACGTTGAAGCGGATCATCGTCTGCTCAGCGCCGTCGGGCGAACAGCAAACGCTCAGGCCGAACTCCTCTGCACTTTCCCAACTGAAGAGAGCCCGGATCTCCAAACGGTTACCGCGCACGCGGTCAAGCGTGATCATCGAATCTCCCGCCAAGTGGATGTTGGATAATGTGACAGGATTGCGGCGCAGGGCCTCCAGCTCCTCTACCGGGTTCAGGAGCAGGTCGCCTTGCTCTGACATAGAGAGCGCCATCGGCAGGGACATGATCCCCGACCAGCCCGATGCCCGCTGGATGTAACCGAATCGCCCCTCGGACAGCCTGCCAAAGAGAACGCGGCGGCCGTTGCCGTCCAGAAGCGTCTGGCACTCATTCAGGATGCCTGTCCTGTTGGAGAAATTCGTCTCGCCATAGGCCTGTCTCCCGTATCTTGTGGGCGTGAATCTCTGGTTCGCGTAGGTTCCCGTATAGTATTGCGGCCCGCGACGGTGGCTGGCAAAGAGCAGGACATGCCTGTCGCCCAACGGAAAAAAGTCTGGAACAGCACAGTCCTCACCGATTTCAGTATGCTCACCGCCCTCATAGAGGGTATGCAGATATTCCCACTGCGCCAGATCTTTCGACCTGAACAGAAAGGCCCTGTCCGGCTCAAGTCCGTCAAATGCTTCCTGGCTGCTGTTTCCAGTAAGCGCATAATAAGTGTCGCCTTCGATCCACGCGCAGGGGGCCCCATCCACCTTGTAGGCGTCGCCAGGCACCGGTGTCGGGATAACCGGATTCGCTGGATGCTTTTCCCACTCGACCAGCAGATCATCCTGACTCGTGGCAAGGCAGATCCCACCCCGCACGCCGTGGTAGATAATGGTAGGCACTCCCTCCATGTTGACAAAAGCCGTGCCGCTGTAGCAGCCGTCCCGGTCATAAGGGTCCACCGGCGCCAGTGCGATCGGCAGGTCCTGCCAGTGTACAAGATCTTCGCTGACGGCATGTCCCCAGTGTATCGTTCCCGTTGCCCCGCCGTGGTAAGCGCCGTAGGGGTTATTCTGGTAGAACAGGTGATACCGGCCCTTCCAGAAGATAGTCCCGTTCGGGTCATTCAGCCAGTTGTGCGGGGCCAGGAAGTGGTAGGCCGGGCGATACGGGTCGGACGCAAGTTTCAGGCGGTTCAGGTCCGCGACGTCCGCGTCTGTTTCGATCATCTGCCCACCTCTCTTGGCGGCTGGGAATGCGGCTGAATCCAGAGGATGGAACGCTTGGCCGCAGTCAAGGGTTGTTGAAAAAGTTGCGAGCACCCCCGTTGGAGTGCTCGCAACGAGCTATTCCAGCATTCCAGAGTCGAACCTGGACGAAATCGTCTACTGTGAATCAGCATCCGGATCCCAGAGCCACCAGTTGGCGATATCGACCAGCTGCGGCACGATGTACACACTGACATCGAGGTCAAGGTCTACACCCTGAAGGCGTTTGCTCTTGAGGGCGATCCACGACTCACCGATGAGTTGCGGTATGAAGACCTCCTCGTTCAGGATGCAGTCCAGTTCCTGGAAGTAAGGCGTCTGTGCCTCTATGTCTGTCTCAGCGAAGATGTTGGCCCAGAGCTCCTTTGCCTTGTCCGCATTGGTGCTGTACTCACTCCAGTGATAGTCCCGTTCTACGTCCAGCGGCCAGTAGCCCAGATCGACCGTACCAACCATATACGGCTCGAGGACATAGGGATTGGTGCCCGGGCCCCAGTTGGCGATGGCGAAGTCGAACTCGGTGCCGCGCGGCCCTTTGCCATTACGGTAGTCGGCCCAGGAGGCCGCGTCGATGAGATCGACGTTGGTCTTGAAACCGAGCTGGGTGTAGGCCTCATGCAGCATGACGGCGTAGTCGACGCGCATCTTGTTGCCTGGATAGACAGTCAGTTCAAGCTGGTATTCGGCGCGTTTGTCCGCGGTCATGCCGATTTCGTCGAGCAGCGCCTTCGCCTTGTCCAGGTCGTATTCAAACTCGATCAAGGTGGGGCACTCGAACCGCGTTCCGTGGAACCAGCTGTGGCGCACCACGCCAAAGCCCTGCATCACGTTGTCCACGAAGCCCTGCCGGTCGGCAGCGTACAACAGCGCCTGCTTGGCCTTCGGGTTTTGCCACAAGCCATCGCCGGCATGCCAGTTCGGCGTCTGAATCCAGAAGCCCATCACGTTGTCGGCCACCAGCACATCGATGTCGGGATTGTCCATCATCCGCACAGCCTCTTCAGGGGGCGCTTCCCACACGATGTCGAGTTCGCCCTTTTCCAGCATGATGATCGCCGTCTCTACCGGCGCGAACTTCACGAAGACGCGCTCGGGGCCGGGCTGTCCGCCCCAGTAGTTATCGAAACGCGCATATTCGACATACTGACCAGGCACATGCTCCACGAACTGGTAAGGACCGGTGCCGATCGGCCCTGTGACCCAGTAGTCGCTCGTGCCCGCAACCAGTTCGTCGCGGTCAAGCGTTTCAAGAGCATGCTTGGGCATCATCGGATGTTCGACATAGCCCAAAAACCCGGGAAAGAAGCTGGGATCCTGCTCAGTCAGCACGAACTCAACCGTGTAATCGTCAACGATGCGAATGCCGGTAATCTCATCGGCGCCCTCTTCCCCCTGCTTGTAGGCGAACAGCCCTTCAACCCGCTCCGCTTCGGCCTTCAGCGCCTCCGGCGGCAGGATGCCGGGATCATACTTCAGTTCGAAGGAGTACTTGACGTCCTCGGCGGTGAAATCCTCGCCGTCATGGAATTTGACGCCCTCCCGCAGATGCACCGTGTAGATCAGCCCATCGTCGGATACGTCATAGCCGGTGGCGAGGACGGGGATAAAGCTGCCTGTGGTGGTAAAGAAGAGCTCCTCCCACATCCACGTTGTCACCTCGTCCCTCTTGATATGGTGGAACCAGTCCTTGCTTCCATCCCAGGAAGGCTGCCAGAAGTTGAGCGTGCCGCCGTACTGTCTCTCTGTAGGCGGTTCCTGCATGGTGGTGGCGGCCGGGGCCGTATCCACCGGTGCGCAGCCGGTAAGCAGCAGAGCCGCTACGATTAGCATATTTACTGCAAGCAGTAGCCGTTTCATCGTTTTCTCCTCCAGTCCTGACGTGAGCCGGTGCGGCTCGTTAGGGTTGTCTGACATTTTTCGAGAAAGCTGAACGACCAGAGTTCTCGCACCTCCTTTCGGCTATGACTAAAGTTTAGCCGGTTTCCATGCCGCGCGGATCCAGTGCGTCGCGTAGCCCATCACCGATGAAGTTAATCGAAAGCACAGAAAGCATAATGGCGATACCGGGCGGCACCCACAGCCAGGGCACCCGCTCCAGAATGTTCAGCGATTGCGCTGAGCTCATCATGTTTCCCCAACTGGCAGTAGGGGGCGGCACACCGAGGCCAAGAAATGAGAGGCCTGCTTCAAGGAGAATGGCACCGGCGACGCCGAAAGTGGCGTGAACTACCAGCGGTGCTACCACACCGGGCAGTACGTGCCGCAGGATGATCCGGTGGGTGGGCAGACCAAGCGAGCGTGCGGCGGTCACGTAGTCCATCTCCCGCAACGAAAGGATTTGACCGCGCACCAGCCGCGTTGGCTCCGGCCACCCCATTATTCCGATGGCAAGCATCGAGTTATACATGCTGGGGCCAAGAATCGAGACCAGGAAGATGATTACGATCATGGTTGGGATCGTCATGACGACATCTACGGCGCGCATGATGATCCAGTCCAGTTTGCTGCCATAGTAGCCGGCGATCGCGCCCAGAAGAATGGCGATCGTTTCATAGATGCCGACAGCTACCAGCCCCACACTGAGAGAGACCCGGCCGGCGTGGATCAGGCGGGAGAACACGTCGCGGCCCAGAGAATCGGTGCCCAGCCAGTGCGTCGATGTGGGCGGTTTGCGGTAGAGGCTCAACTCCTGCTTGGTCGGAGAGTGCGGAGCGACTGCGGGCGCGAAGACGGCGAGCAACACCATAATCAGCAGCACACCAAGGCCGAGCATCGCCAGACGGTGCCGTGAAAAGCGACGCACCGCGCGCCTGGCAGGTGTATCGACAAACAGCTGTTGCTCCGCCTGCAGATCGTTGGCCATCGGCCCGGCCCTCCAGCGCCGCACAGGTCTGTGCGGAAGTTCAATCGTAACGAATTCTCGGATCGGCCACGGCGTACAGAATATCGGCCAGCAGGTTGCTGGCAAGAACCATCGTGGAGGCAATCAGAATGATCCCCATCAGGATCGGGTACTCCCGGTTCAACGTGGCCTGCCAGCCCAGCATACCAAGCCCCGGCCACTGGAAGATCGTCTCGATGATGATCGATCCCCCCAGCAGTTGACCCAGGCTCAGCGATGCGACCGTGATCATCGGCAAGAGCGCATTGCGGAGAGCGTGACGGAAGACCACGACCCGTTCTCGAAGCCCCTTGGCGCGCGCCGTAGTTACGAATTCCAGGTGCATTGTCTCCAACATGCTGGAACGCGTGTAACGCGCCCAGACACCGGCAAAGTAAGCGGCCAGGATGAACGAAGGCATGATGAGATGGTGAATCCGATCCCAAAGAGAGAAGGGTTCGCCAATCGTTTGCAGACCGGAAGTGGGGAATATGTCCAGCTTCAGCGAAAAGACGTACATCGCGCCGAGAGCGAGGAAGAATGAAGGAATCGACAGTTGCGCGAAGGCGAGTACGGTGACGAGATAGTCGATCCAGGAGTACTGCTTGAGGGCCATTACGATCCCCATGGGAACGCCTGCCAGAAGGGATACGGCGAAAGCCGTCGCCATCAGCAGCAGCGTCGGACCGATACGCTGCTGCAGGAGTTCCATAACGGTATAACCACCGGTTAGGGGATATCCCAGGTCGCCGCGAACGGCTCTGCTTAGCCAGGTGAGATAGCGGCCCAGCCAGGGATCATTCAGACCAAGACTATCGCGCGCCGCTTCCAGCTCCTCGGCGGTCATCTCCAGCATGGCCCGCTCTCCCAGCAGCATTGCCAGCGGGTCGCCCGGCGCAAGCGCATACAGCGCGAAGACGATCATGGTTATGCCGAAGAAGATCGGAATAGAGACTATTACACGTTGGATAATGTACTTGGTCATCGCTCGTCAGTTCTCGGAGAGCGTATTCGCGTGTTGCGTACTACCACGTCTTGAATCTTCGGAAACGGGCGGCGTGTACGGCCTTTCGCTTCGTTCAGCGCTATGTA
Source organism: Caldilineaceae bacterium (assembly GCA_965116395.1). Taxonomy (GTDB): domain Bacteria; phylum Chloroflexota; class Anaerolineae; order Caldilineales; family Caldilineaceae; genus Bin5. Next base: position 3,544,216 of record OZ220684.1, read on the forward strand.
ACCAGCGGGCGACGGCGCGAAATAGAGTGGCGGCAAGGTCAGGAGGATTTCCCCCTCTGCCTTTCAGGCATCCCAGACATCGTGGAATAGTCGCAACCAGTTTCCGCCCAGTATCTTTTCAACGTCGGCTGGACTGTAGCCCCGATCCAGAAGGGCCACGGCCAGATTCGGCATTTCATCGGGCGACTCCAGGCCCAGGGGATAGCGCAGGCCGTCGCGCTGGCTTCGTGACAGGTCAACGAACTTGGCCGGAAATTTCGTGCCCTGCTGCGACCCGATATATCGTCCAAACGACTCCGGCTGATCCTGCGTAAAGTCGGTGCCGATGCCGACATGGTCGATGCCTACTATGGACACCATGTCATCGATAGCGTCGATGTAATCCGCTAAGGTGGAATCAAAGCCGGTGCGCAGAAAAGCCGTGATGGCCGTCGCGCCGATCACGCCCCCGCGCTCCGCCGCGAGCTTGAGGGCATCCTCCGTCTTGTTGCGGGGAACGTCGTAATAGGACTTGGCGTTGGCATGGGTTATCGCTACCGGTCGGTCCGACGCCTCAATCGCCTCCATTGTCGAGCGCACGCCAACGTGGGAAAGGTCGATGAGAATGCCAAGGCGGTTCATATCCTCGATCGCGTCAACGCCAAAATGGCTCAGTCCGTCATCGCGGCGCTCATAGCAGCCGTTCCCCAGCAGATTGCGCTCGTGAAAGGTCAACTGGATGATCCGCACGCCCAGGGCATGGAACAGAGCCAGTCGGTCGAGATCGTTTTCGATCGGCGTGGCATTCTGAAAGCCGAGGATGACGCCGACCTTGTTGTCCCGCTTGGCTTGCAGGATATCCTCCACGCTCTTGATTTGAAGGAGGGTCTCTTGGTATGTCCGGAAGCGCACCAGCCAGGCTGCAATGTGGTCCAGCGTCTGGGTATAATTTTCCAAAGTGGCGACCGTCGCGTTGAAAGCCGTAACGCCGCCGGCGTGCAGGCTCTCAAACACCGCCGGGCTGTCCCAATTGCTGACATTCAGACCGTCGATGATGACAGCCTCCTGGTAGAGCTTGCGTGCAGTCTCTTCGTGCGATGCAGTCATCTTTTTCTCCACGGTGGATGCCGTCTTACTGCCTTGGGATCGGCTGCTCTGCGCTCAGCTTGGGAGCGGCGACGGGTTTCTGGTCATGCCCCGCCCACTTTGTCGAACCGGTCCAGCCGGAAACGCTCCACCGGATAGTCGGTGGCGCCGTCCGCGGCTAAGTCAGCCAGGATCTTCCCAATGAGTGTCGAAAATTTGAACCCGTGCCCGGAGAATCCCGCGCCCACGAGTACATTAGGATTGCGGGGATGGGAGCCAATGAGAAAGTCCCGGTCCGGCGTCAACGTATACATGCAGGTCGATCCTTCGACGTAGGAGAAGCCGCTGCCGGGCATGATGGACTCAAGCCATCGTTGCAGTTCATCGCGCTTACCAAGGTCAAGAGTTCGATCGACTTCAGAGGGGGAGAATTCTGCGCCAAGCCCATCATCCGCGACCTTAAGCCCCGGGCCGTAGTCGGGAAAGCCGTAGAACTTGGTGTCGCTGTCGCCATAGACGGGCAGGGGGCCGGGCTGGTAAGGGGCTCGGTTTTTCGGTCGGAAGTAGAACTTCTGCTGGCGCGTAACGCGCAGCGGCAGCGCAAGCTCCGCCAGGATCTCGGAGGCCCAAGGGCCCGGCGAGATGATAAGCCGTTCGCAGCGATACTGGCCGGCGGATGTCTCAAGCACCGGCGACTCCCCGCTGAGGTCAATACGATCGACGCGAACCTGGTCGTGGATGGTTGCCCCAAAACGCTGCGCCTGTTTCAGATGAGCCAGGACACTGCGGCCCGCATCCAGAAAACCAGCCCCGGGCGTAAGGCAGGCGACGGAGTCCTCGGGCAGTCGCAGTGCGGGGAACCGGGCCGAGACTTCCTGCGCCGTCAGCCTCTCATAGGGCCTTTTCAGCGCCTCCATTACGCCCATTCTCTGTTCGACATTGTCGTTGCCGGGGCGCGCGAAGTATAGCAGTCCAGTAAGGTGGAGAAGCTTCTGGTCGGAGAGGGACTCCAACTCCTGCCAAAGAGGGAGGGCCTCTTCAGCGAGCTCTACGTAGAGCGGATCATCGTAAAAGTTGCGATAGATCCTCGAAAAGCCATGGGAGCTACCCAGGTCATGGCCGATCTGAAACTGCTCGATCCCGACCGCAGCCACCCCGCTGCGAGCAAGGTGATATAGGGCTGCGCTTCCCATGGCGCCCAATCCAACGACCAGAATGTCTGCGTTGCGCATGATTACTTGAGCCGATTTGCGTTGAGGAAAGGATGTGAACTGAGCGGCCTGGAACAGGAATTCCTACCTGAAGTCTGGCCTGATTATATGCGAAAGGGAGCAGACGATCAAATTGCCAAAAAATGTTGAATCATTGTCGTCAGTTGACATCGCTTGGTTAGGTCTCCTCGCCAGCGTTCCGATTGGCAAGCTCGGCCATGTCCCAGGCGTCCAGCCGCGGCAGACTGGCGCGATCGCCTGTTGCGAACGCGGCAACGCCTACGCTGTCACTGTGTGTATGATTGATGCGGCTGGTGCGGGAGCGAGATGCTCGCTACTCTTTCCTCGTCGTTCTCTTCTACTTGTCGATGCCCAACATCCTGCGGGTCTCTTCGATCGTGGCGACGCCTCTACCGAGGTCGTTGGCGATGCGCGCGATCCGCTCCACCATCTGCGCGTTGCTCTGCGCCAACTCACCGCGCTGGTAGTGGATACAGTCCTCCAACCCGGTGCGCACATGACCACCCAGCAGCATCGCCATCACGTTAACCTGAATCTCCTCAAGGCCCAGCGCGCATGTCTGGAAGAGGGAATCCTCGGGCAGGTTGCGGACCATGTAGAGGAAACTGTCCATGCTGGTGTTGATACCGCTTTGCTGCCCGAAGACCAGCTGCAAAAAGTAGGGTTTGTCGAGCGCGTCGCGTTGGATGAGATAGTCCAGAATGTCGAGATGGCCGGGATGGTAGAGGAAGACCTGCGGCTTGATCCCGCGCTCCCGCAGACGGTGTGCGGTGCGCTCGGAGTCGTCGAAGGTGGCGACGGTGACTTTGCTGGGCCCGCTGTCGCCGCCGGTGTAGGCGGCGCCGCCGCGAAAGGTCATCGGGCCGGGGTTGAAGGCCATGATATCGGGGCCGGCTTCGATCGGTGCAGACTTGTAATGGTGTGCAGTTCCAACGAAATCGCTGCCCGCAGTCGTCAGGTCTGCGAATCCTTGCGAGTTGTCGACCAGGATCTGCGGCGCTTTGGCGCGCATAAAGTCGTTGATTTCGCGATAGCGGTCCGCTTCGTGGGATGACTGGGTAGGGTCGTCGGCCTGGCGGGCGTGGATGTGGATGATGGTGGCGCCGGCCGCGAAGACCTCGGCAGCAGCATCAGCCTGCTCTGCGGCGGTTACCGGCATCGCCGGATTCTCGCTCTTCTGATGCCCACCGGTAACAACCGCGCTGATGATCACCGGCGGCATGCCTTCGCTGATCCGTTTGACATACTCGCGTTGGTTCGTGTAATCCCAGGTGATGTCCATGCAAATGCTCCTCAGTTGGGAACTATTACGCCTTTGATGAAGCCATCAAGTTCTATTTCGCCTGCGGCGGCGAGCACTGCTGTCTCGGCCTCAGCCAGCGGGAAACGGTGTGTGACCATCTTCTCGATAGGATAGCGGCGGGATTCGACGATCTTGATGGCAGCTTGCACGGCGGGGGTATCGTGCGTATTCACGCCCTGCACGCGCAGCTCCTTGATGGGGATCTTGCTGGGAACGATGGAGACCTCTTGCGCGCCGGTGTTCGAGCCGACGACGACGACACCCAGCGGCCGCGCCAGGTCAAGAGCGAGAGGAAACGAGGCTGTAGCGCCGGTCAGGTCCACAACCAGGTCGGCCAATACGCCGTCGGTAAGCTCCAAAACGGCTTCGACCGGATCATCGCGGTCAAGATTAATGATATGGGTTGCGCCGAAAAGTTTGGACAGCTCGAAACGGTGTTTGTCGCGGGTCAGGCCGACTACGATAATCTTTGATGCACCGGCCTCGTTGGCTGCCAAGATTGCGGCCAGGCCCTGCCCGCCCGGGCCAATAACGACTACGTTATCGCCGATGGCGGCCCCGCCTTTAGTGCGCACCCAGCGCAGGCCGTTGCCGATGTTGGCGCAGGTCATGGCCGCGGCTTCGGCAGGCACATCTTCTGCGATGCGATGCACGCGCGAATTGGGCGCCAGATACATGTACTGGCTATATGCGCCCCACAGGTGAGGCGGCACGCTGGACGGCGTGGTACCGCCGTAGCCCTGATGCTCTTTGCAGAAACGGTATTCGCCGAGCAGGCACCAGCGGCAGTGCCCGCAGCCGAAGAGGTGCTCGACGATGACGCGATCGCCGACCTGGACGCGCCAGCGGGCGGCGGCCCGGCTGCCGAGTTGCTCGATGTGCCCGACGAGCTCGTGCCCCATTATGAGGGGAAAACGATGGGGTTCGGTCCAACTGTAAATACGGGGATCGCTGCCGCAGACACCGCACAGTTCGACTCGCAGCAGGCCGTCGTCTTCGTTGATATTGGGCAGGTCGAAGGCCTGAACCTCCATTTTTCGCGTAGTCACTACGACCGCGGCTTGTATTTTGGTTGACAAGTCAGACCCTCCCTTGCCGGGCGAGAGCACCCCAGTTGGATGCGCGATGCGTTACAAAATGGATGGTTTTACAGTCAGGTCAGGTCAAAGATGACCTTCATCATCCCTGCCGCGCCATGGTCGATCAGGCTGTAGGCCCGGGGCGCTTCCTCCAGGGGGAAACGATGCGTGATCAGACCGCTGACGTCGAGTTTGCCGGTGTGCAGCAGCTTGATGATTACATTGTGAACGCGGATGATATCCCAACGGCGATGGTAGAGTCCGCCATCAGGGCTTTCGGGGGGCAGACGATAGCCGCCGCTGCGGGAGTGGAGGATCTGGCCGGCGCTGCGGCAGAACTCTTCGCCCAGATAGAGGTCGTCGGCGGGACCGTCGTACATTCCAACGGCAACGACTTTGGGGAAAGGGGTCCCGCAGTGGAGGGCCAGACCGATGCCGCTTGCCTGGCCGGAGCATTCGAAACAGACGTCGGCGCCGGGCCCACCGAGGATGCGCTTCACCTCGCGCCCAACATCACCGTGGGTAGGGTTAAGAGCGTAATCGGCGCCGAGGCGCTTTGCGGTTTCGAGTCTTTCGTCGAGCAGATCGATGGCGATGACCGGGTCGGCGCCGGAGAGTTTGCATAGCTGCATAGTGAGGAGGCCGACCACGCCTTGGCCGACTATCACGGCGCTCTCGCCGATCCGCACCGGCCCGACGAGGACGGCGTCCAAGGCGACGGTGCCCAGGCTAATGAAGACGTACTTTTCGAGATCGTCGTCGGGGGGCAGCGGACGGGGAAAGACGCTTACGCCGACGCCGCGGGTTGTCGCCCCGACCTTGGCCTGATCCAGGTTGAAGTTTCTGGTCTGGCGGTGGTGCGCGGAGGCCATGACGATGTCGCCGACAGCCAGTTCGCCCACTTCAGCCCCGACCTCCACGACACGGGCGACATCCTCGTAACCGTAGGTGAAAGGGTGTTGCATGGAATGCCCGTCGGTAACGAAGCCGTCGGTCTCCACACTGCGGCCATGCCAGACGGCTTCGCCGCGAAAATGGGAACGCTCAGTGCCGTGGCTGATGCCGGAGTAGAGATTCTCCACCTTCACATCCCTGGGACCAAGCGGCGGGTCGGTATATTCGCTTATTTCCACCTGCCGGGGACCTACAAACAGGACTTGCTTTGGCATAGTTGGTTAGGGCGCAAAACCGCAGGTCAGTCCGCCGTCGACGAGCAGATTGACGCCGGTGATATATTTGGCCTCGTCGGATGCCAGGAACAATGCTGCGTAGGCGACATCCCAGGCATCCCCCATCTTTTTCATCGGGCACAGGTTGTCGCGCTGCCTGATCATCTCTTCGAAACCCTCATCCGAATAGGCGTCCTGGAGGCCCTGGGTGATGAAGGGCGTGTTCATCAGGCCGGGCAGGACACAGTTTGCGCGGATGCCCTTTGGGGCATACTGCATGGCGATATTCTGCGTCAACTGGTTGATGGCGCCTTTGGAGGCGTTGTAGGAGACACTTGGGTAGCCGGTGTAGCGGATGCCGGCGATGGAGGAGATGTTGACAATCGCGCCGCTGCCCTGCTTCTCCATTTGGGGGATACAAAACTTGCAGGTCAGAAACATTCCTTTCACATTGACATCCAACAGCCGGTCCCAGTTTTCTTCGCTGATTTCAACGGGTCCGCCGATTTCGATAATGCCGACGTTGTTGTGGAGGATATCGATTCTGCCATAGGTCTCGATGCAGGCCGCTGCCATTGCGTCAACGGCCTGGGAATCGGTGACGTCGGCCTTGAAAGTGGTACATTCTCCGCCTTCCTGCTCGATAATGGCTTTTGTCTCGTTGGCGGCCTCGGGGTTGTAATCGACGAGGAAGACTTTGGCGCCTTCGCGGGCATAGAGTACCGCGGCGGCTTTGCCGTTACCCCAGCCGGGACCGACCGAACCGGCGCCGGTTACGAGGGCGACTTTTTCTTTTACACGATCTGTCATCGGTACCTCACACTTGGTAGGTTTGGTTGTCAGTAGTTGCAATGATTCAGAGGACTAGATTCACTGGCGGCAATGTCCCGGTTAGCGGTGACCGTTCATTTACTGGCCTGCCAGGCAGAATAGTATGGGAGAGTAACCGCTGTGCAAATGACGGCAACCGGAATTGGAGTGCCGCTGCCATGAATATTGAAGATGTCCTCCTCAGGGAGCGAAATTGGGCTGAGTCTGTCAGTCGTTACGGCAGCCTGTAAAGCTCACTGGATATTGGCAGAATCTATCACACGTGATCAGTCTGGTCAATCCCATTTTCCTGGGGCCAGCTATCTAACCGGCACTCTCATGCGCCCGGCGGGCCCCGGCAGAGAGCCGCCGCGGTCGTTGTGGCAGTCCAGGTAAGTCAAGCAGCAAAGGCTGGATATGAGAGGTGCATAATAGTGCGGATTGTGCGGAGCAGGAGGCCAGATCGCGCAACTCGGCTGGGGACCGCTACTGCATTTCACTGTTTGGCAGCAGCTAGTAAGCCGGATAAGGTGGCTGTCCTGATCAGCTCTTCATCGAAGGCATCCTTCAAGCCAGCGGGTCAGGTAAGCTGGTAGCGGCCGACGGGGTGGTAGAGGGGCACGGCTGTGCTGAAGACGTAAGGTTGGTGAGGCATGGTTTTGGAGGGGGGCGTTGCGGGGGCGCAGCCCCTGCACAAGGGAGGGCCGAAGGCCCGACCGCCCATATACAAAAGACGAGTATGGAGGAGAGCGGAGGGAGTGAATCACCTGCACCAGCCGCGCTAAGGGTTGCGGATCAGTTGCGGCTGCATGGCTATTCTTGGCGTTGAATGTTGGGGCTGGTTCCACTTGGGTAAGGGGCTCTAAGTGTGTTAGTCCTCTCCACGGATAGATATGAGAGCACTGCTTGCTATATCTGCCCAGGGGCCCGTCAGGTTCTCACTCATCCATCGAATACGCTTTTCTGCCCGCTTCTCCCTGAACTCGCCGAGTTGCCGCACCACAACTTCGGCTAATCCAGGCCGGGCAGGATAACGATCTTTGGCGATATGTGTAGGTAATCTGTCCAGAAGATCAAGCAGATGCTGACGTATCTCCTCTGTGTCAGGAGACGCTATCCACACTTCGCGATCGTTGCTCGATCCACCGCCGGAATGACGCATTAGCGGCCCGATCGGAATCGGATCGCGCTCGGGCCTTCGATGCGGGTGATTGGCGCAGTAAGTCCAAAAAGGGTTCTCAATTAAGACATGCCTGATCTCGCAGTAAGGATCCACGTCGGAATCCTCGGCTCTGCTGTAACCCTTTTCTCCGTGATTCCTGCGGTTGAACCAGCAGGTTCCACAGCAGTCTGAGCCGCCATTGGGCATGGTAAGCATTCCTTTTGTGGGGTACAAAAAGAGGCGAAAGCGTCAGACTAACCGCTTTCGCCTCTAACTTAAGACTGTAGAATTGCTGAGAGGACAACTACTCCTGCGCAAATTCCGCGGTGACGTCCAGTTGGGCACCCACTATCAGCGGCAGGAGATCCTCTGTGAACAGTGCGGAGACATTCGGGTCGGCAAGTGCGTTAGCGATGTCATCCGGGAGGAAAGGCGCGGCCAAGTCCAAAGTGCGGAGGATCGAAGGTGAGTCATAGTGAATGGTGAGGAGGATAACATCGTCGGCCACGACATTCAACTGGTTGGCCGATGATGTCAACACCAGCTCCGAAACCTGCAGGCCATCGTAGAGAATGGAGGAGATATTGGCAGGCAGGGCGGGCAGGTTCACACCATGCTCTTGCAATTCGCTTGCGGCCATTCCGGCGACAGAGGTGATTTCCGAACGATCCAGCGTGAGGCCGAGCGCAAGCACGGGGCGGTGTTCGGCGTCGATGTCGGGCGGCTCCATTCGTACTGCGGTCACATCGAAGGCGGGCGGCACGTCTACAGATGTCGTTCCATCGGCCGGCGGGATCGAAAGAGCGACACCGATATCGGTCTTTTTGAGGAACTCAATGCCTACGCCAAGCATGCCGGGCGGGATGGGGATGAGTTCAGTCACGACCTGCTGGAGTGTCTCCATTGACTGGTCGGTCCAGGAGATGACGGGGAGGTGTCCTCCGTTGGAGGCCAGATAGAGACTGGCGTCGATTATGTTGAGATCGAGGCGCTGGATGCCGAGGGATTGCATGTCGGTGATGAATTGCGGCTGCAGTATCGACTGGCTGCCCAAAGGTATGCCCAAAATGGCAAGGGCTCCGTCCGCCTTTACTTCAACAGGTAGAGAGGAGAGTTTTGTTTCAGGCGCTTCCTGCCCTGCCAAGGCGAGCTGCACATCAACGCCGTTAGAGATAACGGGAGGCAGGTGCGGCAGGTATTCGCTGATCGTGCCGATAAAGGCGATATCGTCGGAAAGCGAGGAGACTACGACCAGGAGGCGATTCAGCGCTGCTTCGTCGTATTGTAAAGTCAGGAGGCTGCCGGAATCACCTAGGAGTTCGATGGCGCCGGCTGAAGTCGTCAACTGGAGGGAGTCCGACCCGACGCCGCTAACTATGTCCATGACGAGCGGGGGCAGACCCACAGGCGGCAGCAGACCGACCAAATCGGCGAGTGAGATGCCGAGGGCGGACATTACATAGCCGTCTCTGTCGATGGCGGCGCCGATTTTAAGAGCCGGTTCCATTGCTTCGGGCGCGGCTGCGAAGTTGGGGGCGGCCACGTCGTATTCTTCGCTAAAGGTCATTCCGTCTGTCGCGGGCAGATCCAATGACAGGCCGACGTTTGTTTTTGCTAGCAGACTTCGTAATACGGTGAGGCCGACGTCCACCATGCCTTCGGATACGCCGAGAAGGTCAACAGCGACATCTCCGATTGTGTCCAGCGACGAATCAGTCCAGAGAATTGAGGGCAACGGCTCCTGGTTGAGGGCAAGGTAGAGGCCGTCGGCCTGAATGCTCAGGTCCAATTTCTGCACGCTCATATTACCCAAGAGGTCGAGCACAGTGGCCGGCAAGAGAGAGCCTGAGCCGACGGGAATGCCCCATACCCCTAACGAGCCGTCTTCGCCGACACTTGCGGGAATGGTAGGCAGGAGGGTATCGGCGGCAGGTTCACCGGTAAAGGAGACGATGACGTCGAGGTCTGCGCCGGTCAGTTTGGGAATGACTTCGGCGATCATGCCGCCCATTGACGGGTCGACAAAGGCGCTGACGATGGGCAGGAGGTTGTCCAGGCGTTCGGTGTCGTATGCGAGGCCCGGCAGGTCGGTGCTGTCCAGAGCGAGATCGATGCCGTTGGGTTGGGTGGCGAGGGAGAACTGCTGCACGCCAACCGCCGACAAAATCTGAAGGGCCATTGGCGGAAGTTCCACGCCTAGGGATGCGCCCAGGGCCTGCTCAATTTCTGCCAAGGGAATACCTTCGAACGACGCTTTGCCTTCTGCATCGAAGGCCAGGCTGGCAAACTGGAGCGGTCCGATGGTGGTCTCTGGCGCTGAAGCCTGCCTAACCAACTCTTCCCCCGTCCAGCGAGGAATGTTATCGCCGGCAGTGGGGAGGATGATGATTGCGCCGAGGCCTATCTGCCGTAACCCGGACAATGCGGAAGCTCCTTGCTCTGCACCGGGGACATTGGCCAGGATTTGGGTCAGCAATTCTGCCGATTCGTCACTCCACTTCAGATAGGGGAGAGGCTCTCCATCAGCGTAGAGGAAAATTCCGTGGTAGCCGATTCGAGCTTCGAGAACATCGACACCGGCAACAGCGAACTGATCCAACATTGGTTGTTGAAGAATCTGTCCAATTTGGAAGCCGAGTACAGTGCCATTGCCATTGCCATCGATTCTGATCGGAACGGACGGGAGGTTGAACAGCGTAGAGCCGCCGCCGCCGCCGCCATTACAGGCGCCCAGAACCAGAATGAAAGCCAGGATAATAACAATTTTGCGGAGTAAGGCCGGCACAAGCCGCCTCCTTATGGGTGCGTAACAAAGATAAGCAGATAAAATGCGGCGACGGCGCGGACGCGTCAACCGATCTCGGTTGGCATTGTTATATCACGATTCATTCGGAATGACAATGCCGTAACTAAAGCTCTGGTGAACGTTGACCAGACGATGCGCCTGCACTACCTGGCGGCCTCAAGAGGCTGGTCGAGACATACAACCACCAAGCTTTTCGGGCACCTTCCAAGATTACCATACATCTTACAATAGGTCACAAGGAGACACAAAACCGCTAATTGGAACAAGGAAATTTACTCCGACTATATAGAGTAGTGAAGGCGTATGAGATTAGTAGTTCAATTAATTCCCGTTCCACCGTCTATGGGGTCTTGAGTTGGCCTATTGTGTGATGAAGCGAGGGACGGAGCGTATTGCGCAGTGGATTACAAATCGCTCTTTTCAATTCAAATCAGGCTCTTTGGTGCGGGCGCGCAGGGCGGATAGCATGGCCTCCTGTTCGTTCCATGGGAATTCGGTCTCGCCGTAGCACATACTGCGTTCGTGGCCCTTGCCAAAGGAGGCGACAACATCGCCGGCGCGGGCCATCTCGACACCGAATCTGATCGCCTCGGCGCGGTCGGGGACGATGGCGAAGCCAGGCGCGAGGAACTCGGCTTTTGTACGAGTGAGCCGCTCGATACTTTCTACTTCTCTTTCTGAGTGCAGGTTCTTTTCTGCCGCGGAGCCGGCGATGGCGTCCTGTATGCCGGCTGCAATTTCCTGATTAATTTCTTTCAAGTCCTCGGTGCGAGGATCTTCGGCGGTGATGACCGTGAAGTCGGCGAGCCGTCCGCTGACCTGGCCCATCAGGCGGCGTTTGCCCCGGTCGCGCTGACCGGCGCAGCCGAAGATAGCGATCAGTCTTCCTTTTTTCCGGTCTTCTTTTGCTGCTACCAGAGGGCGCAGCGTTTCCAGTGCCCGCTCGAGACTGGCAGGGGAGTGCGCGAAGTCGACGACGGACAGAAAATCCTGACCGGTATTCATGCGCTGCATTCGCCCCAAGACAGCAGAGAGGGAGGCAACACCATTGCGGATATGTTCGGTCGGGATGCCGAGGCCAAGAGTTACGGCCGACGCGCAGAGGATGTTGGACACATTAAACTCGCCGATCAGCCGGGTCTCCATCGGTATGAAACCGCCCTGCCAGACCAGATCAAAGCGGGTGGCAGCGGGCAGATACTCGATGTTGCGGGCGTGCACGTCGGCGTTGGCGTCGGACACGCTATATGTATATAACGTCACGCCTTCTCCTTCGCGGCGCGATTTCTCTTCAGCCAACACCGTCCGTAAAGGCTGGCAACTGTTGTCGTCCAGGTTGAATACGGCGATACGGGGCACGCCCGGTTTAGGCGCGGAGTGGAACAGGCTGCGGAAGAGCAGGAACTTGGCGGCCTGGTATGCATCGAAAGAGCCGTGAATGTCGAGGTGCTCGTGGGTGATATTGGTCAGGGCGGCGACGTCGTAGTCGACCGCTGCCACGCGTTTCTGGTCGAGGCCGAAGCTGGTGCTTTCGACAACAGCATATTGGCAGCCAGCTGATTGCATCTGGGCCAGAAATGCTTGCACTGTCGGCGCGTCCGGCGTCGTCACGTGCAGCCCGGTTGCCTGCTCGACGCCGGCGATGCGGGCGCCGACGGTGGTTATGACGCCGACAGGGGCGGAACGGCTGAGAATTGCCTCCAAGATTGAGCAGGTTGTGGTCTTGCCATCGGTGCCTGTCACGCCGATGACGGCCTGGGCGCGGCTGGGGAAATCATGGAACGCGGCACTGAGCCAGGCAAGTGCTTCGCGGCTGTCGGTCACCTGGACATAGGGTAGGTCTGCGTGCTGCGGCCACCAGCCATTTTCTTTCAGCAAGGCCAGTGGATGACTGCCAACCACGGCGGCGGCGCCGGCGGAAACGGCTTGGGGAATGAAGCAGTGCCCGTCCTGTTGCAGGCCCTGTACGGCTACGAATAGCGTGTCGGCGCTGACTAGGCGGCTGTCGTCGGTGATGCTGCGTACGGCAACGGCCGGCGCAGGTGCGTCGCCGGGTAGGCGGAGTCTGCGCGGGAGTTGCGCCAGCAAGGTTGGCAGTGGTCGTTCACCGTCATTCACGGATTCGGTACTTCGGGCGGCCTCTGTATCTGGCTGTTCCGAAATCGGGGCGCCCGCCGTCATAGCTCGTCGGTTCCGGCGTTCCCGTCGCGCGCTACTGAGACACCGGCGACCAGAATCAGCAGGAAAAAGACGGCCGCGCCCCCTACCCAAATCGGCGGTATCCGAGTGAGGCTATCGGTGACATTTCCTGAGCTGAGGGCGGTAGATGTCGGGGTGGGCGGGGGTTGCTCGCCGTCATCGCCTGGCGTAGGCGTGCTGGTTGGCGTTTCGTCGGTCGCTGGAGGCGGCGGCAGCGTTGCGGATACGGTAGACAAAGGATCTGGTGTCGCGGTCGGCGTCTCAGTGGCAGTAGGCGTTGCGGTTGGTGCATTAGGGTCCGGCGTTGCGGTTGGCGTGCAAACGGCCGATGGCGTATCGGTGGGCGCGTTGGGATCCGGTGTTGCGGTCGACGTGCCGGTGGCAGTCGGCGTCGCGGTCGGCGCACTGGTGTCGGGTGTAGCGGTCGGCGCATTTGGATCCGGCGTTGCGGTCAACGTGCCTGTGACTGTTGGCGTAGCGGCGGGCGCATGAGGGTCGTGCAACACGATGAGCGTACATGCGTCGGTCGGTGTAGGGGTAGGCGCATCAGGATCGTGCGTCGGGGTGGCAGTTGGCGTATTTGTGGGCAGGCTGGGATCGGGCGTGGCAGTGACGGTTGGCGTCTCGGTAGGGAGCGGCGTTTCGGTTACGGTCGGCGAAACTGAAGGCGTGGCGGTGGGAACCCTGGGCAGCACGGCTGGATCCAAAGGTGTAATTTGGGCCGACGAAAGGAAGGAGAAGCCGCTGTCGAGGGTACGAAGCACGCCATCCTGCTCGGTGCCGGCGTAGGTGACGCCGACAAAGGTTGACGAGGAAGCCAGACGGAAAACGGGATTGGTATAGGCGGCGCCATTGACTGACACGCGCGTCCAGTCCGGTACACCCTCGGTCCACAGTCCAACATTGGTGCCGACGACGACTTCCTGGCCACTGATGGTCAGGTCGTAGATGACAACACCGGCGGGGAAGGAGGGATCCTGCAGCCAGTTGTAGCCGTCATCGCTCAGGTAGAGACCGGAGGCGAAGGTGCCTACATATAAACGACCATCCAGCATTGTCATGCCGCGGGCGATGATGCCGGCTGGCAAGTTGACCCGTTCCCAGTCAACGGCTGACGGCGTCAAGCGCCAGACGCCGTCATGGGTGCCGGCATAGAGGGCGCCGTCCTTATCTGCAAAGGCGCGCACGCGCAGGGCGCTGCCGGTCAGGCCTTCGCCGAACCACTCCCAGCTCAGGCCGCCGTCAATGCTGCGCACAACACCGTCAAAGCGGGTGCCAGCGTAGAAGACGGTCTGTCCGTCCTCGATGCGGGTGAAAAGGCGGCCAACGCCGCTGCTTGGCGTGAGTACCTGGTTGATCGACTGCTCCTGCCGCCAGGTCAGGCCGCCGTCCTCGCTAATGAACAGATGGCCGGCACCGCCGTCGGCGGCCAAGACCCGGTTTCCATCCTGCGGGTCGAAACGTATGGAGGCGACAGAGGTGTCGGCAGGCAGTTCGACGCTGGTTCGGCTCCAGGTGTGTCCGCCGTCGGTGCTACGATAGATGCCGGCGGGCACCGGTACGTTGAGTGTGCCGGCAACGACGATACTGGGGTCATCGGGCGATACGTCGAGGCCGATGATGCTATTAGAGAATGGCACAAAGCCCGACTGGGCGAAGATTTGACCGCTGGCAGGGGCGATCAGGACTGCCATTATAGCAAGGATCAGCCACAGTCGGTTTGAAGTCAGGGGAATGGTGAATTTCGTTACCGGGCGGCGTTTGCCGCGCAGTTTTTGCTGGTGGCCAGCGTGCATAGGCCCTCCCAAAAGGGCGTCGGAGAGGTGATGAGGAAATTATACGACAGACAAACTATAGCACAAAAGCTTTCTTTCTTGCTTCAGGTGGGTGTTTTGTTGTTAGTTTTATGTGATTCCGCTTGTGGATGATGGTTTGAGGGTTGGGGTTGGTCAGATATGCGGGAGTGTTGATGTTTGTCCGCGGAGGGTCGCGGTGAGTTGGAACTGGAACATCCTATGTCCACGGAGGGCCACAGAGAACTGCAACTACAACTGCAACATCTTTTGTCCACGAAGGGCCGCGAAGGGCCGACCCCCCAGATGGGTGGATTGAATGGTAGTCAGGGGGTATAGGTTGGCGGGAAACAGTTGTCAGGAGATAGTCACTGTGCGGACGAGGATGCTTTTGCGCTTTTGGCCGTGGGCGTCAGGGTAGTTGAAATCGGAATAGGCCAGCAACGCTGTATTCTCGTCCAGAGCAAGCAGAGCGGAGTAGGAGCAGGTGTCCTGGCGCCGTTCAGCTGGCTCGACCACGACCACTCTCGGCTCCCACTTAAGTCCTGCCGGGTCCGGGGTGGCACGTACGTACAAACCGGGCCGGCCGTATGATGCCAGCGTTTTCCCGTTTCCCAAGGTCAACATGCGCGGCCATACGCCGCAGTCGTCGAATACGCGCGGATGGCTCCAGGTCTGGCCGCTGTCCGTGGAGCGGCACCAATACAGCGGGCCAACCCCCAGCAGATCATGGGTGCGGATGAGGCACAGAACCGAGCCGTCAGGCATGAAGTTGAACTCAGGCTCGGTGAAGCCGTCGCGCTGGTCCGCGTGCGGGTCGGCCTCCCTGTCCGGCTGGTAGAGGATTTCGCTCAGTACATCCCAGGTGTATCCCGCATCGACCGACCGCAGGAAGAGAATATTGTTCGCCGGCTGTACCTTGCCATCGACGATCCGTTTCGTATGGATCGCTTCCCAAATGGAGCCATCGGGCGCCAGCTGCGAGCGGCCATGGCGAAACGAGGGCCAGAAGGCGTACATGCCTTCGCGGACGATACGGATTTCGCCGGGCATGCGCACGGAGGCGGTCTCTTCGATCCAGTCCTTCTCTCCGCTGCGCTGACGCAAGAAGCGCCAGCCCGAGAGTTCGCCGGCCAGGTCGGCGGCTCGATATATGTGGGTAATGCGGGTGGGCGCATCCTCCTGGACCAGGACTGGCTCAGGTAAGGTTACCTCGTTACGGTTGCGGGACTGCAGTTGTATCGGGAGGAGCCGGTCTCCGTTAGGGAGCAGCAGACCGCCCCGGGCGTCGCGGCTTTCAACGGCATCCCACGTTCTGCCTTCGTCGGCAGAGAGCGCATTTCTGGTGGGCAGCCCGTAGGCGGTGACGGAATCGGCTTCGACGTGGAATTCAATGTGGATGCGGCCGTCGGCCAGGCGTTGAAGGTGGGGGAACTGCCATGGGCCCCACTCTTTCAATCCAGCCGGGGCCTGGTGTACGAGGACCGGTTCACCCAGGGTGATCTGTGGCAAGGTCGCCTCCATTCTGTCGTGGTTTTTGGCGAGATACAGTGCTGGATAGGGACAGGCTCAGTGCAAACCCAATTCTTGCGCGCGTTCGCGCACTGCTTCGGTCAGGCCGGGAAGGAAATTGAGGCGGCCGTCGGCCCCCTTTTGGTGCCTGTCGTACAGGGCAGCGGTCTCATATATGGTGTAACCGTCGAGCCGTCCGGAACGATAAGTGTACTCGATCTGATCTGCCAGCCGGTTGCCGTCGGTGCCCGAAACTCTTACAGGCAGGCTAAGGTGCGCGGGCACGCAGTTCGCTGAAACTTCATCCAACACATTTTGCACGAAGGCGTCGCTGAGGAGGCGTTCGGGCGGCCAGGCGCGGCCGAAGAGCGTCGCCTCGTCGGTCAGACCGGTTTGCAGCCAGCGGCGCCAGTGGAAGTTGATGTTGCCGGGACGGGAACGCGTGCGCGACGGCGAGGCATCGGGGCGGAAGGATTCGATCTCAATATGGTGATGCAGCGGCAGCTCGGCGGCCGCAAGCCGCGCCCTAGCCGCACGCAGGAAGCGGTCGTACAGGTCGCCGCGCACGCCGCCCAAAAGGACCGGATCGTAGGGTTCGACATCGGGGTTGACGCCGTAGCGCCGCTCGTACTCGGCCGCGACCGGCTGGTTGAAGCCGTAGATCTCGGGTGAATCGGTCCATGAACTGTGGCAGGAGATGCGCACGTCGAGGCCGTCAACGCCGGCGGCGATGCAGTCGCTGACCCATTCCATCCAGTGGGCCTGGACCTCTGGTTCACCTTCGCACAGCGAGCCGGAGACGTATCTGTTGCGCCCTTTGGCAAATGCGATGACGCCATCGGGGGCGTCGGCGGCGTGGGAAAGTACGTTGTTGAACGCGGACGCGGAGTTGGACACGTCGAGGCGGACCATTGCCCCGCCAAGGCCGGTGTCGAATTCGAGGTCTCCGTTGCGCAGGTCG
Organism: Caldilineaceae bacterium; assembly: GCA_965116395.1. Classification (GTDB taxonomy): domain Bacteria; phylum Chloroflexota; class Anaerolineae; order Caldilineales; family Caldilineaceae; genus Bin5. The sequence goes on from OZ220684.1 coordinate 3,561,307, forward strand.
CGCTGTGGCCGCCAAATGGCCTTGTGGCTGGCTACCACGATTGGCAGGGATTGGTCGTCAGGACCAAAGGCGCGCACCATCTCCACCGCCGTGTTGGAGAAGGCGCCTTCGTGGTCTTCGAAGTTGGTTGTGACAGCAACGAAGGGGTCCAGGAGATTGAGGTCGGTGATATTGAGAACGCGTACTTCATCGCCCCTGCTGCTGACTGGATTGCCGTCGATATCGACGACATCGCGGGGGCAGGTCTCTATTTCTTCGCTGACGTCGAACTCTATGTCTTGCTTGCGGTAACCGTCGTTGTCGTCGCTGGTCCAGATCTCGAGGTTCTCCGGTCGGATGCGAAGCGGCGTCGTATCCTTCTGCCGCAGCTGGATGCGTGTGACCGGGGTTTCGTCCAGCCCGCGCGGCAGGTCGGCCTGGCGGGCTTGTACACGCAGCTCCGGTCGTGCCAGCACCCAGGGGTCGACGTGGTAGTAACCGCCGATTCCGGGCAGCCCGACGATGCCCTCTTTCGCCAGAACCGCCTTGGGATGCGCGTGGCTGACGCCGTTCTCGTAGGGCTTTATGACGGCGTAGAACTCCATGCCGCGCTCGTGGGCGAGGCGCCGTCCCACCCGCATCGGATCGCCGAGGTTTTCAAGCGTTTTGGCCACGCCGCCTAGGGGCCCGTATGCCAGGAACCACTCCCAGTGACCGGCGTGATAGTAGTTCCAATAGACCCGGCGCACGCCCATCCAGTGGAGACGGTCTATCAGTTGGGCCACCAGATCTTCGGTGAATTCGATTCGCTGACAGTCGTCGGGGAAGTCCACCAGGGTTGAGAGAAGAAAGGGGCGGTCTTTCATTGTCAATCGCTCCTGGTGGTTCGCAGCCTGTGGCCACATTGGTAGAGTAGAAGATCGGACGTTGGTAACGGTAAGGGCGATCAGTCGAGAGTCATGCGAGGGTCGAAGGCGTCGCGCAGGCCGTCCCCCACGAAGTTGATGGCCAGCACAGTGAGCAGGATCGCCATGCCGGGCGGCACCCAGATCCACCAGTGGCGTTCGAGGATGTAGATGGATTGAGCGCCGTTGAGCATGTTACCCCAGGAAGGGGTGGGCGGCAGCACGCCAAGCCCGAGGAAGGAGAGGCCGGCCTCGGTCAGGATGGCGGAGGCGACGCCGAAGGTGGCGGCGACGAGCAGAGGGGCGAGCACGTGCGGGAGGATATGCTTGAACATGATGTTGCGGTCCTGCACACCCAGGCTGCGCGCGGCCATCACAAAATCCCACTCGCGCACTGACAGGATCTGCCCGCGCACGAGGCGCGTCGAACTCGTCCAACCAAGAAGGCCGATAACGATCATCACATTGTAAATGCTGGGTCCCAAGACGGCCACTACGGTCATGATCAGAATGAGCAAGGGGAACACCATCATAATGTCGGTGATGCGCATGATGAGCATATCGACCCAGCCGCCGTAGTAGCCCGCCAGCGACCCGAGGATGAGCGCGATAAGGATCGAGATTGAGACCGCCACCAGCCCCACGGACAGCGAGACGCGTCCGCCGTATACCACTCGCGACCAGACATCGCGTCCGGCTATGTCCCCGCCCAGAATGTGTTCGGCGGTGGGCGCGGCGCGGGTCAGGCCGGAGTGGATTTTGCTCGGAGCGTGCCGGGTGACCAAAGGCGCGGCGACTGCTAGCAAGGCCACCACGGCCAGGAAGATCAGTCCAGCCATGGCCATCTTGTGTCGGCGAAAGCGCAGCCAGGAGCGGGCGCGCGGAGTGGCCGTCACAGAGCGGCGCGGCTCGTCAAATATATCCTCGGACGCTGTCGCTGTTTTCTTCTCGGTCATCGAACTCAGCCTTCTTCATAGCTGATGCGCGGGTCGGCCATGGTGTAGACCAGGTCCGCAATCAGGTTGCTCACCAAGACCAGGATCGCGGTCATCAACACACCGCCCATCATCAGTGGGTAATCTCGTATCTCCGTGGCCCGAAATATTGTCAGGCCGACGCCTGGATAGTTGAATACCGTTTCGATGAGGACGGCCCCGCCAAACATGCTCGGAAGGCGCAGGCCTAGAATTGTGATGATTGGCAGCAGAGCGTTGCGCAATCCATGCCGAAGGATCACTACATGCTCGACCAGGCCTTTGGCGCGCGCGGTGGTCATGTAATCCTGGTTCAGCACTTCCAGCAGACTCGCCCGTGTATAGCGCAGCAGGCTGCCGGTCGTGTCATACGCCAAAGCGAGACCTGGCAGGATGATATGCGCGAAGCGGTCCCCGAAAGAAGGATCCGCGCCAGGCGTGGTGACGCCCCCGGTCGGGAGGATGTCCATCTTGATGGCCACGGCGTAAATGAGGAGTAAGGCGAGGAAAAAGCCGGGTACAGCCACGCCGGCGAAGGCAAAGGTGGTCAATACGCTGTCAAGCAGTGAATAGGGTTTCAATGCCGAGATTATGCCAAGAATGATCCCCGATACGGTCGACACGACAAGCGCAAAGATCATCACCGGCATACTGTTGCCCAAAGCACGCATCATCACCTCAAACACCGGGGTGTTAAACCAGATTGAGTAGCCCAGATTGCCCTGCAAGGCCTGTCCGAGCCAGAGGAGATAGCGTACGTAGATCGGTTTGTTCAGTCCCAGGGCCTCCTGCGCCTCCTTCAAATCCTCTTCCGTCATGTTGCTCAACTCGAAGGGGTCGATCATGGCGGAGACCGGGTCTCCTGGCGCCAGCGCAAGGATTGTATAGTTGATAATCGTTATGCCGAGCAGTAGGGGGAAAACCAGGAGAATACGGCGCAGAACGTAAGTAGACATGTCTGTTTCGTAGTTGCCGGTCCTCCGAGGCCATCACGACCTCGGAGGACCTGTAGTTGGTCGAACTTGCAGTGGTCAGCGGCCGGCGATGCTATGCTGACACGTAGACGTTTACCCAGTCGATCCAGCTGGTGCGCGGTCCGTAAACAGGAACGACTGTGCCGTTCTGCACCTGTTTGCTTATCACGTGAATGCCAGGGACCTGGGCGATTACACAGTGGCGCTGGAGGTCGGCGGCATACTCTTGCAGCCGCAAAGCGCCTTCGCGCAACTCTTCCGGATCCTCGACGAGGATCAGTTCATCGACCATTGCCACGCCTTGTTCGTCGACGTCTCCCCAGCGCGGGTCGGTGAAGTTGTGGATGAAGCCGCCGGGTGTCAGACCCCATCCATAGCCGCTGAAGAGCGTATCGAAGTCGTGCGGAGGATTGTTAAGGATGTTGGTGTACTCTGCGGCCATGACGTGGAACTCGGTCTTGACGCCGACTGCATCCCACATTTCCCGCAACATGGCATAGAGAGGCTCGTAGGTTGGCGAGAGCGAAGACATCCCCAGGCGGAAGGTGTAATCGAAATCCCATCCGCCTTCCTCCAGCAGTTGGCGGGCCCTTTCCGGGTTGTACTCGTACCACTGGGCCGAATCGTCGCTGATGCCGTAGTCGCCATACCAGAGCGGCGCCTTGGCGCCTTCGACGGTGCCGAAGAAGAAGTCTTTGGCGATCTGTTCGCGGTCCAGCGCCAGGCTCAGGCCTTGGCGGACGCGCTTGTCGTTGAGGACGTAGCGCAGGTTGTGGTACCAGGCAAAGGCGCTGGGGCCATGGTTGAGCACGATGTCGACGTGGTCCATCCCCTGGAACCGTTCGTACTCCGACTGCGGCGTGCGGATGGCGATGTGGCACTCGCCCTTCTCCACCGCGGCGGCCATCGCCAACTGGTCGGTATAGGGGACAAAGGCCAGTTTGTCCAGTTGCGGCTTCCCGCCCCAGTAGTCGTCGAACGGTTCGTACTCGACGATCTGATCGGGGATGTAGTTGCTGACTTTGAAGGGCCCGGTGCCGATGCCCTGCTCCTTGGCATATGGGGTATTCTTAAGCCCCTGCTGCCCCTGCTCGTCGATGCCCCACTGGTCCTCCGGATACTGGCTCAGGAGGTGTTTGGGCATGATGGGGAAGTTGAGTAGCTTCTCCAGGAATGCGGCGCGATAGGGGTTGGTCATGTGGAAGACGATTGTATGGTCGTCAGGCGCCGAAATCCCCGTCACCGCGTCGGCCTCACCTTCGGAGAACTCGGTCATGCCCTCGATGATGCCCTTGAAGTGACGCACGCCGTTCCACTGGTTGACGTTCGGATGACCAACAAGGCGTCCGATCGTAAACTCCACGTCGGCCGACGTGAACGGCTCGCCGTCGTGCCACTTGACGCCCTGGCGCAGATTGAAGGTCGCGTCATTGCCGTCGAACTCCCAGTTTTCGGCCAGTTCGGGCAACCACGTCGTGTAGTCGGTACTGATGTTGACCAGGCAGTTGTGCGTCAGACCGACGAGGTAGTATCTTCTATTGCCGGCGTTGTGCTCCATCGCCAGCAGATCCTGGTAGCTGGTCTTCTGTGGATAGCCGAAGACGAGAGTGCCGCCCATGCGATCCGATGCCATGGCGTCACCTTCGTCAGCGGCAGGCGCCTCTCCTGCAGGAGCAGCAGCCGGTGCGCAGGCTGCCAGAAGGCCGCCGGCAGCGGCGATGACGGAGCCCTTGAGGAAGTTTCGGCGGGAGAAATCGTTGGACTCAAAGCGTTGCATGTTTTGCCTCCTGAGTTCTACTTTGATCGTCGTGGTTGCCGTGATACATGCAGTGAATCATGCGTATCAAATGAATCAGGTGAATTAACTTCGATCGAGTGCATTGGCTCCTCCTGACCGGTGTTCGACCTCCACACTGCGCTGGCAATAGGACCCTATGTTGTCAAAGTCGTCCCAAGTCCAATTCCAGCAGGTAGATGCGTTCCCGTTCGTCGGGCGTCATGCTGTCCGGCGGCAGTGTGGAAGTGGGATAGCGCGCAAGGATGCGGCTGCGGACTTCGGCGTCGGTTGGCACAGGCATCCAGCCGTAGGGCATGCGGTCGTAAACCACAAACAGCCGGCCTGGTTCTACCTCCAGCATGGAAGTGTAGGATGTAGTCTGGTCCGGCTGGTCGAAATGGTGATGGACGGTGTAGTACTTGCCCCTGGTGACCGGCTCCAGCCCGTACTTACCGGAGCTGATTTGATGGGCTTCGTCCATCTCGGCGTTGTGGTGGGCCATGATGTCGAACGGCTCCCAATGTTCGCCGCGCGGGTCGGTCGAGAACCAGATGAAAAGTCCCGGGCGGCCGGTCGAAATCACCAGAGCGCCGTTGCTCAGGCGCTTTACATCGGGTAGCACGCCCCAGGCCGGCAGGCGGTCGATGGGGGACCAGGTCTTGCCTTCATCACTGGAGTAGGAGCGCGCCAGCAGTTGATCGCGCCCGCCGCCCATGCGGCCCACACACATCAGGTCTCCGTCCTCAAGGCGCACGAGGGAGGCTTCACAAAAGCCTTCCCAGGAGTCAGCGCCGGCCTCAGCGCCGCAGACGGTGGAGAGGTAACGCCAGTTGCGGCCTTCATCCTCTGAGACCAGGACCACGGTCGTGTAGCGCTCGTCGCCAGCGAAGGTCATATAGGTGGTGGAGAGATAGCGGCCCGGCTCCAGTTCGAGGATGTCGAGAAAGGGGGAAAGCTCGGCCCAGCGGGTAGGGCTTTGCACGGTGCGGGCCTTCACGTCACGCGGCAGACCTTCAATGCGCGCGCCCCACAATTCGACGGCGTACTGCTGTCCGCCCTTTTCGATGCGTCCGTAATGTCCCACGAAAGTGCGCCACTGGCCCAGCGGCTCCGGCCTGTATGGCTGGTTGGGGCCGACCAGCGAGCCGTCGGGCAGGCTGATGTTCAACCGCCCGTTGAGGCCGGAAACATCGGCATGGCGCGTCCATGTCGCCCCATCGTCTTTCGAAAGCGAAATCCCGTTGACGTTTGTCAGGTTTTCGCCTGAATCGGGGTTCTTGCTGTACGAGACTATCAGTTCGCCTGTGGAGAACCGGCGTATGCTGGGATACCAGCAGAATCCGAGGCCTTCTGCTACGATGCGCGGCGTCCCAGCGGTGAATCGCAGCCCTCCCAACTCTAATTCCTGTGCCATGACCGCCTGCCTCCTTGATTGCTTTTCGTGGGACGAACTCGTTTTCAACGGGTTGGACCGGTAGGAACTGCCGGAGCCAGAACAGGCGCGCTAAATCTCCCCCCTGACGTGGCCTTCTATCCTGTCTAGAGTGGGATTCTCGCTGGTTGGGTCCTCGCCGCCATAGAACCAGGACAAGGGAAGAACCTTCAAGCGGTGGCCTCTGGACTGCTGGCCCGCCATGTCCAGCGGGAAGTGGTTGTACTGGATCAGGACCCGGTCTTCAGCCACGATCACGGCCGGGTAGGACCACATGCCGTATCCCTCAGGCAGCGGCTTTACGGAATCGACGTCGCAAACGACGCCGCCCCCTGGTGCGCCGTAGGCTCCCTCCGGACGGACCGGGTAGAGAGGGCCGGGTTCGACATGGGTCTCTTCGTGTATAGATTCGAGGTTCTGGAAGTGTTCCCAGATTCGTCCCTGATTGCGGCTGATGGCGGTCGACAGCCGCGTGCGGATCAGGCCTTGCTTGATCTCCTGCTCGCTCTGCTGGGTCCAGACGACGAGAAGGTGCCCGGTGCCGGGCATCTTGCGAATCTGGGCGGGGGCCTGTGTGCCCGCTAGCTGGGTCAGTTCGGGGCGTGTCCAGGTGGTGCCGTCGTCATCCGACCAGGCCTGATACATGCGTCCCAACCGCGTGCGCAGAAGCATGAGCAGTTTGCCCGGCTCGTACTCAACCAGGGAAGGCTCGTTGGTCAGCTCCCAGCGTCCGCCGTACTCCATGATAACAAGCAGTTCGCCATCACTGTTCTTCTGCCAGGTCTCGCCTTCGTCGTCGCTGTAGATGACATAGCTGGCGGTGAAGTGGGGGTCGTAGAAGTGCGCGCTTGTCGAAACGAAGACGCCATCGACATAACCGCCTGGGAATGGCGCCCCTTCCTGGTGGAATCCACCCTGGCCGATGCCGAAATAGACCGGAAGAAGGATGCGGCCGGACTGGGTGCGGATCAACGTGTCGTTGAGGGCGTGGGCGGCCAGCATCCAGTGGTTCATGAGCGTGAGGGGGGACCACGTTTTGCCTTCATCTTCGGAGCGCCTGAAGACCATCTGCGACTCGTACAGGCGAGTCGTGCCGGGTCTGGTGCGCTTCGTTGCCATGCCGATGGCGCCGCCGGAGAGTTGCACGAGTGAACAGTTGGTAAGCGTGAGTGGGTCGCCGTTTTCGTCCAGACCTGCGTAAGGCTCGCTCCAGGTGATGCCGCCGTCGGCGCTGACGGAGAAGTGTGTGCCGTTGCTGAAGAGGACGCGGCCGCCTTCAAGGCCTACGAAGGCGTTTCCGGGGAACCCACCATCGTGGAAGGCCAGCATCTCCTCCGGCCTTGTCATAGGTACATTGCTCATTTTTGCCGCCCTCTTTGCTGATGGCTCTTATGGATGGCGCAAATTCTCTTAAGCTCTGCAAACGGACTGCACCTCGTGTCAACGCCAAGTGACCAAGTCGTTGCCAGGTGCGCCGAATTCGAAAGCGGTTATGCCGATGCAGTCATACTGGAGGTGACCGGCGTGGCAGGGCTTTGTTCTGTTTTTGCTTGGCGTAGATTGCAAGTGGGGCGAGGCTTAGAGACAGCAAGTTGTCGTTTCCAGGAATGCTGCCAGGCGGTTCGTCAAGTAACTCACCCCTATCATGGGTCGCACCTTGGCACAAACACTGCCTGCTTCTGATTTTACTTTATAGCATATCTCTGAAGCGAGGTCAAAGGGCTGAAATCTGTCCCGGATCTCGGAATGCAAGTTCTCGTGCAACTCGGTTGACGAGGGTCGGCTGACCTCCTATACTGGGAGTCCACACCCAACACACGGCGGATGTCTTCCAATCAGGTGGAATTTGAAACGATGTGAACAGGGGATGAGAATCGGGGCGTTCTCTATTCTCGTCAGACTCTGTCCCTTTGATTCTCTACACCACCCAGGAAATATGAGCGAGGAAGGTTCTTTGACTGCGCGCGCCGAGTGGACTGGATGGCGCCTGACCTGATTGTGTCCTGGCGATCGAATGGCGTTTTCCTTTCGAGGTGTACGTCCCTGAATGGCCGGCCTATAATCAGTCTGGGGGCGCCGCGGATGTTGTTGACATGGGTAGGGCGGTGGGCACGCGTGCGTTGATGGACGCAGCGCTGGCGACCGAGGTCAAGCTGTGGCATGTCACGCAGACACTGGCGATCGCCATCCGCACATGGGAGGCGCTGCGGCTGCAGGCTGGGGCAAGACAGGCGGCGTGGAGCCACATCGCGGCTTTCTCAGTAGAGATGGCACGGCTGCTGATGCTCGTGTTCTTCATTGCCCAACGGTAATTCATCCTGGGGGTGGTGATGCGCGGTATCACGGGCTGAAGAACTGCGTTGCGCACTTCGAATTGCGTATTTCGTTGTGCAATGCGTCTTACGCGATATGGAATGGAGTTTTCCGATGAGGCTAGGGGCGACGATTGGCGATTATCTGGGGACTGAGGACCCTGATTCGCATGTGGCGGAGTGCCGGCGGCAGGGCTATCGGGCCGCGCCCTGCCCGGAGGTGGCGATAGGCGACCGAGACCGGATTCGCGACATCAAGCGAGCGTTCGGCGAGGCCGATATCGTGATCGGGGAGGTGGCCGCCTGGGTCAATCCGCTCCACCCGGACGCGGACACGCGGCGCGCGAATCGGAACACGATCGCGGAGACGCTCGCCCTGGCTGACGAGCTGGAGGCCGTCTGTTGCGCGACGGTGGTCGGCTCCTATGACGGCAGCGACAACTGGGACTCTCATGTAGGGCACCATCCGAAAAACTTCAGCGAGGAAGGCTTCGAGGCGGTTGTCGAGTGGGTGCGGCAGGTTCTGACCGAGGTCGAGCCGCGGCGCACCATGCTGACCCTGGAAATGTCGCCCTGGACCCTGCTGGACGGGCCTGAAATCTATCTTGCACTGCTCGATGCGATCGATCACCCTGGGCTGGGCGTCCATCTCGACCCGGCCAACGCGGTACGCGAGCCGCGCATCTATTATGCGACGACCGAACTGCTGAACAGGTGCTTCGACATTCTAGGCCCGTGGATTCGCTCCTGTCATGCCAAGGATATCCACTTTGCGCTCGACGCGCGCACCGTTGCCATCGAGGAGGTGCTGCCGGGCCGGGGCGTATTGGACTATCGCACCTACGTTTCTCGGATTGAGCGGTTGTCGCCGGACATGCCGCTGATAATCGAGCATCTGGCGACCGAGCCTGAATACAAAGAGGTGGGTGACTTCATTCGCGGTGTGGCCAACGAAGTCGGCGCAACGACATAAGAGTGGATAGGGGATAGAATCGGAATCAGCGGCTGGCAACAAAGGTATTGCTATGCAAGGTAAACTTTCGGGAAAGGTGGCGTTGGTCACGGGTGCGAGCAAGGGGATTGGCCAGGGGCTGGCGGTCGGTCTGGCCGCGGCCGGGGCGCGGGTTGCCGTCAACTACAAGACGGATGCCGAAGGCGCACAAATCACGTGCACCCACATACGGGAAGCGGGAGGGGAAGCAGAGCCATTTCAGGCCGACATCGGTTCGAAGACGGCGTTCGAGCAGCTGGTTGACGCCGTCTGCGCGCGCTTCGGACGGCTGGATGTGTTGGTCAACAATGCGGCCCGCACCCGTTTCGGTCACGTTTTCGAGATTACCGAGGAGGACTTTAACGACGTGGTGGACACCAATCTGCGCGGTCCTTTTTTCGGCTCGGTCGCGGCTGCCCGCAAGATGCAGGCGCAGGGCAGCGGCTCGATCATCAATATCAGCTCCATCGCGGCCAGGCTGATGATCCCGGCGCACTCGAGCTACACGATGGCCAAGGGCGGGCTGGAGGCGCTCACGCGACAACTGGGGCTGGAACTGGCGCCCGAGGTGCGCGTCAACGCCATCGCGCCGACGGCCACCAGCACCGAGCGCAACCGCGGCTATGATCCCGACTACGAACAGAAATGGAGTGCGATCACGCCCGCCGGCCGCGTCGCCACTGTGGAGGACTACGTAGGGACCTGCGTCTTTCTGGCAAGCGACGACGCCGCGATGGTCACCGGCCAGATAATCTACGTGGACGGCGGCTGGACGCTGCGCGGCTTCACGCCGGATATGTCCGACTATGATTTCTCGCAGGATCGTGAGCGCGGCTAGACGTGCGGGGGAACTGCGGGGGGCACTGCAGGGGAACTGCAGGGGTTAGGGGGCTGAGATAGCGCGAGGGAAGGAAGTCACTGTTGGCTAGACATGTTGCTGGGGAAGAATGAGCACGGTGGGTAGCCAGAGGGGGGCGTTGCGGGGGCTCAGCCCCTGCACAAGGGAGGCCGCTTGCGGCCGACCGCCCATATGACAATCATGAGGAGAGAGGAACACCTTTGCTTCCTGCGTTCAGGGTTGCGAATCAGTTGCGGCTGAACAGTTACCTTTGCTACATAGATTCGTGTAGGAAGTGTCTATCGGAAGGGCAACGGACCGAACTTTGACAGGCCGTATAACGATGACCGATTACAACGCAGATTGGGCCCTGCGGGAAGGTACTGTCCACCCCAGGCCCCGGGCTTGCTACATAAATTCGTGTAGGAAGTGTCAATCGGAAGGGCAACGGACCGAACTATGGCAGGCCGTATAACGATGACCGATTACAACGCAGATTGGGCCCTGCGGGAAGGTACTGTCCACCCCAGGCCCCAGGCTTGCTACATAAATTCGTGTAGGAAGTGTCAATCGGAAGGGCAACGGACCGAACTATGGCAGGCCGTATAACGATGACCGATTACAACGCAGATTGGGCCTTGCGGGAAGGTTATGTCCACCCCAGGCCCCACGCTGGCTCCCTCAGTCGCGAGGATGTTATCGCGCTCTGCGGCACTCTGGATATCGACGGCCTGGAACTGATGCACCAGTACTGGGAGGGCTGCTCACCGGCGTATGTCCGGGGGCTGGCGGAGGATGCCGGTCTGCCGATAGTCTCCTATATATTCTTCTCTGATCTGGCACTGCCGCCGGACGAGCGCGGCGCCGCGATTGACGAGGTGTACGCGCAACTCGACCGTATCGCCGAGATGGGCAGCGCGTTGGGCATGATCGTGCCTGGGGTCGCCAAGGATGCGTGGCCAATGCAGCAGCAGCGCGTCTGGATGGTTGACGGACTGCGCGTCTGCGCCGAGCGCGCCCAGGCGGTCGGGGTAACGTTGATTTCGGAGAACGTCGACTTCCCGCCCAGCCGTCCACTGATGGGACGCGGGGCAGACTGCCGGGACATATGCGCGCAGGTCGATTCGCCTGGCTTCCGGCTGATATACGACTGCGCGGCATCGCTGTTCGTTGACGAGGATCCGTTGGAGACGCTTCACACGATGGCACCCCATGTCGTCCACGTGCATGTCAAGAACAGCCGCCCGCTCGCGCCCGGTGAGCAGAGGGCGCGCTATCTGGATGGAGACAGCGGTCAACGCTATTCCGGGACCGACCTCGACGGCGGCGTGATCGATTTGCCGTCCATTCTGGCTGAACTGGGTCATCTCGGCTATGATGGCTTTATGTTGCTAGAGTATCAGGGTGAAGAGGATCCGCGCGTGTCCCTGCCGCGCAATATCGCCCATTTGCGCCAGCTGCTCGAGCCACTGTAGCCGCTGAAATGCACTATCAACTATCCACAGTGGTCTCCAATGATAACGGATGAACAGATCGCTTCCTTCCAGGCCTCTGGTATTCAGCTGCTGCAGCAAGCGTTCAGCCCGCAGGAGCGGCCGCCGCCATCTGGGCGTGTATTTTGTCCCGTGACCGCAGAAGGCTGCCGATACTGAAATGCTGGTGCAGGATCATCGAGTGGCCCTAGAGGCAGTAGGGGGTATCAGTACAGCTGGCTGCAGCGAAGCTTCACTGAGGATTCTCTCCATAGCGGGAATCCGCGCATCTGACAATGTCTGCTAAGCAGGTGGAAATGGAGCCGGCGTGAGCGGCGACGAGAAGCCAGGCGCCCTCTATTCTCGCCAGCCTCAGTCCTTATCACACTTTAAACAACAGGGGAAATGTGAGCGATGAAAGTTCTCTATCTGCGCGCGCCAAGTGGACTGGATGAAGCCTATCCTGATTTCGTCAAGTCGATCGAAGGGCGGTTTCCTTTTGAGGTTTACGACCCTGACAGCCCGGTAACTGAACAGTTCGAGGGTGTAGAAGTTGTCATTGACCCTGGAGGCGCGGTGGGCACGCGGCCCCTGATCGACGCGGCGCTGGCGGCCGATGTAAAGCTGTGGCAGGTCACCACCAACGGTACCGATCATGTGGACGTGGCCTATATTCTGGAGCAGGGGCTGCCGCTGGCGAACTCGCCGGGACGGTTGAGTGCGGTGCCGCTGGCCGAACACGTGTTGTTGCTGATCCTCCACTTCGCCAAGAACCTCGACCACAATCGTGTGGTCGGGTGGCAACGCATGCTTGGAGAAGAGCTGGAAGGCAAGAGGCTGGGGCTGATCGGTTTTGGCGCCAGCGCGCGAGAGGTGGCACGGCGGGCTTGGCCGCTAGGCATGCGTATCACGGCGGTCGACGTGGTGGATTTCCCGCAGGCCGAATTGGACGAGTTTCACGTTGAGGTTCTGTGCGGGCCGGAGCAGCTGGATCATGTTCTGCCGGAAGTGGACTTCCTTTCGCTGCACGTCCATCTTAACGCGACGACGCGGCACATGATAGACCGCCGCGTCTTGAGGCTGATGAAGCCGACGGCGGTCCTGCTTAACGTGGCGCGCGGGGAGCTGGTCGATGAGGCGGCCCTGGTGGAAGCGCTTCAGCAAGACTGGATAAAGGGAGCAGGGCTGGACGTGTTTGAGCAGGAACCACTGCCGGCTGACCACCCGCTGCTGCAGCTGGACAATGTCATCCTCACGCCCCATTCATCGGGTTTGACACCGGATACGCCGCGCAGACGGATGGAGGCTGCAGTGGCGAATGTGGAGCGCATCGCCAAGGGGCAGCCGCCGGGGGACCTGGTGACGACGCTGGTGCGCTAGTGCTGGCGAATTTTAGTTGGCGGCGCGGCGTCCTCATTCGTAAATCGGCGCGACCTTTACAAGATATCGAAGAGTCAGATTACTGGAGGAACGATGACGAGATTCAAGGTGGCCATGGTCCATATGGATCCGGAAGTGTTGCCCTCGTGGGTGCCCAATACGATGGCAGACCACGATATAGAGTTCGTTTTCCAGGAATGCGAGACGCGTTCGCAGCTGGCGGGCTGCGCCGGGGATGCCGATGTCGTGTGGATCTTCGGCGGCAGTCACATCGTGACCGCCGAGAGCCTGGCCGATATTCCCCAATGCGGCGCGTTGATCCGCACTGGCAGCGGTACTGACAATATTCCGATCGACGCGGCGACGGCGCGCGGCATTATCGTCGCCAACACGCCTGAAGCCTTCAACGACGGCGTGTCGGACCATACGATTGGGCTGCTGCTGGCCGTCGTTCGTCAAATTGGTCTTCAGGACCGGAAAGTTCGTGCCGGAATCTGGGACCGGAACGCCGGCTTTCCGGGCTGGCATCTGCAAGGGCAGACGCTGGGGTTGATTGGGTTCGGGCATATTGCCCGCCTGGTGACGCGCAAGTTGAGCGGGTACGAGATGACGGTGCTGGCCCATGACCCCTTCGTGGACAAGGATGTGATGGCCGAACACGGCGTGCAGGCGGCGTCGATGGAGAACGTTCTGTCAGGTTCGGACTTTGTATCGCTCCACTGCCCGCTGTTGGACGAGACTCACAATCTGATCGGGGAGCGTGAACTGCGGATGATGAAGCCAAGGGCAATCCTGATCAACACCTCTCGCGGTCCGGTGGTGGATGAAGCGGCGCTGTTGCGGGCGCTGACCGAGGGCTGGATCGCGGCCGCGGGCCTTGATGTGCTGGAGCTGGAGCCGCCGGATGCGGACAATCCCCTGTTCGGCCTGGAGAACGTTGTCATCACCCCGCACATAGCCGGCTACTCCGATGAATCACTGGACAACAGCTGGCGGCTGTCGGTCGAGACCGTTCTGGATCTGGCACAAGGGCGCTGGCCCCGTTCTTACGTCAACCACAACTTGGAGCCGCGCTGGCGGCTGCAAAGGAGATGAAGGCATGAAAGGTTCGGACCTGAAGAAGCGCCTGCATAGTGGAGAGTCCGTCTACGGGACCTGGTCGGTGTCGACCGATCCGCTGGTGGCGGCGACGGTGGCGCGCGCCGGTTTCGACTGGGTGAGCGTTGACATGGAGCATTCGCCGCGCAATGTGGAATCATTGCGTTATGTCTTGTGGATGATACGGGAGACGCCGACGGTGGCGATGGTCAGGGTGAAGGACAACCGGCCCGATGAGATAAAGCAGGCGCTCGATGGGGGCGCGGACGGGGTCGTGGTCCCGCTGATCGAGTCGGTTGAGGACGCTCGCCGTGCGGTGGCGGGCTGCAAATACCCGCCGGACGGCGTGCGCGGCTACGGTCCTTTCATGCCGTCATTTGGGGGCGATGACAGGGTATACCAGAGCACGGCCAACGATGAAACCCTGGTCTTTGTTCAGGTCGAACATTACCGTGCGGTTGATGTTATCGAAGAGATCGCGGCGCTTGAGGGTATTGACGGCTTCATTATCGGGCCCAATGACCTGACGCTTTCGATGGACATTTTTGGCGCGTGGGAGAGCGAAGCGTTTATCAGTACGATTCAGCGGATTGCCCGGGCAGGGGACGCCAATGGCATTCCGGCCGGTTTCCCGGTGGACGTGCTTGGAGGGGCTGAGGCGGGTATCGCGTGGGTAAAGCAGTATGCGCCGAATTTGCGGCTGCTGACGATTGGTGGGGATTTGGGCTTTGTCTCGGCAGGCGCTGAGGCCGCGCTGCAACAGATAAGCGAAGCGTGAAGTATGCGAAGAGAGGGCACCTCCAGGGAGTGCCCCTACTGGTTGTAGATATCAAACATTCGCGCCGCGTTGCCGCCGAGAATCAGGTTCTTTTCTGTTGTCGAGAGAAAGTCACAGTGCAGGCGTATGTAGTCCACGGCCTCCTTATAGGTGCACCAGAAGCCGCCGCTGTAGGGCATGTCCGAGCCCCACATCAGCTTTTCGACGCCGACCTGGTCGCATAGCCAGCTGAGCATCTGCTGGCCTTCGGCGTAGGGATATTCGGGCCACTTGGCCGGCATAAGAATCTCGGCGCTCATGTTGGGGCGCTTCAGCAGGTTTATCACCTCATCGGGGATGCCGATTTCGTGGATGATGGCGGCCGGTACCAGGCCGTGCGTGATTACTGACGGGATGTCAGGGTGCGCAAGCGCCCAGCGGCTCAGCTCGCCGACGCGCTCCATGAAACCTGCTACCCGATCCTGCTTGCGGGCGTCGATATACCAGAAGATTGGTATTCCCAGGCGGCGCACGAGTTGCCACAGTGGTTCGAACTTGGCGTCGTCGATGTGATCCACGTATCCCTGCAAGGCGAATAGCTCCACGCTGAAGTAGAGTCCTTTGCATCCCAACTCTGTAACCGCATGCTCGAGCCGGGCCAGCTCGTCAGGTTGATGCGCGTCTGTCTCGTGTATCTGCGCCAGGGCGATGAAGCGGTCGGGGTAGCGGCGTAATGCCTCGGCGTAGTACTGGTTGATATTGGCGCCGTAGACGTGGTCGCTCTGGAGAACGCCCCGGTCGACGCCGGCCACTTCCATTTCGGCGATCATTCTTTCGGGGGTTGCTTCGAGGTTTTCCAGGGCAGGCGGATAGAACTGCATGACGTAGTCGACGCCGTCCACTGTAAGCTCGGCCTGGCCGTATCTGCCGAAACGAAAGTTGACATCGGGCATGGCGTTGATGTCGTCGGAAGGGAAGTCGAGCAGCGGCTCTTTAACGCGGGCGCCGTCGCTCTTACGCCAGAAGTCGGTGAAGTCGCGCAGGTGGTACTGCCACAGCTTGCGTGTGAGCGCGGCGCTGGCGGCGCCGGAGCCGGTGGCAAAGCGGCGGAAGATGTGGGAGTGGGCGTCGATTACGGGGGATTTCTTCTCTTGCTCGGACTCGACTTGCCGCCAACCGCCGCCGAAGAACTCCATCTTTCTTTCTGTCGTCATTTTATCTCTATCCAGTTTTGAAAGTCGCTCTGCCGCCAGGTGTATCTGGGGCGAAAGCCCAACAAGCGGGTCGCCTTTGCGTGTGACCAGAGTGAGGCATGACCTTGCAATGGGGCCTTCAGTGGTATCTCAGGAACTGCTGGATTTGCGGCTTCAGCGTTGATCGGGCGCAATAGGCGGTTGATGAGCGCAGGCGTCTGCACTTTGGAGCAGGTGTCGGCACCGTTGATAAGGAAAACCTCGTGCTTGAACGCGTCGTTCTCGACGGCCAGGCGGAAGGCCTGCGCGGCGTCGCGGGCGTCGGTAAAGGCCCACAGAATCTTGCGCGGCGCGGGCGGGCCAGGAGTCGGCCAGTCACCTTCGGCATCCTCTATGGTTTTGCGATAACGCTGGGCCCATAGCTTTTCGACCGTGAACTGTTGCGCCCAGCCGGAGCGCACGGCCACTTCGGCGCTGGCGCGTTCGAGATACCAGTTGTTATTGATGCGCAGGCAAATGGTCTGGATGCCATATGCGGCGGAGTACCGCTTGCAAGTGAGTTCGGCCAAGAGTTTGCTCAGCCCGTATTCGTCCTGCGGCTCGCAGGGATGCTCTTCGTCGAGCGGGAGATATTGGGGAAGGATGTCCTGTTTCTGGAAGGAGAAGCCGGTGGCGGCACCGGAAGAGGCGAACACGACCTTGCCGACGCCGGCCTGGATGGCAGCTTCGAGGACATTGACCGTGCCGACCACATTTACGTTGAGCAGCTGTGCCGGCGTCATGCGTCCCGGACCCGGGACGGCGGCCAGGTGGATCACGGCGTCCTGATCCTGGCACGCCTGGGCAAGCTGGTCCGGCTCCATGATGTCGCCTTGGATGAAGTCTGATCCGTCCACGCGCGGCGCGGTGCGGCTGAAGCTGGTCACGGAATGACCGGCCTGTAGCAGTTCTCTGAGGACATATCCGCCGATCGTGCCGCTGCCACCGGTTACGAGGATTTTCATAGACAAATGCCTTTCAAGCGGACCATAATCTGGAGGGCACCAGGAACAAACAGTTTGGCACCATTCGGCTTTTTATTCTCCCTGGGGCAACTACATTCCTGCTCTTGGTCAGACCACGAGAAAGGGGGTACGGGGTGCGTCCAGACGGCTGCGGCCGGCGCCGATCAGGGAACGAAGCAGTCGGGTTCGCTAACGATCCAATTGTGTGATGCAATCACTCCAGCGGCCGCCTTCGCGTCAGTCTCGATAATACTGCCCGCTTTCACTTTCCCTCCTCCTTCGTCTCCTGCCAAAGCTCATGGACGGGGGCGATCTGCCACCAGGCCGGGCCCACCGGCTTTTCCAGCAGCATGGGCCTGATAAAGGCGGCCGCCTTTTCCAGGCCCTCTTTGATCTCAATATACTCGCTCTCCATTTCCAGAGTCAGGATGCCGTCATAGCCGACAAAGCGCAACGTGGAAATGACCTCGCGCCAGGTGCGGTCGTCGTGTCCCCAGCCCGGAATTGTGAATGTCCACGAACGATCCTGGTAGTTCTTGAGGTCGGTCGAGTCGAAGTAGCCGCGTAGCCGCACATTCGGTTCGTGGATCAGTGTATCCTTGAGATGAACGGCCTGGATGAGGTCGCCCAACTCGTGGATGGCTGCCAGCGGGTCGATCCCCTGCACCCACATGTGTGAGATGTCAAAGTTGCAGGCCACTACCGGGCCCAGTTCGTCGCGCAAGCGGCGCAGTTTGACCGGACTGTGAATCATGTCGCTGATCTGCATTTCGAAGCACAGCGTCACCCCGTGGTCGGCCGCGATCTTGCCATGCTCTTTCCAGTAGGGGAGAAGCCGCTGCTCCCATTGCCACTCGAGGGCGTCGCGCAGGAATGGCAGGTCGGTGTTGACGATCCAGGCCGGCAGACTATCTCCCTCTGCCCCTTCGGGCAGACCGGCCACAAGGGCCAAACGTGTGCAGCCGATCCGCTCCATGAGCTCGCAGGTTTGGCGAAACTGGCGCGAATATTCCTGGGCAATGCGGGGGTCGGGTACCAGGGGCGTGCCGTGGCCTGCGAACGAGTAAATTTCGAGGCCGTGTGCTGCGTAGATGTCCAGCCAGCGCTCTAAATCGCCCTGATCTGCGAGCAGCCTGTCGACATCGCAGTATTGCTTAGCAGCAGGACCGATTGCAGCAACTTCGACGGCCTGTACGCCCTGCTCCTGGCAGAATTGCAGACCCTCTTCGAATTCCAACATGTTGATAAAGAAGGTATTCATGCCGAGTTTCATGTCAACTGCCTTTCGCGTGGAGATGAGTTTCGACTTGGGAACTGCCAGCGCATCTCGCTAATGCGCTCTGGACTGGGAACTGTCCACGTTACCAGTAGAGCGCGGTCCGGATGTAGCGTGTCTGGATGACGCTCGGATGCTTGCGGGGATTATCTCGCTCTGGCAGGGCCATCATAGAAGAGTCCGCGCAGTTGGTCAATCTCCATTATCCATCGGCTGATGGCGGTTAGCGCTATGTCGTACCTCGTGTATACTATCCCCAAATCCGCACATCAAGACCCACTGAGATTAATCATCATCCGCGCACCAGGGAGAACAGAAGATGACGCATACGCGGAGAATGGAGGGCAAGCGCGTACTGGTAACCGGCTCAGGAACCGGTATAGGGCGCGGGGTTGCCCTGGAGTTCGCGCGCGAGGGCGCGGCGGTCGTGCTGCACTATGCCCATAGCGAGGCCGGGGCCGCGAGCGCGGTTGACGAGATCCGAAGCGCCGGCGGCAAGGCTGAGGTTTTTCAGGCGGACCTGGCGGATATCGAGCAGGTGAAAGAGCTGGCATCGCAGGCGATCGAGTTTCTGGGCGGGCTTGATGTGCTGGTCAATAACGCCGGCATCACGATGAACAAGCCGTTTCTCGAGGTGACGCCCGATCAGTTCGATACGCTATACAATGTGAATATCCGGGGCATGTACTTTCTGACGCAGGCGGCTGTGCCCACCATGATCGAGCAGGGCAGCGGCGCGGTGATCAACCTGACGTCTGTGCATGCCTTTGCCGGGATGACGGAGCACACGATATACGCTGGCACGAAGGCCGCCATTGTTGGGTTTACGCGCGTCCTTGCCCTGGAGCTGGCGACGAAGGGCGTGCGTGTCAACGCGATTGCGCCCGGCTGGATTCTGGTCGAGAATCATCTCAAGGTTCTGGGCGAATTCGACCAGGAATCGGCTGGAAACACCATTCCGGCCGGGGTGATTGGCGCGCCGCACGATATCGGCAAACTCGCCCTCTTTTTGGCGTCGGAGGAGAGCCGCTACATCGTCGGGCAGACGCTGGTGATCGATGGCGGCATGCTGGCGATCATGCCGCTGTCGGGTGATTTCCGCGAGACGCGACAGGAGCAGTGGGGGCAGGGATACGTGCCGGATCTTTGAGCGGCTCCGGTCTCGAACCACAGGAGGAGAGTAGATTATGCTTTTCAATCGGGCGCGGGCCATTGCATATATGCGGGAATACGGGCTGGATGTGCTGGTCGCGACATCGCCGGTCAATATCACCTATTTCACCGACTATTTCTGTTGGATCGATCCGCTGTTCAAAGAGTTCATGATGGTGCCGGGGGCATCTTCCAACCTGGCACAGGCCTATGCTGTTTTTCCGCTTGAGGGCGAGCCGGCGCTGGTCGTCAACCCGCTGTTTGCCGTCAACGCCGAGGAGCTGTGGGTGAAGGACCTGCACATTTTTGGCAGCGCCGGCCTGGACGACTCGCTGCCGGCGGGTGAACTGCCAAAGGCGCTGCACCGCTTCCGGGATCTGCTCAGCGGCTCGCATGGCAACGCCACCGCGACCGACGCGCTGCTGAGTATTCTGAACCAGCGCGGGCTGACGGGCGCGCGTATCGGCCTGGAGATGGAGGGCCTGCCGCAGGAGACGAATGATCTGATCAGGAGGGCGCTACCGGAGGCATCGTTGAGGAATTGCGCCGATCTGATCCGCATGGTTCGCATGGTTAAGAGCAAGGAGGAGATCCGGCTTCTGACCCGTTCGGCGGAGATCAATGAGCAGGCGGCGATGGAAGCGCTGGCAATGGCCCGGCCTGGGCGGCCGGTCTCGGAGCTGGCAGGTCACTACCGGGCCGAGGCGGCGCGCATGGGCGCAGAATTCGATCACTTTGCCTTCGGTGTGCGCGGACTTGGCATGACGACGCAGACCAACTACGAATTGGCTGAGGACGACGTTCTCTACGTCGATTACGGCTGCATTTACCAGTACTGTTTTTCCGATAGCGGCACGACACTGGCGATGCAAGAGTTGCCGGCGGAACTCAGCGAGCGTTTTGCAGCGCTGCGCGCGTGCATGGACGCGGGCGGGGAGGCGATGCGGCCGGGCGTAAAGGCGTCGACGGTTGCGACCGCCATGGTCGAGGCGCTGCATAACCGTGGCATTACAGCCTCCTTTCCCCACGGGCACGGCGTGGGCCTGGAGGTTCGCGACTACCCAATAGTTGTTCCCGACAACGGGCTCCGCATCAAGGACGACTGTGTGGACCTTCCTTCTGACTTGATTCTGGAGGAGGACATGGTTCTCAATCTGGAGGCCCCGCTCTTTATGCCCGGCGTCGGCTCCTTGCACCTAGAGCAGTCGTATGTGGTGACGTCGCAGGGGAATCGTCCGCTCACGGCCCAGCAGAGGCGGCGTCCCGTGGTCAGCGGCAGCTAAGCGGAGGCCAACGGGTGCACCTGCCGCGAACGCTGGCAACCGGTGCTTAACTATGATAGGACTGGCGCTGCGGCGCAATTTGAGCAAGTGGCAGCCGATGTCCTTTGTGGTTGCCGGCCTGGTGGTTACGGTTGCTCTGATCGCGGCCATTCCGCTCTTCACCAACGCTGCGCTGGACAGGTTTCTGCGTAGCGAGTTGGCCGCGCAGGATTCCGAACTTCCTCTCTCCAGCCTGCTCCTGGTACATCGGGTCCCCTTTTCGAGCTCGACTTCGCTTGAAACGTACAGGCGAGCCGACGACTTCATGCTTCAACGCGCGGCCGTACTTCCGGGCCTGCCGCTTACCGGCATGACCCGTTACGGATCGACACGCGTCCTCAAGTTTCTGCCCGAGGCAGACAGAGAACTGCCGGAAGACCTGCGCCAATATCAGTCGGCTGGGCTGGCCTTTCTGACCGGCCTGGAAGATCACGTGGAGATCGTGCTGGGCGAGACCTTCGGACAGGTGGATCCTGCCGCGGGGGGCGCGATCCAGGCGTTGGTCAGCGAACGATTCTTTTACGATCACGACGTTCAGGTCGGCGATCATATTTTCTTCGGCCTCGACGATCCTGATGTAGTCGCCCCCGTCGAGGTACTGGTTAAGGGCGTGTGGCGGCCAGCCGACGCCGACCGCGGCTTCTGGTTTGAGGAGCCGGACGCGTTCGCCTTCTACTTCATCGTATCCGAACCGGACTTTATGGCCCATGTCGCGCCGATCCTGGGCGACCAGGTGCGCAAGTATGCCTGGTATCTGCTCTTCGACGGTACGGAGATCAGAGTTGACAGTGTAGGTCCCATGCTGGCGGCCATCACGCGCATACAGGCCCGGACGTCGGGCATCCTGTCGCACGTCGAAGTGACGGCGCCCGCGTACGAGCTGTTGAAAAAGTACGAAGACAGGGCGGCCGCGCTGCGGACCTTTCTGCTGCTGTTGAGCCTGCCGGTGCTACTTACGCTCCTGCTATACATCTTCATTTCCTCGGACATTATGGTGGCGTCGGAGGAGAGCGAGATCGTCACGCTCAAGAGCCGCGGCGCGTCCAGCCTGCAAATCGTAGGGATCTATCTGCTGGAAATGTTCGTAGTTGGCGCGCTGTGCCTGATCGTAGGGCTACTGGCGGCCAACGGGGTCACGCAGGGCATGGGACAGGTCTACCGATTCCTGACTGTCGCGGCAAGACCACTACTGAATCTCTCTTTTTCCACCCAGGTAGCCTTATACGCAGGTATTGCGACCCTTTTGGGCATCGGTGCGGCTCTGCTGTCGGCGGCTGGCGCGGCAAGGCGCACGGTCGTTACCCAGCAGCGCAAGACCGCGCGCGAGGAGTTGCTCAGTCGCGAACGGCGCGGCGCATGGCTTCCGCTTGAGCTGCTGTTACTGGCAGCTGTGCTCTATGTCTACTGGCGTCTGCGGCAACAGGACCAGCTCCTTCAGGTCAGCCAGGACGCGTTTGTGGATCCGCTCTTCCTGCTGGCGCCAACCGGGTTTGTCGCCGCGGTGGCGCTCGTTTCGTTGCGGGCGCTTCCAACTATCACCGGGCTGTTGGGACGGGCGGCGAATCGCTTCCTCAGCGTGCCGTTATGGCTGGCTATTACGCAGATCTCGCGACGATCGGGCAGCAACCGGCCTCTACTCTTTCTGCTAATGTTTACGGTGGCGCTGGGCCTTTTTAGCGCGACCTTTGCCAGCACGCTCGATACGCACTACGCCGATGTCGTCCGCTATGCGGTCGGCTCCGATCTAGTCATTCAGGTACAGTGGGAGCAGGTGCAGGGAAGTTCCGAGCAGCGCTGGCGCTATCCTCCATTCGCGGTGGTCCAGTCGATTCCCGGGGTGGAGGCGGCGACGCGCGTGCTGCGGCTGCCGGTTTTCGTCGACGGCCTTGAGGGCAATATTGAAGCGAGGGTGCTGGGGATCGACCGGGCGGCGTTCAGCCAGGCCGGCTGGTGGCGGGATGACTTTTCGCAAGAGTCTCTGGGCGCGCTGACGAACAGACTGGCGCTGGATTCGAGGGGTGTACTGGTCAGCAGCAGCTTCATTGAAGAGACCGGGCTGCAGGTAGGAAACGAGCTGTTTCTGATCGTCGAAGGCGTCAGCCGTCCGATCCGCTTTACGATCACCGGCGTGCTCAACTATTTCCCGACACTGTACCCTGATGACGGCCATTTTTTCGTCGGCAATCTGGACCATATCTATCGAACGATCGGAAACAGGCCATACGATATCTGGATGCGGCTTGAGGACGCGGCGAGTCCGGCTGCTATCCTGGACACTCTACGCGCCCGGGGATTTATCATTACCGCGGCGACCGACAGCCGCTGGGAAACCGCGGTCTGGCGCACAGATCCGCAGCGCACGGCGCTGTTTGGCATCCTTTCTCTGGGATTCATTGTCGCGATTGTCATCTCCGGCCTGGGATTCCTGCTGCACGCGTTATTTGCTTTGCGGCAACGCATCCTGCAGTTTGGTCTGCTGCGGGCACTTGGGCTATCGACGACGCAGATTACCGCTGTTGTCGTGTTTGAGAAACTGTTCCTGGTGCTGCTGGCCGTTGTGGGCGGCACGCTTATCGGGGCGCTGACGGCTGCGCTGTTTGTGCCTTTGCTGCAGATCGGAACGGCCGTACACGGCTCGACGCCGCCATTTGTGGTTGCACCGGCATGGGGCCAGGCTGTGAAAATCTATCTTGCATTTGTAGTCATGGTGACCGTCACCCTGGCGATTGTGATCGGGCAGTTGCGACAGCTGCGTATCTATGAGGCGATCAAGTTAGGGGGACTGGAGTAGGGATTGCTCCGGGACGGTATGGGGCATACGATTCTGTATGCGAGCCGGCGCGCGGCAATGTTTCAAGCTTGTGCGCCGCCTTTGAGCCCTGCAAACCGGGCCCGGATCCAAGACTATTGGACCTGGAAAATCGTGGTTGACATTGGCAAAGATATGGAGCATACTGGTTGAAGTGGACTGGAAACGGCCCGCAACTCCCAAAAGCATATGCCACAAATGCACAGCCAGCGGGAAGTTCCTCTTTCTCCATACCAATTCCATGCGCATGATGCGCTCCAAAGAAGATACTGATGTCCAGATAGAGGGGGTGGTGGCTCGCGCAATGAACTGAACAGTCGCGGTTGAAGAATTAACTGCAGGTCGATCTGCTTCGCTTTCGCAACCATGCCGCTGCAGATTGAGGCCGGGCAGCCCAACCGGACCAAATTTCTTCTCGCAGATTTCCCTAACCATAAGGAGACTCAAATCGCCATGATGTCGAAAAAGTATTCGCGACGCGATATGCTCAAGTTGACCGGCGCGGCGGCCGGTGCAACTCTGATGGCAGCCTGTGTGGCGCCCCCGGCTACTGCGCCTGCCGGCGGCGACGCCGAGCCGGCGATGGGTGCGATGCGCAAGACGGTGCGTTGGTGGGATAACTACAACGCTGAGCATCCGATTGGCTCTACGCTGATCGACCAGGTATTCCCTATATTTGAGAAAGAGAACCCCGGCTGGGACGTCGAGTTCACTTTTGTCACCAACACCGAGCTGGTGCCCAAGATGATCACGTCCCGGATGGCCGGCGAGCCTGCCGACCTGTTTGCCAATTTTGCCGGCCGCGGAAGCCTGGCCCATGCCGGCTACACGCTGCCACTCCAGGATTATGTGAAAGAGTGGGGCCTGTGGGACGACATGATCGACGGCTTCCGTAACCTCAGCACCGTCGGCGGCGACTTGATCGGTTTTCCGGCCCTCTGCGGTACAAAGATGTATATCTACCGCAAAGACTTCTTCGATGAAGCCGGTCTGGACGCTGATAGCTTCCCGGACAACTGGGATGATCTTTTGGACGCCCAAGTCAAGCTGACGCAGCGCGACGGCGATGGCAACATCACGCGTGCGGGCATGCGGATGGGCAAGACGTGGGACTGGGAGCAGATGACTGTAAACGCCTACCAGAATGGCGGCGGGGAGTTCGACCAGAGCGATCCGCTGACCGGCAAATGCACGGTGAACGCGCCCGAGTTTGCCGAGGCATTTACCTGGAACCTCGATTTGAAGCGCGTCCACGGGATCAACCCGCTGGAAGGGCTGACGCTGCCGCCGGGCACCTGGGCGACGGTGGAAGGCTACACCGCGATGGAGATACAGGGGCCGTGGTGGGTGCCCAACATGCGGCTGCGCAAGCCGGAAAACGCTGACCTGATGGGGATCGGCGCGCCGATCTCCCGCAATGCCGGCGGCGAGCGCCTCGGGCTGGCGAATGCCAACCATATCATCAGCGTCTACACAGATAGCGAGGTGCAGGAGGCGGCGCTGGCGCTGCTTGAAGTCTATTCTCGTCCGGAGAGCCAGGAAGCCCTGCACAACGCAATCGACGCGGAAGGCTTGTTCCCGCAGTTCTTCCTCACGGCCTTTAGATCGATGAATGAAAATCTGGCTTGGCTACAGGACGAGCCGTTGATCCGCGACACGGCCTTCCTCGAATTTGCCGGTTCGGGCCGCGATGTCGGATATGATCATGTCGGCTATCGTGAAATGGCGATCAACATCTGGAGCCCGTTCACGGAAATGGCGCTCTTTGGCCTGCGCGAGGATCAAGATGCGCTGGACAGCATGGCGAGCAAGGCGGACGGAATTACGAACCGGATCATGAGTACAGGCGCGTAAATTCGACATGTAAATTGTAGTGGTGGGTGGCGCGTGAATAGTGGTATGTGCAACTGCTGGCCGCTATTCACGAACCACTTTCCACTGACATAAGGAGGCAGTTCGTGGCGGTTGGCACGGCAAGTCGATTCCAGGAGTTTCGCGCGGAGTGGCGCCGGAGCGAGGTCAGGTGGGCGTATGCTCTGATCTTGCCTGCCGTCCTGCCGCTGCTGGTCTTTACTGTCCTGCCGGTATTGGGGGCAATCGGCCTCAGCTTCACCCACTTTGACGCGTTCAGCGCCACCATGCGGGGGGCGGGGACCGCCAACTATAGCGAGGCGTTTGACAATGAACTGTTTCGTATCACGATACGGAACACCTTACAATTTACGGTCGGATTCGTTCCCCTCTCTCTGGCCGTTGGTTTTACTGCCGCCATGTTGTTGAATAGGAGGATTCGCGGCATCTCTTTCCTGCGGGGAGCCTACTATCTGCCGGTTCTGACCTCGACGATCGCGATGGGCATCGCCTGGATGTGGCTTTTTCAGCCGCAAGTGGGGCTGGTCAGCCTGGTTCTGAAGCTCATTGGCGTTCAACCCAAAGATTGGCTCAACAGCCCGTTTACCGCCATGCAGGCCGTGATCGGGGTGGCAGTGTGGAAGGCGTTCGGCGGTACGATGCTCATCTACCTGGCCGGCTTGCAAGGTATTCCGGAGACATACTACGACGCGGCCAAAGTCGATGGCTGCGGGCGCTGGCAGATGCTTCGGTTCATCACCTTCCCGCTGCTGCGACCTGTCACTTTCTACCTTTTCATCATCGGCATGATCGACTCCCTACAGGTGTTTGATTTGGTGATGATCATGACCGAGGGCGGGCCTGCATTCCGCACCACCACCATCGTTCACCAGATCTATCTCAACGCCTTCAAGTTTAATCAGATGGGCTACGCTTCAGCGATGGCTGTCTTGCTCTTCTTTGCAATTGCCATCCTTACCTATTTCAACTGGAAATTCTTTTCCTCATCGCTCGAATACTGAGGGCCGGAAGCCTGTTGCAGGTGGCTGGCAGCTGTTAATTTCCCTTATCGCTGGCCACAAAGACCTCATTGCAAATGGAACGGACACGAAATCTTCGACTTCCACCGCGGCAAGAGTTGCTCTTTCAAACTCTGCTAATAGTCGGCATCGCTCTAGGGTTGGTAATCGCGGCTCTGCCCTTTATGTGGATGGCCGTCAGCTCCTTGGGCACGGCGGGCCTGGTCATTCGCATGGGCTTCACCTGGGACATGTTCAACCCGCTCAACTGGAGCCTGGAACCCTATCTGATCGCCTGGAAGATGGCGGGCCTCAGCAAATATATTCAAACCACCACCATCTACGCGGTCACGGTGACAGTTCTGGCGACAATTACATCTTCACTGGCAGGCTACGTGTTTGGCCGCCTGCGCTTCCCGGCGCGCGACTTTCTATTCGGGCTCGTTCTTGCCACGATGATGATTCCTGGTTCAGTCACTTTTCTGCCACTTTTTATCCTCATGCTGCGTCTGCCGCTGTTGGGCGGCAACGACATTTTAGGCGCAGGGGGGCACGGCCTCTACAATAGCTATGCCGGCTTGATTCTGCCCAACATGGTCAGCGCCGGCTCCATCTTTCTCTTCCGCCAATTTTTTCGCACGCTACCTAAGGATCTGGAGGATGCCGCGCGAATCGACGGCTGCTCCGAACCGATGATCTGGTGGCGGGTGATTATGCCTCTGTCCGGCCCTGTCGTGACCGTGGTCGCCCTCTTCCAATTTCAGGGCAGTTGGAACGCATTCATCTGGCCGTTGGTGATGTCCAGCTCCGAACGGCTGTACACGATATCGGTCGGGATGTATTCGCTGGCCTACGGCTCCGGTTCGCTGACTTCGATGGCCGAACTGTTTCAGTCGGTGCTACTGGCAGGATCGGTGATGGCGGTGCTGCCGATTTTGATTCTCTTCATAGCTTTTCAGCGCAAGTTTGTGCAGGGTATCGCGCTCACCGGCCTGAAGTAGTTGGGCAAATCTGCACGTTGCGCAGCCACACGGCGAAACCCATGATGACAAAACAGATACTGTCACCGGAGTTGGCCGAGGTCGAACACTCGCTGGTTGACTATGCGCGCGACCGCTATGCCGGCCACCCGCGCCAGGGCGGAATTTTCAACTTCGGGGACGGGGAGATCGCGGTCATCTATAATCGCGCGCCTAGTGCCTACCGCCACCGCAACGACGTTAGGCATGGTTATGATGGATACCACGGCCGCTCACAGGTCATTCTGGCGCGCAGCTTTGACTATGGTGCAACCTGGGCCCGCGCCGATGATGTTGTCATCTTCGACGAAAGCGTGCCGGTTGAGGCGCGGCGTGCCTTTGTTCGGCAACTTGAAGTCCATCCAGGCCTTGAACGAGACTGGATCGATCTGACTGCGCCGGAGACGACCATCTTTTTCGGACGCACCAACGCCGGGGAAGGATATCAGCCCGCCCTGCTATGTTACGCGCTGCGCTCGCCCGATCGCGGCCGTACCTGGGAGGAAGTTCCGACACCTGTGCAGCCGCCCGCCGGGCACGGCATGGTGCATAAAGACGGGCATCCGCTTGTTCAGATGCCGGACGGGACACAGCTGGCGGCGATGTCGGTTGGCCTGCCCACAGGGGGCGTGGTTCTGTATGGCAGCGATGACAATGGGCTCAGTTGGGAACCGCTTGCCCGCATCAGTGACGACCCGACCGGGGA
Source organism: Caldilineaceae bacterium (assembly GCA_965116395.1). Classification (GTDB taxonomy): domain Bacteria; phylum Chloroflexota; class Anaerolineae; order Caldilineales; family Caldilineaceae; genus Bin5. The sequence goes on from OZ220684.1 coordinate 3,589,547, forward strand.
CGGCCGGCCCACGTACGCCGGTTTGCTGCACCTGCCATCGGGCCGTCTGCAATGTTACACCCTCAACATCGACGGGCTGCGGGACGCGATTCAAATGAACCACTCCGATGACGGCGGCTACTCCTGGTCGCGGCCGGAACCAATCGTGCGTTGGGGCAGTTCCCCATGGGCCAGGCGCGCGCGGGAGAGAAGGGGCACCCTGTGGGAGGCCGGCAAGTACTATCGTTCGCCGTGGCCGATGCAGCTGGCCGATGGCCGCATTCTCGTCCTCTTCGGCCGCCGCAAACCTCCACATGGGATCGGTCTAATCGTCAGCAACGACGAGGGCGAGACCTGGAGCGACGAGCAGATTCTCCGCGACGACAGTCCGATCAGGGATTTGGGATATCCGGTAGCGACGGAGTTGGAGCCGGGCCGCATCTTCACCGCCTACTACTTCACGATGGACGACGGCAACGGCTTCGGCGGCACGCGCTACATCGCCGGTTCCACTTTTGTTCTCAAGTAGGGCGGTCACGCAGATGAAGGATCGTCCAGTTCAGCCCGCCAAATGGGGGCGTTCTTAGCGGCTTTTGAATTCGGAGGTAAGGACAGTGACTGACTCGATCAATATGGCGCTGATCGGTTGCGGAGGAATGGGACGCAGCCACATGGGCAGAGCCCGCGACTTGCCGGAGTTGAACTTCGTGGCCTACGTCGATGTCCTTGAGGAGGCTGCCGCCGGGGCTTGCGAGGAGTTTGGCGGCCGCTACCACACGACTGACGTCGAAACCGTGTGGGACGACGATGAAATCGACGCCGTACTGATCGCCACCCATCATGATTCGCACACGCCTTTTGCGACCCAGGCGGCTGCAGCTGGCAAGCATATCTTTCTCGAGAAACCGATGGCGCTTACGATCGAGGAGTGCCTGGAAATCGAGGAGGCGGTCGCCAAAGCGGGCGTCAAACTGATGATGGGCTTCAAGTTTCGCTTCGCCCCGCTGGTCGCCAAGGTGAAGGAAGTTATTCCGACGCCCTTGGTGACGGTGGGCCAGAGCCTGCATGCCAACATGAAAGGCTGGGCATTGACCCCGGAGCGCGGCGGCGGCCCTGTGCTCTCAAACGGCTGTCATGCTTTTGACCTGGTCTACTGGCTCAATGAATCTGAGCCGGTTCTCATCAGCGCGGCCGGCGGCGCGTTGACCCACCCGGAGATTGGGCTGGTCGACAACGCCGCGGTCTCGGTGCAGTTTGAAAACGGCAGCATCGCGTCGATCATTGCCGGCGACAGCGGCGATGCCCGTTATACGTCCAAGTTTTTCTTTGAGGTTTTAGACGGCCAGCGCACGGCGACGCTTCACGACCGATGCCACAAGGTAACCTTTGGCGGCTGCGACATTGATTCGCTGTCTGTGGAAGACTTGCCCCACCCTGCGCCTTCCGACCCGGAGGGTACGCGAGGTGAACTGCAGGCTTGGGCCAGATGCCTACTGGACGATACCGAGCCGCCTACCGGTCCTCGTGACGGGACGCGCGCGACTGCGATGGTGCTCAAGGCATTCGAGGCTATCCGCACCGGCAAGACGCAGGAGTTGCGGTTGTAGAGCTTGCTACTTGGGAAGAGCGGGCCCAGCCCGCTGCCCCCCGCTTACTCAAACAATATCGTCACTAACACGGCGCACTCTTCCTCCGCCTCCAGAGAGTGCATCGCGCCTCCCTCCAAGTAGAGCCACGAACCTGGAACCAGCGCTCGCGGCTCATCCCCTACAAAGAATGTGCAGCGACCGCTGAGGCAATGTACTGTAATGGGTCCGTCAACTTTATGCGGCGGAATTTTCTTGCCAGGAGTGAGATAGACTCGAATCGCCTCGAACGCGCTCTCTTTGACGACGGCAGTAGAAGCTGACTCGCCAAAGGTGTTGAGGTCGATTACTTTCCCAGGTACTGCATGCTCTAAAGCCATTTGGCTAATTCTCCTTAAAGTTAACTAGACGCCTTGTAGAATGGTCGTCTGCATATTTGGGCTCTGCGCGGCCTGCCTCGGATTACGATGTGGATCTCCGAACCGATGCGGTGCATGCCGCGCGGCAGGTAACCAAGGCCGATAAATTTGTCCAGGGTCGGGCTTTTCATGCCGGTGGTTACGTGGCCAACCACCTTTCCCTCGGCACCGATGATGCCGTGATTCTCTCTGGGAACGGCCTTTTCTATCATTTCAAAGGCAACCAGGAACCGGTCGTTGCCCTCCAGCTTCACTTTCAGCAACGCGTTGCGCCCCAGGAAAGAGGGTTTCTGCAGGGAGACGACCCAGCCGAGCCGCGCTTCGTAGGGGTTGATTGAGGCGTCAATTTCGTGGCCGTAAAGCGACATGCAGGCTTCAAAACGCAAACTATCGCGGGCCGCAAGGCCGCAAGGCAGTAGACCGTCCGTCGCGCCCTCTGTCAGCAGCGCATCCCAGAAAGATACCGCCTTGTCCGGTGGCAGATAGAGTTCGAAACCGTCCTCACCCGTATAGCCGGTGCGGCCCAGGAGCATTTCGACGCCGCCGACTTCTGTCTGAAGCGCCGAACGGGGCGGCGCGGCGGCCAGGTCGGCAGGGCTCATCCTGTCCAGGATGGCGACTGCCCTGGGCCCTTGTACCGCCAGCATGTAGGTCTCGTCCGATATATCGGTCAATTCAACCCGATAACCATGGGTGAAGCTCTGCAACCAGGTGAAATCTTTTTCGCGGTTGGCGGCGTTGACGACGATAAGCCATTTTTCCGGTAAACGGTAAATGAAAATGTCGTCGACGATTGTGCCGTCTTCGTAGCAGAGCAGGCTGTAGCGGGCTTCCCATTCGGCCATGGTAGCAATGTCCGCCACCTGCACATATTGAAGAAAGGGCAGGGCATCCTCGCCGCTGAGCGCAAACTGCCCCATATGGTCGATGTCAAACACGCCGGCGGCGGTGCGCACGCTTCGATGCTCAGCACTGGGGCCGGCTGTGTATTGCACGGGCAGTTCGTAGCCGGCGAACGGCACCATGCGTCCACCCAAGTTTACATGTCGTTCATAAAGTCGAGTACGTTTCATAGCCTTGCGTCTCCAACGTCGCGCCACGCTGTGCGCGATACAAGCTGCACTTTCAAAACCGATAATACAACAAGGCGACTAGGAATTGGCAAATATTTGCCAGGCCCGCCGTCACGCCGGTAACGGGACGAAAGTCGTGACTGCCAGTTCTAGCTATGATGGGATGGAATTGGCGGCGCGTTGACAAGGAATGACTGTCCGTTATATTCTGAAAACTGCAGTGACCAGTGATCTGTTGCCAGGTGACGCGGGCTGCGACCGGTATATTCGACCACTGGCCATTTGCCAATGGTGTTTCGCACGAAGTGCCATGTTTAGACGACCTTCAGGAAATAGCAGAGTTCAGAGACGCAGCGCGTTTATGCTGGCCGCGGCGGCTGTTGTGCTGCTGGTCTGGCCGGCGCTGGTCCAAGCGCAAGGGACGCTGATTCCGCCCTGGTCGGACTACACCCAGGAAGACGGCCTGGCCTCAAATAATGTTCTTGCCGTTTCCGTCGGCGAAGGCGAGGTCTGGTTCGGGACCGACCACGGTATCAGCCGGTACAACGGCGCGTGGCGCTCGTGGACGGAAGGCACTGATCTGCAGAGTGGTGTGCATAGCATGACTCTGGGTGGTTCGGGGACAGACCTCTGGGCTGGCACGGCGACGGGCGCCGTACTTGTATGGGACGGCAGCGCCTGGGACTCGCTCACAAGGCTGGATGCTCCGGTACGGGCGCTGCTCTATACGGGGGACCAACTCTGGATCGGGACGGCGGCCGGCCTCTACCTCTGGAACGGCGAAGCCGCGTCCTCTGTGGCTGGGCTGGACGACGCATATATCAACGTGATCGGCAGCTCCGACAGCGGCGACAGCATTTGGGTCGGCACATCGGACGGGCTGTGGCTGCGGGAGGGGGGGCGCTGGCAAGCAGTCGGCGAAGAGGAAGGTGTGTCCGCCCTAGATGTAACCGCGTTGTGGGCCGAGGCCGCCGGAACGGTTTGGGTCGCGGCCGACGGCAACATTGCATGGCGAGATGCTGCGACCGGCGGGTGGGAGCAGGTGGAGACAGCCCCTCTGCATGCGCGGGAGCGGGTGCGCATTACCTCTTTGACAGGAGATGGATCGGGCAGTGTGTGGGTGAGCACTGAAGGAGGAGGATTCTTCCGCCTCGTCGAGCGTGAGGCGCTTTCCTCGGCAACGCCGCAGTACGACGTGATTCAGCAGTCGATCAACAGCGGCGAAACTTCCTTCATTCATGCGGCAGCGATTGATCCGGCAGGCTCTCTCTGGCTCGGAACCGTTTCGGGCGTGTTCCGGTCAGACCGGGAGATCTGGGGGCGGGAGATTCATCCGCCGGCTGCAAGCCCTGCCAACGAGATTCAAGCTCTGCTTGCTGATGATCATGGCGGACTGTGGATCGGCACACGGGGCGAGGGGATCCGCCGCAAATCCGCCGGCAGCGGTCTGGACGATGAAGCATTCTATGGTGTTGAAAGCGGTCTACCCAGCCTGTTTGTAACAGACCTCGCTCTTGATGTCGATGGACGTATTTGGGCCGGAACCTGGTGGGGGCTTGCATCGCTGGAGCCCGGCGCCAGCCAGTGGACGCAACCGGTTCCGACGGAGGAACTACCTTCAGCCCTTGTCACAGCCCTGCTGGCACATCAGCGTCAACTCTGGATCGGAACCGATAACGGATTGGCGCGCTATGATATCGCGGACGGCACACTATTGGTGGAAGATGCGCTGGCCCATCAAGAGGTCCAGGATCTGGCGCTGGATGCCTCCGGCCGGCTGTGGGCAGCAACCGAGAGCGGCGGCATCTTTGCCGGCAGCGGAGAAGGCAGATGGACCCAGTACCGGGCCGACTCGGTGGAAGGTCAATCGATTTACGGTGACAATGTCGCAGCGCTGGCGCCGGATCTGAAGGTCCCCGGTGCGATGTGGGCGGCAGTTAACCAGCACGGCCTGGTCTATTTTGACGGCCAGGCCTGGCAGGACCGCACTGCCACTGCCCGCCTGCCCAGCAAACTGTTCTACGATTTTTATGTCGACCCTATCGACTCTTCGCTATGGATCGGGAGCGAGGGCGGCGTTACACGTTATGACGGCCGCACTTGGGAAACGCTGACTGTCGAGGCAGTGCTGCCGGCTACCTCCATTTATTCGATCATCCGCATGTCGAACGGCGTTTATTGGTTCGGCAGCAGGGACGGCCTGACATTCCACCGCCCGGACTCGATTCCGCCCTGGATCAGGATCGAGGGCGTTTCCGGCGCTGCAGAGCAGATTGCGGCCAACAACTGGGAGGTGGAATCCGACGGCAAGATCATAATTGGGTATGAGGCCGGCGATCTGTACACGCCCCAATCCGAACTGGTTGTCCTTTATCGGGTCAGCCCGCCCGGGCAGCTCGGCGCGTGGCAGCAGTTGGATCGTCCGTTTCTGGAGTTGTCCGACTTCACAGAGAAGGGCATATACAACGTAGAATTCCAGGTGCGGGATTTTGCATTCACCTACTCCGAAGTAAGTAGCGTTTCCTTTGAGTCAGAGTCGCTGCCGGCACAGGTCCGGCTCCCTCTCCTGGGGTCGATACGATCGGACTATCTCATCACACTAGTCGTCACCGGCCTGCTGGCGCTGATTGGCTTCGGCTATATGGGTATTGAAGTCATCCAGAACCGTCGCCGAACCTGGGACGCGGTGGTCCGCTCTTTCAATCCCTTTATCAGCGGCGAGCCGGTGCGGCGTGAGGACATGTTCTTCGGTCGACGGGAGATGCTGCAGAAGATTGTAGACACGCTGCACAATAACAGCATTATGATTCACGGTGAACGGAGGATCGGCAAGACGACACTGCTCTATCAGTTGAACAACCACCTCTGGGGACTAGAGGACGACGAGTACTGGTTTGTGCCGTTGTATGTCGACCTCGAGGGCACGGAGGAACATACTTTTTTCCATTTCCTGATGGAGGAGATTCTGCACACGGCTTCATCGCTTTCCGGGCTTACACCGGCGACAAAAAATGCCCTTCAAGACCTGCTTTACTACCGGCCCGGGCACGAGGAGTATACGGACAGAGAATTTATCAGAGACCTGCGCGATGTGATAAAGGCACTGCAGCACTATGGAGAAGAGCTGCACCCGGGCAAGCATCTGCGCCTGATTCTCCTGATGGACGAAATGGACGTCTTCAATGCCTTCGACCATCTGATTCAACAGAGACTGCGGCGAATATTCATGCGTGACTTCGCGGCGACGTTGGGGGCGGTGATTGCCGGTATTCGCATCAGCAAGGAATGGGGGCGAATTGAGAGCCCTTGGTACAATTTGTTTAACGAAATTGAACTGGAGCCTTTCAACCGCGAGCAGGCTCTTGAGCTGCTCACCGAGCCGGTGCGAGGCTTCTACCGTTACGAGCCATCGGTGGTAGATTTCATCATTGAGAACTGTGCCGGCCGCCCCTTTCGTATTCAACAGTACGGTCTTGAAGCGGTCGGGCGCATGCTTGCCGAAGGGCGGCGTACGATTACGATGGAGGATGCCTTGTTCGCCCATGCGCATATTCAGCAAATGGGTGATAGTATCAATACTGGGTTGAGCGAGAACGTCGACGCTTAGACCCAGGATTGGAAAACAAAGCCGACGCCTTCAGAGCGTCGTGAACTGGCTACCGAGAATGAGTCGAGGAACGGCCTGAGCGTTATGCGCAATCCCTATACTGTCGGCCGCTGGCTGCGCGGACCCGACCACTATGGCCGAGAGGAGTTGCTGGAATATCTGATGGGCGCGGAGGATCCCGCTATCTGGGTGGTTGGCACGCGCCGCATGGGCAAGACTTCGTTGCTGCGACAGTTGGAGTGGACGATCACCCGGCAGGACGACGCCCGCGCCGTCCCTTTATTTTGGGATCTGCAAGGTAGTGAAACAAAAGACGATTTCGATTACGAGTTGTTCCTGGCGGTGGAAGACGAGATGCCAAGGTTCGAGGCCTATGGCGTCGATGTAAGCGCTCTATACGGTAGGGATGCGATTCACATTCTACGCATTTTGCAGCGAGCCCTGCGAGAGCGTGACAAATATCTGCTCTTGCTCATTGACGAAGCTGAGGCCTGGATCAGTCTGGCCAAGAACGATTACCAGGCCCTGGCGCGGCTTCGTAAGGCATTCCAGAGCGGGGGGATGCGCACGATAATGACGTCGACCAAGCTGCTGATGCAGCTGAACGATCTGACCCGCAACTGGCTTACAAGCCCGTTCCTTTTCGGATTCAGTCTTGTAAATCTTTGGAACCTGGAACCTGAGGCGAGCGTTAGTCTGGTGTTGCAGGAACAGAGCAACGCACCCGTTAGCGTCAGCAGGGAGCGCATTGGCGAAATTCTGCGGCACACGCATCGGCATCCATACCTGGTACAGACCCTCTGTTACCGTCTTTTCGAGGAGAAGGGAGGGAGGGGGGCGTTGCGGGAGGTTCGTGAAGAAGATCTGCGCGCCGATCACCTGCTTGCCGGCTTTTTCGAAGTCGACTTCAAGTGCCTGGCGCCGACGGAAAGGCAGATACTGCTGACCGTTGCCCGCCAGGGTGTCATCAGCGAAGAAGACCTGGTGGCCAAAACGGACAATGAGTCAATTGATCAGGTCTCGATGTATGTGCATGGCATGAACAACCTTGGCTACCTGCAGCGGGCATACAGCAGGACGGACGGCGGAGACGCTGCCGGTTCACACGAAGAATTCCCGCGCTGGACTATCGGCAACGAATTCCTACGCCGCTGGATGTTGGACAATTACCAGGACCTGGCCCAGACCCTCTACTCCGATGTGAGCGATTACGGTGTCGAATCTCTGCTGGAAATGGGGCGCAAGGTGGAGCTGGACTACCTGCAGCACGAGATTCCTGAACTGCAAAAGCGGCTGGAGTCGCTGCTGGCTGCGCACGGGGGCCATGGCGACGAGGCGCCGCCGGAGATTCTGCATGAGATTCAGGAACTTCTCCGGGAGCTGGAGAAGACCAGTGCACAGCTACGTAATCTGGCCGATTAACTAGCAGAAATGACCTCTTCCACGCTTCCCCCCGCGGCCGAAAAGGCTGCCTATGTCAATCGGATGTTTGCCGGCATTGCGCACCGGTACGATCTGGTGAACCGGCTTATGACCGGTGGGCAGGATGTAGGCTGGCGGCGGGAGGTCGTAGAGCTGTGCCGGCTGCCTGCCGGGGGGCGCCTCCTCGACGTGGGCACTGGCACCGGCGATATCGCTTACGAAGCCCAGCACAGGCATCAGGATGCGGAAGTGATCGGCTGCGATTTTACGTTCGAAATGTTGGACGTTGGCCGCCAGAAAAAAGTGAAGAGCCTGCTCCGTCGGGCCGGCGGAGACAGGGCGGAGCGCGTCGAGTTCGTCCAGGGCGACGCGCTGCGTTTACCGTTTGCGGATGGCTACTTTGACGCCGTCACCAGCGGCTTTCTTCTGCGCAACGTGACCGACGTGGAGCTCTGTTTGGCAGAACAGCGACGGGTGACCAAACCGGGCGGGCGGATCGTCTGCCTGGAAACGTCACCACCCCCGCCGACGCTGATTTCTCCGCTGCTACGTTTCTATATGCTTAGGGTAATTCCGGTGGTGGGCCAGCTGTTTTCGACCGGCGAAGGAACCTCCGGGAAGCCAATGCGCCCGCCCGATACGGCTTACCGGTATTTGCCGCAAAGCACGGTCGCGTTTCTGCAGCCTGAGGAAATGGCGCTGCAAATGGAGAGAGCAGGGTTCCGTAACGTATTCTACCGCACAAAAATGTTGGGTACGGTCGCCATTCATGTGGGCGCGGCATGAGCGCTGTGTACGCATATCTTCGCAGCGGCGCCGAGGGGAACGGACTGTGATTCACCAGCCAGAGCGTACAGCATTACGCGGCAATCCATCATTCGTCTGGCGGGCCGGCCAGGAACGGCGCCTGCAGATGATTCTCGATTGGGCGCCGCAACCGCTGCAACGCGCGCTGGTTGACGGATGTGGTGTGGGCATCTATTTGCGGGCGCTGCAAGCGTCCGTCCCCGAAGTCCACGGAATGGATATCGAAGGGGAGCATCTGCGGGCCGCGGCCGGAAACGTGCCAGAGGCGCCGCTCAACCTCAGCCAAGGTGAGCAACTTCCTTATCCCGACGGAAGCTTCGACCTGGTCCTGTCTCACGAGGTGCTGGAGCATGTGCAGGATGACTGCCGGGCCGCATCCGAGATCGTCCGCGTGCTACGCGTGGGCGGGCGCGCGGTCATCTTCGTACCGAACCGGCTCTTTCCTTTTGAGACCCACGGCCATTACTGGCAAGGTGTCTATCGCTTCGGCAACACGCCGCTGATCAACTATCTGCCAGACTTTCTGCGCAGTCAACTTGCTCCTCACGTGCGCGCCTACACGCTACGCAGTCTCCTGGATCTGTTTATAGGGCTGCCCGTTCTCGTTAAGCGGCACACGCAGATCTTCCCCGGCTACGACGGTATCAATGCCCGTCAACCGGTCATAGGGGCCTGCTTGCGAGCGTTCACCTACGCTCTTGAGCAGACACCGCTGACGACATTCGGTATCAGCCACTTTCTCGTGCTCGAAAAAGTCGAATAGGCGGTCACAATCCAAGGTGATTTGGCTGGGCGCGTCGCCGACCTGTCGAGTCGTTCGTACCATGGCACGGATTCCCTCATGTGCAGAATGGCTCCTCACCTCTTTCTCTCCATATCCATGATTCTAGGTTGGATTTGGGTCGGCATTGGGCAGATGCTAGAATGCTGACAGTGAGCGTCGAGGGAATTATTTGATTTTTGTCAGGTAAGGTAACTGCTGAGCCCGAGACAGTGTCTGTCGTGACCTGCCCTTCATTCCCGCCGCCATTCAGGCTAGCTGAATACGTCTGGGGTTGGCAGAGCCGCCAGCGTGCTGGTGCCTAACGGCTGCGTTGAATGCGTAAGGTCGCTGAGGCATGGTTTTGGAGGGGGGCGTTGCGGGGGGGCACCCCCCGCACAAGGGAGGGCCGAAGGCCCGACCGCCCAAATGCAAATTGGGAGTAGAGAGGAGAGAGTAAGGGCCTTCGCTCACCTCGTTACGGGCTGTAAATCGGTTGCGGCTGCGTAACTACGATGAAAGGTATTGACGATTCGAATGTGCGACAAGACTGACAACGAGAGCAATGGGTTTCGCCTTCTGCCCCCTGCGAAGGAAAGGCTGGCATGGCAGAGATAGAGCGCGGGAGACCCGCTGCGGGAACAGGCGGGCCGAGCAGATCCGCCCGTATTCTGGCACAGCGGCGGCGGCGCCAGCGGGCGAAAACCTATCGCGCTCGTCCATGGTTCTGGTTATTCCAGGGGACGGCAGCGCTATTCTTCGCTGTGATTCTGACGGTGGGAGCCGCCGTCGGAGTCGCTGTTGCGAGCGTGTTTGGCATCTATACTTTTTACGCCGCGCAACTGCCCGACGCGGGTGTCATTGAACTGCAACAGGAGAAGTTCGAGACCATCCGTTTCTATGATCGCACTGGCAAGCACCTGCTCTACGAGAGTGTCGATCCCCGCCCTTACCGGGGAGACCGCACTTACATGCCGCTGCGGGAGATGTCGCCGGCCGTCATCCAGGCCGCGGTCGCGCTTGAGGACCATAATTTCTGGGACAATCCGGGAATAAATGTGCGCGGGCTTATGCGAGCCTTTGCTTCCAACCTGCAAGGGGGCAGTGTACAGGGCGGTTCATCGATCACCCAGCAGCTGATCAAGAATGTCGTGATCCCTTTGGAGGAGCGGACACAGCAGTCTTACGCCCGCAAACTCAAAGAAGTCATTCTGGCAATGGAAGTGACGCGGCGGTATGACAAGGGCAAGATCCTTGAGTGGTATCTCAATTACAACTTCTACGGCAATCTGGCTTACGGAATCGAGGCGGCAAGCCAGGTCTACTTTGGCAAAAGCGTCTCGGAGCTCAACGTCGCCGAAGCGGCAATGTTGTCGCCGATTCCCCAGTTCCCTGCGCTGAACCCAATCGACAACCCCGATGACGCCAAAATCCGGCAAGGCGTGACGCTTCAGGTCATGGTCGACGCCGGCTATCTCACCCAGGAGGAGGCGGACGCAGCCTTTGCGCAGGAGCTGGATCTGCGAGGCTCTGTCGCGGAGCGTTTCGATATCATCACGGCCCCCCACTTCGCCCTATATGCGCTCGAGCGCATCAAAGAGGAGTTCAATACGGTCGACGACCCCTATCGTATCTGGAAAGAGGGGCTTTCTGTCTATACAACCCTGGACGTCGATCTGCAGAAGTATGCCGAACAGGTGGCTCGCGATCATATCGCCAGGCTGAATGAACAGGGCAGAAACGTAAACAATTCCTCAGTGGTGGTGCTCAAGCCCGAGTCCGGTGAGATCCTGGCCATGGTCGGTTCACTGGATTACAACAACGAAGAGATTGACGGGCAGGTGAATGTCGCCATCTCTGAGCGGCAACCCGGTTCCAGCTTCAAGCCATATGTTTATCTCTCCGGCCTGCTGCAGGGCATGAACGCGGCCTCGTTGATTCTGGACGTACGTACCGCTTTTACTCAGAATGACGGTTCAGTATACGTGCCCGAAAACTATGATCGTCTCTACCACGGACCTGTCGGTTTTCGTGATGCCCTTGCCCAATCGCTAAACATTCCCGCCATTCGCGTCATGGACCAGGTCGGCGTCGCCAGCGCTCTGCGCACTGCTCATAGACTGGGTATTAACGGTCTCGACCGCGGCCTCAACTACTATGGCCTCAACCTCGTGCTAGGGGGTGGCGAGGTCACTTTGCTGGACCACACATACGCATACAGCGTGCTTGCGAACGGCGGTGTAATGGCCGGCAAACCGGTGCCGCCGGAGTCTCGACGCAGCGGATTCCGCAACCTGAATCCGGTCGCGATCTTGCAGGTCCACAATTCGCAAGGCGAAGTGTTGAGCAGATACGACAGTCCGGACCAGGAGCGCATTATCAGCGCCGACGCCCAGTTCATTCTGGCCGACATTATGAGCGACAATGTGGCCCGTGCACCACTGTTCGGCATCAACAACAATCTCGTGCTGGGGGATCGCAGAGTCAGCGCCAAGACCGGGACAACGAACGGCTGGAAGGACGCCTGGACTGTTGGTTTCACGCCCCAGCTGACGGTTGGCGTTTGGATCGGCAACACTGACAATGAGTCGATGAATAACGTCACCGGGGCATCCGGTGCAGCCCCCATCTGGAATAGCGTGATGGAGCGCTATCATGAAGGGTTGCCTGCCCGCTGGTATGAACGCCCCCGCAATGTCGTCTCCACGACGGTCTGTCAGCCCAGCGGCTTGCTGCCGTCGGAGGACTGCCAGCGGCAAAGAGTGGAGCTGTTTATTGCGGGCACCGAGCCAAAGGTCGTTGATAACCTGTGGCAGCCCTTCGATATCGACAAGCGCAACGGACTTCTAGCCAAAGCAACTACGCCGGAAGAGGAGCGGGAGACGAAGGTCTATCTCATTCTGCCACCGGAAGCGGAGGACTGGGTTAGCAGCAGCGGTATCGAACAGCCGCCGCAGGGCGAGAGTCTGGAGGATTTTATCGACTTTGACCCTGAGGTTGCAATCACATTTCCTCCGCCCGGCGGATACATTGGCGGCCAGGTCGAGATTTTGGGCAATGCCCGCGGCGGCAACTTTGCCAACTATCGCCTCGAGTTTGGAAGCGGCCTGGAACCAACGCAGTGGACGAGGATCGGCCCGGACCATGGCCAGCAACATGAAAACGGTCGGCTGGAGCTGTTTAACACAGAGGGGCTTGAGGAAGGGCAGTACACGCTGCGGCTGACGGTGCGGTATCATGACGGCAACCAGAGGATCTGGGACGCCCCCGTTACGATCGACAATACACCACCTACTCTGGAAATCAGCGAGCCGGAACCTGATGCGCTCTTCGTTATGAATGAGGACGAGCAGATCAACATCAACGCGCTCGTAAATGACGACTGGGCGGTGGACCGTGTCGAGTTCGCGATTGACGGAACCTGGTTCATCACGCGGACCGTGGCCCCGTATAACGAGCGCTGGCCTCTGGAACTGCGTTATGAGTCGCTCGATGCGCCGGAGACCCGGAACTGGCCGGCCTTTCAATCGGATGATGAAGATATTCGCCCAGGGCGCATTCGTGAATTTGAGGACGGATTCGCCGCGATCCTTTCCGGCAGCGGCCTCTATCTGGAACGGCATCTGATCAAAGTACGCGCCATTGACCGTGCCGGCAATGAGACTGAAAGCGATGAAGTACAGGTCTTCGTTCGGCAACCGCCGGACCGATGACCTGCGCAACAACTGGCTGCTGGCCACCGATCAACGCCACCGAATTCACTTATGCCTAACATACTCGTTACAAATGATGATAGCGTACACGCTGACAGCATACGCATGCTGGCGGCCGCGCTGGACGACCTGGGAAACGTGACCGTAATAGCGCCGGAGCGGAACTGGAGCGCTTCGGGGCATCCCAAAACGCTGCACAAGCCGCTGCGGATGGCGCCGATTGTCTGGCCCGACGGCCGCCGCGTCTATGCCTGCAGCGGCGCACCCTCCGACTGTGTGGCCCTGGCGATTCTCGGTGCGCCACACCGGGCCGAGGCCCCAGACTTGCGACGGGCCGCGGGGGAGCCGGAATCCGCATACGATCTGGTTGTCAGCGGCGTCAACGACAGTTTCAATCTCGGTTGTGATGTCCTCTATAGCGGCACCGTGGCCGCGGCGATGGAGTCGCTGGTGATGGGTGTACCGTCAATTGCATTCAGCACAGGCGCCGTAGATGGCTTCGAAATTCCCGATTCCGAGGCGTGGCAGAATGCGGCCGGATATGCCCGCACACTGGCGGCGGCCGCGCTTGAGCAGCCACTGCCTCCGCAAACCATGCTCAATGTGAATGTGCCGCGACGGCCGGCGGCAGAGATTCACGGTCAGCGCTATACTTTCCTGGGCCGGCGCATCTACGGGGATGTGCTGGTCGATCGCGACGATCCCTGGGGAAAGCCGTACTACTGGATCGGGGGCGAAGTCCCCACCGGGATTGCAGAGGCTGGTAGTGACTTTGGCGCTATCGAAAGCGGGTATGTAAGTATTTCTCCTCTGGGAATTGACCTGACCAGGCATGAAATTCTGGCCGACTTGAACGCGGGCAGCTGGCCGCTACCAAAGTGAACGCGACCAGAATGTTTCAGAAGGAATTTTCTGACAGATGCCGGTGTTCGCAAGGGCGGAGGAGGAAAGCGCAGGCACAGGCGCATTCGACCTTCCTTGGAGTGTGACGGCTTCAACCCAACTGGCTACGTTGCCGTAGGTGAAGAACCGGTTGCGCAAGGGCTGCCGTTAACCATAAGCGTGTCGCGACAGGGCGCGACGCAGGAGTTATCCAATTGTCGAGGATGGTGTACACACCGCCTTCAGATGGGTCGAGGTGGCAGGGTTTGGCGGCGCTGTGCTGGTTGCTCCTGACCGATGCAGTTCTGCTCTCGTGGTTGGCGCTTAAGCCGGTGGGTTGGAGCAGTTTTCTGCTGCTTCTGATCTTGCTGGCCACACTGCCTGTACTCGTCCATCTGACGATGCGTACTTGGGGGGCGTTCAATCTGGAATACTGGCTTGACCGCAACGCCTTGCGTATTCGCTGGGCCGGTACCTGCCAGGTCATCCCGCTCCACTGTATCCGGCGAATCATTGAAGGCGTGGATGAGATGACAGTGCGGCCTTCCGTCAAGGACTGGCCGTCGCCATTTGTTCGTATAGTAGAGGGAGGGGAAGGGCGGAGGCTGGTGCGTCTGGCCAGCGTTCCGCTCGATCAGTGTCTGCTGATTGAAACTGACGATGGGATATTTGCGATATCTCCAGCAGACCCGATCGGTTTTTTGGAGGAGTTGCAAGCACTGAATCGACTTGGCCTCTCGCGCACATTGTCTCTTGTACGCGAGCAACCAACGAATTACTATGCGTTGGCGACAGAGTCGCCGGCAGGCCGCTGGTTGCTGCTCGCCGGGCTGATTGGTTGCCTGGCTCTCTTCGGCTATCTCATGGTCCGCTTCCCAGATTTGCCGGAGGCACTGGTATTTCATTACAATCGGCAAGGTGTGCCGGACAGCATCAGGGCCAAAAATTCTCTCTTCCTATTGCCAGCGATAGGCCTGCTGACATACCTGACAAATACACTGGCTGGGCTGTGGATGAGGATGCAGGGTCAACTTTCCGGTGCCTATCTGTTCTGGACCGGTTCGCTGCTGGTACAGGCGCTCTCGCTTTTGGCGCTGTACAGCCTGATAACTTGACGGGAATCTAGTTTCTCTGCCAGATAAAGGCTTGGCAGGACGAATGAAAATGGGAAAACCCGAGTCGGCCTGCACTCCACAAGGTCACTTCACAGATGAAATCCCAATGCTATCCCTGCACCCCTGCCGCCCGAGGAGTTTTTTGTGTCGCGCCCTTTCCTGACAATTATCATTCCTGCCTTTAACGAAGCGCGACGACTTCCCCATTCACTAACTACAATCGCCACGTTTTTGCGAGGCCAATCCTTTACAACCGAGATTCTGGTGGTGGAAAACCGGTCGACCGACGAGACCAGTGCGGTTGTACGCGACTTTGCAGAGACTGTCACGGTCTCGGACCCATTCACGTTGGAGCTGCTTCACAGCGCGCCGGGGAAGGGGGCAGCGGTAAAGACGGGGATGCTGGTGGGCAAGGGAGATTATCTTTTCATCTGCGACGCCGACCTGTCGATGCCTATTGAGGAGGTTGCCAAATTTCTTCCTCCCCAGCAAGAGCCGGATGGGTATGACGTCGCCATCGCCAGCCGCGAGATTGCGGGCGCGGTACGCTACAACGAGCCGTCCTACCGTCATCTGATGGGCCGGGTATTCAACTATGTTGTTCGGAAGCTGATTATTCCGGGAATCGAAGATACACAGTGCGGCTTTAAGATGTTTACGCGGGAGGCGGCCTCTCAGGTCTTTCCGCACCAGACAATTGACGGTTGGGGTTTTGACCCGGAAATCCTGTACATCAGCCACATCCGCGGCCTCCGACTGGTCGAGGTGCCGATCAACTGGTATTACATGGCCGAAAGCCGCATCAATCCTCTCGTCGATACATTCAAGATGTGTCGCGAAGTCTTGCGAATCCGTCGAAATGGATTGCGCGGTATCTATGAACAGGTGCCCCGGACGATGGAGTAGCTGCCTCGCGTCCCAACCCGGGTTCAATGTTGGGACTGTTCGCCGCCGCGTGCCTTGCTATCGAATGCGTGGACCGGTATTTCATTCTGTCATGTAGTTGGCGGCCGGTCAAACTCCTTGCTTGCCAGCCAAATCTGCACACTGTTGGCGACGAAATGGGCGACCAGCGGGGCGAGCAGGCTCTGATGCCATACGAACATCAGGCCAAATAGCGCGCCGGCCGTTCCCGCACCGATGATGCCCCATGCGCCCTGTGGGCTGTGCAAAAGGCCGAAAACGATGCTGAAGCCGATGATGAGCCAGGCAGTCGGTAGCAGAGGCGAGAGCCCGCCAATGAGCAGGCTGCGAAACAAGACCTCTTCAAAAAGTACGCTTAACAGCAGGGCGAAGGGCAGTAGACGGGCCTCCCTGCGGTTGCGCGGGATCACAAGTTCGAGAATCGAACGGTAGAACCTGGTATCTGTGTAGCGCGTAACAAGCCGCCCCAAACCCACGAACAGCACAGCCATTGCCAGCCCTGTCAGGACGCCTGTCAGAAGCTGTGACCCTGCATTGTGAAATTGCCAACCCAGTGTCTCTGGCGAAAGGCCGCTGCCCCTGCCGAGGAGAATACAGATGGCCAGTACAATGGCCCGCAGAGCATTTTCGGCAGGGAGCAACAGCAGATTTTCTTGCGGCTGCCAGCTCAGCAACAGGCGCGCTGTCATGTGGGCGCCATATCCGACGAATGCCGTGATGAGAAGAGTTAATCCCGCAAATAAAAGGTAGCGCCAGTCCATCTGGTAAGTGTAGGTGACATGGGGCGATGCCTTCAAATGCGAGCGCGACCTGTTTCGCCAGAAGGTTGCCTTTCTGCTTCGAATCGGTCACCTTGGTCAAGTGCTCTTGCGGTAAGGCAGGCATGTCAGTCCGGAGGATGGGTTCTAATTCAGGAGGGCTAATCTGCGCCACTGGCAACACAACCGGGGCGGTCAAAGATTTTTGGATGTTTCCATTCTGTTGCTATACTTATTTTTTGTTTGCAGCTAAGCTGGCGCGCCGCTGTTGGGCGCGCCGAAGATGGGAATTCCTCTTCTTCGGCGGAGACAAAGGCGTCTCCGCCTTTTTCTTCAACACGCTATAATAGACTGTCGCGGTAACGGAAACGACTGCGCTTTGCGGCAGTGGGAAAAGGACTGAATCGATGGCTTCTTCAGCCGAGTTGCTGTACACGGAAGAGCACAATCTGGTTCGCAAAATGGCCTATGATTTCACCCGCAATGAGGTGATGCCGATCATTGCCGAGCACGACCGCAATCACACGTTCCCACACGAACTGTTGCCGAAGATGGCGCAACTTGGTTTTCTCGGCATCTGTCTGCCGGCGGGCTACGGCGGCGCGGGCATGGACTTTCACTCGCTGGGCATCGTCTCCGAGGCATTGGAATACGGCGATTCGTCGGTGCGCGAGACGGTCGCGGTTCATCTAGCGCTGCATGCGCTGCCGATATTCCAGTGGGGAACCGAGGAGCAGAAGCAGGCGTTTCTGCCCGCTTTGGCCAGTGGCGACCGTATCGCTTGTTTCGGGCTGACTGAGCCCGGCGCGGGTTCGGACGTTGCGGCCCTCCAGACTCGCGCCCGTCGACAGGGGGACACATACATTCTTAGCGGCGAAAAAATGTGGATCACTCTGGCCGACGTGGCCGATCGATTTCTCGTTTTTGCTAAAACGCAGCCTGAGGAAGGCGCGCGCGGAATTTCCGCGTTCATCCTGGAACGCGGCTGGGAGGGGCTTACAACCGGCACGCTCGAAGGTAAGATGGGCGTCCGCGCCAGTAACACCGGCTGGATCAATATGCAGGAGGTGCGCGTTCCTGCCAGTCACCGCCTGGGGCAGGAGGGAGAAGGCTTCAAGATCGCGATGAGTTGCCTGGATAACGCTCGCTTTGGCGTCGCCGCCGGCTCGGTCGGAATCATTCGGGCCTGCATCGACGAATCGGTCAACTATGCTTTGGAACGCAAGACTTTCGGCAAACCGATCGCTGAACACCAACTCATTCAGCAGATGATTGCCCAGATGCAGCAGGACCTGGATATCGGTGAACTGCTGGTGTGGAAGGCAGGCACGCTCAAGAATCAAGGAGTGCGCAATACGCGGGAGACCAGCATGGCCAAGTGGTTCTGCACGGAGGCGGCGCGGCGTTCAGCCGACAACGCAGTCCAGATTCACGGCGCGTATGGATATTCCGATGAGTACAATGTGGAGCGGCACCTGCGAAACACCAAGAGCGCGGTGATCTACGAGGGCACGTCCCAGATTCATACGCTGATGCAGGCCGCCTACACCTTGGGCATGCGCGAGGACCGCGCGCTGCGCTGCCCCATGCCAGCCTATGACCCGGATACGTGGCAGTAGGGGGCAATGAGGGAAGCGGCTGTGGGCACTAGTGCGGGCAACCAGATGAAGCTGTCCAGTTGGGACATAATCTCACATGAAAGGAGCGCTGCGTGAAGGTAGCGGTGTTAATCAAGCAGACGCCCGATACCGCGGAATTGCCCAGAGTTACAGTGGCTGAGGCGCAATCCGGCGAAGTGCAGGCGACTATGGTCATCAATCCCTGGGATGAGTTTGCAGTGGAGGAAGCGATTGACCTTGCTGAAAGGTTTGACTGCGAAACCGTCGCCATCTCAATGGGACGAGAAAGCGAAACCGACGCGCTGAAACATGCGCTGGCGATGGGTATGGACAACGCTGTGCTGGTGGATGAGAGCGTAATTGACGGCGGCGACGAATGGGCCGCCGCCGGGGCCCTGGCCGCGGCCGTCGGGATGGCCGGCGAGCAGGAAGAGGTGGAGCTGGTGCTGGCCGGCAAGATGAGCGTGGACGGCAACAGCGGCGTCATCTACCCCGGCGTTGCGTGCAAGTTGGGTTGGGACCTGCTGGTCAACGTAACCAGAATCGTCGACATTGTCGATGGCAAGCTGATCGCCGAACAGGTTTTTGAAGGCGGGCAGGAAACGGTCGAGGCGCCACTGCCGGTAGTGGTAAGCGTCGCAAAAGAGATCAACGAACCACGTTACCCCAGCTTCATGGGCATCCGCAAGGCGAGCCGAGCGAGTATCCCTGTCCTCGGCCGCGATGACTTGGAGGTAGGTCCCTCAAGCACTACGCGCTGGACCGATCTGGACAAGCAGGAGCCGGAACGCGTGCAGGTGAAAATATTCGTGGGCGATAGCGTCGAGGAAAAGGCCGCCCAGCTGGCGGATGCACTGATGGCTGAGAAAGTGATATAGGCTAGGGTAGGTGAGAAGCAAGGGGAACATTTCGCTCCCTTTCTTCTTCAGTCTCTTCCCTTAGAGAGGGATAACGATGGCGATTCTCGTCTGGATTGAACTGAATGAAGGACAAGCCGTGTCCAACTGTTGGGAGCTCCTGGGCAAGGCGAAGGAACTGGGTCGGGAAATGGGCGCCGATGTTGCGGCGCTCCTGATAGGGAGCGACGTGGATGAAGCTGCCCAGCAGGCACTGGCCTACGGAGCCGACCAGGTCTACGCCGCGACTGATTCCAGCTTGGAGAGCTACCGGCTGCAGCCCTTTTCCGCCATCGCCGAACAGGCGGTCAAACGCAGCGGGGCGAAAGCCTTTCTCACCAATGCCTCCATTCGCGGAGGTGTGCTGGCTGCCACGGTGGCGTGCCGCCAGGACGCCGGCATAGCAGCCAACGCGACCGATCTGTGGGTGGAGGAAGGCAAATTGGTGGCGGCCCGCACGATATATTCGGGCAATATCAGCGCTCGGATTCACTTTGAGAGTCCGCTGGCAGTTGCCAGCGTTCGGCCCCGCTCTTTTGCCATGCCGCAGCCGGCGGAGGCGTCGGGAACAGTGGACAAGTTGGATGTTGCGTATAGTGAAGATGAAATCCGTCAGAAAGTTACTGATTTTCGCGCGGTTGATGCGGGCGAAGTCAGCCTGACCGATGCCCACATCATAGTCTCTGGCGGGCGAGGCGTGGCCGCTGATCCGCCGAAGGGCTTCGAGCTTGTGGGTGAATTGGCACGGACCCTGGGCGCGGCGCTTGGGGCCAGCCGTGCTGCGGTTGACGCGGGCTACATTCCATACAAGCACCAGGTAGGGCAGACTGGCAAGACGGTCAGGCCGGATCTATATATTGCCTGCGGCATCTCGGGCGCGATCCAACATCTGGCCGGCATGGGGAACAGCAAGATCATCGTCGCCATCAACAAGGACCCAGACGCCCCCATTTTTCAACGGGCCAAATATGGCATTGTCGATGATCTTTTCAAGGCGGTCCCGGCACTGGCTGCGGAGTTCAGCAAGCGGCTGAACTGATACCAAAGCCGCGGGGTATGTAGACCGGGGTGGGCCGTTCTCACTTGGGCTGATGGGACTGTTCATCTGTGCTCTAGGTGTACGTTGGCGGCGGCCTGGTCTGTTGTGAATCAACCAGGAAGTGCAGTTGGATTCTGTGTCTGGATCGGAACTCCGATGTCGTTGTTTCGAACTTTCGAGAGACGCTAGAAAAACGCGTGCGCGTTGTCGGGCGTGCTGGAGTGCGCGCCGGCACTGTGGTGAAGCCAAATGAATGATTACAAAGCCCATTTTCGTTGCTTTCGAGGTTGCGCGGGGACTTATTCCATATTTGAGGTTATCTACACCTGTCCGAAATGCGGCGGGCTGTTGGAGGTGGAGCACAACACTGATGCCCTGAGGACGCGGTCCGCAGAAGAGTGGAAGAAGCTGTTCGATGACCGCGTTGGTTCCACCGAATGGCCCTATGGCAGCGGTGTTTGGGGTAAGAAAGAGTGGATCATGCCGACCATTGCTGACGAAAACGTGGTCAGCATGTATGAGGGCAACTCCAACCTCTTTTGGGCCGAGCGGCTGGGGAGGCAGATCGGTCTGTCCGACCTGTGGGTAAAGCTGTGCGGGAACAGTCATACCGGCAGTTTCAAGGATCTGGGTATGACGGTACTGATCAGTGTCGTCAAGCAGATGCGGGCGGACGGCGTACCGGTTGGGGCGGTTGGCTGCGCCAGTACAGGTGATACCAGCGCAGCGCTGGCCGCCTATGCGGCCGCGGCCGGGATCCCGGCCGTTATTTTCCTGCCCGAGGGCAGGGTCAGCCCGGCACAACTGATTCAGCCGATTGCCAATGGCGCCTTTGTACTTGCCCTTGATACGGACTTTGACGGCTGCATGCGCGTCATTCGAGAAATCACGCAAGACAGCGACAGCGATGACTCATCAATCTATCTGGCAAACTCGATGAACTCGTTGCGAATTGAAGGCCAGAAAACGATTGGTATCGAAATCGTGCAGCAGTTTGACTGGGAAATACCAGATTGGATTGTCATCCCTGTTGGCAACTTGGGTAACATCAGTGCGCTCTACAAAGGGCTGAAGCTGATGTTGGATCTGGGCATCATCAGCCGCCTTCCTCGTCTGGTGGCGGCCCAAGCCGCTAAGGCCAACCCTTTCTATCTCAGTTATCTGAATGGATTCAGCGAGAAGGTGAGCGTGGAGGCCGAAACTACGCTGGCTTCCGCAATTCAAATCGGTGATCCTGTCAGCTATGAGAAGGCGGTGCAGGCAATTCAGGAGACCGACGGCATTGTCGAGCAGGTTGATGAACATGAGATGGCAGCGGCCGCGGCCATGGCGGACGCCACCGGCATGTATACTTGTCCGCATACCGGTACTGCCCTGGCTGCGCTCTTCAAACTACTGCAGCGCAAGGTAATTGGGAGCAACGAGCGGGTGATCGTCATCAGCACCGCCCATGGCCTAAAGTTTACGCCGTTCAAAGTTGGCTACCACGAGGGCACGCTGACGGAAGTGGAGAGTGACCTTGCCAACCCGCCCGTCTATCTGCCTGCTGATGCGGATATCGTGCGGGACGCGATTCAGCGAAAATTATCGTGATCCTGACAGGCCGTGAATTTATTTCCTCTGCGACAGACGGCGCGCTAAACTACCAGCATCCGACCTGCCAATTCTCGCAAGCGCAGTGACCGAAAAGAACAAGGCGACTCCCCTCGACTATAGTCCCACCTCCTTCTCCCAGGGACGAATGGACTTTGCTTGGGAGGAGTTGACGGCCACACAACGGGCGCAGCACTACGCCGACTGGCAGGCCGGAAAGGGCCTCATCGGCGGCGATCCCCGGCAGCGTCCGAAATTCGATGTTCTTCCTTCCTGGGGGGTGGACCGACGTTTTGTGCGCGCCCTTGCGCTCGGTGATGCTGGCGCCGCAAATGGCGAACGCTTCCGCCGGGAAACTATGAGCGGGCGACCACTCGAAATTGAGATTGGTTTTGGCCGGGGGGACTTCCTCCTTGACCGCGCCGCGCGCATGCCCGAGCGAATGTTCCTCGGCTTCGAGGTTAGAACCAAGGCCGTGCGCTTGACGCTGGGCCGCCTGGAGAAACGGCGTTTGGAGAATCTGTGGCTTAGCGACGATGATGCCAGAGTGGGTCTGCCGCATGCTATCCCGGACAGCAGCGTGGATGCAGTTCATGTGCTCTTCCCCGACCCTTGGTGGAAGGCGCAGCACAAGGTAAAGCGTCTGTTTTCTCCCCCATTCGTCGATCTGTTGGCCTCCAAAATACGTTCGGGCGGCTATTTGCACGTAAAGAGTGACGTGGAGCAGTACTGCGAAATGGTGCGCTACCTGCTGTCCCAACACTCCGCGTTTTGTAATCACAGCCCGGAAGTGCCCGCCCAGATCGGGCCATACCTTCCAACACACCGGGAACACTGGTGCCGGGAAAACGGGATGCCGGTGTGGGCCTGTTATTTTGCCAGGCGAGATGAAGGGTAGGGGAATTTCTGGGAGGAAGTGTTGGCTCAGCCGCGCGGCAGCACCAGAGTTGACTACATCGGTTGATTTGACAGGTCAAGCGGGCTCGGAAGTTCAGCGGCTATGGGCGAGGTGAATCTGCTGGCGAAGTTCGCGGCGGGCGGTGTTCAGATTTTCCTTGATTTTGAAGAAGACCGCCTCGGTTACATCCATTTCCTGCGAGATCAAGAGTGCTTCAAGGGCTTCAACCACGCGCAGCACTTTGGCTTCCAAAAGCTCGACAGTGGTCGCGTAGAGTGACTCGGGCAAAAAGTAGAGCAGGATAACCAGACCCCACATTCCGAACGCCAGAATTCTGTTTCCACCCACACTGACCTGCTCGCGCAGCAGAATCATCGACAAAAGCCAAAGGACGACGGTTGCCGCCATCAGATCATAGCGGGTGATTGGTCGGGCCGCGCTGATGTCCTGCACGCCGGCGGCCAACTGGTCATATGTTTTGAGACGCGCCAACCACAGGTTGAATTGCCGACACTGCTGGCGGTTGACCCTGCTCTGATCAAAGAGGGCAAGCTCCAGCGCCCGTTCGCGGCATTGGTTGGCTAACTCATAGAACTCTTTGCGGGTCAGTTCTGCCATGAATCGAGTCCGCTAGATGCGCGGGACGGGCCTGTCGCCGCACCAGGAGGCAGGCAATGGGGCGCTGACCTCCTGGCAATCGAGCTACAGTGCCCGGTGAGAATGGGGCCTCCTGACAAAGGCACCGGAAGGGCAATCCTGCACTGCCAACTCAGGACTTTCCAGCGGATGCTGGGTACAGTCGTTGCCCGATCAGGTGAGCCACAAGGGCACAAGCCACAACAACCCAGCCAAAATCACTGCGTTTACCGTGTTCTCTGCGGTTGCAATTCCGGCCTGTCTGGAAAACGGCCATACCCGTGCACGTGCGAATGCACGTAGGAAGAGGGGGAATGCTCCCAGAACGAGAATCGTCCACACCGGCACGGCGCCGGTCGCTATCAGCAGCAGCAGAACGATAAACGCGGCAATGGCAAGTATCGCAGCAACGTCCAGGCCGCGTTCGGGTCCGAACACAACCGCCAAAGTACGTCTCCGCAGACGCCAGTCACGGTGCCAGCTGTAGAAACTGTAGGATTGGTAGGCCAGCCAGGCAAATGTTGCCGGCGCGAAGGCTATCCACAAGATCTGGCGCGTGACCGTGCCGGTCAGTACAAAGTAGGTTGCGACCAGAGGGGTGACGCCCACACCCAGCCAGTAGGCAAGGTCGCCGAGCCACCAGAATCTGCGGGCGTAGCGTACGACCGACCACAGTGATACGCTGCACATCAGGCCGCTGATCAGCGCGAAAAACCAGATTGGCCAGCCGATGAAGATACCTAGCCACAACGCTGCCAGCACATAAATGGTCCCCGACATCAGCCCGAGGCTAAGAAAAGTTTTCGGCTGCAACAGGCCCTGCTGCATCCAGTCGTAGCCATCGTAGAGACCGCCATGCGACTGCCGCTGAGGATTGCGCTCGTTCGCGGGCGTAGCGTTCAGTCCCTCGTTGCGAACATGGCGCATGTAGTCGACAAATGCGCCCAGGTAATTGCAGGCCAGCGCCAGAGCGCCGAAGCTGAACAGCAAGACCATCGCCCACCAGATGCTGATCGTTCCGACTTGCCAGTGGGCGGCAGCCGCTCCCCACAATACGGGCGTAAGTAGGGCAGGCAGCGCCCGCAGCCGCCCCATTTGGGCGATCACTCTGAGGTAACCGACACCTTTTGTGCCGACGCGGGCATGCTGGGTCGGGGCAGTGTCTGCTCTGCTACGGCGCAGTTCGGAAGGAAGTCGGTTAAACATTTCTCGTTTAGGAACCACTACACGCTAACGTATATCCATTCTAGCAGCTAAATCCGATATGCTCAACCAAGTCAGTTCAGGGGCTGGGGGCCAGTTGTGGACGGTGAGAAGCGGCTGGAGAACAACACCGCGAAGGCGGGGCATGTTGATGGAGGGGGCGTTGCGGGGGGTGTCCCCCCGCACAAGGGAGGGCCGAAGGCCCGACCGCCCAATATACATGCATCAACAGCTGGCGATGCCAGCGAAAAGCCAGGAGTTTTGGGCGACCGCCGACTTTCCGGGTTGCGAACCGGGCGTCGACGCGCCTCAGAGGCAGGCGTGAGGGCAGAACAACAGGAAGTAAATCAGTAGCGAACGCGCCAGAGCTCGTAGAGTGGCGTGCCATCCTGCTGGGAATAGATCCGCTCTCGCTGAAGATGGCCGTTTCGCTCGCTGACTAAACGCTCGAAAACGGCACGTCGTCCGAGGAAGAGTTCGTTTCCCGGGGCGCGCAGAAGGTACACATTGTCTACATTGTCCAAAAATGGCTCGATTCGGCGAACAAATCCCTCATCCGGCTCTAGCAGGGAAGAATAGCCGAAGATTTCGAGAGGTGTAACTTTCCCTTCGCTCAAGAAACGAACCGGCGCATCCATCCCCCAGTCGAGCACGATGGGCGCGCCCATCCCGCGGTAGCGGAGATCGAAGGCGAGATGGTAGGAGGCGTCTGAATGGTCCACCAGCCCGCCGCTGTGCGTCAGCGCGTTGTGGTAGGCAACGGTTGCCCGCAGGTCGAGCAGGACACCGGCGCATACCAGCATTACAAGAATGAACCGGAGTGCGGAAGAACGGCGAGAAGGCAGTTGAAACTGGTCGCGCGCAGCCGGGATCGGTAGCCGTTCCCACAAGCGAATCAAGGTTCTTCTGGGTTTCGCGGTGTCGGCAGTTCGTGGCTGTCGCGGCGGGCCCGACGCGGCCCTGTCCTGGGAGCCGGACCATCGCCACAGTTCGTACAGGCAAAGGCCCGTGATCGCAATCGCGAGGGGATGAAGCAAGGCGTAGTGGGTGATGAACAGATCGCTGACTGTGAACAGACTGGCAGCGAAGGCCGCTGCCAGCAACAGGAGCGGCGGACCGATCACACGGCGGCCAGAAGGGCGTGTCAGCGCCGCTGCAGGAAGTGCCAGGGCCAGCCAGGGCGTAAGTGGATTATGCTCGATTGCGCCCAGATACCACAGGTGATCCCCGCGCAAGATCTGGAGAAACTGCTGCCAGCGTACAGACGCGTTTGCGATAACGGCTGCATTGTTCACACCATAGTAGCTGCTACTGAGGTTTTGGGTTATGGAAGTAAGCGTGCCGCCGGTCTTCAGATTGAACAGGATGAAAGGAGTGAGAGGCAATGCGAAAGCGAGAGCGGCAATGAGCAGCAGGGAAAGGGGGTGGGCATGATAGTGGTTGGTCTGCCTGCTCTTGGGCGGGTTTGCAAGAGGGTCCGGCGACCGTTCGCCGGCGCTGACGTGAAGCCCGCCTTTTGCGCGCTGCCAGAGCCACCAGCCGGCGCATGCCAAGATGAAAGGCAGGAGAATCCACGCGGCCAGCAGTTTAGCATAGACCGCCAGCCCGGCGCAAAGAGCCGAGAAAATGAGCGCATGGTCTTGCCCGAGACGAAACCACCGAAGCGTCAGCCAGATACAGGCGAAGGTGAAGGGGAAGGTGGCGTTGGTGACGAATATTCCTTGACGTTGCCAGAAAACAAAACTGGGCGCGGCGGCCAGGAGGGTAAGGCAAGCGAGAGCAGCCGGGGCGATCGGTGCAACGCGGGCCGCACTGTGCCGGCAAAGGGCCAGCCACTCGGAGACGGTTCGTTCCAACGCCAGCAGTCCAAGTACGGCCAGAAACAGAGGGAGAAGACGCAGATTGGGCACACCGATACCGGTTGCCGCCAGAAAAGGCAGCGCCAGGTAGACGTTGAGGGCACCGATATAGTCCTGCACCATCAAAGGGAAGTCCAGGCCGAAAACGGAGACGGTGGCGTCGCGGAATGCGGTCACGGGGGCGCCGTGCAGTAGTTCGATCGCATTGACGCCGGCCTCTTTGGCCTCGTCGTAGTGGAGACCGGGTAAGCCCAACTGATATGCGGCCAGGAAAAGAAAAAGGCCGACCGTTGCCGCCAGCCAGCCAAGTCGTATCTTGCGCTGCCGCGGCGTCATTCTACAATCAGTTCCAATTCGCTGGCGAAAGATTCGTAGTTCCAACCGCTGGCGTAGAGCCTGATGCTATTGATGTGGACGGGACGGGTGGCTTCCAACTCTTCCATCAGATTGGCTGACTCATAGCTATGCCAGATGAATAGAGGAACCTGTTGGCCGCCAAACAGCTGATAGTCCGGTCTAGGCTCCATGTTATAGAAGCCATAGCCCCACCTCAATTCTTTGCCGTATTTGTCGGTATAGGTCATTTCAATGCGCAATGGAAACTCGGAGCTCAGCTCGCCGGCGCCTGCCAAAGTCTGCCAAATCAGATTGACGTCCAGTTTTACGAACAGAGAGTCATAGCTATGCACATCCAGGTCGACGACTTGGCGAATACCGATTTCGGTATGAAGTTGGTCTGGGCCTCGGTAGAAAAAGCGGGCAACGTGACGCCCGTCCTTCTCAAGGAATTCAACGGTGCCGGGCGTTACATGCGGCGGCGTGTAGCTTTCCCATACTTCTTCCAATGGCCTGGTGAATGCGCTGTCCTGCAGGAGGTTGTGAACGGCCGGAACCGCTGGCAATATCGTCCCGTCCGCTTGCATCCAAGTCCGCAGTCCTGGTTCAACCTCCACGGGCTCCTGGCCCGGTAGTAAGAGACTAGCAACACCCTGTTTCACCACCACCTCGCTATTCTCGGCGTTGATGAAAAAGGTATAGTTACCTTCCTCCAAGTGGGCCTCGCCATGCGGGGTCTCGATTTGGACTTCGACCGGTCGATCCAATGCGCTTCTCGTGAAAAGCCGCACCTGTCCCTCACGAAGTCGTATACGTACGGAATACGGTTGATTGCTGCCGGCAAAGTAAGGTCGCCGGCTGCGCACAATTTCGAGTGACGTTTCTGGATAGAGGAGGATGGTTCCCAAGAGATCGTCGCCCTGGCTGCTAGCGGGGAGGCCCAATACACCCTGGGTAGCCGCGCCGGTTGTTTCCAGCCGGCTGCCCTCGCTGATGCCATCACGTCTGTCGGTGAGAGCAATTGGTTGGTCAGAAAGCGGAAGGTAGAGGAGAGCAGTACCTAGTGTTGTCTCGAATTGGAGGGATTGTTTAACTGCGGCTGAATGGTAAAGTGCCCGAATGGCCAAAGGAATGCCCGTCAACAGGACCAGAAAAATGGTAAAGGAAAGCAAAATGACAATCCAGGCTGCGCGCTCTGGGCGTTCACGCCAGCGGGGCATAGGATGTGATTGAGCGGACGGCGCCGCGTCAACTGGGGCACCCGGCGATACCGAAGGTTCCGCCGTCATTATTGCTTTTCCTCTCCGTTCCGGTCCGGTGGGCGTCCGTTGGAACGACGGGCCGCACTGGCGCGATCGTGCGGGGCGAGACCTTGCTTTTTCTCGCGTTCTATTTCTACTAACAGGAGACTGAGCTTTTCCATCCAGTAGCGGGCATCGCGGTCATTGGGGTTGATTTCCAAGGCCCGCTGGAACATGGCGGACGACCGGCTCAGGTTTCCCTGCTGTTTATAGATCAACCCCAGATGGTAGTGAACGTTGGGTGTGCTGGGATCGATCCAGAGCGCTTTTTCGTAGGCGGCGATGGCCCTTTTCTGGTGTTTTGGACCGGAAGTTTCCAGTCGGCCCAAATGGGCGGCTGCCAGATTTGTCCACAGCAGCACATTGTCGGGCGAGATGTCGACCGCCCTTTTGAGCACTTTGACGGCTTGCGACCACTTTCGTTGTAGGATCAGGGCGCCGCCCAGATTAATGGCGATATCGGGGTCGTTGGGCAAGTCTGCCCGCAGCGGTTCAAGCACGGCGATAGCTTCACCGGGCCGGTTTGCACGCAACAGACGGGCGCTTTCGTTGAGTATTGTGCGATAGTCGGCGGCAGAACCGCGACTTTCAGAAGGGGTTTGGTTCGGGTCGCTCTCGGTCATTGGTTTCCAGGTTCTTTCACGCGCAATGAATATCCCGGCATTGAAGTTTGGCAGACACAAGTCTTTCAGCGTGGATCTGCCTGCGCAGACGCTGCCCCGGGGTCGTCAGCGCCCTCGTCTAAATTGTGAAAAACCTCATACTCGTCCAATGTGGGTGCAAAGAACTCGATCACGAATTCGTTGGGCAACCCCATCGGCAGAACCAGTTCACTAAGCAGCGCGTGCACGAACATTCGTCTTCTTTCGGGATTCATGCGCTGCGAAACCATGTCCCACAGAAGGATGGTACCGTAGGTTCCCTCGCCTGTGTAATGCAGATCGAGTTTCCCGATCGTGATGGGTTGATCTTCGACATCTGTCTGGGCCAAGTCAAAAAGTGCGTACTGTTCGGAACTGTGTGTGCGCACTAAGCGCTTGAGCTTCAGATTCACCACGCCTCCCAATCATCTGCTTCATCTTCCCAGTTTTCCTGGGATTCATCCAACAACTGGACTCGTTGGGTATCGCCATAAAAGAGGGTCTCTTCGAGAGCAACTGCGGCCGCTTTGGCTTCATCGGCGTCGTCGCTGTCGCTCATGGTGTTTAGCATCTCTTTTGCCTGTCGACCACCCAGCCGGCCCAGCGCGAAAATCGCAGCCAGCCGGACCGGTTTGCTATCGTCGGACAGCAGCGCGATCAGGTTTTCGAGCGCGTCACTGGCTTCAAGTTCGCCGCAGGCTCGCGCCGCGGCTGCTCTCATTTCCGGCTCTGGGCTATCCAGTTCGGTCTGGGCAGTGGAGCGCCAGCGTACATCTGCGCTGCGTCCCATAGCCCGTAACGAGGCCACTTGCATTTCATCAAAGGGGGAATAATAGCAGTCTTCGATCAGCTCTCGAATGCCGGTTTCGCCGGAGAAGGCGATGCTTTCCAGGGCGTTGACCTGGACGTTGAGCGGCTCTGTATCGGCGTGCAATACGGCTAACAGGGCATCCTCGGCGCGCATTGCCAACGCGGGCGAGAGTTCGTCAAGCTCACCTGCAAGAACAAACGCGCCCAGGGCTTGGGCGGCTGCTGCGCGCACTGTGTCGTAGGGGTCGTTGTTCAAAATGTGGATCAAGGGACCGACAAGATCTGCTTCTCTATCCTCCCACAGGCCGGAGATGGCAAGGATGCGCACATCGGGCAGCGGGTCTGTCAAAGCCAGACGCAGCAGCCGGCCCAGTTGCACATGCAAATTGGCGAAGCTCTCTTCTACGAGCGAATGTAGGGCTTGGAGCCGGCGTGCGTCGCTGATCGTTGACCAGGCTTCTCGCACGCGGCGCAAGTCGGCCAGACTCAGGTCGGACAAGGCGACCAGTTCCTGCGTCGGCGGCAGCTCGTCGTTTCCTCGCAGTTGGTTTAACAGGGCCTCGATCGAATGGTCGGGGCCAGGTTGCGTCTGTGCGTTACTATAGGGTGCGACAGAATTTGTCACTTGTCGCCTCTTATGCAAGTGGTGTATTTCAACAGAGAACTGATTGATGTTTTTAGCATGGGCTGACTAGATTATATACGAATCTGGCGCTAGGCCCAGATGGGCAGTGCGTGTTTGGGCACGGTTGTAAAGGGCTACCCTGCCGGCGTTGCTTGGGGTACGGCGGTGGCAGCCTCGGTAGGCGTCGGTGTCGGCGTGACCTGGTATAACCCGGGTAAAATGATTTGGTCACCAATCTGCAGTCTCGTAGCATCTTGAAGCGAGAGGCCATTGGCTATCAGCAAGTCATCCAAGTCGACGTCGAACAGATCAGCGATTTTGGCAATTGTATCGCCCTGTTTGATCGTATATATCAACCACGCGGGCGTGGGCGTAGCTGTCGGTGTTTCGGTCGCAGCTGCAGTTGGCGTTGATGTGGGCGCGGGTGGAGCGGTCGCTGTATGTTCCACTACGGCAGAGGTCGCAGTGGACGTATTCGCGGGGGGCGCAACGGTATCAACTGGCGTATTGGCCGGCGGAACGGTCGTGTCCGTCGGAAGCGGCCCGGTTTGGGACCCGTCTGCTGCTGCTGATTCCTCCGGCAACGGCGTGGGGGTTGAGACGGCGGCCGCGGCAGGGGCTGCTGCGGGAGGAGACGACTCGTCAGACTGGCCGGGTCCGCTCTGAACGACGGCGGGGGCCAGGCTTTCACGCGCCAGCCGAACGGTCGGCTCACTGTCTGACGAGGCTGGTGTAATTACGAAATTCTGGAGTATGGGCAAGCTATCATTCTCTTGCAGGATGGACGGCATCCCGCGGGCGACGAGCACTATGGCCAGTGCTCCAACCAGGAGAGCAGGTACGCCGATGGTGAGCAACCGTGATGGGGCCGCGCGCAGGTTGCGCCCGCAGTGGGGGCAGATGACATGGTCGGATGTAGCAGGTTTGCCACAACGCAAACATCGGACCTTGGTAAGACGCGGTTCCAGGCGAGTGCCGCACTCTGCGCAGACAACCTGGTTATGCAGGACAGCAGCGTAGCAGGAAGGGCAGCGCTTGGCGGCCCAAGAGGGGGGTTGCGCCTCTGGGCGGCTTTCGGGTGGGCCTGGATTGAACTGATCGGAATCTTCATCCGAAAAGTTTGTATCATCTAGAGACATGTTTGGGGCAATTAATCCGTCTTACCGGTAATTGACGGCTTAAGTTAGCGCTGTCAATTACCCAGCAAATGGGACCAGTCGATACCTTGCGGTCCGGAGCGGATGTCGTTGATCGTGATGACAACCATCAAGCCCAACAACAAGACAAAACCGACAATGTGAATGACGCCTTCCTTTTCGGGAGCAATTCGACGCCCGCGTAGTTTCTCGATGAGAATGAAAAGCAGTCGTCCTCCATCCAGAGCAGGAATTGGCAAGAGATTGGCAATGGCCAGCCCGGCGCTGATGATAGCGGCCAACTGCCAAACCGGGAACCAAAGGCCGGTGTCTACGGTGGCGTTGACCGCGCCGCCCACAAGTTGTGCGATGCCAACCGGCCCGGAAAGGGCGGCGTCCTGGGGCGCCAACTGGCCGGAGATGAGCAGGACCGGTAGGGCGATGACTGCCTGTACGTAGTCGACGATGCCAATGATTCCCAGCCAGATGCTACGGAGGAAGGGCTGAGTGACCAGCATCAGCACGCCGCTGATTGCCACGCCCATTGCGCCCTGGCCGGGCGGTGGTTCCCGACGGGCCAGCACTTGGCGGGAGTAGAGTTCATCGTCCCGGAGCAATGTAACAGTAACTGTCTCACCCAACTGCGCTCGCACCATTTCTCCCAGACTGCGTTCGGCGGTTACTACCTCCCCGTTTACGGCGTAGAAGACATCCCCGGGCAGAAGCCCGGCCTCCTCTGCGGGACTGCCCGGCGCGATATGCGTGATCTGCGTCTGCAGAGCCGCTTCAGGAGACAGTTCTTCCAAGAGGCGTTCCAACTCTGTGCGGGTTGCGAAGGGCACTTGCAACGTGTGCAGGGCGTCTCCGCGCAGAATGACGACGGTGCCAGCCTCGGCAGAAATGGCCGGGGCACGCTGTTTGCGGTCGAGCAGTTCGCCGGTGACCACGTCGATGTAAACCGGCTGTCCGTTGAAGCGGATGAGCGTATCATTCGGTTCGAGGGCCGCTCCCATAAACTCGGTGCCGGGCGGAACATCATTCAACAGGGGGTGGGCGGCAGCGGCGGGAAAGCCTGAGAATACGCTGGCTATCGAAAAGAACATTGCCAGAAGCAAGTTCATGGCCGGTCCGGCGATGAGAGTCAGGACACGGCTACGCCCGCTGGCGGCGTTGAAGGAGCCGGGGCTGTTGTCGGCCATGTCCTCGCCTTTCATGCGCACAAATGCGCCGAAAGGAATTGCGTTTAAGCTAAAGACTGTGCCGTCGTAGGTAAACAGTTTGATCAGACGCGGAGGGAATCCAAATACACCGAACTCTTCAACTTCAATCCCGTTGCGCCGCGCAACCAGATAGTGACCCAACTCGTGGAAGAAAATCAGCAGACCCAGAAGCAGAAAAAACGAAACGATTGTCACGAACATCAGTGGCCTTACTCCGAAATTGGATTAGAAGGCTCCCATCGAGCCCTACCGCGAATCTGCATATCGCAACCGGTGGAAACATGCCAGAGACGCTCTCTCTGAGGCAGAACCGAACTGCAACGGCAGACAGTTTTCAGCACCAGAGGTGCATTCTCTATGAAAATCATTATACTCGGACGCCAAATGAGCGGGCAAATACCTCGGGCTAACCCTCAGGGCTTCCAAAGAGGGAAAGGCGGGAGGCCAGCAGGGAATCCTCAAGAGGCCTTCCTCTGGATCCTTCAATGCCACTCTTCCTCAGATTGGATTAGGCGTGGGTGTCAGGAGTGGTCTCGCGGCTCGCCGGCGTGAATCAGGGTGCCGGGAGGGTCGGCGTGGTCGGTCAGGGCGGAGAAGATGGCCCCGGGCACGAGGCCACCGCAGATGACCACCTGCAAGCCGGCGGCGGCGCGCACCATACGCAGGGACTGTTCGACTTTGGCGGCCATGCCGCCGGTTACATCGGTGGCATGGCTGGCGCCGAGGGATGCCTGCAACGAAGCGAATGAGGTGGGCGTGATCTCTCTCAGCATGACCGCGGCTGGGTCCTGAAGCGGGTCGCTGGTATAGACCCCGTTTACTTCTCCTGCCAACACGATTCGGATCGGCGGCAGCTGCAAGGCCATCTGTTCGAAGATTTCCTCAGTTCCGGCAATTGTACCGCCGCGCACGCTGTCGAGGGCGACGTCTCCGTGAATCATGGGCAGGAGTCCCCGCTCCAATGCCAGCCGAACTGTTTCTGCCGGCCCGCTGACCACTTGGCCATCCTGGCAACGGAGGGCGACGCTGGGCTGTACGGTCCAGGCCGGCAGGTCGGCCTGGAGGAGCTGCGCGGCGACGATGCGATTCAGGCGCGCGGCTGCATCGGCAGTGGCGGCGAAGCCATACCACTGGTCCGCGTTGCGGACACCACTGCGGGTGCCATGGCGCTGAGCGCTGACGTGGCCGAAACTGCCACTGCCGTGCCCCAGAACGAGTCGCAAGCCCGGGCGTTCCTTTCTGGCCTGGGCGATTTCCCGGGCCAGACGTTCCAAAACGTCGAGCCTGGGAGTTTCCGTTCTGTGTTTATCGGTGATGAGGGAGCCGCCGAGTTTCAGGTATTGGAGAGGCACAGTCGATTTCAATTTTCGGCTACGGGCCGGCGGCGCCGGCCTGGCCGTCAAGAAGCGGAAGCCGGCTGCTGAGAGTGTCCAGCAGCGCTTGCTCCTGTTCCGGCAGGACGGTGCGCAGGTCGAACAACAGCAGGTTTTGCTGGATCCGGCAGATGATGGGTGGGTCGGCCTGGCGTAAAGAGGCGGCCGCGCTGTCCGGCTGTGGAATGTCGAGCGCCAGCAGAAATGTTGGCAGCGTTTCGCCGGGCAGACTGCCGCCTCCTATGGTGCTTTTGCCTGGAATCACGGCGGCCTTGATGTCTGCAGCGGCCAACTGGCTCTGGCAGCGGACGGCGCGCTGCTGAACGGCCTCTGGTGTCTGCGCAATCATGCTCCACAAGGGAATCTCAGCCGCGGCCCGGTCTCGTCGATAGGCCCGCAGGGTGGCATCCAGGGCGGCTAATGTCATCTTGTCCACGCGCAGAGCGCGGGCAAGCGGGTGCGAGCGCAACCGTGCAATACACTCGGCCTTGCCCACGATCAATCCAGCCTGGGGACCGCCCAAGAGCTTGTCACCGCTGAAGGTGATGATGTCGGCGCCGGCCTTTACGCTACTCTGCACCATGGGTTCCGGGGCCAGCCCGAACTGGGCTGTATTCAACAGTGTGCCGGAGCCCAGGTCGTCGATGACGAGCGGGCGGTCGGCAGAAGGGGGGACTTGGGCGCTGCCGCCAGTTTCAGTCTCGACGTCGGCGTCGGGGTTCTCAGGTGCAACGCGTGCGTGTGCAATCTCGACCAGTTCTGACAGTTCCGGCTTCTTTACAAAGCCAATCTGTTTGAAATTACTGGCGTGAATCCGCATAAGGGCGGCGGTTGTGGCGTTGATCGCAGCGGCGAAGTCGTGCGGATGGGTGCGGTTGGTCGTACCTACCTCCACCAAAGTGGCGCCGCTTTGGCGCAGTACATCGGGAATGCGGAAGCCGCCACCGATCTCGACCAGTTCGCCGCGGCTGACGATCACCTCTCGCTTGTCACAGAGTGCGGTAAGCGCCAGGAAAACTGCTGCGGCGTTGTTATTGACGACGAGGGCATCTTCGGCGCCGGTCAACTCGCACAAGAGCCGGGCAGGGTGAGCATGACGGCTGCCGCGCTGACCGGTTTCCACATCGTATTCCAAGGTATTGTAGCCTTGCGACAGGCGGACTACGGCGTCCTGGGCCTTCTGGCTGAGAGGTGTGCGGCCCAGATTGGTGTGGATAAGTACGCCGGTGGCGTTGATGACGGGGCGCAGCGAGGGGGCATCGGCCGCGAGTACGTTCCTGGTGATGCGGTCGGTCAGTTGCTTTGCAGTGGGAGCCGTCTGCCCGTTGTGGATGGCGAGGCGAGCGCAGTCCAGCTCGGCGCGTGTTTCCGCGGTGACCGGGCCGCTGCCATAGGCCTCCGCAAGGGCTGCGATGTCGGACCGCTGCAGGAGCTTGTCGACGGCGGGTAGTTTACGAAACTCGGCGGCTTCCCGCTGTTGTTTCTGTTGATCGGGGATATTGGGCGTTTGGGTGGGAGCACTTTCTGTCATGGCTATATTTTTTGCGCCCCATAGGAGCGCTCAAGTTGAGGAAGCATCTGTCTTGTCAGTCCGCCGGCCTGTTCAGATACTAAGCGGGATGGAGGCGCGGCAAGTGATCGGCTGGCAAATCCTTCAACTTGGGATTACAGCGATCCCGATCGGAAAGGAGCGGGGCAGCGCTGTTCCAATCAACCGCCAGCTCCGGGTCATCCCAGGCAACGCCGTGTTCGTCAGTGCTGTCGTAATAGTTGTCAACATTATATGCGAGGGCAGCTTCCGTTAACGCCAGAAATCCATGTGCTACGCCAACCGGAATGAAGATCCCGAGGGCGTTGCGCTTTCCGATTTCTACTGTTTCGGTCTGCCGAAAAGTCGGGCTATCGGGCCGCAGATCCGCAAGCGCTACCTGAATCGTTCCCAGGAGGCAGAACCAGTAGTCGACCTGATGGTAGTGGTAGTGCAGCCCGCGCAGAACGTCCGGTTTCGAATAGCTGACGTTCGACTGTACGCGCTCCCAACTGCGTTGCGGAAACCACTCCTTGCGAAAAGTCTCCAGGAAACGGCCGCGGTCATCGCCGAAAGCGCGCAATGCGACGAAGTTTACTCCCTCAATCAGTTGTGAAGCAGAAATCTCTGGCACAGGAAAACCTCTGGTATTTGTGACCCGGGGACAACACGGCGGACGCAGCGGAGGAGCGCTTTTCTCTGGGTCGCCGACTGCGGTGGGCCAACCGTTCAGTCCGTCAGTATACGCATGCGCTCAATGATCCTGTTGATTTCGGAGCTCTTGAGCTGGTAGGAGGTGCGGTTGACGACGAGCACCGCCTGGCTTTCAAGGATCGTGCGAATCTCCACCAGTCCGTTCATGCGCAGGGTGGCGCCGGTCTGGACCACATCGACAATCAGATCAGAGAGGCCCAGAATTGGCCCAAGCTCGACCGAGCCACCAAGAGTAATGATCTCTGCGTTGACGCCTCTGTCAGCGAAGAAGCGGCGGGTGAGGCGCGGAAACTCGGTTGCGACGCGGGGCTGGCTCATGTAACGCAGGGGCGTTTCCGGCAGGTGGGAAGACAAGGATGTCTTGACGGAAAGGTCGGCAGCGTCAATATTCTCGCCAGGTTGGACCGTCGTCCTGTCGGCCGGGCCGGCGACGCTCAGGCGGCAGTGGCCGAAGGGAAGCAGGAGAGGTTCGTAGACGGCCCGATCTGTCTCTCGCACCACGTCGAGCCCGCAGATGCCCAGATCGGCTGCGCCGTGTTCCACGTAGGTGGGCACATCGCGCGGCTTGGCCATGACAAAGCCGATGGAGCCGTCGGCGGCGGGCAGAACCAGCTTGCGGCTTGCCGTGTCTGTTGGAATTGACAGCCCGGCCTTTTCCAGGAAGGACAGACTATCCTGCGCGAGCCGGCCTTTTGGCAAGGCAAATAGCAGCGATTGTTCGTTTGCCGCCTTTTTCGAGGACGGCTGTGCCTGTTCCGAGTCGGACGCCGGGTTGCGAATTGGCGCTGCATATGAAGTAGTCATGTGCGCAGCTTCTCCCCGCACGAATCGGACGGCGCCGACAACCGGCTCTCATCGAACTGGCCGAGCAGGACAAAGTCACCGCGCTCGTCGCGGC
The DNA here is from genome assembly GCA_965116395.1 of Caldilineaceae bacterium. GTDB lineage: Bacteria > Chloroflexota > Anaerolineae > Caldilineales > Caldilineaceae > Bin5. The sequence continues at coordinate 3,626,917 of OZ220684.1, forward strand.
GGTGGTGTTGGAAGCCGTCCTCCCAGAGCAGGATGTCGCAAACACCTGTCTCTGCTGCATAGGCAAAGGCTGAATCGACCGTCCAGTTGTTGACGTCCACCTGAATATGCAGCCCGGTCTCGCGCATTTTCTGAACAAGGGCCAGAGCATCGGCGTTGCCCTGCGGGAGCGCCAGCGCGGGTGGGCGCCGGTCAGCGCCGGTGGCCGCGTCGGCTTCTTCCTGCCGCTGGCGCGCCACCAGGAGTCTGTCCACACCCAGAGCGACGCCCACGGCAGGTTGGGACGGGCCGAAGCGGCCGACAAGGTCATCATAACGCCCGCCGCTGCCGACAGCAGTGCCAAGGCCTGGCGTCATCGCCTCGAATGAGACACCTGTGTAATAGCCAAGATTGCGAATCTCGGTAAGGTCGATGACGAGACTGTCAAGGATATCATAGCCGGTAAGGGCGTCGACGATCTGGCGCAGGTTCTGGAGGGCTTCGTGCATGCCACTGTTCTGTATGTGGCGTTCCGCCAGCGAAAGGATGCTGTCAACATTCTCGCCCACCAGATGCGGCAGGGTTTCGACCGCCTGGCGCTGGCCGGTCCGCAACGGCGTATCGCGCAGGAAGTCGGCCAAGAGCGGCTCGCTTTTTCGCTCCAGCGCCCACTGCAACTGTTGCGCCTGCTGCGGCGTGAGCGCCAGGGCTTCGAGGAGACTGCGATAGTAGCGGATATGGCCAATTATCAGTCGGAATTCGGTCAGACCGGCGACTCTCAGTGCGGTGGCGGTCAGGGCCAGGATTTCGGCATCGGCCGCGGGCGTCGGCGCGCCGATCAACTCTCCACCTACCTGCCAGAATTCGCGCTGGCGGCCGGCCTGCGGTTCCAGGTAGCGAAAGACGCTGCCGCCGTAACAGAATCGCTGCGGCATCGGCCAATCGTGGAGCCGTGCGCCGACAAGGCGGGCTACCGGCGTGGTAAATTCGGGCCGCAAGGAGAGGGTGCTGCCGTCACGGTCGAGGAAGCGATACATGCCCTTGCGCAGCGAATCGTCATACTGGGCGCTGAGGGTTGAATCAAACTCGAACATGGGCGGGATTACATCGCCGTAACCCCAGCCGCGAAAAGTCTCCATCAGTTGGTTGAGGAGGCTCTGCCGCGTGCGGGCCTCATCCCAGAAGTAGTCGGCGACACCAAAGGGGACGTGCCCGTTCATCTGCCCTGCTCGCGCTTTCGCTGTTTGTTGGCCTGAAATGTCTGGATCTGTTCCTTGGGGGTGTACGAGGCCGTCTTGGCTGTCTCGGCACTAGCCGCGCTCTGTTCCTGCGGGGTAAGCCCGCCGAGTTTCCCGAGCACGGCGACCTGCGAGATGGTTCGCCGTGTGGCAGTGCTGGCGCAGTCCGGACAGTCCGGCTGCTGGTCCTGTGCGGAGGCCGCTGTAGGCCAGTATCGGTCAAACCGGTGGTCGCAGTCCTGGCAGATATACTCGTAAATCGGCATATCGATCTCCGTTCCGACTCGGCTGCCAGTTCCGTCCGGCAGGGCGGTTGTGCTTCGAGTGACCACAGTATGCCAAAGGAAGAACAAATGCTCAAAGGTCGGCCATAGCCGGCGCGGGTAGGCGTGCTGTCCAGGGGCTTCGCGGCTGCACCCAATCGCGGGGGCAATCTCATCTTGTTGGGAGAGAATTTTCAGGAGACGGCCAGTTTTGCAGCGGGCTCGTTTGCGTTTGGCGGCAATACCGATTTGGGCGCTGTTCTCGCTGGGTAGGGGCTTGAAAGCCATGCGGCGCAAGACGGCCAGGTTGTGCTGCCTATGGACCTTACGGGTGCGACTGTCGTCCCCATGCAAGAGCCAGCAGACTGAATTCTCGGTGCTCCGGTGGCTGAGGGTGGAAGTCAGGAGCCGGTTGGCATCGGAGGAAAAGATGGAATTCACATCAGATGCAGGTGCCTTGGAGGTTGATGCGGGCATTTCATTCATTGTGGAACGTTTCTGTCAGATTCGTCTTGATGGTGGGACACAGGCATTCTCATGTGTGTGTTGGACGAGAGTTAACGAGAGTTCATGAGCGTTTACGAGCGTTAATAAACGTTTTCGGGTTGTCTGAGTTGCAGTTCACGGGATTTGCCTGATGGGCTGTGACTGGTGTCTTGCCGATGCAGGCATTCTCATCTGTGTGTTGGACGAGAGTTTGCGAGAGATCATGAGCGTTTACGAGCGTTTTGGGGTTGTCTGCGCTGCAGTTCATGGGATTTTCCTGATGGGCTGTGACTGGGGCCTTTGCGATTCAGGCTGTCTCGTATGAGCGATGGACGAGAGTTTACGAGAGATCATGAGAGTATACGAGCGTTTTCGGGTTGACTAAGCTGCAGTTCACGGAATTTTCCTGATGTGCTGTGACCGGGGCCTTGCCGATGCAGGAATTCTCTTCTGTGTGTTGGACAAGAGTTACTGCCAGGGACTTACCTCGCTTGCGTGTTGCCGTAGGCAGAACCAATCGATAGGCGAAGTCACGAGAAAGGCCGCGAAGAACACCGAAGGCGTAACGGATTTTCTATGCGCGGCCCTTGGCGGAAGAGCACTTTGCTCCCGCAAATCGCTTTGGTGACAAACGTCAACGGGTACTCGTCATTACTGGATTCACTTGCCCGTGTTCTGGCCGCGAAATGTCTACAAATGTCGCGAAATGTATACGTATGTATACGTATGTCGCGCCAATTTCAGTTTTTTGAGACGCTATTTTGCGTCTTTCCGAACAGGTCCTCACCGTCCCTGATGGATTCCGGGAGGACGATTTGGGGGCATTTCACAGCGTTTCAGCTGACCGCTTTCGCCTGCAAGTTTTCTTTGGGCGAGAGCAGTGGCTTCTCAGTTCGTGCGCCTCGAATGTCCACAAAGCAGCCCCCTTGGTGGGCCAACAAGGGGTACCTATTTGATTAAGGCAGCCTAACGAGGCCTTGTCCCAATTCGATGCAATTGTCCTAGTTTGGTCGATCTAAGTCGATCCAAGTCGATCCAGGTCGATCCAAGTCGACGGGATTTCTTTTTTTTGGGACTTTCTTCGTGAGTTCGCAGACGGAACCTTCAGCCGATTCAGGCAGCCTCACGAGGCCTAGTCTCAAGTCGATGCAATTATCCTGGTTTGGTCGACCCAAGTCGACCCAAGTCGACGTAAGTCGACGTAAGTCGACGTAAGTCGACGGGATTTCTTTTTTCTTGGACTTTTTTCTTGATTTCGCAGACGGTTCCTCCAGCCGATTCAGGCAGCCTCACGAGGTTTGTTCCAATTCGTTGCGATTGCCTTGGGTTCGGGCGGGTTGCGACGGATTATGACGGACTATGACGGCGTGTTTCCTCTTTTTCGGCCCTTACATGCTTGCGTTCGCAGATGTTTCCTCGCCGCCTTCTGTAGGTATCGGAAGATGAAGAGAGGGCAACTCACAGACGCACAGCGGCCCTCCTTCGGCTTCAGATATTCTTTTGGCGAGAGTCATGGCTTCTCAGGGTCAGAGGAAACGCAACTCATTTCGTACCCTATTATAGCACAGGATTTGGGGCCACAAGGGGCAACTTTACCCGAATCTCAGGGCATACGTATCTCATTGGGAGAGAATTCTCGGGAGAAAGCCAGTAATCCAACCCGTTCGTTTACGTTTGGCAGCGGTACCGATTTTGGCGCTTTTCTCTCTGCGAAGTAACTACTAAGCCACAGTAGTTGACCGGCCAGTCATCCTTGTAATCAATCAGGCTCTTGGTGACGCAACTGGTGTACAGCCGCCGCCATGCTCGCCAGCCGACACGTTGCGAAGAAGGCACACGGTCGGTGAGGCATGTTTTTGTAGGGGGGCGTTGCGGGGGCGCAGCCCCTGCACAAGGGAGGGCCGAAGGCCCGACCGCCCAAAATACAACAATGAGGGGAGAAAAACACCTTTGCTCCCCTCGTTCAGAATTGCGAATCAGTTGCGGCTGAGAAGATACTACAGGGCTATAATATCACCGTTTTTGATGCAATTGTCCTGCATCCAATCGGGGCACGTGTTGACAAGCCCTGGGGCCGGCTGTATACTGCTGGCAATTGAATAATGAACGCCAGAGGCGCCCTTGGTCCGGATACAAGGGCTGAAAAGGCGAAGCCGGTGAGAGTCCGGCGCTGTCCCGCAACTGTAAGGGAAAGCAACTCTGCCTCCTTAGTGGAGAGCATCTTGAGAGAGAAGTGAGGAGCGCTTCCCAAGCCAGGTCGACCGTCTCTGTCGTACTCTTGAAACGTCTCGTGGATTGGATGACGGAGTCAGGCCTGAAATTTGGGGCAAGGATTGCCGAAAACGTCCGATCTCGTAAGAGATCGGACGTTTCAGTTTTGGTGGCTGTTTCAGGCAGTGCGGCAGGGGCATCAATCATTTGTGCAATATGGAGAGAAACTGATGCGAAGCTTGCCGATTCACCTGCTTGTAATCGCGCTCATGGTTCTGAGCGCATGTGTTGCCCAGCCCACCACGACTGCGTCGCCGCCGGCCAGCGCTGCTGCTGAATCGGCTGCACCAGCCTCACCTCCCGAGCAGAATCTACAAGATGGTTGCGTTGATGGGTTCGATTCAACCGTCGACTACTTTCCGGAAAAGCTATCTGTAGAATATGCTTCCGGCTTCGATATCGAGTATCACGGCAATTACAAGGTCATTACCGTTACAAATCCGTGGCAGGGCGCGCAGGAGAGTTTTCGCTATGTGCTCGTCCAGTGCGGGACGCCGGCCCCGCAGGATGTCGAAGGCGCGGTGATCGAGGTGCCGGTCGAAAACATTGTTGCCATGTCGACGACCTATTTGCCAACTCTCGACGACCTGGGACTGATAGACAGGCTGATTGGTCTAGACAGCTATATGTGGACAACGAATCCGGCGGTACAGGAAAGTATCGCGGCCGGTGACATCGCCGAGATTGGCAGCGGCGCGGCGGTTAACGTGGAGCTGACACTGGATCTGGACCCGGCCCTGGTGATGACCTACGGGACTGGGTTTGCTGACTTTGACACGCACCCTGTTCTTTTGGAGGCGGGTATTTCGGTGGCGCTCAACGGTGATTTTGTTGAGCAGAGTCCGCTTGGCCGGGCGGAATGGATGAAGTTCATAGCGTTGTTTTTCAACCGGGAGGCGGACGCTGGCTCGCAGTTTGACGTCATCTCCGCGGAGTATCATGCGGTAGCTGCGTTGACGGCATCGCTGACGGAGCGTCCTTCTGTTCTGCTGGGGAGCGTATACAACGGAACCTGGTATGTAGCGGGCGGCGAAAGTTACATGTCCAAGATGCTGGCCGATGCCGGCGCTGATTACCTGTGGGCGGATGAAGGTGATGTGGGCGCGCTGCCGCTGGATTTTGAGTCGGTCTACGCGGCTGCAGCAGATGTGGATTTTTGGCTCAACCCGGACAGTTCCTTCTGGTTCAGTGTAGAAGATGTGCTCGACAGCGATCCACGCTACGGCGATTTTGCGCCGCTCAGTAGTGGGCAGCTGTTCAATAACAATGCCAAAGTGAATGAGAACGGGGGCAACGCCTACTATGAAGAGGGCGCGGCCCATCCCGAAAGAGTGTTGAAAGATCTGGTGAAGATTCTGCATCCGCAGCTGTTGCCTGATCACGAACTCAGGTTTTACCAGCAGCTGCAGTAAAAGGGCATTCGTCCTTGCCCATGGCCAGCTGTTTGCGGCGGCGCACTGCGGGAGGAGCGAACGGTCCTTGAAAGCGATTCTGACAGGTGTTGTGGCAGCGTTTCAGTTTCTGACACTTGCGCCGCCGCTCCTGCGCAGGACAATTACCCCCGACGAGTTGGGCAGATCGGTCGCCTTCTTTCCGCTTGTTGGCCTGGCAGTTGGGCTGCTTCTGAACGGGCTGTACTGGCTACTGTCCGCTGTCTTCCCGGAAGCGATGGTGGCGGCAATGGTGGTGGGGGTATGGATCGCATGCAGCGGCGCTCTGCATTTTGACGGCTTTCTGGATGCGGTAGACGGCCTGCTGGGCGGTCGCACGGCTGAGGCTCGTATGCGCATCCTGCGAGATGCGCGTGTTGGTGCGTTTGCTGTCGCCGGCGGCGTTACCATGCTGCTGCTGAAATTCGCGGCGATCGGTGGCATCGGGTCTGGGGCGCTCATCGTTGCGCCGCTGCTGGGGCGTTGGGTCATCAGCTTGGCGGTTGTCCTCTTCCCGTACGCCCGCGCCGAAGGGTTGGGGCGGGAGATGAAGGACAATGCCGGCCGGTCCCAGGCTGTAGGCGCGTCGGCGATTTCGCTGGCAGCACTGGTACTGCTTGCTCCGTCTGCAGGCATTGCCGCTACATTTACGGCGGTGGTTGTGGTCGGCCTTTGCTCCTGGTTGTTGATCCGTTTCACCCTTGCTCGCATACCGGGGCTGACCGGGGACATTTATGGCGCACTGTGTGAGGTCGGGGAGACCGTCTGCATAGTGACGCTTGCGGCGTATTGGACTGTGTAGCTGCTGCTCGGGACAGGGGAGTGTAGCGCACAGCTTCTCTGTCGCGATAAGAGTAGGATTAGCGGCAGACAGGTATTGAAGTGGCCCTGTCTTCGCTGATTTGGTCGTTCGAAAAAGGACAGATCTCGTGGGGGAACTGATACTGATTCTCGGCGGCGCGCGCAGTGGCAAGAGCGCCGAAGCTGTGCGGATGGCAAGAGCGTGCGGTAATGGCCACGTGCTATACGTAGCGACCGCCGAACCCGGCGATGATGAGATGCGGGTTCGCATAGAGAAACACAGGGCGGAACGGCCTACATGTTGGGACACGATGGAAGCGCCTCACGCAGTCGGGCAGAGGATCGGTCGAGAGGCGGACGGACATTCCACGATTGTTGTGGACTGCATCACTCTGCTGGTATCAAATCTGTTGGTCGACAAGCCGGACCCCTATGACGACGCGGTGCAGAACAGCGTAGCTCAGGAGATTGAAGCTATCGTGCAGGCGGCAAAGGAGTTGCCGAGCGCGAGCAAAATGATTATTGTTTCCAACGAGGTTGGATACGGCCTGGCGCCGCTGACCGCCTTGGGGCGAGCCTTTCGCGACCTGGTGGGTCAGGCGAACCAGACTTTGGCTGCAGCAGCCGACAGGGTGGTTCTGATGGTGGCAGGACTTCCACTCATACTAAAGAGTGAGGATCCTGAGGAAAGCGGCTCCCCACGAGTGGGCCCAGATGCCAACGCGGCCGTGATTGGAAATGAGTAGAGACAACGTTTCTTTGGCAGCATCAGACAATGGCGTTCGCTCTTCGAAGACGCCGGGTTTTGCTCTGGCGCCCGGACTGCTACTGGCCGGGTTGGCGCTCGTCGCGCTGGCGGTCTTCCTGCTGAGCCTGGCGGTGGGATCGGTACGCATCCCTATTGACGAGATCGTGGCTGTACTGCTGGGCGGGGATGCCTCCAAGCCGGCCTGGGCGACAATTGTGCTGAAGTTTCGCCTGCCCAAGGCGTTGACGGCGATGCTGGCGGGCGCGGCGCTTTCGGTCAGCGGGCTGCAGATGCAAACTCTGTTTCGTAATCCGCTCGCCGGGCCGTTCGTGCTGGGCATCAGTTCCGGCGCGAGCCTGGGCGTGGCGCTGACCGTGCTGCTGGCCGGTGTAGCCGTGGGCCTGGGCGGCAGCACCACGCTGCTGGCGGGGATCAGTCTGGCGGGTGATACCAGCCTGGCCCTGTCGGCAATAATCGGCTCCGGCCTGGTGCTGCTGCTAGTAATGACGGTGGCCCGAAAGGTGCAGAGCGGCATGACGCTGCTCATCCTGGGGCTGATGTTCGGGTATACGACGAGTGCGCTGGTGAGTGTGCTGATCTATTTCAGTGTGGTTGAGCGCATTCAGGCCTACATTTCCTGGACATTCGGCTCATTCGGGGGCGTCACCTGGCGGCAACTGCAGGTGATGGCGCCGGCGATTCTGGTGGGGCTGGCGGGCGGCCACCTGTTGATGAAGCCGCTGAATGCGCTGCTTTTGGGAGAGACCTACGCCCTCTCGCTGGGTCTGAATGTGCGTCGGGTACGGCTGGGGATCATCGGTTCGTCGGCGGTACTGGCCGGCGTTGTGACCGCTTTCTGCGGGCCGATCGGCTTTCTGGGCATTGCCGTGCCCCATCTGTGCCGCAGTCTCCTGCACACGTCGGATCACCGACTGCTGCTGCCAGCGGTCTCCTTCATGGGCGCCACGCTGGCCCTGGGCGCGGATATAGTTGCCGGGCTGCCGGGCAGTCAACTTACGCTGCCATTGAATGCAGTGACCGCGCTGCTGGGCGCGCCGGTTGTAATCTGGGTGATCCTGCGGCAGCGTAATTTGCGCGAAGCCTTTGCCGGCTGACAGGGGTAGAGGGATGACGGGTGGGACTGTACTGCAAACCGATGCTCTCTCGATAGGCTATCGCCGCGCGCGCAGAGGAGACGTTGTCATCGCCAGTGATCTCAGTTTTTCGCTGCGGGCGGGGGAACTGGTCTGTCTGCTGGGGCCGAACGGCGCGGGAAAGTCGACGCTGATGCGCACGTTAGCCCGGCTGCAACCTTCTCTGTCCGGCCAGATCTGGCTGGATGACCGGCCGCTCGACGACCTGCGGCCCGGCCAGCTGGCACGCCGACTGAGTATTGTGCTGACTGAGCGTGTGGACGTGGGCGCGATGTCGGGGTACGGACTGGTAGGCCTGGGGCGCCATCCCTACACCGGCTGGACCGGGACGTTGAATGAGCAGGACGAGCGCATTGTGCAGTGGGCGCTGCAGGCCGTTCGGGCCCAGGATCTGGCTGACCGGCTAATTGTCGAGATGAGCGACGGCGAACGACAGAAGGTTTTTATTGCGCGCGCGCTGGCGCAGCAGCCGCGGGTGATGCTGCTGGACGAGCCGACTGCGTTTCTCGACCTGCCGCGGCGGGTGGAAGTAATGGATCTGTTGCGGCGGCTGGCCAACGAGAACAGCCAGGCGATCCTGCTTTCCACGCATGATTTGGACCTGGCCTTACGCAACGCGGACCGCTTATGGCTGCTGTCGGCGGAGGGCGAACTCTTCGACGGCGCGCCTGAGGATCTGATCCTTAACGGCGCGTTTGAACGTGTTTTTTCCGCCGAGGGCGTGACATTCGACCGCGAACACGGCTCCTTTCACACACGGCAGGAGACCTGTGGGCGACTGCTCCTGCACGGTGATGGGGTTGCGGCCTTTTGGGCGCGACGCGCGCTGGAGCGAATTGGGTATGCGGTGGAGAAAGAGGTAGAAATAGAAAGTCCGGCTGGCCAGGATTCTGTTCTTGGCGCCATATCAGTTCATATGCAGGACGGCGAACCGGTCTACAGATTGGACATTGCGGGACGAATGGATACATTTGCTACGTTGGACGCATTGACAACATACTTGCGCCAGGGTGGCGCCGGAGGAGAAACTGATGCCAAGGTTGACGAAGATCTATACGCGCGGCGGTGACGGCGGCACTACCTCTCTAGGGGGCGGGCAACGCGTCGCCAAGGACTCACTGCGCGTGCAGGTTTACGGGACGGTCGACGAGTTGAACTCGCACATAGGGGTGGCGCTGGCCAGCGGCCTGAGTGATCGTTTGCAGCGCACGTTGGGCGAGATTCAGAATGAACTATTCCATTTGGGTTCGGATCTGTGTTTTCTGGAAGAGGATAAAGAGAGCTATACGCCCCCACAGATCGAGCAACGACATGTAGATCGTCTGGAGGCGTTGATCGACGAACTGACGCCTATTGTCGGCGTTCTGGAGAACTTCATTCTGCCGGGGGGCTCGCTGGGTGCATCTCACATCCACGTTGCACGCACTGTGTGCCGGCGGGCGGAGCGGGAGGCAACTTCGCTGGCGAACCAGGAGAAAATCAGTCCGCAGGTGATACGCTACCTGAATCGTCTGTCGGACGCTTTGTTCGTCATGTCCCGTTTCGAGAATTTGCGACAAGGCGTAGCCGAGCCGCTGTGGGACCCGGCGGCCTGAGGGAGAGAGCGGGGCTGCGGTTTTTAGTAGTCAGTTTTTAGTTTTTAGTGGAACACCAGTCGTCAGTGGAACACCGGTGATAAATGGATGATGGGTTGAGGGGGTAAGTGGGGGAATAGACACCGTTCGCCAGACATGATGCTGGGGAAGAGTAAGCATGGTGGGTGAGGCATGTTTTTGTAGGGGGGCGTTGCGGGGGCGCAGCCCCTGCACAAGGGAGGGCCGAAGGCCCGACCGCCCAGAACAGCAGTTTTTAGTAGTCAGTTCTTAGTTTTCAGTGGAACACCAGTCGTCAGTGGAATACCGGTGATTAGTGGGTTGCGAATCTGTTGCGGCTGCGTAGTTACACTAAGAGGAAGAAGGAGAGTGTTGTGGATGTTCCGGAGATGGCGCCCTACGCGCGCCATGTTTTCATTTGTTCAGGCGCGTTCTGTGACCCAGATGGCAAGGCGGGGCAACTTTACGCGCGTCTGGCCCGCAAATTGGGCGAACTGGGTGAATACGACAACCCCCTGCGCGTAAAGCGGGGGACGACACCCTGTCTGGGCGTTTGCCACAGCGGTCCTGTGCTTGTTGTCTACCCTGATGGGATCTGGTACTGCCAGGTTGATGAAGACTTATTGGACAGGATCGTAGAGGAGCATCTATGCAATGGCAGGCCGGTCGAAGATGCGGTCTACCATCGTCTCAGTGACAATGTCTATTCGAGCGATGTCAAATAGGCGTAGACTGCGCTGAGTCCATCGGGGCTGATCTTGGTAGAGCCGAAGAGGTGATCGGGCCCGAGCTCGCCGCCAGTGCGAATCAGATCTTCGAATTCGTCTTCGCTCAAGGTCAGTCCAACCAGCGACGACGCCTGATCGGTGCCCGCGGCGCCCTCGCCGTGGCACTCGGCACAGCGATTGCCGTATACGAACTCCCCTGTTGCAATGTCGGGCGTCTCCTCGTCCTGTTCATCGTCCTCCTGCTTATCCGTTTCGCTGGCTTGCTTGAGATCAGTGACCGGCGTCGGTTGGTCAAAGCGGGCCGCCGGCATAGTCGGCACCGCGCTGGTTTCGCTGGCAGCGGGTGATTCCTCGCTGGAACCGTTCTGCTCATCATCAGGTCCGCATCCTGCCACCAGAGTAAGGAGCAACAGGAGGACAGCTGCGATCGGTACGATGCGTATAGCGAATCGTGTAATGTTCATTTTCCTCTGTACCATTTCCCCGGCTCTCCTGGTCGTTCTTTAATGCAGGTTCATCGCTCTCAGTCGCCTGCTGCCAGGGGGGACGCAACGAACAGCCGGCTGTCCATCAAACGTCTTACTCGATCATCTTTGGGTCCAGCGCGTCCCGCAGGCCGTCGCCGACAAATGAGAAGCCGAGCATCGCCAGCGCTACGGCGATGGTGGGAAAGAGGGCAAGATGCCAGTAGACGCGTACATATGCGTTGCTGACGCCGACCATTTTACCCCAACTTGGGATGGGATCGTTTATGCCGATGCCGAGAAAGCTCAGGCCGGCCTCGCCGAAAATTGCCGCGGGGATGCCGAAACTGATAGCTACCAGGATAGGTGTCAGGGCATTCGGGAGCAGATGGCGCAAAATGATCCGATTCCTGCTCACGCCCGTGCAACGGGCGGCCTCGACGTATTCCTTCTCTCGCAGCGAAAGTATCTGACCGCGAGTCAGGCGGGCGATGCCGATCCAACTGGTGATGCTCAGGGCGAATATTACCTTTGTAAGGCCGCCTCCCCAAACGGAAATAATCAGAATGGAGAACATCAGACCGGGGAAGGCGGTCATTATGTCGATGAAGCGGGAGATGACAAAATCGGTTCGGCCTCCCACGTATCCGGCCAGGCTACCCAGCGGTACTCCGATTGAGAAAGCGACTATCTGCACAGCGATGCCGACAGTCATGGAGGTGCGGGCGCCGTAAATGAGACGGCTCAGGTAGTCGCGGCCCACTTCGTCCGTGCCAAGCGGATGGCCGGGCAGATCAAAGGGAAAGCGAAGCACGCGATCGAAATAGACTCTGTCGTATGGATAGGGGGCGACCAGGTCGGCGAAAACTGCCAGAAACAGAAAGATGAGAACGATTGTCAAGCCGAAAACGGCCAGCCGGTTGCGCAGGAACCGTCGGGCTGCGTCTTGCCACAGTGTTCGGTGGCGGTCCCCACCAGGGGGCGCTACGTCCAGGGGTGTCGCGGCCCGGGTCGTCACTACACGCCTCCCTCTGCGCCCAATCGCACGCGTGGGTCGATCCAGGTATAGACGATATCGGTGAACAGGTAGGTCAGACTCCACAAAAAGGCGATGAGCAGAAAGAGGGCCATGATCATGGGATAATCGCGATTGAAGATACTGGTAACGAAGAACTTGCCGCGGCCGTTGATGCGGAAGACCGCTTCGATGAAGATGCTGCCTGTCAGCAGATTGGGAATGATTACGCCAAGGGCGGTAACCATCGGAATCAGCGCGTTGCGCAGGATATGTCGAAACATTATGGCCTGGTCGCCTAATCCTTTGGCTTGGGCTGTGCGTGTAAAGTCCTGACGCATGACATCCACCACGCTGGAGCGGGTGTAGCGGGCGATGATGGCCAGCGGGCCGAGCGCGTAGGCGACGACGGGCAAGATCCAGTCGGTACAGATGTAGGCACTGCCAATCAGACAGGTTTCGGAAGCATTCCACCCGCCCATAGGGAGCCATTTGAGTCGCACGGCAAAGAAGAGTATCAGCCACATCGCCACTACAAAGCTAGGCACGGTGATCCCCAGCATGGCGACAAAGGTCGTAACGTTATCGACCCAGGAATTCTGGTGATAGGCGGCATAGATCCCCAAGGTGATTCCCAGGCCGAATGCCAGCGTTACGGTCATCAGGCCCACCTGCGCGGTAACCTTCCAGCTTTTCGCAATCAGAGCTGTCACGGTGGTGGTCGGCTGTTGGAAAGGGATGCCGAAATCAAAGTGCAGGACTGCATTCTTCATGTAGTTCAGGTATTGAACATAGATCGGTTTGTCGAGGCCGTACTTGCGCAGTATGTTCTCTTTGGCAGCCGGAGGCAGGGGGGCTTTGGTTTCGTCAAAGGGGCCGCCCGGCACCTGGTGCATGAGGAAGAAGGTGACAACGGAGACTATAAAGAGGACGAGAATCAACGAGAGAATCCGTCCCAAAATGTATCGTGCCATGGAGTTGCCTGGGTACTTGATACGGGGACGGGAGGCCGACAACTCGGCCTCCCGTTCCGTTCAATCGCATATTGCTTGTCGAGGACATGCAGGCGAAACGCTACTCGGTTATATAGATAAGCGAGATGTCCTGATCATTGCCCCAGTGCCAGCCGGTAATGCCCTGGGAGTCGGGGTCGCGGACTGTGCCCTGCACCCACGACTGCATCAGGTCACCAGCCCATCGATGGGCAATGAAGATCCCGCCGACGTCATCTACCAGAACGCGTTCGGCATCGCGGAACATCGCGTCGCGGAGTTCTGGGTTGCCAACCATGCCGGCGGCCTCGGTGACCAGGGCGTCAAACTCATCGTTTTTCCAGGAGTGCCGGCCGCCTGATTTCCAGACGTTGCCCAACAGGTTGGCCGGGTCGAGGAAGTCCATGCCGTAGTCAACGGCGCCGAATGTCAGTTCGGTGGGCTTGGCATTCAGTGCATCCATGTAGACTTTTCGGTCTACGTTGGAGATTTCGAGGTTAATGTTCAGGCACTGGGTGATGGAGGCGGCAACAGCTTGATAGACGGCGGACATGGCCGGCGCCTCGCCGCGCAGCATCATTACCAGATCGGGGAATCCTTCACCGCCAGCATAGCCGGCTGCGGCCAAATGCTCGTTGGCCAGGTCGCAGTCGTAGTTCTGGTACTCTCGCAGATTGCCCTCGGTGTCAGAAGACGGGTAACCCGGCATCAGCATCGAGTAGGCGGGCATTGCTTTGATCTCGCCATAGACGCTGGCGACAATGCTTTCGCGGTCCACCGCATGGGCGAAGGCTTTGCGAACGTCCAGGTCGCTGAATGGTTCGGTGTAGGTGTCGAACAGCAGGTAGTCGGTGCGGAAATCACCGAAATGGCGCAGGTAGTTGCTGGCCATAGTCTCGTCGCGCAGGATCAGTTCAAAGTCAGCCGGTGTCAGCGCGCCGTAGGGCACCTTGTCGATGTCGCCATTCTGGTAGGCGGCGAAGAAGGTGCTCGGATCCATGAAAACGCATTCGACGCGTTTCAACAGTGGCGGGCGGAACCCGTTATAGGTCGGGTTGGCTTCGACGACGATCTTGTTGCCAGGATCGAATTCGGCCAGAACGAAGGGGCCTGAGGAAACGGAGGTTTCCAGGCTGCTGTTGTAGTAGGGGCCGTGCTCTTCCAGGGCCTTCTTCTGCAGGGTGAACGCGAACTTCATCACACCGGGCAGTGGCGGGAAGACATCCTCGGTCTCGACTTCGAGGGTCAGGTCATCGACTGCGCGCACGCCCAGTTCTTCGGGCGGCAGCTCGCCGGCGATGATCTTGCTCCAGTTCTTGATGCCGCCATCGGCCAGGAAGCTGTAGAACCAGGAGAAGTCCCAGCCGTGCTCCGGCGTAGCGGTCAGTCGGAAGGTGGCCTCGTAGTCATAGGCGGTCAGGGGGGGTGCCATCGCTCCAGACCTGGCCCGGACGCAGATTGAAAGTCCAGACCTTGCCGTCTTCTGAGACGTCCCAGCTTTCGGCTGCGCCAGGGATTACATTGAAGTCCTTATCCAGAGAGACCAGCGTGTCCTGGAAATGATCGGCAAGACAGTACCGGTTGTAGACCGCCACTGAGAAGTCGAAGGTGGAGGCGCTCTGATTTATGTCAGCGGCCACCCGGTAAACCTGCTCGTCATAGGGTTTGGCGTCGGCAGGCAATTCGGTACCGTAAACGGTGACGTTGCCGGAATCTTCCATTGCTTCCGATGATGCCGGTTCCTGGGCTGCTGGCGCGGCTGCCGGAACGCAGGCCTGCAGGAGCAAACCCAGCAGAAGAAGGACAGGAAGTCCATAAGCGAACCAACGCGATCGGCGAACAGTTTGTTTCGTCATTGATGTCTCCTTTGTCTCTAGTGAAAATGGAAAAGGCCAAGAGTCAACGGGCAGCAAGTTTCTGCACAAAAACGTCTCGGCGATACCTTGCCACTCTGAATGGAACAAATAGGGGGTATTTCTGGAACGATCTCGCACGATAGTCTATGCTAGTGTGGCGATGATTACAAATTTTCCGGACTACGTGCGCGTTCTACGTCGGAGGGGAGGAAAAACCGGGCCACCCACTTAGCCTCCTGCTTTGGGCAGAAGGTTGACTTCGGGTGGCCCGGAGGTTGTTTCTTATACTGTTTGGGTCAGGCACGTGGTTTCTGCTGCCGCCCTAACAAGACTGGGCGCCGGCAACTGTAATGCCTTCAGACGCTACTCTGCCCAGGACCCTTTGGCCATCATGCCGCCGTCCACATTTACATATTCGCCCGTCATAAATGAAGCCTCGTCGCTGCTGAGAAAGAGCACGACCGCAGCGATTTCCTCAGGTTGTCCGATGCGCCCTATGGGGTGGTCGGCTGCTGCGGCAGACCGGAGTGCCTCGACGTCGTGGTTCACGCTTTCCAGGGCCAGATGGGTCTCAATTGTGCCGGGATTGACCGCCAGAACGCGAATATTATGTTCCGAATAATCCATTGCCAGCTGCTGCGTTAGGGAGATCATGCCGCCCTTGCTTGCGGCGTAGGCCGGCACGCCTTTCATCGACTGGCGGCCCTGAACGCTGGCGATATTGACGATGACGCCACTGCCCTGTTTCAGCATCTCCGGAATCGCATATTTGGACATTAGAAACCCGCTTTTCAGATTGACGTCCAGGATGCGATCCCAGGTCTCCTCGGGAAATTCATGGGCGGGCAGGTAGCTGTCCACGGGCTGAATGCCGACGTTGTTGACGAGAACATCAACGCTGCCTGTCGCGGATGCCTGGCTCACCAGCGCCTCGCAGTTTGCCGCGGTCGAGACATCGGTGTTGACGTAAGTGATCGATCCGGGCAGTGACGCGCTTTCGGCCCCGATGCGGGCGCCGGCGGCGGCATCGACATCGGCGCAGAATACATTGGCTCCGGCTTGGGCGAATGCCCGCGTAACTCCTTCGCCTATACCCTTGGCGCCGCCTGTCACGATGACGGTTTTGCCGCTAAAGTCGTTCATGGTTATACCTCCATTTTTGCAGAATGCTCGTTGTGGAAGAGACCTTCTCCCGATTATCGTTCCGATGCCAGGAAATCGGCAATTGCTCGCGCTTCCTCTGCGGTAAGTCCCATATTCGTCATTGTGGTTCCTGGCGCAAACTGGGTGGGATTGGCGATGAATTCGGCCAGGTTTTCCGGGGTCCAAACGATATTCAGAGCAGTCACGGCAGAGGTGGCGTTGAAGCCGGCGACGTCGCCGGCCCGCCTGCCAATCACGCCGTCAAGGTGCGGGCCGATGCTGTGCTCGGCGGACAGATTGTGGCAACTGCCGCAGTGCGTGACAAAAAGTGTTGTACCTGGATGCGTATTGATTTCATCAAGCTGCCAGTAGGGCGATTCATCGGTTTCCGTCGTTGCCGCGAGATCAGGACTATTGAATGTATAACTGCCATCCCAAATCGGGCCCCGCCACGAGATTTCGCCGCTGGGGCTTTCCTCACGTATGACCTGGCCGGTATAGATATGGTGAATTTCATAGTCAGGAAGTGGGAAGGCCACGATGCACCCGCTCCTGTTGACGGCGGTGCCAACGTCGTCTTCGGAGGCATTGAAGTCATAGACGTTGAAGCCGTGCTGCGTGTTTTCCTGGGCAAGGTCTTCCGTGTTGGCTGGAGTAATGTGCAGAAAGAATCGATGAGAGATGTCGGCTTCGCTGCAGGGGCTTTTCACATAGACCAGCTTGTCCTCGTGCACATAGACATTGAAGAGGGAGCGCATGACGGGACTTCCGAACTTCGCGTCCGTCAGTGAACGTATCATGGGACTGGCGGCTTCCCTGACAGTTCCGGAAATGTCTATACATACATCGGCGGCATCGTACGAATAAATCGACTCGATATCGTACTCATCATGACAGTAAATTGGGGCGCGTTGCAAGAAGAGAATTCCGTCATGATCGGACAGTAGTGCAATGCGGCCGTCGGACATCTGGGCAATGTCACGGACACGCGTGCCAATTTCGATCTGTTCAACGTTCATGACGCGCCCCTCGTGAAGGCGGACGCGGAAAAGGGATTGAGAAATCAGGGAGGCGATAAGCAGGTCGCCTTGCCATAGTGGGAAAAGTTGACTTTCGCTGATGATTAGATTGGAAATAGCGATCGAAGGTATCCAGGCAAAGACCGGTTTCTCAAAACCGTCATGTCTGCCGGGAATCGCGCTATATGGCCACTTCCTGCTTCCATACCGATGGCCCAGGGTAACATGAGGCCATCCATAGTTCAGATCCGGCTTCAATAAATTGAGTTCATCGCCGCCCTGCGGCCCGTGCTCAGTCTGCCACAATCGGCCGTCTGGGTCGCGAGCAAAACCCTGTGGATTGCGAAAACCGCTGGCGACAATTTCGGCTCTACCGCTTGCCAATTCGACACGTACCAGCTTGCCGAAGTGGGATTCGGGGCCAGCCACGGGCAACGTCTTATCCGTGTAGCCACCTGCCTCATGCCAGGCGTGGTCGCCAATAACAATCAGAAGATGTTCGGCGCCCTCCATCAACATCCGACCGCCGGCCTGAATTGCCCCTGGCCTGATGGTTGCACCGTCTTTGAAAGCAAAGACATTATCCTGGATGCAGGGCTCTGCAGTGAACACTGTCTTCCAGTCACCAGAGAAAATCGCCTTTCCCCTTTCCAGGCTCAAAACAGTAGAGGAGATGCGAAATTCGACACAATCTTCTGAGATGTAGTGATGTGAAACAAACAAAGTGAAACTGCTCGACTGTTGCTTGCGAAGCATAATATCAGCGACGCGTAAACCGAGCCGGAATCCGGTGTCTCCGATGGGGGACTCGCCAAAGGGAACTTTTTCTTCCAGATAGTCCACCTCTCCATTGGCATCAATCAGGGCAATGCGACCTCTTGGAGAAACCAGCAGGATTTTGTCCTCAAGTGGTTCGATAGCTCCGCCCGTACTCGAGAAAGCCTCCAACTCAACCACCAGAGGCTGAATTTCATAAAAGTGAGTCGTGATTATCGTAGGTTCTGAGGCGAAAAGGACAGCGTTTCGTACTCTGCTAAGAGCCGCTCCGGCTACTCCTGGCTGGCAGAAAGCAATGAACAAGAGGGCTGCTAAGACAAAAGACAGTAACAAACCGGGCCGTTCCCAAAATGTCGGCTTCTGCGACAGAAGCTTGCAATATGACATACTGATTCTGTCTTTCTTCTGAAGGTCGCAGCGTTCAGTTTCGTCTTCCCGCATGGGTTTGCTCAATGCTTTCGTCATTTCGATTCACTGCTGATGCAAATATGGCAGAATGAGGAGCAACGCTAAGCTGTAACTACTCAGCCGCAACTGATTCGTGACCCTGAATGAGGCGAGCAAAGACGTTCTTTCTCCCCTCATTGTTGAATTTTGGGCGGTCGGGCGCAAGCGCCCTCCCTTGTGCAGGGGCTGCGCCCCCGCAACGCCCCCCTCGGTCTACTCACCGCACTGGTTCTTCCCCACCATCGCGGCATGCCGACAGTGCGCCCAAATCAACCTGGCGGCTGCCAACCGAATACACCATCTAAAGCCCGAATGGCCGCGAAGATGAAGAGTTGGTCAAGGCACACATTGTTTGCGGCTTAGTAGCTACGCTCAACTTTATTATTCCGAGGAAGGAACGTCAGCGAAATGTTGTGCTTCCTCAGCAGTGTTCCCAAGTCAGCCATCGTGCTTCCCGGTGCAAACTGGGTGGGGTTGGGGATTAATATGGCCAGTTTTGCTTATGATCAGGCGATGTCCAAAGCCGAAAGGGCAGCGGTGGTATTGAAGCCGGCTACGTCTCCGGCCCGCCTGCCGATCACGCCGTTCAGATGCGGGCAGGTGTAGTGCTTGGCAGCCGGGTTGAGGCAAATGCCGAAGCGCGTGGCGACAAGGTCGGCGCGGAAAGCGAGGTCTTCTGCAATAACCTGCGGGTAAGCGGAGGCGCCTCTCTCCGGTGCGGGGGCAGGTGGTGGTCTGCATAGCCCGTGTTGCCGCGCCGCTTTTTTTGATTCTCTTTCAACACAGCAATCATAATCCTGTTCATATCCCCAAACAAATCCAGGCGCAGGTCTCACGAACACACAAGATCTCATGGTGTCGACGATTTGACGGATACTGGCGGGTCTGCTAAAGTGCCCCTTGCATTTGCCAGAAAGAAGCTGGCGAGGCCGATTTTGGCCCGCCGACTGAACGCAAGGAGAACCGGTGAAGATGAATCGTAACAGACTTTGGGTCGCAGTCATTTGCACTGCGAGCTTTGAAGGAGGAGCAAAGCACCGGTGATCCTGTCCAGGGATGGCGGCTCGGATTGAAGGCCGACCCATCCAGAAGCGGCAAAATGGTCACGGTGCAGATGCCCGTGACTTTTTAGATTGGCGTAATCCAATTCAGAGTCACGGGCCCGGCCCGTGACTCTTTTGTTTTGTGCGGGCAAAAGCCCGCTAAAGGTAACGTGCAGTTTCAGTTTGCTCTCCCCCGACGGACTGGGGCTGCCGTTGCCGAAGCAAGAATCCCCCGTCGCGCCCGAATGCGGGGCGCAGATCGAAGGTTGTAAGGAGTGTAGGTCGATGGAAGACAAGGCATCTGAAGCAAGGAAGAGGGCTCAATCCGTGCCGCGCCGGGAGGTGCCCGCCTGGCTGCGGCCGTTGCTGAGAGTTTGGCCTGCCATCGGCGGCCGGCCCAATGCGGGAGATGAAGAGGAAGAGGGCCACTTGGGAATACGGCTCACCTATGACTTGAAGGACACGTTAACTGACAATCGCTTTGTCGGTCTGTGGCGCATGGCAACCGGTTTTCGCAAGATCTATATCCTTGCTGTTCTCGCTGCAGGACTGGCCGCGCTCAGCCGCTCTGCAGTGTTCTACCTGCTGCGCTACTTCGTGGACGATGTATTGGCGAGCGCCGACCTTCAGTGGCAAATTCCGTGGCTAGCGGCCGGGGTCATCGTTCTGGCGCTGCTGCAAGGGCTGTTCTCGTTTGGGATGGGCCGGCTGGCAGCGCAAACGGCTGAAGGGGTCGCCCGCCGGCTGCGCAACTATCTATACGATCAAATCCAACGGCTGACATTTACCTATCACGACACGATGCAGACAGGTGAGCTTATTCAGCGCGCCACCTCCGACGTGGATACGCTGCGGCGGCTTTTCCAGGATCAGTTGATCGGGATCGGTCGTACCGGCCTACTGTTTCTGGTGAACGTGAGCGCGCTGGCGCTGTTACACGGCTGGCTGGCCCTGCTGTCAATTCCTGTGCTGCCCGTGGCTGCCGTGGCTTCCTTTTTCTTTTTCAAGCGGATGGAGACTGTTTTCGAGTCCTATCAAAGTCAGGACGCGGTGGTTTCCAATCGCCTGCAGGAGAGGCTGACCGGCGTACGCGTGGTGAAAGCATTTGCGCGCCAATCCTATGAGATTGAGCGCTTTGAAGAAGAGAATTGGGAGAAATACCGCCGCGGCGTGAAAATTGCCAACCTTCATACAATGTTCTGGCCAATTGTAGAAATCCTTACCGGCGGCCAAGTTCTGTTTGCCATGTATATGGCCTCCATGATGGTTTTGGACGGCGGGATAAGCATCGGCACATATATCGCTTTCATCGGTCTGCTCTCCTCTACGGTCTGGAATGTGCAAGGGATTGGGCGGCTGGTGGCGCATGTCTCGACCGGCTTGGTCTCGCTGAACCGGGTGCAGGAGATAATTCGTCAGGATCGGGAAGAGTTGGAGGATGGTAGTGTACCGACCAAGCAGGGTCTGCGCGGCGCGCTGCAGTTCAAAAACGTACAGTTCGCTTATGAGACGCCGGCTGCCGAGGAAAGCGGTGGAGCAAAAGATGGCAAAACGGGAAACAAGGTTAAGGCGGCAAACAAGGTCCTGCAGGAAACGCGGAGGAGGGCGTTTGCAGAACGAGGATATGTATTGCGCGACATCAACTTCGACGTCGAGCCGGGGCAGGTGATCGGCCTGCTCGGCGCGACCGGGTCGGGCAAGTCCTCTCTGGTCAACCTGTTACCTCGTTTCTATGACTACAGCGGCGGCAACATCATTTTGGATGGCGAAGAACTGGGGAACTATGCGCGCGGTTTTCTGCGCAGCCAGATCGGCATTGTGCAGCAGGAGCCGTTCCTGTTTTCGACGACGATCCGCAACAATATCACCTATGGTCTGGTAAGAGATGTATCCGATGAAGAGATGGAGGCCGCGGCCAGGGCGGCGGCAATCCATGACGTAGTTCAGACCTTTCCTAAGGGCTATGATACGCTGGTAGGCGAGCGCGGCGTGACCCTTTCCGGCGGGCAGAAGCAGCGGGTGACTATCGCACGTACGTTGCTGAAGGATCCGGCGATCCTGCTGCTGGATGACGCCACCTCCAGTGTAGACACGGAAACCGATGCAACCATTCGTGCGGCATTGAGCCGGTTGATGCAAGGGCGGACAACATTCATTATTGCCCACCGTGTGCAAAGCGTTATGGCGGCCGACCAGATCATGGTGATGGAAGCTGGGCGGATCATTCAGCGGGGCAGCCACAACGAGCTGGTCTCTCAGCCAGGTGTCTACCGCCAGGTATATGAACTGCAGGTCCAGGTCGAGGCCGATCTTGAAAGAGAAATCGCCGAGGTAGTCGAATCGGCTGATGTGAAGCTGAATGGACTTGAAGAAGGGCCGCGCACGCCGGACGAGAATGGCGCGCCGCCTGAATCTGAAATTCCCCATACTGTTTCAAAGGGTTGACCGATGTCAGAACACGAACAGTTCGAAGAAGAAGAATTTGATACCGAGTTCAACGGCCAGACCGTTGCTCGTATTCTACGTCAGGGTCTGAAGCACTGGCCGTTAATGTTTGGTTATCTGTTTTCGATGGTAGTGACCGCTTTTATGGACGGGTACTTGACCTTTCTCTCGAAGCGGATCATAGATGAGGGCATTTTGGCCGGTAATACAGAACAACTCGTGCGGCTGATTGTCCAGTTCGGCTTGGGACTGCTGCTGGTGGCGCTGGGTGTGATGGGCTTCATATACTCGGCGGGTCGTCTAGGCGAGCGGGTTCAGTATGATCTGCGCAAAAAGATGTTTGGCCGGCTGCAGGAGCTGTCGCTCTCGTACTTCGACCGCACGCCCGTCGGCTGGCTCATGAGCCGGCTGACGTCCGACGCCAGCCGCGTTGGGGATCTGGTTTCATGGGGTCTAATGGATCTTGCCTGGGGCGGGGTCAGCATAATCATCTCCCTTTCTTTCATGGCGGTGATAAACGTTCGGATGATGCTGATCGTCGCTGCGGTCATGCCGGTGCTGGTGGTGGTGGCGCTCCGGTTCAAGAAGAAGATACTGGTGGAATATCGCGACGTGCGCAAGACGAATTCGAAGATCACCGGGGCCTATAATGAGAACATTACCGGTGTGCGCGTAGTCAAATCCCTGCGTCGCGAAGAGGGTAACCTGGAAGAGTTCACCGATCTTACTCGGTCTATGTACCGAGCCGGATTTCGAGCCGCGTGGCTGTCGGCTCTGTTTCTGCCGGTGGTTCAACTGATCAGCGCGGTGGCGGTTTCAAGCATTGTCTTGTACGGCGGCTGGCAGTACCAAGTGGGAGAAATGACAATTGGCGGCATCCAAGCCTTCATCTTCTACATTACATTCATGCTGTTTCCGATTCAGGAGATGGCGCGTATCTATGCCGAGATGCAGCAGGCAATCGCGTCGGGCGAACGTATTTTCAGTCTCGTCGATGCTGTGCCGGAAATTCAGGACCGCGATGGAGCGCAGGCGCCGGAAAGCCTGCGGGGAGACATCGTATTCGAGAATGTGGACTTCCGCTACGAGGAGGAAAATCCGGTTCTGCGCGACTTCAGCCTGCATGTGAAACAGGGAGAGACAATCGCGCTGGTCGGCCCGACAGGCGCGGGCAAGTCGACGATTGTCAATTTGGTCTGCCGCTTCTACGAGCCCTCAAGCGGCCGCATTCTGATCAACGGCAGGGACTATACGGAGTGGACGCTGCATGGCATTCACAGCCGCATCGGCATCGTGCTGCAGACTCCCTACCTATTTTCCGGTTCGATCTGGGATAATCTCCGCTATGGGCGGCTCGACGCCACCGACGAGGAGGTCGTGAACGCGGCCAAGGTAGCAGGCGCGCATGCTTTTATCGAGGAGCTGGACGAAGGGTATGACAGCCAGGTGGGCGAAGGCGGGGTACTGCTGTCGGTCGGGCAAACGCAGCTGCTGAGCCTGGCGCGGGCCATCCTCGCCAATCCTGAGATTTTCGTCATGGACGAGGCTACAAGTTCGGTCGACACGCTGACCGAGGCGCTGGTCCAGGAGGCAATGGATGCAATCCTGGCGGACCGCACCAGCTTCATCATCGCCCACCGGCTCTCGACCATCCGCAAGGCGGACCGCATCCTGGTGATCGAGGAGGGCCGCATCGCCGAACAGGGCACGCACGCCCAGCTGATTCGCCAGCGGGGTCACTACTATGACCTGTATACAAAGCAGTTCAGAGACGAGCGCATCGGGACCGCGCAGCCGCTCCTGGGGACGGGGAAGTTGGTAGCGGCCTGACAAGCAGCCAGTCAAATCAGAATAGGCGCCGGTTTTCGTAAGAGAACCGGCGCTTTTTTTTTGCCGGAGGCGTTGGCACGGCGTCGGGAACCCCGCATTTTCCTTATTTGACCTACTGAACTTTCTAAAATATACTGTGCACAGTTGCGCTGCGGGTGAGCGCATTTGCACCTGAAAAACTGAATCGCAATCGGGAGCTCGGAAGAACTGGGCTGAGAAATCTCTTTGTGCGGCCGAATGCCGCTCTCTGGAGATGACCGACAGACCTGATCCAGGTAATGCTGGCGTAGGAACATTAGCGAAATGTTGAAGAACTGTAGATAGCACAAAACGCCAACCGCCTCTCAGGGCGGTTTTTTTATTTTCTAAAGGAGGCAGCATGTCAAATCCGGTAAATGTCGATATTCAAGTGCTTCCCTCGACGGGCGGCGACGTCTATTCAGTTGTCGATCGCGCCATTGCCGTCATCCAGGAATCGGGCCTGAAATACGAAGTGGGCGCGCTGGGGACGACAGTCGAAGGCGACCTGGACAGCTGCCTGGAGGTAGCAAAGGCGGCACATCGCGCCTGCTTTGTTGATGGCGTTGCGGGGGTAGTCACCGTCATCAAGATCGGCGAGGCAGTTGGCGGCTCTTCGATGGAAGAGAAGGTTGCAAAGTTTCGAGGCGGCGACTGATGTGGGCGGCGCGCCTGGCGTTTCCGGCGGCAGTTCTGCTGACGTTGGCGGTCCTCTGGGAACTGGTTGTATGGGGACTGGCGGTGCCGAAGTGGATTGTGCCTTCGCCATCCGCGATCTGGCTGGCATTCTGGGAGATGCGCGCTCTGCTGGCCGTTCATGTCGGGCAGACCATGCTGGAGGTTGCGACGGGTATCGGTATTGCCGTGACCGCCGGGGTGGCGGTGGCGGCCGCGATCAATTTTTCACCGTGGCTGCGGCGCGCGATCTATCCACTACTGGTTATTTCGCAGACGGTGCCGATTCTGGCGCTGGCCCCGCTGTTGATCATCTGGTTTGGCTTTGGCATTGCGCCCAAAGTCATTGTTGTGACACTGTTTTGTTTTTTCCCGATCGCCATCAACACAAGTGATGGGCTTACCGCGACCGAGCCGGAGTTGATCGATCTATTCCGCTCGATGGGGGCGACGTGGCTGCAGATATGGCAGAAGGTGCGGCTGCCGGCGGCGCTGCCCTACTTTTTTTCGGGCCTGAAAATCGCAGCCACCTATAGTGTAACCGGCGCAATCGTTGGGGAGTGGGTGGGAGCCAAGCAAGGGCTGGGTATCTATATGCTGCGCTCGTCGGCGGCGTTCAAGACTGCGCAGGTTTTCTCGGCCATTGCGATCACGTCCCTCCTGAGCATTGCGCTTTTTCTGGCTGTGTTTGTCATTGAACGCGGCACAATGCCGTGGCACTTTGAGGAGCGACAGCAGTAGTTGCCGGTAGGTGGCTGCCTGTCGTCAAAACCTTTCTTCAGGAGGAGATGATGCGAGAGCGAATAGCACGGACGATGCTGCTTATTTCGATAGTGACGGCGGTGCTGCTGGCGGCCGCCTGTGTGCCGGTTGCGCCTGCCGCACAGAGTGGGGACGGGTCCGCGGCGGTGAAGGACGTAACGCTGCTGCTGGATTGGACGCCCAATACCAACCATACCGGTATCTATGTGGCCCAGGAAAAGGGCTGGTATCAGGAGGCGGGCCTGAACGTGGATATTGTGATACCGGGCGAGTCGGATGTGCACCAGGTTGTGGCCACCGGCTCGGCTGACTTTGGCGTAAGCTACCAGGAGGGCACGACTTTCGCGCGAGTAGAGGGCGTGCCTATTGTGTCGGTGGCGGCGGTCATTCAGCACAACACGTCCGGCTTTGCTTCGCGCAGCAGCGCGGGCATCGAGCAGCCAGCGGATCTGGCCGGCAAGCGTTACGGCAGTTTTGGCTCGCCGATCGAGTATCCGACCATCGACCTGCTGATGCAGTGCGCAGGGGGATCGGCAGAGGATGTAGTATTCATCGACGTGGGTTGGGCCGAGTTCCTTCCAATCACCGAAGCCGACCAGGTCGATTTTGCCTGGATCTATTACGCCTGGACCGGCATTAACGCTGAACTACAGGGCGTTGACCTGAATGTCATCATGCTCAAAGACTATCTGGACTGCATTCCTGATTACTATACGCCGATTCTGATCACCAGCGAGGCGATGATCGCGAATGATCCGGAGACAGTACGTGCGTTTGTCGGCGCGACGGCCAGGGGGTTTGACTTCGCTATCGAGAGTCCGGCCGAGGCGGCCGACATTCTGCTGGCGGCCAACCCGGACCTGGGCGCCGATCTGGTTCGCGCCAGCCAAGCATGGCTGGCCAACGAGTACCGGGCAGACGCGGCACAGTGGGGTGTTCAGACCGGCGACGTCTGGCAGGCCTATGCCGACTTCCTGATCGACGGCGGCATCATCGAGTCGTTTGACGGCGAGGGCGCATATACAAACGAGTTCCTGCCTGAGCAGGAATGACACTTCTGGCGGTCGAATCGCTCTCGAAGACGTTTGAAGGCAGTTCCCGCAGGGGCTCGCCCAGCGGGGTCGAAGCGGTGGTGGACCTGACTTTCGAGGCTGCAGCGGGCGAGTTCCTGACGATCATTGGGCCGAGCGGCTGTGGAAAGTCCACGCTGCTGCGCCTGTTGGCCGGCCTAGTTCAACCGGACAGAGGGCGGATCCTTTTGGAAGGGCGACCCCTGCCGGAGGCGTCAGACCGGCAGGGTCGCTTTGGCTATATGCCGCAACGGGATACCTTGCTGCCATGGCGCACGGTGCTCGAAAACGTAGTTCTGGGGGCGGAGCTGGCCGGCGGCAGCAGAGACGCGGCCCGCGCCGAAGCGCGTCAGCTTTTGCCGTTATTCGGGCTGGACGGCTTCGAGAATGCCTGGCCCAGCACGCTGTCTGGCGGGATGAGACAGCGCGCGGCCCTGTTGCGCACCTTCCTGGCCGGCTATGACATTTTGCTGTTGGACGAGCCGTTTGGGGCGCTCGATGCACTGACGCGCGGGATGCTGCAGCAGTGGCTGCTGGGCGTGCGTACAAGGTTTTCGAAGACGATTCTGTTCATTACGCATGACATCGACGAGGCGCTGCTGCTTGGCGATCGGATGCTTGTTTTCAGCGCGCGGCCGGGCCGTATCACGGCAGAGCTGGTGATTGATCTGCCGCACCCGCGCGACGAGGAGACAGTTCTGGGTGCGGATTTTCTCGAATTGAAGCGAAGCGCGCTGGCGCACCTCAGACTCTAAGACTGGAGTAGCTGACCCATGATCGAACGGCATAGTGCAGATACATTGAAGGCCAACGGATATCTCGTTACGTCCTGTGCTGCGTTGGACAGAACCGAACTGCAGGAAGCTTTTCGATCCTTCATATGCAGAGATCGGGACTATCAGCTACGCTTTCTGCAGAAGCATTTCGGGTATGCTTACGACGGCTATTCCTATTATGGCCAGTCTGATAGCAGCCATCAGGCCGAGGATGACCTGATCAGCACCTTTGTACTGTCCGAGTTTTTTCCGGTGGAACGGTTTCCTGTTGAGTACCAGGGCTTTCTGAAGGGAAGATGGAAAGAGGTAGTTCAGACTGTGCGTTCGCTGGAAATCGAGCTGCTGACACAGCTAGAGATGCCCAGTCTGCTGGACTTCTACCGGAACAATGCCGGCCACATGGTCTCCAACAACTACTATCCCCCGGTTCAGCAGTTCACCACGACTGCAGCTGGAAATACGAGGCTCTCCGCGCATCCCGACGCATCTTTGTTTACGGTTTTTCCTTTTGGAATAGACGAAGAGTTGCAGTTGGAGATGGCCGGTGAAAGCGGAGAACCTGTGTGGCAGTCGGTAGACGCTTCCGGGTCGATACTGATCTATCCGGGCTATCTGATGGAGATGTGGACACACGGCGCGATCAAGGCGATGAATCACCGGGTGCGACTGAGCAACGATAGAGCAGCCGAGCGATTCTCATTTTCAGTTTTTTCGCTGCCGTATCCCCTGCGAGAGTTCGAAATGCCCGGGCGGGGAAGGATGACGAGCGAGAGATATTTCGATGCCTACGGGGCGTTATTCTGATGGGGTCAGGTTGAGGCCATAGCGCAGGGCCGCATCACAGATCTTGCCCCAGGCGGTGTCGTCAACGTGGATGCCGTCGCGGGTGCGCTGTTGGCGGGTGCGAATCTCCGGCTCGCCCGGCGCCAAAACCTCGTCGAAGCCGGCTGCCAGTTCCGAACTCTTGACGTGCTGTACCAGTCCATCGACATCAGCATAGAAGGCATCGCCCTCTCTGAGCCGCTCAGGTTGGATCACAAAGGCAAGGAATCCGTTGCCGATGCGGGTAACGCCGTCGCGGCTGCAACCGGCACCTGACAGGGCGCCGGCCAGGATATCGATGACAAAGGACAGGCCGAAGCCCTTGTGACCGCCAAAAGGCAACAGCGCGCCTTCAGGCGGCCCGACATAGGCGGCCGGGTCGGTGGCGGGATTGCCGTCGGCGTCAACGATGCAGCCGGCCGGGGCAGGCACGCCGCGGTTGAGCATATCCTTGAGCTTGCCATCGGCAATGGCGGAGGTGGCCATGTCCAGCACAAGCGGCTCGCCGGTCTTGCGGGGGATGCCCACTGAGATCGGGTTGGCAGAGAGCCGGCGCCCGCGTCCGCCCCAGGGCGCGGCCAGCTTGCCGCCGCCATGCGTGTTCACGAACAGGACCGTCACCAGCCCTTGCTGCGCCGCCAGGTATGGGTAGTGTCCGACGCGCCCGATGTGACCGCACTGGCTGACGGCAATGATGCCGACGCCGGTCTGCGTCGCCTTTTCGATGGCTACCTGGATTGCCTCCAGGCCGATGACCTGACCGAATCCCCAGCCACCCTCGATAACCGCCAATACCTCAGTTTCATACATGATGGTCATATGCTGACCCGGGACGACATCGCCGGCTTCCATCCACTCTATATATTCGGGGATTCGGAGCACGCCGTGAGAGTCGTGTCCGACCAGGTTGGCTTGAACCAGGTGTTCAGCCACGATGCCGGCTTCGTTCCGTTCCACGCCGGCGGCGACGAAGACTTCTTGGGCGATGGCGGTCAGTTGGTGCGGGGAGAATGTGGGCACGGTTACCTTCTTTTCGTCTTCTGAGATAGTCCTCCGGCTACCTTCTTCAGGAATAGTAGGAGAACTAGTGGAAGAATGGAGCTATGCCGGATGAACGAGACCGTATTGTAAACTTGATTTTCTGCCTCGCATGTCATCGCTGACGGGAGGTCGCGGTCGACCTCCTTCCCCATAGACGCTGCCTACGGCCGTCTCACAGCGAAAAGAGGCGATGGAGCCTTGGCGTATGCATGCCACAACTGCGCCTTCTCACCCGCCAGAACGCTTCAGCAGTGCCTCCACTCGCACCTGCGAATTCTGAGACCACCGGCACTGAGCCTTCTGTTCGCGTACAGGCGCTTCATTCTGCTAATGCCAGAGTTGCAAAATGAGCTGCTCCGCGTCGAGTAGGGAGGCGCCGTCGCCAGCCACTTTCACTGATTCCACTGCTGCCGCGGCCTTCAGGTCGGCGAAAGCCCCCTGGTATTGACCCAAGTTGTCTTTTGCAAGGCCCCGATAGAGGTAGGCATTGGCATAGTCGGGCTGCAGTTGGAGAGCCCGGTCATAGTCGGCAATGGCGCCCTGATATTGACCAAGGTTGATTTTGGCAAGACCCCGATGGAAGTAGGCGTGGGCATTGTCGGGCTTCAGCAGGAGACCCTGGTCAAAGTCGGTGATGGCATTCTGATATTGACCAAGTTTGTCTTTTGCAAGGCCCCGATAGAGGTAGGCGCTGGCATTATCGGGCTGAAGTTGGAGAGCCTGGTCAAAGTCGGCTACGGCGTCCTGATATTGACCAAGTTTGGACTTTGCGAAACCCAGATAGAGGGAGGCATTGGCATTGTCGGGCTGCAGCTGTAGAGCCTGCTCAATTTCGTGGATGGCGTCCTGGAATTGACTAAGGTTTATATTGACAACACCACGACCAACATAGGCATTGGCATTGTTGGGCTGGTACATTAGCGCCTTGTCAAAGTCGGCGTTGGCGTCTTGGTACTGACCAAGACAGGCCTTAGCAGTGCCCCGATGGATGTAAGCCTCAGCAAAGTCGTGCCTCAGACTGAGTGCTTGGTCAAAGTCGGCGATGGCGCCCTGGAATTGACCGAGGCTGCCCTTGGCAACACCCCGATAGGAGTAGGTATTGGGATTGTAGGGCTCCAGGTGGAGAGCCTTATCAAAGTCGGCGATGGCCTCTTGAAACTGACCACTCAGAAGAAGGGCAACGCCTCTGCCGATGTAGGCTGCGGAGATATCGGGCTGCAGTTGGAGAGCTTGGTCAAACTCTGTGATGGCGTCCTGGAATTGACTAAGGTTGAGATTGTCATAGCCCTGATCGAGGTACCTGTCGACATTACCTGCCCGGCCACAAGCGGTGACCGCAGCACACGCCAAAGCAACCGCTACGAAACAAATCAATTTCCGGATAGTGCGCACAACACTCAGTGACCCGTGTAGTTGCAGTGTGGTAAGCTCCTTTAATCCATTCACCAGCGCGGTTAATCTCGTTCGAATGCAGTGCGATTTCTTCTCAAGAAATGGTTCATCGCACGGCTGACTCCGGCTACATCGCCGATGAACCGGCTGCAGCAAATTGCCTCAGGCCAAGAGCAGCTTGATTGGCGTTTCCAACAGTTCTTTCACCCTCTGCAAGAAGACGGCGCACTCGGCGCCGTCCGTCACTCGATGGTCGGCGGAAATGGTCATCTGCATGACCGTGCGCACGACCACCTGACTTTCCTCCACGACCGCGGTTTCCCTGGCTGTGGCCACGCCAAGGATGGCGGCCTGGGGCGGGTTGATGATGGCGGCGAAATGATCTGTGTCGTAGCCGCCAAGGTTGCTGATGGTGAAGGTGCTGCCGGAGACATCCTCGGGCCTGACCTTGCCGGTGCGGGCCCTCTCGATCATGGCCCTGTTGTCGCGGGCGATGTCTGAGATCGCGCTGCGGTCAGTCTGTTTGCTGACGACCGTCAGCACGCCCCCTTCCACTGCGACGGCGGCGCCTACATTGATGTCAGCGTGGTGCTCGATGCGGTCTTCAACATAGGAGGCGTTCAGGTTGGGGAAATCGCGCAGGGCCAGGGCGGCGGCTTTCACCACCATGTCGTTGACGGTAACTTTGGCATCCGACGGGAAGGCATCGTTGAACTGCCTTCTCAATGCCAGGGCATCGTCCATGGTCACCGAATTTGTGATGTAGAAGTGGGGGATCGTCTGCTTGCTGCGGCTCATGCGCTGGGCAATTGTCCGCCGGAGGGGAGACGCCGGACCGGCGGGGGTCTTTGACGGGGCACTAGCACCTGCCGCCTGGCGAGCGGGGACTGCAGGGGCGGCGGGACCGGCTTGCGCCAAGTGGTTCTCTACATCCCCGCGCAGTATGCGGCCGCCGGGGCCGCTTCCGGCCACGCGTCGCAAGTCCAGATTGTGCTCGCGGGCCATGCGCAGGGCTATGGGTGTGGCCAATACACCATTCCCTGTGGGCTGCGCGGGCACGGGGACAGAAGGCTGATCCTCCTGAGGAGCGACTGGCAGTGGAGCGGAAGGCGCTTCTACTTCAGGCGGCGCAACCGGGGGTGGCGATTGCTCTTGGGATAGCGAAGGGGATGTCGCGCTGGATAGCTCATCCGCCTCACCAACGCGGGCGATGGGCGCGCCCGCCGCAACGCTTTCTCCAGGCTGAATGAGGAACTCCAGCAGGACGCCTGCCATTGGCGCCTCCACCTCCAGCGTCACCTTATCTGATTCGAATTCGGCGATGGGTTCGCCCGCCTGAACATCGTCGCCTACGTTCTTCAGCCAGACTGACAGTTCACCTTCACCGGCCTCAAAACCCAGGTCGGGCATGGGTATGATCTCGGCCACGGAATCCTCCTCTAAGCGGCAACTTCAGGTGGCTGGTGATCAACATCGTATAGTTGCTGCAACCAGCCACACTCCAGCGCGGTTCTACCTGAACTCGGTTCGATTCAGACCTACGAGCGCCGCCTCGAATATCGCGTTGCTGTCGATCCCGAAATGGCGGTAGAGGTCGGCAGGCGTGCCGGATTGACCGAAGTCGTCCACGCCCAAGGGTATCAGGTAACTGCCAAATAGACTGCCCAGCCAGGCCAGGTTGTGGGATGCCCCGTCCTGCACGGTGACGATCGGGGCCTGGCGCTCATTGGGGGGGATCAGCCACGATAGCAGACGGCTTGGCTCTCTGCCGGGCCGACGGCCCCATTGGGCGGCGCGCCAGTTTTCAAAGAGGCGGCGGGGGCTGGTCAGGTTGAGCACGTTGACGGCTATGCCCTCGGCCTGCAACATCGCGGCCGCCTCCATCGCCTCCGGCAGCATGATGCCGGATGAGGCGATGTGGACCAGCGAGCTGGGATCTGCCTCCGGCGCGGCCGTCTGCCAATCCAGCAGACGGTAACCGCCTTCAAGTACCTGGCGCCGCAGTTCAGTCGCCCCCAGCCGCTCCAGGGCAGGCTCCAGCATTGACTGATCGGTCGGCTTGGTAGAGAGACGAAGATAGGTTGCTCTGCCATCCACGTCGCGGCAGCACTGGCGGACTGCTTCCAGCATGATCCAGACCAACTCCTGTGCAAAGCAGGGCTCATAGCTGTTCAGATTTGGCAGCTCCGCGCCGAGAGACGGAGTAACGGTAGACTGGTGCGCGCCCCCTTCGGGAGCGAGGCTGACGCCCGATGGTGTGCCGACGACAATGAAGCGGGACTTGGAGTAGAGGCCGTAGATGAAGGAGTCGAGTCCTCGCAACACGAAGGGATCGTAGACGGTGCCGACAGGTATAAGCTGCTGGCCGTTCAACTCCGCTGAGAGGCCCAGCATACCCAGCATCATAAACAGATTCATCTCGGAAATGCCCAACTCGATGTGCTGGCCGTCGGGGCCGTAACGCCAACTGAGTCCGCGATTTTCCTCCAGTTCGTAAATCTCGCCTTCGGTTAAGGAAAAAACTCCTTGCTTTGCGATCCAGCCTGACAGATTGGTGGAGGTGGAGACATCGGGCGAGGTTGTGACGATACGCGGCGCGAGCTTCGGATTGCGGCTCATGCTGACCAGTGTCTGGCCAAATGACTGCTGGGTACTGAGCATGCCGTGGGTACGGACCGGCACACTTTCAGGAACGTCCTGCGCCGAGAGACCGATGGGAGGTTGTATCGCCTTCCCATTCGACTTCTGCCGGGAATTGATTTCGGGCAGGTCAGAGGAGGGATAGAGTTGGCGGGCAATTTCGGTACAGAGGACACTCTCGTCCGATCCCGGCCCAAATGCGGCCCATTCATCGTCACGCGGTATCGCCAGCTCCTCGCCCAGCGCTGACATCTCATCCGCGCTCAGCAATTTCGAGTGGTTATGCGGATCGCCGGCGATCGGCAAACGCCAGCCCTTAATCGTATAGGCGAAGATCACGGTGGGGCGGTCTGCCGTGGCATCGGCCTCTTCAAGGACGCCAATCATCTCGGAGAGGTCGTGGCCGCCCAGATTACCGACGACGCCGGGCAGTTCTTCGTTGCTAATTGGGGCGAGCAGCTCTTCCAGGTGCCTGTCCTTGTGGCCGTTTACCGTGACGAAGCGGCGGCGCAATTCGTCGCCGGGCAGCCGCACCAGCAACTGATACTCCTCATTGCTCATGTCATCAATGCGTTTGCGCACGCGTTCGCCGTGCTTCTTTGCGAAGAGGCTTTGCAGCCTGCGTCCGTACTTCGCCTCCAACACCTGCCATCCCCAACTGTCGAACATCGATTTCAGCGTCCCGGCGCGGATGCCGGGAATCACCCTGTCCAGGCTCTGGCGGTTCAGGTCTACGATCCAGATTGTGTTGGACAGTTCGGCCATCCATTCGTCGAAGACGGCTTCCCAGACATTGCCTTCGTCCAGCTCGGCGTCGCCGATGATGGCAATGAAGCGATTCGATGTTACCTCACCAAAGTGCATCTGGGCGTAATGGTGGGTCAGCGCGGCGAAGGCCGGTGCGACTGCCCCCAGCCCTACAGAGCCGGTGGAAAAATCAACGGGGTCGGGATCTTTGGTGCGGCTGGGGTAGGCCTGCAGGCCGCCAAAGGCGCGCAGTGTGGTCAAATAGTCGCGGGGCAATTGGCCGAGCAGGTATTGGATGGCGTGAAAGACCGGAGAAGCGTGGGGCTTTACCGATACCCTGTCACCGTGCTTGAGCAGGTGAAAGTAGAGCGCCGTCATTATAGTCACCATGCTCGAGGACGAAGCCTGGTGACCGCCCACTTTGACACCGTCCCGCTGCGGACGAACGCTGTTGGCCTCATGCACGATGCGCATGGACAGCCACAGTACCCGTTCCTGAATGCGGTTAAGAGTTTGCAGATACTCGGATGACAGTTTCACTGGCAGAGATCTGTGTTCGGCAACTGCTCTTAGTGTACTTACACAATCAGAGCTTTTTGCGCCCCTAATTGCTTTCAGGGCGCTTCACGTTTCAGATGTCTCTCCTGCAAATTATAGCATACCGCATCAGTTCGAGATCAAAGTCTCGCGGTAACTGCTAAGTCATATACAGTGCCTGTCTTGACCAGCCCTTTATCGCTGCCGCCATTCAGGCTATCTGGATGCGTATTCGGTTGGCGGCAGCCAGGTTGCTGGCGCGGCACCGCTGGAATGCGCACACAAGGTGGGTGAGGGATGGTTTTGTAGGGGGGCGTTGCGGGGGCGCAGCCCCTGCACAAGGGAGGCCGCTTGCGGCCGACCGCCCATAAGCAAAGAGAGAGTAGAGAGGAGTGCGTAGTGAGAGAACATCGATGTGAAATGGCGATGGCTGCGTAATTTTGTCTCGCGAATCTCCACTATCCACCCGCACGAGGGCTTTGCGGTTCATACCCAATGGCGCGGTAGCCGTGTTCCAGGTCGTAGAGCGGCCACTCACCGCCGGAAACACCAAAGACCACCTCGTACTGTACGTCCGGATGGATGACGGCGCGCTCGAAGACGCGTACCAGGTCGGGGTGGCTGAGGTGGTGGGGATGATCGGCATGGGGCCGGTCGGCGCGCACGTTGCCGATGCGGACTGAAACGCACTCCAGCCCAAACTTGCTGGCATACATGTAACACAGGTTCTCACCGAAAACTTTGCTAATCGAGTAGTAGCTTTCGGGGCGGGGCGGCATATCGATAGTGCGTGTGATCTCTTCTGGGTAGGGAGCCAGCAGGCCGGCGCGACTTGCAAAAACGACGCGGCGCACGTTGTTTTGGCGGGCCGCCTCGAACAGGTTGTAGGTTCCGATGATGTTGCTGTTGAGGATCTCCTCCCACGGCGCGCCGCCTAGAGGATTGCCGGCCAGGTGGACTACCGCCTCCATGTCCTGCGTGGCCGCGGCCACGGCGTCAAAGTCGGTCAACTCGCCCACAACCGCGTCTTCAAAATCGGGCAAGGGCACGCGGTCGAAAACGCGTAGCTGGTAGCGATCGCGCAGACCGTTGACAAGAACCTTGCCGACGGCGCCGGCAGCGCCTGTAATCAGAATTCTCATTTACAACTCCCTAGCGGGCGGCGACTATAAGATAGGTCAGCCATGCCTGGTCAGTATTGGTTATGTAGTAGGTCGTATCCGGCGACAGGTGGATGGCGTCGCCTTCACCGATCGCTCTTTCCTGGCCGTCGGCGACAAGTGTGCCAGCGCCGGCCAGGATGTAGTATATCTGCTCAAGATCCTGCGAGTTCGCTTCGGCGGACCGCTGTCGCGGCTGCACCATCTCCCGATCGATGAAGGCCAGGCCGCGCAGACAGCCACCTTCCCGCTCAGTTACAGGGCCGAGAAGACGCCAACGCACCGCGCCCGACCTGTCACTCAGCGGGGCAACATCGCGCCAATTGCGTAACACGAACTGGCCGCCGTCACCGTCAACCGGCATGTTGATCACGTGGTGGTACAACCAACCATCACCAGTGTTAAATAGCTGGTGGAACTGCCCGGACGGCAGGTAGATGATGTCCCCCTCCTCAACAGGGGACAGTAGGTCGCCGCACAAGATCTGCCCGGCGCCGTCGAGGATGTAATAGAGTTGCTCGCGATTCTCGTGTTTGTGGTGGTCCGACTGTTTGCGCCCTTGCAGGGCGTGCAGGGTGAAAACGCCCAGCTTTTCCAGCGCTTCCCCATTCGCCGGCTGCCAGGCGGCGGCTTTGCCGGTTGGCTTGGGCTGCAAGCAACTCCAGACAATGGCGCTCTCATGGCCGACAACCGGCTGCGCCTCTCTCCAGTTTACGACTGTGGGCATGGTGACTCCTCTCTTATGGGCGACGGGTCGCCCGCAACCGTCAGGCCCAATCTTCGGCCGGCAGCTGCTCGATCATTTGCCGGATGCGCGGTCTTTCGCGGGCGGTGAAGGAGCGGTGGAAGGAGAAGGCGCCGTGTTTTCTCAGGGCTTCGAAATGGCGGTCAGATGTTGGCTGCGCGGCGAACTTCAGGGCGATGTATCGCCGGTCGGGCTGCTTGCCAAAGACGGCATGGTACAGATAGTGATTGAAGAATACGGCGTCGCCCGGCTCGACCTCCAGCGCGCAACTGGGCAGCTCCGGCCCCGCTACTCCGAAGGGCATTTCATGCGGCTTTGATTGGATGTGGTTGAGCTGTTGGAGTTGGTGATAGAGGGGAGGGCGATGTGACCCGGGCATTACGCGAAGAGCCCCCGTATCCTTCGTCGTGGGAGTCAGGTACAGCATTATCTTGATGCGCACATAGTCCGGCTCCTCTTCGCCGGGGCGGTCACAGTGCCACCCGTGGCTCTGCGTTTCGTTGAAGCTGCCCTTGTTGCCCTCGGAGCCGCCCCAGACGAAACCGGCGCCCAACAACCGGTCGACTGTCAGGTAGATGCGGTCGTCTTCAATGAGTGAGGAAAGCTCGAGGCTCGATTCGAGGAATGGCGCGACATGCTGGTATGCCCCTTCGTCGGGACCCCCGCCGCGCTCTTCTCTCCACAGCGCATCGGCCGCGCGCCGGATTTCCGCTATCTCATCGGCCGAGAATAGCTGCGGCAGGAAGAGGAAGCCAAAAGTGTCAAAGTGTGCGACCTGCTGGGTGGTGAGCATGATGAGTCTCCCGTTTTATTCTCGGGTGAATTTCTGCAGCCGGTTGTCGAGAAAGGGCACTTCTGCAACATACAGGTCGCCGCGGGAATCGAGCCACAGCCCATGCGGGCCATTGGCAAACTGTCCCGGCGCATCGCCCTGTTCGCCCCAGCGCGCCAGCAGCTCGCCATCCAAGTCGAAGACGCTGATACGGTACCCGCCCTCAGCCATATAGACGTTGTCGTCACCGTCTATGTAGAGATCGTTGGGGCCGTCCAGGTTGGGCCACTCGCCCTCGTACGTGCCCTCCGCATCGAAGATCTGCATGCGTCTGTTCTCGCGGTCCAGGACCAGTACGCGACCGCGGCTGTCCACGCGCAGGCAGTGGGGCAAAGCGAACTGTCCAGGGCCTGTGCCCTCCTCTCCCCACGACCGTAACAGCGTCCCGTCGGCGGAGAAGCGGTGCACACGAAACTGGCCGTATCCATCCGATACGTAGATGTCGCCCCACGGCGCCTCCACTGCCCAGGTCGGCTGGTTGAACGGCTGGCCGGGCTCGCCAACCATGTCGGCTGTGCCCAGCGTCTGCAACACCTGTCCGTCAGTGTCGAGCTTGCGAACCGTATGGTCATCGACGTCGGCCACGTACAACTGGTCCTGTTCGTTGAACCAGACACTGTGCGGGTTCTTGAAGAGGTCGGCGCCCCACTCGGTCAGGTAATTGCCCTCACGGTCATAGACCAGGATCGCCGGAGGTTCGCGGCGGGCGATGTAGACGCGGTCACGCGAGTCGGTCGCCACAGCCGGCGTTACGCCGCCGAAGGCGCGGCCGGCCGGTCCCTGCCCCCACCCTTCGACCACCTTGTATTCGGAACCGCCACCATTTCCTGCCATCTCGCTCCTCCATTGTCACAAGAGCTTCTTTTTCGCGGCCCTTCGTAGATGGACATCTTGCAGTCGGTGCGAATCTCAATCCAGGCAACCGTCAAAAGCCCTGGCGAAACGGGTGTCAAGGCATCGGGCTTTCCATCAACACTGTGACGCCCATATCGATATATTTGTTGCGATTTTCTGGCGAGTAGCTCCTGAAGCTGATCTTGGCGTCCGCGCCCTGCAGCTGCTTGAGCGCATGGCGCACACAGTCGTCTACGCTCTTGAAAGGATGCTCCGGATGCGCATCCAGGTCGTAGAGCAGGTCATTCGGCCCCCACGTCAGGCAGTCAACGCCCGGCTTGGCAAGTCTGCGCACATTGGTCACGGCCCGAACCGACTCCATCTGAAGGCACAGAATACCGGTGCGGTTCCACCAGTCGGCATACTGCAGGCGGTCGTCGCGTCCCTCGATGCCATAGCGCGCTGCGCCGCCCCAGCTCCTCCTGCCGAACTGGGGATAGTAGAAGGCTTCGAGCGCTTCATCCACCGTCGCCTCCTCCTCCACGATCGGAATCTCGATGCCGAGCGGGCCCAGATCGAGGATATTGCCGATCAGGTAGGCGTGCCGCGTGTGCTTGATGCGAAACTGGACCGGGACGCCCAACTCCGCGGCCACCCCGCAGAATTCGACCAGCTTCTCTTCGTTGTAAGGCGCATGCTGGCTGTCCACCGACAGGAAGCTGTAAGAGTCCTTGCCGAGAATGTCTTCAAGTTGGCTCTTGCCGGCGCTAACGGGGGCGGACACGCCAATCACGATGTCACCCCTGCGAATGCGCTGTTTCAATGACTCGCTATCTGACATAATCGCCTCCTGCGATTTTGAGGTGAACTGGGAATCGAGGTCAGCCTGAGCAGAAAAACCGTTCTGACACTTTTTTGTCCAATTCCCGGCCATCACCGGGACTGTCGGAGAGTTTCTGGTGCCATTTCATACTGACAAATTTCTGGGTGAAGACTCTGATGGCCTCTAAGTCCTAATGCGGTGGGAGATTCAAAGCTAGTGGGATGTTGCCGCGGGAACAGCCGGCGGCGCAGTCGCGAGGCTGAACCGGCATTTTCGGCAAAGTTAGTCTGAAATCTTTCACAACGCGCGCCATCCTTTAAGCATTAGCGGCACAGAAGGCACATTTACAGTTTACCATCAACTCAATGTCAGCGCCGACTGTCTTAAAGGCATTCCAGTCGGGCGCCCGATAGGCCCAATTCAATTTCCTGGAAAGTGCGGTTGAAGTGGAAGCAGGGTAGACGGCGCGCCGAGCAGACAGCAGGGAAAGGGGCGTGGAGGGGTGGTCCTGGAATTCAGGCCAGGAAATCCATTTGGCTGCGCAGGGCGAAGGACCTTGTGTCGATGGCCCTGGAAGTGGCTAACACGCCGTCCAAATGGTCGCATTCGTGTTGAAGCAGCTCCGACAGATCATCTTCAAGCTGCAGGGTCTGCTTCTGCCAACTCCGGTCAAGGAATGTTATGCGGCAAGCCTTGTGGCGCCGGACCTTTACAACCAGATCAGGAAAGCACATGCAGTCATCCCAGAGGGTGATCATCTCTTCGCTTTCCTGGTCAATGACGGGATTGAAGAAGACGGTTGGGGATGAAATATACATGTAGACCATGCGCTTCATAACACCAATCTGGGGTGCGGCGATCGCCCGTCCGACACCATACTTGCGGCGGAAATCGAACAAAGTGTCGTGCAGATCCTGGATGATCGGTTCGAGGCTTTCGCGTTCATTGCGGCGAACCGGTTCGCAGATTTCGTATAGTTTTGGGTGTCCAAGCAAGAGTACCTGTTGAACTGCCATTTGGGTTCTCCTATGTCCGAAAACATGCAAGTGAATCAACCGGGACCGCGTTTCCAATACTACCCTGCGCATCGTTAAACAATTTGACAATCGCAATTGCCTTTCAATGAGCCCGCTATAGAGGGTACAGTAAATAGGAAGATCTGGGCAAGAGGCACATCGGCGGGCTCGAACCGACAAGCTGCCGTACTTTGGGGGGAAATTGGCGCGTTGAACGCACGGCCGCTGCGCTATGCTCGACGTGAAATCGCGTATTGACAACGCCTTCCTAACAGTATAGAGTCCCGACTAATGACTACCTCCTGGACAACGTACGGATTCGAGAGCTTTCGCCAAGGCCACTTCGGCAATGCAGGGCAGAACCTGTATGTGTCCCGCGCCGGCGTGCTGCAGCGCATCCACCAGTATGATCTCAATGGCAACGGCCACATGGACCTGGTCTTCTGCAACAGCCAGAATCACCAGGAGCGCCCGCCGGCCTACGTGTACGAAGACCCGTTAGGGCAAGTGAGCCTCACGGAGTTGCCGGCGGAGGGCGCGTGGACGGGCGCGGTCGCAGACCTGAATGGTGACGGTTATGACGACCTGGTGCTGGGGATGCGCAACAACGGGATTCGTCCCGACCTCAATGCCATCGTCTACTACGGCGCGCCCGACGGGATGAGCGAGCGTCGCCAGCAGCAGTTGCCGGTTCCACAATGCGAATCTGTGGCGGCTGGGGACTTTGATGGTGACGGCCTTCCCGACCTGGCCTTTGTCAGCCAGGGTTCGCTGCGCGTCTTCTATCAGACCAAGCTGGGCTTCGAGCCGCACCGGTTCGTCGACCTTGATATCTCCGCAGAGCAGCTGGCGGCCGGCGACCTGGACGGCGACGGCTACGCCGATCTGGTCGTGCGCAGCGGCGATGGACTGGTGTCAATCTACTGGGGCGGCGCAGACGGTATCCAGCCTGGACGGGCGACGGTCTGTAATGATCCAGAGACTGATCAGACCGGCCAGAATGTGGCGGCAGCGCAATATGCGGAGCATGTGGAGGAGGCCAGGCCGCTGGCAGGCGTCATCCAGCTGGACGGCGTACCCCATCTGTTCCTGCCTCAGCCACAGGATGTCTCCCTCGTGCCAGTCGGCGCGGACCGAAGCCTGGGTACGCCGCTCGTGCTTGCCTGTGCGAGCGCCATGGCAATTGCAGTGGGCGATGTAAATGGCGACGGCCATGATGACCTCGTGCTGGCCTGCCGCGAGCCATCTGCCGAAGGTGAGCGTTCGTGGATCTATTGGGGCGGCGATAGAGGGTTTGACGAGACTCGCCGCACTACCCTCAGCAGCCATCACGCCTGCGACGTCGCTGTCGATGACCTGACAGGCGACGGCTGCGCCGATGTGATCCTCTGTCAGACCCACACTGCTGACTCCTATAGTGCCGACTCGCTCATCTACCGCGGCAATCGCGACGGCGTAGACCACGATCCCGTGCGCCTTCCCTGTCACGACGCACGCCGCGTACTGCTGGCGGGGGCGGGCTCTGACACGCCGCCGCAAGTCATCTTTGTCAACCATTTTG
Organism: Caldilineaceae bacterium; assembly: GCA_965116395.1. GTDB lineage: Bacteria > Chloroflexota > Anaerolineae > Caldilineales > Caldilineaceae > Bin5. The sequence continues at coordinate 3,668,088 of OZ220684.1, forward strand.
GCCGTAACCGCCTGGGCAACATCAATCCCTTTATCTACTTTGGCGGGCCGGAAGGTTTTTCGCCAGAGCGGCGCAAGGAGCTGCCAGGCTGGGGCGCGGTCGAGGCCGTCTGCTGCGATTTCGACGATGACGGCCGCGTGGACATCGTGCTCGCCAACGCGTCGGAAAACTCAGTCGACCGCGATCCGGGCTCCTATCTGCTGCGCAACGGGCCGCAGGGGTTTGCGGACGAGCCAACCTGGATCCTGCCGACAGCACGGGCGCACGGCGTCTGCGTCGGGGACATAAACCGCGACGGCTATCTTGATCTCATTTTTTGTGGCTTCGACAATCCCGATCTGCTGATCTTCTACGGCGCTTCCGCCGATCCAGCGACAGGGCTGTGCTTCGATACGGCCAATCCGCAGCGCATACGCATGGAATATGAGGGCGTGGTATACAACGAACCGCGCTGGATCTATCTGGCCGATCTCAACAACAGTGGCTGGCTGGATCTGGTGGTGCCCCAGATCGCGTATGACCGCAGCTTGATTCTGTGGGGCGGGCCGGAAGGCTTCAGTATGGACCGCTGCCAAGCGCTTTCGGTCGTGCGGGGCGCGTGCGCACGCGCGGCCGACCTGACCGGCAACGGCTATCTGGACCTCATCATCGGCGGCCACATGACCTCGCAGGACGGACCGCACGACTCCTTTGTCTACACTTATTGGAACGGGCCCGACGGCCTGCGTGAGGACCGGCGTACGCTGCTGCCAGCCAGCGCGGTCAACTCGATGGCGGTGGCCGACTTCAACAACGACGGCCAGCTGGATCTCTTCATTTGCTCTTATCACAACGGCCGCGAGCGGGACATCGACTCCTTCCTCTACTGGAACCGCGCCGGGCGCGGCTTTGCCGCGGCGGACCGGACACGCCTGTTCACACACTCCGCGTCCGGCTGTGTTGCTGCCGACTTCAATGGCAACGGCTGGGTCGACCTGGCGATCGCCAACCACAAGGTGGAGGGCGACCATATCGGCTTTTCGGCTGTCTGGTGGAATGGCCCCGATGGCTTCAGCGCCGAGCGCCAGACGCGGCTGCCGACGTCAGGCCCGCACGGGATGACCGCGGTAAGCCCACACAGCATCCACGACCGCGGCGCGGAGGAGTATTATATGTCGGCGCCGTTCAAACTGCCGGCGGGCGCTCGTGTGACGGAGATTTCCTGGCAGGCGGAGACGCCGCCGCGCACCTGGGTCAAGGCCCAGTTGCGCTTTGGGGACACGGCCGCTGGGCTGGAAGTGGCGGCGTGGCAAGGGTCTGGCGATGGCGCGGAGTGGATTGAAGGGCCGCAGGCGTTGCAGGCGGAAGCTACTGCCGGCCAGTGGGTTCAGTACAGACTGGCCCTGGGCGCGTGGAATGCGTGCGGCAGCCCACGCGTGACTAATGTGGAAGTGCAGTATGAATGACCTATGAAGGTCTGAATTCCCTCCACCGTGCAGCGCCCAAGAGCGGCTGACTGCCAATCAGCTACTGCTAAACAGGACGTGTTCCAGAACTCCCGGGTTGCAGATATCTTTCGGCTGCCTGCCGTTGAAGAAGTCGAGCACCGCGTCCACAGCCATGTGTTCGATACGCCCGCGGCCTTCGATCGTTGTTGTTGACGAGTGAGGGGTCGCCACGATCTTGGGATGGGTTCGCAGTCGCGAAGAGACCGGGGGCGGTTCCGGGTCAAACACATCCAGCCCTGCGCCGAGGATCTGCCCGTTGTCCAGCGCTTCCAAGAGCGCCTCTGGGTCCACAAGCGGGCCGCGGGCCAGATTCAGAAGGACTGCCTCGGTCTTCATCTGGGCGAAGCGGTCGGCGTTCATCAGATGGTACGTTTCCGGCGTTGACGGCGCGTGCATGCTGAGAAAGTCGGCGCTGGCGATGACGGTGTCCAAGTCGGCGAGTTCTACGCCGAGTTCGGCGGCCCGCTCCGCGGTGATGTAGGGATCGAAGGCCAGCACTCGCATATCGAATCCGCGCCCGCAAATATGGGCCACGCGCCCGCCGATGCGACCCAGCCCTACCAGCCCGAGCGTCTTCCCCATCAATTCCGTGCCCATTGGCAACCCTCTAGGCGCGAAGTCACCGGCAGCCAGTTGCTCCATCCCCGGTTTGACCTGCTTGGCCACTGCCAGCATCAGAGCGACCGTGTGTTCGGCAGTTGATTCGGTGGGGCCATCTGGCGTGTTGCAGAATACGACGCGATGGCGGGTGGCGGCGTCAATATCTACGTTGTCGATGCCGATACCGGTGCGCACGAGGATGCGCAGATTGGGCAACCGATCAAAGACTTCGTCGTTGTAGCGGATTGCCGCGGCGGCCAGAATCGCCTGGGCCGGCCTGGCGCTGGCTACTGGGTCAGCCGGGTCGGCGATCAGACGGGTGACCGAGTGGGGAAACTTGGTAAGAGCGTCCGAAAGCTGTGGCGCTTCGCTCCAGACATGCGTCAATTCAGAAGGGTTCATGGAATCTGCTCCGAACAGGAGTAATTTGGTGGTTATGTGGGAAGTTCGAGAGGATGCTGCCAATCTAATCCCTTGAAACGACCGAAATCTCGGTCGGTTGAGATCCAGGTGCAACCCGACTCAATCGCGAGGGCCGCCAAGTAAGCGTCAGGAATGAGATTGCCCTTGGCATTGGATTCCCTACATAGTCGACAGAAAATCTCCCAGTGTCGTGTCTCAGGCCGAATGATCCTGCAGTTAGCCTGACTGCGAACTTCCTCGACAAATGCCAGGGCATCCACAAAAGAACTGGGCGGATCGAAAATGCGTGGATGCGTGACGATGCGGAGGAATCCGCTCAGAACCAGTTCCGCCGTTCCGTAAATTTGGGTTCCGTTTATCAGATTTTCCAACCAATGCAGATAGGCGAGATGATTTGGGGATTCTTCTCTGTGGGCGTAGACCAACACATTTACGTCAGGAAGAAACATCCAATTCTTCCATCTTGTCTAGCAGGGCGGCAGAGTCGTCAAGATTAATTCCAGGACGTACACCCTTGCCTTTCACAGTTGTCAGAGACACCCGAGGGCGGTCGGCTTGCACTATGCGTCGTGCAAGCATTTCGCGCAGCGCCTCCTCGACGACAGCAGTGAGTGTCTTGCCCGTCGTAGCTGCGTACAATTTTGCCTTCGTCAGTAAGTCGTCGTCCAAACGAATTGATGTCTTCATGCGACAAAGAATATTACAAGCTCCCCAATATGTCAACAGTTTTGGCAATTCTCAGTATGGATCGTGTTGCGCATTACCAGCCTCTTCTGACCTGCAGGTGTCACGTCCACAAAGCCGGCGCGGCGAAACGTTTCCGGCGTGCCCATGTAGGTGTACGAAGGGGCATCTGGCTCCACCGGATAGCCCTCTACCATGGGAGCATTCTGGTCGCGGGCGTAGTCAACCGCAGCCTTCAACAGCATGCTCGTGAGCCCCTGGCGGCGGAAATGCCGATCCACGAATAGACACACAATCGACCAGACCGGTGTGTCGTCGATGCGGGGCAGCGCGCGGTAGCGTTCCAAGGCTTGGTAGGACTCTCGCGGCGCGATCGAACACCACGCGACCGGTTGCCCCTCAGAGTAGGCGAGAATACCGACCGGGGTGCCGGCGCGCACCAGCTCTTCGAGCGCGTCCACACGGTCCTGTTTGGAGGAACGGCGATAGGCGGAGCTGGTCATTCGCCATCGCATACAGGAGCAGTAACGGAATTTGCCGTGGCACTGCGAGAACTCTGCCAGGTCAGGAAACCGCTCCGCTGTCACCGGGCGGAACTGGAAAATAGTAGACACATAGCTCTCCTGGTTCGAACTGTTCAGGACGAAGAACAGTACTTTGGTCTAGCGTTTGCGCGTAGCCTGCCCTTCAGGTTGCCAGCGACAATAGCGGTCGCTGGGCCGTTGATTCCGTCTGGAAACCTGCCAACTGAGAACACCTGAACGCCGCTCCCTTTTCCTGTAGCTTGCTTCACACCGACAAAATGGTAGGAGAGATCTCGGGAACAGTTCTCCTAAGCTGCGAAAAAAACAGCGCTTGACGGCCTCAATCCCGCTGTAGTATAAGTAGCCACGTGCATGGGTTGCCGAGGGCACCAGGTCTATGGTTCCCCATCTCTCACGCTAATGCAAGTCTTGTTCTCTCAGGATTTCAAGGGGATCTGCTCCTGTCCTCAATTTGCATTTTGCAAGGCTTTACAATGAAGGTCCCAGTTTCTACGCTTGTCGCTGCCTTTTCTGGCATCCTGGCTAACCACTTCTACTTGTTCTGACAACCCACTGAACGACCGGCGATAATCGTTCATCGTCCTGTTGAAATCAGAGCGTGTCAGACCAAACCTCAGACCGGCTTCACTTCATCCACTCCAAGTTTCCACAGGAGGAAACCCATGCAACGAAGATCACGGTACCTGGTGTTCGCAGCCATACTGATGTTGGCTGTAATGCTGACGGCTTGCGTCGCGCAGCAACCGGCGTCGGGAGAAGCCGCCGCCCCTGCTGACGCGATGGAGGACGAGGTTGTAGAGATTACGTGGCTGCAGTGGTGGGTCAATGAATGGGGGCCGGACAACCATGGCCAACTCATCGCCGACTTCGAAGCCCTGCATCCCAACATCAAAGTCACTGTAATTGATGTTCCCTGGCCTGAAATGGCAGGCAAGCTGCAGGCTGCCGCCGCGGGCGGGAGTGAGACATACGATCTCTTCGGTACGGAGTCTACCTGGATTGCAGGCCTGACCAAGCAGGGTTTCATTGAAGATCTCAGCCCTTGGCTGGCCGATGATCCCGAGTTTGCCGCCAAGCTGACGGCGACAACGCCGATGGACTTCCTGGGCAAGACCAGGGGGCTTTGCCTCTATCTCATTCCCTATCAGTTCGCCTACAATGTCGACATTTTCGCTGAGAAGGGTCTTGAGCCGCCGACCAACTGGGATGAGTTCGTGGAAGTTCTGCAGGCGCTGCGCGATGAGGATGCCGGTTCCTACGGCATGAGTATGCCGCTCCAGGACGGCGGCTTCCTGCTACTCCGCTACTTCAACTTCCGGCTGGCCCAGGAGGGCGGGCAGATGCTCGATGCAGACGGCAATGTGGCCTTCAACTCTCCTGAAGGCGTCGCCGCGATGCAGTGGTGGAAAGATTTCTACGACATGGGGCTGGTCGTGCCCGGCTCGTTTGGCGAAGATCAGGCTCTGATGCTGGAGTTCGTGGCCAGCGGCCAGACGTCGGCAATCATCGATGGGCCGTTCATCTGGACCAAAGCGAAACAGATCGATCCCGATATCAAGATGGCCTACGCGCCGGCCTGGCGGCACAAGACCGGCGGCTACTCCTGGGCATGCAGCGGCATGGGTATCGCCGCCAATTCCCCACATAAGGAAGAAGCCTGGGAGTTCTTCAAGTATATCTATTCGGACGAGGTGTCGCTCAACATGACGAAGCAGGTCAGCTTGCTGTGGGCAACGAACGCAGCTGTCGCCTCGCTTGAAACCTCCGACGATCCGATGTTGCGGTACGTCCCCGACTTCGCAAATCAGGATCCCGAGCACAACATCCTCTTCTCACCCCTTCCGGAAGCTCAGAAGCTGCGGGATGCCTTCCAGCAGGCCTTCCAGCAGGTGCTTGCAGGGGAAAAGGATGCTCAGACTGCGCTCGATGAAGCTGCCGCTATCTGGCAGGCGGAATTGGACAACGCTCAGTAAAAAGTAACGAGTGGTGGCCCTTTATGGTTTCTTTCGGCGTAAGAAAAGCCGAGACCATAGAGGGCCACAGTTCCCTTTTGGTAAGCTCCTGCAGCCGGCCCTAGAGGGGCCGCGTGGCAGCCCGTAACACCGCCGAAGTCTCCACTGGAAAGCTAGAGAGAAACAGAATGCGTGAAGGCGGGACGACTCGCACCATTAGTGTGGGACCGTCCGAAAAGGTCACGGAAGGTGAAATGCCCCGACCTGGGCCCGCGCCCCGTAAGGTAACCCGGCGCCAGCTAAATGGTTACTTCTTCGTGGGACCGGCCATCCTCTTTTTGCTTCTTGTCAGCATCTTCCCTCTGTTGCGCACGCTCCAAATGAGTATGACCGACGTAGACGCAGGCGTTCTGCAGTTTGTCGGCCTGCTGCACTACCTGGAGCTGCTCAGGGACCAGTGGTTCTGGAACAGTCTGAAGAACGTCGTCGTATTCACGGTTGCCTCTGTCATTCTGCATATCGCCATTGGCATGGGACTGGCCTTACTGTTGAATGAGACCTGGTTCAATACAACCGTAAGAAACTTCATGCGCGGCCTGCTGATTCTTCCCTGGGTCTTTTCAACAGCATCTTCGGGTCTCATGTGGACCCTTCTCTACCACCCGTTTGGCCTCCTCAACTATCTGTGGGTGGGCGTCCTGGGTCAGGATGCGCCGATAGAATTTTTGGCGAAATCGGGCCTGGCAATGGCTTCGGTCGTCGCTGTCAATACCTGGAAGTCATACCCGTTTTACATGATTATCATTCTCGGTGGCTTGCAGGCGATTCCTACCGAACTGTACGAAGCCGCCAAGGTTGACGGGGCGAACGCCTGGAAACGGTTCTGGCATATTACGCTGCCGCAGCTACGCCCTATCCTGATCGCCATTTCGACCATTGACATCATCACCACCATGGGGCACGTTGATCTTATCAGAATGCTCACCAAAGGCGGTCCGCTCAGAAGCACCGAGACGGTCGCCTACTACATTTACAAGACCGCGCTCCTGGACGGCAATCTTGGCTACGGCGCGGCGATCAGCACTTTGATGTTACTCATGCTGGCTATCCTGATCATCATCTATTTGAGGCTGCTGTCTCGAGGGAGTGAGGCCGGTGAAACAAGCTTTTAGGCAGCGCCTTCGATCCCGCTACCTGATTCACCAGGTCTTCATTGTCGGCCTGACAGTCCTCGCGGCTATCATCATTTTGACGCCGGTCGTCTGGATGGTTAACGCTGCGCTGCGTCCAATCAAAGAGGTGCTTACCTATCCCCCACAGCTGGATCCCAGTCAACTCACTTTCGAGTACATGGCGTCGTTGATCGAAAATGAACGGTATCGAGGGTATTTCAGAAACAGTGTCATTCTGGCACTGTCAACCCTCGTTATCACCATCATCCTGGGTCTCCTGGCAGCCTACGGGTTCTCGCGCTTCAATATGGGAGGGGGCCGTATCATGCTGTTGGGCATCATGGCCCTGCTGATGCTTCCTACCGTGACCCTGATCGTCCCTTATTTCCGACTTGCGCATCTTGTTGGTCTCTATGACTCCCTACTTGGGCTGATCATTGTAAACACCGCTTTTATCCTGCCGATCAGTATCTGGCTGCTGAAGGGGTACATGGATGCTATTCCGATCGATCTCGAGGAAGCGGCGATGATCGATGGCTGCACTCGTCTGCAAGCCATGTGGAAGATCCTGGTACCATTGACTGTCCCCGGAATTGTGAGTACGGGCACTTTCGCCTTTATCTTTGCCTGGAACGAGTTTCTCCTTGCGGTGACGTTAACCGACACGCCGGACGCGCAGCCGCTCACTATCGGCCTGGCCGCATTTTTTGGCCAGTTTGTCAGGGACTGGAATTCGATTATGGCTCTCTCAACCATAACCAGTCTCCCGCTGATGATCATATTTGTCGTCTTTCAGCGCTGGGTGGTGCAGGGCATGACCAGCGGCGCAGTCAAGTAACCTTCACTTCCGCCGAAGCGTTCGTCTGGCGGAAAACCCACTTCACGGCGCGTGCACCGTGTCCCCACCACTCTGATCCGAATGTACAACGGCCTAAACACGCTACCTCGGACATCGCGGTAAGGAATCCAGATCCAAAGCGCATCCGTCCGCATCTGCGCAAGTGTACCCGGAAGTTCGGATGGGTGTGGTTTTTCATGACGCCTCCTTAGCATGGAGATAACGACAATGCGCATAGCAATCGCCGGCATCAGCCACGAAGCCCTGAACACTTCCCCGTTACAGACAACAATGGAGCATTTTCAGGTCTGGCGCGGCCAGGAAATCTTGCAGGGGGAAGGCCCGTTTTCGCCCTACGCAGCGGGGACGGCGGCGGGGTCATCGGTGCGACCGAAATACGCCACGCTTGCCGAAATGATGGACGACCTGGGCGTTGAACTGGTACCCGTATTGTACGCAGGTGCTCTGGCCCCATCCGGCACCGTGGAACAGGCCACCTACCTCCAGCTGCGAGACGAGATCGTCGAAGGTATTGAGCAAGCGGGCCAACTCGACGGCATTTGCCTGGTACTGCATGGCGCGCTTCTGGTAGAGAACATCTGGAGCGGCGAGACCGATCTGGTGCGTTCGATCAGGGCCGTGGTTGGAAACGAAATCCTGATCTCAGCCAGGTTTGACCTGCATGGCAACCTCACCGAAGAGTTTGCCAACAAGGCTGATATCTGGACGGTTTATCGTACTGCTCCCCACCGTGACGCGCCACAAACGCTGGAAAGGGCGATGACGCTGCTCGTCCACTGTATTCGAGGCGGTCATCGCCCGCGACCAGTCTTTGTGCGCGTGCCGATGATATTGCCCGGCGAAAAGGCTACCACTGGCGTTGAGCCGATGAAGTCGCTGCTGGCGCTGGCTGTCGAGATTGGGCAACAGCCGGGCATCCTCACCGCCGAAATACTGGTCGGCTTTGGCTGGGCGGACGCGCCGTATTCCTCCATCAGCGTCGTGGTTATTGCCGAGGACGAGCCGCACCTGCCCCATGCACGGCGGCAGGCCAAACGGCTGGCGCAGGCCATGTGGGACCAGCGCCACAACTTCACTTTTGATTCGGAAGCCGCCGCGTCCGCTGACGAAGCCATCGATCTCGCCCTGGAAGCCGAGGAAAGCTGCGTCTTCATCGCAGATTCCGGGGACAATCCCACCGCGGGCACACCCGGCGACGCGCCACATTTTCTTGCGCGTCTGATAGCCAAAGACGTCCCTGACGCGATTGTGGCCGGTATTCCCGACAGCGCGGCTGCCCGCATCTGTTTCGAAGCCGGCGTTGGCGCTACCGTATCGCTCAGTCTGGGTGGCAAGATGGACACGGAGTATGGCGCTCCCTTGGAAGTCACGGGCACTGTGGAACATCTCTGCCAGGCCGGGCCCGACACCAAGGAGGCCGCCATCGCCACTGTACGCGTGGGCGGCGTGCGTGTATTGGTTGCCGACAGGCGCATGTATTTCTCAACCTTGAACAACTTTCGCGTGGCCGGAATCGAGCCGCTTGAGCACAAAATCGTCGTTGTGAAACTGGGCTATCTAATGCCGGAGCTACGCGACGCCGCACCGCGCGAGATCCTGGCACTGACCCCAGGTTATTCTGACTTGGATTTCACCCGGTTACCGTACAGATACATAACACGCCCGATCTTTCCCCTGGACGAAGAGTTCGCCTGGTCCCCGGTTATCACAAATGTCGCAGGCTATGGCGGCTGAAGGCGTCAAGTCATGACCAGGTGAGACAGCAACGCGCATACTGGTATCATCAGGACTGACCGCATGGAGGTCGGTTCGGTGAAAAAGAGGAGAACGTCACATGGCCGGACCCGGCATGGAACTGGTTGGCGAAGAGGAGATTGAGGAAGTCCTGCAGGTGTTGCGAGCCGGCTATCTCTATCGGTACGGCATTTCGACCGCAGATGGGGACGACCCGCGCTTTCAGGGCAAAGTTTACCAGTTGGAGCAGGAAATCGCAGCCATGTCGCAGGTGCGCTACGCGGTGGCGGTAAATTCTGGGACATCTGCGCTGTTGGCGGCGATGGTGGCGCTGGGCATCGGCCCCGGCGATGAGGTGATCGTCCCTGGCTTTACATTTGTGGCCAGCATCTCCGCCATCGTCTACACCGGCGCCGTGCCGGTCCTGGCAGAGATCGATCGCACTTTCAATCTGGACCCGGAGGACGTGAAGGCAAAGATTAGCCCCCGCACCAAGGCGATCATGGCCGTCCACATGATGGGCAATCCGGCCCGTCTGAAGGAACTCAAGGCAGTCGCGGACGAAAACAATCTGTACCTCATAGAGGACTGTTGCCAGGCATTCGGCGCGGCCTACCGGGGAAGTCCTATAGGCTCCATCGGCCATGTCGGCGCGTTCAGCTTCAACATCTATAAGACGATCACGTCGGGAGACGGCGGCATGGTTATCACCGACGATGAAGAATTGTACAGGCGGGCGTTTGCGTTTCATGACCAAGGTCATTCCCCTCTGCGGACCGGCGTGGAGATCGGTAAGCGCCCATTTCTCGGCCTGGATTTTCGCTATACCGAGCTGCAGGCAGCGGTGCTGCTGGCGCAACTGCGTAAACTGCCAGGTCTGATAGATCTTCTGCAGACCAAGAAGCGCCATTTGAAGGCGGCCCTAGCCGATCTGCCGGGCCTTGCGTTTCGCGAAGTGCTCGATGCCGAGGAAGAGGTCGCCACTATTCTGACGGTGATCCTGCCGACTGCGGATATAGCGCGAAAGATTGCTGACGACCTGAAGAGTAAAGTGGTGGCCGAGGCGGGCTGGCACGTCTACAATAATATGGAACACCTGCTGGAACAGCGCATGCCTACGCCGCTGTCCTGTTCGTTCAGTTGCCCCCACTACGCCGAAAGCGGCGGTGCAATGCAATACCGGGAAGGCATGTTGCCCCGCACTGACGACCTGCTGTCTCGCTCGATCAATATCAGCATCGGCGTGTCCGACGCTGGCCTTGGCTCAGCCTTTGGCGTCACGATTCACGACGACCTAGACGTTGTCGCGGAGCGGGCAGACACTTTTCGCCGCGTCGCTGCCCGCTATCTTGACTGATCACCCGTCCATCTGAGGAAGCGAGGGTAGCGGTTTAGCTAGCAGGGAAAATGCTGTTGACAGAAAGTTCATCTCCGTAGTATCGTTTTCAGCACAGAATACTTTGTATTTTTGCGATCAAGGAAAGGGAAGACCATGAACGCAGCCATTTCAGAAATCGCCCAGTCCTTCGCCCGCGACGGCTTTGTTGTTGTTCCCAAATTGTTCCGCCGCGACGAGGTCAAACTGTTTAAAGAGGGCATTCAAGAGATTCTGAAAGAGGTCAGACAAGAGTCCGAAGGGGAAGACGGTCCCAGAAAGATGGTGGATGAAACTGGTGTGTATGTCGGATTGGCCGCGCGCAGCGAAATGTTCCGGCAAGCCGTGCGCGACAGCCGCCTGGTCGACATACTGGAGGCCATTCTCGGTCCAAATGTCGAATTCTTGAGCGACAAAGTCGTTTACAAAGACGAGGAAACACATATTGCCAGTCCCTGGCATCAGGACTGGCCGTACTGGGAAGGCACGCACAAGATTTCCGTATGGGTCGCGCTGGACGACGCCACGCCCGCAAATGGATGTCTCAAGCTACTGCCCGGCTCGCATCTCGGCAGCGTGATTCACGATGGCGACATGAGCGACGGCGCCGGTTTCGGCCACCGCATTCGGCCCGAGACGATCGATGAAAGCACGTCCGTCACCGCGCCGGTGGAGGCCGGCGGTGCTGTCTTTTTCCATGACCTGACAATGCACGCGAGTCACCCCAACACTGAGCGCATCGAGCGTTGGACCTGGGTCCCGACCTATCGCGATGCGCAGGCCGAAGATCCGCCCTATTCATTTGCCGTCGCCAACTACGTGGTGCGCGGCGTCGGCCGGGAGTAAGTTGCGGCGAGCACTCTGCCCAAATGCACCACCTGCACTGGCGTTCCTGTATCTCCTGACTTAGAGGCACATTCGATTTTCCCGTTCAGTCTTTCACTTGAAAGGAGCGAAAAATGCGAAGTCTCGATCAGCGCTTGTCTCGACGGTCATTCCTCAAAGTCGCGGGGGTGGGCGTCACTGCCGTTGCTGCCTCCGCTTGTGCTCCGGCAGCCTCTCCTCAGGCCGGTGGAGATGAGGCCCCCGCAGCCGAACAGATCGACCTTGACTATTGGTACATTTGGGGTGGCCTGGGCGGTGAGGGTCAGGTAGCCGGCTGCGACCTGTTTACCGAACACAACCCCAACATCACGATGCACCCGCTGACCGCCGGCGGTGTCATCCTTGACAAAACGCTGGCCGCATTTGCCGCAGGCGACCCGCCCGATCTTGTGGACCTGATCCTATGTGCACCCCTTGCTGGGCGCGGGGCACTGGTCGCGGTAGACGACTATATCGAAAGCAGCACAGTTGTCGATCTTGAAAACTACCAGCCCGCCCACTTGGAGGCGGTTCACTGGGCTGGAGAACGTTGGGGTCTGCCAGCCAATGAGGGGGTGGGGTGGCTAGGCCTGGCCCGAAACCGAAACCTGGTACAGGAGGCCGGCCTCGATGAGGATGCTCTGCCGGCGGACTTTGAAGAGCTCCACGCCTGGGCCGGGGCTCTCGAAGAGTTCGATGACAACGGCAACGTCCAGACACTCGGCATGGATATCAGGGGCATTCTCACCTATCCCGACTGCTGGAGCGTTGTCATGGGCAAGCGCTACTTCGACGGCGAGACTTTCGAATACAACTTCGACAGCGAAGAGTTCGCAGAGGCTCTGCAGATCGCGAAGTCCTTCTACGACAGGGTGGGAGCCGAGAAGATTGCTGAATTCAAGGCCGCCCAGGAGGGTCAGCCGATTCCCAGCCCAGCTGCGGCAGGCAAAGTTGGCCTCTTTTCCGGCGGTTCCTGGACGCCTGGCTCGCTGGCGCTCAACGCCGCAGAGGGTCTGGAGTTTGGATTCTCTTTTGTCCCTGACGGAGCAGGCGAGGGCAAGATGCCATTCTTCGCCGGCACGCACACGGCCATGATTCTGAACGGCTCAGAAAACGTGGACGCCGCCTGGCAGTTCCTGGAATTCACTTCCACCGACGAGTATAACCGGCGCGTCTATGACGTTTCCGGTTTTATCATGGGAACGAAGAGCTTTATCGAGTCACTTGATATGAGCTCCCTCTACCCTGGGCTCGACTTCTACACTAGCGGGCTGTCGGAGGGCACGCGCGTTTGGGGCATTGCCTCGGACCCGAACTGGTACTTGGCCTGGGACGAGTTTCTGTCCCTGGAGGAAGAGGTAGGCTTCGGCACGACCGACGCCGGCGAGGGCCTGCAAATTCTCCAGGAAAAACTGACCACTGAACTCGCAAAAGTGTTGGATGCCTGACAAGTAAGCGTTTTGTCAGCATAAAGGGGGATAGACGATTGACGCCGGGGACCAAGCGATTCCTGACGATGTTGGCCTTCATATCGCCTTGGATTGTCGGGTTCCTGGCCTTCTTCGTCTATCCCCTCCTCTTGTCTCTCTATTATAGCTTTACCGAATACAACCTCTTGCAGCCTCCAAAATGGGTTGGGCTGCGGAACTATTCCAACCTGACCGAGGATACGCATTACATCAACGCCGTCGGTAATACCATCTACTTCGTGGTATTTTCCGTTCCCCTGGGCGTGCTTACCGCCTTCCTCATCGCTTTCCTGCTCAATCAGCAGTTGCGGCTGCGCGTCCTGCTGCGCATGATCTTCTACATTCCCATCGTGGTGCCGATCAGTGCCACCGCGATCCTGTGGATGTGGATTTTCAACTCCAACTGGGGGCTGCTCAACAACCTGCTTGCCCTGGTCGGAATCCAAGGCCCTTCCTGGTTGGGAAGTCCAACCTGGTCAAAACCTTCCCTCGTCATCATGCAGCTCTGGCTGGTGGGAGGTTCGGTACTCATCTTTCTGGCCGCACTGCAAGACGTGCCGCGAGCGCTTTACGACGCCGCCAAGGTGGACGGCGCCAACGCATGGCACCGCGTGTGGCATGTCACCATCCCCATGGTGACGCCCGCTATCCTGTTCAGCCTGCTGACCGGCCTGATCGCCGCCTTCCAGACCTTCGCCAACGCCTGGATCATGACCGGCGGCGGACCGATACGTTCAACCGAGTTCTACGTTCTCTATCTGTATGAAAATGGTTTTCGCTTTTTCCGCATGGGGTACGCATCCGCGATGGCCTGGATTCTTTTCGGCGTCGTGGTCGTCGTGACCGTGATCCTGTTCCGGACCTCGGCACGTTGGGTCTATTATGGCGGTGAAGGATAGAAATGACGAGAGGGAGCGACACTGGTAAGGAGTGACTATGGCGATCTCAGAGGGGCAGGATACCGGCCTTGTTGCGCAGGGCAGAACACTGCAGGCGGGCGGGAGCGCTTTGGGCAAAGCAGTTGCATATCTTGCCGGTCTGATCGCGGCGGCCGCGTTTGCGCTGCCCTTCTTCTGGATGGTCTCCACATCTCTCAAAGTACCCGGAGACGTGTTCATTTCGCCGCCGACATGGATCCCCTGGCCGCTCCAATGGCAGACCTATCCCGAGGCGTGGACTTTCATTCCCTTTTTCAGTTACACTGTCAACACCCTGCAGATCGCCATCCCATCCATCATTGGAGTCCTGTTCTCCTGTACGCTGACCGCTTATGGATTCGCCCGCATTCGTGCCTGGGGACGCGATGTTCTTTTCTTCATCTGCCTTTCCACGATGATGATCCCGTGGGCGGTGACGATGGTTCCAGTCTTCGTCATCTTCAAGAATTTGGGCTGGACAGGAACCTACCTGCCGCTCATCGTGCCAAACTTCCTGGGCAGCGCCTTCTACATCTTCTTACTGCGCCAGTTTTTCCTGACCATCCCTATGGAACTGTCCGACGCCGCCAGAGTGGACGGCTGTTCCGAATTCGGCATCTTCGCACGTATCATCCTGCCGCTGTCCAAGCCGGTTCTGGCGACAGTGACACTGTTCGAGTTCAATCGAGTTTGGAGTGACTACCTGGCGCCCCTTATATTCCTCACGCGCCAGGAACACTTCACCATCGCCTTGGGCCTGACCTACTTCCTCGATCGAGACCGCCCGCTTTGGAATCTTGCCATGGCAGGCAATACGATGGCAATACTGCCCGTTATCATCGTCTTCGTCCTCGCTCAAAGGGCCTTCATCGAAGGCATCACACTCACCGGAATCAAGGGCTGAACCAAACTTCGGGTTTGTCAAAAAGCGGGCACTGGCTGAGTCAGCCCGCAGAAATCACGCGGCCTGGGGAGGATGCTCGGTTGAAGCATCAGCTACTCAAAATTGAGTCTACTGGTCAGAAACCGGAAACTTATCTGAGAGAGATAGGCTCTCTCTTTGCCGTCTTTGACGAACATTCACAGGACTCAGGCAACATATCGTATGGCGTGGAGGTTGACCAGCAGCGCTTCTTCGTCAAAACCGCGGGCGATCCTTCAGATCCACGCCCCTTTCTGTCTCACAAAGAGAGAGTTGCCCTACTTCGCAATGCGGCCCGCCTGTGGCGTAGCTGCTCTCATGTCACTCTACCCCAGCAACACAACGTTATCGAGTCGTTGCACGGGCCACTGCTCGTCTATGACTGGGTCGAAGGCGAACTTCTCTACGCTAACCGGGAAACGCGCTATAAACTTCAATCGGCTTTTCAGCGTTTTCGCAGGCTGCCCATCTCAGAGATTCTGAAGGCGCTCAATCAGGTCTTCGAATTACACTATGCGCTTGCCCAAGTAGGATGGGTAGCGAACGACTTCTATGACGGCTCTCTGATTTATGATTTTGCTTGCCAGGAAATACGTGTCATAGATCTGGATGGGTATCGGGAGGGACCTTCTTTAAACGGGATGGGGCGCATGTTTGGTTCGTCTCGATACATGGCCCCCGAAGAGTTTGAGCGAGGGGCTTTAATCGATGAGCGAACGACTGTTTTCACGCTGGGGCGCACTGTAGCCAACCTGCTGTCAGACGGTACGCTGGCGCGTTCAGCTTTCCACGGCAGCGACGCGCAATTCGAGGTTGTAAGCAGGGCTTGTCAAACCTCGCGTGAGCAGCGATTTGCGTCAGTTGCCGATTTCTATACTGCCTGGTTGGAAGCGATCAGTGGGGCGTCTTCTTGCTGAAGTAATCTGAAGTTAGAGCATCGAAGTGGAAAATCTAATTGGCGCGGCTGGCATTCCTGGAGGTGGGTCCAAAATGTGCCGGCCGCACAGCAAGTAGACCAGACAAACGAGTCTGGACCAAAGTGTGCTACCTACCCCCAAATCCCGTCATGGCGATCCCCTGGACGAAGTAACGCTGGGCCACAAGGAAAATCGCCACCATCGGCGCCAGCATCACCGTGCTCGCCGCAAAAACGACCTCCCAGTTCTGGGTGTAGGAGTCATTGTAGGCGCGGATGCCCAAGGCCAGCGGCCACTTGTCCATCGAGTTGATGTAGATCAACGGATTCATGAAATCGTTGTAGTGCTGCAATAGCGCAAACACGGCAACGGTCGCTATCACCGGCTTGGAGAGAGGAAGCAATATCTGCACCAATACGCGGATGCGGCTGGCGCCGTCGATCTCGGCCGCGTCTTCCAGCTCCATCGGGATGCCGCGAAAGAACTGGCGCATGAGAAAGACGTAGATTGCGCCGATGCCCGCCCAGTAGGGCACGATCAGTGGCAGCCAAGTGTCGATCCATTTCAGGTTTTTGAATATCAGGAAGCGGGGTACCAGGGTCACCACATCGGGCAGCATCATCGTCGCCAGGAGCAAGGCAAACCAGAAATTGCGCCCCGGCCAACTGATACGGGCAAACGAGTAGGCCACCAGCGCCGACGAAACGACAGTTCCCACGACAGCAAACAGAACAATGATCAGCGTGTTGTAGATGAATCTCGTTAGCGGCAATAGTTGAAAGGCCTTGACGTAATTGTTCCAATGGGGATCCTGGGGCAGCCAGACGATCGGGTGCGCGAACACCTCGGTCGAGACTTTCAGAGAGGAGGAGATCATCCAGAAGGTTGGCACAAGGAAGGTGACCACCAAGAGGGTCATAAAGAGTTGAAGCACCACCAGCCGGATCGTTTCCCAGGCGGAGCGAGATGCCTCACTTTTTCTGCGTTGTAGGGCGTTGTTCGCTTGCAGATCGGCAGAGGTTGACTGCCAGTCGGTCGCCAAAGCCCCCTGCGCTTGTCTGTCTGACCGCATCGTCATTCCCCTTCCTCGTAGTAAACCCAGCGTCTAGACAAGTAGAACTGGAACAGAGTAAAGCCTACAACAATGACGAAAAGTTCCCAGGCCAGAGCCGAAGCGTAGCCCATGTTGAAGTACTGGAAGGCATTGCGATAGATGTTCAGGACCACAAACAGGGTAGCGTCCTGCGGTCCGCCTTCGGTCATGATCATCGCCGGCACAAACGATTGGAAGGAGTTGATGATCGCGATCACCATGTTGTAGAAGATCAAGGGCGTCATCAGCGGCAGAATGACGTAGCGCAGACGGCCAAACGTGCCGGCCCCGTCCAGGCTGGCGGCCTCTTTCAGCGACTCCGGGATACTGCCCAATCCGGCGATAAAAATTACCATCTGGCGGCCAATCATCCAGAAGGACATGAAGATGAAAGCCGGCTTGGTCAGGTGCGGTTCAAAGAGCCACATGCGCGGCGCAATGCCGAACCAGCTCAGCGCTTCGTTTAGGATGCCGAATTCCGGGTGCAGTACCCGCTGCCAGACCACTGCGCTGGCAACCAAGGGCACGATAATCGGCATGTAGAAACCGGCGCGGTAGAAGTCGCGGAAGCGGATCTTTTGCGTAAGCGCCAACGCCAGTGTGAAGGAGATCGTTAATTGGATGGGGACCGCGAAGATCGTGTAAAAGGCGCTGTTATAGAGGCTGAGATTGACCTTTGGGTCTTTGAACATCTGCGCCAGATTGGCGAAACCGACAAACACAGGCGGGCGCAGAAGGTCCCATTCAACAAAGATCAGATAGACCGAATAGAACATCGGGAAGGCGATGAAGACCGAGAACCCGATGATAAACGGTGACGCAAACAGATAGCCGGCGATCCAATCCCGGAGTTGTCGTTTGGAGACTCGGCGTTTGCCGCTTACGGTAGCTGTTGCGGCCATTACTGATCCTCGAGGGGGCGGCGATACAGTTCGCCGCCCCCTCTGTATAGCGTAGCTTTCTTATCCCTGTCGCGCCCAGTGGGCATCGAGCAGGGCCTGCACGCCTTCATTGAGCGCAGGAGCGACGTCAGCAGCGGTTGCGTCGTTGGCCAGCATCGGATCCCAGGCAACCGGCTTCGCCACTTCGCTCCAGATTTGCCCGCGAGAGACGCCGCCGATAACGTCGACCTCGGAACGCAGGAAGGCGTTGCTGAAGGCGGCTGCGTTGGAGACACCGAAGCGCTCCTCAATCGTCGGGCCCCAGAAGTTTTCTACAAGCGACGCTGTATTGGGAATGCGGCCGGTTATGGTCGAATACGTCTTCTGGCCCTCTTCGCCGCCCATATAGTGGACAAACCCCCAGGCAGCGTCTACCAAATCGCTCTTCGGTACGCACACGCCTTCAGCCCAACCACGGTGGGGCCGGCTCTCGTCCGCCATCTGTGGCATTAACACCACGTCGAACTCGATCTCCTTTCCCTCTTCGCGCAGTTCGGGGCTATTCAGCCGCGGAAGAACCAGGGCCCTTCATACTTCATGGCTGCGTTGCCGGTATCGATCGTGTTGGTGCCGCCTTCCAGATCGGCCGGTGTCGGCGAGATGCCCAGGCCGTACATGAAGTCTTGGGCAACGAACTGGAGAATTTCGATAATCTCCGGCTGGTCGTACATGGCTGTGCGGGGATCCACCAACTGGTCGAACTCCTGCGCGCCGGTGGCGCGGATCCAGTGAATGTCGCGGGCATAGCTGCCGTTGGCCTGATAGCCGTACATCTTTGAATCACCGTCAGTGCTGGTGAGCTGCTCGGCAATGCTGACGAAGTCTTCAAACGTCCAGTCGTCGGTTGGATAGGCAACGCCGGCCTCGTCAAAGACATTTTTCGCATAGAACATAACCATCACGCCGGACTGGAGCGGAATCAGGTAGCGGCTCCCGTCGCGGCGTGTACTGAATTCGATGCTGTCTACGCCTTCAGGATAGGGGCCGGTGAAGTTGTCCCGTTCGACATAGGCGTCGATGGGCGCCAACAGTCCGGCATCGCTGAATGGTTGCCATTCCCAACCCTGGAAAGAGGCCACTTCGGGCACGACACCGCCTGCGAATGTGGTCTGCAACTTGGTGTAATAATCCACACCGGTGCCGCTAATCGAGGGCTTTATCGTAACGTTCGGGTTCAGCTCGGTATAGGCATTCCCCAGCGCTTCCCACGCGGGAATGTCAGAGGCGTCGCCCCAGGCGAAGAAGTCCAATTCGATATCCTCGGCGGCAGGGGCCGCGCCGCCTTCTCCGCCGCTGTCCGCGGGCGCCGGCGCCGGACACGCCGCCAGCAACAATGTAGTGGAGCCGATGCCGATTCCTTGCAGGAACGAGCGTCGGGAAACTTGGCATTTCCTGCTCCGTTGGGCGTCTGTCATGGTTCCCTCCTTAGGTGGGTCAACTTCCGACCAGAATTCTGTTTTCAACCTGTGGACGGCCCGTGGCTAGGCGGCAACTTCGCGGGGATCGTGATGCCAACCCGGTGGGCAACAAGGCATAGGATACATCAACTGGCAGAATTCGTCACAATTGGGCGGTCGCATGTAGGAGAACAGCAAAGTGGTCGCATTCATTAACCAACTACTAACCTCTTCATAATTTGCACTTATTTTCGAACCTGTAGGATTGGCTGTTGATGCAGATATCCTTAAGTTTCAAATCCATCCACACTGGCAGAGAAAGTTTCAAACTGTTTTGCGGCCTAGTGCAAATGGCATTCGACGAACACAAAGGCTGAAGGGTCTTGGCCTGTTTTCGGGAACGGGCCCTGTTGCGTCTGTACAAACCTTTCAATTCGCCAGTAGGATTCCAGCGAAGGGAACCTCTCATGGACCTGGTTCTGTTGCGGCGGACGGGCGCCGAATGCATCGGCGTATTCTTTCTTGTTCTGGCTGCCTGCGGGTCCGTCATGATTGGCGGGCTGACGGGCGCGTACGGACACATGGGCATGGCCTTCTCGTCAGGGCTAGTCGTAATGGTCATGGTAGCCGCGACCGGCCACCTGTCAATGGCCCACCTGAACCCGGCAGTGACGCTGGCGTTTGCTCTTTCGGGTCACTTCCCGTGGCGCGAGGTGCCGGTCTACATCGTCGGCCAACTTAGTGCAGCTGCACTGGGAGCTGCCGTACTCCGGCTTATGTTTGGAAACGTTTTCGGACTGGGCGCCCATCTTCCGGCCGGACCGATTCTGCAATCTCTGGTCATGGAGGTCTTGATAACCGCCATCCTGATGTTTGTCATTGCGGCGGTAGCTACGGACCAACGTGCGCAGGGCCTACCTGCTGCGCTTGCAATTGGTGGGGCGGTGGCGTTGAACATACTCTGGGCAGGCCCGATCAGCGGCGGGTCAATGAACCCTGCCCGTTCCTTCGGCCCGGTCCTGGTCTCCGGTGAATGGACGGCTCACTGGATCTACTGGCTCGGTCCGATATTCGGCGCGGCACTCGGGGCTTTCGCCTACGAATTCGTGCGCGGCAGCGAACCCGAAAAGAAGCAAGCCTAACATATGCTAACTTGGAAAGTCTGTATTCCTCTGCTTGAACTGGTGGGTGCTTGCGGGAGGTAAGAGGCGGGTAGGGTTTACCGCCCCATCGGCAGATCTTTCTGGCCACAGGACCCTTTGACCACCAACCAATATCAGGCTACATCCTGATACGGACCTCGGTTTCCGGGAGGCATCAAGGAGGCGACCTGGGTCATGGCTTTTATAGCGAGGGCGTCAAAGTGTCTCCGTCTCTCGCTCCGAGGAAGGTCTTCGGGGATTGTCAGTGGCCCAAACGGTCTGCCAATACGTATTCTCACATGCGTCCTGCGAAACTTACGCAGGTTGACCAGAATCTTTTCTGTCCCCAGCACGGCTACGGGCAGGAGGCGAGACTGCGCCTGTGAAGCCAGCATGCCAACGCCTGATTGGGCGTGAATCAGTTTTGCGCTGTGGCGCGCCGTGTGACCGGCAATCCGTTCGATCCGCTCGCCCCGCTCCCGCGCCCCAGCCATGGAGGGATCGATGCCCCCTTCAGGAAAAACGCCGATGGTTCGGCCGTCCTTCAGCGCGGCCAGCGCAGCACGCATTGCCTTGCGATCCACCTGCCCCCGCCAGATCGGAATCAAATTGAACGACCGGCTGAGAAAACGGAAAAAGCAGACGCGTTCTGTCTCAATGGCAAGCAGGAAAACGATGCGGACCGGCAGGAAGATCATGAGCAAAGGGCCGTCGAACCAGCTGAAGTGATTGGAAACGAGTATCAAGGCCTCGTTGCGCGGGAAGTTCTCCAAGCCCGTTACTGAAACAGAAACAAAAAGGCTGCTAATCAACCGGCCCAGGAACACAAGTATTGACTGGAGGATTCCCTGTAGAGAGGCGTACATGGCACCATTCTCCTCTAGGTCAGGAAGGTAGCGGCGCCGAAGCCGCGACCAGTCTGCTGTCCTGTAGTTCCTGCCACATCGCTGCAGGCGGCTCCACATCCCAAATGGCCCGGTTGTCATCGGCCTCGGCTGCTGTCGCCGAGCCGATAACAAGGGAGGCTATCGCGGGATGGGCCCCCGCGAAGTGTAGGGCGGCCACATGCAAGGGCACGTCGTGCTTGGACGTTATTTTCTGAAGGCGTCGCGCCTTAGCCAGAATCTCTTCTGGCGCGTCTAAGTAGTCGTATTTCGCGCCGGAAACTGGTCCCGTTGCCAGAATGCCGCTGTTGTATACCCCGCCCAAAAAGATGCTCACATCGTTCTCGGTACACCAATCCAGGAAATCCAGTGAAGTCTGTTCCAGGAGCGTGTAGCGCCCGGCCAGCAGAAAACAGTTGACGTCGATCTTCCTGGCGAACTCCCACTCCATCTCCCACTGGTTCATGCCTGCTCCCACCGCGCCGATGACTCCTTGCTCTCTCAGGTCCACCAGTGCAGGGAAGGCCTCATCCAGCGCCTGCTTATTGTGAAATTCTTCATTCACGAAGTCGGGATCATGTACAAGAACAATGTCAACCCGGTCCATTCCCAATCGCTCGAGGCTGGCCTCAATGCTCTTCATTACGCCATCCCGACTGTAGTCAAAATAGATCGATCGATCGGGACGCAGGATGCGGCCGATTTTGGTCTGGATTACCACATTGTCGCGTGGAATGCCCCGCAACGCTTCGCCGAGCCGCCGCTCCGCTTCCCCGGCGCCGTACAGAGGAGCAGTGTCGAAGAAACGGATTCCATTTTCATAGGATCTTCGGACTGTTTCGAGGGCCTCTTCATCGTCCAAATCACTGTAGAGATTGCCGATCGGTGCGGTGCCCATGCCCAATCGCGTGACTTGCAAGCTGGTGTTGCCGACCTGCGCGCTGGGAATTGTGTTTGCAGTCATATTGTCGCTCCATGTGGCGCCGAATGTTCACTGAGGATGGCGCACGAAATCCTGCGGGTTGTGCGCCAAGGCTCACGGGCTGCGGCGCGTGCCGGCGGCCTCATTCTGGTGCGTCTGCGCTCACGAAGTGACGCCGCGTTCCATTTATGAAGAACGGACCCGAGACCCCCACCGTACCGTCGGATTCCTCCAAGAATACGGGTGTAGAAATTGTGCCGGAGGAATTGTACAACAATTGGGGCCGTAATGCCACAGGCAAATTCTCCACTGGACCGACGGCCAAAATACACCTAAGGACGGTACACGCGGGGGTGCAAGGCAGGGAAAATGGTAACTACTGAGCCACAGTAGTTGACCAGCCAGTCATCCTTGGAACCATTCAGGTTCTTGGTGACGCAACTGGTGTACAGCCGCCGCCATGCTCGCCAGCCGACAGGTTGCGAAGAATGCACAAGGTCGGTGAGGCGTGTTTTTGTAGGGGGGCGTTGCGGGGGCGCAGCCCCTGCACAAGGGAGGCCGCTTGCGGCCGCCCGCCCCAACTGCAGTGGAGAGACAATAGGGGTTAGGGGACAGTGACCGGAGGCGCTTTGGACTGTGAAGCGCGGCTGTTCGGATGGACGAGAACTGGCGCTGGCTGAGTTGTTTCGAACAGATAGGGAAAGAGCAGGCAGGGTTTTTGCGTTTTAGATTTGGGCCGTCACCGTTGACTAGTATATCAGCTGCGCGTGAAAGGCATCCATCCGCGGCAAAATTGTCTTCCACGAGAATTGCGTTTCAACAAACGAACGGGCCGCTTCGCCAAGGGCGCGGCTGCGGTCGCCGGCACCGGCCTGGTCGCGCAGCAGGGACACCACTGCGTCGGCAAAGGAAGCGGCGTCATCAGCGATCAGAATGTGCTCCCCATCCCGGACCGGGATCCCTTCAACACCCAGCGTCGTGCTTACAACCGGCCGCGCGCAGGCCAATGCTTCCAAGACCTTGAAACGAGTGCCTCCCCCCACACGCATTGGCGTCACATATACCGACGCGCCATGTATGTAAGGAACGACATCCTCGACTTCACCGGTCAACTCTATGTCCGGTTCTGCCCGCAACCGGTCCAACCTACGGTGAGGATCCATGCCGACGATCTGCAGTTTTATATCCAGTTGGCTGCGTACACGAGGCAACACCTTCAGCCCGAACCAGAGCATGGCATCCACATTGGGGCGATAGTCCATTTTGCCCGTGAAGACCAACGAAGGAGGGCTCTTTGGCAGCAGCGGTTGGGGAACATAGCGGGAGATTTCAATGCCGTTGGGCACATTCACGACCGGTCGCCGCGGCGCCAGCGAGGACAACATCCGCCGGTCAGGCTCGCTGACAGCAACGATACCATCTACGGCCTGACAAAATGCACGTTCATAGCGGTACAGTTTCTGCCACTGCAGCCAGCTATAGAGCGCTGCCGGCCAGCGTGGTATGCTGCGGCCATCCATCAATGCTGCTCTCTTCTGCAGCAGGAATTCGGCGTTGTGATTGTCGAATACGACAAGGGGTCGATCTCCAGCCATCTGCAGAATCTGAAAGCCGTAGGGGACCATCTCCAAACCTTCGACTTGCACGAGATCATAGGTTTTTTCTGTCAGCATGCGTTCGAGCAGGGCGAAGGCATCTTTCTGTACCAGGCGCAGGCCCATGTCCGGCTTTCCAGTCACCAATGCGTCGAGCATGCGGCGGCTCAATCGCCTTTCGGGTTGCCGAAAGGCCTCTACCCGGGTGCAAAGCTCAGCCAGCCTCGGTTCCGGCCAGCTCTTGTTTGCTGGCGCGAGGCAGGTGAAAAGATCCACTTCGTGCTTGGAAGCGAAGTGACGTAACAGAAAGTAGTTGCGGAGAGTTGTGCCTTGGCGGGGAGGATAAGGAGACTGCGGTGTAAGCAGAAGAAGTTTCATCGCCGCCGGTCAGGCTGAACTATGATTTACCGGCGCGGCCGGTAATGCGGTCTCGTCGCAGACCATGCGGTAGACTTTCAGAGTTTCTGCCGCGGCACGGCCCCAGCTGAAGACCGATGCTCGCTGCAGGCCCTTGTGGCACAGCTCTTGATGGAGTTCATCGTCGGTTAGAAGACGGTGCATGGCGACGGCGATCTCTTCCCAGTCGGCAGGATCGACAATCAGCCCGGCATCTCCGACCACCTCCGGCATGCTACTCGTGTTGCTTACGATGGTGGGTGTGCCACAGGCCATTGCTTCCAGCGGCGACAGGCCGAAGCCTTCGTAAAACGCCGGATGGACATGGCAACGTGCGCCGACAAACAGCTGATGGAGATCCTCCTCAGGTACGCGATCCAAGAAAAAGGTGCTTTGACCAAGGTCCAACTGTTCGACCTTTCGATAAACCTCTTCGTACAACCAGCCTGGTTTACCGGCCAGGACGAGGCCGGTGTCCTCCACGCTGTAACGCTTCCGGAGATGGTGAAAAGCGTCCAGCAGGCCTCCTACATTCTTGCGAGGTTCAATTGTACTGACGAAAAAAATGTACTTTTCCGGGATACCGTATTTGTCCTGCATTGCCGCTCGGGATTTTGCTTTCGAGAGTGGGCAGTAAAGGGACGCCGCGGCTTCGTAAATGACGCTGATCTTTTTGGGAGAAGCGCCAAGCCGACCAACTACATCGCTCTTGGTACTCTCGCTGGGCACGATTATGTGCTGGGCATGGCGCACTGCCTGGTCGATTTGGCTGTAGTAGGCGGCGTGGGACTCGGTCAGAAAGTGGGGCCAACGCAGGAAGGCGAGATCGTGAACGGTGATGACCGAAGGGACGTTGCTGTAAAGCGGCGGAATAAAGTCTGTGCTGTGGAGCAGGTCCAGCGAATGGAAAGATAACTCCGCAGCCAACATTTTCTGTTCGACGCGCGTATGCACAGGCGTGAACAGGGTGCGCCTTCGAAAATTGGGCGCGGTGGCCAGAGGCTTCCGCTGTTTGCGGTGTTGGAAAACCGTGTACGTTGTTTCCCGATCCAGCTGCGCAAGCTCTTCTATGAGATGCGTCGTATAGCGACTGATTCCTGCAGGCTGGTGGTAACTGAGCCTGGCGTCAATGCCAACTCGCATAGTCTCGACAGTTCTAATGAGGGGACAGTTTGTCCTACGCGCCTCCAGGTTGCGGTTTCAAATGAAATCAGCACCTAGCGACCGTGTTGCCGGGCGGAGTGGGGTACCCCGCTCCCGAAGTCACAATCACATTTTATTGTATCATTTGTCTGAAATCGGGTCAAATAAATTTGCAGACTTTCTCTTAACGTTTGGTTTTCAGTTCGATGATTGAACCCAAAATCTTCTCCGTATCCAGATAAGCCCACACTGCTCCCGGGTCCAATGTTGAGCCACCGCTCTGGATAACATCAACCTTCAGCTCCTGCGCCACACCTTCCGGATCGGGCACTCGAAAGAGCAAGTGGTGCAATCCCTCTCCCCGTTCTTCCAGGAACTCGGAATAGATGTTGTCGCCTTCAAGCGGCTCGATAAATTCGATCTGGACTGCGCCGGTCTCGATGAAGGCCAGTCTCATACGGAAGTTTCCCGGCTGCCCGCGAAAGGTAGACTGTGCATCAAGATCGCTGCCCTCGGGCGGCCAGTCCACCACCTGGGCCGGCTCCAACGAGAAGCGCTCTGTCCACGCATTTGCCGCGGCGCGCGCATCGCGCACGACGATTCCCACTTGTACAACAGATCCCAATTCGATTTTTTTCATAGTTGGCTTTGGCGGCCCTGTCCTCTGAATGGTCTAGCACCACGCCAGCGGAATTAGACCGCCAGGCGGGCAAAGGAATGAAATTGCAGTGATTTTACGGCTACTTCCGCGAGATACCAAGCCTCCCGGTGTATTATTGCTCCAGCCTGTTTTGCTGAATATGTGGGATAATAGCAACTGCCAGCTTGAAAGCCAAACATACCTGCAGGAGGGTTTCGATGATAATACAGGATATCAAGACAACCGTGCTGTCCCTTCCCCATCTTCCTGGGTTTCAGGATGCGACTATTCGTCATTTCTCGCCGGGGCGCAGCCAGTGTTTCGTCCATGTCTATTCTGATCAGGGTCTGGTCGGGCTGGGGCTGGGCGGAGGAACAACCGCGGCGCGCGAAGTGATTGAACGAACGCTTAAGCCGATTCTACTTGGTCAGAACGCTCTGCATATCGAAAAGCTGTGGGATGAAATGTTCTGGGCGATTCGAGGCGTCGGGCGCAAGGGTCTTGCATTCAGCGCGCTCTCGGCCGTGGATATCGCCCTCTGGGATCTGAAGGCCAAGTACTATGAGACGCCCCTCTACCAGCTGCTGGGGCCTTTCACAGAGACGGTGCCGGTCTACGGCAGCGGCGGCTGGACGCACTTTTCTGAGGATGAATTGGTGGCGGAGCAGTGCAGTTACGTGGAACGGGGAATGAAGGCCGTGAAGATGAAGGTCGGCAAAGATTTCGGCCAGAGCGAGAAGGAAGACGTTGCGCGCTTGGCCGCGGTGCGGGAGGCCGTAGGCCGTGATGTGACAATTTACATCGACGCCAATAACGGATACTACGCCAAACAGGCCATCCGCATGGCAAGAATCTTTGAGCAGTACGATGTAGGCTGGTTTGAAGAACCGGTTCTGGCCGACGATATCGAAGGGCTGGCGTCTGTTGCCAGAGCCATCGACATCCCTGTAGCGACCGGTGAACACGAGTATACCAAGTATGGTTTCAAGGACCTCATCGCCCGCGGCGGTGCCGACATTGTGCAGCCCGACGTAGGCCGCGTCGGCGGCATCACCGAATGGATGAAGGTCGCCAATCTCGCACACGCATTCAACCTGCCGGTGGCTCCGCATGCTTACCAGCTTGTACATCTTCATATGGCCTGTGCGACCCCGAATTTGAAAGTTGTCGAATACCTGGGCGGTGTGGAAGCGGCCGACCGTATCTTCTACACTTCCTTCGACGAACCGCAAGACGGTCTTTGGTCTCCAGACCCTGATAGACATGGCCTGGGCCTGGAGCTTGACCCGGGCGCGCTCAAACACTATGCTGTAGATTGAGTATCGTTCCGCGCCAATTGCTTGCGCCGGGCACGCGTCTCCCGAATGGCCCGGCGCTGTCGTCGGCGGACCTGCCGACTGCTACCTTTTGCATCGGTTCGGTCGACTGGCGGCAGCCTGAAAGCAGAACATTGGGCCGACAGGAGGCGTTCGGTCTGCTGACTGCAGGAAACTCTCCATGTACAGCGGGGACAGCGCAGGAATCAGGCAGTGAAAAGGCACGCTTTCCTGGGCGTCAACGCTCCAGGCCAGGGACGTAATGAACGCTACCTACCTGCAGGTGTAGTACACACGGCGTGGAATTCCGGTTGTCTTTTCTCTCCCCCAAATGGTACAATTCAGGTTCCGAAAGGTCCCTCCTGGCCGTAAGGCACGGCGCTGGTAAGTGAACCCGGCGTCAGGGTTGAAGGGGCCACTGACGCAAAAAGTAGTGGTTCCCCTGTTACACTAGGCTATCTGAGCGCGCCTAACCCAATAAAGTGCGCTGAAAGTAAAGAAAAATGGATACTGCCCAACTAGCCCAAATGGTAACCTGGCTCGACGAAGAGCACCGGCGCGACCGGGCCGAGATCTCCCGTCTGCAGCAGCAGCTGGAAAGCCAGTCCGGAGACATAGTCGAACAGGCGCGTCGCATCCAGGAGTTGGAGGGGCGCCTGGCATCTACAACTGCGCAATTGGGTCGATTCGCCCAAATTGAACAGCAGATTGAAAGCGTTAAGCAGGAACTAGGCCTGATGATCGACCGTAGCGACGAGGGGCAAGCGCAGGTTGCCCGCGAATTTGACCGCGCCCGGTTGGCCGACAGGGAGGCAGTCTCAAGAGAGATCAGCGAAGTGCGCCGGGAGTTGCCGCGTATTGGCCGGATTGAAGAGAAGGTAGAACTGCGTAAGGGTGAAGAAGAACGCATGGTTGACATGATTATGGAGGGTAGGAATCAAGTCAATCTGCTTGTCAAAGACATTGAAGAACGCACGCGTCAGATCCCTTTCCTGGCCGATCAGCGCACCGGCGATGCAAAACGAATCGCCCAGCTGCAGCAGGAGACGGTCGAACTGTTTAAGCGTACCGAAGCTTTCAGCGGGCGCTTTTCAATTCTTGAGGATGCCGACCGCCGTATGAGCACTGAAATCGAGCGCTGGCGGCCGGTTTTTGCCGAGGTTCGAGAGGAGCAGCAGCAATTCATGGAGCGGCTGCGCGTCGAGGTCGTTGAGCGCTTGCAAGTACTGACCCGCTGGCAAGAGATTATAGATGATCAGCGGGCCGTTGTCGCTAAGAATGAAGAACGTCTGCAGGCGTTCGGCCAATCGATCGAAGCGGCCCGCCGGGCAGCAAATTCAATTCCTGAGTTTCAGGAAAACATTCGCCGCGATCAGGTGCAGGTGCAGGAACTGCAACGGTTGGCCGAAGAGCGCATGCGCCGCGAGATGGAAGAGTTTCAAGAGGAGTACGAGAAGAAGAGTCGTCGCGACGGTCTGCGCCAGGAGCACCTTTGGGGGGAGCAGGAGAAGAACAACAAGGAACTGTTGGATCA
The DNA here is from genome assembly GCA_965116395.1 of Caldilineaceae bacterium. Taxonomy (GTDB): domain Bacteria; phylum Chloroflexota; class Anaerolineae; order Caldilineales; family Caldilineaceae; genus Bin5. The sequence continues at coordinate 3,697,011 of OZ220684.1, forward strand.
TCTTCCGCCGATGCTACATGATTTGCGCGTACACGAAGAGATGCTGCGTCTTCTGTGGAAACTGCAGGAACAGTATGGCGGCCGATACATAAATGCGGCCCAGCTCTGGCTCGACGGTCTGCAAACGTCTCTGGAAGAAAGGGACGAAACAATGAAGGACCTGGAAGAGGAATGGCAAAAGCAGCGCCGTACCGCCGAACTGTACGCCCGCCAGAATAACAGCCAGCCACGCACCACCGGTATCGCCACCGGTGAGCCGACACGCAACCGCACCTGATGCGGGTTATCGCCACCGCTGGCCATGTCGACCACGGCAAGTCGACGTTGGTTCAAGCGCTGACCGGAAGCCACCCCGACCGACTGGAAGAAGAAAAACGCCGCGGGCTCACCATCGTTCTGGGCTTCGCCTGGATGGATCTGGCCATGCCCGACGGCTCCCTTGAACCCGTCAGCATCGTTGATGTGCCCGGCCATATCGACTTCATCAAGAACATGCTGGCCGGGGTAGGCAGCGTCGATGCCGCGATCCTCGTCATCTCCGCGGAAGAGGGGGTCATGCCCCAGACCCGCGAGCACCTCGCCATCCTTGACCTGCTCGCGCTTCCCGAAGGTCTGGTAGCCCTCACCAAGACAGATCTGATCGATGAACCAGAGTGGCTTGACCTGGTCGAGCTTGACATCCAGGAGATTCTGGTTGGCACTCGACTGGAAGGCGCGCCCATCATCCGAGTGAGCGCAGAGACCGGCGACGGCCTTGACCAACTGCGCTCAGCTCTGGCCCGGGGGCTGACCGCGCTGCCGCCCCGCCGTGATCGCGGCCGCCCGCGGCTGCCTATTGACCGCATTTTCAGCCTGCCAGGCTTCGGTACAATCGTGACGGGCACTTTGAGCGACGGCCATATTTCCGTCGGCGAACCGGTTGATATTCTTCCGGACGGGCCCTCGGGCCGCGTGCGGGCGTTGCAGACACACAATCAAACCATCGACCGCGCCCTGCCTGGCAGCCGGGTAGCCGTCAATCTCAGCGGCATCGCCACCGATGAAATCGGCCGCGGACAGGTCGTTGTGACTCCGGAGACGCTGCGTTCGACCCGGCTGCTGGATGTCTCCTTCCGGCTGCTGCCCGACTCCACGAATCCCTTGCGACACAACATGGCGGTAGATTTGTTCAGCGGTGCGTCTGAGACCCCTGCTCATGTACGTCTTCTGGCCGTTGAGGAACTGCTGCCCGGTGATGAAGGCTGGCTGCAGCTGCGGCTGGAACGCCCTGTCCTTGTTGCAGGCGGCGACCGCTTCATTCTGCGCCAGCCCTCGCCAAGCCTCACGCTCGGCGGCGGCGAGATTCTCGACCCACACCCCCGTCGTCGCTATCGACGTTTCGATGCAACGGTGGTCGCCAAGTTGGAAACGCTTGCGCAAGGCAGCCCCGATGAGATCGTGTTGCAGAGTCTTGAGCGGGAACCACTGCTTTCTGAGCAGGACCTGATAGCCGCCTGTGGACTCGACAAGGAAATTGCAGGCGAGGCCATCCGCCAGCTCTTGGAAGCGGGCTTGATTCGAGGGTTGGACGATCAGCGGCTGCTGATCAGCATTTCGGCATACCAGCAGATTGTCGCAGACCTGCAACTGCTACTTGGCGAATTCCACAGCCAATTTCCTTTGCGCCAAGGCATGCCTCGCAGCGAAGCGCGCAGCCGCCTGCTGGTGGCTGGAGCAGGCGGCATTCGGAAGGAGCTGCCCCAGAGGGCGTTCAACGAGCTGGCCCTGCAGGCGAATGGTGACGGACTGGTGGCAAGCGAAGAAAGTACTGTCCGGCTCCTTTCGCATACTGTCAGGTATTCGCCCGACCAGCAGCAGGCGGTCGATCGGGCGCTGCGGGCTTATGCGGCCGCGCCGTTCAGCCCGCCCAATGCTATCGACACGCTCGACCTATTGAGAGGCGACGAAAACCTGCTGGAGTCGCTGGTTGAGCGGATGGTCCTGGCGCGGCTGCCCGGCGCAGTCTATTTTCGTCAGGAGGATTTCGTCGCTGCCACACAGAAAATCATCGCCCTGGCCCGTTCTAACGGGGCAATTACGCTGGCGGATGTGCGCGATCTGCTTGACACCAGCCGTAAGTACGCCCAGGCTCTGTTGGAAGAGCTGGACGCCCGCCGCGTCACGCGCCGGGTGGGAGATGAGAGAATGCTGAGGGGGCTTGAACAATGAAAGACATCGAGTATCGTCGGCTGGGCCGGACCGGGTTGAAGGTTTCACCGCTCTGTCTGGGTTCGATGAATTTCGGCTGGACTGCCGACGAGAAGACCAGTTTCGCGGTGATGGACGCCTTCGCGGAGGCGGGAGGCAATTTTATTGACACTGCTGACATTTACAGCCGCTGGGTGGACGGCAACAACGGCGGCGTCAGTGAGGAGGTGATCGGGCGCTGGATGCGGGCGAGAGGCAACCGCAGCCAGATGATCATTGCCACCAAGGTGCGCGGACAGATGGGGCCTGGGCCAAACGATCAGGGTCTCAGCCGCAAGCACATTATTGACGCTTGCGACGCCTCTCTTCGCCGCCTGCAGAGCGATACAATCGATCTCTATCAGACCCACTACTTTGACGCGGATACGCCCATTGCCGAGACGCTGGAAGCCTTGGATCGCCTGGTGCAGCAGGGCAAAGTGCGTTACATCGGCTGCAGCAACTATCCGGTGTGGCGCTTGATGGGGGCGCTTTGGACGAGCGACAAATATGGCTTGGCCCGCTATGACTCAATTCAACCCCACTACAATCTGGTGCACAGGGCCGAGTTTGAGCTGGAACTGGCGGAAGTTTGCCAGGCTTACGGTATCGGCATTATTCCCTACAGCCCGCTGGCCGGCGGCTTTCTGACAGGAAAATACAGTCGGGAGGGCGATACGGAGAGCGTGCGGGCGGAGAGCGTGCGCAACCGCTACTTTAATGACGCAGGCTGGAAAGTCCTGGACGCGGTGCAGGCCGTAGCCGGTGAACTCGGCACGACTGCGTTAGCGGTTTCACTTGCCTGGCTCCTGGCCAGGCCGGGGATGACAGCGCCGATTGTCGGCGCCAATGCGGTCGAGCAGTTGCAAGGTAGCCTGGCAGCGTTGGATGTGGACCTGACAGCCGAACAGCTGTCAACATTGAATGAGGCGTCGGCCTGGTAGTGCCTGCAGGCAGAGCGTGTCAGGACAGATCCGGGTCGCGAGAATCAGCTTTCGCGTACATTGCTATTTGACTTAGAACAATCGCAACTGCCTATCTTCGGTCCTCTTGCGGGTCTGACGCGGCTGAGCATGCTGCACTTCCTGCAAGGCCGCCTCTATGTCGGTGACAAAGTCCGAAAGCCGGTTCTCCACAGACTGCCCGAATAGAAAGCGACGGCCGGCGTGCGTCAGGATCAGCCGTCGCTGCGCACGCGTCATCCCCACGTAGAACAGCCGCCGTTCCTCATCGGTGTCTACTTCCCTATTGGCAGGTATATAGGGCAATAGTCCCGCTTCACAACCGACGACAAACACGACCGGAAACTCCAGCCCTTTTGAAGCATGGAGGCTCATCAGGGTCACTCGGTCCGCCCGCTGGTCGTATTGGTCGGCGTCACTCTGCAAAGCCGTCGTTGTCAGGAATTCCCGAAGTCGATTGCGGAAAGGCGCGGCGCGGCGCAGAAGGCGGTCGATACGCTCCTTCTCGGCATCGCTATATTCGGCGCCACGCAGCCTCTGCCAGCCTGCGGCCGCGGCCTCAATCTGCTCAGACAATGGTGCGGAAACTGTGCCGGCCAAGGCGTCCATGAGTTCTACTGTCTGGGACAGCCGGTCGCGCTGTGACTGCCGCAAGGCGCCAATTCCTGAAGCTGAAGCTACAACAGTTCGCCAAGAGGGCGCAGTGCCCAGCGTCTTCGACTCTGATTTCACTTGACTAACCAGTTTTGTGACCGCTCCGTCGGAAAGCGCCCCTTTGCCCTCCGACAGGATCCGCTCCCAGTGGACAGTACTGTCCGGCGCCAGCGTCAAACGCAGGAGTGCCAGGACCTCCCGCACAGACTTCTGTTCTGCCAGATCCGTCCCCCCGACAGTCTCGAAAGGGATGCCCGAGCGGTCGAATGCTTCCTCCAGAAGTCTGGCCTGAGCGTTAAGGCGATAGAGAACGGCGAAGTCTCCGAAAGTATATTCCTCTGGCAGGCCGTCTTCGTCAACCCGCCCTGAATCCAGTGAGAAGTAGCTGACGCCACCGAGCATCTGCTCCACCTGGTGGACAACATACTCTGCTTCGGCTTTATCGGTTGGGGCGCGATAGACGTCCAGTTTAACCTGCTCGGCAAAGTCGGCGATGAGGGCAGTCGCCTGGTGATCCGGATTGCGGGAAATCACCTGCATTGCCGCGTCCAGAATCGACTGGGCGGAGCGATAGTTGCGCTCCAGAAAGAGGCGCTGTCCACCAGGGAAGTCATTCTCAAAGGAGAGAAAATAGCGATGGTCGGCGCCGCGGAAGCCGTATATTGCCTGGTCCGGGTCGCCGATCACACATAAGTTCGCCCCCCCGGCGGTCAGCAGGCGCAAGAGCCGGTGCTGCGCACCATTCACATCCTGGTATTCGTCCACCGAGATCCAGCCAAAGCGAGCCTGGATTGTTTGCAGAGTAGCCGCATCGGTCTCGAGTAACTGGACGGCGCGCAGGATCAGATCATCAAAATCGAGGGCGTTGGCCTCTGTGAGGGCTTCGTGATAGCGCTCCCAGATGTCATCGCCGCTCTCAGCGTTGTTCTCAGACACGTCCGTGGTCAAGCCATTCTTGCGCGCCGAGATCGCCTCCAAGGCCGACCGCAACTCCCTTGTCGAAAGTTCGGGGCAGGCCCTCTTCAGAAGCATCTGCCTATCCGCATCCGCGAGAACTGTGAAAGTCTGGTTTACGTCGATAGCTTCGCCGAACTCCTGCAGCAAACTGGCCCCCAGCTGATGGAATGTACAGACCGTGATACGCCCTGATCTCTCCGCGCCCAACAGATCGGCCAGACGTTCCCGCATCTCTTCCGCGGCCCTGTTCGTAAAAGTTACCGCCAGAATCGTCGACGGCGTCACTCCCAGTTTCTCGATCAGATAGGCAATTCGCACGGTCAGTGTACGGGTCTTGCCGGTTCCAGGGCCGGCTACAATCGCCAGTGGTGTCTCGGTATGGGCGGCCGCGGCCTGCTGCGCCGGATTGAGCTGCTCGAACCATGCCGTCTGCTTGCCGCCGGCTGCATCCGCGCTCGCCTGAGAATCAGCGGGAAAGAGTTCCAGTGGCGCAGATTCGAGCGGCAAATTGGACTCCTTTGCCCTATCCTCCACTACCTCTTCAAGAGGAGGTTCCGGCTTCTCTACCGGAATCTCCAGATTGGCTTCTCCCTCCTTTTTCTCCTCTGCTGCCGGCGCGCTCTCAGTCTTCTCAGCAGTGGGGGGCTCGTTCGCGAACATTCCGATCTGGAATGATGAAAGCTGGTCCGCCTCACCATCGAACATGCGAATCACACCGTATTCGCCGTCGTAGCCGCTCTGCGCAACGACCTCACCCGCGCGCATTCGGCGGATACCCTCGGCCAGTTGAGGGCCGCCGGCTGCGGCGATATCTTCAAGAGGCAACTCTCGCAAAATCTCCAGCTCCGGTCCCAACCGCCCCAGCAGACGCATGTACTCGGTCTGCACACGCTTGGAGTTGGGGCCAACGCTGAGAATTTCGCTCAGCGCCTCCGGCAGCGGAATGAGACTGGTAAAAGGCGCGGCCGAAGGGGAGCGTGCGCCGGGCGCGCGGTCGGCCAACTCCTCTATGCGGTGGTAAACGCCGACCGTCACCGGCTTGCCGCACTGTGTGCAGAGACCCTCGTTGGCAATCGTTGTGACCGGCTTCCAGCAGACCCCGCACTTGCGATGGCCGTCCAGATGATATTTGCCCTCTTCCGGAAAGAACTCGATAGTGCCCAGGAACTGGGCGGGATCACCGCTCTGCAGCGCGCCGAACAGCGCGTCATAGCTCAACTCGGTGTCGAAAAGGGTTGCCTCGCGTGCCAGCTTCGGCGGGGAGTGCGCGTCTGAATTGGAGATGAGCGTGTAGTCATCCAGCCACGACACGCGCCAGTTCATCGGCGGATCGGACGAGAGACCGGTCTCGACTGCGAAGATGTGGGGGGACAGATCGGTGAAGCACTCCTGCAGCGAATCGAAACCGGATTTGGAACCGAGAATCGAGAACCAGGGAGTCCAGATGTGCGCGGGAATCAGATGGCAGCGGTCGTCCACCTCCAGCACGATCTCCAACAGGTCGCGGCTGTCCAGACCCAGGATCGGACGTCCGTCCGAGCGGATGTTGCCAATCTTCTCCAACTCGGCCTGCAGAACCGTTGTCGCCTCGATCGAAGGGGCAAAGACAATGTTGTGTACTTTGCGCGTGCGGTCATATTTCTTGTAGATGTTGCTGATTTCGCCGCCTATCAGGAACCGTACAGTACCCCTGCAAGAAGGGGGCACCTCGTCGGCGATAGTGGCCGCGAATTCCGGCTTGAGCTGAAACAACCCATCCTCAGCCGGTTCCAGCCTCGTTTGCAGCTCGGCCAGCCAGCCTGGATGGGCGATATCGCCAGTGGCTACCACCTGCACGCCTTTGAGCTGCGCCCACTTCCACAGGTGCTCAAGGGTCAGGTTCTTGCTCGTGGCGCGTGAAAAATGGGAGTGCAGATGAATGTCGGCGACTAGCTTCATCAGGACTGCCAGCCGTCCCAATACGTTCTGTCGCGCATTGGCTTACGCTTGGCCGGGCGGAAGTCGTCGCCTTTGAAGTAGGCGACCGGCAGCAGCGCGGCCTGCGAGATTTCGTCGGGGATGCCCAGCATTTCGGCGATCTCGCGCTCACTCTGCAGGTGCAAAGTGGTCCAGGCAGAACCCAGCCCCCTGGCGCGCAGTGCCAACATCAGCGACCACGCGGCCGGCAGAATCGAGCCGTAAACTCCGGCCTGCGAAGCCGGCGCGGCATCCTCGGGGCGGCCTTCGATGCAAGGAATCACCAGCACAGGCACATCCTGCATGTTGTCGGCCAGATACTGGGCGGAGCTGATCACGCGCAGCATCTGTTTCTCCGCTGCGGTCAGGTCCGGCCCCTCTCCCACATTGCGCGTGGCGTTGTATCCGTACCAAGCCTTCCTATATCGTTCGGCGATGAACAGTTTCTTTTCGGCATCGGTTACCATGACAAAGTGCCAGCCCTGCCGGTTGCTGCCGCTGGGGGCCTGGGACGCGATCTCCAGGCACTCTTCGATGACCTTCCGCTCTACGGGACGATTCAGGTCCAGCCGCTTCCTTACAGAGCGCGTGGTTGTCAGCAGGTGGTCGACTACAGCCAGGTTGTCCGGGGTAGTGAGATTCATTTGGCCTCCTTGAGGCGCCGCGTTAGCTCGGCGCAGAATGTCTTGTGTTCGGATGACGCAATCCCCTGTTGCAGCGTTTCCAGGACGCCGGAAAGATCGCCGGACAGAAGCGCATCCGGCAGCAACCACAGGCCAGGGAACTGTTCGCTCTTAAGAACGCCATCTTCGTCTGGCCGCTGCTCCGCATAGACGCCTTCACGGAGAACATGCCAGATAACGCGTTGCTCATAGGCCAGATATACGATGTACTCCGGCACGCCGTTGCGGGCATAGGCCCGTTTCTTCTGGTTCAGATCATAGCTAGCGCTGCTAGCGGACACTTCCAGTATGAGTTCCGGCGTTCCTTCCAGATAGCCGTCTTCCCCCACCCAGGCTGATCCGCCGTATTCCGGCGGCAAAAATAAGAGGGCGTCAGGCTGGGGTTCGTTCTCGAAGTCAAGGCGCAGCGTTGCGTTGTCACTGCCTTCGATGCCGGGCGTTGCTGCGCTATAGGTACCGAGCCAGCTAATTGAGTGGAAATGTGGTTTTCCGTGTTCGCGATGGCGTGCCGGGGATGGCATATAGACGACTCCTTCAATGAGTTCCGCCTTCTTAATTTCAGGATGGGACGCGTAGATGCGCTCGAACTCGGCGCGCGTAAGCCGGTCGCCGTTGTTCAAAGGTGGAACTGGCGTCTCAGTTTCCGTTGCAGGAGTTGTCGTCGAGCGTTCGACTGTCGTAACAGCCATTGCAGTCCTCCGTTCCTATTCACCAGAGCTCCGGGCTATCCGCATTATACCCGATTCAAATAGCCGGATTCAATCCGCCCACTGGCGGTCCATTATCGAGTAGCCGCCATCCACAACCAGGGTGGTGCCGGTGACGAACTCGGCCGCGTCTGAGGCCAGGAATATCGCCGCCCCTGCGAGGTCGTCTGCCGTCCCCAGACGCCGTGCCGGGGTCTTGTGGCGGATCTCCTCGCCCAGGGGGCCGTCCAGCAGGTCGCGGTTGAGGTCGGTCTTGTGCCAGCCGGGCAGCAGCGCGTTCACCTGAATATTGTGAACTGCCAGCTCGACTGCCAGCCCGCGGGTAAGGCCGAGGATTCCGGTTTTTGCCGCTGCATAGTTGGTGACGTTAGGCGGCCCCAGCAGCGAATACATTGACCCGATGTTGATGATCTTGCCGCCGTTGCCGGCGTTGACCATCGCCTTGGCCGCAGCCTTGGCACAGTAGAAGCCACCGTTCAAATGTGTGTCGATGACGTCATGCCAGTCCGCCGTATCCATGTCCAGTACGTTGATGCGGCGGGCGATGCCGGCGTTGTTGACCAGGATGTCGAGTCTGCCGTGTTTTTCGACGATAGCCGCCACAGCCTGATTGACCGCCTCTTCGTCGCGCACATCCAGCGAAATGACTTCGTGGCTGTCGCCCAACTCTTCCGCAATTGCCGCGTTCTTCTGCGGGTTGCGTCCGGTGGCAATCACCGTCGCGCCCAATGCCTTGTATCCCAACGCAATCGAGCGCCCGATGCCCCCGTTGGCGCCTGTGACCAATGCCACCTTATCCTGCAGCGAAAATGAAATCTGCATGCAAATCCTCCTGGATGTGGTTCTGACCTGCAAGTCGAGATGGCGCGCGTGCCGCGCGGCCATAAGAATGCCTGCATATCGATCTGATACTCTATGTGTCGCTCAAGCTACTATTGTCGGGGAACAGAAAAGGATATGCAAGACAAGGACTAGGTCTGACCGGCAGTCCTTCTGTGTTCCTATGAGATTCAGTAGCATAGTACTCTGGCGGCGCAGAGGTTCCGTCTCGCGTAATTAGAATAACGATGACTGGTGATTCCCGGGGAGGAATGTTAGAGTTTCGAGATGCTCTCTAAGGACAATTAACAGTGGTTAGTGCCGAAAGAGCTACATGCCGAGATCTTCTTTCAGGAGAATGGTATTCATGATCTGCGCGATATTGATGAGCAAACAACTGTTCACTGGCGGCAGGCTGCATCGCGGAGTCCTCTGGACCTTTCTGATCCTCTTTCTGCTCTCGGTCTACGGCAGGTGGCTTGTTGACGCAACGCCAGAGCCGCTGCGCCCTGCCTGGTGGGTCTTTGGCCCATTCATTCTGCTGACCGATTTGCTCAATCCGGTGTTCTTTGATCGGTTCTGGTTCTTTATGTTCTGCATCTGTGGGGTGGCTATTTGTGCCTTGTTCTGGGTGCTGGGTCGGGGTGGATGGAAGATTCGGGCCGTTTCTGCCGCCATTCTGGCCTCAATAATTGCCGCTCCCTTTGCAGTTATGTTTATGTACGGTCCGTACAGCCTCAGAACTGTCAGGGTTCATAGAGAGTATGAACTGAGCTGGCTGACGGAGCCAGAGGGCAACTTTGCCAGCGCGTTCAAGAGTGCGCAACGCGAACATGACGTCTTTGGGTGCAAATATCGCTTGCATGGCTGGGGCCTTGACAGCCGTCTCTACTTTGGGTCGAAATGCAGGAAAGACCTGTGGATGTATGATCCTCAAGGCGACATGAAGCCGCGCCGGATCCAAGACCTGCCTTTCGAATCTGGAACTTTGACAAAAGTGACCCTTTCAAGGAATTTTCGTCCCATGGGGGACGGCGGTCTAGCGGTTTCGCGAGTCGTCGAGGACTCGATTTCACGGGAAGGCAAATTCAGAGCATTTGTCATCCAGGACAGTTTGTATGGTCCCTATGATGTCCTGGTGATGCAACCAGCCGCTCAGAAATGACTCAGAAGGTAAAGTACATGGCGAATATACTTGCCTACAGCTGAATCTCGTTAAAAAGAATTGACAACCCGTATTCGATGTGGTAGTCTTGCTCGCAATGTCCGAAACAAGTGCTAAAGTGCCCCGCAACGAGGACGATCCGACAGCGTGACTACCGAACGAAGTGAAGCACCAGTTACAATCGCCGATCTGATTGGTAGCGAGGATGATTCCCTGCTTCCGATCAACCTGTTGGATGGTCCGTCAGCCGCGGAGATTCTGTTGTCGAACAACCTGCGCCACGAGTGGCGCGGGTTTTCTTTTGGCAACTTTTGGTTTGGTTATTATTTTGGTGTGAACCAACCGTCTCCGCTTGTTGAGGAGCGTTGGGCTGTGTAAAGGCAGTCGACGTAAAGAAACTCAAGGCGTGGAGACAAACTCCACGCCTTTTTTGTTGGCATCGATACTGTTCTGTCAGCCCCTGAGGCTTGTCCTGTCAGGCGCAACCAGGACGGATAAGAGACGAATTCGCCCAGGACTGCATCTTCCGACGGGGGCAGCCTAAGGCGAAACAAACGGGAGAATGCCGTGATCTGTCGAGGAGTGCGGGGTGCAACAACTATCGAAGAGGACACGCCGCAGGCTATTTTGCGGGCGACCCGTGAACTACTGGCCTTTATGATTCGTCTCAATAATATCGATTCCGTTGACGTGGGAAGCGCAATCTTTACCACTACATTCGATGTTGTCAGCCAATACCCTGCCCTGGCGGCCCGCCAATTGGGCTGGATGGACGTGCCGCTACTCTGCGGACATGAGATGGACTTGCCGGGCGGTCTTCCTCGTTGTATTCGCGTGCTGATTCACTGGAATACCGATACGCCGCAGGCCGATATTCAACACGTATACCTGAATGGAGCCCAAGTCCTGCGCCCTGACCAGAGCTTGGCATCTGAAATCGATATAGATGAGCTCAATCGCTGGATCGATGAACAGTTAGAAAATCGACCGGACTGACCCCGGTCGGAAAACCTGGCGCTTAGAGGAAGGTTATGTACTCGCTCTAGGCATGAATGGAGTAATCCGATGACAGTTGTCGCATTTCAAGGAGAGCCGGGCGCATACTCCGAAGAGGCCATTCGTCAACGGTTTGGCGCAGAAGTCGAAACACTTCCGTGCCGGACCTTTGAAGATATATTTGACTCATTGGACGAAGGACGCGCTACAGCAGGTGCAGTGCCGGTGGAAAACTCTCTGGCCGGCAGCATTAACAAAGCCTACGATCTTCTGTTGGATCATGATTTGAGAGTGCAGGGGGAGGTCCTATTGCGGGTGCAGCACAACCTGCTGACAATGCCGGGCAATGGCGACAAGATTGAACAGGTGCGCAGCCATCCGCAAGCTCTGGCGCAGTGCGAAGGCTTTCTGAATCGCAACAGTTACACAGCCATTCCCTGGTATGACACTGCCGGCAGCGCCAAAGAACTGGCCGAGCACCCGGAGCCAAATGTAGGCGTGATCGCCAGTGCGCTGGCGGCGGAGATCTATAACTTGGAAATCGTTCAACAGGGAATTGAAGATTTGGACCACAACTTTACCCGTTTCTTTGTCATAGGCAAAGGCGATGCGCAGCAAACGCCGGATGCCAAGACCTCACTCGTCTTTGCGACGCCGCACAGCCCCGGCGCTCTGTATTCGTGTCTGGGCGAGTTCGCTGAGCGCAACATTAATCTCGTCAAGTTGGAGAGCCGTCCGCGCCGCAACAGGCCCTGGCAATATGTGTTTTACCTGGATTTTGAGGGCCACTGGCAGGAGCCGGACTGCAGCGCCGCTGTTCTCGGGCTTCTCAACCGCGCTGCATTTGTCAAGATGTTGGGCAGCTATCCCGCGGCAGAGCAACCTGGCAGCGAGCGCCACGCGCAGGAAGCAATGTTGCAAATATGAGAGGCAGATAGCGCTAATCTCTAGGTCGACAAATAACAGAAATAATCGCTCAGGTGGTACCTATGCGGAGAAGTGTCGATCTGCCCAGATGTGTGGGCACAAGAGTCGGGATTTGATGCAAATACCAGGACGTCCAATAGTCCCATAGGAAAAGTTCCATGACGGTTGTCGCATTTCAAGGTGAGCACGGCGCTTTTTCCGAAGAAGCCTGCCATCAGCATTATGGGCCCGAGGTCAATACAGTCTCGTGCCACACAATTGAGGACCTCTTTGCAAGCTTGGACGATGATCGTGCCACCGTGGGGGTCGTACCGGTTGAGAACTCTGCCGCCGGCAGCATCAATAAGGCCAGTGATCTGTTGTTGCATCATGATTTACGAATTCAAGGTGAAATCATCTTGCGCGTACGGCACAACCTGCTGAAGTTGCCAGACAATGGCGACATAATCAAAGAGGTGCGAAGCCATACGCAGGCTCTGGCACAGTGCGAGCAATTTCTCAACAACAACAGTTACGAGGCCGTTCCCTGGTATAACACTGCTGGCAGCGCCAAGGATCTGGCGGAGTCGCCGGAGCCGAATGTGGCGGTAATCGCGAGTGCCCTGGCCGCCAAGACTTACGGCCTGGAAATCGTCCAGAAGAATATCGAAGACGAGAGCTACAACTATACTCGCTTCCTCATCATCGGCAAGGGCGAAACGGAACAGACGCAAAACGCCAAAACCTCCATCGTCTTCGCCACGCCGCACAGCCCGGACGGGTTATCCTCATGTCTAGGGGAACTGGCCGATCGAAACATCAAACTGATAAGGCTGGTCAGCCGCCCGCGCCGCAACTATCCCTGGCAGTATGTATTTTATATGGACTTCGAGGGCCACTGGCGGGAAGCAGCCTGCGGCGCTGCCATTCTGGGCCTGGTCAACCGCGCGGCGTTTGTAAAGATGTTGGGTAGTTATCCCGCCGCGATTCAGCCAGGTGAAGATCGATACACGCAGAAAACAATGCTGCAAATTTAAATACAGGAGATTCAAATGGTCGTCGTAATGAAAGAACAGGCAACCCCAGCCGAGATTGAAAACGTCATCCAGCGCGCCGAGTCCATGGGTGCCCAAACCCAACCGATCTACGGCGACAACCACACCGTCATCGCTCTCGTCGGTGACCTGACCCAAGTCCAGCGGAATACGTTCGATGCGATGGCAGGTGTGCAGAAAACGGTCCGCATTCAAGATCCGTATAAGTTGGCCAGCCGAACCACCCACCCCGAAGGGACGGTCATCGATGTGGGCGGTGTCCGCTTCGGAGGCGACCAGGTTGTCGTTATGGCCGGGCCGTGCAGTGTCGAGAGCCGGGATCAGATTATTGAAACCGCTATCGCTGTCAAAAAGGCCGGCGCGAGCGTACTGCGGGGCGGCGCCTTCAAGCCGCGTACCAGCCCGTACAGTTTTCAAGGGCTTGGTGAAGAGGGGCTGAAGTATCTGGCAGAGGCCAGGGAGATCACCGGGCTGCCGGTCATCTCCGAAGTCATGACCATCGAGGCCATCGACCTGGTGGCCGAGTATGTTGACATCCTGCAGATCGGCGCACGCAATATGCAAAACTACGGCCTGCTCCAGGCGGTCGGCAAAACGAACCGGCCGGTGATGCTCAAGCGCGGCATCAGCGGCGAAATTCAGGAATTGCTGATGTGCGCCGAGTACATCCTCAGCAACGGTAACATGCAGGTGATGTTGTGCGAGCGCGGCATCCGCACCTATGAGACCGCTACTCGCAATACCTTCGATCTCAACGCAATTCCGGTACTGAAGCGGGCCTCCCATCTACCTGTTGTGGCCGATCCCGCCCACGGCACGGGCGACTGGGAGCTGGTGCCGCCTATGTCTCTGGCTGCGGTAGCGGCCGGCGCCGATGCCCTTATCCTGGAAGTCCACCCGGACCCCGAGGCAGCCATGAGCGACGGCGACCAGAGTCTCAAACCGGCACGGTTCGCGGATCTGATGTGCAGTCTGCACAGAGTCGCGGAGGCCGTTGGCCGTTCGATAGCAACCCCTGGTGACCCGCAAGACTCGACTGCGGCTGCGAGCAGAGAAAACCTGTTTGCCAATGAAATTGAGCAGGAAGCAGTGCCGGTCTGAAAAGTGCGCAGGAACCAAAAAAGCGCACAGCTGCCGGCTTCAATATGAAACGCCTCGGACATTGATATTTCAACAATGCATCTGAGACAGGAAAGGATCTATCAATGATTGTCGTAATGAAACAGCATTCGTCAGCGGAGCAGGTTGAGGCAGTCGTAAAGCGGGTCGAGGAGCTCGGATACAAGGTGCATCTGAGCCGCGGTGAGGCGCGTACCATCATCGGGATCATCGGCGCCGACGACTACCTGATCCAACAGGACACGTTCGAAGTACTCGATGGTGTCGAAAAGACGGTTCGCATAATGCAGCCGTACAAGTATGCCAGCCGCGACTTCACCCAGTCGTCAACCTCGATTCCAGTGAATGGCATTAGGGTCGGGGGCGAAAAGATTGTGGTCATGGCCGGGCCATGCAGTGTCGAAAGCCGCGAGCAGATCCTGGAGACGGCCCATGCAGTTAAAGAGGCCGGTGGCTCGGTGCTGCGGGGCGGCGCCTTCAAGCCGCGCAGCAGCCCATACAGTTTCCAGGGATTGGGCGAAGACGGTCTCAAGTTTCTGGCTGAAGCCAGGGAGCAGACAGGCCTCCCGATCATTACTGAGGTAATGAGTTCGGAAGACATCGAGCTTGTTGGCGATTATACCGACATCTTTCAGATTGGCGCACGTAACAATCAGAACTACCCGCTGCTGAAGGCGGTAGGCAAGACGAGCAAACCTGTCTTCCTCAAACGTGGAATCAGCGGCACGATTCAGGAGTTGCTGATGGGCGCCGAATATATTTTGAGCAACGGCAACATGCAGGTCATGGTATGCGAGCGCGGGATCCGAACCTATGAGACCGCCACCCGCAACACCTTCGACATCAATGCCATCCCGGTATTGAAGCAGTTGACCCACTTGCCGGTTGTGGCTGATCCGGCCCACGGAACAGGCCAATGGGAATTTGTTGGCCCGATTGCGAAGGCCTCGGTTGCCGCGGGGGCCGATGCCCTGATGATCGAGGTGCATCCCAATCCGTCCAAGGCCTGGAGCGACGGCGCCCAAAGTCTGACTTTCAAGCGATTCGGCACGCTGATGGATGAGTTGCGGACAATTGCCAGCGCGGTCGGACGCCAACTCTGATACCAAGTTTCGGGCTCGAAGTTTCGGATTTCTGGGAATCCAGCCAGCGGGCAAATCGGGAACTGAAAACCGGTAACGAATACGATTCATGAAACCTCTCTCTGAATGCAGAGTTGCAGTCATCGGGCTGGGCCTGATGGGTGCTAGCCTGTGCATGGACTTGAAACGGCGTAACCTCTGTCGCGAAGTGCGCGGCGTTACGCGCAACTTCAGCACGATATTGCGCGCGTTTCACGAAGATGCAGTCGACTTGGCGACAACCGATCTCAGCTCCGGCGTTGCCGGCGCCGACGTCGTGATTCTCTCCACGCCTGTGCGGGCGGTAGTCACCATGTTGGAGACGCTGGGACCGATATTGTGGCCGGGCACGGTAGTGATGGATATGGGAAGTACCAAGGCTGAAATCTGCGCGGCCATGGACCGGCTGCCGCCCAGAGTTCAGCCCATTGGGGGGCATCCCATGACCGGCAAGGAGACCGCCGGCTATGCCGCCGCCGAGAGCGGACTGTACGAGGGCGCGCCGTGGGTTCTCACGCCCCTGCCGCGCACGACGACGGAAACAGTGTCGCTCGCTTCAGAACTGGCGACTTCCATCGGCGCTTTCCCCATTACGATGGAAGCTGTACGCCACGACCGACTGGTAGCCGCCATCAGCCATCTGCCCTATCTTCTGGCGAGCGGCCTGGTTCACACAGTCAAGGACAGCGGCGCCAACGATGCCGCGGTCTGGGACCTGGCGGCAGGCGGTTTTCGCGACACCAGCCGGGTAGCTGCAAGCGATACGCAGATGTTCCTGGATATACTGATGACCAATCGCGACGCGGTCCTGGCCCAAATGGACACTATGAGCGGGCATCTCCAGGAATTGCGAACGCTGCTCGCAGACAGCGATGAGGAGTCCTTGCGTACCAAGCTTTCGTGCTCCCAAACTACGCGAGCCGCCTGGAAACCAAAGCAAGGCGTGCTCGCGTCGCAGGCCGAATGACCAAAATGGATCGCGGTCAGCCTTCACTGCAATACGACACGATTCTAGGCGCGGATTCTAGAGAATCGCAGGACTAGAAAACTAAAACTGTTTTGCCCACCCATCCAAATATTTCTAGGATCTCCTATGGCAGACATTCTCAAAATCAGCAATAGCGGTCCGCTGATCGGTAGGTGCGGTGTTCCCGGCGATAAGTCCATTAGCCACCGGGCAGTGATCTTCAGTTCGATCGCCGAAGGCTCCTCACGTATTCGCAATTTTCTTGATGGCCATGATTGCCGCGCCACCATGAACATTATGCGGGCAATGGGCGTGCGCATTGACGAAATAAGCAGCACGCAACTGGAGGTTCACGGCGTCGGCCTCGACGGCTTGCGAGAGCCGAATGACGTGCTCAACTGCGACAACAGCGGCACAACGATGCGACTGTTGGCAGGACTGCTGGCCGGACAGGAGTTCGTAAGCGTTCTCAATGGAACTGCCCAAATCCGCGGCCGTCCTATGGCTCGCATTGTTGATCCGCTGCGGACGATGGGCGCGCAGATACATGGGCGTCAGAGTGGCCGCTACGCGCCTCTGACCATGGTGCCCAGCCGGCTGTCCGCCATCGAATACAAAATGCCGGTCGCAAGCGCCCAGGTCAAGAGCTGCCTCCTGCTGGCGGGCCTTTTTGCCCATGGCCTGACCGTTGTTCACCAGCCGGGGCCCGCCCGAGATCATACCGAGCGCATGCTCAGTTCGATGGGAGCACCGGTTTCGGCGCTTGGAAATACGACACACAGCGAGCGCCCTCAGGACCCGCTGAACCCCCTGAACATTATCATCCCCGGCGATATTTCTTCGGCTGCATTCCTGCTGGTTGCAGCCTCCGCCGTGCCGGACAGCCAGCTGACGATCGTCGACGTGGGCGTCAACGCCACCCGCACGGGAATCGTCGATGCACTTTCAGAGATGGGTGCCGATATACGGCGGCGGTCGCGGCCTCTTCAGGGTGGTGAGCCGGTGGCGGATCTCATCGTCAGCGGTGGCGGTCTGCGGGGCCTGGATTTTGGGGGCGAACAGCTTGTCACCATGATCGACGAGCTGCCGGTCCTTGCGGTGGCAGCTACGCAAGCCGAGGGCCGTACTGTTGTGCGCGATGCCCAGGAACTGCGGGTCAAAGAGACCGACCGTATTGCCACGACAGTCTCAGAACTTAAAAAGATGGGTGCGCAGATTCAAGAAACGCCTGATGGATTCATCGTGGACGGGCCAACGCCGCTCAACGGCGCCGACGTCGATAGCCACGGCGACCACCGGCTTGCCATGGCTCTTGCCGTGGCGGGGTTGATTGCCGAGGGTGAAACCACTATCTATAACGCGCACGTAACCGCCGACAGTTTTCCCGGCTTCGAAACGACTTTACGGGCGCTCAATGTGGAAGTTCAAGAGTTGGACTGGGCAAGCGAAAATGAGTGAACAACCGCAGACTGAAGCTGTCACGCCGGGTTCAGTCATTGCTGATCCGGAGCTGTTCCAAACTGACATTAACGCTAAAACGACAATTGTCGGTCTGTTCGGTTGGCCGGTCACACATTCGATCAGCCCACAGATGCACAACGCAGCATTCGTCGCTCGCCAGATGAACTGGCGGTACCTGGCGTTCTCGGTGCCGCCGGATCGAGTGCAGAATGCCGTCGCCGCGCTACCTGCCCTGGGCCTGAGAGGGGTCAATGTGACGGTGCCTCACAAGCAGGCCGTCATGCCCCATTTGCATCAGTGGACGGCCGCGGCCGAAGCAATCGGCGCGGTTAATACGATCATCGTTGACGAGGACGGACAGCTCACCGGCGACAACACCGACGGCGCCGGATTCATCGCCGATCTACAAGCGCACGCGGTTGAGCCTGCCGGCCAAAGGGCGCTGGTGATTGGCGCAGGCGGTTCCGCAAGAGCGGTAGTCTACGGGCTGGCGGAGGCCGGGGTCCGGAACATCAGAATCCTCAACCGCACCGTGGCTAAGGCCGACGACCTGGCCGCAACCATGCAGTCTTACTTCCCGGAGATCAGCATAGGCAGCGCCGCCTTCCCTGATGACGTAACCGGCAGTGCAGAGGACGCCGATCTGATAGTGAACTGTACGTCGCTGGGCATGGAGCCGCGGGTCGAAGGGCTGCCCTGGGAGGAAGACGTTGAGTTTCGCGAAGATCAGATCGTCTATGACCTGGTCTACAATCCGGCCATGACCCGGTTGCTTCAGCTGGCCTCCACCGATGGGGCTACAGCTATTGGCGGCCTGGGAATGCTCGTCTATCAGGGCGCAATCGCCTGGGAAAAGTGGACTGGCGAAGCCGCGCCGGTGGCTGTAATGCAACAGGCCACGAATATCATTTTCGAGCGCAGATGACGGACAGTTGCGCAGCCGTCGCCCAAACTATTGCGAGGAACCGATGACTCTCTCCAATACATCACAACCTGTCAACTTCGGCGCCGTGCCGGACGAGACCGGGCGTTTCGGTCCCTACGGGGGCAAATATGTGCCAGAGACACTTATGCCGGCGCTGGACGAACTGGAAGAAGCATACTTGAACGCCCGCGGCGACAAAGAGTTCATGGCGGAACTGGCGCACCTACAGCATACTTACGTCGGCCGCCCGACCCCCCTTTCCTATGCCCGCCGCCTCAGCGAAGAGTTGGGCGGCGCCCAAATTTATCTGAAGAGAGAGGACCTTGCGCACTCCGGCGCCCACAAGATCAATAATGCCTTGGGCCAGGCGCTGCTGATGAAGCGCAAGATGGGCAAGACGCGCATCGTGGCCGAAACGGGCGCCGGCCAGCACGGCGTCGCCACCGCCACCGCAGCCGCGCTGCTGGGGATTGAATGCATTGTCTATATGGGTACGGTCGACATGGAGCGGCAGAAGCCGAACGTCTTCCGTATGCAGCTGCTCGGAACCGAAGTGCGGGCGGTCGACAGCGGTTCGCAGACCCTCAAGGACGCCATTAACGAAGCCATTCGCGATTGGGTTACGAACGTTGAAACGACCCACTACCTGTTGGGCAGCGCGCTTGGCCCCCATCCCTATCCTGCGATGGTGCGGGATTTCCAATCGATTATCGGCCTTGAAGCCCACAGTCAGATGCAGGATCCCGCTGAAGGCGGACCCGGACGGCTGCCCGACGTTATC
Organism: Caldilineaceae bacterium; assembly: GCA_965116395.1. GTDB lineage: Bacteria > Chloroflexota > Anaerolineae > Caldilineales > Caldilineaceae > Bin5. The sequence continues at coordinate 3,716,471 of OZ220684.1, forward strand.
GTTGCCTGTGTCGGCGGCGGCAGTAACGCTATTGGCATCTTCCATCCCTTCCTCGAGGAAGAGAGTGTGCGTCTCATCGGTGTCGAGGCAGGCGGCCACGGCATTGAAGACGGCGCCCACGCCGCCCGCTTTGCTGATCCGCAGCGGGGACGGCTCGGCGTTCTGCAGGGCACCAAGAGCTACGTCCTTCAGGACGGTGACGGACAGATTGCCATCACCCATTCGATCTCAGCCGGCCTGGACTATGCCAGTGTCGGCCCGGAACATGCCTGGCTGCGTGATGTTGGCCGCTCTGAGTATACCTACTGCACAGATGTGCAGACCCTGAACGGATTCAATGCGCTGTGCGAACTTGAAGGCATTATCCCCGCGTTGGAGAGCGCTCATGCGATAGGATATGTTCTGGAGCTGGCGCCGCAGATGGCAAAGGATCAGGTGATTCTGGTCAATCTCAGTGGGCGGGGCGACAAGGACTTGGGCACAGTCATGCAGGCAATTGGCGGAGACAGTTAAATGCGCCAACTCAGGGTGCGAGGTGAAAAATGAGCGGAGTCGAACGTATTGAGCAGGTTTTTCGTAAACTGAATAAGGCTGGCAGCGCGGCGTTCATGCCCTATCATGCCATGGGTTACCCTAGCCGGCAGCAATCTATGGACGTGATCACTACTCTGGCGGAGGCCGGCGCAGACCTCGTCGAAATCGGTATTCCTCACAGTGATCCGCTGGCCGACGGGCCAACGATTCAGACGGCCACCTACGCCGCGCTGGTCGGCGGAACGACCGTGGTTGACTGCCTGCAAATGGTGCGCGAGTTGCGTGCAAAAGGTGTAGACACGCCCTTCTGCGCCATGAGTTACTACAATCCGATTCTGGCTTACGGTGAAGAAAGCTTTGTGGCAGCTGCGGCCAGTGCTGGCGTTGACGGTCTGATCGTCCCCGATCTGCCGCCGGGAGAGTCGGAGCTGCTGGAGCCCGCCTGCCGCGAGGCCGGGCTGGCTACAATCTATATGCTGGCCCCAACCAGCACCGAAGAACGCATCAGATCAGTGGCACGGCATGCCACCGGATTCATCTATCTCGTCAGTGTAACCGGCATCACCGGCGCGCGCGACGAACTACCGCCGGGTCTGCCGGCATTTGTCGAACGCGTTCGCCGCCATACCGAACTGCCCCTGGCGGTTGGCTTCGGAATCAGCACTGGCCCCCAGGCTGCTAAGGTGGCTGAAATTGTCGAAGGGGTCATCGTTGGTTCGGCACTGGTGAAGGCCGCCGGCTCGGACGCGGGCGTTGAAGCAGTTCGTTCCCTGGCAGAGCAGCTTGCTGTCGGCAGCCACAATGGGAAGGTTGTGTAAGACCTTGACGAGGCGCTGTCAACCGACGCCTACAGTACCCGGTTATGCAGGACTGGACGCAGCTTAAGACCGAGCTGGAGAGAGAAACGTGCGTCGGCATCGTTAAGGTCCATGCGGGTGATGCCGGAGATGCGCTGCAGGCGGTAGGTCAGTGTATTGCGGTGGATGTGCAACGAGGTCGCAGTCTGGCTGAGGTTGCCATGGCAAGAGAAAAAGGCTTCCAGCGTCTCGACCAGTTCAGCGTTATGTTCTTCGTCATGCGTGATAAGCGGTTCTACCGTCTTGCGGAAGAATCTGCTTGCTTCTCCGCTTCCACCCAGCCCAGTCAGAAGTTGATAGAGCCCCAAGTCTCCGAAGTACGTCACCGGCGAAGCCTGCCAGGAATTTCCCATCCGGCAGCTTTCCCGGGCCTGTTTCAAACTCCGCAGCCACTCGCGCACAGAGGCAGCCGGGCGACCGATTCCGACAACAAGCGATGCTTTTTGGAAAGACGAAGTGAAGTGCTCTACCAACTGGTTCGCGATCGTCTTAAACTCTCGTCCGCTCTTGGGGTTGTCGCACGGCCAGAACAGCAAGGCTGCTTCGGCGCGCACAGAGAGCAGGATCGGCTCCTGCATTCCGGTCAGATACTGCTGCAGGGCATTGGGCCAGTCCTGGATGCCTCCGGCCTGGATTAGCCAGGCAGTGTGGGGCCTTGCAAGATCGAACCCAAGCGAGCGTCCGCGCTGAATCCACGCCTCCTCGTCGGCGATCTCGGTTGCCAGCAGCTCATCCAAAAAGACAGCGCGCATCTTCTCTTCGACTGCGCCGACCGCCTGTTCGCGGCTCCAGGCCAGGGCTGCCGCGCCTGCCCCTTGCAATACAGCCAGCCTCTCTATCGTTGAAATCTCGCCCGAAGTAATGGAATTCGAACGCAACAGGAGGCAGTAGCCTTCGACTCGCTCGGCGACGATCACGGGACTGACCACCATTTCGCGGAAACGCAGTTTTCCGTCCAATGGGAGGATGCCGGTTAGTTCAGTATTCTCGGATGGCTCGGTGCCGAACTCGGCGACCAGCCAACTTCGCAATGTCGTGCGGCTGGGAAGAGATGTCAATACGCGTCGCTTGTGTTGTTCGGTCAACTCTTCGAGGCCGGCGAATGCAATCGGTGTGCCGCCATCTTTTACAAAGAGAACCGGCTGTTCTGAGAAGCCAGCCAGAAGTTGGGCCATCATATCCATTCCGCCGCCATCCAGCTCGATCTGCGTAAGTTCCCGCTGCAAATCGGCCGCCTTGGCGGCTAGGTAGCCGCCCCGGTCCACGATCAGGCGAATCACCGTCCTTTCGACTGACAAAAGCGGTTCGGCGTCGGGAAGGGCGATTAACGGAATCTGATTCTCTTCTGCGACAGAAATGGCGTCTTCCGGCACGTCTCCCAACACGCCGATAGCGGATATGCGCGCCTGGTGAAGGCTGTTGATGACACGGTCCAGACGCGGCTGCGGGTCGAGCCGGCGCAGGTCTTCGATGTCGATAAGAGCCAGTTCTTCGCCCTCAAGGTTGGGGAAAGCGGGTGGACTGGGGCGCAAACTGCAAGCCCAACTTACCGGCCGGTCCAGAAATTCCTCGCCGCATAATACTCTCGATCCTTGCGGCAAGGCCAGCCGGTAGATATCTTCAAGCGAGGTCGCATCCCGATACATGAGCCAAGCCAGCCTGAACGTCTGAGGTTGATTTCAGCTCCACAGCAGGAACATGCTGCCGAAGCCGGTACCTGCTAAATTGAATCAGCGGGCGCTGTAAACCGCCCGCTGACCCGAAACCATCGTCTGTTGGAAGCGCGGTACATCATGTACCGCGAAATACTTTCTACTTGCTCCACGCGCTCAGAGCCGCGCCCACCGTGCCGCCCCAAACGGCCCAAAACAGAATCGCGGCGATGCCGGGCCAACTGGTCGGATCCTGCCCGGCGGCGAGGAACGCTACGATCCAGGCAAGAATCAGACCGATTATGCTGGCAAGGAGGAGCTTTCCTATCGACTGGTTCGGGCTCATCGCGCCGACCACAATCGGCCATATGATCACTGTTAGTATACTGATTGGGATGCCTGTCACAACGAAGCCAAAGTCGTCCGTAAAGACGCCTGGCAGGGCAATACCAATGACAAAGGCTACAGCGCCGATCAGCCCGCCAATGACGGGTCGCCAATTTTCCCCGAGGGCGCCGCGCGCGAAATCGTATCCCACAATAGGAGCCGCGCCGATCACGACCCCCAATAGGGCCCCAAGTACGGGCACGCCCCTAAGCAGCACCATCAGTAGTGCTACTACCGCTGCAGCCAGCGCCGCGTACAGTGAAGCCTTCCAACGTTCAGTGCTTGTCTGAGCAACGCTCGTGGCAGTCAGAATTGTCATATTGAACCTCCCCGGTCGGGTCGTAACGGCTTATCCTGTATAATCCTCTCCACCTGTCAAAGGGAGGGGCGCCGATAGCTACGGCAGTCGCCCCGTTCTGCCGAGAGCGGGGCTGAAATTAGTTGTGTTGAAGTCAGTCTGTTCCAGCGTTATTACTGCTCGCCGGGCAGAGTCTTCCACTCCTCGATTGTCCAGCCACCCACATTTAAATAAAGGTGTGGTCTGTGCTTACGGCTCAGGACTAAAACCAACTCTTCCTCTTCAGTGGCTGCGATTTCGTCCAGCCAGATTCCTTCGCCGATCAAAGCTTGCACTATTTTACCAGTCTGTTGCCAACCACGCAAGGGATCGCTTTCGGGATCAGGAAACACAGACGTTCCGTACAATGCCAGCAACAGATTGTTTTCCAGATACAGATCGAGATCAAACAGGACGCGCGCTTCTGCGGAAGGTGGCTCGCCGCTCACATCGCTGATCGATTCTTCCCACAGAGCCAGTCCCATTACTCTCTCGCCAGCGACTGCGTCCATCAGCGTCTGGTACTGTTCGTCGTCCAGTCGGTAGTGGAGAGAAGCTTCTCCGGCCCCGTTGCTACTGATCGAATGTTCAGTCATTTTGCTCTCGTGTACTTGTGTCCTTAACGTGACGAACGCAAATGCGATCTTCGCTGTTCGCCCGTCGCGCTATGCCCTTTCCGGCCCGATGACGATCATCCGTGTAGGAACTGTCATTTGTTCGGCGAAATACTGGCCGCCGGCCTCAAAATGACTGAACTGGACCGGCAGTCCCTGGTCGATGAACAGATTGGGTCCATTCATCACATGGAAATGCAGATGAGGACCCGGCGAATTGCCGCTGTTGCCCACTCGCCCCAGAAGGGCGCCGCGACGAACCATATCGCCCTCATTGACCTGCAGGCTGGCCTGTTGCAGGTGCGCATAGTAGCTGAACTCGCCATTTGCGTGGCTGACGGCAACCGCGTTACCCAACAGCCGCCGCAAATCGTCCCTCATGATTGCCTGGTCAGGGATGGCGCCGGGCGCCATATCCGGCATATCGAAACATGTATACGCTACCTTGCCTCCGGCCGCGGCATAGACCGGCTGATGCCAACTATAATGGTCGGATAATGCGCGTCCGTCTCCCCGATGCGTTTTGCCCTCCGGCCCCAGCTTTACAAAGTCCACAGCGAAAGGCTGGCTATAGACCTCCGTCTTATGAAAGTCGCTCCAATCACCTGCCTGCACCGCCCACCATGCTCCCGCCAGCGGAAAGTAATAGTCTGTCTGCTGCTCGTGGAAGGCTACCGGCGCCTGGCAATGCGCCTGCATTCGGTTCCCGCCGTCGGCCTCCTCTCCAGGCTCCACAGTTCTGCCGACAGCGGTTATGTCGACATGCGAGAGGCGTTCATACGCATGCAGCAGGAACTGGAGGCTGCGGACGGCCAGCCCTGTGTTGGCTGCAATCGTCAGGTCTTCTTCGCCCGTACGTTGACGTATTATGCGCGCCGACCACCTCTGTTCAAACAGCATCTGGTGCCCACAATAGCCCTGTATCACCAGACCCTGCAACTTCACATCGCCACCGTGAGCGGTGATTCCCAGATCAAAGGCGATTTCCTGCACTGGACCAATGTTGGGGAAGGGAAGCCGGTCGTAGAGTCCAGCCACAATGCCTTGCGGGCGGGTCTCCAATTTGAGTTGTGTCGGCAAAGTCAGTTTTTCCTGTCTGCCCTTTGGTGATCCAAGGGTGTTTGCAGCGGTATATTTCCGATCGGAGCGGCGGTCGAGTTAATTCGGGCTTATGAGCACAGTTTCCCTGCAGCCGCGTTCACTTCTGCGGCCATAACAAGCGCAGCTGCAAGGGCCCGACGAAGTCACGCCGTCACCGTCCTTAACGTCTTGATTTCTTAGCTATGTTGGAATCAGCAAGCCTGCCGCGGGCCTCCCGGAACAGTTTACTTTCGGTTCGCTTCGTTGATGAGCGTCGCGGCTTCGAGGACTGCCTCGTCCGGTGTCTTCGAATCGCGCAGAACCTGTGTAATCATATCAGCGGCATAGCCCCACACTTCGTCCAACTCTAAGTAGTTGGGCTGGGGAATTGCATTCTCGGCCTGCATTGCAAAACCGGCCAGCAGCGGATCTTCACTTAGATCTGCCTCCCTGTGCGCGGGTAGCCGGCCGGCGATACGGGCAACAGTCGACGCGCTCTCTGCGTTCGTGATATGGCGGGCAACTGTCAGCGCCAGCTCTTGTTGGTCGGCAGAGGTCGTCGGGTTCAGAAAGACGCCGTCTGCGCTCAGCCACGGGCGCGCCGGCCCGCTTGGTCCCGCCGGCAGTGGCGCCACGCCCAGGTCAGCCCCGAACCGTTCCCGCAACTCGCCGATGCTCCACGGCCCGTCGATGAACAGGGCGTATTCTTCCTTTTTGAAGCGATCCATAAGCATTCCATAGTCGAGAGCGGCAAAGATTCCCGGCGTGTTTTCAGCCCGCTGCAGCCAGCTGAGAAATTCCGCCGTCGCTGGCGTCTGTTCGAGAACAACGCGGCCCTCTTCGTCAAAGAGTTCACCTCCAAAGGCGGCGACGCCCCAGAACAGGTGATAGAAATTCGTGTAGATACCGGCCCCTTGTGTAGGGGAATCCTGGGCCAGATCGATCAGACCTTCCATTGTGAGCGGGAGGTTGCTTTCATCCAGCAGTCGCCTGTTGAAGTAGAGCGCCACAAGCTCGTAGTCGGTTGGCAGTCCATAAAGGACGCCTTCCCAAACAAGGTTACCGAGCGCTGCCTGGATGAACTGCGATCGTTCCTGCACCTCTATCCGAGCGTCCAGCGGCAGCAGGACATCAGAGGCAGCCAGCTCTCGCAGCCACCAGTTGGGTCCCATGATGAGATCCGGTCCCTCGCCCGCCTTGACGGCATAGGTATATTTCTGGGCCAGGTCGCCGTAGTCCACGAACAGCGTTTCAACCTGGATGTTCGGCCTTGACTGGCCGAAACTGTCCATGATGGCAGCCAGAGCATCACCGTCTTTGCCGGACCAGCTGTGCCACAATTCAACCGTGCCCGCAGCTGCGGCCGCGGGGGTCTGCGAATCGACTGAAGCTTCCGCCGAGGAAACAATGGTCGGTTGCGTTGCCGGCACTGTCTCAACCACCGGATCAAGACCTGGATGAATCAGTGGAGAGGGCAGGGCTGAAGTGACTGCAGGTTGCCTGGAAGCCATGACCAGTACGGCCATCAGGGTCAGCACGAACAGAAATGTGAGCGTCCAGAACAGGCGCCAACGAAATAGGGACATCTGTGGCGAATGAGGTTGGTTGCGTTAACGTTGCGTGAGAACGGTCAAGTTAGTCTTGCGATCCTTCCGGACGACATCAGCTGCATACCGCAGGAACAGGTCGCGAAACTCAGCCGGTGCGATTTTCAGATATATAGGCCAGCAGGCCTTGCAATCCCAGTAGATAACTACGCCAGCCGAAACCGCTGATCTGGCCAACGCAGACCGGAGCAATTACGGAACGATGTCGAAACTCCTCGCGGCCGTGGACGTTGCTCAGGTGAATTTCGACCGTGGGCAGGGCCACCCCGGCCACCGCATCGCGGATGGCGTAGGAATAGTGTGTGAAAGCGCCGGGATTCATCAGCAGGCCATCAGCCCATGATCGCGCACTGTGAATCTCATCGATCAGGATACCCTCATGATTACTCTGAACTGTCCGAACCTCATTGTCGGCGCCGACCGCGGCAATCAGTTCCTGGTCGATGGTTTCCAGAGTGACGTGCCCGTAGATCGATCGTTCGCGCGTTCCCAGCAGATTCAAGTTTGGGCCGTGAAGCACCAGAATTTTGGTCATGAGCAGATATCTTGTCGTATGTGCAGAAATCTCACCGCCGCAGTGCGCTGGCGTTCATGCGGCGGCTATTTCGTCGTCATTCGTTCTCGACCAGTACCGACGCCAGCGCTGCGCGCACAAATTGCTCTCCCGGGTCGTCGATGATGATCACATCGCCAATCGTCTGAGGAATGATAAATCGCAGCGTCTTGCCTCTTCGTTTCTTGTCCTGGAACATCATAGCGTAAACTTCGTCCAGATCGAGGCTGGCGGCCGAAATGGGAAGGCCCAACCGGTCAAGGCAACTCTCGATACGGTTCGCAGTTTCGGCGTCGCAGCGGCCAAGCGCTACAGCCATGCGAGCAGCGGCGACGGTACCGACGGCGACCGCCTCCCCGTGCCGCAAACGATAGCCGCTGACCTGTTCGATTGCATGGCCGAATGTGTGTCCCAGGTTGAGCGTCGCTCTCCGTCCGCGTTCGAACGGGTCCTCAATCACCACGTCAACTTTCACGCGCACAGCATCAGAAATCATCTGCGTCAGGTTGGCGGGCCCTTCTTCTTCCATCTGGCGGAAAAGATCCGGCGCGCCCAATATACCGTGCTTTACAATCTCTGCCAGCCCGGACCGAAACTCCTCCGCCGGCAGCTCAGCCAGAACCTCAGGATCGATAATCACCACAGCTGGCTGTTTGAACGCCCCCACAAGGTTCTTTCCCTGGGGAAGATCGACTCCTGTTTTGCCGCCGACCGAGGCATCGACCATCGACAGAAGCGAGGTTGGAATCTGTACGAACGGCGCGCCCCGCAGATAGGTCGCCGCCGCAAAACCGGCCATGTCACCGATAACGCCGCCGCCCAGCCCTATTATCGGGCTGCTCCTGTCCAGACCTGCTGTCACGAACTGATCGTACAAACTTTGAATTGTCGCCAGAGTTTTGTGCGCTTCCCCCTCGGGGACCAGACACACGAGAGGCGTGTACCCCTCCTGTTGCAGGCTCTCGCTCACGATGTCAGCGTAATGTGCGCCAATGTCCGCGTTGGTGACTATTGCCGCCTGCCCCTTTGCCACCGCACGATTAGACAGCAGACGACCTGCCTGGGCCAATATGCCTTCACCGATACAGATATGATAGTGCCCTTCCGGCGTAGGCACGGTGATGCGATTCATTTCAGATATTTCATGGTTGCCTGCCAGCGTATCGAGGACTCGTTCCACAACAGTATCGGGGGTGACGCCGTCGGTGGGCACGCGCAGCGGAATCCTTCCATAGACGTGGCGGCGGCTGAGCAGAAGATTCTCGATGTTCCGCTTCTTCTCTTCCCTGTCACCAGGCAGCAGAGGGCGATCTTCGAATGTCTCGACTCGCTCAAGGACCGTGTCAGCGCCGGCGGTCAGGCAGACCACGGGACCGCAGCCTTCCAGCACCTGCCAGTTCTCATCGCTCACCAGCGTGCCGCCTCCGGTCGCGATCACAAGGCCGGACTCGCGGGCGAGCTTCTGGCAGAGCCGCGCCTCTGCTTGCCGGAAAATCTCTTCGCCGTCTTCGGCAAAAACTTGCGCGATTGTCTTCCCAAATTCGGCTTCGATTCGCTCATCCATATCGACGAGCTGTCGGCCCAGGCGCTCTGCCAGGATACTGGCAACTGTCGACTTGCCCGTGCCCATGAAGCCGGTTACTGTCAGATTGCAGCCCTCGGCTAAAGGATTTTCGAACGTTTGCATAGCTACCGATGCCTGTGAGTCGTCCAATCTATCTACTCCGAATCAGAACAGTTTGAAGTTCGTCGCGTCTACTCGGCCGGACTGGTGCATCAGCACGGCGTTCATCAACTCTATTGCCAAGCGGGATTCCAGCGTTACACCGGCCCGCACGCCGACGCATGGGTCGTGGCGCCCCTTCCCTAGTGCAAAGTCGATTTCCTCCAGGTTCTTGCGAACCGACTGCTGCTCTTTGAGAATCGTTGACGTCGGCTTGAAACCGACGCGGCAGACCAGGGGCGAACCGGTTGTCATGCCGCCAATGAGCCCGCCGTGGCTGTTGGCTTGGTAGCCGCTGCGGCGAATAGGGTCGTTGTTCTCACTGCCCTTGCGGGAGATGACCTGCACGCCATCGCCCACTTCACAGGACTGCACTGCGTTCAGCCCGCCCAGTGCGCCCATCAGCCGTACCTTAAGACTTTGATAGAGTGGCTCACCGGCAAGCGACGGCGGGTTGACCGCCACTACCTCAACCGCCGCGCCCAGAGAATCACCCTCAATGCGCGTGCGTTTGATCAGTTCACCAGCCTCCTGCGCAAACTCGGCATCGAGCGAGTGAATTTCGGCCTCGTCGAGCCTGGCCTCCACCGCAGCAATCTGTTCCCGCGTAATCGTCTGTGATTCCTGTTGCCGCGAGGCAACGTTCCCGAAATGCTGGGCCAGGCTCAGGTTTGTTCGCAGGGGGCCGACTTGCGAGATCGAAGACAGGAGCACGGTGCCGAAATTTTCTTGCAGGAAAATTCGAGCGATGGCCCCGCCGATCACATCCGAAATAGTGGAGCGGTAACTGGAGCGGCCGCCGCCGCGAATATCTACGAATCCCTGAGATTTGTGATACTTTACCAGGTCGGTGTGTCCCGGCCGCACCTCACCTTTGGGTCCGGCGAACTGATCGTAATGACGCGAGCGCTGCGAGGTGGAGAGCACCAGTGCCGCGATCGGCTCGCCTGTTGAGTATCCCTCCTCATAGCTTTCTGTCGTGGAGCCGGACTCGCCCCCTACGGCGACCACCGGCCCCGAAAGCAAGGTGTCTATCTCACCTTCAGAGTATAGGCCGGAGAGCAAAACAACTCTGTCCGCCTCCTGCCGGGGCGTGCCGTGACGGTTGCTGCCGGGGCGGCGGCGATCGAGGTACTGCTGCACCTCTTCTCTACGAATGCGCAGCCCCGCCGGGCAGCCGAAAACAATTGTGGTTACGCCAGGCCCGTGGGATTCACCGGCGCCGGCGACTGCAAACAGTGGCCCGCCCAATATCTCCATGGTTCACTCTCTCATTCAGCGGTCGAACGATCTGGCCGACGCACCCGGCCTTTGGCAGAGTCAATGAAGGCGCGCACTTTGTCCGGGTCTTTGCAGCCCGGTTCAGATTCTACGCCGCTACTAACATCAACACCCCATGGCTGCACCGACTCCACCGCGGCCGCTACATTCTGCGGCGTGAGGCCGCCCGCCAATACCAGGCGCGGGCAAGTTTGCCTCACTTCGGCAGCCGCGTTCCAGTCGGCTCTCTTGCCGGTACCGCCGTATTCATCAGGGTCGTAAGCGTCGATCAGGAGTTGCGGGCCGTCAGCCGGGCCCAAATCTGCATACCATTCGGCTTCGATACCGGCTTCGGCGGCGCTAGTGGGCCGCAGCGCCTTGAAGCCGCGTCCGTGAAGCGCCTCAAGCATCGCCGGCGGCTCGTCGCCGTGAATCTGGGCGTAATCCAGACCGGCCTGCCGGATCGTCTCTTCAACCACATCCGAAGTCTCATTCACGAAGACGCCAATGAAACGGGGACGCGACCCCGTCTCTGAACCGGTAGCCGAACCAGCCGCAGATACCAGGAGATGCTCCGTCAATCTGGCGGTGATCTTTCCTGCCGCCTCCGGCGTCACGTAGCGGGGAGACTTTTTGAAGAAGATGAATCCCAGAAAGTCCGCGCCGGCGTTGGCCGCGCACAGGGCATCTTCGAAGTTGGTAATGCCACAGATTTTAACGCGCGTCATCGTCTGTCCTGTAAGAATGAGCAGTAGTGCCTGAAAGAGATCGAAACAATTCCTCTGTCAGAAGCCAATTTCGGCAACGCCAAGCAGCCATACGATCAGTGGTGCAATCGCGATACCTGGCAGGAGATTGGCGACCCTGATCTTCTTCAACTCCAGCAGAGAAAGACCGATCCCAAGAATTATGACGCCTCCGGTGGCAGTCAGTTCGACAACCCACGGCGTTTCGCGGCTAATGTCGCCTAGTCCGCCGCCGATTCCCATTGCCAGCGCAGACAGCCCGCCTTGTACGAACGCCACCGTCCCGACACTGAGCAACACGCCCGGCCCTAGAGTGGCTGCAAAAGGGATGGCGGCAAAACCGTCCAAAGCGCTCTTTATCGCCAGCAACTCATAGTCGCCTACCAGACCGTCCTGAATGCTGCCAAGGATTGTCATCGGCCCGACGCAAAAGATCAAGCTGGAGGTAACAAAAGCCCGCGTCACGCTCCAACCTGCCACTCTGCCCTTGCCCAAAGTTTCGCCCCAGCGGGCTTCAGCCTGCTTGCCCAGCCAGTTCAAGCCGTCCTCAATGCGGATCAACTCGCCGACTATGCCCCCTGTCACCACGCTGAACAGGGGGATCAAAACATTCCCGGTCCCGCTGGCCATGACCACGCCGATAACCAGCACCATCAGTCCCAGCCCGTGCATGACCGTTTCCTGCACTTTCGCCGGCAGTCGATTGCCCAATAACGTTCCAACCGAGCCACCTATCAGGACGGCGATGATATTGAGAACTGTACCGGTCATTTACGATGCGATCCGGGCTTGAGTAGATCCTTTCCCAAGGTGCTCTGACTCACCGCTTCCCCGCCTGTACGAATTCGCTTACCTGCGCGCCCCGCTCCGCCTGGCGTAGTTTGCAGAAGCTTTCGCCCACCAGAATGGCATCGCAGCCCATTTCGGCCATGCGCTTCACATCGGCCGCGTTGCGGATTCCACTCTCACCGACCACGATTCTGTCCGCAGGAATCTGTTCTCGCAGCCGCGCTGTGGTTTCGATGTCGACGACGAAGGTCTTCAGATTGCGGTTGTTGACGCCGATAATCTGCGCTCCTGCCGCCAGCGCTTGCTCCAGTTCCGCTTCGTCATGAACTTCCACCAGCGCGCCCATTCCCAGTCGATTCGTCAGGAGCAGCAGTTCCCGCAGTTCGGCGCTCCCCAGCACGCCAACAATCAGAAGCAACGCATCGGCCCCGGCAGCTCGAGCCTCGTACACCTGATAGGGATGATAGATAAATTCCTTGCGCAGCAGCGGAATCGACAGGTTTTTTGCCTGCAAATGCTCACCGATTTCAGCCAGATAGGCGAGTTTCCCCTGAAAGAAACGGGCATCGGTCAGGCAGGAAATCGCCGCCGCGCCGCTGGCTGCATAGGTTTCGGCGATGGCTGTCGGCGACCAGTCCTTGGCGATCAAGCCCTTGGAGGGGCTGGCCCGCTTGACTTCGGCGATGAGGCTGGCCCCGCCTTCTGCTTTGAGCGCCTTAGCAAAATCCATTGGCGGCTCGGCCACCGATGCAAACGCCTTGAGTTGCTCCAGGGGCACTTCCTCCATCTGGCGCGCCACCTCCTGGCGCTTCCAGGACATGATCTTTTCCAGAACCTGTCCCTTGTGTTTGCTGATGTCCAACTGCGAGAATTTTGCCATTGTCCTGCTACTCACCGCTGTAGCTCTGTGTCTTCTCGATAAATCTGTCGAGCGCATTCTGCGCCGCGCCGCTGTCTATCGCCTGCGCCGCTGCAACCAGCCCTGATTCCCAGTCCCCATTCTCGGTGGCGAGCGCAGCCGCTGTATTCAATAGTACCACATCCCGCTTGGGGCCGCGTAGATCACCACTGAGGATTCCCCGCGTGATGGCGGCGTTAACAGTTGCGTCTCCGCCAACCAGTTCTTCCAATGCTGCCGGCGAGAGGCCGAGATCGGACGCCGACAATTCGCCTTCCTCAACCCTTGCGTTACGCAAGTGGCTGAAACGGTTGGCGCCGGTCGTGGTAAGTTCGTCGACGCCGCGCCCATCATCGGTGGTACCGTGAACGACAAAGGCTGCCTTGCTTCCCATCTCTCCCAGCACCTGCGCCATCGGCGTTGTCAGACCAGGGCTGGGTACGCCGATCACCTGATGGGTAGCGTTGGCCGGGTTTGTCAGCGGGCCAAGGATGTTAAAGACCGTACGCGTCGCCAGCTCCCGGCGTGGGCCGATAGCATATCGCATAGCCGGGTGGTAAAGCGGCGCGAACAGGAAGCCGATGTCCACCTCCTCGATGCACTCTGCCACTTGCTCCGGCCCCAGATCCAGCTTGACGCCCAACTCCTCCAGAACATCGGCGCTGCCGCACTGGCTGCTGGCGGACCGGTTGCCATGCTTGGCGACCTTTTCGCCCGCGCCAGCCGCAACGAAAGCTACGGTCGTGCTGATGTTGAAAGTGCCCGTCTGGTCGCCTCCCGTTCCGCAGGTGTCCAGCAAACGCTGGCCGTTCAGATTGGGCCGCACCTGTACGGCGACGCGTTTCATCGCCCGCGCGCAGCCGGTAATTTCTGCGACGCTCTCGCCCTTCTGGCGCAGCGCCGCCAGGAACGCGCCAATCTGTGCATCGGTCGCCTCTCCGCCCATGATCTGTGTCATCGCCGCGTCGGCCGCGTCTGCGCTCAGATCCTGCCCATCGAAAACTGTTTCCAGAGCTACATGTATATGCGATGCCATGCGTCATTCTCCTATAATGTCGAACGGTTCCAGTGGCCCTGCGGCAGAAAGAGGCAGATCAATTCCCTGTCGCTGCTGATGCGTGCCGCTCGGGCAACTGTGAGTTCATCAAGAGTTCAATTTCATTGGCCAGCAGCGGCTCGTCTGTCTCCTTCAGGGGCGTCAGTCCCCACAATGTCAGAGAGCGGCGCGCAGCAACCGTCAATGCGTCGATGAGAAAGGTGCCGTAATCCGTCAGTCGTCGCCCCTCTGAATCCGTGCCCGACAGGACTGGCGCCGACCCTTGTCTGATACCTTCCAACAGGTAAGTCACCGCCTGAAAGTTGAACAGCCGCAGATATAGTTCAACCCGTTCCGGCAGACCGGGTTCTGCATTTGCGGCAAGATACAACTCTCGCCATTCGTCCCTGTCGTCCTCTGACCAGTCGTCTCCCCCGTAAAATAGAAAGCGGGCGATCTCCTGGGCCGGGTCTCCCAACCCGAAAAACTCCCAATCCACGAGCAAGGCCCGCCCTCTGTCGAACAGCGCGTTTTCCGCAGTCAGATCTCCGTGGATTGGCGTGGGCGGCGTCTCTCCCAGCAGAGGCAGCGCCTCATCCATCATGCGGTGCGTTACCGCCCACAACATGGAAAGAAGCTCGTTCAGCAGCGGCGCCGGGGCAGCCGATACCCACTCGCGTAGCGGAGCCTCCCCCGCCTGCCATACCTGCCAAAATGTGAGCAGATTGAAGGGATGCGGGCTGAATCGCTGCACTGCATCACCTTCAGTGCGGTGGACCCGGGCCACGGCCTCGGCGAGCGCAATTCGGTGGATGCCGTCCGCAAGCGACAGCTCTCCGCCCTCCGCCCAGCGGTAGACGAGTATCTGGCTGGGCAGTCCGTGGGGATAGCGGTCATACCAGAGCGGCTCCGGCGCCAGGCCGGCCGCGGCAAACTGATCCTGGCCGCGGAACTGGCGGCGGCTGCGCGCCTGGCCGGCATCGGTAAACATCTTGACCACGGCATCCGTGCCGTCGCCGCCGCGCACTCGCCAAAGCAAATTGTCGCGCCCCTGCCAGTGATCCATTACCGTTACTTCCTGACCGAGAAAGCGGCTGGAGGCGGCGCCGGTAAGATAGCCGTGTACGGCCTGTGTCCATTGGCTCATGCCGTTATCGCCAGTCACACATTCAGGAAGTTACGCAACAGATCGTGCCCGTATTGCGTCAGGATGCTCTCCGGATGAAACTGTACGCCAAATATGGGTTTGGAGCGGTGCTGCACGCCCATAAGCTCGCCCTCGACAGTATGGGCGGTTGCCTCCAAATCCGAAGGGAGAGGCTCCTCGACAATCAGACTGTGGTAGCGGGTGGCGGTAAAAGGGCTTGGAATCCCCTGGAAGAGGGTCGTCCCTTTATGATGAATCGGGCTGACCTTGCCGTGCATCAGCCGCGGCGCCCGCTCGATGTTACCGCCGTGAACATGGCCAATGCACTGTTGGCCGAGACAGACACCCAGGATGGGCGTCCGGTCGCCCATATGGCGGATTACGTCATTGCTGACACCGCTGTCCTGCTGCGGCGTGCCCGGGCCGGGGCTGATAATAACATGATTCGGCCTCTTTTCGACCAGCTCCTCGACGTCGATGGCATCGTTGCGCCATACCTGTATGCGGTTGGCCTCCTCCCCGCCGGACAAGGGAGTCTCGTTGACGATTTCACCCAAAAACTGTACCAGATTGTACGTGAAACTATCGTAATTGTCGATGACGGCGATCATGGCTCCGCTCCTTTTTATTGACTCCGGCTTAAGCTTTGGCCAGCCTTTTCTGGCGGCGCTCATTCGAACGGCGTATGCGATTCCAGACACCGGTCAACCCCATCGCCTTCTTCATCTCCATCAGCGTAGACCTGGCCTCTTCTTGTGCCCGCTGTGTTCCCTCGTATATCAACTGGTCGGTGAATCCGGTCTGTTCGGCGTAGTATGCCCGCCGTTCACGGATCGGTTCAAGAAAGTTCTCCAATGCGTTATAAAGCTTCGTCTTCACCTCGACATCGCCGACAGCGCCTTGCCGGTATCGGGTCTTAAGATCTTCCACTTCCACTTTGTCAGGGTTGAAAGTGTCGTGATAGCTGAAGACCGGGTTGCCCTCGACCGTGCCTGGGATGTCGGCGCGAATGCGATTCGGGTCCGTGTACATGCTCATAACCCGTTTTTTGACCGCAGCCGAGTCGTCGCTGAGAAGGATCGCGTTGCCCAGGCTCTTGCTCATCTTGGCCTGCCCGTCGGTGCCGACGAGCGTGCCGCCGACTATGTAGGCATCTGGCAGGGGGAAGACTTCGTCATAAGCGTTATTGAAACGGCGGGCAATCTGACGGCTGATTTCAATGTGTGATTCGTTGTCCTTGCCCACCGGTACCAGATGCGCACGCGGCATCAGGATGTCGGCGGCCTGCAGCACAGGGTAACCGAGCAGGTTATAGGGCATCTGCTCCATCTCAGCCGCGGCAGCCATATCTTTGATCGTGGGCAGCTGCTGCAAACGTTCAACCGTCACCATGCCGCTGAGGATCAGCTGCATTTCGTAGATCTCATGCACAGCTGACTGTAGATAGAACGATGTCTTTTCCGGATCGATACCAATCGCCAGGTGATCGAGAACGATTTCGCGGGCATTCTCGCCGATCTGCGCGATGTCCTCTTTGGTCGGCTTCGTCGTCAGCATATGGAGGTCGGCGATGATGAAGAAGCATTCATACTCCTCCTGGAACGCCAGCCGGTACTGTAAGCTGCCCACATAGTGGCCCAAGTGCAGTTTCCCAGTCGGGCGGTCGCCGGTAAGAATGCGTTTTCTTTGTGTCATTTTTCGCTCCAGGATTCGCATGAAGGAAGTGAATAATTCGGCTTTCGCAAAGTCTTAGTCATCTAATCCCTCTTCGGCTCGCTTGACTGCAGCGGAGAGGGCCCTGGCCTTGTTCAGCGTTTCTTCCCATTCATAGGTCGGGTCGCTGTCGGCGACGACGCCGCCTCCCGCTTGCAGGTAGCAGGTCTTGCCCTGCATTACGATCGTCCGGATAGCGATGCAGGTGTCCATCGCGCCGTCGTAGTCGATGTAGCCGACGGCGCCGGCATAGAGCCCGCGCCGCCGCCCCTCCAATTCTTCAATGATCTCCATCGCCCGCACTTTGGGCGCGCCGCTTACGGTCCCGGCAGGAAAGGTCGCTTTCAGCAAGCTGATGGCGTCGTGGCCGGGCGCCAGTTCGCCTTGTACATCGCTGACGATATGCATAACATGGCTGTAACGTTCGATGACCATCATTTCCGGCACTTTGACGGTGCCATAGTCGCATACCCGGCCCAAATCGTTGCGCCCAAGATCGACCAGCATCACGTGTTCTGCCCGCTCCTTGGGATCGTTCAACAGTCCTTCCGCCAGGGCGTCGTCCTCGGCTGCAGTCTGACCCCGCCAGCGGGTGCCAGCGATCGGGTGCAGGAACGCGCGGCCGTCTTCGAGCATGACGTGCATTTCCGGGCTCGATCCGATAATCCACAACGGCTCATCACTTCCGGACTTCTCCTCCAGGCCGGCGACTCCGCTAAATTCCAGAAAGTACATATAAGGTGACGGGTTCAACATGCGCAGCGCGCGGTAGATCGTGAAAGGCTCCGCATCTGTCGACCGGCTCAGCCGCTGGCTGGGCACAACCTGAAATATGTCGCCGGCAGCGATATACTCTTTTGCTCTGCGCACAACATCCTCGTATTCCTCTTTAGTGAAGTTGCTGCTCCACTCTGCATCGCCGTCAACTCGAGGACTCATCGGCGGTGTGAGCGGCCGGCGCAGGTCGCTGACAATCGCGTCAATACGAGCGACGGCGTCAGTGTAGGCTTCCTGAACCTGTTCGACCGAAGGCGAGCCCTGGCCATCGATTCGCATGTTGGCGATGACCAGCAGCTTGTGCTGAACATGGTCGAAGACCACAAGGCTGTCGCTGAAGAGCAGCAGCATGTCCGGGATGCCCAGTTTCCTTTGTGCCGTGGTCGGCAGGCGCTCGATGAAGCGCACCGTGTCGTAACCGAAATAGCCGACCGCGCCGCCGGAAAAGCGCGGCAGGCCCGGCACCTCCACCGGACAGCGGTCCGCCAGCAGGTCGCGCACTGCTTCGAAAGGGTCGCCTTCCCTACGTTCCAACTCGGCGCCGTCGGCACCGCCAATCACCATCTGGTCTCCCTGAGCGCACAAGGTCAAAGGCGGACGCACACCAAGGAAGCTGTACCGGCCCACCTGCTCCCCTTTCTCAACCGATTCCAGCAGAAAGGAGGGGCCGCCGTTCCGTAACTTCAGATAGACCGAGACCGGTGTTTCCAGGTCGGCCGGCAATTCCCTGAATACCGGAATCGTATTGCCCCTAGCCGCATACTCCTGTACTTCCTCCTGTGAAGGACTGTAAGTTGCCATGGTCTATCTCCTGTTCTCCCTTATCCTGACCTATCTGCCCAGCTAACAAAAAAGCCCCGTCTCCAATGGCAAAGATCGCTCTCTGCTCTTGGGGACGAGGCCTGTAAAGACGCCCGCGGTGCCACCCTGTTTAGACCGGCTCATAGTAGGCAACAAAAAATCCCTTGCATGAAACGCAAGGGATGCCTGCACCAGTCTCACTCATCGCGGCCAGATGATCTCGCATCATAACGGATCTGTCTGAGCCGCGGCGCCCTGATAACGGTGGCGTCTCCGGGACCGGCTAGTTAGTGGTAATACGTCTGGGCTGATCGCCAAAGGCGGCAAAGTTCCCACTGTTCGCCGTCCGACTCCCCGGCCCATTCACACTCTGCGCTGCTGTCCCGTTTCCACCAGTCCGGGACTCTCTGGAACTCGCTTTGAGCGCTACTATTCCGGTTCACGGTCGTTCGTGTTCAATTGTCACAGAGCAGTATACGCCGCCTACGCCAATCTGTCAATTTGCATACTGGCTAATTTCTGGTGTGTCCCAAAATTCAGGGCGATGATGGTGCAACTCCTTGACCGTGCGCTAATGTCTGAATCAGGATTTTCTGTATATGGGGATTATCAGGATTTCAACCCGCCTCGCCCGCTCCTGGTATAAGATACCGGATATGTTGAGAAACGCGCCGAATTGTAACTACTAAGCCACAGTACCTGACCAGCCAGTCATCCTTGGAACCATTCAGGCTCCAGGTGACGCAACTGGCGTACAGCCGCCGCCATGCTCGCGAGCCGACACGTTGCTAAGAAGGCACACGGACGGTGAGGCATGTTTTTGTAGGGGGGCGTTGCGGGGGCGCAGCCCCTGCACAAGGGAGGGCCGAAGGCCCGACCGCCCAAAATACAACAATGAGGGGAGAAAGAACACCTTTGCTCGCCTCATTCAGGGTTGCGAATCAGTTGCGACTGAGTAGTTACGCCGAATTTATGGGATGCGCCCTGACTTTTCGTTCCCTTGACACCCTCCCGAAAAGTTGTATAACTAATGATATATTTCTGTCAATCTGTTCCTATGTCTGTGGCAACATTTGCATTCAGAGGGTGCACGGAGTTGAAAAGTTTTCCTTCCTGCCACAACTTCCTGATTGTTGGAGAATCGACCAGTGGTGTACAGGCAATGAATTCAGCAAGCTGCAGGTCTGATTAGCCCCAGATTTGGAATCCAACCAATGTCATAGGAGAAGGTCAAGACAAGCCCACATATCCTTAAGCCAAAGCATCAGGGTACAATAGCGGCGAAACGCGAAGTAAGTGATCTTCGGGTCGGAATGCAAACTGTTCCTGCATAGAATAGGCGGCACAACTGTATGATGTGAGAGACGTGCAAGTTTCGCCCCTTTCCAAACAGTCCCAAACGCAGGAAGATGAACGAACCGCCCGAGCTCTGCCGATGGGTCTATTTTCAGACTCTCGCAGTGGGTAGGACTGCATTCGAACGGAATTCTATGCTGCCGTCTTACTATGACACAGTCAAGATACTTCCTTGGTGGATGGCAACAAGACTGACTTGGCAGTCCTTCACGCGCAACTGTTGCAGAAAATTTGCGTCCACAATGACCTGGCGTTTCTGGCTTGCTTATGCTGAGTGAATGCAGGAGAAAAGCAGGGTAATCCACGTTTCGAGGGAAGGTCTTGCTACGAAAAATATACCAACTTCCAAAGCGGACGCAAACTCTTCGTTGGCTGGCGGCTCCACCTTACGGACATCCGCCGGCCCTCAAAGTCATTTTGCCCGTAAGCCTTAGCCATGCAGGCAGCCACTCACCTGAATAGCGCGATGACTCTGTACTCGGCGACCTTAATACAAAAGCAGGGAGGTGTGTGCCATGAAACGAATCGACTTTGAATACTACTGGACAGAGCAGCAGCCGGTAAACGGCAAAATTTATGGCGTCAAGGAGATTTTGGAGGACGCCGATCTGGGGGGCATTGACCTGGTCGTGCTGATAGCCGGCCCTATCGAACGGCCCAACAATAGCGGTCTGGCCGAATTTGTGAAGAGTGAGCCGCGTCTCATCGGCTGCTGTCAGATTAACCCACTGTATGGTCAGGCTGCGGTAGACGAGTTGGAAAAGGCGGCCACTCAGTGGGGCATGCCCATCCTGAAACTCATGTCGGTTGCCTGCAACTATCCGATCTATGGGCAGGAGCCGCTGCCCGTGCTGGACAAAGCACGGGAGCTCGGGCTTCTCGTGAACATCCATTCCGGCGCCCGCCTCAGCACGCCGGCTCAGGTTGGGCTGGTGGCTGCCCGCTATCCGGATCTGTCCATCATCATGGAACACATGGGGTACCGTGACGGGGTGGGTGAGGCAATAGAGGTGGCCAAAGTTTTTCCCAACGTCCATCTCGGCACGAACACGGTTGCTGAACCTTTGATGATCCAGCAGGCAGTTCAGGAAATTGGCGCAGAACGGGTCTGTTTTGCTTCGAATGGCCCCGGGGTTCCGATGGATTTCGCCGTGGAGTCGATTCGCCGGCTCAACCTTGGTGAGGAGGCCGAAGGCCTGGTACTTGGCGGCAACCTCGCCCGCCTGCTGGGTATCGAGTAAGGAGAGGAGCACCGATGATCTTAGCTCGATACCAACAGATTTCGCCGCGCAAGGAGTTGAAGGACATCCTGACGCGCTCGGTAGATCACTTGGTGAGGATGCCCCAGGATAGGCTATTCCGCGATTTTCATGTCGATCCGGATGGGTGGGCTTATGGCGGCGACTTCGTGGGCCGCTGGCTCGACGGGATGGCGCACTATCATCGCATGCCTCAATTCAGGGAGTTGGACAGTGGGATAATGGAAGTGGTCGAACGGTTGATCGACTTCCAATCTTCAAACGGTTTCTTCGGCCGGAACTACATTCAGGCCGAGTACACCGGGACGTTGCAAATCGCGAATGCGCTTCTCCAAACTTACCGCACGCTTGGCAATCAATCCGCTTTGAAGGCCGCGACGCGGGCCGTGGAATTCTTTATGACCCATGTCTCTCCGGTCCACGGAGCTGAAGCACGTCCCAAGCCGGACACGACCTATATTCCCCCCGAACTGGGCCGTTCCCGGACACGCCCCGATACCTTGGTACCCATGAACCAGGGCTACCGCTGGTTCTTCTCACTGGATGTCTTTCCCCGCTACTATCACATGACAGAAGACCAACGCGCGTTAGACTATGCGCGGGCAGTCTTTGAGCAGGTTGAGGTTTTGAGGCCGTGCGACGACTTCGCCGGCATCACAGGCAACTTCCACGTTCTGATCCACGTCTATCGCGGCTTGTTGGCGCTGTGGGAATGCACAGGCGATGACGACATCCTGCAAAAAACGATCTCGTTCTGGCAGTGGATCCGTGACACCAAAGCGCACGTCTCCGGCGGCGTGCAAGAGTGGCTCATTGCCGGCGAACGGTTCGGCCAGCCATCCACGGAGGACCGAGACGAACTGTTCTTCAGCGGCGAGAAGGAAGGGCGAGACAAGATCGACGAAACATGCACCGTCTCGGACTGGATGATGCTCAGCTTTGAATTGTACCGGGCGACCGGCGAGAGTGGCTACCTGGATATGGCAGAGCACACCTTTTTCAACCACCAGCTGTTCGACTTCGCCGCCAACGGCGGCTGGTGTGGCCATCGCAGTTTGTGGGGCGACGCTGGTTGTGTCTGGGACTTCTGCTGTTCGCATCACGGCCCGCGCTGCCTGGTGGATGCGCTCCGTTATGCGCTGACAGCTGAGGACAACAGGGCAACGGTGAATCTGTATGTGCCGCTGGAAACGCAAGTCAGCACTTCCGACGGCACGGCCCACCTGATTATCGAACCGGCATCCGACATGAGCGCGGCACTGATCACCTGCGGTCCGGCAACCGAGGGCGAATTCGCCCTGTGTCTCCGTTGCCCGCCCTGGAGCGAGGAGATCGCGGTCGAGTCTGGGCAGCGGCAAGACGATGGCAGCATGAAGATAGACCGCCGCTGGCAGCCAGGCATGGCGGTACAAGCACAGTTCAAATCGCGTCGCGGCCTGGACATTCGCGGTCGTGGCGCCGGCATCACCATCGGCTCCCTGGGCAATCCTGTGGGCGCAGTCCGCTCGGGTCCCTGGGTGTATGCGCTGCGCGACGAGAGCCTGGGCGACTTCGGGCTTCGTCCCGTGTCGGTGGGGGTGGACGGTGGGCAGGCGGACGGCGCGGCTCGTACCTTACTAAGCCTGCCTGCCAACGCGGACAGACTGATCGCCGTCCACTCCAACGCTGCCCTGTCACCTGGGTCTGCTGGACTTGCTTTCCAGATCTTCGTGGATGAAGAACTGGTTTACGAGAGCGGAACGTACAAGGCAATGAGCTTTAGTAACTTTATCGAAGTTCCGTTGAACGGCGCCAGGACGATTGCGTTGGAGATTCGGGCGCCTGGCAGCGACGTTCCGCTGGCGTTGGGGCGCTGGCGCGACGTGCGCATCATTACCAGCGACGGCAACATCACATTTTTGGATCGCGCTATCGAGGAGGGCGGGGGAAGTGCGGCACTGCGGGACGTCTATTTCGACCGCGATGGGCCAGCAATCCAATCGCTTGCCGATGGCAGCGTGCAGGCCGTGGTCTATGATCGTGCCGGTCAGGACAGGACGGTCCAAATGGAGCCCCTGCCGGCGATGAGCAATGAATTGGAGGATCCGGACTACGATCAGACCGGTATTGGCGCAGCGCATCTGAAGCCGTCCCCCTTCCGCGTCTGGTTGCCGATCCGTTCCCAGCCTGTCGTGTAGCCGAGCCTTTAATGGCATGAAGAGAGGAGGTGAGTAAGACAGAGAAAGCAAGACGATAGACAGTGTAGCCCACAGGCAAGGCATATTCGGGTTCTGATTCTCGGTGAGGAGGAAGGTCAAAGGGGGCAAGTCGGCCCAGTATGGCGATGCGGAAGAAAAAAAGGGAATCGTAGTGATTCAAGAGCTTACGCTGTGCTTCGCTCTGGAGCTACTCAGCCGCCACTTCCCTTACCATCTGGCGACCACGTGGGCCGAAGTGCGCCAGAATCAGTTCGCGTCGTCATCCGGATGACCCGGACCGACACGCGTCCGCTCTGACGGTCAGGGCGCCGGCATCTGGACCAGCGAAACGCCCGCCTCATGCAGAAAGCGGCGGCTGTTTTCGTCCGGATATGGACCGGCGTAAACCACCCGCTCGATTCCAGCATTTATGATCATCTTGGCGCAAGTGATGCATGGTTGATGCGTTACAAAGATCTCGCTGCCGGCTGTACCAACGCCGTGCAAAGCTGCTTGAATGATGGCGTTTTGCTCAGCGTGCAGAGGACGCAGGCAGTGGCCGTCTATGATCAGATGCCCGACGTCATCGCAGTGGGGCAGACCGGTGGGGGCGCCGTTATAGCCGGTCGTCAGAATGCGCTTGTCGCGGACGATTACCGCGCCAACATGTGCTCGATCGCAGGTACTGCGCGCTGCCACTGTGAAGGCGATTTGAAGGAAATATTCGTCCCAGGATGGGCGAGGCGTTTGCGGTGAGGTCATGGGCGGCGTTGTACTCGTTAGCCCTGTGCCCGATCAATCCAGGCGGCGGGTCGTTCCCATGGGGATCTTTACGTGTCCATTGGGGGCCGTACTGGGGGGAGACTGGAGAGGCTGGGCCGGCTGCGGCTGCTGGTTACGGGGCGGCTCCTCCTTTTTGGCCTGCCTGTCATGTAGAAGGTCCGCCAGTATGCGGTGTGTATCTTCTTCCGTAGGCGAAGCCAGTATTACCGTCTCTTGAATCGTGCGTTCGCGGCTGAATCGCCCGCGTTTGGGAATGTGAATTTCGTGTTCGACTGCCAGGCAAGTCTGTGTCGTGCGTCCGAATCTGACAGTTCCATAGCGAATATTGCGGACCGCTTTCGGGAAGAAGAAGACATACCACATCCCAACATCCTTTTCCGGCCACTCTGCCATCAGAAAACGTTTGGGTTGCACCAGACAGATTACAGCATGCTCCCGGGTCGCGAATGTGCGGAAATATCCCTGTAACCAGGTAAATCGTTCGCTCTTTTCCTCGACAGTGAAATAGCCGCTGGCGTGGATGGGAACGCTGTCCGACGGCTCCATTGGCTGCGGCGTGACCGCCGGCGTCGGCGCCTCGAGAAACTGTACATAATCCCGGCTGTGCCAGTGGCGTCGCAGCCAGATGAAGGCTGTAAGGAGAGCAAGGCAAAGTCCTGCCGTAATGAAGCGGCCTGGAATCAACCCGATTGCGCCCAAGGCGCCGACAACCAGAATCAGGCCGTCTATCCAGCGCACAATCGGCGCACCGGCAAGCATCATGCGGTCGAGGTGATAGATAAGACGGGACACGGTTCGGTCAGGGCCTGCGGTCAGTTGGAAAGGGCCAGTGGATATTGCAAGAAGACCCCGCCCTGCGGGGCGAGGCCAGGCAAATTCATTGATCTGCTTTCATAGTCGCGGGCATGATGTGCCTCTCAGGCAGGGGCCGGCAAAGTTCCCCCGCTCAAGTCCAACCCCTGGTCGCGGCTATCTTCCTCACGAGGGCGCTCGCTGCCGTCCTGTTCCGAAGTGGGTGTGCCGCTGGTCTGTCTCTCTTCCACACCGTCTACCGACTGGAACGGATCTTCGCCCCGCATAATCGCCTGGAACTCCGAGGCATGCAACGTCTCATGCTCCAGCAGAGCCGCCGCCACGGCGTCGAGGCGGTCCTCATAGGACGTCAGAATCTCATGGCAGCGGCGGTGGGCCTCGTCTACCAGCATGCGCACCTCTTGGTCGATCTCCTGCGCCACCCGGTCGCTGTAATTGCGTGTTTCACCGATGCCCCGGCCGAGAAAAACCATCTCCTCGCGTTCCCCGTATTGGACGGGGCCCAGCGCGTCGCTCATACCCCACTGGGTAATCATCATCCGGGCCATGTTTGTCACTCGCTCCAGATCGTTGCTGGCCCCGGTGGTAATATCTTCAAAGCGGATTTCCTCTGCTACTCGACCGCCCAAAAGTGCTGCCAGTTCATCACGGAACTTGTCTCTTGTGCTCAGGTTCGATTCTTCTTCCGGTAGAGGCATCGTGTAGCCGCCGGCCATCCCCCGCGGAACGATGGTGACCTTATGCACCGGGTCGTGCATGGGCAGGACGTGCATCGCCACTGCGTGACCCGCTTCATGATAGGCGATTATCTCCTTTTCCTTAGGAGACATGACGCGGCTGCGGCGTTCTGGGCCGGCAATGACGCGCTCGATGGCTTCCTGGAACTCGGCGAGGCCGATCGAGCGTCGATTGCGGCGGGCTGCCAGAATCGCAGCTTCATTTACCAAGTTCTCTATATCAGCGCCGACGAAACCGGGTGTCTGTTTGGCAACGACTTCCAGATCGATGTCGGTCGCCAGCGGTTTGCCCTTCACATGGACATCCAGTATCTGCCGCCGACCCTTAACGTCCGGCGAGTCCATCATCACCCGACGGTCGAAACGGCCGGGCCGCAGCAGCGCGGGATCCAAGATGTCCGGCCTGTTGGTCGCAGCGATGATTATGATATTGACATCCGTATCAAAGCCGTCCATTTCGACCAGAATCTGGTTGAGAGTCTGCTCGCGTTCATCGTGAGAGCCGCCCAGTCCCGCGCCGCGATGGCGGCCGACCGCGTCGATCTCGTCGATGAAAATAATGCACGGGGAGTTCTTCTTGGCCTGCTCGAACAGGTCTCGCACACGGCTGGCCCCGACACCAACAAACATTTCTACAAACTCGGAGCCGCTGATATTGAAGAAAGGCACACCCGCTTCACCGGAAACCGCCTTCGCCATCAATGTCTTGCCCGTGCCGGGCGGCCCCACCAGCAGGACGCCTTTCGGGATGCGTGCGCCCAACGAAGCGAACTTCTGCGGCTCTTTCAGGAATTCAACCACCTCTTCCAAGTCCTGTCTGGCCTCTTCATTACCGGCCACGTCGCTGAAGTTGACCGTCGGTTTATCGCCGGTGAACATACGCGCCTTGCTCTTGCTGAAGCTGAAGGCCTGGTTGCCCGCGCCCTGTGCTTGACGCAAAATGAATATGAAAAAGACTGCGATCAGAAGAATCGGCAATAAGGCCAGCAATATGCTGCCGTACACTTCCCACCCACTTGGCGCTTCAATCTCTATATTGACGGCAGACAGTTGGTCTTCGGTTACACCGAGATTCTCAAGTGTCTCGATCAGGCCGACACCTGTCTCTTTGCGGGAACCAATTGCGCTGCCGCCGGAATAGGCGAGCACCTCGTCGCCGTCCACATGTAGTTCCTGCACATTACCGCTGCGAACGAGAGAAGCGACTTCAGCGATCGATACGGTCGCAGAGATGCCGTTGCCCTGACTGCTCAGGACGATATAGAGAAACGCGCCGAGAGCTACGACCAGAAGGAAGTAGATCATGCCGTTGCGAATTCGTTTGGAGTCCATAGGTCCTCTTGAGTTCGACGGGGGTAGGAACGGTCGTCGTGAGCGAATTTCTGAATCTGCTCCAGAAAATTGGACCCTTCGCTTCCCGCTGAAATCTTAGCATAAGGAAAACACAGCGTCAAATGGATGCGTAAACCGGCTTTGCCCCTTTCGCCCGCAAAAATACGCAACCAGGTGGTTTCTCGATTCTAGTGCAGCAGCGTCGGTTGGGCAGTAATGCCGCTTCCACCTCTCAGGCAGGCTGGAGCGTGAAGAGGGTGATTTCCGGTCGGCAATTCAAACGAAAAGGCAGTGGCCAGACGCCAAGACCGCGGTTCGTATAGAGCTGGTAGCTCCCAACATGATAGTGGCCGATCGGGTATTGGGTTGCCATGTGCGGCAGCAGAGGGGCATGCGTCGCCAGCCCAACGCCGTCAGGCCGCGTGGTTGGAAGCCGAACCTGCCCGCCGTGGCTGTGTCCGCTCAGTTGCAGCGACACCGGCGCTTTCTCCCTCTGGATGGTGTCAATGTAGTCAGGTTCGTGACAGAGCAACACGTTCGTATAGCCTGACGGCGCACCGGCCAACGCAAGCCGCGGGCGGGGGTCGCCGGACCAGGCGTCATCTACCCCGGCGATTATGAGGCCCGGCGCCGCTTCGACGTTCTGATTGACCAGAAGGACTACCGGCGTCTCTCCCAAGGCCGCGCCAACCGCGTCGCGATCGGTCCACAGATCGTGGTTGCCATACACCGCATAGGCGGGCGGCTCCAGCAGTCGCAGTGGCTCGATCAAGCCGGCAGCATAGCGGGCTTCGTGTCCGACGAAGTCGCCGGTAAGAGCCACCAGGTCCGGCTGCAAACTATTGACGCGGCGGACTGCGGCCAGCAGTTCGCTGGCGGAGGTAAAGCGGCTCAGATGGATATCGGAAATCTGGGCGATGCGCAGGCCGGCAAGCCGTTCGGCCAGCCCCGGCAGCTCGAGCGTAACCTCCTCCACGTCCACCCAGGCCGGCTCCAGCAGACCGTATCCCAGACCGGCCGCGCCGGTCACAGCCGCGACGCCAGCCAGCTGGATGAACCGTCGCCGGGTCAACGCGAGTTTTGACATGGCTTGCGACACAGGCCCAGTCAGACGATGGCCTATGGGGCCTATCCCTGGCTTCGTCCCAGCACTATTCCAGATCGATGCGGTACAAAGGTTCCAGGCCGGCCGCAATGCGGTCAACATTGTCGGCGGCGCACTGTGCGCGTTTACGGGAGGTGCCGTCGGTGACGCCGGCAGTGTGGGGCGTCGCAATGACATTGGGCAGGCCGAAGAAAGGAGAACTGATGTCCGGTGGCTCCTGGCTGTAGGCATCAATGCCGGCGCCGCCCAGATTGCCTGCAAGCAGCGCTTGCGTCAACGCCTCCTCATCGATCAGCGCGCCGCGGGCAACGTTGATGATATATGCAGTCGGTTTCATCAGGCCCAACATGCGCGCGTCGATGATATGATGGGTCTCGCTGTTCAGGTGCAGGTGCAGCGAAAGAATGTCCGATTCGGCAACGACCGTTTCGAGGTCACCCGGTGTGCCCACAAATGTGAGTCCGAACTCCTGCCGCTCCGCGTCGCTGACCTCCCGTATATCGATCGCCGCGATTTTCATCCCAAATGGCATAGCACGGCGTGCCAATTCGATGCCGCTGGCCCCAAAACCGACGATGCCCAGTTGCAGCTCTTCTAATTCCAGGCCCATCGGCTCGTATAGTTCACCCTCGTCCAGAAGCGCACGCGCCTCCGGATAGCGCCGGGTTAACATCAGAATGAACATCATCGCGGTCTCGGCCAGCGCCACCGCGCTGAACGCGCCCGGGCAGTTGGCCACCGGAATGCCCTTGGTTTTCCAGTAATCCAGGTCGAAGTGATCGAAGCCCGTCCCCAGGATCTGCCACAGGCGCGCGTGGGTGGCAGCGTCCACCATCTCGCGCGTGCCGGCCGACCCGCCGTGGTCAATGACTGCGTCCATCCCTTCGAACTGGGGCGCCAGCGGTTTGTCGTAGTCCAGTACATGCATGTTGTGATTACGGCTGACAGCCTTTACGACGTCCATTCCCCACGGATTGAACATCGAAACTTTGACCGGATGGGGCAGAAAGAGGACGTTCAATTGCTTCGTCATAGGGTCACCTGAAAATGGTGGCAGACAGTCGCGCCTGCCTTGGCTTGATTCTATCTGGTCTGAGTCTTATATGGTCGTAAATCCGCCGTCGGCAACCAGCACCGAGCCGGTTACGAAAGAGGCTTCATCGCTGGCCAAAAACAGTGCAGCCGGGGCGACTTCACTTGGCTCCGCGAATCGTTTCAAAAGATTCGCTTCCCGGTAGGGCGCAAGTTTTTCCTCCGGAATCGTCTCAGTCAGTGGCGTATTCATCGACCCGGGACATACGGCATTGACACGGATGTTGTCGGCTGCGTGGTCGACCGCCATCGAGCGCATAAGGCCGATGACGCCATGCTTGCTGGCGTTGTACGATGC
Organism: Caldilineaceae bacterium; assembly: GCA_965116395.1. Taxonomy (GTDB): domain Bacteria; phylum Chloroflexota; class Anaerolineae; order Caldilineales; family Caldilineaceae; genus Bin5. Next base: position 3,745,934 of record OZ220684.1, read on the forward strand.
CTGCAGCCCGTTGCCGACCAGGCCCGAAAGCGATGAGATACAAATAATGTTGCCGCCGCCCTGTTGACGCATCTGCGCAACTGCATATTTCGAACACAGAAACATGCTCTTCAGATTGGTATCGACGACAAAATCCCACTCGTCTTCACTGGTATCGACCACATCCTTGTTAATCTGTACGCCCACGTTGTTAACCAGCACATCCAGCCGGCCGAATGCCTCAACCGCGGCGCGCGTCAGGCGCTCCGCATCCTGCCGCAGCCGCACATCCATCTCAACAAGCAATGCCTCGCCGCCTTGCGCCTGGATCAGGTCGACCGTTTCCTGGCCCTTCTCTCGGTTGATCTCCCCGACCACGACCCTGGCGCCTTCCGTCGCGAACAGCGTAGCGACCGCCTGTCCCAGGCCCATGCCCGCGCCTGTGATCGCTGCTACTTTGCCCTGCAGACGTTCTGCCATCCCGATTGCACCTTGGTCAATATGGCAGCAGGCCGCCACTCACGTTGTAAGTCTGTCCGGTCATGTAGCTGGCGTCGTCAGAGGCCAGGAAAGCGACCACGTTGGCGACATCTTCCGGCTGTTGAATGCGGCCCACAGGTATGCCGGCGACCGCTTCCGCTTTGACTGAACCGACCTCCACACCGCGGCGCGCGGCGGTTTCGCGGTCGATCAGATCCCACATAGGCGTATCGACGATGCCGGCGCAAACGCAGTTTACCAGGATACCGTGTTCGGAAAGTTCCAACCCCATCTGTTTGGTCAGCGCAACAACGGCATGTTTGCTGGCGGCGTAGGCCCCCAAAGGAATATCTTTGCCCGGCGCGATTTTGCCCGCCCCCGATGCGTTGTTGATGATCCGGCCGCCTCCCCCTTGCTCAATCATCTGGCGCGCCCCCGCTTGCGAGCACAACAGCACGCTCTTGGCGTTTACGTTCATCAGGGCATCCCACGTCTTCTCTTCCGTCTCCAGCAATGGCGCAACCGCGCCGATGCCGGCGTTGTTCACAAGGATACGCAGGTTCCCCGACCGCTCGCAGGTTTCGCCCACCATGCGCTCCACCTCTTCTTTGCAGGTCACGTCCACCTGGTGCGCCAGCGCCTGGCCGCCCAGCTCCCGTACTTCTGCAGCCACCTGCGCGGCCGTCGCGCCATCCAGGTCGGCAACCGTCACCGGGCAGCCCTCCCGCGCCAAACGCAGGGCTATGGCCCGTCCGATGCCGCGCCCGGCCCCGGTGACAATCGCAACCTGCCCGTCTAGATTATAACGCGGCATGGGCTACCTCCTGCAGTGTTTCCCCAACGCCAATCGCCTCAATGCTCGCCATCCTTTGTCTCGTAAGGAACCTGCATCAATTCCAGTATGTAGCCGTCCGGGTCCTCAAAGAAGACCACGTGGACAACGGCCCAGCCGAGATCGAAACTAACCGGCTCAGACACGAACTTGACCCCTTCAGCTTTCAGCTCCTGGTAGGCCTGCGCCATGTCCGGAACGCCAAAACAGATATGGGAATGGCCCACATCGCCCAGCTTTCCGTTCGAGACCTTTCCCTCCGGCTTCACGTACTCCTGCAAGTCGAGCAGCATCCCCGGCGTTTCCGGCGCCTGCAGCCGCACCACCTCCATGATCACATCATCTTTGCCTGCCATCTTCGAGATCGTCTCGCCTTCCAGACGGTGCGTTTCGATCTGCTCCATACCCAGCAGGTCACGGTAAAACGCCAGCGAGCGTTCCATGTCGCTCACAGTAACCGAAATATGGTCCATTACATTGATTGAGCTGATCACAGTGCGCTTCCTCCCTGTTCAGTGTGTTTCCAGAGCATCCAGCTCATCCAACCGCCGAATCCAGCGTTGGTGTCGGGCGTCACCGATCGAACGCCAGTGTGGACCGTACATGGGACGGCCTGCCTGCGCGAAGGCCCTATGGTTACCCTGCATCTGTTTCTGTATGGCCACCGTCGCCTCGGGTGTATCCGGATCTTCATAGTAGACAACCACACCCTGTCGCCGGTGATTGTTCCCACCGAATGCAGCGTGCCAGAGGGCGACATTGAATACCAGGACATCGCCAGGCTGCGATACAAACGTGTAGGCAGGCACGTCGGCCTGGGCAATGTTGTATGCCGTCTCAGGTTCGCGGCTGATCTGGCTGTGAAACGGGTCGCGGTGCGAGCCGGGTATGACCCGCAAGGCGCCGTTGTCCCCGTTCAGGGGATCCGGATAGATGCAGAACTTGACGGCCTTGTAGTCCAGCGAACTTGTATCCGGGTGCCAGAGCGTGTCACTGACATGGTAGTTCCCGTCCACCGCAATCGCCAGCACATCCTTGCCCAGCAACTGTTCGGCCACGTCGGCAAAACGAGAGTCGTGCGCCAACCCAGCGATGAATGGGGAGTGCTCCTCCATCAACGAGGCGTAATGGCGGCTCTTGCCGTCATGCTTGCCGCCCGCAATCCAAGAGTCCAGACCTGCGTTGAACTCGCGGCTGTACCGCGCCGTCTCCTCCGCAGACAGCAGCTGGCGGAAGACCAGAAATCCGAAATCGTGGAACAGTTTGAGTTGCTCTTTTGACAGTTTCATACTAACTCTCTTGGTGAGGAAGTGGTCGGATCCACTCAAATGAAATAGTGCGCAAAGAAGGAGTCGGCGTCGCGCCAGCCAGAGGCGAATTGGGCGTTGTGAGCGGTCAAGAATTGCACTTGGGTAAGAATGGGGACTGGTTGCCTCGGCACGTTGGAGTATAGCATTCCGCTTCGCGCCGCGTCAAGCATTACATCCCAATCTGCATGCATATTCGACGGCACCTCAACCGGTTTCTGTCACCTGTCAAGAATACCTGAGCGCCCACTGCACCGGGGCCGCTCTTCACCCCATCTCATATTAAACCGACTGGTCAGTGTTCGTACTCCTCCATCAGTTCGACAAGATTGCCGTCCGGGTCGTAGCAGAAGCAGACGCTGACGGAGCCTTCGGTCAGTTCAAAGTTTACCGGTCCTGAGATAAAATCGACACCTGCATTCCTCAAAGCGTCCACCGTTGCCTGCAGACCTTACGTTCCGTTCCCGGCGGGAACGTGCACAGAGTCGCCTACCAGCAATATGCGGATGTCAAACTCCGGTTTTTGCTGGTGGTAAAGCTCAAACAGCTTACCGATATCGCCGGTGTGATTGCGCCAAAACTCCCAGTGAAAGGGTAGAAGAGTCTTAGGACCGAGCTTCTTCGCCACTTCCATCAGCTCATCCACTTCCATGTACCATGTACGACCAAAGGCCAGCAGAGCCAGGTCCAGGTCGTGCGCCGCCCCAATCTCGGCGATCGCCGGGCCATCCCAGGTGTCGCCCGATACAAATAGCTTCGTCCCACCCGATGAAAAGACGAATGTCACCGCGTGCGGCTCGTTTGGATCGTAAGAAGGGTAGACCTGTATCTCTACGTCACGGAACTGGATCGAGTCCCCCGGCGCCACCTCGCGGATGCGTTCATCGGCGATGCCAAACTCGCGCATCAGCTTTGCCGAGGAACTGGGCGCTACACAGAACGCGTCCGTGTTATCGATAATGGGCACCAGTGTGCCGTCATGGCAGTGATCAACATGGTCGTGAGTGGAGATGAGAATGTCGGCAACCCGCACTTCGTCGGGCTTGATCGGGATCGCCGTCGCACGGTAGGCGTCCGGCACCGCGTCGTCGGGCGTCCCGTAGGAATAGGGATCGATCCAGATCAATGTTTCCGGCGTACGGTACACGAAGCTCGGCCCCCCTAGCGCCCAGAACAGGATGCCGTTGTCGACCGTTTTCCCCTCAATCTCGTCCAAAAATGTCTTGGGCCAATAGGCTACATCTCGCATTGTCACTCCTTTTGCTGATAGCGCCGTGCGGCGACAGACAGTGCCGCTACGTAGGGTAGTTTCGAACGCCTGCCCTCCGTCAGCTTAGTTTCACCTCTGATCAAGCAGCGCTCCAATTGAAGTCGTGCGGCACCTGTTCGCCGGTGCCAATTTCGTTCAGTTCGAGGAGATTGCCATCCGGGTCGTAGAAAAAGAGAACATGCCAGTCGCCCTCGCCAGAGAAGCGTACCGGCGGCGAAACGATCTCAACGCCGGCAGCCTTCAGCCGTTCATAGGTGGCTGGCACGTCCTCGACGCCAAAACAGAAATGCGCGCTGGGCACATGGTGTAGCGGCTGCCGGCCGGTCGGGCTTTCGGGATTTATCCATTGGATCAGGTCGAATGTAAAGCCCTGCTCCGAACTGCGCGTATGGCCGTTGATGCCGCCGGGCGGGCGCAGTCGATATTCGCGCATATGTACATTCGACATTGCTGTCATCTCATCGATCGGGCCGCCGTCGTGCTCCTCCGGCGAAACCACCTCCATGCCTAGAATATCCCTGTAAAAATGCAATGATTTTTCCAGGTCACTGACCATAATGGCTATATGATCGATCGTAATTCTGCTCATTTTTGCCACCTCCGCGGATAAGGCGCATTCTCAAGCCGCCCAGCCTTCATGGTAATCGAGTAAATGTCAATGCCTGGGAGAAGGGAGGCAGAGAGCCGCTCTGGAGTTAACAGACCAATCCGCCGCTGACAGATCTGGGACACCGGGCCAAATGTTGTTGTCTTTCTCCACCATGTCTTGGGCGGCCTCTCCGATCGATCTGGTGCAAAGTGGCAGAAGGCATTCCCAATTAGATTGCTTGCGAATCCTTGTACAGAATGAGAACTGCGCCCAATATTTCATCCCAGGCTAAGAGTCACAGGGTTGGGCCCGCCAGCGCAGCAGAGTCAATAGCTATCGACTACTTCCTTCCCCCTTTCACACCGGGCGCGGCACAGTAGGGAAGCAATTCCTTGCGGGCTGCCACCGGCACACTTTTCAGAAAGGCGCGTCTGCCCGGTTGCGTTGTGTGTTTCAACACCGTTGAATCTGTTTTCCTTCGATGTGATGGGGTTAGCGAAACCGGCTATATGAAGTGATTGATACGCTTGGAAGGCCTGCCCTGTATAGGAAACGGCCCATACTTGATGAAATACATCAACGTGTCTAGAGGCATGGCCGGTGGACTCAGGCATCCGGCCAGGATGAGCCCATCCTATCATAACGGACCCCGCACGAAAAACTGCAAAATAGTGCCATATCTTTCCGAATCGAAGGCGGATTTCCATCCTCGATTGAGCAGCAAAGCCTGATCTGGCATCAGCAAAATGGGAACAAGATCCCCTCCGGCGGACGCCTCCAACACAACTTCGCGCCAAGGGGTGGGCCCGGAAGCTTCGGGTGAGTGGACCAGAAGAGGACTTTCAATCGAGCCGGAATCGTGTTCCCATAAAGAAAATTGGGAAGGGCTGAAAGTCAGGAGTTTCTTTCTAGCCACTGTTCGGCTCTGTCAAGAACAATCTGCGCGAGGGCGCTATCCGTCCTTACGTGCTTGTCGGTTAGCACAAGGGTAGGGATGACATCGAGCCTCTCAAAGAAGTCCTGCCAGGCGCGAAACTTACTTTCCGACCACCAGAGGCGCTGGTCGGGGAATGTCCAGACGCCGCGCCTGGGCTCGGGAGGGATCGAGCCGGATGCCCCGTAACTGAGCATGTAATTGCCGAGGAGACGGCGGTACATTTCGGCGTTGACCAGTTCGTCCAGCTTGCTGCCGTCGTGTCCCAAATCCAGGTCGATCCACAAGATTTCGCCCTGCCCTGACGAGAGTGCGTACATTCCGGCCACCCATTCGGACGTTCCTTCGCCGGTGAAGAGTACACCGGGAAACGCGGCCTGCAGCTCTTCGAAAAGGAGGCCGACGCCGCGCATGTGATCGTGGTGCAGATCGTTGATGGGGAACGCCGACTGGTCCAGGTGGAAGGCGTCTATCGCATAGTCATTTACAAGACGGCCAATACAGTCGATCATCAGCTGTCTGAACTCCGGCGCATCGGGCGAGATATAGGCAAAGGTCGGCTCGATGTTTTCGTCCTTATCGTAGTCGACCTCCCAGGAGACCGGCCGTCCGAAAATATCATGGATCTGGTGCTGCTTGAAATGAGGATAGAGAGGGTGGTCCAATGCCATACCCCAAACGTTCATATGCGCCAGCACCTTGAATCCGAGGTCGTGGGCCGACTTCATAAAGCGGGCGAATCCCTCTGCTCCCCCCAGCTCCTCGCCGGGCAGGTTGTCGGGCACGTGGTAGTCGACGCGTCCTTCATGGCCGAGTATTTTGATCAGGGTGCGTTCCGGCGGGAATATCTGCGCCAGTTCATGCAGCCGCGCCTCCATCTCAGCAAAGTTATGGCACATTTTGCCGTCTGAAGTAACGCCATGCAGGATGGCCATGAAGGCAACCCGGCGCAGCCATTCGGGCACATCGGCCCGCTGGTCAATGGGCTTCAGGTCGTAGGCTTTCTCCATCCACTCGATGTAAGGATCGACGGCATCCTCCCAAGACTCAACGCGATCGATGTGCCAGGTTGGCGAGCTGTGCTCATTACTGAGTTCGAAGGCGTTCTCTTCCGACATGAGATGGACTTCGAGGCTGTCTTCGAAGCGGTATGCCCAGAACCGCTTGAAGCGGGGAGGATGTTCATTCGATCGTATACAGACGGTATTTTCGTCGCCCTCAATCAGAATGAACTGCGCGGCCATGCCAGGAATGGGGCCGACCGGAAAGGCGATGCCGGTTTCTCCGCCGCGTCCCCGCACTGGGTAGGCGCCATGCGGAAATATGAAACACTGCCCCGCCGATTCGCTGATCTCCCATCGCAAGCCAGGGGGCGTGACGACCTTACCGAAAGGAAGAGACTCGACAAACACCTTTATTCCCTTAATTAGTTCCGAATGTTTAGCATGAGCCTGCCAGCTGACGCTCTGCGAACTCCCCGAAAATGAAACCTCAAACTGGGCAGGGACGCGCCCGCTGTCATCTCCGTAACTTACCTCCTGCGCATGGTAGATGAGGCGCTCTCCTTCCCTCACAGGGTCGGAGAACTCGGCAGTGTAGGCGTTGCTGGTCGTCAGAACCTGGAACAGAAAGGTATAGCCTTCAAAGCTGATGCGGCTGGCCACGACGGTTCTCCTTTGGTAACGGGGGTTTGGTCACAATGGGAAAAGCGAAGGTGCGGCAATAGGCCGCACCTTCTGACTGCTATCAAAGTTACTGAAGTGCGTCGGGCGCCTAGCTGGCTGCGTACGACTTGTCCAGACAGGCCTGCGCCTCGGCCGCAGCCTCCTGAACCAGACCCTCCAGGGGGCGTTCTTCGTTCTCGATGTAACGCGTCCAGATGCCTTCAAACTGCGGGTGGACGCAGTCCCAGTGAAATTCAGTGCGCAGGTAGTTGGGCACGGCGGTGGGCAGCTGGGCCTGCTCCCAGAATTTGCTAAGGATAGGATCTTGGTCCCATCCCAGATTCAGCCAGGTCTGCGGAGTCGGCGGCGTCCAGGCCCCCACTTCGGCGGCTATCTGGCTGCCTTCCACACCGCTGATATATTTCATCAACTCCCAACTGGCCTCTTTTTCCTGTGAACCGGTCCACATGTAGTACTGTACCGAGTCCCCCCACGCGAATGACTCGCCGCCTTCGCGAATAGGAACGGATACCATGTCCCACTCGAAGGGGACCTCTTTCAGGTCCACCAGATTCCAACCTGAGGCCTGGAACATGCCTACCTTGCCAGAACCAAAGGCAAATGGGCCAAGCGCTTCCGACTGGGCCCCGGACGGCGCAACTTGATGCTCCACCTGCAAATCCAGAACCCACTGGATGGCCTCGATCGACGTTGGCGTGTCCAGCAGACCTTGCACCTGTCGCCCATTCTCGCTCACAATCTCAAATCCCATATTCCAACAGAACGCCTGGTCCCACAAGAGTGTACCAGGACCGGAAATGAGCGTACCCCAGGTTCCTAACTCTTCATCGGTGAGGGCGATACAGGCGGCCAGATAGTCGTCTATCGTCCAACCCTCCTCTGGTAGCGGCACCGCCATCTCGTCGAAGAGACTGGAATTGTAGCCGACCATTCCCCAGACGCCGTCACGCGGCGTACTGTACATGCGTCCCTCATAGGTCGCCCGCTCAATGCAGATCGGGAACCACATCTCCTCCGCTTGGATTGCGTCGCCTTCGAGCATCGGCGTGATGTCTTCCGTAAACCCGCGGCGGGCGAAGTCGGTGGCGTAATAGAAGACCCAAACGTCCGGCCCCGTATCACCGGCGATCATGGACAAAATCTTTTCAGCGAAGCCCCCCTCCGGAACATCCTGTACTTCGACTTGGATGTCAGGATTCTGTTCCGTAAATGCGGCCGCCATATCGATGTAGGCCGGCTGCCAGTCGAGAACGTCCGGGTTCCACCACGAGATGGTCGTGGCGGCAGCATCCGGAGCTTCCTCGTCTCCCGCCGCGCCTGGTGCAACGGTCGCGCAGGCTGCCAGCAGGCTGCCCGCCCCAGCCAGCGCTCCCAATCGCAGAAAATCTCGACGACTCTGTTGCGCGCTTACTTTCATACTTCCCTCCCTGTGTGGAATGTGTGAGTAACGACCCAATGTTTCGGAAAGATTCAACCCTTCAAGCCAACCGAGGCGATGCCGCCGATCAGCTTGTTCTGGGCAAGGAAATAGACGATTAGAGTGGGTAGGACCGCCAGCATTGAAGCCGCCATCAGCACGTTATAGTCGGTGCGATTTCGCCCGCGCAGCAGGTTCAGACCCAGCGCGATTGTATACTTCGAATTCTCGTTCAGATAGATTAACGGCCCCAGGAAGTCGTTCCATACGCCAATGAATGTGAATACGAGAACGATCACCAAGGGCGGAATACACAGAGGCAGAAGAATGAAAAACAGTACTTGAAATGTATTGCAGCCGTCCATACGCGCGGCGTCGTCCAGGTCAAACGGGATCGACATCAGGTATTGGCGCATCAGGAAGATGAAGAATGCGCTGCCGGTGAAGGCCGGCACCGTGAGCGGCAGAAAGGTGTTTAGCCAACCAAAGAGTTTGAATAGAATAAAGGTGGGAATCAGGGTCACCTGGTAGGGAATCATGAGCGTGGCAATCAACAGGATGAATAGCACATCACGTCCCGGGAAGCGCAGGCGCGCAAAGCCGAAGGCAACCAGACTGGTCGACAACACCTGCCCTAATACATTCCAGAAGACGATAATCATTGTGTTCTGGAAAAAGAGCAGCACTGGCGCTATTTCAAAAATGCGGGGAAAGTGTTCCCAGACTACGGGATTCGGAATCCACTCGGGAGGAAACAGCCAGGTCTGGGCCCGGCTCTTGAGCGAAGTCGAGAGCATCCACAACATCGGGATCAAGAAGACGAGCGAAAACAGTACCATGAAGAAATGGGCCGCGACACTGACAAGCCGGTCGCGCACACGGCGATTCCAACGCAACTGACCGAGCCAGCCGCCCCTGTATGTCGTGGACGAAGGTGTATTCATGGGACGTCCCCTGCTCCTGGCATTATGCATCTTCCTTGCGCCGTTCGGCTTCGTAATAGACCCAATGCGGTGAACTGCGGAAAACCAGTAGCGTAACGCCCAGGATTATCAGCGTAAGTATCCAGGCCAATGCCGAACCATAGCCCATTCTTAAGGTGCCAAATGCTTTGTTGTAAATGTACAGCATATAAAAGAACGTTGATTGGAGCGGCCCGCCCTGCGTCGCAATGTAAGACTGGGTAAAGACCTGAAATGTCGCGATCAGATTGAGAACCAACTGGAAGAAAAGTGTCGGCGTCAACAGGGGCAGCGTGATACGCCAGAAACGGCGCCAGACATTCGCGCCGTCAATCTCCGCCGCCTCATAGAGGTGGGGGGGAATATTCTGCAGACCGGCAAGGTAGATGACTGCGCCCCCGCCTACCCCCCACAGACCAAGCAGCATCAGACCAGGCAAGGCCCAGCGTGGACTGTGAAACCAGGTCGGCCCTTCAATCCCGACCAACGAAAGAAGATGGTTGATGACGCCGAACTCGGGATTGAATATCCAGATCCAGAGCATCGTTACCGCAACTATCGGCAGCACCGCTGGGATGTAGAAGAGTGTACGATAGAAGTTCATGCCGCGCAGGCGCAAATTCAGCAGCAGCGAGAGCGCCAGCCCCAGCACCAGGTGCAATGGCAGCGTGACCACGGCATAGGTCAGGGTAACCTTGAGAGCCTGAAGAAAGTCCTTGTCATCGGTGAAAATCTCAACATAGTTCTGAAATCCCACCCAGCGGGGGGGACTGCCTATATCCCAATACATCATGCTGAGAACGAGCGACGCCAGAATCGGGCCGGCGACGAACATGACGAATCCAACGAGCCAGGGAGAAATGCAAATGTAGCCCTCAACGGCCTCGCGACGGGCCCGCGGGCTCATGCCGCGCCAAAGGTTGAAAGGGTTGGTAGGCTGGTCCGTGCGAGCAAGATTTCTGGTCACGTAACAGTTCTTTACGATTTTTTGGGAAGGACTGAGACCGGCGTCCCAGTTTCAGGGGAGGATGGGAAGCTTGGGGGCAATCTTACATAACTGCGTGGGAATTGCAAAAACTCGAAGTGGTATGCGCGCGAACCACTGCCGGACATGGGAGATCCGGCCCGGGGTGCCGCCACTGTGCACTTACTTGGCAGATCAGATTAACTCTATCTTGCAAACAGTGTTTGCGTAGGAGCGAACCATTGGTCGCCTCTAAGCGCCAACTGTGTTGACCTTGCAAACACATTTGGCGTCAAGCGCGGCTTATAGTTGCTAAACTACCGGAGAGAAAAAAACTGATAGCAGCGTCGTCAAATCTCTGCGATCATCCGCTTCAGGTTCGCGTAGTTGATTCGCATCGCTTCTTCACGCGACCCGCTCGGCGGCAGAAAATGGGTCGCAACCGACAGAATCGCGTCGCTGCCGCGGTCTCGCAGACTACGCAAAATCGAAGGATAATCCACGTCGCCTTCACCAAGAGGGCAGTACGAAAAATCAAGCTGAAGGCCGTCTCTAACGGTCAGGTCCTTGAGGTGAAGCCCGTGGAGATAGGGATGAATATTTAGAAATCCCGCCGTCGCCACATCCGCTTCGCCGCAGTTCAGGTTGTCCGAAGGTCCCCACATCACCTTGATGCGCGGTGAGTTGAGCGCCTCGGCCAGCCGGCGGAAGTTGCCTGTCGTATTCGTATAGTTCCAGGGCATCATCGAGAGCGCCAGGTCGACGTCGTACTTTTCAGCCTCCTCCAACGCCAGTGAGAAGGCCCGCACCAACTTCTCCATATCGGCGTCGGCAATATAGCCGCCCCGCGTCAACCAGCGCATCGGCCAGGTCGGCTTGGCGGCCGAATACTCCCCCGGCCACGCATAGGTGAAGACGCCCACCGCGCCAACCCCCAGGCGCGCAGCAATCTGCATCGAGCGCACCATGTCTTCCATATCCCGCCGAAACTCCGGATGTTCCTCCATCCCGTTCACGTCGAGATCGGTCAGGTGGATCTGCTTGAAAGGGTTGCCGACATTGATCAGAAAAATCTCAAGCCCATGGCCAGCGACCTGTTCCCCCATTCGGTCCACCGCGGCGTCATCCAACTCCCGCAAAGACGGGCCGTCAGTGCCAAGGGTGTTGAACCAGACACATTCCGCCCCGATCTCCCTGGCCTTCGCCAGAGAGTCGTCGAAGGGCAGGCCCAACTCCGGCAGATACATTCCCAGTTTGAACTTATGCTCGGTCATTTCTCGGCCTCTTGTGCTGTCAGTTCTGCAGCGGCTGCAGCCAGCGGTCCAGGCCCGCCTCCGCCAGATTTTGAATCCAATCGTGGTGCGAGCGCGCGACGCGGTCGGGGTTTTTCCGGCTGCGGGCGACAAAGCCGGGCACCTTGGACCGGCCCGTCGGCAGGCCAATCCGGTTGTAACGCGTGTCGACGCTCCAGCGCACAGTCTGCGACCGGTTGGGAATCGAGCGATGCACGAGCCGTTCCATTGTCAAGAGCACATCCCCCGCATCAACCTCGCAGGTGACGATACTGCTGGCAGGCAGGTCCGCGTCGGCAATGCCTCTCGCCCCCTTATGCCCCGGCGTCTCGAGCCACAGATCGTGCGGAATCAGACCCTCGCGATGGGAGCCCGGAATCACCTGCATGCAGCCGTTCTGCTCGGTCGCCTCAACGAGCGGGATCCAGAAGTTGACCACCAGCGTTTCGCCCGCCTCCGCAGGAATCAGATAGGCCAGGTCCTGGTGCCAGGGAATATCCATCAGGTCCAGGTCCGGCATTTTCGGCCGCAGTGCAAATTGGGGATGGGCCAGAATTTCAGGCCCGATTAAGGACTCCGTCGCGTCCAGCAAAACCGGCGAAGTGCGCAGCGTGAACATGCCCGCCGAAATCGGCTTGCCCCGTGAAAAATAGTTCTCCCACAGCCAGTTCCGGTCCCTGCAGGCTTCGGACGCCAGCGCCAGCCGGCTTGCGAAGGGAGCGTCTTCAAACGTGTCTTTAGCGTCAAGCTGACCCTGCTGGATCGCCTCTGTGATCGCCTCCTCCACCTTCTGCGTAAGCCCATCGATCAGGGGCTGCAGCGCGTCACGCGGCAGCATCTGGCGCAAGATCAGAAAGCCCTCTTCCTCAAACTCCTCAATCTGATCCGGTGTCAGCCCTCCCGCCTGCGACGCGCTGCTGCCAGCCTGCTGTTCACCTGCCGCGATTTTACCTGCCATGTCGTCCTCCTGTGATTCGCCATCGCAATTGGCGATGCCGGAACGCATGCAACTAATGTGCAGTGTATGCTCGGAAACAGTATAGGCTAAAGCAATAAGCGACGCTACTCGAAACTACTCAGCCATAACTGATTCGCAAACCTGAAAGAGGCGAGCAAAGGTGTTCTCTCGACTCTCTACTCTTATATGGGCGGTCGGGCCTTCGGCCCTCCCTTGTGCAGGGGCTGCGCCCCCGCAACGCCCCCCTCCAAAACCATCGGTCACCGACCGTGTGTGCGCATTCCAGCGGTGCCGCTCCTGCACCGAGGCTGCCACCAACCGAATACGTAATCAGATTGCCTGAAGGGCGGAATGGACAGAGGGCTGGTCAATACTGGCACTGTGTATGGCTAAGTAGCTACCGTTACTATGGGAATTGCAACAAGCCTGTCCGGGTACCGACCCCCGACAGCACGCATCCTGTGTCCAGATCCTGCAATTCCGGCCTGCGGCAGTACATGCTTACGCCTGGCAGTATGACACTGCCGCAAAAACTGCAATTCAGACTAATAGGGCTTTCGTGTACAATACAACGAAGGCCTGCCAATGGGTATAGTTTCAGCACATGTACGGCCTCTCCTGGGTTGGCTGGGTTGCCACCATTTGGACCCTCATCAGAACTATTCTCAGGCGACTGACAACAAGAGTCAAAGACCGATTCAAATGACTCGAAAGTGAATTCATGATGGCAAACAACGGAAAGTCAGCCCAAACTCTTGGATATGCTCTCATCGGCTGCGGCGGCGCGGGACGCGCTCATGCCGGCTGGGCCGCAGAAACCGAGGGCGTTGCCATACGCGGTTTCTGCGACATCCACGAAGGCGCCGCGCAACAGCTGCAAGCACAGTACGGCGTCAACTACGCCACCACCGATCCGGAGCGGGTCTTCGCTGACCCATATGTGGATATCGTTTCGATCGCCACGTCTCACAGCTCCCATGCCGAACTGGCCGTCGCCGCCCTCCAGGCCGGAAAGCATCTCTTCCTCGAAAAGCCGATGGCCATGACCACAGCCGATTGTTTGCGTATTCACGAAGCCATGCAGGCCGCCGGCACCAAGCTGATGCTCAACTTCTCTATCCGCTTCTCAGGCGCCGCCCGCGCCATCCGCCAGCGCCTGGCTACACCCAAAGTCAGCCACAGCCAGTGCATGATGAGCCCCGCCGACCTCAATCGCTGGCGCTGGCATCCCGTGGAGGGCGGCGGTCCCCTCTGGGACGTCGGCGTTCACATGGTGGATTATCTCTGCTGGATCCACGACAGTGCGCCGGTGGAAATTAGCGCAACCGGCGGCCAGGTCACCCACCCAGGTGAACTGGGCAGTCCCGACATGATTGACACTGCAGCCGCAACCATCCGCTTCGCCAACGACTCGGTCGCGACCTTCCTGATGAGCGACGCCGGCAGCAATTCCGTAATCTCCAAATGGTTCTTCGAGTTCTTTGACGGTCAAAGTTCGGCTGTACTCTATGAACACTTCCGCAAAGTCACCTTCTCAACGGACGACCCCGAGGAAGGCCAGCAGAGCGAGACGCTGACTCCGCCGCCGATCGAACGTCTGTCGTTTCTGGTCGAAGCGATTCAAAACGACACCGAACCGTACGTGCCTCCGCAGGCGGGCATCCTCTCCACTCTTCTGGTCGAAGCGATTACAACCTCAATCCAATCCGGTCAACCGCAGAAGGTGGACCTGTCCGCACTACCTGTCCCCCGCCCGCAGTAGTAGGGGCCAGGGAAAATGAAGACTTCCAGCAACCAAGGCTTTATGGCAGTGCGGCAACTGGAGAACCGCCGATGAACGGCATCGAAGCTATTGCAGCAATCCTGAAAGAGGAAGGGGTCGAATGGCTGGCCTGCTATCCATCCAATCCGCTGATCGAGGCAGCCGCCCAGGTCGGCATCAGGCCCATACATTTTCGCCATGAACGCGGCGCGGTCATGGCCGCCGACGGCTTCAGCCGCACCAGCGGCCGTAAGCGCTTTGGCGTCGTCGCCGTCCAGTCTCAGGCCGGGGCCGAAAACGCGATGGGCGGAATTGCCCAGGCCTACGCTGACAACATCGCGGTCCTGGTCTTGCCGGGCGGCGTTCAGCTCGACCAACTGTCAGTGCGGCCCAACTTCTCCGCCGCGAGCAACTACCAGGGCATTGTCAAGCAGGTAGAAGCGATCTACCGTCCCGATCAAGTCGCCGCCGTAATGCGGCGCGCCTTCCACGCGCTGCGCAACGGGCCGCCGGGTCCGGTCGTCGTTGAGATGCTGACAGATGTCTGCGATCAGGAGGTACCCGCCGAAGCGCTTAACTACCGGCCCCCGCAAACGATGCGCCAGCTTCCAGCCGAGAGCGATATTGACGAGGCGGTAAAGTTGCTGCTGCAGGCCGAGAAGCCTGTCATCTGGGCGGGCGGCGGTGTCCTGCTCGCCGGCGCCAGCGACGTGCTGCGCGGGCTCGCCGAGTATACCGGCATCCCCGTCTTCTGCACGATGCCGGGCAAGTCGGCTTTCGATGAGCGCCACCCTCTCGCTCTTGGCGCGGGTAGCCGTGCAACAACCCTGCCGGCGCACCGCTGGCTGCAGGAGTGCGACCTCCTCCTCGCCATCGGCACCAGCCTCACCCGCGGCCCCTACTGTCAGATAATCCTGCCGGGCAAGGTCATCATTCACAACACCATCAACCCGGAAGATATCAACAAGGATGAATCGGTCGACATCGGCCTTGTCGGTGATGCCCGTCTGACCCTGCAGGCGATGCTCGAGTCGGCCAAAAGCCAGGCAGATGATGCCCGCGACACCCGCAGCCGCCAGACCGCCGCCGAGATCGCCGCCTGCATGAAGCCTTGGCTCGACGAGTGGACGCCCTTGCTGACCTCGGATGAAGAGCCGCTCAACACCTACCGGGTTATCCACGACATCAACCGCACGCTCGACTGGGAAAACAGTATCGTTACCCACGATGCCGGCGCGCCTCGCGATTCGATTGTGCCTTTCTATACCGCCACCGTTCCGAACAGCTACATCGGCTGGGGCAAGACGACCCACCTCGGCTTCGGCTTACCGCTGATGATTGGCGCCAAACTGGCCCATCCCGACAAGTTCTGCCTTAACTTCATGGGCGACGGTGCTTTCGGCATGTCTGGCCTGGATCTGGAGACGGCAGTGCGCGCGCCGGCGCCGATCACGACTGTGCTGCTCAACAATGGCGGTATGGCGACATATCCGCCGGGCAATTTTGCCACCGCGCGCGAACGTTATGGCGTCAGTCACATGGTCGGCGACTATGCCAAAATCGCTGAGGGGCTCGGCGCAGTCGGCATCACCGTAACCAAGACCACCGAGATGGTTCCGGCACTGCAGCGCGCCCAACGGCTCAACGCCGACGGGCAGACCGTTCTAATCGATGTCCATTCCAATCTTGAAGCCCGCCGGTCCCGCTGGGACCGCTGACAGCCGCCAGTGAGGGCAATTTCAATTCCTGCTTTGAAAAGTTAAGGAGACAAACGAATGAGTGTATTGATCCACGTAGGCGTACGAGCGTCCGATCTATCCAAGTCGATTCGCTTCTGGCGCGACGGTCTGGGCCTGCGCGTCGCCGGCGAGAGGGGCATCCGCTACGACCTGACCGACGGTTACCACAACTTCGCCGTCTTCCAGCACCAGGGCGACGATCGCCCGGAACACGTTTCCGGCATGCTCGACTATCTGCATATCGGCGTCGGTGTCCCCGACGTATCCGCCGCGGCCCGCCGCCTGCGCGACATGGGCTACACGATCTATTCCGATGGCTTGGGCGGCAAGACGCCCCTCGATCCCGATAACCTGGAGCAGCCCGCCTTCAAAGTCGAGGATCCCGACGGCATCACCATCGACGTCAGCGAAGTAACCACCATGTGGCCGGGCACGACGATTCATCCGAACCAGACGGCTCAACCGGAAGCCTAGTCGCCTTCAAGGGACCAGGCAAGCTTCGCATAGCAGGCCCTTCAGTTCAACCATGCGTGGTGTGGGGAATGAGAAACTTCCCTGCACTGCGAGCTATTTCGCCTAAAATTTCTGGGGCTGCTACGGGATCTGGAAGCGGGCAGTCTTCCCGCGCGGGCAAACGCTCAGAACGCAGCAGCCTTCCGCTCCTGGCGTCTGCGGTGCTCCCAAAAACACGCCTATTCTTTCTCAATCCGTAGGGGCAAACTGAGGACAATCGTTCCTTAACTACTCTCCGCCAGCTGTCGCAACTCATATAGCCGGTTCAGCGCATCCAGTGGTGACAGCGCGTCCACGTCCAACGCCCGCAACGACTCCACCGCCGGGTGCTCGGTCGCAAAGAGTCCGACCTGCAACGCATCCTTCTGCTTGCGGCCCGGTGTCTGATCCAGCAATGTCGATGGCCCGGCAGCGCCTGAAGCCTCCAGCTCGAGCAAAATCTCTCCAGCCCGCCGCACGACACCGCGCGGCAGGCCGGCCATCTGCGCCACGTGCACGCCGTAGGAGCGGTCGGCCCTGCCCGGCAGGATCCGGCGCAGAAAGACAACGTCGTCGCCGCTGTCGTCGACAGCCACGTTATAGTTGACGACCTGCGGCAGCCGCTCAGCCAGGTCGGTCAGTTCATGGTAGTGGGTTGCAAACAGTGTCTTGGCCCGCAGCGACGGGTAGTTATGAATATGCTCGACCACCGCCCACGCGATTGCCAGCCCGTCGTACGTGCTCGTGCCGCGGCCGATCTCGTCAAGAATCAGAAGGCTGCGCTCGGTCGCGTGGATGAGAATGTTGGCCGTCTCGATCATCTCCACCATGAATGTGGACTGCCCGCGATGGAGTTCGTCGCTGGCGCCGATCCGCGTGAAAATGCGATCCACCACACCGATCCGGGCCGCGGCGGCAGGCACAAAGGAACCGAGTTGCGCAAACAGCGTGATCAGGGCGGTCTGCCGCAAATATGTAGACTTGCCGGACATGTTCGGCCCGGTCAGAATATGAATCAGTTCGCCAGGTGAGAGATGGGCGTCGTTAGGCACAAACGGCTCGTCAGTCGTCTGCTCCACCGCTGGATGGCGCCCCGCAGTGATCGTGATCGAAGAGCCGTCATCAATCTGGGGCCGGCAGTAGCGGCGCTTGAGCGCGACCTCCGCCAGTGACGCGTATACGTCCAACAGGGCCAAGCCTTCTGCCAGGCAACGGATCTCTTCCGCGTACACGGTGAGATCTTCACACACGCGCCGGAAGAGCTGCTGCTCCAGTGCCAGCCGCCTTTCGTCCGCATTGAGAATCAGCGACTCATACTCCTTCAGCTCGGGCGTGATGTACCGCTCAGCACTCGTCAAAGTCTGCTTGCGGATATACTCCTCCGGCACCTTTTCCGCATGCGTGTTCCGGACTTCGATGTAGTAGCCGAACACCTTGTTGTAGCCGACCTTCAGGCTCTGGATGTTGAGGCGCGTACGCTCGGCGTCCTCCAGCGCCGCCACCCACTCCTTGGCGTGGCGGCTGTTGTGGACGATTGCATCCAGCTCTTCGCTGTAGCCGGGCCGGATGATGCCCGGCGTGCCAAGTGTCGCTGACGGCTCATCGTCGATCGCCCGCTCCAGCAACTCCAGTGAAGTCGTGCAGTCCGGCAGCTTGTCCAGCATCTGCCTATAGAAGGCTTCGGCCGCTGTCGCCGGCGCGGCCTGATCGTTCAGTTCCAATGCCGAGGCCGGCTTGGCGCCAAGAACCAGCGCACGCAATCCAGGCCCGCGGCGCAGGATCTCGCGCACGCCCTGCAGATCGCGCGGCAGCGCCTTGCTCTGTGTGATGCGGTTGATCCAACGCTCCAGGTCGCCCATCCCCCGCAGCGTGTCGCGAATCTGCCCTCTCAGATCCGCCTCGTTTACCAGCGTTTCGACCGCGTCGAGTCTCTCGTTTATGCGGTCGATCTCCAGTAGAGGACGCCCCAACCAGCGCCGCAGCAGCCGCCCGCCCATCGACGTCAGCGTTTCGTCAAGCACGCCCAGCACGCTCCCTTGGACCTCGCCCCCCCGCATCGTTTCCGTCAATTCGAGATTGCGCCGCGTCGACTCGTCCAGCGCCATGAATTCGCTCAGGGTGTAGCTGTGCAACCGCACCAGCTGCGATAGCACGCTGGGCTGCATCTCCTGCAAATAGGCTAGAATTGCTGCCGCGGCTCGCACAGCCTGAGGCTTGTCTTGCAGGCCGAAACCATCCAGGCTGCGAACGCCCAGATGCCGCTGCAGAGCGCTGCGAGCTGTGTCCAACTCTACCCGCCACGGCTCAACCTGCGCGACGACCGCCTGCAACCTGCCAACCAGTGCCGCCAAGCCGCTCTCCGCCACTTTCCAATCGGACGTGATCAGTTCGCTGGGCTGAAGCCGGCCCAACTCCTCTCCCAGCCGCCGCTCGGTCTCGGTCGCGTCGCGACTGTCGATCTGCGTCGCGGCAAATTCGCCCGTGGTGATATCGCAATAGGCAATGCCGGCCGCCGTGCCTTGCGCATTAGACACAACGGACACAAGATAGTTGTTGCGGTCATCGGCCAGCATCGACGGCTCGGCGACCGTGCCCCTGGTAATAACCTGCTGAATCTCCCGCTCCACCAGTCCAGAGCCAGGCTCGCTGACCTGCTCTGCGATCGCCACTTTGTGACCGGCCTCTACAAGTTGTGCCAGGTAGCCTTCCACGCTGTGGTAGGGAACGCCCGCCAGTGGCGCGCGCTGGTTGTTTCCCACCGGGCGGCTTGTCAGCGCCACATCGCACACCCTGGCCACAGTTTCTGCATCGCTGTCGAAGGCTTCATAGAAATCGCCCAAGCGGAAAAGCAGAATGCAGTCCGGGTGCTGGCTCTTTAGTTGCAGGTATTGCCGTCGCATCGGCGTCGTCATGGCTTACTCTTGGTAGTCGGCTCTCAAAGTTCCGGTCTTGCAGCGTTACCCGCGGGCCTGGCGCCTTCATTTCTCCAAAACACACGGCTGTTGGGATCACCGTAAAGTGTATAGGCGAGCCAGGTAGGATTTGCGCTCTGCATGGCGCGCAGTTGCCGCCGCGCCGAAAAGAAGGCCTCGCCCAGCGTCTTGCCGGCCCACAACTCCTCGTAAAAGAGTTGTGCGAACTGCGAGGCCAATTCGTCGTGGACCTCCCACAGCGCGCCGACGAAGGCGGTCACGCCCAACTGATCGACCAACCGCTGTGCCCAGCCGCCCAGACCGGTAAGGTTGAAGCCAACGCGGGCCCCGTGACAGGTATTGAGGAAAATGAGAGGTCTTTCGCGGCGCAACCCCCTCGCCCGGCGACGGGTCAGGTCGCTGGGGAAGAGTGGTTCCCCTTCCAAAACGATCGGCGACTCGTCAACGAAGGCCTGGTTGTAGTTGCCGTGCGAAGCGAAATGGAAAAGCTGGGCGCCGCCCTGCTCCGCTAGTTCCAGGAACTGTGCGCGCGTTGTAATCGGTGGCGCAATCTCAATCTGTCGCGCGGCCAGGCTGTCGAAATACTGGATCTCCTTTACCACAAAATCCAGATCCATCATCGGTGCCACCAGCCGCGCGGACTGGATATTCAGGTCGGAAGGCACCGCCGCGCCCGCCAGCCAGCGGCTCATGCACCAGGCGCCGGCCAGATGGTCGTCTTCCACATCGCGACCATCCACGACGTCGTAGGGCTTGACCAGCTCCCAGGGGATCCAGGGTTCGTCGCTGACGATTAGCAGATTATTCAGCTCTC
This sequence comes from Caldilineaceae bacterium, assembly GCA_965116395.1. Classification (GTDB taxonomy): domain Bacteria; phylum Chloroflexota; class Anaerolineae; order Caldilineales; family Caldilineaceae; genus Bin5. The sequence continues at coordinate 3,766,343 of OZ220684.1, forward strand.
CGTCGTCGCGCCGCGCCTTGAGCTCCCAATACACCTGCCGTAACGGCGCCGGGAACAGCTGCTCATACAGCTCGACCCCGAGATCGGCAACTTCATCCTCCATCCGCAAGGCCTCTTTGTCGGGCAGATCGGCGCTTGCCCGGGCGGCAAAGCCGCTGAGCCGCTCTACCAGCCGCTCGAAGAACTGGTCGGGCCTGGAAAGATCGTTGAAGACGATCGATCCAACGCTGCGTCCATCCAGCGTAGGTAGTTTCTTCGAATGGAGATGAAAATGGAGCGTGCGCCCGTCGGCATCGCGGGTGATGCGCAGCTCGACGTCGGCAGCCGGGAGCGGCGTCCCCTGCGGAATCGTTATACCGTCAACCGCACGCACAACTGAGGCCGTCCCGAATGTGGGCGTCGCGTCACCTTCCTCGCTGCTGACCGCGGCCGCCCGCCGCGTACCGCCGCGCAGGAATTGGAAGCCCCTGACCGCCACTTCCAATGTCAGTGACCCGGCATTCCTGCCGCGGTGATAAAAGTCGACCGTAACCCAGTGGGGGCCGGAGCGTTCGTCGACCAGTTGCAAAAGAAAAACGGCCGGCTGCGAATCGCTGTCATTGGGCACCGCGATCGTGCGCCGCAAGGCAGGGCCGTCGCGCGCGCCGGCACCGTATCCGCTGACCTCTTCGAAGCCGGGCGCGCGCACCACAACGTCCACATACTCGACTTCGTCCTGAAACGCGATTCCGACTTCGCCTTCGCTGCGGCTCTCTCTGGGACGGTCGCGCACCAACTGCACCACCAGCGGATATTTGACGTCGTTGCGACTCGAGATGGTCGGCGGAAAGTCGACGTAGGTGAAAAACTGGACCATCGCGCCGCCTCTGACCACACCTGCTGCAGGCGCGGCCGCCGATTCCGGGACGGGGTCCCATATGCGCCTCGCCGGACCGCCAGAGTGCGGCTGTCCGCTTGCACCTGGGAAAGGGGTCTGGGTATTCCGCGGGGAAGCAGAGGGCGGCGTCTGGAATGCGCGCGGCACATAATGGGCCGGATCGTCACGCATCAGCCTCAGCAGATTAAGCGCCTGCAGGTAGTTTATGCCCTTCGCCGCAGCATAGCCGGGGCTATCACCCGCAATGCCGCCGCCTATTGCTTCTTCGACGATTGGCTGCACCGCGTCAATTGACGCGACGTCGTCAAGGAAGCCCGTCAAGATGGCGCGTCGTTCCAGCGCGCTGATGCCGCTGTTGCCCGCGGCCTCTGCCGCCGCCATCCGCAGGCGGTCCACCTGGCTGCGCGTCCGTGTGTCCAGGTCCCAGTAGCTGCGAAAGAAACGCCGCAGGACCGAATCCATCGTGTTCAGGAGTTGGCGATCGTCCCAGCTTCGCGAGGAAAACTCCTGTCGTCTCCCTTCTACTCCTTCCATCGGTGCCCTCTCGTAATGGCAGATTAGTGAGCCTGTACCTTGATGCGAACAAAAGCCGCGCTAGTGGGTGGGCACGATCCTATCATAGCGGCCAAGGATTTTCAATTCCTCCACAGATATTCGGCAGTACTTCCGTGCGTCTGAAAGTCGAATCAGCTCGCGTCGTAGTCCAGGCAAGCCCCCCTGTGTTTGGCGGTTTTGCCGGGGTTGATTGTACAATTTCGGGGCGCCGCCAATGTCAATGACCGGCGAATCCGGCGATTTCTCCCAGGAGCATGCTATGAGCGCCCTACATCTGGCCCGCACAGTTTACGACGGCATCGTCGCCCACGCCCGCGAAGGGAAACCGGAGGAGATCTGCGGGATTCTGCGTGGCCGCACCGGGCAGGCGACCCAGCTCTACCGCGCCCGCAATCTGGCAGCCGACAAGATCGACAACTATGATGTCGACCCGCAGACACTGCTGAAACAGTTTGAGTTTGAGGAGGCAGGAGACGAGATGGTAGCTATCTATCATTCACACCCTGTCTCGGTCGCCTACCCCTCCGCAACCGACGCCTGGAACGCCCATTACCCAGAGACATTCTACCTCATCTGTTCCTTGGAGTTCGACCAGGCGCCTGCGCTGCGCGCCTTCCGCATGGAGCCCCACTGGCCCGATGCCGACGGCGAAGCCGTGCGAAAAGCAGTCCCATTCGATGAGGTGCGGCCCGGCCTTTTTGGCTTCTACATGGCGACTGACACCCCTGTGCCAGAGGGGATGGATGATCTGCTCGCCGCTATGGAACTGCCTCTCTATATCGTTTTTGACGTGGATGAATCAGGTGCAATCGACGATTTTCGGGTAGTCAACGTGCGAGAATTCCCAGTGCAGGTGCTGGAAGACCTGTAACGCTCTCTGCAACCGACCGAGGCCGCGTCCGTCCAGGGGCACACCCTGCTCCGATAAAAAAATCAAGAGAGCTGTGTATCCACCTTGGTCATAGTGCTGTTCCAAATGACGTCAGCACCCTCAGTGTCACTGGAATGCACGCCCGTCTGCGCCCAGTTTGACATCTGTCGCTACAAGAACTATAGTGACGATTGCAAACAGGCAACATCTAAGCAACGCTATCATTATGCTTAATCAAAGACAGGCAGCTTACCTGAAAACTTGCTCGTGTCCTTAGCGGGCGCCGCCAGCACGAGGCTGGTGGTTTCCCGCTGTCCAGAACAGGAGCGATGAGGGCGTTCGCTTGACTTTGAACCCGCACTCGACGGACGTTTCCACGGCCGGAGTGGCACCAGGCTATCGCAGTTGGAGCCAATATTTTCCGGCAAGCGCGCGGAACCACGACGCAGTGCCAAGCTAGAAATCGAACGCCGGACTCATCGCACTGATGGCTCCGGCTTTTTCTATGCAGGGCCGACGCGGGATATGACCCATCTGCAATGAATTTTCGAAAAGGAGAGCCGAAGAATGGCAACTGTGTTTGTGCCGACCGCCTTGCGCCGCTTCACCGCCGGACAGTCGAAGGTGGAAGCGGCAGGGTCGACTGTTGGCGAAGTGATTGGTCAGTTGGAAGGCAGCTACCCGGGCATCGGTGAGAGGCTGTTAGACGAAAACGGCAACGTGAAACGCTTTATCAATGTCTTCCGCAACGACGACGAGATCCGCACCCTGGACGGGCTGGCGACCAGCGTCGGCGAAAGCGACAAGATCTCAATTGTGCCGGCGATGGCCGGCGGGAGCAGGTGAACTATGGCGCGACTCAACCGAGATCAGCTGCTGCAGTTGGCACGGAGCGAGGTCCAGGAGATCACGGTCAACGAGATGAAGAAACGGGTCGACGGCGGCGATGAGATGACACTTATCGACATTCGTGAGCGCGATGAATGGGTTCAGGGACATATTCCCGACGCGTCATTCTTGCCGCGCGGTCACCTGGAGTTGCAGATCGAGCAGCACCAGCCGGACCGCTCGCAGCCCGTGGTGATCTACTGTGCCGGCGGCGTGCGCTCGTTGCTTGCCGCACGCAATGTAAAGGAAATGGGCTATACCGATGTCTACTCGCTTAACGGCGGGTTCGGCGGCTGGAAGAACGCAGGACTGCCCTTCAAAGTGCCCACGGTGTTGACCGATGCGCAGGGCATTCGCTACAGCCGTCACACGATCCTGGATGAAATTGGCGAAGAGGGGCAGATCAAACTCCTCGACAGCAAGGTGCTTCTGATCGGCGCCGGTGGCTTGGGCAGCCCGGCCGCAATCTATCTGGCCGCCGCCGGCGTCGGGCAACTGGGGATCATCGACTTCGACGAGGTCGACGTCTCCAACCTGCAACGCCAGGTGCTCCACGGTGAAAGCGATGTCGGTCGTCCCAAGGTCGAATCGGCCCGCGACCGTATCGCCGAAATCAATCCCGATGTAAATGTTGAGGGTTATCGCGAGCCGATTACCAGCCATAACGCTTTCGATATCATGCGCGGTTACGACGTCGTCATCAACGGCTCGGACAACTTCCCCACCCGCTATCTGGTGAACGACGCCTGCCAGATGCTCGGCATTCCGCTCGTGGACGCCAGCATCTTCATGTTTGAGGGCCAGGTTACAGTATACCTACCCGAACAGGCCGACGCCGACAGCCCCTGCTATCGCTGCCTCTACCCGGACCCGCCTCCTCCCGGCGAAGTCCCCAGCTGCGCCGAGGCCGGCGTGCTGGGCGTCCTGCCCGGCATAGTAGGCTCGGTACAGGCGATTGAGGCGATCAAACTGATCGTTGGCATTGGCGAGCCTCTCTCCGGTCGGCTGCTCATGATCGACACGCTCGACATGACCTTTCGTACCCTTACCGTGAACCGTGACGTAGACTGCCCTGTCTGCGGCGACGACCCGTCCGTCATCGAGTTGATCGACTATGAGCAGTTCTGCGGCATGCCCAGCTTCGACGAGCATGCAACAGAAAATGTAGCTGAGGCCTTTGCGGAGACGGTCGCATCCAATGGCGCCGGCGAGCAGGAGCTTGTTAAGGCTTAGAACGAACCATGCACAGTGGATGGTGTACTTTTCTGCACCATCCACTGTAAATTGAGTCAACCATGATTGCCCAGACCCTGACGCCGATTTCGACAGAGAGACTTTCGACCGAGAGCGCGATCTCCGTGCTTGAAGATATCGGCAACACCCCTCTACTCGACCTGACCGACTTCGCGCATAGTCACGGCGCGCCGGAAGACGTACAGCTGTACGCCAAAGCGGAGTGGGCAAATCCCGGTGGGTCGGTGAAGGCGCGCGCCGCCTTGAAGATCGTAGAGGAGGCCGAAGCCGACGGCAGGTTGGGCGCCGGTAAGACGCTTATTGACAGCAGCTCCGGCAATACCGCGATCGCCTACGCGTTGGTCGGCGCTGTCAAGGGGTTCCCCGTCCATCTCGTAATGCCCAAAAATGTCAGCCGCGAACGAAAAGCGCTGGTAAAGGCCTACGGCGCCACCCTCATTGAATCGGATCCGCTTGAAGGTTCGGATGGGGCCATTCGCCTGGTGCGGGAGATCGTCGCCGCCGAACCGCAACGTTACTTCTACGCCGATCAGTATAACAATGATGCCAACTGGCGCGCCCACTACGAGGGCACCGGCCCGGAGATCTGGCACCAGACCCAGGGACGACTAACCCATTTCGTTGCCGGGCTGGGGACAACCGGTACATTTGTTGGCGCAGGTCGTTTTCTGCGGGAACAGTGCGCGGCAGCGCAGCTTGTCGCCGTTCAACCCGAAGATGAGCTATCCGTAATCGAAGGGTTGAAGTATCTGCCAACGGCCATAACACCGGGAATCTATGAGCCTTCACTGGTCGACCGTCACATGACCGTTGCTGCCGAGACTGCCTGGGACGTAACCCAGGCGCTGGCGCGTGCGGCCGGACTGTTTGTCGGTTTCAGCAGCGGCGCTGCCGTCGCTGCCGCGGTGCAGGTAGCGAAAGAACTGCCTGAGAGTTCCGATGGGGTCGTCGTCACCCTCCTTCCCGACGACGGCAGCAAATATGTGAGTCTGGGTCTCTTCGACTGAAGCCCACAGGCTAACGACAGCTTCCACACTTCACAGCTTGCCAACCTTCTCCCCTCACTCCATACGCAGCGCTTCAGCCGGGTCGGTTCTGCTCATGCGCCAGGCCGGATAGAGACCTGCCAGCAACGCAGCAGTCAATGCGACCAGGAATGCCTGCGCAAACTCTCCTACCTGGAGCTGCATCGTCAGAGTCCAGCCGAAAGAGCGCAGGTTGATGATGTAGATGAGGATCAGCGCCAGTATGAAGCCGGTCGGCATCGCCACCAACCCGGCGCTGGTTCCAAGCAACCCTGTCTCCAGCAGCGTGACCCCCCACAACTGACGCCGCGTCATCCCGCTTGCGCGCAGAACGCCAATCTCCCTGGCACGCTCCAACTGCAGACTCATCAGCGTGCTCAGAATGCCCACAAATGCCACCAAGGTTGCCAGCAGCCGCAGCGCGACCGTAATGGCAAACGTGCGATCGAACACCTCCAGTGCATTGCGCCGGACACCTCGATTGGAGCTAATCAGCAGTTCCGCCCTGCCGGCGAAGGCCCGCCGCAGCTCGTTGACCGTCTCGTCCACGTCGACGCCCGGCTCGACGAAGAGCGCTACCGCTGACAACGCGTCATCATTCCAATATCGCCGGTAGTTGCCGTCGTCCATCAGCAGGGTGGGCTGGACGTCGAAGTCGTAGGTAACGCCGACGATGGGGAAACTACGCTCTCCGGCATCTGTCAGGAGTCGCAGCGAATCTCCCAGTCTCAGCTCGAAACGGTTCGCCATCGTCTCGTTGACGACAACGCCGCCGGCTTCGACGGCGGTCCAGGTAGCCATCGTGTCACCGACCGATTCACGGTAGCGGCGGTCGCCGCCTGCCAGATCCTGCAGTACCGCCGCCAACTGTACCGTGGCCTCAGTCCCGTCCGGTAGAGTGGCAGCTGCCGCCACTTCGCGGCTGGTCGAGTAGCCGGCGATGGCGGGAAAGGAGCGCAGCTCCCCCAGCAAAGACGGCTCCAAAACGGCGTTGTTGCGATTTGGCCCCAGCGCGGGCGCGGAGATGAAAATATCGGCTTGGAGGATCTCGTCCAGCCACTGCTCGACCGTCAGTCGGAAGGAGACGATCATCACGCCCACGCCGATGATCACACTGACGGCAACCATAAGAGCGGCGATCGCGGCCGACGTGCGCGAGAGTGAGCGCAGGATGTTGCGCGGGGCCATGCGGGTGAGGATGCCAAGGCGGCGGCTGAGAAGCCGGTGCAAGGCTTCCATCAGCAGCAGGGTGAGCGCCGGAGTGACCAGCGCGGCGCCAAGGATGACCGCGAACAGGCCGCCAAAGGCAATGACGAGATTCCATTCAGGGATCAGCATAGCTGCGCCCACCAGGCCCAGGATGAGGCCGGCTGCGGTCAGCCGCGGCAGCGCTCGACGTGCCTTGCTCTCAATGTTGGAGCGCTGGATGGCGCCGGCGGGAGGCACGCTCGTCGCCTCGAAGGCTGGCAGCAATGCCGCCAGGAATGCGGCGCCGATGCCGCTGAGCGCGCCCTTTGCCAATGTCAGGACAGGAATGTCGGCGCTGCGTACCGCCACCACGAAAAAGAGATCGTTGATGGTCTGGGTAACGGCCTGAACCGCGCCACGGCCCATCACCACCCCCAGCCCCAAGCCAAGCGCGGTGCCAACCAGGCCCAGAAAGGCCGCCTCGGTCAGGATCATGACAAACAGTTCCCGCCTGGTCATGCCGAGCGCCCGCAAGATGCCAAGAACGGGCCGGCGCTGGACGACGCTGAACGAAACCGTGTTGTAAATCAGGAACATGCCGACAACCAGGGCGAGCAGGCTGAGCGCGGTCAGATTCAGCCGGAACGCGGCCGTCATCTCTTCCACTGTACCTGTGCGGGCGGAGGGACGGACAACGCGCGCTCCAGCCGGCAGGATCTTCCTGATTTCGTCCAGCTTCGCATCGCCCGCAGGGCCTGCCGGCACGATCAGATCGATGCGGTCAAGCCGGCCGACTCTGTCCAACAGCTCCTGCGCGGTACTGATGTCGACGATAAGCAAGCCGTCCAAGGCACGCCGGCTCAATTCGTCCGATGGGACCAGCAGCCCGACAATTTCCAACATCTCCCGGCGCGCGCCGATGCGGACAGGTAAAGACTGACCTGGCTGCAGGCCATAGCGGGCGGCCACCGACTGACCGATCAGAACGGTATTGGGCTCCACAAGGAAGGGCGTGAGATAGCTGCCGAAGCCGTCAACCGCCGCCGCATCAACCGATTGGCCGCCCAAATAGCTGCGAAAAGGGGGCTCGGCGAAAGGGTCTATGCCGAGCAGGCGCATGGGTTGGGCGTCAAGCTGGGGCACACTGACATAGCTTTCGACGACCGGGGCGCTTAGACGAAACGCCAAATCTCTGCGCAGACGAGCGTAGAGGGCGGCATCCACACCGTCTGGCCCGCCGACTACCTGGTGCGTTGCGCGGCCTGTTATCTGTTCGGTCCCGAGTGCAAAGGCCCGGTTGGCCGACCCGTTGGCCAGATCGATTGCGACGATCATGGCGACGCCAATCGCCACGCCGACGACCAGAAAGATCGACTGCAGAGGCCGCCGCCAGCTGTGACGCCACGCCAATCGCAATAGTGGATGTCGCCAAAGAGTTTGGGTCATCGCGGCTCCGCAGAATCCAGGTCGCTAAACTGCCTCTGCATAGCGTCCGACTCGTGCAGTTGACTCTGCGCCGCGCTGAGGTGGGAAACGAGTTGCCCCCGTTCCAGGAAATAGACTGCATCGGCGAGGTCTGCAATGTCTTGATCGTGGGTCGCCATAATCAGGGTCTTCCCGGCATCGCGGCTCAACTCCAGCAGCAGCCTAAGAACGGCCTCGCCGGTTCCCTCGTCCAGGTTGCCCGTAGGCTCGTCGGCAAGCAGCAGGACTGGGTCATGGATAACGGCGCGGGCGATGGCGACGCGCTGCTGCTCGCCCCCGCTGAGCCGGTCGGGGAAAGAGTCCAGCCGGTCCCCAAGACCGACCCGATCCAGCAGATTTTCGGCGCGGCGGTGGCCTCTTCGATCCTGACCCGCCAGCTCGATAGGCAGAGCAACATTTTCCAGGACTGTGAGTGTGGGGATCAGATTGAAAAACTGAAAGATGATGCCGATGTTGCGGCGGCGGAAGAGCGTGCGCTGGTGTTCGTGCAAGGCGGTCAACTCGACTTCGCGGCCTCGCTCGCGAATTAAGACCCGTCCCTCGGTTGGACGGTCGATGCCGGAGATGAGATTCAGGAGTGTACTCTTTCCGCTGCCGGATTTCCCCAAAAGGCAGATGAACTGCCCGGTGCCAAAAGAACAATCTACAGTTTCCAGAACACGCTTCTCTTGTCCCGCCTCGTAGTAGGACTTGCCCAGGGCGTCCAGCCGTACGAGCGTCGGCGGCAATCCCGGAGCCGGCTGGTCTGCACTCGCTGTCTTGTTCATCGCTCGCTCACACTGCGGACTAATTTAATCGCCATTGATCTGTCCTTTCAGCCTATTCTATCAGTGTAGGGTATCGGGGCAGAAAATATCTGTGGCAACAATGCCAATGTGTGCGGAAAGCTGACCGCCCTGTTGAAAACACAGCGTTTCGGCACTCTTTTTTTGTAACTACTAAGCCACAGGGCTTGACCGGCCAGTCATCCTTGGAACCATTCAGGCTCTTTGTGACGTAACTGGTGTACAGCCGCCGCCATGCTCGCCAGCCGACACGTTGCTAAGAATGCACACGGTCGGTGGGGATGGTTTTGTAGGGGGGCGTTGCGGGGGCGCAGCCCCTGCACAAGGGAGGGCGCTTGCGCCCGACCGCCCAAAATACAACAATGAGGGGAGAAAGAACGCCTTTGTTCGCCTCGTTCAGGGTTGCGAATCAGTTGCTGCTGAGTGGGTAACTTTTTTTGGATTCTCTAATGCCCGGTGTTAGCCTTCACGGATAAGAGTCGGCCAACCAAGGGACTACGCACAAGGCGGTCCCGAGAAAGACAGAGAGGATTGGGATGAAGAGAGATCTGGATCGACTGATGGCGGAACGCAACCTGGACGGTTTCCTGGTTCTGGGCGAAGGGCATGGCCCGGTCATGCGATACCTCACCAGCGGCGGGTACTTTGAGGGTGCCCTTCTTCTCAAGTCGCGCGGCGAGGAGGTTACGCTCGTCCACGGCATGATGGAGCGGGACACGGCAGCGGACACGGGTCTTCGTACCATTAACAGAGAGGAACACTTTAACGGGTATGAGCTGCTCAAGGAATTCGGCGGCGATCGGCTGGCCGCGAACGCCGCCTACCTCGCGCGTGCCATGGAGATTGTCGGGCTGCGCGGACGGGTAGGCGTCTATGGCCAGCAGGATGCCGGCGCGTCGCTGGCACTGATCGAAAAAGTGAAGGAGCAGATCGAGGGCATCGAAATCGTCGGCGAATTCGGCGAGACGCTCTTCAGCCAGGCATTCGTCACCAAGGACGACGCCGAATTGGAGATTCTGCAACGGGCCGGGCGGCTCACTTGCGCAGTGGTGGGAGACGTACAGGCGTTCATCCAGGAGCACAAGGTAGGGAGGGATGAGACTCTGCTGAAGACCGACGGCGAGCCGCTGACTATCGGCGATGTAAAGGCTTTCATGCGCGGGCGTCTACATGCCAACGGCTTGAAGGAGGACCACGGCACCATCTTTTCGCAGGGTCGCGATGCTGGCGTGCCTCACAATGCCGGCGATCCGGCGATGCCCCTGCGGCTGGGCCGCTCCATCATCTTCGACATTTTTCCGACAACGGAAGAGGGCTACTTCCACGACCTGACCCGCACCTGGAGCCTGGGCTATGCAACCGACGAAGTGCAGCAAGCATACGACCAGACCAAGGAGATCTTTGACCGCGTTATGGCAGAGTTGGAGCTGGGACGTCCGACGCGGGAGTATCAGATCATGACCTGCGACTACTACGAAAGCAAGGGTCACAAGACGTTGCGCAGCCATCCCGGTACCGAAGAAGGTTATGTACATGGCCTCGGCCACGGCATCGGTCTCGAGATTCACGAGGAGCCGCGTTTCAGCCACGCCCAGGGCGAAAATACCGTCCTGCTGCCGGGACACGTCGTGACCATAGAGCCGGGTCTGTACTATCCCAGTCGCGGATTCGGTGTTCGCGTCGAGGACGCCGTGGCCTATAACGAAGCGGGCGAACTCATCTGGTTAACCGATTATCCGTACGATCTGGTCGTTCCGATGAAGTGATGACGAAGAGAGAACTGAGAAAAAGAGAGAGGAGCGAGTTACCTTCTCGCCCCTCTCTCCTCAATTCTCTCTAGCTCAATTCTCGCCCGCTAACTGTCGTCAGAGCTTTCCTCATCCTCCTCCGACACGTCAACCACTTCCAGCGTATACGTTCCCTCTTCATCACCCACTGCAGAGCTGACTTCAACGACCAGCTCAAGGTCACTGGGAACCTCCAGCTCTTCCAGTGCGGCGTCCGTATCATATGAATCGTCATCAGTCATAATTGGCGAATCACCGTTGAGATAGAGGGCCAGATAGGTATCGAAATCCTCGCTGCGTGCGAAGATGCTGATAACGTCCCCTTCCGAAAGGGGGAGCGTGTACTGTACCACCGTTTGAGCAGCAAGCGTTGCCGTAATGACGTCGCCTACCGCAATCGCGCCGCCGTCGATTGTTTCTACCGCCAGCAACGAGTCGAGGTGCGCCACCGCGGCATCGACTAATACGCGATCGGCCTCTTCCTCATCCGCCAGCAGAATCTCCTCCGTTATCGGCACCAGAACCGTCGGCGGCACGCCTTTGCCTTCGATGTGAATTTCGCCATCGGAATCAACTGCGCGCCCGATGGTGAAAGTGAAGTACTCATCTTCGGGCATCATGATGCTCTTGATGCTGCCGCCCAAGCCGCCGGTTGGGTAGTGGCCGATGACGTGAGCGCGGTCATCGATAGTCATGTCATAAGTGAAGAACTCGCAAGCACTGAGGCAGAAGGGGCCAACGATTATGACAACCTCGCCATCATAGCGCAGATCTTCAGCCGGCAGGTAGTAGCGGTCTTCCCCGTCCGGATTGAAGTAGAATTCGCCGCGGTCCTCATCGTAGTAGCCGGCATTGCCGAGCACATGCTCTTCCTGGAAGAAGTATGCGGCCATCTGATCGGCGAGAAATCCGCTGCCGCCGCCATTCTGCCGCATGTCGATGATGAGACCGTTGACCGCGTAGCGTTTCAACGTGCGGATCATTCGCTCCCATAGCTGGATCGTCAACACGCTGTTGTCAGAGAAGCTGTCGATCTTTACATAGCCATAGTCGTTTTCGCCGTATTCGTCAGATTCAAGCAGCTCATAGGCTACCGGTATTTCGAACCCGGTTGTTCCTCTGGCAAAAGAGGAAAAACTGAAGCTGTCGTATTCGCTGATGACCTTCATCGTCTCCGTTACTTCCTCACCCTCCGCGTTTTTCCAGGTCAGCTCTACCTCGGTTTCGATCGGGAAGCGGACGGCATAGCGCATCTGCTGCAAGCGCTTGAAGTGGTCAGTGCTGAATGGCGCGGAGTGGGCAACGGCGTTGCTGATGACTTCCGAGATTGCAACTCCGTCTATCGATACAATCTCGGTGCCAAGCGTGATGCCGGCTGTCTCGGCTGGACTGCCTTCGCCGACGAAATTGACAATCACCGGGCCTTCGTTCGTCTCTCGAATCGCTATACCCAGACCACCGGCAATGTCCTGCTGGAAGTCCTCGCGAACAAAAGGCCCGCTAACATGACCGTCAGGGATCGACCAGCCAAAATCGCGTAATGCCCGCTGGTAGTCCCGTACATCCTCATCGGTGGTGGCAGCTTCAAAGCGGGGCAGGAACTCTGTCCGCTTCGCCTCCCAGTCGATACCTTTATACTCCGTAAACGCATACTCTTTTGTCAGCAGATCGACCAGAGAGTTGAAAGCCTCCGTGTAGGTCTGTTCGGAATAGTCAACCAGCGCAATGCCTTCCGGTTCGATCAGGTCAACCACCGGGTTGCGGGAGCGGTCAAAACTGAACGGCTCCGCGTCCATGCTGACAATCGTGTACCCTTCCGGCAGGGTCACGATCGGATCATCATCGGTAAATAGCAACCCGTCTTCGCCGAATCCGGAGGGGAAGCCCTGCTCGTCATCTGGCGCGTAGACGAGGAAGACGCCTCCGACGATCTCCCTTTCCGTCTCGATTTCATCGCTGATGCGAGTCGAAGCGTAGGCCGTTGACCAGCCTCCGCCATACAGATCCCGCTCCTCCAGGAAGGGATCGCCAAAGGTATTGTCCCAGTACGCGATGGCAAAGACCTGCACGCCCTGGTCTTCAGTGTCATCATTGTCGACGTCGCGGTAACTGCCCTGTGGTTCAATCGGCAGGGCGACCGAATACTTGAAGGGAGATGTAAAGAAATCTGAGGTTATCTGGCCGATTGTCTGGGATTCGACCGGCATCAGAAAATGCTCGTTGCGATCTACGAATCCTGCCTGGTCTTCGAGAATCACCAGCGGTTGCGCTACACCGAGCGTGAAATAGGGAGAGGTATAAGTGACGCTTCCCGATATTCTGACTGCGCCGCCCTCATCATTCACAATAGAGGCATCCGGAGGGGGGTCACTGCTTTCCTGCGCCAGAACAGCGGTTGCTGACAGCGCTCCCAGAACTGATACGATGAGTAGTACGTAGAATCCTTTGACTAAACGTTCTTTCATTACTCTCTCCTTAGAACTGATTCCTTGATCCGGCGAGTGTTTAGCCGGCAAACTTGGCATTGATTCTTATGTCGATCCTTTTGATACCACGACTTTTCACAAAAGTGACACAAGTGGATTGTGGGTTCCTGTCTGCGACCGCCATTCGCGACCCCGAGCCCAGGCGCGCGAAGGTGTTTCTCACTCCTCTCCCCTCACACCTGGTTTTCGGTTGATAAGGCCTTCTGCCCAACCTGGTACGGGGGAACTCTCCCCCGCAACGCCCTCTTCAAAAAACAGGCCTAGCCGCCGTACAGGGTCCACGAACATCTTCGGTGGCACTCAAATACTGCCAAACCCAAAGGCTGCATTCCATTCCTGCATCAGCAACATCAGGTCGCACTCTCCCTCTCATAAGCAATCATATCATCGAGAATTTTCGGTAACAAATAGGTAGGCGTCCATCCTATTTCAGCGCCGATCTTTGATATGTCCGGGACACGTCGGCGCAAGTCTTCGAATCCTGCCGAATAAGCCTCGTCATAAGGAAGATAGCGGATCGACGATGTAGAGTCGGCGCGGTCAATGATAAACTCGGCCAGTTCGCGTATCGTTACCTCATGGTTGCTGCCGATGTTGTAGATCTGTCCACTCTTGGTGGTCTGATCCAGTAGTGCGACCATCGCCCGCACGACATCGGAAACATGGCAAAAACAGCGGGTCTGCGAGCCGTCACCGAAGACGGTGAGGGGTTGGCCGCGCAGGGCCTGATTTACAAAGCGGGGCAGGACCATTCCGAAACGACCGGTCTGGCGCGGCCCAACAACATTGAACAGACGCATGATGGTGAGCGGCAGCCCGGATTCCTTGTGGGCAGCGAGGGCCAGGAATTCGTCGAGCAGTTTTGTCGCGGCGTAGACCCAACGGGTCCGGTCGGGGGGGCCGAGGACCAGGTCGCCGTCCTCGGAAAAGGGAAGGGCTTCGCTCTTGCCGTAGACTTCGCTGGTGCTGGCGATAAGCGTATGGCAACCGTAGCGCCCGGCCGCGCCCAGTAGAGCGTGCGTGCCCAAAACGTTGGTTTCGATGGTCTTGGTGGGTTGCTCCAGGACCAGTTGCACGCCGACAGCGGCCGCCAGATGCACAATCGCATCGGCTTGACTGGCAAGCCGATCCAGCGCAGGACCATCGTCGACCCCCCCATGCGTGAAGGAGAATTCTGGATGTTCCTGCAAGCGTCGGATATTATCGACCGAGCCTGTGCTGAGATTGTCGAGAACGGAAACGGAGTCGCCCCGCCTGAGCAGGGCGTCGGCAAGGTGGCTGCCGATGAATCCGGCTCCACCGGTAATCAATATGTGCATAGGCATCTCTACGCTCGAGTAGACATCTACTCATAACTGGCGGCCAGTAACTGCAGCGTACTGGCCGCCAGGTCCAGCCACAGGCTCTAGCCGTTGCATCAGTGTCGGAAGTGCCGCGTTCCGGTAAGAGCCATCACCAGGCCCAAGCGATCGCAGCTCTCAATCACTTCTTCATCCCGGATTGAGCCCCCGGGCTGAACGACAGCGGCAACTCCGTGTGCGGCGGCGGCTTCGATGCCGTCGGCGAAAGGAAAGAATGCGTCCGAGGCCATGACCGCGCCGCGGGCCTTGTCGCCCGCTTTATGACCGGCGAGCATGACAGAATCGACGCGGCTCATCTGGCCAGCGCCAACGCCAACAGTGGCCCGGTCTTTTGCGTATACGATGGCGTTGCTCTTGACATGGCGGCAGACGCGCCAGGCGAAGGCCAGATCCTCCAGCTGCGACGCGTCCGGGCGATTCCGTGTGACGATGTGCCAGTTGGCCGGCTCCAGGTCATCGCGACTGTTGTCCGGCTCCTGTACCAGGGCGCCGCCGTAGACGGTGCGGATGCTGAGCTGGCTGGGCACAGTGCCAGCGGCGCGCAAAATGCGTAGATTTTTCTTGCGCTGGAGAATCGCGAGCGCTTCATCGTCGTAGGAAGGCGCGGCGACGATCTCAATAAACAGCTTTGCCATCCGTTCCGCGGTCGCCCCGTCCAGCCTTCGGTTGACGGAGATGATGCTGCCGAACGCGCTTACCGGGTCGGAAGCGAGGGCATTTTCATAGGCATTCGCCAGTGTTTCGGCGGAGGCCAGGCCGCAGGGATTGCTGTGCTTGATTATGGCGACGGTTGGCGCGTCGAAGTCCTGCGCCGACTGCCAGCTGCCGTCCAGATCGAGCCAGTTGTTATAGCTCATCTCCTGGCCGTGTAGCTGCTCGAAGGCGGCTGAGGCGTTGCTGTAGCGATATAAGGCGCCTTGCTGGTGGGGGTTCTCGCCGTAGCGCATCACCTGCACGCGTTCCAGGTCCAACTGTACCTGCGCGGGCAATGTGGCAGTGTCCTGCGGGTCGTCGTCCTTTTCCGGCTGCCGGCCGGCAAGGAAGTTGGAGATGGCTGCATCGTAGGCGGCCGTATGGCGGAAAGCCTTTAGCGCCAGCGCCCGGCGCGTTTCGACTTCCAGCCTGCCACTGGCTACGGCCTGGGCAACGCTGTCATAGTCGCCCGGCTCGCAAATGACCGCCACCGATTCGAAATTCTTGGCCGCGGCGCGCAAGAGGGCTACCCCTCCGATATCAATCTGCTCGACCGCTTCGGCCAAGGGCACGTCTGATTCGGCAACCGTCTGCTCAAATGGGTAGAGATTGACTACGACCAGGTCGATCGGCAGTAGACCGTGCTTTGCCAGTTCTTCGAGGTGATCCTTTGTACGGCGGGCAAGAATTCCGCCGTGAACTGCGGGATGCAGTGTCTTTACGCGGCCGCCGAGGAGCTCCGGGAAGCCGGTAAGAACCTCCACGAGTACGACGGGCAGACCCGCGTCGGCAAGTTGGGCGGCGGTACCACCGCTGGCGACCAATTCGGTGCCGGCGTCGTGAAGCTTTTTCGCGAAGGAGACGAGGCCGGTCTTGTCGGAAACGGAGAACAGTGCGCGCTGGTTTGGCATGGAGTGGCTCCTGTTGGGACGCAAACGTGTTTGGGAAACAAAAAAGGCAGTCGGAAGAAAACCCAACTGCCCCAGCCCAGGCGATCGACTGTGCACAAAGGGAAGTTATTCCCCGGCGGCTCCTCTTCCCCGTGGTATCTCTCCACCCATGCGAAGTGTTTCCCGGTCGGCCGGCTTCCCAGCCAAGTAAACCCTTCTGCTCGCCAGTCAAGGAGCCCTTCTCTGTCAGGACTGTATGCTATCACAGAGGAAAGGGCAGAGCAAAGATTGTCGGCCGCGGCCGACGCGCCGGCATTGACGAATTTCTGTTGTTTCCGGTCCGTCTATAGCGGGTCCGAGACCACGGAAAACAGTCCTTTGGCGTGACGAAAAAATGCTCGGATTCGGCTGCGGTCTGCTATACTATGCATGAATTTGCATAGAAAAAGAGCGTACTGTCAAAAGGAGAGAAATTATGGGTGATGCCACAGCCCCAAGCGGGGATATTGCCGTTTCCGGCCTGGCCGTGATGGGTCAGAATCTGGTGCTCAACCTTGAACGCAACGGCTACAATGTCGTTGTTCACAATCGCACCACTTCCAAAATGACCGATTTCGTGGCCGATCATGGCGGCAAAAATCTGATCCCCGCAGTGACACTGGAGGAAATGGTGGCAAATCTGGCGCGGCCGCGGCGCGTGCTGCTGATGGTGCAGGCCGGCCGGCCGGTCGATGCCGTGCTCGACGCTCTTGTCCCTCTGCTGGACGAAGGCGATATCGTGATGGACGGCGGTAACAGTTACTTTCCCGACACCGAACGCCGCAGCCAGGCACTGACCGCAAAGGGGCTGGTTTATATGGGGGTCGGCGTTAGCGGGGGAGAGGAAGGCGCGCTCTGGGGCCCGTCGATAATGCCCGGCGGCGCTGCAGAGGGCTGGGAAGCGGTCGGGCCGATGCTGCGGGCAATCTCGGCCAAGGCCGAAGAGGACGGCGAGCCCTGTGTCAGCTACATTGGAAGCGGCGGCGCGGGCCATTATGTGAAAATGGTGCACAACGGAATCGAATACGGCGACATGCAGCTCATTGCCGAAGCGTACGACATTTTGCAACAGGTTCTGGGGCTCGACGCCAGTGAGTTGGCCGACGTGTTTGCCGAGTGGAACGAGGGCGAGCTGGACAGCTTCCTGATTGAAATCACGAGCAGGATTTTCCGCAGGATGGATGATGAGAGCGGCAGCGCGCTGGTGAACATGGTGTTGGACAAAGCGCAACAGAAGGGCACCGGCAAATGGACCAGCCAGAACGCGATGGATGTAGGCGCACCAATTCCGACGATCAACAGCGCGGTAACCGGCCGCATCATTTCGGCGCTGAAAGAGGAGCGGGTAGCGGCTTCTGCACAGCTACCCGGCCCGGATCCGCAATCCTATGACGGCGACCGCCAGGAGCTTATCGACGCCACCCGCGACGCGTTGTACGCCAGCAAAATCAGCGCATATGCGCAGGGAATGGCGCTGTTGCGGCAGGCAAGCGAAGACTACGGTTATGGTCTGCATTTGGGAGAGATTGCAGCGCTGTGGCGCTCCGGCTGCATAATCAGGGCCCGCTTCCTAAACCGGATAACCGATGCATACGCACGCAATCCCGGCCTGACAAACCTTCTGCTTGACGACCAGTTTCGGGCAGCGGTGACGCAGAGGCTGCCTTCGTGGCGTAAGGTGATCCAGTTGGCGGTGGCGCGCGGCATCCCTACGCCGGCGTTCAGCGCCAGCCTGGCCTACTATGACAGCTATCGCAGCGCGCGGTTGCCTGCCAATCTGATCCAAGCGCAGCGGGACTTTTTCGGTGCCCACACCTACGAACGCACAGACCGAGAGGGCGTCTTTCACAGTGAATGGGAGTAAAACGGCCGTTGGTTAACCGCTGGCACGCGGCAATACCCTTAATACTTCTGTTCGGCGCAGGGTGGATGTGGATCAGCCGGCCCTCCATCGACCAATCAACATTTGATACGCCGCGGCCGGCGTTGTACCATCCGGCCCCGGATTTCACGTTGCCGCGCCTCAATGCGGGCGGGGAAACAGAGGAATCCTTTACGCTTTCGGCCGCGAGGGGAAAAGCGGTTGTGCTGAACTTCTGGGCGACCTGGTGTGGCCCTTGCCGGCGCGAATTCCCCGCACTGCAGGCTGCCGCGGCACGCCACGGCGCGTGCATGGCACAGGGCGGAATGACCGAAGACGGCGGGAACAATGGGAGCGCGGCTGGCTCCGACTCTGAATGTGTTCTGTTCATCGGCGTGAATCAAGGGGAGCGTGCGGACGTAGTCGAGCGTTTTCTGGACGAAGTCGGGGTCGAGTCTGCGGGACAAGCAGACTCGACAACGGGGCGGGCTGGCGCGTCAGACTTCGCGATAATCCTGGACACGTCCCAGCAGGTGGGGCTGCGCTACAATGTCCAATCGCTGCCTCTAACCTATTTTATCGATGCTGAAGGCATCATCCGCGGCGTCTGGTCCGGCGAAATAAACAGCGTCATCCTGGCAGAGCATGTCGCTGAGATTCTGCCATGACGGGCGCGTGGGAGCGGTTGGCGGTAGTCCTGCGCCATCTGAAAATCGAAAGCGCCGATCTGGTGGGCCGGGGAATGACCTCCTCCCTCTATGACATTGGCGGCGGACGCGTACTGAAAATCCACAACGGGCCGCAGGAACAAGGCTATCTCCCGCGGCTGCAACGATTTTCGGAGCGGCTGCAACGATACTCTTTCCCTTTTGCAGTTCCTCTCATTTATGAATACGGCGCTGTCGACGATGTGCATTTTCACGTCGAGCGACGGCTTCCTGGGCAGGATATGGCGCAGGTCTTTCCTCGCCTTACAAGCCGCGAGCGGCGAAGCGCTCTGTCTTCCCTCCTGGATGCCCTTCCTCCGCTGCATGCGGTCCAGCTTCCTCAGTACCCTTATGGCGAACCTCTAAACGTGTTGGAGGAGATTACCGCCGAAACATGGCCGGGATACCTGCAGGCGCGTATAGAAGCAACCCTGGCGCACTCCTACGCCGATCTGCAAGAAGACCTGCCAGAAGTTGACCGGATCGTAGATGCGTTCTACTGCCAGCTCGGAGAACTGCCTGCCAGACCGCCCAAAGGCCTGGTGCACGGGGACTACTTTATGGGCAACGTTCTTAGTGACGAACGCGGAATCCTGACAGCTGTGGTCGATTTCAGCCCGTTGACGCTGATCGGCGACCCGTCAATAGATCTGGCGGGCGCGTTCTACTTCTGCCGGATCTATGATTTCGTCTCGGAGGCGGATTTCAGTTTCCTGCGAAAGGAGGTCGACCGGAGATACGGTGCCCATAGCTGGCAACACATTGACCTCTACTACACTTTCTACAGCCTGCGGTTCAGCGACTGTAAGGTCTCGGACAACCACACATATCACTGGTGCCTGCACCGTCTGCGCGGGCTTTGAAACCGTCTCGCGCACGCCCTTCTTCTGGCACATGCAACCACCGTGCGGATGTATAGGAGTTACCGGGACCGGCCATTCACTTCTTTGCGGTCGGCAGTGAAAACAGATGTAGCAAAAAGACCCATATTAGCATCAAGTCCGGCAAAGCGTAGGAGGCGTCTATCAGGCCGTGTCCCAGAGCGGCGGCCACTGCGCCCAGCGCGCCTACGGCGAGTGGATCAGCGGTAGCAGCCCGCCACAGCGAGCGGAGCCCCATTGCCAGCCAGGCTGCCGCCAACGCAAGACCCGGCAGGCCGAGACGCGTCCACCAGTCCAAAACGAAGTTGTGAGGATGGTTGAGGCTGGGATCGCGCCATGCCGCTGGCAGGATATAGCCGCTGCGATAGCTGTACAGGAAGTTGTCCGGACCAACGCCCAGCCAAAGATGATCAAGGGCCATCTGCACGCTACTGCGCCACAGACTGAGGCGAATGCCAGCAGTGCCCTCCGGCCGCAAGTCCAGGAGACTGCGGAAACGTTCTGTGCCCAGAAATGGTGTCAGGCCCAAAACCATGGCCGCCGCGACTGCCGCCAACCACCATCCCCACCGAGCCGGCAACCGACTGCCCGGCGCGGCGAGCAGGAGCCGCCCAGCCACCGCAAGAGCAACCAACATTGCCGGCAGGCCGAGAAAGAGTGCCCCCTTGCTGAAAGTCAGCAGGAGCGCTATCAGTTGGGGGATTGTAAGAAGCAGTGCGCAGCGGGCGGCCAACGGGGCTTTCTGCCATGAAGCGAAAAAATGAAACCTCGTCTGCCCCTCCCCGGCTCTACCGATACCCTCCCTCCCTCCCCATCTGCCGCCAAGAACAGCCAGCGCCACACCCACCGCCGCGGTGCGTTCAAGGTAGAGGCCAAGATTGTTAGGTGAGCCGAAAAAGGCCCGCACGCGGTTTACGCCTTCGGCCTGAATGACGTTCTGCTCTGTGACATACTGCCAGAGTCCGGTACAGGCTACGAACGCGCCGCCGGCCAGCCAGGCGAGAGCGAGAACTGTACGGGCAGCCTTGGGGTCGGCAGCCTTGCTCAAAGTTTCGTGTAACAGCAGTGCAAAAAAGGCGGCGCTGAGGAAGACCGTGCGCCATTCACGCAGTGCTACGCCGCGTTGCTCGGCTGCGAAGGCAGCAACAAGGGCAACTGAGACAAGGAGAAGGAGGAGGAGGTGGCGAGAGTCTGTCGCCTCCTGTTTTGATTCTGTTGCACGCGGCAGGCGCTGCAGCAGAACTCTTCGCGCCGCGACGAGCGCCAAGCCGCCGTAAACACCGATTTCGATCAGATTGAGCGCCCTTCCCGGCAGAACAGGAAGCGGATACAGATAAAGAGGCAACGCAAACAGAAGGGCGCCGGTCCAAAGAACTGGCCGTTGCAGACCGGCGAGGCCTAGCAGGAGCAGGCCGACGTCGGTGATCAGCCAGCTATTGGTAAGTGTCCCTGTTCCAACCATCGCGGCGCCGGCGACGGCAAGGCCGACAGCTTGAAGCCATGGCAGCGTCTGCAAGCGAGTGGGAATAAGGCGCGCCCAAATATCCAGGAACTGGAAACTCTGCCTTCCCGATCGTGCGGGCGCGGCCGGCGAAGAGGGTTCAGCAGACCTGTATTTCGATGTTGATGTAGCCCCAAAGACTGTCACCAAGGCGGCTGCAGCCAACCATACGCCTATCAGGGCCAATAAGACGGCGGGCCACAGTGGGCGAGGGCCGGCGGGCAGCGCGTCCACCGCGACAGCCCGTAAGACAGTCTGGCCCCAACCGCGCCAAACTTCGACCGTGACTTCATGCGGGCCTGCGCCCGCGGCGCGATGGACTACTATCCACTCGGATGCGGAGCCCGCCGCGCTCTGTTTTTCGGGAGCAAATAGAGGCTTGTATCCGCTGGGTTGGCCAAGGCTGTCGTGATTGCCGGGCAAGACCGGTAAACGGTTGGCGGGGCGCCCGTCCACTGTTACGAATATGTATCCCCAATAGTCGCCCAACGCCAACTGCAGCGCGAGTTCGCTACCGCGGTATTGAAAGGCCATGCGCCCGGACGGCTGCGTCCACGGTTGGTCCGGCTCAGTCGTGTCGGCGCCGCTGGCAGAGATCTGCCAGCCCGGTTCAAAGGCAAAGACGGGGCTGTCCATCGAGGCGACTGTCTTGCCGGCGAGGCTATCGACGACGGTTGGCGGGGTCGGGGGCCCGGCCTCGTCGCCGGACGAGGCCAGCCATGCCGCTGCCCCCAACAAGAAAAGTAGGGCCAACAGCACCAGGAAGCGGGGAGACTTGAACAGTCGCGGAGGCATGATTCCGATGATCCTAACACACGTGCAAAGAATCCTGAGAACACAAGTGAGAGGTCAGTTTCAGCAAAAATGTAATTCTTTCGGGGGCAGTGTCGTCATACTTTCTGCAGAGGGAGCGCCTATGGTGTCATAGGTCACTGATTTAGTAAGGGAGAACCGCCTGATGAAAAGCAAGTTTTCGGCAAATACGACTATAGGGCTGGTCGCGACGATGGCTTTGCTCCTGTTCGCTGTTTTCATAGCGAATACAGCCTCTCCAACGCCGGCGGCTATGGCCCGCGAGGAAAGGCTCACTGCGACGAGCTCGCATTCGGTGACAGTGGTAGGAGAAGGCATTGTCACCATTGAACCTGACATCGCCACCGCGTCGATCGGCGTCGAGGTAGTGCGGCCAACGGTTAGAGAAGCCAGCGTTGCTGCCCAATCCATTATGGATGAAGTCCAGGCTGCGTTGTTGTCGCAGAGCATCAAGGAGTTGGACATCCAAACCCAGCACTACAGCATCTTCGCAGAACGGTTTGGCCCTGGCGGCCTGCTGTCTGACGACGACGTCCGTTACCGTGTGAGCAATACGGTCTTCATCACGATTCGGGATCTGGAGAGCATTGGCGATGTCCTGGACGCGGCAATTGACGCCGGTGCAAACAATATCTATGGTGTCGACTTCAGTCTGGCAGACCCCGCTTCGGTTGAGTCCGAGGCACGAGCGGATGCAGTCGCCGACGCCTATGGCAAGGCTGAAGAGTTGGCGGGAATTATTGGCGTAAGCGTTGGTGAAGTGACGGGAATCAGTGAGATTATCGGCCAGGGTGGAGGCTTTTTCGGCGGCAATTTCTCGAGGATGGCGATGGCCGAGATGGGTGGCGGTGCAGGTCCTGTCAGCCCAGGCGAACTGAATCTGACGATGCAGTTGCAGATAACCTACGAACTTCGTTAAGGTGAGCAGAAAAGTCCAGCAACTTGCCCTCGACGACGATCCAAGGCGGGACCGAAGGCGCATCGTTTCTTCAAGCCTATGGAGAACGATGCCGCCAGGTCCCGCAAAGTCTTTTCATCGATTCTGGTTCAAACTGCACAGCCCGGCTTCTTCAGTTTTTCAGGCGTGGAACTTACCGTTCGAAGCCGGATTTCATCAGAGCCGCCAAGGGCTCTCCCTGCTTCTGAAGGAACCCCGCACAGCCCGATTTTTGACAGAAATTTTTGCGCTGGCTATAATAGGGGCTCTGTGCGCTTTTCCTTGGAATGATGCCGAAAATGGAGACCGACATGGCTGAAGAGAAGCCGGACGCCAACCCTTTGGAAGAAGCAGCAGCCGATCTGAGTGCCGATCTGGAGGGGGAGCGCGTAGACGTGAAAGACTCCGCAGTCTCTTCGGTGCAGGGAGGGCATGTTTCCATGTCCGAATCCGCGGCCCGCTCGGTCGATGCACAGGCAGTGAACATGACCGAATCCGCGGCAGGGTTCGTGCAGACAAAATCGCTCGAAATGCGTGATGCCCCCATCGGTTTTGCTGTCAGCGAGGAAGCTACAATCCACTCAGGCGACGTCGGTATTCTGGTGTCTGGTCGGGTCAAAGCAAAGGAACTGTGCACCTGGCTGGTGGTAGCCGGCAAAGTGGAGGGAGACGTCAAGACCCTTCTGTCGCCGTTATCCGCACTGGCGATGGGAGCGGGATTTGGCTTGGTCGTGATGGTCTTGCGCAGGCTGGCCACGCGCAGTCGAGGCCGACGAGAACATGAACAGTCTTAAGAATTGAATGTGGCGGCCGCTGCCGCTTTCCTTAACGAACGCCAACGACTGAGTTTGGCCGCTGAAGTTGTTCTACCGATCGTGGAAACCCAAGCGCAACAGGTTGCCGAAGAGCCTTCACAGTCTTCAAGAGAAGAGAGTCATAACAAGATGTCAACACTTACATTGAATGCAAAGTCCCGCAGTATTACCGGCCGCAGAGTAAAGCGGCTTCGTCCGGAAGGAATTGTTCCAGTTGTGTTATACGGCGGTGGGGCCACACCGCAAAACGCCCAGGTCGATGGCTCCGAGTTTGAAAAGGTGCTGCGCGAAGGCGGCAATTCCCAACTCGTTAGACTCGACCTGGAGGGGGAAGACTACAATATCCTCGTGCGTGAAGTCCAACGTCATCCGGTTCGTCACAATCTGCTTCATGCCGACTTTTATACCGTCAACATGTCGGAAACGCAGCAGGTAAGCGTGCCGCTTCTGATGGTGGGTGCCATCGTCGTCGATGCCGACCTCGTGATGGTACAGTCGATGGATAGTGTTGAAATCGAAGCGCTGCCCGCCGACATTCCCGCTCAAATTGAAATCGATGTATCTCGTCTGGAGACTCCCGAAAGCCCGCCGATCACGGTCGCAGACCTGCCAATTATCCCTGGCGTCTCCTACATATCCGATACCGATGAGCCGATCTGCAGCCTGATTCTCTCCCGTGCCGCGATCAGTGAGGAGGAGGAGTTGGAAGAAGACGAGTTGTTGGATACTGACGTCGAGCCCGAGGTCATTGGCAGAGGACGAGACGAAGAGGAAGAAGAAGAGTAGATTTTTTCCTGACGAGCCTACAAGAGCGCCGACCGCACAGTCGGCGCTTTTTCTTTTGTATTTCTGGCAGCAGGACGACGTCAAATCGGAATCGCGGACACCGTCTTCTGCTGCTGCCTCGGACAGACGGCGCTTGGGTCCCCTGCGGCTAAGGCTAGCCCTGTTTTAATGGCCCGTGCGTGTGTCCTGGTCGCCGGCCGGTTCAGCAGAAGAAGTGACTTCCAGCAGCGGCTGCGTCAGAAAGGGCATCGGATCCACGGCAATCCCGTAGATGCGAAGTTCCCAGTGGAGATGCTCGCCTGTACTACGACCGGTGGTACCGACCAGCCCGATCGGATCCCCAGCCCGCACCGTCTCCCCGGGCGTCACGAGCGCCTCTTGCAAGTGCCAGTACCCTGTGAACAAACCCGCACCGTGGTCGAGGATGACGCTGATGCCGCGCACTGTCAACGGTTCGGCAAGTGCGACAATTCCGTCCGCAGGCGCATGGACTGGGCTGCCTCCCGGCGCAGCAAAATCCTGCCCTGTGTGAAAAGAAAAGTATTGCGAGGAATTGTAATTGCGCCTGACGCCATATGCACTCGTGGTAGGAGCGGTCACTGATAGCGGAAGTTCGAAGGGCCCACGCCACTGAATCGGTGTGGCAGTTCGCGTCCACACCGGTGCAAGGTAGTCAAGTTCCTCCTGTGAAATCTCCTGCTCAATCAGTGCGCTTTTGTCCGGCGGCAGATTGATCTCCTGAACGGGAAAGCCCTGTTCCTGCACGAAAACGGGGAAGGAACGGGTGACCTTGACCCCGTTTGCTGCCTGATAGCTCAGGCTTACCGGGTATACACCCGGCTCCATTGACGCCGCAGTCGGGACGTATCCCCCCCATACAGTAACCTCCTCGCCTGCCTCCCCTTCATTCAGGATTGCCAGCGGCCGGATGCCCAATGGCGCGCCGTTCCAACCTGCTTCGAGGGCAAGGGGACGGTCCACTACAGCTTCAACCCAACCGGCCTGTCCCTGAATCACGACTAGAGGAACACTGATCACCTTCACCGAGCCAAAGCGAGTCGGCGCGGCTGGCGTGTTAGGTAAGAGCCGTATCTGCTGTCCCGGGAAAAGGCGAGCGCTTGGCGTCGTGTGATTAAGGATCGCCAAACGGGGAACCGACAGGCCCTCGCGCAGTGCGATAGCATGGATTGTGTCGCCTGGCCTTGCGACCAAGGCACTGCGGGTCGCGCCGCGGGGAAGTTGAAGCACCTGCCCCACATCAAGCGCATCCACATCAGTGAGTTGATTGGTGGTAACCAACAGCTCCAGTGGGATGCCAAGATCGGCGGCGATCGACGCTAAAGTGTCACCCGTTTTGACGACATATGTATCGCCCGGTGACTGTGCGGCAACCTGCTGTGTCTGCATAACACCCTGCGAAGCCAGCCACATGAGACAGGCCAGCAACAGGCTGTAAAATACGCTCTGCCGCGGCAATCCATCGAGAAATTCAGGTTTCGTCGACTTCAGAAACTGCAAAAACATATCCGCTTTCGCATCTCAATATTTCGCCAGGACCATGTTTGCGGTGCGCTCACTCTGAAGGCCTTCTCTCGGCTCCGAAATGGATTGCCGATATGAATGCCAACTTGAATTACCCGGGCACCGGAATCTTACATATGAAGATTGCGGCAGACCTGGCGGTTAAACGTATTGCTGAATGGACATCGGATCAGGAACTGGACTCGTAGACTTCGGGCTTGAGCACGCCGATGAAAGGGAGGTTGCGGTATCTCTGATTGAAGTCCAGCCCGTAACCTATGACAAACTCGTTTGGCACCGAAAAGCCGGTCCAGAAGACGTCGATATCAACCTCTCGGCGCGAGGGTTTGTCGAGAAGTGTAACGATTTCAAGGCTGGCAGGATTACGCGCCCGAAACAAGCGGGACAGATAGGCGAGCGTATGCCCGCTGTCGATAATGTCCTCGACAAGGAGGACATGGCGGCCCTCGATCGGTTCATTCAGGTCTTTGAGGATTCGAACAATACCGCTGCTTCTCGTAGAAACGCCGTAACTGCTGGTAGCAAGAAAATCGACTTCGTGCGGAATCGAAATCGCACGCATAAGGTCGGCCAGAAAGATAACGCTGCCCTTGAGGACAGCGATCAGCAGAAGATCCTTGCCTGCGAAATGTTCATCAATTCTGCGGCCCAAGCCTCGGACTCGGTCCTGAATCTCATCGGCCGAGATCAGTACACTTTCCACATCTTGACTAAATGGCCCCTCCAAGCACGGCACGTCATTCTCCTCTGTCACGGCACCTTCTCCTGTATTGCTGTCTCAGCGATGGACGAATGGCATCTTCGGAGCTTGTGTCGGTACCCACAGAAGCGGGGCCGTTCGCTCCGAATGGGCTTGGATCGTATCATTTGCCTCAATTGCTACCCAAATCCTCAGCCGCTCGGCGGGCATTTGCGAATAACGGCGAGCAGTTCGCTTAGGATCATCGCAGTCGCTCCCCAGATGGTCTGATTCTGAATGGCGAAAAATGGCACCAACGCAGTTCGATCTCCGAGTTGCCACTGTTCCTGCCTGCGGTGGGCAGGATCGAGCAGCGTCGCCAGCGGCACCTCAAGCAGTTGAGCAACTTCGTGGGGGTCGGGCCGGAAAGCGGTCCTGGTCGTCAGCCGCCCTACGGTTGGGTAGACATCATAGTTGCTTGGTTGAATGTAAAGGTGGGTGAGCGCGCCCAGAACCTGTACATTTTCTGGCGCAATTCCCAGCTCCTCGTGGGCCTCGCGCAGCGCAGTCTCCGTCAAATCCGCATCACCCTCTTCGGTGCCGCCGCCGGGAAAGGCGACCTGGCCGCTGTGCGCGCCGTCATAGGTGGGGCGCAGGATTAGCGGCACATGCAGCTGCTCATGAACGCTGTACAGGAGGACCAATACGCCGCTCCGGCGGGCCGGTTCCTCCGCTCTATCGTTGGGGTGCCAGCCCGGGCGAGGCAGCGGCGCCATCAGCGCTTGCGCCGGACGGCCAGGAAGCGGCGCGGCCAGATTCTCCTGCAAACATTCGAAAAACTGCTGTAAAGATGCGCTCAAAACGCCCCTGTCCTCTGTGGCTCGCGGCCAGCAGGTGATTCAGTCAGTGCGGCGCGACTGGAAGACAATTTTCCCGTGCTCATCAACTTCCCAACCATACTCGTCCAAATAGATGTCGCGGTCATGTAGGTGCAACCGCCGCGCGCTGCGGTCGAAGGTAAAAGGGACCGTGCCGTTCGGATCTGTCAATACACCGGTGGCCAGCTCTTGATCGCGCCGCGTGAAGCGCATCACAGTTTCCTCCTGGCGAGTTACCCACAACACAAGCGGACGTACGCTCATCGGCGAGCCTCCTCCCAGTAGAGGTGATTAACCCTGCGTGTACCGCGTGTAATGCGCACGCTGTGAGCGATCTGGTGCCCTCCTACCCAAACAACACACTCCCTGTCGAGGAGGAGTGGCCAGCCGCGGCGCATGAAGCGGGGCACTTTGCGATCGGTGAAAAAGTCAGCCAGGGCTTTGCCATGTCCACGCATCCCAAGAGGCTCAAAGCGCTGGCCGGCGCAAGGCGCGCTCAGTTGAAGCTGCACTACACTTTCTGCGTCGATGTAAATCTCCCAGGCAGAGGGCTGGCGCCTATCGGTCCGAAGTCGCGGCACAGGCAACTCTCTGGTTTTGGCTGCCCAGTCGTGCGGTAGTTGGCTTATGTCCAATGCCTCGCTCCGCAAAGTCCAGCCGTCAACGACGATCTCTCCAGGTACCGGAAGCTCACGGGTCGGATAGCGGGCGCGCCACCTGCCATCCAGATAAGGGTGGTCCGGAAGAAGCGGCGCCGCGTCCCTTTGATGCAGACTGAATGCGTCGTGCGTCCTTGTCAACATCACATCAGCCACCCAGCTGAACGGGCCGCCCGCGCGGTCTTCTTCGCACAATGTCCGTCGCAGGCGTTCTACGTTGTCGAAGCCGAGGTCGGTAAGAGGGCGTCCCAGCGCCGGCAGGGCCGCGCGCAACACCATCCGCTGGTCGGCCACATCAAGCCGGCGAAAGGCGAACAGGTCGAAGACCTGCCGCTCCGATTCAGCTGACAGACTAACTTCAGACGTCGGTGGCTGCAATTGAGAAAGTTGGTCCATTGCCTCCTTCTCGCCATCCTTTTGTGTCGTATCCACCGCCTGCCGAGTGTAGTGGTCAGTCCGTTTCACCTCGGCGTTCAGTACTTCAGCGGTCCGGCAAAGGGACGCGACAATCTGCGGGTTGATCTCCCTCAGAAGAGGAATTATCTCGTGCCGCACTCGATTGCGCACAAAGGTCCGGTCCCGGTTAGTAGGGTCTTCACGAAAAGGGATATTGTGCTCCGTGAGGTATTGCATAATCTCAGAACGAGAGACGTTCAGCAATGGGCGGACGACCCTCACACAGGGAACAACCCGGTCGTGCACGGTCAGCGGCCGCGCCGCCTGCATCCCAGCCAGACCCTGCAGGCCGCTGCCTCGAATCAGGTTCATCAGCACGGTCTCAGCCTGGTCATTGGCAGTGTGGGCCACAGCAACATCCACCGGGTTGCCATCAACCTGACAGTCGAGCGCCACCCGCGCCAGAAATCGGTAACGCCGCTGGCGGGCGTTTGCCTCCACGTTGCCCTCTTGGGTAAGCGCCTCGGGCGGCAATCTGTCGGTCTCCATGGGCAGACCCCATTTTTCTGCCATTTCAGCCACAAAGGAGGCGTCTTCGGCCGACGAAGGGCGAAGATTGTGATCAAGATGGGCGACCACCAGATTCAGTGACCAGGCGGCGCGCATGCGCGTAAGCAGATGCAGAAGGGCGGTGCTGTCGGCGCCGCCGCTTACCGCAACAATTACCGTTGCGGATGAGTCGCTGGCCCGCGTCGGCGCGGTGAAGAGACCGTCGCGCGCCCGCGCTTGACTTAGAAGGTCGAACAAACGCTGATCATTCTCCGAAAGCAAGTTTCCGGCGCAATGGCTTTGGCCGCCAGCGAAGCGCCCTCTGTCCTCTGAAGTCTGGCTATGTGGCGGTGACTGGACAGGATAGTCCGATCTCTGTCTCGACATTTGCCGGTTCAGTTTCCTGTGTTTTCAATACAGCCAACTCTGAATAATCACGAAAGCGACTGCAGTCGCGACTGCAGCATAAGCATAGCGGAGGGCGGCGATCTTACGCAAGATAGATCAACGAAATGGCAACAAAGTCCAGCCATTCTTATTTTGTGTCCTTTGGGGCTATGGTATACTGATATCGTTAAAGGTTCTTCAAATTAGCAGTGGGTGGGCCGGCCGCCCGCAGTCGATCAATTAAGGCAGGAAATGGAGATGTCCCCAGAGTGGCGAACCCGTTAGACTGGTTGTTGGGGCTTTTTTCACTCGATATTGGCATTGACCTGGGCACAGCGAATACCCTGGTTCATGTGAAAGGCCGAGGGGTCATCATTGACGAACCGTCGGTAGTTGCCATCGATAAGTCGTCGAAACGGCGCAATTCGGTCAAGGCAATCGGGCAGGAGGCCAAGGAGATGGTTGGACGAACGCCATCCCATATCGTGGCCGTGCGCCCTCTGCAGGACGGCGTCATCTCGGATTTCAAGATGACGGAAGAGATGATCCATGCCTTTATCGGCAAGGTTCACGGCAACCGGGCCTTTGGCACTGCCCGCCCACGAGTCGTGATCGGCATCCCTTCCGGTGTGACCGAAGTGGAAAAACGTGCTGTACGGGATGCAACCGTCAGCGCGGGCGCGCGTGAGGCCGGCCTGGTCGAAGAGCCAATGGCAGCCGCTATCGGCGCGGGGCTGCCGGTGACAGAGTCGGTCGGCTCGATGATCGTTGACATCGGCGGTGGAACGACCGAAGTAGCGGTGATCTCCATGGGTGGGATTGTCGTATCTCGTTCAATCAGGGTTGCTGGTGACGAGATGAATGAAGACATAATCAACTACAGTCGGCAGAAGTACAATTTGCTGATTGGCGAACGCATGGCTGAGCGTGTCAAAATTGAGATTGGCTCCGCGTACCCGCTTGAACATGAGCGGACAATGATCATCCGAGGACGGAATCTGATCACCGGCCTGCCTGAGGCAATTGAAATCAGCTCAGTAGAAATCAGAGAGGCGCTTACCGGCTCCGTGGAAGTAATTGTCGATGCGGTCAAAGATACCTTGGACGAAACGCCGCCCGAGCTCGTAGCAGACTTGATGGAACACGGCATCGTGCTGGCCGGAGGAGGCGCGCTCTTGCAAGGTTTGGCCCAGCGTATTCAGGACGAAAATCGCATGCACGTTTATGTTGCCGATAATCCTCTCTCTTCGGTCGTGCTCGGTACGGGCATGATCCTGGAAAAACCGGAGCACTACGCTGAAACCCTGACAACTATGCAACGAAAGAGCACCATTCGATAGTTCCTGGCTCGGGCAGGCCCATCCCGTGTGGCCCCTGATTCTCTAGTGATGAGACGCCTATGCGTAACAGTGATCAACGCGGCTGGGGCGGTGTCAACTTCGGGCTCAAACTTGCCATCCTTGCCCTGACGGCTGTCCTTTTGTTGGCGCTGCAACAGACTGGCCGCTTGGGGACCGTGGAAGGACTGGTTACTCTGGTGACAGCACCGGGCCAGTCCGGGTTGACCACCTTGACCAATCGTCTATCCAGGTCCCTGACCAACCTGCGAAACTATCGCTCCCTCCAGCGGCGGGTAACCGAATTAGAACTCATAACCCAGAGCCTGAGTGTTGAGAACCTGCGGCTTCAGGAAGTGGAGCGGGAAAATCAACGCCTGCGCGAACTCTTGGCATTCGCCGAAACCAGACCCAGCTTCGAATTGCAGGGTGGGCAGATCATCGCCCGCGTCATCGGTCAAAACTCCACCAACTTCCTGAGTTTTGCGATGATCGATCTCGGTTCGCGGCACGGTATCAGAGTTGGGATGCCGGTGGTGAATGAGCAGGGGCTGGTGGGGCGAATCAACTACGTAACGCCCACAACCTCCAAAGTTCTGCTCATCACAGACTCATCCAGCACAGTCAACGGCATCTTGCAGGCTAGCCGCCTGACAGGCGTCATCAACGGCACGCCCGGCTCGCACCCGGTGATTGGTTTCATTCCCCAAGGTACGGAAATAGGGGTCGGGGAAGTGGTGCTTACCTCCGGAATGGGCGGCAGATTCCCGAAAGGGATCCCAATTGGGCAGGTAGTTGAGGTTTGGCAACGGGACGTCAACGTCTTTCAAGAGGCCGTCGTGCGCCCGACTGTAAATTTTGGTCGGCTCGAGTTCGTGATGGTCATCACCAACTTCGACCCCACTGAGTCTGTGCCGCTCCTGGATACACTGCCGGCCGAGCCAGGAGAGACCTTTGACGAGTGAAGGAAGTCGACTGGGACCAAGGGGATTCTCCCAAGAGACGGGGAATAGAGCCACTTTCTCAAAGTCTTCCGCTACAGGTGAGGAGGGCGCCGGGCTCCCTTTCTCCTCGTCATTAGGAACCCGCGGCTGGGGCGCTACCTGGCTGATGCTTCCAATCCTGGGCGCGGCAGCCATTATTCAGGTGGTAGTCGTCCCAAAGTTGGCAGTGCGAGGTGTCTACCCGGATCTCATTGTGTTGCTGGTAATTGCGAGATCGTTGGTCTCGGGCGGGCGCAGCGCGGTCATGTGGGGATTTGTCGGCGGACTCTGGATGGACGTCCTCAGCGGCGGCGCGATGGGCGCATCCAGTTTGGCCCTGATGGCAACCGCTCTGTTGACTGGAATTGGTCATAACGCGATTTTCCGCCGCAATTTCTTCGTGCCATCCATCGCTGCTCTTTCAGGCAGTCTGGTCTTCTCGTTGATCTACGTGGCCATCCTGACAGGAGTCGGCCACCGGTTCCTCCCTGGCCCGTTGGTGGCAAATCTGGTTGTGCCGGTCATTCTTTACAATGGCGTCGTAATGTTCCTGGCTACACCCATACTGAATCGTTTGCCTGAGCAAGCGAGATTCCCATAATCACTTCGTGTTAGAGGCCGGCAGGCCCTTGTTGAAGTAGAACTGATTACTGAAGAAAACAATGAACGAACGGGCAGCACGGACAGCTACCTCCACATCCATAATTGTCCGCCTGACACTGGCGGTAACTTTTCTGGTTTTCTGCATGCGCTTGTACTCGCTGCAGATTGTGAGTGGTGACTCCTATCAGGAACAGGCCGCTGTCAACCGCTTGAGAGAGATTGATACTTACGCGCCGCGCGGTGTAATCTACGATCGAAACGGCGAAATCCTGGCCCGCAATCGTCCAAGTTTTGTCATCGCAGTTGTTCCAGCCGACCTGCCTCCGGATGACATCGCTACCGAGATCGATGAACAGCGCATTGCGCTTGAAAGGCTGCTGGCAGTCCTGGAGGCAGATTCAGAAGAGGAGATGGCGATACGTATTGCCGAAGTAATGTTTCTGCACTTGGGGCGCGAAGACTTCAAGAATACTGTCGAATCCGCAGGGATTGACCTTTCCTTCAGGCAAGTTAATCTCGAAATCCTGAAACAGGATGAGGATGGACGCGAGATTCTGGAGGAAGTACCTACACTGATTCCGGACCTCGCTATACCGCTTCCCGTCGGTGGACTGCTCGCCTTACTGGAACGGGCTGTGGCGATCGGGACACAGGGAAGTTCATACAGACCAATCTCGGTCCTGGATCTGGTGGACCGCGAGCAAGCGTTCCAAGTGGCAGAGGAGACTTACCAGCTGCGCGGCGTCCATGTGCTCCAGCAACCCGTGCGCGAATATCCCTACCGGGACCTGGCAGGCCATGTATTGGGCTTTTTGGGACCGATTCCCAAACTGGCCGCAGAGAAATACAAGAATCGCGGATATGAAGACCCGAACGAACCGGTGGGCCTGAACGGGTTGGAGTATACCTACCAGGATTCTTTGCGCGGCCTGCCGGGCAAACGACTCGTTGAAGTGGATATCTTGGGTCGGGAGAGTCGCACTGTCAACGTCGTCCGCGAACCGGGACCTGGGCTGAATCTCAATCTGAGTCTGGACATCCATTTGCAGCAAGTCATGCAAGATGCCCTCGCCCGCCAGCTGGAAGAGACAGGCGCGCCGCACGGTGTCGCGCTGGCAATGGACCCTCGTAGCGGGGCCATGCTGGGAATGGTAAGCTTGCCCAGCTACGATAACAATATCTTCTCAGAAGGTTTGGGTGAAGAGTATAAAGCCCTGGAAGTGGAAGACGACACGCAGCGACCTCTTTACAACTATGCCATCGGCGGACTCTATCCGCCCGGCTCAACTTTCAAGCTGGTCTCGGCCACGGCCGCTTTGGCGGAGCATGTCATCACACCTGCCACGACGCTGGTTGATCGAGGACCGATCTACCTCCCAAATTTCTTCTTTCCCGACGATCCCGAGCAGTCCCAGGAGTTTGTGAGCTGGAACCACAAGTTGAACATTTTGCACGGCCCCATGACCATTATCGAGGGGATCGGCCTCTCCAACGACATTTTCTTCTATTACCTTGGCGGTGGGTTCCCAAATTTCATGGATGGCTTGGGGAGCGAACGAATGGCCAAGTGGATGCGGCTATACGGTTATGGAGATCTTACAGGAGTTGACCTGCCAGGAGAGGTTCTCGCATTCGTTCCTGACGAGCAGTGGAAAAGGCTGACTAAAGCCGAATCCTGGACAACCGGTGACAGCTACAATATGGCCATCGGCCAGGGAGATGTACTGGGTACGCCTATGCAGGTCATGGTTAGTACAGCCGCAGTAGCTAATGGCGGCTATGTGGTAAAGCCCCAGTTCGTGCAGCAAATGGTCGATACACAGGATCACGTTCAGTGGCAATATGAACCGGTATTGCAAGAACGACTGCCCGTGGATCCAGGCCTGCTAGCTTATGTCCAGAGAGGGATGTGGTATGCCGTCAATGGACACGCGGGCACCGCCTACTACAGTCGTGTCGAAGGCGTTACCGTCGCCGGCAAGACGGGTACGGCGGAGTTCTGTGCTTACGATCCGGAGATCCAGGACTGCACAGATAGAGACCATGAAGGAAACCTTCCTTTCCACGCCTGGTACACGGCCTATGCTCCTTACGAGGATCCGGAAATCGTCGTGACCGTATTTGTCTATTCTGGAGGTGAAGGGTCGGCAGTGGCCCTCCCCGTCGCCCAGGAGATTCTCCACGCCTGGTTCCATGAACTACGTCCATAGCGCTGCCTGCGGAATTCGCGGGATTGCCCCCGCCAGCGGCTCCCGGCTTCGGTTTTCGGTCCAGGGCTCTTGGTCTATATTGTTCCCCGCGACGATCTATCAAGTAATGGTTATAAGGAACGAATGAGCACTTACAGCTTTTCCCCTTCGCGAGGCAGGTTGTCCGGCCGGCCGGATGTTCGCATCAAGGGGCGCGGAGGGTTTACCGTCGTCGACGTAGCCGACGACAAGGGCGATTGGTCGGACGTAGTTGACTACCTTGCCCGTCATATCTCGCAGGCCGACGGCTTTTTCAGAGATGAGCGCCTGTCTTTGGCAATTGGCGACAGGTTGGTCTCTGCTGAGCATCTTCAGGCCGTTCACGAAGTGCTGGAAGATCAAAACATTGTTCTGGTGTCTCTGCATACCGCCAATAGCGACTCCTTTCAAGTCGCCAGCCAGCTTGGCCTCGAAGTCGTCTGGGAATCAGACAAGCCACAGCCCGTGGTCAAGGCGGAAAGTATGGGTGCAAGGAACGGCAACAGGTTCCTTGCAGCTACCTCTCGCGGCCTGAACACGCCGTCCAATCCGGACGAGGAAAGCTTGCGGCCTGGCAGCGATTTCCGGCCGGCCCCACATTCCGCGTTGACGGAAGAGCCGCTCGTGAGCGAAAGTGCAGAGGAACATGCAGCGCTCACGCCCTGGGCAGACGAACACGGCGCAGAGTCGGTGTCTCCGCCGTATGTCTATCGCGGCACCTTGCGGTCCGGCCAGTCCGTTCGACATGCGGGTACCGTCGTCGTTCTTGGAGACGTGAATCCTGGAGCCCAAGTCGTAAGCGGCGGCGATGTATTGGTATGGGGCCGTCTGCGGGGAACTGTCCACGCAGGCGCCATGGGAAACGCGCGTGCCATCGTAACAGCACTGGATTTTGAACCGGTGCAGATGCGAATCGCCCAACACATCGCCATGACCCCAAAGAGTGCGTCCAACAACCCCGGCTACTGGTTCTGGAAGCGAGACAGCAGCGGCAAGCCTGAAGTGGCCCGAGTCATCAATAATCAGATCGTCGTGGATCCCTGGGATGCAACCAAGTGAAACCTTGTCGGGCAACCTCTCGCCCGACGCCTACCCACCCGCCGACCGCCGCGGGTCTGATGCGGACGGCGGCCTTGTCCTGACCTTGACTTCCGGTAAAGGAGGCGTAGGCAAGACGACAACCACCGCAAACGTGGGTACAGCCCTGGCAATAGCGGGTCAACGCGTTATCGTTGTAGATGCCGATATCGGCTTGAGAAACCTGGATATAGTAATGGGTTTGGAAAGCCGGGTTGTTTACAATCTGGTTGATGTGATCGAAGGGCGCTGTTCGCTACATGAGGCGCTGGTACGAGACAAGCGCGTGGGCGAAATGTACCTTCTACCGAGTTCCCAGACTCGCGATAAAACGGCGATCGCACCTGATCAGATGATGACCCTCTGCGATGAACTGCGTTCTATCGCTGACTTCGTCCTGGTGGACTCCCCCGCTGGCATAGAATTGGGTTTTCAGAATGCAATCGCCGCAGCTTCGGAAGTGATCATTGTAACCACGCCGGAAGTCAGCGCTCTGCGGGACGCCGATAAAGTCATCTACCTGCTTGAGCGAGACATGAACATTCAGGCGCGACTCATCATCAATCGGTACAACCCACGGCTCGTGCGGCGAAAAGAGATGATCACCCGTAACAGTATTCTGGACATATTGAGCATTGATCTGTTGGGTATTGTGCCCGAGGACGATCAGATTATTGTTTCGGCAAACAAAGGTTGGCCTGTGGCTCTTGAACGAAAGAAATATGTCAGCCGCGCCTACCACAACATCGCCCAGCGCCTCCTGGGCTACAATGTCCCCTTGCTCCATTTCCAGGAGATCAGCTGGCCGGAGCGGCTCCGGCGTCTTATAGGTCTCTAGCTAGCGGCCACTGGAACAACCGATGTTAAGACATTTCGACAAGCCTCTATTCTTTGCCGTGCTACTCCTCTGTGGTATCGGCATTGCCATGACCTACAGCGCCACTATCACGACTATCGATCTGGCCGACTACTGGCAGAGACAGCTACTCTTCACGATCTTGGGCGCCATCGCGCTCGTCACTGCTGCGCTATTTGACTACAGGCATCTGGAACTGCTGGCCCAGCCTAGCTATGTCTTCCTGTTGGCCTCGTTGGTGGCCGTCTACCTGGTCGGCGAGGTCAAGAGCGGCGCTCAGCGCTGGCTGAGTCTGGGCATCACCGATGTCCAACCCACCGAGGCCGGGAAATTCCTGCTGATCGTCTTCCTCGCCTGGTACCTGAGCCGTTTTCAGGATCGTATCCGCAGAATCGCATATCTGTTAGGTGTAGTTGTCCTTCTGCTCATTCCTCTGGGCCTTGTATATATCCAACCCGACCTGGGAATGACCGTTACGCTGGCGTTCCTCAGCGGAACGTTAATACTCATCAACGGCGTCCGGTTGACCCATGTTCTGCTCGGCGTTGTGGCGGCTGGGGCTGCATGGCCGATCCTGCAGGGGACCCTTCAGGACTATATGATCGAGCGCATTGAAATATTCCTCGATCCAAGCTCAAACGCCGACGCAGCTTTCAACGTTCAGCAAGCGCTGATCAGCATCGGCAACGGCGGTTGGATTGGAATGGGGTGGGGCGAGGGATCACAGAATCAACTGCACTTTTTGCGCGTCCGCCATACAGACTTCATTTTCAGCGTCATTGCCGAAGAGCTGGGCTTTATCGGCACTGTCATGGTTCTGCTGCTACTGTTTTTCGTTATCTGGCGCCTGGTACGCATTGCCGACCTCGCCCAGGACCAGTTCGGCAGACTGATTACCCTGGGTGTAGCCTCGTTGATCTTTTTCCAGACCTTCGTCAACGTCGGCATGAATTTGGCAATCCTGCCGGTCACGGGCATGACATTGCCATTTCTAAGCTACGGCGGCAGCAGTCTGGTATCGATGATGGTAGCGGTGGGGTTGGCGCAGAGCGTTGTCATGCGCCATCGTAAAATGGATTTCTCGTAGCCGAAACGGTGCGTTGGCCGCAACCGGTTGGCCAGAGGGGTCAACGACTACTGGCCCAGACCTCTCATGACGCCGGTCCAAAGTCCCGGCTGCAGGCCGATCACAACTACGGCAATAGCTGCGACCGTAACTACGAAGAGTGAGGAACGTGAGGCGAGAACGGAGAGGGGTTCTTTCTCTTCCCCATCCTCTGCCAGAGGTTGGAAATACATAGCCACCACGATCCGCAGATAGTAGTAGGCGCTGATGGCACTGTTTAGCACTCCGATCACCACCAGCCAGGCCCAGCCAGCCTCCACGGCCGCCTTGAAGACCAGAAACTTCCCGAAAAAGCCGGCCAGCGGTGGGATTCCGCTCAGACTGAGCATGAAAATTGCCATCGCCGCGGCCAGAGCCGGAAATTTTTCCGCGATGCCGGCTAAGCTGCTCTGCTCCACGTCATTTTCACCACTGTCTTTCTTCTCCAGGGCAATCACTACCGCGAACGCGCCCGCATTCATGAACGCATAGGTAAAGAGATAGAACGCAGCCGCCGACGAAGCAGCGCCGGTCCCTGCCACGAGCGCGATCAGAATGTTGCCGGCGTGGGCGATGCCCGAATATGCCAGCATTCGCTTCACACTGCTCTGACGCAGCGCCGTCAGGTTGCCTACCGTCATGGTCAGAACGGCCAAGATCGCCAGAGGCGCGGCCCACTGGTCATGGAAGGAAGGGAGCGCAGTCATCATCAGCCGGAAGAAGCCGGCAAACGCCGCCGCCTTGGTGCCGACGCTCATAAATGCAGTCACCGGCGTCGGCGCGCCCTGGTATACGTCCGGCGTCCACATATGGAACGGGACCAGGCTCACCTTGAAGCCAAAACCTACCAGCAAGAGTGCGATGCCAGGCAGGACCAGTGAAGGGTTGCCGCCGCCTGCAGCGAGCGTCTCGTGGATGCGAGCGTAATGCGTGCTGCCGCCGGCGCCAAATAGCAGCGCCGAGCCGTAGACGAAGAAGGTGCTGGCGAATGCCCCCAGCAGAAAGTATTTCATGGCAGCTTCTATGCTACGAGGGCTTTCGCGGTAGAAGCCGCACAGAATGTAAAGCGCCAGCGAGAAAATCTCCAGGGCAATGAAAAGGACAATCAGATTCGTAGCCGTGCCCATCAACATCATGCCGATGATCGCCAGCAGTTGCAGAGAGTAAAAGGCCCCCCCTTGGCGCTCAATATCCGGCAGATAGTTGCGGCTCAGCAAGACGCCAAAAACGCCGGCGATCAAAATTACCAACCGCACGCTCAGCGCAAAACCGTCCGAAATAGCACCGCCCAGATACTCGGCCGGCGGCCTGCCCCATATCAGCAGCGACGCGCCGATGCCCAATAGGAGGATTGCAACGGAAAGTCCGGCCAGCAATGGCGCTCCGTTTTCTCCACGGCGCCCGATGTCAACAATCATCAGGACCATCACGCCAACCGCAAGCACGAGCTCCGGCAGCAGAACTATTGCATTGTCAAAGAGTAGGGCGGTGTCCATAGCGGTTAGTGGATTGTGGTCAATGGATTGTTGTCGAAATCATGTAGTGGCTGGAAACTGCTATCCACCAGCCACTCGTCACCAACTGCTGGAGACTGGACAACTTCCAGCGCCGCAACAGAGGGATTGATCTTGTCCAGGAAGAAATTAGGCGCCAGTCCGATAGCGAAGAACAGCAGCACCATCGGAACCAGTTGACCGATCTCCTTCCAATTCAGGTCAGGCAGGTTTTCCTTGAAATTGGCGGGATTTGTCAGCGCGCCCTGCGCCACTTGCCTGAATGCATGCAGCAAGTACCATGCGGCCAGGATGACTCCCGCTGCGCCGAGGACGGCGAATATCGGAGAGCTCGCGTATGTGCCCAGCAAAATCGTAAACTCGCCGACAAAACCGTTCAGCCCCGGAAGCCCGGCGCTGCTCATCACTACCACCAGGAAAAAGAAGCAAAAAACCGGGACGCTCGCCCAAAGACCTCCATAATCCTTCATCAGCCTTGTATGGCGCCGCTCGTAGAGCATCCCTACCATCAGGAACAATGCCCCTGTGCTGAGGCCGTGACTGACCATCTGCAGCACCGCGCCGCTTATCGCTTGTTCGTTCAACGCGAAAATGCCCAGCACGACAAAACCCATGTGGGCAACCGAAGAGTAGGCCACAAGTGACTTCAGGTCGCGTTGGGCCAGCGCAACCAGCGCGCCATAAAGGATGCCAACAATCGCCAGAACCGATATGAGCGAAGAATAGTTGGCGACGGCAGCCGGGAACAGCGGCAGAGCAAAGCGCAGGAATCCGTACGTCCCCAATTTCAGGAGCACACCAGCCAGTATGACCGATCCGGCGGTCGGGGCCTCTACGTGCGCATCGGGTAACCATGTATGAAAGGGAAATAGCGGAACCTTAATCGCGAAAGCCAGCGCAAACGCAAGAAAGGCCAGCTGCTGTATTCCCGGGGGCAGACCAGCGCTTTGCAGCTCCAGCAGGTTAAATGTGCCGGCTTGGAAGTAGAGGGCCAGAATTGCCACCAGCATCAGCGCTGACCCAGCCAGTGTGTACAGGAAAAACTTAATCGCGGCGTATATACGATTCTCACTGCCCCACTTGCCAATCAGGAAGGCCATCGGGATCAGGCTGAACTCCCAGAAAACGTAGAACAGCACCAGATCCAAGGCAAGAAAGACCCCCAGCACCGCGGTCTCCATCAGCAGCATAAGCGCCAGATAGCCGCCTATATT
This sequence comes from Caldilineaceae bacterium, assembly GCA_965116395.1. Classification (GTDB taxonomy): domain Bacteria; phylum Chloroflexota; class Anaerolineae; order Caldilineales; family Caldilineaceae; genus Bin5. The sequence continues at coordinate 3,806,835 of OZ220684.1, forward strand.
CTGCTTGACGTGCTGATTGCTGAACGCTACCGCAATCGGCATCAGCAGCGTCGTCAGCAGAACCAGCCACAGGCTGATCCCGTCCACGCCCAGATGGTAATAGATGTTCAAGTCCGGCATCCAGGCGTAACGCTCCACGAACTGCATGTCCGGGATCTCCTGCCAGCCGGGCAGCAGCAGAAGGCTGACCACGAAGGTCACGACAGTCGCGCCGAATGCCAGCCCCTTCTTGAGGCTATCGCTCGGCGCCAGCAGGACGATGATCGCGCCGAGCAAGGGCAAGAATGTCAGAATCGATAGCATAGAATAAACACCGGTGAATGGTCGCTAGCTTACAGCGGCCTATGTGCGGCCGGAACAGTTGCTGTCCCCTAGCCGCCGATTACTAACCACAGTAGAAGTGCCACTACCCCGAAGAACAGACTCAGCGCGTACGTGGGCACCAACCCGTTGTGGACTTTGCGTAAAGCGCCGCCCACCGCCAGGTTTGCCTGACCTACAAGATTGACCGCACCGTCAACTACACCTTGGTCTACCACTTGGGAAAACCATTTGGCGAGCTCAAGCAGTGGATTCACGATCCAAGCCGCATATATCTCATCCACATACCACTTATTGCGGGCCATTGGCTCCAATGGACTGAGCAGCTTCGTAATACCTGTTGAAAACCTTCCCGCGCCGGTGGCAGGACCCTTGACATAACGCCCATAGGCCAGTCCGACGCCGGCGATTGCCACAAGTACGCTCACCACCAAGAGCACCAACTCCATCGGCACACTCGCATGGAATGCCGGCGCGCCAACGGCCGGTTCCAGATAATGTTCCATCATCAGCCAGAATGGCAGATTCAAGACACCGCCGACCACCGCCAGCGCTGCCAATACCCAGAGAGGCCTGGTCATTATCGCCGGGCTCTCATGCGCGTGCTCGTGGATGTGCTGATCGCGCGCCTCGCCCCAGAAGGCCATGAAGACCGCCCTGAAGCTGTAGAACGCGGTCAGCAGAGCTGTGAAAAGACCAATCAGATAGAGAAGAATGTTGTGATTGGCAACGTGTAGCAGGATGCCATCTTTAGAAAAGAACCCGGACAGCAGCGGCAGTCCGGCCAGGGCCGATGCGCCGATCAGGAAAAGTATGTACGTCGTCGGCATCTTGGCGCGCAGGTTTCCCATCTTGCGAATGTCCAACTCGCCGTCAGGCAGGCCATGCATGACGTTGCCCGCGGCCAGAAAGAGAAGCGCCTTGAAGAATGCATGCGTCACCAGATGAAAGATCGCAAAAGCGTATGCACCGACGCCGACGCCCAGCATCATGAAACCCAGTTGAGAAATTGTAGAGTAGGCGAGAATCTTTTTCAGATCCACCTGTGTCAGCGCGATCGAAGCCGCCAACAGCGCGGTCAGACCGCCCACCCAAGCCGCGAGACTTCCGGCCGCCGGCGCCAGCTCCCACAAGACGTGCGTCCGCGCGATCATGTAGATGCCTGCCGTTACCATCGTCGCTGCATGGATGAGCGCCGATACCGGTGTCGGACCTGCCATAGCGTCCGGCAGCCAGACGAACAAGGGCAGCTGCGCGCTCTTGCCGGTCGCGGCCAGCAAAAGTAACAGACAGATTGCTGTCGCCGCGCCGGTGGTCAACGCTCCAGCCCCGGCAAAAACCTCCTCAAATACAACTGAACCGACACCCGTCCAAAGCAGGAAAACGGCCAGCATCATGCCAAAGTCGCCGATTCGGTTGACCAGGAAGGCTTTCTTGCCGGCATCGGCGTAGTGACCGTAGGATTCGTCCTGGCGGTCAAAATAGAATCCAATCAGCAGGTACGACGCCAGCCCCACGCCCTCCCAACCTACAAACATCCCAACAAAGTTGTTGCTGAGAATCAGCACCAGCATCGCCAGGATGAAAAAGTTAAGGTAAACGAAAAAGCGCTGATAGTTCTGTTCGCCGTGCATGTAGCCGCCGGCATAGATGTGGATCAGCGCGCCTACGCCAGTTACAATCAGCGCCATCGTCACGCTCAGCGGGTCAATCAAAAGTGCCGCTGGCGCGGAGAAGCTGCCGATAGTAATCCAGTCCCACAGATGAACAGTCACAGTCCTGTGATGTTCATCCAGGCCCGACAGGCCAAAGAAAAGACCCAGACTGACCACAAAGGAGAGGACCACCGCGAAGGACGCAGCCAGATGGATGCCCCGCTCGCCCAGTTTGTCGCCGACAAACAGGTTTACCAACGCGCCCAAGGCAGGGAAAACAAGGATAAGCCAGGCTAATTCCAGCATAACTCCCTCAATAACAGCACTTACTCGTAGGTTCTCAACCCTTGGTTAATCCGGGAACTACCGGGTCCACCAGGAACTGAAGACTGAAAACTAGAAACTGATGTCTACCACTTCAACAGATTGATTTCATCGATATTCAGGCTCTTCTGATGGCGGACATTGGCAATCAGAATTGCCAAACCGACCGCCACTTCGGCAGCGGCAACGGCCATGATCATGAAGACGAAAATCTGCCCTTCGAGATTGCCCCACTGGCGGGCTAGCGCGATCAAGGTCAGGTTCACGCTGTTGAGCATCATCTCGATACACATGAAAATGATCAGGGCATTGCGGCGCAGCAAAACGCCGGTGGCGCCGACGGTAAAGATCATAGCTGCCAGGACCAGGTAATAGCTTGTTTCTAACATCATTCGTTCGCCTTGACAGACGGGATGCCTTCGCCCGCGCCCTCGGGCTGGCGTCCCAGCACCAGGGCGCCGATCAGCGCTACAAGCAACAGAAGAGCAACCAGTTCAAATGGAAGTACGTAATCGGTAAAGAGGGCGATACCAACGGCCTTCGGAGTGCCGCCCTGCAATAGCGCAGCGCCATCTTCAGTCGGAGCCATCATTCTCGAAAGCGCGCTATATGAGACTACCAGCAGCAGAATAACGCCCAGCGCGAGCCCTGCGGTACGACTCCACGCCCGATGCGCCGCGCTGAAGTCGTTGGTATCCCCGCCAATGAGCATTATCACAAAGAGTATCAGAATGACAATGCCCCCGGCGTAGACAATCACCTGCGCCGCCGCCAGAAACTGTGCATCGAGAGTGATATACAGCACAGCCAGCGTGGCGAAGTTGGTCAAAAGAAACAGGGCGCTGTGAACAGGTTGGCGGCTTGTGACCACGCCCAACGCTGCGGCCAGGCTGACTGCGCCCACGAGCAGGAAAAAGAGTAGCGACAAACTCATGAAATATTACTCCGGTCGAATGATGACCTTGGGCATGCCGGGATTGAGCAGTTCCTCTTTAGTCAGAACGAAATCTTTGCGCTCGTAATTGGCCATCGCGAAGTCGTGGCCGAGAACAATAGCCTCGGTGGGGCATGCTTCTTCACAATCGCCGCAAAAGACACATCGCAAAAGATTCAATTCATAGACTTTGGCGTGACGCTCCCCCGGCGACAGCGGTGCATTCGGGTCGTTCTCAGCCGCCTCCACGTAGATCGCTTCGGTAGGGCAAGCCGCCTCGCACAGACAGCAGCCAATGCAGCGCTCCAGGCCGTTGGCATAGCGCCGCAACTCGTGTCGGCCGCGGAAGCGTGGGTAAATCGGAATATCCTCGTGAGGGAACTCCACCGTCACCGGCCTTTGGCGCAGGTGTTTCAACGTCACGCCCATCGCCTTGCCGATTTCTGTCGCGCCCTTCAGAAAATCACCCAACTCCATTGAAATCCTCTTTTCGATGCGGTCCCTACTTCAGGAAAACGGCCAGCACTGCCGAAATACTCACGTACACCAGGCCCAGCGGTAACATGAATTTCCAGCAGAATTTCATCAGTTGGTCGTAGCGCGGCCGGCCAATGCTGGCCCGTACCCAGATGAAAAGAAACAGCAGAATGACCACCTTTATCAACAGATAAATCGGCCCTAACCAGATATATTGCTCGGCGAACGGCCCTTTCCAACCGCCAAAGAAAAGAGTCGCCATGATCGCGCTGGTGGATATCATGTTGACATACTCGGCGATGAAGAACAGCGCGAATTTCATGCCGCCGTACTCCGTCTGAAAACCGGCTACCAACTCGTTCTCCGTTTCCGGCAGGTCGAATGGGCTGCGATTGGTCTCGGCCAGTATACAGATAAAGAAGAACGGAAAGGCCAACCACAGCCAGATCCACTCCCACCAGGGGCGGAAGCCCTCGACCAGTTCGACCAGGCTGAAACTGCCGGCCAGAATCAGAATGCTGACCAGAAAAAGGCCCAGCGGCAGCTCATATGAGACCATTTGCGCAGCCGAACGCAGGGCGCCGAGCAGCGAATAATTATTGTTGCTGCCCCAGCCTGCCAGTATGATGCCGTAGCTCTCGATTCCTGCCACCGCCAGAATCCAGAGAAAGCCGATATTTACGTCGGCAATGGCAGGGGTGCCCTTGGCGATAGGAATGACCGCCCAGATTATCAGCGCGGGCACCAGGGCCATTGCTGGAGCCAGCAGATAGACCGGTTTGTCGACGTGATTGGGGACGATCTCTTCTTTGAAGAACGCTTTGACGGCGTCAGCGGCCGGCTGCAAAAGGCCAAACTTGCCGGCCCGATTTGGGCCGTAGCGCACCTGGAAGCGGGCCAGTAGTTTGCGCTCATACCAGGTGAGGTAAGCGAAACCGGTCAGCAGAACGAAAATCAGTATCAGCGCGCGGATGGCCGGGAAGACCAAAAGCTGTAACCAGTCCATTTAACGCCTTTCCACTCTGACCTGCTGGGTATTGCTGCCGTTGAGCAACGCGCCAACCGGTGCACCTGGCAAACTTTCCGGAATCCAGGCTGTGCCCGTCTGTACCTGTGCGTCGACCGCCGCCTCCAACTCCAGGCTGCCCTGTTCACTGTGGACCGAAACCTTACTACCCACGTCTACGCCGATAGCTGCCGCGTCGGCCGGGTTGAGAGTTACTGTCGCGCCATGCGCTATCCCATGCATCTCCTCGGTCAGGCCAAAGAGCGTGCCGCCGTCGTAGAGTACTGTGCCGGTAACGAGGCTGAGAGGATACTCGGAATTGTCGGGTCCGTCCGTTGATGCTCCCCTTGTGGAGCCCTGCTCCGCCGCCGCCGGCGCGGCGTTGGCATCCCACTGGCTGCCCTGATCACCCAGGGCCTCCCAGGTCAGGCCGCTATACGCGGGCACGGCCGTGGCGATTTCTGCAGTGACGCTGCGAGCGTCCGAAAACGACCACTCTACTCCCATTTGCTTGGCCAGATGCATCAACATCATCCAATCCGGCGCGGCACGCGACTTGGGATTAGTGACGGCCTTGGGCGCCCTCTGAACGCGGCGATCCAGGTTAGTGTATGTGCCGTCGCTCTCGGACCAACCCAAAGCAGGCAACACGACGTCTGCCTTCTGCGCCGTCTCGGTGGACAGCAGATCGGTGACGACAAGCAGGTCCAGATTGTCCAGACTGGCGGCCCAGTCCGGCGATTCGTCAGCGGGGTTGGCGCCGTTCACAAACAGGGCTTTCATTTCCTGGCTGTCCAGCATCTGTTTGTAGGTATAGCCGGCGAAAGTTGAAAGCGTGCATCCCCACAGCTTTTCCAACCGCGACCTGGCTTCATCGTCTTCCAATGGGAACTGGCCCGGCAACTGATCGGGCAGCACACCCATATCGCGGCAGCCTTGGGCATTGCCATCCAACCCGACGTAGGCTAGCCGCGCGCCCTCGCCCGCGGCTTGGGCGAGCCCCTCGAGAGCATCGCGGACCGCGGGGCCATCCTTGCCGCGGGCAGCCATCGGCCCATAAATGATCAGCGTCCGTTCGCTTTCAGTCAACAGTTTAGCCGCCGCCCTAATCGCCGATCCATTCTCGGACGTTCCGGAACTCTCGGCAGCCTGCTGCAAACGGGCAAGCAGGGCGACCTCCCCACCCGGCTGGTAGGCCAGGTAAGGCCCGTCATAGCGCGTCAACTCGACCTTGCGGGGGTGCGCGATTATCAGTTTGGCCCCGCCTCGCAGGACAGCCCGTTTCAGGTGCAGATCCAGAACAGGCAACTCTTCACTCGGGTCAACGCCGAAGAGCAAGACCGTGTCCACCTGCGGGTCCGGCCCGTACTGCGGCTTCATCAGCTCGGTCAGTGCCGGCAGACCGGTGGGCAGGGCCGCGACATCGCCGCCATCGCGGTGGTCAATATTATTCGTACCGATGACTCCTCGCATGAAACGTTGCAACGCGTAGTTGCTCTCGTTGCTGATCTTGCCGCTGCCGATGGCGCCAATGCTATCTGCGCCGAACTTTTCCTTTATATCGGTCAACTTCGCGGCGATGTATGCCAGCGCCTCGCTCCATTGCACCGCCGTCAGTTTGCCGTTCTTGCGTACCATCGGTGCGGCAAGCCGGTTCTCGTCGTTGACCCAGGCGTGGGCAAAACGGCCCTTATCGCATATCCACTGGTCGTTGACCTGCATGTTTTCGCGGCCGACGATGCGTCGCAACTGATGCGTGCGGCTGTCCAGGCGCACATTGCAGCCCACCGAACAGTGCATGCAGATGCTGGGCGTGCGCTCGATCTCCCAAGGGCGGTATGCGAAACGGGAGACCCGGTTCGTCAATGCGCCCACCGGGCAGAGGTCGATAATGTTGCCGCCGGTCTTGGCATCTACGGGGCGGCCTTCCTGAATGTCGACGATCGTTTCGTTGCCGCGCTCGAACAGGCCCAACTGCGGCTTGTCCTCCCACTCTTCCAAATAGCGGATGCAGCGCCAGCAGAGTACGCAGCGCTCCTGGTCCAGCACAATCGTGTCGGAAATATCGTAATGCTTCTTGGCGAGCCGCTTTGGTTCGATCAACTGGCTGATTCCCGGCCCGAAGCGCATCGTCTGGTCCTGCAACGGGCATTCGCCGCCCTTGTCGCAAATCGGGCAGTCCAGCGGATGATTGAGCAGGATGAAAGCAAGATTTGCTTCCTGCACAGTACGCACCTGCTCGGTTTCGGTGCGCACGACCATGCCATCGCCCACCGGCATCGTACAGGAGGCCATCATTGCCGTGCCGCGCGGCCCGTCCACCTCGACCAGGCACATGCGGCAGCAACCCACCGGATCCAGTTTGGGATGCGAACAAAAGACCGGAATCTCGACGCCCGCCATGCGCGCGGCATCGACCAAGAGGGTCCTAGCCGGGACCGACACTTCTTTCTCGTTGATGGTAAACGTTACGTTATCAGACATAGACGATTACGTCTCCGAATTAGAGGAGAAACAATTCAGGTTCGTCTTCTTCAAGCTTCATTGGTGGCGGACGGTAAAAGGTCATCGACAGCCACCTCGAAGTCAGGAAATGCAAGTGGCGCAACTGACATGCCTTGACCAAAAGTCAGTTTCGTCTGGTAAAGCGCTTCGCCAGAGGTAGGCTTGTGCGGATCGCGATAGACCTCCAGTACATCATCGACAAGATTCCAAATCCAGTACTCTGTGATCCCCGCTTGGGCATACAATGCTCCTTTTTTGGAGCGATCAATGCTTAAGCTCGATTCAGCCACCTCCACCAGAAGGAATACCTCAGACGGACTGGGGTGACGTTCTGCAAATGCTGAGCTCATGTCCTTGGTCAGGCTCAAATCAGGTTCGGGTTCGGAATCCGAATCTACCATTGATATGGGCGATTGAACTCGTAGTCGAATCCCTCCCCGTGCAAGAAGGGACGAGAAAACAATCAAAAGGAGGTCGACCGCATTTGCGTGGGCCGGATAGATCGGACTCATGGACAACAAGACTCCTTCGAGCAGTTCGACCCGTTCGTCTTCATCAAAGAAGCCCGTCTCAATCAACGAATGGTACTCATCCAATGTAAACCGCCGCAGGGGCATACCTTCCACCGACACAACCGGCAGAACAGCTTCCCGTATACTGCTACTCTCGCTCCTGACTCGCGCGCCGTGGTCAGGCGCGACGGGGGGCGCCACTGTAACCATCAGACTCTTCCTCAGTCGTCCCCGGGAACCAGGTCATCGTGCAGCACGATGTTCCCACCAGCCGGCGCAAACGTGCTATCGCGCAGCCCACTTTCCTCGTGGGTATTCGGGCGGTAGTCGGGCCGAATTGGCAAGACCGGCCCGACATTCTCCGGATTGGTGCTCTCAATCTGCGACGTAAACTCGCTGCGGAACTTGAGCAGATTGCTCTGCAAGCCCCACACCGACGCCTCGCCAAAGGGGCAAAAACTCTTACCGGCGATATTGTCGGCAATAAACTCCATCAGTTCCAAGTCTTTGCCCAGCCCCTGCCCCTCCTCGATGCGTATCAGGATCTTCTCCAACCAGGCAGTACCCTCCCGGCACGGTGTGCACTTGCCGCAGCTCTCATCGCGATAGAAGCCCAGTGTGCGTCTCGCCACCTCAACCATGGATGTGCGATCGTCTATCGCAATCACACCGGCCGAGCCAAGCAGCGAACCGGCCTCCGCCACGCTCTCGTAGTCCAACGGCGTATCAAACTGATCAGGTGTCAGCAGCTTCATCGACAGGCCGCCGGGCACAATCGCCTTTATGGGATGGTTCTCATCCTCCGGCCCACCGCCATACTTATTCACTAGCTCACTCAGCGGTGTCGCGTGGGGCAGCTCGTACAGTCCCGGCCGTTTTACGTTTCCGCTCAGGCAGAAGATGCGCATGCCGGGGCTGCGCTCGGTTCCGTACTCTTTATACCAGTCGACGCCGTGGCGCATCACGTGCGTGACATTGCAGATCGACTCAACGTTATTCACAATCGTCGGCTTGGCATACAACCCTTCTACCGCGGGGAAAGGAGGCTTCAGTCGCGGCTGCCCGCGATAGCCTTCCAAACTCGTCAGCTGCGCCGTTTCCTCGCCGCACTCGTATGCGCCCGCGCCGCGGTGCAGCACAATGTCAAGGCTTTTGCCGCTGCCGAAAATATTATCGCCCAGATAACCTTTGGCTTCGGCCTCTGCCAGCGCATCCTGCATACGTACGTAAGCAAAGTAGTATTCGCCGCGTATATATATGAAGGCCTTTTCCGACTCGATCGCATGGCAGCTCAAAATGATGCCTTCAATGAGCTGGTGCGGATCGTACTCCATCACAATGCGATCTTTGAATGTGCCCGGCTCCGACTCGTCCGCGTTTACCACCATATAGCGGGGACCCACGCCCGGCGGCAAAAAGCCCCACTTGATACCCGTAGGAAAGCCTGCCCCGCCGCGGCCGCGGATGCCGCTGGCCTTGATCTGCTCCACCATGTCGGCCGGCTCGATCTCGCTCAACACGCGGCGTGCCGTAGAATAGCCGCCGTCGGCTTCGTACGGCTCAATCTTGTGGCTGTCCGGCTCGTTCAACCGCGCCATCAGATAACGAGGCTCCATACCGTCGTTGCGATAGGGAACATCCGCCTCGCCCTCATTGTTCGGGTCGGCCTCCGGCGTCCAGCGTGCCAGTCTGCTGAAGCCCTTGCCGGACTTGAGAACTTCAATCGCCTTCTCCACATCCTCAGAAGAATCCAGGTTCTCGAAATAGCGGATCTGACCGGTCTTCTGGTCAGTAACGATCGCCATCGGCGCTGTGACGCATGAGCCAAGACATTCCATATGATCGAGCGCAAACTGACCGTCTTCGGTTTTCTCGCCGTGGTGAATGCCCAGTGTGCTCTCAAAGTTGTGAAGACACTGGTTTCCCCCCCGCAACATGCAGGGTACGTTGGTACATACTTCGATATGATATTCGCCCTTCGGCTCTGCATGCAGCATGTTGTAAAAGCCAACGACTGCGCCAACCTCGGCCGGCGCGATTCCCAGAATCTCGGCCAGTTCGTCCTGCGCCTCCACTGGACAGTAGCCAAACTCGTGCTGGATTACATACAGCGCCGGCAGAATCCCCGAACGCTGACGTCCGGCCGGGTAGCGTGCCAGTATCTCGTGGATCTCCTGCCGCATCAGTTCCGTGATCATTTCATACCCCAATTGCGGTGATCAGCAGACAGTCATCCGTTCCCAGGACTGCCTGCTGGCCGCCGGTGTTATCGGTCCACCTCGCCCAGCACAATGTCAATTGACCCGATATTCGTTACGACGTCGGACAGCATCTCGCCGCGACTGATATGGTCGATGGCGTATAGATTGTTGAAGCTGGGGCCATGAACGTGCAACCTGTACGGCTTTGCCGAACCGTCGCTATAGACGTAGAATCCCAGCTCACCTTTGCTGCTTTCGATGCCGTTGTAGAAAAAACCGGGCGGCACATGGAAGCCTTCGGTCATTAGCTTGAAGTGGTGAATCAAAGCCTCCATGCTCACGTCCAACTCGGCGCGCGGCGGCGCGGTGACTTTGCGATCGTTCGACTTGAAAAGGCCGCTGGGTAGATTATCAACCGCCTGCTCCAAAATTCGCACGCTCTGACGCATCTCCTCCAACCGGATACTGAAGCGTCCATAACAGTCGCCGCGGTCGCTGGTTGGGACCTCGAATTCATACGCCTCATAACCGCAGTACGGTCGGTCACGGCGCAAGTCCCAATCGACGCCGCTGCCCCGCAGCATCGGCCCGGTCAACCCCATCGACAGCGCATCGGCGCCGCTGATATGACCCACGTCGGTCAAGCGCTCTTGCCACAACGGCGCCTCGGTCAACATGGCCTCATACTCGCTGATCTTGCCCGGCATCAGTTTCAGGAAATCCTTCAACTCGGCAATAAAAGCATCGGGCAGATCCTGCCAAACCCCGCCAATACGAATATAACTGACCGTCAGCCGCGCGCCGCAGACCATCTCGAACAGATCCAGAATCCGCTCCCGTTCGCGGGTGGCGTACATCAACAGGCTCATGCCCGTGCCCGATACATCCAGAACGTGGGTCGCCAGCCAGAACAGATGAGAGGCGATTCGCTGCATCTCCGCCATAATCACCCGGATTACCTGCGCCCGTTCCGGAATCTCCAGCCCAAGCATATGCTCGATCGTCAAGCAGTAACCCAGATTGTTCGACATCGAGGACAGATAGTCCATCCGGTCGGTATAGTAGACGAAATCCTTATAGCGCTTGTTTTCGCCCGTCTTCTCAAAACCTGAATGAAGAAAGCCCAGGTCCGGGTCGATGCTCACGATGCGCTCGCCGTCCAGTTCCACCACCAGGCGCAGCACGCCATGCGTGCTGGGATGATGGGGCCCCATGTTGATCACCATGTTCTGGCGGCTCATACCCGGCGGAAGATCCGGTGCGACGCTCTCCGAAGGCAAAATCTGCGTGCCCAGCGTATCAAACTCCGGATCGTCCCACGTAAAGGTGAATGGAACCTCTTCGCCGCCAAGAGGGGCCTGCTTCTGCAGAGGATGGTTGTGCCAATTCTTAGGCATCAATATCCGGCGCAAATCCGGATGCCCGTCGAACCTGATCCCCATCAGGTCATACACCTCCCGCTCAGGCCACTCCGCTCCTCGGAACACGCCCGTCAGGCTGTCAATATGCGGCATTGCGCCATTGTCGCCATCCCCTGCCTCGCAGTCAGCGACCACAGTCAGGTGCTGGTTGCGGGCGTAGGAACGAAACTGGTAGACCGTTTGAAAACGTGAATCCCCGTTCTGGGGCAGCCGCGACTTGTCCAAGCCGGTCACGTCAATCAGCGTTTCATACCCGAGTTCGGGATCATCACGCAGAAATGTTGCGAGCGCCTTCAGCCGTCCGGCATCCACTTGCACGAGCTGATTGCCATGGTGCAAGCCAGCCGCGACTATATCCTCCCCAAACTGCTCGCAAATGCGCCGCGTATCGTCCGTTTCACCGCTCGGCAAGGGCGCCAAGGCAGGGATGCCCGGTGGATTCAGCGTGCGTTGGGATTCGTATGAGCGAAAAATCGGTGCAACATCAAGAGGCATTTCTTAACTCGCTCTCTTTATACTCCTACTCCCCGGAAGAACACGGGAAGGAGATTACACGGCCAGAATTCTCGGTCCGCCTACCGCGGCTTTCTACGCAGCCGCGCCAGCACTGTTAAACGCCCAAGGGCATGATCTCATCAACGGTTACCGGTTCGTCGACCTTGCGGCCCGCCCCAACAGATTCACGCTTCTGTTTGGCGCGCAGCATATCCATTGCATAGAGCAACGACTCGGGCCGAGGCGGGCAACCGGGAACGTACACATCGACCGGGATTATCTTGTCCACCCCTTGAATGATGGCATAGTTGTTAAATGGCCCACCTGCGCTGGCGCAAATCCCCATCGCGATCACCCATTTGGGCGCCAACATCTGATCGTAGATCCTCTTTATTACCGGCGCCATTTTGTTGCTAACGCGACCGGACACAATCATGAGATCGGCCTGCCGCGGGCTCGCCCGGAACAGTTCCGACCCGTATCGAGCGATGTCATGACGGGCCGTACCGGTAGCGATCATCTCCATCGCGCAACAAGCCAACCCAAAGAGCAGCGGCCAAGTGCTATTGGCTCTGCCCCAGTTGATCACGCTGTCCAGCGAAGTTGTCAGTATGCCTTCAGGAACCTTTTCTTCTAGACCCATTTCCGTTCCCTCTTATTTGCTGCCCTGTGTGTGCTCTTCTGAGCCCAGGCAGGAGGAAGCAACACCGGATCGCGGCGTCACGCGTACAGCTTTCAAGGCTTTCCTATCAGGTGTCTGCGGCTGTCAGTTGTCAATTTCCCGAGAAATTCCGTGGGCGGTCGCAAATTCCTTCAACCGCTAGTCCCAGTCGAGAGCGCCCTTCTTCCATTCATAGAGGAAACCTACCACGAGGACAATGAAAAAGGGAACCATTGCCACCAGCGCAAACACGCGCAGATCTCGCAGGACCGCCGCCCACGGGAAGAGGAAGATCACTTCGATGTCGAAAATCAGGAAGAGCATCGCAACCAAATAGTACTTAACCGGGAATCGCCGCCGGGCGTCGGCAAAGGGGATGATGCCCGACTCATATGGCTCCAGTTTCTGACTATTACGCTCTCGTGGACCAAGCAGGGTGGGCAACCCGATGGCGATTGCGCCAAATCCGGCCGCCAGTAGGATCAATATGAGCAGGGGCAGATAGTCGCTTGCCATCCCGATTTTCCTTTACAGCGCTCCTGACCGGCTTGGGGAACTGTTCGTGCATTTTTCCACGAACGCATTTATTCTAGCACGAACCGAAAATGGCTGTCAAAGCCCATAGACGCCAATTATTTGGTTGAAAGGAAACTACGCAGCCACTCTCGTTTCGCTCCACCGCGCGAGGCAAACAGTGGTGCTTCTCAATCCTCACTCCACTCACCTCAATCCTCGATTTTCAACGCCCTTCTGCAACTTCGTCATCCTCTTGTGGGGAGGCATATCCCGAATTCCTTTCGACAGCCGCTCGCCTCCTCCTATCCCCTAGCCTGTAGTTCAGACGGTCGGCCCTTCGGCCCTCCCTTGTGTGGCTCTCGAAAGCCCGTCCCACCAGCTCCACACAATATTCCTGCCACAATCTACTGGCCACGCTCTGAACCATGAAGTTGCATATACTCTCTTCGGCGATCGACAACTATATTTGACAAAACACTGGATGTGGCGATTTACCGAACATGGCCAAGCCGCTACGAATCAATGAAACAATCGATATGCAAACGCGCGAGAAAACGCGTTTGCAAAGGGTGCAGACTTTTCCTATCAGAAATCGCTATGCTATACTTTCGCGGGAGTTTGTTAAATTCCACACAAACGGATTTTCGGCTATGCTCAGTCAATATTTCTTCATTCTCGTTATGTCAGGTCTGGCGGTCGTGTTGCCTGTTGCCGCCATCGTCATGGGCCACTTCCTTGGCCCCCGGCGGCCCGATGAGATCAAGAACGACATCTATGAAAGCGGTGTCGAAACAATTGGCGAAACGTGGGTGCAATTTCGCGCGCAATACTACCTGATTGGCCTGGTTTTTGTCGTGTTTGATGTCGAAGCGCTGTTTCTCTTTCCAATCGCAGTCGCATACCAGCAGCTGGAAATGTTCGCCGTGTTTGCAACAATCTTCTTCGTCCTGCTGCTTGTGATCGGGCTAATGTACGACTGGCGCAAGGGCGCCCTGGAGTGGCAGTAGACCTGGCTTTGACGCAGCAAACGTCGAATTGCAGCGCGGTCCCATTTGACCGCAAATCCACAGCCCTCTGTTTGGAGGCACTGTAATGCAGATTACCCAATGGAGCGATGTGCTTTCTGGCTGGCTTATGGGAATGGGACTGCCAGGCTGGGCGGCCATCGCCATAGTATACGGCGTCGGCTCCTTCATTCTAATCAACTACGGCATGTTGTCTGTGCTACTGTTGATCTGGATCACTCGCAAAGCAATCAGCCGCATGCAGGACCGCATCGGCCCCAATCGAGTCGGCAAATACGGACTACTCCAGACGGTTGCTGACGCGGCCAAGCTGCTCTCCAAAGAGGACATCACCCCTTACCAAGCCGACAAGATCGCGTACAATCTTTCGCCGGTTCTGGCTGTTTCCGGCGTATTGATGTTGCTGGCTGTGGTCCCCTTTGCGCCGGGACTGAGCGGCGTGGACCTGAATATCGCCGCCCTCTATATTGTTGCGCTCGGCTCGATTGGCATCATGGCCGCGTTGATGGCCGGGTGGGGCAGCAACAACAAGTATGCCCTGCTGGCCGGCTTTCGCGTGGTGGCGCAACTGCTGAGCTATGAAATTCCTCTGGTGTTGGCAATCCTGACCGTCGTTCTTCTCACCGGTTCGATGCGCTTCGGCAATATCGTCGAAATCCAGTCGCTGCACGTGGCCGGCTTTAACCTCGGCCTGGGCTGGCTAGGCATCGTTATGCCGGGTGCGCTGATCGTATTTTTCATCAGTTCGCTGGCTGAGGCCGAACTTACGCCTTTTGACCTTCTGGAAGCGGAATCAGAACTTATCGCCGGTTTCCATATCGAGTATTCGGGCATGAAGTTCGCCATGTTCTTCCTGGCCCAGTTCCTGAACGCCTGGATACTGGCTGCCGTTGGTGTTACGCTTTTCCTCGGCGGCTGGCAGGGCCCCGGCGTCGGCTTGCCGGTTATCGGTCCGCTGCTGGGTCTCGGATACTTCATGATAAAAGTGTACGGTATATACGTCCTGCAGCAGTGGATCCGCGGAACCTTCCCCCGCATCCGTATCGATCAGATGATGTCTTTTGCCTGGAAGGTCCTTGTCCCGCTGATGATTGGCCTGATTCTTGCCCAGGCAATTATCCAGAAGCTGCCGACACCAGTCGCCATTCAATACGTGCTGATCTTTATCGCCAATGTCGGTGTGATGGCCGTCGTTGCCTACGTCCTGCAGAAGTATTTCCGTGAAGAACAGATTCGTACAAAGCGATCATTCGAACCGAAGTCCTTAATTGGAGCGATGCAGGTTTCTGACGAAGGCACCATGTACTAGGTTAGGACCCGCAGTACCTGAACCGGAACAGGCTTTGCTGAAATTCCGGGTATTGGTGAAGGCAGATTTAGTCGCCAACACAAAAGGCAGGAGATCTCATGCAGTTACCGCTGGGCGTAGAGGTACCGATCCCGACATTCGAACAGTTCGTGTTCATCCAAGTGGCCTTGCTTACGGCAGTTGCCGCCCTGGCCGTGGTGATGAGCCGTAACCTCTTTCACAGCGCTCTGGCCCTGACCCTGACCTTTTTCGGCGTGGCCGGGATTTATGTATTCCTCGAGGCCGAGTTCCTGGCGGTGAGTCAGGTTCTGGTGTACGTCGGCGCGATCGCCATGCTGATCGCTTTTGCTATCATGCTAACCCGCAGCATGATGTACGGGCGCACATCACCGCTCAACAACCAGTGGGGCAAATCATCGCTATTCGCCCTCCTATTTTTTATGGGGCTGTTGGCCTTTGCACGCGCAACGCCCTGGCCGTCCGCAGGGGAGCCAGTCGTCGCCGACGAGGCGCTAATTGCCCAACTGGGCAAGGAATTCGTAACGACCTACGTTGTCGCCTTTGAAGTTCTTGGGCTGCTGCTCCTACTGGCTCTGGTCGGCGCAGTCATGTTGGCCCGCGACCGATAATTCCGGTCACCGGTCGCATTTGGAAAATGCAATTGAAAGGCCGCCCATCGCCGGCCGCCGCATCTCTTTGAGGTTGATCTTATGGTTCCGCTAAGTTGGTATCTTATGCTCGCCGCCTTCCTGTTTTCGTGCGGCTTGTACGGCGCGCTTGCAAGGCGCAATGCCATCGCCATGCTCATGGGAATCGAGTTGATGCTCAACGCAGCCAATATCAACCTGGTGGCATTCTGGCGGCACGGTGTCGGCCCGATGGAAGACCTGACCGGTCAGGCTTTTGCTGTACTCATTATCGGCCTGGCCGCAGCCGAAGCTGCCGTGGGCCTCGCGTTAATTATCGCCGTCTACCGTGAACGGCGCACTATCGATGTTGACGAGTTGGACATTCTTTCAGGCTGAACCGGCGCCAAGACTGTTGTGGCATCTTTCTGAACGGCGGGAGCGGAGTTAAGACACAGAAGTGGCCAAGAAGCAGTTGACAGGGACACTTGATGAACAGTGTAGTTTTCTGTACGAGCTCGCGCAGGAGAAGATGGCCAGCGGCAACTACACCGGCGCGGTGTATGTGCTCAAAGAGATAATTAAGTACCAGCCGCATTACGCAGACGCAGCACAGATGCTGGAGAACGCCCGCCAGCACAAGAAAGAGCAACTATTCCGCCTGTTTGTCTCTCTTGGCGGCGCGATCCTCTTCATCGGCATCGGTTCAACCGCCGGGCTGCGAAACGATTTGGGGCTGCTCGCCTTGGGAATTGTCGGTCTGCTTATAGGATATGGATTTTCCAATCTGGTTAGAAGGCCGGTAACGTCTTAGCAGTTCGCCTGCTATCTGAATTGAAGACGGAAAACTGTTCGATTTCCATTTAACTTTGAGGCTTTTTCATGGAAGGACTATTCAGCGTCACCTGGGTTGTGCCGATTCCGCCCTTCCTGGCATTCCTGGCGATCGTGCTCTTTCTGAACAGAAACAAACGGGGCAGCGCACTCGTAGCGATCGGCGCCGCCGTTCTCAGTTTACTGTTGGGTTGGGGCATCGCCTTCGCTTCATTCTTCAGCAGCCACTTCGGCGAACACCCGATTGACGAGGCGATATACTCGATACCTACCGGAGCTACCGAGTTCGTCATCGGCTACGCTGTAGATCCGGCCAACGCCTTGATGCTCTTCATGGTGCCATTCCTGGTGTTGATGATATTCATCTACTCCAGCGGCTACATGTCCTTTCCTCACCATCTGCAGGCCGCACAGTACCCGACCGCCTACGCGCAGGGCAAAGATCCCCGCTACAGCCGCTTTATGGCCTACATCTGCCTGTTCGCCACCGGCATGCTTGGGCTGGTCGTCGCCAACAATCTGCTCCAATTCTTTGTGTTCTGGGAGGTAATGGGGCTTTGCAGCTATCTGCTCATCGGCTTCTGGTACGAGAAGGCTTCTGCCAGGGCTGCCGCGGTGAAGGCGTTCATCACCACCCGCATCGGCGACGCTCTCCTCATGATCGGCCTGATCCTGCTGTACGTGCGCAGCGAGCCTAGCAGCCTGCGTTTCAGCGAGCTTTTCACCGGAGAGAATCTGGATCAGTTAGCCCATTCGCTGGTTGAGCTGCCTCTGTTCGGCGAAGTCCACTGGATTTCACTTATCGGCGTGCTCATTTTCTGTGGCGCCATCGGCAAGAGCGCCCAGTTCCCGCTGCACATATGGTTGCCTGATGCGATGGAAGGGCCAACGCCCGTCAGCGCCATGATCCACGCCGCGACGATGGTTTCGGCAGGCGTTTTCCTGCTGGTGCGCATGTTCCCGATTTACGAGTTCTCCGGTGAAGTCTCCAGCGGGACACTGCAATTCGTCGCCTTTATCGGCGCATTCACCGCCCTGTTTGCGGCTACTATCGCCGTCGCTCAGTGGGATATCAAACGGGTGCTGGCATACTCCACAATCTCCCAACTAGGGTATATGGTTGCTGCCATCGGCATGGGAGCATACGTGGCCGCACTCTTCCATCTGCTGACACATGCCTTTTTCAAGGCTCTCCTCTTCCTCGGCTCCGGCAGCGTGATACACGGCGTTGAGCATGGCTACCATCATGCCCACGAGCACGCGCACGACGACCACGAAGAGAGCCACGGTGAACATATCGTACGCCGCGCCGATGGTGTTCTCGACACCGAAGACGCCCAGGACATGCGTAACATGGGCGGCCTGCTGACGCGGATGCCCCGTACAGGATGGACGTTTATCATTGGCGGGCTCGCTCTTTCGGGCTTCCCGCTGGTCACCGCCGGATTCTGGTCAAAAGATGAGATTCTGGCGTTCGCCTGGGACGGCAGCCACCAGTGGGTTTTCTGGACGCTTGCCCTGGCGGCCTTCCTGACCGCTTTCTACACCATGCGCCAAATCGGTCTGACATTCCTGGGCCGGCCGCGCACGGAAGGAGCCTCCCACGCTCCCGAAAGTGTTGCCAGCATGACAACACCGCTCATCCTGATCAGCTTCTTTGCAATCGCGGCCGGCTGGGTCGGCATCCCGGCTTCATTCCCTGTTCTGGGCGGAATTGTTCCCAACTGGATCGAGCATTTCCTCGAACCTTATATGGAGTACATGCACCTGCATCCGCACCACCCATCATTCCACATCATGCCGCTGGCAGTCTCACTGCTGGTCGCGCTGGGCGGTCTTGGCGCAGGGTATCTGGTCTACGGAAAAGGGTTGAAAGAAGGCCAGACCGACCCGGTCGCTCGAATTCTCGGTCCGATCTGGTGGATGTGGCACCGCAAATATTGGATCGATGAACTCTATCACGGCACGATTGTTCTGTTTACAATGTGGCTGAGCCGCTTCCTGGCGCTGTTTGACCGCGATTGGATCGTCGACTGGATCGTGAACGGAATCGGTCGGCTCGCCCTGCGGTTGGGCGATCTCACCTCAGACTTCGACAAATTCGTGGTTGACGGATTCGTTGACGGTGTCGGATGGATCTCCGACCAGGCCGGCCATATCGCCCGCATGCTGCAGGACGGCCGCGTGCAGACATATCTGCTTTTCGGTATGTTGATCCTGGCTGTATGGCTGTTCCTGAATGTACTACCTATGATACTTACATTGGTGTAAGGGTTTGCGCCATCCCGTGTTCACGTTTTCAAACGGTGGCGCATCTTATACGCAATTTCTGACTTACCTAAACTCTGCCTGGAGACGGCTTCATGGAATCACCTGATTCAATTGTCCTGACTATCCTGCTCTTCTGGCCGCTGGTGGCGGCGCTTCTTGTCATCCTGCTGGGCCGCAGCGACAGCCTGATCAAGAAAGGTTCGATCTGGGCAAGCCTGCTCCCCCTTGGCCTCAGCATCTATCTGCTGTTTGCCTACGACTCCAACACCGGGGGTTTGCAGTTTGAACAGTTCGCCGAGTGGATTCCCCAACTCAACGCCGGCTACCACATCGGCGCCGACGGACTGAGCATTCCTCTGATCTTTCTCACCGCGCTGCTCAGCACACTGAGCATTTACTACAGTGCCGGTGTCATCAACGAGCGCGTCAAGGAATACTTCTTCTTGATGCACCTGTTGGAGTTCAGCATGTTGGGCGTCTTCCTGGCCCTGGACTATGTCCTCTTCTACGTTTTCTGGGAGATCAGCCTGGTGCCGATGTACTTTCTCATCGGTATCTGGGGTGGAGCCAATCGCGGATATGCCGCCACCAAATTCTTCATCTACACCCTGGTCGGCTCCGTCGCGATGCTGCTCGCTATTCTCGGCGTCTACTTCGCAACCGGCACATTCGATATTGTCGAGGCGGCCGCGGCCCAGCCTTTTGCCGGCAACCTGACTCTGGCCAGCCTTGCGTTCTGGGGCTTCTTCTTCGGATTCGCCTTCAAAGTGCCCAGCTTCCCCTTCCACACCTGGCTGCCCGATGCCCATACTGAGGCGCCTACCGCCGGCTCGGTCATTCTGGCTGGCGTTCTCCTGAAATTGGGCGCATACGGCATGTTGCGCATTATGTTGCCCAGCTTTCCCGAGGCTTCCGTCTATTGGGCTACCTGGCTGGTGGGACTGGGAGCAATCGCCATTGTTTACGGAGCATTCGTTTGCGTTGCCCAGACCGATCTGAAGCGCTTGATCGCTTACAGCTCCGTTAGTCATATGGGCTATGTCATGCTGGGTATAGGCGCTGCCGCCGCAGTGATGACGCCGGAGGCCTTGGCGAGCGCGGTTAACCGTTTCGGCCTGAGCGCAGAGGCCATCCAGGACAGCGCAGCCATGGCCCTCAACGGCGCAGCACTGCAGATGTTCAACCATGGCATCATCACCGGCGCGCTGTTCTTCCTTGTCGGCATCATCTACGAACGCGCCCATACCCGTGATCTGGCGCGGTTCGGTGGGCTGGCGACAAAGACACCGCACTTCTACGGCCTGATGCTGGTCGCCGCCTTCGCCAGCCTGGGCCTTCCCGGTCTGGCCGGTTTCTGGGCAGAGCTTTTCACCTTCCGCGGCGCCTTCGCCATCATGCCCTACTGGGCCGCTTTCGGCACGATCGGTATCGTCATCACCGCCGTCTACATTCTCTATCGCATAATCCAGAATGTATTCCTGGGCGAGTATGACCCGAGTAAGCTCACCCACTGGACAACTGCGCAAGGGGAACACGCCGACGGCCCAACCGACATGGTCGGCTTCGAAAAGGTGACGATGTGGCCGCTGATAGTAGCTATGTTCCTGATCGGAATCTATCCAACGCCGCTGGTGAAGTACTTTAATCAGTCAGCGCGGGAACTCTTAGCCTTTGTGCAGAATCTCATCTGATCACAGTTAATCATCGTATTGACAAAGGGCCGGCTGCCACCGCAAATTCGAACTACCGGCAACCGGCATCTGCCAACAGGTGCTTCTGAATGGAGAACAATACGTGGGCGACATAGGATATCTCGCACCCGAAATCATATTACTCATCGGCGGCCTGTTCATCTTCTGCCTGGACTTGGCCTATGACCCCGGCGTAGGCAAAAAGTCGGGGCTGAGTTACATGGCGCTGTCGGCGCTCTTTCTGACCGCAGCCCTCGTAGCCGCTGTGCTGCAACTGAACATCTCCGATCCGGAAGCGGGGCCGAAGGTGGCCTTCTCGATGATGACCATCGACAACTTCGGCAGCTTCATCAAGGTCACCATCTTCTCCGGCATGATCCTGACCACCATTGCCGGCGGGCGCTACATGAATCGCCGCTCCGGCAACCAGGGCGAGTTCTGGACCTTCTTCCTCATGGTCAGCCTGGCGATGAGCATTGCCGCCAGCGCCAACAACCTGGTCCTGATCTACCTTGCAATTGAATTCCTGTCGATAACCAGCTATATGCTGGCCGGCTTCCTGCGCGAGAATCGCCGCAGCAACGAGGCCGGGCTGAAGTACTTCCTCTACGGGTCGATCGCTTCGGCCGTCATGTTGTATGGCATCAGTCTTCTCTATGGCGCCACCGGATCACTCTACCTTCACGACATCGCCGCTGCCTTTTCCGAGATAATTGGCGAGTCCACCGAGATTAGCGGCTTGGCCTTTGCCGGCTTGCCGGCGATGCTCCTGATTCTGGCGGGATTGGGATTCAAGGCAAGCCTGGCGCCTTTCTACCAGTGGGCGCCGGACACCTACGACGGCTCACCTACGCCCGTAGCGACTTATCTGTCAACGGCCTCCAAGGCCGCCGCCTTTGCCGTACTGGCCCGATTCTTCATCGTGGCCATGGCCTCATTCCAGGTCAACTGGGTGCCCGTTCTGGCCGCCTTTAGCATTATCACCATGACCATGGGCAACCTTGCAGCGCTGCGGCAGAATAGCGTCAAACGCATGCTTGCCTACAGCTCAGTGGCCCAGGCCGGCTATATTTTGATGGGTTTGGTGGCTGTTACGTCGACTTCGCCGAGCGCGATGGACGGTCTCAACGGCGTGTTGCTCTATCTTTTCGCCTATCTGTTCACCAACGTCGGCGCCTTCCTCGTGGTTATGGCGCTGGAAGAAACGGTCAACAGCACGCATATCAGCGCTTACCGAGGTCTGATAAAGCGGGCGCCCTGGCTGGCGGTCATGTTTACCGTCTTCCTGCTCAGCCTGACCGGCATCCCACTAACCGGCGGCTTCTTCGGCAAGTTCTACGTCTTCGGCGCCGCCATACAGCGCCAGTATTTCTGGCTGGCAGGCATTGGTATGATCAATGCAGGGCTGGCCGCCTTCTACTATTTGCGCGTGGTCCGGGAAATGTTCTTCACCCAGGAAGGTGAAGGCGAGGTTCTGGACGTGCCAATGGCCCTGCAGACCAGCCTCCTGATCTGCACGGTTGCCACAGTCTGGATCGGCGTCTATCCTAGCGCCGTGCTCGAATGGGTCAGCAACGCCTCCGTCCAACTGCTGTCGGTTGTCCCATAGGCAGTCAGGGCGTAGGCACGTCCTCGCGCAGCAGCCCCTCCGATTTTAGCGCACTCCAAAGTTCCGCCGGGACAGGCCGTTGGAGCAGGTCGAAGTTTGACTGCACATGCATCACTTCGATCGCGCCGGGAATGATGGCCGCCACAATCGGGTTGGCCAACAGGAACTGCAGCGCCGCGCACGGCAAAGGCGTCTCGTAGCGTTGACAAATCCGCTCGATACGGTTCGTTTTCTCCATTATCTCCGGCGACGCCGGCGCATAAAAGTAATGGGCCCCGGGCACTGCACCAGTTGCCAGAATGCCAGATGCAAAGACCGCGCCGACGATGATACTAATGTTGTTTTCCTCGCACAGCCCAAACTCCTCTTCCTGCATCTCCTGCGTCAGCAGGTTATACCCGTAGGCGACCAAAAAGAAGTCCAGATCCACCAGATCGAGGAAACGCGGTATCATCCCCAATTCGTTGATGCCGGCGCCAACGCCCTTCACGAGCCCGTGACGGCGCAGTTCGTCGAGCGCGCGCCACCCGCTGGTAAACAGCTGTGTCAGGTAGGCGCTTACGCGGGCCTCCGTCTCGTGAAAGTAGAAATCCAGGTCGTGTATGACCAGCAGATCGATAGAGGGCAGGCTGAGCCGCTGCAGGCTGTCCTCAAATGAGCGCATGATGCCATCGTAACTGTAGTCAACCGTGAACTCGAACGGCAGCGCGCCCACAAATGGACCAGGATCAAACGATGCCAGGTCATGTACCGGGCGGAAGACTCGTCCGACTTTGGTCGAAAGCACATAGTCCTCTCGCTGCTGCTGGCGCAGGAAGTGGCCGACGCGGTGCTCGCTTTTGCCGTTGCCATAGAAGGGAGACGTGTCATAGAGCCGCACGCCCACATCCCAAGCCGCCTGCAATACGCCCTGTGCCCTTTCCTCATCGAGCACATCGAACAGATCACCCAACGGGGCAGTCCCCAGACCGAACTCGGAAACCAAAGTCCCCGTTCGGCCAATCTCCCTCTGCGGTATGTTGTTCATCGATCGCTCTCCCGGCGAAAATGCTTTTAATATGAGGTGTTACGTCCCTTGAAAAAACGAACGCAGCCAGCACGGCCCAATCGCCCCGCGGGTACAATTTGACCGTCCGCGAGCCGCACTCCAATTCCAGCTATGGTTTGAAATCTGCGTTATCTGTATGTTACTATGAAACTATCTCCTGATACCATTCCAGGCAACGGGATGGAAATCTGAACTGCTCCCTCCAAAAAAATTTACATGTGTCACTGCGTAGTCTGTTAACCCACGGAGAGCTGAAATTATGACAACTACCCAAAATCCACCACGAACACATGCAAAAGATACAAGCAAAACAGCCGTCTTGGTCGCGACTATCCGCGCCGTACATCTGCGCTGGCACAATCCTCCGCACGTTTTTGAAGACACCTATGCTTTGCAGATGCTGACGCCATTCTGGCATGGGGTCGCAAAGTACAGGGTCCTCAAGTGGCTTGTCGGCGACGTGATTCTGGGCGTCTACCGCCCCGTTTATCCGGCAGTCGTCCTGCGGTCGCGCTATACCGAAGACCAACTGGAAGAGGCGATCGAGTCCGGCACCAGCCAGTATGTGATTCTCGGCGCCGGACATGATACATTCGCGCTGCGGCGCAAAGACCTGGCTGATAAAGTGCGCGTCTTTGAAGTGGATCACCCGGCTACCCAGGAAGTAAAGCGGCAGCGGGTCATGAAGGCAAACGGGAGTATTCCCTCAAACCTCACCTTTGTACCGGTGGACTTCGAACACGACAAAATGGACGAGGAGCTGGTGAAAGCGGGCTTCGATTCTCAGGCGCCAGCCTTTTACTCCTGGCTTGGCGTAACCTACTACCTCACGCAAGATGCTATCCGGGAAACGCTTGATAGGGTTGCGGAGCTGTCTGCGTCTGGTAGCCGTATCGTATTTGACTTCAAAATCGCCAAGCACATGATGTCCCCGGAGTGGGCAACTCTCGCCGAAAAGATGGAGGGTTTCGTAGCCCGCCGCGGGGAACCGATGCTGACCGACTTTACCCCGCAGTCGCTGAGCGATATGATGGCCAGGCACGGCTACTCTGAGGTTGAGATGATGCCGCCCGATGAGCAGGGCCGGCGCTACCTCGGCGACCGCACCGACATAGTGCCGACCGAGTTTTTCTACTTCGCCCAGTTTGCCGTTCAGCCCCCGTCCGAGGAGAACTCTGCATGACGACAATAACCCCCCCACCCGCGCACCTCGAAGACGAGTGGCTGCTTGACAATCCCCCAATGCGGCGTTTCATCGACGCAGTGAACGACACTCGCACCCGTGAATCGGACCCCCGCAAGATCGTAGCCAGGATCCGCCCTGAGTTCGTCGACCTGCTGGCCGATCCGGCCTGGCTGCCGCAGAAATTCCAGGAACCTTCCGAGGAGAGTGGTATGGGGGGTGGCATCGGCATGTGGCTGCTCTATCGTGCTGGCGATGGCGGCTTGGCATTTTCGGCCCTGGTCGTACCCCCAGGCGCACAGACGCCCGTGCATGATCATCTGGCCTGGGGGCTTGTAGGTCTATACAAGGGCGAGCAGGAGGAAGAGGTCTTTACCCGCCAGGACGACGGTCGCAACGAATCCCACGCCGAGCTGAATATGTCTGTGCGCCAGATGCTGAGGCCAGGCGACTTCTACGAG
Organism: Caldilineaceae bacterium; assembly: GCA_965116395.1. Lineage (GTDB taxonomy): Bacteria > Chloroflexota > Anaerolineae > Caldilineales > Caldilineaceae > Bin5. The sequence continues at coordinate 3,831,920 of OZ220684.1, forward strand.
TTGCTGCCGGAAAATGACATTCACCGTGTCCGCACGACCAGTCCAGGTACATCAGTCTCGCTCCATCTGCTCGGCAACGACAATGGCTGCATCTGGCGCCACCGCTACGATCCCGAAACCGACTCCGCGCACCCCTTCCGCTCCGGCTGGATCAATGTAGACTGCCGCGAATATGAAGGCAGCTAGGCAGGCACCGCCGACATTCCAACGCACTTAGGAGAAAACGAATGGCCAACCGTGTTAACCGTGCAATCGAGCTTCTGGATCAGGGGCAGCCGATTTACTACAGCGGCGCCCATACCGGCCATATTCTGACTCACCAACAGGGCTCAAAAGATGCCGCCATCTGGTCCGACTACATAAATGTAGGAATGGAGCATGGCTCCTTCGATTTGGGCGGTCTCGAACGTTATATGCAAGGGATGGTGGAAGGCGGCCCGACCACCAGTGGACACCGCACCCCCACAGTAATCGTCGAAGCGCCGGTCGAAGGTACATCTGCTGAAATAGTACGGTACAATGCCTGGCAGTTCCGTCAGATTCTGGCGCGGGGCGTACATGGTATTCTGCTCTGCCAGGCGGAAACGCCCGAAGCGGTCGCCGCCTTTGTCGAAGCCTGTCGCTATCCGATCAATCAGATCGGCGTCGGCGAAGGTCTGCAGCAGGGTCGGCGCGGCGTAGGCTCCGAACCGTCTGCTGCCGCCATTTGGGGCGTTGACTATGAAACTTACCTTGATACCGCTGACCCCTGGCCCCTCAACCCAGAAGGCGAGCTGTTGCTGGGCCTAAAGATTGAGTCGGTTGCCGCGCTGCCCCGCATCGAAGAGATCTTCGCAGTCCCTGGTATCGGATTCGCGGAGATGGGGCCGGGAGACCTCAGCATTTCACTGGGCTATCGGCGGCGTCCACAGCCAATGCCGCCGGAAATGCAGGAAGCAAGCGAACGCGTGAAGGCGGCGTGCCAGGCCAACGGCGTCGCCTTTCTGCAACCCGCCTCCGCCGAAAATATCACGGAAAGAATCGACGCCGGCGTGCGTGTCATCGGCGGCCACGACCCGGAAACCGCCCGCATCGGCCGCGCCTATACCAAGCGTCAAATGCCAGCCTGATGCCCTCAAGCGGGCCGGCGAGATAGCCTGCCTCACCTGAGTCAAGATATCGACGACACAAGAATGGAGAAAGTATGAAAAGGGAAAACCAAGCGATCTTCCGAACTGTGGTTGCCTTCCTGTTGCTGTCGCTGGCGCTGAGCGCCTGCGTCCCAGCCGCGCCGTCACCGGATTCCGGCGCCTCAGGCGCACAATCAAGCGGCAGTTCAGATTCACCTCCGGCTGCCGGCATGCACAACGTCGTCTACGACCTGCCCGACATGGGCGGCGCGGAAGTGGTGGCGGTAACCGGCAACGATTACACGCCCCTCAACTTTATCGACCCCGCCAGCGGCGAAGCAGTCGGCTGGGAATACGACGCCGTCAACGAAATATGCCGCCGCCTCAACTGTGTCGTCAACTGGCAAGTCACATCCTGGGAGGCGATGATCCAGGCTGTGGCCGAAGGCCAGTTCGACGTCGGCATGGACGGCATCACCATCACCGCCGAACGCGCCGAAGTTGTGGACTTCTCCGACGCCTACATGACCAGCCAGCAGTTCATGCTGGTGCGCGCCGACGAAGATAGATTCGACACGCCCGAGGCCTTAGCCGCCGATGCGTCCTTGCTGATCGGCGCGCAGGCGGGTACGACCGGCTTCTACACCGCCGTCTACGACATCCTCGACGGAGACGAGGCCAACCCGCGCATCCAGCTGCTCGACAACTTCGGCGCATCGGTACAGGCGCTGATCACCGGCGATGTCGACATGGTTCTGGTCGACGCCGCCTCTGGGCGCGGCTATATCGGCGCCAACCCGGAGAAACTCAAGATCGTCGGCGGGGCGCTCGCCACCGAAGAATTCGGCTTCATCTTCACGCCCGGCAGCACCTGGACCGCGCCTTTCAACGCCGCCATCAGCACAATGAAGGCCGACGGCTATCTGGATTACCTGAATACCCGCTGGTTTTTCCTGACGGATCCCAACGCTCCGGACATTTACGATAGCCTGCCGGACATGGGAGGCGCGGAAGTGGTGGCGGTGACGGGCAACGACTACATCCCCCTCAACTTCATCGACCCGGCCAGCGGCGAGGCCGTCGGCTGGGAATATGACGCCGTCAACGAAATTTGCCGCCGCCTCAACTGTGTCGTCAACTGGCAAGTCACATCCTGGGAGGCGATGATCCAGGCTGTGGCCGAAGGCCAATTCGACGTCGGCATGGACGGCATCACCATCACCGCCGAACGCGCCGAAGTTGTGGACTTCTCCGACGCCTACATGACCAGCCAGCAGTTCATGCTGGTGCGCGCCGACGAAGATAGATTCGACACGCCCGAGGCCTTAGCCGCCGATGCGTCCTTGCTGATCGGCGCGCAGGCGGGTACGACCGGCTTCTACACCGCCGTCTACGACATCCTCGACGGAGACGAGGCCAACCCGCGCATCCAGCTGCTCGACAACTTCGGCGCATCGGTGCAGGCGCTGATCACCGGCGATGTCGACATGGTGCTGGTCGACGCCGCCTCTGGGCGCGGCTATATCGGCGCCAACCCGGAGAAACTCAAGATCGTCGGCGGGGCGCTCGCCACCGAAGAGTTCGGCTTCATCTTCACGCCCGGCAGCACCTGGACCGCGCCCTTCAACGCCGCCATCAGCACCATGCAGGACGACGGCTATGACGAATATCTGAACGTAAAGTGGTTCTTCCAGTACGATCCGAACTGATTCAGCTTCGAGCGCGCGGGGCGTTGTTTACAAAGCCCCCAGCTCCCCGCGCGCTAGGACTCAACATGCTCCCCACACGTGTCCGCAACTGACTCCCCCCAACATCCTCGCCGGCGTTCGCCCGCCGACTACTTCGCGCGCCTGCCCTATTGGCTTTTGGCCGCGTTGCTTCTGGGCGTGCTACTCCTCTGGAGTCTTTTGGCCGATGCAGATTACAATCTGATCTTCAGCGCCGTTTCCAAGGGAGTCGGCGTTACCATGTACGTCTGCCTCGTCGCGTTTGGCTTGTCGCTGCTAGTCGGGCTGGCATTCGGTCTTGCCCGCGTGTCACGCAGTCGATTGGTATACGAGGCGGCTTCGTTCTACGTGGAGATTGTCCGCGGCGTGCCCATGCTCGTGATACTTTTCTACATCGCGTTTGTCGGCGCCCCGGGGCTGGTAGAACTGTTCAATATGGCAGGAGAGGAACTACAGAGGCTGGGTCTCGGCGCTGTGGGAAGGCCGCTGGCAGAGTTCAGCATCCGCCAACTCACGTTCACAAGCCGGGCCATTCTGGCCCTGGTGATCGGCTACAGCGCGTTCATCGCCGAAATCTTCCGGGCGGGCATCGAAAGCGTGGAAACGGGGCAGATGGAAGCTGCCCTCAGCCTGGGCATGAGCAGGGCCCAGGCCATGCGCCATGTAATTTTGCCGCAGGCCGTGCGGCGCGTATTGCCCCCGCTTGGCAACGACTTCATCGCCATGCTCAAAGACTCGGCGCTGGTCTCTGTTCTTGGCGTGCAGGATATCACGCAACTGGGTAGACTATACGCCACCAGCACGTTTCGCTTTTTCGAGACGTACAATGTCGTTGCCTTCCTCTATCTGGTGATGACAATCGGCCTGTCGTTGGTGGTGCGCTATTGGGAAAAACGAAACCCACTTAGCCATGGGTAACTGTTGGCGGCGCGGCGCAACGCCAGCCTGACCTGCTGAGGATGAACGCAATTATGTGCAATGAGGTGATTCCCGGTCTGCAGTGAGCGGTCAATCGTGCCTGCGCGACAGGGATTCAGTCATCTCGTCTTACCTGGTGTTCGGCGATATCGATCTCGCCTTCGTATGTCAGCGCCTCGTCACCTTCTTCGCCCGTGCTGATACGGATAAGATTCTCCACGGGGGAGATGAAGATGGCGCCATCACCCTGGTTGCCTGTGGCAGCCGTCCTCTGGATGGCGTCAACAGCCTGCTGAACGTCCTCTTCACCCACCACGAAATTCACCTGAATACGGGGCAGAGTGTCAACGATATAGGTGCTATGCCGTCCGGCCAGTTTGATTCCGCTCTGGCGACCGTGTCCCTGCACTTCAACAGTATCGATAGCGGGGATACCGATTTCAAGCAGAGCCAGCCTGACACCGTCCAGTTTCTCAGTTCGGATGTACGCTTCGATCTTTTTTAACACCGCCTTTTCTCCTGTTTGTCGAAAGCAGCTCTCTCGAACATGTCAGGGAATGATTTCTCTCATTCATCTATCCGGTACTTTCTTTCCAGGTAGAATGCAAAGAGATCGCTGAGGTCAGGGGGAGGCGAAATGATTCCCTGTATGTCGATGTCTCCTTCATAGACCAGCACTTCGTCGCCTTCTTCACCTGTGCTGATGCGGACCAGATTCTCCATGGGGCAAATATAGATGGCACCGTCGCCCTGCGTCCCTGTCGCGGCCGCCTCCCGGATTGCTGCTACGACCCGTTCGACGTCTTCTTCGTCCACCACCGCGACCAAACGTATGCGGGGCAGTGTATCCACAGTGTAGCTGCTATGCCGCCCGGCCAACCTGATGCCGGTCTGTCTGCCGTGCCCCTGCACCTCAACAGTATCTATGGCAGGGACACCAATCTCCACCAGTGCCGCCCTGACTTCAGTCAGTTTTTCGAGTCGAACGTAGGCTTCAACCTTCTTGAACATCGCTCCTCTCCTCTACACCAAAAGAGGAGTCTTCCGCAGCTACTTTCAGGGTCGTGCGATGCGCCGCACGACCCTGACGCAAGAAGGAGGTTATGCCTCTTCGCTTTCACTACTTTCAGCTTCACTACTTTCACCTACGCCACTATCACCTACACTACCTTCGCCTGCATGAGATTCGCTTTCACTCACAAAACTTTCTCCGCCTTGCCTCGCTAGTCACGCGTAAGCCCGTTCACCATGCTCACTAATGTCCAGCCCAATCTCCTCTTCCTGCTCGGTAACCGCCAGGCCCCAAACCGCATCCAGGATTTTGGTCAGCAGGTAGGTAATTATGAACGAGTAAGCGATAGTCACCACCACCGTCGCCAATTGAATGCCGAACTGCGTGGGGTTGCCATAGAACAGGCCATCGGTTCCGCCGACAGATGCCGTCGCAAAGAGCCCGGTTGCCAGAGCTCCCCATGTACCGGCCATGCCGTGACAGGCCCATACGTCCAGGCTCTCGTCCAGACCCTTCTTTTCACGAAAGTCGATGCTGTAATAGCTGACGGGCGCTGCAACCGCGCCGATCAGAAGCGCGGCCATCGGCGTGACGAAGCCAGCCGCCGGTGTAATGGCCACCAGGCCCACAACCGCTCCGGTTACTATCCCCAGCACACTGGGTTTGTTGTCACGCCAAGACAAGAACATCCAAACTACGGCCGCTCCTGCTGCCGCCGTGTTAGTGTTCATCAGTGCCTGCACAGCCTGACCGTTGGCTGCCAAGGCGCTGCCGCCGTTAAAGCCAAACCAGCCGACCCACAGCAGACCTGCACCCAATACCGTGAATGCGATATTGTGCGGCTCAATTGCAATCTGACCGAATCCTTTGCGCTTGCGAATCGCCATAGCAAAGGCAAGCGCTGAGAAACCGGCGGTGATGTGTACAACCGTCCCGCCGGCAAAGTCCAAAGCGCCCCAGCGTGCAAAGATGCCGCCGCCCCAAGCCCAGTGGCAGACCGGATCGTAGACGAGTGTGGCCCACACAACCGCAAACACCAGGTACACCTTGAAACGAATACGTTCCACAAATGTGCCGGAAATCAGCGCGGGCGTGATTATGGCGAACGTCATCTGGAATGCGACAAAGAGCAGGTGGGGAATGGACAGCCCTTCCAGCGCCTCCACACCGACATTCGACAGCCCTATGTAGTTGAGGCCGCCAACCAGCCCGGCCACACTATCGCCAAATGCCAGGCTGTAGCCAATAATGACCCACTGAATGCTGATGAGGCCAATCGTGATGAAACTTAAGTTGAGGGTGGAGAGAATGTTCTTACGGCGTACCATACCGCCATAGAAAAATCCTAACGCCGGCGTCATCATCAGCACCAATGCGGTGGCGACGATGATCCAGGCAGTATCTCCTGAGTTGATGCCATCCATTTACACAGTTCCTCCTCTTGCAGGCAACACCTGCTGTCCGAAAAGCTCTTGTGGGGTAATTGTGGTGAAGTGACTCCCAGCGGAAAACGCCTTCGGCCACCCGACTAATAATCCCCGAACTAAAGCCCAAAAACCTATGGGCAGTCTGCACAATAGAAAGTCAGCCCCTATTGTAAATATTGCCCAAAACAACTACTCCTTGCCCAAGCCACGTCATGGATCGGCCATACAGAATATTCTGCATGAATTTGTGGGTTTTGTGAAGTTGGAAAATCAGGGGGCTTTTGACTACAATAACAGAAATCAGTATCGAGCGCATTGGGATTATTCAGGGCTGGGTCCAGTGTTTATCCCTAACTGCGCAGCAGGAAGCAATTTTGTCCCGTTGTGTCAACCAAGGAGGCACAGACCTATGAGTACAAAGAACGGTCAGAAAAAAGATGGTCAGGTGGAACGAGGAACGTTTGCCGTCAAGGCCGGGTTGGCGCAGATGCTGAAGGGCGGCGTCATCATGGATGTGGTCACCGCAGACCAGGCCCGTATCGCCGAGGAAGCCGGCGCCTGCGCTGTGATGGCCCTCGAACGTGTTCCCGCTGACATTCGCCAAGACGGTGGCGTAGCGCGCATGAGTGACCCGCGCCTCATTAAAGAGATCATGGCTTCAGTCACAATCCCAGTGATGGCCAAAGTACGGATCGGCCACTTTGTAGAAGCACAGATCTTGGAGGCGCTTGGCGTAGACTATATTGACGAAAGCGAAGTCCTGACTCCGGCCGACGAGAGTCATCACATCAACAAGCACAGTTTTGCCATCCCATTCGTGTGCGGCTGCCGAAATCTGGGCGAGGCCCTGCGCCGCATTGCCGAAGGCGCCGCTATGATTCGCACCAAGGGCGAGGCCGGCACCGGCGATGTCGTCGAGGCCGTGCGCCACGCGCGCAATGTTAACGGCGCCATCCGCCGCATCAGCAGAATGGATGCCGACGAGCTGTTCACTTTCGCAAAAGAAATTCAGGCTCCTTACGATCTGGTAAAGGAGACCGCCGAGCTGAATCGGTTGCCGGTCGTAAACTTTGCCGCCGGCGGCGTCGCAACTCCAGCCGACGCGGCGTTGATGATGCAACTGGGTGTGGACGGCGTATTCGTCGGCTCCGGCATTTTCAAGAGCGACGACCCTGCCAAGCGCGCCCATGCCATTGTGCAGGCCGTTACGCACTTCAACGATCCACACATTCTGGCAGAGGTTAGCGAAAACCTTGGCGCGCCAATGGTCGGCATCAACGTGACTGAACTGTCAGAAGACGAAAAGATGGCAGAGCGGGGTTGGTAGTAGACCTGTAGCTCACCATATGTAGCTCTGAATGAAGCGGTGGCAGGGGGGTCTGAATCTCTTGCCACCGCATTTCATACCTGACCTGGACAGGCAGGCCTTACGTTCAAGATTTTCGGTTCTTCCACCTTCTTACTCGGAAGACCTAATCCCAAGTCCCACCTGCGCCTCAATTTGCCGCGAACGTCCCAAAGGACTTTCAGAATGAATTCTGTTAGAAATACGCCATGACTGCAGTTCGTCTGGGAGTTCTCGCCCTCCAGGGCGCTTTTCGCGAACATATCGCCATGCTGAACCGCCTCAACGTCGAAGCCGCCGAGGTCCGTCTGGCTGCACAGCTGGACGATCTGGACGGCCTGATCATTCCCGGCGGAGAGAGTACAAGTATGGGGCTGGTCGCCGAGCGCTGGGGTCTTGTCGAACCACTCCGGCAATGGGTGCATGGCGGACGCCCCACCTGGGGTACCTGCGCCGGAATGATCCTGCTGGCTGAACGCGCAACCGGACAAAAACTGGGCGGGCAGGCCCTTATAGGCGGCCTGGATGTAACCGTCAACCGCAACTATTTTGGTCGTCAGGTCGACAGCTTCGAAGCCGAGCTCGAAGTGCCGGCACTCGGCGAGGTTCCCTTCCACGCGGTCTTCATCCGCGCCCCCGCCATTACCGCCGTCGCCGAAGACGTGGAGACACTGGCAACCGTTGCCGCTATCCAAAAAGACGATGAAGCCGTGATCGCCGCCGTCCGCAATGGCCCGATCCTGGCGACGGCTTTCCACCCTGAACTGACCGACGATCCGCGCTGGCACCGCTTTTTCGTACAGATGGTACAGGATTACATGGCGCCTTCGAACTGAGGAGAGTCAGGCAGTCACAAGTGTGTGGTCTCCTTGCGTATTGCGTGCTGTATCTGACGAAGGTCTCCTATGCCGTAGTTTTGCACACCGACGATCAAACTCCGGTCCCCTCTAACCGAGTCCGGGCCAGCGGTAGCGAAAAGTAAGTCCAAAAAGAAGAAGGCCGTGTGAAACGCCATTGTTTCACACGGCCTTCTATTATGAGGCAATTGCCTCTATTGGGGGCCTGCCCGGCTACTGGCTCTTTGGCTCCTCCGGCGGTTCATCCGCTTCGGACCCTTCAGACCCCTCTGACCCTGCCGGAGACTCAGGTTCCACCTGTATTTCGGGCTCCACCGGCGGCTCAGGCTCTATCGGCGGCTCAGGCTCTATCGGCGGCTCAGGCTCTTCCTGTGGCTCAAAAATTTCAGGTGGCACAACTTCGGCCGGCGGAGCAGGATCCGTTGCCGAATCAGCTTCCACCCATGTGCTATCCTCTGCAGATGCTGCCGGCACTGCGCCAAACGAACCTGATGTCGCGCCCTCCCCGGCAATGCGTGCCAGTTGACCGTAAAGGTGACCCTGGAAGTAATAAACAATCAACTGAGACAACGGCACAGTCACAACTGTACCTATTATACACAAGATCAGTCCTACAATGCTACCTACGGTCATGATAATCAGGCTGGCTATAACTGTAAGTATCGCGACAATAACAACATTGCCGATATTATCTCGGGTCCAGTCCCAAATTTCGGAAACCTGGAGGCCGTCGCTTATGTTCTCATTCCTGGCATAGGCGACCGTAAATCCAGGTTGAAAGACTGCATATGCGATGCCAAAAAGAAATTGCAGGCAAAGGGCACAAATACCAAAAACCGCCCCAATATCGTTGTCCCGGTTTGGCGTGTTTTCCGAGACGACCACGCCAATTATGAACAGCGGAACCGAAACCAATATGATTGGCAGCGCCCACACCAGATATACGCCTGCCAGCTTCACCCCGCGTACAAGATCGTCTCCCCACTGATCCCATTCCGGCAAGACAGGATGTGCATCATCGCGCACGTTTTGGATCAGCCTTACCAGGTAGCCGAACAGGATAAAGTAGCCCAGAATGCCGATCAGCGCCGCCAGGAGCAAAGTACTGATTAGAATCAACCCTGTGCCAATAGCCGTCTTCTCGACCCAACGGTCGTCATCTGAAAAGTATGTCAACGCTCTTCCGATATCCATAAAAACTCTCCTTTGTCGTAAACATGGCCATGCCTGGCAGTCCAGCGTCCGGCGATATGGCTATAAACAACTCTACGACTGCTAATGTTTAAAGTTTCATGTCCCCGCCCCTAGCGCCAGTCCGATCTCTTCCCGCACCCAAGGGTCCGTCTCCTCGTCGAGGAGAGACTGCAGCCGGGTCGCGGCCCGTTCATCGTTGTGATTGCGCAGCAGTTCCCCCAACGCCCAAGCCGCGTGTCCGCGCACCAATACCGTTTCGTCGGCAGCGGCCGCGTCCAATCCGGGAAAAACTGCTGGGTCGGCCCAGTTCCCGAGCGCAACGCAAACGTTTCGCAGCATCCCAATCCGTTTGGCACGTTTCAATGGCGACCGCCGCCAGCGTTCTGCAAAAGCTTGGGGCTCCAGCCAGTAGGGCATCTGCCGCTCAAACCCCTCAAGCAGCCGCGGCGCGACGCGCTCCGCCTGCGCTTCCAACCCCTTCAAAAGCGGCCTCCGCTCCGCCAACCGCTGATTCCAGGGGCAAACTTCCTGACAAATGTCGCAGCCGAAGATCCTGTTCCCGAAAAGGCCCCGCAATCGCCGTGGAATCGCCTGCCGTGACTCTATCGTCCAGTAGGAAATGCAGCGCTGCGGGTCCAGATGAAAGGGACCCACAAACGCGCCGGTCGGGCAAGCATCCAGACAGCGCGTGCACTGGCCGCACGTGGCCAACTGTGTTTCAAGCGGCCCCCCGTTGCCGTCTGTTACCGCGCCCTGCCGCCCTAGTTCCTGTGTTCGCGCATCGCTCTGCAACTGCCACGCACCATAGTCGTCGTCTGCCGGCAATCCTGCCAGCGTCGCCTCCAATTCAACTGTCTTGGACTGCACAGCAAACCGAGGTGGGTCGCAGGCCAGTTCCTCAGGTACGAGCAGTGTCGCCAGGAAGAGCCAGCTTCCCCGCTGCGGGTGAATCGTGCAGCAGTTCTTGCCCGTGAAGCCAACGCCGGCCCGGTGCGCCCAGTCACGCTCCAAAACTGGTCCCGTGTCCACCAGCCCTTTCCCCAAAGTCGTCCGGCCGGTCTCGGCCCGCAGCCAGCCATCCAGTTCATAGAGCAGCGGACGTATGATCTCGTGGTAGTCATCCCCCCAGGCATAGCGGGCGATTATCCCGCGCGCCGGGTCGGCCAGAAGTTCCGGCGCCAGGTCGAAACGGTGATAATCAACGCCCACCACGATCAACGAGCGATAGGGTTCGCCAGTCTCGGACAGCAGGGCTGGATTTCGCCTCTTCTCCAGGTTGCGCGCCAGGTAATCCATCTCGCCCGCCCGCCCCAATTCCAGCCAGCGCTCGAAAAAGTCGCCATGTTCCGCCTCCTCTACCCTGACAACACGGCAGAAGTCGAAACCAAGACGACCTGCTTCTTTCTTCATCGACACGGCCAAAGAACGGTCCGGCACACGGTTGTCCTGTAAGGAGGCTGGCGCTTCTTCATCGCGCTGTTCGTAACTACGCTGCTACAACTGATTCGCAGCCCTGAATGAGGCCAGCAAAGTTACTCTTTCAACTCTTTACTTTCTTATGAGCGGTCGGCCGCAAGCGGCCTCCCTTGTGCAGGGGCTGCGTCCCCGCAACGCCCCCCTCCAAAACCATCGCTCACCGACCGTGTCTGCGCATTCCAGCAGTACCGCTCCAGCAACGTGGCCGCCGCCAACCGGATACACAGCCCGATAGTATGAAGGGGGGCGCGGACTTAAGGCTGCCCTAGACAGCCACTGTATTTGCCTCAGAAGGTACCGCTGTTCGTGCTCTCTGTACGTTGTGCAAACCGAATCTGCGGGCCAGCGCCGACCCCCGCCTCCAAACAGTTCTGCGCGTTCACTCTTCTCCCTCTGCGTTTCCTGTTGAGACGACAGATTCAACTGAACCGTCGTGATAGACACAGTAAGCGTGCCGCGGGACAGGCCCATTATAATCGTAGCCGATCAGAGCATCAAGACTTCGTTGAGCCAGGGAGCTTCCCCGTACTACCGCTCGTAACCAATGGTCTCCCGTTTCCGAAGCCGCCTTAAGAATGGGCGCCAGCACGGCTACATTCGCACCAGAATCCTTGACCAGGGCGTCCACTGACTGGCGAGTTTCTCCTGGTCAATTGCCGGCTCGTGTCCCGGCGCGGAAACGTACAGAAAGATATTACGTATAGTGAAGTGACCCGGGAAGTTTGGTCGTCCACCGATCCTGTGCTAAACTGATTCAGTGCAGGCTGGATCACTCGCCTCGGTATTCCAGCGATGATTCGGCTCTTAAAGGGTTGTAACCGCCTGCTAGGGAAAGTATGCACTCAGATGTTCCCACTGAATTTCCCCGGTACATGAGGAAAGGAGTCCAGGAGTACCACATGAGTATATCGCCCGAAGAAAAGACCAAGATTATTGAGGAGTACCGGACATTCGAGCAGGATACAGGATCGCCGGAGGTTCAGGTCGCGCTGCTGACGACTCGCATTAATGCATTGACCGACCACCTCAGAGCCCATAAGCATGATGAAGGGTCCCGCAGGGGACTGCTGAAGCTGGTCGGCCAGCGTCGCCGCCATTTGGCATACCTGGCTAGAAAAGATGTAAACCGCTACCGCCAGCTGATCGGAAGGCTGGGTCTGCGGAGATAAATGGTTAGGAAGGGGCGGAGTTAACGAAAGTCCGCCCCTTTTTTGTTTTGAATGTTCTTCTGCCGGACGTGCATAGTAGTCTCTCTCTCAAAGAAGTCAGCTCAAGAGGTGGAGGTCCGCTCCCGGCAGACAACATTCCTGATAGCGCCTCATGGCGCGACGGAAACACACGAAAAATTGGCGCCCTCCGCTCGTAGATGCACCCGGCGCACAGTGTAATGTATCAGGCAGAGTTCTGCCACCGAGGTCCGGCATTGGAGAATGGACCGAAGCCACCGTTAAGAAGTACGTGTGCGCTCTTGAACAAGCGTTTCGATCCGTTCTCCAGTTCCGCACCTCGAAACATTGCGCTCAAAGATTGTTGGGATGAAGCTGCCTATGCAGCAGCTCCAATCGTCAGACCCAACATTCTTGCCCGCCGGTGGCCGCAACGCCGGATGCGTTGTCGGCATTGGTATCTGCACGAACCGGTGGCGCCGCCCATGCGCTCTGCCTCTATGGGGAGTTGCGCAAAGTTCAATTCGAGGTGAACAAAGATGGATCAACTCAGATTATTTGAAGGCGCCCAAGTCTATAACACGACTTTGGGTGACAAAGAATTAAGCATCGAGACCGGTATTCTTGCCCAGCAGGCCGGCGGCGCCGTCACCGTCCGTTGCGGTGACTCCGTTATCCTTGCCACCGCCACGATGGATAGAGGAGTGCGGCCGGGAATCAACTTCTTTCCCCTGACCGTCGACTTTGAAGAAAAACTCTACGCCGCTGGACGGATCCCAGGCAACCTCTTCCGCCGCGAAGGCCGGCCCAGCGAACAAGGGATTCTCCTCTGCCGCCTGGTGGACCGCCCGCTTCGCCCCCTCTTCCCCAAGGGCATGCGCAACGAAGTTCAGGTCGTCCTCACCGCACTCAGCTCGGATGGCGAGCATCTTATCGACACGCTGGCCATCATCGCCGCTTCAGCCGCGCTTTCAATCAGCGATATCTCCTGGAGCGGGCCCGTCGGCGCTGCCTCCGTTGCTTATGTAGACGGCGAACTCGTCGTCAACCCGACTGCCTCCGACATGGAGTTGAGTACGCTCGGTCTTCAGGTTGCCGGCACCGCCGACAATATCCTGATGGTGGAAGCAGGCGCCAGCGAACTGCCGGAAGAGATCATGCTCGACGGGCTGCGCCTGGCCTATGAGTCCATGCAGCCCGCTATCCAGACGATTCAGCAGATGGAAGCTGACATCGGCAAGGAAAAGTACACCGACTTCCCCGTCTTTGCTCCCGCCGAGCACACCGTCGAAAAGGTCGACCAGCTGGCGCGCGAAAAGGTACACGCGGCCGTGAGTGAAACCACTGACCGTAGCGACCGCAAAGCACGTCTCGCCGAAGTACGCACCGAAACGCTGGAAGCCCTGGCCGAACCGATCAACGCCGCAGAAGTCGACGCCGGCGATGTGGATGATACGCTCGACAGCCTCTATAAAGATGCTGTGCGGCGCCGTATCCTCGACGATAAAGTCCGCCCCGACGGCCGCGACCCCGAAACCGTCCGCCCCATCCAGGTTCAGGTTGGCAACCTGCCCCGCGTCCACGGCAGCGGCCTGTTCATGCGCGGCGAAACCCACGTCCTGACCATCGCCACGTTGGGCACGCCCGGCGACGCGCAACGCATGTATACCTTGCAGCCTGAAGATGATAAACGCTATATCCATCACTATAATTTCCCGCCCTATTCCACCGGTGAAGCCTACCCCATGCGGGGACCGAAACGTCGCGAAATCGGCCACGGCGCCTTGGCAGAGCGGGCACTCCAGACTGTAATTCCAGACGAGTTCCCCTACACCCTGCGCCTGGTGAGCGAGGCTGTCAGCAGCAATGGCTCCACCAGTATGGCCTCCGTCTGTGGCAGTACGTTGGCGCTGATGGACGCCGGCGTCCCCATCGATGCCCCCGTTTCCGGCATCGCCATGGGCCTCGTGCAGGATCAGGAAACCGGCGATTATGTGGTTCTGTCCGATATCCAGGGCGTCGAAGACCACCTCGGCGACATGGACTTCAAAGTCGCAGGCAGCGGACATGGCATCACTGCCCTGCAGATGGATCTCAAAGTTAAAGGGCTCGACTTCGAAATTCTGCGAATCGCGCTGGAGCAGGCCCGGCAGGGGCGCATGCACATCATGGAAAAGATGCTGGAAGTGCTCCCCGAATCCCGCGAGGAACTCAGCGCCTACGCACCGCGCATTCTCACTGTAAACGTGGACCCGGAAAAGATCGGCAAAATCATCGGCCCGGGCGGCAAAACTGTTCGTGCACTGCAGGAACGTTACGAAGTCAAAATCGATATCGACGACGATGGCTCTGTCTTTATCTCGGGCCAAAATGGTCTCGCTGCCGAAGAGGCCCGCCGCGAAATCGAATCCCTGACCGAAGAGGTCGAAGTAGGTAAAATCTACACCGGGCAGGTTGTAAGAGTCGAGGCCTACGGCGCCTTCGTCAACCTGCTGCCCGGGGTGGACGGACTTGTGCATATCAGCCAGCTTGCCGACTACCGCGTCAACAATGTCGAGGAGATCGCCAACGTCGGCGATGAACTCACGACCATGGTGATCGACATCGACCCAGCCGGCAAAATTCGGCTCAGCCGCCAGGCCGTATTGGAAGGCTGGAGCGCCGAGGAAGCACGTGACCGCGATCGCGGCGGAAGGCGCGGCGGTGGCGGCGGTGGTGGCGGTCGCGAACGCGAACGCAGCGGTGGACGTAGCGGCGGTCGCGAGCGGGACCGCGGTGGTCGAAACGGCCGCCCCCGTCGATAGAATGCCGTGACCCTGTATTGCGTCACTTAGCAGGCCCAAACGATCGATGATGATGTCGACTCGAAAACAGGAGGAGCAGGCCAGTCCTCACGAGTTGCCGCCTACAGATGACGCGCAGTCCGAGGTCATCCCTGCGGAGAATTCGAGCCGACAAAATGCTGCCGGGCTGTTAGCGCCAACCGGCGCCGACAGCCCGGCTGTTGGCCATATGGCCCCCGAATCAAACGGCCTGTCCACAATAGCCTCCGTCATTTCGGCTTTCAAAGAAGTTGTTCAGATCATCCTTCCGGCCCTTTTCCTGGCGGCGTTAATCCACCTCTTCCTGGCACAGGCGACCATTGTGCGTGGACAGAGTATGCAGCCTAATCTGCAGCCCGCGGAAAGGTTGATTATGGAAAAAGTAAGCTATTACTTCCATGATCCCCGCCACAACGAAATAGTTGTGTTGGACCTGCCCGAGTCTTCTGCGCTGATTATCAAGCGCGTCGTTGGACTACCTGGCCAGACGGTCGAAATTTTGCAGGGCCAAATCCTTATCGACGGCCGTGAAATCTCTTCCTCATATGCCGGCTCGTCTCGCCGTCGCATCCTCGCAGGCGCAAACGACGCAAAGACGCCCTCTGGCTACGGCGACGATGCAAACAGTCTCGCCTCTTTTACTTTGGCAGACGATCTATTCTTCGTTCTGGGCGATAACCGCGACAATAGCAATGACAGCCGCACTTTTGGCCCGGTCCACCGCGACATGATCAAGGGTCGGATCTGGGTGCGATACTGGCCGTTGACCAAAATTACAATTTTCAGATAATCTGAGCTGTGACCTGTGTGATATACCGCCCCGGTCGGAGATACAGACGGAGCGGAGGGTGACCCCCTCGCTTCCCTTACCAATATGACTACCAAGAGTTGGAGTACAACCACCAAAATAGTTGTGTCGGCCAGCCTCGGCCTCCTGGCGGTGCTGCTCCTCTACGCGTTCCGGGTCATGATCCAGCCCACGATCATCGCGCTGCTGCTCACCTTTGTCCTCTATCAACCGGTCAGTTGGGTGCAGCAGCGCACCGGTTGGAGCCGGGCTACCTCGATCGTTGCTGTCTATCTGCTGGTGATTAGCATCCTGATCGTAATGGTCGCGATCTTTGTGCCGCGCGTTGTCTCTTCCTTCGAATCTCTGGTGATTCTGCTGGAAACGCTGGTAAACGACCTTCAGTCGGCCGCTCCGGTCCCGCTCCTTCCCATCTTCGGCACAAGCCTGAGCGTCAACAGTCTTCTGCAACAATTGGGTACCGTTATCCAAAGCGTTCTGTCGCAGGCCGGCGCCGGCGCCCTGGGCTTGGCCGCCACATTCACAACCGGCGTGTTGGCGACCCTTTATGTGCTTGTTCTGGGCTTCTGGCTGCTAAAAGACATTATCAAGCTGCAGCGCATGGTGATGAACGCTCTGCCATCCGATTATCGCGATGATGTCCAGCGACTTTCCCAGGAGTTGGGCGCCATCTGGATGGCCTTCCTGCGCGGTCAGCTGGTCCTGGGCCTCGTCATCGGCTCTATCACCTGGATCATCATGTCAATCGTCGGCCTGCCCAATGCTGCCGCTCTGGCCCTGCTCGCCGGCGTACTCGAGTTTCTACCAACTGTCGGCCCCGGCATCAGCGGCGCGATTGGCACTCTGGTAGCACTTTTGCAGGGCTCGACCTGGCTACCCATCGGCCATTTTCCTTTCGCTATCATCGTCCTGATCTTCTACGTCTTCATTACACAGGTCGAAAGCGTTTACCTCATCCCGCGTCTTGTCGGGCGCCGCGTGCGCCTGCATCCCGCCGTCACCTTCACCGGCATTATCAGCGCCGCACTTGTTTTCGGCGTGCTGGGCGTCCTCCTCATCACACCGACAATCGCCAGTGTCCGCGTACTCCTCATTTATGTCTTCCGAAAACTGCGTGACCTGGAGCCTTTCGAATCCACGCAACGGCAAAACGAGATACAGATCCCCGGACTTATCGGCGGCCACTGGATCGAAGGCGTCGTCTTTGATCTGGATGGGACTTTGACCCACCTGGACTGGTCCCTGGCAAGCGAATTGGCCCAACGCTTTGGCAGGCTGGAACGCATCTGGCCCCTGGAAAAGCGTGAACTGTTTTTCCGCCGCTTTATGGCGTCAATGGAGGGCCCGTCCCTCGCCGTCATCAGCCTGCTTTCCTGGCTCAGGCTCCACGAGGACGCTCGCCGCCTTACCCGCCGGCTCCAGCGTGTACGTGCCTTCCCCTCCACCGAGACCCAACAGCTGCGTGAAGGCGTGCCTGATCTGCTGATCGAGCTGCGGCAGCAGTACAAGGTGGCTCTGATCACGACCCGCTCACGACAGGAACTCGATTCCTTTTTCCAGCGCGCCGACCTGCCCGCTGACCTGTTCGACGCCATCGTCACCCGCGACGACCTGCGCAAGCCCTCTCCTAACAGCGAGGGGCTGATGAATGTGCTCGAGATTCTGAATCTGCCAGCCGAAGCTTGTCTGGTGGTCGGCGATACCGAACTGCAACTGCGCGTTGGCGAAGCAGTCGGCGCGGTGCAGGTGGGTCTCTTGTGCGGCATGGGAGCTACCCAGAACTTCAGTAGTGCAGACCTTATTCTGGACCTGCCGACAGACCTGTCCGCCTACCTGAATCGCCCCCAGGTAATGGCAAAGCTCTGGTCTTGAAGCCGCGGCGACGAATTCGATACACTTCCCCCCAGTAGGTTTGAAAAAGAAGACGCTCCCTTTGTATAGTGGCTAACTAAGACAAACGCCTCTTGAAAGGGGCATCCAGCTCTCTCGAACGAGCTTCGAAGAAGAAGAATGTACACTAGATACTCGAAGATCTTCCTTGTCTGGGCAATCGCTCTACATTCCTCGATCGTTGTCTTCAACAACCTCACGGACTATAACTCAAACTACTGGTTCGTCGTCCACGTCCTCAAAATGGATACGACCTTCCCCGATAACCTGGGGATGTGGCGAGCTATAGACGCTTCTGCACTCCATCACATTTTCTACTGGATCATTATTCTTACTGAAACGGCGATCGCGATTCTCTGCTGGTGGGGAGGAGTTCGACTCTTCAAAACCAGAAACGAGATAGAACGGTTCAATAAGGCCAAAGGCGTCACAATTGCAGGCTTGACACTGGGAATGGTCCTGTGGTTTACAGGATTTATCTCCATCGGCGGTGAGTGGTTCCTGATGTGGCAGTCGGACGTGTGGGATGGACGGCAGGCCGCTTTCCGCCTCGTCGTCATTTTCGGAATTGTACTTCTCTACCTCGCTCGTCCTGACGAACCCCAGCAATCCTGACCGAATATTGGAGAAGGGCTGCAGCGAGCCCCTGTCACAAAACAACCTCCTGCCTCCACTGATTATCTCATTTCCCAATTACACGCAGGGAACCGGCCTCCTCGTTCCTACCCGGTAACCCAGGTACGACTCCCTTCTCCGTCCCAATCCACATCAGCTGCCCGTCACTGCGTATGTGGACGCGCCCTTCCCTGTCATTCCGCAGCACCAGCCGTCCGTCCAATATCTCCAACACCTCCGTGTCCGGGTGCCCGTACCTGTTCTTGGCGCCCACCTGAATGACCGCAACATTCGGGTTGACCGCCTCGACAAACGTCAGGCTGCTGCTGTGCCCGCTGCCGTGGTGCCCGACCTTGAGCACCTGCGCCGCTATCGGTTGCCTCTCGCTTAGCAGCCGCTCCTCGCTTGGTAGCCCGGCATCCCCTGTCAACAACACTGAAAAACTGCCGTAGACCAGCTTCAGCACCAATGAACGCTCGTTCTTGTCATTCTCGTCCAGTCCCTGCAACTCCTCTTCCCGCGGCGGCCATAGCGCCCACAGCGCTACCCCGTCACCAAGATCCAACCAGCCGCCCTGCTGTAGACCCTCTACCGACACTTTCTCCGCATCCATTGCAGCCAGCCACTCCCGCGAATCCTCGTGCGCGCGCACATTTTCGCTGATGACAGCCTGGCCAACCTTGAATCGTCCGGGCAGTTCGACTTGGCCTCCAATATGGTCCCAATCGGGGTGCGTCACGATCGCCTGATCGATCTGCCTATCCCAGAATGGCATCACCGCGCCCAATTCAGCGAACAGCTGCTGGCGGTCATCGCCGCCATCAATCAGCACCTGGCGTCCGCTCGGCGTCTGGATAAAAATGCCGTCCCCCTGGCCAACGTCCAGGAAATAGATATGAAGGTGGCCGTCCGGTTGTGTCAAAGCCAGCCACCACATCAACCCGGCGACAATCCCCGCGATGCCAAACATCCAGCTGGGAACTGTCCCCGCCAGGTGCGCCAACGGCCGGCGGGTTGCTGTCTCACCATGTTTCGCCATCGAAAATCGGACGGCCCTGTGCCCAAGACGGGTCAGGGCTTTCGCCAACGGCCTTCGCCAGTACAACCCAAAAATAACGGCATAAGTTAGCGCCGTAAGACCTGCCCCATACGCGTAGACTTCAACGCTTCCGCCCTTGAAAGACGCCATCCATTTCACGATCATCGTCGTCCACCATAAACTGGCGTAAGGTATCACCATTAAGTACTGTGCAACCTGTTCCAGCCCAACAACTCCAACAACCAACCCCAGGCCCCCAACTATCATTATGAGTGGTTGAACTGGTGCGATTAACACGTTGGCAACCAGACTGGTCAGGCTGAGACGCCCAAAGTAAAGAACAATGAGTGGTAAGGTTGTTGCGCTGGCAGCGATCGTCAACAGCAGGCTATCCCGCAGCCAGTGTCCGACTGACCAGGGAATGAGAAAATACCCTCGGGGATCATCCGGCTCAGCTCCCCCATGCCCTAAACCCTTCTTCACCTGGTGCCAAATCGATGTAGAAATGTCCGTTAGAGCCGGACTGATAAGGACAAGCCCGACCGTGGCAGCGCTGCTTAGCTGAAACCCGACATCCCAGAGCATGTGAGGATTCCACAAAGTAATCCCCCAGCAGGCCGCGGCCAGGCTTGCCAGCGCCGTGCTCTGCCTTCCCAAAACCGAAGCCACTACAAACAGGCCGCCCATCAATGACGCCCGCAATACCGCGGCGTCACCGCCCACAAGGACCACGTAAAATCCCAAGCCGGCCAGTGTCGGCCACAGCGCGCCGCGCCTTCCAAACAACCTGATACCCAGCGCCATCAGCACGCCGGCCACCAGCGCTACGTTGCTGCCGCTGATCACAATAACGTGGCTCGTGCCGGTGAGGTTGAACTGTTCGCACAATGCATCGGGAATGCCGGCTTCAATGCCCAACAGCATTCCGTTTGCCAGCGCCGCATACGGTTCAGGCAGGAGGCGGTTGAGCAGTCTTTCGCCGCGCTCCCGCAGGCCGTAGATGTACTGCAGCAGGAACCCTCCCCGCACCATCCCCGGCTGCGGCTCGACGCGTGCCCGCTGCATAAGGCTGTGAATCTGCTTGCGCGCCAGATAGGCCCGGTAGTCAAAGCCTTCAAAGACCGGCGGCTCCCGCAGCTCGCCGCTGACCCGCACACTTTCGCCGAAGCGATAGCGATAGCCGCCCTCTGTATGAAGCCGCAATCGCCCACTTACCGTTTTCCTCTCGCCGTCAAGCTCCAGAGATTCCACCTCAACATCCAGACGCCACTGGCCGTCTTTCAGGATCGGATACCTCGCAACATAGCCGTCCAAAACTACCCATGAGCTGTCGCTGCCTCCGGCGTCGCTGTTGTAATAAGCCAGGTCGGATGGCCCAAGACAGGGTTGGGGCGGCTGCGAACCCAGGCGCAGAATGCCGCACATTCCGGCCAGCGCTATCCCGCCAATCAGCCAGCCGGAGGGGGACCCTCGCGGCGGATCAAAACCGGCCGCAGCCGGCCATCGCAGAGGCGCCGAAAATCTGACCTTGACCTTGGCGTCCATCCACAGAAATAAGGCAATCAGAGCCAGCGCAGTAATCCAAAAAAGGTCGCTGATTCCACAGCCAAACCAACCCTGTTGCCATAGAAAATGACCGGCCGTTACGCCCCCAAGATAGGCAATGGCAAGGTGAAGTAGTTTCATCCGATCGGGCAGATGTTAGAGGCAGAATAGTTTACAGTGGCCAACAGTACAGCCGGTGCTATCATACTCTAAGTCGAAATAAACTTCGTCATTGCAAAAGCGCTCCTCGCAGAACCCAATTTTCGAAACCGGCGCGTTACGAGAAAATCTGTGCAGCAGTTTTTCCTCTCGTCTGATCTTATGGTATAACTGAACCGATAAAGGCTCCTTGCTATTTGCGCATTACCTTCGTAGTTCAACGCGGATTTCAATATAAAATTTGCCCATATAGTTTCCATCACGCGAACCAATCGAGGAGGTAGTTCTTTGCAAGCATTAGACTATGTAGCACCCAACAATGTGGACGAGGCAATCTCGGCACTAGCTGACGGTGGCGAGAGGGCCCGACCGCTGAGCGGCGGCACCGACCTGATCGCTCAGCTCCAGGAAGGACGCCTTGGACTTGACACAATCGTTGACCTTAAACGGATTCCTGAACTGATGGCGATCTCGGTCAGCAGCGATAGCCTGACCATTGGCGCTTCCGTATCCTGCCATACGATCAACGCCAACCAGTCCGTTCGCGATGCCTACCCAGCTCTGATCGATTCAACCCACCTGATCGGCGGCACGCAAATTCAGGGGCGCGCCAGCCTCGGCGGCAACCTGTGTAACTCTTCTCCGGCTGCCGATTCGATTCCTAATCTGATTGCCCATAACGTCACTTGTCATATTGCCGGCCCCAGCGGCCGCCGCTCAGTCGCAGTTGAGGACTTCTGCACCGCGCCGGGCCGCAATGTACTGGAAAACGGCGAGTTCCTGGTCGCGCTGGAATTTCCCACGCCGCCCGCGAACTTCGGCGCAGCCTACCTGCGTTTCATTCCTCGCAACGAAATGGACATTGCCGTAGTCGGCGCAGGCGCTTCTGTTGTCCTTAGCAATGACAAGAATACAATCCAGTCCGGACGCGTCTCCCTGGGCGCTGTCGCCCCAACTCCCCTGCTCGTGCAGGAGGCAGGCGACGCGCTGGCCGGTCAACCCGTCTCGGAAGAGACCCTGGCCAGGGCCGCCGAACTGGCCAAAGACGCGGCGCGACCGATCAGCGACATGCGGGGAACGATCCCTCAGCGCAAACACCTGTCAGCTGTCCTGACACAACGCGCTTTGCGAATCGCTATCGACCGGGCACGAGGTACTAAAACTGTTGACGAATTGGGGAGATTGAACGGACATGGCTAAAAAGATCGCTGTAGAAACAACTCTGAATGGTGAAGAAACTGTCTTCCTTTGCGAACCTCGCCAGACTCTGCTCGAGGCGCTTAGGGACAATCTGGGATTGATCGGCAGCAAAGAAGGCTGCGGCAATGGCAACTGTGGCGCCTGCAACGTGCTTCTGGACGGCGTTCTCGTCAACTCCTGCCTTGTGCTGGCGCCGGAGATTGAAGGCCGCTCGGTCGTGACGATCGAAGGCATCGCCGAAGACGGCCAGTTGCACCCCCTCCAGCAGAAGTTCCTGGAGCATGCCTCTCTGCAATGCGGCATCTGTACACCAGGATTCATCGTCTCGTCCAAAGCGCTGTTGGACGATAACCCCAGCCCCAGCGAGCACGATGTACGCCTCTGGCTGGCAGGAAACCTCTGCCGGTGCACAGGCTATGACAAGATCGTGCGGGCAGTGTTGGACGTGGCCGAAGGCGACGCCTAACGCCGAGGAGAAAATATAATGGCCGATACGAAACAGAATGGAACTGGTCAACCGGCCGCTAACGGCCAGAACGGTTACAAGGTTATCGGCACGCGTCCTGTGCGGCCGGACGGTGTGGACAAAGTAACCGGCCGCGCCGTCTATGCCGCCGATGTGCAGATGACCGGGCTGTTGCATGGATTCGTCCTGCGCAGCCCCCACGCCCACGCCCGCATTCGTTCCATCGACACCAGCAAGGCCGAAGCCCTACCGGGCGTGCGCGCTGTCGTCACCGCTGACGACCTGCCTGTGGCCGAGGATAAAATCGAAGACCTGGGCGAAGGCGCAATCAATCTCAAATACCTGAGCGACAACGTCCTGGCCCAGGAAAAGGCGCTATACCACGGCCACGCCGTGGCAGGCGTCGCCGCGGTCAACCCGCATATCGCTCGCGAAGCCGCTGAGTTGATCGAAGTCGATTACGAGGTGCTTCCCCCAGTAATGACTGTGGACGATGCCCTCGCTGAAGATGCCCCCATCCTGCTGGATACACTGCGTACAGATAAGATGGGCGAAATCGGCACCGAGCCGACCAACTTGGCCTCGGTCTTCAGTCACCAGCGCGGCGACCTCGATGCCGGCTTTGCCGGCGCCCACCTGGTCGTGGATCGCACCTTCCGCACCGAAACCGTCCATCAGGGCTATATCGAGCCCCATGCCGCAACCTCCCTGCATAGCGCCGACGGCCAAATCACGATCTGGACAAGCACCCAAGGTTCGTTCGCCGTACGCGGCCAGGTCTGCGAAATCCTGAAGATTCCCGTCTCCCGCCTCAAAGTCGTACCTACCGAAATCGGCGGCGGCTTCGGCGGCAAAATCAACGTCTATGTTGAACCGGTCGCTGTGGTCCTGTCTGAAAAGGCCGGCCATGAACCAGTCAAAATTGTCATGAGCCGCGCCGACGTTCTGGCTGCAACCGGGCCCACCTCCGGCTCAAATATCCGCGTCAAAATCGGCGTCGATGCTGATGGTAAGATCTCCGCCGCCTTGGCCGAACTCTACTACGAAGCCGGCGCCTATCCTGGCTCACCGGTCGGGGCCGCTGCAAACGTGAGTCTGGCCCCGTACGCTATCGACAATCTTCAGGTAGATGGCTATGACATAATCGTCAACCGACCCCGCAGCGCCGCCTACCGCGCGCCCGGCGGCACCAATGTAGCCTTTGCCGTCGAAAGCGTCGTCGATGAACTCGCCGAAAAACTTGGCATGGACCCGGCCGAATTCCGTGTCCTCAACGGCGCAAAAGAGAACGACCGGCGCCCGGACGGCCTGCAGTACGCCCGCATCGGTCATATCGAAACAGTCGAAGCTATTCGGGATTCCGAACACTACCAGTCGCAGTTAGAGGGCAAATATCGCGGCCGCGGCATCGCTTCCGGTTATTGGAACAACTGGGGCGGCCAGTCCAGCGCCACCGCCGTGCTCAACCCCGACGGCAGTGTCAATCTCAGCGAGGCCTCCACCGATATCGGCGGCTCCAGGGCCTCTATCGCCATGCAGTTGGCCGAGGCCATGGATATCGAGTACGAACAGGTCAAGGCCCGCGTCGTCGATACCGACACCGTCTCGTACAATGACGTGACCGGCGGCAGCCGCACCACATTCGCCACCGGCCTGGCCGCTTACAACCTCGGCCAGCAGCTCAAAAAAGAGATGAAACGTCGTTTGGCCGAACACTGGGATGTCGCCCCCGGCGATGTATGCTACGAAGACGGCGTATTCAGTGCTGGCGGCGAGAGCCTGCCTTTCATCGAAGCCGCCGGTCTCGTCCAGCGCGACGAGCCCCTGATGGCCAGTTCGACCGTGCATCCTCAAGACTTCGGCCCGGGTTTCTCTACCCAGTGCGTGGACGTTGAAGTCGATCCGGAAACGGGCAAGATCACGATCCTTCGCTACACCATCGCTCAGGACGTGGGCAAGGCAATCCACCCATCCTATGTCGAAGGGCAGATGCAAGGCGGCGTCGCCCAGGGAATCGGCTGGGCCATCAACGAAGAGTATATCTACGACGAAGAAGGCCATCTTCTCAACGCCAGCCTGCTCGACTACCGCATGCCCACCGCGCTGGACCTGCCCATGATCGAAACGATTATGGTCGAGGTTCCCCATCCCGCTCACCCCTATGGCGTGCGCGGTGTCGGTGAGGTCAACATCGTGCCGCCGGCTGGCGCAGTTGCCAATGCCGTCTATCATGCCACCGGCGTCCGCATGGACGAGCTGCCGATCTCACCGGCAAGACTGCTTGAAGCCATGTGGGCCAAAGAGGCCGAAAGTGCTGAACTGGTTCCAGGAGACGATTGAGCGTGGCCACAGTCTGGATTCCACCCCTGATGCGCTCACTCACCGACGGCCAGCAGATCGTCGAAGCAGAGGGGGAATCGGTGCGGGAGCTTGTCGCCGCCCTTGAGGAACGCTTCCCGGGTGTCGCCGACCGCATCATAGATGAAGGACGCATTCGGCCCGGCTGGACGGTCGCGGTCGATGGCGCTGTGCAGAATCGCGGCCTGCGCGCCGCCGTAGGGCCGGACAGCGAAGTGCATTTCGTCCCTGCAATGACCGGCGGCAACTCGGTTCAGGTTTGAACTGCTCGCGCGGCAATCCGCAAACGCGCAATCGCCGCGATGCCAATGGGAATTTGGGATTATTTCCCTGCCCGCCGCGAGAGCCGGTAACGTTGGCATGTCAGCGGGCTACGTGTTTCTTACATAGCGATTGCAGAGTTCAGGACCCGGCAGCATGTAGCAACGCTGCCGGGTCTTTCGATTGGCATCCAAGCCGGTTCAGGCGCGTACGGGTGTGTTGATTCCAATCGAAGCCAGTGATGGCGTGCCTTAGTACGGAACACAGCAGTGTAACCCGGAACAGAACATCCTGTTTCCCATCTGAATAAATGACTCTTCGCGTGAGTTACGCAATGGAAACTCGGCCACTATCCTGCCCATACGCAATAGGCATTACGCATCACGCATTGCGTGCAGAAGCATGTCCGCACGTTGAACGGACCTGAAATCCATGCCGGCTGGAAACTCGCGGCCCACAAGCACAGAAGACAAGATCACTCTCCAATGGCCCCGTAAGAGGCTGCAGGTAGAGCCGTCCCGACCTTCTGTCCAGCAGGTGGAACGCTACCCACCCCAATTCTCCGATGCCGCCCGCGGCGGTCTGCTGCTCTACGGCGATAACTTCGATTCGCTCTCCTGGCTTCTGGCCAACGGCTATCGCGGCAGCGTCCGCCTGGTCTACCTGGATCCGCCTTACAACTCAAACCGCACCTACACCAGCCGCATTCGTCTGCGCGGTAAAGGGCAGCCCACACTGGGGGAAATGGCCGCGTACGACGATATCTGGCAGCCCGGCGCCTACCTTCAATTCCTGGCCGACCGGCTCCTCCTCCTGCGCGACCTGCTGCACCCTGACGGAACGCTCTGGCTACACTGCGATCATCGCATGCAGGCCCATCTGCTCCTGTTGCTGGCAGAGATCTTCGGCCCCGATTCGCATCTCAACACCATATTCTGGCGCAGCCAGACCATGCGCGGCGCAAAAGTCCATGCCCGCTTCTTTCCCAACAGCGCCCAGGCAATCCACATCTTTCGCAGGACACCACAGGGCCGGCCCGTCTGGAATGCTCCCAAACGCGAGATCGTCCTCAGCGAGAAAGATGCAGCCGCACAGTACATGCGCGACGAACGCGGCTTCTTCCGCACCTCGGATCCCGGCACTTACAGCTTCGAACGACTGGCCGCCCTGTCAGCGGAAGGACGGCTGTACGCCCCTTACGGCGGCAACGTGATCGTCGATGAGGACGCGCAACGCGTATACGCTTCCAATGGCGGAAACATCGGCGTGAAGTACCACCTCACCCAACGCGGTCGCAACCACTACGTCCTCATCAGACCAGTGGACAATCTGTGGGACGACATCCCCGGTCTTGGGACTGTGCCCGGCGAAGACGAGAACTACCCTACGCAAAAAACCGAACGGCTGCTGCAGCGGATCCTGGAAACAGCCAGTAATCCCGGAGATCTCGTCCTCGACCCATTTGTCGGGTCCGGCACAACGCTCACTGTAGCGCAAGAGTTAGGTCGTGACTGGTTGGGCTGCGACAGTTCCTGGCGCGCGGTGCGCACGGCCGCGGGCCGTCTCACCCGCCAACTGCCTCCCGCAGATTCTTCCGATTCCGAGAGGGGCAGCTGCTCCGATCAGGAGCAAGGGGGCGGTAGGAACTGCTCTCGAAATGAATACGGATACCGAATTCTGCGACTTGGAAACGGCAGTTCCGTTTACAGCAGCCAACACTGGCAAGATCTGCATGCCAGCCCCGCCGCGGAGATTAGGCTCGATCAGAATGGTGACCGGTTAAACATTCGGATCGAGCAGTTTCTTAGTCCGCAACTGGATAATCTGGCCTCCAAAGCAAATGTCAATCTGCCGCCAGACTGGCGCCCGCAAGTCCGAGCTGTCCTGATCGATCCGGACTTTGACGGCAAGACCTTGCGGCCGGCGCTCGTGGACGCGCCCGCGGGCAAGAGCGCCCTCGTCGCCGGGACCTATTCCTGCTCGCCCCCCGTCGACCCCGGCAACCAGGATCGTGACCGCGCTCCGCACCGGACTATCGCCATTCTGATAGTCGACGTAGCCGGAGAAGAGCATCTTTTCGTGGACTCGACTTGGTTACGGGAACAGCCTCGCAGGGCGAAATCTGACAATTTCCCCGACTAGCGCTGTTATTTGTCAGAATCCCCAAACTGCCAACCCTGGGGCTTTGGAACAATTCTAGACGTCCGTTATGTCGTCAAACAAGTGGCGATAGCTTGATCGGCTGAATGAACTTCGCATAGCCATCATTAGTCTAGGGTCAGCCAGATAAGGTCGTGAAACGAAAAAGACACTGTGTCAGGCTCTCTGCCCGCACCTGGCATTCGCGTCTTTAGGCCTCTGCAGCACTGCCAAAGCTGAGGGGGAGACCATCGCAAAACCCGCCGCGAGAACGATCACGCGCAAGAATGGTATACTTTATCCACTATGGCCATCCAGCTTCTTTCTCAGGACGTAGCCGCCAAAATTGCCGCCGGGGAAGTGGTCGAACGCCCGGCAAACGTCGCCAAAGAGCTGATCGAGAACAGCCTCGATGCCGGCGCGACCGAGGTGCAGGTCGAGATCAGAGAAGGAGGTCGGCGCCTCCTGCAGGTGACCGACGACGGGTATGGAATCCCCGCTGCCGAGCTGCCCCTGGCAGCCCAGCGCCACGCGACCAGCAAACTGCATACCGCCGCCGATCTGGACTGCATCACCTCATTCGGCTTTCGCGGCGAGGCCCTCTATAGCATCGCTGCCGTCAGCCGCATGACGCTGAGGAGCCGCCACGCCGAATCCGAATCCGGCGCCGAACTACATATCGAAGGCGGAAAAGTCATTCGCAATCAGCCCGCCGGTTTACCTGTGGGCACAGTGGTCGCTGTCGAAAATATCTTCTTCAACACGCCCGCGCGGCGTAAGTTTCTGCGGCGCCCGGCAACGGAGGCCAGCCACATCGCCGCCATAGTCCAGCGCTATGCCCTGGCCTATCCGGCCTGCCGCTTCCAATATGTCAGCGAAGGCAAACTTTCCTTCTTCACTGAAGGCACCGGTCGCGTTGACGACGTTCTGTCGAAAATCTACGGGCGCGAGAACGCCAGCCAGATGTTTCCCGTGGGTCGATCGCGCGAACGCGCCGCTGCCAATGCAGAACGGGCAAACGAAACCTCCCAGCCACAGGAAGACGAAGTCAGCTTCATGTCCGACGCCGACGAAAGTCCGGCGGCGCCGTCTACCGCACCCTCGGCAGGAGTGCACGTCAGCGGATACGTCAGTTCGCTATCCCTCACCCGCCCCACTCGCACTCAGATCAACCTGTTCGTTAACCGCCGCTACGTCGAGGATCGAAGCCTGACCCACGCGGTTGTACAGGCATATCACACTCTGTTGCCGGTTGGCCGCTATCCACTGGCTGTCCTCTTTGTCGAATTGGACCCGGCCGAGGTGGACGTCAATGTGCATCCGCGCAAGACCGAAGTGCGTTTTTTCGACGCCAACAAGATCTTCAGGGCTGTCCAACGCACCGTACGCCAGGCGATTGTCGACAACGCCGGCGTGCCTGAAATGCAGTTGGGCGGCGAAGACCTGCGACCTGGCCCAATCCATACCCAGTCGTCGGGGCAACCGCGGGCTGAAGGCTTCGACTCACAAACAGCCCACCAACCACAGCAGAGCGGATGGTCTGCCCGCCGCCACGCGATTCTCAGCGCCGGTGTCGAACAGCAGCCCGTAATACCATTCGAAATGCCGCCCGCCGATCAGCCCGAATCAGATCCGCTGCTGGACGCACCGAAAAATCTGCCGGACGCGTCGGTGCCGCCGGCAACGCCTGACAGCGAGCAAGAAGCGCCCCCCTTCGACACTGATCAGTCTCTACCACCACTTCGGGTAGTTGGGCAGGCAGGCGCAATGTATGTGGTTGCCGAAGGGCCGGAGGGGTTGTACCTGATAGATCAGCACGCCGCCCACGAACGGATCCTGTACGAGAAGTTCATGGCCCAGCGCGCAAGCGGCGAAGGCCAGGGAATCGCCCGTCAAGGGCTTCTCGCTCCAATATCACTGCATGTGGGCGACGCCCGCGCCGGTCTTGTTGCCCAGCACCTCAACGAGTTGAACGCCGTTGGCTTTGGCGTCGAACACTTCGGCGGCGACACCTTCCTCGTACGCGCCGTTCCCAGCGTCCTCTCCGACCAGGACTCTGAACGTGCGCTCGATGAGATCGTACAGGGCTTGGCCGAAAATCGGGACATTGTCGGCGAGGAGTTGGAAGCCCGTTTGGTGAAGATGGTCTGCAAGCGGGCGTCGATCAAGGCCGGCCAGATTCTCAGCGACATCGAAATGAAGGAGTTGGTGCGCCAATTGGAGCGGTGCCAAGCCCCGCGTACCTGCCCCCACGGACGCCCCACCATGCTGCAGCTGAGCGCCGGCGAACTGGAGCGAGCCTTCAAACGGACGTAGCCCAGTTCAACCGCTGTCATTCGCCAGACGCGCGCTTACCAGTCTGTTCAGGCTAACGCCCTGTTCTGCCGCGCGCAGGACCAGCGCCGCGTGCGTTTCCGGCGGCACACGCACCAGGAACTTTCCGCTATATGTTCGGTCGGCTATTGGCTTCGGCGGAATCTCGCCCTCGGCTCGCATGTCGCTGATACAATCAGAAACCAGACGGCGAATACCGGAAAAGGCCTCTTCTGGCGTCTGCGCCAGCCAGCTCAGTGAAAGAAACTCCGCGCACAAGCCGACACATTTGCCATCTTCTCGTGACCAGGTAACGCGATAAGTGTATTTGTCCTTCATTACGTCTCCTTTAGTTTCTCGATAGCTCGTATCACCTGGCGTACCTGATATGCCTCTGCTTTCCCGTTGTTGCTCTTGGCATTCACTCTTGGGTCGCCTGCCCATGGCGTCCGCTAAATCCAAGGGCTGCTACCCTTCTGACGAGATTCCCCGAAGTACCTGTCGCAAATCTACGCTAGGTCAGCGCGCCAAACACCCTTCCGCCTCCAGCCGGGTCCCTGGATAGCCTCTCTGGTGAATTCCATTTCGCGTACAATATCAAAAAGATACCGTACGTCATGCGTTTTAGACATTGAGGACACGTTTCCTTACCTCCTATCCGACAGTACGACGGCGATCACATGGCAGGAAATGCACCCCCGCAACTGAATCCCAGTCCACGCCGCCACCCCCATTAGCGGCCCGCCCGCACATCTCTCGCACACCTTTGTTCCTACCCACAAAAACCCATTCGTTTTGGGGAGAGTAAACTCTGGTGTGCTATACTAAAAGATGGTGCTCGAAAAGCTGGTAGATGCCCTTACGGGGTACCTGCATCACACCGCGCAATTGGATTCCGAGCCCCAATTACGACTCAGGACAGCCGGCGTGATTGAATTCGACAATTCGGACCTGCTGGCAACAATTATTGGCATCACCTGCTTCGCAATCGGAGCGTGGCTGGGAAGCCAGTTTCCGGACATTGACAGATTCCGAATCTTCCGCCTGCGTCACAGGTCTGGTGTAACACACAGCTTTTTGTTACCCGGCCTTTTTCTAGTCGGCGGCGTTCTTACGCGGCTCCAATGGGCAGACTGGTTCACCGCCGGCTTTTCTGCTGGCGTTGCACTGCACCTTGCCTTCGATCTCTTTCCCGGGAAATGGCGCGGGTTCGCGCTGATAGACGTGCCAAAATTGGGACGACTCACAAGAAACTTATCGACTGTCTGGCTGTTCGTCAGCCTGTTCGTGTGTGTAATCATTTCAGTATCCATCATCCCTGCTCTCGGCCCGGCAGGCATTTTCGCCTACGTCACTGCACTCGCCGTACTGTATTTCCACGGCATTGTGGCGAAAAAAGAGCATTTCGCCGCCGGACCGCTTCTGACAATTCTTACCCTGGGGGGCGAAGCTCTCTAGGCTCTCGCTACCAAGAAATACAATGAGAGGCAAAGTACGATGACCTTGACCGTTACCACAGAACCAATGGACAGACGACAACTCTCCATGACAATCGAAGTTGCCGACGAGCGCATCGATCAGGAGATGCGTAAAGCCGCCCGCAAACTCGCCGGGCAAGTACGCATTCCCGGTTTCCGCAAGGGGAAGGTGCCTTTCCATATTCTGCTTCAGTTCGTCGGCCGCGAAGCAATCATCAGCGAGTTTGTGGACGAACTTGGCCAGGAGGTTTACAAGGAGGCGCTCGACCAGGAAGGTCTGGAGCCCTTCTTCATGGGAAGCCTTGATAACGTCGACACGGAAGAGTCCGTTCGCTTCCACCTGACGATACCGCTTCCGCCAGAGGTCAAACTGGGCAGCTACCGCGACTTGCGCGTCGAAGAAGAGGAAGCCGAAGTCGACGAAGAACAGATCCAGCAGCGCATACAGTCCATCCTCGAACAGAATGCCGACTACGTTGAAGCAGACCGCCCCAGCCAGTACGGGGATCTGATGACCATCGACGTCAAAGGCGTGGTTTTGGACGACCAGGGCAATGAGACCGAAACCGTCGTCTTCGATGAAGAAGATTGGGACGTAACGCCGGACCAGGAAAACCCGATGGAGCCCGCCGGTCTGGATGAATCACTTGTGGGACTGTCCCCCGGCGAAGAAAAAAACTTCGAAATCGCCTGGCCCGATGACAGCCCCAGCATGTATGCCGGCAACAATGTCCGCTTTGCCGTGAAAGTCCACAAAACAAAGTCCTTCGAGACACCGGCCGAATTGACCGATGAGATCGCCCAGAACTTCGGCCCCGATTTTGAATCCGCCGCCGACCTGCTCGATGACATTCGCGAGAATGCACAGGAAGAGGCGCAACAACAGGCGGAAAACGAACATATCCAATCAGTTCTCCAGGAACTGGTCGACATGAGCGACGTTGTCTATCCACCCGTGGCCGTTGACCTTGAGATCGACCGGATGGTGCGTAACTTCGATATGCAGATTCGGCAAATGGGTCTGCAAGGAATGGAACAGTATCTGGAGATGTCCAACCAGACAATCGAAGAGTATCGCGAATCAATGCGCGAAAACGCCGAACAGTCACTGCAGATTGAGCTTGCGCTTGTAGAGTTCGCCCAGAGCGAGAAGCTGACCGTCAGCGACGAAGAATTTGAAGATCACATCGGCGAAATGGCCGGCCCCCTGCCCGAGGATGCAGATGAGGAAACGACCAAGGCGCGTACCGACATGCTCGATATGATGCGCGCCGAACACAGCCGTCCACATGTCGAAAGTGAAATCCTCAAAAACAAATCAATTAAGTTGCTGCTGGCAATCTCCCGCGGCGAAGAGATCCCCGAGCCGGTGGCCGAGGCCGACGCGGCAGACGATGCCGACCAGCCCGATGCAGACGACTCCGACCAGCCGGCGCAACCAGCCGAATCCGAGCCAGCTGCAGAAGACGCCGCCGCAGATGAGGCCAACGAAGAAGGCTCAGAATCCTGAATCGGACGCTAACACAACACTAACGCAGAATAGAGCGGCCCCTACATTTCTCTGCAGGTGCATCGGATACATTGAAGCCTGCTCCGAACAGTCGAACCGCCGTGCCACTGGCTGATTTCGGGGCCAGTTCACCACCAGATTATCATCCGAAAAAGGGAGATCCAGATGTTTCATCCGTTCAACGAACCGCATGCGGGCCAGCCGCCTGAATCGCCGCAAAATACCGAAATACCCGGTTGGACGAGCGGCCTGACGCCTTCGAATATCGTGCCGATGGTGATCGAGAGCACCGGCCGCGGCGAGCGCGCCTATGACATATACAGCCTCCTGCTGAAGGAACGCATCATCTTCCTCGGTATGCCCCTTTCCGACCAGGTGGCCAATCTGATTGTGGCCCAACTGCTCTACCTGAATTCTGAAGACCCGAACCAGCCGATTCAGATGTTCATTCATAGTCCGGGCGGCCTCATCTACGCCGGCTTGGCCATCTATGACACCATGAAAATGATCAACACGCCGATACATACTTTCGCCGTCGGCGTGACCGCCAGCATGGGTACCGTCCTGCTCTGCTCCGGCACTAAAGGCAAGCGCTATGCCCTTCCCCATGCAACTATCCATATGCACCCGGCCGGCGGCGGCGCCCAGGGCTATACCGAAGACGTGCGCATCGCCCTGCGCGAGCAGGAGCGGCTCCAGACTCAGCTTTTCCACATCGTCGCGCAACAGACCGGTCACGTCTGGCAGGAGATCGAAGAGATATTCCAGCGCGACCGCTGGATGAACGCGATCGAAGCACGTGACTTTGGCCTCGTTGACGAGGTGCTCGGCGACAGCAGCGATATCGTCTCTGTCGTAGACGGCCAGCTCAATGTGCCCAGCGCGAATGGCACAGAGACTGCTGCCGAAGAGGCCGCGGCCGACGAAGAGGAGCAAGACCAGCCGGAATAGGCAGCCAGGCCGCAAGCAAGGCCACCTGGTGATCGGCAAGCAAGGGTGCAGGCGATGTAGACAATATGGTCTCGCCGCCATTCTTGTTGCCGAATCTAAGCCCCGAAACTTGAACTAATCTTAACCGGGACACGCCATGAACGTTTGCTCCTTCTGCGGCAGAGAGGAATCGGAGGCCAAGCGCCTTATCGCTGGCGACGACGATGTCCATATCTGTGACGAATGTATTCGCCTCGGCGCCGAAATCTTGGACGAAGAAGGGGTGGGGCAGAACGGTGCCTCGGCCACAGTCGCACAGGTCGCCGCCAAACGTGTGCCCAGCCCACGCGAGATCGTCAGCAGCCTGAATCAATATGTAATCGGCCAGGACCGCGCAAAAAAAGTGCTGTCGGTCGCGGTCTATAATCACTATAAGCGAATCTTCGGTGGCAGCGGCGCGGCCGCGCAACGCTGGCGAGAGAATCAGCTTGACAGCGGCGAAGAGGCCGGCGACGCCGCCCCCCGCAGCGAAGAACAGCCACTCTCGGACCAGGATGATCAGATTGCCGGGGAGGAGCAGGTAGAGCTTGCCAAGAGCAATGTGCTTCTCATAGGCCCCACCGGCAGCGGCAAGACGCTCATGGCCCAAATGCTTGCCAGGCTCCTCGATGTCCCCTTTACAATCGCAGATGCAACCAGCCTGACCGAGGCAGGGTACGTGGGCGAAGATGTCGAAAGCCTGTTGGTTGGGCTTTTGCAGGCCGCCGACTGGGACGCCGACAGGGCCGCTTGCGGCATCGTCTACATTGATGAGATCGACAAAATCTCCCGCAAAGCCGGCGACAACCCCAGCATCACTCGCGACGTGAGCGGAGAAGGTGTCCAGCAGGCTCTGCTGAAGATCATCGAGGGCACGACCGTCAACGTGCCTCCCAGCACAGGGCGCAAACATCCCCAGCAGGAATTCATACCGCTTGACACTCGTAACGTGCTCTTCATTGTGGGAGGCGCGTTTGTGGGAATGGCCGACATGGTCCGCAGAAGACTACGGCGTCGCGCCGGCTTGGGCTTCGTGGACGACGAATCCGAGTTGGACCCCTTGGCAAGGGTTGCAGAAGAGGACGGTTTCGACGATTTGCCTCTTCCCGATGGCCTGACCGAGCGCCAGCGTGAACTGAAGCTCCGTCGCCTCGAAAAGGAAGGGCGGGACGAAAGCCGCCTCCTCCAGCAGGTAATGCCGGACGACCTGCTCCACTACGGACTGATACCGGAGTTTGTCGGGCGCATACCGGTTGTCGTCAGTCTGGATGCGCTCGACCGCGACACGCTTGTCGAAATCCTCACCCGGCCCAAAAACAGCATCGTGCGCCAATTTGAACAGCTCTTTGCAATGGATGATGTCCTGCTGGAGTTTGAGCCCGATTCGCTTTCCGCGGCCGCAACCGAAGCATATATTCGCCGCACTGGGGCAAGAGGGCTGCGTTCAATTGTCGAAGAGGCGCTGTTGGACGTAATGTACGAAATACCCGGCCGTGACGAAGTCGTTCGCTGCCTTGTCCGCCGCGATGTATTTGAGGACGGCGCCATGCCCCGCCTCTTTGGCCGGCAGGGCCAGCAAGTTCGCCTCAATAACGAACAGGAGCTGGACGCAGCCGCCTGACCACTACTCCGAATCTTCGGTCAGAACCACCCGCGTTTCATATGACGTATCGCCCCGCAGGAGAGAAACGGTCACTGCGTCGCCCACCTGCAACGGCTCCAATCGTAGCTGCAAGGCCTTCTGACTCCCCACCGGCTGTCCATCGATCGCGGTAAGTATGTCCCCGCCCACGTATACCTGCCGGTTCCACAGAATAATCCGCTCCTGCGCTCCCCGTACGCCTACCTTGTCCAAC
The DNA here is from genome assembly GCA_965116395.1 of Caldilineaceae bacterium. Classification (GTDB taxonomy): domain Bacteria; phylum Chloroflexota; class Anaerolineae; order Caldilineales; family Caldilineaceae; genus Bin5. The sequence continues at coordinate 3,867,579 of OZ220684.1, forward strand.
GGGCTGCCGCGCTCCAACTGTACAAGCAGCAGTCCTTCCTCCACCGACAGATCGAGAGCCGCCGCCACCTGCGGCGTGATCTGATAGCCAAAGCGGATGCCCAGGTCAGGGTGTCGGTAACGGCCAAGCGATTTGAGTTCGGGCAGCGCCCGCAAGATTTTATCGACAGGCAAAGCAAAACTGACGCCCGTGTTGGCGCCGCTGCGGCTGAATAGGGCGGTAATCATGCCGATAACTCGACCCGAGCTGTCCAGCAGCGGACCGCCGGAGTTGCCCTGGTTAATTGCCGCATCGATCTGGATAATGCCGCCAACGTACCGGTCCCCGCCTGCCTCCAGCGTGCGCTCCAAACCGCTGATCACGCCCGTAGTGAGAGAGCGGCGGTATTTGCCGAATGGGTTCCCGATCGCAACCGCACGTTGCCCCACCTGCAAGGCCGCTGAACTTCCGAACTCGACCGCCTGCAACAGCTCGGGCGGCGCGTCGATCTTGAGCAGCGCCAGGTCGAAGCGGCTGTCATGGCCGACCACCTCAGCCGCAAATGAAACGCCCTCTTCGAACTCGACCTCAATATGCTGCGCGCCTTCTATCACGTGGAAATTCGTGAGAATGTGGCCATCGTCGTCGATCACGAAACCGGAGCCGAATCCTTCGCGCGGAACCAATTCGGCAAAGAAGCCGCGGCGCTGCACGTGCGTTGTCACCGTCACAACCGCTGGCGCAACACGCTTATACAGGTCAACCAGGCGCCTTTCAGCAATGTCTAGCCCGCGCTCGTCAATGTCCTGCATCTGTGCCGGCAGAGGGGCCGCCGACTCTCGAGTAGCGAAGACGCCGGGCGTCGCCTGGAATGGAGAAGGGGTTAACTCCAATGGCGTACAACTGACCAAAGTAAAGCAGGTCGTTAGCAGCAAGACAGTCCTGCTCAGGCAGCGGAATCCAACCAGTCGCATAGGCATGCCTGGACGTCTAAACCTCCTCCAACAGGTTGCGCAGGGCCAAGATGATCTTGCGATCAGGGACAGGACATGGGAACTGTTCTATCTCTTCCAGCGTGGTCCAGCGCCAGTCGCTTACGCCGACCGCTCTTGGCTTACCCGCACAGATCCGGGCGTGGAAGGCGGACAGTGTCATGCGAAAGTGGGTAAAACCGTGCTCCACGCTCGCTACCTGCTCCCCCACGTCAATCGGCACGCCCAATACTTGCCGGATGACGCGCTCCAAGCAGGCCGGTAGGTCCTTGTCGGCCGCGTCCATAGCGCCATTTGGAAACGACCACAATCCGCCCAACAGTCCCTTCTCAGGACGCTGACTGATCAGCAGACGGGAGACGCCCGGCGCGCCTTCCCAAATCACAGCGGCTGCCACCTCAATGTGTGGGACATCCTCGCGAGGACGGCGCACTGGGCGCCGGTTTTGAACACCCTGCCTGCGAGCCGAACAATGTGACCGCAGTGGACAATCCCGGCACTGCGGATTGCGAGGCCGGCACAGAAGCGCGCCCAACTCCATCAGACCTTCGTTCACAGTGCCTGGATCCTGCGCCGCATCTACTAGCTGACGGGAGAGCTGCCACAACCGCTTCTCGGTGGAACTTAATTCAATCGGCTCGTCAATGTCCCAAATGCGGCTGAAGACCCGTTTTGCATTCGCGTCGAGAATCGGTTCCGCCTGCCCAAAGGCCAAACTGAGGATCGCGCCTGCCGTGTATTCACCGATGCCGGGCAACTGCAGAAGCTCCCTCCGTGTGCGAGGCAACCGCCCCCCGAACTCGTCTGCGACGATCTGCGCGGCTCTATGTAGATTCCTGGCGCGGCTGTAGTACCCCAGACCCTCCCACAGCTTCAGGACCTCCTGCTGGTCCGCACCTGCAAGATCCTCGACCGTCGGAAACCGTTCCATCCAGCGGTTGAAATAATCGACCACAACAGTCAGCTGCGTCTGTTGCGCCATTACTTCGCTCACCCACACAGCATACGCGTCGCGTACGCCGGCCGGTTCGCTGCGCCAAGGCAGTTCCCGCTGTTGCCGTGCATGCCAAGCGGTCAGGTTGTCGGCGATATCACGAAACATACCTGCAGTGACCAGTGGTCAGTGTTGGGCTTTCCCGGCTATCCACTTCAATTGCCGCCCGCTACGCAAGGACGCTAGGGGAGTTCGCTACTGAGCGCGTTTACCAAAAGGCGTACCGCATTACGCGCGTCATTACAGTCTGCCACCTGTGAGGGAGTGTGGACATAGCGGCAGGGGATCGAAACCGTACCGGCGGGGACACCTGCGCGGCTGACCTGCACAGCGGCTGCGTCGGTCGTGCCGTACTCCAATACTTCCAGCTGATAAGGAATCTCGTGGGTCTGCGCCGCACTTTCAAGCCAGCCGCGCACCATTGGATGGGCAATCATGCGCCTGTCCATGATCTTGATCGCCGGGCCTTTACCCAGTGCCACCTCCATCGGCGTCGCCTGCGGAAAGTCGCCGGTGGCCGTCACGTCGATGGCCAGCATAATCTCCGGTTCCAAACCGTATCCGGCCGTAGTGGCGCCGCGCGTGCCCACCTCTTCCTGCACCGTAAAAACCGCCAAAATCTCATGCGGCGAACTTTCTAACTCGCGCAGCGCCTGGATCAGCACCGCGCATCCAATCCGATCATCGAGGTTGGCAGCGAACAGCCGGTCGCCCACCGCGCCGAAGCTGCTGCGGAAGACTGCCGTATCGCCAACCCGTACCTGCGCATCTTCTTTGCCCGTGGCGCCCACGTCCAAGAATAACTTCTGCAGCGTAGGCCGCTCGCGCGCAATTGCCGAGCCCTCCAGACCAAACGCGCCTTCAACGCCGTTGGCAAATTCAACGCGATTACCGATGAGAGAGCTGGTCAGCACGCCCCCAATTGTCGTAAAGCGGCAGAAGCCCTGCGCATCAACATGCGTCACCATCACGCCGATTTCATCCATGTGCGCGGCCAGCATGATGCGCTTGCCGTTGCCGCCGGCGTCCGTCGGGCGTTTCACCGCAATCAGGTTGCCCAGCCTGTCGCTTCGAACTTCATCGACCAGGCCGTCCAAATGAGGAACGATAGCTTCGCTGATCCGCTCCTCTTGCCCACTGGGGCCGTATACGCTGCACAACTCTTCTATCAGTTCTTTCATTCTTAACTCCGCTCGGCCCCCAACGGCCGCCCCAACGGGCCGGCCAAAGCCTTACTCATCAACTGAATCGTATCCCGTACATCGGCCGGGTCCATCAGCGCCGCCGGCGTGTGGATATATCGGCACGGCACTGCCACCGCCACAGCCGGTACACCGCCGCGGGCCAGATGAATGCTGCCCACGTCGGTACCGCCGACCCCGGGCTGTTTGAACTGCCACGGAATGTCGTGCGCGTCCGCAGTCTCAGTCAGAATGCGCACAAGCCGGCGGTCGGCATGAGCGCTGCGGTCCATCACTGAAATGGCCGGACCCTTGCCTAGCTCGGTCGTCGGGCTTATGTCTTCCTGACGCGGCAGATCATCGGCGACCGTCCCTTCCAGCGCCACCGCCACATCAGGCTGCACCGCGTAGGCCGCCACCCCCGCCCCCCGCAGGCCAATCTCTTCCTGGACGGTAAAGACGCCCACCAGTTCGCAATCGAACTCGCTTTTCAACAGTTCGGCAAGAATGTAGCAACCTACTCGATCGTCAAAGGATTTGCCCTTCAACAGTTGCCCATACTGCTCGTAGCTGCTCTCAAATGTGACCATGTCGCCCGGCACGATGCCGCCTGCGCCGCCGGTGTCGATGCGGAGCTCGGTGATCGGCATCACCCGCTTACTCGTCCGAGCCGCATGCGGCGCCCGCATGATCACGCCCGGCACCGCTGACGCCCCGATCGTCACCCTTTTGCCGGGCAATATGCGCGGGTCCAGACCGCCCACACTACGGAAATTCAATGTGCCGTTCGAATTGCAGCGCATCACCATCCCGCCCACTTCGTCCATATGCGCGGCGAGCATCACCCGCTGCTGCCCTTCCTCGTTCGAGCCTCTCTTGCGGGCAATCAGATTGCCGATTGAGTCGACAGTGATATCCTCCACATGCGAGGCCAACTCCTCTAGCAGGATGGCCCGTACCTCTCCCTCCTGCCCCGCGACCCCGCGGGCGTTGGATAGTTTCTCCAGCAGTTCATCCATGGCAAAAGTCTTCAAAATGTGGTCAAATGCGCGCGAATCCCGGGGCGGCCAGTATCAGCCCTGGTTGTCGAGCGCCAGCGCGGACAGGTCGTCAGGCAGGTCGCATATCGCCTCGGCCAGCAGTCGCGCGCTCCGTTCAATGTCCTTGAGGGCGACCGATTCGACGGGCGTGTGCATGTTGCGTATCGGTACCGAAATCAAGGCGGTCGGAATGCCGGACTGTGAAATCTGCATCGCCCACGCGTCTGTACCCGTGTTCCCGGGCAGGGCCTCAATTGTATGGGGAATTTCATTGCGTTCGGCTGTACTGACCAGCAGCCCTTTCAGTACAGGGTGAATGTTCGGCCCCAAGCCAATTGCCGGACCGCAGCCCATCGGCAGAGCCTCATCCGCGGCCGCACCCGGCTGTTCAGCATAGGCAACGTCCAGGGCAATGCCAACGTCCGGCGCGACCTCGAAAGTGGCTGTCTTAGCCCCGCGCAAGCCGATCTCCTCCTGAACCGTAACCACCGCGAAAATGTCCCACGCGTGGCTGCGGCGCTGCAGCATGCGCAGCGCTTCCAACAGCACCACCACCGAAACGCGGTTGTCCAGCGCCTTGCCTGTAGCCTGCCCACTTCCCAACCTGCTGGCGCTTTGGCGGACCGAGATGAAATCTCCTACTGACACCGATCTGGCCAGCGCGTCGGCCGGCAGGCCAACGTCGATAAAAAGTTCCGCCTGAGTAAACGGCTTCCCGCGCTCCTCTACTGAAAGCACATGCGGCGGCCGGCTGGCGATCAGCCCTGGCAGGTCATCGCGGCCGTGGACCGTTACCTCCTGCGCAGGCAACGCTCCCAAATCGACGCCGCCAACCGGCGCGAACCGCACAAAACCTTGCTCCAGCCGGGTGACGATCAGGCCGATTTCATCCATATGGGCGGCCAGCATTATTCGTCCGGTCGGCACATCCGCGCCGCGCTTATAGCCTGTATGATTGCCGAGGGTGTCGGTACGCAGTTCATCAACGAGCGGATCCAGATGGTCGCTGATGCAGGCGCGTACCCGCTCTTCTTGGCCGCTGACGCCGGGGGTCTCGCTCAACTCTTTCAACAGAGAGAAGACGTCTGTTTCCGAGGGAAGGCTGTCGCTAGTCACTATCCGCCAGGGACCCCGAGCTGCGCGCACTGGCCAAAGAGAGGAACAACGAAGATTAGCCCGACCACGATCCACACCCAGACCGGCATGCCGAGTATTACCATGCGCCGCTTAGGCTTCTTCTCCACCGGCCGCGGCAGAACTGTCTGGCAGCGCCAGCAAACATCCTTGTCGTCGGGATTCCAGGTACCGCAGTTGGTGCAATCGGACATACGTCTTCCCCATGTCAGTATGGTTGACAATGGCGGGCATCATGCTATCACAGAAAAAAGGCGCGGGCAAACGGTTACCGCGAAAGCGTGCATCCCAAAATAGGGGTGAACTCTCTCCTTGCTTATGGGCGGTCGGCCGCAAGCGGCCTCCCTTGTGCAGGGGCTGCGCCCCCGCAACGCCCCCCTCTGTCTACCCACCGTGCTGGTTCTTCCCCAACGCTGTCTCTACCCAACGATGTCTCCCTTCGGCCCACCAACCATTTCAATCAGTCTCCACGCACCTCTGACACCCCTCCCTCACCTTCCCCCGCAAAGGTCCTGTAGGGGCAGGCCTTGTGCCTGCCCTGTGCTCCTCCAAAAGCCGGAATACAATATCACCCACCGTCGCCGCGCATTCCACACCTGGCCCTTTTGCCCCAAGAACCGGGATGCGCCTCCGCGAAAGAGATCAGGCCGGTTTAGAGCTTTAGCGTCCTCTGAAACGGCGCCATCGGGAACAGTGGACGGACAGTATTGACGGTATACAGTCGATTCCTGCTATGGCTAGGGTTCTTCGTCCGGGCCAGCCTAGGTGCGCACTTGAATCGCGCTGCCGCTCTCGTAACGCCGCAGGCCGCGGTAGAACACAAAGACAGCCAGAAAGAGAAACACCGCGCTGCCCGCGCAAATCTGGACCAACTGCATCAGATCAAAACGCCGCACAAACTCGGCCGGCAACGCGCCGACGAATGTCGCCGGGATCAGCGTAAACAGCAGCAACTTGGCAGTGCCGTCGAAAAGTGTGATCGGATAAAGAGAAAAGGTGACAATCGCATTGAATGCGATTCTCGTCAGCAGTTCCGTATTGCCGATCCAGAAAGTAAGGCTCTGTACCAGAACCAAAAAGGAGATGAGCACTGCGATCGCCGCCAGGCAGCCCAGCGCAAACCGCAGCACCATCATTCCGCCGAACGTACCGGTGAAGAAAACAGCCGCGCCAAAGCTGAACAGACCATAAATGAAATCTCCCGCAGACGACGCATTACTGCGGCTGGCCAGCGCGTGCAGCAAGACAGGACGCGGCAGTGACAAATAGTAATCCATCTGCCCGTTCGCGATCAACGAAGACAGCCGGATCGCGTTGCCGAACAAATATGTCCCCGCGCCAAAGCCGGTAGCGACCACGCCGAAAAGGAAAAACATGTCCACCAGGTCCCAACCGTTGATCTCTTCGAAGCGGGCGAAGAAAATGACCCAGAACACGAAATAGATGGCGTTATTGAGCATCATTCCCACCATCTGCGTCAAAAAAGAGACGCGATATTCCATCGCGCTCAGAAGATTCGTCTTCCACAACGCCAGCAAAAAGGAAAGGTGACGAAACATGGCTCAGCCCCCGTTGATCGCCAGTCGCACCGCCGCCCGCCGGTAAAATACCCAGAGCGCGCCGCCGACAACCGCCAGCCAGATGCCCTGCTGCAAGAATACCTGGCCCAGGCGCGCCAGGCTCGGGTCCACAAAGAGCCGTGCCGGCCCATATATGATCCACGCAAACGGCAAGTTGAGCGAGATGCTCTGCAACCATCCCGGGAAGAAATCCAGCGGGATCAGCACACCGCCCAGCAGCAGCAGGAACTTCTGGTAGATCCAGCGAAAAGCGGCAGTCTCTTCGACGACAAACGCGCTCAGGCCGATCAGCGCCGAAAAACAGAAGTCCAGCAGCAAGGCGAGTACCACAGCCATGCAGGCGAAAATCCAGCCCGCGATACCTGGTGGCGGCCCTACCATCACCCATACGATCGCGCTGCCGACAACAAGGTTGCCCCCAAAGGCCAGAGCGCTGTCGCCTAAACCGGCGGCGAAGTGGTAAAGGATGAAGTTGAACGGCTTGTTGAGCAGATAAGCGATACTGCCGTCCTTTACCTGCTCAGAAACTGTCTCCGACAGGTCCCGCTTGCTCAGCATGACTGCTTCGGCCATCATCAGATACCACATTGTGTCCGCCAGAGTAAGCCCCGCGATCGAGCGCGTACCTGTTGCCCCGTATGTCACCCGCCACAAGTTCATGAAGATCCACATGAAGAGCACGATAAGCAGGCTCCGACCCAGCAGATCCACCGGGTAAGCGAGACTATTCAACAACTGTGTCCGGAAAATCGCCCAGTACTTGCCCGCCACCGCAGTTGCCGAAGGCGTTCGCACGCACCCCTCATCTGAGATGAATTGCACCTCTCTGCTAGCCACTTTCGGTCTCCGTGCGCTCGTAGATCGCGCTTATCACGTCCTCCAGCGATGGTTCCGAAACGGTTACGTCGACCAGGCTGCCCGCTGCCGCCAAGCCGCTGATCACCGGCTCAACCGGGGTCTCGCGTGTGTCGAAGCGCAATTTTGCACCGTATCGCCCCACCTTGAGAGTCTCCACGCCCGGCAGGCCGAAGTCCGCCGGCAGCTGCTCGTTGTAGCGCACGTCGACAGTCTTGACCGTCAGAAAACGCCGCTTGAGCGCGGATACCTTGTCCTGATAAACGATTTCGCCGTGGTTGACAATGATTACCCGTCTGCACAGCGCTTCAATGTCGCCGGCGTCATGGCTTGTCAGCAGTACCCCCACCCCCTCCAGCTCGCTCATCCGCTGAATCGTCATGCGCAGGCGCTGCTTGGCGACCACATCGAGACCGATCGAAGGCTCGTCCAACAGCAGAACGCGCGGCTTGTGCAGCAGCGAGGCCGCCACTTCGCAGCGCATGCGCTGGCCCAGGGACAGCTTGCGCACCGGCGTTTCCAGCAACTCTTCGATTTCGAAGGCTTCCGCTAGAAAGGCGATGCGACGGTGCAGGTCAGCGTCTTCAAGTTCATAGATCTTGCCAAAAAGATAAAACGTATCCGCTGCCGGCAAGTGATACCAAAGCTGAGGGCGCTGGCCGAAGACGGAGCCAATCTGAAAAGCAAGGTCCTGCCGCTGCTGCCACGGCACATGGCCAAGCACAGTAGCCTCGCCCGAGCTTGGGTGGAGAATCCCGGTCAGAATCTTGATCGTGGTCGACTTGCCCGCGCCATTGGGGCCGATGAAGCCCAACAGCTCTCCTTCCTCCATCGCGAAGGAAAGTCCGCGCACCGCCTCGATCGACTGGTACGCCGGCCGCCACAGCGCACGCAGGCTGCCCCGCAGACCCGCGGCCTTGCGCTTCATCTGAAAAGTCTTTCGCAGGTTCCGTACAGTAATGGCCGTCATAAACGAGAATCCTGGTCCAGGAAAATCAGTACACCGCAAACGTAGCAAACCGATCGTGTGGGTTGCACCACCTAAACGGCATTTCGTTGAGCCATTATCAACGCGTTTAGGGATCAGCACCAAGAAAAAGGAGTTGTGAACCGCCAGCCAAGGGCAGTGAAGTTTCCCAATAGGGCCCCGAATTTGCTAAAATCGGCAACAGTCCGTGTGGCCCGCGCGACGGGGTTGACCTCTGACCCCCGGAACAGCGAAAACGGTAGCCAGAATCCAAGCGAGGCGTCCGATGAAAAGTCTTTCAACTTTCGAAATTCGCAAACGGTTCCTCGAGTATTTCCAGGAACGGAACCACCAGAACGTCGACAGTGGCAATCTCGTGCCCGCAGACGATCCGACGCTGCTTTTCGTCAACGCAGGCATGGTGCAGTTCAAAGACCTCTTGCTGGGCCTGGAGAAGCGGGACTACATCCGCGCCACAACCTCCCAGAAGTGCCTGCGCGTAAGCGGAAAACACAACGATCTCGAAAACGTTGGCCCCAGCCCCCGCCACCACACCTTCTTCGAGATGCTGGGCAACTTCTCCTTCGGCGACTATTTCAAGCGCGACGCGATTCAGTTCGCCTGGGACCTGCTCGTAAACGAATTTGGCCTTTCGCTCGACCGCCTCTGGTTCTCCGTATACACCGACGACGACGAGGCCATCGAGCTGTGGAAAGAGGTTGGTGCGCCCCCCGAACGCATCCTGCGATTCGGCAAAAAAGACAACTGGTGGGACATGGGGGAAGTGGGTCCGTGCGGACCCTGCACCGAAATCCACTACTACTGGGGCGATCTTGAAGACCAGGTCGCCGCAGGCGTAAACGTTGACGACGAATATCTGGAAATCTGGAATCTGGTCTTCATGCAGTTCGAGCAGCGCGAGCCCGGCGGCGAACTGATCCCTCTGCCCAAGCCCAGCGTCGATACCGGCGCCGGCCTGGAGCGGCTGGCCTCGATTCTGCAGGGCAAGGACAACAACTACGATACCGACGCCTTCACCCCGATCATGGATCGCATCCAGGAGCTACTGGGGCACACTGACGAGCAGCGCCAACAGCACCTGGTCGGCTACCGTGTCATCGCCGACCACGGTCGGGCCGTAACCTTCCTGATCAGCGACGGCGTGATGCCCGGCAACGAGGGCCGCGACTATGTCGTGCGCATGATTCTGCGCCGCGCGGCCCGCTTCGGCAAAATGATCGGCTTCGAGGAGCCTTTCCTGGCCGAAATCTGCCGCGTCGTCATCGCCGAGTTCGGCGCCCATTATACGGTTTTGAAGTCGGACGAAGATTTCATCGTGCAGACCGTCACCGCAGAGGAAGAGCGATTCCAGCGCGCCTTGAACACAGGTCTCTCTCTCCTCGACGGCCTGATGGAACGTCTGCGGGCCGGCGGCGCCCGCGTGATTCCCGGCGAGGATGCCTTTCGCCTCTGGGATACCTACGGCTTCCCACTGGACATCACCCGCGACGTGGCCCAGGAAAACGGCTTCACCGTTGACGAGGACGGCTACCAGGCCGCGCTCGAGCAGCAGCGCCAGCAGTCCGGCAGCGACCAACAGGGCGTCGCAGCCGATAATTCTGTCTACGTAACCCTGTTGGAGGAGCTGCGAAGCCGCGGCCAGCTCGGCGACGACGGCGTCCGCCACCTGATCTACGAAGACGCCGAGGATGCCGATACAACCGTCATCGGCCTGGTGAAAAACGGCCAGGCGGTCAACCAGGCCCATGCCGGCGACGAGGTCGAGCTAATCCTGCCGGATACGCCGTTCTATGTCGAAAGCGGCGGCCAGATCAGCGACACCGGTGAGATCGAGTACTTCCCCGAAGACATGCAGAAACCGGTCTGGTCGGTGCGGGTAACATCGATGCGCCGGCCGATTCCGGGACTAATTGTCCATGTAGGCGAAGTCACCAGCGGCACAGTCCAGGTTGATGACCCGGCCTTTGCCTTCATTGACACCGTGCGGCGCTGGGACATCATGCGCAACCACACAGCCACCCACCTGCTGCATGCCGAGCTGCGCGGCCAGTTGGGAGAGCACGTCCGGCAGCGCGGCTCACTTGTGGCCCCGGACAGGTTGCGCTTCGACTTTTCCCACCCGCAACCGGTCAGCGCAGATCAGCTGCGCGCCATCGAGCAGGCGGCCAATCAGGCCGTGCTCGCCAACTATCCCGTCAAGGATCGCCTGACAGGCTTTGACCGTGCCGTCGCCGAAGGCGCGCTCGCCTTCTTCGAAGAAAAATATGACGACACGGTACGCGTAATTTCGATCGGCGACGGAAGCGAAGACGTCTCACAGGAGCTGTGCGGCGGCACGCATGTGGGAACCACCGGCGAGATCGGCCCGTTTCTCATTACAAGCGAAGGCAGCAGCGCCGCCGGCGTGCGCCGCGTCGAGGCACTGACAGGACGTGCCGCGCACGCGGTCCTGGCGAACCGCCTCGCCGCGCTCGACACCGTCGCGGCTGGCCTGCGCGTGCAACCGGAGCAGACCGTCGAAGCGGTACAGCGCCTCCAGGAACAGAACCGGCAGCTTGAACGCGAACTGGAGCAGACGCGCGCCAAGCTCAGTCGCCAGCAGAGCGAGACACTCCTCGACCACGCCGTGCGGCTGAACGGGCTCGCCGTCCTCGCCCAGCAGGTGGAAGCAAATGACGTGGACGCCCTGCGCCAGATGACCGACTGGTTCCGCGACAAGCTGGGCAGCAGCGTGGTTGTCCTCGGCTCGGTAATCAACGAGAAGCCGATGCTGGTGGCCGCCGCCACCGACGACGCCATCAAAAAGGGCATCCATGCCGGCAACCTGGTGCGCGACGCCGCAAAAATCGTTGGCGGCGGCGGCGGTGGACGCCCCAACATGGCCCAGGCCGGCGGCCGTCACGCCGATAAACTTCCTGAGGCTCTCGGGCAGGTGGCCGGATGGGTCGAAGAAAAGCTTGGTTAAACAGCGCGTTTACAACGCCAGTTATCTGGAATCGGTCAGTTGCTGAGGATTAGGTCAATCCAGTGGTAGAACTCCTACATGTTGAGGGCGAAGTTCGGGTCGAGGCCCTGCGTCAGCAACTCGCGCGCATGGGCAGTGGTCCTGTGGCCGTAGTCCTGCCCGAAAACTGTGCTCCACTTGAAAGCCTGACGCGGCTGCGGTTGCTCCAACGTCAGGCCCAGACCCGGGGCCAGACCTTGGCGTTCGTGACTCGTAATTCCACCATCCGCCGAAACGCCAAACGCTTGGGAATCCCCGTGTTTGGAAGTGAAGCCGCCCTGCGCTGGCGCCGCTGGCACTCAGGTGGCGCCGCTCCCCCCATCGATTCCAACCAACTCGGCGTCGAATTACCCGACCCACCCCACTGGCGCAAGCAACACGGCGCGATCGATCCAAAAGTGGGCAAGCTTCCCACCATTGAACGCAGCCGCAGCCGGCGCGTCCGTGCCGCCCGCCGCTATCACCGTGCAACCCCCCTCTGGCTGCAACTTATCGGATACCTGTTCGTCGGCCTCTTCCTGGTCACATTTTTGGGTGGATTCGTCTACTACGTTCTGCCCGCTGCCACGGTCACACTTGTGCCCGGCCAGCGCGCCTTGGAAACTGCGGTGGTATTGACCGCCGACCCCCTGGTGGAAGTCGCCGATCTGGAGCAGGGACTGCTGTCAGCGCGCCTGCTCGAAACAACGGTGGAAGCAACTGGATCAGTGGCTACCACGGGCAGCGGCTGGTCCGAAGTGGAGACGGCGGAGGGAAAGGTTGTCTTTACCAACCAGACCAACCGCACGGTTCGTATCCCGGCCGGCACGATTGTCTCTACCAGCACCGGCGAAGATGTTGATTTCAGCATCCTCGAAGATCTCGAGATTGACGGCCCTATTGGCACGCGGGCCGAAGTTGAAATCGAGGCGACCGAGCCGGGCCTTCATGGCAATGTACCCAGCAACCGGATTACCACAGTGGCGGGCGCCTTGCGCTCTCGCGTCCGCGTAACCAATCCCGAGCCCACTGCAGGGGGCGAAAACGCTCGCGTGCGTTTTGTCACGCAAGAAGACAAGGATAGGCTGCTTGACCAGGTATACACTACCATCCGCGAAGTGGCCTATGAGAATCTGGCCCCGGAACTGGGCGCCGACGAGTGGATGCCCGAAGACCTGATCCAGACCTACATCACCGCCCAATTCTTTGACCATTTCAACGATGAACCGGCCGAAGAACTGAATCTCACCTTGCGCGTGCTAATCCAGGGAAGCGCCATCAACCGCAGCGCATCGGAAGAGGCCGCCATGGTGATGTTGCGCAGGGCAGTCCCCGAACGCGGTCAGCTGGTCGCGGAATCGATCGGCTTTACGGTCGAACCGCACACGGTCGTCAGCGGGCGCACACTTCGCTACTCCGTGACCGCACGCGGAAACTACGTCATCCCCATCGACGTAAGAGACGTCAGCCGCACCGTGACCGGCCTGAACGTCGAAGAAGCGGCCCTCCGGTTGCAGGACGAATGGCTGCTTGCCAGGGAGCCGGATTTCTATCTCGACCCTGCCTGGTTCGGCACCCTCCCCCAGATTGCCAGCCGCATCCAGGTGCGGGTCGAGCTGAGCGAGGCTGCCCGCAGCGGCCAGTAGCCCCTGGCAACCGATGACCCCGCAATCCCACGCCAACCCAGCTCAACCACCCGGCAAGATCATCGCGCTGGACGTGGGCGATGCCCGCATCGGCGTCGCCACCTGCGACCCCCTGCGTCTGACCGTGCGCCCGCTGCGTACTTTACGCCGCCACAGCCGCCGCCGCGACTTCGAAGCCCTTGCCCGGATCTACGCCGAAGAGGAGGCCGTGCTCGTCGTCTGCGGGCTGCCCTACAACATGGACGGCAGCGAAGGTCCGCAAGCACAGAAGGTCCGCAACTGGGCTGCTCGTTTCTCGCGCGCACTGCAAGCAATCCGCGGCGAGGACGTCCCCCTCGTCCTCTGGGATGAACGTCTAAGCAGCTTCGCCGCTGACGAGTGGATCGCCGAAGGAGGGTCAGACGCAGCCGGCCAGGATGCAATCGCCGCGGCGGTGATACTGCGCAGCTATCTGGACGCAAACCATCGCGAAAACCACTGACAAGCACCACCCTCTACGGATAGATACCCCGATACTTGACCGCATCCACTATTCTCTGGATGGCAATTGTATAGGCTGCAGTCCTCAAGTCCTGGCCGGTCTGTACCGTGATCGCCAGAACATCATCCAGATTCTCCAGCAGCTTCCGTTTCATCTGGTGCCGGATCTCGCTCTCATCCCAGGAGAAGGCCTGCAAATCCTGCACCCATTCAAAGTAACTGACCACAACACCGCCAGCATTACAGAGAATATCCGGGATGATCAGGACCCCCTTCTCTTCCAGAATGCGGTCAGCCTCCGGCGTGCTCGGCCCGTTCGCGCCCTCGGCGATGACCCGGGCGTTGATCTTGTCCGCGTTCTCCTTGGTGATCTGCCCCTCCAATGCCGCCGGAACCAGCACATCCACCTTCAGCTCCAGCAACTCCTCTTTTGTCAAAGCGTCCGCGCGCGGATAGCCGACGACCGTCCCTGTCTCCTCAGCGTAATGCTTTAGATGGCGTGGGTCCAGGCCCCGCTCGTCATACACCGCGCCGCTGACATCACTGACGGCTATCACCTTCGCGCCCCGTTCATGCATGGCGCGTGCGGTCCAACTGCCGACATTGCCGAACCCCTGTATGGCTACAGTTGTATCCTCCAAACTGAGGCCCAGGCGCCGGCGCAGCATCGCCCTGGTTACGTATGTGATGCCCAGACCGGTGGCGTACTCCCGGCCGGCAGAGCCGCCCACGGCCAGCGGCTTGCCGGTCGTAACGGCAGGCACCGAATAGCCTCTATTCATGGAATACGTGTCCATAATCCAGGCCATCACTTTCGAATCCGTACCCACGTCCGGCGCGGGAATGTCAATCTCCGGCCCGATGAAGAGACTGATTTCGGTGGTGTAGCGCCGGGTCATCGCCTGTAATTCCTTCTCCGAAAGTTCCTTGGGGTTGACGATGACACCGCCCTTGGCGCCGCCATAGGGCAGATTCATCAACGCGCATTTCCATGTCATCCACATGGCCAGTGCCCGTGATTCGTCCAGGGACACATCCGGATGGTAACGGATCCCCCCTTTTGTCGGCCCCAACGCCGTGTTGTGATGCACCCGGAAACCAGTGAACATGCGAATCGTGTCGTCATCCATCACCACCGGAAAGTGTACGATCAATTCCCGGCGGGGCACACACAGGTATTCGAGCATATCGTCGTCAAGATGCATTGCATTAGCGACGCGCGTCAGTTGCTCCTGGGCCACCGAGTACGCGCTCGCGCGCTGAACAGCATGCGGCTGCGTTGGCTCTGATTCTATTTCTGTTGGATGGGAGTTCGAAGGCAGATGCTGCTCAGTGGTACGGGTTATGGGCGGAGAAACAGAGTCGACAATTGCAAGTGAAGGGGTGTTTGCGATTGGCTCGTCTGCTGTAGAGCGAGACTGAGACTGTTTATTAGAACTGCTAGTTTCCTGCGCCGAAGAATTCGCGTTGGCCTGTTTTTTCGTCATTGAAAAACTCCTATTCTGTTATAGGCTCAGACACAATCGTCTGACACTTGGATCGCTCAGAAAACCGGAATTCCCTGCACATGGCTCGCACACTGGGAGGTGTGAGCCGGATCTCTACCCCATCAGCCCTCCCAAAAATGCTGCCGTGCGCCGGGTCGCCTCTTCCGGCGTCATGTCCCCGCCGAAAGCCTGGTGCATGGTCACGGAGCCATCGTAGCCGATTGCCCGCAACCCGTCGAAGATGGAGGAAAAGTCGATGCCGCCGGGCGCGTCCAACGGCCGCATCGTGGACATCACCGTTCCCCGAGTCCACGTCTCCATCGGCTGCAGACCGTCCGGCTCCGGCGTGTGGTTCTGCACATAGACGTTGAATAGCCAGGGCTGAAATGCGCGTAAAGTTTCCTCACCGTACTCCTGGCCGCACAGCGCCAGATTGGCCGGCTCATAGATGATGCCGAAGTTTGGCCGCCCCACAGCCTTCAGAACCTCCACTGACCCATCGACCGTTTCGAACAGGCTGCGCGTGTGGCTCTGATGAGCCAGGCGGATTTCCCGCTCGCGCGCCTCGTCGGCGGCCCGCTGCGCGTGGACTATGTCCTCATCCTCCTTCATGCAAATACGAATCAAGTCCGCCCCCAACGCCTCGGCCAGATCGAGAGAAGGGGTGATCCGCCGCAAACTGAGTGGCCCTTCCGCGCTGTTTTCAGGAACAGGGAAATCGGCCGTGATCATCGAAATGGTCAGACCCTGCTCTGCCACCGTTCGCCTCACGCGCGCGGCTGTGCCGGCCGCACTGTGAACACCCACAACCGACGCCCGCATACAGAGGGCTTCGTATCCTGCGTCGGCCGCAATGCGCGCCAGGTCTCCTAACGGGATTGTGCTCACCCGCTTGTTGCTGAAGCTCTCCGCGACCCGCACCGAAAGTGACAGTTTCATACTTAGAAGTATAACTGATTCAGCATTAAATGATAAGAATAGTTCTATGTTATCCTGTTATCATCAGTGGCATTTTTCACAGACCAAGAGCAGCCGCTGCCAACCAGCCACTAGCTTCAAAACCATGCGCGTTTTTCTTGACCAACTGGGCTGCCGGCTCAACTTCAGCGAAAACAGTTCACTGGCAGGCCGTCTCAGCGCGGCCGGTCACCGCATCGTCGGCCGTCCCGAAGATGCGCACGTAATTGTGCTCAACACCTGCGCAGTCACGGCCCAGGCCGCACGCAAAAGCCGCCAAGCCTCGCGTCACCTGCACAAGCGCAACCCCAACGCCCGTATCGCCATAACCGGCTGCTACGCGACACTGGCCCCCGAGGAGAGCGCCCAGTTGCCCGGCGTCGAGCTCGTCGCCGACAACCATGCCAAGGAGATGCTGCACACGCTACTGGAACCCTGGAGCGCGCAATTCTCCGATCCAGACGACCTGGCCCGCATTCAGCCGCACGGAATACCCTTCTCGCCCGCGCCCGCTGCCGAAGATGGAGGCCGTACACGCGCCTTTGTAAAGGTCCAGGACGGCTGCCAGAACCGCTGCACATTCTGCATCGTAACCGCATTGCGCGGCGACAGCCGCAGCCGTCCGACCGCAGATGTCGTGCGCGAAGTTCAGGAGCTTGTCGAAAACGGCTACCGCGAAGCCGTTATTACCGGCGTCCACCTGGGCGCCTACGGACGGGATCTGCCCGACAGCTCCAGTACCGATCTCAAGGAGTTGACCGCAGCCATCCTCACCGATACCGACATTGCCCGCCTGCGCCTCAGCAGCCTCGAGCCATGGGAGCTGGCCGACGGCTTCTTCGATCTGTGGCAGCGTTGGCCCGGACGGCTATGCCCGCACCTGCATCTGCCCCTGCAGGCCGGCACCGACGCCCAGCTGCGCCGTATGGCCCGGCGTTGCACCGTAGCCAGCTACCGCCAACTGGTCGCTGACGCCCGCGCAGCCATCCCCGATCTGATCATCACAACCGATCTGATCGTCGGTTTCCCAGGGGAAACCGACGCCGACTTTGAAGAGGGGCTGCGTTTCGTCGAAGAAATGCGTTTTGCCCACGCACATATTTTCCCCTTCAGCCCCCGCGCCGGCACCGCCGCGGCCAATTTTGACGGCCAGGTACCGAAGGCGCGCAAGCAGGAGCGCTCCCGGCGCATGCACCAGGTCGCGGCGCGCACCGGCCAACTGGAACGGATCAGAAACGTCGGCACGACGCGGCCCGTCCTGTGGGAGGGCGGCGGTCAGCAACTGACAGACCAGGCCGACAAAGTTCTATTGAACGGCCTGACCGACAACTACCTGCGCGTGATGGCCCAGGCTCCCGCGGGCCTCGACCTCAGCAACAAAATCACCCCCGTCCGCCTGGATGAACTCCACGGCGAAACCCTGTACGGCGAACCCCAGCTGCCCTAGGCCCGTACCACAGGCGTCTTGCGGCACTGAACGCGGCTTTTCCTTTGGCCGCGTCAGTCATTAAGGAGCATCTGATGGCCACAGAATCGTCAGTTGACCCACAGCAGACGCCGGCGCCGCGTCCAGGCAACCGCCGCGAGCAGTTCGGCTGGTATTTCTATGATTGGGCAAATTCCGCCTTCTCTACAACCGTGAGCGCCGTCTTTCTCGGCCCATACGTATCCAGCCTGACCGAACAGGCGGCCGGTCCTGATGGCCTCGTCCGTCTTCTCGGCATCCCCATCGCCCCATATTCCCTGGTCTCATACTGCATTACGATTTCAGTCATCCTCCAGGTGTTGTTCCTGCCGATTCTTGGTGCCATTGCCGACTACTCCAGCCTGCGCAAAAGGCTCTTGCAGATTTTCGCCGTCGCCGGTTCCGTCGTTACGATGTTCATGTTTTTCGTTACCGACCAAACCTGGTGGCTGGGATGTCTACTATTTATCGTCGCCAATCTGTGCTTCGGCGCTGCCATCGTGTTTTACAATGCCTTTCTTCCCGATATCGCCGAACCCGACGAACGCGACCGCGTGTCGTCAGTGGGCTGGGCGCTGGGCTACTTGGGGGGCGGCATTCTACTGACCCTCAATCTGATTCTCTTCCTGATGCGCGACACCATCGGCATCGACTCCGGTATGGCTGTGCGCATTAATCTCTTCTCCGCCGGGTTGTGGTGGTTCGGCTGGTCGTTCGTTACCTGGAGGCTGTTGCGTTCACGAGACGTCGCCAAGGCGCTTCCTCCCGGCGAAACCTACCTGTCGACCGGTCTCAAACAGCTTTGGACTACCTTCAAAGAAACCGCGAAATACCCCCATACCATCCGTTTTCTGCTCGCCTACTTACTGTATAACGATGGAATCCAGACAGTGTTTGCGTCTGCCGCGATCTTTGCTGCTGCTCCCCTCATCCAGGGAGGGCTGGGCATCGAGCAGGGCATGCTCACGCAGATCATTCTGATGATACAGTTCGTTGCCTTCGGAGGCGCGCTCCTGTTCGGCAGGATCGCGATACGAATCGGCGCCAAACGGGCGCTTGTCATCGGCCTGGTGATCTGGACCGTGGTGGTTATCTATGCCTACCTGGGCCTGCGAGGGGAGAACCGAATCCTGGAGTTCTGGATTCTGGGAGCATTCATTGCTCTCGTCATGGGAGGCACGCAGGCCGTCAGTCGCAGCCTCTTCGCCAACATGATACCGCAGGGCAAGGAGGCTGAATTCTTTTCCATCTACGAAGTCAGCGAGCGCGGAACCTCCTGGCTCGGCCCGCTGGCATTCGGCCTAGTTAACCAGTTTTCAGGTAGCCTGCGTCCTGCCATATTATCGATTATTCTCTTCTTTGTCGTTGGGCTTCTCCTGCTTCTGCGCGTGGACGTACGTCGGGCCATAGAAGAATCGGGCAACAAGCCGCCGGCAGTCATCTGAGCCTTACATACTGACGCCCCATCTACCAATCCCACTCGAAGATAGTGCCGGCTACGGCATCGTTGACGGTAGTCCGGACATCGACCAGTTGGCCTCGATCCCCGGTGGCCTGTGGGAAAGCTGGATGCCCAACGTCGCCGCCCGCCGTGAGCGCAATGCTGTCGAAAGTCAACCCTGCCATCCCCGGTTCTCCAGCATGGTAAACCGGCTCGGTGCTGTCAGTTGTTAACTCCCTTGCCTCCGGAATGTCGTGTGTGGTCATCAAAGAGGGCTGCAACAGCTGGTCAATGGGATACCTCCCTGGGGCTTCAGACGCTTGACGCGGCCTCGCTTACAGCGAATGCCCAAGCCCTGTCCGTAAATCAACACCTTGTCGATGTGGCAAACAGTTATCAGATATGGTCCACCCTGTGCCAACCCGCTCACGCCAAGGGTAACGACCTTGGCATCACATCTCTGGTTAAACATTTCGCCTGACTCGATGGGCACTGCCTCTTCCAACACGTCGTCGATCGCGTTCATCCCCTGGCCCATCCCTGGACAAACGCACCCATTAATGGCTGGACTCCGGCATTTCAGGTGGCTCGGCGTTACCGCGATATTGGCCACAGACGAGGGGAACAGGGCCAGCTTTTTGCTTGTGTCCTCCCTGACCGTGGGCACACTGTCGGCCGCGCCAGTCACTTAGGAGCACCTGATGCCCACTGTATCGTCAACTGACCCCAAGCAGACTTCCGCGCGCGCAATAAAACAGGACAACCGCCGCGAGCAAGTCGGCTGGTACTTCTATGACTGGGCAAATTCCGCCTTTTCGGTAACAGTAGGATCCGTCTTTCTCGGACCATACGTTTCGAACCTGACAGTACAGGCGGCCGGTCCCGATGGGCTGGCCCGCCTCCTGGGTATCCCCGTCGCCCCGTATTCCCTGTTCTCCTATTGCATCACGATTTCAGTCATCCTGCAGGTGCTGTTCCTGCCAATTCTTGGCGCCATCGCCGATTATTCCAACCTGCGCAAGAAGCTGATGCAGGTTTTCGCCGTCTCCGGCTCCATCGCCACCATGTTCATGTTCTTCATTACCGCCCCGACCTGGTGGCTGGGCGCCGTGCTATTCATCGTCGCTAATTTCTGTTTTGGCGCCGCCGCCGTCTTCTACAATGCCTTTCTGCCGGACATAGCCGACCCCGACGAACGCGACCGCGTGTCGTCGGTGGGCTATGCGCTGGGCTACCTGGGGGGTGGCATTCTGTTGACCCTCAATCTGGCTCTCTATCTGATGCGCGACACAATCGGCATCGATTCCAATCTAGCAGTGCGAATCAATCTGTTCTCCGGCGGGCTCTGGTGGTTTAGCTGGTCATTCGTTACCTGGAAGCTGTTGCGTTCACGGGACATCGCCAGCGCGCTTCCTCCCGGCCAGAACTATCTGTCGGCCGGCATCAAGCAACTGATCCAAACGTTCAGCGAAGCCGCGCGCTACCCCCATACCATCCGTTTCCTCATCGCTTATCTGCTCTATAACGATGGAATCCAAACAGTATTCGCCGCCGCGTCAATCTTCGCCACCGCCCCGCTCGTCCGCGGAGGCTTGGAGTTCGAGCAGGGCATGCTCACCCAGGTAATTCTGATGATACAGTTCGTTGCCTATGGAGGCGCGCTTCTTTTTGGCAAAATCGCGATGCGCATCGGCGCCAAAAAAGCGATTACCGCCGGCCTGATTGTCTGGACCCTTGTCGTGATCTACGCTTATCTGGGCCTGCGAGGAGAGAGCCGCTTCCTGGAGTTCTGGATTCTTGGAGGGTTTATTGCCCTGGTGATGGGTGGCACGCAGGCGGTCAGCCGCGGCCTCTTTGCAAACATGATTCCGCCGGGCAAGGAGTCTGAATTCTTCTCCATCTACGAAGTCAGCGAGCGCGGAACATCCTGGCTTGGCCCGCTCGCTTTCGGCCTGGTCAACCAGTTCACCGGTAGCCTGCGCCCGGCGATCGTTTCCATCATTCTCTTTTTTGTCGTTGGGATAGTTCTTCTTCTACGCGTGGACGTGCGTCGCGCTATTGCTGAATCGGGCAACCAGCCCCCGGCCGTTCTCTGAACTGTTACAAAGTCAATCCCTTACAGATCCCACTCGTAAACATTGCCGGTTCTGGCATCGATGACAATCGTCTGTCCGTCCTCCAACTCGTCCCAGTCGCCGGTCGCCTGCAGAATCGCGGGAATGCCCAACTCCACCGCCGCCAGTGCCGCAATACTGTCGGGCGCCGATTCAGCCGTGATCAAACCCCCGGCATGGTAAACCAACTCGGTACTGACCCCGTCTAACTCCTCAGCAACCAGAATGTCCTGCGTAGTCATCATCCGGTGCTGTAGCTGCTGATCACGGGGATCCTGCCCCGGTTTCAAGCGCACAACGCGGCCGCTCATACGGCGGTTGCCTACGCCTTGGCCGTTCATCAACACCTTGGCGATTCGGCGAACCGTCATCAGATTTGTTGCACCTGGCACGCCTCCCACCACCCCGCCGGTCACGACTGTCACATCGCCCTGCTGGACGAAGCCGGCCCGCAAAGCGATCCGCACCGCATCCTCCAACATTTCGTCAATCGTATTCATGCGCTGGCCCATCAGAGGATAGACACCCCAGAAAAGGGCTAGCTGTCGATATACAAGGTGGCTGGGCGTGACCGCGATGATTGGGACGGACGGCCGGAACCGGGCCAGTTTCTTGGCAGTCGCCCCTCTGGCAGTTGGAGCAATGATCGCCGCGGCTCCCACGTTCTGCGCGGTCTCCACCGTAGCCTGACTGACTGCTTCCGCGACCGTCGGCGCGTCACCGAAGCCTGGCTCCTGCTCCAGTTCGGAATCGGCCGCCTCAGTGCCGAAAAAGCCATCCACCGCCTGTTGAGAAGGTCGGTAGTGTGGCTGCGTGACACGGCGCACTCGCTCCGCCTCTTTGGAAATATTCACCATTGTCTGCACCGACTCCACCGGATACATTCCCGCAGCCGTCTCGCCGGATAGCATGATGGCGTCGCTGCCATCCAGCACTGCATTGGCAACGTCGCTGGCCTCCGCGCGCGTAGGCCGCGGATTGCGAATCATCGAGTCGAGCATCTGCGTCGCTGTGATAACCGGTTTATCGGTGTCAATACAACGGGCGATAATCATCTTCTGGATCATCGGCACCGCCTCCGGGCTTGTCTCAATGCCCAGGTCCCCGCGCGCCACCATCAGGCCGTCCGATGCCTGGATGATCTCCTCGATATTCTCGACCGCCTCCGGTTTCTCGATTTTGGAAATTATCGGCGTAGCCCGGCCCAGCGGCGAACGGCTCTGCACAACCTTTCGCAATGCATGGACATCGTCCGCCGTGCGAACAAAGCTGAGGGCAATCCAGTCAGCCTGGTTTTCCAGCGCAAAATCGACATCGACGCGATCCTTCTCAGTCATCGAAGGAACGGTCAGCTTTGTCTGCGGAAGGTTCATTCCCTTGCGATCTTCCAGGATGCCGCCGACGACTACCCGCGTCCGCACGGTCGTCTCGGTCGCATCGAGCACTTCCAATTCGAGCAGTCCGTCATCCAGCAAGATCCGCTCATGCGGTTCCCCGGAAGTATTAGACTCTGACGCCCCGCGGCCGGCCTCGATGCTGGCCGGCACCTCCTTATTCTGGATCGGTACCCGCCCCGGCTCGCCGATGATCTCTTCGGTCGTGAGAATCAACTCTTCGCCTGATACGAGCGGCACGCCCCCCGATTGCATCTGGCCCACACGCAATTTCGGTCCTTGCAAATCAACCAGAATCGCTACCGGCCGGTTGCGCTCCTGAGCAATCTCACGAATCGTGTGAATGTTGCGCGCGTGAAAATCATGATCGCCATGGCTCATATTGATGCGTGCAACATTCATGCCCGCGTCGATCATCTGGGCGAGGATATCGGGATCGGTACTGGTCGGCCCAATTGTACAGACAACTTTAACCCGCAACATTCGCGAACTCCAGTGGCTCTTGGTCAGTTACTGAGAACCAGGTTTCTTACAAGACCCTGTCCCAGCCCCGTTACGTTTCGGCGCAGCGGCCTGCAGTACTTGCCTGCTGCCAGTAGCCTGCCCGCCGCAGTAAAAAGCTGTTTGGTATCTACTCAGCCGCAACTGATCCGCAACCCCGAACGAGGCGAGCAAACGTGTGACTTCTCCCCTCATTGTTGTGTTATGGGCGGTCGGCCGCAAGCGGCCTCCCTTGTGCAGGGGCTGCGCCCCCGCAACGCCCCCCTACAAAACCATCCCTCACCGACCGTGTGCATTCTTAGCAACGTGTCGGCTGGCGAGCCTGGCGGCGGCTCCACACCAGTTGTGCGTCACCAAGAGCCTGAAATGATTCCAAGGATAACCGGCTGTTCAAGCACTGTGGCTAATACTACAACCGCAATTCACGAATCTGCAGTTTTTCCGGCAAAAATGAGGGTGCGAAAGCGCATTCTGAACAACCACGGAACTGAATGAACGGCCCAAATGCAGCCACTTCTGCGCCTCCTTTTGCACTTTCGGTCTTCGGCCAGCTAGAGTGCGGTTGTAGTACTAAGAGCTTACCGTGAACCGAAAAAACTACCTTACCTTATTGATAACTTATTCTGTCGTTAGTGCGCACGACCTGAATCCAGGTACGCCCCGGTTTCAATGTTATCGGCTGCTCGCCAGGACCGAACCAGCGCGGCGGGCTCTGGTCGTTCGCGCGCCAGGTACCTTCGTATACCTTGCCATCGCGGAAAACGCGCAGGTCGCCAAACCCATACAAATGGATCTTCACGCTCAGAGTTCCCAAGCTGTCTTCCACGATATTCGTCAGTTCATGTTCAGCATAGACGACAATGACATTGTCGCTGCTTATCTGCCGGCCCGTAGCCTGGTCCATGTGCGGCGCACCGCTCTGGAATCGTACATACTGGCCGCTGGCCGGATCGTATCGCCATTCGACACCGTTGTTCTCCGGATAAGGAACACGGATGGTCGTCGCATCCCCGGCCCAGAACTCTTTCGGCGCGTCACTGAAACTGAAGCTCGCCCGCTCATACGGCCGTGGATTATTCTTCTGCCCTTCCAACCAGGGAGTGAATATCTCCAGGCAGTAAGGCAGCAGCGGCGAAACCTCACAGGTCTTCGCCATGTCGAGCATCCACCGGCGCACCCTGTCGACGCTCGTCCGCAAGCGCGTGCGATAGTTGTCGCCAACACTGTAAAAATAGGTAACGCTCTCCGGATCTTCCGTATCAGCGTCCAGATATGGGAAACCCACCTCGTTCTTCAAGAGATAGCGGATGCCGTCACTTCCGCCGGAGCAGACCAGCAGCCCGTCGAACATATAGGTTGTATGAATATTGGGCCAGCGCGCGCTGCGTACCGGACCGATTTCTTTGGCCGGGATGCTCTGGAACATGCTCGTGATGCGGGTGAGGTGGTAACCGTCCACGATATACTCGTAGGTCACGTCCGCTTCGTTAAGACCGTAGTGGGCTGCTCGGCTTGTAACATCATTATTCAGGCACACAAAGATCGGCGTCTCTTGCAGCAACGAGGGATCTGCCAGCGGCAGCCCGGTATAGTGCGCGACGCTGCCCGGCGCAGGCGTTGCTGTTGCTACACTTTCCGTAGCCCTGCCGGAGTCTGCCGCGGCATTGGCAGGGGGCGGCGTTGCTGTATCGGCGGTCGGCTCAACTGCGCCTGCTTCCGCGGTCTTAGTCGGTGTCGGCGTTTCCGGCCCGTCGGCCCCCGCGCAGCCCGATAATACCACTAGTACCAAAAGGGCTAGGCCGCTGGCGCGAAGTCGAGCGCTCGCCTCCGAGGGGCGCGGAATACACCACCAGCCCTGCCTTCCACCTGCCGCGCGCACTCCCGGACGGGCGACGCGCCGAGTCGTCAGATTGAAAAATGACCTGAGTTCCAAGGGATTCCTTCTGTTCAAGGTGCTGGTGTTGGGATCGTAAAAGGAATTCTGAAAGGTTAATGCGCAAACTGCGGTTAGTATACTACACGCGCGCCAATCCACTATGATCCAACCGCTCTGGTCCAATCACTCCTGTCAATTGGGGAACAGCCGGCCTGATAGGCGATGTGGGTCGAGAGTAGGAAAAGCAGAGTCAGCACTCCTGGCTCGAGGATTCTGATGGCCTGCCGCCATTTGCCCTGCCCAAAACGTCGGCGACTCAACAGTCTCAATTCCTCCATTCATAGCAGCGAAGCGAGCAGAGATAAGGGTGAATGGGACTCTACGCCGGTAAAATGCTTGACCTGCTGGCGGCAAGAAAAGCCAGGACTTACCAAAGTTTCGTTCTCCTCCAGGGCGCGCGCTGCCGGGAGCAAGCGCCGTTCGCCGATCAGGCGGGAGACGTCATAATGCTCATATCCGAACATCCCAGCCAGCCCGCAGCAGCCGCTGTCCAGCACGGTCACTTCGCAATCAGGTATGGCGGAAAGAAGTTGCTGCAAAGGCTGCATTCCCACCAGCGCCTTCTGGTGGCAGTGTCCATGTACGAGCACTCTGGCAGGACCTGGCTTCGTCGGAGCCATGCGAGGACCGGCCCACTCTTCGACCAGTTGGCAGGCCGCAGCCACCTTGCGTGCCTCCGCTTGCGCTTCTCCTCGCAGCAGCCGCGGGTGATCGTCCTGCACAGCCGAATAGCAGCTTGGCTCGCAAAACAGGATCGGCACTCCTGCCTCAGCCAGAGGTAGCAGCGCGGCCGTCGTCGCGCTTGCCTGACGCGCGGCGTCATCCAAAAAGCCCTTCGAAATCAGTGGCCGCCCACAGCAGACCTGCGGAGCAACCGTAACCTCCGCGCCGCAGGATTCCAACACAGTAACCGCGTCGGCAAGTTGCGCCGGTTCATAGTAGTTGTTGAAAGTGTCCGCGAACAGCGCCACGCGCATCTTCTCAGAATCGCCGGAATGCCTGACAGTGTGCCGACTCCGAGTAAACGGTCGCGCGCTGAATGCCGGCAAAGGACGCCGCCGGTCCAGACCAAACAACCTCTCGTTCAGCCGTCGAACCGGGCCGGCCGCCGCCAGCCAGTTCGAAAGCGGCGCCAAACGACTACCCCACCGCGCAATCCGATCCGCCTGCGACAGCACGCGGTCCTTCAACGGCGCCCGGTGTCGCACATGATACTGGTGCAGAAACTCGCTCTTGAGACGGGCCATATCCACCCCGGTCGGGCACTCCCGTTTGCAGGCCTTGCATTCCAAACACAGGTCGAGGACCGGCAGCAGCTCCTCGTCGCCGAAGCCGGTCGCCTCCAGACCGCCGGAAAGTGCCACCCGCAGTGCGTTGGCGCGCCCGCGCGTGCTGTCAATTTCGTTACGCGTAGCCATATACGACGGGCACATCGTGCCTGTGAGCGTCTTGCGGCACGCCCCCACGCCGCTGCACTGCTCGGTTGCCCGCAACAACCCGCCAAAATCGGAAAAATCGAAAACGGTGGCGTGTTCCGGTTCCCCACTGTCAGTTTCCGAGCCTGCACCGTCTCCTTCCGGGCGGCCCTTATCAATAGGAACCGCGGCCAGTTCCCCTGCCGTCTGAAGGGGTTGCCTCTCCGGTAAAGTCGTCTGCTTATCGGTCTGTTCGTAGCGAAGATTGGAGGTCAAGGCTGGCGCGTGCACAATCTTGCCAGGATTGAGCATGTTGGTCGGATCGAAGGCGGCTTTCACCGCACAAAACGCACTGTACAGTGCCGTTCCGAACATCTTTTCCTGAAATGGCGCCCGCACCAACCCGTCGCCGTGTTCCCCCGAAAGCGCGCCCCCGTATTCCAGCACAAGGTCCGCCACCTCCGTCGCGATCGCCTCGAAACGCTCCACACCCTGCACACGCTTCAGATTGACTACCGGGCGAATGTGCAGCAGCCCGACAGACGCATGCGCGTAAAAGCCGGCCTGCGTGTCATATTTCGCCAGAATCTCCTGGAAGTTTTCAATGTAATCATGCAGGCGCTCCGGCGGCACTGCCGTATCTTCGACAAACGAAATCGCCTTTGCGTCGCCGGTCGCCGCCATCGTCAACCCCAGCGCGGCGCGGCGCAACTCCCAGATGCGGCCCTGCTCATCTGCCTCTAGCGCACGGTACAGATAGTTGCCCAACCCCCGCGCCTCCAGATCCTTCTCCAGGCGTCCAATCTTGCCGCTCAGTTCCTCGTCCGACGCACCAAAAAACTCCACCAGCAGCACCGCGCCCGGGTCACCGTGAATAAAGCCGCGCAGCGGTGCATATTCGATGCGGCCGCGCGTCATGTCCAGCATGAAACGGTCGATCAACTCTACCGCCGACGGTCCGTGCTCCAGGATCACCGGCGTCGCGCGCATCGCCTCCAGCAGATCGTCGAACTGCACGCTGCACAGGACCCTGCGGGGCGGTAAGGGCACCAACCGCATCGTCGCCGCCACTGTCAGTCCGAGCGTACCTTCGGAGCCCACCAGAATGCGCGCCAGGTTGAACTGTCGCGAAGAGGGGGCTTCGTCGTCCTCTGGCAGGAACTCGTCCAGGTTGTAGCCTCCGACCCGGCGCATAATCCGCGGGTATCGCTGACGGATTTCGGCTTCCAGCTCGCTGCCGAGCCCTATCACTGTGCGATAGGCCGCGCCCTCCAAATCCTGTTGACCCAACTTGGCCTGGAGCGACGCCGGCGAAAGCGAGCCTACCTGCGCGCCGCTGCCGTCAGCGAAGACAACCTCGAGCGACTCTACATAATCAATTGTCTTGCCGTAGATGATCGAGCGCGTGCCCGCGGAGTTGTTGGCAATCATCCCGCCAACTGTGGCCCGGTTGGAAGTAGAGAGGTCCAGCGGCAGCTGCAGGCCATGGGGCTTTAGCAGTTCATTCAGTTCGTCGAGAACGATTCCCGGTTCGACCGTGACAGTCGCGGCCTCAATGTCCAGGTCCAGCACCCGGTTCATATACCGGGAGAAATCCAGCGAGATGCCGGCGCCAATCGCTTGCCCGGCCTGAGAGGTCCCTCCCCCGCGTGCAGTAATCGAAACACCGTGTTGCCGGCAAATCCGCACGACCTCTACAATATCCTCCCGGCTGCGCGGTGTCACCACGCCCACAGGTATAATCTGGTAGACACTTGCATCGGTCGCGTGCATTGCCCGGCTGGCGCTGTCAAAATTGACCTCGCCGGCGAGCGCAGCCCGCAGTTCACCTGCAAGCCTCTGCACATCTACCTGGCTATCGATGGTTTTCTCCTGACGGGGAACGGTCCTACCGAAGCTGCGTCATTGGTCCTTCGCCAGGAACGCCAACGCCTGGCTGACCCCTTCTCTGACGTGAGGAACGCCGCAAACTGCCAAACCCATCTCGACGCCGCATAACGTGCCGGCCAATGTCAGTTCATTGAGATCGCCGAGATGGCCAATCCGAAAAACCTTGCCCTTCACCTGCCCCAATCCTG
This sequence comes from Caldilineaceae bacterium, assembly GCA_965116395.1. Classification (GTDB taxonomy): domain Bacteria; phylum Chloroflexota; class Anaerolineae; order Caldilineales; family Caldilineaceae; genus Bin5. The sequence continues at coordinate 3,896,219 of OZ220684.1, forward strand.
TACCCAACGACATATCAAACCGCTCGAGGATGACCTGGCGCAGGTCGTCGGCATCGTAGCCCTCAGGCATTACCACCGCCGTCAGCGCAGAGGAATAGGCATGCGGGTCCCGGCATAAAACCTCCAGCCCCCAGCCGCGCACAGCCCGCCGCGTCGCCTCCGCCAGACGGTTGTGGCGTGCGAAGACCTGCGGCAAACCTTCCTCAAACAGCATCGAGAGCGCCTCATCCAGGCCGAAAAGCAGATTCGTGGACGGAGTATAGGGATAGAATCCACGCGCATTGAACTCCAGGATCGGCCCCCAGTTCCAATAGGCTCGCGGCAGCCGCGCCGTCTCCGCCGCGGCCAACGCCTTGGAACTGACCGCGTTGAATCCCAGTCCGGGTGGTATCATCAGACCCTTCTGCGACCCGGCAACGGTTACATCCACGCCCCAATCGTCATGGCGATAATCCATCGCGCCTATTGAGGAGACGACATCCACCATCAACAACGCGTCGTGACCGGTGCGGTCCAGCGCCGCCCGCGCGCCCGCCACGTCGTTGACAACCCCTGTCGATGTCTCATTGTGCACCATCGCCAGCGCGCGAATCTCGCGCCCGCCATCCGCCGCCAGCCGCTCTTCAAGCGCCGCCAGATCAACGGGACAGCGCCAGTCCCCTTGCAGCTCCTCTACCGTCAGACCCAGTCCATTAGCCACCTTCGTCCAGCCGGCCGCAAACTGGCCGTTGGCGCAGAATAGCACCCGATCTCCCGGCGAAAGCGTATTCACCAGCGCCGCCTCCCATCCCCCGTTGCCCGACGAAGGATAGATAATCACGGGCCCGTTTGTCTGGAAGACCTGTTGCAACCGTTCCAGAATGCTGAGAGTCAGGCTTGCGCATTCCGGTCCCCGGTGGTCAATCGTCGGGCGCGAGAGCGCGCGCGCCACGCGCCCGGGCAGGTTGGTGGGGCCGGGAATCTGCAGAAAATGGCGGCCGGGTCGGGATCTTGTCATGTCAAATGTCCTGGTAAACGCTAAAGCTAGGCCAACTCCTCCTGGAGTCGGCGCAATACGATTTCGGTCTCTCCCTCATTTAGAGTATGGACGGCGATGTGCAGGTCGCCCGCCTCTGAACGGCAGAAGATCGCCGGCGAGCCGTTCTGTAGCGCCTCAGAAACCTCTCCCGCAGTTCGACCTTTCGCCTGCTCATCCCAGTTGACACTCAGACGCATCCACGGGCCTTGACCGTCCTGCTCCCACATATTGTTCGCATTTACGTGCGGGATGCCGGCCAGTCCATCAGCGATTTGGGCAATGCGCTCAGACTGAAGTTGCAGCCGCTGCTCATGATCTGTGTCCAGCCAGTGGCGCAGCGCGATGGTCGTGCCGATTACTTCCTGACGATCAACCTTGTAGCCCCGGCCAATGCTGTTGTTGCCCGTTTCGAAGCCGGTGAAGCCGTTGAGACGCGCCTTTGCGACAAACTCGGCGTTACCGCAAAGAATCCCTGTCGAGTTGCCCGAACCCAGATACTTGCCTCCGAAACAGACCAGGTCCGCGCCGCTGGTCGCCACGCGGCGCATGCGCTCCAACGGGTAAATCTCCGCGGCTGCATCAACCAGAATCTGGATTCCGGCAGAATGGGCAATGTCAATCGCCTCCGGCAACGAGACCGTATTGGGGAATCGCTCACCGGCCGCGAAGTAAAGAATGCCTGCCGTATTGGGACCGATGGCATCCCGCAACTGCTGCGGCGTGCAGCTGTCATCGTCGCCGACCTCCACCAGCTTCCCGCCCGGCACAGTAACACTGCGGTCATAGCGGTATCGGGTCGGCTTCTGGATCAGGAAGTCGTCCTTCATGCCGGTCGTATCGGGCAACTGGCGGATGCGCTCCGCATCGTCGCCGGCCAGAATAGCGGCCGCCCCCTGAACGAGCGCGGCGTAGCATCCGGACGTCACCAACCCGCCGCCCGTTCCCAGCATGTCGCCGATCGCCTTGCCCGCGCCGTCGAACACGTCGTCCATCCGCGTGTAAGCCGTGTTGGCCGACTCCATCGCCGCCCGCACTTCCGGCGATAGTACCGATCCACCCAGGATCGTCATGTGGCCGCCGGCGTTGATTATCGGCTCGATTCCAAGAGTCTCATAGATGTCAGAACTGGACATTGCGCGCGCCTCCTTGGCTCAGTTGAAGAAATCCTTGTCTTCCGTCGCCAGGTATTTGCTGGCAGCGGTCTTGTTAAAGCTGACACCCAGACCAGGTCGATCCCAGACAGTGATGTAGCTGTTCTCGACGATTGGGTCGGGCAAGCCGTCCACAATATCATACCACCATTCCGGCCGGCCGACCGGATACTCGAATGCGATATAGTTGCGCGGCAGCGCCGCCGCCACCTGCACCAGCGCGGCCAGGCCGATCAAACCGTCACCGGTCCCGTGCGGAGCCATCAATATCCCGTGAAGGTCCGCATATTCCGCCACCCATTTCAGTTCGGCAATGCCGCCAATGTCGGCCGGGTCCGGCCCAACGATGTTGACCGCCTGCTTCTCGAACAACTCTTTGAAATTCTGCCGCAGATAGATCTGTTCGCCGGTGTGAATTGGCGTGGAACTGCTGCGAGTCAACTCTCGGTACAGTTCGGCCAGCACATAGGGAGTGTAGTCTCCGGTAATCGTATCTTCCAGCCACATCAAATGCATCCCCTCCACCGCCTTGGCCAACCGTATGGCGTCCGGAACCGTCCAACCGGGCCCGCAGTCGAGCGCCAGGCCGATCCTGTCGCCGGTTACCTCCTTCATCGCCTCAATGCATGCCACGACATGGTTAAACCCCCTCTCCGTCAGCAGCCCGCGCTCGGTCTGGTGGTCCACCCCCAGCCGCTCGCCGTAAGAGAAATCGTCCAGTTCGTCCGGCATGTTGCTGTGGTAGCCAACGCCCTGCTTAATAATCGTGAACCCTTCGCGCGCCTCCGCCATCCGTGCCATATTTTCGGCGTAGTGCTCCGGTTCCTGGCCGGCCAACGGAAATCGCAACGCGCCGTTGTAGACCAGCACCTTGTCCCGTACCTTCCCGCCCAGCAGCTTGTACACCGGCACGTTCGCCGCCTGTCCCGCGATATCCCACAGCGCCATCTCAATCGCGCTGACCGCACTCCCCCACGGCTTGAAGCTGCCCATACGCCGGATGCGCAACATCACTCGCTCGACGTCGGTCGGATCCTCTCCCAAAATATACTTGCGATAGAAGAGGACGTGGGGCTTGAGGTAAGACTTGAAATGTTCGGCCTGCCCGTAGCCCTCGATGCCGGCATCAGTCGTGATCCGAACAACCGGGCTCCCGCCCAGTATTGCGCATTTGAGATCGGTGATCTGCATAGAGACCCTCCGCAAACAATTTATTTACATGGAAGCTGAGCGAGATTTACCCAGCTGCATCCTGAATATGCCGCGACCGCAGTTCAGTTCGCCACGGACCCAAAAACTAACTGCTACGCCCACCGCTGCAACCGGCAAAAGGACGCTGCACAGCCACATCAAATTGTACTGCGTTTTCCCGATGAATGCCACTACTCGGGCCTGCAGTATGCATCCCAAAATGGGGGTAAACTCTCGAATACCTCTGGTATCGGCCGGACCGTGTCAAATCCCCACATCCATCGCCGAAAAATCGCCCATTCACTGACCACTAATCACTAACCACTGCAGTTGTGCGGTCGGGCCTTCGGCCCTCCCTTGTGCAGGGGCTGCGCCCCCGCAACGCCCCCCTACAAAACCATCCCTCACCGACCTTGTGTGCGCATTCCAGCAGTGCCGCTCCAGCAACCTGGCTGCCGCAAACCGAATACGCAATCAAATTGCCTGAATGGCGGCAGAGATAAGGGGCTGGTCAAGACAAACACTGTAGATGGCTTAGTAGTTACACGAACTACTCAATGTCAAATGGCAAACCTCAATAAGCCGGGCGAACAGTTTCTATCTCCCCACTGACCATTGCACTTCGCGCCTCTCCTCAACTGGGTGCGGTCCAAAAATGGACAAGAAATTCCTATCCCTCAGGTAGCAACGGAGCCATCGCCGCCCACGCAAAGCACTGTAGGGGCAGGCCTTGTGCCTGCCCTCTGCCTCTCCCAGAGCCGGCGGATAATTCCACCGGCCGCCGGCATGCATTCCCCTCCCTACTATCCCCACCCCATAATATGGGATACACCCCCCAATTTCCCCATTTGACACTAGAACAAATGATCTGATACAATCCCTGCAGACGTAATGGGACAGTTGACAGACCCGCAGAGTTCTACGTTCCCCCGACATGATTCTCTGACTCAGTTTCTCCCATCTCTTACCGCCCGACCGCCGTTGCATCTCCGGTGTGACGGCCGGGTCCGGGCGGTGTGTCCGGAGTGTGCGCCATCCTCCCTCGAATGGCGCACACTCTGCCCCAACGCTCCCCAAACTCTCTGCACTGCCCGCCCTTACACTGCTCGTGCCGGCAGGAAACACGGCACGTAACAAAAACGAGCAGCTCCCAGGGCCAGCTCCTCCCCGCCTGGGCCCGGGCTATGCGCGGCCGCTTCTTGAAAACTGTCTCCCTGCTTCAACACCGTCTACCCGGGCCTTTTCCTGCCCACCGCAAAAAGCAATTCTCCTCATAAGCCCAGTCTGGTACAATATGCCCTGCTCTACATGGCACTTCTCTTGCAGTCAACATCACAATCTCTGGCAAACCACCAACCGGCCCCTTCATTCTGACTGCGTAATCCTGTCCTCGTCTCCGAGCCGGTGCGCTTCAGAAATCGCCAACAGAAACCACAAACAGAATTCACCAAAGGAAAACACAATGCGACTCTTGCTATTCGATGACTTCAAGCTCGGCGTCTGGAACGGTGACCAGGTCTTCGACGCCTCGGCCGCCTTCGCCGACAGCGACCATCACTCTCCCCAGGAAATGATGGAGATGCTGATCAACGACTGGGACAACGTCCAACCCCGCATCCAGGCCGCGGCCGACGCTGCCACCGGCGTCGCCTTGGAAGATGTAACCTGCTGCTCTCCCCTTCCCAGGCCCGGCCAGCTTGTCTGCCTGGCCGGCAACTACCTGGAACCCGCCAAACCGGAACGCGGCCTGTTCAACGCCTTCCTCAAGTCGCCCAACGCCGCCCTCGGCCACGGTGGCACCGTCGTCCTGCCTGGCGCCGAGGCCAGCGTCTTCCACTTTGAACCCGAGCTGGCGATTGTTATCGGCAAACGGGCCAGCTACCTTGCCGCCGAGGACGCGATGGATCATGTCTTTGGTTACACACAGTTCATCGATGTCTCGGCCAGAGGTCTGCCGGGCGGCTTCTTCCTCGGCAAATCATGGCATACCTTTGCCCCGTTGGGCCCGCTGCTGGTGACCCGCGACGAGATCCCCAACGCCAACGACCTCGGCGTCCGCCTCTGGGTAAACGATGAGCAGCGCCACGACATCAATACCCGTGACATGGACCGCCACATCCCCGAGCTGCTGGCGGAGGTAACCAACGTGCTGACCCTCCAGCCCGGTGACGTGGTCGCCACCGGCACCCATCATTTCGGCCTCGAACCCGTGCAGGATGGAGACTCGATTCGCCTCCAGATCGAGCAATTGGGGCCGGCTCTCGTAGTGCACTGCTCCGATCCCTCGGGCCGCAGCTGGGAGAGTTAGATCGGACCAGGCCGCACTTTTTCGACGGTTGTACTGACCGTCGGGTTGTGATACGATCGACAGTGAGGGATTGGGATCCATCCGATTGCACAATGCGCCTCCGGCGCGGAGTGCAATGCGCGATGGATGGCAATTTGGCTGCCGCCTGCCTACCCCCTAAGGGAGAAGGCGGCAGCCAGATCCGCTAATCTCCTCCGCACAACACTCTTCGCTCCTTGGACGCGGGCCTCTCGCCTGCAGACTTGGAATTCTCCCTGACAAGCCCAAGCTGGAAACCTTATTCACAGTTCATGGAGGTAAATTATGCGGAAGCGAGTTCACCAGAGGATTTCGCGGCGCGAGTTCATGCGCGTGTCAGCGCTTACAGCCGCCGGCGTAGTTGTCGTAGCCTGCGGCGCTGACGGCGGCCCACCCGCGCAAGACGAGGCCCCGGCCGCCGATGAGGCCGCTCCGGAGTCGGCAGCAGCGCCGTCTAAGTACAACGAAGCGCCAATGCTGGCAGAAATGGTCGCCAACGGCGACTTGCCGCCGGTCGATGAGCGGCTGCCGCTGGAACCGCTGGTCATCACACCTGAAGAGGAGATCGGCGACTACGGTGGCATTTGGAACCGTCTCGCGACCTCGGCCAGCGACAACCAGTTGGGCGGCAAGGTCGGCGGTGAGCATCTCGTGCGCTACAACAAAGACGGCACCCAGATCAACCCAAACGTCTTCGAGAGCTGGGAAGTGTCGTCCGACGGCTCAACCTTCACTTTCCACCTGCGCCCTGGTATGAAATGGTCTGATGGCGAACCGTACACGGCCGATGACATCCTTTTCTACTACGAGGATGTGCTCCTCAATGAGGATCTGAGCCCCTCGTTCCCCAACTGGCTCATTGTCGGCGGCGAGCCGGTGGTGATCTCAAAACTGGATGACTATACGCTCGAATTCAAGTTTACGGTTCCCTATGCGCTGTTCATCAATGTGCTTGGCTCACTGTGGGGCGACGCATTCGCCAGATACTGTGCCCATTACCTGAAACAGTTTCACATCAAGTATGCCGACAAGGACGAGCTCGACAAGATGATCGAGGATGCCGGCGTCGAGCACTGGTACCAGGTTTTCGGCACCAAACCCGATACCCGGCGCAACCCGGACACGCCCAGCTATCTTCCCTGGAATCTTAGCACGCCTTCGCACAGTGACCCGTTGGTCGCCGATCGCAACGCCTATTATTGGAAGGTCGATCCCGAGGGCAATCAGCTGCCCTACATAGACGCCCTCCACTGGAGCCTTGTGGACGGCAAAGATCAACTCAACCTGCGCGCGATCCAGGGCGAAGTCGATATGCAGTTGCGCCACATCACCTTCGACAACGTGCCTCTGTTCATGGAGAACATGGAGCGAGGCAACTACCGTGTCATGCTGTGGCAGAGAGGGCAGGTAACCGATACCGTTCTGCACCTCAATCACACCAACAAAGACCCCGTCCTGCGAGAAATCGTCCAGGACAAGCGCTTCCGCTACGCCCTCTCATTGGGCATGAATCGCGCCGACATTAACGAAGCTGTCTATCTCGGTCAGACCGAACCCACCCAGGTATCCCCGACCAAGAACTCGCCCGTCTACTGGGAACCCCAGGCCATCAGCATGACCGAGCACGACCCCGAACAGGCCAATGCCTACCTGGATGAAATGGGTCTCACTGAGCGGGACGATGAGGGCTACAGGTTGCGCCCTGACGGAGAGCGGCTCAGCCTCGTGTTTGAGTATGTGGCAATCTTTGCCGCCTGGGGCGACATCGCCGAACTGTTGACCGCCCAATGGAAGGATATCGGGCTGGAGTTGATAAGTACGGAAATCGACCGTAGCCTCTTCGGGCAGCGCCTCAATGCCAATGAGATAGATCTTGGCGTATGGCACAGTAGCGGCGAGTGGAACCCCTTCATCGAACCGCGCTCCTTCGTGCCGATTGTAAACAACTATGCTTTGCGGCATTACGCCTTCTACTACAATAGCGGCGGCAAAGAAGGATTTGAGCCCACCGGTGACATCCTGAAGGCCATAGAGCTCTGGGAAGAGATCAAGACGACCGTCGATGAGGAAGGACAGCGCGCCCTGTTCCGCGAAATCCTCGAACTCAACATGGAAAACCTGTGGCAGATCGGCGTCACCACCGCGCCGCCGCAGCCGGTGATCGTCAAGAACTACTTCCGCAACGTGCCCGAAGACGGCATGTTCGATGACCAGCCGCGTTCGCCTTCGAATACGGCGATGGAGCAGTACTTCATCCGCGCAGGACAGGACGAATAAGCCGGCCAGCGGCCGGTCGGCCTGCCTCCAACGTCCAGCTGTAGTTGCGGCAAAGGCGTTGGTGCGGCGCCGTCAATACGCTGCTTATGTCGCTCGTGACTGAGTCTGGCAATGTTCAGTTCCCAAACCGGCTGAACCCCGTCCAGGAGAATTTGCGCTGATAGTGGCCGCGGGCCTGTCGAAAACGGCAGCGCCCGCGGCGACGCGTAAGCTTGGCGCGTCGAAGAAAATTAGTGAGCATGTTCCCGTTCTCCGCCCTCGGCAACGAATAGGAAAGAAGCGGCGCGTCCATGAGGTGATCTGGTATTGGGCCCTCAGGATCTGTGCCAGGAGTAGTCATGAGCAAATCACAAGATAACTTCGTCGCCAGAGCCATCACCCAGGGGCCCAAGCACCATTTCTTCGGTTACTACGGCATCTGTCCGTGGGACTCAACCGGCCGCTATCACCTCTGCCTCCAGTCGGACTTCCATGACCGCCCGCCCGCCGCCGGCGATACCGCCGTGGTCGGTCTCGTGGATATGGAAAGGGGCAAGTTCGAGAGCGTGGCCGAGACCCAGGCCTGGAACCTGCAGCAGGGCTCAATGTTGCACTGGCTGCCGACTGCCCCCGACCGCCTGATCACCTACAACGCCCGCGACAACGACCGCTTCGTCGGCGTCATCCAGGATATTCACAGCGGGCAAAAACGCGTTCTCCCCTACCCCATCAGCGCCATGAGCCGCAACGGCCGCCAGGCCCTCGGCCTGAACTATGCCCGCCTCAAATCGCTGCGGCCCGTGGTCGGCTACGCCGGCCTGCCCGATCGCTTCGCCAATCAGAACCATCCCACCGAGGACGGTGTCTATACAATGGACACCGAAACCGGTGAAGCCCGAGTCCTCGTGTCCTACGACGAGGCTCGCGAATTTCTAAGCGACTACGAAGAGGTGCAAGCGCGCAAGATCTGGTTCAACCACACCATCATCAACCGCGACGACACCCGCGTCGCCTTTGTCGTGCGCTACAGAGACGAAACCAGAGAGATCAAGCACACGATCCTCCTCTCTGCCAGCATGGATGGCGGCGATTTGCGCGTAGTGACAGACCTCGGCGCGTCCCATTTCGATTGGCTCACCGAGGACCTGATCTTTGGCTGGGTGACGATGAAGGAGGGCCAGAAGTATTACCTGATCAACGACAGGACCGGAGAATATGAGGACGTGCGGCCCGATATTCTGACCAAAAACGGCCACTGCAGCTTTACTCGCGACGGCGCCTGGCTGCTGACCGACGAATACCCGGACGAGAACAGCCTCCAGGCCCTGCTGCTCTGGCACATGGCCGAGGAGCGCCTGGTCGTCCTGGGGCGTTTCCATTCACCCGAGCCGTTCCGCGGCGAGATCCGCTGCGACATGCACCCCCGCTGGAGCCGCGACGAGCGCCAGGTCAGCTTTGACTCAATTCACGGCGGCAGCCGTCAGATCTACGTCGTCGACGTGGCCGGCGTTGTCGAACGCTGACGCCCCCTCATTTCGTATAGAGCCTGACAAAGTATGGGGAGTTACCGGGCCCGCCCGGCACCGTCCAACACTGCCCAAATATGTGGGAGGCAACATGAGCGATACACAAAGCAGCGTTGTCGCAAGAGCGATAACCCAAGGACCAAAGCACCACTTCTTCGGTTACTACGGCATCTATCCCTGGGATGTAACCGGCAAATACCACCTCTGCCTGCAGTCTGACTTCCACGATCGCCCGCCCGTCGACGGCGATTCCGCCGTAGTCGGCCTCATCGATATGGAGACCGGCAACTTCGAAGGCGTGGCCGAAACCCAGGCCTGGAACCTGCAGCAGGGCAGCATGATGCACTGGCTCGCCACCGCGCCCGATCGCCTCATCACCTACAATGCCCGCGATAACGACCGCTTTGTCAGTGTTATCCACGACATCCACAGCGGCCACAAGCGCCTCCTGCCCTACCCGATCGCCGCCATTACCCGCGACGGACGCAAGGCGCTGGGCCTGAACTACGCCCGGCTCTGGGATATGCGCCCCGTGGTCGGCTACCCCGGACTCACCGACCCCAACGCAGACCAGAAACATCCTGCCGACGACGGCCTCTATATCATGGATACCGACTCGGGCGAGGGCAAACTGCTCTTCTCATATGAAGACGCAAGAGAGTACCTCAGCAGCTATCCCGAGATTCAGAAACACAAGCTCTGGTTCAACCACCCGTTCATCAACCGCGACGACTCCCGCGTTGCCTTCGTCGTAGTCTACTGGGATGACGCCGGCGCCAGGAAAACCGTATGCCTGACGATGAACCTGGAAGGCGGGGACATTCGCATTCTGAACGACCTCGGCACCTCGCACTGCGACTGGCGCACCAAAGACGTCATCTTCGGCTGGTTCACGACGAACGAGGGGGTAAACTTTTACCTGGTCAACGACGCCACCGGCGAATACCAATCCGTGCGTCCCGACATCCTCTCCCGCGACGGCCACTGCAGTTTCACCCGCGATGGCGCCTGGCAGCTGAACGACGAATACCCGGACGAAAATAACCTCCGCGCCCTGTTCCTGTGGAATATGGCCGAAGAGCGCCAGGTCGTCCTGGGGCGCTTCCTGTCGCCCCCATTCTTTCAGGACCAGATCCGCTGCGACCTCCACCCCCGCTGGAGCCGCGACGAACGCCAGGTCAGCTTTGACTCCATCCACGAAGGCAGCCGCCAGATCTACGTTGTCGACGTGGCCGAAATCGTTGGACGCTAAGGCGTGCATCGATTGCAGGTTGCGGCAACAGCTAACCCAAATGCAATTTGCCGTCATCAGTGAGATAGCGAAATTGTTTCTCTCTCCTCACTTGTCCATACTCTCTCTTCATATATGGGCGGTCGGCCGCAAGCGGCCTCCCTTGTGCAGGGGCTGCGCCCCCGCAACGCCCCCCTACAAAACCATCGCTCACCGACCGTACGCCTTCATACCAGCGGTGCGGCTCAACTAACCTGGCGGCGGCCAACCGGCTGCGTCGCCAAGACCTGACAGGCGCCAGCGCGGACGGGCCGGCCACGAAATATGGCTAGGTAGTTGCATACGGCGTAAGATCAGCCGGGCGGACAACAGGACCGCCCAACTCTGCCCCACTATGCGGGAGACAACATGAGCAACAAAAAAGTCAGCTCGACCGCCACAGCCATCACGCAAGGCCCGAAGCACCACTTCTTCGGCTACTATGGCATCTGTCCCTGGGATGCAACCGGCCGCTACCATCTCTGCCTGCAGTCGGACTTCCACGATCGCCCGCCCGCCGACGGCGACACCGCCGTGGTCGGCCTGGTCGATATGGAGACAGGCAATTTTGAAGGCGTGGCCGAAACGCAGGCCTGGAACCTGCAGCAGGGCAGCATGTTGCACTGGCTTGCGACCGCGCCCGACCGGCTGATCACCTACAATGCCCGTGACGATGACCGTTTCGTCGCCGTCGTGCAGGACATCCACACTGGTCAGAAACAGATCCTGCCTCACCCAATCGCCGCCATCACCCGTAACGGGCGCTACGCGCTCGGCCTGAACTATGCTCGACTGAAGTCGATGCGGCCGGTTGTCGGCTATGCCGGGCTGCCCGATCCCTACGCCCACCAGAATCATCCCACCGAGGACGGCCTCTACATCACCGACACCGCGACCGGCGAGGCCCGCGTCCTGGTTTCCTACGCAGAAGTACGCGATTTCCTCAGCCACAACGAAGAGTTGCAAGCGGGCAAAATCTGGTTCAACCATCCCTTCATCAATCGCAACGATACCCGCGTCTCCTTCGTTGTGCGGGTCTTCGATGAAACAAAGGAGATCGGCCAGACCACAATGCTGTCCGCCAGCATGGACGGCGGAGAGCTGCGCGCAATGACCGACCTCGGCGCCTCACACTGCGACTGGCTCACCGAGGAGTTGATTTTCGGCTGGGTGACGATGAAAGAGGGTCCGGCCTACTACCTGATGAACGACACAACCTGCGAATACGAAGTTGTGCGGCCCGATGTCCTGACCAAAAACGGCCACTGCAACTTCACGCACGATGGAACCTGGATGTTGACTGATGAGTACCCCGACGAAAACAGCCGCCAGCCGCTGTTCCTGTGGCATATGGCAGAAGAGTACCGCGTCGACCTGGGAAGCTACCATTCGCCGCTGCCGTTCCGCGGCGAGATCCGCTGTGACCTGCATCCCCGCTGGAGCCGGGACGAGCGCATGGTCAGCTTCGACGCCATCTATGAAGGCAGTCGGCAGGTCTACGTGATAGACGTCTCAGAGGTTGTCGGCACGTAAGCGCAGCCAATCGAGTCGCGCCCGCAGCGTCATCCACCAAAGTCTGACCCTAGGTTCAATTTGCTCGCAACTCAACCCCAAAAGAGAAACCAATGCTACCATCCCGCGCCATCACATCGGGGCCGAAGCATCACTGGTTCGGCTACTACGACAAATTCCAGTTCGATCCCTCCGCCCGCTATGTGCTGGGGATGGAAGTGGATTTCGAACATCGCGCGCCCTTGCCGGAAGATGTGATCCAGGTCGGCATGGTCGACTTGGCGGACGGCGACCGCTGGATCACACTGGGCGAAAGTCGGGCCTGGGGCTGGCAGGCCGGCTGTATGCTCCAATGGCTGCCCCAATCTGAGCACGACATTATCTGGAATGACAGGGTGGACGGCCAATTCGTCAGTTACATTCTGAATACACAAACGCGGCTCAGGCGGACGCTTCCCCACCCCATCTTCACCCTCAGCCCCAATGGCCGCGACGCGCTGTCCATCGACTTCCACCGCCTCGAAGATATGCGCCCCGGCTACGGCTACATGGGCATCCCCGATCCCTGGTACGACGTGATGGCGCCGCAGGAGACCGGCATACACACGGTCAACCTCAAAACAGGCGAAAGCAAGCTGATCGTCAGCTTGGCCGAGGTCGCCGCGATCCCCTATCCCCACGGCGATATTCGACCGGCCAAACACTACTTCAACGTCCTCATCTACAATCCCGCCGGCACCCACTTTCTCTTCCTCCACCGCTGGCGCCTCGACGACGGACCCTTCCACACCCGCATGCTTACCGCAAAAGCAGATGGGTCCGACCTGAAGGTCGTCGACCATTCCGGCCACACCTCCCACCTGATCTGGCGCGACGACGAGCACATCCTCGCCTGGTCCCACCGCCCTTCGCACGGCGGCGCATACTACATTTTCCCAAATGCCGAGGACGGCACCCGCGGCCCCGATCAGATAGTGGGTAAAACAAAAATGCCGCTGAATGGCCACTGTACCTACCTGTCCGACAACGACTGGGTCCTGAATGACACCTATCCCCAAGGGGACAAACGCCTGCAAGACTTCTACCTGTACCACGTTCCCACCGACCGCCGCGTCGACCTGGGTCAGTTCCACTCGCCTCCTCCTTACACGGATACCCTGCGCTGCGACCTTCACCCCCGTTCCAGCCCCGACGGCAGCAAAATCGTCATCGATTCGGCCCACGGCGGCAACGGCCGCCAGATGTATCTCTTCGAGGTTGGTGACCTGGTTAGCGTGTAAACGTGTCGCCAGTAGCGGGGCAATCGCATCGAATCGAGCCGAATCTTCGCGACTCTGACTGGATCACGTAGGGTAGCCCCTTATGGGCGCGATTCGTATGCTATAATAGCGCTGGAATAATGACGCAAATGTTCTGGCCCAGCGAGGCCTTTACGCTTACCAGAAGAAAATCTCAAGCTGAAGGAAGGCTGTTGTAAACCTGTAAATGGCCCGTATCGCTACGCCCCGAAACCGGTCAGAGCCGGCAAGGAAACCTTTGCAAAACCTAACGCTCAATCCCAGAAAAAAAGAAACCCGTCGACTTGGGTCGACTTGGGTCGACTTGAGTCGACTTAGGTCGACATAAAACTGTGCAATTGCTGCAAATGGGGACAGAGCATCGCCAGGCTGCCGCAACAAATCACAGTTCAGACAGCCCGCCCAACATCGTCGCCAGGAAAATCACAGCCCATCACCCAAATCCCATAAATCACAGTTCAGACAAATATTCATACATGCACACCTGCGCTTGGGGAAACCCGACCACTTTTTTCAACATTGACGAGAACACTTTTTCCCTTTAAAATGACCCAGACTACGCAGCAACCATTCCCGCAATTTCGATAAAAAACGAGGTTAGCACTCCTACGGTTGCGTCTGATTTTCCAGATTCGTGAAGGCAATGGCGACAATTCCCACCGGAACAAAAGAATGAGGTGCCCGTGACAGGTCCTTTTCGTCTTGCCAATGAAGTTGATACAACCGGGTTCGGCGACACCGGAATGCGCTTGGGGGACCTTGACGGCGACGGCGAGTTGGAAGCCGTCTTCTTTCAGGCCCGCGACTGCCACATTCCCCGCATGTCAGCCAGCGGCTACCGCCACGAAAAACAGGTCCACTGCGTCACCGCCATGAAGCTCGACGGCGACGTCATGTGGCAGGAAGGCGCTCCCCTCGGCACCGGTCACTGGGCCATGCACGAAGTCGGCGCCGCCGTCAGTGATATCGATGGCGACGGCAAGCAAGAGATCGTCTACGTAACCGAACGCGATGGCCGCAGCTATTTGCGCATCCTCGAAGGCGACCGCGGCTATTTCCGCAAAGAAGTCGAGACCGGTCCCAACTGCGTCCTGCAGCTGTGTGACATCCGCGGTCTCGGCGCCAGGCGCGACATTCTCGTTTCCACCTTCGTCAATCCCATCTACATCTATGCTGACGACCTCACCTGCCTCTGGAACTGCCACTTCTACGGCGGCGCCGGACATTCACACGACTTCTACGACATCGACGGCGACGGCAAGGAGGAGGCCTTCATCGGCTACTGCTGCGTGCGCGCCGACGGGCTCAAAGTCTGGTGGCGGCCCGACCTGGAGCCCCACCTTGAGGAGATGACACGCGCCCCCCACGTCGATCACCTGCACGTCCACGACATCGACGACGACGGCAGGCCTGAACTTCTGATGGTCGCCGGCAAAGATCTGGTCGTCCTCGACGCCGCCACTGGCGAAGACAGATTCATCTTCGAAGGCACCCACATCCAGACCTGCGCCGTGGGCAAATTTCTGCCCGGCATGGAAGGACAGCAGCTGTTTGTCACCGAGCGCCGTCTTCACGGCGATCAAGCCCACATCGGATTCCGCGGCTATCTCGTGGACTGCAAAGGAAACGAAATCTGGCGCATGGAAAAGGCCGGCTACGGCAGAACTCTGCGGTTGGCAGGCAGCCAGGCAGACGTTATCTTTGCCGAGTGCCAGGGTAAGAAGCCTACACTCATCGACGGGCACGGCAAGATCATCCAGGAGCTGGATATGCCGCTGCATACCTACGCCGAAGACCGCTTCGACGACGGCGACACCGGCGTGCGCGCACTTTTCGAGATCGCCGATACCAACGGCGACGGCAAACTGGAACTGCTTGGTTACAACAGAACGCGCCTGTGGCATTGGGTGCAGGATTAGCAGACACGTGTTGAAGGCTTTGTATCTCGAATTCGACGGTCAGCACTTGTAATTCTCGCAAGAACGCTCAATCAAGGAGAAAACGAATGAAGAGCCTGAAAAACAGCAGTAAATGGATTTCACGTCGCGAGTTCATGCGCATCTCGGGCGTCACGACCGCCGGATTGGTGGCGGTCGCATGCGGCGCCGGTGGCGAACCAGAGGAAGAAATGGCCGCCGAACCGGCCGCCGACGAGGCCCCCGCTGAGGAAGCTGTCCCGGCGACGCCCGCCAGCATGTATAGCGAAGCCCCCATGCTGGCCGAAATGGTGGCCGCAGGAGACCTCCCTCCCGTAGATGAACGGTTGCCCGCAAGTCCCGCAGTCTTGCAAGCCGTCGAGCAGGTTGGCCAGTACGGCGGCACAATTCGACGCGGCTTCAAAGGCGTCTCCGACCGCTGGGGCCCCACCAAGATGCAGAACGAGTCCCTCACCTGGTACAACATGGACCTGACGCTGCGCCCCAACATGGTCGAATCCTGGGAAACCAACGCTGACGCCACCGAGTGGACCTTCCACCTGCGCGAAGGGTTGAAGTGGTCCGACGGCACCCCGTTCGACAGCGACAGCTTCACCTGGTGGTACGAGAATCACTTCTCCAACGAGGACCTGACCCCGGCCATCTCGATTCGTTGGGGAACGGGCACGCCGCGCGTACCGATGGTAGTGTCGGCTCCCGACAATAACACGGTGATGATGACGTTTGAACATCCCAAGCCGCTCTTCTCCTTCGACGTGGCCCGCTCGCACTGTTTCTCGCCTGGTCATTATATGAAGCAGTTCCATATTGAACTGACCGATGACCAGGAAGCGCTGGAAGCGCAGATCGACGAGGCCGGCGTCGACTCCTGGGACCAGTACTATGTCGACCGCAACTGGTGGTACCTGAACCCGGATCGGCCCAACATCGGCCCGTGGTTGTCGAAGAACGAGCTGTCCTCCGAACTCTTCCTGATGGAGCGCAACCCCTTCTTCTGGCAGGTGGATGAGGAAGGCAAGCAACTGCCCTACATCGACAAGGTGACGCACCGCCTCTTCGACACCAACGACGTCTTCAATCTGCGCGTCATCAACGGCGAAGTCGACTTCCAGGCACGGCATATCCAGACAGGCAATTTCACGCTCTACAAGGAGAATGAAGAAGCCGGCGAATACAGTGTCGTTATCGGCACCTCCACCCGCCACGAAGTGGTGACCCCCAACCAGGGCGCACAGGATCCGCGCGTGCGCGAACTGTTCCAGAACCGGGACGTGCGCATCGCCATGTCCTTGGCAGTGGACCGCGAGGCACTCAACGAACTGGTATGGGACGGTCTGCTGACCGAGCGTCAGTACAGCCCCCTGGAGCAATCGCCGCAGTTCTATCAGAAACTGACCGACGCCTACGCCGGATACGACCCGGATCGTGCCAATCAGCTCCTCGACGACGCCGGCTATTCCGAGCGCGACGCCGATGGCTTCAGGCTGTGGAAAGACGGCAGCGGCGAGACCCTGAGTTTCATTATCGAGGGAACCTCCCAGGCCGGAACGCCGGAGGAAGATTCGGTCCTCACAATCATCAAGTACTATGCCGAAATCGGCCTCAAGGCCACCTACAAAGGCATGGAGCGCTCCCTGTATACTGAGCACTGGTCGGCCAATACCCAGGACGCCGTATACTGGGGTGGGTACCGCGATCTGCTGCCCATTCTCACGCCTTCACCCTGGATCGGCACCGAGCTGGACCGCCCCTGGGCCGGCGCGTTTGGTCGCTGGAAAGTCGACGAGAACGACGCCAATGGCGAACCGCCCCCGGACGACCACTTTCTCTGGAAGATCTGGGAAATCTGGGACCAGGTCAGCGCCGAGCCGGACCCCGCCGTAAGGGATGAGCTGTTCTATCAGATCCTCGACATCTGGGCCGAGGAAATCCCGATCGTCGGCTATCTGGGACAGTCACCCGCGCTGATCATCATGAAGAACCAGATGCACAACTACATCTCAGGCCAGCCGGTCAACGACGGGTTGGAGGACGAACACTTCCTGAATCCCCAGCTGCTCTTCTGGGAAGATCCTGAGAACCACATGTAGACCATGCTGCCAGGTGGGCCTCTTGCAGGGGCGAAGCATGAAGCTCCTCTGCAAGAGTCTGCCCGGCATGTTAAAGAGAACCCGGCGCGGCGCAACAAAATCCTTATGGGGCGGGAACTGTAGCGCTTCCTCCGACATCAATAATTGCTCAACAAGTAGAATTCAATCGCCCCACCAACCGAGAACAGCGAACTCTATGTCTTCGACAAAGCAGCCGGACAGACCGCGATTCACTGCTGTCAAATCCTACAAACACGCGGCGGGCTATCCCACCTTCTGGTATCCGCCCGAGTGGCAACTGCAAGAGACCGATACCCCCCATCCTGCCGCAAGCCTCTACCCGGATCCATCCGACGAGGCCACCTTCATCTCGGTTACTGTCCAGGACATGGGCCAACCCCTGGCCAAAGAAGAAAGTTCCTTGCTGGCCGAGGGTATCGAAGAAGGGCTGCAGCAACTCGACAGGTGTGTCGTCGAGAAACTCGAAGAATTGGTCGACGTAGGCGAATGGGGCCAGGAGTGGGTCTGCACCTTCGTGCAAGATGGGACAACCCGCCGCCGCAGGGCCCGGCTCTTCTGCGCGGGAAATCTACTCTATTCGGTCGTCGTCCAGGGAGCGACCAACGAGCGCTACGAGTACTGGAAAGGCATGATGGAGTGGGTCATGTTGACCGTACTCAATACATCAGTTGATATGAGCGATTAGGTTGCACACGCTTTTGCCACAGTGCCAAAGCTCGGGCGATCTGACGGTCATGTCAGACATTCATCAGAATTTGCCGCAGCGGCATCCACCAGCCTCTGCATCTTCAATCGGCACACAATTGCGAATAGCAACTCTCAGACACAACCCCAGCGAAAGGATTTCATCACAATGACGAACGGAATGGATCGAAGGACCTTCTTGCGGATGAGCGGTCTCTCGGCCGCAGCCGCAGTAGTCGCAGCTTGTGGCTCGCCTGACGCAGACGCCGAACCACAAGCCGCAGACGAGGCGCCCGCGGCCGAAGAGCCGGCCGCTGACGCCGGACCGCCATCCAAGTACAACGAATCTCCGCTCCTGGCAGAGCGGGTCGCAGCTGGCGATTTACCCCCAGTTGACGAGCGCCTGCCCGTCAATCCTGTGGTCATCGAGCCGCTGGAAGAGATCGGCCAGTACGGCGGTACCACCCGCGTCGCCATCGGCAATCCCAACCACCTCTTCGGCGACCCGCAGGCTGTGATGGGCACCGAGTTGATCCTGCGCATCGCGTCCGACTTCTCCTCAATCACCAGCGGCTTGGCCGAAAGCTGGGAATTCAACGACGACGCCACCGAGCAGGTCCTGCACCTGCGCGAAGGCCTGATGTGGTCAGACGGCGAACCCTTCAGCGCCGACGATTTCATCTTCGCCTGGCACGACCTCTGGCTCAACGAGGAGTACGCGCCCGGCGGTCCGCCAAGTCAGTGGAAGGCAGGCGCATCGTCTGCAGGCGACCCCTTGACGATGGAGAAAATCGACGATTACACCATCAAACTCACCTTCTCAAAGCCATATCCCTTGATCGTTCTGCACGAGACGTTCTATGCCGGATCACAGGGCGGCTTGTGGCAGCCCGCTCACTATCTGAAACAGTTCCATCCCGACTACGGCGATGCCGACGAAATAGCCGCGATGACCGAAGACGCAGGCTTCGAAGATTGGCACCAGCTTCTGCGTGATAAGGGACGCGTGGGTTCGACAATTCCCGCCCAGGTCGGGTTGCCAGGCATGACGGCCTTCATTCGTGTCGACGACGCGCCCGACCATCACACCTACGAGCGCAATCCCTACTACTGGAAAGTCGACACCGCCGGCAACCAGCTTCCCTACATCGACAACACCATAGTGTTTGTAATCGACAACCGCGAGGTCGCCAACGCCAAGTTGATCGCCGGTGAGTTGGAATTCTCCGGCCGCCAGGCCGACCTGGCCAATATGGAACTGTACACGGCCAACCTGGAGTCGGCCGACCTGAAGATCAAACTGTGGAAGTCGACCTTCCCCGGCCGCACCATCATTGTGCCCAACCACACGCACAAAGATCCACAGGTGCGGGAATTCTTTACTAACAAGGACGTGCGCCGCGCCATGTCGGTAGCCATCGACCGCGAAGAGATCAATGATGTCGTCTATTTCGGATTGGGCGAGCCGCGCCAATGGGCGGCCTGGCCGGAATCCAAGTACTATGAGGAGGGCGACGGAGACCACTGGGCGCAGTTCGATCCCGACATGGCGATGGAGTTGCTTGATCAAGCTGGCTATTCGGAGAAAGACTCCGACGGCTACCGCCTCTTCCCTGACGGCTCGCGCGTGAGTTGGATCATCCAGCTCGACACCGAGCAAGCCGATGTCCTTGACGTCTTTGAACTGGTCGTCGAGCAATGGCGCGAGGTCGGTCTGGATCCGTCGATCCGGCCCATAAACCGTTCCCATCTGAACGAACTGGTGGCGGCTAACGATATGGGAATGTCCGGCTGGGAAGGCGACATCTCCGACATTACCTGGGTCTGGTGCGGACGACTGAACCACCCCGGACAATGTAACACACCATGGGGCAAAGGCTATGACATCTGGCTGAAGGGCGATACCGAAAGCGAGATCGCCGTGGAGCCGCCCGATGAGGTTGCCTGGGTCTTCCAACGCTGGCAGGAAATGATCGATGCCGTAACCGAAGAGGAGCACATTGCCATCGCCCGCGAGTTGTGGGACTGGTTCTACGACTATCTGCCCGGCTTCGGCACGGTAGGCATCCCCAAGCCGGTCGTTATGAAGAAGAACCTGACCAACTTCCCCGACGACGGTGTGTGGGGCTACTCCGTAATTCGCGCAGTGCCCGTCCATCCGGAGCAGTTCTTCTACAAGCAGAGTTAGCAATAGCAAGCGTCGCAGGGCTGGTGGCCGGTACTGTCGCCGGTCACCAGCTCCCGCCCGCTGCCCACCTACTTACCAATGTCATGCGAGAATACGTCCTGCAGCGCGTCCTGCAGTTGATCCCAACGCTCTTCCTCATTTCCATAGTCAGCTTTACCATCATCCAGCTCCCGCCGGGTGACTACGTGACCACCTACGTGGCAAACCTGGCCGCGGCCGGCGAGGAAGTGAGCGAAGCGGAAATCGAGGCGTTGGAGGAGCACTATGGGCTGAACCAGCCCGGTTACATTCAATACATAAAGTGGATCACAAACTTTGTCCAGGGGGATATGGGGCTGTCCTTCTACTGGGACCGGCCCGTCAACAGGCTGATTGGCGAGCGCCTGATGCTGACGATGATCATGTCCTTCTTCACGCTGCTCTTTGTCTATGCCATGGCCATACCCATTGGCATCTATTCTGCCGTCCGACAGTATAGCCCCACTGACTACACCTTTACCTTCATAGGCTTCATCGGGTTGGCGACCCCCAATTTTCTGCTTGCTCTGATATTCATGTACATCGGCATCGAGTTTTTCGATGCCGATGCCGGCGGCCTGTTCTCCGTAGAGTATCTTGACGCACCCTGGAGCGTGGCCAAGGTCTGGGATATGTTGAAACACATGTGGCTGCCGGTTGTGATCGTGGGCACGTCGGGTACGGCCGGCACGATACGGGTGATGCGGGCGACGACACTGGATGAACTGGGGCGCCCCTATGTGGAAACGGCCCGCGCCAAGGGTCTGCGCGAAGGCCCGATGACGATGAAATATCCCGTCCGCGTGGCGCTCAACCCAATCCTGAGCACAATTGGCTGGCAACTTCCTCAAATCGTCTCCGGGACCGTCCTCGTGGCGCTCGTGCTGAACCTGCCAACAACTGGGCCGCTCCTGTGGCGCGCGCTGATGTCCCAGGACCTCTACCTTGCCGCAAGCATGATCTTGATCTTGAGCTCACTCACGCTGATCGGGACTTTGATCTCGGATATTCTTCTGGCATGGGTGGATCCGCGAATTCGCTACGGGGAACGGGGAACGACATGACCGGGGCAATCAACCCAGGCACGGGGGCCGGGTCCGATGCGGTTTCCACTGCCTACGAAAGCGGCAACCTGTCAGATCTTCTCGAGGCCGAAGGAACGGTCGGCGAAGCCAGAACCCAGTTCCTCACGCCGCGCCAACTGATGTTGATCCGCTTCCGCCGCAACCGGATGGCGGTAGTCTCTATGTGGGCTCTTGCCCTCCTCTACTTTTCCGTGCTCTTTGCGCCGATGATCGCGCCCTACGACAGAGCGCATCGCTTTACCAAGCATCTCTATCTCCCGCCCAGGGAAATTCACATCCGCGGTGATGACGGTACCTGGCAGCGTCCGTTCGTCTACGCCGTAACGATCGAGACCAACAGGGAGACTTTCACGCGCGACTTCGTCGAAGATCGCACGCAACAGTCTCCGATCCAATTCTTCGTCAAAGGAGACCCATACAAGCTCTGGGGCCTCTGGGAAATGGATTGGCATCTGTACGGAGTCGAAAACGCCGAGGAAATTGGACCGATATATCTCCTGGGCGGCGACAAGTTTGGCCGCGATATCTTCGGGCGTGTGCTTTTTGGCGGTCGAATCTCGTTGACGATAGGCCTGGTTGGCGTCTCGATCAGCCTTTTTATCGGTCTCCTTCTTGGAGGCCTTTCCGGCCTGTACGGCGGCGTCATCGACAACCTCATCCAGCGCCTGATCGAGTTTATCCGCTCCATCCCAACGATTCCGCTTTGGATGGGGCTGGCCGCCGCCCTTCCAGGTGACTGGCCGCAGATTCGCATTTACCTTGGCATTACGATTATCCTCTCGTTTATCAGTTGGACTTCGCTGGCGCGCGTGGTGCGAGGCAAATTTCTCTCCCTGCGAGACGAAGATTTCGTGCTGGCCGCCCAGTCGGCCGGCGCCAACCAGTGGTACCTGATCTGGCAGCATCTGGTCCCCTCCTTCATGAGTTATGTGTTGGTGGACGCAACGCTCGCCGTTCCCGGCATGATCATTGGCGAGACCGCGCTCAGCTTCCTGGGATTGGGGCTGGTATCGCCCACGGTTAGCTGGGGCGTAATGCTTAAGGACGCGCAGCAAATTGTCGAAATTGCCATCCATCCATGGATTCTGTGGCCGGCGATGTTCGTTGTCGTCACCGTGCTGGCCCTGAACTTCATTGGCGATGGTCTGCGCGACGCCGCCGACCCGTATGCCGACCTGTAAGAGATTTCGCTCCCAAACCGGCCCCGACAGCAGTTCATAGCAACCGCAATCAAATGACAGTGCAACCAAACGATTCGCTGCTCGAAGTAAAAGACCTGCAAACACACTTCTTTATGGCCGAGGGGGTCGCAAAGGCGGTCGACAGCACCACTTTTTCAATCGGCCGCGGGAAGGTCTTGGGCGTGGTCGGCGAAAGCGGCTGCGGCAAAAGCGTCACTGCCCGCTCCATCATGCGCATGGTGCGGCCACCCGGTCACACCGTCGACGGAGAAATCCTCTACTCCAGGGCGGACGAAACTGGCCAGACTACCTCCGTCGATCTGCTGCAACTTCCAGCCACTGGCGCAGAGATGCGCTCGATCCGCGGCGGAGAGATCTCGATGATCTTCCAGGAGCCGCGCGCCTCGCTCAGCCCTGTCCATCGGATCGGCGACCAGATCACAGAGAATATTCTCCTGCATCAGCCCGTAACTCCGTCCGAGGCCGAACTAATCGCCATCGATATGCTGCAGCAGGTACACATTCCTCTGGCTGAGCAGCGCATGGGCGCCTTTGCTCACCAGCTGAGCGGCGGCATGTGCCAGAGAGTGATGATCGCAATGGCGCTTTCCTGCCACCCCAACCTGCTCATCGCCGATGAACCGACCACCGCGCTGGACGTCACCACCGAAGCCCAGATTCTTGAACTTATGCAAGGACTGCAGGCCGAGTTGGACATGGCTATAATGTTCATCACCCACGACCTGGGCGTCGTCGCCGATATGGCCGACGAAGTGGCCGTGATGTACCTTGGCAAAATCGTCGAACGCGGCGCGGCCGCCGATATCTTCCGCGATCCTAAGCACCCCTACACGATCGCCCTGCTGGAGTCGCTGCCGCGCATGGACCAGAAGCGGGACTGGCTACAGACAATCCGGGGCGTTGTGCCGGACCCATACAGCACGCTCAAAGGCTGCCCCTTTCATCCGCGCTGTGCCGACGCTATGCCTGGCGTCTGCGATGAAATTGTGCCCCAGCCCATCTCCCTGGAAGACGGGCGCGAGGTGCGCTGCCTTTTGTATACCGAACATGCCACCCAGGAAAGCCCCCAACTCGCAGAGGAATCCAGCCATCAATAGCAACGCAGACAGCTATCCATTGCTGGAAGTCAATGGGCTGAAGAAGCACTTTCCAATCTCCGCCGGGCTCTTCTCCAAAGTCGTCAGCCACATCAAAGCTGTGGACGGCGTCGACTTCACGCTGCAGAAGGGCGAGACCCTGGGTCTGGTCGGCGAGAGCGGCTGCGGCAAAACGACCGTTGGCCGCCTGATCATGCGTCTGTACGCGCCGACCGCGGGCGACATCAATTTCCGTCCCCACGGTGAGGAAGGTGCACAATACGACCTGGCGACCCTCGACAACAAGGCGCTGCGTCCCGTGCGGACGCACTTGCAGATGATCTTCCAGGACCCCTACACCTCGTTGAACCCGCGCAAAACGATTCTGGACATCATCGGCGAGCCGCTGCGACTCAACGGCATGAGCAGGGGGTCCGAACTGGAGGATCGGGTGGTAGAGATGCTGCGCCTGGTCGGGCTGCGGCCGGAGTACATCACCCGTTACCCCCACGCCTTCAGCGGCGGACAGCGTCAGCGCATTGGCATCGCCCGCGCCCTCATCCTCAATCCCACCCTTGTCATCGCCGACGAACCAGTCTCCGCGCTCGATGTCTCAGTGCAGGCCCAGATCCTCAACCTTTTGAAATTCCTGCAACGGGAGCTGGACCTGACCTACCTTTTCATCGCCCACGACCTCGGCGTCGTCAAGCATATCAGCGACCGGGTGGCGGTTATGTATGTGGGCAAACTGGTCGAGCTCGCAGAGGCCGATGACCTCTACCGCAAGCCTCTGCATCCCTACACCGAGGCACTGCTTTCCGCAGTGCATGTAGCCGGCCCTGCGCATAGCCAGAGCGAACGCATCGTCCTGGAAGGTGAAGTAGCCGATCCCTCCAACCCGCCCTCCGGCTGTTACTTTCATCCCCGCTGCCGCTACGCCCAGGAGCGCTGCCAGCAGGAGACGCCCGAACTTCGAAGCGCCGCCGAAAATCGATACGTCGCCTGTCACTTTGCCGACGAGTTGGACCTGGCAGGCGCCGGCACGACATGAACCCAATCGAACATAACTGAGGAGAGAGCGAGGATGAGCATGCGTCCCATAACTTCCGGGCCGAAGCATCACTGGTTCGGATACTACGATAAACTGCAGTTCGATCCCTCCAACCGCTATGTGTTGGGAATGGAGGTCGATTTCGAGCATCGCTCGCCAACCCCAGGTGACGTAATCAGCGTCGGGATGATCGATCTGGCTGACGGCGACCGCTGGATTGAGCTGGGCGAGACGCGGGCGTGGTGCTGGCAGCAGGGCTGTATGCTACAGTGGATTCCCGGATCCGACAGCGAGGTCATCTGGAATGACCGCGAGGACGATCGCTTCGTCTCCCATGTTCTCGATGTCCATACGGGAGAGAAGCGCACACTGGGGTATCCGGTCTATACGCTCTCACCCGATGGACGCACTGCCATCGGCGCCGACTTTCGACGCATCAACCATATGCGGCCAGGCTACGGCTACGCCGGCATCCCCGACCCGAACTTCGATACACTGGCGCCCGATGATGTCGGCATCCACAGAGTGGACCTGAAGACCGGCGAGGCATCACTAGTGATCTCGATCGAGCAGGTGGCAGCCATTCCGTATCCACACGGAGACATCAGCGCGGCCAAACACTATTTCAACCACCTTCTCTTCAATACGGACGGCTCGCGCTTCATTTTCCTGCACCGCTGGCGCTTCGGCGACGCGGGTTTCCATACACGAATGATGACCGCCGCGGCAGACGGCACTGACATTTACGGAGTGGACCAATACGGGCACACTTCCCACTTCATCTGGCGCGACCCGGAACACATCCTGGCGTGGGCCAGGCATCCCTCACACGCAGACGCCTTCTATATCTATCGGGACGGTACACAGGAGGTGGAAGTGATCGGCAAAGGGGTGATGACGTTGAACGGGCACTGCACCTATCTTGCCGACACAAACTGGATTTTGAACGATACCTACCCCGTTCCAAGGGACGACGGGAGAGTCCAGGAGTTGTATCTCTATAGCGTGGAGAGTGGCCGGCGCCGCGAACTGGGCGAATTCGGCGCCGCAGCCGAGTATACAGGGGAATGGCGCTGCGATCTGCACCCGCGGTCCAGCCCGGATGGCAGCCTGATCACCATCGATTCAGCTCATGGCGGCAACGGTCGGCAGATCTATCTGATGGACATTTCCGCCCATCAGGCATCATAACGGAGCGCGCCCGAGCGGCCTGCTGCCCGCGCGCGGATAGGGACTCGGGGAAGCTACTTCCAGGTGTAGGTACCCTTTTCTTCCTGGGGAATCGAACTGAAGCTCTGCATCGCCTGGCCTCTCTCCGGCTTCAGACCGGCGCGGTCGGCAATCTCCTCGGCCAGCCCGGGAAGATAGGGCAGATCCTCGCGGAATAGGACTGTCGAGTCTTCAGGCGTATAGTGAACGTGCAAGTCCACGTCGCCCTCGGTTGCTTCCCTCCTGCCCACAATCACGTCCAGGCGCGTTATGTGCCCCCAATCCCACGTGCGAGAAATCGCCCAAAAGCGCAAAGGACTATTGATGGCCAGACCGTCTTCCGATACCTCGTAGACAGTTCCAAGGTCGATAATATGGCCGTAGAGGAGTAGTGCGCCCCAGATCAGAAATGTGTAGGCCATTGCCTCTACGAAAAAGATCCGGTTAATTCCCATTGTGAAAGTTAGAACTCCGGCTATCAGCAGGGCGGCTGCCGACACCATCGACTTTGGTCTGCCTCTAAATGTGATCGATTCCCGGACTTCGTCTGCCTGAAGAGATTCAGCCATAGAGCAATTCTGCCTTGTTCAATTTTGCCTTGTTCAATTTTGCTACTGTATGTGCTCCCCCTCAGCGAAACGGGAGCGGACCGCGGCCACCTGTCTGGCCGCGACCGAGGGAATGTTTGTAGTATAGTCGGAAGGCCAAAGCGACCAAAATTTGCCAACCTCCTGGGAACCTATTAGCGGATCCAGTCCTGGTTGGGCCTCCCATCCGGACAACTCGAAGCGCCCGCTCAGTCTGAAACCAGTCGGTATCCCCGTCCCCTGACCGTAACGATGTAAACGGGATTGGAGGGGTCCGGTTCTACTTTCTGGCGCAATCGGCTCACCAGCTTTTCAATGCGGGCATCGTCTACTTCCCGCAGTCCTTCGTCGCCCCATACTTCCTGGACTATCTGGTACTTGTCAACAATTCTGTTGCTGTTCTGAAAAAGCAGTCTAATCAGCTGATATTCCAGGGCAGTGAGGTCGATTTGGCGGCCATTTATCGATACCTCGCCGCTCTCGCTATCCACGTCAACGCCATCGCCGCCGTCGGTATCGGTCTGATGCGCCATAACATACTCGGCGAAAAGACGGCAGAAGGCGCGCAGGTCCTCTTTCTTCTGAACCAGGACGTGAAGTTTCATCAACTGCGACAGGCTGGCCGGGTCAGCCTCCAGTCCGGAAAACAGGAACCTTAAGGTCTCCTGTTGTTCTGATGTGCAGCTGTCCCAGATTTTCTCGCTTTCCATGTGCAAGGTTGGGTCCTGTCGTAACTGTTCTATCAGGCCGCGATGGAATACAAATCGATCTGCATTGCCTTTGCTGCCCTGATCCATCGCCGCCACCGCATTGCCCAAAATGCGGCTGACCCCAGCCAAGTAGCCAGGGTGACCTCCTGTCCACTGGTAGACAAAGTCGATGTCTTCTGCGGTCAGATCCAAACTGTGGCGCGCGGCGAAACTTCTCATGTAGCGTTCCACGTCATGGCTTGGGAGAGGCGCCAGGTGCCAGGGCTGGTGGGAGAACAGCTCTCCGAACTCGCTGCTGTGTTCGCCAGGCCGCAGCTCCGCCAAAGGCCAAACAGTCGCCGTCACAAAAACGAGCCGGTTGCCGTAGCGATCCTTCTTGGCCCGCAGGTTGAGGAACACTCTCGTGTCTATCTGCTGGAATGGTTCGTCGAACTCGTCGAACAGCAGGATCAGTTTGTACTGGGTTTCTTGAAGCGCGGCAGTCAATCCATTGCTGAAGCTGAGGGGCACTTGAAAAACGTTGGCGGGCGCGACCAGGGCCTCGTAGGCGCTCTGTAACTCTTGGTTTTTGGCCAGCAGCGGGCTGCTCTCCTGCAAGCAGCGCAGCACCAATTCATAGAATCCCTGCTCCGTCATCTCCAACATCCGGTTACAGTCAATATAGACCGGCAGGTATTCGCTGCCTTCCTCACCCAACTGGTGCAGCCAGACGTCTGCGTGAGCCAGCAACCGCATCAGCGAAGATTTGCCCACATTGCTGAAACCCGTGACCTCTACGCAGCGGGAACTATTGAGCAGCCCAACTATTGGCTCGATGTCGGTCTGCCGCATATAGCTCCCATCGGACAGACGCAACGTAGTTGTCATAGGACCTCCAGTTGAGAGCCTTCCCCGGCCCGATTTCCTTTGCGGTGAAATGTATTGACCATTGTCGCCAACTTGGTACCTTGCGTCAAGCGGTGGCCAAACCGGATCCGCCCTCAAAGAGAATGTCGGCCGACAACACCTGCAGCGTCGCTTCCGGGGAGGTCTGGCCTGTCCCTGATACTGCAGGGACAAGGCCAAGCGGGTCCCACCAGTATGCTGGTCCAGCCGCAGCCCGGTCCGGTCCGGCGGTGGAAGGCGGCTGCGAAGGGCGCGGCCACTGCGCCGGCCAGTCTCCGCTGACCAATCGGAGGGGAGGCCATTCAGCCAGAATCGCCGGTCGTTCTCCCGGTTGTACGCTACTAATTCGCAGCCCTGTGTATTCCTCCCCGGCTAACTCCCAGGCCCACACGTGCAGCCAACGGTCCGCGCCCGCATAGAGCCCATGAAGTGCCGGCAGCTGATGACGGCGCATCCAAAGTCGAACAGCTTGGGCAAAAGCCCACTGCGTACTTGGCAGTGCAGCCGATCGGTCAACCCATCCGTCGATTCTTCTCATAGCAGGTATACGCAAGGACTGCTGCCAGTGATACCGCTCCAGCACATTTCGCAGAGCTGTTTCGCTGTCGCTACCTGCCGCGGAGAGCACATTATCGGCCACCACGGCCGCGCCACCGTCTGTCCGTTCCTGCCATCTTGCCAGTGCAGCACTGCCCGACTGGCTATTGCCGGCATAACAGAACAGCGGTCTGTCATCGTCAGGCAGCTGGACCGCGGCTTCAATCACGCGTCGGCTCAGGGCCAGCACCTGTTCCTGGCTGCGGAAGCCGATCTGCTCGTAGCCACCTACGATCAGAATTACGTCAGGACGAAGCGCCCGAAGTTCCCTTGCCAGTGCACCCGTGCTCTGGTGGGGACCGGGCAAATAGGTGGCGATCGGGCTGCAAAGTGCCCCGGCGAGCGCCGACTCACCTGCAGCAAGACTCCCGCCTCCGGACAGTCCGGCCATCCACACCCGCAGTAGTGGCATCAAATCCGCGACCGCGACTGCCTGGCCGACGCCTTCCACAAATGCAGGACCGGACGTGTGCAGACGAGGGCGATCCTGTTCAGCATCCCAAAGCGAGATGCTGAACTGTTTTTCCAAACGCTTGACTGCCTGGATGAGGGCTCCAACGCATTCATCGGGACTGGTTTGCGCGGGCAGATCAACAGTCTGCCACCCAACCATTCGGTTGATCCCTTCCACAGGTTCAATCAAAACGGCCACTGCGCGCTGCGGCTCCGCAGCCAGTGCCAGAATGCTTTTGGGCGCGAAGTCAGCCAGTGATGCCGCCGAAGGTCCCCTACCTGAAACGGGGGACGGGGAAACTGGTGTTACGCTCATGAACCGGCTCCGCGTACTGCCGCCCACAGCATCTGCCACAATTCGCTGCGGGGGACTTCAAACAGGAAGTAATCCAGGCGAGCCAGCGCCAGCGAAAAACGAGCCGCCGCAAGTCGAGCAAAGACTATGCCAGCGGCCAGCCACAAAGCCCGGCGGCCAATGCCTCCCCACACGTGCAGTATTTTCCGGGTCAGCGTTCTGTACGGTATGTCCTGCTTCTGGGCGGCGGTCTCGGAATCCTTCAATCCGGAAGGCCGACGCGGTGCAGGGGGGTGCCCACTCGCGCTTGAGGCGCGGCCAAGCTGCAGGTGGATCAGGACGCCGCCGGTAATCAGCAACGTAATGAATCTGACCAGCCACGTCGCCTCTTCAGCTGCGGGAATTGCTTCGCCGGCAGTCGCGACAGCCGCCAGCGGGGTCTGTAACGCCGCAGCGAGTTGGGGCCAGAGCGTCCCCTGAACTGCGCCGCTTACGCCAACCCCTAAACCGACACCGACAAGAACGGCTGCCGGTACTACCGCCAGCAGGCGCAGAAGCTGGCTTCCGCCCGGCCTTTTGGACCGCCGCCGAAGCAACTCCACGCCCCCTGCCCACATGAGCAGCCCCAGTATCAGTGGCAGCCAACTCTTCAGCAGGGTCGCCTCCGGCGCGGTAAGCCAAGACATGGGATCGCTGATTACAGGCGCAAACAACCTCGGCCAGAGAACATTGCGCCAGGCCAGCACCGCTATGTATCCCAACCCGGCGCCGACCAGAATGTACTGGCCCAGTCGCGCCAGAAAATTGTCCCTGATCAAATAGCTGGCGATGGTCAGAGAAATAAATAGGCCCAAAACCAGGCCGGCATCTTCCATGGCGGCGGGCAGACCGCTGCTGAATGGGCTCACGTCAATCTCCGCTCAGTCAGCCCGGCCACATTTCCGAGCAGGATGACGAAAAGCAGAATGCCGATTCCCCAGTTCTGCCCATTGGTCAGTCTCGAAGTGCGGGCCTGCTCGGCGATGCTGCGCGTGCGCTCCAATCGGCGAAAATAAGCGCTGCCTCCGTCCCAGCCGCTCACCAGACCCACCAGTTGCCCGCTGTGCAGATAGGGGCGCAGCGCAGGGTCGGCAACCGCGCTGGTTACCGCGATAACTGTACCGTCGTTTATAGGCTGCACCTGCTCAAGCCAACGCCGCACGTCCTCGGCGCGGGCGGCGAGCACCAGGGTTAGCACTGGCCCTGTTTCGGTAAGCCCGGCGAGACTGAACCGTTCTCTGAGTTCAACCCAGCCTGGGTCGACAGGCAAGGTTCGAGAAGGGGCAACGCCGAGAAGAGGCAGAGAAGCCGCGCCCCCGGGAAGAAAGCCTCCCTCTATGATCTGGTTGGCTGTAACCTGGGCGCGGGCCGGCCGTCTGACTGACTCCTCGGCCTTGGCGATCACTCGTCGCGCCACCGCCGGCCCTCCGGGCAACTGGCTGACGACAATCAGCGTCGTCCTTTTGTGGAGCAGATGCTCTACTACTGGCTGCGCCACAAGGTCCATTTCGCCGGCCGTCGCGGCGTCGTAGGCCCAGTACACCAGTATGGGGCTGTTCGGAGTCAAAGAATCTATATGCTGATGCGCCTGATCCAGTCCGGGAAAAGTGTGTGGACCGTTGCCGCCAGTGGGAGTCTGCGATCCCCACAGCAGCGCGCCGGTCAAACCGAGCAGCAGGATCCATTCCAGCCAGGGCTGCCTTTGCAAACCGCTTCCGCCGACTGTCGGCTCAGCTGTGCTGCGACCCATATCCGCGTTCGCGCCAACTGCCGTTGGCAGATCCTCGGCATATAGCTGGCGCAACTGTCGGCGCTCTTCTTCACTTACGTTCAGTCCACTGGTCAACGACTGTGAGAGGCTGGGCGACGGATCGGACTCACTGGAGCCAGAGCTCGCAAACGCCATCGGATCCGCGGGTTCAAGCAGCCCCCCAAGGTCCGCGATGAAGGGATCAGTCTGTGACCCAGCATTCTGCGACTCCCCCTGGCCGGAAACTTCGCCGCCATCCTCCTCTTCACCGCTCGAATGCGGCCACATGCGAGCGTAAGTAGGGTCCGAAGTCCGGGCGTCTGGCTGGTTCCCGGTTTCTTCCACGTCTGCCGGGGGAGGCGCTTCTTCCTGGTCTGCAGCGCTGGCGCCTGCCTCGTCTGTCGTCTCGCTGGCGGGCGCGGAAGGCAACTGCGCGCGCGCCAGGTTTGTGCCGCAGTGGACACAGAACTGAGCATCGATTGGGTTATTGAGTCCGCAGTGTGGACAGTCGGACTTCGCCATTGGCGCTGCGTTCTCCAAGTCAGTCTGCTACGATCGAGAGTCGAAGATTTCCCAAAGTGTACCCTGCCGGATTCCCCTGTTGGAACCTATTTCACGCTGTTCACGATCAGGCGGATGCTGATGAACAATACGGCCAGGGCACCGCCTATCAAAACGCCCCGCATCGCGGCCATCACTGGCCAGGAGAGCAGCCAGTCGACCAGATCGACCAGTGCATTCGGCATAAACTGGAAGAAAAAAGGTGTCTGCACCAGGAGCATCAGCAGGGCACCGGCCAGAATCCACAGGCCGCCAGGCCGATTTATGCGAAGATAGAGGTAGGCCGCGCTCAGCAGGAAGAAGCCGGTCAGCGCGTACAGCGTTGCCTGTCCCGGAGCCAACACGGCGTCAAAGACCCACTCTGTGAGCGGGCCGATGGACCCTTCTGGCGATGAGACGCCGGCCCCAAAAACGAGCGCAAAAACGACAAGGAGCAGCAGACTGAGCAGCCACTCTCTCTTTCCGCGTTGGACCCTGACCAGGTGATACCAGAGAGCGTTGGCAATGCCCAGCAGCAGTGCGAACGCACCCAGCAGCATTGCCCAGCCATAGAGCGTGGTCGCAGCGGCAAGCGGCGTGATCGCCAACCCGAAGCGGGCGGATATAACCAACAATGCGCACGCAAGAGCAACCAGAAGGCCGATTCGATTTGTCCAGCCCGGGCGAGGAGAGAACACTTGCAGTTATCCGAAGAATGCGGCGATCAGAAGCGCGAGCGCCAGCAGCCCGCTAGCCCAGAGCTCTCCCTTGTGCAACCAGGTATTCTCACCCGGTGCCGCGGGTTCGGGCATGATCTCCTCTGTGACCAAGGCCGGCAGCAACTCGAAATCCGCGCCTTCTAAGCCGGGTGATGCAGACATAGATGTAGACCAATCCAGGCCCGGCGGCAATGCGCCGCGATCACGCCGTTGCCCTGCGAGGTTTAGCGTAGCAGTGTAGAGAGCGCTGTCTGCGCCCGCAAAAAGGACGGTACGCTCGGCATCATCGAAACCTTCCGTAGGGCCTTCTGGTCCGCCCGCTACACCAGAGTCCGAGTCGGCTACAACCGCGTGTCCATAAGCGGCAGCCCCCGGCCGCCAAACATGCATGGCAACCAGCCAGAGCCAACTCTCGCCCCCGGCAACGATTGTCGGGTGCTGCGGCCCCAGATTTTGGCCGGCGATGCGATTCAGAGCAAGCAGATTAAGCCAGCTATTCCGATATAGCGAGTCCTGGCCAAGCGCCAAGAGGGGTGTTTCGCCGTACTCGTTAGCAGTGTCAGCAAGCTGTCGCCATGCCGAGGCCAACTGTTCGGGGTCCAGAAAATGGTTCACAGTTCAGTTTCCTGCTCGCGAGTTGGGCGGCCTTCATTCTTCAACAGGTCCTCCAGCCTTTCCGTCAGCGCAGAAGGCCCGCCCGGTTGGGAGAGAAGCCTGCCCCATGCACCAAGTCCGTCCGCGCCAAGAAGCGCGGCGAGCGGCTGTACCATCAAGAGAATCTGTCCGAATGCGAATGCCAGAGGGCGGTGCCCAGCCAGAAATAGAATCGCCGGTAGAACCATCCTCCGCTGACGAATTTCTAAAAGAACTTCGTCAACAGTCTCGTTGTTCATGAAATATATTGTCCCCCCAAGTCTCCGGAAAGAGTGGGCCGCTGCATGGAAATATGCGCAGAATTGTACCACAGAGACAATTGCGGGCCAGACCAGGCTTTGCCGCCCGGTGTCCCCCGAACTTGCGTATGTCCGGTAATCCATTGTTTACTTGAACCTTGCAACAAGACTAGATCCAGGCAATGAACGCATATGAGGAGAACTCAAATGAGTCAAAACGTGCTTGCCGCACAGATGTATACCGTGCGAGACTTTACAAAAACCACTGAAGGATTCATAGACTCGATCGCCAAGGTCGGCGAAATCGGTTACACCGCCGCCCAAATATCGGCAATAGGCCCGGTCCCACCGGCTGATGTCAAGAAGATCTGCGACGACCACGGTATCACGATTGTGAACACACACATCCCCTGGCAGCGCCTTCAGGAGGATATTTCCGCCGTGATTGAAGAGCATCACCTTTGGCAGTGCAAGCACGTGGCAGTAGGCAGTATGCCCTTCCATTTTATCGAATCCGGTGAAGAGGGGCTACATCAGTTCATCAAGGAAGCGACAGAGGTGGGGCGCACACTGCACGAGGCTGGGCTGACTTTCAGCTACCACAATCACAGCTTTGAATTCATGCGCTACGGCGACAAGTGCGGGCTGGAGATTCTTTTTGACGAGACCGACCCGCGCTATGTGCAGGCCGAGCTTGACACGTACTGGATACAGTTTGGGGGCGGCGACGTGTGCGACTGGATCTTGCGGCTCAAGGACCGCATGCCGGTTATCCATTTCAAAGACATGGCGATGGCTGGCTGGCGGGATCATCTGATGATGGAAGTAGGGGAAGGGAATCTGAACTGGCCGGCAATCCTCAACGCTTGCCGTGAAGCAAACGTAGAATGGTATGCTGTGGAGCAGGATATTTGCCCCGGCGACCCATTCGAGAGCCTGGCGATAAGCTACCGTAATCTGGTCAATATGGGGCTGTCCTGAGAATCTGGCTACAAGGAGCCGGTGGTCAGCATGCTATGACATGTCTGGCCTCCGACTTCCTCTTTCCCCGCTCTTTCCACGCTTAATTCCAATTGACATAACTGTACTGCTGTTTACGCAACTGTCATTCAACGAAAGTCAGCCTTCGGGCTGATTCAGTACCTGGAAGAGACGTATTCAGCTCTCGAATGCCCGCCTCACCCAACCGCTGAATGGAGGCTACACCAAAGCAGCTTTCCGACCTGTTTCGAGCCGTTCTAGTCGCGCAAAACGGGAGTGAGCAGCACTCTGTCCCAAGTGACTATCTCTGTCTATGTTTTTGAAATCCGAGACAGGCCCACTTGGCCAACCGCTTTGTAGCCCCTCTGCAGCCATGATACAATTTCTTCGTCCGGAAATGGAAGCGAAAGAAGACAAATGAGAGTACTGATCACCGGCGCCAGCGGTAAGTTGGGAGCGTACGTAATCCGCCAACTTGCGGACGAATACGAGTTGGTGCTGATGTCTCGCAGCCGCCCCGCGCCCGTGTTTGCACACATTCCCTGGATTGAAGGCGACCTGAGCGTCTGGCAGGACTGCCGGCGGGCTGTGGTCGGCATAGACGCCATCCAGCACATCGGCGCGCAGCCCTGGCCGACCGATCATCCTTCAATGCAGGAGCGGGTGAAAGAGGCGAATGTGCCCTTTGACTCTACTTTCAGGAGCAACATGCTGGGCACCTACTACCTGATGCAAGCTGCGGTAGAGGCTGGCGTGAAAACCGTTGTGATGGCCGGCAGCAACTGTGCCCTGGGCCACGGATTCCGCATCAGCCAAAATCCATTTCCAATCGACTTCCTACCCATCGACGAGACACATCCCACCTTTCCCGAAGACTCCTACAGCTTCTCAAAGCGAGCTGGGGAGGATCTTCTGGCGTCATTCAGCCGGGCCTATGGCATTCGCACCTATGTAACCAGAATCGCCGGTGTCTGTCCGCCGGAACGACGCCAACAGATGGCAGCTGAAGCCAAGCCGGCCAGCGGCTGGAATCCATGGCTCAACTGCTGGGTAGGGAGCGAGGATGTCGCCAGCGCGCATCGCCTGCTGATGGAAGCCGCGTCCGACCTGCCCGTCCATGACGTATACTTTCTGAATGCCGACGATACGACCGCTCTCGAATCGACAAAAGAATTGGTGGAACGCTTCAACCCACCTCTGGCGCCTCTGGCTGCGGAGTTGGAGGGCCACCAGTCATTCTTGAATTGCGACAGACTCAAGCGGGCCGTAGGTTGGCGCCATTGTACGTCATGGCGACAGCCGTAGCCCTTTTCTGATTGTTTTGCAGCACTGTCCGACAACTTAACGTCCTTACACACCATGACGAGAACACAACAATGACCGACACAGTACGTTTGGGAATCATCGGAACCGGCAGCATCTCTATTCGCGGGCTGTTACCCCACCTGACCATGGATGACGTGCAGGACCGGGTCAACGTCACCGCCGTATGCGACCCAGTCGTGGACAGGGCCGAGGCCGCCGCCAATAGGTTTGGCGTGCCAAACTTCTATGCCAGCGCCGAAGAACTGCTGGACTCCGGTACCGTGGACGCCGTTTCGATCGCCACGCCCATCGGCCTCCACTTTGAGCAGGGAATGCAGTGCGTCGATGCCGGCCTCCACATCCATTTCAACAAGTCGATGACCACCACCGTGGACGAAGCCGATCAACTTATCGCCGCGGCCGCGGCCAAAGGAGTCAAGGTCGTCTCCTGTCCCGGCGAAATGCTGCGGCCGGCCCATCAACGTGTCAAGGAGATGATTGGGGAGGGTGCCCTGGGAATGCTGACCTGGGCGGTTACTGGCGCTGCCTTCGGCCGCTACCACGAAAATGAACGAGTACGCGGGGGCGACGATCCGTTGACCAACGTCAACCCCGCCTGGTACTTCCGCAAGCCCGGCGGCGGGCCGCTCTACGACATGACGGTCTACGGCCTCCACGCCATGACGGGAATCCTTGGACCCGCCAAAGGCGTAACCGCCTTTTCAGGCGTACGTGTGAAAGAGCGGGAGTTTTACGGCGAAATGCTGCCAACCGACATGGATGACAATACACTCATGGTCCTCGACTTTGGCGACAGCCTGTTTGCCTTCGTCTACGGTGTGGCCGCAGGCGGTCTCCCCAATATGGGCCGGCCGCTGATTTTCGGCACTGAAGGTGTCATCAACGGCGGCATGCTGAATGGCAAACCGTTCGACTATCCGGGCCGAGAGCTGGAAGAAGCGATCGACCTGAACGCATCGCTGCCGCACGTGGTGGGCGACCACCGCGGCCTTGAGGAGGCGCACGTCTACGAGGACGTGATGCAGCTCGTCGATTGGATCCGGGATGACACCCCTACCACATCGACCCCAGAGCACGCCCGTCACGTCATCGAAATTTTCGACGGCGCCTACCGATCGGCGCAGTCGGGTACCGCCCAGGCCTTGCGGACGACTTTCTAGCTATGGAGTCAGCGCAGCCTTCGCACCACAGTATTGTCCAAAATACGACTCGGAACCTTTCGGACCAGCGTGGCCGCAATGTCCCTCCAGCGTAATTTGTCCGAGCAAAATGCCCAGAAGTGTGATACTATACACATAGAATCGGATTCTAATGTGTATAAGGAGCAGTTGGCATGCGCACCAATGTAGTACTTGACGACGAATTGATGGAGAAGGCAATGAGTTATACAGGACTGACCACGAAGAGGGCCGTCATTGAAGAAGCCCTGCGCTTGCTTGTGCGCCTGAAGTCGCAGGAAGAAGTGCTGAACTTGCGCGGAAAACTACACTGGGATGGCGACTTGGAGGCTATGAGACTCAATATGACCGAAATGGAGTCGTCTATTGTGGATAGTTGATTCCTCGGTCTGGATCGATTTCTTCAACGGTAAGTCGACGCCTCAGACCGACCTCCTGTCACAAGTCATCGGGCAGCAGGAAATTGGTCTGGGTGACATAATTCTGTGCGAAGTATTGCAGGGCTTTCGTGCACAGTCAGAGTTTGAAAGTGCTAGGGAGGCCCTTTTGCGCTTTTCTGTTTTCCCAATTGGCGGTGTGGAGATCGCAATCAAAGCTGCTGATTACTACCGCAGCCTGCGCCGTCAAGGTATTACAGTCCGAAAAACTGTCGATTGTTTGCTCGCCACTTTCGTAATAGAAAACGGCCACTCTCTCTTACATAACGATCGGGATTTCGACCACTTTGTTGAGCATTTTGGCATGACAGTGATCGAAATGAGCTCCAATTCATAGGTTTCTCTCTGGAGAACAGCTTATGTCAAAATCGTTTCGCATCGGCGTCATTGGCTTCGCCCATATGCACATCAACCATCTGATCGAGCGCTTCGCCGCCCACCCGCAGGCGGAACTGGCGGCCTGCGCGGACACGCCCGCACTGGTCCCGGAACTGCGATCCGCCCACTACACCCGCGCCTGGAATCTGCGCCATGCACTCGACGACTTGGGTTTCCCAAAGGCGTATGACGACTACAACGAGATGCTTGAGCAGGAGAATCTCGATATCGTCATCTGCTGCTCCGAGAACGCGCAACATCCAGCCGTTGTGGAGGCCTGCGCGCAGCATGGTGTGCATGTCATAGTCGAGAAGCCGATGGCCGCCTCTCTTCGGGACGGGCTGCGCATGGCCCGGGCTGCACGGGCCGCCGGCATCGAACTGATAGTCAACTGGCCCACCACGTGGCAACCAGCTTCCCTCAAAGCAAAGGAGCTGATCGACAGTGGCGCAATCGGGCGCGTGCTGACGGTCAAATTTCGGGGCGGCCACTTGGGTCCACTGGGGGCGGGCGTCTCCCATCCCGGCGGCGACGAGGACAACCAGGCCCGGCCGCGCAAGCTGTCCGGCGTTGAACGAGGCGCGACTTGGTGGCATCAGAGCGCGGCCGGCGGTGGGGTCATGCTCGACTACTGCTGTTACGGCTCACTGGTAGCCCGCTGGCTGGTGGGTGAACCTGCAACCGGGGTGATAGCGATGCGGGCCAACCTGAACAGCCAGTGGGGCGATGCCGAAGATAATGCCGCCATGATTGTCCGCTTCCCCCACGCAATGGCACTCAGCGAGGCTTCATGGACGACCCTGGATCATGGCGTGTCACCAGGCCCGATCGTGT
This sequence comes from Caldilineaceae bacterium, assembly GCA_965116395.1. GTDB lineage: Bacteria > Chloroflexota > Anaerolineae > Caldilineales > Caldilineaceae > Bin5. The sequence continues at coordinate 3,934,930 of OZ220684.1, forward strand.
ACGGCACCGAGGGCACGCTCGTTGTCGACAAGGAAGCTGCCGGCCAGGCCCCGAAAGTGCGAATAGAAAAGGGTGGCGGGCAAACCGAGTATCACGAATGTGAGCCGCTCCCGGCCGACAGATCCGATATCGCCCAGGAGTCTATCCACCGGCTGCAAACCGGCGATCCGCTACACCAAACCCTGGATCTGGACTTCAATCTGGAAGTGATGGCGATACTTGACGCCGGCGTGCGCTCCGCCAACAGCGGCCGGCTCGAACAGGTCGACACTGATTCCTGGCAACTGGGCTAGAATCGGGAAAGAGGAAATAGGTCGATGGATATACAAGCTGCCTTGCTTACTCTCGGCGTGCGCGATGACACTCTGACTGCCGCCGAGAAAAATGCCCTCGATGAAAACGGCTACTTGCCTCTGCCAGGCACTCTGACGCCGGCCCAGGTGCAAGCGTTACGAACGCGCTTACAGGAACTGGAAAAGGAAGAAGGCGAGGACGCCGGCAAGGAGGTGCATCAGGAGGCCGGAACCGCCCGCCTTGCGAATCTGGCGAACAAAGACCCGATCTTCGATCTCATCTGGACCAACCCGAAAGTGTTGGCGGCCATGTCCCATGTACTGGATGGTGACCTCAAACTGTCCTCTCTCAACGCCCGCGCGTCCCTGCCTGGACATGGCCTGCAGGCGCTGCACTGCGATGGCTCACTGAGCCTCGAAGGCTTCGCAATGTCATCGGAGGACGGCAACCGTCGCTTTTACGCATGCAACTCGATCTGGCTGCTGAACGACTTTACGCCTGAGAACGGGGCCACGCGGCTCGTACCCGGCTCTCATAGGTCGGGTCTGGACCCTCGCCAGGATATGGAAGATCCCCAGGCGCCGCACCCGGACGAGATGCTTGTGCTGGGTAAAGCCGGAACGGTCTTCGTCTTCAACGCTTTCACTTGGCACGGAGGAACTGTCAACCGCTCGGACAGCCCTCGGCGCGCGCTCCATTGCTATTTCGTTAGGCGCGGCCTTCCCCCTCAGACCGATCAGCAGGGCCTCCTGCGACCGGAAACGGCCGCGCGCCTCAGCGAAGCGCAGAAGGTCGTACTGGGTGTGTAGATCGGCACGGCTTTACACTTGCCAATCCGGATGCGCAGTCCGATAAGACTATGTCTCAATTCTGCTATGCAGCCCGCGCCGCAGGTGCTTCAGCACAGTGAGGACCTCAGTACCACCGAGCAGAATATATAAGCCGAAAAATGCAAAACCGCCCCCACTTGCGCTTGCCAGAATGAAAAGCGGCGGCGGCATTCGCAGTTGGTGAAGCAGCAGCACAACCGCGCACAACCCCAGGCTACCCACCAGCGCGCGGCCTAGCGTCACCCCCAGCAGCCGTACGTCCACCCCGCCGACCCGAAGGTTCAGCGCAAACAGTGCCGCGGCAAGGGCCAGCGCCGCAATCGAGGTGGCCCACGCCAGTCCGGCGATTCCGTACGGCCCCACCAGGACCACGCTCAGCCCTGCATTCAATACCATCCAGCCCAGCGTAGCCCACATGGGCACATGCGTGTTGTGCTGGGCGAAAAAGGTCAATGTAAGTACGTCGTAGGAGGCCTCGCCCAGCAGGCGCAGCGAAAAGATCGCCATCAGCATGTATACCACGGCGGTCGATTCCGGTCCGAACTCTCCTCTTTCAAGCAGAAAAGCTACTGCCGGCCTCCCTAGCACCAGCAGACCCACCGCCGACGGAATCAGTAGCAGCCAAGTGGCGCGCAACCCCTGCGTAACGGTTTGGCGCAGCCGCTGACCTGACCCTGTGTTGTGATGTTCGGCCATAGTCGGAAAGATGACTTGGGAAATAGCCGCGCCAAACAGCGACTTCGGCATCGACAACATGACCAGCATCGCGTAATAGAATGCAGCAATGCTGCCCCCCTGTAGGGGAGAAGCCAGGCGTATGAAGATCAGGTCCACTGCTTGGAAGGCGCCGAGGGTCACGATGCGCGGCCCCATCAGGCGTGCTACTTCCCGCACACCTTCCAGCTTCAGGCTGATCTGTAACCGCAGGCGTATACGCTGTCGTGCCAGCGCGGGCAGTTGCACGATAACAGTCAACGTCGCGCCAATAACGCTCCCCCACGCCATGCCATAAACGCCCCAAATCGGGACAAGCGCGACCAAGCCCACGATCTGTCCCAGGTCGATCAAGACTCGCCCCAGCGCAGGAGTCAGAAAGTGTTGGTGGGAATGGAGCACACTACCCAACACGCCGGATACGCTGATTAACGCCGCGGCCAGCAGGAAGATGCGCATCATCCGTATAGTGAGCAGTTGCGTTTCCGGGGGGAAATGAGGAGCCAGCGCCACTCGGATAAGCCATGGCGCAGCCGCTATGGCCAGAAGACAGGCCGTGCCCACGACGACTACAGTCAGAGTCAGGACCGTACTGGCAAGCGATTCAGCTTCGCGGCGTCGCGATTGGGTGAGGTAGCTCGAGTAAACGGGGATAAATGCAGCGGACAGCGCACCGGCTGCCAATAGAGCCAGGAGTAGCTCTGGAAGCTGATTTGCTGTCGCAAAGGCATCCACTTCCGGGCCAGTGCCGAACAACCTGGTTGTCAGTAGCAGCTTGACGAAGCCGGTTATCTTGTCCAGCCCGAAGATGAAGAAGACGAGGAAGGAGGAGCGAACCAGATGCGGCGCGCGCGACATTGAATGTCTTACCGGGTCACCTTCAAGCAGCGACCGTGCCAATGAGACAAGGGAGGGGGGCCCGTTTCTAAGCCCCCTCCCTATCCTGTCAACTCCGCTTATCTGAGATTCCACGTACCGTCATCCAGCGCACGCAGTGAGTGGAGAGCGAAATCAATTTTCGTAGCCTCGTTTTCGTGTCCATCCAAACATGAGGGTACAGGGTCACTAAGAAGCAGGAAGCCTTTTTCGTACTGCTGGAACACGGCGCAGAAACCCCTTTCCTCAGCAGTCGCCCAGCCAATGTCGGTATAGACGTCGTCGTCTTCTTCCCACAGATAGCCGAATCCTCGCACAGGCGCTTGCAGACCTTCCGGCGGTGTGCCCCGAGCGCTGGTGAAATCCTGATCGTCCCAGTCATCCGCAAATCGGTCCCAATCTCCTGCAGTAACAAACACGAATACTGCATCATCGTCCTGCCGCCAGATCATATGACCTCTCTGGAACGGCTGCCACGATGACCACAAGGTTCCACCAGTTGCGGATGGGCAGCCGAACTGCGCATGATCCCAGAGGTGGCTCAGCCTTTCGTGGACCTGGTATTCACAGGCAATCTCCCACGTGCCGTCATCCAGTGCCTCAATCGTGTCTGAAGCGAACAGAGTCTCTGAAACCAGGTTCACTGTATCGTCGTAACAGGAAGCGACAGGGTCGCCGGTGTGTAAGGAGCCGTCTTCGAAGTTCTGGATCAAGGCACAAACACCCTTCTCCACATCTGTTGCCCAGCCCAGGTCCGAATAGACTTCGTCATTCGTCTCCCAGAGATAGCCAAAGCCGCGCACTGGTGTGTGCATGCCTTCCGGCTCAGTGCCCCGGGTCCCTGTATAGACCTGGCTGTCCCAGTCATCCGAAAAACGAGTCCATTCCCCTTCATCCGTGAACGTAAATACGGCATCATCGTCCTGCCGCCAGAGCATATATCCCTTTTGGAACGGCTGCCAGGCAGTCCAGAGCGTTGACCCCGAAGAAACTGGGCACCCGAGCGCGTCCTGATCCCAGAGTGACTGCAATCTTCCGTGGGTCTCATTCTTGCAGAGCAATTCCCAAGTCCCGCCAGTGAGAGCCTGTAGCGCGTTTTCGGCGAACAAGGTCTCTGATGCAAAATTATGCGAATTCTCTTGGCATGTTTCGGCAAGGTCGCCAATCAGCAAGACGCCTTTCTCGAACTGCTGGGCACGGAGACATAAGCCCTTCTCCGCAGCCTCTGCCCAACCGAGGTCGCCGAAGACATCGTCATTCGTTTCCCACAGATGGCCGAATCCCCGTACAGGAGACTGTAAACCTGTTGGCGGACTGCCCCGATTATTGCTGAGATCCTGGTCGTCCCAATCGTCGCTGTGCTGGGCCCAGTCCCCATCGTCCGCATATACGAATAAGTTATCACTGTCCTGCCGCCAGATCATGTGGCCGGTTTCGAATGGCTGCCACGCCGCCCACACGGTCTGCGCTGCCGCACTAGCGCATCCGAGCGCGGAATGTTCCCAAAACGAACTTAGGCTTTCGTGGGGTTGAATCTCGCAATCGGGCGTTTCTACAACTACCTTCTCCCACGAAACAGTAATGGATGCCATTCCGGTGCCTTCGAAGTACTCGACTTTTATCGTATGGCTGCCTTCTGTTAGTTCCGTGTCGCGAACTGTAGTGGTGGCTGGGTGGACATTCCAGTCTTCCAGCAATAGGACATCATCAACGTATATTCTGACGCCATCATCGGCGACGGCAGTGAACCGGTAGGAGCCGGCTTCAAAAGTGCTGGTGGCGGTCCAGGATACGCTGAAACTGTCGACGGATATGCTGGTGTCCGGGCTGCCGGACGCCCAGTCGAAGTCGATGGCTCCATCCTGTCTCGTCAACACCGCATCGCCGCTGAGGTCTTGGGTGTTGTAATAGGAACCAGTCCAACTGGCGGCAGTTCCGGTCGTCTGCGCAGTAGTTGATGAGGCGGGCGTCGATGTCGAAGCCGCACTTGTGGTGTAAGGGATGCACAACTCTTGGCCGGTCAAGACTTGATCGGTAGTGTTGAGATGGTTAGTTTGTGCCAGGGCAGAGAGCGAGACGCCAGCGGCTTCGGCAATTCCGGTGAGTGTTTCTCCGGCCGCGACCGTATGCGTGCTTGCGCAATCCGAACCGTCTGAGGCGTGCTCAGGGTTCTCGATCGTGGCCCCTGCGACTACCTGCGACAGCAATGCCAGAAGTAGTGCCGCCAACACCACAGTGCAACGCGCCGGCCTGAACCAGACTTTGGCTAAGGTAAATGAGTGCATTTTTCAGTCCCGTATGGATATGGGCTGTCGTCAATTAACGAAAGCGTGTACAACTTGATATCTAAAATTCTGCAACGTTTTGGGGCGGAAGTCAAGAGAATGTGCCCCACTGGTGCCTGTCTGACTCAGCTCCGTTACGGACAGCATTCCAGCCTATTACACTGGAGTTTGGGTATTTGCCGATTTGAAGGCCCAAGAACCGGCATGGACGGTAATCTGGGTAAGATGCCTACGATCCGACTACGAAACGAGATGCTGCCTCCGAATGGCCTTCTCACTGATGGCTCCCGCCCTTATGCTATAATGACGATACCCCAAAGCGGTACGAGTCTGAATCCAGCCAAACCTGGAGTTATTGGCCAATGGCGAAGTGGTTCATCTTACTGGGTGCCATTCTCCTGTTCATTGGGGCGATCTTGCAGTTTGCGCCCTGGCTCTTGGGCTGGTTTGGAAAGCTGCCTGGCGATATTCGTGTCGAGACAGGGTCATTGAAACTCTTTGTTCCTATCACGTCCATGTTACTCGTTAGCCTCGTCCTGACTCTTCTTTTGAATCTACTGAATCGCTAGACTGTGAGCATTTCGTCAATGGACTCTGCACAACTGCTTAAAGAGTGGAAGGCCGAGGAAGAAAAGCAGATCATAGGGTGGGACTTTTCTTATCTCGATGGGCGGATGATGTTGGGGGAGCCTTCCTGGTCCTACACAGAGCGCGCACGAGAAATGATGAGAGGCGCGAAGTCTGTGCTGGACATCGCCACAGGTGGAGGGGAGCGTCTTCTTGCCATGCGGGACGACTGGCCCGAAACAGTAGTGGTGACAGAAGGCTATCCCCCCAACGTGAAATTAGCCTCGGAACGGCTGGAGCCGCTGGGCGTACGCGTAGTCGAAGCCGAAAATGACGAGTATAGCCCAATGGAATTCGAGGATGGCGAGTTTACGCTGGTATTGAATCGTCATGGGGCCCTTTACGTCGATGAAATCGCGCGCATACTTGCTGCCGGTGGCCGCCTTCTGACCAGACAAGTGCACGGGATGTGGGCGCACGACCTGCTCGCCGCCTTTGGCGTGCAGCCGCAGTGGCCGGATGCAACGCCGCAAAAGTACGTGCCGTGGCTGCAATCCGCAGGATTCGACGTTGTCGACGTGCGGGAATGGTCCGGAAAGTTGGCCTTCACAGATGTCGGGGCGGTCGTCTACTATCTCAAGGCCGTTCCATGGCATGTGCCGGGCTTTTCCGTCGAATCGCACGCCCGCGAGTTGCTTGCCCTGCAGGAACAGCTGGATGAAAAGGGTCAACTTGCATTCGAAGCTGGGAACTATCTTATTGAGGCAGTGAAGCCGGCATGAACTGAAATGTTGAATGTCCCGACAAACTTTCAGGGCACCAATGCCGCACGGCCCAAACTTTGCAGCCGCGGCCTGGACCATGCAAATTTCACTGATGCCGTGCTCAGTTCCAGTTCCAATCTCCGGCAGACAAAGTGATGTCACTCTCTCCTTGCATATGGGCGGTCGGGCGCAAGCGCCCTCCCTTGTGCAGGGGCTGCGCCCCCGCAACGCCCCCCTCTGGCTAGCCACCGTGCCTTTTCTTCCCCAGCATCATGTCTAGCCAACAGTGTCTCCTCCCTCCCTCGCTGGCCACTAGCCACTGACCACTGACCACTAACCACTGACCACTGCAGTTCTGGGCGGTCGGCCGCAAGCGGCCTCCCTTGTGCAGGGGCTGCGCCCCCGCAACGCCCCCCTCCAAAACCATCGCTCACCGACCGTGTGTGCGCATTCCAGCGGCACCGCTCCATCAACCTGGCTGCCCCAACCGAATACGCATTCAGATCGCCTGAATGGCGGCAGGGCTAAAGGGCTGGTCAAGACAGGCACTATATATGGCTTGGTAGCTACGCCTTTTCCACGATATTCGGCCAGAGAATCGGTGCATAAGTCCTGGCACTGGGAGCGGCTGCCGGTCTGGCCGCCAGCTTCCACACAATCATCTGCGCTTACGGCCGCAAAATATATTCGCTCCCTCGCTCCGGCTACCTTCCGCAATTGCTCTCGCTGACCTTGCCAGATCGCAAGACACCAAGTGTGGCCCAGGTCGGGGGCGCGGAGATTGGAAACTGTGTTGCGCTGCTGACCAGGTTTGGCGAAGGGTGGCTCGGCAAAAAGGCGACAGTGGGAGCTGTACTGCTGAATCTGGCGGTCTTTGGCGCGGTCAATGAATACATCACGCTGACGACCGCGTTCGTCCGACTACGGAACTGCTTCCCGCCGACAAAGCGAACATGCGTCAGCCTTCTGGGAAATGCCCGTGCAACTCTCGCAGCCGTGATCGCACTGAAAACGCCATATGGTCTTTTTCTTAACCCCGACTACCTGCCGGGGCGTCCATGGCTGCACAGTCTGGGATGCCGCGGGACTGATATGCTTTTGGCTAAATGGGCGCAAGAAGCTGGTCTACTCGCCTGACGAGGAATGTGCCGTGAAGCATTCGACAACTGCCAAGAGCTGCTCGAAGCTCTTTCGAGCCCTTGCAAGTATCCACTACTGATATTTCTGCAGGATGCGCCGGGCGACGCTCATTTTGTGGACTTCGTCCGGGCCGTCGTAAATGCGGGAAGCTCTTTCATGGCGGTACCAGAAAGCAACCGGTGTGTCGTCGCTCATTCCCAGACCCCCGAGAGCTTGTAGTGCGCGGTCCAGAACCCGCATCAGCACTCCCGCTACGTAAAACTTGATCAACGAAATCTCTTCTCTGGCCGCAAAAACCCCTTCCGTGTCGATCTTGCGGGCAGTATCCAACACCATCAGCCGGGCTGCGTTAATTTCAGCACGGCTCTCGGCCACCCATGCCTGTACCATCCCTTGCGAGCCCAACAGCCGTCCTGGGGCAACCTCTCGCTGCGCTGCACGGCTGCACATGATATCAAAGGCGCGTTCGCAGATCCCGATCCAGCGCATGCAATGGTGAATACGGCCCGGTCCCAAGCGCAACTGGGCCAGAGCAAAACCCTTGCCCTCTTCACCGATGAGGTTTTCCACCGGCACACGCACGTCTTCAAACCAGATTTCCGAGTGGCTGTTCCAGCCGCCGTGGGCCTCTCCCATCACCGAGATATTCCGTTCAATATGAAAGCCTGCAGTATCCAGCGGCACTATTATCTGGCTGGCGCGCTGGTGGCGGCTGTTCGCATCCGGATTGGTCACAGCCATCAGAATCGCAAATGACGCCCCGTCCGCTGCGGTCGTGAACCACTTGTGTCCGTTGATGACGAACTCGTCGCCGTCGCGCACTGCGGTCGAACTCATCCATGTTGGATTGGACCCGGCATGCTCCGGCTCGGTCATGGCAAAGCAGGAGCGGATTTCTCCGCGGGTGAGTGGCTGCAGGTATTGGGCCTTCTGCGCCGTGGTCCCGGCGTGAATGAGCAGCTCCATATTTCCCATATCAGGTGCTTGGCAGCCAAAGACGTAGTGTCCGCCGGGTGTACGCCCCAATACCTCGCTGACTCGTCCGAACTCGGCAAGCGTCAACCCCTGGCCGCCGTACTCAACCGGCAGGGCTAGCCCCCACAGCCCGGCCTCTTTAGCGACCTCCCTTTTCTGGTCGAGCAAAGGCTCAACCTCGGCCCAAGGACGGCTGATCAGCAGCTTTTCCAGCGGTACAACCTCTTCGTCAATGAACCGGCGGGCCCGAAGAAGAATATTGGGAAGTATATCGGTCGTCATGATTCAACCTTATTCGCGGTCAGAAAGTGGCGCGACTGAGGGTCCCGGCCTTGGAAAGAGGCTGGACAATAGGTCACGTCATTCATTCATTCACCCAGACCGGCATCAACCCACTGGCCGCCGTCGACCAGAAAAGTGGCTCCGGTCGTAAAACTGCTGGCTTCCGACGCCAGGTAAAGGGCAATTCCGGTCAATTCGCTGGTTTCGGCAATCCTCTTCTGCGGTATAGCCTTTAGCACGGTCTTTTTAAGTTCGGGGTTGTCCCAGATGGCGCGGCTGAAGTCCGTCCTGACGAAGCCTGGCGCGATCGCGTTGACCTGGATGCCTTCGTCGGCCAGCTCCGCGGCCAAAACTTCTGTGAGCATCAGGACGCCGGCCTTGCTTACGCAGTATACGCCCATTCCCGGCTGCGGACGCCTGCCGGCAACTGAAGCGAGATTGATAATCCTGCCGCCGCTTCGTTTCATCATCTCAGCACTGCATGCCTTGGCCATGCGAAAGTAGCCGATCACGTTCACATCGAGGATCTTGTGCCAGTGGCTCTCCTCCGCGGACAGAATCGGCCCGAAATGGGGATTGGTGGCAGCGTTGTTTACCAGGATGTCGACGCCGCCGAAGGCGCGCACCGCCTCTTGCACCAGCGAATCAACTGCCTGCACGTCGCCCGTATGCGCGGCAACTGCCAGGGCGCGACCGCCTTCAGCCCTAATCGAGTCGGCCACCTCGTCCAGCGCCGCCTGCTTGCGGCTGCTCAGCACGACCGCGGCCCCCATCGCCGCATAGCAATGGCCGATCGCCGCGCCAATGCCTCTGGAGGCGCCGGTAATCACCGCGACTTTGCCCTCAAGATCGAAATTGGGGAGATGCGCCAACAGCCTTCTCCTGACGTGAACAGCCGCACAGATTCTGGCTTCTGAATTTGGGGAATGGCATTTTCAGTATAGCACCGGGGTGGGTCGTGGACAATCCACTTGTGCCATAAAGGAGCCAAACTGGACCTCTATGCAGTTGAAGATTGGACCTGGTTATGCGTGGTAGGCGGACCCACAAATGGTTGAGAAGAAGGACAGCCCAGGCTGCTGTGTTGCACCTCTAACTTATGCAACCGAGACGGCTACTTGGGCGATGTGAGCTATGTGACTGTCTAAAGTTTGTAGTACGCTGATGTTACGAGCTTCGATACATATGTGCCGGGTCCAACACCGACTTCTCGTTATCCAGTTCTTCGGTCAATACGCCATCCCGCAGCGGTGTGCATTTTGAGTCAGTCAATACGAAGAGCAGAGGATCAACTCTGTACTGTGCCAGGCCAACTTCGAGCGCATCCCGGGCGCGGAAGAGTCGGACAACGGCATTCCCCAAGCTCCCCACCCGGACCAGTCCTCGTTCCTCCAGCAACGCCCCAAGCTTGTTGAGGTCATTGCCCCCAAAACCAGGCTTCGGACCATATACAAATGTGGGAAGCGGACGCCGTGAGCCGTCCCGGTCCTGCACCCTTGCCTCTACTTCGCGCCAGCGTCGATAAGGGACCTGGACCAGCTGTTCCACCAAGTGAAAGAAGGTACAGCGCAGGTAGGGCACCCCCACAAGAAGAATGTGGGCATCCAACTCATTGAGCTTCCAGAACGGACCGTCGGCTGCCCAAGCCGATGGCCCGTGACAGGCGGTAACCTCCCCTGCCTGCGCTCCCAGGGCAGCGACGGAATGGAGCAAGTGGCAACTTCGACGCGCACCCGGCCTTCTCCGCGCTACCTCGGTAACGCGGCCCATCTCCGAGGGGTCATGGGCTGGGTTGAAAACGGGATTGGCGTTCCTTCCATGAACAAATGTGAAGGTTGGCACGATGAGAGTTCCTGCTGGACCGAGTACGTCCAAAGCAGCATCAACGAGGGACTCGGCCCCGCCTTCCACAAATCCTATGCTGCTCATCGAACTGTGCACCATGACATTCGCGCCGGCCGGCAGGCCCAGCGCCCGCAATGCCGCAGCTATCTCTTCCCGCGTCTGAACTTTCCGCATCAGGGGCACTCCTTCCAGCCATTCTGGTTGTCGTCTTCCCGTATGTTGTATCCCACCGATTCGCTTCTGTCAATGGCATTCTGTTGTCTTGTATACTGGAATTTGACACCAACAACGACACCAACTATACTCTTGCAATGCATATTGATACTCCCAGCCCGATGAACCAATCTCAAATTGTAGCGAACGATGCAGCAGGCGCAGCACCGCGCGTGCTGCGGTAGCAAGTAACGCTGGTTACACTGCGCCGTAGGCACCGACAAAAAGTCACGGCGCTGGGGGGAACGCTCGGATGCGTCGTGGACATTTCCCACGGCGTTTTTTTGTGGACTGTCCCATCTTCTTTTCCACACCGCGAGATAACTGTGAAATTAACGAGAGATGAGGTTCGGCACGTTGCTGAACTGGCAAAACTGCAACTTAGCGACGCCGAACTTGACGAATATGCCGGTCAACTCGGGCAGATTCTGACTTATGCCCAACAGGTCCAATCTGTGGATACAAGCGCCGTTCCTCCAACGCCACACATTCTTCCACTCAGCAATGTGCTGGCGGATGACATGTCGCAGACATGCCTTTCGGCCGCACAGGCTGTCGACAACGCCCCCGATGCTGACGAAGGCTATTTTCGGGTAATCGCCGTGTTTGACGACAACGGAGCCTAAAGGGCAACAGGATGATGGCTGACCAGGCGCCTTACTACCTCGGGCGAGGAGGCCCAAAAGCGTGATAGGCGGGCACGATGCGACGAAACAGTTGACTTCGATGGGAGTGGCCGACGCGCGCGCAGGGTTGGCGGCAGGTCAATTTACCTCCGTCGACCTGACGCAGGCATTTCTGCAGCGGATCGAGCGCGTGGATGGTTCGCTTCATGCCTTTCTGCGAACAACCCCTACCACTGCGCTGACCGCGGCCGCGGAGGCCGATCGCGCACGTGCTGACGGGGACGGTCGACCCCTGTTGGGCGTTCCGCTTGCAATAAAAGATGTGCTGATGACCAAAGGTATCGAGACGACCGCCGGCAGTCGCATTCTGGAGGGCTTTGTGCCGCCCTATTCCGCGACCGCTGTAGAAAAACTGGAAGCGGCCGGCGCGATTCTACTGGGCAAGACCAACACCGATGAGTTTGCAATGGGGTCCAGCACTGAGAACAGCGGCTATGGCCCGACCCGCAATCCCTGGGACCTCGAGCGCGTGCCGGGCGGCAGCAGTGGCGGCTCCGCGGCGGCAGTGGCCGCAGATGAAGCGCCGGCTGCTCTGGGAACCGATACCGGCGGCAGTGTACGACAGCCCGCGGCGTTGTGCGGCGTAGTCGGTTTGAAGCCCTCCTACGGCCGTGTTAGCCGCTATGGCCTTATCGCCTACGGCAGCAGCCTGGACCAGATCGGGCCAATTACAAAGACGGTTGCCGATGCCGCGCTGCTGCTGGAAGTGATGGCCGGCGCCGACCAGCGCGACAGCACAACCATGCCTGTAGACGTGCCAAGTTTCTCTGCAGCGCTGAACCGCGACATCGCAGGGCTGCGTGTAGGAATCCCTCACGAGTATTTCGTCGAAGGAATCCAGGCGGAGGTCGAGGAAGCGGTCCGCTCGGCCATCGAGCAGCTGGCATCCCTGGGGGCGGAAATTGTCCCAATTCACCTACCCAACACCGAGTTGGCTCTACCGGTCTATTATCTGGTCGTCACGGCAGAGGCCAGCGCCAACCTCGCCCGTTTCGATGGCATTCGCTTTGGCCTCAGCGTCGATGGCGAAACAATATTTGACCACTTCCGTCAAACTCGCGGCGCCGGTTTTGGCCCGGAGGTAAAGCGGCGCATCATGCTGGGAACCTATGCGTTGAGCGCCGGTTACTACGACGCCTACTATCTGAAAGCGCAACAAGTGCGTACTCTGATCAAGCAGGACTTCGACAGTGCATTTGCCGAGGTTGATGTAATTGTTTCGCCCACCTCACCGACCACTGCCTTCCGGATCGGCGAGAAAGTGGACGACCCTCTGGCGATGATTCTGACCGACATTTTCACAACCAGCGCCAATCTGGCCGGTCTCTGCGGAATCAGTATCCCTTGCGGCTTCGATGCCGGCGGACTTCCCATTGGTCTGCAACTGCTCGGCCCTTCCTTGGGCGAAGAGAAAATATTGCAAACTGCCTACGCCTACGAACAGAGCACGGAATGGCGTCTCCGGAGGCCGGAACTGTGACCGACATCCGCGCGCAATGCTGGGGAAATCCGATTTCCGTGGCGGCTGGCGAGAACTGCACGCGGCCAACGGCCTGCGAAGCAGGTCGCGGCGCAGCCTATGCATCCTGCCGGCAACGGGTCAGTTAAGTCGCTGACCGTTGTGGAATCGGCAGCAAAGGCTTCTTCCCTCTTACAGGAAGTTTGAATACTCCCCGGACGTTTTCCATAAATTGCATACACCGGCGCCTGCCGGAAGCGACACTTTAGAAATGAATACAATTCATATGAGATCACCTGAAGCCCCAACCGCCTTTGGCCCGTCTGAGCCTCAAGAAAACCCTGTCGAATCTACGGGTTTGCGGCGTTCCTTGGAGAGCCGTCTGAGTAGCCGTGTGCAGCGCGTGCCCCCGTCTCCCATTCGACGCTACTTCGATCTGACTACCACGATGGACGACGTGATTAGCTTGGGCATTGGCGAGCCGGACTATGTAACGCCGCCATCCGTCCTCAATGCCGGTACAGACAGCCTCTTGCAGGGCAATACTTCCTACACGTCCAATGCTGGAATGTTGGAACTGCGTGAAGCCGTGGCCAATATGCTGTCGGAACGCTATGGCGCGCCGGCCTATGATGCTGCAACCGAAGCGCTCATCACAGTCGGCGTAAGCGAAGCAATGTACCTGGCGATGCAGGCGTTGCTCGACCCGGGAGACGAAGTGCTCGTTCCGCAACCCTGCTTTGTGTCCTATACTGCCGACGTGATTCTTGCCGGCGGAACGGTTGTCGACATCCCAACCTACGCTGCCAACAATTTTGTTCTGACCCCTGCGCAGATCGAAGATGCAATTACGCCCAGGACGAAAGTACTGCTAATCGGCTATCCTTGCAATCCGACTGGCGCCGTGATGAATCGTGAAGAGCTGTCAGCAATTGCCCAGGTCGCTCAAAAGCACGATCTGATCGTCATCTCCGACGAAATCTACGATCGCCTGGTCTATGATGGCCATGAGCACGTAATGTTCGCCGCCCTTCCCGGTATGGCGGAGCGTACGATTCATTTGGGCGGAATGAGCAAGGATTACGCCATGACAGGTTGGCGTATTGGCTACGCCACAGGTCCTGCCGAACTGCTCGGCGCGATGCGTCGAATCCACCAATACCTGATCATGTCGGCGCCCTCAGGTGGCCAGGCCGCGGCGCTGCGTGCCCTGACCGACCCCTCCGCAGAAGAGGCCGTGCAGGAAATGGTAGCTAGTTACGGCGAACGCCGCCGATTTCTCGTCGACGGCCTCAATGAGATCGGGCTGGACTGCTTCGAACCTAAGGGCGCCTTCTACGCCTTCCCAAGCGTCCGCCGCACAGGCATGGACGAGTATGAGTTTGCAGACAGACTGCTTCGCGAAGAACGCGTGGCTGTGATTCCAGGCAGCGGCTTCGGCGCCGGCGGAGAGGGACATGTGCGCTGCGCATATCCGGTCGAAATGTCGAAGCTGGAGCTCGCTCTGGAGCGGATGTACCGTTTCGTGCGGCGTCACGGCGTATAGCACTGACGGAAGAACGATATCAGTACACCGACCACAATTCTTAACGCATTCCGTGCCGTCGGGAAAGAGGTCAAAACCTGCTAGCTGCTGGCAGGGGTCGGCGTGGGCGTCGAGGTCGGACTCGGCGTCGGCGTTGGACTTGAAGCGGGATCTGAAGTGGGAGAGGGCGTGGCGGTCGGTGTGTCGGTAGGCTCGGGAGCACTCACACTCGGCATGAATAGGTGCGAAGGCAGTGAAGACATCGTGAGTAACATCGCAGCCGAAGCGTCGATTCGTCCATGTCCAAATTTGTCATCCTGACCCGCGTCACCCAAGTCGACCGCGCTCTGCTTGATTATCTCCTCCACCTGTGCAGATGACAGACTAGGAGCGGCCGACAGCACCAGCGCGGCCAGTCCTGCTCCGTGGGGTGTTGCCAGGCTGGTTCCATATACGGCCCTGTACTCGTCATGTGATGGGGGGAAGGGGCTATAAATGCTGACCCCCGGCGCCGCGATGTCTACAAAACTGCCCGCGCTGGAAAACCAGGCATGGTCGTCTTCCCGGTCCGAGGCTGCGACAGCGATGACCCCGTCATGGGCGGCAGGGTAGGTGACCGGATTCCCGTCCTCAAACAGATTGCCAGCCGCTGCAAAGATGAGAACTCCTTCGTTAGCCGCGTAATTGACAGCGCTCTGCATACCCAATGAAGGCCCAAAGCTGATTATGCTGATATTGACGATGTCGGCGCCCATTTCGGCTACCCAATAGAGGGCACATGTAAGATTGCTGCTAACCCCCTGGCCCCGGCTGTCCAATACTTTCACAGGCAGGATGTTGGCCGCCCAGGCAACGCCGGCAATACCCGTATCGTTGTTGGTAGCAGCCGCAGCGACACCGGCCACCTGCGTTCCATGACCGTAGTCATCGTCTACAGCAGTGTCATCACCGACGAAATTGTATCCGTCCAAGATTCGGGAGGCGAACTCCGGGTGGTCTAAATCGATGCCGGAATCAATCACCGCGATGGTCACGTTTTTTCCCGTTGAAACCTTCCAGGCGCCTGTGGCCTCGATTTTGGTAAGCGCCCACTGCTGGTCGAACAGAGGGTCGTTAGGCGCGTCCGTCTCGGCCATTGAAGTTACTGGAATCGACCGGAATCCAGGTATGGCGTCCCGGCTATAGAGGCGCTGGTCCTCTGTCACTGCAGCCATCCCATCAGTTGCCGCAAAAATCAGAAAGTCGGGCTCGGCGTACTCGACCGCAGGATCCAGCATAAACGTTTCTGCTGCCTCCAATTCGGTCCCGGGTCTGACAGTATGAACATGGACCGAGCCGCAAGTTATCAAGGCCGGCTTCAGATCGAACTCTTCTGCCTTGTCGGTCATCGAAACCGCCGATGCACCCGGACGAAACTTGATTAGAATGCGTCCGGTTACGTATGGATCTCTCCGTCCAATCAAGTGGGGAGACTGCGGGACCTCTGAACAGGAAACAAACAGAAACTGGAGGAGAATGAGGAAGAGGCAGATGAGAACTGAATTTGTGCGGAAAGTGGTAGCCATGGAATCGCCGAATTGACGCGCCAATAAAATAACAACCAGACTGTTAGACGATGCGAGCGCTAAGCTCGTGCCTCGGACAAGCTCTGAACGCTCCAGCGATGTTCCACAGGCCAGACCGATTATATCATATGATGAAATTGAATCTCCAACACCTTTTGAGCAGGGGCACTTTCCCTGTCTGACGCCAGCCTTTTGCTCTGGCTTCAAAGTAGCACTGTGACAGTGGCAGTCAAGCCCGCGCAGCCGATTTTCGCAAGCTCTTAGCGTCGCCAAAGAAATGCATTCACTATCTGTAGGCGACGCTGGCATGGCTATGGCTCTTGTCGGTGACGCTCCTCTCCCAACGGAAGCACGCCGCGCATCTTTGACGGGTTCACAAGAGTCGAGTACTATTTTTATTGGGCCTCCGGCTTCTTCTCGTTGCAGCAGAAATACAGAAAATGCCAACTTCCACATCTAGCGACACCTGATATGACTAACAACACCGTTCTGATTCGCAATGCCCGCATTGTCGACGGCACAGGCTCGCCTTGGCGCTACGGCGATGTCACCCTGACAGGGGACCGTATCTCGGCAATTGCTCCACCCGGCGCCATTCCAACCGAAAACTGCGCCGAAATCGTGGACGCTGGCGGCCATGTAGTCTGCCCCGGATTCATCGACATTCTCAGTCACTCGATCCTGTCGCTGATGGTGGACGGGCGCAGCGTTTCCAAAATCTCCCAGGGCGTAACGACGGAGGTTATGGGTGAGGGATGGACTCCTGCTCCTTTTGGCGGCAGGATCAACGACGACCTGCCCACGCATCAGTTTACGCAGCTGCTGGATCCCGCCTGGGCCGAGCGCATGACCAGCTGGAAGCGCTTCCGAGACTGGCTGGAGGCAATGACCGCACAGGGCGTATCACCAAATATTGGATCCTTCCTCGGCGGCGGAACTGTGCGACAGTATGCCATGGGCATGGATATGCGCGCGCCCACTGCCGACGAAATGGCGGCAATGAAGCGGGTCATCGCCGAGGCCATGGAGGACGGCGCGTTTGGCGTATCCTTCGCACTCATCTACCCGCCCTCAAGCTACGCCAATACCGACGAGGTAGTGGAGCTCGCCCAATCCTTCCGTCCCTTCAATGGCATTTATATCACCCATCTGCGTTCGGAAGCGGACGCCTTTCTGGAAGGGCTGGAGGAGGCACTCTTGATCGGACGTGAGGCCGACGTCCCCGTCGAGATCTACCATCTGAAAGCGGCCGGAAGCCGCAACTGGCACAAACTCGCATCTGCAATGGAGCGCATTACCGAGGCTCGGTCCCAGGGAATCGATGTCACCGCCGACATGTACACCTACCCCGCCGCTGGCACCGGCCTGACGTCCGTGCTGCCGCCTTGGGCTGCCGCCGGGGACAAACTCTATGAGAATGTACGAGACGCGTCCATGCGGGCCAAAATCAAGGAGGCGGCTCTGCATCCAAGCGGCGACTGGGAGGCCATGGCCGATCTGGTTGGTCCACACGGTGTTATGCCGGTGGGCTTCCTGAAACCGGAAAACCAGCAGTATGTGGGAAAGCGACTTTCCGAGATTGCAGCCGATATGGGCGTAGACTGGCCGGACGCGGCGATGGACCTTCTCGCTTCCGAGGGCCAGCGCATCAGCACCTTCTATTTCGTGATGAGCGAAGAGAATCTGCGGAGGCAGTTGCAACAGCCTTGGATTACCATCTCCACCGATGCCGGTGGCATGGACCCGGACTGGGCCGCTCCAACCGGCCCCTATCATCCTCGCGCCTACGGCACCTACAGCCGCGTGTTGGGCAAATATGTGCGCGAAGAGAAGATCATTCCGTTGGAAGACGCGGTGAGAAAAATGTCCTCGGCGCTGTGCGACAGGCTCGGTCTGCGAGACCGGGGCCAGCTGCGCGAGGGCTTCTTGGCAGACGTGGTCATTTTCGACCCTGAGACTGTAGGGGACTGGGCCACCTTTGCCGACCCCCACCAGCTTTCCGTTGGTGTGCGCGACGTCTGGGTCAACGGCGAACGGGTCTGGAAGGACGGCGCACATACAGGCGCGACGCCCGGCCGGTTCGTCACAGGTACAGGACGGCGCGTATAACTTCGCCCGGCGGCCCCCTTGTCAACAGGGATCGGTTGTCGTTGGATTCTGAGCCAATGCCTAATGTATATTTCAGACACAATCGAGAGGTATCTGGAAGCCGCTGATACTGGCACAGCCAATACACGCCGAACCTACCGCACGGCGATGAATCTCTTTCAGAAGTATCTGGCGGAGAAGGAGGTCCCGCCGGATGCCAGCGAACCGGAGGACCTGGACGTAGACCGGCTGCTGGCCTTCGCCACCTGGCTTCTGGAGGAGGCTAATATAGGCCAGCGAACTCTCTATACCTATCTGGCTGCCTTGGTTGCCTGGGTGACATATCTGCAAGTGAGGGGCTGGCTTCCTTTCAACGCCCAGGAACTTGCTCGATTGCGAGACGGGATCAAGCGGATACGCAGAAATCAGCGTCCTCCCGAACTCTTACCTTACCCCCCGCGCCCCGAAGAATTGGAGTTGCTGGTCACTGCCGCGCACGAGACCGTGCTGCGGCGTCCTGGTGACCTGCGCGAACAACTTGCCAAACTGCGGGATATCGCAATCGTGGAGGCGCTGCGTTGTTCAGGTCTGCGGGTGGGTGAACTGGTTACCATCACGCGGAAGCAGTTGGAAGATCAGGATAGGGCGGTATGGGTCGTCGGCAAACGCAACAAAATCCGCCGCGTCTACTTCGATGATCGGGCCTGGGACGCGATCCACCGCTATCTGCGAGCAAGACAGCCGCTCGACGGGGCCACGCGTCGCCCTCTGTCCGAACTACCGGTCTTCTCCCGCCACGACAGAAGAGCCGGTTCCAAGGTGTTGCCCTTAACAACGCAGACGATTCAAAACACGATTCGAAGGCTGGCCGAGCGGGCCGGGCTTGGCGCAAAGGGCATCACGCCCCACGCCTTACGACACTACTTCGCCACCCGCATCTACCAGACCACGCACGACCTGGCCGTCACCCAGACTGCGTTGGGACACGCAAGTCCCAACACGACCCGAATTTACGCCAAGCTGGAAGACAACGCGGTACGAAACGCGCATCGGGACGCATTTGAGTCGAAGTAAGCCTCGGAACGCGGCTCGCGGCAGACGCCCAATGGCTCTACTCGCCCGGTCTGTCAGGATGTTGGCGCGCCATGAGCAGCCAATAGGGAACGAATCCGTAGTACCAGGCGAGTAACAAGGCGATGCGCAGGCCGTGGATGCCATCGCGCCAACCCTGCAATTGGACCAGACGGCGGCGAAACTCGCGTAGAGGCTGGAGGACAAGGTTGTGCGGCCGTGGTCGAATCCCCTGCTCAGCCAGGATCCCGGCCTCGTAGCGGGCGTAAATCCGCTGCTTGTGGTGAAACTGCTGCCAGTCTCCGTAATTGAAGTGCAGCAGGGGCTCGTTAATTCTGCCCTCCTCACCTTCCAGTATGACGATTTCGTGGACTTCGCGCCGCAAATCGTAGCGGGCGGCGAGCCGCCGCAGAAGGCGCAACTGATAGTCAGGTGAAAATCCTCCCGCCCGCATCTCATGGCCCACGATAAAGTTGCGGCGGGGAATCCAGAAGCCGTCGCGACTGGTGTCCTGACTTGCGCGCAAGACCTCCTGCGCCAGCGCGGGTGTAGCCCGTTCGTCGGCGTCAATGAAGAGGATCCACTCGCTGTCTATGCTGTCGAGAACAGCCTGCCGTTGGCGCCCGTAATCGTCAAATGGACGCGCGATCACGCGCGCGCCAGCCTCCTTCGCTATGCGGCAAGTATCATCTTGACTGCACGAATCCCACACGACAACCGCGTCGGTCCAGCCCCTTAGCGCTGCAACGCAGTCGCCAATATGGTCGGCTTCATTTTTTGTGAGGACAACTGCAGTCAGGCGCAATGGCATTGCAGCAATCACCGTTGACGAATGGCGAGTACGACTGAAAGTGCGCTCGGCTTGCATCCGAGCCAACTTCCGCTATCTCCTTAAGTCCAGGACCTTTGCATATGCGTCCAGCTGTTCCTTCAGCCGAACGCCGGACTGGTGGCCATGGGCAAAACGGCGTCTGGCGACTAACCCGTTCCAGGCTATGCCGAGGCGCACAAGCAGACGCAGGTAGATTCTGAAACGCCTTGAATAGAGTTGGGAATGCAGTCCAAAGAAGCGGAAGCGGCTGGCCCAAAGCCGCTCAAACGACTGCCAGCGGACCTGGCGGCTGCTGCGGCCTTCATAATGAATTATTTGCGCGGTTGGCACGGCATAAGTGGGCATTCCAGCCTCCTTCATGCGCAGACACCAGTCCATTTCCTCGCAATACATGAAGTAGCCTTCATCCAGCAGTCCGGCCGCTCTGATGCCTTCGCCGCGTGCCATCAACGCAGCGCCAAGCACAAAGTCAACCGCAAACGGCATGACCCCAAGCCACTGGCTGCGAGGATAACGACCGTTGAAGCGACTCTGTAGCAATCGATCGAACAGACGACTGAAGCCGGGCAGCTCTGCCAAAGGGTAAAGATCGAGAGCGACCTGCGCCAGATCCGGAAAGGCGAAACCGGCATGCTGCAGGCTGCCGTCTTCGTAATGAAGACGGGGACCGCATGCTCCTGCCGTTGGATTGTCCCGCATAAACGCGGCCATCTTCCCCAACGCGTCATCCACAACCTCTGTGTCCGGATTGAGGAGAAGCACGAGTTCAGGGGCAGAGGCCGTGCGCTCCTCAATCGCCGAACCGAATCCCAACTCTCTTAGTGCCAGATTATTGGCACGCGTAAAGCCAAGGTTTTCGGTCGAGGCTATGAGATGTGCTTGCGGGAACGCTTCTGCTACCATCTGCGCGCTGCCGTCGTGACTGGCGTTGTCGACGACAGAGACATTCACGGCCAACCAGTCTTCACTCTGCCGGGCAGAGGCATAGACGCTTTGCAGGCAGCGGCGCAAAAGATCGCGCACGTTGTAGGAGACGACTATGACTTCTAAGCGCATTAGTTCAAGAAATGAGTGAATCGCATTGATTGAAAAGCATTAGGACGCAACTGCTATCATTCCGCGCCAACATTGACTGTGATGCGGTCGATCAAATCGTTGTGGTGTCCGTATGCCTCGTGAATCAACCCGCCCCACCAGAGTACATTGGTACCTGGTGGAGGTCCATCAAAACGAATGCAGCCGTCAACCAGGCCGGCCTCACCTGGCATCAAGTACCACGCCGCCCCTTCCTCAAATTCAAGCCATTCCAGGTCCTCTTGTCGGCCTATCGCCCATCTGAAAGGGAAGTTAAGGCCGGCCGTGCTGAAGTTGATGCCGAATCGAAACACACCCGGCTGCTCGAACCAATATTTGTCGCGATTCTCTCGCAAGGCCGCTACATAATTGTAGTTCTGGTAGGAGAGGTCTTCGGCGAAAAGATACTCTTGACCTGGCCATGGGCCATTTGTGCGAATTGGAACTTCGCCTTCATTCTTCACGATAGCAGAGAAACATAGCTTCTGGCCCAGGGGCACGCTCACCACCCGATTTGTCTCCAGAGCCCATTCGATTTCTCCCTGCACAACGTCGGCGCGCGGCCTGCCCCCCATCTCTATTGTCAGAGCGCGGGTCACTCGCACACGATTGCCGGCAAGGTCGTTGGCCTCACCGACGACCAGGTACTCGCCGTCCGGAGGCGGCTCCGCATTCAGATCAACCCCGCCGAAATATTTGTAGGTGTGGTTGCCTGGTTCTTCAGGTTCAATTGTATTGGCGCCTTCGGCGATATGCACCTTGACTCCAGTTCTATCCGGGTCAAGAAGAAACACCTGAATGTTGTTTACCTCTTTCGACAGGTTGTAGGAAATGCTTACCCAGTCGTCCCGCATACCATCCAGATTGGGGCGAAAGACCGTCGGCACGACGGCAAAACCTTCCAGGCGCGGTAATTCGGTGTCACCGTTCTCAAGGGTAATTGTGCCTTCAACAGTCTCGGTGTTGGCATTGTCGTCGGTGGCCTGCACAACCCAGTTATAGTGTCCGTCCGCCAACACCCTGCTGAGGATTTCGTTAGTGCCCCCTTCAACCTCCTCGACCTCCGGCTCGTCCATCACGCCGCCCCACTGCACTCTATAGCTGCCAGGAGAGCGGCGGCGGTCCTTGCGAAAGTAGAATCGATCGCCTTCGTCGTTCTCGAAAAAGATACTTACATAGGCAGAGCGGCTGAGATTGTAGCGGATCTCGGTCACATCGGTATCGCCGTCGGCATTGGGCGAAATCTGATCCGGCGCCACCGTTACGTCGCGTAGAAGCGGCCCGAGATTAAAATTTAGCCGCCCGCAGCCGGATAAAAGCAGCGCCAAGAGTGTGATGTATAGTGCATTCTTGTTCATAGCATCAATAGAAAGGCTGCCAAAAAAGCCGGGTTATGCAAGTGCTTCCAGCACTTTGGTCACGCCGTCAATAGTCTCCTCCACATCGGCATTGCTCATGGCCGGGCTGACATGCAACGAAACCGCCCGGCCCAGCAGATCGAGCGAACGCGGGCACATATCCGGCGAATAGGCCAATTCCCTCTTAGCCCAGCGCCAAGGACCGCCGCCTTCCGTCCAGGCGCGCTGCGACAGCACTGGAAACCAGTGAGCATACACGTGGAAATCGCGTTGCTCTGGCCGGTAAAGGACACCGGCGGAAATGTTCTCCGCGTTCAGACCGCGCGCGACCGCCTGCGCCTTCGCAGGTGTCTCAAGGAACATGGCGAGGGAGATGGCGCTATCGCCTTCCGGGTCCGGAATCTCTCGAAAGGTTACACCTTTGCCCGCCGCGGTCGTTTCGATGCCGGCCATAAGCATCTCTTTCCTGGCCCGCGCGGCGGCCACAATGCCCCGCAACCTTCCCAACTGCACCAGTCCGATGGCCGCAGGAATCTCCGCCATCCTGAAGTTCGCGC
This sequence comes from Caldilineaceae bacterium, assembly GCA_965116395.1. Taxonomy (GTDB): domain Bacteria; phylum Chloroflexota; class Anaerolineae; order Caldilineales; family Caldilineaceae; genus Bin5. Next base: position 3,957,930 of record OZ220684.1, read on the forward strand.
CCCACAGCACCTCTTCTTCGGGTAGCTCCAACCGATTCGAAGCGGCCACGTCGTGAAACATGAATGCTCGTTGCCAAACCTGAAGGTCGCTGGTCGCGACCATGCCGCCTTCGCCGGTCGTAATTATCTTGCTGAACTGCAAGCTGAAGCAGCCGACGTCGCCTATAGAGCCGACCCTGCGTCCCTGGAAGCTGGCCCCATTGCCCTGGGCGCAGTCTTCGATTATGCGTAACCCGTGACGGCCGGCAATGTCCTGAATGGCATCCATCCGTGCCGGCGCCCCTCGCATGTGAACCGGCATAATCGCCTTTGTGTGCGGGCTGATCTTGCGCTCAACATCGTCAGGGTCGAGTGTCAGCGACTCGTCTATCTCGGCAATAATGGGTATGCCGCCGACCGCCATTACCGAAGTGGCCGATGCCATCCACGTGAAGGCAGGCACGATCACCTCATCGCCAGGGCCGATGCCGATGCCCTGCAGACCGCATATCAGTGCCGCCGTGCCCGACGTGACCGCCAAAGCATGGGCCGAACCAACCGACTGTGCAAACTCCTCCTCCAACTGATCTGCTTGCGATTCGCCTTCCTCATCGCTGAAAAAGCGGAAAAGCTGTTTGGCGCGCAGCACGTCGAGTACGGCCTGCTCCTCAGCGTCGTCGAGGGCTTGTCCGCCGGCTGCCATGTACGGCTCCTTCCGCTCGCGAGCAGGTGTTCCTCCGTCTATGGCCAGTAATGGAGCAGCAGATGTTGACATGTGTAGTCCTCCAATTGGGGACAGAAAACGCGCTAAGATTGTCCCTGGAAGTCAAGAAGTCGATCTCCTGTTACACTTTCGCCCTTGGTCTCCAGCAACCGCGATCAGTATAACATAGCGCCAAACTGTTGACAGTCTGCAGGAGTCGTGTTTTACTTCCCCAACTGTATCGACAGTATACGCAAAATATGGGAGCTGAAAATATGGACAAGACTCGCTGGGGTATTCTGGGAACGGGGCGCATCGCCGGTGACTTTGCCACCGGGCTGGCCGCGGAGGAAGATGCAGAAGTCGTAGCCGTCGGCTCCCGCTCTCAGGAAACTGCCGACAGGTTTGCCGATCGCTTCGGCATTCCAAACCGGCATCCCACCTACGACGCGCTTGCGGCCGACCCCATGGTGGATATCATATACATTGCCACTCCTCACCCATTGCACAAAGAGAATACGATCAGTTGCCTGCGCGCCGGCAAGGCCGTGCTATGTGAGAAACCGTTCGCGATCAATAGCGCCGAGGCCCAGGAGATGATCGACTGCGCACGCGCCGAAGGCGTTTACCTCATGGAGGCGATGTGGACGCGTTTTCTGCCTCATATTCGTGAAATGGTCCGTCGCATAGAGGAAGGACAAATAGGCGACATCCGTCTGTTTCAGGCAGATTTCTGCTATCGCGCACCGCTGAATCCTGAACGGCGCACATTTAACCCGGCCCTTGGCGGCGGCGCGTTGCTGGATGTGGGAGTTTACCCGATTTCGCTGGCCCATCATTTGCTGGGGGGACCTACCCGTGTCGCGTCGCTGGCACACCTGGGCGTGACCGGCGTGGACGAGCTGGCAGGTATGCTTTTTCAGTACGATGACGGCGCGCTAGCCGTAATGTCCACTGCTGTCCGAGCCAACTCGCCCGATTCGCTCCTCATTAGTGGGACTGAGGGAGAGATACGCGCACACGACCGCTGGTGGATGCCATCCGGTTTCACGATAACCCGTGACGGCCGCGAACCGGAGACAGTGCGCCCTGACACCATCGGCAATGGCTGGAACTACCAGGCTGTAGAATGCGGCCGCTGCCTCAGGGAAGGACTGACCGAACACGACCTGATGCCCCTTGACGAGTCTCTTGCAATCATGCGCCTGATGGATGGTTTGCGGCAGGAGTGGGGGCTACGCTATCCAATGGAGTAAGTTCAATGCCGGATCAGGAAAACCCTTCAGTACCTACGCAGCCGCTACTGATTCGCAACCCTGAATGAGGCGAGCAAAGGTGTTTCTTCTCCCCGCATTGTTGTATTTTGGGCGGTCGGGCGCAAGCGCCCTCCCTTGTGCAGGGGCTGCGCCCCCGCAACGCCCCCCTACAAAAACATGCCTCACCGACCGTGTGCATTCTTCGCAACGTGTCGGCTGGCGAGCATGGCGGCGGCTGCACACCAGTTGCGTCACCTAGAGCCTGAATGGTTCCAAGGATGACTGGCTGGTCAACTGCTGTGGCTTAGTAGTTACACCCTTCAAGAGAAAATTACACTAAGCACTACTTTCTTCTTGCCTAACCGCCTGCAGACAATAATGCAGGCTACCCCGCAATAATTCGACAACCCTGCTGTCCGGAGCACCTGCCTCCAGTGCATCCGGTTGCAGTTCTAACGAGATGGAGTGACTGTAACCGTCCGCGGCCATCCGGGCCAGCAACGCGTCCAGTCTCAAAGCGCCGTCCTCGGGCCGCCGGTGTTCGCTGCCGTCGAAGTTGCTAAGATGGACATGCTTTACCCGCTGCCCCCAAGAGTTGTAGGCCTCGACAGGGTCCAGCCCCCAGGTGCCCAGGTGTGTTGTATCCAAAGTGATGTGCGGAAATCGGGTAATGTCGCCAAGCGTCGCCTGGCTGTGCGGGTTCCAGCGGGCGGGGTTGACGCGCACGCCCATAAACCGCTGGGCCGGCAAGTTTTCGATGCACAAGAGGACATCAGTTTGGGCCTGGAGCTCAGCATAGCTCTCGGTGAGCCAATCTGCGTACTGGCGGTTTAAGGTATCAAATGGGTTGGGCAGCAACAGGCTGCGACTAGCGGTCTGCAGAAAGGCGGCTCCGTAACGTGTGGGTAGGTGGTGAACGACAACCCGCGCGTCCAGTTCAGCTGCCAGTTCGGCGGTGCGGGCGATTGCGCCGACCTCGGTCTCGCCCCAGCCTTGGCAGTTGCGGCTGAACGGACTATGGAGAGCCGGGATCGTGAGCGCGTGACTGTCCATCAGGTAGCGCAAATAGTCGAGCTGGCGCGTGTCCCAGCGATGATCAACCATCATTTCGATACCTTCAAAGCCGGCCTCGGCCGCCAGCGCAAAGACGCGGTCGATACTGTAGTTGTAAAGCGAACCGGTGGAAAAGATGAAACGCATGGCAAATACTCTGGACAAATGTAGCCCGCGGCTGGCGCCAGCAAGAGCGGCATTTGAACAAGTGCGGCTCCTTTGTCAACCTGGAAACGCTCGCGCCGCGAACTCGAAAAGTGATGTCGGACGGCGGCCCAGCAACCAGCCCAGGACATTGCCGTTTCCGATCAGGCCGTGGCGGTCATAGTAGCGAAACATCGCAGCCAGTGCCTTTGTTGTATCACCGGGCATCCCGCTGGCACTTGCAGACTTCTCCCAACTCTCGAGAGGCATCTGAACGGCATTAACGGGTCGCCGCAATTGGTTCGCCAGAGCCTGAGCAATCTCCTCCGAAGACAAATTCTCTGGTCCGGCTAACTCGTAGATCGCCCCGGCATGGCATGATTCTGTGAGAACCTTTGCTGCGGTCCAGGCTACATCAGCCAGATCGACCAGTGCAAAGCGTGCCTGGATACTATAGGGTACACTAAACTGGCCGGTTGTCGCTATCTGTTCCCGGTAGGCAAGCACATTTTGCATGTACGCGCATGGCTGCAGAACTGTGAAAGGCAGGCCGCTGCGAAAGATCTCCTCCTCGACACGCAGCTTTTGCCAGTGGTGGGGCATTTCTTCCGTCTGCGGGTGGAGGACCGAGTGGTAGACAAAGCGTCCTATACCGGCCCGCTCCGCGGCCTGCAAGGCCAACTTTCCGACCTCGATTTCGCGTGTATACATGTTGGGGCAGATGAGATAAATTGCATCGACTCCAACACACGCTTCCCGCCACAGGCCGGCATCCTCCAGATCACCGACAATGGTATCGGCAACATTGAGATTCTGGGCCTGCTCATGGCGTCGTAACCAAGCGCGCACCGGCCGGCCGGTCCGCGCCAACGCATCAGTGACCGCATGGCCGGTCTTGCCTGCGGCCCCGGTAACCAGAATCATGCGGAAAAAATCTCGTTCACGAGGACAGCAAAGCCCGCCAACACTTCTGAACTTGCAATTTCATCTTCGCCGAAGCTTCCAAGCAACCGGTAGGATCCATCTCGCAGAACATGAATCTCAGCCGTCCGCTCGCGGGGATCGATAATCCAGTACTCGGGCACGCCCGCCTCTGCGTAAATCTCGTACTTCAGTCTGACGTCGTGGTACGGATTGGATGGCGACAACACTTCCATCACTAAGTCGGGCGCGCCCTGGATGTTTAGTTCGCCAACGACGGGGAGATTCTCTCGATGGATTACCACAATGTCAGGCTGGACGGGCTCCCCCAAGCTGTCGGGGAGAATTACATCAATGGGTGCGGCGAAGGCTGTGCCCAGTTTCGACTCTTGGAGATATCCTTCCAGAAAAAATGCAAGGCGGGTGATAACTCGCTGGTGCAAGGGTCGCGGCGCCACTGACTTATAGAGTTCTCCCCGAATTACTTCGAAGCGCTTGCCATCTTCTGGGAGACGGGCATAGTCGTCATACGTCCACTCCCCCTGCGCCGGAAGCTGCTCAGTCTGCGCGGCATATTTGGCTGTCATTGACTCCTGAACTCGGCGCACTATGCCCCTCCTTTTCCAAACCCGTGCGCGCACGTTCAGTGGCTGGTAACCTTACCGATTACCAGCCACTGCTGACTCGTCGCAATCTGGCGATACGATTGCCTATTCGCCTCCCTCAACCAGTTCCACTTCAATGGGTGTGTAGCTATCTCCCATCGTGTCGCCATCCAACAGTCCGAGAGCCGCCTCCGCCAAGTCTGAGCGGAAGGCACCGTCACTAGGCGCCTCAGCTATTACGCCGCCGTCTACGGAAACCTGCACGGTCTGATCCCAAAGTGTCTGGTCCATTACGCCGATTCCTGCCGGGGAAGGCCAGATCAGCTTATTGATCTCATTCAACTGCCAGCTCATATGGCTTAGGCCAAGTGTGGGACCGTTGTCGAGAACGACCTGGACGCAAGCGTCGAAGCTGTCGCGGCAGAACTGCCAGCCTTTGAAGCTGGCCGCCAGGAAGCGCACTGCGATGTCCTCATTGCCCTCTTCCGCCAACCAGGATTCCCGCGCGAAAACATGATCCTGAAGCATGGCCGTGCCCACGTCGTTGAAGTCGATGACCACAAGGTCAGACGGCTGATAGAGCTCCCCCGTCTCGGAGTTGACCGCCTCCAGAACCTGGGCGTACTCGTTGTATATCATCGCCTGCGCGGCGTCGAGTTCGCGGTTGAGCAGGGCCAGCATGTCGAAACTCTGCTGAATGACCGTGACATCGTCAGGGTTGTTCGGGTCGATGCCCTCAGCACGCATGGCTACGAACAGCTCATGCTCGTTGCCGAAACCCCAAGTTCCGACTTTCTTGCCCGCCATGTCGGCAATGGTTGTAACCGGCGCGTCGGCCCAAGAGACCTCCAACGTTCCGCTGCGCTGGAATACCTGTGCGATATTGACCAGGTCGGCGCCTTCCGCACGCGAGGCCAACACTTTGGGAACCCAAGCCAGGCCGAACTCGGCTTGGCCGGAGGCGACCACCTGCTGCGGCACAATGTCGACCGCGCCTTCAAGGATGGTCACGTCCAAGCACTGCTCTTCGTAAAAGCCTTGATCAACGGCGGCAAAGTAGCCTGCAAACTGGGACTGGGTCACCCACTGAAGCTGCAAACTGACCGGAGTGAGTTCGGCGCATCCGTCTTCAGCCATGGCCTCGTCACCGCCGGAGTCCATCGCCGGAGCCGCCGGAGCGACGCATGCCCCCAGCATCAGGATGAGCAGCGTGAAACCCGTCAGCAACCGTGCATTTCGATTTTTCATTAGATCCTCCCGAGGAACTCTGAAAGTGTAAGAATGTCGTTAAGCTACGCGCGGAACGTCGGATGCCATGGCAAAGTTAACCGTTCCGCTAACAGGATGACAAGATAGATGGCGATGCCAAGTAAACAGGCCGCGAGAATGGCGGCCCATGCCGTCGCGAATCGGAATAACGCCGCCTCTTGAGTGATGAAAACTCCCAAAGCAATGCGTGGGCCGCCGAAGTATTCCCCCACGATTGCTCCGATCATCGCAAGCGCTCCCGCCACCTTCAGGCCGCTGAACAGCGATGGAAGCGCGTTGGGAATCCGCAGTTTCATCAGAATTTCGGATTCGCTGGCCGCATACGAGTGCATCAGTTCCAACGAACGGTTGTCGACCGAGGTCAGCCCGCGCACTGTATTGATCATGATCGGAAAGAAGATCATTATCGTCACAATCGCCATTTTGGAAAACGGGTTGTCGATCCCGAACCAGTTGTTCATGATCGGCGCAAACGCGATGATCGGCATGGAGTTGGCGGCGATGGCAAAGGGCAGCAAAGCCTCACGCGAGGCGGTCCAGCGTGTTGTAGCAAGCGCTACCGCGATGCCTGCCACCGTTCCCATCGTCATCCCTCCCAGCGCTTCCTTCAACGTGAACCAACTTGCCGCCAGGATTGGCATGAGGTTGCTGCCCCGCAATATAAGGACGTCGCGGCTGCCGAGGGGGAAATTCAGCCATCGTGCTGCCTCTAGGACCGCCTGCCGTTCGGGTGATAGTCCACCAGGCAGGACAACAAGAAACCTGTTTCCCAGAGAGGCTTCCTCATCTGCATCGCCTGAGGTCGCGGACCCGACGACGACAACCTGAACAAGATTGCCAATAATGGCCGTTGGCTTTGGCAACAGAAACTGCTGGATGTTGAAGGCCGTCACCAGCGCCTCCCACAGGATGACAAGCGCAACCAGAATGAGAATCGGCGCCCAGATGCGTTGCCGGCGCTCACTCATGCCGGCTTCCTTTCCGGTTCCTGGCCCGCTTCGCTGATGCGAAGCTCCTCTCGCACTTGCGTTTCCAGCTCGAAGAAGCGCACGCTGCTGCGCGTATCCGCATTGCGAGGCTGAGGCAGGTCAATGGCGATATCGGCGGTTATGCGGCCGGGCCGGGCGGACATGACGATCACCCGCGTCGAAAGGAAGACGGCTTCGGTGATGCTGTGTGTGACGAAAAGCACGGTAGTATCGGTCTTGCGCCAAATGCTGAGAAGCTCCAGATTCAGCCGCTCGCGCGTCATCTCGTCGAGCGCGCCGAAAGGCTCGTCCATCAGTAGAATCGAAGGTTCGAATGAGAGCGCACGGGCGATGGCCACTCGTTGTTGCATCCCCCCCGAGAGCTGCCAGGGGTAGTGCGAGGCAAAGTCGGTCAGCTCCACCAGCTCCAACATAGCCTGCGTGCGCAGCTCTTTTTCCGAGCGGCTGAACTGCATCAACTCCAACGGCAACTGTACATTCTTGGCAACCGTGCGCCAGTCGTAAAGTGTCGCGGCCTGGAAGACAATGCCGTAGTCCTGATCGAGCCTGGCCTGGCTGGCGCTCTTCCCGTTTACGGTGGCGACGCCGGAAGAGGGTTGAATCAGATCGCCCACAACGCGCAGGAGCGTCGACTTTCCGCAGCCCGACGGCCCGATTAGCGAGATGAATTCGTTCTCCTCAATCTGTAGATTGATCTCCTTAAGCGCGTGCACCTGGTCAGATGCGCCTTCTCCAAAGATCTTATCGACATTGTCGAGGCTTACGACGGGTCCGGTCATGTCAGACCTTTTCGTGGAAGGAGTGGCTGGAACGTGCGAAAACAGTAAAGGCCAGAGGCGGCGTTGAGCCCAGCCGTGGTGTCGATTCTAGCACACGACGGCAAGGAGGGACAAGCAGAAAGACGCTACCAGACAGTCCGACGCCGGTGCGAATTCGAGGGTATACTTCCCGGCCACGCAGCACGCGCCAAGAGCGGCCTCAAATGTCTGCTGTCCCCCTTAGCTTGGCTCTCAAAATTTCAGCCTGAACAGCCGAAATCCGCGCAAATGTCGTTACGCAGTCTACCGTCCTAATGGGAAGCCATAGCCCCATCAACACCGCTTTTCTCTGTCGAGGATGGCGAGGCAGTCATAGTTCTCGTGTGGTCGATAGCCGGGCAGGCGCGGTCTGAACTGGCCGCGCTCAGACGTGCCACTTTTTTGCATGGACAACTGTGTTCTGTCGCTGAGATACTGTGCTCTTCAGCTGTGTGTTATGATGCAAGAGCACTGGGCTGGACGGATCCTACGCCCTGTCGCCCCGTCAATGTTTACCGGCTCCTGGAAACTTTCGCCCCACCTTTTCAAAGGAGAGACGCCACTATGCCCGAAAAATTGCCACACATACTGATTTTCAACCCGGATCAGTGGCGGGGAGACGTCCTGGGACATGCTGGCAACCCCGCTGCAAAGACGCCTGTTCTCGACAAATTTGCGCAAACCGAGGGCGTTTCCTTCACCAACGCCTTCTGCCAGAATCCAGTCTGCACGCCCAGCCGCTGCTCGTTCATGACCGGCTGGTATCCCCACGTGCGCGGCCATCGCACCATGTTCCACATGCTGCGCCCGGACGAACCGATGCTCCTGCGTAAATTGCGGCAGAATGGCTACTATGTCTGGTGGGGCGGGAAGAACGATGTAGTGCCGGGACAAAACGGTTACGCCGACTACTGTGATGTCAAGTATGCGCCTCCGCCCGAAAGGCTCATGCCGAATCCACACCGGCTGACGGACTGGAGAGGCGACCCTGACGGCGACAATTTCTACTCCTTCTACGTCGGCAGGCGCGAGATTCCCCAAGGTGAATCGGTCGCCTACGACGCCGACTGGGCAATGGTAGACGGCGCCATCGAGCAGATCGAAAACGCACCGCCAGACCAGCCTCTCTGCATCTATTTGCCTCTGTCTTACCCGCACCCTCCCTACGCGGTCGAGGACCCCTGGTACAGCCAGATCGACCCGGCTCGCATTCCAGAGCGCACGCCGACGCCAAACGAAGCAAACGGCGAATGGGACGGCTTACCCAGCCTGATGAAGGGCATTTACGACGGCCAGCAGATGCAGGGCTGGTCGGAAGAGCGTCTGCGGGAACTGCGGCGCACATACTACGGGATGTGCGCACGGGTGGATCACCAGTTCGGCTTGGTCCTGGAGGCGCTGAAGAATGCCGGCATGTACGATGACACGCTTGTATTCTTTTTTTCGGATCATGGTGACTTCACCGGAGATTATGGTCTGGTCGAGAAGACCCAGAACACCTTTCAAGACTGTCTGACCCGCGTTCCGTTGCTGGTCAAACCACCTTCGGGAACGCCGGTTACGCCCCATGTTTCCAATGCAATGGTGGAACTGATAGATTTTCCTGCAACAGTGTATGCACTGACCGGAATCGAGGCAGGGTACGACCACTTCGGTCATTCACTGCTTCCCCTGCTCGCGGGAGAAACCGAGACGCACCGCGATGCCGTATTCTGCGAGGGCGGACGTAGGCGCGGTGAGCGTCAGTGCATGGAACTGGAGAGCAATGCCAGCCCCGGGTTTCTCTATTGGCCGCGGTTGCGCTTGCAGGTGGCCGAAGGGCCTGAACACACAAAAGCAGTAATGTGCCGTACGCAGAATCACAAATATGTACGTCGATTCTACGAGCAGGACGAACTCTACGACCTGCAAACAGACCCGCGCGAGACGCGCAATCTCATCGATGACGCTGCTTACGCCGAAGTGCTGGCGTCGCTAAAGGAGCGTATGTTGCAGTGGTTTATGGAGACCAGCGATGTGGTGCCGCATGAGCCGGACAGGCGCCAATGAGGCTGACTTGTGGGTTCGACGTTACGATTCTGAGACTTGCCTCTGCACGACAAGACGTTCCAACAACGAGATGACGAGGAAAAAGACCATACCGGTGAGTGATGCAAACAGAATCGAGGCCCACAATTTTTCCGGCCCAGTGGCGTAGTATTGGTTGAAGTTGAGGATCACACGGCCCAGGCCGTCGGCGATACCGCTGGGCAATTCGCCGATGATGGCGCCTACTACGCTTGCCGTAGCCGAAACTTTGAGGGCAGTAAAAATGTAGGGCAAGGCTGCGGGGACACGCAACTTCCACAGTATGTCCCATGACGATGCCGCGTACGAGTGCATCAGCTCGACTGCGGTGGGCTCCGGTGACCTCAACCCCTGTAGCGTGTTGATCGTCACTGGGAAAAAGGTCAGATAAGCGGCGATAACCGCCACGGAGAACCAACTGCCGCCTAACCATATGACAACCATTGGCGCAATTGCCAGCAGGGGAACGGTCTGCGATGCTACTACATAGGGCAGCATTCCCCGTTCCAATAGCCCCGAGTGCGCGAAGGCAACGCCAAGGGCAAAGCCGAGAACCCCGCCGAGCAGGAACCCGGCCACGGCCTCCTGCAGAGTAAAGAGCGAGGCCCGCAATAGAATTGTCAACAGAATTGTGTCACTGCCCCGCCGCGGCGGCTGGAAAATCGTCGCCAGGATGTCCCACAAATGAGGCATGGCACGGTCGTCAGCGCGCACCGGCAACTTCACCTCGCACAGACCGACTGAACCGCACAGCGCGCCCATCGGCTTGTCAGATTCTGCCACTACAGGTACTGTCCCCCGCAGGAAAGCGCCGCCTGGTGCGCCGAGCAGCTTATATGCTTCCCAGAACAACCCCAGCAGCAGAATGATGACTATGAAATAGCCGATCGCGTTAAGTTTTGGAACTCCGGCCGGCTTCACAATACCTCCGCGAACGGCTTGCGCTGCAAGAAGCGCCCGCTGCCAGCGGCGCCCATCCAGCTGTCACCGTCGACGATTACCTGACCGCGCAGAAGGACCTTTTCGGCCCAGCCGCGCACGCGCATGCCCTCGTAGACGTTGTAGTCGGTACGCATATGGTGCGTTGTCGCCGAAATCGTGTGTTCCTTTTCTGCGTCCCAGATGACGATGTCAGCGTCGGAGCCAACCGCGATTGTGCCTTTACGGGGATATAGTCCGAAGATTTTGGCCGGGTTGGTGCTTGAAATCTCGACAAACCGGTTGGCGCTATAGTGGCCGCCGCCCACGCCAGCATGCCACATCACCGGCATTCGATCCTCGATGCCGGGCATGCCGTTGGGGATCTGGTGAAAGCCTTCCCGGCCCAACTCCTTACCGGCAATGCGACCGCCAACACCGCCTTCATACCAGAATGGGCAGTGATCGGTGGAGATAGCCTGCAGCCCACCGTTCGCCAGCTCCTTCCAGAGAATGGCTGCATCCTTGGGCTGCCGTACCGGCGGCGAGCAGACGTACTTGGCCCCCTCGTAACCGGGCTTGGCAAGGTCCTCCTCAAAGACAAACAGATACTGCGTACAGGTTTCACCCATCACGTTGAAGCCTTTGGCCCGGCCCAGCGCAAGTTGCTCGACCGCCTCTTCGCAGGTTACGTGGACGACATATAAAGAAGCGCCGCTGATGCCAGCCAGGGCAACCGCCCGTCCAGTCGCCTCCGCTTCAGCCATTGCGGGATGGGCCGTAGCATGGTACTTCGGCGCCGTCTTGCCTTCGTTCAGAAGCCGCGTTGTCAAGTCGGCGATCACATCTCCATTCTCCGCGTGGACCATGACCAGCAGACCATGCTCAGCCGCAACCTGCATCGCGCGAAAAAGAGTCGTGTCGTCGACTTGGAACAGCCCCTTATACGCCATGAACAGCTTGAGACTGGTAATACCCTCATCGACAACAGTTGGGATCTCCGCCATCACATCATCGCGCAGGTCAGTGATCGCAACGTGAAATCCGTAATCTATCGCAGCTTTCCCTTCCGCCTTGGCGTGCCAGGTTTCTATCCCCTCCTTGAGCGAGCCGCCCACCGGCTGGATGACAAAGTCAATGTGGGTAGTGGTTGCGCCAAAGGCCGCAGCACGATGGCCTGTAAAAAAGTCGTCCGAGGAGACAGTGCCGCCGAATGGCAGCTCCAGATGTGTATGCACGTCGATGCCGCCGGGCAGGAGGAGCTTTCCTGTGGCGTCGATCACCTCTGCGCCCTCAGTGGGCAGTTCTAGCCCGATTAGCGCAATCTTTTCGTCCTCGATCAGCAGGTCGGCCTGCACGCTGTCAGCGGCTGTGACGATAGTTCCATTCTTTATCACTGTCGGCATATCAAGCTCCTCCGCGACCATCCAGCCCAAGCTGGGTTCATCATTGGTCAAATGCGAGCCACGCTCTCTCCGTGGCAATCATGCTGCTACGATCTTGTCGTACATGTCCGGCCGCCGGTCGCGCAGGAATTGCCATGTGTCCCGCACCTCCTTGATCAGATCCAGATCCAGGTCGCGGATGACCAACTCCTCCGCGTAGGGATCTGCCTGGCCCGGAAGATCTTGGCGTTCGCCCAGCGTCGTCACAAACTCGCCCCGCGGCGTGCAGAAGTAGCTCTGGCCGTAAAAGTCGTTTTCGCCCAGCTCTGCTTCAACGCCGACACGGTTGATGGTGCCGACGAAATAGCCATTGGCGATGGCGTGACTGGTCTGCTCGATGCGCCACAGGTGCTGCGAAAGACCGCGCGAGGTGGCGGACGGAATGAATACGATTTCCGCGCCATTCAGTCCTAACATGCGCGCGCCTTCTGGGAAATGACGGTCGTAGCAAATGTATACGCCAACCTTGCCCACGGCCGTGTCAAAAACAGGGTAGCCGAGATTCCCCGGCCGGAAGTAGAACTTCTCCCAAAAGCCTGGCAAATGAGGCAAGTGCGTCTTGCGGTATTTGCCCAGGTAGCTGCCGTCGGCATCGATAACGGCCGCGGTGTTGTAGTAGAGGCCTGGCTGGTCCTCTTCATATAGAGGGACGATCAATACCATTTTCGTTTCAGCAGCCAGGTTCTGCATCCGCTCTGTGATCGGGCCGCCAGGAATGCGTTCGGCCAGACCGTACCACTGTGGGTCCTGCACCTGGCAGAAATATGGACCGTGAAAGAGCTCCTGGAAGCAGAAAATCTGCACGCCCTGTTCTGCGGCCTGGCGGGCGTACATCTCGTGCTTCTGGATCATAGACTCCTGGTCGCCGCTCCACGAAGCCTGAAGCAGCGCACCGCGGACGATGCGGGACATTGGCGGTCCTCCTGTCACTCTGGCAAGAAAGTGATTTACGAAAGTTTGAAGCGGTTAAATCCGGTTTGAGCCTTGTCGGGGTCTGCAGGCACTGGTCGCGTAGACTTGCCTCAACCGAACCTCTAGTCAAGTTCCTCGAGCATGTAGGCAAACCCCAGCGTACGCAACTCCTGAGTCACGTAGTGGAGGACGCTCTCTTCCATCGCCCGCGGGTAGCCTATATCCCACTGCTCGCAGATAGCCGGGCCGCAGTCGCGCATAATTCTGGCCAGACGCAACGGGAATCGAGCCGCCTCTTCAAGCGGCAGATTGGTCAGTGTCACGGCCTCTTCCACACGCCTACGGTGGTCGGGTAGAAGAAAACTGTTCAGAGCCTTAACGCCCCGGTCCTTCCGCCGTCCGCTTGCCGCGCAGAGTACGTTTGTGAGATGCAGAAGGATTATCGAGTTGCCCGCCGCGGCGACCAGTTTTTCGTTGCGGCCCACGACAACGGGCAGCATCGCAACACAACGCCAGAATTCTGGAATCTCTCTGCGCAAGATCTCCTCGGCCCCTTCCCGATTGAGAGCACACCCAGGATTCGGCTGCCACACCAGTGTATTCTCCTCTCTGTAGAGAACACGCGTCTCGCCTTCAGTCACCTCGGCGTACGCACCACTGTGCAGCCAAACATCCAAACGCATGGCTTCGTCGGTCATGGCATTGACCATCCGGCCGTCGAACATCAGGCGTATGAAGACCAGCGGACGGATCTGACCCAGCCAATTATCGACCTCCCCGCGAAACACGTCGAGCGCGTTGTCATCGATCAGCAGATGGGCGTCAACGTCACTCCAGCGGTCTGCCTTCTCTTTTCCAAAACTGCCGGTCAACCAGGCGGCTCGAATGACCGCGTCGGCTTCGACTTTGTCCGTGAGAGCGTCGATGAAGCGCGTCTGGGGGGTCTTCATACATTGGCCTCGGCGGATGCCTCCCCAACCAACTCGAACAGCCGGTTGGGGCTTAGCGGAATCTCGCGCACTTCCAGTCCTATATCGCCGAAGGCACTGTCGATCGCTTGGGCAAAGAGCGCGCCTACTGGAATCGCGCCGGCCTCTCCTGCCCCCTTCACCCCCAGAGGATTCAACGGCGAAGGCGTCTCTACGTGATCGCTCACGATGTTCGGTACATCAGGTGCGGTGGGAAGTAGGTAGTCCATCAATGACGCGTTCATCAGCGCGCCGTTTTCGTCAAAATGCAACTGCTCATAAAAAGCATTGCCGATCCCCTGCGCCACACCGCCCTGGATCTGGCCGTCCAGAATCAGAGGGTTAATCACCTTGCCGCAATCATGCACGACTACATATTTCTCGATCTCAAGGTTGAATGTATCTGGGTCCACTCTCAGGATCACCGCGTGGACGCCGGAAGCAGTCGCGCCCCGTTCAGGTCCAAAATACTCTGTGGCCTCCAGCCCCGGTTCCGTCCCGGGCTTGACTCCGCCGCGCATGGGGTTTGCCTCAACTGCAAGTTGACCTAGCGAAATCGAGGTCTGCGGCACACCTCTTACCCGGACCCGCCCTTCAATCAACTCCAGGTCCTCTTCTGCGACTTCCAGTTTTTCCCCTGCCAACTTCAAAATCTTCTCTCGAACTTTGGAGGCGGCCGCGTGCATTGCGTTACCGGCCACCACCGCACCGCGGCTGGCAAACGTGCCCGCCCCCCAGTAGAAGAGGTCCGTGTCGCCGGTCACAATGTGTATGTCAGAGACTTTCACACCGATCTGGTCGGCCACCACCTGGGCAAAACTTGTGTAATGGCCCTGGCCCTGCGTCCCAATGCCCGTTGCTACACTTACTTTGCCGCTGGATTCGACCGTCACCCTCGCGCCCTCGTACGGCCCGATTGCCGTGCCCTCAACATAGCTGACGACGCCAATGCCGACCCGTTCGCCCGCAGCTCTCCGCTTCGGCTGTTCCTCCTGTACGAACGCCCCGTACCCGATCAGGTCCAGGGCACGGTCCAGGGCCGGCTCATAGTTGCCGCTGTCATAAACCAGCTGCGTAAAATCTTGAAATACGATGTCGTTTGCGTAGGGAAACTGCTCGGGCCGGATGTAGTTCTTGCGACGAATCGCGATTGGGTCAATCGCCAGCTCTTTGGCGGCAATGTCCAACAGCCGCTCCATCACGAAAACGCCATGTTGACGACCTGCCCCCCGGTAGGGCGTTACGATCGGCTTGTTGGTAAACACGCTGGTGAACTCGGAATGATAGTCTCGCACGACATAGGGGCCCAGAAGGGTACACTGGCTGCTGACGGGAACGGTTAGCCCATAGGGCGCGTAGGCCCCTGCGTCATGCAGAAACACATCCTTCACGCCCAGTACCGTGCCGTCCTCCTTGAGAGCAATTGTGGCATCGTGCACCTGCCCCCGTTCCTGCGTCGTGGCATAGAAATTCTCTTCCCGGTCCTCGATCCACTTCAGCGGGCGGCCTAACTGCATCGTGGCCCAGGCCAGCAGGACCTCCTCCGGGTAAAACATCATGATCTTGGGACCGAAGCCACCGCCGATGAACGGGGCGATTACCCGCACCTGGTGCTCGGACAGCCCCAGCATTGCCGCCAGCCCATTGCGGATGGCAATGGGCGCCTGGGTCGTGTCCCAAATCGTCATATGCTGACTCTTTTCCTCCCAGTTGGCGACGATTCCTCGGTTTTCCATTGCCGCCGCCGTGCCCCGATCGTAACTGAAACGGCGCCGGATGATCAGGTCGGCCTCGGCCTCCGCCTGCACCCAGTTTCCTTTGGCCTGGGTCACCCGCGCGTTGATATTATGCCCCAGATCATCGTGGACCAGGGGTGCATCCTCGGCCAGTGCCGACTCCAGATCGACGACCGCGTCCAAAGGCTCATAATCAACAGAGATCTCGTCGAGCGCATCCTCAGCAAGGTAGCGGCTCTCCGCGACGACCATCGCTACCGCTTCGCCCGCGTGGCAGACTTTTTCTTTGGCAAGTGGAACTTGCGTACGCTGGTAAAACTCGATCTGCTCTACCGGAAGTGGTGGCACCAATAGGGGACCAGGCTGCCAGTAATCACCTAGGTCGTCGGCGGTGTAGACCGCGGCCACGCCCGGGCTCTGACGGGCGCCGTCCGCATCAATTGACCGGATGCGCGCGTGGGCCAGATCACTGCGAAGGAACGCCACGTGCAGCATACCGGCCAACTGTACATCATCAGTAAATAGCGCACGGCCCGTAAGTAATCGGGGATCTTCATTGCGTTTTATCGGCTGGCCGAACTGGCGTGTGGACATAGGTTTTCAGAATCGGTGAAATCGAGATGGCCTGTACGCAGGGCGAAGAACCGATGGCAATCTTGCCAGCCAGTCAGCCTTCGCTTCCATCAACAGCAACATCGGCCTACGCGTCTTCCCTGATACACGCGCAGTGTTGCCTACCAAATTGCCGCCTCAGCCCTTTACGGGAACCGTTCCGGCATCCAACTCCTCTTGCAGAGCACCTTCATTCTCGTTTCCAGAGTTCCGCAACCAGTTCCCTAGCCCCAATGCGACCGGGTAAAAAGCTGCGTTAAGCACGAAAATGAACAGGGCGGTAATCAGGTGGTCCGGTATCGTAAACGACGGCAAGAATCGAAGCAAATGGAACGCGATCGTGGGTTGCGCGACGATCGAGAAGCCAACCATAAAGCCGCCCGCCGCGGCCAGTCTGAACTGCCAGTCTCTCGGCATATACCCCAACCGAGTCATCCATTGGTATGTCAGGTCCAGCAGAACCGCCCCAAGCAGGAAAACCAATGTTAGCCGCGGCGGCTCTCCACTCAAGACGTCGGCAAATGCAGACGACGCGAATCGAATCCCGAAGTAGAAGAGTGCGAAGGTTGTCGCAGTCCAAGGGCCGGGGATAAGCCGCCGCGCAACGACCGACAGGAAGAATGCGGCAAAGCCTATTATAGTTGGGTAGAGCCAGACTGGGCGCTGAGCCACAAGGCTGTCAACAGTACTGACTTCCCATTCGACCGCACCGATAATGAGAAGTTCGCTCAAAGCTAAGGCGAGGAACAGCAGTCTGACCAGACTGCGCCAGTCCAGTGTAGAAACAGACCCACCGGTCAAACGCCAATTCCTTAAGCCCTTTCTTTCTCCAAGCCGCGCAATGCTGGCATCTTTCTGACCGTCTTTCCTACCACCCATTTTGTCTAGAGTGACTTCATTCCCGCCTTCACCCAGAAGACTCGCCGCGAAAATGAGGAGACATGCAGCTGACACGGCTAAAAAGACGTGAGGTGGACTCCAGGCGGTCAGATCAACCCCATAAAGTTCGTGCCATATGGCGTCTCCCGGAATGGAGAGAAGACCGTATCCCGCCACGAGCACGAGTCCGCCAACGTAAGGGTTGCCCCTGACCCAGCTGCGAGGATCATGGACTCCCGCTCTGAAGTTCGGAATGGCAAGCGACAGCAGACCCCCCACTGCCACCACAAATGTAAGCTAAAAACCGGCGTATACCATCAAGTGCGGCGGCCACAAAAAGTCCTCGCCGCCCGGCACAATGCCCGTTACGATGTGCTCACTGAGGTCCCAGTATGCCCCGAAGCTGATCAGAACTGCGCCAATGCCTACCAGAATGGCCAGCGAACTCGAAAAGCGGGCAGAAATGGCGATGGCACTCCTGCCTTGCGCGGAGTCCGATCGGCCCCTACGCCCCGAATGCTTCATTGGCGAGAGATAGAGCCACCATGCCAGAAATGCCAAAACCCCAATTGTCACGCCAGAAAAAACGAGGCCCTGCAGAAATAGTGTATTCACGCGGGTTTCTCCTGTAACAATCTAGCGCTCAGCTGCACGGCCTCCACGATCTTCTGGTAACCCGTGCAACGGCAGATGTTGCCCGAAAGTATTTCACGAATTTCATCCTCCGACGGATCGGGATTCTCTTCCAGGAATGGCACCAGCGTCATCAGGATTCCAGGCGTGCAGAATCCGCACTGGAGCCCATGTTTCTCCCAGAAGCCATGTTGTATCGGATGTAATTCCTCCTGGCCGCCGTCCAAACCTTCCACTGTGGTAACTTCGCGTCCATTCGCCTGTACCGCGAACATTAGACAGGAGCGCACCGCCGCACTGTCCACGAGCACAGTACATGCGCCGCAGACGCCGTGTTCGCATCCTACGTGCGTGCCTGACAACCCAATGTCATGACGCAGAAAATCGCTCAGCAACAACCGCGGCTCGACCGAACGTTCATACTGGCGGCCATTCACCGAAACGGAGATTGTCTGTTCCAAAACTCAGTCCTGTTCCTCTACTGCCTTTCGTGACCGGCTGCCCTCGCGCAGGCCTTGGTCAGTACGCGTTCTGCAAGGACTCCCGCCAAATGACGGCGAAACGCCGGCCCGGCATGAATGTCTCCAACAGGGTCAATATCCAGTTTTGCGGCAGCATCGGACGCAGCCCGAATAGCCGCTGCAGTCGGTTTTTCACCGACCAGCAAGGAGGCCGCCTGTTCCGCCTCCACCGGAGCTTCCCCTACCCCAAGGAATACGAGCGTCACGTTGCCTATTGAGCCTCCCTCGGACAGATCAACAACAGCCGCTGCGCCGCACATCGCGTAATTGCCCTTCTGCCGGGCAACCTCCTCGAATGCCCAGCCACTGCCAGCCGGCAAACCAGGAAAAGCCACCTCTAGTAGCATCTCTTCTGGCTGCATCGAAGTGGTGAACAGCCCTACATAGTAGTCTCGCGCCGCAATCCACCGCGCTTCTGTAAAGCTGCGTACATACATGCTCGCATCCAGAGCAATTGCTAGGGCTGGCAGTTCTGCCGTAGGGTCGGCGTGTGCCAGGCTTCCGCCAATGGTTCCCCGATTGCGAATCTGAGCATGCGCGATGTGGGGCATGGTTTCGTGGATCAACGGTACAATCCGTTTCACCAGTGCGCTGCGCTCGACGGCGCGCTGGCGTGTCATCGCCCCACATCGTAGCTCGTCGTTGTCTTCTCGAAGAAAGAACAACCCCTCAATCCCGTTAAGATCTATCAGCGCAGTAGGCTGGGTCAAACGAAAATTCATAGTCGGCACTAAGCTCTGCCCACCGGCCAGGAGCTTGCCGTCCTCGCCATAGTTCCAAAGCAGGGCCAAAGTTTCTTCTACTGTACGAGGCGCATGATACTCAAAAGCCGCCGGTTTCATCCTGCCCACTCTCGACAAATGCCGGAAATGTCATCATTAGATGGAATGCGTAGTTCGAGAATCACCAATCTCTACTCGTCCAAAAACGCTACCGCACGACAGAAAGCCGCCTCACCACCCTTGAACAACCAAGGGAAGACACCTACCGTCAGCCGCCTGTTCTGCAACTCCGGCGCGCCGATCTGTCCACCCATATTCTCAACATGCATGCAGTCATGTGGGAAAAGCGCGTTGTGAGTTAGCTGGTAGGCCTCCTCTGGAAACAACTCGTCAACTGCATCGGAACCGCCAAACTTTTCTTCACACTGCTTGCGAACGCGCTCCCACTGGTCCAGAGCACCTCTGCCCAGGAATCGCCCGATCGGCAGATTCATAGGATGATCGGTCGAAATCATATCCACACCCCAGATATGAATCTCCTTATCCAGCAACCACTGGCAAATGCTGTGATGGGGTCCCGGATGGCGGAGGATATACTTCTCCTCGTCGCCCTCCTCAGCCAGGAAGGAGTAGCGATGCCAGCCAGTGTTGATGAAGAGAATGTCCCCTTTCCGTACCTCCACGCGTTTTTCTATGTCCTCCGGGCCAAAAATGTCCAACTCGTCCAGCATGTCGCTCAAATCAACGATCACGCCGTCACCGTATAGCCAGTCCAAAGGCACTTGATCAATCGTCCTGCCATTCGTGACAAAGTGGCGAGGCGCATCAAGATGGGTGCCCATGTGGTTCGAAGTTTGAATATACTGGGCATTCACGCCATGCTCAGACTTGCGCTTGAAGTATTTCACCTCGAACGGTGGATAGAAAGGCCAGAAGGAGCAGTCCGCGTTCAAGGGTTGTGAAAGATCGTAAGGGATCATTGCGCTGTTCTCCTGAGAATCATCCTGTGGTCGGTAGTTGAGTCGTCTGTTCTTGCTAGAATCCGTACTCCTCAGCAAAGGCGATAAGTGCCTCAGTGAAGAGTTCAATAGGCGGGCGCACGAGACCGGCGCCGATCTGGCCGACGCCGGCTTCCTTGTGGGCAATGCCGGTGTTCACTCTGGGCGTGATGCCGGTTTCAACGACCGCACGCAAGTCGATGCCCACCGGCGTGCCGCGAAAGTCGAGCTGCGGAATCGTAAATGCTGTGTGCTCGGCTGCCGTAATTTCGTACATCTCCATCGTAGCGTTGAGCGCGTCCTGGGGCGTGCCGCTTACGAAGGTGACGATAGCCGGCGCCGCCGCCATCGCAAATGCGCCGATGCCGGCCGTCTCCGTGATAGTGCTGTCGCCAATATCCGGGTTGCCGTCCTCCGCACTGAAGCCAGGAAAGTAGAGTCCGACGGGCTGGGGACATGGCGAGGTGAACCAGCGCTCGCCCAACCCGCTGACGCGAATGCCGAATTCGGTCCCATTGCGCGCCATCGTCGTAACGACGGTGCTCCCCTCGACCTCATGACCGGCGTCGGCCATGGCTTTGCAGGCGGCCATCACTGGATTGAGGACACTCAGCGCATTGTCTCCGAGCGCCTCAAGCACTTCTGCCGCTGTGGCCGGGTCCGGCGCCCCCTTAGCGATGTGAGGAGCCAACTGCTTGGTGTAGAGAATAGAGCCTGCCTTGTTGCGATTGTGGCCCTCGTCACCCATATGCAACGCTTCGGCCAGCAGGGCGCGAATATCCAGTCCGGAACAGGATTCAATTGCTGCGGCGAGTACCGGAGCCATCACCTCGTGCATCCAACGCAGCCGTTCCTGCACCTCTTCACTGTACGCGCCGTAGCGCAATACTTTGCCATAGCCTTCATTGAGGTTCGAATAGGCCCGGTTGCCGTGCGTCTGGTTCTCAACCACATACACCGCCATCGACGGTGAGATGACCCCCGCCATTGGGCCGACCGCGCTGTGGTGATGGCAAGGCGAAAGACTGATTTCGCCACCTGCAATCATCCGTACCGCCTCATCCTCATCCGCTGCTCTCCCCTCAAAGATCAGCGCTCCAATCAAGGCGCCGCGCAGCGGCCCTGAAGCCTGCTCCCATGCAATAGGAGGGCCGGCGTGAAGCAGCAGATCTTCGTGCATGCCTGGAACCAGGTCGAGGGCTTTACCCAGCCCTGTCAGGACGGGCCGGGCCTCAACTATTCGTTCCACTGCAGCGGCATTGGCGTTGTCTATGTTGATTGCCATGAAGCCCCTCCGGGCGGCACTCTTTCACTGGTAGAGTTCATCATTTTGCAAATCAATACCTAAGTCGCTCCCCGCATCGCCGCTCTTGACCGGATGTCCTTAACGAAGCCGTGACAGCAAATTGGCCAAACGGTCGTCCCCCCCTGCAGGAGGACGCCAATCAACATGAACTACCTCGGCCCCTTGAGCCCGCAGGCTGTCCGTGAATGACTCGAGGCCCACGTTTATGGCCGCGAAATCAGAACAGGAGCCGGAATCCTCGGCCCCCGATTCAACGCTCGAGGCCGGCCCAGACGGCCAGTTATTCCGCCCGTCCTCTCTTCCACCAAGAGCATCGCGCACAGCTCTTACTGCCTCATCATGTCTGGTAAAGACGAACGCGCCCGCTGCCTCCAGCTGTTTGATCTGTCTGCCCAGCCCCTGTGGGTCTTCTTCAGTGCCAATGACGACTGTCACAACCGGCAAGGACCGACCGTCTTCAGCTGCCAGGGCAATGGCCTTCTCGACGGCTGGGGCCAGTTCACTAGCCGGATCCGGGTGCGCGCCGTCTCCCAGCACGACGTCCAGCAGCAGGAGACCTGTCTCAGGGTCTCGTGCCTCCTGCAACAGACGACGGATTCGTAACTCATTGTCGAGCATCGGGTGTAGCCGCCCAACAGTAAAATCGTCACCGCCCAAATCTACGACCGTATGGCCCTGGCTGCGGTGGGGGTTGTCCAATGTCAGGCCGCCTTCCAGCAATCCATTAGACCGAACCGAAGGCAGCGAATCCTGTAAGAGGTAGAGCGCTTCGTATGCCAGGGTCCCTCCCGAATATAGCGCGCGTAGGAATGAATGCGGGCCTGGGATCAGGACAGGTCGGGAAGGTTCGTCTGTTCCTTGTGGAGCACGTGATCCGGGCCCTGAATCGAGCGCCGATTCTGCGGAATTGGTCAGTCCGACAACCATCTCTGCCGTTTCGTCGAGTGTCCTGGCAAATCGGATGCACGAATCACCCTCTTGCTGCCCTCTTGTTGGCCGGCTTCCGATGAAATTTACAACCACCGGTTTGTTACAGGCGCCCGCTTCAGCCAACAAATTCTGCGCGACAGACGCAGATGGAGGCTTGGAAACGATGACAATCTGCCCGGTCTGCGGATCGTCATTCAGAAAAGCCAGAGCCTGCTTCGCCGACCTGGCCTGTACCTCTGCCGACAGGTCGCGACCGCCCGTGCCAAAGGCCTGTGAAATGCCGCCTCCCAAACGGTGGATGCCTACCATAATCGCCTGTAACCCTGTACCGGAAGCAGCGACGATTCCGATATTGCCATGGCGTACCCTGTTTGCGAAGCCGAGTCCAACACCGTTCACACGCGCCGTGCCGCAGTCCGGCCCCATCACCATCAGACCTTTGGAAGCGGCCGACTCCTTAAGAGAAATTTCGTCTTCAATACTGACATTGTCGCTGTAGAGAAAAACGTTATTGCCCAGGTTGAGTGCATCGCGGGCTACCCCGGCTGCATACCTGCCTGGCAAGGAAACAAGAACCCACTCAGCCTCTGGCATCATGCGCGCCGCGCTCGAAAGGCTCTTAGGTCTATAAGCATCCGAATGCTGTGCCCGGCGGGCCGACAGAAGATCGTCTACGCGCGCCAGGGCCTCCCTGCCGGCCTGCGCCGACGCCGCCCTGACAATCAAAATGAGGTCTTCAGGCGCGGCGCGTTCAACTTCCTCTGTTAAGAGAGCGTTTTGGACGAGCAACTCTTTGTTGGCCGGCGTTCCCATGACCACGCCGGCGTCCAAAACGCCTGGCAACGCAGCCAAGGCGCGCTGAAGTTGCATTAGGACAACGGAATCGTAATAGGAGCCTGCTCGGATTTCGGCCAGAGTTGCCGGGGCACCGGCAATAGCGTCCGCCACCAAAGGGTCATCCACAGTTGCACTCCAATGCACTGGGCCGGCAGGTATGGTGTCTCTTCATTCGATTGGAGGCCATTCTTTGCGTGAACCAGAGGATTCCCGAGGGATTCTACCAGTCAACCATGGCATGAACCAAAGTTGGCAGTGTACTTGACAAAATAGACTGCCGCTCTGCCCATGCTTCACCGCGAAGTGTCAGACGTCGAGCGTCCCACCCATCTCCGGCATAGAGTAAGCCAGCTTCTCCGAACCGGCCTGCAACTCCGCCTGCAGTTCTCTTCTATCCAGCAGATCTGGCAACGGCCGCGGCAGCGCCGGTGCGCCGTCACTGGATTGAAGAGTAAGTTGCCAGTAGCCTACGTCGTGCCACGCCCCATGTTTGTAGCCCACCCGTTCATACGTTCCGACTGACGTAAAGCCGAAGGATTCGTGAAGGCCGACGCTGGCCGCGTTCGGCAAAGTGATCCCGGCATAGGCCCGGTGAAATCCCTGTAAGCGCAATATCGAAAAAAGAGTGTCGTACAACGCCTTTCCCACGCCCAGACGCCTGGCTTTATTTTGAACATATACCGATACATTCACTGCCCACTGGTATGCTGCCCTCTCACTGTGTGCGCCCGCGTATGCATAACCCAATTGGCGCCCCTGCGCAGTGCAAACAAGCCATGGAAAGCGCGTCAAAGTCTTAGTTAGGCGGTCGGCAATTTCCTCTTCGGCAGGCGGCACAAGTTCAAAGGAAATGGGCGTATCGCGCACGATTGGAGCGTAAATATTGCTTATGCCCGCTGCGTCTTGGGGCCTCGCAAGTCGAAGGTTTGGGCTCATGCTCGCGTTTCTCTCTGCCCTGGCGAACCTTGGCGCCCGCCTGCTACTGAAATAAGGAGCCGCCTCTACGCGCCGAAGAGAGGCGGCCTAAATGGCGGCTATGGAGTTACGGCAAAGGGCTGCCTTCTACCAGCGACCGCCGCCGCGGTCTCGGTAGCCTCCCCCCTGGCCACCACGATCCTCTCGCGGGCGCGCTTCGTTCACTCTCAATGAACGCCCACCCATATCCATGTCATTCAGGGCCTCGATCGCGGCATCGGCCGCGTCGTCTTCCATCTCTACGAAACAGAATCCGCGAAATCTACCTGTTTCCCGGTCGGTGATCATAGCGACGCTTACAATTTCACCGTGAGGGGAAAACAGACCCCGGACTTCCTCTTCAGTCGCCGAGTAAGGCAAGTTGCCCACGTAAATACGCTTGGTCATTTGTTTGGCTCCCCGACTGCTGCTCCACCCTACCGCGTACCGCGTAACCGTCCCGGACATTTTGAAGTCTGGAGATATTGGGGGGCTATTTGACTCAGTCCACCGTTTCGTTCCTCTCCACGAAATCAAACCTTCGTTTTCGATCTACGACAGTGGCGCTTTTTAGTGGTATGTTGTATCCGATGGCCCCTAGTATGCCTCTTTTGATCCGATGTGTCTACCTCCTGAAATTTAGGCAAATTCCACCAAGTCGACACTTCGCCCGCGTTCCGTAGACCTTGAGTTGCCTTCGTAGTCAACCTGTCGAAATGATGCCTGCCATATGCATTTGGAATTGGCTGATCTGCGATGGTAAAATAGCGCTGCCATCAGATTGAGTTGACAATTTTCCGCGTCCGAGAATAGGGAATTGACAGGCATTTGGCCTGTATCGCTTTGCAATACGGGGTCGGAATATCAACGGAAATTAGGTGCCGCCGAAGTTCCTGGTCAATTCAAGAGGGGTCGGTGCTAGCGGAATCGCTTGGGGCCTGCCAACCGAGGCTCGACAAGAATTCGCGGTCTTCCTGTGTAAGTTGCCCTGCTGCGGCAGCGCGCACCAACAGATCAGGACGTCTCTCGAGGGTGCGCAAGAGGGAATGTTGACGTCGCCAACGGTCAACGTTTGCGTGGTGGCCGCTGGTCAACACTTCAGGTGTGTCTTCCCCTCGAAATCTTGCAGGTCGCGTATACTGTGGCCCTTCTAGGAGGCCGGACATACCGTCAGAGAAACTATCATATTGGGCGCCTGACTCGTGACCTAGCACGCCTGGCAGCGTCCTGGTCACAGCATCTATAACCGCCAGGGCAGCGATTTCCCCCCCACTAAGAACAAAGTCGCCTATACTGAGTTCATCCGTGATCAATTGGGAACGAATCCGTTCGTCGACACCTTCATACCTCCCGCATATGAGTGCCAGACGATCATGAGAACTGAGTTCGCCGGCAACGACCTGATCAAAGCAACGGCCTTGAGGCGAAAGAAGAATTATCGGCGTGGACAGCGGAATTGCAGGCGCCTCCACCGGATTCCAAGGGGGTAGTTCAGAATTAGCCTCCCCCTGCCGTAAATGCCAACCAGGGGGACGGACCAAAACCGATTCGACCGCGCGTACTACCGGCTCCGGACGCATAACCATTCCGCCGCCGCCGCCGTATGGGTAACCGTCACAGGTCTGATGACGATCAGTTGCGTAGTCGCGAATATTGTGGAGCACTACTTGAAGAATGCCATTTTTCTGTGCCCGGGCCAGTATGCTCTCTGAAAGAGCCCCTGCAATCATTTGTGGGAATAGAGTAAATACATCGAAGTGGATGGTGCGAGGAGCCTCCTCTTGAACACAGGCTTTTTCGGGCTCGTCTTCCGTTCGGTTCTTCAGCACGTTACTCTGGGCCATGACTTTCTTTTGACGGCACTGGGCCTGGCCTACTTCCGCCGGCTGGCAGACTCTATGGTGGATGGCAGTTTCCATCCCCCGGGGCCGAACCGTTGGAAGCGGTTGCTAGGTCGAATTCGCTCCCTCATTGTAGCACAGCCGCGCGATTTGCAGTCAGCCAAGTCCACGGAATCCGACACTTTGCAGGAGAGCAAGCGCTGGCAACGCTCCCCATTCCGGACCAGGTTCGCAATTGTCCTGACCGTTATTCTTGTCGGATTTCTATACCTGCCCCGCCGCCTGACGGCCCCAGTTGCCTCGCAAGGGCTGAGGCCAGTTCCCGTGCCCGTTCCCGCGCCATCCTCTGCCGTCGTGCTTCACATCACTGAATCGCAGAAGCAAGACGCTCAATTTGCCTTGACGGCAAGTTCAACCCGCGTCGCCGAACTGATACCGGCTTCACTATCGCAGGCGATGGATCGTCCTACAGTAGAATTGGCACCGCTGGCTCCGATGCTCGTACAAAGTGAAGAGGGTGCCAAACAAGCGGTCGAAAATGACGATTCAACCCATCGTGCTCCACTCGCCCATGCATCTACATCTCCTGACAGCCCTGCCTACATCGATCCCATCTATCTCCCCAATCCCGAAGACCTCATACAATCCGATGTTGTAGGCGTACCGCTGCCGGAGCCATATAAAGACCAGCTCAACCCTACTATCAGCGATGAGTTCGTCTCTCGACCGCCGATGTTCGGGCAAGGCACGAAGCAGGCATTGGCCTTTAGCACTCCGGTACCGCCCTTGAGCTACGAACCGCGATTTGTCTCCAGGCCGCCAATGGGAGAACTGAATCTCCTGCGCGAGGAAATCGACAAGGCGCGGGATTCCCTGTCGTTTCAGGTTGATGAGGGCGCCGAAACAGGCCTGGCGCCGCGTTCGCCGAGCGGGCCAGGCAGCATGTGGCCGACTTTCGAGCCGCCAAATCCAACCAGCGGCGAACACTTCTGGCTTGAATCGCCGTTCCCCGGTGGGTTCAACCAACTCTACAGCCCCGGTTACCAGTTCGGTAGCACTGGCGGCGGACGCTACCGAATCCACCACGGTGTCGACATCGGCAATCCCGTCGGCACCCCTGTGCTCGCAACCGCTTCCGGCGAAGTCATTCATGCCGGGCCCGACAATCCCGAGCTTCTCGGACCCTATAACGATTTCTACGGCAATTCGGTTGTAATTCGCCTTGACCGAGCGCTGACTACCACGCGCGGAGAGCAGGATGTATTTGTTCTATATGGCCACCTTTCCAGTGTGGAGGTTCAGGAAGGCCAATGGGTGGGGGCCGGTGACTATCTGGGAGGCGTTGGCATGACAGGAATTGCAATTGGACCTCACCTGCACATGGAAGTCCGGATCGGCCAGAACAGTTATCTGCACACTGTAAACCCTGCACTGTGGATGAGCCCCGCTGCCTACACCGGTTCGGTTGCTGTCCGGCTGCTTTCCGCAGCAGGCCGCACCTGGCCCGGCGTTCAGCTCTCCCTTTACCGGTATGAGGAGACAGGCGTCCGCTGGTACCGCGTTGTTGAAACCTATCCCGAACAGGAAAGCATCGGGCCGGACCCATCTTGGGGCGAAAACGGAGCCTTAAGCCACATCCCCGCTGGCAACTACCTCATTTCAGGCTATGTTAACGGCGAGGAAGTGCGCGAAGACATTACTGTGCGAGACGGTGAAACGACTTTTGTCGAACTCCGCACTCTGCAGTAGAGTAGCCTTTGACTTGAGCGAAAGGTTGGCCAGGAACTATTGCCGTCCGTTCCATTCACTTGAGGCTTTATTTCCTGGTGCTGACTGATTCTCGGCAGGTAAAACTCTAAGAGTTGCTGCCTCGCCCGCTTTTTTTCTTTTCTCTGCCGGTAGAGGAAAGAAAAACTCGGCGAGGTTCCTATGCGCCCTTGACAAACTGAAGGTCCAAATGGATTTCTTCAAAACACTTTTCAAGTTTACCCTTCCATATCGCAAGCCCCTGCTGGTAACCGTAGTCAGTATGATCCTGCTTGTTGGCGTCCAGCTCTTTGCACCCTGGTTCATTCGTGAGCTGATCGGCACTGTGCGGACAGGAAGCTCTGACGCCCTCTCCTCGGGTCTCGTAACGCGCCTCGCCCTCTTAGCCCTGGCCATTTATGCAGCAAGGGCCGGGCTGGAATTCTTACGCAGTTACATGGCCCATGTTGCCGGTTGGGGTGTGGTCGCTGACGTGCGTGTCGCCCTCTATCGGCACCTCCAGCGGATGTCGCTGCACTACTATGAAGATAAGCAAACCGGCCAGCTGATGTCGCGCGTTGTCAATGACTCGGATCTGCTGGAGAAGCTGATTGCCCACGCCGTGCCCGACGTGTTGGTGAATGTCCTGACCTTGGTGGGCGTAAGTACCATGCTGCTGACTATGAACGCGCAGTTGACGCTACTTACCCTGGTTCCCATTCCTCTCATCATCCTGGCAATGCGAGGCTTTGCCAAGTACGTCCGCCCGGCCTTTCGCGAACGCCAGGCCGAGTTGGGTGAACTCAACGCCATACTGCAGGATAATCTCTCCGGTATTCGCGAAATTAAGACCTTCACCCGCGAACGGACGGAATCAGACCGAATCGGCGTCCGGATCGAGAACTATAAGCGCTCTCTTCTGCACGCGCTCAGGCTACTGGCAACTTTCGAGCCGTTTGTCCATTTCGCATCCGCGCTGGGCGTCGTTGTCGTAATCTACTTTGGAGGCAGATTGGCTCTGGGCGGTGAACTGCCGATCGAAGACCTTGTTGCCTTCTTTCTCTACCTGGAGCTGTTTTACCAGCCTGTGCGGCATCTGAGCCATGCCTGGGAGGCGATCCAGGAGGCGCTGGCTGGAGCAGAACGCGTGAGTGAGCTTCTGACCGAAGAGCCAGATATTGTCGACCAGCCCAACGCCATCGAGTACCCAGGACGGGCGCGAGGAAAAATTATCTTCGACAATGTCAGTTTTTCCTACCTGACCGACCAACCTGTCCTGCGCAATATCAATTTGAAGATTCCCGCCGCTTCCGTCGTCGCCCTTGTCGGTCCAACCGGTGTTGGCAAGTCGACGCTGGCCAGCCTGGTTCCCCGATTCTATGATGTGAACAAAGGGCGGATTTCGCTCGACGGGCAAGACATCCGCGAATTAACTATCGAGAGTCTGCGCCGGCAGATCAGTATCGTTTTGCAGGATGTCTTCCTTTTTCACGGCACCGTGCGCGAAAACATCCTGTTCGGAAGGCCGGGCGCCGCCGACGAAGAGATGAAAGAGGCGGCGCGAGTGGCCAACGCCGTCGAATTCATCGACAAACTGCCGGATGGCTATGATACCGTGATCGGCGAGCGGGGTGTTAAACTCTCGGGCGGCCAGAAACAGCGTCTGGCCATTGCCCGCGCCGTCCTCAAGGATGCACCAATTCTGATCCTCGACGAGGCGACTTCTTCTGTGGATACGGAGACAGAGTTACTGATTCAGCAGGCGCTGGAACGGTTGATGGAAGGTCGAACAACGTTGATGATCGCCCATCGGCTCTCCACCATCCGCAATGCCAACCAGATCGTAGTACTGCAGGACGAGGGTATCGCCGAACAGGGCAGCCATGACGAACTAATGGCTGTGGATGGCATCTATCGCCATCTCAATCTTGTACAATCTCGATTGAATGAAGAGGAGCCGGCTGTCGAACAGCAACTGGCGTGGAGCTCCTCTGCTCGTCCTCTACCCGTCACCGCCTGAGTCGAGCAGCCGGCGAAGATTCTCCCCCATGATCAAGGCCTGATCCGCCGCAGTGATGAAACCACAGTGGCTGCGGAAGCACTCGATGGCCTGCCTGTAGGTCATGTTTCGCAGGCAAACCGGATAGTCGGAACCCCAGTACAGCCGCTCGGGACCAAAGGTTTCGTATAGCGGCAATACGATTTCCCTTATCGAATCTGCATAGGGAAAATCCCAGAAACCCTGCTTTGTAGAATAGTAAAAGCCGGATACTTTGACACCGATATTGGGATAGTGCGCCGAGGCAAGTACCTGTTCCAGCCTCTCTTTCTCACCGACCCGGGGGTGTCCCATATGGTGGATAAAAATGGGCAGCTGTGGGAAACGCTCCGCGACCCGATGCAGCGCGGCGTGGTGATGGGGCGAGCACGCGATGCTGGCGATTAGCCCCATCTCAGCCGCCGTTCCGAAAAACGCCAACCCCTCCTCACCGTATAGCCAGCCACCGTCGTCCTCGACCTTCATATAGTGAGTGAATGCCGACAACGACCAGCGCTCCGCAGCCTGGCGGAGCCGCTCTGCCGCACCCGGCGTGTGGTATGTTTCCGACCAGCTGCAATCTACATCCGCCACCTGGCAAATGCGCCCCGAATATAGCTGGCTCATCCG
Organism: Caldilineaceae bacterium; assembly: GCA_965116395.1. GTDB lineage: Bacteria > Chloroflexota > Anaerolineae > Caldilineales > Caldilineaceae > Bin5. Next base: position 3,988,339 of record OZ220684.1, read on the forward strand.
CGCGATGTAGTCATTATTATGTGGATTATGTTCGATCCCGGCACAGACCAGGAATGCCTGGTCCACGCCGTTCACGTCCATCTCGTTCAGCAGTTGCTCGAACCGACCCTTGCCGTGAAAGTCCGGCACGGGCGGTTCGTAAGGCCAACGCTCCCACGCGTGGCAGTGGCTGTCGATTATCATAGGTGCATCATTCCGCGACTGCGAAGACAGGTTTCTCGAGAATCGTCTGTGTCTCGTAAATTGAGCCCCCGCGCAGGGACTCCGGCAAGGGCATCAACACAGGCACATCGGCCAGCCGCGGGCGGTTGCAAGGTTCGCCGCGCAGCACCGACTCCGCATAGGCTTCCCAATTCGGGTATCCCTGCAGATGCCAGGAATCAATCGCGCAGTACTGATAGAGAAGCAACCTGCGGGGACGGGAGGATACGTTTTTGGCCGAAGCATGCAGAGTCCGCACATGGTGGATCGAAATGCCGCCGGCCTCCAGCTCGATCGGCACTGCCTTGTCCGCGTCCGGCACCTCAACCGTGACCGCGCCGGCAAAGTGCCCGTCCTGGTGATGCGAATAAATCGGTCCCTTGTGTGAGCCGGGAATGACCAGCAGGCAGCCATTCTCATACCGCATGTCGTCCATGCTGACGCCGACCGCCAGCAAATCGTCATTGGTGTGCGGATAGAACGCCCAGTCCTGATGCCACTCTACCGGGCTGCCGTACTCCGGTGACTTCATATTGAGCTTGTTGCCATTCGTGCGCACACCCGGCCCCACGAGCTGCTCGGCAATATCCACGATGCGAGGGTGCTGGAGACACTTCTTGTATACCTCATGCTGTAATACCGGGTCCTTGAGCCGGCGCAATTTGGGCGACTCCGGCGTGTGACCTGGCTCAAGATCAAAAACATCGGTATGGTCTGTTACGCTGGCGCTGAGTTGGACGAATCCGTCGGTTACCCTGCGCAATTCCGCCACCTCGTCAGCCGAAAGGACGCCTTCCACGCCCAGGTAGCCGTTTTCGTGATAAAAGTCCATCTGTTTTCTGGAAAGCATGTGGATGCTCCTTGTGGATAGATTGGGCGAGCCGCGCTATGATTTCTTCAGTCGCTAAAGTGTGTCTCAAAAATATGGTTCGATCCATTCTTCCAAGATTTCCAGCCCGAAGCCCGGCGCGTCGGAGGGGACCAGCCAACCGTCTTCTGCGACAGCCTGGCCGGGGATGCCCGCCGATTCCTGCAATGGCACGCCAGGCGCGGAACCAATGAAGTACTCCAGCCAGGGAACGCAGGCAACGGCATGCGTAAAATGCTGGCCGAAAGGATTGCGCCCTCCTCCGTGCAATATAACTTTCTTTCCGGCGGCGTCGGCGGCCGACGCGATCTTAAGACAGGTGCTCAGGCCGCCCACCCAATTTATGTCAGGCTGCAATATGTCGACGACGTTGTGCCGCAACGCCCATTGGAAGGGCATATGAGTATACCAGTGTTCGCCGGTGGTCAGCGTCTGCCAGGGAATGCGCTCCCGCACCTCAACGTGGCCGTCGAGGTCTTCCGAAAGGAGACACTCCTCCATCCACTTGAGCCGGTAAGGGCGCAGCGTCTCTGCCAGGCGTACCGTGTATTCGATGTCGAATGCCATCCAGCAGTCCAGCATCAGTTCGGCATCGTCGCCCACAAGTTCTCTGGCTTCGGCCACCATCTGCTCGTTCTTGCGCAAGCCGTCCAGTCCGTCTGCCGGGCCATAGGGGCAAGCCAGTTTGAACGCACGAAAACCCAGCTCCTTGTACCAGTCCAGATCGTTGCCGGTCGAATAACAGAACTGCTTGTCCTTCTGCGGGCCCCCGATCAGACTGTAAACCGGCCGGCCCAGCACCTTGCCCTTCGCATCCCAAAGAGCCAGGTCCACCGCGCTCACCGCGTAGGCAGCCAGACCCACCGAACCGTAAGGTTTGGTCATGCGAAACATCATGTCGGCCAGCCGCTGAATAGCCAGCCCGTCCTCGCCTATAAGATTGGGGGCAATGTGATCGTCTATGATTGCCGCAGCCACCCGTCCATTGTCTGTCAGCCCCAGGCCCCAGGTGCCGTCCTCAAGCGTTACTTTGCACCATACCGGCCCCCAGTGTTTCGGTGTCCAAAGGCTCCGGTGCCGCTTGACCTTGGGATACCAGGACATCGGATTTGCGACTTCCGCCGTCTCTGCCCAGCCTTTGCGCCGGGGCTCCGTTTTCTGCTCAGGGGCGGGAAAGTTGATGCGCACTGCACGGACATCTGTGATTTTCATATCGTTGACTCTCAACACTCGTTGAACAACCGGGCGATTAATCAGGCAGTGCATTAGCGTCCGGTGTCGATTTGTAAGTCAAGTTACGCCTGACACAATGAGGACTAGGTAACTTCCCCATTTACGTCGGCTTCGTCCCCTTTGTCGGCATCCATCTCTTCCAGTAGAAGGCGAAGTAGCTTTCTACGCTCCTCAGCGCTGAGGCCGGCAAGCCTTTCTTCCGCGCTGAGGCCCGCCAGCTTTTCTTCGGGAGTACCCGTTTCAAAGACCAGCTGACGTATTTTCTTGCCATACTCTAACACCTTTTCCGGGGTCAACACTTCCGCCATGTTCAACTCTCCTTTCACATTGAGCGTCTGGCGCAGACCAAGAACATAGGCGTACATATCAGCTGATTCTGCCCACACAGACTTGTCCAGCGAGGCAAAGCCGGCATCCCTTTCCTGTTCGCGACTGGCAAAGAGCTTGACATAGGCATTATTGGACCGCGCCGGCAGCCGGTTGAGCGCCAGCAGCATCACACGTCCAACAAAGGGGATAGTGGTACGAAAGACCCCCCGCTGCACCTCTTCGAATCCCCACAAGGCCAGCCGGCTCTTCTGTGGCGTCTTAGCGCTAAGCAAAACGGGCAGTGTCTGTTCCTTCGACAACCTCTGTGCCTGCCGGTAAAAGAGATCATAGGCGGCGGCCTGGAGGATTCCATCCTCGGTCACCGATTCGGTATATTTGAACTCTACAAGGACGTGTGCCGCCGCGCTGTCGAAAACCCCGTCCGGCAGCCGCGCTCGCTGCGCTTCGTTCCAAGCCTCGCCCTCACGCCGCAACAGCAGAATGTCCACTCTGGGCGACTCGCTCAGAATACTCGACTCAGTCGTAACGAGTACCTGGATTGCAGTTAGGTTCAACTGCATGCCTGAGCCAAGAAGCTGATGGTACTGCACGCGCGCTTTATTCGTTGCCATGTTTGGGGGAAAATATGGCTCGAACCGCCAATGTATTCCACGGAGACCTGACCAAATTCACAATGGTCAGCAATCCGCCGTCGGATTCCATTGCCTCTGCCCCAACCTGACGACCGGGGTTAACGACGCAGTGCCTATCCGCGCCTAAACGGTACTTGATTTCAGAGCTGTTGTCAAAGCGAAGTTGTGCCGCCAGCGGAGGGTCCAGGAAAATTATAAAGTCGACCCCCATATAAGGGACAGAATCGCCAAACTGCGATATAATCGCCCGGAACCGACCGGTTTTTTGACGGTATACGCGCCGCCCAAATGGCCCGACCAAACCACCCGATCTCTATGTCTTCACAACACCTTGGTGATACCATAAGAGTGCGCCCCGACGAGCGGCTAAACGAACGCCTCGTCGCGGAATTCCTCCTCGGCAAACTGCCGGGCTCGGAGAATCCCTTGACCGTTCGCCAATTCGGCGGCGGCGCGGCCAATCTCACCTACCTTCTTGACTATGGCAGCCATGAATACGTGTTGCGTCGCCCGCCGCTCGGCCCTGTCGCGCCTTCCGCCCATGATATGGCCAGAGAGTCCAAAGTGTTGTTGCGTCTCTGGAAGGCCTTCCCGCTCGCCCCCCGCGCCTACCTGTTTTCTGATGACGAGTCGATAGTCGGCGCACCTTTCTTCGTGATGGAGCGACGTCACGGCATCGTCGTTCGCAGTTCGATTCCTGCCGTCTACGATGCTTGGAATGATGCTCCAGCGCACATGAGCAGAACGCTCGTCGAGACCCTCTCCGATCTCCACGCGGTTGATTTCGACGCAATAGGTCTGGGGGATTTAGGGCGACCGGCCGGTTTCATCAGGCGCCAGATCGATGGCTGGTGGCGGCGCTGGCAGGCGGCGAAACTGGAGGAGCTGCCTGCAATGGACGCGGTCTATGACTGGCTGAGAAGCAACGAACCGCCGGAGGCCGCACCAGCCTTGGTCCACAACGACTATAAGTTGGATAATGTCATGCTGGATCCAGCGGAGCCAGGACGTATCGTCGCCGTCTTTGACTGGGATATGTGTACGCTCGGCGATCCCCTTTCCGACTTAGGTGCATTGCTTGCTTGGTGGTGCCTGCCCGACGATCCCCCGCACTTTCGGGCGATGGCCATGATGCCGCTTGACAACCGTTTCCTGCGGCGTGAGGAGCTTGTCGCCCACTACGCCCAACATAGCGGGCGCGACCTAACCGCTATTCACTTCTATCATGCGCTCAGCCTGTTTCGAGTAACCGTAATCATCGCCCAGATCTATGTCCGTTACGTGCGCGGCCAGACACAGGATGAACGCTTCGCCGCCTTCGGTCCGCGTATCCCCGCAGCTGCCCAGGCTGCCCTGGAAATAGCAAGAAACCGTTGAGACGAGGCGAAGAGCCACTGAGACGCTCTCCGTCTGAAATATCGCCGGGATTGACGTGTAGTGCCGGAGTGACTATCATTTCTGAAAAAAAGACCATCTTTCATCCACTTAGGAAGGAGCGCTAGACGTGCAGGAACACAAAATCTCTATGCTTGGCACCGGCCTGATCGGCATGTTCTACACCATGGCCCTCAACGGCGGCAGAGGGAAAGACCGTGTGCAACTCGTTTACTCCCGCTCGGCAGAACGGGCCAAGGCATTCGCGGAGGAATGGGGCATCCCCGCCTGGACCACCGATCTGACCGAAGCCTGTACCTCCGACGATATCGATACCGTCGTCATCGGTCTGCCCAACCACATTCACGAAGAGTGCGTCAACCTGGCCGCCGACGCCGGCAAGGCGATTCTCTGCACGAAGCCCCTCGGCCGCACCGCTGCAGAAGCCAAACGAATGATGGACAAAGTCGAGGCGACCGGAGCCTTTGGCGGCTACCTCGAAGACCTCTGCTACACGCCAAAGACCCTGAAAGCCATCGCCTCCGTCGAAAACGGCGCCCTCGGCGATGTAACCTGGGCCTGCTCGCGCGAAACGCATCCCGGCCCCCACAGCGACTGGTTCTGGGACCTCGAACAGGCCGGCGGCGGCGCCATCGTCGACCTCGGCTGCCACTGCATCGAAATCGTCCGCAGCTTCATCGGCAAGGACATCCGGCCCGTCGAAGTAATGTGCTGGGCCGACACGCTCGTCCACCCCATCGACGCCGAAGACAACGGCATCGCTCTCATCCGCTTTGAAAACGGCGCCATCGGCCAGTTCGAAGTCAGCTGGACTTTCCGCGGCGGCATGGACCTGCGCGACGAAGTTGCCGGCACCGAAGGCACTATCTGGCTAAATCATTTCCTGCGCACCGGTTATGAAATGTACACCAGCGGCGCCGGCGCCGGCTACGTCGCCGAAAAGGCCGAATCGGAGAGTGGCTGGCTCTTCCCGGTTGGCGATGAAGTGGTCGAATTGGGCTATAGCGACATGTTCGACGACATGTTCAACGCAATCGATCAAGGCACCCAACCCAGAGAAAATTTCTACGATGGCTATGTCGTAAACGCCGTCATCGATGCCTGCTACCGCTCCGCATCCTCGCGCCAGTGGGAACCAGTGGAGCTGGAAGTCTGGCGTGGCCGCGAGAACGTCCCCCTCATCCGTGACAGTCGCGGGCAGGAGGCAGCCGCTGCAACCGAACCCGACCCGGCCAAAGCGCTCGCCGCCGCGGCCGGTCTGACAATCCTGAAAACAGAACGGATGCCGGGCGGCCAGGTCAAGGTCATCATGAAGAATGAGGAGACTGGTGAGCTCAGCCAGGAAATCATCGAGAACGCTTAGTCCCTGCCAATGTCACTGATCAGACCTTTCCTCCAGGAACAAGCCTTCCTCCAGAATGTGCAGGATGCAACCGGCGACGAACGCGTCCTGCACATCTGGTGGCTTGGGCAAAGCGGCTTTCTCCTCAAATGGCAGAGCCGCGTCCTTCTCTTCGATCCTTACCTTTCCGATTCCCTCACCACCAAGTACGCCGCCACCGACAAACCCCACATACGAATGACCGAACGTGTTGTCGCGCCCGACTGCCTCAACTTCGTCGACATAGTCACGTCAAGCCATAACCACACCGACCATCTCGATGGCGAGACCCTCCATCCTCTGATGAAGGCGAATCCCGACCTGCAATTCGTCATACCTGAGGCCAATCGAGCATTTGTAGCCGGGCGGCTTGCTTGCGACCCGTCCTGGCCAGTGGGCCTGGATGACGGCGACTACAGAGAGGTAGGCGCCTTCCGCTTTCACGGAATCGCAGCCGCCCATGAAGAACTGGAGAGGGACAAAGCAGGCAGGTGCAAGTTTCTCGGTTATGTGGCGCGCTTCGGCCCATGGACCGTTTATCACAGTGGTGACACGGTCCACTACAGCGGGTTGGTGGAACGGCTGACGCAATTCAACGTGGATGTGGCCATCCTGCCGATCAACGGCAGCAGGCCGGAGCGGAGAGTCGCCGGCAATTTGAATGGAAGCGAAGCCGCCGCGCTCGCGTGCGCGATAAACGCAAAGCTGGCGATCCCATGTCACTACGAGATGTTCACCTTCAACACCGCGCCGCCGGACTCCTTTATCGCCGCCGCCGGTGCGTTGGAGCAGCCGGTTAGCGTGCTGCGGGCAGGAGAGCGCTGCACGGTCCAAAAGTCGGCCGTCGGCGCTATGACGAGTCGATCAGGCGACTGACGGCCTCTCGTGACAGTGCATCCAAGGGTCTGTCCGGAGTAGAGACCACAGTGGCTGCGACCGCGTTGGCAAAGCGCGCTGCTTTCTCTATGGAAGCGCCGTCCTGGACCGCCAGCAGAAATCCGGCATTGAAGGAATCGCCCGCGCCTACAGTTGTCTGAACGTCAACGGAGAATCCCGGCACATAAGTCGGCTCGCCCGTCGTGTCCGCAGAAGCGCCATTCCGTTCCAGAACTACTGCACCTGCCGCCCCCCGTTTTACGACTACACAACCCGCGCCGCCCTCCAGGATCGCAGCCATCCCCGCGGCCAACTCTCTTCCACCAGTACAGACCGATAACTCGTGCTCGTTACAGACGAAAAAATCAGTTTGTGCCAGCAGAGGCCGCAGTTCTTCCAGCAAGGCCGGCTCGCCGATCGCCGGGCCAATGTCCACCGCCGTACGCGTTCCGACCTCGCGGGCGTCTCGAAACAGAGCGACCGCACCGTCAGGCCGCAGACCCGGCATGATCGAGTAGCTCGTCAACAACAACATGTCCGAGCGCCCTACCACAGAAAGGTCGATCGAACTGTCGTCCACGCGTCTATTGGCGCCTTCGTGATGAAATGCCAGCCGATTCTGTTGCAGGTCGCTGAGGATGAGCGTCGTAGCAGTTCCCATTCCCGAAAAACGCCTGACGCCTCCCATGCCCACGCCCACATCAGCCAGCTGCGCCGCCATCCAGTCGCCCAAATGATCCTCGCCCAAGCCGCCGACCAGTTCCACAGACGAGCCCAGCCGCGCAAGAGCATATGCCGAATTGGCCCCGTTCCCGCCCAGCGAAGTCCTCAGCGGCTCATCGTGGAACACGAGACTGTCGACGGTGAACTCGTCCCCCTCACTGCGGGGCATCGCCGCCAGATTGGACACGAAAAGATCAACGGTCACGGTGCCAATAACAGTAAACATGGTGTTGCTGCCCCCTGGAAGAATCGAACCGGTCTGACAGCTGGCTCGAAATCGGTTCCGGCCCAAAAAATCGCACTCTGTCAATCTCAGATCACTATTTTATAGCCGATCTCCACCGCAGTGAAACAGCCTTGCCTCTCAGAGTGCATCCCAAAATGGGGGTGAGCTCTCCTATTCCTCTTTCTGCAACCATGCCGCGGTCAGTTCCAGTTCCAAACTCCGGCAGAAAAAGTGATGTCACTCTCTCCTTGCATATGGGCGGTCGGGCGCAAGCGCCCTCCCTTGTGCAGGGGCTGCGCCCCCGCAACGCCCCCCTACAAAACCATCGCTCACCGACCGTGTGTGCGCATTCCAGCCGTGCGGCTTCAGCAGCGTGTCTAGCCAACAGTGTCTCCTCCCCCACTTGCCGCCTCAACCCACCGACAATCGACCGCTAATCTCCGGTGTTCCCCTGACGACTGGTGTTGCACTGAAAACAAAAAACTGACTACTAAGAACTGCAGTTCCGACCGTGTGTGCGCATTCCAGCCGTTCGGCTTCAGCGACAAGGCTGCCGCCAACCGCATACGCAATCAGACAGCCCGAATGGCGGCAAGGACAGAGGGCTGGTCAAGACTGGCACTTTATATGGCTTAGTAGTTACCCACAGTCTTAGGTTCACTGACATTTCACTTTCCTGTCCATCCCCCAAGGCGATTGCATCTAAACTGGGTCAAGCCATCGAAATGCCTCCGCATTCCCCTCCAGGTCGAGGTTAGACATAGAGAAGTGAACGAATGGTCGCACGTAGACGGGAATTCTGAATGATTTCGATGCCTGAAGGCCTGTGCCGAGGCGACTTCTGCGCACGATTCAGCAACCTGAAGACGATTTCAACGGATTCGGCCTGCACAATTAGATGCGACTGCCCTGAGATTCATGCAGAAGTTCCCCTTGTGGCCCCAAATCCTGTGCTATAATAGTGTCCGAAATGAGTTGCGTTTCCTCTGACCCTGAGAAGCCACGACTCCCGCCAAAAGAATATCTGAAGCCGAAGGAGGGCCGCTGTACGTCTGTGAGTTGCCCATTCTTCATCTTCCGATACCTATAGAAGACGGCGAGGAAACGCTTGCGAACGCAAGCATGTAAGGGCCTGTAAAAAGGAAAAACGCCGACACAATCCGTCGCAACCCTCCCGAACCCAAGGCAATTGCAACGAATTGAAACAAACCTGGTTAGGCTGCCTGAATCGGCTTGAGGAACCGTCTGCGAAATCAAGAAAAAGTCCAAGAAAAAAGAAATCCCGTCGACTTACGTCGACTTGGGTCGACTTGGGTCGACTTGGGTCGACCAAACCAGGATAATTGCATCGACTGGAGACTAGGCCTCGTTAGGCTGCCTGAATCGGCTGAAGGAACCGTCTGCGAAATCAAGAACAAAGTCCAAAAAAAAAGAAATCCCGTCCACTTGGATCGACCTAGATCGACTTTGATCGACTTTGATCGACTTTGATCGACCAAACCCAGGATAATTGCAACGACTTGGGACTAGGCCTCGTTAGGCTGCCTGAATCGAATAGGTACCCCTTGTGGGCCCACAAGGGGGGCCGCTTTGTGGACATTCGAGGCGCACCAACTGAGAAGCCACTGCTCTCGCCCAAAGAAAACCTGAAGGTGAAAGCGGTCAGCTGAAACGCTGCGAGATGCCCCCAAATCGTCCTCTAGGTATCCTTCAGGGACGGCGAGGAACTGTTCGGTAAGACGCAAAAAAAGCGTCCCAAAAAACTGAAATTGGCGCGACATACGTATACATTTGTATACATTACGCGACATTTGTAGACATTTCGCGACCAGAACACGGGCAAGTGAATCCAGTAATGACGAGTACCCGTTGACGTTTGTCACCAAAGCGATTGGCGGGAAAAAAATGCTCTTCTGCCAAAGGGCCGCACACAAAAAATCCGTTACACCTTCGGTGTTCTTCGCGGCCCTTCGCATGACTTCGCCGATCGATTGGTTTTGTCTACTGCAACACGCAAGCGAGGAAAATCCCTGGCAGAAACTCTCGTCCAACGCGCATACGAGACATCCTGCATCGGTTGGACCCCAGTCGCAGCCCATCAGGCAAATCCCGTAAACTGCAACTCAGGCAACCCGAAAACGCTCGTAAACGCTCATGATCTCTCGTAAACTCTCGTCCAACACACATATGAGAATGCCTGCATCGGCAAGGCACCGGTCAGAACCCATCAGACAAGTCTAATGAACTGCAGTTCAGACAACTCGACATCGCTAATAAACGCTCGTAAACGCTCATGAACTCTCGTAAACTCTCGTCCAACACACACATGAGAATGCCCGCATCGGCAAGGCCTCTATCACAGCCCATCAGGCAAATCTCATGAACTGCAGCTCAGACAACCCCAAAACGCTCGTAAACGCTCATGAACTCTCGTCCAACACACACATGAGAATGCCTGCGTCCCACCATCAAGATGAATCTGACGCAAACGATCCACGATGAATGAAATGCCCGAATCAGCCCCCAAGACTCTCGCATCTACCGTGAATTCCGACTCGCTCTCCGATGCTGGTTTGCTCTTGACTTCCACACGCTACCACTGGAGCTTCAAGAACTCAGGCCACTGGGTCTCGTATGAGGACGAAAGTCGCACCGGACAAGGCCAGGGGCAGTACAACTTGACCATCTTGCTCCGCTTGGCTCTCAACCCCTTTCGCAACGAGAAAAGCGCCAAGACCGGCATTCCTGCCAGATGTAAACGAGCCGGTCGGATAACTGACTGTCACCTGAAAGTTTTCCCCAACAAGATGTGTATGCCCAGTACTCAACGCAGGAGTGCCCCATTTCGGTGCCCTGCGTGTGATAAAATAGCGACCGAAATTCAGACGCCCTGGCCCTGGAAAGTCATGACTCTAGCCCAGAGAATTCCTGAAGGTGAAAGAGGCACGCTGAAGGTCAGTTAGTTTCCGAAGACTCAACTTTTCACAGTCGTTCAAAGACGGTGAGGAACCGTTTTCGAAGCCTGGCAGAGTAGTTGAGAAATTTTTCTTGGCGCGACATTTGTATACATCTGTAGACATGGCGCGACATTTGTAGACATAAACCGTTCCAACCCAAGGCAAATGAATCGCCTCTGAACTAAGCCTCGTTCTGCTGTCTGAATCGTGTTGCCGCCTGATTCGGAAGGGCCTTCCCTTTCGAGCGCCCTTTGTGGGCTATTTCGGCGTGAGTCTTACGATCCCGCTACCCCATATTTTTTGCATGCAGACCTTAACACTGTTACACTCGGTATCCAGCAGGCGTTGCTCACCAGACCAATGAGGGCAACGCCTTTTCATGGCAGCTTGCCGTGACGCAGACTGCCCTGCAGTTCCTTTCGCAGTGTGGGCTTAGTCCATTTTCGCTGTTTGCTGCGTCTCCCCCGCAAAGATCAGTTGAACTGCGCCAGAGCGCGGCTCTTGCTCTGCGTTTCAACTTTTTCCGTCAAGAACTACATTCCAATTTCGTAGAAGCATCTCTGCCTGGTGCTAACTGTCGGGCCCTGCTGCCAAGCAGAATCCGGTTTTCCATATAAGAGACTAAGGTTCAAAAAGTATCCATTCACCCAAAGGAGGAAGACTTCATGACAAGACGAACTCCCAGCCGACGTGACTTTCTACAAACGACAGGCGTAGTTGCCGGCTCAGTGGCGTTGGCCGCCTGCGCCGCGCCCGCGGCCGCGCCTGCTGCTGGCGGCGACGACTCCGCTGCAACAGAACCGCAGACCATCTCCTGGTGGTACGCTTGGGGCAATCTGGATCCGGCCGTAGAGTCAATCTCGCAGCTCGAAAGCTTCCAGGCGCACGTTGGCGAAAACACGACTCTCGACTATCGCGGCAGCACCAACAACGAAGCCGTTCTGACCGCACTGGCGGCCGGCGACCCGCCCGACGGCGGCTCAAATATGGACTATCCCGGCCTCTGGGCCCGCGGCGTTTGTCTGGCCGTCAATGACATGGTCGACTCCAGCGAAATCATCGATCCCGGCAACGTGGTCGATGCCGTCTGGCAAGGCGGGTACTACGGCGCCGATCTGATCGGCGTTCCCTCGATCGAGTCCTTCCTCTGGTATGGTCTGAACTATAATGCCAGCACGTTGAAGAAGCCGGCCTCGACCCGGACAACCCGCCGCTGACCTGGGAAGGCGTCCTCGAATGGCACCAGGAACTCTCCCAATTCGACGACGGCGGCAATGTCCTCCGCATTGGCCTTGACCCGATCGACGCCATGGCCGGCGAACCGGACTTCATCGCCACCTCCTACGGCCATACCTGGTGGAACGACGAAGAGCAGACCTTCCACCTCAATCACGAGCTTATGGCCCAGGGTATCCAGATGCAATCCGAGTTCTACCGCTTCATCGGACCGGACAACTTCGCCGGGCTGCGATCGGTCGAAGGACAGGGCACCTGGGGCGCAGCCTTTAACGCCGAAGTACAGTCGATGATCATCGAAGGCTACTGGCACGCTGGCGAGACCACAATCCAGAAGCCCGAAGTGGCTGTCCATAACCGCGCTACCTGGGCGCCGGTCCCCTCCTTCCGCGAGGGCGCCAAAGTCATGGCCACCGGCCCCCACATGGTCCAGATCTACAGGGACGGGAAAAACCCTGACGGCATATTCAAGGTCGCCGAGTTCCTGCACACCAATGAGCCCCTCGACATTATTTTCAATGAAGTTGGCTGGATAATGGGTATCGAGACCTGGCTCCCCACCATCGATCCCGATACCTTCCCCGGTCTGCGCTTCTACATCGACAACATTGACGAGGTCACCGACTGGATCGTTGGCCGCCGCTCCCCGATTCACTGGTTCGTCAATACGCAGCTCTGGGACCTGCGCGAGCAGGTCTACCGCGACCTGATCACGCCTGAAGAGGCCGTCGCGGAACTGCAGAAGCGTGCTGAAGACGAGTGGGAAGCCCAAGGGCTCTAGCGACTACTATCCAGCGGCCAGTGTCTCACGGCCTGGCCGCTGGACATACTGAAAAGTGAAGGAACTCCTATGGCTGCAAGCACACAAAAGGTCAGCCGCTACACGCCTCAGGAATGGCGCAACCTTCGCCTTGGACTGATCTTCGTCTCGCCTTGGGCCCTGGGCTTTCTCATCTTTACTATCTATCCCCTCTTGTCTTCGCTCTACTACAGTCTGACCCGTTACGACCTGCTGCGCCCGCCGGTCTTCTTGGGCGTAAAGAACTACGCCACCCTCTTCTTCGATGATCCCCATTTCTGGAACGTGATGTATAACACGCTCTACTATGTTGGGGTGAGTGTCCCATTCGGCGTCGCCGTGGCCTTCTTGATTGCCAACCTGCTGAACTCCGATGTCGTGGGCCGTTCGTTTTTCCGCGGCGTGATCTACGTCCCGTCCATCGTTCCCGCAGTGGCATCGGCCATGGTGTGGCAGTTCCTGATGAATGTTCAGTATGGCGCCATCAACGGTTTACTCCGCTACTTTGGCCTGCCCATCATCCCATTTCTCTCTAACCCGGGCTGGGCCAAACCGTCGCTGATTCTGGTCGCCATTTGGGCACAAGGGGCCGCCGTAGTCATATTTCTTGCTGCGCTGCAGGATGTCCCTCGCTCTCTATACGAGGCCGCAACAGTTGACGGCGCAAATCTATGGCACAGGTTCCGCAACGTCACCGTTCCCCTGACCTCCCCAATCATTCTCTTCAATCTGATAATGGGTCTGATCGTCGCCTTCCAGGAATTTACCGTTCCCTGGCTGCTTACCGAGGGCGGCCCCATGAACTCTACCGAGTTCTACCTTGTTCACCTCTATCGCAATGCATTCGAATACTTGAGGATGGGAAAGGCTTCGGCACTGGCCTGGATTCTCTTCCTGATCATCGTTTCTTTTACAGTCGTCATTTTCAGGTCCTCTGCCAGGTGGGTCTACTACGGAGGTGACAAATGACCTCAATCGCCTCCGAAAGCAGAACCGCACCCACGCCCAAATATCACTATGACGCCGGCAGAAGGTGGCAGACCTTTCTGCTCGAATTCACCAAGTACGCTATTCTCATTCCGCTTACAATTAGCTTTGCCTTCCCTCTCTACTGGATGATCAGTTCCGCGCTCAAGGTGGACTCCCAAGTCTTTACCGTGCCGCCCATCCTGCTGCCCTACCCAATTCACCCCGAGAATTTTATAAAAGGCTGGCAAATCCTGCCTTTTACGCGCTACGCCGTCAACTCGGTTGTATTCTATACGGTCCCCGCAGTCGTGTTTACGGTCCTATCCTCGACAATCGTTGCCTACGGATTCTCCCGCCTTCGCTGGCCGGGACGAGATACCATGTTTTGGCTGGTCGTGATGACAATGATGCTGCCCTGGGCCGTTACCATGGTGCCGCTCTTCATCACCTTCAAGTGGCTCGGATGGCTCGACACCTACCGCCCTCTCGTCGTGCCCGCACTCTTCAGCCATCCCTACATCGTATTCCTGCTTCGCCAGTTCTTCATGACCCTTCCAGAAGAACTCTCTGACGCCGCCCGCATCGACGGAGCCAGCGAGTTTGGCATCCTCTTCCGCATCATCCTGCCGTTGACCAAGCCTGCCCTGGCCGTGGTCGCGCTCTTCCGATTCCTTTGGGCCTGGAACGACTATCTCGGTCCCCTGATCTACCTGCGAGACGAGAATCGCTACCCGCTCGCCCTCGGAATCGAGCAGCTCTCAAGTCGGGCCAACGACATAGGCAATTTCAGCAATGGCATCCCCTACCTGATGGCCGTTAGCACGCTCGTCGCACTCCCAATCATCGTAACTTTCTTTTTCGCCCAGCGTACCTTTATCGAAGGTATCTCAGTAACAGGGCTGAAGGGTTAGGAAGCAAGAGCGGCCGATAATGCGCACTTTCTTCCCCACCCTTCTCATCGGGGCACTACTCCTATCTAGCTGCTCGGCGGGCTTCGCCTACGAGAGCCTGTCCCACGCGCCTTCTTCACTTCAGCCATCAGTCAGGCTCCAATTCAACCCCCTTCCCTTGACTCCCCGCTCCGAAGGGGCCGCGCAGACCGGCACGCAATCACACCTCTGCACCGGCAGCTTCGTCGAACACGAACTCCCTCACATCACAGGCACGGCCTTCGAGCGCGTCACCTACTTCACCAGCAACGGCGCCGGATTGGCCGTCGGCGACCTCGACAACGACGGCGACGAAGACTTCGTCCTCGCCAACCTGCTCGGTCCCAACCAGATCTTCTGGAACGAGGGCAACTGGCAGTTTCGCCCGCAGCTCCTGCTCGACGGCAGCCTGCGCGGCCCCGCGCTCGTCGATGTAGACGGAGACGGTTGGCTCGACATTACCGCCACCAGCCGCTCAGGCATCTTCCTTTACTGGCGTAACAGAGGCGGCGAGAACAGTACAACGCCCTTCACCAGCGAACAGGAGCCGGGACGCCTACAGGGTGTCAACGGCTTCGCTTACTCGCAGCAGTGGGGCGACCTGGACGCCGACGGCGACCTCGACCTTGTCACCGCATCCTATGACGCCTCACTCGAGAAACAGATAGGCCGTCGCGCCCTCGATGCCACAGACCAGAACGGTGTATTTGTCTACAAAAACAATAACGGAAGCTTCGCGCCCACCCGTCTCGCTTCACGCGCGCAGGGGCTGGCGCTCCACCTCCAGGATCTGAACGGCGACCGCCGCCCCGACATTCTCGTTGGCAACGACTTCGACGTGCGCGATATCGCCTTCCTCGGGCAGCGCAACGGCGGCTGGCTCGCGACCGAACCCTTCGCCACAACCACATTCAGCACCATGAGCTTCGACAGCGGCGACCTCGACAATGACGGCCAGATGGAGCTGTTCGCTGCCGATATGCACCCCTACTCCGAAGAGCCCGAAATCATGAGCCAGTGGCTGCCCGTCATGCAGACCATGCCCCCGCCCAGCCCCGAAGACGGCCCCCAGGTGATGGCCAACGTCCTCCAGGAACGGCAAGGCGACGCCTGGTCGGACCAGGCCGAAGCCTGGCGCATCCCCTTCAGCGGCTGGAGTTGGTCCGCCCAATTCGGCGACATCGACCAGGACGGCCTGCTCGACCTCTACGTCGTCAACGGCATGACCGCCATGGAGATCTTCCGCCATCTGCCCGGCGATGAGCTCGTCGAGGAAAACCAGGCCTACCGCAACGACGGAGCCAATCGGTTCGCTCCCGCCCCTGAGTGGAAACTGAACAGCACCGCCGGCGGCCGCGGCATGAGCATGGCCGACTTTGACGGCGACGGCGACCTTGACGTGCTCATCAACAACCTGCGCTCCCCGTCCCAAATGTTCGAGAACCAGTTGTGCAGCGGCAAGTCCCTCCTGGTTGATCTGCGCCATCCCGGCAGCGGCAACACACGCGCCCTAGGCGCCGAGTTGCTCCTCCACACATCCAGTGGCATCCTCCGCCGCACAGTGCAGGCAGCGGGCGGCTACCTGTCAGGCCGCAGTGCCCGCCAGCACTTCGGAATGCCTCCTGAAAGTAGTATCATCGCCCTGGAAGTGCGCTGGCCTGACCGCGTCGTCACTCTGATAGACGTGCAACTGCTTCAACCGAACAGCCTACTGACAATCACCCGCCGCACCGCTGAAACCGAGCCAACCGCCCCAAGCGACGCCGGTCCACCCTGAGCGGTCTACGACCTTCACCCTTCCCCAACGTAATGGACCAATCCTTGAACAATCCTTCTTACGAGCACAAATGGCAGATTCTGGCTGCCTTGGCAGGCGTCATCCTGATGGCATCCCTGGTCTTCAGTTCTGCCGCCGTCGTCCTGCCTGCCATCGTGCGCGAATTCAATATTGACTTTGACGTCGGTCAGTGGGTGCTCCTTTCCTACACCCTCGCCCAGACTTCAATCATGCCCATGGTGGGGCGGCTGGGAGATATGGTCGGCAAGCGACCCGTTTTCCTGGGCGGCACAATCGCCTTCATGGTTACGTCGATCCTCCCCGGTCTCGCGCCCACCATCGAGCTGCTGCTTTTCTTTCGCGTCCTGCAGGCCGTGAGCGCGGCGTTCGCCATCACCTTGAATTACGGCATTGTGATTGAAAATTTTCCCTCTTCCGAGCGCGGCAAAGCACTGGGCGCTTTCGGCGCGATCTTTGCGGCTGGAAGCATCGTCGGACCTATGCTCGCCGGAGCCCTCTTGGAAACACTATCGTGGCGCTGGATCTTCTTTGTAGGTCAGCCTTTGAGCGCGATCAGCCTGGTTCTGGCCTGGCGCTATCTGCCTAAGACTCGCCCCACCGGCCGCGAGAGTTTCGACTGGACCGGCTCCTTCTTCCTTTTTGCGGGGCTTCTGGCACTTATGCTGTATCTGACATTTGGCGACCGCGTCGGATTCCGTTCTCCCGTCATGCTGGGACTATTCGCAGTATCTCTACTTTCGATTTGGCAGTTTGTGCGTAACGAGGCACGCGTGAAGGATCCGCTTGTCGACCTTTCGCTGTTCCGGAACGCTCAGTTCAGCGTCAACTTGGCCATTCGGATCATTACAAATGTTGCAATGGGTGGTCTGTGGTTCTTGTTTCCATTCTATCTGGGCAATATCTTGCAGATTGAGCCTTTGCTTGCCGGCATGCTCCTGACAACTTTCTGGATCTGGTTCGGTGTGGCCGTGTTGGTTTCTGGTACCCTGTCCGATCGGTTCGGCGTTCGACTGATCACAGGCGTGGGCTTGGCAATCTTGGCCTTCGGCTGCTATACCGTCAGCACACTCAGCGCCGCCAGTTCAGCTGCAGATTTCGTTCTGCGAGTCGCGCCGGTTGCCCTGGGCTTTGGGATCTCACATTCACCTACAAACAGCGCAGTCATGAGTTCTGTCCCCCGCGCAAGGCTGGGCATCGCAAGCGGGACCAACACGATCGGCCGCTTCTTAGGACGCACCGCCGGCGTGGCCGCACTCGGCGCCGTGTGGGCCAGCCGCGTTAACGCATATGCCGGGCCCGAACTCAGCGGCGCAGTGACGGAGGCAGCAGCCGCGCCCCAGATTGCGGCACTGCAAGATGTTGCCTACGCGGCCATGGCCCTGGTCGCCTTCACCCTGGCGTTGATTGCCTGGGAAATTCACCACTCGCGTTCGGCCGCGCGGCCGGTACAAGTTCCTTCGTAACCGACCCTGTTTCCCACCGCAGCGCGCACGCCGCATCCTGCTACCTTTCGGCGTGCGTCGACACTTCAGCCTAACTGTGGAAGACAGAATCCACGCCCTGGAAATCCGCTGGCCGGACAGGTCACATTCTGTCATCAATGGCAATCGTGTCCCATCTCACAGTTTGTTGACCATAACTCGAGATCCCGACGATGATCCTTGGCTCTCCTGAGGCCTATCTGCCCCGTCCGTCTAGTGCGTCTCCAATATCGTTTTCTTGATCCATGACCCATCTTTCTGACACCCTGTCAACAAGGCAAAGGTGGCTTATCTTTGCCGCCATCTGCAGCGGCATTTTTCTGGACTCGCAAGAGGGCAGCATTGTTGTTGTCATACTGCCAGCCTTGGTAAACGAGCTTCAGGTCGACTTCACACTTGTTCAGTGGGTCGTTCTTTCCTTTACGCTAACAAAAACAGCCATTATCCTGAGCGTGGGAAGACTGGGCGATATGATTGGCAAGAGGCCTGTTTTCCTTGCCGGCACCGTGGCCTTTTTTGTCGGTTCAATCCTCTCCGGTCTGGCGCCAAATATCGAGCTTCTCCTCCTGTTTCGCGTCATCCAGGCAATAGGCGGAGCCTTTGCCACCGCACTCAGCATGGGCATTGTGACCGAAATTTTTCCCGCTTCCGAACGGGGCAAGGCCCTCGGCCTCTTCAGCGCCGCCGTCTCACTGGGCGGCATCGCCGGCCCCTTCTTGGGGGGGATGCTGCTGGAATTCCTGTCCTGGCGCTGGATATTCTTTGTCGGCTTTCCCTTCAGTATTGTCAGTTTCATTCTTGCTTGGCGCTACATGCCAGGCGCCAGCCCCGCCGGCAGACAACGGTTCGACTGGACCGGATCGCTACTCCTTGCTTCTTTCCTTCTGACTTTCATACTTTTCCTGACATTCGGTCCCCGTTTCGGATACCGCTCTACCGCCATGTTGGGCCTTTTCGCCATCTCACTGATCGCATTGGCCCTGTTCATCAACACAGAACGTCGCCTGAAGGATCCGCTCCTCGATCTGTCGATCTTCAGGAACACACAGTTCAGCCTCAACCTTTCGATGCGCTTCGTCAGCTTCATTGTAATCGGGGGCGTCTACCTTCTGCTGCCCTTCTACCTGACAAACCTGCTCCAAATGGAACCCGTGGTCGTGGGCCTGCTCTTGACAACAACCTGGATTTCCTTTGGTGTTGCCTCCCCGTTTGCAGGCACACTTTCCGACCGCTTTGGCTATCGTCGCATCGCCGGCGCAGGACTGATTCTGATGGCGTTCGGCTGTTATACAGTGAGCACGCTCAGCGTCGAAACGTCGACTATCGGCTACGTTCTGCGAGTGGCCACCCTGGGTCTTGGCATGGGACTATTTCAATCCCCGAATAACAGTGCGGTCATGGGCTCTGTTCCCCGCGAACGTCTTGGTGTCGTTAGCGGCGTCAACGTGATCGGCCGCACTCTTGGACGTACTTCTGGAATCGCTGCCTTGGGGGCCCTCTGGGCAAGCCGTGTGATGGCTTATTCCGGACCGGACTATATTGGCAGTGTCACCGAAGCCGCTGCCGTGGCCCAGATCGCCGCACTGCGCGACGTCTCCTATACTGCGCTCGCAATTATCGCCGTCGCCCTGATACTGAGTGCGTGGGGAATTCTGGAGGCCCGGGCGCCGCTCCGAAGGGTACAAGGTGGAACTTGAACCGCTCTTGCAACGCCAAAACTTCGGCCTTACCGACTGGTCCAGGATCCACGCCTTCGCGATCGGCTGGCCGGATCCTTTCGTATCGTTGTTTACGGCCAACGTCTGCAGGCGAACAGCACAACAGCGGTCGTGCAGTCCCACTAATCGTCCAAGAAGCGGCCCCTGGTCCTCGGACCGTTCTACTCACCCTTCCCAATAAGGTGTAACTCTCCGCCCGCAATGGCTAAGCCGACTGTTCAACCCTCTATCGAGCGCAAGTGGCATATCTTCGCTGCCCTAGGTTCAGGTATCTTTCTGGCCTCTTTCGACGGCGGCGTCGTCAGAGTGGCGCTCCCCACGCTCGTAACCGAATTCAACGTCGACTTCGCGCTTGTACAGTGGGTCGTACTCTCCTTCTCGCTCACCCAGACAGCAATCATGCTGGGCGTGGGCAGGCTAGGCGATATGGTGGGCAAGAAGCCGATCTTCCTCAGCGGCACGATCGCATTTGCCATCAGTTCCGTCCTCGCAGGCCTTGCGCCCAATATCGAGCTCCTCCTCTTTTTTCGCGTGCTTCAGGCCATCGGCGGCGCATTTGCCACTGCACTGAGTATGGGCATCGTAACCGAGACATTCCCAGCTTCAGAGCGCGGAAAGGCGCTCGGCCTCTTCAGCGCCACCGTTTCGGTCGGTGGCATCGCCGGGCCGATTCTGGGTGGCGCTCTCCTCGAATACTTCTCCTGGCGCTGGATCTTCTTCGTTTCCCCTCCTGTCGGCTGTGTCAGTTTTCTTCTGGCCTTGCGCTACCTGCCCGGCGCCAACCCCGGGGGACGGCAGCGCTTTGACTGGGTCGGTTTTTCCACTTTCTTCGCCTTTCTGCTTGCGCTCATGCTTTTCCTGACCGTCGGCCAGCGCACTGGCTTTCGATCGCCAGCAATGCTAGGCCTCCTGGCTTTCTCACTGCTTTCTCTCACTCTCTTCATTCGTACGGAGTTGCGCGTGGCCGAGCCGCTCCTCGACCTGACTCTCTTCCGCAACACTCTCTTCAGTCTCAACCTGTCGATGCGCCTGATCAGTTTCATCGTTACAGGCGGCATCACGCTGCTCTTCCCCTTCTATCTCAGCAACCTCCTGCAACTGGATCCTTCCGTCATCGGCCTGCTGCTCACCGCTACAATGGTTTTCTTCGGCCTGGCCTCACCAATATCCGGAATCCTTTCAGACCGCTTCGGGTATCGGCTCATCGCCACCGCGGGGTTGGTAATGTTTGCGTTCGGCTGCTACACTGTCAGTACTCTCACTGCTGAGACTTCGATCATAGGATATGTTCTGCGAGTCTCACCATTGGGCTTGGGAATGGGCATCTTTCAGTCTCCCAACAACAGCGCCGTCATGGGCTCGGTACCCAGAGAAAGGCTCGGCGTGGTTAGCGGCGTCAACGTGATTGGGCGCACGCTGGGAAACACGGCAGGGGTGGCCGCCTTGGGAGCGTTGTGGGCGAGCCGGGTTCTGGTTTATGCGGGGCCCGATTTCGCGGGCGACGTGACTGAAGCAGTTGCTGTCGCGCAGACATCGGCCTTGCGGGATGTCTCATTCGTCGCGATGGCGATGGTTGGATTGGCGCTGGCGATGAGCTTTTGGGGATTGGTACGTGGGCCGGCCCTCCTGCAAATCCGCAGACGTCGACTCTAACTACCTGCAGTGACGGGAATTCTGCTTTCCAGACGCGAGATTCCCACCCAAGTGACCGTGAATGGAGTGATCATGAACATTCGCTTTGGCTATCGGGATATGCGCTACCCCAGCGACACCCTGGGCACATTAAGAGATAGTCAACGTCTGCTGGCGGACACGCCGGCTCTGCACGCCCAAATGGCAGAGGACGGCTATCTGCTTCTGCGGGGACTCATCGACCGCGAAAAGGTGCAAAAAGCGCGGGCGACAATCTTGCAATACATGCACGAGCAGAACGTATTGACCCCGGATGCCCCTGTACTGGAGGGCGTTATGCCAAAGGGTGGCCGCGGTGCCAAAATGAGGCGCATCGCCTATCACGAAAACGTACTCGCCGTACTTCAGGCAACTGAGCTATTCGACTTCTTTGCCTCCTACTTTGGCGAGCCCGCACTCACATTCGATTACAAGTGGCTGCGCGCCGTCGGCAACGAGCAGTACACCGGGGCTCACTATGACTTCGTTTACATGGGCCGGGGATCGGGCAATCTCCACACAGTCTGGATTCCATTTGGCGATATACCTGTCGACCACGGCACCTTGGCGATATGCCGGGGTTCGCACAATTTGTCCAGCTTTTCCCGTATCCGTGATACCTACGGGCGCATGGACGTGGACCGCGACGGCATAGACGGCTGGTTCACAAAAGATCCAATGGAAATCGTCGAAAATTTCGGCGGTGAGTGGCTCACCAGCGAATTTTTCATGGGCGATGTCATCCTTTTTGGAATGCACACGATGCACGCTTCCACCACCAACCTGACCAATCGCTTCCGTCTCAGTTGCGATGTGCGCTACCAGCCGGCCAGCGAACCAGCCGACAAACGCTGGGTGGAGGGCGGCCCCGGGCATACCGTGCACGGAATCAAAGAGCTTGTCTCCATGGAGAAAGCGCGGGCCGATTGGGGACTGCCAGTCGGTTAACTGAATCTCTAACCTCAGCAACAGCCTGCTGGCAAGATCGATCAGCGAATTGCCCGCGGCTCGAAGTTCGATTACCATAATCCCGATGTAAGGACTGTAGCACCTGGTAGCTGCCCAGCCGACAAGCAGCCAGCCGAGTTTCCAAGATCGCCCTTTGCAACCCTTGGTCATGTCTGAACATACTCGTATCGACTGCGATATTCACAATGAAGTTCCGGACTTGGAGACTCTGTATCCCTACCTGCCGGACCACTGGCTCGCCTATTGCCGCGAGTCGGCATTCAACGGCCCGGACGCGGCCGACTACCCTGAAAGTGTACCTACATCTGCTCGCGATGGCAGCAGCCCGAAACCCGACCTGGCTGAAGTGCAAGCTCGCGCCCTGGATGATGTCGAAATTGGCATTCTAAACTGTGCCTACCGCGTCCAGAGTGTTCGCAACGAGGACCTGGCCGCCTCTCTGGCTACCGCGGTTAACCAGTGGCAGGTGGAGCACTGGCTTGAAAAAGAGCCTCGCTTGCGGGCATCCATCGTTGTGCCAAGCCATAGCCCGCCGCTGGCCGCAAGGGAAATCGACAGATGGGGCGATCACCCCGGCTTCGTACAGGTAATCCTGCCGGTCCGTGCCGAAGCCCCCTATGGTAATCGCCGCTATGACCCCATTTACGAGGCTGCAATCAGGCACGACCTCGCGCTTGGCATCAATTACGGCGGCGCCCCAGGACATCCCCCAACGCCCACTGGCTGGCCGTCCTATTTCATTGAAGACTACGCCGGCATGGCGCAGATCTTTCAGTCCCAGGTGATCAGCCTGGTCTGTGAAGGCGCATTTGAACGTTTTCCCTCATTGCGGGTCGCGCTTATCGAAGGGGGATTCACTTGGCTGCCGTCGCTGATGTGGCGGATCGACAAAGAGTGGAAAGGGTTGCGCCACAATACGCCCTATGTCAGGCGGCGGCCGTCCGAATACATGCGCACACATCTACGCTTCACCATTCAACCCTTGGACGCGCCGCCGAATCCGCTGCATCTGGCGCAAATTCTCGAACAATGCGGGGCCGAAGACCTTCTCCTATACGCCAGTGATTATCCCCATGGCCACGACAGTCAGGACTTTCTTCTGGACCTGTTGACGGCCCATCAGAGAGAAAAGATCGACTCCGCAAACGCGCGCACGTTTTACCGGTTGTAGATAGATGCTCACGGAGGCGAGAGAGTGAACTAGTCTCACAACTGGATTCTCGCCCCAACTGACACAATGGGAGGACAGACATGACTGCTCAATTCGATTCGACTGCCATTGCGGAACGCGGCGCCGTAACGAAAGATCGCACCAATGGTCATGACGCAGCCGGTCCCGATGCGTCAGTTCAACAGGTTGCCCGATACCGTGCGCCTCTGGACACGGCCATAATCGACACCGATATTCATATTTACTTCCCGACACAGGATGTACTGCGTTCCTATTTGGAACCGCACTGGCAGGAGTATCATCAGACCTTCGGACAGCGTGGCTATGACGGCTCCCACTATCCACGAGCGATGCCCAATGCGGCCCGCCATGACGCCTGGCCGGGCGACGGAACGCCGCCGGGTTCAAATCTGCCCTTGCTGCAGAAACAGCTCCTGGACGAATGGAACATCGAAATCGGCGTCCTCAACCCGCTTGTCGGCGCGGGCGAGCAGCGCAATCTTGCCTTTGGCGCCGCCTTTGCAAGGGCCACCAATGAATGGCAGTTGGCCGAATGGCTGGAACCGGACCCCCGCTTGCGTGCATCGATCATCGTTCCTTGGGAAGATGGAGAGCTTTCTGCCGCAGAAATCGACAGGTGGGGCAGTCATCCAGGATTCGTCCACGCACTGCTTATCGCCCGCACAAAAGAGCCTCTTGGACGCCGCAAGTACTGGCCCATGTATGAGGCCGCCTGCCGCCACGACGTGCCCATAGCCATACATTTCGGCGGCGCGGGCGGCGCACCTATTACCGGTTCGGGATTCCCCAACCACTACATTGAAGATCATGGTGGCATGCCACAGACCTTCCAGGCGCAGGTGATTAGCCTCATTTTCGAGGGCGTCTTTCATCAGTTCCCCACACTCAAATTTGTGCTGATCGAAGGGGGATTTGCCTGGATTCCGCCGATGCTATGGCGCATGGACAGCGTCTGGCGCAAGCTGGGCAGCGAAGTGCCCCACGTTACTGAACCGCCTTCGGAGTTGTTCCGACGCCATTTCTGGGTCAGCACACAACCGATGGAAGAGCCCTTCCAACCTGAGCAGTTCCGCCAACTGCTGGGTCACCTCGATCTTGACGACAACCTGCTCTTCGCAACCGACTACCCACACTGGGACTTTGACTCCCCGGATCGCGCCTTTCCCATTCCGTTGGACAAGGAGCGCCGGCGGAAATTCATGGCGGAAAATGCCCGCACACTGTACAATCTCTAGAGATCGGTAATGGCCAAACACATTGTTGCCACAGTTGACGAGATCCCGCAGGGAGAACGCAAAATCGTCGAAATCGGTGGACGCTCCATCGGTGTCTTCAACATAAAGGGCGAATTCTATGCCCTGCGCAATACCTGCCCCCACCAGGGTGGCCCACTATGTGAAGGTCGGCTCACCGGCTTTGTGATGGCCGACAAGCCCGGAGGTGAATACAGATACGAGAGGCGGGGCGAGATTATACGCTGCCCATGGCATGGCTGGGAATATGACGTGACGACCGGCCAATCCTGGGTGGACCCCACCTCCGTACGCACACGAAGCTACGAAGTAGAAGTCGCAACCGCAGACACTCTCCCTTCTAGTTACCAACCGGGCCCCTACACCGCGGAAACGTTCGAAGTCTCTGTCGACCAGGAGTACGTCGTCGTCGAACTGCCGGGCTGACAAGATCTCTGGATTCGCTTCCCGACCACGCGTAGTGACCAAAGTACTACAACGCATGCAGTGTCAAAACAGCTATTCTATAGCCATGGGAGGTCCCTCCTCATGAACCATTCGGCATCTACCGCTTTCGACTTGAAACTTGATACCTTCCTGCAAAACGCCCAGTCGCGGCAGCTCGCAGAATTGAGTGAATGGCTGCGTATTCCCAGCGTCAGTACCCAGTCGCAACACAAGGAAGATGTAGAGAGAGCTGCGGACTGGCTGGCACAGAAGATGGCTGCCATTGGCCTGCAAAACGTGGAAGTCATCCGAGCCGGCGGCCATCCGATCGTCTATGGTGACTGGCTGCACGCCGACGCCGACGCCCCAACCGTCCTGATCTACGGCCACTACGATGTCCAGCCCGTCGACCCGTTGGAGTTGTGGCATTCGCCGCCCTTCGAGCCGTCCGTGCGGGGCGAAGACCTGTTTGCACGTGGGGCGTCTGACGACAAAGGGCAACTATTTGCCCACGTTGCCGCGGTCGAGGCTCTTCTGTCAACGTATGGGGAGTTGCCAGTAAACGTTAAGTTCCTGGTTGAGGGCGAAGAAGAGGTAGGCAGCCGGGCACTGACGGCATATCTGCCGTCAGAAACTGAAAAGCTCGCCGCCGATGTCTGTCTTATCTCCGATACGCACATCCTGGCCCCCGACCTGCCGCTGATCATCTATGGGTTGCGCGGTATGTGGGCCGGCGAGATAATAGTTCGGGGTCCTTCCCAGGACCTGCACAGCGGCATGTTTGGCGGCGCTGTCCACAACCCCAATCAAGCCCTCTGCGCGTTGCTTGCGCAACTTCACGACTCCGACGGTAGGATCACCGTTCCCGGATTCTATGACGACGTCCAGGCCCTGTCCGCAGAAGAACGGACGGCACTGGCACAAGTTCCCTACGATGAGGAAAAACTGATTCAGGAGAGCGGCGTGCCCGCAGCATGGGGCGAAGATGGCTTTACGGTAACCGAAAGGATCGGGGCGCGGCCTACGCTAGAGATCAATGGAATTTGGGGCGGCTTCATCGGTGACGGGTTCAAGACTGTCATCCCCGCCGAAGCCCACGCCAAAGTGAGTTGCCGTCTTGTGCCCGATCAGCAATCGTCAGACGTCGGGCCATTGATCGAACAGTTCCTCCGGCATATTGCGCCGCCAACAGTGGAAGTAACTGTGAACACGCTCCAACACGCCCCCGCCACGGTCGTACCGCTCGACGTTCCAGAAATGAAGTCCGCCGCCAGAGCCTACACCAGAGTCTTTGGCGCAGAGCCGGTCTTCAGCCGCGAAGGCGGCTCGATTCCCATTGCCACGGTTGTTCAGGAAGCACTTGGCATTCCCATTCTCTTCATGGGCTTCGGTTTGCCGGACGATAATCTGCACGCGCCGAACGAAAAATTACACTTACCGAACTTCTTTCGTGGCATTCGCGTTGGTATTGCGTTGATGGAAGAGTTGATTTCGTCTTGACTTCAACTTGAAAACGGTGCAGAATAATTAGTCTGATGTAGAAATATTTCGCTTCTTGACTCTGGAGAGACTCTAATAAGGAGTTACATATGCGCGCAGGTATTCCACAGTTTAATGCCATTCGACGTATCTGGCTGATATCTATCGCGGCAGTCCTGCTGTTTTCGTTGTTGCCACAGACGGTAGCGGCGGCTTCACCCCAGGTAAATGTCAGTCCGCAAACCACAGGCTACACGACGCACGTCGTGCAGGCCGGCGAGAGCCTCTCCCGTATCGCTGTAAGGTATGGTGTTTCGGTCCAGGCTCTGGTAACAGCCAATAACATTGCGAATGCGAATCAAATATTCGTAGGCCAGCGGCTCAGGATTCCGACAACCGGTCAGCAGCCTGCTCCCTCACAGCAGCCCAGCGCATGTGCCCGCACTCACACCGTCGTAGCTGGTGAAACGCTTTCGGGCATTGCAGTGAACTACGCAGTAACAATCCAAAGCCTGGCCCAGGCGAACAATACATCTGTAACTTCGTACGTCTATATCGGTCAGAGCCTGTGCATCCCCTCTTCGGGCACTAGTGGCGGCGGCACCAGCGGCGACACCAGCAGCGGTGGCAGCGCCACCGGGACAGGCGGCTTCTGGTACGAAGTGCAGCTTGGCGATACGCTCAGCCGCATCGCCTTTAATAACGGCACCACCATGTCCGCCATTATGCAGGCCAACAACATCGCCGATGCAAACACTCTCTTCTGGGGCACGCGCATCTGGATTCCTGAAGCAGGAGGAAGCGCGCCGCCGTCTGGGAGTGGAACCGTAACCCCTCAGCCGCAGCCAACACCAGCACCGTCTACCGGAGCTCCGTATGCAATCAGCCAGCCGACGCACCTCAACGTTCGCGGCGGGCCAGGCACCGAATATCCTGTCCTCAGCGTCCTGACATCCGGCACCCAGGTAAATATCACCGGACTTGGCCCCAGGGAAGAGTGGTTGCAGGTCGAAGTGTCGGGAGTTAGCGAGCCGGCCTGGATCTATCGCGAATTGACCCAAGTGGTCGGATCTCTCGATGGCGTGAAACGCTTTGCCGAGTCGGAAATCCCGGCGCGGCCCGAAGCGGCTCCCGCTCCACCAGCTGCAGCGCCTGCTCCCTCGGCGCCAGCAACCAGACTGCCGGGCATCGGCTTCGGCTATGGTGTGCAAGCGCACATGATCCACAATGGCCAGGAAGGAATCGCCATGGACAAAACCCGCGAACTGGGCTTCGGTTGGGTGAAGCAGCAGATCGAATGGAAGGTCTTTGAGTCCAACCAGGGCCAGTACGGCTTTGGCGATATCTGGCCGCTCGTCAACGCCGCCAACGCTCGCGGACTCAATTTGCTGTTCAGCGTTGTGAACGCGCCAAATTGGTCTCGCGAAGCAGGCTACGACGGTACAGTGGGCGGGCCTCCGGCCGACCCGCAGACCTTTGCCAGTTTCCTGGGCCGGCTTGCAGGAGAATACTGCGGCTCGTCCGTAAAGGCTATAGAGGTCTGGAACGAGCAGAATCTCCACTACGAATGGGGCAACCGACCAATCAATCCCAGTGAGTACATGGCGTTGTTACGTCCCTCCTACGGCGCAATCAAGGCCGCTTGCCCGTCTATGTATGTGATTAGCGGCGCCCTGACCCCCGCCGGAGACAACGGCTCCTTGGCAATGGATGACTTCCGCTACTTCGAGGCCATGCTGCAGCAAGGGCTGGCCAACTACGTGGACGGCTTCGGCGCCCACCCAAGTGGGTACAACGTGCCGCCCAGTGCCGTCTGGCAGAGCGCGTGCGATGCCATCCAGCAAACCGGTAACCAGAACTTCAATGGCGCTTGCGACAACCCCCATCATTCGTGGAGCTTCCGCAGCACGATGGAGGGCTACCGAAACCTGGCGCTGCGCTATGGAGCCGGAAATATCCCCATCTGGCCGACCGAGTTTGGTTGGGCAGCGGGCGGCGCCTTTGACCCCCGTTACGGTTACGCCAACGACAACGACTTCGACGAGCAGGCCCGCTGGACGGTCGAAGCCTTCCAGATGATGCGCAACTGGGGCTGGGCTGGACCCGCATTCCTGTGGAACCTGAACTTCCGCGTGGTGGCCGACGGCACCGAGAAGGCCCAGTGGGGCATTGTCCGCAACGACTGGAGCCCCTTGCCTGTCTTCCATGCCTTGCGGAATATGGCGAAATAAATAGGAGCATTTGGTTCAAAACGATGTTCAATCCGGAAATGACCGCCTCGGCCATCAATAAGATGAGCGAGCGGACACTAGCCGCCAACCTCGGTATCGAGTTCACCGAGGTTGGCGCTGACTTTATGTGTGCCCGAATGCCGGTGGACAGCCGGACTCTGCAACCGTTTGGCCTCCTGCATGGCGGTGCCTCGATCGCGCTGGCCGAAACGATGGGCAGTGTAGCGTCAACTGCTCTGATAGACTTGAGTGCCCAGGCCGCAGTAGGGCTGGACATAAATGGAAACCATCTACGCACGGTTCAGGAAGGATTCGTCATCGGTACTGTGCGGCCGATCCACATTGGGCGCCGAACGCACGTCTGGGAGATTCGTATCGAGGATGAGCGCGGGCGTCTGGTCAATATCAGCCGGCTGACAATGATGATTGTTCAACGATGACTGTCCAGCGGTCTGGATAGGAATGGACTAAGCAGCCGTTCTCCTATTCCTGGTTTACGATCGCAGCCTTCAGTGTAAGGAAAGAACTTCCAGCAGCTCGGGGGCTCTCGGTCTTCAAACTATTTCCATCGTCCCACAATTTCCACGGCATAAAATAGCGTAACGATATTAGAGCGATGACGATGCTAAGAATCTTGACAGTCTGGGAGGAAGAAGGAGACGTACTGCGACAGCCTGCGAAACGCGTGCGGACCTTTGATACACGGTTACACGAGCTCCTGGAAAACTTGATTGAAACGATGCGTGAAGGCCAGGGCGTCGGACTGGCCGCGCCTCAGGTTGGACTGGATCTTCGCATCTTCGTCATTGAATATCCGGAAGATACCGAACGACCCGAAGAGACAATGCAGCAGTATGAGATGATCAACCCGGAAATCGTCAAGGCCAAGGGATCGGAAATTGGCCAGGAGGGATGCTTGAGCCTACCTGGGCTGGCCGCAGATGTGGAGCGGGCCACCTACGTTCTCGTCAAGGCTCAGGACCGATATGGAAAGACCCAGCGCATCAAAGTTTACGACTGGCTGGCGCGCATTTTCCAACATGAAATAGATCATCTCAGCGGCATACTGATGATCGACAGGGCAGAGCAGGTGTACAAAGTGGTCGAGCAAGAGGACGGCGAGGTGGAGTTGGTTCCAATGGAGGAAGTGATTTCTCAAGATTAAGGCGTCGGCCCAAAGTGGCAAAAACAAAGCCCCGCAGCAATTAGCTGCGGGGCTTATTTGTCAGAAAAGTAGGGAGATAGAGGCGTTGCACTCTACCTCACATGGTGGTCTATACCCTCGTATCGTTCAATGAAGGCGCGAATTCTGCCGGCGTCAAATTCGTCGAACTTGTCGAGCCGCTGCCAGGCCGTCAGAGCTATTCGCGCTCCCATATCCTTGTGCGCCGATTGCGATCCAAACTCAGTCCATTCGGGATCATTAGGCATCATCAACACGTGTCGTCCGTTGTCGATATAGGGTCGAACCACATCTGCCAGTTGCTCCGTCAGTTCAGGACACGTATCTTCACACTGAAAGTAGACAATGACGCCGCCATCCTCCATATTATGTACGACCTGCTCATATCGTACCGGTTCGTCATAAATGTCCCAAGGGGCCAAACCTGGATAATGAGGACCTGAAGTAGGCGGAACTGTGTTATATTCGATCGGCGACGCACTGCCCTGTTGAATGTGCGTGTTTCCCTGTGTCGGCCAAGCTTCTTCGTCGCCGGCTGGTATGGAATTTCGAATGTTGACATAGATAACCAGCGCCACGATGGCAAGAAGCGCGGCCACACCGCCGAAGAGATAGAGATTCTGCCTGCGCCTCCTGCTGGCAGCAATCTCTTTCAACTCCTGGCGGGAAGGGCGAGCCAGCGGACCGCGTGTTTCCCTCTGCGAGTGACGACCACTCTTGGGCCGGGATCTCTTTCTTGATCTGGTCTTTGTTGCCATTATTGGTGGACCCACACTAGTGTGGCGTCATTCTCATCCGTTCGTATCCATGCCAATGTGCCATCCCACTCAGGAAATGCCCAGTTGAATAGCCATTCGGCATCTTCAATCGTCAGGTTAACACAACCGTGGCTCATCGGAGTACCGAAATTGTTGTGCCAATACGTACCGTGAAACGCGTATTCACCATAAAAATATTGCACCCACTGTACATTTGGCAAATTGTAATAGGTTCCGGAAGCCAGATCACCGCCCGACATCGTCTGCGCAGGCGTCCGCGCCCACATGCGAAAAACGCCGGTAATTGTCGGATAGATACTGATACCCGAAGAAACCAGGAATTCATTTACCATCTCGTCGCCAACCCAGGCGTACAGTTTCTGCTCGCTCAAGTTCACTTCAATCCACTTCTCGCCCTCATGGCGAGCCTGGCTGACATCCAGATGCAGGTCGGTTGCTCCGTTGAAGGAGACCGCATAATCTATCTCCTCTACAGGTTGGCGCAGTTCCACCGAGGCCAGCAATGTTTCCCGTTCCTGCCGAATATGGGGCAGGTCCATCGTTGCGCCCGAGAAGGGAAGAGGCGGCAGCAGGTCAAGGCCAACCTGCTTTCCCTCGGCGGTCGGCAACTGGGGCAGCGGTTCAAGCGGTCCAGCAGCCTTTGCTGTGTGAGGTTCGCTCCATGTGATTAGAATCAATCCACAGAGCAGGACCAGCACTTGTGATTTAATCCGTGTTCTGGTCATCGTGGTCAGACTCCCGTTTCAGAATAAGTGCGAGAACCGGTTCTTACTGGTGGATCATCACCAAGGTGCCTGGGTTGGCGTTTGTGCTGAACAGATAGTCATCACCGAATACCGCGGGCGATGTCCAATCGAATAACCACTTGGCATCCTCTTTAGTCATATTGACGCAACCGCGGCTCATAGGCGTGCCGAAGTTGTTGTGCCAGTACGTGCCATGGAACCCATATCCCCTGTGAAAAAACTGTACGTCCGGAACATCCTTCAAGTGATAATAGTCGCCTGCTGCACGACTGCCGCCGCTCATATCCTGCTTGGCGATCTTGGCCCAAATCCGGAAAGTGCCGGTGACAGTGGGCGTGTTTCCAACTCCCGAAGAGATGACAAATGCCTTGACCGGATTCATCCCCTCATAGGCAACTGCTAACTGTTCGCCCAGGTCAACTTCCACCCACCGTTCGGTGGTCGTGGGATATTGCGCCGGGACTAGCCTATTGGGCAGGTTTTCGATCAGTTCGAGCGCATCTTCCGACGGAATGCTCAAAGTCTGGCCAACATCAAGAATGCTACCGTTGGTCAATCCATTAAGCCGGATTATAGCCGGCGGGCTGACGCCGTATCGTTCGGCAAGGCTGTCGAAGGAATCCCCGTCTTGAATGGTGTGAACAGTCGTCCCGCTCCGAACAGGCTGGATCACCGCTTCTAGCGGGGCGGGTCGCAAAGCAGGAACAGGGAGAGCAGGTTGAGGAGCAGGTGCCGGCGCCGGCGCAGGTGCAGAGGGCAGGAGCAATGACTGTCCCACATAAAGCCACCGTGCCGATGTCAGCCCGTTCATGGACATGAGCCTGGCAGCACTGATGCCATGGCGCTTGGCAAGACGCGTGATCGAGTCCCCGGGCCGAACCGTGTACTGTGTCGACCCTTCGGCGATCTGATTACCCGCTCCAACTTGCGAAACCGGTGCCGCCGCGGGCGCGGCCTGAACCGGCGCGGTCGAACCAGGCACATGCAAGACCTGCCCGTTGTACAGCCAGCGCAAGGGCGAAATGCCGTTTAGCTGGGCCAATTTCGTCACGCTGAGACCGTGGCTCCGGGCAACTGCAGAAAGAGAGTCTCCAGGTCGGACCTTATAGGTCCCCAAGCTCCCGACGCCCTGGGCTACGTTGGTGGGAGCACCGCCTGAATCGATAAGTAAGCGCTGTCCATACCAAACGAAATTGATGTTGGGCAAATTGTTGAGTCGCCGTAAATTCGCTACAGTGGTCCCATAGCGCGAGGCAATCTGGCTTAACGTTTCACCGGGTTCAACGATATGGACTTCGTTGGCGTTCGCGCTCTGGAAACTCGTGATAACTAAGACAAATGCTAACAAAAAGGCCAGCGTCCCTCGGACATAGGGTGCAAATAAACGTCCCATTTTCCACCTCATGAGTTGTGATGGTATGCGTGAAATACAAAATTACACTCCTGCTTCGGTTGATCGAATCCTTCATGCATTCCAACCACAACCTATGACGACATATTTGGACTCTATGTTCCCTTCACTCAGGTTGGACTTCTTTCTTTCTGTCAAAATCAGCACCAATATATCCGAAAAACATCTGGCCATCAATTTGTACGGTGCAAACGGTTGAAGACGCCGCACTGGCCATCGACGTGGAGGTACATCGACAGCGTTCTAGCCTGTTGAAAAGGGGCTGTTTCCGGAAAGTCGTCTTCGGATCCAGAGATTCCAGGCAACATGCCGCATTCTCGAGCCGATTCCAGGTATGTAAGCACTGCTTCTCTGAAATCACATCCATTGATGCCGCCCAAACTGTATGCTACAATTCGGCAAATGCAGCTGTCGTGCACTGACTTCCAGGAAGTCGTCTGCCCATTCTGTTCTCTGAACCCTCTGCCCGCTTCTCTAACTAGCGAACGCCGGCTTTGCAAACCGACCT
Organism: Caldilineaceae bacterium; assembly: GCA_965116395.1. Lineage (GTDB taxonomy): Bacteria > Chloroflexota > Anaerolineae > Caldilineales > Caldilineaceae > Bin5. Next base: position 4,021,939 of record OZ220684.1, read on the forward strand.
GAACCTGCAAAAATCTTTACCAGTGCCACTATGGCGCTTCAGTGGAGGACTGCCGTGAATTCCAATGCAAGAGAGGATGCTGCCAAACAAATAGTCGAAACTTTCGAACACCGTACTCGGGGTTCACGAGAGTTGGACGAACGTGCCAAAAAGTCGATGCCAGGAGGGGACACAAGGGCAGCTTCCTACTATTCTCCGTATCCTGCCTACATGGCGCACGGCGACGGGTGCCATCTTTACGACCACGACGAGAATGAATATCTCGATTTTCTCAACAATTACACCTCTCTAATCCATGGACATGCCCATTCTCCAACTGTCAGCGCCATTCAGGAACAGGCGGCGCGGGGCACTGTCCTCGGTTCCGCCGCTGAAGTAACCGTTGAACACGCCGAAATGCTATGCGGCCGCGTTCCCAGTTTTGAGAGCGTTCGCTACTGTAATTCCGGCACCGAAGCAACCCACCTTGCGATGCGCGCGGCACGTGCATTCACAGGCAAGGACATCATCATAAAGATGGACGGTGGTTATCATGGCTCCCACGACTACGTGCAGGTAAACGTCCAACCTGACACGAAGGAAGAAGGACTCCCACGCAGGCGGCTTACCACCAGAGGAGTGCCCGCGGCAGTGTTGGAAGGTATGATGGTGGCGCCGTTCAATGACTTGGACGCCCTGCGCGACCTCTTACGGGAGCACAACGACGACATCGCCGGTATAATTCTGGAACCTGCCCTCGGCGCCGGCGGCGGCGTCGAACCTGAGCCAGGTTATCTGGAAGGCGTCAGAGCGCTGGCCGACACGTTCGGCGTCCTGCTTATCTTCGACGAGATCATGACTTTTCGTCAGGACGTGGGCGGGTTTCAGTCCGTCATTGGCGTGACGCCTGACCTGACCTCTGTAGCGAAATTTATAGGCGGCGGCCTACCGCTTGCAGTGTTTGGAGGACGGCAAGAGATTATGGCGCCTTTCTCCCCGTCGCATCCCCAAACGATCCCACACAATGGTACATTCAACGCCAACAACATCACCATGGCCGCAGGACTGGCAACGATGAAGGAGTTCGGCGCCGAACAGGTGGCAAGGGTCAATCAACTGGGGCAGCGGCTCAGACGAGGACTAAACGATGCATTTGAGGCAGCCGGCTTTAAAATACGCGCTGTTGGCACTGGATCGATAATCCGCATTCATTGGAGCGATGGAAGGATCAGAACAGCCCGCGATGCTGTAGCTGCGCAGGAGAATGCGCTGGACCTGCCCAAATTGCTACATCTGGAGATGATGAACAGGGGCATTTTCAGCGCCCCCAGATGCCAGTACGCCATCTCGACACCAATGACCGATAAGGAAATCGACACGGCCGTAGCCGTGATGAACCAAAGCCTGGAGGTGGTCGAGTCTTACGTCGAAGAGCAGACTCCTCACTTGATGCTGAACTGAGGATCACCCGAATTCCAAAGTCGTGCCATATCCGTTGGCCCGTGGTCTGGGAACTGCCTGGGCGTAGGCGTGCCGACTTCCATATGTCTTAGTGAATTGCTGCAAGGAGATCGTGATGGCGCACTCAAAGAATAAACGCCCCAATATCGTCCTTATTCTCGTAGATGACATGGGATTCTCAGACATCGGCTGCTATGGGTCGGAGATCCAGACTCCCAATCTGGACAGGATGGCCCACGGCGGAATGCGGTTCTCGCAAATGTACAACTATGCCCGCTGCTGCCCGACGCGTGCCTGCATGCTCACTGGGGCCTATCCCCATCAGGCCGGCATCGGCCATATGATGGAGAACACAGGCTCGCCCTCCTACCAAGGATTCCTCCGTGACGACGTGGTAACGATCGCAGAGGCGCTGAAGAGTGGCGGCTATCGCACTTTCATGTCGGGGAAATGGCATGTGGGCGGCGCCTATGATCCAACCCGGCCGGAAAATTGGCGCCCCGGCGAAAAGGGGCACCCAACCCCTCGCCAACGAGGATTCGACCGTTACTACGGAACTCTGGACGGCGCCGGCAGCTTTTTCGCTCCTTACTCACTGATGGAGGACGACTCCTTTGTCCAGGTCGAAGAGGAAACTCAGAGTCATATGCGGCGGCAGGGAGAGCAATCTGACTCTTCAGACACCTACTACTACACTGATGCTATCAGCGAACATGCGGTGAAGATGATAAACGAGGGCGCCGACGCCGACGATCCCTTCTTCCTGTACGTGGCCTATACTGCACCTCACTGGCCACTTCACGCCCTGCCTCAAGATATCGCCAAGTACGAAGGGATCTATCGTAGGGGAGGATGGGACGCGCTGCGGACAGGCCGACATGAGGAACTGAAAGGGAACGGGCTGTTGGACAGCCGCTGGCCCATTTCTCCCCGAGACGAGGTCGCGCCGCCTTGGGAGGCTGCACGCAACAAGGACTGGGAAGACATGCGCATGGCTGTCTATGCCGCGCAAGTAGACCGAATGGACCAGGGGATTGGCCGCATTCTGGCTGCACTGGAATCTTCGCAGTGCGCCGAGGACACGCTCATTCTTTTCCTTTCAGACAACGGCGGCTGCGCTGAATTCCTGGCGGAGAACGGCTGGGTTGACCGCTATGGTGACTGGACGCCGGACGGCAGGCCGTTTCATACCGGAAACGATCCGTCTCTTCTCCCGGGCGGTCCGCATACCTTTATGAGCTACGATCTTCCCTGGGCCAATGCTTCAAACGCACCGTTCCGGCTGTACAAACACTGGGTTCACGAGGGCGGCATCTCCACACCGCTAATCGCCTACTGGCCGGCTTCAATTCAACCCAATCAGATCACCCATCAGGTTTGTCACATTATCGATATCATGCCCACTTTTCTTGAGGCCGCAGGTATTTCTCACCCGACAGAATACAATGGAAAGCCTGTGTTGCCCCTGGAGGGAGAAAGCTTCCTGCCGCTGCTGCTAGGCGAAAACTGGAGCCGGCAGGACCACATTTTCTGGGAACACGAAGGCAACCGAGCCGTACGGTTAGGTCAATGGAAGTTGGTCAGCAAACACGGAGGCCAGTGGGAACTTTACGACATGCAGGAGGACCGGACAGAACTGAATGATTTGAGCACAAGGAATCGTCCCAAAGTAGAGGAGTTCGCCGGACTTTATCATGCCTGGGCCAACCGGGTAGGGGTGCTGCCCTGGCCCTTACGACAATGAAAGGGTTTGGATCCCTTTATGGATCGCTTCGACCGGTTTAAGGGGAAGTTAAATGTATCTGCGTGCCGTCCCCTCTCTGAAGGTCATAGAAGCAGCGATCCGGAGGTGTGTTGGAACGTATCCACGAAACAAGCGACGGGTCTTCAGTCTTGCCCCAGATGGTAAAAGTGAAGTCGGTCTCTTCCAAAATGCCTTTCAGGCGCGGCCAGTCATCGCGCAAATAGCCGGCGTAGAAGCAGATAGTCACCGCTGCCTCAACATCGGCCAGCAATTCCAGCATCGATGCCACCATCTCGTTCGAATAACCTGAACCTCCCGCTTCAACGGTCCATCCCGGCGAGAGAAAAGCCTGGGGAAGCAGCTCCTTGCACAGACGCAAAAACGCTTCTGGATTGAAGCTTGGTGGACCCGCCCCCGGCCCGGGCAAAAGGTCTGCGTTTGCGCACAGTGGTATCTCGCCGGCCGCATTGCGTTCCGCATAGGTCAGGCAATGGGCAACTGCTTGCGGCGATTTGAAATCAAGTTTCGCTCCTTTCCCCGAGGAGACTGTCAGGTCCAACCAGCTCTCAAAATCCAGGTCGCTCTCTGTGACAGGGGGATGGGCCATGATGATCTTGCCATCGACCTCGGTAATGTCCCCTTCAATGAAATGAACCGCGGGGTCAGACAGGGCGCCCAGGAGCTTCTGGTTGGAGTTTGCGCCGTGGACCCAGCCAACGTCCCCGGGTCGTTCCACGCCCAGCGCATCTAGAATCGGCACCCAGCGTGCTGCGGGCGTTACGGCCATACCAGTCTCCTCCACTTCAACCAAATTGGGTTACGAAATTGAGAATTCAAAACGGGGGTCAGTCGCGGTCCGGGCCAGCACGCTACCCAGCTCTCGCGTATAGTGGATTAGGGCATCTAGAGTCGCGGCAAATAGAGTGAAGGAGAGGTCGGCAATCGGCACATCGGCCAGGAGCATTACGTCGCCATCGTCGTCAATTGCGAAGCGAACCAGGCGCACTGTCTGGTTGAGACGCAGCAGCAACAAAGTCAGCTTTTCTCTGCATTCGAGTGTAGGAGATGGGGTAAGGGGGGTTACGGCAAAGTGCAGCCAGTCCTCTCCTGCGGCTACATAGAGGTCGAATTCCTCGTCCTGTTCATCTGCGAAGCTGCTGCGCCATATGCCGACTTCGACCGTTTCATATCCCCACTCGTACCGGTCAAAAAGCGCAGGTATATCCACAGCAATCCACCTTGGAGACTGTTCATCGCGGTGGGCCTACCTCGTCACTCTTGCAGTGAACATTGAAGGACACGCTGCCGCAACATTATCCCCGCATGCGAGTGCCCAGATGACGCAGGCGCGAGCGGGGATGATCGATAGCGAGCGAAACTTCGTCAGCAGTAAGTCCGGTAGCAGCCTCCAGATCCATCATCGTGCGGAAGGAGTTCTCGGTCAATTCCATTAACCGTTCTCGTTCAAATTCAGTTAGTTTGTGGCCAATTAGGGTCGCTTCCGTGTCTTCGAGGAGCTTCCTGCGACAGTCCAAACAGATCCATGTATGGCCAATAAGAATTAAGAAATCTCTGACCCTGGCACTTGCCATTCGAATTCTCCCGGTTGTTCCTTCGACCTTCCTTTTTTTCTGCCGTAGCGAAAACGAGTTAATTCCCAAAAGTTAATGCATTTCCACGCGATACGGCGTCTAACTGCGAATTCCGTCCTGGGGTCGAAAGAACTATGGTCCTAGCTCCATTGCCGGTCCCACTTCCAAGACTGGGTGCTCCACCAATCCCGCATCGTCAACAGGCCAGATAGCAAGCCAGGCTTTACCAATAACATACTCATTTGACAGCTGTCCCCAAGTCCTAGTATCAGACGATGCCGGGCGGTTGTCACCAAGCACATATAGGAACCCGGGAGCAACTGTCTGTGCCGGTATATCCCTCGCAATCGGTACTTGGTCGTAGGGTTCAACAACATTAAGTCCATTGACGAACAGGACGCCGTCTCGAAACTCAATCGTATCACCCGGCAATCCAATTACCCGCTTTATGTAATCCTGGGAAGGGTTATTGGGATAGTGGAAGACAATGACGTCGCCGCGTCTATAGTCCCCAAGACGATAAGCCAATTTGTTCACGAGCAGGTACTGCCCGTGGTGAAAGTTTGGCTCCATCGACTGGCCTTCAATACGATAGTTTTGCACAAGACTGCGGATAACCAGGAAAATGAGGACGGCTAGAATCACCGTCTCCAACGTCTCCCGCAGCAGCGACTTGAGCCCGGGACCGTCTTCCTCGCTCTGCTCTTCTGTAAGCACGGCTTGACTATCGCCCATGGGCACGGCCCTTCCTGTCGGGACCGCAGTCGCCATGGCTTTGGGGCCGCGTAAAGGCGCTTCTGATCCTAGGTCGATTTTGGGCCGAGATGGCAATGGGTCTGGGGACTCCAAGTCGCCCTCAGGGTACGAAGCCGCGCTGGAATCGCTTGGGGCCGACGAGTCGGGAGCGGTCTCCAGCGCGTAAGGGTTCCTCTTTTCGTGGCGCAATGGCTTGAGTCCGGTTTCGTGGCGTAGACGCACAATTATAGAGCAAGAAACTGATCAGATTATATCACTCGACACAAAAGCGTAACAAGCGAGGCCTGAAGCGGGAATCAGGACAGCAGTTTGAGGCCCTAACACTTTGGTGATGTAAGCTGCAAAGTACTTGAACAACCATTGGGAAAACAGGGGGGTTCTGGCATGAACACAAGCTTCATTTCAGGTGCTCAGTCTCACTTCACCTGGGATATTCATGGTCTGTCCCCTCGGTGTGCCCCATTTATCCCAAATAAATAACCCAATTATCCCAATTTGGTACCTTATCGCAGTATGTACCGCGTCCCTCGTTTGTCTCCAATTTTCAGAAGCAGCTTCTTGTTCACAAGATCGACCAGGTCCAGACGCAACGTCTCTGCGCCTACATGAGAGCATAACTGTCGGTAATCTCGATTTGAGATGCTGCCCTGCGCCTGCACATACTGCATTGCTTTCAACTGGCGCTCGTTCATGTGCTGTTCCCATTCGGGAATGATCTTTTCCAAGTCTTTACGGTTCTGCAGTGTGACAGAGAATCGATGGCTTTTCGCATCGAAAAGAGGAGGAGGATGGCCGGCTGCCACCATGTCTTCGATCATGCGGTCAACGCCCAGCCCCAGTTCCTCGATGTAGCCCCACTGATAGAGGCCGTTGACGAGACGAGGGTTGCGACTGTAATGCTCGTCAACAATGTTGTCGATCGTGATGTATGCGGGCAGGCCGCCGGGACTAATGATTTCAAGACTGTCCGGCCGCATATGTATTTCGATGCTGCTGCCGCGCAGGCGATAGTCCCGGTGGCAAACTGCGTTAACAAGTGCTTCACGGACTGCAAATGGAGGATATTCCGTCTGGTCTTCGCGCTGCAGCCCTTTTACCACCGCCTTCTTGTCCATCTCTTCCCAGATGACACGCCAGCCCCGTTCGACAATTCGAGCCAGCGGGCCGTTGATTTCTTCGCGGCGACCATATCCGAAGGAGCCAGGCTCTGCACCGGGCAATAGGAACTCTACCGAGCTGTCAGCCTCGGCGATCTTGGTCCTCTCCCCCTTCCTGAACGCGGTTTGGTTGTCGTCAAACTTCACGAACACGGCCCGACTGTGGGGCAGATATAACTGCGGCTCCTTGCCGAATAGTAGCATGCCGCTAATCGTGGGCGTCCCGGATGCGCTGATGGCCCCGATCTGTTGCAATAGTCTGTTCTTGGGCAAGAGGGAACCGTGGGGATTGCGCTGCTGTCTTTTCTCCAAGTATTCGTCGATTACGTCTTCTTCCAAGTCGTCTCTTGTGGAACCGACAAGCTCCTCGGACTCGAACTCTCCAATCGACCGGTTACCTACCAGCATTTCCAACTCGGCGGGGTTCAGCGGCCGATTCTCGCCACCTTGGCGCACCAGAGCCCGACCATCGGCTAGAATATGCAACTCGCTGCTGCGGTCAACCCGTAGAAGGACTACCGGCCCGCTGTGGGTCTCTTCTTGCTGCCACTCGGTCCGCATGGGAGGGCGGCATTGTGCCAAAGCCGCCCGCAATGCCCCTTCAACCTCTTCATCCACCAGTCGCTCGCACAGGGTTCCGCTAGGGTCAACTCCCAACACGACAGTACCGCCTTCACCGTTGGCGAAGGCGACGAGTGTCTCGGCTAGAGAATCCGGATTGAGACTGGGCAAAAAAGCGTGCCGTGGACCAGGCCCCTGGCCCAACAACATACGCAGGTCGGACATTGTCAGACTTCTCCCAACTATCTATTCGCCCGAAATCATGGGGGTCATCCCAGCGACGGCTTCAATCGTCTGGTCCCCGTTCTCTTCGGCACCTTCAACCTTTCGAATAAGGTCTTCATATCGAAGCACGGCCAGTGCCGCCACAGTATCTCCCTCGTCGAGGTTGACGATGCGCACGCCCCGAGTCAGACGTCCAATTTGACTGATACCGGTGACAGGAGTTCGCAGCATAATGCCGTTACCCGTAATGATAGTAATCTGATCCTTTTCGTCTACAACTCGGGCTGCCACTATGGGGCCGAGTTCCTCTAATCGGGAATGGTCCGTCGTCCATACTCCTTGAATGTAACGGCCTTTTGTGGCGTACTCCTCCAATCGCACACGCTTGCCGCACCCAAACTCATGCAGTACGAACAGATCGGCACCGGGACGCACAACGTCGAAACCGGTCACTAAGTCATCACCTTGCAAGCGCATCGCCCAAACGCCGGCCGCAGTACGCCCCATAGCTCGCACATGACCCTCGCGCATCCGCAGCGCTCTTCCTCTGTTACTGACAATAATGAATTCCTCGTCGCCCTTCGTCAGTTGCGCCCATTCCAGCGAGTCGTTCTCGCCCAGATTCATGGCGATCACGCCGGTGGCGCGAACATTGGCAAAGGCAGACGATTTTACCCGCTTTATGCGGGCTTTGCGGGTGAGAAGCGTAATATAAGCGGCCTGCTCAAAGTCACCCAAGGTCAACATTGTGGTGACCTGTTCATTGTGTTGCAGGGTCAGCAGGTTGGCAATGTGGGCGCCTTTGGCTGTGCGGCCCCCTTCGGGCAACTCGTAGACGCGGCTGCTATACACGCGGCCCTGGTTGGTAAAGAAGAGAATGTGGTCCAGCGTACGGGCGAAGCGCAAATCCATCACTTCATCCTCGCCGCGCGTCGTCATTCCTTTCACGCCGCGGCCGCCCCGCCCTTGCGCACGGAACGTATCGGCCCCCATCCTCTTGATGTAGGCGTTGGCGCTGAAACTGATAAGAACATTCTCTTGCGGGATCAAATCTTCATCGCTGAAGTCGCCGCTGGCATGGTGTACAATCCCAGTGCGGCGCTCATCGCCGTACTTTTCCTTCATCTCGACAATGTCGTCGCGAATCAGGCCGCGAATCTTGTGCGGGTTGGCCAGCAGGTCTTCCAGATAGGCGATTCGCTCCATCACCTCCTGGTACTCATCCTCAATCCTCTGACGCTCCAATGCGGCCAGTCGCCGCAACTGCAGATCCAGGATCGCCTGGGCCTGAACCAGACTCAGATTGAACTGTTCCACCAGATGCGTGCGGGCCTCTTCCGCGCTGGCGGCATTACGGATCGTCTCGATAACTCTGTCAAGGAACTCCAGGGCGATGCGCAATCCTTCGAGGATGTGGGCGCGTTCGCGCTGTTTATTCAGGTCGAATTCAGTGCGACGCGTGATTACCTCAAAGCGGTGATCAATATGAATCAGCAGCGCCCGCCGCAATCCCAATGTCACGGGCCTTCCGTTCAACAGTGAGAGGGCATTGACGCTGAAAGATGACTGAAGCGGTGTAAACTTGAAGAGGCGATTCTGTTCCTTCTTTGGCGACGCGCCCCGTTTCAGTTCGATTACGATGCGCATTCCGCTCCGGTCGCTCTCATCCCGCAGATCGCTGATGCCGTCCAGGCGGCCAGAGCGAACCAGCTCTGCAATCCGCTCCAGCAATGTGGTCTTATTGATCTGATACGGAATCTCGGTGACGATTATGCGGAAGCGCCCGTTGTCGGTCTCCTCGATCTGGGTGCGGGCGCGTACCAGCAAGCGACCGCGGCCGGTGGCGAAAGCGTGGCGAATCCCTTCTGTCCCGAGGATCTCTCCTCCTGTCGGGAAATCCGGGCCTTTCACCATCTCCATCATCTCGTCAATTCCGATCCGCTCCCGCCGCTCCCAATTGTCGATGACGTGAACCACGGCATCGCAGATTTCACTCAGGTTATGGGGTGGGATATTAGTGGCCATGCCCACAGCGATGCCGCTTGACCCATTGACCAGCATGTTCGGAAGCTTTCCAGGCAGCACCAACGGCTCTTCCAGGCTGTCATCAAAATTCAGCCCCCAGTCGACCGTGTCCATATCGATATCCTGGAGCAGCATCTCGGTCAACTGTGCCAGCTTGGCCTCGGTGTAACGCATGGCTGCCGGGCTATCGCCGTCTATTGAACCGAAATTACCTTGTCCGTCCACCAACGGATAGCGAAGGCTGAACTCCTGCGCCATGCGCGCGAGCGCATCGTAGACCGCTTGGTCGTTGTGAGGATGATACTTGCCCAACACTTCACCGACAATACGGGCCGATTTTTTATATGATGAGTTGGCGCGCAGCCCCATGTCGTGCATGGCGTAGAGGATGCGCCGGTGAACCGGTTTCAATCCGTCGCGTGCGTCAGGAAGTGCCCGCGCGACGATGACGCTGACCGCATAGTCAAGAAATGCGGTGCGCATCTCATCTTCGATGGAGACTTCTTCTACGCTTTGGGCAAACATGCCATTGCCATTTGCCCCGTTTCGCGGCGGTTGGTCGGAGGGCAGATCGCCCCTTCCTTCGTTCCTAGGGGTTGCGCCCTCGGTGCCGTTTGGCTCACTCATTCACTTTCTCCCGCCGTTTTCGCGTTCCATGTCACAGCCTCCTCTAACAATCAGATATAGAGTCTCGAACAAGCAATTCTCGCATTGGCAAACTTTACGTCAAATAGACCTTTTGTGTCAGCCACCGGCCCTCGCCAGGGAGCCTTAAGCGGGCTATTTCAGCCCAGAAAATCCGGCCGCATTTCATTATCAATTATACCCGATCTAACCGATTTTGGCTAGCGAATCAGGTCTGGCCACAAGGGCAAACACCTCTGCCGGGCGTACAAATTGAAATCAAGCACTGTTGCGTTTTGCCCTCTATCCAGCCCAGGCCTGCGCTCCAACACAAAAAGAAAGACGGACAAGGTTCAGACCCCGCCCGCCGCTTCACATCGAGATATTTTCTTGGTCTTGCCGATCCGCTCAATCGGTGTCAGCCTCTTCTTCTGAATCGGCCTCAGTCGCGTCATCAACTAATTCAGCGGCGGCCTCTTTTTCAGCTTCTGCCTGGGCAGCCGCTTCCCGGTCCTGTTCTCTCTGTACAGCGTCAGACCAACTCTCGCCTTCGCGGACAACGGCTACAGCAAAAGTGGCCTCGACTTCAGGCATCAGCCGAATCGCCACATCATACAGGCCCAGGTCACGAATTGGCGCGTTCAACAGAATCCGCCTTCGATCCACCTCGAAGTCGACAGCATCGGCCAGTTGTCCAGCGATGTCGGCAATGGTAATCGAGCCGTATAATCGGTCATTTTCGCCTGCCCGCACGGCAAAGAGCAGCTGTTGGCCACTAAGGACTTGCGCCTGGGCATCGGCGTTTGACCGTTCCTGTGCCCGCTTGCGTACCGCGGTCTGGCGTATTTCTTCCGCCTGCTTGAGGGCTCCTTTTGTCGCCAGAATCGCCTCTCTGCGCGGGAGCAAGTAGTTACGGGCATAGCCTCTGGCAACATTATGGATTTCGCCGGCGAGGCCAAGGCTGGGAATGTCTTCTGTCAACAATACTTTCATGCGAGCCATCGTATAAACTTCCTTCTCTTCTCAGGCGGCTGCCCAGGTAGAATATGCTTCCCTCTTGCTAGGAACAGGATTCCAAACGTCTGCTTCCCTGCCACGTCTAACCACGACGGAAATTCAGTTGCAAGACGAAATCCTAGCACTCCCCTATAGCAAAGCATGCATTTGATAGGTATACTACAACCACTTATTCTACACTTGTTGCGGGTAGGCGGCAAATTTCGAGGCTCACGACATTCCTGCTGAGACGGATTTCAAGTGATCAGCTAGGCCATTGTCCCGATACGCAGGAAACTGAGGTTAGGACTGGCTTTAAGTCGTCTGCGCACTCCCAGAGAGAAAGAAACGCCGACAATTCCTGGAGGTCCGACAATGCAACGGGAACGAATTCTGATTGTGGAAGACGAACCGGCCGTGGCCAGAGGATTGGAGTACGCGCTGGAGGCGGAAGGGTACAAAGTCTTCTGGGCCAAGTCGGGCGCAGAGGCCCTCGAGCTGACGCGTCGCGAACAACCTGATCTAATCACCCTAGATATTCGATTGCCAGATCTGAGCGGGTACGACGTTTGCCGGGCACTGCGCTCGCAGAACCAACGCCAACCGATCCTGATGCTGACTGCCAAAGATGAGGAACTGGATAAAGTGCTCGGCCTAGAGTTGGGAGCGGACGACTATATGGTCAAGCCCTACGGGTTGCGCGAACTGGTATCGCGGATTCGGGCTCTGTTACGCCGCGCATACGGCGACTTGGCAGCCCCGTCGGAGGACGAAATCCAGCGTTTCGAGGGTCTTGAAATTGACCTGACGCGGTTGGAAGTACGGCTGGACGGGGCCGCGGTTGACCTGACACCCACCGAATTCCGGCTGCTGCGCTACCTTGCGGCCCGGCAGAATGTGCCGGTCAGCCGCAGCAGCCTTGTCGAAGCGGTGTGGGGTTACGAGAGCGACGTCAACAGTGACCGCACGGTTGATGTCCACATCCGGCATCTTCGTCAGAAGATCGAGTCAGATCCGGCCAAACCGACTCGAATCGTAACCGTACGCGGGATCGGGTACAAATTCCAGGGACAATAGATTGGGCAGTGGTGTGAGCGTTGGAGGGCGGCCGGCAAGAAGACAACGGCAGACGACAATGCCGTTCGGGGCTAACGGCAGATTCCCCTTCCTCCAGAAAAAGTCTCATCCCTATTCGCCAGAATAAGGACCCATAGATGCCTGCAGAAATTCCAATCCTATATTATGAAACCTTAATCCAAAAGCAACCGGCAGTTCAAAAAAGGTCGCTACAATGGAATGCAGGGCAGCAAACTTCATTCAATGTGTAGCATGATATAGGAGGAATGCTATGAAGCAACTTACTCGAGAGAACGGCGATACACCACTACGCGGCAGGGCCCATAGGAAATTCTGGATCCTTCTAACGGTGGCAATGTTGGCTCTTCTGGCCTGGGGCGGGACAGTTTCGGCCGCGAGCTTAGCGGAGCGAGTCAAGCCGGAACCAGGTGTCTTGATAGTAGCCGTTGGAGATGAGACGCCAGCCTCCGAGGTTGGCCTGCAACGCGGCGACATCCTGCTGGCTATTGACGGTGATATGGTCAACACGGCTGCCGAGCTGAGACACGTCATCCTCATGCGCGATCCCGGCGACACACTCGAATTGACGGTGAAGCGTGGCGACGAGGAGCTGACGATGACCGTCACTCTGGCCGACAATGACGGCTACCCGTTGCTTGGTGTGGCCTCCAACGTTGCAAGTGATGTCCGAATGCGAAGCTCTCGTTGGCGTTCCAGCGGAATGCGCGGCTTCGGACCCTCTTATGGCAGGGATGGGAACCGAGCCATGAAGGACTTCCATTTTGGCGCCGGCGATGGCGCCACGGTAATGGAAGTGCAGGAGAATAGCCCAGCTGCAACTGCAGGTCTGATGGCCGACGATGTCATCACCGGGGTGGACGAAACTGAAATAACCGGAATGAAAGACCTGGTCGAGGCAGTAGCGGCTTTCAACCCCGGCGACGAAGTCGAGTTGACCGTAGATCGTGACGGAGAGAGTGTCAAGTTGAACGTGACCCTAGGCGCCCACCCCGATGACGAGGGAAAAGCCTTCTTCGGCGTTCGCATCTCTCTTGGCGACCGCTTCCAGCCCAACAGAGACCAAAGCGATCTCGGTCGCCGGCAGCCCGATGGCAACCGCTTCAGTATCCCATTCTGGCGCGGCCGCTTCTTCTTCAGCGAAATGCCTGAAGGCGCCCTTGTCATGGGCGTGCAGGACGAAGGCCCCGCGGCTCAGGCGGAATTGCAAGGCCGCGATATGATCACCGCTCTGGACGAAACAACAATCAGCAGTTACGAAGACCTGGTGGCGGCGCTTGCCGACTACAGCCCAGGAGATGAAGTGACTCTGACTGTTGACCGCGATGGCGAAGCCATAACGACAAGCGTGACACTTGGCGCCCATCCCGACGACGACTCGAAAGCCTATCTGGGAGTGTCAATAATGTCCCTGGAAAGGTTCCGAATGCGAATGCAGGAAAACAGTGAGCAAGCCGATGAGAAGTCTCAGCGCCAGCACGCATCGGGGAGCGATTCTTAGACCGACAGTGTCTGCCCAGGGCGACCAGCTCGAGTAAAGTCTGAGAAGCACAAAGGAGTGCTCCAGTCAAAGAAGCTGGCGCCGTCACATAAACACCCCGCTCTTCGGTTGTTTGCTGAACCGGAGAGCGGGATTAGTCAAGCCAGACTGCTGCCACCAGGGATGCGTCGAGAGTTCTCGATGAGTCCCTTTCTGGCGTAGAGGGGCGCAAATGCTACATTCTATCCGCTGGCGTCTGATCATCAGTTATACTGCACTAACTCTTCTTACGATTCTGCTGATCGGCATTGTCGCTCTCAGTCTGGTCAAGCGTTATATGGCCGACCGCGAACAGGAGACCTTGACCCACAACGCTGAGGCAGTGGCTCGCATGGCGCGTCCCCTCCTCGTACGCGGGAACCAGCATTCCCGACTGCAGCAACTTGCAATTTCGTCCGGGTTTCTCACAAATACTGACGTGAAGATCCTCGGCGGAGACCGTCAGGTTGTGGCTTACTCACAGATGCGTCCCACCCAACTTGATTATTTGCCCGCCTTTATGAGGCTGTTGCGCGAACTATCACCAAGCGCTAGAGCTACACTGCAAGACGGTCCTATCAGTCATGTAATTGTCGTATCGGGCCCCGGTCATCCGCGGGGGATGTTTGCGCTCGAAAATGATGATGATGGTAACCTTCAGACTAACCAGACAACTGCCCTTTCGTTGGAAAGGCGACCTGGTATTCTAGGGGATCGGCTAGTTTTCGTGGATCCCGCCGCCGAATCAGCGACCGCCTGGAACACGGCAGCTACGCCGGTGGCGACGCTGAGCGACCGGCCCTCCAGGAGACTCTGGGGGGTGGTCTTCGGCAACGCCGGCGCACCTGCGCAAGCTGCCGCCGAAGGGCCCCAAGTTACCTTTCCGGTCTACCAGGACGAGGAGGTAGTTGGGTACGTCCAAATGACAAACCGATACCCGCTGTTTGCCGAGCCGCTTCTCGCTATCCGTCGTTCCCTGATGGTGGCCGGCCTGGGTGCTGTCCTGGTCGCTGTTCTACTTGGATTTCTGATGAGCAGGACGTTGACAGCTCCGCTGATGGCGCTGGAGAGCGCCACCCAGCAGATGGAAGAGGGCGATCTGGCAGTCCGGGCGCCTGAAACCGTTGGTGAAATCGGCGACGTCTCACGGCGATTCAACAGCATGGCCGTGCGGTTGCAAGCGACATTCGCCGACCTGGCCTCCGAGAGGGATGCACTGCGCCGTTTCATCGCTGATGCCTCCCATGAACTGCGGACGCCTTTAACCGCACTGAGACAGTTCGTTGAGATCTTGCAAGGACAGGCAGGTGGCGACCCCGGGACCCGCTCCGAGTTCCTGGGGGAAAGTCAACGTCAATTGGAACGCTTGCAATGGATTACCGGCCATTTGCTAGACCTCTCGCGCCTCGATGGGGGCGTGGCATCGTTGGATATTGCCCACCACGATCTGACCAGTCTATTGGAGGAAGCGCTCTCGCCGTTTCGATCCCTGGCTGAATCCAAACAGATTGAACTGCGAATGACTGCGACCGACGGTCCTGAACTGATCTGCTGTGACAGGGCTAGTCTGGGCATGGCCCTGGCCAACCTCTTGGACAATGCCCTCAAATATACTCCTTCCGGCGGCGTGGTGGAGTTAACTGCCTCTGAGGAAGGGCAAACAACCTTGCTAACCGTCCATGACAGCGGACCGGGCATTCTGCCGGCCGACCAGGAACGCGTCTTCGAACGTTTCTACCGCGGCGGAGGCAGTGAACACGTTCCCGGAGCAGGACTGGGGCTGGCTATAGTCAAGAGCGCGGTGGAGGCGCATGGTGGCCGCGTACGCTTGGAAGACGGGGAGGGTGCAACCTTTACAATGGTCCTTCCAACTACTCCTTCACAAGCCAGGGAGGAGGGCTCCACACACGGTCTTCCCGGTTGAAGCAGAGTATTGGGTGGCGAGGCATGCCCCAAAGGGCCAAGAGTGCTGGTCACGTCTGTATTAGAAAAGTAAACAAAAGGCCTGGCGGAGGGTTACACGCCAGGCCTACTTTTATTCACTTCTCCGACTCGCTCTTGCAGAATAGTCCGTACCACGCGGAGAACACTTTTCGTTGCCAGCCAGAGCGTCAACAGCACGGCGGCGTCAGGTGCCTGCCGCGACTCCCTAGTCGGTTCGACTTAAGTCTGCTCCTGACCGTTCTGTATGAGGTTCGTATCCTGGTACTTCTTCCCTTCTTCAATCAGCATCACAGGGATTCCGTTGCGAATGGGATAGCGGTAGCCATTGCGGGGATTGAGCAGAAACTTACTGTCGTCCATCAGTTGCAGCTCCCCTTTATCTTCCGGGTCAACCAGAATTTCCAGGAGCTGCGGGCTGACTTCGCCGCCCAAGGGCGCGTCCTCCAGGGGGGTAACCGGCGTCTCCGGCAACACGCCGCTGCCAACGCCTTCTGGCTGTCCGCCTCCAATGGCCTGCTTTATTACATACACCACGCCGGCGGCAAAGCCGACGAAGAAGAGAAACTTGAACAGCTTTTTCATTGCGGGCCTCCATCGATCGTTTCTGGACCGGGCCATCCTAAGTCCTGCAATCGTAGCACACCCAAAGCCGTCAAGAAAATCCAACGGCATGCACTTAAACATCAGCCATTCGGTGGGACTGCTCTCACCAAGGTTATCAGTTTCTACGCCTGGTTGGCGGGTTCTACCTGTCTCAGATAGACTGGTTCCTTTCGAAAAATTGGACAGTTACTGTCTAATTCTGGAGTGGTCAGAATCTTGTTTTCGTTCATCAGCCTCCCTTCTGCATCATCCTTGCCCAGCCCTTCAGTGCTTGCACCAGCGGGGATACTGTCGAGACGTCGTTGGTTGGGGGCGAGTACACTACTGGATAGAGGCACTGCTGCGAAGACGACGCGGGGGTGGCGAAAGATGGTTTTGAGGGGGGCCTTGCCTGAGGATTCCTCCGAATAAGTGAGGGCCGAAGGCCCGACCTCCCAAGAGCAAGGAAAGGGTGAAGATGAGTGGGGTGAAAGAGAACGGAAGTCGAAGTAGTCATAGAAGCAAGTCGTGAGAAGTTGGGAGGCTGGGACCTTTTCGGGTCGGCGACATTGAGCGCAAAGAACCAACACCCTTTGCTGGGAGGCGCCAGAATTTAGCCCGACTCTTTGCACGATCGAGGCCTCTACGGTATAGTCTTCAAAATAGCGATAGCATGGGAGACTAAGATTTCCCTGACCCTTTCTTGTTTCAGCGGCCGAAAGTCTTTCTTCAACTTGGCGCAGAGGATGTCGCATGGAAAAACAAATAACCGGCGCCGACGATCCCTTTCAAATAGAACTGAATTCCTTTTCTCAGGCGCAGAGCGCGGCCGCTCATGCTGTTCGCTACGTGGCTAATTCTGAGTTCAACCAAGCCGTGCTTTTCTTTGAAGATGGGAGCTACTTGCAGTTTGAACACAGGGGCCGAGATAGCCGCTGGGCGCAGGCTTCTGCGGAAAGGACACAGGCGGATCGCGCCTGTGTCGCAATGAGCCACTTCCGACTAAACGCCCTCCATCTGCAGCTCTATTTTGAAGATGGCAGCGATGTCGCATTCACGATCTGACTTTGCGCAGACGCTGATTGGCGAGGAGATAGATTGATGGCGAGAATTGATGAAAAAGAAGAGTTTAGCAGCTGGCTGTTAGCATTGCAGGCCGGGGCGCTGACTGAAATGCAGATCGGCACGCTACAGCAACTGGTCGATGACGGCAAGGCAGATTCTTTGGAGGAGGCGGCCCGTTTTCTCGACTGGCAGGACTCGGTTATCGATCCGACCGAGCATTTCTACGGGCATTGAAGCGCGAATCTGCTTTGACTCGCGTGGAATAGGCAGCGAGCAGTGGATAGTTTCCTGCTCGCTGCCTTCTGAGCTACCGCGTAATTCTACTGTTCGAAATCCTCGGGATACAGCGAAGCCAAAATGTAACTGTCCAGCGGCAGGAAAGCTACCGCTAACTCCTGAACCTCTGCTGCTGTAACCGCCTCGACACGGCTTTGCACAGTTTCCAGGTCAAGGAAGTTCTCCAAATTTACATTCTCCTCCGCGGCGAAGTACTCCAGAACGCTCAGCCAGTAATTGTTCTGTTCCAACTGTTCTTCGCGCTGGCGCACGATTTGCGCTCTAGCCTTCTCCAGCAGATCGTCTCGGGGTCCCTCCACCTGCACTTCGGCAATCAGCGCAAATAGCGCATCCACCAATTCCTGGACTCTGCCAGGATCGCTGCCAAAGTAGAGGGAGACTTCGTAGAGGCTGTCCGGGTCGGGTTCCATCGAGGCGGAAGCACCATAGGCATAGACTCCGCCAAGAGCCTCTCGCAACTCTTCCCGCATCAGGATATCAAGGATTGTTTCCAACATTTGCAGATGCAACCGATTATCCAAAGTGTCTTCGCCGTGTCCAGTGAAAAGGATAGTCGTCAAGCTCTGCTCATCCTGTCCGCGATAAACCGGAACCTCCACCACACCAACCGGCGGGTCCGGTGCCACGTCGCGCCAAGTCTCAGTCCGGTCGAGCGACGGCAGATTGCCAATGTATCGCTGCGACCAATCGACCATCTGCTCGACGTCGAAATTTCCGACGAAGATAAAGGTGAAGTCGCTGAAATCGGCGAATCGTTCCTGATAGATGGCGAATGCACGCTCAAGATCGAGCGAATCGATTATGTCCAGTGTAGGAACATTGCGTCGTACGGAATCGCCGTAGCGGGCTTCGATGAAGGCATCAGTTAAGGCGCTGCGTGGGTCGAGTTCGCGATTCCGCAACGACTCTGTGTACTGGTCCTTCAGCGTGGCGAAGGCGTCGTCATCAGCGTTGGCCGCAACGCCGTACAGGTAGATAAGCTGGAACAGCGTCTCGATATATTCCTTACCGGAATAGCCGTGGAATCCTTCTTCAAGTTCGCTGATGTAAGGGGCGACTGAAACCGATTTGTCAGCCAATAGCCGCTGCAACGATGCATAACTCACGTCGCCTACGGCGCTCTGGCTGACTATGCTGTCAATGAAATCCGCCTCAGGATAGTCTTCATCGGTGACCAGTGAGGATCCGCCGGGACTGAAGGCGCTGAACAGGATTTCTTCCTCCTTGAAGGAGGTCGGTCTGAGCAGTACTTTGGCACCGTTTGCGAGTGTGAGCTCGGTGACGTTGTAGGTCTCATCCGTCTGCCGTGAAAGAACCTCAACCGGCTCCGGTATCACGGTCAACAAGGCTGAGACGGCCTCAATGTCCTGGTAGGCGTCAACCTGCTTGATTCGAACTTCTTCGAAAACAGCTGCAAGTTCTTCCTGGGAAGGCAGGCTTTCGGCATCCCGCTCCGGGCCGACTACGAATACAGAGCGGTTGCTGCCACCAACATACTGTTCCGCCCTTTGGTTCACATCGTCGCGGCTGATACCCTCAAGCAATCGTTCAACCAAAGCAAATTCCACGGCAATGCCTGGCACGGTTTCGTTCTCAAGGAAGTTGCGGCTATATTCGCTGGCCAGTGAATGATTGCGCAGGTTTTCACGGTCATTGAAAAGCCGTTCATAAGTGTTGTATATGTCCGACTTGGCCCGTTCAACTTCAGCGGCTGTAAATCCGTGACGGCGCACCCTTTCCACTTCGGTCAGGGCAGCATCCAGGCTCGAAAGGACTTCGCCTTGGCGCACCTGCACGCCAACTACCTGATAGTTGACACCCCGTATCAACTGCCCCTCATTGACAAAGGCCCCCAGGAACGGCGAATCAGCCTCTCTGGTGATATCGTCGAGCCGGAAATTGAGCATGGTATAGAACAGATTGCCGATCAGTCTATCGCGAAAAACTCCGGCATTGTTCAGGTCAGCGGCGGCCTGTCTGTAGATGATCTGGGCAAGTGTAACTGGGAATTCCGGATCAGTGAGGATCAGATAACCGGTGTCTTCGTAGTCGGGCAGAGAATAGGAAACCCTGGGCCGGACCGTTTCCGGAGCGGTCAACCCGCCGAAGTGCTCAGTAATCTTGGATTCAATGGCGTCAACGTCGATATCGCCCACTACGATCACAGCCATAAGATCAGGCCGGTACCAGTCCTGGTAAAATCTGCGCAAAGTATCTGCCGGCGTGTTTTGGACAATTTCCATGTCACCAATCGGCATCCGGTCGGTGTAGCGGGATTCGCCCAGCAGAAGCGGGAACAGTTGTTTGTTCAACCTGCCGCTGGCATTTTGGTCTCTTAAGCGTTCCTCTTCCAGGATGACACCGCGTTCACTTTCCACTTCTTCATCCGAAATCGTTGCTCGGCTAGCCCAATCCTCTGCGACCTGGAACGTCGTCCCAATTATGTCTTCGTCGTCCGTGGGGAATTCCAGAAAATAGACTGTTTCGTCAAAAGAGGTGTAGGCGTTTACGTCCGGCCCAAAGGACATGCCGACGCTTTCGAAGTAATCTATGAGCGCCTGTTTAGGGAAGCGTTCGGTTCCGTTGAACATCATGTGTTCAAGAAAGTGTGCTAGACCCAACTGGTCGTCATCTTCCTGCACTGAGCCTGCATTTACCACCAGCATCAGTGTGGCGCGATTGGCAGGCTCTGTATTATGGCGGATGTAATAGGTCAGGCCGTTGTCCAGTTTCGCTTTGCGAATAGCAGGATCCATGGCAATGGGCGCATTCATGTCAAGCGTTTCGCTGTCGAGATCCAGAAATGCTTGCGCCTGTTCCTGTTCTACTGCCGCCGGTGTCGGCGACTCCGCCTGTTCCGCGCTGGACTCTGTCGCTGCCGACGAACTCGGGGTGGAAGAATCGATCCCTTCGCAACCGCCTGCCAGCAATGCTAAAAGGACAAGAAGGCCAGCAAGAAGCTTAACGTTCTTCAACTTGCGTGTGGTTGTCTTCCCGCCCGTCCGCCCTGAGGTGGACTCAACCGGCGATATTGTCGATGCTTTCTTCATTATTGACTCCTTGGGTTCTCTCACGTTGAAATTGAACCTGCCGCCGCTTACCAGTGTAACACTTGAATGTGAAGATCCTGTTGCCTTATGCCTTAAGTATCTTAATCAAGGGGAGTAACACCAGCCATCTCTTTGCGCTTCTAACGGCCGCAGCCACCGACTGGCCGTTGCCCTGCGAGTGCTGTAAGTCATTTATCTGGACTTGGCAGGTTGTCTGCTGGATTGCATTTGCGTGTAGATTGCTCCTCAATGACATCTGAACGGCCCGAGAGACAGCAGGGAAACCTTCAATCTGATTCTAATGATTCGCCAGCGAACTTTGGCACCGGATTAATAGTGGCGTCGGCAAGGTTACACGGGGCAAGGCGACGCAAAATGAAAGTTTGACCCAAAAAAGTATACGTGATCTGAAGACCAATCCCAAAAAATTAGGGGAAAAAAGGAGGTCTTTACCCTCTTCGTTTCAGGCGACACAACCAAAAGGGTCGGGCCGCTGGGGAGCGGCGGTAGGCAAAATGGAGGGACCTTCACGGTGGTGAATAGGAACGAGCCTGAGTAAGTAGTCTAATGCGGGACTTCGAATCACTATTGCCCTGTAAGATCAAGTTTCACGAACGGAATCTGTAAACTATGTGTCTATCGAACCCAATGCTGAACTTCGAAGGGTGCGAAGTAATTGCAGACCGGCTCCGTATGTAATGATGCTCGCGGGACGCGGTCTCAGAATATGGGAGCCTAAGGATACCTCAAAAGCACTTCCTTCTCAGGACAACCAGACAGAAGCAGCTTGACAATTCAAGCTCGTCTGCCATACAATGACGAGCAACTAGAAACCAGTTGGAAGTCAAAAGGGCAGGACTGGAGTGTTCCTTCGTTTCCTCTCCTGGCCGCCCCCTTGTAGCAGCGGATAGATTGGTCATTGATTGGGCTCAGATCGCTGCTTTGGATTACCGGCTTCAGCCAAGCCGTCACACCGGCGGCGAACCCGCAAATAGGCAAGGAGACGACTGTGTCGAACATCGGATGGAAAGACGTTCTTTCGGATGATATGCCCGTTGAACTGGCCCATGAGATCGATATTTTTGAGGGCCAGATGGAGCTGATGGGCCAGGGGAAACTGGACGAAAAGGTTTTTGCCGAAACACGTCTGCGGCGCGGCGTGTACGGCCAACGATACGACAATGGCCAGCGGCACGACGGTTTCGAAAGCCGGGAGCTTGCATTTGAGGAATTGGAGCGCATCAAGGGGCCCGATACGCTTTGGCATGCACCTGGGATGCAGCGCATCAAAGTGCCTAGCGGCGGACTGACACCGAAACAGCTTGATGTGCTGGCCCAAGTCGCCGACGAATATTCCGACGGCATTTTGCACATCACCACCCGCCAGGATATTCAGCTGCATTTCGTGCATATCGAGGATACGCCGGACATGATGCGCCGATTGGCCTCGGTTGGCATTACCACTCGAGAAGCCTGCGGCAATTCCGTCCGCAACGTGACCTGCTGTCATCTTGCCGGCGTTTGCCGTACAGAGGTCTTTGACGCCACACCCTATTCCAACGCCTTTGCCGATTTCCTGCTCGGCCACGACGATGTGCAGGACTTCGGGCGCAAGTTTAAACCGGCCTTTTCGGGCTGCGAAAGCGAGGCTTGCGGCCTGGTGATGATGCACGACCTTGGCTACCTCGCCCAGATCCAAGAGGTGGACGGCAAGCCGAGACGCGGCTTCAAGGTCTTTGTGGGTGGCGGCTTGGGGACGGTACCCCACCAGGCCAAAGTGTTGAGCGAATTCACGACGGAAGAGGAGATTCTGCCGCAGGCACAGGCAGTGTCGCGCGTTTTTGCTCGGCTGGGCGAAAAGCGGAACCGAAACCGCGCCCGCATCAAGTTCCTCGTGGCTAAGGTTGGCATCGAAGAGTTCCGCCGCCTTGTTGAAGAGGAGCGTAAGACGCTGCCTCACGATGACCGCTGGACAGCCTATCTCGATACGCTTCCCCAATATGAAGAGAAGCCGTCGAGGCCGCCGACTTTCCTGAACGGCCAGGTGGGCTCTTCCGAGTTCAACCAGTGGTTTGCGACTAATGTCTATAGCCAGCGCCAGGACGGGTATAGCGTTGTGACCGTAAACCTGCCCTTGGGTGATCTGACTTCCAAGCAGACGTGGGAACTGGCTGACGTCGCCCGCAAATACGTTGGCGACAATGTCAGATCTACTGTGGAGCAAAACATCGTCCTGCGCTGGGTCTCCGACTCTGACCTGCCCAACCTGTACGAAGAATTGAAAGCAATCGGACTGGGCGACTCCGGCGCCGGCACTATTGTCGACATTACGGCCTGCCCCGGTACCGATACCTGCAAGTTGGGCATCGCCTCTTCACGGGGGCTTGCCGGTGAACTCCGCACACGACTAACCGTAAAGAGCGCCTCTTTGCCTGACGCAATCAAGGACCTGAAGATCAAGATCAGCGGCTGCTTTAACTCCTGCGGCCAGCATCACGTGTCAGACATAGGGTTCTTTGGCAACAGTCGCCGCTCCGGCAATTTCAAGATGCCTCACTTCCAGGTAGTCCTGGGAGGCATGTGGCGTGAGAATGCCGGCAGTTACGGTCTGGCTGTAGGCGCGGTCCCCTCCAAGACTGTTCCCGAAGTCGTCGATGTTATTACAAACCGTTATGTAGAGGAAAGGTCCAAAGGGGAAACTTTCCAGGAGTGGATCGGCCGCATTGGCAAGAAGGAAGCTCGCAGTATGATTCAGCCCTTCATGAAACTGCCTGACTTTGAGCAGCAGCCGGAATTCTTCTCGGATTGGGGCGATCCCCGCGTATTCAGCCTCGGCGATATAGGCATCGGCGAATGCGCCGGCGAGGTTGTCTCACTGTTTTCAATGGAGATCTCGCCGGCGGAATCGGAAGCCTTCGAGGCACAGGTCGCGCTGGATGAGAACGACCCGGCGCGGGCGGACGCGATGGCCTATTCGTCGATGGTCAAGGCAGCCAGAGCGTTGGTGCGGACCCAGTTCCTTGACGTGGGCGACAGTCCTGATCGCATTGTAGAGGAGTTCAAGAGCCGCTTTTTCGATACCGAACTCTTCTTCGATCAGTATGCGAAGGGAAAATTCGGCCAGTACCTGTTGGACAGGCACAATGACCCCAATCCGAACCCCGACAACGATTCCGCCCACAGGCTGATCGAGGAGGCTCTGCTGTTCATCGAGGCTACTCATGTCTGCGAATCCAAAGTCGGCGGCAATGTCCTGATTGAGATTTAAACCAGGCCCGTGGACAGTTGCTGGCACAACAGCGACTGTCCACGAGCTACAATTCACTGCCGCTGGAGCCAAAGATGATTGCACCCCAACGCCTGTGCGTGAAGTTTTATTTTGAGGAGCTTTCGGTCGACGTCGACACTTTCATTCCTGTCTTTCACCGCTGGATACGGGAAGATGTCGTGTCGAACGAGATGCTGCTCGACGTGGCCGACTACAAACATATCCCGGACGGGCCGGCGATATTTCTCATCGGTCACGAGGCTGACTATGTTATTGACTTTACCGACGGCAGACCCGGCCTCCTGTATGTCCGCAAACGTGACGCTGGTTCCAGCTTGTCAGATGCTCTGGGCACGACGCTGACTCAGGCCTTGAACGGGGTAAAACTGGCAGAAAACGATGTGGAACTGGCTGGCAAATTGAAGCTGCGAACCGACGGCGCCACCATTGTTCTCTTAGACAGACTGAGCTACCCCAACGCCTCCTCCAATGGCGACGGCGTCAGTTCCGCCGCCGATGCTGCCCAGGCCCAACTCGCAGAAAACCTGACCGTGCTATTTGGGAGTGATGCCACCGTCACTCGAGTGGCTAACGACGAACGCGAGCCTTTGACTTTCGAACTGAGCGCGCCATCCGCTCCAAACGTGGACACTCTTCTTAGCCAACTGGAAAGTGTGAACTGAGCAGCGTTCTCCTCTTCCCATCTCTCACAGGGCAGTAAGGACAAATCCGGATGCTGGCCACAACTGCTGAATCCCGTTCCATCTATGAAACGGACCGGGATCCGGACGCCTTTATCCCTTTCATAAAGGCGGTCGGCCGCGGGGAGAAACTGAAGCGCGACCTCACCTATGAGGAGTCGGTAGAAGCTCTGCGCCAGATCGTCGAGCAGACCTGCTCTCCGGCACAAGCTGGCGCCTTTCTTATTACCCAGAGGGTAAAAGGTGAGGCCGTTGACGAGATCCGGGGATTTACCGAACTGCTGCGGACGGAAACGATCACGCAGATTGATCCGCACGTACAAGGGCTGCTCGATCTGGCTGTCCCCTATGACGGCAAGGTCAATAGTGCACAACTGGCGCCGGCCATTGCCATCGTTCTTGCAGAGGCCGGGATGCCGGTAGTGCTGCATGGCGATGAAGAGGTACCCACCAAGGCTGGAATTGGCCCGGGCCCGGTTCTGCGTGCAATGGGTGTGGCCGACGACCTTGATCCGAAAGATGTGCAGCGCATGATTGAATCGGTCGGGGTCGGCTACTTGGCGGCTGCCCGTTTTGCCCCTAAGTGGCACGCACTGCTACCTTTGAGACGTCAGTTTGGCCTTCGAACTGTTCTCAATAGTGTGGAAAAGTTGCTAAACCCCGCCAATGCTCCCTATCAGGTAAGCGGTTTCTTTCATGGGAACTACATCGAGCGCCTGCGGGACGTACAGACGGGAACTAAGCGCAGCTTTATTGTTCAGGGGGAGGAGGGATCGGTTGAAATGGCGGTCGGGCGCAAATCACATGTATTTGCCGAAAACGCGGCCAACGATTTAATCCTGGATACTGTTTCCCTTGGCCACACAGAGCGCGTGCGCGTGCCCGCGCCAGCCGACGCCGCAGGCCATGCCGCGCTCAATGCGGCTGTTATCGCCTCGTCCCGTTGTGAGGCGACCGAGCAGGTTTGCCTGACGGTTGGAGTCATTCTTCATCTCTTCGATCTGGCCCAGAGTGTTGCCGACGGCATTGACCGGGCCCGCAATATCCTTGTCACTGGCGCCGCGCAGGCCCGTTTGGATCGAGCGAAGGCGACGTGAAGGGCCCAAGGATCCAAGTTTCCGAAGACGGTTGTTGAACGGCGCGAACCGCTACCTCACTTTCCTCTTCCCCATTTCTCCCTTCCTTTGCAACAGAAATGAGTCACATACTGTTTTGTCCTGACTGTCCCTTTATTCTCGGCGCCATTCATCCGATCCGATTGGGTATTCGGTAAGGAGCCTCAACGTCTGTTGAGCAGCACTGTCGGGAAGAAGGCGTAACGTCGGTGAAGTATGCTTTTGGAGGGGGACTTTAAGGGAGGTGTCCCCCCCCACATGGGAGAGCCGCAGGCCCGACCGCCAAAATGCTATCGGAGAGCAGAGCAAATGAGGGTCAACACCTTTGCTGGCAACGTTCAGGAATGCGACTCGACCGCGGCCTAGGGGTTGAGTTTTTCAGCTAGCAGTTCTGCCAGCGCCAATGCCTCATCCTCAGAAGTGATTGTGCCCGCTGCTTGTGCTTCTGCCAGTTCACGCATGATGTCTCCCACTCTTGGGCCCGGCGTCAACCCCAGATGCTTCATCAAACTGTGGCCGTCTACGAGCGGCTTGGTCAGATGTTCGGCCGCTTGCGAGAATGCATAGGAAATCAAGCCTTCCATTGAGACGAGGAAGCGGCCCCACTCATCCCCGCGCTCTTGTCCGGTCGCTTGCCTATCGGAAATCGCCAGGAGCGTCACATCCAGTCCATCGAATGGTTGATGCCCCCTGTCCGAATGTATACCTGAGACCTGTGCAAATTGGTGGCCGGCGACGACGCTGCCGGCGTCGCGAAAGAAGCGGTAAGCCGCCACCGGGTCGATGCGGGGGTCCGCAGGAGAGAGCGCCTCGAACAAATCGCGTGGATAACCATGCAACGCCGCGACTCGCTCAGCCAATAACACTTCTCGCCTGCTGAAACGGAGGTTAGCGACCTGGAGGGCCGCTATCTGAGCACTCAATTGGGGGTGGCCGGCGAAGCGCGGCTGCTCGATTCCGTTCTTGATCACAGTAGAGAGGCTGCCGGGCTTGCCAGTGTCGTGAAATAGCGCATGCCAGGTGAGCCATCCGGCGCGGTCGCGGCCGGCCGCGATGTCGGCGCTGAAGTGTGTGCGCAGCTCCTCCGCCCATGGATCTAGAGTTTGGCTCAGGCGACTGTCTCCCGGGGGTGGACCTCCTCGCAGCCAATCTCGCAATTCGGCAGCGTAACGAACGGCTAAAAGTGTGTGCTCGTAGGCGTCGAGATGGTGACGTGAAGACTGGATCACACCTTGCAAGGCCTCGACCTCCGGAAACAGCTGGGACAGAAGGCCGAGCTCGTGCAAGTCGTTGATGCCAACGTCCGGGCGAGAGCAGTCCAGAAGCTTCCACAGCTCATGCCGCACTCGTTCGGCGCTGACGGAAAGAATCGTTTCGGCGCTCGCGAGAATCTGTTGCCGCGTTTCAATCTCGACTGTGAATCCCAGCTGGGCGGCAAGGCGCACGGCCCGTAAGAGGCGGAGCGGATCATTGGGCAGGCTTTCGGGTGTTACACGACGCAGCCGCTTTGCTGCGACGTCGCGCATGCCGTCGCAAACATCGATAAGCCGAGGCGAATTGTCGAAGGGGATTTCCAGTGCGAGCGCATTGGCGCTGAAATCACGCGCCAGCAGGTCGGACTGCAGGTCGCCTCGCAGGGCCGCGGCGTCACATTCTATCCGTCGGCCGTCGGCGCCGTCTCCAATGATCCTGGCGACATCTCGCGCTTCGTCCAAAGGATAGTAGGCCCAGCCGAGCCTGTCCGCCACCCGCCGCGCGACTGGCAAGACAGGGCCACTCAAAACCAGGTCCAAGTCTGTTGTCGCGGCGCCCGTGTTCTGAGAGAAGGAGGCAGACGCGCGGCCGGCATTCCGGTCCAGATCGGTTACGATTGGATGAGACCAGCCTGGAATAGAGGAGATACCCAGGAGGTGATCCCGCACCGCGCCGCCGACGATGTAAACTGGCGCCCGCTCTGCCATGAACGCGTCCAGCACCTGTAGGATGGCGTCAGGTGGGTTCGGGTAGGGAGTAGTTGGAAGCATTGCCGAAAGTGAAAGGGCGCGTCACAGCGTGTTTCGTGCCCCTTCCGTAGTCTACCTACTCTCAGATCAACGCCTCGATCAGGAGAGGTCCCGGTTCTTCAATCCCCCGTTGAAGCGCCGCCACAAACTCGTCGGCGCTCGCGGCGCGGACAGCCGGCACGCCCATTCCATCAGAAATGGAAACCCAATCCAGAGTAGGAGAGTCGAGGCGCATCATGGCCTGGGCATGGGGCCCTGCGTCTGCGTCGCCGCCAACATTCTGCAGTTCTCCCTGCAGGATACGGTAACTGTGGTTGGCGAAGATGACGTTGACAACATTCAGGGATTCGCGCGCCTGCGTCCACAGGGCCTGCAAGGTATACATGCCGGAGCCGTCGCCTTCCATGGCAAACACCTGGCGATCAGGGCAGGCTACGGCGGCGCCGGTGGCAGCAGGCAGGCCCTGGCCGATAGAGCCTCCGGTCACATGAAGCCAATCATGGGGCAGCGCGGTTTGGGTGAGCGGGTAGGCCTGGCGGCCACTGGTAACGGATTCATCGGAAACGATTGCGTTTTCAGGCATCAGCGCGCACAGGGCAGTCCATGCCGCCTCCTGCGTCAGCGAACCGGTCGGCAGCGGCGGGGGCTCAAAGGGCGCTACTGGAGGTGGATCGGATGGCGCGGCCAGCTCTTCGCTCAAGGCGTCGAGCGCGGCCGGAACATCTTCGTCCTCGGCGGCAAGCAGATGGATTTGGGCATCGGGCGGCGCCAGCCTGCTGGGGCTGTCCGGGTAGGCGAAGAATCCCACGGGGTCCTTGGCACCGACCAATACAACATGCCGTGCGCCCGCCAACAAGGCAACCGCCTGGTCTACCGGATAGGGAAGGCGAGCCACAACTGGACGGCCGGCCCCCCTTGATACGCGCGCCGCAGCGCGATTGCCGACCACTCTGGCATTGGCTGCCGCGGCGACACGGTGCGCCAAGCCGCTGACACCTTCGTTACACATCACTTGATCGCCAACGAGAATTACTGTCTCTTCGCCTCGGCGCAGCAGCTGCGCAATTGCGGCTATACGTTCCTCCGGCACTTGTGCCATCGGCGGCGGGTCTTGGGGGGGAGCCGGGCCCTCCGCCGCGTCCCAAGCAGTATCCCCCGGCAGTATCAGAGTGGCGACCTGACCTGGTGGCGTAAGGGCGGCGGCTATGGCTGCGGCACCGTCGCCGGCGACTGCGCGGGCATTTGGCGAAGTGCGGACCCAACCCGATACCGGCCGGGCCAGGCCCTCGATATCGCACGTCAGTGGGGCATCGTATTTCAGGTGATAGGTGGCGTGATCGCCGACAATGTTAACTATTGGGGAGTGGGCCTTGCGCCCGTTGTGCAGATTGGAGATGCCGTTGCCCAATCCTGGCCCCGTGTGCAGCAGCGTTGCTGCCGGCTTGCCGGTCATGCGGGCGAAGCCGTCCGCGCAACCGGTGGCGACGCCCTCAAACAGGCACAGGACCGAGTGCATCTGCGGCACGAAGTCCAAAGCAGCAACAAAGTGCATCTCCGACGTGCCGGGGTTCATGAAACAGGTGTCCACGCCGCCGTCATACAGTGTGCGAATGAGAGATTGAGCGCCGTTCATGGGCATTACTCCGTGCAGGCCAAGAATGGAAATGAATTCAGCTGGAATTCAGATTAAGTGGATTCTTCCGAATCGTCAGTCTCTAAGGCAGACTCGATTTCCTGCCAGGCCTTCTCCGCGGCCGCGGCTGTCTCTTGAGAGGGTGGCTGGTCGCCATAGCGGGCCTCGCTGTAGGCCGAGGTGATAGTCTGCACCAGCGGGCCGTCAAAGCCGGGAATGTCGGTCAGGCGGCCGGCAAAGCGAGATGGTGTTTCCGCTTGCGATCTCAGGACGTTGCGGAAATGCGCGAAGAGAAGCAACCTTTGGTAGATTTCGCGAATCAGACGACGGGTGTCGCTCTCCCCCTCCAAAGACAAGAATGGGTCAGGGTCCTCCGGAGCAGGACCGAATCGAGAACGCAATCGCGCCCATAGATTGGCCAGCTGTGCCTGAAGCAGACTTGTGGTCAGGACCGACTCGCGCACCTCGTCAGACTCCGTATCCTTTCGGCTTCGCAGCTGGCGTAGAACCAGCATGAAGATGATGAACACGCCGATTGCGACAACTAGCAGGGCAACCCAGCGGTAAGGCTCCGGCACTGCTTCGACAACCCTTTCCGGCTGTTCCGGGAATGGTTCAGGTGTAGGGGGCTGAGGTCTGCCGGCCGATTCATTTTCCTGTGAACGGTCACCGAACAAGCTTTGCAGGAAGCGAATCAGATACTCGATCAAGATAAATATCGGGTAGGCGATAACGGTGATAATCCACACCAGTACAGTGCTGATCCCGCGCCAAATCAGCCCGAGCGCTGTCCAAAGTATGGCTGCGTCCTCTGGCTGGATAATCAGCCCAATCAACAAGGCAACGCCAAGCATCAATAGGATCGTCAAACCAATGCCAACCATCCAGCCGCGGTTGGGGCGCAACCTGCCCACGCGGGCGCGGCGGCGCCACCCGCCCGACTTTCCAAGGTTGGCAACACCCAACCCCGCAAGACCAGCGCCAGCAAAGAGAAGAAGCAGCCCAACGGGATTAGACAGTTGGCCTTCGGCTGCGGCAAACGGGTTGACAGCCGCCCCGGGCTGGCCGCCTTGGAAACCTGCGGGAATGATCCAGGCAAACAGGGCGAGCGCGGCGCCGCCCGTAAGAAACGCCCGCCAGATCTCTTCGTGTCGATACTGACCTTGGCCATCCAGCGCGCCCCGCAGCCAGAGGAAGATGCCCATGAACAGGAAAAGCGCCGACCCGGGAACTTCAATTGGATTGTCTGGCCAGTAGATCAGGTCGTAGCCCGCGGCAAGTAGCCAGCGAAGATCCCAGACTCCAAATTCCGGTTGAAGGAAGCGCAGCCACAACAGAATCAGTAGTGCCGCCAATCCAAAGGTTGCAATGTGCCGCCGCACCTGGTTGGCCCGACGAAAGTCTCTGCGTTCAGCCAAAGTCGGCATTGTCCAGCGGGCAAGTGAAAAGCTGAACACCTGCAGGACGACAATCATCCACGGTGACATCAAAGGGCCAGCGACGGACGGGGACAAGAAGCCCTGCAGAAGTAGCATCCAGGGCCAGAGCCAACACAGGCGCATGAAACCCACCAGGACTGGCAAAAGCAGGCCCTCAACGTTATTCCACTCTACGTGCTTCCAAGGTACTGCAACTGATGAAGTCATCTCTCAGAATTATGTAAAGTTCTGTCAGGAAAGGATGCGTGAAGGAGGCAGCCCCTGTAGTGCAACCCCTGTAGTGCAACCCCTGGGGACGCGGCTAGCTGACGCCAGGCATTTAACCGGCCGGGACAGGCTCCGCCACTTTGGGAATCTCCTGCTCCGCTTCGAAGGACAGGTCTGACAGGGCCTGCTCCGACAGGGCCTGCTCCGACAGTTGCTGAAAGGTTACGCCAGGGATAGCTCTCTCAAGAGTCAACCCACCGATGCCCAGTAGAGTGACCGCAAACCCTCGACGATGCAGATCAGCCAAAACCCGGCGCAGGTTATCCGATAGGGTTGCGCTGATCAGAACGATCGATGTTCCGTTGCGGAGGTGGTCGGCCTCCTGTAGCAGAACTCTCTCTATTGTCGTATGGGGCACGCCCACGCAGTAGGCAAGTGCTTCCAGGACGCGTGTGAGTTGCCTTGGGTGCGCGCCGGGCAGAATTCGCACGCGCTGGCCCGCGTACATCATGCTATTGGCGAAGACTCCAAAGGCATCGCCGCGCAGCTGCGCCCAGCGGGCAAGGGAAGCGCCGGCGCTGATGGCGAATTCGCGCAACGCGGGGTCGATCCCTTCAAATCGGTGATTGAAAGTGCGGATGTTGATGAAGATTGCCAGTGGGCGTGAGGCGGACGGCTCGAACTGCTTGGTCTGCAGTTCCTGGCGGCGAGCTGTGGCCTTCCAGTGAATGTGGCGAAAGTTATCGCCGGGAAGATACTCGCGAACGCCGCTCACGCGCAGAGGGTCGTCGATCAGCCGGTTACGGCTCTGGTAGTCTCCAAAAGGGTGGCGGGCGTCCAACCCCAATTCAGGCAGTGTATACAGACGGGGATAGACCAGAAGAAGCGTGGTATCCGAAAAGTCTCTGAACTGGCTGCGGAATCCAAAGATGTCGCCACAGACCAGTTGGACTGGCCCGAATCTCCAGGCGCCGCGCTGGGTGCCGGTGACCGTATAGCGGCGGATGACCCGTTGGTAGAGACCGAGGGAGAACAGGTTGACCAGGACGCGCCGACTTGGAAGGAAGTGCCGGGTTCGTTCATCGGGTTTCAAGTCGAGCGCAGTGGGGATATCGTCCTCGCAGCGCAGCCAAGCCAGGGGCAACGGTTTTGCGTTGGTTACTTCCAGGCGCAAGTCCGTTTCTTCACCGAAAAAGAGGCGTTCTACGCCGAACCTTCGATGGTAGGTCACCTCGGAAAGGCTGTAACGACTCCAAAGCCAAACCACCAGCCCCAGCAGAGCGAGAATGAGGGCCATTGTAAAGATCAGGCTGTTGCGCGTAAAGAGCGCCAGCACCAATATGACAACTGCAGCCATCCAGCCGGTGCGCCCCATTAGCCTGAGACGGTCGAGCGCCCGTCGACAGCGGTTACTGCGTCTGCGGACTCGGAGGAGATGTCCATGTTCAGCCCCTCATCCTGGCTTGGGTCGAGCGGCTCCTTCAAGGGCGGCGATTCTGACTCGGTCGGGCTATCCTGCCAATTTTCCTCTACTGGGACGGGCACATTGGAAACAATGCCTTCCAACACGCTGGCGACTGAGGTGCCATGCAAACGGGTATCCGGACCGGGAATCAGCCTGTGGCGCAGGACAGGAAAGGCAAGCCGTTGGATGTCGTCCGGCGTGACAAACGTCCTTCCCTGAATGGCGGCGAAGGCCTGCGTGGTGCGGTAAAATGCGAGGCTGCCGCGCGGGCTTACACCCAGGTCCAGAGCGCTTTCGACGCGGGTGGCCTCAACGAGATTGAGAAGATAATCTTCCAAGACAGGATGGACGTGTACATCGCGACAGATAGTTACTGCACGGCGGATGTCTTCGGCGTTGACGATAGGCTGGATACGGTCCAGCGGGTTGTCGGCGCGAAAGCGGTGCAGAATCTGGCGTTCCTCTTCGCGTTGGGGATAGCCCATCGCCACCTGGATCAGGAAGCGGTCCATCTGCGCTTCAGGTAGAGGGAATGTACCCGCCAACTCGACCGGGTTCTGGGTCGCCATAAGAAAGAATGGGTAGGGGAGCGCATGGCTGATACCGTCGACTGTGACGTTGCGTTCTTCCATGGCTTCCAGCATGGCACTCTGGGTACGTGGGCCGGCGCGGTTGATTTCGTCGGCCAGGACCACACCGGCCAGAATGGGCCCGGGGCGGAATTCAAAATCGTCTGTCTTGCGGTTATAGACGCTGACGCCGACGATATCCGACGGGAGGAGATCGGGGGTGAACTGGATGCGTTGAAAGCTGATTCCCAGAGAGGCTGCGAGGGTTCTGGCCAGCATCGTCTTACCTATGCCGGGGACATCTTCCAACAGAACATGACCTTCGCAAAAAAGGGCGACCAACAGTTGATCGACTGTCTCGTCTTTACCTACGATGACCTGGGCGACGTTTTCGCGCAGCCGTCGGGCCAGGTCCTGTACAAATGCGATGTCTGACATGACTGCTCCTGAACTGACTGCACCACGTCAACTTTGGCCTGTCCCGGTGCAGTCAGGGGAAAGACAGATGCGATTCTGCCGCCGAACCAACAAAACAAAATTCGGCCAGAGTGGCCGCTGGAGCACGCTAGTTATGGTGGGCCCCGCAGTGATTTTTGGGAGCGGTCAGATGAGCATGCTTTGGAGGGAGTATAACAGCGCGCAGACCGAACGGCAAAGGAGAGCGGTGTTCAGAATTGGGCTCTCTGGGCATCGAGTTGGGAACGTTCAACACCTGTTCATCCAGAGGAAAGGGCCGACTATTGTCGAATTCTTGAAAGCGGTTCTTCCCCTGCCCACACGCCTTGCAGGTTTTCGAAAATGAACTTGCCTCTTCGCTGCCAGGTGTCGTAGGTGACGCCGGCGATATGCGGAGAAAAGATGACATTATCAAGTTTTAGAATAGGGTTATCGGGGGCCGTCGGTTCGTCATGCAAGACATCCAGCCCTGCGGCGCGAATAGTGCCGTTGTTCAAGGCTTCGGTGAGTGCGCCCTCATCTACTACCGGGCCGCGGCAGGTATTGACGAGAATTGCGCTAGACTTCATGCGCGCCAATTCAGCCGGCCCGATGAGATTTCGGGTATGCTCATTCAAGGGTACGTGGAGAGTGACGATGTCCGAACGCTCCAGCAACTCCTCTAAAGATACGCGCTCAACCTGCAGATGGCGTTCCTCCTCAGCGGTCACTGGAAATGGGTCAAAATAGAGGACTTCGGCCTGGAAGGGGACCAGCCGCTTGGCCACTTCTTTACCAATGTGGCCGAGGCCGACGATGCCTACGGTCTTGCCGTGAATCGTGAAGGTCGTCATGCCGCTGTCGATATCCTTCCAACCCTGGTTGCGCACATTGCGGTCCATCTCGGCCAGGCGGCGGTATACGCTCAAGATCAGGGTGAAGGTGTGCTCGGCCACGTCAATTGAATTTGTGCCGCCGTTGTTGGCAAGCGGTATTCCCAGCTCAGAAAGCAGGTCCAGGGGCATGTGTTCGAAACCGGCGCTGACAAGCTGAACCAGTTTCAGTCCTTGCGCTGCTCGCAATACCGATTCTTCCAGGGTGCTGGGAAAGAGGATCAGGAAATCGGCGTCGGCGGCCTGGCGCGCCTTTTCTGCTTCTGGCAGATCGTGGGGTAGGACCCTAACATCCCAGTCTGCGGGGGCCGGAGCAACTATTTGTTGGGCTAGTTCGGCTACAAGACTGGTGAATAGGATGACTTTGGGCATTAGTGCGTTCCTTGGTAGGCGGTGAAGTGTTCTGCAGCCAACATTTGGCTCAGGTGTAATCCGCGGGCCGCGAATTATTGTGGCTCAGCCTTCAAGCTTCCAAACCTGTTGAGCTGTTTTTCCGAAAATCCAGGCGCGCTCTTCGGCGCTTATGTTGGCAAGATAAGTGAGTGGAAACTCCAGCGAGTTGTCGAAGCCCTCACGGGTGCTTACAGGCGGCCAATCACTGCCCCACATGATTCTCTGGGCGCCGAATGCCTCCAACGTCAATTCGGCCAGGGGCGGGACGTCTGTAAAGGGACAAGGGAGATGGCAGAATTCTCCAAAGCCAGGCAACTTGATCGTCAGATTCTCGTGCTGGGCAAGGGCGGTTATGGCAGCGAATTCGTCCAAATCAACACCAGGTTTGACTCCGCCAAGATGCTCTATAACCATCGAGAGATCGGGGAACAGGCGCAGGACTTCGGTAAACTCAGGGCTCTGCAAAATGTCGGGCCGGCTGAATACACTAACCACCAGGTCCAACTCGGCTGCAGCCCGCCAATGGGCAAGCGGATCGCTGCCGCGCCCGCGAAAGTCTGCCAGCATTCGGATGCCAGCGATCCCTTGTTCCGCCCAAGCGCGGACGGCGCTGCCATCGTCGTCTTCGGCCACGATCATCGCGGCGGCCAAGCGGTTCGGGTTTGCTTCGATGGCTTCTACGAGGTAGCGGTTGTTGCTGTTTCCCATGTATTGGATCAACACGGCCTGATTGACGCCTGCTCTCTCCATGTGATAGAGAAGGACTTCGACCGGCTCGTACTTATGCAGGCCGATATGACAGTGCGTATCGACGATGTCAAACTCTTTGTCTGTCATTCCGAGGACTCCTTGTCGGTCTAGTTTCGGTTGACTGCAAAACTGAGCGCTTCTTCGGTGGGTTCCGTGCCCAGTCCCGGCCCTTGGGGAAGCGTGAAGTAGCCGGCTTTGCAGTCCATGGCGCTGTGAATGAAGCGTTTGTTACGGTCGAAAATCGAGTGTTGATACTCATGCATGGCAAAGTTGGCTAGCGTGGCTGCTACGTGAAGGCTGGCAGCCTGGGCGATACCAATGTTGATAGTGGCGTGGGGCATTACCTGGCAGTTAAATGGCTGCGCCAGTTCGCAGATGCGCCGGTAACCGGTAATCCCGGTATGGGCCATTTCCGGTTGAATGACGTCCATGCAGCCGGCTTGCAGGCGCGGAAGATATTCATGGACTGTGCGCCACTCCTCTCCCAGCCCGATCCGAGTTCGCGCTGCGCGGGCTACGCGGGCCTGCCCGGCCTGATCTTCGGGCGCAACCGGCGCTTCGGCCAAATACAGGTCAAATTCGCATAGCCTATCGATCAGTTGGACTGCTTCCAGCGCGGTGTAGCGCCAGTGGAGATCGACTAGAATCTTTGGCTCGGGCCCGACCTCCTGGCGGATGGCTTCAATCTCGGCGACCTCGCCTTCGTCAGCGACGACAGCGGCATATTTCAATGCGGAGAAGCCGCGGTCTATCCATTCCCTGCCCAGTGCGGCCCGCTCCGCCTTAGTCGCGCCGGGCAGTCCGGAGACGTATACAGGCAGTTGCTCATGGCGCAGGCCGCCCAATAGCTGCCAAACCGGCTGCCCCAACAGCTTGGCACGCAGGTCCCAAAGGGCGATGTCGAGTCCGGCGATGGCGTCGAGGGCGTAGCCGCCAAAATGGCCGCGTACGCGTTGCAAGTCGTACAGATCCTCGTAGATGCGTTCCACGTCGTGGGGGCAGCGGCCAATGACGAAGGGGATCAGCAACTCCTCAAGAATTGTATGCGCCACCTGCGGCGCCACAACCCCGAAACATTCGCCCCAACCGACTGTGCCGTCGCTGGCAACTGCCTTCACGAGAAGAGTCTGGTCGTGGATTGGGTAGACGGTTCGGTTGCCCGGCCGGACTATGTAGCCTCTTGGATTGGGGCGGATGTCATCCTCCAGCGGGCCCAGATAGGGTACATCGCGCGGAATACGAAGAGGATACAGTTCGACTGATGCTACTGTTGTATTCCTAGAATCGGGGAGACTTTCTGTTTGCGACTTCGACCTACCGCTCTCGACTTGGTGAGACTATTCTTACTGGCTTCGGTCAGGAGGACAAAAGCGACTCTATGTCCCGCCAAATCGCGTCAAATTCTTGCAAGTCCTGCTGGTCCAGGTAGGCGCCGGGAATGCGGCTGGCAGTAGAAGTGAAGATGCCTCGGCGTATGAAGACCTGTTTATACACGGCGACACCGTGCATGCGCTCGAAGTTCAGGAGCGGCAGCAGTCGGTTGAACAGGTCCCGGGCGGCGGGCTCGTCATCTGCCTCCAACAGTTGCCAGATCCTGGTGTGGATGTCCACAGACTGGCTGGCCGGCATGTTGCCGCACGCCCCCCGCCGCCATTCATCGATCATGTAGATACCGCCCTGCCCGCCAAAGACCCCTTTGCATGCGTCGCCGGCCGCGGCCAGCGTGCGCGAAATGGCGCGCGGCTCCGGTAGAGTTTCTTCTTTCAAATACTGTACCCCCTCCAACTCGCGACACATGCGAGCCAACAGTTCTGATGACATTGGGGTGCCAATTGGACCCATAAAGTTCTGAATACAGATCGGGATGTTCAGGGCTTTGTCGAGAGCCTGATAATAGTCGTAGCAGCCGTTTGCATCCGGATGCAAAATGTGGGGCGGCATGGCCATGATGCCGTCGGCGCCTACATCCTGGGCGTAACAACCGAGGGCAACGGCCGGAACCGTGTGGCCATGGGTTGTGGCGGCGACGACCGGTACTTGTCCGCCGGCTTCTTCTACGACGATTCGGATCCAGCGTTGGCGCTCTTCGTCGGACATAGCGGCGAACTCGCCGGCGTTGGCAGGGCCGACGAGACCGGCGGCGCCGGCCTGAATGCAGAAATCGACTTGCCGGCGCAGTGCGGCTTCATCCAATTCCAGGTTTTCGGTAAACGGGGTGACGACAATTGCAAAGATGCCGCGCCAAGTCTTGCTCATCAGATATGCTCCGGCTCAGTAAGTGTTTTTTGACCGGTCGATTTCGCCACAGTTGAACTAAATTTCACTGATGCTGCCATAAGCGCGTGCGTGATTTGCGGACCCTCCGGGGTTTGGCGACTATCTACCTGAGCATTCAGTTGACCAAAATCGGCAGAGCATTCCGGATCAACAAAAGCACCAGGATATTGCCGTGAGACTCCAGCTTAGTATACTACATATGGGTAACCACTCAATTAATAAGCGAGCGAAAAGACCATGAAAATCACTGCTGTAACGGTATCCCGGCTACAAGGCGTTCTGGACTATGACGGGGAGTTCTGGGAGGAGCGGCTGGTGCGCCCGCTCGACATTTACCCTGAGCATAAGGCTGAAGGCCCGCACGAAATGTTCGAGGTCGGCGAAGGCCGCTATAACATCACTGCGTATTTTGTCGAAGTCGAGACCGACGAAGGAGTGTCCGGTATCGGTGGGCCCCTGCCCTTTGACCAGGCATTCGTTATTCAGACGCAACTGGCGCCGCTTCTGATCGGTCACGACGCGCTGGCAACGGAACGACTGTGGGACCGAATGTACCGAGCCCAGGTGCATGGCCGCAAAGGTACTGAGATGATGGCGCTCAGCTCGGTAGACTGCGCGCTATGGGACTTGAAGGGCAAGTGGTTCGACGCCCCGGTCTGCCAACTGCTGGGGGGACCTACCAGGACTGAAGTACCGGCCTACGCCAGCGCCCTGGGCTATTCGCTGGATCCGGAACTGGTGCAGGAGCGGGCCAAGCAGTTCGTGGAGGAAGGTTTCAGGGCGACGAAGTGGTTCTTCCGCGACGGCCCCACTGACGGGAAGATGGGCATGGAGCGCAATTTGCGGCTGGCACGTACGCTGCGCGAAAGTGTTGGACCGGACGTAGACATTATGTTGGATTGCTGGATGAGTTGGGATGTACCCTACACGGTGCAGATGGCCCGTCGCCTGGAAGAGTACGCCCCTCGTTGGATCGAGGAGCCGGTACTGCCCGATAAGATCGACCAGTACGCACAGATCCGCGCTGCGGTGAATATTCCCATAAGCGGAGGCGAGCACGAATACACACGTTGGGGACTGAAACAACTGATGGACGCGGGTGCGTGCGACGTCTACCAGCCTGACATCTACTGGTGCGGCGGCATTTCGGAGATACAGAAGATTCTGGCCCTGGCATCCGCCTACGATGTGCCGGTAATCCCTCATGGACACTCAACGCCGGCCAGTATACACGTCATCGCGGCCTGGCCCGAGCCGACTACGCCAATGCTGGAATACCTGATCAAGTGGAACGAAGTCCACCAGTTCTTTCTAAAGAATCCGCTTAAGCCGGTCAATGGCAGTGTAAGCGTACCCAGCGCGCCGGGCATTGGCATGGACCTGGATGAATCCAAGATTTCGCAACGCGAGGTAGTAACGTTCTGACTCTGGGCGAAGCGGTTAGCGCGGGGTGGTAGGATAGCCCACGGGGTCGATGTGGGCTTCAATCAGGAAAGGTTTTTGCGCGGCTATGGCACTCGCCATGGCCGCGTCGCATTCGTCCGGGGAAGAGACACGGGCGGAGGCGATGCCGTAACCGTCAGCGATAGTACAGAAATTGGGTGCGGGAAACTCGGTACCATAGGGCTGCTTGCCTTGGCGCAGCTGATGCGAGCGGATCAGATCGATGGCGTTGTCAACCGCCACGACAACGGTCACTGGCAGATCCAGCCTGGCTAGGACGCTCAATTCTCCCAGACACATGAGCAGCCCGCCGTCCCCGATCAGGCAGGCGGCCGGCCGGTCCGGTTGGGCCAATGCTGTGCCGATTGCGGCCGGCAATCCGAAGCCCATACATGACAGGCCGTTGGATAGCGCAAAGCTATTGGGGCTCAGGGTCGGCCACTCCAAGCTGCCAAAGATTTTGTGGCTGCCTACGTCCACGGCCAGTAAGGCGTCTTCCGGCAGGTGACGGCGCATACTCGCCAATAGCTGCTGAGGAAGCAGCAGTCCGGGCCGAGGATTGGGCACGGTTACGGCCGCGAGTTGCGTGCGGAATGCACCCACTCTCTGCCGGCCCCATTGGGGGTCGGTGGAGAAGCCGCTGTCAGCCAGTTGCAACAGGGCCGCGGCCATCGGTCCAACAATCTCCGCGGCCGCGGGCAGCGCTGGGTCATGATTGGGCCAATTGGCCACCCATATCAGCTTAGCGTATTCTGCTTCTCCTTCGATTCCAGCTGCACCTGACTGCGGGAGCGAGAATGGCTTGACCAACTCTACGACGTCGAAACCTACTGCGACGACACAGTCCGCTTCGTCGAGCAGTTGGTAAACGGGGTCGCTGCGGGTCAGGCCGATTGTGCCCGCGCTGAGGGGGTGATCATCGGGCAGCGCGCCTTTGCCTTTGGGAGAGACGATGACCGGTGCGTTGGCCGCCTCGGCCAGAATTCTCAGCGCGTTGTAGGGGCCCTCCGGCTCCAGGCCCAGCCCGGCCAAGATTAGTGGAAGGGAGGCGCTCGAAAGAAGTTCGCGAGCACGGGCAACCTCATTCGGGTCAGGCAGGGCAATCGCGACATTTGAATCTTCCCTGCCTTGCGACGACACGCCTGCCGGCGCGGCTTTTGCCGGCAGTTCAGCCTCCTCATTGCTCACTTGCAGATGCACTGGTCCTGGCCGGGCCTGCATGGTCATGGCAATTGTTGGCGGCACCTCGGCAGCTGCATTCTGCGGTGTAACTTTGAGCGTGCGCTTGGTGATCGGCCCGAAAACGGCTTGCAAGTCCACCACCTGGTGTGTGTAGGCGGGCAGCAGCGCGTCCGGCTTTTGTGCGGTGATCAGGACGATAGGCGCGCGGTCCAGCCAAGCGTGGCCAATGCCTGGCACTGCGTTCAGCGCGCCCGGGCCCAGTGTTGTGAGGACGCAGCCTGGTGTGCCCGTGGCACGCGCGTGGGCATCGGCGGCAAAAACCGCGCTTTCTTCATGGTGCATCAGTTCAAAGCGGATGCCGAGTCTTTGTAATGCCTCCAGGACTGATACGACTTCGCCGCCGGGCATGCCGAAGACGAGGCGGACGCCGGCATCATAGAGAGACTGGGCGATTGTTGCGGCGACAGTGGCCATGGGGAGGAGGGTGTCCTTAGCTAGCGACCAAAGTATTTGCCGACGAGGAGTTCCAAGTGGTCTATGACTTCAGGCGGAACAGCCGTCTTGTTGGTGATCAGGGCGTCCCGTAGGGCACTGGCATGGGGGGAAGGCCCGCTGTCGGCCAGCAATTTGATAGCGTTGGCAACTGCATCGACAGCCACCTCTGCGTTTCTCAAAAGGATCCTGATTACTGCTTCGACTGTAACGACCTCTTCGGTTTCGTGCCAGACATCGTAGTCGGTCACGTGGGCCATGCAGGCATAGCTCATTTCGGCCTCTCTGGCGAGGAAAGCCTCTGGGGTCGTGGTCATGCCGATAATATCCATACCCAGCTGTCGGAATGCTAAACTCTCGGCGCGTGTGCTGAAACGGGGCCCTTCAATCGTTACGAAATTGCCTCCCATGTGAACTGTTGCGCCGGCCTGCTCCACTGCCTGGGAGCAGATGGCGCTGAGGTAGTCGCAGAAAGGGTCGGCGACATTCACGTGTACTACCAGGCCGCCGGTGCCAACATCCGGGTCATCGAAAAAGCTAAGAGCCCGCAGTCTTGTTCGGTCGAAAATCTGATCGGGGATGACGATATCGCCGGGTCGGAGGCTTTCCTGCAGGCTTCCACAGGCACTGACGGCGATAAGATACTCGACGCCCAGCATTTTGAAACCATAGATGTTGGCGCGCTGGTTTAGCCGCGTAGGGCTGATGCGATGTCCCCGTCCGTGGCGTGCGAGGAAGGCGACGCGCTGGCCATGCAGAGTGCCGACAATGTAGGCGTCGGACGGTTTGCCAAATGGCGTATCGAGTTCGATTTCTTCGATATCTGACAACGTCTCCATTTGGTAGACGCCGCTACCGCCGATAACCCCGAAGCGAATTGGTTCTGGCATAAATTGAACTCCGCTGAAAGATGGATAATGGGCTAGTGCTTTCCAGGGTAGGGACTAAGGATTCCGGCACTGCCACCGGATATTCCTCTCCAAGAGTGGAATGACAGGGGCTGGCACTCACCTGGTTGCCAACAGTCCCGCTGCTGTGCCGAGGACTCCGGCGCGACCGCGTTTGTTCAGCACGGGGAAGCGGATACGAGCGACGCCTCCGTCCTGCAGCAGGAACACTTTGCCTTTGCGCTCATAGTTGTGTTGGTCCACATCGTCTGAGAGCAAGGGCCAGACCGAGAAGTACGCGATCTGGCCAGCTTCGTCGTAGCAAACCGTGCCTGCGGGCAGCGGTTCACCTTCCTCAAAAGGGACTTCGATTCCGGTCGCGCGCAGCCAACGACCAAGACCCAGCCTTTTGTGATCCTGCATGCTAACGCCAACCAAACGATAGGCGGCGATATGGGCTACAAGATCTGCGGTCGTCCAGTTGTCCACTTCCGGCGTGCGCCCGGATATTCGCAGGTCGATCACATCCTTACGGCGCAACCAGAGGGTCCGGAATGGTATTTGATAGGTTCTGACGTTTGCCTGAAACTCTGCCATCATTTTCTCAACAGAATGGAAATATCGCTTAGGCCGTGTAAAAGCAGACCTGCAAGTCCCAAAGTCATCAGTACCGGTCCGTATCCGATGTCGGGCATTTTTCCGTACAGGTCGGCCAGTGTCGGCAGGATCCACCGAAACTGGGCTAATGGAAAATAGATTGCGGCGCCGGTGAGTCCTACGGCGAGAAGGCCGCGCCCAAGGGCGATTGGCCAAACGATTCGACCAAGGCAGCCGCGGCGATTCGCGTTTTCTGGGCTGTTGCCTATGGAAGCCAGGAGCGTACCCGGCGTCAGCAGGAGCGCGGCCAAAGGGCTGAGCGCGACAAGAGCCAGACAAGACAGCAAGGCCGCGGTCTGCAAGCGGTACTCAGGCGCGAGTAGTAGGTGCGGTGTCCAGGCAGGCGGCAACAGATTCAGCGCGGCGACAATCGAGAGCAGAATGAGGCCGACGCGCATCGGCCAACCGTAGGTGGGTTGGCTTCCTCTGATGCCTTCACCATGGTTCGGCTCGGAATCTTCAGCGGGAACAGCCATGTCGCGGCGAAATGCGTTCAGGCTGATGCTGACACTGGCCGCGACAAGCGGCAAGTAGAAACCTTCGCGCCAGAGACGGATATCGCCTTGTTGTACGGGGTGCAGAAACTTTACGATTTCCCCCAAATCCAACCCCAAAATTGCGAGCCCTGCCGCTTTATGCGAGATCCATGGTCGAAA
Source organism: Caldilineaceae bacterium (assembly GCA_965116395.1). Lineage (GTDB taxonomy): Bacteria > Chloroflexota > Anaerolineae > Caldilineales > Caldilineaceae > Bin5. The sequence continues at coordinate 4,065,076 of OZ220684.1, forward strand.
GTAGCCTGCGATCGTAAGCAAGGCACCTACGGGCAGCAGCCATTTATTGAGGAGCTTCAACGGTCGGCCGGAGAGGCGTTGATAGACGCGCATCCAATGAGCGCAGCAGGAACTACTGCGCTTCCTCCTTCTGTCTTCCTGCGCGTTCAAGCCTCTGGCGTTGCCGTTCCCGGCCCTCATCAAAACGGCGTCGTTCCTGTTCGTTCGTCAACTCGAGACGCGGGACCTCGGTTGGCAGGCCGTTGTCGTCCAAGGCCACAAATATGTAATAGGCACTGTTTGTGTGCGTGATTCCCCCGGTGAGCAGGTCTTCAGCTTCGACAATTACCTCGACTTCCATCGAACTGCGGCCTATATAGGTGATACGCCCCCGCAGCCTTAACAGCTGGCCCACCCGCACCGGCTCGTGAAAAGCCATGCTGTCAACGGCAACGGTCACGGCGAGGCGCCGGGCATGGCGCGCGGCTGTGATGCCGCCGCATTCATCGCACAGTTTCAGAATCACACCACCGTGAACGTTGCCCAGCAGGTTGGCGTGTTCGGGATTCATTATCTGGCTAATGCGGGTTGCCGAATCGGCGACAGTTCTGCGGTTAGAATTCATGCGATCGTAGATCCTGGTTGCTTGCAGTGAATTGTACCATATTGTCAGGCCAGGGCCCGTTCGTAGGCATCGAGAAGATGGCGCAGGCTTCGCTGCCAGGTAAAGGCGCGTGCATGGGCCTGGCCGGCAGCAGCCAACCGGGCGCGCAGCTCTGGTTGGGTAGCGAGGCGGGTGATGCCGCCGGCAATACTATCTACAGACTCGGCATCGACATAGAGTGCGCCATCGCCGCCAGCTTCGGGTAAGCAGGAGTTATCGGCGGTGAGCACTGGCGTCCCGCAGGCCAGAGCTTCGATGACAGGAAGCCCGAAACCTTCGTATAGAGAAGGGTACGCAAAGAATTCGGCGGCGGAATAGAGGGCTGGCAGGTCAGAGTCGGCAATGAATCCGGGGAAGTGAACATCTTCTTCCAGTTTCAACTCCCGCACTGTGCTGAAGATTTCGTCGAAAAGCCAACCCTTTTTGCCGCCGATGATTAGCTGGTGCGGGAGTGCCGCTTCCTGCCTAGCCGCGTGAAAGGCGCGAATCAGACGGGCGAAGTTTTTGCGGGGTTGGAGAGTGCTCAAACCGAGAATGAAGGGGCGGTCGTCGAAGCCATACTTTCGCCGTGTCGCCTGCAACGCGTTCTGGTCTGTCACGCGGCTAAAGAAACTGTGGTCGACGGCACCCTGTACGACGCTGATTCGGCCAGCGAGTTGCGGCCACAGCTCTTCCAAATCATGGGCAGTGTGGCCGCTGTCGGCAATGACGTGGTCGGCGCGGCCGATGCTCCGGGGAACGACAATGTTCAGGTAGTGGTGCAAGGAGGGCATTGCCGCTTCGGGATAACGCATGAAGGCAAGGTCGTGCACGGTTAGCATCCTTGTTCTGGCGCTGACCGGCGCCAAGACAAAGTCGGTAGCGTGAAACAGATCGATGGCGCCGCCGGTAAGCCATTCGACACGGGGAAAGGGGATTTTCAGGCGGTGCCAGATGCGGGTAAGGTTTCGCTCCGAAATGGAGGGAAAGGTGTGCAGAGGGAGCGGGGCAGTGGTGCGCTGACTAGCAGCAACGGTCCCGGCAACGAAAAGGGAGAGGTCGTAGCCGGGATTATGCTGAACCAGTGCGTCAACCTGCCCGCGAATGATGCGGCCTATGCCGGCGGACTGGCGCACCGCAGGTGTGTAATCGATTACAAGCTTCACAGCCCTTTGAACGTCCAAAGCCTGTTTGCAGCGAAGTTCCAGAACATAACAACGCCGATGGCGAAGAGTTTGGCGGAATTGTAACTCATCGTGAAGCCCAGTTCGGCACTTGACAGCCAGTCAATCCAATACGGGCGCAGGAGTTCATCAGAAAAGCCAAAGACCAGCTGATTGATTCCCAGACCCACGACGCTTACCAGGGCGAATTTCGCCATTTGCAAGCGGCTATTGCGGATTCGACTCTCAGGGTAAGTCCACCACCGGTTGAGAAGGAAGTTTTGGAGGACTGCCGCACAGAAACCGGTGCCGTTGGCGAGATTGGAGGGGAAGCCGGCGAAAACGATCAACAGATTCAAAATGGTAACGTCGGTTACCGCTCCAAGCGCGCCGACGATTGCGAACTTGACGAACCGTTTCGTCTCTTTGCGTCTTCTGCTTCCCGGAGGCAGAAGTTTGGCCCCTCTCAATTGGTAGTCCATTCTACTGTTGTGTCAGCACAGTTATTCTGAACCTGTCTCAAGTCTACAACGATCATTGTACTCGAAATTTTGTATGTGCTGCAGCCGCCTGGCTTGTCCCTGGAAGAGGTTCAAAAGCGGAGGCAGAGCCGGTAACTGTCAGTTTGTCTTTTGCCAGGGCAACTGCTGCCCCAAGCCACAGCGCAACGTGCAGATACATTCCTTGCACGTACAAGCTATCGAACAGATGATGGACCGAGAGATGGGCGATTATGCCTAAGACACCGAGGAATAGGGCTGCTGTCCACGCTGAGGACGGGATGGCAGTCCTTGGCGGTGACTGTACATAGCCCCGGCGGCCGAAATTCTCGTTCTCTGTGCGGAGGATGCGGCGGCGCGTGCTGATCAGCCAAAAGACCACACCTGTCCAGAGCGCCAAATAGGCAAACATCCCAAGCAGTCCATTCTCTGCCAGTACGTTGAGATAGATGTTGTGGGCGTGGCCCAAGGGCTCTTCCCAGCGGGGCAAATGTACCTGCGGATAGACGGCTGCGTAGTTGCCAGGGCCCACGCCCAGCCACGGTGACAGCTCCCACATGCGCAGGGCGGCAATCCAATGGGCCAGCCGTTCGATCACGGAGAAGTTTTCATCATTGACCGGTTGCTGGACTACTTCCCACATGCCCATTCCCAGGTAGGCAGGCAGGTCGGACAGACGATCGGTCAGAGAACCTGGAATGTAGCGCGTCAGGGCGGGGCCGAGCAGCAGCAGGGCGGCGGTCCCAGCGAGGGCGGCTATTTTGATCAACCGTCCGCCATAGATGAGTAGGACAACTGTCATGCTGACGGCAGTACCCAGCCAGGCACCCCTACTCCAACTGGCCAGCAGTCCCATGCCGATAATAGCTGCCGTCCCTCCGTAGAGGACGGTACCACTGAGGCTTTGCTTGAGGCCGGTGCCCGAAAGCTTCACGAATGAAGTGAGATTTAACATGAAAAGCGCAACCGCGACAGGCAGTGTAAGCCCCAGATAGCCGGCGAAAGGATTGGGCTGGCCGAAGGTGCCGGCCGCCCGCATAAAGCGGCCCAGCAGCAGGAAATTGGGCGGTCCGATCCGGAAGACAAACTGGTACATGCCGAGTGCGGCCTGCAGCATGGCGCCGGTCAAGAGGCCCCAGACCAGCCAACGCACTTGACGCGGCGTCAGTGCCTCCTGAATTAATAGAATCGCTATCAGCATCTGCAGCCACTTGATTACACCTTCAGACGCTTCTCGTACATCAATCGCATTGCGGAAGGAAAGCAGGAGCGCCAAGAGATAGATGATAAAGAGCAATGGCAGAAGACCTGTGTTCAGTCGCAGCCGGTTCGTTCGCACGCCATTTGCGAACCACAGAAGGACGGCAGCCCCCAAGATGCCGTCTGCAATGCTTATTGGACCGATCTTGAATCCGCTGGCGAATGGCAGAACGACAGCAAGCCCCAGCCAGATCAGATGCGGGAAACGCAATAGGAGCAGGGTCGCGCTGATAGCGGCAATGGCCGCGGCCGACACGAGCAGCGGCAGTTCGGTTAGAAGCCATGCTAAGCCCAGAAGCCCTAGAATCGCTGCCGAAATGCGCACAGTTCTGGCGGCAATGTAGGGCGGAACTGGCGGAATGGCTAATCGGTCGCCTTTAAGTGGTAGCCGCGCGGTCCGACCCCACAACATACCTGCGCCCCCCTCCTGTCTTTGCCTTGCATGACATGCCGACTGCTAACGAGATAGCAGGGCAAGCATCACCGTATGACCAAATAAAATATTTGATCAAAGAAAATTCCCGGACACACTATGCCCGGGAACTAAGGCGGAGAGGGAGGGATTCGAACCCTCGAGGGCGTAAACCCTACGCGTTTTCGAGACGCGCGCACTCGGCCAGACTATGCGACCTCTCCAGAAAGTGTTCGTGCCGAGCCGGCCCGGCACGAGAGATACTAGCACACACAGTAATCACTGTACAATTCTTCGACGAATTGTCGGAATGCATCTTCAATACTGGCGCGGCCGGGTTGGACGCCGGAAGCGAGTTTTTCGCGTGCCTGCACCAGGACGACCGGCCATTTCTTACAGCAAGGCTTCGGCCAACTCGGTGAAGTTGGTTACGGTAAGCGCGGGCAGGAAGGGCGAGTCCTCGACCGGCAGTTGGTAACGGTTCACATAGGCCGCTTGGAATCCGCAAGCGCGGGCACCGACGCAGTCGAAAGCGTTGGCTGAAACCATCATGCATTCCTGGACTTCCAGGGTGAGCAGATGGGCCGCCCGGCGGTAGACACCGGGATGGGGCTTGAAGGCGCCGTTGCCCGTGGCGGAGATGACGTCGTCAAACGGGAAGAACACGCGATTTTGGACCAGATGATCCAGGAAGTGGGGGTCTCCGTTGGAGAGCACGACCAGACGATACTGGTTGTGGAGCCGTTCCAGCGCGGGGACTACCTCCGGGAAGGGGGTGAGACCCTGCCAGGCGGCCATCAACTCCTGCACGCGATTCTCTGTTGGCGAAATCTCGTTCAGCCGGAAAACGTAGTGAAGGGCTCGCCGCACTGTTTCGAGATAGCCAGCGTGGCCCACCATCATGATCGTGTCCTGGTACTGCTCCAGCCGCTGACGCACACGCCACTGGTCCCAGAATGTTTCTGGCGATGTGGCCGGCGCCTCTCTATTGAGGAGCTCGGTTATCGCGGGTTTGAGGCTGCCGCCCAAGTCCAGGATAGTGCCGAAGAGATCGAATGTGAGGGCTTGGGCAGTGTCAGTCGGTGCCATGCGTTTTCCCTTGGCGTCTCAAGAGGTCAGAGTTTCGGCTATTGGAGGGAGCAGGGCGCCGTCGGAATTGAACTGAACGTCCTGGGCCGGGCCAACTCGGGTGAGAGACGGCTTTTCGGCGGCCTCTTCCAGGAGCGCGGGCGAAAGCCAGAGAGTCTCCAGCTCGAGCGTGTTTTGGATCCAGACAACGCGGGCAGCGGCGGCATCTTTGCCCATCAGGCCGGTCTCAATGATTTCCCGGTCGGTCGGAAGAGTGACGGGCTGTTTGGCGGCGGCGAAGTTGCCGGCGGTGAGACAGTTCGTATAGGTGGCGTGCCAGTCGATCTTGGCCCGCAGCCGTTCGGGGATGAGATCGGCCAGCCCTACGCCGGAGGCATTGCCGTGGCTGCCAGGCGTCAGATCAAGGACGGCCAGGACGCGAAAGTTGGGTTCCCTGGGGCCGCCGTTGCGTCGCCACATCCCGATGATGTTGGTGTCCATTCCGGTGCCGCTGATGTTTTTGCCCATCTCCTGAACGACCAGCATATCAAGGTCGTCGAAGGGGATGGACGGCTGGAGTGCCTTGGCCTGCCGTAGTAGGGGCGGCTCCTCCTGGAAGATTTTTTCGCCGGGCAAGACTGAAATTTCGGCCGGCGCGTGGCGGCCGTTCTCGACGATGGCGACACCGGCTACGACCGGCATTGTCTTCAGAATGACCTGCGCGGCCTGTGGAATTGCGGTGACGGCATCGTGAGCGTGGAGCGTGGCCGCGCCTCGCTTTTTACCCAGGCCGATGGTCATGATCTTGCAGAGGCCGCTTTCGTGGTCGGCGCGGAATGCGGTGTGGGCCTTGACGCGATTTACGGGGATGACGGCATCGGCCTCGGCTGCGTGACGGTCCCAATAGACCGGCATTCCGTCAGTTTCGCCGATCTGCTTGACTTCCAGACTGCTGTGAATAGGGACGCCAAGGTCGGCCATCCCGTAGCCGACGAGGACGGCATGCTGGCCTTCGGCAGTGCCGCCGCCGTGACTACCCATTGCCGGGACGAGGAACGGGTCGGCGCCAATTGCTTGCAAGGACTCGACGACCGCCTGTACCACTTCCCTGTAGCAGGAGATTCCGCGGCTGCCTACGGCCACAGCCACCCGCATCCCCGGCCGAACGCGTTCGGACAGTGCGACTGCGTTGAGGCCGTTCCATACTGCGGCGGATACATTGTCAACTTGCTGTTCGGAGACGGACTGCCGCACTGGCGCGAGTTGAATCATTGGGACCTCCCTGGCTAAGATTCGCTTATGTGCCAACCTGTGTTTTCAACCACGCCTCGATAAACGGGTCCAGTTCACCGTCCAAGACGGGTTGAGGCGAGGCGGTCTCTACATTCGTGCGCAAGTCCTTCACCATCTGATAAGGGTGCAGGACATAGGAGCGGATCTGACTTCCGAAGTCGGCTTGGACATTTTCTCCCTTTAGACGGGCTTTTTCGGCGGCTATTTTTTCCTGCTCGATTGCGTAGAGCTTTCCCCGTAGAATTCTCAATGCAATTTCCCGGTTCTGCGTTTGGCTGCGTTCGTTCTGGCAGGATACGACAATACCGGTAGGCAGGTGATGGAGGCGGACTGCGGTAGCGTTTTTCTGCACGCTCTGGCCCCCGGCCCCACTGGACAGGAAGACATCCATCTTAAGGTCATTTGGGGCGATTTCGATTTCGATGTCTTCGTCGATATTGGGCATGACTTCCAGCTTGGCGAAGGAAGTATGGCGGCGGTTACCGGCGTCGTAGGGGCTGAGCCGTACGAGGCGGTGCGTACCGTGTTCCGCCTGAAGATAGCCGTAGGCGTATGACCCATCGACGGTGATGGTGACACTCTTGATTCCGGCCTCTTCACCTTGGGTCATGTCGGTGATTTCGGTGGCGTAGCCTTTCTTTTCGGCCCAGCGCAAGTACATGCGCTGTAACATTGCCGCCCAGTCCTGCGCCTCGGTGCCGCCTGCACCTGCATGGATGCTGATGATGGCGCTGCCTGAATCGTATTTGCCATTGAGAGCCAGTGTGAACTCCCGTTTTTCCAGCTCTGCATCGAGCGTATTGGCCTCTGCCTCCAATTCTATCAGCATTTCTGCGTCATCTGCGGCCATTTCGGCAAGATCGAGGGCGTCTTGGGTACGTTGTTCCAATCCATCCCAGACTCTTATCTGTTCCTGCAGGGCGTTCAACTCCTGCATCTTCTTCTGTGCGGCCCTTTGATTGTCCCAGAAGTCGGGGGCTATCGACTCTTCTTCCAGTGCTTGTGTCTGAGCAACTTTGTTGGGCAGGTCAAAGCCGCCTCCGGATCGTGTTGACTCGCTCAGCGAGCAGATGCAGACGGTCAGTTAATTCGCCCATTTGTCATTATCTCCTTTGATGAATGATGGTTAACATTCCGGAGCCGCCGGATCCTAGAGGTTGGACCGTTGCAGGCGGCCCCCATATGAGGGTCGGTCCGGTTACTCACCCAACAGACCTTCTACGAATGCCACCGGATCGAACTCTGCCAGATCATGTAGTTTTTCCCCTGTACCGACGAAGCGCACAGGGATACCCAGCTGCTTCTTAATATTGAGGACGGCGCCACCCTTGGCAGTGCTGTCCAGTTTGGTCAAAATGATACCGGTTACGCCGGAGGCTTCTTTAAAACCTTTTGCCTGCAGGATAGCGTTTTGGCCGGTGGATGCGTCCAGCACCAGCAATATTTCGTGCGGGGCCCGGTGCACTTGTTTTGCAGCCACCCTGCGCATCTTTTCCAATTCCTGCATGAGATTGAATTTGTTCTGCAAACGGCCTGCGGTATCGGTGATGAGGAGGTCGGCCTTGCGGCTCTCCTGGCTGGCTCGCATGGCGTCGAAGAGCACGGCGGCCGGGTCGGAACCGGGGGCTTGGGCGATGACTTCCACGCCGGCCCGTTCGCCCCAAATCTCGAGCTGATCGATGGCAGCTGCCCGGAAAGTGTCTCCGGCGGCCAGAACAACCCTTTTGCCTCGCTCTTTGTAGCGCAACGCCAGCTTGCCTATGGTCGTGGTTTTGCCTGAGCCGTTAACACCAACGACAAGAACAACGGTGAGGATGCGCGGTTCTTCAATCTGCAGCGGTTCGTCAGCTTGCAGGAGCTTGACCATCTCCTGCTTGAGGATAAGGTATGCATCCTGGCTGCGTTTGACGCCTTCCTGCTGAACGCGGTCGCGGGTGGATTCGACGAGCTCGACGGTGGTGTCCATGCCGACATCAGCAACGATCAGCGCCTCTTCCAACTCCTCCCACAGTTCATCGCTGACTTCGTTCTCCTGAAAGAGCGAGCCGATCTGACTGAATATGCCCGAACGGGTTTTTTGCAGGCTTTCTTCTATTTTTTCGTCGTCGGCCGATTTATCTTCCTGGCGACCAAACAAGCGCCTGAGCACGTAATCTCTCCGTGAAATGAGCTTGTTGCGCGGTTATCGGCAATTATAGCACGCGGCAGAACCAAAGAGAGAACAGAGCACGCCTCTCGCGTCGGTGCTAAATCGTGTTCGATTGTAACTACTCAGCCGCAACTGATTCGCAACCCTGATCGAGGCGAGCAGAGGTGTTCGTTCTTTCCTCACTGTTGCATTTTGGGCGGTCGGCCGCAAGCGGCCTCCCTTGTGCAGGGGCTGCGCCCCCGCAACGCCCCCCTACAAAAACATGCCTCACCGACAGTGTGCCTTCTTCGCAACGTATCAGCTGGCGAGCATGGCGGCGGCTGTACACCAGTTGCGTCATCAAGAGCCTGAATGGTTCCAAGGATGACTGGATGGTCAAGTACTGTGGCTAAGTAGTTACGTTCAATTCTAGAACGAGGCTGTTCCGCGTATTGTATGTTGCTTTGTGACAATATTGACTGCCATGATTCTATTGGGTAACAGGCGGGGGAGTTGTGATGTCAAATGAGATTTGCATTGGTGCTCGTTGGCACCTGTTTAGTGCTGACAGATAAGCAACAAGAGTTGGTTGTCTACCCTTAGACCTGTCGAGCAGCAGTGGGAGAACACATCTGCTTGCCATGCCCCCGGGGCATACGGCCTGTGCTTTTTATGTTACGAAATGGGCTATGTCTGATCTATGGTCTGGAAAGGCGTGTTGGCTTGTTCTTGTTATCTGACTGTATACTGAAACCGAGGGGCAAGGACCCTCGGAGATGACGGCCAGATTGGAGGCCGTGTCAAGCCTCGATTCCTTTCAGAAAGGTCGAAAATGCTGGTGTCGAGAGAAGAGTTGGAGCAGAGAGAAGAAAGGGAACTGGCCGTCTATGCGATGCGCAGCTGCCAGAGCCGCGGGCGGGTTTATCCGGCTTCCGAGCATCCGTATCGAACTGCTTACCAGAGGGACCGCGACCGTATCATCCACACGACCGCGTTCCGCCGGCTTCAGTTCAAGACCCAGGTATTCGTTTACAGTGAAGGCGACCACTACCGCAACCGGCTTACGCACACGATTGAGGTGGCCCAGATTGGCCGCACGCTGGCGCGGGCGCTTTCGTGTAATGAAGATTTGGTCGAAGCGATCTGCCTGGCCCACGATCTGGGTCATCCGCCGTTCGGCCATACTGGTGAAACTACGCTTAATGAACTGATGGAAGGGCACGGCGGCTATGATCATCAGAAGCAGACCTATCGCGTCATCACCAAATTGGCGTTGCGCTACCCGGACCATCCGGGGTTGAATCTGACGTACGAGGTGCGGGAAGGCGTGGTCAAGCACGACACCGACTATGACATTGTTGATGCTCGGGATTACAACCCGGATGAGATGGGCACGCTGGAATGTCAGCTCAGCAATCTGGCCGACGAGATTGCCTATAACACCAGCGATTCGGATGACGGACTGCGGGCCGGAATCCTGAGCCCCAGAGCATTCCTTGATCTTGCGATCAGCCGGCGCGTGCTCGATTCGCTGGGTGAATCGGCGACTTCGATCGACCTGACGCAGCCGCTGGATCGCTACCGGTTTATCCGGCGGCTGGTGGGAATTGAAGTGAGTGACGCGATCCGGGCGACGGCCGCTAACCTGCAGGCCGCCGGCGTGCAGAGTCTGGCTGATCTGCGGGCGCGCGGCAAGAATATGGCGGCCTACTCCGCGGAAATTGCGGAAGAAAACCGGGAACTGAAGCGGTTTCTCTTTGATCGCTTTTATCGTCATTACCGGGTGGCGCGGATGGCGGCAAAAGCGGACCGTACCATTCGTGCGCTCTTTTCGACATTTGTCGAGGAGCCGGCTCAGCTTCCTCCGGAAGCGCAGGAATCTGAAACGGCAAATGGCGGCGATCTGCATCGTGTGGTTTGTGATTACATTGCGGGGATGACGGACCGCTATGCTATTGCAGAATACCGACGCCTATTTGACCCGGAAGAAGGGGTTTGACCGCCTCGCCGCGCTTTGTTTGTCCCCAACTCAATCAAGAATATATACAACGAGAGTGGCGCTCAGCGAGCGGAAGGGCTGCGGTGTCTGTTCGCTTTCGAGGAAGGTTACGCTCTTGATTGAGCATTCCAGCAGGATGCTGTCAGAACGAACAGTACATGTCAGGCCTGGAACGACTTCAAGCGGCGTGGATGAAACGGCGCCGCCGACTTCGGCGAGGCCGTCCAAGCCGGTAAGGTCCGCACCCGGTGAAACGAGGGGCTGGCTGAAGCTCTGTACGGCGGAGCGATCATATAGCCAGATATCGAGCAGCCGCACCTGGTCCATTTCAGCGGCGGCGCGATCGACAGATTCGTTGATTCCCATGCCACAGGCGCCCAGAAGCTCACCGTCGGCTGTGTTGATGGTGAAGCTCTCATCGTAGGATTGGACGCCGAAGGCGTAGTTCGCCTCAAATTGGCCTACTATCTGGCGCGAGGTCTGGTCTGCTGGCTCTTGGTCGGTATGGCTGCGGCCCGTGTCTGCGATACCGGGGTCCAACCTTGGGGCATGGTCAGATTCCAGACTCGTTTCCTGCTGTTCTGCGGGACTTACGGGCGCGGCGCCAGGCTCCTCGATTGTAATTTCTTCTACCGGGCCGCCTGGATCGGCTTCCGGCGTGTCGACGCGATCCGGTACTGGTGGCTCGGCTGAAACCGTTGGCCAGTCGTCGACGCGGAGACCCGTGTCGACGCTCGCCAGGTCTTCGACGGATTCTGCGCTTTCTGCGGTTAGAGGCGCGACATCGGGATGACGCTCGTCTTCCCATGCGGCGGCATTATTGTCTTCTGCCGACTCGTCCGCGGGCCACTCATCCTGCGAGGCATCACGGAATTCGCCAATCTGCTCGGTTTCGTCTTCCTGGAGCGCCGGAGCGGCGGTTTCCGGGGGGGCATACTGCGACGTATTGATTGGATCGGGCTCTTCGTCGACCGACGGGGCTGGTGATTCCTCGCTAACCGACACCTGGCTGCCCCACTCCTCTGGTTCCGGGATTTCATCGTAAGGAGTCTTCGCCTGGTCTGATTCCTCGCCAGTTTCGACTTGGTGTTCGGTCTCGGGTTGGAAGTGTGAGGAGGGCGGCGGCGGTTCAAAAGAGCGGGGCGCGGCGACCGCCTGCTCCCGGAAGACTGGCTCTTCAAGGCTGGCGGGCTCTTCGGTTTCGCGATCTCTGTGCAGCCAACTGAGGGTTGGGCGCTGTCTGACCGGTCTGCCGGCGAGAGGGGGCGGTTTGGCGCGCGACTCTTTCGGCGCAGTTGCTTGTTTGGAGCGCCTCCTGCTGAATGGCAGGGGGAACGGCTGCTGCGAGGGATCGTTTCCTTGCGACTGGCGTAACAGCTGGTAACCGATGACGACGGCACCGGCCAGCAGGAGCGCGGCGGCCACGTACAGCAGTCCTTGATTCAGCCAATCCAGGACGGCGGAATAGCTCGAGTCTGTTGCCGCGCCAGCGCCGGCAGGGGTTTCGACAGTCTGGGATGGGGAGGACGCGGCGGGCTGCGCCGCGGGCGGCTCGGTCCACTGCACAGGCCAGACCCACCAACCGATAAACAGGCCCAGAGTCAGCCCTACCAACCCCGACATCAGGATGTGGACAAGTGACTTGTGACGGTCGATCATTTTCCAGCCTATTTCCAATGGCGCATCCAACGCGCAGTTACAGGAGTTCGCTGCGTTTGGCGGCCTGCAGTTTAGCGACGACCTGTTTGACCTGCTGAATACTGTCCTTCTTTGCAATTAGCAGGGCGTCGCCGGCATCGATCACAATGAGGTCGTCGACATCTATCAGGGCTACAAGCTGCTTGTGCGCGGCTATGATATTGCCGCGGCTATTCAGCTGAAGGATTTCCCCTTCGACCGGAATGTTGCCATCCTCGTCGCGGGGAATGACGGTTTCAAGGGCATCCCAACTTCCCATGTCGTTCCAGCCGACCTGCATGGGCACTACTGCCACCTCTTGCGCGCCCTCCATCAGGCCATAGTCGATCGAAATGTCGGGCATGGTCGGCCAGACTTCAGCCAGCACGCTGTCGTGCTCGTTGGCGGCGAGGGCAGAGGCGATGCGGTCGATGGCGGCGAACAGTGCGGGCATCTGTCTTTCGTATTCGGCCAGTAGCCGCTTTACGCGGCTGACGAAGATGCCGCCATTCCAATAGTAGCCACCGTCGGCCAGGAACTGTTCTGCGGTGGCCTCATCGGGCTTTTCCAGGAAGCGTTTCACGGGGAAGGCGGGGAGGTCGCCAGCCACGGGAAGGGGCCGTCCTTCGCGCTGGATGTAGCCATAGCCCGTGTGCGCTTTGGTTGGCTCGATGCCAAGCACGGACAGGTAGCCGCGGCGGGCGCAATGCTCCGCCTGCCGCAGGGCGTTCTGAAAGCCGGCAGCGTCCTGGATGAGATGATCGGCGGGGAGAACGGCGACGACTTCGTCCGGGTCGCGCAGCTGCAGGTGGGCGCAGGCGAGGGCAATGGCCGGGGCGGTATTGCGTCCATCGGGCTCGACCAGGATATTTTCGGGGGGCAACCCGGCCAACTGGTCGGTACACAGGCTGGCGTAGCGGCTGCCGGTGATGACATATGTGTCACCGGTGGCCACCAACCCTTCCAACCTGGCGACGGTAGACTGGATCATAGTCTGGCCGCTGCCGGTGATGTCGGTGAACTGTTTGGGTGCGTGTTTCCGGCTGCGGGGCCACAGACGTGTGCCAACACCACCGGCAAGGATAACTGCGTACATTGTCTTTAAGGTTCAGTTGGCGCGGACATATTGCATCAGTCCAACCTGACGCACAAGGCCCTTGAGCTCCATCATGGCCAGAAGACTGCTGACCTGTGAGGTGTCCAGAGGGGCTGCCCGCACGATATCGTTCATGTGCTGCGGTTCGGTAGAGATATGTTGCAGAATCAAGGCTTCGTCGGGCGAAGCCGGCACCGTGCCGCGGGCGTCCCGATGGGCGACCGCAGTGGGCAGTTGGAGACGCTCCAGCAGATCGTCAACCGAGGTGATAGGAATGGCGCCGTCCTGAATCAGCCGGTTGCAGCCATCGCTGCCGGGGCTCAGGATCGAGCCGGGCACGGCAAATACATCGCGGGACTGTTCGGCGGCAAAGTCGGCAGTGATGAGCGCGCCGCTGCGCTTTGCCGCTTCGACGACGATCACCGCCAAGCTCAACCCGCTGATGATGCGGTTGCGGGGCGGAAAATTGCTGGCTTCGGGGCGAGTGCCCAGGGCGTATTCACTGATCAGCGCGCCCTGTTCGATGATCTGCATGGCCAGCCTTCGATTGCGGGCGGGATAGATCTGGTCGACGCTGCTGCCGAGGACAGCGAGTGTGCGGCCGCCGGCGTCAAGGGCGGACTGATGGGCGATCGCGTCTACGCCGAGCGCCAGCCCGCTGACGACGGTCACGCCGTGGCGGGCGAGGTTGGCCCCCAACTCGGCGGCCACTTCGCGTCCATAGGGTGAGACGCGCCGCGTGCCGACCACGGCGACTGCGAGTTCGTCACTTTTTTCAAGCTGGCCGCGCATGTACAGGAGCGGAGGGGGCTGAGGAATCTGAAGCAGATTGGCGGGATAACCATCATCCTCCCGGCTGAAAACCTGGTATCCGCGGCGGAGGACCTTTTCCAGCTCTGCCGACGGGTCCAATTGCTGCCGGGCAGTCACCAGATTCCCGATGCTGCGACGGTCGAGTCCTGCTGCTTGCAACGTTTTGGTTGGCGCTTTCCAAGCCGCGGCGATGTTGCCGCAAGTTTCCAAGAGGGCGGTCAGCCGTGCAGGGCCGATGCCGGGCACGCGGTTGAAGGCAATCCAGTAGGCTCGGTCGTCCATGGTCAAGTGACAGCGCTCAAAATGATGCGGCAGGTGCATGCGGCAAGGAGATAGGGGTTATGGCATTTCATCTTCTAGCAGCCCTGGCTGGAGGCGGACGGTCAGGATTCCGGCCTCGACGTCGACGGATCGGACCACATCTGCGAGGGCAGGAATCAGCAGATCGCGGTCGCGATTTACGCCCGGTTCGGGCTGGATGATATACACTTCGTTGGCGCCGGTAAACAGAACGTCCGCCACTTTGCCCAGGCGCTTTTGGGATTCAGTCTGCACGGTGAGACCGACAATGTCATGGACCCAGAATGCGTTTTCATCCAACTCCATTGCTTCTTCTTCGGGAATGTACAACCATTCGCTGTAAAGATCTTCAGCCTCAAATCTTTCCGATATGTCAGAGAAGCGGATCAAAAAGATGCCTTTATGAGGACGGGACGTTTGGATCTCGGTCTGGGCCAACTTTTCTCCAATGAAGAGTTGCTGGCCGGGGGTGAAGCGTGTGTCAAAGTCGGTGTGGGACTCGACTTTCACCTCTCCCTGCAGGCCGTGCGCGCCGAGGATTCGACCGACAGCGAGGTAGCCGTCAGGAATAAAGGCTGAGCGCCGGTGAAAGCGGTTGGCGCGTGAAGAGCCAGCCTTGCCGGATCGACGTTGTTTGCGCTGGGATCGTGTTTTCATCCTGACTGGTCCTGCATCTGCAGGGTCCTCTCGCTGCCCAATGGCCGGTACCTGCGAAAACAACAGGTGCGGGAATGGGACTTGAATCGAATTGTCGGAGAGCTGCCCCTGCCCATCACTACCTTATCATGGGCCCGCCGCATCCTGCGATAACGGGGAGACGGCGGACCATTTTGGGGTCACAGATACGGGCAGGCGCAAGGGGTCTGCCATCTAAGGAGATAATGACCTGTCGGGGCGGTTACATAATCTTCAGGATTACATCACGCGACTGGCGGACCGACGCCACTTTCAGGACGGAACGCATGGCGTTGGCCACTCTGCCATTCTTGCCGATCACTCGCCCGGCATCCTCCGGCGCAACCTGAAGCCGCAGAACCACCCGTTCCCGGTATGCGCGCTCGGAGACGTGCACTTCTTCGGGCGCCTCCACAAGAGCTTTCGCCATGAATTCAACAAGTTCTTTCATAGGATGCTCTCTTTATCAGGCGGCTTCCATCTCGGTCGGAGCCGACTCAGGTTCGTCGGAATCAATAGCCTTCAACTTGCCGTTTTCGTCGGTGATCCCGTTTTTTGTCAACAGGCGGGCGACGGCTTCGCTGGGTTGGGCGCCGACAGCCAACCAGTGGCTGGCGCGTTCGCTCTTGATGTTGACGGTGGGGGGATCGGTCATTGGGTCATAGGTACCGATGTTTTCGATGAATCGGCCGTCGCGCGGGCTGCGCTGGTCGGCGACGACAATGCGGTAGAACGGTTTCTTTTTTGCGCCCATGCGGCGCAGACGGATGCGGACCACTGATTACGGCTCCTTGGTTTCTGACAGAATATCAATCCGATGAAAGTGACGCCGGTAACGAATCCGGCGAGCGTTTACGATGTGCAGCGGCGGTGTCGATGCGTTCACGACATGCGGCCCTGGCGCAACGAAGCGAGAAGCCCTTCGGAACTTGGTTCGCGTTGGCGACGCCTGCGCCGCTTCTTCTTTTTTCCGCCCTGATCGCCGAGCATGCCGGCCTGCTTCATCATTTTCTGCATTTCGCGAAAACGTTTGATGAGCTGGTTGACGTCCTCGACGGTTGTGCCGCTGCCTCCGGCGATGCGGCGACGCCGGCTTGCATTGAGCAGGTTGGGCAGGCGCCTTTCCTGCGACGTCATGCTGTTGATAATTGCTTCGATCTGCTTGAGGTCGGAGTTGACTTCCTGGGCGTCGAGCTCCTTGGCCATTTGGCCCATGCCCGGCACCATTTTCAGGAGATCCTGAATGGAGCCGAGGCGTTGAAGCTTTTGCAGCTGGTCGCGGAAATCTTCAAAGTCGAACTGGCCTTCGGCGAGCCGTGCTTCCATGGCGACGGCATCTTCTTCACTGATGCCATCTGAGGCGCGTTCGATGAGTGTGAGCACATCGCCCATGCCGAGGATGCGCCCGGCGAGGCGGTCCGAATGGAAGGGCTCGAGACCGTCCATTTTTTCGCTGGTGCCGAGGAATTTGATCGGGACGCCGGTTACGTGGCGGATGCTGAGCGCGGCGCCGCCGCGGGCGTCGCCGTCGATTTTTGTCATAACCAGCCCGGTAACGGGCACACGTTCGTGGAAGCCCTCGGCAACCGTGACTGCTTCCTGTCCGGTCATGGCGTCGACCACAAGGAGGACGTCGGCAGGACGGGCGATCAGGCGAATCTGCTCCAACTCCTGCATCATCGATTCATCGATCTGCAGACGGCCGGCGGTGTCGAGGATGAGGGCCGTATAGGCTTTTTCTCTGGCAGTTCGGAGGGCATTCTTGACGATGCTGCTGGGAGCGACGTCGGTGCCTTCGCTATGCACCGGAATGTCGATCTGGCGGGCAAGCGTTTCCAGTTGAGTGATAGCGGCGGGGCGGTAAATGTCGGCTGCAACCAACAGAGGGCGCTGGCCCTGTTTGCGGAGGCGCAGAGCAAGTTTGGCGGCCATGGTGGTCTTGCCGGCGCCCTGCAGGCCCACGAGCATGAGCACATTAGGAGGCGGGCCGGAAAGATCAAGGGGAGCCGGTTCTCCAAGGAGTTTTACGAGCTCCTCGTTGACGATTTTGACGACTTGCTGTGCCGGCGTGAGGCTTTCCATCACCTCGATGCCGATTGCGCGCTCTTTGACGCGTCCGACGAACTCTCTGACAACCTTGTAGTTGACATCTGCCTCGAGCAGAGCCAAGCGGACTTCGCGCAGGGCCGCGTTGACGTCGCGCTCTGAGAGCTTGCCGCGGGTGGCCAAGTTATCAAATACGCCTTGCAGCTTGTCAGACAAACTTTCGAACACGGAATCTACCCTGCTTGCTTCTGGCGGCAACTGTACTTCTATTATACCGACACCGTATTATAGGTTAGAACGGGTGTGTCAGCAAAAATTACGGGTTGCTGACGGCAGCCACGGTTTATTGAGGCGCGTCCGTACCCACAAAGTCTATACTCAAATGGGTAATTCTGCTAATAGTGATATGGGCAAAGTAGAGGCGAAAGCGGGGTCGGTGAAAGATTTGGGGGGGAGGGGCGCGCGAGCGCGGCGACCATTCTTTCTAGTCGGCGACGGGCTGGTTCTCCTGCTCCTGGGATGTCGAGGTACGGACGTAGACTTCGTGGATGCGCTGGACGGCAGTGACGTTGGTCATTATGGCCAGAAGCCAGAGGACAGGCAGCACCAGGCCCAGGATCAGGGAGGCTATCAGCAGGACAAGGCGTTCGGGCCGCTGGAGAAATCCTACATTGCATTCGATATCGAGGCCTTCGGCTCGGGCGCGTGTATAGCTGACGGCCCAAGATCCCACCAGGGTAAAGAAGATCAGGAGGAGTGGTGTCTGGGCGTTGTTCTGGTTGGCGTAGTAGACGGCCAGGCCCAGAAAGGTGATGCTCTCCGAGTAGCGATCGAGGGTGCTATCCAAGAAGGCGCCAAATTTGCTTTCGGACTCGCTGATGCGGGCCAGGGTGCCGTCGACCATGTCCAGCATCGCGGCTGCCCAGAGGATGAAGCCGCCGATGAGGAGGTAGCCGGTCGCCAGTAGGGCGGCAGAGCCGATGGTCAAGGCGAAGCCGGTGAACGAAATCATGTTCGGGGTGACGCCGATGCTCTGCAGCCAACGCGCAAAGGCGGTGACGCTGGACATGAGCAGTGGACGAACATGCTTGGCCATCATGGGTCGAGATTTTCCTGGGCATCTGGAATTGAAGGACTAAACCTGCGTGGGTTTGTAGTATACATGGCCTCAAAGTGGTTGGCAAGGAAGGACGGGGAAGGGCGGGGAGCTTGTGGGAGCGGGTTGCGAGAGTTTACAAGAGATCGGCTAGAGATTGGGGGAGAAATCTGGGGGGGTTGTCTGGATGGGGATTTTTGGGATTTGAGCAATGGGCTGTTATGGACGGCGTCGGGGAGGGGGCGGAATTGGGGGGTTTGGCAGGTTTTGGGGGGCGAGAGGGAGGTGTGGGGGGGGTGTGGAGAGGGTTGTGGGGAGATGGGGGCTCTTTGGGGTGGGTGATGGGTAGGGGAATACGGCTGCTGCCCAGGGGGAACAGGAGAGGTGATTATATAATATTTGTTTGTTAAGCCCCTACTGCAACTGCGGGGGCGGTGGTTACGGGAGGACTGTTTTTCTTTTGGGCTTCGAGAAAGGGTCCAAGCTCGTCCAATTTTTCGTTGTGTTTCTCTATCCTTGCCCTTTTTCGTTTGTAGTCTTCGTCTTCAGAGAGTTCCCTGGCTTGAAGCATCAGGTCCTTGATTTTGTTGCGCTGGTCTGCCATGACTTCTTGCGGCGTTTCGTCGTTGCGGCTGAAACGGGAGGTGCTGACTTTGACTTTCACGAAGGCGGGAAGCTTGGTGAAGGGTTTGCCGGTCAGGGGGTCGAACGGGGCTGAGGGGTCGCTGGCTAAACGGGCCTGGGTCTCTAAGACATCTTTGTCCATGGTTTCCAACAGGTCGGTGATCTCGTGAACATCGGGAAGGCTGGCCTTTGCAGGGTCATATTCGTCGAACTGGCTCTGCATTTCTTCGATTAGCTGTTGTGTGAGGTCGAGGTTCCGGTAGCCGAAGCGGTGTCGGCCTTTGTCGTTGAGGACCACTTCGGGGGGTTGGTCGGGGTTGGAGGGCTCATTGTATTCGGCGAAGTCCTGGGCGACGAGGGATTCGGCGCGGTACTGGTCCTGTTGGGCGGTGATGTTGTCGACGGCTGCGAGGAAGTCGAGGTTGGCGGGTGCGCCGGTGAACTCGGCGGCGGCGGCCTGGGTTTCTTCGGTGCGGATGCGCTCCATTTCCTCGTCGGCGCGGTGGTAGAGGTCGACCAGGGTTTTGGCGCTGCGGCAGGCGGCGTTGCAGGCGGCGGGCGAGATTGTTCCTTCCAGTACTCGGACCATGCTGTCGTGAACGAGGTCGATGGCTTGTTTGAGGCGTTCGGGGAGGCGTTTGTCGAGGCGGGCGGCGGTGGCGAAGTTTTTGCCGCCGCGGGCGCGCCATGTGTGGACCTGGTCGGGGGCGGGACCGTGGGCGATGCAGAGGCCGTCGTATTTCTTGAGGCCGATTCCCTGACAGGGAGAGCCGTCTTTTCTGATTCCTTTACAGGGGGTTTTGGACATTGTGGGTTACTCCTGCGATACGGGTGTATCTGGTTGTGCGGCTGGAGGGCCGGCGATGGTGAATGGTTGGTCGGGCCGTGCAGGGAGAGAACACCTGTACGGATTCGTTATTATAACACGGAAATTGGGGGTTTTTGGGCGAATTTGGGGCGGATTTGGGACGGGGATTGTCTGAATTGTGATTTGGACGGGGATTTGGGGGGATTTTGCTGATGGACTGTGATTTGTGCGCGGCCAGCGTGCGAGGGGGAGTTGTCTGGAAGGGATTGTCTGGAAGGGGACTGAAGGGATTTCAGGGAGTGGCTGTGAATGGGGGTGGGGAGGTTAAGGTGGGGATTTCATGCCAGACGGGACGAGGGCAGGCACAAGGCCTGCCCCTACGGGGGCGGTGGGGGGCAATACGGTGGATGGCGGACAGTTTGGGAACAGAGTGAGACGGTGGCGAGGGATGGTTTTGTAGGGGGGCGTTGCGGGGGCGCAGCCCCTGCACAAGGGAGGCCGCTTGCGGCCGACCGCCAAAATAAAACAGGAAAGAGGAGAGATACAGACCAGTCTGAAGGTGAGTCAGGACAGGTTGTCGTAGCTATGCACGGTTATTGGATTGGCGTAGAGTTGGCCGCCGCGCAGGGAACAGAGCGTGAAGCCCCAGCCGTCTTTGGCATTGATCTCGTTTTGGGAGCCCGGGTCGATCATGTAGGCGACGGCAGGCGATGTGATCGAGATTGTTTCATGAAAGGAGGTGACGTGCGGGTAATGGATGTGGCCGCTCAGAATGGCGTGGACATGATGGCCGGCGATTGTTTGCGCCAACGCATCGGGGTTGCGGAGGCAGTGTTCGTTGAGCGGCTCGACAGTGCTGAAAACGGGCGGGTGATGGACGGAGATGAGGTTGCCAAGAGGGGCAGGCTGCCGCAGTTCTTCGGCGAGCCAAGCCAATTGGGCCGCATCAAGGTCGCCATAGACGGCATCCGGCACCTTGCTATCCAACATTATCACGCGTAGTCCGGCAAACATGGCACTATGGTAGTAGCGCTGGGATTCGTCGGTCGCTTCTTCCCCGAGGACGACGCGTCGGAAAGGCAGGCGCCGATCGTGGTTGCCTAATCCAAGAATGAGGGGCACGTCGAAATCTCGCAGCTCGTCCAGAAGTGTGTTGAGTCTTTTATACTCCGCGTCGTCGCCGTCGTTAGCCAGATCGCCACTGAGGACGAAAAAGTCCGGACTGATGGCCATGTTGCGGATTATTCTGATTACGTTGCGCAGCTTTTCTGCCGGTCGCTGGTCTTTGAGAAGGTCATCTGGCTCCGGCAAGATATGCAAGTCGGACAGGTGCACAAAAGTTAAGTCGGTCATGATGGTTGCGCCCTTCCAGTTGGGGTTATATAGTGTGGGGTTATATAGAGGCTGGGTGACGTGATACGGTGCCGGCCAGGGCCAAAAGGGTCCTGCGAAGTCCAATGATAGCCTCAAAGGCGCTGGTCTACAAACGAAAGTCAGGAACAGAGTTCAAATGAGTGACAAAGTAATTTATTCAATGGTTGGCGTCGGCAGGAGTTATGCTCCGAACATGCAGGTATTGCGAGACATCAGTCTGGGGTTTTTCCTGGGGGCCAAGATTGGCGTGCTGGGTCTGAACGGGGCGGGTAAGTCCACGCTGCTGCGCATTATGGCCGGTGAAGAGAGCCAATATGACGGCGAGACTATCCTGGCGGAGGGATACACACGGGGGTTTTTGCCGCAGGAACCGGTACTCGATGCGTCCAAGACGGTGCGTGACATAGTCGAAGAGGGTGCGCAGGAAGCGGTGGACGCGTTGGCCGAGTTTGACGCCATCAATGCTCGGTTCAATGAGGACCTTTCGGCGGAGGAGATGGACGAGTTGATCGAGCGGCAGGGGGTGGTACAGGACAAGCTGGATGCGCTGGATGCGTGGGACCTTGACAGCAGGCTGGAACTGGCGATGGACGCGCTGCGGTGCCCGCCGAGTGACACGCCGGTGGCGGTCCTGTCCGGCGGCGAGCTGCGGCGGGTGGCTCTGACGCGGCTGCTGCTGAAAAAGCCGGACATTCTGCTGCTGGATGAGCCGACAAATCACCTGGACGCGCAGTCGGTTGCGTGGCTTGAGCGGCACCTGCAGGAGTACGAGGGCACAGTGATTGCGGTGACACATGACCGGTATTTTCTTGACAACGTGGCGGGCTGGATCCTGGAGCTGGATCGGGGTCACGGCATTCCGTGGCGGGGCAATTATTCGGGCTGGCTGGAGCAGAAGCAACAGCGGCTGGCGCAGGAGGAGAAGCAGGAAGGGGCCCGCCAGAAGACGCTGCAACGGGAGCTGGAATGGCTGCACATGTCGCCCAAGGCGCAGCAGACAAAACGCAAAGCCCGCGTCAACGCGTATAACGAACTGCTCAGCCAGGAGTTTGAGAGAGCGCGGGAGGACAGGGAGATTTACATCCCGCCCGGGCCACGCCTGGGGGAGGTGGTGATCAGGACGGAGGCGCTGGCGAAGGGATTTGGCGAGAACCTGCTGTTCGAGGATCTGACGCTCGACATTCCGCCAGGCGCGATCGTGGGCATCATTGGGGCCAACGGCGCGGGCAAGACTACATTCTTTCGGCTCATTACGGGCGAGGAAAGGGCGGACAGCGGCGAGGTGGAGCTGGGCGGGACGGTGTCGCTGGCCTATGTAGACCAAAGCAGAGAGAGTCTTGATGCGGAGAAGAGTGTTTGGGAGGAGATTAGCGACGGGAATGAGCTGCTGAGGTTGGGCGAGCAGAGTGTAAATAGTCGCGCTTATGTGGCTCGTTTCACTTTCAGCGGGCAGGATCAACAGAAGAAGGTGGGCGCGCTATCGGGTGGGGAGCGCAACCGCGTCCATCTGGCTAAGCTACTCAAGAGCGGCGCCAACGTTATTCTGTTGGATGAGCCGAGCAACGACCTTGACGTCAACACGCTGCGGGCGTTGGAGGATGCGTTGGAAACATTCGCGGGCACGGCGATGGTTATATCGCATGATCGCTGGTTTCTGGACCGTGTTGCCACGCATATTCTGGCCTTTGAAGGCGACAGCAACGTTTTCTGGTTTCCTGGCAATTACAGCGAATATGAAGAGGACCGGCAGTCTCGTCTGGGCGCGGCGGCGGCGCGACCGCACCGTATCACCTATCGCAAGCTGAGCCGCGCGTGAGAGGCGCCGCTATAGCTGGCCTGCCAACTCTTGCGCTTGCTCCCGCAGGCGTTCTCTTTGCACACGCGACGCGGGGCAGCCGAGAGTCTGGGCGATCTGCTGCGCGTCGAGCGCGGCCAGTTGGGAGAAGGTAGCAATTCCGGCTTCCTGTAACCGTTCGGAGAAGACCGAACCGATGCCCATGATGCGGGTGAGATCGTCGGGCGGGTCCTGAGAGGCGGCATCCGCGGGCAGAGAATCGGTATCCTCCTGCGCCTGGGTTGTGGGCGGCCCTGGCCCTTCCTCACTAAACGTAGCGTCTTCGTCAGGCGTCTCGCCCGTCTCTGCCGGTGATCCAGCAGGACCGGGCTTGTCTTCGATGGGGGCGTCGGAGGCGGTGTCGGATGCTTCATCGCTGTCAGGCGCAGTGAAATCACCTTGTGGCTCGGGGGCGTCCGAGCCGCCGGTTGGGACGCCATTTGAAAGGCGGCCGGAACGGCGAGCCACATGCACAATCACAGCGCCGGTGCCGGTCGAGCCGACGAGCAGGGCTACAAAAAAGCCCAGACAGGGGAAGATCGCCCAGGCGAATGTTGTTACGCCGGTGATGACCAGCGAACTGAGCCCGACTGAAATGAGCGGATTCCAGGAGAGGCGGTCCTGCCCGGCCAGGAGCTCATCCAGGCGACGACCCAGAAAGTAGCAGGTGACAGTCCAGCCGCACAGGATCACGAGGGCGAGCAGGGCCAAGATAGGCAATGCCAGCAGAGCAAAGCAGATGGTAATGGTCAGGATGGCAACGAGAATTGCTGATCCCATGACCGCGATAGCGCCGGTGGCGAAACTGAGAGCGGCCTCTTTTTCGGCGGTCTTTGAGACTGCTCTCACCTGTTTGGGCAGCAACCAGCCGAAGAGCAGGACAAGCCCGGTGATCAGCAGGGTCCAAAGGAAGGCCTGAACCAGCTTGCCGAGGAAGACAAGGAACCAGGGTGTCCGAGTGGAAGCCGCACGGGCACGCGCTGCGGCTGCTGCTTCAAGCGCCGTTTCGCGTTGCAGCTCGGCCTGCTCGCGCGCTGATTCTGCCGCCTCTTCCGCTGCTTCTGCCGCTGCTTCTGCCGCGTCCTCTGCGGCTTCTGCCAGCTCCTCCGCCGCGTCCTCTGCGGCTTCGGCCGCCTCCTCTGCTGCCTCCTCCGCTGCTTCTGCCAGCTCCTCCGCCACTTCTGCCAGCTCCGCCACTGCACTTTGATGCCGTCTGGAGCTGGCCCGAACCCGCTCGCCTAGCCCGCCCGCATCGACGACAGGGGGGACCGGTGGATCGGGCTGCTTGGGTGGGTCGGTGACGGCGAGTGGTGCTGGCGCCGCTGAATAGAGATTAGGTTGCGCCACGCCGTTCGTGTAGATGCGCCAGCTGATGCCGCCGGCTACGTGCGCGTCCGGATCTTGCTCTATCCGCCCGCCGACAACTCTGACATTTCCGCCGACGCGTGCGTGTCCGGCCAGATCAACGTCGCCGCCTATGACGGCGACATTGCCCCCGATCTCCGAGGATCCCTCTACATCCGCATCGCCGCCGACCACACTGACATCGCCGCCGACCTGAGCGTGCCCTGTCAGAGCAGCGTCTCCGCCTATAACGACAAGATTGCCGCCGATCCGCCCTTCCAAAGTCAGGTCGTCGCCTACGACAAGCAGATTTCCGCTAACGTATTCGTCCTGCTCAATCTGTACGTCTCCGCCGAGGATGGCGATATTAGCGCGGATTTGCCTGCTACTGGAGGCGGTTTTTCCCTGTCTGAATGGCGTGAAAAGGTAGATCAGGGCTATTATGGCAATGACGAAAGCGAAGACTGTCCAGCATCCTGTCTTGCGCACAGACCTCATCTGATAGTCCCCTCGGCCTCAAGAGATACAGCAGTTTTCCAGCCAATGCTTGCACGATCCTGTTTTTGGACTGAATCAATATTCATGGGCAAGCGACTCGACAGGGTGCTGGTGGTTCGACATTGCTGACAATTGGAGATCCTCACGACGCCCTCTTCCTCCAGATTCCCTTACAACCGCGACCGGACCGGCTGGGTGGTGCGCTGGATGAAGATGCACCATACAGCCAAGGCCCCAACAACGATGACCAAGTAGACGGAGGCTATGCCCAAGGTTGTTGAGGTAGACGCAGTTTCCAGGATGACCTCCCATAGCGACTGCCCCACCACGCCTGCAACTGCCCATGCTTCGGCCAGGAACTGGCCTGTTGCCGCGAAGCTGCCCATATTGGTATAGATTAGGGCGCCGACCAGCGAGCATGCACCAACCAGGCCAAGTGCCCAGACGAGCACGGTCAGCACGGTCAGCACCAAGCCGACCTGTAAGTTACGCTGTCGTTCCTGGCGGGCAATCCGCGCGGCCACCTGATGGGAGAAGTTCGGGGCCAACTCCGGCACAGGCGCGGCGTGCAGTCTCTGATCGATAACCTGCCACAGCAGCGACTGCGTGCGGCACTGGTTACACTGTTCCAGATGCCTATCGAGCCGCACCTTTTCCTGAGGGTCCAACATCCCATCCAACTTCAGCGAGATCAACATCAGATAGTCGCTGTGGTCCGGGGACTCGTAGGGTGACGAAGGTACTTTGGTAGGTTTGTCCGCCATCATTGCCTCCTGAACTGCTACGATCCGGCGCCACTGGTGAGGGCCCAGTGTAAGGGAATGGCTTGCGCCGTCCATCTATCCTCTTGGTCTGCAGTCTTTGCCGACGAATCGAACTTTGCGGCCGGCTGGTCTGCTCTGTCGTTGCTTCTTGTGCTGGCTTGGGCTGTAAGTTGGGCAGAAGCCGAGTTTGTCACCGCTGGATGCGGTTGTTGGGCGGCCTCGTATAGTGATGCGAGTTTCTTGCGGGCACGGAAGAGCCGGCTTTTGACGGCCGGCACGGAGATATCCATTACGTCTGCGATTTCCTGGTAAGTGCAGTCATTCCAATAGCGCAGGACCAAGGGTGTGCGATAGTCGGGCTCGAGCTGACTGACCAGGGCCTGCATCTCCTCGGCCTGTTCTGCCACCAGCGTTTCCTGCTCGGGCCCGGCGGAATCGCTCTGGAGAGTGAAGACGACGGGCGATTCGTCGAGCCCGACAAACTGGACGCGGCGTTTGCGCAGCCTGTCGATACAGTGGTAGTTGGCGATTGAAAAGAGCCAGGTACTGAACTTACGCTTGGGATCGTACTGTTCCAGCCGGGAATAGGCACGCAGGAAGGTCTCCTGAGCGGCGTCTTCGGCCTCAGTTGCGTCGCCGAGCATACGATAGGTTAAGGCAAAGACCGGTCTTTGATAGGTTTCTATCAGGAGGCCAAAAGCGGCTTGTTCACCGGCTCTGGCGCGATCCAACCAGTCTTGTTCCTGTTCATTCATTCGTCAGTACCTTTGTGCGCTTATTGTCTACTACGCAGTTAGCGGTGTAAAGTTTCAGGGGGCTTTGGTTTGTCGTGCCAATTGGTCTCGGTATATAATGTATCGGATTACCGGCGCTGCAACCTGCCATTGTCCTGACCGGAGGCTGACCAATTCCTGCCTGGCTAGATTCGGCCTCCGGCAGGTGTGCTGCCCAAAGGTTGGCGAATGTAAGAGCTGCAGCACCACAGAATCGGCAATTAGCCGGGATTTCAGATAGTGAGCGGGATGTCGGTCGGGGACAAGCACGAAGTCATCTCATCGGCCGTCTGAAACCTTGAAAGGAACGGACTACGATGCAAGTTATTTATCCATTCACCGCGATTGTGGGCCAGGAGCGCATGAAGAGAGCGCTTATTCTGAACGCAGTTCATCCGCTGATTGGCGGTGTACTGATCAGGGGTGAGCGCGGCACGGCCAAGTCGACTGCCGCGCGGGGTCTGGCAGCCCTGTTGCCGGCGATAGATGCGGTGGATGGATGCCCGTTTGCCTGCTACCCGGATAACACGCTGGGCCTGTGCCACGTTTGCGAGGCAGGGACGCGCAACGGCGAGTTTACGGGCGGACAGCGGATCACGCCATTCATTGATTTGCCGGTAAGCGCAACCGAAGACCGGGTGGTTGGCACGCTAGACATTGAGAAGGCGATTCGCCAGGGAGAGCGGCACTTTGAGCCGGGAATTCTGGCGGCGGCCAACCGGGGAATCCTATACGTGGACGAGGTCAACCTGCTTGACGACCACGTGGTGGATCTGTTGCTGGACAGTGCGGCGATGGGCGTAAATGTTGTTGAGCGTGAAGGTATAAGTGTTCAGCACCCCGCTCGATTTGTGCTGGTCGGTTCAATGAATCCTGAAGAAGGTGACTTGCGACCGCAGCTGCTGGACCGTTTTGCCCACGCGGTGGATGTTGTCGGCATCGACGAGCCGCGGGCGCGGGTGGAGATACTGCGGCGGCGGACACGGTTCGAGCAGGACGCGGACCGCTTCCGAGACGACTTTGCCGAGGAAGCGACGAGCTTGGGCGAACGCATTATTCAGGCCCGGCGCCACTATAACAATGTGGGTTACACGGACAAAGACCTCTATACAATCGCCGCGCTGACGAGCAGTTTCAACGTGGACGGTCACCGGGCGGACCTTGTTATACTCAATACTGCGCGTGCACAGGCCGCATTCGATGGACGTGACGCGATAACTGACAGGGACATTCTACTGTCGGCGGAACTGGCGCTTCCACACCGTATGAAGAAGCAGCCCTTCCAGGATACGGCCCTGCAGCCGGAGCAGCTTGAGGCGAATATGCGCCAAGCGCGCGCCGAAGCTGAGGAAAATGAAGAGTCGATGGAAGAGGCGGACGGCGAAGCGGCATCAACGGAAAAAAAAGTGACGAGGGTGATGACTCAGAGGAACTAGATTCCTCGCCGGAGAGCGGAGAAGGCGGCGTAGCACAGCCGGATGCCGCTCCCCAACAGAGTTCATCACCCGGAGACGAAAAAGGGGCCCGCAAGCCGGTCGACGTCGGCGAGATGTTCGAGGCTCGCAAACTGGATACGCCGCTCGACAAGATGACGCGCGAGAAGTCGGGCAAGCGCTCCTACAGCCGTACCGATCGCAAACGGGGCCGTTACATCAAGGCGCGGCCGGCCCACGACAAGCTCGACGATATTGCCTTTGACGCCACCTTGCGAGGCGCCGCGCCCTATCAGAAGGAACGGCACGAGAGCGGGGAGAGCGATCTGGCGTTGCAGTTGCGGATGTCCGACCTGCAGCGAAAGATCCGGGTGCGACGGACGGGCAACCTCATTCTCTTTGTGGTGGACGCCAGCTGGTCGATGGCGGCCAGCGAACGGATGGAAGCCACGAAGGGCGCGATTTTCAGCCTTTTGGTAGAAGCATATCAGCGCCGCGACCAGGTGGGACTGGTTGTATTTCAGCGCGACAAGGCGCGGGTGGTGCTGCCGCCGACCAACAGTGTCGAGCTGGCGGAGAAGGCGCTGCAAGATCTTCCTGTGGGGGGCAAGACCCCGCTCAGCAGCGGTCTGCTGGCGACCTGGCAGGTGGTAGAAAATGCCCAACGGCGCGATCCGGAACTGCGTCCTCTGGTGATGCTGTTGACGGACGGAGCCGGCAACGTAAGCATGACGGGCATGCCGGCGCAGGAAGAGGCGATGAAGATGGCTTCTCTGTTCGCGAATGAGGAAGTGCGCACCATCGTCATCAATATGGAGCACATGGCATTTGATCGCGGGCTGGCGCAGGCACTGGCCGAGGAGATGGGCGGCGTTTGTTACAATTTGCCGGATCTACGGGCGGACACGCTGCTGAACACGGTCAAGCGGGAGATCGGCGGGTAGGTGGAGGTTGAATTTAGGGACGCCGGCCACCGAGTCGACGGGAATTAATCTGTTAACAGACCACAGTCTGTCAACAGGCAATAACTTCGCATAGCGAGAAACGCTGGATGACTACTGACACACGCAGGCAAGGCAACGCGGCCGCTCTGAAAGGTTCCTGGGAGGCGCTGCACGCAGAGGCAGTGGCTCTTTCACGGCAGGGGAATGACGAGGCGCTGGGCAAGTACGGTTTACTGGTGGAACGGCTGGCCGGGATGCCGGAGGCGCGTCGGATGGCCAAGGAGCAGAGGCTGCAAGTCATACTTGATCAGAGTATGCTCGGCCTGCAGTCGCACTATGCCAGGCGCAACCGTCTGGACGAGATGGCGACAGCCGACGACAGCGTGTTGGAGAACCTGAGCGAGGACGCCTTGTCACTGTGGCGGGAGAATCAGGCGCGCGCTTTCTGGTGGCAAGGCCGCCACGCAGAGGCAGCCGCGATCTTGCGGGCTGAAGGGGACAAGCTTCCCTTTGACGTCGACTTGCGATGGCTACTCTTCTCGATCCTCATTGATGACGGTAGATTGGATGAGGCCGAAGTGGTAAGGGGTACTCTGGTCAGCGAGTTGCAGAAACTGTTCAGCTCGCAAGGTCTGGCGGAGGCCCTGGTCGAAGATGTGGACGTCCAGTTGAAGGTAAAGGAGCGGCTGGCAGGGGAGGGCGAGAACAACCAGGTGTCGCTCCAGTTTGGGCTGATGCACTTTCTGCGCGCCAATGTAGAGTTGGAGCGAGGGCGCTGGCAGGAGGCGGTTGATGCGTTCGGCAAGGCTACTAAAGTGTCGGAAGCATACAGCGAGCGCTGGCATCTGCTATACCGGCCGCTTGTACTCAACAATCAGGGCCGCCTGGCGCAGCGGGCGCTCAATCGCGAGGATTCGCCGGCTTCGCAGGGGTTCTGGCGGGGTCTATCCGGTTACTACGCGGGCGACCGGCAGGGGGCTATGACGGAATGGAGGCGGGTGGCCCAGATACCGCTTGAAAAAGTTACGCTGGCGTCTGTCGGTGACTGGATTCTATCCCACTACTATATTGACGCGGCGGAGGATTCGTCAGCAGGCGAAGAGGAAACGGCGGCGGCTGAGGACGCAGACAGCCTTGACAACGGCGAGGACCAGAGCGGCAACAAGCTTTCACAAAATGTCAGTCAGGGGTTGCAAGTCGCTCTGAACCTGCTAGGCCAGCAGGAAACCCGACGGGACCCGCTCGTATTGGGACTGGCGGCGCTGGGATGGGGGATGAACGGCTACAGGGAACACCTGCACCGCAACCTGCGTCATGCGGTCGAGCAGCTGCGGGCGTCGCTTCAGGACAATAAACTTTCCGTCTTCAACTGGTATTTTTTCCGTGATCTGCTGCCGGCAGAGAGTTTTGCAGAAATCGAGACTTACTTCCACAGACCTCAGACTGAGGAAAGCGGGCCCCAAGAAACGTAGCGAGCAAGATGCCGACGCGGATTCCTCTTTTTTGCACCGGCGGTAGGAACCTAGTTACAGGATTGCCTTCACCCTCGATTTCGGTACGCGTGTAGCACACCTCCGTAGGGAACCGGCCTGATTCGCTTGCGCCACTTCGCCCAGGTACTCATAAGATGGGGCCAGAAAGGGCTTTCCGCGCCCATGGGTCTGGCAACCTGCAGGGCATCGATAAACGACTCCGGATCGTCTTCAAACTCCGGCATCTCCATGTAGCAGTGCCCCAATTCGAAGGGAATATGTGCGTCGCTGCCGGCGGTGATCAGCAGGCCGCGTTCCTGGGCCAGCGCCAGGGCTGCGAGATTGTCCTGCGGTCGGACGCAGCGGGCGTTGCGCACTTCGAGCGCGTCCACCTGATCGATCACCTCCAGCACGTTCGCCATACCCATTGCCGAGTTTCGCAAAGAGTCCAGCGGATGGGGTATGGAGATAACGGCACCTTGGTCGCGCAGGCGGCGAATCGTTTCCTGCGGCGACAGGCCGCGCGGCACTTCCTCCTTGACGAAATAGGCGATCAGTTCGCCGTGGGTCGTCATGATCTCTTCGCCGACGATGATCAGATCTGGGGCAAGCTCTTTGGCTCTCAGTGCCCCGGCCAGATTGTCGTGTTCGGTGATCGCCAGTTTGTCAAGGCCGAGACTGCGGGCACGAGCAATTGCTGCCTCGGGCCTTGTCAGGCAATCCTTGCTATAGATGGTGTGTGAATGCAGGTCGACTTTCCACATGGCGTCAAGGTGTCCTGTGATTGAATCCTGGAAGAGTTGTGCGGCTGCGCCGGCTCGCTTTCAAGCTGCTCTTTCCTCAACATTGGGACTTTTCTGGGTGGACAGCAAATGGGGCCAGAGAGCCAGACTGAGCAGGCCGATGGCGACACCGAACCAGAGGGTGGCAAAGCGGATCAACAGTGCGGCGGCGGCGCCGGCGGGCCGGGACAGACCCAACAGCTGGATACTGAGCGCGGCCAGCGAACTCTCGACACCACCCAGACCGCCGGGCGTCGCGACCACGGCGCCGACGACGGAGGACATATTGAAGGCAGAGACAGAGGTCAGCATGGTATCGAAACCGGGGGCGACGCCGAAACCCAGCATTACGAGGTAGAAGGCAAGACCCTGGCTGGCCCAACTGACCAAGCCGATCAGGACCGAGGTGATCAGGTATTTGGGTTGGAGGAGAAAGTAGCTGCTTTCGTAGAAGGCGGCCAGTTTGTCGGCGAAGCGGTTGACTAGCGGTATGCGGTGTCCCAGGGCAAGGCACCAAAGAGCGAGCGGTCGTAACTGGATGGCAACGATAATGGCGGCAATGACCAGCAGGGCGGCCACTGCTGCCAGCCGGATTGTCTCGTCGTCGATCGCAAGCAGTCCGATGCCGGCGAGCAGGATCATGGCCAGGCCGTCGGTCATGCGCTCGGCCAGCACGACGGATGCGACGACGGAGACGGGTGCACCGCTGACATTGCGAACCATGAAGGCGCGCACGAATTCGCCCACTTTTCCAGGGGTCATCATCATCAGGAAGCCGATGCCGTAGATGCGGGCGCTGTCGCCGAAGCTGATCGGCGTTCGGATCAGGCGCAGATACCAGTGCCATTTGAGTAGGCGGACGCCAAAGTTTACAAGTGTCAGCCCCAGTACAGGCGGCAGCAACATCCAAGGGAAGCCGGCAAGCAGGGTGGTCAGCTGGCGCCAGTCACCATATAGTATCAGTGCTATGTATACCAGCAGGGCCAGCAGAAGTGACCAGAGTAACTGGATTCCCAGCCGTTTTCGGTCCATATTTCTTCCGTCTAAGAGAGCGGTGCAAATGAACCTAAACTTACCGGCTCACTGTATGCAGTCATTATAGTACTGGGAGGCAGGATTGCTTAATTACGGGGTGCTGAACCACGAGAGCTTACAAGAGGCCGGGTCAGCTTTAAGGTGCGCTCGGCCGAGAGTTGTCGGTCTCGCGCCAGAAGTTGAGGACAGCCTGCGTAAACGCTTGCGGCTTCTCCAGTTGGACGGCGTGACCGGTATTCGGGAATTCGACCAAGTGCGAATGTGGCATCATCTGCGCCATGTGACGGTTGACTGTGACGAATTTTCCGTCGTCTGCGCCAACGATGAGAAGGGCAGGCGCGGACATGGCGGGCAGATCGGCGTGGAGGGCGGGTTGGACACCGGTGCCCATTCCACGCAGACTATTGGCGAGGCCGACAGGGTTGTTGTGCAGGCGCTGCTCTCTTAGCTGGCGGCGCTGCTCCGGGGCAAGGTTGCGTTGCTGGCTTTTCCACATTGGCAGGGACTCCCAGTGGTCGACGAAGGGGGCGATGCCGTCCCGTTCGATGCGGTCGGCCAAGGCGTTGTCGCGGCGGCGGCGTTCGGCCCGGTCGGTTGCCGATTCGATGCCCGGTGAGGCGCTGACCAATGTCAGGGAGCGCAGGCGGTCGGGGTAGGTAAGGGCAAAGTAGAGCGCAAGCCGGCCGCCCATCGAGTAGCCCAGAATGTGGGCGGCGCCGTCAGTTGACTTATCCAGCAGGGAGGCCAGATCAGCGGCGGCGCGGGCCATGTGGTAGCGTTCCGGATTTGAGGGGGCGGGCGAGCGGCCATGGCCGAGCAGGTCGGGCGCGAGGGCACGGTAACCGGCGGCGGCGAAGGACTGGGCGGCCTCGGCCCAGCTGCGGCCGTGTCCGGTGAACCCGTGGAGGAGCAGGGCGGGCGGCGCGGACTGGCTGCCCCAACTGTGTAGGTGGTAGGTGAGCGTCGGGGTCATCGGTGCAGACGCAAGGTCAGGCTGAAGGCGTTGGAAGCGCCGCTGCCCTGTCACAGGGCGCGGCCAGTTTTCCAGCTGGTAGCGGCACAGCGGATGGCATCGACCGCGCCGCTACCGATTCTTGCATCGTCGACTTTCAGCGACCGTTCTTCGGCATTGAGAGTGGAAACCCTTCGCCCATCAGTTTCTCACCGTCGTTCACAGTGAAGTTTGGGATCAGGGGATGGTTCGGCGCCTGGTCGATCTTCACTTTGACGCCGTCTGCCATGAAGATGATGACATGGGCGCGGCGCTGCCGGTTGGTCACATTGGCGGGGGTGGCGTGAAAGTTGAGGCAGTGGTGGAACATGCACTCGCCGGCTTTCAGCTCGACAGGTTTCCCGATCTCAGCCGGTTCATAGGCCATTTTCTGGCGAACAGTTTCCTCCGCTTCGCGGCCTTCGGCCTCGGCGGCTGCGCGCGCGGCCAGTTCGGCGGCATAGGACTCGAGGCCGAAACGTGGATCCTTGTGACTGCCGGGCACGACGTGCATGCAGCCGTTCTCCGGGGTTACATCATCGAGCGCGAGCCAGCAGGTTACGATGCGAGGCTCATCGAGGGGCCACAAGTAGAAGTCCTGGTGATAGCGGAAGTGGCCATTGTCGCCTGGCGGCTTGGAGATGACCTGATCATGCCACAGGCGGACGCGGGGGGAGTTCAGGAGGGCGCAGGCGACGCCGGAAATGACAGGGTGATGGAGCAGCTGCTCGTAGGAAGGCTCCCGCTTGAACATGTTGACGTACTGGGTGAGGACGCGCGGGCGTTCTTCCTGTGCCGTGGTGTCCATCGGCGCCCCTCGGCGGTGTCCGAACTGGAACTCCACTTCGGAGTCGTCGCCGCCGGCAGATTCGATGGCGATGACATTGTCGAGGGCGGTGCGCAGCTCTTCGACTTCGGCGGTGTCGAGGACGGGGCCGTAGCGCAGGTAGCCGTTGTCGGCGAAGTAGTCGATCTGTTGTTGGGTGATCATGGTTGGTATTCCTCAGAGTTTATGAAAGCTGTAGTCTTCTACGTCTGCTTCGTGGAGAGAGCAGTAGTGTTCGATGGTCCACTTCTTGGCGGCCAGCATCGAGGAAAACGTGCGACGTTGACCGTCTAAACGGGATAGCAGAGAGTACAATTTATCTTCTTTCGATATATTGCCTTCGGCAACCAGCATCTCTTCAACAAACAGTCGGAAGCAGTCGCGTTCAGCAGGAGAGAGCCACGCAAACGACGCTCTGAGTTCAGAACGGCGCGGAGGCGTCGCGGGATGGCGTCTGGAATCGAAATGGTTGATTGCCCAGCGTTTTGCGGCATGCATTGTACGAAAAGATCGAGATGTTTTGTCAAAATGGGAGTCAATCGAGAACAGATCCCGCTTTTCCGATACACGTCCTTCAGCCACTTGTGTCCCGTCAACAGACAACTTGAATCTTGTCCGGTTTTCGGAGGATGCCCAGGAAATAGCAGCCCTGGAAGTAGCTGCGTGTGGTAGATCTGCCAGTGCGTGGTGAAAATCATAATGCTCAACGGCCCAGTTTTTGGCATCCCTCATCGTGAGAAACGAATGGGTAGTTTCGTCAATTACAGACGTTGTAGTAAACAGATCTCGTTTTGCTGAGACTTGACCACAGGCAACGCGCGTCTTATCCACAAACAGGTCAAAACTTGTGCGACTTTCAGGAGGTTGCCAGGAGAACGAGGCTCGGACATGCGGCATCATTTCGTGGGCCGGGCTTGCATGCCGAAACCAGTCCTCATCCAACTCGAAAGCGTCCGGGTCGGCTTCTATTCCGGCCTGGATAGCAGCCTCTTCGCCCTCCTCGGCCGCGATCTCGTCGAAAGTTCTTTTTCTACTCTTGTTCATATCGTCTCACCTCTCCCGGATCGGCTTGGCGCAAGCTTATGATTCGAGTCCTGACGCCGCGATCGGTATACACAACTACGTGAAGCCTCACCCCGATGTAGCCGTAGGCGCCGAAGCGAAGCTCAGAGTGGCGGAGGTCCTGCTACACGGACGCCGTAGCCCATTCAAAGTCATAAACGGCAGTGAAATCAATCCCATGTTTTCGCGATATGCGCGGCGCTTGTTGTCATCCCTGTCTTAGTCCTCTTCCGTTTTCTATATCATATCGGCAAACGCCTTTGTGTCAATTATCAAGGCAGGGTCGCCAAGGATTCCCTTATCGTGTCACGGTTGGATTGAAAGGAGCTATGTGTCGGACGGCTCTGCGATTCCCGACTGCTGAGAGTCTGCCCAGCCGGCCAGTTGTCTCTTCACCTCCTGTCGGGCGATCTTCCCGGAAGCTGTCTGGGGGAGTGCGTTGACGAAACGGATCAGGTTGGCGGCGGGCTGCTTGTAGCCGGCAAGACGTGTCCGGCTGAAGGCCAAGAGCGCTTCGGGGCTCAGAGTCTCCCCTGAACGGAGCTGCACTGCAGCTGCGCAGCGCTGACCCCACTCGGCGTCGGGCAGTCCTACTACGCAGACGTCGGCGACGGCGGGATGTTCGCGCAGGGCGGCCTCTACTTCGGCCGGATAGATGTTTTCGCCGCCGCTGACGATCATGTCGGTGCGGCGCTGCACGACGTAGAGGTCGCCGTCGGCATCGAGCCGGCCCATGTCGCCAGTATACAGCCAGCCATCGCGCAGGGCGGAATCGGTGGCGGCGGGGTTGCGGAAGTAGGCTGCCATTACCTGCGGTCCGCGCACCAGAATTTCGCCGATTTGGCCATGGGGAAGCGTGTTGCCATCGGCGCCGGCGATGCGCGTCTCGGTGAAGAGCAGAGGGCGGCCGACGCTGTCGGGTTTGCGCTGGACGTCGGCGGGCAATGCGGTTGCCACTTGGGAAGCGGTTTCGGTCAGACCGTAGGTGGCGGCGACGGGCACGGCGGCTTCTTTGGCGGCGTTCAGGAGGTCGGCGGGTGCAGCAGCGCCCCCCAGCAGGACCATGCGCAGGGATCGCGGCCAGTCGGTTGGGGGGGAACTGGACAGCAGCCGGTGGAGCATCGTTGGCACGAGCGAGGTAAGGGTTACTTCGTCCTGACGCAGGCTGCGCTGGAACTGTTCCAGGTCGAAGCTGCGTTGGAGGACGATGGCGGTGCCGTAAAGGCAGGAACGGAAGACGACGGCCAGGCCGCCTACGTGATAGAGAGGAAGGCAGCTGAGCCAGCGGTCGTTCGTGTGTACCCCAAGTTGGTAGGCGGAGGCAGTGGCGCTCCAGAAGTGGTTGTCGAAAGTAAGTTGGACACCTTTGGGCGTGCCGGTTGTGCCGGAGGTGAAGATGATGGACTGCACCTGCGGCTCCCCCGGTTGGGGTGGAGACGGGCGCGGTGCTTGGGGTTCCAGGCCGCTCTGTGGTTCGTGAAAAACCAGATCGGCCAGGGTGCGTATCTCTTGCAGCTTGCTGTCACCGTTTGCGGAAACAGTTTCGTTGTCAATGACGAGCAGTTGCGGCTTGACCAGGTCCAACTGCCGCGCTCGCTCCGATGCGGTCAGCCGGATGTTGAGGGGAACGAGGACTGCGCCGACGCGTGCAACTGCGTGGATGAGGGCGATCGCTTCGATACTACTGTGCAGATGTGTCGCGACTCTGTCGCCAGGTTTAAGTCGGCAAGCCGCGAGCGCGGTGGCCAGTCCGTCGGCTAAGCGATCCAATTCGGCGTAACTCAGCGATCGCGCCTCAAAGAGCACGGCCAATCTGCGGGGCGTCGCCAGGGCGCGCCAGCGTAACCAGTCTTGTCTCATTGGGAACATAGCAAGTTCATATTTCAAGCGAGGGGGTAGCGATTCCTCGACTCATTCTTCTCCTGTACCTGCTAAGCCATATCCAGTGCCTGTGTGGACCAGACCTTCACTCAGGCCGCCATTCGGGCTGGCTCATCGTGTAATCGTTGGCCGCCGCCGCCATGCTCGCCAGCCGACAGGTTACGAAGAATGCACACGGTCGGTGAGGCATGTTTTTGTAGGGGGGCGTTGCGGGGGCGCAGCCCCTGCACAAGGGAGGCCGCTTGCGGCCGACCGCACAGAACAGCAGTGAATAGTGGATAGTGGATAGTGAGAAACGCCTTCGCTGCCCTCCTCCAGGATCGGAAATCAGATGTGGCTGGGTAGTTACGTTTTCTCAAGGCCTCCAGGGGAACTGGCGGAAATCCGGTTTGCGTTTTTCGTTGAAGGCGTCGCGGCCCTCTTTGCCCTCTTCCGACATGTAGAAGAGCATGGTGGCGTCGCCGGCCAGGACCTGCAGACCGGTCTGACCATCCAGGTCGGCGTTGAAGCCGGCTTTGAGGAAGCGAATCGCGATTGGAGATTTACGCAGAATCTCCTGGGCCCAGTCCACGCCTTCCTCTTCAAGCGCCTCCACGGTGGGCAGGACTTTGTTTACCAGACCCATTTCGAGGGCCTCCTGGGCGGAATACTGGCGGCACAGGTACCAGATTTCGCGCGCTTTTTTCTGGCCGACGATTGAGGCCAGGTAGGAGGCGCCCAGACCGCCGTCGAAACTGCCGACTATCGGTCCGGTCTGGCCGAAGACGGCGTTTTCGGAAGCGAGCGAGAGGTCGCAGATGACGTGGAGCACGTGGCCGCCGCCGATTGCGTAGCCGTTTACCAGGGCGATGACGGGCTTGGGCATGGTACGCATTATGCGTTGGAGCTCGAGCACGTTGAGCCGGGCAACGCCCTTGTCATCCATGTAGCCGGCGTGGCCGCGAATATTCTGGTCGCCGCCGGCGCTGAAGGCGTGGACGCCGTCCTTGGGCGAAGGTCCGTTGCCGGTCAGGAGAACGACGCCGATCTGGTCATCGGCCCAGGCATCTTTGAAGGCTTCGATCATCTCGTCGATGGTTTGGGGTCGGAAGGCGTTGCGCTTCTCCGGTCGGTTGAAGGCGATGCGCGCCATGCCATCCGCCTTGTGATAGGTGATGTCGCCGTACTCGGCTACTGCTTGCCAGTCGGCGCTATCAGGGATCGTCACGAAAAATCCTCCTTACTTTCGATTAGGGTCTTGTTCAGCTTTCTGCGCAGGCGTTCGTCGCGTGCGCCGTCGGTAGGCACTTCTATGATAGCGGGTCGGCGGCTGTGGAGTGAAGCGCACAGCGCTTGGGCCAGGCCCGCCCTGTCGTTGTCGGGAATGCGCACAAAGTCGAGGCCGTACATGGCGGCCGCGGGTGCGAAGTCTAGGCCGTGGGGTGTGAGGAACAGGTCCTCGAACCGGGCATTGTCGTGGGCGATGGGCAGACGGCGGAAGACGCCGCCGCCATTGTTATTGAGCAGCACGATTGTGACGTTATCCAGCCTGTGTTTGCGCACGGCCAGCAGGCCGTTCATATCATGGTAAAAGCTGATATCGCCGATGAGCAAGACCACCGGCGCGGCACGGGCGGCGGCGGCCACGCCGAGCGCGCTGGAAACGAGGCCGTCGATGCCGCTGGCGCCGCGGTTGCCGTAGACGAGGAGCTGTTTTTGATTGGGCCGGGCGAACTGGTCGACGTGGCGGACGGGCAGGCTGTTGCCGAGGAACAGGTTTGCGCCAGGGGAAAGCGCATCAACGACGGTGGCTACGGCGGCTGCGTCGAACCAGGCCTTCCGTAGAAATTCTGTCTGGACGCGACTGCTGCGCTGGTCTGCGGCCATGACTGCGGCGGCCCATATGTCAAGGGGGCGCCGGCATTGCTCTGCCAACCGGAGGCAGAAGGCGGTCTCGTCCACCTGAAGAAAGTGGCTGACGCGGTGGCTGTCGTCGGCCCAGACGCCGCTGCTGCGCACGTGAATCTGATAGGGCGGCGCGGTGCGCTCCAGGTAGTCGTTGAGGTATTTTGAGGTTGGGACGGCGCCGAAACGGATAATTACCTGGGGGGCGTCGAAGTCGGTCGGATGCTGAAGGAAGCTCTCGTAACTGCCGACGACTGGCGCCGACTCTGTATGGGGACCGAAACGCAGCCCTGAAAGCGGGTCGGCGAATATGGGGTAGGCGGTGCGGCGACTCAGTTCTGCCACGGCCTCAACCATGCTGGTTGGGGGGCGACCGGCCCAAGGTCCGCAGACGATCCAGCCGCGTTCGTGGGCAGAAATGAGGGCGGCCATTTCTGCGAGCTGGGCTTCGGTTGGGACTATCGTGCCGCGCTGGATGGACGTTCCGTGTTTACTTTCGAAGCAGGGTCGGTAGGGGGATGGGGGCTCGAGGGGCTTGCGGAAGGGAAGGTTGATATGGACCGGTCCCTTGCGCAGGCCGTCGGCGATGGCATAGGATCTGGCCGCCAGCGTGCGCAGGTTTCGCAGCGCTAATGCGGGCGGGTCCTCTTCCGGCAGCGGGGCATCCACGGCCCACAAGAGATGGTCGCCGTACATTTTGACCTGGTCGATGGTCTGGTTGGCGCCGCTGTGACGCAGTTCCGGGGGGCGATCTGCTGTGAGCAGGAGAAGGGGCACGCCGGCCAAGTGGGCCTCGACGACAGCGGCGTGGAACTCCAGGGCTGCGGTGCCGGAGGTGCAGACGAGGGCGACTGGGCGGCCGGTGGCCTGGGCCAGCCCGAGCGCAAAGAAGCTGGCGCAGCGTTCGTCGAGATGGAGGAAGGTCTCGATTTCGGGATGGGCGTCGAAGGCAAGGGCCAGCGGTGTCGAGCGTGAGCCTGGCGCGATGCAGACAGCTTGCAGACCGGCACCGGCCAAGGCGGCGACCAGTGTTTCAGAAAAGAGTAGATTGGGGTTTGGCCCGTTCATTTCAGCGGTCATAGTGGCTGATTACCAGCAACTGAATTGATTATTGGCTGAAACTTCCATCCTGTTTCTTCCCACTCCTTTTTCGGGACAGAATCGGGAACGATGCCGGCGCCGGCGTAGGCCCAAGCGCGCTCTTTCTGGACGATGGCGGAGCGGATGGCAACGGCAAATGCGCCCTCCATGTTGCTATCGATCCAGCCGACAGGGGCGGCGTACCAGCCCCGCAGCGTCGGCTCATTCGCCTGGATAAACTCCAGCCCCAGCTCGCGCGGCGTTCCCCCCATTGCCGGAGTCGGGTGCAGTGCTTCCACCAGCGGCAGCACTCCCCCCTCCGTTTTCAGTCTGGCCTCAACCAGCGTGTATAGATGCTGAATGTTGTTGAATGAAAGCACCGTCGGTTCTGTGGCAATGGTTAGCTTGCTGCACACTGGCTGCAGGATATCTCGCATCACGTTCACGACCAGTCTGTGCTCATGACGGTCCTTTGCCGAGGCCAGCAGCGTCCTGGCCAGTTCTGCGTCTTCGGCCGCGGTCATGCCCCGTTGGATCGATCCCGCCAGCGCCATCGTTTCCAGCCTCTCTCCCTGAACACGCACCAGGAGTTCAGGGGTAGCTCCAAGGAAAGCGTGTCCTGCCTGCGGTTCGAACAAGAAACCGAAGCAGTCCGGATAGTCTGCGCATAGATGCGTCAACATCTGACTGATGCGAATCGGCTGTCGGGCCCGCAATTGCGCTATCCGGGAAAGCACTACCTTTTGCAGCGGCGTCGCGTCGAAAGTACGCTGGGCATTCTCGATCAGCTTAGCCCATTCGGCGTACTGCAGCGGGTAGTCGATTTCCGGTCCTGGCTGCTCTCCTTCACCGTTCCTAAAAGGCGCTTCGACTTTCTGGTTTTCGCGGCTGTGCTCATTTCTCGTCAGCAGTTCAGCCCG
The DNA here is from genome assembly GCA_965116395.1 of Caldilineaceae bacterium. Classification (GTDB taxonomy): domain Bacteria; phylum Chloroflexota; class Anaerolineae; order Caldilineales; family Caldilineaceae; genus Bin5. The sequence continues at coordinate 4,105,553 of OZ220684.1, forward strand.
TGCATCCAGGGCCTCCTCCAACAGAGGGAAAACTGCGGTCGCGTCTTCTTCGGGGGGCAACAAGGCGTTGATTGTGAGCCAGGCGCGGCCGTCCTGCGACACAAACTGGTAATGGGGCAGGATGAAGTGGCCGGGATGGAAGCCTGTCCAGGTCAAGTCCGGTACAAAGTCCTCTCGAAATGCGAATCCGCCGAACAGACGCGGCAGCGCCAGCTCCGATCTGGGCGCGTGTCGGTGGCGAGGAGAGAGATGACTTTCGGCGAGGGAGAAAATCTCTTTCGCCTGTCGCTGTATGGCGGCAATCCGGCTGCGGCCGTAGCCGATGAGATGGGCAGCCACGCCAGTCCCTGCGAAGGTGATGCCCTCTCTCCCGTCGCGCCAAAAGAAGCGCTCCTGCCCGATTGCCGCCCGCAGAAAGTGCTCAAAAGGCAGGTCGGCCACGGGACGGCTGGCGCTCACCAGGCGGCCGTGGCGTTCGACGCTGTACTCGTCGCCGCCGCCTCTTTCATCGTCCTCCAGCCAGCGAGAATCCTCGGCAGCATCAGGACTGCTCTCGCCAAAAGCGCTTTCTGCTGGTTCTTGCAATTTCATTTTAGGTCAACCAAGCAACTTCCTGACGTTTTCTGTCAGATTTCGTCAAGCCAGCTGTGCAACTGGAACTGTTCAGTCCTTCTTGTTGTAGTTCACGCTGCGCAACAGCATTGGCACCAGCGTGCTGACAATTCGGGCAGGCTCAGGTTCTCCACTGTATACCCAGCGAATCGTCAGGTGGTAGATGCTTCCCATCCAGGCATAGGCGATTACGTCGGTGTCAACGGCTTCGATCTCGCCGGCGGCGATGGCCTCATCCAGGTAGATACGGATAAGCCGGGCGAAGCGCTCGTTGATTTCGAGCCGTTTTTCTTCGAAGACGGTCCCCAATCCTGTGGCTTGGACGAGCATGACTTTTGCGGGACGGCGGTAGCGGCTAAAGGCATCCAGGCAGGCCTCGAGCGCGGCCTCGACCTTGGCCATCGGGCTTGTGTGCTGCTCGATCGCTTCGGTGACGCGGCGATCAACCAGGTCTGCGAATTTTTCCACGAGCGCGAGGAAGAGGCGCTCTTTGTTGGGAAAGTGGAAATAGATCGAGCCCTTGGAGGTTTCGGATTCGGCGACGATTTCGTCGAGGCGCGTATCGTGGTAGCCCTTGTTGCTGAAGACGCTCAAGGCGGCATCCAGAATGCGTTCTCTGGTTGTTTCGGGACTGCGGTTTGGTGTTTCGGTCATTGAATTTGCATTTCGCGAATGGCTAAACCGACTGGTCAGTCGAAAAGCCGGCGAAAAAAACTTGTCACTATTTTGCTCGAAATGGCGGGTCAGCGCAACTCTGGCAGTATGCGGGGGTGCGGAACTGCGGTTTTTAGTAGTCAGTTTTTAGTTTCTAGGTAACTACTAAGCCACAGTACCTGGCCAGCCAGTCATCCTTGGAAGCATTCAGGCTCTTGGTGACGGAACTGGTGTGTAGGCGCCGCCATGCTCGCCAGCCGACAGGTTGCGAAGAATGCACACGGTCGGTGAGGGATGGTTTTGTAGGGGGGCGTTGCGGGGGCGCAGCCCCTGCACAAGGGAGGGCCGAAGGCCTGACCGCCCATATGAAAGGAAAGAGGAGAGAGGCGTCAGCTCAGTTTTCGGACAGGGAATTCACCAGCCGCGGGGAACGGGGAAGCAGCGGAACTGCTGGGCCTGGGCGAATACATCCCAGATCTGGGCCATTTTTTCAACGATGCGGGTGGGGCGGCTTTCCATTTCGAAGCCGCGGTGCTGACCGCGTACCACGTTGCGAGGTTCCCAACCGGTGCCTTTGCAGTAGTTGTAGTAGTCCTGGAAGCGGGTGAATTGCACATTCATGCCGAAGCTGTCGGGCTGGCGGCTCATGGGTGACATGGGGTCGAGCGTGTGGCAGGGATTGAGCATGCGCAGCAGGTGATGGGGATAGGTCTTGCCGATCTGCTCTGCCAGATGGAGCGTCTTCTTGAAGGTCTGCGGTGTTTCGCCGGGCAGATTCAGGCTGAAGTAGATAAAGATCGGCACTTCATATTTTTTGAGCGTATCCAGCATGCGCAGGAAGCGTTCATTTGTATAGAATTTGCCATTTTGGCGCCTTACTTCCTCGTCGCCGGAGAGGGGCGAAATGGCGACTTCGGTGTGGGCGAGGTCGGCGGTGATACACATCTGGTCGATAAAGTCGTTGGAGGGAAGCTGGAAAAACTCGTTGTAGATGCCGATGCGAATCTCATCCTGGCGAAGCTGGTGGAAGAAGGCGCGCCACCATTTGGCGGGATAGGTGGCGATGTCGAGGGAGAGATTGACCTGTTGGAAGCCTCCTCTGGCCAGGCGGGCAACGTCTTCGACCACTGCTTCGGGTGAGCGCATCACATAGCCGTTGCGGCCGGCGAGCTCGCTGTGCGACTCTTTGCCGCCGCCGCAGTAGATGCAGTCGAAGACGCAGCCGCGGCCCACGGTGAGCCAGTGGCTGGCCAGATTCGGTTTCTGCAGCGAAACGAGGCCGGCGCCGGAGTATTGGAGCGCGGCATAGGCGCGCTGGTTGGAGAGCCAATCCATTGATACGAAGTCGAGGTTGTCCAATTCGGTGGCGTTGGCGAAATAGAAGCCGAGATTCTGCTCCGGCTTGTGGCCGTTGTCGGGGCGGCGAATCAGATTGGGTACGTCGTCGAGCTGCGACGAACCTTTGCCAACGATTTGGGCCGCGATCTGACGTAAGGGTTCTTCGGCGTCGCCGCGGACGGCGTAGTCGACGTAGGGAAAGTCGGCCAGGATTTCCTCGCCGTAGTAGGAGGTTGTCAGACCGCCGATGACGACGGTGGCGTCGGCCAGCGTTTCTTTGACGGCTTGGGCGACGGCGAGGGCGCCGAAGGAGTGTTCATACCAGTGGAGATCGATCAGAACGAGTTTGGGCTGGATGCGCTGGCTGCGCAACCACTGTCGCAGGCTGAAAGTAGGGCGCTGCAGCAGTTCGACCGGGAGGTTGAGGCCGCGGACGTTATAGCCTTCGGCGCGCAGCATATTGACGAATCCGATGACGCCCACCGGGATGAAGGGGTAGGGTGGACAGGAGCGGAATTTGTCATAGCGGGCTTCGACTTCCTGTTTGGCGGGGTGAATGTAGAGGATATCCATTATGGGAACTGTTGTGGGCTGCGGTTAGCAGCACAACAGCCTCTAACCAACGCCAACCGGAGCCAGCTTCCTGCCGCGCGGCGCCACCGGTTCGAGAATCTGGCGGCGCTCCGGTGTCAGGCGGGCGGCGAACTCAGGTGACAACTGGTAGTTGAAGCGGGTGCGCAGGTAGCGCGGAGAATAGCGGTAGATGACCGAGCGGCGGAATCCCGGGTTGGTGCGCTCGGCTGAGCCGTGGGTGATGGCGTCGGTGAAGAAGACGACGTCGCCGGCTTCAAGGTAGATTTCCTTCATGCCGAGGGCGGTGCCGGCGGCCTCGCGCTCAAAGTGGGCGGCAACGATGCCTTGGCCATCCAATTCCAGGCGGGGATGGACCTCGGTCGCTTTGTGGCTGCCGGGCACGAGGACGGTAGGGCCGTCACCGGGGCCGATGTCTTCAAGGGCCATCAGGACGTTGATCTGGCCCACCATCCATGCGCCGGTATTGTGCTGGCGGAATGTCAGGTAGAAGAGAGGTGTGTGCCCTCCGCAGTGGATATAGAGGAAGCCGCCGGGGCCGCGAATATTGAGCAGGTTCTCGTGAATCGAGACGCCGTTGACTTCATTTATGTAGCGGGCTGCGAGTGGGTACCAGGAGGGGTGGTCGATTAGCCGCTCGAAGACATCGCCGCCTTCGACGATGTTCTGAAAGTTTACGCCATCGTCCTGGCCGTAGCTGTGGATCTCGACATTGCCGATCCAGTATTCCGGGTCCGGGTTGACACTGAGCTGTGCTTCGCCCAGAATTGGCGGGTTTTCGACGTGGGCCCAATTGTCGTCCACCCAACTGTTCATTTCATCGAGGTCATCTTTGGATATGGCGTCTTTGAGGACGAGATAACCTTGCAGGTCGAACAGGTAATCGAGTTGCTTTAGCTCTTCTTTGGAACGCAATGTGCTATACCTCTCGTTCTGGCAGGGGCCAGATATGGGTGGCCGGACAGGGCAGCGGCCGCCGGCGGCGAAGGCTGAAGATTACCCTTTGACGCCTGAGACGACGATCCCCTGGACAAAGTAGCGCTGGGCAAAGAAGAAGAGAATAATCGTCGGGAGGACGCCGAGAATGGAAGCTGCCATGAGCGCCTGCATATTGTTGGTCATATGGCCTTCAAACAGGCGAAGGCCGAGGGCGACCGTATAGTTGGGCACGCCCTGGATGTAGATGAGCGGGTGGAGGAAGTCGTTCCACTGGGCGGTGACCATGAAGATAAGGACGACGCCGAGCGCGGGCAGGCTCAACGGTAGATGGATGCGCCAGAACAGGCCGATGGGGTTGCAGCCATCGATCATGGCGGAGTCATCCAGTTCTCTGGGGATGGTCATAAAGAACTGGCGCATGAGAAAGACATAGAAGGCGGGCGCAAACCAGTTGGGGATGATGAGAGGGCGATAGGTGCCGATCCAGTCCAGCTCCACAAAAAGAAGGTAGGTGGGTACGAGACGGACATGCTCGGGCAACATCATGGTCGCGAGGACGATGACGAAAATTTTATCGCGAAAGGGAAAACGAAGGCGGGCAAAACTGAAGCCGACTACGGAGGACGAGAGGGCTGTACCGATTGCGCTGCCGGCAGCGATAAAAGTGCTATTGAGGAAGAATCTGGCGAAAGGGAAGACGGCAAACGGTGTCTTGAAGTGGTGCCACTCGAACTTGTCAGGCCACCATTCGGGCGGGAACAGGTAGACCTGCGTTGTCGGCATGACCGACGTGCGCAACATCCAATAGAAGGGGATAGCGAAGATTACGCCGCCCAGAATGACTGCGCCGTAGAGGAGAAGGCGATAGAGCGTTTCGGAGACTTTGCTGTTGCCGTGCTGCCCTGCTTGGTGAACAGCAGCGCCCGTTTGGACCGTGGTTGCCATACAATGTGCTCCTGCCGCTTAGAAAACTGTGTTCGCTACCTAGACCCGATCGTAATGCACCCAGGAAGACGCGCTGCGCAAGGCGAGAATGACGAAGCCAAGAACGATGATAAAAAGTAACCAGGCCTGGGCAGAGGCGTAGCCGAAATAGAAGTTTTGAAAGCCGGTATTGTAGATGTGCAAGACCATGGTGAGGGTGGCGTTATTGGGGCCGCCGCGCGTCATGACCATTGCCTGGGTAAAGACCTGCCAGGACCCGATGATATTAAGGACAACGTTGAAGAAGATTGTTGGCGTGAGCAGCGGCAGCGTGACCGCGAAGAAGCGGCGGAAAGAGTTGGCGCCGTCGATCTCGGCAGCTTCGTATAGAGAGGTCGGAATCCCCCGCAGTCCGGCCAGATAGATCAGCATAGCGCCGCCAGCGCCCCAGAAGGCCATAATGATGAGTGACGGCAGCGCCCACTCGGTGCTGAAAATCCAGCGGGGCGGGTCGATGCCGAGGGGACGCAGCAAGGGACCGAGGATCGAATTGAGCAGACCGATGTCGGGCTGGTATAGCCACTTCCACAGCAGCGAAACTGCGACGCCGGACACAACGGAGGGGAGGTAGTATAGGGTACGCCAGAAGCTTTGCAAGCGGATGCCCTGATTGAGCATCACGGCGATCAGCAGCGCGAGCGCGGTGTTGATCGGCACCACGGTAAAGCAGAAGATGGCAGTGTTGAACAGGGCCTTGCGCACGAGGCTGTCGCTCAGGACATTCTGATACCATCTCAGGCCGACGAATGTCATCTCAGTCAGAAAGTCGGTGCGAAACAGGCCGATGATAAGTGATGCCAGCATCGGTCCAAAGGTAAAGACGATGAATCCGATGATCCACGGGGACGCGAGCAGATAGCCGTACCACGCCTCGCGTGTGGACGGTTTCATTGGTTTGCCGTCCCGCCTTAGCCAAGAGAAAGGACCCCGTTGTGGCTGGCTTTCGGTTATGCTGGCCATCTGTACCCCTGCCTAACTTTGGTCGCTGCCGTCGGCTGGATTCTACGCCGGCCGGTGGCCACTGTTTGCTTGCGAATGCAGTTTTTTTGGTCCGTCGGACAAAGGCGTGGGAGGAGATACTCCCACGCCTTTGTGATTAACGGATTAGCTGAGCTTGTCCAGTTCTGCGCCGAGATCTTCGATGTTGATTTCGCCGCGATTGAAGCGGGTAGCCACTTCACCGTGCTGAACGATGAGGTCAACCGGCTTTTCTCCGAGCAACATAACCTGGTCGAAGGCCGGCGTCAGGATCTGTTGTTTACAGACCAGATCCTCGGCGAACATTTCTTCGGGCCCGCCAATGTCCTGGCCGACGGAGTCGGTGAACACATCGAGGTTGATGTCCTCAAACTTCTCATTGGCGGCGCGCATGATGGAAGCGTATTCAGGCAGCAGGCTCTTGCGTGAAGGCTGCTTCTGCGCCCAGGTGATGTAGAGGCGACCGTACAGAGGGCTGGTCAGCCACTTCATCAGATCCCAGGATTCGTCGGGGTGTTCGGTTCCCTTCCAGACCATTGTGCCATCGACGGACTGGTGGGTTGTGGGGCCGGCAGGGCCGTCAGGCATGGGAGCTACGTCCCAGCGGAAGGTGGCGCCGTCGGCCTGTACACCGAGGTTCCAGGGGCCAATTTCCATCAGAGCGACGCGCTGGCCGAGGAAGAGTTCAACGACACCCATGCCGATGTCGGCACCGTAGGCAAAGAGAGGCTCATCGTGGATGATGCTGCGCATCCACTCGAGGGCATCGTAGGCCTCGGGCGTGTCCAAACCGCAGTGGGTGTTGTCTTCCTGATCGACCATGTTGGCGCCGAAGCCGCGAATCCAGTACTGGGACAGCCAGTTGGCGTTCAGGCCATAGTTGGAGGTTCCCCAGAGCTGGGGCTGGGCATCGGCATCGGCAAACTGGCGCAGGAGGTTGGTGTAGTCCTCCCAGTTCCAGGCGCCCCATTCCTGAGCCGGATAGTCAATGCCTTTTTCGTCGAACATGTCCTTGTTGAAGTAGATCACCTGCGTGCCGGTGAAGCGGGGCATCAAGTGAATATCTCCATCCAGTGTCCACGGATCGAACTGGGCCTCGTAGTAGTCGTCGAGGTCTACTTCCTCGGCATCGCGGTCGATATAGGGCTGCAAGCTGAGCGTCTCGCCCTTCTGCATGAAGAAGGTGGAGCTGGAGCAGCACCACTCGGTCAGATCGGGGGCGTTGCCGGCGACCATGGCGCTCAGAGCGCCTTCGCGACGGTTGGCACCGCCGGGGTCGGGAAGGAATTCCACCTCGACATTGGGATTGGCTTCCTGGAACTGTGGATAGAACTCTTTCCACAGTTCTGCAATGCCGGCGGCGCGCTCCGGTTCGCGTGACTGATAGCGCAGCGAGATCATTTCAGCCATCGCCTCGCCATCACCGCCGTCTGAAGCAGCCGGCGCGGCGGGCGCGGCACAGGCCGCCAGAAATGCGGTGGCGCCTACACCAGAAGTCAGTCGTAAGAACTGGCGTCGGGTTACGTTTTGCCTCTTTTGCATGGTGTGCATTCTCCTTGAAAGGTTTGGTTGAGAGGTGCCGACTAATTTTGCTAGAGATGACTGGGGCAGCCGTTTGACAGTATCACAAATTGCCAACTGATAGCCCAGTATCTGACCTTATCTGGTATAGCGAACTTCTGCTACTCGTGAAACTAAAGGTGTCTTTGGCGGCGAGAACCGCCGTTCGAACTGGATCGCAGTCGCTGCATTCGCGATGGGGGAGTTATCAAATTAGCGATACAGTCGCAAGTCGCCCAGAGTATATCAGCAAAGCTTGGAAACCCACAAAAACTGAAAAGCAGTGGTGGCGCGCATGCCGATATTGGGACTGATTTGCAAGCAGGAAGCAGGCCCGGAAGGATAACTTATGGTGCCTGCTACGACAGGATAAACCGTTCCATGGCCACGGCCGCGCCGTCCTCTTCAAGGGTTGGCGCGACCCAGTCGGCCTCTGCCTGCACGACCGGGGTAGCCTGCCCCATGCACACTGCGAGGCCGGCTTTTCTGAGCATGGGGATGTCGTTCTCGTTGTCACCGATGGCCATCACGCGGTCTGGGTTTATACCGAGCCGTTCCGCCAGGAACAGAAGACCGTGGCCTTTGTTAGCCGTCGGAGCAGTGCCCTCCACCAGTAAGGGGTGGGAGCGGCAGATGGTCACGCTGCTGCCGAATTGTTGCTGAAGCGCGGCTGTTTGATCGGGTTCCAGCGAATGGTCGTTGACGGTGATAAATTTGAGGGGACGGGCGCCGGGGGCGCAAACGATGTCCGAAATGCTTTCGCGCAGTTCTCTGGGACTGCCGAACCAGTGGTCATAGGTTGTGCTTTCCCAACCCTCCCAACCGCTGTTCTGGTTGGGTGCGCTCGGCGCGCGTTGCACCAGCCGGGTGTGTCCTCCGGACCTGTTGAGATAGAAGACCGTGGTGCGCTTTTCAAGGTCAGCCCAGGCTGCCACGCGGCGTGCGGCATCCTCCGGAATCAAAGCTTCGTATAGCACTTCACCGCTTACGGGATCGCCAATCACGGCGCCTTGCGCTGTTATCACTGGAAGGGTAATGCCCAAGCCGGGCGCGACGGCGCGTACAAAGTCGAAGATGCGGCCGGTGGCGATTGTTACCGGCGTTCCCGCGGCTTGTACGGCGGCGATCGCCTTGCGCACGCGCGGCGAGAATCCACCTGCGAATTGTCCATAAATGGTGCCGTCCATATCGAGGACGACCAACTCGATTTTGGGTTGCATGTCAGTTTCGTCAGCGCAGAAGGCGCGTCGTTGATACAGATCGAAAGATATGAGTATTAAGGGTATGTCGGGAGATGCTCACTATGGCCGTGCGGGCAAAGGATATCAGCGGGCAATGCGCACCGTTCTGAAGCCGGCGGCGCGATCTGCCTGCTCGGGAACCTGGCTCTGGTCGAGGTCAGAATTCCAGGGTTACCATTCTCACAAGGCCGCTGTAGTCGCGGCGCAGCCCGACGTAGGAAGGTTTGGGGCGCAGCTGTTGTGCCATTTCCTGTACGACCTCGCCCTGGCGGGGGGAGATTTCCAGCAGGACGGCGCCGCCTGACTGAACTTTGGACGAGAGCTGCTGCAGAAGGCGTTCGATCAGGTCCAGGCCTTCGGCGCCTGCTTTCAAGGCAAGGCGCGGCTCGTAATCGCGCACGTCCGATTGCAGGCCGGAATACTCTTCATCGGCTATGTAGGGAAGGTTGGCCACGATGATATCGGCCGGTTCAGGCAGGGGGCTCAACAGGTCTCCTTCCAGAAACAGAGGCCCGCCATCCGGTGTGAGACGCCTTCTGTTCTCTTCGGCAACGTCGAGCGCGTCGCGACTGACGTCTGTTCCATATACCTTAAATTCAGGTGCATGTACGGCAAGTGTTATGGCGATGGCGCCGCTGCCGGTGCCGACGTCGGCCACCACGACGGGCCGACCGGTCCGGTCGCCGATCTGTGCAAGCACCAGGTCTATGAGCAACTCAGTTTCGGGGCGCGGAATCAAAACGCGGCGGTCGACGGCAAATTCGAGCCCGTAGAACTCCTTGCGGCCGAGCAGATAGGCCACGGGTTCGCGCCGCCTGCGCCGCGTAATCAGATCTGCATAGCGGCGGCAGTCGCGGTCGCTGAGTTCATGTTCGTGATGGGCGAAGAGCCAGCTGCGATTTTGTTTTAGCACGTGTGCCAGCAGAACCTGGGAATCCAGTCGGGCCGAGTCGCTGCCGGAGTCGCTCAGCCGCTGCGCGGCCGAAATCAGGGCGCGGCCGACGGGCGTGCCTTGGGTAAGACTCCAGTGGAAGGGGTCGCTGGGGGCATGGCTATGGGGCGGTGAACCGTCCGCTGCCGGGTTATCGTCGGTTGGGAGTCCATTACTTTTGCCCGCGGCGTCTGATGTTCCGTCCCGGTGGTTTGAGGCGACATAGGGTGAGGGCAGGCCTCTTTTTGGGAGCCTGTCATTGTGCTCTAACATGCTTCAGGCTTCCTCGGCCATGGCCTGCAACTGTTGGGTCTGGTCAAAAGCGGCCAGATCAACGATCAGTTCATCGATATCGCCGTCCAGGACCTGTTCCAAGCGGAATAGGGTCTTGTTGATGCGGTGATCGGTCACGCGTCCTTGCGGGAAGTTGTAGGTGCGGATTTTTTCGCTGCGATCGCCCGAGCCGACCTGGCTGCGCCGGGCCGCGCCCAAATCGTCCATTTGCTTCTGCATTTCGATGTCGTAGAGTTTGGTCCTGAGGATGCGAACGGCCTTCAGCCGATTCTGGAGCTGGCTCTTTTCGTCCTGGCAGGTAATGACCATGCCGGTAGGGAGATGGGTAACGCGGACGGCTGAGTCGGTGGTATTGACGCTCTGGCCGCCGGGGCCGCTGCTGCGGAAGACGTCGACCTTCATTTCATTGGCACTGATTTCGATTTCGACGTCTTCGGCCTCGGGCAGGACGGCCACGGTGGCGGCACTGGTATGGACGCGGCCCTGGCTTTCGGTGGTGGGCACGCGTTGCACGCGGTGAACACCGGACTCGTATTTCAAGCGGCTGTAGGCGCCTTTGCCGCGCACTTCGAGGATTGCTTCCTTTATGCCGCCGACGCCGGTTTCGCTGACGCTCATTATCTCGGCCTTGAATTTGTGGTCGTTAGCCCAGCGTGAATACATGCGCAGGAGGTCGGCTGCAAATATCCCGGCCTCATCGCCGCCGGCGCCGGCGCGAATTTCGACGATCACATTTTTGTCGTCGTTGCGGTCTTTGGGCAGGAGCATGCGGCGCAGATCGTCTTCGAGGGCGGCAATTTGCTCGGCCAGTTCGGCGATTTCCAACTCGGCCAGTTCGGCCAGCTCCGGGTCGTCGTTTTCCGCCAGCAGTTCGCGGTTGTCGTCCAGTTGATTCTGAATGTCCTGGTATTGGCGGTAGGCGCCGACCAGTTCTTCCAGACCGCTGCGTTCCTGCGCCAACTCCTGAACGCGAGCGTAGTCGGACAGCACGTCGGGGTCGGCCATCAATTGGTCTAATTCTTCGAAACGCTCTTCGACTCGAGACAGCTGTTCAGTCAGAATCATAGGTCAGTGTTTGGCTGCTAGCCGCAGGATTACAGAAACGGGTCAATCGGTGAATATGGGCAGATTTCCGAGGGCGGTAATCTGATCCCAGGCGCCGGAATCGCCTTCGGTAAAGACGGCCATTTCGCCTGCAATGGTTCCGCCGCCAGTTTGGATCAGCGAACGGAGGCCCTTCAATGTACTGCCGGTGCTGACAACGTCATCTATAAGTAGCGCCTGCTTCCCTTTGATCAGGGGCAGGTCTTTGCCGTCAATGAATAAGGTCTGCGGCTGACCGGAAGTGATGCTGACGACTTCGGCTTCCAGGCAGTCTACCATGTAAGGCTTGCGGATTTTGCGCACGATCACAAGGGGTAGACCGGTGGCGACGGACAAGGCGTGTCCAAGGGGTACGGCTTTCACTTCGGGCGCAAGGATGACGTCCGCGTTCGAGGGCACGCTTTGAGCCAACATCTGGGCGGCGGTTTCGACGATTTCGGTGTCGCCCAGCATGTTGAAGATGGCGATTTTTATGCCGGGAGCCACCTGGAATATTGGAAGCTCGCGTTCACACTGGCCAATTGTTACCCGATAGAAACGTCCATCGTAGCTCATAGTCGTGGTTCCTCTGGGCGGGCTGCCGTGCCTGGGCCGGCAACGCATGTTCGACCCGGTGTTCGAAATGTTGCTCCCCAAGGGTGTACCAGAATCAGACGTGACAGTACATTCTAACATGGAATATAGTCGATTCCAAGAATTCATGACTGTAGGGTCTGTGCCAATTTCTTGGAATCGACGTCGTCTGAATCAGGATTTACAGGATTTGGAGATTTTCAGGATTGCGGGCTAGCGGGTGAGGGCTGTTAATGGGATCCTTTTTCGTCGGATGAAAGGGCAGAGTGCGAGGGAAAATGATATGGGATGCACGCTGAAGGAGAAGGCCGGGCAAACGCGTCTGAAGTTGGATGTTGGAAAAGGGGGCGGTGGGGGCCTACGCGGGTTGGTTCTGTCAGTTCCAGGCTAACTGACGCGCTTTACGGTTGGCTGCAGTCAGGATAGTAAAGCCGCGCTGCCGGAATGAGGGCGTAAGGACGGTGAGGCATGGTTTTGTAGGGGGGCGTTGCGGGGGCGCAGCCCCTGCACAAGGGAGGCCGCTTGCGGCCGACCGCCCATATGAAAGGGAAGGGAGAGAGACTACCTGTGCGCGGCTCATTCTGGGTTGGGAAACGGTTGGCTCTGGGTAGCTATTGTCGTGCTGTGGGCTGGCACTGATGAGATAGGAGGACGATTAATACTGACCGGCTTTGCGGCGGATGTGGGGGGCGGACAGGACGGCTGTCAGCAGGCAGACGACGAATATGATGAGCAGGCCGGCAATGCCCAGGGGATGCAGCGCGGCCATTTCGCCTTCGAAGTAGGCGATTAAGAGACTGACGGCGATGGCGCCGTTGCATATTACCGTGGCGAATAGCGGCGCCGGGGGCAAATCGGCTGACGCGGCGGCGGACAACTGGCCAATGCCCAGGCCAATCAAGGCACTGCCGCCGATGCGGGCGGTCCAGGCGGAGCCGAGGGTGATGCCGGCTGTCGTGAAGAGATCGCTGGGATAGATGAGGAGCAGCAGCCCCAATCCGAGACCGATGAGGACCGCGTTTATCCTCAGGCACAGGCGGGCGGCGCGGTAGTGATCGGTAAAGGTGTAAGCCATTGCGTGAAGAGCGCTTTCTATGCTGCGCGGGTTGGCGCGAGGCCAACGAGGGGCGGCGCCCGGACCGGGCTTCGGAAAGAGAATGCTTGGGCAGTATAGCAAAGGCCGGCAAACCTGTCAGGCGTAGGAGAGGTACGACGGTCTTATGTCAAGTTTGGGTCGATACTGAATTGACGCCTCCATTTTCGCCTAGGGCCTTTCCGCTATGATACACTGTTACGGTTTGTTTGTGCCGGAACCGGGGTGGTGGGAGATAGCGGACCGGCGGGCGCAGGAGTGCAGCGGCTATTTCGTGTAGCCAAAATAGAGCCAAAGGGGAGTCGAACTGTGAGCCAGAAAATATGGATTGTCAGGCACGGCAATCGGGAGGATTTCCAGAACCCCGGATGGGCCAAGACTGCGCAGCGGCCGTATGATCCGGCGCTTTCGGCGGATGGTGAGACGCAGGCGAAAGAGGTGGGGGGCAGCTTGCAGGATGAGCCAGTTGACTGCATTTTCGCGTCGCCGTTTCTGCGTACAATTCAGACGGCCTCGCACATCGCGGATGCGCTGGACGCGCCGGTCTGGCTGGAGCCAGGAATCGGTGAGATTCTGCCGGACGTGAAGCGTATGCCGGCTATGATAACTGAAGAGGAACGCAGGCAGCGTTTTCCCCGCATCGACAGTGCATATTGCGCTGTCAGGGGCCTGGCCTATCCGGAGAGCTCGGATGCGGGCCATGAGCGGGCGGCGGCAACGGCGCGGGCGCTGACCGAACGCTATCCTGACAAGAATCTGCTGATGGTAACGCACGGCGCGCCTGTGGTCGGCATTGTGCGCGGGCTGACGGGCGTTCCGGACCGGCTCACCGTGCCGCTGTGCTGCATCTTTACACTGCAACGGAACGGCAGCGGTTGGCAGGTTGTGCAGCGGTCAGAAATTTCTCACTTGAGCAATCAGGAGTCAAGCAAGCGTTACGCCCATTCCGGTTAGGATTTCCAACTGAGGGGTACCAGACGCCCTTCGGCGCGGGCCGCGTAGATCTCCGCTGCATGGTCGGCGGTGTGGGCAGACATTGAAACGAGCAGATTGACGAGGTTTCCGCGCTCGCCCCAGTCGTATTCCACTTCTGTACGCAACTTATCTTCGCTGAACCTCTGGCAACGGCTGACAATCCGTCGGTGACAGGTTGCCAAGTTGTCCAACACTTCGATCATCGATAAGCCGGCCCTGGCATCGTGGAGACGTGCATTTCTTGTTTCATCGTCTCCGGAGATCCATTGGGCGAGGGGGTCGGCGCTGGCGCTTTCCGGGCTTGCCGATGCCGGTGACTGGCGGGAGGGCAGGGAGATATCGGGCCAGCGCTTGACGAGCTCCAACACGTACTCATCCCAGGCGAGGATGTGGGCGAGAAGGTCGCGGACGGTCCAGTCACCGCAAACGGGGACGGCGGTGCAGCTTGTTTCGGTGAGGCCGGTGATGGCATCCAGAAGACTGTTAAAGTGGCGGCGGTAGAAGGTGAATAGACGATCGCTGCCCCAACGGTCAAGAGAAAAGCAGTAGCTGTGCACATCCTCGGCATGCTCATTCACATGTTCGGGCATTCGCTGCAGCAGGTTTTTCACTATGGGGGCGCGATTGCCGCGGTCGGTGTATTCGGCCTCTATTTGCTCCGATGTAAGTGACAGCGCGAAATCAATCAGATACTGGCGCGCCTCGTCAGCTTCGTTCACTACTGTGTCCCAACTGAGACTCTCGTTGGCCGCCATTTCGTCATTTGTTGCTACGGCCTGGACGACTGGTTGATTCGGGCGTTGGCCGAGCGCAGCTTGCATGCGTTGCAGCTGGAAGCGGTCCCAGAAGGCGATATGGGCTACGGAGGCAATGGGAGTCCAGCCGTTTTCGAGGCAGGGCCTGGTGTGCTCATCAGGTTCGAGCAGGAAGAGAGGCCATCGAAAGTTGAGATAACTGCGGCGGAGTTTTTCGGCGTATTCGGCGCCGGCAGCGCTGGCTGGAGCGGGCTGTGGTTGTGGCATGGTTAGCTTTCCTTACGTTCTGAGTGCGCGCAGGCGGTTGAAGGCTGCGGCCAGTTCGTGGCGGCGGAAGCGGGCGAAGTCGCCTGAGCGGCGGCGGTCGAGCACGTCCAGCCCTTCCTGTTCGATATCGGACAAGGTCAGGTCCAGAATCTCCGACAAGGTACGATTGCCGTCGATATAGCGGCGGCGGGCATGGTCGAGCGCGGCGCTGATGGCGCGTGTCTGGGCCCGGTGGACGATCTGTTCCACCGCGGACAGGTCAAGCGTCTCGGCGCCGAACTGAATAGTATGCAGGTCTCTGGTCTTGATACTAGATTCGCGGCGCCCTTTGGCTGGGTTGACTGATCCGGGACGGGGCCGGCGTTGGGAACTGAGGATGAGGGGGCCGGTCTCTTCGCTGATGCGGCCGGTGGGATGGGCCGCGGCGACCGCTTTTGCGCGGGTGGTAAGGTCGTGGGGTCGGAAGGTCTCCATCGCGATTACGGTATCGGCTACATCCAGGTAGTCGCCGCTGCCGCCGACGACGAGAACAGTGCTGACGCCGCATTGGGTGTGCAGGCGGGTGACGCGGTCGATAAAGGGAGTAATCGGCTCGTGTTGCTTTGGCACCAAGGCCTGCATACGGGCATCGCGGATCAGGAAATTGGTAGCGGCGGTGTCTTCGTCGATGAGGAGACCGACGGCGCCCGATTCAAGGGCTTCGACGATGGCGGCGGCCTGGCTGGTGGAGCCGCTGGCATTACCGGTGGAGAAGTTTTCGGTGGACTGACCCAGCGGCAGGTCTCCGATGAAAGGGGAGATGTCGACGCTGCTGACCGAGCGCCCGTCCTCGGCCCGAACTTTGGCCAGAGTGGCTGTGCTGACGACCTGTTCACGGCCATCGCCGGGCCGGTGGTTGTAGACGGCGCGTTCAATTGCGCGCAACAGGGTCGATTTTCCATGATAGCCGCCGCCGACGATGAGGGTTACGCCGGCAGGGATGCCCATGCCGTGTACTGTCCCCGCGTGGGGCAGGGCAAAGGAGACGCTCAGGCTTAGGGGCGTGTTGAAGGGGACGACGGCGTCGTCACTCATGGGGCGGTCATCGACGCCGCTGGACCGGGGCAGGATCGCGCCGTTGGCGACAAAGGCGATGAGCCCGCGATCTGCCAGCATGGCACGCAAAGCGTCAGCGTCCTCGTTCACGGCGGCGTGGCGCCACAGACCGTCGGCGGCATGGCTACGGGCGTAGAGACTGTTGGCGATGATTCTGGGCAGGTCTTCCAGGAGCAGGTCGCACGCCTGGCGGCCCAGAACTCTTCGGCCTTGGGCGGGCAGGCCAGCTGTAAATCGAGCTTCAACCGTTCCGTCGTTATGGATCTGCACGGCTGTGTTTGCCAGCACCTGCTGGCCCGGGGCTTCTATACGGATTTCGCCGCTTTTGCCGCTGCCGCGCCGCGAGGAGAGATTGGACGCATGGCGAGCGAACTCTCTGGCAAGATAGCAACTGACGCCAGTGCTGCGGCTCTCGTTGGCATACAGCCGTTCGGGCAGCTCGGCAACTGGGGGCTGGACGCGAACACGCAGGCGGCTGGGCGCGGCGAAAGGGTCCGGTTGCACATGGTCGATGGCGAGGGTGAAGCCGCCGAATTTGTAGGAGCCGATTATGTCTTTGTAGGCCTTGTAACCCTTGCCGTCGATGCGGAGGAGGGTATGGCGCAAAGCTTCGAATGGCTTGATGGCGGACATATTTCCCTATCTGCTTGCCTGGCGGCCGGAGCGGGCAACGCTGTCGGCAGACCCGGTATGCCTTCTGTAAGAGGATGTATGCAAGGCGTGCATGGTGCATTCAGCGCCTACCCGGTAGGACACTTTGCGCATCTTCCCATGGCCTTGGTGCGTTAGGTTTCTGACAATTCCCTCATTGGCAAAGGATTTTACATCGCTTAAAAACACTTGTACACTGTAGGCCAACTCGGATTTCGAAGGTAATCACGAACCAACACGTCAACAACAGTTCCCCAATCTGAAAAGGATTCGTAGATGGAGTACCGAGATTTCGGTCGTACTGGGATGAAGGTCAGCCCGCTTTGCCTGGGCTGTTGGAACTTTGGAGAGCGTACAACAGCGCAAGACTCATATGCAATTGTAGACAGGGCATTGGACGCCGATCTGAATTTTCTGGATACGGCAAACGTCTACGGGCGCGGCCGCAGCGAGGAGATAACTGGCGAGGCTTTGAAGCGTAACGGAAGCCGCAGCCGCATTGTTCTGGCGACAAAGTTTCATGGCAGGATGAATGACGACGACCCAAACGCCGCCGGCAGCAGTCGCCGCCACATTATTGAGCAGTGTGAGGCCAGTCTGCGGAGATTGCAGACGGATTACATTGACATCTATCAGATTCACAGGCCCCCTCCGGAGGTGGCGATTGACGAAACCTTGCGAGCGCTCGACGACCTGGTGCGGGCGGGAAAGGTTCGCTATATTGGCACCAGCACATTCGCGGCGTGGCAGGTGGTGGAGTCGCTCTGGGTTGCGAAGGAGCTGGGCCTGAACCGCTTTGTTTCGGAGCAGCCCCCTTATCATATCCTGGACCGGCGCATTGAGCGGGGATTGGTGCCGATGGCCCTGACATTCGGCATCGGTCTGATTCCCTGGAGCCCGCTGGCCGGTGGTCTACTGACAGGCAAGTACATGCGAGGGCAAGCGGCGCCGGAAGGGGCGAGATTCGCCAGACCGGACGATGATCCGCCCGAGTTCCGCCGTCTGAACGACAGCGTTTATGAGGTGAATGAGGGTCTGCGGCCCCTGGCTGAAGCAAAGGGATGTACGATTTCTCAACTGGCGCTGGCCTGGTGTGCTCAGCAGCCGGGGATCACGAGCCCGATACTTGGCCCTCGCACGATGGAGCAGTTGGAGGACAATCTCGGCGCGCTTGAAGTAACTGTCACGGATGAGGACCGCCGGCGAATCGACGAACTGGTCCCGCCGGGGCGGATGGTTAGCCCGTTCTACGAGGCCGATTTCGGACCGAATCGCCATCGTGCGTTTGCCTGATCGGGGTGGGTGGCAAGGACTCGTCTGAAGGACACTCAATCGGCGTTCGGGAACGGACGCTGGCAAAACATATAAGGATTTCTGAATGGAATACCGCGATTTCGGACGAACCGGCATGAAGGTGAGCCCGCTTTGTCTGGGCTGTATGAATTTTGGGCGGCGAACAACGCCGGAAGAATCTTATCCAATCATAGACAGTGCGCTGGATGCCGGCATTAACTTTCTGGATACCGCCAACGTCTACGACCGCGGCGGCAGCGAGGAGATCACTGGCGAGGCGTTGAAGCGCAACGGCAAGCGCAGCCAGATTGTACTGGCGACAAAGGTCCACGGTAGGATGGATGACGATGATCCGAACGCGGCAGGCAGCAGCCGCCGCCATATTATTGAACAGTGTGAAGCCAGCCTCAAGCGCTTGCAGACCGATTACATCGACATCTATCAAATGCACCGGCCGCGACCGGAAATCGCGATCGACGAGACCTTGCGGGCGCTCGACGACCTGGTGCGGTCGGGCAAGGTGCGCTATCTCGGCACCAGTACATTTGCGGCATGGCAGGTGGTGGAGTCGCTGTGGGTGGCGAAAGAGTTGGGGCTGAACCGTTTTGTCTCTGAGCAGCCTCCCTATAATATTCTGGACCGGCGGATCGAACGTGAGCTGATTCCGATGGCCCGCACTTTTGGCATCGGCCTGATCCCCTGGAGTCCGCTGGCAGGAGGGCTGCTGACAGGCAAGTATACGCGTGAAGAGCCATCGCCAGCGGGAGCGCGCTACGCCAACGCTGAGAATGAGCCGCGGTTGGCCCGCCGCAAATCTGGCGATTTTTATGCGGTGACTGAGGGCCTGCAGCCTCTGGCTGACGGGAAGGGATGTACGCTGTCTCAATTGGCGCTGGCCTGGAGCATGCACCAGCCTGGAATTACGAGCCCAATTATTGGGCCGCGTACGATGGAGCAGCTGGAGGACAATCTCGGTGCATTTGAGGTAGCTGTCACCGATGAGGACCGGCAGCAAATCGATGCACTGGTGCCGCCGGGGCGCATGGTAAGCCCGTTCTACGAGGCCGACTTTGGTCCCAATCTCCATCGCAGCATTGTATAGGCCAAGTGCGGGGCTCAGCTGCCGCCGCAGATCGTCTGCCAGACGGGGAGAGAGGGGCTTGCAGGAGGAAGCAGGCCATATTCCTTCGGACTGGCATGCGGTTAATTGATGGTTATTGACAGACATGTTCCCAGATGAATGAAACACAGTTGGCTGCCCTATTGACCGACGTGGCTGGCGGTACGCTGTCGGTAGAGGCGGCTTTGACCCGGCTGCGGACATTGCCATTTGAAACGCTGGAAGGTGTGGCGACGCTGGACCATCACCGGCCGCTGCGAACCGGCTTCCCGGAAGTGATCTATTGCGAAGGGAAGACGGCGGAACAGGTGGGATTGATCGCGGAGCGGCTGGCAGCGCGGTCGGGCCGTGTTCTGGGGACGAGGGCGACTGAGGAACAGTTCAGAGCGGCCCGGCAGCGGGTGCCCGAATTGGAGTGGCATGCGCTGGCGCGGTGTCTGTGGATGGATCGGGAACCGGCGACGGACTTGAAGCAGGGTGTTGTGGTAGTTTGCGCCGGTACGAGCGATCTACCGGTGCTGGAAGAGGCGGCCTTGACGTTGCGCTTGATGGGGCATGAACCGCGTCAGGTTACTGACGTGGGCGTTGCAGGTCTGCACCGGCTCCTTCCCCACATTCCAACGCTGCAGGAGGCGAATGTGGTGATCGTAATCGCCGGCATGGAAGGGGCGCTTGCTTCGGTCGCGGCCGGTCTGACGCAGGCGCCGGTGATCGCGGTGCCGACAAGCGTCGGATACGGCGCCAGTTTTGGCGGAATTGCGGCTTTGCTTGCCATGCTCAACAGCTGCGCGTCCGGCCTGGCGGTGGTGAACATCGACAACGGCTTTGGCGCAGGTCACATGGCGGCTATGATAAACAACAAGATTGAGGGCAGCTCCAGCGGTTCGAGCAAAGGCAATACCCATCCCAGCTATGCGTCGCAATCAATGGCCGGTTCACAGGCAGGGCAACGGTGTGAAAATGAGAGAATCTGAGACCCAAGCGCCGCCGTCGGCGCTCACAGTGGAAACCGCCGCCAAGCTGGATGGAATGCGGACGACTCTGCAATCCTTCGGCTCGGTCATCGTGGCCTACTCCGGCGGCGTGGACAGTGCCGTGGTAATGGCGGTCGCCTACGATGCGTTGGGCGGCAGGTCGGCGACATCAGCGGAAGAGCAAGGCGCGCTGGCCTGCATTGGTGTTTCGCCCAGCTACCCGGCGCGCGAGATGCGGGACGCGGTCTCGCTGGCCGAAGAGATTGGGGTGCCGTACCGGCTGGTGGAGACCGAGGAGTATCTGGATCCCAATTACGCTGCGAATCCCAACAACCGCTGCTACTTCTGCAAGTCGGAGTTGCACAACCGGCTGCACGAGATTCTGCAGCAGGAGGATTGGGGGATAGTCTGCGACGGGACCAATGCCAGTGACATGGGCGATGACCGGCCGGGTGTGACGGCTGCGCGTGAGCGGGGCGTGCGATCGCCCTTGCTGGAGGCGGGCATCACGAAACCTGAGGTGCGCGCCATTGCCAGACATCTGGGTCTGCCGGTTTGGGACAAGCCGGCGATGGCCTGTCTTTCCTCACGCGTGCCCCATGGTACAGCGATCAGTCCGGAGTTGTTGCGGCAGATCGAGGCGGCGGAGGACGTTCTGGTTGGGCTGGGTCTGCGCCAGTTCCGTGTGCGCCATCATGATGAGATCGCCCGACTTGAACTGCCCCCGGAAGAGTTTCCGACGATCATCGCCCACTATCAGGAGATAGTTGAAGGTATAAAGGCTGCCGGTTACCGCTTCGTCACCCTCGACCTGGCTGGATTCCGCAGCGGCGGCCTCAATGCGACTGCGAATGGGAGCGCGGATGGCGCGCTCGTTTCCGTGGAAGAGTTGATGTCGTTCGGTCAGTGACCGGCGCCGACCGGGTTAGCGGCACCAGCCCCGGCCTGTAGCAACCACAACCATGCCTCTCGCCTATCTCGACACTCCTTCCGGAATTTCCGGTGATATTTTTCTTGGCTGCCTGGTGGATGCAGGCTGGCCTTTGGCATCACTGCAAGCCACTGCGGCCAGCCTGAACTTGCCGGACGGCAGTTGGCGCATTGCGGCTGAGCCTGTGATGCAAGGGGGGCTGCGTGCGACGCGCCTCGATGTGGAAGTACGCGAGGACAGGACCGAGCGTCATCTGGCGGACGTGCAGGAGATTATAGAGGCGGCCAACCTGGCGGCGGAGGTCAAGCGGCGCGCGTGTGCCGTTTTCGTGCGTTTGGCGGAGGCAGAGGCGCGTATTCACGGCACGACGACAGAGGCGGTCCACTTTCATGAGGTCGGCGCGCTGGATGCGATTGTCGACATCGTGGGTGTTTGTGCCGGGCTGCATGAGCTGGCGATCGATACGCTGTGCGCGTCGGCACTGCCCCTCGGCCCGGGGTGGAGCAGTTCGATGCACGGGCGGATACCGCTGCCGGCGCCGGCGACGCTCGAGTTGCTGGCTGGGGTGGGCGCGCCGACCGCGGCCGCGCCGGGACCGGGAGAACTGGTTACGCCGACCGGCGCAGCGTTGCTGGCAGAGCTGGCGCAGTTTCGTCAGCCGTCGATGCGACTGCACAGGATTGGCTACGGCGCCGGACAGAAGGTATTTGACTGGCCCAATGTGGCCCGGCTGTGGCTGGGTGACGAGGTAGTTGAGGCGTCAGGAGGGCCGGCTAGCGGTCCCTCCGAGTCATTGGTGGTGATCGAGACAAACATTGATGACATGAATCCGGAGTTGTACGAACCGGTGCAGAGCCATCTGTTTGAGGCTGGAGCGCTTGACGTTTGGACGACGGCAATTGGGATGAAAAAGGCGCGGCCGGGCACGCTACTCCGGGTCCTGGCTGCGGCTGCTGATGAGTCCAAACTGGCCGCGCTGCTTCTGCGCGAAACGACCACGCTGGGTGTGCGGGTAAGCGCGGTTCGCCGACACGTCGCCGAGCGAAATGTCGAGACGGTCGATACGTCCTATGGGCGGGTGCGGGTAAAGGTGAAGCGGTTGGACGGACAGGCTGTCGGGGCAAAGCCGGAGTTCGAGGACTGCCAAGCCCTGGCCGAAGCCACCGGCTCGCCGTTGCCGGCGGTGTATGCGGCGGCGCTGGCAGCCGCGGCGCCCCTGGTCAGTACGCCATCCCAATTTGAGATGCAGGTGCAAGAAAGCGAGGAAGGGCCGGATGGCGAAGCTGGTGCATAAGGTCGTTCCCATCGTTCTGCGTCGGCGTGAACGGCTGGAGATTCTGGCCTTTCGTCATCCGCAAGCCGGAACACAGCTGGTCAAAGGAACGCTGGAGGCTGGTGAAAATGTGGAAGATGCCACGCTGCGTGAACTGGCGGAGGAGTCCGGCATCGAGAACGCTGTTATAGTTCGGCCTCTTGGCGAGTTAACTTATCGGGGAATAGCGCAGCACTGGCGATTTTATTTGTGTAACGTACCGGGTCAACTGCCGGACCAGTGGTCTTTTTTCACCCAAGATGATGGGGGCCATCTGTTTGCTTTTTTCTGGCGCGAACTTGACAGGCCGGCGGATGACAGCTGGCACCCAGACTTTCATAGGGCCTTGAGGTTGGTCCGCGGTCTGTTTCAGGAAGACAAAGCAAGTATCTAAACTGCCTAAGTTTGATTTACGAGGAGATTTCGCAATGATTCCGCAACGACTTTTTGGCCGCACAGGCCACAGCAGCACGGTTACCCTTTTTGGTGCAGCCGCGATAGGACGTGTTTCACAGGCGGACGCCGACCGCACGGTGGAGCTGCTGATCGACTACGGCGTCAATCACATTGACACGGCAGCCAGCTACGGCGATGCCGAGCTGTTGCTCGGCCCATGGCTTGAGAAATACCGAGACCGATTCTTTCTGGCGACCAAGACGAATGAACGTGACTATGCAGGCGCCAAGGCCCAGATCCGCAGTTCGTTGGAGCGGATGCGGGTGGACCAGATCGACCTGATCCAATTCCACAATCTTGGACATCCCGATGAATGGGATATGGCGATGGGCGAGAACGGCGCGCTCGAAGCGGCTAAGGAGGCTCGTGACGAGGGGCTGGTGAAACATATCGGTGTTACCGGCCACGGCCTCAAAATTGCGGCGTTTCATTATCGGAGTTTGCAGGCGTTCGATTTCGATTCAATTCTGCTTCCCTGGAACATTCAGCTGAAGCAGAACAGCCAGTACGCGACTGACTTTGAAAGGGTAGTCGGTCTGGCGCGCGAGCGGGGCCTGGCGGTGCAGGCGATAAAGTCGCTGGTGCGCGGGCCTTGGGGCACCACGCCTAAGAATCGGACCACCTGGTACCAGCCCCTGGAGGAGCAGGCTGACATCGATCGCGCCATCCACTGGATGCTGGCGCAAGGAGATCTGTTTCTGAATACGGCGGGCGACATAAAACTGCTACCCAAGGTTCTTGATGCGGCAAGCCGATTCAAGGGCGAGGGCCCGAGCGACGAAGAGATGGCGGCGATGGTGGCGGAAAAGAGTATGACGCCACTGTTCGCATAGCCAAGCGGTCGAAGCTCTGCAGGCGTCGACCGGCGCGGCAGTTCGATGCGTTCGATCTACCTGTTACTTTACCGGCTGCTCTACCATGAGCTGGCCTGGACCTATGATGCGGTGAGTTGGGCTGTCAGCCTCGGGCGGTGGGATGCCTGGAGGCGGGCAGCTCTGCCTTTTGTGCGCGGGGAACGGGTGCTCGAGGTCGGGTTTGGCACGGGGGCGTTAATGCCGGTTTTGCAGAGAGGGCGGCGCGGAGTAATTGGCATCGAACCGTCGGCGGCGATGCAGCGCATCGCCCGGCAAAAACTCCGCCGACGGGGTGCGACAGTTCACTGTGTACAAGGGATTGGGCAGAAACTGCCCTTTTGCGACAAATCCTTCGATACGATCGTCTGTGCGTTTCCCTCGCCCTATATCCTCGATTCGAGTACACACCAGGAATTTGCACGCTGTCTGCGACCGGGAGGGCGGATTCTGATCGTTGAGGTTGTCCTGGCCGACGCTGGTCCGCTGCTGAGCATGCTGTTCCATATGGTCTTTCCGGCAACTGAAGGCGCCTTCGAAAAACTTGAGCAAGATGTACAGAGGTCGGGGCTGGCTATTGAGGAGCATGTTGTCGGACAGGGAGCGGTTCGACCGGTAGTGATCGTGGTGGAAGCGCAGGGCAGCCAATGAGCCCTCCTTCGGTCCATGATCGATTTTTCGGTGGGCTGTCCACTCACTGGCTCCAAACGACGAGCGGGGCCGGTTTCGTGGGCCACGGCGGATCCAGCCTCCTGTTGGGAAACAGCGGGGCAACTGACCAGGTCTATACAAACGCGCAGATTGACGACTATCAGGGCTTACCCCGCGCAGACTTTTTGTGGCGGCCTCCTTTACGACTGACTGTACGCGCTCGATTTTCCCACAACAGCGAGCAACTTACCGGTACAGCCGGCTTTGGCTTCTGGAACGACCCTCTACGCATGCGCGGATTTCGGCGGCTGGCGTTGCCGCAGGCCCTGTGGTTTTTCTATGCGGGCCCGGATGCCGACATGCGTCTTGCGCTGGACGAGCCGGGCTGGGGATGGAAGGCCGCTGTTATCGATACGCGCACGCGCCGCTTCCTGGCGATGGCGCCGTTTCTGGTGGGGGTCGCGCCGCTGATGCGGGTGCCGCTACTGTATCGCTGGCTGTGGCGATCGGGTCAAAGGGCGGCAGGTATTGCCGAACGGCTGGTCCCGGCGGCGATGCAGGACTGGCACGTCTATTCCATTGACTGGGGGCAGGACAGGGTGCGCTTTTTTCTGGATGGCGGATTGCTGCTGGAGACATCCCATGCGCCGGCCGGTCCACTCGGGCTTGTTATCTGGCTGGACAACCAGTTCCTGCAGGTGGCACCCTGGGGGTTATTCCGCTGGGGACTGGTGGGGAAGGACGAGGCCCAATGGTTGGAGATCGACTGGCTGGCGGCTGAAAGCGGAGCAGGCATGGAATGAGCAGGGTTATTCAGGCGGCAACCAAGTTCTGGCATCGACTGCCCAGGTCCTTTCGGCAGCTAGCCGAACCTCACCTTTGATGAGTCGGCGCTACTGGCGCCAGTCAGGCGGTACTTTTCTACAATATCGTGGTTGAGTCGATGTCCCGATCCCGGCTCCTGTGACAACAAAAGGTGTCCTTCTTCTATTTGCTCCGGCGGTGACAACAGATCCGCGCGCCAGTCGACCTCGCCCCAGGCATATTCGAGGATGTAGAAGTTGGGCCAGGCGGCGGCGGCCTGGGCGGTGAATGCGGTCGAGAGCGGGCCGGCGGGGTTGTGGGGGGCGACCAGGACTTGGTTCATGCGGGCGGCTGCGGCGATTTCGTTCAACTCCAGGATGCCGCCGCAATGTTTCACGTCCGGCATTATGACGTCGACGCAGCGCTGGGCTGTGAATGGGCGGAAGCCTTCGATGCCGAAGACACTCTCGGCCGAGGCGATCGGCTGGGGGACGCGGGCGGCGACGGCAGCCAAGCCAGCGGTATCGGTATGCGCGACAGGCTACTCGTACCAGAACAGGTTTACGTTTGCCAGCTCCTGCCCGACGGTAACCGCTTCCGAAACCTCCATGCGGCTGTGGCAGTCGACCGCCAACTCGACGGAGTCTCCGATCGCCTTGCGCACGGCTCGAACGCGCTCGACGCCGGGGCGCCAGTCTGCCAGGGGGCCGGTTCGGTAGCGATAGGGATGGCGCAGCTCGTCGAAAGGCGCCATTTTGATGGCGGTGAAGCCTTCGTCGACGGCCTGGCTGGCGGCCATGGCAAAGCCGGCGGGCGAGCGATCGGTGACGTGGCGGTTGATGTTGGCGTATAGCCGCAGGCGGTCGCGGACGGCGCCGCCGAAGAGGGCATGCAGCGGTACGTTCAAAGATTGCGCCAGGACATCCCACAGCGCCTGCTCCAGACCGCTCATGGCCGTGTTGTAGACGCGGCCGCCGTCTTTACGGCGCAGCATCTGCCGGATGCGGGCGATATGGCGGGGGTCTTCGCCTGAAAGCTTCTGATCGAACTGCTCAATTGCGGCGACGCAGAGGGCGTCGTTGCCGTTGTGGCTGGCCTCGCCGACGCCTGTGATGCCGGCGTCGGTTGCGACGACGACGTGCAGCCAGTCGCCGCGGTGATTGACGTGGACAACGAGAGTGGAAATCGACTCAATCTTCACGGATTGTACTCCCTTGATGAGAAGCTTTCTGAAGCGGGTCAACAGTTCGTCTTACGGCACACTTCCAGACGATATATGGAGACTTGCACAGAGGTGACCCCTGTCTTAAGAAAACGTTGGGCGTCTCTATGAGGGTGTCAATTCAGGCCAAGTCCAGCGAAGGCAGGTTTCTCAACCAAACGGCGGGCAATCTCACTTGTCGAAAACAGGTCTCAGATGAAGCCCGGCTGAAAACACATTCTTTGTGCACACATTGCGCACACTTACCGTTAAGGTCATGCTCTAATATTGCAAGGTATGGCAGGGCTGTCAAGCTTTGACAATAGAGGAACTGACTGAACGACCAGCTGTTCGGCTGACACCATTAACAGGTCGGACAGCTGTTAAGGCGTAAGGTAATCCTGCGCGGGTGGAGTGCTGATTTGGGACGGTGAAGCGGGGAGAGGGTGAAGCGAAGAGAGGAAAGAGCAAGAAGTGAAGCATGACAGTTCTTCACTCCTTTGCGTCGGATTACCAAGCCAGGTGTGTTACGGTGCCGTATTGGTCGATGGTGAAAATGTAGGGCTTATTGGCGGAGTAGATTGTGTCGGCATAGTAGGTGGAGATGTGCAGCCTGCCGTTGTCGGTCAGAAAGCGGACGAGAACTCTCTTGCCGGTACCTGTGTTCGTTCCGTTGTACAGCTCGACTTCGGACGGCATATGGCCGAGCGGGTAGTCGGAGATCAGTTCAGCGACCGATGCAAATATCGGGCCACTGAAAACTTCCTTTCGGCCGACGAAGTGGAAGTGCAACGCGCCGGAATCATTGTCACGGCAGACCTGCAAGGGCGTTGCAGGATGGGCTACGATGCAAGTTGTGGGCGGCGACGTGGAAGTTGGCAAAACCTTGGCAACGACCAGCACCTGATCCAAAGGCACTACTGGCGCGCTGGTTGGCATGGAGAGCGGTTCCATTGGCGGTGGCCCGGAATCAGATTCTGTGGTGTCCTGTACTCCGGTCGGTGTCGGCGTCGGTGTGAAGGTCGGTGTTGACGTTGGTGTTGGAGTCGGCCTACTGGTGGGACTCTGTGTTGGCCGAACGGGCGGATTCACCACAGTGTTGCCAGGGGTCTCGGTGGCAGTCGGTGAAGGCATTGTGGTCGGTGTGGGCGTAGCGGTAGGGGTGACGGTGGGAGGCACGCCTTCGACGGTGAAGTCGATTGCTCTGTTCGCGACTACAGTGTCGGTCCCTCCTATTCTTGCTATCACATCGGCTCTAATCGAGTACTTTGGCTCTTCTCCAAGTGGGCAAGACCCAGATATTCTGAAGTTGATAACCATTCGATTGCCGTCGCTGACTGGGGTGATTGATCTGCTATTGGGCCAGCCGCTCCCATGGCAACTCGGCGTGTTTGTTAACACGGAGTCATTTCTAAACACCCAGGCTTTCAGGGCAAAACCTGTAGCGATTGAACTGTAGGTGTCAAATATGTAGTCGTCATGAATACTGACCTTGACCGATGTTCCTGTTCCTGACGGGACTGGGTTATTCCCTAGTGAAATATCAACTATATAATTCCGGGCCAGCGCGACTGACGGTTCGAAAGTGGCGGCCGCCAGCAGTGTCGCCGACACGATAACGAGGCCGAGCGTTAGGGTAAGGCCCAACGAGCGAAAAGAACGGACGGTGGGATTCATAGTGAGTCTCCGCTTTACAAGTGGAAGTTGCTCAGCGTCCATACAACAAGCGAATGCCCTGGAAGATATGGGGCCCATCATCGGTCTGACTTGTCCTTGCGATGCCAGGCGCCGCCTTTTTCCAACAAACCGTGCTGTCTAAAATCATATGACGATCGCGCGCTCCCGGCGTGTAATCCTGATCCCCCTTATGTGCGGCATTTGTGTACCGGAATTGGTAGATCCGGTATCGTGCGAACTTGCTTCGCGCCGGAACAGGCCCTGTGCGTAACTGCTGCGACAGAGGCGAATCTGCGAGTTAAGACTAAAGTCAGGAGTCTTATGCAGGGTTCATACTAGATTTGGAGTAGGAACAGTCTGTTGGGGAGATTTTGCCGGCTGTGGCAGGAATCAATTACCGTCTATTGGAGAGACGCGGGGCATGCAAAGGGCGTGGCCATATCGGGCGGTCCGTTAATTGGGTGGGCACAGGGCAGGCACAAGGCCTGCCCCTACCGGACCGTCTTAGGGGGAATACTGTTGGCTAGAGATGCTGCTGGGGAAGATTGAGTACGGCCGCTAGCCAGAGCGGGGCGTTATGGGGGCGCGGAGAACTGCAGGGGAACTGCAGGGGAACTGCAGTGGGCGGTGGCATGAGGGGGCAAGTAGGGGAGGAGACAATGTTGGCTAGACACGATGCTGGGGAAGAATGAACAAGGTGGCTAGCCAGGGCGGGGCGTTGCGGGGGCGCAGCCCCTGCACAAGGGAGGGCCGAAGGCCCGACCGCCCAAAAATGGGCAGAGAGTGAAGAGGAGAGAGGAAGGAGTCACGGCTTTCACGGACCGGCCACACTAATGTAGATCCCAAAAGAGACCAAGGGCTTGTATATTTCAAGCATGCAAATGAAACTCCTTAGCTCCAATTTCGGAGTCATTGCGAATGTTCGTGGTCTGAAATGGGATCTACACTAACTGACATTTGCCCGAGGTCTGTGGTTGGAATCGCGGCGGGCGGCTATATGCTCTCAGCCAGTGAAACACGAGATTTCTGGCGGTTGGGTCTCTGCTCAAGAATCAGTGTGCGGTCCATCCTCCGTCGACGGTGATACCGGCGCCGGTAACAAAGCTGGAGGCATCGCTGGCCAGGAAAACGGCCAGTCCGCCTATTTCGTCGAGGTCTCCCCAGCGACCAAGGGGGATCCGGGCGATGAACTCCCGGTATTTTTCCGGGTCCTCCTTGAGAGCGAGGTTCATCTCGGTGGAAAAGGGGCCGGGCAGCATTGCATTGACTGTAATGCCATGTTGCGCCCATTCCAGGGCCAACACTTTGGTCATCTGCCATACGGCACCCTTGCTGGATGCGTAAGGGGTTCGCTCGGGCAGGGCGATGATGGATAGGGTCGAGCCAACGTTAATGACTCGCCCGTATTTCTGCGCTTTAAAGTGACCGGCCGCTGCCCGGCAGAAGTTCCAGACTCCATTGACGTTGGTGTCGATTACTTGCTGAAACTCCTCGGGCTCCAGTTCATCGATGGGGCCGCGGATGTTGATGCCGGCGTTGTTGACCACGATGTGAAGGCCGCCGAACTCTTCAATGACCTGTTGGACAACTTGGGCTGCCTGCGCGTAGTCGCTGACTTCGCAGGTGTAGCCGCGTACTTTGGCAAGAGGCTCTTGCGTGGGAACGCCACTGGCTGCGTTTGCGGCGCGTGCGTCGACGAGCGACTGGGTGATCTCCTCTGCGGCCTGGTCGGCGCGGCCTTGGTCTCTACTGGTCAGGGCGACCGAGGCGCCGGCCTCCGCCAGTGCCAGGGCCATCTGCTTGCCCAGTCCGCGGTTGCCGCCGGTGACGAGAGCAGTTCGGTTGGTAAGTTTGAATTTGTCGAGAACGGACATGGGTATTCTCCGGTAGTCTATAGAGGTGTGGCTTCTGCAGCTTGCTTTTCACAATCCGCCAGAAAGAAGCTATCATAGGTTACGGATAACTACTAAGCCTCATACAGTGTCTTTCTTGACCATTTTTTCATGTCTGCTGCCATTCGGGCAACCTGATTGCGGATGCAGTTGCCAGCCGGCGCGCTGGGTGAGCCGAATCGCCGGAATGAGGGCGCCCGGTCGGTGAGGCCTGGTTTTTGAGGGGGGCGTTGCGGGGGCGCAGCCCCTGCACAAGGGAGGCCGCTTGCGGCCGACCGCCCATATGAAAGGAGTGCGGGGAGAGATAAAGATTTCGCTTGCCTTGTCCAGGGTTGCCGCATGAATAGGGCCAGGTAGTTACGATTTCAGTTCCTTCAGAGCGCGGACGTGTCAAGCGGCACGCGCTTTCCACAAGCCACTATACACTACCAGCAGGTGTATTTCCATGCCCAAAGCAGCCTTGTCCTCAGCGGACAAAAGTGCCCTATTGGATTTCATTCGCCTTCTGGCGGATGAGAGCGGGGCGATTATCCGTCGATATTTTCGCGGCGGATATGTTGTAGACAGCAAGACGGACGAAACGCCGGTAACGGTTGCCGACCGGGAGGCGGAGGAGCGAATGCGGGCATTGATCGTCGAGCGCTACCCCTCGCACGGCATACTCGGCGAAGAATACGGCCACCATCAGCCGGATGCTCCTTTTCAATGGGTGCTGGACCCGATCGACGGCACCAAGAACTTTATCAGTCACGGCTACCTGTTCGGTACGCTGATAGCGCTGGTGCACGAGGAGCAGGCTCTGCTGGGGGCGATCCATCAACCGATTGTACAGGACCTGCTTGTCGGCGACGGCGACACAACGCGGCTGAACGGAGAACCAGTAAGCGTGAGGGATTGCGCGTCTGTCGAGGACGCGGTCTTTCTGACGACCAGCCATTACAATGTGGCGAATTTTCAGAATGGGCCGGCGTTTGAAGAGGTTGCGCAGCGGGCGGCGCGCTACCACACCTGGGGCGATTGCCACGGCTACTATCTGGTGGCGGTCGGCGGCGCAGATGTTATGACAGATCCGGTTATGAATTTCTGGGACCGGGCTGCGCTTGTTCCGATCATAGAGGGCGCGGGGGGGCGCATCACCGACTGGCAGGGGGGCGATCCTCTGTATGGCAATGGTGTCATCGCCAGCGGCGGCAGCATACACGACGAGCTGGTGCGGTTGCTGAATCCATAGGCGGGAGCGGGGCCATGAAGTAGAGGCTGACACACCAAGCGGCCGAGTCCATCCGGATTTGGACCAAGAGGAGGAGGCTGATCCATGCTCTTGAAGAAGAAAGTGGCCCTGATGACTGGAGCGGCTTCCGGCATTGGCCGGGCGACGGCCGAGCTCTTTGCCAGGGAGGGGGCCAGCGTCGTTGTCGTCGATGTCAATGAGCAGGGGGGGCGCGAGACTGTCAGGACCATTCAAGAGGCCGCGGGCGAGGCAGTTTTCATTCGAGGCGACGTGGGGTTACTTGGCGACGTGGAAGCGATGGTTCAGGCTGCAGTTGATCGTTATGGCCGATTGGACATCGTCTTCAGCAATGCGGCCGCCTTTGCCGTGGGCCCGGCGACGGCGATCAGTGAGGAGGATTGGGATCGCACGCTCAGTGTTTGTCTGAAGGCGACCTGGATGCTGGCCCGCAGTGCCTTTCCGCACATGATGGCCCAGGGCGCTGGTGTGATGGTGATCACCGGCTCGGTCCACGCTCAGCGGGGATTCGCTGATCATACGGCTTACCAGGCAGCCAAGGGCGGCCTGCTGGCACTGACGCGTGCCCTTGCGGCAGACTATGCGCCTGAAATCAGAGTAAACACGGTTCTGCCGGGCGCGATTGACACCGGCATCGGTCCCTTTCGCAGCAATGATGTTGGCGCCAAAGCCGCACTGCCGTGTCCCTTGGGCCGAAATGGACGCCCTGATGAGATCGCGCAAGCTGTGCTTTTTCTTGCCTCCGACATGTCCAGCTATATGACGGGGAGCTACCTGGTGGTCGATGGCGGATTGACTTCGGTAATCATGATGGAGGATGCGATTTAGGTTTGGCTGATTTCAGCGAGGTTGGAATTGCTGCTGACGGAACAGAGGCGACGCCCTTGCAAATGGAGCGGTGACACTTGATATTGTCTATGGTATCATTCCGGACAGGAGTGAATCCAAACGGAATCCACCTTCTTTCGCCAACGCCGCCTGGCCGAAACGATCAACCGCCCCACCCGGGGCAATTTGAAACCACACGACAAAGCGAGACCTGACAATGAACGAAAAGACCGTCCTTAACGCCGCCGACGCAACCGTTCAGGAGTTTGATTGGGGTGAGCTGGTCTGGTATGCCAGCGGCAAGTTGGGCAACAGCGCCACGATGACTTTGGGGCGTGCAGTGCTCAAAGCCGGGCACGAAAACTTCCGCCATTCTCATCCTAACTGTGAAGAGATTCTGCATGTGCTCAGCGGGCGAATTGTTCACTCGCTTGGAGACGAATTATTCCCGATGGGGCCTGGGGACACGATTGTGATTCCGGCCAATGTCGTCCACAACGCCAGCAATGACGGTGACGACCCTGCGATAATGTCGATCCTTTTCTCCACGCCGGATCGCCAGACTGATGTAGCTGACGAATGATCGGATGACGGATGGACATCGTCCTGCGACGTTGAAGGAGGAACAAAATGCCTGCTGCCGAACGGACGCGGAAAGATCGAGATCCTTTGAAGATCGACTGGTATCGAGTTCCCCTGGCGCGCGCTGAGCTCAATGCGCTCAATCAGCGGGATGACTGGAAGGGTACGCTACAGGTGGCTGGCCATCTGGGCCTGGTTGCAATTACCGGCCTGGCGGCGTGGTATGCGGCCGCCAACCTGCCTTTGTTTGCATTGCTGTTGGTCCTGTTTTTGCACGGCACAATTTACGTCTTTCTCTACAACGGCTCGCATGAGCTCATCCACAATACTGTTTTCAAGACAAAGAGGCTGAATGTTCTGTTCACACGCATATTCAGCTTCCTTGTCTGGCGAAACCACCTGATGTTTTCCACTAGCCATGTTGAGCATCACAAGTACACGCTCCATCCGCCCGACGATTTGGAAGTGGAGCTACCGATGGAGTTGACCGTGTCAGGATTCCTGAAGAACGCGGTTGTGATGCCATGGAATCTCTATGACGCCCTCCAGGAGACTGTTCGGCTCAGCCTTGGCCGCTTGGAGGGTGAATGGGAGCACTCTCTTTTCCCGCCGGAGGCGACGCAAAAGCGGCGGCAGCTCTTTGCCTGGGCGCGCCTGCTGCTGGCTGGCCACGGGCTGATTCTGGCCGTGTCACTCTATTTTGGCTGGTGGCTTTTGCCGGTTCTGATATCCCTGGCTCCCTTCTACGGCGGGTGGCTGCGCTACCTGTGCAACAACCTTCAGCACGCGGGCCTGCAGGACAATGTGCCGGATTTCCGGCTCTGCTGCCGCACGGTCTACCTCAATCCCTTCACCAGTTTTCTCTACTGGCAGATGAACTATCATACCGAACATCATATGTATGCCGGTGTGCCCTGCTACAATCTGCCTAAGCTGCACCGGCTGATCAAGTATCAGATGCCGGAATGCAAACGGGGACTGCTGCCGGCGTGGATCGAGATCATCGGGATCATGCGTAAGCAGAAGTCCGACCCGGCATATCAACATGTTCCAGAGTTGCCCACGCCGGCGCCTGTTTGAGTGCCCGGGCAACTCCGAAATCACCAACCGCCGCGCTTGCCGAGCGTTTATATATCGCTGCGGCAAAACGTGTTACAGAATGGCACTGACTTAGACCTGACCCACCCGAACTCACCAGGAGATCTGTAATGTCGGAACGCACATTATATGCAGGAACATACACACAGAAAGACAGCGAAGGCATCTACATCTATCGCTTTAATACGGAGACCGGCGCTTTGCGTCAGCAGGCCGTCGTCGCCGGACACGAGAATCCCTCCTTTCTGACGTTTCACCCAGAGGGCCACATTCTTTACGCTGTAAACGAGGATGTTGATGCCGGGCAGGTCAGCAGCTTCGCCATTGACCCTGATACGGGCGGACTGACCCATCTCAACACACAGCCCACACACGGCACTGCCCCTTGCCACCTGGTTGTTGAACCAGGCGCCGGCACGCTGGTGGTGGCCAACTACTACAGCGGCAATGTTGCGGTCTATCCCCTGAATGCGGACGGCACAATTGGTGATCCTGTGCAGAACATACAGCACGACGGCAGCGGCCCCAACCAGGAGCGGCAGGAAGCGGCCCACGCGCACTCCGCAACGATGAGCCCCGATGGCAGCCGCGTCTATGTCGCCGACCTGGGGATGGACAAGGTGATGATTTATCGCCTTGTGGATGGGCGGCTGGTAGCCAACCAACCGGACAGCGTTGGCGTGCAAGGTGGAGCCGGGCCGCGTCATTTTGACTTCCATCCCAACGGGCGGTTCGCCTACATTATCAACGAACTGGATTTGACGGTGACGGTATGCGCGTTTGATGCCGACACGGGGGCGCTGAACCCGAAACAGACGATTTCAACGCTGCCCGAAGGTGTCGACGACCGCAGCGGTTTCAGCTGCGCCGACATTCATGTTTCGGCGGATGGCCGCTTCGTCTACGGGTCGAATCGTGGTCATCATACAATTGCGATATTCGTGGTTGACCAGGAGAGCGGACTTCTGACGGCGGCAGGCCATGCTTCGACGCGAGGAGAGACGCCCCGTAACTTTACGCTCGACCCGAGCGGCGCGTGGCTACTGGCCGCGAACCAGGACACGGACGACATCAGTGTATTCAGCCGCGATGCCGACAGCGGTCAGTTGACGCCGGTTGGCGACATGGTCTGGGCGCCGATGCCTGTCTGCCTGAAGTTTGGCCCGTAGTCATTACCGAAGGAGCAGCTCTTGCAATTCGGCATTTTTTACGAACACCAACTGCCGCGTCCTTGGGAAGAGGATAGCGAGCACCGTCTCTTGAAAGAGGCGCTGGACCAGGTGGAGCTGGCGGACCGGCTTGGGATCGACTACGCCTGGGAGGTCGAGCATCATTTCCTGGAGGAGTACTCCCACTCATCGGCGCCGGAGGTATTTCTTGCCGCGTGCAGCCAGCGGACGCGGCAAATCCGGTTGGGGCATGGCATCGTGCTTATGCCGAGCGCCTTTAACCATCCGGCGAGGGTGGCCGAGCGGATCGCGACCCTGGACCTGATCAGCGATGGACGGGTGGAGTGGGGGACCGGCGCATCCAGCAGCCGCAGCGAGCTGGAAGGGTTTGGCATCGACCCGCAGCAGAAGCATGTGATGTGGGAGGAATCGGTGCGGGAGGCGGCGAAGATGATGGTGATGGAGCCGTATGGCGGCTTCGAGGGCCAGAGCTTTGCAATGCCGGCGCGCAATGTTGTGCCGAAGCCGCTGCAGAAGCCTCATCCGCCGCTGTGGCTGGCCTGTTCGAGCCGGGAGACAATCAAGATCGCGGCACGCTATGGTATGGGCGCGCTGACCTTTGCTTTCATCGATCCTGGCAGCGCTTCTCATTGGGTGGAGGAGTACTACGATACGTTTGAGAAGGAGTGCAACCCGATCGGCAGGACGGTCAATCCAAACCTTGCGGTCGTGGCCGGGTTTATGCTTCATGAGGATGGCAACGAGGCGGAACGGCGGGGGGCGCGCAACTTTCAGTTCTTCGGCTATGCGTTGAGCCACTTCTATATTACGGGCAGCCATTTGCCCGGCCATTTCGACCTGTGGCAGGACTTTATGCGCAATATGCCGGACAAATATGAACCGGCCGCCGGAATCGGCAGCCCGTCGCAGGTGGCACAGAACCTGGAGGCGCTGGAGGAGGCGGGTGTGGACCAGGTCGTGTTTGTTCAGCAGGCCGGTAACAACCGGCACGAGCACATCTGTGAGTCGCTGGAGCTATTTGCCGAGCAGGTGATGCCTTCTTTCAAAGAGCGGCACGAGGCGCGGCAACAGCAGAAGGCGGCAAGGCTGGCGCCGGCGATTGAACGGGCGATGCAGCAGGTTGCTGTGTTGCCGAGGGTGGACGGTTTGCCGGCGCTTGACGCTTACCCGGTTATGGCGGCCAAGGCCGGGCTGTCGGACCAACCGCAACGACCGACGGAGGGGGACAACATAGTCACCGCGATTTCGGGCCGCGGGTGAAGTTGACCTGGCGAAATTTAATTGTGGCCCTGTCAAAGTCGTGGACTGGGGGTCGGAGCAGGAAGAAGGAGGCGATTGCTATTGAAAATCGCCTCCTTTTTGCGTTTACGTAGAGCAGTTGAGGTTAGAGTAGTGTCATTCCTCAGCTGCTTGATTCAATCGCTGCCGGCCGTTTCTGTGCCGACCGAATCCGTTCCATGTCGAATTTCAGCGAGCGGTCGAAGCCGTAGATCCCGTTCTGTTCCTGGTAGATATCGGTAAGTTGCGTGTAGCAATAGCCGAAATGGGCGGGGTCGTCGAGCAGGATTTCACATAGGCGGGTGAAGCGCGCGTAGAACTCTTCGATCGACTGCGGCCTCTCGCCGTAGCCCCAGGAATCTTCCCCGGCCTTTACCTCCGGGTTCCACCAGATGCCCCCGAACTCGCTGACGAAGAACGGCTGTCCCCGGTAGGGTATCGACCAGGTCTGTCCATCGCGACCGTTGTAGTAGGGGTTGCCGGCGGCGACATGGGCGTGGCGCGCGGCGAAGATTTCGACATCCTGCGTGTAGTCATGACTATCGTAGACGTCGGCCTCGGGTACGCGATGGGCGTAGCCGGACGTATCGAGCACCGGCCGCGTCCGGTCCATTGCCTTTGTTGCCAGGAACAGCCCGCGCGTGACGGCGTCAAGTGTTGTAATGCGGTCGTGCAGCGGCTGCCAGGTCTCGTTCAAGGGGCACCAACCGATGATCGAAGGATGGGAGTAGTCCCGCTCCAGGATTTCGAGCCATTCGGTGATGTATGAAGAAGTCGGTTGTTGATGGTCCTCGACCGGGCCGTAGCCGCGGCAGCCCCAGTCGCCGAATTCACCCCAGACAAGATAGCCGAGACGGTCGGCATGGCAGAGGAAGCGCTCCTCGAAGACTTTCTGGTGCAGGCGTGCGCCGTTGAAACCGGCCTCGATGCTCAGTTCGATGTCGCGGCGCAGGGCTTCGTCGCTAGGCGCGGTCATGATGCCGTCCGGGTAGTAGCCCTGATCGAGGACCAGCCGTTGGAAGACCGGCTGGCCGTTCAGAGTGATCGCTTTTCCGTTGATGGCAACGCTGCGCAGGCCGGTGTAGCTGCGGGCCTCGTCGACCACAGTGCCTTGATCATCTGTCAGACGCAGAGTGACGTCGTAGAGATGGGGGTCTTCGATCGACCAGAGCCGGCGGCGGTCTTCGGGAATCCTCAGCTCCAGCTGCGGGCAGAGGTCCAGGTCGGCGGAGCACTCGGCCGCGGTGACGACGCCTTCTTTGTCGAGGAGTTGAGCCTGCAAGCGCAGTCCCTTTCGCTTTGCAGCTGGAGAATGATCCGCTGCTGACGGACGATGCACGAGCGGTTGCTCAAGCCGGATCACGTTGTTGGCGACATCGGGAGTGAGGCGGGGGCGGCCCAGATGGATCTCCGGGACAGGTTCCAGCCACACGCTCTGCCAGATGCCGGTTGTGCGCACGTAGATCGCTCCGCGGGGTCCGAAAGTCTGGGCCTGTTTGCCGCGCGGCTGGGGATCGCGGTGATTGTCGCGGGCGCGCACGACGATGGTCACGCGCTCGCCCGGTTGGGCGGCGTCGCTCAAATCGAATGTGAAGGGGCTGAATCCGCCCCTGTGACGGCCGACCTCCTGCCCATCCACCCATACAGTGGCGTCATAGTCTACTGCCTGGAAGTGGAGAAGGACGCGGCGGCCCTGCCACTGGCTGGGAACATCCACCTCGCGGCGGTACCAGACGGCCTCGAGGAAGTCGTGGTTTTCGACACCGGACAGCTTCGATTCCGGGCAGAAGGGAACTGTGATCTGGTCTGTGAGTGGGCGCGTCAGGAGTCCTCTTTCTAGGCCGCTGTCGCCCTGGTCGATTTCGAACTGCCATGGGCCGTTGAGGCAGAGCCAGTCGTTGCGTTCGAACTGTGGGCGCGGGTACTCAGGGCGGGGCGTGGTCATGGGATATCTCCAAGATCGTAATCAGGAAATCGTAAGGGAGAGATACGAATACTGGGGTGGACTCTCTACATTTGCCGACTGATGCCTCGACTCCCCTGAAGCAATCTGAGGGCGCCGGTCAAGGCAGAATTATCACTTTCCAAGAGCTTGACGTCCCCTATGGCACCAGCAGTACTTTGGAAACGTTACCTGGGTTGCGGATCAGGCGTTGGAACCAGTCTCCGCCTTCGCCGAGAGGCGCCTCCACAATCCAGGGATCCAGGCGGTAGTGGCCGGCGTGCAATTCTTCCAGGCCGTCGGCAAAGTCGGCGGCGCCGTAGGCAAAGCTGCCGCGTACGGTCAGTTCCTGGCGGATAATCGCCGCGGCGGGCATGGGGCTGGTCTCCTCGTGCAGGCCGGAGAGGATCAGGATTCCGGCGTTGCGGGTGGCGGCTACGCACTGGGTGCGGGTACCACCGGTCCCGACGGCGTCAATTGAGACCGCGACGCCGTCGCCGGCGGTGGCGTCCTTCACGACCTCGACCACGTCGGCGCCCTGATCGGTGGCTGAAGGCGAAATTGTGATGCCGCCAAGTTCGCCGCCCATCGCCAGCCTTTCGGGATCGAGGTCGGCGATGAAGATGCGCTCGGCGCCGGCTAGCTGGAGTGCCTGCAAGGCCAGCAGACCGATGGGCCCGGCGCCGATGATGAGGGCGGACTCGCCAGCGACGTCGCCGGCCAGCCTGCCGATGCGGACGCCGACCCCGACCGGTTCGGTCAGCGCGCCGCTGCGCAGAGACATGCCGTCGGGAAGTTTGTGGGTTACGAAGGCCGGAGTGCTGACGTATTCGGCGAAGGCGCCGGGCCTGTGTGCACCGACCAGCCGTCTTTCCGGACAGAGTTGGGTAAGCCCCATACGGCAGGTGCGGCACAGTCCGCAGTAGGTAAGGGGGTTGACCGTCACGGCGTCGCCGACACTGAATTCGGTCACATCGCGACCCACTTCCACGACTTCGCCAGCAAACTCATGCCCCATAACCAGCGGCGGCGTACGCAGTGCATTGTGGCCCAGAAATCCGCTCAGCTCCGAGCCGCAAATGCCGGCATAGGCCACGCGAATGACCACCTCATCCGCAGCCGGCGTTGGCTCGGGCTGCTCCTGTATCTCCATCACCTCCGGCGCGGTCCAGACGAGCGCTCGCATCTATATCCTCCATGGCTGTTCAAAGTTTGCGTATGGCCCCATCATACGGAAACCTCGCCCGATCTGCAATTAGGCACGGCAATTGGTCATAAACTGGACCAGATCGGGTGAATCTGCGGGCATTCTGCATGCCGCAGGCCCTATCGGCTTGCGAAGATCTTCCGTCGGGTGTAGGCTTTCCTGAACACTGCGACAGCACGAAAATCCTGGATTAACGGCCCGAATCTGATCGCTGCGATCGAGGGCCCTGAAGTCGAAGAGCAATCTCCAATCGGACCCGATTGAGCATCGACCCCATAAGCATCCCTGCATCTGTATGCGCAACCGACTCCACAAATCGTCTCTCAGGAGCCACCAATGAAAATCACCGACATTACCGCCTATCCTGTCTGGGCCGGCCACCGCAACTTTCTCTTTGTCGTCGTCGATACTGACGAAGGCATATACGGCGTGGGTGAATCCGGGCTGACCAGCCGTGAACAGGCGGTGATGGGCGCCTTCCAGGACTTCAAAGATGTGCTTGTGGGCCAGGATCCTTTCCGCATCGAGCATATCTGGCAGCTTCTCTTCCGCGGCGGTTTCTTCCCGGCCCAGCGCGTGCTGAGCTCCGCAATCTCTGCCATTGACATTGCCCTCTGGGACATCAAGGGCAAAGCCCTGGGCGTGCCAATCTACGAGTTGCTCGGAGGTCGCGTCCGCGACAAAGTGGTCTGTTACCCCCACAACCACAGCCATGCGATGGAGATAGAGCCGCTGGTCGAAAGCTGCCTGGAGACCAAGGAAGCAGGCTGGAAGTTTGTGCGCTGGGGATTGCCGCAGGACGGCGACATTCTGGAACCGCGCGACGCGGTGCGAACGGCTATACGCCAGTTTGAGGCGGTGCGGGAGGCGGTCGGCGACGAGATCGATATCTGTTTCGATGTACACACGCGGCTGGATCTTCCCGACGTCGTCTGGCTTTGCCGCGAGGTGGAGCAGTACGCGCCATTCTTCATCGAGGATCCGCTGCGCTGTGAGAATCCAGACTCATTCAAGACGCTAAGGCCGCGTACCCAT
The DNA here is from genome assembly GCA_965116395.1 of Caldilineaceae bacterium. Taxonomy (GTDB): domain Bacteria; phylum Chloroflexota; class Anaerolineae; order Caldilineales; family Caldilineaceae; genus Bin5. The sequence continues at coordinate 4,145,759 of OZ220684.1, forward strand.
GTGCCCATTGCGGCGGGGGAACAGTTCTCGTCGAAATGGGAGTTTCGGCAGTTGATAGAGGAGGAGTGGATCGACTATGCGCGCGTTGATATGTGCATTGCCGGCGGTTTCACGGAAGCCCGCAAGATTGCAGGTTGGTGTGAAACGCACTATATCAAACTGGTTGTACACAACCCGCTGGGCCCGGTTTCGTCGGCGGCCTGTCTGCAGATGAATCTGGCGACATCCAACTTTGGTGTGCAGGAACAGCCGCGCAAACCAGGAGAAACGCTGCCTGAGGTCGTGCCGGTCCATCATCACTGGGAGGATGGTTACATGCTGCCGACCGATCTGCCGGGGTTGGGGATTGAGTTTGATAGAGAGGCGGCGGCCCGCCATCCGTCTCAGAAGAGGGAGCTGCCGCAGTTGCGGCGCCTGGACGGCTCGTTTACCAATTGGTAGTAGAGCTTCGCACTGTACTTGACGACACAGCAAGGGATCAGGCCAGGAAGAAACGACCGGGAAGTCGGGCAATCGAGAAGGGATGGAATCCATGAAGACAGCAGCGGTATTCGGAGAGAAGCAGGGCGGCGTGGTGGACGCGCCGAACCCAAAGGCCGGGGAAAACTGGGTCGTTGTCAAGATTCATACGGCTCCCATGTGTACGGAGTTCAAGACTTACGTTGGCGGAAATGAGGCCCCGTACCTGGGCCACGAAGCGGCCGGGGAGGTCGTCGAGGTGGCTCAGCCGTGCCGCGTAGAGGTGGGTGATCGGGTGGTGGTGATGCCGCAGACACCTTGCGGGCAGTGCGAACTGTGTCTTGACGGCGAGTACATCCACTGCCTGGATACGGAGACGCCGCCCTCGCAGCCTGAGGGCGGCGAAGGCAGGGCGACCATGTCCCAATTCATGCTCAAACAGGACTGGATGCTGGTGCCGATTCCCGATGGGATTTCATACGATCACGCGTCGATGGCCTGCTGTGGGCTGGGGCCGACGTTTGGGGCGGTGCAGCGCGCCAAGTTAGGCCCGGATGACACGCTGATGATCACCGGTCTGGGGCCGGTGGGGCTGGGCGGCGTCATCAATGGCACCCATCGCGGGGCTAACGTGATTGGCGTCGACGTCAATCAGTACCGGGCCGCAAAAGCGCTCGAGCTGGGCGCGATGGCGGTGATCGACCCGACCGACCCCGACGCGCTGGAGAAAACGCTGGCGCTGACACGCGACGGACGCGGCGTGGATCACAGCATAGACTGTTCGGGCGTGGTGGCGGCCCATCGTTTCTGCATCGACGCGACCCGGCGCAAAGGTTCGGTCAGTTTCGTCGGTGAGAGCGGGCAGAATGAGACGCCGATCCGGATCAGCACCGACATGCTGCGCAAGGGGTTGAGCCTGCACGGCTCGTGGCATTACAACATGGCAGATACGCCGCAGATTCTGCGCGTGATTGCGGCCAATGGCGACAAGCTCGATAGGCTCATTTCCCATAGTTTTCCCCTGGAACGCGTGGAGGAGGCCTGGGACCTGCAGGCCAGCGGGCTGTGCGCGAAGGTGGTGTTAAAGCCTTGGGCGTAGGACACGGTAATTGACGGCGCTGCCGGTACACGGGGCCGTCGAACGCAGTGACCGTTTACAGTTGGACAACTTCATAGGCCCATTGCGGGCCACCATTCAAAGGACGAACATTCCCCCATGCGAGACCTTCTAAAGCAGTACTTCGGTTATGACGAGTTTTTGCCCCTTCAGGAAGAGATCATCTCAAGCACACTGGACGCCAGAGATGGGCTGGTCCTGATGCCGACGGGTGGAGGAAAGTCGCTCTGCTATCAGTTGCCAGCGTTGCGGCTTGACGGGCTGACGCTGGTTGTGTCACCTCTGATAGCGCTGATGAAAGACCAGGTAGACGGGCTGAAGTCCAACGGCATCCCGGCGGCGTTTCTGAACAGCTCGCTCACATACGCGGAGATGCGTCGCGTTCAGGAGCAGGCGCAGCAAGGGGTTCTCAAGATATTGTATGTGGCCCCGGAGAGGTTATCGAATGCGGCCTTCCAGGGTTTTCTTGCCAGGCTCAAGGTCAGCCTGGTGGCAGTAGACGAGGCGCACTGTATCTCAGTGTGGGGGCATGATTTTCGCCCCGACTACCGCAGGCTGGGCGCGCTGCGCCAGAGCCTGCCGGGTGTGCCCTTTCTGGCACTGACTGCCACGGCCACTGAACGGGTGCGCGGCGATATTGTCGGGCAATTGCATCTGAGCCAACCGAAGGAGTATATTGCCAGTTTCAATCGCGCCAATCTCAACTACAGCGTTGTGCCTAAGAGAAGGGATAGCTTTGACATTCTTGTGGAGTTGCTGCAGAAGCACAAGGGTGAATCGGCGATCATCTATTGCACCTCCCGCAAGGAGACCGAAAGCATGGCCGCGCGCCTGCGCGGGAAGGGATATGACGCTCAGCCCTACCACGCCGGTTTAGATGACGAGGTGCGGCGGCAAACTCAGGAGCGCTTCATACGTGACCAAGTCTCCATCATCGTAGCTACAATCGCCTTTGGGATGGGCATCGACAAGCCCGACATTCGCCTACTCGTTCACTACTCAATTCCCAAGTCGCTCGAGGGCTACTACCAGGAGACCGGTCGCGCGGGACGCGATGGCCTGCCCAGCGACTGCGTTCTACTGTACACCTATGGCGACGCGGCCAAGCAGGAGTACTTTTTCGCCGAGATTGAGGACGAGGCGGAGCTGCGTAGCGCCCGCGAAAAGTTGGCGCAGGTCGTTGAATTCTGCCAGCTTCATACGTGCCGGCGCAAGTACATCTTGCGTTATTTTGGAGAGGAGTGGCCTGGGGAAAACTGCGGCGGCTGCGATATCTGTCTGACGCCGAGGGAGGAGTTTGACGCCACCATCATCGCGCAGAAGATACTGTCGGCGGTGATACGCACTGGCCAGCGATTCGGCATTGGCTATGTCAGCGAAGTTCTGAGGGGGGCGAATACGAAGTCGATAAGGCAGCGGGACCACGCCAAACTTAGTGTGTATGGTATTGCAAAAGAGTTTTCTGACGGCGAGATCAAGGAGATTGCGGGACTTCTGGTTGCCGAAGGTCTGCTCGTCAAAAATAGCGGCGAGTATCCTACATTTGGGTTATCCGAGGCGGGGAGAAGCTTTCTCAGCAATCGCGCGTCGTTGACCCTCTCCAAGCCCAAGCGAGAGGAGGAGAAGGCGTCATCCGCCAGCCGCGCGGCGTTGGATTATGACCAGGTGCTTTTCGACGCGTTGCGGGATCTTCGAAGCCGAGTGGCCACGGAAAAGGGTGTTCCTCCCTATATGATTTTCGGCGATGTCACGTTGCAGCAGATGGCCTACTACTTTCCGCAAAGCCACATGAGCCTTTCTCGCATTTCAGGGGTTGGCGCGGTGAAATTGGAAGAGCTCGGCGATACCTTCCTGTCGGTCATTGTCGATTTTGCCCGCTCGAACGGCCTGGAAGAGAAAGAAGCGCCTGTCCGACGCAGAAAGGATAGCAGTCGAGTAAAGGCGGCTGGCTCAACCTACGACCAGACTAAACAGCTGTTGCAACAAGGTATGACGGTTGACGAGGTAGCGCAACAGCGCGGCCTAGCGGAGAGCACGATCGCCGGCCATATTGAGCGTCTGATTCAAGCGGGGGAACAGTTGGACCTCAGTTCATACTTGCCTCCGCAGGAGCGGTTCGAAGCGATCAAGGCGGCATTCGTGGAAAGCGGAGGAACTCAGCTTTCACCTGTTAAAGCTATACTCGGGGACGACTACTCTTACGGTGAGATCAGGCTGGTGTGGCTCTATTTGGACCAGCAGGCAAAAGGGTCGGACACTCCTGCTGGGGAATAGCAACTCTATTTGGATACCGGAGACCTGATCAATCATGACCTACAAATGCGGAATCGTTGGCGTGAGCGGTGGACGCGCCAATGGGCATGCCGACGCCTATGCCCACATTCCACGAGGCAGGCTGGCCTGTATTGCCACGCGTACTCGGGCTAACCTGGATGCATTTGGCGATCGGTGGAATGTAGACTCCCGTTATACCGACTACCGCGAGATGTTTGAACGGGAGAAGCCGGACCTGGTGCATGTCAACACGCCGCCGGATGTGCGGCTGGAGGTGATGGAGGCTGCTGATGGAGCAGGTGTCGGCGCGCTGATTATTGAGAAGCCGCTGGCCATTCAGGCCGAGGACTATGCGGCGATACGGGAATTTGCCAATGGGGCCAAGGTGAAGGTGGCGATCAATCACCAGCTTCAGTTTCATCCACGGCGCCGGCAGCTGCAGACGCTGGTCCACGAAGGCGCTATCGGCAGCGTGCGGCTGGTGGATGCAAGCGCGCGCATGAATATGGCTTACCAGGGCACACATGTCCTGCAGTCGATGGCAGGTTTCTATCCGCAAGGGGAGCCAGAGAGTATTTTTGCTCAAGTCTCAGGCGGCGAGGCCCTGAAGGAAGGCCGCAAGCAGCACTATGCGCCCGACGCAACCATGGTCACCATTCGCTACAAGAACGGCGCCAGCGGGCTGCTGCGCTGCGGCACCAACGCGCCCTATGTGCTGGCCGGCGATGCGCGTACAAATGTGCACAAGCAAATTACCGTTTACGGCACTGAAGGTTTCGTGCACTGGAGCATGTGGGGCTGGGAAATTTCTATTCGCGGCCAGCATGCGGGCGGCAGCCACAACTATCCGGACGAGGACATTCTGGGCCAGGCGGCAATGACTGAAGCGGCTTTCGACTGGCTCGAAGATGACGTTAAACTTCACCCCCTCAACCTCGACGCCGCCCTGCTCGACTTTCACATCCTGCTGAAAGCGTATATGAGCGGGCTCCACCGGCGCGAGGAGACTTTGGCGAGTGAACTGCAACCCGGCCTGATCGACGCTCTGCGTCAAGCGCTGGCGGGTTAATCTCGACCTTTCAGTTTGCAGCCCAGCAGGGAAAGACGTTAGCGGCGACTGTGCCCCTTAACGCGAGTGCTGGCATATCTGGGGGCCAGTTCGGGCTCGGCGCGCTGCATGCGCTGCGGCGGCAGGCCTTTGCCGATGGCTTCCAGATCGTCCAATACCATCTCTCCGATCTCCCAGAGGGCCTCTCTGACGCTGCCGGCGCGGTGCGCGGAGAGGAGAACGTTGGGCGCGCTGCGGATAGGATGCGCGGGGTCGAGCGGCTCCTGTGGGAAGACGTCGATTGCGGCGCGGAAGCGGCCGGCGTGCAGGAGGTCTGTCAGCGCGTCGAAATCGACGAGGTGGGCGCGGCTGATCAGGATAAGCACGGCGTCCGGCCGGATGCGTTCCAGCAAGGCGCGGTCGAGCAGGGCGCGATTCTCATCTGATGGAACCGCCAGCACGAAAATGAACTGCGACGTCGCCATCAACTCTTCCAGGGGTAGAGGCGTAACGCCCTGGCCGCGCAAGAAGCGTTCGCCCAGCCAGGCGTCGTAGGCTGAGATGCGGCAGCCAAACGGCTTGAGCAGTGGATGCAAATTGCGGGCCAACCCTCCGTACCCGATCAGCCCGACACTTTTGCCGTAGAGATTAAAAGCACCGGCGTTGCCAGCATGTAGATATTTTTCAGTGCCGGTCTGCATTGCCTGGTGACCTTCCACTAGCCCACGGGCGCAAGCGATCGCCATGCCCAGCGCCATCTCGGCCACCTGGCGGCCGAAGGCGGGCGCAGCTGAAAGGACGCGGATGCTGTTGGCGAAGCAGTGGTCGTAGTCCAGGTCGATGGGGAATGCGCCCGAGACAGACAGGATGGCGCGCAGATTCTGCGCCTGGTACAGGACATCGCCGTAGCGCCAGCTGGAGCAGACTACGGCGTCTGCAACCTTCAAGACCTCGGCTGCATCCTCGATTGGCATTGGCTCCGACTTGCCCCACTTGACGTTGACAGTTTCGGGCAGGCGGCGCAGGTCCTCGTCCGAGAATATTTCGTCCATCTTTCTGAAGGAGGGATCTACCAGCACGGTGGGTCTGCTTGTCATTGGAAGCCCCTTGTCTGAACGATGTGTAATATGTTTTCCGTTTCGTCTTCCCAAAAGTACTGCGGCTGCACTCTCGGGGATACCGGAGGACCAGTCAGGCGGTTAGAAAATGAATCTCCGGCCGCATGATAACACAGTGAAGGCTGTGGGAGCCTCATGGTGGAGAAATGACAGCCGGGAGGGTTGCTACCAGGCGGGCGGGAGAGATGCGAACGGGCGAAGGCAGTGCCGCGAATCACAAACCACGGCCTGGAATTGAACGGGCCAAATTTGACAGACCTCAGTCCCTTGGCTAGAATCGAACCCAATATCCAAAATATACCCATGACTCAGGCAATGTCTTTCCCAAGCAGCCCGTCTGAGGCTGAGCAGACACCTGGTTTTGGCCGCCTGGCAAAGCCTGAGACACCCTTACTCTCCAACCGGCGCCCAGTACACGAACTTCTAGCAGACAGCTTGCGGCTGACCATGATGGCCGGCTATCTCATTCCTGGGGTGCGGCTGAATCAGGAAGATCCGGCTTCAGAAAACGGTGTCAGCGGTATGCGGGTCCGTGAAGCCCTGCTGAATTTGCAGAGTGAAGGACGTGTCGTCTAGAGTCCCCACAAGGGATCTGCGGCGGCGGCACTCGCGGCAAAGGACTTCGAGACTTTGTCTCCGCAGGCATATTTTCAGACGGGCTGTCCTCCGCTTGCGTGGTGCTAAGAGTGACGTCACAGTGTCTTGTACGAATTGCCGAAATTCTCCTATGGCAGTAGTCGAACGGCTCCGACACTGACGCAGATTTCGAACCAAGAATCGGGTCCCAAAGATCAGTCTCCCAGGCGGAGAGGCCTCCCCGCCGGGGAGAATCGCATGACGCTTGAGGACGGCCTTGTCATCAGCATGGAGGGCCGTCTCGACGCACAGTTTTCGCGGGACTGTCTACGTTCTTTTTGTAACTACCAAGCCGCAGGCAGTGTGTGTCTTGAACAGCTCTTTGTCTTCGCCGCCAATTGGGCTTTGGACGGCGCATACGGTTGGCAACCGCCGGGTTGGTTGGGGAGCACTGCCGCCATGCCACGATGGTGGCGAAGCGCCAGTACGGTGGGTAGCCCGAGGGGGGCGTTGCGGGGGCGCAGCCCCTGCACAAGGGAGGCCGCTTGCGGCCGACCGCCCATAATACTAAGCTGGGAGAAAGCACATCTTTGCCCGCCTCGTTCAGGGTTACGAACTGGTTGCGGCCGAGTCGTTACTTTTCTTTGAAGAAGTGGAGGCCTTCCGCTTTGGACATGCCGGGTCGGTCAGAGTTCGCGGATCACTTTTGAACGTGGACGGCATGGATTATGGGAGTCTGTAGGACACGGTCATGGATTCCAGCGGCTGCAACATCTTTTGGCTGGATGGCAGAGACAGTGATGCCATGTCGCACTGGGACTTCGGTTGCCTCAATCGCGACATGTGTGTAGATAGTCAGGTCATGGTGGAGAACGGCATTATCGTTCCGGAGAACCTCAAGTAATGAGACTGCTGCAATACGTAGCGAAGCGGCTGCTCCAACTGATCCCGGTTCTCTTAGGGGTCTCCATCATCATCTTCATCATTTCGCATGTCCTGCCCGGCAATCCTGTTTATGTATTTGTCGGGCTTGAAACAACGCCTGAGCAGATCGAGGAAATCACGAAGCGCCTTGGTCTGGACAAGCCGCTGCATGAGCAGTACTTCATTTGGCTGGGGAACGTGCTACGCGGGGACTTGGGGGATTCCTGGTTCACGTCTGAACCTGTCGCCCAGGACCTGATCAGGCGTTTTCCCGCCACCTTTGAATTGACAACTGCGGCCCTTGTTCTGGCTATCGCGATTGGCGTTCCGCTGGGCGTCCTGTCGGCTGTATACAGGAACAGTTGGATTGACAATTTCAGTCGCGGCATCACGCTTGTGGGCGTTTCGGTGCCATCGTTCTGGCTGGGCCTCATACTCATTTACGTTTTGTTTTATCTATTGCGGATTTTTCCGCCGCCTAGCGGCCGCATCGGGCTGCTGGTTTCGCCGCCGGACCGAATCACGGGGCTTTATCTTGTAGACAGCATATTGACCGGAAACTGGAAGGCCTTCAGTTCGAGTGCGCAACACCTGGCGCTGCCCGTTATGACAGAGGCGCTGGTTGCGCTGGCGCCGATTACACGTCTGATGCGGTCGTCGATGCTCGAGGTTCTGGGGTCGGAGTATATTCAGGCTGCGCGGGCGAATGGTGTACCGGAACGCCAGATTTACTTCCGCGATGCTCTGCGCAATGCGCTGCTGGCGCCGCTGACGTTCGTGGCGCTGGTCTACGGCAATCTGCTGGGCGGCAGTGTGGTTATCGAGAGGATATTTTCCTGGCCCGGGATAGGGCGATACGCGCTTGAATCGATCGTCGTTAAGGACTATAACGCGGTGCAGGGCTTTGTCCTGATGGCGGCCGTTCTCTACGTCCTTGTATTTCTGATTGTGGATATACTTTACTTTGTCATCGATCCGAGAATTACCGCTTAGCGTTTCTGCTGATCGCGTTCATGGCGGCCAAATCGCCGCCAGACTGCGGCGGTCCGCACAAGCGGAACTGACCTGGAAGAGCAGGGACTGAAAAATGAGGACCAGGGCCACGTCCTTTCAACTGGGGTTGAATACGGAAATGCCGCCGGGGCTGCAGCGTTTTCTCTTTCAACTGCGGCGCAACTGGTCGACGCTGTTTGGTATGGGCATTATCCTTTTCTTCGTCCTTGTGGCAATCTTCGCGCCTTTGCTGGCGACGCATGATCCGGTCGCCACCAACCTGGATGAGCAGTTCGAGCCACCCAGCCTGCGGCACTTCTTCGGTACTGACGAGGTGGGTTGGGACATATACTCACGGGTCATCTACGCGACGCGCGTCAACTTTTTCATCGCGATGGCATCGGTGCTGACGGCAATAGCTGTCGGCGTACCGCTGGGAGGGCTGACCGGTTATTTCAGCGGTCGATTCGACGACATTATGATGCGCATTCTCGACGCCTTCCAGGCGTTTCCGCCCCTCATTCTGGCGATGGCGGTGATTGCCGCTTTGGGGAGAAGCATCTGGCTGGTTATCGCTGTGATTGCTTTCTTATACTTCCCCTCCTACCTGCGTGTGGTTCGCGCCGAAATGAAGAGCAAGAAGGAGAGCTTTTACGCCGAGGCTGCGCGGTCGGTTGGCAACCCTTCCTACCGTCTCATATTTCGACATCTTCTCCCCAACTGTCTTGATCCCGTTCTTGCCCAGGCTCCGCTCAACGCCGGATGGGCAATCCTGGTTGCTGCCAGCCTGAGCTTTATCGGACTGGGTGTGCCTATTCCGACACCTGAGTGGGGCTCGATGATCAACGATGGTGTTGGCGGGATTGTCAGCGGCGAATGGTGGATCTCCTTTTTCCCCGGACTCACTGCTATGATCGCCGTGCTCGGCTTCAATCTCCTGTCTGAGGGATTGAGAGACATCTTCGATCCCAAACGAATGGAATCCTGAGAGATGCTTACCGAACGGAGGCTGGAATCACTACTCGAAGTAAGAGGGCTGCATACTTACTTTTACACGTATGAAGGTGTGGTCAAGGCTGTTAACAGCGTATCTTTTGTGCTGAATCGAGGAGAGATTACAGGACTGGTTGGGGAGAGCGGCTCTGGAAAATCCGTTACCGCACAGTCGATTGTTCGGCTTGTGAAAGCCCCTGGCAAAATCGTTGAGGGCGAGGTCTGGCTGGATGGGCAGGACCTGATGTCATGCAGCGAACATGAAATGCAATCAGTTCGCGGCCGCATGATCTCAACAATTTTTCAGGAACCGAGGGCTGCTCTCAATCCCCTCTTCACTGTCGGTGACCAGATAGGCCGCGTTATTCAGCTGCGAGAAGGCTGTTCACGCAAGGCTGCCGAGGGCCTCGCCATTGAGGTAATGCGCGCGGTTGAAATCGCTGACCCGGAACGGCGGGCCGGCGCTTATCCGCATGAGCTCTCCGGCGGTATGTGTCAGCGTGTAATGGTTGCGATTGCGCTGAGCGCGAATCCGCTGCTTCTGATTGCAGATGAGCCGACCACGGGGCTTGACGTTACCGTGCAGGCCCAGGTACTCGACTTGATCCGGCTGCGAGTGAAGTCGGCCGGCTCCGCATGTCTGTTCATTACGCACGATCTGGGCGTCGTCGCCGAGCTGTGCGAACGGGTAATTGTCATGTACGCCGGCCGTGTTGTTGAACAGGGCCCGGTGGCTGAGATTTTCTCAAATCCCCGCCATCCATATACGCAGGGGCTGATCGCGTCCACCCTGCGCGTGGACATCAATAAGCCGATTTCCACGATACCAGGCACGGTGCCGGATGCCGTACTCTTGCCAAGCGGATGCACGTTCCATCCGCGATGCCCTTTTGCGGAGGAGCTCTGCGAACAGGAAGAACCCAGTATGGCCGCAGCTGGAATGCAGCATAGAGCGCGCTGTCACATAGTCTCCGGGCGCATTGAAGGGGAGATGCGCGAAGATGCCTGGGAGCTGGCGGTGGCACAGGCTGGCGGAACCGACTCTTTTCTCCAGTCTGTCCAGGGGGTCCCTACTGACCCAGAGGTCGGCATTGAGTAATGTAAACGACGAATCATTCGTGCAGATCCGGAATCTTCGTAAAGATTTCCTGATTCGCGCCGGCATGTTTTCCCATGTCCGTCTGCGCGCAGTTGACGACATTTCATTCGACATCCCCAAGGGCGCAACGATGGGACTGGTTGGTGAGAGCGGCTGCGGCAAAACGACGGCCGGCCGCTGTCTCCTACGGCTGATCGAGCCCACCTCCGGTGAAATACGGTTGGGGGAGCACAACCTCACCAGTCTGAAACGGGATCAGGTCGCGCAGATTCGGGGACGGATGCAGATGGTCTTTCAGGATCCGGGCGGGGCGTTAACGCCTCGCATGACGATCGGCGCAATCCTGCGAGAACCGCTGGACTTGCACACGAATCTGAACGCACACGAAAAGGACCAGCGCGTTCGCCAGCTTCTTTTCCAAGTCGGCCTGCAGCCCGACCATCTGTCGAGGTATCCACATCAGTTCAGCGGGGGCCAGCAGCAGCGGATCGGAGTGGCTCGCGCGATAGCCACGCACCCCGATTTCATCGTGCTGGACGAACCTACGTCCGCGCTCGACGTGTCTGTTCGGGGCCAGATTCTGCGTCTGCTTACCCAGTTGCAGGAGGAAATGGGCCTGACCTACTTGTTTATTTCGCACGATCTGAGCGTCATTAAGCATACGTGCAGTCAAGTGGCGGTGATGTACCTGGGACGTATTGTAGAGACAGGCAGCACGGAGGAGATATTTGACTCCCCTGTTCATCCGTATACCCAGGCATTGCTCTCGGCAGTCCCGATTCCCGACCCAGGGCAGCGGGGCAAGGAGCGTTTGAGGCTGCCAGGCGAAGTACCCAGCCCAATCGACCTCCCGCCGGGGTGCCGGTTGTATTCACGCTGTCCATACCGGCGAGACGCCTGCCTGGAACCCGGACCGCCGCTCTTGCAGGTGGCCGATACGCACAGGGCAGCCTGCATACTGGTCGATGACAGATTTCGACTAGGCGGAGGAAATGAAGCTGCTGCGCTATCGCCACCCGCTCAGGAGACCATTCGTATGTAGCAGCGCAACGTCCTCCACAGGCTTGAGGTCGAACAGTTAGCGGTGCATGCGCGCCGCACAATAGCAGTTTCCTGATCCAGCTGTCAGGGCTCAATAGATCGTCCGACAGACAATGCCGACAGCGAGCTGGCGCTAATAACAGCAATCTTTCCGAAAGGAGTTTGCAGACATGCTAAGAAAAAAGATGCCACACCGCGCCATGATGGTGACAGTTGTCAGCCTTCTTGCCGCGACGGTGTTGGCAGGCTGCGCGTTAATTGGCGGCAACAGAGACAGCTCGTCACAGTCAGACGCCGGCGAGGCGGCAGCTGAAACGTCCGCTCAGTCCGGCGGAGAAGCTGCAATGGCCGGTGCTTCTGAGGAAGACCGGACGCTCATCGTCGCAGTCAGTCAGGATCTTGCTACGCTGGACTGGGATGCATCCGGCGCCTTCCCGCGGATGACCGAAACACAGGTGAATGTCCTGGGCAGCTGGGCGCAGCCGGCCATTATCGAGCACGAGGATGGGAGCATGACCGGTGATGCACTGAATTTCGAGCCGATGTTGGCTGAGAGGATGGTGATCTCGTTAGATGGGACACAGTGGTCCTTCAGATTGCCAAGCGGCATGAAGCACTATCCTTCCGGCAACGAGATCACGGCGCGCGATTACCTGTACTATAAGGACCGCCGCGGCAACATGAGCGTGCCGCCGTCACTAGACCGGCTGGTGCGTCTGGCTACGGAGGAGGAGCCGCTCAAGGGTTTTGAGGTGCTCGACGACTACACGTTCCGCTTCAACGCATCGGACTGGACGCCGATTTTGCGGCCGTTTATGAGTTGCTGCCAGTTTGGCTACATTATTGACAGCAAGGCGTACATGGAGGCCGGCGAAGCGGACGGCGACAAGTGGGGCCAGGATTTCGCCAAGACCAACATGCCGAGCAGCGGACCCTACTATATCCATAATCGCATCCCGAATGAGCTGATGGAGTTCCGCACCAATCCGAACTGGCAGGGCAAGGAGCCGTTTTTCAACCGTATCCTTTTTGCTGTCGTGCCCGAGTCGGCTGACCGTGTGCTGCTGCTCAAGGCTGGCGAGGTGGACATGGCGCAGGACCTTTCGGCAAAGGAGATTCACGATCTTCGCAGCGACGCGAACGTACAGATCAAGCAGGTACGCATCGGCGACATGATCGTGATGCCGATCAACCACAACACGGAACCGTTCAACGATAAACGTGTGCGTCAGGCCCTGGCATATCTAATTCCCTATGACGACATTGTAGGGAAGGTATGGTACGACAGCGCTGAGCGCAGTTATGGGCCAGTGCCTTCGATGGTGCCCGGCTATGACCACAGTTACTGGCCATACGATCTGCCTGAAGAAGAGGCACTCGCCAAGGCGAAGCAGCTGCTGGCGGAAGCCGGTTATGCGGAGGGTCTGGCGTTTGATCTGAATATTGATCTGGGCACGCCCGAACAGGAGAGCATGGCAAAGATCATTCAGGGCGAGCTGGCCAAGGCGGGCATCTCGGTGACGATCAACCCCATGCCCCGGGCTGCCTACCAGGAAGGCAAGAATAACGGGACCCATACTTCAGCGCTCGACACGTTATTCCCCTGGGTGGCCGAACCTGGCTATTTCATGGACATTTTGCTTGGTTGCGCGTCCTACGGAAATCGCTACAGCGGCGTCTGCCTGGAGGAGGCCGACGAGTTGATCAGGCAGGCGGGCACGACGGTCGACGAGGACGAGCGGTTCCGTCTGTACAGCGAGGCGCAGCGGCTGCATATCGATAACGCCTCCTGGATCTGGCTTGGGGCCCGTTACTTCAATCTGGCCATCGGATCCGATATTGCCGGTTATGTTTCCTTCCCGGACACGCGCACGCGCTACTGGCATCTTTATCGCGACCTTGAGGAGTGATCAAAGGGCCAACCGTCAGTCGTGCATGGTTACGCTCCACCTCTGGCGGTTGCGCTTCATGGTTCGTCTGCCGAATCCGATGACCTTGTTGTGCGGTCTGCTTTTCTTTACAGCGGCCGCGATGTGATGACAGGTATACTCGTGGGTCTGACTGAGGATGCAGCGGATGCTGCGAGGCCGGCGGTGAGGTTTCTGCTACAGCGGACAGCGGGCCGGCTGGCCGTTCAGGTCAAACCGGCTTGGGAAGGGATAGGAAGATTTGCGTTCCGAGGTTAAGGTGACAGCGATTCCGAAAGCGCAGGCCGCGCCATCTGTCAAACTTGATATATTCCGACTCGGCGTGGTTTCTTTTGGTCACTTGGTGGGGGATATGTACTATGCCACACTGATTCCTCTGTGGCCGCTGCTGATCGACAGAATGTCACTGTCGCTTACTGATGTGGGATTCTTTACCTCGCTGACGAGTTTCATGCTGATGCCGGTCCAGCCTTTTATCGGCTGGCTGGTGGATCGCTTTCCGCGGGCCTGGTTCATGATTCTGGGTCTTATCGGCGCCGCGCTTGGTATGAGCCTGATCGGCCTGGCGCCGTCCTATTCTCTGTTAATGGTATGTGTGGTATTTGGCAGGTTCTGCAATGCCATGTTTCATCCGCACGCGGCCATGATGGTGCGGGCGACATCTGGCGGGCGGCATGGTACGGCTATGTCGATTTTCACCTTTGCCGGCAATATTGGCATAGCGGTGGGTCCTCTTCTGAGCGTTGGCGTCGTCACTCTTTTCGGGCTGGAATCCACCTATCTGTTGATACCGTTCGGGTTTGTGGCGGCTGCTGCGATCTATCACTTCGTCGGCGTTGACGTTCCCAAGGAGTCGTCGGTGTCTGATGCGGCAGAGAGAAGCGGGACGGGACTCTCTGCCGGGGCCCAGACGCTTGTGGGGCCGCTAATCCTGCTTGCTGTGCTGATGACTTTTCGCGCTGCCATTATGGGCGGATTCACCACGTTTCTTCCGATATTTCTGGTTGACAATCGGGCGGTCTCTCTTCTGATGGGCGGGTTTGGTCTGTCGGCGCTTGCATTGTTTGGCGCGCTGGGGGGACTGTTAGGGGGGCATTTTTCCGATCGCTTTTCCGGTTCTTGGGTCATCGTGATTTCAATGCTGGTTTCTGGGGCGGCGATCTTTGCTTTTGTCAGGACAGACGGATTCCTCAGTTTGTTGTTTCTCATCGCGGCAGGCATGTCTCTGTTTGCAAGCCAACCGGTTGCCACCGTACTGGCCCAAAGTCTCGCGCCGGACCGGATGGCGATGGCATCAGGGGTAATGATGGGGATGGTGTGGGGGATCGGGTCGCTTTTTGTTACGCCGATAGGCATGTTGGGTGATGTATTCGGTCTGGATGTTAGCATGTATACTCTTGCCGGTCTGGCTATAGGGACAGGCCTGGCTTCGTTCCTGCTGCCGGAGTTCAGGCAACGGCTGATGGCCAGGCTTGGCCATGTTTGACGACAACTTCTGTGTTGATTGCTCTATTGGCATTCAAGTAACTACTTAGCCAAATGGATTTCCTGTCTTGACCAGCCCTATATCCCTGCCGCCATTCAGGCAATCTGATTGCGTATTCGGTTGGCGGCAGCCACGTTTCTGGAGCCGCACTGCTGGAATGAATGGACATGGTCGGTGAGGGATGGTTTTGGACGGGGGCGTTGCGGGGGCGGAGCCCCTGCACAAGGGAGGCCGCTTGCGGCCGACCGCCCATAAAACATTAGAGAGTTGAGACAGCATATTTGCTCGCCTCGTTCAGAGTTGCAGAGCAGTTGCGGCTGCGTAGTTCCAGCCCTGCCCTGAATCTGAGGAGATTCAAATGAAGCGATTCGAATCTAACGTTCAAGCCAATCAGGAGCGCTTTCTGGGCGAGCTTCAGGAGTTCTGTCGCAAGCCGAGCATAATCGCGCAAGGTATTGGCATTGAAGAGACCGCTGAATGGGTCTGTGACCGGCTGCGGAGGGCTGGATTCGAGTCCAAGGTAGTTGCGGTGGAAGGCGGAGCGCCGGTCGTTTACGGCGAAATTGGAAGCGGCGACAAAACGCTCATGATGTACAACCATTACGACGTGCAGCCGCCCGAGCCGCTGGAACTGTGGGATTCCGGTCCATTCGATGCGGAGATCAGGGCGGGGCGCGTGTGGGCACGCGGCGTGTCGGACAACAAAGGCCCTCTGATGGCGCGTGTGCAGGCCATCGAAGCGTATCAGGAGGCGGTGGGGGAACTTCCGATCCGAATCAAGTGGGTCATTGAGGGCGAGGAAGAGATCGGCAGCCCCAACCTGGGACGCTTCGTCGACGAGAATCGCGAATTGTTGGAGGGCGCGGACGCCTGCTTGTGGGAAGGCGGGGGGAGGGATGGGGCCGGCAGACCGGTCATCTCGCTCGGAATGAAGGGAATCGCCTACCTGGGCCTCTCGGTCAGCGGAGCCGGCAGCGACCTGCACTCGATGAATGGGGCGATTGTGGGTAATCCGGCATGGCGCCTCATCTGGGCACTGGCCAGCCTGAAGGACGAAAACGAAAACATTTCGGTTGATGGGCTGATGGACTATGTGGCCGAACCGACGGAGGAGGAGTGGGCGTTTATCCGGCGCATCCCCTTTGATGAGGAAGAGTCCAAGCGGGACTTTGGAATCACGTCGTTCTTGAAGGGCGCGACCGGGACGGACGTTGTCAAACAGCTCTTGTTTGATCCGACTTGCACAGTCTGTGGCTTTCTGACCGGGTACACAGGGCCGGGGCCAAAGACGGTCCTTCCCAACGAGGCTTCGGCCAAGGTGGACTTCCGCCTGGTCCCCGACTTGAACCCTGAGCTCGTGCTGCGACTGGTACGGGAGCACCTGGACCGGCGAGGATTTACGGATGTCAACGTAGAGCTTCTGGCGCAACTTTGGCCCTACCGGTCACCAGTCGAACACGCTTGGGTTAATGCGAGCATAGCTGTGGCGCGTGACATTTTTGGCGCGGAACCGGTGGTATACCCATCTTCGGCCGGCGGCGGCCCAATGTACCAGTTGTGCGGGACGTTCGGCATTCCCGGTATTGCCGGCGGGGGTGCGGGCAACCCCAATGGGAATCTCCACGCGCCCAATGAGAATATCTATGTCGAAGATTACATGCGGACGATTCGGTATACCGGCCACTTGATAGACGCGTTAGGCAGCTTGTGACTCTGTCAAGAGGAGTTAAACGACGGTGCGATATCTCCGTCTTATGTGTTTGCAGAAGTGGCAGGTTAGCGCGTTTCGCTCGGGGCGTGTGTGTCACACGTAGGTGACGGATCAATCGTGGATTCGGCCCGGATGCGGTCGCTGCAGCGGGATCGAATGGGCCTGCGCGCATTTTGGGCCAGGCTATGGGAACTGCTCTACAGAGGGCGGCCTTTCACTGGTCTCAGAAGGTGAGAGATGAATGGCTGCTTTGAAGGTTACGCCCGCCAGGCCTCGGTCATGTTATGTTGCGGCAGGGCGGATCCGAGCGTGCCGCTCTTGCCGGGCGTGGTGAAGCGGCGAAAGTGACTTTCCAGCATTTGAGAATGTTCAGTTATCACGGCGAGATGCTGGGGACTGTCGATGAGATTACGGCTTTCGCGCGGGTCGGTGTGCAAGTCGAAGAATTCGTGAGGGCCCTCGGGATGGCGGCGAACCAGCTTGTACCGACGGGTGCGGGCCATGCGCACTGTTCCATACTCGCCAAACTGACATTCGCGCCAAGAGCTGCCGACTTGGCGTTCGAGCAACAGGGGCAACAGGCTCTTGCCTGGGTAGTCGGTGTTGGTGGGCAGCTTTGCCTGCCCGGCTTCAGCCAGCGTCTGAAACAGATCCAGGTGATCTACC
Organism: Caldilineaceae bacterium; assembly: GCA_965116395.1. Lineage (GTDB taxonomy): Bacteria > Chloroflexota > Anaerolineae > Caldilineales > Caldilineaceae > Bin5. Next base: position 4,163,192 of record OZ220684.1, read on the forward strand.
ATTTCGTCGCGGCGCGTTTTCTCCTCTAGTACCCCGGGCCAACTGAGCAGCAGTGGAACGCGAATCGATTCTTCCAGCATGTTGAGGGGGAGGGTTGCGTTACCTTTGCCCCAGAGGCCGTGGTGGCCGCAGTTCAGGCCGTGGTCTGACGTGTAGACGACCAGTGTATTATTGTGCCTGTCGGCGTCATTGACGGCTTCGAGCAGCCGTCCGACATTTTCGTCGATGTGGCTGACGGCGGCGTAGTACTGTATCTGGGCTTCGCGCTGGTGTTGCCTGTCTACGTTCGAGGATTCCGCTCCCTGTTCATCGGACGGCCAGGTTTCCTGCGCAGGGATATCGGAAAAGGTTGCGCTGCGATATGCGCTGGCCAGCCTCTCCGGGTGTCCGCGCCACGGGCTGTGGGCGGCGTACAGGCCGACAACGAGGAAGAAGGGCCGCCTATCGTCTGCGCGTAAGAAATTGATGGCCTGTTCAGCAATTATGTCGTCGGTGTAACCGTCAAAGGTTTCCATTCGGCCCTGGTTGCAGAAATCGCGCGTCCCTTCGTGGAAAAGAGGGTATGCATTGCCGACACTGAACCAGAAGTCGAAACCAGGCGCGGGTGTGTCTTCGTTGCCCATGTGCCACTTGCCGGCGAGGCCGGTGCGGTAGCCGGCCTTCTGCAGGAGCTGGGGTAGAGTCTGCTCCGCAGCCAGCCAGGGTTCACGGTCGAATGCCATGCCGATATAGTCATGGATTCCGTGTTGCGAGGGGGTCAGTCCTGTCAGCAGCGAAGCGCGGGCCGGGGAGCAGACCGGCGTCGGCGTGAAGGCATTCTCCATGACGACACCGGAGGCGGCCAGGCGGTCCAGGTTGGGCGTGCTCACCTCGCGATTGCCATAAGGGCCGCTCGCCCACTGGCCATGGTCGTCGGTGAGGAAGAGCAGGATGTTGGGTCGTAGGGTCATCGTATGGAGGAGGCTCCAGTCCGGTATGTCAAAAGTGCCAATTCGAGTTCAGCGTTGGGCCGAAACGATGTATAATTCGACCGACACGATGCTGCCGTATTCGCTTGCCTCTCGTTTAGCATGCCCGGTTCTGAGGAAATTGTACTGATGTCGAGCATTAGCCTCTTGCGACCCGATTCAAAGATTTTACATGTTGCAACGGGCATCATTCTGGGTGCTGTTGCTATCCTGTTGGGCGCCTGTCAAGTCGTGATCTCGCCGCCTGTAACTCCACAGCCAGTCCCAGTCGAGGAAGAAGCCGAGGCAATAGAGCCAGAAGAGCCGGCTTCGGAAGAGGTAGAGGAACAGAACTTAATTTTGACTGGCCTGATCCAATTGCGGGATCCGCTGGATGAGCCCGAATTCTACTGTGTTGATGTGCCTGGAGTCGGCGCTTCTCTGAATCTGCAGGGGGCTCTCACCGCGCACACCTGCAAGCCGGGTGCGGAAGATGAGATGTTTCACATGGATTCGCCCTCGTCAGGGCAACTATTCATGCCCGCCTACGATCTGTGTATGGAAGCAGATGGGCCAGAGGCAGGAAGTACGCTTCATCTGGCCGGATGTTCCTCTACACGCCTGCAGCAGTTTCGGTATCTTGACATTGGCCAGATTCGACTGGCGCATGGTTCGGTTGAGGGACTGTGTCTGACCGTGGCGTCGGCTGCCGGCGAACCGACAGGCGGCCCAAGCCATCTGCGGCGGGGGCTGACGATGGAGGCCTGCGACCAGGTCGACACGGCGCGGTCACTCTGGATAGTCGGCTCGCCTGTGGTAGTTACGACTGAGTCGTCTGTCCAAGAGTAGACCGGCACATCACACACCACGAAGCATCGTGTCTTCTTAGTCTCGTTACGCCCCTTCAACGGGGAATTGCCCCAGCCCTTGCAAGATAGTGTCGTCTTCTTCGGGCGGCGTCGCGCCGCTCTCGATCAGCTCCTGCATGGCGTTGGCCATTACCGGCCCCAAATAGTGGGGGCAACTGAAGTAGAAGTCGGCCATGGCATCGGGATTGTCGCCTACCCATTCCTCTTTGCCCTCGGCATGGTTGGAGATGATGCCAACCGAAGCAAGGCGTACGCCGGCCTTGCGGAACACGGGCAATTCGTGTGCGAGCGTGTGACCCACAACGTGGGCGCCCATGTTAGCGTAAACCTGGATCTCTTTGGCAGTTTCGAAGCGGCCCCATGCTGTGCAGACATAGATGGCGTTGTCGTATACGCCGATGAACTTTGGCTCCTTTTTGGCTGCATCAGAGAGGAGCTTACTCATTATGGGGCAGAAGGGATCCTTCAAGCGGGCAGAGCGTTTGCGCCCGCCGAAAAAGGGTTGGTCTTCCTCTGGCCGGAAAAACATCATGTAGTCGGAGCTGATTGTAATGCTCCAAGGGGGCAGCGGCTCGCCGGGCTTGTCCGGCCTCTGGATACCGCCTACTGATGCCTCAACCATGGCCCACTGGACGCCGGCCTGCTCCAGTACCCAGCCCACCTGTTTGGCGGCCAGCCAGGGCGTGCGCGGCCGGGAGCCCTGGCCGCCGCCGTGGTCCCACATGCCGTGCATGGCAGTACGCCAGACGGGTTGGCCGGCAATTCGCAGGAGCTTGAATGGGGCGGTGCGGCCATAGGGGGTGTCGAAGCCCTCAAAGTAGTCGGTCAGTTCTACGTTTGGCAAGTCCAGGTCCTCGGGGAACCGCGCCCCCCAGGTGCCGGAACCGCCAATGAGTGCATAGCTTGCGGATGGGATTGTCGTCATAGGTCCTTTCCTGTGGAGGGTTTGGGATGGCCAGGCCCTGCGCCGTATTGCGCCAGGCTTTTGCAGAGCGCCGGCGGTTTTGGGCGGTCATTCAGGCTGGGTCAGGGACTGGCTGAAAACGGGAGGCGCCTCGGTAAGGCTGGATGTGCAGACACAGTTTCCGCCGTCAGGAATGTCCAGCGTCGACAGCAGATCCAATTCCAGCGTCAAGGAGATCTCCGGGAAAATCTTGGTATAGAGGTGGTGGATCGTGCCGCGGATGTTGTGTTCCGGCTCCAATCCCTGGGCGTAGTTGCTGACCATGTGGTAGTAGAGGACATGGATGCCCAGATAGCGGGCCAGAAGCGGGTTGAGGCAGTCGCCGTGCAGTGTGGCGATGGTCGGACGGTCCGGCTGCAGTTCGGAAGCGTTCTTCGAGACGGCGAGCCAGTGCAGAATATCGAAGTCGGTTTCGAAGGTGATCGATTCGGGCACGACCAGGGCAACGCGGGTGTCGGCAGGGGGGCGTACGCCGCGAATCTGGCCGCTCTCGACGAAGGGCGCGAGCTTGGATTCCATGATGCCCTGCAAATGGGGGCAGAAGGGCTGTCCCAGCAGGAAGTGGGACTTTGACCACATGCTCTCGAACGGCGTGCCGGGCATGCCGCGGTGGACCGGACGCGTGTAAAAACTCCACGGCAGTACGACATCGCCAGGGATGATTGCTTCTTCACCGGATCGCCAGTCAGCGATGCCGGAGGTGCCTCCTACAAGCATCACCTTGACGCCCGCCTGCCATAGCACCCAGAAGCTCTTTTCGAAGTTCAGGTGATAGAGCGAGTCTTCGCCTACGACTTCTCCATAGGAGGGGATCCATAGCACGTCGCGCCCGGTGGCAGTGACGAAGTGGACTACCAGCGGCGAGAGACCGTATGGTGTGTTCAGACGTTCTCGGCGGGCAACCTGCCAGCCCTGGTCTTGCGCCCGTTCTATGACGCCGTCGACGCCGTAGCCCCAGAGAGGGCTGCCTGTGAAGGTGGCGAATTCGGCCTTGGGGCCATCGTATTTGACTGAGGTATCGATGTTGAGGGACATTTCGCTAGTGAATTCAGTAATGGCGGCTCGCCATGAACCGGATCAGGTCAGGTCCTCGACTTGCCAGCGGAAAAGGTATCTCTCGATTAACCGGACCAGCAAGTAGGCGCCGACCGCGAGCGCGCTGGCCACAATCGTAACCGCCCACACCCTATCGGCCCGGTACTGCGACATGGACTGAACGATCAGATAGCCAAGGCCCTGGCGGGCAAAAAGCCATTCGGCCACGACGGCGCCAATTATGCTGCCGGTGAAAGCGATCTCGTGCGCAGCAATATAGTAGGGCAGTGCGCTCGGCCAGCGGACTTTGGTGAAGATTTCCCACTGGCTGGAGTCCAAGGTCTGCATCCGATCCAGCAAGACGGAATCGGCCGACTTCAGCCCCTTGGTAACATTGGCAAGAATGGGGAAAAACGTAATCAAAATGACAATGATTATTTTGGGCAGAGGCGTGTCACCCAGGATGATGATCAGGATGCTGGCAATGGTGACAAACGGAACATTCTTTATAATAACTGTCCACGGAATAGCCAGTGCTTCGAACCAGGGCAGGTAGAGAAAAGAGACGGACAGGGCGATGGCGATGACGTTGGCAACTGCGTAGCCCGATAGCGCTTCGATGATTGTAATCCGCGTATGGAAGAGAAGTATCTCCCGTTCGGTCCACAGTATGTCCGCCACCATGTCCGGCGGCGGCATCAGGAAGGACGGAAAGCCGGTTATTCGAATCGTCAGAACCCATAGAATGGGCACGGAAACGATCATGATTAAGTAGGCAAGTCGTTCGTTCATAGGTTTTCCCCGACTTGGATTTACGAACAAGAAAATGCTTTACAGAGTCTGACTCTAATCGCGAGAGCACAAGGGCTTTGTGCGCGGATCAGGCAAGGGCATCTCGTTAATCTCGTCTGGAATTTTGCTCCACCCAATGGGTAGAGTCAGTTGCTCAACTCCACGGCATGGTAGAGCGCTGAGCGCACGCGCGCCACTTCGCGCAGGAAGTTGTCGTCGGTGCGAAAGGCCCTGGAACGGGGACGGGGCAACTCGATGTCGATGATTTCGGCAATGCGGCCGGGGCGGGCTGAGAGAACGACCACCCTGTCCGAGAGGATTGTCGCCTCCTCCACGCTGTGCGTCACAAAGATCACGGTTTTGGCGGAATGATTCAGGACATCGCCAAGCCACTCGCCCATTGATTCGCGGGTCAACTCGTCCAAGGCGCCGAATGGTTCGTCCAGCATCAGAATTGGTGGATTGTGAACGAGTGCGGCGGCAATGTTGACGCGCTGTTGCATTCCCCCTGAAAGCTGGTGGGGGTAGTGATGGTGGAACTCGCCCAGGCCAAAGTCGGTCAGCAGATCATCCGGTGATAGAGCGCCTGTCTGACCGGTAATCTCCAGCGTCATGCGCACATTGCTCAGAGCGGAACGGGATGCCAGCAGGGCCGGGCGCTGGAACGCTACACCAATCTGGTGCTGGCGGCAAGCATTCCTGGGCGTGTCGCCATTAACCATTACTTTGCCATCGGTTGGTTCCTCCAGGCCGGCGGCAATGCGCAGCATCGTTGTTTTGCCGCAGCCGGACGGGCCAATCAGGGTGACGAACTCGCCGTCCTGTATGGAAAGGCTGACATCCTCTAACGCTTCAACGTCCCCAAACTGTTTGCTGATATGCGAAAACTCAATAGTCAATTTGTTTCCGTCCCCCTTGGGCTCCTATTCGCACGCAGGCAGATCCATCTGATCATACTGTAGCATCGAAGCAACCTGTTCATTCCAGCGACCGCTGGACATGTGACCGATGGGAAGACCGTCAGCGTCGGCGATGAGTGTTTCCTGGAGCTGGAAGCGGCGTACTGCTTGATCCTTGGTCAATTCTGCGTCTATCGCATACCTTACGGCGATCTCGGCTGATTCTTCCGGGTATTGCTGAACATAGTTGAGGCCCTGTATGACTGCGGCCAGGTAGCGACGCACAAGGTCGGGGCTATCCTCCAGGGTGGACCGACGCACGGTGATGACTTCAGAATAGTCGTCCCAACCCCACTCGCTGAACTGAAACGCGACCCAGTTCATGTAGCCCTGCTCCTCCATCAGGCGAGTTTCGTTGATGAGCCAGGCCCCGGTGTAGTCCATCTCCCCGGCCAGTACAGGATCCGGAGTAAAGCCGGTTTCGACAAGGTCCACCTCGTCGGGAGAGATGCCGTACTTGGTGGTCATGAAGTCGAAGTAGTAGTCCTCGCCTGCATGGATGCCGACTGTCTTGCCGACGAAGTCCTGCGGCGTTATTTTCTTTTGGGAGCGCTGGTCGGTAGGCGTGTCGGGATCCAGACCCAGCCAGATGTATGGGCTATGCTTGATCAGGGAGCCAACCGCTACGATGTCGCCCCCATCAGGGCTGGTAATAAAGGCAGGTACAATGCTGCCACCGGCGCTGACAGCGAAGTCCACGCCGCCGTCAACCAATGTTGGCAAGTGGCCCATGCCCGTCAATCCTCGCACCAGCTCGACTTCGAGACAAAGATCGCTGAAGAATCCCAACTCAACTGCGTTGTACCAAGGTGCGCCACCGTCGTTAAGTATCCAGGACATGCCGACTTTGACTTGATCCATGCTTTCGCAATCCATGGGAGCCCAGTCAGCATCGGGGTTGGGCAATAGATCGTTGGTGAAGTAGTTTTCGGCTGGGAAGTTTTCCTCGACACAGGCAAGGATGCTTTGGAATTCAGTGTCACTATCATTGGCCTCCGCCGCGTCCGCGCCTTTCTCACTTTCAATGGCGGGGATGGCGACAGGCGCTACGCAGGCGGTTAACAAGAGGGTCAGGCCGGCCAGCATCCAAACGGGAAGTAGGGGACTGTTCATTGTCCAGTTCCTCTTGAAATTTTTCAAACTATGGTCTTCAGTAATTGGCGCGATTATCATTCAACAGGGTTTAGGATTTCTTTTGCTGTTTTGCCTTGACTTCGACGCGAAAGCAGGCCAAGGACAAGAGCGTCAGCTCTTGTCCTTGGCGGGTTATGGTAGGCAAGGCTCATGGCGGCGTGCCCTGCGGAAGCGAGACCGTTGCGTGTTTCCACGCCCCTGCGCGTCGCAAGGAACACCGCCTACCGCACTGACTACTGGCAGGCGTCCAGTTCCAGTTGGTCATACTGGATCATGGATGCAACCTGCGTATTCCAACGCGCGGCCGACATGTGGGAAACGGGCAGGTCGTCGCTGCCGAGCACGAGCGCTTCTTGCAACTCGAAGCGACGGAGGGCCTGCTCCTTTGTAAGCTGGGCGTCAACGCCATACACGACTGCGATTTCAGCGGACTCGTCGGGATTTTCGAGCAGGTAGTTCAGTCCCTTCGTCTGGGCGGCCAGGAAGCGGCGCACAAGATCGGGATTCTCCTCAAAGGTTTCCCGTCGTACGACCGTTACATCACCGTAGCCGTCCCATCCCCAGTCGCTGAAGCGGAAGGCGACCCAATTCATGAAGCCTTTTTCTTCCAGGAGACGGGGCTGGTTGACGATCCAGGCGCCGATGTAGTCCATCGCGCCCATCAGCACTGGATCCGGCGTGAAGCCGGCTTCCATCAGCTCAACCTGGTCGGCCGGGATTCCGTGCTTGTTCGACATGAAGTTAAACAGATAGTCGTCATTGCCCTGGATTCCGACCTTTTTGCCGATAAAGTCTTGTGGCGTTATTACTTTGTCGGAGCGTTGATCCTGGGGCGTGTCGGGATCGAGACCCAACCAAATATAGGGACTGTGCTTGAGGAAGGTACCGACAGCGACTACGTCAGCAGGGGTGGGGCTGGAAACGATGGAGGGCACGCGGCTGCCACCGGCTACGACGGCGATGTCGACGGCGCCGCCGGCGAGCGTCTGCAGATGGTCGACGCCAGGCCCACCGGCTACCAGCTCAACTTCCAGGCAGACGTCGGCAAAGTAACCAAGCTCGATGGCGTTGTACCAGGGCGCTTCTTCGTCGTTGAGCACCCAGGGCATGCCGACCTTGATGGAATCGACGCTGGTGCAGTCCATCGCTTCCCAGGTTGCATCGGCAGCTGGCAGCAGGTCATTGGTGAAGTAGCCCTCTGCCGGGAAGTTTTCCTCGACGCAAGCCAGAAGGCGTTCAAACTCGGCATCGCTGTCGGCGGCAGCTTCTTCCGCCATCGGCTCTTCTTCAGCGGCCATTGGTTCTTCTGCGGCTGCAGGGGCGGGAGCTTGCGCCACACAAGCGCTCAGCATAAGGGCAAGGACGACAAATAACAGGATGGACAACTTGGAACGGTTCATGTACTACGTCTCCTTTAGATGGGGCTACAAGCTCGATTGATTGTTATGTAACGACCAAATGTTATGTAACGACATCGTTATCGGAAATGGGGACAATTCGGAGCCGGAAGGCGACCGGCGCATTGGAATCAGGCGGGATAATCTTCGCGGCGGAAGTAGGCCTTGTCGAGTGTGCCCTTGGTTGAGGTTACGTCGGCGGTTACCCAATGTGTAGCGTAGCCGCGGCGCCAGCGGTCAGATTCGTTGCGGTGGGAGGTATGCAGTGCCTGGCTGTGGTGGAAGACGACGCCGCCCTTTTTGACGAGGGCAAGCGATTCCTTTTGCAGATCGATCAGGTCGGGCGGCGGCACGAGGTTGTAGGGTTCGCCGGGTATGGCTTCGTGCGGCAGGATTGGCCCTTTGTGCGAGCCGTCGATGTAGCGCAGGCAGCCATTTTCTTCGGCGACGTCATCGAGGGCGATCCAGGCGGTGATTACATGGTCGCCGGGGTCGCACTGGAAGTAGAAGTTGTCCTGGTGGTAGGGTTTGGCCGAGCCGAACTGTGGCGGCTTCATGAAGATCTGATCGCCCGACAACAAGGGCTGCACGCCAAGTAGCTGCTCCACCAATTTGGTTAATCGTTTATCCATTACGAAGGACTGGAATTCGCGGCTTTTGAGAAAGGGGCGGTCGATCTTCCGGGGTGCAATCTCGCCGTCATTCGACTTGTCGACGACGTAATCGTCGTTGTCTTTGCTCAGCTCTTCCTGGCTAATCTCGAGCGCGACCTGGGCGATGCGGTCGGCTTCTTCGCGGCTGAAAACTCCCTCCTCGACTGCCCAGCCCTTCTCCCAATAGTGTTTATAAGTCTCAGGTTGCACGCCGACCTCCTTTGGGAATTGGAAGTTACTGAATGTAGTTAGAATGCTCTTATGGCAGCAATTATGCCATAAAAGAACGGTCTTTGTCCGATCTGCCGGTACGTGAAAATCGAAGCGCACTTTGCGGAGGTGGAAGAATATCGATCATATTGGGCAATGCTTACTCCTTAGTTTGCACAAAGCCTGTGGCAGGGCCCACTTTCGCATAGCAAAGACTACTGGCAGATGTGGCGTTGGCGCGAGCGGCTCGACCAATGGCGGTGGGATCTGTGCATTTTCTGGTAAATTTCAGACCTTTGACACGGTGTATCAGATCCAGTATCATAGCTGCTGACTGACGAAAAGGTGCAGATTTGCATAATGACGTCAATTCCCCGGCCGGATTTCATATGCGAAATAGCCGCGCTCAGCTGCACTGCTCTCCAGTTGATCTATCGTTCGGCTCTAGACAATCAGCTCCCAAGTTTCTGAACAACCGTATCAACGAGTTTGCCAGTGGTAGATTCCATTCTTAAGACGTTGCCTTTAGAGTTACCTGGAATGGGACTGGACATCAGGCCAAACAGTTTCTCTTTTTGCCGGGAAATGCCTTGGCGCTCCCACGAAATGGTTGGACGGTTTTGGTGCGCGAAAGCCAGAGTTCTAATCGCGGCAGTTGGATAGGCTTACCTTCGCTAGCCGTAACCGCCGGGCCAATTGTAGAGTCTGTCGTAACTACAGTGTCTGTCACAACTTAAGTGTCTGTAGTGACCAGCGTTTCATCGCCGCAGGCATACAGCCGATCTGGTTGCGTATCAGGTTGGCGGCCGTCAGGTTGATAGAGCCGCATGGCTGGAATGAGGACGCACGGCCGGTGAGGCGTGGTTTTGGAGGGGGGCGTTGCGGGGGCGCAGCCCCTGCACAAGGGAGGGCCGCAGGCCCGACCGCCCAAATTACAAGGGCAAGAGGCGAGGGGTGAGGAGATCGAGAACAGGTTTTCTTGCCTCGTTCAGGGTTGCAAATTACTTGCAGCTGCGTAGTTACTCCCAGCTATAGTTGTGTTGGCGAAAGTCTTAAGGTGAAAGGAGGTGATGAGAAGGAGACGAAAAAACTGTTCTTGTTGCGGCGGCTTCAGTTTGACGCCGCCAATTCATCAGAATCAGGCAGGATTTCACTGCGCGCCGTTCTGGGGCGCAACCATAAAGCAAGGAGTGAAAAGCATGTCGAGATTTCGATGGCAAATGATGGTGGGCCTCATTCTGGTCCTTGGCATCTCCCTGACTGCATGTGCCGCACCGGCCGCACCGGCCGGAGACGGCATGGCAGATTCAGGCGACTCGGATGCCATGATGCCGGAAGTAATGCTGCCCGACGATGCGGCCGAAGACCAGATACTCAACGTCGTGCATGAAGGCGGCTGCGGGTCCGGTCCTTTCCCCGGCATCGACTACGGCAGCCCCTGTAACTTCGGCCACATGTTCATGCCTCCCTTCCTGGTGGACATCGACGGCACCGTGATGCCCGGCCTCTTCACTACCGACTGGGAAGTGAACGAAGACCTCACCGAGTATATCTTCCACATCCAGGAAGAGGCGGTTTGGTCTGACGGCAAGTCGATTACCGCCCAGGATGCGATCGACTGGTGGAACTACATTTTCCACTCCGACCGCAACTCATGGCCCCGCAACTTCGTGATGGGCGCGGTAGTTGGCATCGATGAGTTCGCAGACGGCGAAACTGAGACGATTGCCGGTCTTACGGCCCTGGACGACAAAACACTGAAGGTCGAGCTCTGGCGGTCCGAAGGCTCGCTGCCTCAGTTGTGGGGTTTCCGTGAAGCGGCCCCGGCCCGTTTTGACCAGTACGCCGATCTGCTGGAAAGAGCTGACGAATTCAATGACGCCACAGAATGGCGCGGCGCGATGGCGGAACGCTTCTTCCAGGGTGAAAATGCGGCCGACCTGATTGTCAGCGGTCCTTTCAAGCCGGTGCATCTGTCGCCGGAGCCCGACGCAATCTACCGCTTCGAACGCAATCCGAACTGGTGGGGTGAACCGACTCTGCTGGACGGCATCGAAGCAACAACCATCCGTGACTTCCAGACAATGCTCCTCATGTTTGAGAACCAGGAGATCGACATTGCTCTGAATCTTGCCGGCCCGTCAGCTGTGCTCTTGCGCCAGAATCAGCCGGACGCTTTCCGTGAAGTACCGATTTCTGCATTCTGGGCTATGTACTTCCTCACCGAGCAGGAACCGGTGGACGACGTGAATCTGCGCCGCGCGCTTATGTCGGCGATCGAGTGGGACAAAGTTGCGAATATAGCCTGGGAAGGCGAGCAGGCCCCCAGCAATTCCGGCAGCCCGATGGCGCCGGCCTACCAGTGCTTTGACCCCAACTTCCAGCCCTATCCTTTCGATCCGGAACGGGCCAAGGAATTCCTGGCGGAGTCTAAGTACGGCCCGACAGGGGAGACAGTTCCTAAGATTCGTATCCTGACCGGCGGTAGCGATCCGCCCCGTATTCGCGCTGCCCAGATTATCCAGGAAATGTGGCGCGTGAACCTGGGCGTCGAAGATGTTGAGATCAAGAATGCCGAGTCCGAGTTTGTCGACGGTGAAGGTCTTGTCTCCATGCAGGTAACAAGTGGCGGCTCCTTCCTGCCGCGGCCGGGCTATCTGCTTGAGGCAATCGCCCACACGCGTGGCGGGTCCTACCAGTCTTGGACCAACTACACCGAAGAAGGGTGGGACGAGGAAATCGATGCGCTTCTCTCCATGGATCCCAACAGCGCCGAGTACTGCGAGCGCTCACAGGCTATGCTGAAGAATTTCACCGATGCCGCGCTCGTGATTCCCACGGGCTACATCCGCGGCTGGTATCAGATACAGCCCTGGGTGGGTGGCTATGGCCAGAGCCGCATCAGCTTCTGGCACACGATGACGGAGACTTATCGCAAAGAACGGTAAACTGTAACGCCTGTTGGTCAGCGGCCGGCTGCCCTTGAGCCGCTTGCCGCTGACCAACACCTGCTTCTATTTCACCACGAAACACGTGCCACAGGGGATTGAGACGTGACCCGCTACATGTCGATTCGGCTGCTGATCATCATCCCAACGCTTTTAGCGACCCTGATGATCGTTTTCCTTCTTGGCTATCTCGGGCCGATCGATCCGGTCACGATTCTGCGTTCACAGTGGGCTGCACAGGGTGTCTATCTGAATGAAGAGGAAGTGGCCGAACTGCGTAGTCAGTACGGTTTGGACAGACCCTTCCACGAGCAGTTCGGCACCTATATGGGTAACCTGCTCCAGGGCAAGTTCGGATATTCGTTCCTGGACGCGGCGCCGATCTGGCCGCGTATCAAACGTGCGCTACCTGTTTCCGGTGCATTAGCGCTGGGCGTGATTGCGATTATGGCATTTGTGGGGATTCCCTTAGGGATATTAGCGGCCCGATTCCACAACACATGGCTGGACTATTCGATCGTTAGCGGGAGCCTGTTTTTCTGGTCGATACCGCCGTATGTTCTTGTGCCGGTAATGCTGATCGTCACGGTACTGTGGTTGGACCTGATGAACGTACCGCGTGGATGGAAGGGCATCATGCATCCATCCTATTTTGTCGCGGCTGCGATCATCTCGACGCGTTCACTTGCGGGCATTATCCGCCAGACGCGCGGTGGGATCCTCGAAGTACTGCAGAATGACTATGTTCGAACCGCGCGTGCTAAGGGATTGAATGAAGTCCTGGTTATGACGCGCCACGTGGCCCGCAATGCACTTATTCCTGTGGTTACCTCGCTTGGACTGTTGGTGGACGACTTTATGTGGGGGGCGGTGTTTGTTGACCTTGCGTTCAACTTGCCGGGACTGGGCCGACTGTTCCAGCAAGGGTTGTCGGGCCGGGATTTCAACATGATCAACGGTGTGGTTCTCTTCACAGCCGGTCTGACAATGGCTATAAACCTCATCGTGGACCTTGTCTATCCTGTTTTGGATCCCCGGGTCGCCTACGACTAGGAGAGTTGAAGGCGAGGTAGTTCCGAAAACACGGTGACGAATGCCCTGGGCACCAGCTAGAGAAAGCGGAAAGCCCTAGCTGAGAGGAATACTGGATGGCTCAGACGGATGCCGCTAATGTAGCGGACCTGTCGCTGCAACTTGAGGCGCAGGAATTGAAGGCTCGCGGTCTGTGGAGCGACGCCTTTCGTCGCCTGGTGCGTAACAGACTGTCGATGGTAGGACTATTCATTTTTCTGCTGCTCTTTATCGCAGCAATTTTTGGTCCCTATCTGGCGCCCTACCCCTACATGCTCCAAAACCTGGACCGGATTGCTGAAGGCCCAAGTGTGGATTATCTCTTGGGGACTGATGACCTGGGGCGGGACATGTTGAGCCGGATCATGTGGGGCGCACGCACGGCGGGCATCGTCGCCATCATCTCTACGACGTTCAGCCTCATTTTGGGGATTGTTCTGGGGGGCATGGCCGCCTATTTGGGGAGTTGGGCGGATTGGTTGATCGGGCGCGCGGTCGACGTGACGATGTCAATTCCGCAGCTCCTTTTCGCTTCATTGATTGCGGCGACGTTCCGCAAGCCGGTGGCCGACTGGGTCGATATGATGCATGCGCGGACAGGCCTGGACTTCTTTGCAACGCCTACGTATGTGGACTTAATCGTTGTCTTTGGGGCGCTCTCGGTGATTCAATGGCCCGGATACGCGCGTTTGATCCGGGGCCAGATCCTGTCGCTGCGCGAAAAGGAGTTTGTTGAGGCCGCGCGCGCGATTGGAGTCAGCCAGGCCAAAATACTGATGAAGCACTTGATCCCGAACGCGCTCGGCCCGCTGATTGTAATGGTCACATTTGGCTTTGCCGGTGCGATCGTGGCCGAGTCTGGCTTGAGTTTTCTGGGTGTGGGCGTCCAGCCTCCGCAAGCCAGCTGGGGGGCAATGATCAATGATAATCAACTGAGCTGGCGCTACCGTCCTTGGCTTGTGGCCGTGCCCGGCCTGACGATTGCTATCGTCTCTCTCGGGATCAACTTCCTGGGCGACGGGCTTAATGACGCTCTCAACCCGCGCCAAGCAGATTCTTAACCCCCTGCCCTTGGAATTCCCACTTCAAATATCCACAGTCCAAAGTTGAGCATTGCTGCAGAATTGAAGGAGTTACTCATGTACGATTGGACTGTGTTGAATCAGACCGTGAGCGAGACAATTGCCGGCGGCCGTGTTGGCGCGCCCCTATTTGTCCGTTGGACCGCGGCTGCAGCACAACACACTGCAGATCTCAAACCGCTGCTGGCCGAAATGAGTGCCTACGCCGAAATCTGGCTGTCGGCCAACCCGCGCCGGATCTATGCAACAGGCTCAGCTGACAAAGGCCATCTCTCAGTCGCACTGGAATACGAGAACGGGGAGTCGGCCGTTCTGGCAATAACCCTGGCCCACGATCACCCCTCGATGAACCTGGCCATCCTCGGCGCACGCGGCTCGATCTTTCACACAGATGCCCAAGCACCCGCGCCAACAGAGAACTCTGTCAGTGGCAAGGACGAAAGAATGCAGCATTCCACAGTCTTATCCACTTCAAACATGGTGGCAGCCATCGATAGGTCACTCCTCGCCAAAAAACCTGTATCTCTGTCCCTCGAAGGAGACCAGACATGAGCAGCCAGCAACTGGGCGTCCTTCTGATTTCGGGCAGACTCACTCACCAGGAAAACTACGCGCTGAACCTGCGGGCCGATCCCCGCTGCAGACTCGTTGGTCTGAGCGACGAAGTCGACGTTCCCCCCGAACGCGCCCAACTGAACAAACAATTCGCAGAGGACCTGGACATCCCCTACTGGCCCAATCTGGATGATGCCCTGGCCCGCGATGACGTGCACCTCGTCTCCGTCTGCGCCGACCCTGAACGCCGCGGACGCATCGCTGCCCGCTGCGCCGACGCCGGCAAGCACGTCTATGTCGACAAACCCATGACGCCCTACCTGTCACATGCCGACGCGGCCGTTGCCGCGGTCGAACGGGCGGGCGTGCGCAGCCAGATGTTCAGTTCCAACCTCCAGGGCTGGGTGCAAGAGGCCCGCCGAGTCGTCGAGTCAGGTATTCTGGGTGAATTGACAGCCATCCACGTCGATAACCTGTTCTCAAAGGGCCCCAACGGTACCGCCAGGTTGGGCGCGCCGCGACAGGCAGTCTACCCGCCGGTTATCTCCAATTTCGTTGATGCAAAGGCCGAGCTGTATGCCATCGGCGTCTACGCGCTCGGGATGGTCTGCATGATATCCGGACGCGCAGTCGAGTCCGTCTTCGGCAGCACAGCCAACTACTTTTTTGCTGAACACCAGGACCGGAATATGGAAGATTTCGGCTTCCTTTCAATGACGCTGGAGGGCGGGGCAACCGCCACAATTACTGGCGGGCGCATCGGATGGGCCTGTCATCCGGCCGGAGGCGCCAACCAGATCCACCTGATCGGAACCGAAGGCTCAATGTTTCTCGATGCCAATCGACCGCGGTTGGAAGTCTTTGCAAATGACCAACCCTGGACGCCACCGGAAATCAATCCCCGCGATCCGATGGGTTTTTGGCGTACAACCCAGGAAGAGGTCAACGCCCAACCGAAACGCACGATCGCATCCCTTTCCTCAACACTGGATAGTCGCACCGATGCCAGCTACTTTGTCGACTGCATCGTCGAGGAGCGCGAGAGCGAAATGAACGCGCGCCAGGCTGCCTTGCTTACCGAAATCCTGCTCGCAGGCTATAAATCCGCCGCCGATGGACGTGTAATCGACCTGCCGCTGCCGCGCGACGACGACCACATACAGAGTCCCGCGGCCTGATCTCCGCCCCAACTGCTTTCCAGACGCGTTTGAGACAGAAACAACAGCGAGTCCGCTTCAACTTCAGAGGAGCCCGATGACAAATTCCATCCGCCATTCAGCCAGCTACCTGCAACAGATCACCCGCAAACTGTTCGCGGCATCGGGCGCGCCCGATGACATCGCCTCGACCGTCGCAGAGATTCTAGTCAACGCCAACCTCGCCGGCCATGACTCACACGGGGTTCAGTTCGCGCCCATGTACCTCGACCGCATCGAAGACGGCCACATTGACAACAAAGCCTACCCTGAAATCGTCCGCGAAAGCGCGAATACTCTGCACGTAGACGGAAATGGCGGGTTCGGCCACACTATGAGTCGCAGTGCAATGGAGTGGGCCATTGAGAGGGCAAGACGTTCCGCCGTCTGCTGCGTTACTTTTCAGAATACAACGCATATCGGCCGTGTCGGCGAATACGCCGAACAGGCAGCCAAAGCAGGTTGTATCACACTGATTACGTTGGGCGGCGCCTCCGCAGCCGGTTCCCAAGTCGTTCCTTTTGGCGGCGCGCGCGGCGCCCTGGGCACCAACCCCATCGCCGTCGGCATCCCAACAGGCGATGACGCCCCATTCGTAATCGACTTTGCGACCAGCGTCATCGCCGGCGGAAAGATCCTCGTCGCCCAGAGTAAAGGCCTTGATGTTCCCGAAGGCGTGATGGTCGACAGCCAGGGCAACCCCACCACAAGTCCTGACGATTTCAGACAGGGCGGTTTCCTCCTGCCTTTTGGAGGCCACAAAGGTTACGCGCTTTCACTGTTCTTCAGCCTCATGGGCGGGCTGGCAGGTGAATTCAACGCTGAGCTGACATCGATGGCGGGCCTCTTCATGCAAGTCTACGATGTCGCTGCATTCACCTCGCTCGAAGGCTACCAACGCAATGTGCGTTCAGTCTTGGATGCCATGAAGTCGATCCCGCCGGCGCCCGGTTTCGATGAGGTCTTGGTCCCCGGCGACTTTGAGCACCGTTCACGCGTGCAGCGCTTGGAAGAGGGTATCGATGTCCCGGCGGACACATTTGACAAGATCGAATCTTGGGCCGACAAACTAAACGTATCACTAGCCGAAGAAGGATAGGAGGAGCAGTCAGATGCCAGAGAAATATCGCGTAGGCGTTGTCGGTCTGTCGGGAATCGCGGCCAACCGCCCGGCCGCCGAACCGGGCAACATCTTGAAGACGCCCAGCCCCAGCTCTCATCTCGGGGCCTACCATCTTATCCCCCAAACCGACGTGGTTGCGGTCTGTGAACTGAAGACGGAGCTGTTCGAAAAGGTAGCAGATACCTGGGGGCAGGAGTTCGGCGAGTTGGAAACCTACACTGACTACCGCGCCATGATCGAACGCGAGAATCTCGATATCGTCAGTGTCGTCACCTCAGACCACCGCCACACCGATATCGTTGTGGAAGCTGCGAACGCCGGCGCAAAGGGAATCATCTGCGAGAAGCCGTTTGCGACAACGGTAGACGAATGCACGCGCATGATCGAAGCCTGCGAGGCGAGCGGCACCCTTCTTGTCGTGGACCACACAAATCGTTGGGGACCCCACTATGACGTGGCCAGGGAGGCGATTCGCAGCGGCTCGATCGGCGAAGTGCAGCGCATTGTCGCCACGCTGGGAGGACCGCGTGCGATGATGTTCCGCAACGGCACACATCTTGTCGACGGCGTTTGCTTCTTTGCCGATTCGGAGCCGGAATGGGTCTTCGCCGAACTGGAACCCGGCTATGATCACTATGACAGGTATCTCGGGGACGGCGGCAGAGATCCGGCAACCGACCCGGCAGTCTCCGGCTATGTCCATTTCCGTAACGGGGTGCGCGCCTTTGTGAATGCCAACAAGTCGCAGTTTGCAGCCAGCTTCACCTTCCAGGTCTACGGCGAAACCGGCATGCTCGACGTCCACAACAGTCGCGTCATCCGCCGCGACAGAAATAATTCCGAATTTCTTCCCTTCGAAGCCCACCTGTATACGAGGATTCCGGCCTGCGTGGCCGACCTGATAGACGCGATTGAAAACGGCAGCGACCTGCTGAGCCCGGCGAGAGAGGCCAAGAAGACGGTAGAAATTCTGGTCGGCTTCCTCCAGTCCCACGCGCGCGGCAATGTACGGGTAGACCTGCCGCTGCCTCCGGGACATTGAGGTCGATGCGAGCCGTTCCCGAAGACAGGAAGTTTGTTATCGCTGACCAGAACTGCTACTCAGCAGACCTGGTCTGCCCCAACCCCCGCGGCTGGTACCACTCCGTCGCCAACGTCGTCGCGACATCCGCCGGGCTGGTCGCCGTCTACCGCCTCTCCGACTCGCACTCCGCCGTCAGCACCCACATCATGGTTGCCTACTCCAGCGACGGAGGGCGCAGTTGGCATGGTCATCGCTCAATCTCATGCAGAAATGTCTGGGAACACCACAGCGTATGGATCGCGCCGCAACTGAGCCGCCTTCGAGACGACCGGCTCGTCATCATCTGTGATCAAGGCCATCGTTCCTCAGGAGACGACTGGCCGCGCCTGGCATTCTGGCAGCGGCCCCCCAGAGGTATGGCCAACTACTTGCTCTGGAGCGACGACCATGGCCGTAGCTGGAGTGAACCAGTTCAGTGCGACGACGTCGGCGGAGAGCCAGGTTATGTCGTAGATCTTTCAGACGGGACACTGGTCTACACACGAACCGAGCCGGTCGAGACTGATGTGTTCGAGAGCCCGCCCCCTCCAGGCTACAGCCTTTACTACCGCAACACAGCTGTGTTTTCCGATGATGGAGGCAAGTCCTGGCGTCGTACCGCCACGGTCGCGGACGACCCTTACCACGGTGACTCGGAAGTAGGGATTGTCGAATTGGAACCGGGCCATCTGCTCGCAGTCACCAGAATCGGATTCGGTAACGGTTGCTTTGGCCAGCCCAGCCGCCTCGTTCACAGCTATGACAATGGCAGAACATGGGAGGAGCCCATACTCGCTCCTTTCTACGGCCAGCGTACGGCTGTCCACAAACTGAGGTCCGGCAAACTGTTGGTCACATACCGCAATCGCTGGGGAACGTTTGCCAGCTATGCCTTCATCTGGGATCCGGCTGAAAAGCTTGGCTATGAGCCGGCATCGTTCATCTGGGACGAATCTCGCTGTCTTCTCGACAGCGGTCACCTTAAGCTGACAACCGACTGCGGTCCGGAGGACCAGGTATTCTTCTCGCTATATCCAGCGCTTTCGAGCGGCGCACGCGTGGCAATGGAGGCAGAACTGCGTTTGGCCGATCAATCCAGCGGGGGCTGCGATCTCTATGCAGGTTGTCGCGTTCGCATTACGCCTCAGGAAATCTGCGTAACCCAAAGCAGCCAGGAAGAAGCTGCCTTCCACAGCACGACAGGCTCGCCCGGGAATGGCAGCGAGTCACCCTCGCTGCCGGCCTACCACATTCCGTTGGACGCGACACAATGGCATCGCTACAAAATCGTGCGTTCGGAAGGCGAGATTGCTGTTTACGTCGACGGTCGCCTCCTTCTGCAAGAAGCGGCAAACATATCCGGGGCCCGGCTCGTCCGCTTCGGCAGCAATCTGCCAGGCGTCTCGCTCTGGCGATCGGTGAGCGCTTCCGTCAAGAATCCAGGCAGCCATAGCGTCGACTGGTCCTGGCGGGCGGACTCCGGGACCTATCCCGACCAAGTCCGCCGCGACCGCATGGTCCGCCTCGACGCCACCGCCGACTCCGGCTATAGCAACTGGGATCAGATGGAGGATGGCACGGTCGTCATCGCAGACTACACAAACGACCAATTCAGAGACGCCAACTGGACGTCGGCCGCACAGCCGATAATCAAGGCATACATCGTCAGTGAAGAGGAGTTGACATGACAAGATACCGAGCCGGTGTCATCGGCCATACCGGTCGCGGCAACTACGGCCACAGCCTGGACACCGTATACCTGGGAATGGAAGAGATCGACCTGGTCGCCGTCGCCGATGCCGACGACGATGGCAGAGCGGCCGCGGGCGAACGGCTGGGCGTCGGCAGCGAAAACCTCTACGCCGATTACAGGCAGATGTTGGAACAGGAGGAGTTGGACATCGTCAGTGTCGCCCCTCGCTGGATGGACCAGAAGCATGACATGGTCATGGCTGCAGCCGAGGCCGGCGTGCGCGGCATCTTCTGCGAAAAGCCCTTCACGCAAACACTGGCGAAAGCCGACGCAATGATCGAGGCCTGCGACCGCGCCGGCGTCAAAGTCGCGGTTTCCCACCAGGGCCGCGTCAGTCAGTATTCGCACAAAATTAAGGAAATGATCGCGGCCGGAGCCATAGGCGAAGTCAAGGAAGTCTACAGCGCCGGCAAACAGGACCATCGCGGCGGCGGCCAGGACCTGATGGTCCTCGGCACACACTCACTCGACATGCTCTGTTTTCTTTTCGGCCATCCTCGCTGGGTGCAGGCCTATATCCTCCAGGACGGAAAGGACGCTGGACCGGAACATGCACGTCAGGGCGATGAAGAGATCGGCCCCATCCTCGGCAATCACCTTGAAGCCACTTACGCCTTCGCTAACGGCATTATGGCCACCTTTCACTCGCACCGCCGTGAAGTCCGTCCCGGCCCCCGCCCCGGCGGACTGCAAATCCACGGAACTGAGGGCATTCTGCTCAACTGGGACGGATACCTGTTGCACTGTCCCCATCCTAACTTCAACCCGGCCATGGTCGAGCCGGCCTGGAAGGTTGTACTCAAACCGGATAATCCCGGCTTCGACACCCTAAATGCCTACATGGTGCGCGATCTGATCGCCGCGTTCGAGGAAGGCCGCGAGCCAATCTCAAGCGGACGCGATGCCCGTTGGTCGCTGGAGATGATCCTTGGCGTCTACACCGCACATCGGCATGGGCGGACGACCTTCCCTCTGGCAGATCGTGAACACCCACTGCGAGACTGGGTCTGAGTCGCGCGGCCTGCGCGTCTCGCACAGCGCGACCCTTTCGGAGTATTGCCGTTTGAATACTGGTAGACAAAATCCGACAAGTCCCACCTCAACGGAAAAGGCACAATGAAACGAATCAATCAGATTATCGAGCTCTTGGAAGCAGGTCAACCGGTCTATTGGGACGGCGGCCGCACATTGACTTTTGAAGGCGGCGTGCAGTCGGCACAGACCCACGCGGACTGGCTTGTGATCGGCATTGAGCATCAGCCATTTGACGTGGCGGGGCTAGACGCGTTCATGCGGGGGCTGGTGGCAGGCGGGCCGACTCGGACCGGTCATCGCACCCCTCCTGTGCTGGTCACGCTGCCCATTGACGGCGTCGACGAGTATGTTGTGCGCAACAACGCCTGGATGATCAAGCAGGTCCTGGCGACGGGCATTCACGGCATTTTGCTTTGCCATGTCGAGTCCCCCGGCGCAGTCAAGGAGTTCGTCGAGTGGGTGCGTTTTCCTTTCCACACGCCCGGTGTCGGCGAAGGGCTCGATATGGGCCGGCGCGGCTCGGGCGGTCAGGACAACGCTGCTCATGTCTGGGGCGTTCCGACGCAGGAGTACCTGCGCAAGGCGGACGTGTGGCCGCTCAACCCGGATGGTGAACTGATCCTGGGCATCAAGATTGAGAACATTCGCGCGCTCGCCAATGCCGAGGCCAGCACGAGCGTGCCGGGTATCGCATTCGCCGAGTGGGGGCCGTCCGATATGCGTATGACCTTTGGCTACGACACGGTGCGCACGCCTGAGAATACCGAAGAAGGCGACCTCAAAGCCGCCCGCGACCGCATCTTCGCCGCCTGCAATGCGGCCAATATCGGCTTCCTCGACGGCGTTGACGCCGACAACGTGGCCGCCAAAATCGACGAAGGCATAACCTTTCCCGCCGGAGACGAGGCGGCAGCAATCGCCGGCCGGAAGCACACTGGGCGTACTTTCGACTGAGCGAGCATCGCCATAGCAAAGCAGGGAGGTTAGCACACGCCTGCAGTTGCGGCGCTGGCGTTAGCCCCGCTGATCTTCCTGTTTTTCTTAACCCCAATTCGTAGGCTGCAAGGTAGGCTAGAACCGGCCTTCCTGCTGTCTTCCTTCGCCAAGACACCCGCCGAACTGCTAAAGGCTTGGCTCTCCCTCTATGCAACAGCCAGGTAAATCCTGACGCCTCCGAATTCACCCTCTTCTGTAGGCAAAAGGCAACCGCCGCGAATGGCGGCCCCTTTCGCCTAATAATGCGATTCCATGTCGAATCCAATCCCTCACAGGGCCAACTGCTGTCCTGTAGTCGGCCATGCCCGGCCTTTTTTGCATGCTTGACAAGCCATCCCCGTCGTTGATATATTATTTTATGTAAATTCCGCGCTTCCATTCCCACTGCATCCAAAAGCGTTTCAGTAGCGTCTATTGAAGGTACAATCAAAAGGAGGTAGAGAATGTCTTCGCACAAGTACGTCGCATTTCTTCTCGTCCTGGCCCTGATTGTGGTCGCCTGTACCCCGGCGACGGTTGAGCCGGCCGCCGACCAGCCAGCGGAAACCATGGCTGAGGCCCCGGCAGAAAGCGCTTCAACCGGGGACGATGTCTGCCCCGCGCGCGGCGGTACACTGGTCCTGGATTTCAGTTCAAGGGCTCTAGTGGTACCTATCTGGGGTTGGGGCTACGAGCAGCAGAAGCTTGTTTTCGGCAAGCTGATCCGCACCGGCACCGACAACGTTCCCCACCCCGACCTGGCAGAAAGCTGGGAGATCAGCGATGATGCCACAGAGTTCACTTTCCACTTGCGCCAGGGCGTAAAGTGGCATGACGGCGAGGATTTCACCGCCGATGACGTGGCCTTCACCTGGACGTGGCACAACGACCTTGACAGCCCATGGGTGAACCCTGCCCAGCCCGGCAACTGGATAGCGCTGAAGGGTTCGCTGGACTACCTTGATGGTAAGACCGATGCGATCGAGGGAATCTCAGTGATCGACGATCACACTGTGCGCCTCACTCTCGCCGAACCGGACGTAAGTTACTTCTCCCGCTTCATAGGCAGCATCAATATCCTGCCCGAGCACATCTACAACCAGTGGCGTGTGCCCGACCTGAAGGACTCTGGCAATCCGCTCTGGTTCACCACCGAGACACAGATCGGCACCGGTCCCTTCAAGTTTGTGGACGGGAAAAAGGATGAGTACTTCCGCTTGGCGCGCAATGACGACTATTGGGAAGGGTCGCCTTGCCTCGACGGCGTCCTGTTCCAGAATATGGGCCCGCCCGACACGCAGTTTATCGCCCTGCAAAAGGGTGAACTGGACGTGATGAAAGTGGAAGGCAACTTCTATCAACAGGCCAAGGACTTGCCTGATATCGACGTTCAGACGCAGCGACTGAACTATATCAGCGTTTTTGTCGGCAACCTCAGTCAGCCGGCCTTCTGGGACAAGCGGGTGCGCATGGCCATAAGCCACGCCATAAACCGGCAGGAGATCGGCGACGCCGTCTACTTCGGGCTGCGCGAACCGTGGCACACCTTCTCCTTCGTTGATGGCTGGACCAATGACGAGGTCCCAACCTATTCATATGATCCGGAAAAGGCGATGGCCCTGCTGGCGGAGGCTGCCGCTGACGGCGTATGGGACGCCGAAAAGGAACACGAATTGATCTACTACCATACAGGTACTGAGGCGAAGAACTTCATGCTTCTGATGCAGAAGTACCTCAGTGAGGCAGGGATCAACGTAAAGGTCATTCATGTGCCAAACGAGGCCTGGAACGATCGAGTAGCCGAAAACAAGCACTCCTTCTCCCATGCTGGTTGGGGGAACCCGGTCGATCTTCACGGGTACTATCGAACCTACCGCTGTGACAATCCTCCTCACCAGAGAGACTTGGTCTGGCCGACTGACGGCTCACTCGACGCCGTATGCGCTCAGACAGATGCGCTGTTCATCCAGGCCAAGGAAACTGGCGATACGGATCAACGCAAGGCCCTCTACGACGAGATACAGCAGATCATCGCCGAGAACGTGATCGGATATATCCCGCTCCACAGATACCATATGGGTTATGCGATCAGCAAGAATGTCGGCGGAATGGACACCTATGCCTTGGGCGGCATGCACGACTACCAGTGGTCGAAACTCAACGCCCACTTGTGGTACAAGATGGAAGAGTAATTCTGGTACGCCATCCCACTCTGCCTCTGTTTTGCGGCGGAGTGGGATGGAACCCGACCCTCGCTACCGCCTGCCTACGATGTTGCGCGCGCTGAACAGCCAGGGCAGGCGGGTTATTCCGCAACCATCTGAGAATCCTCGATGACCCGATACATAATTCGCCGCCTCCTGATCGCCGTTCCCGTCTTGTGGGGCATTATCACAATCACATTCATAATTAGCGAGATCATGCCTGGCGACTACGTTGATGCGCTTGTTCCGCCCAATCTCAGACTTGAGATGGGCGTAGATGAGGCGCAACTGCAGCGGCTGCGCGAGTCCTACGGGCTGGATAGACCGGTCATCGTACGCTATGGCATCTGGCTGCGTGAACTCCTTTTGCACGGCAATCTCGGCTATTCGTTCCTCACCGGGCAACCGGCTCTGCAGGAGATGGCCCAGGTTTTGCCTGCAACGTTGCAACTCTCCGTCGTTACGATTCTCTTTTCCCTCGTTGTCGGTACATCCCTGGGTATCATTTCAGCCATCAAGCAGTATTCCGTGCTCGATCATCTTCTCACTTTGCAGGCTTTTGTCTGGATATCGACGCCCGGTTTTGTATTTGCCATCATTGCTCTCTACCTGTTCTCACTCAAGCTCCCGCTCTTCCCAACCGGCGGCAGGGCGCCGCTCGACGGTCCCGACAATATTTTCGTCCGTCTCCACTATCTGGCCTTGCCGGCGCTTGTCCTCGGCTTCGAGGGGCTGGCAGGCCATATGCGCTATGCCCGCGCCAGCCTGTTGGAGGCGCTCGGCGCCGATTACGTCCGCACCGCTCGGGCAAAGGGCCTGCCTGAACGATCCGTCTATCTGGGCCACGCCTTTCGCAACTCTCTGCTGCCGGTAGTCACCCACATCGGCCTCTCCCTTCCGGGCATTATTGGCGGCTCATTTATAATCGAGACAATCTTCGTCTGGCCGGGCATGGGCAAGCTGGGCATGGAGTCGATCTTTATGCGCAACCAGCCGATGATAATGGCGATGAACCTGATCGGCTCTTCGATGGTACTGTTCGCCAATCTATTGGCCGACATCACCTATGCCTGGGCCGATCCCAGGATTCGCTACGAATGAGGTAAGCGTCATGGCACGTACGACTGCCACCCCTGCGGACAGCGAAGGTGAAGCGCCGCAAACAACTGACGCGCAACTTAGGTCAGGCGCGTGGCATGCCCTGCCCGAGCCCGAGAATCGATTTCTTCGCCGTTTCCGGCGCCACACCTTGGCTGTCATCGGAATGTCGGCGCTGGTACTCTTTGCGCTGCTCGCGATTCTGGCTCCCCTTGTAACATTTCACGATCCCAACGGCATCGACTTGACAGTTATGCGGCAAGCCCCGTCTACTGCTCACATCCTCGGCACCGATCCCCTGGGACGCGATGTCTGGACGCGCCTTGTATACGGCACCAGGGTCTCACTTGCTGTCGGCCTGGTTGCTGTCAGTATCTACACCTCTATCGGCGTCATTTTGGGCGGATTCGCAGGCTACTTCGGCGGCCGCGTTGACATGGTTCTGAGTCGCTTTACCGATATGATGATGTGCTTCCCCTCCTTCATGCTCATCGTCACCGTCGCCGTGATCCTGCCCCCCAACATCTTCAATGTGATGGTGATCATCGGGCTTTTTGGCTGGACCGGAATAATGCGCTATGTTCGCGCTCAGTTTCTCTCGCTGCGAGAGCAGGATTTTGTGCTTGCTGCACAATGTGTAGGAGTGGGCAGCGGACGTATCGTCTTCCGCCACATTCTCCCCAACGCCATCGCGCCGGTGGTGGTGGCGGCGACAATGGGTTTGGCAGGGGCGATCATAACCGAGTCCGGCTTGAGTTTTCTGGGCCTGGGTGTCCAGGAGCCTATGTCCAGCTGGGGAAGCATGCTGCAGGACGCCATGTCGCTGCCCATCCTGCAAACGATGCCGTGGCTATGGCTGCCCTCCGCGATTGCGATCGCTGTCACCACGCTGTCCGTCAACTTCATCGGCGATGCTCTTCGCGACGCGCTCGATCCCCACACGAGCCTCGGTTGAAGTACTGAAGGGTGACGCGGCACCTCGATATATCTAAGGCGTTCTCTGTTTTGCCCTTTTCAGGCCGGCGTTACTTCCCTTGCTGCCAGGAGAATCTCCTTTGAGTACACCTCCATGTGCTTCGTTTGAACCTGATGACCATACAGTTGTCCTGTACCACTTCGACGAAGGCGAAGGCAACGAGACCCGCGACGCTTGCGGGGACCACCAACTGACCCTGCGCGCACATCGCGAGGCGGAGTGGGGTTCGCATGCGGGCTTCGGGGCCAGCGCTCAGTTCTGCCGCCGCGCGGATGACGCCGACCTGCTGGTTGGACCGACCAACAATGACAAGCTTCACCTCCGGCCCTGCACGTCGGCGTGGACGGTCGAAGCATGGGTGCGTTACGCGGGCGCAGGCGGCCTCGATCAGGGGAACACCTATGTGAACATCTGTGGGACGGAAGACGAAGGTTTGGGCCTCCCAATCGGTATGCGCGGGGGCTGGAATTTCTCCCTTCACAGCTTTACACGCCCCGGCACGCTGCAGGATGGGCTCTACCCCGGCGCCCGCTTTATGGGGTCCCCACGCGGCAGGGACCCGAACCACGACACCAGCGGTCTTCTCTTACAAAACGCCAAGGCCTCAGGCTGGACCAGCGCGGACCCTCCCAGGATCAAAGATAACGAGTGGCACCATGTCGCCTGGCAGTTTCGTTACCTTGACCAGACGCACTTCTTCTTTCTGGACGGTCAACTCATCCGCCGCGTCCAGCTTCCCCTGCCCAACGACACGCAGGGACGGGTGGTCAATGATACAGAGAACGTCGGCGTACCCTTTGTGGTCGGCGGCTTCCTCCACTCCCAGGATCCGCCAAAGCTCTTGGGGTTCGGCAATTTCGATGGTGAAATCGATGAGATCCGTATCTCCAGCATCATGCGCTATCCGGTGGCGGAGCGGCTGTCTATCGTTCGGCGGGAACTGCCCGCGGCTACGATCAATGCTCCATACTCGGTTCAGATGTCGACCGACGCAGCCAGTGGCGCGGTCCAATGGGAGCTGGCTGAAGGACGGTTGCCCACAGGGCTGACACTGGACAGCAAGACGGGGGCTATCGGTGGCAAGCCAACTGCGGCGCTAGGACACCAGCCCCTCGATCTGCTTGCCGCCGACGCAAGCGGCCGTACTGATCGGCATCGCTTCCACTTGAGCGTTCGCAGCGGGCAACTCAGCACGGACTCTGTGCCCCCGGCCTTCGTTGGAAGCTCGTATCGTGCACAATTGCGAACTAGCCATATGGTCGCGCCTATCTCGTGGACGGTTGCGAGCGGCGGCCTACCCGATGGACTGCAACTCGATAGCGAAACGGGTGAACTGGCAGGCACGCCATCCAAAGCCGGCGCCAGCCGCATCCAGGTCAGGGCGGTCGATGCTATCGGCCAAAGCCGGCAGGAGGAGATCGCACTGAAAGTTCTGCCGGCGGAGCTTCTTGTCATCGGACCGGACGAAGATACGGTTGTCCTGTATGACTGGCAGGGGCCGAACGGCCGGCTCATCCCCGATGTTATGGGTGACGAGGAACTGACCTTGACGTGGACCAACATAGGCGGCGACAGGCGCGTCTCCTGGCCCGGTCGCAAGGGTCGCTTTCCCCAGGATACCGGCCATGGCGAGCACGGCTTCGTCGGGCCCCAGGGCAACGAAAAGCTGGATCTGCGAACTTGCGAAGAGGCCTGGACCGTGCAAGCCTGGGTCAGACGGGGCGGCCCCCTGCAGGCACATGGAGAGAAGGCCGACGATCACCACCTGCCTTTCACCTTCGGGCATATTTGCGGTACGTACGACAAGACCGAACAGGGGGTCTGGGAGCTCTATCTCTCCTCCCGCAATTCGCCCGACGGGAGCATGGCGCCCGGCGTTCACTTTCTGGGAGCCGAGCCTGGGCAGGAACTAATGGATCTGCATCCGTGGACGCGTCCGGGCGGGCTTGTGGCGGCCACAGCCGATGCGGGCATCAGCGATACTGAATGGCACCATGTGGCGTGGCAGTACGGTGCCGGCGGGGATCTTCATCAACTGTTTCTGGACGGGTTCCTGATCTGGCAGATGCACAGCCCCGACGGCCGCAGGCTGGTCAATAACCGCAGGCACAGTGCCCAATTCAGCGTTTCCACGCGCCTGAAGGGATACGCTCGATACGGGGGCGCGTTCGACTTTCTGGGCGAGGGCCACTTTTTCGGCCAAATCGGCGAGATCCGCATCTCGTCTATCAAGAGGTATTGACCTTTTCGATTGCCATTTTCGGTC
Source organism: Caldilineaceae bacterium (assembly GCA_965116395.1). Classification (GTDB taxonomy): domain Bacteria; phylum Chloroflexota; class Anaerolineae; order Caldilineales; family Caldilineaceae; genus Bin5. The sequence continues at coordinate 4,191,497 of OZ220684.1, forward strand.
CAAACAGGAGATGAATCGTGAGAAACTGGGGGATTGGCCAGGGAAAATGGGTGTTTGTCGACTGGATGGGCGTTGAACCAGGCTATGGCACGCAATGGGGTGGCGCCGTTACCGAAGGCTGGAGCGTTCCGCATGGAATTACGCTCAAAGTCCACGAGCCCACAGTAGACCCTACTTTGGTGATCGCTGCCGATCAGCCTTGGGAGCAGGGCTACATATCAGCGTATTCGACGTTCCTCGAGGATGGCGGGACGCTGCGCTGCTGGTACGAAAACGGCGGCGGAATCGGCTATGCAGAGTCGCACGACGGCGTCGACTGGCAGAAACCCAATCTGGGCCTGCAAGAGTGGAATGGATCGACCGATAACAACCTGATCGACATCAACCGTCATGGCCACGGAATCTTCATCGATCCAGTGGCCGTCGAATCCGAACGGTACAAAATGGTCAGCTGTCACTGGACGGAGACTGAACGCAAAGTTCTAGGTGCCGTTTCCGCGGACGGCCTCCACTGGACACCTCTGCCCCGGCCTCTGATGGAGCACCAGCATGCCGACACCCAGAACATCGCCCTTTATGATGCGACTCAGGGCAAGTATGTACTCTACACGCGCCAAATGGATGGGGTGTCGAACCGCCGCGGTATCAACCGGTCTGTATCGGACAGTTTTCGGCACTTTCCCGACTCCGTGCCGGTCATGGAGAACAATCCTCTCGATGCGCCCGACCTGGATATCTACTGCAATGGCTATTCCCCCTGGCCCGGCGCGACCGACGCGCATCTGATGCGGCTTTCCATGTACGAGCGCACGCCCGATACGATGAATGTACATCTGGCCACCAGCCGCGACGGCATGGTCTGGCACAGGCCGCTGGGTCAAAATGCCTGGATCGAGACCGTACCATCTGCCGCGGGGAAATACGAAACCGTCTACGCTTGCGCCGGGGTTGTTTCTACGGGCACTGGGGAGTGGTCCACCTATGTTGGCGTCAACCGACTGTTGCACAACGAGCCGGTCGACCGCAAGACGAGCGAGCTAGGCGTGTCGGGGCTGGTACGGGCCGCGGTACGCGAGGACGGGTTTGTCTCAGTGTCCAGCCGCGGACGCGGCGGCTTCTGGACGGTTCCCTTCGAGCTGAACTCGGATTCAATCAGCATCAATGCGCATACCCTATACTCGGGATTCCTGCGCTGCCAGATTCTGTCCTCCAGCCCCGGCGACGTGGGCAGCGACACGCGCTTCATCCGCGATATGGAGGGCTACTCTCTTGAAGACTGCCAGCCGCTTGTCGGGGATCACATTGACACGCCTCTCACCTGGAACGGCAGCGCTGATCTGAGCCATCTGCGGGGTCAGACGGTCCGCCTCAGATTTGACCTCTACAAGGCAGACCTGTACGCCATTCGGTTCTGAATAGACAGCCAACGCCAAGAACTAACCGAGTATCATCTCAGCGGGATTCCAGGTGTCGTTCTTGAAGTTCTGGTTACTACTCAGCCATAACTGATTTGCAAACCTGAAGGAGGCGAGTGAAGGTGTTTACTCTCTCCTCCTTCTCTGTTTTTTGGGCGGTCGGGCCTTCGGCCCTCCCTTGTGCAGGGGCTGCGCCCCCGCAACGCCCCCCTACAAAAACATGCCTCATCGACCGTACGTACTGTTTCCAGCTGTGCGTCTCGTCAAACGTGGCGGCCAAGGAGCACACGATGAGATAGCCCGAATGGCGGCGTGACTGAAGGTCTGGTCCACATAGGCACTGTATATGGCTTAGTTGCTGCAAGTTCTGTATGATCCAAGTAGGGCGAGGGACGGGTGCCAGTGCGTTTCCAGGTGCCCGAGCGGCATGCTTGACCCCTTATCTCAGATTGTATACACTTCCGTAGGATCACAGCGCACCTGGAACATGACTCTGCAAATAACATGGCAGGAAGCACCTGTCTATCCCGCACTAATCAAAGGCCCCTCTGTCGGCATTGTTGACGGCAGCCTCCTTGTCGCCGGCGGCATGGCCTACCCCTGGCGTGAAGCGGAGTACGGTTTCGGCGCGCCGATCATTAATGACGCCGGCGACGGGCAGGACGAAGCGCCACCGATCGGCGAGTGGTATCCTCTGCCTCCCATTCCGATAGGCCCGGGCTGGACATCCGGAACGGCCGTTGCCGGCGGCCTGGCTGTTGTGGGAGGAAGACGCCGCGCGGTCGGCAATCGCGCGACCGCAGATGTCTGGTACCTCGACGTTCAGGCCGGGGCAACAGATTGGGAGAAGCTGCCGGACCGCCCCACTACAGCCATGGTAGCGACCACCTTTGCCCACGACGACCAGCTCTACACCGCCTTCGGCACCGACTGGCACCCGCACGAACATGCTACCGGCGACCCCAACGTCTACCGGATGGACGTTCGCGGCAAAGGTGCATGGGAGATCGTGGCCCGCTTTCCCGGCGAACCGCGCTGGATGTGCGGAATGGGCATCTGCGGCAACAAACTCTATGTCGTCGGCGGCCATGATATCCCCGTCGGCGGTGTCGTTGAACCCAAGCCTCACAACGCCTTCTGCCTGTTTGCCGACCCTGCAGCGCATGGCGGCAAGATCAGCCACGTAACGTTTGGTGAAGTGTGGGAATGTGACCTGGCAACAGGGGAATGGCAAGAGCTGTCCCGTCCGCCGCGTGCATTCGTCGCCGACGCTTTCACGGTGGCGGATCGCTGGATCGTGCTGACCGGCGGCCAGAGCTGGGTTGTCAATCCTGATGGGACATCAGTCCTCATCATGGGTAATGTGCCGGAAATGGACCTGGTCTGCCTTTCGCACGAGGTCTGGGCCTATGACACGCAGGAAGGAAGCTGGCAGGCTCTCGATCCATTGCCCTACGGTATCGCGTCTCACCGGGTTGCCGTCTGGAATGATCGAGTATTTCTGGTCGGCAACGAGACGCGCGACAAGGTGCGAAGCAACACATTCGGAACGGTCTTCGCAGGAAAGATTGACATCGATTGACACAGTCCGATATGCGCTATTGTGAAAAAGTAAGGGAATGAACAATTATGCAATCCACGACCGTAGCAGACGGAACCAGAGTCACCATGGCCGGTCACGAGCTTGTCTTCGGTCAGAACATTTTCACGCCGCGTGACGCCAACGGCATTGCCGACGATGTGACGGCCCTCCATGCCAGAATCGAGGAGGATGGCTATCTGTTGATTCGCGATTTCTACGACCGCGATGCCATCATGGCCGCCCGCGCCGACATCCTTTCCCACCTGTCCGAACAGGGCTTGCTTGATCCCAACGCCCCGCCTGAAGAGGGTGTGATTGGCCCCGAAAACGAAGGCGCGGTCCTCCTCAACGAAGTCGTGGTCAACATGCACGCCTACCTGCGCGTAGTCAACTCCGAGCGCATTATGGCTTTTTTCGAACAGTTCCTGGGAGGTCCGGTCTTGACACTGGACCACAAATGGCCGCGTGCGGTCCGGCGCGGGCAGAGTACGGGCGCGCACTACGACGTCGTCTTTATGGGCGCCGGGACCAAGGAACTTTACACCGTCTGGACGCCGCTTGACGACCTCTCGCTGGAGATGGGCACGCTGGCGTTTTGCCCCGGCTCGAACAAGTTGGACGTCCTGCGGCGCACCTACGGCGCGGCTGACGCGCACAATGATATGACCGAGGGCCATCTTAGCCGCAACCCGCTTGAACTGATCGACATTTTGGACGTCAAGTGGTCATCCACCCCGTTTCGCGCCGGCGATGTCATTATCTTCGGCATGTACTTTCTGCACGGCTCGCTCGACAACGTCTCCAACCGCTACCGCCTCAGCACCGACAACCGCTATCAGCTGGCCTCCGAACCGGTCGACGAACGCCACATGGGCCCGCACCCGGACCAGATTCCCAAGGCCGAAAATCGCAAGACGATGGCTGAGATGCGGGAAAAGTGGGGAATCTGAGCCCGCCGGCAACAGCAACAGCAACAGCAACGCACACAATGGGGATCCCAATCTGCTATGTCCCATCCTGAGCCGAAGAGCCCCACCGAACCACTCGACATTCAACAGAAGACTGAGGCCATCTTAAGCGGCAGCCGCCCCGTCGACAGGGTTTATCCCTATATTCCCCCCGATTACGAGGTCCCCTTCCCTCACATCGGCACCGACAGACAGCTCTTCCTGGACAACTACATTCTCGACCATCTGGACGGCGTGCGCAGGGAGATATGCACCCCAACCAAGAGCCCCGAGCCCCTGCTGTCCTGGTCGGACCTCCCGTGGGAGCAGGTACAGTTCAACCCGGGCACGGCCGGTGTCATTCACGACCCCGACGACGGTTTATTCAAAATGTGGTACTGGCAAGGGTTAGCCAACGACCCCTTCAACACGGGTCAGGTCCTCTGCTATGCTGAGTCGAAAGACGCTCTCAAATGGGAGAAACCGCTGCGCGACGACTGCCTACCCTTCCAAGGCCACACCGCAACCAACATCGTTCACCCTGACGTCTCACAATCAGGGTTAGCTCTGAACCACGACCGCGCAGACAGCGAGCGAAAATACCTGCTCATAAACTGGCCCCCCGAGACTGCCGCCAAGAGGCCACCCGGCAGCCCCCGTCTCTCCAGTGTCGACGCCTCGCCCGACGGCATCCACTGGCAAACCATCAGCGAAGAGTCCCCCCTGCCCCATCACCACGAGCAGAAAATAATTTGGGACGAAAGCATCCAGCGCTACGTTGGCTACAGCCAGTACTCCCATCACCAGGACTTCCTCTACCGCAAGCGCCAAATAGGCCGCCAGGAGAGTCCCGATTTCATAAACTGGTCGCCCAAAGAGGTAGTCCTGACCGCCGACTGGGACGCGAATCTTCCACCCGATCTGGAGATGCACGATATGTCGGTGCGCAAAGTCGGTGGGCTCTACATCGGCATTGCCGGCGAGTTCCTGGCCGAACCGTTTTGGCAGGAGCGCGAAGGCCACAACTGGCGCGATCAGGCTTTTTGCCGCCTCGGACTTTACACGAGTCGCGACGGCAAAGGCTGGCATCGGGTCGGCGGCCCTGAATCCTGGGTCGACACCGGTTCGCCGGGCGATCAGGACTATGGCTTCGCCTGTTTTACGCCGGCAGGCGAGTTGGTTCATAACGGGAAGCTAGTGGTCCCCTACTGCGCAAATCCTCAGAAGCAGAGCTGGCTGGGTGGGACGCCCCCCCGCCCAATGTATCCGCAGGATGCGTTCGAGCGGCGCCAGAAAGCGTGGCGCGCCCGCCAGGCATTGCAGGGCGATCCGCTAACAAAGAGGGCGGTTGGCGGCCTGATACTGCGCGAGGACGGCTGGGCCAGGCTTCTGCCCGAATACGAAACCGGCCAGGTTTACACGAAGCAATTTGTATTTGAAGGAGATGCTCTGCGCGTTAACACCGACTGCCATTATGGGTATCTGCAGGTCGAACTCCTCGACCCAACGTTCACGCCATACGAGGGATTTTCGGCTGAGCTATGTGACCCGGTAATCGGCGCGCCCGGCCAAATCTGGCACACCATCAACTGGCAAGGAAAGAGCGACCTGCGCGCGCTGTGGAATAAGCCGGTGCGCATCCGCTTTACCCTGCACGAAGCCAGCATCTACGCTTTTCAGTTTTTCGATTCCATGACAGAATGAGCGCGGGCAGGCGCTTTTGGCTTATACAGTGGCCATAAAGACATTGACGGCGCCTGACTGGAGCAGCACTGCATGCACGCCGACATTCAGGCTAGCTCATCGTGAATTTGGTGGCAGCAGTAATCTTGGATGAGCCGCACAGCTGGAATCAGGCCGCACGGTCGATGAGGCATGTTTTTGTAGGGGGGCGTTGCGGGGGCGCAGCCCCTGCACAAGGGAGGGCCGAAGGCCCGACCGCCCATAACAGCAGTGATCAGTGGTCAGTGGTCGGTGATCAGAGACTGCGGCGATTGATTGAGGATTGGTGTGAAGAGAAATGAGGAGAGAGAAGACATATTTGCTCGCCTTGTACAGGGTCGCAATTTGATTGTAGCTGAGCAGTCATCGTTTGGAAATGAAAAGGAGACAAGCATGGGTACAAAGCTGAAGGTACACAACCCGATGGGCTATCCGCCCCAAATTGACCAGAAGCATCTGGCGCCGCGGGTCAACGACCTGGCCGGCAAGACGGTCTATCTGGTGGACTGCCGGTTCGACGACGGGGATATTCTGGTCGAGCAGATGGCCAACTGGTTTAGCGACAACCGGCCCGACATCAAGGTAGAGGTGCGGCGCAAGTCGGGCGTCTATACCGAGCGGGACGAAACTCTCTATAATGAGATTCAGCAGAAAGGAGCAGGGGCCGTCATGGCCGTCGGGCATTGAAGTACTTGCGCGCCGGCGGTCGCCGACCAATGCATTATCCTGGAAACTGAGTACAACGTCCCTACGGCCTCGATCCAGACTGGTATTTTTGAGCCTCTGGTAAAGGCCTCCACATTGCAGCAGGGGATTCCTTACCTGCGCCACGCCTACGTGCCACAACCCGTCATGGGCCGCTCCCCCGACCAATTGCGGGCCTACGTCGACGGCCCCGACGACATCACCGGCCGTCCCTTCATGACCGAAGTGATCGCCGCGCTCACCCGGCCGCGGTCAGATGATGAGACCCGCGCCCACGACTTCGATCGCTCCACGCCCCGCTTCGTCGAGGAGGACACCGAGGAGAATCTCAACCAGCTCTTCGTCGAAAACCTCTGGACCGACATGCTGCCCATCATCCTGCCCACCGAGGAACGGGTAGCCGCTATGCTCGAGGGCACCAGCCGCAGCCCGGATACGGTCGTAGGCACAATGCGCCCAACGGGCACGCGTGAAGCGTGGGAATACACTGTCGAAAAGGTCGCGGTCAACGCGGTGATGGCCGGGGCAAAACCTGCGTATTTCCCCGTCATCCTCGCGCTGGCAGCGACCGGCGCCTCCGCGCGCGCCAGCACGACAAGCTCGGCCGCGTCTATGGCAGTTGTCAACGGTCCCGTCCGCCAGGAAATCGAGATGAACAGCGGCATCGGCGCCATGGGCCCCTACAACCACGCCAATGCCACCATCGGCCGCGCCTTCGGACTGCTCTCGCAGAACCTGCAGGGCGGCTCGGTACCCACAGAGACCTACCTCGGCTCACAGGGCAACAACTACGCCTATAACAGCGTCACATTCGCCGAGAACGAAGAGCGCAGCCCGTGGGTGCCCTTCCATGTGCAGCAAGGATTCGAGGCGGACCAGAGCGCGGTCAGCGTCTTTGGCGGCTGCCGTTCGACAGCCTTCAACTTGGGCCTGCGCGCAAACCACTGGCAGGACCACGTTCGCAACATGCTGCGGGGTCTCAATCCGCACTGCCCACCGACCTTTGTACTCGATCCCATCACCGCGCAGCAGTTCATCGATCGCGGCGGCTTCGATACCAAAGAGAAGCTGATCCAGTGGGTACATGAGAACGCCACCATGCCGGCAGGGGTTTACTGGGACTACCAGTTGATCGAGAACTACGTCTACCCCCACGCGCTCAACGGTGTCGAGCCTTACGCCACCAAGCTAAAGGCCGCCAGCGATGAACTGATTCCAATTTACAAGGAAGACGAAATTCATGTCGTGGTCGTCGGCGGGGAGACCAACGGCTACTGGCGCATTATGGGTTGCAACTATGCGGGAACGGCCTCGGTTGACGAGTGGCGTTGAGCAGTTGGAAGTGCGGTTAACCTAGAGAGTACTCGGGCATGGCGGATGGAGAATGATGTCGACTCTCCTCCGCCTTGCCCGGAGTGATGTCAGCCTTCGTGCGGCCCGGCCCCCTGGCCGCGCCGTTCTGCTTGTCTGCAGTCACTTATAGCGCCGGTCCGCTCGGAAGGAGCCTTCGAAATGGAAGAATCAGTTCAGTTGCGTTTGGAGGGCTACTGCCTCCTGAAAGGCGTTATTCCTCCTGACGAGGTTAACCAAATTCGTCTTGACATTGACAATGAGATGAAAGCCGGTCTGGAAGCATACAATGAGCATGACTGGTCGGCTGTCACGCACATGTTGTCGCTGGCGCCCTATTTCGCCGCCCCGCGTCTCCTCAAAGTCGCGCGCACCGCGTTCAACCACGCCAAAGTGCGTATCTCCCAGACCGAATTCAAGAGCGTGCCTCCGTTCAGAAACCCGCCTGAATGGCGAAACTTTCATACCGACTGGCCCCACGATTTGACAGACAGGTCCTACTGCGGCCTGGTCAATCAACCTTTCCCCGATTCCATAATGAGTATCACATCGATCTGGATGCTCTACCCATTTACTCCTGAGAATGGCGCTACGTGGGTCGTGCCCCGCACCCACCGCGACCCCCGCAATCCACGCGGCGAAGGCGACGGCATCGACGGCATGCGTTCGATTCCCCATGAACAGCAAGTCTGCGGAGACGCCGGCGACGTTATCCTCATCGACAGCCGCATCTGGCACTCCGCCGGCGCCAATTCGACCGACGAGATCAGGACCTCAGTCGTGGCCCGATACTCGCCCTGGTGGCTCAGCGTCGACTATGGCAAACGCAACTGCGCATTCGTGCCCGCCCACATTTTTGATGACTTTCCGGAAGGCGTGCAGGAACTCTACGAACACCGGCGGGTCAAGAACGAGCCGCTCCTGATCGGGGAACCGTTTCAGCAGCACTATATGTAGACATGTGCATCCCAGCGAATGTTCGAGACTCAGCCAAACTACAATCAATCGAGTGATGGGAAGAAGCGCGGTTTCAGCAGCTTATAGAGGTCAGGTCCGTTGACAAAACCCTGGGGAATGAGAATATCGAGAGCCTGGTCCCTCTTGATGGCGTGGTTGTCGAATCTGCCCGTGTCAGGGTTGAACACGTTGCACTGAATCGCGTCACTGCTCACATCACACTTTAGAGGAGCGAGACTGCAGCTGGCTTCATCCCCATCCTCTTCGAAAGCACAATCGTAGTTGAATCCCGGAAAGTCTTCGAGAGGAATAATGGTGTTGAACGGGTTGGTCTGACTCTTCTCCACTCTGCCCAGAATAGAGTCTGGGAAACGAAAGATCTCGTATTTCCTCAAGTTCTCCATGTCTCCCTTTGAAAGAGCCACCGACCTCTTGATGTTGAAGTCGTAAATGTAGTAGCCGGGACGCCCCCCATATGACCGCCGGCATGCGTCAAACTGTTCCTCCAAAGTTGCCGCACTGCTTATCTGTCCTCCACCGTCTGCAGTACCGGTCGCGCAACCTTGCAAATAGAGCAACTGTGCACTGAACGGGCCGCCAACGTACTTCCGGATCTCCTGGCCCTCAAGGTAGGCCCGGGAGACAAAGAGTACCGCGGACAACAACAGGACGAGCAGTAAGACCGCAAGAGCCAGGCTCATCTGCTTGAAACGCCGGTTCTTTACGAGAAGGTTCGAAGCGACTTGCCTGAAATCCAGTGAAATCCTCATTTTAGTGTCCCTAAGCGGAAGCGATTCGGCGGGGCCCCGAAGGGATAGGCCCACCCGTAAAACGGCCTCACGGCCTCCGAGGTTCCAAGTCAACGAAGCAAAAACCTGGACGAGGAACGGGAAAGTCTGAGGAGCCCCCGTTGATCTGCAATTCCCGCAGAGAAAGCCGGACCTTTCGATGCGGACAGGCAAGGTATTCGTGACGCGGGCCTATCTGCAACCTTCATTCTAACGTATCGTGATTCACGAACCCGTTCGGGCCAACCCATGACAGCAGCCCCTGAGAAAACGAACCCGCTCGAACAGTTGAACATCCGCCAAGAGTCCGACCGCATCTGGCGCGGCAAAGAAGACACTACCCACCTATAGTCACAATCGATTTCAGGCAAATATGACTGAACAAACGCAGTTCGAGACCCCGGAAGCAAGATTCGACACTGAAATGGTCGACGTGCAGCGCAGGATGGACGAGACCTGGACTGGCGAAAGACCGGTCGACCCCCGCACTTATCCCTATTTCAACCCGGACTACCGGCTGCCATTCAAGCACATCGGTCTGCAGAAGCAGCTCTTTCTAGACAACTATATTCTCGACGAACTGATCGAAGCCGAACGAACCGTCCCGACCCCGCAAAAGGCCGAGCCTCCCCTGATCGAGTTTGAAAACCTACCCTGGGAGCGCTACCACTTCACCAGTGTTCCCGCAGCCGCTCTCTACGATCCCGATGACCAGCTCTTCAAAATGTGGTACAAGACGCTGGTGAGCGGGAACACGAACTCAGCGCAAGGCACCGAGGTTGTTCTCTGCTACGCCGAGTCCGACGATGCCCTGTACTGGCGCAAACCGCTGCGGGATGACTGCCAGCCCTTCGAAGACAGCAAGAAGACCAATATCGTCGTGCGCGACTTTGACAACGGCACCATCGTCCTCAATCCCAATCGCTCTGACCCGCAGAGAAAGTTTCTGGCCGTCTACAATCCCTCTATGCAAGCCACCAGTCGCGGCGAACGCGTCATGTCACGCGTAGCAGCCTCGCCGGACGGTATCAGCTGGCAAGTGATCAGCGACAATTCGCCGTTTCGACATCACCACCAGATGCGCGTCATCTGGGACGACGCCTACAAAAAGTGGGTCGGATACTCCCAGGCCTCCCACGCCTTCGCCAGCCATCTCCACATCCGCACAATAGGGCGCCAGGAGAGTGAAGACTTCATCAATTGGTCGCCCAAAGAGATCATCCTTTCGAGCGACTGGGATCCCAATGTCAGTCCCAATGTTGAGTTTCATACTATGTCGGTGCGCAAAGAGGGCGGCCTCTACATCGGCATCGTCGAGGAAGCGCACGGTGAGCACCAGTGGCTCGTCAACCGCAACGGTAGCAACCAGCGCGATCAGTTCCACACCAAGGCCGCCCTCTATGCCAGCCGCGACGGCCACCGCTTCTTCCGCGCTGACGGCTACCGCCCCTGGGCCGACAACGGGCCGCCCGGCAGCCAGTACTACGGCTACTTCTGTCACACAGTCGCCGGCTACCTCCTCCACCAGGGGCAGATGGTTATCCCCTGTTCGGCCTTCCCCCACAAACAGCGCGACACAAGACCCGCCGGCGTTTCAAATCACGCGCCGCCGTCTTCGGCCGTAGCCTCCCGCCTGCACATCGACGAGCTGACCCGCTACGGGTTCGGCAGCCCCATGATGGATCACGTGCGTCCGGACCTGCCTCTGCAGAGAGGGATCGGCGCCATCGTCCTGAGGGAGGACGGCTGGGCCGCGCTCAGTCCCAAATACGAGGCCGGCCAGGTGATCACGAAGCAGTTTGTGTTCGAGGGCAACGCTCTGCGGGTCAATGCCGACTGCGCCTATGGCCTGATCCGGGTCGCCCTTCTCGACTCAGAACTCAAGCCTTTCCCAGGCTTCAGCCTGGAAGATTCGGTTCCCATTCACGCGCCCTCCGAGGAGATATGGCACCAGGTTGAATGGAAGGAAAGTCCGGATATGCGCCGGCTCTGGAACAAACCCGTGCGCATCTGCTTCTCTTTGCTTGAGAGCAGCCTCTACGGCTTCCAGTTTCATTACCAGTCTGATATCAGTAAAGGGGGACGCTAAGCCTATGCTTGCAGACGTCAACACCACCGATATTGCAGCGGCGATCCGGCTGGGATGCCGGACGATGTGTTCGGTCTTTAATGCCGATGACGACGACGTTCCCTTTTTCGGATCGCGGGTGTGGCCGGAGGCATATCTCAGCTTCAGCACTTCGGCCTCCGAATCGCATGTGCCCGGCCGTCATTTGAACGCCCTCCTCAACGCCGAAGACGTGTTGGGCTTCAAAGTGGACGATGGTTGCCTTGACCGCCACGCCCGTGCGGCTTTCTTTTCCTATTCCGGCGAGTTTCCTCTACCGCTAAACAGAGATCGCATAGGCGGCCCACTGGTCCATTTCTATCCCCATAGCGTCCGCGAGGGATTCCACGCCCTCTACGCACTGGCACGGTTCCGCAACAGCGGGCGGGCAATCGGGCTGGCAGAGCGAAGCATAACCGCGATTCGGGAGCTGTGGCATCCGCAAAAAGGCTGGGACACCGAGGTAATCGAAAGCAAGTTCGAATTTCATCCGACCACATTCATTATAGGCCTGGCGCGGGCGATCGGTCCGCTGGTAAAGATGCACCGGCATACCGGCTGCGCCGGCGCGCTCGAACTGGCGCTGGCGCTTGCCGACAAAGCCACTGCCGAGTTCTTCCTTCCGTCCGGCGCCTACGATCGAGAGACATTCGGCGGGCACACGCATTCCACCACCTGCGTCATGTCTTCGCTGGCCCAACTCGCCGACCTGACCCGCAACGCGGACCTGATGTCGCGGGTGCGCGCCTTCTATGACAATGGGCTGAATGACATACGCGACGCTTTGGGCTGGGTTATCGAGAGCAGCGGCGACAGTGTGGACCCGGACCGCGGCGAGGTCAACAACACCGGCGACATCGTCGAAACCGCGCTCCTCCTTGGCAAGTGGGGCTATCCGCAGTACTTCGAAGACGCCGAGCGCATCCTCCGCTGCCACATGCTTCCCTCGCAGCTGCGAGACATCTCTTTCATTCGCGAACCGGACAACCCGAACAACGAGGATGGCAGACGCGACGTAGCCAACCGGCACTTGGGCGCGTTCGGCTTTCCCGCCCCCTACGGCCACAAAACTCTGGACGCGCAGAGCATCAGCTTCAACATGGACATCGTCGGCGGCTCGGTTGGGTCGCTATGTGAGGTCTACAGGCAGGCCGTGGAAACGACCGCGGCTGGCCACTACGTGAACCTGCACTTCGACCACGAAACTGATGCCGTTGCAGTAGAGTCGCCTTATACGCATCGTCAGCTGCGCGTGCGCGCCAAACGGCCGGGTCCCCTCTTTGTACGCCTTCCCAGCTGGGTTGCGGCGGACGCAGTCAGTGTGGACGGTTCAAATGAATCCCTTAGCTGCCACAACGGCTACGTGGTCGTCAGCCGTCCGCCGATCAACCGCTGGATTACCATCCAATTCGAGTTGACTGAACGGGACATCGTTCTCAACCACCGCACTCGTGAGATCAAGGTGCGGCTCCGCGGTGATTCGGTTGCGGCCATGTCCAATTTCGGCGCCGAACTCACGTTTTTTCCCGCGCTGGAGGAGTGAAGGCAGTGGTACCTATTCTGGCGGATAACTACCCTGATTCGACAACAAGATTCTAGAAAAGAGGAAATCGATCATGGCAAGCAGACCGATCCACATCCTACTCGTCGCCGCCCACCCTGCCGACAGTTTCGACATGGCCGGCGGTACACTCGCCCACCATGTAGACCAGGGAGACCAGGTGACCGCGGCGATCCTGACCACCGGCGTGCGCTCCCACCACTGGGAGCTTGGCGAGCAGAGGCGCCAGGCCGGAGCCGAGTTGGATGTGGAACAATTTGTGGCTCAAGCAGTCGAAGAGAAGCTGGAAGAGGTACGCCGCGCCTGCCGCATTCTCGGCTTTGACGACGTGCGCGATCTGGGCTTTGAGGACGACGATATCCTGGTGACGCAGGACAAGATCGAGGCAATCGCCGATGTAATCCGTGCGGTGAAACCGGACCTGCTTATTACGCATCACCCATACGAGAGCGGCGGTTTCAAGATGCACGGAACCGTGGGCCAGTGTACCCTCTACGCCTGGCAGCTGGCGAGTGGATCGGGCCGCGGCCGCCAGGAGCGCCATCCGGTTCCCTGCATCTACTTCATGAACCCGACCGCTTATGTGGGCAACAACAGCCTTGAATATGCAGGCACCGCGCGGGCGGATCTCTATATTGATATAACCGACGTGATAGAAAAAAAGGTGCGGGCTTTGGACCAGATTGCCAGCCAGTACTATGGCGGTCCTTACGCGCGCAAGCGCGCCGAAACTTCGGACGGAGCCGACGGAAACAGTGCGCTGGTCGCCTACGCCGAGCAGTTCCAGCGCTTCCAGCCGCAAGTCCGCTATACACTCCCGATCACCGATGCGGAGTTGGAACGAATTACGGAGCCGCAGTCAGCGCACATGGGCCGGCGCAGCGAGATGATTGGGGGTTTGGTGCCGCTGTCCGACGGCGAGTCATTCACTTCACGCCATCGCATGTCCAAGGAGAAGTACGAGGACTGAGAAGGCTGCCCGCCGCCCTCTCAGGAGTCTCCTCATTCATCGAGGCGACAGAAAGTCATGCGTTCGTCGCCGGCGCCGTTGCGCCACAGATCCTGGCAGGCGGCGGCCAGCTCAGTAAGGCCCTCTGTAATGGTGGCGAACAGATTTCCGGGCATATGTCCGTCCGGCCCCAGCAGGTAGTTGTCCCTTCCGTAGAAAATCGCAAGGTCGATCAGCCCCGTCTCTCGGCACTGCGCCGCCATGTCGGGCGGTACCTTGCTGCCAGGGGGCACCGGGAGATAAAGAATGTCGCCAGGAATCGGGAAGACCGTGGCGTTCTCTTTCGCGGGGTCCTTCTCGGCAAACGGGGGCGTGAGGATATAGACTTCGTTGTTGGCCCATTTTGCGTGGTAGGCGTCGCCGGACAGGGGTAATGCGTTCCAGAAGGCCTCGGCGGTCAGTGGGGCGGCGTCATCGAGCAGTTCGGCGATGGCGTGGACGTCATGTTTCTCGAGTGAGATTCTGATTCTACGTGTCATAGGACTCCGTCCTTTTGCGCTCGCGAGGCATGCTGATTAGAAGATAATGTAAGTTCAATATGATACCAAGAGTTTTTCGTACTCCGGGTCGAGTTCAAATTAGGGCCACAGACGAGTTACGACCAGGTAGGGATGGGCACGAATTGCTTAACCTGTTCCGGGCCAAAAAAGGGACGACGTCTAACATAAAGACGATGGAACACGACCGCCGCTCCCAATCGGTTGTTGTCGTGCACCCATTTGAGGACCGTCTCCTTGGCGCTTACGATCGTGCGCGCCAAGGCACAGGCGCCTTGCAGATAGTATACCCCATCCATTTGCTTTCTTTCTGGCGAATCTCAGGTCAGAATTGCATCCACATCCAGAGCGATTGCCCTGACCTGGATTCCAATATACTATAACAATCAGTGGAACGAGCTTTCAGTGACAATTCTCGGCTGCCTGAACGTAACGAAATCCTGATACCAGGAGGAGGGCAAGATGAGTCACGTCACAGCGGTTGTCGCTCGAATTCCAGAACCATCAAAGGCCCTGAAGGTCCTGATGTGGGCTATCTTCATCACCATGTTGATGG
Organism: Caldilineaceae bacterium; assembly: GCA_965116395.1. Taxonomy (GTDB): domain Bacteria; phylum Chloroflexota; class Anaerolineae; order Caldilineales; family Caldilineaceae; genus Bin5. The sequence continues at coordinate 4,206,693 of OZ220684.1, forward strand.
GACTCTATGGCGACTGGATTCTGTATGGCTTGGGTTGGCTGTGGCCGCTGTGGAGAACCCCTTTAGTCGGTGCCGTGGTGGGTCTGCCCCTGTACATCTTCACCATAATCCCGGCTTCGGTGTTTTATGCGGGTCAAACTTCATTCGTAACTACTCAGCCACAATTGGTTTGCAAACCTGAATGAGGCGAGTCAAGGTGTTTGCTCTCTCCTCATAGTTGTCATTTGGGCGGTCGGGCCTTCGGCCCTCCCTTGTGCAGGGGCTGCGCCCCCGCAACGCCCCCCTCCAAAACCAGGCCTCACCGACCGTGTGCCTTCTTCGCAACGTGTCGGCTGGCGAGCATGGCGGCGGCTGTACATCAGTTGCGTCACCAAGAGCCTGAATGATTCCAAGGATGAATGGCTGGTCAAGTACTGTGGCTTAGGAGTTACCTCTACTATAGTAAGGGAGACGGGTACCCTAACTGCATATATGGAGACGGCAATATTTTGTGGCTGTATGATCCGGTCAGCGGCAACGCACCTGATCGGATAAAGCGGCTTCCGGACGGTTTCACATCTTCAGCGACGGTCTTGAGAGGTCCAAGGCACCCGGACGAAGCGAAGATGAAGGCAGAGGCAGAGGACCCCAGCCTCGTGGAAATCAGCGCATGGCCAGATCGCCTGGTCGAAGAATCGACTACGCCGGATGGGACGATGAAGGCAGTAGTCATCCAGGATTTTTCCGCTTACCTCTATGAAGTAGTGGTGGTGCGGTCTGGCGACCCTTAAGCCCTCTCGGTCGGACTGCGCCTCTATTTCACTAAGCACGGCGCTGAATGGGGCCTGCTGATGTCGGCATCAACGCTCATCACCTTGCCCATGATCGTCGTCTTCTTCTTTGCGCAGCGCACCTTTATCGAAGGCATAAGCTTCACCGGCGTCAAGGGATAGACGTAACCCGCTCCAAGAGAGGATACGCGTATGGAGAAATGGTCTCTCACGGCCGCGCAGGCTAAACAGTACGAAAACGACGGCTACTTCACCGTACGTAACGTCATCCCAAAGGAAACCGCCGCCGAGCTGCGAGGCGTGATCAAGAACACGGTCCTGATGCCGGAGCCCGACGTGATGGCCGACGCCGACCCAATGGATCCGATGGGCGACTCGGCCACGGCGCGGGAGGCGCGCTTCCGCAAACTGAGCAACTACTGCTTCCGTTCCCCGCTTATCTGGCTCAACGTCCACGGCGGCCCCGCCATAGCGCGCATCGCAAGCTACTTCCTCGGCGACGACCTCGTCCTCAAGTTCAATAGTTGCTTTCTGAAACCGGCCCGCACCGGCAGCGCAACGCCCTGGCACCAGGACAACGGCCTCTGGCGCGACGACGATACCAAGGCTTTCAACTTCTGGATGGCGCTCGACCCTGCGACCCGGTCCAACGGCTGTCTCCAAATGATGCCCGGCAGCCACAAAGGCGAGATCATCCCACACGTCCTCTACCCGGACAGCATTCACGGCGAACTGCCCCGCCACCTGACCCGCGGCATCCAGGATCACGTGCATCACATCGAGGTGGAACCGGGCGACATCGTCTGCTGGCACAGCAGCATGTGGCACTACAGCCCGCCCAATCCCAGCGAACGCGGCCGCATTGCCATCGCCGGCGTTTATTCGAGTCCGAGCCTCATAGTCTCGTACCCAAAATGGTCTGCTCGCAAATGCTTGTGGGTGATGAAAAACGGAGAGTTATGTGCGCAGTTCCCGCCAGAGCCCTTTCCGCTCAAAGAGAAAGACCTCTACAGACACACCCCCTGGCCCAAAGTAGAAGATCGTCTTGAGGAACAAGCTGCGGACTGAATTGACAGTGGCGGCTCGGTTACATCTGGGATCGACTTCAGTTCCCGAACAGTGCGCCGCGTCCGGTCAAACGCGGTTCGACCCCCATCATCTTCAGCGCCTGCCAGCCCGTCGCCTGATTCGACGTAACCACCGGCTTGCCGATCTCCTCTTCCAGCCCGGAGATAAAGTCGGCGGTCTTCTGACCCGTGCAGCTGATCAGCACCGCGTCAGCCTCCGGCACGTCTGACCGCCGCGCGGCCTCGCGAATCGTTTCCGGCGGCACAATACTGTGGTCCTGCAGATAGTGCAGGGGATTGCTGTTCACCACCTCAATGTCGCACTCGGCCAGAAAACTGATGAGCGCCTGGTTCACGTCTTCCATGTACGGCGAGGCAGTCGCGACGCGCCGCACTTCCAGGCGGTGGAGCGCATTGACGATAGCGCTGCTGGAAGTTGTGCACGGCAGCCCGGTGGCATCCTCTACCCTCTTTTTCAGCGCCTCGTCTCCGGCAACGCCCTGCACAAAGCTGGCCGTCGTGCAGTAGTAGGCGAAAACGCTCGGCTTCAGCCGCATCAATCTGGCGGCTGCGGCTTCTATGTCCCCATTTTCCGCCAGCCAGATGCCCAGTTCCACGCTGCTGCCATCTGCCGGCTCACCCGCCCCCACCGGAAACATCGGCACATGCGTCCGTGCCGACACCATTGGTACCTGCTCCGGCAGATACTTGCGGAATTCATCGAGCATCCGGGCGATGTCGTAGTCCAGCCACATATCATCCGGATAGATCGCCCCCAGCGTCTGATGATTCTGTGCCATCTACCTTTCCCCTTTCACCGCGCTCAGCTATGCCTCTTCAGTCGGCTCCTCGCCGGCAGCAGCTGCCGCGTCAAGGCTCAGCAGTCGTCGTTCTCCCTTCTCAGTCGTCCGCCACGACCGGATTGCTCAAGACTCCGATCTCCTCAATTTCCAACTCAACCGTGTCTCCCGGCTTGAGGCCCGGCGGATGCACCGGCGTCCCTGTGGCGATCATGTCGCCCGGCTCCAACCGCATGTATTGGCTGATATATTCGATCAGTACGGGAACCTGAAACAGCATCGTGTTCGTATTGGCGTGCTCGATCTCCTCGCCATTGACACGCATCGTCATCGCCAGGTTGTGTGGGTCGCTGACCGCGCCTGGCAGCACGACATGCGGCCCGATCGGCGTAAAGGTGTCAATTCCCTTGGTGTATGACCATGGACGCTGCACCTCGTAGGCAACATTTTGCAGGTCACGCGCGGTCACGTCATTGAGCAGCGTGTAGCCGGCAACGTACTCGTTCGCGTCCGCGCGCGAAATGTGGCTGCCCTCCTTTCCAATGATGACGGTCAACTCGATCTCCGGCTCCACCACGTTCAGACCGCGCCGGAAGACGATTGGCTCGCCGGGCCCGATAATGGAAGAGGTCGGCTTGAAGAAGAGCGGCGGCTCATCCGGGTCTTCCTCTCCGGGATGGGAATAGTTTCCCCCCAGCGCGATCAACTTGCCCGGCTGTGGAATCGGCGTGCGCAACGTGGCATCCGCGACAGTGAAGGCGGCGTTCAGATGATGCTCAAAGACAAACATCATCGTCGAATGAAATGTCTCTGCATTGAACAGGCCCGCCTTCATCAAGTCAACCATGTCAGTAATCAGTTGCGGGCTTTCGTCGCCGTGCTGGATCAACTGTCGCGCCTGAAACGCGCGCGAAAAATCCAGTATCCCAAAGTCGGTTACAATGCCAATGTGATTGTGGTCATCATGTGCAAACAGGGCGATTCTCATGGATACAAGCCTCCGGATTCCTGTGGTGAACTGTCCTTTGAATCTTTATTCGAGACCCAGCCGCGCCGTCGCTGCATGTCGGATGGATATTGCTTCCTGAGCCGGGAACCTCCGTCACGGGAGGCGGCTCGGGTGAAGAGGCTGCCCAGGGCTGGCAGGTCGGAGTCGCCGTACTCTCGAAAGCGGTCCTTCACTTTCATTCTCCTACTGGGTCCTCGGCAAATGCAAACAGTTGGCCGAGACCGCTTTGCCTCCGGACTCGTCCACCCAGCCGCAGGGCTTCCCACATCGTAACCTGGTTTGCCGTCAGAACAGGCTTTCCCGCGGCAACATCCAATGCGGGCAAAAATGCCGTCGTATGCAAGGCTGTATCGGGGACTAAAATGGCTTCAGCGTCGGCGTGGTTGTTGGCCCGTACAAATTCGATCACCTGCTCCTGGCCGACGTCGCCGACCTCGACCCCGGTCCAGATGCCCAGGCTATTCAGTTGCACCACCTGGACTCCGCCCTCGCCCAGAAAACCGACGAATTCGGCTGCCAGATCCGCTGGATAGGTGGCGGCAACCGCTACCCGGGTGATTCCCAAGGTCTGTAAGGCTTTTGAGAAGGAGAGTGACGTGCTGGAGGCAGGGACCCCCAGATAGCTGCCGATCTGACGCGCCTGTTCTTCAGCCCCGGCCATGCCGTAAACAAAGCTGCCGCTGGTACAAGCCCACATGCACACATCCACGCCGAGCGTCCGCAGCTCCGCCGCGCCGGGTTTAAGATGATCCCAGTCCCCCGTGCGCCGGCAGTCCTCGACAGTGTGCAGGTCGACAGCATCAGTGTGCGCAACGGCTACTTCAACCGGCGGCTTCAGCTTCGCCGCCATGTTGGGGTAATCGTCTTCAGCCGAGTGCAATGGATAGAGAATGCCGATGCGTAGCATTGCAGGTTCCAGTTGCAAATGGCAGCGGCCGTCGCAGCCGGCCAGCCGCGCGTTACTTGCTTACAGCGCAGCTTCGACCGTGGAGAGACTCTCGTTGAGCGCTTCGATGGCGCAGTCGAGCTGTTCTTTGGTGATGACAAGCGGGGGCGACATTTTGAGGACGTTGTGGTAGGAGCCGCCGTAGTTGGTAGCGATGACACCCCGCTGGAGGAGGCCGTCAACCACGCGCGCGCCTTCTTCGGTGGCCGGTTCGCGGGTCGCTCGATCTTTGACAAACTCGACGCCTACCATCATGCCGACGCCGCGCACTTCGCCGATCAGGTGGTGCTCTTGCTGGAGTTCCTCCAACCGTGACTTGAAGTAGTCACCCAGTTCCGCGCCGCGTTGCACCAGGTTCTTTTCTTCGATTTCCGCCAGCGATGCCAAGGCTGCCGCGCAGCCAACCGGGTTACCCAAGAAGGTACTGGTATGCATCATCGGGCCCCAGGCCGCCGCGACCTCTTCGGACATAATCGTGGCCGAAATTGGGAAACCGCTGGCCAGACCCTTGCCTACTACCATGATATCGGGCACGACGTCGTAGTAGTCCATGCCGAACCAGTGGCCGGTACGACCGAAGCCGGTGATTATCTCGTCGGCGATTAGTAGGATGCCGTGCTCGTCACAAAGTTGCCGCACCTTCTGCACGAACTTCCGCGGCGGCACAATCCAGCCGCCGTGTCCCTGGATCGGCTCCATGATAATGGCGGCCACGTCGGCCACGCCGGAGTCCGGCATGGTCAGAACATGCTCCAGATAGCCGCCATCGCAGAAGTAACAGTCGTCATTGTCGGAATGGGTCGGGCAGCGATAGGGATAGGCGTAGGGCACGTGTGTTGTATCCGCCAGCATATTCTGGAAGGGACCTCGGTAGTAATTTTGCGAAGAGACAGACAACGCGCCGGTCGTTTTGCCATGGAAGCCGCCCTGGAAGGCGATAATCTTGTGGCGGCCCGTGAAAATGCGGGCGGTCTTGAGCGCGGTTTCCACCGCTTCGGCGCCCGTGTTGGCGATGTGCGAGACCGACAGGTCGCCCGGCGCGCGATCCGACAACTTTTCAGCCAGCTCGACCCGGTGCCGGTTGGGGTTGAGACCGCCCTGGCTGTGCATCATGGTCCCCGACTGCTTGGCTATCGCCTGAACGATACGGGGATTGCTATGGCCAGCGGTCGCCACACAGAAGGCAGCCGTAAGATCGACGTATACGTTGCCGTCGACATCGACGATGTTGGCGCCGCGCGTGCGTTCCCAGAAAACCGGCGTCTGGCCGCGTGGAATGACTGAGCTGGTTGGAGGTTCGACTTTGCCCAGGCGTTCGGTCAACTGCAGGGACTGCGGTCCGGGCGGCGTCGCCACGATCGAGGGCAGGGCCGTGCCGTCCTCAAGAGCTTGCAGATGTGGCTTCGACGAATAGCGTTGCATTCTGATTCTCCTGTGCGGCAGTTGCTGGTTTCACGAATCCTGTGGTCAGTCTTCTCCGGACCGCTTGGACGCCGGCTGCCCGCTAGTCAAACATTATTGGTCGCTGGCGCTGTCGACGCGGCTGATCACCATGCGTTCGCCCACAAAGCCTTCACTCCAGATGCTCTCGCAGGCCGCGGCCAGCCCTTCAAGGTTCTCGGTAATGGTGGCGAACAGATTGCCCGGCATGTAGCCTTCGGGACCGAGCAGGAAATTGTTGCGGCCATAGAACAGGGCGATGTCGATGAACGGCTGGCCGGTACGTCTTGCGGGCGGGATGTCGATTGAGGCAGCCGGGACCTCGAAGTAGAGGAGGTCGCCGGCAATGGGCATGATTGTGGCGTTTTCCTTGCCCGGATCGGTGTCGAGGGGCGGGACCAGCGTGTAAACCTCCCGGCCTGCCCAGCGTGCGTGATACGCGTCGCCCTCCAACGGCAGCGCGTTCCAAACTGCGTCGCAGGTGAGGGGCGCCTCGTCGTCCCGTAGGGTCGCAACCCCTCGGACGTTGCGCTTGGTGAAAAAAATTTCGATTTGGCGGGCCATGCTCAGTCTTTCCTGGCCGCGCCCCAGTGTTGCGGTGTGCTGCGGCCAATGCCTGATTTTGGATGCGTAACGTCCGCATGTCTGCTGACAGCTGTCACCGTGTCATTCAGCGTATGCGGACTGACCTTTGGGTTAACTTAACACAGTTTATCAGATCGAAAAAGCAGGACATTGGAAAAGGGGCGCCGGTTGCGATCTGCTCCATAGTCAAAGAATCACACCTCCAATTCGGCTGGCGTCCTGACAGATTACAAAAAAATATCATTTGACAGAAAAGTAAACGGTGCCCTACAATAACCGCGGGTCCTTTCACAACTCCATATCAATGTCTGCGACCAATCCCAAGGCGTGAAGCAGTAGGCTTTCAGGAACTGATCCGCAGCGCGAACGCGCCGGCTTTGCCGGCATGTTAGAAAATCTCCACCGCATTTTTCGCTTCTCATCTGACTGCAGTTTTTTGCCAAGTCTGGACCCGGCCAGGATGTGTCTTCATCAAGGGTGTTTTCGGGGATCATGCCCTCCAGTGCTGAGCATTTTCTTCAGATCTTGCTGCAAATTGCAGCCAATCAGGAACCGCCCGCAACACTTCCATTCCATCCACAGAGGAGAAAGCAAAATGAATGCACTCAAAGTTTCGCGAAGGACGTTGTTGAAGTCGGCTGGCGCAGTTGTTGGAGGCGCGGCGCTGTCTGCCTGTATGCCCGTTGGCGCGCCGTCCCCGGTTGCGGAAGTCGCAGGAGATAGCGCTACCGGCGGACCTATGTCCGGAGGCGTTATACGCATAGCGCTCAGTGGAAATTCCCCTTCTTCTCTGTGTCGCATTGACACCGAGAGCAGCCGTTACGAAGAGTTGATGAGATCGCTATGGGCCAAGGTTACCAGCTCGAATGTGGACTTCACGGAATACATTGGAGACCTCGCGGAAAGCTGGGAGTGGAACGAGGATAACACCAGTGTCCGCTATCACCTGCGCGAAAACGCGAAATGGCATGATGGTGTATCCGTAACCGCCGACGACCTGGTCTATACATTCTGGACAGTCGCCAGAGAACCAAAGATGCCGGGCCATACCCAATGGTTCCGCGAAATGATCAGGGGTCTGCAGGATGCCTACGACGGCAAAGAGGTCGAGCCGGGCGTTGTGAAAGTGGACGACCTCACAGTCGACTTTTTCCTTTCAAGACCACTAGCTGACGGGCCCTGGCACGCGGCCATCGACCCACTGCCAGTCCATCCCTATCACATTCTCAAAGAATACCCCGTCGAAAAGGCGCACGAAAACCCAATCTGCCAGGGAGAAGTCGTCGCCAACGGGCCGTTTAAGTTCAAGCGCACCTCGCCTGACCAGTTCATTGAGGTAGAAGCTTTCGAAGACTACCACTTTGGCCGTCCCCTGCTCGACGGGATAATCTTCAAGATGTACCCGGACTGGGCGACGATTTCGGTGGCCCTGGACAAGGGCGAACTGGACATCGGCCGTATTCTGGTTGACGACATTCCACTCTTTGATGAAAACCCCGATTTCAACATCCATGTCGGCCCTCCCGGCGCAGGAGGCTTTTACGTCAGTCCCAATCACATGAAACCCTATCTGGCTGATATCCGCGTACGCCAGGCAATGGCCCATGCCATTGACAAAGAGGGCATCGTAGAGAACATCTTCCACGGCTACGCAGAAGTCCTCCATACGCTCGCAGGGCCCTATCCCGGAATCGGAACCAGCCCCAACATCACCAAGTACGACTATGATCCCGACAAGGCCCGCGCCTTGCTCGAGGAGGCCAATTGGGATTTCGAGCAAGTGCTGAAGATTCTGGCGCCTGAAGTGCCGACGGAACCGTTCCATGTCGCGGTCGTAGGCATGCTGGAAGCTGTCGGCTTCAAGATCGAATACGAAATAACCGCCGACTACTGGAAGATCGCCAGCACGGAACACTCTCAGGATTTGGTCATCGGCCTGGGGTCGATGGGGTTGGATCCCAACACTGCTGTCATGGAATACGCAAGCTGGAGAACTGAGGACCGGCCAACCTGGGTCGTCATGGATGACCCCCGCTTTGACGAGATTTCCCAGGTCATCGAGGAAAGCCTCGACAACGAGGAGCGCAAGCAGGCCACGTGGCAGCTTCAGGAACTTGCCAGCGCGGAGGCCATTCTCCACATTCCCATCTGTTCGAATCCTGCCGTCTGGGCCATCAACAAAAAGGTCCACGGCTATCGCCCCAACTGGGTGCTGTGGCCCATGAACAACTGGGAGCTGCACAAAGTCTGGATGGAGGCCTGAGCAGCCGAAGACCCAACCGTGAGAATGGGAAGGCAGTGAAAGCTGCCTTCCTTCAATTTGCGGAGAGTCATGTCGAAATACATTACCCGCCGTCTGCTGCTCGTCATACCTCTGGCTTTGGGTATCACGTTCATAAACTTCGCCATGTACAACGCCGCACCCGGCGACCCTATCCTGATGTTGATCAACCCAGAGGAACGTTACACGCTGTCAGAGGAGCAGATTGAGTACTTCCGCCAAAAGCTCGGGCTTGATCAGCCTCTCCCTATTCGTTATCTGAAGTGGCTCGGCCGTATTGTTCGCGGTGACATGGGCTATAGCGTCAGCGTCCAGCCGGGCCACCAGGTGTCGAAACTGATATGGCGGTCACTGCCACAGACTATTGAACTGATGGTCATAGGTCTGTTCGTTTCGACCACGGTAGGCATTGGTCTGGGCGTATTGGCATCTTTGCGCCCATACACCTTGCTGGATTATGCCAGCACGGCTTTTGCTTTCACTTTCATGGCCGTTCCCAGCTTTTTTTTCTCGATGCTGCTCATCTTTGTATTCGCTGTCAAGCTCGACCTGTTTCCCACTTCAGGCATCATCACACCAGAAAACCCGGCAACCCTGGGAAATCACTTGCGCCATCTTGTCTTGCCTGCCTTGGCGACCTCACTCGGATTTGGCGGCATGTTGCGCTATGCCCGCAACTCCATGTTGGAGGCTTTGGGGCAGGACTACGTGACCACGGCCCGCGCCAAAGGCCTGCAAGAAAAGGTCGTCATTTTTCGTCACACTTTCAAGAACGCGCTGCTTCCTGTGGTGACGATTATCTCGTTGGGGTTGCCTGGGCTGATCGGGGGATCGGTGATCATCGAGTCGATTTTTGCCTGGCCGGGGATGGGGCTCCTGCTGATCAACGCTGTGAATTTTCGCGACTATCCGGTCATGATGGGGGGCACTCTGATTGCCGCATTTCTTGTGCTGTTCGCCAATCTTCTCGCAGATATCCTGTATGCATGGATAGATCCTCGCATTCACTATGATTGAGGGCGAACAGGATATAGCCAAAGCTGGCCACTTTCGATTGCGTCATCGCATGCTCCTTTTTCATCACTGGAAGAAACTACTAAGCCACAGTAGTTGACCAGCCAGTCATCCTTGGAACTATTCAGGCTCTTGTTGACGCAACTGGTGTACAGCCGCCGCCATGCTCGCCAGCCGACAGGTTGCGAAGAATGCACACGGTTGGTGAGAGATGGTTTTGTAGGGGGGCGTTGCGGGGGCGCGGAACTGCAGGGGTCAGGGGTCAGGGCTCAGTAACTTCTGAGGTTGGAGGTTGGAGGTCGGTGGGTTGAAGCGGCAAGTGGGGGAGTAGACTCCGTTCGCCAGACACGATGCTGGGGAAGTGTAAACATGGTCGGTGAGGGATGGTTTTGTAGGGGGGCGTTGCGGGGGCGCAGCCCCTGCACAAGGGAGGGCCGAAGGCCCGACCGCCCAAAATACAACATTGAGGGAAGAAATAACACCTATGCTCGCCTCGTTCAGGGTTGCGAATCAGTTGCGGCTGAGTAGTTACCACTGGAAGATGATCAAAGTGGCACAAAAAAGGATTTGCTGATGTTGTGGGGCAAGTAACGATGCAGCAGACGGAAACGAACTCCGATGTTAACTTGGGAAGCCAGCTCGGCATTCGCGATGCCCAGCGGCCGCCGGATACGCTGCTCACACTTACTTTGCGCCGATTTCGGCGGCATAAGCTGGCCATGGGCGGATTTTTCGTGGTCTGCTTTATGGCCGTGGTCGCTATCTTCGCCCCTATAATTGCACCCCAGGATCCTATCGTTGTTGATGTGACTAATGTGTATTCGCCGCCGACGCGCGCGCATCTATTGGGCACCGATGCGGTGGGGCGAGACGTATGGGCGCGGCTGATATACGCCAGCCGCATCTCGCTGGTCGTCGGTGTAGCCGCTCAAAGCGTATCCCTGACGCTGGCCGTCACCCTAGGCAGCTTAGCGGCATACTTTGGCGGACGCGTGGACGACATTATCATGCGCTTTGCCGAAATCGTGATGATGTTCCCCGGCCTGATTCTTATCATTATCATCGTGTCCTTCGTCGGCCCCAGTTTTATAACAGTGATGGTCGTACTGGGCCTTGTCGAATGGCCGGGTCTTTCGCGCCTGGTGCGATCGCAGATACTGTCGCTGCGTCAATGGGAGTTTGTCACTGCAGCGCGCGTTATCGGGGCCCGCGACTCGCGCATTATGTTGATACACATTTTCCCCAATATCGTGCCCGTGCTGGTGGTCTCGTTCACGCTCGGCGCGGCCGGCGCCATTCTCGGCGAAGCCGGCCTGAGCTTCCTCGGCTTTGGTGTGCGACCGCCGCAACCCAGCTGGGGCAACATGTTGAACGACGCCCGCAGCATCACCGCCATTTCGCACTATCCCTGGGTGTGGGTGCCGCCTGGCATTGCCATTTTTGTCCTGGTCATGTCAATCAATTTCATGGGGGACGGACTGCGAGACGCATTGGATCCCCGCATGCAACTCCGGTAGCGGGGTCGCACCCTCTCGGCTCAACCCCTTGTCGTCGCCATCAGATGTGAAGGAGGAAGCGTAAAGTGGGAAGACGAGTAGTCTTGCTGACATGTGCTCTGATATTGGCATTGCCCTTGTGGGCCGCCTGTGGTGGGCGCCCCCAGCCAACACCGGCGCCAAAGCCGTCGCCAACGCCGCTGTGCAGCGGGAGCCTCTGCATGTTGGACAGCTATCTCACCGAACCTTTGGAAAGAGAACGAGCCCGTAGAGTCGAGGGAATTATTATCAACCAGGGTGACGCTGCCTACGCAGTGATTGAGGTCTCTTTCCTGCTATATGATGAAGATGGCGAGCAGATCGGCACGGCCACTGCCGATGTAGAGGATCTTGGTCCGGGTAAGCGTTGGAAATTCAGCGCCATAGTCCCAGGCAGCATCGATTCGGACGTAAGCAGCTTTGAAGTGGAGAGTTTATCTGGTTCTTTAACACCAGAATGAGTGAGGGCTGCGGAATGGGCTGGCAGCGAGAGGTCTCTGTTATCCTCTTCACCCATTTCTCCTGGAGAAAGAACATCCCGGCTGCCATTCAATTTAACGAGGCCAGACATGAAAGTTGACCCACAGCAATTGCTTGAAGATGGCTTTATCATCCTGCCGCAGGTCGTTCCCCCAGACCAACTGGATGACTTGCGCGCCAGCGTCGATCTGCTCGTCACGCGCCATCAAGTGCGCTCGGCGAATGACCGCAAGCCCGGAGAGCCGCCGGGCGGGGCCTGGCAGAGCGCGCGGCAGCCGCGCGTGGAAATCGACACGGTGATAGATGAATTAACCGCCAATGTACTGGAATTCTGCCTGGGCGAGACTACGCTTGGTGTCAGCCACCAACTGATGCGAGGCAAAGAGACAACGCCGACAGGTTTACAGGTCATGTGCAGTCCAATACGCGACTACGGTTACACGGACTGGCATCGCGATATTGACGCCATGGAACAGACGCCCCTGGACGGATTGCAGATGGACCTGGTGGCCAACGCCCCCGGTTATGTTCAGTGGAACATTGCGCTTTACGATGATGACGTGCTGTGGGTTGTGCCTGGAAGTCACCGCCGTCCCGACAACGAGGAGCAAAAGCGCCAGTTGTTAGCCGACCCGTGCGTTCCTCTGCCGGGCAGCGTTCAGGTAAAACTCAGAGCGGGCGACGGTGTGGTCTATCCCAACATCATTATGCATTGGGGCAGCATTTATGGCAGTAAGCTGCGGCGAACGATCCATCTGGGCTATCGTTCTTTCGGCGGCCCGATTTTCCCCTACGTTCATTTCCACCATTGGGATCACTCGTTGGCGTTCACCGAGCGTCTTCCGGCCCATCTTCGCACCAGCTTTGCACACTTTGCCGAACTGCACGAGCAGGAAATCAAGCAGATTGAGTCGGTGTTGCGGGCGATTATCGACACGGACAAGAACGCCTTCCTGGAAGAATTGGCAAAGCTTCACCCCGGCAGCGAGGGAAAAATCGTGTGCGTGATGCTGCTGTGCCGGCTGGCTGGCAAGATACACAAGCTGAAGCAGCCTGAGATCGCTGGTCTTCCCTACGCCGAGCGGGAAGAGCTTCTTGCCGGACCGGTCAGCCACGAGTACTACGAGAAAGTTGCCGGCCTCTTTTCGGTGGCAGAGGCGGAGAAACTGCACACCCGCTTCGCCAAGTTGACGGCGATCCTGGAAGCAGGCGCAGAGGAGTGCCATCAGGGCCACGGTGCGCTAGCGGCTGAACTGCTACCGGCCGGTCACCCTGCCCCCGATTTCCACTCGAGACCGTTGCGCACTTTCTACACTGAGATGCCTGATTTCGATGTCGGGGACTTTACTGGGAGCTGGGGCGGCTGAGTTGCCCAGGGTTGAGGACGTGCTATCTGGGCCGGTTCAAGGCAAACACATCCCGAAAACGCTCCATAGCTTGAAGATCGTAGGCTTGAGAAGACGCCTCCACACAGTTACACACTGACTCGTGTAGCAGTGCCCCAATCTACAAAAAGTTGATCCTGCCCGTACCCGGTTCATGCCGGCCCGCTTCGTCTGCGTCAAGCGTTTTGCCACTGCCAAGATGTATGGCTGACTTGCCAAGATTCCTGAGTGTGCATCCCTTAGAAAGGGGAAGGTAACTACTAAGCCGCATACAGTGTCTGTCTTTATCTACTTTTAGTCCCCGCCGCCAATGAGGCTATCGGATGGTGTATTCGGTTGGCAGGCGCCAGGTTGGTTGGGGTGCACTGTCGGCATGCCACGAAGGTGGCGAAGAACCAGTACGGTGGGTAGACAGAGGGGGGCGTTGCGGGGGCGCAGCCCCTGCACAAGGGAGGCCGCTTGCGGCCGACCGCCCAAATGACAGCAATGAGTGGAGAAAGAACACCCTTTGCTCACCTCGTTCGGGGTTGCGAATCAGTTGCGGCTGAGTAGTTACAGGGGAAGTTACCGGCTGCCTGTGACTCACAGAGAAAATCGGTGAATGACGTTCCCTCAGATCCAAGGCGCAACCCCGGAGAGGGAGGAACCCCAAAAGGGTGCGGCCCAGATTTTGGGGTTGTCCAGACCAACGGCTGGCGGCTGTCAGAGTAGTAGGTTCTTTTCTAGCGGCCCAGTGGTTGTCGAAAGCGCATCCTCATTCCGGACCGCCTACGCCGACTCTATCCAAATAGTTCGTCGTTGTTGCCAGCCGTGCAACAGGCTTTAGTCTGCCTGTCGAAAAGGCTACCGCGTATAGGCTACGCCCACTGATGGCAAGCCGGCTTCCCCGTCAGCAGCGATACGGTCGAACCTGCGGCCAAAACCTTGGCGAAGCTGCATGAAACAGGCTGGCATGCACTGGTCCCGTCCCTGTGCCCGGGCCATGCTTGCACTCCAGACCCGTTTGCTCAGCGGCCGCTGGAATGAAATCCCCGAGTTACCATCTTCGCCTAAAGTCTTGAGTGGACCTCGCATAAAATACTGTATTGACAAAAGAAGACCGACTGCAATATAATAATATTAAAGTGAAATAACTAATGAAAAATATTCTGACACAGGACCAGATTGTTGTAGCTCTGCGAGCATTGGGACTGCCTGCTGGCGCTATCGTCTTTATTCACAGTTCGATGAGCAGCATAGGACACGTGAATGGCGGGGCCGATACAATAGTCGATGCCATTTTGAGCGTCCTCGGCCCGACGGGCACTCTCGTCGTGCCAACCTTCACCTTTGATCGTGGCCGTGACGACTACCCCGTCTTCGACCCGGCCCGTGATCCCTCTGGGATGGGCCGCGTCACGGAGGTCACCAGGACGCGGCCTGGCGCGCGAAGGAGTTGCCACTTGCTCCACTCCATCGCTGCCCTTGGATCTCACGCGGATGAGATTACGGCCAGTCACGGGCCGTCAGCTTGGGCGGCCGATGGGCCGTTCTGGATGCTCCATGAATTGGATGCCCACATTCTGCTGTTGGGCGTACCCTATCTGCGCTGTACTTTCTTTCACGTTTTGGAACAGCTGGTTCAAGTCCCCTACCGGCGGTGGAGCGAAGTAGAGGCTCGCATCCAGGACCGGGATGGCTCACTGCGCCCACTCCTCACTTTGATCTATAGCCCCAAGCCAGACTTCGCGGGCAATGACTTCAACAAGCTTGGAGCATTGTTGGAATTAAGAGGACTGGTTCAAGTGGGGAACGTGGGGAACGCCGTGGCCCGCCTCTTCCACGCCCGGGATGCGCTTGAGGTTGGCTTGGCCCAGTACCGAGTTGACCCGCTGCTTTTCCTAAAGACAGGCGAACATTGCACGCCGCTTCGGGAAGGTGTACTGACTTCAGAACTGGATAACGAGAAGTCGGTATTGGATCCGGCACTTATCTTCCGGCATCAGTGATTTCGGAGGGACTTACCAACAATGAACGATCAGGGACTATCTGCGGACAGGATAGCGTCGTTGCTGGACCAAATGAAGGGGCTGACGGTAGCCCTGGCCACACCGCTGAATGCGTGCGACGAGTTGGATGCGGCTGGGCTGGAACGGCTGCTCGAACGCGTCATTGCGGGTGGCGCGTCATGTCTTTTCCCGCTGGGTTGGATGGGTGAGCAACCTCTTCTGTCCAGCAGCGCCCGCAACGCGATGCTGGTAGAGACCTGCCGAATCGCTAAAGGCAGGCTCCCCGTCATGGTCGGCGTAAGTGAACAGGCCCTGCCGCGGGCGTTGCAGCAGGCCGAAATGGCCCGGGAAGCCGGCGCTGACGTCATCCTGTCCACACCACCGTACAGTTACCACATTCCGCAGAATCTTATCTACGAATACTTCAAGGAACTTGCCGCCGCCAGTGGGATGCCTGTGGTCGTGTACCAGAACGACGAGGTCGGCGTTACTATTGGAGAGGACACACTGGCGCAGATCAGCCGGGCGCCCGGGGTCGTCGGTGTGAAGGTCTACATGCCCTTTTTGTCGCTTCAGAAGAGTTTCCTGCAGGCGGACCGCCCTGGCCGTTTTGCAGTTATGAGCGGCGACGAATACCTCTATGGGGCGGCCCTGTTTCTGGGCATACGGCACTACACGATGGGTGGGCCCGGCAATCTCTGCCCAGGCTGGTGCGTGAAAATGTACAACAGCGCGGTTGGCGGTGATTGGGACGCAGTTGGGGAACAACAGAAACGCCTGATCGCTTTCTGTGATGCCCTGTACGCAGGCCCTGGCACTGCCTATGCCACGGTCAAATACGCGCTCGAACGCCTGGGAGTATGCTCGGCGCGAATTTCATCGCCCCACGCGGCAATTGGGCCGGAGCAACAGAAGCAAGTGAATGCACTGCTGGAGGAATTTGAAGACGTGGTAGGAGATGCAAGTGGCGCTAATTGACGAGGAGTATGCTGTTATTCTCCTGTAATCGATCCAACGGCCTACGCGGAGGCTGGCAGACATGGGCAAACGTCGAATCATGTTGGACACTCGCAAGGTCACCGCTGTTGATGACTCCATCACGCATCGTTTCTGGCCGGCCAGAAAGCATCCCGAGCCGGTTCTTCTGGGGGATAGACCTTGGGAACACTTCGGGCCCTTGCTCTTTGGGACAGTGATGGTCGACCAGGGACGCTACCGCATGTGGTATAACCCGTACCCAGAAGTCCCGCCTCCAGGTAATTCGTACTATGTAGGATACGCCGAATCCTTCGATGGCCTCCACTGGAAAAGCCCGACCTGGACATTGAACCATACGGTAATTTTCAGCGCACCAACCTGGTCAATCTGATCCGGCACAACCCATCTGTCGTCCTGGATGCGGATGATCCTGATCCGGAGAGACGGTACAAGGCAACCGGTTACGTGGGCGCAGAGCAGGTCATGAAAGAGCGCAATACCGCATATCCCGGAAATGGATATTACCTGGCCCACTCCCCCGACGGGTTGTTCTGGAAAGAAAATCCGGCAACCGGCCCAATGGGCACCGTACATGACGTAGGGAACTTCATCGGCGATGAACCGCGAGGGCGCTACTTCGGAACCGTGAAGACACAGGTGCGTTACGATCTGGTGGACCGGCGGTCGGTGGCCGTCACAGCCAGCAAGGACTTTCAGCGCTGGACGGAACCGAGAACAGTCCTGGTGGCAGACGCCCTCGATGACCGCATCGCCAGGGAGAGAGGTTACCACCATGCCGAGTTCTACGGCATGGCGCTGGATCCCTACGACGACTTTATCGTGGGCCTGCTTTGGATCTATTGGGTTCCCTTGCCTTTTCTGCCAGGTCGTCGGACCGGTTGGTGGGGTGCAATAGACTGCCATCTCGTTTTTTCATACGATGACGGCAACCACTGGCACCGCACGCCTGATCGCCAACCCTTCATCCCCATGGGGGAAAAGGGTGAATTCGATGGCGGTCACCTCTACACCTGTAACCGCCCCGTCGCGGTCAACGATGAGGTGTGGATTTACTATACCGGCGCCAAGCGAGATCATTCGTATTTTGACCCAATCAAGGCTCGTCACACCATGGACTATCGAACAGACGTTGACTGGCAAGACGCCAGAATGGGCAACGAATATGCGATTTCAATCGCGAAGATTAAACGCGATCGCTATGCCAGCCTGTCCACGGGCAACCAGGGTAGCTTCGTCGTCAACCACGGCGCCATTGACGGCAGTCGCCTCCTGATCAACGCAAGGGCGCCTCTTGGGTCGGTGAAGACCGAGGCGCTCGAAGTCGATGGCAACCCCGTCGAGGGATTCGGCGTGGTGGATTGCCTGGGATTCAGCGGCGATGCCGTCTCCGGCGAGATAAAGTGGCGTCACAAATCACTGGCTGAATTGCCGCCGGACTGCGAGATCAGCTTGCGTTTCGTCCTGGATGATGCCGACTTCTTCGCCTACGAACTGGCCGCTGCTTGAGGCGTCTTGTGATCACGATTCGAAGTCGTAAGACTTACCAATGAGGAGCGGGTCAGACGTGTGCTCATTACCTGGTTTTCAGTTTTTCGTCTCTTGTTGTCAGGCCCCGGTCGCGGCAGTGGCCCAGAGGGCGCCTCAAAACCAGGAGCTCATTACTGAGAACTGCAGTCTGCCAGGAGGTGATGCCATATTTCAGATGGAGTCTTACAGTTCTGAGTAGCAGGATTCAGCGAATGAGGTGACCGGTAACCAGAATTGTGCAGGTCGAAACCAAGGAGGACGAAATGGCAAGCAAGCTGACACGTAGAGAGTTTCTGGTGGCGGGCATGACGACGACAGGCGTGGTTCTCGCAGCCTGTGCCGCACCGACAGCAGCGCCTGAAACGGCTCAGGAGGCGTCCGCTGCGCCTGAAACGGCTCCGGCAGAGATGGAGAAAACGATCACCTTTAACCAAGGCTGGGGGACCTACAATCCAATCAAGCCGACACTCATGGGCTGGGGCGCTGAAAGCCAATTAGTGCCTCTGCTGACGCACAGCCGCCTGATGGAATTTGGCAACCTTCAGACGAAACGCCTCGGCATCGCCGAGAAGGCCGAGGTATCTCCCGACGCAAGCCAATACACCTTCTATATGCGACAGGATGTGAAGTTCCACGACGGTACACCGTTGACAGCCAGAGACGTTGAGGCCACTGCCAAGCTATACCTGACGAAAGAAGCCAATGTCAATCCTATCTTCTGGACAGACTTCATCGCAGGAGGGAGGGAGTTCTACGACGGCGCTTCCGATGAACTTTCAGGGGTCGAAGTCATTGACGACTACACCATTCGCTTCACTCTGGCAGAACCCTTTGCCCGCTGGGATGACACCACGATATGCGAGATGAACATTCTGCCGGCTCACATTCTCGCAAACATCAACCCGGAGGACCTGAAGGAGGAGTACAGCCCGGCCTGGTTCCAGCCGGAGACACACATGGGCTCGGGTCCCTTCAAGTTTGTAGCGGCAGAGCGTGACCAGTTCGTCGAGCTGGTTCGCAACGATGACTTTCATCTGGGCCAGCCCAAGCTGGATCGCATCATGATCAGAAACTTCGGCGAAAGCGACACTCAGTTCATTGCCCTGGAGAAAGGCGATCTGGATGTCTGGAATGTGCCGTCGCCCTACTTGGAAAGGGTCAAGGCGCTTCCCAACGTCGATGTGTACGAAGTGAATCGTCTCTATCACCGCATGCTGAGAGTCAACGAGCAGAAGCCCTACCTCTCTGATATGCGCGTCAGGCAAGCCTTGTTGTACGCTATCGACCGGCAGGCTTTATGCGAAGAACTCGAATCCGGGATGTGTATTCCCTGGGATTCTTTCATGCAGCAACCGGATTGGGTGCCTGAAGGGTTGAACCCATACGAGTACAATCCCGACAAAGCAAGGGATTTGCTGGCGCAGGCCGAGGCGGACGGCGTCTGGGATCCCAACCAGGAACTCACACTGGAGTACTACTACGACAACCCCACCCACCATGACTGGTTTGCCGCAATCCAGCAGAATCTGGCCGACGTAGGGGTCAAGTCTCAACCGCTCCTGCTGGAAGGAACAGGCTGGGTAAAACGCAATGTTGAGTGCGAGTTTGATCTCGCTTACGAAGGTTTCGGAACCTCTCACATCACCGCCTACCGCGGCTGGTTTATCAAGGATGATGGCTGTCGCGCCATGTGGAATACCGACGAAGCGGACGAACTGTTTCTCAAGGTTCAGACCTCCCCCGACGAAGAGGTGCAGCGGCAGTACATGACCGAGCTTCAGCACCTGGTAAACGAGCAGCTGCCCGTGATACCCTTCGTCAAGTACGTTGGCGCCATCGCAGTCAATAAGCGGATCACCGGCTTCGACGAGAACGCGATTTGGCTGATGCAGTCGATATTCAACACCGGATGGAACAATGCGCACAACTGGGACGTGACATCGTAGTATCTGGGCATGTGGGGGGCGCAACAGGCAGGTTGGCGCGCGCCGGAGAGTGGCGCCGCTTTCCTGGCGAAGGCCCCCCTGTCCATCATCTCTGACCTCTGATTGAGATGATGGCGATGATTTTGGTCATCTTCATCACGCCAATCACACAAACACAGTCAGAATTGTAGTCTCCCGGAGCCTACACGTCGCCGAACTGTTTCAGGTGTTTGAAAGAGCAGTTTAACGTAGACATTTCTTGGTTTTGGAGCGCCCTCCGGGCCACTGCCGTGACCGGGGCCCGACAACTAAGAACAAGAATCAGGAGCCGTTCAAGGGAAGAGTCCATGAGGCAATACATCATACGTCGCCTGGCGATCTCAATTCCCATCTTACTCGGAGTGACGATAATCACGTTCATTCTCACCGAGTTAATGCCGGGAGACTTTGTCGATGCGATGATTCCACCTGACAAGGCTGTCTTGATGTCACCCGAGCGAGTCCAGGCCATGCGTGAGGCTTATGGGCTGGACAGGCCGCCACATATGCGCTATCTCCTTTGGCTGCGCGAAGTCACGCGCGGCAATTTGGGCTACTCCCTTTCCTCCGGTGAACCTATGCTCAAGGAGGTATTAAAGCGCGCGCCGTACACCTTACAATTGACCCTTTCCGCGCTGACCTTTGGTGTCGTTGCTGGCGTAACGCTGGGCATTATCTCGGCTGTCAAACAGTATACGTGGGTTGACCAACTCCTTACCATACTCGGCTTCGTGTGGATTTCCACCCCCAGCTTCGTTTTCGGCATCGGCGCCATTGCCCTCTTCGCGCTCAAGTTGCGTCTTTTTCCCGCGATGGGGGGGTGGGTCTACGGGGAGTCGCCCAGCCTGGCAACGCGTCTTCATCACATGGTTTTGCCGGTCGCCGTGCTCGGACTGGGAAGCGTAGCTACGTTCATGCGCTACACTCGGACGAGCATTTTGGACGTGATCAGGCAGGACTACGTCACCGTAGCCCGCGCCAAGGGGTTCAGGGAGCGCTATATCCTTCTTCGCCACACCTTACGCAATGCGCTGATTCCCCTGATAACGCTGGTTGGACTTGAAATCCCGTGGCTACTCAGCGGCTCCATCATCATCGAATCGGTCTTCGTCTGGCCGGGGATAGCCAGGTACACTTTGCAGGGCGTCCATAGCCGCGACTACACGCTCATTATGGGCGTGAACTTGATAGCAGCTCTGACTGTTGTGATTGCCAATCTGCTGACGGATCTGACATACGCCGTCGCGGACCCACGCATCCGTTATTGATAGGTCTGAGAGGTGTGATCTGACCACTATGGACTCAGTGATCTCAGCACGCGGCCCATCGCTGTGGGATCGATTCTGGCGCCGGCTCCTGCGACATCGACTGGGGATGCTGGGTCTTTCCATGCTTGTGGCTCTCGTGCTCACAGCCACTTTTGCGCCCACCGTGGCCAGGCAGGACCCTTCTGCCACCAATTTGAGAGGGAGAAACAAGCCACCCAGCGCAGCGCACATTCTGGGGACGGATGGGGTGGGCCGCGACGTTTGGGCTCGCCTGGTTTACGGCTCTCGGGTCTCCCTTTCGGTTGGCATTGTCGCCGTAGGTATCTACGCCACCATCGGCATCTTGTTGGGTAGCATCGCCGGCTACATGGGCGGACACGTGGACAACACCATCATGCGTTTTACTGATATGATGATGTCTTTCCCGACCTTGCTGCTGATCATCACCGCCGCTGCCGTGCTACCGCCAAGCATCTTGAACGTCATGATCATCATTGGGATATTTGGTTGGACGCACATGTGTCGGTTGGTGCGGGGGCAGTTTCTCGCTTTACGTGAGCAGGAGTTCGTTGTCGCTGCCTTATCCTACGGCGCACCTTGGAACCGGATTGTGTTCCGCCACATGCTCCCCAATGTCGTTGGCCCCATCGTGGTGGCATGTACCCTGGGCCTGGCCGGCGCGATCCTGACAGAGGCGAGCCTGAGCTTCCTGGGGTTGGGGGTGCAACAGCCCACACCTAGCTGGGGGTCCACCCTGCATACGGCCATGGAACTGCCTACGCTGGAGGGCATGCCCTGGCGTTGGATACCAGCAGGCCTGGCCATCGCCGTGACCGTGCTCTCAGTGAACTTTGCCGGTGATGGAATTCGGGACGCGCTCGATCCGCGTACGGTCCTGGATTGATCCAAGTTCGCTGCGCTTACAGCCTCAACTCCATCCTCACGGCGGACACCGCCAGCGGCTCGATATTCCGCTCTTTGTTCAATTGCAGACTGTCCAACACAAATTCAGGAGCTGGACCTACTTCCCTAAACCCTAGCTCTTCGAACAGCTTGCGCTTCTCGAAGTCCTCACGGGATAATCGCGCGTGAACCAAGCCGGCCGCCCGGCTTCTTCCCAATTCGATGGCCGGCGCAATTAACTCGTGCCACGATTCGAGATAGTTATGGTGGACGAATCCATCCACTGAGCACGAACCATCTGCGTGCAGCCTGGCGGTAGACATCCCCACGACGCGGCCATCAGCCGTACGTGCTGCGAAGCGCGCGCCATGCCCGTCACCAACGACGCGCTCGTATGCTCGATACAACCCGTGGAACGTACGGTGCAGGCTGTACCGCAAAGAAAACAATCCGGCATTTGCATCGAGAACCTGCCAATCGTGCGGCGAAACGATCAGCGGATAAGAAGGTATCTGGTCGTCTGGATCACCGACTGATACCGATGCCGGCCCAGCCTCTCTGAACCAATCGACGAGAAATTCTTCCGCTGCTTGCCCGTTGAGCTCTTTCACGAAAGTTATGGAGGCTGGCAGCTTGGAGAAACCTAATCGTCGATACAGTCTGAAAGCAGCGCGTTCATTGGTGCCGAGGAACATGGCGCGCCCGCCCGCAGCTTTAACATCCGCGATGGCTGCGCTCCAAAGTCCTGTTCCTATCCCCTCTCCGCGAAATTCCGGCCTGGTGGCGGGATAGGTAAACTCGCTTAACACGGGGAGACGGCGGGAAACCCAAATCTGGCACATTGCGGCAATTTTCTTGCGGCGTCGCACAAAGTAAACAAGGGTACGGTTGTGCGACGGGTCAAGGCCAAGCAATTCACGTCGCCATCGTTCATCGGTCTGAAGTTCCGGTATTGTCTGCCAGAATTCGCTCAACTCCTGGACGAGCTTTTCGGGAAGAGGCGCCTCAAACTTCTCCATGCTTGCTCTTTGCATTATCACGGCTTTCTCGCAAGAAAGGGCCTGCTTCGCTGGCGCCGAAATCCTCGCCCGGCTGCAACTTGACAGCGTTCAAGTCCACGCTCAACGTGGCCGTCTATAAACAACTGAGGTGGGCAGGCGGCCAGGCCGAAGCGCAACCGACTTACCCTGTGCCGCGCACGGTAAAGCGCGGTTCAACCGCTGGATTTACCAGGTTAATGGGTAATTCGCCCTGCAGCACGCGCGCCAATTCCTGCACCGCTTTCACGCGCACGTCACGGAAAGCCTGTTCCGAATACCAGGCTACGTGCGCCGTCACCAGAATCCTGTCCGTACGGTAAAGTGGGTGGTCCGGCGGCGGCGGCTCCTCTTCAACCACATCCACCGCCGCGCCCGCGATCTGACCCGACTCGACCGCCTCAAGCAGTGCGCCGGAATCGACAATAGGGCCGCGGGCCGTATTCACGAGGAAAGCGGTCGGCTTCATCTTCGACAGTACGCTCGCATCGATCATTCCCTGCGTCTCTTCCGTCAGGGGCAGGTGCAAGCTGACAAAGTCCGACTGCGCCAGGAGCGTTTCGAAATCAGCGGGTTCGGCGTTGCCGCGGCGTATCTCGTCGTCGTCCAAATAGGGGTCCCACGCCAGCAGGCGCCAGTCAAAACCGGCCGCCTTTTTGGCCACCGACTGGCCGATGCGGCCGAATCCAATGATTCCCAGCGTTCGCCCCGCGCTGCGCTGGATCGGGTAAGGGGGCTTGGGCTGCCAGCGGCCCCCGCGCACCGCGGTCGCTTCAGCGTCAACATAGCGAATCGCGTTCAGCAGCAGCGCCATCGCGTGCGTAGCCACTTCGTCGGTACCGTAGTCGGGCACGTTGGCAACACAGACGCCGGCCGCAGTCGCCGCCTCCTGGTCGATGTTGTCTACACCGACCGCGGGCTTGACGATGGCAAGGCAATTGGGCCAGTGCGACAGGACCTCTGCGTCGATCCGTACGTTTCCAACTATCAGCGCCGCGGCGTCCTTGCCGGCGGCGATCAACTGTTTCCGGGTCTGGCACGGGCGTTTGACGATCTCGACATTCAGCGGGGTCAGGATATCCTGTTCAACCTCTAAACCAGGGAAGACATTGGAGGTGATCACTACAGTTCGCGTTTCGCTCATTTGCATTACTCCGCAACGCCAAGATAGGCGAGGATGGCGTGGATGTAAACTTTAGCGGCGCGCACGACCTGTGCCAGTTCAACCCGCTCGAGTTCCGAGTGTGCCGTCAGATAGCTGGCGCCGTAGTACAGCGCAGGGACGTGCGCCAAATGTACAAAGTGGGGAACGTTGGCCGCAGCTCTGGTCCCGGCCAGCGGAAGCTCTTTGCCGGTCACTTGCTGATGGGAGCGGAGTAGCGCTTTTGCCAGGCGTTCGTTTTCGTCGACGCTGTATCCCTCTATCCCGTCCAGCCAAACTTCGACGTTTGCACCGCTTTCCATTTTTACACGGGCAGCCAGTCTCTCGAACTCCTCGCGAATCGCATCCAGGCTGCAGCCCGGGCCAAACCGGCGCGTCCCCGCGATAACGCACGAGGCCGGCATTCGATTAAAGTAGTCGCCGCCTTGAAATCGCCCAATGAAGATAGATTCCGCGCCCAGATAAGGATGCTCTATGCCGGCGAGTTCAGCCGCTTTCTCCTGCAGAAGCTGTACAGCTCTGTACCCGGCCATCACCGCGTGGGGAGCTCCCGCCTGGGCTACTGTTTCGTGTATGCCCTCATCGTCGCCCGCTATCCTCAGCTCCCAGAAGGCGAGGCCCATGCCTGTAATGGGCAGGTCCTTGCCGCCTAGCTCGGTGACGATCACAGCGTCGCCGTGAACGCCCTTTTCGATAAGAGAGATCAGCGTTTCATTTGTGGCGCTTTCGTGGCGGCCGTGTGCGGTCAGGAGCAAGTCGCCTTTCAGTTTGACGCCGGCAGCGCGAACGATGCGGGCAGCTTCGGCCATTGCCGCTAGTGACGCTTTCATATCTTCGGAACCGCGCCCGTGGATAAATCCATTCTCAAAGCGCGGCTCCGGCCCCGGCAAGTCAACGGTATCGGTATGGCCGTCCAGCTGAAGCGTGGGCTCCCTACCGCTGCCCCGCAGCCATGCTACGACGCTGGGGCTTCTGGGAAACTCGTAGTCCAGCTCCACTTCCAGGTCCGCCCCACGCAGGACATCCGCGTAAAACTCGGAAACGGCGCGTTCCTCACCTGGCGGGCTGGGGATGCGGACCATGTCCAGGGTAAGTTGCGTAATCCGCTGCGGATCAACCTGCTCGGCCAGGGTCGCCGCAAGGCGTTCTGTGTTCATCTAGTTCTCTACCCAGTGTTCGAACAGTGGCTGGACCGCGGGCGGCAATCCTGCGAATACCTCGTTCTTCACGGCATCGACCTCGTTTTCCTTGAGGCCGGTTGCCTCCATCTGCCTGGCCCTCTCCCTGGATCCTGGCCTGAGCCCGTTGAGATTGAGCCACCAGGGCGCGAAGCGAATCGCTATCGCCACGCGTGTCGCGTCGGTACGGTTGGCACCGGCGGCATGCCACATACGGCTATCCATCACCAGTACGCTGCCAGCGTCGCCGGTGGCCTGAATTTCGGTGGGATAGGGTGTGTTTTCGTCGTGGCTGCAGGATTCTGCGCTGGGGTTTGTCTCCATGCGGTGGCTGCCGGGCACGATAATGGTTCCGCCGTTCTCAACGCTAAACGGAGACAGCATCCACAGCGTCGTGAAATGGGCGAGCATATCGGGATACGGTGCCGGGATATGCCCCGCATTGTGCTGGTTGAACGGCCAGTCCGCGTGCAGCGTTCCGCGTGCGTTGTCCGGATAGTTTATCATCGCCGACGTGAAGGAAACGCGCACGTTCCGGCCAAGTGCCGCCCTGATCAGGCCGATGAAATGGGGCGTCACCAGATAGGGCGCGAACGACTGATCGTAGTTGATCAGCCCGGTACGATGGCCGATGTTCGCCGGCGCGTCCGGCCGCTGGTGTCGCAGCGTCGCCGCCGCCACACTCTCCCGCACCCCCGTGACCTCATCGGCAGGAATCACATTTTCGACAACGCACCAACCGTCCAGTTTCAGACGCAGGAGTTGCTCTTCAAGAGTCTTTTCCAGCGGCATCGCATTTTCCTCTTCTGTTCAGTAGGGGTTGCTAATTTATCGGCGAATGGCCGCAGTAAGTGCAGTAACTGGTCACACGACTCTAGGCCATTGGTCAGCGAGGCTCATTATATCACTCCAGAACACAAAAGTAGACAGTGGCGCAACCGCCGGGTACATTCCAAAATGGGGATGAACTCTCGTACACCTCCTGTTGCAAACAAGCCGCGCTCAGTTTCAGTTTCATACTTCGGCAGACCAATCGGTGTCACTCTCTCCTCCCTCCTTGCATATGGGCGGTCGGGCCTTCGGCCCTCCCTTGTGCAGGGGCTGCGCCCCCGCAACGCCCCCCTACAAAAACATGCCTCACCGACCGTGTGCCTTCTTCGCAAGGTGTCGGCTGGCGAGCATGGCGGCGGCTGTACACCAGTTGTGTCACCAAGAGCCTGAATGGTTCCAAGGATGTCTGGCCGGTCAACTACTGGGGCTCTGTAGTTACTTCGCATAGAGAAAAGCGCCAAAATCGGTATCGCTGCCAAACGTAAACGAGCCGGTTGGATAACTGACTTTCTCCTGAGACTTCTCTCCCCATAGGATGCGATTGCCCTGAGATTCGGGTAAAGTCGCCCCTTGTGGCCCCAAATCCTGTGTTATAATAGTTTCCGAAATGAGTTGCGTTTCCTCTGACCCTGAGAAGCCACGACTCCCGCCAAAAGAATATCTGAAGCCGAAGGAGGGCCGCTGTACGTCTGTGAGTTGCCCATTCTTCATCTTCCGATGCCAATGGAAGACGGCGAGGAAACGTCTGTGAACTCAAGCAGGTAAGGGCCTACAAAAAGGAAAAACGCCGACATAATCCGTCGAAACCCGACCGAACCCAAGGCCAACTGCAACGAAATTGAACAAACCTCGTGAGGCTGCCTGATTCGGCTGGAGGAACCGTCTGCGAAATCAAGAAAAAGGTCCAGAAAAAAAGAAATCCCGTCGACTTACGTCGACTTACGTCGACTTGGGTCGACTTGGGTCGACTTAGACCGCCCTAACCCAGGATAGTTGCATCGAATCGGTTCAATGCCCAGTAAGGCTGCCTGAATCGAATAGGTTCCCCTTGTGGGCCCGTTTGGTGGTCCCACACTGTGAACATTCGAGGCGCACGAACTGAAAAGCCACTGCACTCGCCCAGAGAAAACTTGCAGGTGAAAGCGGTCAGCTGAAACGCTGCGAAATGCGCCCAAAACGTCCTCTCGGCTTTCGTCAGAGACGGCGGGGGACTGTTCGACAAGTCGCAAGGAAAGCGTCCCAGAATTTTTTTCTTGGCGCGACATTTGTAGACACATGTAGACATGGCGCGACATTTGTAGACATAACGCGGCCTGAACACGGACAAATGAATCCAGTAATGACGAGTGCCCGTTGACGTTTGTCACCAATGCGATTTGGGGGAGCAAAGTGCTCTTCTGCCAAGAACCGCGCACAGAAAATCCGTTACGCCTTCAGTGTTCCTCGCCGCCCTTCGCATGACTTCGCCGATCGATTGGTTCTGTCTACTGCAACACGCAGGCGAGAAAAATCCCTGGCAGTATCTCTCGTCCAACGCGCATACGAGACAACCTGCATCGGCAAGCCCCCGGTCACAGCCCATCAGGCAAATCCCGTGAAATGCAGCGCAGACAACCCGTAGACGCTCGTAAACTCTCGTAAACGCTCATGAACTCTCGTCCAACACACAGATGAGAATGCCTGTGTCGCACCATCAAAATGAAGCTGACTCAAACGGTCCACAATGAATGAAATGCCCGCATCAGCCCCCAAAGCAATTGCATCTGATGTGAATTCAATCTCTTACTCCGATGCCAAACAGCTCCTGACTTCCACCCTCAGCCACCGGAGCATCGAGAATCCACTCTACTGGGTCTTGTATGGCGACGACAGTCGCATCGGTCAGGGCCATGCGCAGCACAACTTGGCCGTCTTGCGCCGCATGGCTTTCAATCCCTTCCCCAGAGAGAACAGCGCCCAAATCGGTATTTCTGCCAAACGTAAACGAGCCGGTTGGAAAACTGACTACGTCCTGAAAGTTCTCTCCCAATAAGATGCGTATGTCCTGGTCGGGCGGGAATCGTCCCAAATAGTGCAATTTCCTGTGGTATAATGTCAGTGAAGTGAACTGCACAAGAATGAATACATCGCATGAAACGTCAGTTTCCAGGGAAGACACGAACAAGCCGCTGACACCACACCTGCAACACGCCACAGGCCGCCCACTAAAACTCGACTCGAATACCGACGGTATGCCTCAGAAGGCGGCTATGTCTCTGTTTAGCGTCAACAATAGTCGTAGAGAAGTTGCCGGAACCGAGAATTGAACCCAAATAAAGAGTCGACCGTTGCAATTAAGCGCATCGCCAAAAAAAGGGGGATCAAATACCAGAGTAACATTCGAGGGTTGACTCCCTTCTGGTTTTGACGGGTTGTAGCCATGAAAGAATGGATTGTCCTTAGTGCAATCATTGCGGGCTTTGCGGGACTCTTTAAGGGTATAGCGCTTTACGCGGTTCCCGCAATAGCTGTTCTGCAATACACTATTGTTGCGGCTCTCATACCGCTATGTGCGCCTTTAGGCCTTTATCTCGGAATAGCAACATGGAAACGAAAGGGAGGAGTTTTGGGTTACGCCACCTTAATGGCAACATCTGGAACTGCTGGGGTTGCCTTGGGCCTGGCGCTGATGTTGTGGGTTTTAGATTGACAATCTATGTTGTGTCGTTGCGGACGGCCTGAAGAGTTCCCTAAAATAGATGACACACCAGAAAACGTTTCCCGCGCACCGTGGGGAGAGCGATCGACCGAGTTCCCTAAGAGCGAGGGCATTCAGACGCTTAGTGGTGTGCAAAAAGCCCAATGTTACTTTGTGATATAAGCCCCAAAAAGAGGGCCCGAAAACAGGAAATTGCCCTCTCGGAATCCGTTAGAGACGGCGCGGGACTGTGAGCCAAGCCGCAGAATAGCGTCCCAAAAAGAGGAATTTGGCGCGACATACGTATACATTTGTATACATAACGCGACATTTGTAGACATAACGTGAACTGAACCTGGGCCAATGTACCGAGTAATGAACAGGGCTCGTTGACGCTTGTCGCAAAGCGAATCCCCGAGGCAATGTGCTCTTCCGCTAAGGGCAGCGCAGTTGCGCAAAGAGAGCCTGTTAAGCCTTTAGTGTTCTTCGCGGCCCTTAGCGAGACTTCCCGGATCGATTGATTTCGTCTGTCACAACACCAGCGAGAAAGACGCTTAACTGGCCTGCAGGCCTACGATTCATGTTGAATTCTGGGCGGCCTTCCCTAAGAGCGACTGTGAGCCTGGCCCCAAGAATTGGACTGCGAGCTGAGGTATATGTGCGACGGTTTACGAGTTAGTCCCTATGGTGAACCCCAATTCTTGGACTATGAAACGAGAAAGATAAGGTGCATCCAGACGGATGCGGTCTCTCATGTTTGTAGAGGTCGAAATTAACGGCCAGTCCGGATTGCAGTTGGCGAACTGTGCCATACTGGTTGAGAGGGGAATTCCCGCGCTTGACGCTGCGCTCCGGACGATCGCAAAAGTCACTGTTGAGGCAGCGGCCACCCACGCCAGGGAATCAAGTAATGAGACGAATTCCATTCTTACTGTTTCTAATACTGATTGTTTCTGGATGTGAGCCCAATAATGGAGCAACCACGACCATATACCGCGCGGATATGGGGGAGGAGTGGCCATTGACAATTGAAAGGGGTTACCTGCATTGTAATTGCGTTGACCGCAGTTTCCCGTTCTTTCAATGCGTCGAAGGCGCTCTAACTATCCACGACCCTGAGGGGAAAGTAACGTACTCTGTGAACGATGTGCATGATCGGCAATTCGTTGGAGCCGCAGACATCGAATCAATTCGACGAACAGATCCAGAAAATCCATCAGTCAAGCTTGATTTGGGACCGCTGACTGAACGTGGGCTTGATTTATGCCCGTCCTGACAAGCCAAAACACAAACTCGATTTCCAGGGAAATGGCCACTTGACGGCACAATAAAGCTGCGCCACTTTGCGACGTATTTTGTCTTTTCCATCGGACGCAACCATGCGTGACGCTCCCACTGAAATTCAAGAGTCGGGCGCTCCATTGCGAGGTATTGGCGTATTCTGGCCCGGCCGATCAAAATCCGCCGGCGAGAGTGTTAAGCGAACAAATTCGACAACTGCCCTCTTCCCTTCTTTCATTTGTTTACGTGCCAAAATCGATTGTGTGCCAGCCGCATCGACCGCTGGCAAGAAGTGCCCAAAAATGACCATCTTCGCCTCTATTCCGGGATGCACCCAACGCACCGAATCACGAGTAAACTGATTCGGTGATGAATTCTTCTCACGACCAAGAGAGAGCCAAGTGCAAAACAAGAGGAAAGAAAAAGTGAATCGGTACGCTAAACGGATCTCAGCTTTGCTCGCGGTTATCATTCTGTCTGCCTGTGTCGCCATCCCAGAGAGTGCGCCGCCAACAAAAGTGAAAGATGAAATGTCCGACTTGGCCAGTGCTCTGGCGAAGTCGTATCTCGTCAGCAATGTGGACGAGTTTCATGATCGTGTAGACAAGCTGGAAGAATGTATTTTGCAGGAACAGTTACACAGTGAGAGCAGATACACGCCTGAAGAATTGGATTCTATGGCCATCTATTTGGCAGGCGCTATTCATACGATGGCAGTGATCAACCGTATCACCGACTTGGAACATGGAAGGATAGAAAAGCTCTACGACCCTGATACGAAAAGCGAAGAAGAGCGCCTTTTTCAGCAGCTTGACTGGGCCATAAGCTCTTGCGAAGGGGTCGACTGAATATGAACTGTTGGTAAAGTAGACTCTGTCCGTTGCAGCAATGATCGTGGGAATACTGCAATAATCTCTCTCAGAATCCCCGCTCGATGCGAAAATCAACACGATAGCTTTCAGGGTCCCCGATGTACCAAATATAAAGTACATCAGAGACCTGAGCCTGGCCCCCAATACTGGACCACGAGCTTATTGGTATTATGGAGTTGATCACAGAGAAAGTGGAGAGCCAGTTCATTGGTCAAAAAACGACGGTGGCACACGCCAGCCTGGTCGCAGCTAACATTCAAGTCAGCATCGATGGCCGCGCCCGCGCCCTTGACAGCGTCTTCTGCGAACGCCTATCGAGCAGCGTCAGAATTGAGAACAAATCTTTCAACCAGTATGACCTGGCACGCCAGCACCAAACCGACTTGACCGCCTACTTCGACTCCTCCGGCCACAAAAGAACGCATCCACCCAAGTGCACCTCATTTTTCCCGTTTCGTGGTCTAGTGATCGGGGCAAACGATTCTAACGTAAATCCTGGTTGACACCAAGATTTCCCGCGCGGGTTATGCCATGGCGCCGCGTACGTCTCGCCCGCTTCTAAGCGATACGGAAAATATTGTACGGACGACCCAAAGAAGCGGGCTCTCAACTTAAACGCACTTTAGATGCGTCTGCCTTGGCAAAAGGTTGCCTTTCCTTACCGCATCCGATAGAATTACACCCGCTGAGGGTATTGCGACGCCGGGAGCCGCCTCCCAAGGGCTACCGAGCGGACCGAAGACCCTGAACGCTTCCACAACTGTGCCCGGCTAAATGATAACTCTTCATCCAACTCTTTGGTAGACGTTTCGCGGTTGCTGTCTCCACCGACAGGACAATACCCGCCTGTTCACGAACGGCGCCTGCCGCCATTCCAGGTGCAAAGAATTCGCCTGAATGCTTGCGAAATCCTGATTGAGCATCCCCACCAGCCACAGGAGGATCTATGGCTTGATCGGAAATGAAAAGATTCTCAAGAGATCAGCAGTAACCAACCATCTGCATCGAAAAGGAGAGTACGCTAAAAATGGCTAGATTCACTTCCGACAAAAAATCGGTCACGCAAGACGGCGTCAGCAGGCGCAGTTTTCTGAAGAGCACAGTTGCAGTTACCGGACTCGCGCTCGCTGCCAGCGCCTGCGTCCCGGCTGGACCGGAGGCGGCGGGCGACAGTGGTATGGCTGCCCCGTCGCAGGAGCCTGTGGACATTCAGATTTGGTGGCGGATCAACCCCACCACCGAAGGCGTCATTCAGGTTTTCCAGGAGCAGCATCCAGACATCACCGTTTCGCTCGGCGACCTCGGTGAAGCTGTCTATGGAACGCCCAAATACGTTACGGCCGTGGCAGCAGGCAAGGGTCCCGATGTCTCTTACCAGAATCGCCACACCTTCCGCCAGTTCGCCTCGCGCAACCTGTACCGGCCGATCGAAGACCTGCTGGAGCGGGACAACCTCGACAAGGGCAACTTCATGGCCGGCCCCATCGCCGACCTCACGTGGCAAGGCACACTCTACGGGCTGCCCCATACTGCTGGGACACGCTACTTCTTCTGGAATCGTACCCACTTCGAAGAAGCAGGCCTCGATCCGGACGTAGGTCCCGAGACCTGGGACGACATCATGGAGATGGCGCCGCAGCTGAACAAAACTGAGGGAGATCGGATCGTACGCTACGGCTTCCTGCCCCACTTCCCGCCCGGCCTCTCCGATCAGTTGCTCATCTACGCGATGGAGAACGGCGGCGTCAGCCAGTCGGAAGATGGCCGCACCAACATGCTAAACACGGAGCCTTGGGTCGAAGCCCTTGAATGGTGCGTCAATGTGATCGACGAGTTCGGCGGCGGCAATGCTGCGGCCTCCTCCTTCATGGAAGGCTTCGCCGGCCAGCCCGTCGATCCCTTTGCCCAGGGCCAGGTCTCCATGTGCTCCTACGGCAACTGGATGATCGGTCGCTATGCCAAATTCCCCGACCTCGACTATGACGGCACCGGCCTCATGCCGGTTTCGGCCTCGCAGGAAGGCGCACAGGTCAACTGGTCCTGCGGCTGGACCTTCGTCATCGACCCCAATACCGAACTAGTCGAAGAGGGTTGGGAATTCTTGAAATGGGTGATCAGCGAGAAGTACGTTCGCGCCGCCGGCACCGTCGGCCTCGCTTTGGAGAAGGAAGAGTGGGCGCGCCAGCAACTGCCCGGCGAGCCGATCTTCGCCCCCACCCCGCCCGTCTACCAGCCGGCCATGCAGTTCATGCTGGACGAGTACTACTCCGTCCTGCCCGAACGACAGAAGATTATGATGGAGAGATACCTCGAATCCGAGACCTTCTCGGTGGGCTGCGGCCAGATCGCCGGCCTCGCC
The DNA here is from genome assembly GCA_965116395.1 of Caldilineaceae bacterium. Lineage (GTDB taxonomy): Bacteria > Chloroflexota > Anaerolineae > Caldilineales > Caldilineaceae > Bin5. The sequence continues at coordinate 4,240,051 of OZ220684.1, forward strand.
GCCGCAGAACTGTGGATTGGTTTCAAGAACGCCTGGGAATCCGCTCTCACCAAGAAGCTGACGCCGCGAGAGGCACTTGAAGCCTCCCACGCCGACGTCCAGAAGGCGCTCGACGCCGCTTGGGAGAATCTCGAAGCCTAAAAGGCGCCTTAGAGAGTAGTCAGAACCGGACGGCATCGTGTCGTTCCGGTTCTGACCATTCCCCTCCCCGCGCCAAATGTCAGGACAGTCGCCATGACCAATGCCCAACCTAAACCCAGGCTCACCAACGCCGCCAGAGAGGCCCTGACCTGCTATCTCTTCCTCCTCCCCTGGGGGCTCGGTTTCCTCGCCTTTGTCATCGGCCCGGTCGCCGCTTCCTTCGTGTTGGGCTTCATGGACTATGAGATCGTAACGCCCGCCCGCTGGGTCGGTCTGGCGAATTATATCGATCTCTTTACCGACGACGCTCGCTTCGGTATGTCGATGGGCAACACGCTCTACTATGTTCTCGTCTTCGTTCCGCTCCATATCGTTGTCGCCTTGCTGCTGGCTCTCCTGCTCAATCAGAAGGCGCGCGGCATCGCCGTTTACCGAACGCTCTTCTATGTGCCATCAATCGTGCCCATTGTCGCGGGCGCCATCCTCTGGGTCTGGATTCTGCAGCCTGAGTGGGGCCTGATCAACTCGACACTACGCAGCGTTGGAATCGAAGGGCCGCTCTGGCTGGCGTCGCTCACCTGGTCCAAACCGGCGCTGATCCTGATGGCGCTCTGGGGCTCCGGCGCGGCCATGATTATCGTGCTCGCCGGTCTGCAGGGCGTGCCGCAGCATCTCTACGAGGCCGCCGAGATCGACGGCGCCAACCGCTGGCAGCGCTTCCAGCACGTGACAATCCCCATGCTCAGCCCGACCTTATTCTTCATTCTCGTTCTCAGTGTCATCGCCTCTTTCCAGGTCTTCACCACCGCCTACGTCATGACCGGCGGCGGCCCGGCTGAGTCGACCCTTTTCTACATGCTGTATCTTTACCGACGGGCCTTCGTCCTCCTGGATATGGGATATGCCGCGAGCATGGCCTGGATCCTTTTTGTAGCCGTACTTGCGCTCACCCTGATCAATTTCAAGCTGGCAAGCCGTTGGGTCTACTACGAAGCGGAGCAGAGTTAACGCCATGATACGCGAACCGGCGATTGAAGCCCTACCCAGCCGCGAAATCCATCCCAGCGCCAGAGGGCGGCCTCTTCGCCGCCTGCTCGAACGCGGCGGTGTACAACTCATGCTTGTAGTGGGTTCACTGGCTTTTGCGCTCCCCTTCGTCTGGATGGTCAGTACCTCGCTAAAGGCCGACCGCCAGATCTTCGCCTTTCCACCGATCTGGGTGCCCGATCCCTTCATCTGGGGCAATTTTTCCGCCGTTTTTATCTATGCTCCGATGCACCTCTACTTCTTCAACACGCTGACGATAGCGCTCGCTCACGTTTTGGGCGCAATCTTCACATGCTCGCTGGCGGCTTACGCCTTCTCACGGCTGCGCGCGCCCGGGCGCGATATAATCTTCATGGTCATGGTCAGCCAGATGATGGTCCCGTACATCGTCACGCTGGTGCCCCTCTATCTACTCTTCGCCAAGATCAATTGGGTCGACACTTTCTATCCACTGACCGTGCCCGCCTTCCTCGGCACGCCCTTCTACATTTTCATGCTACGCCAGTTCTTCCTGACCATCCCCATGGAGCTGGAAGAGGCTGCAATCATCGACGGCGCCGGCCGCCTGAGAATCTGGTGGAGCATAGTTATGCCACTGGCAAAGCCGGCGTTGGCCACGGTCGCCATATTCAGTTTCATGTTCGCGTGGAATGACTTCACCGGCCCGTTGATCTTCCTCAATACCCGCGAAAAGTTCACCCTCTCCCTCGGGCTGCAGGCCTTCATGTTCGAGCGCCGTACGATGTGGGGACCGCTGATGGCGGCGTCGACGATGATGATTGCGCCGATTCTGATCGTCTTCTTCCTGGCGCAAAAGCATTTCATCCAAGGTATTGCATTGACGGGGATAAAGGCTTAGACCGCAGAAGGCGGCCGGGTCCGTCCTGCGCGCCTGTAGACCCTTTTGACGCAGGCATACCTGCTCCAACGTATTTGGGTCACCAGCCCTTGAGGAAATGCAACATGGAACGCTCACCCGGCAAGCAACTCTTCATCGACGACTACTTCATCGAGTCCATGACCGGCGCCCGCCGCGTCCTCAACCGGCCCCGCAAACTCACCCTGGACGAGCCTCTCTCCATCCCCTTCGACCAGCCCTGGGACGCCAACTACGCCCAGCCCGGCCGCGTAATCTACGACGAAAGCACAGGCCGCTTTCGCATGTACTACCGCGCCTGGACCGGAGGTCAGACCTTTTTCTGCGCGCTCGAATCTGACGACGGACTGAACTGGGAGCGGCCCGTTCTGGATCTGGTCGAATTTGACGGCTCGACACGCAACAACATCACCACCGCCAGCGCCGACCATCTCATTACCATCCTGGACCCGCACGAGCCGGATGAAACCCGCCGCTGGAAGCAGATCGACAACAAACCCAGCGGCATAAGCGAATCGGGAGATCCCCGCTGGCTGGCCCGCTACTCGGCGGACGGCTACAACTGGCACCTCTACCCGGAAGACCGGCACAGCCAGCAGAAGATGCTATTCAACTTCGGCTCCCCCCATGAGACCTTCGGCGGCGTCATCAACCCCGACGCGCCCTACGTCTACTACTCCCAGCGCGGCTCGAACCGCCGCACACGCGTCCTCGGCCGCCGCGACAGCCAGGACTTCCTCAACTGGTCCGGCCTGCGCACCGTGATCGAGCAGGACCTGCAGGACCCGCCCGGAACCGAATTCTACTCCGCCGGCTTCGACCCCGTCGCCCGCACAGACGGCGGCCTGCACACTATCATGCTCCAGGCCTTTCAGACCGACTTGGCCGAACCCTACGAAATCGCCGACGCCGCCAGCTACTGGGGCGAGGAGAGGGGTGGGAACGTCTTGGCCGCCCGCGTTGACGGATTCGTGGAATCCCAACTGGCGGTCAGCCGTGACACCGTGGCCTGGACGCGCTGGCGCGAGCCTTTCATTGCCCGCGGCGAAGCAGGGGCATGGGACTATGGCATGGTCTACGCCGACGGCCCCATCCTCCACGACGACCAGCTCTGGTTTTTCTACATGGCCGGCAACCTGACCCATAACGGCTACAGCGCGCAGCCCTGGCAAGGCCCCTACTCAACGCCAAACCGCCGCGGCAAAGGCGTCGCCGTCCTGAGGCCCGACGGCTACGTCAGCGTCGAAGCAGAATCATACGCGCCCGGCGTTCTTACAACTCACCGCTTCCGCCAGGAGCAGGGCGGCCAGATCAGAGTCAATGTCGACGCCGGCGCCGGCGAGCTCCGTTACGAGCTCCTCGAAGACACCGGCCAACCGATGCCGGGTTACACGATCCACGACTGCGATCCGATTCGCGAGGACACCCTAGACAGCGCGCTTTCCTGGAACGGCAAGCCGGGCTGGCCGGGTGTCGGCGGCGACCGAATCGCACGCCATCCCCAGCTGAACCATGCGGAATTCTATGTCAAGCTGCGCTTCTATGTGTCGCCCGGGACCAAACTGTACTCCCTCACCATCGACCCGCCCGAAGTGACAGAGTGGCAAGTCAGACTAAGAACCCGCATTGACTAGGCAATCCATAAGGACTACCTGATACGACGAAACGCGAAACGACGGCTCGCCGGGCTGGCCCGAGAACGCGAAAAACAGAAGAAAACCCCGGGCATTTTGTGAAGGAATGACAGACCCAATCAGGAGAACAGCATGTCCGACTCACTCACGAACGAACAGTGGCGCCAGTACAAGACGCAAGGATATTTGCGATTGGGTAAAGTGATGCCCGGCGCCGAATTGGACGCCCTCCAGCAGCGTATGGACGAAATCATGCTGGGGACGGCGCCGCTCGACTATGACCGCCTGGCAATGCAACTCGACCGCGAACCCGGCACAGGCAAACCCGGTCCCCAAACAAAGGGCCACAAGGGCGCAACCCTCAGTTACCGCAAGATACAAGACCTCGAATACGACCCGCTGTTCCTCGCCTATATGCAAAAGCCTCTCTTCCGCCACATCTGCGCCCGCGTGTACGGCGAGGAGACGACCGTGGCCTGTTACCGCGCCATGTTCATGAACAAACCGGCCCGCGAGGGCACGCCGCTGATCTGGCATCAGGATCGCTGGCGTTACCTGGATCGCGACCCCTTGATCACAATCTGGACTGCCCTCGACCCCGCTACCATCGCAAACGGCTGCGTTCAAATCGTACCCGGCGCCCACCATACGCTGATAAACCCGTCCAGCGGCTCGGGCTTTCTTACCCCGGAGCAGGCTGAAGAACTGACGCGCGACGCCGATACTGTTTTCCTGGAGTTGGAGGCGGGTGAAAGCGTCCTGCTGCACAACCATCTGCCCCACAGCTCCGAGATCAACAACACCGACATTCCCAGGCGGGCCTTCAGCGCCTGCTATATGGACGCAGTGACCAAGGCGGAAAACGGTGAGTCTTTCACTGTCATCTTTGGAGAAGGCGCGCTGCAACCTGAAATGGTCTGAACAACCAACTGTGTCGAAGGCCTGTTGACCCTCAGCCTGCCTGCCGATACGCTTGGAATGCCTGCTTAGGGGAGAGGCTCTTGCTCCCCTTTCTTGTCCGCCAGTTGCCCAAGAGTCTGTTCAGGAGCCCTGGATGCAAATTCACAACGGCGGTCCCCGGCAACAGCTGGACGAGATCGTCCTTTTTCCCTTCGACGACCACAGCCTTCCTCTCCAATGCGGCGTGGAGCTCCAACTCGAAGGCCACATGACGCCGTGCGGCCGCACCCGCATCGCCGTCGGCCTGGGAGAAAAGGGCGCGCCCGACAGCGAGCGAGTGGTCTACTACGGCACCGTGCACCGCGTGGGCGAAGAGCTCTGGATGTGGTATCTCGGCCAGGGCGAGGATGAAGGCTGGTTCGAGCGCGTTTGTTTTGCCACAAGTATTGACGGCTACAACTGGCATAAGCCGGATCTGGGGTTGGTCGAGTATAACGGCAGCCGGCGCAATAACCTCGTGGACCTTAATCAGGGCACGCATCACGTGCAGAGCTGCGTGGTCTACTACGACCCTGATGATCCCGATCCCGACCGTCTGTTCAAGATGCTGTTCCAATCGCGCAAGTATGCGAGCAGCTTCGCGGCGGCATTCAGCGCTGACGGCCTGACCTGGCACGAACCGGCGCACAACCCAGTCGGATCGTGGCTGGAAATGGCAGGGGGAACGCGCCATAACGGCTGCTATTTCGTCTGCGGCCAGGGCGGATCCCACGCCGGCGGCGTTCGCCAGCTGGTCACGCACATTTCCTACGACTTCGAGAACTGGTCGCAGGCCTCCTGCATGGGCATGCGGCGCTCAAACGTCACGCCTCGCTCCCCCGTCGCCGGCAGCAGCGCCGGTGAGCAGATTCACCTCGGCGCCAGCCTCTGGAATCGCGGCAATGTCATTGTCGGCTTTTACGGTATGTGGAACGGCCATCCGTCGAACGACCGCCGCTTGGTCACGATGGACCTCGGCCTCGCGGTCAGAAACGACGCCTTGCACTACCGGGAGCCTGTCCCCGACTACCCGATTGTTTCGGCGGCAGAGGATGGCTGGGAGGAGCTGCCGCACGGCGATACGCTGGTTAACTATCCGGCGCTGATTCAAGGGCAGGGTTTCGAACAGGTCGGCGAGGAGACATTGTACTGGTACGCGCCCTGGCCGGAGCAGAGCAGCGACGGGGTGCGCGTCGCAAGCTGGCCGCGCGACCGGCTCGGGTTCCTGCGGCCATTTCCTGCCGGGCAAATGCGGCCGGGACAGGGATCGCACGTGGTCTCCGCACCTATCGACCTGGACGGCAAGGGGGCGAGCCTCGCTTTGAATATTGACGGCCTTGGAGATTACAGCGCGGTGACCGTTGAGATTCTGAGCGAACGGCTGGAGCCGATACCAGGCTTTACGGCCGCAGAATGTATTGCGCCGAATACGTCCGGTCTGTCGGAGCCGGTTGTCTGGCTGAGGCAGGACGCGTTGCCGCACGACCTCGGCCCCATCCGCGTGCGTATCAACTTTTCCGGCGTGCGGGTGGAAGATCTCAAGCTGTATGCCGTCTACGTGACGGCAGCAGGAAACTGAAACAGTACAGACTGCCCTGGCAAAGTATCGACGGGCGAACCGGGCTTCGCCTGATCGATGCAGATGCACCGCAGGACAATACTGCAAGCGATTGTTCAGGTTTGAAGGGATAGAGCCATGTACGAAAGTGTGAAAGTAGCCGCCGTCTCCTATCGACCCGTCAAGTGGGACAGAGCAGTCAACGCCGACAGAATGGAAGAGTTGTTCGTCGAAGCCGCGCGGGAAAAACCGCGCATGATACTGATCACTGAGGGCGCGCTCGAAGGCTATGTAGTTATGGAAGTCGTCGAAGGCCGCGCCAGCGCAGAAGACTTGCTTGAAGTGGCCGAGCCGATCGACGGTCCCTATATCCGTCGCTTCCAGAAACTCGCCCGCACCCTCAGGACCTGCCTCGCGTTCGGGTTCGCAGAACGAATCGGCGATGAAGCCTACAACTGCGCGCTCTTCATCGACCAGGACGGCGAAATCCGTGGCCGCTATCACAAGGTCCAACTCGCCGAGGGCACGCATTCCTCCTGGAAGTTCAATCGCATCGGCCAAAAGCTGCGCGCCTTCGACACACCGATCGGCCGCGCTGGCTTCGTCATCTGCAACGACCGCTGGAATCCTGACATTGTTCGCGCCCTCGTCCTCGACGGCGCCCGCATCATTCTGATCCCTTCCTATGGCAGCAAGACCAAAGAGCAGAATCAAGCTGTTCTGGCCAGAGCAAGGGAAAATGGCGTTCCCATCGTCGAGGCCAACGTCGGCATGAATCTGATTATCAGCAAGGGCGAAATCTGCGCGTATCAGTGGGGCAACGATCAGATTACACACGGTGTCGTCGACATCCCATCGGCGCCAAGCGCGGAAGCTGCCCGACAGGCCGAGCAGGACTACCTTGCGGCGCAAACGCCAGAGATGGAGCGCCGTTATCAGAGCACACTGGAAAGAGTTGGCCGTCCTGTCAGCGCCTAGGTCCAGAAGGCTGATCGCCGACAGTCAAGCTGCTTTGTAGCTATTGGGCTACATCAGGGACTGGCTTGACCAGATCTTCATCCATGCGGCCATACGAGCAAACTCGTAGCGCATTCGGTTGGCGGCAGTCAGGTTGCCGGAGCCGCACGGCTGGAATACGCACACACGGTCGGTAAGAGATGGTTTTGTAGGGGGGCGTTGCGGGGGCGCAGCCCCTGCACAAGGGAGGGCCGAAGGCCCGACCGCCCAGAACAGCAGTGGTCAGTGGGTAGTGGTCAGTGGTCAGAGACTGCGGCAGTTGATTGAGGATAGGTGTGAAGAGAATTGAGGAGAGAGAATACACCTTCGCTCGCCTCGTTCAGAAATGCGTATCAGTTGCGGCTGAGTAGTTAAGCTGCTTCAAGAAAGATCTGACGCCAGTTGCTCGCTCCGTCAATTCCAGACTGACCGTTGACTCAACAGATACCTGGAGGTTGCTGACGTGTACGATATTGTGGTTGCGAACGGAACGGTCATCGATGGGTCCCGCCGCGCCCGCCGGCGCGCGGATGTTGGGATCAGTGGCGATCGGATTGCTGCTATTGGCGACCTCGGCGGAGTGGACGCGGCTCAAGTCGTTGACGCGGCCGGCAGAATCGTGGCGCCCGGCTTCGTAGATACGCATAACCATTCCGATGGCTGGATGCTCAGAGAGCGACACCAGGTAAGCAAGACCTCCCAGGGCTTCACCACCGAGGTCATCATGGCCGACGGCATCTCCTACGCGCCGGTCAACCGCCACACCGCCCATGAGTGGCTCTACTACATGCGCGGGCTCAATGCCCTCCGCTTGGAAGACTACACCGGCTGGGAGACACTGACCGATTACATGGCTCTCCTCGACCGCCGCAACGTCCAGAACGTGATCACACAGATACCATACGCAAACGTGCGCACGCTCATCTGCGGCTGGGGTCCGGCGCCGGCCGATGATCTGCAGTTGAAACTGATCCAGTTGCAGGTTGAACAGGGAATGGAGGAAGGCGCTTGCGGTCTTTCAACCGGCCTTGACTACGCGGCCCAATGCTTCGCCTCAACTGCCGAGCTGGCAGCGGCCTGCCTGCCCATGGCCGAGGCCCAGGCCCCGTACGTCACCCATATGCGCTACAAAATAGGGACGCTGGCCGCGCTGAAGGAAGCCGTCGAGATTGGGCGGCGTGCAGGCGTCCCCGTTCACATCTCTCATCTCAAGGCCGCCAGCGAAGCCGATACCGAGGCCATACTTTCGTACGTCGATCAGGTCGCCGTCCATGAAGTCGACTTCTCCTTCGACGTCTATCCCTATCTGCCCGGGTCGACTCTGCTCAACTACCTCTTGCCCTATGAAATCTGGCACGAAGGCCCCCTGGCCGCGTTACCCAAACTGCGCGAACCTTCGATGCGCGCGCTAGTCGGCCTCGGCCTGGAAATCTATGCATCCAATCTCGAAGCCATCAGAATAGCGTGGCTGCCGGGCAAGGAGAACAGCCAGTACCAGGGCAAGACCTTGGCCGAGTATGTTGACGCAGTGGGCAAGTCCCCGGTAGACGCGCTGTGTGATCTCCTCATAGAGGAGAACCTGGCCGTGTTGCTCGTCTTCTTCCAGGGCGACGACAGTTTCGTCGAGCCATTTCTGGCCCACGACAGCTACATGATGGGAACGGACGGTGTCTACCACGAGGGAGCGGTAATTCACCCGCGGCAGTACGGGTCCGCTGCCCGCCTGCTGGGGTCGTGTGTGCGCAAGGGGCTGTTTTCGCTGGAAGACGCGGTGTGGAAACTGAGCGGGGCGCCGGCTGCACGCTTCGGACTAAAAGATCGGGGCAGGGTGGAGGAAGGATGTCTTGCTGATCTGGTTGTCTTTGATGCCGAGGTTGTCCAGGACAATGCCACTTATTCTGAACCGCATCAACTGGCCAGCGGAATCGGCGATGTTTTGGTCAACGGCGTGCCGATCATTCGCGAGGGCGCGACGGTCGAGGCGATGGGGCCGGTTTTGCCAGGTCGTGCCTTGCGATTCAAGCAGTAGGTTTTTCGGCGCCGGTTGTTACGAGAAATCTGGCTGAATCGTCATCCTTCGGTCGGAGGGGGCGGAGCAATGTCGGTAACGACAGGCACGTTTTCGGCGTCGCTCGCGGTTACAAACTGCCAGAAAACCCAGCCCTTCTCGCCGTTGAAGTCGATCTGCCACCAGTCTTCGTCCGAATTCTTTCCAGAAACGGCAAAAAACAGTCCTGGCGTGGCCCCGCCGATGATCTCGTAGCCGGTGCCTGGGCCGCTGCGTACGTTAATAAGCCCGTTGACTCTGAGTGAGGGTCCCTCGATTTCGGATTCGGGTTGATCGCTTGGCGGCGCTGCCACTTCAGGCGGCGCGGGAATAACGGCAGCTACCTGCACGTTTTCTGCATCTGTTGCAGTCACATTGGGGGCGTTTATCCAACCGGTCTCTCCTTCGTATTCAATTTGCCACCACTCTTCATCCTGCGACTTTCCCAGAATGGGGAACTGTTGTCCGGTCGAGGCCTCGCCTAAGGTCGGATAGTTGGTGCCTGGCCCGGTGCGCACATTTGTCGGACCGTTGGCTGTAGCGAGCGGCGCGGCGGGCTCCGGTTCGGTTGTTTCCGCAGGAGGAGTAGTGTCCTCTGGCGGCGCTGGGTCGGCTGCAACTACGGGCACATTTTCTGTATTGGAGGCCACGACAAAGGGCGCGTAGATCCAACCTGTCTGGCCGTCAAAGTCGATTTGCCACCAGTCTTCCTCCTGATTCTTACCCGTGATTCCAAATTCCTGTCCGGCGATGGCAGTGCCGATCAGGTCAAACTCAGTGCCTGCATCGCTTCGAATGTTCATTTCACCGAGTAGGATCACGGTAGCTTCTTCAAGTGTTGGCGCATCCGCTTGCGGCTCAGGATTCTGTGTCAACGAGCTGCCGATTATTGGCACGTTCTCTTCGTTGGCTGCAGTCACATAAGGCGCGTAAATCCACCCGGATTGTCCGTCAAAGTCGATCTGCCACCAGTCGCCTTCCTGATTCTTGCCGGTGATGGTAAATTGCTGTCCTTCGGTTGCGCCGCCGATCCTGTCCTGTTCGGTGCCTGGTCCGCTGCGCACATTCATATCACCGTGGACGGTCACAATTGCGTTGCTGGCTGTCGGGGCCTCAGGCGTTGCAGTCGCGATAGGGGCAGTGAGAGTAGCGGTTGCCTCGACGGCGGGCGTCGAAGTGGGCAAGGTTGTTTCCGTCGCTCTTACGGTTGCTGTATTTGCTGGCACCGGCGGCAGCGTCGTACTTGTAGCCGTAGCGGGGAGGGGAACGGCTGTATTGGTCGGCATTGAATCAGGCGTAGGGTCCTGGCTGCCCTCGCGGTTGCATGCGCCGAGAAAGGTCATGGCCACTACGAGGACGCCAAAAATAGCCGCTGTGGCACGGCGGAAGCCTGTCAATTTTGTAACACCGATTTTCATCAGGCGAAACGCCGCGGACGGACGGCTTCGTGGTCGCTGGTGACTCATTATTGCACCTCTCAGTCGGGCCGGGCAGTTTTTGCCGCGTGTACAATGAGCGCTACCGCCGTAGCCTCCGGGATGCGGCCCGTATCCAACATAAGATGATAGTGACGGCTGTTTTTCCAGTCGGCGCTGGTAAAGAATCGTTGGTACCAGTTGCGGCGCTGCTCGTCGGCCAAGCCGATGATGCGCTTGGCAGTGTCGATTTCGGCCATGCCGCGGCGGCGCTGAATACGGCTGGCCCTAACTTGAGGCGCCGCGAAGAGATGCACGTGCAGGGCCGTCGGATGGTCTTCAAGAATTAGCTGGGAGCCCCTGCCGATGATGACCACGTTCCCCTTTTCAGCCAGCAGGCGAATAGCATTTGACATCCCATCCAGATATGTCGCTTGATTCATTGGGCGGTCTCGACGGTTGGGGTCTGCAGAGAAGAGCGAACGCATCTCCTGGCTGACAACACCGGCGCGCGACATCAGCTTTTCTTCTGCTTCAACGATTACCTCGACCTCTACGCCGGCCTGGCGGGCCATCTCCGCCAGTACTTCTTTGTCAATGCAAGTTGAGCCCAATTCATGGCCTACAGCTTCGGCGATACGGGTCCCTCGCGATCCCAATTCGCGGGAAATTGTAACGACCGTCATACTTGCCTCCCTCATATAGGTGGCCTGCAATCACAAAAAAAGCTGGCAATTTCGCCGCGTATTCCGAGGCTCAGAAACAGGCAGGCGAGCCTGGCGATCAACTCGAGACGACGCGTGGTTCATAGAGCGGTGTATCCGCGGCGACAATACGATCATCGGGCATTCGATACAGATTTCCCCATTCGCGGGCAGCTTCCGGCAGCGCATTGTCCTGGAGTAACTTCTCATCCTGACGGCGCTGCGCCTCGGCGGCGTCGAAGTCCCACGAGTCATCGACTAGCGCTTTCAGCTGCCGGCCGACGGTTCGTTGTGCTTCGGTCCCGCCTTCGAGTAGGTTGCGCTGCTCCAGGGGGTCGGCCTCCAGGTCGAAGAGCAGGTCCGGACCGATCCCGCGGAAACGCACATATTTGTACTGCCCCATGCGCACCACGCGGTGTTCGCTTCCTTCTCCCCAGCGCGGAAGCGGGTTGTCGACGAACACGGGCGCGGCGAGCAACTCTTCTCCAGTAGAGAGTGCGTTCGAAAGGTCACGCCCTTCCAGGCCATCCGGCGGCGCGATGTCGGCGAGTGCGCAAAGCGTTGGGAACAGGTCAGCCAAACTTACAGGGGTATCCACTCGTGCGCCAGAGCTTTCTCCCCGGCGCTGTGACGGCGTTTGGATGATCAGCGGCACGCGTGCCGCGGCTTCGTGCCAGGAGTTCTTCCACCACATACCATGCTCGCCGGCCATCTCTCCGTGATCGGAGGTATAGACGATGACAGTGTTTTCCAGCAGGCCGCTCCGATCCATCAGATGGAGCAAATCGCCGAGCATTTCGTCCAGATAGTCGACACAAGCGAAGTATGCCGCCCGCGCCCGCAACATTTCCTATTCGGCGACCTCCTCAGTGCGGAAACCTTTTGCCATGCCGACCGTCATGGGATGGAAAGCTGTATCTCCGGTGCGACCTACCTTGGGCAAAGTGACCTGCTCTGGCCAGTAGCGGTTGAAGAATCTCGCGGGCGCGGTCAGCGGAAAGTGGGGCCGGCTGAAGGAAGCGCAGAGAAACCAGGGTGTGGTAGGCTGGGCGGCGGTATGTTCGCGGAGAAAAGCCATGGTCTCGCGGACGATCACCTGTTCCTGCAGGGCGCTTTCCGGAATCTCTGTGAGGCCGGCGTCGACGGTGCGACTGCGAATTTCGTTACCTCCATCGCGCTTCGAGAGCGGGTCGCGCTGATGCCCGGTCCGTCCTGTCAGATCGCCGTAAGGTCTATGTTGAAAGCCGGCCATCTGGTTTGTGCCGCCCAAGTGCATTTTTCCCACCAGGCAAGTGCTATAGCCGGCGTCAGCGAAAACGGAGGGGATTGTCGGAATCTCGGGTCTCAGGTAGGACTCGTTGGCCCAACCGCCGCTGGTCATGGGAGAACGCCCTGTCAGCAGGCAGATACGCGATGGCGTACATAGCGGCGACTGGCAGTAAGCGTTGCTGAAATTGGCTCCCTGCTCCGCCAACCCGTCCAAAACCGGTGTATGTACGGGCTCGCCAGTCTGGCTGTCAAGTAGGCTCAGGCAACGGTAGCTGTGCTCGTCAGAGAAGAGAAAGAGGATATTTGGACGCGTCATGGTTGGAATCCATGGTGAAACAGTGCGGTTAAAGTCTATCTAAAGAATACGACTAGGGGGGGGTTGCGCGCAAGTAAACTTTTCCGGTGCGCTGGGGTCAGTGGTTCTGGGCTGTTTGGAGCGTATTAACAAGGGCAGGCCAAGAGGTGTGTACATCCCAGTTTAGGGGTGGAAGGGTCGGGTGTGGAATGGGCGGCGACGGTGGGTGATAATGTGTCCCGGCTTTTGGAGGAGCACAGGGCAGGCACAAGGCCTGCCCCTACAGGAATTTTGCGGGGAAGGGTGAGGGAGGGATGTGCAAACTGATTCAATGGGGTGGTGGGCGGTGGCACGGGACGGCAAGTAGGTGAGGAGACACAGTTGGCTAGACACGTTGCTGGGGAAGAGTGAACAAGGTGGCTAGCCAGGGCGGGGCGTTGCGGGGGCGCAGCCCCTGCACAAGGGAGGCCGCTTGTGGCCGACCGCCCATATGCAAGCAGAGAATGACATTGTCTGGTCTGCCGGAGATTGGAGCGGGAGCTGACCGCGGCATGGTTGCAATAAGAGATATAAGAGAGTTCACTCCCATTGTGGGATGCACCCCAAGAGGTCGTGTCCGGTTGATGCAGGAACCTTACTGGGGTAGGATAGTGGAGATGGAGGAAATCTGTTTCGCCTCGGCCACGCAAATAGTTAGGGCTATACAGAACCGCGATCTGTCCTCGCAGGAGGTGGTCTCGGCCTACCAGGACCGGCTTGAGGAGGTCAATTCGCGGCTGAACGCGGTGACCGTTGTTGCATCTGACGCGCCTGAGCAGGCAAGGCTGGCGGACCAGAAACAGGCTCAGGGGGAACAACTCGGCCCCCTGCATGGTCTTCCTTTTACTGTCAAGGATACTTTTGAAACGGCTGGCCTGCAGAGCCCGCTGGACATTCGAATCCGGCAGAGACAGGTTTCGAGGACAGACGCGACAGTCGTTGCCAGGATGAAACAGGCCGGGGCAATCCTGTTGGCCAAAACCAATTGCCCGCCGGCGGGCAGTGGCGCCGATACGGAAAATGCGGTAATTGGACAGACGCGCAATCCGCACAACGCCGGCTGTTCTCCTGGAGGCAGCAGCGGTGGCGAAGCTGCCCTTATTGGGGCAGGTGGATCTCCTTTAGGGCTTGGCAGCGACACGGGCGGCGGTTTGCGCGTTCCGGCAGCCTTCTGCGGCATTAGCGCGCTCAAGCCAACCCAAGGCCGCGTTCCAAACACGGGCGTCTATAATCAGCCGGGCGGGTTCACGGATCAGCGTACGCAGATTGGGCCGGCGGGCCGCAGCGTCGAAGACCTATTGCTGGCATTGAGGATTATTACCGGACCGGATTACTTCGATGGCGGGGTTGTATCCAAGCCATTGTACGACCCCGACCAACTGCCTCTACGTGATCTGACAATCGCTACTTTCCCCTATGATCCTTCCTCCCTGGTAACCTCTGCGGTGGCAAATGCGGTGGGCGCATCGGGGCAAGCTCTGGCACGCGCCGGCGTCCAGGTTGTGGAAAACCGCCCGCTTGACCTGGTTGGCGGCGCCCGCGATCTGGATCGCGGTTGGCGGCAGATGGCGGCCACACGCGGCCAGGATGTGGTGGAACTGCTCTATGCCTGGGATCAGTTCCGCACCAATTTGCTCCAGTATATCCGCTATTACGACGCGATTCTCTGTCCCGCGGTTCACCATACTGCCCCCTCTATTGGCGCGCGCGACAACCAGCGCTTCGACTACACTGTCCCATTCAGCCTGACAGGCTATCCGGCCGCCGTCGTTCCGGTCACGGTAGATGTAGACGGCCTCCCTGTTGCTGTGCAGATTGTTTCCCATCCCTGGCGGGAGGACATCGTGTTTGCCCTGGCCCTGGCGCTGGAAGAAGAGTTCAAGGAATGGCAAAAAGATCTCCACGGCGGGTTGAAACTGTAGGGCCAGGTTGGCGTAGAGTAAACAAAGGCATCGTCAACATGGAGGGCATCATGGAAGAGGAACGCAGGGAAGAAAATACAGAGCGAAGTGGGAAAGAAGAGGCAGGGAGCTTGGGCGAGAGTGATGACATAACCGAGGAGATTCAACGGCTTGTCGAAGCGATGGCGCGGGCGGCCCGAAATGTCTGGAGCAGTGAGCAGCGTATCCAACTGGAGGAGGATCTGCGTCGCGGATTGGGTTCGCTGGTGGGGAACCTGGAGGAAGCGCTCGACCGATTCAGCCGGAGCGAGCAGGGGCAGGAGTTCCAGGAGCAGGCGAGCAAAGTGGCAGACCGGGTGCGGGAGAGCGCTCTGGCTGCCGAATTGAAGGACGGGCTCACCGGTGGCCTGAAGACGGCGGCTAACGAGGTGCAAAAGTTTGCAGACAGCCTCGAGGAGCAACAGGAAGGGTCAGATTCCGTCCAGGACATTTCTGTGGAATCAGGAGATGACGAGGAAGGCGAGGAGCAGACGTAAGCGAAGCTGAGAGGGGGCCCGGCAGGGTCGCAAAGATCGAAGTCAGGGAAAGGAGAAGAACACTTTGGCGATTTTCAGAACTCCCTGACTCCAGGGTACGCGGTGGGAAACACCGCTGCTGCCCTCGAAGGTTGACAGGTTATCCATGTACCATACGTAGTTTCGTACCAAGGCGTCCTGGTTGCTGAATTTCGGGTTCCAGCCAAGAGCCTGCTGGGCTTTGGCGACCGTTACAAATGAGTCTTTCGCTGCAGTCTCATATACCCATTTGTACAAGGGCGAGAGTCCGAGCTTTTCCAGGAGGCGCAATGTCCATATGGCCGGCGCCGCGGGCAGAGGAATTATGCGTTTACCGTGGCCGGCAAAGTCGAGCACGGCTTGGTAGTCTTCTTTCATGGTCGCGAACTCGGTCGCACCTATGTTGAAGGTATCGTTGACCTGTGCGCGGGGAAGCGTGGCAGCCAGGAAAATCGCTGAGCACAGATCTTCTACGTCCAGAAGCTGATAGCGATTCTTGCCACTGCCCAGCATGGGAAAGTTTTTGCCGTCCTTGGCCCAGTCGTAGAAGAGTGCAAAGACGCCTAGCCGCTCTGGCCCTACAAAAGATTTGGGCCGTATGATCGGTACACACATTCCCTCCTGCCTGAATTCCTGGCAGATCTCCTCAGCTTTTATCTTGGCTTCTCCATACGGGCCCACCCCCTGCAGCCTATCATTTTCATGCAAAGGATGGTGGTCGGGGATGCCATAGACGGCGGTAGAAGAGATGTGGACCAGTCTGTCCACGCCCGCTTCAAAGGCAGCCTCCAGTACATTTCGGATTCCGTCAATATCTGTGGAAAAGATCTCTTCCGGGCTGTACAGAGGCAGTGCTGCCGCGGCGTGGATGACAAAATCCACCTCTTCCATGGCGGCGCGGACAGCGGCCATGTCGCGTATGTCGCCCTCCACAACCTTGATAGAATCCCGCTCAGGATAGTCGAAGGGGACAATGTCGAGCGACACCACTTGAATCCCTCTCGCACATAAGTATCGAACGAGATTGATGCCGAGGAAGCCGGCACCGCCGGTAACCAGGCAGGTATTTCCGGTTCGCTGGCTGCCAGACTCTTCTCCTGTTTGTCTGCTCTCCGTACTGGGACCGTGAACAGTCGCGGCGTCGGCATTTACCAAGGGTTGGGATGGACTCATCGGCATTTGTTGTTTCTTGGTTTGATGGGGTCACCACCTGGTTGCTGGTCTCCGCTGCCGTGGAAACGCTAAGCAGATGCTATCCAGTTATTCAAGAGGGAAGTGGTGGACTCAAAGGCCAGGTCTGCAGGGATTTCGTGCGCACCAAACCAGCCGGCATCCTGCGCATCATCGGCCACGTAGGGAATATCCGGAGAACTGAACGGCACCGCACGGAAGGCAAGCACAATTCCGATGCGCTGGCCTTCGTCGTTTTCCATCGGGAAGATGTTGATCAGTCCTCCGATCTTCGAGCGCAAGCCGACTTCTTCTTTCAGCTCCCGCTGTAGGGCTTCCCTAGGCATTTCGTCGGCATCCATATAGCCGCCGGGCAGAGACCATTTGCCTTTTGCAGGGTCCACCGCTCGCTGAATCAGGAGGACTTTGTCTTGATGCAAAACGAGGGCAATTACAGCCACTTTGGGGTCGTGAAATTGGACGAAACCACAGCCCGAACAGACGGGGCGCAGGGCGTTGAAGCGCACCACTTCCGACATGGGAGCGGCGCAATAGGGGCAGTACCGGAACTTGCTGTTCATTGCTACAAGTATAGCACCAGGAATGTGGAAGTGGTATACTTGTGAAGCGTTGCTTTCCAGCAAAACACCTTACATGAACAAGACTAAGACCGTGCTGCAAGAGCGTCCTGCACGAGCTGCGTTGACCCGGACAGGTGGTTTTCTGACCGGATTCAGCCATACGCTGCAGCCGTACATTGGTTGTCGTTTCGGATGCAGCTACTGCTATGTACGCCAGTCCAACGTCCATCGTTTTCAGAGCGGCGGACAGGAGTGGGGAACCTACGTATATCCGCGCGTGGGGATCGCCGACAGGCTGGAAAAGGAGCTGGCGGGACTGCAGAGGCGAGACGCGCTGGAGCAATCGGCGTTTTTCATGTCTTCCTCAACGGATCCGTATCAACCCGCAGAACGGTCCTACCATCTGACGCGCCGGTGCCTGACTGTTATGGAACGATTGCCTCCCGGCCTGCTGGTCATTCAGACGCGGGCGCCGCTGGCGGCAAGGGACTTCGACATTATGGCGGCGTTGGGAGAGCGATGCCTGCTCAACATGACAGTTGAGACCGATCGAGAAGAAGTGCGCCGGTCCGTGACGCCTCATTGTCCCTCCATTGAGCAGCGTCTTGATGCAGCGCGAAAGGCTCGGGACCAAGGCATTCCGATCCAGTTGACAGTTAGCCCATGCCTGCCCTATTCCAGTGTGGAGACTTTCGGAAAACTGCTTCTGGAAGTGAGCGACAGGGTGATAGTAGACAGTTTCATTTCCGGCGATGGCTGCGCGGGCAAGCGGACGGCTCGAACCGACATTCCGGCGCTCTATGCGCAGTCGGGTTGGGAGGATTGGCGCTCGCAGGAGGCTGCCCTGTCCCTGTACAATTGGCTGAAGGAACGGATAGGTGAGCGGGCGGGCTGGTCACAAGAGGGATTCACGCGCCAGGCTCGCCGGGTAACGGGCAGTTTTCGCTGAAGGCGTTCTTGTACCCTGATGGTGAGGTTAACGAGATGAAGAAAGCATTTGGAGGAATCGAAGCAGGAGGCACAAAGTTCGTATGTGCCGTCGGCACCGGGCCAGATGATATCCGGGCGGAGATTCGTCTGCCCACAGAGTCGTCTGAAGTTACCATGGGTCGGGTTATCGACTTTTTCCGCGGCCAACAGGAGCAGCATGACATTGCTGCCATTGGCGTGGCCTCCTTCGGTCCCGTAGACCCGGACCCCGACTCCCCGACCTTTGGACACATTACGAACACGCCAAAGCCGGGCTGGGCAAATACGCCGGTGGCGCCGATTCTACGGGATGCGTTTGACGTGCCCATCGGCTTCGACACCGATGTCAATGTGGCAGCGCTTGGCGAGCACAGTTGGGGCGCGGCGCAAGAGGTGGATACGTTCGTGTACCTGACGATAGGTACTGGCATCGGCGGCGGCGGCATGGTGGACGGAAACCTGTTGCACGGCCTGATTCATCCGGAGATGGGTCACATTGCGATTCCCCACAATTGGGAAAGGGATCCCTTCGCCGGCACATGCCCATTTCACGGCGACTGCTGGGAAGGGCTTGCCAACGGGCCGGCGCTTGAAGAGCGCTGGGGCCAGGCGGGTGAATCGCTGCCGGAGGGACATGAAGCGTGGTCGTTGGAAGCGCACTATATTGCTCTGGGTGTCACCAGTATCATGATGATCCTGTCGCCGCAAATGGTTGTTTTGGGCGGCGGCGTAATGGAGCAGGCGCATCTTTTCCCTCTTGTCCACCGAGAGGTACAGTTGCAACTGAATGGCTACATTCAAAGTCCTGCCATATTCGAAGAGATAGAAAGTTATATCGTGCCGCCGGCGCTGGGAGGCCGCTCCGGTGTGCTGGGCGCGATAGCCCTGGCTCAGCGAGCGCTCCAAGATGCCTGACCTACTGCTGTACCTTCGAGACGAACGAACGCAACTTCCTGGGCCGTATGACCACCCCTTTTAACCCCACCGAGCATCCCCACCGCCGCCGCAATCTGCTCACCGGAGAATGGATACTCGTCTCTCCACACCGCATGAAGCGGCCGTGGCAAGGGCAAACGGAGACACCGCCGCCGCCGACCCTGCCCACCTATGACCCTACCTGTTATCTTTGCCCCGGCAACGAACGGGCCGGCGGGTTCGTTAATCCCAACTATACGCACACTTTTGTGTTTGACAACGACTTTGCCGCGTTGCGCACAGATACGCCGGACGGCGAGGCGCAGAGCGGCCGGTTCTTTCAGGCGCAGGCAGAGACGGGGGTCTGTCGCGTCATCTGTTTCAGCCCTCGTCATGACCTGACGTTGGCGCGCATGGATCTGCCGGACATTCGACGCGTCGTGGATCTTTGGGTGGAACAGGTGGAAGAGCTGGGTGGACAACAGGACGTCGGCTATGTTCAGGTTTTTGAGAATCGGGGCGCGATGATGGGCAGTTCGAATCCCCATCCACACGGGCAAGTCTGGGCAACCCGGCGGCTGCCGACCGAGCTGGCCAAAGAAGATCAGGAGCAGCGAGCCTATTTTGAGAAGGAGGGCGCGCCGCTGTTGGTGGACTATCTTGCGGCGGAGCTTGCAGCAGGCGAGAGGGTGGTGGTGGAAAACGAAGACTGGGCGGTGGTGGTTCCTTACTGGGCAGTTTGGCCCTTCGAAACGATCGTTCTGCCCAGGCGTCACTGCCGTAACATGGCGGCGCTATTTCCAGCTGAGCGGGACTCGCTGGCCGACCTCCTCAAGCGGCTGTTGATCCGCTATGACAATCTTTTCGAGACGAGTTTTCCCTATTCAATGGGCTGGCACGGACAGCCTACAAGTGCCGGCGACCACTCCTATTGGCAACTCCACGCACACTTTTACCCGCCGCTGTTGCGCTCGGCTGAGGTCAAGAAGTTCATGGTGGGTTATGAAATGCTGGCTACACCGCAGCGGGATCTCACCGCGGAACAGGCCGCGCAGCGGCTGCGAAGCCAGAGCGAAATTCACTATTTGGATCGCTGAGACTCTGGGCGGTCTCGTCGATAGTCCTCTCTGGCGGCCAAGTAGGCGTCGCCACCGTGGCAGTCGTTGATCACAATCAGCGGAAACTCTTCAACCTCCAGCTCTCGAATCGCCTCGCTCATCAGATCATGATAGGCGAGAATACGGCTGCTGTGGATCTGACGGGCAAGAAGAGCGGATGCGCCGCCGATTGCGCCAAAATAGACCGCGTTATGGCGGACGAGAGCATGCTTGATTTCTTCCGAACGGCTCCCTTTGCCGATAAAGCCGGTCACCCCCCTTTCCAAGAGAGGTAATGTATAGGGGTCCATTCGGACGCTGGTGGTGGGGCCGGCCGGTCCGATAACAGCGCCTGGTTTGGCCGGGGCGGGCCCAACATAGTAGATTACCTGCCCTGCCAAAGGCAGCGGCAGCTCTTCGCCGCGTTGCATCGCTTCGACCAGCCGCTTATGCGCTGCGTCTCTTGCGGTGTAAATTCTGCCTGTCAGGGCGACTTGGTCGCCTGCCCGTAAAGCCTGCACCGCGTCGTGGCTGAGTGGCGCTTCAACTGCTATAGCCATCACAACTCCAAGGTTGCCCGGCGCGGCGCCGAGCAGTTGAGGTTCACTGCCAAGGGCAGCGCGGCGATATGTGTTGCTATGGTTTCGACATGTACGGCCAGAGCGGTAACAACTCCGCCCAACCCCTGCGGTCCGATTCCGAGTCGGTTGATAGCCTCCAGAAGCTCACTTTCTAATTTGGCCACGTGCGGCGCTGGATTTACGCTGCCGATTGGGCGCAGCAGCGCTTTTTTCGCCGCCACACCGACGGTGTCGAGGGAACCTCCGATACCGACTCCCACGATCAGGGGCGGACAGGCATTTGGCCCGGCTTTTTCGACAGTTTCCAGTACGAACTGGCGCACGCCTTCTTCTCCAATGGCGGGGGGAAACATCTGGACCCGGCTCATGAGTTCGGCTCCGAACCCTTTCTGCATCGTGCTGATGCGCAGCCCGTCTCCGGCGACGATTTGCCAGTGGATCAGGGCCGGCGTGTTGTCGCCAGAGTTGGCGCGCAGGAGCGGGTCACTCACGACGGATTTGCGAAGGTCGGCATAGGCGTCTCGGGTTGCATCCTGCAGCGCCGTGTCAATTTCGCCGCCGCTGAAGTGCACATCCTGGCCGACTTCGACGAACAGAATCGCCATTCCTGTATCCTGGCAGGTGGGGATCGTCTCGGCCTCGGCATAGGCGGCGTTCTCGAGCAGGAGCTTAATCACTTCCTGGCCGGTGGGCGACTGCTCATCGCGGCGGGCGGTGCGCATAGCATCGAGGTAGTCTTCGGGCAAACTATGCGCAGAGTGGCGCAAGAGTTCACTGACCGATTGTCTCACCTCCTGGACATCGATAGTTCGCAAAGTTCTCGTCCTCCTTAGGGGAAAGTTGTGCTGAATGGGAATGCGAGTTCGAATACGCCTCCCACTTCAGTTTTTCCGTTACTCAATTCTCTGCCTGCTGCTCGGCAAGAGCGGCGGCCAATTCGGCAAAGCGGGAATCCTCCGGCGCGAGTTCTGCTGCTTTCAACAGCTTTGAAAGGACGGCCGGATCGTCGCGGTCGTGAAGGAAATGGCCCCATGCGTCCACTGCAAGAATGGCCGCCCGATCCGGTTGAAGGGTCAACGCGTGATGTCCATACTGGTTCAGTAGCTCGCCAACCATGTGTTCATATCCAAAAGCGGCCGAACCGGCAGGAATCGGCTCGTCGCCAAACAGCCCTTCCGGGCCCATCGACCATAAGGCATCGAAAGACGCGTCCCAGTCTCCGGCAAATACGTGGCTCAGCAATGGGAACGGGCTGGCGAGAGCGAGCTGGCGGCTCACGTCCAGGTGATGGCGAATCCATAAGGCGTTCCAGCGGACTGTTTCGTTAGACGGGGAAAGAATCTCCGCCTGCTCAATTTCAATGAGCGCATCGGCGTAAAGGCCAGCTTCGGCTAAGGCGAGGGCGCGGCTGTTCCATGCGCGCAGTTCAGCAGACTGATCGTCTGGCAGCGACCTGGGAGCGGCCTCAACCAGGTCCTGACCGTCCCACCGGAAGAACCGCGCCATGTAGAGTTGCAGGCCGCAGGCATAGCAGAATATGTACGGGTCGCTGTTGTTCAACAGCAGGTCCACCTGGCCGTCGCCATTCAGATCGGTTACGGATCCCACGTCGGGGATACTGTTGAAGCTGCTGATGATGAGGGACAGGTCAATTCCGTCCCAGCGCAGAAGTTCGAGACAGCCTCCATGCGCGCCGGCCCCTCCCTGGACGGTCAGCCATAAGGCGTCAGTTTCCATACCTACCTGTTCGAGGGAGAATTGGTCGAGGTAGTTGACGCAATCCAGTTCCGCTCGGTCCAGCTCTATCCAGCCGCCGGCCTGTGCTTCGTGGATCGACACAGTGTGTTTGGCGGACGACGTTTGCGGGGGAAGTCCATAGGTAAAGGCGACGTACAGTGAAGGCCCATCTTCCGTATCGATTTGCTGGACTGCCACGCTGCGCGACGGGTCCTGCACCATGTCATACTCGGTGGCAAGCAGGTCTGCCAGCGTTTGATCACGCGGTTGAGGGCCGGCCGTTTCCGCCACCGGCGCGGTGTCGATCCCGCCTTCAAAAGCATCTGCAAGCTCTGCAAATCGGCGGTCCTCAGGCGCAAGTTCAGCCGCGCGTTGCAGGCCAGCCTGAACCGCAGGGTTGCTGGGGTCGATGAGAAAACGTCCCCAGGCGCCAAGCGCGTGGGCGGCCGCTCGTTCCGGCTGCAAGGCTAGTGCAGTATCGGAACATTGGGCGAGCAGGATACCCACTACGTGCTCGAATCCCGCAGCCGCCGACTCGCTGGGAATTGGTTCACTGCTGGCCAAGGTCGACAGGCCGACCTCCCAAAGCGAATCAAACGCCACTTCCCAGTCGCCTGCGAACACGTGATTCAGCAGCGGGTAGGGGCTGGCAGAGGCCTCCTGCCGATTGGCCTCAAGGTGGTGTCGGATCCAGATAGCGTTCCAGGCGACTATGGCGTTTTCGGGAGCAATAGCCTCGGCCTGCTCGATCTGATCCAGTGCATCGGCGAACAGATTGGCGGCGGCAAGCTCTGCCGCACGGTCATTTAGCGCGCGCAGGTCGGAGGGACTGTCGTCGTCAAGGGGAGCAGGCGTCACTTCCATCAACGTCTGACCATCCCAATAGTATAGCTGTGCCCAATACTGCCTAACGCCGCAGGCATAGCAGAATATGTAGGGGTCGCTGTTGTTGAGTAGCAGGTCGAGTTGTTCGTCGCCGTTCAGATCGACGAGCGAGCCGGCATCCGGACTGCTGCTGAATCCGCTGATAACGGCGGTCAGATCTTCGCCATCCCAGCGGAGCAGTTCGAGGCAACCGCTGTGCGCCCCAACGCCGCCCTCGACTTTCAGCCAAACGTTTGCCGGTTCAATGGTTACCTGTTCAAGCGAGGATTCATTCAAGTGTTCAGCGCATTCCAGGTCCACGCGGCCCAACTCTGTCCAGCCGTCGGCTGCTGCGGCGTGGATCGAAACTTTTTGCCTGAAGGAGGTGTTGTTAGGGGGGAAACCGTGGGTATGGGCAACGACGAGGGGCTCTTTATTGACGCCCGAGATCTGTTGGGCAGTTACAAGACGGCCCCGGTCCTGATTCAGACCGAATTCGGCGGCCAGCTGGTCTGCCAGTTCCGCCAGGTCCGGCGAAGAGGTCGTTCTTGACGTAGTCGTTTGGGTAGACGGAACGGGCCACACAGAAGGTTGCGTGCAGCCGCCGAGAAGAAGCGTCAGCACAAGTGTTGGAAAGAATAGGCGCCGCAGTGGTGGAAGGGGCATTGTATACTCCTTCGATCAGCCAAAATGATGCCAGAATCTCATGGGAATTGGAAGTCGGTGTTCGCTCCAATTCACCGGTGGCCAATGAACGCTTCGGTCGTGCGTTTGGCAGTAGGTGGTGCTTGCTTTTGTGGGTTGCGTGTAGGGATTGTTTGGCTCTTCAACTCCAAGGATTATTTATCGAATGTGAAATGTCAAGTTCAGAACGTGGACGGGCAGACTCTCTGCGTGGTTATTCCAGCAATCTGCGGCATTGGAAGTCTGATTCCCATCCTGTATTTTTTGGAATTTTCCAGCGCTTGTGCCGACGAATCGTGTTCACGAAGCGTTTGGGAACGCACTGGTCGGGTCCAAAGAAACCATGCCCAAGCCCTAGACCTTCGTGTCTCGGTACATCTTGCCATTGCGCCAAGTGGCGACATAGCCTTGGGTGGCGATGGCGCGGCGCCTTGCCTTGATTGCCGCCCGCTTCAAAGCTATCAACCCGAGTTCGGCGAAACTGAGGGTCTTCATTTGCTCCTCAGTTGCGTAGATCAGACTTGGGTCCTTGACGGTCATTTTCGTTTCTCCTGGCAGTCCAGGAGTGGTTCTGCGCTCCATAACCACTGGTGTGGTCTCCGTGCTATCGTAGAGTACCCGCTCATCGACAATCTGCCGATAGATCTCCTGAAAGTTACGCCATCCCTTCTCCATCCGACGACGAATGACGTCTTCCGGCACGTTGTGACCGCCCTCACGCACTCGTTGCGCTACCCGTTCTATTGCCTTCTCCGGATTGTAAGTCGGAAAGAGAGGAGTCGGACGACATATCCCTGTTCTCTCCAAACCGGGATCATGCGTGCAAAGATTCGCGCGCTGAGTGTCGTCTCAAATGCGAAACTTCCGCCTGCGCTGACTATATCACGGATCATGACAAGCATCAAGCGACTAGCCTGAATCTCGGCCTTTTCCGGTTGGAATGGATTGAGGCCGGCCGCCAGCAGATCGGCATTTACAAATCTGGGGCCGTTTGCCTCTTTAACGAGGAATTCGCGGGCGAAGGTAGTCTTGCCTGCACCGTTCGGGCCGGCAATGATGAGAATCTTTTTTGTGGATTTTGGCGCAGCTTGGCCTGGGGGAGTCACATGCCCATTGTACATCATGTAACTGCGGGAGGGCATTTCAGCCCAAAGGCGTTATTCCGATGGCGCCGAGCGGCGACTTTGCGCCGCAGTCAGAGACAGGAAGCAAGCGCAGGTCTGGGCGGGGAAACAGACGGACCTGTAGTAGCCAAGTTCGACATGCATTCGGTCCTTCGGGATCTTGCCGCTCGGCAAAGCGAGTGTTATCTTGAACCATCTTTGGGCCATAGTGCCAGGCCATCCTGGTCAGAGGGCGGAGCGCTCTCCGCGGAAGTAAGCCGCCACCGCAGCAGTTGACTACACTGTCGAAACCTGGTTAGCGAACAATATGACCAATCTCGAGCTTATTGAGGCGTTGCAACAGAACTATATCGCCTATTTTCAACTGTTTCACGGCCAACATGGAATATGTGTTCACGTAGACCAGGATGTCGCGTGGATTATCGCCAACGGGCCGCCAGGAAATCATATTCTGCGAGCTACGTTGCCCGCGGGCCGCGTTGACGAAGGGATCGACGAGCTGCTTGGCACGATAGGCAGAAGGACTGGAGGCATTCGCTGGCTGCTCTTCCCTCCAGATCGGCCTCTCGATCTTCGCGACAGGCTAAGGCGGAGGGGCCTGTCAACAGGTGTGGGCGACCATTGGATGTTTCGCCCACTTGATCGGTTGCCCACGCATTTTTCGCCTGTCTGTATCAGTCCCGTGAAGGACCTGGTAGGGCTGCGCGCCTGGTGGAAAGCCTCTGCGCTTGGGTTCGGAACGACCCAGCGCGCCGCGCAACCGTGGTACGACGCCTACCGACGCCACAGTTTCGGCCGGAATGCCTACGCCATCAATTTTGTCGGACAAGTGGACCGGATGACGGTCACATCGGCTACGCTGGTCCTGGCCGGCGGCATCGCAGGGATTTACGACGTTTCGACGCTGCCGGCGTTCCGAGGTCGAGGTTATGGAAAAGCGTTAACATGCCAGCTTCTTAAATATGCGCGGGAAGAGGGGTTTTCTCAAGCCGGCCTACAGACTGCGGACGCCGTGCAGTTCTACCAAGGACTGGGATTCGAAACAGGTTATCAAGAGGAGGAGTACTTCTGGGCAGCGGGCGAGGCCGATGAGGAATGACGATCAGGAGCTCGGGAAAATGCGGTCAAATCGGCAGTCTGATACACTGATATTGATGCGTGCAGTGGCGACTGCAACGGGATACGCAAGGAAACACAATGCAGAATGAATCAGCGGACGGCGGCACAGCCGACGCGACAATAGCGCCCACGCGTCCGACGCCTAAAAAGCGCGTCTTTGATCTGGCGTGGCCGGTCATTGGTGAGAGTTTTCTAGAGACGATGTTGATGGTCGTGGACACCTGGATGGTGGCTCAACTGAGCACTGCCGCGATCGCAGGCGTGGGCGCATCGGTGCAGGTGATGTTTTTCATTATCGCAGCGCTCAGCGCTCTGGGCGTCGGCAGCAGCGTATTGGTGGCCCAGGCTTTTGGCGCGCGCAAACTGGTCGAAGCCGCGCGCCTGGCGCGCCAGTCGATCGTTTGGAGCGTACTAATCTCTGTTCCTCTGGCTGTGACGGGCTACTTTCTGGCGGCGCCGATCATTGGTCTGTTCGGCACCGAGGCTGACGTGGCACGGATTGGCGAGGAATATCTGCAGGTGACGATGGCGACCGTTGTCGTTCTGGTGGTGCTGATGATCGGGGGAGGCGCGCTGAGGGGGTTGGGCGATTCGCAGACGCCAATGCGGGTAACGGCGCTGGCAAACGTGGTCAATATCTTTCTGACATACGGGCTGATTTTCGGCGTGGCCGGATTGCCCGCTCTAGGGGCAGTGGGGAGCGCGTGGGGCACATTTCTTTCCCGTTTGCTGGCCGCAACTCTACTCTTGGTCGTGATGTGGCGCGGTCGTCAGGGCGTTGCTATTGCCGGGCGAAACAACTGGTTGCCGGAAGTAAAAGTGGCATCTTCAATCCTACGGATTGGTGTACCGGCGGCTTTGGAGCAGTTGCTTACCGCGGCGGCGTTTACCTTGATGACGGTTATCGTCGCGGGACTGGGAACGGCAGCCCTGGCGTCCCACCGCATTGCCTTCAATGTTCTTTCGCTTTCCTTTTTGCCTGGTTTTGGTTTCGGCATCGCTGCTACCGCCCTGGTTGGCCAGTCAGTTGGCGCGCGCGAACCAGGGGAAGGGTCAGAGGCAGCTGCCATTGCCACGCGCTGGTCGGCGACGTGGATGGGGGTAATGGGGGTTGTTTCTTTCATTCTGGCTGGGCCAATCATACGCTTGTTCAGTCAGGACCCTGCGGTGATTCGTGAAGGAGTCGCGGCCGTTCAGGTGGTGGCGCTGGCGCAGCCATTTTGGGCGGTACTGTTCGTTCAGTCGGGGGCCCTGAGAGGGCTGGGCAACACCGGCTTTCCTTTGCGGGCCAATGCGGGCGGCCTCTGGACAACCATGTTAATAGCCTGGGTGGCAGTCACCTATTTCAATGGCGGAATTGCCCAAGTATGGGGCGTTTTCCTGATCACCTCTCCTATAATGGCTGTAGTACTGTGGAGACGCTTCAAACGAGAGGTAAAGGAATGGACCGCCAAAGTCGAAGGAGACCCGCTGCCTGTCGCCCAACCGGAAGCGGTTTCAGTGCCCTGACCTGGCGTATTTTCGTGTTTCTACCGGGGTGAGCCAGCCTAGACCAGACACAGAGTAGATATGAAACAGCAGTATCCTGTCCCCGCCGCGATCCATCGAGTGGATGAAAAGATCCGGCGCAGCCATTTCATCACTACAGTTGGGCCGGCCGCCTCTGTCGAGGATGCACGAGCATTCATAAAGGAGGTACGCGCCGAGTTTGAAACGGCCAACCACAACTGTTGGGCCTACGTGGTTGGCCCACCGGGTTCAAGCGGCCATGCCGGCATGAGCGATGACGGCGAGCCGCATGGAACGGCGGGCCGGCCGATGCTGACCGTGCTTCTCCACAGCGAGCTGGGCGATATTGTTGCGGTGGTAACCCGCTTCTGGGGGGGAGTGAAGCTGGGCAAGGGGGGGCTGGTCAGAGCCTATAGCGGGGGCGTCAAGTCCGCTTTGGAGGCCCTGCCGCGTGTTGAGAAGATGCCCATGTCAGAGCTGGAGGTTATTATCGGCTACAGCGAGGTTACGCTGTTTCAACGCATGTTGCCGGAGTTCGAAGCCGAAATTCTGACGCCGACATATACCGATATTGTGCATTACCTGCTCCGTATGCCCACCAAGCACGTGGAGCAGTTCAGCGTTCGTCTGGCAGATCTGACGAACGGGCAGGGGCAGCTGTCTGTTCACCCCTCTGAATAGGGAGCACCTGAATTTGGGCAATCGATTCCAGGATGAGATCAGCAGCAGCTGACAGGGAATCATGGTTGCCGACGCCGGTCAGGACACCCACTGCAAGGGCTGCGCCTGCTGCGTGCGCCATGTGCAGATCGGTCACTGAATCCCCGACCACAGCAGTCTGACTCAAGGGAACTCCAAGCTGGGCCGACGCCGCCTGCAACGCGTCAGGCGCTGGTTTTGCGCGATACGAACTGTCGCCGCAGGCGATGAAATCGAAGAAACGGGTCAGGCGGAAGTGTTCGAGGACGGCCTCTGTTGGGCCGCTGTCGTCGCTGGTGATGAGGGCGATCTTCACGCTACTTTCGTGTAGTAACGACAAGAAAGTGGCTAAGTCTGTCACCGGCGTGAGGTCGACAGAGTTAGCGAGAAGTGGTGCAAACTCCTGCCGAACCAGCTGCTCGCAGGCAGACCAGGGAAGCTGCGGATCTGCGTATTGGGAAAGTACTGTCGACGCGGCGTGAACTGTGGCTTCGCTGGTCGCCGTGGCGAATGGGCCATTCTCGGTAAAGGCGCCTGTGTCTGTGTCATAGCCGAGGGCGCTGCAGAGTGCTGTGTGTAACCCGGCCTGATGCGGGATCTGTGACAGTAATTGGTCCACCGCCATCAGGAATATGGGGCGCCAACTGGCATTGAAGTCAAAGAGGGTTCCGTCCTTGTCGAAGACTATGAGCCCGGCGTCATGGAGGTGGTCACCAAAGTAGACTAGGCCCATGGCGCGGCGGCGTCAGAAGGACGTGGGGAGCGACTTAGACGGGGAACAAGCACAGTCGGTTGTTACGAGCAAGGGATTTCCAGATAGTCTTCGCCGATGATAATGCGCAGATCGGTCGAATCGGGAATGAGTAGTCCTGGAAGCGTGTAGAGGGATGTTATCAGATTGAGCTGGCGGCTCAACTCTTGCAAAAGTGACTCGTGTGTATTGTAGTTGACGAGCAGCGTGTGCAGATAGTCAGTACGGTCGGCATCGCCGATGGACACGACCTGCCAGCCGTTAGCTTCAAGCTCGCGGCGCACCTGGGCCGCGACACCGGCGCAGCTTGTTCCGTTCAGGATTTCCAAGCGGGCCTCGCGCGCGGTCATCACGCGTAAATTGGCTTTCAGATCGGTTGATGGGAGGTCTGTGGACGAGACTTCAGCGTCTGCAAGAGCAAGCGGCTGAATTTGGGGAAGTGGATCGGTCGGTTTGTCAACGCCAGCTAACGGAACTGGTACCGGATCAAAGAAAGCCTTGAGCTCAGGACGAATAAGATCCCGATTTGGAAGCAGAATCCAGGCTCCATGATCGCTATAGGTTTCGACGCCAAAACGGTCGTCTATTACCAAGGTGCGCAATTTGGGAGGGTTAGAACGCACATAGTTGGCGATTTCGGCAGCCGTTGACAGCGGCATATCGGTCCTGACACTTCCCCACGCTGTATTTACCAGTTGCGGCGCCTTGGCAATCAGGGTTGGCAGCATGTTAGCAGAGAACACTTTCTCGACAATGGCCTGGATGAGCTGCTGTTGCCGCGCGGCACGCCCGTAGTCGCTGTCCATGTTACGCGTGCGGGCATACTTCAGGGCAGTCTGGCCGTCCAGGGTATGTAATCCAGCCTCAAGGTAAAAGGTCTGATAACCGTAATCGAGTGTTGGATACTCTGGATCATGAATTGTCTGATGTACATTGACTGTGATGCCGCCGATCTCGTCGACGAAGCGTACAAACCCATTGAAGTCGGCCTGAACGTAGAATTGAACCTCCTGGCCGATAAAGCTGCTGACGGTGTCCTTGGCCAACTGCGGGCCACCGAGGGGATAACCGCGCTGTTCCCCAATGGCATAGGCGGTGTTTATCTTCGAAGGCAGATTGTAGCCAGGGATCGGCACCCACAAGTCTCTTGGCAGAGAGATCATACCGGCGGTCTGTCTGTGCAGGTCCAGCGTAAGCAACAGCATCGTATCGGTGCGAGGGGGCTCGACGCCGTCGATACGCTCATCTGATCCCAACAGGAGAATGTTGATCGGCTTCTCGGGAGTTTGGGCCTCCGCGGTCAAAGCGGGCGATTGGGCGTTCTGGGGAGGGGAAGTCTGTTGCGCGCCTGAAGTTACCGACTCCATATCAGGACTCTGTGGGACGTGTAGTTCAACTGACATGTCCGGCAAGGTATTGCGTTGCGCGAAGTCTCTGGCAATATCGCCAAGTAGACTACCGATGAGGATTGAAATGACGAGGATGAATACAGCGAACACGCCAGCCAAAGAGATGACTAGAGTTCTGTTCCAGGGGCGGGGGCCGACCCGATTCTGATCGTCAGGCAACTCTGTCCCGACGGTGGAGTGGCCGAAATCCGACATAATTCTGAGATTATAGCACGATACTTGGCGCTAAGTACAATCTACACTGCTGATTTTCAGGATGCAACACTACGCCGCCAAACAGTTTTATGCGCGACAGCGGCGAAACGAGAGTAGGTTCTCCAGTTGGCTATTTTGGTGACTACGCACTCTGTCAACGCGGGAGCGGATGGGCATACAGTCCAGTCTTAGTCAGGATATAGAGAATGTCTGTCACTTCATCCAGGAAGAGCCCTCTCAGGCCAACCAGGGCCATGTCTTCGGCGTCGACATATTGTTGAATGTAGCGCCCTTCTTTATCGTAGACCAGGATACGCTCTTCAGTGGCGTCGGCCACATAGAGAAGGCCGTCGGACTGTTCGGCCAGCGCAAAATCGACGAGCAAGCCACCCAACCCCGGAATCCGCTCAAGACTGAATGGCAGTTGCTGCCCTTCACGGAAGCGGAGCAATGTGCCATCCTCACTGAGCATCCAGATGTCGCCGTCAATACCCATTGCGATCAGACCGGCGAGGTCGCCCTGAATCTGCTCATCGAACCATGCGGACGGCGGGTCATCGTAAGCCAGGCCGGCCGGCGCATAGCGATAGATCTGATTTGACCGTTCGTCAGCCAGGTAGAGGCGGCCGTTGTAGATTGCTATCTGCCCCACGCTTCCGAGAGAGTTCTGTTCTCTGAGAACCAAGTGTGTGGCGCCATCGAGGCGATTGTAGCGGAAGACATTGTTGTTGCGGTCCAAGACCAGTAGGCTGGCTTTGTCGGCAAAGCCGGCAATACGGGGTTGCCAGGCGATATCCACCAACCTGCCTACAGTAACGCCAGAGACGACATCGCCTTCATTCAGGATGGCGCCGTTATTTTCTTCGAGCAGCGAGCGTTCGGGATTGGTGCGATAGTGGGCTATGGACTGTTGGCCGCTGTCGAAGACGTAAATGTCCTGATCGGAAACGACGATTCGCTGCGGCTCGGCATCGGCAGGGTACTGCAGCAGCGGAACATCAAGGGAGTACAGTGCGCGGACCTGCAGCAACTCCTGGAGTTCGGTTGCAATGACCTCGGAAAGTTCCTGGATTTGTTCGGTAACGCCGATGAGAACGACTGCTTCATCCAGATATCGTTGCGCCTCGCTCAGGGAGGCGCGTGCGGTCGCTTTGTCGTCAATTTCGAGCGCCTGTTGGACCTGCAGCAATTTGCCGTCGGCCAATTGAACGAGCTGCAACCCTTCTTCCTGATTGAGGCTGCCTTCGCGCAAGAAGGCGGCGCCCACTACTGCTGAAGTAAGTAGTGGTATAAGGATCGCGATCGTAATGATCAGTCTGCGCCGATTGCCTTTCGACGGTGCCGGCGGCGCGTAGCCCGGCAGCGCGGGCAGCTGGATACGCTCCTCTGCCTGCGGCTGGTCGGCCGGCTGTGAAGGCGGCTGAAAGGGAGGTTGTTCAGGCGGCTGTGCGGCTTCTTGTGGAGGAGGTGGAGGTTCTGAGGAAGGCTCCTCGACTTCAGGCTGCAGAGGATGCTCGCCCTGCCTGGTCGGCTTTTCTGGCAAGAGACCTTGCAGAAGACCGGAAAACCAGCTTTGCGGTTTGGATAAGAGGTGGAGGGCACGCCGGTGCCACGGACCTCTAAGTTTTTTGAGCGGGCGGAATGGGACCGCCAATTGGTGCTGCATGGTGGGTGCGCTGGGGAGATTCAGGGATGGTTCTCCGGTCCGACTCTGGCGCGAGAGAACGCTTTCGGTACCCCCTTCGCCGGGCACGTTGCGCACGGGAGGCGCGGCGCCAACGGCAGTGGGGAGGCGTGCTCCTTTTTCTTCTTCGGGGCCTTGTTCCTCCTCTGAGTAAACCAACAACATGCCAAGCAGCGGCACATTTTCGCCCTGCTGCCTCAAGTGCTTAACCATTTCCTGCATGTTGCTGACAGAAGTGTTGACGACCGCTCCGCCAATCGTTCTGACGTCGGACTGCAGGATCCACTCACTTTCTCCCAGGAACAGCGCGTCGCCGTTGTGGAGTATATGCCTGTATGTGTGTATGTTTGGTTGCAGCTCACCGCCGATAGGACCGGTATAACGTTCCTCGTCAAGAGGGAATTGGTCAAGGCGCTGTTCCGTGGCGACGAGTGCCACAGTCGGTCCCGATGAAGCGATAACGAGGTGGCCCTGGACGACTGCGGCGCAAATGATGCCTGCCTGCAGGTCGATATCGGGGCTGCGCCGGTTCAAGTTGCGCAGGTTTTCGTGTGCGCTGCTGATGGCCTGCTTCAGTACCTCACTGACCGGGCCGCCGGCGGCGTAGTATGTGTATTCCACGGCCGCCTGCATTTCGCGCACGGCGTGACTGCTGACGGGGCTGCCGCCAATCAGTTCGATGAGAATATACAGATTGCCCCTGGCGGCGCGGTCGTCGCCCCAGCCGGGTTCTATGATCTCCAGGTGAGAGGCCCGCGGGTTTCGGTGGTCAATCAGCTGGGCTGAATGGACATTTGGTTGTATCGAAGAAGCTGTGCTTGCCATAGTTGTTCAGTATTGCGGAGGTGTCCTGGGGCCGCTCAAATTGACCCTGTTTGGGTAGATGGGCTCAAAGGGCAGCACGTTGGCTTGGAACCCGCGAGCGCCGCTTGTTTAGAGTCGAATTTTTATTGTACACCTTACTGATTCAGGTAACAAGCGCCGTTTCCAACGCGTTCAGACCGTGCGTGGGGCCAAGATTTGAGGTATGATGGCACCGCATATATGTCAAGTGCAGTCAAACTGAATCCGCATGCAGTGGCAAGTAGGCGCGAGATTCGCAAACTGGCGGAAGCGCGCACATTTTTGCCAGAGTGTGTCTTGGGGGCGCGGAAATTCCGGGTTGCTTCCTCAATTGACAGGTGCCGAACGGGGCCGACTCTTCTTGGCATCCGGGACGAACAGGTCAGATTGAATTGTACTCTATCACTGAACTCCAGGCGTTTCCAATGGGACTCTTTTCGCGCCATTGGGCGGCTCGGCCTTTTTTCCGAACTGGTTCTCGTTCTGCGCTCAGTCGGGGCTGGATTGAGAACGCGATTGGACTTGAGAAAAGCGAATGAGAATCGGAATTGTAGGCGCGCCAAATAGCGGGAAGACGACGATCTTCAATGCGCTGACCCGCAGCGCTACGGCAGCGACAGCGTATTCCAGCGGCCAACTGGAGGTGCATACCGCGGTTGTGGATGTACCCGATTCACGACTCGACCGTCTGGCACAGATGTTTTTCCCTCGCAAGGCCGTTCATGCCCAAGTTACTTACAATGACATTGCCGGGTTGACGAGGGAGATCGGCATGGATGGCAGCATCCGCGGGCCGCTTTTGAACGCAATTGCCGGCAACGATGCCTTGCTGTTGGTCGCGCGCGCATTTCAGGATCCCAATGTGCTCCATCCCAATGAAGGTATTGATCCGGCCGCGGATTTGGCAGCGATGGAGACTGAATTTCTGCTGAACGATATGGTTACGGTTGAGGGCCGGCTGGAAAGGATCGCGGCCCAGAAGTCACGGGGTCAATTGGAGGAGCGGCAGCGCATGGCGCGCGAGGAAGCGCTGCTGACCCGGCTCTACCCATTGCTGGAAGAGGGGAAACACCTGCGGCAGGTGGAGCTCGACGTTGACGAGCTGAAGATGCTGGGAGGTTTTGGCTTCCTGAGTCTGAAGCCGCTGCTGCGGGTGGTCAACGGCGGAGACGACGATGAAGAGGGGATGTATCCGGACCTCATGGGTGACGAGACTTTTTTGCTCCGCGGCCGGTTGGAGGCCGAAATTGCCTTGATGGCGCAGGACGAGGCTGCCGACTTTCTGGAAGAGTTCGGGATAGCGGAGCAGGGTCTTAACCGGGCGATTCGGCGCTGTTATGGCGTGCTGGGTCTGATCAGCTTCTTCACTATCGGAGACAATGAGGTTCGGGCCTGGGCAGTCGAGGCGGGGGCCAAGGCGACTGAGGCCGCAGGTGTTATACATACGGATATGCAGCAGGGTTTCATCCGCGCTGAGACCATACATTTTGATAGCCTGATGGAAGCGGGGAGTATGGCGGCTGCGCGCAGCCGCGGGCTGCTGCGGCTGGAAGGCAAAGAATACGTAGTTCAGGACGGAGATATCCTGAACATTCGATTTAATATATAGGTAAATACCTTAAGAGATTTCGCACCTTCCGGCTTTTGTCTTGAAGGGCGTAAAAAGGTATACTTCGTAACGGTGTTGCGCAGGGACAACGCTGATTTCAAAGAGGAGCGGAAGATGACCGAAGAAACCCTAACAGTCGAGACAGAAGAAGTTGGCGTGACCGCGGGCGAAAACGAAGGCGGCACTGAAGGCGAAACTGAAACCAGCAAAACGGTTGTTCGTCTTAGCGTCGGCCAGGAAATATCCGGCACCGTCAAGCAAGTTACCGATTTTGGCGCTTTTGTCGACATCGGCGCTGGCAGAGACGGGCTGGTCCACATATCGGAACTTTCGGTTGGCCGCGTTAGCAATGTCAAGGACATTGTTGAAGAGGGTCAAAGCGTCACCGTGTGGATCAAGCGCTTGAACCGGGAGCGCAATCGCATCAGTCTGACGATGATTTCGCCGGACACGAGGACGATTCGTGACCTGCAAGAGGGCGAACTCGTCGAGGGTGTGGTTACGAGAATGGTTCCATATGGTGCGTTTATCGATATAGGCGTGGGCACGGATGCGCTCCTCCACGTGCGTGAGATGGGTAACAACTATGTCGAAAAGCCCGAAGATATTGTGGAAATTGATGAGAGGCTTGAGGTTCGAGTCATCACTCTCAACCGGCGCCGGCGCCACATAGATGTCAGCATTAAGGGTCTCCGTGAAGAGCCGGAGAGTGAAGAAGCTGGATTTGGGGATGGAGAGGCGGCTGCGGGCGAAGATTCCGACTCGAATGTTGTTGACAAGTTTGAAGATGTCGAGGTTCTTTCGCCGATGGAGCTGGCCTTCAAGCGCGCCATGGAAGCCGGCGGCGAGGAGGTCCCTTTGCCCAAGCCTGCACGGCGGCGCCGGAGTCGTCAACACCGGTCTCGCTCGGTACAGGCCGAGATTATCCAGCGCACTTTGGATACGATGCGAGAGTAGTTGACCGAACTGGTTCTCGTTCAATACAGGCGACGGAAATGTTTATATTCCGTCGCTTTTTTTGATTGGCAGCTTAGTTTCCAGGTAGGAATTTGGCCACATATCGTGTGTTCCTCGGCCAGCCCGTTATTCAGGGCGCTAACGCGGCAATCCGACTGCGGATGGGGTTGGCAGCCGTCAGGTTGGCCGAGCCGCACAGCTGGTATGAAGGCGCGGCGGTCGAAGAGGCATGGTTTTGGAGGGGGGCGTTGCGGGGGCGCAGCCCCTGCACAAGGGAGGGCCGAAGGCCCGACCGCCCGGAACTGCAGTGGTCAGTGGTCCGTGGTCAGTGATTTGAGATTGGGGCGATTGATTGAGGATATGAGTGATGGCTGAGTAGTTACGAATCGAGGAATGAGAGAACCTGCGCTTGCCCCGGAAAGGGCGGCGAATCGGTTGCGGCATGGGGGGCGAAAGGCACAATGGAACTTCGAGGCGGAGTGGCACTGGTGACAGGCGGGGCGCATCGCGTGGGCAAGGCAATCACCTTGGAGCTGGCGCGGGCCGGCGCCGATGTTATCGTCCTTTACAACAGTTCCGGTGAGGCCGCGGTTGAGACGGCACGGGAAGCAGAAGCCCTCGGCGTTGCCGCGAAGATTGTGCAATGTGATGTCGCCGACCTGAAGGCAGTTCAGCAGATGGCGAAGGATGTGCGGGCCCAGTCCGGCCGGCTGAGCGTGCTCGTCAATTCGGCCGACTGGTTTGCGCAGGATGCTTTTCCGACGGAGGATTACGAGACCTGGCGCAGGGTGCTGGACATTACCGTCCATGGAAGCTTTTACGTCTGCAACGAGCTGGCGCCGCTCCTGCTGGAACAGCCGCAGGCGGCGATTGTCAATATTGTGGACATATCGGTCTGGCATGCCTGGCCTAGTTTTACGGCCCACGCGGTGGCGAAATCCGGCCTGCTCGCTCTCACACGACAGATGGCGCTTGAATTGGCCCCCACCGTGCGGGTGAATGCGGTGGCGCCAGGGCCTGTTATGCCCATGCCGCACTACTCCGAAGAGCGCCTGCGGCGCAGTAGCGAACGCACGTTGATGAAGCGCTGGGGCGAGCCGGAAGACGCGGCCAAGGCGGTCCGGTTCCTGGCTGAGTCCAACTATGTAACAGGCGAGGTGGTTCGCGTTGACGGGGGCGAGTTGATTGCGATGCGGTCCAGGTCCGGATAGAGGCGAGCGGCAGCGGCGTTCCCTGGCTTGGCTGATACTGCAGGCACAGTCACTCAGGTCGACCGGGGCTGGCAGGGAGAAACTCGAGGCTGCATTGACCTTATACTTCGCGGCACTGTCCGGGGGCAGCAGAGTTATACGTGTTGAGTCTTTTGTTGAGCGACGATAGGAACGCGGTGGGACGGACAGGATCGTGCAACCTTCAGACGCCGGCAGCGTAGAGAAGAACGTAGGCTTGTATCGACATTCGGCCGGAGGCGAACAATGGAACTGTTGGTAATTTGGCTGGTCACATCGATCAGTCTCCTGGTTATATCCCGCATCGGGCTGTTTGGCATCGACATTGAGGACTTCGGGACTGCGCTTATGGTGGCCGTCGTGCTTGGTCTGCTCAATGCCGTCCTGAAACCTGTCCTCACATTCCTCTCAT
Organism: Caldilineaceae bacterium; assembly: GCA_965116395.1. Taxonomy (GTDB): domain Bacteria; phylum Chloroflexota; class Anaerolineae; order Caldilineales; family Caldilineaceae; genus Bin5. The sequence continues at coordinate 4,277,605 of OZ220684.1, forward strand.
TCCCCTTGCTGTTTCTGACATTCGGCCTCTTCAGTGTTTTCATTAATGCTGTTGTTTTCTGGCTGGCGGCGGGCCTGGTCAAGGGATTTGAACTGCGCCGCGGCTGCTTCAGTGCGCTGATCGGGCCGATCGCGTTAGCGGTTCTGAACTCAATCATCCTCGCGATTGTCTCTTAGCCAACAAGCACCATAGTTGAATCGGGTCGTGACTAATGTCAGGACATTCCTGCCGCGATCAAGACGGTTGGACCGCTGCGGATCGCCAGGAGCGGGTCGAGTAAAGCCCTGGAAATGGGTCCGTTCACTTGCAAGATTCGCTTGCTTTTGGTACTGTAATTCTGCTTCTCACGAGGGCCAGGACACAAGGGGAGGGAGGTTCGTTATCTCTCTTTGGCGCGGCTTTGGGGGCAGAAAGGAGTTTCGGTGGACCATCTTGCAGCATTCTCTTCAGCACTGCGCGCAGACAGCGATCGACCGGAGCACCTGGCACTGTTGATCGGCAGATTGGTCGATCCGGCGCTGGATGTGGATAGCTATGTCAGGCGGCTGAATGAGCTGGCGGACCAAGTTGAGCAGCGTCTGCCGGTGGGCGCTCTGGGCCGCGCCCAGGCGGAGGCACTGATTGCCGCGCTACATGGTGAGTATGCGTTCTTCGGCAACGTCGATAACTATTACGAGCCGTCGAACAGCTTTCTGCATCGTGTATTGGATACCCGGATGGGTCTCCCGATTACGTTGTGCCTCCTCTACACGGCGGTAGGCCGGCGGCTGGGAATAAGACTGCGAGGGCTAGGACTGCCCGGACATTTCATGCTGGAATTCAGGGATGTGAACGGCGTGTGGATACTGGACCCCTTTCATGGCAAGGTGTTGGCTCCTGAAGAGCTCTCCCACTATCTGTCACAGCTGTTTCACCAATCGATTCGGATTTCGGTCTCGCTGGAGCAGTACTTCACCGATACCAACAACTGGATTCTGCGCATTCTGAATAATCTGCGCACGGTTTATATCTCCCAACACCGCCTGGACGATGCACTCTCGGTTTTGGACTACATGGTGACTGTAGACCCGGAGGCGGCGAACTTGTGGCGGGATCGCGGGTTGCTCCACTATGGGCTGCAAAACATGCTTGCGGCTGAGAACGACCTGCGGCGCTACTTTCTCAATCGTAACCGTCTGCACCTTTTTACCGGCGAGTCCGAACTGGCGTTCAGTGGGGTGGCATTGGGGGGCTGGCTGCCGGAGGCTGAGCGAAAGCCTTCCCAGGAGGACCAGCGCGTCTTGTTTGTGCTGAAACAGATCCGGGAAGGCATCAGAAGACTGAACTAGAATGAGATATCCAGCCGGCTCTACGCCCACCTGGAAGTACAGCTATCAGGCGATTCACACGCTTCGACCATTGTTCTGTTCCTTGCAGGTAGCGGGGGTGGAGCATGTGCCGCTTGAAGGCGGCGTCGTGTTGGCCTGCAATCATCCTGGCGGGCTGGACAGCTTTGTGCTGGGCTATGCGTCGCCGCGCCAAGTGTATTATATGGCCAAGAGGGAGTTGTTCAACGTCCATCCCCTGGTGACCCGGTTTCTCCATGGGATTGGCGCGTTTCCTATCAACAGGGGCGCGCGCGATACGGCCGCAATCGAGCACAGTGTGAAACTCTTGCTGGAAGGACGTGTGCTGGGCATGTTTCCTGAAGGAACGCGCAACCGCGGGTTGCCGCTGCGGCGAGGAAGGAGCGGCGTGGTGCGGGTTGCGCTCGAAGCCGATGTACCGATAGTGCCGGTGGCAGTAATGGGAATTCCCCATCTGCATAGGTACTGGCGCAACCCCTTTAATCGCACGCACGTATCGGTTCAATTCGGACAACCAATGCGCTTCGCGACGAGAGAGATGGAGAAGGTGCCGGAGTACACTACTGAGGTGATGATGGCGATTGCGCGTATGATGCCATCAGAGCTGCGCGGCCGATACAGTGATCCAATGGCCTCGTCCCCGGAAAATAATTCTCCACAGTCAGGCGATGTAGCCGGCGCCAGCCAATAGCGCGCTGGCGAAGGCGCAAAAGATACCTTCGCCAGCTGATTTCTGCCTCGATCAGTTTTGAGAATTCAAACACCAGACAGCCAAATCGTTCGGCTCCGCTCAGGCCAGGGAGGCCATCACCCCTTCCAGCGCTTCTCTGCTTGGCAGAAGCTTGTCTTGCGACAGCTGAGTCAGGGGCGTGTCTGTCAGGTTCAATAGCTCGGTGAATGTGGGTTCTTCTTCGCTGATATACAGGAGCCCGGTGATCAGTTTCTTCTCATCCAGCGAGCGCTGAATTGCGCTGTAGGCGGCTGTGCGATCTTTTGGATCATGATCCGGATCGATCTTCTTGAGGACTATGCTGCCGCCGTCATGCAGTTCCACCTCGACCTCGTCCTCGTAGTCCTCTATTTCAATCTCTTCAAATTCGGGCACAAAGCTCAGATCGTGCAGCCGGACCTCATTGGCCCTGCCGAATCCGTAGCTTTTGGTGGAGGTGTCGTGGTTGTTGAAGGTTACGCAGGGGCTGATGATATCAAGGACGGCGATGCCGCGGTGATTCATGGCGGCTTTGAGTAGAGTTTCGGACTGCTTGGGATCTCCGGCAAAGCTTCGGGCTATAAACGTCGCATTGGCTGTTAACGCTTCCATACAGATGTCGAGCGGGGGTAGATCGTTCACACCTTGATACTTGAGAAACTGACCCTCGTCGGCGGTTGCGCTGAACTGGCCTTTTGTGAGGCCATAGACGCCATTATTCTCGACGATATATACCATAGGCAGGTTACGGCGCACGGCGTGCTTGAACTGGCCAATACCGATTGAGGCGGAGTCGCCGTCGCCGCTGACGCCGATCACCTGCAAGTTGGTGTTGGCGATGATGGCCCCGGTGGCGACAGAGGGCATACGCCCATGCAGGCTGTTGAAGCCGTGGCTCCAGCCCAGATAGTAGGCTGGCGTCTTGCTGCTGCAGCCGATTCCGCTGAGCTTCACGACCTGCGTCTGGTCGAGGCCCATTTCCCAGGCCGCGTTTACTATACGCTGGCTGATGCTGTCGTGGCCGCAGCCTTTGCAAAGTGTAGACGGGCGTCCACGGTAGGAAGTTTTCTCTAAGCCCAGGGGATTGGTTTTGGCGGGACGTGCGGCGCGGCGCGGCGCCTTTGCGGCGGTGGTTCTGGTACTCATAGCGGTTGCTCCTGTAAAGCCTGCTGAACCTGTTCGACGATAAAGCGGGCGCTCAGGGGGAGACCGTCGCACTTTGCGATCGATTTCATTTTCAAAGCCTGCGCCGGCTCCTCGGTGGTCAATATCGAGTGGAGTTGCCCGTCACTGTTGGCCTCAATCACGAATACTGTTTCATGTCTGTCAATGAAGCTGCGGACGGTGGCATCGATGGGCAGCGCCCGCAGGCGCAAATAGCTGGTGGCCACGTCGACGGCGGCAAGGCGAGCGCGGCCTTCTTCGACGCCGTCATGGTTGCTGCCCAGGCTGATGATACCAATCCGGGCCTCGTCGTCCTCATCCAGAACTGGTTCGGGCACCATGGTACGGGCAGTCTCGAACTTCCTTTTCAACCGTTCCAGATTCTGTTCCCAGTCATCGGGGCGCTCGCTGTAGTAGCCGTACTCGTTGTGTCCGGTGCCACGCGTGAAGTAGGCGGCCATGTTGTGCTTTGTGCCGGGCAGCGTGCGGTAGGTGACGCCGTCACCGTCGACATCCATATAGCGCGCCCACGAGCCCTGTCTTTCCTCCAGGTCCTCGGCGCTGAGAACTTTGCCGCGCTTGAAGGGGGCGTCAGAATACTCGAACGGTTCTGAAATGTGCGAATTCATGCCGAGGTCCAGGTCGCTCAGTACGAGCACGAGCGTCTGCAGTTCCTCAGCCAGATCGAAGGCGACGCGGCCGAACTCAAAGCACTCGGCCGGATTGGCAGGGAAGAGAACAACGTGCCGGGTGTCTCCATGGCTCATGTAGTAAGCGGCGTGGATGTCGCCCTGCGACGTGCGGGTTGGCAGGCCGGTGCTTGGCCCCATTCTCTGAATGTCCCAGATAACGGCCGGCACTTCGGCAAAGTAGGAAAGTCCGGCGAACTCGGCCATGAGGCTGATACCGGGCCCGCTCGTACAGGTCATCGCCCTGGCCCCGGTCCAGCCCGCGCCGACAACCATACCCATCGCCGCCAACTCATCTTCAGCCTGGATGACGGCAACTGTCGACTTGCCCGTGTCCGGGTCGGTGCGTAAGGCGGGCGCGTACTTTTCGATCGACTCCGCCAGGCTCGATGACGGCGTGATTGGATACCATGAGGCAAGGGAAAGGCCGCCAGCCAGGGCACCCAAGGCGCCGGCGGTATTGCCATCCACCAGGATCTTGCCTTCATTGAAGCCGGTCATGCGCTCAACGCGATAGCCGTCGTGGGCCAAAACATGTTCGGAGGCCCATTCGATGGCGCTTTCGACCATTTTCATGTTGAGGCCGGCCGCCTTCTCTTTGCCCTCGAAGTGGTGAAGAAGCGCGGCCTCGATTTCGGCCGGTTCAATGCCCAGAAGCTCTGCGAGGACGCCTACATAGACCATATTGGCCACATAGTCGCGCAGAGCATGGGGCAGGCCGGCCTCTTTGACCAGTTCCTTGACAGGCATTGGATAGTAGGTGACGTCTTTACGATGGTTGGCTATCGGCAATGTGTCGTCATAGAAGACTATGCCGCCGGGGACGACCCTATCCATATCCTCGGCCACGGTGCGGCCGTTCATACAGACCTGAATGTCGGTCATTTCCCTGCGAGCCAGGAAGCCGTCTTTACTCAGGCGAATGATGTACCAGGTGGGCAGGCCCTGAATGTTGCTGGGGAACAGGTTCTTGCCGTTTATGGGGATCCCCATTTTGAAAAGGGCGCGCAGTAGGACACCGTTGCTGGTCTGGCTTCCGGAACCGTTCGCAGTCGCGACATTAATAGCGAAATCATTGACGGCCGCCGGCGCGTCCGGCTTTGCAATCAGCGCTTCCCGAACTGCAACACTCATGCTTTACTCCTTACGTTAGTGGTCAGCTCTGCTTCAGAATCCTGGGGTAAATTGTTGCGAGAGACGCCCCGGATCCGCAGCAGCAGCAAGTGCTCCTCATTCAATGCCCTGGCCTCGTCGACCAGGCCCTTTTCGATGGCACCCGCGATTCGTTCGTGATAGCTCCAGACCTCGGTCAGGTAGTCGTAGTCTGCATACAGATTCAGTTCGACGGCTTCGTATGCGTCCCAGTAGGCTTCCAGCAGTCCGGTCGCGAACAGGTTGTCCAGCCTTCGAAAGATCGTCAAGTGAAATGCACGGTGTTCCTGGTGCGGTATCTGGATGCGGCTCTGTTGAAGTTTGTGCCATGCAAGCGAGACGTACTGCTTGAGGTCCTGCTTGTCGGCAGCAGTCAGGGCGAGAACGGCCGGCTGCCAGAATGCGCTTTCGATGCCGTTACGCAGCTCACTGAATTCGCGGAAGAGACGTTCGTTGGTAGCGAGACCGAACATCAGGCTGGCGCGGGCAGCAGGGGTGAAGCTGTAGCTGTTGCATTCGATTCCGCGGCGGGGGCGGGCAGCCACTAATCCGAGAACGCGGGCGCCCTCCAACTGTTCGCGCAGTTTGCCAATGCTGACACCCAATTCATCGCTGAGTTCATTCAACGATGGCAGCCTGGCGCCGGGTACGAAACCGCTATTCACGATGTAGTGCAGAAGCTCGGAGTTGCCGTGCAGTTGCTTGATCATGTTGGCGCGGGACCCACTACAAACTTTGCCTTGGACAAGGAAATCATTGGATTAATTATATCAATACTATCAAACAGGCTGATCGTAATGTATTGTGTGCGAAATGTCAATATGAAGATCGGGCGAATTGTAGTCGTTGTGCCGGGTTCGTTGTACTGTCCGTCTTGATCCTTGCGCCGTGGGGCAGTGCGCTTAGCGGTCCGCTCCTTCCCCATCTCTCTGTTTGCGCGCGAGTTGAGAAAAGGCGGCTTCGGCAAGCAGCGCGACGCCGGTGGGCATTACACTTTCTTCGAAATCGAAGGTGGGGCTGTGGTGCGGACTGTAGAACCCTTTTTCGGGGTTGGCCGCGCCGACCAGGACGAAGCAGCCGGGGGCCCGGTTCAGGAATTCGGCCATGTCCTCGCCCACCATCATCGGGGGAATCTGCGTGACATTCTGTGCGCCGACAACGTCGTTGGCAACGCCATCCATCAGCTGGGCGCCGGCTTCAGAATTGGAAGTCGGCGGCACGCAGTTCTGAATATTGAACTCGTAGGTCGCGCCGAGGGCCTGGCAGACGCCGGCGCAGATTTCGTCGATGCGCTGGATGAGCAGATTGCGCACATCCTGCTCGAAGCTGCGGATCGTACCCGCAAGTTCGGCTCGTTCGGAGATGACATTGGCTGCATTTCCGCTCTGGAACGAGCCTACGGTAACGACCGCGGTATCGGAAGGATTGACGTTGCGGGCCACGATGCTTTGCAGCGCGGTCACCAGCTGACAGGCGACATAGGTTGCGTCGATGGTGTCATGGGGGGTAGCACCGTGGCCGCCCTTTCCATGAACTGTAAGGGTGAACATATCGGCCGCTGCCCACAGCGGGCCGGGTTGAACGACAACCTGATTGTAGGGAAGCCGGCTCCACAGATGCAGCCCGTAGGCGGCTGCCGGTTGGGGCTCGTCGAGCGCACCGTCCTCTATCATGGCGAGCGCGCCGCCCAAGCCTTCTTCGGCGGGCTGGAAAACGAGCTTGACCCGTCCCGGCAGCTCGTTGCGGTGGCGCGTCAACAGCTGCGCGACACCCATGCCGATGGCGGTGTGGCCATCATGTCCGCAGGCGTGCATCACACCGGCGTTTTCAGAGGCGTAGGGGAGTCCGGTTTCCTCGTGAATGGGGAGTGCGTCCATATCAAAGCGCAGCATGACGGTCTCGCTGCCGTCTTGCGGATCGTCCGGTTCCACCATGGCGATTACGCCGGTTTTGCCGACACCGGTGCTCACCTCCAGCCCCAGTTCCTGCAGATGCGCTGCGACTACGCCAGCTGTGCGCACTTCCTGGAAGCCCAGCTCCGGGTGACGATGGAAATCTCGGCGCCATTCAACGAGTTTGGGAAGCAGTTCGTCGGCTTCTTTTTGGATCCACTCTTGCACGATTAACTCTCCTGTCTGGCTTAGTGCGCCTCTTTCCCAGCCTGAATTTTTCGCAGGGCGGGCAACAACGCCGGCCTGGCCCTATTGTAACAGTTGTTCTACCGATCGCCATATGTTTTTTCTTGTCTGACACCTGCATTCGTCCGGCTTCAACCGGCATTGTGGGCCATCAAAGCCAGCCGGTACGTCGGAGAGTCGGTGTCACGGGCGGTTTCCTGAAAAAGACGTCCGTTCGTAGTTCTGGTGTAACTAGCAGGATGTCTCTGATTTCGGTATACTGCACAGGAATGTGCGTGGTCAGCGGTCTGCGTCCAAGCACTGGGTCCAAGCACTGGGACCAAGTCCTGCGTCAGAAGGGGGCGCGCATGCCTGTTCTGGCCTAGAGACCGGGCGGAGAAGCAGTTCCGGCTATCACAATCCGGGACAACTAGAGAAGGAAATACAATGTCAATGATTACCGGAATCGCCGAAATCGTTCTGTGGGCACGTGATAAGCAGAAAACGGTTGCGTTCTACAAGGACCTGCTGGGGCTGGAGGTGATTTCTGCGCCCGAGCTGCCCAATGTTTTCCTCAAAGCGGGCGAAGGCGCGGCCGGTATTCCCCAGATGATCGTCGTTGTGCCAATGCCGCCGGAGATTGCGGAGAAGCCGCCCGGTCACCAGCTGCATCATCTGGCGTTCGAGTTGCCGGCTGACTGTTTTGACGCGCAAGAGCAGGCGCTGCGGGCGGCCGGCTACGAGCCGCGGGGCGGCACGCATCCGGTGCTTGCCAGTCGGACAATTTATATCGACGACCCGGACGGAAACGAGGTCGAACTGATCTGCCAGCTGTAGGCGGTTGGCTTCCAAAAGGGGACGCGCAGAGGAACTATGACGAGATCATCCTATTCCATGTTGTCGGTCGAAGAGGCATTGGCAGTTACGCTGGCGCAGACAAAGCCGCTGGCGCCGGAGCAGCGCTCGCTTGCGATGGTTCGAGGGGCGATACTGGCGGCCGACATTGCCGCGCAGGAGCCGCTGCCGCCGTTTCCCGCCTCTACAATGGACGGATACGCGGTCGTGGCCGCCGATGGCCCGGGCGACTATCCTCTTGTTGGCGAGGTGAGTGCAGGGGCGCTGGCTGAATTCAGCGTTGAACCCGGCACGGTCGCTTACATCACGACCGGTGCGCCCTTGCCCGCGGGGGCCGACGCGGTTGTGATGGTCGAAGAGACGGAACGGTTGGAGAAGGGCGCCAATGCGCCTCTCGTCCGCATAAAGGAGCAGTCGCAGGCTGGCACGAACGTCCGTCCGATAGGAATTGATGTGCAGGCTGGCCAGACCGTGCTGGCGGCCGGAGAGCGACTGGACGCCGCCGAAGTCGGGCTGCTGGCCACGGCGGGTTTCGTAGATATACCGGTCTTCCCCCGTCCCAAGGTTGCGGTTCTGTCGACAGGCGACGAACTGGTCGAGCCGGGGGAACCGCTGGGACCGGGCCAGATCCGGGACAGCAACCGGGCGATGCTGGTGGCTGCCATCTACGCGGCTGGTGGGGAGCCGATTGACCTGGGTATTTCAGGTGACACGCAGGAGGCGCTCGAGGCACGTGTTCAGGATGGTTTGGCGCGGGCCGATATTTTGCTGACATCCGGCGGTGTTTCGATGGGAGATCTCGATCTGGTCAAGCCCTTGCTCGAACATGCCGGCACCGTGCATTTTGGGCGCGTGCGCATGAAGCCGGGCAAGCCGGTGACCTTTGCCACGGCTGATGTGGAAGGGGGTCGGCGGCTGGTGTTCGGGCTGCCGGGCAACCCGGTCAGCAGTCTCGTGACGTTTTACCTGTTTGTGGTGCCGGCGTTGCGAAAGATGGCCGGCTGGAGCGAACCGGGCCTGCGCCGGGTACAGGCGCGGCTGGCACAGCCCTTGCCGTTGGACGCGTACCGGCCTGAGTATCACCGCGCCACGCTGCGCTGGGATGATGGCCAGGACTGCTTCGTGGCCAGCAGCACCGGAATCCAGGCAAGCAGCCGGCTTCTGAGCATGCGTACGGCGAACGCGCTGCTGGCGCTGCCTCAGCGGGAGGGTGTGTTGGCTGCGGGCAGTTGTGTCGAAGCGCTGTTGATCGGGGAAATCTGAGGAGCTCTCGGTTCAAATCATGTCTGAACTGACCCATCTTGACGAGGACGGCCGCGCATCGATGGTGGACGTTGGCCACAAGGATACAACCAGCCGCGAGGCGGTAGCCGAGGGCAGCGTCACGATGGCGCCGGCGACCCTGGCGGCGATTCGAGATGGGGCCGTGCCAAAGGGGGACGTGCTCTCTTCGGCTCGAATCGCCGGCATAATGGCGGCGAAGCGCACGCCTGATTTGATTCCCCTTTGTCATCCTCTTCCACTGACCAAGATCTCTGTCGAGTTTGAGATAGACGAGCAGGAGAGCCGGGTCGTCATCGTCGCGACGGTCCGCTGCAATGGCCGGACCGGTGTCGAGATGGAGGCGCTTACGGCTGTCAGCGTGGCCGCGCTGACAATCTATGACATGGCCAAGGCGTTGGAAAAGAGGATGACGATTGGCGACGTAAGATTACTGGAGAAGAGAGGCGGCAAGTCCGGCGACTGGCAGCGGTCGGCGGCGGCCGCCGCCGATGGAGACGGCAAGACGTGAATGTACGGCTGATACTTTTTGCCGGTCTTCGTCAGGCGGCCGGCTTCAAGCGGGAAACTGTCTGCTTACCAGAAGCTGCCACAGTTGGCGAGCTGCTCGAGAGCCGCCTGCCAAGTTTCCTTGATCGGACTTTCTACGTTGCCGTAAACGAGGAGTTTGCGCAGCGAGACACGATCCTGCAAGACGGCGATGAGGTCGCGCTGCTGCCGCCTGTTTCCGGGGGCGAGTTTTTCCCGCGGCGCCGCAGTCTTCGATTCTAACTTTAGTTGAAACGGTTGGTAGAGGTTATGTCCGCCAAACTTTTTGAAATCACGAAACAGCCGCTTTCGCAGGATGATATTTTGCGCCGGGTCAGCCGCTTTGACTGCGGGGGCGTGGTTACATTTGCGGGAACGGTGCGGGGATCGACGGCCACGGATGGCGGCGCGCGTGAGACCGACTTCTTGATATATGAGGCGTATGTGCCCATGGCCGAAAAGATGATGGCGCGCATCGGTGACGAGATTCAGGAGCGCTGGCCCCTGGTTAAGGGCGTCAGCATACTGCATCGGATTGGTCGCTGCGACGTGGAAGAGCCGACTGTTTTGATAGCGGTCGCCACCCCTCACCGTGATGACGGCTGCTTTGACGCCTGCCGCTACGCGATTGAGCGTCTCAAGGCGATCGTGCCGATTTGGAAGCAGGAGAACTGGCGGGACGGTGAGGTTTGGGTCGAAGGGCCGCGGCAGCCTGAGTTGGATGTTGGCTCGCCGGATGGTCTGCCGGGATAGGGTCGAGCCTTCCGCAGGTGATTGGAAGGTCCGGTTCGACTGAGTCAGCAGGTTTGAAGCGCTGGCTGCGGCCGTCAAGCCTGACTTTCATGGAGACGGAAATTCGTCGCAATTCGCTTGTTTCGGGCCAGGCGAGAGGCTGCCAGTCGTGACGGCATATGAAAGAGGGCCAACTGGCCGGCTTCTCAGGCGGCGGCGATTTGGGCAGCATGTGGCTGCAACCGGGTAAACGCAAATGAGCTCCGTGGTTTTGGCTGGCGAAGGGTAGTCTTGAGAACCACGCATGGGCAGGAATTTTTTTGGCAGCTGGCCTTCCTCGTGCTAAAATAGGTGGTTGTGAATCCGGCCAGGATAGTGTATGAAGGGCCGTTAGTACTGAGATTTTCAGTGTTGAGGTTCGGAGGCAGGTGCAGTCATCGCTGTCGGCGGAATGCCGGCAGAGGAACTTCCCGACTCTCACCCGCGATGTCTGTCATGCAGCGTCGTTGGGATGTTGCCCCATGAAACCGTAAGTGGGGGCGCATGGTCGGTAACGGCTATGTGACTACAACCGCAACAGAAAGCAGACCTGCCAGGCGGGCGACCGTGTGGTTAGGGGTGAAACGGTGGGGTAAGAGCCCACCAGCGGTTTTGGCGACGAAACCGGCTGGGCGAGCGTGCAACGGAGAGCAAGGCGAGTGGGTTTTGCACAGTCTGCGAAGATGGTGTAAGATCTCGTCGCAGCGGCGCGAATGAAGTTGGGTAACACCCAGCAAGTTACGAACCGCCGGGCAGAGATGTCCGAGACAGATGATGACCATCGGAGTTTGTCCTTTTGGGCATTCTGATGACAGAATCGGGGGTACACCTGCCTTTCGAAGGTTGGCCTGAGTAGGGGAAGAAACCTTCGACAATCTCAGATGGCTTGCGAGGCTGCTCTGCACAATTGGCGCCGGATAGCTTGCCGGTATGGAAGCCGACGTGGCGGAATTGGCAGACGCGATAGACTTAGGATCTATTGCCCGAAAGGGTGTGGAGGTTCGAGTCCTCTCGTCGGCACTGGAAAACAGCGTCCGGGCCCGTGGCCAAGCGGGAAGGCGCCTGCTTTGCAAGCAGGAGATCGTCGGTTCGAATCCGACCGGGTCCACTAGATGTCCTGCCGGGTTCACAGGGTTGGTGGAAGTATTAACAATTGATTTGCGGGCGTAGTTCAGTGGTAGAACATCTCCTTGCCAAGGAGAAGGTCGTGAGTTCGAATCTCATCGCCCGCTCTTAGAGGACCGGCCCTTAAGGGGGTGGAGCCGTTGTCGGCGAGCGTGCAGGTTGCTGCGGCTCAGTCGCCTTATGTGTCGGTCCTTTTGCCGAGGTAGCTCAGTTGGTAGAGCAATGGACTGAAAATCCATGTGTCCCCAGTTCAAGTCTGGGCCTCGGCACCTGAAGGGAGCTATTTGGTTCTGGCTTTTTTTGTTAGGCGGTGTTGCGGTGTGCCTGGTGGAGGGGTTTGATCGGCCGGGGAGCAGAATTTACAGGTCCCGATTCGGCATGAGATGGGGGATCGTCTAATGGCAGGACTACGGTCTTTGGAACCGTCAATCGGGGTTCGAATCCCTGTCCCCCAGCCTTTTTCGGGGTGGGGCATGCTCATCTCGGATTGAGTGAATTTGGGAAGTGGATTGTTGTTGGTTAATTGAATATGGCGCCTATAGCTCAAAGGCAGAGCGTCTGATTGTGGATCAGAAGGTTGCGGGTTCGAGCCCCGCTAGGCGCCCCAGTTGTCCGGTTGAGTCTTTTATCCGTGGTCGAAGAGAGGACTTAACCGGACGCGCTCTATTGATGTACGGGGAAGAAATAGACTGATCGGTCCGCTTTGGTCAGCGAGCCTCTCTCGTGCCAATTGTCGGTAAAGGGAACATGGTCGACTTATAACCGTGCTCCCTGATTTGAAGAATGTAGTATTCCACTGCTCGCCGAACGAGTTCAGTGCGGTTTAGGTCGGTCAGGCGCTTGAGGTCTTCCATCTGCTCTAGCTGCTGTCGGGTGAACTGTATCTGCGCAATCTTCTTCGCCATTCGAACCTCCTTTCGGATTCAGTTACCGCAAGTTGGATCATGGACTTTATCCTTGATCGACCACTGCGTGCAAATACCACAATTTGCTATTCGCTGTGTAACCGATTTGGATTTCCCAATGAATGCTTTGGCCTCGAAGTCTTGACCACTAGGAAGGAGAACTAGAGTGGCCAGGACTCGTCGTTCTCCTGTGAAGACGGAGTTGTTGAAAAAGTCTCGTGAGGCAGCCCTGAATGCCGTTCAGTCGTTCAATAGTCCTCTCACAACTTTCAAGACCGAGACATTCATTGTCTTGATGGTCATCGCTTGGACTTACCTTCTTCACGCCTACTATCATTCCCAAAGAATTGAATACAGATACTACGAGAAGCGCCCGAAGAGTCGTAAATTCAAAAGAGATTCTGAGGGGAGATATCGATACTGGGATTTAAGGCAATGCCTCAATGAGTTAGCCTGCCCACTCGACAATCCGACTAAGAAGAACTTGCTCTTTTTGATCGGGTTGAGAAATGAGATCGAACATCATGAGTCAACCGGCGTCGATGAAAGTCTTTTGAGTCGATATCTTGCTTGTTGCCTCAACTATGAACGCTTCATTTGCGAACTGTTTGGTGAACGATACTCTCTTGATACAGCTGTGGCCTTTACGCTTCAATTCCGCGATCTCACGGCAGTGAATATAAAGAATGAATCTGTTGTTCGGTTACCATCTCGGGTCGCCACGTTCATTCACGAATTTGAAGAAGATCTGTCTGACGAGGAGTTTCAGTCTACGAACTATCAGTGTCGACTTTTTTTCAGACGGGTAGCGGCAAACCGAGAAGGGCAGGCTGATGCAATAATTGAATTCGTCGGTTATGACTCAGAAGTCGCCAGGGAAGGATCCGAAGAGCATCAGCAGGTAGTTTTCAAGGACCGCGAGCGCAATAAGTATCGTCCGTCAACAATTGTAGAGATGATGAACAGTGAGGGATATCCTCGCTTCACCATCCCAAACCACACGATTCTATGGCAGAAACTGAAAGCTAAGACTCCTGGGAAAGGGTTTGGGAAGGAAATAGAGAAGCAGTGGTATTGGTATGACAGCTGGTTAGAGGAAGTGCGCCAACACTGCCTTTCCTCAGGAGACAAATACCGTCAAGCGTAGTCAGAACTAAAGAGGTGGGGGCTTTTGAAAAGAGTCCTTGATAGAGGAAGACGCTCACGGGCTCTAGTTGCAGAAGGGAACAGAAACTTGGAACTCAAAGTAGGAGTTGGAGTACCCTTTCTTGACAAGGTCGCAGATTACATCGCTAGCGGCATTGGTGGCGCAGCGGGCCCGTTCTTGGTGGCTTGGAAGGCTAGCAAGGACGCTGAAGCAAAAAAGATAGCTGCAAGGGCAGAAGCTGAGACGCTGAGAATACTTGCAGAGGGCCATTGAGATGCACTAAGGCTCGCTGACATTTTGTTCGAGCCAGATGAGTGTAGAAGTAAAATGTAAGAAAGCCATAAATCGTCTTGCGGGTTTTCATAGCGAGTGAAAATGCGTCGATACCACTTGACTTTGTTGATGAAACGTTCGACGATGTTGCGTTCTCGGTAGCGGACGATGTCATAGTCCCATGGTTGCTTGCGATAGCGGCGGGAAGGGATGACCACCTCTACCTGTTGGGCTGCGAGAAACTCTCGCAAGGGGTTAGAATCGTAGCCTTTATCGGCAATGACGGCGTCAAAATGGAAAGGAGCGAGCAACGATTCAGCTTGGGACATATCATGGCGTTCACCACCAGTCAAGATGAACGTTAAGGGAAAGCCAAGGGCATCGACGAGGAGTTGGATCTTGCTGCTGAATCCGCCCCGGCTCCGACCTAGGCACTGTTCGTGCTGAGGGCCCCCTTTTTTGACCCGCCTGCTGCGCACATATGGGCGCGTACAGCTGTGCTGTCGGGCATAACCGCTGCCATGTCTGGGTCCTGGGCGAACTGTTTGAACATGTCGGCCCAGATACCGTACTCTTCCCAGCGTGCGTAGCGCTTGAATATACTGTTCCACTCGCCATAGCTGTCTGGCAGTTCACGTCACTGGCCGCCGGTGCGCAGAATCCAGTGAACTGCCTCAACGAAACGGCGACACTTTTCCTCTTGCCCTGCGTAGGCACGAGGGTGTCCTTGCAAAAGTGCGTAAAGTTTCTGCCACTGATGGTCGGCAATTCTCTTTGCAGAAATCCTACTCTTGTCGCCAATGTGACATAACTAATCCAACGTCAGCGAAACCTAGTCCAAGCCTTTGACAGGGGGTAAAGGTATTCTTCGAAATGGGAAAAGAGGACTGACGTGGAACGACCGATGTACCCCACAGAATTGGGAACTGAGTAACGAGCGGACTTCACTTCAATGTTTCTGTGTGTTCTTATCAAAGGATGGTCATTCTTGCACAGGCAGAAAAACACTTCTGACTTCAGTTAAAGAACCAGGCATCGGCCTGCATGCGTTTCCGATGCAATTGGTAGCCCAAACAACGGTATTCAATTAGGCGTTCTTTGATTTGTGCCAACCAAAATGAGGGAAAGTAATGCATATCCCAATGAACCGCCGCCAGTTCTTAAAAGGCGCCTGCATGTCCGGCATTACTTTGACTTTGGACTCGGCTCTGCCTCTACGAGTCTATGATGATCCGTGTACCCAATCCGCGAGCTTGGGAGTTCCTGACATCCCACAGCTAGAAGAATTGGCGCGAAACGGCATAGCGCCGCTGTGGGTTGCGGGTCAGACTCTAAACTCCTTTGCATATCACCTGCGCTTCATTAATCTACCGCCGCATCTGACAACCTACTTACAAAATGCCGGCGGTGATTGGAAAAGTCTTTTGCAGGCAAAGGGGTTATGGGAAACGATTCCACCTCAGATTCGAGCAGGCGGGCCCAATGAGACGCTCCGCTTCTTGAATGGTAAAGATTGGTCGCATCACGTACCAAGGTCCCAGGGAGGCCCGACAACCGCTGATAACGGGATTTTCGAACTCAAGCTTCTGAACCGTAGCAGAGGGCCAAGAACGATGACAAGTCGAGAGATCGCTGCGGCGAGGGCCGCAATAGGATCCGACGTTCTCGTTTCGGTTGTTCGCCAGACACTGGGGGCCATGGTAAAGGGAGCGGTTATCAGTGTCATCATTAACGGTATTTTCGCTTGCCTGGAATGCGGACTGCAGTATGCGGAGAAGAAAATCACTTGGGAGGCGATGGTTACCAAGATAATAAAGAGAATTCTCATTGCGGGCGGACTCTCCTTCGTCATCACGGGGATACTTGTAGGTCTAGGCTTGCTCTTTCCTGGCCTTATTCCTTTACTGGCTGTCCTGATATTTGTTGCTCAAATCGTCGGCTTAGTGTTTCTTGCCAAACATGCGGTCAGTCTGGCAAAACGCTACTGGGCACTCCTGGAAAGGCACGGCCTAGATTCCGAGGCATGTCGAATATTGGGTCAAGCGGCAAAGATTCTGATTGACACTATAGACGATCTTGATCGGAGTATAGCCGCCAGAATTTTCGAATGGATACGCAGTCTTCCTTGGTGGTTCACGCGGGATCGCGCCGGCTCTGACTTACTGAGTCATCAGTTTGTGTCGGGAAGGGACGGAGTTTGGGTAGGGCTCGCTTCTCAGACTCATCTCGCTTCAACGTACGCGTCTGAGTTAGTTTCTCCTCTCAGGGTTCGGGGTTACGCCTTTGATCGACAGAATATATTACACTCACTAGATCTTCCCGCAGTTAATCTGCCTGAGATCATTGCTAGCATAGAGGAACTGAAGAAGCTAATAGTCAGGACAGTTAGGTGCGAATATACAGAGGCCCTTAGGACTCTCCAAGAACTAAGAAAGCAACTGTTAATTTGCTGGATATTGGCCGAATGGAATCCAAGCGACTTGCCTTAAGGCGAATCGCTGGGAAGGGTTGAATGGTGTTGGCTTTCAAGGCAGTAAGTTGGCAGCAAGAGCCGGCTTTATTCGCCTAGTTGCACCTAATTTTTCCCATATCGTGGTCTAGCGATTGGGGCCAACCAAAAGACTGAATACCCTGTACTATGAATTAGGGTATGCCACCATGCTGCAATGGAAGAGCGACAGCGATATGACGTTCAGACTGGTAGAGCGAAAATGGGAAGAGGAGTTCAATTTGGCACTTAGCGACGATGCCAGTGAGCTTCGAATTATCTGTCCATTCATAAAAGAGAAACCAATTCAAATGCTGCTGGGGCACCAACCGAAGGATGTTAAGGTCATCACCCGGTTCAACCTGGCCGACTGTGCAGACGGGGTCAGCGATGTCGCCGCACTGCGGAGGTTGCTGGAAGCCGGCGCCAAGGTTCGAGGGGTGCGAAACCTTCATGCCAAACTTTACATTTTCGGCAAGACAAGCGCGATCATCACATCATGCAATCTTACTGCCGCCGCTCTCCGGCAGAACCGCGAACTCGGCATAGTTACCACAAATGGACCGTTCATTGAGAAGTGTTTAGTTTTCTTTGATGAACTGTGGAGTCAAGCCGGCGAAAATCTGGTGAGAGACCAAGTCGCCGCTTGGGACCAGGCCGTCAAGAACTACTGGCTGGGGGGCGGTTGGCAACCCGAGAGAGAGGGACTCACCGACTTTGGTGTCTCTGCTGGGACTGTTGAAGCGCCATCACAAGAGGCGAATGAAACGCCGCCACCAGAGGCGAAGAGTATTGCACTACTCGATCCGAAGGCATTTGTGAAATTCTTGGGTTCTGGCACCAACCGCTCCGACCATTCGGACTCTACCAGAGAGGTGATTGAGTGGGAGGGCTGCCATCGTGCCGTCTGCTATTCCAAACCGTCAAGACAGGTGAACGACAATGACATTATTTTCATGGGCCGACTTACCCGAGATCCCAAAGACATCCGAATCTTTGGTCAAGCAATCGGAACTGCGTACGAGGAAGGAAGGGACGACGCTTCAGAGGCTGAAATCGGAAAGCAAGACTGGAGGAAAAAATACTCTCGTTACATCCGAGTCCACCATGCCCAATTCGTTGAAGGCACAATAGGGAATGGCGTTTCTCTGAACGCACTTATGCAAGAGTTCAACGCCGATTCATTTGCTTCCACAAAGAAAAACAAGGAGATAGGCTCAGGAAACATGAACCCAAGACGGGCTTACAGCCAAAAAACACAAGTGGAGCTTTCTCCCGAGGGGTTCTCGTGGCTTAGCAATCGGCTTCAGGAAGCATTCGACAATCACGGAAGGGTTCCGCACGAGGTACTGGAAAACTTAGACTGGCCACATACCTCAGGCAATTCAACGCTGCAGACTTGAGCCTTCCAAGTTACCGTGCCCGACTAGCTCTGTCCAGTGCCCGGTCAACTGGAAGTCAGAAACTCTCTTGAAAAAGGCATCCGGCATTTGGCACGCATGCCTTTTGACTTTTCTACGAACACGACCGCAGTGACGACCAGCCCAAAGTCGATGACATTCAACTCACCTTAGCCGAAGCACTTGAGTCGACCATCAGTTCAATGAGCAAAGCTAAGTAATGACAGTCTTCTGGAAGCCACAGAACGAATTGCTATGGAGAGAATACCCCTCCGGGAATGCAAGAGAGCCTGATGTTGTACTCCACCCCGATACTCTCCCCTCTCACCCCCCCAAATTCCCCATCACCGCCAACGGCGTCGCCGCAAGCAAGCCCCCATCCACCGGCATCACAATACCCGAAATCCACCGCGCCTCGTCACTCGCAAAATAAAGTGCCGCATACGCCACATCCCACGCCGTACCCTCCGTTCCCAGCGGCCCGATCCTGCGCCGCCTCTCCCGCTCCCCCTCCGCGAACCCGGCAGTGAAAGAGGCATGCACGTGCCCTGGCGCCAGGCAATTCACGCGTATATTCTCCCGGCCGTGATGAACAGCCATCAGCCTTGTCAGCGTAGCCAGCCCGCCCTTCGCCACCGAATAGGGAACATTCAGATACGCCCCTGCCAGCAACCCGTCAATCGACGAAATGTTGACAATCGAGCCGCCGCCGCCTGCAGCCATGCACGGCACCGCGTACTTACAGGCCATCACCGGCCCTTTCAGATTGACATCCAAAGCGACATCCCAGGTCTCCTCGTCGTAATCTGTAACTTTACCCGAACCCGGCGCGCCCGCATTGTTGACCAGAATGTCCAGACTGCCGTACCGGTCGACGCACCCCTCAGCCAGCTTCCTGCAGTCCTCTTCCTTCGTGATATCCGCGCTAATGAAGGAAGCTTCCCCGCCCCCCTCACCGATGATCTTCAGCGTCGCCTCGGCCCTCTCTTCGTCCAGGTCCGCCACGACCACCCGCGCGCCCTGTCGCGCGAAAAGAACCGCCATGGCATAGCCGATTCCCGGAGCAGAACGCCCCCGCGAACCCGCGCCCGTGACGATAGCCGCCTTACCTGCCAGTCTGTTTCCTCTTGGAGGAAGCTCGTCATTTTCAAACAAGGTAACTTAGCTCCTACAGTTGGCGCTTGAAGCGCTTTGAGAATTCCACATTCAACAAAGGGGACAATCTCTCGTCCCCTTTACTCCGGTATCTCGCTGCGACTGCTGACAATCAGATGACGTCCGACAAGTAGCGGGCCTTGGTAATGCTTACAACCTCATCCGGGTCGCGCTGCCACCAGTTGCGCTCGGAGAAAATTTCCACTTCGCGATAGCCGTTGTAGCCGGTCGCTTCGACCAGGCGGCGAATGCGGCCGATGTCGATGACGCCGTCGCCCATCATGCCGCGGTCCAGGCGCAGGTCGGTTGTGTTCATCAGCCAGTCGCATACGTGGAAAGAGACGATGCGGCCGGCTGCGCGCTGGAGTTCATGCTCCAGATTGGGATCCCACCAGACATGGTAAACGTCGACGACGATGCCCAGTTCCGGGCCGGCATCCAGTTCTTCAATCCAGTCGTTGGCCTGGCTCAAGGTGGAGAGGCAGGAACGGAAGGCGCATATCATCGGGTGCAAGGGTTCCAGAGCAAGGGTTACGCCTGCCTGCGCGGCGTAGGGCAGGACTTCGGCCAGGCCCTCGAGGCAGCGCGCACGAGCCGCGGGCAGGTCTTTTGAGCCTTCGGGAAGGCCGCCGGCGACGAAGACGAGGCACTCTGCTCCGAGCTCTGCGGCCTCGTCGATGGCCCGCCTGGTCTCCTGCAGGTTGGCCTGGAATCGTTGCGGGTCCGAGTCGGTCAGCAGACCGCCGACGCAGTGACTTGTGACCTTCATTTGGTGATCGCGGAGGGACTGCCGGGCGGCGGCCAGGCCAACCTCCTGCAGTTTGTCGCGCACGATGCCAATTGCATGGACGCCGTGGCGGGCGTAGCCTTCGATCGCCTGGGGCAGGGACCACTGGTGCAGGGTGGTAAATTGGTTGATGGCTAGTTTGCTGAAGTCGCTCATCGGCGCCTGCCCTCGCAGTGGCGCGGCAAATCAAGTGGACCTGCTGGCGGGGTCAGTATGTTGCCCGCCCGCCGGATACGTCGAAAACGGCGCCGGTGGCGAAGCTGCAGGCGTCGCTGCACAGCCAGGCGACCATGTCGGCGTTCTCCTCGATCGTTCCGAAGCGTCCCATTGGGATCTTAGCTGTTACGGTTTCGATGTACTCGGGCGTCATCTCGTCGAGGAGGTCGGTCTGGACCATCGCCGGCGCGACGCAGTTGACGATGATTCCGCTCTGGGCCAGCTCTTTGCCCAGCGACTTGGTGAGGGCGATGACGCCCCCCTTGGCTGCCGAGTAGGCGCTGGCGTTGGCGTTGCCCTCTTTTCCAGCCACAGAGGCCACGTTGACGATCCGGCCGCCACCCTGCTCCAGCATGAAGGGAATGACTGCCCGACAACAGAGATAGACCGACGTCAGGTCGGTGGCGATGACCCGGTCCCAGTCCTGCAGGGGGTATTCCCAAGTCGGAAAGGTCGGGCCAGCGATGCCGGCGTTGTTGACCAGGATGTCGATTACGCCCAACTGGGCTAGCGTGTCCTGTACGGCCTGTTCTACGCTGGCCGGTTCGGTCACATCGACGGCAAAAATGGCATCGAAGGCCTGGCCGGCCTCGCTGCCGCGCAGGTTGTCCGGGTTCAGGTCCCAAACTGCCACAGCTGCGCCGGCGCCGGCCAGCCGCTGGGCGATTCCCAGGCCGATTCCTTTGGCCCCTCCGGTGACAACTGCTGTGCGACCGTTGAAATCATATTGGATCATCTGATTGGTCCTTGGGTGGCCCGGTATCTGTGTTCATTTTGCGGAGGCGCATAGGGAGGCGCCGCCTGGATCGTATAGCTATGTATCCTGTCGGTACAGTGACTGTTCACTTATACCTCAATTCGGGGGAAAGCGCTACAGAAGCGGTCGATACTGCGGATGTTCTGCCATTCAAATCGGGTTGGTCAGAACCGAGGTGAATCAGCTAAAATGTTGCCAGACTGAGCCGCAGCACCGGAGCTGATACATGGGTCAAATCCGCATAGTTGTAATTGGGGCCGGTACGATGGGGCGCCGGCACATTGAATACATCGGCGCCAGCGAGGCCTGTGAACTGGCCGCGGTATGCGATCCCGATGCTGGGGCGGCAGTACTGGCCGCTGAGAATGGCGTGCCGTTCTTTCATGACGCGATCGAGGCCCTGGACCTGGCCGCGCCGGACGGCGCGGTTATTGCCGCGCCTACGCAGTTGCACGAGGAGCTGGCGATGGCATGTATCCGCCGCGGGGTCGCGCCGCTGGTGGAGAAGCCGATCACGGGCGAACTCGATGAAGGGCACAGGCTGGTGGATGAGGCCACTGCGGCCGGCGTGCCGATCCTGGTGGGACACCACCGGCGCTATCATCCCCGTATCAGACGGCTATGGGAGCTGGTACAGGGTGGAGCGATTGGGCCGCTGATAGGAGTCTCACTGTTGTGGGCGGTCAAGAAGCCGGACGCATACTACGACATTGTCTGGCGTACGCGTGCGGGCGGGGGGCCGGTCCTCATAAATCTTATACATGAACTCGATACCTTGCGCTACATCTGCGGCGAGATTACGAGCGTGTACGCGGCCAGCAGCTCGGCGACGCGAGGATTCGAGGTTGAGGACACGGCGGCGATTACGCTTACTTTTGCAGGAGGCGTTGTCGGCTCGGTCTTTCTCTCCGACGCGACACCTTCGCCATGGTCCTATGAGCTAACGATGTTCGAGAATCCATCGTACGCGCATGTGGCCGAGAACTGTGCCTTCTTCTTTGGCAGGGAGGGTTCGCTTGCCTTCCCGAAGATGGAGTTGTGGCGCTATCCGGCGGCCGGCAGCGCGGGCTGGGAGCATCCGCTCGAGCTGGACATGTATGCGCCTGAGGATGTTGACCCGCTGGCCGCGCAAATCGCCCATTTCTGCCGGGTAATACAGGGGGAGGAGGCGCCCTTGGTCAGCGGTGTAGAGGGCCTGCGAACGCTGGCGGCAACACAGGCCGTGCTGACCTCCGGTCGCGAGGGGAGGCCGGTTGATTTGCCTGCGGTATGAGCTGTAGAGCTCTGGGACCAACGCCCCGACACCTTGACCGTTGATCTGGAGCAGTTTTTTCCTTCAGGTGGGGCGGCGGGTTCCATTTACCAGGTTCCGTAGACATTTTGGGTAGGCTGTTCAGATGTCAACAAGAACAGAAAGCCTGCAAGACTGTTAGGGATGTTTCTCGCTTGAATATTGAAATAGACAAAACCATTTGATCCGCGAAGTCACGCGAAGGGTCGCGAAGAACACCTTTTTGTCCGCGGAGGACGCGGAGGGACGCGGAGAACACCAGAGACGTATCAAATTTTATTTACGCAGCTGCGCCGCCCTTCGAAGATCAGGCTTAAATTGCACCCGGAAGTCGTTGTTCAGACAAACGTCAACGAGCCCTAGAAGTTGGTTCAATGGATGTAACTGTTACGCCAAAGACAGAGTTTGTCTTGCCCAGCCAGTCAATCCCGCTGCCATTCGGGCTATTTCACTGTGCATTATCTGGCGGAGGCTGACTTGGATGAGCCGCAACGCCGGAATGAGGGCACACGGTCGGTGAGGCATGTTTTTGTAGGGGGCGTTGCGGGGGCGCAGCCCCTGCACAAGGGAGGGCGCTTGCGCCCGACCGCCCAGAACTGCAGTGGTCAGTGGTTAGTGATCAGTGGTTAGTGAGAAACGCTTTCGCTTGCCTCAGACAGGGTGGCAAAATGACTGCGGATGGGTGGTTGTCAATGGGGGACTAACGAAATGGGTAGTTTCCACGTGGATATTGGTGACAGTGTATCGTTCAGCAAGACTGTCGGTGAGAGCGACGTTTATCTCTTTGCCGGCATCACCGGCGACCTTGCGCCAAACCATGTCGATGAAGAGTATATGAAGCGTTCCAGCTACGGTAGCCGCATAGCCCACGGCGCGTTGCTGATCGGCTACATGTCGACGGCATCATCGATGGCGATTGCCGACTCGCGCAGCAGCGCTGGGGAGACGCCGGTCTCGCTGGGTTACGACCGCATTCGATTTCTGGCGCCGGTCTTCCTCGGGGACACTATCACGGTTCAGTACGAGATTGTCAGCATCGACGAACAGCGCAGGCGCTCGGTTGCAGACATACGCGTTACCAGTCAGTCCGGGACGCTTGTTGCCGTGGCGCAACATATCCTCAAATGGGTGGCAAACAGCTAGCGAATCGGAGGGGATAATGAGTCAAGAGTGGCGAGAGCAGCTTGCGGAAACAGCGGTTCTCAATCTGGGTCAGGTCATTCAAGGAGAGGAGTTGGAGGAGCTGCGAAGCTTGTTCGACGCGGATCGGGCCAACCACCGTTATTTCTGGCACGCTTACGGTCACCATCAGCAGGCGAACTACGATGCGTTGATTACCAGCCCGCGTTTTGACGAGCTGATACGCCATCCGCGCATCTTGCCTGTAATTGAAGAGCTGATGGGGGGGCCGGTCTGTTTCGGGGAGATCGGCCTACGCTACATGGGGCCCTATGACGGCCAGCTTCACCGGCAATGGCACCGGGACAAGCCGCACTGGCCGGAGCATCCGCTGCGGATGGACTACATGCAGTTGATGGTCTATCTGACCGATGTGGATGAGAGCACCCACTGCATCTCGTTTTCGCCCGAGTCGATCGACCAGCCGATTCTGGCGGATAAGCAGTCCCAACTGGCCCGCGGCGGCATCTATGACCTGCACGGACCGGCCGGGACTTGCGCACTTTTCAATGTGGCTGCTCTGCATACGGCAACGACCCGGCCCACCAAGTCCGAGCGTAAGACGGTACAGATCTATTACGGGCACAGGGACCGCGCGCCGCTCTCTAACGATTCCGGTATCCCCGCCCCGTTGTGGCGAGATCATGCGGACGCGGAAACGCGGGCCTTTTATGGTGTTCTGAATCAGCGTACCAGGACCTATATGGCCGCGTTTGGCAGCTGACCAGGCCGAACTCAGACTGGACTGATTTCGCGGCAGCGCTCCAGAATCTCCACCTGCCGCCGCACGCTTGCCGCTGAGATCGCGGCCGGGGTCCCTGCGCGGATGGTATTGTAAATGTCTTTGTAGAGAGTGAACATCCCGGTGAAGAAGTTGAACTCCGGTGTGAAAGACTCCTCTTTCCACGGCAATGTTTCACTGTTGTAGCTGCGATCGGGCGTCGGCTTGGTATCCAATACCAGCGGCGGCGCTTCTTCCGGGTCGAAGTACTTCCAGCGAATTTCGCGGCGGTCGGCGCTGACGAGCGTTCCCTGGGTGCCCATGACAAGCCAGGCATCCTGGGGAAAGGCGCAACAGTTCGACATTTCAACGTCGATGACGGGACCGTCGTTCGGTTTGATGACCAGCTTGACGTGGCTTTCGGCGTCGCCTGCAAACAGGGGCGTTGTTTCCATCTGGCAGAAGATTTCAGGGTTGGGATCGTCGAAGAAGTGAATGGCCCAATCGATGGAATGGGCGCCTTTGTTGTTCAGGTCGCCGCCGCCGTACTTCTTCAGCGTCTGCCAGTCCCAGCGCCTGCGAAAGCCGTTGCCGGTGATGCGCATCTGAACTATTCGGCCCAAGACGCCCGAATCGACAACCTCTTTCACCTTGAGGAAATCTGCATGGTAGCGATAGTTCTGGTTGACTGTGAGAAGCATGCCGGTCTCTTCGGCGACGGCGATCATCTCGTCGACACCGTCCAGGGTTGGGGCCATCGGCTTCTCGACGATGACATGCTTGCCGGCCCGCAATGCCGCGGACACGTCGCTCACGTGCAGCTGGCTTGGTGTGGCAACGACGAGCAGCTCAACCGCTTTGTCGGCGATAATCTCGTCGATGGCGGAATATGCGAGGCAGTCGAAGCGGTCAATTGCTTCCTCCTGGCGGGCGGGGTCGGGATCACATACGGCGGTGACGTTGAAGTTTTCACCTATCTGGGCCAATACGTTGGCGTGGATGCCCCAGCCGCTTCGGCCCAAGCCGCTGATGCCGATGCGCAGCGGCTCGCCGTTGTTCGTCTCAGGGCTACTGGTTTGTGTTGATTCTGCCATTCTTGGTTTCCTTTCTGGGAAATTCTTTACGCTGATGCATTGCCCGGGTTCGGGCACTGCCCTTTAATGATATGCATGAAGAAGGGCGCCGCCAGTCTTGTGCGCGGGCGGCAGCGTGCATAAGAATATCAGAAAGCATGGCGAAAGTGTAAAGAAAGGGCCCGCGAGATTGCGTCGCTTCGGTTGTTCAGGCTCTCTTGGCTCCAGGAGAGTTACGCCGCAACTGCGTTCTGCGTTCGTTTCCCGGTAACTTCCAAGCCACCTACAATGTTTTTTGACCGGCCAGAACTGCAGTGGTCAGTGATCAGTGGTCAGTGATCAGTAACTTCAGCGGTTGGAGGTCGGCGGTCGGTGGGTTGAAGCGGCAAGTGGGTGAGTAGACTCCGTTCGCCAGACACGATGCTGGGGAAGAATAAACACGGTCGGTGAGGCATGTCTTTGTAGGGGGGCGTTGCGGGGGCGCAGCCCCTGCACAAGGGAGGGCCGAAGGCCCGACCGCCCATAAGCAGAAGGAAAGTTACAGAGGAGGGTGAATCCAGTTTCTGTCACGCGTTCAGCGTCGCGAGAATACTGCTCAGGCGCGGCTGCGTTTAGCGGGAATAACGGGGCCTGGCCGCGCGATAGCGGGTGACGGGGTTTAACTCTAGTGCGAACCGGTGCGTGTAGGATATAATCCAAGCGCGGTCGAATCGAAAGGCGAAACTGACATTGTTGTCCCTGGTCGCGGCCCCCGCTGACCGCAATCGACATGGCGCCGATGAAAACCTCAATTCTGTTGCTTTCCTGCTATGAACTCGGTCACCAGCCACTCAGCCTGGCATGGCCGCTGGCGGCTCTGCGCGCGGCCGGATTTGACGCCTCAACCGCGGACCTGGCGGTGGAAGATTTTCCCGCGCAACGCTCTTCCGGCGCTGATCTGATTGCCATTTCGGTGCCGATGCATACGGCGCTGCGTATTGGCGTAGATGCCGCCCGGCAGGCGCGGGCCGTAAATTCGACAGCACACATATGCTTTTTCGGTCTGTACGCCTGGCTCAACCGCGGCTATATGCTGCAGGACAGGAACGGCGAGGGGGCAGTTGCCGATTCGGTTGCGGCGGGTGAAGCTGAGCCGGTGCTTGTCGCGCTGGCGCAGGCCCTTGGGGCAGGCAAGGCGGCGTCGGATGTGCCAGGTCTTACCACCCAGAAGAGTGCGTCTGCGCCGAGTCTGGCCCGGCTCACGCTGCCGCTGCCTGACCGAACGACCCTGCCTTCGCTGGACAGGTACGCCCATTACGTACCGGGGTCTGACCTGCCGCCGGGCGACCGCGCAGGCGAGGACCACGGGGCGTCGGAAGAGCCGGTCGCCTATCCTGCCGGGTATGTAGAGGCCAGCCGCGGCTGTCTGCACACGTGCCGGCACTGTCCGGTTGTACCGGTCTACAATGGTCGATTCTTCGTTGTGCCGGTCGAAACGGTACTGGCCGATATCGCCCAACAGGTGGAGAAGGGCGCCCGGCACATCACATTTGGGGACCCCGATTTCCTCAATGGGCCGGGCCATGCGCGCAAGGTGGCAAGGGCGCTGCATGACGCCTTCCCCCATGTCAGCTTCGACTTTACGGCAAAGGTGGAGCATTTGTTGGAACACCGGCTGCTGTTGCCGGAGCTCGCCGAGTGCGGGGCCTCTTTCGTTGTCTCGGCCTTTGAATCAACCAGTGACCGTGTGCTTAACCGCCTGCAGAAGGGCCACACACGTCAGCAGATGGAGGATGCGGTTGCTGTCGTCAACGAGGCCGGCATCTCAATTCAGCCGACGTGGATGCCATTCACGCCCTGGACAAGCCTGGACGACTACCTTCTGATGCTGCGCTGGATCCGGGAGCAGGGCCTGATACCGCACGTGCCGGCTGTGCAACTCTCGATTCGGATGTTGGTTCCGCCGGGGAGCGCCCTGCTTGGCGACGATGACGCCCATGAATGGCAGGGTACGCTCGACGCAGCCAATTTTACTTATCGCTGGCTGCATCCGGATCCCCGCATGGACTCGCTTCAACGGCAGGTAGCCCGTATCGCGGAACTAGCAGGCCAGACCGAAGCTGAATCCTCTGCTGGCGCAAGTGGCGGGAACATGCCATCTCCCAGCGAAGCAGCCGTTAATCCGTTCGCCGTCTTTCGTCGAATTGAGCAGGCCGCCTATCAAGCTGCAGGCAGCCAATTGCCTGAGCTGGTCAATCCCTCTTCGTATCTTCCCCGGCCGCCGCGCCTTACCGAGCACTGGTTTTGCTGAGCGGAGCCCACTGCCGACCAGTTGGCCGGCTGAGCTGAGCGCATGAATCAACGAACCACAGCTGAAGGCATTCTGTTCACTGATCAGTATCAGCTGACGATGGCGCAATTGTACTTTCGTCTGGGGATGCATGAGAAACAGGCCCAGTTTGACCACTTCTTTCGCCACTACCCTGATTACGGCGCGCACCAGGCCGGATTTTGTGTAAATGCAGGGCTGGACTGGCTCCTCGACTGGATGGAGTCCGCCCATTTTGGCGAGAAGGAGCTCGAACTGATGCGGGGGATGACATCCCGCACGGGGCGCAGGTTGTTTGCTGACGACTTCCTGTCGTGGCTGGGGGCAAACGGCGACTTCTGCGGCATCTCCCTGCAAGCGATCCCCGAAGGGAGGGTGGTGCACGCACGGGTGCCGCTGACGGTGGTGCGGGGCCCGTTTGCGATGGCCCAGATTCTGGAAACGCCGCTGCTGAACATTCTCAACTACCAGACCCTGATCGCCACCAAAGCGGCCCGATTGCGTGAGAGCGCGGGCGAGGCGCTGGTGCTTGAGTTCGGCGCGCGTCGCGCCCACGACCGCGGCGGTAATGCGGGTACACGGGCGGCACTGATTGGCGGCGCGGACTTCTCCTCCAATGCCGGCATCTCGCACCTGCTGGGCTACCCACCGAAGGGAACGCACGCGCATTCGATGGTGCAGGCCTTCCTGGCCCAGGGTATGACGGAGCTGGACGCGTTCCAGGCATATGCAGACATTTATCCCGACGAATGTCTGCTCCTGGTGGATACGATCGATACGCTGTCGAGCGGCGTGCCCAATGCGATACGCGTCTTTGAGAGGCTGCGGAAGAAGGGGTATGCACCTGTGGGCGTGCGTTTGGATTCCGGCGATCTGGCATTTTTGAGTACGCATGTTGCGCAGATGCTGGACGCCGCCGGGTTCCCCGACGCGTCGATCGTGCTGTCGAATGAGCTGGACGAGTTGATAATTCGGGAGATCAAGTCACAGATCGCCCAGGAGGCGGCGCACTACGGGTTGGATGCGGACAGCATTATCGGCCGCCTTGTGTACGGGGTGGGCACGCGGCTGATCACATCTGCCGGCGACAGTTCGCTGGGGGGCGTCTATAAGCTGGTCGGTTTGCAGGGCGACCCAGGCTGGCAGCCGGCGATCAAGGTCTCCGAGGATCCTGGCAAGACGGCGATTCCCGGGAGTAAGCGGGCCTGGCGCATATACGACATGCGCGGCCGGGCTACGGCCGACCTGTTGACACTTGAAGAGGAAGACCCGGAGCAGTTATGGCAAAGTGCCCGGTCTCAAAGCGGCTTTAACAGTGATCATGACAAGCTGGCCCTGACACTTTGCGATCCGCGTGTACGTGCCAACCGCCGGACTCTGCCGGTAGAGAGCATCTCCCACATCGAACCGTTACTGATGAATGTGATGACTGACGGCCGGTTGGTGTGTGATAGGCCCACAATTGAGCAGAGCCGGACTTTGCGCCGAGAGGACGTGGCCAGGCTGGATAATGGCGTACGCCGACTTATCAATCCACAACTGTATCATGTGTCTGTCAGCGAGCAGTTGTGGGCACTGCAGGAGAGGCTGCTGAGTTCTCTCTCAACCCAAAGGACTGACCCCGGTTTTTGACCAACCGGCCTTTCCTAGCTAGAATGCTGTGTTGATGGCTATTGTTTGACGCTGAGGTAGAACCGCTTTTGGACCTGCTGGCGGCGGTCTGCCGCTGATACCGTGCGGCAAAGGTGTGCCCATGACGAAGCGCAATCCCAATCCAGATCCTGAAATCTTTGAGCTGACAACGACCCGTAAGCCGGAGGCGGATGCGGATACTTTTGTCCTGCAACAGGGGGGCGTTTCGCGGCATGACGCCGTGCAGGACGCGGTTCAGGACCCTTTGCAGGCGAGCGGAGACAGAGGCGCCTATCACATCTGGACCATCGGCTGTCAGATGAATGTTGCCGACTCCAACCATGTGGCCGCGGAACTGGAGAGGATTGGCTATCGACCAACCGAGGCCATGGACGAGGCTGATATCGTTGTACTCAACACGTGCGTAGTGCGGCAGAGCGCGGAAGACAAGGGCATCGGGAAGGCCAGCAACCTCAAGCCGTGGAAGCGGGACCGGTCGAACCGTACCTTAGCGTTGATGGGCTGTATGGTGGGCGTCAAGCCCAGCCCGCAGCTGCGCGCTCGTTTTCCTCATGTGGATGTGTTCATGCCTCCCAGCGAGCCGGGACCGCTGATCACGCACCTGCAGCAGGATCAGATTGCAGCCGAATCCGCCCTGTTTGAGACGGAGCAGATAGCCCATCGCCACGCGATGCAAGATATCGTACAACCGGCCGGCTCCGGCCAGTCGATTCGACATCTGGCCGTGAACGGCGAGGCCTCGGTGACTGCCCATGTGCCGGTGGTCTACGGCTGTAGCCATGCCTGTACATTCTGCATCATTCCTTTTCGGCGCGGCATCGAGCGCAGCCGCCCTGTTGACGAGATAGTGAGCGAAGTGCGGGGTCTGGTCGCCCAGGGTGTCCGTGAGGTGACTCTCTTGGGTCAGATTGTCGACCGTTACGGCCACGACTGGCGCAATGGAACCGAGAATGGCTCGTTACCGGGTAGGCAGCCTGATCTGGCCGACCTGCTGCACGCAGTTCACGAGGTTGAGGGACTGTGGCGCATTCGTTTTCTGACAAGCCACCCCAACTACATGTCGGACAGAATTCTTGAAGCGGTGCGGGACCTGCCCAAGGTGTGTGAGCATATCGAGGTTCCGACGCAGGCCGGGAATGACGAGGTGCTGGCGCGAATGAAACGGGGTTATACACAGGCCCAGTATCGCGAGCTAGTCGACCACATTCGGGCGACGGTGCCCCAAGTTGCCATCAATACCGACATTATCGTCGGCTTCTGCGGAGAGACGGACGCGCAGTTCGACGAGACCTACCAGCTGCTGGCCGACCTGAAGTTGGACAAGGCCCACCTGGCGCGCTACAG
Organism: Caldilineaceae bacterium; assembly: GCA_965116395.1. GTDB lineage: Bacteria > Chloroflexota > Anaerolineae > Caldilineales > Caldilineaceae > Bin5. The sequence continues at coordinate 4,308,039 of OZ220684.1, forward strand.
TCCGCGGCCGGGCACGGTCAGCGAGCGGCGGATGGCGGATGATGTGCCGGAAGCCGAAAAGGTCCGCCGCCACAAGGCGCTCGACAAACTGCAGGAGCAGGTCTGCGGCGAAATCAATGCGCGGCTGCTGGGCGAGACGGTCGAACTGCTGATCGAAGGGCAACATAAGGGCAAGTGGCGCGGCCGCACGAGGCAGAACAAGCTGGTGTTTGTCAATCCTGAGGACCGGGCAGGCGATCTGCGCGGACGCTTAGTCGAAGCACAGATCACGTGGAAAGGTCCCTGGAGTATGCAGGGCCGTTACGTGCAAGAAAGATCCCCGGTCGAGGCCTGAGCGCACGGAAGGGCAGGCGATGCGCGCGGGCTGAGATGAAACCTTCAAGCGGGCTGCGACCCGATCGACTGTCTCCCCTATGAATCCACTAATACTCAATATTCTTCTCTTTCTGGTCGGCTTTGTTCTCCTTACCGGCGGAGCCGATTTTCTTGTGCGCGGGGCAAGCCGTTTGGCAGTGCGCCTCAATGTGCCGCTGGTTGTGATCGGGTTGACCGTGGTGGCGTTTGGCACAAGTCTGCCGGAGCTGGTCGTCAGCCTGATTGCAAACCTCCAGGGCGGCAGCAGGGCCGAGCTGGCAATCGGCAACGTGGTCGGCAGCAATATTGCAAACCTTGCCCTGATCCTGGGCGTTGTGGCGGTGCTGCGCCCGCTCATGGTTGAGCGGCAGGTTCTGCAACGCGAATACCCGCTGATGATCGGAATCTCGCTGGTATTTACCTGGATGGCCTGGGATGGACAGATTGCCCAATGGGAGGGTGTGCTACTCTTTTTGGGGCTGCTCGGTTTTGTTTATTGGAGCTACGCAGCCAGCCGCTCGCTGGCCGAAGAAAAGGAAAGTGAGGCGCTTGAGTACATTGGTGGGGAGGCTGCAGACAGTTCTACCCAGGCAGAGGGCTTGGATGACCAGGAAGAGGTTGAGGCAAGCTCCGCTGACACGCTGGCCCAATCTCAGGAGCGAATCGCGCGCGCTGCCAGGAGTCCCCTCTTGCCAGCTGCGATCTCGGGTCTGTTCAGGTCCCTGCTGCTGCGCGACATTGGCAAGGTGGTTCTGGGCATTTCGGTCCTTGTTCTGGGCGCCGACTGGCTCGTCAATTCGGCCACCTTCATCGCGACCTACTTTGGTGTGAGCGAGCTTGTGATTGGCCTGAGTCTCGTTGCCCTCGGCACGAGTCTGCCTGAACTTGCAGCGTCGGTTGTGGCGATACTTTATAAGCGCGGGGACATCGCCCTGGGAAACCTCGTCGGCAGCAATCTCTTCAATATGATGGCCGTGGTTGGCATTACCGCCAGCGTCCGACCCTTGCCCGCCCCTCTGAGTATGCGCTGCGTTGACTTCCCGGTCATGCTGGTGGTGGCAGTTCTGCCGTTTCTCCTTGTGCTACCTTCGCCGCACATTGCCAATCGCTGGAAGGGGGCCCTGATGCTGACAATCTATGTTGGCTACATTATAGGGATTTACCTGATATCGGAAGGTAATGGGGTGTGTTGAAGCGGGGTCCGGAGACCGGGCTCGTAGTGCACTTACTTCTCAAACCGAAGCTACTCAGCCACAACTAATCTACGATCCTGAACGGGCCGAGCAAAGGTGTTTTTTCTCCCCTCATTGTTGTATTTTGGGCGGTCGGGCCTTCGGCCCTCCCTTGTGCAGGGGCTGCGCCCCCGCAACGCCCCCCTCCAAAACCATCCCTCACCGACCGTGTGCATTCTTCGCAACGTGTCGGCTGGCGAGCATGGCGACTGTACACCAGTTGCGTCGCCAAGAGCTTGAATGGTTCCAAGGATGACTGGCTGGTCAAGCGCTGTGGCTTGGTAGTTACCTCAAACCTTCTATTCGATCGGGCGAAACTCGCCATCCTCTACTTTGTAAAACCAGACGCTGGCATCAACTAAATCGCCGTTGGCTTTGAAGCGCAGTGGCCCCAGAAGCGTCTCAGCTTCGTTCTCGCGTATTGCCTGCGCGATCTCATGACCATGAAACGAGTCGGCCGCGCGTACCCCCGCCGCCAGCACCTGCAACGCTATGTATCCATTGACTGAGAATGGGCCAGGATCGCGGTATTCGGTATCGCGGTAGGCCTCAATCCAGCCGGCGCCGGCCACACTGAAGGGGCTGGGCGTGAGCGCGCTTACGTACATCGCGCCGGCCGCGGGGTCCGCTTGGTCGACGTCAGCTGCCAGGAATGCCCCGTCGCCGGCGAGGAACGGCAGATTCAACTTCGCCTCCAACAGGCTGACGCGGAGGTCGCGGGCCGCGCTTGCGTCGCCGGCGAAGAAAATGGAGTCAGCTTCTGCACTTTGAATCTGCTGCGCCGTTTCTGAAGAGTCGGGCTGCCCTTCCGCTACTGCCAACTGGATTGCTGTCGTCGCGCCGAGCGCCCGCAGGTTTTCGACAACTGACGCGGCCAGGCTGCTGCCGTAATCCGTCTCTGAATGGACAACGGCAACGCGCTGGGCGGTCATCGTATGTACCAGGAAACGGGCGGCTGCTTCGGCCTGCGTGCTGTCGTTGGCATTCACGCGAAAAAACATGGTGTGCCCGCGGTGGGTCAGTGCGCGCATTCCGGCCGCAGGGGTGATCTGAACGATCCCCATTTCTTCATAGAGGGGCAAGGCAGAGGAGGTGGGGCCGCTGTCCAGGTGGCCGATCAAGCCTGCAATGTGTTCACCGCCTGCGAGAGCCAGTCTGACTCGTTCTGCATTTTCGAGTGCTGCGTTGGTTTCCGATCTGTCATTGAGGGCGCGAACCACAATTCGGCGGCCCAACAGCCCGCCGTTACTGTTAATCTCCTCAGCCGCCAGGCGCACACCGCCAAGCGCAGATTGTCCTGCATCGGCACGGAAGCCGCTTAGCGGCACCGCGACGTAAACGACCGTCTCGCCGGCAGGGGGTTCCGCACTGGCGGCGTTGCAGGCGGATGTCAGTGCGGCGATGAGGCAGATCGCGAACACTACGATGTAGCTGTTAGAGCGTGGTCGCACATTTTCTGCCATTTGGCGAAGGCGTATGGAAAGATTCATATATATTGGCCGGAACCTGCGTTGGACCCGCAGGATGAGGCTGTGAATTCTTCTAATGCGTTGGCTGAAAGTAGGTTGAAATGTGGCGATACAGCTCTTCCAGGTTGGTCTCATCGGCGCGATGGAACCTGCCTCCGCCGATGCGAGCAAGGTTTCGCAATAGTGATGCGTCTGCATCGCGGCCGAACGCGATCGTGTGGATTGCCACCGGCAACTGGGCCTGTTGCACTGCCTGCTGCAAGTCTTGCAAACGGGAGTCGCTGTCGTTATCGCGGCCGTCGGTCATCACCACGATGGCATTGATGGCTTCGGTGTCGCCCACATTCTGCAAATCACTATGTGCTGCCCATACGGCATCGATCAGGTCGGTGTAGCCGCTCGCCTGCATGTTTTCGATCAGCTGTGACAGGTAGTTGCGGCCGCTTTCATCCAGCTGCTGCAGAGAACCGTGCTGCTTGATCCCGGACCCAAACTCGACCAGCCCGACTCTGTCGCGGTCCCCCTGAATTTCGTCGATGAACCCGTGCAGGGCGGCTTTCGAACTGTCAAGTTTTGTGCCTTCCATCGACTCGCTGGTGTCCACAATCAAGACGATATTGGCAGGCCGCTTTGTATAGCGCCAAATATCCAACACCATTTCCATTACCTGTGCAGGCGGCAGAGGCAGAAGGGTCTGCGGGAGAAGAGGGTTCACCGCACTGCTGCCGGCGAATGGGCTCGGCGCGGCCGTCAGGTCGATGGTCAGGTCGACAGGTCGGAAACCGGCCTGAAGAAAGGCAAACTGACTCTCCTCCTCAAGTAGGAAACTGGCGAATGCACGGTAGGTGCGGCGTTGGTTCAGGGTCAGGGCAGGGCCGGTGCGGCCGTCCAATTCCAGCAGCGCCAGGGGAAAGTCAGCCCAGAGCGTACCCTCCTTGGGGTAGATAGCCACAAGGTCACCCTCAGGCAGGCGCCGGTCGCGGTCGTCCACACCTAGCAATCGCGGGCGATCGCGGGCGGAGGCGTGGTTCCAGGCGATGACAGTCTGCTCTTGGGTGGCGAATGCATCCAGGACGACGTTGTCGGCATTCCCGGCGGGGAGCAGGCGTCCTTCTTCGCCCACCTGATTGGGAGCCATCTGATCGCCGTCCGGGAGGACAAGCGCCGCAGTTTCCACGCTGCGGACGTAATCAATGACTTCCGGCCGCGCGGCGATCTCTTTGGTCAGGCCGCGAGTTACACCGGCGCCGGTGTAAAACTCCGACAAAATCGCCAGCACACCTGCGGCGCTGTTTACGCTGGGGTGACCCCATGTGAACTCAGTGAAAGAGGCGATCGACCGGGCCTGGACTTCGGTCCAGCCGACAGCCTGCTGGGGCCAGCCTAGAATCCGGGCCGCTTCTGCATGGGCGGCTATGACGATTGGGCTGACAGCGAAGCGCGTTGTCGGACCGACCCGGCTGGCCGGCAAGCTGCCTGGCGCGATTGGAAAGAGTTCGGCCCAGCGTCGTTCGATCAAACCCAGCCAGAGCGAACTGTCGGGCGCAACGGCCTGAAAGCCGGGTTGCCGGAGCGACTCCTGCACCATTTCCAGGGGAGACAGCCTTACGAGTTCGACCCGCATCAACTCACCGTCGACAGTGCGGAGTTTCAGGTCGTTGAAACTGTCGGCCCGCTCTTGCAGTGATCCCGCGATGGGTTGCGAGACAGCCACTGTCAACTGGGCGCTATTGGCGGGCCAGTCTGCTAAAGGGGCGGCGTCACCGGTGGACGCGGCAATGCCGCCGCCGTTCAGGTTGTCAGAGATCCAAGTGCCCACGCGCACCGTCGTCATTGCACAGGCGCATAGCAGGAAGCAGGCTGCTACTGCCAGGGCGGCGATGTGCTGGCCGGGCAAAAGGCGTTGGCGTCCTGTTTCAGACGGCTCTGCAGGGTCTCGACTTGTCTCTTCCTGCGATAGGCTCATTGCGCTTCATTCGTGTCCTGCCAACTCCAGAGACTGGGCAGGAGGTCTCGATTGGGAGGTTGCATTGTGATTACGGGCTGGATGTCGCTTCTTACACCTAACTTCTGCCAGCGCACAAAGAGGCTGTCGTCGGCGGCGTCTACAGCCAGGCCGGGGTCAATGGGACGCAGGCCGAAAGCAAGGGCCTTGCGCTGTTGCGATTCGCTGCGCAGAAAACGTTGAAACGCTAATGCGGCGTTCTTCTGCACTGCCGACGTCTCCGGGCCTACCCAGATTGCGAATGGAAAGTCGAACCGGGCGGTCACCGCGGGATAGTGGACGATCATCGGCTCCTGCCAGCGCGTTTGGATACCTTCCATGTTGCGCAGGAGCTCGCTTTCCAGGAACTGTCCGCCATCTCCTGCAGTGAAGCCGAACAGTGCCACATTTTCGGCCGCGCTTGATCTGTTCCCGCTCGAGATGTTCGCCGCACCCATTGCCTCATCCAGCCAGATAAGGAATTCCGGGTCGGATACGTCTTCGACAGATAGGTCATTTCGATCGTAATATTCGCCGGCGGCGGTGATGATGGCAGACAGGCCGGCCACGGTCTTGCCAGGCGCGGCAAGCGCCAATTTGAAGTTGCCCCAGGCGGGATCGCCGCCCAACTCTTTCCAACCTGTCGGCGCGACGGCGGCCTTGTGAACTGTGGACCATGAGACTGGTCCGAGGTTTTCGAGGAGGGCGACGCCTCGGCTTCGAAACAGGCCCCAGGTGAGAAGCGTTTCTGCAACGGAGCGCACGCGGTATTGCCCGTCGCTCAGAAACAGGTCCCGCCCCCGTCGGACCCTGTTGGAGGTGTTGGCCATTTCGACGAGGTAGCCGTTTTCGGCTATCCAGGCTGTGGGGAAGGCGTCCAGAGCTGCGCGGCCTTCTGGGGGTAGGTCATGTGGGAGAATGTCTGCCGGCAGCGCGCCGAACTCGTTCCGTTCCCATCTTCCCAGCGCGTCCAGGCCGTCCATGGCGATTACTTCGATTTCAACCGGCGCGCTTCCCGTTCCGGGGTCAAACGCTATGAACTCTTCCGCCGCGGCCCGGACCCACGGTTCCACCGGCGGGGCTGTGATCACCCGAATTCGTACCACCTGCGGGGGCCCTGCAGCAAAGCCAGGGTTGACGGATTCCCCGCCGATCGTGCGCCACACCAATGTCGCGACGACCAGCAGAGCGGCTGCCGAAAGGACCGCGACAATAAGGACACGCGTGCGATTCATTGTTCCTGAACAAGTGGGGTGCCGCAGAAGTCGCACACCGCGGGCTGGGTGATAGAGGCGCCTTCTACAAGGTCCGGCGGCGTCGTCGCGCCGCACGATGCGCACTGCGGTTCATAGCGTACTGTTTGCGGCAATTCGTCGCCAAGCGGCCGCTCCACTCGTAGAGGGATATCATCAGGATCGGGCTCTGTGCGTCCAAGGTATGCCCCGAGGAGGCTGGTGACGCCGACTAAGACGAGTATTCCCGGCCAGATCCAGTCGGTGGCGAAGAGGATGGCGAGGCCGATCATAAAGACGGCGCCGGTCAGGCCCTGGCGGGGCGCGGCGAATTTTGCGTTTTTCATGGTTGGTGCGGACTCGTTCTGTTTCGGTGGGGAGTTTTCAACATCCCGCATGTGGACTATGCACCATAGGTTTCGGTTGCTCATTTCTCCAATTTGTCTGATTCTACTACAATCTCGCCAATGGGAACACAACCTGGGAGCGTAGGAAATGAAACGGGTTTTCGGCCCCAATTACGGCAAAAGGGAAAAGTCACGCACTCAAAGACACTCAGAGTTTCTCCAAAGTGCTGGCTCAAATGGACGCAAACTGCATAGAGCCAATACGCCTGAGGAATGTCAGTGACTCACCACTTGGCAGATATTATTTCGGAGCACTTGTCGCGGTCTGGCCCCTACTGTGCTTCTGCGAATAAGCGTCTCATGTCGCCTTGCGAGGTAATTGTTCCAAGCTTCCGGGCTCATGTCAGAAGATGCGGCTTGGACGTAATGCACGAGGCGCCCGTCAATTCGGGTGTCGCCTGCGTACTGACTGAGCATGGAACGACTGATATTCCCACTCATTATTTCGCCAATGAGCCAAGATTCGTACTGAGTAGTTTTACGAGCAAAAGGAAGACTTTTTCCGTTTTTTCGAATGCCGTCTTTGGTACCCGGCGAAGGGGCTGCGGATTCCGGTTTCCGGCTTTCTGCCAGACGCAATTGGGTTTGAGTCTCCTTCGCTCTTCGTTCCAATTCTAGCAGTTCGGCAACCGCGGTCAGGGCTTTTCTTTCGGCTTCAAGCTGGGCTGCTTCGGCTCTGGTTGCCTGCTTTTCGGCTTCTCGTCGAGCGTGTTCTCTTCCTTGAGCTAACTCCTCAGCCTCAAGCTTGGCAGCATCTGCCGCAATTGCTAGTTCCTCAAATTCAGTTCGGGCAATCTCAGAGGACTGGGCCTGCTCCTTGGCCTGCCTTATGGCCGATTCCGCGATTCGTGCCCTTACTTCCGCGTCTGAGCGAGCTGCATCGGCCTCTTGGGCTCGTTGTTCTGCTTTCCTCCTTGCCTCCTTATCACTCTCGGCAGAAGCCCAGGTAGACCCCCCCAGTGTTTCATTTAGGCGCACCACCGCCTGATGTTCTTCCCTGGCTCTGATTTTCTTGAGCACGTACGCAATGTGGTTGAGGCTTCCCCTAGTAAGCTCTTCGTCCAAATCTCGCAGGTGTGGAGGATGCGACGCCTTATTTCGAGCCCACGAGATTCTCCTGAATTTACGAAGGACTCTCTTATCGCCACCGAACCGTTTTGAAAATATGTCCTCCCAATATTTTTCTGCGAGCGTCTCAAAGAAACTGACCTCTATCGTCGACTCCAAGTCAGTGCCTCTTCGCAGGTTTCTGTCAAGACTGTCTGCACTGCTGCCTTTCAGAGATTGCTGCAGAACAACCTGTACAGTAGCGCCCGGTGCAAGGTGAAGACATTCAATGAAGAGAGGGCGCAATGAGTCTAGAAATATGTCCACTGCCTTGATTAGGGCATCCTTGTTGGGTCGGTCTACGGTAGGCATTGCAACCTTTCCTTTCCTTAATGAGAGAGCAGCAGTGTGATTTTTCAACTGAGTCAACATTGACTTCGGCAACAGGCAATTCAGACTAGGGGAATCTAGGTACAACTGAGTGAATGCGCCGCAAATGCAAACGGCGGCAGATTCGAGGAATGAAAGTGAGGTGTTTTCACTTAGATGTGTAGGGGGAACATGTCCCATGCTTGAGTACTTTCATGTCTCGGTATCTCGTCTGCAGATTACTGGGGGGAATATGTCACATTTTACTTGTGGTAGGCGCAGACTGTTTGACATCTAAGGGACCAGAAAGCTGACAGAATACGGACAGGAACTGCAGTAGCTGACAACTGCGAGAGAATTAGTGTGAGAGTCATCGTCCTGCACCTCCTAACAGAACGCCCATCTCGCTCTTCAGACCTCCTATCTATCTGTAACAAAGGAGCTTCCGCGATGAATAGTCGCGTCAGTGCAGGAGTTCAGGCGACTGTTGTGCGCGGTCCAACATAGTATTTAGCACATGCCGGACGTTCCAATGCGCCGGCGAATGTTAACAAAGCCGCTGGCCATTCTCTACCTCGTCACAAATGGCCATGAGGCCATGTAGCAGGCCCCAATTCGTGACATGCGCCCTCAACAATACCAACAGCCTTAAACTGGAAAATTTGTGGTATAATGGGAACCGCCAACCAGTGGTGTGAGCGATGCAATGATTACCCGAATCGAACTCGATGGCTTCAAGACGTTCCAGGATTTTTCGCTGGATTTGTCGCCATTGCAGGTCATCGTAGGCGCAAATGGGGTGGGCAAGAGCAATCTCTTCGACGCCCTGCAACTGCTGGGCCGTCTGTCCGAATCGACGCTGCGCACGGCGTTTCAGGAGATGCGGGGAGAGGTGGGCGAGCTCTTTGCGATCCGTCCGGACGGTGGGACTGAAGGCCGCATCCGCCTTGCGGTTGAGATTCTGGTCGACCAGAGTGTGCGTGACGACTGGGGCGTCAAACAGGACCTCAAGTTCCCACGTATGCGCTACGAGTTGGAAGTTGCCCTTGTTCGAGAAGCTCAAGGCCCGGAACGTCTCGCGGTCGCACATGAACTTCTGGCCCCTATCCCTCGCCATAAGGACAGATGGACCAAGTCCAATAAGCTGAAGACCGGCAGCCCCTGGATTCCAGTGATGACCGGCGGACGCTCTTCTCCCTTCATTTCCTCGCAAAAGAACAGTAAAGGAATGACTCTGGTCCTGCACCAGGACGGCAACAGCGGCCGGCGTGACATTGAGGCGGGTAAGGCCGAGCGGACGCTGTTGAGCGGGGCCGGAAACACTGAGTTTCCGCATGTATTCGCGGCTGCTGAGGAGATGCGTTCCTGGCGATTTCTACATCTGAATCCAGAGATTCTGCGCCAGCCCAGCCCAAAGACGGCGCCGGCCAGGCTGGTTGCGGATGGCCGGAATCTGGCCAACGTGCTGGCGCGCATGAAGGCCGTCGATCCGTCGTTGTTGGCCGCCATATCGGAAGATCTTGCCGAGCATGTTCCTGGCGCCATGCGGGTCGAGGTGGAAGAGGATAGCGAAACCGGGCGCATCGCAATCTGGGCGAAGGCGGAAGACGGGAGGCGATTCTCGTCGCGTGTGCTTTCCGATGGCGCGCTGCGGGCGCTGGCGCTGGTCACTATGAGGAACGATCCTGAACATGGCGGCCTCCTCTGTTTTGAGGACCCGGAGAATAGCGTTCATCCTTCGCGCTTGAAAGACATGACGCGGATCCTGCAAGACCTGGCTACCGATTTCTCAAATCCCGACCAGATAGGACTGGGACTGCGGCAAGTTATTTGCAACACGCATTCGCCCGCCTTTATGGGCAACCCGGACATTCTTTCCCATGTTCTCTTTGCGCATTTGGCGCCCCCCACAGATGTCGAAAGCACAGGAAAGCAGCCTCTGGTGACCCGCATTCTGCCAGTAATTCCGGATCCGTTGCAGCCGGCCCTCCCTATTCCTGAAGAGGTGCAGTCCTACACACTCAGCGAAGTGCAGAGCTATCTGGAGAGCGCAGATATGGGCGCGGCGAGGAGCCAGTTGGGTGCGCACATTGCTCTGGATAAGGGAAGCGATGTCGACAATGACAAGACTGTTGCCGCGACCCAGCCGCCTGCCAGTGACCCTGCTATGCCATAGCCAAATGGCAACAGAATTCTGCCAGGTCACTGGTTCGTCAAATAGTCGAAAAATAGAGTAAAATAGGAGCACTATGCCCAATATCCAACCTTCTACTTTGCGCGAAGTCGGTTATCAACTGTTCGAAGCCTCGGGCTGCACTGTCGAGGACGCCCACGCCGTGGTCGACCACTTAGTGGAGTCGAATCTTTTCGGACACGATTCGCATGGCGCGATTCGTTACTACGAGTACACGCGAGCCATCCGCGAAGGTCGATTTCAGCCGCGGGCGAAACCCACAATTGTTCGCGACTATCCCATCACCGCTGTCGTGGACGCCGGCGGGGCGCTTGGCCAGGTCGGCGCGACTTTCGCCATGAATCTGGCAATTGAGAAGGCCCGGCAAAACGGTCTGGCCACCGTTACATTACGCAACACGAGCCACGTGGGCCGCGCCGGCGCGTATCCGCTGATGGCGGCGCGGCAAGGGAACTTGATCGCGCTGGCGTTCGTGAATGCCGGGAATCTTGGCTATCAGATTGCCCCCTTCGGCGGGCTAGAGGGCAGACTCAGCACCAACCCGATTGCATTCTCGGCGCCCCGGCTCGACACCGATCCGATTCTGGTGGACATGACGACTTCAGTTGTGGCCGAAGGCAAGGTACGCGTCGCGATCAATCAGGGCAAGCATGTGCCCGAGGGCTGGCTCATTGACGCAGAGGGCAACCCCACTACCGACCCCAACGATTTCAGAGCCGAACCGCCCGGAGCAATCCTGCCGATGGGGGGTGTCGTAGCCCACAAAGGCTATGCCCTGGGCCTTGTGGTAGAATTGCTGGGAGGCACGCTGAGCGGCGAGGGCTGTGCCGACGGTTCCCGGACGATGAGGAGCAACGGCGTCCTCTTCACAGTTTACAATATTGAACGCTTTACCGAGCTTTCTACCTACTATGAAGAGGTAGAGGCGCTCCTCCGACACGTCAAGTCCAGCCGCCTCGCGCCCGGATTCGATGAGATTCTCGCGCCAGGAGAGCCGGAGTTTCGCAGCGCACAGCGTAAAGAGGGCGATGGCATCGAAATCGACGAGACCACCTGGGAACACATTTGCCAGGAAGGACGACTTCTGGGGCTCGATCCGGACAGTTGGTAGAATTCGCGCAGGGCTCGCGGCCCTAACGCGGCCGCATGAACCGATCTGAAACCAGCGCCAAAGGGAGCAAGCAATGGAACAGATGACAGCAAAGCAACGGTTCTTGGCTGGGCTGAACGGCGACCCGGTGGACAGACCACCCGCAGCCAGCATAGTGTCCGTAATCACTTACGAATTGATGGACATTACCGGCGCGCACTTTCCACATGCAAATATCGAGCCGGAGCCGATGGCTACGCTCGCCGCCGGCGCGCATGAAGTGATGGGATTCGACAGTGTGATGCCGATCTTCAGTATTGCCCAGGAGGCAATGGCGCTCGGCTGCGAGGTGGATTGGTCCGACACCGACATGATGCCCAATCCGACCGACTCGCCTTGGGCGGACCGTGATGTCGAAATCAAGCTGCCTGACGGCTTTCCTGATGCGTTTCTTGAAGACAAATACGTCAAGTGCGCCATAGATGCCATCCGTTTGCTCAAGCAGCATTTCGGTGACGAGGTCATGGTCCTGGGTAAGGTTATGGGGCCGTGGACACTTTCCTACCACTGCTATAACACGCAGGAGTTTCTGTTCGATACCATTATGGACCCGGACCGTGTTCGCAAGTCGTTGGAAACGCTGGCGCCGGTGCCACTCCTGTTTGCGCAGGCCCAAGTAGAGGCCGGCGCCGACGCTATCGTCTGGGCCGACCACGCCACCGGGGACCTGGTTCGAAACACCATGTACCGGGACTTCCTGTTGCCGCACCATCAGGAGCTTGTGCCTCAAGTGGACGCGCCGGTTATTCTGCACTGTTGCGGCCGGACGCTGGACCGGGTCGAGTACTTTAGCGAGGCCGGCTTTGCCTGCTATCATTTCGAGTCGGCCAACGCGCCGGATCTGATGGTCGAGAAGGCTGCCGGCAAGATGAAGCTGACCGGCAATGTAAACAATCCGATTACCCTATACGCGCGCGGCCCTGCTGAGGCGCGCGCTGAAGCTCAAGCCGCCATTGACGCCGGTGTGGACATTATTGCCCCAGAATGCGCCGTTCCTCTTCAGGCACCCGTCGAAAACCTACAGGCGATCGTGGAAACCTGCAAAGACAATCGCCACCAATAGGAGCCCCTTACTATGAGCCGCGAAGAAGAAATCAAGAAAGGGCTGTACGAGCACACACTAGTCGGCGAGGCGCCGGAAGTGGTGGCGCTTACGCAAGAGGGTATCGACCTGGGGATGGATCCGCTGGATATTTTATTCGGCGCGCTTATTCCGTCTTTGCAGGAAGTGGGCCGTCTATTTGAGATTGGCGAATACTTTGTTCCCGAGATGCTGGTTGCTGCGCGCGCCATGCAGGGGGCGATGGCTCTGCTGCGACCACTGCTGGTTGACAAAGGGGCGGAGCCAATCGGCAAGGTCGTGATGTTGACGGTGAAGGGCGATGTTCACGACATCGGCAAGAATCTTTGCAACATCATGTTGGAAGGCGAGGGCTTCGACATCGTTGACTTGGGGGTCAATGTCAAGCCGGAAGACGTGGTCGCGGCGGTACAGGAACACGAGCCTCAATTGTTGGGCTTCTCTGCCTTTTTGACCACGACCATGCCCTTTTTCAAGTCGAATCTGGCAGCGTTGACGGAAGCTGGATTGCGGGACTCTGTCAGGGTGATGGTTGGCGGCGCGCCGGTTACGCAGGAGTATGCCGAGAGTGTAGGCGCTGACGGTTTCGCGCCCGATGCCAGCGCCGCGGTGCGCCTGGCCAAGCAACTCATGGTCGAAATGGGTTACGACGTCAGTATGGGTGGCGGCGGTGAAGAAGAAGGCACTTCTGCTCTGGCAAGCGCGGTGCAAGCCGTCGAAGATCTCATGGTCCAAGCCGGACAACATGACGAGTAGCCTGACATGAATACTGTGATTTCCTCCGCGAAGAAGACCGTCACTATCGGTCCCGATCACCCCTTTGTTATCATTGGCGAACGTATCAACCCCACCGGCCGCAAAATCCTGACCAAGCAGATGATTGATCGCAACATGAGCATGGTCTGTCGCGACGCCCGCCGGCAGGTGGAGGCGCACGCGCATGTGCTCGATGTCAACGCCGGCGTACCTGTCGACGGCGTAGAGCCGGAGATTCTTCGGCAAGCGATCCAGGCCGTCCAGCAGACCGTAGACGTGCCAATCTCAATCGATTCATCGGTCGTCGAAGCGCTGGAGGCGGGCCTTGCCGCCTATGAGGGCAAAGCCCTCGTCAATTCAGTCACCTTTGAAGATGAGCGGCTGGATACGGTCCTGCCGCTGGTCAAGAAATACGGCGCTGCGGTCGTGGGCGTTGCCAACGACGATACCGGCATTTCCAACGAACCGGAGGAAAGGCTTCGCATCGCCACTATGATTGTCGAGCGCGCCGCAGACCACGGGATACCGGCCGAGGACGTGGTGATTGACCCACTGGCTCTGACAGTCAGCGCGGATGACAATGCAGCTCTGATCACTTTGGAGACCATCCGCCTCATCCGCGAGAATTTGGGCGTCAACATGACGTGCGGGGCCAGCAATATTTCCTTTGGTCTTCCATGGAGGCCGACTGTAAACGCTGCGTTCCTTGCCATGGCGATCGCGGCTGGTCTGACCTCGGCCATTACAAATCCCCTAGAGACTGAGATTCGCCACACAATCTACGCCGCCGACCTGCTCATGGGGCACGACGCCTATGCGGCCAACCTGATACAGGCATTCCGATCGGAACGAAAGCGCCAGCAAGAGTCGAATTAGCCTTCGTTCCGTTCCAAACGGAAACGCATATGCGTTCGCTTCAATGACAAATACTGCTCCTTCCGGAACGACCAAAGTCTCCATCGAGTTCCGACCTCACGATAAGGTAACGCGCGTTCCGCCCGGGATGACGATTTTCAATGCCGCCAATTGGATAGGTCTGCCGATTGACAGCACTTGCGGCGCTAAAGGAACCTGCGGTAAGTGCAAGGTTCGTATACTGCGCGGGCAAAACGGCGCAACAGCGGCTGACCGGCGGATTTTCTCTGAAGAGGAGATCGCCGATGGCTGGCGGCTCTCCTGCCGCAGCGAAGCCAATTCGGACGTCGTCTGCCACGTGCCGCGGCTGATGGGTAACCCCAAAGCGGCGCTGATGGGATTCGACCGCCACGTAATTCTGAATGCCAACGTCTATAAGATTCCCTTGACACTGACACCGCCCTCGCTGGAAGACCAGCGCAGCGATTTCAGCCGCATCCGCGACGCATTGGAGCCGGAAGGGTATGCGATTGAGGCCTCGCTGAACCTGTTGCGTCAGTTGCCGGGCGTGCTGCGGCGCAGCAATTGGCAGGTTACCGCTGTGATTGTCGGGCACGAGTTGGTCAGTGTCGAGGAGGGCGATACCAGCAGCCGCTCGTTTGGTCTGGCCTTCGATATTGGCACTACAACGGTTGTGGGCATGTTGATCGATCTGAACAGCGGGGCGCCGGTGGCAGTCCTATCCGCTCTCAACGGGCAGGCGGTACAGGGCGCCGACGTAATTTCCAGAATCAGCTATACGATGCTCAATGAGGACGGGCTGGCCGAACTGAATACGGTTATTCTGCGCACGCTGAACGGGCTTATCGCTCGACTCTTGGAAGAAGGGCAGGTGGCGGCGTACGAGGTGTATGAGGTTGTTACCGCCGGCAACGCCACGATGCAGCACCTGTTCCTGGGGGTTGACCCGGAACCGATCGGGCTTGAACCGTTCATCCCGGCGGTCGAAGACATGGTGCAGGCTTCGGCGCACGAGGTTGGCCTCAACATACATCCTCAGGCACAGGTACACTGTCTGCCCTATCTAGGCGCCTATGTCGGCGCCGACCTGGTGGCGGGGTTGTTGGCCACTGGGCTGGCACAAAACGAGGGTGTTCGGCTGCTGGTTGATGTCGGCACGAACGGCGAAATCATTTTGGGGTCTGCGGCGCGCACCGTGGCTACCGCGGCGCCGGCCGGGCCTGCCTTTGAAGGCGCGCAGATCCAGGACGGTATGCGTGCCAGCGAAGGAGCGATTGAGGCTGTGACCATCACCCGGAATGGGATAGAGCTCCAGGTGATTGGGGATGTTCCACCGATTGGACTGTGCGGGTCCGGCTTGCTGGACGCGGTGGCCCAACTGCGTTTGAGCGGACTGTTACTTCCGTCAGGACGGTTCGTGAAGGCAGAGGATGCTACCCAATTGGTGGAGCCAGACCTGGCAAGGCGCATCATCACGGGCGACGAAGGCAGGCGTTCCTTTGTCTTGGCGTGGCCGGAAGAAGCCGGCAGCGACAGACCGATCGTACTGACCCAACGCGACGTGCGCGAGCTTCAATTTGCCAAGGGCTCGATAGCAGGCGGTATCGATGTTGTCATGCAGGAATTGGGGGTCGGGGCGGATGCGCTAGTCGAGATATACCTGGCCGGTTCCTTTGGCAGCTACATCAACCCGCAGAGCGCACGCATCATCGGGCTGGTGCCGGCTGTGCCGGTTGAGCGGATCAAGGCGGTGGGCAATGCCGCCGGCGAAGGCGCCAAGATAGCGTTGCTCTCATTCCGGGAGCGAATGGTGGCCCGGTCGCTGCCCCAGATCGTGGAGTATCATGAACTTTCGGGCCGAGGGGACTTCAACGATTCTTTCCTGGCCGTTTTGCAGTTTCCGGAACTGGACACTCTCGGGCTGGAGCAGAGTGTCGAAGCCAGCCCTGCCTGAGAAGTTTGGAAGACGGTTCCTCTACCTGACCAACCGGCAGTTCTCCTGGTCCAGCACCTCCGCATTTACTACTGTTTTTGGCACTTCCCCACGAAGCACAGTTACCACGTTTTCAGCAGCTTTGCGCGCCAACTCGGCTGTGGCGGCGACCGAGTAGAAGGCAGCATGCGGCGTCACAATCACATTTTCCAACGTCAATAGTGGATTATCTGCCGAAGGAGGTTCTGGATCGGTCACATCCAGGGCAGCGCCTCCGATGCGTCCCTCTCGAAGCGCTCTGGTCAGCGCCTCTTCGTCAATAACGCCGCCGCGGCTTGTGTTTATCAATAATGCGTCGGATTTCATCTGTGCGAGCGCGGCATCGTTGATGAGATGGGCCGTTTCCTCAGTTAGCGGACAGTGGATCGATACGTAGTCGGACGCGGCAAGCATTTCAGAGAGGTCGTTTGTTACCTCAACGCCTTGCGGCGCGTCCTGCGGCCGCAGTCGCGGCGTGTAGGCGATCACGCGCAGTCCGAATCCAAGGGCCTTGGGAACAAGCGCGCGAGCGATGTTGCCGAACCCGATCAGGCCGAGCGTCTGTCCTTTTAGGCGGGGAATCGGACGGGGCGTTTCCCTGGTCCAGCCGCTGCGCTCTGGCGTGCGCGCGAGAGGAAACAGTTGACGGGCGGTTGCCAGCAGCAGGGCCATGACATGGTCCGACACCTCCTCCAGGCAGAAATCCGGAACGTTGGTGACGAGCATGCCCAGCTCGGTTGCGCGGCCGATGGGGATGTTGTCCAGCCCGATGCCATAGCGGCTGACCATTTGGCAGTTGGGTGCAATGTCAAGTGCCTCCGCCGGTACATCCTTCCAGCAGGTCAGGATCGCGTCCGCTTGCGGCGCCAGTGCGATGATCTCTTCGGGCGTACCATCGCCGGCCAGCATGACCTCGCCATCAACTGCCGCCAGCACCTCCTTTTCAATTTCGAGATCGGGCCAGGCTATGTCGGTAATAAGAATTCGGCGGGTCATTTCGGCGACTCCATTCTGTTTCTGAGAAGGTTTACAGGCGAGGCACTAGTCTGGCAGCCGGCTACTTCCTGTGGTTTTTCGAGAAACACGTAACGGCCTTCAGTTTTCCTCTGCCATTTCGGCGGCGATTTTCTCTGCCATCATCATAACTGTGGCGTTGATGTTGGCGCGCACACTGTCCGGCATGAGTGAGGCATCGACGATGCGCAGCCCGTCGATGCCGTGTACACGGCCGGACTGGTCGGCAACAGCCAAGGGGTCCGACGGCGGGCCCATCTTGCAAGTACTGGATGAATGATGCCCGGTTTCGGCGTTGGCAAGAATCCATTGGTCTAGGGCAGCGTTATCATTCAGCGCGTTTCCAGGGCCTTGCAAGACTTCCCCGCTTATTGTGCGAAAGGCTGGGTGTTCGTCTATCAGTTCGGTACAAAGCCTTATGCCTTCCCTCTGCCGCTCACGGTCGAACGGTTCTTCGAAGTAGCGGTAATTGAGTACGGGTTGGTCCTGAATGGCAGCGCTGTGCAAACGCACCACACCCTGCCCTATTGCAAGATTGAGAGTCGGGCGCACGAAAAGGAATTCTTCTGTGTCGGCCGCGTTGTCGGGAACGGCACCGATGTAAACGATCATGTCGTTGTTCATCTGTGAACCGTCGGCGGTGTAGCGTAGACCAACCTGGTGCCAGTGGAAACGCCCCGTTGGCTTGAATAACAGGTGCCAGAACAAATCTACGGTAGGATGGTCGCGCAGGTTGCTTCCCACACCGGGTAGATGGTGACTGACATGAACTCCGACTTCCTGCAGATGGGACTCCGGGCCGATTCCCGATAGCATCATGATCTGCGGCGTGCCTATCGCACCGGCGCATAGTACGGTTTCGGTGGCGTAGAACTGCTCTACCTTACCGTTGCGAACTACCTCCACTCCGACGGCTCGGCCATCTTCCAATAGGATTCGGCGCGTCGTGCTTTCCGCCAGAATTTGAAGATTGGGGCGGTTTCGGGCTTCGGCCAAGTAGGTCACAGCTGTACTTTGGCGAACCCCCGCAATATTATTGATGGGGTAGGGGCCGAATCCGGTTGACCCTGGTAAATTGGCGTCCGGGCAATCCGGGAAACCGGCCTGCCTGCAAGCCTCAGCCCAGGCCTGCTGGTCCGGGCCCCATTCTTCCTCGGGGTAGCGGCGTACGCCGATGGGGCCGGCGTCGCCATGATAGTCTGCGTCTCCGTAGTTGTGGTCGTTTTCGAGCTTGCAGTAGTAGGGCAACACTTGCTCCCAGCTCCAGCTGTCGTTGCCCATCGCCTCCCAGGCTGCGAAGTCTTCAGGTAGTCCGCGCAGAAAGATTTGCGCGTTCACGGCACTGGAGCCGCCCACGACCTTGCCGCGCGGCACATCCATGTTTTCACGCTGCGGCGTCGCCTGGGCAGTGTATCCCCAATCTTGGCCTTTCGCGATGATACCGGAGGACGTACCGTAACCCAATCGAATCTCTGCAGGCAGACTGTCGGTCTTCGGATAGTCGGGACCTGCTTCCAACAGGAGCACCTGGCGGGCTTCGTCTTCGGTCAAGCGGGAGGCGAGGATGTTTCCTGCCGAACCGGCGCCTACGATCAGCGTGTCATAGATCAAGCAGCAATTCCTCCCTGCAGCGGCCTCTTGGGATTAGGCATTTGCAGGCTGGGTCGGCAGCAACTCATCGCCCTCTTCACGTTCGCGATAGCCGCTGACGATCATGCCGGCCCGTTCTGTCCTTTTCCCGGCTACCTCGCGATTCTGTGGGTCGCGGTAGCCCATGCGCACCAGCCGGCGCGGATTCTTAGTCTGGTTAATGTAGGAGCCATGGACGGTGTCAATGCAGAAAACAACGACGTCGCCCGCGTTGGCGGGAACGGCTACGGTGTCTTCGAGGTGGAACTTATCGGTGGGAAGATGGGGTGAGCAGGGGCCGTCTTCGGTCTCAAGGATATGATCGAGGTGGCCCATTTTGTGCGAGCCATCGAGGAAGCGGATTTCCCCATTTTCGTGACTGGTATCGTCGAGGTGTACAAGCACGTCGATGAAGCGCCCGTCCTCGTGGGGGTAAAAGGGGTTGTCCTGGTGCATTGGGAAGGGATGACCGGTCTGCGGCGGCTTGATGTGGAGGGTAGTGTGATGCAGCTCGACATTGGGGCCCAACAGATCGCTGAGAGCCTCGGCGAGCCTGGCATTGGTAGCCGCCCGCATCCAGGCCACCGAGTAATAGTGCAGGTCCTGCATCGCGGTCAGTTTGGACTTCTTTTCTGTTTCAGGGTCCATGTAGGCCTGCCGCCATGGGCCGGTCCAGCCTGGGTTGGTGAAGGCCCAGTCCTCTACGAGCCGGTCCAACTCGACGGAAAGTTCCTGGGTCTGTTCGGGCGTAAACACGCGAGGGATGCGCAAAAAGCCATGTTCGTGATAGAAGCTGATCTGTTGCTGTGTAAGCATTGGGTCCTCTCCTGTCAGTGAGACGGTATGCCGCTCTCTCAGATTCCAAGCGGCCCCAGTGATCTGTTCATTCGTAAGCTGGCCATGGAGGCAGCGCCAGCCATCCAGGGGCGGGCGCAGATCGACTCAGAGGTGCGTCATGCAATCGGGAGCAACTCGTCACCCTCTTGACGCTCCCGGTATCCGCTGACGATAACGCCGGGCCGCCCCATACTTTGGCCGTACTCCTGGCGGTTCAAAGGGTCCCGGTACCCCATGCGTACCAGGCGGCGGGGATTCTTCGTCTGGTTGATGTACGACCCGTGGACCGTGTCGATGCAGAATAGCACGACGTCTCCCGCCTTGGCAGGAACCGCCACTGTATCCTTTATGTGGAACTTATCCGTCGGCAGATGGGGAGAGCAAGGACCGTCTTCGGTCTCTGTTATGTGTTCAAGGTGCCCCATCTTATGTGAACCGTCCAGAAAGCGGATTTCCCCGTTCTCATGGCAGGTGTCATCCAGGTGCACCAGCACATCGATGAAGCGGCCGTCCTGATGACCGTAAAATGGGTTGTCCTGGTGCATCGGGAACGGTTGTCCGGTCTGAGGTGGCTTGATATGCAAAGTCGTGTGGTGCAACTCAACGCTGCTGCCCAGCAGTTGGCTGAGCGCTTCGGCAAGTCCGGGATTGGTAGCAGCCCGCATCCAAGCCACCGAGTAGAAGTGCAGGTCGTGCATGGCTGTTAGTTTGGCTTTCTTTTCCGTATCCGGGTCCATATAAGCCAAGCGCCAGGGGCCGGTCCAGCCAGGGCTGGTGAACGCCCAGTCTTCGACAAGGCGGTCCATCTCGTTCGAGAGTTCCTGCGTTTCTTCAGGTGTATACACCTCGGGAATGCGGAGGTAGCCGTGCTCGTGATAGAAGTTGATCTGTTGCTGAGTCAGCATTGGGTCATCTCCTGTAAGTTTGTGCTTGGGGTTCATTCCTTACTGGAATTCACAGTCTGTGACTGCAGTGGTCGCGAGGTCGGAGGTTTGGGCTCTGGCAGGTACAAGAATCGCTGCCGCCCGCGTCGACGAATAGACTGGGGCAAAGTGCCCATCAACAGTACTTTGGTGGCATAGCCGGTCCGGATAGCTTCTACTCGCACAGTGTACCGAAAGTTGGGGGGATGATGCAACCGTGGTCGTGGGATACATCCAGGGAAAGGCAGGATCTAAACGTCAACGCAGCCGGCCCAGTCATTGCTTTCGAGTTCGGTTTGAATGAGGAGCACCGTGGCTGAAATGCGGGCGTAATCCTGCCGAGGAAGAGACTCCTTAAGGATTTGGAATGTTTCGCAATAAAGTAGCAGGCCAGACTGCACCACTTCGCGTAGCGAAAGTGAGCCTCCGTCACCCTGGTTCACTGTGCCAAAGGCGCGGCGCAGAAGCAAAGCCCACCTGCTCTCAGGGCCGACAGCGTTGATAACATCGTCGTAAAATGTATTGTCGCTAGTCGTGAGAACCCCCCTGTGGAGGCGCATCACCCATGACAGACCCCAGGACAGTCCGAAGCGGGCGTTCAGCAGGCGTCCGGTGTCGTTGCGCCGCAGGCCCTCCAGCCCTTTATGGGCTTCTTCGATCCAACCGACCAGCTCCTTGCCAGCCAGTTGGTCGGCCTTCTCCTGATGCTCAGGGGTCCATTCAAATCGGTGGGCCCGCTGCTGGATGGATGCGAAAACTTGATCCGGATCCCATAGTTCCTTGCCGCGGCGAAGACCATCGATGATACCGAGAGCCTGGCCTGGGTCGGTAAACCAGCTTTCAACCTGGCTGGGAGTGATCGTGCTGCGGACGACCAACCAATGACGGGGAATGCTAAGTTCGGGAGGGGGCTCCCCACCTGTGGGCCTTCCCTCCTCGCCGCCAATCAGAAAGCTCTGGGCTTCCTCTTCTTGCTTGTCGTCGTTCACGAAGCGTACGACATCGACGTCGCTGAATGGTCCGGCATCGCCGCGGGCGTAGCTGCCCAGCAGGGCGAAGGCTACTGTTGCGCCTGTCTTCCATGCCTCAAGGCAGGCGGGGAGTTCGGGCGGCAGTTCCGGCATGGCGTCGCTCACTGATCAAGACTGCGCACGAGGTCCGGCCAGATCGGCGCCAGCTTGCCCTTGGTATGGGATTCTCCTACGTCGAGCGCAGGCCCCTCCACGGGCACCCCATGTTCGATCAGTACATCAAAATAGGGTTCGCGACTTTCTGCCAGGAGGTCCAAAAGCTTGGCGCGCATTTCGTTGCAGGTCTGCGAGTCGATGTGGGCCAGATTGTTCATTTCAAAGGGGTCGTTCTCGAGGTCAAAGAGCAGTTGGTGCCCTGTCTCGTAGAACGTGTACTTCCAACGAGAGGTGACAAGGCCGCGCCAGTCCAGAAAGTCCAGGTTCCAGCGGGGATTGCCCGACATTTCTATCAGGACGGCTTCGGGTCCGGAGAAATCGTTCTGGCCCTGCAGCGCGTCGCTGAAGTCAAGGCCTTGGCAGTGGGACGGCACATCCAGCCCCAGCAGCCCCATCGTGGTCGGAAAAAGATCGACGAGGCTGAACAGGAGACCATCTCGACGGCCCTGCGCCGGGATCTGTTCCGGCCAGTGGAAGACGGCGGGAATGCGGACGGAGTTTTCGTGAGGGTTCTCTTTGCGGTTGATGGCCCCGTGTGTGCCCATGTAGTCGCCATGGTCGGAGAAATAGACGGTCAGACGGTCGCTTTCGAACTCCGGCAGGCTGTCAAGGGCGTCACGGAGGCGGCCGATATTCCAGTCCAGGTTTTCGACCATGGCGTAGTATGTGGCCAGCTGTGTGCGCATCTCCGGCGAGTCGGCGAAGCTGGGCGGTGTCTCCAGCGCGGCCGGGTCAAATCGTTCGAACGCTTCCGGGGCTTCGAGGGGGAAGTGGGGCGGTTCCACGCTGAGAACTAGAAACAGCGGTTCATCTCGATCGTAGGACTGCAAATAGTCTATGGCCAGATCTGTCAGAACGTCGGTCTGGTAGCCATCCATCTTGCGGGGATTGGCCTCATCTTCGTGATAGTAGAAGCCCTTGAAAGGGGCATTGTTGATCTCGAAGCCGTACCAGTCCTGGAAGCCGGCGCGATGATATTCCGGGGTACGATGGGGCCAGCGGGTGTACTCTTCCCTTTCTGCGCGTACGGCAGGCGGTTCCTGATCGTGAACGACGCCGCAATGCCATTTGCCGAAGTAGGCTGTGTGGTAGCCGGCTTCGCGTAGAGCGGTGGCTGTGCTGGGGGCGCTGGCCTTGAACACATCGAAGAAATACTGTACAGGCCCCGAATGCGCGTGCCGGCCTGAGAAGATCGTTCCCCTTGAAGGTGTGCAGATCGGGCAGTTGGCGTAGGCGCGGTCGAAGCTGATCCCTTCGGCGGCCATGCGGTCGATGTTGGGCGTTCGCACGTTGGCGTCGCCCATGTGACTGGTTGCGCCGCCAAAATGCTCGTCGGAAAGGATGTAGATTACGTGAGGTTGACGGGGCATGTCGGCTCCTTGGCAGGCGGCAATAGAAAGGTGTGTTTAGAGCGTTCGCTGCTATTGCTAAAGCTGAAAGAAGGGACGAGGGCGGGCCATCAGACGTTACACAGTTCGAATGCCTGGCGAAGAGACGCGACTACATCGCCCTTGGGTCGAAACTCGTGGCCCACGTAGCCTTCGTATCCGGCACTGCTGAGAGCGCGGCAGATCCCGCGGTAGTTCAACTCCTGCGTGTCATCCAGCTCGTTTCGTCCCGGGTTGCCGGCAGTATGGATGTGGCCGATGGCGTCCAGGTTTGCGGTCATAGTCCGGATCACGTCACCTTCCATAATCTGCATGTGGTAGATGTCGTAGAGGAGCTTGACGTTGGGACTGTTCACTTGCTGAAGCACGGCAAGGCCCCAGGCGGTATGGTCGCACTGGTAGCCGGGATGGTTGACTTTGGAGTTGAGCAACTCGAGGTTGAGCGTGATGCCGTTGGCCTCGGCATAAGGGGCGGCGCGTCGTAGACCGGCGGCTGTGTTGGCGATCGCAACCTCTTCGTCCATGCCTTGGATGCGGTTGCCGCTGAAACAGATCAGCCCGGCTACGCCGTGGGCGGCGGCAACATCAATTGCGTCGCGAAGCTCGGCTTCAATGCGGTCGTGGTTTGCCGGATTGTTGAGGCCGTCCGTGCCCGTACCGTGACCGCTGATGCTGACCATGCGCAGGCCATTACGTGCGGCGGCCTCGCACAGGCCGGGGAAATCGTCGTCCCAGCCCCATATCTCGATCGCGGGGTAGCCGATGGATGCGATTTCGGCGAGAAGCTTTTCCCTGGGCAAGGCGTCCTGAGGCAGGATTGGGATGCAGACCGACTGTTTGATGGGCATTGTGGGATTCCTTTGCGCGGAAGCCAGGCCCTTCTGCGCTGGCAGCCTAATAGATTACTTTGTTCAACGGATACTCGATGATGCCGGTGGCGCCGGCCTGCTTTAGATGGGGGATCAGGTCGCGAACGATCTTCTCGTCGATAATCACCTCCAGCGCAACCCACTCCGGGTCGGTCTGGTTGGTGATTGAAGGCGTGTGCAGGGCCGGAAGCTGGGCAGTGATATCCTTGAGGGAAGATCTGGGCAGATTCATCTTAAGGCCGACTTTGGCGCCGGCCTGGAGCGCCCCCTTCAGGAGCATCGCCAGATTCTTGATCTTTTGCCGCTTCCACGGGTCGGCCCAGGCGTCGTGATTGGCTATCAGCTTGGTCGTGGATTCGGCGACTGTGTCGACGATGCGCAGCCGATTTGCCCGCAGCGACGAGCCTGTCTCAGTACCTTCCACGACTGCATCGACCAGCAGCGGCGCCTTGACCTCGGTCGCGCCCCAGGAGTACTCGACTTCGGCCGTAACACCGTGCCGTTCCAGGTAGCGGCGCGTGACCTGCACAAGTTCGGTGGCGATGCGCTTGCCCTCCAGATCTTGCGGCCGGTGGATGTCTGAATCGTCCGGAACCGCCAGTACCCAGCGATAGGCCTGGTTGGTTGCCTTGCTGTACACAAGGTCTTCGACCTCTCGCACATCGGCCTCATTTTCCTGTACCCAGTCCTTGCCTGTAAGGCCAACGTCCAGGACACCACGTTCCACGTACCGGGCGATTTCCTGGGCCCGGAACATCAGACAGCCGATTTCAGGGTCATCGATATAGGGAGCGTAGGAGCGACCCCTTACGTAGACCTGGTAGCCGGCCTTGGCGAACAGCGCGATGGTGGATTCCTGCAGGCTTCCTTTCGGGACTCCGAGAATGAGGCGACTCATTTATTTCCTCTATCTATGTGTAATTTGTTTCTAATGTTCAAATGCAGTGCGCAGACGGCGCACTACAGTAGTCAATCGATAAGACAAATTCTGGGTCAAATAAACCTCAGCTGCGCTCCGCGTTCGGAGGGCACACCATGTTCATTTAGGGACGCGGCAGCTCTGTCGATCCGTCGATAGTAGCAGCCGGCGCGCGCGGTGCCATCGGGGCCCTTGGTGTGGCAGGCTCCTGCTCCCAGTGGGCGCACCAGATAGAGCAGCGAGTTCTGCTCGCAGTTGACGCGCACGTCGACGAGTTCGAGCGTATCGCCGGAGGTGGCGCCTTTCACCCACAGTTCGTTGCGAGACGTACTCCAGAATGCGGCAACGCCGTGTGTTAACGAGTAGGACAGTGCCTCCTGATTGGCGTACGCGATAATGAGTACTTCCTTGGTGTCGAAGTCCTGTACTGCCACAGGGATGACGGCGGCCTCTTCTCTGCCTATGTCTTGTAGCTTGGCGAAATCGAGGGTCAAGGTTGATCCTTCCTCCAACTGGGAGGACAAGGAGGAAGCTGTCTTTTCGGTACTTTTCATGCGTATTCTCTTCTTTTTCTGATGTCGTGTACCTGGCGCTTACTCAATCCAAAGCGCTGCCCCACACATCCATGTCTACCTCTACCTCTGCCCTATTGAGTACGTCATCAAGGATGAGATGGGCGTCCGGCAGGTCTTCGATTTTCTCGGCTACAAGCACCAGGTCGGCAAGCGTAGCGTCGGTCACGTAGGCCTTCTCGAAGATTTTTCTTGGATTCAGCCAGTAGCCGCCTGCGGCCAGTTTGCCCCACTTCGTCAGCAGGTAGAGGATAACGTAGTCGCGGCCGCCGTTGCTGGTGTCGACAATGCGAGAGCCGTTGACGCTGATTGGGTAGAGGAAGTCAATACCTGAGCGCGTACGCTCTGCCCGGTAGTAACGAATGTTGGGCGTGCGGGCAAAGCGGTAGACTGCTTTTGGAATCAGCGCCGCCTGGCTGGTTTCCTCCATCCCTCTCCTCTGGCATGGTGAAAAAGCTCGAAGGGATTTTCCCTGTAGCGTAGCAGTGTTACCGATTCTTGTCCAGAAATCGTCGTGCCGGGGCAGGGGTCATTCGGGCAATGGGCGTGCTCCAATCAAGGCGATGCTGAGTCGGAAAATATCAGATTCGCGGCGGGCCCAGAGGCCATGGGGTCGGTGTCAAGAAATGAAAATCCCAGCGGGAAAGTGCGGTAATCTGAGACGATGCTCTCGCCCAGGTGCATTCAAGGTACAGGGGTAGGGACAGTTTGGCGGGGAGATTATGCCGGCAGCGGCTGGATTCAGTTACCTGCTCTTGGGGAGATGCAGGGCATGCAGAAGGCCTGGCCATTCCGGGAGGGCCGTCGTTTGGGGGGGACACAGTGCAGGCACGGGGCCTGCCTCTGCCGGACCGGTAGGGGGAAGTAGCGTTGGCTCGACACATAGTAATAGACATCATGCCGGGAAAGAAAAAGCATGTTCGCTAGCCAGGGCGGGGCGTTGCGGGGGCGCAGCCCCTGCACAAGGGAGGCCGCTTGCGGCCGACCGCCCATAAAAAGTTCGGGAGACGGCAGCCACGCAGAATGCCTGAGATTGGATATGCGGGTTGGACGCGGCTTAGTCGTCGCCAGAGGCATGCGATAGTTCACCCCCATTTTGGGATACACCATTTGGCACTCGTATCATTGACAGAGAAATGGCCTCTATTTACAATGTCAGTAGTCCTCGACGAGGGCTGCTCCAGAAAGTCCACCTGGTCCAGGCAGCCTTCGACACACGCAAAAACACAGTTGGTTCTGAAAGGACAAAAAGATATGGATGTACATAAGACGGTCGCCTCCCAGTTCCACGCCGCCCTGTCAATGATGGAGCAGACGGTGCGTACATGCCCTGACGATCTATGGAATGTCCCTGGGCAGGCGAACCCGTTCTGGCGGGTGGCATATCATGCACTCTTTTTCGTGGATCTCTATCTGCAGCCGTCCGAGGAGGAGTTGACGCTGTGGGAAGAGGCGCGCGAAGGGTATCAGTTTCTTGGGCCCTTGCCGGTGCCGCCTCATACGCCGCAGCCCACAGCAGATCAGCCTTATAATCGAGCGGAGATTCTGGCCTATATCGACTATTTGCGATCGCATGTGGATCGCACGGTACCGACGATCGATCTGGCTGCATCGTCGGGTTTCGACTGGCTGCCCTTCGACAAAATGGAACTTCAGATTTACAACATCCGTCACTTGCAGCAGCATGTGGGCGACCTGAGCACAGTATTGCTAACGCAGAAAGGTCTCGAAATCAACTGGGTTGGTAAGGGGCCTGAGCCGAAGTCAGATTAGGCTGACCAAGGCGTTTGTCAGGGCAGAATAAAGTTACCGGACAGTACCCACAGGAGAGCACCCATGCACCTGTCAATGCACAACTGGATGCGCGCTGAACCGATCGACGTGACGATCAGACGGTTGGCCCGCTACGGTTACAAGAGCATAGAAATCAGCGGTGAGCCGGATGTCTTCGATACGAAGGAGCTGCGCAAGCAACTGGCCGATAACGGAATCGCCTGTTGGGGTGCGGTCTCGCTGATGTTCGAGGGACGGGACCTGATCCACGCTGACGAGACTGTGCGCGCGACTTCAATCACGTACCTCAAAGAATGCATCACGATGGTGAAGGAGTTGGACGGCTACGAAATGACTATTGTGCCGTCGCAGGTGGGGAAGGTGGCGGCGATGGACACGCCCGAGCGGGAGTGGGCATGGGCTGTGGAGAGCTTGAAGGAAGTCTATGTCCATGCGCAGAAGGAAGGAATACGCATGGCGCTGGAGCCGCTCAACCGTTTCGAGACCAATTTCCTGAACCGCGCCGATCAGGCCATGCTGCTGGCTGAGGAGGTTGGGCCGGACTGCGGTGTCTGCATCGACACGTTCCACCTCAACATTGAAGAGGCTGACATGATCGAGGCGATCAAGAGTTCGAAGGAACGCCTGGTTGATTTTCATGTGGCTGATAACAACCGTATGGCTTGCGGTATGGGCGCGCTGGACTGGCCGCTGATCATCAGTACCTTGAAGGAGATTGGTTACGACGGCGCGGTAACGGTGGAGTTTGTCGCGCCGCTGGATAGAACGCCGGCAAATCCTTACCAGAACGCGGTGGCTGCAGCCGAGGCAGAGCTGACCGCGGAACAGCTACAGTTCATTCAGGATCACGGCAGCGGCGTGCTGTCGGAGGAGTTCTACAGCTGGTTGGTGGAGGAAACGGCAAAAACTCTTTTGCCGCTGATTTGAAGGGTTATTTCGTCTAACGAACCTCGTATCTGGCACAGCGGCTATTGCCCAGTCTGCAATCAGTTAGTGCAGCATGTTAGCTCTCTAGCTAGCACCAGCGACTGTTTGAAACTCTTCCGCAAAGCGATAGCATAGTGTTTAATTCAGGCCTAGAGTCGTACATTGAGGTATTGATCGGAAAGATATGCCCCGAAAGATGACCGGTGACGCAAACAATGGCTTCGTTGTCGAATGGTCGGAAGAGGACCAATGTTTCATCGGGTATTGGCCGGGGGTAATTGGTCCCTGTTGTCATGGGGATGACGAAACCGACGTATATCGGCAACTTCGCAGAATAGTAGACGAGTGGTTGGAGATCGAAAACGAAAACGAAAACGAACACGAACACCAGAGGGAGTACTCTTCTGGTCAGAATTCCTAACTGGATTCATATACAGTTAGAGTGAAATTCTACTTAACCAAGTATCGAAGAGTTCTACTGTGAGTAGAACAAGCTGGTACTTGGCTTGGCAATCCCATAGAGCATATTCTCCCCAAAGATCTGCTATGGCTCAACCTGATCGAAGCGTTTCGTGCAAAGGCCCTAAGGCACTGGGGGAAACCGGGACACGACTCGATCAGGTTTTTTGCTGCCACAGTTCTCCTAAATCGGCCTGCCTATACCATTTCTGGCCGCTACAAAATAGAGAGTGCACAGTAGATTGGTAAAGGTTACTAAGACCGGTTCGCTGTTTCTGACCGTTTATTTGCACTCCCAAGATCAAGCGTTTCTATAGCGAAATCCTCCTGCCCTCTCGCGCTGATTGATACGCCCCTAGTATCATTTCCACCGACTTGCGCCCCTCCTCGGCGCTGACATATTCCTCGCTCAAGCCTCTAACGTAATTGATAAATGGCCGCGGTACGCCCGCGATGCGTTCGCCCTGGCTGGCTGGGATCGGCAGATGAAACTCTTCCCAGTCGCTGTCGCCTTGTCGGATCATGCGCAAGGGGGCGACTCCTGCCGGGCGCGGCGGTAACGTGGACACGGCGTCGCCGTAGTCCTGAATGATAGTGCCTTCTGCGCCGTAGATCTCGGTTGTGTTGACGCCGGCAACCGTGGTGGAGCCATTGAACAGGGTGCCCAATGCGCCGCTCTCGAAACGGAACAGAGCGATACCGTTGTCGTCAGGAGCAACATTCGAAACGATGTTGTCTATTTCGGCCATGACCCGCTTGGCTGGGCCAAACGTCCAGTAGAACCAGTCGGCCGCGTGAATGGCGTCGTCGAAGAACATGCCGACGTTAGAAACGGGATCGACGTGCCAACGGGAGGGACCGGTGAAAAAGGCCTCGTTGTTGAGTACGTTGATACAGTGCCGGCGCCGCACAACAGCAATGTCGCCAACTGCTTTCGCGTCAACGAGCTCTTTGATCTTGCGATTGACAGGGTCCTGCCGCATCTGGAAGGCGACGCTGAACTTTACGCCGGTGCGGCGAACGGTTTCGATGATACGATCGCAGTCGTCGAGCGTTGTTGCCAGCGGCTTCTGGCAGAGGATCGCCTTGCCGGCCGCGGCGGCCAGTTCGACATACTGGGCATGGCGATTTGTCTCAGTTGCGACGATGACGGCGTCGATATTGGGGTCGTCGCAGACGGCCTCGGCGTCGGCGCGGAACTCCATGCCGAACGCGGCGGCAGCTTCGCGTCCTCGCTGCTCGTTGTCGTCCCAGCAAGCAACTAGTTCGACATCATCGAAGTCCTGCATCACGCGGCAGTAGGCGTTGCTGTGACCGTGGGCGTGGCTCAGGACGCCGATACGTACTTTATCCATGTGAATACCTCGGAAATGTAATGTGGGAAGGTAGAGGGGTCAGGCTTTCAGGCCACCGGCGGTCAGACCGCGTACATAGTGTCGCATGCCGAAGGAAAACAGAACGATCAGGGGCACCGAGGCCAGGATGTAGCCAGCCATCTGCGGACCGAGGTCGGTCACGCCGATTTCGGAGGTAAATTGGGTCAGGGCCACGGCCACGACCTGGCGTTTCGGGCTTGAGATGACGACCAAGGGCCACATGAACTGGTTGTATGTGGTCACGAGCCTGACGACTGCGACTGTCACGAGAATTGGCGCGGACAAGGGCACAGCGATCCGGACGAAACTTTGCAATTCGCTCGCGCCGTCGATGCGGGCGGCGTCGAAAAACTCCTCCGGAAGGGTAGCGAAAAAGCTGCGGCAGAGCAGCAGGGCGAACACCTGACCGCCCGAAGTCCAAGGCAGAATCAGTGCCCAGTAGGTATTCTCCAGCCCCATATTGAGGATAAGCACATAAGCGGGGATGAGCGTCAGAATCGGCGGGATCATCAGCAAGGCGAGGATTCCCGTATAGAAAACCTCCTTGCCAGGAAAGCGGTGGCGGGCGAAAACGTAGCCGCTCAGGCTGGCGAGCACAACTGTCGCCGCGGTAGAAGTGCCGGAAGTAAGAATGGAATTGAGGATTGACCGCCAGATCGCGAGTGAGCCAAGAGTGAAGTTCACCCAGCGATATGGATTGGGCAGAGACCAGAACCTACCGTAAATCTGGCCGTTGTCTTTGAGAGCAAGCACGATCAGGTAGAGGATAGGGATAAAAGTAATGAAGAGCAGTATGAGCAAAACGGCATACAGGATCATCTGCCCAAGGCTAAACCTCGAGGCATCGAAGAGGGAAGTCAACGCGTACATGCTCCCGCCTTCGGTTTCGCCGCTTCGGCTTTCCCCTGTAACCGGAAGAGGCTGTTCCGACCCTTTTTGTCCTCGTGCCGATACCATTTCAGGCCTCATATTCGGTGGAGGAACGGACGTATCGCATATTGATGATTGTGCCCGCCAGAATTATCAAGAAGAGAATCATGCCGATGGCCGAGGCCACGCCCATGCGATCCATGCGCATCGCCAGGTAGTAAAGTTCCAGGGCTGGCGTGTAGGTGGCGGCGCCAGGGCCGCCGCCGGTTGTCAGGAAGACTAGCTCAAAAGTCTGCACCGCATTGATGAAATTGAGAATCAGGAGCAGCTTGATCTGGCCCATGAGCAGGGGCAGGTCGATAGTCCAGAAGCGTCGCCAGGTGCTGGCTCCGTCGACAAGGCTGGCGTCGATGATTTCGTTGGAAATCGAAATGAGGCCGCCATAGAATATGAGCAGGGCGAAGGCGTTGACCCAGGGCACACCGATAAAGATGATGGCGCCCAGAGACACGCTGGCATCTCCGTACCAAACGCGAGTCAAGTGTTCCAAGCCGAAGAGTTTGAGGCTCTCGTTGAGGAGGCCGATGGCGGGATCGTAGATGTTGTTCCATACCAGGATCTCGACCACTGCCGGCAGAACAATCGGTATGACAAAGAGCGTTCGGAACCAATACTGGGAGAACCTGTTGCGCACATTGAAGATTAATTCAGCTACCAACAGCGGAAAAGTCATTGTCTTAATGATCGAGACAACGACCAGGATGCCGGCGTTGCGGAATCCGGAGAGGAAGAAACGATCTCCCATCAGGAAGCGGAAGTTTTCAAGTCCAACCCATTCGGTGCTGACGCCGGGACTCCATTTGGTAAATGCATGGTAGAGGCCCGAAAAGGCGGGATAGTAGTTGAAGGTCAGCAGCAAGAGCAAGGTCGGCAGAATCAGCAGGTAGGAAAGGCGCGCCCTCCACATGGATTGCAGGAGGCCGATGGGTCCAGCGGCGCTGCGTTGGTAGATCACCTGGCCTGAGGCGGTGTTGCGGGCGGCCCATGTGGCCAGCAGGATCAGCAGCGCGAATACGCCTACCAGGATGAAAAGGAGTCTCTGCCGTTGGGCTGTCGACCGGGCGGCTCCTGACACGGCCGCGGCCCTGTCGTAATAGCGGGCGGCGCCGGCGATGGTTCCGATGGCCACGCGGCTGCCATCTCCGGCCAGAGCGACGCTCAGCACATCATCATCTTGCCTGAAGCGGTGGGTGAGTGCGCCATCACCGGCAAGCAGATAGGCGCTGCCGTCCTCCGAGCCGACAAGGGCGGTGGAGCCGTCGGCGGCAAGCGCTACGCCGACTATTGTATCCTCGGCCTCAAAGCGCCAGATTTCATTTCCATTGGCGCCATTCAGAAGGATTGCAGTGCCGTCTTCCGTGCCCGCCAGAATGCGGGCGCCGTTCGGTGTGACCGAAACGGACAGGACGCTGTAGTCAAGACCGGCCTGCAGCAGCGCCTTGCCTGTGCGGCTGTAGATGGTGATCAGCCCGTCACTGGAGCCAACTACGACGCGGGCCTGTTCGCCACTGCCGTAAATGTCAACCGCCTCTACACCGATGCCCAACACTTCCTGCCAGACGATGTTTCCCTCACCGTCAAGTACATAGACGGTCAGATCATCGGATGTTGCGGCGACGAGTGAGCCGTCACTGGCGACTGCTGCATTGTTCATCGGCCGGGAAGCCTTGTGCTTCCACAGTGTATTGCCGTCCCCGTCAAGCAGGTAGACGAAGCGATCCTCTGATGCCACCGCCAGCCTCTGCCCGTCTGGTGAGATGTCCACCCCGGAAATACTATTTTCGGCTTCGAACTTCCAGATTAATTCACCTACATTGTCGAGCACTCGCAGCGTATTATCACGGCTGCCGATTACCACGCGGCCGCCGTCTGCCGTGAGAGCAAGCGCCTGTATGCGGTTGGCAGTGTCTTGACCCCATAGCTGACCATCAGGAGACTGTGCGGCAAGAGGCAGAGCCAGGCCCAACAAGAGGGTAAAGGCGAGGGCTATGCTGCATACTGCCGGTCTGAGGCGGATGGCGCTACTGGCTGAACGCCAACACGACATGCCGCTCCTGTACAGGAGCGGCATGTCTGGTGAACCATATAGTAAACGAGCTTTCGCCCGTACGCGATACAAGGAAGACGCCATAGTTAGTCGTTAGCGTAAGCTGGACATCTATCCGTCGTCCGAGAAGGACGGCGGACTCTGTCTGTTAGTACGGTCCAGCAGCGACCCAACCCGGCGGTCGTTTTTCAGGGCTGTCCAGGTCTTCGTGCGTCAGGTTGAGGAATTCCAACAGACCATCAAAGTTGTCTTCGAGCAGAGACTGATAACCGGCGGCGAACTCTTCGGCCGTCAGCTTGCCTTCAAAGAATTCCTGAACCATGATCGACCATTCGCGTTTGGTTTCTTCATATTTGAAGAAGCCGCGGGCGACAGCGTCGCCTGGCGCGCCGGGCTTTTCATAGTTGCCGATGAATACGCTCTGGGCGAAAATCTCCTCCCATTTCCCCGGCAGGGAAACGTTCTTGATCAGAGGCGGACCAGCGATGCCACCCTGGAGGTTCTCAGTATCCAGTTTGTTCTCGAGGAAGATCTGCATCCCCTGCGGACTTGTCCAGAACATGACAAAGTCGACTTCGAGATCGTTCTGGGCGCGGTCCTTGAGCGGTAAGGCCAGGTAGCCAGAGGTCAGCTCATTGGCGCGGGCGGTGCCCTGTACGCAGGGTCCTTCGATCGTGGGGAAGGCAAAGCGCCCGTATTCGAACTCGACGGCTGCGGCCGAATCCTCTTCGGTTACTTCAGCCTGACCACCGTACTCACCCTGTGCCAGCGAGCGGATGTCCTTGGGCAGGCTGGTGTAGATACCGCCGTGCACCATGCGCATGGCAGCTCTCTGGGTCAGGAAGAGTGGGTAAGCATCGGTCATGCCGGTCCAGCCTTCGGGCACGAAGCCGTTCGCCGTCTTGAAGATGCGCCCGACCTGGGTCATCATTTCGACGGTGCACTCGTTGTTGAAGTTGATATCGCCTTCGCGCAATGCCTGGAGGTGACGGGCGATATTGACGGAGACGCGGTCGGGGTCATCGTTGCGCACGTCGGTGGGATCGTATGTCCACGTGTCGTCGATCCCTTCGCGGAAGCACCAGTCGCCATCCTGGCACTGGATGATCTGCAAGTCGTCGCGGTGGTACTGGTCCATGGCGGAGCGCATCAGCCAAGGCATGCGGCCGCCGCCCCAGATCTGCTCAGTTGTACCTTCAATGGCGATGGGGATGAGGCCGGCCTCGCGCAGCTTCTCGTTCCACTCGACAAACTGATCCCAGGTGGGGCGCGGCGGAACATCGGTAATGCCGGCCTGTTCAAAGTGATCCTTGTTGTAGATCCAGAAGGTCTGGACCGACTGGTAAGGCATGGTGAACATCTGGCCAGTGTTGGGATCGCGTACCAGGTTCAAACCCCACTCTTGGAAGCTATCCACCCATTTGTCGCCCGTGTAGGGATTCACTTTGTTGAGGTACTGTCCCCAGTCGACCAGGCGGTCTTCCTGGGCGAATTCCCGCAAGTGTGGCGACTCGATCAGCGAGACGCGCGGCACTTCCGAGGTGAATTGGGAGCGTATCCACTGGAGATAAGCGTCCACGCCCGGCGGCTTTAGCTCGACCAGGACGTCGACATCCGGGTGCATCTCCATGTAGGCATCGGCAATCGCCTGGTAGGTCTGCACGTCGTTCGAAGCGATGCTGATGACGACTTCGCCGCTCATCTCCATTGCTTCTTCTTCGGATTCCTCGATCTCGACGACCTCTTCATCAGCGGGCGCCGCTTCTTCTGCGGCGGGCGAATCTCCAGCCATCCCGCTGTCTGCGGGCGCGCCGCAAGCCGCGAGGATGACCAGCGCCAACAGCAGGAGCAGGCCGAGGCCGGTTCGGTAAAGTTTCATTGACTTTTTCCTTTCGTTGAGACTGCAATGATTACGATTTCGTGCTTTTCGCTTTGTGTCGCAAGAGGCCGAAGCAGGCCAGTGGAATGTTTGTGATCAATCCTCCGCAAACGGAAAGGTACCTTCGTAACCGAGCGTGTCCAATGTGAACTGCGGGTTGCTGACAAACTTGATGCCGGGAAACATTGGATTCTGCTGGTAGTGAAGGACGATATTGGCGCGAATCTCGCCTTCCGGATCCGGTCCCATTTTTGCGCCCTGGTGGGGAATGTGGCTATAAAAGACGACTGCATCTCCGGCCATCGGGTACAGATGTGCTAACTCCTGATGGTCACACCAGCTTTGGAAGGGGTCATTTCGATCCTCGGTATAGCGCAGGAATGGGATCAGGTCCTCAGGTACGGGCCGGTCGAAGTAGTTCTTGACGAAGGTCAGTCGCGCTCGGTCGGGTGTGTTGTCGGTCAAATAGAAAGTGGAGTTCAGACAAAGGCCACGGGTTGGATTCAGCGATTCGGATTTCTCCACCTGGTAGTAATAGTCGGAGAAATCCATGTGCCATTCCTGCAGGTACTCCGCCGGGTTGACGTGGGCGCGCAGACTGCGCAGCTGGCACTGCTTTCCCATAACGGCGTGCAGGTAGGGGGCCACGCTTTCGTGTCCAATCAGCTCGCCTGACAACTCGGGCTCGAGGGCGAGCAGCTTCTCGAACGCAACATTGCCTACGCCGTTGCTGATTTCATAGGCGCCGCGATCGTAGAGAGCGTACAGCACGGTCTTCCACTGTTCCACCCGCTCAGAGGGCAGCGCGTTGGGAATTAAGATGAAACCATCGCGGTTCAACTGATCGAGTTGCACCTGGATTTCTGGAGAGTGCTGGTCCATTGTTCATCCCCGCAACGAGTGGTCAGACGGCAGGCACATCTTCTGCTTTTCCGCTATGGTGAGAGCGGATGGCGGCCTCGATAATCTCCTGCACGGCCAGCCCTTCGCGACCGGAGGCCTCGATTTCATCACGAGGCGCGCCTTCGTCCACCTGCTCAATCCAGCGGTTGATCCGGTTAGTGAAGGTGGCGTCGAACCCGCTGAGGCCGCCCATAATGCTGTTGCGCACGACGGTCAGTTCGTCGCTCTGGCGGGGGTATAGTGTCAACTCCTGGTACAGGTTGTCGAGCACGAAGCGGCCGCCAGTCCCCATCACTTCGCAGCGTTCCAGGTTGTGCCGGGGGTTGGTGTCATAGCTGCCTGTCAAATGACCCACGACCCCATTGCCAAATTCCAGGTTAACTTGGGCATTGGAGTAGCAGACACGTCCAGGCGCCTGGTTGAAGAAGGCGTGGACGCGCTTCACGTCGCCACAGAAGTAGCGCATGATGTCGAGGCTGTGGGGGTGGAGGGCGCGAATATGGAACCAGGGCGACGTGTCGTTAGGGTTGCCGATCCACATGGTCATGTTCATAAGCAGCAGATCGCCCAGCTTGCCCTCATCCACCCACTGCTTGGCTTTGGCAGCCGGCGGCACGAAGCGGTGGTTGAGGTTGATGCCGAAATAGAGGCCGGTCTCATCAGCCTTTGCCGCCATTTCGCGGGCATGTTCGATGTTGTTGGAAATCGGTTTTTCGCATAATACATGCAGCCCTGCATCGAAGCATTCCATCACTGGTTCGTAGTGATGACCGCCGTTTTCGGGGCCGGCGGTGGTGACACTGACTGCATCCAAATCAACTGCGTCGAGCAGTTCCGATACGCTGTAATAGGCCGGAACACCAAAGCGCTCTGCAGCCGCGTCGGCAATGCTCTTGTCCATATCACAGACTGCCAACAACTGTGCACGTTCGCTGGCCTGGTAGACACCGGCGTGCGTTCTACCGATATTGCCCAATCCAATAATCGCTACGTTCAGCACGAAGCATCCTCCTCAAAGTGGAGCGGATTCGTATAGTCTAAGGGCTGCTGTTGGGATTTCAAGATTGACGGGAATGCTAGCATAGCAGGAGAAAACTGTCAATCGGCATAATGAAAGTACCAACGACAATCGTACCAAGAATCGGAGGCTAAAATTGCCTGGAAGGGACTCTCGCCAATCAATTCAGACAGCCTCGCGAGATACTTGCGCGATTCATTGCAGTTGCACAGGATTCAGTCGGAATTGGGTGAATGAGGCGGACCAGGGCGGACTAAGGGGGAGCGTTTCCCTGGTCTTGCTAGACTTCGAATTCGTTACGTCGCACTCTTTTGTGGATTATGGTCTGATCGATTGGAGGCAAGTCACTTGTAATTGGATGCCCACCTTCCTCTTCAATATATGCAGTTGCGAGAATGACGGCTTCTTGAGACCGGCGCAATCGCGTCTAAGATCGGACGCCGGATTAGCTATCGAATGGCGCGCACAAGAGGCACTCCTACTTCGTTCAGCCGTCATCACCGGGTGCTGTTCAAAACCGTTGCATTTGTCCGGATCCGGGTCGGGCCAAGTCGACCCATGTCGACCTAAGTCGACCTAAGTCGACGTAAGTCTACCCAAAAAAAAAGTTTGTTGAACAGTTTTGTCCAGTTTCGTCCAGTTTCGTTAACTCTCACTCTCCGTCCTTTGTCGATAAAGGAAGGACGAATAGCTGGCAATTCACGGATTTGCAACTGATCCCCTTCGCCTTCAGATTTTCTCTCCGCGTGATCGAAGGTCTAACCACGTTGATACTTTCTCGGCACTGCGTCCACGATTTCGGGCCCCGGCAATCACAGAAATCTCAATATGGCAGCGTTGCAAAAGGATGTGCGAGCGAGGATCAGGACGATCCAGGCTGGGCCGAAGCCGCCAGCTGAAACACCCTGTTTGCTACACTTAAGCGAATCGCTCGGCCAGTTTCTCCTTGTAAGGCTTGGACCGATGGTAGATGAGGGGGTTCCGCCGGTCGTCTTCGAGCAGGTCACCGATCTCGTAGCTGGCGAACTGTTCATCGGTCAAGATGTTCTGAATGCCGTTAAAGGTGCAACCGTCGGGCATGAAGCCGCAGGTCATCGCACGCCGCCAGCCTGGGGTCATATTGGCGCCGGCGCCGTGGGCAATTAATCCATTATGAAAGGAGGCGGAACCTGCTTTCATCTCGGCGGGGGCCGCCATTATCTCTTTCCACTGTGGGTAGACGCGAAAGATGTCGCCGATGTTTTCGCCGATACTGACATTATCGAACGTGGCCGTTTTATGGCTGCCGGGCAGGAAGTAGAGACAGCCGTTTTGGAGGGTGGCGTCGTCGAGCGCTACCCAGAGGCTGAGCGTTTCGCGGGAGGAGTAGGACCAGAAGGGATTGTCGAGATGCCAGCCGGTGGGGTTGGCCCACGGCTGTTTGATCAACGCCTGGTCATGCCAGAGTAGGACGCCGTCGACGCCGGCAAGATCTGCGGCCATTTTGCCGAGGCGCGGGTCCAGGAGCAGCCGCCGAACGTCTGAATTGTCCTGCCACAGATTCACTCGCTGGACAAAGACATAGTCGTAGTAGGTTTCTTCACGGTCTTCGTCTACTTCCTGGTGAATCATACGTTGCTTGCCGCGCTGGCGCACTGCCCCATCCACGGCCTGCCGCCAGGATTCCAGTTCGTCCGGGGTGAGGAAGTCATGCTGGACGACGAATCCGTTTTCTCTGTAAGAATCGATCTGTTCCTGCGTCAAGTCTGTGTTCATGCTGCCCTCTTTGGTGGCGCAGGCATTGTACCTGGTTATCTGTTCTACGTGCCTGTCTTTCCGACGGGATTGAAAGAGCAGGGCCGACACAGAAGTGCCGACCCTTACAACCTTCATTTTACCACAACATTTGCTCTGCCGAGTCGCCTATTCCGCCGGGCCAAGCTGTCCGGTCAGAATCTGGATGACGACGAAGGAGTCGCCGTAAGGGCTATTGAGGTAGATCGGGTCGCCCTCCGGCAGCCATCCGCTGGCAAAGCGGCTGGGTACCGGGTTGTTGCCATATTTCTCCCACAGAGGAATCTGGGGCAGCAGTTCGTTGTAGGCCATAGCGATCTTGTCCAGCACCGCGATCTGCATAGCGGCGTCAACGCCGGATCCGGCCTCTTTGGTCAGAGCCCACAGGTCTACGTCGCCAACGCTGTCAGTACTTACGTTCAGGTCGAAGGACATGCCCGGCAGTTCGATGCTGCCGGCGCCGGAAGCGCCAACGCCTGTCGCTGCCGCGTTGTGCGTGCTGAAGTCATTCTCATACGAGAATGACGGATGGGGATTGCCGGCGCCCCAACCGCGAATTGCCAACTCGAACTTGCCTTCGTTGATATCGATCGGGTGCTGCTGGAAGTTCACGCCGCGGAAGCTGGTCTTGAATCCGAAGGCAGTCAACTGTTCGGCCGCGTTTTCAGCTGCGGCAGACCAGTCGGCATATTCGGCCGGCGCGGTCAATACCCACTCCATGCGTGCGCCGGTGTCGTCCATCCAGACGCCGTCGTCATCGCGGGTGAAGCCGATGTCGAGCAACATCTGTTCGGCCGCCTCAAGATCCTGGCTGTACGGGTTCAGATTGGCGCGCGTGTCATCACTCAGCCACAGCGGCGTCATATTGTCGGAGAAGCCGCACATGCAGTCCTGGACCACACCGGACTCGGCCAGTGATACGAAGGCGTTCTCTTCAAAGTTGATGGCATAAGCCAGCGCCTGCCGAACTTCCTTCATCTGGAAAGGATGAATTGTGTGGTTGAAGTAGAGGGCCGGGCCGGCGTAGATCGGAGGGCGGATGATGCGGTAGCCCAGAGAAATGAACTCGCGCTCTGTGGCCGGCGGGAAGCCATGGGTGGCATAGTCGACATCGCCGGAGAGAACGAGCGGCGTAACCACCGGCGTCTCACCGTTGTAGTTGACCATCCGGTCGAAGCGCACCGTGTCCGCCCAGTAGGAAGTCTCGACTTTGTTGAGAATCATCTGAGACTCTGTAATGCTGGCCGGGTCGATAGCGAAGGGCCCCAGGACGACCATCTCATCAGGTCGCAGTTCGTTGAACTCCTGCAG
Organism: Caldilineaceae bacterium; assembly: GCA_965116395.1. GTDB lineage: Bacteria > Chloroflexota > Anaerolineae > Caldilineales > Caldilineaceae > Bin5. The sequence goes on from OZ220684.1 coordinate 4,347,917, forward strand.
CAGCTGCTTCCAATCGTCGTCGGCGTTGGTCATGCCGCCCTCGACCAGGTCGCGCGTCCGCTGGGCGAACTCACCGTAGACCGATGACGCTGTGATATGCATCTCGCGCAGCACCCGGCGGGGAACCGTCGTCGACGGTCCGCTCAGAACGAAGTCGACGGTGTGGTCATCCACGGCCTGCACGTCGTCAAGGAAGCGCCAGACGGTCTGGCTGAGCAGGCGGGAGATGGTGAAGGTGTCGACGACATCCTGCGAGGTGAAGTCACTGCCGTCGCTCCATTTCGCGCCCTGGATCAGGCTGACGCGCAAAGTGACGTCATCGACCCATTCCCAGGACTCACCGGCTACGGGCATCCAGCTGCCGTCGGCCCACATGAACATGAACAACGGCGGTTCCATCAACGCGCGGTAGATGCCGAGGGTCATGCCGTTGGTGACCCAGGTGTTGAAGTGGCCGGTAGGCGGGGGGGCATAGGGCCAAGCCGGATGGAACTCGGCGACGCCGCTTCCCTCCTCTGCGGCGGCCTTTTCCTGCGCTGAAGGAGCAGCCTCGCCGCCGGAGTCTGCCGCCGGCGCGCCGCAAGCGCTGATGATAAGCGCAGCGATCAGCGCAATAGCAAGCAAAAGTCTTCGGTTCATTGTGTATCCTCCTTGGGATATCTGAGAAAGTATTGGAATTGGGAGATTAGGGACGGGATTCTGTACAGCGCGCATGCCTATACTGATCACCGCTCCTTACTTTTCCGCAACTGCACAAGAATTACTACAAGAAGAAGATATACAAGGCCGATACCAAGCGTAAACTGGGAATTAACGTATTCGGTGGTCCCTTTGTCATGAAAAAGTAGAAGCGCGCCGGCTACGAAGGCAATGAAGAATCCAATGTGAAATGCTGCTCTACCTAGAATCAGGTCCATGAAATTTCCTGCTTGACCTGAATTCGGAGTAAGTGAGCACCTTCTCAAGCTGGTAGAATAGTAGCTCTGCAACCAAAATTCTCAAGCAAAGAAAGGTGCTCAGTGATGAGTATACTCAAATTGCTCTGTATTGTCGATGACTTCTGTCAGTGGTGGACTAGATGGGAGAATGCCAAGCTGTTGGGCATGACTCGGAAGCGAGGACCTGCGCCTCGTATGCGCATGAGAGAAGTGTTGACGATTCTGATTCATTTTCACCAGTCGCATTGTCGTGATTTCAAAGCCTACTATAGGCAACAGGTATGTCAGCATATGCGCAGGGAATGTCCAGCTCTGGTCAGTTACACGCGCTTTGTGGAGTTAATTCCATCAACCCTGCCCGCCATGTCTCTTAATCTGCGAGTGCGCTTTTGCCAGAGGACAGGAGTGGCATTCATCAGTTCAACCACCTTGTCCGTCTGCCACAACAAGCGCATCGGTCGCCATCGGGTCTTTGCCGGAGTGGCCAGACGCGGCAAGAGCAGCATGGGATGGTTCTATGACTTCAAACTCCACCTGATTGTCGTCAATGGCCAGGGTGAATTGCTGGCAGTTCAACTCACGCCCGGCAACACCGATGACCGCAAACCGGTCCCACAGATGACCAAAAAACTGTGGGGAAAGCTGGTCGGCGACCGCGGCTATCTCTCCCAAACGCTCTTTGAACAACTCTTCGCACGGGGACTGCAATTGATCACGCCCCTGCGCAAAAACATGCAGAATCAACTCTTCGTTCTCGAAGACAAGCTCCTAACCCGTAAGCGCTTCGTCATTGAGACCATCGTTGACTAACTCAAAGATATTTCACAGATTGAACAGACCCGTCATCGCAGCATGACCAACTTTATCGTCAATCTCATCGCCAGTCTGGCTGCCTACACGTGGCAAGCCAAGAAGCCCTCTCTTCGTCTCTATGACAAAGATACGGCTCTCTTGCCGGCCCTTACTTAACTCCGAACTCAGGTTAGTTAGAAAGAGAAGGGCCGACACAGGTGTGCCGGCCCTTCCTGCATTCAATTCACGATGCGGCTAGCTTCGCCGTTTCGTCTATTCTGCCGGGCCAAGCTGGCCAGTCAGAATCTGAATCACAACAAAAGAGTCGGCATAGGGGCTGTTGACGTAGATCGGGTCGCCCTCCGGCAGCCATCCGCTGGCAAAGCGGCTGGGGACCGGGTTGTTGCCATAGCGCTCCCACAGAGGAATCTGCGGCAGCAGTTCGTTGTAGGCCATGGCGATCTGATCCAGCGCAGCGATCTGCATGGCGGCGTCACCACCGGAGCCGGCGTCTTTGGTCAGAGCCCACAGGTCGACGTCGCCAACGCTGTCGGTGCTGACGTTGAGGTCGAAGGACATGCCGGGAAGCTCAATGCTGCCTGCGCCCGATGCGCCTACGCCGGTCGCGGCCGCGTTGTGGGTGCTGAAGTCATTCTCGTAGGAGAAGGACGGGTGGGGGTTGCCTGCGCCCCAACCGCGAATCGCCAACTCGAATTTGCCTTCATTGATGTCGATCGGATGCTGCTGGAAGTTCACGCCGCGGAAGCTGGTCTGGAAGCCGAAGGCAGTCAGCTGTTCGGCCGCGTTCTCAGCTGCGGCAGACCAGTCGGAGTACTCGGCCGGCGCGGTCAGATTCCATTCCATGCGTGCGCCAGTGTCGTCGACCCAGACACCGTCGTCATCACGGCTGAAGCCGATGTCGAGCAACATCTGCTCGGCCTTTTCCAGATCCTGCGTATACGGATTCAGGTTGGCGCGCGTATCATCACTTAGCCACAGAGGCGCAATGTTGTCGGAGAATCCACACATGCATTCTTGGGCTATGCCCGATTCGGCCAGCGAGATGAAGGCGTTCTCTTCAAAGTTGATGGCATAGGCCAGGGCTTGCCGCACCTCTTTCACATTGAAGGGATAGATGGTGTGGTTGAAGTAGAGTGCCGGGCCGCTGTAAATCGGGGCTCGAATGATGCGGTAACCCAGAGACATAAACTCGCGCTCTGTGGCTGGCGGGAAGCCGTGCGTGGCATAGTCGACATCGCCGGAGAGGACTAGCGGCGTTACGACCGGCGTCTCACCGTTGTAGTTGACCATCCGGTCGAAGCGTACTGTGTCGGCCCAGAAGGAGGTCTCAACTTTGTTGAGGATCATCTGGGATTCGGTGATGCTGGCCGGGTCGATCGCGTACGGCCCCAGAACGACCATCTCATCAGGTCGCAGTTCATTGAACTCCTGCAGCAGCTGCTTCCAATCGTCGTCCTCGTTAGTCATGCCGGCCTCGACCAGATCGCGGGTGCGCTGGGCAAAGTCGCCATAGACTGAAGAGGCCGTGATGTGCACCTCGCGCAGAACGCGGCGGGGCACGGTCGTCGACGGCCCGCTGAGAACGAAGTCGACCGTGTGATCATCAACGGCCTGCACGTCGTCGAGGAAGCGCCAGACGGTCTGGCTGAGCAGGCGGGAGATGGTGAAGGTATCGACGACATCCTGCGAGGTGAAGGCGCTGCCGTCACTCCAGTTCGCGCCTTGGATCAGGCCGACGCGCAAGGTGACGTCATCGACCCATTCCCAGGACTCACCGGCTACCGACATCCAGGTGCCGTCGGCCCACCGGAACATGAACAGAGGCGGTTCCATCAGGGCGCGGTAGATGCCGAGGGTCATGCCATTGGTGACCCAGGTGTTGAAGTGGCCGGTGGGCGGGGGCGAGTAGGGCCATGCCGGATGGAACTCGGCGACGCCGCTACCTTCTGCATCGGCCGGCGCAGCCTCTTCCTGCGCTGCCGGAGCTGCCTCGCCGCCGCCGGTGTCGGCCGCGGGCGCGCCGCATGCGCTGATGATAAGCGCCGCGATCAAGGCAAGTGCGAGTAGGATTTTACGGTTCATTCGTTATCCTCCATAGGATATTTGAGAAAGTGTGGTTTTAGGGGGATGAGGGGCGGGGCCGCGCACGGTAACGCGCATGGCGCGCCAGCGGGCTTGGATCACCGTTCCCTTCGCTTACCCCACTGTACAAGAATCACAACTAAGAGTAGATAGACTAGCCCAATACCGAGAGTAAACTGGGTTATCACATATTCGGCGGTTCCTTTGTCCAGAAAAAGCAGGAGGGCGCCGGCGACAAACGCAATGTAGAACCCAAGGTGAAAAGCTGCTCTACCAAGAAAGGGGTCCATCTGAATTCGGACTCACTATATCGGGACCCATACCGCATCCGAAGAGGGAAAGCGGTCTGCATCCAATAGCTTCAAATTATTTGGGTTGGCTCCGACATGCGGATGGGACAGGCTACGCTGCCGCCTTCGGAGATTCGTTCCAACGGTGGCACCACAGTGTCGCACTCGCCCTCGGCGATGTAGGGGCAGCGCGGATGAAAAGTACAGCCTGCCGGCAGATTTAGGAGGCTAGGAATTTCGGCGCTCCGCAGTTCAATGTGCGTCTTTTTCTTTGCCAGTTCCGGGTCGGCTTCGGGTACAGCTCCCAATAACGCCTGTGTGTACGGGTGACGAGAGTCGGTTATCAGCCGGGGCGTCGGCCCCTCTTCCACGATTCTTCCCAAGTACATGACAGTAATGCGCCCCTCCCAGGCGAAGTACTTCGCAAGCGCCAAGTCGTGGGTGATGAAGAGGAAGGTGACGTCGAACTCTTCCTTCAGCCGGGAGAGCATGTTCAGCAGGCTTACCCGAATCGAAACATCTACCATCGAAACGGCTTCGTCAGCGACGATAAATTTCGGCTCCACAGTTAGCGCCCTGGCTACCGAAACTCGCTGGCGTTGTCCTCCACTCAGCTGGTGAGGATACTTGTCGAGAAACTCCGCTACGGGTGTAAGATCGACGATTTCCAGCAGTTCGGCTGCCCGACGCTCGGCGTCGCGGCGCCGTGATCTTCTGCCGCCGCTACCATTCTGCGCCGACCTCTGTGATTGGTGGCGCAGCAGCGGGGTCATGATCATCTGGCGCACGGTCTGGGTGGGATTGAGTGAGGCGTATGGGTCCTGATGGATGATTTGGACGGCGCGGCGATACTGCTGGTAGTCGGCCTTGTCCATCGCCGCGATGTCCTGGCCCTGATAGAGGATCTGCCCGTCTGACGGAGGCAACAGACCGACGATCATGCGGCCGGTGGTGCTCTTGCCGCAGCCGCTCTCGCCTACCAGACAGACGATTTCTCCTTGTTCGATGTCAAGCGAAATCGAGTCGACGGCAGTAACCCGATCGCGACCGCTGCCAAAGTATCTGGTTACATTTCGTAGTTCGAGAATCGGTGTCATCTAATGCGGCCTCCAGCGGCCGCGCCGTGTTTGTGCTTTACTTGCGCGCAGTTCGTCGTTTCAGTCATGATCTCTTCTTGCCGCGCAGCCCGTTGCGCTCGATGTCGTCCTGCACGGCATCGGTATGCCAGCAGGCGGCGAAGTGTTTATCGCCGACGCGTTCCAATTTCGGCTCCTCACTGCTGCAGCGTTCACTCGCATACGGGCAGCGGGGATGGAACTTGCAGCCCGTTGGCAGATTGATCAGATCAGGCGGAGAGCCGGGGATAGAAGAAAGTTCCTCGAAGCCGCCGGTCACCGTCGGCACCGCCCGAATCAGCCCCAAAGAGTAGGGATGGCGCGGGCGATAGAAAATGTCTTCGACAGGACCGAGCTCCACGACCTGCCCGGCGTACATTGTCGCCACCCTGTCCGCCAACTCAGCCGCGATGGCAAGGTCGTGCGAAATGAAGAGCATCGTAAAGTGAAGATCTTCCTTCAACTTTCGCAACAGATCGATAATGGTGCGCTGGGTGAGGATATCGAGAGCCGTCGTTGGTTCGTCGAGGATCAGAATTTGCGGGTCGAGCAGTAGTGAGATCGCCAGGAGAGTGCGCTGGCGCATGCCCCCGCTCAGTTCGTGGGCGTAGGCGTCGATTACCCGACTCGGATCCAGTTGGACGAAACGGAGAAGGTCGAGGAAGCGCTCGCGGACCTCTTCACGGTTGTTCCAGCGGTGGGCTTTGGCGGTATCCCACACCTGATCCCAGACCTTCAGCACGGGATTGAAGGCGTTAAGGGCCGACTGGAAGACCATGGCACAGTCGCGCCAGCGGAATTCGCGCATGGGGCCATCGGCCAGGGAAAGCACGTCCACTTCGCGGCCGTCGCGGCGATAGATGATCTTGCCGGGGCTGACCTCTGCGGTGTCGACCAGCAGGCGCACGATTCCCAGCCCCAATGTGGTCTTGCCGGAGCCGCTTTCGCCGATGAGGGCCAGGCTTTCGCCGGCCTGCAAGTCGAGCGTGACGCCGCGAACGGCCTGGACGCTGCCTTTGCGGGTGCGATAGCTGACATGAACGTTTTGCAGGCTCAAAGGTGGCTGCCTGCCGTTTTCTTCAACGTTCTGGTGCCAGGAAAGGTCGGTTGTTTGGCTCATTGTAGTCTTGGAACCTGTCCCTTACTCGCTGGCTCGAAGTCGCGGATTGAACACTAACTCCAGCGAGCGGGTCATGGAAATGATCGACAGTTGGAGAATGGCGATTGCAACAATTGGCGCCATGATGTACCAGACGCTGTCCTTATAGAAGATCGCCCCTCTTACCCATGCCAGCTGGATCATCACGCTCCAGTTGCCGGCGCTGATGGGTACGAGGCCCAGGAAGACGAGGCCGGCCTGCTGGTAGACGGCGAAGGTCATCCCCAAAGCGAAGCTGACCACGATATACGGCATCATGTTGGGCACCATCTCCCGCAGGACGATATGCCATACGCCCAGGTCGAGCGCCCTGGCTGCTTCGATAAAGTCGCGTTGTTTCAGGGAAAGGGCCTGGGCGCGCAAGGCGCGCAGGAGGGTTGGCCAATTGAGCAGCCCCATGAGAATGCCCAAGAATGTCAAACTGTTTAGCGAAATGAAGGCGGCCAGCACGGCCAATAGTGGGAACTGAGGGATCGTGAGGATGATATCGGTGACCGACATGATGGCGCTGTCGATCCATCCGCCGATGAAGCCGCTCATCGTTCCAAAAACGACTGCGATCACCGTCGATATCAGCGCTGCCAGAAACGCCACATAGATTACGTCTCTGCCGCCGTTGACAATCTGGGACCAAATGTCCCTGCCCTGATGATCGGTCCCCAGAGGATGTTCGACCGTCGGCGTTATATAGATCTTGTCGATTTTCGTTTTTGTATCCAGTTCAATGATCAGCGGCCCAACGTAAGAGAGCAGGACCATGAAAATTACTACAAGGAACCCGATAAAACCGACTCGATTGTAGGCAAGTAGGCGCACGCCGGTACGGAATCCCTTCCATGCGCTGACCAGGATGCTGTCGGTCTGTTCGCCTTCTATGGCCTGTGCTGCCATTTATTTGCTCCCGGGCTTCTTTGGGCGTGCTTTTTCTGCAATGCGTATCGTGTAGTCGGGCATTCTGCGGTTAGCCTTCGTTATCTTGCAGCTTGATGCGGGGGTCCAGCCAACCGTAGAGTACATCTGCAAAGAAGTTGGCGAAGATCACAGAAAAGGTGATTATCAAGAAGATTCCCTGCATTATTGTATAGTCGCGCTGGTTTATGGCCTGGCCCAGCATGCGGCCGATGCCTCCGTACTCGAAGATCTGCTCTACCAGCAACGAGCCGCCGACAACGAAGCCGATGCGGATGGTCAGAATCGTGAAGAGGGGCAGTATTGCATTGCGGCCCACATAGGCGGTTGTGATTCGCCATTCCTTTAACCCGCGCGCTTTGGCAATCGTTACATAATCTTCGCCCAGAGTGCTGATTGTGTTGCTCTTCATGCTCAGCATCCAGAAACCTATGCTGGTTAAAACATAGGTGGAGATTGGCAGAGCACCGTGGAAGAAGGCATCGAGGAAGAATTCGAAATTCAGCCCTGGCACCATACCGGAGGAATAGGCGCCGCGCATGGCCGCGATCGGCAGGATCTTCCATTGTACGCCCAGCCAAACGACGATGAGAAGACCGATGAGAAAATCTGGAACGGAACTGACTATGGAACTCACGACAGTAAAGCCGTGATCGAGAAAGCTGTCGCGGCGGTAGGCCATGATGACGCCCAACAGGACGCCTACCGAAAAGCTGATCAAGAGCCCGGTACCGACGCTGAAAAGGGTCCATGGCAGGAATCGCAGTATTACTTCGGTTACGGTTGTTCCAGGGGAGAGAACCGACTGGCCGAAGTTGCCCCGCGCGAGATTCTGCAGATAAGAGAAGTATTGGAGCATGACCGGCTGCTCCAGGTCGATTGCGAAGAGGGCTGCAGCCTGATCTTTTGCCTCGTGAACTGGCATTCCGTAGGTGACGACCAGTTGATTTACGTAGATCTCTATGGGGTTGCCGGGCAAGAGGCGTACCAGGAAGAAGATAATCGTTGTAACAATGAAAATAGTTGCCAGCGCGCGCAGAAACTTGCGAAAGAAGTAGGAGCCCCAAATTGCGCTGACGATGGAATGAAAGCTGGTGGTGCGCCTTGTACTGACGTTTGCTACGTCAGCCGCTGTCGCCATAGTATTTTCCTGTCTTTAAGATTGGCACCAGAATCGGGAAAGCGACCGGCCGGACTGGAGCAGCAGGCTTGCAAAATGCATAGGTGGCTCCTGGGCCAGCCTTCTCCAAGGTTGAAGGATGCGGCGGTCCGCTACGGGCGTGAGTATAGCATATGCAATGGGCGATGCAAATATTTGTGCAGTGACTGTGCAGTTCGAAAGGCGACGAAGAATGGCCGGGATCTTAGAATGCTCTCCGGTAATTTCGCGGCGTCGTTCCAAATGGCAAGCGTAGCTGCTACGCCACAGTACTCGACCAGCCGGTCATCCCTGGAACCATTATGGCACTTGGCGACGCAGCTGGCGGACAGCCGTCGTAATGCTCGCCAGCCGGCACGCTGGGATGGAGGCACATGGTGGGTGAGGCATGGTTTTGTAGGGGGGCGTTGCGGGGGCGCAGCCCCTGCACAAGGGAGGGCCGAAGGCCCGACCGCCCATATGCATAAAAAGGGTCAGCTACATATTGGGAGAAAGCCTCTGGCGGCGCCTGCCTGGTGTTCAATGTGCTGGGGCGACCGCCAGCGAAATGCAAGGGACTGTTGTTAGCGGGAAGTGGCCGGAGGCGCTGTGAATGCCTGGGTGAGGCAGGGCTGCATGGCCGCGACTCGGCGATGGCTGAGCAGCTAATGTCAAGTGAGAAACTGGTACCTTCAGCCTCTGCGGTGTGCGTATCCAACCTATATCGCATACAATGAACGCAGCCGAAACGAATATCAATGTGCGGAGAAGCCCAATGACGCTGACAAAACAGGATGCACTCGACTATCATTCCAATGGCCGTCCCGGCAAGCTGAAGATCACGCCGACCAAGCCGATGGAGACACAGCTGGACCTTTCGCTGGCCTACTCTCCCGGCGTGGCGCACCCGGTGTTGGAAATCGCAATGAGGCCGGAGGACGCCTTTGAGTATACGGCTCGGGGCAACCTGGTCGCGGTCATCAGCAATGGTACGGCGATCCTCGGGCTGGGCAATCGGGGCGCGCTGGCTTCGAAGCCGGTGATGGAGGGGAAGGCGGTGCTTTTCAAGCGGTTCGCCGATGTGGATGTGTTCGACATCGAAGTGGACACAGAGGATGCGGCGGAGATGGTGCGATTCTGCGAACTGATCGCGCCGACCTTCGGCGGCATCAACCTCGAGGACATTAAAGCGCCGGAGTGCTTTCTTATAGAGCAGACGCTGCAGGCGCGGCTCGACATTCCTGTCTTCCACGACGACCAGCATGGTACGGCCATTATATCGGGGGCGGGACTGTTAAACGCCTTGGAGATTGCGGGCAAGCCGCTCGATGAGGCCCGGATCGTCATCAACGGCGCCGGCGCTTCTGCGATTGCCTGCGCCGATATTTACGTGGCGTTGGGCGCAGAAAAAAGCAACATTGTTATGTGCGACAGCCGCGGCGTGATTTACGAGGGCCGCATGGAGAACATGAACGAGTGGAAAGAGGATTACGCCAGCGATACCGAGGCCCGCACTTTGGGTGAGGCCATGGCCGGGGCCGATGTGCTGATCGGCCTTTCGGTTGCGGGCGCTGTCTCGTCAGGGATGGTCCGCGCGATGGCGGAAAACCCGATCGTTTTTGCCATGGCCAATCCGGACCCGGAAATCCCCTATCCCGATGCCGTTTCTGCGCGGGATGATACGGTCATCATGGGGACGGGGCGTAGCGACTTTCCCAATCAGGTGAACAACGTACTCGGCTTCCCATTCATCTTCCGCGGCGCGCTGGACGTGCGGGCGAAGGCGATAAATATGGAGATGAAGCTGGCCGCGGCGCGCGCGCTGGCGGATCTTGCCAAGGAGGATGTACCGGACAGTGTAATGAAGGCATACGGGCTCGACACGCTGCAATTTGGGCCGGAATATATCATTCCCAAGCCGCTGGACAGCCGTGTGCTGATGTGGGTCGCGCCGGCGGTGGCAAAGGCGGCGATGGAGACAGGGGTGGCACGGCGTACAATCGATCTGGACAACTATCTCGACGAGCTGGCGCTGCGTATCGGCAAGGGTGTCCAGGTGATGCGTGCGCAGCAGAGCAAAGCCAGGCAGAATCCGAAGCGTGTGGTGTTTGGCGAGGGCGAGAACCCGAAGATCATAAGGGCGGCCTATGCGGTCGAGTCGGAGGGCATTGGTACGCCGGTGCTGCTGGGTAACCCGGATATTATCCGTATTCGCTGTGAAGAGTTGGGCCTCGACTACCGCCCGACAGTTATCAATCCCCACCAGGACCCCAAGTATCGAGAGTACGCGACCGCTTTCTACCAGGAACGGCAGCGCAAAGGCGTGACACTGGCCCGGGCCAACGAGTTGATGCGCCAAGCCAACTTTTTTGGGCCGACGATGGTGTTGAACGGCGACGCGGGCGCGTTCATCTCCGGTTTGACGTACAACTATCCTGATGTGTTGCGTCCGGCGCTGCAGATCGTAGGCACTGCGCCAGAGCGCGGTGTTCTCAGCGGCGTCTACCTGATGATCGTGCGCGATCGCATTTACTTTTTCAGCGACGCGACTGTGAACATTGACCCCGATGCAGAGACTTTGGCCGCGATCGCGATCAACGCGGCCGACGTGGCGAGCCAGTTTGATGTTGAGCCGCGGGTGGCTATGCTGAGTTTCTCCAACTTTGGCAGCACGCGTCATCCGCAGGTTGACAAGGTTCAACAAGCGACCGAACTGGTTAAGGCGCAGCAGCCGGACCTGCAGATCGATGGCGAGATGCAAGCCGACGTGGCGGTTGTGCCGGATCTGATGCGCCGCCACTATCCTTTCAGCGCGATCGAGGACGCAAACGTGCTCGTGTTCCCTGAGCTGGCATCGGCCAATACGGCCTATAAGCTACTGCACCGCTTGGGCGGCGCCGAGGCCATTGGTCCGATTCTGGTGGGGATGGGCAAGCCGATCCATGTGCTGGAGACTGGCGCGGAGGTGGTGGATATCGTCAACGTGGCCATTCTGGCGGTGGTAGATGCTCAGTTTCAGGAAGAAGGGGTCAAGAGTGGGAAATGAAGAGAGCGTTGCGCTCGCGACGATTCCCACCCTTGATGCTTATATGTTCCAATTCTGATCGCAGTTGGACACGGTATACATGGCAACTTCGGCTGCCGCTTCCACCTGGGGCCAGACTTCCTGGTGGATGTCGCGTGCAACCCACTCCTGGCGCAATTCTTCGCTCTCCCAGTACGAGATCACTTCGTGCGAAAACGGGGGTCTGACCGCGCCCATTGCTTCGAGCTCTTCCTGAGGGAAGGGTGTCATCAGGCTGGCGCTGATAAAGCCCGGCTGCTGACGCATCGCCTCCATCCATACATCAACAATTACTTTTTCCAGCTCGGCGTCATTGCCGTCTTTTGCGTTGAAATAGACATCAAGTGAGATCATTACTTTCGTTCTCCTGGAATTGTCGCTTCTGGTGTTAGTGGGACAGTACTATGGCAGCGCTTGTGACCAGTGAAAGTCGCTCCCCCGATCCGGGCGCGACGTCCATTAATCCCACCGCAATATAGGCACGAACTTCTGTCTTTTGGGGAAGACGCCCGCCTAATGGTGCTAGAAAGAGCGGTTTCCGGCAACTTTGACGCGCACTCGATAGAGAGATGAGCTGGCGGTGAGGAAGAGGCTCTTCAAATCGTCGTCGCCCCAACAGAAGTTTGCACAGCCCTGGGGCGTATAGATTACGCCCAAGCAGGTGGCGTCAGGCGCGAAGACGTGGATGCCCCCCGGTCCTGTTACGAAGAGGTTGCCTGCGCTGTCGACCTTCATGCCGTCGGGGGCGCCGTCGGGGGCGCCGTCGCGCTCGTCGGTGACTTCGGCCCAGACGCGGCCGTTTTCCAGGGTGCCGCTCGCATTCACGTCGAATACGCGAACGTGCGCCCGCATGGTGTCGTTGACGAATAGCCGCGATTCGTCGAGCGAGAAGCAGAGCCCGTTGGGCTGGTCGAAATCGTCGACCAGCAATGTAAGTTCGCGTGTGCCGGGATCGAGCCGGTAGACGCCCTGGAAGTCGAGTTGCTGGGGGCGGGGCCGGCCGTAGTACTCGCCGCGGCCAAAGCCCGGATCGGTAAAGTAGATTGAGCGGTCGCGCTTGACGATGATGTCGTTAGGGCTGTTGAGCTCCTTGTCGCCGAAATGGGTAGCGAGAACGGTGACCGAACCGTCGCTCTCGGTACGGGTAACGCGACTGGTGGCGTGTTCGCAGGTGACGACGCGGCCGTCGGCGTCGTAGGCGTTGCCGTTGGCCATGTTGCTGGGCTGGCGCCAGGTCTCGATGCTGCCGTCAGGACGCCAGATGCGCATGCGGTTGCCGGGAATATCGCTGAAGATCAGGTGCTTCTCGACGTGGTTCCAGATGGGTCCTTCGGTGAATTCGAAGCCGCTGCCGATCTCTTCGATTTCGAGGTTGTCGCCGACAACGGTGCGGAATTTCTCGTCGCGGATTTCTAGGTTCACAGTTTACTCCGATCTGATATTGGTTCCCCAGTTTACGAGGTCATGATTCCTGGGATTGCCGCAGCGGTTTGGATCTGCGCCATGAACATAGTCCTGATCCTAAAAACATTAGCAATGAGTAGTTATGGGCTAGAAATGAATACAATGTGCTTCTGGCAGTTTGTCGTTAAGAAGTTGTACAAGTTTTCTCAAAGAGGACGCCCGATAAGTAACCAATTTGCCACTTGCATTGTTATCCATTGAATACCTATTTTCTATAAAAGGCGCACGGTTGTTTTCTAAGAATTGACGTGTTATTCCAGCCTGTTTAAGCAATCCTCTCGTATCTTCTGTCATGTCTTTATTGTCATACAGTTTAAGCAAGTCGTGTGTACACTCGACTTCCGCATGTGAACTATCCATCGAAACAAATGATTTAATTGCAATTTCTAAAGCGTAGCTGCTCATTATTGCTGTCGTGTCAATCAATGCACACTTTCTATCCTTGCATACCTCTGTCGATTCTATTTCTTTCTCCCATTCACTTATTAAATCACAGTAGCCTTGTAGTTCACTTATTGCTTGGAGACTACGCCATTCGACACTTTTCATAATTGTTCTCCTTTTAGCCCTAATCTACTCATTGCCAAAACATTCACCTCAGTTCGCTAAGCTGCAAAGGTCTGAGCTCTGTGCAATAGACTTGAGAAACAGGAATCGCGTCATGGCCAAGCACTTGACAAGAAACTTACAGGAGTACGGCTTCGACATGGACGCCAATGGACAATTCAGCTGTTTCTGTAGACTACCGTTCGAACAGCCTTGCTCGGATTTCGTCCCGGGGCAGACCTACCTGCTCTGCAACAGCCGAAATTATCGAACTTATCGTTCCAACTCGCAATTCCTGGTGGCGGGGAATCGTAACGTGATGCTCAGCACCATGAGCGACAACAGCTAGAGTCATATGGCTGCCCCTCTGTCGCTCGAATCGGTAGCCAAAATTGAGTCGCAACAGTCTTGCAAGCGCATCGCCTGATAAGTCCCGCGGCAATTTCATACTGCGATGACTTCGTCCCTGACAAGATGCAACCTGACTATTCCAGGCATGTTTTCGTCGTCAAAGTGGCAACGTACAGCGTCCTTCACCATTTCCTTCAGGTCGGCCCAGTTCTCCCCTTGAGTGAAGATACTGTAACCTAAAGCCCTGGCGTCATATCCGCCTTCGACCGCTTCAGTTACTTCAAAAATGATTTCGGATGGCTTCATCAGCAGTTCTCCTGGAGGATTGCTTCGAATGAATCTGCGATTGCAATTCATCGAAGTCCATGATCGAAAGACAAGGCACCAACTGCAGCCGACATTTGCCCAATGGTATGAGAAGCTCGACTCAATCTGAGTGACGGCTCCTGCAACCGGCCACAGCCAGAACCGGCTTAATACTGATGTGTCATAAATGTTAGCGTCCAGCTCGTAGAATTGACGACATCGAGAGCTTGGTGTCCTTTCTTTGTTGCGTGTTAAGTGAGCCTGCTTACTTGGGTCAGATTCCGAGTCACTCACGAGGACACTTGCTATTATGAATTGAACTCCACCATAGTACGACATATGTTCTGATTCGCCAAGCATTCAATTGATTCCGTTAACGGAGTATTCTCCGCCACTGTATGGTAAAATACGCGCCAAACAGTCCGCACGCTGCCATCGGAGGGGCACAAGAGCGGAATCCTGGAGGACAGTTGAGATGAGCAGCACGCAGGAATTGACCTACATCGCGGCCATCACCGATGCGATGGACGTGGAGATGGCGCGCGACCCCGAGGTAATCATCTTTGGGGAGGACGTGGCCGGCCCTTTCGGCGGCGCCTTCAAGGTTACAAAACCACTGACTGAAAAGTACCCGCCGGAGCGCATCTTCAACACGCCGATGTGCGAGAACGCGTTCATCAGTATGGGCACGGGAATGGCGCTGATGGGGATGCGGCCGGTGATTGAGATGCAGTTTGCCGACTTTATTTCGAGCGGCTTTGACAGCATCGTTCAGTTCGCGGCCACCAATCACTATCGCTGGGGGGCGCCGGTACCCTGGGTGATTCGCGCGCCTTGTGATGGCGGGCTGCGATCCGGCCCCTTTCATAGCCAGAACCCGGAGGCCTGGTTTACACATTCTCCTGGCCTCAAAGTAGTAGCGCCGGCGACCCCTGCCGATGCCAAGGGCCTGCTGATCGCTGCGATCCGGGACAACAATCCTGTCATTTATATGGAGAGTAAGATCCTCTACCGTACGGAGCGCGGCCCTGTGCCTGAGGGCGAATATGTGGTTCCGATCGGAGAGGCCTGTAATGTTCGGGAAGGGTCGGACGTGTCGATAATCACCTACGGTGCACAGGTGCGGGAGGCGAAGGAGGCGGCTGGACGCTTGGCAGAGGAGGGGATTGAGGCCGAAATACTGGATCTGCGGACGCTCAAGCCGCTGGACACTGAGGCGATCTTGGATAGCGCCCGCAGGACGGGCAAGGTGTTGATCGTTCACAGCGCCACCGGCAACACAGGCGTGGGCGCGGAAGTGGCGGCGCTGATCGCGCAGGAGGCGTTTGAATGGCTCGATGCGCCGATTCAGCGGTTGACCGGTCTGGATATTCCCGTGCCTTTCAGCCCGACGCTGGAGGATGCTTATCGCCCGAGCGCCGACAAAATTTACGCGCTGGCGAAAGAACTGGCGGCATTTTGAACATGGCCAACAACAGCCTGAAACTGGCAACGCTCTGCTATGTGCAGCGGCCTGGCCAGACCCTTATGCTTCACCGGGTCAAGCGGGCCAACGACTACCATGAGGGCAAGTGGAACGGTCTGGGCGGCAAGTTTGAGCAGGGGGAATCGCCGGAAGAGTGCGTTGTGCGTGAGGTTTATGAGGAGAGCGGGCTGCAGTGCATCGACCCGGCGCTGCGCGGCCAGATCACCTTTCCCAACTTCGACGGCGAGGCCGACTGGTATGTGTGGCTCTTCGTCGCGCAAGACTGGACCGGGCAACTGATCGACTCGGAAGAGGGCAGACTGGCCTGGATCGACAACGAGAGGCTGCTGGACCTTAACCTGTGGCCGGGCGACAGGATGTTCATTCCGTGGATGTTTGAGGAGCGCTACTTCTCGGCGAAGTTCCTTTACCAGGACGGCGACTTTCAGGGCTACGAGGCCACGTTTTACAGCCCCGGCGGCCGCATCGACCGCGAGAGCTACCGGCACCAGGCGGAGGAAGTAAAGCCCGATTTTGTGCCTGTATACGAGGCGGTTGATGACACCTACTGCTGGCTGTGCGGCGGCGCGGTAAGTAAGCGTCATTGCAAGATCATCTGCAGCCAGTGCGGATTTACCCGCGATTGCAGCGACCCTTAAGCGGCCCGTACTCTGTGTAACTGATTAGTCAGCAAGGCGCTTGCTTGCTGGCCGATTTCCAGCCCTATTGCTGCTGAGCGAGGGCTTTCTCGCCGGCGGCGAGCACCTCCAGGATGCGGTCGGTGTCGTAGACACAGCCGGCCCATGTGCCGCCGCTGACCGCCTGAAGCGCCGCCCAGAGACGGGTATCATCGGGAAGGCGCGGGTCGGCAGCCAGGTCAGGATGAAGAGAGCGGCCGGCCAATAACTCCGTACCAGCCACCTGCTGGTCAGACCCGTCAACCCCGTTTCCATTACTCCCACTTCCATTTCTTCCGGGCGGCGTTACCAAGTTCAGGCTGCCGCGCAGGTTGACTGTGTCCACTTCGATCTGAATCGTATCTCCTTCACGCACGCGGCCGATTGCGCCGCCGGCCAGAGCCTCGGGGCCGATGTGGCCGATGCAGGCGCCGGTGCTTACGCCGGAAAAACGCGCATCGGTAATCAACGCTACCTGCTTGCCGAAGGGCAGATAGCGCAGCGCCGAGGTCAACTGGTAGGTCTCCTCCATGCCGCTGCCCATCGGGCCGCGGCCGATCAATACGATAATGTCACCGGCCTGGACCGGCTTTTCGTGGTTTCCTTTGATGGCGGCGATGGCTTCGCGCTCGCTGATAAAGACCCTTGCGGGGCCGGTATTGCGGTAGATGCCATCGTCGTCAACCACTGAGGGATCGATGGCGGTGCTCTTGATGACCGATCCTTCGGGAGCCAGGTTGCCGGTGGGGAAGGTGACTGTGCTGGTCAGGCCGCGTTGGGCTGCGGTTTGCGGGTCCATGATGACGTTATCGGGGTCGATGCCGTCTTCCGTGTAGAGACGCTCACGCAGGCGCTGCCGGCGTTCGCTGTCCTGCCATTCATCGAGCAGCTCGTCGAGGGCGCGGCCGTGGACGGTCAGGGCGTCGAGGTGCAGGAGGTCCAGGCTGCGCAGGTGGAGCATCACTTCGGGCACACCGCCGGCGAGGAAGACCTGTATGGTGGGATGACCGGTGGGTCCGTTGGGTAGGACATCTACGAGCCGCGGCACTTCGGCGTTGACGCGCTGCCAGTCGGCGACGGTTGGGCGGGGCAGACCGGCGGCGTGGGCGACTGCGGGAATGTGGAGCAGCAGATTTGTCGACCCGCCAAAGGCGGCGTGGACGACCAAAGCATTGTGGAGCGCTTTTTCGGTGAGGATATCGGCGCAGGCGATCTCATTTTCGTGTAGTGACACTAAGGCTCGTGCTGAACGGTCGGCTGTGTCCTTCCAAATGGGCTGGCCAGAGGGCGCCAGCGCAGCATGCATGAGAGTGAGGCCCAGCGCTTCTGCCACGACTTGGGCGGTCGCTGCCGTGCCGAGGAACTGGCAGCCGCCGCCGGGCGAAGCGCAGGCGCGGCAGCCAAGTTCGGCGGCCTCTTCCATGGTGATTTCACCGTGGGAGAAGCGGGCGCCGATGGTCTGCACTTTGCCGGCGTCTTCGCCGCTGCTGGGGGGGAGGGTCACGCCGCCGGGCACGATGACAACGGGCAGTTCGCGCTGGGCGGCCAGGGCCACCATCATCGCGGGCAGGCCCTTGTCACAGGTGGCGACTCCCATCACGCCCTTTCGTGTAGGCAACGAACGGATGAGGCGGCGTAGAACGATGGCGGCGTCGTTTCGGTAGGGCAATGAGTCCATCATGCCGGTCGTGCCCTGTGTACGGCCATCGCAGGGGTCGGTTACGAAGCCGGCGAACGGTACCATGCCGAGCTCTTTGAGCCTTGCTGCCGCGGCCTCCATTAGCAGGCCGACCTCCCAGTGCCCGGTATGGTAGCCGAGAGCGATGGGCGAGCCGTCCGGCGCGCGGATACCGCCCTGTGTGCTGAGGATGAGGAATTCGGGATTGCGCAGGCGGCGAGGGCTCCAGCCCATGCCGGCGTCCTGCGTGAGGCCGAAGATGTCACCACTGGGGGCGTTGCGCAGGAACTCTTCGTCCAGCGGCAAAGATCCGGTGGGGCCGTCGGCGTTTGTCTGGACGTTGAAGAGACTGCTGTCGTCGTTGTCTACCTGGATGGGGCTGGAACTGGAACTGTTGGCGGGCATGGTCTTATCCTTTACGGAGAAAGGCTCCTAATGTTGACTCAGATTCTCATGCTCTTTTGCTTGCTCTTTATAGCACGGGCAGGTAAGATGGACAACCGCTGAGTAGCGGGATTTCTTATAGTCATCTGGAGTATGACAGGTGAAAAATTCGCAGAGGCACGATGCCTTTGGCATGTTGTTGACACACCATTTCGCGGGTGAATCCTGCGTAGAGTTCATTGAGCGCGATGATGGTTATCTGATGGCTACCGACAATCTGGCCGCCTACTTTGCACCTTTCGACGATTGGCCTCCCCGTTTTCAGCAGGCGATGGGATATGTGCGCGGGCGCGTATTGGATGTGGGTGTGGGCGCCGGTCGCTTCGCTCTCTACTTGCAGGAACAGGGTCACGAGGTGGTCGGCATCGATGTTTCGCCAGGTGCGCTTGAGGTCTGTCGCCGACGAGGCGTGAAGGATGTGCGCCAGCTGGCCTTCCACAGAATCGATGCTGCCCTGGGAAAGTTTGATACGGTTCTGATGATGGGCAACAATTTCGGCCTGTTTGCTAACCCACGCCGGGCGAAGTGGATGCTGCGGCGTCTCAAGAGGCTTACCGGCCCGAATTCTCGTATTGTGGCCGAGTCGCTCGACATTTACGGTACCGACAAGCCGGAGCATCTTGCCTATCATGATCGCAATCGTAGACGGGGCCGGATGGCTGGGGAGATTCGTCTGAGGGTCCGCTACAGAGAAGTGATTGGCGAATGGTTTGACTATCTGATGGTCTCGCAGGCCGAGATGCTGGAGATTGTTGAGGACACCGGCTGGCGCGTCGCTGACTTCATCGGCGGCACCGGCGGGCAGTATATAGGGGTGATCGAGAAAGAGGGATAGACCGGCAACAAGGGGTTGACCACCGGTTTACCATTTCGAACATGAGGTTAATCAATGACTCGTAGAATCTTATTAACGGGCGCGGCAGGTAAGATCGGAAGCTTCTTCCAAGACGCCTATGTTGATGCTTATGAATTCGTCCTTACCGACATTGTAGAGCCGAAAGAGACGAAAGGGGCGCCCTTTACGCAGGCCGACCTGAGCGACTTTGATGCAGTTCGTCCACTATGTGACGGCATCGACACGGTTGTGCATCTGGGTGCGGACCCGAGCATGGATGCTCCATGGGAGAGCTTGCTGCCCAACAATGTTGTCGCCACGTACAATGTGTTTGAGTCGGCCCGGCAGGCGGGCTGCCGGCGGGTCGTCTACGCCAGCAGCATCAATGCAGTGTTGGGTTATCCACGCGATCAGCAGGTACATACCAGCCAACCGGTGTACCCAATTAACTTGTACGGTGCGACGAAGTGTTGGGGCGAAGCGCTGGCACGGTACTACTCGGCCGCGCACGGCCTCTCGTGCCTATGTCTACGTTTCGGGGCTGTACAGGATCGGGACACGGAATGGATCCATTGGGATCACGAGTATGTCGAGATTATTCAGACCTTGGAGGACAATGCCAGCCTGATCGCGGCCGCGGTCGATGCCGGCGACCACGTGGACTTTGGCAACTTCCATGGCATATCGGACAATCGCTTTAAGCGGCTGGATATGACCGACACCAAGGCGATTCTCAACTACGCGCCCCAGGATGACGCCTTTGAGATGGCGCGCCGGCGCGGCAACTTCTGAGCGCGCCCGGCACCCCAGTCCGGCACTCTCTTCTTAACCGAGGCTCTTCAATTCGGCATCGATAGCCTGCAATGTTTCCTGCGTAACGCCCGCCTGAACCGCCTCCGGGTAGTAGGAGATCTGCTGCAAGGTCATATGCATGGCCATGGGCAGGTCGGGATGGGTTGAGGCGCCGGGCAGGTGCTTCTCCAGGATTGCCTTGGCCCCCTCGTTACTTAGCAGATCTTGCAACGTAGAGTGGATGCTGTAGGACATTGGTATACTCTTCTCCATTTCGGAACGGGATTAGGGTTGCTGCGCGCCTGCAGTTTCCACATAGACGGCGTAGATTGACTGGCTGCTTGCCATGAAGAGCCGGTTTTTGCCCGCGCCGCCGAAACAGAGATTGGCGCAGATTTCAGGCAGGTGAATTTGCCCGATTCGAGTCCCGTCAGGCGCATAGCAATGCGCGCCGTCGAAGCCGGGACCGGCCCAACCGGCCGCGGCCCAGAGGTTACCGTCTTCGTCGCAGCGGATGCCGTCGGCCATGCCCGGATTCATATCGACAAAGACGCGTCCGTTTTCAAGCCGATTGTCGGCGGTTACGTCGAAAACGCGGATGTGGGAGGGGCCGTCGGGGTCGTGGGAGCGGCCGGTATCGACGATGTACAGGAGCTCCTCGTCGGGCGAAAAGCAGAGGCCATTGGGGCGCAGGAAGTCGTCGGCCACGATGGCGGCCTCGCCCGAATCGGGGTCAAGGCGATAGACGCGATTGGGCAGTTCGGCTTCGGCGACCTGGCCTTCGTAGTTGAGCATGATGCCGTAGCCGGGGTCGGTGAACCAGACGCTGCCGTCGGAATGGACCACGACGTCATTGGGCGAGTTGAGACGCTTGCCTTCGAAGCTGTCCATCAGAACGGTTATCGAGCCGTCATGCTCGGTGCGGGTGACGCGGCGGCCGGTGTGTTCGCAAGAAACAAGCCGCCCCTGACGATCGCGCGTATTGCCGTTGGTGTGATGTGCGGGGCTGCGATAAACGCTGACTTCGCCGCTTTCCTCGTTCCAACGCAGCATCCGATTGTTGGGAATGTCGCTCCAGATCAGGCAGCGTGCGTCTCCGAACCATACTGGTCCTTCGGCCCAGCGGCAGCCTGTGAAGAGACGTTCGACGACGGCGTTGCCGATTCTGTATTTGGTGAAGCGGTCGTCAAGCACCTTGACCGCCGGGTCGGGGTAACGAACAGTTCCCCCGCTCCAGTCGCGCTCTGCCAGTGATGGCGTGGACATGTAACTTTCTCCTTCTATGTTAGCGATGGGTAAGGTTACTGTTGCTGCCGGACATTATCGCAGACCTGCCGCCTCGCTGCCCAGATTCACAGTGGCCAGAAAATCGGGATCAATACCGTAGCCAGCGCCCACATGATGATCGTCAGCGGAACTCCAATGCGCAGGTAATCGCCGAACGTATACCCGCCGGCACCTCTGACAATGGCGTTGGTCTGATACCCCATCGGCGTCATGAAGCTGGCCGATGCGCCAAAGGCAATGGTCATCAGCAGAGGCTGCGGGTTAATTTGCAGTGTTGCAGCCAGCGAGAGCGCGATGGGGGTAAGGAGTACGGCAACGGCATTATTGCTGATCAGCTGTGTAAGCAGGCTGGTGAATAGGTAGAACAGAGAGAGCATTACGACGGGGCTGACGTGCCCTGCAAGCGAAATCAACTGATCTACGAGTAACTGAGCAAGCCCGGTTTTCTGCATCGCGATGCCCATAGGAATGGTGCCGGCCAGCAGGAGGAGAGTGGCGCCGTCCAGCGATGACATTGCCTCGTCGGCACGCAGGCAGCGAGTTGCAACCATCAGTGCGGCGCCTCCCAGCGCCAAGACGACGATAGGGATTTCGGTCAGGCTTGCCAACAGGATGACTGCCCCCATGATGATCAGGGCGAGGCGATTCTTGGCGTGCCTTACGATAGCCGACTCGACGCCTTCTACCAGCAGGAGTTTGTACAGCTCGCTCACGGTGTGCAGGCCGTTGCGTGTTCCCTGGAGAAGGAGGACATCGCCGCTGTTCAGACGGGCCCGTCGCGGGCCGACTCTGCGCTGACCGCCCCGCCGTTGTAAACCCAGCACATGAACCTGGTGACTGTCTTCAAAATCCAGCTGGGCCAGCTGCCGACCGATGGCCACCGAGTCTGGCAAAATGACTGCCTCAACAGTTCGTATTGCGGGAGTGACACCGGCTGACCTCTCGGAAGGGGGCGGCACTGACTGCCCCGGCTCCGAAGCGGAGACAGAATATGTTTCGATGAAGCGGGAAATTAAGGGTGGCGCGCCGCAAACGACGAGGACGTCGCCCTCCTGAATTCTAAGCGACTCTGCCTCCTCCGACTCGAACCGTCTGACTAGGCCGAAACGCGAGGGATTGGGACGCCGCGCGCGATGAGGTTTGCCGTCACGCAGGAGTTCGAGCAACTCGATCCGTTCCTGGGCTGAATCGCCGTTGCTGTGGATTGCTTTGTGCAAGTGGGTCAGGCGCCGGTGGTGGCGCTCTGATCTGAGACGGGAGAATTGAATACCGGCAGCCTCGTTGAACAGTTCACCAACGTTCTTGCCGAGCAGTGGACTCACCTTTTCTACCAGGAGTTCGGCGACAAAAGGCGTGTGCTGGTGGCGGCCCTCGCCCAGCCCGCCCGCTGGCGCGCGGTCAGGCAAGAGCTTCTGGCTAGTAAGAACGACAAGAGTGCCGCCAGCTAAAGTAAAGATCAGGCCAAGCGGGGTGAAGGTCAGAAAATTGAATCCCGGTCCTCCGGCGGCGCGATAGAGATCATCTACCAGGATGTTGGTGCTGGTACCCAGAAGCGTAATTGTTCCCCCTAGCACTGCGAAATAGCTTAACGGTATCATCAGTTTGGAAGGCTGAATCCGGAATCGCTGGCTGAGGGAAAGGACGACAGGAGCCATCATGACGACGACTGGCGTGTTGTTCATGATAGCGCTGGCAAGAGGGATGACGCCACCCAACAGGATCAGTAGACGGCGGGGACTTCCGCCGGAAAAACGGGCAAGACCGACGGTGACGATTTCCAGTGCGCCGGTGCGTATCAGGCCGCCGCTGATCACAAACATTGCGCCGACCGTAAGTGTTGCAGTGCTGGCGAATCCGGAGAGCGCCTCACCTGTATTGAGGATGCCGGTCAATGCAAGCGCGGCGATGGCGAGGGCCGAGGTCGTCTCGGTTGCTAACCAGTCTGTCAGATAGAGATAGGTCGCCACGAAAAGAATGACGACAAGGATGATCATTTCTGTTGTCATGGATAGACTGCTCAGGTGAGCAGGGGTCGAATACCCTCAACGATGGTCGGTGTGAGTCGCTATAAAGGCAGATGCGGGGCTAGACAACTGCCTGGGAAGAGCTGAAGGCTAAGACACAGGGGGTTGCATCCACTGTAACGCCTTTCCATCCTGCTACCCAACATTCGCATAGCAATTCAGATGAAACGAGCATTTGCGAATGCCAGACGGCAGAGCGCTGCAGGAATCAGAATACTGTCTTGACTGTGTGCAGTCAAGCGCGAAAGTGTCGAAAGTGGGCATTTTCGCAAAATTTTCTTCCGGTCTCGGTGCTATATTTGGGTTGACGGGGACATCGCCTCATGATACTGTTCGTGTAATCACTGTAGTGCGCTTTGCGGTGACGGAGAGTCACAAAGTCGTGCATTCAAGAGGACCGAGACATGAGCGAGAACAGCACAGGTGATTCTGGCCATGAGAGATGGATTGACCCGATCTGCCGGCCACTTTCGATCGACGCTCGCAAGCCATATGTAAGGTTGCCGGACGGCGGACTCATGGCCATTGACGGGAACGCCACGATCGTCAGCAGGGATGACGGAGGCAGTTGGGAAGCGCCGCGGCCAATCTACCGCGGCGAGGGATCCGACCTTCCCGCTCCCGGGCCAGGCATACCGCAGAATCGGGGCCAGCTGCTGGCGACTCGCGACGGGGTCCTTATCTTCGTTTGGATGGATGTTCGGGTGTTGAACTGGGACGATGAGAGTGGCGAACCTGGGGCAGACGCCCGCGGGGATCTGTGGTCGATTCGCAGCTTGGACGGCGGCGCGACTTGGGTTGACCGCCAGCCTCTCTTTCACGGCGTATGCGGTCATCCCCCGATCAATATGATTGAGACGTTCAACGGCAGGATTGTCGTGACCAATCAGTACTACCTGCGCCACCCTGGCAGGAATGTAGTCCGCGTCTACTCGTCGGCTGATGCGGGAAAGAGTTGGCGCGGCAGCAATATCATTGATCTTGGGGGCCACGGTCACCACGACGGCGCGTTCGAGCCGACCTTTATTCAACGGCGTGATGGCTCGCTATGGATGTTGATTCGCACCAACTGGGATCGATTCTGGGAGGCCATTTCCGAGGACGATGGTCTGTCGTGGCGTATAATCCGGCCCAGTTCGATAGAGGCCAGCAGTTCTCCGGGCTATCTTGCCCGTTTGCAGAGCGGCGGTCTTCTGTTGGCCTGGAACCGTCTCTACCCGGAAGGGGCCGACAGTTTCCTTCGCCGCAGCGGACAGCTCTCGGAGGATGCCGCCAGTTGGCACCGGGAGGAGCTTTCGGTTGCTGTATCCGGTGACGAGGGCCGCAGCTGGTCGGCGCCGCGTGTGGTTGCACGCGAGAAGGATGCGTGGATATCCTACCCATACGTATTCGAGCCGAGGCCGGGTCAGCTCTGGATCATAACCGGCCAGGGGGATCTGCGGTTGCGCGTAGTCGAGTCCGACCTCTTCGACAGTTGAAGCCAGCAACTGCGTGGCATATTCTCAGAGATTGTAGGGAGTGGCGAGGTCAGGAAAGAGGTCTATAGCCTGCGGCTTTAGTCAGTGCATCAGGCAAAGTAGTTGGGGAGCTAAAAAAGAGAGCGGGCGAACGGACTCGAACCGTCGACATTCAGCTTGGGAAGCTGACGTTCTACCACTGAACTACGCCCGCAGAATGAGCAGCCTTCAAAATAGGATAGTTGAATGTGGGACAATTGAAGGTTCGTATCTATAATACAAATGCCCTCGAGTGCTGTCAAATATGTGAAAGCGGCGCTTGCGTATAATATTCAAATCGTGTAAAACTTAAAGTGTGGAGTGCTACGCTTTCGGATAGTGAGAGCCCCCTTCATACTTCAAAAACCAAACTTTGATCTTTCGATAAGAAAAGTTCCGGGTGTGGCTTATATTTGACTCAAATTACAGCAGTTCTTTAGAGGAGGGAACAATCGGATGATACAGTTTGACTTTGGCCGCCTGGAACAAGTAGAACTGCGAACCGTATGGGTAAGTGAAGACAGCGACTTTGCCTCGTGGCTGACCCGAGGCGACAGCTTGGCACTGCTGGGGGAAGCGATCGGCCTCGACCTGGAGTTGGAGGACATGGAAGGCTGGGTCTCGCCCTATCCTCGGGGAGTGGTCTGCCGTACCCGCGGCGGTGGCGGCTATGTGGTCATACAGAATCAGCTGGAACATACCGATCAGAGTCATCTTGGTCACCTCCTCACCTTTGCTGCGGAGTTGAAGGCGGTGACCATGGTGTGGGTGGCGGCGGAATTTACTCAGGAAGACCAAAATACGCTCAACTGGCTAAATGAAATTTCGAGCGACAACATAGGTTTTTACGGACTGGAAGTAGAATTGTGGAGAATTGGCGAATCGCCCCTTGCTCCCAAGTTTCATCTTGTAAGTAAGCCAAGCAGGTCGAGTGGAATGTCGGAACCACCCAATCGGAGCACTGTCAACAGTTCTCCTCCTCCGACCCCTTCGCCTTCGCCGGAGCCAGACGAATCAACGCTGGAGGACCAGTTGCAACAGGTTGAAAATGAGCTTCAACTGGAATATCAGCTTGTAGAAAATGAGTTGCAGATGGAGTATTGGCAGGCGCTGCGGAAGCATCTGGAGGACAGCGGCAGTTTCATACGCCCGGGAACGCCGCGATCGCAGAATTGGATGAACTTTGACGTCGGTCACTGGCGGTTGCGTATGACGGCGTTCAACAACATGCGGGAAGGCGGAATCGGGGTACAGTTGGTAATCCGAGAGGGCGATGCCGAGGTCTCCTACAATACACTTTATCAGCAGCGCGGGGAGATCGGAGCGGAGATCGGTGATGCGCTGGAGTGGCGCGAGCTGCCCGAACACAAGCAAGGGCAGGTAATGTTGCGGAGATACAATGCCGATCCGACCAACCGGGCTCAATGGACTGAGCACCATTCCTGGTTCAAAGAAAAACTGGAAGCTTTTGATCGAGCATTCCGGCCGCGCATTACAACTTTCGGCGCCGGGAACTAAGGTTGCAGAAGTAGTGTTCCGGGTTCGCCGGATCTCGACATAATTTACTAAAGTCACCGCCCATACTGTGTCCTGACTCGACAATGCAGTATGGGCGGCGTTTTTCCTCTGTCCCGCAAGGCAGGCGAACCCGGCCCTTCGCAGTACCTATTCCGCAAGAATATCAGATGTAAATTTGCCGTCGGACATGATCTGTTCGCCGTCCACTTCGATTGTGCACTGCGTTGGAATGACGTCGACGTGGTGTTCGGACTTCCAGTCGGCGCCGGTCTGTTTGCCGTAAGGGTCACCAAAGGCCACATGCACACCGGGGAATTTCTCGTCCTGCAGCAGGTTTCCGACCAGACCGGTTAGTGCGATGTTGGTCCCGATTGCGAACTCCCCGACACGGTCGGCATTTTCGGCACCGAAAATGTAGGACCTGACGTCCTCTTCCAATGCGCTGTCCTCGCTTTGTACTGCGCGTACACGTCCATTTTCAACCTCGAAAGTGACAGGCGTTTCGAGGATCCCGTATCGTTCGCTGAAATAGTCGCCTAGTTCGTCCACTACCAGCGTTCCATTTGCGTTTCCTGGCGAGGTGAACGTCTCGCCCTCTGGCAGATTCCCCCACTGGCCAGGCTCATGGTAAAGGCCGTGGCAGGGGATCCAGTTGAATTCCGGGTTTAAGGCGGCGGTAAAGTCGGTCCCCTTCGGGTTGGTGACTCGGATCGACGCTGCCCGAGAGACAAGCTCGTGGACTCGCATGGTTACATCGAAAATACGTTGATAGTCGACCCGCATGCCCTGCATCATCAGAGGGGGCGTGATGTTGATCATATGGCCGTGGCGGGCGCCGGCAGGATTGGCCTGCATAACCGCGGGCATGTAGGCCATGCGGAATTTCAGTTCACCAGGACGGCTGCTGGCCGTATAAAAGCTGACATTCGGTTGGAAACTCGCCAGTGCAGCCTGGAGTTTTTCAGGCATCTCGGTTATTGGGCGGGCGCCGAGCGACTCCAGTGTGAGCGTCTCTACGCCGGCGGCGATGGGACTTGCAGCATCGGCCAGTGCCTGGCTGATTAGCGACGAGCCTTCGTCGCCCAGAATGAAGACGCGTTCGCCCGGCTGCACAGCCATGCAGGTTTTCACTGCGGCCTCGGCGCCAGCCTGCATATCTGCAAGTGTGTAAGTTTCGGTGTCACTCATAGGGTTGCATTCCTCCTGGACTGTGAATAGCTGGATGGCAATTTCATATTCAACGAGAGTTCAAACTGTAGAGGTAAAACTACTAAGCCATATACAGTGCCTGTCTTGCCCAGCCCTTTATCGCTGTCGCCATTCAGGCTATCTGATCGCGTATTCGGTTGGCGACAGCCAGGTTGCTGGAGCCGCACCGCTGGAATGAGCACACAAGGTCGGTGAGCGATGGTTTTGTAGGGGGGCGTTGCGGGGGCGCAGCCCCTGCACAAGGGAGGGCCGAAGGCCCGACCGCCCATATGCAAAGAGAGAATATAGAGGAGTGAGTAGAGTGAGAACATCGATGCGAGTTGGCGATGGCTGAGTAGTTTCCTGTAGAGGATACCATTAACCCAGTATAACCGGCTCTTCGGGGTACTGGAGCAAGGAGGGGCGCTCGCGCTGCGCCAGAGCAATGACGATGGTTAATGGCCCCAGCCGGCCCCAAAACATGGTAAACGCAATCAGAGCCTGTCCCCATGCGTTGAGCTTGTGCGTGAAGCCAAGGGAGTAGCCGGCATTCGCAAAGGCGCTTACCACCTCGAAGCCAAGCTCAAAGATGTCGCCCTGGTTCAATAGAGACAAAACGATCGTAACGGCCCCTACCAGGAGCGTGCTGACCGTCATAATTGCAACAGCTTTGTTCAGCGTTTCTCTGGGCACGGACCGGCCAAACGCCACGGCCTGGTTGTCTCCACCCTTGGCAGTAGCCAGGGCGGAGATGAGCAACACACCGACAGTGCTGCTGGTTACGCCGCCGGCCATACTTGCCGGGGCGCCGCCGATGAACATCCAAAACAGAAGCATGAGCTGCGTACTTTGACTAAGTTGATCGATGGGCAGGATAGTCAGACCGGCGGTACGCGCGGAAATCACTGTGAAGACGCTGATTGCAAGTTGCTCGCCGAGGGAGTGGGCGGCCAAGGTGGCTTCATATAGAGGGCGATCAAGTAACATCACGGCCAGGCCAACCACAAGGAGAACCGCGGTCAGCCCCAATGTGATGCGGGTGTTCAGGGCGAGCAAACGATTCCTGAAGAAGCTGACTACATCGTACAGAACGGCAACGCCAAAGCCGCCCAGGATAATTAAGGCGGACATCACTGCGAGCGTAAAATAGTCGGCGCCGAACCCGAACACCGGAGGGTGGCCGCTACCGGCGAAGAGGTCGAAACCTGCATTGCAGTAGCTGCTTACGGCGTGGAATAGCGCCAGCCACAGCGCCTCGCCCGCGGGGAATTCGGTCCGCCAACGCAGCCACAAAAGCAGGGTACCAACTGCTTCGATCGACACTGTTATGATGAGGATATACAGTGCAAGATTGGCAACGCTGCCGAGGCGCCCCCAGTTGCGCGTGAGGGTGAACTGCTTGTCGGCGCCGAGCGACTGCTGGATTACAAAACGTTCATTCAGAGTAACCTGCCTCCCTACCAAACGGAAAAGCAGCACGCTGAAGGCGATAAAGCCTACGCCGCCCACCTGTAGCAGGATCAGGATCACAATCTGTCCAAAACGACTGAAATCTGTGGCAGTGGTGCGAACGCCCAGTCCCGTGACGGTAACTGCGCTCGTCGATGTGAACAGCGCCTCGATCCATGAGATCGACACGCCCGGCGTCGCGGCGGCGGGCAGTTTCAGCAACAGCGTTCCCAGGAAGACAATGCCGGCAAAGCCGAGAATGAGCAGGCGCGGCGCTTGCGCTCGTGCCAGTCGGTGGTCTTCGGCGGCATTGCGGGGTTGCCCTGGCCGGTTTGCGGGCGGCGCCTGGTGGGGCTCCGGTCCGAGCTTAAGCAGGATTTCGCCTGAATCGTTACTCTCGGTGTGGAGTGTGTTTCCGGTTTTCGGCTCTTCGGATTCGTTATTCATTGTCTATGCAAAGAGGCAGATGCCATGCGGTCCTCGCCGGACCGGGTGGGAACAGGATCTTCGGGTTGGCTAAATGGTAATTTACACGCGAGCCAGATTCCTTCCAAAAAGGAGTGCTTGCATTCGGGTGAACATGCTGGGGGCACGAACCTGCCTGAGAATTCCTCTGAAACGAGCGACTTCGAATGGAGAACAGCCAGGGAACTCCTAGACAGCAAAACCGTGGTCGGTCCCATTGAAGGTGAGCGCTTAGGCCAAGCCGTCCCCCTCCCCCTGTATTTTACTTGGTATAAAAGTTATTATACGGAATAAAACAGTTTCGCCGCTTCCCCCTCTCTTGTAGCCTCTATTTCTTGCCTTTTTGCCTGTGTTCATGTACTCTCAACAGTCGAAAATCGCAGTCTTGTGTCAACTGAAATTCTTGAATCATGTTCTTTTCAGTCTGGAGATGGCACCCATGATCCTGTATCTGATTCGGCACGGACAGTCAACCAACAATCTGCTTGCTGAACAGTTGAAGGAGCGGGAAGACGAGGTCTCCTGGTCGTCCTATACGAAAGAGCGGGTGGCCGAACCCGCCCTGACAGCAATGGGCGAGGAGCAGGCGAGCCTTCTTGGCACCTATATGGGCGATGTGGCGATCTCTCGTCTTTATTGTAGCCCCATGTTGCGCACTATGCAGACGATACAACCCGTGGCCGACGCTTTGGGCGCCAGTCCGTCGGTTTGGCTGGACCTGCACGAACATGGCGGCATCTTTCTCAGGCCTGACGCCAGCGCCGAGGCTGTCGGCTTTCCCGGTCTCAGCCGGGCCGAGATGAGTGCGAAGTTCCCCGGGTACCGTCTGGACGGTGTGGGCGAAACCGGGTGGTGGCAAGGTGCAGAGGAGGACCGGGCCGCCTGCCATGCGCGCGCGGTGCGCGTCGCTGAAGCATTGCACAAGATGGCCAAAGAATCAGAGGAAGAAGAAGGAATTGCCGCCGTCAGCCACGGCACCTTTATGGACAGTCTTCTCAAAGCCCTTCTTGGCCGACTGCCTGGCAACGAGATCTACTTCAACCATCACAATACCGGCATTACTCGAGTAGACTTCTTGTCTCAGATGTCCGACAGCGGTATGTTTGTCATTGTTCGCTATACGAACCGGACTGACCATCTGGCCGGCATCCGCTTGACCTATTGAGAGGAGTACATATTGCCTGATTTACGACCCCGGCTTTTTGCGAGCGATCTGGAAGGTGTTCTCGTCCCTGAAATCTGGATCGCTTTTGCCGAAAAGACCGGCATTGAGCAGCTGCGACTGACAACACGCGACATATCGGATTACGATCAGCTGATGCAAATGCGGCTGAAAATCCTGAAGGAACGGAATCTGCGTCTGCAGGATATTCAGGAAGTAATAGCAACCATCTCGCCGCTGCCTGGGGCCGGGAGTTTTGTCGACTGGATTCGCGCCCGCTCGCAGTTCGTCATACTTTCCGACACCTTCTACGAGTTTGCCAAGCCGTTGATGGCAAAACTCGGCTACCCGACGATTTTCTGTCACTCGCTGGAGGTTGAGGGCGACGGGACCATAACCGGCTATCGCATGCGCCTGGACCAGTCCAAACGTAAAGCGATTCTGGCATTTCGTGAACTCCATTTCCAGACCATGGCAATGGGTGATTCCTATAACGACATCGCGATGCTCGAAAGGGCTGACACTGGGCTGCTTTTCGATCCACCTGACAACGTTGTGGACGATCATCCAGACCTGCCTGTAGTTCGCAACTATAGTGAGGCTAAGGAACTTATCGAGGAGTGGTTGGTGGATGAAGGGTAGAAGCTAGAGACTTCACTCCTGCGAGATCCTCGATTACAGGATATATGACCAGTTTTCGGTCCGGTTCAGGCGATGCGGAAGAGAGTACTGGCTCAACCGAGTTTGTGACCGTCCTTGGCTATATTCTGACGGTTTCCTATCCTCTGCTTGCGCTGTCCACCGGCGTCCGAGCACTGTTTCAGCTGTTCTTGAAGGAGGACGTGGTTAACTATCTTGCGCCGTCACTTAGTCTGGTGGCTTCGCTCTGTTACTTGACTGCGACGATTGGATTCGCCCGCCGGGTACGTTGGGGCTGGCGTCTTTCTGTGGGGGTTCTGGCCTTTGAGACCGTGCTCACCCTGGTGGTTGGCACTCTGAGTCTGATGATGCCCGCAACTATCGGGCGAACTGTTTGGCGAAATTTCGGCGCTGACTACGGTTTTTTTCCTCTCTTTCAGCCGGTGATTGGCCTTGTCTGGTTATTCTGGCCTTCGATCAGAAGACAGTATGGCCTGAGAGTCGGACAGGATCGCGGGCGAGAAACTCGGTTGAAATTGGGATCGAGAGGTAGATGAGCAAAAAGAGCAGGCCGGCGGCGCCCTCTCGGACGAGCATCGCCTATCAAGTGTTGCGCAAAGCCTATACCTCCGGGCCGCTCAGCTTTGCCGACCACACGCCTGACTTGTCGGTTCGCAGATACTTCGGATTCTTTTTCAAGGCGATTGTCGTTGTTATCGCGCTTGTAATGTTGTTGCCGCTGGCATATCTCGTGTACCGGGCTACCGGCGTGGGATGGGCCCAGGGGATTGACCTACTGTTTCGCATGCGCACCGTCCAGGTGATGTGGAACAGCCTGATCCTCGTATGTGGAGTCACTACGCTGTCACTTGCGCTGGCACTGCCCTTTGCATGGTTGACAGAAAGGACTGACCTGCCGGGCGGGCGAATCTGGACGCTGCTGGCGATGATGCCTTTGGTCATCCCCAGCTATGTCGGCGGATTCACATTGATCGCCATGTTCGGTCCTCGCGGCGCCCTGCAAGAGCTGTTGTCTCCCCTTGGAGTGGACCGTCTGCCGTCAATCTACGGATTTACCGGTGCACTATGGGCCTTGACGCTTTTTACCTATCCTTATATTTTCATGAGCATTCGCGCTGCGTTGCACAGGTTTGATCCCTCGGTCGAGGAGGCAGCGCGTTCACTTGGGTATAACGGGTGGCAGACATTTCTGAAGGTCACATTACCCAATCTGCGGCCCGCAATAACGGCAGGCGGGCTACTGGTTGCGCTCTACACGCTCAGTGATTTTGGCGCGGTTTCGCTGTTGCGTTTCAACAGTTTCACGCGTGCCATCTATGTTCAATACTTGAGCAGTTTTGATCGGAATGTTGCATCTCTTCTGTCATTGGCGTTGATCGTTTTTACGATTATACTACTGGTGATGGAAAGAAACAGCAGAGGTCGCGGCCGTCCCCGTTATTACCGCAGCAGCGCGGGGGTAGCTGCTCCGCGCAAGCGCATCGAGCTCGCTGGCAGGAAATGGCCTGCACTCCTTTATTGCGGGACGGTAGTCACGGCGGCCTTAGTGCTACCTGTCGGTGTGATTCTGTTCTGGCTGTTGCGGGGCTTGGGTTCGGGCGAATCGTTGGCCCCGGTATGGACGGCGACTCTCAATAGCTTTCGTGCGGGCGCCCTGGCGGCCATAGCTGCGATAGCATTAGGGCTGCCGGTCGCCTATGCGGCTATACGGATGGGGGGACGGCTGATGAGTCTCTCGGCGCGGGCGGTATATGTAGGCTACGGGCTGCCGGGCATCGTCATTGCGCTCAGCCTGGTTTTCTTCGGCGCAAATTTTGCTCCGCGCCTTTATCAGACATTGTGGATGCTGGTGTTTGCCTACGTCGTCCGCTTTTTGCCGCAGGCCATGGGCGCAATGCAGATAAGCCTATTGCAGATGAATCCCCGTCTTGAGGAAGCCGGGCGCAGCCTGGGCCTTGGGAACAGGGCCGTATTCAGGCGCATAACAGCCCCTATAGTGCGGCCGGGTGTACTGGCGGGGATGGCGCTTGTCTTTCTTACGACGGTCAAGGAGTTGCCTGCGACTCTGCTTTTGAGTCCGACAGGTTTTTCCACCCTGGCAACGCAAATCTGGTCGGCTACTGACGAGGCCTTTTTTGCACGGGCGGCCGCGCCGGCGCTTATGCTTCTGGCGATGTCGGCCTTCAGCATATTTTTTGTGCTCATGCAGGAGGAAAGGGACGTGGGCGGCGGCTAGGAATTTGCCTTGGTCGTCGAACATCGACCATTACCGCCATGAGTCGAACGGAACAGAGGCCACCTGGCCTACGTTTGCAGGCCGTATCCAAAGTTTTTGGTACCAGGGACGCTCCTGTCATTGCTGCAAGTGATGTTAACTTGGAAGCAGACAGCGGCGAACTGCTGGCACTTTTGGGCCCTTCCGGGTGCGGAAAGACCACGACGCTACGCCTCATAGCCGGTTTTGAAAGAGTCGATGGCGGCACCATCGAAATTGATGGCGCCGTGGTGGCCAGTAAGTCAGTCCACGTACAACCCGAGAGGCGTCGCGTTGGCATGGTGTTCCAGGAATATGCCCTGTTCCCCCATGTCAGTGTCCGGGCTAACATTGAGTTTGGGCTGCGCCGGATGGCTTCAGGCGACAGAGAGACCCGCACCAAAGAGACGCTGGCGCTGACGGGGTTGATGGGGCTCGAAGAACGGATGCCGCATGAATTGAGCGGAGGCCAGCAGCAGAGAGTTGCTCTGGCGAGGGCCCTGGCTCCTGAACCAGCCTTGATTCTTTTGGACGAACCCTTCAGCAACCTGGACGCCAGCCTGCGCGCGCGTGTACGCGCCGAAGTGCGCGAAATTTTACATGCGGCCAATACGACTGCCATTTTTGTAACGCATGATCAGGAGGAGGCGCTGAGCCTTGTGGACCGAGTAGCGGTCATGCTGGATGGCAACGTAAAGCAGGTAGCCTCCCCCCACGAACTATACATCAACCCTGCCACGCGAGCGGTGGCCGAGTTTATCGGCGACGCGAATTTCCTGCCGGGCGTAGGACATGGAGATTCGATTGAGTGTGAGTTAGGGATACTTGCGGCGCGCAAGCCCATTCGTGGTCCGGTGGATATATTGCTGCGGCCGGAAAACATCGAGCTGTTGGCGGCACAGCCCGGCCTGCCGGCGTCGCGGGTACGAAACACTCTTTTCTTCGGCCACGATCAGTTGATTACTGTCCAACTTCCAACGGGCACGCATCTTACTGCGCGGCTGGGGCCCTCGGAAGGCTATGTAACGGATTTGCCGCTGCAAGTTGCAGTGAACTCCCCTGTGATCGCATATCCACGCACAAACGACGATGGCGGAAGTAATTGAGGCGGCCCTCGTGATGAGGCAACAAGCACCTGGGAAAGAGGTAGCCAAAAATGAGTGAAGGAATCATTTTAGAGGAAGCGCCGGACATACACGCCCAGTTTCAGGTTTCGTCACCAGCTATGATGGTGATATTCGGTGCCTCCGGCGACCTGGCGAACCGAAAGTTGCTGCCCGCAATCTACAAGCTTTCGCAGCAGCGGCTGTTGCCGCCCAACTTTGTCATCCTGGGTTACGCGCGTTCTCCTTTGAGCGATGATGAGTTTCGGCATCGCGCCCGCACCAGCATGGTTGGGAATTCTGAAGTCGAATTCCAGAGTTCGGCGTGGGACGCTTTTGCTCCGCGTCTCTTTTACATCTCCGGCGAATATGACGACGATAAAGGCTTTGAACGGCTGCAGGAACGCATCAGCACGTTGGAAGAGCAGTGGAATATCGGCGGCAATCGCCTATTTTACCTTTCTACGCCGCCGTCCGTCTATGAACCGATCATCACCTGCCTGGGAAATGCCGACCTCGTGAAGCCTGCAGGCGGACACAATTGGACACGCGTTGTCATCGAGAAGCCGTTCGGAAGCGACTTACAGAGCGCTCACAAACTCAACGACCATGTTCTTTCTGTTTTTGACGAAGATCAGGTCTATCGAATCGACCATTACCTGGGTAAAGAGACGGTCCAGAATGTACTGGTATTCCGTTTCGCCAATGGGATATTCGAGCCGATTTGGAATCGGAACTACGTGGACAATGTCCAGATCACGGTCGCGGAAAGCATAGGCGTCGAGGGCCGGGGCGGTTACTATGAGAGATCGGGCGCGTTGCGGGACATGATGCAGAACCATCTTATGCAGCTTGTTTCACTTACTGCAATGGAGCCGCCGATTGCATTCGATGCCAAAGCCGTGCGCGATCAGAAGGTCAACTTGCTTCAGGCCATTCGCCCGTTGAGCCTGGACGAAGTGCCAGATTATGTAGTGCGCGCTCAGTACAACGCTGGCACAGCCGACACGCGACCGGTCCCTGCATATCTTGAAGAAAACGGAGTTGCATCAGATTCCACAACTGAGACATATGTGGCGTGGCGCCTCGAGATTGACAACTGGCGCTGGCAGGGCGTTCCATTCTATCTGCGTACAGGCAAGGCCTTGCCGCGAAAGGCATCCGAGATATCGGTTACTTTTCGTCGGGCGCCACACCTGCTTTTTGACTCCACCGAAGGTTTCGACGGCGCGTCGGGTCAGGGCGAAACAGGACTACAGGCGGCAATCCAGAGGGAGCGGCTGATCGAAGATAGCTTGAGCCGCAACGTTCTGACCATGCGCATTCAACCGGATGAAGGGATTACGCTCAAGACGCTGGCCAAGCGGCCCGGTCCGTCGGTAAATCTGACGCCTGTCAACCTTGAATTCACCTATGGCCACAGTTTTGGCGATCCGCCGGATGCGTATCAGCGGCTTCTGCTGGATGTAGTGCTGGGGGATTCCACGCTTTTTACCAGAAGAGATGAAGTGGAGTTGGCCTGGCAGCGGATTACGCAGGTGTTGGATGGCTGGCAGATGCAGGAAGAGCAGTCATCCAATGGCAGCCAGCCGTTTCGGCTTCCGACATATCCGGCAGGCACTTGGGGCCCTAAAGAGGCCGACGGGCTGCTGGAAAAAGAAGGCCAACATTGGATTGCTGAGTAAGCGCCCCTGTAGTTCGTTAGGAGGCCGGAGTCACTCCAATCCCCTGCTACTGATCCCCGCTACAAATGTAACACGAGTCCGCATCCTGCACTCTAATCTGGGCCACAAGTTGACCGCTTTCGAAGTCCCGTTGTCGGCTGTCGTCGGGTATGAACGGCAGCCTCTCCCCGCTTTCGAAGCTGTATAGGCCGATCCGAAGCAGATAGTCTCCTGGAGCCAACCCGCTTGGCAGT
Source organism: Caldilineaceae bacterium (assembly GCA_965116395.1). Taxonomy (GTDB): domain Bacteria; phylum Chloroflexota; class Anaerolineae; order Caldilineales; family Caldilineaceae; genus Bin5. Next base: position 4,384,507 of record OZ220684.1, read on the forward strand.
TCGAGTTCGCGGCTGTCAATGTACAGGCTGTTTGGTTTCCACTGGCTGGTTGGTAGCAGGCCGGCGAACGGGGGGCCATCGAACTGGGCAACAAGGTCTCCTTGTGCGTTCGACATATGGATATAGGTGATCCAATCGTTTGCTACAGTTTCATCGGTCTCCCAAAAAAGCCGGAGAGAGTGGCCGGCAGATTCATCTACCAAGTCGTAGCCCTGCAAATGTAGGCCGTCATCGGTGTCAGCCGGCGCCCTCGTGGTTGGTCGCACGCTCTGCAGAAGTCCGGGTCGCAGTGGAGCGACAGTCAGTTCCCGCAAGTGCAACAGTCCGTCCCTCGAGCCGGGAACAGTTAGACGTTCAGCGGAAGAGGAGGAAAGACCAGAAACCAGAGAGAAGGTGGTGGGCGGTATGTCGATGGGTAGCTTAAGATGCATGGTCTCAATGTAGTAATTGGCAGGATCCCATGCTCCGGTAGGGGGACGCAGAGAACCCTCATTTTCGGTCGCCCAAGATCGCTGGAGGGAGGGTGTGTAGAGGTGAAGGATTGTACTGTAATTCCTGTAAAACTGGTTCTGAGCCTCCCAGTAGTGGCGGACGGTAACTGTATCACCAGGTCTGGGCTTTGAACTACTCAGTACCTTCCAGCCCAATAGTGTCATTCGTCCTGTCAATTCATCTCCAATTGTGATGGGGGATCCTTCCATTGCAAAGGGTACCTCACCTGGATGCGAGTGCCACAAGAAAGGTCCTCCTGCAGACCAATTTGCCAGATAACGTACTGCCACCACGGCTAGTAAGAACCCTATCATCGCGGGTATGAGAAGAGGGAACTTCTCGGATACGTCGTGACTCCCTTCTTTCCCGCCATGTTGCCGCCGGCGAAATACCAGAACCAGGAATCCGCCGGCAGTGGCCAGCAGGCCAATTCTGCTGAAGAGATCTCCTCGGTGCTGCCAGACCGTTCCTTGCCACCGTATAACCAAAGGAAGGTCAGGTCTGCTCAGTTCTGTTACCTTCGTCCAGCCTACGGGTCCTCGCGTCAACTTCGCCATCTCACCTGCGCTCCAGCCAGGATGATAGTGCAAACGCAGCAACATCGGGTCCGGCTGTTCGGATAGGTCTGCCACTGCCTCGTGGGGAGAAACCCACGAAAGCACTGCGGCGTCGGGTTCTGCCACTTCGCCTCTTAAAACACCCAAGCTTGCGCCTTGAACAAGGAACTCCCTGCTTCCGGCGAAGCCCCAAGCTCCGACAGTTCTCTCGAATGTGCTGGATTCTTCGGCGGTCAGTGCATCAACAGGCACCGTGCCAGCAATTGCGACTAGCTCGGGAAAGAGATAGGGAAAGGGTACGAGAATTGAACAGATCAGCAGAGCGAATGTCGAAATCCAGCCTCCCTTGGCAGTCCACATATCAGTTGCCGCCGCACCCGCGGCAACCGCCCCTAGTGTCGCGATTGGCAGCAACCGAAACGGAAACTGGAGAAATCCCAAGCCAGAAATGGTGTGCCAAAGCGGCTCAGACACGGGCAATGTGAGAGCGAGAACTGCCAAGGCGAACAGCCCTCCAGATATGCCCCAACACCGTATCTCCCGGCGTTTCACGAAGATCGAACCTAGCAGGCCGACAATTACTGCAAGCAGTAGCGGTGCGCCGAAAGTAAATGATGGAACGATCAGCGGATTGCCGGCCCGGCTGTCCAAAAAGACAGGCTGCAAGGCCAGGAGCTCCTGAAATCTGAGAAAATGTTCGCCAACGGCGAAGTAACCTGTGCGTGCTTCGTCGATCTGCACCAGAGGCAGGTCGGCTACGGCGGGCAGCCAGAAGGTCGCAGAAAGAGCTGCCGCCACCATTGCAGCCAGAGCGCAACGCAGCAGACTGCCGGGCCGACGGTAGAGCAATGCCAACATCAACCAGAACGAGAGCAGAACAACCGCCCCCATGATGGCCATTATATTGTGGCTGAACACCAAAACTGCCAGTGAGACGATCGCCGACAACCAGTACCACGGACTTGATTTTGAGTGGAGAGCGTCATACGCCCACAGACACACTGGGAGTAGCAATATGCCCAGCATTTGTGGGTAATCGCCCAAATAGTAAAACCCGCGAAGTAGGAAATGGGGTTGGGCCAAGTAGAGGGCAACGCCGATCAGACCGGCCTGTACCGAAAAAGTCCTGCGGAGCCACGCGTAGGTGCCGATTCCAGACAGAATGAATGCCCCGGTGATTACAATTTTCAGAGACTCATCCAACCGGAAGCCACTCAAATGGGTGGCGGCTACCAGCCAATAGAAACCTGGGCTATAATGGTGAAAGACAGGTGATCCCAGGCCCTGGTACGCAATGGGAAACCAGCGCGGCCAGAAAACGCCCTCCTCCAGGGAACGGGCCATGGCAGCCGCCCGGTGGACATGCAACACCACGTCTGATCCGGTCCCTGGTATTCCCTGTTGATTCCAGAGAGGGCTGACTAGAAGTGCAGCTATGAGGACGATGAAAATGAATGCCGAGAATCCAATGATCTTACCGGTGGCTTCTCGGTTGAAGCGCAAGATGCTGCTAAGATCCATTTCAGTTTACGGGCGCCTTCAGATCGACAGATTCAGTGGTTAGCTCTTATTAGGACTCACAACAGTCTATCAACCACTGAAAGGCAGGGCAAACCAGTGTGGATCGGATAGCCTCAGTCGGCCATGTAAGGTTGTGGAAGGAGTAGGATGAGGGATTCTGCCCGCGGCACACAATTCAAGGGCCAGAAGGACCCGCTAGGTTCAGCAGATAGAGAACACGGAAGCCAGGTCCATAGTCAGGATACGGTCTCTTCGGGGTCAAACCACCTCATCGTCCAGCCCAATCGCGCAGAGTTCGCCCGGACTGCAGCGGGGATGATCGCCGCCGCCTCGCTTATCAGCATTGATCAGAGGGGCGCCTTCAACATAGCTCTCGCCGGCGGCTCCACGCCGGGCCCGGTGTACGAACTCCTGGCTGCCGACAGCGATATAGACTGGAGTCGGTGCAACATTTTCTGGAGCGACGAACGCTGTGTACCGCCCGACCATGCGGAAAGCAACTATCGCCTGGTCCGCGAGGCACTTCTTGATCGACTGCCGCACGCTCCGGCACTGGTGGCCCGCATGGAAGGCGAATTGCCACCGGAGAAGGCGGCGCGCTCCTACGAGCAGGTTATTCGCGAAATTCTACCTGCCCAAGAGTCCGGCATTCCAAGGTTTGACCTGGTCCTATTGGGTATGGGTGACGACGGCCACACGGCCAGCCTATTTCCAGGTTCAGAATCTCTTCAGATCACGGATCGCCTGGTCGCGGCAGACTACGTTCGCAAAGTCGACGCATTTCGCCTGACCTTGACCTATCCGCTTATCAATGCCGGGCGTCATGTTCTTATACTGGTCAGCGGGGCATCCAAGGCTGACACGTTACACAGTGTTCTGCAGGGCCCGCCCCAGCCCTGGAAATTCCCTGTGCAAGGCGTACACCCAACGTCAGGCCAGCTCAGATGGCTTGTCGATGCTGATGCCGCGCAGAATATCAGGCAGTAAATTCGAGAACAATTCCTTCAGGAGCCTAAAGCTGTGAAAATAGTAGGAAACATCTCCGTACGACCTCCTCTGCCTCAGGCCATCCATCGTTTGCAAGAAATGGCATACAATCTCTGGTGGACCTGGAACCCGGACGCGCAGGATCTCTATGGGTCAATCGACAAAGAACTGTGGGAGAAGGTGAGCGAGAATCCGATCAGGTTTCTGCGTACGGTGTCGCTGCAGCGACTTCAAGCTGCCTCCAGCGACCACGAATATTTGCGGCGGTACCGCTCAGTTCTCGAGCGGTTTGACGACTATATGGCCGAAGATGCCGACACCTGGTTCAAGCGCCATTTCCCTGAGCGCCAGCACGAGTTGATTGCCTACTTCAGTGCCGAGTTCGGTCTGCACGAAGCTCTGCCGATTTACAGTGGGGGCCTTGGAATCCTTAGCGGCGATCACTGCAAAGAGGCGAGTGACATGGGCCTGCCTTTGGTCGGTATCGGGTTTCTGTATCCGCAGGGTTACTTCACGCAACAGATCAGCGCCGAGGGCCGTCAGGAGGCGATATATGAGAAGATAGACTTTTCCGAAGTGCCGGCTACCCAAGCTCTGGATGCCGAGGGTGTCCCGGTTGTCGTCCATGTCGATCTTCCAGGGCGAACCGTCTACGCCAAGGTCTGGAAGATTCGCGTGGGACGGATAATCCTCTACCTGATGGACACGGACGTAGAACAGAACGCCCATCAGGATCGGGAACTCAGCGCCCGGCTCTACGGCGGCGATCATGAGATGCGGATCAGCCAGGAGTACGTATTGGGAATCGCCGGCGTGCGTACTCTGAGAGCGCTCGGCTATGATCCGACCGTCTGGCACATGAATGAGGGCCACAGCGCATTTCTCAGCCTGGAACGCATTCGAGAGATGGTACAGGATGGGATGGAGTTCGAAACTGCGGTTGAAGTCGTGCGAGCGGGCAATGTCTTCACAACCCATACACCTGTGGCCGCGGGCCACGACGCATTTCCGTTTGAGCTGGTCGATAAGTTCTTTTGGCAGTACTGGGGTCAGATGGGAATCGACCGTGAACGATTCCTGGGACTCGCCCGCCATGACCATGAGTGGGGCGCCGAGTTCAGCATGACTGTTCTCGCGTTTCGCCTGAGCGCCTACCATAATGGCGTGAGCGCATTGCACGGGCAGGTGTCGAGGCGCATGTGGGAGCATCTGTGGCCCGGCACGCCGGAAGACCAGGTGCCCATCAGACACATCACCAACGGCGTGCACACTGAGTCGTGGCTGGCTCCGGAGATGCGCGCTCTTTATGATCGCTATTTCAGCCGGTCCTGGCTGGCAGATTTGGACTGCCCTGACATTTGGCAGGAGATTGAATCGGTTCCCGACGAGGATTTGTGGGAGGCCCATTACGCCTGCAAGCAGAAGTTGGTTGGGTTCCTGCGCGAACGCCTGAAAAAGCAGCAGCTGCGTCATGGAGAAGGTCACTGGAAACTCGCGGAAATCGATAAAGTGTTCGATGCAAAGGCGCTGACACTGGGATTTGCCCGCCGCTTTGCAACCTACAAGCGGGCCACGCTTATCTTCCATGATAGAGACCGGCTTAAGAGGCTTCTGAACAATCCTGAACGGCCTGTCCAAATCGTCTTTGCCGGTAAGGCCCATCCGGCCGACGAGTACGGCAAGGCGCTGATCGAACGTATCTATCTTCTGAGCCAGGAGCGGGACTTCTTCGGCAAGATTGCCTTCATTGAGAATTACGACATCAATGTCGCTCGTCATCTGGTAAGCGGCGTGGATGTCTGGCTAAATACGCCACGCCGTCCGTTGGAGGCAAGCGGAACCAGCGGTCAGAAGGCGTCCATCAATGGGGCGCCGAATTTCAGCATTCTCGACGGGTGGTGGCGAGAAGGCTACGACTCCGAGAATGGCTGGGCAATTGGCGAGGAGCGGGAGTACAAGGATGCTGACACGCAGGACGAGGCCGACGCGCTCAGCCTGTACAGTATATTGGAAGAGGAGGTCGTGACGGAGTACTACGACCGGCGGGCTGACTGGATGGGGCGTATGCGCAGAGCGATTGCCACCTGCGGGCCTCAGTTCAGTATGCGCCGGATGCTATCTGAATATGCAAGATCCCTCTATATTCCAGCGATGGAGAGCAATCGTTCCTATGGCGAAAACTATGGTGATACGGGGCGACAAGTAGCGCATTGGAAGCAATATGTGCGCAACGAGTGGCACTCCGTTTATGTGGCAGTTCCTGAAATTCCTGCATCCCAGGCCATGATTGGCGACGCGGTAGAGGTGAAGGCCCAGGTCTGGCCGGGAAGGCTGTCTGTGGATGACTTGGCAGTCGAGTTGGTTACATTGGCCGCAAACGAAGGGGAGGAGGCGACCAGGCCGGAACCCGATCAACTGCATCAGGTCGCCTCAGTTACAACACCCATGCTTGCAGCCTTTCACGAGCCGCACAATCATGAGCACCATCATCACCATGATGAGGGCATCTGTTTTCGCGGCGTGCTGATGCCGGAGGAGACTGGCAAACACAGTTACGGCGTGCGTGTGCGACCCCATCACCCTGGTCTCATTCATCCTCTGGAAATGGGACTAAGTGCCTGGGCTTAGATGGCGGGCGGAGATAAGAAAACGACCGCCTACCACCGGTGATCAACGGAGATACACTGAGCTGGGAGGATACTATGAGCGTATTGATAACTGGAGGAACGGGGCTGATAGGGTCGGCCCTGATAAGAAGCCTTCGCGACAGCAACTATGAAGTTACAGTCCTGACCAGGTCTCCTGACCGACATCAGGGACTGATGCAGAGCGGCGTCCGCCTGGTAAGGTGGGACGGCGAAACCGCTGAAGGATGGGGCCATCTGGTGTCACAAGTTGATGCGGTGGTCAATCTTGCAGGTGAAGGAATCGCCGACGGACGCTGGTCCACGGCGCGCAAAGAGAGGATTAGAGAGAGCCGGGTTCGAGCTGGCAACGCGCTCGTGTCGGCAATTCGCGATGCCGAAAGCGTACCCAAGACGTTGATTCAGTCTTCAGCCGTGGGGTACTATGGGCCGGGCGCCGATGAGATCATGACCGAACAGACCTCGCCAGGAGAGGATTTTCTGGCCAGTGTCTGCTCTGAATGGGAAGCCTCTACTGCAGAGGTCGAAGCGATGGGCGTACGGCGCGTCGTCATACGTACAGGCGTCGTTCTCAGTTCGGAGGGGGGCGCCCTGCCCAGAATGACGCTTCCTTTCCGGCTATTTGCCGGTGGCCCTCTGGGGAGCGGCAAACAGTACTTTCCCTGGATCCATATTGCCGACGAGGTGGCCGCCATTCGATTTCTGATGGAGAATGAAAGAGCATCCGGCCCATACAACCTCGCGGCCCCAAATCCTCCGCAGAACAGAGAGTTCGTGCGCGACCTCGGGAGAGCGATGGGCAGACCATCCCTTTTGCCGACTCCATCTTTTGCGCTGCAGGCCCTCTTTGGCGAAATGTCGACGGTGCTATTGGATGGGCAGCGTGCGGTCCCGGCCCGTCTGCAAGAAGATGGCTATGCGTTTATTTTTCCCGAGACCGTTGCCGCGCTGCGCGATCTGGTGTAAAATGGGAGGCAGAAAAGGGAATTCTTGTGCTGTTACAATAATTTCTATACGAATTGCCGAAAAGTTCGTCCGACGCTGCACGAGACTTTAAGGTGAGATGACCCGGCATGACAAGACAACAAGCTGACGTGCCACTGCAGGTAGCCGGCCCCCAAAGTGGATCTGCGACGTCGGCAGAATCAGGGAGCAATTCATGGCCTCCCTCCTCTTTCGTTCTGTGGGCCGGTGTAGCATTCAGCGCTCTTTTCACACTCCTCATTTGGGCTCTGGACTCTCGACTGGCAAGCATTGAGCTGCTACCAGACACCGGCGCCAGCTGGTACTACTGGAAACTCCCGGCCCCGACTTTTTGGACCCGCGCTACCTCATGGGGATTCTACCTGGCACACCAGTTGGCTCTTTGGGGCATCATTTACTATGCGCAGAGTTATCGCAAACATCGCTATACGAAGGGGTTGCATAAGGTTAACATCTGGGCCTTGGCTGCCAATGCCTTTTTCATCTTCCTGCATCTAGTTCAGACTCACATCTGGTATGACGGTCTTGCCCAGGACACCCCAATCTTCAGCAGCCAGGGGGCAGTTATTGTCCTGCTAGAATGGGTCCTCCTGATGGAAAATAACCGGAGGGGCCAATTCTTCGGCCGGCCCGTGCCTTTTTCCAAGGAGGTTGTCCGCTTCGCCCGCACCTACCACGGCTACTTTTTCGCGTGGGCGATCATTTACACCTTCTGGTTTCACCCCATGGTGTCTACGTCCGGTCACCTGATCGGATTCTTTTACATGTTTCTGCTGCTGTTGCAGGGCAGCCTCTTTTTCACTCGCGTCCATACAAACCGCTGGTGGACCTTTGGCCTGGAAGTGACCGTTCTGATCCACGGAACACTGGTTGCTGTTATGCAGGGCAATGGCCTTTGGCCAATGTTCCTTTTCGGTTTTGCGGGAATCTTGGTGGTAACACAGATGTATGGATTGGGTCTGTCGCTGCCAATTCGACTGCTCATTCTCGGTGTGTTCGTAGGATCCGCGCTCTTTGTGTACAGCAACATGGGTTGGTACAGACTCAACGAGGTAGTGCGTATTCCGATAATCGAATACGCTTCCGTTTTCGTCTTGGCCGGCCTTTTCTGGCTCGGTCTTTGGATCGCGCGATCGGTCAAACGGTTAAGACACGCGTAGTGCGTTGGAGTTCCCCTTTTTGGCAGCAAACGACATGGACAATCCAAGGCCGGACCTGGCAGCTGCCGACCAAAGTGACTCAGATGGTGTGACGGGGTCCGGCGGCCCTGCGGCTTTACCGAAAAAGTGGCAGATATGGCTGCTTGCCTCCCGGCCCAGAACCTTGCCGGCCGCCATTTCCCCGGTCCTGGTTGGGACCGCTCTGGCCTGGTCTGACGGCTTGTTCTCTCCTGCTCCGGCGCTTGCTGCCGCTGCCGGCGCCCTGTTGTTGCAGATTCTTTCCAATTTCGCCAACGATTATTTTGACAATAAGAAAGGTGCTGATACGCGAGACCGCCTGGGCCCTACGCGTGTAATGGCGGCGGGGCTCCTATCCGCGCGAGACATGGGCGTGGGCATGGCCGCAACTGCAGGCCTGGCCGTTCTGGTGGGAATCTATCTGATCGTGGTTGGTGGGTGGCCCATATTGGCGGTGGGCGCCGCGTCGCTGCTGGCCGCCCTGTTATACACCGGAGGACCGTTCCCGTTTGGCTACCATGGGCTGGGGGACCTCTTCGTATTCGTCTTTTTTGGGCTTGTCGCCGTATGCGGCACTTACTTCGTTCAGGCGGGCGGGATTTCGGCGGACATACTGCTTGCGGCAGCACCGGTAGGCATGCTCATTACTGCCATACTTGTGGTGAACAATCTGCGCGATATCGTGACCGATGCCCGGGCCGGCAAGCGGACGCTGGCAGTGTTTATCGGGCACAAGAATACGCGGCGCCAGTACGTGGTTCTGCTCGTTCTGGCCTATATTGCACCTCTTGTACTGTGGCAGGGATTCGGATTCGGGACGGCAGTGCTGCTTCCCTTCCTTAGTGTACCGCTTGCCGCCAGGAGAGTCCTGTCCATCTACTCGGCTGTGGGCACTGAGCTAAATGCAGTGTTGGCGGCGACAGCCCAGCTTTCCCTCCAGTTCAGTCTGCTGCTGTCGCTCGGCATAGTTCTCTGACGATGCCAGATTTCGACGTCCTCTTCGTTGGAACCGGTCACAACGCTCTCGTCTGCGCAGGATATTTGGCCCAGGCCGGCTACCATGTCGGAATGCTAGAGGGCAGATCCAACGTGGGCGGCGCGGTAGTGACGCAGGAGGTTATCCCCGGATATCGCTTTGATCTGGGAGGCAGCGCGCACATCCTCATTCACCACACGCCGATTGTTCGTGATCTCTGCCTGGAAGACTACGGCCTCAGTTACATCGACCTGGACCCTCTATTTTTTGCGCCCTTCCCTGATGGCACAAGGCTATTTGTCTGGAAGGACCTCGACCGCACCTGCGAAAGCATTGCCGCCGTCTCCCAGGAGGATGCAGCTAACTATTACCGATTTATCAGCGAATGGAGTCCGCTGGCTGAGGCTATGGTAGAGTCCTTCATGCTCGCGCCCACGCCACTCAACGTGGTAAAGACCTTGGGCTTCCAGAGCGGCGTGCGAAAGGATTTGCGACGGCTGTCGGCTATTCTCGGTGGGTATGGAAAACTACTGCGCACGACATTCGTTTCACCTCAGGTCCAGGCTGTCATTGGCTGGATGGCAGCCCAGTCGGGACCACCGCCCACTGAGCGACTGAGCGGCCCGTTCGCGCTCTGGCACCCGATGTATCACCGCTCCGGCGTGAAGAGACCGCGAGGCGGCTCGGGTATGTTGACTGAGGCGTTGGCGCGCATGATCAGAGCGCATGGCGGCTCGATCGCTACGAGCTGTCGCGTCGAACGGATATTGGTAGAGAGTGGGAGAGCAGTTGGCGTTCGCACTGAAGAGGGCGAACTGTTTACCGCCAAGAGAGTCGTATCCGGCGCGCATATTCACACTACACTGAAGCTCCTGGCCGACCAGGTCCCCTCTGCGCGTGTCGCCTTGGCGCGGAGGTCGCGGGTTGGCAATGGGTTTGGAATGATGGTGCGGTTTGCTATGAAGGCGTTGCCCGACTACGCAGCTGGCAGTACGTCTGCCGATGGCGCGTCTCGTCCGGAACACCGTGCACTACAGTTCATCTGCCCTGATCTCGACTATCTCGATCGCGCCTACGGCGACTTTGTGGGCGGACGGCCTGCTGTGGATCCGGCCCTGATTGCGATGACCTTTTCGGCGGTGGATTCGACCTTGGCGCCGCCAGGCAAACACGTTCTGTTTCTGTGGGGACAGTACTTTCCCTATGAACTGGCTTCGGGCGGTAGCTGGGACGATATTGGCGACGAGATAGCGGACCGCATGCTTGCCAAGTTGGCTGAATACGCGCCGAACGTTGCAGGGGCCGTGGTTGGCAGGCTTGTGCAGACACCGCTCTGGCTGGAAAGAGAGTTGGGACTGCTGCGGGGCAATGTCATGCATCTTGAAATGTCGGTCAATCAGATGTTCACAATGCGGCCTGCGCTTGGGATGAGCAACTATCGCGGCCCGGCGAAAGGCCTCTATCTCACCGGCGCCAGCACGCATCCGGGCGGAGGCATCATGGGCGCAGCCGGCAGAAATGCCGCCGCTGTCCTCCTTCATGACCTGAGCCGCAAACCGCACTTCACCGGGATCTGAACGGCACCAAAATCTCACCCGCTTCCAACTGCGCGGCCACTGGCCTGACCCAAATCATTGGGGCGGGCTGATCAAAGTGATAGAATTCATTCATGGAATCCTCACTGGAAGAAGTTTCTACACGCACTACAATCTTTCGATTTCGCAGCAGCGGTGAAGATGCCGTTGGCTATGTCAGCGACGACGAGATTTGTCGTTTGCGATGGGGGAAGGGATTGACGATTGGCCGCTGCCAACGCGAGGAAGGCGGGTGGCGTATCTTTCGCTCAACGCGCTTCGACGAAAAGGAGCTGGGAGGGATTACGGCCGACGGCGTAATTCACAGCCACGGCCTTTTCGAAGGGGGCAGCCTGGGATGGTTGGAGGAGGATGGAACTGTGATTCGAAGCGGATTGATATTTGCAGAGGAGGAAGTCGGCCGCGTTGAAGGGCCCTACCTGCAAGCGGCCGCGGCGGCTTTGCTGTTAATCTTCGTGCCCGAGGATGATGAAGCGAGCAGAGAGATGAAGAGGCGGGAATAGTGTAGAGGATTATTGTGTGTGTAGTTATAGATACTTATACTGGCTATGCGAAATGAAATTTTGAATTTTATCGAAACTGAACGTCTTACTTATTGTGTTCGAACGTCGGGCAGCACTGACGGGGTTCCCCTGCTTCTGCTACACGGCTCGCACGCTTCCAGCCGGTGGTGGGAACCATTTTTTGCCATACTGCCAGAGTCCATCTATGCGATTGCGCCCGATTTACGCGGTTGCGGCCAGAGTAGCCACTCTCACGATGGATACGGAATTGAGGAGCAGGCCGCAGATATTGCCGGGCTTGTTGAGAGTTTCGACTTGGCGGATTTCGACCTGGCAGGACACGGCAGTGGCGGCGCAATCGCCATTGAGTACGCCCTGCGTCACCGCCAACGGTTGCACAGTCTGATTCTGATAGACAGTGTGCCGATTGAGGGGGCCTTCACGCCGCTTCAGGGGCTGCAGCTCCTGTCGCAGATGCGGGAAGATCGATCCCTTTTGCGCCAAGCCCTTTCTGCCCTGATGCCCGCCGCCCCACCCCCTACAATGACAGGAGCAGAATTTGAGGCATTTTTTGAACTGTTAGTCGAAGACGCCTCTGGTATGGCGCCCGCGGCTTTCACAGGCGTGGCCGAGGCCTTGGGGCGCTGGAATCGGATGGACGAGGGGCACAGACTGACTTTGCCAACGCTGCTGCTGCTTGGAACTGAAGACGTTGTTGTCGAAAGAGAAGCCGCCACGCGTTCGCTGCTTGCGATTCCTGGGGCGTCCAACCTCGAGATCCTCAGAGGAGTCGGTCACAGTCCCATGATCGAGTCGCCGGTTGTGCTGGCGGAGAGAATAATTGAGTTCATTACCGAGGATTTCGAGAGCTTTGAGGAGGCACGGGACTATGCCAGCGAAAGCAACTCAGATTCAGATGACTTGTAATTGGATTATCGGCAACTTGCCAGCGGTTGGCTCGTGCTCGCCAGACTCAAAAGAACATTGGACCATTCAATGACAAATGAGAGCGAGCGGGAATTAAGGGCCCATTGGGATGGGCGTTATCGCAGCGGCCAGACGCCTTGGGATACCGGCATCACTCCGCCGGAGGTGCAGGAGTTTTGGCGGGAACATACTGAGCTTGCCACTGGCGGCTTCTCCATAGATATCGGCTGCGGCACAGGTCTCAACACGCTCTTCCTCGCGATGCAGGGCTTGCGTGCAGTAGGAATTGATCTTTCCGGACAAGCGCTTCAGCATGCCAAACGCCGCCTGGATGCACATTCACGGGAAGCGGCCTTCCCGATGGGCGGGACAGCATCTTTCGTGCAGGCAGATGTTAGCAGGCTGCCAGTAGACCGACCGGGGGCCGCTTACGCATTGGATATTGGCTGCCTTCACAGCCTGCCCGACGCGCGCCGTGCTGCCTACGCCGAGGGAGTCTGTCGTGCGTTGCGGGAAGGGGGCTACTACCATTTGTATGTGTTTGACCGAGATCCAACTGACGGCCCGGGGGCCAAAGGCATGTACGAAGGAGAGGTAGCTTCGCTTTTCGGTAGCCAAATGGTAGTTGTAACAGAAGAAAAAGGTATCTCGTCCACGCGGGCCTCACGACCTTCACGCTGGTTTCTTCTCAGAAAGGGTTCCTGAGAATTCTGACGCGCGTCGATCGAAGGTTAGTAGTCGAAGAAGGTTAATCCATTCACGCCTTGCCCAATTTGGCCAGGACATTCCGGTCGCGAAACGGGCGCGGACCCTCCTCCGTCGTCCGGTTGAGGGTTATTGGGGCTGATTGAGGTATTTGTTTCTATTAGCGGCGGCCTGTCGAAGATGCGCTGGAGTTCGTCAGCGATGAAGTCCCAGTCCACCAGGAAAACTGACATGCCATCCCGCCATCCCGGCTTTAACGCATCGGGAGGAGCCAACACCATTCCCTTGACGCTCGATTCAGTTAGGGTAAGCCCGAATCTAGCGTATTTTAGGGTGTCCCACTTTCCCACATCCGTATCTACATAATATCGCAGCGCGTCATACAGTCCGAGCGCGCGCGGCAGTAAATTCTGTTCGGAAAGCTGTCGGCGCAGTGCCCAAATAACGCGCTGCTGCCGGCGCGCTCGTTCCAAGTCTCCTCCGCCTGACCTGCGGCTGCGCACATAGCTGAGGGCCTGCTCGCCGTCTAAGAGATGTTCTCCCGGTGGAAGGTTCAGATAAATGCCCTCTTCCGGATAGACTTCATACAGGTAGCAGTCTACGTGAATCCAGAGCCCTCCAAGGGCATCAATTACTTCTTTGAAACCTTCAAAACGAAACCGAATGTAGTTGTCGATCGTGATTCCAAGCCGATCTTCCAGGATGGAGATCAGCAAATCGGGGCCACCTCTTCCAGGAGCGTCCATTTCTCCCAGATAGTCGATTACATTAATTCGATTCGGGAGATGCCCAGGAATCGAATCGATATACATGTCGCGAGGAAAAGAGACAATGGCCGCCTCGCCTAAGTCGGGATTCATCATCAGAAGGATTATGACATCTGTGCGCCAATTGGGTTGATCCAGCCTCTGGTCGCTTCCCAAGATCAGGATGTTTGTTGTCGTATTCAAGGGCTCCACAGTGGGAGTTGGCGGCGGGCTGGGTGTTGGTGTAGCTGTGGGAAGGGGTGTCGAACTGGGTGTGGGCGTAGGCGAGGCCTCGATGGCAGCCGCTTGGCCCTGTTGCTTGGTTGGCGCGAGAGCTGGGAACTTTTCATTTGCGCTGCTGCCGGCTGGGGGTGCATCGGTTTGGGCATTCTGGGAATGGGAGCCGTCGACCTGGTCGTCGGCCGTTGACTCCTTGTCATTGCCGGCGAAAACAAAGCTGAGCAGTATGGCGCTGCCAAGAATGAGTAGCAGGTAGGGCCGTACGAACGCGGGCAGACCGCGCTTCAGCGTAGGTCGTGAATGTCTTAGGGGAACTGGGAGGTTACGCCTCAGGCTCATAGCCGGAAAATTCGTCAGTGGGTCTGGACGGACCGCTAGCGCCTAGCCCCATTCCTGATTGCAATATGTGCGGGACGAGAAAACTTCGAGAAGTGAGGATGGGAAATCGGGTCGTGTTCGTTCTCCTCCTTTCTCTTTCCTCCTCAGAGGAACAGCCCATCTGTTAGATTTCAAGGTCCAGCAGAATACGACGGAGCAGGTCCATCGCGCGATTGCCGACCCAGGCACTTGTAAGACGGTCGGCGCCCCCGAAAGGGAAGCGCGCCACTTCGGTGCGGTCCGGGCCAGCGCAGCCAATCCATGTTTCGCCTCCCTGGTTGGAATGGAAGGTCTCGTCCGGTTGGCCGCTTGTGATTACGGCCAGCCCGTGTGAAACATTGCATTCCCTCCGAAGCTGCAGCGCCAGCTCGTGTGCAACTTCGCCCGCTGGAGGCTTGTCAAGTAGTGTCCGCAAGGCCGATGCCTCTGCATCGGCATGCAGAATTCGAACGGGATTTTCAGGGTTGACGCCCTTATTCAGACGGTCGGCAATCGCACCGCCGGTGACCGTTTCCAATAGGGCTACGCTTGCATCTGCCTCGTGCAGCAGCCGCGCCAGGACGGATTCGACCGCTTCATCCGGCGTTGTGCTATAGATGTAACTGCCGATAACGGCGCGCACTTTCTCTTCCATAGTGTCGAGAAGCTCTTCGGCTTTTTCGGCGCCGGCAGCCCTAGCTGCGATTCGAACATCGGCTTGACCCAGGTGGGCGGCCAAGCCCATAGTTGGGTTGGTGTTGTCCATAAGGTGGCCCAGCTCGGCGTCGAGACTGCTTTCGCCAATGCCCACAGTTCGCAAAATCCTTCGCCGAATGACGCCGACGCCACCTGTCAACTCCTGCAGGAATGGCAGCACAAGGTCGGCCATCATTCGCTTCATTTCACGCGGAACGCCCGGCATGGCGATGACTTTTCCGTCTCGCCCTTGCCTACGATCATAGCTGATGAATCCGGGAGCAGTGCCAACCGGGTTTTCGAGTATGGTCGCTGATTCCGGAATCTGTGCTTGCCGAAGATTGTTTTCGCTCATGCGCTGGTAGCCCCAGCGCGAGAATCGCTCGCGCAGATTGTCTTCGATGTCTGGGTGTCTTTGCAGGGGACAACCGGTGGCATTTGCGATGGCGTCGCGCGTGATGTCGTCGGCGGTGGGTCCCAGGCCTCCTGTAATAAGAACGACGTCGCTACGTGCCAAGGCGGTCTCCAACACGCCGCGCAGCCGAGGCTCGTTATCGCCGACGGTGGTCTTATAGTACAGATTGACCCCTATCTCCCTGAGCTGCTGCGCAATCCAGGCGGCGTTCGTATCAACGATGTCACCGAGTAGAATTTCAGTACCCGACGTGACCAGCTCAGCGGAAACAGTCTTGGCTTCTGTCATGATCGCTTTCAGTTCTTGTGGTCGTACATAGTCGAGTACGTCAGTTTACTTTGCCTAGCTGCCTACCCAGATAGTCGGATCTAGAGTAGTAGGGCCGCCTGGCCGCGGATGCTGCGGACACGACCTGCCAGAGCGGTATTGCCTTCGGCGCTGAAGCGTTCTTCCAGCCCTTTCAGTGCCGTCACGAATTCCTGCGAAAGGTTCGAGCGGTTGTCCTGCAGCAGACGGCGCATGGTACCTTCATCGGGGGCGGACAGCAGCTGGTTGAGCAGCTTCATTTCCGGGGGCATGCGTTCTTCCAATATTGCAACTGCCTTCTCATAGATGGTACGCAGCCTCTGCACTGCAAATGCTGCCTTACTCTCCTCGGCCTGTTTGATGTTCGAAGCCAGCACTGCGAGGAACATTTCATCGATCCGATCGGCGTTTTCCCTGAGTGCCGCATCGGTATCCGGCGCTTGCAATACCTCCTGCAGAACAGCCTGAACCTGCTGTGCGGCCGCCTGCTGGCTCTGGCTGCGCTGTTCACCAATTTCGACGGTTCTTTCCCGGATGGCGATCAGTGCCGACCGTTCTTCCGGGTCGGTAGAGTTTTCCAAACGGTCGGCGAGGCCGAGCAGGAATTGGTAGTCGGTAAAGCCGGCCGCCGCGTTGAGGACGGCGGTTGCGATGGCCTCGCCGTTTTCACCCTCAAGCCAGTAGTCGACCAACTTTGAGAGCAACTCCTCGCGCGTGGTTTGCGGCCCGATGCTGGACAGCGCTTCCTGTACGCGTTCTTCCAAGGCCTTAAGCTCCTGGCCGGCTTCGGTGGAGTCAAGCAGAGAGGTGCGCAGATTTACGAGAGCTTCGTGCTGTTCCGGCTCACCTTCAGCGGCGACGGCATTGATTACCTGGCCCAGGAGCACAAAGAAGCTCGAATCGATCAGTGCATTGTTTCGATCTATAACCAGCTGCATGGCGCTCTGGTCGCTTCCGAGGCGCACGAGGCTGCCTATGAGTTCCGATTGCTCCCGGCGGCGGCGCAACATTTCGGGGGTAACGCCCTCAAAGCCCCAAAGTTTCTCTATCAGCGAATCCCACTCGAAAAACTGTTGTGCCTGAAACATATACCCACGGCGCTGGTCGGACGGTATCCGCGCCATAAGCGTTTGGCTCATCTCGCCAATCACTTTTTGGGTCTGCATGTCGTCAAGCTGCACCTGGCCGGGGACAATGACGCCAAGAAACTCATGCGCTGGTTCGTGGACCATCAGAGGCACGCTGAGCGGACCACCAGCCCCGCAGGAATTGCAGATGGCGGTGTTGATCTGTCCACCCAATAGCATACCCTTCAATTCGGGATTGACGCCCAGATCTATAATCGAAAAGACGGCGGCAGTGTAGGTCGAGCGACAGTTCGGACAGGTGACCTGTGCGCCGGTTGGGGGGAAAAGCAGGTTAAGTTCGGGTTGTTGACTGGCGTCTTCTTGCGAGTCGCCCGGTTGCTGGGGCGCGGTCGCTTCTTCCTCAGGCACCGAGGGTTGCTCACTTGGAGTTGTTTCTTCGGCGCTGCTTTCCGGCTGGTTTTCTTCACTTCGTCTTGACGACGAAAAACCTTTAGGGAGTTCGATTCCACCGGACGATTGCGATGGAGACGGGCTGCCTGGTGTCCAGATTTCACTCATGGTAGTCAGTCCAATTCCTCATGAAAGCTCATTTTTGTCTGGAGCGTTTCTTTGACCAGTGCGGCCAAACCCCAGCGCCGTTTTGTCAATGCGTCCACCAACCAGGCCTGGTGTGTGGATCGCGCGGCCAGCTGGCGCCGCTTTGTTCCAGTCAATTCCGGTTCGTCGGCCATCACGCCCAGCGGAGTAAATACGCCGGCGACCGTTTCCGCCAACTCGGCGAAATCGCGCAGTTCGGGCAACTGCTCGCCATCTGCGCGCTCCGCTGCCTGAGCCAGAGCCACGCCTAGTGGGAGCAAGCCCCGGATGTTGTCAGATTCTATCAAGTAGTTGGCAGCGGGAATGACCTGATTGAGCGTCGTCAGCACCAGTCTGCCATCCAGCTGCAGCGCCAATCCCAGTGCCTTGCCAAAACAGTGGGCTGCGGCTGTCCACGCATCAGTTCGCAGATGCAGGAATCCGTCCACCCGGAAAGTTTGCACCAACCCGGCGCCGTCTCCGATTGCGAGGAAGGTCTCCTGGGCCAACTGATTGTGGGCGAATGCCTTCTTGATATTGCCGGTGGACTCCTCCAATGCGGCCCGTTGTGCCATGGCCCGTCCATAACCGGCGTAGTCGTCGACTGCAGCTGCCTCGTTGGCGGCTGCGGTCAATCTTGCCTCTGCGGGCACGTTCTCACCTTGCGCCAGGAATGCCGCGCCTTCGTCCAACAGGCGTGACACAGCCTCTGAAGGCTGTAGTGAAAGTTCTTCGCTGTCCGCGGGCGGCAGCATAAGGCCATCTGTCCGTGTTTTTATCGTCAACCTTCTGAATTTTATCTAATCATTCGAAATAAGGCTATTCCGTTTCAGTGCGAGTGCCTTAAGGTATGAAAATCTGGCGGGCCGATGCCATCATCCCAATACGTTGTCGCCCTGCAGCAGTTCCTGCTCGGAAAGGACTTGCACGCCCAGCTGCTGGGCCTTGGTTAGCTTGCTGCCTGCCTTTTCGCCTGCCAACAGGAAGTCGGTCCTGGAGCTGACACTGCCGGTGACCTTTCCTCCCATGGACTCAATACGGGCTTTTGCGTCTGTCCGGCTCATCGTCGGGAGCGTGCCTGTGATCACGAACGTCTTTCCTGCGAAGAGCAAGGCGGCTGCGCCTTCCTCTCCGTCCGGTTCTGGCATTGCCAGTTCGACACCCTGGTCGGCAAAGGCCTGCACAAGCGCCCGATTGGGTTCCAACGCGAAGTAGGAGACGATCGCCTCAGCTATCTTGGGGCCAACTCCTTCAATGGCGCTGAGCGTCTCCAAGTCGGCTTCCATGAGGCTGTTGAGTGAGTCAAAGTAATCCATTACCAACTCTGCAACGACCGAGCCGACAAATCGGATCCCCAGCGCGGTCAGCAGTCGCGTAGGCCCTTGCGTCTTGCTTTCCTCGACCGCACGCCGCAGATTCTCGACTCGTTTTTCACCATAGCCTTCAGTTTCTTCGATACGGTCCCACGGCAGTTTGTAGATGTCGGCCAGCGTATGGACATAGCCTTCGTCAACGAACAACTCCGCCTGTTTTGTTCCCAGCCCGACGATATCCATGGCACCCTTCGAGACAAAGTGTTCGACCTTGCGAACGAGCTGGTCCGGGCAGGCGTTGTTGACACAGTAGGTGGCGACCTCTTCCGGCGGGCGAACAAGAAGTTCAGCGCAGGAAGGGCAGTGGGTCGGCATCTGATAGGGAAGTTCGCTGCCGTCGCGCAAATCTTTCAGGGGACGCAACACTTTGGGGATGACGTCGCCGGCGCGTTTGACCAGGACAACGTCACCGATACGAATGTCCAGCTCCTCGATGTAGTCGGCATTGTGGAGCGTGGCAGCCTGAACCGTCACGCCGCCGATGGGTACAGGAGCCAGCGTTGCATTGGGCGTAATGGCGCCGGTTCGACCCACCTTCACTCCTATGTCCAGCAGTTTGGTAGTGGCCTCTTCGCCCCCGGTTTTGAAGGCCACGGCCCAGCGTGGGTCCTTGCCGGTGAAGCCCAATCGCTCTTGCTGGGCAAGCAGGTCCACTTTTACGACCATCCCGTCCAGATCGTAAGGTAAACGCGCCCGCAGTTCGTGCCAACTGCTGACAAACTTGATAAACTCGTCCCATTCGTTGTCGTTGAAGCGTCGCGACTCTTCGCAGACCGGAAAGCCCCAGGTCCTCAGCTGATTCAATGCTTCCCAGTGCGAAATCGGAGGGTCTTTAACTTCCTCCTGTGCCAAGATGTGATAGGTCCACAGCTTAAGCGGGCGTTCGGCGCTTATGCCGCTGTCAAGCAGACGGAGTGAGCCGGCCGCGAAATTGCGGGGATTGGCATAAGTGCGCTCACCTTTCTCGGCCTGGGCCTGATTGAACTGTTGAAAGTCCTCTTCCTCTACATAGACCTCCCCGCGCACGACCAAACGCCGGGGCGGTTGCTCCTCAGGGTGACTTCCGTTTTGGGAAACTGGGATTTGGAGGGGCAGCTGGTGAACCGTTCTCAAATTGGGGGTGATGTTTTCACCAACCTCGCCGTCTCCTCGAGTTGCGCCGAGGCTGAAGCGGCCATTCTCGAACTGAAGGACGACTGTCAGGCCGTCGAACTTCGGTTCGACCACATAACTGAGACGGGCATGTTCCTCCTCGGGCAATAACCGCAGCAGGCGGTCCCGCCATCTGTGGAGATCCTCCTCGCCGAAGGCGTTTGCCAAGCTAAGAACTGGTACTTGATGTCTTACTTTTTCGAAGCGCGCGGCGATCCCGCCGCCGACACGGACGGTAGGGCTATTTTCGTCTTTGAGGTCTGGGTACTGTTCTTCCAGAGATTGTAGCCGGCGAAAAAGGGAATCAAATTCAGCGTCGCTGATCTCCGGGTCGTCGAGGACGTAATAACGGTACTGGTGATGAGAAACAGTTTTTCGCAGGTTTTCAACCTGTTTTTTGGAATGGTCCATGTTCCGGGGGCACCGATGTCAGGTGGTTCTCAAATCCGAGCTTTGCTCGTAGCCGCAACCGGCGTCTTCAGGGCGTGACAGTTTTGCGGCAGAGTTTGGAGCACGCAACTCTGGCTGAGGCAACATGATGTTGATTCTCGTTCCGACGGTCATGGGTTCTCCACAACGAAAAAGTCGGAAGCGCTCCAGCCTATCAAGGGGTTGCCGGCATCGTCGTGCATGCCAGGCACTCGCATTCGGTACCACAGATATCCGTCTCTTGCGACTGGGTATTGCTCGTATTCTGAATCCAGACCGGCATCCAGAACAACCATCGTTGTTCCTTCTTCAATAATCTGGACAAGCAGCCCCTCTATTCCAGGATCTTCTCTCATTTTTACGCCCAATCCTTCAGTATCGCCCACGATGACGTTGGCGTTGATGGGCAACTGGACAGGTGCGGGCGTAGCCGTTGGACCGGGCGTGGCTGTCGGCGGCTGAATAGTCGGCGTTTCAGAAACAACCTGTTGGACAGCTGGTTCGCTTACCGGCTCGGACGATGTTTCCGGCGATCCAGTCAATCGAGAGATTCCCAGCCACACCAGTCCGGCGATCAGTACGAGCACGACGCCGCCAATGGCCCAAACTGGACCGGTACGACCGAGTTTGCGGCTGGGGGGGAGTTGGGCCGCTACTTCGGCAGCGGGTGTTTCTTCAAAGTAGCTATATTCCCTTTCACTTTGGGGATCGGCAGATTCCTCCGAGTCAGGAGCGATGTTTACCCAGCTTGTACCTGGGGATGCGGCTGACTGCGGGTCGAATTCCTGTTCGCCGTAGTCTTCAAGGGCCGGCTCTGCTGGAGTCGAGTCGGTGTCCAGAGTGCTGCCGAAAGTGTATTCGGTTTCAGGCTGTTCCGATGGGGCAGCCGGATCTGGCTGTCGAAATGATGTGTCGTGTGACTCCTCGGCTTCATTGTCCCCAGGAAATACGGGTTCAACTGCGCCCAAAAGCGTTTCGGTGTCGGTCGCCGAAAACTGTTCCGTCCCTGATTGGAAATCCGGTTCGGTCACATCTGGGATTTCTTGCCCAAAGTCCGCGGTTGGCTCCGGTTCCTTCTCGTTAGACAGTTGTTCTTCCGACGCAAAGACCGGCTCTTCGAATTCAGTTTCGCTGTCAGGACGCCGGGTCTCATCAATCACTTTACGTACCTCCCGGATCTATTTCGCTTCAACAGTGCAAGCAGGTCAGCCAGTGGTTTGGCGTTGAGAATGCTTTCGGCACGCAGCCCGGCCCGCCGGGCAGTGTGGACTCCAAAAGGCATCAGGTCCAGCTGGCTGATGCTGTGCGCGTCGCTGTTGATGACGATTGTGCAGCCCAGTTCGACGGCTTGGCGGGCATGTTCAGCTGAAAGGTCCAGCCGCTCGGGATTGGCGTTCATCTCGACCGCGGTCCCGTTCTTGGCGCAGGCCCGCATGACTTGCTCCAAATCTATTTCCGAAGGCGGTCGTCTGCCAAGAAGCCTGCCAGTAGGGTGGCCCAGGATGTCCACATTCGGGTTTTCAATCGCCTTCAGGCAGCGTTCTGTGATTCGTTCACGATCCTGGCGTAAACCGCTGTGTATACTGGCCACCACAATGTCCAGGGAGGCTAAGACATCGTCCGGCAAACCCAACTCGCCGTCGCCGAGCACTTCCACCTCAGTGCCTTGAATCAGCCGAAAGTCGATGCCCTCGGCCGCGTAGCGCTCGTTGGTGGCATCGATCTCTTTACGCTGGTCGAGGAGTGCCTTGGCGTCAACGCCGCGGGTAACGCCGAGGCCAATGCTGTGGTCGGTTACAGCCCAATAGCGATACCCCTTGTTGCGGGCAGCCTCGGCCATTTCGGCGACGGTGGATTTCCCGTCGCTCCAGGTCGTGTGGCCGTGCAGTTCGCCTCTTAGCCCGCTAGCCGAAATCAGCCTCGGCAGCTTGCGATCCAGGGCGTCGTCGACCACGGCGGCGCCTTCCCGCAGTTCCGGGGGTACCCACTGCAGTCCGATAAATTCGTACAGCGACTCTTCGCTTTCAAAGTGGCGTTTTTCGCCTTCAAGGACGGGCTGGGAAGACTGCCCGTTTCCAGTCGTTGACGCTGAAGACAGAGCGGACAACCCGTCCTCTTCAAGACGCCAACCCTGGTCCAGCGCATGCGCGCTGAGGGCTGCAATGTAACTCTCACTTCCGGTAGCAAGGCAAAGGGCGGCGCCCCAACGTTTTCGCTCAGTCAATCGCAGAGAGGCCTGCAGTCCGTCGACGAGCGCGACAGTCGCTCCTCCTGGTCCGTTTTCGACGACTTCCGCCACTTGCGGCAAACTCCTGAAGCGCTCTAAGGCCTCTTCCGGTGAATTGCTTACAGCCAGAAGACTGATTGAGCCAGTCGTCTCTCGCCAGCGGCGCAGGCTGCCGGTGATGGCAATGCGCTCGAAGGTGCCGCTTGCGGAACCCTCGCCCAGGTCCTGCACGATTTTGAGCGCCAGTGGCCGGGAACTGCCGATTGGCGTGCGGTCATCTGAGCGGCGCCGGAGCAGGTCGATACTCTTGAGAATCCGCTCTTCCGTTTTGGCGCCAAATCCTTTCAGCCCGCGTAATTTGCCTTCCTGCGCGTATTTCTCCAGAGCTTCAACACTGGTTATGTTCAGTTCTTTCCAGAATCGCTGGACAGTTTTCGGGCCGACGTCCGGAACCTGCATCATTGCCACAACGCCTTCCGGGACTTGTGCGGCGAGCTCGTCGTAATAGGGCAGGGAGCCAGTATCAAGTAGTGTTTCGATTTTCTCGGCGATTGCCTTACCAACCTTGGGTAGATCCTGCAACGCGCCGGCGGAAGCAACCGTGTTTATGTCCTCCTCGAGGGAATCGATTGTACGGGCTGCATTCTGGTAGGCCATAACAACAAAACGGCTTTCTCCCAGGATTTGCAGCAAGTCGGCCGTTGACTTGAACAGGGCTGACACTTGCTTGTTACTCAGTTGGGGTCGTTGCGTGCTATCGACCACTATTTCTGTCCTCAGATAAACTGCTATGATTCCCGTTTCGGTTAGACTTTTAGGTTACACTGATCATCTGGATCAACGCAAATGAGGTATATAGTACAGCAGAATGGTTGCTCACGAAATGGGACTCTGTGCACTATCCTATGTGTCTATCTCAAGAAATGGCTGCTATCGCGTTTTTCCTATGCCAATGAGATGGTCGGATGAGGTCAGCCGCTTACTGAATCAGGAATTGCAGGATCTGAGGATTGGCGGGATTACTGTAGTTCAGTCTCAATCCCATGCCAGCATACCAAAGTACGGGACTTTGGGAAGAGTAGTGTATGGCGCAGTGGAGAGTGGATAGCGGAGTGAGACTAGTGCGGTGCTGACGGTCGATGTTATTGGAGGGGGCCATGTCCTCCCGCGCAGGGGATTGCCAAGAGCCCGATCACCAAGATGGGCGCGACAGAAAATTGAGACATCATATTGAGACATCTTTCCCGTGGCACGCCGGATGGGATTCCCGCAGCCGTTCAGAGGCTGTGCCAGCGCCCATCTTTGGTCGCGAATCAGTTGTTGCCAAATTGCATAAATGAAACATTTCCAGGTTGCCATTAGGGGGCAACGAATTGAAGTGATGGCAGTCGAAACAGGCTGACAGTTGCGCGCCTTAAGTTGAAGAGACGAAGCGATTTGAGGTCCTAATGATACGGCGTCCAGGTTCGCAATTTTGGTATAACACTAGTAGAATGTTCTTTGCGTACAGCAAGGGTCTTGCTTTTCTTGCCCGGTGGTTCAGCACCTGAAAGGGACCGCCTTTTGTAGTTTTTCCGTAACTACTAAGCCACAGTAGTTGACCAGCCAGTCATCCTTGGAACTATTCAGGCTCTTGGTGACGCAACTGGTGTACAGCCGCCGCCATGCTCGCCAGCCGACACGTTGCGAAGAATGCACACGGTCGGTGAGAGATGGTTTTGTAGGGGGGCGTTGCGGGGGCGCAGCCCCTGCACAAGGGAGGCCGCTTGCGGCCGACCGCCCATAGAAGAAGTAGAAAGATTAGAGAGCACCTTTGCTCGCCTCGTTCAGGATTGCGAATCAGTTGAGGGTGAGTCGTTCCGTTCTTTTTTGAGAACACAGGGTGGACAGCAGATTGGCTACGATCCGTCTGAGCAAAGTTTGCAAAGAGTTTGGCGCACACGGTGGATCCGGCCGGGGAGCGGCGATTCCGTGGATGCGAACGTCAGGTCCCAGCGCGCGCGAGGGAGAAGACGAGGCGCCTGACCGTGTGCATGCGCTCGACCATGTCGATCTCACGGTCCCTGACGGACAAACGATGGCGGTGCTGGGGCCGTCGGGATGCGGGAAAAGTACACTGTTGCGTGTCGTTTCCGGGCTGGAATCTGATTACGGCGGCGACCTTTTCTATGACGACCGCAATATGCTGGACGTGGCGCCCAGAGACCGCTTTATAGGCATGGTGTTCCAGAATTACGCTCTCTACCCCCACTTTGAGGGCCATGGCAACCTCTCCTTCTTTTTCCGCATGCGCAAGGCGCCAGACGAAGAGATCGAAGAGCGAATCCGCATAACCTCTGAAATAATGGGCATCGGCTTTCGCACGCTGCTCCAGCGCAAACCGGGCACGCTGTCTGGCGGGCAACAGCAACGGGTTGCCATCGCACGCGCCATCGTACGCAGGCCGCAGGTCTTCCTCTTTGATGAGCCGCTCTCCAATCTGGATGCAAAGCTGCGCTCGCAGACACGTGTCGAAATCAAGCGCCTGTTGCGCCGCTTTGCTATTACCGCTCTTTATGTGACACATGACCAGACCGAGGCGATGGCGCTGGGGGATCAGGTGGCTGTCATGCGGGCCGGTCAGATTGAACAGGTTGGCCCGTTCGGGGAGGTGCGGCGACGGCCCGCCAACACATTTGTGGCCGGCTTCCTTGGTGTGCCTCCTATGAACGTTCTGCACGGGGGGGTGGTGAGCGAGGGCGGCCTCAGATTGGGTCACGAGCAAGCTATCTCTCTAGAGCCCTCTCAAATGGACACGCTCAGCGTTGGGAACAGTCTGACGATCGGGATCCGGCCTGAGTCAGTTCAGGTTCGAGTCGCCGAAGGGGAGCGGACGCCGGAGAGTGGTGCGGTTGGGACGCGGGCAGCCAATGTCTGGCGGGGGACTGTGGCGTCGGTGGAATCGGATTACGGCAGGCAGTTGCAGATGATCGGTTTCCGCTGCGGCGATCACTTCCTGGTAGGGCAGGCGAGTGTTCGCGACCGCATTGCTCAGGGCGAGCAGATTGAAGCGCATTTCGATCGGAGTGAGTTTCACCTCTTTGATGCCAATAGCGGGGCGCGGATAGACTGAACAGCAGGTCAGTTTAAGCGCAGTTCCTCCAAGTCCGCCTCTTTCCTCTTTACCCGCATGTACTGGCTCGTGTACAGGTCGTGGTAGAAGCCCTTCAGGTCCAATAGCTCATCATGGCTGCCGCGCTCGATTATGCGATGGTCATTGACGACCAAGACCTCATCGGCGTTGCGAATCGTACTGAGCCGGTGGGCAATAACAAATGCGGTGCGACCTTCGAGCAGCCGTAGTAACGCCTGTTGGAGATGCACTTCGGTACGCGTGTCGACGCTGCTGGTGGCTTCATCGAGGATGAGGATGCGAGGGTCGGCAAGCACTGCCCGCGCAATCGCCAACAACTGACGCTGCCCTTCGCTGAAATTGTTGCCTTGCTCCGAAACCTGCGAGTTGTAGCCTCCCGGAAGCAGCCTTATGAAACTGTCGGCATTGGCCAATTTGGCCGCGGCTTCGACCTCGTCGTCGGTCGCTTCGAGACGGCCATAGCGAATGTTTTCGCGCACAGTGCCGGAAAAGAGGAAGGTGTCCTGCAGAACGATCCCCAGCTGTTTCCGCAGAGAAGCCTGTTGCACGTCGCGAATGTCATGGCCGTCGATACGGATGCTGCCCTCATCCACGTCATAGAAGCGGCTCAGCAAACTGACTATGGTCGTCTTACCGGCGCCGGTTGGGCCCACCAACGCGATGGTGGCGCCGGGCTTGGCGTGGAGACTGATATTCTGCAGTACCGGTTCGTCTGGGGGCCTACTTGCTGGCTCGATCTGTGAGGCCGATCTTTGACTATTACCCCTGGCCATTGGCGCGCGGTCCTGAGGGGCCTGGGGTTCGTCTTCGTAGCTAAAGCTCACATTTTCGAACTGTACGTCGCCCTCAATTTCCTCCAGGGGCGGCGCATCGGGGCGGTCGGTAACGACGGGCTCCACGTCCAGGGTCTGAAAAATGCGCTCGGCGCCAGCCAGGGCCGATTGCAGCTGGTTGTATAGCATGGCAATGCCGCGCATGGGCCGGAAGAAGTTCATTATGTAGATGATGAAGGTTGCAAGAACGCCGACTTCCAGGATTCCCTGAATCGACAGCCAACCGCCGAGAAGCGCGGCCGCGGCTATCGTGATGGTCATCATGGTGGTGAACATCGGCCCCAGGGCGGCGGTGATGATGTCGGCGGTCATCCCGGCCTTGCGGTAGGTGGTATTGACTTCGAGGAAGTCTTCATATACCTCTTTTTCGCGGGCGAAGGCCTGTACAACGCGCGCGCCGGCGATGTTCTCCTCCATGACAGCGTTGAGGGCACCGAGGTTGCGCTGCACGGTCCGAAACGCGGCGCGGCTGCGGCGGGTCACTTCGCCGGTTATGTATAGCATCAGCGGCATCAGGACGAGCATGGCAAGCGCCAGCTGCCAGTTAAGCAGAAACATTGCGACAAAGGTGCCGCCCAGTAGCAGAACGTTCGAAGTGAACTCGATCAGACCGTTGGACAGTGTGCGGTTGATGGCTTCGGAGTCATTCGTGATCCGGCTCATCAGATCGCCCACCTGGTTGCGATCGTGGAACACCATCGACATTTCCTGGACATGGCTGAAGAGGCCGCCGCGGATATCGGATACGAAGCGCTGGCCGAGCATAACCATGATCAGACCCTGAACAGTCGAGGCGGCTGCAGCGACGATATAAACGAAGGCGATCTGCACTACCAGGTTTCGCAGGCCGACTGTATCGCCCGGTGCGATGAACTCATCTATTGCGCGCCCAAGCAGGACAGGGCCATAGAGGCGCAATATCGTGCTAAATGTTACGAAGAGGGCGACAACCAGCAAATGCATGCGGTAGGGCCGCAGATAGGACGCCATTCTCTTGAGAGTGTGGCGCGTGTTGGCGGCGGCTTCCCCTGTCATCATGCCGCCGCCGCCAAAACCAAGGCGCATCGGTTGTCGTTGTGGTGGTCTGTTTACAGTCATAGGATCATAGGGAGCGCGTACAGGATTGTGGATGCGCGCGGGAGTATTCGGGCTTATGCCTCTTCAAATTGAGAGTAGTAGATCTCCTGGTATATATCACTGGAAGCCAGGAGCTCCTCGTGTGTACCTTGGGCCGCAATTTTACCGTCGTCCAGAACGAGTATCAGGTCGGCGTCAACCACACTGCTGATGCGCTGGGCGACGAGGAAGGTGGTTGTTCCTTCCAGTTTCTCCTTGAGCGCTTCTTGTAGCCGCACCTCGGTATCGAGGTCGACCGCGCTTGTGCTGTCGTCGAGAATGAGGACGGCCGGCTTGGTCAGCAAGGCGCGCGCAATGGCGATTCGTTGTTTCTGCCCACCTGAAAGATTGGCGCCGCGTGCCTCGACCATGCTTTCGTAGCCTTCCGGCATTTGCATGATAAAACTATGGGCCTGGGCTGCTTCTGCGGCGTTGACCACTTCCTCCATCGACGCTTCGGGACGCCCGTAGGCGATATTTTCACGCACCGTTCCTGCGAACAGGGTCGTCTGCTGCAGGACGACGCCGATGTGCCGGCGCAATTCAGTCGGCTCCCAATCGCGTACATCAATGCCGTCCAGCCTGATCTCGCCACTGACGGCATCGTAGAAGCGGGGAATGAGATTGACGAGCGTACTCTTGCCGGCGCCGGTGGCACCCATGAGGGCAACTTTCTGGCCGGGTGAGGCCTGCAGATGGATGCCGTCCAACACCTCCTCGCCGACCGGCCGCCTGACACCGTTGACCAACTGCACCGTCCGCTGTTCATCTTCCCAGGCGCGGTCCGCAGAGGTGCTGCGCGTCAAAGCGTTCTCGTCGCCGTTGGTGGAAGAGCCGGGTGCGGGACGCAATCTTGAGCCAGAATAGCGGAAAGAAACGTTTTCAAATGTGATTTCGCCTTCGGGTTCTTTCCGGACCCCCTGCGTGGCGGGGGGTTGAATGGCGGGAACCGTGTCCTGTACTTCCACGATTCTTTTTGACGAGGCCTCAGCACGGGAGATCATTGCCAGGATATTGCTGAGTAGCAGCAGGGGCGACATTCCGATCAGCATGTAGTTGCTGAAGGCAACTAATTCGCCGATTGTCAGGCGTCCGCCGATGACGTCGAGGCCGCCTCGCCAGATGGCCAAGGTGGCGCCCAGATTGGTCACAACAAGCAGCACAGGCATCACCAGTGCCAGGTACCGGCCAACCTTAATGTTCTGATCCATGTATTCCTGATTCTGGACGTTGAACAGTTCGACCTCGTGTTGTTCGCGTACAAAGGCCTTGACAACATGCACGCCGGCCAGGTTTTCCTGTACCTGTGTATTCAGCTTGCCAAGCTTTTCCTGGACGATTGTAAAGAGAGGGCCAACTACGCGTAGGAGCCATGAAATAACGACGCCAGAAATCACCAGCATGCCGACCATAACCAGGCTTAGCCGCCAGTCGATTACGAGCATCATGACGAGGCTGCCGACCACCATCAGTGCAGTTCTCAGCAGGAGCGCCAGGCCTGCGCTCAAAAACATGCGGGCAACATCGACATCGCTGGACACACGCGTCATCAGCTGACCTGTCTGCATGCGGTCCAGATTGGCGAAGGAGAAGCGCTGGATGTGGCGGAACAGGTCGTTGCGCAGGTCGAAGGCGATACCTTGCGAAATCTGTGCGCGGGCGATTCCCTGGCCGATAGTTGTGGCCGCGCCCAAGACTGCAGCCAGCAACATTACGCCGCTGCCTTGCCAGACGACGACCATGTTTTCGGCGCGAATGCCCTGGTCGATAATGTACTGAACCATGCGGGGCGTCACCAGCTCCATCAGAACCGGTAGAATTGTCGTGACCAGCCCCAGTACGGCCATCCACTTATAGGGTCCTACGTAGCGAATTACTCTGGCAAGTCCACTCATTGGCAGAATGTTTTGGGCGAGCAGCGCCCTGATCCATTGGACATTTTGAAATGTAGCATACTAAAGCGGTTTCGAAATTTTACCTCAGTTGAGAGGAACGCGCAAGTCCCTGCAGAATTCGGCTTGGTCCTTGGATTGCAGAATGGTCGTCGCGGGTATTGGATGGAGCAGGTTTGCGCACACTGTACTTGGGAACTGGCAGTTTTTTTTGTGGAAGCGACCGGGAAGGTTGGAGGAGCATTGGATAGGCGCGAGCCGACTGTCTGAATCAGGATTCGCAGGATTCTTGGATTTTCGGTATGCCTGGGACTTTGATGGCACAAGTGCGCTTGTACAAGCGTTTACGAGCGTTGTACGAGAGATCACGAGAGAAAAGGAGCATTTACGTGTGCTTGCTGCAGGAGTCTCTGTGTACACGAAGGGCCGTTGGCGTCGTCAGAGTAAGGCTTCCAGACAGGTGGTGAAAAGCTGTCCGGCCCTGCACAGATGCGGGCCGAAAGGGGCGCGAGCCGTCCGGGGTTTGCGAATGACTGGGAGTTACGAATAGTGGGCGGCGGGTCCTATCTGTACAAAGAGTTTGACCATGCCACTACGTAGCCCGCTTTGAAAACATATATTATATATATACATATCAAGCCACATACAATGTCTGTCTAGACCTATTCTTCATCCTCACGCCCGTTAATCCTTTCCGATGGCACAATTGGTTGGCAGCCTTTAAGGTTGGTTGCGACGCAATGTCGGCGCGCAGCGAAGGTCGGGAAGATTCAGTGCGGTGGGTAGCCAGAGGGGGGCGTTGCGGGGGCGCAGCCCCTGCACAAGGGAGGGCCGAAGGCCCGACCGCCCATATAACTTTCATGAGGGGAGAATGAGCGCTTCTGCGCCCTTCGCTCCGGGTTGCGATTCAGTTGCGGCTGCGTCGCTAACTCTAATTTGATGTATGTTGAATTGCACAGGGGGCAGGTATGGTGATATTATAGCACACTTGTGCGATAACTTCTGGTGTTCGGTATGTTTCCTCTTTGCAGAGGGCAGCTAAGGGGCATCGCGAATTCCTTTTATCAAGGAGGTTTCAGGTAGTGGATGCGTAAATGGTCTGCTATATTCCGAAACGGGGCGTGAACAGGGCCGGATGTATTTGTCAAGGCGCAGATGGGAAGTCGGTTTGACTTTCGTTAGGTGCTAGGGTATAAGAAAAGTGGTCTGGCAGGAGTAACTTGCCCGAATTTTCATGCTGATATCAGGCAGTGATACGGCAGAAATAGTGGCATCGAAACGGAGGCTGCAGGGATTGTGTTCCACTGGCTGCTAATGTAGTCTCTGTGCATCCGTAGGAAGAACTTAGTACTGCTCGTTAAGGAATGAAAGACAGCGTAACCGGGGATTACAATGCACATTACTGAAGAACACCGGCTGAGTTTCCGAAACGAAGGTTATTTTTTCCTGGAAAACGTCATCCCGCCGGCGCAGGTAGAGGGGCTGCGTGAAGAGTGCCAGCGCTACATCGACCGTTATGATGCGGAGATGGAGGCCAAAGGGGTTACGGTGCAGGGAATCAACCATTACAAGAAACGCTATTTCATCAGCCGGCGAGGCCTGGAAAGCCCGACCATCACTGACTTTCTCTTCAGTGATCTGATGGGTGACATTTGCAGCGCGACGCTTGGGGAAGACGCTTTTCTGTTTCACGAACAGTATGTCGTGAAATTCGCCGAAGTGGGCACAAAGTTCGGATGGCACCAGGACTCCGGCTATGTCGGCCACTATCACAGGCCTTATCTGTCGTGCTGGTGCGCGTTGGACGATATGTCGATTGAGAATGGGACTGTCTCCGTTTTGCCCTACTCGGCAATAGGAATGACGCCGGACGACCTTTACGACCACGAAATCGAAAGCGGCAGCAACGACAAAATAGGCTATCAGGGGGACCACCCGGGTGTCCCGGCGCTTGTCCCTGCAGGCAGTATAGTAGTCTTCAGCAGCCGTACATTTCACCGTAGCGGGCCCAATACGACATCGGGAGTCCGGCGCTGCTATCTGGCGCAGTATTCGGCAGAGCCGATCATGAATCGCGAGGGAACGGGGCTCTGGGGACAGGCAATTCCGATATTGAAAGAGGGCCAACTGTGCCGCCCGCAAGTGTATAGCAGTTCGGACCTAACGTTTGAGCAGCAGGGCCGAGCTTCGTTCTTTTGCAGGAGAGCAAGGGAATTGTCTCAATCGGGCAGTTTCCGAGGAAGGGAACTAAAATGAACCTCTCGAATCATCTTCTGACTGACGATCAGATGCGCCAGTTTATCTCCCACGGTTTCCTGGTTCTGAAGACCGACTTTCCGAAAGAGTTTCATGAGTCGCTGAACGGCAAGCTGAATGAGGTGATGGAGAAGGAAGGCAACCCCGGCAATAACATTCTGCCGCGTCTGAGTGAGTTCAATGACATCGTTCAGAGCCCAGTTGTTCGCGGCGCGTTGACGAGTGTATTAGGGGTTGACTATACGATTCACCCCCACCGTCACTGTCACTTCACTTATCCGGGCCGGAAAGTTCAGGGCTGGCACAAAGACAGCTACTGGGGCCATCAGAAAGTGCGCAACCACCATAACTGGTGGGCGATGATCTTCTACTACCCGCAGGCGGTGGATGAGGAGATGGGGCCGTCCGGCCTGCTTCCGGGGACACAATACTATACGAAACGAGCTGGAGACGAGACCGAACAGCCCGTCTACATGGAGGGGCCTGAAGGCACTTTCGGGCTCATCCACTACGACCTGTGGCACAGAGGAGGCGCCAACCTCTCTGAGAAGACGCGGGCGATGGTGAAATTTCAGTTTGTGCGTATGGATGCACCCACAGGCCCTTCTTGGAACAATCGCCAGGAGGACTGGGCGCGGGTTGAAGAGACTCCGGTTGACCACAACGAGCTTTGGGCGAGTCAGTGGCGCTGGCACAGAGGGGTAACAGGCGCTCAAGGGAACGGCTCCGGAGGAAGGAATTCGGATTCAAACGACCACGGACTTGAGAATGGCGCCATGTCGGACCTGATAGGTAATTTGGCCTCGCGCTATGAACCGAAGGGCGTGGATGCCGCCTACCGTCTGGCATCCCATGCGGACGGGGCGGTCCCCGCGCTTGCGGAGGCTCTGACAAGCGGAGACACAACTGCATCTCGCAACGCAG
This sequence comes from Caldilineaceae bacterium, assembly GCA_965116395.1. Lineage (GTDB taxonomy): Bacteria > Chloroflexota > Anaerolineae > Caldilineales > Caldilineaceae > Bin5. The sequence continues at coordinate 4,417,336 of OZ220684.1, forward strand.
GCTACGGGTTGACTGCAATCGGAAAGGATGTCCAAGGCGTTCTGCTGGACGCACTCGAGCACGACAGCGAGCAAGCTCGTATGCATGCGACGTTTGCCCTGGGTGAGCTGGGACAGGCGGACGCAGACTGTGTCGAGGCGGTGGCCAATGCGGTTGCGGACCCTTCGGTGCTGGTGCGCCGTGCGGCGGTTGAAGCGCTGGGCTTGATGAAAGAGCCGGTTGACGTGACTATTCCGGGGCTGGAAAGCGGTCTGCAGGACGCCGACGGACAGGTGCGTTTCACGGCGGCGCAGTCATTGCAGCGGCTGGGACCCAAGGCGGAGGCGGCCTTGCCGGCGTTGCAGGCGGCCCTGCGGGACGAGAACCGTTACGTGCGCGCCTATGCTGTTGATGCGATGCGCCGCGTGGGTACAAATGAAGCACTCAACATCGCTTTGGATTACTTGAGCGCCCATCGCTGGTGCCCGACGACGACACCGGAGAATCTATTCTGATGATGCAGAAAGTGAAGGCACCGGAAGTCTCGGCTGACGACATAACGGTGTCGCTTGAAGCGCTGGATGTTGCCGAAGCTGCGGCGGTTTACCTGCAGCACGGATGTCTTGTCGTGCGGGGGTTAATGAAGCCGTATATCGCTGACATGGCCGCCGACATCGAGGCCACGGTACGCCAGTCGATTGCGTTGCTCGACAAGGCGGAGAGAAGGCCTGAGGGCTGGGTGTCTCCCAATGGCTCTCTATTTATTCCCGCACCTGAGGGCTACAGGCGGGACAAGCAGATCATGACGGTCGGCATTAGTTACTTTACCAGTGCCGCGTTTCTGCGCGCGGCGGTGGACCCGACTGCGCTCGACATACTCGAGGCAGTTCTTGGCCCTAATATTGAGCTGTTTGGCAACGGTCAGTCACTTGTCAAGGAGCCTGTAGGCGGCCATCCCAAGCATCTGCACCAGGACTCTGCCTACTTTGAACATCGATACGAAGGCCCGGTTGGTATCCTCTCCTACGTGGTGGACACCGACCTGGTCAACGGCGCGTTACACGTCGTGCCCGGCTCCCACAAGCATGGCCAGTTGCAGCACGTCGACACCTTCTCGCACCTGGGTCTGGATGAGGACGAATGGCCTTGGGAGGCGTCCTTGCCCATCGTCGGGCAGGCAGGGGACGCGATCTTCTTCCACGTCAGGACGATCCACGGCTCGAAGCAAAACCACTCGCAATCGCCCCGCCCCGTCTTTATCAACCGCTACCGCAGGCCCGACGATTTCGCGATCATCAGGGCGACCACCACCTCCAACCGCGCCGAGGCCGAGAAGCAGGCAGAAAATGCGCGCCGTGAAAACGAGCCTCAAGGACTGATGGTGCGGGGATTCCGGCCTTTTTCAGAATCGGACGGGGTCGGCGCTGATGGAGCGCGGTAGCAACGCAACAAACTGGAACTTCTCCGTTAATCTGTGGGACATCGCTTTCATAACGCTGGGGATCAGTTTCATTTCCAGAGAGACCGTGATCCCAGTATTGGTGAGCCAACTGACCGATTCCAAATTGGCAATAGGCCTTGTGCCGGCGCTATGGGGTATAGGCTTCTATCTGCCCCAACTTCTGACGGCCAACTGGGCCGAAAGCATGGCCTACAAGAAGCCGTTCGTCATGGTCGTCGGCTTTGCTTTCGAGCGGCTGCCTTATCTCCTGATAGGCCTGCTTGTCCTCGCTTTTGCACTTTCTGCGCCGACGATCGCTTTGGTCGCGGTCCTCGTAGGCGTCGGGGTTGCGTCTTCCGGGGCAGGCGTTGCAACACCTGCCTGGTTGGACATGATCGCCAAGGTAATCCCGGTTCGCCGGCGCGGCATCTGGTTCGGACTTGGCTTTGGACTGGGCCAACTGATGGGTGTGGTAGGCGCCTACTTCGTAGGGCGAATACTGGTCAACCATGCCTTCCCCAACAACTACGCACTTCTCTTCTTTCTGGGCTTTGGATTCACGATTATTTCCTGGGCGGGATTGGCACTCACCCGTGAGCCAGCCAGCGAGTCTATCAAGAAAGTGGCTCCCCTCGCCCTCTACCTGGGGCGGCTCTCAACCGTTCTGAAGCGGGACCGCAACTACCGTCGATATCTGCTAAGTAAGTCTTTAGTGAATTTAGGAGGGATGAGCTCCGGTTTCTACGCGGTTTACGGCACAGAGCTGTTTTCGCTCGACGGCCGCGGCGTTGGCCTTCTGACGGCAGTGCTCGTCGGGACGCAGGCGGTTCTCAACCCGTTGTGGGGCCTGTTTGCCGATCGCGTCGGCCATAAGGCAGTGCTGGCTGCAGGGGCCTTTTTCGTGGTTCTGGCTCCGCTCAGCGCGCTCTTGCTCGCCGGCGGGGTGAGCTTGAATCCCCTGTCGGCCACCGACGTCAATTCATGGGGCATGCAAGGCGGGACCTCAGCCTTACTCAATGCCTGGGGCACTGTACCGTACGGTCTTCTGTTAACATTCCTATGCCTCGGGGCCTATCTAGCGGCGGATCACACTTCCTCGCTCAGCATAATTCTGGAGTTTTGCGCGCCTGAGGATCGGCCTACTTACGTCGGCCTGACAAACACGATTCTGGCGCCGGTGCTAATTGGCGCGCCGATTCTCGGCGGATGGCTGGCCGGCGCGTTGGGCTATGCCGCCATGTTTGGTGTTGCGCTTGTGGTCGGGAGCATCGCTCTCATTCTGATGGTGTTCTGGGTCAGTGAGCCGCGCTGGACAACGCCTCGCAGAGTGGTGGAAGAGGAGTCGCAGTCGACCGCTTCGTGATTGCTGCTCTTGGCCGACTTCCTACAGCACTTGAGACCGGTTCACTTCGACGTACTGAGACGATCCAGAACCAACACGATGACAAAACCTGCCACGGCCAGCCCCAGGGCCAGGAAAACCTCCCCGGCCCAGGCGGAGGGCAGGAAGTTCTGTTGTACTGTCGGCAGAACCTCGCCGTGGCGGTCGATGATGGATTCGACTGTCAGCTTCCACGGCCAGATCTTGCGCAGGCTGCCGGCCATCAGACCGATCAGCACGGCGATGGTGAGGTCATGGTAACGCTTGAAGAGCCAGGCGAGGATCTGGGCGAAGGTGACGATTCCAACGACCGCGCCGACGCCCACTATGGCCAGGCTTTCGAGGTCGCGCTGGTTTACTGCGGCGAGCACGAACTGGTATTTTCCCAAGAGCACCAGAATAAACGAGCCGGAGATTCCGGGCAGGATCATGGCGCAGATTGCCAGCATGCCGCTGAGGAACAGGAACCAGGCCGACTCCGGCGTCTGAACCGGGACCGCGCCGACTACGAAGAATGCGCCCACCGCGCCGACAGCAAGCGCCGCGTATAGTGTTGCGGTCCAACGGCGAATGCGCTTGCGTACTGTGACGATTGAGGCGAAAACCAGCCCGAAGAAGAAACTCCAAATCGGGACGGGGTGGGACTTCAGAATCCACTCCAGCCACGAGGCGAGTGTGAAGACGGCAACTACGATACCTGCTAGGACGGCAGCCAGAAAGCGGGCGTTCACCGCTTCCAGCGCGGCCGGGATATCGAAACGCAGCAGTGCCTGCCAGAATGGCCTGCGTGCGCCGGCGCGGATGCTCATTACCAGCTCTTCATAGATGCCGAGGATGAAGGCCATGGTGCCGCCGGAGACGCCGGGAACGATATCGGCGCATCCCATCACGAAACCGCGTGCGGCCAGCCCGACATATTCGGCTTTCGTGCGGTTGGGCGTGAAATGCTGCGTTGGCGAGGATTCGGACTGTTCGACGGCGTCGGTCGTGTGCGGCGTTACTTGGGAATCTGTGGTCATTTCAAGGTTTTCGGGAAAGGGGAATCTTGCTTCTGCATCGGAGATTCAGTCTCACTCATTCTCAAGGGCCCTCCAGTAATTGAGGGCCCTTTCTCTTGCCTCGCATTGTTTGAGGTCAATGTTCAATTATCCCCATGTTACTACGTGTGTCGGGGATAGCAATGCGGGTACGTTCGTTCCACTAGATGATTGGCAAGTCTTATCCGACACTATACGGGTAGGCAGGCTGGTCCTATGGGTTCGAACGTCTTGTAGGTCAGTACGAACTCCTGGTGGCCCAGGCTTTCCGACCTGGTCGGAGCGCCGCCGGCGACCGACAGGACTTGTTCGAAAATCTCTTGCCCGACATCGTTCAGTGTCGCCTGACCTTCCAGAATTCGGCCTGCGTCCACATCCATGTCGCCGGCCATCCGCCGGAAGGTTTCCGGGTTGGCGCACACTTTTACGACAGGTGAGATCGCGGACCCCACGACCGAGCCTCGCCCCGTTGAAAAGAGTGTGAGATGGGCGCCGCATGCGATGAGCTCGGCGATTTCGGCGGTGTCGTTGATGTTGGGGAAGCCGAAGCGGGCGCCGCCGTCGGGTACGATGTCCAGCAAGTACAGTCCGCCGGCGGGCGGCACATCGCCGGGTTTAATCAGCCCTCTTATAGGCGAGGAGCCGCTCTTGGCATAGGCGCCCATCGACTTCTCTTCGACCGTAGTCAGGCCGCCATCGGCATTGCCGACGGCGAAACTGCCGTGCCCCATCGTCGTGTAATAGCGCGCGGTCTTTTCCATTGTGCCGAGGATTTCGTGCGCAAGTTCGGGCGTTACCGCACGATCGGCCATGATCTGCTCGCAGCCGATCAGCTCGCCGCCCTCCTCGAAAATGGCGCTGGCTTCATTCTCCACCAGCAGGTCGAAGCAGCGCCCAATCGCAGGGTTGGCGGTGATGCCGCTGGTGGCGTCGGAACCGCCGCAGATCGCGCCTACGACCAGTTCATCTACCGACATCGTGACTCGCGGCGTATTCTCTTCAAGTTCACTTATGGTCTCTTCAAGCCACTGCTGGCCCTGCTCGATAGTTGTAAGAGTGCCTCCCCTTTCCTGGATCACAAGCGTCTCGACGGGTCGGCCGCTTTCCTTGACATGCTTGGCCAAGCCGCGCCGATCAAAACTTTCGCAACCCAGGGATACGAGCAGGACCCCGCCCGTGTTCGGATGACAGCAAAGTCGGGCCATCATGTCGAACGCGTACTGGTTAGGATAGCAGCCGCTGAACCCGATCAGGTGAACACCCTGTTTGCGAAAGGGATAGACGATTTCCCGGGAAACGTGGTGGGCGCATTCGACCAGATAGACGACCAGGATCGTGTTGCGGATGCCCTTACGGCCGTCCTGGCGCAGGAATCCTGTGAATTCGGTTTTCGCAGACATCGGCTCGCTCCTCAACCAGCTCAAACCGTCTTTGAATCCAGAGTGTAGGTGGGAATGTAATCGCTCTTGATGTTGTGCACGTGGACGTGCTCTCCCATGCGTATGTCGCGCGTCGCCGATCCTATCGGCGCGCCGTACTTGACGATCTTTTCGCCTGAGACAATGTTGCGGGCCGCGATCTTGTGGCCTAGTCCGAGCGAAACTTCAATGACAACTATCTCTTCGCCGAGTTGCAGGCGGGTTCCTGCGGACAAGCTTTGCAGGAGCACGTAGACATTGTCGTTTTCCGATATGCGGAGTAACAGACCGCTCTGATCGTCAGGCATTTTCGTTCTTGCTTGTCCTAATGAGAAAGCTGCGAACTTGGCGTAAACCCTGGACAGCGACTTTTCAGCATTTTGGACAGCAGATGCACTCGCTGGGCCTGGGAACGAGAGCGCGAAATGCACACGGCGCGGCCGGGCCCGGATATTGGCTAATCATAGCCGAAAAACGGACAAAGAGACAGAATGGAGAAGGTGACCGACAGAGGGCAAACACGCGAGCGACTCCTTGGCCGAACTATTGCGTCGACTGTACTCCTGGCGGGCGGGAGACCGCCACCAGAAGGCCTGCAAGCACATAGACACCGATGATGCCAAGAAACGCCAGGTGATAGCTCCCCTGCAGATCGTAGGCCGCGCCGACAAGAACGGGTGCAATGGTGGGGCCAATCACGGTCAGCGGCTGGGCGACGCCGCGGACAGCGCCGATGTGAGCACGGCCAAAGTAACTCACCCAGAGGGACTCGCTGATTGGAATCGTACCCCCGAAACCGAATCCGTAGAAAAAGAATCCTGCGAAGAGAAGCGCCAGTTCCCCTGTGGATGCGGCCAGAAGCATGAGAGCGACACCGCCGCCCCCCGAGGTGAATGCGGCTACGGCTAGCCAGCGGGGTGGAAACCGTTGGAGGCAGTATCCCCACACGGCCTTGGAAAGCAGATTTCCCAAGCCGTTCACTGCCAGAGCCAGTGAGGCCGTCCTACGGGAAAAAGAGGCATCGGTGGCAAAGGGAACAGCGTGTGTAAGCACGGAGGCGAGGGCGGCCTGATTCATACTGTAGCCGAGGAGAAGCAGCCAGAAGCCAGGTGTCCGCAAGGCCTGGCGGCTGGTAAGAGAACGTGGTTCACTGTCCTCCGGAGAAGTAACGCCGCTTTCACCTGGTAGCGGCCCGCCGTCCGGACGTAGGCCGGTGTCTTCCGGTGTCCGGCGCATGAGCAGGGCGACAGGCGCGACGATGGCAAGTACGAATAGAGCCTGGACATAATAACCGTTGCGCCAGCCCAGTGTGTCGACGACAACGGTCATCGCCACCGGGGCAATCAGTCCGCCCAGTGAAATACCGCTTGAACCGATGGCGAGTGCCCAACCCCTACGTCGCACGAACCATTTGTTGATAGTCGTGTTAACGACCAGAGGCCCGAAGAGCGTCCAGCCGATGAAGCCGGCGCTCATGTGCAGAATCCAGAAAAGCCAGAGGTTGGCCTGCCTGCCCAGACCGAAGAGACAGATGGCCGCTACGACGGCACCGCCGAGCACGAGGATGCGGGGCCCGCGCTGGTCAACGATGCGGCCAACCACTACGCCGGAGAGGGCGCCGGCCAACACGGACAGAGACGAACCCAGGGTGAACTGCCAGACCTGCCATCCCATCTCTGCGACGACAGGACGCAGAAATACGCTGACTGTGGACTGGCTAACACTGAGAAATGTGAACTGGAGGAGGACTGCAGCCGCGACGATCCACCAGCCATAGAAGAAGCGAGGAGTCAACCGTTCATCCGCGTTGGGGGAGGGAACGGTGGGTAAGACAGGTGTTCACGACGCACAATTTCCTTAGGTGTTCTGGAGTCGATTTACCAGGGGATGGCGGCGTTCTTTCAGAGGCAATGTCGCCCGAGTTCCTGTAAAGTGTGACTCGTAGACGGCGAATACACATTCGAGCGAGGTCAGCGCGGCTGAGCCGCCCAGCTGTGGTTGGCGGCCCTCCTTTATCGAAGTGACCATGTCGCGTACGCTCCAGATCGACTGGCGTCTTCCCCATAGACCGTCTCCGATTCTGAGCCGTTCCGGGTCAATCGGCACTTTTTCCCACTGCGGCGTATGGGCGGGAAAGGAGACATCAAAAGGACAGTGCCACAGTTCGTCGACAAAGGTGTCCGGATTCGGCCTGATCATCAGTTGTCCCTCGGAACCTAAAATGTGGGGTCCCATCATCCAGCCCTGTACCTCCTGGCGGCGATACAGCTCCATTACTCCAGAGGCGCCGTTTCTGCCCTTAACATGTATCAGCATCGTATCGCCGGCAACGATGCCGTTGTCTCTTTTGTCAGTCTTGCAAAGCTCCCTGCTGGTCATGATATCTTCGACGCCGACTTCGTGGCCATCGTAGGTTATCTGGGCGTGAATCCACTCGATTCCGTCGAGGAACAGGTCCATACCGTCGAAGTAGTGTACGCCCATTTCCATCAGTTCAAAGCCGGCTGGGCGGCCCTTTCCCACTTCACGAATGGAGCGAAATTCTCCGATTCGACCCGCGTCTATCCAAGCCTTTGCTTCCTGGAAGAGAGGGGTAAAGCGGAACTGGTGGCTGACGGCAAGTCGGACGCCGGCTTCTTTGCAGGCGGCAACCATTTTGTCGGCGGTCTGCAGATCGATGGACAACGGCTTCTCGCTGAGGACGTTGACGCCATGTTTGGCGGCGGCGATGGCGACCGGCCCGTGTAGTGGGGCGTGCGTGCAGACGCTGACAACGTCAAGGTCTTCCTTCTCGAACATCTCCTCGTAGTCGGAATAGCGGGCGGCAACTCCATGCTCGTCGGCGCGGGCGTTGAGCGCTTCGGCGTTGATGTCGCAAAGTGCACTGAGCGTGACGCCATCCAGGTTGGCGTATGCTGAGGCGTGGGCACGGCTGATTCCACCGCATCCGACGATACCGGCTCGTAAAGTCATAGGGCTCTATCCTTTGAGGAGGGCACTTACAGTGGTTGACTCAGCAAAAGCTTGAAAGTGAAGTGGTTTGCACCATTATAGCATGTGCATTTAGCGTTGGACACAGAGAAAAAACCTGCTTGACTGGGCAGTTCCGATGTGGTATCTAGTATTTCATTGAAAGGCGTTCCACCCCGTCCCGCTACTTCCATCAGAGCCACTTAACTCAATATGATCTGGGAGTCCCATGCAAACAGTTGACTTTGCCCGTTCCTCACTTACCTTTCGAATCGATTACCTGAAAAGGACTGCCGAAACCGCTTCACATGAACCGCCGTCCACATTGAACAATGCGCGCATTCTGCTCGAGTGTGTGTGCGAGATTGTCGACAACGAGACAGGCTCGGCACAAACTTTCGTCATGGGCGCAAGCTGTAAGACCGAACGGGTCGGTGTTGAAGGAGACATTTGGATCGAGCCCAATGCAGACTTCGTCCCCATCCTTTCGCGGGACCGATACCTGATTGTCAAGACCTACCAGGTCGCCAATATGGGGGTACCGTTTTACCCTCCCTCTCGCGGCATGCAACCGGAACGACAGGTAGGATACGTTGCTGACGCCTACGAAAACGTGCGCCTGGATGTCCGGCGCGGCGAGGGGGAAATCCTGGATAAACCGGCGCAGATTGTTGAGGCGACGCTGGATCCGAGCGGGCCGCCGCTGGTGGGGCGAACTGTCATCAATGAGACACGTTACACGGCTGTGCTGGAGTTTCCTGTCAAGACGATGAATGCAAGTGAGCGGGACTTTATCTACCAGACCGACACGGGCCCGGTCTTGATGCCGGACTTCAGCCGTGAACCGGACGACATGATTACTGGATTAGAGTTGGCCTATGTAGCTTTCAACTGTCCGGACTGGGCCGAATTCATTGTGCGCGCACCGGTACAGGTGGGCGACGGGATTGAAGTCTATCATTATTCAAAGCCGGTTCGATTTGAAACGGAGAATCAGGTTATCCGCTTGATGTAGGAGTTGAAGGCCTCATCCACTGCGTATTGTTGTCCCATGCAGTGAGCAGGTCGTCGAGTTCGGCCTCTGTACTGGTCTGCTGGCCAGTCCTTGCGAGGTTGTTCATCTCGAAGGGATCGTCTCGCAGGTCGTAAAAGGAGGTAGGGTCCTGCTCTGAATTCCCTTCAGTTTGGACAGCTCGCCGCCCAAGGAGGTGAGTGGGCGTCCTGACCCCGATGTCGCCTCCACTGGTCTCGATGAAGCCCCAGTTTTCTTTCAACTGCTCGCGCTCCCCTGTCAGAATCGGCGTAAGGTCGCGTCCCTGGACTTGGGAGGGAACGGTGCAATCGCTGGCCTCCAGCACAGTTGGCATGATGTCAATGAGCTGCGCCACCTGCGAACTGTTGACACCTGCCTCCCACTGCCAGGGTGCGTGGAAAATCATCGGAATGCGAATCGATTCTTCGATGAGGAGGCCCTTGTTGAAACGGTGATGGCTGCCCAGGTTGTCGCCGTGATCGGAGGTGAAGACGACGATTGTGTTGTCGAGCAGGCCATTCGCCCGCAGACCCTCCATCATGCGCCCCACCATGTCGTCGACCCAGGTCGTCAGCCCATAGTACAGCGCGGTCATTGTACGCAGGTCGAAGCCCTCTGAGAGTTCCAGTGTATGGGATAGTTTCAGGGAATAGTAGAGAAAGTCCCAGAGGTAGACCTTGAACCAGTGCTCGTCATGCGCCATTTCACCGTCCAGGAACACGTTGGGCCTGAGCGGTACTTCATCCGGGTCGTACATGGTCAGGTACGCAGATGGCGCGTCGGCCAGCGGCATGTGCGGAGGTGAGATACTGTAGTATAGAAAGAATGGGTTTTCGCGGTCGGCGGCCAGGTAGGAGAGGACCTTTTCGTTCTCGTAATCCACGCTGAAACCGTCCACCAACTGCGGGGGGCCGCCGTTCTCAACGAAATCCTGGCCGGTGTGGCGGTGGTTTACGCGCGGGTGCAAGGTGTAGTCGAAGCCCACCTGTTCGGGGGCGGTATGAATGTGCCACTTACCGATCAGCGCGGTATCGTAACCGGCGGCTTTGAACTGCTCTGCGACCGTCGGATCGGGCAGGTGGACTCGTTCCTGGAGCGGCCAGGAGGCAACGATGGGCCTGCCTTGTTCATCGGGCTCGGTGGCGTTATTGAGCGAGCCCATGCAGGTACGAGAGTACTGGCCTGAGATCAGTGAAGACCGGGCCGGCATGCATACTGGATTTGTGGACACGGCGTGTTGGAAACGCACTCCTTCTGCAGCCAGTTGGTCGATGTTGGGTGTACGGATTACGTGATTGCCGTAGCAGCCGACTTCGAATGCACGCAATTGGTCGCAGATACATACGATTACATTGGGTTTGCTTTCCATGATCGGATACCGTTTGACCTTTCGCTGCCTTTTCCATTCTGGCGCAGTAAGTTGCTTGTAAAGACCTCTCGTAGCTACTCAGCCTCAACTAATTTGCGTTCCTGACTGAGGCGCGCAAAGGTGCTCTCTCAACTCTCTACTTTCTTATGGGCGGTCGGCCGCAAGCGGCCTCCCTTGTGCAGGGGCTGCGCCCCCGCAACGCCCCCCTACAAAACCATCGCTCACCGACCGTGTGTGCGTATTCCAGCGGTGCCGCTCCAGCAACGCGGCTGCCGCCAACCGAATACGCAATCAGATTGCCTGAATGGCGGCAAGGATAAAGGGCTTGTCAAGATAGGCAATGTTTATGGCTTAGTAGTCACGACCTCTCTATCGCGGACTCTCACAGCCAGATCGGCCGGCAGGCTACTGGGATGGGGAATCGGCCTGGCTCTTGTAAACATTTTCCGGTAGAAGTGTGTGCGGTTCGTACAATTTCGTGACTGTAACGAAGTGGATTCCCCGGCTTTTCAAGGCCGCGATTATCGCAGGCACTGCGGCGACGGTGGACTTGTGAATGTCATGGGCCAGGATAATAGCGCCAACAGGCGCGTCGATTATCCGGGAGGCAACAGTTTCAGCGTCGCGATCCTTCCAGTCGAGGGGGTCTACGCTCCAGAAAATGATGGGCAAGCCCGATGCTGCCAACACGCGGTCATCGTATGCTCCATAGGGAGGACGCAGAAACGGTGTCGGTACGCCGATGATTTGCGTGACAAGGTCGTCGGTCAGCTTCAGTTGCTCCCTGATTTGCGCATCGCCCATCTTCGTCAGATTGGGATGATCCCAAGTATGATTTCCAATCTGGTGACCCTCTTTAAACATGCGAAGAACAGTTTCGGATTGGATGCGGACTTGCGTCCCCAGGACGAAGAAAGTAGCCTTGACATTGTGCTCTTTGAGAGTATCCAACAGGCCTTCTGTGTAGAAGGAGGGGCCGTCGTCGAATGTGAGGGCCACGCACGCGACTTCCTGGCAGTTGACCTCATCCTGGGCCGTAGCCAGTGGCAGTGCCGACGCCCGGAAATTCAGAATAGAGAGTTCAGGGGAACTGCGGAAATCAGGCAGGTTGAAAATTGTCGCTGCCGCTGCCGGCGCAAAGGCGAACGCTGCCGAGCGTTTTGCTACGTTAGCAATTTTGAAACCCAACGAGGTATTGTCTGCTTCGATACCCAAGAGATCGCGAACTTCGGGTTTGAGCAGATCCTCAATTTCGGCAACTGCCAGCTTGATTTCGACCGGCCCATCTACGCCAGGCGCGACCTGATACTTGTCGAACCTGATCAGAAACGTGCCATCGTCCCGAAACACGATGTAGTCAAAGTTTTCGTTCGTTGGTTCGGTGCCTCCTTCGATCGGCCAGGAGTCGCTCTCAAACAGGGCCTTTTTGCGATCGTCGTCAGCGTCAGGCTCGCGCTCGGCAATTTGCGTGCGGAGACGTTCTGCCAGCGCTTCCCTCGACAGTTCGGAGAGGCGATACAGGTAGCTGTCATCAACAAAGAGATCGGGGATGGTTATCTCGGCGCCGCCGCCAAGATCAAAGATGTAGCTGGATACAAGGGTATTACCCGTGCCGCCGGTATATATTGTCCGCGCCACAGCGAAGAACATTATCTGTTCGTTAGCGATCGTGGCTTCATGGTCCTGGCGGTAATGGGTTACAAAGGAGGCTGCCTCTTGTCCGGTCTCCTTCTTACAATCTTGATATTCTTTCTCAATCTCAGCGGCAGTCGTCCGGTATTCCTCGATGAACTCTTGGGTAATCTCTTCTATTCGTGCATTGATTGCTTCCTGTCCAGTAACAGGATAGGAGACGTAGAGCTGCGATCGTTCATCGTTTTCGATTTCTTCGATTTCAACGGTATCGACAAACGGGCCTGCCGGCGCTGCGGCTGCGGCTTCAACTTCGATACCCAGCATTTGGCGTATTTCCGGTCTGATCAGATCTGCAAGGGTGGCAAGTGGCAATACAGCCTCGACCACTCCCGCTACGCCAGCGGCAACCTGATACTTGTCAAACATGACCAATACAGTCCCGTCTCCTCGAATGAAGATGTTATCGAAGTTTTCGGCCGTTGGAGCAGTACCATTCTCTACCCATTGCAGGTCGCTCGCCAGCTCCTCCATGCTAATGCGCTTTGCCAGTGCCTCCCTTGTCAGATCCGAAAGACGATTCAGGTAGCTGTCATCTACAAATAGATCAGGAATGGTCAATTCAGCGCCGCTACGCCGATTGAATATGTAACCGACGACGTAACTGTTGCCGGTGCCTCCTGTATGAATGGAACGCACAAGATCGAAGAAAATCAGGTTATCGTTTGCGACGGAAACGTCAAAGTGTTGCCGGTAGTGGGTGATGAAAGTTGCTGCCTCCGTTCCTGTTTCTTTCTTGTATTCCTGATAGTAAGCCTCGGTCTCGGCTGCGATTGCCCGGTATTCGTCGATGAATTCCTGCGTTACCGCTTCCATGCGGGCGTTTATCGCATCCTGTTCAGTTATGGGATAGGAGACTCGGAGAAGCGACCGTTCCTCGTTATCTCTTTCTTCGATCGCCATGACCCAGACATTCTCATACTTGGACGCGTCGAACGATTCGGTATGGGTAGGTGCGGCTGTGGGTGCAGCTGAAGACTCGGCCTCGGACTGGGTCGGACTTGGCCGAATTGACTGGCACGCGGCCATAGAAAAGAGCGCTAAGAGCATTGCAATCAGAAGGGATTTTCGGGGGCGTTTCATTTTGACTTCTCCTTCAAAAATGTGTGCTGTCACAGCTGCTGGGCTCTGAGGATACTTCAGGATAGAGACTGCACTCACGACGCCATCCCATAATGCACGATCTGGTCCCTAAGTAGGTTCATATGAAGTTGTGGACTTTATTGCTCAGTGGCGTTAGTCTAGCTGAGTATTAAGGATTCGTACAGGAAGAATTGTAACGTGGCAGGCATCGAGTTCAGGGGGATTTCAAAGCCCTTCAATACTCCTGAAGTCCAGGCCGGCATTTCGCTCTCACTGCATAGTCACAACCAAGAACAGACTTTGACTTGCCTGTTTGGAACGTGTGCCCTAAGCTGCATCAAGGTTGGTATTTATCGGGACCGTTGGTACGTCTAGAAGTAATACGTTCAAAGTAATGGGGCACGGTTCTTTTCCTGTCTACTGGCTAGCTTCTCGCCCTTCTCACTAGTGCATGATGGGCTTGAGACCTGGCGTGGACAACTGCAATGCCACGCAGAAAAGGACCTCTGCTTTCCTGTTGCTGCTTACCCGACCTGTCCAATTTCAGCCAAGGCGGCGTGAACCAACCAGTTGGGCTGCGCTCTGGAGTCGGAGTCTGGTGAGTTTAAGATATGGCGGTTGCCAATTACTATTTGAAAATTAACTACCAAGCCATATACAGTGGCTGTGTGGACCAGACCTTCGGTCCCGCCGCCTTCAGGGCTATCTCATCGTGTACTCGTTGGCTACCGCCACCTTTGTAGAGCGGCACTGCTGGAACGAGCACACACGGTCGATGAGCGATGGTTTTGGAGGGAGGCGTTGCGGGGGCGCGGAACTGCAGGGGTCAGGGGTTAGGGGTCAGGGGTCGGTGGGTTGAAGCGGCGAGTGGGGGAGTAGACTCCGTTCGGCAGACACGATGCTGGGGAAGTGTAAACACGGTCGGTGAGGAATGTTTTTGTAGGGGGGCGTTGCGGGGGCGCAGCCCCTGCACAAGGGAGGGCCGAAGGCCCGACCGCACAACTGCAGTGGTCAGTGGTCAGTGATCAGTAACTTCTGCGGTTGGAGGTCGGTGGTCGGTGGGTTGAAGCGGCAAGTGGGGGAGTAGACTCCGTTCGCCAGACACGATGCTGGGGAAGTGTAAACACGGTCGATGAGGCATGTTTTTGTAGGGGGGCGTTGCGGGGGCGCAGCCCCTGCACAAGGGAGGGCCGAAGGCCCGACCGCCCAAATGACAACCATGAGGAGAGAGTAAACACCTTGGCTCGCCTCATTCAAATTCGCAAAACAGTAGTGGCTGAGTAGTTACTTTGAAAGGAGAAATAATGATTCGAAAGGCATTTGTCATGTCGGTGAATCCCGACAAGCATGAGGAGTATGAGAGGCGCCATTCGCCTATTTGGCCCGAGCTGGAGGCGGCCCTCAAGGCACACGGCGTCAACAATTATTCGATTTTTCTGCACGCGGAAACCAATCAGCTGTTCGCTTACGCTGAAATAGAGGATGAGGCGCAATGGAACAGCATCGCCGACGAAGAGATTTGTCAGAAGTGGTGGCAGTATATGGGAGATGTCATGCCTTCAAATGCCGATAACAGCCCCGTTTCGACAGATCTGCATGAGGTCTTTCACATCGACTGAGCGGTTTGAGAAGCTATGGTAACTGCGTCTCGACTATCCATCCCGCCGTATGCACTATTCCAACCCGGGCCAATCCTGTCGCAGACGCACTCCCTTAAGTTGAATGTAGGATAGCAGGCTCTACTTACCTTCGTCTATAGTTAATCTCTGTAACAGGTGATGCTCCCTTTCGGTGAGCGTTTCCCAGAATGAGCGCGCGATCGGGTGTCTGTCCGTATGGGGACGGTAAAACCAGGAGCGCACAAGGCCGAAACCGGCCAGGACACGCGGCGTACTCGTCAGGTTTGGAGACCCGCGGTGCAGACATCTTGGATCGCGAATCATTACGTCGCCGACTTCCATCAAGAGCGATTTCAGTGGGAACTCTCCGGCTTCAGTGCGGGCCAGCCCCTTGGCTTTGGGGAGCAGGTGCGTCCCCTCAGCAATCTGAAAGGGGCCCCGTTCTGGTGTGACATCGACGAAGGGCCAGTTCACTGCCAGGAAATGCGGCGGCAGGATGAGGTCGGGCTGCTCCGGGTACAACAATGGCAGGTCTGTGTGAATATCCTGATGGACAGAACCTATGAATGGCGTGTCGGAGGCAAAATTGCTTAAAACCAAATCTTCCCCCAGGATTCCGGAAGCGATGGCGAGAATTGTGTCGTCATTGAAAAAGGCGGGATTGTAGAGGGGAGGACGAAACGGCAGCGGGATGTAGTGGCGATGAGGTCCTCGATTCGGATTCTCGGCGTGGTCGGCCAGGTAGGCGTCGGCGATGGGGTTGAAGGCCTGCCGACACGCCTCGACCGCGTCGACGGGAAAGTGGCCGCGTAGAAGGCAGTAGCCATCCGTCAGGATCTGGTTAACGCAGCTCTGAATGTCTATAGTCGTCATTTTGTCCCCCTCTGTAGAATGCAAACATTGTGCTGTACTTCGTCAAAAAAAGTCTTGTCTTGAGGCAATCTCGAAACAGTTCTGTGTGGTTCAGCCTGTAAAGTTCTCCAACTCCGCTGTGGTCGGCAGACCGTCGATTACGCCCAGGTGTGTGGTTGTGTAGGCGCCGGCGCGGTTGGCCTGCTCGACGGCTGACCCTATGTCCTCGCCTTTGCCGAGAGCAACGGCCAGGGCGGCGTTGAAGCTGTCGCCGGCGCCGGTGACATCCAGCGCCTGTACCGGAACAGCCGGAATTTCCTCGGTGCCGGCGGCGGTTACGATGACGGCGCCTTTTTCGCCGCGCGTCACGATAATCGTCCCGACGCCCAGGTCCAGCAGCCTGTCAGTGAGATCGAGCGTTGGCGTGGGATCATCGGGCGAGAGCCCGAGAAGAATACGGGTCTCGCTCTCGTTGGGTGTCAACAGGTCGATATTCTCCAAAATAATGGGATCCAGGGGCTGGCCCGGCGCGGGATTGAGGATGGTCAGGGCCCCATGTTTTCGCCCTAATTCGAAGGCGCGGGCCACGGTTTCAAGAGGCGCTTCCAGCGGAGCCATCAGGACGTCACATTGGGCGATCAGTTGCTCCGCCGCTTCCACATGGTGGGGCCGCATCAGCAGATTGGCCCCAAGGTGCCCCACGATCATGTTGTCGCCCGAAGGCAAGAGCGTGACCATGCCCACACCGGTATTGACATCTCTGATGCGGTGAATGTGACCCGTCGCGATGCCTTCGCACTCGAAGAGCTGCTCGGCCTCGTCGGCAAAGGAGTCATCGCCAAGGCAGGCAACGAGATTCACTCGCGCTCCTAGCCGCGCGGCGGCAACAGCCTGATTTGTTCCCTTTCCTCCTGGCCCCATATCAAAAAGGTCGCCGATCAGCGCTTCTCCAATGACCGGCTTTCGTGGGACGCGCACGGTCAGGCTGACTACGTAGCTGCCGATCACAACAATATCAGGCATTCAACTTCCTTCGCGAAGGCGGCTGTGCGAGTTGGATTCATGAAGCGGCCAACTGTCCTGCGGTTTCACGGCAGAGGGATCAGAGTAATCAGGACTTTAACATCATTACGCCATATTATCAACGCGTATTGGCTGGCTGAGAAGTGGTTGATGATTCGTTGACTATCTCCTATACTGATGCCGACGGAATGGACCAGACAGTTTTCCAGATTCCTTCCTGGCTTCAGTGACCTGCAAGACTTCGAAAGGCAAACTGATGAACGCCAGCTACCAGTTCGCCGGCCTGCAGAGGGCGAAAGAGCCCGGTCTGAGCGTAGAAGAGTGCGCGCATCGAATTCACAGGCTGTCATATGTCGAAGGGCGGTTGATGTTCTTGCAGGCAGCGCACATTGTAACGACGCCGCAGCGGGACCTGAAGGGGTTGCTGTCTCGCCTCCAATACGAAGATGGATTGCATTCGGATCTGCTTAAGAACAGGCTTATGGAACTACGGGTATCCAGGGCGAAAAGCTTTAGCGTTCCCGATGATGGTCTGAAGACCGTTCTGGATGAGGCGATGCATTCTGATGGAAGCGTTGAGCTTCTGGCCGCCTTGGCAAAGGTGTTCAAACCGGCGATGCTGGAAGCCTATCGGGACTATGTAGGTCAGACTAATGGCCTGGCCGACTATGAAACTGCGCGCCTGATGCGCAATATCATGGCAGAGGAAGAGCAGGCACTGGAACTGCTGGAAGCAGCGTATGATGATGTTGTGAAAACGGGTGAGGATGAGAAACTGGCGTTGGGCTGGGCGGGAACACTTGAAGCGATGCTGAAGGCTGTCGGAGGCGTCGCCGGCGTGGGCGAGAAGTTGGACGGCAGCGTTCGTGCCGTCCGCAGTGGCGTGCCTTTCAAAGTTGCGAAGAGACCAGAGCGTGACGGTTCGTTCTCAAGCGTATGGGATGTAAACCACGTAGATGAGGACCGAGTGCCGGAGCGGCTCGCGCAGATGATTGCCACCCGCTTGGGTGAAATCACAATTGCGGAGGCGCTGGCCATCGTTCTCTTGGAGGTGGATGAGCAACCCTGGTCCTTCTACGTTGCCATTTCTCGTCATATGTGGGATGAGATGCGGCATTCCCTGTTTGGAGAGGCCGCCGCAGAGCATGTCTATGGCGACCGTTCTGCCTTGCCTTTGCGAGATTTTGAAATCGAATACTTGTTTGAAATGACGCCGTTGGAGCTTTACGTGATGCTGGGGATCGGCGTTGAGGCGGCCCTGATGAAGTATCCGCCGGGCAAACGCGCCGAGTATGAGTTTTGTCGTGACACTGCTCGCCATCCGCTGATGACCACTCTCCAGGATTTTGATTGGGCCGACGAAGTGGAGCACGTGCAGATCGCTCGCCGGCAGTTGAAGGAGTGGTTTCCGGGTGACGCTGATGAACTGGCGGCACTGGCGGAGAAGGGAATGCAGTTCCGGGCACGCACGCGGCAACTTTATCCGCCCTCACCAATGCCGATTCCAAAACAGAGGTGAGCGAAGATGAGAGCTTTCGTCCGTCGAACCCGAAACGCCAGGACCGCTTGTCGTACTGTCCTACCAGGAGGGAATCTGGGCTGGCTTTCGGCTGTCAGGAGCGGGGCAATGCAATAGTTAGCGGCTTAGTGTTGCAAGAACGGCGGCGGCGTTACCTGCATTCGGGGCAGGGATTTCTCTAGTCGCAAGGAAGCGCGATTGAGCTTGTTTATGTTGAAGCCACAGTGACCAATTTGGGAGGAAAGATCCGAATGCGAACCAATTTCGTGCGAGAAAAAGCAGTTAGCGGGCAAGCCACTTTCGGCTGTTTCCTGGGGATGGGAAGCCCTACGGTAGCTGAACTGCTGGCACATGCCGGCTGCGAGTGGCTGCTGATCGAGATGGAGCACAATGGGCTCGATATGGCAGAGGTGGAGCACATCCTCATGGCCATGAACGGGGCTGATACCATTCCCATGGTGCGCATCCCGTCGGCCGATCCGGTCTTTATCCAGAGGTCATTGGACATAGGGGGCATGGGGATTGCAGTGCCCATGGTCAAGACTGTTGCCGAGGCTGAGGCGATTGTGCGCGCAACGCGCTATCCCCCGGAAGGCAGGCGAAGCTTCGGGCCGCTCAGGGCTTCAAACTACACACTCAATTACGAGGACTACTTCGAACAGGCGAATGACAACATCCTGGTCATGCTGATAATCGAAACGACGGAGGCGGTCGAAAATCTGGAGGAAATCGCGAAGGTGCCCGGCATTGACGTCCTGTTTATCGGCGCGTTCGACCTGTGCCTGGCCATGGGCTTGAATCCATTTCACATGCCTTTGCCGGAGATCGACGCGGTCATGGTGCACGCGCTGGCTGTTGGCCGCGCTTGCGGCGTGGCCGTCGGCACCGGCGTTTCCAACCCCGAAGAGATGCACTCGCGTGCGCAACAGGGTTTCACTTTTCTGAGTTACGGCCCGGACTATAAGCTATTGACCGACTCAATTAGACCGGGCATTGAGGCATTCAGGCAGATAGATCTTGCCTGACTGGGTTGAACGGGAAGAAGGCTCTGCCGGACTTCGATTCCTGTCCGGCAGAGCGCGCCGTTCCGTTGGATGATTCTAGACCGCCAAAGCCACTGCCCGAACTTCGCCGAATTCCCGCTCCAGCTTCGTCCAGGTGTGCCCTCGATCCGTGCTGCAATAGAGCTGCCCGGCAACGCTGTAGGCTACGATCCAGTCGGGCATGGCCGGGTTGTGGGAGACCGCCCAGATTGTGCTGTTGGCTACACCGCCCAGGTCGGCTCGCTGCCACGTTTTGCCCAGGTCAGTGCTATGGAACAGGCCGCCTTCGTCTCCGGGCGGGCCGTTGCCGGCTCCGACCCAGATACGGCTGTCCCCATTTGACAGATGGACTACGCCGCGGCAGTAGGGCCAGGGATAGTGTTCCCTGACTTCAAGGGGCGTCCAGTTCTGCATGTCGGTTGTCACGCAGACGTCGTTATTTGTGGCTGCGACCAGCGTCTTGGGCGAGCCGGGCACAACGGCAAGGCCGTGAATGTCGAGGCTGGACAGGCCCTCGCTGCCCTCTCGCCAGGTATCGCCGCCGTCATGGCTGATGCGCATGCCGTCGATTTCGATGCCGGCGTAGACCGTCTTGGCGTCTTCAGGATCGAAAATGATGCTGGTCACACGGGGGGTTAGAGGAATCCCCTCGCACTCTTCGGCGAGGTCGACGTCCAACATTTGCCAGCTACCGCCACCGTCGCGAGAGCGGTACAGGGCGGAAGGACAGGTTCCGGCAAAGATGGTGTTGGCATCTGAGGGGTCGATTGCGAGCGCCCAGATCTCAAGGTCATTCATGGGTGAATCTACGAGCTCCCAGGAGTCTGCGCCATCGCGAGTGCGGTAGAGGCCGGCTTCCGTTCCCGCGTAGAGCACTTTTGCGTTGTCGGGGTCGATGGCAATAGCTCTGATGTCGGCCTCCATGAACATGCCTTTCGAGGCACGCTCCCAGGATTCACCTCCGTCGCGGCTACGCCAAACACTCTGCCCGATGGTGCCGGTGTAGATGATAGGCTTTGCTGTCACTTAAGTACCTCCTCGTAATCTTGAATGTTGTCTTAATTGTATTCGTATTCTGGTTAGCGTTTCCACGATGTGGACGTAGATAGGTTGCAGCCCAAGACGACGGCGATGCCGCTGGAAAGGTTGCTCCAAAAGTAGCAAGCCGCGGCAGCATCTGGGTGGAAAATCAACTCTATTTTACCCCAGCGCTAATTCTGACTGCCACTGCTGAAAATCGCTGCAGTCCTGGCCAAGAATGGAGCCAAGCTCACGCGTTAGCCAGGCAAATTGGCGCTCGAACCAAGGGAGCGGGAAACCGCCTCCGGCCGCTGCGGCCAGCTCCTTAAAGTGTACTGCCTGCAATGCATAGATGCGCAGCAGAGGAGCGGCCAGGGTCGACATAACCGTTGGGTCGGTTGGATAGGTGTCGTTCAAAGACGTCAGCCAACTAGCGGGGAAGATCTCCGACATGTGTTTGGCCCGTTTTCCGTAAGACAATCCCGTTCGCCGCCACATCAGTTTGAGCAGATCGCTACGAGCAAGGTCAAGTGTAATCTGAACCGAATGCAGCTCCTGGTTGTGAAAGACGGCCGGCGTATGCAGCATCATCAGGAGCAGGAACTTTGCCCGCTGCCAGACTGAGGCCGGGGTCAGCGGGTCGGTGTCGGGCCAGACCTGGTCGGGTGGGAGAATTGGGGCCTGGCGGAATGCGGGCGCGCCGGCCGGTAGACGTGAAAAGAGGATTTCCCACTCATACAGCACCAGCCCTTGGGCCTGACTGGTTGGAATTGCTCCCGCCTCCACCAGCAGTCCGTCTGATGTCAAGGCGCGCACAAAGCTGGTCTCCAGCAGCAGGTGGTCTCCCAACCCCGCCAATAGCTCTGACGGTCCACTGATCTTCTGGGGTTCCGATGCATCGTATTCCTGGGCTGTGGGCGCTTGCCAGAGCCGCTCATAATCTTCGTCTGCAATCGCAAACCGAATATCGATATCGGAGTAAGGAGTGCCGCGACCGTCGGCGAGACTACCCTCCAGCCAGACGAGGTCGAGCGCGGGAATCTGTTTCAACTCAGCCAACCAGCGCCGAATCAGGGTCCACTGGCGCGCTGTTGCTGCTGTTTCGGGCACTCTAGAATCCTCCTGAAAACGACCACTGACGGGTATGTGCGGCCGCGTTGATCATCGCTACGCGATTGTCCCTCGCAAGACTGCGCACTGGAATGAATGGCCCGCTTCAACGATGCCCATCGCCTTCTTCACCTCGGCAGGCGCGGCATCGTAGAGAGCGCGAATGGATACGCGGCTGGCCTCTGGTGTGGCCATGCGCTCGGTCCATTCCTCAAAGTCAAGAAATATGCGGTATGGGAAAATGACTTCCATTTCGAAACCGGCGCTGGCGAAGAAAGTATTCCACTCTGCAAGCGTAAAGTCCCGTACATGGGAGGGATCCCGCAATACCTCTATAGCGTTAAGGTAGGTGTCGCTGACAAAATCGTCGAAGCCCAATACGTCACTGAGGACAAACGAGCCGTCGCCCCGCAGTACACGGCGGAATTCACGCAAGGCCTGTTCCGGCCTGGCCCAGTGATGCGAGCTGTAGCGAGAGACAACAAGCCCAAAAACTGCATCTGCAAAGGGAAGCGACTCCACGTCACCCAGGCGCGTGCTGACGTTTGACAGTCCTCGCTCGCTGGCCAGTACTTCGACCTGGCGAAGCATGGCGTCGGTGAAATCGAGGGCTACCACCTCTGCTACATGTGGAGCAAAGCTGGCAGCAGTGTGCCCTGCACCGCATCCTGCATCCAGAACACGTTCATCTCCGCGCAGATTGGCGGCTTGCACCATCACCGGCAGGTCCTCTCCCTGCGCGTGGACTGCGCTTGTAAGATAGTTGGCCGCTACAGGTCCAAACTGCTCCTGAACGGCGCCTTTCAGGTCGCTGTCTCTAGCCATTATTGTTTGGTGAATATTGATGTCAGAGCGCGCCGCCCTCGCCGTAGCGCTCAAGTACGGTTGAAATCGCCTGCAGTCCGAACTCCAATGCTTCCACGGGCACGCGCTCATCGGCTGCATGGACTGTAGCGCCGAAATTGGTGCCGGGCGGCAGCTTCATGGGCAAGAAACCGTAGTTCTGGATGCCGAGGCGGGAGAACATGCGTCCATCGGTGAATCCGCCCACCATCGAAGGAATGACTACGCCAGCCGGGTCAAGCTCTTCCACCACTGATTTGAGCAGCGGGAACAGGGTCATGTCTACGTCAGCATTCCCTGGATCGTGGCGGATGATCTCAATGGAGAGGTCATCGCCCAGCAGGTCATGCAGTTCGGAGATTATGTTGTCGGCGGTGAAGCCTGGCAGGACGCGGCCATCAAGTTCCAACACGATCTCGCTGGGGATTACGTTGGTCTTGATGCCGCCGCCCACGACGGTAGCATTGACTGTATTATGTAGCAGTGCGTCGAAGGACCGGGCTTGAGGTACTCCATCGGCCGCCATCTGATCGAGGGTGGCGTCGGTGCGTTCCGGGTCCAGCAGTGTCATGGCGGTTTCGGCCAGTGGGCCCTGTGCCTGCTCTGCAAGGGCAGGCAGCATCTGCTCCATCACCGGCGTGACATGCACTGGCAGCCTGTTGCTGTTGAGCGTCGTCAACAGCTTTCCCAGCCTTGCCATTGCACCGTCGCGAAAGGGAGTCGAACCGTGACCGCCGGGCCCAGTGAGACGGGTACGCAGCCAACAGACCTGCTTTTCTGCAACCATTAGCGGATAGAAGCGCTGGTCGCCCAGGTACTGGGCGCTGCCTCCCCCTTCACCGATAGCGTACTTGGCGCCTTCAAACTGTGCCGGATGCTCTTCCGTCAGGAAGCGGGCGCCGTAGTCGCTGCCGGCCTCTTCATCGCTCATGATGGTCAGCACAATGTCGCCGGCTGGCGGGCGGCCCTCGGCCAAGGCACGCAGCACGGCGCAGGTCATCATTGTGACGCCGCTTTTCATGTCCAGGCTGCCGCGACCCCAGACAAGGCCGTCGATCAGGTCGGCACCGAAGGGATCATTTTGCCAAGTTTGATTCGCGGTCGTCACTACGTCCACGTGGCCCTGCAAGACCAGGCCGGGGGCTTCGCCGCGGCCGGGTAAGCGGGCGACCAGATTGGGTCTGTTCGGGTCTTTGGCAAGCAGGGTTGTTGCAAGACCGGCCTCCTGCAGCAGACCGTTCAAATAGCCGATGCACTCCGCTTCGTTGCCGGGCGGATTTGTGGTGTCAAAGCGGATCAGAGTCCGCAGGAGGTCGGTCGGTCGCTCATATATGGGAGTGGACATCGCGTTGTTGTTCTTCCTGGGTGGAATATAGTCGCACTGACAGTAGCTTACCGCTCGCGGCGCAATGGCAAGCGCCCAGCGGTCAGCCGCCGCCACTGTCTGGCTCGGGCGCCGGCTTCGCGCCGATTTGAGATAGTTTTCGCCACAAGCCTATCCTAAGCGGTCCGTAACGGCAAGAGTGTAATGTGGCTGGAGTTACATCCTGCCTTTCGCGCTCTGGATTCGAGGGCAGGAGACGCGCTCAGAGGGACTTGGGCGGCCGCAGACAGAGTTTCCGATAGGCGCGGCACTTGGGAACAGTTCGCCTTTTCATGCGAGGCTGGTAGAATAGCCCGAAAGTCGCTCGTCCTAAGCTGCGGCGCAGCTTGTCTGGATCCGGTTGGGACGATAGGCCCGCCTGCTTTCGTTTTTCGTAACTATTAAGCCACAGTACCTTACCAGCCAGTCATCCTTGGGACCATTCAGGCTCCAGGTGACGCAACTGGTTTACAGCCGCCGTCATGCTCGCCAGCCGACAGGTTGCGAAGAAGGCACACCGTCGGTGAGGCATGTTTTTGTAGGGGGGCGTTGCGGGGGCGCAGCCCCTGCACAAGGGAGGCCGCTTGCGGCCGACCGCCCAAAATACAACAACGGGGGGAGAAAGAACACCATTGCTCGGCTCGTTCAGGGTTGCGAATCAGTTGCGGCTGAGTAGTAACCGCTTTCCAATATACTGAGTAGGGAGCTTGCTTGTCGATGACAACCATCAGCGAACGACTTAAAGACAGCCGGCCAATTCTGCTGGATGGCGCGACAGGGACCGAATTACAGAGCCGGGGTGTGCCGATGAACAGCGTCGCCTGGAGTGGCTTGGCCGTTGCCACGCATCCTGACGTTGTGAGGCAAGTGCATCTTGACTACATTCGTGTCGGTGCGGAGGTCATCATTACCAACACCTTCGCCAGCGGACGGCATATGTTACGGGCCGCGGGCGTCGAGAGTCGAACCGAGGAGATAAACCGACAGGCTGGCTTGCTGGCGGTTCAAGCAAGAGAAGAAGCTGGCGAGGCCAAGAGCAATAATAGCCAGGGTATGTGGGACGCCGCGCCCAGTACAGTCTGGGTTGCCGGGTCGATCTCGCCGTTTGCTGGGGGCCTTGGCGATGAGGGTCGACCTTCTGTACAGGAAATGCGGGGCCTCTTTGCGGAACAGGCTGAGATCCTGGTCGAGTCCGGCGTCGACTTCCTGCTGCTGGAAATGATGCGAGACGTTGAATACAGCTGCGCTGCTCTCGAGGCCGCTGCTGCGACCGGCTTGCCTGTATGGGTGGGGTTTAGCTGTACGCGCATGGAGCCCGGCGGCATAAAGCTGGCCCCGACTATCCACGAAGAGGTACCCCTGGCTGAGGGCGTGGCCGCGGTGATGGCGGTGGGCGGATCGCTGGCAGCCATAATGCACAGCGACGTGGACATTACCGGTGAGGCACTGCGCGCAGTTCAGGCCGTTTGGGACGGGCCAACCGGCGCTTATCCCGAGAGCGGCTATTTTGAGATGCCCCACTGGCAGTTTGTCGACATAATCGGGCCCGAGGTCTTCGCGGACCGGGCCATGTCATGGGTTGGACAGGGTGTCCGGCTGGTAGGCGGTTGTTGCGGCATCGGCGTGCCTCATATCGAAGCCTTGGCCAAGCGGTTGCAGAGTCTTGCCGCGTAACACCAGGAGAGGCCGGGCATGCGCGCCATCTGTGTAGCAACTCCAGAATCATCTTTTGTGTCTGCACACTTATATTGCCAGGAAAACAATAATGCCTAACTTTCGTCTGCCAGTCCAGATCGTCCCGCGCCTTTCCTTTGCGCTACTTTTGCTAGCTTTTTGCCTGCTCTTGGGGGCATGCGGCCGCGAGGCGGAGGACGAATTTCTGTTCGCGCCGGACAGTCCGCCGGTCACGCTCTCCTACGTGGGGCCGAATGCGTCTTTTTTTGATGAGCCTGAGCAGGCAGCGATCAATAGATTCCAGGAACTGGCGCCGAGCATTGAGATCGACCGCCAGAATTATGGATTCAACCCCTCCAACTATTTGCTGGAGACGCCGCCCCCAGATGTTATGCTGGTCTGGGACAGTTATGACCTGCGCAGCGCGGGTGCGCTGGGGCTGCTGTCCGACCTTTCGGATATCTGGACCGAGGGAAATTTCACCGAGGTTTACGGCAGGCGGTTCAGGGATATCAGTCGCTTTGAGGGGACGTTGCGCTTCGTTCCGGCCGCCTTTAGTTGGTCAGGCATATATTACAACCGGGAGATTTTCGAACGGTATGGACTGACCCCTCCGGCCACCTGGGAGGAGTTCATACGGATCTGTGACACGCTCCTGGCCAACGGCATCACGCCGATGTCGCTGGCGGGTCAGAATCCCTTTGTCAGCATACTTTGGTTTGACTACTTGAATATGCGGCTGAACGGCCCGGAATTTCACCGCGACTTGATTGCAGGACGAGTAGGTTTCAACGACGTGCGAGTTGCCCGCGTGTGGGAGATGTGGAAATCGCTGTTGGATCGCGGCTATTTCAATGAAAGGCCCGGCAGCACTTCTGAGATGAACAGCATGACCTCCCTGATCCGCGGGGACGGCGATACACCGCTTTCGTGGGAAAAGACAGTGATGGCGTTGGCGCCCAATTTCAGCTTGGCTGACTTGCCACCTCTGTTTGCGGATGAACTGGACTTTTTCCAGTTTCCTCAAATGGACCCTAACTTGCCCATGGGAGAGGTCTCCCTCGTTTTCGGCTACATAATCCCCGCCGATGCGTTAAACCGAGCCGAAGCGGGGGCGTTCATAGGCTTCATGGGCTCCGCAGAAGCGCATGAGTTGCAGCTCAAAGGCATTAGCGAAGATGATACCGATATCGGCTACGCGCCGGTGCATCGAGAGATTGATCGTGATCTTCTCTCGGCGGCTTCGGAGAAGGGCGACCAAATCGTGAGCGGCGCAGACGAAGTCAGCCCTCCTTTATTTCTCGCGTTGCCAGATAGCATGCGGGCAAGTTTCAATTCAGTGTTGAGGCGGCTCTTTCTTGTTACGAGCACTCCTTTAGAGGTCTCTGAGATTCAAAGGATTTTGGAAGAAGGGCGCCAGAATACTATTCAAAACGGAGAGTTTCCGAACTAGGCCCCACGCCCGCGTAGCCGGGCAATTTCTTCCGGCGCAGGTTCAACCCTTTTTTCAGTTAGCGAGGATCTCTTCCTTCGAACCATTCATGGCTTCGGTTATGCCGGGCCATTCGCGCCAGATATCGGTGTAGGCGGCATACTCATTGCCATCCACCTCTTTGTGACGAAGGCGGGAGATAACGGCGTGGCGCACGTTGGGAGAGCTGTTCGGTCCGCCTGTGTGGAACATCAGGTGGTGGGCGAGAATCAGGTCGCCGGCCTTTCCTGTAACCATTACCGGTCCTTCCGGTAGGGGGATGTCCGGCCTTCCATTGGCCAATACTTCATGGCCATTTTTCTGGAAATACGCTTCGAAGGCGCGATGAGATTTGGGCCAGACCGTGAAGTTGCCGGCATTCTCCTCCAACAAATCGACCAGGTAGACGACGGCAAAGGCGGTAAACCCGCGTCCGTAGTAGCCTTTGGGCATGCCATTGGTGCCGCTGCCGATGCCATCAATGTGTCCGCGCGGCTCCGGGGCGTCTTCGCCCAGCGAAAGCGGAAAACGGGGATAGGGCTTAGCCTGTTTGAGGGGCATGACGTTCCCCTTCCCCATCAACTCCTCTGCGATTTCTATGACCGGTGACTTGTAGAACAGGTCCAATATGACCGGTGCCCGCAACAGTTCGGCACAGTGGAATGCTGACCGATTGTTTTCCATATCTTCGCCACCGGGGCCGACCTCCCCGATCGAGTGATTGACGGCGCGCAGTGCTTCGTCGAGCAGCACTTTGGGCACAACGCCGGGAATTTTGATGAAACCTTCATCGTGAAACTGGCGCTTCTGGGCAAGTGAAAGCATTGTAGTCTCCCTATCCATGTGTGTGGGCAGATTCCTGGAAAATGGTACACAATCTGGAATGTTACGTCAACTGCTCTGCCTTCCTGGCCGGGCCAGATTTGAATCGGCTGAAGTCCTGTAATACCATTAGTTTCAAGGAATAAGCTTAACGATAAGGCATCTTGAAGGAGTGTGACTCTCTTGATTTCCACGCCCAGCCTGACCAGCGCACTCGACTTTTCGGGCAAGTTATGTCTCGTAACCGGCGGCAGCAGGGGAATTGGCGCGGGCATCGCCAGGCGCTTCGCCGAGGCTGGCGCGACGGTCGTGGTGAGCTATTTTCGGGGAGAGACGGCCGCGCAAGAAATTGTAGCGCGGATTCGCGCGGCAGGTGGACAGGCACAGGCCATTCAGGCCGACGTGACACAGCCGGCTGACGTGGACAGGATGATCATGCAAGCCGTTGAACAGCACGGGCGACTGGATGTGCTGGTCAACAACGCTGGCATCTATCCTGTCTCCGGGCTGCTGGAAGTGAGTGATGCCGAATGGGAGCAGGTACTGGCCGCCAATCTGACCGGTACGCATTTCTGCACTCAGCGTGCGGCTAAGGCAATGGTGGAACTCTCGGGCAAGCAGGAAGGTAACCAGATCAGCGGTTCGATAGTAAACATTTCATCGATCGAAGGTACGTCGACAGGCGTGGCCCACAGCCATTACTCTGCGGCCAAAGCAGGTGTGGAGCATTATACGCGCAGCGCAGCCTTGGAGTTGGCAGGGCATGGAGTCCGTGTCAATGCGGTTGCGCCCGGCCTAATCGACCGACCTGGGCTGGCAGAAGCATGGCCGGAGGGCGTGCGGAGCTGGCAGAAACGTGTTCCACTGGCGCGTCTGGGAACAGATGAGGACATAGCGGACGCTTGCATCTTTCTCGCTTCACCCTTGGCACGTTGGATTACCGGCGCAACACTCACTGTTGATGGCGGTATTCAGGTTGCGCCGGCATTCTGAGACACTATGCGAAATTCGGACCTTGCGGCCGCTGACATCATCCGCATCCTCGATTTGAAACCTCTGCCGGTTGAGGGCGGCTATTACCGCCAGACCTACCTCGGCGATCTGCAGTTGCCCAAAGAAGTCTTGCCCCCTTCAGTCAGGTCGGATAGGCTAGCTTCCTCACTTATCCTCTATTTGCTCACGGCAGACACGAAGTCCCGCCTGCATCGTCTGGAACTTGACGAAGTCTGGCATTTTTATATGGGAGATGTGGTTGAACTGTTCGTGTTTGGGTCTGATGTTGACTATACGAAGTTTGACTTGGGACACGGATTGCTTGAAGGTCAGAACGTTCAGGCGCTCGTCCCAGCACACAGTTGGTTTGGCGCCCGACTGCGTAACGGCGGCAGGTGGGCGCTGATGGGCTGCTCACTGGCTCCAGCCTATAGCGACGAGGACTTCTCCTTGCCGGACGACGCAGATTTTGCCTCGCTGCTGGCCCGCTTTCCCAACCAAAACAAGATTCTACATTGCCTACGCTGAACTTGCGTCGGCTGATATGTCTTACAAATGAGGGAGTTCGTTGCTATGCGCCCACTTGTAGAACTCGCCCTGTTCACGCACGATGTTTCTTCACTGGTTGCATTCTACGAAGAGCTTCTCGGAGGGGAACCCGCCTTCCAATCCGAGCAGATGGCCATGTTTCAATTGGATGGACTCCATATCCTGATTCATCATAAGAGCCCTGAGCGTCCTGACTATGAAGTCGAGGCGGGTGGGCCCCCTGACGAAGATCACTTCGCGATTGCAGTGAAGAACCTGGACAGTGTATGGGTCGAGGGTAGCCTTCGCGACGCGGCGGGCGCGATTGCACCTTCAACCTACCCTTGGGGTCGGTCCGCCTATACCCGCGATCCGGACGGCCGCCTCGTTGAGGTCCAGGAAAGTTAACCGCTCTATTGCGGGACGCAGCAATACCGCCTGCTGGAAGCTGTCGACGTTTTCGCTGGGGCAGGGCTCAACAGCGAAGTGTTGCGTTGAACGCAACCAAGCGTACCCATTCGCTGCATGGGGCCGACAGATTTTCAGAAGTATTTACATACTTCACCAGTCTCACTTGCGGTATTGTCAGTCTGTTGCGCGATCCCCACAGATGCCCCTTGGGCACTTCGTTTTGACCAGTAGGGACCACGACTTGAAACCGTCTTTTGTATAGACCGCACTTTTGGACTCAGCCAGAATTGTGCTAGACTCTTCTCGATCTCCGGTGGCCGGACAGTCGGAGAATCACTTGGTTTTCTTCAAGAAGTCTTAGCGAAAGGAGGCTCCATATGAGTGAGGTGAATAACGTAAAGAGTGTCACGGGTATCTACCTGCATATGGAGCGTAACTAGCTAGAGTTCCTGAGGCGCTCGTTTGGAAAGCTTCTGCTTCGCGAGCCCCTTCACCAGGTTTCTGGAAAGCTACCGATCCACCTGTTCCTCGAATTCGAGGCTGTAGGCGCTACCCCGCCCGCGGCCTTTTTTGATCCCCATTAATGGATTTCCCTTCATTGCAAGCCGTTTCGTTTCGAAGGTAAACAGCATAGCGGGGTCACGGGCCGCTCAAACCGACCATTGCGCTCGACCTGGTCGCTGGACTTGCGTTGACTAACTTCTGTTAGGAAGCAAGGGTCAAAAAGAAGCACAGACGCGATTCTCTGTGCCCAAAAAACATGGACAGTCATACCTTGGAAAACCAAGAACACGAGAACATGGAAGCTTGGCAGCAGTACGAACAGCAGCATGAAGAGAACACGGAAGATTCGGACAGCCAGTGGGAGGAGGAGCAGGAGGACCTGGAGTTCTACCGAAAAAGGTTCCGTCTCAGCCATCGCACTTATCGAGCTCCTCGAGATCCCAGAAACGAAAGGCAGAAATTCGAGGCACATCGCGCCGAGATTCAGAAGGTGGCCGAAGTGGCTGATCTGGATAACGTTTGGGAGACGACTTATACGCCTGCACGCTATGAAGGCATCTTTCTGAAAGACTCTCTGCAACCTTTCTTTGAGCAGGACCAGATTGTAGACATCATGGCGCTGGTCAAAGGAGGAAAGGAGGCAAGTGTCTATCTGTGCAAGCCCCACTATTCAGTGGGTGTGGACTGGATTGCCGCCAAAGTTTACCGGCCCCGCCAGTTCAGGAACTTGCGCAACGATGCACTATACAGGGAGGGCCGCAACTTTCTCACAGCTGAAGACGGACGGCCCCAGGCGGTCAAGGCACGCGATGAACGGACTGCGAGAGCTGTCAAAAAGAATACGGCCTTTGGGGCGAAAGTACGCCATACGTCGTGGCTGATGTACGAGTTTTCCACTCTGCAGGAGCTTCACAAGGCAGGCGTGCCTGTACCGATGCCTTACGGCGTGGGAGAGAATGCGATACTGATGGAGTACATTGGTGACGAAGGGATGGCGGCGCCAACCCTGCATGAGGTCAGGATTGACGAAGACGAGGTTCTTCCCCTCTTTGAGATCACGCGGCAGAGCATTGCCACCATGTTGCAACAAGGCTTCGTGCACGGTGACCTGTCGGCCTACAACATCCTCTATTGGCAGGGCGAGATTAAGCTGATCGACTTTCCACAGGTGATTGACACGCAATCAAACCAGAGCGCACAAGCCGTGCTTAACAGAGATGTCTTGCGGGTATGCCAGTACTTCCGGCGCTACGGACTCCAGGTAGATCACAACCGGTTGGCCGAAGAGCTGTGGGAGCGCTATGCCGCGCCTGACCCGGACGACCTGGCTGCGGATTTGTCGTTACTTGACGATGTTGAGGAAGATGACGGGTTAGAGGATGAGGACGACGGCGAATTAGTTTAGAGAAGGCTTGAAGGGATGCGGCCCGGCGCCCACGTTACCAGGGCAGTCGCCGGATGTCCTTTTTCATAGCCCGCCAGAGCTCCACGGCGCGGGTGAGCGCCTCGGAGCGAACGGTGTCTGTGCCATATCTTTCCAGGCTAACAGCCGAGGTCAGGCCGATGACGTTGCGCGTTAGTCTGCGGCGCCGCTCCGGCTCGGTCTCGTGGTCGGTCAGATGGGCCGAGAGCTCGCGACCGTATTCCAATTCGGTCTGGTTTGGCTGGTGGGGCCAGCCGATGCGCCGCCCCCAAGCCAGGAGTCCCAGCCAGGGGTCCTGAGGTCTGAGCTCGAGCCAGTTTCTGAATACATATAGCAGTCCTGCGAGAGGCAGCAGCCAGAAAAGCATCTGCCAGTTCCAGGACCAGGTGTCTTCAGTAGGTTCTTCCACCGTCTCTCCCTGAGGCCGGCTGGTGAAACTGTCCGGTATCGACCGCATCGCGGCCTGCCGCTGAAGTGAAGGTCTGCCTGCAGTCGGCTCGAACGGTACCCAACCGATTTCCGGTAGGTAGACCTCCGGCCATGAGTGGGCTTCCGCCTCGGTAATTGTCCATTCACCCGCCTCCAGGTCCCAATAGCCGCCTATATGGCCGGTGGCGAAACGGGTCGGTAGGCCATTCAGACGGGCAAGGACCGCGAAGGCGGTCGTGTAGTAGTCGCAGTACCCCTGCCGCAAATCGAAAATGAAAAAGTCGGCCACATCGGCGCCGGGCGGCGGCGCCGGTACTTCAAGATTGTATTCGATCCCGCGCAGATAGGACTCGATCGACTCGGCGATGGCAAAGGGCCCGGGCTGGTCGGCGGCGAGGCGGTCAGCTAAATCGCGAGTTCTGGGGGTTACAGATTCGGGCAGCCTCAGGTGGGGGGCTAGCTCCTCCGGCAGTTCTGTCGCCCCATCGCCCCACGCCGGCAGCGAGAGCAAGCTTTCGATCGACATTGCCGGCACGAAGGACACGACTTCAAATCGATCCACCGGCCCTTCGTCTGACCAGATCGAAACCAGGTCGTCGAAATAACGTCGTTCCAGTTCATAGTCCACTCGGAACTCGGCCGGCTCGCCGGCGGCCGGCAGTACGGCGGTTGGCGCTGTCAGGCGCACACGTTGGGTCATTGGTACGCGCCCAATCCAGTCCTCTTCGTTGCGCCAGGCGCGACTGGCCGCAAATGCCGCATCCCTGTCGTGGCCGCTGTTATTCCAGCCGCGCCCATCATAGTTGACAAAGGTTCCCCGCCGCATATAGAGCCGGGGCGGCATATCCCCCATTTCAGTTACGGCGCCAAAGGGATAGTTGGTAGAAACGCGCATCACTTCATAGCGCCCCAGTTCAACGCCGCCTTCAAGCAGGAAGCGGTTGGGCAGACCACTGCCGAGGCGGCCCATGCCCCTTCTCCCTCCCTTCAAGTCGGGAAACATCCTTTCCGTGACTGAGTCGACCGAATCGTAGACAGGTGTCATGGTCTGGTAGACCCTATACGCTATCGGGCGAATCACCACGTTGGGCATGAATCCTGCCAGCAGCACCAAGAGCGTACCGGCCGCACCGACGGAGAGCATTCGATCCATCAGCAGCATGGGGCTGAAGTCTGAGCGGTGTCTGACCCAGATCCTTTCCAGCCTTTGCTGATCCAGCAAGACATGCAGCAGGAGGGTTGCGCAGAAGCCTACCAAAATGAGCAGGCGGCCCTGGCGGCCATAGAAGAGGAACATCGCCAGGACCCAAAGGGCCGGCGTGCCCACGATCAACCCATTGCGGGTCGAGAGCGCGAGCAATGCGGTGGTTCCGCCCAGCAGCCACAGGACAACGCCAAATAGAGAAAGGAATACAAAGTCATCCTGGTAGGCGCCTCCGGCCTGAACGCCCTCGGCCCAATCGGTGTAACGCCACAACAGGCCGTCCAAGTCGACCGCCACACCTTTTGCCAGTTCGAGCAGATTGTTGGTGTTTATTGCTCGCCACAGATCGATTGGGCCGGGAATCCAGTGAACAAGCACCTGCGACAAGGTAACTGTGCCGATGCCGACCCATAACAGGAAACCCAGTCCGCAAGCGGTCCAGAATGCGAGACTCATAAGGCGGCCGCGCACGGGGGGAGATTCGGAGTCACTAGTCTCCGGTTGCGGCCTGATTGGTCGGTTACGGAGTCGGGTCAACCAGTTGTGCAGGCGACTTACAAACCACCAGCCGCTTATCAGGCTGAAGAAAACGACCCATTCCAGACTAACTCGAACGCGGCCGAGATCTATCCATCTGGCTTCCCGTATGGCGATGGCCGGCAGCAAAGCCAATAGGAGCGCCAGAGCCAAGACCATCCACCCCAAGGGGGGACGATAGCGTTCAACCGCTGAACTGAGAATCCGTACGGTTATGTGCCGCTCGTCAACAACCTGTTCGGTATTCAACCGACAACTTCCTCAACCTCTTGGGCAACGACGCCGCCGCTGGGGGTCGTGCGCAATATCGTGCGAGTGCGGCGATAGGTCAGGGCCGGCGCCAGTGTCGTCCCTGCTTGCAGGAATTGGATCGGAATTTCGTGCCTTGTAAGCACGTCTATCAGGTTAGCTTGTGCTTCCTCTGTGCTGATGACTGGTCTCGATATCGCCTGGTCTGCATGATGCTCCTGAGGCTCGACTTCTGTCGCGACATCGCGGGATTCGGTGCTGGCTTCGGGTTCGTTGGCTTGGCCGTCATTCGACTCTTCCGAAGAGGCTGGCGTTACCGCGAGAACGCTGGCTGAAACGCCGCCGCGACGAAGATGCAGCAACTCAGCCGTCCAGTCCTGGACACCTTCGCCAATGTCTGAGCTGATCACCAGAACTGTCTGGCCGGCACTGAACAGACCCCTACTGCGGCGCAGAAGCTGTGCCAAAGACAGGTCACCGGCCTGCACGGGAGCGAGCGCGGCCAGAATGCGCCAGACCTGCCCCTTGCCAGGTTGCGGCGGCACATCCACTAACTGGGTGGATCGAGAACTTACGCGGTCCTGCTTGCCGAGCTCGTACTGTGCCCCGCTGCCACTGCCAGTAAGGCCCGGCTCAAGCATTTCCTGGTTGTCGCCTGAATTTTCGTTCGAAGCATGTTCGGGGAAGGGGTCTGCAGCGGTTGCAGCCAGCAGGCCAACGGAGCGACGCTCGCCGCCGCCCAGAAATTCGGCCGCCGCGCTGGCCGCGAGAACGACGCCCGTCTCGAGCGTATCGGACTCGGCTTTGCCAGACTGAACGGCGCGGTTGACATCCAGTACGATCCAGAGATCCCCGCTTGGTTCAGTTTCTACGTCGGTGACAATCAGTTCGCCTTGCCTTGCACTTATTGGCCAGTGCACATGACGCAGGCTGTCCCCAGGACGATATGCCCGCACAGCCTGCGAGCGCTCAGACCCGCTGTAGGCGCGGCGGCGCCGATCCTGGCCAGACAGGTTCCCTCTGGGTAGTTCGAGAGGGGGGATATGGGCAACCCGGGGATAGACGAGAAGGGATTCCGACCGGGAGTCACTGATTTCAAGGCTGAAGAGGCCGAATGGGTCTGCCGTGCGCAATGTGTGGGGCCCCAACCGGAAAACTCCTCTCTGCGTGCAATTTGCTTCCGCCCGCCACTGGTAGCTGCTGCCTCCGCCGCAACTGACCACCTGTCTTGGGTTGTAGCCGGGTAACCGCGAACTGTCGGCGAACTCAAGCCAGTGCAAGGGTAGCGAACTCGTATTCTGCACGATAAAACGCTCTTGCAGAGCGTCGCCTACGACCAACATAGCCCCCTCCCGGCGCCTCTCAAACTGGACATGGCCGATCTGATTGCGAACCCATGCGTAGCTGATTGCATATAGCCCAATCAGGGAAACGAGGAGAGCTATCCAGATGGGGCTAGGCCCCAGGAGCTGCATGAACAGGAGGAGCGGAACGAAGAGGAAGGGCCAGCTGCTGCGCAACTCGATGCGCCATCCCGCGGGCATATTGCGACTCAAGAAGCGGTCGAGAGCCCGTTGGGGAAATTGGCGTAGGTTCAGAATGGAAGATTGGCTCGAGTTTCGGGCGGTTTCAGTGACCACGTCAGGGATTGGCTGTTGGCCGGATGCTGTGCCAAAATGGACAATGATGGCGTTTGTGGAAGTACCTCAATTCGAGGGGGCCGACGCAGACTGTATGGAATTGGGGTCGGGCATTGTGCCCCGCGCTGCAGTTGCCTGGTTCGGCCGCCAGGACTGAACTGACCAGATTGTACCACAGAGTGATGACGCCTCCAGGATAGGGACGGTCTGCGATCAGGCTCTGCTTTTGGTCGCCGGTCGGTTGGCGAGCCCAAGTCATGCTGACAGAACTTGTAGATTCCATTCATGGCCACGTTGTTCCCAACGGAGCCGCGGCCGAGTTGTTTTCTTCGATGTGGCAGGTATTGGCGACTCTGGCAATTGGGGGGATCGTCCTTGTCTTGATACTGGCGATTATTGAGCCGGGTCCCCTGGTGAAAAAGCGTCCCTTTGCCCGCAAACGAAGATCGCAACAGACGGATTCTGAAGAGGCGAGCATGGCTGAGCCCGGCAGGACTACGGTGAATGAGGGTCGCAGTTTTTCCCCCTACCAGAAAGAGGACGACCACAATCCAACCTAGATCTCTTGCGCCAGCGTTACCTGATCGATGACACATGCTGCTGGAGAGCCACTGCCCGCCATGGTGGGCCGGATTGACAGCCCGGTTCGCCCAGGCCTGCCTTTCTCCGTAAGTTTCCCGCCAGGCGTCATACCACCTTCGGATTCCGTCGCCGGCCGCTACTTCCAAGTACGCTGCAGCACCAGCGTCGGTATCGAACGCGAAGCCGACTGGTCCATATTTCTGCGCCGCACCCTCTTCGTTTGCGGTCGCCAAGCGCGGCAGCATGACGACTGCTGGCAGTTGTATCTTCCCAACTGTGCAGAGGAGGTAGGTGCCCGCCCGCAAGGCGACGCAGGGGAAAGTCCGCTTGCCGATGAAGGATTTGCCTGGCTGGGGCAGCGCATTCAGGGCGAACATCTCAACCTGGATGGGCCCTTCGGCAACGGGTTCTCCCTACAGCCCAACCCTCACAATCTACTTTTGCTGGTCGACGTAAGGCACGACCCTGCCTGGTTCTGGCAGTTGTTCCCCCTGTGCGAGCAGGCGCTGGACCGGGGCGGGCGGGTCACGATCCTCATGCGGGCAGACAGCGATGAAACGACCGCCGGCCTGGTGCCTGGTTTGCCGATACAGGTAGAAGTCCGCACAGCCATCAACAAGAGACAGTGGCTGGAGCAGATTCAGCACACGCTGGGCTGGGCAGACCAGGTTTGCGCGGGGGTCAGCTCTGCCGAGTATGGGGAACTCCTCAGAATGATCAGAGATGCGCGATTCCGTGTTGACAGGAACTTCGCCCAGATACTGGTCAGAACTGAGATGCTTTGCGGAGTCGGGGCCTGCCTTGTCTGTGTGATTCCCGTAGCGGGCGGAGGTTTCACACGCGCTTGTGTTCATGGCCCCGTCTTTGATCTGACTGAAATTGCGATTTAATACCGGGGACCCAGGCCTGTCCCGGTCGACATCGCTGAGGGCTGATTGCTGTTGTGTAGTTGTTCCCACCAGCACGACAGTTCTTCTCAGGCCGTGTGCCTGGCTCTCGGTTGCAGGCTCTTTTCTCTCTAGAGTACGCCAGTTCACAAGCAGGGCATCAGCAGCCGCGGCGGCGCGGGGCGGGGTGAAATCGAGCGCGGCAGCAAAGTGTAGAACCGTAAACGCGCCGCGTGCTGTCGGGATGCGCCTTTCGGCGATACTCCTGCTTCCGGGTGCATCCCAGATTTCTTGACAGCCGCTGTCTGAATCAAGAATAGTCAGTTCTTCATTTTTTGTGACCCCACCCGTACAAGGAACTCAGATAGGGGAATGGACAGGACTGTTGTAGCACAGTTTTCATGCCATCAGCCCTCTTTTTTGACGCCATGCTGACCCAGGCCTTCACCGCTGGCACCTCTCAGGCTTTCTTCGAAACGTTGTTGGTTGGCGGCAGGCGCACTGCCGGACAAGCGCACCGCTGAGAAGAAGGCGCACCGGTCGGTGAGAGATGGTTTTGGAGGGGGGCGTTGCGGGGGCGCAGCCCCTGCACAAGGGAGGGCCGAAGGCCCGACCGCCCAGAACTGCAGTGGTTAGTGGTCAGTGGTTAGTGGTTAGTGAGAAACGCTTTCGCTCGCCTCATAAAGGATCGTAAATTGATTGTGGCTGAAACGTTGCGGATTTTATAGCGCAGCGAAATAGGGCGCTACGAATCGACACAACAATATGGGATGCGCCCCTACTTCCCAGCCTGTGTTCTGCGATTCTACGTGTGTGGTACAATGGGCGATGTTATTTCCTGCAACAGAATACCGGTCAGACGCGGTTGTGCATTTAAGCCGCAATTGCACTGGAGTGAATATATGGCCCAATTTAAGGGACCCGTCGAGGCTCTCGCGCACGCTTCTCCTGGAGAGGCTCAAGCGCATTCTGATACTGCCTTTTCCGAGTACAGGCAAGAGGTCGAGCGAATTTGGAACCATAACTCGGCCCACTGGGATGACTACATGGGCGAAGGCAACGACTTTGTCGAGGTCCTTTGCTGGCCCGCGATTGAAGAGTTGTTGTCAATCCAACCGGGACAGGTTGTATTGGATATCGCCTGCGGCAACGGGCTGACCAGCAGAAGGTTAGGGCGCCTGGGTGCACGAGTAGTTGCCTTCGACATCGCCCAAGAGATGGTCGAGTATGCCAGGAAACGCAGCATGCCGGAGGATGGCGACATCCGCTACTTCGTGCTCGACGCCAATGACGAAGAGGGCATGCGCGGGCTCAGCAACGAGAAGTTTGATTGCGCGCTCTCCAACATGGCGCTGTTCGATATGGCAGAGATTGAGCCTCTTTTTCGCAGCTTGTACAGCCTGCTCAAGCCGGGCGGCCATTTTGTCTTCTCAATGATGCACCCGTGCTTTAATCAGGTGCTTACAACCCTATTCGGCGAGAGAGAAGAACAGGACGGCGTGGAGGTCTCGACCTACGGTGTCCGGACTGTCGCATACATGACGCCTTACATGCGCCGTGGGCTGGCGCTGCGCGATCAGCCTTTGCCGCAGCCATACTTCCACCGCCCTCTTGATGCCCTTCTGAACGTTGGACTGCGGGCCGGTTTTCTTTTGAGCGGCATAGAAGAGAGAGCGTTCCCTGCTACACACCCGCCGGGGAGGCGGGAAATCAGTTGGGGCCCGAATCTCAGCGAGATTCCACCGGTAATAGTTTTTCGTATGAAGAAATCTTGACCCACCGCCGCCGCAATTCTAATTTAACGAAATTGAGGTAAAGACATGGACGAGCGAGTTTATTTGTGGGAAACTCCGACCGCCAGCGAGATGGTCATGATTGCCGGTTGGCACCAGTGGGCCGACGCCGGTTCGATTTCGTCGGGCCTGCCAGCCTACTTGATCGAGAAGCTAGAGACGCGAAAGATTGGCGAAATCAGCCGTGAACGGTTCTTTCTTTTTCAGATGCCGGGCGCGCACCACCTGCTGAGACCGGAGGTGCACACGAAGGACGGCGTTGTGCAGGAGATGCGACTGATCAAGACCGAGCTTTACTACACTGAACTTGGTGACAAGGGTCTGCTGATATTCCTTGGGGAAGAGCCGCATGTCAACGAGGAGGAATATGCCGAAGCCTTTTTTGACATTGTCGAGAAGCTGGGCGTAAAACGCGTGGTCGCGGTTGGGGGCGTTTATGGCGCCATGCCCTACAACAAGGACCGGGATATTTCCTGCGTGTTCAGCATGGAGGAGATGCGCAAGGAAATGGAAGAGTATGCGGTCCGTTTCTCCAAATACGAAGGCGGCACAACGATTGGCTCCTATCTGGCCTACCATGCCGGACAGCGAAACCAGGAATATATCTGCTTCCACGGTTTTGTCCCGGCTTACGACTTTGGACAGGTAATGCTACCGGCACAAAGTGTGCGCATCGAGGACGATGTCAAAGCCTGGTACGACATTATGCGGCGGGCAGACTTCATGTTCCACCTGGGAATCGATCTTTCCGAGCTACGAATACAGAGCGACGAGTTGATGACCTCAATGGAAGAACAGATGGAGGAACTTGCCAGCCAGGCTCCGCAACTCGACGTACATGCATATATGCAGAAGCTGGATGAAGAGTTTACTGAGAACCCCTTTATGCCGCTGGATGACGTCTGGGAGCGGGAGCTGGGTGATCTACTGGATGATCTGGAGGGCTGATGCGGTCGGAACTTTCGACCAGTGCTGCGGTGAAGCCTGCTGAGGTCTCACGATCAGATGCAGAAAGTCTGCTGGCGCGGTTGGTAGAAATCCCTTCCTTCAGCGGCGAAGAGTTTGAGGCGAGCAACTATCTGGTCGCGGCGATGCGTTCGCTGGGATATGACAGGTATGAAGTTGACGCTGCCGGGAACGCGGTCGGTGAGTTGGGCGCCAAAGACGCCGCGCGGACAGTTATGCTGCTGGGTCACATCGACACAGTTTACGGAGATATCCCCGTAAGGGTCGAGAATCAGGCGGACGGGCCGGTGCTCTTCGGGCGGGGCAGTGTGGATGCCAAGGGTCCTCTGGCGACTTTCGCAACTGCAGCCGCCCGCCTGGGATCGGAGTGGGCGAACCGCAATGACACCCGCATTGTAGTTGTGGGCGCGGTGGAGGAAGAGGCGGCGACAAGCAAGGGGGCCCGCTTCATCCGCGACCGCTTCAATGGCAGCGACGAGCCGACGCCCGATTTCTGTGTGATTGGAGAACCCAGCGGGACAACCCGGGTAACGCTTTTCTATAAGGGACGGCTGCTGCTGGAGATGAATGCGGCGCAGCCCATGATGCACTCGGCCGGTCCTGACCCTGGAGTGGCAACCGCGGCAGTTGATCTGTGGAATTGGATCTGCGCGTACTGTGACCAGTTTAATCGCGACACGGTAAAGACGTTCGACCAACTGCTGCCCAGCCTGCGGGAGCTGCGGACCTGGACCGATGAGGCTATGCGCGATCGCGTCTGGACCAAGATCGGAGTCCGCCTGCCGCTGGATTTTTCGGCAGACTGTTTCTTAACCGGGTTGTGGCAGTGGGCACGAGAACGGGTGGATGCAAACGGGCAGGCGCCCAGCCCACCCTATGTTGAAGGAAAAGACGCCGCTCCGCAGGAGTTCCACTTTGGCGATGAGGAGCTGGAGCTGGAGTTCTGCGTTCACGGGTACGAGCCAGCATGGAGAAGCAGCCGAAACAGCCCACTTGTACGCGGCTTTCTCGCGGCGATCCGCGAAATCAGCGATGAACGGCCTCGCTTCGTCAGCAAGAGCGGCACGAGCGATATGAACGTTGTCGGGCCGGCCTGGCAATGCCCAATCGTGGCGTATGGACCCGGAGACAGCAACCTGGACCATACACCCAACGAACACATTAGTCTGGATGAGTACTGGCAGGCAGTCCTGATTCTCGAAGCTGCTCTACGGCGTTTAGTTTAGCGGGCGGCTCTGAGGCGCGGGGGTTGATTCACAGGCAGCCCCTGTCCCACAACGGTCTAGCTGGCCAGCCATCCGCAGGCGCTTGATCATGCCTATTCGAGCGGGCTGAGCCAACGTTCGCCCCCGCTGCCGTCGGCGGCCCAACCTTCCACCTGGCCGTCTTCCGAACGTATCTGGTACCAAAAATATCCGCCGGCTGCTTGGGGTCCCGCCACCACGGTGAACCTCTGATCTGTCCTTGCGCGTGACTTTATGGCCGAGGTCACACCGGGCAAAGACCGTATGGACAACTCTCCCTGAAGCGTGACAACGACCAGGTCGCCGATTATGGGGGGGCGGTCGACGGGCCGCAGGTCGCCGACCTGCGGCGAAATCCAGACCTGGTCGCCCTGTCCACCGGCTGCCCAGCCGACATTGCCCTGTTGGTCGTCGACCCTCCACCAGATATATCCCTCGGACCCTCTCGGGCCCTCCAGGACCAGGACTCGCTTTCCCTGGGCAAGCAAGGTGAGAATCGGCGCTCCAATCGATGGCTGCTCGCGAATGTTAAGGCCACCGGGGATGACGATGCGCGCCTGTTCGCCAATGGTCAGAGGGTTTGGTACAACGAGTGTAGGCGTTGGAGGCGGGGGTACCGTCGCGGTTGCCGCCGGTGGGGCGGTGGGCACAGGCGTAGCAACAGGCTGGTCCGGCGCGGGTGTATTGCTGGACTCAACTGCTGCGGGAAGCTGCCTGGTGGGTGTCGGGCGGGGCTGAAAGCTGCCGCATGCGAGGATGGGGCCTATCCATACAAGTGCTATTGCCAGAAGGCCCAAGGGAATTTTCTGTGAAGGCCCTCTTCGATACTGAATGGCGACGGGCGGCGCGCTGGCTGCCTCGTTTCTCCAAGCCGTATCAGAAGAAACTGCCTCTTGGAAGCGACCGAGGGGCTTGTTTCTCCTCTTTTTGCAGGTGTGACCTGTTTTATTGCCTGAGCGACTCTCCGAAACTGGATCTCTGCTCATTACGATTCGCGTAACTCGACCGCCTTAATCCAGCGAATGTCCTGAATATCGGCCAGATTTTTCAGGACTTGGGCTGGTGTCCGCTCGTCGGTGCCCAACACCATGATAGATTCTCCGCGCGGGGCCCGGCGCCCCACGTGCATAAAGCTGATATTAACGTCGGACCGCCCCAGCAGTGTGCCTACTTTGCCGATCATTCCGGGTCGGTCCGTGTGCGAAGCCAAAAGCAGGTTGCCTGTGGCTGGAAACTCCACCCAAAGGTCGTTCAGGGCGACGATGGTCGGTTCGTCCAGCAGGACAGTTCCCAGCACCGAGTT
This sequence comes from Caldilineaceae bacterium, assembly GCA_965116395.1. Lineage (GTDB taxonomy): Bacteria > Chloroflexota > Anaerolineae > Caldilineales > Caldilineaceae > Bin5. The sequence continues at coordinate 4,459,791 of OZ220684.1, forward strand.
TGTCCCGCTGGCGCTGGTCAGCCGCAGTGTGACCATGCTCTCATAGCGTTCGTGCTTCGGCAATTTGCGCTGAATGATTTCGATTCCTCTGTTGCGGGCCAAGAGCTCGGCATTTACCAGGTTGACCCGTTCTTCCACTATTTCGGACATCACTCCGCGGATTGCGGAGGCGACGACATACGCCATGTCGAACGCGGTGATGGGCCCGTGTCCTGTAATCTCGAGCCTTCTTATGCCCTCTTCATCGATCTGGCGCAGGAACCGTCCCATGCGTTCAGCCAGATCAATGTAGGGGATGATCGTGTTTAAGGCGGTGGGAGGCAGTATCGGTGCGTTGACAGCGTGGCGAGCCGGCCTGCCGTGCAAAATGTCGGCAACCTGGACTGCGACCTCCTCAGCCACGCGCTCCATCGCTTCGACCGTACTTGCGCCAAGATGGGGCGTGAGGATAATCCTGTCATTGCACCGCAGAGGGCTTTCCTCGGGCAGCGGCTCGTTCTCGAATACATCGAGAGCCGCGCCGGAAATGTGGCCGTTCGAAACTGCGGCCGCCAGCGCCTCCTCGTCGACGATTCCGCCGCGGGCGACATTGATCACGCGGGCGCCTTGTTTCATTTGCTTCAGTCGGCAGGCGTCAATAAGGTTATGGGTTGCTTCGGTCAGCGGTACGTGCACAGTCAGAAAATCGACTAGCGGGAGCATTTCGTCGAGGGAAAGCAGTGTAACCCCTCTTTGCGTTGCGTACTCCTGGCTGACGAACGGATCGCTTGCGTATACACACATGCCCATGCTGAGAGCGAATTGGACAACCTCCTGGGCGATACGACCCAGGCCCACGACGCCCAGCGCTTTGCCCCGAACTTCGGTACCAACGAACGCGCTGCGATTCCACTGTTGCGCGCGTACATCTTGGTCCGCTTGCGGTATGTTGCGAGCCAGAGCCATTATCATGGCAATCGTGTGTTCGGCGGCGGCGACGGTATTGCCGGTGGGCGTGTTTACTACCGTTACACCAGCCCGCGTCGCCGCGTCCACATCAATATTGTCTACCCCTGTACCGGCCCGACCTATGGCCTGAAGATTTCGCCCGGCCTGAATCAGGTCTGGCGTAACCTGTGTACTGCTGCGCACGAGGAGAGCGTGATAGCCAGGGATCAAAGACTTCAGTTCCGCCGGAGACAGATCTGTGTGCATTTCGACTGCTATGTCATCGGCGTCCAACAGTGGTTGTAATCCACTGCGCGAGAGTTTATCGCTAACTAGAACCCGGAATTTCTCAGTCATTACCACTTTTTTCTTTGATTGTATTTTGGTAACTACCCGGCCGCTACTGATCCGCAACCCTGAACGAGGCGAGCAAAGGTGTTCTTTCTCCCCTCATTGTTGTATTTTGGGCGGTCGGCCGCTAGCGGCCTCCCTTGTGCAGGGGCTGCGCCCCCGCAACGCCCCCTACAAAACCATCCCTCACCGACCGTGTGCATACTTCGCAACCTGTCGGCTAGCGAGCATGGCGGCGGCTGTTCACCAGTCGCGTCACCTAGAGCCTGAATGGTTCAAAGGATGGCAGGCTGGTCAGGTACTGTGGCTTCGTAGTTACGTATTTTGTATCCTTTTCTGGCCAGGTTGTCGCCGCCTAAGGGAGCAAAGACTGGCCCCTCTTGTGGGAAAGCTCAGACCTGCAGGACTCTCAAATTCTTGCTTGTGACTCAATCACATTGCTTCAGGTGCGGACATACCCATCAGATTCAGCACGCGAGACAGGGCCGTCCTGGCCGCCAGGCATAGGAGCAGCCTGGCTCTCGCCAGAGGCGGGGGCACGTCTGAATGCAGCACCTGGCAGTTTTCATAGAAGGCGCTGAACGCTTTGGTCAGGTCTTCAGCGTAATAAGTCAGGTTGTGGGGCGAAAGCCGCTCAACTGCCAGCTCGATCTGTTCCTCCATCTCCAACATTCTGCGTATGAGGGTCAACTCCGCTGGATCGGTGAGAAGATTCACGGTTTCGGCGGCGTCATCGGGAATGACTTCAGGATCGACTATCCCGCTTTCGGTCGCCCTCTGGATGAGTGAGCAGATACGGGCGTGCCCGTACTGGACATAAAACACGCGGTTCTCGTTTTTGCGCTGAACAGCCAGGCTCATGTCGAACTCGACGCTGCGTTCCGGGCTGGTGGTAAGCAGCATGAATCTTACGGCATCGGGCCCCACTTCTTCTACGACCTCGCGCACGGTCAGAAAGTCGCCCGAACGCTTGCTCATCTTCACTTCTTGCCCGTCGCGAATCAGCTTGACCAGATTATAGAGCAGAATGACCAGCCGGTCCGGCTCAACGCCCAAGGCCTCCATTACCGCGCCCATACGGGGAATATGGCCCTGGTGATCCACTGCCCAGACATTGATGACTCTATCGAACTTGCGGCGAACAAACTTGTCGTAATGATAGGCGATATCGCTGGCGAAGTAGGTTGGGGCACCATTTGACCTTACGACAACCTCATCCTTTTCGTTGCCGGGATATTTGCTGGCCAAGAACCAGCGGGCGCCGTCCTTTTCAATGATTTCGCCCTCGTCGGTAAGTTGCTCGAGCAGCTTGTCTACGAGGCCTTCGTCATAGAGGCTTTTTTCGCTGAACCAGCGGTCGAAGGTTACGCCAAGCGCCGCCAGCTCCTCCTGTATATCCTGAATGACAATCTTACGGCCAATCTTCCTCAGTTCGTCTTTGGCCGTGCTCTGCTCCATATGGAAAAGACTTCCGTTTTCCATATCTCTGACGAGCTGGGCGTAGTCCTTCAGATATGCGCCTTGGTACCCTCCTTCAGGGATCTCCACGTTTCGACCTGGCTCGCCGCCCAACTCTTCGCAAAGCTGCAAGTAAGTGGCATACAGGCTTTCAATGAAGAGCTGAAACTGAGTGCCGCTGTCATTGACGTAGAACTCTCGCTGAACATCGTAACCGGCCGCCTCCAACAGGTTTGCGAGGGTATCGCCAAGTACGGCATTGCGGCCGCCGCCGTAGTGGAGCGGGCCGGTGGGATTGGCGCTGACATATTCTACCTGCCAGCGCTGCCCGGCACCCCTGTCAATCGCGCCAAAGGCTGACCCTTGGGCGATAATCTCCACCACCTTGCCCTGTAGCCAGCGTTCATCGAGGCGAATGTTTATGAATCCCGGACCGGCCAGTTCGACGCTGCCGATAAGCTCTCCGACTGGGATTTCATCGACAATGGATTGGGCGAGTTGCCTGGGATTGGTCTTTTGGCCTGTGGCCTTTCTAACTGCGGAGGCAACCAGCATTGCGACGTTGGAACTGTACTCGCCGTGCTCAGGTTGGTTGGGGCGCTGAATTTCCACCAGGGGAATATCAATCGAGGGCAGTTTGCCGGACCCTTGAGCCGCTGCAACTGCATCTGTAACGATCTGCCGAATCTGGTCTCGAATCATTGTCAAAATCCCTGGGCTTTGACCTGCATCCTCTTGATACAGGCGCAGGCGCCTTCTTTTTTTCTGCCGTACCCAGGCAATTGGCTCAGTGAGCCACTGGCTGAGGTCGGGGCAGTTGCTCCATATCGTACCAGTTCGGTCCCGCTTCGATGTCTACCTGCAGTGGGACGTCGAGGTCGAAGGCCGATTCCATAACTTCACGCACAAGAACTGCAACTGGTTCCAGCTCTTCGTGAGGAACTTCCAATACCAACTCATCGTGGACTTGCAGGAGCATTTTGGCGCGAAGTCCCAAGCTTTGCAGGCGATTGTAAAGGTTGCTCATGGCCAACTTTGTGATATCGGCGGCCGTTCCCTGGATTGGGGCGTTTATCGCCTGTCGTTCCAGGGCTTGCCTCTGATTGAAAGGCAGACGTTGCTTTAGTTCGTCAAAGTTCCGCCGGCGGCCGGCGAGAGTCTCAACATACCCCAGTTCGCCAGCGGAACGAATAGTGTCGTCGATATATTGACGCACCTTCGGATAGGTCGTGAAGTATTGTTCCAGGAACTCCTGCGCTTCGACCGGCCCCATGGTTGTGCGGCTGCTGAGACCGAAGGCGCTGACGCCGTAGATGGTGGCGAAATTGATCGTCTTGCCCAGCCCGCGCTGCTCGTACGAGACCTGGTCCAAGGGGACGTCGAACAGCCTCGAAGCCGTTACGGCATGGATGTCCTGCCCTTGGCGGAAGGCGTCGAGCAATGGTTCTTCTCTGACGATATGGGCCAGGATGCGCAGTTCGACCTGGCTGTAGTCGGCGGCCAGCAAGACGCTGCCTTCGGCGGCTTCAAAGGCCTTGCGTATCTCTCGGCCTTGTTCGGTGCGAATGGGAATATTCTGCAGGTTTGGATTGCTGCTGCTGAGGCGGCCGGTGGAAGAACCCGTCTGGTTGTAGCTGGTATGGAGGCGGCCGGTTGATTCGTTGACCAGTTCTCCCAGAGCGTCCACATAGGTCCCGCGCAACTTTTCCGACTGGCGTTGCTCGAATAGGAGGTCCAGAAAGGTGTTCTGTTCGGGAGTCAGGTCTTCGGAGGAGGCTTTCAGTTTTTCCAACTCGCCTGCGGCTGTGCTGACAAAGCCGGATTTGGTCTTCTTGAGACCCTTGTCCGGGAAGCCCATCTCCTTGAACATGACCGAGCTCAGCTGCTGGGTGCTTCGGAGGTTGAACTCGCGGCCGACGATGTTTTTGAGCGTCGTGTTGATCTCTTGCAGACGCGCAGCCAGTTTCTGTGAAAGGTCGTCAAGGAAGTCGGTGTTGAGGCGGATGCCAGCCATTTCCATGTTGGCCAGCACGGGCAGCAGGGGAAGTTCAATCTCCTCATAGAGCTGCCACATTTTGGCGCCGGCCTCTTTCAATTGCGGCGCCAGTAGTTCCCACAACTGAATGGTGGCATCGACGTCAGCGCCGCAGTAGGCGGTCACGGCCTCGACATCGACTTTTGCAATCGAAATCTGGTTGCGCCCGGTCCCGATTAAGGCCGAGATATCGGTCATCGTCCAACCAAGCTCCACTTCGGCCTGGCTTTTTAGACCGAGGGAGCGGCTGGCGGGATCCAATAGCCAGGCTGCTGTCATGGTATCGTGAATAGGGCCTTCCACATTCAGGCCGTGACGCCGGCATACAACCAGGTCATACTTAGCGTTGTGCGCTACTTTCGGGAGACTGGGGTTGTCAAAGTAGGGCTGCAGTGCCTCCCTCACCTGTTCCCATGGGAGTTGCTCGCCTTCATCGTGGCCAACCGGTATGTAGCAGGCTTCACCTTTTGCCCAGGCAATACCCAAGCCGACCAGATCGACGCTCATTGGATCTCGACCGGTGGTTTCGACGTCAAATGAGAGGATGGACGCATTCTCCAGGCTCTCGCAAATCCGGGCTAGTTGTGACTGGCTCTGGACGCACTGATAGGCGTTGGATTCGTCCGTATGCGCTGATGGGCGCAGTCCCTGGGCTTCCGCGGCAGAATCCAGATTTGGGAAGAGACCAACCTGCCGGCCGCTCCCATTCGTGGCTGCCGCTCCATCCGGACCGCCTCCTGACCCTGACTCGCTCAACTGGTCGAGTTCGCGTTGGAGGCTTCGGAAATCCAGTTCTTCGAATATGCGGCGCACTTCACCACTGTCGTACTCTTTCAGCCGGTACGCATCAGCGTCGAAAGTGACATCGAGGTCACAGATAATTGTCATCAGCCGCTTGTTGCGGCGGACATCCTGTTCGGCTTCGCGGAGGTTCTGCTGGGTCTTGGGCCCTTTAATTTCGTCGATGTGGGCGTACAAATTGTCAAGAGAACCATACTCTTTCAGGAAGCGTATGGCTGTCTTTTCACCTACACCGGGTACACCGGGAATGTTATCGGAATTGTCACCGACCAGCGCTTTCATTTCCAGGAACTGATCGGGGTCCATGCCTCCGTATCGATCGGCAACTTCGGTCACTCCATAGGGAATCGTAGCCGGCGAAGGACCGCCCGATGTATAGAGGATCTTGACGCGATCGGCGACCAATTGGAACATGTCGCGGTCGCCGGACAGAATCAGCACATCGTGTCCCTCAGAGGCGGCCTGGCGGGCGAGGGCGCCGAGAACATCGTCCGCCTCGAAGTTTTCGAGCGCGACGATGGGGATGCGCAGCGCGTTCAGAACCTGTTCGATACGACCCATCTGGGAGCGCATGTCATCGGGCATGGAATCTCTGGTGGCCTTGTAATCGCTAAACTCTTCGTGGCGCCAGGTATCGCCTTTATCAAATGCGACGGCAACGCCTTCAGGATCGTACTCCCGAAGCACGCTGAAGAGCTTGCGAAAGAAGCCGAACACGGCTGTCGTTGGCTCCCCGCGTGCTGTAGTCAGAGGCGTCTTAACTCCGAAAAAGGCCCGGTAGGCCTGTGAGTGACCATCGATTAGTAGGTAAGTCGACACAGTCGTTCACCTTTTTGCGCTATTCCCGCCGCTCTGCAAATGCTGGCCTGAAAAAGAGGCTTTGCATATGCAACCGGGAAGAGGTGCGTGCAGAGGTTGCACGCTAATACATCGTTATGCGACTACTCTTCGATTTCCAGTTGGCCTTGAGTCACCAACTCCTGTATTTTTCCGATTTTCAGAATCGAGCGAAGCGTGCGCATTTTGCGTCCCGCATCCAGCCTGTATACGCCGGTGGGAAGTTCCAGAATGTAATTTCTGTCGCTCTTATTGGCGAGGACGATCACTTCCTCTTTGTCCTCGAGCCAGCTAATGTCATCATAACTTCGTTTTGCCACGGCAACCTTCCTTTTGGCAGGAACAGGTCCAGGGACGGCGAACAGGTTGGCGTGAACCGCCTGCCAATAGTATGACGATTCGGCGCTTTCGAATGTTCTCAAGACTTACAATTATTGTACAGCCGCTATTGGAATTTGACAAGGTTCCTGGCGCGAAATAGCCGGGCATGGGGCTTTTCTGACTGCGAACGGGCGGGGCGGCCTATCCTGGCCTCATGCAGTCCAACACCTGCGACGAGCGCATAACCGCAGGCGTAAAAGGCAAGGAATGGGAGATTCCACCAAAGGCTATTGACTGCAGCGATGTAACAGCTGACCCCGGCGTAGAGAGCAAGGAAAATCTCAGCTACTACAAGAGGTTCCAAGGCGAGGGCATAGCCGCTATGGCGCCAGGCACCTGATTGCCCTTCGACGCGAAACTTAGGCGTTCGCAGAAATGGTCCAGTGCGTCCCAGAAGGGCTTGCACTGCCGCCACGGAATTGCTTAGCGAAAGACCCATTCCAAGCAGCATCAGAAGTGGCAGATAGGCCCAGCGCCGCAGCCAGTCTTGAGGATGAAGGCGCCGTTGCGCCAACGCATACAGGGCTGGAGGACCGATTGAAACCAGGCTCAGATAGGCCAAAGGCCAGTAAGGCTGCCCGCCATAGAGCATGAGCAGTGGTGTTACGAGCAGCAGCAGCAGCAGGAGAGGGTGGATGAGGTAGCCGCCGAGGTGAAGATAGGCAGCTGTTCTCTTTGGCATGGACCAACCGCCGCTCCAGACGGAAGCCCCCAGCTTGCGAAGGGTGGCTACGCTGCCTTTAGCCCAGCGGAACTGCTGCCGCTTGAAGGCCAGGAGTTGAGGAGGCAACTCGGCAGGGGCCTCAACTTCATCGAGGTATACGCCGCGCCAACCGGCCAACTGGGCGCGGTAGCTTAAGTCCAGGTCCTCGCAGAGCGTGTCGTCCTGCCAACCGCCGACAGCATCATCTTCGATGCAGGCGCGCCGCCATACACCGGCGGAGCCGTTAAACCCGAACGGCATAGCAATGGAATGGCGCGCGGCCTGTTCGACGACAAAGTGGCCGTCGAGGGCCAATGCCTGGGCTCTTGTAAGTGGCGAAAAGCCTTCATTCAGGTGTGTCCAGCGAGTCTGAACGAAACCGATATCATTGCTATTGTCGTTCAGAAATGTAGGGATAGTGCGCTGCAAGAAATCGGGAAGAGGCGCAAAATCTGCGTCAAAAACTGCGATGAATTCGCCAGTGGCCGCGGACATTCCTTGCTTGAGCGCACCTGCTTTGAAACCGTTGCGGCCGCTGCGATGCAGCACTTGAACATCGACGCCTCGCTCTTGCCAGTACGCTGCCCTGCTCTCGGCGAGGGCAGTTGTGCCGTCAGTGGAATCATCCAGCACTTGAATCTGTAAGCGGTTTGGGGGATAGTCCAATTTGGCACAGGCGTCGATGAGGCGGCCGACGACATGAACCTCGTTGTAGACCGGAAGTTGCACGGTAACGGCCGGCCAGGCGGAACAGTCGCGCGGCGAGTTGAGTGCCGCCGGCGCGAATGCGGGGGACGCCGAATCCTCGGATATTCTGTCTGCGCGAATTTTCACGATCGTCAAGAGCAGGGCCTGCATTCCGTAGGCAGCCAGGCCCAGCGCGCCGATCATATAAAGGACTTGCATGCCAATCAGTAGCAGAGTATGCGGCAATTTAGGCGCTCCACTTTGACCCTTTTTCCTGTCCGGCTAGTGAATCTGATGACCGCAGTAGTTCTGAGTCGGCGTCTCGATGGGTCAAATGCTGATCTCTCCGCTTACGGACGCCCTACTCACTCCCCAGTACGAAACTAAGATGCGACACACAAAAACGCCGACGGTCTCCGCCGGCATTTGCATACTTCTCAAGTATAGTTTACTCATGCAGTTGCCTTGAAATCAACTTCGACTCGGCAACAGTTGCAGGGAATCTCTAGCGGATCTCGTGCTACACCATTTTCTTAGTGAAAGAAATTTCAGTTTGCATTAACCGGACTGCTACGCAATACCCTCTCATACTTGGTACACTGGTTGAACAACCAGTCGGCCATACAGTCCCAATTGTTTCGGTCTCTTGTATTGACCTCTAATTTGGTCGTGCAGCGAGGGTTCTCTCGCGAAGGGAAATGAGAGCCCTCCAATGATTTCAGCAGTTTGCTCCGATACTTGTCTATGCGCCCAAAAACCTCTTCATCTTCTTCATCGCTATTTCCGGTCACGTAGATTCTTACGCCGTCTTCTCTAAGGTACAGAGTGACTTTGAGATCTGCCTCCTCAATCCAACGTCGGAAACGGCTGTTTGCAAATCCATTTGCCAAACCCAAAGAGTTCGGCCACCGTCCAGAGCAATGAGTCCAGAAGTCGCGCTGAAACCTGTGATTCTCGGTGCTTTTCCGTATTTTCTGGACCATTTGGCCCCATTCGTTAGGCTTTTCGAGGACCTCGAAGGTAGGAGCGTAAGAAGACTGTTCGATTTGGAATGCTTTCACCTTTATCGCGAAGAAAGCATAGGGGTCTGAGGTGTTCTGATTGAGCCAACGAATGGCAGACCGGTGGTCCGCTCTGAAAGCTGGTGCGATCCAAATTACAATGTGAGCTTCCAATCCGGCCAGGTATGAAAGAATCTGGCCCAAATGCTTCAGGTCAGTCTGTTCCAGCTGATTCTCGATGAGTACACGTGGGCCCCCGGCGCGAGTACGAGCTACAATGTCTGCACGATGCTTACCAACCTTCTTTTCCTTCTGCTCCAGGTCCAATTCTATGTCCAGCACTTCGGACAATCGATCCAGGTTCCTTGATAACCATGGAGTAAAATCTCCGGCTTCGTGCCTCCAAACTTTGCGGACGCAAACCTCCTTCAGCCTTCCCAACTCCATGTCGGCCACTTGTCCTTGTGGCTGGCCCGACTCGCTTTTGTCACTACTCCTGCTCAGCCTCCGCCTCCTTGCTTTGCATAATGACCTGATCGGCCAGGTGACTGGGGACTGGCTCGTAGCGGCCGAACTCGATAGTATAGATTCCACGACCCTGGGTCATTGAACGAAGATCGGTGCCGTAGCGCAGAATCTCTGCCAGAGGAATCTCTGCGTTGATGATGGCGCGATTGTTGCGATTTTCCATGCCGAGGACGCGGCCGCGGCGGTTGTTGAGATCGCCCATGACGTCGCCCATGAATTCGTCCGGCACTGTTACCCGCATGGTGTAGATCGGCTCCAGGAGTACGGGACGCGCCTCCTGCATAGCGATCTTGAATACTTCGCGGCCAGCAGTCTGGAAGGCGATATCTTTGGAGTCAACCGGATGGTGCTTGCCGTCGAAGACGATGGCCTTAACATCGACGATTGGGTAGCCTGCGATCACGCCCTGGTCCAGGATCTGCCGGATTCCCTTTTCGATCGAGGGGATGAAAACACTGGGAATCGTTCCGCCGAATACCTCGCTATCGTATTCGAAGCCGTCGCCCCTATCCCGCGGTTCGACGCGCAACTCGACATCGGCAAATTGGCCGGCGCCGCCCGTCTGTTTCTTGTGGCGATAGTGGGCGCTTGCGGAGCGCGTGACGGTCTCCTGGTACGGCACCCTGGGCATCGCAGTGTCGACCTTAACGCCGAATTTGCTGTCCAGGCTGCGAATCGCGACGTCAATGTGCGTGTCGCCCATGCCTTGCAAAATGTTCTGCTTGGTTGCGATGACGTACTCGACCTTAAGCGTAGGATTCTCTTCCGCCAGAGCTTGCAAGCCCTGCCCCATTTTGGCGCTGTCCGCTTTTGTTGCCGGCATCACTGCGACTGAATAGAGCGGTTTGGGATACTCCGGAGGCGGGATGAATGTCTGCTGTTCGCTCAGCGTATCGGCGGTCTTCAACCCGTCCATCTTTGTCAATACACCGATGTCTCCGGCGACGATTGCGGTGGCGGGCTCCAGCTCCTTACCGATTACATGGAACAGGTTCTGCAGCTTTGCTTTCTCGCCCGAGCGCTGAATGATTGCCTCATTGTCGACGGCAACGTACCCGGAGAAGACGCGCACGTAACTCATGCGTCCAACATAGCGGTCGACGATTGTTTTGAATACGTAGGCAGCGGCTTGTCCGTCTCCGTCCGCGGCCAATTCTATCTCTTCGTCGTCGCCGTCACGTGCTGAAACTGCAACGTTATCCGGAGACGGGATATAGCTCCGCAATGCGCGCGCCAAGCTGTATAGACCTATGTTTTCAATGGCGCTGCCACAGAAAACGGGGATAATCTGGCCGTCGCGCACGCCCTGCTGCAGGCCTTGTCTTACCTCTTCTTCGGTCAGCTCTTCGCCCTCAAGATACTTCATGATCAGTTCGTCGTCGGTCTCAGCCGCGGCGTCGACAAGGTTTTGGCGGGCATCCGCGACTGCATCTTCCATGCTTGCTGGAATGTCGGCGACGGTTGCGTCGGCGCCCATATAGGCCTTCATATCAACAAGGTTTACAAGGCCCTCCAAGTCTTCCCCGCTGCCGATAGGCAATTGGAATGGCAGGATGGTGCCGGAAAAGACCTCGTGCACGCTTGCCAGCGCGTTGTCGAAATTGGCATTTTCTCTGTCCATCTTGTTGACAAAAATCAGGCGAGGTTTGTCGACGGCGTCCAACTGTTCCCACGCCAATTCCGTGCCGACTTCAACGCCGGCCACGGAGTCGAGGAGCACCAAGCCAGCCTCTGTTACTGCCAGACCGCTAATGACTTCGCCTACGAAGTCCAGATAACCAGGCGTGTCTACCAGATTCAGCTTTGTCCCTTCAAAATCGACAGGCACAACGGAAAGATTGATCGAAATGCCGCGTCGCTGCTCTTCGGCATCCCAATCGGAGACGGTGGTACCATCCTCCACACGGCCGACGCGATTGCTTCCGCCGGCATTGGATAGCAGCGCCTCGACAAGGGAAGTCTTACCGGAGCTGCCGTGTCCAAGAATAGTGACATTGCGAATCATGTCAGTAGAAAAATCGGCCATGAATCCTCCTCGCAACTTTCTGTATTGCCTATGTGGAAACTAGATATATGGAAACTTAAGAGTGATTATTTCAGTTCGCGCCAACCAATTTCTGTTCGAAGATCTGTCCCTTCGAACTATCCCGACACCGGCAGGCAGACGGATGACATTGTACTTTTTTTTCTCTGAATTGTCAATGAATTTGGACTGCCTACGCGCACAGACTGCCAACATTGCGAGGCTTCAATTGACTGACGGTCTTTCGCAAGGTTGGATGCGAGGACGAGTCCAGACGCTTGGCCCCTTGGATTGTTGACGTTGAGGATTAGCCATTCCGATATAGTTCACGCAGAATGATCATCTGCTGAATCTGGGTCGTACCCTCGTAGATTTGATAAATTTTGGCGTCTCGCATCAGTTTTTCGACCGGAAACTCGCGGCTGTAGCCGTTTCCTCCAAAAACCTGGACGGCGTCGGTAGCGTTTTTCATGGCGGCCTCGGCGCAGAAGGCCTTGGCAATGGCGGCCGACATCGTGTTGCGATCGCCATTGTCGACGTCACAAGCCGCCTTGTAGGCCAGATGCCTCCCTGCTTCAACCCGGATTGCCATATCAGCCAGCATGAAACCGACGCCTTGAAAGTGGGAGATTGGCTTACCAAAGGCTGTGCGCTCGCCGGCATAGGCAACCGCCTCGTCCAGGGCGCGTCGTGCAACGCCAATCGCGGCGGTAGCCACGCCCGGCCTGCTCTTATCGAAAGTCTTCATCGCTATCGTGAAGCCTTCGCCTTCTTCACCCAGGCGATTTGCGGCGGGAACTTCGACATTTTCGAAGAACACCTGGCAGGCCTGCGCCGCGTGCTGGCCCATCTTCTCCAGCGGCTGACTTGTGCTTACGCCGGGCCAGTCTCGTTCGACGAGAAAGCAGGTAATGCCGTTGTGTCCAGCTTCTGGGTCCGTCTTGGCAAACACCGCGAAGAAACTTGCGACAGGGCCGTCCGTGATCCACGACTTGGAGCCATTCAGAATGTAGGAGTCCTGTTTACGAATGGCGGTCGACTTGATTCCGGCGACATCTGAGCCGGCATCGGGTTCGGTCATGCAATACGCGGCGACTTTCCCGTCATCGATAATCCAAGGCAGGTAGCGCCGTTTCTGTTCTTCTGAACCTGCGATCAAGAGAGGGAGGGTAGCCAGTTGATTCAGCATGAGGGCGGTCTGAATGCCGGAGCAGCCATAGGCCATCGACTCGGCAATCACGCATTCTTCCAGCGCGGTCGCACCCATACCTCCATATTCTTCAGGAATATTCAGGTTGACCAAGCCAACTTCACGCGCCTTGTGAAAGATCTCCCATGGCCATTCTTCGCAGTCGTCGAAGTAGGCGGCACGGGGCATGATTTCTCGCTGCGTGAAGTCCATGGCCATCTCTTGCAACATCTTGACATCTTCAGGAAGTTCGTACATCGAATGTTGTCCTTATGCAAATAGGTTCGCGGGCGGGGTGATCTGCCGCCGTGAATGTTATACTCTTACGAAAACACACAACCAGCTGGCCGAAAGGGTTCTAAATGGGTACCGATACCATCCTGTATGAGGAAATTCATCAGCAGCCGGACGTCATAGAGCTGTTCGCGCAGGCGGGGCAGGACATGGTAAGAAGCCTTGCTTCGCACATGCGCAGCGCCGACATTCGCCAGGTCGTTGTAGCGGCCAGGGGTACCAGTGACAATGCCGCTCGCTATGCTCAGTATCTGCTCGGGGCCAACAATCGACTTCCGGTAATGCTTACCACTCCCAGCCTGTTCACTCTCTATCAGAAGCCACCGCTTTTTGCCCCGAACACACTTGTACTAGGCATCAGCCAGAGTGGAAGAAGCCCTGACATCGTTAGTGTACTGGCTGAAGGAAGACGGCAGGGCTGCGTGACTGCGGCAATCTCTAACTTTGGAGACTCGCCACTGGCGGCGCAGGCCGATCACTTTGTAGCGCTGGGCGCAGGTGAAGAACGATCGATAGCGGCAACAAAGACATACACGGCCCAACTATTCGCCGTCGCCCTGCTTTCTGCCCATTTGGCGGATGATGCTGAGAGCATCGCGGCGCTGAGAAGGGCGCCCGAACTGATCCGGCAGACACTTTCACTCAACAGCGAAGTCGAACGACTTGCGGAGCGCTACCGTTACGTTCGAAATTGCGTGGTCGTTGGACGGGGTTTCAACTACTCAACCGCATTTGAAATCGCTCTAAAGCTGAAAGAGCTTACGTATACTCTCGCCGAACCCTATAGCAGCGCCGATTTTCTCCATGGTCCTGTCAGTCTTGTGGAACCCGCCTTTCCTGTAATCGTGGTTGCGCCGACAGGCGTGTTGACACCTGAGTTGGGGCCGTTCGTCAGGCAGTTGCGCGACATGGATGCCGAGCTTCTCTGTGTCAGCAACGACGATTCTCTCCTGCAGTTGGGCCGCACAAAGTTCCCAATTCCACCTGTTCCCGAATGGCTGTCCCCGCTGCTGGCGATCATTCCTGGTCAGTTGTTCGCCTTGTTTCTGGCAGCCGCACGAGACTTTGATCCGGACAGGCCGCGCGGCCTGCAAAAGGTAACCGAGACTCTCTAGGCCTGCAGGGCATATTGAGGCGTGTGCTCAGTTAGCTAGAGTCACTTAGGACGCCACGCCAGTTCGAATCCCAACCTCTCGCAAAGGAAATTGTTGAGCCACATTCCTTGTCTGCCTTGCGCAGCCCTTCGTCCTCGCTGCCAAAAGGGTCAATTGATGTCGTCTTCGCCCGCAGCAGCCACATTTGTCGGGCCGCACTGCTGGGTAGGAGGCACATCGTCGGTGAGGCATGTTTTTGGAGGGGGGCGTTGCGGGGGGGCACCCCCCGCACAAGGGAGGGCCGAAGGCCCGACCGCCCAGAAAACAGAGCAGAAGGAAGGAAAAAAGCCCTTGCTCGCCTCATTCCGACTGTGAATCAGCTGCGTCTACGTAGCTACGCCTGAGATATGAACAGAGCAGGCGTAGAAGATCTACACCTGCTCCTTAGGTTCGAGTGAATTGCTCTTACGCTGCCCCCTTGATGGATTCTCAAAGGGAAAGCAGCCATACTTAGTTGCCCATTTCGGAACCTGGCAGGAAAATCGTTATGTTGGCGTTGGTGGCCTGAATGATCGGGAGCAGGTTCTCTATCAACGAGAACACCGAGTCCAGGTCTGCGCCGGGCAGCAACGCCGAAACGGTGTCGAGCACGCCCAACTGTTTTGAGATTGCAAGAACATTCTGAACTTCACCGTTGCCCCAGGAAATGTATGGCAGCCCTATGCCGTTTAATGCAATGTGGATCCCATCAGGATCGGTCTTCAGCGTAACTTCATGGATGCCGGAACTTGTGAGTCCTTCGATCAGTGAGGGGGGCAGGCGCAGCGCGTAGAATGGCGTGCTGGTCAGTACCGTCCAATCGACATCGGAAAGTTCGCCCAGTGTCCAACTGCCGTCGGCATGGTAAAGAATGGGAATGTCGATGGTTGGCAATACACCACCGAATGTCTGCAGGACCTGCTCCTGCATCAGCCGGGCCATTGTGACGGCTTCACTCTCCTCGACGCCGCTGAGTGGAATAATTTCCGTCCCTTCCTCAACGGGGAAGCGAAGCACGACGCCAAGGCCAAAATTTCGCACCAAGGGGAGAACTTTATTCAGAGCGGGAACGCCAACGCCCAGCGCGGAAACGGCTTCGGCGGTTGCCGTTAGAGACTCTTCCTTCCAAATGAGGGAAGGAATTCTCTGCCCGTTGACCAGGAGCAAAATGCCTTCGTCGCCGTTTGTGACTCTAATGTGTTGGAGATTGGAGGCGGTGAAGTGCTCTACCCAAAGCGGTTGCAGGTTCATCCCGCCCAAAATCGAGGCAAGGCCCTCGCTGACTGCCGGGTCCGGCTCGTAAACGCTGTCAGACGATCCTTGTGACAACCCGCCGATTGAAGCAGTGCCATCTGCAGCGTAATCAATTACGACAGCTGGCAGGTCGATAAAGAAATCATCCGCATCTCGTTCCATCACTGCTCCAGATTCGACTCTGGAGGTGCAACCTGAGAAAACTAACGCGACGGCAAGCAAGAGCACAGCCCATAAGGTGACGCGCTTCTGCATTCGAGGCCTCCTGGTAACTGAAATAATTCCGTGGTAAAGATTTTCTGTTGATAAAATGAACATTTTGACGCCGTCGTCCTTCGGCCTTCTTGGGCCAGGCATATAGGTGCCGCCGAGAAATCGAGTGGAGACGGGGTGGCCAGCTTCGGTCGAATCGACAAATCTGCTGGCCAGGAAGCACGGCTCTTGAACTGGATTCCAAATTCTGTGCGTGGCAGTTGGGAGACCTCTACTAACCGCGACAGAACCGGTCTTAGGCGATGACCGCCTCGGCCGTTTGATATTTTACAACCGCTTGCAGTGCATGTCAATTTCGATTTCAGAGACTCTGTTCCCTGTTGTCCGTAGAGAGGAGCGGCCTTGAATATACTAAGTGTGCGCGGCTTCTGCTAACTGTCCGCAGAGCGGAAGGCTGCTGAATTTTTGTGCTGGCGTTGCAAATGGGTTTGCTCACTCAATCTGCTCTAACCTGCCTTCCCTTTCCCAAATGAACGCCGGTTGACTATAATCAGCCTGGATGCTCTCGGCAGGACTCGCAGCGACAGGCGAGTTTCCTACCTCTACTACCGGCTCTGGGCGGTTGTTTTTCGAAGAAGAAAGGCGAAATTAGTGACGATAATTGATGAGACGGGACTGAAAGCCGGCACTGCAGAACACTCAGACCAAGGCATCTCGCAGGCGCCGCTCTCTCCGTCAGTTTCTGCGGCAAGCAAGGACGACATTGACCGGTCTCTTACTAAGGTCGACGACCTCGTACTGCTCGTGACCGGTGGAGGCAAACGCCATTTGCTGCGTCTGCAGCCGGGAAGGAAGTTCCACTCGAATCTGGGCAAGGTTCTGCACGACGAACTGCTTGACCTTCCCTATGGTTATACCGTTTATAGTCATTTGGGGCACGCATTTCTGTTGTTGGAGCCTTCACTTGACGATCGCATGACCCGCATAAAGCGAAACACGCAGATTATTTATCCCAAAGATGCAGCCATGATCGTACGCCGGCTGAGTTTGAAGGCTGGTAGTCAGGTGATAGAAGCCGGTACGGGAAGCGGCGGACTTACGATCGCGTTGGCGTGGGCTGTCGCCCCGAGCGGGCGCGTTTTTTCATATGAGGTACGGGATGAACATGTAGAAGTGGCACGAGGCAATTTGAAGAAGATGGGACTGTTGCCGTATGTGGAGCTGCACAACGAGTCGATTCTGGACGGTTTTGGTCAATCGAATGTAGATGCTCTGGTTCTGGATTTGCGTACTCCCTGGATCTTCCTTGAACATGCCCACAAGGCACTGCGGCCCGGAGGCTTCTTTGCGGCCCTTGTGCCGACGACGAACCAGGTCAGCGAACTCTTACAGGGTCTGGAAGACACTGGTTTCGCCGATATCTGTGTTGAGGAAATCCTTGTTCGCAACTACAAGCCTGTTCCTGATCGACTTCGTCCTGATGACTCGATGGTAGGCCACACTGTATTCGTGACCTCGGCCCGTCCCATCGTAGATCCACAGGAGCCGGGCCGCTGGCTTTCGGAAGGGCGAAAGCGCTACGAGGCCCGGAAGAAACTGTCCGAGCGCATTGAAGAAGAGGAGTCCAAACGCGCTGCGCAGTTGCCCGAACAGGGAAGCATCCGCCCTAAGCTGCCCTGAACATCTGTCTTCAACAGGGCAGAAATCTGGAACAATCCCGAGACGGAATTCAGACTACTTGGATGCGTATAGTGGCTACGAGCCAGGGGAAGAAGCTTTAATGAACCAAACAGAACTTGCCGGACGTTTTTTTGAGTATTTTGGCAACATTCATATGCATACAACGCATAGCGATGGCTTCGGCTCGTTCGACGACCTCGTAGATGGGGCGGTTAGAGGCGGCCTGGATTTTGTCTTTGTCACAGATCACAATGTCCTGGTTCGCGAAGAGGAGGAAGGATACCGCCAAGGCGTTCTCACGCTGGTCGGTCAGGAGGTGCACGACACGGAACAGGAGTTATCGGGAAACCATCTGCTGTGTCTGGGTGTGGAAACCGATGTCAGCGACCAGGCCAAAAATCCGCAGCGGTTGATTGATGCAGTGAACGAGCAGAACGCATTGGCATTTCTGGCACACCCGATAGAAGAGAAGACGGATCTTTTCCCCAAGTACTTTCCGTGGCGCAATTGGGAAGTAACCGGCTACCATGGTGTGGAGCTGTGGAACTATCTGTCTAGTTTTCGAAGTTTCACGACCAGCTACTTACGCACAGTTCTGGTTGCGTTCTTCCCGAAGTATTTCACCGTAGGGCCCTTACCGGCAATGCTGGAAAAGTGGGACGAATTGACCCAGAGCGGAAAGGTTGTTGCGCTGGGCGGCACAGATGTCCATTCGGTAAAGTACAGCCTGGGACCAATCACCCGTCGCTTCTTGACCTATGAAGAGTGTGCCAAGGCGTTGAATACGCATGTCCTGACGGCGTCTCCGCTGTTGGGTCAACCGGAGAGCGACAGTTTCGATTATCGCAACGCGAACACGGTGCACGACCGCGGTCTTGTTCTGGAGGCGCTGCGGCGAGGACATTGCTGGCTGGGGTATGACCTGGCAGGCCCCACCGAAGGCTTCCGCTTTTGGGCCAGTGGAACTGCTGTTGAATCCGGTTCTGGCAGTGGGCTTCAAGCGTCGCAGCAGGTAAAAGGTGACGCGCAGTTCGCGGTGATGGGCGACACGGTACGTCTAGCGGCAGGCCAGGCCCTGACATTGAACGTGCAGACGCCAGGGTCCGCAGAAGTCCGCCTGTTGCGAAATGGAAGGATAGTAACACAGGGCCGAGCCGATACCCTCTCATATCGAGTCCATGACCCTGGCGTGTACAGGGTGGAAGTCTGGAAACATCGTTGGGGCAAACTGCGGGGCTGGATTTTCAGCAATCCGATTTACGTGGAGGCCGCCGAGGGGACGGCGTAGTAGAGGAGTCGTTTGGTTTCCCGTCTTGGGCGATGCCTTTCCCCGAACAATTAGAATGGAAAGCGGCTGGCGCTAATCTCATTCTCTCAGCCGGTAGAAATATAGGCTGGCCAACCCTCAATCTCTGCGTGCAATAGCGCTAGCACAGTGTCTTCCAGAGGTTGGGGATAGGAAAGGTCATGTTGCTCCGCTAATTGGGGCCCATACCAGCGATAGAGCACGACCAGCGCAACCGCCTGACCGATCCAGTTTGAACTGCCTTCCGATGCGAGAGGCAGGGCTGGCTGGGAGTTTCCCAAACTTCTCTCGAACGCTTCCCTTTGTGCCTCCCCCAGGAGCTGATTAATCCGCGCTTTTGCATGGGGACGGCTAGCGCCATTCAAACAGACTACCAGGTCAATCAGAATAGTGCGCAGTTCAGTCATAATGGCGTGGGCCGCCAGAGTTTCCTGCCGGTTCAAGACGGCCGGCAGCCGTGCCAACTGCAGCCAGAACTGCCCCAGTTGTCTGTCCACCGTACTCGAATCAGGAGGATTCAGACCGGTTTTTCTGGCTGGGAATCTCCTGCGCCAGCCATCGGAAAGGCGCTCAGCAATATATAGATAGTGGACTGGCTCGATCCTGTTTGCCAATTCCCCTGCATTGGAGGATGCGACCCATTTGACTGCGAACGCAACACCTGCTGCCCTTCGGGATAATGTCAGATCGTCGGAGCCCGGCTCCCCCAGGCAAATGCCATTGAAGGTCCCCTCGGTATTTGACTCGCGGTACTGCGCGAAATACCCATTGCTTGCTCCCAGCGCCTTGTCCAGACAATTACGTAGAGCACTATTGGGACTTGACACATTTGCCGAGTTTTGAGCAGACCTGTTCCACAGCAGGCAGAGGTCTACGCTGCTCCAGCGGTCAGCATCGCCGCGCGCCAGGGAATTCGTTAGCCAGATGGCTTCAATCGGTTCCAGGGCCGCAAGATCGGGAACGAGAATCTGAAGAAAAGCCAGTTGCCGAGGCAGGTCGGTGACGGGCGACAGTTCGAATTCAGAGAGCATGGTAACCTGGAATGCTTGCGTGTCGATGATACAGCGAGTATAGCACAGCCGTTGAAGGCAGTTCGAACACCCCACTTTTGGCCCACTTTCAATGGTGGCTAATAAGCCGCATACAGTATCTGTTTTGATCAACCCTTTGTCTTCCCCGCCAGTCCGGCTCTCTGATGGCGTATTCGGTCGGCAGCCGTCAGGTTGGTTGGGAAGGCACTGTCGGTATGCAACGATGTTGGCGTTGGCGAAGAGCAAGTACGGTGGGTAGCCCGAGGGGGGCGTTGCGGGGGCGCAGCCCCTGCACAAGGGAGGCCGCTTGCGGCCGACCGCCATAAATTCAATCTTGATGGGAGTATGAACGCCTTTGTTCGCCCCGTTGAGAGATGCGTATCAGTTGAGGTTGAGTTGCTCCATTTGTTGCGATATCGACGGTGACAGTCTGCACAGGTCGCGGCCAGAGTGGATGGCACAGTTGGGAGACTTTTCTGTGCCCATTCAGGTAGTGAAAATGTCCACTGATCGCCGGCCAGGTGGCAGATCTTGTCGGAGTTGACCAGCTGAGGGCGACCGGAGTGTTGTGGAAGGCTACGGTTGCAAGATCGGCGCCTATGGTGATCTTCGCTTGCTGCCAGGAATGACCGCGCTCGGGTTGGCTCACTTCTGTCAGGTGTGCCGCGATGAATGAGCGATCTTCTGTTATAATGACCAGAGGAAGAACAGGGACGTCGGTACGCGTTGGGCAATCGACCAGCGCCACTTCGTACGCCTTTCACAGGTAGGCACGATATTAGTCCCTCATCATCTACAAGGAATTCACATGGCAGAGCGCAACCCGTTCAATGAACTGTTGGAAGATCTGGATGAAGATGATTGGGAGCAGATAGAAGAAGAACTGCTTCACGAAGACAATGGCCCGAGCGAGCCGGGAACGCCGCGGCAGGGAGGCGGCAACGGCGGGCAAGGTGGAGGTGGAGGGCGCCTGCTGTGGTGGATGCTTGTGCCATTTCTCGTGCTGATTCTGTTCAACACAGTTCTTGGTTTTTTCACTGACTGGCTGTGGTATGACAGTCTTAATCTTACCTCCGTTTTCCTTACAAGGATTGGTGCGTCGCTCGGACTGTTCGCTGCCGGCGCGGTTGCCTTCTGGCTGATATTCGTGTTCAATGTTTTGCTGGTCCGACGCTTGAACCCCCAGGGACTGGCTGACACGCCACTGATGGAGGCAATGCAGGCTGTCGGCGTCCGACTCACGCCGATCATTCTGTTGGCGGGCGCGTTTTTCGCCTTTTTCATGGGAACGGGGGCATCCTCGGCGTGGGAAGAGCTGCTGCTCTACTTTAACCAGCAGCCGTTTGGCATGACCGACCCCATTTTCGACCGTGATGTCAGCTTTTTCCTGTTCACTTTGCCAATCTGGCAGTTTCTGCGCGGCTGGCTGATGACGGCATTTGTTATCACACTGATCGGAACAGGGCTGGCGAGCGGGATCGGCTGGAAGGGCTGGAGCGCGCCCGCTCCGGTGCGCGCGCATTTGAGCTTTTTGGGCGCGCTAGTCCTGCTATTGATTGCCTGGCAGTACCGGCTGGACGCGTTGGGGCTTGTCTATAGCCACCGCGGCGCGGTCTTCGGCGCGGGATACACCGATGTTCATGCCCAACTGCCGGCGCTTAACATCCTGGTCTTCGTAACAATTTTCGCGGCGTTGCTCTTGCTGATCAACGTCTTCTTGCAGCAGGCCTGGCGAGCGATTGTTGTCGTGATCGTCGGCTGGATTGCTATTTCCGCCCTGGCAGGCAACATCTACCCCAATTTGGTCCAACGATTCCAGGTCAACCCGAATGAGTTTACGCGCGAGCGGGAATACATTGGACACAATATCGAGTTTACCCGCGCTGCGTTCGGTCTGGACATTATCGTAAACGAGAATTTCGACGCCGAGAGCGAGTTGACCGCTGAAGAACTGCTGAACCAACCCGATACGATTCGGAACATTCGCCTGTGGGATTACCGCCCTTTGCTCCAAACCTATAACCAGGTGCAGGCTTTGCGCCAGCAGTATCAGTTTACTGACATCGACATAGACCGCTATGAGATTGAAGGTGAGCGGCGTCAGCTCATGCTTTCGGCGCGGGAACTGATTCCTGAACAGTTGGAGCAGCCCGCACAGACCTGGGTCAACCGTAAGCTTGTCTATACGCATGGCTACGGTGTAGCTGCGTCGCCTGTCGCCGAGATCACTCCGGACGGGTTGCCGACGTTTGTGCTGCAGGACCTTCCGGTCCAAGGTATCTTGGAGGTAACACGGCCGCAGATTTACTTTGG
Organism: Caldilineaceae bacterium; assembly: GCA_965116395.1. GTDB lineage: Bacteria > Chloroflexota > Anaerolineae > Caldilineales > Caldilineaceae > Bin5. Next base: position 4,481,936 of record OZ220684.1, read on the forward strand.
CGAACGCACCAATGAGTACGTAATCGTCAAAACGGCGACTGAGGAGTTCGATTATCCTCGCGGTGAAGGCGGCAACGTCTTTACCACTTTCGAAGGAGATTCCGGGATCCCTATCGGCGGATTCCTTCCCCGTCTGGCTTTTGCGATTCAGTTCGCCGACGTGAACTTGTTTATCAGCCAGGAGCTTACTTCCGAAAGCCAGATTCTGTGGCGGCGTAATATACTGCAGCGCACGCGGGAGGTAGCTCCTTTCTTGCGCTTCGATTCCGACCCGTACATTGTGGTTGGCGGAGACGGTCACCTCTACTGGTTCCTTGATGCCTATACAGTCAGCGGTCGATTCCCCTATAGCGAGCCAAGCGAGTTTGGGACGAGGACGGTTCCGGCAGGATTCAACTACATTCGCAATCCGGTCAAGATCATAATAGACGCCTACACGGGCAAGATGGACTTCTATCTGGTAGAGCCGGATGAGCCGATCGCGGCCGCGTATGCTCGCATCTTCCCAGATCTCTTCACTCCATTCGAGGAGATGCCCGAGGACCTGAATGCGCACATCCGCTACCCCAATGATCTGTTCAGCATCCAGGCCAGCGTTTTTCGTACCTACCAGATGACCGAACCGACCGACTTCTACAATCGCGAAGACGTTTGGGCGTGGCCGGAAGAGATTTTCGATAACCAGTCGCGACCGATGGAGCCGTACTACGTGCTGATGGAACTGCCCGGCAACGACGAGCTGGACTTTATCCAGATACTTCCCTTCACACCGGCCAATCGTGAGAACATGATCGCCTGGCTGGCTGCGCAGAACGATCCGGATAAATATGGTGAAATGCTCGTTTACCGCTTTGGTAAGGACTCGCTCGTTTTCGGCCCCAAACAGATTGAGGCTCGAATTGACCAGGATCCGGTGATCAGTTCGCAGCTCAGTCTTTGGAATCAACAGGGTAGCCAGGTTATCAGAGGAAACTTGCTGGTAATTCCAATCGGGGAGAGCCTTCTGTATGTCGAACCTCTCTATATTCAGGCTGCAACCGGTAAGATTCCGGAGCTCAAGCGCGTGATTCTCGCTACGTCAGAACGCGTCGTCATGGCTGAAAACCTTGGATTGGCGCTGGCGGAACAGTTTGGGCAGGACATTCTTGCGGAGGCGAAACTTGCGGAACTGGCGCTTACGGGGAACGGTGAGCTTCCGGCTGCAGTCTCTACAGAGTCGGAAGAAACCGGCGCAGTCAACTTGCTGGGGTCAACGCTCCAGGAGCTGATTCTGGAGGCGAATAGCAGTTACGGTCGGGCGCAGGACGCCTTGCTGGAAGGCGACTGGGCTGCTTACGGCGCTGAACTGGAATCGCTGCAGAGGGTCCTGGAACGGATGGTAGAGGTGAGTGGTATTTCACCTGATCCGACGCCCACGCCTCTGCCCTTGCCTACGCCGACGCCGGCACCTGAGGGAAATTCGGGTTAGCATAGGGACTAGCCGGTGTCGGGCGCATACATTGACCTAACTCTTGGTTCTAAGTTTCGTGACTGTATTGCGAATGACCAGAGTGGTTGACACGATTATCGTGAAGGGAATAGCTGCAAAGTCAAGCCGGCCACAGTTTGACTTTGCGCTAGTCTCGCGTTGAAGTAGACAAGTGTGAAGCGATGGCGTCGCCTCCATACAGCGCGCGTCACGACCCGATATTGGGGCGGCCCAATGGATACACTGAGGCACTGTCTGCGGCAGGCTTGAGAAGAGATCTGGTCGTATTGACCAAGCAAATTGATCTAGAATGCAGCGATCTCACTGAAGTGTCCGTGGTAGATTCTTCTTGAGCGTAATTAGTCCTGGTATCAGGACAGTAACCGAACTTGAGTGAACCTCAACCAATTCGAGGTAATCATAAAATGACTGAGGATCTGTCCTCACCACCGCCAACAGTTCAGGATGTCCTGGAAAGTACTGAGAGAGAATGGACCGCGTTACAGGCGTCATTCTCGGATTTGGACGACAGCCAGATGACGGTCGCCGGCGCTGAGGGATGGTCGGTCAAGGACGAGCTTGCGCATGTGGCAGCATGGGCGAGGGGACTGGCTGCCTTGGTGAGAAAGCAAAGGCGCTATCCGCCGATGGGCCTGCCGGAGGACGCCGCCCCAAACAAGGTCGGAATCGAGAATATTAATCAGAGGATTTTCGAGCGGAATCGAGACCGGTCGCTGGATGAGGTGTTGGCCGAGCTTGAGGCCGCGCACCTGGATGCCCTAAGTGCCATCTCTGAATTGTCCGATGAAGATCTGTTGCGCCCCTTTGACGACTACCAACCCCAGGACAGGCGTCCTGACGGCCACATACCTATTTTGTGGCTGATTGCCGGCAACACATACGGGCACTATGCTGAGCACAGAAAAACCATCACCGATTTGTGGAGCAAGACATGAGCGCGAAGAGGAAGGTTGTCGTTACAGGCGCATCGGGTTACATCGCAAGTCTGTTGCTGCCCGAATTTCGCGAGCGGTACGACCTCACCTTGTTGGACGTGAAGACTGCTGACCGCGACGGAAACGAGGTGGAAGGGGTTCAGATCGCCGACCTGATGCAACGCGATCGGGACAGCTACCGCCATCACTTCAGCGGCGCCGATACCATCGTCCACTTGGGGTTTACGCAAGCGGCTGACAAGTCTGATTCAGTCCAGGACTTTTACGCTGAATTGTCCAATGTGGAAATGGCATTCCACGTTTACCAGACGGCCCTGGAAGAGGGCGTGCGGCGTGTAGTCGTGGCCAGCTCCAACCATGCTGCGGACTACTATGAGCCACTGATTCTTGATAAGAAGTGGGACATTGTAACGCCGGAAATGAGACCGTTTTCCGACAACTTCTATGGCTGGGCCAAAGAGGCCTATGAACATCTTGGATTTGTCTTTGCAGTGGGGCGGCTGCAGTTTCGCGGGGTAGACGCCGAGGAAGGTTCGAACCATTCTCTCGAAAACGTGCAGGTCCGAATCGGCGGTCCCAGGGAGGACGATTTGGACCGAATCGAGCCCGGCGACTTGCGGCGGATGATCAGGGGCCTGGGCGTTTACATAAGCCAGCGCGACCTGCAGCAGCTGTTCATCAAGAGCATCGAAGTCGAGGACATTGGCGACGAACAGGACGTCCCGTTTCAGGTGTTCTATGGAATCAGCGGTAATTCCCAGGCTTTCTGGAGTATCGTTAACGCACGCAAGGTGATCGGATACGAGCCGGAGGACAACAGCGAGTACCGATTCAGCGACCAGATACATGATCATGTCCGGGCCGCGCACGAAAAAGAGCAGTAAATTCAGTTGTAGCAATAGACGGCCCTAGACCGCAGGTTCGAGCACGGCGACCGTGTGGGCATCGTCCAGCGCGTTCTCGCCGCCCAAGGCAAGAAAGTGGTAGCGGCCTGCCAGCCACTCCTCCAGTTGGTCGCAGTAATGATCTGAACCGGGATGCCCGGACTGGCCCTGTGACTCGACAGCCCACATCCCGTCTTCACTCAGGTCGCTGATGAGCCTGTAGTTTGCCCCCGTCGGAGCCCCCCAGTTTGGATCGAACCCAGTATTGCAGACGGTCACACCGTTGCCGCCCACAGGCAGGCCGCCGCGGTCGAGCAGTGTGCCCAGATCGCCTCGACCCGACAGGACGTGGCGCAGTTGGACTTTATGCAGTTTCCCCCATGCCCAATCGGACATTTCTGGCCCCAACCGGCTCTCAATCTCTGCCAAAGCAGTTGTTAGCGCGTCGACCATAGAGTTTTCTCGATCTGAGTCACTACCAAACCAGTCGGCGACGTTCTCGTATATCAAGGCCCCCGCCAGGCCGCCGCAAGTGCCGGAGAGCGCAGCCGCCAGTTCTTCCTCAAACCTCTCGGCGGCGACGTTGCTGCACCAGTTATTGAAAAAGACTTCGAATATCAGAGCAGGGGCCGAGTCAGGCGCCATGTTGTGATCCCAGGCGTGCAGCAGGCCTGCCGCTTCGAGGACACGGGACTCGCTGGTTTTCTGCAGAACGGGCACCAGTCCCGGTAAGGCTTCATCGGCTCGTAATGTGCGCGTATCCTGTTGCATCTCCGCAAAGGTTTCCATGGAAAATCCGTCGTGCGCTTCGATCATTTGGCGGATTCGACGCGCCCTGTGCCCGCTCGCCCAAGTTCCGGACAGCGGGTAGGGGAAGTCGTCGGGAGCGACCCGGTTATTGGCGGTGGCAACCCAGCCCCGGTCGGGGTCTTGAAGACGCGGCATCTGTTCGAATGGGATGGCGCCCTGCCACTGGTGGGCAGGATCCCAACCCGGCCGGTATCCCCGTTCCCAGACTCTTCTAACGGGTATGCCGCCGACGGCCTGGTAGCCGAAATGTCCACTCGTGTCGGCAACGACTAAGCTCCAGGTGGGCACGCGCCATGTACGCGTCGCCGCGCGCAGTTCTTCGACAGAACCGGCGCGGTCGATTCCCAATAGTGATGTGAGCCAACCACAATCGGAATGGCCCAGCCAGCGCAAGGATACGGGGCCGGTTGATGATGCTTCGGGAGGCAGGATTTCGTCAACGATGGGGCCATTGCGAGAAAAACGGACTGTTTTGCGGATCGAGCGTTCGCCCCGAACTTGGATCGTTTCCTCCAGCGTGCGCTCCGGTTCCCACTCGGCGTCGTAAAGGAAGCAACCGGGCTTTAGGTGACTTGTCCGCTCCTCGTAAAGGTCGCGTTGCGAACAGATGTTGTTCGTAATGCCCCAGGCGACGTGCCGGTTGCGCCCGAACATGACCGCGGGCATGCCGGCGTAAGCCATGCCGGCTACGTCAAAAGAGCCGCCTGTCAGCTGCACCTCGTACCAGCAGGAGACGGCGGCAAAGGCGATATGTGGGTCACTAGCGACCATTGGCAGCCCTGACCGCGTGCGGGCGCCGCCCACAACCCAGTTGTTGCTGCCTTCGCCCTCCTGTGGGTCGCCCACAGTCGCGCCGACGGCGGCAGTGCCGCTCTCTGCGGCGGGGTAGGAGCCGGCTGGCAAGATGCTTTCTGCTTCGGCCTCACCGGTGAGAAAGGCTTGATACAGGTTGTCGTCATCAAGTGCCCTGCTGGCCATTTCAGGCCCGACGATCACGGGGAAGCGGACCGTCAGATAGTATCTGAATTCGGCGGCGATCGCGAGGCAGTCGACTGGCAGCCACTCTTCCGGCTCGTAGTCCAGCAGCGCGAACTCGACCGGCAGGTTGGCGCTTGATTGTTCGATCAGAACGTTTACACCGTCGGAGAACTTTTGCAGCAGCGTGCGTGTTTCAGCCGGCGTGGATTTCCATTCAGAGGCGGCAATGCGGTTGAGCCCGATAGTGCGCGCAACCGTGTCCAGCTGCACACCGTCCTGGCCCAGGATTTCCGCCAGGCGACCGTGGCCTCTGCGCCTCAGATAATCCAGCTGAAATAGCCGGTCCTGGGCCATGGCATATCCAAAGCCGAAGAAGAGGTCCTCGTCACTTTCGGCAAGAATGTGCGGGACGCCCCAACGGTTGCGGGCGATGCGGGTAGTCGCGTTCACCCTGGTCGGACGAACCAGATTCGGATCGGGGCACCGACGCCTGGTTTCTGCCTTCCACCACTGGTCGAACTCCGCACTCGACAAGCCGTTTGCGTTACAGAGGGTGGCTATGGATTCGCCCGCGCCAAGTCGTTTCAGCAGTTCTGTGGAGTTGACTGCCATGTGAAATTCCTCCCGGGAAATGGGGTGTTCAGTCGGGAATCGCTGGGACTGCCGGGGGGAAATAGTGCCTGTAGCTTTGCGGTTGGAAGATGTGAGATATGCAAAGAACCTCCTGACGGAGGTTCTTGCGACGGAACTGTGCGCGCCAGGCAGGACTCGAACCTGCGACCTTCGCCTCCGCAGGGCGACGCTCTAATCCACTGAGCTACTGGCGCATAAGGCGGGGAGGGAGGGATTTGAACCCTCGAGGGACATTGCTGCCCCTACCCACTTAGCAGGCGGGCGCACTCGACCAGGCTATGCGACCTCCCCATTCTGTAAATGTTGGCTGTACCAGGCGGAGGGAGAGGGATTCGAACCCCCGGTGACATTACTGCCACAGTTGTTTTCAAGACAACCGCCTTCGTCCTCTCGGCCATCCCTCCGGGCCAGGACTCGCCAGCCATTGACCGGATCAGTATATACGCGATGCAATCAGCGTGTCAAATAATGCGGGCCAGCTCCAGGCAGAAGGTATGCTGCGTTCAGCGACCGCGGGCCAAGGGGCGTATCAGGATACAACAGGATTCCACCCTTGTCTATAGGAGGGACCGTATGGCCTGAAACCTTGCCCTATACATCATCCAATTTCCAATTCGCCGCCCAGATAGCTGTCCAGTACTTCGGGCAGTTTGATGCTGCCATCGGCCCGCTGGTAGTTCTCCATAAGCGCGATGATCACTCGAGGCAGGGCCAGTCCCGAGCCGTTTAGTGTATAGACGAATTCCGGTCTCGCCCCTTCGCGCGGACGGTAGCGAATGTTTGCGCGCCGCGCCTGAAAATCGCGGAAGAGCGAACAGGAGCTGACTTCCAGCCACTCCTGGCAGCCCGCGGCCCAAACTTCCAGGTCATACTTGATGGAGGCAACGAACGAGAGGTCGCCGGTGGCGATAGCGACCCTCCTGTATGGCAGATTAAGCCGTTCCAACAGGACCTCGGCGGCGCGGGTGAGCTTTTCCAGTTCGTCTCTTCCCGCCTCCGGCTCGACGAACTTCACCATCTCGACCTTCTGGAACTGATGCACACGTTTTATGCCGCGCACATCCTTGCCAGCCGACATTTTTTCACGGCGGAAGCAGGGCGTGCTGGCGACGTAATTGAGCGGCAGCGTGCCTGGTTCCAAAATTTCGTCGCGGTGCAGGTTGGTTACCGATACCTCGGCTGTGGGGATGAACCAGTAGTCCTCTTCAGCATCGCGGTACAGGTTGTCGCCGAATTTGGGCAGGTTGCCGGTGCCCTCCATCGCGTGTCCGCGCACCATCATGGGCGGGTACACCTCGGTGAAGCCGTGCTCGTTTATGTGTACCTCAAGAAACCAGTTTGACAGAACGCGTTGCAGGCGAGCGCCGGCCCCTTTGAGGAAGTAGGCCCGACTGCCGGCCGCGGCGATGCCGCGTTCGAAGTCGATAATGTCCAACTGTGTACCCAAGTCCCAGTGAGGCAGAGGGGTAAAGTCGAACTTGGGCATATCGCCCCATTGGGTAAGGACGACATTCCCCTCTTCATCAGGCGCAACGGGAACGTCGGGGTCGGGCAGATTGGGGATGCGCATCATGGCGTCGTGGAGGGCGCCGTCGACGCGACGCAGCTCTTCATCAATCTGCGAAATTTCATCACCTATTTGGCTCATTCGCTGTTTGAGCGCGTTAGCCTCTTCGGCTTTCTTTTCGCGGAAGAGGGCGCCGATCTGTTTGGAACCAGTGTTGCGCTCTTCACGCAGTTTCTCCCCTTGCTGTAACAGGTTTCGCCGCTCGCCGTCCAACTGCAGTGCCAACTGCCAGGGTGCATCGACGTCATTAAGCTTTATCATCGCCTCGGCCAGGGCAGGTTGGTTCTCACGCATCCATCGAATATCCAGCATTTCAAGCTCCTGCAGAGTAGTTGTTCGGCGACGATTGGCCGTCACCCGCCAAAATAGAAAATCCTCTCGCCGGTTCAGGACGAGAGGACCCGTGGTGCCACCTGAGTTCGCAGACTAAAATGTCTGCCTCATTGCGCCGTTAACGGGGCGGTACCGTCCGGCATTTTGGTGCCGGATGCTCGTGGGGCGCTATGCCGTTCGTGTCCTGTTGCCTCGCAGCGGCCGGCAACTCTCTGTAAGGTCGAGCGAACGGTCCATTTCCCCAGTTACAGCAATAATTAATCCTGGTGAGCGCAGCGTATCACAAGCCACTAATCTGTGTCAATTTTCGTCTTGGCGGCCGCAGTAGTGAGACCGAGGTCACCGATTCGAGGGAAGTGCAAGATTGGCGAGGTCGACCAACTGGATCAGCGCCAACGGGCCGTCGCTGCGAAAGCAGCGCTGCGGCGACACTGGCAGTTGCGATGCCAACCAATCGACAACGGAATCGGGCATCGCTGTCTCCACTTCCAGCCGGGCGACAGGTAGAGCAAGTTGCTGATGGCGCAGGCCCCTGCTCTGAGCCTCTAACTCGTCTCCATTTCCAGCGCCGCTCGATGCGCGCAGAACGCGGAAAAGAAAAACGCTTTCGATCTGCATTCCAGGAAAGAGTTCATCCAGAAAGCCCGCCACCGCATCTTCACTCCAGATGAACAGGCGCAGTTCTGATGACGAGGGCACCGAAACGAAACGGGACATGAGCCGGGGAACTTTTATGCGGGCGTAAGAGAGTGGCCCCATGCCGATGTCAGGGCTGCTGAGATGCACCAGGAGGTTGATGCTGTGGGAGCTGATGAAAGGGAAAGGGTGACCGGGGTCAACGGCCAGCGGCGTCAATAGTGGGTACAGTTGCTGGCGAAAGAAGAGGCGCAGGTATTCATGCTGCTGCCTGTCCAATTCATTGGGTCTTCGTATGCCTATGCGAAATTGGTCCATCAGTGCCGGAAACAGGGATTGGTTGAGATCCACAAAGGCCTGCTGCAAGAGAGGATCAAGCTCCGCGGCAATCGCGTCCTGTTCGGCATCTGCGAGCGTGGGCGCCTGTACCACAAAGTAGTGATCCAGAACTGAGGCAAGCAGACCCAGTATCCGGAGTCTCTCCAAAAGGGGGCATTCCTGGTTCTGGCTCTCCTCCAAGAGGTAAGAGGCTTCAACGATTGGCGCCGGCTGTTGGGCGGTTTTCAGTCGGCTCTTGAGCCCGGCAGCCAGTGTTCTGGCGCGGTCGACACCTTCGTCGTCTACTGGCTCCGCGAACGCAGGCAGGTGTGTGTCTGAACTGGCCGTCGCATAAGGGTGCGCAGTGAAGGGCTGATTCCCGTCTCGCAGGTTTCGAGTCATGTGAGGTGGTTAAATCTCTTTGGCAACAAACTCGATCAGGATGGTGAACTCGTCATTTACCGTGAGCGTGTTGGCGAAGTTGGGGGGATCAAAGCCCAGGTCAGTCATTCGCAATCCTGTCTGCATCGTGCCACTGATTGTGTTCCCATTCAGGCTGGCCGAAACATCCCAAGTGGCAGACAGGGTGATGCCTCGCAGTGTCAGGTCTCCTTCCAATTGGAAACTGGTTTCTTCACCCTCCTGATAGCTGGCGGGCCCTTGAAAGACCTTTGTGGCGACGAATACGGCCAGCGGGAACCGGTCTGACTCCAGTGCGTTCTCCCGAATCCAACCATCGCGCAGGACCTGATCGGTGCGCAAGGTCGGCAGATAGACCACGAAACGGTTAGGCCCGATGGCGGAGTTGGTCAGATCGATCTGAAATAGACCGTCGAGGTCCTGCGATTCGCCTATTACCTTGGTTTTGCCGATTTCGAGATTGTACTTACTTGCAGCGCCGGCAAAGAGCTCCTCGTCGACGACATAGGCGGCCTTCGACCGGTCCGCGACTATACGAAACGCTCGCCATGTCTCCTCTTCGCTGAGAGCGACCGGTTTCAACGCTGCGAACGCTGTCGCGGCTTCGGGCGATACGGTCGCTCCATCCGAAGGTTCCTCCTCTTGCGTTGAAGAAGAAGGCGTCGATTGGTTCGGCGCTTGCTCGGAACCGCGGTTGAAGCAGCCGGAAGCTAGCAGTATGGTCAGCAGCAGAAAGTAGGTTAGCGTGTTAGCTTTCATGTAAAAGGTACCATCAGTGACTTAAGTTCCTTCCCACGCCGGGCTCGCCGGATGCGGTTGAATAGTTTAATGCGGGGGCGGTTCCGGCGTTCTCGGTTGCTCGTAAATGGGTACGCCGCCGGACAGATAGGAAGGCAGCTCTTCGCCTTCTCCGAATGCTGCCAGGAGCTGGCGGACAAATAAGGAATAGAAGCCTTCATGGCGGAAAGAAGGTTCGGATTCCCAGACTGCCAGACCGCTCTTGAAGCCGAACTCCTCAAATGATGCAACAAAAGGGCCGTTCTTGGCAATGATGTGCATGGGCGTGTCCCAGCCGTCCTCTCGCCGGGAAACTCGGGGCGGCTGGTGGTCGCCTACGATCACGAAGATCGCCTCGTCGTCGGGTTCGGTGAGGATGAAGTCGGTGAGCATCTCAAGTTGATACTCGATGGCGTTCCAGTAGTTGAGACGGCGTTCGCTGTGTTCTATCAGTTCTGTCGAAGGCGGCGGCGCAGGTCCCGGCCGGTTAAGCAGCCGCCAGGACTGGGCGAGCTCAGGTTGCGGAGTCCAAGGGTAGTGGGAGTTCTGCGTAATTGTGAAGAAAACGTAGGGTCCATCCGTCTCTTGGCGCATGGTCTCGCGGGCGAAATTCAGTGCGTACTGGTCTGGCGGCGCCGGGCCCCAACCATATTCCGGACCTACGAATTTCAGATCTTCATACTGCAGCCAGCGGTCTACCCCGTAGAAGGAGACATATTTCTCCCATTGGGATTGCGGCAGTCCCATCGACAGCGCAGTAAGGCGGTAGTAGCGATAGCCCTGGTCCTTCAGGAATCTGCCCAGGTCCGGGTATTCTTCGTCCTGATATCTGTCCAGCAGGGCATAGTATTGCGGGTCCGAACTGACGCGCAGGCCGAAGAGCGCGCTTGTGTATGACATCCAGGAACCGCCTCCCCAGGTGGGCGCGAGGCTGCGGGCCGAAGCGACATGCCAGCCGGCGGCGGCGAGTTCTGTGTCCAGTCGCTGGGTTAGCGCCTTGTACGCCACCCACCAGTCAGTTCTCTTGTAGAGCACTGTACCGTACGACTCACTGAAAATGATATAGATTGGAGGTTGTTTGGCCAGGCTGTATTGACTGTAGTCGTAGGCATGACGCAGGTTGACGCTCTCAGTCTGCTTGACACTCTCATACATGCGCCGGGATTCGGAGACGTTTCGGACCAGTTTGGCGGCCATGCTGCTGAAAACCATTTCCGGACGGAATATCCTGTCTGGAATGAAGATCGACTGGATGACCACGATGCCGGCCAGCAGGCCCAGAATGGCGCGCGAGAATAGACTTGGGTCTACGTCGGGCAATGTAAACCGGGCCAGCCGCGCGACCAGGGCTGCGCCGCCAATGATGAGAAGAACGGTTCCCGCGACAAATGCGGTTGTTACGCGGGCGTTTTCGAGGAAGAAGCTGAACCCTTCGGTTGCCATTCGCAACTGCGTGTAAAAGACAGGTTCGAGACTGAAGAAAGTGAAGGTCGCGCCTTCATAGAGGTAGTAGAGGAAAAAAAGTACGTATGCGAGAACAAAGGCGAAGCGAATTCCGCGTTTACGCAGCCGGGGCCAGAATGTCCACAACGCGACAAAGAGCACGATTTCGGAGTTGAACCGCAGCAGATCTGGTTCCCTGCGCCAGACGAAAATCTGGTTCCAGACCTGATCCAGGGGAATCCCGGCGAGTTGGAAGGCCGGCAGCACGGACCCATCCTCACGGTCCATCAAGACGACCGGAAGATATAGCAAAGCTTGGAGAGTTAGAAAGGTGGCCCAAAAGGCCAGGTCGACGTGGGTGCGCTTGCGAGGACCGCGTTCCGAACCAGCGAAGCGGGACCTGAAGGGTAGGGAACCAAAACGCGCGTTTCCTACGCTATTCGCAGGATTGCGGGTCTTCTCGGCGCGTTCAGTTCTGCGCATGGGTGCACTGATGGATGTTACTGCTCTGACCAGGCATGGGGCAGAAGGCCGGATGCGATTGCCTGTTCCACAACCGCGGCGACAGCTTGCCCGAGCGCTTCGGAGCAGAGCGACACTGGTGACATGCGCTCTTTCACTTGGGACACTGTGACCTGGTTCTCCTCCCAGGTAATGCCCCCGGAATGATAGTTGTGGAGCAGAGGCATGAGCCGGTCCAGCGCCAATGCGAAACGGGCCTCGGGTGTCTGCTGGCTTTCAAACTCCTCCCAGAGTTCGATCATTTCGGCGGCCTGGTCGGGCGGCAGCAGGCCGAATATGCGTTTGGCGGCCGTGCGCTCGCGTTCCACCTTGCCGTCATGGCCATCGGCGTCATAAGCATAGGTATCGCCGGCGTCGATCTCTACGATATCGTGAATCAGAACCAGTTTGAGAGTGTGAAGCAGGTTGGCAGGTTCGTCGGCGTGCTCAGCTAACACCAGTGCCATTACCGCCAGGTGCCAGGAGTGTTCGGCGGAATTCTCGCGTCGATGGTTTTCCAGCAGGAGAGAACGGCGCAGGACGCCCTTCAGCCTGTCGATTTCAAGAATGAACTGCAATTGTTGTGCCAGTCGATTACTATTCATATTAATGCGGGCCGCGCCTTCTGTGTTTACTCGCAAAGCTTGTGCGGGCGGTATGCCTGCCAGTAGCCTTCCATGCGACAAATGAACTGTTCTGCACTCTCTACATAGATGCGCTCGGCAAGAGGGGCAGCAGCAATGCGCAGGCGCCTTCGTTCTCGAGCGGTGATCGCAAAGAGCAGGTCAGCATTTCTCTTGTCGGTATTTCCCATCTCCTGAACAAGCGGCGCCTCTTGCAGTACAGCCAGATCGTGCTCTTCGCCCAGTCTGTCGGCCAACCGGTCGCAGTCCCCCGCCAGAACTTTCATCATCGCCGGCCATAGTGGCCTCAAGATCTGGAATTGGTGCCAAAGGTATTTGACCCGTTTGCGCCAGCAGTGGAAATTCTCGGTTGTCGGGTGGGAGTAAGCGCTACATTTTTCTTTCAGGCCGCGTCGATAGGTCCTGCGAAGCCCGGAGGCAATGAGTGAAAATTCGGAATTGCGGAACTGCAAGTCGGCCGCCCTATGGCGCGCTTCTCTTAGCCTTTCGATCATTGTGGGGAGCAATTGTTCGTCGCCGGCGACTGCCTTGAGGACGGCACCGTGCTTCTCAACCAGCGCTCGCCGCAGACGCCAGAAGGAAGCGTCATTCAGCTGCTGGCCATACCGCCGCCGCAGCATATCAATTGTTTCGATTTCGACGGCGCTGTCCCGAACAGGGGAGAGGATACGGCCCTGGTCGCGGAAGAACTCGTTCTCGGCTCGATATGTTGGGGCCGCCAGTGCGCCGCGCGACAGCCTTAACACTGCTCTTACGCGCTTGAAGCGCTTGCGTGCCTCGTGTATCCCATCATTCAGGTTATCTTCGCGGGCCAATTGAAGGATAGCCCCGTCGATCTGGTCGAGAACGATTCGGCGCAGCGAATCGGTCGGAGCTTCGTTTGGTATGAGCGCAAAAGTCATCGGGGATTATGCCTGGAGAGCATGGCCGACGTGAAGTTCAGGATTATGATGCGGCATCCTCCAGTTTCGCATATAGGTCGCGGAAGATACCATCGCGGTCCACATATCTGGCACAGGAAATAGTAGGACGGTTTTCGTCAAAGGCCCATGTAATCGCATCGGTCAGGCGCGGCGAGCTGACCAGTTCCATTGGGGCCCACTCCGGATTCACCAGCCACGCCAACGGCGCCAGATCCCAAATCTGTTTGGAAAAGGCAATTTGGTCGAGGTGGTAGTCGCTGTAAATCTGGTAGAGATAGTCGCCGATCGCGCCTCTTCCTTTCACGTGTGCGGCAATCTCAGGCTGCGTTGTATGCAGGTGGGAGACGACCCCCATGCAAGGGAAGCGCACCATTGGAACACCACAGTCCAGAACGATGCGGCTTGCAACCGGGTCCTGGCGCAGGTTGAACTCTTTGGTGTCGGGCCAGTGGCGTGCATGTCCACCCAGCCACAGCAAGACGATGCGCTCCCGAATTGCCGGCTCCAGCTGCAGAGAGGAGGCAACATTGGTGACGGCGCCGATTGCGACAACATAGAGGGGATCATCCTGAGGGGAGGCTAGAGCCCTCTTGATGAGGTCGGCGGTTGCCTGGCTCTCAAAAGGCGGCTCTCCTTCCTTCATCCATTTTGTTGCTCCCCGCATAACGAATCCATCGCCGGGCGTGTCGACCGAAGGCAGACGCGCCAAGAGACGGTGAATCTCCTCAAAGCTCTTTTCCATGCCGTCAGCCGGGCTGGAGGAACGATTGTTGTGGAAAGGCGCGGCATGGATTGCTTCTACGGTCATCGCCTCCGGCGACAACAGCGCATAAACGACGGCAAACTGATCGTCGATTTCGTTGTACGTATCTGTGTCCAGAACTATCCGCACCGGCCTGGAGGGGTGTTTAAGCCGGTCTCGCAGAAGCTGAGAATTGAGTGGTGGAAAACGCATAATGAGAAAGTCCAAGGTGGTATCTGCTGTTTCCGGTTCCGAATCGGCTGCGGCGGTGCGTACCGACTAATCTCAAGCGGCCAGCCGGTTTACCATTTCCAGCATGGCTGTCATATATCCGATAGCATAGGCGCGGCCGCGGTGCCCCCATTGCGTGTCATCAACCATGGCAGGCACGTGATCGGTAATCATGAATCCGGTGAATCCCACTTCTTTCAAGGTCTTCATCACCTCAAAAGGATTTACATTTCCCTCATTGATGAAGCACTCATGGAAGTTGGGCACGGTGCCTTGGACGTCGCGAAAGTGGACGTAGATGATGCGGTCGCGGCCGCCAAAATGGCGGATGGCCTCGAGGACATAGTCATGGCCGTTCATCTCAGACCAGCAGCCCATACAGAAATCGAGCCCGTGATTAGGGCTGTCGAAGCGGTCTATGGCCCGCTTGAAGCCTTCAAAACTGCCGAAGATACGGGCAACGCCGCCCAAAGACTCCACCGGAGGGTCATCTGGATGGAGAGCAAGGGTGACGCCTGCCTCTTCGGCAACCGGCAGAAGCCGCTCCAAATAGTATTCATAGTTGGCCCACATCTCATCTGCGTCGAAGACTCGTTCGTGCGTTAGTTCATCTGGGTCATGCTCCGCCAGATTGAACCGTGTGCCGCGGGCCCCTCCTCGCAGCAGCGCCGGCTCCGGCGTGCGCCAGACCGAGTTAGGCATCCAGTGGTATCCGAGGATCGGAATCCCGGCTCTTCCAATATTGCGGACTGTCGTCTGCATATGGGCAATCTGCTCGTCACGTCCCGGCAGGCCCAGCATCGCCTTGTCATAGAAGCTGACGGGCACATTTTCCAGGCAGATCAACCGCAGGCCAGCAGCTTCGGCGCGATCCGCGGCCTCCTTCAGGTCTTCGTATTCCCACTGCTTTTCGCCGGGGAGGCGGGGCGTGTTCATCAGGAAATCATCGGCGCCCAACTGCTTGATGAACGCCAGTTTTTCGTCGGTCAGCTCGTTGAATTGGCCTAAGCCAATTCGCATTTGCGGCGTCATGGGTTGGATCCTTTCATCTGAAGGGCGCGGGCCCTGGCATCTGGCGCCCGCAGGCACTTACGGGCAATCTGGTAGGGTATAGAGGGACCTGGCCATACATCCAGGCTCTGCCTCAGGGCACTGAACTATGAAGGGAATTCTAAGCTGGCACCGGTGGCGACAGGCGGGCCAGCAATTGCTCTTGTTCGGCCTGGGTCAGATCGACCAGAGGCGGGCGAACGCGGCTCCAACCTTTTCTGCCGGTCTGGTCGGCGACGATCACCTTCAGTGACGCGATCATGTTGTAGCCTGAATCGAGAATGGCGTCACGAACCCAATTGGTTCGGTTCTGGCGCTCCTCGGCGTCGGGCGCCTGCCAGTTGTCGTAGAGGTCGCGAATGACGTGGGGCAATACATTTGCCATGCCGGAGATACAGCCGCCGCCTCCTCCCTGCATATTCTTCAGTAGCAGGGCCTCGGTGCCGCAGAAAACTGCAAAGCCGGGAAAGTTTCGCGCCACTTCATGCAGTCCCAGCAGGCTGTTTACGTCACCGGAGCTGTCCTTCACGCCGGCAGCCTGGCCAGGATACGCTTGCGCCAGCCTGGTAAGCAGGGACGGGCTAAGGGGAATGCCGCTCACTTGGGGGATATGGTAGAAGTACATTCGCAGCCGCTCGTCGTTGACGCGATCGAAGACTGCCGCGAACGAGCGAAAGAGGCCTTCTTCGGAAACGCCCGGATAGTAAAATGGAGGCAGGGTCAGGGCGCCGCGGCAACCGGACTGGACCGCATGCCGGGTCAGATCGGCGGCTTCGAAGATCGAGGCCGCCCCGCTGCCCACGACCAGTTTGCTGGCGGGAACGCCGGCTTCGATAACTGCATCGACCGCGGCCATGCGCTCTGTCGCGGCAAACGATGTTGCCTCACTGTTGGTGCCGAATAGCACCAGTCCGTGGCAGCCTCCTTCCAGCAGGCGTTTACAGAATTCAATATACGCAGGCAGGTCGATGGACAGGTCGGCGCGGACGGGCGTCAGGGTAGGCGCAAAGACGCCTCTAAGTGAGAGTTCAGACATACCTTGGTCCCTCTTCTCCTGATGGCTCAGATGTCAGCTGGTAAGGAAATATAATCTCCTACATGTTACGACCTGCGGGTCGCCATTGTCAAATGGGCCCGCTCTGAGTGCTTCCCAATATTGGTGCGAAAGGGTCAGGGGTGGAATGCGCGGCGAAGGTGCGTGAGATAAAGTTCCGGCCTTCGTCGGGGCACATGGCATGCACAAGGCATTCCCCTACAGGACTTTTGAGGGCGAAGGCGAGGAAGGAGTGTCAGAGGTGCGTGCAAACTGAGTTTGCTGGGTGGAGGGAGAAAGGGAGCCCTGTTGGGTAGTGACAGTGCTGAGCAAGAATACGCCCTCAGTGTGAGCCAGAGGGCGCGGCCCTTGCACAAGAGAGGCCGCTAGCAGCCAACCGCCCATAAGTACATCGTCGAAAGGAGAGAGAAGACCCTTGCTCGCCGCCTTCAATGTTGCGAACCAGGACCGGCTGAGAACTCACCATCTTTCATTGTGGTCCGGGCATGGTTTCAGCTCGCTTTTGCGAGAGCATTATTGCAGCTTGCATAAAGTGACCAACTTTGGGCATAATACGCAAATTCTACTAAATGGGCTTGTATTTTGAGGAGTTTCCCTACATTCGAACCGCGGCGAACACCAACTTCATACCGTAACGATCTGTTCCCCTGACTCTAACGGGGGCCTTGTCGAAGTTGTTAGACTGAACTGACATAGACAAAGGCTGCATGGCGCAGAAAAGAGATCTGCACACTCTGGCGCTTCCAGAATTGGCAAGAAATCTCAGCAAGTTTCCCCTGTGCCTGCCTAACAGAGTCCATCCCACTGAAGCAATGGCGGGGTAATAACGTGCCGAATCAAAGCGAAAACGGAAGCGAGAGCGCTCTCAACCTGTTCAAGAGTTATGCTCTGGATGGAAACATTTTCGATGAGATGTTTCAAGGGGACGGCCGACCTCGAGTCCCCTATCAGAAACTGCTTCAAAGTATTTTGGAAGTGCAGGCAAGCGAACTGACGCAGCGCCAACAGGCGGCCGACCTGACGTTTCTGAATCGAGGCATCACCTTCACCGTATATGGCGAAGATTCCACGATAGAACGCATCTTCCCTTACGACATCCTACCCCGCATTATTAGCGAGCAAGAATGGCATACGATCGAGAGTGGCTTGCGCCAGCGCATACACGCCATCAATCTCTTCCTGCGAGACGTCTACCACGAGGGACGGATATTGCAAGAAGGGAAGGTGCCATTCGAACTCATCTACAGTAGCCAGAACTATCAGCGGGAGATGAGGGGTGTCAAAGTCGCCAACGACGTCTACACTTCGATAGTCGGTACCGATCTCGTCCGTCTTCCCAGCGGTGCGTTTGCCGTATTGGAGGACAATCTGCGGGTTCCAAGCGGCGTTTCATATATGCTGGCGAATCGAGAGGTCATGACGCAGGTGTTCCCTGGCATGTTTGGCGGGTATGGCATTCAGCCAATCGGACACTACGGTCAGGCCCTTCTCGAACAGCTGCAGGCACTGTCGCCCAAAGGGCGCGACGCTACGATCGTTTTGCTCACTCCAGGGATCTTCAATTCGGCTTATTTCGAGCACACGTTTCTGGCGCGGGTTATGGGGATCGAGCTTGTCGAGGGCGCTGACATGCTCGTCCACGATGGATTCGTTTACATGCGAACGACCGGTGGGTTGCAGCGTGTTGATGTCATCTATCGCCGCATTGACGACGAATTCATCGACCCTTTACACTTTCACCCCGACTCGGCCCTGGGTGTTCCCGGTCTGTTCAACGCCTACCGCGCCGGCAACGTAACGCTTGCCAACACGATTGGAACAGGGATTGCTGATGACAAGGCAGTCTACTCATTCGTACCCGAAATGATCAGATACTATCTGGGCGAGGACCCGATTTTACAAAATGTCGAAACCTATCTTTGCATGCGCGAAGACGAATGTGCCTACGTGCTCGAGAATCTCGACAAGCTGGTCGTCAAGGCAGTCGGGGAGTCCGGTGGATACGGCATGCTGATCGGCCCGCACAGCACGCGTAAGGAACAGGAAAGCTTCCGTGAGCAGATAAAGGCTGACCCGCGCAATTACATCGCGCAACCCACGCTTAGCCTGTCCCGCGCGCCCTGCTATATCAATGGCAATGTCGTTTCTCGACACGTCGACCTGCGCCCCTTTATACTCTACGGCGGCGAGATAGAAAACACGGTTATTGTTCCCGGTGGCCTTACGCGCGTTGCCCTGCGTGAAGGTTCGCTTGTGGTCAACTCTTCCCAGGGCGGCGGCAGCAAGGACACGTGGGTATTGCAACACAGTTAATATCAAAATAGGTAAAGCGACATGCTCTCCAGATCTGCAGACAATATGTACTGGCTCGGCCGCTACATGGAGCGGGCGGAAAACACGATCCGTCTGCTTCGAGTGCGCCTGAATTTCATGGTCGGCCAGACGGCCCAGCATGGCAACGACCGCGGCTGGCAGCAGTTCTTCACCGCATTGCGCCAACCCCCTCCTCTCATGAAGAACGGCGTCGTCGACAGTGAGGTAGCCCTGCAGATGGCGCACGATCTTACCTTCAATACCGAGAATCAGAATTCAATTTCAGGCTGCATACACCTGGCCAGAACGAACGCTCGCTCGGTGCGCTCGCAGCTGAGCAGCCAACTCTGGGAACACATAAACCGGCTCTATTTGCGGCTGTATTCATGGCAAGGTCACGAGAATTGGCATGACGAACGTGACAACTTCTTCAGAGAACTTGAAAGCAGCGTCTCTCTTTTTCAGGGTCTGGCATTTTCGTCGCTTTTGCATGATGAAGGGTGGCTCTTCATTCAAATTGGCGGGCATCTGGAGCGCGTGTTCTCGGTGTGCAGCTTACTGACAGCACATTTTCGCCACTTTGGAATTGATGGTGGAGAAAGGCTGGAAACTGTCGATCCCCTCAATGGCATTGGAGTTCTGCGCGCCTGCAACTCATTTGAATCGTACTGCAGAGTATATGACCCGCGGCCGGAAACGAGTTACGTGACGAACTTCCTGTTGCTCAATGCATACCTGCCGTGTTCTGTACGATTCAATGTCAGCCAGGTAGCTGTATTGCTTGAGCAACTTGCTGGCGCAACCGAGACCCGCCGCGCAGGAGACCTGAACAGAATGGCTGGAAAGCTACAAGCCCGATTGCAGTACAGCCAGATAGATGACGTTGTTGAATTTGGGGCGCAGTCATACGTTGTGGACGTAGTGAAGAGCTGCGACGAGATACACGATGCACTGTCTGACGCCTATTTCAGCTACCCGATCGATGAGGCCGTTTCCTGAGAATCCATTCCTACCTTCTGACAAATGAAATATTACACAATTCACCATCACACCAGGTATCGATACAGTTCGGAAGTCAGCGAGAGTACGATGGAAGTGCGCATGCAACCGCGAACGGACCGTCAGCAGCGCTGTCTGAACTTTCAGCTTGAAGTCTGGCCGCACGCCCAGGTACTTACAGCCAGCGACTGTGTCCAGAATGCGATTCACTATTTCGACATTCCCAGACGTCACTCCGAGCTGCTTTTGCGCGCCCAAAGTCTTGTCCTGGTCCAGGAGTCGCCGCCATTGTTTGATGGACTGGATGCTTCTGAATGGACTGCATTGGAAGAGGCCGCGGCAACAGGCGTTCATTGGGACTGGCTATCGCCCAGCAAATTTGCCCGTCCTACTTCGCTACTACGTGACTTTGCAGAAGAGGTCGAATTCAACCGCGAGATTGATCCTCTAAGCGCGCTCATCAGGCTGAATGACCGAATACATCTTGCCCTGGTGTATATGCCCAAGAGCACGGCAGTTGATTCCCCAATTGATATCGCTCTGGAGAATCGCCGCGGCGTCTGTCAGGATTTCACACACATTATGATTGCATTGCTGCGTCGGGCAGGTATCCCTGCGCGTTACATCAGCGGGTATGTTCAACAGGATCCGCAGGATGAGGAGACGGAACTATCCGGAGCCTCACACGCGTGGGTGGAGGCATTCCTACCTGCCACAGGTTGGATTGGGCTGGACCCAACCAACAATTCACAAGTAGGCGACAGGCACATTCGTATCGCCATTGGCAGAGATTATGCGGACGTGCCTCCTACCAGGGGAACCTACAAAGGAGGATCGAGCAGCGAGCTCACGGTAGGGGTACACATTTCCGAGACTGAGGACGAATCGATTCCCCCGGACCTGCTGGACAATGGTCACTGGTCAACGAGGGAGCAGATCGAGGAAGTGAGCAGTTCGCAGCTGAGACGAGATCAGGAGCAGCAGCAGCAACAGTGAGGACAGAGAAAAAGGCCGGCAGCGAAAGGACACTGCCGGCCCGCCTTCCAGAACGGCAACGCACGGATCAGCAGAACCGACCCGTTTCAGTTCGATTTACACTTAGTTCATGACCGACTTTGCGGTTGGCACAAGACGCATGACTTTGATAGTTTCGCGGTTAAGCATTGCCGGGATATTCGGCGCAATGTCGTTGACCCATCCATCGGATTGGTATACGGCCTCATACAGCGCCTCGCGATCGGCCTCATCCCGGAAGCGACGCATCCACACGTAGCAGTTATCGTCTTCCTCGTCGACAAATGAACCGGCCACGACCATTCCCTTTGAAACCTGGAAGGGGATGATCACACTCTCCATGTACTGAACCCAGTCGTCGCGTCTGCCAGGGTGACACTCGTAAATGCGGTACTCGTACAACATTGGGTTTTCTCCCTATTTGTTGTGAATTCGAAACTACTCAGCCACTACTAATTCGCGATCCTGAATGAGGCGATCGGAGCTGTTTACTTTCTCCTCACTCCTCAATACTCTCTCTTTTCATTTGGGCGGTCGGCCGCAAGCGGCCTCCCTTGTGCAGGGGCTGCGCCCCCGCAACGCCCCCATACAAAACCATCCCTCACCGACCGTGTATGCGCATTCCAGCAGTACCGCTCCAGCAACGTGGCTGCCGCCAACCGAATACGCAATCAGATTGCCTGAATGGCGGCAGAAATAAAGTGTTGGTCAGGACAGGCACTGTAAGTGGCTTAGTGGTTAGATGAATTCTTACTATTCAGTCGGCTGGGATCGGCTCCAATTGGGGTTCTTTCAAGAGCCGCATGGGCCGGTCGCCTTCGACTTCGTAGCTGGAAAAAGTTGGCAGGTGCTCTACATTGGCGGCGAACATCTGGTTTACCATCTCTCGAATCTCTGCCATAGACAGCACTGAAGACGTCAATGGGTCGTGCAATATCGCTTGGAAGATCTTGCGCGGATCACCTTCCAGGATACCCTCCACCGCCATCTCTTCTATCTGCGCACTCAGGCCGGTCAGCATTGCTACTGACGACGGCAGGGGCCCAACCCGAACGCTTTCGAGTCCTTTGCTACTGGCCCACACCGGGATCTCAACACAGGCGCCGACCGGCAGATTATCGACCAGAGGCGTCGCGCCGCTGCCATTTGGCATATTCCCGTTGAACTGGAACGGTTCGCCACCCTCCAAAGCGTTGATGATATAGGCGGCATACTCGTATCCCCGTGACAGATCCAGGGGCGCCGAGTTGTCAAGCCACTCTCGAATCTGCTCGTGCCACGTCTCTTCCCTTTCCGAGTAATGCGTCAGAACGTAGGCATATTCGCCAGGGTTCCAGCCGGTCCCGTGCGTGCAGTATTTCTCGATCAGGTCGGGTCGTTTGCGGAACCAGGGATTGTACTCGGAGTGGTGTCCGCTCGACTCGGTAGGATAGTAGTCGAGGTGCAGGTACATTTCATTTCGCACCTGCTCCTCATTGTATACTTCCGCCCGTTCTGTGATGGCTTCGCGAATAAGCGGATAGGCGTCTTCGCCGTTCCACTCGTAATTCAGGTACCAGGCCATGTGATTGATGCCGGCGCAGGTGTATGTAATTTCGTCTGCGGGGGCGCCAATCCAGCGGGCGAGCATATTGGCAGTGCCCTGCACGCTGTGACAGAGCCCGGTTGCTACAATACTCGTCTCTTTCTGAATGGCCCTGCAGTTGGTCACCATCGGATTGGTGTAGTTGAGCATAACTGCTTCCGGACACAGGCGCTCCAAGTCTCTGGCAATATCCACCATCACCGGCGTGGTGCGCATGGAGCGGAAGATACCTGAAGGCCCGCGCGTGTCGCCGATATTGGTATCGACACCGTACTGCTTGGGAATCTCGATGTCGCTGCGCCACACATCGGTCTGACCGACAAGGATTGTAACGATAACATAGTCGGCGCCGTCAAGGGCTTCATCGCGGCTGAGCGTGGACTCGACGCTGGCAGGATAGCCCCCTTCGCGCACGATGCGCTTTACAGCTTGCTCGATATAGTTGAGCTTCAGGGGGTCAATGTCCATCAGACAAATCGTAGCATCCTCAAGCAGAGGGAACGTCAGAACATCTTTGACGAGCTTGCGGGTGAATCCAAAGCTACCTGCGCCGATGAATGTAATTTTCGTCATTTGTGTACCACCTTTTGATAATTATCGGGAACGGAAACGCCGCCCAGCGATTCCTAACCCTACGTTAAATTGCTGCCACTATGAAGCTAAATGGCGGCCAATTGCCTGAACCGCCGGCTCGGCTCCCTGCGTGGATCATAGCACCTGGTTGCGACATGGCCCCAATGGCGAGCCGATTCACGTTCCCAACAGGCGCCCGAAAAAGGGCACGCGGGCGCGGCGGGCGCGCAGGGCATTGATGATTCCCGCGATCCAGGCCACGACCACGGCCAGATAGACAGCGACCACAAGGGCGAAAATGTATGCTGCAACCACGCCGCCAAATGGCAGAAGCGAGACCAACCAGGCGAACAGGAACCAGACAGCAGGCGCCAGAATCAGTGCCATTACAATCGTCAGCGATTGGATTGCATGGTAGCGGGAGAAGGAGTCGTCTTTCCTCAGGGCCAGGATATAGGCAGGCCCTATCACCGGTAGCAGATAGGCAAGCAGCGCCGCGTCCACGTTGAGCTTCCCACTGGTTTCAAGGTCCTCGGTCATTCGGAATCTCCGATTCCCTGTAGTGTCAACTCGCGGGCGAAATGACAGCTGGCAAAGTGACCGGGCTCAATCTCCTCAAGATGCGGCTCATCCTGCTTGCATTGCTCCTGCGCGTAAAGGCAACGGGGATGGAATACGCAACCTGGAGGCGGACTGGCTGGACTGGGAATATCGCCCTCGAGGATGATCCTGTTCAGTTTTATTTCTGGGTCTGCCGGCGGGATTGCGGAGACCAATGCCTCAGTATAAGGGTGAAGCGGCCGCTGCAGCAGCTTGTCGGAGTCGGCGATTTCAACCAGCCGTCCCACATACATTACTGCGATCCGGTCGCACATATGCTCAACGACCGACAGATCGTGGGCTATGAAGAGATAGGTCAAACCCAGATCGTCCTTCAACTCCTGCAAAAGATTGAGCACTTGGGCTTGAATCGACACGTCCAGCGCTGAGACGGGTTCATCGGCGATTATCAGTCGCGGCCGGAGTGCCAGGGTGCGCGCAAGGCCTATGCGCTGCCGCTGGCCCCCGGAGAATTCGTGGGGATAGCGACGCATGTAGTTCGGGTCGAGCCCGACCGCCGTCATCAAATGGGAAACTCTGTCTTCCAGCGCCCTGCCTGAGGCCTCCTTGTGAATAATCAGCGGCTCGCCGATCAGATCCTTCACGGTCAGGCGAGGGTTGAGAGAACTGAACGGGTCCTGGAAGATCATGCGCATCTCTTTGCGCAGAGGCTTCATCGCCGTCTGGTCGATGGTGGCAATATCGATGCGCCTACCGTCGTCAGCAGTGTACCAGATTTCGCCCGCGGTCGGGTCGTAAAGCCGCAGAACAGATCTTCCGACGGTCGTCTTGCCAGAGCCGCTCTCTCCTACCAGTCCCAGAGCTTCATTGCGGCGGATGGCAAAGGTTACGCCATCTACGGCTTTGACATGTCCGACAATTCGCTGCAGGAATCCCTGGCGAATGGGAAACCATTGTTTCAGATCATTGACTTCCAGCAGATACTCGTTCAATGTTGTTTGCATTAGCGGTCCACTGTGCGCGCGGAGTCAAGCTGTATCTGTTCCGAAGCCAGAATTATATCCGGATCGGTCCAGCCCTTCCACTCCTGCAGTTGCTGAAATGCCCTGCGATAGATGAGTAGCACTTCGATGTTGATGGTCTGGCCTGATTGCGTTTCATTCGCTTGGGCGGCAAACCTGTATGTACTGCTCTTACCGGTCTGTGCGGGAATGCGTGTGTCCTCAACCAACTCCACCATTCGCCAGTGTGAAAAAGTGGGCTCTTCGCCGGTGAGCGTATCACGCAGGATCTTAGCGAAGCCCTCTCCGGCCTCCCCGGCAACGTCCCCTGCCCAAGCTGGCAGCGTTCCACCCTCGGTCAACAGCAGTGCGTTGCCACTGGAGTCGGTCGCCCGTACGACCAGGAGCACTTGGCGCAGCGGCGAGCCGGTGGGATAGTGGTGGCCTGCGCCTGTGTTGCTGACTTGTGTGTCAACGACCAGTTCGGCTCCCTCGATTTCGGCTCTTACTTCCAAGGCAATGGCGCTTCTAAGAAACTGCTCGTCGGTTGATCCCGGCATCTGGTGCAGGTGGATCTGGTCCAGCTCGCGGAAAAGGCCGCCCTTTTCCGGAAAAACAAAGTAGCTGCGCTGGGCCCTTGAAGCCAATTTGCCCAAGCCGGCCGGCAGTGCACGGCCGCTGGCGTTCTCCAGCCAGGCCGCGGTCTGGACGACGGTTTCCATGCTGGAGGCTAGCCGCGGCGCCACAGGCATGTGGCAGTCCTGGCACGTTTGGCCGGTATCGGGACTGCTGTACGGGCTCTCCAGCCACTCCCCGTAGGAGTTATAGATTTCGGTTGTGTCGTTGACACCGTAGTGGCACGACGAGCAGAATGCGCTCTCTCCATGCAGCTGATTGAAGCTGTCTTTGGGGCGGGCGACGTCATCGACGGTTCCCATCAGCAGATCTTCCCCTGTCTTGGGCCGGTAGAGTGTGAGCGAAAGAATCCCTGGCATAGCGGGGTCCGGCAATACAGTACCTGTATAGAAATTCACGGCGCCGATCTTGTGGCAGAAATCACATGAGATCCCTTCGGCTGCGACGCCGATCGCCTCATTAGGGCTGACACCAGCAGGCAGTTCATCGCTGGCGTCGCTGGTCTCCTGCATGTGGCAACCGTTCCAGCCGCAGCTGTTGTCGGCATCCAGCTTTGACGCCATCGGCGTATGACAGGCGGCGCAGTTTCCATCCCTTTTTGGAAAGTCCATTTTGAAACCGGGACCATAGTATGGATCGTCGGGGTCGCGGGTCCTGGGCAAGCCGGTGTAGTAGTTGGTGTTACGACTTCGATTTCCTTCAACGTCGGTCCCGTTATACATGGTGAGAAAACGAACGTTGACGGCTGACTGGCTGTGCGCGTCGCGTTGCCATTCGGCATAGGATGGATGGCATTCACCGCAATTGGCCGATGGCTCCCAGTCGTAAACGGAGTTGTCGACTCGATTATGGGGATGCAATTCTATGCTGACCCCGTCGTCGCCGCCGTGCGCCTCGGTCCAGCCAAAGATATAGCCTTCGGCCCACGCCACCAGGGTCACACCTTCTTCGACTGGCAGGCCGTCTATCGTGAATCCACCGTCATCGGCAGTATAGGTGTGATTGGCAGTTGTTTGAACCCGCACCAAGGCGCCGGCAACCGGACCGTCAGTATCGGTCACCGTACCGCTTACGGACGCGGTGGCAGGTTGGGGCCAGGCGAAAACTGCAACTAAAGAGCCAAAGGCAAATAGAGAAGCCAGAAGCAGGAGCAGTATGAGAGGGCGCGCCAGAGCCCTCATTGCGCCGCTAAGCGCGGCGTTGCCGCCCGGCGATGAATTGCGCTCACCCACCTCCGCGCTCCGTCACTATCTCAGACGATCGAATAGGGGTCGGCCGCATCGCGAAGGCCGTCACCCAGGAAATTGAATCCCAGCACGGCCACGATGATGAAGATGACCGGTGTCATGATCCAGGTATGTGTACCCAATGTCTGCAGGTTCTGTGCGTCTCGCATCAAGAAGCCCCAGCTGACCAGCGGTTCCTGAATTCCAATCCCCAGGAAACTGAGAAATGCCTCAGCGAGAATGATTTGAGGGATTGTCAGAGTCAGGACAACGATAATGTGGCTGATCGAATTGGGGAAGAGATGCAGGAAGATGATCCTTGCGTCGGACGCGCCCATTTCCTTGGCCGCCAAAATGAAGTCCGTTTCGCGAAAAGCCAGTACTTTGCCCCGCACTTCGCGCGCCAATAGCGTCCACGAAAGCAAGGAAAAGATGATCACCATGACGATGAACACCTGCAGAGAATCCCACGTCCGGGGAATGATTGCGGCCAGAGCCAACCACAGTGGGAGCTGCGGAAAGGAAGCGACGAATTCGACGAAGCGCTGGATGACATTGTCGATCAATCCCCCATAGTAGCCGGAAACGATTCCGACAACCGCGCCGACGACAATGCTCACGATAGTTGCGAACAGGCTGAGCGAGAGGGAGATGCGCCCGGCAGTGCAGGCCCGGCCCCAGAGGTCTCTGCCCTGTTTTTCAGTGCCCAACAGGTGGATTTTGCCCCCTTCGTCGACGCCGAACAGGTGGTAGCGGGTAGGGAAAAGCCCGAGTACTTTCCATTCCCAACTCTTAACGAAGAACTTAATTTCATAGCGCTGGGCCGGGTCCTCCTCCCACAGTGGTTCGAATGTCTTGGGGTCGATGGTCACGGACAGGTTGTAGACGAATGGGCGAATATGAAATCTGCCTTCGTCGTCTATCACGCGGATACGTGTTGGAGGAATGAAGCTGTCCTGCAAGATTGCATCGGTTGGATCGACTGGAGCGAAAAACTCAGCAAAGATTGCCAGGATGATGAGAGAAAGCACCATAAGGCCGCCGGCAATGGCCGGCCGGCTCTTCCTGAATCTCTGCCAGACCAACTGGAAGTAGGACTCGTGCTGCTCTTCGCCTAGCTCTATGTCCTCCGAAATGACTTGAGGTGAACCATTGCCGCCCTGAGTTTCCATAGATATCAAATCTGTTCCATTCCTAAACCAATGGTGAATTCAGTTTCTCTGTACATACCTTACACGTACTTCACGCTCGGTAAGCGAGGTAAATCTCACGTTACTTGCTTTGCATTGTTCGAAAATTGTTCTGACCCTGTCAACTACAACGCGTACCCCTCCCACCCAGAACATGTCACTGCCGTCCCATTCATTCTCTTCGAAATGTAGTCCCCTATATACATCATAGCTTCTACCATTTGGCGTTGGAGGTGGTTTGGTAACTACAGTGCTGTGGCTGTAGTCAGCTTCGCAGACCGCTCCGGTTACTGCAAGACCGTGATAGTGAGAATGCAAATTGCCGTCCTGGTCGTAGATCTCGACTGGATAAGTTGACCAACCTGTAATTTGGTTGTCTCTTAACAGTTGTATGACCTTCTCAGAAACGCAAACAGGGGCAACCAATTGAGTCCACAGAAAATCAGCAAACTCAATCCCTTGTGCAGCGTCAAATTGTATTGGCGTCATTGTTTTCGAGCTGCCTCTCGAAAGCAGTTCGAAATCCACGCCAGCAGCTTTGGAATCGGCAGGGAGCCGACTTCTTAGTCGAAACGGCTCAACGGCCATTGGATCTGCTAGCTCGTAGGTAGATAACCAGACGAGACCTCTTGAAGTTGACATTATCTTACATCGTTTCCCTAAAAGCTAAACGGCCAACTTAATTGCCTAAAAGGGTTCCAGCTAGAAGTCCTGAAAAGTACATTGTATCCATAATCGTCAGCAAGCTGACTTGCTTCCTCAAGGATTTCCAGTTTGGAAGCATTTGGTTTATGTTCGAAAAAGGTCTTCCAGGCAAGACCGTACTCATTACTCCACCTGCGATGCTCATTTGGGTCAACCCAAACCAGTAGCCTTGGGTCGTGAATAGTTTCGAATCCACCATTTAGAAAGTTCTCTTCCAGACCCTGAGGTAAAATGTGGTGGGCCTCCAGACCTGCGACTTCGTCTTTGTTTCTTCCCGTGAACTTTATCAACGCTTCGCGATAGTTCGACTCGGTAAACTCTTCGTATCCTAGTTTACGAGCTAATTCGTCTGAAGTGGTTAGACCCCTTCCTACAATTGAGCGATATCTCCAGTACTTAAAGGAGACACGATTAAACCTGTTAACGTTTCTGGTATTTCTAAATGTAAACGAAAACCCTTCTTCAACTTTTTTGAACCAAGTGTGCGTTTCGAAGTCGAGCTTGTCTAGAGTTCTCTCAAGAGATCTCCAAACGACTGGCATATCTATTTCAGTACCGGCGATAAGCCCACCAACAAACTTCAAGGTCTTCGCCGAAAGAGGAATGACAATCAGCAGGCTTAGAGCGAACAAGAGTTGATCGGTCCTTGACAGGCACTCTCCCGTTATAGGATCCTTTGCAATGACGATGGCGACTACGTCTACAGCATCGCCCGCGATTGGGATGAAACCAACGACTACTCCAGAAGACTGCGTTGCTATGACGACAATGTCAAGGTTTTGGCCACCGACTAGTGGACTTCCTTCAGGCCAATTCAATTCACCATCGCCATCCGTGTCTTCGAAGCCTTGTGACTTCAGAAGAGTCTCTGCCTTTTCTACCCACGGGCTAAGACTTTCCTGCGTTTGACCTGCCCCGTCTTTCGTCTCTCCTTTAGTGGAGGCTCTTGCGGCTGAGTCGCCGGCAGCCTCAATGGAATCAGATCTCAGTGATGGCCAGCTCCAACTTGGCAATTCCATCCATTCTGGAAACTTGGGTGAAAACCAGCCTTCCTCTGAACCTCCGGTGTTAGTAAGACTCTCCCCTGGAAACTGACCAGCAATTTCGGGAACCTGAGCAAGCAGTTCTTTCCCCTTCAACCAGATAGATTCGGGGCACTCGTCAGGTGTGACTTCCTCTCTGCCGTAATGTGCGTCAGCGACTATACCAGTGCTAATGATCAAGGATAAGACGATCATCATACATAGAATCCGGGACCTGATTCCCAATCTCCAGATTGACAGCGTGGACATTCTATTCAGTCCTCATAATGACAATTGTCAGGAGACTAGCGACTAAGAGAACCGCACGCGCGGGTCCAAAACGGCTAAAGAAATATCGGCTATCAAGTTACCGGCCACCAGCAACACGCCATAGATCAACAGACAGCTGGCTGCGATATAGATGTCTTCGTTGCGCAGCGACGTCAACAGCAGCGTGCCGATCGTCGGCAGGCCCAAGACGATCGAGGCCTGCAATTCACCCTGCAACATGTACGGCAGCACAGTTCCCTGGTACATGATGATCGGATGCAGTGCGTTCGGCACGGCATGGCGGCGCATGACTTGACCCTCGGTCAATCCCTTCGAGCGGGCAGTAGTTACGTATTGCGCGTTCAACTCGTCCAGCATGTTGCCGCGCATTACGCGCATGTTGCGGGCCACGCCGCCGAGCCCTGCAATCACGACAACAGGCCAAATGTGCTGGAGCAGATCCAGCAGTTTTGCCCAAGTCTGCCCGAGTTCTTCAAAGCTGCCGAAGGCCCAGGGGACGACGACGTACTTTGGAGAGTGGAACGCGGTTACGTGCTCCTGTTCGAGCGTGAACACCAGAAAGAACATGATCGCCAGGGCTATCCAGAAGCGCGGAAGCGCTGACAGAATGAATGCGATAAAGGCCGCCACATTGTCCGCTATCGAATACTGACGCGGCGCGACAAAAATGCCGGCTATAATGCCTACGGCAGTCGAGGTCAAATGGGCCAGGACCGCCAGAAGCAATGTGCGGGGAAGCCGCTCTCTAATAAGTTCGCCCACGTCACGCTTGTAGGCAAATGAAAAGCCGAAGCTCCCTTTCGTCACCATGTCGCGAATCCAGACATAGAACTGTAAGGGGAGCGGCTTATCGAGGCCGTAACGCTGTCTGAACAGCTCGGCCTGGGCCTCTGCTTCCGACTCGGATGCGCCTCCCTGTTCTATCAGGAACGATTTGTAGCCGTCGGCATAGTCGCCAGGAGGCAACTGGATCACGATGAAGCTGACCAGCGCGATGCCCAGGACCACTGCTACTGAAACAGAAAAGCGGCGAACTATAAAACCAATCATTGGGAACCCTGCTTGGAGAGGAACTTGGAAAGGAAGAGAGAGGTCGAGGAACTCATGTGAGCGCTCGCCTCTCTCTTCTCTTTATTGAATGCTATTCACTCTCGTAGGTTGGAATCACGCCCGGTCGGAGCTGTTCGATCTGCTCTTCAGGGTCAACCCATACCTGCTCAGGCATAACGTTTTCCCACGTCCAGTTGTACATGAACACGGGCATGCCGGCGGGGACGTTCTTGAAGCGCTTGGCTGCAGCCAGGCCGTACCGGCCGACGAAGACGCCAACAAAGTGGACATTTTCTGTCGAGATTCGGTTGTACTCGGCCATCAGGTCTCTGCGAATGTCTGTATTCGGCTCGACACAGAACGCCAGCGCGATGTCAACAAGCTCCTGCTCGAAGTCAAGCAGCTCGCGCGGTTCTGAACCTTCGCGATGGAAGCTGAACTCTCGTTCGATTGGGGCCAGCTCGCGGCAACGAGTGAACGGAACAGCGAAGGTCTGGCTGTCGCGGTCAACGCGCAGTTCCCACTCACCGGCTTCATTCATTTCACGGCGGGCCGCGCTGTTGAGCGGCCGGACGTTGATCTGTACACCCAGATCGCCAAGCAAAGTCACTGCGGCATCGCCGACGGTTTGCGTTTCTTCCGCATCTTCGCTGGTTACGAGCGCCAGCACCAGATTTTCACCACTGGCAAGTCGGTCGGCCGGCCAGTTCAGAATGTTATCGCCGTCAGTGTCCTCGAAACCCAGTTCGGCCAGCAGAGCTGCAGCGGCCTCGGGGTTGTTGTTGTGGTAGGCCACAGTACCGCGATCGAAGTAGGAGGAACCGGGGAAGAGTCCGCCGGCCCAGCCGCGCAGGAACGGCCCGCGCAGGATCGACTGCGAAATGCCGTCGCGATCCAGGGCAAAGCTGAGGGCCTTGCGGAAGCGGACGTCACGGAACAGCTGTCGAATGGCCGTGTCGCGGTCATCCTTCACGCCCAAAGAAGTCGAAAGATTGAGCTTGATGCTGAAACCCAATGTCTCGGGACCCCATTCAACGTAGAAGTGGGCGTCGTCTTCTTCGGCCCGCTTCAGCGTTTCGATGAACGTGCTGGGGTTCTCCAGGTTGGAATGATCAGCCGAGCCGGCCAGCGTACTGAGTGTCCGGCCTACACCAGACGGGCCCTTTTCAAAGACAACCTCGTCCAGATAGGGAAGCTGATTGCCGGCCTCGTCAACACCCCAGTAGTAGGGGTTGCGGCGAAGGATCATCAGCTCGTCGGTGATGTACTCGACCGGGACAAACTCGCCCAGAACGACAGGCGTCTGGTCCGGGGGCATTGCTGCTTCAAAGTCGACATAGTCCATCTCACTGTTGTACTTGGGATGGAGTGGTTTGAGGATATGCGCCGGCGAAAGGTGGAAGTCGCCCTCATCCATTTGGAACAGGGACTGGACCGGGAAAGCGACCGGGTACACAAACTTAAAGGTGTAATCGTCTATCACTTCAAGTTGCGTCATTTCGCCTTCAAAGACCCAAGCGGAAGCGCCCTTGGGAGACTGTACGTTGGAGTCGACAATCATGTCCTCCCACGTAAACAGGACGTCTTCGGTCGTGAAGGGATGGCCGTCGGACCACTTGGCGCCCTCGATCAGATTCATGGTCAGCTCAAAGCCGTCTTCACTCCATTCCCAGCTCTTGGCCAGGTATGGCAGTGGCTCGAGCGAATCGGAACGGCGATAGATCGGCCCGGATTTCAGCAGCGACGCAAATGCAGCAGCCTCGATGCCAAACCAGCCGGCGCTCTGACCGGCGCCGCGATTGTAGCCCTCGGTCGGGCAGGCAGAGAAGTCTCGCCAGACACCGCCGTAGACACCGATGCCGTCCGCCATACCGCTCTCGAGGATAACCCGAGGCTCAACCGGCAGGCGCTCTTCAACCGGAGGCAATGCGCCTTCGGCAACAAGCTCGCTCACCCAGTCGGGCTCACTGTAGGAATCCAGCGCCTTGTAAGTCAGGATCTGGTCCAGGGGCAGCTTCTGCACTTCGCGGCTACCCACGATCAGCTGCGGCTCAGGATACTCGGTGGGGGACACGTCCACGTCCATCATTGCTTCTTTACTGTCCTCGTCCGTCGTCTCTGCTTCTGCGGCAGCCGGCGCCGCTTCTTCCTGAGGAGCTTCAGCAGCTTCCGGTTCAGTGTCGCCGCCGCCACAGGCGTTGACAACCATCGCTGCCACGATCAGCAACGAAAGTAATAGGAAAGTCGTTCTCCTGCGTTTACTTGACATCCATGTGCCTCCTTGAAAAGGTGGTTTGAAGAAATGCTGTGGTCGCGCCTGTGATGGCGCGCCGCGGCAATTGAAAGAAGATACTAAACAGTTGTATATGAAGAGGCTTTAGCCTTCTCTTCTGGAATGGGCGACAATCACCACCATCCGAAGGCAAACCCCGCTTCAATCATGTAACCAGCAGGCCGCGGAATGGCCCGGCTCGTGCTCTTTGAATTCGGGCGTCTGCTGCCAGCAGATTTCCATTGCCTCGGGACAGCGATCGGCGAAAGCGCAGCCGGTAATCTCTTCCATCGGGCTGGGCACCATACCGGTGATCGGAACGAGCTTTTTGTCATCTTTCCGTCCCAGTACTGGTACTGAGTTTAGAAGCCCGACCGTGTACGGATGCTTGGGATTATGGAAGATTTCGTAGACCGGCGCGTACTCCACCACGCGCCCCATGTACATAACCGCAACATGATCGGCCATCTGGGAAACCACGCCCAGGTTGTGCGTGATCAGTACGATAGCGGAATCAAATTCCTCCTGCAGTTCCCGCATCAAGTCCAGGATCTGCGCCTGCACCGTCACATCCAGCGCGGTGGTCGGCTCATCAGCGATAAGGACGGAGGGATTGCAACTCAGAGCCAAGGCGATCATGACTCGCTGCCGCATTCCTCCGCTCAGTTGATGCGGATACTCGCCGATGCGCCGCCCGGCATCAGCGATGTGAACTCTGTTCAGCATCTCCTCGGCTCGCTCCAGCGAGGCACGGCGCGACAGGTTCTGATGCAGAAGAACTGATTCCGAGATTTGCCGGCCGACCGGATGGAGCGGATTGAGCGAGGTCATCGGCTCCTGAAAGATCATGGCGATCTCGGCGCCGCGAATGTCGCGCAATTGGCGGCTGCGCGGGTCAAGCTTGACAATATCAACGGTATCGCCGTCTTTGCGGTGGAGTAAAATCTCGCCTTCCACTATCCTGCCGGGAGGAGACTGGATAAGTCGCATCACAGAGCGAAATGTGACGCTCTTTCCGCAGCCGCTCTCGCCCACGACGCCCAAGGTCTTTTTGCGCCCGATCGAAGCATTGACGCCGTCAACTGCTTTGACAACGCCCCGTTCAAGGAAGAAGTATGTCTTGAGACCTCGCAGCTCAAGGATTGCGTCTTGCTGGTCGTTATTCTCTTTCGCCTCTGAACGCGACGACGCCTGCCGACTCAAGGTCATAGTCTTACTCTTGCCCACTGGCTCGTAAAGCTGTGGGAAATCGATGAGTTTGAAACGCAAGTGAGGCAAGCCCGGCCATGCACAGTGACAAAAAGGGGGTAGTCTTTGCCATCTGACTAGAGTTCTTCAAGTTTTCGGGCCGCTCAACTGCCGGTAACCGCGCAATTGGGCCGGGAGCGGGGAAATTGTAGCGATTACAGACGAGGATGTCAATTCTCGGGGTGGCTCGATTGAAAAGTGAGGTAACTACTTAGCCGCATAAATTGCCAGTCCAGACCAGCCCTTTATCGCTGCCGCCATACAGGCTATCTGATTGCTTGTGAGGTTGGAGACAGCCATGTTGGTGGAGCGGCACTGCTGGAATGCGCACACACGGTCGGTGAGCGGTGGTTATGGAGGGGGGCGTTGCGGGGGCGCAGCCCCTGCACAAGGGAGGGCGCTTGCACCCGACCGCCCAGAACTGCAGTGGTCAGTGGTTGGTGGTCAGTGGTAAGTGAAAATCGTATTCGCTCGCCTCGTTCGTGGTTGCGAATCAGTCGCGGCTGAGTAGTTCCAAAATGGAGCACGACACGCAGAGATCGCACCATCGGCCGTTTGAATGGCCTGGCGGGTATGGTCATCAAGCAGTGTGCAGGATCCGTGACCTGTTGACAGCAGCGCGGGACAGCAGCTGGTTGAGTAGTTGAAGAGCGCCGCACGAGAGATTGTTAGAGAATTTGTAGATATGCTATTGCGATGGCGGGGCTTATTTTTGCACTTTGCAGGTGGTGTAGACGATCCCTCGGTGGACCAAGGTTAGCCCTCTATTGACGCGGAAAGTCAGAAACAGTTTGGGAGCCTACGATAGGGGGCTCGGCAGTGTTTTGACCCGGGCCAGGGTTGCAGGCACAGAGCCCGACACTGGTGTGCCCAGCACAAAATTCGGGCGAAGACTTTCCAAATTTTCGAGTCCGGTGGCGCTTGCTGACTCCTGCTGTATGCGAGAGGAAGACAGAGGTTTTTGCCACTGTCCGCGTGACCGACTTGGCTGTTAGGAAGGCAAAATCAGAGCCGGAGCAGTGTGTGTTCCAGGCTGGCTCGATTGTGCTTACACGCCATTCAATCGTGTTGCCTGCACAGTGGGTTCCCTGAGACTTTTGCTGCGCCACCAGACCGCAGGAAGTCGCCTGAGTTTGCCCCACTTGCTGACATGGGCGCGTCGATTGAAAACATCGTAGTCGTGGGCCTCGATGTCAGCGAGTATTGCCCTGTAGAGTTCGGCGGCAGCGCCAGTCGCGAAGCGGCCGTCGGCATGAAGCAACGCGATTCCCGGCCAGGCTTCATCGTAGAGTTGACGAGTGCGTGCAATTTGAAACCGCATAAACGCGCGCCAACGATCATCGACGATTCCAGCCCCAATGTCGCTCTCACTGAGGCCAAATCTGCGCAAGTCCTCCTGCGGAAGATATAGGCGTCCGGCCTTCCAGTCCTCGCCCACATCTCTCAGAATATTTGTCAGCTGCAGCGCGACTCCCAATTTCAGGGCGTATGGAATGGCCTGTGCCCCTGAAAAGCCGATGATGTACATGCTCATCAAGCCGACTGTGGACGCAACTTCGTAACAGTAGGAAGTTACGTCTTCGAAAGTCTCGTAACGACTGTCGGTGATGTCGCGTGCAACCCCGTGGAGGAGCTGTTCCGCATATCGGAGCGGGATACCGTAATGCCGGCGGACGTCCGACCACGCCAGGGCAACTGGATCGCGCTCGTCAGTTTTCTGGGCAAGAGAACGCAACTTCCAGGTATCGAGGGCGTCACGCACCGCCTCGGTGTCGTGCTGACCGGGAGAAGGCTTATCGACAATGTCATCGCTCTTGCGACAGAATGCGTAGAGGGCACGCACTGATCGTCGCTTATCATGTGGGAGGAATCGAGAGGCGGCAAAGAAGGAACGGCTATTTACCGCTGTTACTGCTTCACAGAAGTCATACGCCGAGGCCAACTCTCTTTTGTCCTTGCTACTGGGACGAGGGAGCGGACCACAGGCCTTTCCGGCCTCATACGCCAGGGAAAGTAAGGGACGTTCCCAATCGCGTATTCTCAGGGTCATCAGAGCGCCTTTGCTCATTTCCTATCCCCTTTTTCGAGTATTCCGAAAATGGCTGCACCTACATCCTTACAATACTGCAAATGGCGCCGCTCGTCAAGGAATCTTCCTGAACTGGGAGATTGAGCAACCATTTTTCGCACCTCTACATTGGGAGGCGTGCTCACTGCGTCATTGACCAAGCGCGTTGAGGCCGGAGTATGCAGGATAAGGTAGCCGCCAGGAGGTTCCGTCCCACTCCTGCCAATTGATTGGTAGTGCCTCCACCGGAATCCGTCGAGTCACGCACCTCATCAGCACCAGCCTACGACTAGACCGGAAGGCTCTTCCCTAGTCCAGTCACTCTAACATTCATCACTATTGCCTGCCGAGTCTCTCCTCCGGCCAGAACAGTGGCTTCATCTGCAGCTGCGGCTGGAATCCGACATAGAAATCGCTGTCCCTTCACCTACCCACAAAGGACTGGAAGTCAGTTTCGGCAGGTGTTTATCCTGTTTTGTCTCCCACCAGATTCTCTCACTCCAACTTCTTCATATTATTCTAGCGCATGCACACGTGAACCTGCAACTTTGTTGACAATAGGTATATAATTTGTATAATATTTGTATAAATTTTGACTACACCTGGCAATTTTTCGCAGGGGTGAGACATTGGCTCAACACCATTGTCGGAGCCTAGATCGTCTGGCTTGTGGATGTGTAATGAGGATGGAATGTGATCGAATTGCTTCAGCCGGACACAATACATTAGTGAGATCCTCGCGAAAGCCTTTTTCGGGATTTGTCGTTAAAGAAGTTTGCACGTAACATATCATAGTTTATTTGTTGGACACATGTACTACGATGGTGCACGGTACAAGTACAAAGGAGTACATGTACAAATGAGTATGAGAACTCCTTCATTCAATTTGAAAGCAGTTGTCCTCGAGACGGGCATCAAGGCCGAGACGTTGCGTGCATGGGAACGCAGGTACGGTATCCCGCGACCGGCCCGCAGTGCGGGCGGACACAGGATATACTCCCGCCGCGACATTGACACGATGCACTGGCTGATTCGGCGGCGAAAAGAAGGGCTCAGTATCAGCCGGGCAGCGGAGCGCTGGCAGTCTATTGAAGGTGAGGGGCGAGACCCTCTGCAGGAGCCTGGTTTCGCAATAGACCACTTATACTTGGGTGAACGCGGGACTGACGCCTCTTCCTTCGAATTCGGCGAGAACGAAGAGGTGGATATCCAGGTCAGTACGGCTTGTACTGAATGGATGGCAGCTTGTGTCTCTTTCGACGAATCAGCTGCGCAACGTGTTCTATCCCAGGCTTTTGCTCTCTTTCCAGTCGAAACGGTCTGTCTTCAAGTACTGTGCGATGGTTTACGGCAATTGGGCGAAGACTGGCTCGTTGACGATATCACGACCCAGCAGGTAAACTTTGCCGCTGACCAAGCCATGCAGCGCATCAAGTCGCTGTTGGCTGCCGCTCCGCAACCTACTCGACCTGGTCAGATCTTGCTGGCCTGCCCTTCCGGAGAGGAGCACACTTTCGGATTGGCTTTCCTGCAACTTCTCTTGAGACGGAGAGGATTTGGGACAGTCTACTTGGGAGGAAATCTGCCTTCGGGAGAGATGGTCGCAACGTTGGAAAATATCCAGCCCGACCTTGTCGTCCTCGTGTCACAACAATTGCGCTCGGCCGGCAGCTTGTTGGACATGAGTGAACTGATTGTTCGACAGGGTGTTCAGGTTGCCTTCGGGGGCAGGATTTTCAATATTTCCGATACCATTCGCCGCCGAGTACCTGGCTGTTTTTTGGGCACCGACCTGCTTCAAGCAGGTCAGAACGCGGAATTCGTGCTGTCCAAGCCCAGTCACTTGTTAACAGATCCCCCTACGCAGAGCAACCAGTACGAAGAGCTCCTGGCCAGTTACCAGGCGAATCTGCCTCGGATGCTAGCAGAAATCTCGATTGCGACGCAGGGAAAGGCTCCTGATTGGGCGACGCTTGTGCGGCCTACATTCAGTTTGACAAGCTCGATCCTCTCGGCGTTGCGGTTCGGCGACCCTTCACTACTCTCTTTGGAAGCAGACTGGCTTTGCACTTTTCTTAAGTCTCGCAGCATCTCCATAAGCGTGGCAGAAGAGTACCTGATCCTCGGTCTCACAGTAGTCCAATCGGTCCTTGGAAGTGATAGCAGCCCTGTAGTAGAAATGTTGGAAACACTGTTGAAAGATGTTCAGCGGCGTTTCTACAAGAGTGTATGAGAAGGTGATTCAGAGCAGAATCAGCCTATTCGACCGTTTGGATTTTTCGCGAGGGCGTTCAGTTGGCCCTTGCTAACGGGCAAGCATGGCATACTTCCAATTCCTCGCAGGCTTCATCGGCTTCCCAGCTCTCTTAGTCACGACTCTCAATCTTACCTTGTATGGCAAGGGCAGGATGCTGCCATGTTCATTGCGGGCATGGCCTTCGCTCGCGGTAGTCGGCGGTCACATTCTCCTGGCACTCTTATATACGACGCCGTGGGACAACTATCTGGTCGCAACCAGAGTCTGGTGGTACGACCCAGCCCTTGTAATGGGAACCACCTTCGGTTATGTGCCAGTCGAAGAGTACCTATTTTTCATTGGACAGACATTTCTGGTTGGCATCGCACTTCTTACAGCTGCCCGCCTCGCGCCGCCTTTAGACCGCCCATTTCTTCCTCGAATTCATCTGCGGCTTTGGTTAACTTTCCTGGCTATTTCTATCTGGATTTACGGCGTCTTCCTGCTTGCCTTCGGAAACGTCTCTGGAACCTATCTCGGGCTGGAGCTGGCATGGGGAATGATTCCGTTAACGATTCAGTTAGGATTTGGGGCTGATATTATTTGGCATTACAGACGGCCCGTCTTCTGGACGCTTCTGCCGTCGACTGTTTACCTGTCTCTGGCGGACGCCCTCGCCATCAAGTCCGGCACCTGGACTATCAGTCCCGAACAGTCTCTCGGCATTACACTCGGTGGAATCCTGCCTCTTGAGGAATTCGTCTTCTTTTTCTTGACAACAGCCATGGTTGTCTTTGGCGTGATACTAGTAATAGCCAGGCAGAGTCACGATCGGGCCGGATGGATCCCTGTAAAATTGCGGAGTTCGACATGAACAGAATTTCTTCGCCTCGCTTCCTTGTCCTGGCGCTCGCTCTACTGTTTGCTGTATTTGCGGCGAGTTCCGCAATGGCGCACCAACCTTTCTTCGAGGAGCCGGATTCGACGGTAGCGACGCCAATGTCTGTCAGAGACCCCGAGATTTCGACAGCTTTATACTCTACTTTGGACCGGCCCGACGACATAGACTACTTCTCATTCTCGGTATCGGCGGGCCAGACGATAGAGATCGGAATGTCGATCCCACAGGTCGAAGGGCAGGAGGAGTTCGCCCCGTCGATTGCTGTCATAGCAATCGGAATGGACAAGGTCACAGGCCAGTGGTTGCCTGAGGATGCAGCGCCGCTTCTTATCGGTGATAGAGGGGCAACACTCATAGGGCCGGTAAAGGCACAGATATTCTTCGAACCTTTCAGCCGTACCGCCTACTGGCAGCGGCAACGTAAGAGAATCACGTTTGCTGCCGAAAGCGATGTCCATGTTGTGGTCTGGCATCCGCAACAGGAGCTGGGACGATATACGCTGGTCGTGGGCCAACGAGAAGTCTTGGGGGGCGACCCAGGCTTCGTTCGAAAGCTGAGGGAGTTCTGGACTCCGGTAGTGCTGTCTCCAGGCGAAGGGGAAGGCGAAGACGCTGGGCAGGGTATTGCTGCCGAAGCCACCTTGGAGCCTACTGCTTCCTCCCCGGAATCAACAGATTCCGAGTCATCTGAAGCTGACTGTTCATGGTTCATGCGCCTTCTTGCAACTTTATTCAGCATGAATGACATTTGCCAGTGAATGACTTTACGCCAGTATCTGGCTGGAATGACCGGACAAAGATACCATATGGGGCGTCGGCGATTCTCGACCGGCTGCGCCAACAGGTTGGCGTCAGCGGTCGAGCACTGTTCAGCATTTGGCTCCTGCTGATGATCCTGATTCCACATGTTTGGCGACTGGGCGACCGGCCTATGCTGGTATTGGCACTGTCGCTGGCCATCGCAGTACAGATTTCTCTGGTGCTCACAATTCTCTCGCCAGCCCTTGGGGCCCGGGTTGTACTCAAAGTCGGAATTTCCATATTTCTCGCGGCGTGGTTTAGTGAGGTCGTCGGTGTTCACACTGGCCTCCCTTTTGGCAGCTACACTTACACTGAGGCTCTCCAGCCCCAGATCACAGGCGTTCCAGTTCAAGTTCCCGCCGCGTGGCTAATGATGCTGCCGGCGGCCTGGGCGGTTGGCGGCAGTTTCATCTATCGACGCGGTCAGGCCAGCAAGCCTCGTTCGTGGGTGGACAAGGCAGCCTTTGCTGCGACATCAGGTTTGGCTTTTTCCGCTTGGGACCTCTTCCTTGATCCGCAGATGGTGGCCTGGCAGCTCTGGAGCTGGGAAACACCTGGCCACTATTTTGGGATCCCACTGATAAACTTTCTGGGCTGGACGGTGATAGCTGCCGCGCTATCTTTTGGCGCGTCCTTCGTCATCGAAATTGACGCCCTGCCAATTGAAGCCCTTCTTCTGGTCTACTCTACCGCCTGGCTGCTAGAGTCGGTGGGCCTGGGCCTATTCTTTGGCTTGCCTGGCCCTGCTACTGCCGGCTTTGCAGGTATGGGCATATTTGCGGCCTTTGCCTGGAGGAAGGTCCTGGCCGGATCGACATGAGTGTTCTACTGTGGACTGCATTTGGCTACCTTTGCGGTAGCGTACCTTTTGCCGTCTGGCTGGGCCGCTTCCTGCTGAGGAAGGAGATTCGCAGGTACGGCGACGGAAACCCGGGCGGCACTAACGTTATTCGAGCTGGGGGGAGGGTTCTCGGACTCGCTGTAATCTTTCTCGATGGATTGAAGGGACTACTGCCGGTTCTCGCAGCCCACACGCTGGGCGACCTGGAAGGCTGGTCTCTGGGCGCAGTGGCCCTGGCTGGGGTAGCCGGCCATGCCTTCTCAGTGTTTCTCCGGTTCCAGGGAGGCAAGGCGGTAGCGGTTACCTTCGGCATCTGGGCAGGACTAACCGGTTGGAGCACACTTTTCGTTCTTGGCGCCCTTCTGATTGTGGCCTACCTGGCGCTCTCGGTTGATGGCTGGGCCGTAATCGTCGCTCTGTGCGGCCTATTGGTTTATCTTGTCGTTGCTGGTTCGCCGCTCGCCGTTCTAACCGTTTGGCTGGGCAACGTCCTGATTGTCGCCTGGAAGCACCGTCACGATCTGGCCCAGCGCCCTGGAGTCCGCGCTTTCACCCGCTGATGACAACCCTGCTCCTGATCGTCATCTCCATTGCCTTGGCAGGGATGGCCCTGATTTTGCTGTCAAATTGGTGGGCTTTTCCACGTCTGAGGGATTCGACCGCTTCGGTTGGAGGAGTCAAAGTTTCTCTGTTGATTCCGGCCCGAAATGAAGCTGGCGTCATAGGTGCAACGATAGAAGGACTGTTGCCTCAGACCTACACCGACTTCGAGTTGCTCATTTTGGACGACCATTCCGAAGACGGTACTGACAGTGTGGCGAGGGCGGCTGCCAAGGGCGATACACGACTGACAGTTCTAGAAGGTAAGGCGATTCCGCCGGGCTGGCTGGCAAAGAGCTGGGCCTGCCAACAGTTGGCATCGAAAGCGCGTGGAGAGATCCTCATTTTTTCCGACGCCGATGTCAGGTGGAGCTCCGGCGCTCTTGCTGCTCTGCTGGACGAATTAGAACGAAGTGGCGCGGATATGCTGGCGGTCATGCCGACACAGAGGACCGTCTCCTGGGCCGAACGGCTCTGCGTTCCACTGATGGCGCTGGCGATCCACGCCTATCTGCCCGTAGTTGCGGTTCACCATTCTCCATACCGACTGCTGGCTGCTGCCAATGGACAGTGCATAGCATTCAAGCGCGCGGCCTACGAACGCTTGGGCGGCCATACGGTAGTACGGGATAATATAGTGGAAGATGTTGGACTGGCCCGCCGCGTCAAAGACATGGGTCTGCGCTTGCGGATGGTCGAGGCCGACGGCCTAATCAGTTGTCGAATGTACTGTGACTGGCGATCGGTGCGAGAAGGCTATGCCAAGAACATCCTTGCTGGATTCGGTGGTGTCGCTGGATTACTTGCTGGGACCGTTTTTCACTGGCTGATATTTCTAGTTCCCTGGGCTCTGTTTGGCCTCGGTTTCGTCGGTGTTGAGATTCACGGTCATCCGTGGTGGCCACTGCTGCTCGTTACTGCCGGTATTTCAGTCCGCTCCCTGACAGCGCTGCGCACACGGCAGCGGGTGGGCGATGGGCTACTGCTCCCGATTTCGGTTGTGCTGATGACTTGTATCGCCGCCCAGTCGCTGTGGTGGCACTGGCGTTTTGGAGGACCCTTGTGGAAAGGTCGGCGCGCGGTACCTTAACTCCCAGTGAAGGGTATAGCCGCATCGTGTCAACGGGCCGTTTACCGTTGCTGACCGGGGAAAGTGTCCACATATGGACGTGGAAACAGGACGTGGATCGGGATGCCCTGTCCCGGTTGGAACGTGAACTTTCTCAAGATGAATGGCGGCGAGTCAGGCGCTACTCTTCAAACCGGATTGCTTGCCGGTTCATTGTTCGCCGCGGCATTCTGCGAAGAATTCTTGGACTTTACCTCAAGCTGCCGCCGCGGCAAGTTGAAATATTCTATAACGACCACGGCAAACCGCTGCTTGCAGCCAACTGTTCGCCGCCGCTTCAGTTCAACTTGTCAGACTCGGGCGAACTGGTCGCGCTGGCGGTGGGATCTGGTCACCCATTGGGCATCGACATTGAGCAGCTGCGTCCCCTCCCTGATCGCTTTGCCCTGGCGGAAACCCACCTCACCGTGCCGGAGCTCAAGCAGTTCCTTGAATCTGGAATTTCAACGCGTAACAACGTCTTTTTTCGTTCGTGGACTCGCCGCGAAGCCGTTTCAAAGGCTGAAGGAGGCGGCTTAGGGCCGATTACTGCCCCTTTCCTGCTGCGCGACTCGAACGGGCACTCGCCGCCCGCCACCGGCTCTGCATCCTTTCCTCGGTTGCAGGATACCAGACTGCACGACCTGATTCTGCCAGACGGGTGGGTCGGCACGTTGGCGACTCACAGGAAAATAGGCAAAATCGAGTACATTGACTGTGCAGCCTCTGGCAGTTCCCCCGTCGGGAAATGGATGACCGGTTCCAAGTGAGCTACAGTACCTGGACAGATAAGATATGCCTCAGAACCGTTGCGCGGTTGGGTTAAGTCACCCAGAGTAAGCTATAATTACGATTTGAAAATGGTGAACGAAATGAGAACGGACACGTAGAAGGACGGGAAGATATGGCACGACGCAGTCGCAGTCGCAGACGCCGTCACAGCCCCAGTAAGGCAAACCCGCGCAGTTACGGTGAATTAAGGACGCAAAGTGGGGAGAGTGGCTTTCAATCGAATACACCGGCCCAGACTCGAATTGAACCCGCAAAGGAAGAGCAGGCTCCCCAGCCGGCGCCGAGCCCGTCGGGAAAAGATCGAGCCGACTGGAATGTGGAGTACGGTCGAGTCTTCTCTGATCTGAAACAGCTCTTGGTCGTTTCGGTGGGCCTCTTTGTACTAATGCTAATCGTAGGCCTATTCCTTTGAGGACCGTATATAACTCTAGGTTTGCTGGCGCATCCGATTACGTTGCGCGTTGCCGGGTTGGCTGTTGGCGCCAGAGGAGGATGACCCGCAGTCCGAGGTGAAGGAGACAGCAGAGCCAGAGACTGCGGGTGAAGAAGAAGACGCTGGAGGTTGTAACCAGGACAAGCGTTGACATCAGTCGATCGGAGTGCGACTTCGCCGAAATGTAAATGCCGGGCAAGGCAATCGCAGCTCCTATCCAGACCGCCCAGTACTGGGGAGATTGTTGAGGAGACGCGAACAAGATCAGGAGATCCCATACAGCCCCGCGTAGAAAGCACCAGTGAAATTCCTGGGCGCTGTTTTCAATCAGTGAGAGACTTGAGAAGCTTCCAATTGGCGCGTTGGGGTTTGGCGCCTCTGCGCTCATTTGCAACCAGATGCGAACAAAAAACAGCAGGACAAGCAGGCCTGCCAGCGCCACCACGCCTACACTAAACCCCGACGACCAGTCAATCTCCGACAACCCCATCAGGCGGGGAGACAAATCACCCAATAGCAGGCCGATGTATGGGACTAGAACCCATCGTACGACTCTTACCAACCGCTCAAGGTCAGGCGCAATCTTCCGCGTAACGACGGTAGCGATGCCTGCCAACAGGAAGCTCAGCGCAAGCCACTGGCCCGCACGCATTGGAGAGGCTGTCAGTTGTTCCAATAGCCATGTGCCAACCATTTAATTTTACTGA
This sequence comes from Caldilineaceae bacterium, assembly GCA_965116395.1. Taxonomy (GTDB): domain Bacteria; phylum Chloroflexota; class Anaerolineae; order Caldilineales; family Caldilineaceae; genus Bin5. The sequence continues at coordinate 4,526,477 of OZ220684.1, forward strand.
AAAAACACTACTCCCGTGACATTACGACGCATACTGCTGGTACTCCTCGTTCTTGTCCTGATCATCTTGATGAAGCCCAAAACGGTCTGGTCGGAGTTCAAGCGCATTCGAGGACAGTGGAATACCATTTTGACGCTGCTGGTGATTGTTGTAGCCGCCTATTTCGTGTTCGGCCTCTGGAGGGCCTATGTAAGCGGAGGAATTCCGTAGCATTTGCTTATCGAAATTCCTCCACTAAGAGAGGCTGCCTCGCCTGCCCCATCACGCCTGCGTCGAGGATCCAGCAAACACAGGCACTTGTTGACGAACCGCCCCACCTTCACAACCTAACCCAAAGCAGCAAGTGCACCTGCTGGACTGTCAGCAGGAGCAACGTCGTAGCTGGTCTCCAACAGATTTCCATCCTCGTCAACCACGAAATGACTGCGGTGGATTCCCATAAAAGTGCGCCCGTACATAGTCCGTTCGCCCCAAACGCCGTAGGCTTCAGCTATCGAATGATCTTCATCGACCAGTAACGTAAAGGGCAGATCGAACTTGGTGCGAAATTTCTCATGGCTTTCCTGTCCATCGGGGCTTATGCCGAACACGACGGCATTCTTCTCTGTTATCTCCACATGGATATCGCGAAATCCGCAAGACTGTGTCGTACAACCGGGCGTGTCGTCCTTAGGGTAAAAATACAGGACGACCTTCTGTCCACGAAAGTCGGCAAGGTTGACTGTTTCGCCGCTATCCGTTTTGGCCTCGAAAGTCGGGGCGGGCGTGCCCGTTTCCAGTTCGGTTCTCATTTTTCCTCCAGTTGGCTATGCCTTGAGTTGTCTTTCTTCTCCCCTGTACTTGGAATTCAACTGTGAAGCACAGAGAATCCTCCATTGTCCACTACAGGAGGTAGCGTCGCTTGGATTCAGACTATTGATTATTTTAACCGAAAGAGTGAAATTGCTAAAGACCCTGCCTCACCAAAGAAGGGGATCCAAAAACCAATTCAGCATCTCTTCTGAACTGTGCTAAAGTAAGAATGTAGAGCGACATTGAACGCGTTCAGAGGAGCAGAAAAGGCCATGTCAGAAATTCGTAACCGTTTGTGGCAGCAGTACCTTAAAGCATCGCAGTCGGTGAGGGAACTACCTCCGGGGCCTCCCGCTACAGGGGAAGTTGTGCCGTTGCCTCCAGTTGTCGACTTGGAGCAGCTGAGAGGAACGCGGACGATATTAGTTCATGGCTACAAGGATGACGCCTCGGTCTTCGAACCACTTGCTTCTTACCTGACTGAGCTGGGCCTGAAGTCGTACGCTGTATCGCTCGCGCCCAGTGACTGCAGCGTCCCCTTGGAGACACTCGCTCAACAGTTAGAAGCGTTCATTGAAAGAAATTTTCTCAGCCGGCAAGAACTGGACTTTGTTGGGTTCAGCCTGGGGGGCATCGTTACCCGATACTACCTTCAACGCATGGGAGGCCTGGCTCGCACAAATCGCTTTCTGACGGTGGCAGCCCCGCATCACGGCACCTGGCTCGCCTACGCCAGCAACCTGCCGGCCGCGATTCAGTTACGCCCAAACAGCGACTTCCTACTCGACCTGAATGCCGATGCTGAAAGTTTGGCCGGCATTCAATTCACGTCAATGTGGAGCCCATTCGACTTGATGATCCTGCCTTCTCTCAGCTCCCGCATGCCTATAGGAGAAAACCGGCTGGTTTGGTCCTTGCAGCACCAGGGGTTGATAACAAGCCCGCGCGGAATCAGCGCTATCGCAGAACAGTTGCTTACCGGTACAGAGAACATGCCGGCGTTCTCTTCCTCTGAATATGAGAGTCCTCCAGCGTATGACAGTCGAGCGACGGGCGAGGGCCTTGAGCTTCAAAGACAGAGCTGATTCGCAATGATCGGAACAGCAGTATATTAGTGCTCCTCGGCGCCGGACGAAACAGGATTCTGACCGACCGCCTCATGAAATCTTCGCAGTAACAGTTTCACCTTATCAGGATCCCTTTTACCGCGCCGGGACTCTACACCGCTGCAAAGGTCTATCCCATAGGGTTTCACTGTCTGAATGGCGTCAGCGATGTTATCGGGATCGATTCCGCCGGCAAGGAAGATTGGGATCTCCGTCTGTTGTTTTAGCGCAGCGATCGCGGACCAATTCCCAACTTTGCCTGTGCCGCCCAGTCGCACTTTTCCTTCACTTGCATCAACTGAATCAACAAGGAGGGCGTCTGCACCGGCATCAACGTACTCTGCTGGCGTGGCCTGCCCGTCCAAGATGGGAAGATGAACAGTTTTCCAAATCTCGCACGAAAGAGAACTCTTCAGTTCGGATACCAACGCCGGCGGTTCATGGCAGAGAAGCTGGAGCGCATAAGGGCGAAGTGTATGCGCGACCTCTTCGGCAAACGACGCGCTCGGATTACACAGCAGAATTACGTTTCTTACGCCGGAAGCCTCTGCTACTTCTCTGGCCTCTTCCAAACTCAGACTACGCTCCGTCCAGCTCACCTCAACCAGAATACCGCAGAAGTCTGCGCGCCTCGCCAGACGGGCATCGCCGGCACTCGTTGTCCCGCACAACTTGAGAACTGTCATTTCCTCCGCTCCGCTCCACTCCGCTCCTGTCTTGCTCACGGTCCATTTTTCGATGCGATCACAATCCTGCCCTGGTAGTCTCGGACAGCACAGGACTCGATTCCTACTCAGTCAGGGACAGGCGCGATCTGCCTGAATCCAACATTGTTCGCGGTGGTCAGAAAGGCTTCCCCGCCTCCGTTTGAGGCCAGCCAGTTTTCTGCCTTATCGCGAAGCGCCTTGAGGTCGTGACCGAACGCGAATAGCGTTGGTCCCCAGCTGCTCATACCGACGCCAGTGCCGCCGTTGTCGCGCAGGAATTCGGCACATTCTGCGATCAGGGGTCCTTGCGTCTCCGCTTCGAAAACCTTGAATCCGTAGCTTTGGAACGCCTCCATGGCAGCGCCGAAGGTCGAGAGATCCTCCTCCAGAACTGCAGGCAGCATCTGTGCAAGGAGAATACGGCACATCTTTTCCACGTCACGAGCGGGGACCGGGCAGGCTTCCTCAAAGAGATCGCGTTCACGGTCGCCGCTGGCGCCCTCACCCTGCGGAATGACGACAAGGACGTCCCAGGCGGGGAAATCATAGTGCAGTAAAATTGGCGGGGGCGGAACGCCTACAGAGGCTGATGAGGGTGAGAAACCGTTCTTGCTCCCCTCCCCCCGCCGAAAACGATGGCCGCCATCCAAAATGAAACCGCCGTGCTGGATTGCTCCGATTCCAATGCCTGAGGTTCCGCCCCGGCCCACGACTGCAGCGATCTCCCGCGCGCCGGGCGCCAAACCATAGAGCGCGCTCACAGCTATTCCCGCACCTACCAATGTTTGCGATGCGCTGCCGAGGCCCGAATGCGGCCTGGCTCTCTCCAGAACGGCTACTGATGCCCCTGGCAATTCGAACTTGCTGCAGACTGCGGCGACAGCTGCATTCAAGCGCGGTTCAAAGCTTGGCTCCATCGGACAGGAGGTTTCGCAGGTATGGCCGGGCCTGGCGGCAATTCGCGTACTTGGCTGCTCGAGCGCCAGTCCGATTCCGCCGTCTATTCGACCCATGCCCCCGTGCAGGTCAAGTAGCCCGAAGTGAAGCCTGGCAGGCGTCTGAATTACAATCTCGTTCAATTTGGCATCAATACTCAATAGTAACCCTTCCCGCAAATCCTTCTCACTTCAGGTGCAAGAACTAACCACTTCCCGTTCGTAACTACTCAGCCGCAACTGATTCGCAAACCTGGACGAGGCGAGCAAAGGTGTTCTTTCTCCCCACATTGTTGTATTCTGGGCGGTCGGCCGCAAGCGGCCTCCCTTGTGCAGGGGCTGCGCCCCCGCAACGCCCCCCTCCAAAACCATCGCTCACCGACCGTGTGCTTTCTTCGCAACGTGTCGGCTGGCGAGCATGGCGGCGGCTGTTCACCAGTTGCGTCACCAAGAGCCTGAATAGTTCCAGGGACGGCTGGCTGGTCAACTGCTGTGGCTTAGTAGATTTTCCCGTTCAGTGAAACAGGTCAACGCCCCCATTTGTCCGCGGCGCGGTCAGATGGTCTCACCCATTTTTATGGCCTGTGTTACCTGCGAACGCATCAACGATATGGTCATCAGGGCCGTCGAGCCAACGTAAAGCAGACTCAGGATGAGATAGACCTGGTAGACCCGCGGCCATGCGATCTGAGGCGCCAGTGGAAGAAGCGTCGGCATCGGGTCGATTCCTTGCTGCAGATAGGGGATAAATGCGCCGCTGGTCCAGATGCCGACTCCTGTGCCAACGGCCAGCCCAAAGAATAGTAAAACGACCAGTTCCCATCCCATAATAGAGATGACCTCGCGCTGCGTGAACCCCAGGGCGCGCAGGACGCCGGTCTCAATTGCCCGATCTCGATACGAAGAAACAGTGTAAAGGATGAATCCCAGAATCGTCAGTAACGTGCAGGCTATGAAACCGATCGAAAGCAGTCCAACTATCCCTTGGAACTCCGGACGGCGCAGCGCTTGGGCTACCCAAGGCCCGGGCGCTTCCCAGCCCAATATGTGAAACCCTCTTTCACGTAACTCAGTCTCGATCCTGTTATAGTCGGGGTTGGATTCGGTCCTCAGCCATACATCGAATGGGTACTGCCCGCCGGCGCGCTCGAAAACGTAGTCCAGGTTGCCAACGATAACCGGTCCTTCTTCAGGTTGCCAGGTGGGGAAACGGTCGAAGCTGCCTACGATCTGAAAATCGATCGGCGCCTCCAACCAGGTAAGTTCCTTGCGTTGCTCAGGAATCGACACTACTACTCGAAGGTCGTCCCCCTGTTTCAGGACCATTTGCCGCAAGAAACTGTTGGGAACGAGTACGCCATTTGGGGTCGTGGCCAGGGCGTTCATCAAGGACCCGAGGCTGCTGCTTGCGAAGTCGCGCCGCCAGAAGCCAACTTCGGGGAAGTCGATCCGGTCAATGCCAATGAACTGCCCGCCAGTTTTCCACTGGGCGACCTCTGCAAGTGCCTTGTATCTTCCCACACGTGCCACAGCCTGCACACCGGTTGCGTGTCTGTGTTCAGTGACTGGGAGAAAGGACCACGTTGTATACCCTTCAGTCGTAGACGACAACTGCTGGATGGGCTCAGAGTCTTCTTCTTCCGTGCTGCCGGCAGGCGAAATCCCTAAGGGATCGACTTCAATGCTTTCTCCCACTTCGGTCAGGCGCATATCGGCCCCAAACCGGTAACGCACCTGTTCTGCGATCTGTTGGCGCATAGTTTGGGCCAGCGAAGCGGTAAATACCGCCATGCTGAGTGTCAAGATCAGTAACAACAGTGGGATCCGATATGTTGCTGATGAACGTGCAAGCCGGCGCATGGCTAGCAATAGTCCAAGTGCATTCAACTGCCTTGCCCCCCAGGAAGTCGCATACATCAGAGGAGTGAGGACGCGCACACTCAGGAGCGCGAAGCCTAGAAGCCAGAGAACGGGAGTAATGAAGAGTAAAGGGTCGAGCACGGGAACATCGGTGAGGTCGCTGCCAGCCCCCAAGGAAACGATGCTGCCCTGACTTCGCAGTCTGAACATTCCGTACCCGGCTGCCAGAAGCACAAGAATGTCCATGCCGATTCCGTGTAGCCAGCTGGCGCGCCCGCGGGCGCGCTCCCTGCGGTAGGATGCCAACGTGTGGCGCGTCGCCGCCAGTGTGGGCAACATGATAAGGAGCAGTGCCAGCCCGACCGTCAGCAGCGCAATGCGTTCCACCGACTCGGTGATTGTCATCGGCAGTGACTCTGAACTACCGAATTCGAGAAATCCCTGCGACCTGTCTATGATTCGAGCTATGCTGCTGCCGACCGGCAAACCCCCGGCCCAGGCGGCGCTTCCCATTACTGCTCCTTCTATTACTACCATGGAAGCAATCTGGGCGACCGACGCCCCTCGACTGCGCAACAGGGAGATTTCGGCCCGGCGTCTTTCGACGTAAACGCCGGCGACGAGCCAAAGATAGGCAACAATGGAGCCGAAAATCGGCAACGCGATCACAAAGAGCGACTGCGTCAGCGCCTGGGCGGAGCGCTGGTACCTCCTGAGCCCTGAATCGCTTGGAGCCACCAGCAGCGATGTGCCCGGCAGCAAGGCGCCCGACCTCTGATCGACCCTTTGCAGCCGTTCCAGAAATGCGCTCGCTTGCCTGACCTCGAACGATTCGCCATCCAGAACCATGTACCATGCGCCGACCGCGATCTCTCCCTGCAGTGCAGTGCCGATCTGCCGGCTGAAGCCCGCTTCGGAGACCAGCAGCTGTTTCCTGATCAGAGAGAATGGATTGTAGAACCAGTATTCTTCCTGGCGGTTCGTCATCTGCCAGACGCCAACTACCACGAAGGGGATCTGGCTCTGTAATCTGTTGGAATCGGGGTCCTCTTCGGAGAGCGCAATGAAGGTCTCCCCGACCTGCCAACCCATCTGTTGGGCCAGCGTTCCGTTTATGATCACCTCGACCGGAGCGGATCTGTCCGAAAACAGACCCGTGCTGGCAGGGAATCGCCCTTCCAATATTGTGATGTGTTGCTCGAGGTCGCTTTGGAATGCAAAGCTCAGTTCTACCGGCGCGTTGCGACCGGTTGCCTGTGCGTCTGTATCCTGAGAAAAAATGGGGAATGGAACGGTCTGAAAGTAGCGGACATCGATTATGCGGGGCAGCCCGAGGTCGCCGGCGGCCTGCTTTGTCAGAAAGGTGTCGACCGAACTGACGTCCTCCCATTCGGCGTATCCATGTTTGGCTCCCAGAAAATGAAACATGAATGCAAAGGGAGGGTAATTCTTGGTCTTTTCGTGCAGCTCCTTGCGCAACAGACGGACGTAGACGGCGTTGCTGTATGTGGGAATGCTGGTTGTGAAGGCGACCGCCGCCAGCAGCCCCAGGGCTATTGCAATTGCCAGCCAAGCCTCAACTTTCAAACGCTTGACTGCAAGCAATACGGGGCTGAACGCCGGGCCGATTCGTTTGGAAAACTGTGCCCGTATCCACCTCAATATTGCCATTCTAGGGCGAGCGCTTGCCCATAATCATGGCGACCACTTCAGCCTCCGTTGCCTCATCAATCGGTCGCGTACCCAACATTTCACCATGAAACATGACCGAAATATAGTCGGCGATCTCGAACACCTGTTGAATATTGTGACTGATAAGTATGATCGTCTTGCCCTGGCCCCGCAAGGTGTCTATCAGTTGCAAAACCTCCTGCGTCTGTTCTACCCCCAACGCCGCGGTTGGCTCGTCCATGATAATGATCTCACCGCCGCGAATCAAGGCACGGCCTACCGCCACCGCCTGGCGCTGCCCGCCGGAGAGATTACGAACCATTTCCCGCACGTTGGGGATGCGGGCGTGGATGTCATCGAGCACATTGTGCGCCTGCTGCAGCATTCCTTTGTGGTCAAGGAATATCGCGCCTGGCCCGCGTGTCAACTCGCTGCCGAGGAACATGTTCATAACCACGTCACGATTTTCCACCAGCGCCAGGTCCTGGTAGACCGCGGCAATTCCCAGGTTGAAGGCGCCGGCAGGCCCGCCAATCCTGGTCTCCTCGCCGTGAACGCGGAATCCCCCGCCGTTGGGCTGCAATGCGCCGCTGATCAACTTGATTAACGTGGACTTGCCGGCTCCATTGTCACCGACAAGGGCGTTGACGCGGCCTCGATAGACCTTCCAGCTGACCGATCGCACCGCATGGACGGCGCCGAACGATTTGTCTACATCTGTCGTTTCGAGAATGACCTCGTCACTCGCCATGACCCGCTCCAAATTGCTAGTCTATAAGAAATCTACGACATGCGCGCCCGCAACACGCTTAGTATGACTGCAAAAACAAGGGCGAAACCCCGGACTACCAGAATGATGCCGGTCGGCACATCCATCAACTGCAGACCATTGCCAAGAATGGTCAGGAAGAGCACCGCCACGAGATTGCGCTCAATGCGGCCGACCCCGCCGAAGAGACTGAATCCTCCCAACAGAACTGCGGTGAGCGCGGTAACGAAATCGACACTGCCTGCGATCGCAAGCCCAAACAAGGCAGACTGTTTTGCCCTTGCAGTCACGAGAATGGCAGTCAACGCCGCTGTCAGTGCTGAAATGACCAAGGCAATGCGGATCACTCTGTCGACCGGTACGCCGCTCAGGAGCGCAGCGCGATAATCTGCACCGGTGGCGTAAATGTGGGCGCCAAGTTTAGTCTGCGTCAGCATGACCCAGCCGACGATGTAGCAGAGAAACATGATCCAGACCGAAGAGGGGATGCCGAATACACGTATGAAAACGGTTTCCTGAAGCCCCTCACGTGCGATCGTTATAGTATGGCCCCCGCTGAGAAATAGTGCGATCGCAATCATAACGCCCTGGGTCGCCAAAGTCGCCACAAAGGCGACGATTTTTCCATTAACAACGATAAGACCGTTGAAGAGACCGGCTGCAATTCCAGCTGCCAGCGCGAATATTACAGTCAAGGGAAGCGAAAACCCGGCCTCCTCAAACAGAAGCGCTGTTGTCACCGTGGCGACCGCAAGAACGCCCTGTGTGGAGGTGTCGATCTGCCCGGCCAGAATCGCGACCGTGTAACCGGCCGTCACGATACCGGCCAATGATGCACTGATAAGAATGTTAACCAGATTGCGCTGGGTAAAAAAGAAGGGAGCAAAGAAAACAAATATGATGAAAAGCACAGCGGTTACGACATAGATCCCGTTGTCCATCAAGAACAGCAAGTGGTCTCGCCGGCGTCCAGATATTATTTTCTCACCTTGCACTAACCGACCTATCACGTACCTGCTCCTTATCGCGTTGCCATTTGTTGGCGGATACTGTCCAGCAGGATGGCGAAAACAAATGCAAGACCGTTTATCAGTTGCCGCATGGGTGCTGAAACATTGAGGATGCCCAAACCGATGGTAAGCGTGGACAAAAAGAGAAGCCCGATCAAAGTACGCTCAATTTTGCCGCTGCCGCCCGAAAGGGCTACGCCCGCAAAGAGCGCCGCTGTAAGCGACCCACCCAGGCCCTCAACACCCGGTTGCGCAGCCAGCTGGCGGCCGGCGATCAGAATTCCGGCCATACCGGTGATCACTGCATTGGTTACCAGCACAATCCGCGCAATTCGAACTGCGTTGATGCCGTTCAGGGCCGCCGCGGCAGGATTCCCGCCCAGTGCATAAATGTGTGCGCCAAACTTGGTCTGGTTCAGTACGACCCACCCAATCGCATAGGCGACAAACATCAGGGGAATGACAAATGGGACACCCGCGACTTCAAAATTAGCAATGTCGCGCAACGGCGGCCGCACCAGCCGTATCATGCCCGGCTGCTTGGCCAGGTTGATAATTAGAAAGCCTATTCCACCACTGACGACACCGACAGCCAACGTGGACACAAAGGACGGGATGCCCTGTTGGATCAGATAGCTGCTCAGCAGACCGACCGCGATCGTCAGGACGACAGTAAGAGCCAGGGCAACGCCGAGCGGCCAATTCAGCAGCTGAAAAACAGCGGCAAACATCAGCGAAGCCATGCCGCCGACCTGGGCGGTGGAGAGATCAATCTGACCTGAGATCAGCGTAATGGTGTAGGAGGCCAACACGATTCCTGCGGGTCCGCTCAGGCGCAGGATCGCCTCTATTGTCCTCGACCTCAGAAACATTTCCGGAACTGCAATTGCAAACAGCGCTACTTCCAGAACAAAGGCGATAAACAACCCGTTGTCAAGCAGGAATTGGACTACCTGCTTGCGCTGAATGCTGCGTATGCTAGTGGTCAACTGTGACTCCGGCTGCTGAATCGGCCTTCCTGATTCCAGGCCCTGTTGCTACCATGATGCTGGTGAGAAATATGCGTTCCCAATGTAGAAAGGGTGGGGCTGGACTGGCCCCACCCTCGTTAAATCGTCAGAGCAGCAACCGCATTACTCCGTTTCGTACAGTTCTGCATAGCGCTGGTCTACAGTTTCCTGGGTAATCGCCTTGCGAACCTGGTAGGTCTCGAAAGGAAGCCCTTCCAGAGTTGCCAGCGCGACTTCGACCCAACCCCAACCCTCACAATAGGGCTGGAACTCGATGAAACCGTAGTAACCCATCGGTCTGGTCTTCAGGAACTTGGCCGGCGGCTCGTCGCCACCCAACGTCACCAACATCACGTCGGCTTCGTTGCCTGCTTAGGTTACGGCATTGTAGGGGCCGATACCGAGGCCGTCCCAACAAGGAATCATCGCGAAGACGCCATCGGGATGCGCCGTCATTGTATCGTTGACCATGTCTTCTGCGGAACGGCCCGTGGTCAGGTCGGCCATCAAGACGTGGTCGTCATCCAGTTCAAAGGCTTCCTGGAAGGTGGAAGCCGCGGAGCCGGTGCGGGTGACGCAGGCCGGGATGCCCCCGTGCGTCAGCTCAATGAAGAATAGCTCGCGTCCGGCCCAGTCTTCGGCCTGCCGCTTTCTTACACCCTCAACCAGGAGCTCTGCCCCGCGCATGCCGGCAATCCCGTCGGGGATACCGTAAACGATAGGCGTGTATTCGCTGGGTCCGTTGTCAATCCCGATGAACTGAATGCCTTCATCCAGGGCGCGCAAAGCCAGTCCTTCATAGACGTTGGGGCCGTGGGCGCCGACGATGCTCAGGTCGTTCAGGAGCAGCGTCTCCAACAGGTCCGGTTCGGTGGCATAATCTCCGGCCGCGTCGGATTCGAAGAATTCCACGCCGTAGAACTCGGCAGCAGACTTCATTGCCCCAGACCATTCGCCAAAGAATGGATGGGCAAGGTTGGGGTTAATGAATCCCAATCGCCAGGGCTGCGAGAATTCTGTTGGAAGGCTGGCCAAAGGCTGACACTGATGGGGCGAGGTTTCGGCTTCAATCGCTCCCGCATCGTGGAAGGTCATGGCCCTTGGCGTCGCCGTGACGTCGATGACTCTTGTCACTTGAACTTCCACAGTCTGGGTTTCGCAGGCCGCCAAGGTCAGAACCGCTAGTGCCAGGACCAAGGCTGCCAATAGATACCGCTTGCTCTTCATCATTTCTCTCCTGTGCATTCTTAGAATGGAAAGTTGTAACTGCACAATCCTGCAAGGGAATTACTGTTGATGGAAACTATCTTACTACATGGAGAGTTTCGGAAGCCCGGTGGATTCTTCTTCTTGCTATTGACTAAAGAAACGCTCGCGAAAAGACGTGTCTGGCCAACGGCGCTCTTCAGATTGGCTCCCTTAAAGTGGGCCTCTACCGTTCGACGGTCGCGGGAGGTGTTTAATGCTCCAGGTCTAACGTTTCTTGTGAGCAAAGGCTTCGCACAAATAGTGTCCTTGTGCGTGAGGTCCTCTATATTAGTGTCTGGGATAGCGGTACACGCAGTCGAAAAGCCGTTATTGTGGTTTGCAGGAGGATGGCGGAGATTCCTATTAATTCCCGAAAAACGGTCCGTATGGACCACTGTCTTCCTGGAAAAGACGTTTGCTGAGCAGACTGAGGTGTCGCCTTTTCATTCAGACCGGGCATCCGGCGTCTGAGCCAGCGTCATTCTACTCTCAAGGCAAGCCGTCTGTCAAGAATTGAACACCTGCAAGCCGCCGACGAGGGCGGGCGGCTTCGGTCCTCGAAGGAGGCGCATGGCTTCCCGTCGAGACACTGTACGGGAAACTCTTCTGGTTCCGGCAGGGAGAGTGCCGCGCAGAGCGGTCGGACCCGCGGCCATCCTTTGCGCGGGGAGAGTTTCGAAACTCTGAGTGAAGGCTGCATTAACCTATAGCTAGAAGAAGAGCGAAATGTGGCAGCTGGGAAGGGTGGACTACATCGGGGTCCCGGCGGGACCAAGAGTGCCAGGAGCAGAAGAAATCAAGACTTGCCGAAGGCTTTTTTCCGGGCGACCAGTGCAACTGCATGCCTGATTCAGAAAACCTATAACACCGACCGGCAAGAAATCCACTATGGTGGACTTCTGTGAATTTCAAAATGGTAACAAGGTTCAATCAGGCTGCGGGCATTCTAGCAGTCCCACTTAGGTCGTTCTTCCACTACCTCTTATCCAAGCGAGCCAGAGAGATGCATTACGACCGCCGCGGCTGCGACCGCAGCTGTTTCCGCACGCAGAATGCGAGGGCCCAGCGAAACGCACTGCCAACCTCGACTGATCGCGGAGGCGGCCTCCTCTCCTGTGATTCCACCTTCTGGCCCGATCAGAAGTGAAATCGTGTCCGAATTGGTCAGGACAGTGGCCAGGCCCTTATCGGCCCCTTCTGCCTCCTCCCACGCCAGCAGGCGCCGGCCGGCGCCATGATCCAGGGCTTCTTCCCATCTCAGCGGCTGGTCCAGGACCGGCAGGCGGCCGCGGCGGCTCTGTTCGGCTGCCTCACGAATTATGGCGCGCCAACGGTCATATCTGGGCAACAGTTTCGCAGCCGGACGGACCACAGTTCGGCTGCTGATCACAGGCACAAACCGGTTCACTCCCAACTCTGTTCCCTTCTGCAATACCCACTCAAACCGATCTCGCTTCAAGGCACATTGATAGAGTGTCAAGGCGACGCCAGGCTCACTCTGGACAGTTTCCTGCGCCACCACGCGGCCTTTCGCCCTCTCTTCGTCAAGGTCCACAATTTCCGTCAGGAATGATGTGCCGCTGCCGTCGAGCAGAGTGATCAGACTTCCGGGCGCCAGCCGCAGCACATTGCGAAGCTGGTGCGCCAGCGGGGCAAGGTCTACCGAACAGTGCGGATCGGCCAAAATTTCAGGCAGGAAGAAACGGTGGGAATCCCTGGCCTTGGACTCTTTGTCGCTCACCTTTTTCACGCTACTCTTTCGCTCTGCACTGTTATTGCCACCCAATCTCCTTCTTGCTGTCGCTCAACTTCCGATAGCCCGTGGCGGACCGCAGCTGCGACCACAGTCCCTGCCTTCTCATCCAGAATTCCGGACAGAATCATGCGGCCTCCAGGTGCAAGCGGCACTGCCAGTGGGACATTGCCATAGGCCGCGTCGAACAGTCCAACCAGGACTTCGGCCAGAATATTGGAGACGATCAAAGAAAACCGCCCCTCTTGACCGTCCGGTACTGACCCATGACTTACAAAGAGCTGGTCTAAACCAAGAGAAACGCCGTTCAGCTCTGCGTTTTCACCGGCTACTCTGATTGCCAGTGGATCAATGTCCGTCGCCCAAACCGGGTGGGCGCCCAGCTTGGCCGCTACAATCGAAAGAACACCGCTGCCGGTACCTATGTCAAGGACAGAATCGCCCGGCCGGACCCACTTTTCCAGCGCCGCCACGCAGAGCCGCGTCGTAGGATGCAAGCCTGTCCCGAATGCCATCCCCGGCTCAAGTCGAACGACGACGTCACCAGGCAGGGCATTCGGCTCCTCCCACGCCGGGGCAAGCAGAACGCGTTTCCCAATTCGCAGCGGTTTGTAGTGCCGTTTCCAAGCGTGGGCCCAATCTTCCTCTCTGACAGGTCTTGCTACCGGCTCCGGCATTGGGTACAAGAGGCGGAGGTGCCACAAACCCTCTTCGATCTGCTTCTGGATGGTTCGGCCGCGTGGTCCGGGCTTCAAGTAGGTTTTGACTACCAGCCTGAATTCGCCGTCCAAAGGGTTGCCAAAGTCGTCATAGCCGGTGGACTCCAGCACAGCTCCGCCGCCCGAGGCCTCGCCCACCGCGCTGTCTTCAACCCAGTCGCCGCCGTTGAAGCGGTTGAACAGCTCAGCCACCGCCTCGGCCGCCTCACCATCGACTTCAACAGCTATCTCGACAAGTTCATTTGCGTTCATGGACAATGTTTTGCCTTTGGCGATTCCCGGTGCAGGTGGGTTTGCGCTATACTTCAGTGTCAATGTTGGTGGAGGCTCAACACGAATTACTACGCCTGCTCACTTGCCCTTTCCACACTTCCCGTATAAGTCATGACCGCGCGCGCACAATCCTATCTCAGTCTGGCCTTGTGTATCCTGCTGTGGGCCACGATTCCGGTTGCCTCGAAGAAGATTCTGTCAGAGCTATCCAATCTACAGATGCTCTTCTACAGCACAGTCTTTTCAGTGTTCGCGCTAGGGGCACTGGTCCTTTGGCAACGCAAGACTGCCAGCTTGAGGGACTACACTTTTCGGGACTTCGCTCACATGTGTTGGCTGGGATTCCTGGGGGCGTTTCTCTACTACGTGCTTCTTTACGGGGCGTTCGCCCGCACATCGGCAGCAGAGGGATTTATCCTTGCCTACACCTGGCCGATCCTGATCAGTCTGTTGGCGGTCCCGTTACTTGGCGAAAGATTCACGCCCGCCCGCCTGCTTGCGATCCTGATCAGTTTCAGCGGCGTAATTGCAATAGTCACTCAGGGGCGAATGGTGGCGTTGCGCGTGGAGAATCTTTCGGGAAATCTGCTGGCCCTGGGCGGCGCCTTGGTCTTTGCGCTCTTCTCAGTTCTGGGCAAGCGAGCCAGCAACGACCTGACAGTCGCCGCGTTCGTGTATTTCTGCGCCGCCTTGATCTGTTCCGCAGCCGCCATCGCTCTGAGCGGAGGCTTGCCATTGCCCTCTGCCACAGTCTGGGGCTGGCTTATCTATAATGGCCTGCTGGTCAATGGACTTAGCTATGTGTTCTGGTTCAAAGCGCTTGAGCACGGCGACACGTTTATCGTCTCAAACCTGCTCTATCTCACCCCAGCGATCTCGCTGTTGTTCGTACTGCTATTTCTCGATGAACCAATACACGCCTCGGCAGTTTCAGGTCTGATCCTGATTCTCGCCGGCATTCTCTTTCAGTCCTTGCCAAAACTCCTGGCTCTGACCGGCATTCGCGGCAGTTAAACCTGTTCAAACTTTGGGGATCTACGGAGGGGTCCGAAGGTCAGTGCTTCTGACGTTTCATTCTGGCCGCAGAATTCTGTCCAGGAATCCGCGTCGCGGCTCATGCACGTCATCGCCCATGCTTTCCGCCAACTGACGGAAGAGCAGCTCCTGCTCCTCGGTCAGGTCGGTCGGCGTAACAATCCGCACAGTCACGATCAAGTCGCCCCGGCCGCTGCGCTGTAGACGCGGAATGCCCATCCCCGCTTTGCGGAATCTCCTGCCAGTCTGGGTGCCCTCGGGGATTTCGAGACTGATCGTCTCGCCTTCCAGGGTCGGGATTTCTACATTGGAGCCCAGAGTGGCCTGGACAACACTGACGGGCAGCTCCAGATGAATGTCAAACTCATCGCGTGTAAAGACGGGATGTTCTTCGACGCCTATGACAACGTAAAGGTTGCCGCGGGGCCCGCCCAACATGCCGGCCTCGCCCTCGCCGGCCAACCGGATGCGGGTCCCGTTGTCGACGCCGGCGGGCACATTGACTTTGATCTTGCGGGAGACCTGCCTGCGCTTGCGGCCGTTGCACTTGCTGCAGGCCGAGGACACGACTTCGCCTTCACCGTGGCAAGAGGGGCACGTTGTCGCAGTAACGATGGTGCCAAATAGAGGGCTCTGCTGACGGCGCTGCACCTCGCCGCTGCCGCCGCAGGTAGAACATCGCTCCGGCGTAGTGCCAGGCTCGGCGCCGCTGCCCTGACAGTTGTCACAATCCTCCATGCGCGGCACTTCGATTTCCTGTTGTGCGCCGAAGGCAGCGTCTTCAAAACTCAGACCAATGTCGACGCGCAGGTCGGCGCCGCGTCGAGGCGCACGCCGGTTGCCGCGCCCCATGCCTCCGAACCCGAAGACCTCCTCGAAGATACTGCCCAGGTCTCCAAAACCTTGGCTGAAGTCGCTGAAACCGCCTGCCCCTGCCAGCCCTGAGTGCCCGAAGCGATCATATACGGCGCGCTTCTGCGGATCGCTCAATATCTGGTAGGCTTCGTTAATTTCTTTGAACTTGCTCTCGGCATTGGCCTCAGGATTCACATCCGGGTGATATTGCTGTGCCAATTTTCGAAAGGCCCGTTTAAGCGCCGCTTCGTCGGCGCCGCGTTCGATGCCAAGCACATCGTAGTAGTCGCGCTTTTCGCTCATAAAGTTATTCCCAACTTATGATCCAAGCGCACAGGCCGGCCAGGCCGACAGTTACGCCAATGAGTGCTGCCCACTGCGCGCCCTCAAATCCAACACCGCGGGCGCTGAAGAGAAGTATCACCACGAAACCAATGGCGAGTACAGCCCAGTTGGACAAAGTCGTGTGCTCGGCCCAGAATCGCCGCAGAAAGTCCATGTCAGGTCGGACTCCTTTAACGTACCAACGTCGTCATTCTACGAGGATAGCGTCGCTTAAGGTCCTCCCAGATTGCATCCAGCTGTGCATGCAATTCGGTAAGGCTGCCGTCATTCTCGATAACGCGGTCGGCCTGGTTCACCTTGGCAGCCTGCGGCGGCTGCAAATCGATCATGCGTTTGGCCTCGACTTCGTCCATCTTTCGTGTCTCGAGAAGCCGCCGAAATTGGGTGGTCAAGCTGGACGTGACGACCCAGATTTCATCGCACAGGGTGGACATCAGCCCGGCCTCAAGCAGTTTGATTGCCTCCAACACGATAACGGTTGATTCGTTATCGGCTATCTCCTGCTTTCCCAGATCAAAGATCTTCGGATGGACGATTTTTTCCAACCGGCCCAAGTCCAGGGGATTGGTGAAAACAATCTTACCGAGTTTCTTGCGATCGATTGTGCCGTCTTCTTTCAGTATTTCTTTCCCGAAAGTGCGCACTACCGCATCGTAAGCTGGACCACCTGGCTCGATCACACGATGGCCCAGTTTGTCAGCATCAATGATAAAAGCACATTTCTCCATCAGATAGTTGAGAATCGTGCTCTTGCCTGTAGCGATATTTCCGGTCAGTCCGATCACCAGCGATTTGCGCCCCATGTTCGATTAAACCTTTTGCGTTGGTGGACCCAGTGCTGCCCTATTTTAGCCGAAAGTCTGGTCTGCTGACAAGCCTGTCATGCAGCCATGACGGCCCATTCTTCCATCAGCTTTTCCAAACGTTGCGAGACGCCCCGATGTTGGTCCTGCAGCGTGCGCAGCCTCTCCAGATCCTGTGCCGCGCTCGCTCGGGCCATATGTTCTTCGATCTCGACAAGCCTGCTCTCCAGCCGATCGATTCTTTCCTCGGTCTCGGCGACGGCCTCCTCATGCTTTTGCGCCTGCCGCCTTTGCCTTCTGGCTTCCCGTTGCCGCTGCCATTCCTCTTCCGATGCGGTCGGTGCAGCCACCGCCTTCGCTGGGGAGTCCTCCCTCTCCGATCGCAATCGTTCCGTCTGCCACTGCTTCCACGTTCCTTTGAAGACTTCCAGGTTGCCGGGCGTGCCATTCGACGCTGGCGTCACCTGCCAGATCTGCGTCGCCAGTGCATCTATTAACGCTCGATCGTGGGTAACAAGCAAAATGGTACCGTCGAACTGTCGCAGCGCGTCTTGCAGAATCTCCTGGCTGTCAAGGTCCAGGTGGTTAGTCGGCTCGTCCAGGAGCAGAAAATTGGCGCCCTGCAATGTCAGTCGCGCCAGCGCGATACGGCTGCGTTGCCCGCCTGAGAGACTCTCAATACTCTGGAAAACATCATCGCCCTTGAATAGAAACTGCCCCAGATACGTTCGTGCACGCACAGTGGGAAGGCGCTTGACCTCCAGCAAGGCGTCCAGTACTGTCTGACCGCCGCTCATCAAACCGTAACCGCTGCCTACATGCCGTTGTGCCAGGTATCCCACTTCGACCGACGCGCCCAATTCTACCCTGCCGGTGAGCGGTTCCAACTCCTCAAGAATTGTGCGAACAAGAGTCGTTTTTCCGGCCCCGTTTGGACCAATCAGAGCGGCAACCTGTCCGCGATACAGGTCCAGGTCTGGCGCTTCCAGAATTGGCATGTCTTCAGGCGACAGGCTGCGCATGGGCCGCAAGCGCCCCTGCCGGCCAATTTCAACACCATGACGACCCTTGGCTGACAGAAAATTCGAGACGGCCTCATTTTTGGTGGAACTGCTGCCGTCAACGCCGCCGCCCTTCAACTCGTCCTGCAATGTACCGGCAATGTGGGGACCCGCACCGGTTGCAGGCTCGCTATAGCCGGCTACCAGCTTGCGTGTGCGCAGGACAAGGTCGCCGCTGCGCAGGTCCGTTCGCAGTGGCAGACGGATAAACTGACTGGTCGGGGGCGGCGGCAGCGCCTCCTCCTCCAGGAAACGGTTAAGTCGGGTCTCTCTACCCTGCGCCTCTTTGGTTCGCTGTCCTGCCTTGTAGCGACGGATGAATTCCTGGGTCTCGCTGATAAACTCCTGCTGGCGTTCATATTCCTTGCGCCAGCGGGCGTGCCTATCTTCCCGCTGCTGCCGGTAATGGCTGTAGTTGCCGCGGTAGGTTTCCACCCGACGATGCGCCAGATCCCATATTCGGGTCGCGACTGTATCCAGAAAGTACCTGTCGTGGGATACAACGATGAGCGCGCCCTTCCAGTCCAACAGCACACCTTCCAGCCAGGACATCGAACGCACGTCAAGGTGATTGGTCGGCTCGTCCAAGAACAGTAGGTCGGGCTCCTCCAACAGCAGGCGGCCCAGGCAGGCGCGGGTACGCTGACCCCCGCTGAGGTGAGCGAGCGGCGCATGCCACAGCGACTCCTGAAGGCCGAGACCGGTCAGGACGAAACGTACTCGCTGGTCGATGGCGTAGCCGCCAGCCCGCTCAAACGCTTCCTGCTGTTGCCCGTAACGGGTAAGCAGGCCTTCCAGCTCCTTATCGCTCTGTGCTGGGTCGGTCATGCGTGCTTCCAGGCGTCTCAGTTGCTCCCCTTCTGCCAGCAGTTCAGCGAAAACGTCCTTCAGGTCCTCGTAGAGCGTTCGATTGCCGGCGGGCGGTGGGTCCTGCGAGAGGTAGCCGATTCGAGTTTCCTGGGCGACGAAGAGCTCACCTCTGAAACTGGTGTCGATACGGCCAAGCGCTTTGAGAAGGCTGGTCTTGCCGGCCCCGTTTGGACCTACGAGGCCGATCCGGTCGCCAAACTCGATCCGGACGCTAACGTTCTCGAGCACGTCGAGGTCGCCGTAATTCTTGGAAATGTGATTGGCAACGAGGAGACTCATACGATGGGTCGGGCCGCAGTATATTGACACACAGAAACGCCAAACCGTCTCCGCATTCTAATTCCCTTTACACGAGCCGATTAGAACGGGCTGAAGTTTGGCAAAGTATTCATAGTGTACCACATTTTTGGGAGAACTGCGATAGCATGCACTGGTGTATAACCTTTTGCCTTGGCCGCCTTTAAGTATGAAGGCTTCTCTCTGGAAAGTGCAGGGACCGTAAGAAATGGGCTGTTGGGCGGCTCCCAAATCAGAAAGTAGGAGACCAGTTGTAGAAGCGCTACCGGGTCAATCTCGCAACCATGAACAAGGCGAGCGAAAGCGATTTTCACTAACCACTGACCACCAACCACTGACCACTGCAGTTCTGGGCGGTCGGGCGCAAGCGCCCTTCCTTGTGCAGGGGCTGCGCCCCCGCAACGCCCCCCTCCAAAACCATCGCTCACCGACCTTGTGCGCTCATTCCAGCGGTGCCGCGCCACCAACCTGGCTGCCGCCAACCGCATACGCAATCAGATTGCCTGAAGGGCGGCAGGACTAAAGGGCTGGTCACGACAGACATTGAGTATGGCTTGGCATTCTCGAAAAACGCAGAATGTGGCCTCTTGTTTACGTGCTATCTGCTACAGAAGAGGGCTTTGCCCGAATTCTAATCAATCATTTATAATTTTTGTATGGCTAATCCGGCCACAGGATCTTTTTTGTGATGTATGTACTGAACCTATGCCATTCAGTTCATATTAATTAACCACTTTGACATTTATTTGACCAAGGAGGTTCAAATGCCAAAGCAATTCGCACTACTAAGCTTGATCTTAGTCGCGGCGCTGATGCTGGCCGCATGTGTTGGAGCGGCGCCGGCTGCTGAAGCCCCTGCAGAAGAGGCGCCCATGGAAGAAGCCCCCGCCGACATGAGCGGGAAGGTCGTTATCGCTTCTGGCGCGACTATCCGCATCGGTGGCTCATTTGCGTTGACCGGACCAATTCCCGACCCCGGCCTTAACATTCGTCACGGCGCTGAAATTGCGATTGACGACCTTAACGCTGCCGGCGGCCTCGAAGGCTTCATGTTCGAGCTGGTCGCGGAAGACGGTGCTTGCGACGGCACGCAAGGGACGAACGTAGGCAACAAATTTGCAGCCGACGAGACAATCGTCGCTGTGACCGGAGGCACCTGTTCCGGTGAGACTTTCGGTCTGTTGCCAATCCTGCTGGAGGCGCGGATTCCGTTCGTAAGCCCCAGCGCAACGAACCCGGATATCACCACTGCGGATTGTGATGTCTGCAACCGTGTCGCTCTGAGCGACTCACTGCAGGGCGTCTTCTCTGCTGATTTCGTCGTCGAAGACCTCGGCATCACCAAAGTCGCTGTCATTCACGACAACTCAGATTACGGCAAGGGACTGGCAGAGATATTCCAGAACCATATTCTAGCAGTGGGAGGCGAAGTCTCCAGCTTTGAAGGTGTCCAGGTTGGAGACACAGATTTCCGCGCATTGTTGGCCAAAGTTGGCGCCGATGGGCCTGCAGGCATCTACTTCGGCGGGTACTCCACCGAAGCCGGCCTGATCGCCCAACAGATGTCAGAAACACCCGGCCTTGAAGACGCGATATTCATGAGCGACGATGGCGCCTATACGCAGCAGTACCTCGATGCAGCCGGTTCAGCTGGCGAAGGCACCTACGTAGCGTTTCTGGCCGGCGATGACTCTGAGGAAATGAACGCTGATTTCGACGCCAAATATCTCGAGAAATACGGCGTGGCCGCTGACGAGCTTGGCCCCTTCCACGCGCAGAGCTACGATTCAGTGAAACTGATCGCGGCCGCCCTTGCCGAGGTTGCCACCGTTGACGACAGCGGCAACCTTGTGGTTGACAGGGAAGCGTTGATCTCCGCCATTCGCACAGTCGATGCCTTCGATGGTCTGACTGGCACGATCAAATGCGATAGCATTGGCGAGTGCGGCGCCGGTGGCGTCCAGATCTTCGAAGTTATGGACGGCGCCTTCAGTCAGGTTAAGGGTTTTGGGATGGAGTAACTCCTTGTAGTCAGCAGGGGAGAGAATGCTACTGTTCTCTCTCCTGCTTCCCCCTATGGTTCCTCGAATACAACTATGGCGAACAGCCCGCTCAATGTGCAGGCGGCTAAAATAGATGGTCAGACCGCTCAGAAATTCTTGATACGGGCTTTGGGCGCTGCTATTTTCCTCCTCGTAGCATGGCGGGTTATAACCGTTGGGCTGGCAGAAGGCTACCCGACCTCCTTTTGGATTTCCCAAGCTCTTAACGGCCTGGTTCTGGGAGGCGTTTACGCGTTGGTGGCCTTGGGCTACACACTGGTCTACGGCATTCTCTTCATGATCAATTTCGCCCACGGCGAGGTCATGATGATCGGCGGCATCGCCGGCTTTTTCACCCTCCAGTTTGCGCTTGCCCGCGGCTGGATGGAGGGCCCGTGGCTCGTTGTGGTCGCCGCCTTGCTATTCATCATGCTGGTAGGCATGGCCGCCTCGGTGGTGATTGGCGTGGCCTTGGAAAGGCTGGCATACCGGCCTCTACGCCAGGCGCCCCGCCTGGTACCGCTGATAAGCGCTATAGGCGCATCGCTCTTTCTCCAATACTCGGTCCTCTTGATCTTCGGCGTCAGCCCACACAGTTATCGCAAACCGGAGTTAATCTCCGGCGGCCTGCGGCTTGGTGACGTATTCATTTCCTACACGGGCGCCATAATCTTTGTGACTTCGGTACTGTTGATGCTGGCCCTCTTCTTCATCATTCAGCGAACAAAGTTGGGACGGGCGATGCGAGCGGTAGCCGAAGATCGATCCACCGCGTCGCTCATGGGTGTCGATGTCAACGCCGTGATTGTGGTCACCTTCGTGTTGGGTTCGGCCCTGGCAGGCGCCGCAGGCGTTATGCTCGGCTTTCACAACACCGTCGTCAAGTTTAACAGTGGCTTCGTACCCGGCTTGAAGGCCTTTACCGCCGCGGTTCTCGGCGGCATTGGCAACATACCCGGCGCAATGTTCGGCGCGCTCGTTCTCGGTCTGATAGAGTCGATGGGCCCGAGCGCCCTGGGCATTCCCACTGAATACAAAGATGTCATCGCCTTTTCACTTCTCGTACTGATTCTTATCTTCCGGCCGTCAGGCCTTTTCGGCGAGGTTCTTAGCGAGAAGAAGGCCTGATGAGACACGATACTGTAACCAGGTCAGTGAAGACCGGACTGGTCGCCTTCGCCTGCCTGAGCTATCTAATCCTTGTCGGTATCCCAGGGCGCATTGGCGGGGCCGCCCTGCCTTCGCTTGCGCTTATCGCGGCCCTGGTTTTTTGGTTCAATTTTCGCCGCAACGAGGATTTCCGAACTGCTTCAGAACGAGATCGGGGTTCCACCGGCGCAGAAGGCAAACCAGGTTGGCAAATCGGCACAGACCATGGGCCGGCCGCGAACGATACATTCCCCCTCTTGCCGGCTGGGATCAGCGGCCTCAACCTTCACCTTGGTCTGGCCGCGGGTGCGACGACGGGGCTGCTTATTGCAATCTGCAGTGCAGTCATCGTTACGGCGATTGGCAATGGCGTTTCAATTCAGCCGGTCTTCGACAAGATGGTCCCCTTGAACGTTGCCGCGCTGGTCGGCGTTAGTCCGGGACAGATCGCACAGGCCGACGTTTCTCCTTTTCGCTACCTTCTGCAGGCAGTCTATTTTGCCGGCGCCGGAACACTCGCCGCGCTGGCGGTAACCGCAGGGGGAGCCAGGTTAACGGATGCTGCCCGTTCTAACCGGCTACCCGTAAATCTGTCCGCCCCGAAGATTCTGGCGGCCGGCCGACTTGCGGGCCTCGCGCTTCCCTTCGTCCTGCTGGCCTTTATCGTTTTGCTCGGGCTGCCGGGTGTCAGGGCATTTGGTTCCAACGAGGGCACGGTGCGCCTTCTTCTTACCCTGGTCGCGACAGGAAGCGGGCTTTTTGCCCACAGGCTGTCCAGACCGGGAAGAGAACGCAGAATTGTGACCGCGTTGCTTGGGCTTGGCGTCTTGATGATGCCGTTTGTCCTCGATCAGTTTCAAAACTCGGTAATGGGCCTCGTCTTCATCTATGTAATGATGGGGCTTGGTCTTAACATTGTAGTTGGCTACGCGGGCTTGCTGGACCTGGGCTATGTGGCCTTTTTCGCCATCGGCGCATACACCTATGCCTTTCTTTCGGCACCTTTTTCCTCGCCCTACATTTCCAACCTGCTTCTTCTGCTGAACATTTCACCCGATAGCCCATTGCTCGGTTATTGGATGGCGCTGCCAGTGGCGATGCTCACAGCTGCAATCGGCGGGATCCTGCTTGGCATACCTGTCCTGCGCCTGCGTGGAGACTATCTCGCTATCGTTACGCTGGGCTTTGGCGAGATAATCCGCCTCTTCATGTTGAACATGGGTGAATTGACAAATGGACCGCGCGGCATCTTGGAAATCTCCCAGCCCAGCCTGTTTGGCTTTGCGCCCGAAGCCTTCTTCGGCCTCCTCAGTTCACAGGGTTGGACTTTCCTGCTGGCACTGATCAGCTCGGCGCTGATCGCCATTGTTGCCATTCGATTGAACAGTTCCCGGCTGGGTAGAGCGTGGTTTGCAATGCAAGAAGACGAGGACGTGGCCGAGGCTACCGGCGTCCACCTCGTGCGAACTAAGCTCCTCGCCTTTGCAATTGGCGCCACGTTTGCCGGCATGGCAGGTCAACTATATGCCGCCCGCCAGATTAACATCTTCCCCGAGAATTTCTCGCTCTTTGTCTCGATTGACGCGCTGGCTTTGATTATCGTTGGCGGTATCGGCAGTCCTGCCGGTATCGTTTTGGGTGCGCTGGCGCTCAAGGGTTTGCCGGAGGTGTTGCGGGGCGTGGATGAGTACCGAATCGTTGCATTTGCTGCCCTCTTGGTCATCATGATGATCGTGCGGCCTGCCGGCATTCTGCCCTCGCCGCGCCGCCGGGTCCAGTTGACAGCGCCCGAAGAACAGGGCCTGTCAGAACTGTCAGATGGAGGGGAAGAGGATTTCAGAGAGCCGTTGGAAGAGAAAGCTGCCCCATTGAACGGGCCTGAAAAGGATGAGGCGCAATGACGGCCCTGTTGAGCATTCAAGGAGTTACGAAAGTGTTCGGCGGGCTGACTGCCGTTGATAACGTCGATCTGGAGATCGCAGAGCTTTCAATCTCCTCTCTCATTGGTCCGAATGGCGCCGGCAAGACGACCCTTTTCAACTGTCTGACCGGCCTTCACAGGCCCGAGAACGGCGAAATAGTCTTTGACGGCCGCTCGCTGGTCGGACTGCGTCCCGACGAAATCACCGAACGCGGCGTCGCCCGTACCTATCAGAACATCCGCCTCTTTGGAAGGATGACGGCGCTCGAAAATGTTCTGGTCGGGCAGCATCTGCGACTGAAGTCATCGCACTGGAGCGCGATTTTGCGAACGGCGGGCCAGCGGGCAGAGGAACAGGCCGCCCGTGAATCGGGCCGGGAGCTGCTCGAATTTGTTGGGCTCGAGGGGCAGGAGAATGTCGTCTCAACAAATCTGCCCTATGGTGACCAGAGGCTGCTGGAAGTCGCACGTGCGCTGGGAAGTCGACCCCGCCTGTTGCTCCTGGACGAACCTGCCGCCGGCATGAACCCGAGAGAGACTGACCGCATGATGGAGCTGGTCCACAGGCTGCGCGACGAAAGAGACGTAACCGTGTTCCTGATAGAACACGACATGAAGGTTGTGATGAGCATTTCGGAAAGTGTGTCGGTCCTGGATTACGGCAAGAAGATCGCCGAGGGCACACCAATGGAAGTACGCTCGGACGCCAGAGTAATTGAGGCCTATCTCGGCCCGGAGGTTGCCGTGCAGGGATCAGCAGAAGCTGTGGGAAAGTGATCCATGTTGATCCTGGAATCGGTCCATACATTTTATGGCCACATTCACGCGCTCAAGGGTATTTCTTTGACCGTGAATGAAGGCGAGGTTGTCTCGCTCATTGGCTCGAATGGCGCCGGCAAAACAACTACGCTCAATACGATTAGCGGCGTTTTGTCCGCCCGCGCCGGCGCCATTTACTTCCAGGAACCAAACGGTTCATTGCCAGGCCAGGCATCCCGCAGTCCCGATCAGGGAATACGCCTGGACCAGCTGCCAGCGCACGACGTCGCCAGATTAGGCGTCTCCCAGTCGCCCGAGGGGAGGAAGATTTTCGCCCGTCTGTCCGTACAGGAGAACCTGGCCATGGGCGCATTCGCTCGTACTGACAGCAAGGGCATCAGCGAGGACTTGACCAGGGTGCTCGAACTCTTCCCGCGACTTCAGGAGCGGCTCAAGCAGCCCGGCGGCACACTTTCCGGTGGTGAACAACAGATGCTGGCCATCGGACGCTCGCTCATGAGTCGGCCCCGAATCCTGCTCCTCGACGAGCCCTCGATGGGCCTGGCGCCGCTGCTGGTACAGCAGATCTTCCAGATTATCCGCGAGATAAACGCCCAGGGCATGACCATCCTGCTGGTGGAACAGAACGCCCAGGCCGCCCTTCAGGTTGCCCACCGCGGCTACGTCCTCGAAACCGGCACCATCGTGCTGAGCGGCAAAGCCGGGGATCTGCTGGCCAATCCGCAGGTAGCGGAGGCATATCTCGGGATCTGACGAGTTGATTCGGTCAGATCCCTCTCGCGGCTCACTCCCCGAAACTTCACTCTAAAACAGCCGGCGTTTGTCCACGATGTTGCGGACGGGTTCACCCTGCAGATAGCGATGTATGTTGTCACGCAGCGTATCAATTCGCCGTTGAGGCACATGTGGATTATCGGCGGCCACGTGCGGCGTCATGATTACGTTTTCCATTTGCCACAACGGATGCGCAGCCGGCAGCGGCTCAGTTTCATACACATCCAGCGCGGCGCCGGCGATGCGGCCAGAATTCAATGCATCTACCAGCGCGTCCAATTTGACGACGACCCCGCGGCTGATGTTTATGAGATACGCTGACGGTTTCATTTGCCCCAATTCCTCGGCGCCGATCAGACCGACTGTTTCCGGCGTCTGAGGAACGCAGCTCACCACAAAATCTGCGTCTCTCATCAAGTCGTGAAGATGGTCCTGCGGCCACAGCGCGTCCAAACCCAAGCTGCCGCCCAACGCCTCGTCGGGCCGTGCATCAACCGCAATCACGCGCATGTCGTGCGCCTTACCTCGTCGCGCCAGCTCCGATCCTATGCCCCCCAACCCGATGACCCCCAGTGTGCAGTCACCCAAATGGTGGACGGGCGTGCCCTTCCGCCACTCACCTTGGACCTGGCGCCGCATGTATAGATGGATGCCGCGGGCGAACATCAGAATGAAACAGAATGCATGATCTGCAATCATGTCACTGTAGATTTTCGACATGTTGCTGACAACGATATCGCTTTCGACCAATTCCGGAAACATGTAGTGCTCCAGACCGGCGATCGGCGTTTGCAGCCATTGCAGGTTCTCGGCCCTAGCAAGCAGGGCCGGCGTGAGATTGCCGTACATACCAGCAGCTTGCGGAATCGCGGCCAGGGCGTCCTCCTCGGTTAGCGCGTTGACGACTTCCAACTCCGGTGAGACCGCCTGCAGTTGAGCGAGTTCGTCGGGTGTAAGCGGCGGGTATATTAGAAAGTTCATCTGACTCGCACCTCTTTTTCTATTGTGGTTTACGTCTGTGGGCAGCATAGCGGGTTGAGTATAACAGCTCATCCACGTTAACACGCGCACCGCCCAGGTCGTCAGAAACATTCGCGGCGATCACGGCGGCGAGACTGTTCATGGCATCGCCGAAAGGAGAGCGGATAAGGTCGGGGCGACCCACGGAAATCGCCTGAATGAAAAGTTCACTGATGGCAAAAGTGTCGTCTCCGCCCCGGCCTTGGAATAGCAGCTTCCTGACAGCTTCTTGCGCGGGCGGCTGCGACGGCGGGTAGGGCCCATCATACTGGTAAATAGTGACGCCGTCGTCCGCAATCTCCGCCCGTCCCTCAGTCCAGAGAACCTGGTGGTCCATATGGCTTGCATAGACCTTGCGCAAGCGCGAAAGCGTCAGCGAGCCGATGGCGCCGCCGGCAAACCCAAATTGCACACTGTATGTGTAAGGGTTATCGGCGTCGTCGTAGATTTCATCCTGCGGCCGGTGCTGATAGTGGGCCTGCACCCACTCGACGTCGCCAAACCAGTAGCGCCAGAGGTCCAGAAGATGGATGCCGCCTTCGACCACCGTCATGCCGCTCCAGGCCCGGTTTGCAGTCCAAATCCTGTTGCGCGGGCCGCCGTGAAGTTCGGTCTGATGGTGCTTTACATTGTGCCCTTCCAACGGACCGTGAAACGTGTAGCAGGCCATCAGCGGCCTCTTGCCGTCCCGCAACAGGTTGTAAATCGCTTCGTGGCGGCCATCGAACCGCTGCTGGAATCCTACAGTTGAAATCACGCCCGTTTCCCGGATTACGGCCTCCATCTCCAGGGCCTCGTCCAGGAAAAGACTCATCGGTTTCTCGACAAACAGATGCAATCCGGCTCGGGCCGCGCGCAGAACCTCGCCTGCGTGGAGATTGGGCGGAATGCAGATGTATAGAGCGTCCTGTTCCTGGGCAAGCAGCTCGTCAAAATCGGTTGTGAGCACTATGCCGTCGGCCCGAAAGCCTTCCACATAATTGCTTATCTTGCTTTGGTCCAGGTTTGAAGCGAAGGCATCGGCTAAGGTTGTCAGCTTGACCTCGCCTCGCTCCTGTAAATTCCACAGTGCTCTTAAGTGTTGCAGGCCCCGTTGCCCCAGACCCATCAGAGCGACGCGTACAGGTCTCGTCATCTTGGCTCCTTTGTCTCTTGTCCACCCTCATGAACGGGGATTCCGCCCTCACGTTCTCTGTCCCTGTGACTGCGGGGCAACAACAGAGCAACGGAGACTCCCGTTCGCCTTCCATTGTACCGGAAAACGGTCAGCGGGCAACGCCGGAACGGCCGCGCTCTGTGCGTCATTCGCATGACGGCGCAGATTTGCCTTAGTGGTCCGAAACGTCTATAATTTTCCGCGGTGATAGGTGGGGGAGAAAGATTGCACGCCCTCGCCGACCTGTTGTTCAGTCCCATCCTCACTGGGAAGGCGATCTGAATCTGAACTTGAATGGTTCGGCCCTTTCTTATGGAAAGGGCAACACGAGTAACAGAGGTTGCAAGAGAATCGGAGGCGAAAATGGCCAAGAGGGGTCCACGTCAGCTAGTGAGGATGCGCAGCACTGAGAGCCATCACCTTTATCTGACGACAAAAAACCGGCGCAACAACGACAAGCGGCTTGAGTTAAAGAAGTACGATCCAGTCTTGCGCAAGCATGTCGTTTACCGGGAAACAAGGTAACGTAACCATAGGCGCGACCCGCAGTATGCGGCAGTTGAAGGTCGTGAAATATCTGTGGGTCACCGAACAGTAAACATATAGAAACCCGCTGCCTGTTAGTTGTTTAGCAGCGGGTTTCTGGTTTTTGCAGTTCATCAGAGGGCGGCCGGCGGCACTCCTGCTACATGGAAAAACGGCCCGGCCTATACAAAAAAAGCAGAAGACTCGGAAGAGCCTTCAGCTTCAGAATGACCCACCAGGGATTCGAACCCCGAACCCGCGGATTAAGAGTCCGCTGCTCTGCCAGTTGAGCTAGTGGGCCGTCAAGCAGGAAATATTGTAGGTATCCAGTTTAGAGTTGTCAAGTTCAGGGCACTCTAATTCTCTTCACCCAAACCCGATTTAGCATCTACAGGATCGAATTTTCCCATGCCCTATTCCGACAAGGACCTCGAACAGTACGCCGAACTCCTTATCAGGCTCGGCGTTAACCTGCAGCCAGGCCAGTCTCTCGCCATTCGAACTGAGCCGATCCATCGAGACTTCGCCCTGGTGCTGGCGTCGGCCGCCTATGATGCCGGTGCAAAATTCGTCTCATTTGAGTACAGCGACATGCGCCTGCAGAGCATACGTGTTCGCAAGAGCTCAGAGCAGGAGCTGGAGTGGCTTCCCACCTACCTCGGGGCGATGGCGCAGGAGCGAAAGGATGACAGCTGGGCCGCCATCAGTCTCGTCGGGGAAGAAGATCCCTCGCTGCCCGCCCAGCTTGACCCCAATAAACTTCGAATTCTCCAGACTGCTGAGTACCGCGCCTCGATGCCTTGGCGGTCTTCGATGATGGAAATGAAACAGCAGTGGAACGTGGCCGCCCTGCCAACGCCGGCCTGGGCGCAGAAGGTTTTCCCCGAGCTTGAGGCTGGGGAAGCGCTGCCTCGCTTCTGGGAGGAGATAAGGCGCATCATTCGCCTTGACGCCGACGACCCGCTTGCGGCATGGCAGGAGCATCTGGGCAATCTGGCGGCCGCGCGCTCGACGTTACAATCCAAACAGGTGCAGGCGCTGCACTTCTTTGACCCCGAGCCCGGCCCCGACGGCAAACCGTCCACCGACTTGACCATCGGTCTGACCGACCGGCCCCATTGGGCCGGCGGCACCAGTGGACTGGGAACAGAGGGAGACGAAAACTCGCAAGGCGAAAAGGATAGCGGGGGGCTAGAGACGCCAGTCTTTCTCCCCAACATTCCCACGGAAGAGCTATTCACGACCCCCCATCGTCTCCGTGTAAACGGCTGGATGCGGACGTCACGCCCCAGCTTCCCGTTCCGCCGCGAAGTCGCTGAAGTTACATTCCGGTTCGAGGACGGCTGCGTCGTCGATTTCTCGGCAGGTGAAGGTCAGGACGTGTACGAGCAGTTCTTCGCGGTCGAAGGTACCCGCTACCTGGGAGAAGTCGCTCTTGTCGACGTGTCATCGCCGATTTTTCAGAGCGGTCTCACTTATTACAACACGCTCTTTGACGAAAACGCCGCCTGCCACGTTGCGTTTGGCCAGGCATATCCGATTGGCCTGGAAGGTGGAGCGGAACTGTCGGCAGAAGAGCTTTTCGAAGCCGGTGTAAATAGTTCCGATCTGCATCAGGACGTGATGATCGGAACGGCGACGCTAGACGTAACCGGCAATCTCAGCGACGGCGGAGAGCTTGAAATCATGCGCCAGGGCCGCTACACGCCTGCAGTGTTGGCATGACCACCGCCGACCCACTTCAACCATTCCTGGATGATCAGGGCGTCGTCATCCTCGATGGTGGGCTGGCTACTGAATTGGAGAGCAGGGGGGCAGATTTACGGGATGACCTCTGGTCTGCCAGGTTGCTGATCGAGGATCCGCAAGCGGTTCGCCAGCTCCATCTCGACTACTTCAGGGCTGGCGCAGACGTTGCCATCAGCGCCAGCTATCAGGCCAGCTTCGAGGGTTTCGCCCGCCGCGGTTTGAGCCGCGACCAGAGCGCCACGCTGATGCAGCGCAGCGTGCGCCTTGCACAGGAAGCACGCGATCAGTTCTGGGATGAACGGGCCTATGCGGATTCGGAATCTGATAGAATCCGCCCACTGGTGGCAGCATCCGTCGGCAGCTATGGCGCATTCCTTGCTGACGGATCCGAGTACCGGGGCGCCTACGACCTCTCAGACGAGGAGCTGAGGGAGTGGCACCGCCCGCGATTGGAGGCGTTGATCGCGGCAGAGCCCGATCTGCTGGCATGCGAAACAATCCCCTGCATGCAGGAAGGGGAACTCCTTGTCGAACTGTTTGCCGAGTACCGGGATACCGCGGCATGGCTGAGCTTCAGCTGTCGCGACGGGAACAAAGTGAGCAGCGGAGAGCCATTTGACGCCTGTGTTGCGGTGGCCAGCAACGCGCCAAACGTGGTCGCTGTCGGGCTGAACTGTACTGCGCCCCGCTTTGCCAGGCAGCTCTTGCTCAGCGCTAACGAAAGGACTTGCAAGCCTCTGGTCTGCTATCCAAACAGCGGGGAGGAATGGGACGCTTCATCTCGTACTTGGGTATCCGGCCGAGAGGAATACCAGTTCCTCAATTTGGCTACATCTTGGAAAACCGCCGGCGCTCGTCTTGTCGGCGGCTGTTGCCGCACTTCGCCAGACGACATACGATCACTTCGTTCGCGCCTGCTGCGGCACAGTACACATATAACTGCCGGTCGATTAGAGCAATAGAAAAAGGAGCCTGTCCTCTTCAAAAGAGCGGCTCCCTTGGTGTTCATGTCCAGCCTCGGCACGATCTTCAGAACCGATCACCCTTTCGATCCCGCCTCAAGGACAATGGCCCACGACCATGCAACTATTACGGATAGTACCTGGTGGTCTGTAATTCCTTAAGCAAGCCAGCCTCGTTGAGAAGCCGACTGTCCGGCAGCAGCCCTATTCCGCTCTGAGCGACAATAGGTAGGTCAAAAGATCAGCCAGATCCTGGTCACTCAGATCTTCGGAATAGGTCTCGGGCATCACATCGGAATTGTAGCCTTCGACGATATAATCATTGGGATTGGTTATACTGGTGTAAAGATACATGGCCGGTCCGGCAAGACCCAACTGCTTCGCCCGCCCGACCGCGGTATCTGCAATTTCAGTCCAGACAGGCGCTACATCTTCAAGGCTGTTATCGGTCGTATGACATCCGATGCAGTTTTGCGGAACCGTCAGATCCAAGCCTCTTTGCGCGTCGCCCGGAATCAGTGCAACGATAGCTTCCGGCAGTCCGGCAAGGACTTCCTCATCGCTTAGTTCGGCGATGCGAGGACGCGGCGTTGGTGTGGGCGGCACAAAGACCTCGCCCTCAGCAATCACAACCATACTGGGCGAGATCAACTGCAGTCGCGGGTTCGGCGCACAGGCACTGACCACAACAAGCGCAAGCACAAAAACGAAAAAAGCATAGAGATATGACTTACGACGTACCATTCCCCGTCTCCACCAAGAGTTGAAGCACTGCTTTCGCATCAGTGAATTGGAATGTTAGATAACTCAAGCGCTATTATATACCAGAACCCCGCAAAATACCGCAATTGAAACGCGCTAGAAACACAATTCACAAGTTGCAATTGCTGCAGTGTGTCATGCCCTGAAGACTCACACCGGACAACAGTCTTCAGTCCGGCCGGAAGGCAGACAGATGACCAGGAGGAAGTCATGGAACAGACAAAAAGCATGGAGGAAGTTCGCCGTCTACTCAACGAGACCCTGCAGAACTGGGCAGTACAGGAAGATCAGCTGTTCAGGCGCTACGACACAGCCAACTGGCGCGTAACACTGATGATAGCAAACGCGATCGGATTTCTGGCCGAAGCCGCCTACCACCACCCAAGGCTGATTCTCAACTATCGTTCAGTCGAAGTATTCCTGACGACGCATGATGCAGGCGGTCTGACGCAGAAGGACTTCGAGCTTGCACAAAAAATCGAGGAGACTGTCCTCTGGCCGCGCAGTGAACCTGGAACGCCTAGAAGGCGGCCAAAAGAATGGTTACCTTGATGACAAGCACTGGAGACAATTGAGGAAGGTACCTATCTGGGGGTCATTGCTATCAATCTTCGAGAAGGCAACGTTTGTGTACACTTGAACGCACAGTTTTCTTAACCAGCCGCTTTTTCCATGGTTCGCGCCTGAAAAGCCTGGAAAAGAACGATGCTTCCCGCGATCGCCGCGTTCAGACTGTCCACAGACCCGGACATTGGGATGGTAACACAGAAGTCGCACTTCTCGCGTGCCAGCCGGCTCAGACCCTTGCCTTCATTGCCGACCACGACCGCCAGCGGACCGCTCAGATCGGCGTCCGTGAGCGAGAGGGCGCCTGGCTCGAGGTCGAGCCCGACGGTCCATATGTTGGACTTCTTGAGGAGATCGATCGTCCTGTTGACGTTACCCACCTGCGCAACCGGGATGTGTTCAACTGCGCCTGACGAAGCGTTGCTGACGGCAGGAGTAATGCCTGCTGCCCGCCGCTCCGGGAGAACGACTCCATCCACACCGAATGCCTCGCTGCTGCGAAACAAGGTTCCCAGGTTACGCGGATCCTCCAGATGGTCCAACACCAGCAGGAGTGGATCCGGCTTGCGGCCGGCAATTTCGAGCAGATCGTCGATTTCTGAATAGGGATAGGGTCCGGTCTCGAGGGCGACGCCTTGTGGATTCAGCTGTGCGCGTTTCAAGCGGTCAAAAATTCCGCCCTCTACGTGCCGCATTGGAACTTTCACCTTGTGGGCCAGCTGTACGATTTCCCCAAGGCTACCCGTAGGTGCGTCGCCGGCTTCGCCTTCCAGCCACAGCCGGTAGAAGTGGCGTCTGTTAGCACGCAAAGATTCAAAGACGGCGTGGCGGCCGACGAGAAGCTCGCTCACGTAGCGTCCTCAATCCGCCAGTCAGTTCCGTTTTGAGAGTCCTCCAACTGAACGGACAGCGCAGCCAGTCCATCCCTCACTTTGTCGGCCATGGCCCACTGCTTTTCCTGACGCAGCTCGGTCCGCACTGACACCAGCAGGTCTATAAATGGCTTGGCAGCCAGGGCGTCGCCTTCGGCGCTTTCGGAATCCGCCAGCGAAAGTCCCAGGATTCCGGCCAGTTCACGCAGGGTATCCTGGGCAGCCTGGAAGAACGGGCCGGAGATGCCGGCGGTCCGAGCCGTGTTGATGGCTCTTACCAGCTCAAATAGATGCGCCAGGGCTGCGCTTGTGTTGAAGTCATCGTCCATCACCTGGCGAAATCCGTTGCGAACAGCCTCGGTTACTTCTCGCAACGTGTTGACATCGTCGCCGACCGCGATTGTTCCTGTGGCCGGACGCAGTCCCCCTCTCAGGCGGGAGGTGCTGCGTACAGATGCGGCTATCGACTCGTCAGTATACGCCACCGGTTTGCGATAGTGTCCCGAGAAGATCAGCATTCGCAACGCGTCTGCAGAGTATTGCTGCAGAAAATTGTCGACGGTAACGAGATTGCCCACAGACTTGCTCATCTTTTCGCCTGAGAGCTGCAACATCCCATTGTGAACCCAGTAGCGGGAGAAGGGTTTTCCAGTAAGACTTTCGCTCTGCGCTATCTCATTCTCGTGATGCGGAAAAATCAGATCGTTGCCGCCGCCGTGAATGTCGATTGTTTCGCCAAGATGGTGCAGGCACATGACGGAACACTCGATGTGCCAACCGGGGCGCCCCGGACCCCACGGGCTATCCCAATAGGGCTCGCCTTCTTTTGCTCCCTTCCACAGTGCAAAGTCGGCGACATTTTCCTTCCGTTCATCGGATTCGACTCGGGTTCCGGTTACAGCCTCCTCTTGACGCCGCCGGCTGAGTTTTCCGTAGTCGTCGTCGTTTTCGACCCGAAAGTAGACGCTGCCATCCATTTCGTAGGCGTATTCGGCTTCACCTAGATCCCCAATGGTGCGGATGATATTCGAGATCTCATTGGTCACGCGTGGGTAGGAATCGGCCGGCTTGATGTTGAGATCGCTCAAATGCTTCAAATACTTGTCCGTGTAAAACTGTGCCAGTTCAAAGGGGTCCTGGCCAGTTTCCTGGGCACGCACAATTATCTTGTCATCAACATCGGTGAAATTTGTTACGTAAGTTACTTCGTAGCCAACATATTCGAGGTATCGGCGGATCATATCAAAGACGATCGCGCTCATTGCATGACCGATGTGGGCGTCTGCGTAAACAGTGGGGCCGCAGACGTACATGCGCACACGCCCCTCTTCTACTGATTCGAATGGTTCCCGCCGGCGAGTCAGCGTATTGTAGATGTTGAGCGTCATCGGTTTCCTTATCGTTGGCTCGCTAGTTTGTCAGGTATGCTGCCGCCTTATTGGCGGGCAGATTCGTAGGCTCTTCGGCGCTCCTGTACCTCTTCGGGTACGGCAAATATCAGTCGCCCGGCGTTCGTCTGCAACACTTTGGTGACACGCACGGAAATGCGCGCCCCCATGTGGCGCCTTCCTTGCTCGACTACCACCATTGTGCCGTCATCGAGATAGCCGACCCCCTGATTCATCTCCTTACCTTCCTGGATCACATGGATCATCATTTCTTCGCCGGGGAGAACCACGGATTTCACCGCGTTGGCCAGCTCATTAATGTTCAGGACGCGAACGCCTTGAAGCTTGGCCACACGGTTCAGATTGTAATCATTGGTTACAATGGCGGCGCTCATTTCCCTACCCAGATAAACCAGTTTTTCATCTACCTGTTGGGCCTCCGCCGGGTCCTGGTCCAGAAAGACAATCTCGACTTCATCGATTTGTTGAAGCCGGTCCAGAATCTCAAGTCCTCGCCTGCCGCGATTTCTCCGCAACACCTCTGCTGAATCTGCAATGTACTGAAGCTCATTCAGGATAAAACGCGGAACTGCCAGTATCGCCCAAAGAAAACCGGTCTCTGCCACATCTGCAATGCGGCCATCAATGATCACACTCGTATCCAAGAGCATCATATCCGAGTACTGCCTGCGTCCGCTCTTGTCCAGAAGAGGCAGCTTCGGCAGATCCGGGTTGCTTTCGCCGCCATAGGGAAATTGGAAAAAGTTGAGAACCTCGCGATGGCGCATCACCATCATTGTTACGCCGAGATAACCCATCACAATGACGCCGACAAAAGGCAGGACTGTGCCGAATGGCTTTGGAAGAAGTGACAGGGGATAGGCCAGTAACGCGGCGATAGCAAGCCCAATTGCCAGTCCCGCGGTCGCGGCCATGAGCTGAACTGTGGGGATTTGTCGCAGGCTGGAGCGAAGTGCGTTGGCTGGCTTAACAGTTAACCACGGCGCGCCAACCAATCCTACAACACCACTAACCAGGACAATTGGAATGATGAGACGCGCTGACGACAGCGTCAAACTCTGAAGGGCATCGACACCTGCAATCTGCCTGCCCAGTTCCCAGCCCAGCAGGACAAAGACGAAGGTGACCAGCACCCTCAATAGCAACGCCCACCGCATATTCCAGCCCTCCACCGTTACCAATTGGAAAAACAGACAATGAATTCATAATACAGCATCTGTACTTAGAGCGCAATGCGGACTTCGCTATCGTGCTTTTG
This sequence comes from Caldilineaceae bacterium, assembly GCA_965116395.1. Classification (GTDB taxonomy): domain Bacteria; phylum Chloroflexota; class Anaerolineae; order Caldilineales; family Caldilineaceae; genus Bin5. The sequence goes on from OZ220684.1 coordinate 4,562,542, forward strand.
GAGGCGGAATCGTGCGCTTCAATGGGCTGGTCTTGAGTAGAAACTGGCTGCTTGAGATGTTCTGTAGGGATTCGACCGGCCCTGGTCACTTTTCCTGCACTGTTTGGTACAGGGCCAGGACTTCACGGGCATTGTGGTGAGCAGAAAAGCGCTGGCTGTACTGGCGGGCAGCCTGCCCCATCTTCTTACGCATATCCGGGTCGCGCGCTATACGCATAATTCGTAGACCAAAACTGAGATCATTGTTTTCCGTCAGAAACCCGGTCTCCTCATCCGCTATCATGTCTGCAACACCAGGGGAGTCAATACCGATAGCTGGCAGACCCGCAGCTGCGGCTTCGATAAATGTCAGTGGATGAACCTCGCTGACACTCGTGGAAACGAAGAAATCGGCCAGACCGAGAACGGCGCCGATACGCTCGTAAGAGATGGGCCCTGTAAAGGTTACCCTGCCCTCAAGACCTGATTCGTCCGCCAACTTTCGGCATTCTTCGAGGGATGGACCACCCCCTACCAGCAGGAGATGGAGGCGAGGGACTTCATCCTTCAAGGCAGCGGAAATCCTGAGAAGACGGTCTACAGCCTTTTCCTGGCTGATCCGTCCAACATAGACCCCCACAACTGCTTCCTGGGGGATGCCGAATTCCTGCCTTGTCGCCCCCTGCTCGGGCCTGTGAAACCGCCCTAGTTCAATTCCGTTGGGGATGACCGCGACCCGGCCTTGAATGCCCCAGGTCTGCATCACGGTGGCCGCGCTCTTGCTGGGGGCAATTATGGCGCTGCAACGCTGGCTGAATCGCTGGAAGAATGCCTGCAGCGCGGTGTCGGAAAGAGTCTCCGGCAGGAGTGGGAGATACTGCTGGACATAGAGATCGTAACGAGTGTGACTAGTGAAGACTAGTGGGATGTCATATCGTCGCGAAAATGTGAGTCCAAAGCTGCCGCTGATAAACGGGTGATGGACATGAATGACATCCATCCGCTTGAGGATATCGCGGCAGCGGGAATCAACCCGCACCGTCAGATGATAGCCTGTGTCAGCGATTGGTATGCTGGGCAGACGGATAACATTACTCTCGTCCTTAGTCTCCTTGTCTTGTTCAGGAACAAAAAGATAGACCTGTTCGCCCCAACGGTCGAAATGCTCCTTCAGCAAGCCCACGTGATTGACGACGCCATTAATGTGGGGCTTGTAAATGTCGCTAAAGAGGGCAATTCGCATAAAGTTTCTTACCTTCTCATCTCTGGACTGTCAGACAATTCCAACCACTGGAAGTTTCCTATCAGAGCTATACCGGCCGATTTCTGACGGGGGTGAGTTCTTCCAGGGGCAGTCATCTACCGTACCTTCACTTATCTACATTTACGTATCGAAATCAAAATCGTTGCTGCTCCGCCGTTATTGCCGGTCTACCCACCTTCGAAAGCGCTTGTTGCCCCATTGCGTCATAAGAAAATTCAATCAGGATGCAAACAAAATCTTTACTTCACGCTTGCGCGTCTCTCAATGGCCTGTGTGTCATAGCCCAGAAGTAAAGCAAACGCGGGCCAACAACGATAATCGTCGTAGAGGCCAGAGCCACAAGAGCAAACGACCAGTGGACTGTATCTGCAAAGACAGTTGCCCGTAAGCCGAAAGCGATCAGGTCTCCAACAAGCAGAGCCAGGATTGAATTAGTGGCAAATCGCCGCACCCGAATTTGGCCTGCCCGCGGGTAAGCGCCAAGAATCAGCGCCGCGATCCCCCATCCTACCAGAAACGGAGCCGCGATACGAGGCGCACTCATCAGCCAGCTCACCGGCCCTTCCGCGCTGTGGGAAATGCCCCCAACAACAGCGAAAGTCAGGATTGCGAGCACGTCAATCGCAATGAGGATCCTCGTCGACACCTTGTTATCGGATGGGCTCCCGTTGGTATTACTATGCATATCAGGAGTCTGCTCTCTGAAATCTGATCTCCGTCTCGCCCGGTGGTTGCGACTTTAGCTAGATCCCCCGCAGCCTCCAAAATGTGGACCGCAAATCTACTCACAAGAGAGCCAGCCAGGACTTGCCAAACGAATCCAGGACTTCTACTATACCATAGTGCGAAGCAGTTTCAGCCATACGAAAGGAAATAGGGTCATGGCGCCACCGCTCTCACAGACGTTTCTGTCCGGCTTGGAATGCCTACGGTGTGGGCGGTTCTTCCTGCCTGACTCGGTCGAATATGTCTGCCCTTGCCGTTCCAATCGAGGCAGCGATTTGGGCCACCTGGATGTCGTCTACGATTATGACGCGATTGTTTCTATGCGAAACGAAGGCGAGGGCGACGTCCATCGCGCCGAGTTGGATCAGACAGATACGCGCGGGCGCGCTTATGCCCCTTGGTCAGCTTCCACTACCCGTTCACTTGAACGTTGGTGGCCGCTGCTTCCGGTTCGACCAGAATCTCTGCCGCCCCTTCCCGTAGGAGACACGCCGTTACTCCGCGCAGATCGGCTCGCTGAAGCGATCGAAGTGAACAGTCTCTACATAAAGGACGATGCCCGCAATCCGTCCGGCTCCTTAAAAGATCGGGCATCTGCTATCGCAGTTGCGCGTGCCCGCGAGACAGGGCGGGATGTCGTTGCCACGGCAAGCACTGGCAATGCCGCGGCCGCGCTGGCAGCTATGGGGGCGGCCGCGGCCCACTCGACCGTCATCTTCGTTCCCCGTTCGGCGCCGCAGGCCAAAATCGCCCAGCTCCTGGTATATGGAAGCCGGGTACTGGCGGTCGACGGCTCGTATGACGACGCCTTTGATCTCTGTGTGCGGGCTTGCGAAAAGTTCGGCTGGTACAATCGAAATACCGGGTATAACCCCTTCACGACGGAGGGAAAAAAGACGGTCAGTTTCGAGATCGCCGCACAGCTTTCCGAGTCCAGGGGTGTCGGCCGCGGAACTGACCCTGAACGCCAGGGCCGTCATTTCAGTTCACCGGACTCCGTTTTCGTCTCGGTCGGCGACGGTTCGATAATCGGCGGCGTCTACAAGGGCTTCCGGGAACTGCTGCGACTAGGGTGGATAGACAGCATCCCGCGAATCTTCGGCGTTCAGTCTACTGCCAGCGCCGCAATTCATAATGCCTGGCGCGACGGCCTGAACTTGCCTCGGTCAGTTGAAGCAACGACCGCCGCTGACTCGATCAGTGTCAACAGTCCGCGCGACGCTGTCAAAGCGCTGCGGGCTGTGAGGGAAAGTGGAGGCGCGTTTGTGCTGGTCGAGGACGAAGCAATACTCCAGGCAATCCTTCCGCTGGCACGACTTGGGGGGGTTTTTGGTGAGCCGGCCGGCGCAACCGCCCTTGCCGGCCTGCAGGCGGCCCGACGCCAAGGACGCATCCAGCACTCCGAAACCGTTATCATTATCAACACCGGCAGCGGCCTGAAGGACGTACCCGCGGCCATGCGCGTTGTTGGGGAGCCAGTCGTTATTCCACCCACATTGAGCGCTGTGGAAGAGAGTCTGGGGACTTGAGTCTGCGCTTGTGTGAACTCCTTTTGGCGGAAGACAGCGCACGACCTGCTACCTACTGTTGTTGCAGCCCTTTTTCCTAACAGTCTCAAGTGCCATAATGAATCCGTCCAACCCAGTCTATTCAGTCTCTCGCCTCACAAAGATATACCCAGGCATGAACACAACGGCTAATGACGCCGTCAGCTTCGACGTGGAACAGGGCGAAATCTTTGGGCTGTTGGGCGACAACGGTGCGGGTAAGAGTACCCTGGTCAAGCAGATGGCGAACCTCTTGCGCCCTACAAGTGGTGTCGTCAAACTCCACGGTCTGCCTGTTCACGAGGATCCTCTGCTCGTTCCCAGATACGTTGGCTACATGCCCCAGACCGGTCGCGCACTCAACTCCCTTACCGTGAGCGAGGCCTTGTATTTCACTTCACACCTACGCGGCTGCAGTCGCGAGGAAGCGAAAAGCGAACGGGAGCGGCTCATTCAACTTTGGGACCTGCACGAGATGCGGTCAAAGTTGTGTTCACGCCTTTCCGGCGGGCAGCAGCGCCTGCTGCAACTGGCCGCGGCCATGGCCGGGCAACCGCCGATTCTCATATTGGATGAACCGACAAATGAATTGGCCCCGCAAAGGCGCCGGCATGTCTGGGAGACCTTGCGCGCAGAAAATAGGCAGAGGGGCACGACAATCATTTTCATCACGCACGACGCGATAGAGGCCGAGAAGATCATTCAGCAGGTAGGTATCATGCATAAGGGCCGGCTGGTGGCTATCGGCAAACCCTCGACTCTGAAGAAGCAGTTGGAACAGCAACTTCGACTGGAGCTGCGCTTCCAACCGGAATCGCCGCCTGAACTTCCCAATGGTTTACGGACGCAGAAGCTTGCGGAAGATCACTGGCTGGTTCGACTTGATCAACACCAGGTCGAGGCCGCTCTGTCTGCGATAGACCTCTCGCGAATCGACGACTTCCAGCTTCACTCCGCGACGCAGGAAGACCTTTATCTGCATTACACCTGATGAATACTCGATTGCACTTACCGCTACATCTACAGTTCTGGGATCTGTTTCTCATTGAATTGAGCAACTGGCGCTGGGGTTGGCGGAACCTGGCCTTGACGGGAACAGTCCTGCCAATGTTTGGGATCATCCTGCTCGGCTCATTTGCTCGTGAGTTGGGCGCCCATGCGCTTGCCTTCGTCCTTGTAGGGAATCTGGTCATGGCGCTGCTCTTTGAACACATGGGAAAGCTGATTAGCCATTTCGCTTACATGAAAATGGCCGGCAGTCTCGACTATTTCGCCACTTTGCCGATTCGAAAGGCAGTTCTTATACTTGCAGCCTCTTCCGCTTTCTTCATCCTCTTTCTGCCCTCTTTGGTCGTCGTCCTTGCTGGCGGATCCTGGATTCTGCGGCTGCAACTTCATGTTCATCCGCTAGCTCTCGTCGTCATTCCGCTCTGCGCCCTTCCGCTGGCAGGAATCGGCGCTCTGATCGGCGTTAGTTTTCGAACGCCGGAAGAAGCCTCGTCAGTGGGCCGGTTGCTGACGATTCTGATGCTGACGATCGGACCTGTCCTGATTCCCCCTGACCGCCTCCCCGACTGGCTGGTTTGGCTCGGTTTCCTGAGCCCTGCTACCTACGCCGCTTCTGCGCTGCGACAGGTTCTGTTGGGCCCCTTCACCGCACGTCTTCTGTTGGACGCCGCTGTTCTGTCTGCCTGTATCCTCATTAGTTTCTGGTTGGTCGATCGTAGAATGGATTGGCGTGAGGGCTGATGTTACCCTGGCTGCGGTTGAGCACAGCTTTGAATTCCCGGTACTGCCGACTCTCGACTCTTTTGTGCGTCATTAAACGCGCTATACCGCTCCTGGTTCGCCAGAGATTCGCCTATCTGTTACGATTGCAACACTGTCTGCACGGCTCTCAATAGGGTCGATGCGCCTTATAATTTACATGGGGAGAGTTAGCAGTGACCAGACCAATCGTACCCGGCCCAACTTACGCGGAAATGCGCGATCCTACCTGTTTGCCTGATGACCTACGGGCCGCGGCGACAGCTTCCTTGACATCTGACGAGCTGGCCCCACGCAATCTCTTCAACATAAACTGGAAAAACACCGGCACTGAGGTAGAGAGCATCGTCCTGCCAAAAGAATTGACCGGCGTGCAGGCCAATATTATCGTCCTCAGCGGCCGCACTTTCCCGAGCGGGTCCATGAAAGTTGGGCCCGCCTACACAACGCTGGCCGAGGCCGAAGCGCTCAGCGGATTGCGGCCGGGCGACCGCAGCATCATTGGCCCCAGCACTGGCAATTTCGGAATTGGAACGGCTTACGTGAGCGCGTTGAAGGGCTATCAGGCGGTTGTAGTGATGCCCGATACGATGAGCCAGGAACGGTACGAGCGTATCCGCAAATACGGCGGTGACCTCGACCTCACGCCCGGCACCGAATCGGACGTGATTCTGACTCTGGAACGCACGCACAACGAATACGTAAGCAAGCCTGATCAGTACTTTGTCCTTGCGCAGTTCGAACTGATGCCAAACTACCGTTTTCACCGCTATGTCACCGGCGATGCAGTTGAGAAGGCGGCCGCCGGGGTAGGGAATGGTCAAGTGGCTGCCTTTGTCAGCGCTCCAGGAAGTGCCGGCACGCTCGCAGCAGGCGACCACATCAAGTCACGTTACGCCGATGCGCGCATTGTAGCGCTGGAGCCGCGACAGTGCTCTACGCTTTTCGACGGCGGGCAGGGTCAGCACCGAATTGAAGGCATTGGCGACAAGATGGTTACCCTGATTCACAACGTCTACAACACCGATCTGTTGATGCTTATCAACGATGAGGAGACGGTGCAGGGGATGGAAGTCGTCCAATCGGGCGCCGAGGCACTGATCGAACGGCTCGGCGTGGGCAGCGAGGAGGCGCTGGCTCTGCGCGGCAAGTTTGGCCCCAGCTGTATATGCAACATTGTCGGCGCCATCAAGACGGCCAAATATCTTGAATTGGGCCCGCAGGACAACGTGGTCACCATAGCCACCGATAGTTACGACCGCTATCCTTCGGTCAGCGCAGAACTCTCCCAGCGCTTCGGCGGCCAGCCGGACCTGGACACGCTGGAGGCCTGGGCCAAGTCGGTATTCCTTGGCGCGTCACTGGGAGAGATTATCGATCTGAAACAGCCCAGCCAACATGACCGGCTTCAGGCAATGAAACGTGACTTGTGGACCCGTTTCGGCTACAGCGACAAGTTCGTCGACGGCATGGCCAGCCAGGTATTCTGGGATGAGGAATACGGCCAGATTGAGGAAATCGATCCGGCGATAGCAGAAATCCGCGGACAGCTTCCTTAGCCACGCAGTTCCAGACGCTTCCGATTTGGGAATTTAGCCGCTGGGATTTTGTCGTCTTGCCAGAAAGTTTCCTAGTGGCAAGTGCTTGGTGCAGGGAACGTGTCAGTCGCTCTCGCGCAGGACAGGGTACTCTCCCCCCGCAGAGCGAACAAGCAGCCGCTCGCCGGCCGCAGCGTGGTCTGGCGCGCTGACCACATTTCCATCAGTCGTTTGTACAATACTATAGCCGCGGGACAAAACGCTGGACGGATTGAGATCACCCAGTCTGGCCTGGCCTGCATTCAGCTGCTCCTGCCGGCGGTCCAATTCGCCTGCCATGGCCCGACTGATACGGTCCGCGGCATCATCCAGGCGTTGACGAGCCAGATCGATCTGCCGCAAAGGCGCGACCCGTTCCAGCCGGCGGCGCAACTCCTGCCACCTCGCCAAACGCTCGGCGACATCGTCCGCGCCGCTACGAAGCAACCAGGCTTGCGTCTGTCGGACGCCATCAAGCATCTCCCAGCGATCAGGAGTAGCCGCAACGGCTGCCGCGGTCGGCGTTGGCGCCCGCAGATCGGCGACGAAGTCGGCAATGGTGAAGTCGGTCTCGTGTCCAACCCCGGTCACGACCGGTGTATTACTATCGGCAATCGCGTATGCGACTCGCTCCTCGTTAAAGGCCCACAAATCCTCTATCGAGCCGCCCCCTCGTACCAGCAGAATTGTATCAAGGCCTTCCCCGTCGACAGCTTCTCGTCCCGGCACCATATCTGACGACTCACTCTCAAAGGAGAAGGCAAGCAGAGGCAGATCAGTCTGGCCGGAATCTGAATGACCGTCCGACGAGCCATTTCTGCCCGAGAATCTATTGGCGGCAGCCAGAGCAGTCGCGATCTGACCTGGCGCCTCCGTTCCCTGGACTTGCGTCGGGAAGAGAACGGCCTCTGCCAGCGGCCAGCGCTGGCCCAGGACGCGCAACACATCCTGGAGCGCAGCTGCCCCCAAGCTGGTCACTATGCCCAACCTGCGCGGGGCTGAGGGAATCGGCCGCTTGCGCGTCGCCTCGAAAAGGCCTTCTGCAGCCAACCTCTCCTTAAGCGCCTCAAACTGCGCGTACAGTTGCCCGCGGCCGGCGGGCCGAATCTCGTCCACATAGAACTGGTAGACGCCGCGCTCGGGGTACACGCCGACATAACCGTGGGCCAGTATCTGATCGCCCACATTCGGGAGCCAGGTGTGGCGGTAGGCGCTCCCCCGCCACATGACCGATGAGATCACCGCACTGCCGTCTTTCAAACTGAAGTATATGTGCCCGCTGGCTGCCCGGTTCCAACTGCTGACTTCGGACAACACCCACACATCACGGAGCGTGTCATCTTCTTCGAATAGCGAGGATATTTGGGCTGTCAACTGGGTAATTGTGACTGGATTCATGACACCGAATTCTACCACACACGTTGTCCATTATCATCGAGGAGCCAACCTGAACTCGATTGATCTCGAACAGAATTTCATGGGCGGGCTCAAGATAACAGTTATGCAGGCTTGGACCTGAAGGCAAGCAGCGAAGGATTTCGCAGATGCCGAACGAGGAGTCGACCCTTCATTATATTGACAATTGTCTATATAGCGATTAGGCTGCTTGTGAATGAATCTAGAACGCGACTCCTTCACCGATTCTGCTGGAGTTTTCGCAAGGGAAACCAGCAGAAGGTACTGTGACAGACTATGGAAAACATGTTGAACTTTGTGAACAGGTCGCCAAACAGTGACGGCCAAGGTCTCAGAGCAGAATTAATCGAGAATTCTCGAATCCCAGATTCTTGCCACTCCACTGACGCGGACGAATTCGTCAGCAGTGCCAGCGCAGGCCCGCTTGCGGCCGCTTTCAAGGCCGTCGGCCACCCGGTCCGTCTGCAGATCCTGGATTTACTCGCACTGCGGTCAGACCCCGTTTGCGTTTGCGATATCGAATCCAGGTTTTCGCTGTCGCAGCCCACGATTTCGCACCACCTGCGTGTGTTGCGCAAGGCGGCCTTGGTGACCGGCGAACGGAGGGGCACTTGGATTTACTACTCAGTGAGCGGGGAAGGCATCAGGCCTGTTTCTTCATTTTTGCGCTCGCTCAGCAACCACTCAGGAGAATCAGAATATGTCAGCCAGAATTGAAATCTTGCAGAAACCAGTTGAACAACAGGCGGGCGATTGCGCCGACGGTATGTGTGCACTGCCGCCAGCCGCCGTCAAGGACGCAGAGGCGATCAGGGAGGAAGTCGAAAGCTATTACGGCGATGTAGCGGACTTGCAACTGACCGGGAGCGACCAGTCGGACTGCTGCGGCAGCGATCTCTATGAGGGCGAAGACCTCGGTCAACTGCCGGACGCAGCTGTCAACAGCAGCCGCGGCTGCGGCAATCCTCATGCCATCGCATCCTTGCGGCCCGGGGAAATCGTCCTCGATCTAGGTTCCGGCGGCGGGTTGGACGTACTGCTTGCGGCCCGCCAGGTGGGAGACAAAGGCTACGTCTACGGCGTCGACATGACAGACAGAATGCTGGAGCTGGCGCGTGGCAACGCGGCCAAAATCGGAGCGGCAAACGTGGAGTTTCGCAAAGGCAACCTGGAAGACCTGCCACTGGAAGCCAGCGCTGTCGATGTTATTATTTCCAACTGCGTAGTGAACCTCACGCCAGACAAAGGCGTGGTACTGCGCGAGGCCTTCCGCGTGCTTAAGCCCGGCGGCCGTTTGGCAATTTCGGATATAGTGGTCGATGGTGATCTTGACGGCCTTCCTGTGAGCGAAGAACAGATTCGGGCCGGCCTGAGTTGGGCCGGTTGCATCGCCGGGGCACTTTCCGTCGCAGAATTCACCAGTCTTCTGCAAGAAGCCGGCTTCGAGGAAATCGAGATTATCGTTGAGCAGAGATACACCGCCGCCGACTTCAACGGCGACCTTCCATCTGCCCTCACCGACCTCCAGCCGCAGGTGCTGCAGGACCTGCTCCAACGCTTTACCAGCAGCAGCATAGAGGCGCGCAAGCCACAGCAGTGAGCAGGTACTGGACGGTCTGGTCGGCAACGCTGCTCTTCTTTGGTGCGTTCTACGCCCTCCTGGTACCGATTCCATTGTACCTGGAGGCCGTAGGCCTGCCTGACTGGCAGATAGGCTTCGTCCTGGGGGCCTTTGGCGTTGCATCTCTTATAGGACGCCCGCTGGCAGGCGCCTTCAGTGACAGTCTGGGCAGCCGGCCGGTCATTCTGTTCGGCACGGCCGCTCTGGCTGTAGGCGCGGCCTTGATGAGCCTAACAACCAGCCCCACAATTCTCTTCGTCCTACGCGTCCTGCAGGCGGCTGGGTACGTCACATTTACGACGGCCGCGACCGCGCTCGTTGCCGAGCTGGCGCCGGCGGCACGCCGCGGCGCAGCCCTTGCACTGTTCGGCGTTGCAGCCAACGTCGCCATCACTTTAACGCCGGCTACGGTCAGCACAGGCTTGGAGTTTCTCACCCAACAGTTCGGCTGCCCTACCTCCCCTTGTCCTATGTGGTGTACCTCAGCGACCAATGCACTGGACGCTGAGGTAAGCACTAGCGGGTGCCCCATGTGGGGCCGCGGCATCGGTCACAGTGCCTTCATCCTGAGCGCCGGGCTGTCCCTGCTGGCCGGCGTGCTCGTCTGGCGAGTCATCCCGCGGGAGCACGACCCCGCGGGCGGCGATTTCAGGCTTTCTCATCTGATCGCGGTGCCCCCGTCCTTGCGAGGGCCTATGCTCACGACCGCGCTCTTTGGCGTGAGTTTCGGAGCCCTCTTTGCCTTTTTGCCTCTATTGGCAGAGCGAAGGGAGTTGGCGTCGGGAGGAGCCGCCTACGGTGTTTACGGTGTCTCCATCATCGCCACGCGTGTGATAACCGGCCGCCTGTTGGACCGCCGCGACCGCAGCCAGGTCCTGTTCCCTGCTCTGCTGGTAAACGCCGGCGGCCTGGCAGGGCTTGCCGCGGCAACCAGTATGCCGCTCATGCTCGCAAGCGCCGTGTTGATGGGCGTCGGATCAGGAATCACGCACCCCGCCTTGATCGCAATCTGCGTTGATCGCATGCCAGACACGCGGCGCGGTCGCGCCACGGCCAGCTTCTATTTGGCTTTCGACCTTGGAATTGGGGTGGGGAGTTGGCTGCTTGGGCTTGTTCTTAGCGCAGTCGGACTGACCTGGCTATACCTCACAGCTTCGCTTGTCAGCATTGCCGGCGCTTTGACCGCTCCACTCTTGTCCGGGAAGCGGGAGCTCTCCGCTTAGCCAGGGAGCTGGCCCGCCGAGCCACCAAAATGCTGACCAAATCTGGCGCGGCCGCGTCTTCGGTTGCATTCTCCAACGGCCTGTCACTACTAAGCCATATACGGGGCTGTCTTGACCAGCCCTTTATCGCCGCCGCCATTCAGGCAATCTGATTGCGTTATCGGTTGGTGGCAGCCACGTTGCTGGAGGGGAACCGCTGGAATGAGCACACACGGTCGGTGAGCGATGGTTTTGTAGGGGGGCGTTGCGGGGGCGCAGCCCCTGCACAAGGGAGGGCGCTTGCGCCCGACCGCCCAAATGCAAAGAGGGAGTATGGAGGAGTGAGGAGAGAGTAAACAGCTCAGCTCTCCTCATTAAGAATCGCAAACTAGTTGTGGCTGAGTAGCTGCAACGGATTTAGCCTGCCGTGGTTGCCTGCAGAACCCAAACCTCCGGTCCCTCAGGCAGTTTGGATTGCTCAAGAATGACTTCAGGCCTATTAGCCCGTTTGACGCGCTCCGGCGAATAACGTCGGGTGAATTCGCTTACATCCGCCATTGTTGGAAACTTGCATCCGGGCAACGCATAGTGCATCGGGATCGTCACGGCTGGCCGCAGGACCGCCAAAGCATCGTGCAGATCAGACAACTCAATCGTGGGCGGGCCGCCCGTGGGCACAATGGCCAGGTCCACGTCACCCATCTGCGCCAGCTGCCAAGCCTCAAGGCGGTTGCCCACGTCGCCGAAATGAACAATACGGATCCCTTCGACGACAAAGCTGTACATGGCATTGTCACGCGGTTCCAGCTTGACAAGCATCGACTCCATCGCGGGGATGGCCGTGAACTGTATGCCGGCTCGCGTCAGGACCGCGGCTTGCGCAGCCGGGCGATTCTGACTCTCGCTGGCGCCGGAACCTTTCTCGCCATCATAGGGCAGAATGTGCGTAGCCGTAACTATCTCCGGCGCTCCCGGAATCATGGCAGCATTGGCATGGGCTGAGTCGTCGTCCGAACTGCGTACAACGATGTCGGCCGTTTCGGCCACCGCCGCGAATCCCGACTTGTGGGGCGTGTATGGGTCTGTAATGATGCTGACGCCATCACCTTCTATCCGCAGACATGCATGTGCATACCACTTGACTTTCATTCAATCCCTTTCGCTTGCCACTGACGAAGCCAACTCAACCTGAAAACATCAAAATGGACTTCGTGCCTTCCCCGGCCTGTACTCGCTGCACTGCACCCAGAATGTCGTCCAAACCGCAACGCGTGGAAATCACCGCTTCGATGTCGTCGGCGTGGTCCCGGACAAAGTGAAATGCTCTATGGAACTGTTGCACTGACGACGCAAAGGTACCTGTCAACACTATCTCGCCGTAATGTATCCAGCGAGGATCTACTGTCATCTTTTCGCCACGCGGCGTGCCGCCAAAGATGTTGAAGACTCCGCCATTGCGCACGAGAGGCAGGTAGTTCTCCATCACTTTCGGCACGCCTACAGCCGCAATCACTACGTCAGCACCCAATTCAGAGAGCTCGCGCACGGCTGCCAGATTATCTTCCCTCTCCGGGTTAACGACCCGCAGCGCGCCTACCCTTTGCGCCGTAACCAGGCGGGCCTCGTTGACATCAACACAGATTACATTAGCGCCTTGGGCCTTGGATACAATCGTATGTAACAGCCCAAGTGGACCCGCCCCAACCACAACAACCGTGTCTCCCGCCTTGGTCTTGCACTGTTCGGCGGCCGCAATGCAACAGGAAGTCGGCTCAATCATCGCAGCCAGATCGAACTGCATTTCTCCAATATCAATAACGCCGCCCAACCGTACAATTTCGGCCGGCACACGGACGAACTCGGCGAATCCGCCGTCGTCACCGTGTCCAAGGCCGTGCTCATACAGACATAGGCTGTTGCGTCCCTGCCTGCAGTAGAAGCATTCCCCGCAGGCTGCAATCGGGTAGACGGCCACCCGCTGCCCCGCATGTAAGCCGCCTTCCCTGGTTCCAGCCCCCAGCTCAACGATCGTTCCCGCGACTTCATGCCCCAGGATAGCCGGAAGCTCGGCCGGAATCCCGGCGCCGCCCAGAATCTTGACGTCGGTCGCACAGATGCCGGACGCCATCACCCGCACGACAATCTCACCGGGTCCTGCGTGAGGACGCGGCACTTCGGCTATGCGAATATCATTCTTCTCGTAGACTACTGCTGCTTTCATCTGGCGGCACATCCTCTACCCGGCGACGACCAACAATCTCGATTTCCAATTGGTCGGCCAGACCCACGCTGTTTGCTACTACAGTCTCAGAGCCGTCGGGCAAGCCATCGATCTGTTCAATCAGTGTCGAAGCTCTATTTCGCAGGATCCGGTTAAAGCGCTCGAAATCGGCACTCTCAATCTTGCCAACGCTGTGATCGAACTCCAGCTCCCTGATCGCCTCCAACGCCACCTCTTTGCGCGTCTGCAGATCGGCGATCTCTTCCCCTTCAGGCCGGCTCATCGGAGGCGCACTGCGAAATAGAGGCCAAATGACATATCCAACAGCGACGACACCAACTATACCTATCAGGACGAGAGCTAACCACAACATTCTAAGTCAATGCTTTCTGGCTACGGCCATTGTGAAAATGGCGCCGCCCGCCTTCTTGTCAAACGGGACGAAAGGAATGCGGTTTTGGATTCTTGGTGGCGTTTTCGGAACTGCCCCTGTTCAGGCTGACGCCTGGCCGGCGGTAGCCGATTCCCGGAATGGGGAAGTCACGGCGCGCGGGGCTCGTGCAGGGCGCGGATGCGGCCACACGCTAACGGCTGTTCCCAGGACCACAAGAAGGCCGCCTACCCACATCCACATTGTCAGCGGGTTGACATAGACGGTAAACGTAGCGCTGCTGCCGTCACCTTCCCAGCCGTTTAGTATTACATAAACGTCTTCAGCAGGAGTCATGCGCAGCCCGACCTCGCTGGTTGGCTGATCCGGTGTCTTATCATAAATGTTGCGGCGCGGGACTATCTCCGTCAGATACCTGCCGGTTGCGGAATCATTCACGCTAATATTGGCTCTTATTTCAGTATGGTTACTTCTGCGCTCTGATTCAAGATCCGTATAGGTCAAGGTGTAGCCAGCCAGGTCGACCGACGCGCCGCTTGCCAGCGTGACATGGGTTGTGGACTGGTAAAACTCGTTGCCGATGATGGCGACGCCGATCAGCACGATGCCAAAGTGGATGACATAGCCGCCATAGCGGCGCCCGTTACGGCGCATCAGCCCCCACAACGCCGCGGGCAACGGTTCGCCTCTGCTCTTGCGCCGGGCATTTGTGCCTCGCACAAACTCCTGCACAATCGTCGCGGCCACAAAAATGCAAGTGCTGAATCCTACAACCGGGAAGACATTGCGGCTGGTCAAGAGCAAGAACGGCACGCTGACGAGAGCGGCCGCGACCGGCCAGGTGAACTGGCGGCGTAACGCCTTTGCACCAGTGCGGCGCCAGCCAAGAAGCGGCCCAACGCCCATCAACACGAACAACAGCAGGAAGAGTGGACCAGCCACTCGATTGAACCAGGGGGCGGCAACCGCGATGCGTTCGCCGGTCAGGATCTCGCTGAACATGGGATAAAACGTACCCCACAACACAACAAATGCTATGCCCGCGAACAACCAGTTGTTGGCCAGGAAGGCACCCTCGCGGCTGGAAATTGAATCAATTTCGTTCTCGCCCTGGAGGTAGGGAATCCGTTGATACAGCAGCAGCAGGAACCCAACTGTGGTCAATGCGAGGAAAACGAGAAAATAGGGGCCAACCGGGCTTTGCGCGAAGCTGTGGACGCTGCTCAGTATGCCGCTTCTTGTGGTAAAAGTGCCCAGTATGACCAGGGTATAAGTTAGCCATATCAGGGTAACGTTCCAGACTTTGAGGATGCCGCGCTGCTCCTGAATGATGACGCTATGCAGGAAGGCGGTCGCGGTCAGCCAGGGCAGAAAACTGGCGTTCTCGACCGGGTCCCATGCCCAGTATCCTCCCCATCCCAACTCCATGTACGCCCACTGGCTGCCCATGATGATGCCGGCCGAGAGAAACATCCACGGGATCAGCGTCCAGCGCCGTACCGTCCGCACCCAGCGCCTGTCCAGTCTCTTGCTCACCAGCGCGGCGACTGCAAAGGCGAAGGGCACGCTCAATCCCACCCACCCCAGGTAGAGCATGACCGGGTGGATTACCATCCAGTAGTTTTGGAGCAAGGGGTTCAACCCGCGACCGTCGCTCGGGACGATGCCGATCTGTTCAAAAGGGTTGGCGCTGAAGACGAGTAGAGTGAGGAAGAAAAGCAACGTGCCCAACAGTGTCGCGTTGACAAAGGGCATCAGGTAGCGATGCTTGTTTCGAAAGGTGAGAGCTGCCGCCGTACTGAACAGGCTGAGCAAGAGGGTCCAGAAGAGCAGACTTCCCGCCTGTCCGCCCCAGATCGCGGCAAACTTGTAGAAGGTTGGTAAACTTCGCTCGGAACTGTTCCAAATATAGCTGATTTGAAACTGGTCGGTAAGCAGACCGTACCAGAGAATCAGGGCTGCAACACTTACGAGCCCGCAGACGGCATAAACCGAGTGAAAACTGCTGTCGGTCAGCCGTTCGCTCCATGGGGCACTAAACTGCTTTGCAGTATCCGGCCCCAACTTGCGGGCCGGACTACCGGGATAAAACGCCCTCGACTCCAGCTGACCGCCCCAAAACCCAGCAGCCATTCCATAGGCACACAGGACCAGGGACAGCACTAGCGCCAGATACCCGAAATCGAATATCATCTTTGTTCGAATCTCTGCCGCCGCAAACGCAAGGCGTTGGTGACCACACTGACGCTCGACAGTGCCATTGCGACCGCCGCCAGAATAGGGTGAAGCTGCTGTAGAAAAGGCGGCGCCCACGCAAAGGGAGCCAGAACCCCGGCGGCAATCGGTATCAGGGCGACGTTGTAGCCAAATGCCCAGCTGAGATTCTGTCTGATATTTCGCATCGTCGCCTGCGACAACTCGATTGCATGGGGAACGCTGCGCAGGTCGCCTCGAATGAGCGTCACGTCGGCAGCCTCCATCGCCACGTCCGTGCCCGCGCCAATCGCGATGCCTACATCAGCCTGCGCCAGTGCCGGCGCGTCGTTAATTCCATCACCCAGCATTGCTACTCGGAAGCCTTCTGCCTGTAATGCTTTCACCTGCTCGACCTTTTCGCCAGGCAACAGTTCGGCAATCACCCGGTTTATTCCAACCTCTCGTGCAATAGCGTCAGCGGTAGATTGGTTGTCGCCCGTGAGCATTGCAACCGTCAGGCCTTTCTTCCGCAGCGCCGAGACAGCCTCTCTCGACCCTTCCTTTACAGTGTCGGCCACCGCTATCAATGCCGAGGCCTGGCCGTCTACCGCCAACCACATTGTAGACTTTGCTTCGGCTTGCAGTTCGGCGAACCGGGGCCCAAGCCCGTTCAAGTCGATGTCTTCCTTCTCCATCAGCCTCAGATTGCCCAGCAGGATTCGCTTCTCCTCAATATGGGCGGATATCCCATGGCCTTCGATCGCCTCGAATTGGGAGGGAGCGGCCAAGTCCAGTCCGTTTACCTGAGCTGCTCGCACAATTGCCTCACCCAGCGGGTGTTCCGACCCCCGTTCAGCTGAGGCTGCCAGCCGCAGCAGGTCAGACTCTTCCCCCTTCACCGTCAAACTACCGGAAGGTCCTGCAATTCCTTTGCCCATCAGGTCCTGGCTTACAACCAGGTCTGTAACTACCGGCTCCCCTTGCGTAATCGTACCTGTCTTGTCGAGCAAAACGGCCGTAAGCTTGTGCGTCTGTTCCAATGCAATGCTGTTCTTGAACAGAATGCCTAATCCCGCTCCCTTACCAATTCCCACCATGATTGAGGTAGGTGTCGCCAGACCCATAGCGCATGGACAGGCGATGACCAGTACTGCGACAACGCGCAGCAGGGCAGGAACAAAACCGGCGCCTGCAAGCATCCATACAACAAATGTCACGCCCGACAGCCCGATGACCGCCGGCACAAAATAGGCCGCGACCTGATCTACTACACGCTGAATCGGGGCTTTGCTACCTTGGGCTTCTTCTACCAACCTGATGATTTGCGACAGTGCCGTCTCGCGTCCAACCTTCGTCGCCTCGATTCCCAGCAGCCCCAGTTTGTTAAGGGTTGCCCCGAACACTTCGCTCCCTATCGCCTTACCAACCGGCATGCTCTCGCCGGTAAACATGCTCTCGTCAACTGCGGACCCACCTGAAATTACAACGCCGTCGACGGGGATCTTCTCTCCCGGGCGAACCACCACGATATCGCCGACCACAACCTCTTCGACGGGGATATCTACTTCTTCTCCCGCGCGCAGAATCCGAGCCGTCCTGCTCTGTAAACCGATCAGCTCCTTGATCGCCGCGCTGGTCCGGCCCTTGGCCCGGGCTTCCAACAGTTTGCCCAAAACGATCAGAGTAATGATTACCGCTGAAGTCTCAAAATATACGTGGCTGCCAAGCAGATCGCTGCCTCCGAACTGTGCAAACAGGACTGCCAGGCTGAAAACGTAGGCAACCGTTGTGCCCATTGCCACCAGCACATCCATATTTGCGCTGCGATTGCGTAAACTCTTGAGTGCGCCTACGTAGTAATCCCAACCCACGTAGAATTGCACTGGCGTTGCCAGCCCAAACAGCAGCCAGTTTACCCATCCCCCATGTGCCCACGCGCCCAGAAGCCCGAAATCCCGCCCCATGCTGACAATCAGCAGCGGCAGCGAAAATACCAATCCCACCAGCAGTCGCATGAACTCATGCCGGATCGCGGCGGCGCGCGCTTCAGCCTCAGCATCTTCGACAGGTTCAACTTCCACTACTTTCGACCTGACCGAGGGAAGCTGTCCTCCGGTTGCAACCGCGTCGACTGTCGGTGGTGTTTCTGGCTGAGGTGAGGCGGCGACCGTATCGTAGCCGGCTTTGCGCACGGCTTCGACAAGCGGGGCGCGTGCACCCAGGCCGCTTACATATTCGACATGAGCCTGCTCTGAAGCAAAGTTGACACTGGCATATACGACGCCATCAACCTCGCGCAGTGCCTGCTCAACAGCACTCACACAAGCAGTGCAGGACATGCCTATTATCGGAAGGGTCAGTGTGAGGGTTGGAATCTTGTAGCCGGCCCGAGTAACCAGGCGGCGCACGTCTGCCAACACTTCGTTGGTATGCTTTTGTGAGGAGTCTATGGTTAAGGTAAGGCGCTCACTGGCGAAGTTGACCGTTGCTTCGTCAACTTCTGCGGCCTGCTTGCTGCTGGTTTCCACGGCCGCCGCGCAACCCATGCAGGTCATCCCGATAACCGGAACGGTGCGTTGTAGAGTCTCGTTCATGTGCAGTTATGCGTACCTTTCAAGTACCGGTTTGCTCTTGGCTTCGCCAAAAAGTGAAACGCCATTGTTTCTCAGTATGCACAATAGCATAGCATGTTTTACACAGTCAGTCAGCCTGATCGCAATGGCCTTCCTGCTTCACTTCCAGACACCCATTCTGCCGGGGCAACCGTTGCCTCTCTCCTGGCCGGGGTACCTCACCTTGCGACTCGGTCTTCGGTTCCTCGAATTGGCAGTTCCCCACACCTTTTTTGCTTGCGAAACTCTTACTTCCCTGCTGGCCTTGCCCTGAAGTCGGACAAATTGAACATTTTGTAAATGTATCATGCATAAGCCAAATTTGAAAAACCATTTGCGGCTTAAAGGGGGGGGTTATCTTATTCTGCATTGGCAAGGGATTGGGCATAGGGCTTGCTGTATTTTCATCTGCCTATGGCTACTCGCATGTGCGATAGTTCCCCTTCGCCTTCTCAGGTGAGATCATCCGCTCTTTTGTCCTCACTTTCGCGTTCTGGACCATCCCCCTTCCACCCACTAGTAACTGAGCGTTTCCATATTTTAGAGTGCTCAGAACAGTCCGCTGCTCCACTTGCATTTGGATCCAGATTCACACTTGATAAGTGTAAACGTCTGTGCTACATTCCCCGCAGTGGCGACCATCTAGCCGGTTGCCCGACACCATTGGACAACCCGCCTAACAATGCATGTCCGAATTTCACTCCCCCTGTGCGGACATTATTCATTTCTCTGACCTGATTGTTGTTCTGCAGTCGCGCTTGGGTAATGGTCAATTTGCCGCATGAGCTCAATCTCGATGGGATGGGGCGGGGATGACAACATAATCAGAAACACAGGCGCCAGCAGGGGCAGCGACACAACCGTCGCGACGAAAGTTTCTTTCCTGGAAACTACTCAGCCACAACTCATTTACGAACCTGAAAGAGGGGAGCGTGGGTGCTCTCCCAGCTCTCTACTCTTATATGGGCGGTCGGCCGCAAGCGCCCTCCCTTGTGCAGGGGCTGCGCCCCCGCAACGCCCCCCTCCAGAACCATCGCTCACCGACCGTGTCTGCGCATTCCGGCAGTGCCGCACCAGCAACGCGGCTCCCGCCAACTGCATACGCAGTCAGATTGCCTGAATGGCGGCAGCGACAAAGGGATGGTCAAGACAGGCACTATGTGTGGCTCAGTAGCTACCCTTCCTGTTATAGGAGCAGAGAATGACAACCGAGTTGATAGGATATACAGACAGGCTGAGCGTCGCCTCTGGTGAGTCGATTCGTTTCATGGTCAGCACTGACCTGAGGAGCTACGACACTTCGCTGGTCCGTCTGATTCATGGCGATGAGAATCCTGCTGGGCCCGGCTTCAAAGAAGAGCAGGTGGAGTCGGCGATTGACGGCAGACGCGCAGGACGCCTTCAGGTCGCCCTCGCAGGCTCCTATGTCGTCGTACCCGACAGTGAAATCCTGGGCCAGTTGTCCAGCTTCACTATCCAGGCCTGGATCTGGCCAACAACGCCGCTCAGTGGCCAGTGCCAGGGTCTGCTCAGCAAGTGGTCCGCTGACGGAGCTGGGATTTGCCTGGCAATCGGGAAACAGGGCGCGCTTGAGCTTTGGCTTGGCGCCGGCGGCACTACAAAGCGCGTCAGTACGGGCCGAGCGATGCGGGCTCGGGAATGGATTTTCGTCGCCGCTGCCTTCGACAGCGGGACGGGGCAGGTGCGACTTTTCCAGATGCCGAAATCCAGTTGGCCTGCCGACGGTTCGGCCGTTTCCGTGAACCATGTCGTCCAGGCCAGACCAAACTTGCACAACGGCTGCGCTCTGCTCCTGGCAGCGTCCAGCCTTGAACCAGTTCATTCCGCCCGCTTCAAGGCCCAGGGACTTTTCAATGGCAAGATTGACAGCCCGCGCCTCTTCAAACGGGCCCTCGAATCCGATGAAATTGAACGCCTGCAGCAAGGTGACACCCCCGCAGAAGTAGCCGAGGCGGATCTGGTGGCCTCCTGGGATCTGTCATTGAATCCTGCGTCAAGCCAGGTGACCGACATAGGTCCCCGAAAGCTGCACGGCACTGCTGTCAACATGCCAGTGCGCGCCGCAACCGGCCACAACTGGGAAGCTACTGAAGTGGACTATAGGCACGCCCCTCACCAGTACGGCGCTATTCACTTCCACGAGGACGACCTGGAGGATGCCGGATGGGACCGGGACTTCGAACTTATCGTCCCCGAAGGGCTGCGCAGTGGCGTCTATGCCGCCCGGCTGGAAGGTGACGGGCAGGAAGATCATATTCCATTCATTGTTCGGCCACCCCGCGGGACTGCCCAGGCCCCCATTCTCTTCCTCGTCCCGACATTCACTTATCTTGCCTACGCCAATGACCGAATGGATGCTGCCAAGGAACACTTCGCCGACCTGCCGCCCGGCGAGTTCAGTCTGGACCCGCGCGACCTCTACCTTGAAGAGCGGCCCGAATTTGCTATGTCCCTTTACGACCGACACACTGATGATAGCGGCTGTTGTTACTCGTCCAGTTTGCGTCCGATCGTAAACATGCGTCCCAAATACCGTCATGTCCTGACCAGGGGACCACGACATTTCAGCGCCGACCTCTACTTGATCGACTGGCTCGAACAGAAAGACTTCTCCTATGATGTTGCAACAGATGGCGATTTGCACAACGAGCGCCAGGACCTGCTTGCCAACTACAAGGTGATTGTGACCGGTACACATCCGGAATACTGGACTGCGCCCATGTTGGAGGCCCTGGAAGGATTCCTGGCAGGAGGGGGGCGGCTAATGTATCTGGGAGGAAACGGCTTTTTCTGGGTTACAAGCGTAGACCCGGAACGCCCCCACGTCATTGAAGTCCGCCGCGGCCAAGCTGGCACGCGTGCATGGGACTCGGCTCCCGGCGAGTGCTATCACAGTACAACCGGCGAGTTGGGGGGGCTGTGGCGGCACCGCGGCAAACCACCTAACCAGATCGCGGGAATCGGGTTCACGGCCCAGGGTTGGCGGGATCCCGCCCCCGGCTACGTCAGACAGCCGGGCAGCTTCGATGAACGGGCGGCATTCATATTTGACGGCGTCTCTGCCACCGAGACGATTGGCGACTTCGGCCTGGTTTTTGGGGGCGCCTCCGGCGACGAGCTGGACCGCATCGACTACGGCCTGGGGACGCCCCACCACACGCTCTTGCTGGCTTCTTCTCTGGATCACGGACGTTCCATTTATCCGGTTATAGAGGACTTCCTTCAGGTAACCCCCGTTCTGCTAGACCGCAAAACAGACAATGTGCACGCCGACATGGTCTACTTCGAGACGCCAAACAACGGAGCCGTTTTCTCGGTGGGTTCGATGTGCTGGTGCGCCAGTCTGTCGCATAATGGCTATGAAAACAACGTCTCCCGGATAACCGAAAATGTGTTAAACAAATTCATTTTGTAGTAGTGGAGGCCAGGGTAGGAGAATGGAAAGTTTGATCCGGTAGCGACCGAGGGCGTTATTCGGAATAGCCGACTTACTCAACTAGTGGCATCCACCCTTCACTCTAAGACTGGAAATCGAAAGCTAGCCAACATTTTGCGAATCTGGCGCAAGCAACCTTGCAGTCCGATCGTGCCAGCGGCGGATGTTGGGTTGCACGCCGTGTCGACCAATTTTCAAGGCCCCGGGCTCGGTTACGCGGTTCATCCTCTTCGGATCTGCACGCTGACACAGAATCTCATGAGCCGGGCTATCGAAGGTCACGGATTTGGAGAGGAGTTGCTTGGCGTGCGTCTAATTTCTTAAGAATTCAGGTAGAAACCGCCGGCCTCATAGAAACTGTCTAGGGGATGGTGGCAAAATGCACCCTTCTTGTGCCGTCTCCTCGGTGCTACGAAAGTTTTTTCCCAAATTTGGGTTTGTCCGGAGTGGAGGGCTGCGGACCCTAGTCTAACTCCCCAGAGATTGCCAGAACTCCTCCCCATTTTGGGAACCACCCTCTTAGGCGGAAAATCTCGAATCTCTTGTCTCGTCCGATGCCACTTATGTGGTCGATCAAATGAACAAGATTCAGGCGCCTTTCCAGCGGGAAAGGCACCCTCAATATTCGTTTCATCCGTAGCTACTCAGCCGCAACTAAATGGCAACCCTGCGCGAGGCAAGCAAATGTGTTCTTTCACCCCTCATGGCTTTCATTTGGGCGGTCACGCCTTCGTCCCTCCCTTGTGCAGGGGCTGTGCCCCCGCAACGCCCCCCGGCTGGCGACCGTGCTCAATCTTCCCCAGTAACGTGTCTAGCCAACAGTATTCCCCTCCAAAACGGTCCGGTAGGAGCAGGCTCTGTGACTGCCCAGTGCCTCTCCAAGAGCCGGCAAACAATTCCAGCCGCCACCGGCACATTCTCCCTGCCCCACTGTACCCACCGCAAATCCATGATGCGCCCCCTTCGAAAAAGGGTTTGACAAACGATTTTATTTCAGTATAATAATATTACTTTGTCTATTTCCCGCGCGTTCTTGAGAGTTACACGCACCTCAAAGGGAGGAAACGACACCATGTCAGGGAAGAGAGCTCACACAATTTCGCGACGAGAATTCCTACAGGTTTCAGCGATGGCGAGTGCCAGCCTGGTAGCAGCTGCCTGTGCGGTACAAGCCCCGGGAGGGGCGTCCCAGGCACCGGCGCCTGAGGCGCCTGCCGCACCCGAATCGATGATCAAGCGCGGTGGACCCACATTGATTGTCCGTCAACAGCCCCCCAAAATACTCGATGCACACCTGGATACGGGGCCACACACCCAGTTCTGGGGGCAGATACACGAAAGTCTGCTGCATCACCGGCTTGTTGACCCGGAGACAGGTACCTTCGAACTAGCAGGAGCCCTGGCAGAGAGCTGGGAGCGAGACGGCGATACAGCCTGGATCTTCCACCTCCGTGAGGGAGTAAAGTTTCACGATGGCAGTGATTGGAATGCCGATGTTGCCCAGTGGAACCTACTGCGGATGAGAGACCACCCACAATCGGTGGCGAAGGATGTAGTTGCCGAAATTGAGTCGATCGACAGCTTGGATTCTCACTCCATCCGGGTCAACCTGACTGCGACAAATGCGGCCTTTCCTCATTTGATGGCGTACCCTGCCAGTAATGGTCGTACCCGGATTGTCTCGAAACAGGCCGTTGAGGAGATGGGCGACGACGAATATGCCCAGCACCCGGTTGGCACCGGCCCATTCAAGTTTGTTGAGTGGGTGAAAGATGACCATATCTCAGTCGAACGATTTGATGGCTACTGGCAGGTCGGTGAAGATGGTCAGTCACTGCCGTATCTGGACTCGATAAGGTTCGATATGCTAACCGACTATACGGTGGCATTTCTGAGACTACGCAGTGGGGATATGCATCTGTCGGACATCGACCCCAAAGACTGGACATCCGCCCAAAACGATGCGAACCTGAGGAATTTTCCGGTCACTTGGGCCCCCACAACCTATGCTTTGGGTCTCAACGCCCAAGAGGGAAAGTTTGCCGATAACATTCCTCTGCGCAAAGCGCTTGCTCATGCGATTCCCTACGATGACCTGACCAATGCCTTGGGGCTTGGACTTGGCTTCCGCTCCAAACATTTCTGGCCGAAGGGTGGGCTTGGGTATGATGACGCGCTCCCCTACTACGACTACAATCCGGATAAGGCGAAGGAGTTGCTTAACGAAGCCGGTTATCCCGACGGCGTGGACCTGGTAATGTTGCAGTTTAACCGTAGCCAGGACCTCAGGACGGGACAGGGTGTACAGGCCGCTGTAAGAGGGTTGGGCATCCGCATTGAGCTTGACGTCGTAGACGTTGTCAGGTGGCGTGAGGCAGCCAGAACAGGCGAAGGCTGGGACCTTAACCATAATACGCGCGGCTGGAGCCCTGATCCGAGTGGGCAGCGTCGGCAGTTGCTGACTACTGGCTATGGCAATTTCGTTCGTTCGTCGAACACTGAGATCGATGACTTGATGGCCAAGGGCCAAGAAACCTTCGATCCAAACGAACGTCACGAAATCTATAGGCAGATTCAGGAAATGGTGTATGAAGACGCTCTCTGGCTCTTCATTTACGCCATTCCCAAAGCTCTCATCTTCCCGAAAGAACTCAGTGGGGTATCAGTAGAGTGGAGCGCCTGGAGTTGGAATGGAGCAAATCTGCATTGGACTTCATGACTCAGCAAGGGTGAAGGATGACGGTATATCTTGTTAGACGAGTTCTACAGGTAATTCCCGTCCTGTGGCTGGTTACCGTCATCTCCTTTGCCATTATCTTGCTTGTTCCAGGCGATGCCGCCGTAGCTCTGTTACCTGAAGACGCCTTACGTGACGAGGAACTTTACCAATACTACCGGCAAGAGTTGGGGTTGGACCGTCCGTTGCCAGTTCAATATCTCAACTGGGTAGGCAAGGTGCTGCAAGGCAACTTGGGCGTATCCTTTCGCAACAAGCAGCCCGTTCTTGAAGGGATTGCCCAGAGGCTGGGTCCAACAATCGAACTAAGCCTGTTGTCTTTATTGGTGTCGATGGCAGTGGGTCTACCCGTAGGAATCTTCTCAGCCCTCAGACCGAATTCCAAGCTGGATGCTGCGGGGACTGCATTTGTATTGGCAGGCGTGGCCACCCCAAACTTTTGGCTGGGCATCATGTTGATCCTGGTCGTTTCGGTGTGGTTGCGCTTGCTGCCCGCAGGCGGCTATGTCCCGTTCTTAGATAGGCCATTTGCAAATCTGAAGCTGATGATTTTGCCGGCCATCACGCTTGGGACTGCACTGGCCGCAATCACCATGCGCCAGACGCGTTCAGCTCTTCTGGAGGTACTTCAACAGGAATACATAACCACGGCGCGGGCCAAAGGATTGAAGACTCTTGTGGTGATGGTCCGCCACGCGCTAAAAAATGCGTTGATTCCCGTGGTCACCATAATCGGCCTGCAAATCGGCCGGCTTATCGGCGGGACGGTTATCGTAGAATCCGTTTTTGGCATCCCAGGGATAGGCCGGCTTGCCATGGATTCCATTTTTGGGCGCGACATTCCAATGGTTCAAGGTGTGATGATGCTGATGGCGATAGCTGTTTTGATCAGTAACCTCTTTACCGATATCTTGTATGCATACCTGGACCCCCGCATCCGCTATGGCTAGAGCACTCTGTTGAGGATCACTACAGGGGCAGCCGAGCGAAACAGCGAAACAAGGGCACTTCACAGATCGCTACCTCAGCCATTCGACTTTCTCTTAACAAACGCTTCATCGTCCTCCGCCGAGTCCTGGAGTCACGGCTCGCCTGGGTTGGCATCGTTGTATGGGTCGGCTTGATCTTCATGGCGTTCACTGCTGAACTCATTTCCCCTTACGATCCCACTTCCTTGGACTACGGCGCCGTGCTATCGCCGCCTAGCCGAACTCATCTGCTGGGCACCGACGATTTGGGCCGCGATGTCTTGAGCAACCTCATCCACGGGTCACGCGTGTCGTTGCAGGTGGGCCTGGTCTCGGTTGGCTTGGCAACAATTCTTGGAATACTCTTGGGATTGTTGGCTGGCTACTGGGGCGGCTGGGCCGACGACGTCCTAATGCGTCTCGTTGACGCATTCTATGCCTTTCCCACGCTGATCCTGGCCCTGGCCATAACGGCAGCGCTTGGTCCAAGCCTGAGCAACGTGATGATCGCTGTCGGAATAGTAAACGCACCGGCATTCGCCCGGTTGGTACGTGGTCAGGTTCTCTCAGTAAGGGAACGTGAGTTTGTCATTGCAGCATACGTCGTGGGAGTAAGCCATGGAAGAATGGTGCGTTACCACATTTGGCCCAATGTTACTGCGCCGTTAATCGTGCAAGCATCTCTAAGTATTGCAGGCGCCATCCTGTCGGAGGCCAGCCTGAGCTTCCTGGGCATGGGCGCACCGCCTCCAACACCAAGTTGGGGGGCCATGCTTAAGAACGGGTATGGCTATCTGGAGCAGGCCCCTTGGTCATCCTTCTTTCCTGGCGCAGCTATATTCATCACCGTCTTGGGATTGAACTTCCTCGGCGACGGTCTACGTATGGCACTGGATCCACGTTTGTGGCAGCGAGGGAAGGCATAGGCTTCTTCTTGAAAGTCGTCTCTCTTGGACTTTGATATGCTCTTCGCATAACCCATCTCAGTGAGGCTTTAAAATGGCACCCGAGATTCGTCCTGATGTACTCCCTGAAGTGGAGGAACCGCAGCCGGCTGAAGGTTTCCGGCGCATCCTTTCCGCCCCGTCTGGCCCCACTCACACAATGGCCCGAGCCCAGCCAGGGATCGACTATCGAGGTTTCGCTGAAGGGTGGTGGACACTATCCTGGTGGCGACAGCCAACGGAAGACACGAAACCCTTGGAATGGGAAACACACCCAGTGCCTGATAAGGCTCTGACCGCATTCTCTTTTGTGGGGGCCAGCTACAACACTCCCTACAATGTTTATCCTCCCAATCGGGCCCGCCTATTGATTAATGGCGAATATGCCCTCTCTTTTGACCTCGGCGTACGTACTGCACTGGCTTGGCACGCACATGATTTTCGGCTGGAGTTCACGCCTAAGCGTGTACAGTTGCCGGCCGACGGTTACCATCGACAGCACGAGATGCACGGCAACAGCGGCATCTACCGCCTTACTGTACCGGCACACATTGTAACAGCGGGAAAACCGATTCGGCTGCGTGTCGAATTAGAAACACCCCATGAGGGAACCGTTTCTTTCTTTATGATCAAGAATCGACAGGACACCCTCGAGGTTTCAACCCAGACAAACGCTGATCAGATCTCCCAGCTTCAAGACGATGTGACGCAGTTACGAAGGGTGGTCAGTGTGCTTAGTAAGCAGTTGTATCCAGAGCTTTTTCCTGAACGCCTTTCCTCCCAGCAGATGGTTCTTTACCAGCATGGGCGGGACCACTGCAACGACCTGGATATCGCTTTGGCGGATGATGGCGAAATCATGCTGGCCTTTCGCCAAGCCGCCGAACATGTGGCGCCCCATGGCAAGGCTATCCTGGTGCGCTCTAGCGCCAGCGGACAGATCTGGAACCCCGAGAATGCCCAAGCCATTGCCCATTTTCCCTGGCCGACCGACATTCGCGTACCAGTATTTCACCGCCTGGGCGGCGGAAATTGGATACTCAGTCTCCTGCTCTATCGTAACCACGACCAGTCTGGTGAAAGAATCCTGCCTCTCGCAAGCCGGAACGATTTTGAAACGTGGCTTCTGCGTTCAGGGGATGACGGCCATTCCTGGACGATGGATTCTGAGCCTTTGGATCCTGGTCCACTGACAGACGCTACGGTTATGGCTCCGGCCGTGCGACTCCCGACTGGACGGCTGCTTCTCCCGGCGTCAAGTTGCCTCAGCGAGCCTCTCTCGGCCTCGCTATTGGTTTCCGATGATGAAGGTCAATCCTGGCGCTTCCACGCGTTGATAGGAGAAATACCTTCGCAGTACGCCGCTGTGTATCCTGAAACCACGTTAGCGCTCGCGCCTTCTGGACGACTCGTTGCCATGATCCGCATCAGCAACGGGAATCATCTTCAGTCATTTTCGCTTGACGGCGGGATGACATGGACCGACTGGGAGGAAACACCCATGCCATCGTTCGGACACCGGGCCCGGCTGCTCACTCTCAGTAGTGGTGAGATTCTGTGCTCGTATGGTTGGCGCTGTAGGCGCGAAGACGGCCAGGACGAACTCGGTAGCATAAAGCTGGCTCTTAGTAGGGACGAGGGGCGGACCTGGCCCGCGCAGGAAATGCGCATTCTGCGCGATGATTTCTTGAATTGGGACATTGGCTACCCGATCACTATTGAACTACCCGATGGCCGCCTGTTCACAGCCTATTGGGGCAACCACATGGACCGCTATTTCATTGGGGGAAACGTCTACAATAGGTGGTAAGGTAGAACGATTTCAATTTTGCAGCATCCGGACGTTTCGTGAAAGACCGTCTGTTCATCTTGTAGCCGATCAGGAAGGGCAAAGCATTTGGCTGCGTTGACCTCGGGTACGGCGGCGCCTCCGGCGACGAGCTCGACCGCATCGACTACGGCCTGGGGACGCCCCACCACACGCTCTTGCTGGCTTCTTCTCTGGATCACGGACGTTCCATTTATCCGGTCATAGAGGACTTCCTTCAGATAACCCCCGTTCTCCTAGACCGCAAAACAGACAATGTGCACGCCGATATGGTCTACTTCGAGACGCCAAACAACGGAGCCGTTTTCTCGGTGGGATCGATGTGCTGGTGCGCCAGTCTGTCGCACAACGGCTATGATAACAACGTCTCCCGGATAACCGAGAATGTACTGGATGTCTTCTCGACTTCTGTCGATCTTCCACCCTCGCCGTCGCCGTAAAGCGGCTCCGCTCGGACGACATTTCAATTGAGGAAAGCGCTAGAGTAACCATAAATGATTGCATTCCTCAGCCGGCATGCTCTACCTTCTATCCAGTTAAGAAGGACAAGACTTGCTATAGTCTGAGTTTTCGAGCTGCGCCGGGCTTTTGAAACGCGTTTGTCCAGCCAATAGCGCCGTAGTAAAATGTGGCGCAACTCCTCCAGGTTTTCCGCCTGAATTGTAAAGTTCTGGCGCAAGGTGAATCAGGGAGGAAACATGTTTTTGCACAAGCTAGCAGACTCGATTCATGACGTTGCCCGCAATACTCCCCTTCTTGA
Organism: Caldilineaceae bacterium; assembly: GCA_965116395.1. Classification (GTDB taxonomy): domain Bacteria; phylum Chloroflexota; class Anaerolineae; order Caldilineales; family Caldilineaceae; genus Bin5. Next base: position 4,591,755 of record OZ220684.1, read on the forward strand.
CAGCGCTTGCCGCCCGCGCGTCATCCTGCCCACCGCGGCCGGCGCCTTGCCGAGCTCCTCCGTTTCTCAATTTGCCATATTCAATCCGATTGCACTCCCAGTGCTTGGTTACGGCCGGTCTTCACCGACCGGCTCGCACATGCTGGCCCCATGTCGTAGAGGGCCAGTAGATCCAACACCTGGTGACTGGCGCCGTCTCAAGATCTGAAACGTCGCCAGACGCAGCCATTCTCGAAGCCGATTCTTGCTGTCGATACGTTTCTTACGGAGACCGCGATTCTTGCTATAGTTGGAAACCTCCATTTTGCCCAGCCCGGGCAAGTCGATTGCGAAGAGAAGTTGTGGTCGTTCAATCCATGTGACCGACCGAAAGTAGTCCTTGAAGAATGGTTCCCCCTCGGCAACCAATGGTCCAAATCCAAGGAGGCAGATCGATGGAGAGCAAGCAACGAACCAGACGCGATTTTCTGAAAGGGAGCGCAGTTGCCGTTGGCGCCGCCTTTCTGACGGCATGCGCCCCCGCGCCCCAGGCTGCAGAGGATTCCGGCGGATCCGGGGACGAAATGCCCGCCACCGAAGAGATTCTGATCCGTTTTGCCATGTGGGACTGGTACGCCAATACGCCGGGCGTTCGCTGGGATGAGTGGAATCAGACCGAAGCTTTCCCTATTTTCGAGGAAGCCAACCCCGGTACGAAGCTGGAGTGGGAACCGCTTGGCAGCGGCTGGCCAGACAAAATCCTCACCCAGATGGCCGCCGGCACCGCGCCCGACATCATCTCGACCTGGTCTCCCCACATCGACACCTGGGCGGAAAAACACCAGCTCCTCGACCTGCAGCCCTTGATCGACGTGGACATTCCCGATGCCGATGACATCTATATCGGCTTCGCCTGGGATCAGATGTGGGACCCGTTCAATAATATTCGCATGGGCATGTTGTCCGATCTCGATATCACCAGCATCTACTATAACAAGACCGCGTTCGAGGAAGAAGGCCTGCCCTTGCCGACGGTCGACTGGACGGAAGACGAATATCTTGTCGCCGCCGAAACCCTGACCGTTCGCGATGACAGCGGCGAAATAACGCGCTGGGGCGGGCAGTTGCGACCCGGCTTCTGGCTGAGCTATTCCTACCATGTGGAAACCCATGGCGGCGAAGTACGAGACGAGGAGACCCGTATGATCTGCGGGTTGGGCGAGCCCGAGGCGCAGGAAGGGCTGGAATGGGTGCGCCGCTCAATGTGGGATCTCAACATCTTTGCCCAGAACAACCAGATGACGGCAACAGGTATTCCCAATATGTGGACCGGCTTGCTGCCGGCCGAAGTCGTGGCCATGGCCGAGCGCAGCGCCGATCAATTCTTTGCCCTCGCCGAAAGCATCACTGAGTTTGAATGGGACATCGCCCACATCCCGACCGGCCCCAAAGACCGCGCCTGCATGGGCCTACCCGACGAATGGGTGGTCTACAAGGGTGTTGTAGAAAGAGGCAATCACGACGAGGTCTGGGAGATGATGAAATGGCTGACAGGCGAATGGTACCAGGATAAGATTGCCACCGTCTCCGGCCGCATTCCCGGGCTCCTGGCCATGGCAGATTCCTGGGCCGGCACGTTGCGCCAGACGGACCCGAGACTGGAGAATGTTCGACTGGAAACGGTTGTCGAACAGCTGCAAATGGGTTATCCCCGCCGCGGACCCACCTTCCGATATCAGCAGATTGCAGAGGAGCTGATCAATCCTGCCGTCGATCAGGTCTTCATTGAAGGTAAGGCGCCAGTTTCCATATTCGAGGACATCGGCCCTCAAGTAACTGAGGCGCAGCAGGTGGAACTGGAACGCGCGGCTGGATAGACGGGAATCGGTGATCGAGGCCGTTCTCCAAACGCACGTCAGCCAGCGGTTTTCGCCAAGTTTCAAGACAGGCGACTGGGGGTAGGGTTCTATCCCTACCCCCTTACCCGACCATCCGCAGTCTTTGCGCGCGGACCGCTCGCGTCTTCTACCAATCTCAAATCAAGCCATCTATGATTCTCAGCATTCAGGACCGGTTTGCTCAAAACCCTATGAGGGGTACCTGACCCGTGGCAACTCAGCTAAGTTTGCCCGGTTTCGCCAAGCGGCGATTCTCGCAGAGGACTGAGGACGTCCTTACCGCCTACCTCTGTCTGCTTCCCTGGATTATTGGCTTCCTGGTCTTCACATTGGGTCCTCTGGTCTTTTCCTTCGTGTTGAGCTTCTTCCGCGCTGACCTCTTTACCCGCAACGTCTTTATCGGTCTAGAAAACTACCAGGAACTGGTCCGGGATCCTCTGTTCCTAAAAAGCCTGCGCATAACGGCTGTCTATGCCTTCGTTTCCGTTCCTCTCGGCGCGGCAACTGCCCTGGCGGTCGCCCTCCTCCTAAACCAGAAGGTTGTTGGCCTCGGCGTGTGGCGAACGGTCTACTACCTGCCGTCCGTCATTTCGGGCGTTGCTGTTGCCGTTCTGTGGATGCAGATATTCAACCCACGAATGGGGTTGATAAACAACGCCCTGAGGCTGGTGGGTATCGACGGCCCCAGCTGGATCTTTGATTCGGATTGGGCGCTGCCCTCATTGATCATCATGAGTCTGTGGGCTGTCGGCGCCAACATGCTGCTTTACCTTGCCGGTTTGCAGGGAATCCCCACCTATTTGTACGAAGCCGCCAAGATCGACGGCGCAAGTGTCTTGCGGCGATTCTGGCACGTGACGATCCCCATGCTTTCCCCCACAATCTTTTTCAACGTCGTGATAAGTTTGATTGCTGCGTTCCAGTTCTTCACCCAGTCCTTTATCATGACGAACGGCGGGCCAAACAACTCTACTCTTAGCATGGTTCTGTTCCTATACCGCAAAGCATTTCAACAGACCCGCTTTGGCTACGCGTCCGCGGTGGCGTGGGTTCTTTTCGCCATAATTATCGGTTTTACGCTTCTGTTCATCCGCTCTTCAAGCCTCTGGGTTTACTATGCTGGCGAGGAGGAGAAGTCATAGTAATGCTGCAAACCGCTGGCGGCAATTGACATACTTGAGATGAGAACATCGCTTGAAGCTACTTTGTTGAAGAATGCTGGTCGAGCCTGGCAACCTGTCCTGCGACAGTTAGGGCTCCTCGTTCTCATCCTTCCCGGGGCGAGTCTGTTTCTGATTCCCTGGCTATGGATGCTCTCGACCGCGGGCAAGGAAACAGCCCTCATCTGGAAAACGCCTCCGGTGTGGATTCCGCCTGTCTATCAATGGGAAAACTTTTTCAAAGCCTGGCTGCAGGGCGATTTCACCGTCTACTATCTCAATACATTCTACATAAGTGGCATGAACGTCATCGGCGTCTTGATCTCCAGCGTTCTGGCAGCATACGCCTTCGCCAGGATTCGCTTTCCCGGCCGCGACATTCTCTTCATCATCGTCCTCAGCACCATGATGCTGCCAAGGCAAGTAACACTGATTCCGCTCTATATGATTTTCAGCGAGTTTGGGTGGATAAACTCTTTCAAACCATTAATCGTCCCGCTCTTTTTCGGGGATGCATTCAGTATCTTCCTGTTGCGTCAGTTTTTCCTGACTATATCAAGGGAACTGGATGACGCCGCCCTCATCGATGGTTGTCGACGCTTAGGCGTCCTCTTTCGTATTCTCCTGCCTCTCACGCGGCCGGCACTGGCCGTTGTGGCAATATTCAATTTTACCTGGGCCTGGAACGAGTTTTTTACACCTCTTATCTATCTGAACTCGCCGAAACTGTTCCCAATTACTTTGGGCCTGCACCGCTTCATCGGCCGAACCGAAATCGACATCCAGTTCTTGATGGCAATGACCATCATCTCGACACTCATACCAATTGCCATTTTCTTCCTCACTCAGCGATACTTCATACAGGGAATCGTCATCACGGGAATAAAAGGCTGATTTCCTGGCCAGCAGGGAAGGACCAGTACTTCCGTTGCGGCCATCGGACGGCCTGATTTGCCAGATCGCAGCCGATTGCCACACTCGGCAGAAAACCACGAAAAGGGGAGCATTCAGATGCAGACGACTAAGACTGCTGAAAGCGAGAGCGGCTATAAGGCGCTTACACAAACACAGGTTGCCAGTTTCTGGGAAGAAGGGTTCCTGGTTGTCGGCAAGGTATTGGAGGACGAGCTCATCGAAGAGATGCGCTGCGAGTATGATTCCGAGTTCGACCTTGCCCGCACCGGCGAGCGGCCTGTTCGCAACCTGGCTGTTGGCGAAGAACACCACGATCATGACGAAGAAGACCAGCAGGAGATGCTCCAGTTCATGGGGATCTCCGAATACAATCTTCGATTTCACCAACTGATCTATCATGATGTCATCCTCGACGTCATTGAAGACCTGATCGGTCCAAATATCCAGCTGTATCACAACCAGGCTCTCTACAAGCCGCCCCACCATGGCGGCCCGATCTTTTGGCACCAGGACAACGCCTACTGGAAATGTGTGCCTGCCAATCTGGTCAGCGTCTGGCTCACTCTCGATGACGTCGACTATCACAACGGCGCCATGCAGTTCATCCCCGGTTCGCACCTGCGCCCCATGATTCATGACCAGGCCCAAGGCAGCGATGTCCTCCTCGACATGGGCAAGTTGGTTGACGACAGCAAGGCGGTCGTAGGCGATCTGCCGGCCGGCGGCATCACCCTTCACCATTGCCAGACCCTGCATCGTACTGCGCCAAATACGACCGACCGTCAGCGCCGCGCGCTTGCCATTCACTACATGACGCCTGGCACAAGGTCTGCGCAGACACAAGAGTCATTCCAGGTTTCTTTCGGCAAACCCATGTTGCGGATGCGGGTCTGAGCCCACCGCGCAGTACAAGAGACCGATTAGGATTTAAGTACCGCTTTGGAAGACTCCCGTAGAGCGAAGAACAGCGAACCAACCTCTGCGTCTCGGGCAAGTCCATTTCTGGCGGTTGGAAACTGCACGCTGGATGATGTCGTAACCCCGGACGGACGGATTTCCCCGCGGCAGCTTGGCGGCAATGCCGTATACGCGGCCGTCGGCATGCGCCTGTGGGGCGTGGACGTCAGCATAGTGAGCGTGGTCGGCGCCGACTATTCCAACGAATGGCTTGAACGGTTGGCAGAAGCCGGTATTGACCTTTCAGCCGTTGCCAGAATTGAGGACCCGCACCTGCTGCGCTCGCGCGCATTCTATTTTCCTGACGGCAGCCGCACCGATCGCATCGACGAAGCGCGATCGATGCTGCCAGCCCATGCCGGCGAAATCATCGATCTCGAAAGCGAATACGCCGACACCGGCAGCCCATTGCACCGCCGCATCTGGCCGTCCTTCTGCCCGGACCTCTCCCAGTGGGCCGAATTGGCGAAACATGCCTGCCACGCCCATCTCGCCCCCGGGCCGCTTCCCTGCAGCCGCGCCAACGCAGCCTTCCTCAAGCGGTTACGGGGCGATGACGTCGTCATCAGCTTCGACTGGCCCTGGTGGGATTGGGACCGAGAGGCCCAAATCGACGCCAATTTGCTCAGAAACATCGATTTCCTGCTGCCAAGTATTGAAGAGCTAGCCATCCATGCCAACGCCGTGTTTGGAGTGGACAACGGGAGCGAAAGGCAACAGGGTCACATCTTCGCAGCAGCCAAGCAGTTGCTGGCGCTCGGTCCTCAGGGAATCGGCGTGAAAATGGGCGCGCGCGGCATGCGCTTGCTGTTGCAGGGCCAAGGTGATTGGGATCAGTTTCCGCCATTCCCCACCAAGGCGGTAGATCCCACCGGGGCCGGTGACGCGTTCTGCGGTGGGTTCCTGGTCGGTCTGGCGCAAACAGGCAGTCCCGTGCAGGCGGCACGCTACGGCGCGGTTTCAGCCTCCTTCATTATTGAGGATTTCGGCGTGCTGCATGCACTGAATGTAGAACCGGAACAGGCCCATTCAAGGTTGAAGCAGCTGCAGGTTTCCCATCTGGAATCGGACGCTTGACAACGTAATACCGATTTGTTACCTTTGGCGCAGCGCTCTAAGTCGACCCGTACAGTCGTCCGCGACGCCTTCCACTTACCGCAACAACTGCATACATGCCCCTTCGAACTGTCCTAATCCACACAATTTGAGGAGATTGACATGAAATCTACGCAGCGTGTGTTTAGGCTGGCATTTTTGCTGGCACTGGTGGCGGCCCTCCTGCTCGCCTGCGTCGCGCCGGCGGCTACCACCGACTCTGCCCCGGCCGACGACGCCATGGCAGCGGAATCGGCAGAGAGCGAAGGACCGAAAATGGGAGGAGTCGTGACCGGCTTTGTCTCCTCCGATCCCAAGAACTTTGACCCGGCCGCGATTGCGGGATGGGACCAGGGCGTAATTGCTCCCAATCTGCTTGAAGGCCTCTTCAGACTATCGCCAGACGGCCGCGAAATCGAACCGGCAGTCGCCGAAAGCTTCGAAGTATCGGACGACGGCAAGACGTGGACCTTCAACCTGCGCACCGGCGCGAAGTTCCACAACGGCCGTGATATCACTGCCGATGACTTCAAGTACAGTTTCGAACGAGTGCTGAACCCGGAGACCAGAAGCCCCAAGGCTTGGATGCTTTCGATAGTCGTCGGCGCCCAGGAGTTCCAGGATGGCGCCGCCGATGAAGTCAGCGGCATCAGAGTCGTGGATGCACAGACCCTGGAAATCGAGTTGGCCGAGCCGTTGGCGCCATTCAAGTCGATGCTCGCCAGTATCAACCTGGCCGTCGTACCGCAAGAAGAAGTGGAAAAGTGGGGCGAGGACTTCGGTCAGAACGTCGTCTCCGCCGGACCATTCTCGCTCGGTGAGTGGAATCTGAACCAGGATGTCACCCTCAATGCCTTTGAGGACTACTGGAACGGACGTCCCTACCTGGATGCGGTCATGTTCCGCTTTATCGGTGACGAGAACACACGCATCGTCGAGCTGGATGCCGGGCGGCTGGATATGGCCTGGGTTCCGCCAGCCCACTGGGACCGCTTCAGCACTGACCCGGTCTACAAGGAAAAGCTGGGCTGGGCTGAGACCTTCCATACTGACTTCATAGCAGTAAACCTGGACAACGAACCATTCGGCACGAATCCGAAGCTGCGCCAGGCCGTCCGCTATGCTCTGGATCTGGATGCAATCATCGCCAGTTTGCAGGGTCGGGCCACGGTTGCCCAGGGTCTCCTGCCGCCAGGACTGCTCGGCTTCGATGAGGGCATGTTATTGAACTATCCGACAAACCTGGATACGGCCAAAGCACTGATGGCCGAGGCCGGCTTTGCCGACGGCGTGCCCGGCACATTTGATGTCATTCTGCCGCCATGGGGCAACCTGATCAAGATGCTGGAAATCTATCAGGCAAACCTCAAAGAGATCGGCATCAACATCGAAATCAAACCGACTGAATTCGGGCCCTACATGGAGGCGCTGGAAACAGGCAACTATGACCTGGCCTGGATGTACCGTGTGACCGACTATGCCGACCCTGATGGCTTCTACTTCCCGCTCATGCACTCAGACAACCTCGGCGCCGGGGGCAACTACGCTCGCTATGCCAACGCCGATGTTGACGCCAATATCGCCGCGGCCCGCGCCACCGTCGACGATGCCGAACGCACCACGCTGTACCAGGCCGTAGACGCCCAATTCGCCGCAGATCTACCCTACATTCCGCTGACGCACAACATCTACGTGGACGTCTCAACGCCGCGGGTGCAGAACTATGTTCCTTCGCCGATGGATACGCATATGTTCCACCGTGTTTGGGTGGAGGAATAGCAGAGGGGAAAGCAAGCAGCTCAGAAGCAATGGATTGCTCTATAGAACCAACTCTGGTTGCTGCCCGGCAGAAGCATGAAATCGACTGAATTCGACCTATGACCAATATGTACGTCGCACGCGGAAGAGATGATCGGAAGCGTGCGACGTACTTTTCCTTAAGGAGGCAAGAGTGAACGAGAGTGCTTCAACTATGGAGAGTTACGTCCGCGAGGGAAAGCGTAGGGCCTACGAGTTGGGCAATCGCGGTCCAATTCGTTTCAATGCTAACGGCGCGCTCCACCAGGAGATTATAGACGCCTACTGGCGCTGCGGTTTCTACGTATTGGAAGGCGCACTCGCGCATGAGGAACTCAACGACCTGCTCGTCGATATGGAAAACGGCTTGGAACGCGCGCCCTATACCAAAGATGCAACGGTTGACGCACAGGGCCGCCCCGCGCTTGGCGTCGATTTAACGCGGCCGTCTTTCCGCTTTGCAAAGCCGTTGAGCGACCCTTACGGCGGCACAGAGTTGGTTAGCGGCCGCCATCCGGCCAAAATGAACGAGCCGGCGCCGCCCGAAGATGCTCCTGACTTTGTCATAAACAGTATCGGTAGCCCCCTCCAGATCATGGACTCCTGCCTGCGGCTTTACGGACATCCTAAACTTCTGGCGATCGCCGCAGCCATCAACGGACCCGACTTTGTTCCATTTACCGAATCGGTAATCGTAAAACGTGCCGGATTGGGGCCATCGGTAGCCTGGCACCACGACGGCACAACGCACTGGGATAGCCCGGACTGGGACGAGGGTACACACGGGTTCAACTTCATGGCGCAACTTTATGGCAGCACTGCCGAAAACGGCGTCTGGCTGCTGCCCGGCTCCCACAAGCTGGGTAAGATGGACATCAAAGCAATGGTGGAAGCGAACGGCTCAGACCGGCTGCCCGGCGCAGCGCCGATGATTTGCGAACCGGGCGACGTTTGCATGTCCAATCGGCAGGCGTTGCACGCCTCATTCGCCAACACCTCCCCGCAAAGGCGGATCACCATCAACTTCGGCTTTCACCGCCTGCAAGCCGTTCTAAACACGCGCACGAAACACGGAGGCAAAGAGGTTGTTTACGACGCCGAACGCGTCCGTGAGCGATCACGCATCATCGCCCTCGCAATCGACGCCCGCCAGCAGCGTTTTCCCAACGAAACTCGTTACGTTTACAAACCTCTGGCCGGGCAGGAGGACGCCAATCGCTGGAACGATGACACTCGTGTAAGTCTTCTCAGGAACTACAATCTGAAGGACCTGAGCCTCTGAACTGGAATCAGTTGCCACATTGGAACTTCAGTGGTCCCGCACAGTTTGCGAGGAGTCGAGAGCGAGTGCCATTCGATCCTGGTAAGACCGGCGCCGCCCCAGCATGATCGTTTACGTCGTTCGCCGCCTCCTTCAGTTTATCCCTATCCTCATCGGGCTGGTCACCGTGCTGTTCGCTTTGCTGAACATTCTGCCCGGCGACCCTGCCCGCATGATGGCTGGCCCATTCGCCAACCCTGATGTAGTCGAGACGATCCGGCAGGAGATGGGTTTCGACCGCCCACTCCTGGTCCAATACTTGGATAACCTTTGGAATCTGGCGCGGGGAGAGTTCGGCCGTTCCTACCAATCGCGCCGCCCCATTCTCAAGGACATGCTCGAGGTCTTTCCCAAGACGTTCCAGCTGGCACTGGCCGCCGAGGTAACGAGCGCCTTCATTGGAGTCTGGCTGGGCGTCATCGCCGCAACCCGACGCAATGGCTGGGCCGACCGGTTGATCATGGCGGTGGCCGCGCTGAATCTCTCCTTTCCGCTCTTCTGGCTGGCCCTCATGCTGCAGATCGTATTCGCCGTCTTTCTGCGCATGCTGCCGCCTTCAGGTTATGGCGCCGGTTTTGACCGCTTCATCATCTTGCCCGCCTTCACCCTGGCACTTCCATCACTGGGGCTTTTGGCCCGCATCACCCGCGCCGCCCTGCTCGAAGTCATGGGCGAGGACTATATCCGCACTGCACGCGCCAAGGGCCTCAAGGCCACACTGATCACGCGCCGCCATATCCTGCCAAACGCCCTCATCCCTATTGTGACGACCATCGGCACCGACTTTGTACGCCTGCTCGGCGGAATCCCTATTATTGAAGTGATTTTCTCCTGGCCCGGAATCGGCAAGTACGCCTATGACGCGCTCGTCTTTCGCGATCTGCCCGCCTTGCAGGCATCGGTCATCATTCTGGCCGTTTCCGTATCCCTGGTAAACCTGGTAGTGGACCTTCTGTATGCGTTTATCAATCCGCGCATTCGCTACGTTTGACTGGCGCCGTTTTGGGCAGGCTCGCTTGCCCATGGTTGGCGTCGGCGTGATCCTTTTTCTCATACTGCTGGCCGCCTTGGCTCCTTTCATCGTCAGCGATCCGACCCAGATCGAAATGCGCCGCGAAGTGAACGGAGAGACGATCACGCCCCCCTATCCGCCAAGTCAGCACAACCTCTTCGGCACCGATCAGCTGGGAAGAGACATCTTCGCACGCGTTGTCTATGGTCTGCGCACTTCGCTCATCGTCGGCATACTGGTGCGCGGCTTGTCGATGGTAGCAGGTACGTTGCTGGGACTCATCTCAGGATTCTTTCCCCGAATCGTCGATGACATAATCATGCGTCTTACCGATATCATGCTCGCCTTTCCCGTCATACTTCTGGCGATGACGGTCACTGCAGTCCTTGGCCCCGGTCTCGTCACGGTTTGCCTGGCTTTGGCTCTCGTCGCCTGGCCTGACGTCGCCCGCCTGGTGCGGGGTCAGGTGCTCGCAATCAAAGATCAGACCTACGTGGAAGCGGCGCGCAGCGTGGGCGCCGGCAACTGGCGCCTCCTCCTTCGCCACGTGTTGCCCAACTGCATGGGGCCCATTATCGTCGCCTTTTCTATGGGGATTCCCGGCGCGATCATGTACGAGGCCGGATTGAGCTTTTTCGGCTTCGGCATCCAACCACCGACCCCCAGCCTGGGCTCTATCATCAGCGACGGACGCGGCTACATTACCGTTGCACCGTGGTACCCCGGCTTCCCCGGCCTGGTCTTGACCCTGCTCGTGCTCTGCGTCAACATGGTCGGCGATGGCCTTATCGACGTGACCAACCGGCGGTCGGCAAGAGGAGAGCGCAACCGGCGATCAGCAGACTGATTTGGATGCGCGCGTACGAGTCTGCTAAACTCGATAACACATTCGCGCCTTTCCGGCATCCTCTCAGAATACGACTCCCGGCACCCTGCTCGACTCCAACTGGATTAGATCCGATGGCAACTGATAAGCAGAGCGTCCGAGTGCAAAGCGTTGAACCTTCCTTCAACCCCGTCCAGGATGAAGACCTGGACCAGTACCGCGACGAGCTCTCGGAACTCACCATCGTCGACGTCGACGTGCATGTCGATGACACCCTCATGTTCATGCTCGACTACATGGAGGGCCATTTCCGCAAGCGGATGGAGACAGTCTTGCAGGCGGACTTCAAAGGAGAGCCGGGCAACTCCCTGCGTAACATGATCGCGCACATCGCCTGGCTCGGCTCATCCTACGACAAGCCGCCGCGCGCAAAGCTCGCGACCCAGAAGGACCTTCTCGCCAGAATGGAGAAGGGAATTATCGACTACAGCATTCTCTTTCCCAGCGAACTCCTGCCCGTCGGCTATCTGCCGGAACCGGAATGGGCGGCTGCCCTCGCCACAGCCTACAACCAATATATGGTCGACGCCTACCAGAATCTGGACGGCGTTAAGATCGCCATCGTTGTCGCGCCCCAACACCCGGACCGGGCCGCCGCCGAGATCGACCGCCACGCCGCCCATCCCGATGTCGTGAGCGTCTGTATTCCCGACGTAGGCGTCAATCCGCCGATTGGGGACGAGAAATACTGGCCTATCTTTGCCGCCGCGGCCAGGCATGACCTTCCAATCAGCTTTCATGGCATCGAGGCCCTCATCCATGATAACTACCCCCTGCGGGTGGCCCACTTCCACACGCTCATGCAGGTCAACAGCATGGGATTTCCCTTTACTTCGATGTTGCAGATCATGTCGGTGGTGTGCGCCGGCATCCCCGTGCGCTTTCCCAACCTGAAGTTTGCCATCCTTGAAGCCGGCCTGACCTGGATGCCCTTTATCATGTACCGGCTCGACGCCGCATATCTGCGCTACCGCACCGAGCTGCCTGCTCTCGAGAAGAAGCCCAGCGAATACATCCGCGAGTGGTACATCGGCACCCACGAGCTGGAAGCGCTGCCTAGGCGGGGCGATCTCGTCAAGCTGATCGACCTGTACCAGGGACGCGACACGACCATGTGGGCCTCAGACTGGCCGCACCTGGAACGCGACCTGATCGCAGGATTCATGCGCTACGACATGGACGACGCGCTTCGCCGTAAGATCTTAGGCGGGAACGCGCTCCAGTTCTTCGGGTTGAAGCCAAGACCATGACACGTGAAAAAGAGCTCGCTCGCACAGGCGCGTCGCGGCGCAAGATTACCGTCGCGGCTGTCGACAGTTTTCCGCCTGGCACCCGCATGGAAGTTCAGGTCGGCAGCGCCGTGATCGCGGTCTTTAACGTTGGCGGTGACTATTACGCACTGTACGGCCGCTGCCCGCACCAGTCCGCGCCTTTGAGCCGCGGCCGGCTGCAAGGCACAGTTATCTGCAATGCCGACACCGGGTGGAAGACTGAATGGGCCCACGAGGGCGAAGTATTGGTCTGCCCCGGCCATGGCATGGAATATCATGTCCGGACCGGCAAGGCATTTGGCTACGAATTGAAACTTCGCACCTACGAGGTGGTGGTCGAGGACGGGCAGGTCAAGCTGATCATGTAGAGGCTATGCAGGCTGGACTTCTGCGTGGACGAGGAGACCGCCTTTCCGGAACGCACCTGGCGAGAGGAAAATATGAAGAAAGAACCGATGGTAGCGCGCCCAATCCGCAAGGCTGAATTTGGCGAGCCGATCCCTGTAACGATCGACGATATGCTGAGCGAGATCAGCAATCAGGGGCCCGCCATACCGGCGGTAATGGATTCAGTCCAACCGCAACTCGAGGCCCTGGATCCCGCTCTCTTTACGTCCAGTTCACACATATACATAACCGGCTGCGGAGACTCCTACTTCGCAGGTCTGGCCGCGCGCTATGCCTTTGCCCGTTATGCCGGCCTGCCCACCGATGCACAGGAGGCGCTCGAGTTTGGAAGGTACGCCGCCGAGTTCGTACCGCCGGATTCGCTTGTGTTCGGCATCTCCAACTCCGGCAAGGCGACCCGTTCCGTCGAAGCGCTCGTAAACGCCCGTCTAGGAGGCGCGCACACAGTCGCGATCACCGGCAATTCGGACGGCTGGCTGGCACAGGAAGCCGACACCATCCTCGATCAGAGTGTCCGGCTCGCAGGCGAGTTGATCGGCATGCCCAGCAATTTGGATACCAACCCTGATGACAGCAAGCCTCGCCGCGGATCTTTTGGATTGGTGAATTATCTGGCCAGCTTGACCTCGCTCTATCTGATTGCCTTTCAAACCGGCGTGGCTCGCGGCCGTCTCTCCGAAAATGAGGCCAACGCGTTGCGGGCCGAACTGCGGTCCACCGCTGACCTGATCGCGGAGACCGTCGAGGTATGCACACCTGCGGCACAAGCCTATGCCGAGCAGGTCAAGGAAATCGACACCTACACGATTCTTGGCTCCGGCCCCAGCCTCGCCACCAGCCTCTTCTATGCGGCCAAAACCTACGAACTCCCGCGTGTCTATGGCGTTTCGCAGGAATTGGAAGAGTGGGCCCACGAACAGTTTTTCCTGACCGGGCCAGGGACGCAAGTCCTATTTATCGCCCCCCAGGGACGCAGCGAAACGCGGGTCCGGGAACTTCTACACACTACGAGGACCATGGGAGCGACCGGCGTCGTAATAACCGACCAGGGCAACACGCGGTTGACCGAAGCGGCCGACGTGACACTTCCTGTCGCCGGCGCCGTTTCGGAAGCGCTTTCTCCTCTTGTATATTGCGTTCCAGGCCAGCTCTTCGCCACCTACCTGGCAAAATCCCGCGGCCGGCTAGCCTTCGAGTTCGACTCTCCGCTCCAGTATGAGATGAACATGCGCACTATCCAGGAAAGCCAGCTGATCGAGTTTCATCCCTCTCGAAGCTGAGCTTAACTGGGATGCCAAAGACCTCACAGACGCGAAGTCCCTGTGAGTTGCATCTTTTCCTACGATAGGCCGTAGGCCAGCTGCAGTTGGCTCGCTGCCGCTACATTCCATCTCCGGGCCGCCAGCCTAAACTGCTAACGCAAAGCCCACCTCTAAACTGTGAGACGGTTTCTTGAGCAAGTGTCTCAGCAGCGAGAGAATTCGCTTGTCGCCGAGGTGTGCTAGGAGGAGCCTGCGCGGGTAGGGACAACTGACGGATCAAACAGAGGGCACTTGCGGTAGATGAACTCCTTCTCCGCAACTGCCCTCGTCTACGATACTGATATTCCAAACGCGAATGGTCTGACTTCTCTTAGCCGGTCGCCTCTTCTGCGGGCTGAACCGGTACCTTTTCCACTGGAGTGAGCTCGTACATCTCCCAGTGATACTGAAATTCGGTCGACTTCCACCCCTTGTAGATCTCGTCCCAACTGAGGCGGCCTTGGTGCGGACCCAAGACCTTGTCCATGACCGGGTCCGAGGCCCGCTGGTAACGGTAATCCACAGATAGACGAATTCGGTCTCCGGACAAGTTGGGCAATCCCCTATGCACTGTGTGGCTGTGGAAGAATAGCACGTCCCCGTTTTCGAAGGGACTGGAAACCCATTCTCCCCCGATTTTTTCGAAGTGGGCGCGCAGTCCGCCGGCGCCGAGCGCTCGGGAAACCGGCAAAATCCCCTTCTTATGCGAACCGGTCAGCACGCTTAACCCGCCCATCCTGTGAGGACAATCACCCAACGGCAGCCACGCGGTCCAAACATCAGGCGTGCCCTGAATGTGTACGAAATCCTGGTGGGCCGGTGTAGTTTGTTCCAGATTCGTAGGGAAGATGAAGCGGGCGATGTTGCTGGGCTGGAGAAGTACGTCACCACCCAAAAGATTCCCAATGACGCGCATGATCGCCTTGTCGTGTGCAAGCGTGTGGAAAGACTCCAGCATCTGCACTTTATCGTATACCGGTGAAAACTCCGGCTCTCCTGATACATGAGGAGGATGGCTGGTTATCGTCTCCATTGGGTCGGTGCCGGCATCGATCCAACCGACCTCCTGCAAAACATTGGCTATGTCATGGCGCGCCTGTAAGACAGCCTCTTTATCTACGAAGTCGCGAATGTAGAGATAGCCGTCACGATCAGCACGTTGGCACAGGGCCTTTCCGTCTTCCTTGATATCGCTGGAGTCGACAAAGGGATTCATCGTCATGTTCTCCTGTATTCCAGGCAGTTACGCCGGAGAAGTAGTGGGCCGATAGGCCGCTGCTCAAACCGTGCTAAACGTGGGTATAGGGGTCCGAGGCGTCGCGCAGACCGTCGCCGACAAAATTGAATGCCAGAATGCTGACCACGATGAATGCAGTCGGCAACAGAAGCCAGGGCGACAGCGCCAGAACGCGAATCGCCTGCGCTTCCTTCAGCAATACCCCCCAGCTGATGGCCGGCGCCTGCAAGCCCAGGCCGATAAAACTGAGTGCCGTTTCCCCCAGAATCATCTGCGGAATCGCCAGTGTCAATCGGGCGATAATGTAACTCAAAAACGACGGCAGCAAATAGCGAAAAATTATGCGCAGGTTGCTTGCACCGTCCAGCTCCGCCGCGCCAACGAAGTCCTCCTCCCGAAGGGCGAAAAAACGTCCACGAACGACGCGTGCAATGCTCGTCCATCCAACAATCGACAAGATGAGTACAATGGCGAAATAGGTTCTTACAACCGGCCAGTCCGAGGGCAGCGCGATGCTCAAAGCCATCCACAGCGGTAGCGTCGGCAGGGCGCGTAACGATTCAATCACGCGCTGGATCACCATGTCCACTGTCCCGCCGAGGTAGCCGGACAGTCCGCCAATCAATATGCCCAGGAAAAAACTCATGGCAACGCCCACCAGACCGATCGTGAGCGAGATGCGCGCACCATAGACGATGCGGGTAAACAGATCGCGCCCCACCGTATCCTGGCCAAGCAGCGAAAGACGCGCCTCCGGGTCCTGCAGACCAAATAGATGGATCTCGCTCTCGAACAGACCCCATAGTTCGTATGGGTCGCCGCGCACAAACAGCCCCAGCGGCTGCATTACCGTCTCGTCCTCGACGAAAACCGCGGCGTATGTTTCAGGGTCCAGCGTCTTCTTGAAAGGATGCACAAAGGGCCGCAGGTGAAAGTTCCCTTCAGGATCGATGAAGCGGATCGTGTGCGGGGGCGCCAGCGTCAGTTCTGCTCTGAAGATATACGGATCGTACGGTGCCACAAACTCTGCGAAAACCGCGACAAAGTAGAATAGCCCCAGCACAACCAGCGAAATGACCGCCAGCTTGTGCTGAAGAAAGCGCCAGCGGATCAACTGCCACTGTGACGCGACCAGTACGCGTTGGTCCGTCTGGTCTCCTGCGGCGATGCCTTCAATCGGCGCCGCGCCCGCTGCCTGCGTCATGCGCTTTCTCTCTCCTCACGCTGAATAGCCCCTGCGATACCCGTCAATTCCAGTTTTTCCGCGAAATGGCAGGCCGCCAGATGTGATTGACCCTCCTTTTCGCCAACCTCTATCAGTTCCGGCGTCTCTTGCCTGCATCGGTCCTCCGCATAACGGCAGCGGGGATGGAAGGCGCAGCCGCCGGGCAGGTTGCCGGGATCGGCCACTTCGCCGGCAAGCACAATCCGTTCTCTATACTTCGTGTCGGGATCGGGATTCGGCGCCGCCGAGATCAACGCCTCGGTGTAGGGGTGCCTGGGGTTCGTGTACAGTTCCTCTGTTTCGCCGATCTCCACGATTTTGCCCGCGTACATCACCGCCACTCGGTCGGCCTCATACTTTACGACCGCCAGGTTATGGGCAACAAAGAGGTATGTGAGCCCAAGCTGAGTCTGGAGCTCCTTCATCAGATTCAGAATCTGCGCTTGCACTGACACGTCCAGAGCCGACACCGCCTCGTCTGCAATGACTACTTTGGGCGAGAGAGACAGGGCGCGTGCAATGGCGATACGCTGGCGCTGGCCTCCGCTGAATGCGTGCGGGTACCTGTTCAGCGTTGAAGGATCGAGTCGCACGAGACGCAGCAGCTCCGCAACCCGTTCCTGCAATTCATCCTGGCTTTCGACCATGCGATGTATGACGAGCGGCTCGCCGATAATCTGGAGCAGTGTCATTCGCGGGTTCAACGAAGAATAGGGATCCTGATAAATCATGCGGATGTTACGACGAGCTTCCTTTAGCTCCACTTTCTCCATCCGCGTCAGATCCATCGGCTCCGCGTCACCGATTCGAAACAGAACCTGGCCTGCAGTAGGTCGTTGCGCCTGGATAATGCAGTGGCTGGTTGTCGTCTTCCCACAACCGCTTTCCCCGACCAGTGCCAGCGTCTCGCCCTCGTTCAGGTCGAAATTCACGTCATCGACTGCCTTCACAACGCCAACCTGCCGGCGTAAGAAGCCTGCTTCAATCGGGAAATACTTGACGAGGTTGCGAACCGAAATGATTGTGCGCTCGTCCATGCCCGTCTCGCGCGTGGTTTCCGTCACTCGAGCGCCTCCCTACCTCCGTACAGAAAGCAACTCACTTCGTGACCTCTTGCAACTGCCGTGAGCGGGGGTTCGTGTCTTTCGCACACGCCTTCGATAAAGTCAGGGCACCGCGTATGAAACTTGCAGCCGCTTGGCATCGCGTAGGGATTGGGCACGACGCCCTCGATCGGTTCGATTTCCACTCTGCCCGGATCCATCTTCGGAATCGACGCAAGTAAGCCCCGCGTGTAAGGATGCTGCGGCCGGTGAAAGACATCCTCTACCGTTCCGTGCTCAACCTCCTTGCCCAGGTACATGATCATGACCCGGTCAGTCAGTTCGGCAATCACGCCCAAATCGTGCGTGATCATGATGATCGCCATGCCCAGGTCGGCTTGGATATCCCGCAGCAGTTCAAGCATCTGCGCCTGAATCGTCACGTCCACGGCCGTAGTCGGCTCATCCGCGATCAACAGTTTGGGTCTGCAAGAGAGCGAAAGCGCAACCATCGCCCTTTGTCGCATTCCACCGCTCAGATTAAACGTGTACTCATCTATATTCCGCGCCGGATTTGGCATACCGACCCGCCGCAGCATTTCAATGGCCTGGTCATGTGCCTCATCTTTGCTTACGTCCTGGTGGATGCGAATCGTCTCAATGATCTGGTCGCCGACGGTATGCACAGGGCTGAATGCCGACATCGGCTCCTGGAAGATCATTGCGATGTCTTTGCCCCGGATATCCCTGAGAACCCGGCCATCGGCATCTTCAGTTGCCAGATCAATGAGCTGGTCCTCGTTCTGGAAGAGAATCTCCCCTCCCACAATCTTGCCGTTTTTGGGAAGGATACGCAGGATCGACTGGCTGGTCACGCTCTTACCGCAACCGCTCTCCCCGGCGATTCCGAGAATCTCGCCCGGTTTAATGTCGAAACTCACGCCGTCGACAGCCTTGACCACCCCTTCGCGCGAGAAGAAATGGGTCTGCAAATCACGCACCGATAGCAGCGACCCGTTCATTCCCTCGGTTGATGGAGCCATTTCATCTACTGCGGTTCCGCCACTCTGAATCTCGGTCATACGGCGCCCCGAATACGCGGATCGACGATAGCCAGCAAAATATCCGAGAGAAGCGTGCCAACCAGTGTAAGTATGCCAAGAATCATGATGATACTCGTCGCCAGGAACATATCCTGCTGCATGAGCGAGTCCAATAGCACCGGCGCAATCGTTGGCAGCCCCAAAACCAGTGAAACCAGGACCTCGCCCTCGACCAGCACCGGCAACAGCCAGCCAACCGTGCTGATCACAGGATTAATCGCGATCCGCAACGGGTACTTGTATAACAATTTCGTCGGCTTGACACCCCTTGCACGCGCAACCGTGACATACTGCTTGGGCAGCTCGTCCAGCAGGTTGGCGCGCATCGTCCTGATCAGTTCCGCAGTGCCTGCAGTGCCGACAATCAGAGCCGGCAACCAGATATGGCCGACCAGATCCAGGAACTTCGCCAAACCAAAGGGGGCATTCTGCATCTCCGGCGAATAGAGACCGATCGCAACTGTTCCCGTCCATTTGAACAACAGCCAAAGCCCGACCAGAGCCAGCAGAAAATTGGGCGTAGCCACGCCCAGAAACCCGACAACCGTAAACGAATAGTCCGCCAGCGAGTACTGTTTGGTAGCCGAGAGAATGCCGATGGGGATGCCGATCACAAAGACCAGGATCAAGGAGAGCAGCGAGATCGTAAAGCTGGACGGCAACCGCTGGGCAATGATATCCACAACCGGTTCGCGATAAATCATCGAGTAACCCAGGTCGCCCTCAATAAAGCTGGAGACCCATTTGAAGTACTGTACATAGATCGGTTCACCAAGTCCGTAACGCGCCCTGAGTGAATCGATCAGTTCCGGCTCGATGATGTCACCCTGTGCCTCCAACCCGGCAATATAGGAGCTCACGAAGTCGCCGGGCGGCGCCTGGATGATAATGAATCCAATAATACTGATCAGGATCGTCACCGGAATCATGACGAGCAGTCTTCTCAAGATGTATATCAGCATCTGTCTTAACTCAGAGTCGGGAGGCCACCTGGGTGGCCTCCCTTAGTTTCAGAAGAACTACTGAAGCCGTTTACTCAGACCGGTAGGCCCAGGTTTCGGGAGCGGCATAGTACCACTCAGGGGCAACCGGGTTGGGGATGTTGTACATGCGGCCCGAGAATACCGCGTACCAGACCGCCTCCAGGTCGCCAGGCTGCTTGATCGAGCCAATGACCCACAAGTTGTCCTGGTGAATCTTGTACATCTCAGACTCGAGTTCGAAGCGCTTCTGGCCATCCGGCTCGGCGATGAACTCTTCGAAGATCTCGTACAGTCGCTTGACGTCGTCCGGCGGTTCCTCACCCTCAGCGCCGCCCGACATGACATACTGCGCCCACGGCGGGTTCACCAGCCAATTATTGCTGATTGGCATCGGTTCGCCGCGCATGGCGCCTATGATCGGGGCCTGGCCCGCCCAGTTCACGGGGCGAATCTGGAGCTCATAGTCGCCCGCCAACCTTCGTTCCGAATGCAGCTGACCTTCCAACGGAACGACAGTTGTCTTCAGGCCAATGTCTTCCCAGCCCTGTGCGATCAGTTCGGCGATGGGAACCTGCTGCACCCAGCCGGTATGCACCTGAGCCGAAAGCTCGAAAGGACGACCGTCCGGCAGCATGCGCTGTGACTGGTCATCGTTCCAGGTCAGTCCCAGGCCATCCAGGATCTCGTTTGCGCGATCCACGTCGTGCTCGGTGTGCAGCTTGAAGCCCGGGTCGGCGCCGTTATAGACCGAAGCGTCCGGCGGCGCAACCTGCGAAGGCTTGTAAAGACCATTGAAGACTACTTCGTTGATCCTGTCGCGGTCGTAACCAATCGACAGCGCAACGCGGAACTCCTTGTTGCGGAACAGCTCCCGCAGCACGTCATCCTCTGTCGACATGTTGAACGTAATCACGCCCAGCACGTCCGACCAACCAAACTGAGGCAGCACCCTGTAACCACCGCTCTCTTCGTTCTGCTTGAGGACCGGATAGTTGGTCAGGTAACCCAGTGTATACGGGTTCATGTAGTCGGTCTGGCCAGCGATAACGTCCAGCAGGATCGCTTCGCGGTCACCAAGGTTGGGTCGGTTGATGTGGTCTACATACGGCAACTGGTTGCCAGCAGTGTCGATCTTCCAGTAGTAGGGGTTGCGCTCCAACTCCTGCACCGGAACACTGGCGCCGCGGGTAACGGCTTTCCAGGCGAAGATGGTCGGAACGTCGGGGTTGCCGTACCAGTCATGCTCGGCCTGGAACAGCTCTACCCAGTTCGAGAAACCTCTCTCTTCGGCTATCGCGTCAACATCGGCCGCATCGGTATAGTCGGGATGGAACTGCTTCAGATAATGCGCAGGAGCATACGGCATCGGGCGCCAGCGGTTGAGGCGTTCGAGCAGCACACCGTACGGAGCCTTAAACTCCATTACAATGGTGTTCTCGTTAACCTTGGTAACCGTACCCATCTCGCCGCCGACCTTCATATTGTTGACGCCGGTCGGGTTCAGCTCTTCGTTCGCCGCAATCGCCTCGTACCAGAATACGAAGTCGTCGGCGCCGAACGGATGGCCGTCAGACCACTTGATGCCTGGGCGAATCGTGAACGTCGTCGAGAGGCCGTCCGCGCTCGTCTCGGCATTCATGAACACGTTGGGCAGCACGCCCTGCATGTTCGAGCCGTATACGTGCGGGAACTCACGCAGCAGATCCTCGAGGAAGTCGAAGTTGCCCTCGTGCGTATTCCGCATCGTGCCGCCATACTCGCCGATCTGGTCGGCCGGCTGCATCACCAGCGGCTCATCCGGCAGGCGCTCTTCAACCGGAGGCAGCGAACCATCGGCCACCATCGCATCAAGTACCGGAGACTGCTGGAATGTGGAGATTTCATTGCCTGTGGCCGCTTCATAGTCGGCGATGGTGTTGTACTGCACCACCTGCCCGGTGAAGTCGCCCATCATACCTTCATCGGCCATTGAATCGTCTTCAGACGCGGCCTCTTCCTCCATGGCCGGTTCCTCGGCCATCTCGGCTTCCGGCTGTGCGCCGCCGCAACCGGCAAGCACAAGGCCAAGAACGATAAAGAGACTCGCGACTAACCTGAATTGCTTCATTGAGATTCCCTCCTTTAGGGATGTGGAAAAAACGATGGGAACTGGTAGAAGAGGGCGACGGAAACTGGTAGCGGACCGCCGCCTACCTTTATGTGGATGTAAATTCAATCTGATTTAGGCTGTAATTAAGGTGGGCATAGTTTCCACATAAGGAGTGACGTTGTCAAATATGGAGAACCTTCGTTTTGCAACTGAGTCAGATCATTATTGCCCTGCCTGGCTGGGAACCGGGCTGGGCGCTGGTTGCTGGTTCCGGTCCTAATCACCGCTTCGGCTTGTGGCGCATTGAAAACCGCGGCCAATCCGCCTGATTTCACTCCTTCAAGACCAGCATTCGACGAAAGGGCGAACCAGAGGCGCCTCAGAGTTAACTGCGATTCGAGAATGTCACCGTGCCAGAGAGTTTCTCTAAAGAGGAGGTAGGTCGGGTGGGATTCGAACCCACATGGGTTTTAACCCGGCGGATTTTAAGTCCGCTGCGTCTGCCATTCCGCCACCGACCCGGCATGTCATTGTAGAAAATCGTCACTGTCGTGTCAATTCGAAGCGCCGCGTAGGTGCATCTCAAAACGCGGGCGAACTGTCTCATACCTCAGGTAACGACTAAGCCATGTCCAGCTCGTAGACGCAATCTCAGGCAATTTGCGTGGCTGCTTTCTCCTGATCTTTTTATGGGCGGGAGGGCCTTCGGCCCTCCCTTGTGCAGGGGCTGCGCCCCCGCAACGCCCCCCTACAAAACCATCCCTCACCGACCGTGTTTACGCTTCCCCAGCAACGTGTCTAGCCAACAGAATTCCCCCCAGACTGTCCGGTAGGGGCAGGCCTTGTGCCTGCCCTGGTTCTCTCCAAGAGCCGGCAAACAATTCCAGCCGCCGCCGGCACAATCTCCCCGCCCTACTGTTCCCACCCCAAATCTGGAATGCACGCCTCCAAATGGTCAAGTACCGTTTGTGGGCACACTCACGACAGAGATTGGCCGTGAATCATTACTGGAGATCATAGTGAAACGTGTCCAGAAACGTTGCACGACTGCTATATCTCAAATTAGTGCCGCGCTGGAGCATCTGGGATCCAGCTACCATAGGACTTCAGGGGTATAGCTGACGGTTCACTGGTTGAGGTAACGCCTTACATTTTCCAGATGCTCAGAGTAGGTTTCCGCAAACACATGCCCACCGCTGCCATCAGCGGCCGCAACGTAGTAAAAGTAACCGTGGCTCTCTGGATACAACACCGCGCGAAATGAATCCTCGCCCGGGCTGGCGATTGGGCCTGGCGGGATCCCCGCGTTCAGATAGGTGTTATAGGGGCTGATAACGCCCTGGTACTCTTCAAGAAATACAGGCGTCTTCCACCACTGACCGCTCCCTTCCTGGTAACCCATCGCGTACTGCACAGTCGCATCAATCTCAAGCAACATGCCTTGCGCCAGCCGATTAAACAAGACCCCGGCAATTGTCGGCCTGTCCTCGGCGGCAACCGCTTCCCGCTCGACTATACTGGCCAAGATCAACACCTTGTAAAGATCAGGCGGATTCATTCCATCAGTTACAGCCTGCTGGTATATCGGCACCATCCGATCGGCGAACGCGTCCAGCTGGCGTACTATGAGGTCGCCGGCGGTTGGCTCGACTGCCGGTAACTGGTAAGTCGCCGGAAAGAGGAAACCCTCCAGACTCGCGGCTTGGGGCCGTTCCTCCAAAAAAGGCCAGCGACTATTCTCGCCTGCGCAGCAGGACTGCTGATCATCCTGTTGAACCGAAACTGACTGGGAAGACGCCAACTGCTGCAGGGCGCCCACGTCTGTCGACTGCGCAAGCTGTCGATACTCCTCGCCAGAAACTATCCCCTCTTGCTCCAATGCATCGGCGACCTGCTCCAACCGCCAACCTTCCCGAACTGTTACCGCAATCCCTGCAGCCTGCTCATCGAGAAGAGCTTCTGCAATTTCGAGCGGCGTCATGTTCGCCCGTAATAGAAATGTACCGGCTTTCAACTCCTGTGCCTGCCCTGTCGAACGCACATATGCTTCAAAGAGCTCGGCGTCGTGAATCAGCCCGGCCAGCGCCAACTGCTCTGAAATCACGCGTGCCGGTGTTCCTAATGCAATCTCGAAGGCGATGACCTGATCATCGTCGGACGTCGGAACATATAGGGCAGGTCGATTTTCGTCCAGGTGGTCGTACAGCATCTCTTCTCTGGTACAGCTGGTAAGCGCGACAGCCAGGAAGAGAAGAAGCATGCCATACGCCAGCTTGGCCATGCCCCCTGCGATAGCTGGCCGGTAGACTCGGGCTTCCAGGCCCTTCTGAGAATATCGCATTACACATTCCTCTCCTTGCTTCTTAGCTGTCACTCCTTGAATCGAAGTATAGCACTTTGAAAGGTGACTTATGAATTTCACGAATAATAGTTACTACCCAGCCTCGCCTTCTGCCGACCCGGAATTACAGTTGTTGCTGGGAACCTTGGGCTTAACATACTCCTTATTCGCCAGGTCTGAGTAGCAGCGTAGGGCGAGTAGGCTTCCAGGCGGTAGGGTCTTCGGCCCTCTCCTGTGCAGGCGACGACTCTCGCATCGCCCCCTGTATTTCCGGCTCGTCGGACGCGCCCGCGCACTGCAACAGTTCGCGATCCTCAATCGTAATCTGCTATAATTGCGCTTTCAGGAAAGGTTACTTTGTGCGTGTCCTAATCACTGGAATCTCAGGCTTCGTAGGCGCAATTCTCGCGGAATACCTCATGTCCGACAGTTTCGGTCGGTCATTGGAAATCCACGGAACGATCCATCGCGCCGACAGCCGAATTCAGTCCCTGCGGGACCGGCTGCGCTTGCACAAAGGGGACCTGCGCAACCCGTCCTGGATCGATCAGGTCATAGAAGCCGTCAAGCCGGATCTCGTCTTTCACCTGGCCGCTTGGAGTGACGTACGGGCCAGCTGGGACCAACCATGGGCCGCCTATGAACTCAACATAGGCGCTCAACTGAATCTACTCGAAGCCATGCGGCGTCACGTTCCCTGTACCCGCGTTCTTGTTGTGGCATCATCTGAGGTCTACGGTCTTATCAAGACGGAGGACCTGCCGATCGACGAAAATACGCCGTTGCGCCCTAATTCACCATACGGCATTAGCAAGGTCGCCCAGGACCTGATGGCCCAGCAGTATTGGTTCAACTATTCATTGCCGACCGTGCGCGTACGCAGTTTCAATCATATCGGGCCGGGCCAGTCAGACAGTTTCGTCGCCAGCGCATTTGCCCGCCAGATCGCCGATATTGAGGCTGGTCAACAGGAACCTGTCCTCCGAGTAGGCAACCTGGAGGCCGAACGCGACTACACCGACGTTAGAGATATGGTCCGAGCTTACTGGCTTGCACTTGAGCACGGAGAACCCGGCCGCGTCTATAATGTAGGCAGCGGATCTTCTCACTCTGTACAGGAGCTATTGGAGAACCTACTTCGGTTGAGCGTTGTCGACATCAAAGTGGAACAGGATCCGCAACGGTTGCGGCCAAGCGACGTCGCCCGCACTGTATGCGATCCGGCCGAACTGTTCCGAGCGACCGGCTGGCGCCCCAGCATATCTCTGCGCCGGAGTCTGGCAGATGTTCTTCAGTATTGGCGGAATCACGCCATTGCCCGGCAGGCTCACCCGCCAGAAGATGGCAGGCCATGACCCTTGGAGAATCTCGCGTGTCGCCGGCCTGCGGCCAGAAACCGCCTTTTATTGAATCGTACTTCACGAGTCGAATTCAGCGCCGCCGCTACCCAAAATGAACGCGGCGCAGTCCGCCAGAGGAGAATCTTTCAATGCCGACAGCCTTGATAACAGGCGTAACCGGACAGGATGGAAGCTATCTCGCCGAGCTTCTGCTAAAACAGGGTTACAAAGTCATCGGTATGGTGCGCCGAACCAGCACAATAAATTTTGATCGCATCAGACACATTCAGGACGAGATCGAGATCGTCCAGGGTGACCTGCTCGATCAGATGAGCCTGATCAGCATTTTACAGGAATACCGGCCGCAGGAAGTCTACAATCTTGCTGCCCAAAGCTTTGTCCCCACCAGCTTCACTCAACCGGTTCTGACCGGCGAGTTTACCGCTTTGGGCGTCACCCGCATTTTGGATGCCATTCGTATCGTCGATCCCACGGTCCGTTTCTACCAGGCCAGCAGCAGCGAAATGTTCGGTAGAGTCCGCGAGGTCCCTCAGAGCGAAAGTACGCCATTCTATCCACGCAGCCCCTATGGAGTCGCCAAAGTCTACGGCCATTGGATTACCGTCAACTACCGTGAGAGCTACGGAATCTACGCCTGTTCCGGCATCCTCTTTAACCACGAGAGCCCGCGCCGCGGCCTGGAATTCGTGACCCACAAGATCACAAACGGCGTCGCCCGTATCAAGCTCGGCCTCGGTGACGAACTGCGGTTGGGCAATCTGGATTCGCGCCGTGACTGGGGCTTTGCGCCTGACTACGTACGGGCGATGTGGCTTATGCTCCAGCAGGACAGTCCGGATGACTACGTCGTAGCAACCGGCGAAACGCACAGCGTGCGCGAGTTCCTGGGGGAGGCCTTCAGCCACGTCGATCTCGACTGGCAGGAGTTCGTGGTCCAGGACGAAAACTTCTACCGCCCTGCTGAAGTGGATCTTCTCGTCGGCGACGCATCCAAAGCCGGCCGCGAACTTGGATGGGAACCCACCGCCTCGTTTGGAGAGCTGGTGCGCCTCATGGTTGACGCCGATCTCGAATATTGGGAGCGACAGCTGAAGCGAGACGCGGCTACCTCATCCTGAAGGCCGCGGACGAGACTGCATACCTTCAACGCAACACAGCTTCAAGTGTGACAGGAGATTCCGTCCCCGGGCAGCTTGGATTTTGGCGTTTCAGTGTCATATCAGCGACAATACCCATGTTGACAGCCTGCAATGATTCATTGTCCGGCATACAAGCACTTTCGGTCCCTCTCAGGTAACATCAATTCCAGCATGGCAGAAAAACTTCGCATTTTTGTAAGTGCAACCAAAGACCTGGAACAAGAAAGGGCGCTTGTCGGCCACATCTTGGCTGAGTTGCCTGTGCAGGTTGGCGCCGAAATTAGCCGCACCCCTGCCACCGGCGTAGATTACGATACCCTGTTCGAACTGATAAGCAACGTAGACAGAATCTATTTCCTTTTGGGCCGCGACATCACGGCCCCATTTGGCGCTGAATGGCAGCTCGCCATCCGCCTGGAGCGGACAATTGTCCCCTATAAGTTGCAGGGAATGCGCACACAGGCCGGTCGCGAATTTCTCCGCATCGCCCATGCGCCGTGGAAGTCATTTAACAGCAGCCGGCAACTGGGACAACAGATTGGACTGGACCTCGTCGACACACTACTCCATCCTGAGAACCGTTATGGGTTGCAGATGATGGAAGTAGAAGGCTTGCAGCAGAGCAGACAGAAGTTGCGACAGGGCCTCGAAAGATTATCCACGCCGTCACAGTTAAGCGATAGAGGCGTTGGCGTGTCCGGCGGCGCCGAGGGAGGTGGCGTAATTCTCGATCCCGCTGAGGCCCAATCGCTCATTGCTGATGAACTTGAGGACAGTAGAAACTGACGAAGCAAAACTAATTTTATCTGGTTGGAACGCAAAACAGTTGTTAATTGGGATTTTCCTCTCTTCGACTCTGACAGCACCGCGATGCTCGCACTTTCCCAAATAGCGCCCCAAATAGACAGTTCGGAAGTGGATGCCCTGGCAGGCCGATACGGGCAACCGATATGGCGCCGTCACTTCATAGAGACGGATGCCTATTTGCGCGCATATCGAGGGCAGTCGGATCCGGACCGACGAGGGGAAGTCGTTTTCGCAATCCGCCAACACAACGGCGAGATCTTGCTGCACACTAAACACCGCTACGAAACGCCAATTTATCGCTTGCCGACCGGCCGCATCGAGCGCGGAGAATCTGTCGAAGATGCCCTCTACCGCGAAGTCGCTGAAGAGACCGGACAGAAGGTTGAGTTGCGACGTTTCCTGGGCATGTTGGACTGTCATTTTGTCAATCAAGGCACCAGCGTTCCTTTTGTTAGCTACATCTTCTATCTTGAAAGTTTGAGCAAGGAATTGCGTCCTACCGACACTGAAGAAATCGCCGGTTTTCGAACTGTGCCCCCTCAGGAAATGGGCGCTGTTGCCCACTCGTTGCGCAATCTTCAGTCCCAGCGGCGCACCTGGGGCTACTGGCGCTCGTTGGCACACGACATAGTCCACCGTGCTTTGGATTGCGGCGGGCAGATTTAGCCTTACTACACAATCACGCATTTTCACTGCTATAGCTGAAACAGTTGCGAGCTTTTGTCTCAGGCAGGTAGCAAATAGACCGGTTGGGAGTGTTCTATGCTTGTCCCTTTGTCCTGGCTCCAAGAATATGTGGAAGTCCCACTTCCCACAACGAAACTGGCCGAACGTCTGACCCTCGCCGGCCTGGAAGAGGCGAGCCTCACTCGCGTTGGCGAATGGTGGGAAGCTGACAAAATAGTCGTCGGTCAGGTCGTGGCGGTCGCGCCCCATCCCGATGCCGACCGATTGGTCCTCGTAGACGTGGCCCACGAGTCCGGCCCCAATCCTGCGCACAGTGCCCCCCAGAGAGTTGTTACCGGGGCGCCCAACCTGTTTCAGTTCAAGGAACGTTCCATCGCCGCCGGTGATCTTCCGGTTCTCAAAGTCGCGTTTGCCCGCGAAGGCGC
The DNA here is from genome assembly GCA_965116395.1 of Caldilineaceae bacterium. Classification (GTDB taxonomy): domain Bacteria; phylum Chloroflexota; class Anaerolineae; order Caldilineales; family Caldilineaceae; genus Bin5. The sequence goes on from OZ220684.1 coordinate 4,620,195, forward strand.
GCAACTGATCGACGCCTACAGTGACAAGCAGCCGCGACCGCGCAAGAAGTTGAAAAAAGCGAAAATCCGCGGCGTCGAGTCGCGTGGTATGGTTTGCTCGGAACTGGAACTCGGACTCAGCGAGGAGCACGAAGGGATTCTTACTTTGCCTGAAGACGCGCCTGTGGGACTTCCTTTGCGCGAATACCTGGGCGATGAAATCCTGGAAATCGACCTAACGCCAGACATGGCTCGCTGCCTGTCCATGTGGGGCATAGCAAGAGAAGTACATGCTCTGACAGAAGGCGCCATTCACCTGCCGGGAGACGAAGACGCCTCCCGCGGCGACGACCATGCCTCCGCCTACCTGATGGCCCAAATAGACGATCCGAGCCTGTGTCAGCGATTTACAGGTACCATCATTCGCGATATCGAGGTTGGCCCTTCTCCAAAATGGATGCAGGACCGGCTGGCGAGCGCGGGCATGCGCCCTATCAATAACATCGTAGACATAACGAACTTTGTAATGCTGGAAACGGGCCAGCCTCTTCACGCATTTGACTATGATCTGCTCGTCGACAGAGCTACCGGAATCGGCGAGTCAAAGCCAACAATTATCGTGCGCACCGCCCACAAGAATGAGGTCCTCGAGACCCTGGACGGTCAGGAACGCAAACTCCAGGATTCGATGCTGGTTATCGCCGACAAGGCCGGCGCGGTTGCAATTGCCGGCGTGATGGGTGGCGCCGACACCGAAGTACACGAAAAAACGCGCAATATTTTGCTCGAGGCTGCTACCTTTGACGGTATCAACAACCGCCGGACTTCCCAGTCGTTGCGCCTGCACAGCGAAGCCAGCCACCGCTTCACCCGCGGCGTTCCAGCCACATTGAACGATCTGGCAGCTCGCAGAGCCGCGAGTCTGATGCAGCGGCATGCAGGCGGGCGTGTCGTTCCCGGAATCGTAGATGCCTGCCCTGTACCCCAGCCGGAATTGAGAGTCTTCACTTCCAGCAGCGATGTGAAACGCCTGTTGGGGATGGAACTGTCGCTGTCAGAGATTGGCGCCGCTCTCCAGCGATTGGATTTCGACGTTGAAGAGCTGTCCGATGTGCCGGCAGACGCGCCGGAACGAGCAACTTTCGGGCTGGCGCGCGCACTCGGTGAGCCCGTGATAGCCGCCTCTGTCCCCTGGCATCGACTGGACGTAACTCTGCCCGCCGACCTGACTGAGGAAGTCGCGCGCGTCGTTGGCTACGACCTTATTGGAGAAACGCTCCTCGATACAGTTCTTCCTCCCCAGCGCCGCAACATTCAGCTGGAAACTGAGGAAAACATCCGCGATATTCTCGTCGGTTGCGGGCTGCAGGACACCGTCAATCACACGCTTACAACCCCGGAAAACCACGCCAAGCTTTTTGTCGCGGCATCCCAGGCGAGGGCAAACGGTGACCTTGAAAGTGGGGGCGTGCCTCACGACTCTTCATCCTTCATCGCATTGACGAACCCCCTCTCCCCGGAACGGAGGGTGATGCGTCGCACTCTGGTCGTGAGTGCCCTCGAAAACCTTGCCTTTAACCTGCGCTATTCCGATCGTCTGGCCGTCTTCGAAATCGGACGCGTCTATCGGCCGCAACCGGATTCCAGCGCAACTGCTTCTGTTGGGGAGCGGAACAGTCTGCTGCCAGACGAGGACCGCAGGCTGTGCATCGCTCTGCGGGGTGCCCGCAATCAGCAGCAGTCCTACCCTGCCACCGGGCTTTCCAACACCGATTCAGACCTGTTCGACTTCTTTGATCTGAAGGGAATCATTGAAACACTTCTGGAAAGACTTGGCTTCTCGCAGGAGAATTCCCTCTTCCACGCCTTTCCGGACAGCGGCCCGAATGACGATCGTACCGATGCCCAGTTCGGTCCCCGCTGCGCACTCATCTCGCTCCATGACCAACATCTGGGCGTCGTCGGCGAACTGCATCCCAGTGTACGCAACGCTTTTGGCTTGGGCAACGAACGCGTGGTTCTGGCCGAACTGAACCTGGCGCCTCTGGTACGGCCCAGTTGGCAGATCTCGCAGATGGCGCCAATAAGCGTCTATCCTCCCGTGGTGGAAGACCTGGCGTTTGTCGTGCCGGAGGATGTGACCCAACGACGGTTGCTCGATGCGATTGTCGATGGCGGAGGGCGTAACAGAGATTCAATGCTGACAGCGGTGGAGCTATTCGACATTTATCGCGGCGAGCCTCTGCCAGTCGGCCACAAATCACTGGCCTATCGCGTTACCTACCAGAGCATGGCTCACAGCTTGAAAGAAAAAGAGGTCAACCGTCTGCGGCAACGTATCATCCGCACTGTCGAGAGGGCCACAGGTGGAAAGCTGCGCGCTTGACAGCTGATGTCGACCCTAAAGCGTTTGACCGGGTGGCCATGCTACCTGAAACAGTCCGGCGTTAGTTTCTTTGACAGTTCAGTCGTAGTGACTGTAGTGAAAGAGGCGGCGTGCAGCTCGCTTGGAACGCGTCACCCCAAAACAATTGCGGTGTCTGGCTCATCAACGGACAATGTATTTTGGCCCTGATTGCAGTTCCACTGGCTTTCCTCGCCGAATTCTGTAGAGGTCAAGATCGCCCGCGACATCCGTGTTAGGGAATACAGCGCGAGCTTCCGCCAGAATTTCCTTAGCGTGATAGCGACGGCTTATATGGTGCAGAACCAGATGCTTCACACCTGATTTTTCGGCCAGCCGGGCCGCCGCGCGGGCGGTAATGTGCCCATGATTCTTCGCCAATTCTTGCTCCTCGTCCAGGTATGTCGCCTCAATAGCCAGTAGGTCCGCACCAGCAACAATCTTGTGCAACGGACCGGTTCGGCCCACGTCGCCTACAAAGCAGAATTTGGCCCCCTTTTGCGATTCGCCCAGCACCTCTTCCGGCTGAACTGTGCGCCCATTTGCCAACACTACCGACCGGCCCGCTACCAATTCCCTGCGTTCCGGACCTGCTGGAACGCCAAGCGCTTCGGCCTTCGCATTGTCGAATGGTGAACGAGTCTCCTCCTCGAAGGTAAAACCGAAGCAGCCAGAGCCGCGATGAGGTACCGAAAACGCGGTAAGCGAAAATCCCTTGCCTTCAAACAGAGTACCTGCTTCCATCACATTGAGGCTGACGCCCGCCTGCGTAACATTCCCTACGCCGAAAACGACCTCCATCAGTCGATGGACTCGGGCCAGCGCCTGCTCGCCGCCGTGAATCTCCAACGTGTCCAGAGTCTCCCAGTGCCCCAGTGTGCTCGCCAGCCCACCGAGCCCCAATATATGGTCGAGATGTCCGTGCGTGAGAAGGATCTTGTCAAGTCGGCGAAACCCGAGGCCGCTGCGCAAAATTTGACGTTGTGTGCCTTCGCCGCAGTCGATCAGGAAACGGTGCTCCTGTGCCATAACCAGCGCAGCTGAAAGGCCCCGGTGAACAGAGGGCGCGGACGCTGAAGTCCCAAGAAATACCAGCTCAAACAATGTATTTTCTCTCTGAAATTGTATAGGGCAGCGAAATTGAGTCGAGGAATTCGTTGAAGAAGATCAGATCATCATCCTAGTTATCTAGAACCCGCTGTGAGTACCGATGACGCACGCAGTCATAGACGCCCCAGCTTGGCGCGCCCAAACGACCCATTACTTCTCCCGGATTGACAAGCAGGCAGTCGCCCAGTTGTTCCCAATGTTGTATGTGGTCGTGGCCGTAGCAGACAAGGTCGAATGCGCCGCTTTGCGCAATCCGCCGCGCCGGCTCCGGATAGTGAATTAGCGCGACCTGCCTTCCGCCGAGTTCCAGCTCGGCATAGGGGCCATGTAACGTAACGTGCGCGAATCCGGCGGCAATCTGCTGCTGCAACCGCCCGTCGCCGTCATTGTTGCCCTCCACGATATGAATTGGTCCGCCAAATGCCTGTGCCATCTGCGCGACAATAAATGGGGCAATCAGGTCGCCGCAGTGCAGCAGCGCCTCGCAGCCCTCTTCAGCTACCGCGGCAAGCGCTTTCTCAAGGTTCCAGATATTATCATGGCTATCGGAAAGGATGGCAATTTTCATGCATTTTCTCCCATTTGCGACCTTGGTCCCGCGAAACAGGTGGGGCTCGTGTAGTATATCTGACCCGATTCAAGACGGCAATGGAGAGACGATGTGATATAATGTAAGGCACGTCGTGATATAATGTAAGGCACGTCTCAACGCGTCTTCTAGCCAATATGCCGTGATTCTCATCCATAGTTTTCCGTCGAAAATCTGGCTTCGGTCTTGTCCTCTCATGCAAACACAAACTTGAATCATAGCGCCCGACACGGGCTGCATACAGCTATGGCCGAAATTTAGTACGCTCAGGCGAATTACTTGCTCTTTTGGTATATTTCTGCATAATTGCAATCGGAGAAAACATTCCTCCCTGTCTCGAAAATTTCCAGCGCAGTACTGCAAGTCAATGGGGGCATTTCCCAGGATCGCGTCAAGGGGCTGCCCCAACGCAGCGACATACCCAGCCTTGCAGGTCCGTTGTAAACACAGGCACCGATCCAAATGAACTGGCTTTCTACGATAGCGAGTAAGGTGGCACTGACTGCCATAGCAGCAATAGCTTCACTCTTTGCCCTCGCTGCGTGCGGGCAGGTAATCACTCTCATTCCCACCACAACACCGATGCCGGAGGCGGCCGCCACTTTGGTGCCTCCCACAGGCCCGACTGCCGTTCCAACGGCCACACCCGCTCCTTATACCCCTCCCCCAACCCCGACTCCTACCGACACGCCTGCTCCCACCATTTACACTGTCGTGCCCGGCGATAACCTTGGTCGCATTGCCACTTTATTCGGAGTGTCTGTCGATTCGATACAGGAACGAAACAACATCTCGGACCCGCGCACGCTCCAACCCGGCCAGCAACTTGTGATTCCGTCGCCTGTGTCAGCTGACGGCGGTCCAGCAGGTGTCAGGCCGACTCCAACTCCTATTACCTTTTCGCATCAGAGAGTACATTTCAGCTTTACGCCGCTTGGAGGCCTGTGGGTCCTGGGCGAAGTCGAAAACACGAGCGCTTTCATGCTTGAACAGGTTCGCGTCGGTGTCAGGCTCCTGGACGGGCAGCGGCAGATCTTGGCAGAAGATAACGGCATGGTGCTGCTGAACCTGGTTGAGCCAGGAGGAGTTGCCCCTTTCGCAATCCTTTTCGAAGAGGCTCCGAAAGAATTCGCGAGCTACCTTATTTTTCCTGTAAGTGGAGTTCCGGCATATGAAGGTGGTTACTACCGAGAAATGGCCGTCGATGAACTGACTTCCGAAGGAGAAAGCTACTCGGCATACACAGTGAGAGGCACCGTGCGGAATATTGGCCAGGAGGAAGCGCTTGAGGTGCAGGTAATTCTGACTGCTTACGACCCACTTGACCGCGTGATTGCAACCCGCAGAATCGCGCCCGATCACAATATTGTCGCCGCAGGTGGAGCTACAACTTTCACCGCCATCCTCGTTCCGTTTGGCGGACCGGTGGAACGGATACATGCGGTTGCGCAGGGACGAAGATACCCCGCTGGCAACTAAAATCCAACTGGCCTAACTCACCTCAAATGTTACCCCCTGGGCCAGAGGCAATTCACTTCCGTAGTTTATCGTCACTGTCTGACGACGGGCGTATGCCTTCCAGGCGTCCGAACCGCTTTCGCGACCACCGCCAGTGTCCTTCTCGCCGCCGAAAGCGCCTCCGATCTCTGCGCCGGCGGTGCCGGTGTTAACACTGGCAAGCCCGCAATCGCTACCGGTCACACTTAGAAAGGCCTCAACCTCGCGAAGATTGTTGCTGAATATGGCGGAAGAGAGACCCTGAGACACACAGTTGTGAATGGCGAACGCGTCTTCGAGTTTTTCATACTCTAGCACGTATAGTAGTGGCGCAAATGTTTCCTCGCCGACGATTTCAGAATCCGGCGCGACGCCCTCAATCAAAGTCGGGGCAACGTAGTTCCCCCCTTCGAGTCCTGGTACAGTCAGAACGGAGTTTCCGAACAGAACACGCCCGCCGGCAGCTTGTGCCCTCTCGATTGCCGAACGGTAGGACTCGACCGCTCCCTGGTTGATCAGCGGCCCCACCAGCACGCCCGGTTCGAGTGGACTGCCAACCTTTGCCGTCTCGTAGGCAGCAACCAGCCGGGGAAGAAAGCTGTCAAAGAGGCTCTCCTGAAGGATAACGCGCCGGGTTGTGGTACAACGCTGGCCGGCAGTCGCCAGCGCGCCGAATGCAACCCCTCGCAGGGCAATATCCATGTCGGCCTCCGGCGTAACAATGGCCGCATTGTTGCCACCCATCTCCAGAATTGTGCGGCCTATGCGTTCCCCTACGCGCGCAGCCACACCGCGCCCGGTCTGAACTGAGCCGGTAAAAGACAGCAAGGGCAACCGCCGATCCGTGCTCATGCGCCGTCCGAACTCCCCGGCCTCGTCTACTGCCAGGAAAAATATTGGGGGCAGCCCGAAATCGTCAAGTACAGCGTTAACGATATTGGTCGTAGCAATCGCGGTTAGTGCAGCTTCTGGCGAGGGTTTCCAAACGACGACATTGCCGATAACCGAAGCGATGAACGCATTCCAGGACCAGGGGGCACAGGGGAAATTAAAGGCAGTGATTACGCCGACAACGCCATAGGGATGCCACTGTTCATACAGTCTGTGGTCGGGCCGCTCGCTGGCCATCGTCACGCCGTACAACTGGCGGGAGAGGCCGACAGCAAAGTCGCTGATGTCGATCATCTCCTGCACTTCGCCTTTGCCTTCTACAGGGGTCTTCCCCACCTCGAGCGTGACCAGAAGGCCCAGGCTCTCCACGTGCTCGCGCAGCCGGTCGCCGATTGCCCGTACTACGTCGCCCCGCTTTGGCGCCGGTACCTGTGACCATTCCTGGTAGGCTATCCAGGCCCTTTCCATCAGGCGATCGTAGTCATCATTCCCGGCAACGGCAACATCTGCCAGCCACTCGCCGTTGATGGGCGAATGCACCGCGAGGCGGCGCCGGCCCTCTCCCGCCAGCCACTGTCCATCGTACAATCCGGAAACCTGCCGATAGAGTCCCAGATCGGCAAAGACCCGATCCTTCACCGCTTCGAATTCGGACATTCCTATCTTCCTGTCTTCTGTCATACGCTTCCCCGTTGCCTTCAAAGGTGAACGGGAATCTCTTCCTCGGTCTCGACGCGGGCCTCGGCCCACGACCGCAACGGTACATCCTCCTCACTCTTGGTTAGCCAGTATTGCGAGGAAGGATGAAAGGCCGAATCGTTCCCCAGTGGGTCGCCGCCACTGGCGAGCGCGCCAAGTAGCTGCTTGCGAATGGGGGAACTGCGGTCAATCAGTGCCTGATCTTGCGTGATATAGTCAGTGGGACGCAGCCAACGGTAGTTGTAGCCGACGTGCATGATCTTGCGTGTGCGGTTGGAAAGATTGGGGCCGACGCAGTGCCAGACGGCCGTGCGCCAAAGGACCGCCGCGCCCGGTTTCAGCCGCAATTCCATCGCTTCGCTCGGATCGACCTGCCGGCCCATTTCGCGCAGTTCACTCGGCGCACGCAGATGGCTTCCCGGCACCAGCCACAAGTTGCCGCTCTGCGATTCGCTCAGATCCGAAAGCACGTAGAAAACCTTGATCTCCATGAAAGGCAGCCGCCCGTCCAGTGAGGGGGCCATGAAAAGCGAATCGCTGGCCAGATCAGGGTGCCACGACAGGTTGCGGTAGCCGACCTCCTGGTCCCCACCGTCCCCCACGCCAAGTGCCCCGGGCTCTAGGCCCTCCGGGTAAGGAGGTCGGAAGTCCAGATGCGTTGTTCGAATCTGGATATTCCAGCCAATGGCGTCCACCACCAGCGGCAACATGCGCGGATGGTCGATTAGATCGAGAAAGGCGTCATGATGGGACAGGGCATTGCGCACTGCAAAAGGGTCATTCGGACCAAGCCCTTGGACGGTCCGGACCTCCCCGGCAACGTCGTCAATGGCCGCCAGCAGCCTTTCCAACTCCGCCGGGGTCAGAAAATCCTCGAGAATGATAAACCCCTGTTCATCGAAATCTGTCCTCTGCTGCGGGGTCATGGCTAAAGACATGGTTTCCCTCCTGGCTTTTCTGCCTTACGTCCTTATCACGTCAAGTCCCAATGCTCGTCAATGGGATCCTGGAAAGCCGAACACGTCCCATCGAGGACATCTTCTACCTTCACTACTTCACCGGTCAAACCCGATTCGTAGATTGCGTCCCCCAGCGCGAGCGAGCGCATACCCTCCCAACCGTCGATCTCCGGCGCCGACCTGTTGCCTCGCAGAATTTCCAGGAACTCCCAGATCTCGATAGAGAAGCCGTCGGTCGCCCCTCCAGGGTAGAGCTCCTCCTCTTCCTCCTGCGAAAGGGAGGCGCGGTGCATCTTCTCCAGTTCCTGCATACTATAGACTGTTCCATCGGAACATTCCAGCCGGGCCGTTTCATCTTCCTGGGGCGTGCGTTGAAACAGATGAAAAATCGAGAATGGCGCGGCGGTTGTATCGCGCAGCGAACCCTGGCTGCCATAGAAGGTCACATCATAGGCATCTTCGCCCGGGGCAGCCAGACTCCACGCCCATGTTCCCGCGACGCCATTCTTGAAGGTCAAAGTAACGAAAACGGTATCCTCCGGCGCCTCCGAAAACGATTGGGGCTCTCCCGTCTTTACCGACCGTACGACAGCATAGACCTTGTCGACTTCACCAAAGAAGTAGCGCATTGAATCACAATAGTGAAAGCCGCTGTCGAGCACCGGCCCTCCACCTGACATCAATTTGTCCCGTCGCCAGCGTTTATGGCCAGGAAGGGATTCGTCGGAACCGACAGGCTGTTGCCCCCATAGTTGCGAGGGGTTTGGCTGGTCCGGTGTTTGCGCGGTTGAGCCCGCCAGCACGGCCGAAGAACGATATTGGTGAAAGAAACTCAAAGGTGTGCCGATCAGGCCGGACTCATCGAATACCCACTTTACCGTCCGCTGGCCTGGCTGACGGCGGTGCGGCGCGGCCGTCGAAAGGACTCTGCCCGTCCTCTCAGCTGTCTCAATCATCACGCGGCAGGCCTTGATGGTAATTCCAAGCGGTTTCTCGCACAGTACATGCAAACCGGCCTCCATGCAGTCTACTGCAATGCCATGATGAAGCCCATGTGGTAAGCACAGATCGGCCGCGTCCACCTGTGCCTCGGCGAGAAGCGCCTGATGCGTGCCGTAGACTACGGGGCGTTCGCCCAAAAGCTCCTCGAACATGTCGGCGCGCTCATTCGCTGCCTGACCGTTGGCATCGCAAACCGCGCTAACCACAAAATCGCCACGTCCGCGTTCCTGCAAATCTTTCATCGCCAGCACATGGCGTCGCGAAATCCTGCCGCAGCCGATTAGTGCCAATCGTATGGGCATCCAGATACCCTCATGAATGTGTGATTCTCTGCCAGCGGGTCGGTTGAGGGGGAAAGCGCTTCACCAAAGGGATGGCTGCTGCTTGCGTAGGCCCCAACAAGGATCTAAGGGGCTATGAAGCTTCCACCCAGACGAGGATTCGGCTCAGCCTTTGATTCCAGTCAATGCAATACCTTGCACGAAAGTCTTTTGCAAGAAGAAGAAGAGCAGAATGATCGGTAAAGTAATCATCACTGAAGCGGCCATTAGCAAGCCCCACTCGGCTCCGTACTGGGACTGATACTCGTAGATTCCCAGCGACAGTGTGTACAGTTTCTGATCGCTTAAATAGATCAGGGGACCGATGTAGTCGCGCCAGCGGGCGATGAATTCAAAGATTGCGACCGTAGCCAGGGCTGCCTTTGAAAGAGGTATGAGAATCGAGAAGTAAATCTTGAACTCACTTGCGCCGTCGATGCGGGCTGCTTCCGACAACTCCATCGGAATGGTCATAAAGAACTGCCGCAAAAGGAAGATGTATAACGCGCCACCAAACCAGTGCGGCACGATAAGAGGCAGCCATGAGTTCACCCAGCCAAAGTTCTTAAAGACAATAAACAGCGGGATCATCGTGACCTGGAAGGGCAACATGAGGGTTGCCAGAGTGAGGATAAAGAGGATGTGGCGGCCCCGCCAGGGAATACGCGCTAGACTATACGCGACCAGAGAAGAGGAGATTAGTACGCCAACAGTGGAAAGTACCGCTATCGTAAGTGTGTTCCTCATGTAGAGGAAAAAGGTAATGTAGGTAACCGCGTCCGGGAAGTTGGACCACTGCAACGGGCTGGGAATCAGGACAGGAGGGTAGGAGTAGAACTGAACATCCGGCTTGAGAGACGTCGACAGCATCCACAGAAATGGAAGCAGGAAAATGCTGGCTGCCGGAACCAACCCGGCATGGATGAGGGCAGTACGGACGATGTCGCGTACTCGCTTAAGCAAGAGGCGTCTGGACTGGTTGTCGGCAAGCGAAGGAGGAATCTGTCTGCTTTCTACCGCCATATTACTCTTCGCCTCCGGCATAGAAGACCCACAAACGTGCCGAGCGCCAGATAAACAAAGTAACAACTAAGGTGAACATAAATAGCAGCCACGCCATGGCCGACGCATAGCCCATCTCCAGATAGTGGAAGGCATTTTTGTAGAGATAGATCGAATAGAATAGCGTCGAGTTGGCTGGAAAGCCTGTGCCCCCAGTCATGATATAAGGAATGGCAAAAAAGTTTAGTGCCCCGATTACCGAGGTGATGAGATGGAAGAAAATCACCGGCGTAAGGATGGGGACGGTAACGTTGCGGAACTTGGAAAGGAAGTTTGCGCCGTCCACATCGGCCGCATCGTACAGATCCTGAGGGACATCCTGCAGTCCGGCCAGGTATAAGATAATCTGCTGACCGATAATCCACAGTGCCAGCAGCACCAGTGTAGGCCTTGCCCATTCGGCACAGGTTAGCCAACAAGGACCGCGGTAGCCGAAAGCTCTGAACGGGGCCGCGATCAGGCCGCTGTGCGGCGTGAAAATGAAGATCCAGACCAACGCCAGCGCCACTTCTGGTACAAGCGTGGGAAGAAAATAGATGGTGCGATAGATGACCTGACCCCTAATCTTTGCGTTCAGCATCAGTGCCAAACCGAAGGCGAAGATAATGGCCAAGGGAATCGAAACCACCGCGAAGTAAACTGTGCTGTAGACGGCGTCTACAAACTCCCCGTCACTGGTAAATAGTTCAAGGTAGTTGCCAAATCCGGTCCACTGCGGATCCCTGACGCCGTTGAATTTAGTGAAGCTATAGTACGCCGACGCCAAGGTGGGGTAGATCCAAAAGGCGAGCAGGCCAATAATCCAAGGGGAGGCAAAGAGAATGCCGTTTATTGTATGGCGCGTCTCTTGCGAAAGGCGAAGCCTTGGGGTAGCGGCGGATTGGAGGGCAGTTGCCATGCTTGTCAGTCTTCGTTTCGTTTACAGTCTCGTTCGCAAAGCAGAAGTCAGGTAGCGGCTCAATGGAGCCGCTACCTCATTCCCAGGAGACCTGAGAGCATTCGTGAATCATAGCTGGCGTATCAGGAAGGACCTGCCTCTAGCAAGTCCTTCCCTCTCCTGGCCAGAAGACCAGGAAGATTTCTCGCCAGACTGCCTTTCGCTCCGACCACTGAACGGTGATGCATTCAGAACGGCGAGAAAGAAAGGCGTAAATTTCGGTTAGCTGAAGAAGCCGATTTCTTCAAGTCCTGCGTTGATCTCCTCATCGATGGCCGTCAGCGCTTCTTCAGGAGTCTTGAGGCCGTGCGGGATCTCGTCGCGGAAGGCCTTGACCTGCAGGTCCCACAACTTCGAGCCCAACGGAATCGGCGGGCGGGCATGGGATACCGGCAACAGGTCCATGAAGACCGCGTGCAGCGGATCTTCGTAGAAGAATGGATCGTCGGCGGCCGACTTGATCGTCGGAATGTGGAACGTGTCTTTGTTGTACTTGAGCTGGCCTTCGGGGCCGCAGAGGTAGAAGCAGGCGTCAAAGGCTGATTCTACATCGTCATAGCCGAAAGGCACTGCCCAACTCCAGCCACCGGCCCAGCTTGCACCCGGGGCGGGGCCGTCCGGACCTGGCATCGGCACGACACCGTAGTTGGTGTCAGGCTTGTAGCGATGATGCTGCGCAACCTTCCAGTTGCCGCTGCAGGTCATTGCACTCTGACCGGTCCAGAAGTAGTCGTTCTCGCCGCGGCAGTTGCCGCCGGCGCAGGCCGACAACATGGCATCAATGTCCTCAACACCGATCTCGTCGATGAATGACTTGACGAACTGCATGGCCTCGATGTTCTTGGGATCGGCAAAGGTGATGCGAAGATTGTCGTCCTGGAACAAGCCGCCGAACCCGAAGCCCCAAGTGTAGAGCCAAGCCTGGTCGTAAATGGGGTTGAAACCGTAGCGGGTTACAGCGCCCGTGTTGTCGCGCACTGTCAGCGCTTCGGTAGCTTCCATCAACTCATTCAGGTTTGTCGGAGGCGTTTCGGGGTCAAGACCGGCCTCAGCCATGATATCCATGTTGTACCAGAGAGCGCGGGTGTCGGTGTCGAACGAGAGCGCGTAGATGCCGCCCTTGTAAACCGTCTCGTCCCAAGCGAAGTCAAAGTAAAGTTCCTTGGTGACGCCGGCTGCCTCTGCGAAGTCGGTGATGTCGGTGAAGAAGCCTTCGTGGGCGAACTGCGGAACCGTGAACCGGTCGGCATAGTGGAGCGCCGGAGGCGTGCCGCCGGCGACCGCGGTCAGGAGCTTCTCGTCTGCCTGGCTGCCCTGGGTCTGGGCAATATAGACAAATTCGACCTCGACGTCCATCGTGTTCGTTTCGTTATAGATGTCGATAATTTCCTTTATCGACTCCTGCGCCAGGTCTGTCATGCGCGACCAGGCTTGCAGCTTCTTTGTTTCCATCATTGCCTCGCCTTCACCGCCGGTCGCTGCTGGTGCAGCCGCGGGAGCAGGGCAAGCCGCCAACAGGGCGGCGCTTGTTGCCAAGCCGGAAACCTGCAAGAAGCGACGACGCGACAACATACCTTGTTTCTGGGTGTCCATTCAGTCAATCCTCCGTGTGAGATATGAAATGAAGTGTACAATCTTTCCGGAGATGGATTATGGCGTATTGGCCTACAACTCCGAAATGCCTAAGGCGCGTTGCCCTCGGAATCAGTTAGGCAGTCCTGCCGCCCAACTGCTCCTTCTGGGCATAGTGCGAAGCCTCGCAGGATTTCCCGCCGAGGCCAGCAAGCAACTGTGGCGAAAAACAAACAGACGCTACACAAATGTGGGAGCGCAAACAGGGGGAATTGCGCAGTCGCACGCATAATAACCTTGAAAACCCGTCAAGTCCAAATTTTCAATGTTGCGTTACGCGATTCCCGCTCCAAAGCCCTTCGACTGATACCGTCGCATCTGGCTTGAGAGATCCTCACTCGCGTTGCCAGCTAACGCTGCCACACTTCCAAAGCCTCCTTAGGCGCGTCCAACGCTTGCAATTGCTCGATGAACGCGGAATGCAGATCGTCGGCAACGTCTCTGTGCTCTTCCACCAGGTTTGTCTCCGTCAACGGATCAGCGGACAAGTCGAAAAGCTGTTTCCCACCGTAGGAGCCAACCGGCGCATAGGCCCATCGCTCCGTATATAGCATCGGCGTAACGCGATTCGCAGGCAGCGCGCCATCTTCCAGTCGGGTGTAAGTCGCCGACACAACGCTCTCATGGAGAGGACCGTTGTTCTCCCCTCGCAGGTGCGGCGCGAACGAACGTCCGTGCATAGGCTCCGGCGTCTCAACCTGAACACCTGCCAGATCCATCAGCGTCGGCGCAATATCTGCCGGCCGTAGAAGGGCATCAACTGTGCGGCCTCCCTCGAGGCCCGGCGCCGCTACCAGGAATGGAATATGGACAATCTCCGGATAAAGCGGCCAGAAACGGTCATCGTTCTTGCTGATGTTCGACTTCCCCGTGCGGTTGTGTTCGCCCAGACTGAATCCGTGATCGGACATAAACACTACGATTGAGTTGCGCCAGAGGTCCAGGTCGTCAATCTTTGTCAGTATGCGCCCCACCCACCTGTCCACCAGTTCCGCCTCCGCGCAGTAGTGCGCCCGCAGGTTGCGAAGCTCGGCCTCGGTGTAGTCGCTCGCCTTGCCGTAGTTGGGATGCAGCATCGGCGGGCCGTCATAGTCGGGATCATAGCGGCGCACCATGTACTCCGGCGGGTCCCAGGGCTCGTGTGGATCGAAGAAGTCTACCCAAAGGAAAAAAGGACTGTGCTGATCGTTCTCCTCCAGCCACTCCACCGCCAGCTCAGCCGTACGAGGCGCAAACCGGTCAATCTCCCGGTACCAGCGGCGGTTAATCCATGCATGGAGGTCGATCAGATTGCGCCCTTGAAAGTGGTTACCGATATTTCTTGTCTTTTCGTCGGCCATCGCCTCTTCGATCGGGTGATTCATCCCGAGGAAGTACGTATTGCCCTCTTGACCGGGCAGCGTATGCGCGCCATCGAACCCCTCGAAAAACGCTGCCCGCACGAGGTGTGGGCAGTCCCCCAGCAGCTGGCTGACGTAGCCCGCCTCACCAAGGATCTGCGGCAAATGATTTGGACTGCTCCGTCGCCGGTCCTGCCAGGGGTACCATGGCCAGCCCACGCGCCCAGTTGTGAAGTCCGTTCGATGGGGTATCGTCGGGAAGCTTCCTGTGTACAGCCTGGACAGGCTCACGCACCGCTCCGAAAAACGGTCAAGATGCGGTGTACGCACCGGCATCGCCGCGGCACGATCGAACAGATTATCGTAGCGGAACGTATCGGAAATTATGACAATGATATTCATCTGAACTGTCCCTCGATTAGCCAGCGTTATACTGCCAAAATGTCCGGTCCTTTAACCGTGGCCGCCTCCTCCAGCGCACCCGACGCGGCCATCTCGCCCATCGTCGCAAAGGACGCGCCCGGCTTGCGGCCCACATGCTCCGACACAGCGTCGATCATCCTGAACGTGTGCTCGTAGTCGTCGGCGATACCGTGCGTATGCATCAGCATAATGACAATCGGGCTGTGCTCGCTGATCCGGTCCAGGTCCCGCCGCGCCAACTCGATGAATTCCTCGCTGCGCTCGCCCGACCCGCGCCACGTATATTCGTTCAGGATAGGCACTTCTATAACATCGTCATACCATCGAAAGGGATGGTAAGGGATATTGTCGACCCAGTCCTGTGAGAGATCCCCGCTGTTATGCGGAAGATGCGCGTAACCGCTGCCGCTGATATACATGCAAGTGTGATACCCGATGCCGACCTCTCGCAGCGCGCTGAACATTGGCTTGGAGATGGCCCCGCACGGCGCGCGGAACACGGTCGGCTCCACGCCCAGGTCCATCGCAAAGACTTCCATCCCTTCTTCAATTCGTTCGCGCAGATTTTCCACCGTGTAACGTGGCATCAACTCCTCGCGGCGTTCATCAAACTCCGACTGCAGCGTGGACAGGATTGAGGTCGCC
This sequence comes from Caldilineaceae bacterium, assembly GCA_965116395.1. GTDB lineage: Bacteria > Chloroflexota > Anaerolineae > Caldilineales > Caldilineaceae > Bin5. The sequence goes on from OZ220684.1 coordinate 4,635,684, forward strand.
GGCCATGCAGGAGGTCCAAACTCGTAACAGTCCGCATGGGTCAGCCCATGTAGTTGAATATCATGTCCTGCGTCGCGTGCCGCGATCAACGCCTCCTTCCATTCCGATGTCATCGGCTTCCCGCCGCCCTTGGGCACTGTGAACCAGGTTGATCCCAGTCCGCGAGAGCTGAAAAACTCCGTCGAGCGCCTCAGAGACTCAACCATCGCGCTACCGCCAGAACCTGCGTCGTCAATACTCCATGAATAAACGGTCATTAGTCTCCCTCTCCGGTTGAAGTTGCCCGCCCATCTGGTCAAACACCAGGCTTTGCCGACTCGATTACCCTTTTACTGCCCCAACTGTAAGCCCTTCCAGGAAATAACGTTGCAGAAAAATGAAGACGATGATCAACGGGACCACACTCAGAAACGCGGCCGCCGAGGTAATACCATAGTTTACCTGGAACTCGCTGCGGAGCAGAGCGAGCCCTAGTGGAAGCGTGTACAGGTCCTTATCGTTGAGGACGACCAGAGGCCAGACCAGATTATTCCACTGAGACGTGAAAACGACAATGGACAGGGTCGCGAGCGCAGGTGCCGACAGCGGCAAAATGATGCGCCAAAACACGCCAAAATCGGAACAGCCGTCGATGCGCGCCGCGTGCTCAAGCTCCTGTGGTATGGTCTGCATAAACTGCCGTAGAAGAAAGACGCCAAGCACGTTCGCCAGTGCAGGTATGATCAGTCCGCCATAAGAATTCAGCAGTCCCAGCTTATTGGTAATGAGGAAAGCCGGGATCAGGAGCAACGCGCCCGGAATCATGATCGTCGCCAGCATTAGTCCGAACAGAAAATCGCGAGCCCAGAACTGTTTCTTTGCAAATGCGTACGCGGCGAGAGCGTCGATTAACACTGTTCCCACCGTGACGAGCACGGCCACAAGAATAGTGTTGAAAAACCATAGGCTGAAAGGCAGTTCTCTAAGAATGTACGTATAGTTGTCCCAAACGAACTGTTCTGGAAACAACCGCGGGGGGATCGAAATGAGGGTATACGTCTCCTTAAAAGAAGACGAGAATATGTAGAGATAGGGCCCCAGCATAGTTATGACCAACGCAGCCAAAAGTACGTAGACCACAACTGCCTGAGGCAAAATCCTGATGAACTTTTGTGTTTTGCGATTGAGAATGGTCTGGGCCACAGATTCTTCCCCTTAATCCGGCGTGGCGCATGTTGCGATAGAGGCGGGGCAAGCTACCTTTCGCCCAGCACTCGCATCTGTACAAAGGAAATCGGCATAATGATCAGCAAGAGCACGACGCCCATGGCCGCGGCCATTCCGACCTGGCCGTAACGGAAGGCATGGTTGTAGATGTACCATACGATCGTGGCGGTGGAGTGCACCGGGCCGCCATTCGTGAGCACAAAGACGGTATCGAAAAGCTGAAACGCCCAGATCGTCCCCATCACGACCGAAAAGAGGATCACGGGACGCATCAATGGAATCGTCACTCGAATGGCAACCTGCCAGGCGTTGGCTCCGTCAATGCGGGCAGCCTCATGCAACTCTTCCGGTACCCCTAACATTGCAGCCAGGAACAGAATTATGTGAAAGCCTATCCCTCGCCACCACTCAACCAGGAGGATCCCGTACAGTGCAAAGTTAGGGTCGGACAGCCAGTAAATCTCAGGAACGCCCACGAAACTCAGCAGATACGTCATCACACCATAACGGGGAGCCAGAATATAACTCCATATCTGAGCCGTGGCCGCGGCTGAGGCAAGCAATGGAAAGAAGACAACCGAACGGTAAAAGTCTTTGAAGCGGACAAGCTTGTTGCCAATGAGGAATGCCAGGGCAAGCGCAGTAATGACTGCTATCGGCACAACCGACACTGTATACTGCAAGGAGTTTTTGAAAACGGTAAGGGTGATATTGTCGGTCGTTAAGCTGACGTAGTTTTGCAGTCCGACAAAAGGCTTGACTGGTTGGACCAGGTCTCCTCGAATCAGCGACAGCCAAAGCGCCCAAAAGAAGGGACCGACATTGAAGACAGCGAACAAAATCATAAACGGAAGAATGAAAAGATAGGCGCCTACATTGCGCCTGACAGCAGACCGTTTCCAGAACGATGCAATGGCCGTGCGGTTCTGTACTGAAGAGGATGTGGCTGAAGTCATTGGTCCTGCCCCATATTGGAATGATTCTCCAGTACGCGCCCAATAATAAATCGAAATTCGGCTGTGATATTCACGGCTCTTGGCCCTGGCGGCGAACCATACTCGTTGAAGGTCCGGGCAGGGCTGCAGTTGAACCAGTCCAACTGCAGCCCTGCCTCGAAACGAGCCTTATGCTTCTTCTTCTCTCAGCATGTCGTTTACCTGAACGACCATGTCTTCCACTGCCTCTTCAACGGTGCGCTGGCCCAGAATGAAGGATTCGATTGACGTGCTCTCGATATCCCAGAACTTGAAGATCCAGCCGCGGTACGGCCAGAAGAAGGTATATTCCAGGGTGGTCTGCGCCGTCGTCAACACCTCGTCATCTGGATAGAAGTTGACATGGGGTGACACGCTCATGAACCCGAGACAGCCGATCCAGGAGGTGAGCAGATCAGGAGTGACCAGCGTCTCGATTACATCCCATGACTCCTGGGGATGCTCAGTCTTGGCGGCTATCGCCAGCATGCCGACGCCGCCGTAACAGGCCCGTCCACGCGGCCCTTCAGCCGGCCCTGTGGCCATACGAGACGCCCCCAGTCTGAATTCTGGCTTTTCGCTGCGGACCGAGTTGGCAAAAACGTTTTGGGCCGTGATCATGGCAATCTTGCCGTCGCGGAAATAGCCTCCCGCGCCCGGTTCCTGGCCGGAGATGGCGCCGGGCATCGCAATTTCGTATTCGTGATAGATAGCGTTGAGGAAATTCCAGCCATCGTACGCTTCTTCCGAGTTGACGATACATTCGGTCAAGTCATCGTTAAACCAGTGCCCGCCAAAGCGGCGCGGCCACTGCCCATTCTCATGCCAGCTCGCGGGATGGCCGCCAAACCCGTAGATGTCTTCCCCCAGTGCTGTGATGTCCTGGGAGATGCTTAGGAAATCCTCAACCGTATCGGGCGGCGTATCCGGATCGTGTCCGGCCTGTTCAAAGAGGTCCTTGTTCCAGAACAAATTGGACCCGCCAATGATCCATGGGAATGAGTAGGTTGTGCCGTCGTATGTTCCCGGCCCCCAAGCGCGCTCGTAGAAATACGAACGGTCGAAATTGGTCGCCTCAATCATGTCGTCCAACGGCATGATATGGCCGGTGTTTACGAAGCGGGGGAAAGACTCCGTCTGATAACTCACGTCCGGGCCTTGGTCGGCGGCAAACGCGGCGACGAACTTCTCGTTGTACTGCCCCCAGGGAACCTCGCTGAAGTCGACGCTGATCCCAGGAAGCATTTCTTCGAGCACATCCAGCGTAGGTTGGGCGCAGAGCTTTGTCTCGTCGCCAGCAGCCTTATGCGGGCCCTTCCACATCGTCAGCGTGACCACTTCCATCGCTGGCGCGGCCCCGCCTTCGTCGCCGGCGGCAGGTACGGCCGGTGCACAGGCGGACAGACCTGCGCCCAATGTGGCAACACCTGCCACTGTGGCGGAACGAGCCAGAAAACTACGTCTGGACAACTTTGTACCGGTAGCCATGGTGGATTCCTCCTTGGCTTGCTGTGAGGCAGACGCAGATGCGACGCCTCGTCGGTTCAAAAAGGGAAAGATTGGCTTGTCAGGTTGGTAATTTGCTTCCTTACCCCAGTTCTTCCAGCACCTTATTCAATCCTTCGACAGTCTCCTCTACATCCTCGTTGGTCAGCAACGGACTGACATTCAAATGCACGGCGCGGCCCAGCAGGTCCAGGCTGCGAGGACACATGTCCTTGTGATATTCGATCTCCCGTCGGGCCCATCGCCACGGCCCGCCCGCATCTGTCCATGTGCGCTGGTTCATGATGGGAACCCAGTGCGCATACACATGATAGTCGATTCCATCTGGGGAATACAGTGTCCCGGCGCCGATGTTTTCAGCCCGCAACGCCTCCGACACCGATGCAGCTTTCTCCGGGCTGTCCATGAAGAATACGGTGGCAATCGCAATATCCCCATCCGGGTCAGCCATCTCGCGAAAGCTGATTCCCTTCCGCTCCGTCACGCCCTCAATTCCTGCCTTGATCATCCGCTTGCGATGCCGCATGTCATCGATCAGACCGTCCAGCCTCGCCAGCTGCGGCAGTGCCACCGCCGCCAGAAGCTCGGGCATCCGAAAGTTGACGCCGCAGAGCAACTCTTCCACATTGAACTTGAGCTGTAGCGCGCCGATCACGTCGTGGAACATGTTGGCGCGTTTCCACACCGATTCGTCGTCCGTAACCACCATCCCGCCCTCGCCGGAGGTGATAATCTTGTTGAACTGAAGACTGTAACAGCCGACATCGCCGAACGTCCCTAGCGCCTGCCCTTTATAGCTGCCGCCGTTTGCCTGCGCCACGTCCTCGATGACTCTGAGCCCATGCTCGTTCGCCAAGGCCATCAACTCATCCATCCGGCAGGGCGCCCCGCGCATATGCACCGGCATGATCGCCTTCGTGTAAGGCGTTATCTTCCGCGCAACGTCCTCCGGGTCCAGCAGGAGCGTCTCGTCGACCTCAGCGACCACCGGAATCCCGCCTGCCGCCACAACCGCGGACGCAGACGCGATCCACGTGTACGCAGGCACGATCACCTCATCGCCCGGCCCGATGCCAATTCCATGCAGCCCGCAGACCAGCGCCGCCGTCCCCGACGTGACCGCCACCGAATATTTGGAGCCCACCTTTTCGGCGAACGCCGTTTCCAACTGGGTGGCCTTTGAATCCGACTCTCCCGGACCGTAGTATCGAAAGAGGCGTTTCGCTCGCAACACTTCCAGCACGCCCGCCTCTTCCTCCTCCGCAATCGCCATGCCGCCCGGATACATCGGCGGATCAGGTTTCTGTTTGGCCGGCGTGCCTCCATGAATTGCCAACTTCTGACTATGCACTTGCGTCATATGTCATCTCCCTGAACAGTGTTTTGGATGACGGCTCAGGTCAACTGCGGGAGGCAGATGGTAGACCTTGAGGCGTAAATTGGAAAAATCCGTAACAGACTACTGCGTGTTCCAGCGCACCGAAAGGTTTTTTGAGCGAGACTATCGCAAGAGTGTGTCTGTGCTTCGTCTTATAAGAGTTGAAACGACACGCACGCATCAACTATTGGTGCTGACCTTCGGTCGGGGTTAGTTGCTCCACGTAGACGTAATACGCGCCCAAATCCTTTCCATCTTCCATCTCAAACCAAGTCTGCAAATGGGTTCCGCCCGCTGGCAAGGTTAACGTGAACCTGGCGGCTTCGTCTTCGGCATCGATACCCGTCTCCGCCTCCTCGTCCCCGATTGCAATGCGTGCTCTGCGTATCGGCAGAGCAGCCCCGCCGCCCCACACGACACGTTCTTTCAGCGAGGGTTCGGAGTCGCCTCCTTGTTGCTCTACGCTGACTTCCTCTGCTGCCCGAATGGAGATCATGCCAAAGGGTGTCGGCTCTCCCCCGGCCAGTCCAGCAGCAATCGGAGCGTCCTCCTCCACCGGCCAGCGCCGCAGTTCGAATTTGTAGGTCCCGGCCTCGACAACCTCAATCTCCCAATGCCCGTTGCAGATCAGGCCCTGGCGGACAAGACTCTGATTCCAGGCGCATTCGCAATCTTCGTTTCGCCAGTCATGCGTATTCAAACGCAGTCTCGTTGCCTCCGGGCCGCCAATAGCAATGGGTATATCTTCTGCAAACTGACGAGAGACCTTCCGCCACCACTCTTCATAGGCGAGTCGCAACGCAGTTACAGTGTCTGGGTTGGAGTCGGCAACGTCAGTGCGCTGCTCCGGGTCATTCCCGATCGAATACAGCTCGCGCCCGTTCACAAGACGCCAGCCGTCGGTCATCACCGCGCTCTTGCGCCATTTGACCGGGTACGTCAGTCGTTGCGAATCCGTGACCAGCGCACGGTCGGGCCAATCCACCCGTTTACCCACTTCAGGTCGCATCAACTGCACCAGGCTGCGACCGTCGAAACTGTTGCCTTCCGAACCTTCCAGTCCGCACAATTCGATCAGCGACGGCAAAATGTCGACATTGGCCGTCACTTCCTCCACGTCCTGCCCCTCATCAATGCCTCCCGCAGGCCAGTGGAGAAAGAATGGCACCCTATGCCCGCCATCATACTCCGAGCCCTTCTGCCCGCGCATTCCCGAGTTGAAACCGCTGATGACGAAATGGTCGTCATCCACTTCCAGGCCGCCTCCGGAACCGTTGTCAGTCATAAAAATGAAGATCGTGTTTTCAGCCAACCCCATCTCCGCCAAGCGGCGCCGCAAACCGCCGACGTTTTCATCAATATTTGCAAGCATCCCATAGAAGTTTGCACGCTTCTGGTGGGGTGTGACCGCCACATAGGGATCGCTGTAGACCGGATCAACCAGGAAGGGCCCGTGCGGCGCATTGGTAGGAATGTAACAAAAGAAGGGCTTGTTCCGGTTGCGCTCAATGAACTTCAGCGCCTCTTGAAACCATATATCAGTGCAGTATCCCTCATAACGAGAGTGGCCTTCTCCGTCCCAGTAACTGTCATCGAAATAGTTGTTGCCCCAGTAGTCCGGTGTCTGCCCGACGCCGCCGCCGCCGTGAACAACCACAGTATCGAAGCCCCTGTCCTGCGGGCGGTACGGTGCGTTGTCACCCAGGTGCCATTTGCCGAAAATCCCCGTCACATAGCCGCTGTCTCGAAAATAGTCTGCCATGCTTATTTCGTCGGCCCGCAAAAGCGAACGTCCACCGATCGTGTGCCAAACGCCAGTGCTGTTGGCGTAATGGCCAGTCAACAGCCCGGCGCGAGTCGGCGCGCATGTCGGTCCCACGTGGTAATCTTTAAGACGCACGCTTTCGTCGTACAGCGCGTCGATGTGAGGTGTCTTGACCACGGGATTGCCGTGACACGAGAGATCGCCGTATCCCTGATCATCGGTTAAGACAAAGACAACGTTGGGTCGCTTCGCCGCCATGATGCAATTCCTATGCGAAACAGATTCGGCAAGTTGCTCTTCCGCTCATTTCCTCGGCTGAACTTGCTGCCCTTGTATCGGGCAGGATCCAAGACTGCAGGGGAAAGGGCAGGAATGCTCAGGCCTTGGTTTGAATAAACTGCAAGACGGTCACAGGGGCTGGCCTTTGCTCAACTTCTCGACGTAAACATAGTACGCCCCCAACTCCCCGCCGTCCTCCAGTTCAAACCAGGTCTGCAGAAGGGTCGCGCCAGCTGAAATTTCCAGCGCAAAGTCCGCGCCCCTGTCGTCGGGCCCAACCGACTTCCATGCCTCTTTTCCAGCAATAGAGATTCCCGCCCGATGGACTGGCAAGGCAACCCCGCCACCCCATCGGATCCGTTCTTTCCACGACGCACCGGCATAGGCCTCCGCGTCAGGGTCTATATGAAGTTCCGTCCACGAAACCGGTCCATCTCCCGCCAGACCGGCGGCAATCGGCGCGTCCTCTTCCACCGGCCAGCGGCGCAGGCTGAAGCGGTAATAGCCTTCCTCGACAACGTCCACTTCCCAGTAGCCTTCGCAAATCAGGCCCTGACGTACAAGGCATTGATTCCACGCGCCTTCCCATTCTTCATTGTGGTAATTGCGCCAGTCGTACGTGTTGAGTCGAAGTCTGGGGGCTCCCGGGCCTCCTATCGAAATCGGAATCTCTTCGTCAAACTGACGCGAAACCTTCTTCCACCACGCCTCATAGGCCGTACCCAGTTCCGCAACCACATCTGGATTCTTCCCCGCCAAGTCGCGCCGCTGTTCAGGGTCCTCCTTGATAGCGTACAACTCCTCACCGTTAACAAGCCGCCAACGATCTGTCATCACTGTGCTTCTGCGCCACTTGATTGGTCGCGGCAGACGCTGCGTATCCGTGACGATCGCTCGCTCCGGCCAGGTGTATCCATCGCCAAGTTCAGCCCCACCTTGCGTGGCCGACTCCGGATCAGAAGACGCCTCATCGCCTTGCAACAGCGGGGCCAGGCTCCGACCGTCGAAGTCGCCGTCGCCCGGTCCTTCAAGGCCGCATAGCTCGATCAAGGTCGGCAGAACATCGATATTGGCTGTCAACCTGTCCACATCGCGACCAGTGTCAAGTCCGCCAGCCGGCCAGTGCATAAAGAATGGCACCCTGTGGCCGCCGTCATACTCTGAGGCCTTCTTCCCGCGCATTCCCGCATTGAATCCATTTACTACAAAGTGGTTCTCATCCACATCCAGACCGCCAGAGGAACCGTTGTCAGTCATGAAAATGAGTATCGTGTTTTCCTCCAGCCCCATCTCCCTTAGCCGGAGCCGCAACTCGCCCACATTCTCATCAATTTTGGCAACCATGCCATTGAACTTGGCCCGACTCTCGTGGGGCGTCAACGGCAGATATGGGTCACTGTAGCTGGGCTCGACCAGATGGGGCGCGTGGGGCGCATTTGTCGGAATGTAGCAGAAGAAAGGTCTGTCTCGGTTGCGTTCGATGAATTCTATTCCTTGCTGAAACCAGACATCAGTGCAATACCCCTCGAACTGCCTGAACTGTTCGCCGTCCCAATAGCTGTCGTCGAAATAGCTGTTACCCCAATAGTCTGGCGTCTGGGACACGCCTCCCCCGCCGTGCACGACCACCGTTTCAAAGCCTCGGTCCTGCGGGCGGTACGGCCAGTTGTCGCCCAAATGCCATTTGCCGAAGATTCCAGTAGAGTAGCCGCTTCTCTGAAAATAGTCGGCCATACTGACTTCATCGGCCCGCAGCAACGAACGCCCGCCGCTGGTACGCCAGACGCCAGTACTGTTGGCGTAGTGCCCTGTCAAAAGTCCGGCGCGAGTGGGTGCGCAGGTGGGACCCACGTGGTAATCGGTCAGCCTCACGCTGGCCGCATGCAGCGCATCAATGTGAGGAGTTTTCAAGACGGGGTTGCCGTGACAGGAAAGGTCGCCGTAACCCTGGTCATCCGTGAGGACAAAGACGACGTTAGGCGGGACTTCGGGCATCCCTCAGTTCCTCATTGCCACTGGGTCTTGAACTCGCCGAAGTTGTTCTCCTCATCCTTGCCCCGAACCAGCACCGGTTTCCAGCGCCCGTCCAGAGAGTTATCCTCGGCCTGCCGCACATAAGTGGGCACGTAGCGCAGCGTAAGCCCGCAGCGCCGCCTGTTCGAGCGGTTCGGCAGACTGCCGTGGATGAGAGTGCCGTCGTGGATCGATATCTGACCCGCCTGCAGCGGCAGATCGACGGCGGTCGCAGCTTTCTCAGGCGTAACGTGGACTTCCTGGTTAATGCTGAGCAGATTACCCTCCTGCTCCGCCTTGCCGTGCTCCACCACCCCGGCCACATGCGTTCCCGGAATGACCTGCATACAACCGTTTTCCACGTCGCTGTCGTCAACTGCATACCATGCCGTGACGGCCAAAGGCGGCTCCAGCCCCCAGAAGGTCACGTCCTGATGCCAGGCGACAAATGCCTCCGCTTGATCACCTTCTCCATATTTGTTGAAGAAGTGGGTTGCGAGCAGGAATATATTTGGCCCGATCAGCTTTTCGATGGCATCGAGGATAGTGGGATGTGTGGCAAGCTCCCAGATGAACTTTTCCTCATAATGGTGGTCAACGAGCCCGATTTGGGCGGTTTCCTTGTCAACTCGGGCCTCCAGATCGTCAAAGGACCGCCGGTACTGGGTGACCTGCGGCCCATCGATTACGTCAAGCGTTCCAATGAAGCCGTCGCGTTTGTATGCTTCCACTTGAGTCGGGGAAAGGATCATGATACCCTCCATAGCGAAAATGGAACTGTCAGTTGATGAGGATAACGCCTGTACGCAGCAATTGCAAGCAGAAAAAATGTGCCAGAATGGTGCAATGCCATTTGCATTGTGGTAGACTGTTCGCAGTTTCAGGTGACTTCAGAATTGGACGCATACAGCGAGGAGACATCAGTCATGACAGAACGCCAAGTACCAGGCTGGGTAAAGGAACACATTGGCCGCTATCTCGACTCCGACGGTGAGGATGGCCATATCTGGAACGGCGTCCCCACGCTGCTGCTGACCACAACCGGGCGACGCACCGGCAAGTCACGCACCACCCCGCTCATCTACGGCAAGGTTGAGGGCGAGGAAAAATATGTAATCGTCGCCTCTCGCGGCGGCGCCACACATCACCCTTCCTGGTATCTCAATCTGGTCGAAACACCGGCCGTGCAGTTGCGAGTCGGCGCCGCTTGCTTCGACGCCACAGCCTACACTGCTACCGCGGAGGAAAAGCCCGCTCTCTGGACTTTGATGGCCGACATCTGGCCGGCATACAACGAATACCAGGCCAAGACCGCGCGCGAAATTCCGGTAGTCGTTCTTGAACGAGTGTGAGCGACAGGAATATGACGCCGCGCCTCCCCGGTGCGAACACGAGCCCGGTTCCGGCCGGCTCCGTCCGTACCGGCTCTCTACCCCTCCCTTCCCCTTTCCCGATCCGTTCAGTCGAAACCGACAATTTCCGCACCAAAACGATCACGCTCGACGTCAGCCTCGACGCGACGCCGGGACAGTTTGTCATGGCCTGGCTGCCTCGCTTTGATGAGAAGCCCTTCTCTTTGGTCGATTCCGACCCGGTAACTCTGATGGTCACCGCGGTCGGTCCATTTACCAGGCTCCTGCATGAACTCGAGCCGGGCGATCCACTTTGGATTCGAGGTCCGTTCGGCAACGGCTTTCAACTGCCTCCGGCTGGCACACGCGCAGCTTTCATAGGCGGCGGTTATGGAGTAGCGCCCCTGCTTTGGCTGGCCCGCGCCTGGCGGCAACAGCTCTCGGCCCTTACCGTCTATATCGGCGCCGCCACGGCCAGAGACCTGCTCTATGCCGGGCGTTTCACCAACCTGGCCGAGGCTGATTTAGAAGAGGGCGCTACTCTGGACCTACGCACCTGCACTGAGGACGGCAGCGCCGGGGCGACCGGATTGGTAACCGACCTGCTGGCAAACCCGCTTTCCGCAGGCGAAATCGATCTGCTTTGCGCCTGTGGTCCCCACGGTATGCTCTCGGCCATCGACCGCATGGGCCAAGATCACCGTGTCCAGCGCCAGCTGTCGTGGGAGGCATATATGCGCTGTGCCGTAGGAATATGCGGTTCATGTGAACTTGATGGCAGTGTGCTTTGCCTGGACGGTCCCGTCCTGCAGCAGAGCGGCCGCGAAAGGCTTCGCTCGGATCAGTTCTAAGGCTTGGAGGAACAATTCAGCCACAACTGATTCGCAAACCTGAATGAGGAGTGCGGAGTTGTTTAATCTCTCCTCACTCCACTATTTTCTCTCTTTGCATATGGGCGGTCGGCCGCAAGCGGCCTCCCTTGTGCAGGGGCTGCGCCCCCGCAACGCCCCCCTCCAAAACCATCGCTCACCGACCGTGTCTGCACATTCCAGCGGCGCCGCTCCAGCAACGTGGCTGCCTCCAACAGACTACGCAATCAGACAGCCTGAATGACGGCAGCGATAAAGAGCCGGTCAAAACAGGCACTGCATATGGCTTAGTAGCTACAGTTAGGAAATTAACTTACGGGGACTCAAATCAGAGGCGGCCGGCACACCGTAAGCAGACACGGCGTTGAGAACGCCGTCAAGAACCGCGGCTGCAACGACTTCGGCGGCAACTGCTCCCAGCAAGCTCAACTCCACCTGCACATCGAGCGCGCCGGTTGCCAGCGCGAACAGACAGTCGCCATCATAGAGGGTATGCGCAGGGCGGGTCGAGCGGCTGACACCGGTCTGCGCCATCTGCGCCAACTTGGTTACTTCGGTTTTACCCAGGCAGAGATTGGTTGCGACCACGCCGATCGTCGTATTGCTCTGAACAGGGTGAATGGCTTGGTCTGGAGATTCGGATTGCGATTCGGAGGGCTGATCTGGAAGCTCTTGCGGCCGACCAAACAAAAAGGAGTCGAAGCGGCCGGCAGCCACTGTCAAACCGTCAACCAGACCACCGCCCTCAGCGTCACGGGCCCCTGCCACCAGTTCGGCCCGCATCGGGTCGACAATATCACCGACCGCGTTAACCGCCATCAATGCTGACACCACCACACCGCCCGGCAAGACCGCAGACGCCTGCCCCAATCCACCACGAGTGGCTCTATCCATCCCCAACAGTTTGCCTACTGTGCAGCCGACGCCCGCGCCGATTGAACCGCGCCCCACATCCTCCCCGGTCGCTGAGTCGCAGGCAGCGTATGCGTCGCGCTGGGTAGGGTAGACAGTCGAACCGCCAAAACCGAGGTCATAAAGAATTGCTGCCGGCACTATCGGAACCGGCGCGGCCGGCGTATACCAGCCATGTCCTCGCTGAGCCAACCAATCGACCACCCCGTGCGCGGCCCCCAACCCGTAGGCTGAGCCCCCGCTGAGCAGGACGCCATGGACCTGGTCAACTCTGTTCACGGGGTTAAGCAGCTCGGTCTCACGCGTGCCCGGCGCCGACCCGCGCACATCCACACCGCAGCAGCTCCCGGAGGGTGTAAGCACGACCGTACAGCCGGTTCCGTTGTCCGGATCCGACCAGTGGCCGACCAAAATGCCATGCACGTCGGTCAGCGCGCTATTCACTCTTTCCCATTCTTGCTGTAACTTGCCTCTTCAGATAGGCCATGAGGACGTGCAGGCCGCGCAGTCGTTGCGGGGATATTGCTTCATGCAGACCGAGCAGGTAATGAATGTCATCCGGCGTCTGCAAAACCGTATCCGGGGACGCGCTCTCCAACCCTTCCTGTACTATCGCGGCGTAGCCCCGGACAGTCGGTGACTCTTTCGGCACATCGATATAGACATGCACACCGGCGTCTTCAATGTCGGTGAACACAAATATCGGCGTCTGACATTCGTGAACCTGCTCCATCTGATCGCGGGCGTCGTGAAGAAAGCCGGGAAGGTCCGGCATACCCATCGCAAAATCGAGAAGAGACTCCAGCCGCTCGCGCGGTTCCATACTGCGGAAATCTTCAATAATCTCGCGCAGCGGCGGTGGAGTCCGATCGATCTTTTCTTCAACGGTGAGGTGGAAATCCATTTAGTAGAACCAACGCTTAAATCTGAATTACCCCTACGTTAGTGGCTTTAGTGTTGTCATTTTGATCGTTTCAAAACTGGTAGGCCATTCTTGCTTTCGGAAACTTCGTAGCCTTCAGGTACGGCATCCAACGCGCCCTCTTTTTCTTCTTTAGCGAAGAAATAGAGAGTCTGTTGCCGTCCGTTACGCAGCGTGGTCTCCCGCGAATGCAGAATGTAGGTCCTGCCTTTGGTATTAGTGTGCGCATACGCCATTTCTTGATGCTCCTTTGCAACTGAATGTTGGCAACTATCCATTTCCCATTCGCTTAGGCTTGGCTGCACGACTGCAGATGCCTTCCTGCGATTTGGGGGAACTGTCCTGCAGACAGTTACTTCAATTGTAATCCAGCTTTCCAAAAAATACAAAAAACGCAACCGTTTTCTAATCTCAATAGTTAAGCCTTACTGCGCGTGATGCTATGTAGGTGTCGGTATAATCCGCCGGCGGCTGTCCCTCCCAACGATCTTCATAAAACGCGGTCAAGACAAGACCGGCGTCGAGCTGACCCCCAATCTGGTCCGTGAGCGTGTGCCCAAATTCAAGAGCTTCGCCTGCACGGATGAACGCCTTCCGCTCCGCATTTGAAATGCTGGTGAGGTCTGAATAGGGAAGCTTATGACGGACCTCCAGTATACCTTCATCAATCTTGCGCTGATCAAAGAGGTACATTACAGGGTTGACAAAACCGGCCAGCAGGACCCCGCCCGGTTTCAGCACGCGTGCGCACTCCCTCCATACGGGGGGCACCTCAGGAATAAACAGGTTGGAACAAGGGTGGACTATCAGATCGAAACGCTGGTCTTCAAAGGCCAGCAGCTCACTCATGTCGCCTTCGACGGTCAACAACTTCAGGCCTTCGCGTTCCGCCACAGCGCGGTCTTGGGCAAGCTGGCGGGGCGAGTTGTCGAAGACTGTCACACGTGCGTTGATACTCTCGCCGGCCGCAGCCAGAATCGGCCCTTGTTGGCCGCCGCCCAAGGCTAAACAAAGGATCTCCGCGTCACTGAAGTCGGGAAACCACGCTCTCGGGACCTCTTTTGTCGGCGTTAGCTCAATCTGCCAGTCGCCGCGCCTTGCTGCCGCTATGGCCTCCGCGCTGACGGGGACCGTCCATCTGCTCTTGCGCTCGACAGCCTTGTCCCAAGCATAACGATTATAGGTTGAAACTTCCGCCTTTCCAGTCACGTTACTCGTCTGTCAACAAGAGTCCGGACCGAGAACGGGACACCTTTGCTCTCGCTGACCCTTTTTTTTCTTTTGGTCCTGCCTATGACAGCATCTTTCATCCTGCTCTTGAACGCTCCGCCGCGCGCATTCTTCGCTGCGCCCGCTCCTGCTGGATCTGCTCGCTCATGCCGGGAAGCGTGCCTTCTCGCAACACACAAATGATCTCCGCCATTATACAGACCGCAATCTCCGCGGGCGTAATCGCGCCAATATCAATGCCGATTGGCGCTCGGACGCGGTCAAATTTCGAGGCTGGTATGCTCTGCTCGCTCTCGAGAAGTTCGAAGACCGCGCGGATGCGCCGGCTGCTTCCGATCATTCCCAAATAGGCGACCGGATCGTCCAGCACCTCCAATAGACAGTCGATGTCATACTGGTGGCCCCGCGTCACCAGCACGAGATACGTGTCGCTGTCAAAGACATCTTTGCCCTGCCGCAGATCGACCAATGTAGGTCGAAAAGGCCCTGCCACCACCCGATCGGCGGTTGGGAAACGGGCAACATGGGCAAATTGAGGCCGGTCGTCAATTACCGTCACCAGGAAGTCGCACGTCTTTGCAATTGAAGCCAGCGGCACGGCGATATGACCAGCGCCGGCGATTATCAGATGCGGGGGCCGTGCCTGTACCTCGACAAACACAGAAAAACTGCCGTCGTCTTCCGCATAGCTGAACTGCATGTGTTTCTTGCGCTCAATCGCGGTCCGGACATCGTGCAGTACAGCGTTGCACTTTGCTCCCAGTCCCAATGCGCCTGAAGGGCGTCGGTCCGTTTGGGGCCAGACAACTGCATTGCGACCGACCGCCCCGGCATATACTCCGTCACCCGTTGTGACAGTAACCAGCGCAACAGCCTCTCTATTTTCAATTGCATCAATTAGAGTGCCGAGCAACTCTTTCTGCATTTCTCACGTGTCTTTCTTATGCGCCCGCCGCCCCTCTTCTTCGGCGAAACATTGGCAGTTGGAAACGCGCCAAAACTTGAGTTAGACACGCGCCAAACCAGATGCTAGAATCCCTCATATGCACTGAATCGGGCTTGCATCTGCATTTGCTTTGCAGTTGCTGGCCGATTTCCATCCTATCAAGGAGCCCGCAACAGCATGACCGAACTGTTCCAACCCGAAAGCCTGGTTGCCCTGCTGACTCTTGTTCTGCTCGAAATCGTCCTTGGCATTGACAACGTAATCTTCATTGCCATCCTGAGCGGAAAGCTACCCGCCCATCAGCAGGCGAAGGCCCGTTCAACCGGTATCGGGCTGGCAGTATTTGCCCGCATTGCGCTTCTATTCAGCATTACCTGGATCATGCAGCTGACCCATCCTATCTTCACTATCTTCGACCATGGTCTCTCCGGCCGTGACTTGATTCTACTGGTCGGAGGCCTGTTTCTTATCGGCAAGAGCACTTTCGAAATCCACGAAAAGCTGGAATCAGGGCAACATAGCGGTGCAGCCAAAGCGACGGCAACATTCGCATCCGTCATTGCTCAGATTATCCTCATCGATTTAGTCTTTTCACTGGACTCGGTTGTCACCGCGGTAGGAATCTCAGGCAATCTCTGGGTAATGGTCCCGGCCATCCTGGTTGCGGCCGCGGTCATGCTCCTCTTTTCCGGATCGATCGCCTCCTACGTCGAACGCCATCCGACGATGAAGATCCTGGCGCTGGCTTTTCTGATTCTAATTGGATTCCTGCTCGTGCTGGAAGGTTGGCTCCACGAAGCTGTCGAGGAACTGCACTTGAAAAACTATGCCTATTTTGCCATGGCATTTGCTCTCGCCGTCGAAATGATAAACCTGCGGGTGCGCCAAAAATCGGAACCCGTTCACTTGCACAGCCGCATACCATCCGAGCAGCCGGACGAGGAATCATAGAGCACGGTCAAGGGTGGCATACCGCATTCTCGCCTTCCGCGCCGGTCAGTCCGCCGACTTTTCTCTGTCTGGCGGGGATTCCCCGCCCCAGCGCTCGACGAAAACATCCATAACGCCGCCGCAAACACCTAGGCTGTCCATCGAAATATCTTCGGTCAGGTCCACGTGGACGGTGCGCGGAATTCCATCATGGATGACGTCCAACCCGGCGCGAATCACATCCGCCTCTCCACAGCCTCCCCCCACTGTTCCCACGTGCCGGCCTTGCGGGTGAATCAGCATCTTGGCGCCAACCTCTCTGGGCACTGAACCTTTGGCGTCGACAATCGTAGCAACGGCGACTTCCTGCTCGTCGGCCAGCATCTCCTGCAGATGGTGATATAGTGTCGCTGTCAAGGTGGCTCCCTACCTTTCCACTTTGTGACTTCCCAGGCGCAGCCTCTCTTGAACCTTGAACGAGGCAAGCCCCGGTATATGTTCTCTTCTCTATTCTATTATATGGGCGGTCGGGCCTTCGGCCCTCCCTTGTGCAGGGGCTGCGCCCCCGCAACGCCCCCCTCCAAAACCATCGCTCACCGACCGTACGCCCTTATTCCAATTGTGCGGCTTTGCCAGCCTACATCCGCGCGTCCGCGCCCGCCTGCAATAAGGCCAGGCCTTCAGTCCGATCGCTTCAGCTTACCTGTTCATACTCCGCCCGCAGCGACTCATACTCTGCAGGCAAGTCCATATCTCTGCGCACGCAATCGCTGTCCACGTCAACGTATACGATCTCTCCACTTAAATCAGACAGCAAATCGCGCAGCGTTTGCCCAGTCGCAAGTCCCATGAGTTCCGCAAAGGACCATTCGGGAATGTAAACGGGATGGCCCCGGCGCCGGTTGTGGCTGGGAACTACGACAGCATCCGGCTCGGACCGTGCCCGCTCTACAATCTGCCTGATCACCTCTGCCGGAATGTGCGGCTGATCTCCCAAAGCCAGCAGCGCGCCCTGCATTGGCAAACAGGATTCTCGCAACGCGCCTATTCCCACCTGGTAAGACCGCAGCATTTCATTGCGCCCATAGTCAGGATTGAAAACAACCTTGACAGGTCCACCCTCCAGACGTAGGGCGATTTCGGCGCCGCGATGACCGGTGACAACCTGTACCGGCGACGCGCCGCCGGCTATGAGCCCAGCGGCAACCGCCTCGATTACAGTTCCGTTCCGCCAGGGCAATAATGGCTTGAAACGGCCCATTCTGCGACTGAACCCGGCAGCGGCCACTACTGCCGCCACAACTCTTGTTTGCGTCACCATTGCAGTCTCAATAGAGGCGGCCGGCGCCCCGGGCCTGAACGAATGACGGCGAGGCGCTCTCGACTAATTCTCCAACTGAACCGGGCTTCGAATTCACATCATGCAACCTGTTCTGCAACTGTCAAGTGCCCATGTCAATTTGCCCAGTATACCACAGGTAAGCCTGGAATCGGCTGGTCTCGCCCTACCGTAAAACCGTACCTGGCGCTACCGTTGACTGGAGCTCCGCGACAGACGAGCGCGCGCAGTAACGTTTCACCATTCTGTATCGTCCTGCGCCAGCCAGAATTTACACATGCGATCATTGGTGATCAGTACAAGCTGCTGTCACTTACGGCTTCACTATACAAAGTGGCGTGCCTCGCCATTTCCGACCTGGGGTCGTCCGAGCAAGTCTCTCCTCGAAGATGCGCTCGCGGGTTACATAGCTGGATTTCGCCCATCATCCGCATGGAGTGCTATAATCTTTATATGCAGGATGCCGTCAAAACTACGCCAAATGGATCACCTGAGAGACGTCGCTACGACTTGACGAAGGATCCGATCTACTATATCACTTTCGGATTCTTCGCTCTGCTCACAACCGCTCTGCCCGCCGCCTTGGGACAACCCAATTTCCTGCCGATCGCGCAGACAGTTGCTATCACTCTCTTTCTGGCCGTGCCTCTTCGGAGAGGTCTGGTAGGCAGAAGCATCCTTGTGCTCTCCGCTTGGCTGCTGCTGCAGACCCTAATTATGGTCGTGGGAACTGCGCTTCTGCCGGTACTTTTCGAACGTGCAATTCATGACGGTTTTGCCTACCACCGCTCGCTGTTGGAATGGTCTGTTACCGGACAGGACCTGCCGGGCTGGTTGTTAAACTCCCCTGGAACTCGACTTGTTGAGCTCTTTGGCGTCCTGCTTGGCAGCTTGTTTTCTGCAGGTCTGGTTGGTCTCTGGTTCCTCATGCGCGCTGTCAATCAGTTTGGCTATGCGGTCGGCCGTCTGTCAATGGAAGGGCCGCCCGGACTGCTCCTTGGGCTGATGCCTTGGAGGCTGTCGATCATTGCAGGATATGCCGGCTTTATCGTCCTGCTTGCCCAGCCTCTCTTGAACAACACTTGGAATCCAGCCTTTTACGTTACGAGGCAGCGCCGCCTGATCACTGTTTCCTTTGCACTCGTAGCCCTTGGCCTTCTGCTCGAAGTGACGCTGCCTGGTGTCTGGCGCATGATCTGGCCGCTCTGAGCCGCCGCTGAACTGTCTTTGAAAGGCAAAGCTGTGTCAGTTTCCAGAATACCGGCCGCAGAGCCGTCAATATTTCCAGTGGAATTCGTACCGCACCACGCTTCACCGCCATGCTAGCTAGTATTGTCCTTCTGCCCATTAACCAACGCAGTGCGAGGCCTCACCAACAGTTCGGCTCACGAGCGCCAGCTATGCGCGTTATAGTTGGAAGCGAGTCGGATCGCGCGGCATTGCCTCTCCCTAGTTTCCTATCCTGATGCTACGAATAAAACGGGTTAGCATAAAAGGCTTCAAAACCTTTGCCCAGCAGACTGAGTTTACTTTCGGCGCTGGCGTTACGGCTATCGTAGGCCCAAACGGCTGTGGCAAAAGCAATGTTGCTGACGCGATTCGCTGGTGTCTTGGAGAACAGAGCTTTGGCCTGCTGCGCTCCAAAAAAACGGTTGACGTCATATTTTCGGGGAGCGACCGCAGAGCAAGGCAGGGCATGGCTGCTGTGAGCCTCGTCCTCGACAATGAGGGCGGCCAACTCGGCATCGACTTTAGCGAAGTTGAGATCACGCGCCGCGCCTACCGCGACGGTGAAAATGAGTATCTCATAAACGGG
Source organism: Caldilineaceae bacterium (assembly GCA_965116395.1). GTDB lineage: Bacteria > Chloroflexota > Anaerolineae > Caldilineales > Caldilineaceae > Bin5. The sequence goes on from OZ220684.1 coordinate 4,655,121, forward strand.
CAGCGGGTTCGACTGCAGGACATCACCCAGCTCCTCGCGCCCAGTGGATTGGGTAAGCGCGCCTATGCCGTGATTGGTCAGGGGCTGATCGATCGAGTGCTCAGCCTGCGGCCGGAGGAACGACGAGCGCTCTTTGAAGAAGCCGCCGGTATCACCGGCTACCAGCAGAAGCGTTCCACTGCGCTGCGCCGTCTTGAGGCGACGCAGCTGAATCTCGACCGCGTTCGAGATATTTTGAGCGAACTTTCTCCCAGGCTCGCCACTCTCAAAAGACAGGCCGAACGTACCCTCGAAAGGCGTCAAATCGAGTCTGACCTGGAGGACCTTCTCCGCGTCTGGTACGGTTACGAGTGGCACCGTACCCTCACCAGTCTGCGAGAAGCCCGCCAGAAGGCAGAGCGCGACCAGCACTCCGCCCAAGGGCGCCGTCAGCGAATTGATGCAATTCGCGCCAGCCTCGATGACATTCGAGCCCGCCAGAACAGGCTGCGCGACTTGCAGAGCGAACAGAGTTGGATCAGCGACGCCCGCCAGCGTCAGATGGCTGAAGTGGTGCGCGGCCTCGCTGTAACCAAAGAACGCCTCCGCCATACCTCTTCCCGCCACCAGGAGTTGAAAGACGAATGCAGCGAGCTGCTGGAAAGCAAGAGCTCGGCAAGGGCACGGCTTGAGACACTCCAGGCGCAATTGGAAGAGATTCACGTCCGGCACAGCACCTGCCAAAGCGCCGTCGATCAGCTGCAGAACCAACTGGCCGAACGGCAAAGGCAGCACAGCGCCTCCCTGATGCAATGGCGCGAGGCACAGGCAGCTCTGCGCACAAAGGAGAATCAGATTGCCGAGCTGCGCAGCCGTTTGAAGCATCTCGCCGAAAGACGCACCTCCCTACAGGGACGACGTGATGACCTTCAGACTGAGATTGGGCAGCGCACTTTGGCCGCCGACCACGCAGCAGCGAATCTGACCACCATGGAAGCGGCCAGCACCGAACGCGGCACCGACCTCGAATCTGCCCAGGCACGTATCGCCGCCATTACTGATGCCATTGCCGCCGACAATATTGCGCTGGGTGCCGAGGAAAAGTCGCGGCACAGTGTCCTTCGAGAAATCGAACGCCTACAGACCCGGCTCGACCTCCTGCAGAGAATGCGGGGAGAAGGCGATGGCTACGCCAGCGGCGTTCGTTCCGTCCTACAGGCATCGCAACAGAACAGACTGGAAGGTGTCCTGGGCACGGTGGCATCGCAAATCGACGTTCCGCCCCGACTCGAAAGGGCTATTGAAGTTGCGCTGGGAGCGGCACTGCAGAATGTCATCGTCAGGACGTGGAAGGACGCCCAACTCGCCATCGAATTCCTCAAGAGTTCCGGTGCAGGTCGTGCCACATTTCTCCCTCTGAATCGACTTCGTTCAGGCGGCCCCATCCCGGCGCCGGAAATCGAGGGCATTATCGGCAACGCCGCCAGATCCGTCGAGTACGACACTGAAGTTGCGCCTGCAATCCAGCAGCTCCTGCAGCGAGTCTGGATCGCCGACGATCTGGCAGCGGCACGCCATGCTCTCGACGCGCATTCAGGCGCCGCCAGGAATGGCCGCCGCCAGCCGCACCGCGCCGGCAACAGTTCCCCTTTACCTACAGTGGTCACATTGGACGGAGATATCATTCGCCCCGGCGGTGCTGTTACCGGCGGCAACGATGGCCGGCGTCTGCGGAGTTCCGTTTTGGTGTGGGAAAGGGAGGCCCGCGAACTGCCTGCTGAGCTAGAACGGGCCAAGGCCCGCGAACAGGAGGTAGCAGATAGAACCCAGGCAGCCCGCCATCAGGTCGAAGAGCAAAGAAAAACGCGCACTGAACTCGAGTTACAGATGCAGACGCTCAATCACGAAGCGCAGCGGCAGCGGGCAGAGCTGGAGCAAGCCAGGCTTCTCGCCGCGCAGACCAGGCAGGAGGCCGCCTGGAAGCAAGATGCATTCGATCAAACCAATCGGGAACTGTCAGACCTGGATTCCCAGGAAGAGCAGTTGGTCCAGGCTTTGAGAGAGTCGACCGATTCCCTGGACGGCACCCGGCAACGCGCCGACCTGGCCGAGACGGCCGCGCAGGCCAGTCCTGATGAGATGCTCACTGAACTGGCCGACCAGCGCGCGCAAGCAGCCGCGGCGCGGGAGAATCTGAATAGCCAGCGTACCCTCCTGGCACAGCAGAAACGAGCATGCGCGCAGGTTGAAAGCCAGCTTCTGTCAAAGACAGATCGACGGGATGGACTGCTCCAGGAGGCAGAGCAACTGCGAATTGAGATCAGTCGGATAGACTCTGAAGAGCGTAAATTGCAATCAGAAGGAACCGAACACTCGCTTAAGATCGCCGCCTTGGAAACCGAACTCAAGCAGTTGGAAGAGGAACGGATGCAGGCCGATGCCGAAGAGCGGGCCGGGCAGCAGCTCCTGCTGCAAGACGAATCGGACTGGAACGCGTCTCGGCTTGCTTTGCAGCGGACTGAAGACAGGTTATCTATCCTGCGCCGCGAGATCAGACAGGATTTCGGGTTGGCGGAAATGGAAGAAGCGGACGGACTGGCCTACCAACCACCGCTGCCGCTGCAGACCCTTGTCGCACAATTGCCAGTCATCAGAGAGCTGCCGGCCGGCTTGAAAGATGATGTCAGGGAAACACGTGCCCGCCTGCGGCGACTGAGCAATGTCAATCCGGAGGCGCCCCAGGAGTATGAGGAAGCGGCAAGCCGCCATCATTTTCTCCAGAACCAGTCCGATGACCTTGAAAACGCTTCCGGTGACCTGCAACAGGTCATCCACGAATTGGACCATCGTATGGAGGGCGATTTGCGTCGCACCTTCGACGCGGTTGCCGTCGAATTTGTCGAGTTTTTCAAACTGCTTCTCCGGGGCGGCACGGCGAAGCTTTCAGTGACCGATCCACACGACATCCTGAATACCGGAGTCGAAATCCTTGCCCGTCCACCTGGCAAGCGTCCCCAAAGCTTGGACCTGCTCTCAGGCGGCGAGCGCTCATTGACGGCTTGCGCACTGGTTTTTGCTATCCTCCGCGTTAGCCCAACCCCGTTCTGCGTTCTCGATGAAGTGGATGCTACCCTTGATGAGGCGAACGTCGACCGGCTTCGGGCCGCAATGGAACTGCTCAGCCGCCAGACACAGTTCATCGTAATCACGCATAACCGCCGGACCCTCGAAATGGCCAACAGCATTTACGGGATTACGATGGGTGATGACGGCGTAAGCCGGGTTATCAGCCTGCGGTTGGAAAGTGATGAGCTCACTGTCGTTGAGGACGAGGAAGTTGAGCCTGCGGAGGCAATTGCTTTCTAAGCCGTAGCTACTAAGCCACAGTGGTTGACCAGCCAGTCATCCCGGGAACCATTCAAGCTCTTGGTGACGCAACCGGTGTACAGCCGCCGCCATGCTCGCCAGCCGACACGTTGCGAAGAATGCACACGGTCGGTGAGAGATGGTTTTGTAGGGGGGCGTTGCGGGGGCGCAGCCCCTGCACAAGGGAGGGCCGAAGGCCCGACCGCCCAAAATACAACATTGAGGGGAGAAAAGACACTTTTGGTCCCCTCGTTCAGGATTACGAATCAGTTGCGGCTGAGTAGTTACTCTAAGCCTAAGGTTCTCTTAGCCTCATATCAGCTGGGAGGTCCGGAGCCAGCCGGTGACTTCTCCCTCAAAGGGACAGTCTCGCGCGGCCGGATTTGCTGCGGGAATAGGGCACTGCATACACCCTCTTACTTGCCAGCCATGACGGAAACAGTATAATTCCCCGTGTATGCATATTGCATTTTGACAAGCTGCTTCGAACATTCTGATTGCAAAGGAATGTACTGCGGAATCTACCTTGACGGAGCGTCTCAATGAATAAGATTCACCCCTTGATCCGAGTAGGCGGCCCAATTCTGGGCGTCTTGATACTGATGTACGTCATCAACTACGCCGTAGATACATTTCGTGCAGATCTGAAATCAGTCAGAGATGCCGAAAGGGAAGCCACGCTGGCTGCGTCCGATGCCGCCCAGGAACAAGAAGCTGAAGAAGCTGAAACGCCCGAAGTCCCGGCTCAGGCCGAGGCCGAGACCGGGGACGCCCAAGAGGAGGCTCCGTCCGCGAGTGTTTTCTTCCGCCAACCGACCTCAAATGCAATTGTGCCGCCCACTTTCACTGTGAAAATGGGTGCTGCTGGCGTAGAAGTTGAACCCTCGGGCGAAGTCGTCGCTGGATCAGGGCATATGCACATCCTTGTTGACACCGAATTCATTCCCGCTGGCGACGTTATCCCCACCGACGAACAGCACCTCCATTTCGGGGATGCATCACTCGAAGCAGAGCTGACACTTTCGCCTGGCGAGCACACACTGCATTTGCAATTCGCCGACGGCGAGCATAGGGCCCTCGAAGGCGATCAGTATCGCGATACTATCGTCGTATTTGTCGAGACTGACGCTGCTGAGCAATCGGTCGCCTTTTTCGACCCGCTCGATGGCGCAACCGTCGCGTCACCTTTTGACGTTGTGATGGCGGCCACCGGTCTGGTAGTCGAGCCTTCCGGCGATATTAACGAAGGCGCCGGTCACTTCCATATCCTCGTCAATACCGACTTCATACCCGCTGGTGAAATCATTCCCACCGACGAAAAGCATCTCCACTACGGCAAGGGCCAAACCGCGATTGCGCTTGAACTTGAACCGGGCGAGCACACCCTGCGCCTGCAGTTCGCCGACGGCGCCCACACCGCATTGGAAGGTGACGAATACCGCGACACCATCACCGTCGTCGTCCAAGCCCCGCCGGTAGCCCCTTCGGTCGGCTTTGAGAAACCAGTCGAAGGCGCCACTGTAGGATCGCCTTTCGTAGTATCAATGGCGGCCACCGGACTCGTAGTCGAGCCCTCCGGTGAAATAAACGAAGGCGCCGGCCATTTCCACATCCTCGTCGATACCGACTTCATCCCTGCCGGACAGGTCATTCCTACAGACGAGCAGCATCTCCACTACGGCAAAGGACAAACCGCGATCGCGCTCGAACTTGAACCGGGCGAGCACACGCTCCACCTTCAGTTCGCCGACGGCGCCCACATTGCTCTTGAAGGCGACCAATACCGCGATACCATTACCGTGGTCGTAGATGCTGACATCGTCTCCCCGACGGTCAGCTTTGAAAGACCTGCCGATGGCGCAACTGTCGGCTCGCCTTTTGTGGTTGAGATGGCGGCCACCGGTCTAGTTATCGAGCCCTCTGGCGAGATCAACGAAGGGGCAGGACACTTCCACATTCTCGTCGATACCGACTTCATCCCCGCGGGAGAGGTCATTCCCACCGACGATCAGCATCTTCACTACGGCAAGGGCCAGACCGCGATCGCGCTCGAACTTGAACCAGGTGAGCACACGCTGCGCTTGCAGTTCGCCGACGGCGCCCACATTGCATTGGAAGGCGACCAGTACCGCGACACCATCACCGTCGTCGTCGATGCTGACATCGATTCCCCTGCCGTGGGCTTTGAGCTGCCGACAGACGGCGCAACCGTCTCAACGCCCTTCGAGGTAGTGATGGCAACTACCGGTCTTGTAGTAGAGCCCTCCGGCGTGATAAACGATGGCGCCGGCCACTTCCATATCCTCGTCGATACCGACTTCATCCCGGCCGGCCAGGTCATTCCCACCGACGAGCAGCATCTCCACTACGGCAAGGGCCAAACAGAGATCGCGCTCGAACTTGAACCGGGTGAGCACACCCTCCGCCTGCAGTTCGCCGACGGCGCCCATATTGCCCTCGAAGGCGAACAGTACCGTGACACCATCACCGTCGTCGTCGAAGACGGCGCGGTCTCCCCGTCAGTCGGCTTTGAACTGCCTGCCGACGGCGCAACCGTTTCCACCACATTCAAGGTTGAAATGGCAGCCACCGGTCTCGTAGTCGAGCCCTCCGGCGAGATAAACGAAGGGGCAGGACACTTCCATATCCTTGTCAATACCGACTTCATCCCGGCCGGCCAGGTTACCCCTACCGACGAGCAGCATCTCCACTACGGCAAGGGCCAGACAGCGGTCTACCTTGAACTTGAACCAGGCGAGCACACCCTGCACCTGCAGTTTGCCGACGGCGCCCACATTGCATTGGATGGCGACCAGTACCGCGACACTATCACAGTCGTCGTTGAGGATGGTCCCGTAACACCGTCGGTTGGCTTTGAGCTGCCCGGTGACGGCGCAACAGTCTCATCACCGTTAGACGTAGTGATGACGGCCGCCGGCCTTGTGGTCGAACCCTCTGGTGAGATTAGCGAAGGGGCAGGACACTTTCACATTCTGGTCGATACCGACTTCATCCCTGCGGGCGAGGTCATCCCCACCGACGAACGGCATCTCCACTACGGCCAGGGCCAGACAGAGATCTCTCTCGAGCTTGAACCAGGCGAGCACACGCTGCGCCTGCAGTTCGCCGACGGCGCCCACATTGCACTTGAAGGCGAACAGTATCGCGACACCATAACTGTCGTCGTCGAAGCCGCAACAGTATCCCCGTCGGTTGGCTTTGAGCTGCCCGCCGACGGCGCAACCGTTTCGTCACCGCTTGACGTAGTGATGGCCGCCACCGGTCTCGTGGTCGAGCCTTCCGGCGACATCAACGAAGGCGCCGGACACTTTCATATCCTTGTCGATACCGACTTCATCCCGGCTGGCCAGGTCATCCCCACCGACGAGCGGCATCTCCACTACGGCCAGGGCCAGACAGAGATCTCGCTCGAACTTGAACCAGGCGAGCACACGCTGCGGCTGCAGTTCGCGGACGGGGCTCACATTGCCCTCGAGGGAGACCAATACCGCGATCAGATTGATATAGTCGTCAACGGCGAGAGCCAGGCCAGCGCGGGCGAAGATTCCTCTTCTCAACAGCTGTCACAGGAAACAATAGACCTTGCAATCGCAGCCATGACGACGACCGGGTGCAACAGTTGCCATATCACAACCGGGTTGCCCGAGGTAGACGCCGCCATGCTCGGTCCGGACCAAACGAACTTGGGCGCCATCGCAGCAACCCGCCGCGAAGGCTACACAGGCGAAGAGTACCTGCGCGAGTCGATCCTGGAACCAAGTGTTTTCCTTGTTGAGGAGTGTCCTTTGGGTCCGTGCCTCCAGGTAATGCCCGAAAACTATGGCGAACTGCTAAGTGAAGAAGAAATTGACGCAATCGTTGCCTACCTTCTCTCCCTAACAACTGAATAGTAGCCGCAAACGTACCAGACCCTATGCACAAAAAAACCCCTGACTTGAATAATCAAGTCAGGGGTTCGATAAAATTGAGAATAAGTTCTTGGACGTTCTGTCAAACTCCCTTAGGACGGACAATCTTCGCCTTGAACAGGCTACGCCAGTTGGCCGATGGGCGTTCAGTCTTGGAATCCAACTGCCTGCCGGGGTTTAGCCGGCGATTACCAGGAGAAGCACCCACAGAAAACTGATTGAACTGATAACGCTCAAGGCCATTGCCAGAAAGAACTTCTGGCTGTACTTCTGCCTGAGGCGCCTGACCGGCTGCCACTTGACCGGCAACATCAGCCTGGACTTCACTGGCACCAGCGAACCTGACCGGGAACGACGCTTACTGGGTGTGTATCGTGGAACAGCTGCCTGGAAAGTCATTGCTGCTCTCCTCATTCTCTGGTGGCCCACCAAATCCGTCTATCTACTAGCTATTGTACATCACTTTGAGCCACTTGTCCATACCCCAATATGCTAACATAGCCGCGAAATCCACGCAAATTGGAAACATACGCGCTATTCGTAGAGCGTAACAACGGGTTAGCAAGGAGATTCCCCTGTTTTGGCCGTTTCTTACCACTGTGGGCCAGCAACAGGCTTCGACCGCCTACCATTGGTACACGGCGCGCCTGCCTCGTCGCAACTCTTCTATGGCCGAAGGTCACTCACAGCGGCCACGTGTCCTCCTCTTCCAGCGAGTCGTCCTTTTCTTCGTCCTCCAGGTCCGGGTCGCCGTCATCCAGGGAGTAAAGACTCTCGTCCATTTCCTCCTCGAATATCGACTCTTCATCCAGCCATTCCAGCTCCATTTCCCCGTTGTCGTTCGCTTCCCCTCCGCCTGATGCGTCGTCAGGAAGTTCCATTTCGTCAAATGTCATACACGAAAGCGTTTTCAAATCCAGTTCGATCTCATCTGCGTCGCACCAGCCATTTACCCAGAAACTACAGCGCTTCTGCGGGCACCGCACCCGGCTCATCAGGAGTCCTCCCATTCAGCGGGGTCTTGGGCGAAGCATGACGGACCATGCCCAAATGCCAACGCCCTCACTCAGATTTCGATAAATTCGAGTATAGCAGATTATCACGCCCCGTCAACCGTTTTTGGTGATTTTCCACCTTATTTGAACTGATTTGACTGCTTTGAGATACAATCTTTCAGCGCAACCATCGGGCGTTGTAGTTTCGTCGCCATAAAATATGAATCCCGACTGCCTTTAAAGACAGCGTCTTCCTGCCCATCAGCAGACCTTGCCCAACTGGAAGTTATCGGAACGGCCTCCTCTTTCGTCATAGGGGCAAGGAACTTGAAACCCCAATGCGAGGTCAGAAACTCAGTTTCAGACAGATACTCTGGATGTAAGGTCAATCTAGCGCGCCACGCTGGCCCTCCCGTTTTCACGATGTGAGAACACTACTCGGCCGCAGATGATTCATAACCTCAATTAAGGCGGACGAAAGTGTTCCTTCACTCTCTGCTTCTGGACAGTCGGGCATTTGGCCCTCCCTTGTGTGGGGCGCACTTCCTGAAACGTCCCCCTAAACCCACGCCTTACCAGCCTTATGTAGCAATACCAGCACTGCTGCTCTACCAACCAGAAGGGCTTAATCCTTAATCCTATCAGATAGGATAATTGGCGGCGTCCCTGAAGGGCCGGTACAAAAAGATATTCTGACTTGGCAGCTACCATTTGAGCCCCGTCATTTGCAGGAATTGCTCTCTCGGTTTGACACTTTGCAGATAATTCCCTCAAATTAGTGCTGAAACCTGTTTCACAGACCAAGAACCTTTCCACCTTGGCTCACGTAGTGAGTTATAGAGAGCTGAATCGAATCAATAAACCGCAAGCAGCCGTTGATCTAAAGGAATAGGTGCTATACATGAGTATTTTTGGAAATGTCATTTGGCTGATATTCGGCGGGCTGATTGCCGCCTTGGGGTACATCATAGGCGGTTTATTGCTCTGCCTTACCGTAATCGGCATACCCTTCGGCATGCAATCGATGAAAATTGGCTTTGCCACCCTTGCCCCCTTCGGCAAAGAGATAGTTGAAGTGAAGGAGGCGAACAGCACTCTCAGGATTCTCTTCAACCTGGTGTGGCTGATACTGTTCGGCTGGGAGATTGCCCTGGCCCATCTCTTGTCGGCACTGATTCTTACTGTCACTGTAGTTGGCATCCCCTTTGCCAAACAGCATTTCAAACTAATTCCCCTCTCACTGTTTCCCTTCGGACGGTCTCTGATTTAGGTCCCTGAAACAGAGTCGCCGCGCGGCCATTCAGTTGAGAACAGATTCCATTCCCCATGATTTCAGCCAGGTGGAAGGCGTTGGGCCCCTCCTGCGTGACTCCCGAAACGTCCTAGGCTGACCACCTGCGAACCGTCCTGCCATTCTTCCTCGCCATTTGTGGTACAAGGGCTTTCCCTCGCATCCAGTCGTGCCGACCCGGCCTCTTTCTGCCTCAAACAGTGTCCCTACTGACGGCTAGTTCGGGTCCGCTGGACTCGCCGAACTTGAATCCCATATGCGCGAATCCCAAAGCACCAGTCTCACTTCACTCCCCCCAGCCAGGAGTAAGGGGACTAACCACACCGTAAGCCAAAGTTAGGGAAGCCTGCCTATATGTGGCAAAATTGTCCCGAAACACACTCTTTCTTTGGACGTGGAACGCATTGATTTCAGACCTTTCAGGAACGTCTTATCTGCTCACACCAATGCCTTTTCTTTCTGTTGGTAACCTCAAACCGATTGAAATTTCTCGTTGGCATACGAGCATCCAATCCTCCGTCCAATACGTCCTCCTGACGTCGGCCGGCCTCGCTCGAAACTGGATGAAGCTGTTATCGTTTGACGGCCAGTTTCCTAGAAATACCGCTTTCGACGGGGCGAACATAGCCAGGAATCTCCCCTTGAAAGTCAAGTTCTCCCGTGCGACCGCTTCGACCCGGTTTCTGGCTGGGCATGAAGTTCGTCTCGTGAAACCCTTATCGAGCGCCAATTTGGCAATCCTCCAGCGAGCCCACTGAAGCGGCCATGTTAGCAGCATCCATCTCTCTCATCCTCATTAGTGGGATTGTCCTCTACCTGATCCGCCCTGAAAGGGTCGCTTGGGCTGGCTGGTTAGCTGCTGTGCCCCCCCTGGCAATTACATTATGGCAGGTCTCCGCGGCATCGTCCGGGACGCTATCGGGCGAACTGTACGATGCATTTCACGCCGAGCAATACCAGTGGATTGAGGCCCTGGGCCTGGCTCTCCATTTTCGGCTGGACGGTCTCTCTTTGCTGTTTGGCGTAATCATTTCAGGAGTAGGCGCCGCTGTCGCCCTCTACACGCACTACTATCTCGAAAACGATGAACGCCAGGGATACTTTTACCTTGCACTCTTTGCCTTCATGGCCTCCATGCTGGGTTTGGTCTGGGCCGACAATCTGCTAACGCTTTTCGTATTCTGGGAAGGGACGAGCGTCACAAGCTATCTGCTCATCGGCTATACACACCGTTCAGCAATTGCCCGCGGCGGCGCCCGCAACGCCTTCATTGTCACAGCAGCAGGCGGCCTCGCCCTGCTAGCTGGCCTGATCCTCTTGGGACAGGAAAGCGGTAGCTACACGATCAGTGAGATCGTCACTCGCCCCGGCTTGACCGAGCTTGAACTGTATCCCGCCATCCTGGTCCTGATTCTTCTGGGCGCCTTTACCAAGTCGGCCCAATTCCCATTTCACTGGTGGTTACCGGGAGCAATGGCCGCCCCTACGCCAGCAAGCGCCTACCTGCATTCTGCCACCATGGTGAAGGCTGGAATCTATCTGCTGGCCCGCCTGCACCCGGCCCTTAGCGAGCATCCAATGTGGCTATGGTCGCTCCTGATTTTCGGGGGCATCACCATGCTGATTGGCGCGATAACCGCGGTCCGACACTGGGACATGAAGGCGCTGTTGGCCTATGCAACCGTCAGCCAGCTGGGTGTCCTCACCACACTTCTGGCATTCCGCAGCGAGGCCGCGCTGCTGGCCGTCGTCGTTGGAATCCTGGCCCACGCGCTCTACAAAGGGCCCCTTTTTCTGGTGGCAGGCATCGTCGACCACGCCACCGGTTTCCGAGACTTGAGAAAGCTTGCCGGCTTGAGACAATCTCTGCCGGTGACCTCCGCCGTGGCGATTATTGCAGCCCTTTCCATGGCCGGACTCCCGCCGCTCTTTGGGTTTGTGGCAAAGGAAGCCCTTCTCGAGACCTTTTTCGAGTCGGCTGAACACGGAGCAGTGGCAGGCTGGATCGCATTTGGTGCAGCTGCCATCGCCGGGGCCTTCTTTGTCACCTTTAGTTTGACCCTGCTCTGGGAGGCTTTTTGGCGACCGGGCTCGACAGATGCAACCGAATCTTCGTCTCAAGAAGGGGCAGGTCCCGTTAGCCCGACGCCCGTTCATCACGTCCCGGCCGCTGCGTTTGTGGCCGCGCCGCTCATCCTTGTAGCTTGTGGCACGGTTGCGCCGTTTGCCTTGCGACCTCTTTCCTTCTTTTTCGATGCGGCAGCCTCATCAATTTACGGGGAAACCGTTCACAAGCACGCCGCGCTCTGGCACGGTTTTACCCCTGTCCTTCTGACCAGCATGCTCGCAATTACCGCCGGCGCCTGGCTATTCCTCAAAAGGTCGCTTCTCCGCCGGTCTCTTGCCCGGTTGCCCGAACGACTGCGCGGCGTCGTAATCTTCCAAGGCGTCCTCGACGGAATGTATGCGTTGGCCCAGGTCACTGCCCGATTCTCCCAGGGCTACACGCTGGCTTCGCAGTCGGCGATCGTGTTGCTGGCGGCCTTCTTGCCGGTGGTATTTGCCTTGCGCCAGATACAGCTAAACGACCTGATACCAACGGCAGACGTCCTCCCAGGCGCACCGGAAACGATTCTGATTCTTATGACAGTCGTATCCGCATACGTCACCATCCGAGTGCGAACCAGACTGGGGGCGATCGTTAGCTTAGGCGTTGTTGGAGTCTCGGTCACTTTGTTCTATGTCTTTTTCAGCGCGCCGGATCTTGCACTTACCCAGCTGCTCATCGAGGTTCTGACAGTCGTACTTCTCGTTCTTGTATTCACGAAACTCCCCCCTGATACGCGTCCGCCGATGCAAAGGCTGAAGCAAACTCGAAATGTATTGGTGGCTTTGGCTGCCGGCGCATTCGGTTTTTTCCTAGTCCTTTTCAACAGAAGCGACGCATTTCAGGCAGCCCAGTCAATCAGTGGATACTTTCTCAACAATGCAGTCCCTAGCGGCCACGGCGCCAATGTCGTAAACGTCATTCTGGTCGACTTCCGCGGCTTCGATACAATGGGCGAGATTACTGTTTTGGCCCTGGCTGCTCTGGGCGGCTACGCTCTCCTGAACGCCCCCAGGGTCAATTTGCCGTCGGCGAGGTCGGCACCACCAGAGTCGAATTTGGCCCCCGAAAGGGATAGGACAATTCCGGAGTCCGAGACTGAAACCTCGGCAGGCGAACCTCAAACGGAAACAGAGGAAGGCCATCTTTGAAGCCATGGCTTTTCCCGCGGTTTGCCGAGTGCAAGGCACCTACTTTGCCTGAATCCCGGCGACCTGCAACACGGCACAAGCTGTTTAAAACGGGTCACATATGGAAGCACTCTCTTTTTCTTTGTCAAGCCGTTCTAATGTAGACACAACATTGCAAAAATGCCCGAACTATATCTTCGACTTCTTAACCGCATTCTGACACCTGTACTCCTTCTGCTGGCCATATACCTCTTGCTGCGGGGACACAACCTGCCCGGAGGCGGATTCATCGCCGGTCTGATGGCGGCCGCCGCCTTTCAGCTGCAGATCCTGAGCCGCGGCCATGACAGGGTTCGCAGCGCCATCGGTCCCTACCTGAACAGCGGCATAGGCCTCGGTCTCGCCGTCGCCATCTGCGCTGGTGTAGCTGGGCTCTTCGAAGGGACCTTCTTCAAAGGTTTGTGGTTCAAACTGAACCTGCCTCTGCTTGGCTATCTCGAACTCGGTACGCCGGTGATCTTTGATCTAGGAGTATTCCTCGTCGTTGTGAGCGTGGCCACCTCTTTTCTGCTCGGCCTGAGCCGTGTTTCCGAAGGCGCTGTGACCTTTGACGGGGGCTCAGTCTCGCCGGATCTAGCCGATGAACCTGCAGTCGACCCAATGGAAATAGCAGGGGAAACAAACCGTGAGGTTGAGTCATGATCTCTGTACTCCTGGCCTTCGCTGTCGGCAGCCTCTTTGCCTGCGGCGCCTATATGATCATGCGGCGTGGACAAATCAAGTTGATCCTCGGCTTGGGGTTGCTGAGCCATGGCGTCAACCTACTTCTTTTCGGTTCCGGCCGGCTCGCAGAGGGCCGCCCCCCCATCTTTCTCGACAAGGACAGCTACGCGGAAACCATTGCCTGGTCACTGCCTGCAGACCCGTTGCCTCAGGCCCTGATCCTTACAGCGATCGTCATCAGCTTCGGCATTACAGCCTTCGTCATCGTGTTGGTGAACCGGCGCCATACCATCACCGCAACAGACTTTGTGCACGGCGAGTTTGTCCCGCTCCTGAAGGAAGGAGATCCCTTCGATTTCTCCGAACCATCGGAAATAGACCAGTATGACTGGCTAGCCTACGAGGTGGATGAGGTATACGACAGTGACGAACCACTGTCCGGCCTGCCGCCCCGCCCGCCGTCTGAACACGACGAATCAGCCGCCATGGAAGAGGACAACTACCAATGGCCGTAAGCGCCAATTTGCTGGCCGCGCCCGTCGCCGCGCCTCTCCTGATAGCCGCTCTCATCCTGTTACTGGCACGCTGGGGAGGAAGAAGGCTAATCCGGCATCAGATCGCCCTGACTGCGCTGGCCCTGTGTTTCAACTTTGCTGTCGCTCTGCTTATCTTTCAGGCTACTGCCGGACAGGGGGAACGACTTGTTCTGCAGATGGGTGCATGGTCTGCTCCCTACGGTGTCACCGTTTACGGTGACGGGCTGTCGGCGACTCTCCTGCTTCTGACGGCGCTGGTCGCCTTGGCCGTCTATCCATTTGCCGTCGCCACAATCGATTACCACAGGGCGCGAATGGGGTTTCATCCCCTCTATCTCTTCCTTCTCATGGGTGTCAACGGCGCTTTCCTGGCCGGAGACCTCTTCAATCTATATGTATTCTTTGAAGTACTCCTGATGGCCAGCTTTGTGCTGCTGACAGTGGGCGCGCAGCCGGCCCAGACCAACAGCGGCATCCGCTATGTTGTTCTCAATCTACTGGCGTCAACCGTGTTCCTGGTGGCGGCCGGAATCGCCTACGGCACGCTCGGCACTCTAAACATGGCCCAGATTGCGGAAAGGCTGCCGTTGGCTTCTCCGGCCGTGCGCACGTTATTCGCCGGACTGCTCTTGGTTGGCTTCGGCAGCAAGGCCGCGATTTTCCCACTGTTTTTCTGGCTGCCGGCCAGCTATCACACACCTCCCCCGGCAGTGACAGCCCTTTTTGGGGGGTTATTGACCAAAGTTGGCGTCTACACGCTTTTCCGCAGCTTTACCCTTTTCTTTCCTGAACTGCTGATCAGCTGGCAGCCCACTCTGCTTACCATTGCCGGCGCAACTATGCTGGTCGGCGCGCTCGGCGCTTTAGCCCAGCCGGGAATCCGCCGCCTGCTCAGCTTTCACATCATCAGCCACGTAGGGTTCATGCTGATGGGACTGGCCGTCGCCCTCAGCGGAAACAAGCTGGCCATCGGATTTGGGCTTGGCGCAGCCGTCCTCTATCTCTGCCACCACATGATCATCAAGACCGCGCTCATCATGGCGGGTGGGGCAGTCGAACTGCATATGGGTAGCGACCGGCTTGCCTCCATCGGTGGGCTTGTTACACGACATCCCTTCCTGGCATTTCTCTTCTTTATGGCCGCGATTTCTCTTGCTGGCGTCCCGCCTTTCAGCGGCTTCGTGAGCAAACTCAGCCTTCTGCAGATCACGCTCGATACGCGCCATTGGCTGGTTTCTGGTGTAAGCATATTCGCAAGCCTTTTGACTATGTTGAACATGATGCGGCTCTGGCGCGAGTCCTTCTGGGGAGACTACAAGCGTCCTAGCCGCGTACCGTCCCGCATTTTGCAAAGCAGTCTTCGTCAACGGCTGATGCTGACGCCGATTGCAGTACTTGTCCTACTTAGTCTGGGCCTTGGAATTCTGGGTGGACCGGCTTTCAGGCTGTCGATGCGAGTGGCGCAACAGGCACTTGATCGTCAGGCTTACATCGATGCCGTATCGCCGGCCGCAACGTTCTCAACAAAGCCTCCCAGTCATTTCGTCCCTACAAACGCAACTGTTCCGTCGTTCTTCACCGAAGATGCAGCCGATCTGGCGAGAAGTACTTTCGTGCCGTCGCCTTGACATGTAAAGCGTCGGTTCCTTAGGCCCTATCTGGATAAACGCGACCGAAGGGCCTGCTCGACAGGAATTAAAGTATCCAATGCAGCGACTCCTTGTGCTGAATCTGTTCATATCACTACTGTGGCCGATCCTCAACAACGAACTCACGTTGCGATCGCTTCTGATCGGTTTCGTCCTTGGCTTCATACTGCTATCGCTTGTGCAGCGAAGGTATGGCAACTATAACTTTCGCGCAGCCTGGTTCGCCGCTTATGTACTCTACGCCATTCTGAAAAGCAATCTGCAATTGGCCGGCAAAGTGCTTGCCAAAACCTTGGGCGTACCGACCCCGATGCGACCAGGTATCGTCGCCGTTCCACTTACCCTGACCAATCCATTTGACATCACTGTTTTGGCCACCGTTATCACGCTGACGCCAGGCACTTTGAGCGTTGACCTCGGGGAAGATGTATCGGGACGGCTCCAGCCGTACAGCCAGCCCGAAGAGGACGCGATCGGTCTTAAGGCCGACTACGAGGAGCCATGGGCACAGTCGCAGGTGCACTATTCGCCATTACCTGAGCAAAGTATTGAGCCTCGACACAGAGGTGAAGCGGCCCTGCTTGTTCACGTCATTGATGTCTCTGACCCAGTGGCCTTTCGGGAAGAAATCAAGAGTAGCTTCGAGAACCCGCTCCTGGAGCTTCGCCGCCTGATCGTTGAAATGGATGCTGCCGATTCCTAGTGCAGGAGAACACAGTTGAGCAACGAACTTTTTGAACTGAGCCTGGGCGTCCTGATGACTCTCGTGACGTTTTCGCTGTTGCTATGCTTCGGCAGGCTCCTGCGCGGACCAAACCTTCCCAATCGAACCGTGGCTTTCGACCTGATATCAATTCACGCCGTCGGCATTTTTGTCCTGTTCGCAGTGAACAGTCACTCTTATGTCCTCTTGGAAGGCGCCATCATAACCGCCGTGCTGGGCTTCCTGGGAACCATGATGTTCGCCCGCGCCTTGGAACGCTTCCCCCATGCCAGGTGGTTGGAACGCCAGTCCAGGGAAGACGAATAGATGCCTTCAGTTCAGCAACCCGGTGAGTCTCAACCATGGACCCTTTGACAAGAAACCTGATCGTAGTCATCCTTGCCTCCGTCGGTACCCTCTTCCTGCTCGTCAGTGCATTGGGCATCCTGCGGCTTCCGGATGTACTGACGCGAATGCACGCCGCCGGCATCGCCGCGACCCTCGGCATCACCTGCCTGCTGCTGGCCACCGGCATTCATTTCCTTGCCGACGGGCAAATGTTTCGCATGATCGCTCTTATCATCCTCTTCTTTGTGACCGCCCCCATTGCTACAACCACCATGGCCCGGGCAGCATATCGCACCAGCCCTTCCGACCAGTTTGTGCTCGCACACGACGATCTTGCCGCGCTTTCAGCCGCCGCCGGATCTAAAGACCTGGAAAGCCCAGAATCCAAAGACGAACCGCCCGCGTAGGAAGGGCACGACAATGGCCAACTCGAACTCGAATGATAGGCTGGGCAGCATAGGCCCTCAGCCATCTGAATCTCCGCGGCAACTTATCCTGGCAGTCGATCTGGGCAGCTCCTCGGTACGAGCCTCCGCATATCAGACCAACGGATTGAGGCTTGAGGGCACGACCGAGTTTCACCCCACCGAACAGTCCAACGACGGCACTTTCGATCCGCAGATCCTTGCGGCTCTGACCGAAGAGGTCATTACCGGCTGCCTGAAACGCGTGCGAAGCTTGGGTGGCGACTTCCTATTCATTGCCTCTGCTTGGACGAGCTTCGCCATGAGCTGGCTCGGCCTGGACGCCGCCGGCAACCCGGTTACACCCGTCTACACCTATGCTGACGCCCGCAGCGGGCCCTATGCCGACATGCTTCGTAGCGAACTCGCCCGGCAAGACGGCCTCCAGGACACATGGCAGCGTACTGGAACACCGGTCCACACCGCGTACGCACCCGCGCAACTGCTCCGCCTTGCCGCCGAAGAACCCGCGTTGATGACGAGCGTCGCAGGCTGGCGGACCCTGGCCTCCTACCTGTTTTCGCGCTGGCGGGGCCTGGCCTCAGCGCCTATCAGCAATAGCGAGGTCGGCTGGACCGGCCTGCTCAATCGTAATTCCATAGATTGGGATGAGCAGCTGATTCAGCGAATTGGCATCGCTTCCGATCAGTTACCAACTGTTCTTGACTACACGAATTCAGCCGTTGGTTTGACCGAACCCTGGGCCTCTATCTGGCCGGAGCTTGTACATACCCCGTTTTTCCTGGCAGTGGGCGATGGCGTTGGCGCTAATCTCGGCAGCGGCTGCACCGACAACCGCCGCATCGCGTTGACCATAGGCACGACCGGCGCAATGCGAGTGGTCATCCCAGCGAGTAGTGCTTCAGACGGGCCCGGCCGCACAGAGCCTTCTCTGCAGCACACACCCGCCGGCCTGTGGAGCTATCCTATTGACAGCAATCGTTGGCTGGTCGGAGGATCGTTGACCGATGGAGGGTCCCTCTATTCCTGGCTGCGCGCTACACTGGCAAGTCAGGATGGCGAGAAACTGCTCGCCGCGGCCGCCGAACTGGCGCCTGACGCACACGGGCTGACTATTCTCCCCTTCCTGCGCGGCGAACGCGCCCCGGGTTGGGCAACCGAGGCCGCGCTCACCATCAGTGGCATGTCCCCTGCCACCACACCGGCACATATCGTCCGCGCCTCCTTCGAGGCTGTCGCTCTGCGTTTCCGCCTCATCTTCGACCGGCTCGAACCCCTACTAGCTCCAAACAGCGAGATCGTCGCCAGCGGCGGCGCGCTTCAGGACAACAGTCTTTGGCGGCAAATTCTGGCCGATGTCCTGCAGACACCTGTGCATCTCGTCAATGTCGATGAAGCAACCAGCCGCGGCGCGGCCATTCTTGCCTTGCAAGCGCTGAATCTTCCGCTGCCGCCCGACCCCCCCACAGTTCACACCTCCATGCCCGACAAAGACGCAGGCGCGTTCTACGCGCAGGCATTGCGCCGCCAGGAAGATCTCTACGACCGGGTTATTGGTCTTTCGTGAGAGATTTAAAGCTTGTCTGTCGAGGATGTAATTCGTAATGGGGGACTGAACTGGAGCACTGCGACAGGGAGGATGATCGCGAACAGGTCGCCCTTCTCATCCCGCTATCAGATCAGATGGCCTTCACTCAGTCTCCCGCTGCCTTGGTAGCCACACCCAAAGTGACAGCGGCAGCGCTCTTGCGCCAAATGTATAGCGCAGCCAGCGCTAACACCACGTAAACCACTGTGTTGAGGGCGAACACGCCTGGCATTCCTATCAGAGGAAATACTGCCGCACCCAGTATCGGCGCCAGCAGTCGACCCCCCGAGGTGACACTGTTATTCAGTCCGAATGTTGTACCGTGCGCACCGTGAGGAGTACGCAGGTTGAGCAGCGCACTCGTGGCAGGCATGATCGCCCCTGCGCTGATGCCGACCAGGGCCTGCAGAACTAACAGCTGCCAAGCTTCTGTCACAAAGATCTGGGCCATGTAAACCAGCACCGCGCTGAGAGCACCGGCCGTCAACACCTTCTCGTGACCGAGTCTGTCACCAATCTTTCCCAGATAGACAGCACCTACGGAGCCAATTGCAGCCTTGGCTCCCATACTCAGCCCAGTGATTGCAACCGCGCCCCTGCTCGTTGCTAGCAAGTCGACGAAGAAGAATGCCATTAAAGGCATCGTAACGGAGCGCCCTAAGCTCTGCAGAAAAGTCGCAAAATAGAGCGACCCCATATCCGGCGCCCGCAAAAGCTTTTTGTAGCCCTCCCAGAATTTGACTCGCTCCTTCGGAGGCGGGGGCTTAAAGTCCTCCCGCACGAAGACAATTACCGCAACCGCAGCTAGAGTTAGTGCCGCCCCGGTAACCCAGAAACTGGCGCGGTAGCCCAGCGCTTCGCTTACAAGCCCGCCAATCAGGGGCCCAACAGCAACACCCACCCAGATCCCTGTCTGAATCAAGCCAAGCGACTCGCCCGACTTTTCCTTGGGGACCGTTGCCGCAACCAGCGCACTGGTGGCCGAGACAACGCCTGTGAACAGTCCCTGCACCATCCGAATCAGGACCAACTGTTCCGCGCTCTGTGCATAACCCATCATCACTATCATCACCGCACCGCCCAAAGTGGCGCGCACGAGCATCGGTTTTCGGCCATAACGGTCGGCGACCGCGCCCCAAATCGGTGACGACAGCATCATCGTTACGGCCTGCGAGGAAAAGACCATGCCCGACCAGAACGCGACGGACCCTCTCGTGGAAACGCCTAGCTCTTCCACATAGAGGGGCAGAAACGGAAAGACCAGGCTGAAGCCCGCTACCGATAAGACCTGTATTGCGAACAGCAAGTAAAGATTGCGCCGCCACTCGGCCATTTTCAATCTCGACGCCTATCAAAGACAGATAATAGTTCTACTGTCTCTAAATCGCTTTTGTAAACCGCTAAAGTGGATTGACCCAGATGCTACCATATTTCGACTGTTCGGACAAACAGCACAATCGAATCAGCATTTCCCCTGAACCTTCGACTGTGCCGGTCCTCGCTCAAAAAGCCTGCGGAAACAGGTAAGCGATCATCCCCAGGGTAATGTTATAGGAGGCGTGCGCAATAACACACGTTGACGTGTTGAATCGCATCCGCAACAGACCAAGGATCAGTCCCACGATGAACACAGCAAGCGTCGATAGGGTGATTCCGTATTGACTGTGCACAACCGCAAACAGAAGGCTCGTAAACAGTAGGCCGAAGCGTGGCTGCAACGCCCCGCGAAAAAGAGTCTCTTCGCCGATTCCGGCAGCCAGACCCAGCGTGAGAATACCCGGAATCGACCCAAGCAGCGGCCCGATGAGAGATTCCGATAGCCGCTCAACGTCCTCGTTCAACCCCCAACCGACTGCCTGTGCTACGATTTCCAAGACAATGATGACGCCGACGGATAGCAGCCCGGTCCCGATGCCAACTGCGATCGCGGCTGGGCTCGGTACGACCAGCCCCAGCCGTTCAAGCGCTTGGCCCCACTTGCGGCGCGTCAGCCAGCCAATGCCAACCATCGCCCAGACTGCAAACAGGATCTGCTGCACCCAGAGCGAGAACAGAAGTGAACCGATACTTGGTTCCGAAGCCTCTGACAGGTCCGCCAAAGTATCCAGTCCTATGGCGAGCGTGAATGTCAGGTTTATCACGACCAACATGACGAACGAAACAGCGATCGCATGAACGCTGCTGCGAAAATCTATCCGTATGAGTCTTGCCAGCTGCTTGCGAACCGCAGGCAGCAGGAAGAGCGGCGCAGCAGCCGCCGGCGCCCACAGGCCCAGGCCCAATACATCCAGTCTGTCCAGAACAGGCAGGATCCCTTCGGTCGCCTCGGTCCCGCCGCCTGACAGCAGATCGAGAAAGTTCTGCTGCAAGTTGTCGTTTGTCTCCATGAGAACGGCAATGACGTGCAATGTCGCGCCGACCATCGCCATTATTCCGAAAATGAACAGATGAAATGCGTAAGTCAGTCCGGCTATCGTCTTTGCAGTGCCTCCTTCCAACCTGTGTTTGTCTGCAAGGTTGGCCAAAAGGACTATCAGGAACAGTGGCGCGAAAAGCAGGACCGTAAGTATACTCTCGCCCATATCAGAATTCACTCCTTCTCATATTACAGTCACCAGTGCGCGAAAGTTGTGGCTTGGACTGGTCCTTAGATGAGACCTGATTCGATTCAATCTACATGTAAGGCTATAATCTAAGAGGTTTCTTATCAAGTCTCTAGAACATGCGGCTCCCAATGACCTGACCGTTTCAGGCGCCTGCACAGTCTATTCTCTTAAGGAAACGTCTCTTGGCTATTAGCAAGCGTACCATACATCGCGCATAAGAACCGTAACGCCCCGCCCTCATCCTCGGATTGTGCTCAACCTCATTGCATGTGACCGTGTCCAAGGCTAAGACTGAAAGGAAACCTGTGGAAAGGAGACCACAGCGCGAGACGCTCACACGTTATGTTCAACCCGCGCGCTTTACATTTGGACAGGATTTCTCTAAAATAGAGCTTGCCCTCGTGAAGTGTCGAGCCTTTTGCCCTTCGAACTGTCAGTCGGAGACCCGTTTGATGAACAGTTACACCTATCGATTTGACGAAGAGTCCGATAGCCCTCCTCCTGTCGAAAAATTGGTGACCGGCGCCGAACCAGAAACCGGTACGGTTGTCGACTGGAGGGCATATCCTTCTTCCCAAACGACAATGCCGCCCGTCTCCGCGTATCCCCCCTCCCAGACACCACTTACCAATTTCTCGCTCGATGAGTTGGCGGAATCACCGGCCATTTACAACCGCGAACTGAGCTGGTTGGATTTCAACTGGCGTGTCCTGTATGAAGCGCTCGACGACCGCAACCCGCTGCTCGAGAGACTCAAGTTCGTTGCGATTACAAGCAGCAACCTGGATGAGTTCTTCCTTAAACGGGTCGGGGGATTGAAACGGCAGCAGGCCGCCGGCGTCGCCAATCTGACCCTGCACGGCTGGACACCCGATCTTCAGATGCGACTCATCGCCCGCCACGCGCGCGCCATGGTTCAGTGTCAAACGCATGCGCTCCTGAACGAAATCCTGCCGGGACTGCGTGCGGAGGGGATGCGTATCGTCACCTATGACGAACTTCCTGACGACCAGCAAGAGGAATTGTCCGCCTTCTTCCGCAAAGAAATCTACCCGATTCTGACCCCTCTTGCTGTCGATCCAGGCCACCCTTTTCCATTTATCAGCAACCTTAGCCTCAGCCTGGCGGTTGAAATGAGAGATCCCGTCAACCGCGAAATCCGGTTCGCCAGGGTCAAAGTTCCCTCGAACCGGGCCCGTTGGGTAACTGTCAACGACTCGCTTGACTTCGTTCCTCTCGAACAGGTGATTACACACAACCTGGACCTTCTTTTCCCGGGCATGGAGCTGATCGCCACCTATCCCTTCCGCGTGACCCGGAACGCCGACATCGCCCGCAGCGAAGAGGAGGCCGACGACCTGCTCCAAATGATTAGCGAGGAGCTGCGCGAACGCCGCTTCGCCCCGATCGTCCGCCTTGAAGTGGCCGAGTCCATGCCCGACGACATTCGCGCGATTTTGACGCGGGAGATGGAGCTCCACCACACCGACGTCTATGACCACGAAGGCCCTTTGGGCGTTGCCGACCTGCTCCCGCTTACCGATGTCAATTTGCCGCATTTGAAGAATCAGCCGTGGACACCGCAAACCCATCCCGCCTTCTCCGGCGTCGGCAGCCAGACCCGGCCTGCCGACATCTTTTCCATCATCAGGAAAGGTGATGTGCTTGTCCATCATCCATATCACAGTTTTGCCACCAGCACGCAGGCCTTTATCGAAGCGGCAGCCAGAGATCCCCAGGTCCTCGCCATCAAGCAGACCCTGTACCGCACCAGCGCAGATTCACCGGTAGGTCGAGCACTGATCCAGGCGGCAGAGCGGGGCAAACAGGTGGCGGTTCTGGTTGAATTGAAGGCCCGATTCGACGAGGAGCGCAACATCGAGTGGGCGCAAACGCTGGAAGATGCCGGCGTGCACGTGGCCTACGGTCTGGTAGGACTGAAAACGCATACCAAGACGACGCTCGTTGTGCGAGAAGAAGAGGATGGCATTCAAGTCTATGCCCACATCGGTACCGGCAACTATAATCCAAAGACTGCCGGCTTGTACACTGACCTGGGTCTCCTGACCGCCCGTCCTGAGATCGGCGCCGACCTGATGGACCTCTTCAACTTTCTAACAGGGTACAGCCGCCAGCGTCACTTCCGAAGGCTGCTGGTCGCACCCGTCAATATGCGCGACCGGTTCGTGGAAATGATCGATACCGAGGCCGCCAATGCCCTTGCCGGCCGGCCCTCCGGCATCACCGCCAAGATGAACGGGCTGGACGACGTTGTGATCGTTCAGGCCCTTTATCGTGCCAGCCAGGCCGGTGTTCCAATCCGCCTCATAGTGCGGGGCAACTGCCGCATTCAGCCCGGAATCGAAGGCATCAGCGAAAACATTGAAGTGATTAGCGTAATCGGCCGCTTTCTCGAGCACCACCGCATCTACTCCTTTGTAAACAATGGAGAATCGGTCTACTACATTGGGAGTGCCGACTGGATGTCGCGCAACCTCATCGACCGCGTCGAAGCGATCGTACCAGTAGAAGAGCCAGCGCTTCAGGAGCAGCTGCAGCGCATTCTCGACTGTTGTTTGGAAGACAGGCAGCAGTCCTGGACACTTCAGAGTGATGGCTTGTATCACAGACGTGTGGACCAGAAGTCGCCGAACGGTCGCGAAGCCGGCCAGCTTGAAAGTGAGCAGCCTGGCTCCCCGGAAACCCTCGAAACACCCGCGACCCGCCTCCAGGACGGCCTCGAATACGCTGCCCGCAAATTCGGCTGCCAGCAGGCGCTGATGGACTGGACACAATACAGCTTGGGGCAAATCTGACCCCCTGATCACTCAGTTTACCAGCTCTCAGAATTCGCTCCTCTACTCCATCCTCCTGGGAAAAGGTGCGCGCTTCAATGGCTATTCGTCTCCACTCTATACACAATTCTCCCTTACCGATCCCTACTGTACGACTTGACAAAAACTGAATTTGCACGTACAATTTAGCCATGACTAAAAACTATTCCTCCGAAATCTCCAGCCCCCTTTCCTCCAGTCACGAGGACTATCTGAAGGCCATCTATATACTGGAGTCACGCGGGGAGCAGGTAACAAACTCCGTCCTGTCGGAATATATTGGCTTTACCCCCGCCTCGGCCACCAACATGGTGAAAAAGCTGGCCCAGATGGATTTGGTAATCTACAGTCCCCATCAAGCCGTTGCCCTCTCTCCCACCGGCAGACGGGTTGCTCTCGAGATTCTGCGCCATCACCGCTTGCTGGAACTCTTCCTGCACAAGACGTTGGATATCCCGTGGGACAGTGTGCATGAAGAGGCCGAACGCCTCGAACACGTGATCAGCGAAGCACTGGAGGATGCCATTGCCGCTTCGCTGGGCTACCCGAAAGTAGATCCCCACGGCGATCCCATTCCTTCCAAGAATGGCGAAATCAGCCACACGCCAGGCCACCCACTCTCACAAGCCGAAGCCGGGCGCGCATACAGACTAGTGCGAGTCTTGAGCCAGGAAAGGGAACGTCTTGCCTATCTGGGAAGGCTGGGACTAAACCTGAACGTGGAAATGTACCTGCGCGAACAGGCCCCCTTCGACGGCCCCCTACTCGTGGAAGTTGCCGGCGAGGAACACGCCCTGGCTATCGAAATGGCTGCGCTGCTGCAAGTAGTCCCCGCGTCAGCCGACTAAGTATCCTGTCAGGATTTCGACATGGGAATGTCAGTCATTTAGCATCAGGCTATGCGATGATGGTGTTGGTACGAACTACTGCCATGTTGCACAAAAGGCTTCAGAATATATACCTGAACTGTGATTTGCGTGACTTGACTGATGTTTGTTCCTCCCTTTGCTTTTGCATCGCCGAAAAACTGTGGTCGGCGCGTTAGCGATAACTGCTCGAAGAATTGCCCATGATATTCAAAAACCTGATGCGGCGGTCGGTCCGAAGCGGCTTGACTCTCCTCGGCATCGCCATCGGCGTCGCCGCCGTCGTCGCGCTCGGCGCGATCGCCGAAGGGCTGACTTCGAATTTCGCCGTCGCTGTCGGCGGTGGCAGCAACGACCTGCTGATTACCCAGGCCGAGGCCATCGATCCCGCGCTCAGCAGCCTGGACGACACAGTCGGCGAGCGCTTACGAACCGTTCCTGGCGTCGATCGGGTAGAGCCTGGTGTCTACACTTGGGTTTCAACACCGGAACTTCCACTTTTTCTGCTCTTCGGCTATGAGATAGGCAGTGCCGCCATGGATCACTATCGCATCGTCGAGGGCAAACCCCTGAGCGGCCCCGGGCAGATGGTTATCGGTCGTCGTGCCACCGAATCGATCGATGTCGCTATCGGAGAAAATCTGCGCATCTACGGAACGCCTTTTCGTGTGGTTGGCATCTATGAGACAGGCCAAGGCATCGAAGAGTCCGGTGGCGTCCTCGTGCTCGAAGACGCCCAGACCGCCGCTCAGTACGAGCGGAAAGTAAGTCTCTACGAGATTGGACTGCGCCGCGGCGACGACGCCGATGCGACGATAAGCCGAATTGAATCCCTTGATTTGGATCTGAAGATAAGCAAGACCAGCGAGCGCGAAACCAATCAGCAGTATGAACAGATGCTCCAGGGCTTCGCCTGGGGCATCGCCGCGATCGCCATCTTCATCGGCGGCCTTGGTATGATGAACTCGATGGTAATGAGCGTGCTGGAACGCACCCGCGAAATCGGCACATTACGCGCCCTGGGTTGGAGTCGTTGGCGAGTCCTGCGCATCATCCTTGGTGAATCGGTGGCCTTGAGCGCATTCGGAGGCGTGGTCGGCATCGTTTTGGGATTCGGCCTGGCCAAACTGGCGGGCACGATTCCAGGCGTGGGCGCGCTGCTAACAGGCGTGTTCACCCCTGACATCTTTATTCAGGGCATGGCGACGGCGCTTGTTCTTGGCCTGATTGGTGGCGTCTACCCTGCTTGGCGGGCCGCCGGTTTGCGGCCCGTCGAAGCCCTTTCCTACGAAGGCGGCGCCGCATCCGACTTCAAAGGTGGCGCACTTAGCCGCTTCGGCAACCAGAGCTTCCGCAATCTCTGGCGGCGCCGTAACCGTACTCTGCTCGCCGCCGCCGGCATCGGTATCGGTGTTGGCACTTTGGTGATGCTGGGTGGAATTACCGCCGGCCTTATCGGTCAGATGAACAATCTGGCGGGCAGCGGCAGCCCAGGCAACATAACCGTCATGCAGCGAGACGTGCCTGACATGTCCCTGAGCAGCGTCGATGAGAATGTCGTGCGTCAGATTCAGGCCATGCCCCAGGTCGAATCGGTCAGCCCAATGGTACTGGGCGTTGTCCTGACCCCGGAACTGCCGCTGTTCATCCTCCACGGGCTCGATCCCAACAGCGAGGCCATGGACCACTACAAGCTGGTCGCGGGCAGGCGCGTAAAACGGCCCTCCGAAATCATCATCGGCAGCAACGCCGCCGAATCCTACAAGCTCGAACTGGGCGATACACTGACCCTCTACAACACGCGCTACAAGGTCGTCGGCATCTATGAGACCGGTGTTGCCTGGGAGGAGGGGGGCGGCATCCTGGCTTTGCGGGAATCCCAGCGAATTCTCAACCGTCCTCGCAATGTCAGCTTCCTCTTTGTCAACGTCAAAGATCCCGCGCTGGCAGAGCCGGTCCAGGACGCAATCAACCAGCGGTTCCCCAAAGTGAGAGCCAGCATCAGCAGCGAATTTGCCCAAAATACAGATGACATCGCCTCCATGCAGGCCGCGGCCGGCGCCATAGGGATGCTGGCCCTGATTGTGGGCGGGATCGTTGTTGCAAACACCATGATCATGTCGATTTACGAGCGCACCCGTGAGATCGGCACATTGCGCGCCCTGGGTTGGCCCGGCAAGCGCATCCTCTCGCAGATCATGCAGGAGAGCTTGCTGCTATGCCTGTTGTCGGCAGGGCTGGGCAGCGTCGGCGCGGTGCTTCTTCTCAGCGGCCTATCTTCGATTCCCATGCCTGGCGGCGCCATGCTTCGCCCTGCGTGGGAGCCAGAAACCTTCGTGATTGCCATAGGACTTGCTCTTGTGCTCGGCCTGCTGGGCGGCTTCTACCCTGCCTGGCGAGCTAGCAATCTGCAGCCGGTCGAAGCGCTGCGTTACGAATAGAAAAACCATCGGACGTTTTCGTGTTTTGGCGGACGCCCATAATATATTGTCAGAGGAAATATGAAACGCGTATGGATCATCCTGGGGTTGGTCGTCCTGCTGGTCGCCGGCGGCTGGGCCTACGTAACTTTCGTCGACCCGTCTCTCCTTCCCCAGAACGCTAGCTCTTCAAGCGAGACCGCGCAGGCCGATGCCTCAGAGGACGTTGGCGAGGCTCTGGATTCGGTCATCTGGGCCTCAGGCAAACTGCTTCCTACTACGTGGGCCAATCTGGCCCCCCTGCAGGGCGGCATTGTACAAACCTTGCTCGTAACCGAGGGCGACCGGGTTGAGGCAGGGGACTTGCTTGTGCAGCTCGATAGCCCGGCAGCACAGAGCCAGGTCACGGTCGCCGCGGCAACCGTCGCCGAAGCCGAAGCAGCACACACGAAGCTTCTGGCAGACGCAAGTGAGGCTGACATCGCTGCCGCGCAAGCCGGTGTGGCAACCGCAGAAGCGCAGGTGTCACTTGCCGCCGGCAGGTTGCTGGAAACAGTAAAGACCGTCGAGTTTTACCAGGTAGAGGTTCTTATCGCAACCGAACTATACAGCGAGCTTGCCAGCGGTCCGACCGAAGTAGAACGGGCAGCCGCCGCCGCACGCGTCGAAGTAGCCCAGGCCGCCCTGGACCATGCCCAAGCTGCCTACAACGCAGTTCGGGGCGACCCCAGCATTGGCAGTACGCGTCTGGAAGCGCTGCTGTTGGAACAGGCCACCAAGTCGCTGCAGGCCGCCCAGGCCGAGTTTGCCGTCGCCACCCAGGGGGCTACTGAACAGCAGCTGGCTGTGGCCCAGTCACGAATTCAAGAGGCTGAATCACGCGTCGCCATGGCCGAGAGCCGGACGCCAGCCGCCGAAGCAGGCGTGCAGTCCGCGCAAGCCGCGCTGGCCAGCGCGCAGGCGAACCTAAGGAAAATCAAGGAAGGTGCTTCGCCGCAAGATATTGCCGTCTCTCAGGCTCGAATCAGCACTGCCAAGGCCCAACTGGCCAGTGCCGAAGCCCAGGTCGCCCAGACGCGCATCGTAGCCCCGTACGCCGGTCAGATTGGCGCAGTACTGGTGCGCAGCGGTGAGCTGGTTTCTGCAGGGCAGGTGCTCATCCTCCTCGGTGATACCGGCACGATGCACGTGGAGACGACCGATCTGCGCGAAACTGACGTGGTCCGCTTGCAGAGCGGCCAGGACGTGGAAGTCACTTTCGACTCGCTGCCGGACCAGATATTCGAAGGCATAATCACCCACATCGCCCCCGTCAGCACCACCGACAGGGGCAGCACAAACTTCACGGTTCACGTCGAAGTCCCGCAGCTGGATGAAAACTTGCGCTGGGGTATGACCGCCTTCGTCAATATTCAGGCTCCGCCCGGTCAATAGATCCCGGTCGGAACTTCAAGGCCTCACTTTTCGCGTCGCTGGTACACAGTCGTGTCCTCGATTTGAGGCAAATGTGCAGTCAACGGAAATGGAAAAACAAACAGCGGGCGAACCGATCATCCGCGTAGAAGATGTAACAAAGGTATACGGCAGCGGCGACACGGCCGTACGCGCCCTTGACAGGCTCTCAGTGGAAGTCCAGCAGGGTGAATTTGTAGCCGTCATGGGGCCGAGCGGCTGCGGCAAGAGCACCTTGCTGAACATGCTGGGCGCGCTCGACCAACCGACCGCAGGGAAAGTCTGGGTCGCAGGCGAGGAACTATCCCAACTGAAGGATGTAGACCGGTTCCGTGCCCAGACCGTCGGCTTCGTTTTTCAGTTGCACAACCTGTTACCGACGATGA
Organism: Caldilineaceae bacterium; assembly: GCA_965116395.1. GTDB lineage: Bacteria > Chloroflexota > Anaerolineae > Caldilineales > Caldilineaceae > Bin5. The sequence goes on from OZ220684.1 coordinate 4,684,454, forward strand.
CGGCGCAGGAAAATGTGGAAGTGCCGCTTCAGGGCCAGGTTAATAGCAGGAAGGAGCGCAGGGCGCGGTCCGCCCACCTGTTGGAGCTGGTCGGCCTCGGCGACCGCCTCGACCATCTGCCCGGTCAGTTGTCGGGAGGACAGCGCCAGCGCGTGGCGATTGCACGTTCACTTGCCAACAGTCCAGCACTGATTTTGGCCGATGAACCCAGTGGCTCGCTCGATAGCCACAGCAGCGAAGAAATCATGGCGCAGCTTGGCGAGCTGAACCGCAGCCAGGGGACCTCAATCGTCGTCGTGACCCACGACCGCCGCGTTGCCCAGGCCACACAACGCATTTTGCGCATGCAGGATGGCGACATCGTCTCTGATCACCACATTACCGACCCGCTGGAAGAAGACCTGCGCATGTTTGCCCAGAGTCAGTTTGGGCAGACGCTGATGGAGGACAGCCCCGCGCTGCACCAGTTCATCGAAGAACAGGACATTTCCGCGCTTCGCCAGCTGTTGATGGCATTCGACGACGGCGACAGAGGGTCAGAGGAGCTCGATTCTCCGTCGACGGAATCCTAGACCCGCGTTAACGAACTATTCACACCAAACGTGCGTTCCCGAGTGGACCAAGCGATGTAGTGTCTCATTCATCCCATTGCTTTTGGGCGGTCGGGCCTTCGGCCCTCCCTTGTGCAGGGGCTGCGCCCCCGCAACGCCCCCCTACAAAAACATGCCTCACCGACCGTGTTTAATCTTCCCCAGCATCGTGTCTGGCGGACGGAGTCTACTCCCCCACTTGCCGCTTCAACCCGCCGACCATCGGCCTCCAACCGCAGAAGTTACTGATCACTGACCCCTGACCCCTGACCACTGCAGTTCCGCGCCTTCGGCCCTCCCTCGTGCAGGGGCTGCGCCCCCGCAACGCCCCCTCCAAAAACATGCCTCGCCCACCGTGTGCCCTATTTCCAGCAGTGCGTCCCAACTATGCTGTCGGCTGTCAACGCAATGCGCAACAGAATTGACTGAATCACGGCGGGAAAAGATGGCCTGTCGAAACAAGCACCCCATTTGGCATAGCAGTTCCTACCGGCGAATCACCTTCTCAACCTGTAGAATCCAATACAGCCCGCAACTGCTCAGGCGAAATGTTGCCCCCGCTGAGGATCAGCGCCACCTTCTTGCCCGCTAATTCGTCCCGCAGACGCAACAAAGCAGCCAGCGCCGAAGCACCCGCCGGTTCGGCAAGCGTTTTCGCCTTCTCCAGATACATACGCACCGCTGCGAACATCTCCTGCTCGGATACCATGACAAATTCGTCCAGAAGATCCCACAGGATCGACTGCGGCAGCATATACGGGGCGCCTGTTGCCAGCCCTTCTGCAGCCGTTCGATTGGGGGCCTCGCGCCATGCCCGGTCCCGCCAGGCAAGATAGGCTGCAGGCGAAGCCTCCGCGCAAACGGCCACGGTACGAATATCGGGATTGACCTTTTTCGCAACGATTGACGCGCCGGACGCGCCGCTTCCTCCGCCTACCGGCACGATGATTGCCTCGATGTCGGGCTTCTCCTGCATGATCTCCAACGTGTGCGTCGCTACACCCGCAATCAGGGCCGGTTCGTCGCCAGAAGAAAGAAACTTCAGACCCTCCTCTACCGCAACCTGTTCGCCGTGCTTCTTAGCCTGCTCGAAGTCCGCTCCATACAACCTGACATCCGCGCCGTTGGCCCGCATCGCCTCCAGCTTGACCGGATTGGCATTTTCCGGCACCGAGATCACCGCCTTCACGCCAAACATGCGCGCTGCATAGGCAACCGACTGCCCGTGATTGCCGGTCGACGCCGTTACAACACCCTGTTTGCGCTGCTCAGCCGGCATCGACGCCATAAAATAGATGCCGCCGCGTAGCTTGAACGCACCGATCGGGAGATAGTTTTCGTGCTTTACCCACACCTCCGCGCCGGTAGCAGCGTCCAGAACCGGGTAGTTGTGCAGCGGCGTCGGGGCCAAGTAACGACGCAGAACAGTCTGCGCCGAAAGTACGTCGGCAAAGCTGGGCGGCGCTGGCAGGTCCGGAAAATCATCCGTGGCACTGTCAGTCTTGCCTGAAACGGTCGAATTAGGCTGCATATAACCTCACTTGTATTGTATGTTTCTGTTATTGGGAGCTGTTGTTTCGGCCGGCAAAGAGACTCAAGCGCCGACCATGAATGGCATTGTCACGACGTCATCAGGCACAACCGGCGCAAATCCCATACGGTCCAGGACATCTGTTTGAAGATCGATTCCGGGTGCAACTTCCCGCAAGCACAAGCCTGCCGGAGTCAATTCAAAGACGGCCCTCTCCGTTACACAGAGCACCTTCTGTCCGTTTGCCATCGCTTGACTTCCGCTGAAAGTGATCTGATCGACCTCTTCCACTAACTTTCTAACCTGACCATAGCGACTGATCGAGATGCTCGTGTCACTGATTTCATAGACCGCGCCCTTGGCTTCGAAAGTGCCGCAGAAAACAACCTTTCTCGCATTTTGAGCGATGTCCATGAAACCGCCCGGCCCAACTGTTGTCCCACCCAATCTCGAGACATTGACATTGCCTGAACAGTTCATCTCACCGAATCCTAGAAAAGCAATGTCCAAGCCGCCGCCGCTGTACAGGTCAAACTGTGAAGGGGAATCGATCATGCAGCTGGGGTTGCGGGCAAAGCCAAACAGCACGCCGTCGAGAAGCTCCCCGCCATACGTCCCATGCTCAATCGTCTGATAGTAGCGTTCGGTCTCTCCGCGCACCGCAACCAGCTTGGCAACCCCGTCAGGAATGCCGAATCCGAAATTTATCACCGCGTTTTCGTAGAGCTCCTGGGCGGCCCTGTGCGCGATAACGGCCCGGGGACCAGAAGTCACTCCGTTCTGCATCCGATCAGCTTCACCCTCTGCCAATGCCCTCTTCTCCTGCCGCTGGCCAGAGATAGCTGGATCATAGAAGAAGGCGTGGCACTGCGGCTGGTCGGGAACGACAACCACTGCGTCTACCAGTGCACCCGGGATTCGCACCTGCCGCGCCGGAAACTGCCCCTTTTCCACCAGGCCCCGCACCTGGACGATCACCTTTCCGCCGCTGTTATGCGCAGCCAGTGCCAGGGCAAACGCTTCCAGGTTGGCCGGCTCTTCCTCCATGCTAATGTTTCCGTCCGGGTCTGCATAGCTGCCGCGCAGCAGCGCTACATCCACCGGAAACGGCTTGTATCGCAGCAGCGTCCGGCCATCGATCTCGATCAACTCCACCAGAGAATCCTGCGCCGAACGATTCATCCTACCGCCGTCCTGGCGGGGGTCGACGAAAGTACCCAGACCGACATGCGTGATCAGCCCGGGCCTGCCAGCGCCAATCTCCCGCAACAGTTGCGTGGTGACGCCCGAAGGCAGAACATAGGCCTCAATCTTCTCCTCTCGAGCCAGGTCCTGCATACGCGGAGACCAGATCCAGTGGCCGCCGATCACCTTGCTAACCAACCCCTCGTAGGCAAGCCGATTGAGACCGCGCCGGTCGCGGTCGCCAAGCCCCAGTGCGTGTATGACGCGAAGACCTACCGGCGTTCCCGTTGCCAGAAAACGCTCCTCAATTGCTGCAAGCAGCGCTTCAGGCTCCACCAGTCCGCCGCCGCCGCCTAAAATGCCCACGGCCGCGCCGTCAGGCACCATCGCCGCGGCCTTCCGGCTGTCAACAACCTTGTCTCTCACAGTGGGTTAATCCAGGTAGTGGCTTTCCAGCGCCTTCACTGCGGCAACCAGAGTCTTGTTGACAGGAGTGGGAATCCCGTGCAACTGTCCCAACAGCACCACCGCCCCGCTGATCACATCGACCTCGCAGGGCCGGCGGTTCAGAATATCGACACATAGGCTGGATTTGTTGTCGCCCGTTCCTGTCGGGCCGGCAATCTGATCGATTACTTCGCGGGTCTCGGCCAGGTCCAGATCAATACCTTCGGCTCTTGCCACCTCGACCGCCTCGTCCAGTGCCTCATACGCCGTTTCTTTCAGTTCAGGGACCGCGAACACCTGCTTGATAGTCATGTTCGCAATCGCTGACGTGGGGCTTATCGCGATGTTGGCCAGCAGCTTCTTCCAAATGGCCTGGCGAATGTCCGGTGAGGCCGATGTCTGCAATCCTGCCCTGTCCAGCGCCGCCGCGATGCGCTCCGCCCTCTCGCTCAGACCACCGCCCATCTCACCAATATGCGTGGGCAAGTCACCAAAGTTCCGCACCGCCCCCGGCCCTTCCACCGCTGCGCCCTGGGCCGTCACACCGCCCAAGACGCGCTCCATGCCAACGACTTCGCCGATGTTCTCTTCATTGCCGAGCCCATTCTGAAAGCTGATGGCAACGCTGTCATCGCGCAGCAAATGAAGTACGCGCTTCACGGCCTTCTTGGTGTAGGGAGCCTTGCATTGGACAAAAAGAACGTCGACCTCTGCCAGCCCGCTGGGATCGGTTGTCGCGCCAATGGGGATGTGTCTGTCACCCCCATGGCCGACAATGCGCAGTCCGTCACGGGTGATCCGGTCCACGTGCTCCTGCCACACGTCGACCAGCGTTACGTCAAGCCCGCCTTCAGCCGCCAGTCCCCCAAACAGGCATCCCATCGCGCCCGCGCCGACCACCGCGATCTTCGGTTTCCAGTCCCCCATGTATGTCTCCTTTTGACTGAGGAAGGGGGAAAAAAGTTCGACTGCAAATAGTATAGCGATTCCCAACCGGCAGGCAAACCGTGATCGCTGAAATCTCCTTGACGACCTTCAGCTGTTACGTCTACAATAAGCATTCCCCTGCAACGGCACCTGCTTGTGCCTTTGCCCTTGGTATGGGGACCTCAACGCCATGAACACTCGATACCTGACGATTCTACGTCACGCCAAAGCAAAGCCGACCAGCGCCTCCGACGGCGATATCGACCGCCCGCTTGCGAAAAGCGGGTTTAAACAGTTGCAGCGCATTTGCCGACCCCTGGCATCGGTGAAAGTAGCGCCGGACTGGATTGTCTCATCGCCCGCGTTGCGTACGCGCCAGACTGCTGAAAAGGTCGCCGAACTGGTCGGCTATTCTCGCAACTTCGGCTGGAATGACCGCATCTACGCGGCCGCGCCCTACACCCTTCTGAATATTCTGCAGGAAACCCACGACACCGCCTATCATGTCCTCCTGATCGGCCATAATCCGGGCGTTGCCCAACTGGTCTCCGGCTTGTGCGCCGGCACCGACGGACGGATGAATGTGCGCTTTCCGACCGCAGGGTTGGCCCACTTTGAAGTGGACATCGCGCGCTGGCGTCAGTTGCATTGGGGTAGCTGCGAGCTGCGTTTCCTACTCGCGCCTCGCTTCCTCAAGGGGCTGAAAGGCTCCTGATCGAACGCCGCTGGTTAGCCTCTCCAGAAATTCAGTTACCCGAAAATATATCGATCCAAGTAACCGTTGCGAAACTTTCCTTCGGGATCGAACGATTGCAACAGACTTCTGAACTGGTCTATCATTGGATAGGCGGCCTGCACCTGGGCCGGCGCAAGCGTGAACAGCTTGCCCCAGTGGGGACGGACTTCGAAGGGTAACAGAGCCTCTTCTACCACCGGCATGACGTCATGCACGCCCTTCCAATTCATATTCCAGGAAAAGTGAATGCCGATAGTCGGCGTGCCATAGCTCTGGCTTAGCCACAGCCGGTCGGCGGCAACAGAGCGGACTTCTGAGATCAATAGCAGTGATTCGAACCGGTCCCGCAAACCCTCCACCGCCTGTAACGCCGGAACCGCATGGGCGCGCGGCACAAAATACTCCGACTCCAGTTCCAGGACGCTGGCAGGTGCGCTGTCTATGCGAAAGTGGGGCAGCCTCTCATGCCAGGGGCCGGGAATGCCCAGCTGCGGCGTAAGTCCGTCCGTTGGTAGATTGGCAACGTGATTTATTTCTGTCCGACACGCGGTCGCACCGAATAGTTCCTTCCCACCCGGAACTGTCTGTGAGGTCGCTTCGCTTGCTTTCGAAGCCGCCCCTGAAGCGGACCTCTCGTCCACGCCATCTGAGCGGTGCTTGAGCCAAACCTGGTTGATTTTCCCATCCTGCCAGTCGGGAAACAGACTCACGCTGTAAGCTCTCGACATCACATCATCGAAATGTTCGTACAAGGCCGTCGCTGGCATGTCTTCGTAAACGAACTGCTGCATCGTGTATGCCGGTTGCGTCGCCAGCGTAATTCTCGTCACGACGCCCAGCCCGCCCAGAGCGACAACTGCGCCCTCGAAGGTCTCTCCATCCTCCTCAAGTGAAAGTGTGCGCAGCTCCCCGTCTGCCGTCACAAGCTCCAACCCGATCACCGCCGTCGCAAGATTGCCGTTCTCGTCGCCTGAACCGTGCGTTCCGGTCGCACACGCGCCTGCCACTGTTACGTGCGGGAGCGAGGCCATATTGTGTAGCGCCGCCCCTTCTTCGTGCATCCGTTGACACAATTCGCCGTAGGTGATCCCGGCATTGCAGGTTACAGTACCGCGCCCGGAATCGAACGCCGTCGGCACGTTCAGATTTTCCAAAGAGATGTATGCCCACGAGGAATTCTCTGCCTGTCCCTGGGTCGACGTTGCGTCTTCGACCTGCGCATCGATCGATGCCACGTCGTTGAATGAGTGACGCGCGCCCAGAACGCTCACCTTACGGCTGGCGCGGACAATCTCCTGCACTTCCTCGATGGTCTCGGGCGCGTGAATCTGTGCAGACGAGAACTGCACGTTTTCCGACCAGTTGCTTAGCGGCATCAGCAGTCGCTCCCCCTTCCTTCGTCTCGTGTACTTACCTGCATCTTGACCACTTCATTAACACTGGCCAGGGATCTGCGGCTGCAATTGCCAGGCCTGTTTTGGAATCTGTCTGCAGATAATTGCCAGCCTATCTGCTGCGAACAGCGATTCGTCGGCGCACCGCAATTCTGCAGGGGGTTGAAGGGTTCCTGACAAAGCGGCACAAATTCCCAGCTCGCCCCAGGTCGACTACCCAAAAATGTAGCGGTCCAGGTACCCATTGCGAAACTTTCCATCAGGATCATACGATTGCAGCAGGTCCCTGAACGCCCCCATTTTCGGATATGCCACCTGCACCTGCGCCGGCGGGATAGTGAATAGCTTTCCCCAGTGGGGACGGACTTCGTAGGGTGACAGAGCCTCTTCTACCCTTGGCAGTATCTCCTGCAAAACTGGCCAGTTCTTCCTCCACGAGAAGTGAATGCCGATCGTAGGCGTGCCATAGCTCTGGCTCAGCCACAGCCTGTCGGCCGCGACAGAGCGTATTTCTGAGATCCAGAGTCTCGATTTAAACAGATCCCGAAGGCCCTCCACCGCCTTCAACGCCGGAACTGCATGCGCGCGCGGCACGAAGTACTCAGTCTGCAACTCATCGCCGCTGGCCGGCGTGCTGTCTACGCTGAAGTGAGGAAGCCTGTCCTGCCAGGGACCGGGAACGCCCATCTGCGGTGTAAGTCCCTCAGGGGATAGATTGGTAACCGGATGCAGGTCTGTTAGCGCTGCCTTCGCACCATAAAATTCCTTTCGGCCCAAAGTAGTATCTCTTGCAGGTGTTTTTTCAGGCGAAGGTGTCTCTGAAGCCGCCGTCTCTCCCCACAGGCCGGTTCGATGCTTGAGCCATACCTGATTGCAAGTACCATCCTGCCAGTCGGGAAACAGACTGACACTATAGGCGCTGGACATAACGTCATCGAAATGTTCATGGAGATCAGAAGACGCCATATCTTCGTAGACATACTGCTGCATCGCGAAAGCCGGTTCCGTGGCCAAGGTGACCCTCGTCACCACCCCCAGCCCGCCTAACGCCACGACCGCGCCTTCAAACGTCTCGCGATTCTCTTCAAGCGTAATCGAACGCAATTCGCCGTCCGCAGTCACCAGCTCCAACCCGACTACGGCAGTCGAAAGGTTGCCGTTGCCGTCGCCCGAACCGTGTGTTCCGGTCGCGCAAGCGCCTGCCACCGTTATGTGCGGAAGCGAGGCCGTATTATGTAGGGCAACGCCATTTCGATGCATTCGCTCGCACAGTTCGCCGTATGTAGTTCCCCCGCTGCAGGTCACGGTCCCCCGCTCGGAACTGTATTCCACCGGCGCGTTCAACTGCTCCAATGAGATGTATGCCCACGAAGAATCCTCCGCCAGACCCTTTGCTTCAGATTCGTTTTCGACCTGCGCGTCAATCGCGGCTACGTCGTTGAATGAGTGGCGTGCGCCCAGTACTCTGACTTTGCGGCTGGCGCTGACAATCTCCTGCAGCTCCTCGATGGTCTTTGGCGCGTGAACCGGGGCAGACGAGAATTGCACGTTTTCCGACCAGTTGCGTAGCGGCATCAGCAGTTGCCCTCCCTTCCTATGTAAACTGAATTCGTTTGCTTCCCACCTATGTCCCTCACTCTATCTCAGGAGTCCCAGTCGTAATGGCCTCCGCCACTTCAGTGACTCGCGGCAGTAATTCTAGCACTTCCCGGCTGCGAGCCCTGAGATCGGCGACCGAAGTGATTCCAAGATCGCCCAGCATCGAACGGTAGCCTTGGTGGTACCGATCTCCTCGGTCATCGAAGCCGTTGAAATGGAAAATCCAGCAGCAGCGGCAATATGTGGCAACCATCCAGTAGACGGCCTCCCTGTGGCGCCCCTGCTCAATCAGGGCTCGGCTGCCGTCAATCGCGACTGGCCGCGCGGCGTCGCTGATATCTGCCGCATACGGGAACTCGCCCTTGGGCATGCATTTGGCCCGGTCAAACGCGGCCGCGACCGCATCCAAATGCTCCTCCGTCTGGCGCCGGGTCCAGTCGCAGCATCCGAGTAGCGTCAGCAACGCTTCGTAAAACGCTGGCATTCCCTGTTCAACCAGTAGTTTCCGAACCTCGACATATCTCCGTCTGACCGTCGGCGCTCGAAGTCCTGCCAACAGCAGAATGAGTGTAGTCAGGCTTGTTCCAAACAACCACGCGGTAACCAGGTCGTGCAGTGGCGCCTTTCTTTCCACTGACTTTAGCATCCCCGCCGCCTTGCTGGTCGCCCTCCGGTACCGCTCTCGCACCCACCTCCGGCAAGCGTACCTGCTTGCTACTTCATCCTGCAGCCGGCTGAGATAACCGGTGGGATCGACAACAACGTGCATAGATCGAATCCCACCGGCCAGATGGGGATGCCCAAGAACTGCTTCTGGCGACTGTAGCGCCGCCCATTCTTCAAATGACACTTCGAGCAGGACGCCTTGGTAGCTGAACTTCCCAAGTTTCTGTTCCGGGGGACCTTCCATCACAACCGTGACATCCACGTCCGAAGATTCTGGCAAGTGGGCGTCGTCCGCTAAAGTGGTCACCGAACCAACGAGGTAAACACCTTGCAAGTTTGGCAACTTGCTTACTTCTTGATGCACCCACGCTTCTGCCACTTTCTTGGCCTGCTTCACCAACATAGGTAACGTCTTTCACTGGTATTCCAGTGCCCCGTCGGCAATGGCAAGGTTAATGAACTTCCCTCTTTATCCTTCCAAACTCAAGGCTCGCAGGGAGTAATTTGTGCAGACAAATGGCTAATTTCTGGCCCGCCGGAGATGTCAATTCAGCATGTTCAATTTACCACAGCTAACCGATTCAAAAAAGCCTCTCCAGTTTCCTGAAGGATGTGAACGGCGCGAGACTTGCCTTGCAAATTGGACATGAAAGGAACGGCAGTTAAGATGAAATTGCTTCACAGAGTTCCGCCGCCAACGGGGGAGTTATGGCCCCACTTTAATCGGGACTCTGCCTTCTGCCCAGACGTTGCTGGTTTTCCTGAACTTCGAGTTGAATTTCGAGACGACACATGAACGCAAAATGGAGCGCCGCCGACATCCCCGACCAGTCCGGCCGCGTCGTGATTGTTACCGGGGCCAACAGCGGCTTGGGCTTCCATACCTCCCTGATGTTGGCCGCAAAAGGTGCACGCGTACTAATGGCCTGCCGTTCACTGCAACGGGGCAACCAGGCCAAGGAAGAAATCCTCAAGGCCCTGCCGCACGCGCAGTTGGAAGTCATCGAGCTCGACCTGGCCGACTTGGAGTCTCTCCGCCCCGCCGCAGAAATGCTCCGCAGCAGCTTGGATCGGCTGGACCTGCTGATCAACAACGCCGGCGTCATGGCAATCCCGCGCCAGGTGACCGCACAGAACTTTGAGCGCCAGTTCGGTGTCAACCACCTTGGCCACTTTGCGTTGACAGGCGCATTGCTTCCTCTCCTGCTGAATACGACCGGCAGCCGGATTGTCAATGTCAGCAGCCTGGCCCATCGCAGCGGCCGCATCGATTTCAGTGACCTGCACGGCACACGCAAGTACAGCCGATTCGGCGCCTATTCTCAGAGCAAACTCGCCAATCTGCTCTTCACAGTTGAGCTGCATCGCCGTCTGCAGCGCAAAGGCGCCGGCGCCATCAGTGTCGCGGCCCACCCTGGCTGGGCTGCAACACGTTTGCAGTACGCAGCGCCGAGCGAGACAGGATCAACCATTGAGTTGTATGTAATGCGCACCCTGAACAGCCTTCTGGCCCAGAGCGCCGAGCAGGGGGCCTTGCCGCAACTATACGCCGCCACCGCGCCGGACGTCAGAGGAGGCGACTATATCGGCCCAGATGGCTGGATGGAAATGCGCGGGCATCCCCGCAAGGTGACGGCTAAAGAGAAGGCTCTCGATGAAAACACCGCGCGCGAATTGTGGCAGGTATCGGTCGCGCATACGGGCCAGATGTATACTGACTTGTAAACAGGAATCCACGCCCCGACTCTATTGACTCTGCTTGAGCAATCGACCTCACTCTCCAAATCAACTTTGACCCGCGAGGATACAGACATGACAACAACGGTTTCGCCAACCATGCAGCTGTTCGTCGAACAGCATCCCCAGTGCATGAAGGTTATGCGTCAGCTGAGCAACATGGACTGGTACGCCGCTGGTGGCTGGTCATCCTTTATTGGCCCATATCATGCCGGCATCTACATGCAGGTCGCCAAGGGGAACTGGTTCAACCACGGGCTGGACGGCATTCACTTCGAGTTTGGGCTCACTCAGGAAACTCTTGACACCAGGACATTATCGATCGATCTGCACGTCGGACATAAGAATCTGTTTGACCGCGTCCAGTTCAATGCCATCACCGTTGACCGGATTGAGGAGGTCGTAAATGGATGGGGCATGGAGGATGTTCGCTTCTCTCGCACAAACCTGTCAGAGCGGCTGAGTCTTCCGGTTCGCTTCACCAAGTCGGGCTTCGGCAAGCAGGTGGCCGCTGCCCTGACGCAGATGAGCGACCTCGCTCCCATCATTGACGACGGTCTTTCCCGGATCTAGACTTCCTGACATGTACAACCATGCCCCCAGTGACTATCGCTGCCCATTCTGCTCAGTAGCCGCCGGTCAGGAGAACGAGTTCACTTACACCGTCGCCAGCGACATTGTGCTGCGTACCAGTGACCTTGTGGGCTTCATTTCTTCGCACTGGTGGCCTCGCAATCCGGGGCATGTCATCCTGATTCCCCGCGACCACTACGAAAACATTTACGATCTGCCGCAGAAATATGGAGCTGAACTCCTGAGCGCCAGTCGCCGCATCGCACTCGCGATGAAGGCCGCCTACAGCTGCGACGGCATTTCAACCCGCCAGCACAACGAGCCTGCAGGCATGCAGGACGTGTGGCACTTTCACCAGCACGTTTTTCCCCGTTACTCTGGCGACGAACTGTACGCCCGCACAGCCGAGCGGTTCCGCACAACACCATCTCAGCGCTTGCCCTACGCCGAAAAGCTGCGGGCTGCAGTGGCAGACTTGAGGCATTAGAAAGGCTTGCGAATGTCGCTCTCCTTACCCCTTCCACATCTCGCCGAACAGTACCTGCTCGACCCGGATGTCGTCTACCTCAATCACGGCAGCTTTGGCGCCGTGCCGCGCCCTGTCTTCGATAGTTATCAGCACTGGCAGAGAGAATTGGATGCCAATCCCAGCCACTTTGTGGGAAGACGGGCCCCCGAACTGCTTGCCGCGGCCAGAGAAAAACTCGGCGCCTTCATCAACGCTTCGGCAAATGATCTGACATTCGTTCCCAATGTTACCTATGGGTTGAACATCGTTGCCCGCTCTCTCCATCTGAAGGAAGGCGACGTAGTCCTCACGACCGATCATGAATACGGAGCAATCGATCGCACCTGGCGTTTCAACTGTGAAAAGAGCGGAGCCCAGCTCGTGAATCAGCCAATCTCGGTTCCGGTCGCAGACCCCGCCAATGTTGTCGAGCAGATTTGGGCAGGCGTGAACGAGAACACAAGTGTGATCTCGATGAGTCACATAACGTCGCCAAGCGCTTTGATTTTGCCTGTGGAAGAGATCTGCCGGCGTGCCAGAGAGGCAGGGATCATTACCGTCATCGACGGTGCCCATGCACCCGGTCAGTTGGACGTGGACATGGAGGAAATTGGCGCCGACTTCTACTGCGGCAACTGTCACAAATGGCTGAGCAGCGCTCGGGGCGCAGGTTTTCTCCACTCGCGGCCGGAGCGGCAATCTCTGTTGGAACCCCTGGTCGTCAGCCACGGTTGGGATCGTGAAGAACCCGGCCCATCAAAGTTTCAGGACTACTTCACATGGGTGGGAACGATCGACCCTGCCGCCTACTTGAGCGTTCCCGCAGCCATCGACTTTCACCAGCAGAACGACTGGGGCAGCGTACGTCTTGCTTGCAAGGAGCTTCTTAAGGAGAGCGAAGAGCGCATTCTGGCAATGTCCGGACTGCCGCCCATCAGCCCTTCGTCAATGTGGTCCCAGATGCGTCTGGTGCTTCTTCCCGGCAAGGTCGAATCCTATCAGCGGCTTTGGGAGGAAGATCGCATCGTTGTACCGGTTGGCCAACATCGCGGCCAGCCCGGCGTTCGCATTTCCGTCCAGGCATACAATAGCCCCGCTGATCTCGAAAAGCTGATCCTTGCCTTGCAGAAGGCGGCGTCGGCCAGCTGAAATACTAGCCTGTCAACTCCCTGCCCGTCCCGGCACTTCCCGTGCTGGGGGTTGCCCTGTTCCTGCGCTCTATGCGTGCCGCAACAGGCGCACAATCTCGACGATTCCGGGCCTCTTGCCGTACATCAACATCCCCAGCCGGAAAACCTTCCCTCCCAGCCATAAGACGAGCGGAATCGTTGCCAACAGGACAGCGATGCTGACTCCCACATCGACCCAAGGCAACTCAGCCAGAGGAAGGCGCATCATCATTGTCGTCGGCGCCGTCAGCGGGAACCACGAAAGCACACGTACAACCATCGCATCCGGATTCGTCATGATTACGCCAGCCAACATCATGGGAATCGCAGCGACAAAAATAACCATGCCGGTTATCTGCTGGCTCTCCTGGAAACTGGACCCCAACGTACCTATCGCTCCAATCAGCACGGCATACACTGTGAATCCCAGAATGTAGTAAATAAACGCCAGCCCAAATACCTCCACCCGCGTAAAAAACGGCAGGATTATCCCCGCCAGCAGAGCCAGCCCGCCGCCAAGACCGGATGCTGACGCAATCCAAACAGCAATCTGCGTCAGCCCCAGTGCCCCAAGCCCAATTACCTTTCCTGCCAGCAGCTGTTGCGGTGTAACCGATGAAAGGACAATCTCAATTATCCTGCTCGACTTTTCCTCGGCAACGCTGCGAACGAGATAGCCGGCCGAGACGAAAATGGTGACTGCCAGCAGGATGCCGAACATGAAGGGAATGATTAAGCTCAGAACCTGGCTGGCAACTCCCCCTGAAGCCTGACCTTGTTCGCTGACATACTCGATCTGTGCATCGAAGGGATCGATCAGTCGCGCCCGCAGCGTGCCATCGTCAATTTCCTGAACCAGATGCGCCATGAAGAAAGCACGCAACCCGCTCGTCCCAGGTCCCGAAAACCTGCTCTCTGCAGTTACAACCTTCACGTCCTCTTGCTGAGGATAGCTTTCCGGCACCACTACTACCCTCGTCACTACTTCATCTTCCAGGGCTGTGCGGGCATCTGCCTCATCACTATACTGAACATACTCTGGCCCGAACCGGGGCATGATAGGGGTGAACCTGCCGGAATGGTCGACGACCGCAGTGACGTCCGGGCCGTCGTCAAACATGCGAACCAACGCCCCTCCGGCTTGACGACCAAAGAAAACACTGACAAGAAGCGCGACGACACCCAGCAGCGGCACAAGCGATGTAAATATAATAAAGTCAGGACGCCGGACATTTACCTTGTATTCATGCCAGGCAATTGTAAGAACTCTGTTCATAACGGCTCTTGAAAAGATTGGTCAATAAGATTTCGAACCTGGCCCAACTCGGATACGCGCCGTTGTCCGTTAAACATATCGCGATACCAGCATCGACTGAAACTACGCAGCCACAACTAATTTGCGATCCTGAATCAGGCGAGCAAAGGTGTACTTTCAACTCTCTACCTTCTTATGGGCGGTCGGGCCTTCGGCCCTCCCTTGTGCAGGGGCTGCGCCCCCGCAACGCCCCCCTCCAAAACCATCCCTCACCGACCGTGTCCGCTCATTCCAGCAGTGCCGCTCCAGCGACCTGGCTGCCGCCAACCGAATATGCATTCAGATTGCCTGAATGGCAGCAGGGATAGGGGGCTTGTCATGACAGGCACTGTATATGGCCTAATAGTTACAATCGACTGAGTTCAACCGCCCATTGCCAATGCTTTCAGCTCCCGGCCGCCCTCACCCGGTACCTGTGCTGCCCTGCACCATCGACACAAAAATGTCATTCAATGGAACGCTGGCCCGTTCGAAACTCTCCACCTGCACATCTCGCGCCACAAGCGCGGCCAGGAGCTCCTGCGGCGAGGCCCCTTCAAGAGTAAGAATCGTAAAGTCGCCATTCCGCTCGCTGCGAATGACGCCTGGCAGGTCATGTGGAATGTTCTCGGCGCGAACACGAACCGAGTTGGGCGCAAAATCCCGCTTGATCTGCTGCAGCGAGCCGTACAGCAGCGGCTTGCCTTCGTTTATGAGCAGGATGCGGTCGCACAGCTCTTCAACCAGGTTCATCTGGTGCGCGCTCAGCACGATCGTCTTTCCTTCCCCTGCCAGCTCTCGCATCAGCCCCTTGAGCAGTTCGACGTTGACCGGATCCAACCCCTGAAACGGCTCATCCAGAATCAAAAACGCCGGGTCGTGGATGAGGCAGGCAATGAACTGCGCCTTCTGCTGCATCCCTCGACTCAACTCTTTGATCCGCTTTCCGCCCCACTCCTGCAGTTCAACCCTATCCAGCCATTCCTCCGCCCGGCCTCGTGCCGTAGCCGCGTCCATGCCCTTGAGCCGGGCCAGATAGACCAGCACTTCCATCACCTTCTGGTCCCTGTAGAGCCCTCGCTCCTCCGGCAGATAGCCGACCCGCTCCCTGGTCTCACCTGGCGGGCTGCCCAGTAGTTCAACCTCTCCTGCGTCAGCTTTGAATATATCCATCATGATGCGAATCGTGCTGGTCTTGCCCGCGCCGTTAGGGCCCAGCAGCCCGAAAATCTCGCCGGGATAGACGTCGAACGTAACATCATCGACAGCGGTAAAGCTGCCGTAACTCTTGGAGAGGCCTCGCACTGTGAGGGCAGGAGCAGTCATAGCACGACCATATCAAATAGCATCGAAAATGCAGGAATTTCAATAGACAGTGTCATTAGCACAGCTTGGGTATCGCAGCCATAGTGCCCTCTTATTTGCCAGTGGTCACGGTTCCTGAATTGACTCTGCCAGAACGATGCGCCTGATTCTGGCTGCATCACTTGCGCAAGACCCACTGGCAGTCACACCTGGATCCATCGTAATGCAGTACGCACTACCTCTACGAAAGTTTCTGACAGCCTACCCAGCCACACCATACCCCCCCGTAGGGGCAGGCCCTGTGCCTGCCCTGGCGCGCCTCTATATGCCGGAACACATTATCACCCACCGTCGCCGCGCATTCCACTCCTTACTCTTTCGCCCTAATTGTGGGATGCCCCCTTTCTTTCACACCTCTTGACATACCAGAGCCGCCTATGCTAACCTTCCCCCATCGCACATTACGAACAGAAATCTCTTATCCAGAGTGGGGGGAGGGAACGGCCCTATGATCCCCCGGCAACCCGCCGGAGCCCCGGTTCTCGGTTGCTGACTGTATGACGGTATGCCTGTCCGTCTGGCACGATGCGAAAATCGCGTCCATGTTCAGCGCCCGGCCTTGCCTATTCAGTCAGTCCCGTTAGCCGTGCTCAGCAGGTGCCAATTCCGACGAGTCCAACAAGGCTCGAAAGATGAGATCATCCTTAACTTGAACAACCCTCTGGATTCTCTCGGAGGGATTTCTTTTTGAAGAAGGGAGATCCATGATGCGCACCGTCTATTGGCAGGACGGAAAAGTAAAAATGATCGATCAACGATTGTTGCCCGGCGAGGAGGTAATAGCCGAATTTGCAACCGTTGCCGAAGTTGCGCGCAGCATCAGCGAAATGTATGTCAGGGGCGCGCCCGCCATTGGCGCCACCGCCGCCTACGGCATGGCCCTGGCCGCGAACGTCAGTGACGCCACCGAAAATGGCGACCTGCTCAACGACCTTCGCCTGGCCAAAGATACACTCGACGCAGCTCGTCCCACCGCAGTGAATCTGAGTTGGGCCACCCGCCGCCTCCTGTCCTTGGCCGAAGAAATAGCTGCCAATAAACCATCCTCGGAGGGCAGTGTCGCCGACCTGCGAAGCGTGCTTCTGGCCGAGGCCGAGGCGCTGGCTGACGAAGACATCCAAATAAACCGCCGCATGGGTTACAACGGTGCCGCTGTCGTGCCGGATGGCGCCAATCTGCTCCATCACTGCAACACCGGTTCGCTCGCTACCGTAGACTTCGGCACCGCCTTGGGCGTCATCTATGCCTGCCATGAACAGGGCAAACAAATCCATGTCTGGGTCGACGAGACCCGTCCACGCCTCCAGGGCGCTCGCCTGACCGCCTGGGAGCTGATGCGAGCCGAAGTGCCCATGCATCTCATCGCCGACAATGCCGCCGGGCACCTGATGCGCACCGGCCAGGTTGATGTCGTCGTATTCGGAGCCGACCGCGTCGCCGCCAATGGCGATGTCGCTAACAAGATTGGCACCTATAAGATCGCGGTAGTCGCACGGGAGAACGGAATTCCCGTTTATTGCGTAGCCCCAACCAGTACTGTCGACCTGGACCTTCCCGACGGAGACCACATCCCTATCGAAGAACGGGGCGATGAAGAGGTGGTTGAAATCGGCGCACGTTCGATCGCGCCTGCAAACGTTCCAGTGTACAACCCGGCCTTTGACATCACCCCCAACCGTTATGTAACCGGTATCGTTACTGAAGAGGGCATCTGCTACCCCCCGTTCAAACAGAGTTTGCGCACGGCAGTAGAAAAGGGTCGCGCCGCAATCGAGGCGGAGCGCGCAGAAAGAGAATAACTCGCTATGAACGATATCCACAGATTTGATAACATTTGCGTCTACTGCGGATCCAGCGCCGGCGTTGAAGCCGAATATTCACGGAAAGCCGCTGCCCTGGGAACAGAGATTGCTCGTCGAGGCTATGGACTCGTCTATGGCGGTGGCAACCTTGGCCTGATGGGGGCGGTCAGTAGAGCAGCCCATTCAGGCGGCGCTACCGTCTACGGCATCATTCCCGGTCCACTTGCCGCAAAAGAGATAGCTGGCGAAACAATAGGCAACATCGAGGTCGTCGAAACGATGCATCAGCGCAAGGCTCGGATGGCAGAGTTGGCCGACGCTTTCATTACCTTGCCCGGCGGCTTCGGCACTCTGGAAGAATTGTTCGAAACGATCTCCTGGATCCAGCTCGGCATTCACAGCAAACCGATGGGCCTTCTCAATGTTAACGGCTTCTATGATCCTTTGCGTCAGATGCTCGAGCATCAGATTGATCAGGGGTTTATCCCCTTCCGCTATCACCAGCTGCTTGTCATCGAAGAGGAACCTTCGGCCTTGATCGACGGCTTGCTCAATCATGAGTCGCCAAGCAGCTCGGTCCAGTGGATCACATCGGAACAGGCATAACGAATTCTCTAAGCGCCGGCAATTTCTTGTATTGGCGGACGTCCAGCCCTGCCACCATCTACACTAAAGACTAAAGACGAAATTGTCAGCCAACAAGAGCAGACCTGGCCAAATCGTTGCCCTCGGGGGCCACAACATCACCGGCGGCGATGACAATTCGGCGCTGAGCCGCTATATCTTGGACCAGGCTGCCGCCGAGCGCCCAAAAATCTGCTTTCTGTCGCAAGGGAGCAGCGAAGACGATCTCTATATTGCGAACTTCTATCGCCACTTTCTGGAATTTGACGTTCAGCCTTCTGACCTTTCTCTATTCAAGCCCCACACTGCCAACATTGCAGATTTTCTCTTGGAGCAGAATGTGATCTATGTGGGTGGTGGCAATACAAAGTCGATGCTCGCTGTGTGGCGAGAATGGGGCGTTGACCAAACTCTGCGCCAAGCCTGGGAGCAGGGCACCGTCCTCTCGGGCGTCAGCGCCGGCGCGATCTGCTGGTTTGAGCAAGGCCTCACCGATTCAATACCCGGCAACCTGACACCCCTCGACTGCCTTGGTTTCCTGCCAGGCAGTTGCGCGCCGCATTACGACGGTGAGACCGACCGACGCCCCAGCTTTCATCGCCTGATCGAAAAAAACGAAATAGCGGCCGGCTATGGGATCGACGACAACGCCGGCCTTCATTTCATCGGCGCTGAACTCTGTCGCGTAATTGCTTCCAGCGCCGGCGCCACCGCCTATCGGGTCGAACGCGGGGCATCCGGTGTTTCCGAAACAGGGTTGGATGCTTCAACAATGGTTGGCCTGACCGCCAGCGGCGCCAACTAACACTTCGAAACAGACATACGAACGGACTCTAAATGAAAATCGTCGTTTCCGGCTCCATCGCTTATGACTACCTGATGACCTTCCCCGGCCGGTTCACCGATCAGATCATCCCCGAAAAACTGACCCGCCTCAGCGTCAGCTTTCTTGTCGACGAAATGGTCCGCCAGCGCGGGGGCACCGCCGCCAACATTGCCTACTCGCTCAAACTCCTGGGTGGAGACCCGATACTCTTCGGAACAGTGGGCCAGGATTTCGGCGACTATGCGGCCTGGCTGCAGGAACACGGTATCCGCACTGATCATGTCGTCGAGATTCCAGACAAGTTCACCGCCAGCTTTTTCGTCAGCACCGACGATGAGCAGAACCAGATCGCCAACTTCTATCCAGGCGCCATGAGCGACTGCCGCACGATCTCACTGGCCAATCAAGGGTTGACCGACGCCGACGTCATAATCATCAGCCCCAACGATCCCCAGGCCATGCTCAACTATACAGCTGAATGCCGAGACCTTGGCATCCCCTTTGCCTACGACCCCAGTCAGCAAACAGCCCGCCTCAGCGGAGAAGACCTTCGCCATAGCATTCCCGGCGCCAAGTGGCTGATGGTCAACGACTATGAAATGGCCGTGATCGAGGAGAAAACCGGCTGGGCCCGGCAGACGATTCTTCAGGAAGTCGAAACGCTTATCGTTACCGAAGGCCGCGCAGGGAGTCTCATCTACCACGATGGCGAACTGTATCGTATACCGGTAGCGCCGCCCCAAAAGGTGGCCGAGCCTACCGGCGTTGGCGACGCCTACCGCGGCGCCTTCTTCGCCGCCCACTGCGCCGGACTGCCGGTCGACGTTTGCGGCCGCGTCGGCGCCATGTGTGCCACCTATGTCCTGGAACAGATCGGGACGACTAACCACAACTTTACACTGGATGAGTTTGCGCTCCGCTATCAGCAGACCTTCGATGAGGAGCTTCTCTGGGGAGAACCGGCCTGAAATGCAGGACAGCAACGACATCGACAGGGCGGTGAAAGGCATCCTGGCACAGGATCCCGTCTGGACTGCCTACGCCATCGCCGACCTGCGTCCAGACCTGGCGCCCTTCTGCAGTTGGACCGTCGCGTCTGACGCCTGCGGACTTGCGCTCCTCTTTACCGGCCTTGAGCCACCGATTCTGCTTACCGCCGGATCCTCGGAAGGAGTGGCAGCCGCCCTGAACGATGCCGCGTTGCCTAAGGAGATATTTCTGAGCGTCAGAGAGTCGCATATTCCAGCGGTACAACAACACTATGCGCGCGTCGAACGGCACGAAATGCTGCGCATGGCCCTTGCCCCGGGTCAGCAAGTGCCAGAACCATCAATACCTACAGTTCCCCTTTCAACTGCTGACAAACTCAGGCTGCAGTCCTTGTACCAGCATGGCGGTGAATTTGCGCCTGATGCATTCACCACCAGCCAGCTGCGCGACGGCTTTTTCTTCGGCATTGAAGACAGACGCGGTCACCTGGCTGCCGCCGGAGGCACGCATATGGCCTACCGCCGGAAAAACGCGACATCGCCAGGCCTACAGAAGAGCCAGAGTCAGAAATCCGACTCGATTGACTGCATCCTTGCTCAAGATGTCGCCGCCATCGGCAACATTTACTCCCGACCCGACTGCCGCGGCCGCGGATTCGGCACGGCAGTAACAGCACGAATCACGCAAGCACTGCAAGCCGATGGTTACAAATTCATTGTTTTGAATGTAAGCAAGCAAAATTTGGTTGCCAAATCCATATATGAGAAGCTAGGATTTGCCAGGCACTGCCTGTTTGTTGAGGGTGTTGCCAAGAGGGTTCAGGAATCGAATACCTTTGCGTGAGGAAAAATGCCTTCACACATAACCTTCGATTGCTTACCCTACATTGCTACCACGACTTGCAAGGAGTCTTCCCAAATATGACCACCGCTGTTCAACAGAAAAACTACGACATAGCCGACATCACTCTCGCCGAACGCGGCCGCTTTCGCATGCAGTGGGCCGCAAAAGAGATGCCCGTGCTCGACCTGCTGGAAGAACGGTACCTGCGCGAACGCCCCTTCGCTGGCGTCCGCATGGCCGCGGCCATGCATGTCACCAGCGAGACCGCCAACCTGATGCGCATCCTCATCGCCGGCGGCGCCGAAGTAGCGCTCTGCGCCAGTAATCCACTGAGTACGCAGGACGATATCGCCGCCGCCCTCGTCACCTACTACGAGATGCCCGTCTACGCCATCAAGGGCGAAACAAATAGGCAGTATAACGAGCACATAAACGCCGTCCTTGATACCAAACCGCATCTGACCATGGACGACGGCATGGACCTGGTCGCAATGCTCCACACGCAACGCGGCAATCTGCTCGAAAATGTCGTGGGCGGCACCGAAGAAACCACCACCGGCGTCATCCGCCTCAAAGCCATGGCCGCCGACGGCAAATTGGTATTCCCCGTTATCGCGGTCAACGACGCCATGACCAAACACTTCTTCGATAACCGCTACGGCACAGGCCAGAGCACCTTGGACGGAATCATTCGCGCCACGAACGTACTCATTGCCGGCAAAACCTTCGTCGTTGGTGGCTACGGTTGGTGCAGCAAGGGCATCGCCATGCGCGCCAAAGGCATGGGGGCCAACGTCGTCGTCACTGAGATCGACCCCTTGCGGGCCCTTGAAGCGGTTATGGACGGTTTCCAGGTGATGCCGATGGCGCAGGCTGCCAGAACGGGCCAGATCTTCTGCTCGGCCACCGGCGACATACACGTCATTGACGGCCACCACATGGAGCAGATGCGAGACGGCGCCATCCTCGCCAATAGCGGGCACTTTGACGTCGAAATCAATCTCAAAGCGCTTGAGGCAATGTCTACCAAGATAACCCGCGTCCGCGATTTCCTCGACGAATACACACTGGAAGATGGCCGCCGCCTCTATGTTGCCGGTGAAGGCCGCCTCGTCAACCTGGCCGCAGCCGAAGGGCATCCCAGCGCCGTCATGGACATGAGTTTCGCAAATCAGGCCTTGGCTGCCGAGTATCTGCTCAAGCACAGCGACGAAATGAGCGGCAACGTCTACGATATGCCCGAAGTGTTGGATCGGGAGATCGCGGCCCTCAAACTCAAAGCCATGGAAATCGAGATCGACACGCTGACGCCGGAACAGGAAGCCTACCTGAATGAATGGACACTTGGGACAGCCGAATAGAACTATCCCTCGCCGCCAGGAGGGCGGCAGACAGGAGAAATGCCAATGAGCAGTACCTTTATGACCGCGCCTTCACTCCTATTTACCAGCGAATCGGTAACGGAGGGGCACCCCGACAAGATGTGCGACCAGATCAGCGACGCCGTGGTGGATGCCATTATGGAACAGGATCCCCATGCCCGCATTGCTTGTGAGACGGCCGTAAAGACTGGCTTTGTAATTCTCCTCGGTGAAATTACGACCTCTGCATCCCTGAACTATGATGAACTGGTCCGGTCCGTCGTAAAGGATATCGGTTTCGATAGCAGTGACAAAGGGTTCGACGGCGAGACTTGCGGCGTACAGGTCGCCATCGCTTCGCAGTCGCCCGATATCGCCCTTGGCGTCGACAGAGCACAGGAATTCAAATCCGACGCCATGGACAGCGAAGAGGATGAGATTGAATCGGTCGGCGCCGGCGACCAGGGTATGATGTTCGGCTTTGCCTGCAATGAAACCGACTCTCTGATGCCTCTGCCGATCTATCTGGCCCACAATCTTAGTCGACGTCTGGCCGAACTTCGCAAGTCAGGTACACTTCCCTGGCTGGGTCCGGACGGCAAGTCGCAAGTCACGGTGGAATACAGCCGCGGCAAGCCCAAACGCATCCACACGGTCCTGATCAGCACGCAGCACTCGGCCGAAATCTGCGCCGACGATATCAGGCGGCAGATTATCGAACATTGCATCAGTCCCACGCTTCCCGCAGAAATGGTGGACGATGACCTGCTCATCTACGTAAATCCAACCGGCCGCTTCGTTGTCGGTGGGCCGATGGGCGATGCCGGCCTGACCGGGCGCAAAATCATCGTCGATACCTACGGCGGTATGGGTCGACACGGTGGCGGCGCGTTCAGCGGTAAGGACTGCACTAAAGTCGACCGCAGCGGTGCCTATGCCGCCCGCTGGGTAGCAAAAAACATCGTCGCGGCGGGCTTGGCAGACCGGTGTGAAATCCAGCTCGCCTACGCCATCGGCATCGCCCAGCCTCTCAGCGTGAATGTCGAAACTTTCGGCACCGGCAAGACCAGCGACGCAAGAATCGAAGAACTGATCGATGCACACTTCGACCTGCGTCCGGGCGCCATTATCCGCGACTTGGATCTACGTCGCCCCATCTACCGGCAGACGGCAACTTACGGACACTTTGGGCGGAACGACATCGACCTGCCCTGGGAAAATACTGACAAAGCGGATCTCCTGCGGCAAACCGCGGGCTGAATGTACTGATCTCTATGGAGACTCAAGAACAGAGCGGCACCGCCCTTCTGTCATTGAAAGAACTGCCGTCGATATTCTGGTACATCGTTGCCAGCGCCTCAGGGCTGGCATTAGTTCTGATCCTCGTAATGGTCATACTTGGATATCGCGACGGCCTTCAGCGCGGCGAAGCCCAAAAACGCCAACAGGTCGCAATTATGCTGCAACGTGCGTCCGACATGCTGGAAAACGGCCAGCCTCAGGAAGCACTGGCTGCCTACAGGATGATCCTTCAGGTCGACCCGGAAAACGAGGCCGCCCGTAACGCAATCCCTGCAGTTGAGGCGATTTCAACCGCTGAACCCGTTCCCGTCGAGGAATCCGCGCCAAGCGCGGTCGACCTCGAGTGGGTTAAGGCGCTCAAACTGTATGACGCCGGCCGTTGGCAAGAGGCAATTCAGGCATTCTCGCTAGTGCAGGCCATGCAAGCCGATTACAGAAGCGAAGAGATGAATCAGAATCTATTTGTCTCCTACGTCGAGCTGGCCAGAGCCGTGACTGCTGAGGGGAGCCTGGAAGAGGCGGTGCAGCTGTTCGACAAAGCGCTCGAAATGAACGCCAACGAACCCCTGATTCAGCAGGAGCGCCACATGACGGCCCAGTACGTGGACGTCAAAACCTATTGGGGCGCTGATTGGGCGCAAGTGATCCTCCTCCTTGAAGATCTCTACCAGATTGATCCGGAATACCGCGACGTGCGTTTCCTGTTGCAGAGGGCGCACGTCCAACAAGGTGAAAGTCTCGCCGGCGAAGAAGAGTGGTGTGCGGCCGCCTCCGAATTTACCAGCGCCATAGCCGTACTTGACTGGCTCGAGCTGCGGGGTAGACGTGATGAGTTGGCCGCCCAGTGTCGTAACGCCAACGGTGGTTAGGTCCTTCTCGACGAAAACGGCTGCTGCACCGCCTCATGGCCCATCCGGTTCTTTCCTCTCTTTCCGTTGTTACAGCAGGTCCTGGCCCCCTTCTGCCGCTCGCCCTGATTTTCTCACTGAACCTTACACTCCGCCGGAATTGTCCAAATGGCCGCTTAAGGCTATAATTGTGCGGTGCAAATACGGGGAGTAGCGCAGCCTGGCAGCGCACAGCGTTTGGGACGCTGGGGTCGGAGGTTCAAATCCTCTCTCCCCGACTTGCGGGTATAGCTCAATGGTAGAGCGCCGGCCTTCCAAGCCGACGATGCGGGTTCGATCCCCGCTACCCGCTCTCAGGCATTCCTGCCAAGGTTGGATCGGTAGCTCAATGGCAGAGCAAGGAGCTCATAACTCCTGGGTTACAGGTTCGAGTCCTGTCCGATCCACACACTCCTTGTCCTCTCCACTCGCATGTCCACTGCCCGACTTCTGGGCTTTCCTAGCCTCTCACATTTCCAAACAGGAAACTCTCGCTGCTGTCCTCTTGCTCAAAGGTGTCGGCCGAATGGCTGCGAGAAGTAAGGCCTGCTCCCTGGCGCGCTGTCCCGCCATCACGTCGCGATTTCTGTTCCGCGCCCAGACCTATATGCTATAATTCGCCCGCAACCGACGGGCCCGGACTTGCAACCACAACTGCCGCAGCGCGACAAGGAGAACAGCCAGCATGCCCGAAGCGGAATCTCAAGTCGACATTGACATTCTCTCCGAGCCGGTTCACAGCGGTTTCGTCGCCGTTATTGGCCGGCCCAATGTAGGTAAGTCGACCCTGCTCAATCTTGTGCTTGGGCAAAAGATCGCGATCACGAGCGACAAGCCGCAGACAACCCGCGACCAGATCCTGGGAATCCGCACCGATGAAGATGCGCAGTTTATCTTCCTCGACACGCCAGGCATCCACCAGCCCCGCAACAAGCTCGGCAAACATATGGTAAACGTGGCCGAACAGGCGATCACCAGTGACGCTGATGTTATCCTTTGGCTGGTGGACGTCACGACGCCGCCCACGGATGACGACATCTATATATCGGAGCGTCTTGCTGAACTGCACGCGGCGGCCGGCGGGCTGCCATTCCTGATGATGGCCGCAAACAAAGTCGACGCATTGCAGGGCGCAGATCTCTTCAACAGGCAGATCGAGTACGGGGCGCTTCTCGACTGGCTCACCAGCGCAAAAAGCGGACAGGATGCCATCCCTGTTCTGCCTCTCAGTGCAACCTCCGGCGAGGGTGTGGACGCCCTGCTCGCCGCCCTTGCCGAGCTGCTGCCTCCAGGTCCTCTCTACTACCCAAGCGAGCAGGTCACCGACCTCTCAATGCGCTTCATAGCCGCAGAAATCGTGCGCGAAAAGGCCCTCCGGCTCCTGCGGCAAGAGATTCCGCACAGCCTGGCCGTCGTGGTAACCGAATGGAACGAGCGCGGCCCGGAGATGACGCACATCGCCGCCACGGTTTATGTGGAACGACACAGCCAGAAAGGCATCGTGCTTGGAAACGGCGGCTCCATGATCAAGAAAATCGGGCAGGAGGCTCGACCTGAAATCGAAGAAATGGTCGGTACAAAGGTCTACCTGGAACTGTGGGTAAAAGTGCTGCAGAAGTGGCGCCGCAAAGAGAATCTTCTGCGGCGCCTGGGCTACCAATACTGACGCCTGGCAACGGTCGAAAAGGTTAGACCTCCGCAGCCGGTCGCAGCCACTGTAATTGGCTTTTCGACCTTGCTTTGGTTTCCCTGCGCGCGCTGTGATATGATCGCGGCAGATTGTTCCACCTTGTATACAAAGGTTGCCGATGAATCCGCACACGATTCGCATTCTGGAATACGACAAGATTCTGAAGACGCTGGCCACATTTTGTGCCTTCGACGGCGGCGCCGAACTGGCAACCTCGCTGCTGCCCAGCGACGACCTGCGAACTATCAGTGATTGGATGGAGCAGACCAGCGAAGCCTGCCGGCTGCTCGAACAGAAGACCGACATCTACTTCGGAGGCGTTTACGACGTACGCGCCTTTATCGCAAAGTCCGAGCGCGGCAGCATTCTGATTCCGACCGAACTGGTCGAAATTCGCACCACCCTCATGCGCGCCCGCACGCTTCGCAACACATTGACCCGGCTCAACCGTCAGTTTCCACGTCTCGCAGACATCGCATTTTCCATCGAACCTTGTGAGCACGTCATCGGCGAAATAAGCCGCTGTATTAACGACCGCGCCGAGGTTGTAGATAGCGCATCCAACGAATTGGGACGAATCCGTGCCCAGTTACGGGTGGCCCAGGACAGGCTCCTCAGCACTTTGGACCGGCTTGTGCAGAGCACCGATGTCGTCCCATACCTGCAGGAATCGATTGTCACCCAGCGCCAGGGCCGCTACGTCATTCCAGTGCGCTCGGAATACAAAGGACAGGTGCAAGGCATCGTGCACGACCAATCGGCCAGCGGCGCGACCTTCTTTATCGAGCCCATAACCGTGGTCGAACAGAACAACGCCGTCCGGGAACTGGAGTTGGAGGAAGAGAAGGAGGTTCGGCGCATCCTCTCCGAGCTCTCCGATCTTGTCGCCGATGAGGGACCCTACATCAACCGCAACGTACAGATTCTGTCGCAACTCGACTTCACCTTTGCCAAGGCCAAGTATGCGATTGAGATGGAGGCTACCGCGCCCGATATCGTCTCCTTTCAACAGAAACGAGCCGAAATTTTCGCGGGAATCGACGAAGATACGAAAGAAGAGCGCACCATCCAGCATCCGGGCTCCGTTCTGAACTTCCGCCAGGCCCGCCACCCCATACTTGATCCGGATTCCGTCGTTCCCATCGATGTCTATTTCGACAACGAATGTTACATTCTTGTGGTTACGGGCCCCAACACAGGCGGCAAAACCGTCACTCTGAAGACCGTCGGCCTTCTGACCCTGATGGCCCAGTCGGGCATGATGATCCCTGTTGACGAAGGCAGTACACTCTCCGTATTCGAGGGCGTCTACGCCGACATAGGCGACGAACAGTCCATCGAACAAAACCTGAGCACCTTCTCCAGTCATATGACCAATATCATCAACATTCTGGAGGAGGCCGACCCGCAAAGCCTCGTCCTGCTTGATGAACTGGGCGCCGGAACCGATCCCGACGAAGGCTCCGCCCTCGCGGCGGCACTGCTCGAAAACCTGCGCGATCGAGGCATTACCACGCTCGCCACGACCCATTACAGCGACCTGAAACTGTATGCCCACAACACCGCCGGCGTTCGCAACGCATCCGTTGAATTCGATGTCGAGAATCTCAGCCCTACTTTCGAGCTCAGTATCGGCCTGCCGGGCCGCTCCAACGCCTTGACCATCGCTCGCCGGCTCGGGCTCAACCCGGTCATCGTTGATGACGCCGAAAAAATCTCGCGGCCGGAGTCCCTCGAAGTCGAGGCCATGCTCGAGGATGTGAGGCGCGCCCGCCAGGAGGCGAGGCGCGTACTCGGTGACGCCAAGGACAGGGAGCGCAGCGCCCAGGTCATAGAGGAGGACCTGCGTTACCAGCTGGCAAGCATCGAAGAAGCGCGCCGCAAAGTCGTGGCCGAAACGCGTACCACCATGCAGAATGAATTAGCGGAAATCAGGCGCGAGATTGACGGTTTCCGGCGGCGCATGGCCAAAGGCGGCATCGACAACCAAGACGTACATTCACAGTTCATGCAGAATGCCACCCAGACCATCGGCCGCCGCGAGTCGGACACCGATGGATTGGTCGACCAGGAGGTCACAACACCCGGCTCGACCAGTTCCCGGATTCCCGGAGCCATTGAGAAGGGAGACAGGGTCTTCGTACCCAACCTTCAGGCCACCGGCGAGGTGATTGGAATCGATTTCCGCAATGGCGTCCCCAATGAGGCCGAAGTTCAGGTAGGCAATTTTCGACTCAAATTGCCCCTTAGACGACTGGAACTGCGCAGCAAAGCCCAGTCAGAGCCAGAGCAGACACCTCAACCTGTCGTACGGGTGCAGAAAAAATCGAAATCAAGCGACGCAGCGTCGACTTCGCAGACAGAGCTGGATCTCAGAGGAGAAAGGGTCGACGCGGGCTTGCAGCGGCTTGAAGGCTACCTCGACGACGCCTACCTTGAAAACCTCCCCTGGGTGCGCATTATCCATGGCAAAGGGACCGGGGCGATGCGAGACGCCGTGCGCACCGCCCTGAAAGGCCATCCTCTGGTCAGCAAATTCCGCCCTGGCGTACTTGGCGAAGGCGACGACGGCGTCACCGTTGCCAATCTGATGACCGACGAAGAAGGGTAGCCAACCGGCCATGGAACTGCGCGAATACTGGACGATTTTGCGGAGGCGCTGGGCGGCGCCGGTTCTCTTGCCCGTCCTGGTAGCCTTGTTTAGTGCGGTACAGTTGCGCCCTTGGGTACCGCCTGCCCCTTCGTACAGCGTTACGATGCGCCTCCTGGTCGGCGTCATGCCCCTGGAAGGCGTCGATACTGCCCAGTACGACCCGCGTTACTATGCCTGGATGACCAGCGAATACCTCGTTGACGACTTTACCGAAGTGCTCGCCGCCGAACTGTTCGCCAATGCAGTAAACGCCCGTCTTGCCGAGCAGGAAATAGCCATCCCAGCCGGAATGATCAGGGCAAGCGCGAACACCGGCAAACAGCACCGCATCATCCGGCTCTCTTTCAACTGGCACGATAGGGATGCTTTACAGGCCATCGCTGATGCCGCAATTGCCGAGCTGGAGGAGAACGCAGCCAAATACTTTGTCCAGTTGGGAACTGAGGGCGCCGGCGTCCATGTACTGGATTCGCCAACCGTGTTTCCCGTGGGCCCGAGCACTCGAGACCGGGTCGAGTGGCCGTTGAGAATTCTGCTCGCGCTGGCCGCCGGGCTTGTAGTAGCCTTCCTGCTGGAATACCTTGACGATACCGTACGTCGACGAGAGGAATTGGAGGAGATGGGCCTTCCCACCCTTGTCGCAATTCCCAGGCCGCGCAGAAGCCGATAGATTGAGAGATGAATGTGGCACTTTTGCCACGGTTTGAAACGTTGCATCAGCCTCTTGGGCGTTCAACGCTGCAACTTGGAGGATTCAGTGATACAGGAATATGGCGGAGTAGTGAAACGATTCGGCTGGATCGTCATCGCGGCAGTCCTGCTGGCCGGCTTACTTTCCTACGGAATCAGCACCTTTCAGGTGGAAATGTATAGAGCGACCGTGCAAGTCAGCACCGTTCCCGCCCGGCCGGACTGGGGTTTGGGCAATTCAGCTAAAGAGCTGATGCGAAACTTCGTGCTCAATCTGCGAACGTTCGAAGTAGCCCAGGAGGTGATCGACCGTGCGCAACTTGACATGCATC
Source organism: Caldilineaceae bacterium (assembly GCA_965116395.1). Classification (GTDB taxonomy): domain Bacteria; phylum Chloroflexota; class Anaerolineae; order Caldilineales; family Caldilineaceae; genus Bin5. Next base: position 4,714,175 of record OZ220684.1, read on the forward strand.
CGAGCGAGTTCCTGCGTTTGACCGACGTTGCCGTAGACTCCTCGACCTTCACGATCGAAATCGAAGCCCGTTCCCGTGACAAGATAGTTGCCGAAATCATGGCTTTGACCCTTGCCGACTATTTCGCCGATGAACGCACCGCCTACTACGCACAGCAGGACAAGCGTGATCGCATCGAAGTCAAGATCGTCAGCAGGGAAATCGAGGCTGCCCGCTATCAACCCCAGCCAGTGATTAATGCCTTGGCGGGAAGCGTACTCGGTTTCTTGTTCGGCGTTGGATTGATCCTGCTCCTGATCTGGATCGAAAGCGGCTTTCTGCGAACGCCGGATTCGGTGGAACGAACGGTTGGCCTGACAGTTCTCGGCGCTATCCCAGTATCGGATTCCGATTCGAACTCTGCAATTGAGATGCGAAAGGGCGTACCGTCGCCGGCAGTTAGTGGTTAGCATTATGGATTCGCCTGACTTCGGCACTTGCCCTGCGAAATTTACAAAGGAATCGTAGATGTCCCTATCTCTGGTTACATTGACCGCTCCCCGCAGTCCGGCCGCGGAAGCATACCAAAGCTTGCGCACAAATATCGAGTTTTCAAGTCTGGACAAGACCCTGCATTCCCTGCTGATCACCTGCCCCGATACCGAAACAACAAAGAGCGAGGCACTGGCCAATCTTGCCGTTGTTATGGCTGACGCCGGTGACCGCATCGTTGTTGTCGATGGCGATCTGCGCCGGCCCCTTCAGCATGAAATCTTCAGGGTGAATGGCGATGTAGGCTTGACAGACTGGTTGCGAAACGGTGGAGAGCCGGTGCTGACCGAGACACAGATTCCCAACTTGCGGTTGCTGGCTGCCGGGCCGCTGCCACCCAACCCGGTCGCCCTCCTCAGTTCCAAGCGGCTGGCCGAATTGCTCCAGGTCCTGGCCGCCGAAGCAGAGTATGTGCTCGTCGACGCACCGCCTGTGCTGGCCGTAACCGATGCCGCTCTCTGGGCTAGCCAGGTCGACGGCACACTCCTTGCCGTCACCGCCGGTAAGACGAAGCGGGAGCAGGCCGAGAGAGCCAAGGGAGTGCTGGAAAAAGTTCAGACCAATATCGTCGGCGCTGTGCTCCTGGATGCGGAAGATGCGATGGTTGTCAGCGGCTATGGACAATGAACTGCTACGGCAATTAAACACGGATGGTGACCTGTGACACACCCAACTCTTAGCCTCCCGGCCTACCAACCAGTTCCCGGATGAATGCGATGAAAGGCATCCTCCTGGCTGGTGGACATGGTACACGGCTCTATCCCCTTACTACCAGTCTCAGCAAACAGATTCTGCCAGTTTACGATAAACCCATGATCTATTACCCCCTGTCAATGCTGATGTTGGCGGGAATACGGGACATCCTCATCATCAGCACGCCAACCGCCCTGCCGCTCTACCAGGAGCTGCTCCGCGACGGCAGCCAGTGGGGCATTGCGTTCACCTACGCCGAACAGAGTCAGCCGCGCGGCATCGCCGACGCCTTTGTCGTCGGCAGTGAATTCGTTGGCGACTCACCGGTATGTCTGGCCCTGGGGGACAATATATTTTACGGTCACGGCTTGCCGGAAATCCTGCAAAAAGCAGCTACTTTGCAGCGCGGCGCCCTTGTTTTCGCCTATCCCGTCGCCGACCCCCGTCGATACGGCGTTGTCGAGTTCGACAGTTCGGGCAAGGCATTGAGCATAGAAGAAAAACCGCAGACGCCCCGTTCCAACTTTGCCGTGCCCGGTGTCTACTTCTATGACAGTCGCGTCCTGGACGTGGCCCGCAATCTAAAGCCTTCGGCAAGAGGTGAAGTCGAGATAACAGACATAAACAACGACTATTTGGAGCGAGGGGAGATGCAAGTTGAAGTCCTGGGTCGGGGTTTTGCCTGGTTGGATGCCGGCACCCATGAATCTTTGCTCCAGGCCGGCAACTTTGTGCACGCGTTGCAGGAAAGACAGGGCATGATGATCTCCTGCCCGGAGGAGATCGCTCTCAGACGCGGCTACATCAGTCGCGACCAGTTCCGAAGTTTGGCCGAAGCCCTGCACACAAATCGCTATGGCCAATATCTTCTGCAGCTCTTGAACGATGAGTTCTCGGAGTCGCTATCCAGATGAATGACGGGTCGGTCGCCTTAGCAGCGCCCAATGGTTCCCAAACCACGAGCGGTGAAGTGGCTGTCCGCAGCGTGCCCGCCCTGGCGGCAAGGATGCGCCAGATCGACAGATGCGCACTTCCGGCCTCCTACACGCAGGTCTTTAACGTCCGTTCGCTGTCACCCGCCTATGTGGTTCAGAATCACCTGGGCGCCAAAGAAATTCAGACTGCTGTGACCACTGTGGCCCAGGTGGCCGACCGTTTGCGGCGTATGGCAAGAGCCTACGGTGAATGGAAGGAGTTTGACATCCCCGCTTTTTTCGACCTGTGGCCGGAGCATGTCTCCCGACTCGTCCACGTAGAGGAGAGGGTCAGCACAGTAAACGTTACGTTCTACGCCGACCTGCTGCTTCCTTCATTTCAACGCGCCGAACAATACTGGGCGCATGAGTTTTTCCCCGCCTACCAGACCGCCCAGCCGCCTGCCAACTCGAACGACGACAGCTCCAGTTTTACCACGCACTTTCTTGAATTCGAACAACCCAAAATGCGCGCCTACTGGGATAAGTTGATGGCCGTCACCGACGGCGCGCGGCGCGCCCTCTGGAATGATATCAGTTTTCTGGCCGCCACGGCCGGCGGCGAAGAAAAGTCGCATTGGCAGTGGGCTTGGCGCCATCCCCCGCCCCCCGGAATTGCCCACTGTCTGTTACCAAAGCTGCGCCAAATTCCGACCCTGACACTAGGAGTGGAGTTCCCCCTGCCGGCCAGCCGCCAGCCCGGCCGGGTAAGGCGTTTGCGGCGCACCTGGGAAAGCCAGCGGCGGCGTCATCGTCAATAGTCCCATCTTGAAAGGCACCTATGGAAAACATTCTGGTGACGGGCGGCGCAGGCTTCATCGGCTGCAATTTTGTCCGCTACATCTTGAAAAACGAACCGGATGTGCAGGTTACGGTCTACGATAAGTTGACCTATGCCGGGCGTCTCGAAAACCTGGCCAACCTCAAGGAAAACTACGGTCGGCGCTACAGCTTTATTCAGGGCGACATCTGCGACGCTGCCAAGGTCGAGGAAACGGTAACTGCATCTGATATCGATACAATTATCAATTTCGCGGCTGAGACGCACGTGGACCGGTCCATTCTCGACCCCGACGCCTTCGTAAAGACCGACGTCTATGGTACTTATGTACTCCTGGAAACGGCCCGCAAGTTTGGAAACCTGCGCTTCCACCAGATCAGCACTGACGAGGTGTACGGACATATCGAAGGCCAACGCCGTTCGGTGGAGGGCGACGGCCTCGACCCCCGCAGCCCCTACTCCGCCAGCAAGGCCAGCGCTGAACTATTTGTCAATGCCTATAACATCACCTACGGCTTGCCGGTAACGATCAGCCGCGGCGCCAACAACATCGGCCCTTACCAATATCCCGAAAAGGTTGTACCTCTGTTCATAACCAACGCGCTCGCCTCCATGCAGCTGCCCGTCTATGGAGACGGACAGCAGATGCGAGACTATCAATACGTCACCGACCACTGCGCGGCCATTCACCTGATCCTGCGGCGCGGCCGCATTGGCGAAGCCTACAATATCGGTACCGGCTCCGAAATGACGAATCTGGCGATGGTGGAAATCCTGCTGGACGAGCTTGACAAGCCCTACAGTCTCATCCAGCATGTCGAAGATCGCCTCGGCCACGACCGTCGTTACAGCTTGGATGTGGCCAAAATGATGGCATTGGGTTGGGAGCCGGATCACACACCAGAGGATGCGATTCGCGCTACCGCCCGCTGGTACCGGGACAATAGCTGGTGGTGGCAACCGATTCGCGACGGAGAATTCCAGGACTATTACCAAAGCGTCTACGGAGATCGCAAAGCGCTCGATTTGCCCAGATGAATCTCTCATCGATTCGCCCTGGCCGGTTGGAAGATCTGCCGGAGCTGCACCGCCTTCATTCCAGCAGCCTGCGCAGTTACTTTTACGACGACCTGGGCAGCGCCGAAGAACTCGATCTGCTCCAGGGAACGATCGCAGTCTTGATGGATCAGCAGTCCGACAGACTGAGAGGCTTTGTCTCTCTGGATTCAGCGCCGCGCTCTGGAGCCCTTCCTTTCGCTGCCCCGACCAAAGTGTCGCTGCGTGCCGCCGCACTGTCCTCTGGTGGAGCGGCTGCTCGCTTGCAGTTCAGGGCCCTCTTTGAGTATGCACGCCGGCAACTGCCCGCAAATTCCCACGGCTATCTCTTCTTCGCCATGACCGAGCAAGGCTGGCTCCAGGCCAGCCTCAGAGAGGCCGGCTTCGACCAGAGCGACGCAGTCCGATTCTACGAACGAAGATCTCGCTCCATCCATCCTTTACTCCAACCAGCCGCCTTACGGCTGGCGCAACCGAGCGACCTGCCGCCGCTGGCTCGCCTGGATGCCGCCGCCTTTGAACCCATGTGGCACATGGGAGCTGCCGACCTGCAGACGCTCCAACGCGACTGCCGATTCGAAATCGCGGAACTGACAACGCAGACAGTTGGCTACTCGGCCCTTCGCCTCAATGCAGACGGTTTTCCGAACGGTCACGATTCAGCCCAACTTGTGAGGCTTGCAGTTCACCCGCAAGCACAGTCTCTTGGCATTGGCCGGCAGTTGTTGGTTGCCAGCCTCTGTTATGCGCAACGACTTAGGATTGACCGTGTCTTTCTGAACACGCAGGAAAGTAACCGGCCTTCGCAAAAACTTTACGAATCGCTCAAGTTTCGCAAGCGCGGCCGCGCTGTCCCTGTACTCGTCAAGGAAGTTTCGCAGTGCCAGGCTTAGTACATTGCCCAGGAGGACTCTCACAATGGGACCTCCTCTGAAATCCAGATTCCACGTATTTTCACGGGCGCCTTTCAAGCCGCAATGCTATAGCTTGGAAGCTACAACTTCTGTCACGCCCCTGGACAACCCGGTTCCTGGAGGAACGCGGTCTTGACGATTACAGGCCCAAAGTTTTTCCGTCACATCATTTTCGTTGCTGGGCTCTATATCATCCTGCTCGCGCTGGGCTGTGTGGGATATATTCTGATCGAGGGCTGGTCGTGGACCGACAGCGTTTACATGACGGTCATTACAATCAGCACGGTCGGATTCGGCGAGATTCGTCCACTCTCCCCCATTGGCCGCGTTTTCACCGGGGCCTTGATAGTAATGGGGGTCAGCACCACCGCGTATGCTTTCAGCACATTGGCCGACATCATAGTCGCAGGGGAATTCCGCAGCCTTTTTTGGAGAAGACGCATGCAGAAACGGATCGATAAACTGAGAGGCCATTTCATCGTCTGCGGGTACGGCAGAGTCGGCGAGCACGTCGTAAGCGAACTTCTGGCCAACAACGTTCAGTTGGTCGTGGTCGAAATCCTGGCAAACCTTGGGCCTGAGTTGGAAAACGTGGGCGTGATACCTGTGGAAGGAAACGCAACCCACGACGCCGCCCTGATGCAAGCCGGCATCGGACACGCCGCCGGCATCTGCTGCTGCTTGCCCAACGACTCGGACAATGTCTATGTGGCGTTAACGGCCCGCGCCCTCAGCCCGAACCTGACCGTCATTTCACGCGCCAATAGCCTTGAGAGCGAACGCAAACTTCAGATCGCCGGCGTAGACCATGTCATAAATCCCTATGTAACCAGCGGCCGCCGCATGGCGCGACAGCTGATCCATCCAAATATCCTGGAGTTTATGGACGTAGTAATGCATCGCGGCGAAGTCGACATTCTGATCGAAGACATCATCGTCAGCGAGCGGTCTTCGCTGCGAGACGTGACCATCGAAGACACCGAGATTCGAAGGAGGCTAGGCGCCAACATCCTGGCTGTGCGACGGCCAGACGGCGAGATCTTCGTCAACCCCGGCGTAGAGTTTGCGCTACGCGCGGGCGACACCATGATCGCGCTGGGAACACCTGAGCAACTCGACCAACTCGCTACCGAAGCCGAAAACATGCAGTAAGGCAGGAAACGCCAACTCCCTTTCAAGTTCCAGGCCCGGCTTACTGAGTTGACAAATTGCCCCTCTCCAGCCTACTGTACTGTTGGAGCCTTCATTCTGTCTCTGAAGCCATCCTTCCGTAACTCTATCTCATTTCAACAGTATAGCGGCCCTTCCCCCCGCGGGATCTCCCTGACAGGACCAGCGCCGCCAATAAAGTCAATGTCACTTGGGATATTTCAGTGGTAAATCGGAGTCATACCTACCGGACTAGAGCCGTGATTCTGCGGCGCAGGAGCTACAGCGACGCCGACAGGATCCTGACGGTCTTTACGCCGCGCCTGGGAAAGCGCGTCCTCATCGCCAAAGGCGCCCGCAAGACGACGAGTCGCAAGGCAGGGCACCTGGAGCTCTTCAGCCACGCCAATCTCCTCGTCGCCCAGGCCCGCACATGGGACATCGTCACCGAAACCGTCACAGTCGAGAGCTTCCTGAACCTCCGCACCAATCTCGACGGCATCAGCCGCGCAGCATATATATGCGAGCTTGTCGACGCATTCACCGCCGAAGACGACGAAAACGAAACCTTGTGGGAACTGCTCCTGCTGTGCCTGAGAGAATTGAACGCCCTTCCGGAATTCGCTCCCCAACACGACCTGCTCCTGCGCTGGTTCGAATTGCATCTCCTCTTTCAAATGGGTTTCCAGCCCGAACTGTTCGCATGCCTGGGCTGCGGCGAAGACCTGCGCCCGGTGCTGAACTTCCTGCACCTGCATGCCGGCGGCGTCTTTTGTCCTGATTGCGGCCGCGCCCAGCAAGGCGCCGAGCCAATTACGGCCCAGACTCTCAAAATCCTGCGTCACCTTGTACGCACGCAGTGGGAGTCTTTGCGCGAGCTCCGCTTGGGACAGTCCACCGCACTGGCGGTCGAGAGTGTACTGCAACGCTACCTTGTGACCGTGCTGGAACGCCGGCTCAAATCCGCAGATTTCATCTTCCGCCTTCGGCAGCCGTTTGGGACAAATGACGGCGCCGCGCCCAACGCATCCGAATCGTCCACTGACGGCTTGAACGATCCACCCGCTCCCACAGATCCGTCCTACAAGGCCATCCCATGAAGGTGATTCGCGCGGCAAGATTCGCCGGTGTCACCGCACTCGCCGCCGGCATCTACATGTTACTCGTTTTTCGGCCTGTCTACTTGCGGTCCGTCGAGGAACTGCAGCAAGAGCAGATTGCCAAAGAGAGTCTCTTGCAGTGGGGACTTGGTGGATGGCTCTGGCTACTGGCCATTCTCGCGTGGATGATCTTTCTGGCAGCCCTGATGCACAGCTATTCGCCGGTCCACCGCATCAGCAGCATCATTCAGTCAGGTCTGCTCGCCGTCTCGGCGACACTCTTGATACTCGGCATTCTTGTCAGCATGAATCGATTTGGGCTGGCAGAAATAGGAAACGGCGGCACTGATCCAACTGCAACGCTCGCCATCTGGCGCGCCCTCATCGATCAGTTCGGAATGACGATATTGGAAGCCGGGCTGGCAATGGGAGGTGGCCTGACAGCCTGGATTTGCGTCGATTTGGCCATCCTCGGCAAGCTCCCCGGCAAATGGATGGCGTCCGGCGCCGTCGCCGGAATCCTCGCCCTCCCCTCACCCCTGCTGCTTCCCGAATCAATCCCCCTGATGTTCGCTTTTGCGGCCTACTGCTTCTGGTGTCTCCTGCTGGCGATTAGAACATCTCTGCCGGCGGCCTACCCCGACTACAGTTAGCTGACGACTGCGGGGGAACGGCCGTCAACATCACTGCTGTTCTGATTTCATCGCAAGCATCCTCAGACCATTGATAACAACGATGAGCGTGCTGCCCTCGTGCCCAAGCACACCAACCGGTAGCGGCAGCCGAAAATCGGGCACAATGAATGGCACGATCACGGTCAGAACAACCAGCATCAGGATAACGCCAACCGAAAAATACAAATTCTGGCGAACAATCTCTCCTGCCTGCCGGCTGAGACGAAGCATGAAGGAAAGCTTGCTGAGATCATCCGACATGAGTACGACATCGGCGGTCTCCAAGGCGACATCAGTGCCAGCGCCCCCCATCGCAATTCCGAGGTCGGAAGCTGCCATCGCCGGCGCATCATTCACCCCGTCCCCTATCATTGCAACCGAACCTGCCTCCGCAAGTTCTCCTACGATTCCGACTTTCTCCTCAGGCAACAGTTCTGCGTAAGTCTCTTCCAGGCCGACCTCCTCGGCGACAGCCGCAGCCACGTCGTGGTTGTCCCCCGTAACCATAGCCATGCGCGTGATACCCAACCCCTTCAGAGCGGCTATTGTTTCGGTTGCATTGGACCGCACCGTATCCGCTACAGCCAGGAATCCAACCGCCTCCCAATCGCGGCCAGCTACCTCGGCGTTTTCCGGTCCGTAGGACGAGGCTGCTGCGCCTACAGCAATCTCCGCGACTCTTTCCTCCAATTCGATGCGGCGGCGAACCACAAGAATGGCCGTCTTGCCCTCCTCTTGCAAGCGTTTGCCCAGCTCGCGGGTCGATGGCGAAAGGTCCATTGCCTCGCTCATGAACAGCTTGTCATTGCCAATGTAGACCATCTCCTGGCTGACGCCGTTCCTATAGATCGCCTGGACTCCATGTCCGGCAATGCCGCGAAAGTCCTCCGGCGACGTATAGGCCAGGTCCATTTCCTGTGCCCGTTCAACGATAGCCTGTGCAATCGGGTGCTCGCTAAGGCTCTCGGCGCCGGCGGCACGCGCGATAAGATCCTCCTCGCTGTAACCATTCAGCGGCACAACGTCGGTCAGCACCGGCTTGCCGTAAGTCAATGTCCCTGTCTTGTCGAACGCCAGCATGTCGAGGTTGGCAGCCTTTTCGAGGTAGGCCCCGCCCTTGAACAGAATACCCTCGCGCGCCGCCGCCGCGATCGCGCTGAGAATCGAAGCCGGCGTGCTGATAATGAGCGCGCAGGGACTGGCCACGACCAAGAGCGTCATTGCCCTGTAGATCGTCCTGCTAAACGGTTCCGCCGCAAAAAGCAGAGGAACGACTATCGCCAGAACCGTTACGCCAACTACCGCCAGCGTGTACGGCTGGCTGAATTTGTCGATTAGCCGCTGGGTCGGAGCCGCGTTGTTCTGGGCTTCTTGGACCAGGCCGATTATCTTGCTAATCGTGCTGTCCGAATCCAGTTTGGTCACCTTCAGTTCGAGCGCGCCGCTGCCATTGATCGTTCCTGAAAACACAGTGTCGCCCGCGCCTTTGTAGACCGGAATGCTTTCACCTGTTATCGGGCTCTGGTCGACCGTAGTTGTGCCCTGAATCACAGTGCCGTCAACCGGCATTCGCTCGCCGGGCTTCACCACAACCACATCTCCAATCGCCAGCGCCTCAACGCCCATTTCAACGACCGCGCCGTCGCGCCGAACACTGGCGGTATCCGGTCGCAGTTCTGCTAACCTTATAATCGCCTGCCGCGTGCGATCCGACGCAAACGATTCCAAGGCGCCGCTCAGCGTAAAGAGAAACAGCAGCAGCGCGCCCTCTTCCCACTCCCCGATAAACGCTGCGCCCAACGCCGCCGCGATCATGAGAAAGTCGATATTGAAATTACCCTGTTTAGCATCTGCCAGCGCAGTTTTGGAGCCGGAATAACCGCCGGCGGCATAGGCCGTAAGGGCAAAAACTGCTATCCCCCAACCAGGCAGCAGACCACTAACCGGACCGCCTATCCAGCCAATCACCAGAGAAATAAGAGTGACCGAGGCCAGCAGGATTTCCGGATTATTGCGCCAGAACTCACGCTCGAACGGTGAATAACTCCGGACACTGGGAAGAAGACGACCGTCCTGATCGATCAACTCTTCCTGTTTATAGCAACAGGTGGTCATTGGTTCCACCTTTCTACTCATGAGTCCCCATCGGACGCATTGCGCGTCTCGGCCGTACCCGAATGCCGCTGTTCACCCCGTTCTGACGAGCCCCGCAACTTCCTGCCTATCTCCTCGCGCTTAGCCTGCTGGCAGGCCGGGCAGAAACCTGATACCTGCACCTGCAGCGTAGTGGCGCGAAAGCCCGTACTCCTAAAAATGTTGTCCATCAACGTGTCGGGCGCCAGGCTTTCCTGCAGGTCGGCAATCTGATGACATCGCAGGCATATAATATTGATGTGCGGCGAAGGATCTGTTTCATAGTGTGTATGGTCAGTGCCCGCACTGATCTCGACAATCGCTCCCAGGTCGCGCAACGTGTTGAGCGTGTTGTAAACCGTGGCCTGGCTGATTTCCGGATGCGTCTTGCGCACCTCTTCGTAAACCTGCGAAGTCGTTGGATGTCTATCTGTGTTGGCCAGAAATTCGCAAACCGCGACTCGCTGGCTCGTAACTCGTAAGCCAGCCCGGCGAAGTGTCTCAATGTACTGAGCTGCCATTTCAACAATCCTCAAGCTTAATTAGAATCAATCTAAAAACATCTGCCCCCAGCTTACCCCCTCTCGCACCGCTTGTCAAATGTTAATTAGAATAATTCTAAAAAGCTGAGTCCCTCCCTTGCAGTCCTTGACTTGAACCCGCCAACGGTAACGCAATTCTAATGTTTCTCAATGGTAGTGCTGTTAAAGATGTGGTTTACTATATAGGTAACCAGAAACGGCCTTTTCACTCGACCAATGGTGTACCTATCCTTGGTCTTGTGAGCTCGAGTACATAGCCCCGAGACCCCGCATGTTTCTGGACGTCAAATGCCGAATAAACTGCAATGCAGTTGACTCTAACTTCCTACGAGTAACCTGGACATACACCCATGATGCCATTTGACCGTTTCACCCAGAAGGCCCAGCACGCGGCCACGCGCTCGCTCGAGATTCTTCAGAAGTACAAACATTCACAGATCGATACCGAACACTTTTTCTTGGCGCTGGTGGAGCAGCCAGAGGGTACCGTGCCCCAAATTCTGGATTCCCTCGGCGTTTCCGCCGAAGTGATCGCGCGTAAGTTGGAAGTGGTCCTCGCCGCTGGCTCCAAGAGTGGTAACACGCCGTACAGCGGGATGCCGACCGTACAGGTCTTCATCACCCCCCGTCTCAATCGCGTCATGGGCGTCGCCAACGACGAAGCAAACAAGCTCCAGGACGAATACATCAGCACTGAACACATTCTGCTCGCGATCGCCAGCGAAAGGAACACACACAGCGCAAACATATTGCGCGACGCCGGCGTCACCAAGGAACGCCTATACGGCGCCATCGAAGACCTCAGGGGAGGCCAGAGCGCAAGTGAACCGGACGCCGAGAGCAAGTACCAGGTGCTCGAAAAGTATGGCCGCGATCTGACACAGGCCGCCGCCGAAGGCAAACTGGATCCGGTCGTCGGCCGCGAAGATGAGATAAGACGCGTCATGCAGGTACTTTGTCGGCGCTCGAAGAACAACCCTGTCCTGATTGGCGAGGCCGGCGTCGGCAAGACCGCCATCATCGAGGGCTTGGCCCAACAGATCATGGCCAACGACGTTCCCGACATTCTCGCCGGCAAGCGGGTGGTTTCACTGGACTTGGGGGCCATGATCGCCGGCACACGCTTCCGCGGCGAATTCGAAGAGAGATTGAAAGCAGCCATGGACGAAATCCGCCGCAGCGAGGGCGAGATTATCCTGTTCGTTGATGAGTTGCACACTGTCGTCGGCGCCGGCAACGCTGCCGGCGCGCTCGACGCAAGCAACATGCTCAAACCAGCACTCTCACGCGGAGAGTTGCAGTGTATCGGCGCTACCACCCTCGACGAATACCGCCAGCACATAGAGAAGGACTCAGCCCTTGAGCGCCGTTTCGCGCCTGTCTTCGTCGACGAACCGGACATCGACGATGCCATCGAAATACTGCGCGGCCTTCGCCTCCGCTATGAAGAGCATCACGCCATTACCTACACGGAGGATGCTCTCGAGCAAGCAGTTCGCCTCAGCCATCGCTATGTTCCGGACCGTAAACTGCCGGACAAGGCTATCGACCTCATCGACGAAGCCGCCGCCCGCCTTCGGGTTGCCATGCACGCCATGCCCGATGAGTTGAAGGAGGCCAAAGCCTCCATTCAGGAGCTTACCGACCTGGAAGAGAGCGCCTGGACCGAGCGCGACTATGAAAAAGCAGCCCAGACAAAGGCCGAGTTGGCCCGCCGTAAGGAAGAGTTCAAGTCGGCGCTAAAGGACTGGAAGGCGGAAACCAACCTCGACGACGTGGTGGACACCGCCGACGTCGCCGCCATCGTTCACAGCTGGACGGGCATTCCTGTGATGGACCTGCTCGAAGAAGAGATGGAAAAATTGCTGCGCATGGAAGACTATCTCCGGCAGCGCATTATCGGACAGGAAAGGGCCATCGAAGCCGTCAGCGACGCAATCCGCAGGGCGCGCAGCGGCCTCAAAGACCCTCGCCGCCCTATTGGCACCTTCCTCTTCCTCGGGCCCACCGGCATCGGCAAGACTGAATTGGCCAAGGTCCTGGCCAACTTCCTCTTCGACAGCGAAGACGCACTCCTGCGCGTCGATATGAGCGAATATCGCGAGGGCCACACCGTCAGCAAACTCTTTGGCGCCCCTCCCGGTTATGTCGGCTACGAGCAGGGCGGTCAACTCACCGAACAAGTGCGCCGGCGCCCATACCAGGTGCTGCTCTTCGACGAGATCGAGAAGGCCCACCCCGAGGTCTGGAACACGCTGCTCCAAATCATGGACGACGGCCACATGACCGACGGCCAGGGCCGTACAGTGAATTTCCGAAACACTGTCGTAATCATGACCAGTAACGTCGGCGCCGAATCGATCAAGCGCGGCCCCCTGGGCTTTGCCACGCCCGAATTTGACGAGGCTGCTCTCGCCCAAGGCGAATACAGCAAGCAGATGAAGCGGCTGTTCCGTCCGGAGTTTCTCAACCGCATCGACGAAACCATCATTTTCGATTCTCTTTCCAGGGACAACGTCCGCGATATCGTCAGCCTCTTGATGGAGGAAATCGCCTCACGCCTCGACGAAATCGGAATCGGTGTCGATATGACCGAGGCGGCCCGCGATCATCTTGCCGATACAGGCTTCCACGCCGAATACGGCGCCCGCCCACTGCGCCGCCTTCTCCAGAAGCGGATCGAGAATGAGCTCAGCAAACGTCTCCTGCGCGCAGAATATCGCACCGGCGACGAAATCCTGATCGACTTTGTCCCCGCGCAGGACGACGGCGAAGGCGAACTGACCTTCGTCCGCAAAGATCCGGAGCCGATTCCAGTCGAATGGTCCCCGGGAAAACAGGCCGAAGCCAACTCTGACCGCGACCAGAGTGATTCACAAGATTGACTCTACACCAGATAGAGACCGTAGATGACGACTGCAAACGCTCCCGAAGGGTCTGTCACCGAGCGATGTCCGGCCTATCGGGTCGAGACCGAGCGCACGGTCGTGCGCTGCTGGCAGCCAGACGACGCCGACATCCTGCTGCAAGCACTTTCGCAAAGTATCGACCACTTGCGAGCGTGGATGCCCTGGGCGGCCAACGAACCCACCACCCTGGACGAGAAGATAGCGCTGCTTCGAAGATGGCGGGCCGAGTTTGATCTCGACCAGGACTACGTTTATGGGATCTTTTCGCCAGACGAAAAAGAGGTCTGGGGTGGTTCGGGGTTGCACAAAAGGATAGGCGCTGACGCTCTCGAAATAGGCTACTGGATTCGCGCCGACATGATAAACAAGGGGTTGGCAACCGAAATCTCGGCCGCCCTGACCAGTGTGGCCTTCTCTGTCCACAAAGTTGACCGTGTTGAAATTCACTGCGATCCGGCCAACGTCCGCAGCGCCTCAGTCCCGCGCAAGTTGGGCTTCGTGCAGGAAGCATTGCTGCGCCGGCGAAACGTGGACGTTACCGGTGCGCCGATCGATGCGATGATCTGGTCCCTCTTCCGCGACCGACTAGCGAAGACGCCCGTCGCCGACGCACAGCTTACAGCATACGATGTCGTCGGCTGCGAAATTCCTCAACCTTAATTCGCGTCCACAAAGACAAGACCAGATATGCCCCAGGAGTGGCGTTCCCAACCTGCCTCTCCTGGCCGTTTCAATGTGCTACTTTGCAATTGGGTTTTCGTAGAGTGCAACCCAGTCGAACAGGCCTTGGGCCTGCCCCTGGCTGCGCGCGCCGACCAGCAGGCCGACGTCGCCGACGGGCAGACGCGGCTCGGGCACTGAGGTTACATGAGTAGAGTTGATGAAAAAGATGAGCTCGACGCCGTCGTCCACTACTGTGAGCACGTTCTGGCTCCCTGTTGACAGCGCCGGCGTCGGCGTCCATGCCTCTATAGTCCGCCAGGCGCCATTCTCAACCAGTTGAATCTGATACTCTCCCTGACCGTCTACCGCAAACAGACAGAAGTTTCCCTCATTCTGGAACCGAACGATGAGCCCGCCGTATCCCCACGCAAGCGCATCCTGCAGTGCCAGCCGCAGGTCAGCCTCGAACCTGTATGCCCCAAGGCTCATCTGACCCAGCGTTGCCCACGCTCGCTCGCCTGGGCGCAGTACGCTAATCTGATAGAGATCCCCAACATAGCGCTGATTGAACGCCTCACTCTCTTGGACAGGCAGCGAAAAATGGGGTTCAGCAAAACTGTCGCGCGCGATCAGTCTCTCCTCTGCCGGCGCCGGCAGTGTTCGCTCGCCAATCGACAGCTGCCTGATGCCAGAAGCTCGCCAGAATATCAGGCCTGCCGCAACCACGGCCAGGACAACGATCACTGGCACAATTAGGGGAATTCTGCTTTTGGGCTCCGGTGGACTGTTTACGACTGCTTTTGCCGTAGGGCGTTGCCGCGCCAGGCCTATCGCCTCGCGTTGCCGTGCCCTTTCCTCCATTGCGCCCGAAGAACTATCTGATCTGCCCATACCACAACCATTCAACCTTAGAACTGCGCCGCCTGCTCCGCGGGAATGTCCCTGTTTCAGTCACTGCACAGCGCGCCGTTCGGCCGAATCTGGCTTTAGTCCATCTGGAGGAACTTGTCCAACTTGAAGAAACGTAACGGGGCCGCCATACAGCCAATCGGCGGGGTGGGACTGGGAGAAGGAGGAGCCGGTACCGGTAACGACGGCTTATGCGGTGGCGGCTGCTGACCCGATTGTGCGTACTGAACCGCGGTCAACGCGTCAACGCGTCCGTCGCCCATGATGAATTTGTCACCTTCAGTCTGTTCATTCTCAGAGATGTTGATGTCAACACTCGTGGCCATCAGCATCTTCTTGATGTCCATTGGCCCGAGGCCCGAATCAGCCCTCAGCATCAGCGCAACCAGGCCGGCTACATGAGGGGTGGCCATACTGGTACCGCTGGCAGTCGTATAATATTCGTCCACCACCTGGCCTACCGACGTGCCCGACGCGCGCGCGGCCACAATCTTGCTGCCCGGCGCCACCAGATCCGGCTTGACGCGTCCATCCGCGGTCGGTCCCCGGCTGCTGAATCGAGCTACGCTGTCCTGGTCGTTGGATGCCCCCACCGTAATGACCTTTTCAGCGGCCCCTGGGCTGCCAATCGTGCTCTGCCGCGGGCCGCTGTTGCCCGCAGCCACTACCATTATCTTGCCCATATCTACAATCGCGTTGCACATCGAGCTCAGCGCATCCGAGCCGTCGCTGTTTCCCCGGCTGCCCAGTGACAGATTCAACACATCTGCGCCGTTCTGTGCAGCCCACTCCAGGCCGGCCATAACGTTGCTCATCCGGCCGCTGCCGTTGTCTGCCAGTGCCTTGGCCGCCATGATTGTCGCGCCAGGGGCAACTCCAACATACTTTCCCCCGCTCGCCGCCCCAGTCCCTGCCGCGGTAGAGGCCACATGCGTGCCGTGCCCGTTTCCGTCCGCAGCCGAGCCCTTTCCGCTGAAGTCGGCTGTCAAGCCGACACGTCCCGCAAAGTCCGGGTGCGTGGCGTCAATTCCTGTGTCTACAACGCAGATCGTTACCCCTTCCCCATCATTGTGCATCTGCTCCCATACTTGGGGTGCTCGTATATGTGGTGTCGAAACATCCAGCAAAATATGGACGACCTCATCAAGCCATATCTCCGCCACGTCCTCCGCGTTTGTCAATTCGTCCAGCGCCGATGGTTTCAGCGTGACAGCTGTTGCCGGAATCAACCTGAAATCCTGGTTGACCTTGATTGCACCGGCCCCAACAGCCAGTCTTGCTATACTCCGTTGACTGGCCGCGGATTGAAACCTGACAATAACCTGCACATCTTCGTTCGCCGATCGGGCCTGCTCAATGACATCCCGAACCTGGGCGGAGAATTTCTCCGAGTACATCGTCCAAACTCCTCCTGATAGCGTTCAATCACAAACTGCAGCCGCACAGTCAGGCCGAAGCATCGAATGACCATGGGCGCGGAAGTGCTGCAGGCACGCAACACCACTCCTATCCAACTAAACTCTTGTCCAGGTGTTTCCGAACTGTCGCCCCACAGTGAGCCAGCGCGCTTGATACCGAAAACTCTTGTCCTGGACAGGCCATTTCATGCGTCCAGGCAGCCGGTAGATCGGCGCCGTTTCCGGCCAGATTGCGCTGGGGGCGTCTTGGTTGCCCCAGTGCTGTGGCAACCTTTCTAAGACCTGACTTTCCCCTTCAAGGTCCTACATTGTCTCAACTTCTCCGTCTTCCTCGACCCGGACGAGCCACGGCTCTCTCATCAGCGCCCTCAGACCTGCACCAGGGCCACTGACAGCGTAACAAGGAATGATGGTTGTCTGATGGCGCACGACAAATCCAGCCTTATCTATTGCCGCCCTCTGCTCCTGCCCCAATTCACTGGCATGCAGCAACAGATAAACTGTCGCTGACGGCTCCTCTGCTATTCGCCTTTCCAGCGCGGCCGCAATCTTTTTCACTGAACTTTTCGCCATCTTTGAAACGTTCCCTGCACGCATAATTCCTCAGACTAAGTCTAACAGAAGTGCCAACTTGATCCGAACTGAAAAAGTATTTTCAGCCTTCAAATCAACACTACCTGGACTACGTCAGATAATCGTAGGCAATTAGTGTGAGAAACTCCACAAACTCGTCGGTCAGAATCAGTTTGTCCAGAATCTCAGCCGCCTCTTCCAACCGGCCCGGGCCAAATTCTCCAAGCTTCTTCAACTCCTCTTCACGGATCTGCTTGTACAGCTCGCGCGTGATCGTCCTCCCATCCTCCAACTTGGCCCCGTGGCGAATCCACTGCCAGATCTGCGAACGCGAAATCTCGGCCGTAGCCGCGTCTTCCATCAGGTTGTAGATGGCCGCCGCGCCGATTCCCAGCAGCCACGCGTTCAAATATTGCAGCGAGACATCCACATTCGTCCGCAGGCCGCTCTCCGTAATCGTACCTCCTGCAACGCCTACGTCGACGATCTCTGCCGCCGTTACTGCCACATCTTCTCGCATCCTGTGCTTCTGGTGCGGCGCGCCGCCGGTGGCCTCTTCGAATATCCCGCGCGCAAGCGGCACCAGATCGGGATGCGCTACCCATGTGCCATCGCAGCCGTCACCCGATTCCCGCACTTTATCCGCCCGCACCTTTGCCAGAGCCTCCTCGTTTATCTCAGGATCCCGCCGGCTGGGAATGAACGCGGCCATGCCGCCGATTGCATGCGCGCCCCTCTTATGACAGGTGCGCACCAGGAGTTCAGTGTAAGCTCGCATAAACGGCGTTGTCATCGTAACCTGCGCCCGCTCCGGCAGGAGCGTGTCGGGATTGTTGGGGAACTTCTTGATCGCGCTGAAAATATAGTCCCACCTGCCCGCGTTCAGTCCTGCCGAATATTCTCGCAGCTCATACAGAATCTCTTCCATCTCCAACGCAGCCAGAATGGTCTCAATCAGTACCGTCGCCCGGAAGGACCCGTGAACAATGCCCAGCGCCGCTTCCGCGTGTGCGAACACGTCGGCCCACAGTCGCGCCTCCAGGTGGCTCTCCAACTTGGGAAGATAAAAGTAGCAGGCGCTGCCTTGCCGCTGCCTTTCCGCCGCATTGTGAAAAACATACAGCCCCACATCGAATAGACTCGCTGAGACTGGATCGCCATTCACCAATACATTCTTCTCCACCAGGTGCCAGCCGCGCGGCCTGACCAAAAGCGCCGCGATCTCGTCATTGAGTTCGTAGACCCGCCCCCTGGCCTCATCCTCAAGCCGTATCTGCCGCCGCACCGCGTCGTACAAATTCAGCTGCCCCTCCACACAGTTCGCCCATGTCGGAGAGTTGGCGTCCTCAAAGTCCGCCATAAAGACGTCCGCGCCCGAATTGAGCGCATTGATCACCATCTTGCGATCGACCGGACCGGTGATTTCAGCCCAGCGCTTCTGCAAGTCATCCGGCGTGTCTGCCACTTGCCAGTCGCTGCTCCGCACACCCTCTGTTTCTGACAGGAAACCCGGCGTCTCGCCCTTGTCAATTCGAGCCTGTCGCGCCGCACGCGCCGCCAGCAACGCTTGGCGCCTGCCATCAAACGCCTCGTGCAACTCTGCAATGAAGGCAAGCGCCTCAGCTGTCAGGATCTTTTCCGAAGCAGGAAGGGTCTCGCCGGTAACCTGCACATCCACCTGTTTTCGCACGCGTTCATTCTCCCGTGACATGGAGCGCTCCTTGTGTGAAAGGGAAAAGGAAAGAGGTACCGCCTTAGCATACCCAGATCACGAAAAGTCGTCAATACTGCCATCCGCACACACTCTCTTCCCTCCTGGTCTTACTCTGACTCCCCGCACCTCCCAACTCTCCTTAGCATATGGGCGGTCGGGCCTTCGGCCCTCCCTTGTGCAGGGGCTGCGCCCCCGCAACGCCCCCCTACAAAACCATGCCTCGCCTGCGTAGTGCCTGTCCCGGGCCTTCACGCACGATCGTCGGTACGAAGCAGTTCCCGCGCATCACTGCGCCCGCCGCCGATGGAATACTGTTTTCTGCCCGGTCTCTGGCAGGTAGACCATTGTACAACCCGGTAAAGCCACCTTTCAGAACCTGTTCTACATCGCCCTATATCTCTTTAGTCACGATTCAAACAATGTACCCGTTGGAAATCCGAGACAGACCCAACTAATGCACTATTTTGACCATACATGACGCAAAGATTAATATATCGGCGAGCTCTCTGGAAAATCCAAGATATTTCAGACGCCGCCTGCACGATGTAATGCCTGCGCAGCCAGTTAACGTACAAGCAACAGGGCTTGCGACGCCTCTGACGGTTCCAGCCCGCAAATCCTATCTGGACAAGGCGGCGATAAGACAACGCAGACCATCCCATGACTGCCAACGCCATCTCACATCCAAATGGAATCAGTTCCTTCTGTGTACCATTGAACACGCCTGACCCTTCGCTTTCCACGGTAGGTGGCAAAGCCCTGAATCTGGTCAGACTGACTTGCGCTGGATTCCCTGTCCCCAATGGATTCATCGTGACCACAGACGGGTACAATCACCACATTGACAAGGCAGGACTAACAGGCTGGATGGCCGCCGAAGCCAGTGCGATCGACGCCGCCGATCCGGTCGCATTGTCGGCTCTCTCTGACATACTGCGCGCCCGCCTGCGGGCCGAAGACATCCCTGAAAATGTAGCCGCCCAGATTCGTTCGGCCTATGCGGGGCTGGGCCGGCCACCGGTAGCGGTCCGCTCTTCCGCCACCGCCGAGGACCTGCCCGGAATGTCATTCGCAGGCCAGCAGGACACTTTCCTCAATGTCGTGGGAGACGAAGCCTTGCTGCGCGCTGTCGTGGAATGCTGGAGCAGCCTGTGGACCGCCCGCGCCATTGTCTATCGAACGCGCAATAACATCGACCACGCAGCGGTCTCGCTGGCTGTTGTCGTCCAGGAAATGGTTCAGAGCGATACTTCAGGCGTCCTCTTTTCCGCCAACCCCTTGACCGGCCGCCGTGACGAAACCGTTATCGACGCAACCTTCGGCTTGGGCGAAGCGCTTGTAAGCGGGCAGGTGGAACCAGACCACTACGTTGTCGAGACCGACTCTAGCAAGATCCTCCGGAAACAGCTTGGCGCCAAGGCAACCGTAGTCCGCGGGCTTGCAGGCGGCGGCGTCGAAGATACAGAGGGCGAGCGCCGCTCGGAGCAGGCGCTCTCAGACGAACAGATCGGCAGACTGACCGAATTGGGCAAGCGGGTCGCTGACCTGTACCGCGAGCCACAAGACATCGAGTGGGCAATTGCAGATGGCAACTTGCTTCTCCTCCAGTCCCGCCCTATAACCTCGCTCTTCCCTTTGCCGCCAAAGGTTGATGACAAAGATCTGGAAGTGTTCATCTCCCTGGGCGCCATCCAAGGCGTGCTGGGACCGTTCACCCCGCTGGGCATGGACCTGCTCCGCGGCCTCTTTGCCGGCATCGCCCAAATCTTCTCGTATAAGGCCACACTATATTGCCAGTCCATCTTGCACTCCGCAGCCGACCGTCCCTGGATCGCTGTTGCCGGCGCATTGCGCAATCCAATTGGCCGCCTCATATTTCACCGCGCCTTGCCCATGGTGGAGCCCGGCGCGGCGCAGAGCATTCGCGAACTGATCTCCGACACCAGACTGGAGCAGTCCCCATTCAACCCGCGTTCCCTTGCCAGGGCCGCTCCCCTCCTCTCCAAAGTGCTGAATTCAGCCTATCGCGCCTTTCTCGATCCGGAACTGTTCGCACAGGCCACCAGTGATGCCGCCGAGGCACACATCGCCGCAGTGAACAATAGAGCGCGCAAGGTCCGCACACTCGACCAGCGCATCGATCTGTGCGAATGGCTCTGCTATAACGCTCTGTTTCCCGTCCTCCTGCCGCTTTTCATCCCGCCCATCATTGTTGGATACGCTTCGCTTGGCATACTCAGTCGGCTCGCCGCCATCCTGGCGCAAATACGTTCAGACATCTCGCCCCAATTGGCGCTTGACCTCACCCGAAGTCTACCCAATAACGTCACAACCGAAATGGACCTTGAACTGTGGCAGGTGGCCCAGCGGATTGGTGAGAACCCTGCCGCCTCCGCCGCATTTGTCGCCGCCGACCCAGAGGCACTCGCCCTGGAATACCACAAGAAGGAGATGCCGGTACACATCCAGGCAGCCTTGACGGCATTCCTGAACCGTTACGGTATGCGCGGTCTCGCTGAGCTCGACTTCGGCCGGCCGCGCTGGCGCGAACAGCCGCTCCCAATCATTCGCGCCCTGCAAAGCTACCTTTCCATTGCCGACGAAAGCGTCGCGCCTGACACCGTGTTTCAGCAGGGGCAGCAGGCCGCCTTACAAGCAGAGGATCGCCTGGCAAACGCGGCCGCAGAGACTTTGAACAGCCCCTTGGCAGGATGGCTCGTTCGCCAGCTTTCGAAACGGGTCCGCGCCCTCGCGGGCCTCCGCGAAAGCCCCAAATTCACCATGATTCGCATCTCGTCTATTGCGCGCAGCCTGCTTCTGGAAAGCGGCAGAGAGCTCGTCGACAGCGGTGTTTTGGAACAAGCCGAAGACCTCTTCTTTTTGACGATGCGGGAACTGAAAATGTTGGCAATGAACGCACCCGGGGACTGGCAGAGCCTGGTGCGGGCGAGGAGAGAAACCTACCGCAACGAAATGCGTCGCCAGCCCATCCCCCGTCTCCTCCTCAGTGACGGGACCGCCTTCTTTGCCGGTCTTTCCCCAGGCGAGGGCGCAGACGAGAATACGCTCGTCGGCTCAGGCGTTTCACCGGGCTTTGTCGAGGGAACCGTGCGCGTAGTCTTTGATCCTCTGGAAGCCGCGCTTCAACCCGGCGACATCCTCGTCTGTCCCGGCACCGATCCTTCCTGGACGCCTCTTTTCCTCGCCGCCAGCGGGTTGGTGATGGAAGTAGGGGGCATGATGACGCACGGTTCCGTCGTCGCCCGCGAATACGGGATTCCTGCCGTCGCCGGCGTGGATCGCGCGACCGAGCGACTTCATACAGGCCGGAGAGTGCGTGTCGACGGCGGCAGCGGCAAGATTGAGTTGCTGGATTGAAGCTTAGGTGGAAGGTCCGTGGGCTGGCTTCAGCTGCCATTAGCCGAGCGTACCCGGCCAAATATCCGATTGAGTCGGGAGGTCACCTTGGCCGGTAAAGGAGGTCTTAACAACGAAGCCACATTTTCCTCCAGGTGCCGGACATTGCCTGTGCCCGTGAGAATTACGTCAAGCCCCGGCTCATGTCGGCAGAACCGGTAAGCCGCCTCCGGCAGCTTCTTTGCATCGCTCTCTTCTAAGACCCAGTCCAGCGGCTCGAAGAGGTCAACTGCGTCAGTGTCAATCTCGCCGCTGCGGCGTAAGTCGACCAGGATCTCCCGCAATCGCACCGGATTACTGAAAGCTCGCCGTACCGCAAACATGCACTCCGTGGCTATCCCCTTCTCCTGCGTAGCCTCCAACACAGCCCCTCGGGCCGTCTGATTCAGCATGTTGAAGCCGACCATGACCACATCAAAGACATCGTCTTCAATGGCCTTTTTCAGAAGATCGTGTTCAAGGTCTCTGGCAAATCTTTCACTCACTGCCAGATGTCGAATCTTCCCTTCTCTCTGCACTTTTTGAAGCGTAGGCACAAGTTCATCCATCATATGCCTGTATTCTTCCATAGTCGGGCCATGAAAGTGAAAGACATCGATAATCTCCACGCCTAGACGCTTCAGGCTGGCTTCAACGCCGGCAACATACCCCTCAGCCGAAACCGGCTCGCCTTTATTGTTTGCCCCCTTTTTGGTCGAAATCACCAGGCTGTCCCTGTCAAAGTCACGAATCGCCTTTCCTACAATCTCTTCGGTGCCATAGGCCTCAGCCGTATCAATATAGTTGATACCGAGTTCGAGCGCGCGCTGCACAACCTCGATCGAATCCCGCTCGCTGCTGCCCGCTCTGACACCCAACCTGCTGGGTCCTCCTGCGCCCAGGCCGGCGACGCTGACCTTCAAGCCCGTACGTCCGAAAGTCCTGTATTCCATCCTTTCCTCCCGTTTCCGTTGCAACCCTTTGTCATAATTGCGGTCCAATTGTAACGCCCCTTGGCGGGCATCTGAAATCGTGCGCACTGCCCGCGCTCATGCTATAATGGCCCCGATCGCATGTCTGTCCTCCTCCCAGAGTGGACGGAGGCGATGCAGAGGCACTGATTCTCTGACTACATTGCGCACGGTCGCCGGACATGAAAAAAGGCGGCTGCTCCCTACTAAAGGCAGCCGCCCAGAAATGACAAAACAGTAGAAGGAGTATCTCAAATGGCCGAAGAAACAGAACTGCAAACAGAGGCCGTCGAACCTGTAGAAGTGAAAGCGTCGGTTGAGACCGAATCAGAATCCGAGCAGAATGACCGCCCCAATCCCCTTGCATTTGCCGGATTTCTTCTGGGTAGCTGGGTAGCGACTATGATCGTGTTTACTCTGTTCGCCGTAGTTGCCATGACCCTGGTTGGCATGGTAGCTGGCTAGCTCCGCTAAGGCCCTCCTTCGTCTGAGGGCGCGATCCGGTCTTTCCTCCATTTGGCTAATCATACCAGTAGACTGGGGCATACCCGCCCCAGTCCACCTCTGGCGAAAGCGGCAGAGCGCATCCCGCGCGACAGTTTCATATGCCTGAAAACTTGCCGCCAGCTTCACCCATAACGCTCCCGTAGGGGCAGGCCTTGTGCCTGCCCTTCCCCCCCTCAACTACTATCGCGGCCAGCCTCATCCTAAACACTCCCGTAGGGGCAGGCCTTGTGCCTGCCCTTCCCCCCTCAACCACTATCGCCGCCAGCTTCACCCTAACGGTCCGGTAGCCCCTGCCCCGTGTCTCTCCAGGAGCCGGTTAACAATTCCCACCGCTGCCTGCACATTCTCCCTGCCCGACTATTCCCACCCCATATTTGGGTTGCACGCCCCCAAAAAAAGCGGTTTGCATTTAGGAGAATACTCCTGTTATAATCTGCCCGTCATGACTTGATATAGACTTTTTCTTTCACGCAAAACACTTAGAAAAGTACGCATCAAGAGAGTCAGTTGCGGCACACGTTGTGGTGAAGTTGACACCTGCGACTAGCTATCATGCCAGACGCTAACAAAGTATCGGACAACTGCACATAAGACCAGGTTACACTTCACAATCCTGGCAGTTGGAGGATCGGACCAATAAATTCTAAAATGCGAACGTTCTTAAGAATACGGACTCAACCCTGAAGTCTGAGTCTGACAGCGTTTCGCAGCACATTCGGCACTACCACATCTGCCGAAGCATAACATTTGGGTCAACAGCCTCTCCTGAATGCATGCATCACCATAAGTACTGCTTTGCAGCGCCTTCGCAATACCTGAGAATCATCGAATCACCTCGTCTTGGTTAACGGGGGCGCCCACCTTAAAGTTCGCGCAGTGAACAGGGAGCAGTCAGCCACCTATGACGAAAAAGATTTATGCCTATGGGATGGACGGTTTCGTCACCCCCATGATGAAGTACTTTGCTGCCGAAGGATGCCTGCCGAACTTTAGTCGCCTCCTCAACGAAGGAACCGTCAACGAGACCTATCCCTCCTTCCCCGTCTGGACGCCCACCAACTGGGCCACCCTCTCCACCGGCGCCCACACCGGCACGCACAGCGTCCCAACCTGGCAGACCGTAATTGAGCGAAAGTCCGACGCCAACGAGAAAGACGTCTCCGTCAGCAGCTTTGACGGCCGCGCCAACAACGCCGAACGCATTTGGAATGCACTGGAGCGCGCAGGTCTCAAGGGCGTCGCTGTTCACTACCCCGGGGCCCATCCTTCGGGCGTGGAAATCGGTTACGTTGTCGACGGTTTCGGGTCTCCCGGGCACAACAGCACTGAATTTGAAGTAGCAGCCGCCCAGGCCTACACGACCGATGCATCCAAGGCAAGCGATGTTGCTATGGCTCACGACGGCTCCGCGATTTCCGGTCCCCGCAGCGTCGAGCCAATCCCCCCCTTGGCCGCCGCCGACGGCTGGACCAATCTTCCACCCAGTGCCTCGCCGCCGCTTGCCACCAGCTTAACAGTCACCGCCCGCCTCGGTGGCGATGCAAACGAATTCCATCTGCTTGCCCTTGACAGCAGCGGCGCCGGCTACGACCGCGTCCTGATCTGCCGCACCCGCGACGGCAACGACGTCGTCGCCGCCTCCAACCTGGGCGAATGGAGCAGCTGGGCCATCGAACAGTTTGGCATCGATGGCAATGATCAACAGGCTTCAGTCCGCTTCAAGCTGATGGAGCTGGCCCCGGATGGCACAGGCCTCAAGCTCTACCGTACCCAGATTACCTATACCAACGGCTTTACCTACGGGGAGGCCGCACTCGAAGCCGAGCTGATCGAGCGCTTCGGTCCCTACCAGGAACATGCCTCCATGACCCCCTACACGTCAGGCATGATCGACTTCGATACCGCCCTCGAAGAGTGCGAATACCAGGGCCTCTGGTTCGCCAACGTCGCCAACTACATGCTCCACGAAAAAGACTGCGCCTACTTCACCTGCCACTGGCACCTGTATGACTATCTCAATCATATCCACCTGGCCGACGTCGATCCGGCCTGTCCTGGTTTCAATCCGGAAACCAAAGAAAAATATCTGGACTACTTCCGCCGCACCTACCTGGTCGGCGACCGCGTCCTTGGTCTCATGTACGAGGCGGCCGACAAGGCCAACCGCAACGGCGGCGAAGTCTATGTCGGCATAATCTCAGATCACGGCGCAGTCCCGGACGTCCGCATCGCCAACCTTCGCCAGTTCCTGTGCGACAAGGGCTTCCTCGTCCTGAAGAATGGCGGCGAGGACGCGATCGCCCAGGACCTTGACCCCCCACCCGAAAATATCGACTGGGACCGGACCAAAGCCTTCCTCGCACGGCGCGGTTTCGACATAACGATCAACGCCGAACCAGGCCCGACATTCGACAAAATTGAGCGCGAGCTTCTTACCGCCCTCCGCACCTGGATCGACGAAGAAACCGGCAACACAGTAGTCGCTATCGCCCTTCCCAGACGCGACGCCTACCTGCTCGGCCAGTGGGGAGACGAATGCGGCGACGTCATCTTCGCCTGGGATCACAACTATGTAAGCGGTTACTACGTGCAGTGGCTCGGAATCGAAGGCGGAGGAAATGTCGGCGCACCACTCGTCTACGGCGCCCACCATGGCGGTTTCATCCCAACCGAAAACGGTTTCTCCTCCACCTTCGGCTCCTTCTTCCTCGACGGGCCCGGCCTGAAGAAGGGCTACCAACGCCCCGTCGACCGCCTGGGCTACATCCACGCCGTCGATGTCGTCCCCACTTTCTGCCACATCCTGGGCGTCGACCCGCCCGCGCAAGCCCAGGGCACAGTGGCGCGCGATCTGTACGAGGGACATGAAATGGTTAGGGAGAGGAAGTAGTGACTACTAAGGTGACAGCAGACACCCAATCACCTCGACCCCGCTGGATGACGAACCTCCGCGCCAAAGAGGCAATCGCCGGCTACCTGTTCCTGTCGCCCTGGCTGCTGGGCATTATTCTCTTCATCGTTGGCCCCATGATTACCTCCGGCTACCTCAGCTTCACCCGCTACGACATCGTCAACCCGCCCGAATTTGTCGGCCTGAAGAACTTTAGCGAAATCTTCACAAAAGACCGGCTCTTCTGGCCTTCGATGATGCTGACCTTCCGCTATGCTTTGATCGTCGTACCGCTCTCTCTCATCGGCGCTCTCGCCGCAGCAATACTCCTTAACCAGGCTCTGCTGGGCACGACATGGTTCCGTACCTTCTTCTTCCTGCCCCACCTGACCCCCATCGTCGCCGCAGCCGTCCTCTGGGCCTGGATTTTCAACGCCGACGTGGGGCCAATTAATCACTGGATTCGAACCATCACCGGTAGCGACAACGCCCCGGGTTGGTTCCGAGACCCGGATTGGGCGATGACCGGCCTGATCATCATGGCAATGTGGGGTGCCATCGGCGGCAACACCATGTTGATTTTCCTGGCCGGCCTCCAGGGCGTTCCCCAGGAACTGTACGATGCCGCCGTAGTCGACGGCGCCGGTCTTTGGGCCAAATTTCGCAATGTGACCCTCCCCATGCTTACGCCGACCATCTTCTTCAATATGGTTCTTGGAATCATCGGCGCACTGAGAGTATTTGCTGCCGCATACGTGGCCACGCAGGGCGGTCCGGCCTACTCTACCTGGTTCTACTCCCTGCATATCTACACGCGGGCGTTCCAGTATTTCGAAATGGGTTATGCCTCGGCCTTGGCTTGGATCTTCTTCTTCGTCCTGTTCGTCTTCACCTACGTTCAATTCAGGCAGTCGCGGCGATGGGTATACTATGCTGGGGAGGTGGACTGATGACGGGTGACACAATTGCTCCGCGTAGCAAACAAGCCGGAGGTGGATTCATGCTGGCTGACCTTTACCAGTCAGCCGCATTCCAGCGCGCCTTCGGTCGCGGCATTCTCTATCTGATCGCCGTGTCCAGTTCCGCCGTCTTCATGTTCCCGTTTGTTTGGACCGTGCTTTCCTCGCTGAAAAGAGGAGGAGAGCTGTTCAGGTTCCCCCCTACCTGGTTTCCGGAAATCCCACAGTTTCAAAACTATCCTCAAGTCTTTGATATCGTGCCCTGGGCCACCTGGACCTGGAACTCGACATTTGTGGCGATTGTCTCAACCTTCGGTGCTGTTTTGACCGCAGCCCTTGTAGGCTATTCCTTCGCCCGTTTCCGCTATCCTGCGCGCGACGTGCTGTTCATGATTACCCTCAGCACCATGATGCTGCCTGTAGAAGTGACCCTGATTCCCCTGTATCTCATGTTCGCTAAGATAGGTTGGTTGGACTCCTACAGACCTCTTATCGTCCCTTCATTCTTCGGCGGCAGCGCCTTTCTTATCTTCCTCATGCGCCAATTCTTTATGAGCATTCCCATAGACCTCGACGAAGCCGCGCGAATTGACGGCGCCGGTTATGTGCGGATCTTTTGGCAGATTCTTATGCCACTCTCCGTCCCTGTGACCGCAACCGCGGCCGTCCTGACCTTTATGGCGCAGTGGAATGAGTTTCTCCAACCATTTATCTTCCTGAATACAAAGTCCAAGTACACACTGGCAATCGGCATTCGTTACTTCCAGGCCGTCTCCGGCTTCGCCGATGACTCTGAGCCTAAGTATCACCTGCTCATGGCAGCCAGCGTTATGATGACTGCACCCATAATTGCACTCTTCTTCCTGGCGCAACAGTATCTGGTCCAGGGAATTGTCATGTCCGGCATCAAAGGATAGCTTCTTGTCTCTGTTCCGGACCATTCAACATCTCTACGGTATCCTAAAGGAGGAACCACCATGTTAGAGAAGAATGTGAGTCGCCGCAGTTTTCTGGCAGGTTCATTGGCCGCAACAGGAGCTCTTGCTCTTTCCGCCTGCGTGCCCGCCGCCGCCCCCTCCGATGATGGCGACGGGGCGATGGCCTCCGAAGAGCCCATCTCGCTCCTCTTCCACACCCGCTTGGGTACACATGCCGACTGGCACGTCAGCCGTAAAGACCTCTTCGAGGAGCAGAACCCCGGCCTCGTTATCGAGTTTGACGAGCTCCCCGGCAATGAAATGTACCCCAAGATCTACGCCCTGTCCGCCTCAGGGACCGTCGGCGACGTTGTTTGGACTTACCTCAACAACCCGCCGGAACACAAGGCAAAGGGTGTGTTGACCCCGCTGGATGACATTGTCGCAGCCAAAAACTTCGACCTCTCGCCCTTCTGGGACTCCTTGCTTGCTGCCCTTACCCTCGATGGCGAGTTGCATGCCGTCCCCAATCACGGCCACTTCGGAACGACCGCCTATTACATCAACAAGACCCTGATCGAAGAGTCCGGCGGCGAGGTTCCCACCCCCGACTGGACCACCGATGACGTGGTTACTATCGGTCAGGCCATCACGGCCCCACCTGAAGTTTGGGGCGTCCGTGCGATGGGCGTCGGGCAGGAGCACATCCCCTCCTACCTGCGCATCTTCGGTGGCGACGCAATCAACGAAGAAGGCACGAAGTCCTTGCTGGACCAGGAAGAGTCCATCGCCGGCCTCAAGTGGCTCTATGACCTTCGGTTCACCCACGGAGTCGACCCCTGCCTCTGCAGCGACGAGACCTTCAACAACTATGTCGCCGGCACCGTCGGGGTATACAACTGGACGACCGGCTTTGTAGGTCGCTGGAACAACTCGAAAGACGCCGGTGACATCGCCTTTGATTGGGACGTCCTTGTCGGTCCCGTCGGCCCGACCGGACTTAGAGGATCGCAGGTGTCTGCCGCCGCTTTTGGCATTACAGGCAACTCCCAGCATCCAGCGGAAGCCTTCCAGATTCTCGACTTCTACTCCACCAAGGAGGATGGAATCGAGCATGTCCTGTTTGGCGCCGGCAGTCCCGGTGGCCGCGCCGACGTTTGGGACAGCGACGAGCTCTTCGACGTCCACCCAATCTTCCGCCAGCACATCGCTACATACCCCGACGGACCGCGCAATTGGCATCGACCGGCCAACGCCCGCACCCTAGAGTTCGTTGACACGCTCAACAACAATCTCCAGGCTGTATGGACCGAAATCTCCACATTCGATGAAGGTGTCGAGCAGACCCACCTCCTAGTCCAGGAAGTCCTGGATAAAGACGCCCTGGCATAGTTTTGGATCTAGTACCATTCTGCCGCGGCTCAGGTTCAGTCCGCTCCTGAGCCGCGGCCCTAAACGAATTTCCAATGCATTCCCGTCACAATCACTTGGAGGAAACAATGAAGAATCTGGTCTCAAGACGTTCATTCTTGCAGGGAGCAATGGCTGTCTCTGCCGGCGCACTTGCTGCATGTGTCGCCCCCGCCGCCCCCGAAGGGGACATGGCCGACGAAGGCGCCGCCATGGAACCCGTCCACCTGCGCTGGGACACCTTCCGCGGCATCGGCAGCGGTTGGAACGAAGAACGCATCGAAACCTTCACCGAGATGCACTCAGACGTCACCATCGAACTGCGTCCCCTGGCAGGCTCGGGCCAGCAGGACAACTACGCCAAAATGTACGCGGCGCAGGCCGCCGGCGACCTTGGTGAAGTCGTCGCCTTCGACCCGTCCCACTACCACTTCTGGCGTGCGATCAACAAAGACATCATCATGCCGATCGACGAACTCGTCGCCGCTGATGCCACCGATCTCGACCAATGGTTCGAACACTTCCTGGGCCTGCAGTACTACCAGGGCCAGCTTTACGGATTCCCCAGCTGGGGATGGGCTGGCTTCGACACCTTGGTCCTCAACGCAGTCCACCTCGAAGAAGCGGGCATGGACGTCCCAGACCCAACCGCTCGCGACGTCTCAATCGATACAATCAACGAATGGGCGCACTCCTTCTACGTGGAAGGCGAACGGTTCGGCCTCAACATAAGCCACAATGAAGCAACAGTCGTCGTATTAACCCGGTTGTTTGGCAGTTCACTCATAAACGAAGAAGGCACCCAGTGCCTCCTCCTCGACGACCCCAATGCCACTGAAGCAATGCGCTGGGCCTACGACCTCGGCGTCGTCGACCAGGTACTTCCCGCCCCGGGAGACATCGAAAACGCCGGTGGCGCCCTCGTTGCCGGTCTGCTTACGATGAACTGGTGCGGCTCACTCTGCGTCCGCAACTTCAACAACCAGATCGAAGACGAAAGCGTTGCCAAAGCCTGGCAGATTCTCTTCCCCGCACGCGAAGATGGACGCTTCCCATCCCAGCTGCGCGGCGGGACCTGGAACCTCCGTACCAACCAGGACCACGCTGATGTCGCCTACCAGTTCCTCCGGCACATCTCCAGTCACGATGGCAGCCTCAGCTTCAACCTCGTAGCAGGCAACTTCGCCATGGTCCGGCCCGACGTTGTCCAGTCGCTCATCGAAGAAGATCAGATCCACGAGTGGTTCATCTCAAGCCTAGAAAACGGGATCCCCGCACACGCGCCTGCCAACTCACGCGGTCGCGAATACACCTCAGCTGTCCAGCAGTGGACAGACTTGCTCCTCGACCCCCACCAGCCGGTTGAGTTCGAGCGAGGTCTGCAGGACCTGAACGACAACATCCAGGCCGTCCTGGATCTGGAACCGGCCTGATCTTCATCAGGCATATGCAGGGCGGCGGGCAGAAATCGGTATTCTGCCCGTCGCTCCCAACTCTCGGAGTAACCTATGGCGACTCTGGCCAACCGCTTGAGACTGTCGAGCTTTTCAGAAATGCTCAACACGTCGCGGCAGAGGCGGGAAAACTTCTACGGATATCTTTTCCTCTTGCCTTGGCTGCTTGGTTTCTTGGGCCTTTTCCTCGGCCCCGGACTCTTCTCTCTCTACCTGAGCTTCACCAAGTACGATGTCCTCAGCCCGCCTACTTGGATCGGCCTCGACAACTATACGAAGATGTTCTTCGATGACCCCCTCTTCTATACGTCGCTGGGCCGTACATTCTACTATGCCGGCGTAGGCGTACCCCTCGGCGTCATCGGCTCCATGTTCCTGGCCATCCTCCTGAACGCCAAACTGCGCGGCCTCGCCGCCTACCGCACCCTCTTCTTCATGCCCTCATTGGTGCCTATTGTTGCCTCAGTTGTCCTCTGGAAATGGCTGCTACACGCCGACTTCGGTATCATCAACCAGTGGCTCGTCGACCTCGGCTGGTCAGACCCACCAGGCTGGTTCGGTGACCGCCGCTGGGCCATTCCCTCTCTGATAGTCATGGGCTTATGGCAAGGCCTCGGCGGAACGCGCATGATTATCTTCCTCGCCGGCCTGCAGGGAATCCCCGAATCCCTCTATGAGGCCGCCTCCATCGACGGCGCCACCGCCTTACACAAACTGCGCCATGTGACCCTTCCCCTCTTGACCCCGACCATCTTCTTCAACATGGTTCTCGGTGTCATCGGCGGATTGCAGGTCTTCACAGCGGCTTTTGTTGCTACCGAGGGCGGCCCTGGCTTCGCAACGACCTTTTATAGCCTGCATCTGTACCGTCACGCCTTCGACTATTGGAACATGGGCTACGCTGCCACCTTGGCCTGGCTCTTCGCCTTCGTCATCGTGTCCCTCACCATCTGGCAGCTGCGACTTTCACGCCGCTGGGTTTTCTATTACGGGAGCTAGAAGAAGATGGCTGCAACAATTGACCGACTGCCCAGCACAGACATCAGCGGCGATGCCTACCGCCGCGGCCGCAACCGCGTCCAAATGGGCATCACCTATATTCTCCTCACTGCTGCAGCGCTCATGTTCGCTTTCCCGCTCTTCTGGACGGTCTCGAGCTCCCTGCAAACCTGGAAAGAGCTGCGTTCCTTCGAGCCCCACCTCCTGCCCGCCATCCCCCAATGGGGCAACTATGTCAAGGTCTTCTCAGCTGTGCCCTTTGCCCGCTGGATGGGCAATAGCTTCCTTATCACCGCAATCACCATCCCCGGCGTCATCATCACCGGCTCCCTGACCGCCTACTCGTTCGCCCGCTTCAACTACGTAGGTAAAGAAATTTGGTTCGTCCTGATGCTGGGAACCATGATGATTCCCACGCAGGTAACCCTTATTCCCCAATATGTTCTCTTCTTCAACTTGAAACTGATCAACACTTACGTCCCCCTTACAATCGGCTCCTGGCTCGGGGGCGGCGCCTTTATGATCTTCCTCTTGCGCCAGTTCATCATGTCAATTCCCAGAGACTTGGACGAAGCCGCGCTCATGGACGGCGCGTCCCCCATCCGCATCCTCTGGGGTGTCCTCCTGCCACTAATGAAGCCCGCCCTCACAACGGTCGCGATCCTGCAGTTCCTGGGCGATTGGAATGAATTCTTTGGCCCCTTCATCTACCTCAACAGGGTCGATCTGTTTACCGCTGCCGTTGGCCTTCGTTTCTTCCAGAACATACCTATGGAAACAAGCGACCCACGTGACCACCTGCTCATGGCCGCCGCCGCCGTCATGACGATTCCTGTCATTGCACTCTTCGCCGCCGCCCAACGCTACTTCATCCAGGGCGTCGTCCTCAGCGGCCTCAAGATTTGATCAAGGGCACTACCTAACCGAAACTGAAGAATCCCGGTTGCAGTAGCAGTCCCCAGCAGGAATGGGACTGTTTCTTGTTCTGAAACTACTCAGACACAGCCTATTCGCAACCCTGAATGAGGCGCGCAAAGGTGCTCTCTCAACTCGCTATTTCTTTATGGGCGGTCGGGCCTTCGGCCCTCCCTTGTGCAGGGGCTGCGCCCCCGCAACGCCCCCTTCCAAAACCATCCCTCACCGAAAGTGTCTGTTCATTCCTGCAGTGCGGCTCCAGCAAAGTGGCTCGCCAACCGAATACGCATTCAGATAGCCTGAATGGCGCCAGGGATAAGGGGCTGGTCAAGACAGGCACTGTATTCGGCTGAGTAATTACCTTTGTCTTTATACGTTGATTGGAGGACAGCGGTATCCACCGGGGGGGTTCAATATTCCCCGAGGAATGGTCTAAACGAAGCTAGAATGTTTTTTTGAGAGATCTCTTGAGGATAAATTTAGGCTGGGGCAATTACAGAGAAGAGTTACACTATGCCGAAGTGGATTGACGGGGCACTATATCCTGACACCGAGCCACCCGACTCACTTGATAGATTGGCCGACAAAGTGGATTTTCTGGCGCGGCTATGCGGTGCCTGGGATTTCGGAATCCTACCCTACGAATAAACCGTCAACGAGATTAGACGCCTCGAATGGCGCGAGGCAGTGGATGCCTGCCAGATGCTTACCTCGGTAGCCTATCAAATTCTCCGCGACTGGCATGGTCTGCCACCTGTCCCCTACATCGGCAGAGAGTTTGACTACATCAACGAAGATCCCTTTCTCGAGTACATCTAGCCTCCAGGCGCGATTGCCCACTGGAAAACTTCGCGCTTCTACACTCCCTATCCGCGGCTGAACACAGGGCCGCTGTTACAGTCCCTCTCAGCGAGCGGGCAACCCACTAACCAGCAGTTCCAGCATCTCCTCCAATGTCGGCGCGTCAGGGTCTTCCGGCGTGCGGTCCGCCAAAGTTGAGTCCCCAACGAAGCGGTAAATGTCGGCCGCGCCGTCATGAAACTTCCCGGTCATCCCGACACCGGCCATAGTGGCCGAAATCTCCTCCATCTCACCCACCCAGCGCCGCGACTTCGGCGGCATCCCGGGTAGACCACCTTCCATCCGCTTCAGCATGGCCGCCTGGCTGAGATTGTACTCGGCAAAGAGTGCCTCGCGAATGCCGAGAGCCTCGGCCGCCACCAGCAACTCTACACACAGCGCCGTCAACCCTTTTGTCAGTCCTGCATAGCACATCTTGATGGCAGACGCATCACCAATCCGGTCGCTGATCACAGGCACGTCAAGCCCACAATCGTTGAGTTGAGCCAGCTCATTGGCATACTCGCCCGAAGCATAGAAACGCGTCGCACCCTCCCCGCGAGGCGGAGGCCCGATGATCGAGGCATCAACAAAACGGCCGCCTGCCTCGGTGATCGTCTCTCCGATCTTTTTTGTCGTCTGCGGCGCGATCGCATTGCAGTCCGCATACAGCAGATCGGCGCCCGTACGGCCAAGGGCGTCCGCTACCTTCTGCGCCGCCGCCCCCGCCTCTGCCGGAACGAGAATACACAGTACTATGTCGGCTTCCTCCACCAGGGCATCATATGAATCTACCTCTTCAATCCCGGCCTTGGCAGCCAACCCTCGAGTCCTCTCGCTGCGGTCCGCCAGATGAGCCACCACCCGCAGGCCATTCGACTTCAGCCGCTGTCCCACCGTATGCCCCATATCACCAGGGCTGAGAATTCCTACCGTTTTCATTGCCCCGCCTGCCCCCTAACCTCTGATTGCGCCCGGGCCAGCAACGCCTTCATATAACCAATAGTGTACGCCGTGCCTATTCGAGGATCGTCTCCCATCGTCGGAATATGATCTGGGATAACGACGCCGTCAAAGCCGGTCTGCTCCAGCACGCGCATCGCCTTATACATCTCAAAGTAGCCGTCATCCACGAACGTCTCGACAAAGTGCGGCAGCGGCTGGTCCACATTGCGAAAGTGAATCTTGAAAAGCTTATTGGCCTGTCCGAACTCCAGCAGCGACTCCTCAACACCCTTGCCCATCAGGTCGCCGCCCTCCAGCCAGCATCCGATGCAAAAGCATATGCCCACGTTAGGGCTGTCCGCTATGCTCATGGCGCGATGGTAACCGTCGAAGCTGCTGAATATGCACCGCGGAACGCCGCCAAGTTCCGGCTCAGGCGGATCGTCTGGATGAATACCGATCCGAACACCTGCCTCCTCCGCCACCGGTCCCGCCTGGGAGACAAAATAGCGGAAATTCTCCCAGATTTCATCTTCCGAATAGACCCGGCCGTGTGTGAGTGGCAAATAGTATAGCTTCCCCGCCCAATGCCCCGCCTCTGCCTTTGCCAGATCAAATCCTCGCGCCGACGCGCCGCCGCGCGTCTCCTCGCGGTCCGTACTCCAGATCCCGTTCGCCATGTGGGCGTACGTCGTGTAAGGAATGCCCGCCTTGCCCAGTGCTTGCAGGTGATTTACGTACTCCTCGATCTTGGCATCTCGGTTTTCCAGCCCAAGAACGATCGCGTCCTGATTGTGAACCTCACGGTTTCCAAAGCCGTAGATCTGAATACCCGCTTTCTGGAAACGATCGTTCGCGCGGGCGTAATAGTCATAGCCGGCGTGTTCGCCGTCCGTCCAGCAAACAGCCCAGTCAATCCCCATCTGCTTGACAAACTGCAACTCCTTGTCATCCGCTTCCGGCGACACTTGTGCCGCTATCTTCATTCCTGGCGGTACTGGCATCAAAGACATCGCGATTCTCCTTGTTCAGTCTTGTAGATAGGAAAAGAATTGAACCGGGGGTAATTGTAGCTGAACTCGATCAGTTGACACAACCGGTGCATCGATTCCGGTTAGGCGACCGCATTGTCACACCGTGTGGCAAGCAGCGCGCCCCCCCGGAAGGGCGCCCAGACCCTCCCATCGGCGGGCCACTCCATAGGTGCCTCCCGCCACTCCAGCGCTTCGTCCAACCAGAGCACCCTGTCTTCAGTCTCCAGCCGGTAGGGAACGCCCCACTCCGCCGTCCCCCGCATGAAATTGAATGCTCGCTGGGGATGCCAGTTGGCATCAAGGGCAAAGTCCTCTCCTGACGGAGCCGGAAAATAGCTGCCCCCTTCAGGCTGGGGCCGCCGCACTGCCCGCCCCCGCCCTGCCGCTGCTATCACCTCCGCCAGCAAATCACCGCCGGCCGACGCACAAAGTGATTCGGCCTCCGGACCGCCCATGCCTTCGGCAAACTGCACGGCTCGTTGCCCGGCAATGTCTCCGGTATCAAGACCCGCGTCCATCCAATGTACCGTTACGCCGGTCGACACTTCCCCAGCCCGAAACTGCCAGAAAAGTGGAAAAGGACCCCTGTACGCGGGCAACAACGAGGGATGGACATTCAGGAAGCCCTGCCTGGGAATGCCCAGCACACGCGGCGGTATGATTCGATTCCAACAGGCCACGCAGACGATGTCCAGAGACTTGCCAGTTAACCACTTCACAACTGCAGGGTCGCCAATGTCATTGCATTCGAATGTAGAAATCCCCGCCTGCATGGCAAGGCGCAGCGTACTTGCCGGTACCAGGACTGCGGCTCGCCTAAGTTCGGCGGCCGTATTCTGCCCGCCTGTGCTACTGTCATCCATTCCCGGCAGTGCAACCTTGACCATTGCGTTCGTAAGAGGAAGTTCGAGCGATTCTGCCGGCGACACGCTTGTTTCGCCCCCAACCTGAACTGCCGGCTGCAGCTCGCGAAACCGTTGCCCATTGAGCAGGACAGCGACAACCGAAACCCCAGCCGCCAGAAGCCTCTCCAGCACCATGTAGCTGAATGGGCCCTCCATTCCCACGAGAAGCGTACGCATATATGTTGACACTACCCGTTCGCAGGCCGTATAATAGGGGCCACCGCTTTTCTTACTCTAGGCTTGGAGCAAACCAATGGCTCGGATGGTACAGTGCGCAAAGATCGGACAGGAGTTGCCCGGCCTGCCGTCGCCCCCCTACCCCGGCGAGTTTGGCCAACGCATATTCGAGAACATCTCGCAAGCCGGCTGGGACATGTGGCTGCAATACTCAGTCGTGCTGATCAATCACTATGGGCTGAGCCTGGGCGACCAACAGTCACGTGAATTCCTGATGCAGCAAATGGAGGAGTTCTTTTTCGGAGAGGGCGCACAGATGCCGGAAGGCTGGACTCCGGAAGGCACACCTGGCGCGGCCAAAGGCGCTTCCGCCGGCAAAGGCGCACCCCGAAAGTAAGTTTCGCCGCTACGAAATGAGAGCAAACTCAGGGGCAATCTCGAACTGAAGGAAGCTGTGCGCTTGTCGCAGCGATTCCTCAACCAGGGCCGGCGAATCGCCCCTTGCGAATATGAAGCCCAAATACGCATCGCCTTCCGGTAAAGGCACAAGCGACTGGTCCAGCCGGACGGTAATCTGAACCTCTTCGATTCCCGCCACCCCTTTGGCCTCATCTACCCCATTCACCTTGCGCAGTATCCCCGCAGCCGGAATCGGAATCATCATCACGCCGCCCGCCTGCGACTCCCTCTCGAGGTTTTCCAGCGGCAATCCGCTTGCCTGCCGCAGTATCAACTCCTCCAGCGAGCTGCCGTTGCCGACCTCCATACCAAACCGCAGAATCCGCGAACACAGACCGCCAATCGAACGCCCAGCGACCTCGACAATCCAAGGTCCGTTTTCATTTATCCGCAATTCCGCGTGGATTGGCCCTGTCTGCAACCCCAGGCCCCGCGCCGCGTTCTCAGTCGCATCAACGATAGCGCTCTGCACGTCCTGCGGCAGCCGTGAAGGGGTAACGTAAATCGTCTCCTCGAAATACGGGCCCTCCAGCGGGTCCGGCTTGTCGAACAGGGCCAGGCAATGCAGCTGGTTCCTGTCGATCAACCCCTCTAACGCGACCTCTACTCCAGGAATATAGCCTTCGATCAAGAACGGTTGGCCCTCACCAATCAACGCCGTCAGCCTTCTCACCGCGGCCGCCAGCTCACATCGCAAGTTCGCTCGAATAACACCCCTGCTTCCGTTAAGCTCCTCCGGCTTGACAACACAGGGATACCCGATCTCTTCCTCCGCCCGGGCAATGATCTCCTTCATATTGTCGTCCGTCCGAAACTCGGAAAAAGCCGGCACGGGCGCCCCGCACGACGACAACAGAGTACGCATTCGGAACTTGTTGCGCGCCGCTTCCGATGCCATCTGGTCATTGTGAGCCAGGCCCAACCGTTCCGCGACCAGTGCCGCTACGCGGGCGCCGCCGTCATCCAGCGCCAGAACTGCATCCAGCCCGATGTCGCTTTCGACCCCGTCGACCGCTTTAGTCAGCGTGTTAACAATCTCTTCAGCTGCTTTCCATGGATCCCCAAAGTCAGCGCCAAGAGAATAGTTCCATTCCTGCGCCAGCAGTTGCGGCAGATCCACAACGATGACAGGTTCGATTCCCAAACGCCTGGCCGCGTCGACATAGTCCTGGGTTCGGTAGCTATTTGGAGAAGTGAGGAGCAGCACTCGTTTTGGGGACACGCTGCCTTCCTTTTGGGGCCCGCTACACTCTAGTTGTCAGAGGCTGGAAACTAGCTCTCGCCAGCGCTCTCTCTGTCGCGGCGGCATGCCGTCAAAACTCCCGCCTGCGCCGGCATCCAGCAACCTGGTCTCGTCTGCAGACTCCTGCCGGCTCAGCCACTCAGCATACCGCACAACCACCGCCTGTTCCTCATCAGATAGACCAGCCAGCAGAACGCCGGCTGACGCACCGCTATGAAACATCGCTTTACGCTCTGATGCAGGTATCGTGTTCTGGCCGTCACGGTCGCTGACAATAGCATGCCTCAAATTCGCTTGGCTTATATCCTTGAGCAACTCCGCGAAGACAGTCACAACCTGGGGATGACATGTGCGCGCCGCCAGCACGGCCGCCCTGCTGAAACAGTAGTCCCCGGCCAGTATGGTGCCGCCCAGCAGCATATTGTCGATTGAGTCAGTCTTCTCGGGCTTGAGCAGGAGTCGGTGGATATTCAGGGCAATCTGCAACAGTTCGAGGGCTGCAGCCAGCGCCACCCGGCGAGACGCATCCTCAGCCGAATCGTGCTCTGGAGCAGCCGAAGCCAGTACCACCCCAGCCAGAATCTGTTTCTCAGCCAGCTCGCTGCGAACGAACTGTGACAGCCCGTCAGGCAGGTCGGCAATCACCTCGTCCAGCGTCGCGGCGACAAGCTGCTGTTCTGATTGGAGGGTTTCGCCAAACTGTACACCCAATGGGCTTTCCTGTCTACGCTGTTTTGGAACCGGTTCGACTATCTTGCCCGCAAGCGGCAAGTGATTCAGGCCGCCGCGTTTGCGCCGGCTCAATCCAGCGCATCGCCGACGATTTCTCGGTAAATCGTCTCCAGATCGTCATCACTGTAGAAGTGAATCACCAGCCTGCCGCTGCCGTCCTCCTTACGATCCAAGCTCACTTTCGTGCTGAGCCTGTCACGAAAGCGGTTCTCCCAGAGTCGCATCTGCGCCTGCATATGGGGCGATTCTTCGACCGGAGCCTCCACCGGCGGCCTCTCCTGCCAGCGCCGAACCAGCTCCTCGGCCTGACGTACGTTCAGCTCACTGGCAACAATCTGGTCAAGCGCCCTCTTAAGATCCTCATCGTTTATCAAGCCCAGCAGTGCACGCGCGTGGCCTGCGCTGATCAACCCTTCGTTTAGCGCAGCCTGAGCCTCATCCGGCAGCCCCAGCAGTCGAACCGCGTTGGCCACCGCCGATCGGCTCTTACCAACCCGGTACGCAACCTGTGCCTGCGTCAGTTCAAACCGTTCCAACAATGTACTGTAAGCGGCCGCTTCCTCCAACGGACTGAGATCGTCGCGCTGTAAATTCTCAACCAGTGCCAGTTCCAGGAGTTGCTGGGAAGTCGCCTCCCGCACCACGGCCGGAACCGCTGTCAGACCAGCTTGCCGCGCGGCTCGCCAGCGCCTCTCTCCGGTAATCAGCCAGTAGCGCTGCGGCTGGTCCGGACGTTCCGAGACAATTACCGGTTGAATAACGCCGTGAGCACGGATCGACGTTTCCAGCTCAGTAAGACTCGCCGGGTCGAAACGGGTCCGCGGCTGATGGGGATTGGGCTGAATTTCGCCGATGGCAATCTCGCGCGTCCCCTCTTCGACTGTCGGCGCGGCCTGTTCCACCTCTTCGGATTCATCGTGAGGAGCGGTTCTGCCGAGCAGCGCGCCTAGTCCACGGCCCAAGCCATGCCTGCGTCGAGCATTCGAGTTTTCAGGTCCGGTTTCTCTGCTCATAATTATAAAACTGTAGGATCTGGCGTACCCGCGCCGGGAGTCTCCGGCAGGCCTTCAGAGTTCGCTTCGATGCCGATCGGAAAACGGCCCATGAACTCGGCCGCCAGCGCTTCATACGCAAGCGCGCCCGCGCTCTCAGGTGCATAGTTCAGAACTGCCAAACCGTGACTAGGTGCCTCGCTCAGACGCACCGAACGGGGTATCAGTGTCTCGAATGTCTCCAGGGGGAAATGCTCGCGAACATCCTCCACCACTTGTGTGCTGAGGTTCGTGCGCGCATCCGACATGGTAAGCAACACGCCCGCGACCTTGAGGCGACCGTTCAGAACCCGTTGCACCTGCTGAATCGTCTCCAGCAGTTGACTCAATCCCTCCAGAGCCAGATACTCGCACTGGACCGGGATAATGATCCCGTCGGCGGCGGTCAAGCCGTTAATCGTGATCAAACCCAGGCTCGGCGGGTCATCAATGACCACATAATCGTAATCGCGAGTAAGCGGCTGCAACGCCTTCGACAGCAGCTGTTCACGAGCCATTCTCGCAGCCATCTCGACTTCCGCACCGGCCAGATCAAGATTGGCAGGTAGAAGGTCAAGCCCATCCAGGCTCGTCGCAGTAATTGCCTCTTGAACCGGACGGTTATCTATCAATACGTCGTAGAGGCTCGTCCCTGGCTTCCTGGGATCGATCCCCAGGCTTGTCGTAGCGTTCGCCTGCGGATCGCTGTCGACGAGCAGTATGCGGCATCCTGCTTTGGCCAGATAGGCACACAGGTTGACAGCCGTCGTCGTCTTGCCCACGCCGCCTTTCTGATTGGCAATCGCGAATATCTTAGCCGTCATAGGCCGCACAAGTTCGCAGTATTGAGTGCATGAACAAGAACCTGCCCGTACATCTAGCCCCTTCCTTGTCCGGCAACACAGTGCTGCCATGGATGATCAGCCATATATTTCAATACATCCTCGTGATTGGGGATTCCGGTCACCCCCAGACCCTCTACGCCGAAAGACGCGGTGACATTGGCATACCTGGCCGCGTCGAGAGGATCCCCCGTTTCGTCAAGCCGTAACAGAAAAGCGGTGGCAAATATGTCCCCGGCGCCGGTCGGATCCATTTCCTTAGCCGGTCGCGGAGGGATCGGCACCACCTCGATTTCTCCGTCGGATAAACGCCTGTAGACCGTGCTGCCGTCCCGATACTCTGTCAGCACAACAAGTGAAACGTACGCCAGGAAAGCATCCACCTGTGCCAGGTCGCCGTCGATATCTTCTATCGAAAGGATGAGCGCGTCAAGATGGGGAAGGATATGCTCCATATCGATCCATGGGGTTGGGAAAACTCTTCCATCGTCGCCCAGGCGTCGCATCCAGCCCTGCGGCACGGCCGCCACAATTGTCTCAGAGTCGAATATGGCGGCAACTTCCGGCAGTACCTCATTCGCCAGCGGACCCAGCAGCGCAATATGGGGAGCCCTCAGCCGCGCAGGTATATCTACAGCTGCTATTGGCGGCGAAGGGGTGTAGCAGTACTGTACTCGCCCCTCCGTTGTATACAAGTTCGCAAATGTCGTAGTATTTGAAGAAGGAAGCACACGCACGTCGGCCAGTTCGCGCAGGACTGAAAGATCGATATCGTCACCGGCGCGGGTCAGAATCACCGGCTTGCGTCCCAGGAGAGAAGCAGTTACCGCGGCAAAACTGACAGTCCCTCCCAGTACATAGTCAGTCGCGGCGGGGTCCGCAGTCGCAATGTCGCGGCTAACGGTGCCAATAGCAAGAAAATCGATCGACATGGACTGTTCGCAGGCTTTGGGCGTTCAGTAATCCTGTTCAGTTCAGTTCCGGCTTGCCCCCGAGCTTCGTGCCCAAATTCGAGCAGGGCAACGGCACAGATGGCGAGAGACTAGCCTGCTGTTATTGCCTGAGCAGAATCTGCACTTTTCGCCGGTTGTCTTCTCCAGTGCTTGAAGTGTAAACGTGCTCGTGGTTACGCAGCGCTATGTGGACCAATCGACGCTCATTGGCTGGCATTGGCTCCAACGATGCAGGCCTGCCGGAAGCTATAACTTGCTCGGCCATGCGTTGGGCCAGTTGTTCCAGCTGCTCCGCCCTTCTCTCCTTGTAGCCGTCGACATCTATAACGATGTTCTTCCAGCGATGCAACTCCTGATTGACCATTAGCCGAATCAAATACTGAATGCTTGACAGTGTCTCGCCGTTGCGGCCGATCAGAAGGCCCAAATCGTCACCAACAACATTCAGGCACAGTGGGCGGTCACCGTCCTCCTCATCCTCCAACCACGACAGTTCAATTTCTGCTTCAATGCCAAGGTGTTGCAACATCTGGCTGAGCAAATCGAACGAAAGGTCTTCGAGCTCAGCATCGTCGTCATCTTCTTCCTCTTCGAATTCCGTACTCGCGTCATCTTCGCTAACCGGCAACTGCTCGTCGACGGCAACGCTGGATTCCTCAACTGCCGCCACCGTCTCCTCAGCCCCGACAGACGCTTCAGTCTCTACCGCTACTTCCGCCTCTACAACCTCATCGGCCTCTATCTCATCCGCCGACCCGGATTCGTCCTGCTGCTGAACTTCGGCCTCCGCGCTCTCTGCCTTTGGCTTCAGTCGGACCTGGGCGTCGGTCGCGCCGATTCCAAGAATACCACGGCTGCCCTCTTGGATCACTTCGACTTCAATCTGATCACGGGAGACCCCCATGTCGCGCAAGCCCTCCTCGACAGCGGCCTCAACCGATTTTGCCGTGTACTCGTTGCTCTGACCATTCTTCATCTTATCTTCTCTTTCGATTGCGACGGCTCCGTCGGCGAGGAGGTGTCCTCTTTGGTTGGCTTTCTACCGTTTCCGGGGCAGAGGTGACTACCGATCCACCATCAGCCGGTGTAGCCGCTGCCGTGGCGGGTACCGCTTGCGGCCCGGCCGGCGCAATTACCTTGTTCACACCGCCCAAATAGTTTGCGGCGTAAGTCTGTCCCAATTGAAGCAGATTGCTTGTAACCCAATACAGCGAAAGGCCAGCTGGCACTTGCAATGTGAAGAAGCCAAACATCAACGTCATCATCGTTGTCATCTGCTTCATCATCCCGGCTTGACCCCCGCTCGCTGTTGGCGTAGTCGCCGTCGTCATACGCTGCATATAGACCTGGCTGACCATCAACAGCGCCGGCAAAACCAGGTATGCCGCCAGAAGCAAGTATTCGCCCTCATTGAACTTCTCCGGAATCCAGGCCAGGCCGCGCGTAAACTCGGGAAAACCAAGGTCGGGAATCCAGAAGAACCGGGCATCTGACAGCGACGGGCCCAGGGCCACCAGAGCAGAATACAAACCAAACAGAACTGGCATCTGCACGACCATCGGCAGGCATCCGCTCAACGGGTTTACACCCGCCTCGCGATACAGCTTCATCTGCTCCTGCGCCATTTTGTCCTTGTTCTTGCCGAATTTCTTCTGCAGCTCCTGTAGTTTCGGCTGAAGATTCTTCTGCGCCTGCATACTCTTTATCTGGATCAGCGTCAGCGGGAACGTAATCAGCTTAATGATTATGGTAAAGATGATGATGGCATAGCCCCAACTATAGGAGATATCCCAGTTTACCAGACTCGTGTTTAACCAAATGAGGGACCTTGCCAGGGGAAATACAACAATTACCTGCCACCAACCGGATGGTTCGGCGATGCTCCAGTCTGTCACTCCTTCGCGAGGAACGCCGCACCCGCCAAGCAATAACGCCGCCGCTACAATCATCAACAACCACAGAATCCTTCTGCGCTTCACAATTTCTCTCCTAATCGCCGGGCCCAATTGAGGCGCCGGCAGAGCCGGATTACCGGTACGATAGCGCGGCTTCGAATGCCCCGATTTCACAAACTGTCCCGCTTGTTCACCGGAACCGGTCGGGACCTTCTCCCTGGCTGCTGGCAATAGTCGCCGCAAAATAGCGAGGCACTGTCAAGGTTGCCGACCTCTCCG
Source organism: Caldilineaceae bacterium (assembly GCA_965116395.1). Classification (GTDB taxonomy): domain Bacteria; phylum Chloroflexota; class Anaerolineae; order Caldilineales; family Caldilineaceae; genus Bin5. Next base: position 4,758,661 of record OZ220684.1, read on the forward strand.
ATTCGGCAAGTAATTCGTTCGGGCACAAAAGTCGCCAGTACACGTCGCATCGGCCCTCTCACGGTACAGGGTCGAATCCACCGGGATTCCAGGGGTGACACCGACAGATGCGCCGCAGTCCCATCCAGCCGCCTCTTGCTGCCCCGTATCGTTCCACCGCCTCAAACGTATATTGAGAACACGAAGGGTAGAAACGACAGTTGCTGCCCATTAGCGGCGAAAGCACGCGTTGATAGGCTCGAATCAGAAGCAGCAAAAAAGCTTGCATCACGTAACCACCAAAGTCCCGGCTTCATTTCTGGCCAGGGCCGGGGTCCGAAAGAGTGGCACGGCGGAAAAGTCTGTCGAAAGCAGCGTCAATTTGCCCGTATGTTGCCTTCCGAATCGGTCCTCGGGCGATCACAACGCAGTCCCATCCCGGTTTTACCTGGCGCATGCGCAGCCGCACTGACTCCCGCATGCGCCTCTTCACACGATTCCGTACCACCGCATTGCCGATCCGTCGACTCACCGAAAAACCGAAGCGGCTGTACGTAAGATTGTTCTCCAAAACACACAAAACGGCCAACCGACTGCTGTACGATTTGCCTTTTCGGCGGATCTGCTGAAAACGTGCGTTGTCACAAACTCTGAAGCGTCGTCTCACGCCGCTCTGTTTCCACGGGAATATGTCAACTTTCAGCCGCAATTCACTGGCGAACCTGGAGGCTTCTCAGCGAAACATCCTCTCTCGCTTGCCCTGAAAATCCTCCATCGGCTCGCAGTTGCAGACAACGCCTACTCTCCCGTTCGCGACCCACACTTCCAGTGTAGCCGCGTACCTAAAATGTCCGTTTGCGGGTTGACAGTTGGACCGTCAGATTCGTTCGCTGCTTAAGCCTGCGGCGCCTCAATACGTTGCGGCCGCCGGGTTTTCTCATGCGTTTTCGAAAGCCGTGCGTGCGCAGCCGCTTGCGAACCTTCGGTTGCCAGGTTCGTTTGGGCATTTCCTTGCTCCTTAAGAAATATCATTGAAGAATGACTACCAATAGTCAATTATACGTGGCAATAGTCAAGAATGTCAAATCCACCGCCAATTTCATTGCTACCTGTTCGAACTGCCCCCTTCTCGGTCGTGGGGGCAGTCCCAGTGCCTCGTAGTTTCCGTTCATGGACGGAAACGCCCTTCTTCGTGGCCCATCGAGGGCACAATGTCTCTTGCAAATCTTGTCGCGTCGACTTGTGATTCCACATGCGGTTTTCTGCCAGTACCCTCCATCCGGGCCCATTCAGAAAGCGGCCTTTTCTTATCCAGAAAGGCGTATGCTATAGTACTATTAATCCGTCTGTTTGCTACGGGGCGAATTCGATTTCAAAGTTCTACTGTCGCCTCCTGAAATACGGCGACACATAGTGACCTGAAGCTAATCTTGATATCAGAATCCGAAAACGCCTCCCGATCTACGGCCGAAAACAATCAACGGTCGGAAGCAAATCAGGCGGCCCCAACACCCAAAGAATCTCCCGAAGAAGAGCAACCGTCCCTTCATATGTTGGAAGAATCGGCGGCGCAACTTGCCGCGCTGCGTCAACGTGCCGAATACCTGCTGGACCAGTTGTCCGTCGGCAGCGAAGCCGCACCAGACCGCGAAAAAGCAAACATAGCTTCCGAGGATCAGTCACCCGCATCAGGTGACAATTCGTCGGCGCAACCCGGGCGCCTTCCAGACTCCAGTCTCGAACCGAAAGGCATGCCGCCCTTCACGGCTCCGCAAGACGAAGTCGCGCCTCCGCGAGCATTCTCCCAGAGCACTGAGGAGTCGGAACTGTCGGTTCAGCAGCCTGATCCGCCTCCCGCGCCCCCAACAGCCTCTTACCAGGACGGCCTGCACACGCCCGATTCTTCTCTCCACGCCGGGAACTCTAGCCAGCCCGAACAGGCCGCCGACTCGCCCGCTGAAACGTCTCTGTCCAGCGACCAGCCCGATTTTGAACCTTTAACCCCAACTGAAATCCAGCCCGTAGACTACCCAATCCAAAGCTACCCGGTCCAACAGGGGTCACTCTTGGATGCACCTATCACGATCCCTCCGCCGACAATGTGGCGCGTAGAGGAAACCGGGCCCGGCGGATCACCAGACGATACTCAGCTGATTGAGGAAGAAATTCTCAGCCTCTACGAGTCCATAGATCGCGTACGCGAAACTCGGCGCGAAAACACCGGGCACGCCCTTTCACTGCTGCGGGAGGCCCGCGAAATTATCTCGGCTGAACCCCAACGCCTCGAAAGGGCCCATTACAATATCGAACAGGCAAAGCAGATTATCGACCGCGCCAGGTTTAGCCGCAGCCGTTCACGAGGCATTGCCGCCCGCACATTCGGACTGCTAATCCTCTGGTTAGGCGCGCTTGGCGGACTTGCCGCCGCCCTGTATCTCTATCCACGCACCGTTAACGAAACGATTGCGATAGTCTCCTCAAGCACTGGATGGAACACCACCCACTATTACCCAATTCTCTGGGCGCTGGCAACCGGTGGAATCGGCGGCTGCCTGGGCACCATTTCATTCCTGGTCGAACGTATGAGAGTGCATGAGGAATTCGACTCCCAGTACATCCTGCGATCGACAATCCAACCGCTGATGGGGGTGGTGCTGGGCCTGATTACCTACGGTCTCCTGGCCAGCCTCGTAAACGGCTTGGGCGCCCCAATCACCGCCCACCCCGTAACCTCCTACTTGCCTGCAGCCCTTGCCCTTCCCATCGGCATCTGGCAGGTATACGTCTACGCAGTGATTTTCCGCATCACAAGACTCCTTACATTCCAACGCCGTCGTCGCTGGTAGGCAATAGCGGCCGCGATGTCCAGCTTACAGTCTGCGCCGTACAGATCAGGAACGGCTTGAACGCGCCTGCAGCCTGAACCGCAAGCCGGTAACCATGGCTGCCTCTTTGCCCGACCCGGCCCCATTGCGTTACAATCCAATTGCCCGTCTCCGAACATATGAGCCAAACTGACCAGAGGGACAAGACAGTGTCAGAGAGGAAAGCCCTCGTTGAAGTAGTAATCAATGTGCCGATTCGCCGCTCGTTCAGGCCGCAGGAACGGCCGCCCCTCGACGACGACTTCAGCGGCCCTGACGACGACTTCGGTTTGGATGCATTGCCTACTCTCGGAGGACCGGAGTCAGTACACCAGCGTACGGGCGGCGCCGCCCAATTTCAGACCTTCCACTATCACCTTCCTCCGGATCTCGTCGGCAAAGTCGAGCCCGGCCATCTGGTTTGGGCCCCCTTTGGTCCGCAGGAGTTGCAGGGCATCGTCGTCGGTCCCGCCGACTCCTCGCCGGTCGCAACCAAGGCTATTGCCCGCCTGGCGCGACCTCAGCCTGTCCTTACACAGGCGCAATTGGACGTAGCCTTCTGGCTCGCCAATTACTACGTGGCGCCCATCTCAGAGGCAGTCAAGTTATTCCTCACACCAGGTCTGCTCAGTAAGAGCGGAGATCCTCCCAAGGTCCGGGCAAAACAGGAAGAACAGATCGAGCTGTCTGTCGATCCAGCCCAGGTCCGCCAGAAGCTGTTTACACTTGGACGCACCACCAACGCAGTGCGCGTCCTGGCTGCGCTTCTGGCCGCTCCCGGCCACACCATATCGATGTCGGACCTGAAACAAGCCTGCGATTTCCCGCCCAATACTTCCATTTCCGCTCTGAAAGAAAAGGGGCTGGTCAGAAAATCGGCAGATGGAGTCACCCTGGCGCAGTCGGCAGCTGCTACCGAAGATGCAATTCTGCAACTGCGCGGCGCCTCAAGTTTCGAACCGATATTGCAAGCCCTTGCCCAGGCCGCCAAACCAGTCTGGAAGTCGGACCTTTATGCCCAAGTAGGAAACTGTCTGGAAAAACTTCGCAAACTGCAAGCCGCCGGCATCATCCAGATCGAACAGAAAATCCGTTTCCGCGACCCACTCGGCGGCCGCATATACCCCCGGACCCATCCCCCCAAGCTGACCGACCAGCAGCAACAGGTCTGGGATGAAATAAAGGCAAGCTGCTTCCCGGCCGCATTTCCTGGAACTGACCAAGCCGGGCCCGGAGCAGGCGATAAATCTCCTTCCACTATACGCAATGAAGGCTATCTGCTCCACGGAGCGACCGGCAGCGGCAAAACCGAAATCTACCTGCATGCCATCGCCGAAACCTTGGCCCGCAACCGTCAGGCAATCGTCCTCGTGCCCGAGATCGCCCTCACCCCACAAACCGTCGCCCGCTTCGCCGGCCGCTTCCCTGACCGCGTCTCCGTAATTCACTCATCCCTCAGCAGCAACCAGCGCTATGACGTCTGGCGCAGTGCCCGCGACGGCAAAATCGACGTTATAGTCGGCGCCCGCAGCGCCCTCTTCGCGCCGCTGCCGCGCCTGGGACTCATCATAATCGATGAAGAGCACGAATCTACCTATAAGCAGGATACAGACGAATGGGGCAGCTTTACCGTCTTCTACGATGCCCGCACCGTCGCCGCCAAACTGGCGGCAGTTTCTGGCAGCGCTCTGATTCTTGGCAGCGCCACCCCTTCACTGGACTCCTATCACACCGCCCAGCAGGGCAAGCTGAAGTTACTGGAAATGCCGGACAGAGTCATGGGGCACAGTGAACCAAAGAACGCCTCTGAAGATGTTGCTGGTACGCAGGCCGCGCCCCCGGTCTACGCATCGCTCCCCCCAGTCGAAATCGTCGACATGCGCCAGGAGCTACGCGCCGGCAACCGCAGCATCTTCAGCCGCAGCCTCCAGTCCGAGCTACACGCCGTCCTCGACGCCGGCGAGCAGGCCATTCTCTTTCTCAACCGCCGCGGCACCCACTCATTCGTGATGTGCCGCGACTGTGGCTTCGTCGCCGAATGTGCCCGCTGTGAGACCCCGCTCACCTACCACGAACGAGCCGCCCAGCTCATCTGTCACCGCTGCAACGACCGCCATCCGATTCCCGATCACTGCCCCTCCTGCGAAAGCCGCCGCATCCGCTTCTTTGGCACCGGCACCCAACGCATCGAAGAGATCGTAAGCCAGATTTGCCCCCGCGCCCGCCTGCTGCGCTGGGACCGCGACACCACCGGAAAAAAAGGCAGCCACGAACAGATCCTGGAAAGTTTCGCCAACCACGAGGCCGACATTCTCATCGGCACGCAGATGATCGCCAAAGGGCTTGACCTGCCGCTCGTGACGCTCGTCGGCGTCGTCGCAGCTGACGTTGGCCTCTACATGCCTGACTTTCGCGCGCCGGAACGCACTTTCCAGCTACTGACGCAGGTCGCAGGCCGCGCCGGACGCAGCAGCAGAGGCGGCCGCGTCATCTTCCAGAGTTACACGCCCCAGCACTACGCGCTCCAGGCCGCAGCCGAACACGACTATCACGCCTTCTATGAACGGGAAATGCTCTTTCGACGCGAGCAACTCTACCCACCTGTCGGCAGGTTGGCCCGTCTTATCTACTGGCACAAAAAGCTGGATAACGTCGAGGAACAGACCTACAGGATGGCCCAAAACCTGCAGCTGCGCGCCGAGCAGCTGGGCGTCTGGGGCGACGGCGTCGACCTGCTCGGCCCCGCCCCTGCGCCCTACGCCCGCTTTCGCAACTACTTCCGCTGGCAAATTATCATCCGCGCGACCGACCCGTCCGCCTTCTTGCAGGGCATAGACATCCCATTCGGCTGGCGCATAGACATCGATCCGGTTTCAATGATGTGATTAAGAGAGTCCAGGCAGATTCATCACCATCTGACGGAATCTGCGGCCCGGTGTGACCTTGCCCAACACACGTGATCCCCTCGCGCCGCTGCACTCGGGCACGTTGCCCGCCTCGCCTTGCATCGCCAGCCACGCCAGCAGGGCAAAGCAGAGCGCCTCCTTGGAATCCTCATCACCCGGCACGTCAGCAACCTCACCGTAACGCAGAACCGGTACATCCCGCCCGGACCTTCGCGCTAGCTGGGCCTTTATTCGCGCCAGCAAGACCGGGTTGCGCGCGCCCCCGCCGCAAACAACCGTCTCGGACACCGGCAGTGGCGCGAATCTCGCGTAGCTTTCAGCAATCGAGGCCGCGGTTAACTCCGTCACAGTCGCCGCAAAGTCATATATCGACAGGCCTGTTTCAGCCGCCTCTTGAAAAAACCGTTCAGCCAGCGCCTGGCTGAAAAGTTCCCGACCTGTCGATTTGGGAGGTTGTTGCTGGAAATAAGGGTGCAAGAGCCAGCGTTCGACCAGAGCTGCTGCACTGCGGCCCCGTTGCGCCAACTCGCCGTCCTTGTCGAACAGCAGCCCGCCGTCGGTAGCCTGGACCGCTGCCCAGTCGATCAATACATTTCCTGGCCCCGTGTCAAAAGCCAGCGCCGGCGCCGCCGAGCCCTCCGGCGGCAAGAATGTAACGTTGCCAATGCCGCCAATATTCTGTACCGCCCGGCAGCTTTGCGCCTCTGCCGAAGGACGCAAGAAAAACTGGTCAAATATCGGAATCAGCGGCGCCCCCTGCCCTCCTGCCGCCACGTCGGCTACGCGAAAGTCCGCCACCGTTGTAACTCCGGTCCGCTCGGCAATGACCGCCGCCTCCCCAATCTGAAGAGTCGACTGGACCGCGCCGCTTTCCTCTACCTCGTGCCAGACCGTCTGCCCGTGCGAACCGATTAATTCAATATCCTCGGCGTCTAATCCACTTCTCTTGACTACGCGCAATGCAGCCTCGGCGAAGCGCTCTCCAAGCACAAAACCGGCCCGACTCAGGCTACGCGTATCACCTCGCCCAGCTATCAACCTCTCGATTAACGCGCGCTCCCCCGACGGCCACGAAACGCTTTCAAAGGCTATCTGCCGCATCCGCAAAGAGCCAACCGAACCTGAAATCTCGGCCAATACCGCGTCGATGCCGTCAGCGGAAGTGCCGCTCATCAGGCCAATGACTTTCATCGCCGGTGCCGTCCATTTGGGTCCTGCAAAGGGGTATTCGAAGACCTGCCCGCCACTCTAATCCTTACTGCCCAATCTCCGCCAGAACATGGCCCATTTCCGATAGGGCCGAAATCCACACTTGGCATAGAAGTCGAGCAGCGTCGTCCAATCTATCACGCATCCATTGATACCGCTGTTGTGCAGCCGCCTCAGTCCTGCATCCAACAAGTACAACCCCATTCCCTGCCCCCGCAGATGCGCGCTGACACCAATCGAGCCGAGTTGCGCCCATGGACGCGGCAGCTCATACGGGTAGAAACGATCAATCGGGTTGCCAGAGTCCTCAAACGTGAGGTGGCAAGACCCCTGCATACCCTCCTCCGTCCACAGCAGCATAAAGTCAGAGATGCGCCCGCCCTCCTCCAGAAACCTCTCAGCTTGCCAGTGCCACCTTTCATTGAACTCTTTGGCCAGGAAATCTAACAGCAACTCTTCCTGACCCGGCTGCCCCGGCCGCGCCGCCGCTTGCACATCACGTAGCCGCGGCGGCTCGTAGTCGCTGAGAGAACGAGCCACATCCCACGAGTATAGCTCTCTTTCGTAATCGTAACCGCACGCCTGGAAAAACGCTTCCACTGCCGGGTCCGCCAACGGGCCCGGCACAAATGGACGAAGTCCCCCGCCAACCCGGATTCGACCTTCCCCGGCCTGGCCCCCAGTGAGTTCAGGTTCCTCTCCGCATTGGGTTGAAGAAACAGACTGCTCACCCCCACCGCTATTCTGCGAAGCCACCCACCCCTCAGCCCAGCGCAGCAGCGTCCTCCCTATCCCCTTTTTCCGGTAGGTTGATGCAACTGCAATCGCCTCGATCCAGCCGGCAACATCAGTGCGCATCGCAGGCGGCGCGCCCGGATGGGCGCTGCCCACCACAAAGCCGACCGGGCGTCCCGCCGCCAAAGCAAGTCGCCCTGCACGTACGACTCCTGCATCCTCTGTAAAGTTGTATTTGAGGAATCTTTCTGTCGTGGGGAGTACGTTGCCGGTGGCGTCGTTCCAAATTTCCACCGCCCACCGCACGTGTTGGGGATCGTTGACGTCAAATGCAGTTAACGCAACATCTGACGCCTTTGATGATTCCGCCATTTGCTGAACCTGTTAACCCTCCAAGCTGGTGCCTACGCCTAGCTCCACCGCTCTCTGATACACAACCCGGGCAACCGCCACATCCTGTGCAGCCAGTCCAACCGACTTGAAGAACGTAATCTCATCCCCGCTGCTGCGGCCGGGCTGGTCACCCGCGATGATCGCACCAATTTCAGCGTGTATCTGGCTGGCCTCATAAAGCCCTGCATTGATCGGCTCGATCAAATCACCCGCTTCCTCAAGGCATGCGCTCATCTGATCGACCACGACTGTGGAGCGCCGTAACGCTATTGCATCCACTTCACTGGCATAGGGCAGATGCGACCCGATGCCCGTAACATGGACGCCGGGCCGTAGCAGACTCCCATCAAATAGCGGGTCATGCGCACTGGTGGCGGTGACGACCACGTCGGCCGCTCCCACCGCCATTTCCACATCGTTCGTCGCCTCGACAGACCCAACGAAGGTTCCCCTGAGGTTGTCGGCCAATGCCACTGCATGCGCCGGAGTCCGCGAGAGAACAAAGACCCGCTCAATATCCCTCTCGCACAAGACCGCCTCCACCTGGTAAGGAGCCTGCACGCCGCTGCCAAATATTGTCAACGTACGCGCATCCTCTCTCGCCAAATGACGGGCTGCCACCCCACCCGAGGCCCCCGTCCGCATCGCCGTCAAATATCCGGCATCCATCAACGCCAGCAACGCGCCGTCCCTGCCATCGAAAAGCACTACATTCCCCTGTATCGCCGGCAGGCCGCGTACCGTCGGATTCGTGCCGTAGAACGATATCAGCTTCGCTCCCAGCGCATCCATTTCCCCGCCCAGATAAGCCGGCATCGACATCAAACTTCCGTCATGCCGCGCAACTGGAATATTCGCACGCACCGGCAGCTCCGCCTCTCCCTGATAGATCAGACGAAAGGCGTCTGACACCGCTTCGATCGCGGCCGGCATGTCCAACAGAAATTCGACGTCGCTGCGAGTAAGCCAAAGTGGCATAGTGTCTAAGGATAGGATTGGAAAGGGTTAGTCAGTAGCCGGGATAGAATAGCACAGTGGTTTCGCCAACACAATTGCCGCCAGGGAAGGAAGGTTGTACAATCCGTACGTTAATATACTCTTTAGTCTACAGTAGGCAGACGCACCGCCTCCCGGAGGGAAAAACATGCCCACAGAACTGATCGCCCCCGCCCGCGAAGAAGTCGCCTTCCGCGATTACGAAAGCCAGCCCCTCGCACCAGATCAGATTCGCGTCCGCAGCCGCTTTGGCGCCGCCAAACACGGCTCCGAAATGGCCATGTTCCAGGGCTACGCCGGCCATCGCGGCAACTACGACGGCGAACTGCACCTGTTCACCCAGGAAAGCCAGATGGTCAGATACCCTAACGGTCTCGGCAACATGTGCGTCGGCGAAATTATCGACGTAGGAACCGCCGTCCAGGACTTCCGCCTCGGCGAAACCGTCTTCTCCCACGGCTCCTTCCGCCAGGAGCACGTATGGCCCGCCGAACGCGCCCGCAAACTCCCCGACGGCGTTCCCTGGCAGGCTGCCGTCTGTCTCGACCCCGCCGACTTCGCCCTTGGCGCCGTCCGCGACGGCCACATCCGCATCGGCGATGCCGTCGCCGTCTTCGGCATGGGCGCCATCGGCCTCTTCGTCCTCCAGCTCGCCAAACTGGCCGGCGCCTACCCCATCATCGCCGTCGACCCCATCCCCCTGCGACGCGACGTTGCGCTCGAGTGCGGCGCTGACATCGTCATGGACCCCACCGCCTGCGACGCCGGCCTCGAAATCAAGCTCGCCACAGGCAAACGCGGCGCCGACGTTTGCGTAGACTACAGCGGCCATTACACCGCGCTGCAAGCGGCCATCCGCGGCGTCGCCTATCTCGGCACCGTCGTCGCCGGCGCCTGGCCCGGCAGCTACCCAGCCGGCCTCGACCTCGGCGCCGAAGCCCACTTCAACCGCCCAACCATCGTCTTCTCGCGCGCCTGCAGCGAGCCCAATCCCGAATACCCCAACTGGGACGAGACCCGCCTTTTCTCAGTAGTATGGCGGCTCCTGTGCGACGGTAGCCTCAGATCCGAGCCCGTCGTCCAGCCGGTAGTCCCCTTTGACGACCTGCTCGAACACTACCCCAAAATCGCAACCGCTCCCCAGGAAAACGTCAAGTTGGGCGTAGCATTCTGAAAATCTGCACCAAGAAAAACGCTGCGGGGAGTTGGTCCCCGCAGCGAATCGCCACATTATGTTCCCAGCCCCGACCCTGCCAACATCTCGTCAGAGCAGGTTATCCTCAATATAGTCCCAGTTGATGCGATACCCCATTCCCGGCTCCTGCGGCAGATGGACATACCCCTCGCTGTCCATCCTGTCGCCGATATCCTCCAGATAGGGCGGTGCAGTATTGCAGTCGATGCCCGGAGCCAGCAGCCCTCGCTCATAATATTCACAGGTGTCCTCACTCGATGAGCCCAGCAGCTGCAGATTCGCGAACCCGCTCATGTGAATTTCGCACTTTACGCCAAACGCCTCGGCCACCGCAATCATCTTGCGCACGCCCGTCACGCCCCCGCGCAGCACATCGATCCGTGTCATATCGGACGCCCCGCGCAGAATCCAGTCGGCCCGCGTATACAGGCTGCCCGACGCAATCTCCGGTGACAGAATCGGGATGTCCAACGCCTCACACAGCTTGATATAGGGCTGCACTCTGTACTCATTCATCGGGTGCTCGTACCAGTAGTAGTTCAGCTCCTCCAGCACGCGCCCCACCTTGTACGCCTCCTCATACGTGCGGTACGTTCCCCACGGGTCGTAGCTCAGCACCATGTCATCGCCCACCGCTTCCCGCACTGCCCGACACACCTCGATGTCCTTCTCGATGTGCGATGGCCGTCCCTGTACCGCCTCCTTCGTCACCGGGTTCCAGAAATAATAGGGATGGATCTTGTAGTGCGTATACCCCTCCTCCTTACACGCGACCGCGTGCGCCGCATAGTCCTCCACGCTCCCCACATTCGGGAACGTGCTGGCATACGCCTTCACCTTGTCGCGACAGCCGCCAAGCAGCTTGTAGAGCGGAAGCCCCACCGCCCGCGCCTGCAGATCCCACAGCGTCAGATCAAGCACACTCAACAGATGCTCGGGAATGTTAGCAACCCACATCCAATGCCAGAAGCGCTCGCGGTCATAAGGGTCCTCCCCCACCACCATATTCTTCAACCGCCCCTCCAGCACCGCCCGGTCACCCGGCGGCAGCCCATCCGCGTCGCCATGGCCGTGCCCGCCAAAGAAATAGCCCTCCGCTCCCTCGTCGGTGATCACCTTCGTCAACGTCTGCGTCACCTCCTGCGGAAAACTGAATCTGCCTTGATGAAACTGCTCCCGCCGCACCCGAAACGGAATAACCTGCAAGTCCACGATTTTCATCGGTTAACTATCCTCCCTATTGTGAAATCTGAAACTGTTCGCCCACTTCCATTACGACCTTGAGCAAGAAAAGCGATGGCATTCTCCCCCTTCACTCCTCTCTCTTTTTTCTGGCTTATATGGGCGGTCGGCCGCAAGCGGCCTCCCTTGTGCAGGGGCTGCGCCCCCGCAACGCCCCCCTACAAAAACATGCCTCACCGACCGGGTTTACTCTTCCCCAGCATCGTGTCTGGCGAACGGAGTCTACTCCCCCACTTGCCGCTTCAACCCACCGACCACCGACCTCCAACCGCAGAAGTTACTGATCACTGACCATTGCAGTTGTGCGGTCGGGCCTTCGGCCCTCCCTTGTGCAGGGGCTGCGCCCCCGCAACGCCCCCCTAGGCTAGCCACCGTGTTTACTCTTCCCCAGCATCGTGTCTGGCGAACGGTGCCTACTTCCCCACTCACCGCCTCAACCAACCGACCGCTAATGACCGGTATTCCACTGACGAATGGTGTTCCACTGAAAACTAATAACTGAAAACTAGGGCTCGTTGACATTTCGTTCGAGCCAGATCAGTGTAGAAGCAAAATGCAAGAAGGCCATGAAACGTCGTGCGAGTTTCTCATAGCGAGTGAAAATGCGTCGTTACCACTTGATTTTGTTGATGAAACGTTCGACGATGTTGCGTTCTCGGTAGCGGACTCGGTCATAGTCCCATGATTGCTTACGATAGCGGCGGGAAGGGATGACCACCTCGACCTGTTGAGCTGCGAGCAGTTCTCGCAAGGGGTCAGAATCGTAGCCTTTATCAGCGATGACGGCGTCAAAATGGAAAGGGGCGAGCAACGATTCAGCTCGGGACATATCATGGCGTTCACCACCAGTCAAGATGAACGTTAGGGGAAAGCCAAGGGCATCGACGAGGGGATGGATCTTGCTACTGAATCCGCCCCGGCTCCGACCTAGGCACTGTTCGTGCTGACCTCCCCTTTTTTTGACCCGCCTGCTGCGCACATATGGGCGCGTACAGCAGGGCTGTCGGGCATGACCCCTGCCATGTCTGGGTCCTGAGCGAACTGTTTGAACATGTCGGCCCAGAAACCGTTCTCTTCCCAGCGTGCGTAGCGCTTGAATACACTGTTCCACTTGCCATAACTGTCTGGCAGTTCACGCCACTGGGCGCCGGTGCGCAGTATCCAGTGAACTGCCTCTACGAAACGGCGACACTTTTCCTCTTGCCCTGCGTAGGCACGAGGGTGTCCTTGCAGAAATGCGTAAAGTTTCTGCCACTGATGGGCGGCGATTCTCTTTGTAGACATCCTCCTATTGTCGCCAATGTGACAGAACTAATCAAACGTCAACGAGACCTAACACCTGTGCGAAGAGAGAACCCAATAAAATCGGCCGTAAGTGATGCTCTAGCAAGAGCACTTTTTCGTGCCTCCAGCATATCGGTGGCATAGACGACTCCGTAGACTCTAGGGACTTCGTCGCTCCATTCGGGTGTTTTTTTCACGAATTCAGACTGGGCGAGCAATGGGGAAAACACATTGTCATACTCACCTGATGCCACCCCGGAACTTCCCTGGAGAAAAGAGAAAGGTGTGTTGGTTGCTTTAAGCCCTTTCAGGGGGACTGCGTACATAAAGGGTCGTGATGTGTTGTCTGGAACATAATTCAGATCACCGATTTCTTGTCCACACAATTGTAGAAACCAGTAGCGTCTTTCATTCTGTTCCATGCCGAGGAATCCAGTTACTTCTGTTGTTGTCTGTTCTAGTCTCCAGAGATCACTTCGCAACTAGAAATGCATCGAACCACCCTTTTCAAATTCTGATTTAACACAAAGTCCGGTTCGAAGCAGTTCTTGAGTGTCGAACAAAGTGGTTTTCGCGTTGTAGTCCCACCTTGAATTTTCAGGGGGAACACCACGCACCGAGGGTGACGAGCACAGAAAATTTCCTTCTTTGTAAAAGGTAACGCTTGCATCCTTTAAGGTATCGCCTTCTAAGCATTCGTTATCGAATCAAAGTTTTGGGTTAGCTAATTGGCGTGTTCCCTCTTGGGGTGGAGTATCATTCTGGTCGTACATGGGATTTCGGGTCTTGGTTTAATGGGGACGGTTTGTCCGTGGTGGCGTGGGCCTCCGCTATTCTTGATGGTCATGCTTGGAGCTTACCATGCTGCGGGCAGGGCTGAACAATTTTTGTATGAGCCGTCACGGGAGGTGGCGGTTCTTGATTTGTTGGGTGTTGGGGAGGGCGTCACGGGTTATCACACGCTAGGCCGTCTTTATCGCGGTCGCGCTTGGGGGTATAGTTGACGTTATCGGGCGTCCATCCGCCTATCGGGACTTTTCCGGCTTTGATGAGATCGCCACACGTACCGACAATGAACGTGCCGGAGCGGGCTGGCTGGGGTGCTGTTGTTTGCGTTGGCGGAGTCGTGACCTTGGGTTGGGTTGGTATGGGCGTGGCGGGTGGTGGGGGGGCTGAAACGACCGGGAGGCTGGAGGTGTTGGAGATGGTAGTAAGAGGTGCGTAAATCCAGCCGTAGGAATTGTTGATGGGGAAGCGAATCCAAGAGCCGTCGGCATTGCGGCCGCTAGGCGAGATCTCTGTGCCTTCCGGGATCTGTGTGAAAGCGGGGTAATGGGTGCCGGGCCCTGATCTGACGTTTGAGTACTGGATTACAGTGAAGGTTAGGGCTGCGTGGGTGGCGGTGGCTCTGGGGGATGTGGTGTAGCGGCGCACAGGCGTGGGTGTGGGCTTGCGGACGGATACGGAGGAGTAACGTCGGGTAGACGTAGGGGCGCGTCTTTGTACCTCGTGCGAGAGAGTTGACGTTCCCGCCATGAATCCTGAACATTTTGCCGCGAAGGAGAACGTCACAATCACTAACGCCATCAAAAACAGCATCTTTCCGACACGAAAGCGATTTGGCGTCCTAGTGTCGGGTGGTGGAGCGGTTTTGGCTGGATAGGTAATGGTCTGGCGCGTGGGGTTTTTGGCTGGATGAGTGATGGTTTTGCGCATGGGGTGGATTTAGTCAAGTTGTGATTCCGGGTATGAGCCGTCACAGAAGGTGGCGGTTCTTGTCTTTCTGTTGGGACGGGATGGCCGACAGGTTTCGTTTCAGCAGTATGGACGAATTGTGGTTGAGCCCAACCATGTTCGCGGGGGCAACGGCCAGGGCAACCACAAGGGGTGCCCCTTCCTGATTTAAAAGTCAACCACCCCTAAGAACTGCATTTCCGGGCGGTCGGCCGCAAGCGCCCTCCCTTGTGCAGGGGCTGCGCCCCCGCAACGCCCCCCTACAAAACCATGCCTCACCCACCGAGTGCCTTCTTTTCAGCGTGTCGGCTTGCCAGCATGGCGGCGTCTGTACACCAGTTGCGCCACTAAGAGCCTGAATGGCTCCAAGGATTACTGGCTGGTCAAATACTGTGGCTAAGTAGTTACCAAGAAAATTACTACTGAAAACTGCCCTTCTCATACAGCTCCCCCAGCAGCGCGGCCAGCTCATCTTGTGTCAACGGGTCAATCGGCGGCGCCGGCGCCCGCACCACCGCTGACCGAATCACGCCGCGATGACGCAGGATCTCCTTATGAATACCGTGGAACAGGCCTGCCCCTTGGGCCGACAGCCGGCTGACGGGCACCAAATAGCGATTGAATGTTTCCCACGCCCCTGCCTCATCGCCCGATCTCACCTTGTTCCAAATATCCACGAAAGCTTCCGGCTGCGTACAGAACGGCATCGTCCCCACCGAGCCCCTGCGCATCTCCTCGATGAAATATCCGCCGCCCGCTCCGCCGAAAACCGTCAGCGCATCTCCTGCCTCCTCGGCCATCGCCGCCACCTTGGCTACGACCGGAAAACTCTCCACTTTAATATACTGGACCCACTCGCATTCCTGTGCCAACCGTTTAGCCAGCCCAGGCGCTATCGGCGAAGTCGCCACATCCTGAATGAATATCGGCAAGGGAACTGCATCCGAAATCGCACGGTAATACGCCACTGTCTCATCCTGTCCCGCAGGAAAAAACGACGGAGGCAGCACCATCAACGAATCCGCGCCGTTCTCATGTGCCATCCGGCTGTAATGTACCGCCAGGTCCGTCCCATTGGCCCCCGTATTGATCACAACCGGTACCCGCCCGCCCACCTGGTCGACAACAATACGGGTCATTCGAGCCCGCTCTGCCTCCGTCAGCTTGTAGACTTCGCTGCCCAACGCCACGCCCAACCCATGCACCCCCGCATCCAAATTAAAATCTATCAACCGCCGCAGGCTCTCCTCGTCGATCTGCGAATCTTCGTCAAAGGGCGTCACCAGGATCGGATACACGCCCTCCATTTTGCTGGTCGCCATCAGTTCTCCTCTCGAAAACGCAATCAGATGTATTAGCCGCGTAACTGCTGCCAGAATCTTGCCGTCAGTCCAGAAGAAAAGCAAGCCCGGCATTGGCACGGTTGAATCCTCTCCATAACTCACCGCATCCTACCCACCCTGGCACCGGAAAAGCATCCTCCAATTGGCCGTCATCCGGCACTGCGCAACCCTGACAACCTCTGATAACCTTGCAGTTCTTGACACAGAAATCGGCCCTGATATCCAGGTACGGTCCCCTCGAAGAACGCTATTGAATCTCTCTCGCCCCTATGCTATGATTCCAATGCCACTTATCCAGACCACTCCGGACAGTGGCTCCAACTACCCAAACACAGTACAGC
This sequence comes from Caldilineaceae bacterium, assembly GCA_965116395.1. Classification (GTDB taxonomy): domain Bacteria; phylum Chloroflexota; class Anaerolineae; order Caldilineales; family Caldilineaceae; genus Bin5. The sequence goes on from OZ220684.1 coordinate 4,774,882, forward strand.
CACCGCCCGGCAAGTAAACCGAAAGGCAGACAAATGACGAACGTCCTCGTACTCTCCGGATCCAACCACGGTTTCGCCGCCAGCGCAGAAGTCATCGCTGGATTCCTTGGCAGCGACCCGGGCATCCACGTAACGACAACCGAAGACAAAGGCATTTTCACATCGTCCAACCTGGCCGACTACGATGCATGTGTACTCGGCTCCGGCTTCACCCGCTCCGAACGACACGAAGACGGCACCGCCACCTACCACGCCGAACTGACTGCCGAACAGGAAGAGGGACTATTTGGATTTGTCGCCGGCGGCAAGGGTTTCGTCGGCATCCATGGCACCGGCTGGTGGATCGGCGGCAAGGCTGCCAACCTTCTCGGCGGTCACGCCAACTGGCATCCACCGGGCCTGACTTTCACCGTTAACGTCAACGACAACGCCCACCCGGTCATGCAGGGAATCGACGATTTCGAAGTAGAAGATGAAATCTACATGTCCGCCTGGGACCCCGCCATTCACGTCCTGGCCAGTGCAGACTGGTCCGACAAAGCGCATCCCATGGCCTGGGTAAAGCCCTATGGCGGCGGTCGGGTGTTCTACACTACGCTGGGCCACACCTCCGAGACGTTCCAGCGACCGGCAGTCCAGCAAATGATGCGGCAAGGTGCCCTCTGGGCCGCCAACGGAGCCGCCGCCTGACGCACGCACAGGACAGCAGCGCCGGCCTGTTCGCGCCCCTGGCTCAGCCGACCTACCGCCGCCTCCTGCTCAGCAGCGTTCTCTGGTGGCAGACCTATTCGATCTGGGTCATCGTGGCCGGCGTCGTAGTCCTGGATATGACCGACTCAGCCCTCGCCGTGGCCCTGCTCACCTTCTGGCGCCGGGCCGCTCAGCTTGTATTCGGCGGCTTCGCCGGCTTTATCGGCGACCGGCTGGGCCGGCGAAACACGCTTACCCTGAGTCAGTTCGTTATCTTCGGCGCCTGCCTGGCACTCTTCCTCCTTTTCGCAGAGAACAGGCTGTCCGCTTGGCAGATCACTCTCGCCGCATTCGTCATCGGCGCCGCCTGGACAATCGACGCACCCGCGCGCTCCGCGCTTGTGCCCGACCTGCTTGGCGGCAGGCTAACCGCCGACGCCATGCTGTTGGAGAGCTTCACCCACAGCATTATCCTTGGCGCCGGCGGCTACCTCGCAGGCTGGTTGCTCGAATACTTCGGACCCTCAGCCGGCCTTAGCGCGCTCATCGCCTTGACCGGCCTAAATCTGACCCTGCTTGTCTGGCTGGGACGGGAGCATGTGCCGCAGACCAATCCGGTGGCCGAAGGCGGCGTATGGCAGTCAATCGGAGAAGGCATAGCCTATGTCCGCAGCAATCGCCAAATGCTGGTTGTCGTGCTCGTGTCCGCTCTCATTAACATAATGGTATTTCCGGCCCTGAGTCTTTTGCCAGTCTTCGCCCGCGATGTCTTCGATAGAAGTGCCATCGGCCTGGGCATGTTGAATGGAAGCTTCGGCCTTGGCAGCTTCATCGGCCTGTTCCTGACCCACCGCCTACGTCGCCGTCTCTCCTTCTACTGGATCTTCGCCGCCGGATCCCTGCTCCAATGTCTTGCCTGGGCTGTCTTTGCGCTCTCGCCGCTCTTCAATTTGGCCTGCCTACTGCTATTCCTTGCCGGCGTAGGCCAAGCAAGTTTCTATACCATGCGCAACGTCATTCTGCTTACCACAGCCAGCAACGAGATGCGCGGCCGCGCCATGAGCACCGTAGCCCTGAGCCAGGGAGCCGGCCTGCCCGGAGAGCTGGTGTCTGGCTCGCTGGCCGAATCCGTCGGCCCCCGTCTCACAGTATCAGTGCAAGGATTCCTGGCCGCCTTTGCAGCGCTCGCCATCATCCTGCGAGGAAAGAACAGCCACAGATCAAAATCCTGACAGATAACCACAATTTGACCTGCCCAGAAAAAACGGCCCTCCACGACCGCAGGAAGGAAAAGAAGTGTTCTTCGTGGCCCTTCGTAGAAAAATGGTGTTGCCGTTGCCGTTCTCCGTGGCCCTCCGTGGAAAAGGATGTTGACGTTGCAGTTCTTCGCGGCCCTTCGTGGCCCTTCGTGGCCCTTCGTGGATAAAGATGTTGACGTTGCCGTTCTCCGTGGCCCTCCGTGGAAGAAAGGTGTTGCAGTTGCCGTTCTCCGTGCCGCTCCGTGGCTTTCTGAAGGTATTCACCTCTAACCACTGCAGATCAGAACCCAGCCCCCAATCTCCAGCAAGTTCCAACCAAAGCCGAACCTAAAATCCCAACCAGAAGGACCACCCAAATGACAACCACACTCGACATCAAAACACCAATGCCCCCGCCGCACTGGGCCCTCCTCCAAAGAAGACTCCTCCGCGAGCAGGCTGAAGGCTGCCGCGCCTTCTTCGACCACTACTTCGACGACCGCGGCTACCTCCTCTGCGTCCCCCGCTGGGGCGGCGACGACGGACCCGACGACGCCGCCGAAAACATCCTAAACTGGACCATGCTCCACGCCCTCGGCGCCGACGACGACATCCTCGACCTCTACAAACTGGGCTGGGAGGGTCACCTCCTGCAGTACACCGAAGCCAAAACAGTCGAAGTGCCCATGGCCCGCGACGGCATGTACTTCAAAGAATTCCCAGTCATGTTCGACTGGTTCCACAACGCCGAAGGCTTCTCCGCCTTCTTCCTCCAGGGCCTCTCCGACCCCGACGACCCTGACTTCCAACGCCGCTGCCGCCGTTTCGCCGGTTTCTACATGGACGAAGACCCCATTGCCAAAAACTATGACCCCGAACACAAGCTGATCCGCAGCATGTTCAATGGCAGCCGGGGCCCCCTCCTCCGCAAGGCCACCGGTCTCGACTGGGCCGGCGACCCCATCGAAATCGAAGGAAGATTCCGCCTCGGTCACGGCGAGCGCAACTACGACGAGATGGTGGCCCACTTCAAGGACTACAACGACGTTGTCGGCGACCACCCCATCAACATGGCCGCCACCATCCTGCCGCTAAACGCATTCATGCTCGGTCACGAAGACAAGTACCGCCAGTGGGTCATCGACTATGTCGACCAGTGGGTCGAGCGTACAGAGCAGAACGGCGGCATCATCCCCACCAACGTCGGCCTCGACAACGTCATCGGCAGCGAATGCGGCGGCCGCTGGTACGGCGGCGTCTACGGCTGGGGCTTCACCGTCACCGTGCCCCAGACCGGTGAGCTAGCCCACCGTACCTACTTCCACACCCGAGCCATCCACGGCTTCGGCAACGCCATGATACTCACCGGCGATCAACGCTACGCCGATTCCTGGCGCGGCGTCATCGACCACGTCAACAGCAACGCCCGCGAAATCGACGGCCAGCTGATGTATCCGGATGCCTATGGTGACTACTTTGGCGAGGAAGACTGGTACGCATTCAAGCCCGAGCCCTTCACATCCGGCGCGCTCGAAGTCTATTTCTGGTCCATGAACCCCGACCACCGCGACCTCCTCGCCGGCGACCCCTGGATTCAGTATCTCGAAGGTACTAACCCCCACTTTCCCGAGCAGGCGTTCCTTGCCGACTTCGACGAGCTCAGACACAATCTCGAAGTCATGCGAGCCGACACCGCCACCCCCGACACTCGCCTTTCCGACGACATGAACCACATCAACCCGGCCGTCACCGAAAACCTGACCAAGCTCATGCTCGGTGGACTGCCCACAGGCCGAACCGGCGGCCCCCTCCACTGCCGCCTGCGCTACTTCGACCCCGACCAGAGAAGGGCCGGCGTCCCCGCCGACGTGGCCGCACTGGTAGAAAAAATGACCGCCGACTCCGTGACCGTAACCCTTGTCAATACCAGCCAAGTATCCTCCCGCCGCGTCACCGTCCAGGGCGGCGCCTACGCCGAGCACCAATTCGGCTCGGTCACCGTCAGCGGGCAGACCGATGATGTTTCGGGCGACGCATTCGAAGTCAACATCGCCCCCGGCTGCGGCGCCACCATCGAAATCGCAACCGACCGCTACGCAAACACACCCACCCTCGCCTTCCCTTGGCGCAGATAAAGAAACGCAACCCGTAGGGGCACCCCTTGTGGGTGCCCAGTTCCCCCCAACTCTCACTTCCCAACCGTAGGGGCACCCCTTGCGGGTGCCCAGTTTCCCCCAACTCTCACTTCCCAACCGTAGGGGCACCCCTTGTGGGTGCCCAGTTCCCCCCAACTCTCAGTTCCCCAACCGTAGGGGCACCCCTTGTGGGTGCCCGATACCCCCAACTCTCAGTTCCCCACCCGTACGGCCACCCCTCGTGACTGCCCAGTTCCCCCCAACTCTCACTTCCCAACCGTAGGGGCACCCCTTGTGGGTGCCCGATACCCCCCAACTCTCAGTTCCCCACCCGTACGGCCACCCCTCGTGACTGCCCCGTTTCCCTCGCATTCCACTCTCTACCAAAAACGTACCGACTCCCACTTATTCCCCCTCCCAAGGGCTATCCCAACGACCAGCACCCCCCAAACTCCCGCTCGGATTCTCCCCATCAGACTCCCAATTCACAGCGTTATTCGCAATATACTCCTCGATCAAACTTAACTCCCGTTCATTCCTCACGACGCGCTCAAAATAATTTCTCTGCCACAACCGCCTATCGTACGGCCGCCAACCCTTCTCCCGAACACCGATACCGTACTCCAATGTAGTCACAGACTTGAACGCACCAACAACCTCGCCTAACATTGGACCACCCCTTGCCATTCCTTCCCCCGTTGCATCCGCAACTGCCAATGGTTCCCGAATGAAAATAACGCCGTGTACATGTTTGGGCATCACAACAAACCCGTCCAATTCGACAACAGGAAACCTATCGACCAACGCCTCCCAAATCAGCCGCACCATTCTCCCTGCGTCACTCAGAACCATCTCCTCGTCAACCACACTTCCAAATAGACACAACCTGCCCTGCACAACAATCGTAACGAAATACGCGCCACCACGCGTATAATCGTACCCGCGCGCCCGAATAGACCTGCGCCGATGAATATCCGGATTGTAGTCCAAAATTCACATCCCCTTACGGGCGTCACTCGTGCATCCCCTTTAGCCGTAACTATCTGCCCGGCCACTTCTCGTCAGCCAAAATGAGACTAACAACTGACTTCCAGAAACTACAACCCTTCACCTCACACCCGCCGCCAACCCCGACAACCGCTCAAACATAACGTCATCGATCTCCACGTGCAGCACATGCGATATCACCTGCGACCAGCCATGCACAAAATACGCCCAACCATCCGCAACAGTCAGCCCGCGGCTGCGCATCTGCCGCTCCGCCTGCCGCATAAAATCCAATTCACCGCGATAATTAAGCTCCCAGGCAACACCGTCCCGCGGGAAAAGAGCGCTGTCTGTCAAAGGTGAACCAGGCGTGTCCTTCCCCATCCCCGTCGCGTTGACCACTACGCTGCCCGGCGGCAACTCCGCCATTATCTCGTCATTGCGCGCCCCCGCATTGTTCTGAATGAAGGCAAACTGAATCTCCCGTCCCCCGTCGACACCGGTCCGCTCCACCATCTCTTTCAGTCTCGCCAGCCGTGGAGCCGATCGGTTGACCACCACAATTCGCCCTGGACGATCCGTCGACTTGGTCTTCTGCATCAGATGCAGAACTAGCGCGACCGCAGACCCTCCTGCACCCAGCATCAGCAGTTCCCCTCCTGTGCGGCCGAAGTAATCCTCGCCAAGAATGGCATCCATACTCAACCCGCCCGCAACCGGGTCCGTCGCCCGTCCGATAAGCTTGCCCCCGTCTTTGGCGATGCTCGACACCTCCTGCGTCGCCCTCGCAAAGGGCCCTAAATCGTCAAACAGATCCCCCGCCGCCGCCAGCAGGTCGATTTTATGCGTTGTGACAAGCGCGCCCAGCGCCAGCGGCTCCGCCTTGATTGCCGATACCACTTGTCGATAACGCGCAGGTGCCGCATGAATCTCCATATCGATTCCTGCCAGCGTCACCTCCTCGCTGCCCAAAGCCTCCATCCACAGGGGAAAAACACGCCGCGAGGAAGATTGACCTGTTGTCACACCAATAAAATAAAATGTTGGCCCTTCCGGGTTCACAAGGCTTGACATTTTCACCTTCACTATGCTTGACTTGAGATTCACATTCCAATCGGCGGCAAGATCAGCAACCGCCGTCAGCAAGTTCGAACTCGTATTCGGCGTCCCGTATTCCAGACGAAATACCTGAGAGAAGCAAACACGAAACGCCGTCTACCTGTCTTTTCAGTCCAACGCATGGCGAGCGCGCCAATCCATGAACGCACCGGGCCCTACCAATAACAGACCCGTCGACATCTGGCAGCAAGCCAACGAAGACCGCTTGCGCCGCAACGCCCAACAATGGGCCCAAAGCCGCGACACAACTCTATTTACCGAAGAGTGGGAAGGCTACTATGTCGCGGTAACCCGCGAGGGCTCGCGCCTGATTCTCTGGATGTTGGACGCTGATACCGCCAATACCGACTGGATCCAAAGTGCGATGGACCTGGCAGAGCCGCTGCGCCTGCAAAGTTCCTACACCCAGGCAATGGTTCTGTCACTGCTTTGGCAGCCGCTTCCACAGAAACTGTTTCTTAGCGGGCTGGGTGGCGGTTGCCTTGCCACCACGCTCCACCATCACCTGATTTGGGCCGACTTCGTCTGCGTCGAGATTTCCACACCCATCGCGACCGCGGCATCCCGATTTTTCGGCTTCCAGGAGGATGAACGGATGTCTCTCGTCGTCAGTGACGTCCGCGATTTCCTCGAGCAGGACAGTTCAGAATACGACATCATGTATCTCGACGTCTTCTGCGATCACGGCGTTACGCCGAGCCACGCCACCGAAATGGATTTCCTCGCCCTGTGTCGCGCCCGTATCCGCGCAAGAGGTCTGCTGGCAATGAACCTCGGGAACCACGACCCTGCCTTCATGAAGGTCGTGAACGCCCTCCATGACCTGTTCCAAACTGTTTACACCTGCCGCGGCCGCGGCAGCACCTCAGTGCTCTTTGCCACCGACCAACCGCCGCGCCCCCACGCCCAGTTGATGAAAAGGGCCGAGATGCTTAGAAAGCGCCACGACTTTCTCTTCGCCCTGCCACCATGGATTGCCCGCTTGACGCAGTTACAGCCTCCCGCCCCCGATCATTCCAAGGATCCGATGCCGCCTTCTGCAGATGAGCACAGTGGGGCATCTAAAGAGTGAGACCGGTTGCCATATTCTGGAGCCTCTGGGGGATTGCGCGCTCACTTCTTATCTACTACTGCAAACCCGGCCGCGCCCGCCGAGACCGCCAATTCTATGGCCAATTCATCGGCCGCGGCGCTCTCGTCTTTGACATCGGCGCCCACGTCGGCAACCGAGTTGGCGTCTTTCTGCAAATGGGGGCAACCTGTGTTGCCGTTGAACCGCAACCATCCTTTGCAGCAATCCTGCAGACGCTCTATCGACGCCATCCCGCCTTCAACCTCGTGGAGACCGCCCTCGGCAGCGCACCGGGAACCACTGCCCTCCACATCAGCCGTCGCACTCCTACCGTTTCCACCACCTCTTCCGAATGGAAGGACCAGGTCGGGCGCTCACCCTCCTTTGCCGGCGTCTCCTGGGATGAATCCGTATCTACCCAGGTCGAGACCCTGGATTCACTCATCAAACGCTTCGGTCCCCCCAACCTGTGCAAGATCGACGTCGAAGGATCGGAGCTGACAGTCTTACAGGGCCTGAGCAGGCCACTTCCCCTGCTCTCCTTCGAGTACATTCCAGCAGTCGCCTCCGTCGCAGTTGCCTGCGTTGCCCGCCTGGAAAGCCTCGGCGCCTACGAATACAACTGGAGCCGCGGCGAACTGCAGCGATTGCAAGAGCAAAGCTGGCTCTCTCCCGCCGAAATGACCGCTCAACTAATTGTATTGGACGCCAACGAACCCAGCGGAGACGTTTACGCGCGGCTGACCTGACAACTGAGGTTTCCCAAGCCCGGCATGTTGCATTCCACCAGATCCCCGGGCTCCAGTGCAAGAGGCTCCGTCAACGAACCGGTCAGAAAGACGTCGCCGGCGTTAATAACGAATCCGCGTTCGTAGACATGATTTACCGTCCACGCCAGCGCCGCCAGCGGATCGCCACGCGAGTCGTCCCACAGGTTGGGGGCCGGCTCGCCGTCATTGACCCGCAGCTCTACCGCCAACTGCATCAGATCAATACCTCTCGCAAACGTAGCTTCCGCGCCCAGCACGATTACACCGCCGTTCCCATTGTCGGCGATGCCCGCCAGCATATTCTGCCTGCTGTCCCAGCCGGCCCGGCAAGATGGCGCGTAGCGTGTGCCGGTGATATCGAAAGCAGGTAGCACATTGACAATTTCGGCCAGGCGCTCCTGGCTAAACGGATAGTCTTGCTGAAACGGGGCGGAAACAAACCTGAATGCGATCTCCGCTTCAGCCTTGGCTTGAAGGCATCGAGTATGCGATACAGTTGCACCGTTCCCATAGACCGACGAGGCGAATATGCGGCCTGGAATCGGGCCGTCATAACCTTCTGCCTTTTGAACGCCCAGGCTGGTCGCGCCAACTTTCCAGCCGATTGCCGTATTCGCAGGTTCAATCGCCAACTGTTGGGCCATTTCATCCTGCGTGGCATAGGCCTCCTCCCGGTCCTCCGGCAGCAAATCAGCGGGCATGTCGATCGTCGTCGCTTCCAACCAGGCCTTCGCTAGCAGACGGCCAGCCTGTCGATAAGGCACTTCTTCCATGTCATCTTCCTGAGGAACTCTGTCTTACAACGCCGGTCCCACGGGCGTGACAATTCACGACCCGTTCCAATCAAAAAATAGACATCCTTTCTGCGTTCCCACTTCAACTGCCCCGCCACTGCGGAGCCCTCTTCTCAGCGAAAGCGCGCGGCCCCTCCGCAGCATCATCACTTTCCAGCATTGCCGCGGCCGCCGGATAGTTGCCCCGCAAGGCCTCCGCCAAAGTCGGAAAGTCAAGATTTCGACGTGCTACCTGCTTCGACGCCCGCAGTGCCAGCGGCGCACACGCCAGCATATCCTCCACCCAGGCCCGAACCGCACAATCAAGCTTCCCCGCAGGCACTACCTCATTGACCAGCCCATAGGTCAGTGCCTCCCGTGCGCTGAACTGCCGGCCAGTGAGCAGCAGACCCATGGCAATCTTGTCCGGCAACTGCCGCACCAGGCGGTGAATCCCGCCGCCCATCGCAGCCAGCCCAACCCTCGGTTCAGGAAAGCCAAACCGCGCCTGCTCGACCGCGATGATCAAGTCGCAAGCCAAAGCAATCTCCAGACCGCCTCCCAGTGCCAGTCCATTGACCGCGGCAACAACCGGTTTGTCCAGGTCGAAGCGCCGCGTCAGCCCTGCAAAACCGCTTTCCGGATATTCGTCCCGCCCCTGTTCAGCGCGTACCTTAAGGTCCGTCCCCGTACAGAAACTGCGCTCCCCCGCCCCGCTTACCACCGCGATCCACAATTCAGCATCGACCGCGAACGTGTCAAACACCTGTGCCAGCTCAAAGTGGGCCGGCGGATGCAGTGCGTTGAGCACCTGGGGCCGGTTGAGCGTAACATGCAGCACCCTACCCTCGACCCGCAGCACCGTATAACGCACCCGCCCCGCCAACTCCCCAATTGCCGATTGCAAAACGAATCCTCAACTCCCCCTCACACCAGCATGTTCTCGTCCCGGTCCTTCGCAGCCCTCCGTGGACAAAGACGTTGACGTTGCAGTTCTTAGCGTCTCTTCGCGGCCCTCCGCGGATTAATGTATTGCAGTTGCAGTTCTTCGCGGCCCTTCGTGGAAAAAGACGTTGACGTTGCAGTTCTTAGCGTCTCTTCGCGGCCCTTCGCGGACAAAGGTGTTGCAGTTGCAGTTCTTCGCGGCCCTTCGTGGTCCTTCGTGGTCCTTCGTGGTCCTTCGTGGATAAAGATGTTGACGTTGCACTTCTCCGCGTGTCTCCGCGGCCCTCCGCGGATAAAAGTGTTGCAGTTGCCGTTCGCCGTGGCCCTCCGTGGACAAAAGTGTTGCAGTTGCAGTTGCAGTTTTTCGCTGCCTCCGTGGACTAAGGTGTTCTTCCTAGCCCTCAATGGACATACCAAAGACGCCTACCCTCCCTCCAACCCGTAAAGCTCAGCCGCCGTCTGCCCCATAATTCGGGTCCGCATGTGCTCAGGAAACTGCCGCATCGCAAAGTCCGGCGCATCACCATCCCAATGAGGAAAATCACTCGAAAACATCAGCATCTGCTCAGCCGGAAACATCTCCAGCATCGCGTGAAAGTGCTCCGCGTTCGGCGGCTCCTCCAGCGGCTGCGTTGTCAGTCTAATGTGCCTGGCCGCGACTTCACTCGGCAGTTCATTCAACCACGGAATGGTAGAGTGCAACGCCTTCCAGTTCTTGTCCAGGCGCCACAGAATTGGCGGCAGCCACGAGATTCCCCCTTCCACCAGCACGAATTTGAGGTTTGGAAACTTAGCGAACACGCCCTCAGCCAGCATACTCGTCACATGCGCAATATAGCTGTTCACCAAAGTCGTATGCCACTCGAAATAGCTCGTAGGATAACCCGCCGCATTCGGCGGACCCGACAGCCCCACCCCTTCCGAACCGGGATGAATCGCGATCGCCAAGCCATATTCGCTGGCCGCCTCATATATCGGATGAAAAATCCGCTGGCCCCACGGAGTCCGCCCCGCGCTCGGCAGCTGCACCTGCACAAACTGCGGGTGCCCGCCCAGCCGGTGTATTTCCGCCACCGCCATCTCCGGCAATTGCGGATAGACCCCCAGCGAAGAACGCAGCCGCGTGCTCTGCGGAAACCACTCCTCGGCATACACATCATTGACCGCGCTGATCACCGCAGCCGCATAATCTGGCTCCGGCGATTGCGCCGTGTGCAATACGCCGCCCGGCAGCAGCACCCCATAATCAATCCCATACCTGTCGAGAAAGTGCTCTTCCAGCAGTTTCGGATCGCTCTGGATCGTCTGCCCATTCTCCAACCGCACGTCCGCCCTTTCCACGCCCATCGGATTCCACCAACCCAAATTTCCCGGTCCGCGGTTCCCCGATGCATATCGCGTACGCCACGGCTCTGGCAGCCGCGCCTGCACACTCTCTGTGTTCACGACCGGATGAATATCGGTGTCAACCACCAGGTTCCCATTGTTGTTTTTCATCTTCCCGCCAGTCCGCTCATCTGAATGCCACTGACAAAGTAGCGCTGAGCAAAGAAAAAGAGTATCAACAGCGGCAGAATCATCGCCGTCGACGCCGCCATCATCAGGTTCCACTCGGTAGAATAGAGCCCTCGAAACCCCCGCAATCCGATCGCCATCGTCCAATTCTCAGGGCTCTGCAGATAGATCAGGGGCTCAAAGAAATCGTTCCAATTATGGATGAAGGCAAAGACCGCAATCGTCGCCAACACAGGCTTGGAAAGAGGCAGAATCACCCCCCAATAGATGCGAAGATTGCTGGCCCCGTCGATCCGGGCCGCCTCGTCCAATTCAAGTGGTATCGTCATAAAGAACTGCCGGAACAGAAAGATGTTGAACGCGCCCCCGCCAAACCACAGCGGCACGATCAGAGGCAAGAAAGTATCGATCCAACCCAGCGTGCGAAAGACGATGAAAGTTGGGATCAGCGTCACGATCGACGGCAGCATGATCGTGGACAACACCAGCAGAAAGAGCGTCCCGCGCAACGGAAACCGCAGACGGGCAAACGCATAGGCCGCCAGCGACGCCGTAAATAGCGTGCCCGTCGTGGCAAAGAAGACGATGCGAATCGTGTTCCAGAAATATTCGTGAAAGGCAACAGCCCTGAACGCCTCCGCGTAGTTGCTCCACACAAACGGATCCGGTATCCATTTGGGAGGCATCAGAAAAGTCTGCCCTCCAGTCTTCAACGAGGTCGAAATCAGCCAGACCAAGGGTAGCGCCAGCGTCAAAGCGAAGAAGCACAGAACTGCGTACCAGAATCCGGCTCTCAGGATTTCTAACGTAGCTCTGCCGCTTATTGATGTCATCCGAATATAGTCTTTTCAGTTCTAGCGGCGCAGATCGCCTTCGTAGAAGACCCACCGGTCCGACAGCATAAACTGGATGATGGTGAATAACAGAACGATTATAAACAGAACCCAGGCCATCGCCGACGCGTACCCCATACGGAAATTCTCGAAGGCGGCGCGGAATAAATAGAGTAGGTAAAAGAGAGTCGAGTAGTTCGGACCGCCCTCGGTCATGATGTACGCCTGCGTAAATATCTGAAACGCGCCGATGATGGCAATGATCAGGTTGAAGAACAGCGCCGGTGTCAACAGCGGCAGCGTGATGCGCCAAAAGCGGTCCCACCAGTTGGCCCCGTCGATCGCCGCCGCCTCGTAGAGCGGAATCGGGATGCCCTTTAGCCCCGCCAGCAGAATCACCATTTGGCCCCCAATCGACCAGAAGCTCATAATGATCAACGCCGGCTTAGCCAGCCGCGGATCCTGCAGCCAGTACAGCCCCTCCAGACCGATCCACTCCAGAAAAGCGTTGGCCAGCCCCCACGATGGGTGGAATATCCACACCCACAAGATCGAATTAGCCACAACCGGCGTCAACGAAGGCACATAGTAAGCCGTGCGGAAGTAGTGAATGCCCCGCAAGTTCATGTTCACCGCCAGTGCCGCCAGCAGCGCCATGAACAAATGCAGCGGCACCCCGATAAACACGTAGTAACTTGTGTTGTATAGACTTAGCCAGAAACGGTCGTCATTGAACAACTTCACATACTGCGCCCCGCCCACCCAAACCGAAGGCGTCACGATCTCCCAGCGCGTCAAGGAGATATAAAGCGACGCCAGCATCGGCCCGGCCGTAAATATGAGGAAACCAAATATCCACGGCAGGATGAACAAGTAGCCGTCCCTGGTCTCAGACCAGAGCAGGCCCCGTCCCTTCTTCTCTTTGACTGGGTTGATTCCAGGGCTGTCCATCAAATCGATGAGTGATCAAGGGTGCTGGCAGCCCTCGGACAGCTGCCAGCACCATGCTTAGCTAACCCTAAACACCCGGCACGTATACCGCCAGCTCCTCCACCCGGCCGGCAATAGCATCAAGCGTACCCTGTGCATCCGCCTTCTCGATACCGTTGATCGAGTTCAATGCCGGCTGCACTTCGCGATGCACGCCGATCCAGTCGCCCGCGACCGGCTCCGGCCTGCCGTACTCGAACGCGTCCAACATGATCTGCGCACTCGCCGGCAGTACGTCTGCCATCGTCTCCAGCAGGCTCTCGGCCACGACCTTCAGCGACGGTACGTTCAACCCTGTAGCCTCCACCCAGTGGCGGAAGGCATTCTCGCCGCCGAGGAACTTCATCCACTGCCACGCCTCGTCCGGATTTTCGGTGCCGCTGTACAGACTGTGCCCCGCTGAAGCGACGCGCGTGGTTTGCGTATCACCCTCATCAACAGGGAAGTGCGCAATATCCCACTCGAACTCCGAACTCATCACATTCGAGAATACTGAGAACTGCGGGAACATGCCGATGCGCCCCGTCGTGAACAGGTCACCCGTGCTGAATCCGCCCGCCTCCGTAACCGTGGCCGGCACATGAATGCCCCCGTCCTGGTGCCAGTCCTGGATCTCGACGACCTGCGACAGACCCGGCTCCTGGTTCATCGTGAACTTCGTGCGGTCCTCGCTAAGCACGTCGCCGCCCTTCTGCCACATCTTTATCCACGTATTGCGATTCCGGTGCCAGTCCGCCGTTCCGAAGACACGGTCAGTGCCTTCACCCTGAGTCATCGCCGCCGCGGCCTCTTCAAAGTCGCCCCACGTCCAGCCGTCCGCCGGACGCGCCGCGCCAGCTGAGTCGAAAAGCTCAGCGTTGTAGATGATCACCGTACTGGTCGTCTCGCGCGGGAATCCAATCTGCCTGCCCTCATACTGGAAATCCTTCAACGCGGCAAGCAGGAAGTCATCCCCACTGATGTCGTCGTCGGCATCGAGGAAAGGATTGACATCCAGCTGGATATCCCGTACTGCCTGCCCCGAGTTCGTGTAACTGTGCGCCCAGTACGAATCTGGCGCGTCGCCCGCCGCAATCAGAGTCAGCAGCTTCGTCTGAATCTCAATCGCGCCGCCCGGTTCCCAAATCGGATCAATCGTAATCCCGGTGTTAGCCGCCTGAAAATCCTCTATAAGAGGCTCATAGCGCAGAAAGGAAATCTCGCTTCCTCCCTGCGTCAGGAACGACACCGCCGTCGGCTCTGCCATTGCCCCGCCATCGCCTCCAGCAGGTGCCGCCACCGGCATACACGCCGCCAGCGCCGATGCCCCAACACCGAGGGCGGAAAGACGCAGAAATCCTCGTCGCGATACAGTGTTCGAAACTTGGTCCTTCATCTTGCATTCTCCTTTTCTTCAGTTCAATTCAACCTGGAAGTGGGGTTTGATAACCGAGGGTCCACAAGCAAAATATTAGCACAATGGCCACCAATTCGCTAAACGGATCAAATTACAGCCAACTTGCCCGGTCACCGGCCCCCCTCTCTTTCCCCACCCCTCTCCACTCTTTACTCGCTTTTTGGGCGGTCGGGCCTTCGGCCCTCCCTTGTGCAGGGGCTGCGCCCCCGCAACGCCCCGCCCTGGCTAGCCACCGTGCTCATTCTTCCCCAGCAAAATGTCTAGCCAGCAGCATCCCCCCCAACCGTTCCAGTAAGGCCAGGCCTTGTACCTGCCCCCGCCCCGACACACATCAGGGACTGCACACCCCACCATCCTTCAGTTTCCCTCCGTGGTCAAAAAGCGTTGAAGTTGCCGTTGCCGTTCTCCGTGGCCCTCCGTGGATAAAGGTGTTGCTGTTGCAGTTCTTCGCGGCCCTTCGTGGCCCTTCGTGGATAAAGATGTTGACGTTGCAGTTCTGAGCGTGTCTTCGCGGCCCTTCGCGGATAAAGGTGTTGCAGTTGCAGTTCTTCGCGGCCCTTCGTGGCCCTTCGTGGCCCTTCGCGTCCCTTCGTGGATAACGACGTTGCAGTTGCAGTTCTTCGCGGCCCTTCGTGGCCCTTCGCGGCCCTTAGTGGATAAAGGTGTTGCAGTTGCACTTCTCAGCCTGTCTCCGCGGCCCCAACAGTCCAAAACCAAAATCCAAAAAAATTGCCCAAGAAACACCCAATTTCCGTGTTATAATACCTAGTCAGCACCGGTGTTCTGTCCCAGCGCCGATCACATATCCACCACCATCGCCGGCCCCCAGGCCGCACGACCAGAACAACCCGCATTTGAGGTGCCATAAACAATGTCCAAAACCCCATGCAAAGGAATCAAGAAAGACGGCAGCCCCTGCCAGGGAAACGGCCTCGACCAATTCGAAGGCTACTGCATAGCTCACGGCCCCGCCGACAAAGTCCGCCAGTGGCGCTCCCGCGGCGGCACCAATTCCGCCACCGCCGCAAGAATCGACAAACGCATACCCGAACGCCTCAAAGACATGAACGTTGCGCTTGAGGACGGCATGAATCAGCTGCTGGACGGAACCCTCAG
This sequence comes from Caldilineaceae bacterium, assembly GCA_965116395.1. Taxonomy (GTDB): domain Bacteria; phylum Chloroflexota; class Anaerolineae; order Caldilineales; family Caldilineaceae; genus Bin5. The sequence continues at coordinate 4,790,461 of OZ220684.1, forward strand.
TCCCGCCGCCTACAACGCCATGTGCCGCGGCGTTAAAGTGCGGCTCGACATCTACCGCCTCGCCGACGAAGAAATGGAGCACATCCGCGCCGAAGAGGTCGACACCGCCGCCGCCGAAATCGCCGGCGCGCACGGCAACCCTGAAATCCTCCACGCCGCCGATGCCATCGAATCCCAGCAGAACCAGTACCGCATCCAATCACTCGTTGAACAGGACCTCGTTGTTTGTGAACAGAAGGAAAACAAATACCAATCTGCTGAATACGCTCTTACCGACAAGGGTAGGAGGGCCTTCGGCTACCGCTTCTGCGCCACGTGGACGCAGGAGAATTTCGACGAAGTGAGGAATGACTTCAAAAACTATGCATATGAAGAGAGCGAATTGGACGACGTACGCGAAGATCTAGAATATGACCGTACAGCCATGGATGCCGCCCTCGCAGACCTCACAAGCAACCGCGACCCCGAACCGCCGCGCGACCCATTGACCGGCCAGCGTCTGATAATTCCACCGTCTGGCGTCCGAACCGGCCTGCCGGATTCCTACCGGCCCGGAGTCGAACTCTCCACCGAAACGCTGCAGGACTTTGTCCGCCAGGTAAACGAGATGATTACCATTGTTGAAGAATTGATAAGCGACCCCAATTACGAAGGGAAACGACAGCTGTTTCTTGCCGGCTTGGATCCTGAAACGCCAATACCAGTATTTGCTACATCGAAACAGCCCAGCTAGCTGAGCAAGATTGAAGTCAAATATAGAATATTAATGCTGCTGGAGCACCCAACAGTTGTATCCCCTTACCCATCAGTCGCCAGCCCACCCGCCGCGGGCCGACGCGCCGCCCTTCACATACCCTTCACGACTCATTGTGCACCTTCTAGCCCTACGAGAACTTCCCAATTCAAGCTACGAGCGCCTAAGTCAGTCCAGCCCCTTCAATTTCATCGTGATCTCTCGTGCATCTCTCGCAATCTCTCGTACAACGCTCGCAATCTCTCGCATACTCTCGTACCACCCTCAAACCAGCGCCTTTGCGCCAGCGCCGCCCTTCCCATCCCCAGAATCCCCAAGTGTCCAGCAGATCACGTTTGGAACAGCACGCTTGATTCTCTCATCGATCACTCGTGATCACTTGTACATCTCTCATGTAATACACAAGTCAACATTCACTCCCCTATGTCTACCTGCACTTTCCAAAGTCCTCCGCGGTCAGACAGAGGTATTCTTCGTGGCCCTCCATGTCCCTTCGTGGACTAAAGAGGTGTTTCCCCCACCTCCGCGGCTCACCCACCCGCAACTACATGCCAACCTGATCCTGTGGTAAGATGCCACCGCGTCCACTACTCCCCCATATGTCACGGTACCCATCACACAGCCATCGACTGATTCAGTCCAACATTGCCAACTAGGGGTGTCCCATGGAAAGCAAGACACTGCGCTATCTTGACGACGGCAGCATTGAACTCTACACAACCGAAGTCGGCGACCCATCAGAAGGCGAAGTCCAACTGACCGGCGGCGCCTGCGGCATCTGTTCATGGGACGTTGTGACCGCCAAGCTCGGCTCCGCAATGATTCCCATGGCACCACCAGGACATGAGGGCGTCGGCTATATCACCAAGATCGGCCCCGGCGTCACCGGCTACAAAGAAGGAGACAGAGTGGCCGGCGGCGGATTCTCCACCGTGCGCAACCTCCCCAGCGAACGCATCTACCCCATCCCCAATTCCGAGCTCAGTGACGAACACTGGATCGTAGAACCGGTCGCCTGCGCAGTCACAGGCATCGACCAGACCAACCTGAAAGCAGGCGAAACCGTCGCCCTGATCGGTTGCGGCTTCATGGGCCAGCTCCTCCTCCAAGGCCTGCTGCACTCGCCCGTCGGAAAATTGATTGCCATGGACATCGTCGAAGACCGATTAGCACTGGCCCGACAGCAGGGTGCCCACGAGACGATCAACATATCACAGCACGACAGGGACGATCTCGCCGCAACCCTGAAGGCTCGCGAAATCGATATCGTTGTGGACGCCACCGGCAGCCAGCCCGCTCTTGACCTGGCAACTGACATCGTAAAGACAGGCGGCCGCATCAACCTTTTCGGCTGGATCAAGGGACAAAAGGCCTACTTCGACCCGACCAAGTGGCACTTGGGCGGATTCACAATCGTCAACTCCGCGCCAGGCTCCAAGATCCGCAATACATTTCCCCCGGCAATCAAGCTGATCGACGCCGGTGTCTTCGACCTCCGGCCCCTCGTAACCCATTCGACAACTCTGGGTGGATACCCCTCTCTAATGGAAGAGATTCTGTCCGGCGACACATCATATGTGAAGGGCGTCGTTTCACTTGAATGATTAGTTTCCTCGGCCCTCACCTTCTGGACCGGCTTATGTTCGAACCTGCCAAAGAAAGTTTGCAAATTCCCAGATTATTCCGTATGATCCTGGGAACGCTTTTCTGACCAGTCAGAACACATTTCGCGCAGCCTCACACCCTGCGAGCCAGCTGAAAGACAGGTAGACACAATTATGCAACTGGGATTCAGCACGTGGGGCATGCCGACAGTTCCCATCGACGCCATCGTTCGCCACCTCTCTGTCCTCGGTTTCGACGGCGTAGAGCTTACCGTCCTGTCCCACCACACAACCGCATTGGAAAAGCTGGACGACAACGAACGACGCCGCATTCCCAAACTCTTGGCTGACCACAATCTCCAGCTGCCCGCCATCGCCGGCCATGTCAGCCTGATGGACGACGACAGCGCCAGCCATGCCGCCAACCTGGAGCGCCTCAAGCGCACAATCGACTTGGCGCTGGACTGGGCTACCGCAGACGGGCCTCCGGTGATCGACACAACAGCCGGCGGTCAACCTGAAGATTGGGAGACCAAACTGGACATGCTTGTCGACCGCATCCAGGAGGCGGCGGACTACGGCCAAAGCCAGGGTGTCACCATTGCCATAGAACCTCACGTAGGCTCGATCATCGACACGCCCGATCGTATGTTAGAGGTCATCAAGCGCGTCGGTTCGGACGCAGTCGGAGTCAATTTCGACATCAGCCATTTCAATGTCATGGGAATCGGCATTGAAGAGTCGGTATCTGCAATGGCTCCTCACGCAAGCCACACCCATGTCAAGGACGAGCGCGGCACCGTGCCCGATTTCGAGTTCCTCATCCCAGGCGAAGGCGAATTCGATTACGTCACCTACTTGACTTCAATGCAGCGCCACGGCTACACCGGATTCATCACCGCCGAAATCAGTAACATGGTCCAGCGGCGGACCCCCTACTACCCTCTGGAAGTCGCGACCCAGACCTATGATGTCTTGGCAAAGGCTTTCACCGACGCCGGAATCGAACGGGGCTAAACCGACTGTCTTAGAGTCCACCATTTCGCGTCTGCGGCTATAGAGGAAAACAATTTCACCTGCGCACACTAATTCCACCTTTTCACCAACGAATCAGGCCTGAAGTAGAAGGTTTCATCATTACGTTGCGGCGAAAACGAACGAGGAGACAATTGTGTCAAATGAGGTAAGTTTCGACCTGAACGGTAAAGTTATGATCGTCACCGGCGCCGGCAAGGGTATCGGCAAATCAATCGCTGAAACCGCCGCCCGTTACGGCGCAACCCTGGCCCTCGGCAGCCGCACAGTCAGCGAGAGCGAAGAGACCGCCGAACAGTGCCGCGCCCTCGGCGTCCAGGCCAAGGCTTGGCATCTTGACGTAACCGACCTGGAAAGCATCGACCGATTTGTCAATCAGACGTGGGACGCGTTCGGCCGCATCGACTCCGTCGTCAACAACGCCGGCTACAACAGCCCCAAGCCGGCCCTCGACTACACCGAAGATGAGTTCGACTTCATTTCCGACGTGAACTTCAAGGGCGCCTTCTTCATGTCCACCGCCTGCGCCCGCCGCATGATCGATGCCGGCATCGAGGGCAGCGTCATCGCCATCAGTTCGCAAGTAGGCGTCGTCGGCGGCCCGCTTCGCTCAATCTACGCCTCAGCCAAAGGCGCGGTCGGCCAGATGACCCGCTCGCTGGCAGTTGAATGGGCGCCCAATAACATCACCGTCAACGCCGTCGCGCCAACCTTTACGCGCACGCCGCTCCTGGAACAGGCCATCAAGAACCCCGACTTCGCCAAAAACCTTGAAAAGATCCCAATGGGCCGCATCGCCGAGCCGCACGAAATCGCCGGCGCCGTCATTTACATGGCCTCCGATGCCGCACGCATGGTGACTGGCCAGATTCTCGTCGTCGACGGCGGTTATACCGCGGTCTGATTCGCACAAGTCCGTATTCTTGTAAACGCTGCAAGTATCAACTGGTATTCAATTTCATTGGCCGCCGAGGACCGGATAAGGACATTCCGAAACCTTAAACCATTCGGATTTGACAATGCCCAACAAGCTGCGAGCTGCCGTCATTGGAACAGGCGGGATATCCGCCAATCACATTCAGGGCTATCTGGCCTCCGGACGCTATGAAGTCGTCGCCCTGGCCGATTTGAGTGCGGAGGCAATGGCCGAGAAGAACGAACGGTTCGACATCGCTCCCGCGCACTACACCGACGGCCGCGAGATGATGGAAAAAGAGCGCCCTGATGTCGTCTCAATCTGCACCTGGCACAAAGGGCACGCGCCTTGGACCGCAGCAGCCGCCGCCTTCAAGCCGCAAGCCATCCTATGCGAAAAACCAATGGCAGATTCCGTTGGCGCCGCCGAGCAGATGATGGTCGTCTGCCGCCGCAACGACGTGAAATTGGCGATCGGCCACCAGCGCCGCTTTCTTCCCGCCTATACGTTGGCAAAAGAGCTGATAGGCTGTAACGCTATCGGCGAAGTCAACCTCATTCAGAGCATGGGCGGCGCCGGCCTTCCCAACTACAGCTCCCACCAGACCGACATGTACCGCTACCTGTTGTCCGACGACGAGTGCGTCTGGGTGATGGGCAACATCGAGCGCAAGACCGACCAGCACGAGCGCGCCACCCGCATCGAGGACCGCGCTATGGCAGTCTTCCAATTCGCAAGCGGGCCCCGTGCGATAATCCTCAGCGATCTTGTGCCCAACTACTACCAGGGCGCGCAGATTTTCGGAAGCGACGGCATGATCAGCATTACCACCGAATCGCTGCAAATTCTGAATGCTAAGAGCGGCGGCCGCTGGGAAGAGCACGTGCCCGACGGCAAGTTCTACACGGTGGAGGATTTGGGCAGCCGCTTCGAATGGGAGGAAGGAGGAGCCGCGCAAGCCGATGAACTCGCCGACTGGGTGGAAGGTAAAGCAGAAACGCACAGAGGCCGCGGCGAAAATGGATACAAGGCGCTCCAAATGATCCATGCAGTATACGAGTCCGCCCGCATGCACGAAAAGGTCGAAATGCCGCTGCAGACGCGAGTTAATCCACTGGACCTGATGGTGGATTCAGGCCACTTGACGCCCCAGCGCCCTGGCAAGTACGATATACGCGTTGCAGCGCTACGATACGAAAATATGCTCGACGATACGAAGAACTATTCGCAGAGCTAATTGTAATCATCCGTCTCTGTCCAATGGGAATGCATTCAGGAGGGCATGACCATGAAACTCTCGGCCGAACAACTCGCGCATTTCGATGAATATGGTTACGTGATTGTCCGCGATGTCTTCAGTTCTGAAGAGGATATCGACCCTGTTATCGAGGAGTATAAGACCGTTCTCGACAATTTGGCCCGCGAACTCTTTGAGGCCGAGGAGATTTCTTCACTGTACGAGGAACTACCCTTTTCCGAACGGCTGATCGCCATCTACCAGGAAAGCGGCAAGGTTCACGCCCAGTATTTTGACTTCTCGCTGCCCCAGGGCAATGTCCAGCCGGACACACCCTTCTGGGCCGGCCCGTCAGTCTTCCGCATGTTGACGAATGAAAGCCTGCTGGACTCCGTCGAGTCGATCCTCGGCAGCGAAATCTACTCCAATCCAGTGCAGCACGTGCGCCTCAAACCGCCGGAACATCTCACACCTGTAAACGAGGAGACCGGGCGCGTGATGTTGGGCAAGACCCCCGTCCACCAGGACCACGGCGTAGTCAGGGAAGAGGCTGACGAAACACAGATGCTGACCGTATGGTTCTCGCTCATGGACGTGAACGTAGAGAACGGCTGCCTTTGCGTCTGGCCTGGCAGCCACAAGCGCGGTCTGATCGACCACTGTCCCACAAATATTGGGCTGTCAGTTCCCGGCAAACTGCTCGACGGCAAGGCTGTGCCCATGATCATGAAAAAGGGGGACGCGCTTCTGATGCACAAACAGACGCTGCACGCCTCCTACTCCAACAACAGCGATTCAATCCGTTGGAGTTTCGATCTGCGCTACAATCCCGTCGGACAGCCGACTGGCCGACCTGCCTTCCCGGGCTTCGTCGCCCGGAGCCGCAAATATCCCGAAACGGTCCTGAGCGAACCCGCCGCCTGGGAAAAACTGTGGCGTGATACTCGCGATTACATGGCAACGATTGAAGACGGCGGAAATTTCAATCGTTGGACCAAGGACAACCCGGTCTGCGCCTAGCCCAAAGGCAAAGGCGTCAGACTGGCGCTAAGTATCTACAATCGAATTCACAGATATAAGGGGTCAGGAAATGACCGCTGGAACCGACGCGTCTCCCCTGGTAATGGCCCAGTACGGAACCAAGCACGGGCACGCCGCCGGCAAACTCGAGGCGATGCAGGACTCGCCGGACGTGGAGGTAGTTGGCGTCTTTGAGCCCGACACTGAACGCCGCGCCGAATTGGAAGGAAAGTCCGGCCCGTTCAGCATGGTCCACTGGTTTGACTCGGAGCACGAGCTTCTCTCGGACCCGTCGATCGTTGCCGTATCCTCCGAAGGCAAGAACGCCGAGAGCCTCCCCCAAACCGAGGCCCTTGTCGATGCCGGGCTGCATGTCTGGTACGACAAGCCGGCCGGAGAAGATTGGCCAGGCTGGCAGCGAGTCATGGGGAAAGCCCTGGACAAAGGGCTGCTCATCCAGATGGGCTATATGTTCCGCTATCAGAACGGCTTTTGCCGGATCGCAGAGTGGGTACACAGCGGCCTGCTGGGTGACGTCTATTGCACACGGGCCCACATGTCTACCAGCATCACTCCCGAATCTCGCAGTGCCCTCGAAGTCCATCAAGGCGGCATATTTTTCGATCTCGGCGGGCATATGCTCGACCAGATCGTCTGGCTCATGGGCAGACCGACAAAGACTACCAGTTTTCTCCGAACCGACGGCGTAGCCGGTCCAAGCTGCGCCGACAACACGCTCGGCGTTCTTGAGTACGAGAAAGGGCTTGCCTTCGTCGATATCGCGGCGATGGAGCCCAAACCGATGGCACGCCGTTTCGAAGTCTACGGCACCAAAGGCAGCGCCATCCTGCTCGACCCCTTCGAACCGCCATACGCTATTCGCCTGTGCCTGGAAGAGCCTGCCGAGGGCTTTGATGCAGGAGCGCAAATTGTACCGGTTCCGACCCAGAGCCGGCAGCAAACCTACGAAGAGGAACTGGTGGCCTTCGTGGCGACCTTGCGCGGCCAGCAGCCGCCTGACCGTTCTGCCGAACACGAACTCCTCGTGCAAGAGACCCTCCTGCGGCTGACAGGAAGAATCTCTGACGCTTAGAATACAGTTTCGAACTCGACTTCAACCACATCTGTCTGACAGTGGGCGGTCCCTGGCCGCCTACTTTTACACCCGCGCGTGACGCAGTCGAATCGACAGGTAAACCTTCTGCGAGCGCCGCCACAACCACAGATTTCGCACTATCGAACCGAAGTTGTATGCCGCCACCGCGACGTAGACGCCCGAAACACCGCAGAGCAAAGCGCCTCCCCCTGAAAGGCAGGGCCTCCCGGCCCACAGACCCCCAATGACCAAGAGAGTCGTAACCGTAGTTAGCGAAAGCGAATCCGCCTCTGTGATGCTCCGCGTCCGCTGACTGTTTATCAGGGTCCCTTGGAACAAGCTCGAAAGTGTCGTCAGCGCCGGCAGTGGTATGATCAGCCAGAGAGCCGCCTTTGCCTGCCCCACCAACTCCGGCGGCAGCGCGGCGACCCGCAAGAACCAGAAGTCCCCAAATGGTGTGACCGCCATCACCAAAGGCACCGCCGCCAGCGCCAGACCTAGTTTCCAAGTGAATCGCCGCAAGACCTCAATTGAGCCGGGTCGATCCAGCAGCACAATCACCGATTCAACAAAGGCAAAAGCCGCACTGTTGGTCATTAGCAGCACGCCAAAGAGAACAGGCCACAGGGCCAGCGACCCTAGCGAATCTGGCATGCGGCTGAGGCTGGCGCTGACGAGAGGCTGGAGCAGAATCTGCATGAATGTCGTCAAGACCAGTGGCAAGTAGAAGCGTGAAAACCGGTGCAAGGTCAGAGGCGGGGCGCCTGGAATTACCGACAGCAGGTTCTTACGCACCACTGGTCTTACGCGTAAAGTGGCGTAGACGGCTTCGAAGACGACGCCTACTGAAATCGTAATACTTGCGATGATGAGGCCGCTCCATGGAGACAACAAGAATAGACCGACAGCCAGCACAACCTCTAGCATAAGCCGAAGCACAGTTCCGAGCGATACCGCCCGCGTCTGGTCGCAGCGAATCAGGACCCCATATTGGAAGCGTCGCAGTGCAAGGCTCGGTATAAAAGGCAGCATGATGCGAACACCGCTGCGGACGGGCTCGACAAGCTCCGCCGGCGCTGAAATCAGGCCCAGCACGATGAAATCGAAAAGCGGGGTAAACGCGAGCAGAAAGTGAACAGAAGTCAGACCGACGCCGAGCCAGATCATATACTGCCTGCCCCGCCTGTAAGACTCCCTGTCTCTGCTCAGAGCCGTCGAGGCCGCCAGCATCGAAATCGACGGGGCGGAAAGAACCAGGATCAGCGAGAACGCCAGGCCCCAGGCCGCCAGCTGTACTTTGGGATCAGCGCTTCTTGCCACAACCGCTGCCAGTAACGGCTGTTCCACGGTAATCATGAACCAGCTCAGCGCCAGCGGCCCCCAGGTCTTGACTATGCCTCGAGTGGAAAGCTTCGGCACTTAGTTCTTGTTCTCAGTTTGGAGTGACTGCTAAGAGGCCTGCCAGTCAAGGATTGTACCCAACATACCCGGTTCCCATCGTGCCAGCGTATCGTAGGCGGCTCCTGCATTCTTCCACGCGAAACGATGGGTGGTGAGTGGATCGACCACTAGCCTCCTGCCGGCCAGAAGTCTGAGAGCAGTGTCCTCATCCGCCTGATGCGTCCACCAGCCCGGCGCCGAATCCTGCTTCGGCCGCGTGCTCTCATGCGCACCGAGAACCGTCAGTCCCTTCTTGTGAACGTCGCGGTAGAAATTCACCGCTTCCGTGTCGCCCCTGGTACTGCCCAGCAAAACGACCCGCCCGCCAAATCGAGCCAGAGCGAAGGCAGCGGGGATGGCTTCCGGATGGCCTGTCGCTTCTATGACCACGGAGGGATCCTTGCCGCCGCACTGTTCTCGGAGGGCGGGCCCGAGACCTTCATCCGCATGCAGCGCGGCGTCCACTTTGAGCGCCTCGGCAAACTCCAGGCGGCGAGGGTCTTTATCGATAGAGATCACCGGGAGCCCGCCGTTGAGCCGGGCTAACTGCATCACAGTCAGCCCGATCGGCCCGCAGCCTATGACCGCCACCGGCTCTCCGAGCTCAATACGAGCCTTGCGTACGCCTTGCATTGCAATCGATCCAAGCCGGAAAAAGGCAGCCCGCTCGTTGGTCAACCCTTCTGGAACATGGTTGCATACTGAAGCTGACACATTGGCATACATGACATGGTTCGCCCGCGACGCGACTCGATCTCCTACTTCCCAGCCCTCAACGCCTGCTCCCACCCCGACCACTTCACCTATGTTGCTGTAGCCGGTGCTCTGCGGGTATTGCGCTGGTGTATTCGCCAGACCCAGCAGAAATGCCCTCTCCGTACCCGGGCTGAGCAGCGAGACCAGCGCCCTGATCAGTAGCTCGCCTGGCCCTGCTTCCGGCATTTCGCACTCCCGCACATCGGCGACTCCCTTCTCGACAAATAGGACCTCATAGTTGCGCGTGGACATTGGTCTCCTCCTTGTCTTCGGATTCACCCCGAAAAGAAATCTAAGCTGAAATGGTGGATTCCGACCCTGTCTGCTCCAACATAGGGAAGGCCGAGATGTAGACTGGGTCCAATTAAGACCGCAAGTATGAGGTCCTGACTCTTGGAAATCGTACTTGCCAGTTAGGGTCCAAGCGTCGCATGGACCTGGCTAAACAGCCCTTACTTCGTGCCTTGATTCTGCCTTTCTGCAGGGTCCGTGAGGTTTTCCCGCCAAGGAGCCAGTATAACACAGCACACTGAGCAGACTGCCATCTGGTATCCTTAACGCTCGCCTGGGAGGCATACGTTTTCTGCTGTCGCCTAATACGAGGATGAAGTTGAGCCGTAGTCCGAAAAACTTGACACTCGCTTACTTTCTGTGCGATTATCTCTCTGCTTCCACAGCAGTACCAAAGTTTTTTTCTACCCATACATTCATTAATGAGGAGACACCAATGAACCGTAGTAAATTTCTGAGCATGGCCATCGTCCTGGTGATGGCGCTCCTGGCTGCATGCGCCGCGCCTGCCGCCGCACCTGCTGCTGAAGAGGCAGAGGATTCCGCCGACATGGCGGACGCGATGGATGAGGAAGTTGAGCAGGTACTCATCGGCGGCTTCGACGTCGGTCCAGGTGGTGACCCGCAGGGCGTACTCTACAACAACGGCGCCGGCAATGTCTGGTTCGTCAAGATATTTACGCCGCTGATCATCATGGACTCCACCTTCTCAAATCACACCAACGAAGCTGCGTTGGCTGTCAGCTGGAAACCTAACGAGGACGCCACCGTTTGGACCTTCAATCTGCGAGAAGGCGTCAAATGGCATGATGGCGAGGACTTCACCGCCTCAGATCTGAAATGGACCGCTGAGTTCGTTGCTGCGCCGATGGCCGCGGTGACCCACTTTGGCATTGGCCAGCCCCAGCAGATTGTTGGCTGGACCGAGTACAACGACGGCGAAGCCGATGAAATTACCGGTATCCGCGTCGTTGACGACCTGACGCTTGAAATCGAGCTGAGCAACCCGAATCCGCGATTCTACGATTCAGTGCGCGGCTACTACGCTCTTCCTGAGCACGCCATCGATTTCGAACCGACCGAGATATTCAGCAGCGACTGGTGGTTCAGCAGCCCGGTCGGCACCGGTCCGTTCAAGTTCCATTCCTTCGAGAAAGATCAGTTCATGACGCTCCAGCCGAACGAACTGTACTGGGATGGCACACCCGAGCTGGATCAGCTGGTTAACCGGTACTTCGTTGACGAGACGGCCGCCGTACTGGCACTGGAGAGTGGTGACATTGACTTCACCTACGTCAGCGCCGATGTGGCAAGCCGCTTTGAAGGCAACCCCGACTACCAGATCTTCTCAGGCCCGTCGTTCGTGACAAACATGTTCAACTACAACTTTCTGAACGATGTTTGGAAGGACAAGCGCATCCGCCAGGCCTTCATGTACGGTATCGACCGTCAATCAATTATCAACGACGTCTTCAACGGTACCGCGCAGGCCACACCTTGCCAGGATCCCTATCCCACTTTCTGGCCGGCAGACGCCAACTATTACGAGTACAATCCGGAAAAGGCCCGTGAACTTCTGGACGAAGCCGCTGCCGACGGTGTTACGCTGGACGGTGTCAACCTTGACATCCCCACCTACTACACTTCGCAATTGGCAAAAGACATCCTGACCGTAATGCAGGCCAACATGGCCGATATCGGCGTCAACTTGAATCCGACCTTCCTTGACGTGCCCACCTGGCGCACAGTCGTGGACGACAACGCTGCCGATTGGAACATCGCTTATCGCGGCGCTGGCGGCGGACCGGCATCCTACAGCTCGATCTGGTACGTGGCAGACAACCAGTGGGGAATCGACGATCCCAACTATGTTGACCTCTTCAATGCCATGGACGCCTCCCAGACTGCCGAAGACTACAGGGCAGCCCGCACCGCCCTTTGCAAGTATCAGAACGATGAAGCCACCTTTGCCTACTGGTGGGTCTCCACCCGATACGGCATCGCTACCGTGGATATCGAAGACTTCCACTACTTCCCTGCTCCTGGTGGCGGTCCCTACGTTGATCGCTCCCAAGACTGGAACATGAAATAGCACCACCTCGAGGCGGTGCAGCTGGCCTGGCGTGTTAGGCCATCTGCACTGCCTCTTCAATCTTCAGGGCCCTATTCGGAGTCGCCCCCAACTCACATGCAATACTTCCTGCGCCGCGTTCTGATAAACATTCCAGTCCTCTTTCTGGTCACCATTGTCATCTACTTGTTGATAAATTTGGCTCCGGGCGATCCGGTAGATTTCTTTGTCAACGAAGAAATCGGTATCACGAAAGAAGACCTGGACTTTGTGCGCGAGCGCTATGGTCTCGACGATCCGCTTCCCATTCGCTACGTAAAATGGCTGGGGCAGGTCGTTCAAGGCGATCTCGGCTTTCGTTTCAAGAACGGCGACGACGTGTCCGAAGTGCTGGCCGTACGATTGCGCCGAACGTTCCTGCTCATGGGTACAGCCCTCGGAATTGGTATCGCCGTCGGCGTATCGCTTGGTATCTTTATCGGCCTGCGGCAATACTCCGTTTGGGATTTCACCTTTACAGGACTCTCATTTGTGGGAATTTCCATGCCGGCATTTATCGCCGGCATTTTTGGCCTCTACATCTTTTCGGTCAAGTTGGGTTGGTTCCCGTCCGGAGGAATGCGCACTATTGGCAAGCCGGAGTCTATATTTGATCTGATGTACCACCTGGTGCTGCCTGCAGGTACGCTCGCCATCTTCAACTTGGCGACCTTCATGCGTTATACCCGTTTCAGCATGCTTGAAGTAAGGGGGGAGGACTACGTCCGCACCGCCAAAGCCAAAGGGCTGAAGCCGCCCGCAGTAACGTGGCGCCACGTTTTTCGAAACGCCCTCCTCCCTGTGGTTACAGTCGTGGGCTTAAGCTTGCCTACCCTGGTTGCCGGCGCGCTCTTCACCGAAACCATTTACAGTTGGCCGGGCATGGGGGCGTTATTGGTTGATGCAGTTGCCGCGCGCGACTATCCCATGGTCATGGGAATAATGCTGGTGACCGCTCTGGTTGTTTTGTCGGCCAACCTGATCACCGATCTCGCCTACGCGGTCGCCGATCCAAGAATTCGCTACGAATAAAAAGGGAAACGGTATACGTGTACGCAGTTGCCGGCATGATGGCCCCGAATAGCTCTACAAGGAACGATTGGCCAGCGGACTGACATGTCAACAGACATTGGAATTCGACGATTTGGTTCACAGTCCCCCACTGCCCAGGCTTGGTGGCGGTTTCGCCGTCATCCGCTTGCCTTGGCGGGACTGATCATGTTCGCGGTTGTCCTGCTGGCGAGCATCGGCGCACCTGTGCTCACTCGCTATGACTACGCTGCACTAAATCTACAGGACAAGTTTCAAGAGCCAAGCATGGCGCACTTTTTGGGCACGGACCGCGTGGGCCGTGACATCTGGAGCCGCACCCTCTTCGGCGGCCGCGTCTCACTGGCCGTCGGCTTTGCCGCAGCTTCAATTTCAACCGTCATCGGCGTTATTCTTGGCTCGGTTTCCGGCTACTATCGGGGCAAGGCCGACCAGGCAATTATGCGCTTTACAGATGTCGTGATGACCTTCCCGCGCGTGGTGATTATTCTCACCGCGGCCATCTACTTAGGCCAGAGCATTGCCAGCGTCATATTCCTGATCGGCATCTTCAGTTGGCCGGGCATTACTCGCCTCGTACGGGGCCAGGTACTCTCCTTGCGGGAACAGCAGTTTGTGCTGGCCTCGCGCTCATTGGGTGCAGGCAACCGGCGAATCATCGTCACGCATGTGCTTCCCAACGTAATTGCACCGTTGCTCGCCTCAGTAACTTTCGCGGTAAATGGCGCGATTCTTCTTGAAGCCGGGCTGAGCTTCCTCGGGGTCGGCATCCCACTGCCCACGCCAAGTTGGGGCAACATGCTGGAAACCGCCCGCAGCCTCGACGTGCTCCAGGACGGCCCCTGGATTTGGGTGCCTCCTGCCGTGATGATCCTGCTGACAGTCCTAAGCATCAACTTCATCGGCGACGGCCTGCGCGATGCCATTGACCCCAGGTATCAGCAGGGCTGACGGTTTCCAACAAACCGCCTTTCCCCTTCTCGCCTTACCACAAGGCCATTCCCGTACTCGTGCAGATTACTAGCGTATCTCAAGTTGATCAGCGAGATCGTCAAAGTCACTTGCTTCTACATCAACCGCAGGATCAGGTTTCAGATCCGAAATCTGGTCGGGACCATGCTCCCGAGGCCGATGGACAAACGCAGTCTTGAATCCAACAGCCTTCGAGGCTTTCAAGTCTCCGTTGTGGGCGGCGACCATCAGTACCTGGTGAGGCTCCAGCCCCAAAAGCGCTGCCGCAATCTGGTACACTTCCGGGTCCGGCTTGTAATGCTTGGCCAGCTCTGCCGAAAGCACGCAGTCCCAGCATATCCCTCCGTGCCTTGCCATGTTGACCAGTAGGGCCACGTTGCCATTGGACAACGACGCAACGATGGCGTGCTGACGCAGACGTGCAAGGCCTGACTTAACATCGGGCCATGGATTCAGCCGGTGCCAGACCCTGTTCAATTCCTTCTTATCGACTTCGGACAATCCCGAGACCTGGTGCTGCTCCAGGAGATCATCCAGAATCAGGCGGTGGAGGGCATCGATATTCATCCACGGCAGCTCCCCAGTACGGACCCGGTTCATGGCCGGTCCGTATCCTCCTCGCCATTCGTCTGCAAACTGTTCCCAGTCCACTTCAACGCCCTTGGCGGTCCAGACATCTTTCCCCTCACTTATTATCGATCCGCGCCAGTCCACCACCGTACCAAAGACATCGAAAGTCATCGCTTTGATTTCAGAAGTATCCATAGTATCTCCATTCGAACTGTAGGTGAGACGAACGCCTTCAGGGTGGCGCACGCAGTCGAACTTTTCCTTTAGCAAGGAAGTAGGTCCATTCGTCCCTGGACGCAGGCTAGAGTCACGACTCTGACAGTGCATCGATGATAGCATCGCAGAATTCAGGCAAGTCGTCCGGAACGCGCCCCGTCACGACATTACCATCAATTAGCGCAGGCACATCATGATAGCTTGCGCCGGCGTTGAGCAGATCATCGGTAACCGCGCAGTAGGCGGTTACATTGCGGCCGGCAACACTGTCCGTCCCCTTTTGCCGGTCAAGAGAAATGAGCACTTGCGGCCCATGACATATGGCTGCCAGCACCTTGCCGGCCCGATGGATTGCCGCAGCAAACTCCAATGTCTTGTCATCTATCCGAAGGAAATCAGGCGCAAGCCCACCGGGAAAAACTGCCGCGTCGAATTCATCTGGATTCATTTCCCAGAGGCTCTGCACGGTATACCGATTGCCCTCGGCGAGTACGTCAAAAGGAATCGTATGCCCAAACCTTCCCGTTACCGGCTTCTCAGGCCATGCTGGACGTCCATGAAAGTGGCCGAGGGCCTCCAGCGGCAGCGTGCCTAAGACGACGTCGGCTCCAGCCTGGCTCAACTGCAGAACTGTGTACATCACCTCAATGTCCTCAAATTCATGCGCGGTGAGTATTGCAATAACCTTTCCTGCAAGTCGCTTTTCCATAGTGCACAGTCTCTCCGCTCAACTCCTGTATTCCTCGAGGGCTGCCCAGTCAAATTCAACGCCATGCCCTGGTCTATCCGGCGCGATGGCCACCCCATTCCTGATTTGAAGAGGATGCTTGATAAAACGATCAAGCCCAAATCCATGTGCTTCCAGATAAGAGCTGTTGGGAATCGCCGCCAGCATATGAACCTGAAGATCGTGAACGCCGTGGGTCGTAATCGGCAGGTTGCAGGTCTCCGCCAGATGCGCGACCTTCAGCCAAGGCGTAACACCCCCCAACGTGGCCACGTCCGGTTCAGGAAACGAGATAGCCCCATGGGCGATCATCTGCTGAAACTCATACATTGTATGGAAGTTCTCACCGGTCGCAATCGGAAGACCGCCCTCCCGGGCAATACGAGCATGGCCGGCAACGTCGTCAGGAATCGTCGGCTCCTCCAACCATAGCAGTTCAAAGGGCGCCATTCCGCGGGCAGCCCGAATAGCCTCATCCACTCGCCAGCGCATATTGGCATCTGCCATTAACGGGAAATCCGGACCCAGGTGTTTGCGCATGGCCGCCACCCGCTCCAGGTCTTCGGAGAGCCGGTCTCGGCCAACCTTCATCTTGATGGCGCGAAAACCTTGCTCCTGAAAGTCATCGGCCTGCGCCAAAAGCTCATCCAGCGAGAACTGAAGGTCTATGCCGCCGGCGTACACCGGCACCTCGGGATCATGGCCTCCCAGCATCCGCCACCAGGGTTCAACTTGGGCCTGGCCTCGCAGGTCCCACAAGGCGATATCAAGGGCCGCCAAGGCAAAGGAAGCGGCCCCGCCCCTTCCGACAAAGTGCACGTGCCACCACATTTGTTCCCACAAGCGTTCAACACGATTGGCATCTTCTCCGATCAAAACGGGAGCCAGGTCATCGCGAATATGAGCCAGGATTGCAGTGCCGCCAATGTCACCGCCGCAATACGTATAGCCCATTCCTTCCAGCCCGGCCGCGGTCTCGATTCGCGCCGTGATCAGCCCGAAATGAGAAATGTCACCGTGCGTGGAGTCCGAAAGAACAACCGGCAAGGGGATACGGAAGTGGTCAGTGCGGATCCGTGTAATCTTCATAGCTTGTCAATCTCCCAGTATTGGCATCTGTGGCACAAAACCTAACTCCTCCCGAATTCTCGAAATGTCGTACACAGGATCCTTCTCGCGGCCTGTCCGCTCATAGTGAGAGAAGTCCAGTTCGTCGGCTTCTTCGCCGTACCAGGAGCGCATCAGATCCGGCACAGGGACCGCTGTGCAGGACTGACCCCCTACCGCGTTGAGGATGCGCACGCCTGGATTATGAGGGGCCTCGACCGCGGCGATCAGGCAGCGCACGGTATCGCTCAGAAACATGACCGAGATTCTTCCCATTCCCCAGACAGGTACAGGGCCGGGTTCTAAAGGGATCAGCTGGCGATCATCAGGAGCAATGCTTGCCAGCCGCAGATTGATAAAGTCTAGCGAGTCATTTTGTCTCGACAGGTAACGGGTAACCTCCTCCATCATGTACTTGGAAAACCCGTAACCATCGCGATCCAGACAAGGATGTTCATCTGGCATGGGGAGTTGGAGTGGACGAAACTCGACGGATTGCATCCCGACCGCGGCAATAGAACTAGCCAGGACAAACTTTTTGCAACCCCGTTCAATGAGATGGCGGAGTAGGTGGTGAGTGCCCGCCACATTTACTCTCAGGCCGTCCTCTTCAGAGCTCCCCCCTACCACAGCTGCAAGATGAACAAGGGTATCGATCCCTTCGTGAGGATCCAGTTTTCGCAGTTCTTTCGGATCGGAAAAGTCGCCCTGTATGATTGTCGCGCCTGGCAGGTCGGTTGGGCTGCGGGAAAGGCAGACAAGATCGTGATTGCTGTTTTCCGTGATGGTCTTAGCCAGCGCATTGCCGATAAAACCGCTTGTGCCGGTGATGAGGATCTTGCTCATTTCTCCCTACACTCCTTCCTCTCTGATTAGGACCACTGTATGACCGCGCCCATCAAATCAGGCAGGGCGTTCCGATTTATCTTGGCGTACAAGTCTGGGGCCTCTGAGGCTGCCACGCGATTGGTTATCGTCCTGTGCCATGGGATGGCACCGGTGGCGATATTTCGTAGCACGGCTTGGCGGCAAGGCGCCAGCCCGTCGTTGCAAGGAAAGAATGCTGTCAACTGTTTGGCGTGAGGCACCAGATAGTTGAAGGAGACGGGCGCCTTACCATAATGGCCAAGAAAGACGAACTTTCCTTTCAGTCGAGCGAGAGGGAAGGCCAGGTCAAGACAGGATGGAATGCCGCTGCCTTCAAACACCACATCTGCTCCACCTGGCTGGATTTCCTCTACCCGAACTCTTACCTCGTCGGCGGACAGTTCACTAGCGTCAATGACATGCGCGGCACCCAACTCCTTTGCCATCTCCAACCGCTTTGGATTGAGGTCGATAGCGATAGTCTCTGCCCCGCGCAGTCGCGCCGCGGCCAGCGCTCCCAGTCCGATGAGTCCGACAGCATGAAATGCAACCACGTCGCCCATCTGAACGCCGGCCATATCGACGGCATTGTATCCTACAGCAGGCATGACGAAGAGGGAGCCGGTCGCTTCGTCTACACCTTCGGGCATGATTTCGACTTCCGCGTCCTCCGGCATGATCGCGTAGGAGGAATGGGCGCCGGAACAGGACGTAACCGACCCACCGCCAACCTCCATCGGCAGAAAGCTGCGGCGGTAGTAGACCTTGTCGCCGACCTCGAACCTTGACACATCTGCTCCTATGTCTTCGACAATCCCCACTGCCTGGTAACCCGTACAGATGGGAAAGGGCCCATAGGTAATCTTGTGACGAATTACAGCAAACTCTGTCCCCACGCTGACACCAGACCAGATACAGCGCACAAGCAAATCAGTGGGGGCGAGCCCCGGGATGTCGAACTCCCGCAGCGAGAACTCCTGCTGCGCATTACAGATAAGCGCACTACTTTTCATAATGGATTCGTCCCTAATTTATGCCGTCTAGTACATGCTACTATTTCAGACTTTCACGCACCGGAATACTCAATAGAAATGACGTCATGATTCTCTATAGTCCGGCGACAGATTAGGGCAGCGTACTAAAGGAGACCCGAACTGTCAATGCTTAGTAGATTCTCGACCATGCTGTCAGCGGTTGAGGCGCCCCTATCTGCTTCGTTATCTGTTTTCAAGAAACAGACAACCCCGGGAAGATTCCTGGGCTTACACTGGTGTAAGCCCCGATAATTCATCGCCGATGGCTAGCTGTCTGTCTTAGTGAATGCTATAATTTGATTTACAGAAACAAGGGCTTAACTGAATGGGTATCTTGCGACCGTGTGCCTCGAGACCGTAGACTGAGGCAGCCAATGTGATAATGAGTAGTGGCGTCACATGCGTTTACCCAGTGCGATGAAGTACCAACAACTGTTCTCATCGCCCTTGAGGGTTCGAAACTTATCCGTGGAGAGGACTGATAGTGAAAGATTTGGAAACAGCAAGAATTCCCGTCGAAACCTTCCTGAATGAACTGGCCTCAGGGGAGTCGACGCCAGGAGGAGGCGCGGCCGCGGCTCTTTCCGCTTGTCAGGCCGCCGCCCTGCTTAGCATGGTCTTGAATTTCACAGTAGGACGAAAGAAGTACGCGGCCGTGGAAGAGGAACTGCGAGGACATTTGCTTCGAACGGAGGATCTGCGAACACGTCTCTTGAAGCTGGCAGATAAAGACGCCGAGGCCTTCGGCGCCGTGGCCGCGTGTTTCACCATGCCCCGATCGACGCAGGAAGAAAAGGCAGCCCGCTCCGAAGCTATGCAGTCCGCTTTGCGGGAAGCAGCTGAGGTCCCGTTGAGTATCGCCTCGTATTGCGCCGAGCTCTTGGAGCTGACGCCTCCCATCGCAGAAAAGGGCAACCCGAATGTTGTCAGTGATGCGGCAACGGCGGCACATCTGGCCTTCGCCGCTCTACACAGCGCCCTAGTCAATGTGAATATCAATCTGAAATTCCTCAAGGATGAGGATTTTGTTAAGGAAGGCAAGGGCAGAGTGGGTGCGTTGACAGATGCCGCTGAGAAAAGCTACATCGCTGCTCGCGCCGCGTGTTTCGAGACACTAGGTATTGCGATATGAGCGCCAAACTTCTGAACGGTCGACAACTTGCAAAACAGTTACAGACGGAACTGAATCAGCGTTTCTCCGAATTGTCAGACGAGACCGGTGTACTGCCGACGCTGGCAGCATTACAGGTTGGCGGAGATGCCGCCGCAAAGGGCTATCTACGCTCCATCCGTCGTGCTTGCCAGGGCGTTGGAGCCGCGTTAAGACCGGTTGAAATGAAAGAGGACAGCAGCCAGCGTGAAGTCGAGGAAGCGCTGGAGGCTCTCAATAACGACGAGTCGGTACATGGCATCATGGTCCTGGAACCTCTGCCCGATCATATCGACGACTCCGTTCTTATCGATTTCCTTGAACCGGCAAAGGACGTAGACGGCGTCCATCCGCAAAATGCCGGCCGGCTGGCCTCGCAACGCCAACCCTACTTTGTGCCTGCTACGCCTGCAGGAGGCATTCTGCTATTGGAAGAAGCCGGCGTGGACTTCAAGGGCAAGAATGCCGTGGTTATTGGGCGCAGCGACATTGTTGGGAAGCCTATGGCGCTACTATTGCTGCATCGACACTGCACTGTGACAATCGCTCACAGCCGCACAGTAGACCTGCCAGCCGTTGCCCGCAACGCGGACATTCTGTGTGTAGCAGTTGGTCGGCCAGAGATGGTAACGGGTGAGTGGATTAAGCCCGGAGCAGTCGTCGTTGACTTTGGCACAACTTACACGGACGAGGGCTTGAAAGGAGATTGCGAAGGGGCAAGCGTGGAGGCCGTAGCTGGAATGCTAACACCAGTTCCTGGCGGAACGGGCCCCATTACAAACGTAATGCTGATGCAGAACCTTTTCGACGCACATCGTCGTCTCGTCAAATCCAAGTGACGTCAGTGACCCAAGATTTCCACGCTCTTTTCACGTGGCTGATGGTTGAGTTCAGGACTATCAAACTTACTGAGCAGCTTGAGCGCTTTGTCCCGGCGGACCTGTAGGCGAGGCTCTTTGCATTTCCATTTACCTTTCACCTGATTACAGACCAATAGCGAATCACCCCAGATATCCAGGGCTGTCGTCTTGGAGTCAATCTGTTGTTCGGCGAGACGGTCTCGAACCGCCTCCAGAGCCGCGATTAGAGTGTCGTATTCGGCTTCGTTATTGGTAACGCGGTCGCCGAAATTCAGTTGAACAACTTCCCGAGGCAGTCCTGGCCAATCCATCGCAAAGCTACCGTAACCTTGGCCTGGGTTGCCGCGACTGCCACCGTCAAAAACTATGCGAATCGGTTGTGCCGGCGCCTTTCCTGGCAGGGGTGCCATTTCCGATGGTGCTTCACTATCTTGCCTGGGCGAGCCCATGACAGCACGTCCACTTACAGGAGACCGATAGGGAGAAAGCTGCCTTCGCTCGGCGGGCCGAGGGGGCGCCTGCTCGACAATCTCCGAATTGGGTGCCTCCCTTTGTCCCGCCAGATTCATCGGCTGTACGGCTAAGGCAATTGGCAATGGATTTCGGTCGGACAGTAGTTCTTCCGTTTCCAGCAATCCCATAGCTTTCACCTGCCGCCATAGCAGTCTCCGCTGCCCAGGCGAAAGTTCTTCAATCTGGCTAACGAGTCTATCCAATGATCGATTCACTTGGATCTTATCCTAACCCCTCACTGCTGCATGATCTAGTCACGAAGACCCTGAATTCATCAGACTCTTTCTGATTGAAATCCGCTCTTCATCACCGTAATCTAGAGGATTTTCTGTGCCCAGGGATGAAAGCGTGCTGCTCTTGGAGGAAGACTGCAGGGTCTCCGAATAGTCTTTAGGCTGGCTGGGGCTCTCTTCTGCGGGCAGCCTTTGCCTTTTCCCACAAATAGACCAGATTTGCCTGGTGGAAGTTCTGCACCAGTCCGCCCAGGGGTATGCGATTCCGGCCAAATTTCTCGATATCATTGCTCAGCAGCTCCCGCCTGGTAGCCCCTTCAGTTAGCAGACGGTCGACCAGTTCTTCAATTTCGTTCAGGTATTTAATGCCCTCTTCGATGCTGGGGGTAACCTCGCCTCGCAGAAGAATGTCTCCGTGCCCCTGGACAATGGTTTCCAGATTAAACTCATGGAGACTGTGCAATGACTGCTTAAACTTTTCGATATCGGCAAGCGGTGAGGCAATCACCGGCACTGGCATCATCAGGTCACTGGCAAACAACACTTTTTCCTCGCGCACATGCACAACACATACATCCGGTCCAGGACCCGGCGCATGCATGATATGGACAGTCTTGTCGCCCAACCGAATGACCGAGCCTTCGTTGAATATAATCTTGGGAAGTCGTATTTCGACTCTCAGCAATTCGTTCGTATGCTCTCTCGCCTCCTCCAAGGCTTTACGGCCATAGCGAACGAGCAGATCGCGGGCTGATTCATGGGCTATGAGTTCAGCTTCAGGAAAAAGGCAGGAGCCGTAGACATGATCCGCGTGACTGATTGTGTTTATCAGGTAGCGGACTCCTGCCGGACAGACTTGCGCTGCAAAATCGATAATCTGTTTCGTTTCTGAAGGAAAAGGCAGCGTATCGATCAGAATGCCCCCTTCAGGCGAAACGACAAGCCCCGCGTTTACCTCTGCGTAAAGCGCACTTGTGAAAACCCACGTATCATCTGCAACTCGCGTGCGCGTAATCGCCACTCGCTACATCCCTTCCTAGTTTGTCTCTCGTAGATAATCGCCAAAAAGCCAAGTATACCACAACGTGAACGCGCGTGGCATTGGGGAACCCTGTTCTGACAAAATAGGGAAAGCATTCTTCCCAGGACGAGTGAACCATCGAGAGGATACAGAGGCCAAGCAGTTCCCTCTATGACAACTGCAATGTATCGACGAGGCGTCTGCAGTTGACCATTGTGGCGAGATCGCTAATCAAGCCAGGAGAATCTTTGGTACCGCCAGCTGACTAACCAGCGCCCAATCCCTGTCGATCTGTATGGGCGCGAAGAAGATGTCCTTCCATGCTTGTAACGTACAAATCGCGTAATTCGGGACCGCCAAATGTACAGTTGGTTGGGCTGTCGCAGGGCAGAGGATGGGTCTCCAGCACTCTTCCGTTTGGTGCGAAAACGTAAATCATCCCACCTGGGCCGCTGGTCCCCCAACCTGCAGTGGCTACTAAATTTCCTTCACTGTCGAAACACATGCCGTCCACGCCTCGATGAGGGTAGAAATTGTGGAGTATTTCAAAGGGCCCTACGATTGGACCCGGTTCACCCGATTCCCCTTCGAGCACAGGATAAGCCCGCAGGTCACGCAACTCGCCTTCTCCGTGTTTGCTCTGGGCAACATAGAGTGTTTTTTCGTCAGGGGAGAGCAGCAGACCATTGGGTGCTGTCGTGTCGTAGGTCACGCGCACAGGCTGCCAGCTTCCGTCCACTTGCTTGTCCAATCGATAGACCGACTCGTGATCCAATTCCATATCATCACGGAAGTCGCCATATCGTGGGTCTGTAAACCAGATTCGACCCTTCCTGTCGATAGCAAGATCATTAGGGCTATTGAGACGCTTCCCTTTGAACTCGTCACACACAACTATAGTTTCTACGCCTTCATCGTACTGCACCATGCGTCGACCGCCGCCTTCACACGCGTTCACAGTACCGTTTGCGTCCAGCATCAGACCATTGGCCTCGTTCGTGCCCTCTCGCCAGACGCTGACCTGACCGTCGCCAAGGTCGTAACGCATAATGCGACTGTTGGGAATGTTGGTGAACAGGAGTGAATTTCGGTACCAGACCGGCCCTTCTGTCAGGCCAATGGGTTCCAGCAGCACTTCAAACTGCCAGGACATGCAAGCCTCCTGTTAATACTGAAGAAGATAATCAGCGCCACAGTCTATGGCTATCTTACGGCTTCGCTTGAGCGCCTGAAACGGATCTCCAAGTTGTGGGCTTAGTTCAAGACTGACGGCACTGGAATATCCAATGTCCTGAAGAGCTTCAAACGTTTTTCGAAGCGTCTCTGTTGTCAGCACGCCATCCAGCAGAGCCCAATGCAAGTCGCCAGCACCGTCGTTGTCGTCGAGATGGACATAGAAGAGTCGGTCGCCTGCCTGCCTGATGACTCCAGCGGGATTCTCACCGCTGATCTGAATATGGCCTATGTCAAACAGTAGTCCGAGGTTAGGATGATCGATCGCCTTGATGAAGTCGAGCGTGTCTGCAGCAGTTGGTAGAGCAGTCCCAGGAAAATGCTCGATACAAAGTCTGACATCGTGAGAAGCCGCACTCTCGGCAGCAGTCGCGAGCGAGTCGGCATAGCAAGACAAGGCTTCACGGCTGTCGTTACCACCGGGTACAAAGTAGACCACGCCGCCTCCCATGGCTGCACAGTCTTTAACAACCTGCTCAACGTGCTCCAATCCCCTTTTCCGAACCTTCGAATCCGAGCTGTCCAATTCGGCGTTGTCCGGCAGCTCAAATGAAGCGGCTACTGAAGATACTCTAAGCGACTTGGCCTCTGAAAGGGCCTGCATTCTTGGTACATCCAAGAAGCCAGGCCTGATATCGAGCCAGCGGAAGCCCAAAGCCTCCATGTCCGCGATGACACTTTCTGCAGAAGCGGTCAAAGCCCATACACAACATGACAAGTACATTTCGTTAGAATTCCGCCTGCTCTGTTTCCGCTGGCAACTGATCTTCGGCCTGATCACCTCCGCTGGCCAACAGGGCTTGTAGCTCACTCAGTTCGCTGCCCCGCAAATGACGTTGCAGTTTGTGCGTGTGGCGATTGCTCCAATCTTCGATAGCCGGCGTCATTTGCGTAATGGTCGAAAAGTCTCCAGGGAAGCGAAGAGGGTCGCCTCCTAGCCAGCGGCCGTGCCGGCCCGAGAGAGTTGTGTTCCAGATCTTGGCAGGAATCACGTCTGGGGTCAGGTTTCCGGTTGGCCAGGCCTGAAACAACACCGGAATCCGTGGTGGAAAATCTGGCAAGATTCCTTGAAGCAGGAGATGACTTCGGCTGCACGTAGCCGGCAACCAGAGTGGGATTACAGGACTTCGCAGCCCAATCACCGGATTCATCTGCGGACCACTCTCGACCAGAACTGCGCCTGGCTGGATTCCCAAGAGATAGAACAGCCACTGCCAGGCGTAAAAGGCCGTCCGGCTGATTTCGTCGATCGACGAGAATGAAAGCGTGTGAATTGGTAAGCCTTCGTCACCAGCGTGGTCACGGACGGAGGTGGCGAAACCGGAAATCGACCCCCACTGTGCCTCCGGCTGATATGTCCAGTGACGGGAAAGCCGCCAGCCACTCCGTTGAACACCCCCTTCCTCATGTAGCCAGTCGTCCAGCCAAGGAGTACCACGGATAAACTCCTGATCAGTAAACCCTCCATACCCACCAATCTGCAATCGGTGACGAGCGCCTATCTCATACTGGCTCCACTTGGAGGAACAGTTTAGGAGTAACAGCGATCCGCCTGGCATTAGACGTTCGCGAATAAACCTCTTGTAATGGTCCGGCAAGGTCGCCAACTTGAGATAAATGCTGACACCACGCTTAATCTGCTGCCGCCCGTGGATAGGATCGAAAACGCTTACAGCAAGCAGGTCAGGATTGTGGTTCAGGATTGGCGTCAGCAGATCCACGCTGCGCTGCTGATAGCCGGAAATGTCGTCAGGTTTACCTCGTGAGGAGAAGGTGATGGGAAAGCCGTCGGCTAACAGAGGGGCGCCGAGGCTGGCGCAAATGTGGGCCGTGGCCCCGGAAGGCACGCCAATCACGATTGTATCGAATCGCCTGTCCGGATCAAGATTGTCGTACTGGCTAACGTTCCACTGGGCAAGGTCGGTCGTGGTCAGGTTAAAGGAGAGAGAGCGGTTTTGTGGCCTGTTCTCAGTAGCCCAAACCGCCATACCAGCCCCCCAACTTCGGGGAAGATGCGAACTGAGTCGAAGAAGCGACAACTGTCGTCCCAACTTGGCATTTGCCGCTGGGTGGTGAAAACGGTTATTCAGGGCGGCAGCGACTGCTGCCACTGCCCCTGTAGCGACATCAAAACCTACAGGTTGGTAGTTCACTGGCAAGATGAATCCTTAAGCCTGGCTACGCCGGCCGTGCGCCTACTTCAGTCTCCGCCAGGAGTCTCATCTCCTCCGCCGCCCGAAGCGGGCTTGAGACGGCCGGCAGATTTGATCCTCAGTATAGCCGACGTGCGATGGCATCGCAATTCCAGTTCATGTACAACTTATCACACTTTAGTAGAAGAAAAAAAGTGCCAAGAAAATACCCTTTGAGAATGATTCTTGGAAAGTGATTCCTTCGCTGGATTGGTCTTTCTGAAAGATTCCATACAGCGCACACGTTGACGGGCATGACCTCATGTGTTAGTCTACCGGGCGCGTTTCACGAAGATTGAGAGCGACCCACCTATTGAGGCACCACTATGAAAAACGATGGGGACAGCCCAGCCCGGGTTCGATTCGCCCCCAGCCCTACCGGTCACCTGCATTTGGGTGGCCTGCGTACAGCTCTATTTGACTGGCTGTGGGCGCGAAAAACGGGCGGACAGTTTATTCTTCGCATTGAAGATACGGACCGCAGACGATTCGACCCTGAAAGCATGGACAGTTTGATACGAGGATTGCGATGGCTGGGCCTGGATTGGGACGAAGGTCCGGACATCGGAGGGCCTTTCGCGCCTTACGTTCAGTCGCAACGGCAGGAAATCTACCAGGAGAAAGCACAGGAACTGATAGACCGCGGCCACGCCTACAAATGCTTTTGCACGCCAGAACGCCTGGCTTCGTTGCGAGACGACAGAGGCGCGCCGGGCGTCGAACGGGCTATGATAGACATTGCAGGACGCTGTCAGACGAGGAACGAAGCCAACGCGAGGCTGAGGGAATATCTTCGGTCATTCGTTTCGCTGTGCCTCTGGACGGCGTTACAGTCTACCACGACTTGGTGCGGGGTGATATTCAAGTCGAAAACAGACATTTGCAGGATGAAATAATGCTGAAGGCCGACGGGCTGCCGACTTATCATTTGGCCGCAATGGTAGATGATAACCTGATGGAAATTACGCACGTCTTGCGTGGTGAAGAGTGGTTGGCCACCGCGCCGATTCACAAGCTCATCGTTGATGCCTTTGGATGGGAAATGCCGGTGTTGGTTCACTTGCCAGTCATTCTGGACCCCAGTGGCAAGGGCAAGATGAGCAAGCGAAAGAAGCTGGTGGCAGGTAAGGAGTTTTTGGCGCTCGTTCACGAGTTTCAGGATGCAGGATATTTGCCCGATGCCATGTTCAATTTTCTCACTAACGTGGGTTGGAATTTCGACCCTGAGGAGGAAGTTTTCAGCCGCGAAGAAGCCATCGAGCGCTTTTGCTTAGACGAGATCAACCCGTCTGCGGCGGCATTGCCCTACGAGAAGCTGGACTGGCTCAATGGACTCTATATTCGTGGACTGACACCTGTGGCCCTCAAAGCAGCTCTTGTGCCGTACTTAAGTCGGCAACTGGGCCTTTCCGAAGCAGAACTGCATTCGGATCGAAAGCTGGATGTTCTGATCCCTGTAATCCAGGAGCGCCTCAAACGACTTGACGAAGGAGCAGATTGGGTCGACTGGGCGTATCTGACTTCGGACGAGATAACGTACTCTGATCCAAAGCTGTTGATTGGACGCAAGATGGACGCAGCCCAGAGCATAGCGATGTTGCGCGCCGGCGCCGCCCTGTTGGAGGAACTGGAACTTTTCGATGCAGACGCCATCCAGGAAGCTTTTCGTGAAAGGGCATCCGAACTTGGGGTGAAAGCGGGCAACTTATTTGGCCCCGTTCGCGGTGCGATAAGCGGAAAGAAGGTTTCTCCCCCGCTGTTTGAGAGCATCGTCGCCCTTGGCCGCCACGAAACACTGCAGCGTATTGGACGTGCGACAGCCTATTTGGAAGGGCTAACGATAGAGGAAAGTGTATAGTTTCTGTGATGTACGCAGGCTGGCCGCTGACTGAAGGCCCGCTGCAACAACTGTCACATATCTGGTTTGGATGATTGGCAGTTTTTGTTCCCGACCATCCGATATGTTACTATAGTTCGTACTGGTCGGTTCGGTGGGGGATAGTTTAATCGGCAAAACGCCTGACTCTGGATCAGGTGATCGGGGTTCAAATCCCTGTCCCCCAGTCTATCTAATCTGTGTCAGTAATCGTGGCCGTAACTGGCACATTAGTCACTAGAATTAGCGCCGCTTTCGCTTGCGTTTTTGAAATACGCGAAAGCGGCGTTTCCTGTTGTGCAGGTTTTTGGATTGAGGCACTGCCTGAATTGGTACCTACTCGCCAGTCGGCTGGCCCAACATTTGGGCCTACCGATTGCGTCCGTACTCCTCATGGCTACTGACCCAGTCCAGAGAGCTGATGGCAGCGGCCAGCGAGAGTTCCCCCGCCAATACAGTTCCTGCTACAATTTCCGCAAACTTATAGACTTTCCCCTTGCCGCTACAGCCCAGCAGTTCCAGGCATTCACGTTGCGTTGCCAACCCCGTGCCGCCACCGTAAGTAGCGACAATAAGCGATGGAATCGTTATCGAGATGTAGAGGTCGTCCTCCTCCGTCAGTTCAACATATATCAGGCCGGCAGAGGATTCTGAGACGTTTGCCACGTCCTGGCCGGTTGCAATAAATATGGCAGTAATAGCGTTTGCCGAGTGGAGTCCGTTGTTGTTGACACCAGCCAGAATTGAGCCGATGTTGGCAACTCCGTAATGATAGAAAAGTTGCTCAGGTGCTACTCGCATGTTCTGGATAAGCACATCGCGCGGAATGATCGCCTCTGCCGTAACGCGCTTTCCGCGTGTGCGCATTATGTTTACCTGCGACGCTTTTTTGTCTGTGGCAAAGTTAGACTCCAGGTAAAAGCGTTTTATTTCCTGGCCATCGTAATGGTCCAGAATCCACGAGCAAGCGGCAAAGGTAGCCCGCCCCACCATGTTTTGGCCTCCGGCATCTCCGGTCTGGTAATTGAATCGCAAAAAGGCGAACTTATTTGACTGGTAGGGGTCAATGTTATCCAGTTTGGCCACACTTGAGGTGGCCTCGGCCTCTTCTCTTATTGGCGTCATGTTTTCGCCAACCCATTCCATGAAATCGCGTGCCCCCCGGGCGTCTTCAAATACGAAGACCGGAGCCCTTTGCATTGCATCGGCAACCACAGTGCACTTGACGCCGCCCGACAGGTTGAGCAGCTTCATGCCGCGGTTATAAGAGGCGACGAGTGTTCCCTCAGTGGTAGCCAGTGGAATCAGGAAATCGCCTTTGGCATGCTCGCCGCAGACCGTTAGAGGTCCGGCAAAGCCAATCGGCACCTGGGCCACGCCTGTGAAATTCTCAATATTGCCCTGCAGGTTGTGGGGGTCAAAGGAATACTGAGATACGTGTTCAAGCGAATGGCCAGTGTAGTCAGCGACGAAAGTCTGTCGGGCGCGAATTGCAGATTCGCTGTAGTCGTCATCTCGGTCGCGTGGGATTCGCGGCGCGTCAACTTTCTCCGAAATGGCATCATCGACCGTGAACTGAATCCGGCCAAAAGGGGAGGTCTGGACGCCGATCTGAATCGCGTGAGGTCCCTTTTCCAAGGGTGATATCCGTGCCGTGATTATCACTTCTTTGCGTAAAGGAAATTCCAAAGCCCCGCCGCTGTTGACCTGCTCTGGTGAAATTACTTGCCCTTCACCGAAGTCCAAAGAAAGATTGTCATTGGGAATCTCCCGGCCGTCAATGCTGATGCCATGAAATCCCGTCAACTTTGCATCGCTCAGTCGATTCTTGATAGAAAACTGTACGCCCTCCGTCGTGTTCTGCAGGCTGGCATATGTGTAAAGGCGTTTCAACAACATTGTGGGAATCAGTGCCATGGGGTCTCTCCGTGAAAATTTCTGAAAACAGAGTTAATGTAACTATTCAGCTGCATTCATTTCGCAACTTTGAACGAGGAGAGCTAAGGAATTCGCTCTCTCCTCGCTCCCGTTTTTGGGCAGTCGGGAAGTCGGCCCTCCCTTGTGCGAGGGGACATCGCCCGCAACGCCTCTACCAAAGCCACGCCACGCCGTCCAACGTAGTCATAACCGCGTTGCGGCTACATCGACGTTGCGGCTGCCAACCAGTTTCGTTATCAGTTTGCCCGTGTTTCTCTGGGATGAAGGGCAGGTCAAGTCGGACGCCGTATGTGGTTTAGTAGTCACAAGAAAATCAGGATGAAATTGGGCCGAGTTGGTTTGGGGCAGGGGCTACATTGGGCCCCGCAACCAGTTTGCCAAAGGGCCCTCAGTTCCTACCGCAATCTTCCCACTATTGTTGGGCAGCATTGAGCCCAATGTCAGTGCGCCATACCGCGCCTTCAAATGCAATATGGTCGACAGCACGGTAGGCTTCTTTAACCGCTTTCGCGAAGTTGGTCCCAGTGGCGGTGACAGATAGTACCCGCCCGCCGTCCGTGAGGACTACCTCCTCATTCGAACTTTCACTAGCTGGACTCGACTCTTCCACCCTTGTCCCGGCGTGAAAGACGTAGGCCCCATAGTCATTGACAGACCCTTCCGGGAGGCCTGAAATCCGCTTGCCAGTCTCATATTCTTCGGGATAGCCACCGGAGGCCATTACTACGTTCACAGCTGAATCTTGCGACCAGTCAGGTTCATTCTGAGCCAGGGTGCCTTGTATGCAGGCCTGCATCAGTTCGACCAGGTCACTTTGTAGAAGCGGCAGAATGACTTGGGCTTCGGGGTCGCCAAAACGACAGTTGAACTCCAGTACTCGGGGACCCAGTTCCGTTAACATGAGCCCAGCGTAGAGAACGCCTTTGTAGGGTGCACCTTCAGAGGCCAGGCCGGCCAGTGCAGGACGCAGAACAGTGCGTTCCGCTTCCTCCAACAGTTCCTGCGTTGCCAGGGGTGACGGGGCAAATGCGCCCATTCCGCCGGTATTAGGCCCTTTGTCCCCGTCTAGCAGTCGCTTGTGGTCCTGCGCTGCCGGCATGAGCCTGATGTCATGGCCGTCGCAGAATGCAAGTATTGATAGTTCGGGTCCCTGCAGGCGTTCCTCAATCAGGACGGTCGTGCCGGCCTCGCCAAAACGACGTTCCACCATCATCGCTCGCAGCTGTTCGACGGCCGCGTAACGACTTGTTGGCAGGAGAACGCCTTTGCCGGCGGCCAATCCACTGGCTTTCAGGACTGGGAGGACATCCAAATCATGGACAAAGTCGGCTGCCGATTCAAAGTCGGTGAAAACCTCAGCCCAGCCGGTTGGAATTCCGTGCCTGTTCATGAACGTCTTTGAGTAGGCCTTGGAACCCTCCAGTTGTGACGCGGCTTTGCTTGGCCCGAATATCTGCAGCCCGTCCGCGATAAACTCGTCGACAACGCCTGCGACTAACGGGACCTCCGGTCCAACTACTGTTAGGTCAACCTCATTCTCGCTAGCGAAACGGCGCAGTGCAGCCAAGTCATCGGCGGCAATCAGGACGTTCTTGCAGTTTGAAATTGAAGCGGTGCCGCCATTACCCGGGGCTACGTAGAGGCGCTCGGCGTGTCGCGACTGTGAGAGTTTCCAAGCGAGTGCGTGCTCCCTGGCGCCGGAGCCGATGAGTAGAATTTTCATATTTGAATTAGAAGTTGGCAAAGCGGGAGGGTAGTGCCTCTCCGCCAGTGTGGCAAAAGAGAGTCGGAGGCCTATTCAAGTCACAGTGCTGTACGTCCTGTCAACTGCCAAGTACGCCTGCGAACTGTTCCTTTCCTTTTAGTTCCAGTTCCAATTCCAGCATGGGAGTATCGAATGGGTAACTGCCGGTGAAACAGGCGTTGCAGTAGCCATCGTCTGCACGAAGCGTGCTCATCATGCCGTCCACGCTGAGAAAGGACAAAGATTCGACACCTATGTAGACTCTAATTTCTTCCAGGTTCTTCTGCGCGGCGATTAGCTCCGACTGGCTAGCCATGTCGACTCCCATGAAGCAGGGAAATCGAATCGGCGGACAGGCAACACGCATATGGACTTCGGAAGCCCCAGCGTCCCGCAATAGCTGCACAAGCGGGCCGCTCGTATTACCTCGCACAATCGAGTCGTCCACCAAGACAACTCGCTGACCCTTAAGATTGTCGGGCAGAGGGTTGAATTTCATCGCTACACCGACTTTCCGCTGGCGGTCGGTCGGCTGTATAAAGGTGCGCCCGATGTAGCGGCTCTTTATGAGACCTTCGCTGTAGACAATCCCGCTTTCCTGGGCAAAGCCGATGGCGTGAGGAGTGCCGCTGTCAGGTACAGGTACAACGATATCGGCCTCAGCCGGGGCCTCGCGGGCAAGTTGGCGTCCCAGTGCCTGGCGCACGCGGTGGACAAGGCGACCGCCTAGAATGCTGTCAGGGCGCGCGAAATAGATCTGCTCGAACGTGCAAAACGCTGCCTTTTCTGCCGGCACGCCCTGAACAATTTCGTATCCGTCCTTGTCTATGCGTACAATTTCGCCCGGTTCTATCTCTCGTATGGCGCGGGCACCAATTGTGGCGAAGGCGCAACTTTCAGAGGCAATAGCCAGGCCATTCTCGAACTCTCCCAACACCAGCGGGCGCAATCCCCATGGGTCCCTCACCCCGTAGATGGCATCGCGGGTAAGGATCGTCAGCGCGTACGCGCCTTCAGCAATCGTCATCATCTGGCGAATGCGTTGCAACCACGTACCTCGGGCGCCGGCCAAGAGATGGATAATCAGTTCGCTGTCGGTCGACGTGGACAGGCCAACCCCTCGTTCCAGGAGCTCGCGTCGAAGTTTGGGCGCATTAACCAAATTGCCGTTATGGCCGATTGCCAGAGGGCCGTCGAGAGTTTCCAATATGTAGGGCTGGGTATTGTTTAGCCGGGGCGATCCGGTCGTAGAATAGCGGGTGTGGCCGATTCCCAAATGTCCTTGCAAGTGGTGCAAATTGTCTTCATTAAAGACCTGAGAAACCAATCCCAACCCTTTGTGGATATGGGCGGTCATGCCGTCGCAGGTGGCGATGCCGGCGGCCTCTTGGCCTCGATGCTGCAAGGCGTAAATGGCAAAATAAGTCAGCCTGGCAATGTCCATCCCAGGGGCACTGATGCCGAATACGCCGCATGCTTCGCGGGGTGAGTCTAACAGAGACATATCTGCAACTCCTTGAAGTACAGAGTGTCTTCACAAGGTCAGCCGGCACTCCTCGACTTTACTCCGAGCATGACGTCAGGCCTTCTCTCTGACGACTTGCTCAGTTTCGCTGCAAGGCCTTGCGCGCGGCGAGGCCCGTCTCCAAGGCCGCCGCGGTAGAGCCGGCAGTCACGGTCAGGTGCCCCATCTTGCGGCCGGGTCGCGCATCTCGTTTACCATACAGGTGCAGCTTTGCATCTTGAAATGCCAGCAGCGACTGCCAGTTCGGTTCTCCATTATGCCAGAGATCCCCGAGCAGATTTAACATGGCCGCCGGACGAATCAACTCTGTCGATCCAAGTGGCAGACCGCAAACTGATCTCAACTGTTGCTCGAACTGGCTCGTTAATGCGCCCTCGATCGTCCAGTGACCGGAGTTATGGGGCCTGGGAGCGATTTCGTTGACCAGAAGGAACTCGCCTGCCCGTGACTCAGAGTCCGCTGTATCGCAACAGTCTTGCCGCCGTGGTAAAAGAAAGAACTCCAGGCAGAGCACACCTTCCAGGCGGATGTATTCGCACAACTGACGGGCCAACCGTTCCGCCTCAGCAGCGACGGCCGGCTCTACCTCTGCCGGCGCGACCGTGACATCAAGTATGTGGTTGACGTGGCGATTCTCGACCAGAGGATAGGCTGCAAAGTCGCCGTCCGCCCCTCGCGCGGCCACCAACGATACTTCCCTTTCAAAACTCACCTCGGCCTCCAGCACGCATGCCTGCCCACCAAGCGCTTGCCAAGCATTCTCAGTCTGTTCCTCGGATTCGAGCCGAATCTGTCCTTTACCATCATAACCGAAGGCCGCCGTTTTGAGAATGGCAGGAAAACCGATTTCTCCAGTGGCTGTTCTTAGTTCAACAAGATTGGTTACGGCGCGGTATGGCGTAACCGGCAGTCCTGCCTTGCCGAATAGTGCCTTCTCCCGCAATCGATTCTGTGCGGCGTGGAGTATGGAGCCGGCAGGGCGAACGAGTACGCCTTCCGTCTCAGCAATTTCCGCCACAAGCGACGGAACGTTTTCGAACTCGAAAGTCAGTGCGTCGACTTCTTTCGTGAATGCGCGCACGGCTTCGCGGTCGCTGTAGTCTGCACAGACTTCGCGATCCGCGATCTGGCCCGTAGGGCTGTCTTCCTCCGGTGAAAAGGTATGCAAGCGATAGCCCATTCTGCGGGCCTCCATCGCCAGCATGCGCCCCAGTTGCCCGCTGCCAAAAACGCCGATTGTAGAACCGGGGGGCAATGGATCCTGACCTTTCTGTAGCACGTTGCTACTCCCCTTCGCCAAGACGCTCGCCGAGTACTTGCTGGGCGCGTGAGTTTCGGAATTCCTGCAATTGCAGATGCAGTTCGGGCCGTGTGGCTCCAAGTATGGAAATCGCAAGTAGCGCGGCATTGATGGCGCCGGCCTTGCCAATAGCCATGGTGGCGACGGGCACGCCAGCCGGCATCTGCACGATGGATAGCAGCGAATCCATGCCATTTAGGGCCTGGCTCTGCACGGGCACACCAATCACGGGCAAGAGCGTATGGCCGGCCACCATTCCTGGTAAGTGGGCAGCGCCGCCGGCTCCGGCAATAATGGCTTCCAGGCCGCGACCGGCGGCAGTCGAAGCGTACTCGGTCATCCACTCGGGTGTTCGGTGGGCCGAGACTACGCGGCATTCATGCGGGAGATCGAAGTCGGCAAGTGTCTCAGCCGTAAACTTCATGCACCGCTCCCAGTCGGATACACTACCCATGATTACACCTACAAGGGGTGATGGCTTCTTGGCATCCACTTGCAGCAGCTCCTTACTGTTCCGCCAGGACTATAGCGGCGCGAAACGCGCCCGCAAATTCTTGTCCACCCTTGCGGCAACTGGCAGGTCGCCCACAACAAATCGGCGCCCCGTCAGAAGTTCGTAACACCGGATGTAGCGCTGGCTCGCTTGCAGCGCCAAATCTTCGGCCAGCGGCGGCGGGGCTCCGTCGCCCAGATAGCCTCGCGCCGCGTAGGCTAGTCGGACAAACTCCTTGTCAAAGTTCTCCGGCTCCGGAATTGCCTGGCCGTCACCCGCCTTCTGCTCGCGGGCCTTACACACCTCTTCATAGCTAGCCGCAGTCCAGAACCGGCTTGAGTCGGGCGTGTGGATCTCGTCGATCAGGAGCAGCTCACCGTCTTCTGCCAGTCCGAATTCGTATTTGGTATCAACCAACAGTAGCCCTCCCCGGGCTGCAATCTGCTGGCCTCGGTCAAAAAGCGCAAGCGCGACGTTGCAGACTCGATCCCACAACCCCTCCTCGACCAGTCCCTCGTCAACAATTTCGCTACTGGTGATGAGTTCGTCATGGCCTCCCTTTTCGGCCTTGGTTGTAGGTGTAATTATCGGCTGGAGGAGAGGGTCATTCTTGCTCATTCCATCAGGGAATTCCATGCCGTAAATCCGGCGCTCGCCCTGGCTATATTGATACCACAGGCTCGTCTTAGTTACGCCAGAAATGTAGCCTCGCACGACAACCTCAACGGGAAGTGTTCGGCATTTTTGGCCAACAGTTACATTCGGGTCAGGAGACTCAACAAAGTGATTGGCAACAATATCCCGCGTTTGATCAAACCAGAAGGCCGCAAGTTGATTCAGCACCTGCCCCTTAAATGGAACCAAGCCAAGAATGTGGTCGAATGCGGACAGCCGGTCAGTTGTGATAAGGATGAGCTGGTCGTTGCGCTCGTAGATATCCCGTACTTTGCCGCTTCGCTTGACCCCCAGAAAGTCCAAGTCAAGTCCAGCGAATGTCTGTTCCAGCACTCGGGAGTCCATCTCTAGCTACTCCTTTATTCGTCTCGCTGCAGCACGCCTAAAGCTACTTCGACTTAACTAGAGGCACTGTCAATCATCGCTCTAAAGAGCGATAGCCCTAGCCGCCCCTTCCCCCCAAGTGGATTCTGAATTGGGTCGACGTGATCCTCTGGATGGGGCATAAGGCCTAAGACGTTACCGGCGGCGTTACAGATTCCGGCGATGTCGGCGACCGATCCATTGGGGTTGAGAGGATAGCGCCCTCCGGCAGGATTCCCACTGGCATCAATGTACCGGAATGCTACCAGCCCATTCTGCTCCAAGCGGTTGAGTGCCTTGCGATTGTAAACTTGGAAGTTACCCTCCCCGTGGGCCACTGGGCAAAATATAGGTTGTTCAACCTTGGCAAGAAAGTCAGCTCGGGTATTCTGGTCCACAGCCAAATGGACCCAACGGCACTCGAAGCCACCGCTGTCATTGTAAGTCAGGGTAACTTGACGTTTCCCGACTGAATTCCCATGAGGCTTCTGCCCGTTCTCGTCATCCGGTTCACCGGGTAAGAGGCCAGCCTTTACAAGGGTCTGAAAACCGTTGCAGATGCCCAAAACCGGCTTGCCAGAGGCGATGAACTCGTGAAGCTGATCGTGGACATAAGCGCGCAGATCCAGAGCCTGGCGAACACCAGCGCCGAGAGCGTCACCGTAGGAGAATCCACCTGGTAGAATCAGCATGCCATAGTCTGACAGCGAGAAAGCGCCCGCCCGCAACTGATTGATGTGCACAATGTGCGGCGCTCCGCCTGCCAGTTCACAGGCACGCGCGGCCTCGGCGTCCCTGTTGGCGCCGGAAACGTGGAGAATCAAGACAGGAAAGGTCATCGCTATCGCGCTCCCTCACCCTGTTTACGGGTTATTTCCTCCAACGAGCCACTCATTCGACACTATTCCCTTTCCAGGCTGAAACTAAATCTTGCAGTGGAAGAGAGAAGAGCTGTAGCCGACCATGCAAACAGACAAGCTTTTCGGTCGGCGAGACAGTTCCCAGTTTAAAGATCGGCAGCCCAGCCATAGTCTCTTCAAAACCGTCCGCGTCGCCTGATGCGACTTCTACAAGAAGTCGACCATTGCTCTCGCTGAAAAGTAAGACATTGGCGTGGGACATTTTGTTCCCCGGCACTTGCCCAATATCTACGTTCGCACCGAGCCGCCCTCCGATACACATTTCAGCCAAGGCGACCATCAGACCACCCTCACTCAAATCGTGACAGCTCTGAATCATCCCAAGGAGCATGGCTGAATGCAATGCGCGGTAGAGCTTGAGCGGCTTAGAAGGCATGGAGGGAGTCTCGCCTCCATCCAATTCCTGCAAGTGGCTGAGAAGCGAGCCGCCCAACTCCTCCCGCGTCTCCCCCAGCAAGTAGATTATATTCCCAGGTTGTTTGAGATTGGAGGTACATACCTTACGCATATCGGGAACCAAGCCAATGGCCGAAATGAGCAATGTCCCGGGAATCGGCTGGCCGTCAAACTCATTGTACAGGCTGTCTTTGCCGGATATAAAAGGGGCGTTGTAAGCAGTGGCGGCGTCGTAACAACCCTGGCACGCGCGCACAAGGGCGCCCAGCCGGTCTGGCAAGGTGGGATTGCCCCAGCAAAAGTTGTCAAGAAGCGCGATCCGATCGGGGTCGGCCCCGACGGCAACTGCGTTGCGAAAGGCCTCGTCTACCGCGCTTACCGCCATCGCGTAGCAGTCCCGCTTGCCCAGCAGAGGATTCACGCCAGCGCTGAGAGCGAAGGCGCGGTCATGGCTCCAGGTGCCAATTGGCTTGAGCACAGCGGCGTCGGCAGGTCCGTCCATGTGCGGCCCGACGAATGGACGGCCAATGGTGCCGCCGCGGACCTCGTGATCATAGGTGCGCACGATCCGTTCCTTGCTAGCCACCGAAGGATGGCTCAGCATCTGCAGTAGAATCTCTTTCGCGTCGGTCTGCGCGATCGCCTGCTCCAGTGGGACTTGGAGGGAGGACTCCTGCCCTTGACGATCCAGATAGTGGGCTGTGCGCCGGGGGAGAGGAAGGCCGTCGTGCAAAAAAGACATTGGCAGCTCGGCGACTGCGCGGCCACCGTAGCGCACCCGCAGCCAGCCGTCACCGCTGAAATGGCCCAGGTCGCGCATTTCGACATCCCACAGGTCTGCCAGTTCTTGGAGGCGAGGCAGGTTGGCGCTGGGCACGGCCATTACCATACGCTCCTGGGCCTCGGACAACCAGATTTCCCATGGCGTCAGTCCGGGATATTTGAGAGGAACATCCTGCAACTCTATATCGGCGCCTAACACTTCTCCCATCTCGCCGACAGCTGAAGAGAGGCCGCCCGCACCGCAGTCGGTAATAGCGTTGTAAAGCTGCCCATCTCTGGCTGCCTCTACCAGTTCTATCAAACCTTTTTCTGTGATTGGATCGCCGATTTGCACGGCACTGCCAGACTCCATGTGGGTGGCCTGGGTCAACTCGGCAGAGGAAAACGTTGCGCCGTGTATGCCGTCGCGACCCGTGCGCCCGCCCAGGACGACGACTCGGTCTCCCTCCCTGGGCTGGGTCGGATGGGACCCTTTGGGAAGCAATCCGACGGCGCCGCAGAAGACTAGTGGATTGCCCAGGTAGCCCTCGTCGTAGATGACTGCACCGTTGACCGTCGGCAGGCCTAACTTGTTACCGTAGTCGCCAATTCCGGCCACAACACCGTCGGCGACGCGGGCGGGATGTAGAACCCCTGCGGGCAACTCGTTCTGTGGCAGGTCTTGGGGCCCGAAGCAGAGGATGTCTGTGCAAGCGATGGGCCTGGCCGAAACCGCGATTATGTCGCGTACGACGCCGCCAATCCCGGTATTTGCTCCGCCAAAGGGCTCGAGCGCTGACGGGTGATTGTGCGTCTCAACTTTGAATGCCAGGTCATACTGATCATCGAACTCAATGATGCCGGCATCGTCGACGAAGGCCGATCGGACCCATGAACGATTTACTTGCTCGGTCGCTGCCTGAATATAGGTCTGCAACAGGCCTTGAATCTCCTCAGCCTGGAGCGGGTGCCCTGAAAGAGATTGCTGAGTGAAAGCAATGGTTGACTTGAATGTCTTATGGACGCAGTGCTCGCTCCAGGTCTGAGCAAGCGTTTCCAATTCGACATCGGTAGGGGCGCGGCCGATTTCATCGTAGAAGCTCTGGATCTCCTTCATCTCCTGTACGTCAAGCGAGAGCATTCTTTCTTTACTACATTGAAGCAGCTCGGCTTCATCCAGCCCTGCCAGGTGGACCCTATCTACCTGATCGCGGGCGGCGCTGCTGTGACCGAAAGGCGGATCGATAGGTCCGAGGCTGTAGCGCTCGATTGTATCATTGCACAGGAGTCCTCGTGCAAGCGTGTGCAGGTCAGCCTGGGAAAGATCTCCCGTCAAGCGGTATTGGGTAGCGGTTGCTGCCTCCAGGCCGCGAATGCCCAGTTCCGCTGCGCCCCGCTCCAGTTCACGCGCGGCCACGTCAGTTACGCCTGGACGCAAGGCCACTTCAATCACATACACACCTTCACCGGAGGAGTGTTGGTCCGGGCCGTCGGCCGCTTCAGTGCGTTGCAATGTAGAGTACTTGGCCGTCTCTGTCACAGGATCGACCAAAAGAAAAGCACAGAGCTTTTCGAGCTGCTCTGTGCTCGGCGATTCACCTTTGTGGCTGGAAATGAAGTAGAGATGCGACCTTCGGCAAGCTTGCAGCGAATCCACGCCCAACCTGCGTGCAGAGCCCGCAATCCAGGGATCGCCTTCGTCGCTTTGGGTGGTGACTTCAATGCGTAGGGTCGCCACAGCTCTCCTCTGAATCAAAAAGGCCCAATGTCAAGTTGTGGAGGGACCACCTTATGACACAGGGCTCTTCTGAACAAGCAGGTGCTTGATCTTACGCCTCTTAGGGCGGCTTAATTGTACCCCCAAGGGGATTCGAACCCCTGTTGCAGGCTTGAAAGGCCTGAGTCCTAGTCCTCTAGACGATGGGGGCGTGCTGGACGAAAGCACAAGGGAAAGTTTAACAGAGAGAAACCTCACAGGTCAAATTTGGCGGAGTTCTTGATCGCTTTGAAATCGCATAAGTAGTGAATGGATGACACTAGGATCCTTACGTTTTCACCCGGTTATCAGTCCTCTCAACGGTCGCTCATCTAGCGGCGACTGACTTGCCAGAGCTCCACAACCAAGTCGGATGGGAAACCGCTGGGGTCAAATTCGTCGGTTTCCCAGGCGTTGCACCCAACACGAGTAAACAGCTCTTCGATAGTCCGGGAGGAGTGATGTTGTGCCTCACCTACAGTCTGATAGAGATAGACCGCGGAGGGTAAAATCACTGGATGGCCCATTTCATAGAGCGCGTAAGCGGTTCCATCGTCACCGAGCCTTTGCATGAATTCGACCCGTTTCTGGGCAATGGTCTCTCCGCCGCGGACGGCGGTCACGTCGAATCGGAAGGCAAAGTGGCTGCGAAGATATCCCTGCTCTTGGAGGAATCTTCCAATCCGCTCAATTGCAACTCCAACTGCTTCGTAATCGTTTTCGCTCTGCAGAGCGCTTGGGAGTTTCAGCGCTAGTCGATCTGACAGCTGGCCGAAGAAGTGCGATCCCACTTGTTCTGCGAACTTACGGCGTGCGGATGCCAGATAGTCGCCGCTGTGCCGTGACGCCAACGAGCCAAAGGCCGAACAGAAGAAAGCATACGAAAGGGCGTCAAACTCTCCAGATTGAACTGAGTCGAGATGTCTTGATGCGGCGAAACGCTCGGCAAGTCGGGGTCTGGCAACTCGCTTGTAAACCAGCGAGATATACTCGTCGACCAGGGCCTGCACTGAAGCGATACCGTCTGAGGTCGAGGCCAGGGGCCGCCAGTGGGCCATCACAGCCTCTGTCATCATCGCCAGAAAGGGTTCCCCCATTGGCCACCACTCCTGAAACTCGGGGTAGGGATGTTGTGATACTGCAGATGAGAGCGTAGTTAACATGGGTTCACCTATGTAGGTGGAGGGACGTATTACTTGTTTTGTGTACCCTGTAATATCATGTGTATAGTACACTTTCGCTTTTCTGTACGATCATTTTATCTGACCTGGTTGGAGGATGCCCAATGAGACGAATACTGCCATTCCTACTGATTGCTGCCCTTTGGGTTGGCGCATGTGTGGCACCTGTAGCCCCACAGGATGCAGCCGCCGGCGATGAAGGTGGCTCGAAGGCCGCGGCAGACGACCTGCTCGCGGAAATCATGGCGCGCGGTACAATCCGAATCTCCACAGACCCGAACTACGCGCCGCAGAGCTTTCTAGACGAAAGCGGAAATTTCAAGGGCTTCGATGTGGACGTAGCTCAAGAGATAGCGAGTCGTCTTGGTGTCGCAGTTGAGTTTGTTACACCGGACTGGGATCTGATCACTGCAGGCAACTGGGGAGACCAGTGGGACATGAGCGTTGGCTCGATGACGGTCACCACAGCGCGGCAGAAGATCCTCGCATTCGCCTCCCCCTCTTACTACTATACGCCTGCGCAGTTTGCGGCCGTAAACGGCGCTGGGATCGAATCCTTGGACGACCTGAGTGGAGCTACAGTCTGTGTAGGGGCTTCCACCACGTATGAGATCTGGTTGATGGGCGATATGGAAGGGCTGGGTTTGCCGGCTTCCAGCTTTTATGTTGAACAGCCACCCGCCGATATATCCATTATCCCCCTTACAACAGACAACGACTGCGCGCAGCAGATTCAAGCCGGCCGTCATGAGTTTCAGGCTTTCCTGACTTCAAATACGGTCGTTGAAGCAGCCATCGCTGAAGGCGTACCAGTCCACAAAGTGGGAACGCCGGTCTTTTCGGAGAATCTAGCAGTGGCATTCGACAAGAGCGCTTCCAAAGACGTAGCAGGTCTAGTTGAGAAAGTTAGCGAGATCATCGCTGATATGCATGAAGACGGCACGCTGAGCGGACTTTCACTAGAGTGGTTTGGAGAGGATCTGACGACTGATCCGACCAAATAAACGGGAGCACGTTCAAAAGATCGAACTGCGCAGCTGAAGCAGCCTTTGCTATTATGTGAAGTTGAGGGCGCAGTCGTTCGGTACGGACAGAGGAATGTCGACAGCGCCCTCAGAAGACCGGTTTGCAGCTCAAGCTGAACAGATAATGGCGTCACAGCGACGTGACGCCCGTCGCTTTGCCATGGGCGTACGAGCTTCGTACGCCCTGCTGCTGCTGGCGCTTGTATATGCGTTCAGCGGGTCCCACTTTACGGTCGCGGGGCTGCAGTTTACGACCATTACTCTGGACTGGGCCTTCATTCACAGCCACTGGTTTTTCATCTTCAACGGTGTCTGGCTCACTATTTTGTTGTCGGCACTTTCAATAGTTTTGGCGACGGTTCTCTCCCTGCTGGGCGCTCTAGGGCGTTTATCCAAGTCGCCGCCTGCCTATGCATTGGCGACTTTCTACATTTCTCTTATCAGGGGTACGCCGTTACTCCTGCAGGTTGTTTTCTTCTTTCTTGCGCTGCCGCAATTGGGCATTCGCTTGTCTGGCCTGTCCGCGGGAGTCCTGGCGCTAGGGTTGAATTACGGCGCCTACATGACGGAGATTATGCGGGCTGGTATTCAGTCAGTTGATGCGGGGCAGCGGGAGGCAGCGCAGGCGATGGGCATGACTCCGTTTCAGATTATGCGGTTAATCATCCTACCGCAGGCTCTGCGTCTGGTCATCCCACCGATTGGCAATCAGTTCATCGCAATGCTGAAGGATACGTCGCTCATCTCGGTTACCGGTTTTGTATGGGAACTGCTGTGGAGGGCGCAGAAGCAAGGCCGGGCGAATTTTCGCAGCCTTGAAGCTCTGCTCATCGCAGCAGTCTTCTATTGGATCATAACCATCATATTCTCGGCATTTCAGGCTCAGATCGAGCAGCGCCTGTCGCAGGGCTATCGGTCTGCTCTTTAGAAGCATCATCTGTTGCCGGCCTCTCAGCCACGTTCGCCAAACGACAGTCTGAATTACACGGTTTTCTTAGATCGCTCTGCGCTTATAAATGGTACTCGATTTCATGTATTTCTTGGAGGCTGAAACGTATGACACTTAAGCTCAGCATCTGTTCTTACAGCTTTCGCCGATCGTTCGAGAGCGGCGTGATGGACTATCGCGGCTATGTGGCTTTCAATCAGAGCCACGGATTTTCCCAACTGGACCCATGGATGCAGCATATAGAGCCGGCACTGGATGATAAGAGTTGGCTGGCTGACGCTAAGAGCATGGCCGAGGACGCGGGACTCCTCTATGGCTGCATTGCTGTGGATGGCGGCCACATTTATGAGGAGACGGCGGCCGAGCGTGCACAGCGCCGGGACATGGCCTATCGCTGGCTCGAGGTTGCTGAATTACTGGGAGCATCGCAGTTGCGAATTGATTCAGGCGGACCGGAGGACTTGACCGACGAGGTTTTCGAGATCATAGTGGAT
The DNA here is from genome assembly GCA_965116395.1 of Caldilineaceae bacterium. GTDB lineage: Bacteria > Chloroflexota > Anaerolineae > Caldilineales > Caldilineaceae > Bin5. Next base: position 4,833,862 of record OZ220684.1, read on the forward strand.
GGCTACAACGACCTGATCACCAGAGCAAAAGGAGCGGGCGTGGAGATCGTGGTGGAGAACCATTGGGGGCCGACCAAGTATCCGGAAAATACTGTGCGCCTGCTTGAGACGGTAGAAGGACTTGGGCTGCTGTTTGACTCCAACAATTGGGCCGAGGGTACACAGGAAAGAGCTTGGGAGATGTGTGCTCGCTATGCTCGCCTTACCCATTTCAAGACGTTTTCATTCGACAGCCAAGGCAACGATCCGTCGGTCGACCTGCATAAGGCAATCGCGATCCTGCAGCTAAACGGCTATGATGGGGTCTGGGGCATCGAGTCGACGCCCGTGGATGGAGACGAGGAGGGCGCGGCGATCAAGACAAGAGATCTGATACGCCGTGCGCTGGGCGACTAAGTGTAATACTATAGTGGGCCCCGAAATCTACTGCAGCGGTGGCCAACTGCGGGAACTCTATCAATCTAAGAACTATCTCCTTAGCGAAGAGAATCTGACAATGACAGTAGAGAAGACTCGAATCGGCATTATCGGCGTTGGCCAGATAGGAAAGGGCCACGTTCAGACTTATATGAGTATGCCGCACGTTGAGATTGCGGCGATTTCCGACATAAACGAGGCCGAGGCCCAGAGGGTGGCGTCGGAAAACGGCATCGCCGACGTTTACACGGATTTCCGGCAGTTGCTGGCACGCGACGACATCGTCGCGGTTGACGTCTGCCTCCACAACAACTTTCACATGGCGGCGACTGTAGCGGCCCTTGAGGCGGGAAAGCATGTATTCTGCGAGAAGCCGATGGCCGGGGCGTATATTGACGCTGAAAGAATGCTGACGAAGGCGAGGGAGTGCGACCGGATGCTCAGCATACAGAATCGCGAATACTTCATTAACGAGACGAAAGCGGCCAAGTCCCTCATTGACAGCGGCTATCTGGGCAAGTTGTATCATGCCCGCTCAACAGGTTATCGACGGCGTGGACGTCCCTTTGTGGACGGCTACGGCTCGCCTCTGTTCGTTAATAAAGACACTGCCAGTGGCGGCGCGCTCTACGACATGGGCGTCTATCACATTTCCACAGTGCTCTTCTTGCTGGGCAATCCTGACGTGCTTCGAATATCTGGCAAGACCTACCAGGAAATAGCGATGGATGCGGCGCGGCGTGAAAGCAGCAACTACAATGTAGAGGAGTTGGGGCTGGGCTTTGTACGGATGGCGGACAATATCACCTTGGACATTATCGAGGCTTGGGCGATCCACTTGGACGCATTTGAAGGATCATATGTCGTCGGCGACGAGGGTGGCGTGCGGCTCGATCCCTTCGGCTACTTCCACAGTGCTGGCGATCTGGACTTGGATTCTTCGGGCGACTTACGGATGTTCGACTTTCGGCTGCACAACGTACGCGAGCTGGGAGACGTTTACGACGGCACGCAGCAGCACTGGATCGCGGCAGTGGAGGGCAGGGTAGAACTGCTGCCTACCGCGGAGATTGCGTTGAATTGTATGCTCATCTCTGAAGGCATTTACCTCTCTAATCAGTTGGGCAGGGAGGTAAGCGCAGAGGAGGTGAGGGAGGCCTCAGTTTCGACCGCGGTGGCAATCTGACAGTGGAATAGAAGAGTACAAACTACGAAGGGCACGAAGGATCATCCATTTGAGACTCCGTGTTCTTTGTGGCTGAGACAGGTCTCCTGATAGGAGAAACGCAGGATCAGACGGCCAGGCAGCGAATGAGGCGGGCCGGCTCGCGCTGGTCGTTGCGTACGGTTTGGGCCTCGCCGGGGGGTATGAACGCACCATCGTGACGGCCTGCCTGCAGAGTGTCGCCACCTGCGTTAATGCTAACTAGCCCGTCCCAGACAAACCAGACTGCTTCCTTATCATGGGATGCGGCCGCCTCGATCTGCCCACCTTGCTCCAGTTCATAGAAATCGAGCCGCATTTCCGGCGTCCCATTCAAAGGAGAGGCGGGCTGCCATATTTGCGCATCCTGGTTCTCTGAGGATTCCCCAGATGCAAGGTTGTCGATGCGGACAGTGGTTTTGTGATTATCAGGCGGGCGCGGTGTGGTTCCTGTTTGCGAGGGGTCTCGTTCTCCCCGGTACAGCGCAAAGTCTGGCGGCGCCTGGAAGCTGATAAGAGTTGCTTCAGAACCGCTGGTATTGACGGTCCCGTGAACTTCCGGCGACGGCACGTAAGCAAACTCTCCAGCGTTGATTGGCGTGTAGGTATCACCCTGCCGCACCGAGACACCCCCTTCAAGCACAATGAAGATGTCTGCTGAACCTTCGTGAAAGTGCTGAGGGAACTCTTCCCCTGGTTGAAAAATGGAATAGTTCAGCGTGATATCCTGCGCACCTGTTGAGGGCCCGACCAGGTTGCGGGAATCGCCTTTGCCCATCTGAAAGGTTGCCGCCTTCTTTGCTGATAGCAGAGTTGCCATGGATCTATCTCCTGCTGCACTTGTGGTGTGGTCGCGGTCGCCTGAGACAAGAATTCTTGCATCAAGGTTCGGGGCGCGAAAGGGCAGAGCCAACCATTTAAGTTACCGGTTACACTGCCCATCGCACGCGAGGAACACTAACGCGTTTGGGCTACACTCCGTAGTGCGAACCGTCGCTGAGGTTGTTGGCTGCGCGCACTGGTCGGAAAAGTGTTTGGCGCAGCGGCGGCATCGAAGCTACGAGACCTGGGTCCGGATCCCAGTCGTGCCACTTGCTGTCGACCGTGTTGTAGCAACTGAAAACCGCAACGCGTGGAACATCGCGGTTGGTCCACGGACGGGCACTGTGGGTAAGAGATTCGGTAAAGAAAAGTACGGAGCCGGCGGGACAGGTATAGGCATCCCAGACAGGCGAGTTCGGGTCATGGATTGATTCGGGGGCGGGATAGGCGGCTTTGTGGCTTCCACTGACTACGAGCGTACCGTCGCCCTCGCAGACCGGATTCAGCTCCCAGACAACGCGTGTGAGGCCGGCGTGCGACTTGCCGGGAACGCTGTGATAAAAGTGCGTGTCGCCAGGGAAGCGGAAGAAGCCGCTGCCGTTGTGCGGCCCAAACTTGCCGTCGCCTGCTTCGCGGTAGAAAAGGTGCGATGACTCCATGCGGAAGCCGTAGCAGTTTTGGCGCGAAAGAGGAGGGAAGGCGACAAATTCGTTCATAAATCCAACTACAACCGGATGATCGATGAGCTTTTGTAGCGGTCCGCCTAGTGTCGAGCGCTCTTGTTCGGGGATCGAGTCAGGGTCATGTTGGAGTCTCAGGCCGAAATCTCGCATCTCGACAGCTTCGTCCTCTGACAGGACGCCAGGGATGAGTAGCCAGCCGCGAGTATCGAAGAGATATTTCTGTTCCTGGGACAGGTTTACGACGGGCTCGCCCTCAGCGTTGGCGCTTGGAAACTCCTGGGCGCTCATGTCCAGTTGTTGTCCGAGGCTGTGGGCAAAGAGGTAGGGCGTGTTCTTGGCGTGCTGGTTGTTGGTTGACATAGTAACGTATGTCCTTTCGATTGTACGGGCGGCTAGCTTTCCCCACTGGTAGTGGCGGGTCCGAATGAATCAGAGATAGCTGGAATCATACAACAGATGAGGACAATGCTAAAGTGGCTGCATTTTCCGTGGTCTGACTTGAAAATTCAAGGAACAGGAGGAATGGTTTGTAATTCGAATTGAACGGAATGAGAAAGTCAGGAGTTGCAGAACATGAACCTTCTCGGAACTGCAGCTGATGGGCCTGCTACGCTTAGGTGAATTTCTCTGCGATAGGTGCAGTTTACATTTGGAGTGGGGCAGATTCCATGGGCACGACCAGAAATCGGGATTTTTCAGACGGTTTGCGGTTGTGTTCTGCGCATGATACACTCTCCGAAAATTGCGGGTTACCTGCATTGGAATGATGGCGGTCGGTGTGGACTTTTCTTTCTGATCCCGACCAGCGAACACGTTTCCATCCTTTCTTCAGTAGGCGTCGTCTTCCACTCTAAAAGGAGAAAACGAAATGACGAGACTTACGCGTAGAGAGTTTCTACACAGAACCAGCTTCGTTGCCGCGGGCGGCCTACTGGCAGCATGTGCCGCGCCGGCTGCGCCAGCAGCTGGAGGTGACAGCGCTGCTGCCCCGATGGCAGAGACGATTGAACTGAGGGTGGGGGCGATTGCCGGGATTGTGACGGAAGGCTTGCAGGCGCTTGCGGACCGGTACATGGAGGAGAATTCCAATGTCTCAGTGACCATCGATGTGTTGGCCGATGAGCAGTACCAGCAGGCGTTCCTGCTATTTTCCAGCGATGACACGCCTGATGTCTCCTGGTATCAGTGCGTGCCGGCAAATCGATTCAATGACATGGTGACCAGTCAAATCCTCGTCCCACTCGACGACCTGTACGAGCAGGAGGGTTGGTTCGACGCCTATCCCGAGGGCATTGTTGATTTCCAGCGACAGCCGGACGGCCACTACTATTCGGCAACAAGCTCTGTAGTATGGACCCCGTATACCTACTATAACAAAGAAATCTTCGAGGAAGTCAGCGTCACGCCGCCGGAGACTTGGGACGATCTCTATGAAATGTCGAGCGAACTGCGCGCCGCCGGCTACCAACCGTTGACCGTCGACTACAATATGGGGATCCAGAGCCATTTCAGTGACGGGATGCAGTTGCGTTCCTGGAGCAGGGACCAGTATAACTGCATGCCTATAAAGTGGCGCGCGGACGTGCCGGCATCCTGCGACCAGTACACCTGGACCGATCCCGATTCGATTCGCATCTTTGAATACATCAAGGCAATGGTGGACCATGGCGTTTTTGTCGACGGCGTAACCGGACTGACTGAATACCAGACTGGCAGGTCCTTGTTTACGACAGGCAAGGCGGCGATGTGGCAGACTGGTTCGTGGGACGGCGGCTCTGCAGGGCTATCGCGCGATGTCGAATTTGAAATTGGGTACTTTTACTATCCCGAGATCAGGCCGGAGAGGACAGGGAAAGTTGGGGCTTGGGTTCCTGATGGTCTGATCGTTCCAAAGTCGGGACAGAACATAGAGGCATCGTTGGAGTTTCTTGCCTGGACGTACCGATTGCCGCAGGCTTCCCTCTATGCTCAGACTGCTGGCATTCCCCATGGCCGTGCGGACATTCCCAGCGAGGTGTATAGCGAGATTCTCAGTGAGATGCAGTTGCAGTTCCTGGAGGATAACAAAGAGTACGGGACGCCGGCGTTGTATGAGGCTTCCAGCAATCAGCCTTATCAACAGGCGACGGTCAAGTCGGTCGATCAGATGATGGCCGGAGGTTTGACGCCTGAAGAAGCGGGCGCGTGGCTCCAGGAGAAGACTGAGGAAATACACGCCGAGCAGAGTTAGGCAGAAGAAGGTAGAGGGAGCGCTCACAATCGAAATGGAAGCGCATCTCATACAGGGAGGTTCCTGGGGACCTCCCTGTTTTCGTATGGAGGTGTAGAGTTGGCAGCAAAGAATCCACGGCAAGGTGCAGCGGCGGCGACATCTGGCCGCAGTCAATTGATTCGCACCGCCAGGAATGCACTTCCCTGGTATCTGTTTATCGCCCCGGCGTCGCTAATGCTGCTTACGTTGATGGCCTATCCTCTCTTTGATACGCTGCGGCTTTCGCTATTCAAGTGGGGCGGGCTCGGGCCGCAGACATTTGTTGGGATGCGAAATTTTGCCAAGCTGTTTGGCGACGAGGTCTTCTGGCGTGCCCTGGGCAACAGCTTTATCTTTGCGATCGTAGTTCCATTCTTTACGGTGTCAATAGGTCTGTTCCTGGGCGTTGCGATCAGTCGACGAATGAAGGGTTGGCAGGTCTATCGCATCGCTTTCTTCATTCCGGTGATGATGTCAGGCGTGGTGGTCGCAACGCTATGGGCAAACATGTTTGAATTCAACCACGGCCTGTTCAATACTGTACTGCGCGGTATTGGTCTCGACGGACTGGCTCAGAACTGGTTAGGTGATCGCAACGTTGCCTTGATGAGTGTCATGCTTGTACCGATCTGGCAGTCGGTGGGATTTCCCATGATCGTGTTGCTGGCAGCGATAGAGGGGATTCCTCAAGAGATGCACGATGCCGCGACAATGGACGGGGTAAACGAGTGGCAACGCATCTGGGGCCTGATCGTGCCGCTGATAAAGCCTGTGCTGGCGTCGATCACAATGCTCTCGATCATTGGCGCTATGAAGGTGTTCGATCTCGTGCTCGTGATGACAAAGGGCGGGCCGGCGTTCAGCACGCAAGTACTGGGCTACTACCTGTTCGAGACGGCCTTTCGTTCGGGCAATTTCGGCTACGGTTCAGCAATTGCAGTTGTGATGTTCGTAGTCGTCTTCGCCGTCGCCTACGGCTATGTACGGGGCGTACGAATAGAAAGTGTTGAGTATTGATTTGGCGGTGCAATTCAAGGATCGGGCGTTGAGAGCTGGCGAATGAGGGTCTCACTGTGAGACAGCGACAGGTGAACTTGGGGGAAAGGGTGAGATAGATGGCGGTTGACAGGGTCACATCGCGGCCGACGGAAGGGAGCATTCAGAGAGGCAAGACGGCGGGATGGTGGGCAGGGAGCAGTTTGCGGCCAATCATCTATGGACTGCTTGTCGTTGGAGCACTTATTCAGGTGTACCCGATCTTCTTTCTGTTGATGAACACGCTAAAGACGGACACCCAGATATTGAACACGCCGTTCAGTCTGCCGACCAACTTTTCGCTTGCTCCGTTTCTGGACGTTTGGACCGGTGACCGCACGGGGATGTTTTTCGGCAGGTATTTCTTCAACAGCGTTATTGTACTTGCAGCTACGCTGGTGTTGATGCTGGCGATTTCCTGTCTTTGCGGCTATGCCATGGCGCGCGGACAGTTTCCAGGGAACGCCACTTTACACCAAGTGCTGTTGCTCAGTCTGGCAGTGCCGGCGCACGCGCTTGCGATTCCGCTCTACTTTTTTGTGGGCAGCCTCGGTTTGCGAAACAGCCTCTTTGGGTTGACACTCGTCTATGCCGCCATAGGCGCGCCATTTACTATCATCTTGATGCGAGCCTATTTCATGCACCTGCCGGTGGAGTTGGAAGAAGCGGCACGCATAGATGGCTGCGGGCGGCTGGGCGTCTTTCTGCGAATTGTTGTTCCAATCAGCCGGGGACCGATCGCCGGAATGGCGATCATCAACATCAACTGGATTTGGAGTGAGCTTTTCTTCTCGCTTATTCTCATGAACAAGGCTGACGTTCGCACGCTGCCGCTAGCGATCGCATTGTACAAGCCGGCGCCAATGACGGTAGAGACTGTGCTGGGGCTGCAGTACGCGGCGATGGCACTGGCAACGATACCCGTACTGGTCTTATTCTTCCTTTTCCAGAGGCAAATTGCTTCGGGGATGACGATGGGGGCGTTCAAGTAGCTGGGACAACTGCGGCCCTTCATTGGGCAAAAGACCTGCTGACTGGCACGTAAGAGTGGGTGGGAAAATATCAATGTTGAATTCTGTTCCGAGACCGGTTAAGGAAGCTGTAAAGCAGATTGCTAAGAATAGCCTTCTGACTTGGGAAAGGCTTGAATCGGGCGTTGCGTTTGACCTGACCTCCAGTCAAATGCTGGCCAATCCTTATCCTACCTATCAGAAGTTGCGAGAGAAGGACCCGGTCCACCGAATGAGGCTGGTAGACGGCTGGGTTCTGACTAGGTATGACGACGTACAGACGATGTTGCTGGATCATCAACGGTTTTCGAATTGGGGGGCAGGGGCAGGCGATAGACAGTACACGAGGGACCGCAGTATGCTTGACCTGGACCCGCCGGATCACACACGTCTGCGTTCGCTTGTTTCCAAAGCGTTTACCCCTCGCTCGGTGGCTGCGCTGGAACCCCGCATCGAAGAGATCGTGGATGGCTTGTTGGACGGCGTTGAGGGTGAGGATCGATTTGACTTGATAGACTGTTTCGCCTTTCCACTTCCGGTCATCGTCATCGCAGAAATGCTGGGAGTTCCGGCCCAGGACTTGGAACAGTTTAAAGAGTGGTCGAATGACATCGTCATTTCGTTGGAACCTATTCTAAGTAGAGAGCAGAGGGAACAGTTCCGCCGTTCGGAGCAGGAGCTATACGAGTACTTCGAGGGAATCATTGCACTTCGGCGAGAGAATCCAGAAGACGATCTTGTGAGCGCGCTACTGGCCGCCGAAGAAGAAGGAGACAGGCTATCGCACGGGGAACTCCTGGCCACTTTGCTGCTATTGCTGGTAGCGGGAAACGAGACGACACGCAATTTAATCGGCAATGGCATGTTGGCTCTGCTGCGAAATCCCGAGGAATTGCGGCGGCTGAAAGAGCAGCCTGAGCTCATTGACTCGGCAATTGACGAGTTGCTCAGATTCGACAGCCCAGTGCAACTCGATGGTCGAACGCTCTTGGAGGACGTTGAGATGGGAGGAAAGCTGATGCGCGCAGGCCAGCAGGTTGTCGGCGTTGTAGGAGCCGCCAATCGTGACCCATCGGCCTTTTCCAATCCAGACAGACTCGATATTCGTCGTCATGAGAAGAGCCACATTTCGTTCGGGCGCGGGATACATTACTGTTTGGGCGCATCGCTGGCGAAGTTGGAGGGTAGGATTGCCATAGCCAGTCTGCTGAGACGGTTTTCATCGATTCGACTGACGGAGCAACCGCAGCAGAGAAAGCAGGTCGTGCTGAGAGGCGTAGAAGACCTGCTAGTAGAAGTTGAACGTCCTGCATTTACTGCATTGGATGGAAGCGAGCAGGTGCGTGCACTCGAACCAGTTGTGGATTCTTGACTTTCCAAGTAAATTACGTTAGCCTTGCAACCAGATTAGAACCGGTCTTACTTCAGTACCATTAGGTCCTCAAACGAGAATGAAATTGAAGAGCCATGTAATCGTGAGGAGGAGGCCCGCGGGAAGCGGGCGCAGTGTTCGGCAGCAGCTTTCCTGAGGGAACGCTGTTGCATCGCGCAGTTCTCTTCGCTCGTTTCCCGTTTGCCGCTTCGGATGGTCCGAAGTGGCGTTTTTTGTTTTCACGGTCAGATTTACCTTTGCGTTGCAAAAAGAGACAGAACAGCAAAACTCTTTACTTGCTTTGTAATAAACGAACATTCTACTTGTTTGTTGAAGATTGAAATCTCAGTTGCTCTGCGAATTCTTGAAGAAACTTCACGGGAAAACGATAGAGCCTTTTTCACCACTATAAGGAGTGTGTATGGCTGTCACAGGATCTGTAAGAAAGGCGGTGCTCGCCTATTCCGGCGGCTTGGATACCAGCGTAATCGTCCCTTGGCTGCGGAACAATTACGGATGCGAGGTTGTTTGCTTTTGCGCCAATCTGGGCCAGGAAGAGGAGTTGGATGGGCTGGAAGAGAAGGCGATCGCTTCCGGGGCGACGCGCTGCTATGTTGAGGATTTGCGGGCCGAATTCCTGACCGACTATGTCTTCCCGACAATGCAGGCCGGCGCGATCTACGAACGGGACTATCTGCTGGGAACCTCGTTTGCACGTCCGTTGATAGCCAAGCGGCTGGTTGAGATCGCGCAACTGGAGGGCGCTGACGCGGTCTCGCACGGCGCGACTGGGAAGGGAAACGACCAAGTGCGCTTCGAATTGACGGTGATGGCACTCAATCCGAAGCTGAAAATCATTGCGCCGTGGCGAGAGTGGGACATTCGCGGGCGCTCGGATGCGCTGGACTATGCGGCGGAGCACAATGTTCCGGTCAAGGCATCCGCCGAACGAATCTACAGCCAGGACCGCAATCTTTGGCACCTGAGCAATGAGGGGGGGCCGCTGGAAGACCCTTGGACAGAGCCGCCGGCCGATATGTTCGAATGGACCCGTTCGCCGGAAAATGCGCCGGACGAGCCCGGCTATGTCGAGCTCTACTTCCGACGCGGTTATCCTGAACGCTTGAACGGTGTGGCTATGGGCCCTGTAGAGCTGATGCAACAACTAAACGAGATAGGTTGCGAACACGGCATCGGCCGTGTGGACCTGGTTGAGAACAGGCTGGTGGGGATGAAGAGCCGCGGCGTTTACGAGACGCCGGGGGGCACTGTCCTGTACAAGGGACATGCGGCGCTGGAGCAGCTTTGCCTGGACAAAGACACACTGCATTGGAAGCAACAAGTAGGCTTGCGCTATGCCGAGCTAGTCTACAACGGGCTCTGGTTTACACCTTTGCGAAGAGCGCTGGACGCATTTGTGCAGGAGACGGAAAAATCGATCAGCGGAACTGTACGCCTTAAACTGTTCAAGGGAACGGCGATGGTAGTTGGCCGACGGTCGCCGCACAGTCTCTACCGCGAGGATTATGTTACGTTTGACGAGGACGACGTTTACAATCAGGCTGATGCCGAGGGCTTTATCCGGTTGTTTGGCCTGCCTCTCAAAGTAGAGGCGCTGTTGCGGGAAGAGCACCCTGCGGATGCAATGCCGCCTCCAGCAGAAGGCGCCGGGCCGAAGGATGGAAATTGGATCAAGAGGGACTAGGACTAGGGGCATAGCCCTATAGGTATTGCCTCATTTACAGCAGGAATGGGCCGCTGTGTTGACCAAGGAAGTTAGCTAGCCTGGCAGCCCCCGATGCACCCAATAAACATGAAACATGGAGACAATCATGTCATCAACAGAACATGCTTTTGCCGGACCTACAACTCCTCCTAAACCTGTAAAGGGCTTCGATGCTGCGGGGATTCATTGCGGAATAAAGCCCACGGGAGCGCTGGACCTGGCGCTGATTGCCAGCCCCACAGCCTGCCGGGCGGCAGCGGTGTTTACCCAGAATGCTTTTCCGGCGGCGCCGGTTTTGTACGACCGCGACCTTGTGCGGTTGAACCCGGACGGGACGCACGGCGTCGTCATAAACAGCGGCAATGCGAATGCCTGCACGAGCGCGGAGGGCAACGCTAACGCACGTCGCATGGCCGAGGCGGCGGAGAAGAGCATGGGCAGCACCGACAATACGGCATTTGTGATGAGCACCGGAGTCATCGGTGTGCAGTTGCCAATCGGTGTTATCGAGGCAGGGATACCTGAGGTAGCTTCCAAATTGCGACCTGACGGCTGGGAAGAGGCGGCCGAGGCGATAATGACGACAGACGTGTTTCCCAAGTGGGCGTCGGGCCAGGCGGAGGTCGGCGGAAAGACGGTTACCGTCACCGGGATCGGCAAAGGCGCGGGGATGATTCACCCGAACATGGCGACGATGCTGGGCACGCTGGCTACGGACGCGGCAATCGCGCAGCCGTTGTTGCAGAAGGCCTTGTCGAAGGCTGTCAGTAATAGCTTTAACCGCATCAGCATTGACGGAGATACCAGCACAAATGATACCGTTCTAGTACTTGCAAATGGCGCGGCCGGGAACGCCGAGATTACTGAGGAAGGGGCGGACTACGACGCGTTTGTGGCAGCGCTGAGTGCTGCTTCGATGGAGCTCGCGAAACTTATAGTGCGTAACGGCGAAGGTGTTACCAAGTTTGTTACGGTACAGGTGGAGGGGGCGGTCAGCGATGGCGAAGCGCATCAGGTCGCAAACTCGATTGCGAAAAGCCCGTTGGTGAAGACTGCCTTTTTCGGGCATGACGCCAACTGGGGGCGAATCCTGTGCGCGGTCGGGTATTCGGGCGCGACTGTTGATCCAACTCGGGCGCACTTATTCATCGCGGCGGGGCAGCCGCAGGCGGGCAATCCGGAATTACAGCTTGTGGATGCGGGCACGCCGACTAACTATGAGGAGGCCGATGCGTCGGCGATTTTTGCAGAAAGCGAGATCAGCGTGCGGGTTCCATTGGGGCTGGGCGAAGGTTCGGCGACGGTGTGGACGTGCGATCTGAGCTACGACTACGTGTCAATCAACGCGGAGTACCGAACTTAAATGTAGTGGAAAGCGGATAGAGTCCGCCGCGAGCCGCCTTGGCCTCACTGCCTCTAGACAGTGACCCGGGCGGCTTTTTTCGTTTAGACTCCCCAGCGACGGCGGGCCTCTTCCATCGGGACGGTATCGCCTTTCATCCAGGCGTAATGTGCGATTGGGTTTTCGCCGATCCAGCGTTCGTCTACGGCTTCGTCGGCACGCTGGTAGCGGGTGTCGCAGCTGAGGCGGAAGCGGCCGGTGGTATTGGAGAGCGAACCGTGCATTGTGTACATGCCGAAGATGAGGGCGTCACCCATTTCAAATTCGGCGCTGCGCCACTGGCCGCCGTAGGTGTCGACAAGGTCGACAGGGTCGTTAGAAAACCAGCCAGTGACCTTGTCGCGGTCGACGTCCATCTCGCCATAAGTTTGCCTGATGAGATCGAAGCGGTGGGAGCCGACAAGTAGGGCGAGTGGGCCCATTTCGTAGGGCAGGTCGCCGAGGGGAGTCCAAACGGTGAACACGTTCTGTGTACCGCGGCCCATGTAGACGATGTCGTAGTGGGCGCCGGTGAAAGCGCCGGTTGGGACTACGCGCAGCCATTTGAAGTCGTAGGTAAGGCTGGGCCCTTCGAGGTATTCGGCGAAGAACTGCATCAGCGTAGGGGCTTCTACGACATCCAGGAATTCGGGCGTGTGGGTGACGGCTTTGGAGCCGCCGTAGAACTTGCCGCGTTTGCCTTCTGCGATTACGCCATCCATGAGGGATGCGCCGGGCGCGAGTTGCTCGGCCTGTTCCAGATTCTCGAGTACGACGCGACGGGCCTCTTCAACTTTCTGTCGGTCGTGCAAACCGCGAATGAGCAAATAGCCTTCATCCTGCAGGCGACTGCGCAGAGCTGGCAAGTCCTCCCTGTCTGCGGTCGAATCGCGTAGTTCATCGAGATAACGTCCTCCCATCTCGAGATCGTGTTTTCCCATTGTTAGTTTCATAGTTCAGATTCCGAATTTCAATGTTGGAATTACGGTTTATTTGATGCTGCCTGCGGTCAGGCCGGCGATGAAGTAGCGCTGGGCGAACAGAAAAATGAGCAGGATCGGTAGGATGGAAACAAAGGAGGCCGTGAAAATGAGATGGAGTGGGACGGGCCTGCCTGATACGCCGGAATCCAGCACGGCAAGAAAGAGCGGTAGCGTGTACAGCTCCGGCTTGTTGAGGTAGATCAACGGGCCCATAAAGGCGTTCCAATGGCCCATGAAGGAGAAGATGGCGAGGGCGGCCATGCCGGGAAGGACGACGGGCGCAACAACGCGCCAGTAGGTGGCGAAGGGACCGCAGCCGTCGATGCGGGCGGCCTCAATCATCTCATCGGGCACGGTGGTCATGTACTGACGCATCCAGAAAACTGCGAAGGGCGTGGCAAGGCCGGGAATGATGAGCGGATACCAGGTGTTGATCCACTTCAACCAGGCCATGATCAAGTAGTTAGGGACGAGGCCGACACTGTTGGGGATCATCATGGTGGCCAACATGGAGAGAAAGAGGGCGTTGCGTCCTTTGAAGCGCAGCTTGGCGAAGGCATAGCCGGCTAGTGAGGCGAGAAAGACATTGCCGACAGTGTTTACTACCGCGATGAATGTGCTGTTCAGGAAAGTACGGGACAAGGAGATTCCGCCGCGGAAGTCGATTTCGTCCGACTGAATCAGGCCTGCAATTTCCAGGTAGTTATTGAAGGTGGGGCGTGTAGGCCAGAATTGCACGGGTACAACGTAGATGTCAGCCAGAGGTTTAAGGGAGGAGGCGACCATCCAGTAGAAGGGAAAAATAAAGATCAAGAGTGCGATGATAAGGCAGAAATGGGTTAGGAATTGGCTCGGTGACGGCCATCTCCAACGGATAGAGGGACCGGTTTCGGGTCCGGCTGCGATGACTTCGGTTTTAGGGCCCATTTGGAACAGTTCTTCCTCGGAACGTAACTACTAAGCCACAGTGGTTGACCAGCCGGTCATCCTTGGAACCATTCAGGCTCTTGGTGACGCAACCGGTGTACAGCCGCCGCCATGCTCGCCAGCCGACACGTTGCTAAGAATGCACACGGTCGGTGAGGGATGGTTTTGTAGGGGGGCGTTGCGGGGGCGCAGCCCCTGCACAAGGGAGGGCCGAAGGCCCGACCGCCCAAAATACAACATTGTGGGGAGAAAAAACACTCTTGGTCCCCTCGTTCAGGATTACGAATCAGTTTCGGCTGAGTAGTTACCTCGGAATTTTATTTATTCGGCAGCGGCGCGTTCGCTGGCAAAGATCTGCAGGAATGAGAGGGAGATAATAATTACTGCGTTTGCGTAAGCGAGAGCGGAAGCATAGCCGAACTTGAAGCTGACAAAAGCCTGTCTGTAAATGATGAGACCCATAAGCAGTCCTGCACGGTCGACTCCGCCGCCGACACCTACAAGCATGTAGGCTTCTTCAAAGATGTTGAACATGCCAATTGTAGAAAGGATGGCGGCAAAGGCGATGACACGGCGCATAAGCGGTACAGTGATATGAATGAATGCCTGCAGCCCGCTGGCGCCGTCCATGCGGGCGGCTTCGTAGAGCTCGGCAGGGATGCTTTGCAGGCCGGCAAGCATGATCATCATGTTGTAGCCGACCCAGCGCCAGAGAATCATGATAAGGATGGCGGGCTTGACATAGACTGGTTGGTTCAGAAGTCCCTTATACTCGATGTCGAAGATCTGCAGCACTGATCCGAGAGGGCTGTAGACGGAGCCGAGAAAGAAGTCGAAGAGTATGCCAACAACGACAAGCGAAGTAACGACGGGCAAGAAGTAAGCTGTGCGATAGATGGATCGACCGCGAATAGGCCGATTGAGCACGTTGGCAAGGCTGAGGCTGAAAATGATCATCAATGGGACGACTAGAATACCGAGGATGACGGTGTTCGAGAGCGCAATATGGAAATTGTTGTCGGTGAGTAGGCGTGCGTAATTCTTGAAGCCGACGAATTCATTGGAGCGAACACTCTTCCAGTCCTGGAAGCTAATCCAGATGGCGAACAGGATGGGAAAGGCGCCGAATATGCCAAAGAGGATAAAGAATGGCGAGATAAAAACGTAGGGAGCAGTTTTTTCCCAGATGAAATAGCGAGACCTTGAGGGAGGCGATGCAGGTCCAAGGTTTGAGGGGGTGGTTGCCACTCCCATATTCGTGTTCCTTTAGAGCAAAGCGACCAAGGGGACTGTTATGGCTTTTTATCGCGAACCTATCGGCTTGATTGTGGTACAAAGCACCGGCCGACGCGCGCGGGATTGATAAGTGTGCGAGCGTCGGACCGGTATCATTGCTATTTCGATTAGCCCAGGCCTTGCAGGTCTCGGATTTCTTGTGCGGCCGCGGCTAGAGCATCTTCAGCTCCCATGTCGCCGTCGAGGACTTGGCTTTGCGCCTGAACGAGAACATCCCACGATTCTGACCAACCTTCGCCCCAGACGAAAGGTTTCACGGCGGAGTTGACTTCGGCGTACATTCTGAGAGCGACCTGTCCCCCGTAGAACTCGACGGGCTCGTTCATGATGGGCCAGTCGACCGCCTCGTGGAGAACGGGGAAGAGGGCCCCGGACGTCCAGAGAACCTCCTGGCCGGCCTGTGACAGCTGGGAATACTCAAGGAAAGTGAACGCTTCGGCTTTATTCTTGCTGGTCTCAAGGATGCACAGCTGGGACCCGCCCCAGGTAAAGGCGCGGCTGCCACCTTCCATCCACGCCGGCAATTGGGTAACTGCCCACTGACCAGAGGTTTCGGGCGCGTTAGCTTCGATACTGCCTGCCAACCAGATGGCGCCAGGGAAGATTGCAGAGGAGCCGTCTTTGTAAGAGGCCAGCCCGATGTCCCACGAAAAGTCCTGGAATACTGCATCAGAATCCCAAAGAGTCTTGAGAAAGGCTAGTGATTGGACCGCTTCTGGTTGATCGACAATTACGTTCTGGAGTTGCAGGTCGTAAATGCCGCCGCCTCGTTGCCATGTCCAACTGAGCCAGGGGAAATAGTTGTTCTTTGTAATGCCCCAGAGCCGGTTTTCGCCGTCGGAGGCAGCTGACAACTCTTCTCCCGCGGCCTGCCAGTCCTCGTAACTGCTGATGGCAGTCGGATCGATGCCATACTGTTCGGTGATATCGCGGCGGTAATACAGAAGGCAGGGCGACCCATCCCAAGGAACGCCGTAATTCTTGCCTTCGTGGACACCAAGGCTGAGCTTGTAAGGGACGATCCTATCCTGATGAGGCGCCATGTGGTCGGTTAGGTCGGCCATGCCGCCAGTGGCCGCCCAAAGAGGTAGGTTGTAGTCCTGGCTGCCGACGATATCGGTCAATTCGGAGCCGGAGACCATAGCGGTCATAACTTTCTCACCGTAGCCTGTGCCGGAGTCAGTGAATTCGACTTGGATATCTGGATGGATATCATTGAAGGCGGGCATCAGGTCGCGGAAGGGATGGTTCCACCAGGAAATGAGTGTGACTGTGACCGGCTCCTGGGACGGCGATGCGCCGGAATCGGCGGCCGAATCATCTCCTGCCGGTGCTGCAGGTGCGGCGCAGGCGGCGAGGGCGAGGCCGGCTGTTCCCAGACCGGCTGAACGCAAGAAATCGCGGCGTGTTACATTCTGCATGTTCGACATTCTTGTTTCTCCTATTGGGCTGATGGTGGAAGGAGATGCTGGAGGTATGCAATAGCCAAAGATCAACTCTGACGTAGCAAGAGGAGGAAGCATCGGATCCCAAGGACAATTGTAGTGGAAACGTTCGAAAGTTGTCAAAGCAAGAGTATCAGACGGCTAGTACGCATTGGCGCCAGTCGTCAGTAGGACCAACTGCTTAGCCGGTCAATGGAAGGAGCATTCACAGAATTCCGCCTTCTTGGCGACGGTATGAGGCGAGGTCAGGACATCTTCAGACTGCGGAAAGGTGCGCAGGGTGACGTCGCGTTGCTCCCCTGCGTATTCATCACCAATTGGCGCGTTAGGCTTCGTGCCACGTCATTGATTCGGGGATGACCGTCAAGGCGCCCTGCTCAGGTTCGGGCATGTGCGATGCGACGATCCTTTCTTTGCGGCTACAGGCAGTACTCGATAGTCCGTTGCCAGGAGGCAGCTATTGTGCCCAATTGCGGGATTAACCGGAACATCCGAACCAGAATCAAAAAGCAGTATGCTCACACTCCCAGATCCTTGAGTAGCTGTATTTTCTTCATTCGCCGTGGGTTAGCCGTTTCAAACAGTCGGTCCGAAATAAGCCGACCTGTTTTCTTCGACCACTTCTCAGAATACCACTTGTTGAAGTTTGCGATGCTTTCGATTTCCCATTGCATACGCGGAGCCGTGCGCATCATCCAGGCCATTTGACGCCGGTTGGCGCCGCCACCCCATGAGGAATGCCAGATTCGAGTCTGGAAGGCAATTACGTCTCCCTTGCCCGCGGGCAAGTCGTAACGCCCAGGGAACTCTTGAGACGGATAGCCGAGCACCTGTTCGTCGATCTGCTTTGCCAGGTCGTTGAAATGGAGCGGCCACAGGTGGCTGCCAGGGATGAAGCTAAGGCAACCCTTTCCTGGTGCTACCTCGTCCAGATAAAATGTCAGTTTGGCCTCGATCGCGCCTTCGGGGGAGCCGCCATCGCGATGCCAGTTTGTGTCGCCATCGTGAATCTGCCCATCTGAACTGCCGTAAAATATGCAATCCTCCCCCAGAAGGTCTTCGGCAATACTGGCCAGGTTGGGATGATCCAGAAGGTTGTAGAAATAGGGATCGGCCTCGATCAGCGGAAGGATTACGCGGTGCCCGTCCGGGAAGATACGTGCGCCGGCCTCTGAGCTATCACCCTGGGTTTCGCCACGGGCGATGATGTCGTCGAACCGCCACGAGAATTCATCGACTTCTTCGGCCGTGAGCGCGCCTTCTATTCTGACAAAGCCCAATGCATGAAAATGTGTTTTTTGCTCGTCTGTCAGCATTCTTCTTTCCCTTCCTTATGTGAATGGCCGGCAGCTCTCGGAGTGCTGGACAGCCGAAACTCAGTGCGTAGTGCCCATTATTTCACAGTTCATTATTGCTTACGTAACTCGTCCCTCGTAGAAGACTAGCCGGTTTGACAAGCGGAACGAGATGATGGTGAGCGTCATTATCACCAGGAACAGGATCATGCCCAGCGCGGCGGCGTACCCCATCTTGAAGTTTTCGAAGGCGTGGCGGTACATGTAGAGCACAAAAAACAGTGTGGAGTTGGCGGGTCCCCCTCCTGTGATCACAAAGCTGTTGGTAAAGACCTGGAACGAGCCGATGATTCCGATGATAAAGTTGAAGAATATGACAGGAGATATCATGGGCAGTGTCACTTTCCAGAAGGCGGCCCAGCGGCCGGCGCCGTCCAGCGATGCGGCCTCGTAGAGCTGTGTCGGTACACCTTGCAGTCCTGCCAGATAGAGCACCATTCCGCCACCGACGGCCCACAGGCTCATCAGGACAAAGGAGGGCAGGGTCCAGGTGGTGCTGAACAGCCAGTTTGGCCCGGTTATGCCGACGAGGCTCAGGGCATAGTTGACGATTCCCGCTTCAGGAGTGAATACCCAAATCCACATATAGGCGACGGCGACCCCGGACACGACCGCCGGCAGATAATAGATGGTGCGATACAGTGACATGCCGCGCACTTTTTGGTTCAGCAAGACCGCCAGGGCGACACCCAGGATAACGCCAAGGAAGACCGTACTCAGGGAATAGATAGCGGTGACCCACATGCTTTTCCAGAATAGCGGGTCGCGCGTGAACATTTTGTCGTAGTTTGCAAGGCCAATAAAGACTGGCGAAGTAAGGATGTCGTACTTGGTCAAGCCAAGATAGGTTGCCGCGATCAGCGGGCCCAATTCGAAGGACAGGAATCCGACAATCCAGGGACTGATGAAGAGAAAGCCGGCCACATTTTCAAGTAGCGCAGTGCGCGACATGCGCGGTTTGCGAATTGGGGACGAAGCCTGGCTGATAGCCGTTGCCATTGCAAAAACTCTGTTCGCAGTGTGTTGGTATGTTGCTGGAGAATGGTGACTACCTACCTCAGTCACCAATCTCCAGAACAGTGTTCGCTTTATATTTAAGCGTCTTCCAGAATCACGTCAATCGCCTTAGTCGCGGCTTCCATCGATTCCTTTGTCGTCTTCTCGCCCAGGATTGCAAGCTCGTATTCTGACCGGAAGGCGTTCAAGATTTCTGTCGTGCTGGGGCCCCAGTATTCGCCTGTGGAGAGTCCGGTAATGGGCAGATGTAGAGTCAGGAAATCTGCCTGACGTTCGTTGGTTATAGCGCTATTGACGGTCTCTTCCATTAGGTAGTTGATTGGGAAGAGCGTGATCTGGTAGTCCAGGGAATCCTGGTTGATCGCACGCCAGATGAAGAACTCCCAGGCGGCGTCGATATTTTCGGATTGAGACCAAATTGCCTCCATGTGGACGCTACCGGCGTAGACATCGACAGCGGGCGGATTGGAGGTCGACGGCCAGAAGGTCATCCACTGGTTGGTGGTGTCGTTGGCTGTACGTTTGAGCCAAGTGTCCCAGTCGGCCAGAACCATCGGCCACATTGCGATTTTGCCGCCGGCGGTGGGGAATTCGCCCAGGGCCTGATCTGCGCCGGGCTTCATAGCAAACTCCCGCCAGGCCACTAGTTGCTCAATCGCCTCGACTGCCTCTGGCTGATCGAGCAAGCACTTGGTTTCGTCCTCGTTGATGACTTGGCCGCCGTTTTGCCATATTGTGGTGAGATAGAGGTCAGCGGCTAAGAGGGGCGATGTGATGGCGAACGACTCGTCTTCGCGGTTTAGTTGCGGAGCCACTTTGGCCACGTCGGTCAGGGTCCAATCTTCGTTGGGCAGGTCGAGGCCGGCTTCTTCGAAGCGATCCTCGCTGTAGGCCAGCCCGCGCAGGATGACTGAGTTTGTGGGAAGTCCGTATATTTCGCCGTCGAGCATGCCCCAGTCACTGTCTGCGGGGAACTCAAAGTCGTCCATCACTACGTCGGGGTCGTTGGCGAGGAATTCGCTGATCGAGAGGGCGACCTTTTTGCGTTTCATCTGAATCCACCAGGGGCCGCCGATGAACCAAAGGTCGGGGGCGGTGCCAGCAGCGACGTCGATCAGCAGCTTATCGGCGTGTTCGCCCCAGGGGACGAGTTCGAATTCTACGTGAATCGAGTCGCTCTGCTCGTTGAACATATCGACCTGTTTGTCGAGCGGGCCGATCACCTGTGCATAGCGGACGGTGGTCATCTCCATGCTGGGCGCGGCATCTTCAGCGCCGGAGTCAGCATCTCCCGCGTCCGGAGACGGTGACCCACAAGCTTGCAGGAAAGGGACCGCGGCTCCGACCACGGCAGCTCCGCGCAGGAACTGTCTTCGGCTAAATCTGTTGTTCGACATGACTTTCTCCTCCATCTTGAGTGTGAATCGCGAATCCTTTCCAGACAGCGAACTCTTGATCGTGGACATAGTTGCCAGAAGGCACTGACATTAGCCTTTGATGCCGGAAAATGTGACTCCCTGGATGAAGTAACGTTGGGCGAAAAAGAAGACGAGCAGCGGAGGAAGCAGTAACATCGTCGAGCCGGCCATCAGGTGCGGCATATTTGGGCGGACCGAGGATGATGCAGCGGTGGCCATGAAATGCAGCCCTACCGCCAGCGTCAGCATATCCCGGCTACGCAGGATGATGAGAGGACCGAAGAAGTCGTTCCAGGTTCCGAGGAACGAAAAAATTGCAACCGCAGCGAGCGCCGGTTTAATCAGTGGCAAGGCGATCCGCATATAGATGCCAAGCCAACCACAGCCATCTATGCGAGCGGCATCGTCAAGTTCCGGGTTGATGGTCAGGATGAACTGACGCAACAGGAAAATGAAAAATGCGCCCCCGCCGAACCATGCCGGCACGATCAGAGGCAAGTAGGTATTCAGCCAGCCAAGATCGCGGAAGAGTATGTAGAGGGGGATAATTGTTACCTGGTGGGGCACCATCATAGTGCTCAGCACAAGAATGAAGATGACATCGCGGCCGATGAAGCGGATACGGGCGAAACCGAACGCCACCAGCGAAGCACTCAGTAAGCGTCCCACCAGGACGCCAATCGTGATGATCAATGTGTTAGTGCCGTATCGGGGAAAACTGAAGTAGTCGAAAAAAGCCTGCCGGTAATGAATCCACTGGAATTCGCTGGGGATCCACTGGGGCGGGATCAGGAACACCTCCCACTCCGGCTTTAGGGAGGTCGAGATCATCCAGAAGAGAGGCACCAACATGGTGACGGTGCCCAATATCAGGACAAGATGGATAATCAAGCGTTCCAAGGTGCGAAAAAACTGTGCCCGGCGCCGAAGACGGCGCGCATCGGAACGTTCTGAAGTTGGGGCGCTAAGAGAGGATGCCATCGTCGTCTTGGTTGGTAGGCGGCCTAAGAGACCCTGCATAACAGTATATGCTTGTATAAGGAGATATCAAAACGGCAGAAATTGGGTTGTGTCAGGGAGCTAGAGGGTATTGCGTCCGTCACCGAGCAAGGCAGCGACTGCCGGACACGCTGTTGCCATGTCTGCTGGTCATTGCGGGAACAGTTACCGCTCTTCGCTGGAGAGATAGCAATTCAAACGGAGAGCGGATGTATCGGTGCCGGGACAGACCTCTTCTGCACGACAATGAGTGCCGTCAGAGGCGAAAATGCGGTCGTTTCCTGATTCAATAACTTCAGGAATCGCGGACTTTTGGGATTCCAGGACTAGGTGGAAGTTCGCACGCTGTCCAGGAATGCTTCTTGCACCTGATTGTGTGACCGGTTGCGAGACTCTGCATACTCTCCAAACAGGGCAAAGGTACTGACATGACTCACTGTCGGGAATCAAGAGTCGAAAAAGTGATTGGCAGGGCCTCCTGGATGATGCCGAGCTTGACCGCGGATGAGTAGAACCTCTGCAAGCTGGCGACGCAGTCCACGTCGAACCGGTACTGGATGTTCTTGTGCAGGTAGGCGCGACCGGTGGCGGCCTGGGTTTCGTCGCCGGGATAGTGGGCGCAGGCGATGTCGTCAAGTGCGGCGACGCCGGCTTCGCGTGAATCGCGAATTGCTTGCAGATGGGCTGGGGTAAGGACGCCGGGGCGGCCGGTCCAGAATGCGAATACAAAGGGGAGTCTGGTCATGCCGCGCCATTCGTTGCAAAGGTCGTGCATGTGTAGCCCGAGCGCGACATGGTCGACGAAGAGGGCGTTATCCCCTGTGACGAGGGCGGCGTCGCACCGGTTGAGCATGGCGGGCAGGTCCGGGTCCATAGTGACGAACTCCGGTTCGATGTCGAACCACTCGGCGCAGAGGATCCGCATTAGGGTGGCGGAGTTTCGGCAGCTGGTGTCGAGGGCGACGGACCGAGCTCTTGTCAGAGGCTTCTTGGAATACGCAGCGACAGAGGCGATCGGGCCGGATGAGGTGACGGCGCCTCCGGGCACGACGCGGTAGCGGGGCGTGTATTCGATGGAGGAGAGAAGGGCGAGGTCAACTGCACCGCTGTGCAGCCAGTCGGAGCAGCGGGAGGGTACGTCATATTGGAGGGAAAACAGGTCGGTGCGATTGCTGAGACCGTGCCAGAGGGGGCGGGCGTTTAGGTACTCAACACAGCCGACGCGAACCGTTCTCTTGTCGGCGTGGGGGGAGCGTACATCGTCATGGCGGCGTTGCCAATTTGACATGATTAAGACGTCCTTGTCTTAACGGGCCCCTAGGGGCTATGGATTTTGGAGGGTGCAACCAGAAGATGTCAAGGTTGTACCGGGCGTAGTGTCCATGGCTGTGGACGTACGAGTGCTATGATACATCAGGCCAGGCTGACGTCCAGGGCGCTATTTTCTCCAGCGCGGCCGCGGCCTGGTGGACGAGCGTGTCGGCGTGGTGACGGTCGACGATCTGAAGGGCGACAGGCAGGACGCCGGTGGTGAAGCCGCAGAGAACTGAGACGGCAGGCTGCCCGGTGGGATAGAAGGGGAAGGTGAAGGCCAGGCTGTCAAAGTTGGATGGCGTAGGATTGCGTTCGTTCTGCACGGGCCAGTCGTCGGCACCCCGGGCAGCGAGAGGCATCTGAGGTGTCAAAAGAAGATCGTATTCTTCGAAGAACCCAAGAGCCTGGATGTAGAAGCGGGTGCGGGCGATGCTGACATTTTCTAAGTCATGATTTTCCCTGGTTGGTATTCTACTGGAATCAGGGGTAGGGGGAATCCCATCGTTGTCCCGAACGACTTTGAGAAGTTGCCCTGGAGAAAGGCTTTGGCGATCCCCTCTAGCCCCCAGACCATGCTGTGCCGGTGCACTCCTTCACTCTCGTGGGTCAGAATCATAGAATTGGACGGTCGGGGCCTGCTGAATGATTCCGAGTTTGGAGGAGGATTTGTAGAACCTCTGCAGGCTGGCGAGGCAGTCGTCGTCAAAGTGGTACTGGATGTTTTTGTGCAGGTATTCGCCGCTGGAGGCGGCGAGAGTCTCGTTTTCGGGGTAGTGGGCGCAGGCTATGTCATCGAGTGCGGTAACCCCGGCTTGGCTTGAATCGAGCAAGGCCTGCAAGTGTTCTGGGGTCAGGGCATCGGGCCGGCCGGCCCAGAACCCGAATACGAAGGGAAGGCCGGTTAAGCCTCGCCATTCGTCGCAAAGGTCATACTTGTGCAGGCCCATGCCGACGTGGTCGACGAAGAGGGTGTTGTCGCCGATGAGAAGGGCGGCATCGCAGCGCTGGAGCATGGCCGACAGGTTCGGACGCATGGACACGAACTCCGGCTCAATGTCGAACCAGTCGGAGCAGAGGATACGCATGAGGGCGGCGGCGGTCCGGGAACTGGTGTCTAGGGCGACGGTCTTGACCTCTGTCATTGGCTTGCTGGAGAACGCCGCAAGTGAAGCAACCGATCCCATCGAGGTTACCGCAACCCCGGGCACGATACGGTAACCGGGTCCGTACTCGATGGAGGAGACGAGCGCAAGGTCGACTTCACCGCTATGCAGCCAGGAGGAAACTTCAGATGGGACAGCAAACTTTAGTGAGAAGAGGTTGGGGTGATCACTGAGACCCTGCCAGAGAGGGCGTGCGGTGAGGTACTCAATACAGCCGACACGGACAGGATTCGTGCCGGCTTGGGGGGAGCCTTCAAGTTCTTGGCGCCGTTGCCTGTTTGACATGGTTAAGACCTCCTTGTCTTAAAGGGCCCCAAAGGGCTATGGGAATTGATGTGTGCAATCTACAGGTGTCGCAGTTGCACTGGCTGTAGTGCCCGTCGATGGACCCTACAAGCCCTATGATACATCGGGCCAAGCGGATGTCCAAGGCGCGATTTTTTCGAATGCGGCCGCGGCTTGGAGGACAAGCGTGTCGGCGTGATGCCTGCCCACGATCTGGAGTGCAACGGGTAGGCCGTCTGAGGCGAAGCCGCAAGGGACGCTGGCTGCAGGCTGGCCGGTGAGGTTGAAAGGATAGGTGAAGGGCAAACGGTCGAAGATCGACGGGGTGGGCGTACCGTCGATTTCGGCGGGCCAGTCGTCGACCTCCCAGGCGGTAAGGGGCATCTGCGGCGTGAGCAGGAGGTCGTATTCCTGGAAAAACTCGCGGGCCTGTTGATAGAAGACGGTGCGGGACATCTCGGCGCGACCGTATTCTTCGCCGGAGTAACAACGACCCTGCTGGATCATTTCGGCAAGGCTAGGTTCGAAGGCATCCGGATTCTCGTCGTAAGCCTGGCCGACTCGGGCGGCCATGGAGACGAACCAGCAGACCTCGGCGCCGGGCCGGGGGTTGTCCCAACCGGGGTCGATTGCCTCGACGTTACAGCCGAGGTCTGAAAAACGTTCGGCGGCCTCGCCTGCCAGTCGGCGCACGTCGGGGTCGACGGCAGCGTAGCCGAAGTCGGCGCTCCAGGCGACGCGCAGGCCTTGCAACGCGGGCAGAGGGTCGGCAACAGCGGCGAGGTAGTCGTCCGGGCGGTTGGCGATGGCGGTGGGGTCGCGAGGGTCGGGGCCGGCGGTGGCCTGGGTGAATAGAGCGGCGTCGGCGACGGTGCGAGAGATGGGACCGTTGTGGGAGCGGGCGGACCAGATGTCGAGGTTGGGCCAGTATGGCAGGCGCCCGAACGACGGCTTATGGCCGAAAACACCGCAAAGGGCGGCGGGGATGCGGATTGAGCCGGCGCCGTCGGAGCCATGTGCAAGCGGGCAGAGGCCGGCGGCGACTGCCGCGGCCGCGCCGCCGCTGGAGCCGCCGGGCGTGCGTTCGGTGTTCCATGGGTTGCGGCCCGGTTCGCCGAGCAAATTGTCGCACATATCCTTGTGGCCGAGGTGGGGCGTGTTGGTCTTGCCAATGATGATGCCGCCGGCAGCCTTGACGCGACTTGTTACGGCGCCGTCGAAGTCGGCGATCTGGTCCTTTTGGAGAATGGAACCGCTGGTGTGGCGCAGTCCTGCGCTGGGTTCGAGGTCTTTGATGGGAACGGGCAGCCCGTGGAGAGGGCCAAGCTCCTCGCTCCGCATAACTGCCGCTTCGGCGGCGCGGGCACCATCAAGGGCGAGGTCGGGGTCGAAGTCCAGGAAGGCGTTAATGGAAGGGTTGAGGGTCTCAATGCGGGTGAGAAATGCTTCTGTCAGCTCGACGGGAGAAAGCTGTTTGGCGCGAATGGCGGCGGTAAGCTCGGTTGCAGGTGTGCGGAAGAGTTCTGGAGGGGTCACAGGTTAGTTCCTTTATAGGGTTGTCTTTCGCTTGTTAAGTGCGGCCGAGTACAAAGGGGAATACCGCCCTGATTGCATGGCTGCCTAAACGCGACGGTCAGGGGGTTTCCTGTCGTTCACTCGGCAGGCTCACATTCACATAGGACATTCAACGAGAGTCAGAGGAGATCTATGAATTCTTGTACTCCAAGGTTGGCCTGCCGAATAATCGCACGCAAGGTTCCCCTGTCAAGTTCCTTATGGTTCGGAACCACTAGCTGAGCGTGGGGATGAACCCTTCGTAAGATGATATGGCTACCCCTTTGACGGATGATCAAGAACCCGATTCTTGTTAGGGCCCGTACGCACCGTCGGCCGGATACTGTGGGTCAGCGGCTCATACCGCCATGACGAGAGTTTCGAACTGATCCTCGGGAATTGGTAATCCGTCATCTTCAAGGGTAGAAATGTAGAGTTCGATAGCTTCTCTGATATTGGCGATAGCGGCCTGTTTAGTTTCCCCTTGGCTTATGCAACCTGGGAGGCTGGGACATTCAACAACCCAGAAGCCGTCTTCCCCTGGATAGATAACAACCTGTCTCATCAGGATTCTTTTACAGTTCAAAGAGATCTCGAACGGGGCAACTGAAGCTGGGAAGAACCTGGCCCCCGTCTTGCATTTCATTGTCTGAGAGCTTCAGCACCGGCTGATTCGGGCAATCAGATTCAGTCGTTCGGGTCTCGAAATCAATCGTCGAGAACTGGGGCATCCAGGATCCGATCCACATGCGGGTTCTATCGATAACATCCTGGGGACTATCACTGGGGGAAACGATTTCAGCAACATTGTCAGGAACACCTTCCCAGGATCCAGGTAACTGGAATTCCAAAGGGAGCTTTTGCATAGAAATGAAGGCGACATCAGGTTCCCTGATCGTGTTCGGATCATGTTCAATCAGGACACCGAGATCGGAACCTGCCACTCGACCCAACCGCCGGGGCCTAATGAAGCTTCTCAACTCGCTACCCAGATTCATTGTATAGTCGCCGTGTGTTAGTCCTCTAGGTATCGTTCCGAAATTCACCCCCGAATGAATTCGCCACGGATTCATTCACTATAAGATCGAATCGTCGGCGGTCATCAGGCTTTCTGAAGTGATAGTCGTGGTTGTTATCCCCCTGCGGTCGTGAGGTGAGGGCATTATACTACAGAACGGGCGGTGGGAAAGGTGGGCTGGTGTAGTATTGGGTGGTGGAGCAACGGAATTACAGGGTGTTCCTTACCATCGTAGCGATATTTTCAGCGCGCCGGTCGGAAAAACTGGATTCAAGCATGTAGAAGGCGGCCCCGTAGGAAAAGTCGAGGAGGAGGGGTACAAGATTGGCCTCTGAGCCGCACGTCACTCACGCCGGTCAGGCGAGTCCGACGCGGGCCAGGGGCCGAATTCCATAGGTCTTGTAGTTGATCAGATCTTGGTTTCGCGGCCGTCCTCCAGATCGGGGTGAGATTCATCGATGAGGCGGGCGAGGGCGGCGCCGACGGCGAGGTCTTCGACATGGCCGAAGGCGTTGACGCGGATGCGTCCGGCGCGGTCGATGACGACAAGGCTCGGCGTGCCGCGCAGCCGATAGCGGCCCATCGTAATAGGCGTTGTATCGCCGGGCGTGTGGGCGTCCACACCGACAGGGAACGTGATCCGGTACTCGTGCAAGAACGCTTCCAATGACACTGGTGTCATGGCCTCGTGGTGTTCGAAGACGGTATGGAGCCCTAGGACGGTGACGTCCTCCCCGAAGTTCTGCTGGATCCGTTGGGCTTGAGGAATTCCGTGGGAGACGCAACCTGGGCAGAGCATCTGGAATGCCTCGATTACTACAACCTGGCCTGTGAGATCGGCCAAGGTAGGGTTGTCGTCGGAATTGAACCAGCGAGTGATCGCAAGTTCTGGGGCAGTGCTAATTGACGACTGCGTGGTCATGGGTGGTGCGCTCCTTTCGAGCCCCGCAACTCGTGGGAGACTGTAAGTAGGCGGGACCTACACAATTTGAAACAGATTCACCGGAAATGGCCGGCGTCAATGCGGTCCGGTTCGTTCCAGGTGTTCAGTAAGACTGAAACAGGCTGGGATGATCGACGCGCCAGCAAGGTGTGCGTCGCAGTTCTGTTCTGCCATTATATCGCTATGGTAGCGTCGCTTGCATCCCTGCCAAGGCTCCAACTCTAAACTCAATTGTTCTGTGCAAAGATGAGCCAAACTTCACCATTCCCTCCTGAAACGGAAAAGTGGAAGTTCTGGCTGTCGCGTTCTCCGTTGCCGTCTCTGACAAAGATCGTGTAGTTGCCCGCTACGTTTCCCCCCGGAACCTGGTTGAGGGGGACAGTTTTCAGGTAGTTGTACTTATTGCCCTGGGGCCCCTGATGGGTCGAGTTTCCACCACGCGTAGAGTTATTCACCGCGGCTACATGAACGCCGTCTTTGTGCAGTTCGACATAATAGCTGCCGCCGATGCCTTGAACCTCGTCACCACGTCCTTCATGGACGAAGCCAACATAGAGCTTCAGATCGCCTCCGCCGTTATGCCGTAAATCTGTGTTGCGCAACCTGAATTTGCAGCCGTCCCCGCCTATGCCTGCGCAGGGATCGGACTGAGGCGGCGCCGTAGTGGGAGGCACGGGTGTCGGTGGGATGGGCGTGGCCGGTGGGATCGGCGTGCTCGTTGGGATCGGGGTCGGCGGCGGCGTGGGAATGATGGACGCCACTTGCACGAGCTCCGGATTGATTGCTGTCACCAATGGGCTGTAAATCCACGCATACTGACCTTGGTAAATGATCTGCCACCAGCCGCCAGAAGGATTCTTGCCGGAAATTGGGTATTGATCGCCGACTGCGGTCTGTCCCAGGATGGGGTAGTTGGTGCCCGGGCCTGCCCGCACGTTCATAATGCGCGAAATCCTCGCCGTTGGAGAAACGGAGGTTGGTGTCGGCGTCGGCGTAGGAGGTGAAGTCGGTGACGGCGTCGGTGTCACCGTCGGGGTCGCAGTCGCTTCCAGAATTGCAATCCGCTCCTCATATGTAGCCATGCGTTCGGACATCGAGGTGACCAGTTCCACCATGGCTTCGACTTTATCTGCCAGGCCTTCGAGAGTCAGGCCGGCGTCCTGGGCGTAGATCGGCACTGCAATGCCGAGGAGAGTTACCACTATGAGCATTACAAACAGTTTCTTTTTCATCCTCATTCCCGATCGTTGAATCACTAATGTTTGAATTGCGGCTGAATGCGTGCGACTCGAAAGCAGCACTTTCGAGTCAGATATCAGATCGACGCCCGAGCGAACCCGATTTCGGCAGCGGGTTCATTGATCTTTCGGGCGCATGGTGGGACTCCATGCGATTCTTGCTGGCACAAAGGCGGAAAAGTATGTGCCTTGTCCAGACCTCTTGCGGTTCGTTGATGCGGTACCTAGAGGATCTGGCTGAGGAATAGCTTTGTGCGCTCGTGCTGAGCGTTAGTGAAGAAGTGTTCCGGCGTGCCAACTTCCATGATTTCGCCGGCGTCCATGAATACGATACGGTCGGCGACCTCGCGGGCGAAACCCATTTCGTGGGTTACGACGAGCATGGTCATGCCGGTTTCGGCGAGCTCTTGCATGACGTCGAGAACCTCTTTGATCATCTCCGGGTCGAGGGCGGAGGTGGGTTCGTCGAAGAGCATTATTTTCGGGGACATGGCGAGCGAGCGGGCGATGGCGACGCGCTGCTGCTGGCCGCCGGAGAGCTGGCCGGGATGCTTGTCGGCTTGCTCAGGGATGCCAACGCGATTGAGCAGGCCCATGGCGGTCTCATGGGCTTCATCCTTATGCATCTTGCGCACCTGGATCGGCGCCAGCGTGATGTTTTCCAACACGGTGAGATGGGGGAAGAGATTGAATTGCTGGAAAACCATGCCGGTCTCTGAGCGGATCTGCTCGATGTTGCGCACGTCGCGCGTGAGGGGGATGCCGTCGACGATGATGTCGCCGGCCTGGTGCTCCTCAAGACGGTTGATGCAGCGGATGAAGGTAGATTTGCCGGAGCCGGAGGGGCCGATGATGACGACCACTTCCTGGGCTTTAACGCGCAGGCTACAGTCTTTCAGCGCCTGGAATTCGCCGAACCATTTACAGACGTCCTGGCAAATGATGATTTCTTCAGATGTGGCGTTTTCGGACATTGCGGGTACCTCGTATTGCGAATTTTGTTAACAGTCGCGAATTCTCTTTGGTTTCGAGATTTTTCTCAGCGCTCGCCGACACCGAGGCGCTGTTCGATGCGGCGGCTGGCGTAGCTCATCGTGTAACTGAAGATCCAGAACAGGAGGGCGACAACGACAAAGACCTCCTGCTGGGTACCTAGCCAGTCTGGGTTTGCAGTGATTGTTCTGGCGATTCCGAGCAGGTCGAACAGACCTACCAGGGCGACAAGCGTGGTGTCTTTGAATAGACTAATGAACTGGCCTACCAGGACAGGGATGACGGCGCGTAGAGCCTGCGGCAGGATGATGTGCATCGTCGTCCTGTATGTGCTCAAGCCCAGGGCCTGGGCGGCCTCATACTGACCGCGAGAGATTGATTGCAGACCACCGCGCACGTTTTCGGCGGTGTAGGCGGCGGAAAAGAGAATGATTGCCACGAGGGCGCGCAGTACGCGGTCGACCAGGGGGAAGCCGTCGGGCAGAAAGAGTTGCAGCATGACCTGGCCCATGAAGAGCAGGCTGATCAGCGGGACACCGCGGATGAATTCAATGTAAGTCACACTGATAATGCGGATGGCCGGCAGCTTGGACTGGCGGCCGAGAGCGAGGGCGACGCCGAGCGGGAATGAGAGGGTGATGCCGAAGAAGGCAAGCAGGAGTGAAAGCAGCAGGCCTCCCCACAGGATCGTGGTTACGGTGGGCATTGGACCAGCATCGCCGCTGTAACCGCGTAAGATTACCAGCATAACAACCAGGTAGGCGAGCAGGACGTATACGGCGGCGCGCACGCTTCGCTGGATTGGCAGGTAGGCGCCCAAATAGAATGCGCCTGCTCCGGCGCCGGCCACGACGAGAAGGTGGAAGCGCGTCATCCAGGAGAAGAGAGGGACCTCCCTGAGAGCGAGAGGGATAAGGAAAATGATGAGGGCAGCAGTGCTGAATTTACCGCTGATCAGTCGCCACATCAGCCCGATGACGCCGCCGAGCAGATAGAGAGCGAGCCAAAGACGCCAAGCCTCCTCGGCCGGGTACTGCCCGCGCATGATCAGATTGAAGTTTGCTGGAATCACGCCCCACTGGGCGGTGGTGAGGGCCCAGCGCAGCAAGAGCAGGGCAACAAGAGTGACAATTGCCGCCGCCACCACGGTCAGGGCCGAGTTGAGCAGGTCGCTGAAGAGGTTTCTGCGCATCCAACCCAGCAATGTTCTGCGTTCGCTCGGTGGCATGACTGAGCGGTCCAAAGGCGCGTCAGCCGCAGTCATCATAGCTCAGATTCTCCTGAGAGTTGCGATTCAATACGAGAGTTTGCGGTGGGTCGGAGAAGGTGTCCGCTAGCCACCGATTGTAGCGAGATGATTGCTGTAGGCACAATTATCTTTCAACGAGGCGGATGCGCCGGTTGTAAATGTTCATAAGGAAGGAAGTCAACAAGCTGAGTGACAAGTAGGTACCCATGATCATGGTAAACATTTCGATCTCCCGGCCGGTCTGGTTAAGTATCGTGTTTCCGGCTACGGCGAAGAGGTCAGGGTAGCCGATAGCGATGGCGAGGGAGGAGTTTTTGGTCAGGTTGAGATACTCGCTGGTAAGCGGCGGGATGATAACGCGCAGAGCCTGAGGAAAGATGATAAGGCGCAAGGTCTGGGCGGGGTTCAGGCCGAGGGCTGTGGCGGCCTCGCGCTGACCCTTGGAGACAGACTGGATGCCGGCGCGCACAACTTCCGCAATAAACGCGGCAGTATAAATGATGAGTCCGGATAGCAGGGCCATGAACTGCTGGCTGAGGATTTTCCCTCCTTGCGTGTTAAACCCTTCGAGTACGGGCTGGTCGAAAGTCAGGGGCTGAGGAAGGAAAATCCAGCCAATGAGACCGACCGCGGCGACGGTGACAAGGAACCAGAGTGTGATGAGGGGCATGCGACCGGTACGCTTGCCATGTTCGCGCAGGAAATAGGCGATGGCGGCGCCGAGGACGAGGCCGGCTGCGAGAATGATCTGGTATGTGGACCAGGACTCGGTGGGCAAGCCCCAAGGGACGGCAACGCCGCGGTTGCTGAGAAAGATTGGACCTGGCAAGACGATGGCTTCGGCGACGCGCGGCAGCTTCAGAAAAACGGCTTGCGCCCAGAAGATTAACAGCACAAGAAGGGGAATGTTTCGAAAAATGTCTATGTATATGAGGGCGATACGACTGATCAGAAAATTGGTGGATAGACGCATCACACCTATGACTATGCCAAGCGCAGTGGCGAAGATAATGCCCAGGATGGCCACTTGGAAGGTATTCAGAAGGCCTACGACGAAGGCGCGCGCATAGGTCCTTTCGCGGGAGTATTCGATCATGCTTTCGCCAATGTCGAAACCGGCAACCTGCCCCAGGAAGCTGAAACTGATGGCGACGGTGTGCTTTTCCCGCAACCCCGTAATCATATTGTTGTAGAAAAAGAGCCCGAGCCCTACGACAACAACGACAACCAGTACCTGAGTGAAGATGCCGAGCACGCGCTCATCGCGATAGAAAGGAGGGCGAATCTGACTAGCGTGAATGTCCTGCATATGGCACCTTTACGGAATTCCAGTCATGCGGCCAGCCGTGTGGCTGGCCGCATGATCGAGTAAGAAATTACCTAATCGGCGGGGCGTACAGGATGCCGCCATCGGTGTAGAGGCTGTTCAGGCCGCGGGGCAGGTCGAAGACCGTGTCCGGGCCAAGGTTGCGGTCGTAGATTTCGGCGTAGTTGCCCAACAGCCTGATCACGTCGGCGAAGCAGCCAGCGTTTGCGAGGCCGACCTTGGCGCAGAAGTCACCTTCCATGCCCAACAGTTTGCCGATATTGGGGTCGTTGCTATCCATGAAGCTATCGATGTTCTGAGAAGTGATTCCGGCCTCTTCAGCCAGCATGGTGGCGTAGACGACCCAGTTGACGAGGTCGAACCACTGGTCATCGCCATGGCGGACGGCAGGACCCAAGGGCTCCTTGGAAAGCGTCACGTTAATGATCACGTGGTCCGCGGGGGCGGTGAGCGTAGTCTGGCGGGAAACGAGACTGGACTTGTCAGTCGTGACTGCGTCGCAGCGTCCCTCGTCGTAGGCATTGAAGGACTGGTCGAAGTCTTCGAAGACGACGGCCTCGTAGGAAACGCCGGCGGCGGCGAACTGATCAGCGAGGTTAAGCTCGGTGGTCGTGCCTGTAACTACACATACGGATGCACCTTGCAGGTCCTGCAGGGTGGAGACTCCGCTCTCCTTGCGCACCATCAGACCCTGGCCATCATAGAAAGTGGTGGGTCCGAAGTTCATGCCCAAGTCGGTGTCGCGCGACATCGTCCAAGTGGTGTTGCGGATGATAACGTCGCCTTCACCGCTGGAGAGGATCGTGAAGCGCTCTCTGGCAGAGGCAGGACGCACTTCGAGGGCGTCGGCGTCGCCGAAGATGGCGGCGGCGATGGCACGGCAATAGTCGACATCAAAGCCGGAGAAGTTGCCTTCGGAGTCGAGGAAACCGAATCCGGGAAGCTGGGCGTTGCCGATGCAGACGAGGTGGCCGCGTTCCTGTACGATGCTGAGCGTAGACTGCGTTTCCTGCATCGCCGGGGCTGCCGCTTCGTCCGACTCGACGACTTCGGGCCCTGCAGCAGGGCTCATGCAGGCGGCGATAATCATGCCAATAACCATTGACAAGATCATGCCAGCCTTGTTCAATTTTCTCATGCTCTCCATACTGCGCTCCTTTTAATGGATGGTGGATTGGGAAAATTTTATGGGGCTTGTCATTCGTTGACAAGCCTCGATACTGTGTGCGGCCGAGCGTAGCGGCGTTGCCCGCGGGCCTTGTGCACACCCAGTTCGACCGGCATTTCCTACAGGTTTTTCTGTAAGGCATGCCCAGTAATCAAGTATAATACAATACTGAATCCAGTACAACAGAGTTTGCAAAATGTGATCTGAGCCCAGTGATTCCAAGTTTCTGCGGCGAATGAGCAAGCAGGGTCGGGAAATGGCCTGGAACACGAAGCGGGTAGGCGACGTTTTCTGATTGGGGATGCGAGGGCGTCTCAATCTTTCCCGTGACGAATATGATGGTATCTCACAAGGGGCCGAAGAGCCAAGAGGGGCATTCGAATTCAGGAAAATAGCTTGCTTACTTTTGGGCATACAGGACGGTTGGGCTATAATCCGCGAACGTCCGATTCCGGGAAGTTTCGGAAGGCGCGGCCGCTGAGAACACTGACCGGGGTCCCACGCGCAGACTGACAGGAGAACCGAATGCTGGCCGAATTGTCCAATACGATTGCAACCCTTATCGGTATATTCGTTGCTCTGATGGGAGCATTCTTCTTTGCCTTTTGGGTGGCGATGGGCATCTGGACGTTCAATGACATTCGCAGCCGGACACGAGACTGGCTTGCGATCGTTCTTGCGAGTCTGTTGATGCTGGTCTTTCCGCTTGTAGGCCTGGCCCTCTATATGATGATTCGCCCCAGGGAAACGCTGGCAGATGTTTTCGATCGCGCTTTGGAAGAGGAGTCTCTGCTGAGAGAGTTGGAGGCTACTCTTTCCTGCCACAGATGCGGCGTTCCCGTGCAGGACAGCTGGAATTTCTGCTCGAATTGCCATAGTCAGTTGCGATTTGCCTGCTCAAACTGCGGAAAGGGGATGCGGCACGAATGGAGCATTTGCGTTAGTTGCGGCGCCGACCAGCTCGAAGGAGATCTTTCGGCAGTTGATGGGCAGAGTAACTCCAGAAACCGAGACGCTGCCTCGCCTGCTTCGACTTCTCAGGAGATGAGGGATCGAGACGCTGCATTCAGACCAGCACAGGAATCCTCGCCGAGAAGGTAGAACCACCTTACCTAATTCTTAAGTTCATATCCAGCAATTTCTGGCGCTATGGGGCGCCGGCGGTTGTACGGCTGCCTGGCAGAGTTTAGTCGCCCTCTTTCTGCGCTGTAGGCGCAGACATTTTTGTCCACGGCGCGGGCATCTCCCCGACAGGAACCTCGATCAGGACAGGCGCGTTGGCTGCAAATGCGCCGGCCAGGGCCTCTCGCAGCTCGACTGGCGTATGCACTCGAAGTCCGCGCGCGCCGAAGGACTCTGCGTAGGTTACGAAATCGGGATTGCGCAGTTCGCTGGCAATGACTCGACCTCCATAGCGCTCCTTCTGCATGCGGCGTACATTGCCGTAGGCCTCGTCGTTAAAGACAACAGTAACCAGGTTGATGCCGTGCTTGACAGCGGTCGCAAGTTCATTGGCGGCGAAAAGGAAGCCGCCGTCGCCAGTGACGCACAGGACAGGGCGGTCAGGGGCAGCTACTTTGGCGCCGAGCGCGGTGGGAAATCCCCAGCCCAACGTACCCTGATAGTTGGATGTCAGGTAGGTACGCGGATGGTATACGGGCATGGCTATGCGGCTGACGTAGCCAATTTGCGTGATTTCTTCGACATAGATGCCGTCGTCCGGCAGAGCCTCGCGGATAGCGCGTACGAACCCCATTTGCGGCTGCACTGACTCATAGACCGCCTCCATCTCGTCCTGCAATGCCAACATCTCGATGCGGCGGGAGGAACGGACGGGGCTGTGACGCTTCAGCGCGGGTAGGAGTGCTTGCAATGCGTCTCGACAGTCAGCCACCAGGGCAACGTCTGGTGAACCGAAGCGGTCGATTTCCTCTGGGTCCAGGTCGATGCGGATGAGCGGCAGGTTGTCCGGTTTGCCCCACTGCATCAAGGGCGTGGACATGCGGGTGCCGACGGAGATTACGGCGTCGGCTTCATCCCATAGCCGCTGCCCGGGCCCGTAGGAGTGGCTGAAGGGATGAAGGCTGGACAGGATGCCGCGACCGCTGGCGCTGGCGATGACCGGCGCCTGGAGTGTCTCGGCGAGCGTCCGAATCTCTTCAGCCGCGTCGTGCGCTCCGCCGCCGACGAATATGGCCGGCTTCTGCGCTTCGCCCAGCAGGCGGGCTGCTTTTTCGACAGCCTCGAGGTCGACTTCAGGCCGGTGCAATTCCAGGGCGACGGGGTTGTCGTCAGATTCGGCTTTGCCGGAAAGGACGTTTAGCGGCACTTCCAGGCCAACCGGTCGGGGCCGGTTCGAGTGCATAGCGCCGAGAGCCGCGGCCAGCATGCCTGGCACATCATGTGGGCTTTCGACGCGACGCGCCCACTTGGTCAACGAGCTGAGGATCCCCAGCTGATCCGGGATTTCGTGGAGCATGCCGTAGCCGCGTCCGATCTGATCGGTGCGTATCTGGCCGGTGAGGCAGAGGACCGGTGCGTTGGTGGCGTAGGCTGTCGAGAGGGCGGCGGTTGTATTGAGGAAGCCGGGGCCGGGCACGACAACGTAGACGCCGGTCTTGCCGGAGGCGAGCGCGTAGCCCAGCGCCATATAGGCGGCGCCTTGTTCGTGGCGTGTGTGAATGACGCGCATACGGTCGCGGGCGTCGTAGACGGCTGTATAGAAATAGTCATTCTGCACGCCGGGCAGTCCGAATATTGTGTCTATGCCATGGGAGAGAAGGCCATGGACCAGGGCTTCGCCGCCGGTTCGGGTTGTGGTCATAGGGTGGGCTCCTGGCGTGTGCTAGTGCGCGACCGAACCGTCGGCGTGGAAGTTGCCGAGGATCCTTTTGGGCTGATAGGGAAAGCGTTCCAGCTTGCTTTCGTCAATTTCAAGTCCGATGCCTGGGCGATCCGGTACGACCAGATAGCTTCCTTGTCGTTGGACCGGGTAGTCGACGATATCGTTGAAAGCGTCGGCGGCGGGATTGCTTTCCATCAACACGTAATTTGGGATGGCCGCATTGAGTTGACAGTAGGCGGCGATGTTGACGGGGCTGCCCATCAGGTGGGGGAAGACGCCGACAAAGGCGGATTCGGCAATGGCTGCAATCTTTTTGACCTGGGTAAAACCGCCGGCAAGCGAAAGGTCGGGCCGGATGAGGCTCACGATTTTGCGGTCGATCAGGTCTTTGAACTGGAAAATGTTGTAGAAACGCTCGCCGGTGGCGATAGGCAGAGGAAGGGTCGCGGCGACGTATTCCATCGCCTCCAGGCTCTGTGGGGCGAGCGGGTCTTCGTAGTAGAGGATACGGAATGGCAGTAGTTCGCGGGCGAGGACGATGGCCTCTTCGGGGCGCAGGTTGCGATGGATTTCCAGGCCCAGATCGATATTGTAGCCAACGGCTGCGCGTACGGCGGCCACCAAGGCAACGGCCTCGCCGATTACCTGGGAAGCTGTCTTGCGCTCAAACACCGGAAGGAAGGGAGTCAGGCGTAAAGAGATGAAGCCGGCCGCGACTTGCTTTTGGGCGACGGCAGCGCACTCATCGACGGAGTCGCCGTTTACGCTGCCATTGACTTTTATCTTGTCCCGCACGCGGCCGCCCAGCAGCTGATGCACCGGCTGGCCTACGGCCTGGCCGGCGATGTCCCAAAGCGCGACGTCGATAGCGCTGAGAGCGGCACTGAGGACGGAGCCCGTGAAATGGGTATCACGGCTGACGGTCTGGTAGTGATGTTCAATGCGAGAGGCGTCCTTGCCGATGAAGTAGTCGTTCAGATCGAGGAGGGCGCGGTAGACCATGCCGTGATGCGCCCAGAGGCCGGCCTCGCCGTTGCCGACGAGGCCCTGATCGGTGTAGACACGCACCAGCAGGAATCTGTCTACAAGAAATGGAGTAATCTTCTGAATTTTCATCGAGAAATCTATGTAAAGGCAGTGATGTAAGGACCGATAGGCGTCAGCAGCCCCAGCGGCAATTGAAACGGCGAGGTAGGAACGACTGCTTCGGGCCCGGATTCAGTGATACAGGATGCATGCCGTATCTGATACTCCAGGTCGACGCGGGCGTCGGGATGGAACGGCATTGGAATCCTGCGGACTCGCCGGCAACAAGAAGGCGAGAGCCTGATCGTGGCTATAGCAAGGCTCGAAACGTAACTGTTCAGACTGACCAAGCACGACACTAATTGTCCGACTTTTGGAAGAGAACCTCCGCCGGATACATTCTGCGCCAGGGGCCAGGCATCTCCCCGACCGGCACTTCGATCAAAACGGGCACGTCGGCCTCAAAGGATTCAGTTAAGGCGTCGCGAAGACTGTCGGCGGAGTGGACCCGTAGGCCTGCGGCGCCATAGGACTCGGCGAGGGCGACAAAATCGGGGTTGACAAGGTCGGTTGCGATGATGCGCCCGTCGTACAGTTCCTTCTGCATGCGGCGGACATTGCCGAATGCGCCATCGTTGAAGACCACTGTGACCGTGTTGATGCCGTACTGGACTGCGGTGGCCAATTCGTTTGCGCAGAAGAGGAATCCACCGTCTCCAGTGATGGAGATGACAGCTTTATCCGGAAAGGCGACCTTCGCACCCAGCGCGGTGGGAAAGCCCCAACCCAGGCTCCCCTGATATCCGGAAGCGATAAATGTGCGGGGTTGGTAAACAGGCAATAGCACACGGCTGGTATATCCGACTTGCGTTATTTCTTCTACAAATATGCCATCGTCGGGAAGGGCATCGCGGATAGCTCGAATGAAGTCCAGCTGCGGTTGGAACAGTTCATAGAGCTCTTCCAACTCTTCATGCAATTCCAACATCTCGGCCGTGCGGGAAGGCCGCGAGGGGTTGTGCTGCGCCAAGATTGGCAGCAGCGCCTGGAGGGCGTCTTTGCAGTCGGCTGCGATAGTCACGGCTGCAGGCGTTAGCAGGCTCATGTCTTGCGGCGCGATATCGACGCGTATTAGTTTGAGATGGTCTGGGTTCTTCCACTCGATCAAGGGTTTGGTCAGACGTGTGCCGATGGCTATGGCCACGTCGGCCTGTTCCCAGAGGCGTATGCCTGGTCCGAAGGTATGACTCAATGGGTGGCGGTCGGAGAGGATGCCGCGCCCGCTGCCGCTGGCTAAGACCGGTGCCTGGAGGGCTTCGGCGAGGGCGCGGATTTCGTCGCCGGCGTGCTTTGCGCCGCCGCCGAGCAGAATAATGGGGTTGCGCGCCTTGGCCAAGAGCCGGGAAGCCTCATCGATAGCGCAGTTGTCAAGAGCGGGGCGTCGTACGTTCAATGGAATTGTAAGGTCGTCGAATTCCGCCTTGGCTGCAAGCACGTCCATAGGCACTTCGAGCCCGACGGGGCGAGGCCTGCCCGATTGCATTTCACTGAGGGCCATGGCCAGGAGGCCGGGCAGTTCGGCAGGGCTTTCGACGCGGCGCGCCCACTTGGTCAAGGAACGGAGAATACCAAGCTGATCGGGAATTTCGTGAAGCATGCCGTACCCGCGGCCAAGCTGGTCGCTGTGGATCTGACCGGTGAGGCAGAGGACAGGCGCGTTGAGAGCGTATGCTGTTGAAAGCGCGGCGGTTGTGTTGAGGAAACCGGGGCCGGGCACGACGACGTAGACACCAGTTTTGCCGGAGGCCTGGGCGTAACCGAGGGCCATATAGGCTGCGCCCTGTTCATGGCGGGCGTGAATGTGACGGATGCTGTCACCGGCGTCGTATACAGCGTTGTAGAAATGGTCGTTCTGGACACCGGGCAGACCGAAAATAGTGTCGATCCCGTAGGAGAGCAGACCTTGAAGCAGGGCCTCGCCGCCCGTCTTGGTTGTCTTCATCAGAGGCAGTCCTCGCCGCGCGCTAGTGCGCTACCGAACCGTCGGCGTGGAAGCTGCCGAGGATTTTCTTGGGCTGATAGGGATAGCGATCCAGCTTGCTTTCGTCGATCTCCAGACCAATGCCAGGTCGGTCGGAGACGACCAGGTATCCTCCTTGTCGTTCGACAGGGTAGTCGACGATCTCATTGTAGGCGTCGGCGGTGGTATGGCTTTCCATCAGCACGTAGTTGGGGATGGCTGCGTCGAGCTGGCAAAAGGCGGCGATGTTGACAGGGCTGCCCATCAGGTGCGGGAAGATGCCGACAAAGGCGGATTCGGCGATGGCGGCGATCTTTTTGACCTGGGTAAAGCCACCGGCAAGCGAAAGGTCCGGCCGGATGAGACTCACGACTTTTCGGTCGATGAGGTCTTTGAATTGGAAGATATTGTAGCAGCGTTCGCCGGTTGCCATCGTCAGGGGTACGGTTTGGGCGATGTACTCCATCGCCTCAAGACTCTCTGGGGCGAGCGGATCTTCGTAGTAAAGGAGGCGATAGGGCAGCAGCTCGCGGGCGAGGACGATGGCTTCCTCAGGGCGCAGGTTGCGATGGATTTCCAGGCCGAGATCGATGTTGTAGCCGACGGCAGCGCGCACGGCTGCGACCATGGCAACTGCGTCGCCGATCACCTGTGAAGGTGTCTTGCGTTCAAAGCCTGGGAGGAATGGAGACATGCGCAGGGAAAGGTAACCGGCGCCGACTTGCTGCTGGGCGCTGGCAGCGCATTCCTCTAGGGTGGCGCCGTTCACATTGGCGAAGACTTTAATCTTGTCGCGAACACGTCCGCCCAAGAGTTGATGGACCGGTTGGCCGACGGCCTTGCCGGAAATGTCCCAGAGCGCGATGTCGATGGCGCTGAGCGCGGCGCTAATGGCGGCACCCATGAAGTGGGCATCGCGGCTGACGGTCTGGTAATGATGCTCGATGCGGGAGGCATCTTTGCCGATGTAGTAGTCGCTCAGGTCGAGGATGGCGCGGTGGACCATGCCGTGATGCGCCCAGAGGCCGGCCTCACCGTTGCCGACAAGGCCCTGGTCGGTGTAGACGCGGACCAGCAGGAATTTGTCCACAAGAAAGGGCGTAATCTTTTCTATCTTCATTGCGTGCACTCCGAAGGGACGGCAGCGATGCGCAAGCGAATCGCTGTAGGACCAGGCTTCACTTGGCTGAAACTCGGTAAAGGTGACTGCGGCCAGACTGGGCGGAGTTGTAAAGGATTTGGCTGCCGTCCAGGCTCCAAAGGCAGTGGGGGTGGGTGCCGCGATGGGAGTTGTGATCGCAGTGGGGGCCAAACGCGGCCAGGTAGTCGACCGCTTGCGTTTTCAAGTCGGCCAGGATAACGCCTTCCTTATCCCAGGTGGTAATTTTGCTGCCGTCGGGACTGGCAATGGGATGCCCACCCAAGGGATGATCGATGACGACTTCCTTGCCGGTGCCGTCGAAATTGATCATGTGAAGTCGAGGCTCTTCCTGCCGTCCCTCGTCGGTATGGACCAGGTAGCCGGAGTAGAGAACTTTCGTGCCTTCGGCGGTCCAGCTGTGATGATGGCCGAAGAATGTCAGCCAGCGGCACTCGCTGCCGTCGCGGCTGACGACATAGATGCTGCGGCGAAAGCGGTTCTTCCAGGGCGAGAGATCGTCCGGTGTGGCCTTGATCCACATGGCGACCAGCATATGTTGTGCGTCCGGCGTCCACTTTGTGTTGCCAACTGTCATTTGATCGATGTGAAAGAGGTGGTTGTTGGGCGTCAGATCGTATAGCGCCTCAGTGGATGCGATGAGAGTCAGGTCCGCGTCCTCCTGACGGCTGAGATCGGTATCGGCGCGCAGTGTATAGACTCCTCTTGACAGGTCGGTGCGGATGTCGTTTGTGGTCCAGGAAAGAAGCTCGCCATCGGGGCTGACCTGGCGGATTCCGCCTTTCATCTTGCGCAACAGTTTACCGCCGTGCTTGCCAAGCCGCGACCACTCTGCGTCAACCACGCCGACTTCCTCGGGTGCGGTGTAGAAGAAGACCTCACACTTGGTCGGATGCCAGACGGGGAAGGCGCCGGTGTGGGTGTTGTAGAAGGCGTTCTCCGCCAGGAGACGCAGTTCATACGTTTCCAGGTCCATGAGATAGAGCCGCCCTTGATCGGTGGCGAAAGTATCACGGTGGACGGTGGTAACTTCGGTGGGAATGGCTGCGGAGAAGACCATGTAGCGGCCATCAGGCGACCAGGGAGAAATATCGTAGTAGGTGTGGACATCGGCCATTGGGCTGCTGGTCAACTGTTCGATAGTTCGGCCGGTATGCTGGTCGACATAGGTACTGCGTTCGGGTTGGCTTCTGTGGAAAGAGCCCATGGGATTGGTCCTTAATAGTTGCTCGCTGCGGACCATGCGAGATTGGGTGGGACAGAGAAACGGGCCGACATTGGTACCCTAAGTGGTGGACGAGTACACCCGCGTAGATTATGCGGGGCGCTCTCTTGACGAGAGAACGCCCCGCGAATGCTTCGGTTTCACTGCTCCGGGCTACATTCGAATGGCAGCGAAC
The DNA here is from genome assembly GCA_965116395.1 of Caldilineaceae bacterium. Classification (GTDB taxonomy): domain Bacteria; phylum Chloroflexota; class Anaerolineae; order Caldilineales; family Caldilineaceae; genus Bin5. The sequence goes on from OZ220684.1 coordinate 4,875,905, forward strand.
TGCCCACCGGCGTCAGAAAAAGCCATGTGACAGCCTAGGATTGGCTGGCCGGATCGTCCCAATAGAAAGTATGCGCCTGCACCAGGCCCCCGTGTGATGTCGGGTTGCTGAGCGGATACACATATTCAGGGTCGATGCCGCGAAGGCCGTTGAGCACGATCAGCGGATTGGGGATCTGGCCCAGGTAGCCGATCTGCGGCAGCTCCTCTGCCCAGACGTCCAGGATCTGGAAGAAAAGCTCGTTGCGTCTGGCCTCGTCCGGTTCGACCAGGATTTCGTCCCACAGATTCCACATTGTGCGGATCCAGTGGCCTTCCGGGGGTTCTTCGGCGACAGGGTGGGAGGAATCAAGGCGCCAGCGGCCCCAGGCTTCGCCCCAAGGCCGATCGAGGCCGGTGCCGAGGAAGAAGGCGGGGTCGACCAGCGGCAGGAGTGAGCGTCCGCTGCCCCAGAAGGCGGCGTCAATTTCGTTAGCGCCCCAGTGCTCTGTGTACAGAGAGCGCTCCATGCCCTTGTATGTTGCCTTGATGCCGACATCTGCCAGGTAGCTGATGATGATTTGGACAGCGTCCTCATCAGGCGAGCCGGGCTGTGCTGTACCTTCGACGACGAAGCTGATAGTTTCGCCGCTGCCATCAGGATAGACTCGGAATCCGTCGTCGTCCTTTTCGGCGTAGCCGGCGTCGTCCAGAAGTTGATTGGCGCGGTCCGGGTCGTATTCGAGGTGGGCGTTGGCCTGTTTTGGATAGGACTGCGGCGACTGTTCAAGCGGGCTGTACTGGCGCGGGGTGTAGAGCCCCTCGAATGCGAGTTCATTGAGATTGTCTCTGTCCACTGCGAGAGACATGGCGATACGCACGTCGCGGGTTTGGAAGAACTCGCGCAATCTGGGCTTTTGGACCGTCTGGTTCGGGGTCAGGCAGACGTGCTGGTCACCTGCGCCGAGCTGTACCCGATAGCCGCCTTCGTCCTCACTTTCCTTGTATAGCGTGAAGTTGGCGGCGGTGACGTGGCGCTGTTGATAGTCGACCTCACCGTTGATGATGCGCAGGTCGAAGACGTCGTTGGTGTCGAAGAGCCGGTGCCTGATGGAGTCGATATAGGGCATCTGGTTCCCGTCGGGGTCCACCTGCCAGAAATAGGGATTCCGCTCCATGAGGAAGAGTTCCTCGGACAGGGGATTCGCTGCGGTCCAGGAGTAGAGGCTAGGCAGTTCGGGGTTGAGGTACCACCAGTTGCGGTCGGAGAAGAGGGCCGTCCAGGAGTCTAGGCCACTGTCTTCTACGGCTGCTTCGAGAGCTTCCTTGTCGTCGGTCGTCTCCATATGAAATTGGGAGACGTAGTGATGGGGTGCAAAAAGGTCTCTCGTCAGCGGGGCGACCCGATCGAGGAACATCGGATTCGGGTGAGCAAAGTTAAAGACTACGGTGTGTTTGTCGGGAAACTCCATGGTCATCGGCGTTCGTTCGGAGCCCGTCACCCAGTTGCGGCCGACAGCTGGCGTGAGGTCCTTGTTAAGCATGACATTTTCCTGCCACCAGGCGAAGTTGTCAGAGTCAAAGGCGGCGCCGTCCGACCACTTCAGGCCTTCGCGCAGGTGGAAGGTCCAGACGGTGGCGTCGTCGTTGTTTTCCCAGGATTCGGCGATGTTGGGGCGCAGGGTAAGTTCCGGTGTATACCAGGTCAACCCCTGTCGGGCGATCTTGGTGGGTCCCCAGCGATCGGAGACGCCTTTGAAGCCGCGGCGCATTACGCCACCGTAGTTGCCGATTCCCTCCATGCCTTCGAGGACGAGAGGGTTGGCGGGGAGTCGTTCATCGATGGGAGGCAGATCTCCGGCGGCCACCATTTCGGCCAGCATTGGCGCTTCTCTGTATCCGCCCGGAGAAGCTGCAGCCGGCGCCGGCGCCTCGGTCTCTGCATCGGCGGCTGTTGCCGGCATATCTTCTGCTGCGGGTTCTGCTTCTCCTCCGGCGCAGGCGGCCGCGACCAGTCCAGCAGTGCCCATTGCCCCCAACTGGAGGAATCGCCTACGGGTGATGTCGTTGGATCGGGGTGCCAGTTTCTTCATGGAAGGTTCTCCTTTTTGCCATGGTTCATTTGAATCAGAGGAAGTCGAGGGGCACCGACATTCTAAACATCTGGGCGGATGCCGTCAAGGGTAGAAAAACGACCCCTACAGGAGCATGTGCGTCCAGATTCGGAAGGCACGGTTGCTTTGGAAAGGCACCCGTAAATGGGCGTCTGCCCGATTCAGGCAACATAATAGTCTGGGCTTGTCCAAGATTTGTAGCAGTCGGATAAGTTGGTTTGGTGTCAGGTCGCGAAATGTCGCGTTATGTCTACAAATGTCGCGCCAAGTCTACGTATGTCGCGTGGTTATAGAATTTTTGCGGCCCCTCAGGCTCTGATTGTGAGTCGTTTCCTCGCCGCATTTGACATGGTTACGGTACGCTGCGTCAAGGGCATTGGGCAGATTGACCAGGTTTTGTAGACTTTTTTGCAAGGAGGCTCCAGATTCAACGAGAACGGTAGGACTGCAGGCCGGCTAAGAATGTTTTTCGCATGAATGTCGGGATTGACCCTAGGGATTGATCCGCGACGTCACGCGGTGGGACGCGATTAACAACAATTGGGTATCGAATATTCATAGCCAAGCTGCGCTGTAGGGATTGGCACTTTGCGTCCGCATCCTGCTCTTTTGGGAATCGTATACTGGTCTTCGATGGTTAACGGGACAAACTGTACTAACTATTATACCACGATGAAATTCTAGAATTGCCGACTGAGTTCAGGGCAATTGCATCCAAGTTCTGACGCAAGAATCGCCCACGCAGGGTGCCAAAAAAAAGGTGCTTATTCAAATCAGGGAGGCTTACCGGGCATTGAACCAGTTCGATGCGACTGTCCTGGGTCAGGTCGATCCAAGTCGACGCAAGTCGACGTAAGTCGACGTAGGTCGACGCAGGTCGACGGGTTTTCTTTTTTTTTTGGGCTTTTTTATGATTTCGCAGACGTTTCTTCGCCGACCCTGATGGGCTATGGGTAGACAGATTATACGCAGTTTACAGTCTTGCAAGGGTCCTCCCTCGCCTTCAGATTCCCAGCCAGCGAGAGTCATGCTTTATGACGAAACGCTCTAAGCAGTGCCTGTTCGTATTTCGGCACAGGGCTATTATATCACGGTTTTTGATGCAATTGGTTTGGTCTGAACTGTGATTTGGGGGATTTTCGTGATGGACTGTGATTTGCGCGCGTGCTGGGGATGGCGGGGGGATTGGCAGGTGGTCTGGCGAGGGATTGATGGCGCTTGGCTGCGGCGCGGGCTCTGAAGGGAGGCGCTGGGTCGGGGACTTCGGTAGGAAGAGAGTGCGACGGTGGCGAGGGATGGTTTTGGAGGGGGGCGTTGCGGGGGCGCAGCCCCTGCACAAGGGAGGGCCGAAGGCCCGACCGCCCATATTGACTTTCGACCTTTGCAACTGCTGCGGGGATTATGATTGAACCGTTGACTCTTGGGTGCATTTGGATGGGAAGGGGAGAAGTCTCGGAGTGGGCAAGGCGTGTACAGAAGGTTGCCAAATTATGCTTGGAATGCGCGTTTGACAATTCGGCAGAGGGCTCTATGATTCTGGCAGAGATTCGAAATTTGCAGAAAAAGGAGAGACGAAATGAATGATGCCTGGCTTGAGCATTTGATTACAGAAGAGGAAGAACGTACTTTCGCCGAACAGGGCTATATGATTATCGAGAACGCCATACCCCGGGAATTGGTGGAGCGGGCCACGCAGGTAGCGGACCGGGTTACAGCGGAGGAGAAGGAAAAGCGAGGATTGGGACCATCTGACGGCCTTCTGATGTTGGACTTTGTGGGCAAGGATGATGTTTTCCTGGAGCTGCTCGACTATCCGACGACCTTTCCCCTTGTGTGGGGAATTCTAGGCTGGAACATTCAGTTGTACCATTCGCACATGATCATCACGCCGCCGAATGCAGTTTCAGGGCCGGGACAGAAGGGGTTGAACTGGCACAAAGATAGCGGCAGGCTCAACAACGAGCTGGAGACGGACCCCCAGCCGCGCATTTCGCTGAAAGTGGCGTTTTTCCTGAGCGACGCTTCGGAGTTGGGGCGGGCCAACCTGTATGTGATTCCGGGCAGTCATTTATTGAACAAGCTACCGGTAGATGAAGACAAGAAGCCGAAGGGTGGAATCGCAATCCTCGCCAAGCCGGGGGACGCTGTATTTTTTGACCGCCGCATCTGGCACGCGTCCAGCCCAAACACGTCTGAGGTAACTCGAAAAGCCCTCTTCTACGGTTATAGCTACCGGTGGCTGCGCCCACGGGACGATATGACGGTTGATCACGTTATCGGAGATCTTGATCCGATCCGGCAGCAACTGCTGGGGGCGTCGGCCACGGGAGGGCACGGGTATACTTCGCCGAAGCCGGAGGACGTGCCGCTGCGGGGGTGGATGCAGGAGAAGGCGGGCTACAACGGTGCGGATTGAGCATGTAGAAGCGATCAATCTGCTTCACCGGTATCCAGAAGAGCACCAGTTTCAGTATGGCGGCGGAATCTGCGACGCGCGGCTGACTACCCTGATCCTGGTGCATACGGAGTGCGGTGCGGTCGGCGTCGGTTCGGTGTACTCGTATCCTGCCCTGGTGTATCTGGTGGTGCGGGAACAGCTGGCTTCCGCTCTGATTGGAGAAGACCCGACGGAGGTCGAGGCTTTGTGGGAGAAGATGTACGCGTTGACGCGCTGGTACGGGCGCAAGGGGGCCGCGCTGTCGGCAATTGGGGGTGTAGACACGGCGCTCTGGGACCTGCGGGGGCAGGCGGAGGGCAAGCCGGTTTGGGCTCTTCTGGGCGGGGAGACCGATCGCTGCCCGGCCTATGCGAGCGGGCTGCTATGGAAGGACGATGTGAAGGAGTTGGCGGACGAGGCCAGCGGCTACATTGATGCTGGTTTCCACCGCGTCAAGATGCGCCTGGCCCGCAGCGAAGAGTACGATAGGGCCGCGGTGGAGGCGGTGCGGGGGGCAGTTGGCGCGGAGAATGACGTCATTGTTGACGCGTCGATGCGGTATCACCTGGATTTGGCGCGGCGGATGGGCAGTTTTCTGGCCGACCAGGGGGTCTTCTGGTATGAGGAACCGTTTGCGCCGGAGAATATTGACGATTTTGTATCGCTGCGTGGGACAGTGGGCGTGCCTTTAGCTGCCGGGGAGAATGAGTTCGGCCTTCAGGGATTCCGGGAGTTGATACGGGCAGGGGCGGTCGATATCGTGCAGCCTGACGCGTGCCGCTGCGGAGGGATCAGCGAGGTCTGGAAGGTGGCGAGGCTGGCGGCGGAGCACGGGCTTAGATTCGCGACGCATAGCTGGAGTGATGCAGTTGCCATTTTGGCCAACGCACACGTTGTCAGCGCGATGCCGAACGGCTTGACTGTTGAGATAGACCGGATGAACAATCCGTTTGTGGATGAACTGTTGGGGCGGCAGCTGGAGGTGGTTGACGGTGAGATTTCTCTCGGGGACGCGCCGGGGCTGGGAATCGAGTTGAACGGAGAAGTTGTCGAGAAGTGCCGTCTGGCGGACCCGCTCCACATTCCGGACGGCGTATATTCGGATATGATGTTCGGGAGGAAGAATTTGCCGCGGGCGCTGCCGTATTTGGAAGGGGAAGGACAGGACTGAAAAGCAGCAGATACTTGGAAGCATGTCGTTTTGAATCCTCTGATTCTGTAATGTTGGAATAGCCATTACCAGTTGATCCGCGAAGTCACGCGAAGGGTCGCGAAGAACACCGTTTTTGTCCGCGGAGGACGCGGAGGGACGCGCATCACACCAAAGGCGTTTCGCGTCTTCTTTGCGCAGCTGCGCCGCCCTTCGACGATCAGCCGCAACTAGAACCCGGAAGTCGATTCTCAGACAAACGTCAACGAACGTTTACAGCTGCAGATTCGAATGCAATCTACATTCTCCAGTTCCTTCTCGGTGTACCGTCCCGAAATTTGACTTGACCGTTTACTTTTCTTTCCCCTGAGACTTCCATCCACGCTTTGGCCTGTGCTCTCCCTTCGACTCCTTCATCCCTTGGCCACCAAGTAATTCGGCAAGGCTGCAACATTGCCGCTCTTTAGGCTGGCAGACTTGCTCGGTGAACTCCTCGAATCAGGCAACAGGATCTCACTTGAACGACATTCTTCATGTGGCACGACTCACATACGGCTAAATTTTAGCCATCGCATTAGATTGTTCGTGAATTTAACTCCTTCTTAGATACCTCTAAGGCTTTTCGCCGATTCGCTCTTCCCATTGGTCAATCCCCTTGACTGACATTGGGGCAGCAGGCAGGTCAATTTTCCCGATTGACAATAGTTGGACACTTTAGTACATTCAGGTTTGACTTAACATTATATAAGAGCAATGTAGTTTCATATTTGGTGCCGATATGAAATCTTTGCCTGAAACTGTGCCCCATCGGGCGCGGTCGCCCCTTCTTCTGGTTGCAATTCTTGCGGCTATTCCCACCTTCATATTTCTCATTTACAGCGAGACGTATGCGCAGACCGATTCGTCGGAAGGTCTAGCCGCGCCATCGTTAACGGCGGAGGCGAGCGAAGGTCAGGTTGCTCTCTCCTGGAATGAAGTGACGGGTGCAGACTCTTACGAGCTGATCTTCTGGGATTCGGACGTTAGCGACTGGGTTCGGATTGGGGGTGAGCTGAAGGGCACCACCTACACGCATAGCGGCCTCGCTGGCGGCACTACCTATTATTTCTCGATACGTGTTGTGACCGCCGACGGTTCGGTGGGTCCGTGGACGGCGACGGTGTCAGTTTCTGTTCCCGAGAGTGCTTCAGAAACGCAAACCCCTACACTAACTGCCACGCTATCACCAGTAGAGACTTCGACCGCCACATCCACTTTGACTCCCACACTTAATTCAATAGTCACGTCTACTGCCACCGCGACTTCGACTCCCACACTGATGGCGATAGTCACATCTACTGCCACGGCGACTTCTACTCCCACCCTGTCATCGATAGTCACGTCAACTGCCACCGCAACTTCGACCCCGACCCTGACACCGGACCCTATTGACGCGGAGAGGGCGGCACTGATCGCGCTCTACAATGCGACGGGCGGCGACAGCTGGACTGGAAGGGCCAATTGGCTGAGTGACGGGCCAGTTTCTGAATGGCACGGTATCACCACTGACGAAAATGGGCGTGTGACTGAACTGCGCCTTTCTACCAGTAATCTTAGCGGGACTGTCCCGGACCTGAGCGCGCTAGAGCGGCTGTTGACGCTTGATCTGGGCGCGAACGGGTTGACGGGGCCTTTTCCTGATGTGAGCGCACTCACCAACCTGGGTGCGCTGGACCTCACGTCCAATGCTATTAGTGGCTCGATCCCTTATATGGGGGCCCTCACGAAGTTGCAGCGTTTGTACCTTGGCAACAACAGTTTAACGGGGTCGATTCCGGCGTCTCTTGGGGATATCCCCACTCTGGGGTCTCTTTTCCTTGGGGGAAACAGTTTGAGCGGCTGTATTCCCGAGACTTTGCGGGACGTGGAGGAGAATGACCTGGACAGCCTGGGCCTGCCTTATTGCGATGAGGCCACGGCGACGCCGACGTTTACTCCCACCCCTACGCCCCTGCCCACTGATACACCTACTGGCACGCCCACACTTACGCCTTCAGCGACACCAACTGCCACACACACAGCCACACCGGCCGGCTCACCTGCGGAAAGGACTGCTCTCGTCACGCTCTATAATGCAACTGACGGGGCAAATTGGACACGCAACGAAAATTGGCTGAGTGAAAAGGCGGTGTCAGATTGGCATGGAGTAACCACCGACGAAAATGGGCGCGTGACTGAACTGCGCCTTTCAACCAATAATCTTAGTGGGACCATCTCGGATCTGAGCGCGCTGACCCAGTTGCTGACCCTCGATCTGGGGGCGAACGGGTTGACGGGGCCTTTTCCAGATGTGAGCGCACTCACCAATCTGGGTGCGCTGGACCTCACGTCCAATGATATTAGCGGGTCGATCCCTGAAATGGGGGCCCTCACGAAGCTGCAGCGTTTGTACCTAGGCAACAACAGTTTGACGGGGACGATTCCGGCGTCTCTTGGGGATATTCCCATCTTGGGTTCGCTCTTCCTTGGGGGTAACAATTTGAGCGGATGTATTCCCGAGACATTGAGAGACGTGGAGAAGAATGACCTGGATAGCCTGGGCCTGCCTTACTGCGACGAGGCCACGGCGACGCCTCTACCGACTTCTACATACACACCGACTTCCACACGGACGCCCACCCCCACCTATACAGCAACTGCAACGCCGACTCACACTGGCACTCCGACCGCTACGTCGACTCACACTGACACTCCGACCGTTACGCCGACTCACACTGACACTCCGACCGCTACGCCGACTCACACTGACACTCCGACCGCTACGCCGACTCACACTGACACTCCGACCGCTACGTCCACGCACACCGACATTCCAACCGCTACGTCCACGCACACTGATACTCCAACAGCTACGTTGACGCCCACCGAAACACCAACTGTCACGCCGACAGCTACTCATATACCTACTGTCACGCCGACGGCTACTCGGGCTGACTGGCTGGAGGAACGGGCGGCACTCGTCGCGCTCTATAATGCGACTGACGGAAGCAATTGGTATAGGAGTTATAACTGGCTGAGCGACCTGCCGATAGGCGACTGGTATGGAATCACCACGAATTCTGACGGACGTGTTGAACACTTGAGTCTCGGCTCTAATCGGCTGAAGGGTCAGATTCCTAGTCTTAGCGCTCTTACAGACCTGAGGAGCCTGAACCTGAGGTTCAATTCGTTGGTTGGGCCGATCCCGGATCTCAGCGCCTTCTCCAAGCTGGCGCATCTGGACTTGCAGAGCAATGACTTGAGTGGTTCGATTCCTAGTTTGAGCGCTCTTACGGAACTGTTTTTCCTGGACCTCGCAGGAAACGAGTTGAGTGGATCTATTCCCAATCTAGGCTCCCTAACAAAATTAAGAACGATATACTTGAGTTACAACCAGCTGAGTGGTTCGATTCCCAGTCTGGTTACATTGACGCAACTGGAAAGCATGAATCTGAGTACGAACAACCTGAGTGGGTCGATACCCAGTCTAAGTTCGCTAACAAAACTAGAAGGCTTGGGCCTCAGGGAAAACCAGTTGAGCGGTACCATCCCGGATTTGAGCGCCCTAGCAAGTCTGGAGGCTCTAGTACTGGATCTCAATAAGCTGAGTGGAGCGATTCCTAATTTGGACGCTCTCTCACAACTGAAATACTTGAACATTGCATATAACGAGCTGAGCGGGTCGATTCCCCGTCTGTCGGGACTGACTAAGTTGGAGCACCTAGACCTTTTAGCAAACGATTTGAGTGGATCGATCCCAAGTCTGTCGGGGCTTACTATGTTGGAGAAGCTAGACCTTGCAGGAAACGAACTGAGTGGATCGATCCCGAGTCTGTCTGCGCTAACTAAGTTGGAAACGCTACGCTTTTCACATAACGAATTGAGTGGATCGATCCCGAGTCTGACCGCGCTAACGGGAGCAGAGAGTATCCGTCTGAGTGACAATGAGTTAAGTGGGCCAATTCCTAATGTAAGCGCTCTCACGAAACTGAGGACTCTTGATCTCTCCTCCAATCAATTGGAGGGCCCTATTTCAGGCGACAGCTTGCCGACAAGCCTCTCTAGCCTGTATTTGGAGGAAAACCAGTTGACCGAATCGATCCCAGACCTAAGCGCACTAAGTAGGCTGTATCAGTTGAACCTCAGAGACAACCTGTTGACTGGGGAGATCCCGAGTTCACTGGGTACGCTTCCCAGACTTAATCGCCTCTATTTATGGAGAAACCAGTTAAGCGGTTGCATACCGTCAACGTTGCTCAACATTTGGGAATCTGATTTGGACTGGCTGGGATTGTCATATTGCGCCACTCCTACGGCGACTCCAACACCGACGGCAACTCCGACGTCGACTGTCACTGCCACGCTGCCCCCGGGAGCCACGGCCACGCCGACTGCCACAGCCACGCCGACCGCCACACCTATGCCAACTCCCACGGCCACCGAATCGCCTGCGGTTACGCCCACACCTACGGTCACGGGCACTCCTGCGTCTGCCGCCGAGAATCGAGCAGCATTGGTGGCTCTATATAATGCCACGGGTGGCTCAGACTGGAAACGAGACGACAACTGGTTGAGCGAGGAGCCGCTTGGAAACTGGTACGGTGTTTCAGCGGACCAAAATGGGAGGGTTACAGAGCTTAGTCTCGTTGGGAACTGGTTGAAAGGGCCAATTTCAGATTTGAGTGCTCTGACAGAGTTGAAATCTCTAGACCTCTCCGCCAATGACTTGAATGGCTCGATTCCCAGTCTGAACGCCTTGACCAGGCTGGAGAGTCTGGATATCTCTCATAGCCATTTGAACGGCTCAATCCCCAGCCTGAATTCGCTTACAAACTTGAGAGTACTGGATCTCCTTGGCAATGACCTTAGCGGCACTATTCCCAGTCTGACCGCAAACACGAAACTGGAGGGAATCTACCTTGCACAGAACGATTTGAGCGGCCCCATCCCCAGCCTTAGCACTCTTAAGGAACTGAGAACCATGAACGTCGTTTTTAACGACTTGAGCGGGCCGATTCCCAGTTTGAGCAACCTTTCGAATTTGAGAACCCTTTACCTCCACCATAACCGGTTGAGCGGCACCATTCCCAGCCTGAGCGCCCTCAAGAACCTGCGTTTCTTAAACCTAAGTGGCAACTATTTGACCGGATCAATTCCCGATCTGAGCGCACTCACCAATCTGGTAAGTGTTTACCTGTATGCAAATGATTTGAACGGGGCAATCCCGAGCCTGGACGCCCTCACCAAAGTGGAGAAACTTTGGTTCCAGAGCAACCTCCTTAGCGGGGCAATACCGAGCCTGGACAAACTAACAGAGCTGAAGGAGATTTATTTCAATGCAAACCAATTCAGCGGTTCGCTTCCCAGCCTCAGCGCCCTCACTAACTTAGAAACTATGGATATCGGAAGCAACCAGCTGAGCGGAGAGATTCCAAGTCTTAGCGGTCTTACGAATCTGAAAAATCTGGACCTGGGAAATAACAAGTTGAGCGGATCAATTCCTGACTTGAGTGCCCTGACGCGAGTGACGACTTTGGATCTGGGAATCAACGGTTTGAGCGGGAGTATTCCAGATCTTAGCTTGCTTACCAGCTTAAGGCATCTTAATCTCAGTGACAATCAGTTGTCCGGTCCGTTTCCCCCTGAACTCGGCGTCCTCTCTGGCATCTCTGCCTTGTACCTAGATGGAAATCAACTGACTGGTTGCATTCCCGAAACTTTGCGCGACTTGGTCTTCAAGGACCTAAATTACATGAGTCTGCCCTACTGCGATGAGCCAACCCCCACGGTTACGGCGACGCCTGATTCCGCGGTCGGGTCACGTTCGTTATTGGTTGAAGGTGCGGAGGAGGCGGCCACTTCCACGCCTACCGGCACGCCAACCCCGGAGGCCACGGCCACGCCCACGCCTTCGATGACACCTACGGCCACGTTTACGCCTACACCTACGGCCACGTTTACGCCTACACCTACGGCCACTCCCACAGCTACGAATACACCAGGGTCTGCCGCAGGTGACAGGGCGGCGCTCATCGCGCTCTACAATTCGACGGATGGCGCTAACTGGACGAACAACGCCAGCTGGCTGAACAGCGGACCGCTTAACAGTTGGTATGGTGTATCAGCCAATAGCAGTGGACGCGTGACGAGGATAAACCTGAATTCCAACGAGTTGAAAGGCACAGTTCCAAGTCTTAGCGCCCTGACTGAGCTGACGTATCTGAACCTGCGCAACAATCAGTTGAACGGGTCGATTCCAGAGTTAGACGCGCTTTCAGAGCTGCGTATATTGAACTTCTCAGCCAACCAGTTGAGCGGGGAGATTCCAGACCTCAGCGCCCTCACTAATCTGGCAAGGATACGACTGCACAACAATCGGTTGAGCGGGTCGATTCCAGGTCTTGGTGGGCTCGCCGACCTCAGGATTTTGTATTTGCACAATAACAGATTGACAGGCTCGATCCCTGATTCGCTGGGGAGGTTGTCCAATTTGCTCGGTCTGTTTGTTGCGGGGAATCAGCTGAGTGGTTGTATACCGGCATCGCTAGGCAGTGTGAGCTCGAACGACCTGGACGAGACTGGGCTGGCCTATTGTGCGACGCTTACGCCTACGTTTACCCCAACGCCAACTCCAGCGGCTTCGGCATCACCAACTGCGACGCCTAGTTAAACTGCGTGATTGGGGAGACTTTCGGCGACTCGGCGAGGCAACAGGCGACGATACTGTGAGCGACTAACATTTGCATATTGGATGCCTTTTGTTGCTATTCGCCGGTTCGCTCTTCCCATTGGTCAATCCCCTTGACTGACATTGGGGCAGCAGGCAGGTCAATTTTCCCCTTTGACAATAGTTAGACAGAGTAGTACATTCAGCTGTAACTTAACATTGTACTAGAGCAATGTAGTTTCATATTTGGTGCCGATGTGAAATCTTTGCCTGGAACTGTGCCCCATCGGGCGCGGTCGCCCCTTCTACTGGTTGCAATTCTTGCGGCTATTCCCGCCTTCATTTTTCTCATATACGGCGAGACAAATGCGCAGACCGATTCGTCGGAAGGTTTAGCCGCGCCGTCGTTAACGGCGGAGGCGAGCGAAGGCCAGGTTGACCTCTCTTGGGATGAAGTGACCGAGGCCGACTCCTACGAGCTGATCTTCTGGGATTCGGACGTTAGCGACTGGGTTCGGATCGGGGGCGAGCTGAAGGGCACCACCTACACGCATAGCGGCCTAGCTGGCGGCACTACCTATTATTTCTCGATACGTGTTGTGACCGCCGACGGTTCGGTGGGTCCGTGGACGGCGACGGTGTCAGCTTCTGTTCCCGAGAGTGCTTCAGAAACGCAAACCCCTACACTAACTGCCACGCTATCGCCAGTAGAGACTTCGACCGCCACAGCTACTCTTACTCCCACGCTTACGACGATAGGCACTTCCACTGCCACTGCCACAGTAACTTCGACGCCAACCTTGACGTCAGTCGTCACGTCAACTGCCACGTCAACGTCGACTCCCACCCTGACGCCGGACCCTGTTGACGTGGAGAGGGCGGCACTGATCGCGCTCTACAATGCGACGGGCGGCGACAGCTGGACGGGAAGGGCCAATTGGCTGAGTGACAGGCCGGTATCAGAATGGCATGGTATCACCACTGACGAGAATGGGCGCGTGACTGAATTGCGCCTTTCTACCAATAATCTCAGTGGGTCGATCCCGGACCTGAGCGCGCTAACGCAGTTGGTGACGCTTGATCTGGGGGCGAACGGGTTGATGGGGCCTTTTCCAGATGTGAGTGCGCTCACCAACCTGGGTGCGCTGGACCTCACGTCCAATGATATCAGTGGGTCGATCCCTGATATTGGGGTCCTCACGAAGCTGCAGCGTTTGTACCTTGGCAACAACAGTTTGACGGGGACGATTCCGGCGTTTCTTGGAGACATCCCCATCCTGGGGTCGCTCTTCCTTGGGGGTAACAGTTTAAGCGGATGCATTCCCGAGACATTGAGGGACGTGGAGGAGAATGATCTGGATAGCCTGGGCCTGCCGTATTGCGATGAGGCCACGGCGACGCCCACGGCGACTCAAACACCTACTGCCTCTCATACGGCAAGCGCGACACCCACAGCGACTCAGACGCCAGCCATCACGCCAACGCCTTCAACGACACCAACGGCCACACCCACGCCTACAGCGGCTTCCTTGGCGACGCCGACACCCACGGCCACTGCGACCGACATAGAGACGGAGAGGTCTGCTCTGGTCGCGCTCTATAATGCGACTGACGGAGATAACTGGCATAGTAATGACAACTGGTTGAGCGAGCTGCCTGTCGGCAGTTGGCATGGCGTTACCACGGACGAAGATGGACGAGTTACAGTTTTGATCCTCGCTGGCAATGGCCTCAATGGGTCGCTTCCCAGTCTTAGCGCACTTACATACCTGACGAACATAAACCTCAGTCATAACGACCTTAGTGGGTCGGTTCCAGATTTGAGCGGCCTCACAAGTTTGAAAGTCTTGAGGCTGGGCTCTAACAAGCTGAGGGGGTCGGTTCCAGACTTTAGCGCGCTTACCAGCCTGGAAGAATTGGACCTCTTCTACAACCGATTGAACGGTCCCCTCCCTGATCTTGGCGCTCTCACGAGTCTGAAGATATTGGACCTGGGTGCTAACAGTTTGAACGGGTCGATTTCGGGTGTAACTGATCTGGCAAGTCTGGAAACCTTGAACCTCGATAATAACAGGTTTTCGGGGTCAATTCCTGATTTGAACGGATTGACTCGTCTCAAAAAGCTTTACCTCATGAACAACAGGCTTACAGGAACAGTTCCTGATTTGAGCGGATTGACCAGGCTCAGAGAACTCTACCTGAGTAGTAATAGGTTGACCGGTTCGATTCCAGATTTGAGCAGTCTGACACAATTGCTAGATTTGTACCTCAACAATAACAGGCTAACCGGTTCGATTCCAGACTTGAGCGCACTCACCAGACTGGAACGGGTGAACCTGGGTTGGAACCAGTTGAGCGGGACAGTTCCCGACCTCAGCTCTAATTCCCAAATGGGTAGTTTGTTCCTCGAAAATAACAGTCTCACCGGGTCGATTCCAAGTCTGAGTGCCTTGACGAAACTTACGCACCTTTACCTCGAAGAGAACAACCTCACCGGGTCGATTCCTGACCTGAGCGCGCTCAGAAGTCTGAAAAGGATGGACCTGAGTTGGAACCAGTTGAGCGGGACCATTCCCGATCCGAGCGCTTTGACACAATTGGAAAGGCTGGAACTTCAACAGAACGAATTGACGGGAAGCATTCCTGCGGAACTGGGCGACTTAACGGAGTTGACGCATTTGTACCTTAGTGACAATCAGCTGAGCGGGTGCATACCTGCGGTGGTACGTGACATACCTAACCACGATTTGAACAGCCTGAATCTGCCCAATTGCGGTGCGTTAACGGCGACAGCTACCCCTACTGTCACGCCCACGGCCGAGCCGACAGCTACCCCTACCGCCACTATAGCGCCTTCAGCGACTCCAACTGCCACGCAGACGGCTACTGCTACCCCTACCGTCACTTTCACGGCCGCGGCAACAGCTACCCCAACTTCAACTATAGCGCCTTCAGCGACTCCAACTGTGACGCCGACGGTTACTGCTACTCCTACCGTTACTTTCACGGCCGAGCCGACAGCTACATCTACCGCCACCATTACGCCTTCAGCAACTCCAAGCGCCACGCCGACCGCTACGGCTACGCGAGAGGATCCGACGGCGGATAGGGCGGCCCTTGTCGCGCTCTATAATGCGACCGACGGTGACAACTGGAAGAGAAATGATAACTGGCTAGGCGAACTGCCTTTAGGCAGTTGGTATGGCGTTTCCACGAACTCTGACGGACGGGTTGAACACCTGAGTCTGGCTTGGAATGATTTGAGAGGTCAGATTCCGAGTCTGAGCGCTCTCACAGACCTGAGGAGCCTGATCCTCAGAGTAAATGCATTGAGTGGGCCGATTCCGGACCTGAGCGCCCTCTCAAAGTTGGCAGAGTTGGATCTTCATTCCAATGCATTGAGTGGGCCGATTCCAAGTCTTAGCACGCTTACAGAACTGCTATACCTAGACCTTTCATTTAACGAACTGAGCGGCTCCATTCCCAGTCTCAGTGCCCAGAAAAAGCTTAGAGAGCTTGACTTGAAATTTAACAGTCTGAGCGGATCGATTCCCAGTCTGGAGACATTGACAGAACTGGTACACCTGGAATTAAGTAGGAACGAACTTAGCGGATCGATTCCCAGTCTCAGCTCGCTAACAAAGTTAGAGCTCTTGGACCTCGACAGTAATCAGCTAGAGGGTTCCGTCCCGGAACTGGATGCCCTAACAAACCTTGAGAGAATAACACTTTCTGATAATGAACTGAGCGGTACGATTCCTAGTTTGGCCGCTCTTTCGAGGTTGGAGAAACTGGACTTCGCAAGTAACGAGTTGAGCGGGTCGATTCCCAGTCTGTCCCATCTGACCAAGTTGGAGAGGCTAGACCTAGGAGGGAACGAGCTGAGTGGGTCGATCCCGAGTCTGTCCGCGCTAACAGAATTGGACGGAATCAGACTGGGAGGAAATGCGTTGACCGGGGCCATTCCAGATGTCAGCGCACTAACGAAACTAACGGGGCTACATCTTGCGTTTAATCATTTGAGTGGACCTATTGCAGGAGATAAATTTCCGGAGAGTCTCGAAGCACTTTTTTTGCATAGTAACTGGTTGACAGGATCCATTCCCGACCTTAGTGCACTCGCTGAGCTTAGGCAGTTGTTCCTCTTAAACAACCAGTTGACCGGGGAGATCCCGAGTTCTCTAGGTACGCTTCCCAACTTGTATCGTCTCTATGTATCGGGAAATCAGTGGAGCGGTTGCATTCCAACGTCTTTATTCGGCCTGCGGGAATCTGATTTAGACGATCTGGGCCTGGCATATTGCGCCACACCTACGGTGACACCTACTCCGACGGCAACGCCAACGCCGACCGTCACTGCCACGCTGCCCCCAGGAGCCACAGCTACGTCGACTGCCACAGCTACGCCAACACCCACGGCCACAGTCACACCGATACACACGCCCACGCCTACTGCCACCGGCACGCCTGCATCTGCGGCAGCGAACCGGGCAGCACTTGTGGCTCTTTACAATGCAACTGACGGCGCAGATTGGAAACGAAACGACAACTGGCTGAGCGAGGAGCCTCTTGGAAACTGGTACGGCGTTACAGCGGACGAAAACGGGCGGGTTACCGCGCTTCAGCTCAAAGGAAACTGGATGAGCGGATCGATATCGGATCTGAGCGCGCTTACGGAGATAAGAACTCTAGACCTGTCTGTGAACGATTTGAGCGGCGCGATTCCCAGTCTGAGCGCGCTTACAAAGCTGGAAAGGTTACTCATCACTCATAACGATTTGGACGGCCCGCTTCCCAGCCTATCTTCGCTACCAAACTTGAAAGAAGTGAACCTCGTCGCCAACGACCTTAGCGGCACTATTCCCAGCCTGGACGCCAACACGAAACTGGAGAAAGTCCATCTTGGGGGAAACGACTTTAGCGGCCCCGTTCCCAGCCTGAGCAGTCTCAAGGACCTGAAATTTTTCGACGTCTCCATAAACGATTTGAGCGGTACCATACCTAGTTTGAGCTCGAATACCAAACTAGAGTACTTCGACCTGGATAACAATCGTTTGAGCGGCACTATTCCCGGCCTGAGCGCCCTCACAAACCTGATTGAGTTAGGACTTAGTTCCAATGAATTAAGCGGATCAGTTCCCAGTTTGAGCGCCCTCACGAACCTGATTAAGTTAAGACTTAGGTCCAATGAATTAAGCGGATCAGTTCCCAGTTTGAGCGCCCTCACGAAACTTAAGATTCTGTCTCTAGGACGAAACGACTTGAGCGGGCCGATCCCGAGCCTGGACGCCCTAACGGAATTGGAAGAACTGTGGCTCGATGACAACCGACTTAGTGGGACTGTTCCGAGTCTGGACGCTCTGACAGAACTGAGGAACCTCACTTTGGATGATAACCAATTGAGTGGGTCGATTCCTGATTTGAGCGCCCTTACGAAAGTGACCATATTGCAGCTCCAATACAACCGGTTGAGCGGGCCTATTCCAGATCTTAGTTCGCTTACCAGCCTGAACTGGCTAATTCTTAACGACAACCAGTTATCCGGTCCGTTTCCGAGCGAACTTGGCGACATTGCTGGCCTTACTCTCCTGAACCTGGCGGGAAATCAGCTGACAGGTTGCGTTCCCGAAACATTGCGGGACTTGGTCTTTCAGGAATTCGACAGGTTAGGTCTGCTCTATTGCGATGAGCCAACCCCGACGGTTACCCCGACGCCTGATACCGCGGTCGGGTCACGTTCGTTGTCAATAGAGGGTGGGGCTGAGGTGGCCACTTCCACGCCTACTGGCACGCCAACCCCGGATGCCACGGTCACGCCTTCGATGACACCTACGGCCACGTCAACGGCTACGCCTACGGCCACTCCAACACCCACATTTACGGCTACCACTACGGCCACTCCCACAGCTACCAATACACCGGCGTCTGCCGCAGGTGACAGGGCGGCGCTCATCGCGCTCTATAATGCGACGGATGGCGCTAACTGGACGAACAACGCCAGCTGGCTGAATAGCGGGCCTCTTAACAGTTGGTATGGTGTATCAACCAATAGCGATGGACGGGTTACGAGGATAAATCTGAATTCCAACGAGCTGGATGGCGCAATTCCAGATCTTAGTGCACTCACTGAACTGCAATATCTGAACCTGCGCAACAATCAGTTGAGCGGGTCGATTCCAGAGTTGGACGTGCTTACAGAGCTGCGCATTTTGAATCTTTCGGCCAACCGATTGAGCGGGGAGATTCCAAACCTTAGCGGGCTTACCAATCTGGCAAGGATACGGCTGCACAACAATCGGTTGAGCGGGTCGATTCCCAGTCTTAGGGCGCTCACCAACCTCCGGATTCTGTATGTGCACAATAACAGGTTGACCGGCTCGATTCCAGATTCGCTGGGGACGTTGTCCAACCTGATCGGTCTGTTTGTTGCGGGGAATCAGTTGAGTGGTTGTATACCGGCATCGTTGGGCAGCGTGCCCTCGAACGACCTGGACGAGACTGGGCTGGCCTATTGTGCAACGCCAACGCCTACCGTCACGCCGACGCCAACGGCGACGCCGGGTTAGACTGCGTGTGAGGGTAGAAACTGGAGTACCCAACGAGGCAGCGAGTGAAGTCAGCCAGAGCTGCCACTAAGATGGGCTGAGCTAGAAGTGCCCACTTCCTGTTTGCATGGATCCGGGGAGGGTAGAGGACTAGCTAGCGTACCGGCCCTTCAGGAAATGGGTCGCCAGGACTCGTTTCGGGATTTCACTGTCTCCCCTGTCCGCCTATTTCAGAAGTTAAGCAATACGGGATGAATTGAGAGATCCGAGACCGGAGCAGTTCATTTTGCTGCTTGGCCTAAACTGCGTGGAGTGAGAGGAAGACTGAAAGAGGAGAGAAAGACCGACTTCCTGTTGTTTGTCAGTCTTGCCATTTCTCGTTCACGGGAGTCCACATTCTTCTGGACGGCGTCCGATGACATTTGCAGGCACTGTAACTTCTGCAACCTACGCCACTCGTGCTGGCATTGTTTACATGGACGCGTACCAAATTAATGTAGTCCCCCTGCAAGAGTTGGGATCATTCAGGACAGACCAAGTGTGTTTGGGAGATTCAGACTATGGTCGGCGAATCATGGAAACACTCAGTGGTAGCCCGAGGCATCCTCCTGCTCGCCGTGGTACTGACCGTCTTCGCTGTTCTGTCCCTGTTTGCGGTAAGCACAACAGTAGCCCAAACCGAGTCGCCAGTTATATCGGACTCGCCGTCGCTGACCGCCACTTTCTCCCTCTCAACCTCGGTCGAGTTAAGCTGGAACGCTGTCTCCGGTGCGATTAGCTACGACCTTCGGACGTGGTGGGTTGGGGCCGACGGTTGGCAGCGGCTTGATAGGGGCAGCCTGACGAGCACATCCTTTACCCACCAGAACGTGTCGGCGGGAACGAAATACTTTTACATCGTCGCCGGGGTGGACGACAGCGGCAGGCGCGGCCCCTGGTCGGCCGAGTTTGAATTTACCGTGCCCGGGCCCGACTTGCCGACCTCTACACCAACATCGACGCCAACCTCAACATCCACGCCAACCTCGACATCCACGCCGACACTGACATCAAGGCCGTTGGTGACTTCAACACCAACCGGAACGCCTTCAGCAACGCCGACGGCAGTTGTGCTCGGGGCGCCGGCGCTACGAGCCGAGGCCGGCGCTGGCGAAGTTGCGCTCACCTGGGGAGACGTTGCGAACGCCGACAGCTACCAGTTGATTTTTTGGTACACCTCACTCACCGACTGGGAACCCACTGGCGGCGTCCTGCGCGGCACAACCTACATCCACAGAGGCGTTGACGCCGGCACGACCTACCACTACCATTTGCGTGCTGTGGCAGCTGGCGGCGCGGTCGGCGCGTGGTCGGAGCAAGTGTCCGCCGTACCATCTGCGCCGGTGTCGGGGATGCATACGCCGACGCCTACCGCGACCGCAACCGCGCTCCCGGCCCCTGTGCTGCAGGCCGCGGCCGGAGCCGGCGAGATCATGCTCACTTGGGGGTCGGTTGCGAACGCCAGCAGTTATCAGCTTATTGTTTGGGATCGTACGATCAATGACTGGCGCGTCATTGGCGGCGTCCTGTACGGCACGTCCTACACGCACCGCGGGGTTACCGCGGGAACAGTTGAATACTACCATGTTCGCGCGGTTGCAGCAGGCGGGGCGGCCAGTGGGTGGTCGGCGCGAGTTTCGGCCGTTGCATTGGAACAGGCCACCGCCACGCCTACACCAACATTCACGCCCACACGAACATCTACGCCCACCCCAGAGTTTACGCCAACGGTCGCAACGACACAGAGGGGCGCGCTCGTCGCGCTATACGAGGCAACCGACGGCCAAAACTGGCGTGACAGCGACAATTGGCTGACCGATGCCCCGATTGATACCTGGTTTGGCGTCACCGCGGACAGACTCGGACACGTGCGTAAACTAGACATCTCCGGCAACGGCTTGAATGGGCATATCCCAGACCTGAGGGCCCTTGTCGATCTAGAGATTCTTGACCTCGCTTTCAATACATTTCCCGGACCTTTTCCGGATCTGAGCGCCCTCACCGGCCTGACTCAATTGGACCTACAGGAAAACGAGCTCACCGGGCCGATTCCGGATTTGAGCGCTTTTTCGAGCCTGAGACATTTGTGGCTCGGCTTAAACCAACTGGAAGGGCCGATTCCAGATGAAGACGCTCTTCCCGATCTTGTTACTCTGAACCTTACAAAAAACCTGTTGACGGGAGCAATTCCCCCTGGATTGGACAATCTCCTTGACCTGCAGAGTCTTACCCTTTCTGGCAATCGTTTAACTGGCTGTATACCCGCATCGCTGCAATTCATACGGAACCATGACCTGGACAAGGTAGGCCTGCCTTTCTGCGATGTGCCTACGCCCACTCCCGGACCGACGCCAACTCCTGCGACCACGGAAAGGGGGGCACTGATTGCGCTATATGAGGCAACAGGCGGCGCAAACTGGTCTGACAAACGTAACTGGCTGACAGACGAACCGATTTCCATGTGGTATGGCGTATCGACAGACAGCAGCGGCCATGTGACGGATCTGGACCTTCGTACCAATAGATTGACCGGGGAGCTCCCCGATTTGCGCGCCCTCACGCATCTGGAGTTTCTGAAAGTCGCCGGAAATGATTTGGGTGGGACGGTCCCAACTTTTGAGGGTCTCTCCAAACTGAGGCATTTGGATCTCAGAAACAACAGGTTTAGCGGGACTGTCCCGGATCTGAGCGCACTCACGAACCTGACTGAGCTTTACCTCGACGGAAACCGCTTGACCGGGCAGATCCCTGATCTGAGCAAGCTTGTAAACCTGAGTAGCCTGTTCCTCAGCAGCAACGAATTGTCCGGGCCGATCCCGGACCTGAGCAAGCTTACCAGCTTGAGGCGCCTTTACCTCGGGTCCAACCAGTTGTCCGGGCAGATTCCGGATTTGAGCGCGCTCACCGAATTGGGCGTGTTGATTCTTTCGGGAAACCAGTTGACCGGCTCGATGCCGGACTTGAGCGCCCTCACCAATCTGAGGCACTTGTACCTCGGGTCCAACCAGCTGTCCGGGCAGATTCCGGATTTGAGCGCGCTCACCGATCTGAAAGAGTTAAGTCTCTCCGGCAACCAATTAACGGGGCAGGTTCCCGACCTGA
Organism: Caldilineaceae bacterium; assembly: GCA_965116395.1. Classification (GTDB taxonomy): domain Bacteria; phylum Chloroflexota; class Anaerolineae; order Caldilineales; family Caldilineaceae; genus Bin5. Next base: position 4,897,955 of record OZ220684.1, read on the forward strand.
GCGCTTTCACAAAGCTAAGCGGGTTAGATCTTAGCTATAACCAGTTGTCAGGGCAGATTCCGGACGTAAGCGGGCTCAGCAATATCTACTCCTTGATCTTAACCGGCAACCAGTTAACCGGGCCGATCCCGGACCTGAGCAACCTCGCCACGTTGGGAAATCTGGAACTTGGGAACAACCAGTTAACCGGTCCGTTCCCAGATCTGAGCAACCAGACGGAGTTGTGGCGTCTGGACCTTACGAACAATAAGTTGACCGGTCCGGTCCTCAACCTGCACTTGCTAACCAGGTTGTCCGTTATCCGCCTGGAAAACAATGAATTGTCTGGGCCGATTCCGGATCTGAGCACATTAGCCGACTTGATAAGTGTGCGGCTGGGAGGAAATGCGTTGTGCTTGCCAGCTGGCCAGAGCCTTTCCCATCCAAACAGTAGAGTGGCCGACATACTGAGTAACCTCAATCCGCCTGGTTGTACAGACGAAGATTTTTCGGCGATTGTGGGCGTGCCACAGAACCTGGCGACATCGGTCAGTGGCGGCCAGGTGACGCTGACTTGGGATGCGGTAGAGAACGCGGTCAGCTACGAGTTACGGGCTTGGGACAGCCGCGACAGGCGTTGGGACTCGATAGGCGGCGTACTGTCTACGGCGACTTACACTCATGCGGTGGAGACGGACGGTAGAAACTACCTGTACCAGGTACGCGCATTGGGCGCCACCGACATACAGAGCTGGTGGTCGCAAAGGGTGTATGCGGTCGTCGTGCCGACGCAGTTTCCACCGCCTCCTCTGTCACTTGGGTATGATTTAGTCTTTCAAAGACATATGGAGATTGACGGTGTATATGTGGTCGCTCCCGCTGAAGTGACTGATGAAAGAATGGTACAGGCGCGCGCGATCATCACCGGGATGCTCGTGAACCGGCCCGAGCTGCTCGAAGCGATGGCCTACTACAAGACCACGATTTACGTGGATGACGAAGCAGATCCTCTTGCATTTAGAATTGAGCAAGGCAATGAGGAAGTGTGGGGCGCAAATGTGCCTGAAACCGAAATTTACTGTTCAACGTTCCTTCACGAATTTGCACACGTTGTCAACTATGCACTGGAGGACCAGTCCGACGGCGATTCGTTCAAAGCGAAACTTCAGACAGTGTACGACGCCGCATTGGCCGCGGGCCTGTGGACTAACAGATACGCTTCCACAAATTCCAGTGAGTATTGGGCTGAAATCGTGAAATTCTGGTTTGAGGAGAGGGTAGTTGCCACTCAGGGGGGAACCCAGTTGAAGCTAGAAGATTATGATTCGGAGGCAGCCAAGTTGGTTGAAGAGGTGTTCGGAGACGCGACGGTTCCCTCGGGATGCAAACGTTGATGCGCGACGAGAACGAATAGAAAGGCGCCGGAAATGAGGTATTCGGCGTGAAAAGGTTCGGGAACCGCAGAGACCAATTCGGTGCCGCAGGCCTTGCTCGCTCCTCATTCTCGGGTTCCATTGGTCCAGTGCTCTCTGCGGTCGTTCGCGACACATTGTGGAGCGGAATAGGCTGCTCTCCGACGCACTTTAATACATAGTTGAATCTGTCGTTCGGTCCTGTAAGAAGTGGCCGGAGTTCGAATGAAGCTGGAACTTTCCTCCATGAAGGGCGGAACGTGTATGCGGACATTGAAGGCACGGCGAATCTTTCTTCTAATCGCGTTTGCGGCGGCACTCACTCCACTTTCCCTGCTGATAGACAGGGGAACACATGCACAGTCGCCCTCCTCGGCAGTGACGGACGCGCCAGAGCTGAGTGTGGACTCTGCCAGTTCAACCTCGGTCGAGTTAAGCTGGAACGCTGTCTCTGGTGCCGTCAGCTACGACCTTCGGACGTGGTGGGCTGGCGCCGACGGCTGGCAACGCATCAATGATGGGAGCCCGACGGACAGCTCCTTTAGCCACCTAGAATTGACGGCCGGGAGCAAATATTACTACATTGTCGCCGGCGTGGACAGCGACGGCAGGCGCGGACCTTGGTCAGCGCAAGTAGAAGTTGCAGTGCCTGGATCCGAGGCGTCGACTCTTACCCCGACCTTAACGCCCACACTCTCGCCGGCATATACGCAGACGCCAACGCCTACAGTGTTGGTAACGGCGACGCCTACGGTGGCCGCAAGGACGCTATCTGCTCCGACATTACAGGCGGAGGCCGGCGCCGGGCAGATCACGCTCAGTTGGGGCGCGGTATCGAACGCCGACAGGTACCAGCTGATTGTCTGGGACTGGTCAATCAATGACTGGCGGTACTTAGGCGGCGCCTTCACAGGCCTTTCCTACATTCACGGCGGCCTTGCCGCAGGTACAACTTACTACTTCCATGTCCGGGCATTGGCGACCGGCGGAGCAGTAAGCCCTTGGTCGGCGCAGGTGTCCGCCACAACTTTGGCATCCGGGGCGCCCACGCCGACGGCGACGCAGAGGCCGTTGGTAACAACAACGACGCCAACACCCACCCCGACCGCTGCGACGCTCTCCGCGCCCACATTGAAGGCGCGGGCCGGGGCGGGAGAGATCACCCTCACCTGGAACTTAGTGGCGAGAGCGGACAGCTACGAGTTGATTGTATGGGACTGGGCGCTCGACAGTTGGAAATCCATTGGCGGCGTCCTGACCGGCACGAACTACGTCCACAGAGGGCTTATTGCAGGCACGACCTACCATTTTCATATCCGCGCGCTGGGCGCAGGCGGCGCGGGGAGCGCGTGGTCGGCGGTTGTCTCTGCGGCCGCGTACGCACCTGGCCCAGTTACGTCCACGCCCACAGCTTCCGCCACGGCAACGGCTTCAGCAACGCCCACGGCCTCACCTACAGTTGCCACCACGGAAAGAGGGGCGCTTGTCGCCCTGTACGAGGCAACAGACGGCGACAATTGGAAGTACAACAACAATTGGCTGACGGACAAGCCACTCAATTTTTGGTACGGCGTAAAAACCAACAGTCGCGGAAACGTCACGGGCTTGCAACTTGCCGAAAATCAGTTGAAAGGGGATATCCCGGAACTGAGCGCCCTAAGCAATCTGACATTTCTGAACCTCAGTTTCAATCAGTTGACGGGCCCGATCCCGGACCTGAATCCCTTCTCCAATCTTATTTACCTGAACCTCGAATACAATCAGTTGACGGGCCAGATTCCGGAACTGGATTCTCTATACTACTTGGAGGAGATTTTCCTTGGCGACAACCAGCTTATTGGGTCGATTCCGGACCTGGGCGCTCTCGCAAACCTCATTTTGCTGGATCTCGAAAACAACGAATTGACCGGAGGGATACCGGATCTGGGGAATCTAAACAAAGTGTATTGGCTGGTCCTTGCCAGAAACAAGCTAAGCGGGACAATCCCAGATCTGAGCGCCCTCATAAGCGTGGAATTGCTGGCCCTCTCAGAAAACCAGTTGACCGGGCAGATCCCGAATCTGAGCGCGCTCTCCAATCTGCGTTCGTTGAACCTCCGCAGAAACATGCTGACCGGAAGTATCCCGGATCTCAGCGCCCTCAGAGAACTGGACGTGCTGTCGCTCGACGAGAACCAGTTGGCAGGATCGATCCCCGACCTGAGCGAAGTCACAAACTTAGGGATATTGACCCTAAGTGACAACGAGTTGTCAGGGTCGATCCCCGACCTGAGCAATCTAATCTACCTGGAATGGTTGCACCTTCACAAAAACGAGTTGTCGGGGGAGATCCCCGACCTGAGCAGGCTCTCCAACATGTATAAGCTGAATCTTAGTTCGAACCAATTGACAGGGCCGGTCATAGACTTAGGACTCTTTGCCGACTTGAATGAGTTGAATCTCGCCGACAATGCGTTTGTCGGACCGGTCCCGGATCTCAGCTCACTTATTGAATTGGAAGATGTGGACCTCCGAGGCAATCAATTTTGTTTGCCTGCAGGCGTGAGCTTGACTCATCCGAGAAGTGAGGTTGCAGCCCACCTGAACAGCCTCAATTTACATACGTGCTCAAGTGCCGAGCTCGGGCTCTTGCTGGGCGTACCGGAGAATTTGAACGCGGCCCTGGCCGGCAACAGGGTCACACTCACGTGGGATGAGGTGGCAAACGCAGCCAGCTATGAGTTGCGGACGTGGGACAGTTTCAACTTCACCTGGGACTCCATCGGCGGCATCCTGACAGACAGGACATACACGCATCCTGTTCTGACAGACGGCAGAAACTACTACTTTCAAGTCCGAGCCAAGTCATCCAGTGGCATACGTAGCACTTGGTCAGACCAACTTTATGTGGCAGTAGTCCCGACGCAGTTTCCACCACCTCCCCCTTCCCTCGGATTCGATATGTCCTATCAGAAATACATGGAGGTTGGCGGCGTACATGTTGTCGGGCCCAGCGAAGTCCCGGATGGAAAAATGATTCAGGCTCGAGAGATAATCAGCGCGATGCTCTCGGACAGGTCCGATCTGCTTGAAGCCATGGCTGACTACGGCACCCGAATCTATATTCAAGAAGGCCCATACTTCATTCCCGGTGCAGCAGGGATTGCGTATAAGGCTTCGAACGGAATGGCGGCGCTTGTGCCAATAGAGGATGAAGACTGCGTCACATTCATCCTCGAGTTTACTCATCTGATTCACTTCGCTATCGAGGAGCTGGCCAGTGGCGATGAATTCAACAAACGGCTCGATGGGCTGTACCAGGCGGCGTTGACCGCAGGTCTGTGGCCTGACATGCTTGCTACAGCGGACGTTGGGCACTACTGGACCGAGACGGTCAGATACTGGCTTAGAGGGAGAATGCCCTATTCGTTGTCCTCAATCTCTCCGACCCTGGCAGGATATGACCCGGAAGCGGCAAAGCTGATTGAAGAGGTGTTTGGGGACGCGACCGTTCCCCCGGAATGCTATCGTTAATGTCAGGGAAAAAAGTGTTAGGGAGCGCTGGAATCGAGTGAAGAGGTTCGAGGGGTGAGTTAAGCCGCGGAGAAAGATTCGTCGCAGCAGGTGTTTCTCACCGCCCACTCCCGGATTCTTTCGGCCAATGCACGTTGCGGCCTTTCGTGACAATTCCTGGATCTGAAAGAACGGCTCTTCGACGCCATCGCCTCTATGGTGCAGGATCTCGTGTGCCGCCCTGCAGGAAACAGCGGGCGTTCAAGGATGGCTGGTGAATCCCCCATGCAGGACGGAACCAGTATGCTGACTGTAAAGTCCCGGCGTATCATTCTGCTGTTCGCCCTCCTTTTGGCCGCAGCTGGAATCTCCTTCCTCACAAACACAGAAACAAGCGCGCAAGCGCCAACCCTTTCCGTTCAAGAGGCGCCGTCTTTGACGGTGGTCTCCGCCAGCACAACCGCTGTCGAGCTGAGTTGGAATGCTGTCGCAGGTGCAGTCAGTTACGACCTGCGGGCGTGGTGGGCAGGTGCCGCTACCTGGCAGCGCATTGACGACGGCAGCCAGACGGATGTCTTTTTTACACACCGCAGCTTGTCGGCCGGCAGGACATACTTCTACATTGTTGCCGGCGTGGGGGCCGACGGCAGGCGGGGCCCATGGTCGGCGCAGGTTGAAGTTACGGTGCCTGGTTCCGACGCGCCTACTTCTACGCCTACTTTTACGCCGACGCTCTCGCCGGCATCAACATACACTCCAACGCCAACGGTGTCTGTTACCGTGACGCCTACGTCGGCCGCAGAGGCGCTTTCTGCCCCGACATTACGGGCGGAGGGGGGCGCCGGGCAGATCACGCTCAGTTGGGGCGCGGTATCGGACGCAGACAGCTACCAGCTGATTGTCTGGGACTGGTCAATCAGTGACTGGCGATCCATTGGCGGGGTCCTGCAAGGTACATCCTTCGTCCACAGAGATGTTACAGAGGGTACGACCTACTACTACCACGTTCGTGCTGAGGCCGGCGGCGGTGGGGTAGTAAGCGCATGGTCGGGGCAAGTGTCCACTGTCGCGTCTGCGTCCGTGCTCGGGACACCAACATCCACCGCAACTGCGTTCCCGACGTTGCAGCTGACACCGACGCCAACGGCGACCGCTGCCCCGCTCTCCGCGCCCGCATTGAGCGCGGAGGCCTCCGACGGTGCGATCAAGCTGACGTGGAGCGCGGCTGTAAACGCCGACAGTTATCAGTTGATATTCTGGGACTGGAGGCTCCAAGACTGGCGCGGCATCGGCGGTGTATTGCGAGGGACTTCCTACACGCATGGCGGGCTTACGGCAGGCACGACCCATCACTACCATGTCCGGGCCGCAGCATCCAACGGTGCATTCAGCGCTTGGTCAGCACTGGCCTCCGCGGACATAGCCGCGACGTCAGCAGCGACTGCCACGCCCACGATGACGGCAACGCCTACCGCCTATTCCACACCCACCGGCACAGCAACGCCTACCGTTTCGTCCACACCTACCGTCACAGCAACACCGGCTACCACCGAACGGGGAGCGTTGGTGGCGCTCTTCGAGGCAACGGACGGCAGTAACTGGACGTACAGCTTCAATTGGCTCAGTGACGCACCACTCTCTTCCTGGCATGATGTCGAAACGGACGAACACGGGCGTGTTTCAGATCTGGCTCTGACAGAAAACAATTTGAGGGGCGTAATCCCGGATTTGAGCGCTCTCTCCTAGCTGACATGGCTGGGCCTCGGAAAAAACCTGCTGATCGGGTCAATCCCAGATCTGAGCGCATTCTCCAAGCTGTCAGTTTTGAACCTCAACTACAACCAGCTAACAGGTGAGATTCCGGAGCTAATCACGCTTCCTGACTTACGGTGGCTCTTTCTCAACAGTAACAGTTTGACAGGGCCGATCCCATCCTTGAGCTCTCTAACTGATTTGACCTGGGTGGACCTCAGCTACAACCGGTTGAACGGGCGGATCCCGGACCTGAGCACTCTTACCAGCCTCAATGGTTTGAACCTCGGCGGAAATCAGTTGACCGGGGAGATCCCCGCTCTCAGTGCCCTTTCCAAACTTGAGCGACTGGAACTTGGCTTCAATGCGTTAGACGGGGAGATCCCAGATCTGAGCGCCCTTACCAGCCTGGAGCGGCTGGACCTCGGTCACAATGGTTTTACCGGGGAGATCCCTGACTTGGACGCTCTCATCAACTTGGAACGGCTGGACCTCGGCGCAAACGAGTTGACAGGGTTGATCCCGGATCTGAGTGCCCTTATCAAGCTGACGACTTTGAAACTCGGCGTCAATGATTTGAGCGGAGAGATTCCAGATTTAAGTGACCTCCTCTCCCTGGAGTCCCTGCTCCTTAACAGCAATCAGCTGACTGGGCCAATCCCCGAACTCAGCACTCTGACGCAACTGACGGACCTGGACCTCAGTAACAATCAGCTGACTGGGTCAATCCTGTCCCTGCGTGTTCTGAGCAATTTAGTTCATTTGGATGTCAGTCAGAACCGGCTGTCCGGGCCGCTTCCTGATCTGAGCTCTCTCGCCAAGCTGGAAAGACTGAACCTCTCAGGGAATAGTTTTTGCCTGCTTGCAGGAACAGGCTTGTACCATCCGAACAGTTTCGTAGACGCCCATCTGAAAAGCCTCAATCTGGCTGAATGCACTGAGGCGGATCTTTCTGATATACCTGGTTTGTCACAGAACTTGACTGCGACGGTCGCTAACGGCCAGGTCACGCTTAGCTGGGATGGGGCAAGAAACGCCGCAACGTACGAATTGTGGGTGTGGAACAGCATAGACCGCCTGTGGGGCTCTATTGGCGGTGCCCTGGCGTCCACGACTTACACGCACTCAGTTCCGGAAGTAGAAAGGAAGGACAGAAGTTACTACTACCAGGTCCGGGCTCGTGACGGCAACGGCGTTTCCGGCCCGTGGTCGGAGCGGTTGCGGATAGTCTTGGCCCCGCAACAGTTTCCGCTTCCGCCCTTGTCCCTCGGGCTGGACATTTTATATCAGAAGTATATGGAGGTTGGCGGGGTGCATGTGATGGCTCCAAGCGAATTGCCAGATAGAATGATGATTCGAACGCGGGATGTGATTACAAGCATGCTCTCAACACGCCCTGATATCCTGGAATTCATGGCAGACTACGGAACTCGGATCTACTTCACTCCAGAGGTAGATGGATATGCTCAGAAGCTGCCCTCTGTGTTTGAGACTCATCTGCCGTTAGTGGATTTTCGCTGTTTTGCTCTTATTCACGAGTTTGCCCACGTAATACATTACACACTTGACGAGCTTCCGGGCGGTGATGCATTCAATTCAAGGCTTCAGTCCTTGTACGTCGCTGCATTGGGTAAGGGTTTGTGGAAGAATGCCTACGCTTCCTGGAACGTAAGGGAGTACTGGGCCGAAATTGTCAGGTATTGGTTTCGGGGATCTCTCAGGGGGTCGGTGGCGTCAGCCTATGCGCGTTTGGTGGATTACGATCCGGAAGCTGCCAAGCTTGTAGAAGAGGTGTTCGGAGACTCGACCGTACCCGCGTATTGTATGCCTTGAAGGGCGAGGAGGAAGGAGACAATTGAGCGAAGTGATGCAGAAAGGGAGCCAGGCTGAAATGGCTACAAAGATGCCTGGCCTTCTCCTGCTAATTACTCCATCCTCCCACTTTTTCGACTGCTTCATAGGTTGGCATAGTCTTTTTTCTTGCTTTGGGACACTCTCAGTTCTGAATATCCAACTTTCGGCAGTAGGAAGTCTCGCATAGTTGGTTGTCTTGACATTTGCGTCCGGGAAAAAAGGACCGAAGGGATGGAGTCAGGGGGCCTGCCATCCCAGAGTTCGGGAAACGACCGCGGATCGGCGCCTCTGTCATTCTTGAAGTCTCGATACACGCGCTGCGGCAAGATAACTTTGCATATAGGACTACACTCGTGTAATCACATATTGACCTGTTAATAGGGGCATGTTTGCGCTTGTCTTCGGGCGCACTGTTCTCAGCGAAAGGCGATTCACTATTGATGCTACTTTCAACTTACGTGGCATTTTGTTGTAGACTTCCCATTACGGCCCGATGCTTAGGGCTGGCGCAAATGAATTCAAAAAGAGGTCACAGTGAGAACTAAGACACTAAGACTGAAAGTTTTCCTCCGAGACGCCAACTGGTTATTTGCCGTATTTGCAGCCGCCCTTTCTTTCTCTCTCCTCATGGCAAGCACTGTTTTCGCGCAAACCGGTTCCTCGCTGACTTTACCTGCTCCCACGGTGACTGCAGCCTCTTCCGGGACAGACACAGTCAGGTTGACCTGGACAGCGGTAACCGGCGCGGCCAGGTACGAGGTGAGGGGGTGGTGGGAAGGCGCCGCGGACTGGCAGACAATAGACGACGGCAGCCTGAGAGGCACTTCCTTCACACACCGAAACCTATCGCCAGGGGTAAGGTACCACTATATAGTCGCTGGAGTTGACGGAAGCGGCGTTCGGGGGGCGTGGTCGACACAGGTCGACGTGACACTAGGCTCGGCACTCCCCGCGCCGACGCTTGCCGCCACGGCAGGAACGACAACAACTGTCGAATTGAGTTGGACCGAAGTAACCGGCGCGGTCAGTTACGAGTTGAAGACCTGGTGGAACGGCGTCGACGACTGGCAGCCTGTCGGTGACGGGAATGTGACGGGAAATTCTTTCGCACACACCGACCTGACACCGGGGAGGACTTACCTGTACATTGTCGCCGGTCAAGACAGTGGCGGCCAGCGGGGCGCGTGGTCGGACCAGGTTTCGGTGACAGTACCCGAATCCGAAGAGGAGCAGACCGCACGGGCCGCGTCGGAGCTATCTGTCCTGACGATGAATGCAGTTGGCGGGGCAGACCGGATCACGCTCAGGTGGGGCGCGGTAGCAAATGCCGAAAGTTACAGGTTGATTGTATGGGATGCCGCGGCCGAGGATTGGAGCAGTGTCGGCGGCATTCTGACAGACACTTCCTACACGCACAGCGAGCTCGCGATTGGAACTACGAATCATTACCATGTGCGCGCGGTTGGCGCCGCTGGTGCGTTGGGGACGTGGTCGGAATTGGCGTCGGCGACAGTGTCAGCGGCCGTGACGCCCACTCCTGCACAGACGCCGGCACCCACAGAGAGGGGAGCTCTGGTAGCACTCTACGAAGCGACGGACGGCGCAAACTGGGTGGAAAGTGACAATTGGTTGACCAACGAGCCGCTGGCTTCATGGTCCGGCGTTGTCACCGACAGTAACGGAAAGGTTTCTGAACTTAACCTCGCGGTGAATGGTTTGAAGGGACAGATTCCGAATCTGAGCGCCCTCACGGATCTGAAGATATTGGATCTCAGTCTGAACCCGTTGACAGGGCCAATCCCTAATATGTCTGCGCTCACGCAACTGACAAGGCTGGATCTCGGATTCAATGACTTGTCCGGACAGATCCCGGATCCGAGTGCGTTAACCAACCTGACGGTTTTGGCGCTCAAGGCCAACCAGTTGACCGGTTCCATTCCGGATTTGAGCGCCCTATCCAACCTGACAGCTTTGGACCTCGAGGGCAACGGGTTGAGCGGAACCGTACCGGACATGAGTGCGCACGCCAAGTTGATTGATCTGAATCTGGGCCACAACCAGTTGACCGGTCCGATCCCGGGTCAAGGCGCCCTGTCCAACCTGAGGACCCTGGCGTTAAACAACAACCAGCTGACTGAGGAAATCCCCGACTTGGACGGTCTCACCGGGCTGATGCGGTTGGACCTCCATTCCAACCAGTTGACAGGGAGTATTCCGGAACTGGGCGCGCTCGCCGAGCTGACGTGGTTAGACCTGCATTCCAACCAGTTGACCGGACAGATCCCTGATCTGAGCGCCCTCACCTACTTATCCAGGCTGTCTCTCCATTCCAACCAATTGAGCGGCCCAGTCTTCGATCTGAATCTGCACCCCGATCTGAAGTGGTTGATTCTCAGTGACAACGGACTTTCCGGTCCGGTCCCAAATGTCAGCAAGTTCGCCAAGTTGACGTGGCTTGACCTTTCAGGCAACCAGTTCTGCCAGCCTGAAGGAGCGAACCAGACCAGTATGGTTGAATCTGTGACGGATCATCTGACCAGCCTCGAGCTTGTTGCATGCACGGCTGCCGAACTTTCGGCGGTCCCCGCGGCGCCGCAAGGTTTGACTTCCACCGTAGCTGACAGCCAGATAACGCTGTCCTGGGAGTCGGCCGCGGATGGAGCCACCTACGATCTGTGGGCATGGGACAGTATCGGCCGCCAGTGGGGAGCCATAGGCGGGGCGCATTCCGGCCTGACCTACAGCCACTCAGTCATGACCGACGGCAGGAACTACTACTTCCAAGTCCGCGCCCGCGATGCTGAGGGAGCACGCGGCCCCTGGTCGGAGCGAACTCAGGCGGTCATTTCGCAGGGAGAGTTTGCGTTTCCTCCTGCGTCCTCAGGCCTTCAGATTTTCTATCAGAAATATGTTGAAGCACATGGGGTCGTCGTTACTGCCCCGAGTGAAGTATCAGATGACACGCTAGTGCAGGCGCGGACCGTCATTTCCGGTGTGCTTTCTGGCAAGCCCGACCTGTTTGAAGACCTTCCCGCCAATTCGCTTCGCATCTCTATTTTCAGTGAGAATGATGAGGGCGAACAGATCATTCAATTGCCGGAATTCAGGCTTCTTCGAGAGGATAGTGAAGGACTTACCATCAGGACTGTCGACGGGTGGGTGACAGGTGTGCCTGAAGAAGACGAGAATTGCAATCTCCTAGTCAGCGGAATTGCAGACCTGGTCCGATCAGGCATTGAAGCGCAGCCTGACGGTGGAGAGTTCAGAACACGCCTTGAGGAGTTATACGAGGCTGCACATGGCGCTGGTCTGTGGCAGGGTCTGGTGGCATCGGGGAGTGTCGGCGATTACTGGGCCGAGGCGGTCAGATTCTGGTTACAGGAAACGCTGCCGGATTCACTGGCCTCAGACGGTTCCAAGCTGGAAGACTACGATTCTGGAATCGCCAGTCTGATTGAGGAGACATTGGGCGAGGCGAGCCTTCCCGCGGCCTGCAAGCCTTGAACTGTGAAGAGGAGTGAGAAAGGAGAGAGAGAACGGCAGTCGTTCCTCGCTCCGGGAGTTTCTCACTCCCTCTTCTTTATATAGCATAACCATTAAGCCAGATACAGTGTCTGTCTTGACCAGCCCTTTATCCCTGCCGCCATTCAGGAAATCTGTTTGCGTAGTCGGTAGATGGCAGCCGCGATGGTGGAGGGGCACTGCTGGAATGCGCACTCACGGTCGGTGAGCGATGGTTTTGGAGGGGGGGCGTTGCGGGGGCGCAGCCCCTGCACAAGGGAGGCCGCTTGCGGCCGACCGCCCATACAAGAGTAGAGCGTTGAGAGAGCACCATTGCTCGCCTCGTACAGGTTTGCGAAGCAGTTGCGGGTGAGTAGTTTCGAAGGGCCTAAGAGGCACGAATGCGCGCCAGAGCCAGGCGCGCATTTTCGCGTACGTACAGATCGCTGTCTATCAGGGCCGCCTGTAGAGAAGAGGCCGCCTCTTTCGCGTCTGGCCCGATTTTGGTCAGTGACAGGGCGGCGTTGTGACGAACGAAGTGGCAGTTGTCGTCTATCAGTAGTTGGGAGAGCCGGCGAACTGCTTCAAGAGAGGCGATATTGCCGAGGGCCTCGACAGCGTTGCGCCGCACCCATTCGGAATGATCCTCAAGACAGTCAATCAGTGAGGGAACAGCGGTCCGGGCGGAGAGGCCGATATCGCCGAGGATATCGGCGGCCGCCGCGCGCAGCGGCCAGTCCTCTGAAGATAACGCGCTGACGAGACGGGGAACAGCTGCGGCTCCTTGCGCGGTGAGTCCGAAACAAGAGACGAGTTGACTCGGATTCGTGTGCGGGGCTGCCAGGTTTTTTTGGTGGAGGGCCGCAACTTCCTCAGCCAGGTTGGCCATCAGCGCGGTTGACCCATGCTCACCTTGACCTGATAGGCGGTAGGCCTCTCTCAGCTGGTCGGCTTCGGGAAGGCTGTCAACTTCCTTGCGGGCCAAGCCTTGTAGACCGGGGACAGCTGTGTTGGAGGGTAATGACCCATTCCCTGCCTGATTCAAGCTTTCGCTTCCCAAATGCCAGTTCCATACGCTCTGCCAAAGCTGGGACAGTTCGAGGCCAGCTACCGTATCGCGCCACAGGGGATTGGAACAGTTCCAGGCGGGGGCCGTCGGCTCGGCCATGCGGCAGAACAGAAACTTCAACATGAAGCGGTTGCGGCTGCTGCGGTTGATCGTTGCGCGGTGCCAGAGGTCGTAGTGGACGATAGTGACAGTGCCCGCATCGCCGCAAAGTAGGACCTCGTCCTTTCTTGCTGCCTGGGTACGGCTCGTGTAGTATTGAGAGGCAGGGAGAACAGAAGTGGGCCCCATTTGTTCGGTCACGTCCTGGGGGTAATAGAAGGCCATTGCCCAGCGTGTCCGGTGGTGACGCACGTTCTGATCAGCTTCGTAGCTGTCCTGGTGATGGCGCTGGCCGGGTTGTTGCGGGGGAGTCAGATGGCAGTGGCGGTGCGGGTGCATGGCGTAACCGGGGCCGAGGATGCTGGTAAGCGCGCCTGCGACTCCTGGGTGGGAGAAGACTTCGTTCAATTGGGGGATGGCCGGTAGGATGTCGTTACCGGGATTCCCTTTGGAAGAGAAGATGGCTTCGGCCTGGGCGCGCACGGATTCGTGGAAGGCGGCTGGAAAGTCGGCCATCACGGTCACATAGCCGTTGATGATGAACTGCTGCATTTGGGAATCGCTGAGAAGTATCATTCCCTACAACTCCTAGTTCTAACACAGGTGGCTTTATGGTTGGCTTTCTGCAGAAAGTGAAACGGTTCGAAGAGCGCAGCGTATAGCCAAGTATATCATGCCAATTGTTTTGTTCCAGATGCCAGCGAGCAGCCCTGCCTGCCCGCACCATACGAATCGAGACTGAAAGCAATGAGCCAGACATGGACACATACGTCACCGGCCGAGCCCGAGGAGCAGGTAGTTGAGAGCGGGCAGACGAATGGCGAGGGGCACGGAGAGCGGACACCAATCGTGGTCGCCGAACAGATTCACAAGACCTTTCGCAGCGGCGAAGTCGAAGTTCATGCACTTCGAGGGGTGGACCTTACTATCGAGACGGGCGAGATGGTCGCAATCATGGGGCCTTCGGGTTGCGGCAAAACGACATTGTTGAACACGCTTTCGGGGTTGGACAGCTTCGACGATGGCCAGGTGACTATAGAAGGCACACCGCTTGCTGACATGAACGACCGCAAGCGAACTGAATACCGAGCCCAGCGCATGGGATTCGTCTTCCAGTCGTTCAACCTGCTACCGGTGATTACGGCGGTCGAAAACGTGGAGATGCCGCTGCTTGTAAGCGGCGTTCGACCGGCGCAGGCCCGCAGACAGGCGCTAGAGAGCCTGGATAATGTGGGGTTGTCTGACCGGGCCTCGCACCGACCCATGCAGTTGTCAGGGGGACAGATTCAGCGTGTAACCATCGCGCGCGCGCTCGTGAACAGTCCGGCGCTGGTGTGGGCCGACGAGCCAACGGGCAATCTGGACGTGGGGAGCTCGACGGAAGTACTGTCGCTTATGCAACGTTTGAACCAGGAACGGAGCCAGACCTTCGTCATCGTCACGCATGACCCCCAGGTGGCAGCGCTGTGCGAGCGAATCGTGCGCATGGAGGACGGGGAGATCGTAGCGAATGAGTAGCCTTCTGAACTCGGTTGCCATCTATTTTGCGGTTGCATTAGGGTTGATCCTGGCCGGGGCAGCGCTTATATCGCTGCGCAATCCGATTATCGGGAAGCTGGGGGTTCGAAACATACCCAGGCGACCAACGCAGTCGGCGTTGATCGTCTTTGGACTCACGCTAAGCACGATGATAATCGTTTCGGCTCTCAGCCTGGGTGATACGTTGGACAACACGGTGCGACGGCAAACGATCGATGCTTACGGGCAAATCGATCAGCTGGTATCGCCGCCCTTTCTGATGGACTTGACGCAGTTGGCAGACGGAGGAATCATCGATCCGGAGCAGGCGAGTAGTCCGCAGAGCGCGGCTCTGTTAAACGCGCTCACTGAAGGGGACCTCAACTCTTTGATCGCAGTCCTCGACGAGGGGCTGCCAGGAATAACTGAGGAGCGGCAAGCACAGTTGGAGGAGCAGGCGGCGGCGTATCCACTGATTGACGGCATAGCAGGCTCGATTCTCTTTCCGACCATAATACGCAACGTTAATACCGGGCAGGGCGAGCCCTTGGGATTTCTGTTTGCGGTGGACGAAGGATATGACACCGGGTTCGGACTGCATGACGTTGACGGCGAGCCGGTGCGGACGGTTGATTTGCGGCCGGGGATAGGCGATGTCTTTGTCGACCTGGTCGGGCTGTGGGAGCAGTCAGGAGAGACTGCGGGTGTGATTGGGACCGCGCTGGGGATGGAGGAAGTGGGACTGGTTGAAACTGCTCTGGCACTCGGCGCGGTTGGGGCGGTGTTGTTGCAGGAGGAAGGCCCGAGTTTCACGCTGCGGCAGCTGGAGATTCCGGTGGAGACTCTCCGCAACCTGGGATTTCCCGGCGCAGTACTTGACGAGATAGACGCAGATGTCATCAGCCTGGAGGGGCTGGGGATCAGCGACGATGATCTGGCAGAGCTCAATTTGGATCCTGATGCGCCGATTATGGTCCCAACGCTGCCGATGCTTGGGCTTGATGTGCCGAACCAGCAGGAACTGATTGTAGCGGCGACGGAAGCGCTTAGCTCGATCAACCTGAACACGTTGGGGCAGGATGTTGACGCGCGGCTTGGGGATTTTGGGCTGCAGCTCCGTCAGGGAGAAGTGTATCTGAACGAAGTGGGGGCGCAGCAGCTCGACGCGCGGGCGGGCGATTTGCTGGAGATCTTCATTGGGCCGATTCCGGTACCTTACCGTGTGCGGGCGGTTGTGGCCGAGTCTGGCCCGTTGGGGGCAGTCCTGCCGGTTGTGATGATGCACACGGATGAGGCGCAGAAACTGCTCTTTATGCCGGGCAGGGTCAACAACATATTGATCTCGAACGCAGGTGACGAGGTCGAAGGCATGGTTCATACAGCGGAGGTGAGTGACCAGTTGCGGGCGCTGTCCTTGAACGAGTCGCAATTGGCCTCGCTGCTGGCAGTTTTGCGCAGACCGGAGTTCGCTGACGTCGTGCGGAGGGAGGGAGCGGCGCCGGAGAATCCGCTGTTCGAGGACAATGACGCGCCCGAATTCGTTATGCAGATAGCCGGACTGTGGACGCAGGCGACGAGCTTCGAGTCGGACATCGACGTCTTGGTTGACTACGTAAGCGGTCCAGCCGACGCCGAAATCACGACGGAGTTGCGGGCGGCGCTGAGCAGCGGGGCTGTGCAGGACTGGCTAAGAGACCTGCCTCTGGGAAACGAAGATCGTTGGGCGTTGGAGGGGGGCCTGGCCGATATACGGGACTTCGAGGTACTTGCGCCGCTGAGCAAGCAGTTCGTCACGGATGTAGCGGAAGTTGGGGGCATCGCATTGGGAACAGTGTTCTCCAGCTTTGGAATCCTTTCAATCTTTGCGGGCGTACTGCTTATTTTTCTGATCTTTGTGATGCTGGCTGCGGAACGGCGCAGTGAATTGGGTATCGCGCGGGCGGTGGGGATGCGGCGCATCCACTTGGTGCAGATGTTTGTTACGGAGGGTCTGATTTACGACCTGGCCGCGGCGCTGGTGGGACTAGGTCTCGGCCTGCTGGTCTCGTATGGCATGATCGGTTTCATCAGCGGACTGTTGAACAGTATCGCGCAGCAGGTGCAGGGCGCAACAGTGCCGATCCGTTTCTATTGGAGTGCGGCGCCATCTTCACTGATTATCGCCTATTGCCTGGGCGTCATACTTACATTCGTGGTCGTGACGGTAGCTTCGTGGAACGTAAGCCGGCTCAATATCATCGCCGCAATCCGCAATTTGCCTGACACATCGAACGGGAAAAAGCAGAGTTGGCTGAGGATCGTGGTACGGGGTCTGGCGCTGATGGTTTTGCTGGGCGGAGGGGGTTTTCTGGTCTGGCTGGGCCGCGAAAGCGGACAGACGGTTGCGTTTATTGGGGGAACGTTGCTGCTGGCAGGGGTTGGCTGGACGGGCGGGCTTCTGAGCCGCAGATTGAGCCCAGGGCAGTTCGACCTACATAAACGTCTGGTTTATACAGTCATCGGGCTTGGCCTGTTGGCAATGTGGGGCGTTCCCTGGAGCACAGTTTTCGACACAGACCTGCCCTGGTTCAACCAGAATCCCGGATTCACGCTGCTCTCCTTCGCGTTGAGCGGACCGTTTATCATCATTGGCGCGATCATGGTGGTGATGTTCAACGCCGACAGTATTGCGGGCCTGTTCGTGCGGCTTGTGGGTGGAATCGGGCCGCTGACCCCTGTGCTCAAGACAGCGGTAGCTTACCCGCTCAGCAATCGCTTCCGAACGGGAACAGCGATTCTGTTGTTCGCGATGGTGATCACGACGGTGACGGTGATGAGTGTGGTCATACGGGCGACGGAGGTGGTCACGGAGCCTAGCGAGGAGCGGACGGCAGGATTTGACATTGTTATTTCGCCGAGCCTGCTCAGTTTCTTTGATCCGGTTACGGACATTCACGAGAAAGCGGAAATACGGTCGGACTTTCCCGGTGAGAGGTTGGCGGTCCTGGGCACGGTCGCCCGTTTGGGGTTGACCGCGCGGCAACTCGAACCGGATTCGGGTGTCGACAACACGGTGACGGTCGAAATGACTGGGATTGATGAGGGCTATACGAAGCAGGCCGCGCAGCATTATGGGTTCCAGATGCGGGCTGAGGGTTTCAGCAGCGACGAGGAAGTCTGGCAGGCGCTGGCTGAGCGGGATGACGTAGCGGTAGTCACTTCATGGTGGGTTGAAGATCCTCCTGAAGAGGATACCGAAGGTTCAGGGGCATCTTTCGACCGGGGCAGGCGGGATGGGGGGCCTCCCTGGCAAAGGGGACTCCAGTTAGAGGGATTCTACCTGGAGGAGGGCGGCATGCTGCCGCACGTACTCGTCGAGCTCAGCAATACCGTTGCAGTCGTTACCACAGGGGCGGGTTTCTCTTTTGGAGGTGTTGAGGCCGAGGTTTCAACCAGCAGCCCAACGGGCTCTGAAGGCGGTGAGGAGATAACGCACACGGTTCAGATTATCGGCGTGTTGGCGAGCGAAGACACACTTGCACAGGGCAGTATTCAGATGAACCGCCGCATTCTAGACAAGCTCAATGGCGAGCCTGTCCGCCCAAACGCCTTCTATGCCAAGGTTGCGGAAGGCGAGAGCTTGAATGAAACTGCGCGGGAACTGGAGCGATCGATGCTGAGCAGCGGTTTGAATGCGGCTCCTCTTTCCGAGCTGTTCGCGGCCGGCCAGGCCGTGTTGCGTGGGATACTGGGACTGTTCCAGGGATTCCTGGCCTTGGGGCTGGTTGTGGGCATAGCCGGGCTTGGCGTGATAAGCAGCCGGACTGTTGTCGAACGGCGGCAGCAGATCGGCGTATTGCGGGCGATCGGCTACCCTTCGAGCACCGTTGCATTGCTGTTTGTGTTGGAGGCAAACTTCATCGCCCTTACGGGAATACTTCTTGGGGGTATCACCGGTCTGATATTGGGTGACAAGACTATCGGACAGGCCTATGACTTGGCGACGCAGCAAAGTTTACCGACGCCATGGTTGACCATTGCGGCGATGTTGTTTGCGGCCTGGTTTTTCTCGTTGCTCACTACGATTCTGCCGGCGTGGCAGGCTTCGCGCATTTATCCGGCGGAGGCGCTGCGGTATGAGTAAGAGTGGTCGACCAGACTGAGGCAGCCGCCGTGATAGGCAGCAAACTGGGCAGGCCCGCGATCATTTTTGGCAAACCAAGGCGTGTTGACGAACGTTCGCTCGCGTCCTACAATGCCATAAAGCGATTTCCGATTGACCAAGGAAGAGGAGGCCGGAATGACCATTAGCGTATCTTCCAGCGAGGCTTGAAAGAGTTTAGGTAAGTTGCTGAATCTAGCGAGTGAAGAAAACGAGGAAGTTGTCATTGAAGTGCGAGGAGAGCCCACAGCGGTGATTGTTTCGTATTCGCAATACAAACAGTTGATAGAGGAACAAGAATGCCGTAAAAGGGAAGAAGCAGTTCGATTGCTGCGTAGCGCTCGTGCGCGAGTCCAGGAGCGGATGGAAGGGATTTCGGATGAAGAGGCCTACCGAATGGCCGGTTTCGGGGAGAATGCGATCAAGGAGATACTACAGCGCGAGGATGAGATCGACAGTCAGAAATGAGAATCATCCTAGATACAAATGTATATGTCAGTTATCTCCTGGTACGGAATCGTCGCCGTAAAGTAACAGACGTTGTGGAAGCTTGCCTGACAAATAGCAAAATTGAATTGCTTGTTCCCCAGGAAATTATCGATGAATTCAGTCGGGTTGTCGTCGAAAAGGATTACTTGCGCTCTCGCATTCCACAGGAATCACAAGAAGAGCTACTTTCAGCGCTAAGAGAGGCGACGACAATACTCGAGTCGCGGCTAGAGTACGACCCAATTTCCAGAGATCGAGACGACGACTTTTTTCTGGCACATGGACTTGCCGAAGCAGTGGATCTCATTTTGACGGGCGATGATGACCTTTTGTCCCTAGGTATAGTCGGCCCTATTGGAATCGTCAGCGTGGCTCAGTTTTGGACCTCACTGTTCTTCAGCCAGGGAGACTAACTGAAGGCATGTCGATATGATTTCCACATCAAGGAAATCAACTGAGCTGTCGGAAGTCCAGGGAGCCACTATCAGGTCCCCAATATGGCCCGCAAAGTTAGTGAGTTTACCATTCATAATGTTTATACTTCTCAGCCCAGCCGCCGCTTGAAGATAGCATTTCGCCTGCTGCTTCAATAAAGAACAGCCAGCGCGGCTCCTGCATGGTTGTTTCGAGATATTTCAAGCCGTTTGCTCCCCCATAGCGTTCGGCCATCTCCTGGCCGATGGCGACCCACTTTCCCCCCACGTTCGGTTCTTCGACCACGCTAGCATTCCCCTTCACCAGCACGCGGCGCCCGTCCTCGGCATCGATACAGAGAAATACACGCCCGTCGTTTTTCAGATAACGGGCCCAAGCCGAACGGGCGCGGGGCACGACGTAGAAGCCGCCGTCGGCATAGGTGAACCAGCAGGGCACGACATAGGGCGCGCCTTCTTCGTCAACGCAGGCCAGCCGGCAAATCGTGTTGCTGTGCAGTAGTTCGTCTATCTGAGATTGGGTCATCACAGGCATTATTCACTCCTGTCAAGTTGTTTGGACCGGTTGAAAGGTCTTACCGGAATCGCAGCTCGTTCTGCGTGCGGCGGCCCGATTTTCCCCATCCTTGCCTTAACCTGGTGGCGGCAGAGAGCTCGTTACCCCGCGCCTCCAAGTAGGCTACCCTATACCAAGTTTACTGATATTTCAAACGCGGTTTCGACAATGGAATCTCTTTCTGGTATGATCTTCGGTTAACGCGTCCAGGGTCGGACTCCATCGGGAACGAAGCCTCATACCAGTTTGGCGTGGAGTGTCCGCTCTTTCAAACCTTACCCTTGTGAAAGAAATAATGACATGGAAGCCAAAGTCTTGGAGTTTTTGCAGGCAGACCGCCACGCGATTCTGGCGACAAACGGAAGGAGTGGTTCCCCTCAGTTGACGCCGGTCTGGTACGTGTTTGAGAATGGTGTGCTGTACGTGAGCGCGCAGACTAAGACCGTGAAGGTAAAGAATTTGCGCCGGGACGCGACAGTATCAGTCTGTATCGACGGCGGACGGGGCGACGCCCGCTATGTGGTTTTGAGCGGCAAGGCCGAATTGATCGAGCCCGGCGAGCGGCAAAGGGCTCTGCGCTGGCAAATCGTGAGGCACTACTACTCTGACGAAGCGGAGGCCGAGCGCTATTACGAGACTGTTCAGGACACAATCGGGGCAATTATTTCATTGCGGGCCGAGCGGATGGTGGTGAGCGGATTTTGAGAAACGGAAGGCTAGGCGGGGGAGCGCCTCCGGAAGTTTGCGTTCAACACTTGCGCCAGGCGACCAATACTTTGGGAGACCAGACGAAGAGGAGTGGATTGTGTGTCGTAACATCAAGAAGCTTCGCCAGCCGGAAGGGTTGCCGACGGAGCAGGAGCTAAACGATGCCGCTTTGCAATTTGTTCGCAAAGTAAGCGGTTATCGGAAGCCTTCGAGGGTCAATGAGAAGGCATTTGACAGCGCTGTCACCGACATTGCCGCGGTAACGCGGCGACTGCTCGAAGACCTGGAGACTCGGTAGATTGGTAAGCCCATACAAGCAAGATGACAGCGGACCTATCTCGGGTCGACGCAGGCAGAATTTGAGACTAACAGGAGCAGGAATATGAGCAGAAGCGCTGTACCATCCGACCTAGATATTGCCCAGGCCGCAGAACTGATACCCATTGGGGAAATTGCGGAAAAGATGGGGTTGGACAGGTCGGACATTGAGCTGTATGGCGACAATATAGCGAAGGTGCGGCTGGAGGCCATTGAAAAACTGGCTGATCGTCCGAACGCACGCTACGTATTGGTTACCGCGATTACGCCAACCCCTTTGGGCGAAGGCAAGTCGACAACTACTGTCGGCCTGGGACAGGGGATGCACCACATCGGCAAGAAGGCCACAGTGGCGATACGCCAGCCGAGCCAGGGCCCGACTTTTGGGATCAAAGGCGGGGCGGCTGGTGGAGGGTACAGTCAGGTTGTGCCGATGGAGCAGTTCAATCTGCATATGACCGGCGACATGCACGCGGTGACGGCTGCAAACAACCTGCTGGCTGCGATGATTGACGCGCACATCTACCAGGGGAACGCGCTGGAGATAGACCCATACAGCATTATGTGGCGACGTGTGATGGATGTGAACGACCGGGGACTTCGCAATATTGTGAGCGGACTGGGCCTAAAGTCGGACGGGCCGCAGCGGCAGACCGGTTTTGACATTACCGCGGCTTCGGAAGTGATGGCGATTCTGGCATTGACAACAGATTTGGCCGATATGCGGGCGCGCTTCGGACGTGTGACGGTTGGCAGAAATCGGAAACGCCAGCCGGTTACAGCGGAGCAGATTCAGGCAGCGGGCTCGATGACGGTCCTGATGAAGGAGGCGATCAAACCGAACATTTTCCAGACGCTGGAGAACACGCCGGCGTTGGTCCATGCCGGGCCGTTCGCCAACATCGCGCACGGCAACAGTTCAGTGCTGGCCGACCTGATCGGGATTAAGACGGGTGACTACCTGATAACAGAGGCGGGGTTTGGGGCCGATATTGGCGCCGAGAAGTTCTTTAACATCAAGTGCCGCTATAGCGGGTTGCGGCCTGACGCGGCAGTGCTGGTGGCGACGGTGCGGGCGTTGAAGTCACACACCGGTCGGTATCGGGTAGTGCCCGGAAGGCCATTGCCAGAGGCGATGCTGCAGGAGAATCCCGAGGATGTGAGTGAAGGCGCGGCGAATCTTCGCAGACAGATAAAGAACGTGCGGGCGCACGGCGTCAGCCCGGTTGTGTGCGTCAACTGTTTTGCCAGCGACTTTCAGAGCGAAATCGATGTGATAGGGCGTGTTGCAGAGGAGGAAGGGGCGCGGTGGGCGGTCTCCACCCACTGGGCGGAAGGCGGCGGCGGCGCAAAAGAGTTAGCGCAGGCTGTGGTCGAGGCGGCCGAGGAACCGAGTGATTTCCGCTTCCTCTACGACCTGGAACAGCCGTTGAAGGCGAAAATAGAAAAGATTGCGACTACGATTTATGGCGCTGACGGGGTTGAGTACGCTGCGCTGGCCAACAGGCAGATCCGTCAATATGAAGAGAGTGGATTCGGCGATCTGCCGATTTGCATGGCGAAGACGCACTTGAGCCTGAGCCATGATCCCAGGCTAAAGGGCGCGCCGTCCGGATTCACGGTGCCGGTTCGTGAAGTACGCGCCAGCGTAGGGGCCGGTTTTATCTATCCGCTTTTGGGAGAAATGCGAACAATGCCGGGCCTCGGCAGCGCGCCTGCTGCCCAGAATGTAGACATCGATCTAGAAACGGGACAGGTTACCGGGTTGTTCTAGAGTGTGAATGAAAGGAGTTCGCACACTTCAACAGTCGCTTCGTATCGCATCTCTGTGCTTAGGGGTGAGGCAGCAAGAACAGCTGCTGGTCCTATGCGTTGGGTCAGCATGAATTCCAGGCAGAATAAGGGATTCGATGTTGAATTGCCCATGTAGGGCCGGCTTTGGGGACTGCTGGGCAATGGAGGAAAACCGTTCCCTCTCAGCCATAAGATTACTTCTCAGCCATATGTTGTGCCTGTCTTGACGGGCCCTTTATCCCTGCCGCCATGAAGGCAATCTGATAGCGTATTTTGTAAGCGGCAGCCAGGTTGGTGGAGCGTCGCTGGTGGAATGGGCACACACGGTCGGTGAGCGATGGTTTTGTAGGGGGGCGTTGCGGGGGCGCAGCCCCTGCACAAGGGAGGGCCGAAGGCCCGACCGCCAAGAAACAGAGAGAAATGCGTAAGCAAGGGCGCTGGCTTGCCACCTTCAAGGTTGCGAGATTCTTGCGGCTTAGTGGTTACGAAAATACTTTAGGGTAGGGGGCGCCCTGCCAATATGGATTTGAGAAAGAAGAGTGTGCTTTTTGTGCAATAGGGAATTCGATGCCGAATTTGGACTGATCCCGGCGAATCAGGGTACAATATAGGTTATGCCTTTCACCTTTCACGCTGCTTGGCTCACATCTGGGAAGCCATCAATAGATGAAAATGAGCAGGATGCCTACGGTCTGGCTCATTTGTCACTTGCACCTGGGCAGGCGGATTCGACTGCCGCGCAGGGGCAATTGTCTTCCAGCCTTGCAGAAGGTAGAGGTCTTCCATACGTTGCGGGACAAGAAAGACCTCCTGTTCAGCCTGAATCCACCGGTGCGACCTCTCTTGAAGGGGGGCCACGCCTGTTCCTGTGGGGAGAAAACCATGATCCTCCCAGCGTCTGGGAGAACGGCGGTCCCGGTGAAAACGGAGGGTCGTCGGTTGACAAGGAGGTAACGGACTCCGAGACGGCGATGCCGGCGCCTTCTCCTAACGGCCGAACAGAATCCCGTTCGCAAGGCGCAAGAGGCAGCGGCAAGATTCCGTCTCATCCAGGGCAGATGCCTGTGGGAGGTCTGCGCCAAACACTGAAGCAGTTGGCGACTGCCAGTGAGCTGACCAGCTTTATGGGTAGTCCCGCTACTGCCCGTGTGTGGCTGCCAAGCCAGAATGGACTTCCTCAGACACGACTTGGTTCTTTTCAGAAAGGCGTCAACGCTCTTTCAGGGGACCAGACGCCATACAGGTTGGAACCCTGGCAGGTAACTGGATTGACGCTGGACCCCTTCAACACGCTGGCCTTTCTCAGTCGGTTTACCAATCAGAGGCTGATTGAAGTTCCCTCATCTACTTCGTTATTCCGCCACGCTCGTTTGGGCAACGACCTGTTGTTTTGGAGCCACGCAGCCAAATTCGTCCTGGAGCTTCTTGCCGGGCAGCATTTTTTGCCAGGGTTGATCCCGGACAAGAGAGGTCGATTCTGGGCCGCCTGGCAGCCATTTCTGCTTGAGGCCAGTCTACGGGAACGCCTTGAGCTCCTGGTGGCAGCGATGCCACCGATATGCAGGGCCTACGAGTTGGACTCGCTGGACGAAGCGCCGGCGCCGGGCGCGATACTTGAACACTTCATTGGTGTGTTGATTAATCGTGCCATCAGGGAGTGGACCCCTGGGGGTGCAGGCCAAAACGGTGACGGCCAGACTACCGATGAGTTACTCCATCCGACCAGCAGGCCGCGGGCCGCTGTCCCGTCGTCGGGCTCATTGTGGATGGACGGGCTCACTGGCGAGGATCCGTTACTGCAACTTCCTCCCCAGCCGGCTCATCAGCTGTACAAACGATGGATCGAGTGGATGGAGCAGCTTCACGCCTCGGTAGCGGATTCCAATTTTCAGGTGGCATTCGCGCTTGAGCTGCAACCGGATGAACATGGATTTTCGACAGCAGAGGCGGACGATGACGAGGTCCCACCTGTTCCGGTTACGCTTAACACATGGCACCTGCATTTCTATTTGCAGGACAAAGATGATCCTGATCTGCTGATACCTGCGCAAAAGGTTTGGAACGAGAATGGTCAAAGCATCCGCATCGAGGGTCGGCGCTTTGATCAGCCACAGGAGCGCCTGCTTACTGGATTGGGCATAGCGAGCCGCCTGTTTGCGCCCATACGTGAAAGCTTAAGGGCTCCGCGGCCTGAACGCGCCATTCTGTCGCTGGAGGAAACGTATCTCTTTTTGAAGGAGATTGGTCCGCTCCTGCAGAGCAGTGGTTTTGGTGTAATTATGCCGGACTGGTGGATGGGGCGCAGCCGGTCGCGCCTCGGTCTGCGCCTGCGATTGGGTGGTCCTGGCGATTCCGACGGGGAAGGCGATGTTCGGACCGGTGGGAACCGCGGGGTACGGCGCGGCGACGCAGGAGAAGGACTTGACGGTGGTACCTCCCTGGACTTGAGCGGCTTGATCCGTTTCCGCTGGGAGCTGACTCTTGGTGAGCAGACGCTGAGCAGAGAGGAGTTTGAGCGCCTTGCAAACTTGGGGTCTCCGTTGGTACGGATAGGTGAAGAGTGGCTGGAGTTGGACCCGGAGCAAGTTCAGGCGGCAAGGCAGTTCATGGACCGCAACGAATCGGCCGGCAGCATGCCTCTTCTGCAGGCTGTGGGACTGTCACAAGCCTTTTCTCGCACGGAAGGAGAAGGCACTGAGCCAGAACTGGAGCCATGGCCACCGTCGCGACTCGACTGGCACCAACCAAACGGCACGCCTGAAAGTCAGGTAGGACCACTATTGACGAGATCTGCGCTGCCAACCGGGCCAGCCAATGACTTGGACATGGTGGAAGGGATGGAAGGGCCGGAACTCCCTTTGGAGGCGGTAGTCGCGGACGGATGGCTCGGCGCGGCCCTGGAGCGTTTGCGCGGTGCTGAACCGATAGAGGATATTCGAGAGCCTGAAGGCTTCGTGGGTACACTGCGTCCCTATCAGCGCCGCGGCGTAGGTTGGCTATCCTTTTTGCGGCAGATGGGGCTAGGGGCTTGCCTGGCCGACGACATGGGATTAGGTAAGACGATTCAGGCAATTGCACTGCTGCTTCACTCTCGCCAAAAGGCTCGAGAACAGAGCAAACTTGCTGGTGGCCAGGGGATGGAGACGTTCCGGCCGGCGCTACTCATCTGCCCTACAAGTGTGGTTGCAAATTGGCGGCACGAAATCGAAAGGTTTGCTCCGAGTCTGCGTCTACTGCTTCACCACGGCAGCGGCAGGCTTAGCGGCGAGGCGTTCAGTTCCGCGCTCGCCGAGCAAGACATGGTGATTACCAGCTTTGGAATCGCGCGCCGGGATATTGACATGTTGGAGGCCCAGGAGTGGAGTGAACTGATATTGGACGAGGCGCAGAACATTAAGAATCCGTCGGCCAAGCAGACGCAGGCGATTCGACGTTTGACAGGACAGTCTCGCGCCGCGAGCGATAGTACGCGCACACAACCATTTCGCGTGGCGCTGACCGGCACACCTGTAGAAAACCGGCTCCTTGAATTGTGGAGCATAATGGAGTTTCTCAATCCGAGCTATTTGGGGAAGCGAGAGCATTTCCGGCAGCAGTTTGTCCTTCCGGTAGAGCGCTATAACGACGAGTTTGCGGCTGCCGATCTTCGGCGCATGGTGCAACCGTTCCTGCTGCGCCGACTGAAGACTGATCCGACAATCATTTCAGATTTGCCTGAGAAGAATGAAATGGTTGTTTACTGCTCCCTTTCCAAGGAGCAGGAGAGTCTCTACACCAGGGTAATTGACGAGACTATGGCCCGCGTGGAACGAAGCGAAGGTGTGCAGCGGAGAGGACTGGTACTGAGTCTGTTGCTCAAACTGAAACAGGTGACGAACCATCCGGCCCACTACCTGGGCGAGAAGGAGCCTCTCGAAGGGCGCAGCGGCAAGCTCAGCAGGCTGACAGAGATGCTTGAAGAGGCGCTTGCCGTCGGCGACCGCGCTCTGGTGTTCACTCAGTTTGTAGAGATGGGCCACCTGCTGCGCCGGCATTTGGTGGAGAGCCTGGGTCATGAGGCGCTGTTTCTGCACGGGGGCACGCCGGCATCGAAACGCGAGCAGATGGTGCGCTCATTCCAGGAAGACAGTAACGGCGCGCCGATATTTGTTCTCAGTTTGCGTGCAGGCGGCGTTGGCGTGAATCTGACCAGGGCGAATCATGTCTTTCACTTCGATCGCTGGTGGAATCCGGCGGTCGAGAATCAAGCAACTGATCGGGCGTTCAGAATTGGCCAGCTGCGGTCGGTGCAGGTTTATAAGTTTGTGGTAGCCGGCACCTTGGAAGAACAGATTAACAAGATGATCGAAAGCAAACAGGACCTGGCGGAATCGATCGTCAACAGCGGTGAAGACTGGCTGGCTGATATAGATACAGAAGGGCTGCGCCAGTTAATTGCGCTGCGTAACGGGGCCTGAGAGTGCCGGCATCAGGCAAAGAAATCCATGGAATGCGGCAAGATATGACTCTGCAGAGCGGGCTTGCAGTCGATATGGCAGGTTACACTGGCTTTGACAGCGTCCCAAGTCAACTGTCGAAAATTCAGGTTCCCAAGGGGTCAGTCGACCTATGACTGAAGCTACTGGCAGTAAGGGTTCGTGGGCGGGACGATGGTATGCGTTTCTGAATGGGCAGGGATTCGACCTGAACAGAGGACGGGCGCTGGCGCGCCGGATGCAGGTTAGCTCAATTGAAGTCCAGTTCGGCCGCATTATGGCGGAGGTGGACGAGGAGCAACGCGGCGGCTGCCAGGTTGAGATAGAAATTCTTCCTTTGCGCGACGACGAATGGTCGGCCGTGCTTGACGCGTTGGCAGGCGAGGCACTCTATGCGGCACAGTTGCTGGCCGGCGGGAACGATTGGGACGTGTTTCTGACAGTCCTGGATACGGTATTCACTGACGCCAAGGTATCGCTGCTTTCGTCGACATCTGAGGCTGGCGAGCTAACCGCCCGCTGTAATGTGTGCGAAAACCAGCACTCGGCATGTAAGCACGCTCTGGTTGTGCTGTATCGATTCGGGCAGATGATTACCGACGACCCATGGCAGCTTCTTATGCTGCGGGGACGGGACCGACAGCAGGTGCTTGCCGGTTTGCGTCTGCGTCGCAGCGATGGGAGTGAGGAGCAGCCGGACGGCGACGGAAGCTCGCCGAACCTGATTTCCGACCCGGTTTTGGCCGGTTACGATGGCTTGCGGGCGCTGGAGGATTCGGAAGAGCAACGAAGTGAGGGTCCTGCTCTGACCGCGCAGATCGACTCATTCTGGGGGGGCCGCCAGTTGGGACCGGGCAGCACACGCCACGATCTGCGTGCATTGCACTACAATATCGCGCCTCCTCTAATTCGGCTCGCCCTTTTGCGCCGGCTGGGGCCGCCTCCCTTCCATCAGGACAGCCCTGAGACATATGACAGGCTCTCGAGAATCTATTATGAGGTGTCGGCAAAGGCGCTGGAATTAGCCTTTGCGCCCGAACCGGACGAGGACGAAGTTCGTTGACTCGGACACAGGCAAGTAGGAGAAGTCCGTGATAAGTCAGTTGTTGGCACAACGTGCGGCGGAGGTAAACCCAATCAGAGTCGGAATAATCGGCACTGGCAAGTTTGGCGCGGGCCTGGTAGCTCAGATTTCGCAAATGGAGGGGATGGAAGTCGCGGCCATCGCTGACATCAATGCTCACAATGCCCGCTACGCCTACGAGTCAATTGGGGCTGGGTCGGAAGCGATTCGCACCGCGGAGACGGGAGATGAATTAGAAGACGCGGTCCGTGCTGGCAGACCGGTAATTGTCGAGGATGGCCTTGCCCTGACCGACAGTGAATCGATCGATGTGATTGTCGAGTCGACAGGTCTGGCCGAGGTTGGCGCCCGCCATGCATTCCAGGCTCTGAGCAACCACAAGCACGTCGTGATGGTGAATGTAGAGGCGGATGTGACAGTCGGCCCGTTTCTGCGGCGCACAGCCGATGCAGCCGGCGTCGTCTACACGATGGTGGACGGCGATCAACCAGCGGTTACCTGGAATATCGTTGAATGGGCGCGCAGTCTGGGCCTGGAGATTGTTGCGGCAGGTCGCGGAACAATTTACTATGCCGACGATTTCGAGGGCACGCCGGAGACGGCGGCGGTCCGGTTTGGATTTACTGAAGAGCATATTGAACGGCGTACGATTAACTTGAAGATGTTCAACTCCTTTCGCGACGGAACGAAGGCGCAGGTGGAGATGACGGCCCTTGCCAATGCTGCCGGTCTCGAACCGGATGTGCGGGGAATGCACGAACCTTCGGTGAACCTGGAGGAGATTCCCGTTCGCTTCAGTCTGAATGAAGAGGGCGGGCTGCTGAGCAGGCATGGCGTGGTGGAGCTGGCGAACTCGGTCGCGGATGACGGAAAAACCATGCTGCCGAACGCACTCAAGATGGGGGTGTTTGCCGTCGTACGGACGGACCATCCATTTACCAGAGAAGACCTGGCCTATCACGGTTGTCACGTTGGAGGCGATGGCAAGAACTTCCTGCTTTATCGCCCATATCACCTGGTGGCAGTACCGGCGCCTCTCAGTATTGCCCGGGCGGTCTTTTTTGGCGCGGCAAATGGTTCGTGCGCGCCGACAGCGACGGCGGATTGCATTACAGTAGCAAAGCGGGCCCTGCAGGCCGACGAGGTGTTGGATGGGGGAGGAGGATATACGGTCGTAGGTCAGTGCGAGAAGGCGCACGTCGCGAGACAGGAGGGGTTACTTCCGCTGGGCCTTGCGGAACGCGCCGTTCTCAAGCGCGGCGTAGCCAAGGGCGAGGCGATTGGCTACGGGGACGTAGAACTGAACGAAGATTCCTTTGTTCTGAAGATGCGGCGGTTGCAGGACGAGCTAACAGCGTAGGAGTAACAGGAGATTCCTGTGAAGTCCGATCGAACGCGAGCAAGAATAGGCCTGTTGCCGACCGGGCACCACTACTATTGGGAGCAGTACCCCAGGCTCAAGTCGATGGGCTTGGGCATGTACGGCAAGCTGAGAGAACTGCTGGATCCGCTCGGAGAGATTATTGCACCGGAACTGGTAGATACTCCGCAGAAGGCGACGGAGGCGGGTGAAATGTTTCGGCGCGCCGAGGTCGATCTGCTGCTGATCTTTCCCTTTGGCTACACGCCGAGCATGGATATGTTGCCGGCGGTACAGGGATTGGAAGTGCCGATCCGGCTGCTCAACGCGCACGAGGACAGCGCATATGACTATGCCGCGGCGGATACTACTGACTACCTCCATCATGAAGGCGTCTGCTGCATTCCTGAGTTTGCCGGCGCGCTCACGAGCCAAGGGCGCCGTTTTGCGGTGCGTACTGGACCGTTTGACGACAAGCGTCTGCAGCAAGAGTTGCGATCGGACTTTGCCGGCGCGGGCGCGGCGCGCAGTTTTCGTAGTTTGAACGTTGGTCTGATTGGTCAGGTATACCCTGGCATGACTGATATGCCGATCGACGAACACCGGCTGCTGCGTGTGACTGGCCGAATGCTGGCGCGACCGGAAGTTGAGGAGTTTGAAGAGGCTTACCTGCGAGTAACTGAGGACCAGCTGGAGGAGATGTACACTGAACTGCGCCGCGTATATGCTGTAGATGCAACGGTGACCAACGAGCACATGCGGTTTTCGGCGCAACTAGCTGTTGCCTACGATGAGGTTATTCGGCGTCATGAAATCGACGCATTTGGCTATTATTGGTGGGGCGAGAAGGCGTTGATCACACAGTTGCGGGCGCAGTCGGGACTGGCAGTGTCGCGTCTGGCGGCGCAAGGGTGTCCAGGTGTCACTGAAGGAGACGTCAAGACGGCGCTGGCAATGAAGCTGTTGGATCTGTTGGGGGCAGGGGGAATGTTCGTCGAGTTCTTCGCGATGGACTTTGAAGAGAACTCCTTCCTGATGGGTCACGACGGCCCAGCAAACATTGGGATGGCAGACGGCCAGCCGCGCCTGATGCATTTGGACACGCACCACGGGAAATCCGGGCATGGATTGGGCATCGACTTTGACCTGAAAGAAGGGCCCACAACGTTGCTGAACCTGACGCAGTTCGATGCGGGGGATACGTTCAAGTTGATCTATACGGTCGGCGAGATCGTAGACGGGCCCATTCTCAAAATCGGCAATCCCAATGCCAGGGTGAAGGTGACCCGTCCGCTGCATGAGGTGATGGAGGACTGGTGCCAGGAAGGGCCGTCCCACCATATTGCGATGGGGTACGGCGATCAGAGCCAGGCCCTGGAGACCTTCGCCGAGGCGATGGGATTTGATATTGTGCGGATTTAGCACTTGGTCATGTGGCTTGCATTGGACTGGACAGGGCTTCAATTCTTGCTCAAGAACACGTGTTGGCGTTTCAGATTTGGGAAGAAGGCTAAGGAAGACGCATTTCACCAGGGTTCATGATTGGAGAGATGGATGGATTATCGACAGCTAGGGCGGACAGGGCTTAAGGTCTCGGAAATTTGCCTTGGAACGATGACCTTTGGTCACGGGACAGAGGAACAGGAGGCTGAGCGTATCGTCGACCTGGCGTTTGACGCTGGCGTCAACTTCTTTGATACGGCCAACGCCTATGCTGACAGCGCCTCAGAAACGATCCTGGGCAACGTGCTAAAGGGGCGGCGACGCAATGCAGTCGTGGCCACCAAGTTTTTCAACCCGATGGGTACAGATGTCAACAGTTCCGGTACAAGCCGGTTCCATATTATGCACACGGTTGAGGACAGTCTGCGCCGATTGCAGATGGACTACATTGACGTACTCTATATCCACCATGTGGATACGCAGACGCCGTTGGATGAGACATTGCGGGCGCTTGATGACCTGGTGCGGCAGGGAAAGGTACGCTACACCGCTTGCAGCAACTATGAGGCTTGGCGTCTGATGGAGGCAGTGTGGCTCAGCGACCATAACGGCTGGGAGCGATTTGCCGCCTACCAGCCCCAGTACAGCCTCGTAGTGCGCGATATCGAGGAGGAGATCCTTCCTGTTTGCAGATTGAAGGGTATTGGCGTGGTTGTGTGGAGCCCGTTGGGCGGGGGATTCCTTACGGGCAAGTACAAACCAGGCGAACGCACACATGGCGGGACGCGCTCGGAGGAGGGTTGGGCCTTCCCTCATACATATTTTGCGTCCAATGCTGATCAGACGCTGGCGGCGTTACTGGAAGTGGCAGCAGAGTTGGAACGAACGCCAGCGCAAGTGGCAACGCGCTGGGTATTGGAGCAGCCTGTCATTACCAGCGCTATCGTTGGCGCGCGTACATTGGAGCATGCACAAGACAATTTCATGGCAGGCGGCTGGACTCTGCCGGCGGAGGCACTCAAGAGGCTTAACGAAGTTTCTCACCTGCCGGAACGTTATCCCAAGTCGATGGAAGCCAATATGCACGAGCGGCGCAATGCCGCGGTTGAGATGGGGTCTTTGCAGGCGTGAAAGAGGTAAGTTGCACATTGCCTTTTGCTCTGGTCAAAATGCGAAGTGCAGTTGGATCAAGGGAGTGGTTGAAAGTCAGTAAAGGTCAGGGATAAGGCGGTTAGAGATGTACAGTGTTCTGGAATTTCGGGGAAGCCGAGAGGAATACGAAGCGATCTTGGCTTTGAACAGAATCGTATCTCCCGACAGCCGGGGCGAGACTGTTGATGAGCTAATGGAGGAGGAAGCAAATTGGCCGGCCGACAAGCTTTTTAAGCGATTTGTCGTTCAGACCGATGGCGAGGTCGTTGCGGCAGTGGTCTGTTTCGAGGCCTATTGGGAGTTCCAGGCTGGCACAGTACATCTTCATTTTGAGATCAATCCGGAGCATTCAACTGAGCAGATACTGCCCGCTCTGTACACTGCTATCTTAGAATTTCTCAAAAGGAGAGAGGAGAAAGTTCTTTGCCTGGCATGTGGGACAAGCGAGGAAGACGGCGCCCGCGTGCAGTTCCTGAAGGAAAAGGGCTACGAGAAGGTGATGGGTTGGATTTCTTCGGAGCTGCCAGTCGCCGAGCTTGACTTTGGCGGCTTTGGGCCTGTAACAGAACAGGTTGCGTCAGCAGGGATTCGGATCGTCACTTTGAGGCAACTAAAGGAGTTGGAACCTGATTGGAAGCGAAAGTTGCGCGACTTGCGATACGCGTTGCATAGCGATGCGCCCTCGCCGGACCCTGCGTCAAAGCCTTCGCTTTCCGAGTTTGAAGAGATGGTCTTGCGAGACCCGGCGCTGGTTGAGGATGCGTTTTTCGTAGCGCTTGCCAAGGACAGTTCCCTTGTAGGAATGAGCAACGTTTGGCGGAACGATGTAACTGGAAAGAGACTGGACGCGGGTTTGACCGGCGTAGAACGAAGTTTCCGGCGGAAAAAGATTGCCACTGCATTGAAGATGCATACAATCCGATACGCTCAGGCCGCGGGGGCCGAGACCATTTCGACCAGGAACGAGGAAAAGAGCGCGATGTTCAAGCTCAATCTAGCGTTAGGTTTTGAGCCTGGGCCGGCATGGCTGAGCTTACGCAAAACCATAGATACCCAAGGTGAATGTTGATGCCCTGGAATCCCGCGCCATTTGAAGGCCGTTCAACCAGTTGGCGAAGTCAACAATCCAACAAACCATTTGGCGAGGCAAGTTTGCTCTCGTCGCCAGAAGGGACAAATCGGTTCGATTTGTCCGGGAGAGAGTTTCAGAATGAGTAACAACAAGACATGGGCCGCGCAGCTTGAGGAATCGCTCCAACTCTCACTTCCGCCGGTGGCGCTCGCCTTCGCAGATGAGGTGCCGGCAGGAATTCAGCCGTATGAGGAAGCGGCGCCAGCTGGATGTTTCTTCTGGCAAGAGGCAGCGCAACGGGTCTTTTCAACTTCCGCCAAGGACCATGAACTGTGTGCAATTGGCGTTCACACGCACAACCTCGCAGGCGCGTCTGCTTCTCAGCCGGTCGAACTGATGACGGCTCTGGAGGCGATGCAGGGTTTGGACTATGTGCGGGAGGAGGAGGTAGCTGGTATTCCGGTCCTGGCGGATTCAGTTCGGCACACCATTTACGGTCCGCTGGCGGACCTTCCGATGGCTGCCGATGTGGTTCTGTTGTTTGCCCAAGCGCAGCAGAGTTTGATTCTGACCGAAGCAGTGGCACGGGTCGACGAGGGGATCCCTCTTGCGATGGGCAGGCCGGCATGCGCAGTTGTGCCGCAGGTCGTTAACGGCGGTCGGGCGGCGATGAGCCTTGGTTGTTGCGGCGCCAGGGCTTATCTGGATGCGCTGTCTGATGAGGTTGCGCTGTGGGCGATCCCTGGAGACAAGCTGGACAGGTATTGCAAGGAGATTAGTGGACTTGCCAATTCCAATGGGATTCTGACGGTTTTCCACCAGCGTCGGCGGGAGGATGTCGCCGCGGGCGGACGTCCCACGGTTCAGGAATCGCTTGAGCGGCTGGCCGGTTAGAGCCAGGGAAGCGCTGGGGAGAGTAGGGCGATGCGCAGTAGATGGAATGAAGCAGAGGCTGCTGGATTTTCGGGCGACCCGCTAGCGTTGCGCGTGTATACGTCGCGGCTGCTGGGCAGTGATCCCTCGCTTGTTTTGCATGGCGGGGGCAACACTTCGGTGAAAGCGACGGCGCCCGACATATTCGGTGACGAAGAAGAGGTGCTGTACGTCAAAGGGAGCGGCTGGGATCTGGCGACGATAGAGGCGCCAGGTTTCGCGCCGGTGCGGCTGGATGCGCTGCGGCGCATGGCTACGTTGGAGGACCTGAGCGACAGCGCCATGGTTACTGCCCAAAGGGCTGCTTTGACAGATCCCTACGCGCCCAATCCTTCAGTAGAGGCGATTCTTCATGCCATTATACCGTTTCGCTTTGTTGATCATTCCCACGCAGATGCCGTGGTAGCTCTAACCAACACGCCGGACGGCGAAGCCCTTGTCCGCGACCTGTATGGCCCTCAGATGCTGTTCGTACCTTATGTTATGCCTGGTTTCATTCTCGCCCGCAAGATTTACGAGATGACGCTGGACACGGATTGGGATGCGTTGTCGGGCATGATTCTGCTCAATCACGGCGTTTTTACCTTCGACGACGACGCTCGCAAGAGCTACGAGCGTCATATCGAGATCGTCACCGCAGCCGAGGGCTATATAGGGACAAGACTCGAGGACATGGAGAAGGGAGGCGACGGGCGTTCTGACGGTAGCGTTCGCCTGCAGGATTTGGCGCGATTGCGCAAGGCGGTTTCAGAAGCTCGAGGACAAGCCACGCTGGCTTCGCTTGACGACAGCGCGCCGGTGAGAGAATTCTCGGCGTTGTCGGGAGCATCCGAATTAGCGACGCGCGGTCTGCTTACGCCCGATCATGTGATTCGCACTAAGCGCGTTCCGCTGGTCGTGTCCGGAGAAGGAGCGGAGAAGGACGCGGCTGACTATGCCAGCGCCTATTGCGATTATTTTGCCCGGCACACTGATGGCAGCCTGGCAAGACTCGACGCCGCGCCGCGCTGGGCATTGTGGCCAGGTCAAGGAAGCGTGGCTTTCGGCGCCAGCCCCAAAGAGATTGGCGTTATCGACGACATTAAGCGGCATACATTGAGGGCAATCGGATGGGCTGAGGCACTGGGGGGTTGGCAGCCGCTTGGCGAGGAGGAGATCTTTGCGATCGAGTACTGGGAGCTCGAACAGGCGAAGCTGAAAAGTGCGGGGGAACCGCCGCCTCTTCAGGGAAAGATTGCCCTGGTTACGGGCGGGGCCAGCGGGATTGGCAAGGCGTGCGTAGAAGCGTTTCTAGGTCTGGGCGCTGTCGTCGCGGCATTGGATATCAACCCTGCGGTTTCTGACCTGTTCGACGGGCAGAACGTGCTTGGGATATGTTGCGACATCGCGGATGACGAATCTCTAGGAGAGGCTGTGGAAACGTTGGTGAGGCACTGGGGAGGGTTGGATATAGTCGTCTGCAACGCCGGCGTTTTTCCAGCCAGCCAGTCGCTGGCAGAGATGGATTCCGGCAATTGGGACAGGAGCATCCGCGTTAACCTGACCAGCCAGCAGCGTCTTCTACAGGCATGTGTGCCGTTTCTCGAGATGGGCTGCGACCCAGCAGTTGTTATCATCGGCTCGAAGAATGCGCCGGCGCCAGGGCCGGGAGCGGGGGCTTATTCGGTCGCGAAGGCCGGACTGACCCAGTTGGCCCGCGTTGCCGCCCTGGAGTTAGCGGAAGCGGGCATTCGGGTAAACGTGCTACATCCCAATGCAGTCTTTGATACTGCGCTCTGGTCTGAGCAGCTGTTGCAAGACCGGGCTGCCAGCTATGGGATCAGCGTCGAAGAATATAAGGCGAATAACCTGCTGGGAGTGGAGATTACATCGGCTGATGTTGCTGAAATGGCATGCGCTTTGGCGGGGCGGTTATTTTTCAAGACGACAGGCGCGCAGATTCCGATTGACGGCGGCAATGAACGAGTGATATAGACTTGCATGCATTAGGCGCATTAATGGTCGGCCAACAGACGCCCCTTGTCTCCAAAGGAATGGGGCATATTGTGTTGCTGGCAAGCGACGTTTTTCCTAATCCACAATGAGAGTTGCATTTAACGGTGAAAGAGGCAACTTTGCGCTGATCTTGGTGGATTGGTATACTGTTAAGGTTGCGCGGAGGAGCGGCAACCGGCCTTGGTGGTTGAAGCGGCATTGTTGCGGCCGGCGTAACAGAAAGCAATATTCGGTTCTGTTCTTCCCCCCACGGTAAAGATGAAGTTAGGCTCCGGAGAATCTAGATTCTTCAGAGGAGGCCATTATGTTAAGAACCTTTAGTCGAGTTGCGCCTTTTTTGCTCCTGATCGCCCTGATAGCAAGTGGCGTTGTACTGTTTTTTAGTGGGCAACTCACGGCCAAGTTGGCGGCGAACAGTGGGTCGGAGCCTTCCACCGGGGCGCAGCCGGGGGCGGTCGATGCCCAGGCAACTATTCCAACCTATTTCGGTTCTTTGGAGGTCACGAAGTCACGCGCCGTTACGACAGGGGTGGGCGGAGAGGTCTTGGAAGTGTTTGTCGAGGTGGGCGACCTGGTTGAGGAGGGGCAGGAGCTTTTCCAGGTAGATTCGACTCGATTGGAATGGAATGTTCAGCGAGCCGAGATTGGTTTGGAGCTGGCTCGGATCGCATTGCTGGAGATTAATGAGCAGTCATCGGAAAGCGATCTTGCGGTTGCACTGGCGAGTCTGGAACTGGAGAAAACCAACCTGGCTAAGCTTGAGGGCGGAGGTGCGACCGAAGACGAAATCGCAGCGACGCGTGCAAGCGCAACTGCCGCTTGGGCTCGTTACAATGAATTGCAAGCCGGCCCCACGGCGGCACGCCTTCAGCAACTGGGGGCCCACGTGGAGCGAGCCCAGCTGGCCGTTACGCAGGCGCAAAGGGCTTATAACGAGATCTCCTGGCGGGATGATGTTGGACGCACGCCGCAGGCTGCGAATTTGCAGCGCGTCACGATCGATCTCAATGTTGCGCAGGCGAGCTACAATGAAGCTACGCAACCGCCGCGTGCTTCGGAATTACAGTCGGCGCTTGCCGCGGCACATAGAGCTCAGCACGCCCTTAACGAGTTGGAAAAGGGCGTATCTGAGGTGGAGTTGGCTGTGGGTAGAGCGAGGGTCGCGTCTGCGGAGGCAACCGTCCAGCGGATTATGGAGTTGACAGACAGCCAGAAGTCGGCCGAGCTCAGGGTGAGCCAGGCTTTGCTCAACCTGGAAGAATCGCAACAGTTGCGAGACAAAGCCAGTGTACAGGCGCCGGTTACGGGAGTCGTGCTAGCTCTCAACGCCGAAGAAGGACACGTGATTGGGGCTGCTTCGTCTGCGGTGGTCATTGGCGACCCTTCGGCATTAGAACTGATTGTCGGGATTCCTCAGGACCAAGTGCTGACAATGTCAGTCGGCGATCCTGTCCGGATCACCCGATACGGTAGCGATGACATTTCGGTTCTTTCGACGATCGCCAAGATTTCGCCAATAAGCGTACCGGGCAAGGGCAACTCAACTTTCCCGGTGACAATCCGGCTGCCGGAGGAAGGTACTGCGCAGTTCAATCCTGGCATATTTGTATCTGCAACATTTGAGTAGTTTTCTTAGGTCTTTGACAGCTTGTGCCCGCTTTGCAGGGGTGGTTGTTAAACATTCCCGGGTCCTTTGCAGACAGCAGGCATGGGTTCTGCGGTGAAATTATAACGTGGCCCGGGCGGTATTGGAGGGCGGCATGGGGGCGTCCTGATTGCCTCGGTGCCTTTTTCCTTTTGAGACTTCGTCCTATGCACCCAAAGGAGAGCGCAATGACGAACCACATTCGAGTGTTCGGGAGAGAACGATGAAGATTCGACTCGTATTGGGGTTCGCTTTGCTATTTTTCATTGCCACTGTCCAGCCTGGTTTAGTTCAAGGCGGCGAACTTGCAGAAGTGCCTGCGCAGTCAACGCGCAATACTCCAACCGTCCTGGCAGTCGTCCGCAACCAAGGAGCGACACTTCACGACCGGCCTGATGGCGAGCCGTCGCGGACGCTCGTGGGGGGTTCACTGGTAACGGCCCGGTTGCGCTCAACCGACCTGCAATGGGTGCTGGTCGAAACGCGAGATAATACTGAGGGGTGGGTCGAAGTGCGGACACTTTTGGCGGCGGGACTAAGTCGTCTGCCGGTCGAAGTTCCGACGCCAACGCCGACATTATCGCCGACGCCTACGCTTACGCCCACACCAACACTCTCGCCAACACTCTCGCCAACACCAACATCGGCTATAGCTGCACAGGAGTCGATGGAAGTTACTGGGACGCCGGTACCGGAAGAAGAGAGCACGCCAATGGCGGCAGCCGAGGGAACGCCGGACTCAAGCATGGCGGAGGCCACTTCCGCGCCTACGGAAGAGGCGATGGAGGAGCAGTCAACGCCGGAGCCATCTGAAGAGGCCATGCCAGAAGCAACACCGACGCCTTTTGTGCCGCCGGTGGGTCAGACGGCATTGACCTTGGCCAGGATTGGCGGAGCAGTCTTGTGGGATGGCGAAGACGGGGCCTTTGTCGCTCATTTCAGGGCCGGCTCCCGCCTGACCGCCGCTTATCGCACTGAGGACAGCAGCTGGTATTTCGTTTACGACGACAATAATATTCATGGCTGGGCGATGGCGGAAGAGCTTCTTGTCGTGATGGGCGACTCATTGACTGTCGAAGAGTTCACTATTCCGGGTGAAGAAATCATTCCCATTGAAGAGGGAGAGACACCTACGCCCACACCTACGCCTACCGGCCCAACTGAGAAGGTTGTTGTTACTGTCAACAGTTTCGGCCAACGGTTGAACGTGCGCGGCGGCTCAGGAACCACGTACGACATCGTTGCCAAAGCCGTCGCCGGCGTGACCTTCAACGGGATTGGTCGGACGGAAGCGGGCGACTGGGTTAAGGTAGCCATCGCTGATCTTCCCAGCGGCTATGGTTGGGTTTCCGCTGCCTACGTTACAACCACCGGGCCGTTTGAGGAGTTGCCGGTGGAGGAGGCGATGGAGATGAGTGACGGATGACCTGCGTGAGGAAGCAGGTAGTAAGCGGAAACGCTTAGCCGTACCTCCTCCTTGGATCTGTTTTTGCACCGCTTCCTTAGGGTGTTGACGAACTGAATTCTACTGAAGTCCACAAGATCCTGTTCATGGCTGAAGCTGTGAACAGGATCTTTTTTGGTTTCCATGTCCGGGACTGCGTCTTGCTCTTCGACTCAGGCCCAGAGGACGGCGGCTGAAGCATCATGTAAGCGCTTCGCTCCGACTGGCGTTTTCTCTGAATTGGACCGATGCGCTGCGGTCACACAGCTCTTAGAGTGGAATCACCCGTTCAAGCATTCGATGCTTCGGAATGCCTTTGGAACAGGGCCTATGCATTCGCTATAAATTGTGGGTAGGGGACGGTTCGCGGCAATGAGATTCATGAGGCTTGTCTGCCTCTCTTGGTCGCCGTTTTCACTGACTGGAAGAGATAGCGGGCAGTGCCCGCAGCGAGAATCGAAAGGACCTGTTTGATGGTCGAGTAATGGGGGATCTGTCCTATTTTCTGTGCGATTGACAGGGGCATTGGGCTTTTGTATAGTGGGGTTCTCACATCGCAGAGCCGGAATTTTGCGGCTTAACTCACCTTTCAATATATCAGTTATACGCAGCTCAGTTCACTCGGTAAAGGAGCATAAACTATGGGAACTGCAGTCAGAATAGGGGTAATAGGCGCAGGGAGCGCGACTTTCTCCCTGGGGCTTGTGAAGGATTTGTGCCTTACGGAAAGTCTGAGCGGCAGCCACGTGACATTCATGGATGTAGATGCCGAACGGCTCGAGATGATTCACAAACTGGCCGAACGGTATGCCGACGAGTTGGGGGCGGATATAACATTTGACCAGACTCTGGACCGCCGCGAGGCAATGCAAGATGCCGACTTCGTGATCAATACGGCCTCGGTCGTAACCTACCGTTCAGGGTTGGAGACGCGGGAGCTGATCAAGAAGTTCGGCTACGATTGGGATGGCCCAAGTACACTTGAGTACTCTTTCTATAATTCCTCATTCATTTTGGAGGTGGCGCGGGAGATTGAGGAGATCTGCCCTGACGCCTGGCTCATTCAGTCAGGGAACCCGGTCTACGATGGCTGCACTGCCATCGGTCGGGAGACAGACGTAAAGGTGTGCGGTCTGTGCCATGGCTATTACGGTTACCGCGACATTTGCAACTTGCTCGAAATCGACCACACAGAGGTCACATGGCAGGCGCCCGGGCTGAATCACAACATCTGGCTGACGCAGTTTGAGTACGAGGGTAAGGACGCGTATCCGCTGATCGATGAATGGATTGCGTCTAAGGGTGAGAAATATTGGGCAGAGACTGCCGCCAGCAGAGGTTTGCCTACGGGGAAAACGGGCTGGTCGGGCGAGTTGACGCGGGCGTGGGAAATCGACCTGTCGCGGGCGGCCGTGCATATGTACAGACTGTACGGGTTGATGCCGCTGGGCGACACGACCTGGATGAAGTATATAGGATGGTGGTACCACAAGGATTTCGATGCCAAGCGCTTTTGGTTCGGTGAGCCCTGGGGCGGTCAGCGCTCACATCTTTCGTGGCCAATGTATGTAGACAATCAGGAGCGGAGAGTGGCACAGATTGCCCGGCTTGCCCAGGACCCAACGGCGAGCCTGGTGGACAATCTTGGCAGGAACATGACAATTGAGCAGCAGGTGCCCATAATTGATGCTCTGATCAACGATAAAGAGGGCCAGTTCCAGGTGAATGTGCCCAATCGGGGGGCTCTGCCCGGTGTACCGGACGACATTGTTGTCGAGATTCCCGCGGTTGTGAACAAGGAGGGTATCCACCGTATCCAGGTGGAACCGTTGCCGCCGAAAATAATGCTTACGCAGATCCTGCCGCTGGTTCTCTCGCTGGAGCGGACGCTGTTGGCGATAGAGACGGGAGATCGATCCCTTCTGCTGTGGGAGCTGCTTGACGCCAATGAGACGCGATCGTATGCGCAGGCAGAAGAAGTGCTGGAGGCAATCCTAGACCAGGACTTCCATAAGGAGATGAACGAGTATTTCCGCTGGCCAAAAGGATGGGAGGCCAATGGAATCAGCAGGACGCCGGTGCAGGACGACCCGGTGATCCGGTCCGAGAAGGCAGTGGCCGCGGACTGAAACTTATTTGGCACATATTTGCGGTGACTCTCCACTGAGAGAATAGATTTTTGGAAGAGAGGAGTTGCGGGAGGCGCGTCTGAGAACCGGGAGTGCGTCTCCCGCATTTCTGTTGGAAAATGAGAAGCTGAGGATCTGGCTAATCAGATGCAGGATGGCATCAATTGGAGCTGAGCAATGAAAATCGTCGAAGTAGAGACCATCGTAGTGCGGAACACCCCCCCTTATCGCGGCGGGAGCCTGTGGCTCTTTGTGAAGCTGAAGACGGATGAAGGCATCGTGGGATTGGGGGAGAGGCCATCGGGGAATGCGAAGAAACTGGATGCGCAGATCAGTCTGATCGAGGATCTGGGTGAACAGTTTGTGGTCGGAAGCAACCCCTTTGACGTCGAAAAGCTGTGGCAGACTATGTTTGCCTCGCGTCACGACTATCGCAATCCTGGATTGGACATGACGCCGGCGATCAGCGCAATTGAAATGGCCTGCTGGGACATTATCGGCAAGGCTCTGGGGCAGCCGATATATAATCTGCTGGGCGGGGTCTTCCATGAGAAATTGCGAGCCTATGCCTATATGCCGACCGAAGGCATCTGGGAAAACCCTGAGAAGGCAGGCGAAATCGCCGTCAAACTGGTTGAAGAAGGAAACACGGCGTGCAAATTCGATCCCTTCCAGCCTATCTTCCCCAACCCGCAGGACTATCCTTTGAAGATGATTCGGCATGTTGCCAAGATCTTTCAGTGTATTCGGGACGCGGTGGGCGATGAGCTGGAAATCGGAATCGGTACGCACGGACAGTTCAGCACGGCCGGGGCAATCCGCGTTGCCAAGATACTGGAGGAGTTCGATCCCTTCTGGTTCG
Source organism: Caldilineaceae bacterium (assembly GCA_965116395.1). Lineage (GTDB taxonomy): Bacteria > Chloroflexota > Anaerolineae > Caldilineales > Caldilineaceae > Bin5. Next base: position 4,940,665 of record OZ220684.1, read on the forward strand.
AAGAGCCGGTGCCTCCGGAAAATATTGATGAGATGGCGCGCGTTGCAGCCCATACAAGCATACCGATCGCGACAGGCGAGAGGTTGGTCACGAAGTTTGAGTTTGCTGAACTGTTGAGGAAGCAAGCGGCGCAGATTATTCAGTTGGACGTTGGGCAATGTGGAGGCATCCTGGAATCGAAGAAGATCGCGGGCATAGCCGAGGCGCATTATGCCATGATCGCCCCCCACATGTACTGCGGGCCGGTCGCGGCGGCGGCAGCCGTGCAGCTTGATACGTGCTCTCCTAATTTCCTGATCCAGGAGTACAACGGCGGCGGTCTACACCAGGAGCTATTCAAGGAGCCAATTGTCTTTGAGGATGGATACATCGTCCCACCGAGCGGGCCTGGGCTGGGGGTGGAATTGGACGAGGCGGTTGTCAAAAGACAGTCATAGAGCAGGAAACGAGAAGGAGCAATTTTCGATGGGAAGATTAGAGGGCAAGGTTGCCCTAGTCACGGGTGCGGGTCGGGGGCATGGAGAGGCGGTTGCAGTACGTTTTGCCGAGGAGGGCGCTGCGGTTGCGGTCTGTGACATTCTTCCCAAAGAGGAATTGGATAGCGGTGTAGGCGCCCGCATTCGTGCGCAAGGCGGGGAGGCGCTCTGCTGCCAGACCGACGTTTCGCAGGAAGAGCAGGTCCGCCAGATGGTGCATCGTACGCTTGACCGCCTTGGCACAATCGACAATTTGGCCAATGTTGTGGGCATTGCCGGTCCCACGAAAGATGTTTGGCAGATGAGCCTGGCCGAGTGGCGGGAGACGCTGGCAGTCAATCTGGACTCGGCGTTTCTTGGCTGCAAGTATGCACTGCCCGAGATGATCCGCAAGCGTTATGGCCGCGTCATTAACTTCAGTTCCGGCACTGGTAAGCAGCCGCTCTCTCACCGCGCGCCCTACGCTACCTCGAAGATGGGCATCATTGGATTTACGCGGACGCTTGCAGCCGATGTAGGACGTTACAACATTACGGTTAACGCGATCTGCCCAGGGTCGCACGAGGAGCGAGGCGTTGAGCTGGCAAGGGCGCGCGCCGAGTACCGCGGCGAACCTTTCGATGAGGAAGCTGTGCGAAGGATATACAGGGAGCCGCGTCCCAACGCTTTTCTGGCGGGAAGGTGGTGCGCGGATGAGGGCTTTGTCGACAGAGGTGCCGGTTCGGAGGACGCGGCGACGATTGCCGTATTTCTTGCTTCGGAAGAGGCGGGCAATATGACTGGCCAGGACATCAACTCCGGAGGCGTAGTAATGTGGTGAAAAGCAGTGCGAAGTTTGGGTCAGGAATTGCGTAGAGAAGTCCGCCCGGACTCCCATAGGGGAATTACGATTGAGGTGAATTGAGAATATTAGATCTGCTTAGCCACAGTGCTTGACCAGCCAGTCATCCTTGGAACCATTGAGGCGCATGGTGACGCATCTGGAGTGCGGCCGCCGCCATGCTCGCCAGCCGACACGCTGAAATGAGCACACGAGGTCGGTAAGCGATGGTTTTGGAGGGGGGCGTTGCGGGGGCGCAGCCCCTGCACAAGGGAGGCCGCTTGCGGCCGACCGCCCATATGATGTTCGACAAGGTATAGCACAAAGGGGATAGTTGCCGTTAAAGCATAGGGCTTTGAGGTGCGGCTGCGGCGCTTGGGGCGTAATTGAAAACAGCCGGGTTGCTGCATTTATTCCGGACAGGGGGCTGCTGAGAATAACTTTCGACACCACCGGCGGCCACTGAATCGTAGGAGCTTGGATATCTGGAAGTGGGCGGCAGGGAATGGGTTTACCAGGGTTTGCAGGCAGTGAAAGGTCGAGATAAAGCAGTCATGACATCCAATTCCGGACAAGCCGAGCGGAAGTTCGTATTGAAGTGGAACCGCGGCGGTATCAGCAGTCTCAAACTGCAGGACGATGTCTACGATACTGAATACATAACGCCGGGCGAGACGCTGGGCGAGGTTTTGGTCGGACTTCGCATTGGTAGCGAAGACTGGAGATCGACGACGACCTTTGCCTCTGGCGACATACGTACTGTTGAGGACGATGGGCGAGGAACACGCGCATTTGTATACAGCGGAGATGGGCAGTTGCTGCACGGTTTGCGGGGGCTGGGACTGGTTGAGCGGTTCAGTCTGGAGGGAGACAGTCTCGTGTGGCAGCTGGAGTTTCGCAACGAAACGGACCAGGCAGTGGAGATTGGGGACATCGGGCTGCCGCTGCCGTTCAATAAGCGTTTTGTGCGGGACAATCTGGCCAACTACACACAGGTTGTTGCACGACACAGCTTCATTTCCGGTCATGGGTCGTTTCTTTTCTGGCAGCGTCCTAATGGCGTAGGTCCTTATCTAGTAATGACGCCATTGGAAGGAACGAAGCTGGAGTATTATGAGGAGATAGACCCCCACCCTTCTACGACCAATGTTCCTTACAGGGCCTATATTCATTCAGCCCAAAGCGGCGGCAATGAGACACGGGGCACATGGCGGCAGCCGCACACGTCTGTCACACTTACGCCGAAAGGCTCGGAGGGCGATCAGATTGTCTATGGTTTCCGCTTGCAGTGGGCGGAAGACTATGACGGTGTGCGCGAAGCGCTTTACGAGCAAGGACTTTTCGATGTACATGTAGTGCCGGGAATGACGGTTCCGGTGGACTTGAGCGCGAAATTCTCAATCCGAACGCGGGTCAGCAATTACACGCTTACGGCAGAATTTCCGGACGAGACCAGCATTGCGCAAGTGGGCAAACCGGATGAAGATTCACGTTGCTATGAGGTCCAATTTGCCCGTCTTGGCGAGAATCTGTTGACCGTAAATTATGGCGACGGCGGATATTTGAATCTTGAGTTCTTTGTCACCGAACCGCTGGAAACAATGATCAAGAAACGGACCGCTTTCCTGGTGGACAAGCAGCAGCATCGGGGCACGGGAAAGTGGTACGAGGGGCTGTTTTCAGTGTGGGACATGCGCGAAGCGGTTCTGCGCGGCCCGGAAAATACGGGCGGATTCGATGGCTGGTATGGATACACTTTGACCTGCGACGACACGGCACTGCCGAAGGCACCGTTTATTGCTGCCAAGAACGTGCACTTTCCTGAGCAGAAGGAGATTGATGCGGTAGAGTACTATATCGACAAGTTTGTATGGGGGGGTCTGCAGCGCACGGACGAGGAGGAGCCATACTCTTACTTCATCTATGGCGTCCCAAACTGGTATGAGAACCGGCACAGCGAACACGGCTTTGGGTCAAAAGGTGAAGGGCTGGAACACATTTGGCGCAGCTATGATTATCCTCACGTAATCATGCTCTATTTCCACATGTACCAGATCGCCAAGTTATACCCTGGTTCGACCAACTACCTGGACAGTACTGGTTATCTGGAAAGGGCGTTCGGGACTGCTGAGGCACACTTCCGGCTGGCCGGGATCGGTGATATCCCACACGGCGGGCAAGGATACTGGGCTTACCGACTCGGCCTGTACAATGAGATGCTCATAATCGATTTGATCGATACCCTGGCTGAAGAGGGATGGCAGGAGCGATCTGACTGGCTGCGAGGCGAGTGGGAGAAGAAGGTCAAGTATTTCGTGTACGACGATCCCTATCCTTTTGATTCTGAATATCCATTTGACACGACGGCTTTTGAGACCACCCATGCGGTCGCCAAGTACGGGCTGACGAGGCAGGTCGAGTCGGACAGGCGGCTTTGGTATGACAAGTACAGAGAAAAGTGGTACGAGCATCCCGATGTCAGTCGGGGGGACTTTGAGGAGTTTCTCGTCAAGCAACTTGAGGCCAATATCGCGCTGCGCGGCTGGCTGGAGCCGTCATACATGCTTTTGGGTGGAGACAATCGCGGCGGCGACTCGTCGCGATACGGTCTGAGCTATATGTCGCAGCTGGGCGGCTGGGCGATAGTGGATTATGCGCTGTATTTCGCAGAGGATCCATTCCCTTACCTGCGGTTAGGATATGCCTCGTACCTCAGCTCCTGGTGTCTGATGAATACCGGGACGGCCGACTCTGACTACGGGTACTGGTTTCCAGGAAAGGAGAACGACGGCGCTTCGGGCTGGGCAATTACGCCTGAAAAGTACAGCGGCATGTGGATCAGGCAGGACAACGGTAGAGGCAGCTGGCCCTACGACGGCGAAATAGAGCTGGGGTACGGCGCCGGGCTGCGCACTGCGGCTACAATCGTTGCTGAAGATCCACTCTTCGGCTGGTTTGCCTATGGCGGGCGTCTCAGAGTAGCCGACGATGCGTTTGAAGTGTTTGTGCAGGACGGGCTGCGTCAGCGATTACATGTTGTCAGCCGAGAGCAGCGATTACACCTGCTGCTGGAGAGGGACGGCTTTGCCGCCAATCAGCCAGTCGTCTTGGGTAACAGCTTTTCGTGTCCGGTTGAAGCTGCAGAGCAGAGCCCGGCGATCAGGTTTGCTCTGGAGAACCGGAGCGGTGACCGGCACCAGACGACTCTGAAGCTATATGGATTGGAGCCTGGAAGATACGCGGTGCGTGTAGAAGGGGAACTCGCCAGCAACTTCGAAGTGAATGCGATGGAGTGGTGCTACGTACCCCTTGCCGTGGGACGCCAGGAATTCGTCGCAGTGGAAATTGAGCGTGGTTGAGGCCTTAGAGGCGGTCCGCGAGGAGCAGGCCTGCGTTTTCCGGGTGCTCGTTAGTCACTCTTTTCGGCCTCGTCGCTCTTGAACAGGTCTGACCAGTGGCAGGTAGCCCACATGTCATACACATTTTTCAGCGATTTCACCACTGTGTCGCGTGTCTGGTCTTCGTCATAGAACTTTCCCTTCTCCATAAACGACGTCAGCGTCTTTAGCCTCTTTAAGCAGTGCCGCCTGGCCTGCTCTCCGATTTGTTCATCCGACTTGTCGCTTCCCAAAGTCATTGAAGGGATACCTTTCGGCGAAGAGTCGGGGGAGGAATCATCTGCTGCTCCCTCGATTCGCCGGCGGAACTGCTCGACCCAAGAGTCCGGTGGAAGCCCCTGTTCCATAATCGAATTGGCGTCGTCGAGTCTCTCCTTGTACTGCTCAATAACCCTGCCGCTGATTTTCTGGAGGGAGAGGGTAATGAGCGCGAGGACGATGCCGATTACACAAGCGAATAATATGACGGCGAGCAGTAAAGGCACTTCAGTTTCCTTGGATGGAAAAGGGTTTAATCAAGTCTCATTGACTATACCACGAAACGCTGGACACTACCGGATGCAGGAACGGAAGATTATAAATATTAGGGCATTTTTTGGGCAGTTTGACAGCGAGATGGGAAAGATTTAACATGTTTTCATTGTACACATGTTGCGCGTATTATTCACGCGTTCCACTCTCAGCTTTCCGAGGTATTGACTGGCGAATAGGTGAGAGCCCCCTGGCACAATTCGGCCAGCAACCTGCCCAACGAAAACAAAGGAGGCCGATGCGAACCTTTCTGGAGTGCGGTGCCGCGTCCCAATCCCCACCACGCCATGCAGCGCTTGAGCCTGGAAGGCAAGCCGGCCGATCCGGCCAATGCGCCGCCCGGTTGCGTATTCCACCCGCGCTGCCGATTCATGGAAGACATATGTCAGACCGAAGTGCCCTAGCTGACCGAATTGACACCTGGCCGCCACGTTGCATGTCATTTCGCTGATCAGTTGCAGCTCCAAGGAATTGACTACTCTGCCTCAATAAAGTCCTGAAAGTGACACGAGGGTCCTAAAATTTTTCAACGAGAGGAAAATCATGGAAAAATTGGTCATTACCGTGACCACTGATTCAGCGGGGTCGTATCCTCGCAACCCCTATCTTACGCACTGTGACGACACAAAGGGGGTCGCGGAAGAGTATATTCGCGCTATGAACGCGGGCGCGACGATTGTTCACACGCATGGCCAGTACAAGTCCGACCCGGTTATCCAGCCAGACGGCAAGCAGTTATCGATTCCCAACGTTGAAGGATGGCGGGACATCACCGACCGCGTCCGAGCGGAGGGGGAGCCGATCGTGCAGTTCGGGCTGGCCAGTATGCGCCTGGAACAGAAATTGGAGTTGTGGAGGGAGCTCAGGCCTGACATGAGTTCGATCAACTTCAATTCGCACGACGAGTATTTCCAGCCGGACGCCGACCACCCGCCGACGCCAATCTACTCGATTCACCCGATTCCGGAATTGAGAATGTACTCAAGCCTGGCCAAGAAACATGGTGTAAAGCAGGAGATCGAGTGTTTCAATACGGGGGCATACTGGGCGATCGGCAAGATTCGCGGCGGCGATTTTTGGACCGAGGATGGTGTGCGCGAGTTCGAAAAGGACCTGTTGCCGGAACCGTTGTGGCTGACTCTGTTTTTCGGCTGGGCAGGCCAGGGGTGGACACCGCCGACGCCCAAGGCGCTCCAATACATGGTGGACAATCTGCCGCCGCGGGCCAACTTCAGCATGAGTTGCATGGATCCGCCCAACTACTGGGCGATGGTGGCCCATACAATCGCGATAGGGGGCCATGTCCGAATCGGCATGGAGGACTGCCCGTTCATCGAGGATGGCGTGTACGCCAAGACGAACGGTGAGCTCGTGGAGAAGGCGGTTCGCATCGCCCGCGAAATTGGCAGGGAAATTGCCTCAGCAACGGAAGCGAGAGAGATCACAGGGCTTACGCAGGGCCAGTTACCAGACAGGTGAAACTGCACAGTTGGAGGAGCATTGAAAGGGCTGAGTTGCAGTTCCGGTCTTCTGCACACATACAGTGTCGAAGAGTCGATCGATATTCTTGGGGACCAGGGATACCAGGGGATCGACATCAGCCTGGAGCTCGCGCCGCCATTTATCCCGCCTCCCAAGCCGCATATGGATGCGAGCGCGGACGCTGGGCGTCGGCGCGCTGTTCGTGACTACGCGCAAGGTGCTGGGATCGCCATCGGCGCATTGAACGCACATACCAATGTGATTCACGGTGACCCGGAAGTGCGGAGGCAGAACACAGAGTTTATCCGCGGCGGGTTGCAGCTGGCCTCGGACATGGAGGTTCCCTACGTGATCAGCGGGTGCGGCGTCAAGCTGTTTTACGGCTGGGAGAGTACTTACTGGGAGTGGTGCATCGAGGCGATGCGCAAACTGACAGCAGATGCTGAGCGATTAGGTGTGATGATCCTGATTGAAGCGGCCAGCCCTTACGGCTCGCTCGTTCATAACCTGGCTCGTCTGCAACGGCTGTTGGACACTGATGGCCTTGAAGGCCTGGGCGTGCTCTTTGACCCGGCCCACTATCATGTGCGGGGCGACTCGGTGCTAGACGCCTACCTCGCGCTGGGCGATCGGGTGAAGCACATGCATGCGAAGGACGCGCGCGGCAACAGTGAGAATTTCGGCTTTCCCCCGCTGGGCGAGGGCGAGATCGACTTCGCCAGCCTGATTACAACAATGGTCAACGGCGGCTTCTCCGGTTACATTTCGGTAGAGTATGAAGCAATGGCATGGGGCTACCCCGACGATCCTCTGCAAGTGCTAGCGGATGGCAAGGCCTTTGTAGATGGGATACTTGAACGCGGCTGAAGGAAGCTATTTGCTTGTTGGTGTGTGCCCCTTCATGGCTCAACATATCCAAAAGGAGGCTCGCCCGTGAAAGCGGCCATATTGCAGGAATTCAAGCAGCCGCTGGAATGGAAAGAAGTTAGTACGCCCAGCCCGGAGCCGGATGAGGTGCTTGTGCAGGTGATGGCCTGCGGAATCGACGGCACCGACCTCAAACTTCTGGACGGTTTCGGTTATACACCTGATTTACCCTTTATCATGGGGCATGAAGTGGCCGGCGTAGTGACCGAAGCCGGCTACCGTGTGACTGGCTTTGAAGAAGGCGACCGGGTGATTGCCTACAATTTCACCACCTGCGGCGATTGCCTTCCCTGTCGGACGTACCGGGAACAGATCTGCGTTAACATGGGGGGCGTTCTTGGCGCCAAAGACAGACACGGCGGCTATGCCGAGTTTGTGGCCATACCAGGAAGCCAGTTGGTGCATGTGCCGGAGCAGGTCACCTGGCCGGACAGCGCGGTCTGTTGCGACGCCGGCATGACAGCTTTTCATGCCATCGATCGCGCCAGTCTGCGGGTAGGTGAGACTGTACTTATAATCGGGGTGGGTGGCGTCGGATCGGTTGCGGTTCAGTTGGCCAAGGCAGCCGGCGCGCGTGTGCTGGCCGTTGAGCTTTCCGACGCAAAGCGGGAGTGGGCGCGTCAACTGGGTGTTGATGAACTTATCGGTCCGGAGGACGGTACCATTTCCAACGCGGTGCGGGACTTGACCGGAGGGAATGGTGTTGACTGCGTGATAGACATCGTTGGCCAGACGGAAACGATGGGCGCCGGCGTTGAATCACTGCGAAATGGCGGTAGACTGGTGATCGTTGGTTACACGCCAGATCACTACCCGGTTGAGGGGAAGTACCTGGCACAGAATGAGTTGGAGATTATTGGCACACGCGCGGGGAGAAAGCAGGACTTGATCGAGGTTTCTCGTTTGATGGCGTCCGGAAAGATTCGATCAATCGTGACCCAAACATTCCCGATGGAGAACGCAAATGAGGCGTTGGCGGTGCTGCGCTCGGGGGAAGTCCTGGGGCGGATCGTTCTGCTGACGCCGACTGGAAGGCGCGCCATAGACGGTGCTTGATGCAGTGAACTGAACGGCGAGAGTCACTGGTTGCCCTGTACATTCCGGCTTCGCGGCTACTGGTATTTCAAGACTAACCTGCAGCAGCCCTGAGAGGGCACTATGATTGTCGATGCCCATAGCCACATTTTTCCTCGAATCCACGGCCTCAATGCTGCTGGACCAACGCGAGGTAAGGGCTTTGGTCGGGCATTGATCGGCGATGCCGAGGTTCAGGTTACGCCGCCCTTAGGTGATGGTCTGGCACATTCACCTGAGCAAGTGTTGGCCAACTTGGATTGGGCTGGCGTGGAAAAGGCAGTCCTGTTGCAGGGCCCTTTCTACGGCGAGTGCAACCCCTATGTGCTTGACGCCCTTGAGCAGTACCCCGACAGGTTGGTGGGCGCCGCCTACTTCGACCCATGGATGGCAGGAAGCCGGCAGACTCTCGATTCGACACTGTCAGCGCCGGGTTATTGCGCGGTCAAGCTGGAGTGCTCCGTTCCTTCCGGTCTGTGCGGCATACACCCGGAAGCTCGGCTTGACTCTCCAGATCTTGACTGGCTGTGGTATGAACTGGAGAAGCGTGGGCTGGTCTTGGTGCTCGATTTGGGAGGCATTGGCAGCCTTTCCTATCAGACAGAGGCTGTGCGCAAGATCGCCGTTCGGCATCCCAAACTGAAAATCGTCGTCGCGCATCTGGGGCAGCCCAGGCCTGAAGCCGAGGCAGAACCTGAACTTTGGAAGTTGTGGGAGGAGCAGGTTGACCTGGGCCTGCTGCCCAACGTTTGGTTCGACTGCGCCTCGCTCGTCGCTTTTGTTAACGAGGAAGGTTACCCCTTTCCCAGCGCGGCGCGCTATTTGCGGTTGGGCGTCGAACGCATTGGCGCACACAAGGTTATGTGGGGGACTGATCAGCCGGGGACCTTGTTGCACGCTACCTATCGTCAGTATGTAGAGCTGGCGAAACTTCACACAGCGTTTCTCTCATCGCGTGATCAGGCGCTGGTTCTGGGAGAAAACGCAATCCATGTATACGGTTGTTGAGCAGTCTTCATTTTCGTGCTTTCTTTGGGTGGGTGCCATCGAATACTGGAAACTGAAAGAGCTTAGTCGAGAGGACGAATGGCAATGACCGGAGAAAAAGTCAGACAACAGCTTGAACTTTGTATCGAATCATATAAGGCTGGGAATCTTAACGAGAAGATGCTGAACGAGGCACTGGAGGCGGCCAAGAGCAGCTTCAAAAGGTGCCAGGACCTTCTCTATTTGCAAGCTGTCAGCACTTCTTTGACCAGCCAAGTTCATGGAATGCTGCTGATGCAGGACGGCGAAATCGCCGATGAGATTTCCGACCCAGAGGAGTGGCCATATCAGACTGTGTTGGAGGCGATACGCGACGGGTGGCGAGTCGTCCAGTTTCCCAACCAGGCCTTGTTGCTGGATGAGACGCGGACCTACGGCCTGGGAAGTGAGTTTATCCTCGAAAGATGAAACGCTGAACTCTGCGGCGAAAGGGCGGAATACAGTGAGCATACAAGAGGCAATCGATCATCTCGATCTGTTCGGGTACTGCGTGCTGGAGGAGGTGATTCCGGCAGAACAGGCCGATCGCCTGGCAGAGCAGCTATTTGCGCTTCACGAGGACCCGAGGAGCCGTCCCTACTTCCAGGATGCGAACGACGATCTGTACCAGACGCTGTTCGGCCTACTGAATCTGGATGAGGCAAGCTGGGCCTGTGCTGCCCATCCCGATGTATTGGCGGTTACGAGGCACTTTCTGGGCCAGGACATACGCTTGGCAGAAGCCTGTTCCAAATGGGTGAAGCCGGGCGCGCCTGCCGGCGGCGTCCACACCGATTCGGCGGGGGATTTGCCGGACCTTCTGCCTGACACTCCCTGGATGATCAATTCAATCTGGATGATCACGGACTTCACCGAAGAGATCGGGGCGACCCGCATAATGCCTACCAGCCACCGCTTGCGTCGCCGGCCACCACGAGGTATGAAGGCGGACGACCGACGACTCTTGCCAATAACGGGACGGCGGGGCTCGGTCTTTCTGTGGCACGGCGGCGTTTGGCATGCGAACGGCGCCAATACGACACTGAACCAGCATCGTATGGCGCTGAACATTGCCTACTATCCCCCTTGGTGGAATCTAGCGCGGGAGGGAGGGCATCAGCCGGTGTGGCCCGAGACGTTCGAGCGCATGCCGCCAGAGCTGCAAAGACTTACGCGCAACAGAGTCGCGAAAGAGCGTGAAGAGATATACGAGCAGAGGTAGAAGCGAGAGCGTTGCGCGGGTTGTGTAAAGTGGTGTCGTTCAGACTCGGCTGCCTCTTAGTAACTGCGCCCATATGCATTTACACGTTCGGAGACGAATTCAACCGGTATTTAGGTAAGGAGAAAATTTACCATGAGAACGCACTCTTGCCGGCCGGGGTTGAGAGATTCGCAGGTATTGGACTTTTGTAAGCAAGGTTACATGGTGTTGGAAGGGGTCGTGCCTGATGAAATAAACCGGCGCACGGTCGAATTTCTGGACCAATACTCTTCGCATGAGCCGACGGAGATTCTGCAGGAGGATTGGTTTGTCGACAATGTGATTCTGAACGATCAGGCAGCAGGTGCGATCCGGTGTCTGTTGGGTCAGAATTTTGGCTTGCCGATCATAATGAGCAATCATCGCGTCAACTGCCCTTCGCCGGCACAGAACTGGCACCGGGACGGCAACTCAAAACATGGACCGGCGCTCAACTACCTCCAAGTTTTCTATTATCCGGAGGACTGTCCGCTCGAACTTGGTCCGACCGAGTTGCTGCCTGGGTCACACTTTCTCTTCACTTTGTCCAAACAGATGGGGCACTATGGCGGAATCCGCGGCTCCTATCGTGCCGTTGCGCCGGCGGGTTCGATTTTTCTCACTGTCTATTCGATCTGGCACCGGCGTTCCGTTGCCAGCGGAACGGGGTTGCGCAATCTGCTCAAGTACAACTACTGGCGCACAGAGTCTCCGCACAGAGACTGGATTCGGGAGCCGGACTTTGACATTGCGACGGCAAACTACAAGCTGGAGGATCCGACGTTTCGGGAGCAGTTCCGCGACTGCAACGATGCTGCCGAGATGTTCTTCTGGCTGCTTGGCAAGTCGGATTCGTTTGCGCTGGCGGGAGGCCAAGGTTGGCCTCTGAACCGCAATGTCGGCAAATATATGGAAAGCCCTTATGGAGTTCCAGATTCACTTTAGGGCACGCATTGCGCCGCCAACGCCGGCTTGAAAGAGTGATGCCGTCCCGGATCGGAAATGCAGGCCAGAGTGGGGCATGCCGACTCGAGTAAGCAATTATGGTGAGAATGCGCTGCGCTGAGGCGCTCGTAAAAGCGCTGGAAATGGAAGGGGTCAGGTACGTATTTGGCCATCCAGGGCATGGCAATACGAATATCCTGGATGCGATTTACGATTCCTCGCAGATCGAGTTCATGCTGACGCGTCATGAACAGGGGGCAGCGCACATCGCAGACGGGTATGCCCGGATAAGCGGAGAAATTGGTGTCTGCTGCGCTTCAGTTGGCCCTGGCCCGGCGAATATGGTGATGGGACTGGCTTCGGCCGCGGCGGCCTCCAGCCCGGTTGTAGCAATATTCGGCGGCGTGATATCGCGTTGGGTGGGGCGCGGCCAGTTGCAGGAGACAAGCCCATTTTACGGCTTCCCGGACCAGAGCTTTGTGCAAGTGTTGCAGCCGGTCGTAAAGAAGGTCTGGCAAGTGCAACACCCAGACCTGATCCCCGAGGTCGTACGGAAGGCCTGCGCGCTGGCGCGTGCGGGCAACCCCGGTCCAGTCGCCATTGAAATCGCTTGGGATTTACAGGCTGAATTCCACGACTTCGATGAAATCCCTGATCCGGGCCGCTTCGGTCATGCAGGCGGTGTGCGGGCCGATGTGCACGCGATTGAAAATGCGGTAAGGGCTTTGCACCAGGCAGCCCACCCGGTCATCGTGGCCGGCTACGGGGCTGTTCTTGCCGATGCTGGGCCGGAGATTCTAGCGTTGGCAGAGATGCTGAGCGCACCGGTGGCGACTTCCTACGCCGCCAAGGGCATCCTGGCAGAGGACCACCCGCTGAGTGTTGGAAACCTGGGTTGGCTCGGCCATCCGAGCGCGCACGAGTTGATCCGGCAGTATGCCGATGTCGTGCTGGCGGTGGGATTCAGTTTCTCCGATCTTTCGACTTGCTGGTGGACAGAGGGCATGCCCTTTGTCGAGCAGAATCGGATTATCCAACTCGATATTGACGCTAACCAGATCGGGCGCACTTATCCGGTTGAGATAGGATTGCTGGGAGACGCCAAAGCCACTTTGCAGGAGACGCTGACCGTGCTGTCGGCGAAAGAAGAGCCTCAACACAGACAGGCCAACCTTGAGCTGGCAGCACGGGTTAAAGCCGGTTTTCAACTGGAGATTCCAGGCGACGAAAGTGATACGCATGGAATGGAGCCGTTGCGCGTGGTCGAAGAACTACGGCGCGTTCTGCCCAGGGAGATCCTTTTCTCGCTGGATACAGGTGACCACAACCACTATTTTGGCGCCTTCTTTCCAATGTATTCGCCGCGTCGCCTGCTATATCCAGGCGGCTGGACGCCGATGGGCTTCGGCGCCACCTCCATTATCGGAGGCACGCTGGCGCGGCCAGAGTTGCCGGCCATCTGTGTCAGCGGGGACGGCGGCTTTCTCATGGTCTGCCAGGAGGTAATCACTGCGGTGGAGTGGGGGCTGCCGGTGGTGTGGGTCGTCTTTAACAACCAGACGCTGGGCGCGATCCGAGGAGGGCAGCAGGCGAGCTACGGGGGGCGAGTGATCGGCACGGAGTTCTGCGAGAGTACGGACTTCGCGGCCCTGGCAAAAGCGCTGAAGGCAGAAGGTGTGGTTGTCAACTGCTATGCCGACATCGCTGACGCAATGCACTTTGCGCAGGAGTGCGGCAAGCCTTGTGTTGTTGATATGCGCATTGCGCGCGACCCGGTTCCGCCGCCTGTGGCCGGCATGTGGTATGAACCTGGAAGAGATGAGATTCCGCCCAAGCCGCGCGAGTAAGGCGGACTCAAGGTGCGAATCCCCGCCGCGGCGCATTTGAGCACGAAACGTGCGGCAGAGGGCGGGCATAGGGGGGTACGATTGCGCAAGAATCCATCATAGAGAGGGGAAGAGGCGATGCGACTCGGCAGTGGACAGTTCGTCTATGAAGAGGTCGAAGGCTGGGGTGATGTTCCTGACGGATGGAATATAGTGGAGGTTCCGGGGGTGGCAGTGGACTCTCAGGACAGGGTATATGTATTTTGCCGCAGCGAGCATCCGATTATTGTCTTCGACCGCAACGGGCAGTTCGTGCGCTCCTGGGGCGAGGGCCTGATCAAGCGCGCCCACGACATTATTGTCGGCCCGGACGACTCGATCTACTGTGTCGACGATTGGGGACATGCGGTTCACAAATTTACTACCGAGGGCGAGCTGCTGATGTCGATCGAGACTGCTGACAGTCCAGCTGACACCGGTTACATCTGGGATGTTCAGAAGGAAGTTCTGCGCGCGGGGCCGCCCTTCAACTATCCTACAGGAATTGCGCTGAACAAGGACGGGGAATTGTACGTGTCGGATGGCTACGGCAACGCGCGTGTCCACAAGTTCAGTGCTGAAGGAGACCTACTGCTGTCCTGGGGCGAGCCGGGCGAAAGCGTCGGTCAGTTCGTTACGCCGCACAATGTTTGCATAGACGACGATGGCACTGTCTATGTAGCCGACCGGCAGAACAGGCGTATGCAGCTATTTGACCCGGAAGGCGAGTTCATCGGCCAGTGGGATGACATCTGGTGGCCTTGCGACATGTGCATTGACGCAGATAATCATATGTGCGTTGCCGAGGTGGGCGGCATCTTCATGGGCGAGACGAAGGAGCCTGCATTCGACAATCCGCCGGCTCGCATTACGGTACGCGATATGAGCGGCAAAATACTCAGCCAGTGGGGGATGGAGGATCCGTACGGCGTTAACCGCTATTTCAGTCCGCACAATATTGCTTTCGATTCGCGGGGTGACTTGTATGTTGGCGAGGTTGCAGTCTCTTACCCTGATGGGACGACGCCGAAGGACTGGCGGGTGTTGAGAAAGTACGCGCGTGTGTGATTCATACGCGGCCGACATGATGGTCTGTCGCGCCCCGTCATGGACCAAGGATTCCGGATTCAAAATGCATATAGGCGAAGGGTGACTTAATGCTCGCAAATGAGATGCTAACAGTCCATGGGAAACGGCTCGAAACGGGGTCAAAGAGTTTCGGCGAATTACGCTCTTCCGCGGACGCGCTGGAAGACCTCGATGAACTTCACTTCCGATTTGAAAGGGATGGCTACCTTTATCTGCCGGGACTGCTCGATCGCGACACTCTTTCGGCGGCGCGGACGACAATGTTGGAGGCGCTGGCTGGCCTTGACTTTATTGACACGGATTACCCGATTGGCGATGGCGTAGCCAAGCGTGAGCTGGCCGTCTCTGCCAGAGATATGGTTGGGCTTTCCAAAAACAATGGTCCGCTACGCCAGGCGCTCTTCGCTGGGCCGATGATCACTTTCTATGAGCGCTTCCTGGGCGGGCCGGTCCGTCCTCTCGATTTTACCTGGTGCCGGGTCAAGACGTCCGGCGCGGAAACGGCTACCAACCCTCACTATGACGTAGTTTTCATGGGGCGAGGCACAAAGAATCTTTATACGAGTTGGACTCCTCTCGGAGACATTCCTCGACAGATGGGCGGCCTGATGGTCCTGGAAAACTCTCACCGCCAGGAGGAGATTAAGGGCACGTACGGCCAGATGGACGTTGACGAATATTGCACGAATGAGCCTGACGCAACTGAGACGGAGGAAGGGCAGAAACGCTGGCAGGGAAGTGGTTTCGGCACATTCTCCGCCGATGCGGTGGCGCTGCGAGAAGAGTTAAACTGCCGCTGGCTCACGACAGCCTACCAGCTCGGCGACCTGTTGGTCTTCAGCATGTACACTATGCACGCCAGTACGGACAATCACACGAACCGGCTGCGGCTGTCGACCGATACGCGCTATCAGCTTGCATCGGAACCGGTGGACGAACGTTGGATTGGTGAGGACCCGATTGCCCATGGCCCAGAGGCCAAGAAGGGAATCATCTGCTGAGAGTGGTTGCCGGTCTCAAAGGGAGGGGTCAGTCTCGAGGCAGCGGCTGTTCAGCCAGTCGAGGACCGCGCTGATGGGCCGTTCGCGCCCCAGGTCATTGTGCAGTTCGTGATAGTACCCCTCATAAAGTCGCAGGCTCTTGTCGACAGAACTGACGTTAGAGAAGAATTCCTGCGTAGCGGCTGGCATGACCACGGCGTCGGCCAATCCCTGCAACATCAGGATTGGCAGGCGGATTTCGCCGGCCCGACCTCTGACCTCCTGCATGGTTTCAAAGAATTCCACCACCCAGCGGGCACTGCGCTTGGGCACTCCCAAGGAGTCCTGCAGGGCAATTTGAACCTCTTCCCAATCACGTGAAATAACGTCCAGACTGCCGCGCTGCTGAAAAGTGAGCGTGGGCTGAATCTTGTGCAGGAGTATGAGCATCGCTTTCAGAATGCGATTGACAGGAGAAAGATTGTGCGACTGCAACGATGGGGAGGCTATGATGGCCAAATCGATTGCCCCCGGCGCCTCCATCAGGTGAAGGAGGCCTAGCAGCCCGCCCATGGAGTGGCCATAGAGGCAGCAAGGGAGGCCGGGGTTTCGCAGTCGGGCCATGGACACAACCTGCGTGATGTCGCTCAGGTAGTCATGAAAGCCCTGGACGTAGCAGCGAGCCCCACCGGAGCGACCGAACCCCTGATGGTCATGTGCGTAAACAGTGAAACCGGATTGCTGTAGCGATGACACCAAGTGGCGGTATCGCCCTCCATGTTCGCCAAGCCCGTGCAGGATGAGGACAACGCCGCGGTTTGAAACAGTAGGGCTCCAGCGGCTGTAGTAGATCGGGAGGCCGCTTTCGCTGCGCAGGTAGCCGGTTGATTGGGCGGGCAATTTCTCAGGAGGAAACGCTGCCGGGACAGACGAAGTCCGGGCAAACTCTTCAACTGGCGAACAGAGTTGAATGCTCTGTTGACCGAAGGCTGGAGGGGAGGAATTCAGGTTTTCTCCTGAAACGCGGTCAGCCCCATTATTGGCAGGTGATTGCTCAGAGAGGTGATTTCGCTTCTTTGTCGCCTTCATCGTTCTCTTGTTTCTTGACTTTTCCTGGTTGGCTTTCCATGCCGGCGCCGCTGCTATCATCCTCTTGCGTGGCTTGCGGGGGCCAGACAGAATCGTTCTCGCCCCTCCATTTTTCGGGCTCCGCTGGTTCCTCCCCGTTCTCGTCCGCTTCCAAGGCAACTACCCAGCGTTGCCAGGGGGATTCCTGCCATTGAAGGCCCAGTCGCTCGAAAGATTGTCGCGCTCTGTCCAGATGGCCCTCGCTGAAGGTACGCAGCCGAAGCCGTTGGGTATTTCCTTGCAAGCTATGTGCAAGGTGGGCGGTCAATTGACGTTCTACCTCTGTTCCCCACAGTTTGGGTGGCAGTGCAAGCAACAGTCGAAGTTCGTCCCTCCAGCGAAATTGTTGGACAAAGCCGATTTCGGTGTCTTCTTCAACCACCAGGAACACTTTTGAAGAGCGCACGGTGCTGGTGTGGATGGAGGCAATCATTGCCGTCTCTTCTGCCGCCGCATCGGGATAGGCGGCGGGCAGGAGTTCGGACATGCGGGCCCCGAAGCGGGCTGAAATCTGGGGAGCGAGTCTGTAACCGTCGGGCAGAGGGGGAGTCTCTGTCAATGGCAAGTCGCCCACCATTTGCGTATTCTGGTAGTCCGCCGAGCGCAGACCGATTTCGTCGAGAACTTGTGTTACCGTGGCTGGCGAGGCGGTTGCAAATCCAAAGTAGAAGTATGGATGAATGCCTTGTTCTTCAATATGGTCCAGGGTCGAATCAATGAGATCGGCGAAATCTTCGCGGTTTTCCTTTGCTTCCAATGGTTCGACAAATGCCCAGTCGAACGTACCCGCGGCGTCGCCATCGTACTGGACAATGACGAATCCGATGATGCGATCACCTCTTGTTGCCACAATTGTGTCCATCTGCTTGCCAAGGAACCGCGGTCCGAACCAGTGCATGAATAGCAGACGCCGCCACCAGCTGCCGGCGATTGCTTCCATGCTACTCACATCGCTGGTTACACCCGAAACCAGCAGGTTCAGAACCTCGCGGACCTGACCAGAGTTTGCTTTCCCAATCTCAGTGACCATTCAACAGTTCCATGGCGATTCGCAGACAATCCCTTTCGCCGTCATATGCCAGAATCTCCAGGGCCTCGCCTGCTGAGGCCCACTCGACCTTTTGGACTTCGACACTGGAATCGGACAGATGCCCTCCCACCACTCGGAGCAGGAAAAAGTCCACTTTTTTGTATACCTTCTCCGGCACTGTGCGGGCATATGTATCAAGATACTGATAGTGTACAGTCTTCAGAAAGGACTTATACTCGGTCTCCAGCCCTGTCTCCTCTTCTACTTCGCGCAGTGCCGCGGTCAGAGGCTTCTCAGCCGGATAGAGCCGTCCCTTAGGCAGTTGCCAGCGACGGCAATCTATATCTGTGGCGATGAGAGCCACCTGGATTGAATCGGGTGCCTCGGCCTGCTGCAGACGATATGCAACACCGCCGGCAGAATGGATGTGCCGAACGGTGTAGTTACTCAAGACTTCACTGGCGGCACCGCCGCGACCATCAGGAAAATCACAATAGCCTCCCCCATGTGGCGCTGAAACAACCTTTATTTCATTCCAACTTTGTTGCGGAGCGATCATCTTCTAGTTTCCGACGGATACAATGCCCAAGTATTTCGTCACTTAAATCGCCGGCGTTGCAGTGTGTGATATTTAATCATGAATTCCAGCGCACAGGTACGTCGCTGACCAAGCGTGCCAATTCATTGCCTCGCGTCTGGCATAGCGCCGTCAGAAACGATGGCGGCCAGTCCACGAGCCACCTGTTCCCAATTGTCTGGTGGAAACTGGGCGAGTTGCTGTGGCAGCAGCGAATGCGACGTGAACGGAAGGGCGCCAGCCAACTCGGCGATTGTCCAGACCGAACGGGCGCGGGCGAGAACAACATGTATTTCCATCCACTTCGACAGAAGCACCAGCCACTGGGCCAGACCCTCGCCTGCACCAACAGCAGGTTGTGGAGCCGGCGCCTCCTCAGGGAATCGGACCGAGATATTGCCAGCTGGATCGATCCACAGTCTGTGCGGAATTACAGGGCCCGGCGACATTTGCGCTGCGGTCCAACAGGCGAAATTCTGGTGCAAATCCGAAATAATCGGTGGATGCAACCACTCCACCGCGGCGGCAATGGGCCGACTGCGCGGGGGATGACAAGGAGATGCCGTCAGGCTCTTGTATTCGTCGAACCAGTACCATTTGGCCATGAATTGTGATCAGTCGCTAGGCTTTCAGGAACAGCGAATCTGACATAGTAAGACGCCATGATTCAACAGATGTTGCGTCATATGGGGCCGGTCCAGCCGTCTCAGTTGTGTGGTTATTCCAACTGGACTTGCGGCAAAAAAGAGTGCCCGGCACTCAAGGAATAAGGCGTCGTTCGGCAACACAGGTTGGCACAGATAATATCACAGTCGAGAAAATTTGGCAGACTGAAAGAATCGATTGGAAAGCATTCGAGTCTTGCGAATACCTTGTTTGGATTAGAATTATTGAGATGGAGCAGTTGTCCGGCTGGCCGGATTTGGTCCTTTTGCTGGCCGGCCGATAGTGGTGAGTCAAAGGTTGTAGCAGTGACCCCATGAATTGCGCGGCTCCAAACGGCCCTGAAGAGTTGGCCAGGCGCCGCGTTTAGGGTATCATGCAGCCGCTACGTAAGAGGACCTCACTTCAATTTTCCAGGGAGAATACAGCAGCAATGACCCGTCCTGTGCACAAACGCGGGCGCCGAAGTAGAAGTTCAGGGAACCGACGGCGAACAGCAATCGCCCCTCCGACGCTCGTGCAGTCCGACAGAGAATATCGTCTATTTCTTGAGCATATATCCGGTCAACCATGGTTGGCGTTGGATACCGAAAGTGACAGCCTTTTTCGCTATACACCGCGCGTTTGTCTGATTCAGGTGACGGTTCCGGCCGAAGAAGGCGGCACGAAGGGGTCGGTTGCAAATGGGGCCGTTGTCGACTTTCTGGTCGATCCATTGCGGTCGCTCGATCTGTCCGACTTGGGCAAGGTTCTCGCTGATGACACGACAGAAATCATTCTCCATGCAGCCGAGAACGATATCCTGACCCTTCAGAGGGATTTGGATTTCCGGATCCGAAGGCTATTTGACACACAGTTGGCCGCCCGCATTCTGGGACGGCAGGGCATTGGACTGGCAAAAGTCTTGCAAGATGAATTCAACGTGGAAAGCGATAAACGGATGCAGCGTACAAATTGGGGCCAGCGTCCGTTAACCCAACAGCAGATGACATACGCCCAGATTGACACGCATTACCTACCCGCCCTGCGAGTTCGACAGGCAGGGCTTCTGCAGAAGGCAGGTCGCTGGGAAGAAGCGCAGGCTGCATTTCGGATGTTGGAGCTGGTCGAGTACCGGCCGCCGGAGCCGCGAACTGTCTGGCAGATGAAGCAGATCCGCTCTGTGCTGGCGAATGACATGGGAGTCCTAAAAGCTGTCTGGGACTGGCGTGAAAAGTTTTCCAAACATGCGGAACGGCCCCCGTTCAAAGTATTGGGTGAGGACTCGATGGTAGCGATTGCGCAGAGACGACCGCAAAAACTGGACGCTCTCAGGGAAATCCCGGGCTTAAGCGTGCGGCAAATCGAGCGGTTTGGAAAGGAGTTGTTGGCCGCGGTTCGTCTGGGGGAAGAGCAGCCTGTGCCCAGACGGCCATCGCCCGCAAGGAAGGCGGAAACTGTACTCACTGCGGAAGGAAGGAAGCTCTATGAGCACCTGCGCCAGTGGAGGACTAAGACAGCGGCGGCGCGCGGCGTCGATCCTGACATCGTGTTCAGCAACGAAACGCTTGTACAGATAACGGCTGGTCAACCTACATCCGTGGCCGCCCTGCAGGAGATTCCGTCGGTAGGGCGGTGGAAAGCACAAGCATACGGACCGGCTCTGCTAGAACTCCTCGGAAACAACGTCACAACTTGACAGGCAAATAAGAGCGAGGCAGCAAGTAACTCCTCGGTGGATGACCGTGCTGCCAGCGTACTCCTGATCTGAAATCTGAATTAGTTTATTTCAGGCGGGCTGGAGCGCTAGCGGGTCGGGCAGGTCATCTGAGTCGACCTTCCCTTCGAAGACATCGACAAACTCATGCTCTTCGAGCGTTTCATGTGCCAGCAGTGCTTCGGCCACTGCGTCCAATCTAAGTCGATGAATCCTGAGAATGTTGCGAACTCGATCGTGTTGCTCTCTCACAATAAGCTGCACTTCGCTGTCAAGGGCTTCTGCCACCTCTTCGCTATAATCACGCTGCTCGGTTAACTCGCGGCCAAGGAATGGGTTTTCTTCCTGGCTTCCGATTTGAAGAGGCCCCATCCTCTTGCTCATCCCGTACTTCATCACCATTGCCCTTGCCAAACGGGTGATTGTCTGGATGTCATTGCTGGCGCCGTTGGAAATGTCTGCAAAAACCAGTTCCTCGGCTACTCGGCCACCCAGCCCAACGGCGATGCGGTCAACAAAATATGATCGCGGCAGCAAGTAGCGGTCTCGCTCCGGTACTGTCAAAGTGACGCCGCCTGTCATGCCGCGAGGGATAATTGTCACTTTGCGCAGTGGGTCGGCACCCTTAACTACATGCGCAATGATTGCATGGCCGGCTTCGTGGTAGGCGACAACGCGGCGCTCACTATCGGTTATCAGCCGGCTGCGTCTTTCCGGCCCTCCCATTGCGATGCGCTCAATCGACTCCTGCATCTCGTTCATTGCAATCGTGCGAGTGTTTCGACGCGCGGCCAGTATTGCAGCTTCGTTTACCAGGTTTTCCAAGTCGGCACCGACAAAGCCGGGCGTCTGTCGAGCGATAAGGTCCAGGTCCACATTGGGGTCGAGGGGCTTGCCTTTAACATGAACATCGAGAATGGCCCGTCGTCCCGACAGGTCGGGCCGGTCCATGGTTACGCGTCTATCAAATCGCCCGGGACGAAGCAGGGCGGGGTCGAGGATGTCCGGACGGTTAGTGGCGGCCACCAGGATGACATTTGTGTCGGTGCCAAAACCGTCCATTTCCACCAGGATCTGGTTAAGGGTCTGCTCGCGCTCGTCGTGGGAGCCTCCCAGACCCGTGCCCCGGTAGCGCCCGACAGCGTCGATTTCGTCAATGAAGACAATGCAGGGGCTATTTCGTTTGGCCTGCTCGAACAGGTCGCGCACACGGCTTGCGCCAACGCCGACAAACATCTCGACGAATTCAGAACCACTAATGCTGAAGAATGGAACCCCGGCTTCACCCGAAACTGCCTTGGCCATGAGTGTTTTTCCGGTGCCGGGCGGCCCAACCAACAGTACGCCTTTGGGGATGCGTGCGCCCAGAGCAACGAACTTCTGCGGCTCCTTCAGAAACTCTACGATCTCCTCTAGTTCCTGCTTTGCTTCATCGGCTCCGGCCACGTCGCCAAATGATACAGTGGGTCTATCGCCAACGAACATCCGGGCTTTACTCTTTCCGAAGGAGAGCGCTTGATTATTGCCGCTTTGGCTCTGGCGGAACAGAAATAGAAAGAGACCGGCGATCAGGATGAGGGGAAGTAAGTTAATGACCAAGGCGAACCAATTGCCCGAATTGGATGGTGGCTGGACATTGATTTTAACTTGGGCCAGGCTTTCCTCCGAGACGCCCATGCCTTGCAGTGTGCGCGTGAGAGCGACCCCTTCCTCTTTGCGGCTGGAAAGCGGTTGGTCGCTGCCATGCGAGAAAATCTGCAACCTTTCCCCGCGTACGTCGATTCGTGCGAGATCGCCGCGCTCGACCTGTCTGGCAACGTCACTCAGACTGACATTTTCGGGCCTCTCGTTAGGGCCGTAGACATTGAGAAAGAGGGCGGCGGCGGCCACCAAAATCAACAGATAAACAAAAGCGTTTCGAGTCCAGTTTCCGCTCACAGAATCTCCTCAAAGATCAGATTTCACTGCGACAGCAGTATAACATGGAGGCCACGGCTTCGCGAAAGCCAGGGCAATTAGTCGGAAGCAGCGTCCGAGAATGACTAGCGTGCTGGCTATGAAGCGTTGCCCATGTTAGGAAGCCACTGGCATGCTTTTGCAGGGTATGGCGCTGAACACTGAGCAATTGCCTCGCACATTCTTCTGGGGTTTTTTCAGGCACCCAGTATACCCAAGGATTGTTCATCCTGGCTGACAAATTCGGCGACTGGACTTTCCACTCGTCCGTAGCCGCTCCAGATCTTGAAGCCCAGCAGTGCCAACAGTTCTGGCGACGCTTCTTTAAGCATTTCGGGTCGGGCGCCAATCGTAAAGTTTTCCTGGGGTCGGAACTGGGGGCCGCAGAAGGTTGAAAGCAACCCATAGCGGTTCCCGTGACTTATGTTGGCACCGGTTCCGTGCCAGAGCCGGCCGTCGAAAACCATTGCTGTACCTGCCACCCCTTCCGCGGCCAGCGTATCTTCGTTGTCGTCATTTGCTTTTGGGGGTCGGCCCCGAAGGTGACTACCGGGTACAAAGCGAGTGCCCCCGTTCTCGCTGCTGAAATCGTTGAGCATCCACATGACGTTAGCGCACACGCATGGTGCGACCATTGCTGGTTCGTCATCGCCGGCCAAATTGGGCTTTTCGCGGGAAATTGAACCGACAGGAATCGAAGAAGGCCCGCGGTCAATGGGGTGAGGCATCCACCACTGATCGGTATGCAGATTCATGGGGGCGCCGCCCGGCTTGGCAATGTTGGCGGAATAGCTCGACAGCAGATAGTCATCACCCAGGACGTGATTGACGACGGCGCGCACGCTTGGTGTGGAAAGGATTTGGCAGAAAATCCGGCCCTTGTTGACAAGCATCCACACCCGTTGATTGACTCCGCCGGCTGTAGCGGTGTAGGCCTGTTGTTTGAGCCGGCCTTCTTTGTCTGTAAATGCACCCCACTGCTGCTTCGGACCTCCATCCTCGAAGGCCGCGCCCAGCTCGAGTTCGGCGGCCGCCTGTTCCTTGAGCCGTTTCAGTGCAGCAGCCACCTCATCAGGCTCCAAGGCGTTGGCGATCAGGCAATAGCCAAATTCATCAATATCCAACTTAGCCTGTTCGATATTCGCGGTCGCTGTAGGTAAGTGTCGAATGGTTTGCATTTGGCTTCTCCGGGCAGCATTGTTTTCGGTACTCTACTTCATTTTCTTTGAATGGGCAACGCTGGCGGCACTTTTTACCTCGCCTCAAGGTTGCACCATTCAAGACAAATTCCGTTAGGGATTTTCAGGATAAGCGAGAGGTAACAGAGACCTCTCCAACCGCCCTTTCTGTTGTTTCAGGTACGAGGTTTCCGGCATTCCTTTTCATGAGTTCGGCTCGAATCCTGGTCAGGAAGTTGCTTTGTGTTCCCCCTCTCAGACAGTGGACACAGCTTTATTTGCTAACCTGCCATTACATTGACGGCAGGAGGAAACTGGGAAACTTGTAACGGCGCAGCCGCTGCAAGCCAGGTCCCTTGCCGGCAACTTTCTGGAGTTCGGCCATAATGCGTAACTGTCGGCCATTCACTCGAGCAAACACACTTATCAATGTGTGTAAGGCATGAGCCTTCTTGAGTCGGCGCTCCCTGTCTCGCGAAACGCAGGTCTCGTCGCTTCTTTTCACCTTGATCTTTTCGCGATTTTTTGGGAAATGCGCGAGATGGACTCATAGTTAAGTCAGTAGTGAATTGTCCTGAAATGGGTACACGCAGAGAATAGGTCAAGCAAGGCGCCGGTGGGTCAAAACCGGCACTGAAGTTGACACGGCTGGCGTCTGGCGCTTGCTACAGCAGTCCTGGAAATCACTCTAACCTGCAGATCCTTTTTTCAGACGAGGGTTGCAAGCAGAGGTGGAATGAAAGCCAATCCCAGACTGTTTCCAGCGCGGGATTGGCTGTGCTAGAATTGACGGATATGAACGAATTCGCTTTGTCATTTTCTGTTCTGATAGCCCCTGTGGGCCCTCCTATTGTCCTGACATTGGGCAGCATTGTTCTCTGGGTTCTTGGCCGATTTTCCCGTCCGATGGCGCGATTGCACTTCATTGGGAGCGCGACCGGGATCCTGAGTGCGGTAGCCTTGCTCTTCTGGGGTGGGGCGGCAGCACTGACAGTCGCCCTGCGTGTGCAGCCTGTTGCTCCAACTTTCAGCATACCGTGGCAGCCTTTCTTTTCCAGGGGCGCTGATATTCTGTGGGTCAGCAACGGATGGAACTGGTATGTTTCGTGCCTAATCCTTCTGTTGGGGGGCGGCGGTTTGCTGTTCAGCGGCATTTCCGGGCAGAGTCGCGACTCAACTTCCGACGAGAACTGGCACGGCAGAGCGATGACACTGGCCTTGTCACTCAATGCAATTGCCAGTGCATTATTTTTTGTCAGCAGCGGAAATCTCCTTACCGTTACGTTGATGTGGGTAGTGATGGATCTTTTTGTCATTGCCCGAAGTGCGGTTGTGCCTGAAGGCCCCGGCCCTTCCACTACCAGGCAGTTTCAGGGACTGAGCATGATGGGAGCCTTGTTA
The DNA here is from genome assembly GCA_965116395.1 of Caldilineaceae bacterium. Lineage (GTDB taxonomy): Bacteria > Chloroflexota > Anaerolineae > Caldilineales > Caldilineaceae > Bin5. The sequence goes on from OZ220684.1 coordinate 4,966,147, forward strand.
CTTTTGATCGGGCTCCTTCCTGCAGGCCAGGGTGGCCCGGCCGTTCTTCTGGCTGGCGGCCAACTGCCCCAAGAGACAGTAATTCTTATGTTGCTAGCCGGTGTCATTCGGGCCGGCGTCTACCCTCTACACCTGTGGCTGTTGCCGCAGCGCGGGGAACGCCTTTATATGCCGGACCGGTTAATCGACCAGATTCCACCTGCGTTGTGCGGGCTGTGGCTTTTGGGCTGGTCAAGCGGGCTGGCAGGCGAGGAGCTACTTGCACGGCCTGAAATCGTGGCGCTGGCTCTATTGGGTTTGCTGGGCTCGGCCATTGCCACGTTCACAACGACAACAAGGCAGGAGCACACGACTTTCGTACTGGTCACTGCGGTAGGAATCGCCGGACTTACGAGCATATTGTCAGAAATCAGAGGGCCTGCAGCTGTGCTGTGGCCGACGACTACGTTCGCTTTGGGAGGGGGCCTGTGGCTGATCGGCGAAAGGATCTGGCGCGCATGGCACTGGCAGATACCAATCAGTGTAGGTGTTTTGGCACTTGTCGGTGTTCCATTCACTCCTGGATTTCTGACACAGTCTGTGGTCGCACAGCTGCTTATGGTGGGAAATTGCGCCGACGATGCCGGTCTTTGTGGGAAATTAGGCGCTCTGATGTGGCCCCTGTTTGCGGCCTATATTGTGACTCAGATGATATATGTCTCGTCTCTCCTGCGCAGCTGGGACACCGAGTCTGAAGGTAATTCCTTGGCGGAATTGAGGCCGGACGGTTGGATCATTGGAAGATTGCTGGTATATGTAGTTGTTCTGGCGATTCCGTTGGCGACTGCAGGTGTATTTCCCGATATGATAACAAATCTCGCTAATCTGCCGGATGCTATTCCCAGCAGCGCCGGGAACCCCCCTAGTGCGGTTGCGAGCTGGCAGGTTTGGCTGACCCTAGCCGGTCCACTCACATTGGGGATTGGTCTTGCCATCGCCCGTTCACAAGTGAGGGAGCTACTGCGAACAGATGGAAATAGGGCCGGCGCGTTGGGGTCAATCCGGACGTGGTCCAGCCGAATTGCCAGGCTCGCGACGCTGGACTGGATTTCAGGCGTCACCAGGTGGGGCACTAGCAGGATGGGAAATGTGTGGGACGTTGGCCTGGAGATTGTCGAAGGCGCGGGTCATATGGGGTGGGTTGTCGTGTTTGGAATTATTGGCTATTTATTATTGAGTACGTAGTCGTTTCCACATTTTGAAAACTTTGTTGAAACAGCAATGGTCAGATTCAAGCGATAGTTGCCGGAATTCATTTGGCTTACGTAGACTTAGCCCTGCTATCATAATCCATGGAGTTTTCGGCTTGTCGGCACGAGTGCATTCCATATCGTAAACTCCGAGGGGGCAAGTGGACTGGTTGAATGGTCAGCGCTCTACTGCAGTGAAGAATTTGGTTAACGAATTATTCGTTTTATTAGAGAACAGATATCATGGCTGAGTTATGGGCTTCAGTTCCGGCACATGTGATATTGGGAATTGTCGCGGGTCTCCCTGTTATCTTGTGGGACTGGCGAATAGCCTTGCCCGGACTGCTAATCGTCCAGATCGGAATTAGCGGGTTGGTTGGGGCAGTCTATGGACTTTCGGCGCCTTGGCCGGCGGTCCATTTGAGCGTACTGTTCATAGCCTTTCTGATACTCCTGCTTTCGATATTACAAACAAGCAATGTCCACGTCCATCAATCAGGAGAGTTCAGTTCCAGGCTTTTTCGATTGCTTGTACTGGGAATAGCGGCTTTGATGGTTTGGAACGCCAGCGACGGGATTGAATTGCCCCTTCTCAGCGATGCTTCCAAAATGCTGTTTCTCTGGTTGGCGGCTGTGGCGTTACTTACCCTCGGCATGACAGAAACAGCGTTATTCGGAGGCGTCGGTCTTTTGTTGTGGTTGATTCCTGTTCAAGCGTTTCTGTCCGTATTGTTTCCTATACCCGCTGTTATAGTGATGCTGGGAATTCTGCAGCTCCTAGTGGCATTGGCCTGTAGCTATCTAGTATTGGCCGAGGACGACGTACTGACATCATATGAAGTGCCATCAACCGATCCCGACCTGGCACCAGGGATCCAACGCCGTCAGAGTATTACAGCTGGCGCACAGGTCCTCTGGTATGGCTGCGCCTACTGGTTTTTCTCTTTGGTCGGCCGCCGTCAGAAGACGGTGGTTCGCAACGGTTAAGAAGCCTCAGATGGCCGTTCGTTTCGAGGGCCATATTTTTTGGGGGAACGCCTTGCGAATCCGAAAGGCCGATAAGTCAGGTCTGACAGGTATTCAGTTTTTTTGCGGACTTCGTTAGGAAACTAGGTGTCAGCCAGGAATTTCCATAGTGGAATCCAGGCTTTACTTGCAACTGCTGAGGTAACCGCATATTTTGGCGAGCGCCCTCTCTGGGCTGTCGCCAAACGTGGCGAACGATCGAGGAATGCTCAAAGTGAAGGCCATTAATTGAACAGCTGCGTTCCATGATCCAATTTGCCCTACCCTCATTTTTGTTCAGCCTCCTCTTGCTGGAAGTGTTGTCCAGCTACATCTTTCGCCGCTGGGAACGGGGTGTCTCGCTCATAAATGGCGGGATACTGAATCTCGTCGCGGTTCTACTTTGGCGGCTTCCCTCCGATACACTCTCGTTTTCCATCCCATTTGTTCCTGTCACTTTGGATCTGCGGGCAGGAATATGGGAATACGGCTTCCGCTTCCAATTGACACAGAACAATGAACCTATAGTGGTTATTGTTCTCCTATTGCTTGGGACCGGCATGCTGTTGACGGCAGTTGCGAGCCAAGGCATAGTTTTTCCTCCCTCCATGCTACTGATCGGTGCTGGCTATATTGGGATAGCGCTAATGGTCGACGCCCCGATCTCGCCGGTCTTTCTTGCCCCCGTTTCTATTGCAATCCTGATGACGGTAAGCGTCTTTCCCATACAGGCCGGCATCACAGGTGAAGCGCTGGGTTCCTTAAGAGCGATTCTTCCGCCGATTCTCGCGACTCCGTTTATTCTGCTCGCTGCCTGGAATATGGAACAGTTGCCTCTTAATCCGCAGGATATACGCCTTGCTGCAGGGGGGGCGCAGCTTCTGGGAGTAGGTCTGCTTGTTTTGCTGGCGCCAGTTCCCCTTCATAGTGCCCAACCGCAGTTGGGAGAATCTTCTCCGCCAATTGCGATGGCTCTTACCATTCTGCTTTACCAGACCCTGGCACTTTTTCTCTACTTTCAGGCAACATCGAGTTTCCCATTGCTGTTTGGTAGCACCGCGTTGAATGTGTGGCTGACATCAACAGCCGCGATCACTCTAGTCTGGGGAGGCGTGGCGGCGGCGGCGGCCAGCCATCCAGGGCGACTATTGGGCTACGCGATGCTACATGACTGGGGACTAATCCTCCTGCTTCTCGCCGGTTCTGACGACCGCAGTCGTCCGATGGTGGTCTCTCTGTTTGCCTTGCGTATTCTTAGCACCATGAGCGCAGCCGCGGGACTGGCGCAATTGCGGCAGGCGACGGGCAGCCTGGAACCCGACAGGCTTCAGGGTGTGGGAGCTCGATTGCCATGGAGTACGGCGGCTTTTCTACTGGGCAGCCTGGGATTGGCCGGTTTCCCTTTGACAGCGGGGTTTTCCGGGCACTGGTCGGCAATACAGGCACTGGCAGAGGGTGACTGGCGCTTTGCTGCGGTCGTGCTGATCGCCAGTGGCAGTGTAATCTTCGGTTTCGTACGCATGGTTGGAATTTTCTTTGGCCGTTTGGAAAATGCCCATGTGCCCCGTGAACGGCCGTTGGGGGTGATCTTTTCTGTGTTAGCGATTCTTCTGGTCACGGGAATGGCTATCGTGCCGCAGCTCTTCGAAGGACCGATCTCCAGAACGTTGCTGTCGTTTGACTGACCAAGAACTGTCAGAACCTCCCTTTTCGACATCTGATAGAGAATGATAGTCCACTCCTGCTAGTCTAATGGGCGCAGGCACTGCACGATCGTTTCTCGTCATACCCGCCTATGCTTATGCGATCGGTGGATTGGCTATGTCGCGCAAGTAATACTCACTCAAGGAGACTCGTCATCGGCTTAAACTCGGACGCTCGTTCGTCAAGAATCAAGGGCTTTTACAACCGAAGTCGGTCGGCTCGAGTTGCCATCATTGGCGAGTGGGGGGATTTGACCAGCGATGAGAGGGACCTGCTGTCTGAAAGTATTAGCATAGAACAGGCCGACATGATGATTGAGAACGTCGTTGGCCGGTTTGTGCTGCCGTTGGGAATAGGCGCCAATTTTCGGATCAATGGGCAGGATTATCTCGTTCCAATGGCGATAGAGGAACCTTCTGTCGTGGCGGCCGTCAGTTCTGGCGCTCTACTCGCTCGTACCGGGGGAGGCTTCTCGGCTTCCAGCACAGATCCAGTGATGATTGCCCAGGTTCAATTGCTCGACGTTCCTGATGCAGCGAAGGCAGAGAGCGCAATATTGGCGGCTCAGGATCAGATATTGGATGTCGCCGACACCAGCCCAACCTTAACGCGTTTGGGTGGGGGTCCGAAAGAGATTGAGGTGCGCCAGCTGACCGGCACGCCGGCGGGCCCAATGCTTATTGTTCATCTGCTGATTGACTGTCAAGACGCGATGGGTGCCAATGCCGCCAACACCGCCGCAGAAGCAGTTGCCCCTTTGCTGGAACGGCTCAGTGGAGGCCGTGCAGGGCTGCGCATCCTCTCAAATCTAAGTGACAGGCGCCGTGCTTGGGCGGAAGTCGAGATTCCAGCCGATGCGTTTAAGAGCAGTGCCTTTTCCGGCAGCGAGGTTATCCACGGCATTGCTGAGGCAAACGCGTTCGCTTATGCGGATCCTTACCGAGCAGCGACTCACAACAAAGGCATATTCAATGGTGTGGACGCGGTGCTCCTGGCCACAGGAAACGATTGGCGCGCGGTGGAAGCCGGGGCACATGCCTGGGCTGCACGCGATGGACAGTACCGTGCGCTTACAGACTGGCATGTGCGCGGCCGCGCAGATTCGGAGTCTCTGTATGGTCGCCTAGAGCTACCTCTTGCGGTCGGTACCGTGGGTGGAGCGACGCGGAGCCATCCATCTGCCAGATTGGCATTGAGAATTCTGGGACTGGACGCGCAGGGGCAGGCTCCACTCGAGAGTGATACGGGAAGGCCGCTAGCCAGGGAAGACGCGGAGGAATGTCAGCGGGGGGCGAGGGCTCTGAGCGAGATTATCGCGGCAGTTGGCTTGGCCCAGAACCTGGCGGCGCTACGGGCATTGGTAACCACAGGCATTCAACATGGGCACATGCGTCTTCATGCCCGTCAGATGGCGGCATCCGCAGGAGCAGTAGGGGACGCGGTCGAGCATATTGCCGGGCAAATGGTGGCGGAGGGAAATATAAGGGTAGAACGTGCCAAGGAGTTGCTACGAGAGTAGTATGGCCGCCTTGCCGGCCGATAGGGATGAACTATGTATTCCAGAGGAATAAACCAATGTTGAATCAGCCAGTTAGACCGGTAGGAATAGTGGGATATGGATCCTACGTCCCTCGCTTCCGTTTGCCGGGAGCAGAAATCAGCCGGATCTGGAACGGTGAGATTGGGGTGGCAGGCTCACTGCCTGGTCAGAACGGTGAAACGGCATCGCAGCGAACGGATAGCAGCCCAGTAAAGGAAAAAGCAGTGCCGGGGCTTGATGAAGACACTGCAACCATGAGCATTGAGGCCGCCCGCAACGCGCTTGAGCGCTCGCAAGTCGACCCCAAGGACATCGGTGCTGTGTGGGTGGGGAGCGAAAGTCATCCTTATGCAGTTAAGCCGACCGGCACTATAGTGGCGGAGGCAATTGGCGCAACTCCGGCAACAGTGGCGGGGGACTGGCAGTTTGCTTGCAAGGCCGGGACAGAAGCACTGCAGGCTGCAATTGGTCTTGTAGGCAGCGAAATGGCCCCATATGCTCTGGCAATTGGTATGGACACTGCGCAGAGCCGGCCGGGTGATGCGCTGGAGTACACGGCCGGCGCGGGCGGTGCGGCGATTCTGGTAGGAGCCGCCAGTGAATCTCTTGCCGTCATAGAGCGGAGTTTGAGTTACGTTTCCGATACAACCGATTTCTGGCGAAGGCCCGGAAGTCAATATCCTAGTCATGCAGAACGATTCAGTGGTGACCCCGGCTACTTCGGGCATGTCATACCGGCTGCCGAGCAGATGATGCAGGAGATGGGGCTGACCGCTCCGGAATTCGACCATGTGGTTGTACACCAGCCGAACCTGAAATTCCCGGTACGGGCAATGCGTGCGCTGGGATTCAGTGAGGATCAGTGGAAGAGCGGACTGCTTGTCGGAGAGATAGGCAACACGTATGCAGGTTCCGCGCTTGTCGGCCTGACAGCTATACTTGACGTCGCCTTGCCGGAGCAACTGGTGCTAGTTGTCAGTTACGGCAGCGGAGCCGGTTCGGACGCATTCCTGCTGCGCACAACTGAGCGTGTTGTAGGGGCACAGACTCTGGCTCCCCGAACTTGGGATTACCTTAGTCGCCGCATCGAAATAGACTATGCGCAATATGTGCGTTTGCGGGGAAAACTGGCTACCAACTGAGGAGTCCATCTGCGGGTGATTCAGCGGAGCGCACAGTCGCAGTCTCTGCGGCACTGGTAGTGTATCTGGAAATCTCCAGTTACACATTCAGTCGCAACTACTAAGCCACAGTACTAGACCAGCCAGTCATCCTTGGAACCATTCAGGCTCTTGGTGACGCAACTGGTGTACAGCCGACGCCATGCTCGCCAGCCGACACGTTGCGAAGAATGCACACGGTCGGTGAGGGATGGTTTTGGAGGGGGGCGTTGCGGGGGCGCAGCCCCTGCACAAGGGAGGGCCGAAGGCCCGACCGCCCAAAATACAACAATGAGGGGAGAACGAACACCTTTGCACGCCTCGTTCAGGGTTGCGAATCAGTTGCGGCTGAGTAGTTTCATTCAGTCTACAGATGCAGGACCCGGGGCGGTGTTTCGGAGCCAGTCGAAATACAAAGAAGCGTGGGTATTGCGCCGCCCGGTCGTTCAGCTGCTCGCGGATTTCTCAAACCACGACACTTGCTCAGTTAGTCTCATTACTTAAGGGTTTCAGGAGAAAGCGCAGAAAGGGAGCGCAATAGAATGGTCCGCCATAGGTCATCATCATCGATGGGAATATAGATGGCCTCTCGGCCCACGTGGATAGCGTTATTGGGCACAAATTCTCCTTCGTCATTAGTGTTTCCAAGTGCCATTCGTAAGGAGTATTGCAACTTGCGCCTGGCACCGACATCAATCTCGCCCTTGACTACTTCGGTGGAGCCGATTGTGCGTAAAGGATAGCCTTGCGGAATCCGTATGGCGATCTGATCGCGCCTACGGCCGATGTTGAGAATTCCGGCTTTCAGTGCCTCCATTTTTACCCGTATCTGGTAGAACAGATTCTGGATTTCAATTGGGACCGAATTTGTCTCCAAGTCCTTTCCAAAACGGTCCTCAACTTCCCTTTGCATTTCTTCCAGTTCCTGCTGTGAATTCAGACCGGCAATGCGACGGTAGAGCTGAAGGCGCAGTCCCTCTTCTTCGACATAAGTAGCCGGGATTTCGGCGCGCAGGGGCAGATCAAGCGTGACTGGGGGAGCAAGTGGATCGTCCCAGGCACTGGATAGCGTCGAATCTTCTGTCTGCTCCGATGATGGGTGAGGCGCAAGATTCCCGTTAGCGGAAGCTGGCTGCACAGCGTCGCCGTCAACTCCTTGAGCATCTTTAAATCGTTCCCGTTTCTCCCTCAGCTCGTTGACCGATTGGGTAAGGAGGCGGGTGTAAAGATCGAAGCCGACGCTGACAATCTGGCCGTGTTGCTTTGCTCCCAGCAGCTCCCCTGCGCCTCTTATTTCCAAATCGCGCATGGCGATACGAAAGCCTGCGCCCAATTCTTCGCTGCTCTCAAGCAGCGCCTCCAGGCGGCGGCGGGCGTCGAAAGTCAGGGTACTGTGACGATCGTGAAAAAGATAGCAGTAGCCCCTGACTGCCCCGCGGCCTACGCGGCCGCGTAGCTGGTACAACTGGGCCAATCCAAAATGATCGGCACGGTTGACGATGATCGTATTGGCGCGTCGAATATCGAGGCCATTCTCGACAATGGTTGTACAGACAAGGACATCGATTTCACCATCTGCAAAACGCATCATGGTGTCTTCCAATTCGCGTTCAGCCATCTGTCCATGCGCAATAGCAACAACGGCCTCAGGCACCTCTCGCTGAAGTCGAGATGCCAACGTTTGCAGTCCCCGCACTCGATTATGGACGAAGAACACCTGCCCGTCTCGCGCCAGTTCCCTCTGAACGGCCTGGCGTAGGAGTGTGCTGTCGAATTCAGCCAGGATTGTACGCACTGGCAGCCGCTCTCGTGGGGGCGTATTAATTGCGCTCATGTCGCGTACGCCACTGAGACTCATATGGAGGGTTCGAGGGATTGGAGTTGCACTAAGTGTGAGTACATCCATTTCTGTCCGCATCTGCTTGAGGCGCTCTTTGTGGCTGACGCCAAAGCGTTGCTCTTCGTCGATAACAAGCAGACCCAGCGATTGGAATTCTACATCTTTTGAGAGCAGACGGTGCGTGCCGATGACGATGTCAACTGTCCCTTCATGCATCTTTTGCAGAACGCGCTCCTGCTGAGCCGGAGTCCTAAAGCGGGAGAGCATTTCCACCATGATGGGGAATTGGTCCAGGCGCTCGCTGAAGACGCGGAAATGCTGCTGCGCAAGAACTGTGGTAGGCACAAGAACTGCCGCCTGTTTCCCGTCCATCACCGCCTTGAATGCGGCTCGGATGGCAACTTCAGTCTTACCATAGCCGACATCGCCAATGATGATTCGGTCCATTGGGCGATCGGTTTCCATATCGTGTTTGACGTCGATGATTGCATCGATCTGGTCTGCCGTTTCGCGGAAGGGGAAGGCTGCTTCCATCTCTTCCTGCCAAGGACCGTCAGGGCTGAAAGCGTAGCCGCGGACGACTTCCCGTTCGGCATAGAGTTTAAGCAGGTCTTCGGCGATATCTTCCACAGCCTTCTTGGCACGCGCCTTTACCGTTTGCCAGTCGCTGGTACCAAGGCGGGTGACGGAGGGAGGGATCCCGGCATCCCCTGCTCCTACGTAGCGGCTCAGGCGGTCTGCCTGATGCACGGGTATGTAGAGTTTGTCACCCCTGGCGTAGTTCACGTGCAGATATTCCCGCTCCACCCCTCCCATCTCCAGCCTGACAAGACCTTCGTACAGACCAATGCCATGCTCCATATGAACGACATAATCGTTGGGGCTGACATCGGCAAAGAATAGTTCGGGCGCCACCGTAGACTGGGTGCTACGCCGCTGTTGACTGGACTGTCTGGTCCAGCCGAACAGCTCGGAGTCGGTGAAGATACGCAGGCCCGCTGGCTGAAGACCGTTTTCGCCTCCCTGCGAAACCGGTGAGCCCCCCATGACGAAGCCTTCCCCCAGAACGCCCTGCAACAGTGAAATACCGCTCTGCGGAGGGTCGTCAAGATTGGTGATGAGATTCGAAGGCAACTGGGCCTCGCGTAGCTCTTCTTGCAGGCGGGCAGTCTGTCGCGAGATAAGCACCACGCGTTCCGAGGTGTTGGCGAACTTGCGCATCTCCTGCAGAATGCGCTTGATTTGTCCTGCAAAGTGTGGGCTTGGCACAAACAAGCGTGCAAGGGAGGGAGTTTCGCTTTCTACGGGTTCGCCAGGCAGCCCACTGGAGCCCAAAACCAGAGGATCCCGATCCTCGATCTGTGTCAAAAGCGTTTCCGGGCTGAAGTAGCTGGTGGTGAAATCCGAGGGAAGTTCATAGCCGCGCAACAGTTCCTGATAGGTTCGGGCTGCTTCCTCTTCGGAGGCCTTCAAACCGGCGGCCACTTGTTCGCCGTCATCAATTGCAAGCAGACCATTGTCAGGCAGGTGATTGAGGAGCGAAGCCGGCCTGCTGTAGAAGTAGGGCAGGTACCACTCTATGCCGCGGAAAGTGCGGCCGGCACTCAGATCTTCCAACTCCCTGGTAATCTCCTCGCGTATCGCAAGAACCAGGTTGGGCTCACCCAACAAGGTTTCGCGCAGACTTTCAATGCTGCTCTTGTCCTTTGGGGGCGTTGCGGATCCCTCCCAGTTGCCTGATGCCCGCTCAAGGGCTTTTTCCGCACTTGGTGTGCCGGCCAACCTGTCAGGGGCCAAGCTTGAGGAGGAACTGCCTGCGGCAACTGGTTGCGAGGCGGCGGCAGAAAGTGCACCGCCAATTGCTTCACTTCCCGGCCCGATCAGCACTTTTTCCAGCTGCCGTTCACTGCGCTGCGTTGTCGGATCGAAAGCGCGCAGTGTTTCCACTTCGTCGCCGAACAAGTCAATCCGGACAGGGTGGGAAAGGTTGGGGGGCCAGATGTCAACAATGCCGCCGCGGCGGGCGAAAGTTCCCGGCTCCTCCACTACTTGAACGGGTTCATAGCCACTCTGCACCCACCGGCCAGTCAAGTCATCCAATTGTACGAAGCCGCCCACGCGCAAGGGACGCAGGGCCATACGAAACGCTCTTGCAGGAAGCGTCTTTTGCATCATTGCACTGGCAGAGGAAACAACGACAGTCGGACGGCTGCTTTTCTGCTGCAGAGCTGCCAGCGCAGTAAGTCTGAGTTGACGAGTACGACCTGCCCAAGGGATGCGTTCATAGGGCAAGGCGTCAGGCTCCGCGTACAAAGATACGTGCGGCACTCCGTTTGTAGGAGGCAGGAAGAGTTCGAGCCGTTCAACCCAGCGCTGGGCTTGCTCGGCGGTACCGGTCACCACCAGGATTGGGCCCTCTCTCTCAACGGCAAGACCAGCAATCACGTATGCGCGGGCGGCCGCGTAAAGTTTCTGGGGCGCCGTCGTGTGCCCATTCAAAAAGTCTTGGAAGAGTGTAAGTTTTCTTAACAGAGGCACCAAGCCGGAAAGATTCATGTTTTCTGTCAGATCCATGTCTGAATAGCTTTCGCCGCAACGCCTGTAAGGGTGCGAACGGTGAAGCCAATCGTCCTCTACGAAATACGCGTGGATTCAGTCCGATGCCTCGGCAGCAGGGTTAAACCTGTTCATGGCCAGGTCGATTCCGTAAAATAGCCAGCTTTCGACGGCGTCTGCAATGCGCGGGCGCAGAGTTTCGAATTCAGTTTCCTCTTCGACACTGAAGTTCTGCAAAACGTAGTCGGCAGAATTCATTGGCGTGTGGGGGCGGCCGATTCCCACGCGAGCACGGGGAAATTGATCGGTTCCCAACTGTTGGATGAGAGACTTCATGCCGTTGTGTCCCCCACTGCCGCCGAAAGGGCGCAAGCGCAGTTTACCGCTGGGCAAGTCGAGTTCATCATAGACTACAAAGATGTCTTGCGGTTCAATTCTGTGGAATCTTGCGATAGGCGCGACGGCACGGCCGCTCAGATTCATGAAAGTGAGCGGCCTAACAATGAGAATTCTTTGGCCCGCGGCGCCTTCCCTTGGCAAGCGCCTGCTTTCCCGTAGCTGGGAATGATTGACTGTACCCACTCCAAAGAGCGCGTTGAATTTGGCGCGAGAGAGTGGAATCCCATGGCGCCGGGCCAGTAGGTCCACCACCTGAAAGCCGATATTGTGTCGATTGCGCGCGTATTGGGGACCGGGATTGCCCAGCCCCACGATCATTTTCATGGTTAACCGCTATTAGAGTTGCTTGTATTGCGCCCTTTGAATTGCGCCTACCTCAGGAAGTAATCTCCAGTCAGGTCAAGAAAGAGCAATGTGCTTCTGTCAGAAATGTCGCACAAGGCTGTTGTGAACAACAGGTGAAATTACCGGATGTATTGGCGTCACTACAGCAGTTTATTATCTTACAACTGATTTCGGCGGCCAAATGTCGCGGAAGTACAGTTAGTCCATTGTCCAGACGCCATTAGCAGCTCAGCGAAGCCCAGTCGGCGACCCTGTGCTGCGGCACAGAAGCCTCTCACATTAATCAAGTCGTGGTGGCAAACTCTTTTTGTGTTCCAGAATGGGAAAAACGATCGAATTAATCGGTACCGCCTCTGTGCCGTTTATGCCTTCAGCGTAACTACCAGGCCATAACAGTGCCAGTCTTGACCAGCCTTCTTTCCCTGCCCCCATTCAGGCTATCTGATTGCGTATTCGGTTGGCGGCAGCCAGGTTGCTGGAGCGGTACCGCTGGAATGCGCAGACACGGTCGGTGAGCGATGGTTTGGGGGGGGCGTTGCGGGGGCGCAGCCCCTGCACAAGGGAGGCCGCTTGCGGCCGACCGCCCATAAATGAGTTGAGCGAGCACCTTTGCTCGCCTCATTCAGGATCGCAAATTAATTGTGGCTGCGTAGTTTCATTAAGTGTACAATCTTCCGAAAACGACTGTACCCGCTCTTAGCGTTTCGATTGTGAAGGTCTGGTCGTGCAAACCGAAGTGGACTGAGAACCACTCAAACTGAAGGTGGCAACGGGCGATACAGGGGGACGACCGGCTGAACAAATCCTTTCTCCAGAAACGTCAGCTGCCATACGACAACCCATTCATTTCAGGCTCTTAAACAGTTTTGGGCTGTTTCAGCAGAACGGGACTCCTGTCCACTGTCCCGATCTCGGCAGCGAAAACGCGGCGAATACTCCAAGGCATGTTCATTCTCTTGGTTCCAGCATGCAACCGAACCCTAGATTAATCGGACTTGGTAAGGGCCCACTCCAGAAGGCGTTTGGCAGCGAAGACCGCGGCCAACAGAAGGAACAATCCGGCACTCCAGCGGACCCCAGTGAAGAATCGCGCTCTAAGCCTGTCCAAAGCCAACGAATCAGTCAGGTCTCCCAGAATTCCAGGCTGCGGAACGATCGATGCCTGGTCCGCCGAAGAGGCCTGCCCGCCGGTGGTGGTACTGCCATTATCCTGGGCGATGGGAGCTGAAGTTGCAGTTGGTTCTTCGGTCGAGCCCTCGATGTTGGGTTGCTCAACCTGGACGTCAACAACAGTGGGTTGCGGGTAAGGCGTCGGTGTATCGATGGGAATCGGCGTGGGTGTGGGCGCGTCGGGCGTAGGGGTAACTGGGTCCCGGCCTACACTGATGTTGGGCACGAAAAACTCACCGTAGTTTCCGTCCGGCCGGACAACCCGCATGCGTAGCGTATAGGTGCCGGGCGGTAGGACGTCGGTATGCCAGACACCCATTTGGCCATCGACCACCTGACGAGTTTCGCCGCCGAAATAGGAGTAGGCCTCATCTCCTCGGGGCTCTTGCTTATAGTATAGCTCATAGCGCGCGAAAGGAGACCCAGTTGCCGATCCGATGATTGGAACAGGCCCGCTGACACTACTGCCAGGAGCCGGTGAGGTAATTCCCGACTGGCCCGTTTGGTTGTTTCGAGCCAGAATCTTGTTCAGTCGAAGGTCCGGCTCGAGGTCGAAGACGTCCTGAACGCCATTCTCAGCAACTGCCACTAATGAAGTGCCAGCTATCTGAGCAAGCCCAACCAGAACCAGGATAAGAATACGGAAATGCACGGGACCCAATGTTCGGAATATTAGCCTTTGAACCATTATTAGATAGTTGCGAATTTCGGTCATCAATGACATGGTCCTTTTTTGGGCATTCACGCAAGTTTCTTGGACCGAAAGGTCCGCAGCCCAATGCCTGTTGCAGCGACTCGATCAACCCCCCTTGGAGGTACTACTGCCAAGTCTGGATATAAAGAATTATGTCACTCACTTGCTGGTCGGTCAGGCTTTGCTGCCCGCCAAAGGGTGGCATGGCGATTCCAGTGCGATTCTCTTCCGCATCGGCTGCGCGACCATCCCGGATTACGCTCAGCAGCTCACTCGCGGTCAGGCCTGAGAAGGAAGGCGAGTCTACCAGCGCGCTCCCCACTCCTTCGATTCCCTCACCGTTTTCTCCGTGGCACGAGGCGCAAGACAGGGCATAGTGTATGGCGCCATTTTCCAAGCTTGTCGGTGTAGCTGTCGGCTGCGGCGTCGCGGTCGAGTCCGCCAGGCGGTCGAGGAATGGCAGTTCTGAAACGACTGAAATCGTAACTTCCGGTATCGATACCTGCATTTTACCGGCGCGGACGGCGCCAGTAATGTACAAGCCTATTGCAATCAAGACGATAAAGGGTACGGGCCACCGCGGCCACTGATACTGCCAGACCTTGTTTGCATTTCCTGCTTCTGCGGCAATAACTATGAGCATCCCTGTGGTAATGGCCATGAAGCCTATCATCGCCAGAAGCGGAATCGTAATAAACCCATACCAGTTTATCCATACGGTTGTACAAGTCACTCCAACACCACAGGAGGCCGGCGCGCCAAACAGCTGCGTCTTCTGCAACAGAAAGTGATAAACGGCTACACCTTGCCCCAGCAATGAAAATGGCAGGACAAGATGTGGAAGATGACGGTCCCGGCGCATTATACCCAATGCAAGCAGGCCTGCGAGAGGATACATCAGAATGCGCTGGTACCAACAGAGCGTACAGGGTGTAAAGCCGCTCACCTCGCTGAGGTAGAGGCTGCCCATCGTCGCTATCAATGCTGTAATCAGAGATCCAAAAAGGCCTAACCGGGTCCAGGAAGATGAACTTTTCATCGGATTGCGTTTCGCTTCGTCATTGACCTGATTGCAGCCGGTCGTCAATCGCCGCCGAAACTGCCTCGTAGTCCAAAGGGTTGTTGACAGGAATACCGTCGACAAGGACGGAGGGTGTGCTGTTGAGTCCGGCCGATCGCGCCGCTAGTGAACTTTCGGAAACCGCGACGAGGTGCGTTTGATTGGTAAGACAAGAAGCAAACGAGTCTTCGTCGAGATTCAGTTCGATTGCATAGTCGATCAACCGCTCCATGATGAATGCGCTTTGGCCCGAGGGCGTTGCCTGGAAGATGCGATCGTGGTAGCTCCAGAAACTGCCCTGATCGGCAGCGCATTCGGCGGCCTGGGCTGCGAGAGATGCGCCGGGTTCGTGTTGTTGCAAAGGCAAGTGACGGAATTCCAGCTTTACTCTTCCAGTGACGATATAGTTCTCAACCAGGCCAGGTTTGACGCGCTGATTGAACGCGGCGCATGCCGGACATCGGAAGTCTTCCCATGCCTGGACAGTAACTGGTGCTTCTGGATCGCCCAATATGTTACGATTTTGCCACTCGGCCGGAACACCGGAATAAGCGGGCAAATCTCCTGAAGACCGCTGATCACCTGCGGTCACAGCCAGGACAATGGCAATTAGTCCTGCCAACAAGACTGCTCCGCCCACAACATAGATGACGACCGACTGCCGGTTCCGATTCTTGGCTGGTGGGTTGTTGGCACTTCTGCTCATAGGATTGCTTTACATGTCTACAAGAAATCTCAATTGACAAGGACACTGACAGCCCGACTGCAGGCACATATCCCGAATACTTCTTCGCAGGCCGGCCATTCATGTCGAAAGTACCTGATATTGGAATATAGCACTGTTTCCCGTCGTTAACAAAACGGTCACAGATTTTTCGGGCAGGGGACGTGCCTCACTTTCGCTCCGGACCCATTCAGAGTAAGCTAGCTGTTGCAGTGGAAGGAAGCCTCAATCCCGGTAAGCAGACCGAGTGTCTGCTTCGCAGGTTTGGCGGCTCCACTGTTTTTGCAAGAACTGACGCAGCTGCGTTGGGTCGATTGTTCATGGAGCCTGCCACTTGAGACCTGGGCAGGCTTTCCAGGTTGCTCTAATACGATCTCGTATAATGCTTTCAGGCGCCCTTGGCTTGAGGGAGGACCCTTCCAGATGAGAGAAAGAGGACCGCAAACACAAAAGGCCGCCTTGGGGGAGACCCTCAGTAGCAGGGTCGCAGTAGTCACCGGCGCAAGTAAGGGCATTGGCGCCGCGATTGCGGAGGCGCTTGCCGCGGAAGGATGCCGGCTGGTCCTGGCCGCGCGCAGTGCCTACCAGCTCGAAGAAATGGCAGAGGAACTGCGGGCGCGCTACAGAGTCGAGGTATTGAGCGTACCAACCGATATCAGTGACGAACTGCAGGCGCGGAACCTCATCGAGACGGCAGCGACCCATTTTGGCTGCGTGGACATCCTGATAAACAACGCCGGGATGGGTATCTACGGGGCCATAGATGAGTTGAACCTGGACGACCTGCGCCACGTTTTTGAGGTCAACTTTTTCGGTCCCCTGGCCGCGTTGCAGGCGGCTGTTGTGCTGATGCGCCGCCAAGGAGGGGGAACGATTGTCAACGTCAGCAGTATCGTTGGCCGGTTTCCCCAACCACTGGGGGGCGGCTACACAGCGACAAAGTTCGCGCTGCATGGGGCTAGCGGCGCGGCTCGCGCAGAGCTAAAACGGGACAATATCGATCTCATACTAGTTTGCCCCGGACTGACCGAAACCGAGTTTTCGCAGAATAGCCGAATCAGTGTTCCCGGTGCAGAGCACAGGCAAGGAGAACGACATTCACTCGGACGGGGGGTCGAGCCAGCGATGGTCGGCCGCCGCACTGTCAAGGCGATACGGCGGGGAGAGCGAGAGGTATACATCACCCTGTTCGACCGCTTCCTGGTCTTGGCCGCTACACTGCTTCCAGGCCTCTTCCAGTGGGCGCTAGTCTATGTTACCCGGTACAGGCGAAGGCGATTTGATGAGGGTGGCGCCAACGAAAAACTGGAATAGAGGTTAGAGCGGGAGGCCAATAAGCCGCTTCCTGCTATTCGCCGTTTCGTCAGACCTGTCTGAACAGCACCCACATTGGACTTTCTCCCACTTCAAATACGTGCAGAGGGGCCAGCGAGCCGCTGTCCTGATCGATCGCATAAGTAGCTGCACGGCCTGAACCTTGTCCGGCGGCGACGAGAAAGCGGCCACTGGGGTCAATTTTGAAGACTCTGGGAATTGCTTCGGTTGGCTGCCAGCCGCGACTTGTAAGCGTGCCTGAATCGGTGTCGACTGCGAAAACAGCGATACTGTCATGTCCCCTATTGGAGACGTAGAGCGTGCGGCCGGAAGGATGCAAGTGGATTTGCGCACAGGTGTTGGAACCGCTGAAATCGTCAGGCAGCGTGGAAATCGTTTGGATCGGTTCCAGAGTTCCGCTCTCCGATTGGTCCTGCGATTGGGAATTGGTCGGACCGTCGAAGTTGTATGCAGTGACACCGGATCCGTCTTCATTTGATGTGTAGACGAAGCGCTGGTCCAGAGAGAATACAAAGTGACGGGGACCATCGCCATCTCCGGCAACACATATTGGGGAATTTGGGTTGGGCGTCAACTGGCCGGTGTTTTCGTCGAATAGAAATTGGAATAGGCAGTTGGCGTCGAGGGGGTGGGGCACGAAGGCGTAGTGGTTCGATGCATCGGTTTCAACGCAGTGGGCTCGGTCCGCGGTGGGTAGCGAACATATTTCAGAGGCGATAGTGCCATCGGATTCAAGACTGTGTACCGTCACTTTGCCTGCTCGGTAGTAGGCGGCCAGAAGATAGCGGCCGGTCTTGTCCGGAGCCAGGTAACAGGTGTCGCTGTCAAGCTGTTGTTTGCCCAGCAGCCGCAACCCGCCGGATTCCTCGAAGCGAAAAGCGGCGAGCTCGCGGCTGGCCCGCAGTGAACAGTAAAGTGTCTTCCCGTCTGGCGCGCTTGCAAGCGCGGATGGACCGCCGGGCACGGGGACATTCTGGCAATTGGTAAGCATCCCGGCATCGTCCACTTCGTAGGCACGAATGAGATTGTCGCCTGAAAGGGAAATGTAAGCTAGTGTGGTCACGTAGTGCTCCTTAGCGATTGGATTGTAGCGCGGGGAGGAGTTGCCAAACACATGTTGCAACCGTTTTACGCAGGATTCGCCGGTGCAGTAGGACGATCTTCCTCTTTGCTTCGGTCCTCTTGCTTTCCTCTTTGCTCCTCATCCGACCTTTGGCTTGTGTGATAGTAGCGACTGTTGTACTGTTGGCGGAATTGATTCCGCATTGAACACTCTGACGAGGTAACTTAAGGATGACAAAGAAAGTATGGATGGAATGGCCGTTGCCGCCAACTCTTGCGACACGCCTTACCGCATTGGCAGAGGTCGTCAGCGACGGAGACATGGCGAAACTGCACGGTTCGACAGTCATTTCCGCCATTCGTCGTTATTACGACGGTGAATTCATGGACCGTGTGGGACCGAATCTGAAAATGATTGCAAAGCCTGGCATTGGCGTCGATAATATCGACCTCGACGCCGCGACGGAGCGAGGCATTCTTGTCTGCAACACGCCGGACGCACCTTCCGAATCTACCGCTGAACATGCGGTCGCGCTGTTGATGGCGGTCGCCAAACGGGTGATGGTTGGAGATATGCATTTGCGCGGCGCGACGGATCTCGGTCGCGATGAAATGCGGGGCACTGAACTGCTTGGAAGCAGCTTGGGAATCGTCGGGTACGGCCGAATCGGCCGGCGGGTTGCAGAAATGTGTGCCTTGGGGATCAGAATGCATGTGACGGTATATGATCCCTTTCTGCCTGACGATGTTGCGCTCCCTGCCGGTGTTGCGAGGACGGAAGATGTCGATACGATTTTTTCTGAAAATCAGTTTGTGACTTTGCACACACCGCTTCTGCCGGAGACTCATCATTTGGTCAACGAAAGACGATTGCGGCTAATGAAGCCGGGCAGCTATCTGATAAACGCTTCCCGCGGGGGAGTCGTAGACGAGACGGCGTTGGTCAAGTTGCTGCAGGAAGGTCATCTGGCGGGTGCTGGTTTAGACGTTTTCGACCCAGAGCCCCCGCTGGCCGACAATCCTCTCTTGAAGATGAAAAATGTCGTCCTTACGCCACATATCGCCTCCAACACGGAAGCAGGAATGGCCGCCATGCAAGCCGGGACAGTTGATAACATTGTTAACGTCTTGCGGGACGAACGGCCGACCTGGATCGCCAATTCGGAGGTGTGGCCTGGGCGGATGGGGGCGTAGTCAACGCAGTGGCGCCGCGGCTGATGCAGCAACCGGCGCACTTCGCGGAATCCTGACTTGAATCAGCGAAAGTAAACGCTGCGGCGTTCACCAGCGAATGTGGCTCTGAACGGGCCCCGTATGTTGGTCGGAGCGTTCGGCGATCGGCCAACTGCGCCACTCCTCAACAACGGCGGTTAACCCTCCGACTGCGGCCTCGAAAATGACTTTCCCTTTTTCCGGCGTGGCACATGTCGGATCTCCATGAACGCCAAGATTGGTCCAACGTCCCCAGAAATCGTTGAATCTTACTGGATTGGTGTAGATGCTGTCAGAGCTGACGTACTGGCCGCGCACGTCATCGTCTGCCGCGGCCTTGTCCATCTGCACGCGCTCGGGCGCAAGGTGAAGATAGAGGGAGGTCTCGAATTCGTCGGCGTGGGCCATCACTTCCGTCTCCTTGACTTGATTGAATGCGTCCATGGCCAGCCCAAAGTAGCCCAGGGCGCCGCAAAGAGAGTCAGTTTCGAGCACGGTTTTGCGGGCAACAAGATCGATCAATGGCGTGTTTGAACCGTGCCCGTTGACGAGCAGAATCTTTTCGAAGCCATGGTAAGCGACACTCTTGGTGATATTCAGGCAGAAGGCAATGAAGACGTCCGGCTCGATATGAATTGTGCCGGGAAAGTCTATGTGGTGGAGATTCAGTCCATAGGAAATGGGAGGCAGGACAAGAATTGATTCCGGCGCACGGCGACCCGCTTCCAGGCAGACAGATTCGCACAGAAAGACGTCAACGTCGAGTGGAAGATGGCGGCCATGCTGTTCGGTGGAAGCAACAGGCAACAGCACGACTTTTTGGGCTGCGATTGCGTCGTTCATCTCGGCCCAGGTCAGACGGTTGTAGCGGTATTCGCTGTGGGCATCCATTTGTTTGTCTGCTCTACTTTGTGTTTGCTCTTCGTAGCGTTGGCTTAGAGACTGGACTTTTCAGCAATTGAGGCAATTGAGGCATTTCAGTGGCTTGTATCAGCGATTGGGGAAGACCGGCATGCCTTTTCCACGGTTTCCGATAGGATGTGGGAGAAGGTCTCAGCGGTAAGCTTCGGCTTCGTCTTGCGGTTCGAATCCAACGACGTCGCGGGCGTGGGAAACGTCACGGTAGCCCCACTTGTTGTTAGAGACGGCATAGAAGACATCGTATCGCAGGTCTGCCGGCGCCTGGATGCAACGTTCCACCATCTGACTGATATCCCTTTGGCTGCACCAGACAGAAAACTGGCGCGAGTCGGTCGGGCGGTTGACGGCGTTTACCAGCCCAATTCGGAGGCAGATTATGGATAGTTCGGAACTGTCGGTGAAGTGCCTAGCCACTGCTTCACCCCACACTTTCGTTGCCCCGTAAACGCCTGCCGGGCGCACAGGCGTCTCGTGCGTTATCAGTGGCCAAGGGTGATTGACATAGTCATAGTCACCATTTACAAGCGCCCGATACGGTTGCACCTGCTCCCAGCCGGAGATTGTCGAGCCGCTGCTGGCATAGATAACCCTCGCCGCGCCTGCTTGACGGGCAGCTTCGAAGACATTGTAAACGCCGATTAGATTCGGGTCGCGAACGCGTTCCCAGGGATCACTACCCCGTGCCGACGCGGCCAGATGTACGACGGTCTGTTGGTTTTCGAAGGCGGGCCGGATGGAGTCGAAGTCGGCAATATCGGCTTGGATGGTCGGAACGCCGGGCACGCTGCTGCGATTCAGAGCGGTCAACTCGTAGCTACCTTCCAACTGCTCGCGGACAGCGCCGCCGATGAGGCCGCTCATTCCGGTCACCAGAATTCGTTCAGTCATTTGTAAACTCCTGGCGAAAGAGTGTGTTGACGGCGTGCGGGAAACTGGCTATTCGACTTCAGGTCCGCACCCCGCCATTTACCGGCGAAGAAAGTATGGTTGGAGCTCTACACAGTTCTTGCTAGACGCGCATACTACGCTTGGGTTAGCAAGATTCGACCGCAGGAGGGGCAACTGAGTAATTCATCGCTATAGCGAATGTTGTTGAGGATTCCTACTGCGACCTGCGTGTGGCAGGCTCCACACATTTCGTCCTCGAGCTGGGCGACTGCTACGCCGTTTTTGCGGCGCCGCAGATGTTCGTACAGTTCCAGATTCTCGGTTGAGAGGATCTCAGCTACGTGTTCGCGTGCCTTTTTCAGATAGACATATTCTTTCTTGCGTTTATCGATTTCCGTCTCGAAGGCAGTTTTTCGGCTGGTCCATTCCTCTTCAACCGTGGCAAGAGCTGCCTGCTTCTCTTCCATAGAGACTTGAAGCGAGTCGACCATGACCAGGCGATCCACGCTCCTGTTTTCAAGGTCCGTACGGTGGCTCTTCATCGCGTCAATACTGGATTGCAGAGCTTCCAGTTCCTTTGGATTGTGCAGTTCGCCGCTCATCAGCGTTTTCTCCGACTCACGGATTCTGTCGGTAAGTGAACGCGACTCAAGCTCCAGGTCCTGCTGATCTTTGCGTGTGTTTTGCAGGTCCAGATCGAGCGACTCCACTTCCTCGCGGAGCGCCTCCAGTTCAGTCGAACCTTCGGCAGCTTTAGTTAAGAGAAGAAGCCGGCGTCGGACTTTGTCATACAGTGAATCGATTTCGTGCATCTTTAGCAATGCAACTTTAGCGTTCACATTTTTCCCCATAACAGTTACAGTTTTCTCAGTTGCGGCGCCGACCATTTGCGAAATGTTGACCAGGGTCGCACTGGAAACAGGTAGAGCCTTGACAAGATATCGACAGCCGAGAAGATCCCGTCTGCAATAATCTGCAGGCTCATCCAATGCATCAATCCGGGCATCAATCCGGGCATCAATCCGGGGGCACGACTGTGAATAATATGACGTTTCGAACGGAATCGCAGTCTGGCAGTTCCACTTCGGTTGACGTGAGAAGCGCCTAAAGTAGAGGCATTCTTACGATTGGGGGGGATTCCGACCACATCTTATCCTATCACCCATTTGCCCAATGTGGCAAAAGAACTGCAGAGATAGGTCGCGTAATACTTTCTAATCTCAGGGCCAATAACGTTTAACCTTACCTGGTCGAAGGACTTTCCTCAAACCATTTCAGGACTTCCGGGCTCATCCCATTGGTTTTCAGGGAGGACATGGCAAGGCCGATGCAGGGGTCAGGGGTCGTGATTCCTGTGCCTGCGACAGACTCGGTACTCTTCGGTACCAGTGCCAGCGGTTTTGGGAGGGTTTCAGGCGCTCCTCGTCCAAACGTATGATCACCAGAGCGGAGCAGAACCGCCCGTTGGCGCTATCAGCTCTTGCTGGGAGCACGACTTGGGTTTGAGGGAGGAGTTTCTGCGTTCCTAGTGAGGGATTGACCCCTGACCGACGCTGGCTTGAGAAGGAGAGCAGCCATAGACTTCGGAAGCCTGTCTCTGGTCCTGCCGGCACTCTCGTACAGGGAAGGAATTGCGCTTCTTGCCAATTTCCGTAAGAATAAGCGGGCGAGAAGAGCTTCGTTGGAATGGTGCGCAAATGTGATCCGCAACTTGATCGCAGAGCCAGAGGAGGGTTGCACTCATGTCGATGTTCAGATCTTCACCAGGTCGTGGAGGACAAAGTTTCGTCGAGTATGCGTTGCTATTGATCTTGGTGTCGATTGTCCTCTTATCGATCCTACTGATTTTGGGTAACGACTTGCGGACCTTGATAAACGACGTGCTCCAGCGCTGGTTTCCGGCAACGGATGAGGCTCTTCGGCCTTTCCTGTATATGAATTTGTGAATTTTATCCATTTCTGGCAGTGGCAAGCCGTCAGTTTCAGTAGAATTGCTTTGCAAATTGCGTCAAACCGTCGGATCCTTTTTGTTAGACCTGGTCTTTCCTCCCAGTTGCGTCAGTTGCCAGCGGAACGGTCAGGCCATTTGTGATAGCTGCGCGCAGTTGGTAGAGCCTGCTGAACTGCGGCAGGAATGCCTCTATTGCGGCCGTGAGATTCCGGAAGTGGAGGTAGGACTTGGGTCGGAATGTCCTCGCTGCCTGGCGCAACTTGGGCTGCTCAGGATCGCTTCGTTGCACACCGGCCCGATGCAGTCGGCAATACACGCACTCAAATACGGTGGGCGAGAGGAGCTGGCACCGAGCCTGGCCCGCTACCTACGCGCTGTATCTGCGGAAACGCCATGGCCTTCTCTCCTGAAAGCGCTGGATGGCATCGTGCCGGTGCCCATGCACGCAGAAAGGTTGCGCGAAAGGAGATACAATCAGGCTGGACTGCTGGCCGCCTGTTTTGCGGAAAGTGCTGGGAGGCCATTCCTGGAAAAGGCGATTTTGTGCCTCCATCCCACTCGTTCACAAGTTGGTCTGTCGCGGGATGAGCGCGCAGACAATGTCCAGGGCAAATTCAGGGCAGTTTCCGAGCTGGTCGAAGGGAAGTCCTTACTGCTTGTTGACGATGTGTTCACTACGGGTTCGACGATGCGCGCTTGCGCTGAGGCCATGCGCGACGCGGGCGCAGGCGCAATAATTGGGCTTGCATTGGCGGGTCCGAGCCGGGAGTCGAATGCGCAGTTGCATTGAGTCCCGGCGTATGTCTCGGAGTCGTAGCGCGAAGTGGTCCGCCATCCCAGCACTTAGCGGATCTATAAGGGTGATTTGCAATCAATTTGAATGGAGAAAATAGTATGAACCTGACCGTACACGGAAGAAATGTCGCAGTTTCTGACAGAGTTCAGGAGTATGTTGAGAAAAAGGTCAGCCGGCTGGACAAATTTCTGCCCCAGATTCGTGAGGCGAGAGCGGAGCTTGTCCGAAGCGAGACGCGTGCCTCTGCGGACCGGTATACAGCGCAGTTGACCATCTGGGCGGACGGACAGATTTTGCGAGCGGAAGAGTCGAGCGAGGACTTATTCGCCTCGGTTGATGCCATTGTCGACAAGATGTATCGGCAGATTGAACGCTATAAGGGGCGTCGGTTCAAGAGCAAGAGGCGTAATGCAGCTGCTGCTGCGGCGGCCGTCGAGATGTCAGCGACACAGCTGCCGGAAGAGACAGTGAACATTGTTCGCACGAAACAGTTTGTTGCAGAGCCAATGATCCCGGAGGAGGCGGTCGAACAGATGGAGCTCCTCGGTCACGATTTTTTTGTCTTTTTCAATGTCGACACGAGTTCCCTGAACATCGTTTATGGCCGGCGCGACGGCAATTACGGGCTTCTCCAACCCCGTTCCAACTGATCGCCTTTGGCTCGGCCGCGGGGAGGGTAAACACTTGCCTTTTGGGGTCCAGTAAACCCAGGCCAACCGTCGCCGATGAATTAGAGTCTGGATTAGCCGACAGCATGATTCTGGTGCACAATAGGCGCGCGTGTCGAGCATTGTAGGAGAAAAACAAGCTTACCAGATTCGGCTCTTGGGATGCGCGCCACTGATGGGCGCGCCTTTTCTTTTCCCGTGTCTGCAGTTGCACGACATCCGTTGACCAGTGGATGAATTCGATCTGATGCGCGTTTCTGTTGTAGCCACCGTCTATAATGAAGGGGCCAACATCCGCACTTTGATGGATTCGCTTCTGGAACAGACCCGCCAGCCTGACGAAACCATTATTTGCGACGGTGGCAGCCGAGATGACACGGTCGCTATTCTGCAGGACTATAGGGGCAAGTTGCCTGAGCTGCAGATTCTTTGCGAGGATGGCGCCAATATCAGTCAGGGGCGGAACAGGGCGATTTCAGAGGCAAGCGGACCGATTATTGCTACCACCGACGCCGGCGTGCGGCTGGACAGGCAGTGGTTGGAAAAGCTGGTAGCGCCGCTTGGGGCCGGCGAGGAATCCCAAAGTGGCCAAGTGGAGGCGGTGGCCGGTTTCTTCCTGGCGGAGGTATCGGGACCTTTTCAACTGGCGATGGGAGCGACGGTTCTGCCCCGGGCCGAGGAGATCGATCCTGTTCGTTTTCTGCCCAGCAGCCGTTCGATGGCATTCATCAAAGAGGTGTGGGAGCGGGTTGGCGGCTATCCAGAATGGCTCGACTATTGCGAAGACCTGGTTTTTGATCTGCGAATAAAGGAGACATCGAGAGAGAAGGAGACAGTTTTCGCGTGGGCTCCGCAAGCAGTGGTTTTCTTCCGGCCCCGGACCAGCCTGAAGTCCTTCTGGCAGCAGTATTTCCGGTATGCCAGAGGAGACGGCAAGGCTGATCTTTGGCGGCAACGGCATGCCATTCGCTACGCAACCTATCTCTTGTTGGTTCCTGCACTGCTGGGCCATGCGCTGTGGGGCCAGGAGGTACAGTGGTTGGGCTGGCTTGGACTTTGTTTAGGGGGAATTGTCAGTTGCTCACGCCCATGGAGGCGCCTGTTGCTGCTGAGTAAGGGAACTCCCTTCATGGAGAGAATGCAGTCGATCTTTCTGGTTCCGTTGATTCGACTGGTGGGCGATGCGGCAAAAATGGCAGGCTACCCTTTTGGCTTGGTCTGGCGTTGGCGCAATTTACACAGGGCAGAAGTTCATTGGCGAGATGGGTAAACGCAAGTTCATTGGTCTTCCGAGCGGAGAAGGATTGAGGTGCAATGCCTTTACTCATAGACGGACACAATGTCATTGGCTCAGGTGTTCTCGAAAACATAAGTATTGAGGACGAAAATGATGAAGAGCAATTTGTTTCGCGCCTGCGGGTTTGGCGGAGCAATTACCGTGGAAATGTAACGGTAGTATTTGATCGCGGCATCGTTGGCGGGACTTCACGCGAGCTTAGCGGCGGAGGTGTTGAAGTCATTTTCGCCCGAAATCCACAGGAAGCCGACGACTTGATCAGACGGCGCATTGAAAGGCGACCGCAAGGGCTGATAGTAGTTACGAACGATTTTGCTTTACGGCAGGAAGCAAAACTGTATGACGTAGATACCTGGCAGGCGGACGAATTTGTCCAGCGAATGGGGAGCTCTCGTAAGGGATCCTCCCGTTTGCATGGCGGGTCCAGGGCTGTGGGAAGAGATGCTTCGACGGCAGAGGAAGCGGATGCGGACCTTCATGAGGAGGGCTCTGAGAGCCACGTGAGCCTGTCCGATCAGGAGGTATCTGAGTGGATGCACGTCTTCGGCTCTCCAAAACCGGCGGCCAAACGACCAGCTCGTGTGGACCGTAAACCTTCATCGAAGGGCAACGCTGCGTTTACAAAGCACAAGAATGCTCTGCAGAAGCGATTGAAGGGAAAGGGCCGCAATCGGTAAGCGCCTTCCAGCAAATCAACTCACGACTCTTTCGGATTAGTAATGCTCCTTGCCTTCCGCGATTGTTCTGGATAGGCAGTGTCAATTCAACCGAGGCAGAAGGAGTGCAGCGGTGACATCCGATGTCGAAACGAAGAAAAAGCTGAGACGACAAGTGAAGGCCGATCTTGTCGAAGCCACACCCGGAGCCGGAGGATGGGGCCACTGGATTTTGTCGGCGCCAGGGATTGGTTTTTCCGGTTGGCTATGGATAGATCTGTTCAGAATCCTAAGCCCGATTCACTCGCGACCGATTGAGCTTGTTTTGGGTGTACTATCCTTCGGTTTGCTGATACTGTTTCCCTTTGGATATGGCGCTCACCGCCTGGTTACTTCGTTTCCGCGCATGTTTCAGCAGGCTGGCTGGGAAGTGCTGCCGAGGGAAACTGTACGTCCTCAAGAGTTGCTTAGCGTCAGATACGAATTCAGTACTAAAGAGCGAGCCGCAACCGATGGCAGACGAGTCATTCTGCGAGTTGCGCAGGGCTGGGTCTACCTGGAAATCGGCGCGATTCTGGTCGGCTTTGTGGTCATGATCCCGCTCTTTTTCAGTGCAATTGAATTTGGATTCGGGAGTTAGGACAGGCAACCGCGTTTTTTCATTTTGGGCCTTATCAGGTTTAGAAACCATCGCCTTGCAGGAGTTGGAAATGTATTCCCGAAATTTGATTTCCTTCTATGAGGATCAGCAGCCGCAGATACTGGAAACCATCGGCGAGTTGGTAATAGAGGAAACACCAACGGACGATAAGGACCGCCTGGACAGTTTTGCTACCCGACTGTCCGCCCGCTACGCCGCTGCGGGGCTGGAAACGGAAATTGTTCCGAACGAGGGACGCGGCAACCACCTTCGCGCCCGGTTCGAACAAGGGGCACATGTCGAAAACACAGGCGCGGCGCCGGCGCTGATCCTGTGCCATTATGACACTGTCTGGCCGGTTGGTTCGTTGGACACACACCCATTTCGTGTTGATGACCAGGGATGGGCATATGGCCCCGGCATCTTCGATATGCAGTCGAGCCTGGCCTTGGTGGAGTATGTATTGCGCGGCGTGCAGAGCCTGAACCTTCGGCTGCCGCGCCCAGTGACTGTTCTTGTTACTTCAGATGAGGAGGTTGGCAGCCAGACTTCGAGGAAGCTGATAGAAGAGGAGGCGCGCGGGGCCGCTTATGTCCTGGTGCTGGAGCCGCCGCTGCCTGGCGGAAAGCTGAAAACAACGCGCAAAGGCGGCGCACACTTTGCCTTGGAGATAACCGGGCGGGCCGCGCACGCAGGTGTCGAGCCGGAAAAGGGCATCAGCGCAGTTCAGGAATTGGCGCACCAGGTCCTGGCTCTGCACAGTTTGACCGATCTGGAGGAAGGAACAACGGTCAATGTGGGAGTGGTGGCGGCGGGGACGCGTTCCAACGTTGTGGCGGCGCAGGCGGAGGCGAAGATAGATGTGCGTGCGTGGACTGCGGCAGAGATGGCGAGGGTAAATGCGGCGATTATGGATCTTGAGCCGATGGTAAGCGGCGTTGAAGTGAAGGTGATGGGTGGTGAGAACCGTCCTCCGTTGGAGAGGACGGTCACGGGCGCACTATTCGAACAGGCGCAGGAGGTTGGGCGAGCGCTCGGCTTGGACTTAGAGGAGGCCGGGACGGGCGGCGGCAGCGACGGCAACCTGACCGGAGCCTTGGGGGTACCTACCCTGGACGGCCTGGGAATCCCGGGGCACGGGGCGCATGCGGACCATGAACATATCGAAGTGGACAAGATAGGGGAACGAGCGGCGCTTTTGACCGCTCTGCTGATGGAGCTAAATTTATGAATCTGGCTGTTACTTCGGCAATGAAGGGATTACTCTGGTGAGACGGCAGATACGAGCTGTGCTATGGACGTGAAGACTGTGGACTTTGACCACTATTTCAGTAACGAAGAAGTCGCCTCCGTACTAAATGGCTGGGCGGAGGACTTTCCTCAACTGGCTACTGTGACGGAATTGGGCAAGAGTCATGAGGGCAGGGAGATCCTCTTGCTGACTCTGACCAATAAGATGACTGGCACGGACGAGGACAAACCGGCCATTTGGATTGACGCAAACATTCATGCCACGGAGGTGGCAGGCACGACAGTAGCGCTGCATATTGCCCACACTTTGTTGTCCGGACATGGCAGCGACTCGCGTTGCACCCGGCTTCTGGACAACGCTGCATTCTACATTGTGCCGCGGTTGAATCCGGACGGGGCGGCGTTGGCGCTGGCCGAAAGTCCGCAGTATGTCCGATCGGGCACGCGTCCTTATCCCTATGCCGAGAAATTGGCGGGACTGCATGACGAGGACATCGACGGTGACGGCCGTTTGTTGCAGATGCGGTTACGCGATCCAAATGGTGACTGGAAAGTCAGTTCGCTGGATGACCGTCTGATGGAGAAACGCGGGCCCGACGAGCATGAAGGCGAGTTCTACAGGTTATTGCCAGAGGGCAGAATTGAAGAGTTCGACGGCATGGAAATCAAGTTGGCCAGGCCGTTGCAGGGGCTCGACTTCAACCGCAATTTCCCGTTTGAGTGGCAACCGGAGTCCACGCAGGCCGGCTCGGGGCCTTATCCAACGTCGGAAGAGGAAATACGTGCGGCGGTCGCCTTTATCAGTGGGCACAACAATATTAGTGTGGGGCTCACCTACCATACGCAGGGCGGCGTCATCCTGCGGCCGTTCAGCACGAAGCCGGACGAAAAGATGGAGACGAACGACCTTTGGGTGTTTGAGCTTATGGGCGAGCGGGGAAAGGACATTACCGGCTATCCCTGTATATCAGTCTTTCATGACTTTCGTTATCACCCCAAGGAAGTGACGGCGGGTGCATTTGACGACTGGGTTTACGATCATTTGGGCATGTTTTCGTTCACGATTGAACTTTGGGATCTGCCGGGCAGGGCTGGCGTGAAAGACAGGGATTTCATCGAGTGGATTCGCAAACACCCGCACGAGGATGACTTGAAAATCCTAAAATGGCTGGAGGAGAATGGAGATGGACCGCCGCTGGTGGAGTGGTATCCATTTGAGCATCCGCAGTTAGGTCCGATAGAGATTGGCGGATACGACCCGATGTACACGTGGCGCAATCCGCCGCGCAGCATCATGGGCGAGGAGGCGGCGTTTAATGCGGCATACGCCTTGACGCTGGCGGACATGTTACCTCGTTTGAGGCTGCATACCTTGGAAACGGAGCGACTCACGGGTGAAGGGGATTATCGCCTGCGGCTGGTCGTCGAGAACAGCGGTTTCCTGCCCACTTACACGAGCGCGCAAGGGCGTACGCGCAACGCGGCGCGCCCTGTTCGCGCCGAGCTGGACCTGCCGCAAGGCGTCCAGTTGGTCAGCGGCAAGGCAAAGACCGAGTTTGGACATCTGGAGGGGCGAAGCAACAGGCTTGCGGTCAGCACGATGTACGCGGCGAGCCCGACCGACAACCGAGCATGGAGGGAGTGGATTTTACGAGGCACGCCAGGCGACAAAATTCAAGTGCACATCCTCAGTGACCGCGCCGGAACCTTGCACGAGACCGTGGTACTGCAGTAGTATCTTTGCGGGTGAGCAGGGGGCGGCAGGACGGTCTGGCTCATTGAGAGAAAAGCGGGAGAGGTTCGCAAGAGTCACGAAGGCAACATTCATAGAGACAAAGGGGGGGCTCACCGTTTGGACAAGTCGAAGGTGTTGATTGTTGAGGACGAGCCGACTCTGTTGGATACTTTGAAGTACAGTTTGCGTGGGCAAGGGTATGACGTTGTCACTGCCACGGATGGCGTGCAAGCGTTGCCGACGGCGAGAGATGAAAAGCCGGACCTGGTCATTTTGGACGTGATGTTACCAGGTCTGGACGGCTTCGAAATCTGCCGAATTCTGCGGCAGGAGATGAGCGTGCCGATTCTGATGTTGACGGCAAGGGATGAGGAAGTAGACAAGATTGTTGGCCTTGAAGTTGGCGCAGACGACTATCTGACAAAACCTTTCAGCATGCGGGAGCTCCTGGCGCGCGTAAAGGCCCACTTGCGCCGAGTTCGATTGTTGCGTGAAGAGATGGAAAATGCGGGGCAGGCTGTTCAGGCGGCGAGCGAAAAAGACACAGTCTTTTCATTCGGCGATCTGGTAATAGATGAAAGCCGACGCGAGATTCGGCGCGACAGTGAAGTACTGGCGTTAAAGCCAAAAGAGTTTGAATTGCTCTTGTTTCTGGCGCGAAACAGGGGCGTTGCCCTAGGGCGAAGCCTGATACTTGAACGGGTGTGGGGATGGGATTTTGCCGGCGGCAGCCGCACTGTAGACGTTCATATTCGCTGGCTGCGAGAAAAGATCGAAATTGATCCGGCCAATCCAAAACGTATTCTGACAATACGGGGATTCGGTTACCGTTTTGACGAGTGAGCGCACTCGTTCCGGTTCCGGAAATCTTTCCTTTCGAACAGCTCTGGGTGCCATGGCGTACCCATCACAACTAATGCTTCAGTTTCGCTCGATCCGCTGGCGAATCGCAGTGCCGTTGGCCATCCTGACCGCAGCCATTCTGGCTGGCCTCTATTTCTTTTCCCTTTCACAATTCAGACAGTATTATCTGGAGCAACTGCGTGAGCGCTTGACGGCGGACGCTCTTTTGCTGTCGAACGACGTTGGATTGAGCGCGGGGCTGGCTGAGTCGCGCTGGCAAGCGGGCGACATTGAACTGGTTCGGCTTGTGAACGAGTGGAGCGCTCAGCTGGACGCGCGCGTGACGGTCATGCTGGCTGATGGGACGGTACTGGCGGACTCGCGGGTCGATCCCCTCATGATGGGTAATCAGGCGGACCAGCCGGAAGTACAGGAGGCTTTGAAGGCTGCTTCGGGGTACTCAATTCGCGTGAGTCGAGCGCTTGGGTTCGAGATGATTTATGCCGCCGCGCCGATAGGATCGAGGGCAGGCCAGTCTGCCAGTGCAGATTCCGGCCAGTCGGGCGAGACCTTTGGCGTCTTGCGGGTGGCCATGCCGCGATCAGATGTTCTTGCAGTGCTCTCTCCGCTACAAAGGGTGATTTTTGTTGCCATGATTTTGGCACTGGCTGCGGGCGCCGGGATCTCCTATTTGCTGGCTGAAGGGACGGCTCGCCCCTTCCGGCACTTGATCGAGGTTGCGGCAAGACTGGCGCAAGGGGAGCTAGGCGCGCGCATCGAGCCGAGAGGTTCGGAAGAGGCGGGGCAGCTTGCAAGGATTTTCAATCGTATGAGAGACCGACTGGAGGCGCAGGTTGCCTCGGTATCTCGCGAACGCGAACGGCTGACCTCGGTTCTCAACAATCTTGTCGACGGCGTGTTCATTCTGGACGGCGAGGGGCGCGTTCGGCGCTGCAATCTGGTGGCGGCACGCATGGTGGGCATAGAGAATCAGACGGGGAGTCTTGCATCTGGGACAGACGGATTGGAGGAGGAGGAGAGAGATGGAGACTCATACATAGGGGGTACGAATTCCTCTCGTTTCTTTGATTCAAGAACCCCTGTTTCAGATCTCATTACCGAGAGGCTACGGGGACAGCCACTGGCCCAGATCGTTAGGGATCACCGCATTGTAGAGACGTGGCAGGCCTGCCGCGATGACGGCAGGCAGACAGAGGACATTTTTCAGTGGGGACAGCGGACAATGCGAGTAATTGCGCTCCCCTTTGTGGCCGGTGGCAGCGGTGCTTACATGGTGTTGCTCCAGGACATGACTGAGCTACACCGGCTGGAGCGTGTGCGCCGCGATTTCGTCAGCAACATTTCTCACGAACTGCGGACCCCACTGGCATCGCTGCGGGCGCTAACTGAAACCTTGCGCGACGGCGCGCTTGACGATCCGGCTGCGGGCCCGCGCTTTCTGGACCGTATCGAGATTGAAGTGGATGCGCTCGCCCAGATGGTGCAGGAGCTGTTGGAACTGTCCCGCATCGAGTCCGGCCAGGTCCCGTTCCGATTCAGGCCTGTCCCTGTCAGCGAAACAGTGCTGACACCGGTCGAGAGAATGCAGCCGCTGGCGGCACGCGGGAATATCGACCTGATTGTCGACTTGCCACCCCGATTACCACGCGTATATGCAGATGCCGAACGCATACACCAGGTGGTCACGAATCTTGTGCACAATGCCTTGAAGTTTTCCTCTGCGGGCGGATCGGTCAGAATATCTGCGAGCTGCGATCATGGGGACCAGCGGGTTACCGTCTCGGTAACAGATACCGGCATTGGCGTCCCGGCTGAGGATAAGGACCGCATCTTCGAGAGATTTTATAAGACCGATCGGGCCCGCGCGGGCGGCGGAACAGGGTTGGGACTTGCTATCGCGAAGCATATTGTCCAGGCGCACGGCGGCCAGATTTGGGTTGACAGTATCGAGAATCGGGGCAGCACTTTTTCGTTTACGCTTGCGGTTGCTGAGAATGGCGCCCAGCCGCGAAGCGAAGGCTAGATTCACGTGAATCTAGCGAAAGGTCATTTCATTACTTCTGCTCAGGTTTTCCTTCTCTTTTGGCAGACCACCTCTTCTCTGGCTGATTCGAAGCCGCATTTTATTCACACCTTCACGGATGGCCTCCTGAGGCTCAGAAGCCTTCTCGTCCGCAGTCTCCTCATTCGCTTACCAGATTGACGCCCTCTTATGGGTTCTCTCATTTTTCTTCCTTGGCTACCGGCCTGCCGCTGTTCTGCCGGCGGGGGCTAGGCGCTGCCTTAAGGGAAGGGAAATCGCTCAAAAATTAGACAGTCGATGTTCAATTTTGGGCCCGCGCTTGGGTGGTGGGACGCGCCATATTCGCTTGACACCCTTGATATTTTTTGCACGGCCCTTCCTTCTGCGGAGGGAAGCTCCTTCGGAAATTGCAAGAGCGAAATGAAGTTTTGGGCTCCCCTTGAAGCGGACGGACCCGCCTCTTTCCCCAATTGCTCTTGGATATTTTCGACACTGCTCTGCCATTTTTTGCGGCGGGTCTCGCTTCGGATATTATACAGTCGATGTGTAATTTTGGGGCCCTACCCAGGGTGGAGGGAATCCCCTCGCAACCTATCCGGCGTACCGCGATTGGTCGTCGGGACGGAGGCGCTCCAGCAGAGGGGATATCAAACCTAGCGAGGCCTGCCCACAGAGATTCCAGCAGGACGGTTAGAAGATAGTGCCGAGAGAGGTGATTTGATAGATTCGGGTTGCGCGTGAATCCAAAGGCATCGAATCGGTCCTAATGCAGTTTTTCATTTTCAGGTGAAGGTAGACTGTCAGTCCAGCTACAGACCGGCGAGAAATTTCAAATATATTTTATTTATTAAGATACGATGGGAGATATCTCATGTCAGTTCAAGCTAAGCATATGGACTGGCATTTGCACTTCTTCAGCCGGTTGCCAGTTCTCAATTTGCAGCCCCCTACTTCGGGTAAATCGAATCCGGTCAGCTCTTGTTCCGATATGCACAAACGAAACTACTCAGCCGCATACAGGAACTGTCTTGACCAACACTTCATCTTTGAGGCCAGTAAGGCTCTCGGGCGGCTATTCGGTTGGCGGCAGTCGCGGTGGTGAAGCGGGGCTGCCGGAATGCGCAGCTATGGTCGGTGAGCGATGGTTTTGGAGGGGGGCGTTGCGGGGGCGCAGCCCCTGCACAAGGGAGGGCCGAAGGCCCGACCGCCCAGATGCAAAGAAAGGGTATAGATACGAGACAGAGATTCTTCTTCGAGCGGCGGGCGGCGGTCAGATACAAGTGGAGCGGGGCAAAAAGGGCGTCAGGTCTGAGCGGCACGGAAGGAGGCATCGGCAAGAATAGGACAGGTTCGCGGCTTGGCAGATGAGGCGGGCGACCGGCGTTAAGCAGTTCTTAACATACCTATTAAGGGATATTAACGCCGGAGATCGGTTTCATCACAAGGCATTTACCTGGAGGAACTAAGATTGTGGCAAGTGAGTGAAGTCCAGCATGCTTTCCTTCGCTCACAGGATTCAGATGCGCTGGCCGATGGTCTGCGCGGGATGCTATGCGAAATCGAATCTCAGACACAACAGTTTCTCAAGGAGGAGTTCAGATGGGTCGTGTATTGTTTGTGTGGATGCTGATAGCTGCGATGGTACTGGCTGCATGCGGCGGTTCGGACGACGCGGCTGGCCCCGTTGATGAACCAGCCGCGGAAGGTGGAACGATGGCGGGGTCGGATTTGAGTGACGGTCTGCCTGAAGTGAATCCGCTGGAAGTAACGGGTGATATCATTTCCGCAGGCAGCTCAACTGTTTTCCCTTTGTCGGAGGCCATGGCTGAACGCTTCAGGGATGAAGGCTACGCCTACAACATTACAGTTGACAGCATCGGCAGCGGTGCCGGCTTTGAGCGTTTCTGCGTTGCCGGCGAGTCGGATATCTCCAATGCGAGCCGGCCCATCAAGGACTCCGAAATTGAGTCCTGCGGCGCGATTGATCGCATCCCGATCGAGTTCCGCGTTGGCACAGATGCGCTTGCCGTCACAGTCAGCAAGGACAATGACTTTGTCGACAACCTGACCATGGAAGAGCTGGCGTTGGTCTTCTCCAGCGCCAAAACGTGGGCCGATGTCAACCCGGACTGGCCGGCTGAGCCCATTCAACGGTTCAGCCCCGGCACCGACAGCGGCACCTTCGACTACTTTGTAGAAGAGGTATTCGATAAGGACAAGGAGCCGATCCTCAGCGCCGACGCGATCCAGCTGTCCGAGGATGACAATATCCTGGTCCAAGGTGTCATCGGCAGTAAGTACGCGGTTGGCTACTTTGGTTATGCTTACTACCAGGAAAATGCAGATTCTCTCAATACCGTCGCCATTAACGGCGTCGAGGCGACTGCCGCCAATGTTGACAACGCCTCTTACCCGCTCGCCCGACCGCTGTACATCTACACGGATGCCGGCGTCATAGCCGAGAAACCGCAGGTCGCGGCATTCATTAACTTCTACCTGACCTACGTGAACGAAGAAATCGAACGCGTTGGCTACTTCCCGGCTGAGTCCTCCGTACTCGAGGCCGCCAGGCAGAGCCTGCTGAACGCGATGAAGGCAGTGGAGAATGGTGGAACGATGGCGGGGTCGGATTTGAGTGACGGTCTGCCTGAAGTGAATCCGCTGGAAGTAACGGGTGATATCATTTCCGCAGGCAGCTCAACTGTTTTCCCTTTGTCGGAGGCCATGGCTGAACGCTTCAGGGATGAAGGCTACGCCTACAACATTACAGTTGACAGCATCGGCAGCGGTGCCGGCTTTGAGCGTTTCTGCGTTGCCGGCGAGTCGGATATCTCCAATGCGAGCCGGCCCATCAAGGACTCCGAAATTGAGTCCTGCGGCGCGATTGATCGCATCCCGATCGAGTTCCGCGTTGGCACAGATGCGCTTGCCGTCACAGTCAGCAAGGACAATGACTTTGTCGACAACCTGACCATGGAAGAGCTGGCGTTGGTCTTCTCCAGCGCCAAAACGTGGGCCGATGTCAACCCGGACTGGCCGGCTGAGCCCATTCAACGGTTCAGCCCCGGCACCGACAGCGGCACCTTCGACTACTTTGTAGAAGAGGTATTCGATAAGGACAAGGAGCCGATCCTCAGCGCCGACGCGATCCAGCTGTCCGAGGATGACAATATCCTGGTCCAAGGTGTCATCGGCAGTAAGTACGCGGTTGGCTACTTTGGTTATGCTTACTACCAGGAAAATGCAGATTCTCTCAATACCGTCGCCATTAACGGCGTCGAGGCGACTGCCGCCAACGTTGACAACGCCTCCTACCCGCTCGCCCGACCGCTGTACATTTACACGGATGCCGGCGTTATAGCCGAGAAACCGCAGGTCGCGGCATTCATCAACTTCTACCTGACCTACGTGAACGAAGAAATCGAACGCGTTGGCTACTTCCCGGCTGAGTCCTCCGTACTCGAGGCCGCCAGGCAGAGCCTACTGATCGCGATTAAGGCAGTGGAGAATTGACTTGGAGATTGCCTGCCAAAGGCGGGACCTTTTGAAAGATTGCAAGAGGCGTTGAGGAAGGGAGCGGAACCACTTCCTTAGCCTTCGCCAGTGTAGATTAGAGATTCAGAATGGGGGCGTTCGGCAGCGGGTGCCTCCTGCAGGCGGGAGAAGTGGGACTTGGCAAAGCTTTGGAAGGTAAGGTGTAGAGGGGCAGGCAGAGGATGGACCGACTCAACCGAGAGTTGGAGTCCACCCTCTGCCTGCTCCTTCCTGATGGAGAACGGGGAGTTAACATGACACAATCGGCGCCAGTTGCGCATGCTGCCGTTTCAGCGGAGTCGATGCAGGGGCCGGTGGCCGGCGTTGATGGCCAGGCTGATGCTGACGCGGTTGGCGGCGGGCCGAAGCATGATCTGAGGCGCAAGCCGCGCGTGGGCGAGTCGTTCATTCAGGGATTCCTTTTCCTGTGCGGTGCAGTATCAGTTCTGACTACTGTGGGAATTGTCATTGTACTGGGCCGAGAAACGCTACTTTTCTTTGCCAGTGAAGAGGTCAATCTCCTGAAGTTTTTTGGGGGGACAGAGTGGCAGCCGGCGATTGGTCGTTTTGGTATCTGGCCCCTGGTCACCGCTACTTTGATGGCCAGCCTGATAGCGATGGCCGTGGCTCTTCCTGTCGGGCTATGCATTGCCATCTATCTCAGCGAATATGCCGCCCAGCGGACGCGAAGCATTCTGAAACCTATTCTTGAGGTGCTGGCAGGGGTTCCAACGGTCGTGTACGGCTACTTTGCGTTGACTTTCATGACACCTCTGCTGCGGGGGATGTTGGGCCGCGACCTTGTTGAGATCTACAACACAGCCTCGGCTGGAATTGTCATTGGTATTTTGGTTATACCGTTAGTCAGTTCGATGAGCGATGATGCGCTGACTGCAGTTCCCAATTCACTGCGGCAGGCCTCCTATGGGTTGGGAGCGACAAGGCTGGAAACTGCATTGCGAATTGTATTGCCGGCAGCCCTATCCGGGGTGGCAGCGGCGTTCATTGTGGCAATCTCGCGGGCAATCGGTGAAACAATGATCGTAGCAATCGCTGCAGGGGCGGGACCAAACTTTACTTTTTCGCCCTTCCGCGCCGCTGAAACTATGACTGGGCATATAGTGCGCATCAGCGGCGGCGACCTCAGCTATGACTCTATCGATTACAACAGCATCTTTGCGATCGGTCTGCTACTTTTTCTACTAACCCTAAGTCTGAATATTCTGAGCCAATGGATTGTGCGTCGCTTCCGTGAGGAGTATGAATGATGGCGCTCCACCAACAGCAGGCAGTTTCCGAGCCCACGGGCGGGCTCATGCCCTCCGGGCCGACGTATCACAGGCAGGTGGAGGCGCGGCAACGCAGGGGGAGAATCTGGGCCATCGTATTTCAGGCCGCCCTGGTTTCGGGAGTCATTGCGCTGTGCGCCTTGATTTTCAACATTGTCAACCAGTCTTTTGGCTACGTTGCGATTGTCAACAACATTGACCCAGCGGAGCTGGCCGTTGACGGGACGCCACTCAATGCGCTGCCCAAGGAGCAGCTGGTGGAGATACTGGAGGCCAATGTATCGGCGGGCCTGATGCGACGCTATGCGCATGATATGCCTTTTGCCGAAAGAAGCCGCGAAGACATCCATGGGTTGATATTGGAACGCGTAGTCGAGCCACAGGCCCAGGCAACCTGGGGGCTGGTTGATTCCGTCCTTGCCCGCGGCAGCGTCATGGCTGAGGCCGAGGAACGGTTTCCCGGTTCCGACGTGTACTTTCGCAGCTGGCTGACGACCAGCTTCATTTCCAATTCACAGTCGAGCGAACCGCTGCGTGCAGGTGTGCGCACGGCTATTCTCGGTTCACTGTGGGTGGTGGCGATAACGATCCTTTTCTCTTTCCCGATAGGGGTGGGTGCTGCGATTTATTTGGAGGAGTACGCGCACAGGGAGAGACCTCTCAATCGGTTGATCCAGACGAATATCAACAATCTGGCCGGCGTACCGTCGATCATCTACGGTATGTTGGGGCTGGCAATCTTTGTACGTGTTCTGGAAGCTTTTACGAGCGGCGCTTTTCTGGGAGTGGGCGATCAGTCGACGGCCAATGGCCGCACTATTATATCGGCAGGAATGACCCTGGGTCTTTTGATTCTGCCATTGATCATCATCAACGGTCAGGAGGCGATACGTGCGGTGCCCAGCTCTCTGCGACAGGCGGGCTTCGGTTTGGGGGCGACGCACTGGCAGGTGATCTGGCATCATGTTTTGCCGAGCGCTATGCCCGGGATATTGACTGGAACAATTCTCGCCATCAGCCGAGCTATTGGCGAGACAGCGCCGTTGGTCGTTGTGGGGGCCTCAACCTTTATTGCCCTGGATCCCAGCGGGCCCTTTTCCAAATTTACGGTGCTTCCTATTCAGATCTACCAGTGGACCTCGCGACCGCAAGATGAATTTCGGAATCTGGCTGCCGCGGCGATTCTTGTGCTACTCATTCTGCTTCTAACTCTGAACGCATCCGCGGTCCTGTTGCGTAACCAGTTCAACCGCAGGCAGGCCAACGCCTAGGGAATCTTTCTGATTATGACAATTGCCATCGACCGCCCTTCACAGTTAAAGACGGAGACCAACCAGCCTTCACCCAATGGAACGGGCCGATTCGCCATTGAAGCCGGGGCGATGCACGTATACTATGGGGACTTTTGCGCGGTGCGCGACGTGCAAATGGGAGTGCCATCGAACAAGATCACAGCGATTATTGGGCCGTCGGGATGCGGCAAGAGCACGGTACTCCGTTGCTTTAACCGTATGAATGATTTGATCGCGGGCGCACGAATTGAAGGCGAAGTATTGTTCCAAGGCCAGAACATTTACGATGATAACGTGGACCCCGTTGAAGTTCGACGCCGCATCGGCATGGTATTTCAGAAGCCGAATCCATTTCCGAAGACTATCTACGAGAACGTCGCTTGGGGGACGCGCATCAACGGCTTCAGGGGCGACATGGACGAGATGGTGGAAAGGGCGCTGCGATCGGCCGCATTGTGGGACGAGGTGAAGGACAAACTGCAGCAGAGCGCGCTGGGGCTCTCCGGAGGTCAGCAACAGCGCTTGTGCATCGCCAGAGCGATCGCGGTTGAGCCGGAGATCATTCTCATGGACGAGCCGGCTTCGGCGCTGGATCCTATCGCCACATTGCGAATTGAGGATCTGATGAAGGAGTTGTCCGAAAAATATACTATAATCGTAGTTACGCATAACATGCAGCAAGCGGCACGGATTTCTGATTTCACTGCATTTTTCAGTGTGGACGATCGCCGAACTGGAATTCTAATCGAGTTTGACGATACGGAGAGGATTTTCACCAATCCCAGCCAGAAGTCCACTGAGGACTACATTACCGGGCGGTTTGGTTAGAAGCCCAGGTGTCGTGGAGGCGAATTTCGATGGGTAGACAGCGGGTTCTCATTCTTTGCACAGGCAACTCATGCCGCAGCCAGATGGCCGAGGGGTTGGTAAATTTCTATCTGGGTGAAGATTGGGAGGCGTATTCGGCAGGTTCTGCGCCGACAGGCAAGGTGAATCCGCGGGCGGTACGGGCGATGGCGGAACTACGTATCGACATCAGTGAAGGCGTTTCAGAATCGGTTGAGATTTATCGCGATCTGAAACCGGACCTAGTGGTGACCGTATGCGACAGCGCTGCCAAGAATTGTCCTATCTGGATAGGGGAAGGCAGAGTCGTCCACATGCCATTTGACGATCCCATAGACGCGGTTGGCAGCGATTCGAAGAGAATGGCGGCCTTTCGGCAGGTGCGGGACCAGATGCGAGACAAGCTGCTCGCCTACCTTCAGAAGCTCTAGCGGTTGGGAAAGAGAGGAGCCAACGATGGGACAACTTTTGCGTACTTCGTTTGCGCGTGAGCTGGAGACGCTCCAAACCGATACGTTGATGCTTGGGAGCATGGTCACGCAGGCCTTGAAGGAGTCGGTCGAAGCCCTTCGGACCAGGGATTTAGAGACGGCGAGGCGCTTGATCAAAGAAGATGAGATTATCAATAAGAAGCGGTTCCAAATTGAGGCTGACTGTCTGCGGTTGATTGCTACACAGCAGCCTATGGCAGGAAACCTCCGGCTGATCGCTGCGGTTCTCGAGATCAGCACCGAGTTGGAGCGGATTGGGGACTACGCGAAAGGCATCGGCCGGATCATTCTGCTTATCGGTCCTGAAGCTCTGATCAAGCCATTGGTGGATATTCCGCGCATGTGTGACATCGCCACTGAAATGCTTCATCAGGCGTTGGACGCGTTCTTGAATCAGGACTTGGAAGCTGCTCGTACAATTCCCTTGCGAGACGATGAGGTAGATGCGTTGTACAACCGGGTTCACCGCGACCTGATCAATATGATATTGGAGGACCCGACACTGATTGATCGCTCAAACTACCTGCTCTGGGCGGCCCACAACCTGGAACGGGCGGCCGACCGGGTCACGAATATCTGCGAGCGGATAATCTTTACTGTAACCGGGGAATTCATCGAGTTCGACATGAATTGAGGTCAGGCGGTCCGAGCTCTTGCTGAAGCGAATGCGGTAGCTTGGCAAGATTGTTTCAGACTTGCCTTCCCAACAGCTGTTTCAGCTAACTTCAGGACTAACTTACGACTTTTCATTGCCGGCAGGCCTTGTCCATGACTATGCGACGGTTCGAGGCGAGGCCCAGGTGAATGCAGATTCGCAGACGTATCGTATTTTGATCGAACGCGGATCAGTCTTTTGTTGCTTGGAATCTAAGCGGTAGCAGGTTGACGAACCGGCTTCTTTCAATTAGAATTGAACCGGAATGACACAAAATTCGCTTAGCATTCGTCTGTGTATATGGGAGTTTGCATTATCCCGATTGTTCCCTTATTATTCGGAACGCAAGCAGGGAGTTTCCCCACCAGCCGACTTTTGTGGAGCTTGGATTCGGTATGAATTGGATGGTATAATTTCCGGACGAACCTGAGTCCGGGATTTATCATAATCGGCCGTGTTTTCCGCTCTCTTGCTGTAATCAATCATAACCCTTTTACCTAGACCGCCCTTAGGAGGTATGAAATGCTCAATCGACGTGTGACGTTTTGGGCCGCCCTAACGCTCATTGCAGCTCTTGCTTTATCGGGTTGTGCACCCCGCGCCGGTCAAGGCAGCGTCGCCGATGATGCGGACCAGTTGGTCATAGACCTGCCCGCGTTGGTACTTGACTTTGGTATGGACGGCACGCCTGCGATAAAGAACGCTGCCCTGGCCGACCTGGTTGACACGCTTGGCGTTCCATTGGATTTGCCCGTCCCACCGGAAATGGTCTTCCTGATGGAGGCCAGCAACATCCAGCACATTCAGGTGAGCAACACGCCGGATGGCCTGCTGCTACTTGTAAATGGCCGCAGCATTCCGTCTATCAGTTATAAGGGCGATTCGTTGTCGGCATTGCCTGGGACACTGAGCACATTTGGCATGGTCATTCCGATGGCTGACCTTCTGTTTGCGCTTGTCGACCAGCTTGGGATTGGCGTAATTGCCAAGTTCCCGGTTGCGCCGGGCGCGGAAATGATTCCACTGTATATTGAAGGTGACAGCAGCTCGGCGATGGCTGCCCAGGCCGCCCAGGAAGAGTTCCTGGCCGCTGTAGGCACGCCGCCGCGCATCAACCTGCCAATTTTCTACGAAGCTGATGGCAGTTTCAGCATCGGTGATCTGTCCATCGCAGAGATGAATGCGATGACCGACTATGCGCTGGCTCCGCTTGCGATGACACTGAGCCAACTCAGCATGGCCAGGGCATTGGGGATTTCCCAGTTGGGAATCAGCACCAATGTTGACGGCATCACGATATCCATTGATGGAAATGCCCTGCCGACGTTGGACTGGTCCGGCAGCAAGGCCAGCAATCTGCTTGAGCTGATCACCACGATTCCTGTACTGGATATGGCCATGCCGGGTATGGGATCGATGTTGCCGACGATTAATCAGATTCTGCCGTTGGTCCAGGCAACTG
Organism: Caldilineaceae bacterium; assembly: GCA_965116395.1. Lineage (GTDB taxonomy): Bacteria > Chloroflexota > Anaerolineae > Caldilineales > Caldilineaceae > Bin5. The sequence goes on from OZ220684.1 coordinate 5,008,441, forward strand.
AATTTGACCTGACATTGCATTTCTAAAGGGGGTAGCCTCCTGAATGGCGTCAAAGTATAGGCGCCGCTCAGTTCTGGCTGGCTCGTTTCCTGAACGAACGAAGAGGCGCGGTCTTTTGACCGTGCCTCTTTTTGCGTCTTGAATTAAGTGGCGATCTGTGATTCTGGCGAGAGGATTCAGTTGTGAGCGGGAGCCTGGCACGTCATGGTCTCGCTCCAGAACTGATCAGTTAACTGTCACTGCAGTCTTGTAACGCCAAGGTGAAAATCGCAGCAGACTGCTGCGATTTCGCATCGAACTTTGGATTGTCCTGGTTTGGTTGGAAGCACGCGACTTTATTCAGACGGGGCCGGTCATGTAGAGCTCGCCCGATTCGAAGCCGCGAGAAGCGTAGTAGGCCTGGGTGCCGGTGGCGGCGATTACACTGATGCGGTTGAAGCCGGCCTGGCGGCTAATCCTTCGGGCCTCGTCCAGAAGACGTGTGCCGATGCCAACATGTTGGGCTGCGCCGTCTTCGGCATTGCCGATAGCGAGGGCGGGGCCGTACACATGCACCTCGCGGATCAGGGCATTGCCTTGGATTTCGTCCAGAAAGGCCCGACTCCCGGCCAGAGGCGATTTGGGCAGACTCAACCTTAGAAAGCCGGCTAGCGGGGCACGTTCAAGGTTGGCCGCGTCCGGTCCGTTTTCTTCATCCTCTGCCACGACAAACTGCAAGAAATACTCATCGGTTAAATCGGTAGAATAGGTTGAGACTTTCAAGCGCAGAGCATCTTCGCGCACCTGCTGGCGGCGCACTTCGCGGCAGCGGATGCAGCCGCAGCGTTCGCCGCGTCGCGCAAGCTCTTTGTGGACTACTTCCCGCAAGTTACTCGTCTTCACTCCCGCTTCGATGTGATGGGCGGGGATGTCGCGAAAGAGGCGATTTATGCGCGTGTAGGGCGGAACCGAAGGCTTGATATCCGCCAGCAGAGCAACCAGTTCCTCTTCCGAATAGGGAGTATAGTCGCCGGCCAGCCATTTTTGGTAGAGTTCGGTGCCGGCAATCAAGGAACATGGGTAGATTTTGAGTTCATCCGGCCGGATTGCGGGATCGTCAAAGAAACGGTTGAAGGAGACTCGATCGGCGTCCAGCGTGGCCCCGTAGAGGTTGGGCATCCAGTGGAGGTGCAGTTTGAAGCCAGCGGTACGCAGCAGGCCAAGGGCATGTCTTACTTCAGCGACTGAATGCCCTCGCTTGTTCAATTCCAGTACTTCGTCGTCGAGGCTCTGAACGCCGATCTGTACTTTTGTCACGCCCAGATGGCGCATGTGCCGGATCTCGTCGGCGTCAATCCAGTCTGGTCGCGTCTCCACTACCAGGCCGACGTTGCGGTGCGCGGCCAGGATGTTGCTGCGTTGGGCTTCCTCGAGGGAGGCAGACGGCACATAGTCGGGGTTACCATAGGCATTCATGGCGTCGAAGCAGCGGCGCACGAACCATTCGCGGTAGTCCTGGCTGTAGGCGCTCCATGTGCCTCCCAGGATTAGCAGCTCCACCTTGCTTGCGTCGTGGCCAATGCTTTCGAAGGCGTCTATGCGGCCCAGCGTTTGTTTGAATGGATCGAAGCCGTCGCGTTCGGCCCGCTGCGCGCCCGGTTCGTCGAAGATGTAGCTTTTGGGCATGCGCCAGTCATCCGGGCAGAAAATACACTCACCCGGACAGCCGGCCGGCGCGGTCAGTACTGTTACGGGCGCTACGCCGCTGGCCGTTCGCACAGGCTTCATTCGGATTCGGTCCAACAGCACCGGGTTGGGATCGATCTCACCTTCGTCGATCAGGAGGCGGAAGCCGGCAACCAGGTCGGACTTGGCATAGAATCCCTTGCCGTCTTTGGGGTAACGGGCTAGAATGGATCGAAGGGTGCGATTGGCATCCCATTCAGCTTCCTGAACCGCGAGAACTTCGCGGAAGATGGCGGACATTTCGTTGCGGTGGCGCGCAGGATCGAAGCGCCGCTTACGCTGCCATTCATGGGATATTTGAACTACTTCAGCCGGAATCTCATCCGGCGCTAGAATTCTTTTCATGGTTTCAGAAAATCGACTGGATCACGCGCCTACGTTGGAAACCCAGCTTGAGAACAGGGCAAGCATGGACCCACAGGTGCGCGATGCTTTGTTGAGACTGAACAGGCGCTTTTATGCGCAAGTGGCCCCGTATTTTGACGCGACCCGCCAAGGGGGGACGCCGGGACTTCGCGCCATTCTACCGTATTTCAGGTCAGGAGGGAAGGATAGGCCGACCGTTTTGGATGTGGGTTGCGGCAACGGCCGCTTTGCAAGACTGCTGGAACAGGAGGGCCTCGGCGCTTCCTATACGGGGGTTGATGGAGATGGGGCTCTGCTCCAGTTCGCGCGCGAATCCACGACGAACCTGGCTGAGGTGAAGTGCCGGTTCATCAGGGCAGATCTGGCAGATCCTGGCTGGACCGCGGCCCTCACAACCGAAAGAGCTTCTGAAGGCGATGCGACCGTTACACAAGAGGGCGGGGACAACACACCAGCGTTTGACATTGTACTTTGCACGGCGACGGTGCAACATTTGCCGGGTTATGCGCTGCGGCTGCGGCTGCTGCGAGACCTTCGGCGGCTAAGCGCCGGTCGCGTAATTCTTTCGTTTTGGCAGTTTTTGAGCAGCGCGAGGTTTCGTTCCAAGCTGATAGACCCAAGAGATGTTGGCATTGATGCTTCCGCTTTGGAGCCGGGTGACGGTCTCCTTCCCTGGCGCCAGGGCATTGAAGCGACTCGTTATGTTCACCAGGTTGATGAGGCGGAGTTGAGACAGTTGGCCGCCGACGCCGGCATGTCGGTACTGCGCACGTTCCGCGCCGACGGCAAAGAGGGTGACCTGAATCTGTACGCCGTTCTGGGCCCTGCTGCTACGAAAGAGGCGGCGCAGTAGCGGCAAAGAGAAATCCGCTCGCCGGGGTGAGGCTGCTTGCCCCCTAACCAGACAGATGGCTATATGCAACTCGACAAACGAACACAACAGATATTGGATGGATTTGACGCCCACTTTGAAGGCAAGCCGACCCATCTGGCGATCGCGCCGGGCCGAGTCAATCTGATCGGTGAACACACTGATTACAATGATGGGTTTGTCCTGCCGGTGGCGCTGGACCGGGACGTACGTGTGCTGTTTCGACCGCGCGCTGACGGACGCGTGCGTCTTTACGCGCTGGAATTTGACTCGTGGGCGGATTTTGCAATTGGGTCGGAGGAGCGGGACAGCGGCCAGCTGTGGCCCAAGTATGTACAGGGAGTGGGCCTGGCGCTGGCCGAACTAGGCGTTCAGTTGAAGGGATTCGAGGGAATCGTCAGCGGCAATGTGCCCCGGGGCAGCGGTCTGAGCAGCTCGGCCGCACTGGAGATTTCCGCGGCCAAGGCGTTTCTGGCAGCGGCCAATGAGATCCATTCGTTGACTGGTCCGCAGATTGCAAGGGCGGCGCAGAAGGCCGAGAACGAGTTTGTGGGTGTCAACTGCGGCATCATGGACCAGTTTATCAGCACACTTGGAGAAGACGGACACGCCCTGCTGATCGACTGCCGCAGCCTGGACTATCAGCGCGTGCCCTTTCCTGATGGCGTGTCTCTGGTGATTGGCAATACGAAAGCAAGCCGTTCACTGGCAGGAAGCGCTTACAATGAACGGCGAGGGCAATGTGAGGAAGGCGTGCGTCTTCTGCGGACAGCTCTGCCCGGCATTACCGCGTTGCGGGATGTGAGTGGTAGCCAGCTGGAAGCCCACAAGAGTCTGCTGTCGGATATCGTCTACCGTCGCTGCCTGCATGTCGTTAGTGAGAACGAACGGGTCCAGGACGCAGTCGCGGCGCTTGCCAGGGGTGACTTCAGGAAGGTGGGCCAGCTAATGGACGACAGCCATGCCAGCCTCAGAGATGATTACGAAGTCAGCAGCGGGGCTCTTGACAGCATGGTTGAGGCAATGCGCAGCCATCCAGGTTGCCTGGGCGCACGTCTTACGGGTGCAGGTTTTGGCGGCTGTGCGGTGGCGCTGGTGCAAGCCGGCACCGAGAAGGAGGTTCGGGGGACGGTTCGCGAGCGGTATGCAAAAGCGATGAACGTCTGGCCTGAGGTATACATCAGCGCGCCGAGCTCCGGCGCGCGAGTTTTGCCACTTTTTTCGGGGGAGGGTGATGACCGACAGGTATAGCGGTGAACGGAGCCGCCCCAACCTGGGCGCATCGGGCCCGCTGGAATACGACAGCGGAATGCTTGGCTGGGATTTCGTCGAAAGTCGAATGCGTGAGGCGTCGAACTACTGGCTCGGAAGCGCCGGCGATGACGGGAGGCCCCACGCGGTGCCTGTCTGGGGTGCGTGGCTGGACGATGTTTTCTACTTTGTGGGCGTGGGTCGGAAAATCCGAAACTTGCGTGCCAATCCACAGGCCGTGGTTCACCTGGAAAGCGGCGCCGAGGTTGTCCTTATCGAGGGCCATTTTGAAGAGGTTACCGGGCCCAGCGGCGAGCTAATGCAACGGGTAGACGAGGATTTCAGCCGCAAATATGTAGGTTATCGGCCCAGCGAATACCTCAGTGACGAGAGCAAATCCAGCTTTCCGCCGGAAGGCCTTTTTGCGGTCTACCCGCACCTGGTCATCGCCTGGAGCGGAATGGCTGGCGACGCCACCCGTTGGAGAATCCAGAGCGGAGAGTGACGACATGGCTTCTGAGCCCCATTAAGTGTCTGTCTTGACCAGCTCACTATCGGCATTCAACGACGGTGGGATAGAACCAGCAAGGGGGTAGCCAGGGCGGGGCGTTGCGGGGGCGCGGAAAACTGCAACGTCAAAACCTTTTGTCCACGAAGGGCCACGAAGGGCCGCGAAGGACCACGAAGAACTGCAACGGCAACTTCAGGAACGGCAACGGCAACACCTTTTGTCCACGAAGGGCCGCGAAGAACTGCAAGGGCAACACCTTTTGTCCACGAAGGGCCGCGAAGAACACCTTTTTTCCATTGAGGGCCACGGAGTACGCCTTTCTTTGTCCGCGAAGAAAACTTGATGGGGATGACGCAGGGCGGGGTCGCCGACCAATTGTGTCAAACGAGAAAGGGTTGGATTCTGCTCTCAGGTGACCTGTTCTTTGACCTGCCCCCAGAAACTGGTCCAGGTATAATGTTAGTATTGGGCCGTAGAAAGGGGGAAAGATGGCCAAGAGGAGACATGCGCCGGAGCAGGTGATCAACAAGCTGAGAGAGGCTGAGGTAGCGATAGCCGAGGGCAGCACAGTGGCTGAGGCCGCCCACCGCAGCGTTACTGTCGCGCTTCTACAATAATCATGGCAGACTTTCTACAAATTGAGAGAAGGGCCATGCCGAGTGCAGCGTACTTCGGTGCTTCAGGGTAGAAAACAATGTCGATGTGATAGAAGATCCAGTAGAAAGGCGTTGGATAAATGAAGATGACGGTCATCGCAGAAGAGCTCAGGAAGAAGAACACCAGCAAGACGAAGACGATTGCACTTCTTGCCCATATGTACTGAACCCGGGCATCGTGACTCATCTTTTGACGCACATCGGGAAACATTATGAGGTTCCTTCATTGTATGAGCCGGGCGGCCAAACTCTTTGCCGGCGCGCCTGTTGTTCGTGGTATTGAGGTATATGAGTTCCACAAAAAGGGGAGAGGGGGTAGACAGATCACAAATAATTCCACCTCCATTCTCGTCGCCGATGCGATGGCGCTGGCTGTCCTGGCGGCTCCGGGCGCAGCTCGAGCGCCTTCCTCTGTCGAAACGTAATGAATCGACCTTGTCCTGACAGGTCCTGACCCGGCGTGGTGCGGGACGGAACCTGCCCCCATTGCGGTCGAGCTCGGCGCCAGCGTCTGCCCGATCGCCGCGCGCCAGCACAGCTCCCTGGGCTACCGCCCGCCCGCGCCTGAGGCACTCTTGCCTGCCGACCCTGCCCCGTGCTTGTCGGACTAACATAACAGATGGTACAAACATCGGGGGCAGGTCACAATGAACCGCCTTAGAGAATTGACCTTACAAGGGGCTGAACCACTCTTCTTGATTGATGATGGCGCACAGACTCTTGTTGAAAGCGGAAAACTGAACAGATTGCAGGAGGGTCGATTTGTGTGTCTTGACAGACACGGGACTCTTACCTAACCTGAATTCGGAGTAAGTAAGCGTCTCTTCAAGGGCAAGAGCAGTGCTGCCGTCAATTCTATTGCCAGTCTGATTGCCTGCATTTGGCAATCCAGGAAGCGTTCCCTCCGTCTCTCTGGCAAAGATATGGCTCTCTTGCCTGCCATAATCGAACGCTAAACGCAGCTCTCAAGAAACATGATACACGAATTGAAATGACTTGTGTGTGCCATTTGCGTGAGATCTGTGCCAATCTGGTGTCAATCTTGATATAGCGAGGGACATACTAACTTTGCGGCGCAGACGGAGTGCTCCGCTATGGGGACCATCGTCGACCAACGCGAAAGTAAGGCACAGAATGAACCTGCCTCGTCACCGCAGCGCGATAAACTGTGACGTCAAACTCATCGCCGATTTGCTTGCCTTCACCAGGCAAACGAAGAAACTTTCTCTCCGTCTCTCTAACAACGAATTGGCTTCCTTGCCGACTTTGATTTAACTCCGAACTCGGGCTACATATGTAACCGTTTTGTCCATGTCTAACTTTCTCTTTGTAATCATAGAAGAAGATGTCAATAAGGAAATTCAGTGCTTTCTTGAATTCTCCAGATATGCCCTCGACCACTTTGACGACTCAAATCGGTTCTCTCATTGTGGAATCGCCGCCGTCCTGCTCAATGCCAACTATCCAGACTGGAAAACTCGTGCGGAGCACCAACGAAATCCAGATCAGGCCACAATGCCGATAGCCATGTCACCCCAGAAAATTCAGCCCATCACGCTATCCCCTCCGACTGTCAAGAGATCCGAACTGGCGGCTCGACAAAACGACATGGCGGAAGATTTAGTTATGGAAGTGCGTAGAGCATTCTACCCCTAACTTCCCCTTTGCACAGATCAAGAAAACTCACAACATCAGGGGTTTGCCATGGCACGCACACATCCCGACAGACAGGCGAAACTTCTCTACGCCCTCAGCACGCCAGTCGCGAACTTCCAAAGATGCGCTCAGTGAAACGCGTCTGAGGGAAACGCTTCGGACTTACACACGGTTACCCAGGTGCCGGTCTCTTTCAATGTAATACTCGATCAAGAACCAAGGGACGAACGGGACAGAGCCGGGACTACTGTTCTTGGGGGGAGCAGACAACGCAGGACCGAACGAGCAGTCATCGTTTGCCGCCGATGCGGGTTCGTTACAACATTCGATTTCAAAATCTTAGAATAACACATTTAAGTACTCCCCAAACCATACTCCACAACCCACCCCGCCTCATTCCGTCTTGCCACCCGCCGTTGCGAAATCGGACAATATGATGTAAATCGTTCCCCTCAGGCCAACCCCACCCCCGATTTTGCCCGCCCTCTTGCGCAGCGGTATGATTGTCTCCACTGGACAAACTATCTGACTCGCATAGAGTGTCAACTAATGCTTGCACGCGTTATTCTGTGTTAGTCATATCACTCCTCAAATCAAGCCCGTTGGCTAACTCTAGACATGAATTCGTTAATTTGAACAGGATGCTGCAAATATCAGCGAAACCTAGTAGTCAGCTTTTTGTTTAAGGTGAACTGCGGACGGCATTGGTCAGTGGCTGGAGACGGCAAGTAGGGGAGGAGACACTGTTGGCTAGACACGTTGCTGGGGAAGAGTGAGCAAGGCGGCTAGCTAGGGCGGGGCGTTGCGGGGGCGTGGAACTGCAGTTTATGGTAGTCAGTTTTTAGTTTTCAGGTAACTACTAAGCCACAGTGGTTGACCAGCCAGTCATCCTTGGGAGCATTCAGGCTCTTGGTGACGCAACTGGTGTAAAGCGGCCGCCTTGCTCGCCAGCCGACACGTTGCGAAGAAGGCACAGGGTCGGTGAGGGATGGTTTTGTAGGGGGGCGTTGCGGGGGCGCAGCCCCTGCACAAGGGAGGGCCGAAGGCCCGACCGCCAAAAAATACAACTATGAGGGGAGAATGAACAACCTTTCTCGCCTCGTGCAGGAGTTGCGAACCTGTTGCGGCTGAAAGGTTCGGTGACGACTATGTCTCTCTTTCGCCGTTGCTGCCGTCGGATCGGGTATGATTGGGGCGACTTTAGCCATCAGATTTCGAAGGAATGCAGGAATGCCAACGCTTACAGATTACAGCCAGTTTGAGGGAATTCATTGGGAAACGGGCACAGTTCGCAACTACTACGATTATTGCGGGGTGAAGGCGCCGCATACGGGAGAACCGTATACTGAAGCTCTGCTGATGGGTGTCAGCGGGGGCGCGGTGTTGGGATATTTCGTGTTTGCCTATAAGGGTATTGACCCCCACGCGCGGATCCTTACCCGCAACACATTTGACCCGATGGAAACGATGTTGCAGCGTCTGGGCGCGGTACAGGAGTTGCGGCAAACGCCGAGCCCGGATAGGGCAGTCGGCAACCTTGTCGACACACTGGAGAATGGCACGCCGGCCATTACCTGGGTTGACGCGCAGAGCCTTCCTTACGACCCGCAACCGTACGAATTTGAGTTCCCGCATATGTTGCCGGTGGTAGTTTACGGGTATGACGAAGAGGCGGACGAGGTCTTGATTGCCGACCGAGCGCGTGTGCCGTTAAGCGTTTCGACCGGAAAGTTGGCGGCAGCGCGAGCGAAGGTGAAAAAGTTCAGGCACCGGATCATGACGCTGGAGGCGCCGGACGCCGAAAAGCTTGCGGAGGCAGTGAAAGCGGGAATCCGTTTCAGTATACAGTTGTATACGGACAAGCCGCCGAAGGGCGCCCGCCACAATTTCGGCTTTGCGGCTTTTGAGCGTTGGGCCGACGCGCTACGAAAGCCGAAGATGCGAAGCAGCTGGGAGAAGGAGTTTCCGCGCGGGCGCAAGATGTTCGCCGGCCTGGAATCAGTCTTCGGCGACACGCATACTTTTGGCAAAGAGGGTTTCGCCGAAAGGGACATGTTCGCTGCGTTTCTCGAAGAAGCCGCTGAAATTCTGGAGCGGCCAGTATTGCGAGAAGCGGCTGAACAGTTTCGTGTAAGCGCCGATGCCTGGCAGGAGCTTGGCCTGGTGCTTTTGCCGGATAGCGTTCCGGTTTGGGCCGAGGCGCGCAATCTGATGTTGGAAAATCAGAGGCTTTTCCTGGAGCAAGGAGGCGCAGCCATTGAGGAAGGGCGTGCAAACGCTGACCGTCTGATCGGGATTCGACGCCAGATGGAGACGGACTTTCCGCTCTCTGAGGAAGAGGTCATCACTTTCAGAGAGGAGATCGCGGCACAAGTGCTGAAGATCAGCGCGATCGAGGAAAAGGCGGTTGCGGCGATGCAGGAGGCGATGGAGTAGTTTTTGGGTTTCGGCCGAGGGCCTTTTAGGGGACGGCGACCTGCTCCTGGTTGCCGTCAACCTGGCGCAGGCCGGGGAGAGTAATGGCGACCGCCGCCACCAGCAACGCCGCGACTGCGACTTCGCCACCGACGGCCAGGGGCGCGCCCCATGCGTCGGCCAGCAGCCCGGTCTGTAGTCGACCAAATGGACCGGCGCCGATTGCGACGGCAATAGCTCCCATGGCCTGGCCCCTTCTCTCGTCGGCGGCGGAAAGCAGCACGATAGAACTCTGCATGATTCCGAAGCAGGCATGGCCCATCCCCACCACCAGCAGTAGCGCCCAAGAGACCTCGAAAACGGAACTGGCTGTAAAGGAAAGCAGGGCAAGGCAGTGCAGGAGGGTACCGACAATGAATATCCATCCTGCGCTGGCATAGCGCCTGGCCCAGTTGACCAGAAACAGGCCGACAACGTTACCGATACCGACGGCCGCGCCAAGGTACCCCAGCCCCACCGGTCCCAAATCCAAGACGTCGCGAGCAAATACGGGAAGGAAGTTCATATAGGGGAAGGCCAGCATGTTCATGATCATCGTGATCAGCGTTACGGCAAGAATGGACTGATTCTGACGCACGTAACGCACGCTGTCCCGAATCTGTGCCAGGGGGGAGGCGCTGGAGGGCGAAGAGGTATGGGGTAGCGGCTGTCGCGAGAGCGCGCGCAGGAGAAGAAGCGAGGCGGCTGAAAGCAGGCTCAGTGCCAGGAAACAGCCCAGAACATTGAGGGCGTCGAGCACGAGACCGGCAAGCAGAGGGCCCAAGGCGCGGGCGACGCTCATGCCCAGATTCTCCAGCATGAGAGCGTCAATGACGCGAGGGCGGCCGACCAGGTCGGGTATCAGCGCGCGGCGGGTCGGCCAGTCCATGGCCCAGGCGCAGCCGAGCGCCAGTGAAGTTGCGACGAGATGCCAGAGAGAGAGCAAGCCTGTTGCCAGCAGTAGCGCAACCGTCGCGTACATGCAGAATGTCAGCGTTTGTGCGGCGATGATGAGGGGGCGGCGACCGATTCGATCGGACATAAGGCCGCCAAAGCCACCGACGAGCAGTGAGGGAATGGAACGGCAGAAGCCGACAAGGCCGACCATGCCGGCGGAGTCGGTCAACTCCAGCACGAGCCAGCCCAGTACGATCATCTCCATATAGTGGGCCAGCCACCAGAGCGTGCTGGATCCCAGGAGAAGGCTGTAGTCGGTGTTCGCCAGGGTTGCGCGGACGCCAGATGACGGATTGAACAGGCGATTGTAGCGCTTGTAGAGTTCAGTCCACATCTGGCTCTATCAGCCCCAGAACACGGTAGGCGAATTTCAGATGGGCTTCCTGAATGCGCTCGGCAGTGGCGGCAGTTCCAAAGCCATGGCCGGAGTCGAGCCAGAACAGGGTGAAGTCCTTGTTCAACTCATCCATTGTGCGGGCGAACCGCTCCATTTGGCGAGGCGTGGCGCGGCTGTCGTGTTGTCCCTGGAAGATTATTAAGGGGGCCTGAATGGCTGCTGCGTGGGTGAGAGGAGAACGGGAGCGGTAGAGTTCCGGCTTTTGTTGGGGCGTGCCGTCAAAGATCATGTGTGCCCAGCCCTTCATGGCGGCCGAAGAGTCCTCGTAATTCAATGTCCAATCGACAATTGCCACTGGCGCCACGCCGCCGGCCCAGTGATCGGGTGCTTGCGATAGTGCCCATACCGTTAGAAACCCGCCGTATGATCCTCCCTCAAGTAGAATCTGGTCCGGGTGTGCGATCCCTTGATCGATCAGCCAGCGGCGGGCGGCGAGCATGTCATCCAGTTCCCAGTGGCCGACGTCGCCGTTGATCTTTTCCTGGAAGTCGCGGCCGAAGCCGGTAGAGCCGCGGTAGTTCACGGTCAGGAAGGCGAAGCCGTGGTCAAGCCAAGCCTGACTGGTGGCGTCAAAGTTGTTGGAGACGGCGCCGCTGGGCCCGCCATGGACGTGCAGCACGGTAGGGAAGGGTCCTTCTGACGCGTCTGCGCTCGAGGGGAGGCCCAACCAGGCCTGAACGGAGACGCCGTCGGAACTTGGGAATGTGACCGAGCACCATGGTTGGCCGTGCGGGCAGTCGGTGGGGGGTAGTACAGGCGTTGGAGGATCGGTGGCTGTCAGCGAGAGCAGCCTGGGGGGATGGGAGGCGTCGCTCCATTGGGCCCAGACGGTGTCATCGGGCGCGAAAAAGGAGGCCGACGTTCCGGTATGGAATGTCCCGCTCCGGCCTCTGAACGTGCCGGGCAGATGTTGGAGCGGGAGGAGATTGCTTTCAGCCAGTTCGAAGACGAACAGGCCTTGGTGGTCATCAGTCTTTGTCTGCACCAGGATTTTGTTGCCGTCGGGCGACCAGTCCAGGGGCAGAGCGGATCCCGTTGCGGAGGGCATGGCCAGGTCGCAACGGTCACCCGTACGCGGGTTCCATAGCAGCGGCTGGAGCGCTCCGCCTGCCGTTGTAGTGGCGAGCAGGCGGTCATCGCCGGCCAGAGGTGAGAATTGGACCGGTTCGACGCTGTAGTCGGCGCCGTCCCAAAGCTCGGCGACCTGTTCACCGGAAGCTGTATCGAAGACAAGGGTGGTATAGCGGCGGCTGTGGGGCGCACGCATCGTTGACTTGACGGCCAGAAGGCTGCCATCATGTGACAGATGACAGGCCCAGGTCTCCTGTTGGTCAGAATAGACGAGTCGCGGGGGAGAAAAGGATCCGTCTGCGTACAGTTCGAGGCAGTAGAACCAGTAGCGGTTTTCGTAAACTGCGTCGAATGCCAGGCAGGCGCCGTCGCGGCTGATATCGAAGCCGCGCAAGGTATAGATGGGCAGCTGCGGGGTGAGATCGACGGGCGGCCCGCCTGCATAGGGAATGCGTGCGATGTGGCCCAGTTCACTGCCTTTTTTGTCCTGCAGGAAGTAGAGGAAGTCGCCGGCAGGACCCAACCAGGCGTAAGACGGCGTTTCGTCAGGTTGTGTCAATGTGCGCAGGCCGCCTGTGGGGACGTCCCAGGCGTAGAAGCGGCGCTGCGGGCCATCCAAGTTGCCGTGGACGATCCCACGCGACGGGTTTTCGGGCGCGACATAGACGCTGCTGAGCGTGTTGCAACGGAAGCGCTGTCGCCACGGGGCGCCGTCCTCAAGGTGGATTGGGGAGGTCATTGGTATTCTCGTAGTTTGGAGAGAGAGGTCCGGCCCTGCATAACTTTGCAGCGAGAGTCGCCTTCGACATACGTTCGGCGATTTGGGTAAGGCGAGACAGGAACGGCGACATCAGCCCGCGGGACGTGTTGCGGGCTCCTGCAGGTCGGCCTGTTGTGAAGAATTGTACATGGGCTTTTGCGCATGTGCAACGGAACTAAACTGCCGGGCTGCCCGGTTTTACAGGACATAGCAGTTGATACCTGGTTCGGCAGATGCCATAATGGAATGGATGAACGGAAAACTCGGAGTTCGATGGCTAAGAGACAGTCTTTGGGAGCGCGGCGAACTGCTGTATGTTCTGGTGATCGCGGTGGCTGCCGGGATTCTCCGCTTCTACAGAATCGACGAGAAGAGCATCTGGTTGGATGAGGCGTACAGTCTTTGGATTGCGCGCCACAGTATCTGGGAGGGTTGGCGCTGGCTGATAGAGGTTGACCAGCACCCTCCTTTTTACTATAGCCTACTGCACTTTTGGATATGGTTGTTCGGGCCGCTGGAGGGAGCAGTACGGACGCTCTCGGCGCTGGCCTCGACGCTGACCGTACCTGTTTTCTACGCGGGTAGCCGGCGCCTGGTCGACCGGCAGACGGCATTTGTTGCGGCGGGGATTCTGGCCGTATCGCCTTTTCACGTGCAGTTCGGCCAGGAAACGCGCATGTACGCGCTGCTTACGCTTGAAGTGGCGATCGTCATCTATTTCCTGGGACGATTGGTTACGAGCCGGGTTCCGAGGGGCCGCGATTGGGTAGGACTGGCGGTAGCCCAGGCCCTAGTCATGCTGACGCACAATACGGCTGCGGTCTATCTGCCGATGGCGCTGAATGCGGCAGCCGGGTTGATCTTTCTGCTGTTTCCTTCAGGGATTGGGAGGGACGGAGGCGACGGGCAGGAGAAGGAGGCGCGTGCGGAAGCCGAGGCTGTGGACGGCTCGCCGATGGGCTCTGGCGAGATGCCAGCGCAGGGGCTGGGAGCAGTTTCACGCGCTGATGCAAGGAAGGCTGAAACTGATGCTTTCTGGCTCAATTGGATCAGGTTTCAAGGGCTGGCTGTCCTGCTGTGGCTGCCGTGGGCGGTGCCATTTGTCATCCAGGTAATCGACGTAGGAACGGGTTTCTGGTTGCCCCCGCCGTGGCCCAACCTGGTGCTGGACACGTTTCGAAACTTTCACTTCGCTTTTCTGCCAACGGATCTTCCCTGGCGCCCTACGGGAATGTGGGGCTATTCTGTTCTGGCCTTCATCGGGTTGGTTGGCCTGGTTGCGGGGCGAGGCTGGGTGGCGAAAGAGGTGCGATGGCTGCGACCGGGTGGCTGGGGAAACCGAACGAAAAGCAACACGAGTTCTATACCGTACGCAGACAGCGACAGGGCTGCGATTCTTATCATCTCCCTGTTTGCGATTCCCCACATTGTGGCGTTCGTGGTGAGTCTTCGCAGCCCGATCTATGCGGAGCGCCCCCTGATATGGACAACGCTGCCATACTTTGTACTGGTTGCGGCTGGCATCCGCGTTCTTGGCGGCCCGTTGAAGCAGGGTTTATGGCAGGTTTTTGACCTTCGCCGCGGGGTCAGCATTGCGGGGCTGGTGTCTTTTGTGCGTGTAGGCGCGCAGGTCGCTATCCTGGCGGCCATTCTTGTTCTGAGCGGGCTTTCCTTGAACGGATACTATTACTGGTTTCAGAAGGAGGGGTGGGACAAAGCCGCTTCTTATGTTGCAGAGGAGGTGGAGCCGGCGGACATGATCGTTTTCAACGCCACTTGGGTCCAGATTCCTTTTGAATACTACTACGAGCGATACGAGCTTGACACGGTATTGAAGGGGTTGCCTGTCGACCTTTTTGACCGGGGGGAATTGGAGCCGAGGATGGAGGAGGGTGACGTTGCACGGATCCGGGAGATGCTTGCCGGTCGCGAGCAAGTCTGGCTGGTTTACTCCCATAACTGGTACTCCGACCCGGAAGGAATTATTCCGCGCGAGTTGGGCAAGATTTTTGGAGAGTCCGAGCAGGCGGAGTTTCCAGGGATCCAGATTATCCGCTATGCGGGAAGAAGGGATTAATGAATTTTGCCCTTTGCTGAGCCGCATACAGTATGTTTCTTTACCAACTCTTCATCTTCGCCGCCATTCAGGCTATGTGATGGAGCCATCGGCTGGCAGCCGCCGCGTTGGTGGACCCGCACAGCAGGGAAGAAGGCGCACGGTGGGTGAGCGATGTTTTTGGGCGGGGGCGTTGCGGGGGCGGAGCCCCTGCACAAGGGAGGGCCGAAGGCCCGACCGCGTAACGGCAGGGGTTAGGGGTGAGGGGTCAGGGGCGAGGGGTTAGGGGCGCGAGTCAGTTGGGGCTGAGTAGATGCGATTAATTCAACCTTGACACTGGAGGTGATGATGCTCACAGCCTGGCTTGCGTGAGCCAGGCTTTAGGTCGAACTTTCTGCATCTTCACGCGCGAAAATGCCGGGGAGCCTGACCGGCTTTTCGGATCCCCATAGCAGCGCTATCCCCAGAAGCCCCAGTGTTGGCAACCATTCAGTCAGGAGCACCCAATCCAGTTCGCGCAGGTTTTCGGGATCGATATAGGTGACATAGGAGAGGGCAATCGCACCGCTGAGCCAGAGCCATGGGAGCGGGACCAGCCATTGTCTTGTTGGCTCATTGTCGGCGGGGGCCAGGAAGGGCAGGAAAGGCATCAGCGTCAAGAGATACCAAGGGTGCACCGTTGTTGTAAGCAGGAGGTAGCCCCCCACGGGAACTGCCAGCCAGCGCAACGTCGATTTCACGTCAGATTGGCTGCGGGGAAACCGCCACCAGAGAATTATCAGGAGTAAGAAGAGCAGGAAATATGTGATCTCCTGGGATTGAACCATGGGTTCGCCGATTCCCATGGTCTCGAGCCAGTTCTTCAACCAGAGAAAAATGCCACTGTTGAAATTCCACTGTTTGTTGTAGATGCGAAGGGCGCCGAAAAGTCCACGACCGTCGAGCTCACCGGTCAATCCCCAGCCGGCCCTCAACGCCGGCGACACTAGCATCGCGAAGGTGAGATAAACATATAGCAGGCGACTGCCCCAATTCCACCGCCACCAGAATACTGGCGCCAGGATACCGGGGATCAGTTTCGTGAGGGTAGCCAGAGCAAGCAGGGCAGGCGACAAGAGTGCGAAGGCAGGCTTCGCGGAGACCGTGCGAGGATTGTTGGGCTGCGTTGCCCGACTATTTGAAGCAGGTATGCTCAGCATTGCGTAGACGGCCAGCATCATCAACATTACCATCAGAGCGTCGACGTGTGCGCCTTGCGCGGTCTCGACAATTACCAGTGGGTTCCACAAGTAGATGAAGAGCCGGTGGGAGGGCAGACCGGCGAGCAGCAGGAGCCTCGAAATAATGAACGCGGTCGCCAGATCAAACAGGACAGCAGAGGTCTGAAATGATTGTGGATCGAGTGGGTAGAATTGCGCGATGGCGGCGAAGAACCACTGCGCGGCAGGCATGTAAGGGCTGGCCATCCAGGCATGATTGGCCTGGGAGCGAAAGGGGGCGTCTAACCAGTCCAGCTGCGAAGCGTCAATTGGGAAGGCATATGGACTGACGCCGTTGATGGTGACGTGTCCATCCCACATATAGCGGAAGACGTCAGACGAAAGGGTGGGGAATGTCTGGAGTAGAAGCCATCTGAAGAGAATTGCTCCCCCCCAGATTGCCGCGAGCAGGTAGAATCCTCTGAAACGCGGTCGTGAAGGAGGGTCTGCGCGGCCGCGGGTGCGCCACCACCGCTCCAACCAGAATATGGCGCCGGCGTAGGCTGCGAAGGCCAAGCCAAACCAGGCCAGAAACTCGGCAACTTCGGTCGTTCCCAGGTTACCGTGACGGAGCTGCATGGAGAGCATGCCACCGTAGGCCGTGAACGATACGATCAAGAGGGAAAGGGGGATAGACCAGTACCTCAGACCCGCCATCCTTGTCAGCGCCCTCGAGTCGGTTGCGATTCAACTGGAATCCGGTACACGCCTTGCGATACGGCCCCACCTGCGTTCGAGATCATCATCTCGGCCAGGACTTGTGTACGGCGGGCAAATTCTGTGACGGTGTCGTAACGAGGAAGATCGCCGGTTATGTCTTCATTGAAATAGACGTCGGTGCTGGAGGCGATTTCTTCGGGGAGGTTGTCGTAGCCGTGGATCAGGCCCAGGAGGCCGGCGGCGGTTGCCATGGTGTTGTCGGCATCCCAGCCGGCCAGGGCGGCGATTTCGATGGTCCGAAGAATGTCGCCTTCTCCATACAACAGGGCCATGATGGTGAAGGCAAAGTTGACACGTGAGGCCCACCACATCGGGTCGGTGTCGTACATATCGCGTATGAGCTGCCGGCTTATGCGCCAGTCCTCAGGGTTTTGCTGGTGCCAACGCACAACATTATCGACTATGGGGGCGATGATGGCTTCGTCAGCGGTCTGCTGGCGGGCGGCGTCAATAAGGGCGGGCACGTCGTCGTCAAAGAAGGCGAGGCTGTACAGGGTCGCGAAAAAGGCGCTGGCCTCCACGGCCGGTCCGCTATTGGTAATGCGTGCGAACCGCTCGGCGTAGGTTGCGCCTGCATGGGGCATACCGGGAGCCAACATGCCAAACAGTTCGGTCTGCAGTTGGGCGTCGATGGACCAGGCGCCGTCAGGATTGTTGGAGGGGAACCCGGTTTCCGGCGGCAGCAGGCCCTCGTCCATCAGGTCGCGGGCGCGGCGCGTTGATACCCAGATGTCGTGGTTCAGGTGGTCGACCCACTCATCGCGTATCTGTTCGGGGGTGGGATTGAGTCCATGGGTTTCCAGAATGTGGAGGTCCACCCATTCGACATGCGTGTCGTCATCTGTTGACCATTCGTCAAGCAGCAAGAGAGAAAATGATCCTGGAGGCCCGGGCTCTTCAATGTATATGCCTTGAAGTTGGAGGCCGGAGTGGTTGGCGAGCATGGTCGCTTTCCAGGCGCCGTAGACCTTGTCAAAGTAAACGTCGGCGGGAAGGGTCTGGAACGCAGGCGGTGGTTCCGGCCGGGTAAGACCTATGATGAGGACTGCGACAAGCCAGCCAGCGGCAGCCAGTGCGATCTTGCGTTGATCCATCGGATAGAGTCCTTCCAAAGCGTGTTTTCGCGGCTTGTTGTGAAGGAAGTATACCTGATGGAAGGGGAGGGGAAAATCCTGCGTGTGTTCCCAGACAGAAGAAACACTTTCTTAGTCCGGCAGGTTAGGAGCGTTGCGCGGATGGGCGGCCGGCAGGGGGCATTTTTGCCGCTTCAGAATCGAGGTCGGCGGGGAGCCGGCAGAGTCGGAGGAAGTTCGAACGGCAACCTCTGTCGAAATTGGGTTAGCAATGACAGGAAGGAGCTGTCAGTTTGACTTGTCCTGTGCTTGCAGAACAGGGTGAAAGTAAGTGGCGGCAATGGCCAGGACCGCTGCCAGCGCCAGAATGCCAGGTGCGAGCAGCGGGTTGGCGCCGTACAAAGTATCCGACAGCAGGACTGAGAATGATGCGTTGGGGCGGATCTCCTTGGCGAATTCCAAATTATGTTCGACATGTTCAAAGAGACCAAAGAGGCTGCCGAACAGCATGACGCCCATTACAATTCGCAGCAGCTTCAGAGTAATGCGCCGCGGGCGGAAGAGCGCGGCCGCGATCGCGACCGCGCCAATACCACAGAGGACGAACGGGATTAGCTGGGGCGGGTCGCCCGTATGTTCCTCCAGCCACAACTCAATAATTGTAAAGACACAACTGAATCCAGCGACGATCAGCAGGAAGGTTCGATATCGATTGACCAGGATGTCTGCGTTCATGGCATTACTCGGTAAGGTAGGATGCAGCCAAATCCAGCTGTTCTTCACTGACGTGCTCGGAGAGCGCAGCTAGAAAGGCATCGGACGAATCGAATGGGCGGGCTGCCATAAGGGTTTCAGCTGTGGCGTCATCCACGCCTGGCATCTGTTTCAGTGTTTCTGCGTCTGAGTCATTCACTTCAATCGGAACATAGATATAACTCTCATAGAAGGCGACCTGTTCGTCGTCGACATACTTGCCTATTTCGCGGCGAAACTGCTGAATGCTGACATAAGGCTGATACTCGAAGAATTCGCGAACCATTCGACTGCCGAAGTCAGGGATGGTTTCGAGAAGCTGTTCACGGGTCATGTCGTTCAGGTTAATCCTGTCCAGAACAGCTGCGCTATCAGAGGCGGCGCTTTCAGAGGGCTCGGACGCTGTCTCCTCAGTTTTCTCTTCTGCGTCCTGCTCTTCCTGAGCGGGCGGGGAAGATTGTGCGGGCGAATCTGTTTGATCACAAGCGCCAAGGACAAGAACAAGAGTGGCTAGTGCCAAGTAAAGGGCAACACGTTTTATGGTCGAGTACATCTGTGGAATCTCCTGATAGGATTGGGGGCTTCAGAATTCGGGGCCGGAATTGAGGGACCATTTGTGGTCGTGGAAGAGATTACTCTCGTCGAAGAGCTACGATGGGATCCAGTTGTGCTGCCTGTGTGGCCGGGTAGTAGCCAAAAAAGATGCCGACGGCAGCGGAAGCGCCAAATGCCAGGGGCAACGAGAGCGGCACCAGCTCGGTGCGCATGCCGCCCAACTCGCCGAAGACGAAGGAGCCTCCCACGCCAACGAGGAGGCCGGCCAACCCGCCCACCAGGCTGAGCATCACCGCCTCTAGCAGGAACTGACGCTGCACGTCGCGCGGGCGTGCGCCGAGGGCTTGGCGCAGGCCGATCTCGCGCGTTCTTTCGGTCACGCTTACAAGCATAATGTTCATAATTCCGATACCGCCGACGACGAGCGAAACGGCGGCGACCCAGGCCAGCAGACTGCGGAACGCTGCTGTGGTCGAGGAACGGGCGTCGACAATGTCCTGCTGTGTTCGCACGCCAAAATTCGGTTCAGCCGGATCGACATTGCGGCGCCCGGCAAGCAAGGAAGTAATTTGGGCCATCACGCCTTCCAAGGCGTCGCCGCCCTCGGCTTTGACAAGGATCATGCGCACTCGATTGCCACCAAAGCCGGTTCCCCCGAACTTCTTAAAGACTACTGAGGCGGGAATGTAAATGCGGCCGTCGTTATCGGTCGCGCCGACGACTCCCTGTTCTGCCATCACGCCGATGACGGTAAAGCGCGAGGAGCCAATGCGCACTTGCTGGCCTATGGGATTGGTCGTGTCAAACATGTCTTCGGCGATGCCGGCGCCGAGAATGGCGACACGTTGGGTGGCATCATTTTCGGCCGCGGTGAAGAAGCGCCCCTGTGCAACTTCATAGTCGCGCACCTCGAGGAAATCGGCAGTAACGCCGACGATGGACACACCGGTCATGGTAGAAGCACCGCCCTTTACGTTCTGGGAGGTGCTCTGTTCGAGAGATACGCCGCTGACATTTTGCAGATTCTGTGAGAGGAACAGGACTTCGTCATAGGTAAATGTGGTGATGTTTCCAGGTCCGCCGCCGCCACCTGGGCCGCCGCGCACGCCGCCGAAGCTGCGAAACGGCGTTACCATGATTAAGTTTGCGCCAAGCCCGCTTATCTGATCCTCAATTTCGGCTTCGGCGCCGGCGCTGACGGCCAGCATAATGATCACGGCGGCGACGCCGATAATAATGCCCAAAGTAGTTAGAAAAGAACGCAGCTTGTTGAGCATAACCCCTTCCCAGGCGACTCGAAAGGAGTTTGACGCGGTCATTCCATGCAGATCTTTGAATGACCCATCTTCCAACGTTTGTCGGCCTAGCGGCGCAGATTGAATTGAGTCCTGCAGCATGAGATTTTTCTTTCCTGATAGTCGCAGGTTTGCAGGGCTGAATATGAGTCGAAATGATCAGCCCTATGTCATTTGCAGTCAAGCAACAGAAACACGATCGATTTCGTACTGCGGGGCGACGACTTTTCCATCCAAAACGTTTACGATCCGTTGCGCCTCGCGTGCCCGTTCCGATTCATGCGTGACCATGACGATGGTTGCGCCCTGTTGATGCAGACGGTGAAAAATTGCCATTATTTCGGTACTGGAGCTTGAGTCAAGATTCCCTGTAGGTTCGTCGGCAAGAATCAGCGACGGGTCGTTGATCAAGGCTCGCGCAATCGCAACCCGCTGCTGTTGACCGCCGGAGAGCTCGGTCGGAAGATGATGAATGCGATCGCCCAAACCGACGAGGTCCAGCAGGTCTGCGGCCCGTTCGCTGCGTTGGTCTTCGCTCCAGTTTTGAAAGCCATTGTACATCATTGGCAGCATAACGTTTTTGCGTGCGCTCAGCCGGGGCAACAGATTGTAGGACTGAAAGACGAAGCCAATTTTGCGATTGCGCACACCGGCGAGCTGGTCGCGGTTGAGCCGGCTGACGTCCTCGCCGTCGAGAATATATAGGCCGCTGGTGGCGCGGTCCAAGCAGCCTATAATGTTCATCAGGGTCGACTTTCCTGAACCGGAAGGCCCCATGATGGCAACGAAGTCGCCTCTTTCCACCTTCAGGTCCAGTTCCTTCAAGGCATGGACGGCGATGTCACCTTCGCCGTAGGTCTTTGAGAGTGTTGTGATCTCGATAACATCGTTGCTCATGTCAGTTCCGTCGTTTTGGGTCGGAGTGGAGAGGTATCGTACTTGGAGATCAGTTGGTTCCGACCTGGGCGTCGCCCGTGCTGACTGTCTCGCCTTCTTCGAGGCCGGAAAGAATCTCTGCATTGACGAAGTTTCTCAAGCCGACCTGGACAGGACGAAATTCCAGATCCTCGTTCGGTCCCACCACGAAGACGGCGGACTGGCCGGGGCTAATCTCACGCAGCGCCTGCACCGGTATCAGTAGCGCATCGCGGGTCTCACCGGCGATGATCTCCACTTCGGCGTTCATGCCGAAAAGCAGAGGCGCTGCGTGCTGCGTCATGTCGATGCTGGCCCAAGCCTGGATGGCGGAGGCGCCGTCGACATCAACCAACGCTGGTTCGACGCGAGTAATCTGGCCGGTATAGGTGTATTCCGGGAAGGCCTCAAAGACTAATCTGACCGGGAAACCAGGGACGGCGGCGGCAATGTCAAGCTCTTCGATCCAGAAGCGGACCTGGGCGACATCGGTGTTTGCCAGGCCAATGATAGGGCCTCCCGCGACCGAGTCGCCTTGCTGGATCAGGACCGAGGTGACGACGCCTGCCATGGGCGCGCGAATTGTGCCGCCTTCGACCTCGCGCTTCACGTCTTCGGCTGCGAGACGGGCCTGTGCGACGGCCAGCTCAGCCTTTTCGAGCGCCTCGGCGCTCGGTCCGTCCAACAGGTCTTCCAGAGCGGCGCGATTCTGTTCTACTTTGGCGCGGGCGGCGGCCACGTCCATCTCTTCAGCATTTTGAAGCAGGAGGTTGAGCGTATTCTGGGCCTGCAGAACACGACCTCTTGCAGATTCGACCTGGTCTTCCGACGCGCCGGCGACACTGATATTGTACTGGGCCAAGGCTTTATCGTAGGCGAGCGTTGCTGTCTGCAGTTCTGCGGCTTGGGTAGTGCTGCCGACATCGTTGCGCCAGGCCACTCGGTCGTATGCTCTCTGGGCCTCGGCACGGGCGATTTCGGCGGCGCTCAGATCTGCCTGCAGGCTAGTCAGCGTATCTTGCGAGGGACCTGCCTGCAGGTTCTCGAGCGCTTTCTGGGCGCTGAGCAGTTCACTGCGAGCGGCGTTGACCTCTTCAGCAGTGGGAGGGGCAACCAAGCGATCATATTCAGCCTGTGCGGCAGCCAGACTGGATTGCGCAGCAGCAAGGTCGGCTCCACTCGCCTCTCCGGTCAACTCGATGAGGGCGATTTCGGCCAGGCGCAGGTTGATCTGGGCTGAAATGAGCTGAGAATTCAGAGTTGAATCGTACTCCAGGGTTGCCAGGATTTGATTGACGTCCACGTGGTCGCCTACATGTGCGGCGATGCTGCTGACGATGCCGTTGCTGGGAAACCCGACCTGTGTTTCCTCCCCTGCGAAAAGCGTGCCGATTCCTCCTGCGGTAAGAATAAGATCGCCGCGGCGCACTTGGGAGGTCTGCAGTTCGGGCGCGGAGACCTCGGGCTGTTCGGACACGAAATAGGTGTTGTAGCCGTAATAGGCCCCGGTACCGAATACAAGCAGTATCGCCAGACTCAGTAGAATGGTCTTCATCGGTGGTCCCCGTTTGACTTCAACTGGAGATTGCCAGCGGCAACAGTTCTAGATTGAAGCCTTTGACTGAAGAAGCTCGATGAGCGGGTCCATCAGAAGCGCGAAACGGCCAGCGCCAGCGGGACCGCCTTGGCCACCACCACGTTGGAAGCCCCCTTCGGGGACCTCAACGCCCAATTCCTGCAGTCGCTCCGCGCGCTCTTCGGGTGACAGATCCTGCATTTCCTGACGGAATGCCGCCCGCTCTTCTTCCGACATATCGGCTAGAGGGCCGCCCTGACCGCCCGGCCCGGCTTGGGCATTCTGGCCATTTTGGCCTGCTTGGCCGCCCTGACCGAACTGAGGCAGCTCGATTCCATTGGCTTGCGCCCAGTCGTTCATGTCGGCAAAGGTCAGTTGCATGCTGCCAATCGCTTCGAGCTGTGCCTCCGAGAGCGCTCCTTCGATTTGACGTAGTACTGCCTGCCGCTCGGTCTGATTCTGAATGGCGCCGCTTTGAAGCGCCTGCCAGAGAGGCAGCATGGTGGCGGCCTGAGCGCCATTCACGGCATTATCTGTTTCTTCCAGGCGAAAGATTCCAATGATGAGCTGGTTGGTGGGCGGCAATGCGCCTTCGTAGTTGCTTGCCAGTGCAGAGGTTGATGCGGAATCTGTCGCCGCGCCTTCCTCTTCTTGCGCCTCGCTGCTGGTTGTATTGGCGTCGTCGGCCGCGGCCTCGCTGCTCGTTGTATTGGCGTCGTCCGCCGCGGCCTCTCTGTTCCGGTTGCAGGAGGATAGCACAAGAACAGTTACCAAGATGAGTAGGCCTAAGATTGCTCGGTTCATATCTTTAATCTCCTTCTGCAGGAGGTGACGAAGAAAAAGCGGTTCAGATTACTGCTTCGGGGGTTTTATCAGTTCTTTGACATAATTGTACATAATATCTGTTAACAGGATGTTAACATGATATTGAGATGCCGCAACATAGGCAGTTTTCTCAGGATTTGAGGTTAGCTACTTCGTGAATCGAGTGGATGCGTCGCCGCGGACGAAACGGTGGCCCGGCCCACTCGGTCGACTGATTTCTTGGGGAAATACCGGGGAAACTATTGACAGGCGGAGAGGTTTAAACAAGGTCGCGTGGCGGGACCGCTTCGGGGTCTTTTTGCCAGGGCTCCGAGTTCGCGGCATTGCTGACTAAGAGAGCCGGTCAGGCGCAATTGCAGACGAGGTTCGCCGGCTGTTCCTATATTGTGGTCCCTTTGATGGGACCAGTCATAAAGAGTGGGTAGTCAAACCGGGGAGGAACAGATGTGGAAAAAGGTCTCCAAGCGAGGCGTGTTTCTTTTTAATTTCTGTATCGGGGGATAGCCCTGCGTAGTCGCGGCAGAGAGCAGAGCTGGTCGAAGTCAAGGTCGATCTCGACCTTCGATTTGGCCTTGACAGGGGGATTTTCCGGCTGGATGGTGATCTGAGGAGAGGTGAAAATTCTTTTGAGGGATTAGCCCAAGCGCTCGACGACCAGACGCATGGCCTGCGCGGTACGCTCTTTCCAGTCCGCTGAAAGCCGACGAATTGTGTTGGTGGTCAACCTGAAGAGACATATAGCTTCCCTCAGGTTGAGTTCCTCGTGGTCCCATTGGAAGCGGTCGAGGGCTGCAGCTCGGAGCCTTAGGTGGTAAACAGTGCTGGCGTCGGCCTTGCGATTTTGTCGGAAAGTTGATGCCCATCTAAGGTGCGCCAGGAAGTTTCCAATGTCCAACATTGGGTCTCCCGGGCCAGCCTCCTCAAAATCGACGATTGCTACTCGGCCGTCGGGCAATAAAAGCATCTGATCATCATAGAGGTCATTGTGCGCTGTGGCCGAGGGCCGCCAGGACTTTGCGAATGGATCCAGAATACGGGTAGCCGCGCCGAAGAACTGCCAGGCTTCGTCGGCTTCGTGCAACGCATGATTGAAAGTACGCTTTGCCCGTCGATAGGCCCTCGCCAGATCGAAGGCGCGGTCGTCTGGCTGGAATGGGGCATCCCAAAGGGGTTCCAGTGCATTCAGTATTATCTCCAGGTCGGGAGGATTCCCCCTGAGCATGAGCCGTCGTACGTTCTTTCCCGGAATTTCCGACAGCCAGACTACGCCGCCTTCTTCCCAGGACCCGACTACTCTGGGAACGGCGAACCCAGAGTACGCAACCAACTCTGCGGCGGCGAGTAGATTCGGCAGGGCTGACGGGCGCATTACGCGTACATAAAGGCGAATCCTGCCCGACCTGTGGCGTAGTACGGCGCGACTTCCCGGTCGGTATCGAACCATGTCCACGCGCAGTTTACGTCGGGGGAACGCGAACACATAGCTGTTGAGCAGCCTTAGCGCAGTGTCGGGATGTGCGGCTTCTTCAAGTCCTGGAAGGGCTGGGTCTTGCGGATAGCGGGAGAAGGAGATCGGCCTGCCTGAATCAAGCCGGAACGTGAAAATCTCTGAAGGAATGTACTCTTCAGGGTCCCACTCCGCGATGTAACTGACAATTGCAGATCTGCCTGGGTTGTGGCTGAACTGGCGCACACGAACCTGGGCAGGGGCGGTCTCCCAGGCTGGGAGATGCTTGCGGCTAGCCTGCCAGACCCAGTCCCCGTCGAAGAGTTGAGGCAGCCCGGGCAGTCGCGAATCTTCGGGAAAGCCGGTCTGCGGATATAGAGGTACGGTTGAGACAATTGGGTTCATATCGTATTTAGCTACTGACGCTGCTGACGCTGCTGACGCTGCTGACATCGCTCACAGTCGGGGTCGGCGTGGGCGTGTCGATGCCGTCGCTGTCGGTGCCGTCGTTGTCGGTCGGCGTGGGCGTGTCGATGCCGTCGCTGTCGGTGCCGTCGTTGTCGGTTGGCGTGGGCGTGTCGATGCCGTCGCTGTCGGTGCCGTCGTTGTCGGTTGGCGTGGGCGTGTCGATGCCGTCGCTGTCGGTGCCGTCGTTGTCGGTTGGCGTGGGCGTATCGATACCGTCGCTGTCGGTGCCGTCGTTGTCGGTCGGCGTTGGAGTGTCGATACCGTCACTGTCGGTGCCGTCGTTTTCGGTGGGCGTTGGTGTGTCGATGCCGTCGCTGTCGGTGCCGTCGTTGTCGGTCGGCGTTGGCGTGTCGATGCCATCATAGTCGGTGTACGGCGTGGACACACCGTCGTTGTCGGTGGTGAGCGGCGTGTCGACACCATCGTTGTCGGTCACCGGTGTATCTATCCCATCGTAATCGGTAGCCGGTGTGGTGTAACCGTCGTTGTCGGTGAACGGAGTCACGTCGACAACGTTTTGGACGGCCCTAATTGAAACTTCTGATGCTATAGACTCAGTAGTCTCCGACCATGGGCCGGAGTCTCCCGAACCATTTACCGGCCGGACGATGAACAAATATTTTGCCCAGCTGCTGCTCCCTCATAGGTGTAACTCGTACTCGTCAGATTGTTTCCGCCGATCTGCTGCCAACCAGTCGCCTTCTCCCACCACACCCAGAGCTCATAGCGAACTGCTCCCGAAATGGTATTCCAGCTTAACTCCACTTCGCCGTCAGCCGCGGTTGCCGACAGCACAGGAGCTCCCTCCGCAGGCTGCCAGGCGGCCACATGCGCACTGACATAGTCTGCCCATTCGCTCGCCTCGCCCTCTGCATTCACGGCTCGAATTGCGTAGTAGTAGACGGTGTCTGTCACAACATTTGAATGCGTAAACGTCGTGCTGGTCAGGCTGTCTCCGCCAATCGACCTACCGCCTTCATTGCTGTCCCACACCCATAGCTCAAATCGCTCAGCATGTGCAACCGGATCCCAGCTCAACTCCACCTGGTTAGCAGTCACTTCTGCTCTTAACGCAGGAACTCTTGGTTTGTCGTCGCCATCGTAGTCGGTATAGGGCGTATCTACACCGTCGCCGTCGGTGGAAATAGGCGTGTCGACGCCGTCGTTGTCGGTAGCCGGCGTGTCGATTCCATCATAATCTGTCGCCGGCGTATCGTAGCCGTCATTGTCGGTTGGCGAAGGCGTGTCGGCATCGTCGTCGTCGTCGCTGTCGTCCTCTTCGACGTCCAGAGTCGTGCGGGAACTCATCACGATTGGTTCGGTGCTGCCGCGGCTTCCAAAAGCGAAAGCGGTGCTAATTCCGCGAGAGGCCAGCACCATTGCCAGCACCAATGTGCCAGCATACCGAAGGATTTTGAACATCGCTGTCCTCCTAGGCCAGACTCGGCAATGGTTCGCCTGGTCTGCATTGGAGCTGCTGGGATAGTTCTTCGTCTTCAGGGGGCACATCCAGCAGCCTTTGAAACAAAGTGTGAAGAACTCTCGTTGTCACTAAGTCAGCTCCGCGGCATTCTTCCGCATAGTGCCAGTCAACTAGGGCTGGCAGGCCGGTGGAACTCTTAGATTTATTTTAGCAGCGGTTCATTCAGGAAATGTGAAGGAGGTGTTTCGATGTTGTTTAAATCGTGGATATTTGAAGCAGGATGGTAAATCGTGAGCCCTTCCCAGGGGTAGATTCGGCCCGGATCTCGCCGTCATGCGCTTCGACAATCGCCCTCGCAATGGCCAGACCGAGGCCGGACTGAGCCTGCCCGTTGCGGTGGCGAGACCCGTCGACTTTGTAGAAACGGTCAAAGATGTTGTTCATCTCCTCGGGTGCAATGCCTGCCCCGGAATCTGTCACGTGGAGGGCAACTGTGCTGTCACGGCACTCTCCACTAAGAACTATTTCACCCTGAGACGTGAACTGTAATGCGTTGGCAACCAGATTGTCGAGGACCTGCGTCATTCGTTCTACATCAACTGCTACGGAAGGCAGCGTGTCAGGCGCATCTACGCGTAGCGTGATTCCTTTCTGGCGTGCCGAAACCACATGAGCCAATCCGGTCCGCTCAAGAAGGGCCTTGGGATCTAGGATGCGGCGGTCGAGGGTCAACTCGCCCGCATCCGCCAAAGAAAGGGTACGCAGATCTTCCACGAGATGTTGCAAATGGACCACTTCCATGTGGAGTAGGTCGTACAGCTCCTGCCCGCCCTGGATGGAGCCGTCGCAGAGGCCTTCGGTATAGCCTCGCAGAATGGTTAGCGGGGTACGCAAGTCGTGGGCTATATCTGCAGTCATTTGGCGTCGCAGACGACTGGCCTCGGCCAGGTCTTTACTCATTTTGTTGAAGGAGGTCGCCAGTTTTCCGATTTCATCCTGCACGTGCGTTTCGACCTGCTTGCCAAGGTGGCCGGCGGCCATTTCATCGGTGGCAGTTGTAAGTTCCCGTAAGGGGCGAGTCAGCGCACGGGAAAGCATGACGCCCAACGCCAGGGCCAGCAGGGCTGCTATCACTGCGGCAAGGACCGTTGCCTGACTTACACTGTAGAGGAAAAAGCTTTCGGGAGAGAAGCCAGGAAGTCCCTCGTCAGGGAAGATGCGATTCCTGAAATAGGCCGTACCGACAAGCTCATTGTCATGAATGACGCCTATTCCTTCACCTAATTCAAGTGAAACGGTGTCACGGCCGACCTGATCTGAGATAGGTGAATAGATGATTTCCTGGTTGCTGTCGGCAAGGACGACAAGCTGACTCAAAAAGCTCAGAGAAGGCTCATTTTTCAGCCACTGCTCAATCCCTTCCCAGCTGTAATTGTGTTCCTCGTAGAATCCAAGCAGCAGCACTGCAACGACCGAATCGCCGCTCTGCTGGGAGACAAAGCGATTGAATTCCAGGCGGGTACGCTGACCGCTGATTACGGCGACAAGCAGCGCGCCGGTAACGCCTACAGCCAGGAACGCCAGTGTCAACTTTACAGCCAGAGAGCGGATCATTCAGTTCGCCTCCGCGGCAAAGCGGTAGCCCATGCCATAGACTGTCTGAATATAGCGCGGCCTGCTTGGAACTGGTTCGATCTTTGTGCGCAAGTTGCGAATGTGCACGTCGATGGTTCTCTCGTAGCCTTCGTAAGCATCACCGCTGACCGATTCCAACAGATCCAGGCGGGAGAATGCACGTCCTGGGGAAAGCATAAATGTCTCCAGCAGGTCGAATTCAGAAGGCGTGAGTGCGACTGGATTGCCGTCGACGTTTACGGAACGCCCGGCGCGGTCAAGGGTGATATCGTCTACACGGAGCAGTTCAGGTAAGTTTGACGGTTGTCCCGCCCGCCTAAGCACGGCGCGGACGCGTGCGATCAGCTCCTGTATGCCGAATGGTTTGGTGACATAGTCGTCGGCGCCAAGCTCCAGGCCGGCGACCTTATCGCTTTCTTCCATTTTGGCGGTGAGAATAATGATTGGAGAATCTGACTCCTGCTTAAAGAGCCGAAGGAAGTCATAGCCTCCCATCTGGGGCATCATCAGGTCGAGGAGAACCAGGTCCGGTTTTTCGTAGCGCGCGACGAATAGTGCATCGCTGCCGTTGGCGGCTTCGACGACGCGATAGCCCTCTCGCTGCAGATAAAGGCGGACCATTTCCCGCAGTTTGACTTCATCGTCAATTACAAGGATTGTTTGGGGCAAAAGATTGCCTCTCACTTCTGTTGAGGAGTCACTTTGTTTGGCGTCAACTGCGTAGGCCGCCCGTTCGCTAGCAACCTTGTAGAAGCAGCGTACGGTGAACAGCTCTATTTTCGCACAGAGTTGTTCAGAAAGTATGAAGGAAAACTGAAGATCTGACTAACGGTTTCGAAACGACTCTGCAAGGGTCAATTTAGATTCCCTGGGAGAGGGAAGACAGAATGCCGTGACGAGCAGCGGCAAGGGGCAGGAGAGAGACCTGTTTGCGGTCCCGGCAGCGTCAGGAGCGTAATTCTCACTCCAATCTCCTCCGCGCGCGCTGCTCATGTTGGAACGCCCGTCGGGGCAAGCGCGATCCGGCGGCTCAGGGTTGAAGGTCGCCGCTCTGCATGTGAAAGTTCGTAGGCCCCCCCAAGGGCGAATGCCCTTCCAGGCAGGCGGCCCTGCGGCGTGTTCTTCGTGCGCACGACTGTACTCGCAAAGCCCGCTTGGAGACCCGAGCCTTTGCCCGTCCCCGGCGCGTATGTTGGCGAAATTCGGCTGTGGTACAATGCTGACTGGGTAAGGAAAAGGCACTCGTTCTGGAAGACAATAGAGTGTTGGCCCATCTAAAACCATAGCTAACATCGCGACCATGGAAAGGGAGTGAAGACATGTCACAAGTGGCGATCGGTATGCACCGACACATCCGCTCTTCGATACATTCGGCGGTTGAAGGCCTTTCGGCCAAGCAACTGCTGTCAATGCCACCGGGATTCGACAATAATATTGCCTGGAATCTGGGGCACCTTGTGGTCGTGTTGCCGCGACTGGTGTACCGCCCCAGCGGGCTTCCTCTGCCTGTCGACGAGGCGATGGTGCCGCTTTACTTGCCAAACACATCGCCGGCGGACTGGGAGACTGAGCCGGATGCCGAGGCGTTACCGGCGATGCTGATGGCCCAATTGGAGCAGCTGGAGGCCGACTACGCGGACGGCCGATTTGGCGAAAACGAGTTTAGCCAGCTCACGACCGGTTCAGGCATAAGTATTTCCGACGTTGACGGCGCGCTTGTCTTTAACACCTACCATGAGGCGCAACACTTCGGCTTCATACAGGCACTGGTCAACATTGTAGGGTAATTCGAATGGGTGAAGTCGTGATTGTCAGCGCAGTGCGCACGCCGATTGGCAGGATTCGCGGCGCGCTGGCTTCTGTGCGGCCGGATGATCTGGCGGGGCTGGTCGTCCGCGAAGCTGTATCGCGGGCGGAGGTGGAGCCGTCAGAGATCGAGGAGGTGTACCTTGGCTGCGCCAATCAGGCGGGCGAGGATAACCGCAATGTGGCACGCATGGCCGCGTTGCTGGCGGGGCTGCCGCAGGAGGTGGGGGGTGTAACGGTGAACCGCCTGTGCGCCAGCGGTCTCACTGCCGTGAATCAGGCGGCGCGGGCGATTCTGTGCGGTGAGGGCGATGTCTTTGTCGCCGGCGGGGTGGAGAGTATGACGCGTGCGCCCTATTCGATACCCAAGAACCCGACCGGTTTTGGCCCGTCGGGCAACATTACGGGCTATGATACGACCCTTGGCTGGCGCTATCCCAATCCGGCGATGGAGGCACTCTTCCCGCTGGAAGCGATGGGAGAGACTGCTGAAAATATCTATGACATGAGTTGTGCGGCCAACATTGCAGGCGGCGAAATCAGCCGCGCGGAGCAGGACCGCTTCGCGTTGCAGAGCCAAGAACGGGCTGTCCGCGCAATCAGTGAGGACCGTTTTCACAGGGAAATTGTGCCCGTAGAAATTCTGCAGAGAAGGGGCGAATCGGTTGTCTTCAGGACTGACGAGCACCCGCGCTACTCCAAGACTGATGACGGCTACGAGCTTGCAACCAGCATGGAAGCCCTGGGAAAGTTGAGACCGGCTTTTCGCGAGGGAGGTACGGTGACAGCCGGCAATTCCAGCGGGCTGAATGACGGCGCGTGCGCGTTGGTTTTGATGTCGAGGAGCAGGGCCGATGCACTGGGAATCCAACCTTTGGCGCGTTGGGTAGCCTCGGCCGCGGCCGGCGTCGATCCCCGCGTAATGGGTTTGGGACCGGTTTCTGCTGCGCGCAAGGCAGTGGCGCGTTCGGCGCTATCGATCAACGAGATCGATCTTGTCGAAATCAATGAGGCCTTCGCTGTGCAGACGCTGGCAGTATTGCGGGAGCTGACCTTGAGTGAAGCGGTCACGAATGTAAACGGCGGTGCGATTGCGCTGGGGCATCCCTTGGGTTGTTCCGGCGCCCGCATACTGACGACGCTTATTCATGAGATGCGGAGACGTGCCGAGGCAGGGGAGACCTGCCGGTTCGGCTTAGCGACTCTATGCGTGGGCGTGGGTCAGGGTGAGGCGACTGTGGTGGAGAGGGTTGAACAGTGAATCAGATACCCCAGATTACGCCGGCCCAGGCTGCGGCGCTCGTCAATTCTGGTGACAGCATGCTCGTGGGCGGGTTCGGCATGACCGGCAATCCTACGCAGATATTGCACGCGCTGGCGGAGACGGACGTGTGCAAGCTGACCTATATCGCCAACAATGTTGGCGAACCGGGCCTGGGCGGAGGGCGGTTGTTGCGGAATGGGCAGATCAAGAAGGCAATCGGCTCGTTTTTCACCAGCAATCCGGAGGCGGTTGCCGCGGCACAGACTGGTGCGATCGAGTTTCAATTGATGCCGCAGGGGACTTTGGTCGAAGCGATCCGCGCGGGCGGCGCCGGGTTGGGAGGATTCTATACGCCGACGGCCGCGGGCACGGTTCTGGCCGAAGGGCGGGAGAGGAAGTGCATTGACGGGCGCGAGCATGTCTTTCAGCCGGCATTGAGGGCGAAAGTAGCTCTCATCCGAGCATGGAGCGCGGATACGGCCGGGAACCTTGCCTATCGGATGACGGAGCAGAATTTTAACAGGGCGATGGCCACTGCTGCTGATTTAGTCATTGCGGAGGTTGAGGAGTGCGTTCCCGCGGGGGAGCTGCCGCCGGAGAGCGTTCATACGCCCGGCTGCTACGTGGACTACCTGGTGCCGGTTGAAACCACGGCAGCCGATCTGGGTTCTTCGGCGTCGATCGCCGATAGTGGCAAGAAGGCAGACGATGCTCGTATGCAGTTAGCGCGCCGGGCATTGGCCGAGTTGCGACCAGGGGACATCGTCAACCTGGGGGTGGGCATTCCGACGCTCGTGGCCGATCTAATCACACCGGAGCACGGAATAATACTTCATACTGAGAACGGCATGTTGGGGGTGGGTCCGGCGCCGGTGAGCGGCGGGGCAATGGATTACCCGATCAACGCCAGCAAGATCCCGGTGACAGCGCTGCCTGGCAGTAGCTATTTCGACAGCGCCGACTCTTTCGCGATGATTCGCGGCGGTCATGTGGACGCGGCGATCATGGGTGGCCTGCAGGTTGACGAGCGGGCCAATTTGGCCAACTGGGCAGCGCCAGGGAGGCCGCTGCTGGGCGTGGGGGGAGCAATGGACTTGGCATCGGGCGCCAAACGTTTGATTGTTACCATGACCCATGCAAGCCGTGACGGCCAGTCGAAGATTTTGCCGGCATGTACCTTGCCGCTGACCGCGACCGGTGCTGTAGATGTAGTCATCACCGATCTGGCGGTTTTTCGATTCTTCGAGGGGCGCCTGACTCTGACTGAGTTGATGGAGGGCACCTCGCTGGAGGAGGTTCGTGCCAAGACGGCCGCGGCATTTGAGATTGCTCTCGAGGGCTGAAGCGATAGGATAGTAGCGATAGGCCGCGGCCCTGCGGTCTGATTGCAGAAAGGAAGCGCAGTTGAAGCAAGCATATTTCCCGTTTCTGATGGCGGCGCTGGTAGTCCTGCTACTGGCTGCCTGTGTGCCGACTGAGGGTACAGTGGATTCCACAGACGAGGCCGTCCAGGAACTGGCGGCACAGAGTGTGGCTACGCCGCGCAAGGCGGAGGAGCCTAGCCAGGCGGAAGATGTCGGCCAGGATTTCCCTATAACAGTGGAGTATTTTACGCCGTCACAGACTGAGGGGCCCTTCTATCCGGTCCAGAAGCCTGACGATTTGGACAACGACCTTTTCGTTTTGGAGGGTGCGGCGGGCAGGCCGTCGGGCGAGATATTGGCGTTTGGCGGCAGGTTGTACGACAGCACTGGAATGCCGGTGTCAGGGGCCGTGATCGAGATTTGGCAGACCGACGACAACGGGGTCTACCTGCATCCGGGTGACCCTGACAGTTCGCAGAGGGACGTAAACTTTCAGTCTTATGGTGAGGCGATTACAGGGGAATACGGAGGCTTCAGCTTCAGGACGATCATGCCGGGCGGATACGATTCGCGTCCAAGGCATATCCATGTAAAGGTTGGATTGGATGGACGGGACCTTTTGACCACTCAGTTCTACTTCAGTAACGACGCCGAAGCTTCCCAAGACAGAATATTCGCGGGAGCAGCAGAGGAAGTAGGTGCATTGATTATGGCGGTCGAAGAAGGGTTTGACGATGAAGGCAATCCAGCGCTGATCGGAAGGCGCGATATAATCCTGCGAACTGAACTGTCAGAATAGTGGGACGCAGCCAGGGAGAGGGATGACATGAGGTTGAGCAGTTTGGGGGATCCCAAATATATCGCGTTGGAGACGTTTCGCAAGAGCGGGGAGGGCGTCAAGACGCCGGTTTGGACTGTGCGGAATGATGGCAAGCTGCTTGTTTGGACGCAGGGGGACAGCTGGAAGGTCAAGCGAGCCCGCAACAATCCGCGTGTGCGTGTGGCCAAGTGTGACATGAGGGGCAACGTCGAGGGACCTTGGGTAGAAGGCGTGGTTTCGTCAATTTCCGACGATGAAGGCGTGAAGAAGATGATGTCGCGCCACCTCAGGCGGAAATATCCTTTTATGGTTTTATTTGTCTCGCTTGTAGCCTTCGTACGCAGAGAGAATAGGGGGCAGGTGGTTGTAGAAATAGAGGACGTATAGAGCGCAGGCCTTGTTGGCAGGGCCGGCGCAAATTGGGAATCGCGTTGTGAGGACTGTGCCGATGATTTACATGAAGTTCTCGTTTTTCTGGGTCACGCAAATAACTAATTTGAATCAGGAGCCCTTAGCCCTATGAAAGCTGTGATGGTCATGTTCGACACTCTTAACCGGCATATGTTGCCGCCTTACGGCTGCGACTGGACCCATGCCCCGAACTTCGCCCGCTTGGCGGAGAGAACGGTTACATTTGATAACTGCTATGTCGGCAGTATGCCATGCATGCCGGCGCGGCGGGAGATGCACACGGGGCGCTACAATTTCCTGCATCGCAGCTGGGGGCCCCTGGAGCCATTCGACGATTCGACGCCCGAAATTTTGTCGGAAAACGGTGTCTACACGCATCTGAGCACAGATCACCAGCACTATTTTGAAGACGGCGGGGCTACCTATCATACGCGTTACGATAGTTGGGATTTCCATCGCGGCCAGGAAGGGGACGCCTGGATAGGACAGCTGGAGGATCCAGTCGTCCCAGAAAATATTAACAGGAAGACAGCGGCCAGCAATATTCCTCGCCGGGAGGGAGAAAAACGCAGGAATGGAGATACGAGCCGCCAGGACTGGATCAACCGGGCGGTTATGGAAAGTGAGGAGAAGCAGCCGCAAGCTAAGACTTTCTGCGCGGGTCTGGATTTTATCCGACGCAATCACGAGCAGGACAATTGGTTCCTGCAGGTGGAGACGTTTGATCCTCACGAACCTTTCTTCACGCAACAGAAGTACAAGGACCTGTACCCGCACGAATATGACGGCAAACTGTTTGACTGGCCGCCGTATCGCAAGGTGGAGGAGACGGAAGAGGAGGTGCAGCACTTGCGTTACGAATACGCGGCGCTGCTCAGCATGTGTGACGAGTATTTGGGGAAGGTGCTGGACCTGATGGACGGTTTGGACATGTGGGATTACACGATGCTTATCGTGTGCACGGATCATGGATTTCTGTTGGGAGAGCACGACTGGTGGGCAAAGATTGTTCCCCCTTTCTATAATGAAGTTGCCCACACGCCGCTCTTTGTCTGGGATCCTCGCAGCCGAGTGGCAGGTGCGCGCAGGGCGCAGCTAACCCAGATGATAGACTTGCCGGCGACGCTATTGGAATATTTCGGTGTTGCACGACCGCCGGACATGCAGGGAATGCCTCTTGGCAAGGTCATTGCCGACGACGAGCCGACGCGCGATGCGGTGCTGTTTGGCGTACACGGCGGGCACGTGAATATCACAGATGGACGCTATGTATACATGCGTGGGCCTGTTGACCCGTCGCACAACGAGCCTTTATACAATTACACGCATATGCCCAATCATATGCGGGGCCGCTTTGCTGTGCAGGATCTGCAGGATATCCAGTTGGCCGAACCATTCTCCTTCACGAAAGGGTGCCGGACCATGAAGATCGCATCGGGCCAGGTTTTCGATGCTCCGCCCCGCTATACGATGCTATTTGACTTGGAAACGGATGCCGGGCAGGAGAGCCCCATCAATAATGTGGCGGAAGAGGCCAGACTGTCGGCGCGCATGGCAGAGCTGATGCAGGCCAATGATGCGCCGCCTGAGCAGTTCGAGCGGTTGGGATTGGCGGTTGAGGAGGCGGGGTAGCGGGCAAATGAAGAGGCGCCGTACGCATTGTTGTGCGTCGGCGCCTACGTAGGCTGAGTTGATTCTTTGGGAGATTCGAACTGGTTCGGTCTCTGAGAAGCTGAGGCCGGCCCAGTTTACACGCTGATGAAGCGTTTTTCTCTCAGGCGGGCGGACTTGCCCTGTCGCTCTCGCAGGTAGTAGAGCTGGGCGCGGCGAACTTTCGTCTTGCGGAGTACTTCGACTTTTTCCACATTCTTGCTGAAGAGCGGAAAAGTACGCTCAACGCCGACGCCATGGGAGCCGGTACGGCGTACGGTATAGGTCGCGCCTGCGTCCTTGCCGCCGCGTTTTGAGATTACTACTCCCTGAAACACCTGAATTCTTTCGTTTCGTCCTTCGGTGATGCGCTGGTGAACACGAACTGTATCACCGGGATCGATATCAGCCATGCCTGCCGGCATTTCCGGTTGCAGGGAAGCCATCAAAGCGTTTGTCATTTCACACCGCCTTCTTTACTGAACTGCCTTCGCCAGGCACTGTGGTACTGTCCATGCCTGAGCCGACGATACTTTCCCTGTTCTAACCCATGTGATAGCCGGGACGACGCGGGAGAAAGCCTCTATGTTTGGACCCGGAGGAAACCTTCCCTCCTGGACATCTAGTACTCGCACACAGCCACCAAGTCTACCACAAGGACGGTGGCGCGCCAAAATTTTGGACACTAGAGTTCAGCGCGGACGGCATGTACGCCTTCCACCATATTGCTCAGCTTTTGTTTCGCGGCCCAGCGGGCGGTCTGGCTGAGTCCACAGTCGGGTGCGAAGGCCAGGCGGCCGGCAGGAGCGAACTCAAGGCAGCGGCGGACTGTGGATGCTACGTGCTGGGAAGATTCGATAAAGTAGCTCTTCACGTCGATGATGCCGACCGCCACATCCTTCTTCTCGGCGATCAGACCAATCACCTCCAACTCGGCATACTCCCGGTTTGCCATTTCGACATGGATTTCGTCCACGGCCATCTCCAGGAAGGCCGGAAACATGGGCGCGTAGCGCCGGAGACCGACTGGATGGCCTTTGAAGTTACCAAAGCAGAGATGGGTTGAGAGACGGCATTTGCCGACGACAGGCTCGACAGTGCGGTTGAAGATGTCGACGAAACGGTCGGGATCTTCGCGATAGGCGTAGCAACTCATGGACGGTTCATCGACGGTTAGCTCGCGGCAGCCGGCTGCGACGAGGGCCTCCAGTTCGCGGCGTACAATCGGAAGGAGCGCCTCGGTAACTGCGTAGCGATCAGTGTACTGTTCGTTAGGAAGCAGCCTGCCGCTGAGCGTGTAAGGACCGGGCACGCTTGCTTTCAACGTCGGCGCGGCGGCGGCGTCTGGCGCCAGTCTTTGCAGGCGTTGAAATTCTTCCACTGCGCCGAGCCCATCTGGGGCACAGAGCTCGCCGACGATGGTGTGTCTACCGCGTTGATCATGGGCCGGAGGACCCCAACGCCTCGGCGAGGCCGGCTCCGGCTGGATCCCTTGCAGGAATCCGTAGAATGACAGGTTGAAATCGAGCCTGGTCTGTTCGCCGTCGGTGATCACATCGGTTCCGGCTTCTAGCTGGTCGTGGACAGCAGCAACTACGGCGTCATCCACCATTTCGGCGATGTCGTCGCTGCCAAACTGATGCAAGTTGGCACTGGCAAACTCGAGCCAGGCCGGGAAGGGGTAGCTGCCAATTACGGTTGTTCTTAGAGGTATGGGTTGCATTTTGGAATCTGAATGGTCTGTTTCATCCACGGCCGTTGGTCGTCGGTCCAAGGTACGCGGCAGGCTGGACTTAGTTGCAAATCAGTCGCCGTATACGCGGCGAACTCTCCGCCTGTAGTCGTCATATGATGCGTCGAACTTGGCGGCGGAGGCGTCACCTGAAAAAACGCTGCTGGAAAGGACGAGGGGCGGTTTGCCCCGTTTAGTCAACCCGTCGGCTACGAGGCATTTGACGGCATTTACAACCGCGGCCGCGCCGACAGTCGAGCCCGGCCCGACCGGATCTTCGAGGCCTTCGACTGTGACCAGGGCATCGCCGGCGGGGGTTCCGTTGTCGATAGTGACATCGGCGATATCGAGGAGCTTCTTGCCGTTGCTGTGCTTGGGAGCAGACGCGGTACAGTGCTCTACCGAGAGGACGGCAATAACGGGCAGGTCCAGGGCCTTGGCCTCGAGAGCCATTTCGACTACGACTTCATTGACGCCGCTATTAGAGAAGATCATGAAGCTGTCCGGGGGGCGCAGGACGAAATTGCGCAGAATCTGCCGGGCGAATCCCTCCACGTGCTCGATGAACATCGCCTGGCGTTGCCCATTGGCGCCAACGACCTGGTTGTGAAAGGTCAGCGAAAGCTCAACGATGGGATGGAAGCCGGGAAACGAGCCGTGGCGGGGATACATCTCTTCGATAAACATGCGAGAGTGGCCGGTTCCGAACAGGTGTACGAGGCCATCCCCGGCGATCGTGTCCACGCAGATATCGGCAGCGCGTTGAATGTTATCCTGCTGTGTGGCGACTATTCGCTCCAGGATAGTTTGGGCTGCATTCAGGTAGGACGATGCTGGATTCATGCAGGCTTTCAGGCTCCTGTGTTTCGCTCAGGCCAAGACGTGCGCCCTTCACGCTTCGCCAGGGCAGTTGCCACTGTTCTCACCACGAGAATGGGACAGTCCCCGAGCGATCCAATGGATAATTCCATTTCTGGATGTAGGACTCGCCGGGCAGGAATTCATCGCCCCGTTCGGCCAGTTTTTTGTGAAGCAGTGCATCCAGGTCGGCTTGCAGGCCCTGGAGTTCGGCGCGGTTGACAAGATTGTTCAGTTGAAAGGGATCGTTGTGGTTGTCGTAGAGCAGCCAGGGTCCGTTAAGATCACGCGCATAGGTGTGGTTTAACGTGCGGAGACCCCGGTATTCGCGGCCGCCATCCTCGCGCAGGAACTGACCGAAAGGATGGGGGCAGTAGATGAGAGCGGCACCTCCCGAAGGATCCTGGCCGCCCTCGATGGTGGCCGAAAAGTCTCGACCTTCCACCGATTCAGGGATGGGGATATCACTAAGGGAAAGCAAGGTAGGGAGGATATCGGGTGTATCCAGAAGCGCATCCACGGCTCTTACTTCCCTGCCGAAGCGCTGCGGCCAACGCAGCAGGAAGGGCACACGGATCGATTCTTCCCAGGGGCGCTGCTTCTTGACCTGGCCCTGGGAACCAAGCATATCCCCGTGGTCCGAGGTGAAGACGAAGATCGTATTCTCGGCGAGACCTTCCTCTTCCAACGTTTGCAACAGGGAGCCTAGGCAGTCATCCAGAGCTGTGCAATGGGCATAGTAACCGGCGATCCAGTCGCGGGCTTCATCAGCCATTTCCGGGGGGACGTTGGGGCGCAGTTCGATGGTATCCGGATCATACATGTTCCGATAGGCTTCGGGCGCGGTCTCGTACGGGGCATGGGGTGGGCCCCAGGAAAGGAGAAGGAGGAATGGCGTATCGCTCTGGCCTTCGTTCTTGCGGCCGCGCAGGTAAGACTGAACGTCTCTGGTCTGCTCGATGGCGTCGTAGCCATCCCACTTCAGTGGCTGCTCGGAATCGCCGGCGTAGTAACGGGAGTCATTGTAGTCATGGGTGCATTCCAGCGCCTTCCAGTAGTCGAAGCCCTGGCGGCTCTCGGGGGGAATATAGTTGCTGCGGCCGCGGCCGTCGACGTGCCATTTGCCGACGTAGGCGGTGTCGTATCCGACGGCTTTGAATAGTTTGGCCATCGAGACGGCGTCGTCTGCCAGGTGCACATCATTGACGAAGACGCCGTGGGTGAGAGCGTGCTGACCGGTCAGCAGGCAGGCGCGGGCGGGACAGCAGACGGGAATTCCAGCTACGGCATGGGTGAAGTTAATGCTTTGGGCGGCCAGGCTGTCCAGATGGGGCGTCTTTACCTGGCTGTTGCCGGCGTATCCTGTGTCCTGGACTCGCCACTGATCGGCGAAGACATAGACAATGTTGGGGTGACTCTGGGACATTAGTCGATCTCACTCAGGTGGTGATGGCTAGAGGGACACACCCAGCAGGCCGCGGGTGAATTGGAAATCGATGTTTCCTGCCCGCATCGCCTTGGGCTGGCGCTGCCCTCCCAGTGTCTGTGTGAGCAGGTCGGCAAGGATTTGGGGCCAGGACTCCGGGTCTCCTTCCAGGACCGCATCCATATCGGCGGCGAACTGATTCAGCGGACTTTCGGAAGAGGTCACCTGCAGCACGGGTACGAGTGGATGGCCTTCGATAGGGTGACTGCCCACGTATGCCAGAATCGCCTCAACGCCGACGCCGCCGAGGCCGGTTAGTGTCTCGGCCCAGTGTTCGGTTGGCGTCTCCATTATGTGAAGACCGCTCTGATCGACAGCGTCGGCCAGCGACTGACCATATTCCAGGGAAGGCAGATGCGGGCCTTCGCCGATGCTGCTGTCCAGGAACGTTTCCGCTGACAGAAGAGGGCTGTTGTCGGGCAAGACGACGGTGCCGCCGCCGGCGACAATGGCGGCGGCCAGCCTTCCCAACTGACACGAGACGGCGGCGGGGGGGTCGCCGGCGCTGAGCAGCCCGATTCGCACGGAGGAAATGCCGGCTGTCGTCTGCTCGGGCGGGTCGGCCGCGGCCAGGCGCTGGGCAAACCAGTCATCGACTTTTTCCAACACAGCGTCGATCCCGCCGTCCAATTGGATGCTGGCCCATCCAAACCGGTCCAAATCCAATCCGTTTGCTTCCAGCTCGTGGCGGAAATAGTCGTTGTGCGTTTTCTCGCAACCATGCTCCAATAGCAGCGTTTCCGCCGCCTGGGGATGACGCAGATAACCCAAAACAGTTCGCACATAGAGGTCGCCGGTATGGCCGCCGGAGAACCCGCATCCTTCAGTGTGGGCAAGGGCCACATACCGCTTGAGCGAAGGTGCTGCTTCGTCGCCGCCGGCATACTTGCTGTTAAGGCGGGCGGCCGCGATTTGGCCGATCTGGCCGGAACAGAGGCTGGTTGGGAGGATCAGTCCGATGCGGTCTGCTGCAAGGCCGGCATGGCTTGCGAAGGCAGGATAGGCGAAATCGAGGGTGGGAAGAGACGGGGGGTCCTCACGAAGAGGCAAGGCGCGTCCGGCAGGCTTGGGACGGTTGCTGATCTCCTCGACGCGGCCCGGTCCGGTCTGACGCCAGTCGCGCCACAGTTGCACTTGGGCATGGCCGGCTTTTTCGCCGACAGTGCGCTCGCCAGATGCAGCCTGGACTGTCAGTTCGAGGGTCTCGGCGCCGAGTTCATCCATCGGCGTACCATCCAGATAGCGGCCGGCGTTGACGTCCATGTCACCGCTGAGCAGTTCATAGCGGCGCGTCGTCGTTACAATCTTGATGGTCGGCACAAAAGGGAAATTGGTGATGGAGCCATTGCCGGTGACAAAATAGATCATGTTACAACCGGAGGCAACCTGTCCGGCTATACTTTCCAGGTCATTGCCGGGGCTGTCCATGAAATAGTAGCCGGGCTCCTTCATGGGCGTGCCATAGGGAATTATGTAGTCGAGGCGCACATCGGGGTGGCGTTTCATGGCCGCGCCGATTGACTTGAGGACAATGTTGTAGAGCCCGCGATATTTGTTGCCGCCGGAAGGATTGCCTGCCGCGGAATGGCCATGCCAAGCGACCCGCTCCTGAAAGCGTTCAATTGTCTGGAGGAATTCAGAGGCGGTGGCGGTATCGCGCACGTTCAGCATCATGTACGGCTCTGCGCCGATAAGTTCGTCAGTTTCGGCCAAATTGGCGGCGCCGCCGTAACGAATCAGTTCGCGAGCTACCCAGGAAGCGAGAGGATTGCCGGAAATGCCGGAGAAGGCGTCGGAGCCGCCGCATTGGAGCGCCAGCTTCAGTTGGGAAAGGGGCTGGGGCGTGCGCGGGGTTGAGTTTACCTGCTCCAGCCAGCCTTTCACGATGGCTTCCGCTTGCCCCAACCCGGCCTGAAAGCCGCCCTCAAGGGTCAGGAAGGCATGGGGAACGGCATCCAGCGGGTAGTCGTTTTCCGCCAAGTAGGCGCGCAGGAGCGCGTTTTCTACGGGCTCCAGGCCGTAGTCGACGCACAGCACCGCGCCGACGTTGGGGTGCGTGAAGAAGCCTGCCAGCGTTCGCAGAACGGAATCGGTGTTGTTGGGGTTGTCGTGGCCGCCTTCAGTGTGGGCGACGGCCACGATTCCGTCGATGTTACTGTAGTTGTTGGCAACGCCAGCCAAACGGGATTCCAATTGCCTGACAAATCCTCCGGTGCGAGAGGAAGT
This sequence comes from Caldilineaceae bacterium, assembly GCA_965116395.1. Classification (GTDB taxonomy): domain Bacteria; phylum Chloroflexota; class Anaerolineae; order Caldilineales; family Caldilineaceae; genus Bin5. The sequence continues at coordinate 5,050,733 of OZ220684.1, forward strand.
TCCCAGTAGGATGATCATGTTGCGCGTACCGACACCCCTGCCGCCTGTTCGGGCATACCCTTCGAAGTAACTGTCTTCGTCGCGGCGGGGAATCTGCTGGCCGGCCCCGAAGCTAGCGGCGTCGAGATCATAGGACTGAACGTGGTCGGCGAAATTGGCCTCGCCCGGCAGGTCAAAGTCGAGCGAGCGTACGCCTAGGGCGTCGAGCATCTCGGCGTTGCGAATGTATTCGCCGGGAGCAATGGCCCGGGTCGCCAAACCAAAAGGTAGCTCCCAGGAGAGCAGGGGTCCGCCTTGCGGTATCGGCGCCACGGCAAAGCGGTGCCCTTCCATGGTTGTATAGTCCAAGGTCAGGACAGTGCCATTGAAGTCAATTTGCGTTCCTGCAAGTAGCTTGCGGGTTGCAATGGCGACATTGTCGCGGGGAAGCGGCAGGCGGGCCACTTCATCGAAGGGAAATGGGGAATGGTTCTGGGACTCATGTGTCGGTGTCATCGCATCACCTTCGCAGTGTGGAGACGGGTCGGCCAACGCGGATAGCCTATCACATTTGTAGGAAAACAACAGTTTTGGACGCCGCTCTATTTGCCGTTATGGCTCTCAGATTATCGTGCAGGGACTGTGGACCTGGCGAGGCTTTCTTTTGCTATGCGAAACTAAGCACTTCCGTCCATTTCGGCGTCCAGCTGTTCGTAGAATTGGGCCATGAATTCATGACGTTGGGCGCCGATCTTGCGGGCGGTTGCAGTGTAGAGCGTCGCCAGGATGCGCCGCAGCTTGTATACGTACTCGTGGACCGGCGTGTATTCGGAGCCGGACGGCTGGGCGTCATCGGGCGGCGCCTCGTCAACCGGCTGATTCCAGAGACGGCTGTTGTGGCTGCCGGAGTGGGAAAATGCCCTGGCTACGCCAATAGCGCCAATACTGTCCAGTTTGTCGGCATCGTATAGGCACTTCGCTTCGAGCGTCTGGGGCTGGATGGAGCGGTCCCGGTAGCGGTGGGCCTGGATGCAGTGGACAACCTGGTCAATGCGAGGTGCGTCCATGCCCGCTGTGCCCAAAAGGTCGGCGGCGTAATTGGCAGCGGCAACGTGGTGGGACGTGCGGACGCTGCCGGGGACGGGTAAGTCGTGGAGCAGGGCCGCTGCGCGCACGATTTCGACGTCGGCGCCCTCGGCCTGGGCGATGCGGATACCCATTGTGGTTACACGCAGCACATGGTCAAAGTCGTGGGCGGCGTCGCCGGCGGCATAGAGCTGGCGAATTTCGGGTTCGTTCAGGAGATCAGGCGCTTTAGCCGAATCGATTGCGTCCCTCGTAGTGGCTGACATGTTAGACCTCTCAGGCGCTTGGTCTTGCGGTAGATTCAAGCAGTGCCCTGGCTGACATACTGTTCTATCCTGTAGAGCAGGCGACGACGAAACTCCTCCTGGCTGAATGTCTCAGCCTGGGCGCGGCAGTCAATCGGGTCATACGCGTAAGGATCGAACTGTTGAATCGCCTGGCATAGTGATTCTGGAGTCTGCTCATCAAAGAACTCGCCGGTCTTGCCTGGGAGGACTGTATCCAGGGCACCGCCACCATGATAGGCGATTACCGGCCGGCCTGCGCTCATCGCCTCGACAGGGGCGATGCCGAAATCTTCCAAGCCGGGAAAGAGGAAGGCCTTGCAGCCGCGCATGAGTTCAAGCTGGCGCTCGGGGGGCTGCCAGCCGAGGAAACTGACATTCGATCCGGCTTGGGCTTCGAGTGACTGCCGTGCGCGTCCGCTGCCCATGACCAGCAGCCGTTCGTGCGGCAGCGCCTGAAATGCCTTCACTGCCAGATCGATTCGTTTGTACGGGATCAGGCGGCTGACGATCAGATAGTAGTCGCCTACCGACACTGAGGGGTCAGGCGTGAACTGCAGCGTATTGACAGGTGGATGGACGATGTCGCTCTCGCGGCCGTAGATTTCGCGGATGCGCTCCTGCACAGTGCTGCTGATAGCGATGAAGTGATCGACGCGCTGGGCTGCGGCGTAGTCCCAACGGCGCAGCATGGCCAGCAAGGGCTTGAGGCCAAAGTCCAGTAAGCCGCCAATGTTCTCGCGTTGCCGGTACTGGTCGTAGAGCCACAGGAAACGGGTCGGGGTCAGGCAGTAACAGACGTGCAGGGCTTTTTGGTTGCCTTTGCGGGCCCTTACCCCGTGGCAGAAGCCGCTCTTGTTGCTAAGGATCAGATCGAAATCGCTCAGGTCGGTAGTCTGGAATGCGGCCGGATAGAGCGGCAAATAGAGTTGGTGGTTTTCCGTCACCCGCGGAAGGCGCTGCATGAAAGTGGTGTGAATAGGCCAGTTCCGGTAGGCATCAGGCATCTTGTCGGGCCCGTACATACTGGTATAGATGGGTGCGCCCGGAAAGAGGGCAGCGAACTCTTCCAGCACATTTTCTGCGCCGCCCATTTGATTGAGCCAATCGTGGACCAGAGCCACGCGGGTATGGCACAACCAGTCATCAGGTCCGTTCCCACCTCTGTTATATTGACGGGGCTCAAGAGCCGGCCTTCTCAATGCGTCCACCGGGAACCGCCTAGGTCCTTTCAGTAGGTGACTGGCGGTTCGCGGATTGCGTACCGCGCGCCGAGAGTATTGTAAGTTCGGCGGATACGAAGTGATCCACCATTGTGCGAAATAGCGCCTCGATCAGGTCCGGTGCGACGCCTTCGGTCTCGGCCCAGAGCCGGCGCAGGGCCATCATCTGGCGTTGCCTTTCGTGGGCATGCACTTCGTTGTCGCTGCGCTTGAAACGCGCGGCAGCGTGGACATACTCCTGGCGCCGGCCGATTGTATTAATGAGCGACTGGTCCAAACGATCGATTTCCGCCCTCACCTCTGCGAGGGTTTGGCAGTCTTGTGGTTCTTTCATTGGGATTCCTGTTTGTAAAGCCGCACTGGCAATTTGGATCTTGAAAGGCAATTGAAACCGCTAAGCCGTAAAAAGTGTCTGTCTTGACCAACTCTTCACCTTCGCCTCCATTCGGGCCTTGGGTTGGCTCATTCGGGTGGCAGCCGCCAGGTTGGTTGGGAGGCACTGTCAGCATGCCACGATGGTGGGAAAGAACCAGCAACGTGGGTAGCCAGGGCGGGGCGTTGCGGGGGCGCAGCCCCTGCACAAGGGAGGGCGCTTGCGCCCGACCGCCCAAAATACAACAGTTAAGGAAGGAAGAACAAGTATGCTCACCTCGCTCAGGGTTGGGCATCAGTTGCGGCTGAGTAGTTACTGGCATTTTACATTAGGCAAAGGCGATGACAAAGGAAAAGGGAAAGAAATTCGGTACCCGCGGCTCTATTCATAGCTGTAGCAGCATTTTGGCATGGCGAAGGATGCTTCGGAGCGGGCGTCACTTTTGACCGCCGCCTTCTCTCTACAGTAGAATGCGCCAGACCGTTGGAAAATTGAACGAATTCAGGAGCTAGAAGGATGGCCGCTTACCAGACATATCTTGATACGAACAGACAGAGATTTCTCGAAGAGCTGCTCGAGTTTCTTCGCATCCCCAGCATATCGGCGCTGCCGGAACGCGCCGAGGACGTCGCGCGCGCGGGAGATTGGGTCGCCCAGCGCCTTACAGCCGCGGGCGTCGAAAACGTTGAGGTTTTGCCAACGAGAGGCCATCCGGTGGTATACGGCGACTGGCTGCATGCGCCAGGCAAACCGACAATTATGATATATGGGCATTTCGACGTGCAGCCTGTCGATCCGGTTGAACTGTGGACACATCCGCCATTTGAGCCGACAGTGATCGACGACCGAGTTTATGCCCGCGGCGCGTCCGACGACAAAGGCAATATGCTGGCGCCGATTCTAGCGGTAGAGGCGCTCCTGAAAACGGAAGGGGCTGCGCCGGTCAACCTGAAATTCTGCTTCGAAGGCCAGGAGGAGATAGGCAGCCCTGATATTCCTGAATTCATGCCGCCACACCGGGACCGATTTGCCTGCGATCTTGCTGTAAGCGCGGACGGCGGTCAGTTCAGCGAAACCGAGCCGATCCTGCTGATGTCTTTGCGCGGCATTTGTGGTGTGCAGATCGATATACATGGCGCGTCTACCGACCTCCATTCCGGTCTGCATGGTGGCAGAATACAGAACCCTATTCATGCATTGACGCAGATCCTGAGTTCGCTTCGCCGGGCTGATGGGAAGGTGGCGGTGGAGGGATTCTACGATGATGTAGTCGAGTATACAGCTGAGGAAAGAGCAGGCATCGCCCGCGTTCCTTTTGAGGGTGACGAATACCTTGGGGAATTGGGCCTTGAAGAAGAATTCGGCGAACCGGGTTACACGAATCGCGAGCGAGGCTGGATTCGCCCGACGTTGGAAATGAACGGAATCTGGGGCGGCTTCCAGGAGGAGGGAATCAAGACGGTTTTGCCCAATTCGGCGCATGCAAAGATTACCTGCCGTCTGGTCGCGGACCAGGATCCGGCGGGCATTTTCGACCTGTTGCGGGAACACATTTCAGAGCATGCGCCGGTGGGGGTCGACGTGGAGGTCACGCCTCTGTCGATCCTGGGCAGGCCTTACAGCATCTCGGCGGACCACTGGGGTAACCGAGCGGCGGCTGCGGTTCTGGAGGAAATGTATGGCAGGGAACCCTACCTGACGCGCAGCGGGGGCAGTATCCCTATCACAGGTGTTTTCCAGGAGCAGCTTGGGGTTGATACAATAAGCTTCGGATTTGGTATTGAGGACGAGAATTTCCATGCCCCGGACGAATTTTTCCGGTTGGCCAGTTTTCGCAAGGGGCAGGATGCCTACTGCCGTTTGTTGGAGAAACTAGGTGAAGCGGACCCGATTAATGGAGAGTAACCAGCGCGGGCAAGAGCGAAGAGGTCAGGACGCGAATTGAAACCATAGAACGGTATAGAGGACGCCTATGAGTGCGCCGACATATACTTCGTTGGGTGAGTGCCCGATCAGTTCCTTAAGCTCCTCTTCACTGACAGGTTGGCCGGTGAAGAGTTCGCGTAAGATCTGATTCAGGACCTTGGCCTGCTTGCCGGCGGCCTGGCGCACGCCGCTGGCATCATACATGACAACGAGAGCGAAGATGGCGGACAGTGCAAAAACATCGCTGCCGGTTCCTGAACGGTAGCCGATTGCGGAAACCAGACTGCAGACCATGGCGGCATGGCTGCTGGGCATTCCTCCGGCACGGGCCAGCACTCGCAGATCAAAGTCGCGCTTCAAAATCCATTCGAAGAGGAACTTATAGAGCTGCACAATCAGGCCTGCGCTCAGGGGAAGCCAGATTATGGAGCTGTTACCTAGGAGCTGCATCGATCTATTGATCCTGGGCGCCGCTTAACTCGGTGACCGTTCCGTCCGGCTGCCATTGCCTGACCCGCAGTTCGGCCTCCTCAAGCAGGTCGCCGCAGCGCGCTGCCAGCACCATCCCCGTCTCGTACAGGTCAAGGGAGTCTGCGAGCGGCAGGTCGGCTGCCTCCAGCTTCTCCAGAACCGCTTGAAGCCGGCCGTAGCATTCCTCATAGGTGAGCTCGGCGACCTTGTCTGCTGCTTTCTGCTGACTTTCCATTCTTTCCCTTTCGGTGCCAGGCATTTCAACAACAGTATACCAACAAAAGTACAGGTTTCGGCAATGGAGGAGCAGACGGTGCAGTTCCCCTGGCGAGCAGTTCTGTGTTAGCCTTTGCTGGCGATTGGGCAAGGAAAACTATTCTGTGAAAATGCGCCAGGGCTGGTCTCGACAACGTTGCTTCGACGCTTGCTGGATGCGCTGGACCAAGATGGAGTGGGAGGGAAGACGATATGGCAGACACTGAACGGTACAAACCGGCAGTTGTAATATTGGAGCAGGACTTATTTTTTTCGGTCAGGTTGGAAGATGTCGTGCGCGCGGCGGGCGGCGATCCGATCACCGTCGACAGGGCAGATCAGTTCGTACCCGCAGTCGAACGAACCTTTCCGGCGCTCTCGCTACTGGATCTGAAGACACCGGGGGACTGGGAAACGGCTGTACGACAATGCAAGATGAAGCCTCACACGCGCCAAACCCCGGTCTATGCCTTTGGCAGCCATGTTGACGTGGAGACGTTGCAACGGGCGCGCAAGGCCGGCGCTGACCACGCCTGGGCGCGCAGCCGGATGATGGAGGAACTGGTGGCAGTGGTCGAGCGCCACGTTAATCCACCAGTCCGTCACCTCGACGGTTGCGACGATCCGCTCAGCCGGGCAGCCGCGGCCGGATTGCTGGCATTCAACCAGGGTCGCTTATTTGACCAGCATGAGTATCTGGAGTTGGCCTGGAACGAGGAGCTGCGCGAGGTACGCGATCTGTACCAAGGAATCTTGCAGGTTGGCGTAGCTTTTCTGCAGATGGAGCGGGGCAACCGGCGGGGGGCACTAAAGATGTTTCGCCGCGGCCTGCCAAAGCTGCGCGGCCTGGCCGATGTATGCCAGGGAATCAACGTCGCTGCATTTCGCTCTGAAGCCGAGCAGATTCATCGCGCGCTTTCGGAGGCGGGCCCGGCCCAACCCGTGGCGTTGTCAGCAACTTCGTTTCCGAGGATAGCGTTCATCAATCCTTATGGCGGGGAAACGCCGGAGGAGCTGGGTGTAGTTCTTCCGGGGGAATCTGAAACTGAAGAGGCCTGAGGATTAAAAGGGGCGCTCGCTACTGCGGAGTACTCATCAAGCCCCTTAGTCTTATAACGAGGACGACGCGGGGTTCGTGGACGGCTCAGTAGGGACGGTCTTACATTTTGCCTTCGCTGCCACGCGACGCCCCTGGTTTGAAAGGATTAGTGTCGCTGCGGGGAATTTCTGGTTGCTAAGCAGCAGCCCCTTTTCTTCAAGTTGGCGAACGTCATGCCACGGGACCAGAGTGTCTTCACCATTGAGGGAGTGAAGCCTGTATTCCTTGTTGCCGTCAAGATAGCGGTGGGACTTGAGCGTTTCGCCGCGCAGGAGGGCATTCAGGAGGCGCGTCTGTGATGGAGAGAGGGCGATGGCAGAGGAGCTATTTGCTTTTTGGAGAAGGAAGGCACGCAGAAACAGGCTGATCTTTGCGGCCGCGGCGCGCAGGTTCATCCCAGGTCGTTGACGTGCTCTTGCAACTTGCGCTGGCTGATCTTTACATATTGGCCGGCTTCGATTTGCGTCATTTCCTCTTCTGACAGACGCAAGCGCAGGATGTCAAGCGCATCTTCCGGGCTTTGCCCGTAGGCAAGTTTTTTCTTGCCGTTCTTCATGTCGAACAGGTACATATAGTGGGGATTGGAAAAGCTGCTCATCTCTTACGCCTTCGTCGAAGTTTGCAAGGCATCAGTTCTGCATTACCGAGTAGCCCTCAAGAAAACACGCGGACCAGAAAAGCCAATACCACGATCAGGATCAAGGCACCGACCACGTTGGACGGATTAGCGCCATGTTTCCCTTCTTCTCTACGCCCCAAATGGCAGTCTTTGCACCACAGGTTACGTTTGCGATGAAAATCTTTATTCGTAAGTACTCGTTGGCATTTTGCACAGATTTTCCTATCTGTCGTGTTGGAGCGGCTCTTGCCGGTTTCGCTATATTCTGTATGACACTCCCTACACCATTTATTGCGTTTGCGAATGAAATCTCTGACAGGAAGAGTTCGCTGGCAATTTGTGCAGATTTTCATTCCCTGAAACTCTTTCATCTTGTAGCGAGCAACTCGTCTCCCTTATAACCTTTGATTTCCGGCGACTTTCTCACGTCATGGCCAAGCCGTGACTATACTCTTAATCAAATGCTTGAGCAGTCATTGAGTAATTTCTTTATCTGAGAATATGCCTACTTCCTTTGCATGTCAATGCTGTCATTCTGTCAGGCCTTTACAAGAGCTTGCTGGTACATTCCTTCGTACCCGCGCTGCTGCTCATCCATTGACAGTCCGCGATTGACCTCTGCATCGTATTTGCCGGCGAGCAGTTCCCGGTAGAAGCCGTAGTTGACGCCCTTCACCTTTTCGTCGTCCGGGAAGCGGTGATAGTTGTCATTGCCCATCAGGCTTTTGCCTTCGGCTATCAACTGAAAACCCAGAGCGGAGCCGGGATAGGGGGCGTAGTAGGAGATGGACGGGAAGACCCGCTTCATCCGTTTGAGCATGCGCATCGTCTTGAAGGCATCCTCATCGGTTTCGCCGGGGATGCCCAGCATGATGTTGGACCAGAAGACCGGCGGCTCTTTGCCCTCCGCTTCCATTTCATCACCTAAATCGTTGACAAGATCGATGGCGAAGTTGTTGTCCTCCTCGGTGCATTCCTTGTTCAGCAACTTCAGAATGCGGTCGCTGCCCGATTCGAAGCCGATCGAAATCAAGTTCCAGTTGGTCTCGCGAACCAGCGCTGTGAAGAGCTCCGGCCACTGCCGTACGGTGTCGGCGCGGCCAGCCGCCCAGTAGGGCCAGACTTTGTTGGCACGACGGGGGTATTCTTCGATCCACTCTTGCAGCCATTTTGGGTTCTGGAAGAACATGGAGTCGTGAATAACGACAGAGCCGACCCCGTGTTTCTCGTCGAGTGCGTTAAGCTCGTCAATCACCATGGCAACAGGGCGGCGGCCCATGTTGGGGATGTAGGAAGCCTCATTGCAGAAGACGCATTGCCAAGGGCAGACGCGGCTGGTGATGATGGTGGCAACCGGCGGCGGACCCCAACCGCACTCCGGCTCCATCGGCCAGTTGAAGTTTCGCCCCAGCTTCAGAGCACGATATGCGCGACGCGGCCTTGCGTTGGCGAGCGCCTCGCGCCAGTTTGCCGGTTTGGGCCACAGTTCGCGGTCGATCTCGGGCCACTCGGCCATGGAGCGGGAACCTTTGCCGAGGAATACTCTGGGAAAACTGTCCGGGTCGCGTACCAGGTCGACGATGACTTCTTCGCCTGCCCCCTGGCAAATCTTGTCGAATGCGTCAACTTCCGCCATTTCGTCGGGCGCGACCGTCGCGTGCATTCCTCCGGCCATGACGATGCCGTCGGGATTAATCTCCTTAAAGATCTGCGCGGCCTTCAGCGCCACCGGAAAGGTATAACTGCGCACATTCATCAGAGCCATCTTGTAACCGGGGAGTTTCCGAGCCAACTGTTCCCAGGAGGTGACGGCGCGCGTTGAGACAATATCCGTATCGATTCCGTTCTGGTGCAGAATGGTGCGCAGGAGCCCGAGTCCGTGGTCCTGCCACTGTTCGTGTGGACCTTGCGGATAGACCAGATCGCCCAGATCGCCCAGATCGATCCAGACGATATCGCTCTTGCGTTCCGTGCTCCAGGGCCAAATCGAATTCAACAAATGCTCCTCCAGCTGCGTTAGAATAAGAGGTCAGACGTGACCAGGATCGTTGGCGCTGCTGCATGCGCTCGCGGAAGGCTCGGCGGCTTGCTACACGCTGGCATAGCGGCCTACGGATTCGTCGATGTCTTCTGCCCAAGCGTCGATGCCGCCGGCCATGCTAACCGCATTTGACCAGCCCTGCTGGCGAAGAAAAACGGTTACTTGTGCGCTACGCAACCCTTTGTGGCAGAAGAGGACGACCTCCGTATCCTGGTTCTGACGCAAGGCTTCCGGTATGGCGTCCAGCCGCCGCTCGCGCAGGTCGCTCAAGGGCAAGCTGATGAACTCGCCCTCCGGCAGGCTGGCTAGTTCAAGTTCATTAGGTTCCCTGACGTCGACCAAAAAGAACCTAGTGCGTTCCTGCTGTTTTTCGACTACGTCGTGCACACTTACTTCCGGTGCGCCATACGGGTTGGGCATTATTATTGCTCTCGCTATCGTGGCCAGGATGGTTCGTGCTAGCTAACTGGCAGAGTCTGCACTGGGCATTGCGTATTTGCGCCAAGACTAGAAGTCGGCGGGATCGATCGGTTGACGTCCCCCGTATCCTTTGTTTACGTCGTGCCAGAAGCTAAGTTCGTCTTCGCCATGCTTCCAGCAGAGATAGACTTCTTGGCCGTCGCGAATCGACAGGAAATCGATCAACCCTTTGTCGATGTCTTTTACGAGGATACCCATTTCCAGGATTCCTTTTACCCCTGACTCCAGCTTGTTGAATTGGGAGTAGACAGTTCCGGCTGCAGCGTTGCCGCCGTTGTGGGCCGCCTTTTGCAGAACTGGCCAGATATCGGGCCGCAGACGGATAATTTCGGTGCGAGCCTCTTGCACCTGGTCCATCAAAGCCTTGACAATGGGAAGCGCGGCTTTCGCCTCGTTGAGCGTATAATAGCGGGCCTGCATAGGACTCCAACCCGGTCAGGGCAAAGGCGAATCGACCAGCCGCCCGTCCGATTTTGCAACGGGCGACTGGCAATTTGCAGTGAATACTCAACCTCTGCCGATTCGAATTTAATCGCGGGAATTAGTGACCGCAGCCACTTCCGCAGCCGGCGCCGGCTGCAGCGCCGGCCTCGGCGCCATTTGTTCGGAAGCTGCTGCCGCAGCCGCACGAACTGGTGGCGTTGGGATTCTCGATATGGAATCCGCCACCCATCAGATTGTCAATATAGTCGATGCTGGAACCGGCAACATAGAAGATGCTCGTCGGATCGATCACGACACGCAGACCGTACTGCTCGAAGACCTGGTCGGCATCCTGAATGTCATCGTCGAAAGTCATTCCGTACTGCATCCCTCCGCAGCCGCCGCCTTTGACAAAGACACGCAACGCGTGAGACTCGCGCAGGCCCTTCTGATCGAGAATGCCGCCCAGCTTCTCGGCCGCATTTTCTGTTAGCGTCACTTCTTCTGTCTTGGTGTCGGTCAGTGTAATGTCCATCGAGATCTCCTTAGATGTATGGACGGGTCTGAACTGGTAACGAAGTAATTACTAAGACTCTTGGTAGAGTTGCTGCTGTGATCAAGGTTTGGATCAGGGCGCCGATTCGCCTCACTCTATTTGCGATGAAATTTCTAGTTTGTTAAGGGAAGGCGACTTCGCATCCAAATAGCTGTGGCCGAATGATGAATGCCAGAGCTTTGCTTCAGCCACCAATCTGGTTCATAGCCCGGTCCTCGGCGAATACGCCTGAGGCAAGACCGTGACCCCACGGTTTGTGGAATGCGCCCTCTTTCATCAGTGCCCGTATCTTATCGAATCCGGCGCCGCTGCGCAAAGGTTGGAGCAGGTCGACCTCATCATCGCGCAAGAGACAGAGCCGAAGCTTGCCATCGGCTGTCAGACGAACGCGACCGCAGCCCTGGCAGAATGGCTCGGTGACGCTGCTGATAAAGCCGAGGGTGCCCTTTGCTCCGGGGATTCGAAACGGGCGGCTGGGATCGACAAAATCGTAGCTGGCCTCTTCAAGCCCACCAAGAACGGACTCGACTTTCTGGCGAATCTCACGGAAAGAGACGACGTGGCTTAACTGAAAATCGCTCACTTCCCCAAACGGCATCATTTCGATGAATCGGACTTCCCAGTCCTTCTCCAATGTGAGCCGCGCCAGATCGATGACATCTTCCTCGTTGAAGCCGCGGGTCACAACACAGTTCAGTTTGACGGGTCGCAACCCGGCTCTTTCGGAGGCGTCGATTCCCTTCCACACATCGTCGATGTCACCCCAGCGTGTGATGCGGCGGAAACGTTCGGGATCGATCGTGTCGATGCTGATGTTGACGCGGTTCAGGCCAGCGTCGGCAAGCGGCTGCGCCAAGTCGTGCAGAAGCAGGGCGTTTGTCGTCATGGCCACATCGCGGATACCGGGAATAGCCGAGATTTGGCGGACCAACTCGACGACGCCAGGCCGAATCGTCGGCTCGCCGCCGGTCAGGCGAATCTTGTCGACGCCCAGGCTGGCTGCGACATTGACCAGAAAGATAATTTCTTCGTCAGACATAAGTTCATGGCGCGGGCGAAACTGCATATGTTCCGGCATGCAGTATACGCAACGCAAATTGCAAGCGTCGGTCAGGCTGATGCGCAAGTAGCGGACGCGGCGCCCATAGCTGTCGTGGGTTGGCTCCGTCATCGCGGCCAGTGCGTCAGCGCCTGGAGGCGGGGATAACGTTACGCTGCCGTACTGTGTTCGATGCCGGTGTCCATTTTGCTCGGCAGCGGGCGTTTGGTTAAGCTGCAGTTCTTCAAGTTCCGGATTACGAACCGTCGTTGGCATATTTATAGAATCCTGTTACGGATCATCGTTTTCTCAGATTATCAGTTCGACTGCCTGTGGCAGCATTTTGCTCTCGCCGTCTGCGTTTTGCACGCGAAAACTGCAACATCGCTCGCCATCGGCGATGGCCTGGACATGTTCGCAGCTCTGGCCACTGAGCGATTCCATAAGGGCCAGGTCCATACAGCACAACTCACGATGTTCGGTGGCGACCCCGGTATAGGGGCAGTTGTGGGTATACAGAACTCCGCTTGAAGGCTCCCACTGGGCCAGGTATCCCCTATCGTTGAGAAACGAGACCACCCTGTCCATGCGCTCATCCAACTCTTCTTCAGGAGGGCTATCCTCCAGAATTGGCGTCGCCATCTCCATTGCCAGCTTGCGAAAGCAGCCTTCAACCTTGTCGGCCGGGAGCATTTGCTTCAGTTGGCGCACTACACCGGCCGTGAGCAGGGCAAAATTATCGGGAAAATGAGCATCCGCATTAGCGGTTAGCGAATAAACCTGCTGGGGACGTCCGACAGTTCGGGGCCGCTTGGCCTTGGATACTGCGATAAGATTGTCCGACAGCAGGATATCCAAATGGTACCGCACCGATATGGGAGCCATTTCCAAGTGTTCGGCCAGAGCCCCCACGGAGGCCTGCCCTTCCTGTTTCAGGATTTCCAATATGCGGCTGCGAATGGTCTGCACAATACTTCTCCAGGATAAACCTATCTACTTAACACCTATTTTAGCAGAGCGAACGAACGATGTCAAACATATTTATGAATAAATTCATAAAAAACTATTACGGATGTCTCATAGTACTGGTTCGTCTGGCTTCCAGGCGGCGCTGGCTGGCATCTGGCAGGGCAGATGGGGGTCGTTTCGCGGCGCGTTAGCAGATGTTTTCGCTGGCGTAATTGCTAAGCCACAGTTCTTGACCTGCCGGTCATCGTTGAAACTTTTGGGGCAGGGGCGACGCAACTGGTGTACAGCCGCGGCATTGCTCGCCAGCCGACACGCTGCAATGAAGGCGCACGGTGGGTGAGGGATGGTTTTGTAGGGGGGCGTTGCGGGGGCGCAGCCCCTGCACAAGGGAGGCCGCTTGCGGCCGACCGCCCATATACAAGAAGGATGACAGCATCTGGCGGCGCCTGCGCTGTGTTCATTTATGCGCAGTGTTCATCAATGTGCAGTGTTCATTAAATTGGGGCGACCGACAGCCCTTGGCCGCCTGAGAGCGTCTGTGCCCGCAGGCGAACTACAGATGATGCTGGTCAGCGGATAGTGACGGGAGACTCGTTGAATGCCAGGGGAAGGCTGCGCTGCGAGGCCGCGTATTGACGGTGGCAGCGTAGTTTCTCACTGGCTGAAAAGGCATTGGGGGAGAGGATAACAGTGGATGAGAATCGACGAATTCTTTGCGTTGCAGGCCAGCCGCAGCGGACGATTAATCCATGCCTTGACTTGCCCCTTCCTTTGCGATACTATGCCTTGGAGCCTCTGCAACAACAGGTCATCCTCATTTCAGACGAATGACTCTGTGTCCTGAGTAACTGGAGGGCGACTGTTTCGATTTCCTCTTTCACCCCGTGCAACACGTACCCATTTGATGCGTTTTCACTACCATCTCACCGCAGCTTGCAACTGGCGGTAGGTGCAAATGGAACCAAAACCCTTTCGTAGGGAAGACATCAACCAAGACGTATCCTGTCCTTCCCGCCCTTTAGAACTGAGCCGCGGAACATTATTCTGTTCAAGTGCGTCAGTTCTTTTAAGCTGTCCGACCGGCGCAGGGCGCCAACCAGCCAAGACAGCTCATCCATATCCCTTTGACGTCGATTTGAACTCGATTCATTGATCGTCAGCCATTCACGAAAGAAATACCCATGTTGAACTTTTGTTGTGTCGGCAATGACAGTCGACTTCAGGATTTCGACCTTCCCAGTTCTCGTCTGTTCCGTACCATTGGATTGGGGCTCCTCCTGGCTTTGGGCATGGTGGCCTTTGCCAACACGCCCATTTTTGCCCAGTCTCCTCCCTCCCCGAATGTTCTGGTAGACGATTACAGTTCCGTCCCTAAGAACGGCAGCGTGGATATTGAGGTACTGGGCAATGATACCATCCCGGAGTTTGGCAGCTTTGATTTCACCGGCCCGGAGTTCGGAAGGATTACATCCTTTTCGAGCAATGCTTCTACGAAGATTCTCTCCTTCAGTTACAGGCCCAACACGAATTATGTAGGCAGTGACAACTTTTACTATCTGGTTTCCGACAGTAACGGTCGGACTCTACACGCGGCCGTTTACATCACGGTCTATGCAAAACTTGATTGCGCCACCTGTCTCATCGGGCACCCAGCTACGCCCATCAACATTACGATTGGCGGAGACGGAGCTTTCAACTTTCAATTCATTGGAGACGGCGGCGTCTCTCCGGGGCCGATACTCCCGCCGGTGCGAGAATTGACCGAAGAGTACTCGCCTGAATCGGGGAACACCGTCCTGTTTGAAGGGGAAAACTCGATTTCAGGCGCGCCGGTTGTGATCAGCTACCTGTCAGACGAACAGGTTGTCCACGTTAATACTTCCTATATGGACAGCCACAACGGGACGATGAAACCCTACATCTTCGTCATAGACCTGGATCACGAAGTGTCGCACTGGGAATGGTGATCTCTCGAAGCAGATAGGCAGATTCAGGACGGCGGCTGAGTAAGCAGTCGGCCGCAGGAGGCTGCAAAGGGGAGGCGACGCTTCAGCAAGAGAGTAACCGAGGATTATTGTCGGGAAACGAGAAAGGAGGTGCGCGACACCGACAATGGACAACGGGAACAACTTGTGCAGGACCATTTGACGTCAAGAAACCAGTATGGCAGGACGTCAAGACAGGCCGTTGGCCGTAGAGCCAGGCGGCCCAACCCACGAGCGAAAGGGACCATCATGTCAGATTCGCGAAACAAAAACCAGGAGTTGAGCAGACGTGGATTCCTACAGGCGATGGCAATTGGCGCAGGCGGCGCCGCGCTGGCTGCATGTGTAGTGCCGGAAGGCGCCATGCCGGCCGCCGAAGAAGCAGCGGCGCCCGCGCCGGAAAACCTTCCCATCATCTATTGGTCGATGTTCGGTCTGCAGGAGGCTGCACAGGCACAGAATCAGGTCGAACGCTTCAACGAAGAGACCGGCGAGGACGCGATTTTCATGTCGATTGGCTGGGGCAATGTAACCCAGAAGGCCCAGGTAGCAATTCAGGGCGGCAACCCACCCGACATGGTATCGCTCTGGTCTCAGGCCTACACGTGGGGTCCCCGCGGGCTCTTGCTGCCTCTTGAGGACTACGCCGAACGAGACGGCTTTGACGGCGAGGGCTGGTCCAAACCGGCATGGGATGCGCTTTGGTCGGATGGCCACCTCTGGGGCACAGGCCATACTCTTAACGTCTTCGCGCTGCACAGCAACGACACGCTTTTGGAAGAGGGCGGGTTCAGTGCAGACAGCCCGCCCGAAACTTTCGCCGACCTTGATGCGATGGCGGAGGCGCTGACAACCTTTGATGACGACGGCAATATCACCCGGTTGGGCTTCCTGCCCTGGCTCAGGTCAGGCAGCCTCTGGCATTGGGGCTGGGCCAATGGCGCTCAGTTCTACGATGAGGATACCGACACGATCACGGCTAATTCTGAAGAGGCGCTGCTCTATACTCTCGAATGGTTCAAGTCTTACGCGGATCAGTACGATATCGAGAAGATAGACCGTTATGTATCCGGATTCGGCAATCGCAGTTCACTGACGGAAGATCCCTGGTACGTTGACAAAATCGTTCTGCAGATTGACGGCAGCTGGAAGCGAAGTTGGATCCCGCGCTATGCACCCGAGCTTGAATACTCTGTATTCAAGTCTCCGTATGGCCCTGGATACACAGAACCGACCAGCCTGGTTGAGATTGGCGCGATGTTCAACGTTCCCAACGGGGCCAAGAATCCTGATGGAGGATGGAAACTGGCCCACTTCATGGCGGCCAAGCAGCAGCAGATCGAGTTCGGCAATCTGGTTGGCGACGTTCCCCCTCTGAACGAAGCTGCCCGTGATCCGGAGTTCCTCAATTCGCTGCCCTTCAACGAGCTGTATGTCGAGTTGACCGAGTCGGCGGGCGGCCGCGCGTGGCCGCGCATTCCGGTTCTGGAGCAGTACAAGACTGAGATTCGGCGCCTCCAGGATGAAGTAATTCACGGCCAAATCGATCCGCAGCAGGGCTTGGACGATATGACAGCGAAACTGCAGCAGGAGTTGATCGACTTCCGCCAGCAGGTTGGCTAATATAGAAGTCCTTCGGCACGAAAATCCCGGCGGGTTGGTTTAGTTAACCCGCCGGGAGACTGGAGAAGGCGGGCATGACATTTGGACTTACGCGACAAGAGTTTCGGCGCTTGCGGGTAGGGTTACTTTTTGCACTTCCCTGGATCATCGGTTTTTTGAGTTTTACGATTTTCCCGGTGGTTTACTCTTTCTACTACAGCCTAAACGTGTTTACGACTTTTGGGCAGCCGTTGCACTGGGTCGGGTTGAGCAACTATGTCAAATTGGTGAATGACGATCTCTTTTGGGTTTCGCTCTATAACACGATGTACATGGTCGTCTTTGGCGTCTCCTTTCACATTTTTCTGGCCATCATTCTTGGGCTCCTGCTCAATCAGAATTTGCGCGGCGTTTCCCTTTACAGGACCGTCTATTATATTCCAACGATCGTCCCGATTGTCGCCACTTCTGTGCTCTGGATGTGGGTGTTCAACCCTGAATTCGGACTGATCAATTCCGCGCTAAGCGTAATAGACGTCCACGGTCCGGGATGGCTGACCGACCCCATTTTGTCAAAGCCATCGTTGATTCTGATGGGAGTGTGGACAATCGGTGGAACTTTAGTGATTTTTTTGGCTGGGCTGCAGGACATACCCCAACATCTATTTGATGCGGCGATGATCGATGGCGCGGGAGCCATGCAGAGGATCAGGAATGTTACTCTTCCGATGCTGTCTCCGGTGATCTTTTTCAATGTAATCATGGGCGTGATCAGTGGTTTCCAGATTTTCGCCCAGGCTTTTATCATGACCAGGGGTGGCCCGCTGGACACGACCTTGTTCTACGCCTACTACCTTTACCAGAACGCTTTTGAGTTTTTCCAAATGCCCTACGCTTCGGCGATGGCCTGGATCTTGTTCCTTGTAGTAATGGGGACGACTCTGATCATTTTCCGCAGCTCGGCTCGCTTGGTTTACTACGAAGGTGAGGAGCGATAGGGCCATGGGCAGGACAACCACGACGCTGAAGCGGCAACAACAGGTGGGGGCCTCTGGCTTGGGCAGCCTCACGAGGACGCAACGCGAGACATTGAGCCATTCAGCCAGCCATGTTGGCCTCTTTGTGGCTGGGCTCATGTTTTTCCTGCCTTTCTTCTGGCTGATTTCAACTTCATTGAAGGATCTTGACCAGATATTTACGCTGCCTCCCGTTTGGATTCCCGACCCGTTTCGGTGGCAGAACTATCCGGAATCATTGAGTTACTTTCCGTTTTTTCAGCAGTTGCGCAATACGCTTGTAATAGCAGTTTCGGCAGTGTTTCTTACTGTGGTCTCAAGCTCTCTGGTTGCTTACAGTTTCTCCCGCCTGCGCTGGCATGGTCGCGACATTCTTTTCTTTGCCATGCTTTCGACGATGATGCTGCCATACCAGGTTACGATGATACCGCTTTTCATCATGTTCAGGAGTCTTGGCTGGGTCAACACTCTTCTGCCGCTGATTGTGCCCCATGCTTTTGGGGTTCCGTTTTTCATTTTCCTGCTGCGACAGTTCTTTCTGAGTTTGCCCAGAGATCTGGACGACGCCGCCATAATTGACGGTTGCTCAGAGTTTGGCGTCCTGTGGCGGGTCATACTTCCTCTAGCCAAGCCGGCTCTTGCTACGGTAGCGCTTTTTCAGTTCCTGGGAAGCTGGAACGATTTCATTGGGCCGCTGATTTACCTCAATGATCCCAGCAAGTACACGCTTTCGCTGGGAATCCAGGTCTTTGTCAGTACGGTAGGTGTTCAGTGGGGATGGATGATGGCGGTAACAACAGTGTTGACAGTGCCGGTTATCGTGCTCTTCTTCTTTACCCAGAGGACTTTCATTCAGGGCATTGCCCTAACCGGCATCAAAGGTTAGCAGGACGGCCGCAGGCCCCACAGGCTGGGAACTGATTGGGCCTGCCGACCTTTGGCGCCGCCCATCGTTTGGTGCGAAGGATCAACCAATTGACAGTTTGAAATGCGTTTGTGCAAAACGAGACAGGACGGGCCGGCGATTCCTTGCCCTCAGGCAGCGACGGCAGAGCGGGTTGTTGAGGGCAGAGGCATTGTAGAGAGGAATCTGATTTTGTCATTAAGAGGGAGTGAGGAATGGAGACGAGAGCCGCAGTTGTATATGAACACGACGCACCAGTCGTCGTTGAAACGTTAACGCTGGACGATCCCAAAGATAACGAAGTCCTGCTGCGGATGGGAGCTAGCGGCGTATGCCACTCAGATCTGTCGGTGGTGAACGGCACGATCTTTTACCCCCCGCCGGTTGCACTCGGCCATGAGGGAGCCGGGGTGGTGGAACGCGTTGGAGCGAATGTTTCCTATGTCAAGCCGGGCGACCACGTCATACTATCATTCGTGACCTATTGTGAAGCCTGTGTAATGTGTGAGATGGGCCGCGTATGTCTGTGCCAGGGCATCGATGCACGCAAGGGTTATCTCCTTGACAATACCTGCCGTTTGCACAACAACAAGGGCCATGACATTCCGCAGATGTCTCGCATCGCCACAATGTCCGAGTTGGCCGTCGTACCCGAACAGGCCCTGATCAAGATTGATGCCGGTTATCCGCTGGACAGAGCCGCACTGGTCGGCTGCGGCGTGACAACTGGGGTAGGCGCGGTGTTGAGAACAGCTGAAGTGGAAGCAGGAAGCACGGTCGCTGTGATTGGCACAGGGGGCGTAGGCCTCAATGCAGTTCAGGGCGCGAAAATCGCTGACGCAGAGCGCATCATCGCGGTAGACCTGATGGAAAACAAACTGGAGTTTGCCCGTCAGTTTGGCGCCACCGATACAGTAAACGGCTCTGAAGTGGATCCGGTTGAGGCCGTCAAGGAGTTGACGGGAGGATTGGGCGTCGACTATGCCTTTGAAGCGATCGGAAGCTCTGTGACAATCAGGCAGGCCTTCGATATGGTTCGGTTTGGCGGGACAGCAGTTGCGATTGGATTGGCGCGCCATGACGATATTGTGCCGATTCCGCCGCAGGAGCTGATTTGGGCCGAAAAGAAGCTTTTGGGCTCCTACTACGGTTCATCTCGTCCCCGAGTGGATATGCCCGAATACCTCCGTCTCTACGATGAAGGGATACTGAAACTCGACGAGTTGATCACGCAGACTTATCAGCTGGAGCAGATCAACGAGGCGTTTGCGGACATGGAAGCAGGCAAGAACGCCCGTGGGATTTTGGCCTTGGATATGTAGGGCGAGGCAACTCGGCGACTGCGCTCAATCTGCACGGTTTCTAAGTGGGCTCGGATGTTGGAAGGCCAATGATATCGAGCGACTTCCAGGCTGCACGCTCGTTAAGCCACTGGTTGTGCAGTTCTGTTGGCAAGGCGCCTTCGCCGAGTCTGCGGTCAGTTTCCTCACTGCAACGAAGTTCGACGCCAAAGCTGTTGGATTCGCGTCCGGCATTCTCGATACGCGTCCGCAGATTACCCAACCCCGCCAGGGCGGCAGAGACCTCGCCTTCCGATGGGACACTGTTGCTAAGAATTCCTTCTTCGTCGTCGGCTTTCCCATCCAGTAGTCGAGTCAGTTGCCAGCGCCAGCGCGGGCCACCGACGTTCTCATTTTCTACGACGGATACGTCTATGGAAAAGTCGGCTTGGCTGGCAAGCGCCGAATTGTAGAACTGATATACGCTGCGAAAGTTGCGACTAAACTCGGCGGGGGGAAGATCGCGTCGGGCCTGTTTACCGTAACCCTTGCTCGACAACCGCTCATCAAGTATTGCAACTACGCCCCGGTCGGCAGTCCGCCTGATCAGACGACCAAATCCCTGTTTCAGAGACAGGGTCATCAGCGGGACCATGTAATTTCTGAAGCTGCTGCCGTTTTCGACTTCTTCCAGTGCTTTCATGCGGGCGTCGTGCAAAGGATCGCTTGGTGTAGGAAAGGGCAGTTTGTCCAGCACCACCAGGCTCAGATCGTCGCCCGGAAGATCGACACCCTCCCAAAAAGATTTCGTTGCCAGGAGTACGCTGTGCGGCGTCTCTCTAAACCAGTCCAGTAGCGCATTGCGGGGAAGTTGTCCTTGAGCCTGGAGGGGCCAGGCGACGCCTTCCAATCTGTCGTAAGCCTGTTGCAGTCCGCTCCAGCTGGTAAAGAGACACAGTGCCCTTCCCCTGCTCACATTGAGCAGGCGATCCAGTTCAATGGCCACCGCGTCATAGAATGGGTCTTTTGCCCGCCAGTTAAAGGGTGGCAGGGCCGGTTGGTATAGCAGGGCCTGTTGGGTGTAATCGAATGTTGCGTCAGCGACCAGTTCCAGTGGAAGTTCAGACACGCCGCATCTACTCTTGAAATGCTCGAAGTTGCCGTCGGTTGCCAATGTGGCGCTGGTACAAATGACGGTGCGTCCTTCCTCGACAAACAGGTGCCGAGAAAGCTCCCGGGCTGGGTCGACAGGCGCGGCATGAATGCGAAGCTTCAGGTGGCGAGCCCCGCTGACTTTTTCGGCATATCGTACGGTGACGTCGTCCCTCGCACTTGTGGCAACGGCCTGCAGTTTCGCGGCAAGAGAGCCCAGGCCGGTCACAGCCAGATCATAGTTGGCCTTGTCTTCTGACTCCTCTGGGGAGAGGGGAGGGTGCCCGTCCTGTTCCGGCCGTTCGTAAGGATGCGCCTGACGCATATCATCCTGCAGTTTCCGGAGGCTGGCGGCCACCTTTTTCATTTCTTCCAGCTCGTGGTCTATGCGAAAGATTTTTTGTTCCGACGACTGTTCCACTTCTGAGAAGGCAAGGCGGTTGTGCCAAAGCAGCTCATCCAGCAGATCGTTTTCCAGGGGCGCTTTGAAGACGGCGCCCGCCAGAAGCTGCTCCAGAGCGTAGTCCGAGGTCTCCACTTCGAACACCGATGTGGCAGTGTTTTCGAGCTGGTGCGCCTCGTCAACGATGTAGACATCAGCCGGCGGTAGAATGGCCTGGCCTACTTCTCCCAGCTCGAGCGCATTCAGCAGGAGATGGTGATTTGTTATAATCACCTGTGCCTGGCGTGCCTTTTCTCGCATCGTGTTAACGAAGCAGTTGTTGTCGAAATGGGCGCAGTTGCGGCCAATGCAGTCGTCGGGGAAGCTGACGACTTGGGGCCGCAGATCGTTCTTCAGGACAAATGGCAAGTCATCGACATCTCCGGATTCGGTATCGGGCAACCATTTGCGTAGATAGGCGACCTGCTCATCCTCCCCGTCCAAAAAGGTAAGACGGCTTCTTTCGACGGCCTCTTTTTCCCATTTGAGGCTGCAGACATAGTTAGCGCGCCCTTTGACCACGACGGCTTCTATGGGACGGTCGAGGACTTTGCGCAAGAAGGGGATGTCTTTGCGGAAGAGCTGGTCTTGCAATGACTTATTTGCTGTGGCGACTACGACCGTTCGTTCACTGAGGACGGCCGGAAGCAGGTAGGCAATTGACTTGCCGGTACCTGTGGGAGCTTCTATGAGCGCCGGCCGTTCTTCGAGGATGGCATGTTTGACGACGTCTGCCATTTCGAGCTGGCCAGGCCTCAGTTCGTAGTCGTCCATTGCGGAGGCCAAAGCGCCGCCGGTTCCAAAGAAAGCCTGCAGGTCGGTCTCTTCCAGAGGAGATGGTTTCTGCTCGTCCCTGTCGTTGCCAAAGCGGCCATTTTCCTCTTGAACCTCAATGAGAGAAAGGTCGGCAGGCAGTTCCGAAATGTAGGTCTGCTCGAATTGTTCCATAATTGCACCGTAGCACAAATGTGCAGGTTTTGCAAAAGAAAGGACGCCCTCGATGATGGTAAAGAGGGCGTCCTTTGGGCTGAATTGGGCACCGAAATTGGTGCCAAACCTAGGTTCTATTGTGAGTCGCTATCATCCGGGTCCGGCAGCAACTGGTGAATGAAGTGAATGACACCGTTGGATGCCTCCACATCTGAAGTAACGATGCTGATACCTTCAACGGTGACGGACCCGTCGCTGCCCGTGCTGATTGTGATCGTGCCGCCGTGGAGTGTCGTCAGGGTCGTTTGCGAGGCCAAGTCAGATGCTTTTAAGGTCCCGGAGACCACATGATATTTCAGCGTATCGGCCAATAGGGCGGAATCGGCCATGAGTGTGTCCAGCCTTGTCTCAGGCAGGGAGGCGAAGGCGGCATTTGTAGGCGCAAATATGGTATAGGGTCCGCCATCGGCAATCGTCGAGGTAAGTCCGGCCAGGTCCAGCGCCAGGAGCAGAATGTCCAACTGCTCGTAATCCTCCGCCACTTCGATAAGATCGTCGGTCCCTGACTCCGCTTGGCTGGTCGGCTCCGGCATTGCCTCTGCCGTCGCCTCAGTTGTCGCGGTGGCAGTGGCCCCGGCCATCGCATCAGGTGTTGCCGTGGCGGTGGCAGCGGACATTGCATCCGGTGTCGCGGTGGCGGTGGCAGCGGTCATTGCATCCGGTGTTGCGGTGGCAGTGGCGGCGGACATTGCATCCGGTGTCGAGGTCGGCGCCACTGTTCCACCTGTGCGCAGCGCCTCGGCCTGCTCCAGAGTCGGAATATTGAGGGCGTCCCCAACCTCGATAAGGTCGCAATTGGAAAGCGAGTTGAAGGAACAGATTGCGGACCAGTATATGGTACTGCCATAGGCGCTTGAAGAAATGGTACCGAGCGTGTCGCCCGTTTGCACTGTGTAGGAGGCGCCTGGCGTTATGTCAGTACCTCCGGAAGCGGTCGCGGCGCCTGTTCCAGCAGCAGGCTGCTGGACGACCACGCGGTCGCCATCGACCTGTTCGCCAGAGTCGTCAAGGAACAGGACGTTCTCTCCGGTCAGGGTATAGGAGAACGGCGTTGTGGTGTCGTTATAGGTGACCAGCGCCACGATTTCAGACACGTTGTCGACACCGACCTCGCCAGTTTTCCGCTTGATGCCATCCATTGTATCCAACGAACCGGTCAGGAAAACGGTATCCGAAGGCGGAGAGGCATTGAGGTAGCGGTCATATCCGGACTGCTTGAAGACATAGAAGCCGGAGCTGTCGTCCACTTGCTGGCTATTCTGGGGATCGTATACCATCTTAATTTTTACAGGCAGGCTCGAATCAACTACCTCCAGACCGAGGTAATGTTTTGCGAACTGTTCGTTTAACTCGCCTCTAGCCCAGTTCGACCGCACGGCATTCGTCGTCACGACTGCCACCGGCGTTTCGGTCGCACCCGCTTCGCGCCCTGAAGGTGTGGGCGTGGAGGTTGCGGGCGCCGACGGCGTGGTACCGCTCACGACTTGCTCACCGGATTCATCGACAAATGTAACGTTCTCTCCGGTCAAGGTATAAGACATTGCCAACGTGGTGTCATTGTATACAACAATGGTAACGATTTCGGAGGCATCGCTGGCGCCTATCTCGGTAACTTTGCGCTTAATGCCACCCATTGTTTCCAGCGAGCCAGTGCGGAAGACAGTATCGGAGGGGGGAGAAGCATTCAGATACCGATCATAGCCGGACTGTTTGAATACATAGAATCCGGAGTTTTGGTCCAGGGCATTGCTGTGTTGGGGCTGGTAATCCATCTTGATCGTGACGGATTGTGAAGTATCAATGACCTGTAGTTCCAAGTAGTGCTTTTCGAATTGCTCGTTCAACTGACCACTTACGGTTGACGACACGACCGATCCCTGTGCGGTCAGTGCGTATGGGCCTACTACCAGAACCAGCGTCAGCATCGCGACGAGGCCTGCAAAACGCCATGTCTTTTTTAGTTGCATCTGTTCCCTCCAGAATCCCGCATAGAAAAGAAAGCCGGCCATGCGAATTGCCGGACACACAGGCTCAAAAGCGTCTTAAAACGCAGACCCGGATGGCGACGCCAATCCGAGACAGTTTGCGCATGTTCATAAAGTTTATCTAATTCGCAGGCGAAATTCCAACATGCTCACTCCCTTTTTTGGTCCGCCTCCCCTTGAAATCGGATAGTCCCTTTTGCTTCGTGGCGCGACCGTAGGCACAACGGATTGCAATCGTTGATTTTGGTCATTTATGATTGTCGTCGAACGACCAGATGGTGACAGGGCTGGTTACTTGCCTGATCGGTGCGATGTGGTACGAGGATTGGAGGGCTGTTTGGATACCCGCTAGCGTCGATGACCTGCAAGAGAAAGTTTTGCGCAGAATCCCGGCCGTAGATGGGAAAGTCGAACTGGCCGGAGTCGTTAGCACCGCTCTTGGATACTGCCTGATAGGAGTTTTCCCAGGCGTCGGTCAGTCTGATATGCACGCCCGGCAGGGCATCACCCCGGTCGTCTACGGTGACACCCATTACATACTGGCCTGGGCACTGATCATCGTGCCACAGACGTTCCAGAAAGAAGAGATAGGCCCCGGGGACGAATGAATTCCGCACTTCAGTCAGTTGTCCACTTGACAAAGATTCCGTAGAAACCTGGACACCGGCGCCGGCGACATCGATGCCGACCGTCAGACCGGTATAGGCGGTCATCTGGTTCATTTCGTCACATTGGCCCAGGTAGACGGGATAATTTGCGCGCATGTTCCAAAAGAGGGCGCTTCTCCGGTCTCTAAGCAGCCTGCCTGCGTCAACTGCATCTTCCTCCTCTTCTTTCAACGACCAGCACTGGCTGCAGGAGGCTGTTGAGACGGCAGGCAGTCCAAATGGATCAGGCAGGTCCAGCAGAGTGCGTCTTGCCCCACCTTCGAAGCCGCAGAAGCCGAGTAGACTGGATTCCTGACCCGTATCCGTCTGTCGCCTCACATATACTGGGGCCGAAGGAATGTTTTTGACGCTGTCTCCAAGGGGATTGACCAGACTGTTCTGTTCTTCGGGGCCTTGTTCTGCCTCCTCTTCGTCCTGACTGTCAGAGCTGATCTTGCTAGCGGCCTCCAACCAGGATGTGCTGAACAGTTCGCCGCCTCCACTTCTACAGTTCAGGCCCGGAGGACAGAAATCGAGCAGCTGGACACTCTCGCTGACTGGGAACTCCCAGCCGGCTTCTGCCGCTGGCGCCTCTAAGATTGATAGCAGCGCGGGTTCAGCAAGGAGTGTCCGCATGATTTCGTTCCATACCGGCGCGGCGGCAGCGGCACCGGTAGCATTACGCATCGGGCGGCCGTCGGTATTGCCCACCCAAACGCCGCCGAGAAGATAGCGGGTATATCCCATAGTCCAAGCATCGCGATTATTGTCGGTAGTGCCGGTTTTGGCCGCCACTGGCCGACTGAGCGTAAGCGGGCTGTTGGCTCCAAACATAGGTACGCGGGCAGGGTCGTCGCTGAGTATGTCGGTAATCATAGAGGCGGCGGCCTCTGAGATTACTGGTTCGCCTTCTGATGTACTGTTTTCCAGCAAGGTCATTCCCTGGGCGTCAGTGATTGTGAGGACGTATCGGGGAGCGAGATAGCGGCCTCCGTTTGCCATGGTATGGTAGGCAGTCGCCAGGTCGAGTAGGGTGACTTCGCCCCCTCCCAGAGTCAGGCTAAGACCATACCAGTCAGTTCCCCGGTGAAGGCTTTTTACGCCCATTTTGCGGGCGCTTTCCAGCAGGCGTTGTACGCCCACCGCGTCAAGGAGTTTCACTGCAGGGACGTTGAAGCTGTTTGCCAAGGCAGCCCGCGCGGTAACAGGCCCGTGCGCCCTTCGATCGTAGTTAAGCGGCGCGTATTCTTCGATCGTGCTGATGGTATAGGTAATTGGTGTATCCCAGATCACTGTCGCCGGGCTGATAAGGTCGTCGTCAAATGCGGTTGCATAGAGCAGCGGCTTGATAGCGCTGCCCGGTTGGCGAGGACTGATGGTGACATTTACCTGGCCGTCAATCTCTTCATTTTGGAAATCGGCGCTGCCGACCATTGCCAGGATTTCTGCTGTTCCCGGCCTGAGGGCGATGAATGCCCCGTTGTTCATGTCATAAACGGGCTGCAGCGCGGCGACTTTCTGGGAAACGATTTTCTGGGCCGACTCCTGCAGAGTCAGATCCAAAGTTGTATAGATGTGCAGACCCCCGCGCCTGACATAGCCTTCCCCCCATGAATTATCAAGCTCCTGAACCACGTAGTCGACAAAGTGGGGCGCGCGAGGGGAGTCTATTTCGGGCGATCCACCCAATTCGACCTTAGTGCCAAAGACAGCGTTGGCTTCCTCGATGGACAGAAAACCGTGCCGTACCATCAGCGAGAGTACTGTGCGCTGCCGCTCCTTTGCAGAACTTAGATCCTCGAACAGGTCGAAGAGCGCGGGCGACTGTGGTATTCCCGCAAGCAGGGTGGCCTCTGCCAGGTTTAGTTCCGCGGCCGACTTTCCAAAGTAGGTACGGGCTGCGGCCTGTGGACCGTAGGCCATACGGCCATAGTTCAGGAGGTTCAGGTACATTTCCAGCAGTTCTTCTTTGGCGTAGGTTTGCGTCAATTCGGCGGCCAACCCGGCCTCGGCGATCTTGCGATCGAGGGTTTGATCGTAGCGTTCCTCGGACCCGAGAAACAGATTGCGTGCCAACTGCATAGTGATGGTACTGGCCCCGGAGACGATCTCGCCCTCTTCGACGTTCTGCAGGGCAGCGCCGGCAATCCGAATGGGGTCGATGCCCGCATTGGCAAAAAAAGTTGCGTCTTCGGTGGCGATCGTGGCGTTGATCAGGTGAGGAGAGATCTGATCCAAGGGGATCCACTCACGGCGCCCCTCTCCGATCAGTTCAGCGAGCAAGGTACCGTTGCGGTCATATATGAATGTCGTCTGGAAAACGCGGGGAAGTGGGCCAGGCTGATATATTTGCAGATAGGCTTCGACGTCGCTCGCTGCCGACATTGCGGGACGGCGTCCGACCGTGCGGCTGCCGAAGCTGCAACCGGCCACCAATAGCGTAAGCAGGCACAAGAGGATACGAGAAGTACGCCGATCGAAGTGCATTCCAGGCATGTGGACTCACCGTCGGATTCAGTGTGGGTCAGGATCTGGCTCAAATCGTGAACGCCACGATCGAACGAACCAGGTTCAGTGTGTGTACTACGCTTCACTACGGGTAACGACCGAACGGCCCACTCTGGTTCCAAAAAACGAAAGAGCTACAGGAGCCGCTTTCCAGACTTCTACCTGTAGCCCATCGTCTTACCTGGTGCACCTCTCCATCGGAGTGCCGGTGAAACCTCGAGCATTTTACTCAAAGGGATTCTGATAGATTTCCAAGTTCTCCGGGATATGCAGAAGATCACCCGGGCGCAGGATATTGTAGGCTCGGACAGCATTTGGGTTTGCAGCACGGAGCAAACTGATGGGGATTTCGTACCTTGCGGCGATGTTGACCCAGGAGTCGCCAGACTGCACTTCGTGAAGCATGCTTTCTTCATGAAGGCGAATCGGGATACCGCGAGGCAGAAGCAGGCGCTCCCCGTTCAAAGAACCGTTAACGTGAACGTTAGCCCCGCGCAAGATACTTTCAGGAAGGCCATGGGCTCGGGCGAGGCCGGCCCAAGAGTCGCCTGGGCCCGCAATGTAGTAACGGAGGTCAGAGCAGGACCCAAGTGATACAGTTATGCCTTCCTGCATACTCCATGAGAGTAGCCGGAACTTTTCCAGTTCAGTAGACGGAAAATATACCAGGTCTTCTCGATAGGTTGGAGGCGGCGTGTTTATCCCTGTGTCATCAGGGTCTACGGGAAGGTCAGGCATAGGTGGTAGCGGCCTGCCGACTGTCGAGTAACCGGGAGGGAAGGCCAGACCGACCCAACTGGATAGTCTGAGGAGAGATCGTGTCTCCGGGTTACTTGAGGTTCGCCCTCCGTTGACGGCGCCAGCCGTGTCATCGACTATACAGTATGCAAAGTCCTCAAATTCGGCAGACCGGGCGAAATGCGTTGGCAACGATTTGCCGGTGACTACGGTGCCAGCCAAAAGCCCATTGCCCCGCGTTTTGCTCAGCCAACTGGTTGTAAAGTATTCGCCGCCTGTACGACAGCGCACGGCGGGTGGGCAGTCAGGCAGCTGCACTACCGAATCTGGAACTTCAAAAGCCCACAGGTTGGGGTCGTCGGGCGCGCCGATCAGTTCTCGCATCCCCCTGTCGGCGATCACGGCTTCCATAAAGTTATGCCATAGTGGCGCCGCGCCGGCGGCGCCGCTGTTGCCCCACATGGGCGTGCCGTCACTGTTGCCGGTCCACACGCCGGCCGCCAGGTACCTGGTAAATCCAACTGTCCAATTGTCTTTGAAGTTTGTGGTCGTGCCAGTTTTTGCGGCCGCGGGCCGGCTTAGCTTGAGCCTGCTGTTGGAGCCAAAAGCCGGCTTGCGGGCTTCGTTGTCGCTTAAGATGTCGGCCATTTGGAAGGCGACGCCCTGCGATATTATCTGTGTCTGTTCTACAGGAGGAGGCGACCGATAGCGGCCCAGATCGTCCACCATAAACAAAGCAAATTCGGGAGGAGAATAGAGACCCTTGTTGGCAAAAGTACGGAATGCGTTGGTTAACTCCAGTAGCGATATTTCGCCTGCGCCAAGAGACAGGCTGAGACCATAGTCCTCCGGCCTTCTTGTCAGGCTGGTTATGCCGAATTCTTTGGCTTTCGACACCAGGCGATCGTTGCCTACTGATGAGAGCAGTTTTACCGCGGGCACATTGTAACTATTGGCAAGTGCGGTTCGGACTGTGACCGGGCCGTGAAAGGTATAGTCGTAGTTCCGAGGACTATAGTAATGTCCCATGCCTACCGTATAGGCTGTTGGCGTGTCCCAGATCACGGTAGCGGGAGATATGATGTCATCGGAGAGCGCCGTGGCATAGAGAATTGGTTTGAATGAACTTCCTGGCTGGCGGGTACTTAGTGAAAGATTGACCTGCCCGGCGTCCTCTTCGGTGAAATCGATTCCGCCGACCATGGCCAAGAGTTCGCCAGTCTGCGGCTGAATAGCCACCAGCGCGCCGTTAGACATTTGATAGGCCTCACCGACTCTGTCGATCCAGGCCTGCAGCTCATACTCAGCCAGCCTCTGCATCGGCATGTCCAGGGTGGTGATAATATGCATGCCGGAGCGGCGCATCTTCCAGCGCCCTAGTTCGATGCCGAGGGCTTCTGCCATGCGGCGTTCAAGAGCCTTTTCGACATAGAGTACGAAATGAGGGGCGAGGAAATCCTGTTTTTGCGACGAGCCAATCAGGAGGATTTCTTCTTCGAAAATGGCATCGGCTTCCTGTGGCTGCAGGGTTTCATGGCGTACGAGCAAGTCAAGTACGACGCGTTGTCTCCGTTTGGCTGCGTCAAAACTACGAAAGAGGTCGAAAGACGCTGGTTGCTGGGGAACTCCCGCCAGGATCGTCGCCTCGGCCCAGGTCAGGTCGATGGCGCTCTTGCCGAAATAGACCTGAGCGGCAGCCTCCGGACCATAGGCAAGATGGCCATAGTTGACAAGATTGAGATAGATCTCCAGCAACTCTTCCTTATTGAATAGGATAGTGAGGTCGTGGGCCAGACCGATCTCGTGAAGTTTGCGGTCGAGAGTCTGCTCGAACCGTTCTTCGGGTCCGAGGAACAGATTGCGAGCCAGCTGCATTGTAATCGTGCTGGCGCCTGAGGCGATTGACTGGGTCTGCACATTTTGCAGCGCGGCACCGACGATTCTGCGGCTGTCTACGCCGCGATTCGTAAAGAACGATGCGTCCTCAGTTGCGACGGTTGCAGCGATCAAGGCCGGAGAAATCTGATCAAGGGTAACCCAGGTACGGCGCCCTTCCTCAAAGAATTCCGCAAGTAGCACACCATTCCTATCGTACAGTCGGGTCGTCTCGAACAGCTGGGGCAATTTACCTTCTGGCTGATACTGTTGCAGGTAATGTTCGACGACCGTCTTTATCGACCCTTCAGGTCGCGGCCCCAATCTTCCAGGCACCAACTCGTCCAATGACGGAGCCTCTATTCCGTCCAAACCGAATGGCAGGCCCTCCAGGGCCGACTCGGGCTCCGAGGCATCGTCGCCGGAACAGCCGGCCGCCAGGATGACGGCAAGGAAAACTACAAGTAGTTTTCCTGCATTGCGCGCGCTGTCGAACCAGGAAGTGCACCGAATTTCAGACGGTCGAAACACTGATGCATCTCGTTCGCTCATTATCGGGTGGGGGTTCTTCGCTACATTCACGTTGGTCCCGGCTTCAGTGGCATTCAAATTCGGTGGTCCGTAGATTTCTGTCCCAGTTCTATCCTTCATTTTGTAGCTGCCTTCCAAGTTGCAACTTTGCCGAACATGCTTCGACATTGCCCTTCGAGCGTCGTCTCCTTGTTTTGAACGGACCGACAGGTGCGGCCCAATTCAAAGGTTTAACCATTTGAACGGTGGTTACAAGTTAAATTGTATCACACAAATAGTGTCTGCAAGTGCGAAGATCCGAAGATGCACAGCAGAATTGCCAATTGGCTTTGAAGGTCAAGTGGCTACGTAGATAGATTGCAATGAATTTGTAGCCAAGTCAAACAAGAAATCGCTCGAATGAGCGGTTAGAGGCGACGGCCGGATTCGAACCGGCGATCAGGGTTTTGCAGACCCCTGCCTTACCACTTGGCTACGTCGCCGAAGAACCTACAGGAATCAATCCGTCCCGGATCCTATCAGGACTAAAGCGCATTGTCAAATGCGACTGGTCGGGGGTATCATCCAAATGTCTTACGAAATCCTTTTGATTTTGAGGTCGAGCGAAGCCCATGAAATTCACTGATGAAATGGTCCTTTGTGAGCGTTGCGGCGTTACATTTCTTTGGACTATTGAAGAAAGACGCGCTGCAGAAGAGGGTCAGGTACCTCCTTCGTATTGCATGGGGTGCTCTTCCATACTGCCTGACAGCGGCCGTCAGAGAGGACTGGTGAAGTGGTACAGCCCGCGCAGAAGGTATGGTTTTATATCCCCTGCGGAGGGAGCGGACCTTTTTGCACATCGCTCTCGCTTCCGCGAGGTGGGCCGCTTGCACCAAGGGGATCTTGTGGAGTTTTCTGTCGAGGAGACCGAAAAGGGCGCGGAGGCGGTTGAGGTGCGTCTGCTTCATCGACAGCCAAGGCAGGGCAGTAGTGAAGCCGGTTAGTGTCGCAAATGGTCAGGTTGCCTATTGTGCGAGCTCTGAATTCAATCGCAGAAGCTTGCTGAACTGGCAATCGTAAGACGCGGCAACAACAGGCCAGCTATACCCCTCCTGAACGGCGCGGCGAAGTGAAGGCGGCGCCCGACGTGGCATGGTAAGTCGGGCGACGGCTTTGACGTACAGATCATCTTCGTTTTCGTACAGGCAGGCCGCATGCAAGTCGGGGGGTACCAGTTCCGGATAGCTGAGGCGATTCGGCAGCAGCGGAAAGGCCCCGGCCTGAACCGCTTCCAAAATGCTGATTCCGAAGAATTCGTGGTCGGCTGTGCTGACCACGAGGTCGGCCTCTCGCAGCAGCGCCAGGTAGTCGCTCCTCGATGGCAGAAAACCCCAGTGTTCGATACGATGTGCCAGCCTCGTTTTGGCTTCCTCAAATTCTACGGGCACTTTGCGAAAGTTTTCCCCTGCCAGGGCCAACCGAAAACTGTGTCCTGCTTCTTCCAATCTGTAGAGCAGTTGGAAAAAGCGATCCGGTCGCTTGTCGTATTCCCAGCGTTGATTCCAAAGGATCAGAGGCGGGCGCGACGAGACTTGGCGGCGGCTCTCAGCTTGCGGGTCGATACCCACCGGCATGACGTGAGAACGCGCCTCCACTTCCTCGATCTTTTCCAGGTGGTTATAGTCCGGAAAGTGCTTTAGCAGATTTGGCAGTTCATCAAACCAACTCCGCCGGTGAAATTCGGTATTGAACACGACCATGTCTGCACACAGCTGGCTCAACCAGTTCACCATGGCATAGGTCAGATCGGGCTTCTCGCCCGGACGCGAGGGATAGGTCAGCTGGTTTTCGTGCATGTAGAGTACGGTGCGAGTCTGCGCTGGCAGATTCCGCCTCATCAGTGCAAACCAAGCGGGCAGATTTGTCATGTCTGTTGCCAGGATCAGGTCGGGCGGATGCGTCTCGCAGAGTTTCTCGGTTTGTGCTGCGAGTTCGACGGCAGCCCCTTGCATGCGCCATTTCCAGAAGCGGCCGGCCAGTGTGAAGAGTTGGACGTCATGCCTGCTGTGGCCCTTGTAACCTTCGGCCCAGGCTTTATGGCTTCCGGTGTGGTAGGGAGAGAGTAGCCAGACCGCCAGGGGAGTCGAGTGGTCGTTTCTTGTCATATTTCTGCAGTCCATCTGCCCTGTAAGGCACTGTTTTTCCTGCCCACGATGTCATTAGCGTCTGGAAACAGAACTTGCTTACAGATCGGCATCCAGTCTGCGAGGTGATTGGTCACTTATAGTCCCTTCGCTACTGTGTGTGAGGAAGCCGGTTTATTCTTTCAATCCTCACTACAATTGACCCAGTTTGCGTTCCAAGGCCTGTCTGCGCGCTATGCGCGGGCACGGCATGAAGACGAGTGACCATCTGGGTGGTCCGGAATGCGTCCCTCGCCTGCGCGGGGGATACCCCTCGCGACGCAATCTCAAGCACTGCGCCCCAGCCGATCGTAAGTGTAGTTATTACGCAGCTGTCTCATGTGTGAGAGTATCCAGTTAAGTAAGATACGTAGCGAAGACGCAAGGTTTGTCCAGAAATACAGGGGATGGTCAATTAAGATACTTCGTATGGCATCAATGTCAAAAGAGCTGCGCGGCGGAGCACGTGCATCCTGAAATGGTCACATATTCGTCATGCGGCGAATGACCGAAAAGATGAGGCAACAGAGGCTTCATCACATGATCCAGGTGGGGAGAATGTGACGAGATTTGGAGCGTCTTTGCGGGTTGAGCGATGTGGGAGATGGGGAAAACCGTGGCTCTAACACACAGTATTCCATCTTATGCGTGATATACATGTGACGGCGGTAGTTGCTGACATCTGTGGAGTGGAAATTTGGGTTGAGATTTAAGTTTTCAAGTGGGTATTAAGAACGCAACTGGTGTACAGACGCCGTCGTGCTGGCAAGCCGGCACGCTGAGATGAAGGCGCCCGGTTGGTGAGGCATGGTTTTGGAGGGGGGCGTTGCGGGGGCGCAGCCCCTGCACAAGGGAGGCCGCTTGCGGCCGACCGCCCATATACAAATAGGGGGACAGCCCCTGGCGGCGACCGCAGGCGATTTGCGGAGAAAAGTGGTTAGCGGAAAGTGACCCGAGACCCTCCAAGTGCCAGGAGGAGGCTGCTCTGCTTGGCCGCGAATTGACGATGCGTTCGTAGTTAGAACGATTCAGAAGGAGTTTCACTCCGACTTAGACCGGATCAGACCGACTCAGACTGCGTCTTGCCCTTGGCAGATGCGTCGAATCAGAAGAAGCTTAAGATGCTCTGCCTGTATCGGGAAGGGTACACATTTTGGGGCTATTTTGGCATCGGTTTTTGTTGCCAATGCCATGCCTTTGAAAGTTTCATCACTTTGTGCCATATTATGGCTATGCTATAATCCAACTTGCCTCGGCCAAACCTGGCTACTACTGCAGGTCGGCCTCAGCAACTCCGTGTGTGATACCGTAGAGCAGTCTCGGCATATCGAGTACAGGAGCATGGGATGATAGAGGTTGTCATCGATAGCGTGCGCGTAAGCCTGATGTCCCAACACCGGATAGTAGTCCTGCGCGAGGAGAGCGGCGAAAGGTATCTGCCCATCTGGATCGGCCCGTTTGAAGCCGACGCCATTACGATACAGTTGCAGGGCATCGAAGTCGTCAGACCAATGACTCACGATCTGCTGCGCCAGTTTGCGGAATCCCTTGATGGTGAGATTACGCATGTAGTGATAAGCGATCTGCAAAACGAGACATTTTTTGCTGAAATAGTGCTGGAAGCTAATGGTGAAACACTGGAAATCGACAGCCGGCCCAGCGATGCCGTCGCCCTGGCAGTGCGGGTTGATGTTCCGATTTACGTTGCCGACGAAGTGATGGAAAAGGCCGGCATGGAGCCTGAAGAGGAGTTGGGCGTTATCAGCCAGGGAAGTGACGGCGTGGAAGAGGAAGTCGGTGAAACCAGTGATGAAGACCTGGATGTTTTCCGCGACTTTATAGAAGGACTCGACATCGACAATTAAGGGAGCAAGGGTAGAGGTCTTCGCCGGCCGGTGAGTAGGGCAAACGGCGGGCGGAAACGGGGGCTGCGCAAACGCAACAGAGCGAAGTAAGACGGCGGCGGGGTCGCATCCAAGCGGTTCTCGCCGTTTTTGCACTCTTGATACTCCATACTCCTGGCAATCTGTTTAGTTTAGTGCGTTCCGTTTTTGATTCATGCTAACAGGTGCAAATTCCGATCAGAATTTCCAAATTCACGGGTACATTTCTCCTACACAGAGTACTATGAGCGAAACGATTGAAGCCACAGTAAAGACGACACCAGCGAATGTAGAAGCTGAGCAGGCGGTGCTCGGTTCTCTTCTGATCGATCCCGATGCAATAATTAAAGTGGCGAGCACTCTGCGCGATGCCGACTTCTATCGCGAGCCGCACCAATGGATTTACAGGGCGCTGATTTCGCTGCACGAGCGCCGTGAACCGGCCGATTTTGTTACTTTGGTCGACGAACTTGAGCGCAATGAACAGCTGGAGGATATCGGTGGTCCGGCTTATATCACTCAGCTGATCAACAGCACCCCTACCGCGATTTATGTGGATCACTACGCCCGCATTGTTGAGCGAACAGCCACTCTGAGACGGCTGATCGGCGCGGCCAACCAGATCGCCGAACTTGCCTATGACGAGAGTCACGATGTGGATGAAGTTGTCGACAGGGCAGAGGGGATTATCTTCGGCGTCAGTGAGAGTCGTATCCATCGCGACTTAACGCCTGTTGCAAGGATCCTGGACGAAGTCGTTGATCAGATTGACTTTCTGGCACGTAATCAGAACCGGATGATGGGCGTCCCGACGGGCTTTGTGCTACTAGACAAAATGCTGGGGGGATTCCAGAAGAGCGACCTTATTATCGTTGCTGGCCGGCCCGGAATGGGAAAGTCAAGCCTGGGGCTGTCGATTGCCCAGAATGCCGCAAGGCGTTACGACGCACGCGTGGCTGTCTTCAGTCTTGAAATGAGCAGCGAACAGGTCGTGCAGCGCCTACTCTCGGTCGAAACGGCCATAGACAGCCACCGGTTGCGAATGGGTCAAATCGACGAGGAGGAATGGCCGATCCTGGTCGAGGCGGCCAACACGCTTTCCGGTACGAATATCTTTGTCGACGATACGCCCGGCGCCTCGGTCCTGGAAATCCGCACAAAGGCGCGGCGCCTCTACGCGGAACGCGGCCTCGACATGATTGTTGTAGACTATATGCAACTCATGTCCGGTGGAGGGGGAGGCGGGCGAGGCGAAAACCGGCAGCAGGAGATCAGCTTTATCAGCCGTTCTCTGAAGGGACTGGCACGTGAACTGAATGTGCCGGTCATTGCGCTCAGTCAGCTCAGCCGCGCGGTGGAAAGCCGGGCGAACAATAAGCCTGTGCTCTCCGACCTGCGGGAAAGCGGTTGCCTCAGCGGCGACACATTGGTCTACCTCCCTGACCTTGGCTTGCACATACAGATACGGGATCTGGTGGGCGGCAACAGTTTCAGAGTTGCCGCTTTCAACCAGGTCAAACAGCGCTTCGTTCGAGCTGAGGTTAGCAATGCTTTTTGTACCGGCACCAGGCAGGTATTCCGCATTTCGACGCAAAACGGCAGAACATTGCGAGCGACTGCCAATCACAAGTTTCTGACCGAATGCGGATGGAGGCGGTTGGACGAACTGCGCCTTAACGATCGCATTGCAACGGCGAAATCAGGGGCTCAATGGATGGCAGCGCCGAAGCCAGGTAGGCATGTCGACGCCGTCAATTCCTTCCCGAGCCGGCTTGCCGATCAGACTGCGCCGGCTCTTTCTGCGAACATAGGGGAAGGGACATTGGGCATTCAGCGCCCGGCTGAGGAGCTCAGGCTGGCCGATGTCCACCATGATTTTGCCTATTTTGGTGACGAAGCTGGCCTCGGCACGTTTTGGGACACAGTTGCATCGATTGAGGAGGATGGCGTAGAAGATGTCTATGACCTCACCGTTCCGGAGTTTCACAACTTCGTTGCAGAGGACATTGTTGTACATAACTCGATCGAACAGGATGCCGATGTAGTGATCTTCGTCTACCGCGAGGACTATTACAATGAGGACACGGACAGGCAGAACATCGCCGACCTGATGGTCGCCAAGCACCGCCATGGAACGACCGGAACGGTCAGTCTCTATTTTCGTAAGGAACTTACCCAGTTTCGAGATTTGGAACTTCGGCGAGAGGATTTGGAGTATTGAGGCAGGTGTGCCAGGGACCCACCGACTTTCAAGAACGCTTTGTATAGCCTCACAGGCCAAATCGACTCCCCTTTGGTCTTACCTCGATTGGAAGATTGTGACTGCGTGTTTACACGGTCCAGAGTTGCGTTCGTACTTTTTGAATGGTTGACTTTATTTTGGCCGTACCGGCTGCGGAATTGACATGACGCGACAGTTGCCCGGCTTTGTTGGCTTTCCAGACCAGAAGATGTTGGCGGTAATTGTGCCAGACCTGTTTTTCGTCGACCTTCTTCCCCAGATTGACGACCTGGCCGAGCTAAAGCTGACGGTCTACTTTTTCTGGCTGCTCAACGAGCAGGAAGGGCCGCTGCGCTATGTGCGCGGCGACGACATGCGCTGCGACCAACAGCTGCTCACTAGTCTCAGTGTGGAAAGCGACTTGCGCAGTCCTCTGGCCGCGCTCGAAGACGCGCTTGAGCGCGCGGTCTCTCGCAACACTTTGATTCGAATGGATGTCGAGACCGACCACTGTGATGAAGGGACACGTCTCAACGGGCCGAGTGAGCGAGGGGACGACAGTTCTCCTGTTGCTGAGGGGGAACGCAGTTTGGAGGACTGGTACTTTCTGAATACAGCCAAGGGACGTCAATCTGTGGCCGCGATCCGCCAGGGAATGCTAACTGAACTGCAAGGGATTGTACCGGAGGAGGCCCGGCTTCACGTGGAGCGGCCGAATGTTTTTGTGCTCTACGAGCAGAATTTTGGCCTGATGACAGCCATGATCGCCGATCAACTCAGGGACCTCGAGCGGAGTTACCCTCCTGATTGGATCACTGAGGCGATGGAGATTGCGCTGCTGAACAACAAGCGCCACCTGAACTACATCAGGGCGATATTGAGACGGTGGGAAACTGAAGGCAAGGACGAAAGATATGGATGATCTGAATGATCTGTTGCGGGGCATTTCAGAAGAGATGAAAAACGGCATCAGCTCGCGCGCGCAGTCCGATTCAAATTTGGAGAGCGAGAACGAACCTGACAACAGACCGAGTCTGCAGCGGCCGCCACCACCGGGCCTGCGGCCGCGTTCAGATCGTATCGGTTCCTCACAGCCCGACTCCTGCCCGGCATGCGGTGGGGCAGGCTTCCTCCTCGACGACCTGCCGGTAGGCCATCCTGACTACGGCAAGCCGATTCCTTGCCAATGCAAGCTGCAGGAACGCCGGTCGCGGAGGCGTAACCGCTATAGCGATGTTCACAATTTGGGATCGTTGACCCGATTTACGTTTGAGACTTTCGATACGGCCCTTTCGTATCTTCCTCCACACAAACTGGACAATCTGGTCAGAGCCTACGACATAGCTCATCAGTTTGCTAAGCAACCCGCCGGCTGGCTACTCTTCGCCGGAGGCTTTGGGTGCGGAAAGACGCACCTGGCAGCAGCCATCGTCAACCATCGGATCGAAAACGATCAGTCGGCGATCTTTGTAGTGGTACCGGACCTGATGGACCATTTGCGGGCTACTTTCGGCCCAAATAGTGATGCCAACTACGATGATCTGTTTGACGAGATTCGAAATTCGTCAGTTCTTGTCCTGGACGACCTGGGTGTACAAGGGGTAACTCCTTGGGCGCAGGAAAAGATGTTTCAGATTCTCAACCATCGGTACAACAGCCAGTTGCCAACTGTGTTGACTACAAACCAGCGCCTGGAAAACCTGGACCAGCGCCTGCGCAGCCGGCTTCAGGATCTGAACCTGGTCACACACATTGCCATCAAAGCGCCCGACTATCGAGCCGGCGCGGATCCTGGCCAGGGGGACCTGAGTACGCTCTCGTTGCACGCAGCCCAGCAGTTCGAGACATTTGACGTTCGGAGGCGCAACAGTTCCGCTGAAGCACAGGCCAATCTGCGAGAAGTGAAGCAGGCGGCAGAAGCCTTTGCCGACAACCCACAGGGCTGGTTCGTGCTGATGGGAACCAATGGGGCTGGGAAGACACATTTGGCGGCGGCGATATCAAACGCTCTGCGGGCTTCGGGCCAGGACGACATTATGTTCGTTGTCGTCCCGGACTTTCTGGACTATCTCCGGGCAGCATTCAGCCCTGATTCGACCGTATCCTACGACCAGCGCTTCGATGAGTTGAAGCGCGTCCCGCTGCTCGTTTTGGATGACCTGGGAACTGAGAGCGCGACGCCATGGGCGAAAGAAAAACTGTTTCAGTTGCTCAACTTTCGTCACACCGCTCATCTGCCTACTGTCATCACAACCAGCATCGAAGAAGAGAGAATTGAACCGTGGCTGCGCACTCGCATTCGCGATGCCGCCCGCTGCCAGTTGTGGACAATCAAGGCCGCGAGCTTTCGCGGCAGTGCCGACCAAAGCGCGGCCTACCGCCCCAAGCGGTCCCAGGAATCGACCCGGCGGAGGGCATCCTGGTAAGGATTTTTCCTTCTCCTTGCCAAATTCTGATTGGCCTGTGATATACTTTTACAGCCCCTTTTTCTCAGTCAGATTGACTTGCCGAAGTGCATATAGTTACGAACAGGGGGAATCAACAATGCGCTGGCTCCAAACGCTGGCCTTCTTGTTAACAGTCCTATTGATTGCCGCATGCGGTCCGCGCGACACGGTGGTGGAGCCTCCCCTGCCCACCAGTTCGCCTGTCCCTACGTTTACTGCTACACCTGTCGGCGCGGCGCCTGCCGCAAGTGGCGGCCAGGCTAGTTCGCAAACACAGGTCCAGCCGACTGCTGCGTCGGTTCCGCAGGCTGCTACCGCGACGCCGGAGCAGCCGATGGTGACGATAGGTAACGTCCTTATGAATGTACGCGGGGGTCCGGGCACAAACTATCATGTGATTGGCTCGGCTTCACCGAGTGAACGGTTCGTAATAACGGGCAAAAACCCTGGGCTTGGCGACTGGTGGCAGATCGACTTCAGAGGCCAGACGGGGTGGGTGTACGGCCCGCTGGTGACCGCAAGCAACGCCAGTGCGGTGCAGGTGGCCCTGGTCATCCCGGCGCCGCCGCCGGCAACGGCCACACCAATTCCGCCGCCCACGCCTGTGCCTCAGCCCACCCAACCGCCGGCGCCGAGGTTCCAGTATTCACTCACTAACCATGGGCATTGTCCCCGTAATGACAAGCAGACATTTTTCGAAGGCATCGTGTATGACAGGAATAACAATTTCAAGAACGGCGTATGTCTGCACATTGCATTTGGTGGGCCCCGCAATACCAAATGCACCGGATGCGGTAAATCTACAGGAAGATGGGGATTCTCTCCCTTTGGAGGCCCAGCTTCATCCGGGACAAATGTCCAGATTTTCATAGTGAATTGCCCAAATTCGGGATGGGACGATCCTAGATCGCGCACAAAGGATTTCTCCAATTTGTCTCCGCTCTCGGAAACATGGACCAAAGCAATAAGTGAAAGCGTTGGCTGCGTCGACATAACTTTTAAGGAAAATTAGGGTTGATTCAAGGGATTTTCTGCCATCGCCTGGCAGAAAATCTCGACAGGACACTCCCATATTGGTGAACTTGGTTCGGCAAGAATTCGAAGGCGAAACTTTGGCTACTCAATTGTGGCATTGAGGGCAAATCCACCCCCGGCGAGAGAGATAAATTTTGGAGACATGAGTGAAATTGGCTGGTTTGCTGGGGTTTAGGAGTGCAGTCGAACAGCTGGCAAACGAGGACGAGGCATCCGGTGATAGCGTCTCTTCCGATCCAATTCAGTGTCCCCCACAGACACTCTGAAAGCATCTAGGAACGTTCAGAGTTCATTTCGTTCGCGGCCACCCGTCGAAGAATTACGACCGATGGAATCTCTCAGACCGGATTGGAAGAGTGCAAATGCATGGAAGGCCGAAGCCAGTAGCGCAGACTCGAATACTCTGCTTTGCTCCAACAACATCGTCCCAGAAAGCAGTGGGGAACCTTGGGAGCCAACTTACAAGCATATAGAACGAGGCATATAGAACTCTGTGAAACAAGCTGTACGCGAGACTCTGATTCTGTGGGCCGGCCTGCTGCTGTGCGGCGGGCTGGCCCTCTTACTTTTGTCGCTTAGCCCCAGCCGCGGGTGGCTCCATTCGCAGACGGGGGAGTCTGTGCTGCTATCACAGATTAAAGGGCTGACCGATCTGGCCGGTGGGTTGCTGCGGCCGCGTTTGCAAATGGTCCCGCAAGTGGTGACGGCGCATTCGAGCGTATCGCCGTACGGCGTGAACGTTTTTCTGGAACAGGAGGTCGAACGGGATAAACGGGAGAAGGTCGTACAGATGGCCGCGGAGGCCGGCTTCAAGTGGTTGCGGCAGGAGTTCCCTTGGGAGGATATCGAGGTTCACGGTAAGAGCGATTTTGAGGATCGCCGCCATGAGCCTTCACGCTCGGCCTGGGAAAAGTATGATCACATCGTGGCACTTGCGGAGCAGTATGACATGCGACTGATCGTGCGCCTATCCAATCCACCAGCATGGAGCCGGGCCGAAGGCAACGAGGCCGGCTCTTACGCGCCACCCGATGATTTTGGAGACTTCGCCGAATTTGCCGGTTCGGTTGCGGCCCGATACCGAGGTCGAATTCAGTATTATCAGTTGTGGAACGAACCGAATATTTTCCCCGAATGGGGCAACTCTACTATCAATCCGGAAGCCTATGTTGAACTGCTTAGAGCCGGCGCCGAGGCTATCCGAGCCAGTGACCCCGATGCCGTAATTATTGCCGGCGCACTGGCTGCAACCATCGATCTGGACGGTACGACCAGCCCAGGCCGTAGCTTTTCTGATCTTCTGTTTCTGCAGAGGATGTACGACGCGGGCGCCGCTTCCTATTTTGATGTGATGGCAACGCAGGGTTATGGGCTTTGGTCCGGGCCGACCAATCGGCGAATGCACCCGCGCGTCATGAACTTCGGTCGTCCCCAGTTTGTTCGAGATTTGATGGTCGCTAATGGAGACGGCCACAAACCAATCTGGATCAGTGAAATGAATTGGAACGCGGCCCCATCGGACGTCGAGCCTCGCTATGGGCGGGTCAGCCTGGAAGAGCAGGCAGCCAATTTGCCACTGGCCTACGAACGAATTCGGGCTGATTGGCCCTGGCTGGGAGTGGCGAATGTCTGGTACCTGAAACGGGCGACAGATCTGTGGGAGCAGAATAGCCAGC
Source organism: Caldilineaceae bacterium (assembly GCA_965116395.1). Lineage (GTDB taxonomy): Bacteria > Chloroflexota > Anaerolineae > Caldilineales > Caldilineaceae > Bin5. The sequence goes on from OZ220684.1 coordinate 5,092,638, forward strand.
CAGAAGCCTATTTTCGTCTGCTGGCGCCCGACTTCTCCCCGCAACCTGTGTATGACTCTCTTCAGTCTTATATCGCAGGCGAAGGCATTCAAGAATAGATCATGTTGAAGATGACGGCGCGACCGTCTCTCCTGCACTACGTCGTCTTCGCTTCCATTCTGGCGCTGGCCGCCTTTCTCCGTTTCTACTGCCTCACCTGTTCTTCGCTCTGGCACGATGAGGGCAACTCCTGGGCCGTAGCGCAACGCAGTTTCGAACTGATGGCCAGAGACGCGGCGGCTGACATCCATCCGCCTGGCTACTACTGGTTGCTGAAGCTCTGGGCCGGCACGATCGGATTCTCCGCATGGGGAATGCGCAGTCTTTCTGCAGTCGCTGGGCTGCTGACAGTGGTGTTCACCTATCTGATTGCGCGGGAGATCGCGGGCAGCGCCGACCACGACCTTCCCTTGTTTGCACTTCTCGCATCTTTCCTGGCTGCGGTCAATCCCTTCCAAGTCTTCTACAGCCAGGAGGCGCGTATGTACGCGCTGTTGACTCTTGAATCGGTAGCGCTGATGTGGGCGTTGTTGGCGGCGAGAAGGCGGCTGGCGGCACTGGGTCCGCGCGCCGGAATCGCCTGGTTTGCGGCTGTCTATCTTCTAGCGGCCGCGGCCGGGCTGTGGACGCACTACATTTATGTCGTGATCCTGGCTGCCGCAGGATGTTCCGGCTTGTGGTGGTGGTTTACTTGGAGAAAAACGCTTGGGCAGAATGATGACGGCCAGAGGATCGCTCTGGCAGGTCTGACTCGCGTTTCAGTTTCCTGGAAGCCCCTTCTTCTTTTCCTCGGCCTGAACCTTCTGGCGGCGGTTTCTTTCCTGCCCTGGCTGCCGACCGCCACTGAACGACTGCTCAACTGGCCCTCTCAGAATGGTTTCGTCGGACCGACGGAGGGATTGCGACTCACGTTAGATACGCTGGCCGCCGGGTCGATCCGAAATGGTCCTGAGCTGGCATGGGGATGGCTGCTTCTGGTCGGGCTGCTACCAATTATAGGGCTCTTGCAGCTCAGACTATCGGGCGCTGGGACTGCCTTGGTTCTTTGGCTGTTTGTGCCTGTTGGAGTGATGTTTGGCTTCGGACTCTTCAATTCCTCTTTCCTCAAGTTTCTTCTGATTCTGTCACCGGCTTGGTGCTTGGCTGTCGCGGCGTCCCCGTGCTGTTTTTCTGCTTGGCATTTTTCCCTCCTCTCCAGGTTCTGGCCCATGAAAGAGGCGGGTCCCCGAGACTCCGGGGACTCACAGGCTATCCAGTTGCCCTACATGCCAATTGCCACGGGAGCGGTCGCCGCGTTGGCCGCAGCTCTGGCCGCGGCAATGCTTCCTTCCTACTACGCCGACCCAGCCGCACGCGACAATTATGCTGCAATCGCCCACACTGTTAATGCGGTGGGAGACCCGGGACGGGATCTTGTCATTCTGAACGCGCCGGGCCAGGCGGATGTTTGGCAGTTTTACGATGTCGAAGTCGCGGCATTGCCACTGCCAGAGGATAGGCCGCCCGATCGGGGCAAGACCGAAGATACGCTGGCGCGGGAAACAGCCGACCGGCGGCGAGTCTTTGCCATTTTGTGGGCGACTGACCAGTCTGACCGGGAGGGGATCGTCGAAGGGTGGTTGGGAAGGAACGCCTTCAAAGGCTTTGAGAGCTGGCAAGGCAACGTCCGCTTTGCAACCTTTTTCATGCCGCAGGAACTTTCCTGCAGTGTCTTGGAACAGCTGTACCGCTTTGGAGACGTCGCCGATCTGACAGAAATATGCCTCTCTCAGTCGCAGCTGGCAGCTGAGGATACTCTGATGTTAGGACTGCGATGGCGACCGCTTATGACGCCAGACCGGCGCTACAAGGTAACCGTACAACTCTTGGATGCCCGCGATCTGGTGGTTGTCCAGCGCGATGGGGAGCCGGGCGGCGGCACGTTGCCGACTATTGATTGGCGGGTAGGCCAGACAGTCACCGATAATCACGGTCTCCCCTTGCCGCCGGGAACACCTCCGATCGACTATCGCCTTATCGTTGCCCTTTACGATGCTGAAACGGGGGCCCGACTTTCGACCCCTTTGGGCGATGCGATAGAGGTGGCCGAGGTGACCATACACCGCCCGGAGAACCCGTTGCCGGCGACGATGATCCCAATGCAGCACCGGACGAAACTCGAACTGGGTCAATTTTCGGTCGTCGGATACGACTTTCATCGGAAAGCCTTTGCCCATGCGCCTGAGACTGCTCTTGCGGTGGGCGACAGGCTCCAGGTTACGTTGTACTGGCAGGCGCCAGCCCCGCTCCCATCCGACTGGCCGACCGACCAGCGAATGCGCCTGATCTTGGGAGGCCAGACTGTCGAATCACCATTGGCAGGTGGAGGTTTCCCTACGAACGAGTGGCGCGCCGGCGAACTGGTTCGCAGCATATTTGAAATCCCCTATGATGGTTCGGATTCCGACCTCTGGCTTGAAGTTGAAGACGAACGAGTTCGTTTGGGACGCATCCCGCATGCCAGAAAGGTCCAAGCGGGCGACATTTTCACAGCTCAGTTTCCTGCTCGGTTCTCCAGTTCTGCGCTTAGACCGCTGTATTCAAAGCTGTCCGAGTCCAGGAGGCAACTCGTTTGTTCTGCCGGATTCCCGGCTTTGAATCTGCAATAATCACATGGCGGCTGGGGCAACATCGGTTCACTTTTCTTTGACAACGTTCAGTGCGCATAGTACCATAGTGCCCGACGCCGAGAACCATCCTTTGCGGGGATCACGCCGGGGATCGCCTTTCAACTGTACTTGTGCCCGGCCTTTGCAAAGCGCTCAAGCTCCACCGCATCAGATTTGGGGCCGGTGAGCGGGAAAGGACTTTGCCCGATGCGCATGCTAGGCCATGCCGTCGTTTTGCCGGATGAGTTGCCCTGCCCCGTTGAAGCAGCCGCACGAATAATTGGACGGAAATGGACGCTGCAGATTGTGCACCGGCTTCTCAATGCCCGCCATAAACGTTTTTGCGAACTGCAGGAAGAGTTAGGGGGCGTCAATCCTAGCACGCTCAGCAGCAGGCTAAAGATGCTGGAGGATGAGGGCCTGGTCATGCGCGACCAAGTCAGTTCCATCCCTCCTCATGTCAGGTACAGTTTGACTGACAAGGGCCGCGAGTTGGCACCTGTAATCGCTGAAATTGCTGGTTGGAGCCAGCGCTGGGTCTGCCTTGACGAAGAGAGTGTTGGCGAAGAGGGTGTTAGTGAAGCCAACATACAGGCGGAAGCGGTCGTTTAGGAACTCAACTAAGGAGCAAGTCGAGCATGATAGTTGCCGGCCTCACCGTGGGCCTGTTGGAGGAGAACTGCTATGTCTTGGCGTGTGAGAAGACAATGCGCGGGGTCATTATTGACCCCGGGGACAGCGCTCGTGCGCTACTCAAAGAAATCGCAGAGATGGGAATTACGATTGAGAAGGTCATTAATACCCATGCTCACTTCGACCATGTGATGGCGGTAAATGAAGTGCGAGCCTCCACAGGGGCAACATTCCACCTGCACCGTGAAGACCTTCCGATACTGAGAGCCGCACCTGAACGTGTACTGGAGTGGCTTGGTGCGCGCATCGAACCGATTGTGGAACCCGACCATTTCCTGGAAGAAGGTCAAAAGATCGAGTTCGGTACCGAGGCCTTGGAAGTTCTCTTTACGCCTGGTCACTCGCCGGGCCATGTTGTCTTCGTTGACCACGCCAATGCGCAGGTTTTTGCAGGCGATACCCTTTTTCGCGGTAGCGTAGGACGTTTCGATTTGCCGCTCGCGGATGGCCCTACGCTCATTAACAGCATTCAACAACAGTTGCTTACCCTTCCCGACAGTTACGCGGTTTATCCGGGTCACGGTGAAGCGACGACAATTGGCGCCGAACGAGAAAGCAACCCCTTTGTAGGCAGGGTTGCAGCGTTTCCCATTATCTGACCAACAGGAGAATGCCATGACGATCCTGGTCGGTGGACTCCAGAGACTTTGGGCGGGACGCAGGGGCAGTGCCAGGACTTTGGAATCGGAGAAGGCGGATTCCTCGGCTACAACTGGCGGGTCGGTTTCGCAGGAGCCGGTCGTTGTTTGGCAGGCTGCCAATCCGATGGAAGCGCAGATAGTTAAAGGGCGCCTGCAAAGCGCCGGCATTCCTGCGATTGTACGCGGGGAGGCCATGGGCAGAATCTACGGATTCGTTTATGGCGGACTGGCCGAGCGCGATGTGCTTGTGCCTGGCCCTCTGGCCGAGTCGGCGGAGGAAGTTCTGTCGGAGGAAATCCGGTGGGACCAGGACAACGAGGAAAGCGCCTAGGTCATTTTCCGGCGCGCTGGATGCCGAGCTTATAATGCAGCGAGAATGGTCTGCGCGGTCATTGTTGGCGTGTGCGTGTCGAGGATCTGCAGGTGCAAAACGGACGGCATAGAGGCAAGTTAGGATTCCAATGGGTGCTACGGCTCCGAAAATAAGCGAATTCAGGGATGAAGAGTGGTGGGACGGACCAATCCCTGCCCACTTGGCGCGCAAACGTTCCGGTCTTAAGCCCCAGTTCTTGGTGGCTGGACTGCTGCTGGTGGGCGTCATTGTCTCGCTGATGGTTTACGGTTTGACCACTGCAAAAGCATTCTGGTTGACCGTAGACGAAGTGCAACAACGGAGCAGCGAGCTGGGTTCCCAACGTATAAGAGTGAATGGCCTGGTTGTAGAAGACAGCGAGGATTGGAATCCTACCGAGGTGACCCTTCGCTTCAGAATCCACGACGAAGAGAATCCAAATCAGCAGCTTGAGGTATCTTTCTATGGACCGCGCCCGGACAATTTTCAGCGGGCGGCTTCGGCCATAGTGGAAGGAGAGCTATTGCCTGACGGCGTCTTCCAGGCTGAAGTGCTGCTTCTCAAGTGTCCCAGCCGCTATGAGGAAGCGCCAGAAGAGATCTTGCTCAAGGCAGTTCGTTGATTCGGGCAACAGCTGTTGGGGCGAGCAGATTCACCTGGTCGACGGTGAAGCGGTTGGCTAAGCCTTTCAATTTGCTCGCCAGTTCTGCAGATGCAGAGAGTCGGAATACCTACGATTGTATCGCAAATGGTCCTCCTATGCGCCCCTAAGGTTATACTGTGTCATAGCTGTCCTTTTGACGCTGATACCAGGTAATCTACAGGCGCAAGAACCTCCTCCTTACGACCCACAGCAGATCCCTGTTCCCGATCGAATCCCAGTTGCAGGACTGGCCGCCGGCTCCTACGCCCAGAATTGCGCCCCTTGCCATGGCGCCAGCGGCGATGGCGACGGCCCGGCAGGCGCAACGGCAGATCCAACCGTCTTCTCCGACCCTGCTGCAGTGTGGGAACGTTCACCTGCCGAGCTCTTTCATGTCACCAAGTTTGGTCGTATACAGAACTTGATGCCCCCCTGGCGCAACAGTTTGAGCGATGAACAGATCTGGCAGGCGGTCTACTACGCCTGGAACCTGCATACAGACGAGGTAGAAGTTGCCGCGGGCGCCGAACTTTACAGGCAATCTTGCGTCGAATGCCATGGCGAGAGCGGGCGAGGAGAAGGAGCCGAAGCAGGCGCAAGCATGCCGGACTTTTCCTCGCAGGCTGCGATGGTTTTTGTCAGTCAGGCGGAACTGGATCAGCTCTGGCGAACGGCACATCCGGAGATCGGCGCTGAATGGGCGGGCGCCGAGCGGCAGGCATTGCTTGCGTTCATTCGCACATTTACTTACCGGCCGTTGTGGGCTCCTTTTGTGGTCTCAGGACCAGGAGTTATTACAGGCCGGTTATTTCAGGGCACAGAAAACGGACAGGCTCCCACTCAGTCAGAGGTCACGCTGAATATTTTCCAGCAGACAGAACTGCTAACCACGCGAATGGCCGCTACAGAGGAAGACGGCAACTTTCGGTTCGAAGAACTGCCTGTGGACGCAGGCTACTACTTTCTGGTGGAAACCGAACACCAAGACATTCGCTATACGACGCCAATCCTGGCATTTAGCGGTCCAGACTTCACGGAAGACAGGGTAGGACCTGAAAGGATAGATACGTCGCTGCCGGTCTTTGAAACGACGACGGACCCTGGCGGCCTGCAGATTAGCCGCGCCAACTGGATTATAGAGCATGAGCCAGGCGTCTTGCTTGTTGGACAGCTTTTCACTTTTGGCAATCGAGGCGACCGCACCTTTACAGGGGCGGATGTGGAAGCCTTCGACACGCCGGTATCGCTTGCAGTTCCGCTGCCTGACGGCGCCAGTGAAATTGAGATTCAGGACGGTCTGATTGGAGAGGTCTATCGCCTCCGGCAGCAGGTCCTCTATGACACGCGCCCCGTGCCGCCGGGTGAAAGCTCGCGGCAGATTTTTGTACGATATCGCCTGCCCTATGCGGGTGACGCTGCCGACATCATCTTTCCTGTCCCTTACGATACGTCGATGCTGAATCTGCTGGTGGCAGATTTACCCGAACTGGAGGTGGCGCTCACGATCGGAAGTGAAGCCCACGAGTCCGCGGGCCAGGAAACGATACAAGGAGTCTTTTTCCGCCTTTGGACCGCGCCCGTTGCCAGCAGTACACCGGTTCATGTTTCGTTGCGGGGCCTGATTGCGGCAGGCGGGCTCGATCCTAGGCCAGACAGAGGCACTACTCCGAGCCGCGAGATGCCTGTCTCAGCGCCCCCGCTCGACGCTCGCGTTCCCCTGGCTTTCGGCAGCATCGTTGGCCTTTTGCTGGTAGCTGCCATTCTCCTGTTTGTCTACCGGGAGCGGACGAAGAGCCCACCGACGGAAGAGCAGTTGGCGGCGCGTCGCGAAGAGCTGATAGATCGAATCGCCAGGCTAGATGACCTGCATGCTTTGGGGGAATTGGAGGAGAAGTCCTGGAAAAGCGAGAGAGCCTCTCTGAAGAGTGAGCTGATCGGCATCTCTCTTGCAGAGCTGCAAGAGCAAGAGACCCCATGACAGCCTCTCCCTTACCCTTAATTCGTTGCGATCAGGTCGCTAAACGATTTGGGCATAAACGCGTCCTGCGCGATATCACGCTAACGATATCCGCCGGCGAAGTGGTTTCGCTGTTGGGCGCCAATGGATCAGGCAAGACGACCCTTCTGCGGATTGTCGCAGGGCTGGAGAGTCCGGATCAAGGTGAGGTATGGCTGGGGCCTGTTTCTCTTTCTGCGGCTGCCCATGAGATACGACGGTATATCGGGGTGGTCGCACATGCCCCCCTGCTTTACGAACGGCTCACCGGCATCGAGAATCTTCAATTCTACGCCCGCATGTACGACCTGGATGAACCGTCGGACCGGATTGAGCATCTGCTGAGATCTCTGGGACTGTGGGGGCGGCGAGATGACACTGTTCGGACTTACAGTCGCGGAATGTCGCAACGGTTGGCCATTGCAAGAGCTTTGCTGCATGATCCGCCGGTCGTGATCCTCGACGAACCGGATACCGGCCTTGACAGTGAGAGCTTGAACCAATTGACCGAACTCATTGAGCGCTTGCAAGAGAGGGGAAGGGCCGTACTAGCTACGACTCACGACCTGGAGCGTGCGTTCATTTGGGGGGACCGTGTTTGCGAACTGCGAAAGGGAAGCCTGCATCCTTTGGAGGGTTCAGAACGTAGTGAGTAATGTGAGTCGTACGCTTGGTCGTTTAGCGATACTCCTGTCCGGGGGCTGGATCAACGCCCGCGTGGTATGATGTCAGAGCCAACGAGGGGAAGTTCGGCAGCGAGCAGGCGAGGAGGGCTGGCAGCTTATCTGCGCACTGTTGGGGCAGTGGCCCAGAAGGACGTGCGCACGGAGTTGCGGGCAAAGGAGGTCGTGGGGATGATGGCGGCCTTTTCCATTCTGGCTGCGGTCGTTTTCGGACTGGCCTTCGACCTGCGTGTTTCCCGACCCGAACTGGTTGTGCCTGGCATCCTGTGGGTGAACATTCTTTTTACAGGCGTGTTGGGATTGAACCGTTCTTTTGGATCGGAGATGGATCGAGGCACACTAACCGGTCTGTTGCTGGCACCGGTTGAGCGGTCGGCGATTTATTTGGGAAAAGTGGCCGCCAACCTGTTCTTTTTCTTGTTTGTCGAAGCGCTTCTTGTGCCTGCAATACTGATCCTGTTTGATGTAAACCTGCTCCACCCGTTGATTCTGCTGGGACTGTTATTGGGCACGATCGGATACGCAGGGGTGGGCACGCTTTTCGCGGCGCTGACAGCCCGCAACCTGGCCAGGGAGACGCTGTTGCCGGTACTTCTGTTGCCGGTGCTCGTGCCGCTTTTCATATCGGGAGTTGGCCTGACAGCAGCCATTCTGGATGGCCGGCCGAGCGGTGAATTGTGGCCCTGGCTTGGTATCCTGGCGATGTACGATGCTATGGTTTTCGCAATTTCCTTTCTGCTGGTTGATCAGATTTGGGAGCAAGGTTGAACAAGACTTTCGGAGTTTTCCAATGAGCGCACAGTCGAGACCGGCGTCCACGGATCGCTGGTTCGCACCTTTGCTGGCCTTCGATATCGTTGCGGCGCTGGCGATGGTAGCGGTGATGTGGGCAGCGCTGCTCTATGCAGGCGATGCAATAAATCTCGCTGGGGAGGAACAGGTCGCCCAGCGCATTTTCTATTTCCACATTGGCAGCAACATCGCTGCGCTGCTCGGATTTCTTGCATCTCTTATCGGCAGCGTAGGCTACTTATTCAGCAGGCGGCTCGTGTGGGACCGTTGGGCGGCGGCGAGCGTCGAAATTGGCACGATATTCGGAATCATTGTGCTACTGTCAGGGGCAATCTGGGCCAAACCTGCCTGGAATACATATTGGGTATGGGAACCTCGCCTGACGACGGCGACAATTACTGTCTTAATCTACATCGCCTATATGCTGTTCCGCAATGGTTTCGAATATGCCGATGTGCGAGCCAGGTTTGCTGCCATTTATGCAATATTCGCTTTTTTGAGCGTGCCGCTCACCTATTACAGTGCGCGTCTGTTCCGCTCAATCCATCCGATTGTCTTTGACGGGGCCAACCAGGAAGCGCAGGGAGGCTTTTCCATCGGGCCAACGATGGGACAGACCCTTGCAATTGCCATGGTCGGCTTTGCGTTCCTCTTTTTCGCTCTGCTCTTCCACCGGGTCCGTCAGCTTGAGATGGAGGCCCGCATCGACGAAATTCGGGAGGCGTTGGACGAGTGATCTTTCTGACAGCTGTTTTGGTCCTCTTATGGCTCCTGATAGGTGGTTACCTCATTTACATGCTCACACGACAACGTGCGCTGGAAAGGGAATTGCAGTCTCTGCAGGAAAGGTTGGAGGAAGAGGAGCCAAGGGAGTAGCTTCGCTGGTTTCGTAAGCTTCTTTACTTCCCGCGCTGATAGAGGCACATATACTGAAAGCAGAGAAGTCAATTCGTTTTCGTGAGTGCGAAAGCAGACAGCAGACCGCAAGAATTCGCGAACAGGTTGAGGCTATGGCGCAAAACATTTCAAGTCCGGGAACCGTCCAAACCAGCAGTCCGTCAAGTCCTGTAGAACCGGCGCCAGTCAGGCGAAGCAGCACTTTTTTGCATTCGCTCGCTTTTGTCCTTGGTTTTGGTGCCGTCTTTACCTTGTTGGGTTCGGCTGCAGGTCTCTTAGGGCAGAGTCTGAATTCGTACTTGCCGCTTATACAGCGACTGGGCGCGATCCTCCTTACCATTTTCGGGTTGACTACAATTGGGCTGCTGGGCTGGATCGTAAATCGAGTACAGGGGAAGGAGAAGCTTGCTTCCAACCCTGCCATCGCAGCGCTGCTGGACATTTTGCGCTTTCTCAATGCGTTGATGTATACCGAGCGCAGAGTGACCGAACTGCACAAAGTGAAACGGGGTTGGGGCTATTTGAGCAGCGCGATGATGGGCGTCAGTTTCAGCGCAGGTTGGGTTCCATGTGTGGGACCGATCCTGGCCAGTATTTTGTTTCTGGCAAGCGATAGCGCCACGGCCGTCCAGGGAGCTCTCCTCCTGGCGATCTACAGCTTGGGGCTCGGTTTGCCGTTCTTGATCACTGGCGCCGCTTTCAGCCAGGCGACGCAAATACTGCGCCGCCTCAATCGCCACGCCAATATAGTCAGCATCGTCAGCGGATTTTTCCTGCTCTATGTGGCCTGGCTGCTCTGGAGCGACCAGTTGACTTCGTTGACAACGCAGTTCGCGTTCCTGAACCAGTGGGTCTTTGTGTTGGAGGATGGTCTTTCGTCGTCGGTCGGCGTAAATGAGACCTTTGGCGCCGGTGCGTTGAGTGCGGCGCCTCTGGCCTTCATCGCCGGCATAATCAGCTTCATCAGTCCCTGTGTCCTGCCGCTCATCCCGGCCTATATCGGTTATTTGAGCGGGGCTGCGCTCTCCGGGAACCGGGCCTGAGAGCGAATGGAAAGTGCAATGAAGCGCCTGACCGTTCAGACTCTTTTGTTCTTACTTGCCTTTGTTTTGTCCGCTTGTGCGGCGCCTTCAGCGGATAGTCGCTCGTCTGAAGAGTTTGTGCCTACGCCGCTTGAAGCGTTCCCGGAAGAACTGGGGGCCGGTTTTCCGGTTGCCGCTCGCGTCGAAGAAGGCGGTGCTGATGTTGGCGACACTGCGCCGAATTTCGCATTCTTCCTGGAAGATGGACGCGGCGCCGACCTGGCTTCATTGCAGGGCAAGCCGGTGGTACTCAATTTTTGGGCGACCTGGTGCGGCCCGTGCCGGGCCGAAATGCCGGAGTTGGTAGCACTACATGAAGGCGACCCCGATGTCGTCGTACTAGAGGTCAATGTTGGCGAAGATTTGGCTGCAGTGGAGGAGTTCGCGGCCGAATTTGGCATGAATATGGCGGTCGTTTTGGATCAAGAGGACACGCTGCGCCGCGCCTACGGCGTGCGTAACATGCCAACGACGGTCTTCATAAAAGCAGACGGCACGATCGGTGCGCGCTGGCCCGGCATTCTCGTCGGCGAGCAGTTGAGCGATTTCGTCGAGCAGATCAGGACAGAGTGAGCGCTCATATGCAGGTGACGCTGTTTACCAAACAGAATTGTCAGCTCTGCGATGCCATCAAGTATGAACTGATGGATTTGCAGAGCGAATATGGCTTTACGCTGCGCGAGGAGTACGTAGAAGGCGATCAGGTTGCCCAGGATGACGAGCAGCACCTTGTTCCGACAGTGGATATTGAGGGCGCCGACGGGGCTACGATCCGTTTCGACTTTCCGGTCAAGCAGGCTGAACTGCGTCGGGCAATTCACGCCGAGATGAAACGCCAGTCGGGCTACCTCTGATGGGCCATTCGATTGATCAGGATGGAGGGGAGCCGGCGGAAGGACGCGTCCAGGCAGAGGTCGCCCGCCGAGTCGACGGCGTTGTCATCTGGATTGCCAGGCATTGGTTGGCTCTCTTCAATGCGCTTGTCGCACTGTATCTATTGTTGCCTTTCCTTGCCCCTGCGCTAGCAATGGCCGGACTGACCACTCCGGCATCCATTTTATATTCGGCCTACTCGGCGACCTGCCACCAACTGCCAGAGCGCAGCTATTTCCTCTTCGGGGAGCGGCCACTGTACAGCCTTTCGGCACTGGAATCGACCGGTTTGGAAGAAGGGCAGAGCTTCTTTCAGCGTCGCTCATTCCGCGGCAACGAAGATGCCGGCTACAAGATAGCGGTCTGTCAGCGAGATGTGGCCATCTATGGTTCAGTCGTGGTGGCAGGCCTGCTTTTTGGCCTGCTGCGCGGGCGAAGCCGCTCAATCAGCCTGAAAATTTATCTACTCTTGTTGGTCCCGATGGCTTTTGACGGCCTCAGCCAGCTCTTTGGACTGCGCGAGAGCAACTGGTGGCTACGAACCGTGACCGGAGGGCTATTTGGGGGCGCCTCGGTCTGGCTGGCTTATCCGTATCTGGAAGCGGCGATGCGGGAGGTAGTGCAGTCGGAGGAAATGCGTTTAAAGTAAGGAATCGGTGGCTGTTAGGGGGGTTCGGAACGGTCTGGATCTCTACCGACGATGTTCTCCAGCAGTTCTACCAGCGGGGGGAAGTCTTCGACTATGACTTCCCAGAGCACTTTCAGACTCACGCGATCGTAGGCGTGAGCCAAACGGTTGCGCATTCCAATGATTTCACGCCACGCTATTTCTTCATGTTGCTCTTGCGTATTCTTGGAAACGCGTCTGGCCGCCTCTCCCACGATTTCCACTAATCTTTGCAGTGCAAGTTGCATTACGCGGTTGTTTGCAATTTCTTCCTGGCTAGTGTTCCCCAGTATTTCTATGGCTTCCTCAGCGTAGACCAGCATGTCCACGAGGCTGACTCGGTCATCTCGTTTGCTCATACACTTCCTCTGCTGAACCGAGTATCTCCGCTCGAAGCAACCAATTTCGGTTATTCTCGATTCCCGAAAACGTATGCAGATCTACCTGTCTATTAAGAATATCCGACAACTCGTCCTGAATAGTTATAAAAGCCAGTCCCACTCGAGCATCCGGCTCGAATTCAACGAGTACATCCACATCGCTATCGGGAGTGAAATCGTCCCGCAGGACAGAGCCAAATATCGCCAGACGGCCGATTTTATTGCGCTTACAGAAGGCTGCGACCAAGTCAGCAGGGATTTCGATCCGTGCGTTTGTCATAGTTTTCATGCGATCAAACACTATACAGAAGAGGACTACCGGGACCGGTAGTGGAGATTCGAGACTCGCTTAGCCCCTCCAACTTGCAAATGACTTTCACCCGTGCGTTCCCTTAATAGTTGGCAATCAATAGCTCGGTAATTGGCCCTCTCTTCGCCCCATTGCTGTTGATGCGGCGATTGGCGAGCACTTTGTGAATGTTGTAGCCGGCATACAGTTCCTCGAAGAAATCGTCATTCGGGTTCTCGTTCTGGGGGTCGGAATTACTCAGCATCAGTTTTGCGCCTTCGCAACCTAGTTCCTGGTAAAAGAGCGCAAGTCTCCTCTGCTCTTCGTCGTTAAACGGGCTCTTGTAGAAGGAGTTAAAGTTTGCTGTCTTGCTGATCGGACGGTAGGGAGGATCCAGATAGACGAACGTCTTTTCGTCCACGAAACTCTTGCAGGCAGTGAAGTCTCCGAAGTGAATCTCAGCATTCCGGAGTGACTTCGAGACCGATCGAAGATTGGCCTCGTCGCAGATTCTGGGGTTGCGATAGTTACCAAAGGGTACATTAAACTCGCCGCGGGAATTGACGCGATAGAGGCCGTTGAAACAGGTGCGGTTGAGAAAGATAAGGCGTGCAACGTGCAACGCCTCGTCCTGGACCGAGGCGGAGTAACCGCGATAAGAACGCCCCTGGTTGAACTTCAGTCTGGTTTCGTAGTAGAAGCTCTTGCGCCGTTCCTGGTCCAGTTCGCGATAATGACCCCTGATTTCATCCAGTCGTTCGATCAGACTCTCCACCTGCTGCTGGATTGTGCGGTAGGCGAGAACAAGATCCTCGTTCATATCGGAAATGAAGAACTCCCGGACCTTAAAGTCGTTTGCAATCAGGAAAAAGACGGCTCCGCCGCCGATGAAGGGTTCGGCATACTTTGTCAGACTGCCCGCATCCAGTTCAGGGGGAAGGTGGCGCCCAATCTGACCCAGGAGTTGTCCCTTGCCGCCCGCCCATTTGAGAAAGGGTTTCGCCTTTGGCGCGCGCTCGCGCACAAAGGGGAAGTGCATTTGTTTTAGATACATCCCAGACGTGCCTATATTGGTGATTGAATGATCCTGACGTTGTTTTCATTATCGCATAGCCGATCCGCCATATCAACCGCTTGGCGCGGCACGCTTCACGGTCTTACAGCTACCTCGTCGCTCATCACGCGACCCTCTTCGACCACCAGGGCGATTCCGCCGCCTTCGAGTTCGCCATCCGTCACATCGAAAAGGCTTCGATCGAGATCATTGATGGAGGCCTGCAGGCGATTACCTGTGACTCGAAGGGCAAAGGTGTGGGTATCTCCGTTTTCCCAGGGGAAATCGGTCTCAGCCAGGACAGTGTCGCCGTCCAGCGCGCGCACGAGTTGCGCTACGCCGCGGCCGTCGTCCGCCCGCGTGAGAAGCAGCGCGTAATAGCGACGCATCCCTTGCACTCTGGCCGCGATGCCGGCTGCCTTGCACATATGCAGCGTCATGTCTGACTTGACTTCGTAGTCAACCCACTCGCGTGTACCGGTGATCAGGAGGCCGCGACCTCGGTTTTGGACAATGCGAAATGCCTCTGGCCACCAATAGTCATAGCCGTCCACGCCGTTGACCCAGGCCCGTCTCCACATTTGAGGACCGGGTATCCAGGGCCTGGGCCGGTTGAAGGAAGATTCGGAGCGTGTGAAGGTGGTGTTGGGTTCGCCTTCCCAAGTGAGATAGTCCAGATAGACTTTTCCTCTGGTTCGTTCACTATTTTGAATCGCTACACCGATCTCGGCAATCGGTTCATTTCCTTCTCCCTCAATGGACCAGCTGTACGTCTGTCTGGCCCCCGGCTCGAGCATTTTGGAGGGCCCTGTTTCAAGCTTCAATTGGTCGTCTTCCGCTTTGAAACGACGCAGAAACAGGCTCACTTCGACAGGGTTTTCGTTGCTGGCGTCGGCTTCCAGCTCTGCGGTTACTTTCTGCCCTGGGTAGAGCGAAGGAGAGGCCATCAGGCCGTATCCCCTTTGCTCGAAGTAAGCGGCGATCTCTTTGGAGGGAATGAAAGTTTGGGTTGCGGCCCGCGCGGGGCGCCCTGTGGCGACGCCGTCAAAGTGCAGCGCGAGACTGCGGCTGCCGGTCCGACTGTGGCCAGCCACATTTTCGAGCTCGAGAGTTCCGCGGCTGTCTACGTTTTCGTCGGCCATGAACCCTTGGACAGAGCCTGACAGTTCGAAGTGGTAGCGGGCTCCGCCCTTGGGCAGGTGCGGCGGCTCCTTCGCCAAGGCCCGCCCGACGTTGGCTACATGCAGTGTTTCGGTGACAGCGTCGGTGATGGCCCTACCGCCGTCGGCTGTTGGCAGATAAAGCCGGTCGGCCAAAGGCCCGCGGAAGTCCGGACCGTCTTCGAGCCCAGCCAGCCCGTTCTTGATGCCCAATAGGCAACCGACATTGCCGGAATTGCAGTCAGTGTCCCAGCCGCTTGTGTTGACGATCATGAGAGATTTTTGGAAATCGTCATCGCCGTGCAGGAGTGAGTGGATGATAAGGGCGTGATTGGGCACCATGTGGCAGTTGCCGCCGAATTTGTCGTAGCCAAAGTTATCGGCGATCTGCTGCCGGGTTGCCCGCCAGTCGTCGCCATTGTGAGCGTGCCACTCCCGAATGCGCTCGATCATCGTTCGGATGAGCGAATCCGCTGGAATGACGGACAGGCCGATATCGATGAGCTTCTGGATATCCGATTCAACGAATGCCTGGGCCTCCATTGCAGCCAGAACCTGTGCGCCGTGAATGGCAACGCCGTCGTGGGCGACGCTGGCAGCCCGCCGCGCGAGGTCGGCCGCCAGCTCGGGGTCGCCAGGCGCAACCATGGCCCAACCGTCGATGAAAATCTGGGCGCCAATTTGCTC
Source organism: Caldilineaceae bacterium (assembly GCA_965116395.1). Taxonomy (GTDB): domain Bacteria; phylum Chloroflexota; class Anaerolineae; order Caldilineales; family Caldilineaceae; genus Bin5. Next base: position 5,108,214 of record OZ220684.1, read on the forward strand.
GGCTACAACCTGGCCGTTCAACGCGGTCGAGCCGCTGCGGGGTGCAGGGATGCCCTCCTTCAGGCGCAGATAGGCGGTATGCTCGGTGGAGTTTCCCATGCCGCCCCACCAGAGGATAGTTCGCTCTTCGATAATGTAGTTCAGCCAACTCTGACCGATCTGCGCGGGCGTAATCTCTAGCTGGTTGCCGTAGTCTGGCAGGGCACGCAGGAATGTAAATGTGCCAGAAATGTCATCGTCGGTGACGATCAGCGGCACGTCCAGATGCTCATGGACGTAGTAGTTAATTTCGCCGAACCTCTCGCTAAGCGCCTCGTAACTCCAGCCCTCGAAGGGCCGGCCCAGGTAGACGCCAATCAATTTGCCCAGCACGCCGGCGTAAACTCGGTCGGTGTAGTCGCTCTGAATACTCATGTGGCTGCTCCGTTTTCGATTTGTCTTTATGTCGGATTGAACGGCTTGCGAATGCCACAAGCCGCATTTCTGGTACCGCCGGCGTAACTTAGTCGCACAGCGGCAGTTCTGTTTCAGGAAAGTCGTTCTTGCCAACCGCTTGCAATATCTGGGGATAGCATCCTTCCAATTCGTTTCCGGCCAGTCGAAGCGTTCGCAAATTAACTAGCGCGCCCAGCTCCGGCGGGATTGCACCTGACAGAGAATTTCCTTCGAGGCCTAGTTCTCTCAGACCCGTCAAGGCGCCAAATTCAGTTGGAATCTCGCCTTTCAAATGGTTGTTGCCAAGCCGCAACTCCCTCAGATCGTCGAGGCCAGCGAGAGTAGCGGGTATCGCGCCGGAGAGCACGTTATCAGCCAGGCTCAATACCCTAAGATTTTCAAGTTCGCCCAAGTCAGCCGGGATGTTGCCGGTAAGTGCGTTGTCATCAAGGCGCAGCGCCTTCAGATCGTGAAGGTTTCCCAGGTCAGCGGGTATATCCCCACTTAGTTCGTTTCCATCCAGACGCAGCCATTGAAGTTTGGCCAGCGCGCCTAATGCCCTTGGAATCTCCCCGGTGAGACGGTTATCGAAAAGATGCAACCATTCGAGGTCGGCCAACTCGCCCAATTCGGAGGGTATGGACCCCGTCAATTGGTTTCCCTGGAGATCGAGTCCTTCCAGAAATGAGAGGCTGCCCAGATCTGTCGGGATGTCACCCGTCAGTCTGTTATGGGCGAGCCCAAGCTCGCGCAGTCTGGTGAGACCAGTTAGTTGGATTGGAATCTCTCCGGACAGCTGATTGTCATTGAGCCGCAGCCATTCGAGGCTGGAGAGCGCGGTCAAAGCGACCGGTATGGTCCCTGAGAGCTTATTGTCCGAGAGTTGCAGTTCCTGCAGATTCTCTAGAGCGCCCAACTCGGAGGGAATAGTACCCGACAACCCGTTTCCGTCGAGCCGCAACCACTCCATATTTGTGAGGGCGCCCAGTTCAGCAGGGATAGGTCCAGTGAGATTGTTGTTGAAGAGGTGAAGCCATTCAAGATTTGTGAGTTCGCCCAGTTCCGGCGGGATATCCCCGGTCAGGTGGTTTTCCTGCAGGCCCAACCCTTCCATATTGGCGAGCGCCCCCAGTTCAGCAGGGATTTCGCCCTCCAAGTGGTTGCCATCGAGCCGTAACCATTCCGCGCTGGCTAGACCGCCCAACTCGGCCGGTATTGTGCCGGTCAACTGGTTTCTGTGAAGACCCATTCCTGTCAGGTTGGCGAGAGAGCCCAGAGTGACCGGAATGGTTCCTGTCAGCCGATTGCCGTCCAGACGAAGCCATTCCAAATTGGATAACGAGCCCAGTTCGGAAGGAATTGTTCCTGTCAGATGATTTTCGTGCAGACCCAGTCCCTTCAACATCGACAGCTCGCTCAACTCGGGCGGAATTGGCCCGGTCAGCCGGTTGTCGAAGAACCACAGCCACTCCAGATTTGCGAGCGCGCCGAGTTCGGAAGGGACCTCGCCGGTCAGGCGATTGCCTTGAAGCCATAGCCCTTCCAGTTCGGTAAGCTCCCCTAGTCCGGCCGGCACCTCACCAGTCAAGCCTCGGCCATCCAACTCCACTACAGTGACGCGTGGAGGGGTCCTGCTTGTGTCGACGCTCACACCCTCCCATTCTTCAATTGAGATTTGGGTGCCCCAGTTCAACGTTGCTTCGCCTGCTAAACTGTCCCGGATTCCCAGTAGAATTGCACAGTCGCCCACCAGGCCGGGATTCTCGATGTGGTCTGATACAGCGATGCCGTTGGCACATCCGGCCGCTTCCATCTGTCCGGCTGTAAACGTGCATCCGGTTGCGGTCAATGCGGCGAACGTTGCCAAGAGGACATAAAGTACAGATTCAGTTCTCAAACTGGCAAGGCATTCATTTTTGCGGCGACTAAGCTTTGGGAACAATACTTTAGCTCCTTGTTGCTTTGTAGAGACCAGCGATCCAGTGGTTAAGAATGGGATGACGCATGCAGCCTGGACTGCTATTCGAAATAGGCGGTTCACACCAAAGGGGTAGTTCGAGGAGGGATCGCGGTCTGACAAACTTTGCCGACTGTCGGTCGCCTCGCAAGTAAAGCCGAGACTACATGTGATCGGGCCAGTAGAACTCCCGCATGGTCGGATCGTCGTAGCCGTCCATCCAGGAATTTTTCAGGCCGGGCGTCTTGATGGCAGCCTCGACGATGGCGCGATTGAAGTCACCGACCTGTTCATGCTGCAAGTATTCGTCTACCGGCATCCACAGACACTCGTCGATCTCCCAGTCATCGCGCTCGATGGCATCGGTCAGCGGCGAAAGCCGGCAAATGAAGTAGATGTCTGATTTTCCATACCGATAGCCATGCCAGTGCCGCCAACAGACTACCGACTCGAACCTGGTTTCTATACCTGTCTCTTCAAGGACTTCGCGCACGACCGCATCAGCTAAGTGTTCGCCGGGATGTAGCGCACCGCCGGGCAGTTTGTAATAGGCCCGGGAAGAGCCGCGATGTCTTTCCGAAACAACCAGCAGTTCCTGCCTGTCGTTTATAGCCACACCGCCCGCGCCAATGTAGTGCGTGGCGTAGCCGGGTACCAGCGCATCATCTTGCAGTTTGCGAACGAGCAACACATAGTTGGGCTCGGTGTGGTGGAAGACAAAACCGGCAGCGGTTGAGACGGGGATCAGAGCGGCCCGCTCGATTGGCAGGTGGAGCCAGACAAGAAATCGGCCATCCTGGACCCATTTCACCAAGGAGGAGGTGAGGCCTTGCTCGAAGAGTTCGGTCTCTGTCGGCAGATCACCGGTGTTGATTTCGATGCCATTGAAACGGTTGACGGCGTGCGGAAGAATGTCCATGGGTTCACCTTGTAGGCTGCTGTTTCCATTTGGTCCCGTGCGCCACTTGATATCCGTCACTGAACCCACCCAAGGGGACAGGCGGATTTGGACAAACACACGCTCGGCTGGCATGGTCCCAGAAAACACGCCAGCAAGGGCGAACTGGATTGTTGATCGTTCGAAAGTTGCTTTCAGACAGTGGAGGACCTGTGAAATCCTGAGTTAACCCGATTAAGACTATTTTAGTCGTCCATCGTACACAAATCAAGTTAATAATAACGCACTTTGCTGGCGGCGCGCACAGGTAGTTGCCGTGAATTGTGCTATTCTGAGTGGCGAACAGGCATTTGCAGCTTCAGGTAAAGCTGTCGCTTGGCGCCGGGACAGCCGAAGCGGAGCAACACAGTCCTTTAGCTTTTGTCGGAAAACAATGATAGACATTTCAGGAGATTGAGCCATGTACACAACCGATCAATATGAAGGAATGCTGGCGGAAACTGTCTCAGTGCGTGGTGCAAACGACGATCGAGTCCTTGCATACATGGCCAGACCACTGGGAGATGGACCGTTTCCAGGGATGGTGCTCATTCACCATATGCCTGGCTGGGACGAATGGTATCGGGAGGCCACGCGCAGGTTTGCCCATCATGGTTACGTGGCGATCTCGCCAAATCTTTATGAGCGCGTCGGGCACGGCTCACCTGAAGATGTAGCCGCAGCCGCACGCGCCGGCGGCGGCGTGCCCGATGATCAGGCGGTCGCTGATCTTGAGGCGGCTATGCGATATTTGCGGGCCTTGTCCTACATTAACGGCAAGGTTGGCGTATTTGGCACATGTTCGGGCGGGCGGCAGGCGGTACTGGCAGCTAGCCGCGTTGCCGGGTTCGACGCCGTCGTTGATTGCTGGGGCGGCGGGGTCGTGATGCAGCCGGACCAGATTACCCCTCAACGGCCGGTGGCTCCGATCGACTATACTGCCGATCTCAGTTGCCCCGTCCTGGGTCTGTTTGGCGCCGAAGATCACAGCCCAACAACTGAAGAGGTGGCGCTCCACGAAGAAGCGCTAAAGCAGAATAAGAAGGATTACGAGTTTCATATGTATGATGGCGCAGGCCACGGTTTCTTCTATTACAATCGCCCAAACTATCGGCAGGCTCAGGCCGTCGACGGCTGGGAGAAGATCTGGACGTTTCTGGGTCGAGAACTGGCTGAGTAAAGCGCATGCGGTGGCGTGGAAATATGACAGGAATCATATAACAGGAGAGCAAACTCATGTGCACGATGATCGCTCAGAAAGTCCCTCTGGAAGGCTTTGGCAAGGGCACCGACGGCTGGTTTGACATGAACCAGGCAAACGTCTGCTGGGATCACCCATTTCATGCGCCAGAGGAGCACGCGCTCAACATCGATTTCGTTAATGAGAGCTATGGACCGGGCGCTCGGATCGCGGTCGAACTCAGCGTTGACGGCGCTCGACAATTAGTGGAGACGATTCAGTCGGTATTGGCCGAAGCAGAGTCCAAAGGATTAATCTGAAGGGCGCGTTCCGCAGAAAGGTTCCTGCGGAACGAAACGCAGGGCGAATCAGAACTGTATGCCGCCTTGATCCGTAAACCGGATCGAGCGAAGGAACTACTCAGTCCCGATAGGGATCGTACTCGTCTTCACCGGCCATGGCTACCCCCAGTGGAGTGAGGGTGTGGAGAATTCGAATCGTGGGGTCGTGGTGTTCCAGCACTTCGGGCAGACGCTTGTAGACTTGCGGCGCCTCGTCGGTCCCCGCGCCGCGCAAAGTCACTCCCATATTCCGGATCGAGTCGAGCATCTGGTTGCGACTAATTTGCCCGCGTTTCACCTGTACTTTGCGCCTGTTCCTCCAGCGGAAGCGGCCCGCGGCCTGCGTGCGCGACATCAGGCGGCCAGCACCGTGGACTGTAGAATAGAGAGCCAGCCGGCTCTCTTCACTGTCCACACCTTCCAAGACTACCGAGATATCCCCCATTGACCCGCCGACAAAGCCCTTTTGTCCGGGAAACGCGGGGGTGGCTCCTTTGCGTGTGACCCACAAGGAGCGCCCGTCGTGGTCCTCTTGCCAGGCGAAATTGTGGTGATTGTGAATCTCTTCAACGATGTTGGCGCCCAACAGCGAGGCCGTGCGCCGGCAGACCCAGTCACGGCCGGCGTAAGCATAGCGACCTGCCAACTGCATGCAGGCCAGGTACTCCTGGCCCAGTGTAGAATCCACATCAACCAGACTGGGAATGCCCTTGGTTGCGCTGCGGCGACTGCGGCGCGGACGGCCGCTCGATGCCGGAACAGATTGGCGGGGAGTTCCCCGCTGGCGATCAGCGGCCTCCATGAAAAACTTGGCCAGGCGATGCCCCAATCCGCGTGAACCGAAGTGGACCCCCAGCCAAGTCCGGCCCAATTCGTCCTCGAAAATATCCACATAGTGATTGCCGCTGCCAACAGTTCCAAGTTGCTCGGCGGCCATCTTTTTGTGTTCGCGGGCAACGGGGAGGTACCAGGCCGGATCGTCATCGAATAGAGGGTGGTCAACCCGGTCTTTATTCTTGCGCCCTATGCCGAAGGAAATAGTTTCCCAGATATCATCCATGATTCTTTCGATATGCTGCTTTACTTCCTTCGCCGGAATATCCAGGCGTACGGCCTTGTTCCCGCAGGCGATATCGAATCCGACGCCGGCTGGATTCAGCTTGTTTTCGTAGGCAACCACGCCGCCGATGGGAACAGTGTAGCCCAGATGATGATCGGCCATGAGCGCGACCGCGTCGGCTTCCTGCGCGCAGTTGACGATTTGAGCGACTGCATTGTTCAGAGGGTCACCCCAAACGGGCACGCCGTGAATTACTTCGACTGTCATTCATCCCTCGTCAAATATACTGCCAGGCTTTCGGTGTCATAATCCGATGAAATGCTGGCTGGTCGGCCGGCTAGGCGGGTCTGATCCCCTTGTACTCGCCTTCCGGCAGTGACTGCGGTCGCTCGCAGCGGGTCGTGAGCTCTACGTGGCGGCCAGTCTCTGATGCCAATTGGATCGCGTCCATAATCTCAAGCACGTGCAGCGCCATCTCACCGCTGGCCCGATGTTCGGTGTTTTCAATCGCGCTAACTGCCATATCTGCAAGGCCGATGCCGCGGCTGTTGCCGGCGTGTCCGAAGCGGAGCGGCAACTCCTTCCACGATTGGTCGGCGGCGGTGCGCAACTGCAGAGGGCCGGCAAACGTGTTCGGGTCGGGCAGATTGAAAGTACCGGTCGTGCCATACAGTTCTATACGGGGCAGCCCTGATGCCTGTGTATCGAATGAGGTGATAATCGTGCCGATGGCGCCGCTTTCGAAGTCGAGAAGGCCGGCGACGTATGTTGGGACCTCCACTTCGATGATGCCTCCCCTGCGCGGCTCGCTGTGAATCGTGCGCTTCGTCCAGGTCGCGCGCGCCGAACCGGTCACGCGCCGCACGGGGCCAAGCAGATGTACCAGCGCCGTCAAGTAGTAGACTCCCATGTCCAACATTGGTCCGCCGCCGGGCTTGTAGAAGAACTCCGGGTTGGCGTGCCAGTACTCGTGTCCGCGGCTCATCATAAACGCGGTTGCGGCTACAGGCGCGCCGATGACCCCCTCATCCAGGTAGACTCGCGCCGACTGATGACCGGCGCCGAGAAAGGTATCAGGCGCACAGCCTACGCGAAGATTCTTCTCCCTGGCAAGCGCTAACAGCTGCTGTCCCTGGTCAAAACTCGCGGCCAGCGGCTTTTCGCTGTAGACCGCCTTGCCTGCCTCCAGCGCGGCCTTGCTGATGCTGAAATGGGCATTTGGAGGTGTAAGATTGAGCACCATATCGATATCTGGCGCAGCCACCAGCTCTTCAAGCGACAGGACCTTGAGTCCGTACTTCTCTGCCTGGGATTCCGCTGCTGCTGCCACCACGTCTGCAATGGCCCCTACTTCAAACTCCGGTAGTTCCCGGCTTACTTCAATATATCGACTACTGATGATTCCGCAACCGACCAGGCCGATACGCGCTGGCAATTCCATTGTCAGTACCCTTTCCTTGCTAGTTGCTGACCCCTTTCAGCTGACAGACGTCTGGGCCTCTTCAGTCTCTCGCCGCCCAGATGATGCCTCTTCGCACAATCTCGCGGGCCTCCGGCACGTCGAAATCCTTTGCCACGTGGCCCAGTGAACTGTAGAAGATTTTACCCTGGCCCCATCGGCGTTTCCAGACGACCGGCATGACGGTACCATCGATCCAAGGCGCATGTTCGCCGGAAAATGTGGTTGCCGCCAGAACTTCATTGCTGGGGTCAACATGCATCAGGTACTGTTCGCTATGCATCTGAAAATCGCTCATTCCTGCCGTGATGGGATCGGAATGATCGAGAATATTGACAGTGTAGTCAATGATATTTCCCGGGTGGGCCACCCACTGACCTCCTACCATGAACTGGTACTCTGTGTTTTGGCGAAAGGCATCCGCCATGCCTCCATGCCAGCCGGCAAAGCCCGCCCCATTGGCGATGGTGTCCAGTAGACCCTTTTCCTGTTCCTTCGTGATGGAACTCATCGTATATACCTGCGTGATGACGTCATAGGTTGCCATGCGCTCGGCGTCGGTATAGATATCGAGCGACGTCTCGACATCTACGTCAAAGCCGGCCTCCTCGATCAGAGGCGCAAAGACATCCACGCATTGTTTCGGTTCATGGCCGTCCCAACCGCCCCACATCATCAGAGATCTTTTGGTCATCGGAAACTGACTCCTTGTTGTATTGCTTGGTCTCGCTCTGCGGCCACACGCGCAACGACCTGGAAACTGCAATGCCTATGAAGCTAGTCTGGACGAAAGCGTTCCGACTGGCCGCGGTGCCTGCTTTAATGCGAGTATAGAGTGCCGTAATGGGCAGTATAGCACCCGTGCAAAGAAGCTACAATGAATTGCCCGGTTTGGAAAGGTTGTACGTACTCAGCTCGAGTCCGTTCGCGTCTCTGAATCAGGTGCGCGATGGCGTCTCCTCTCTCTGCAGGCGGGCGATCGGACCTTCGGCCCTCCGCTGTGTGGGGCGACTCCCCACGCAACCCCCAGGGAACGTGCCTCACCGACCGTTCGTAGAAAAAGCGTAACTACTAAGCCAGATACAGTGCCTGTATTGACCAGCCCTTCTACCCCGCCGCCATTCAGGCTATCTGATCGCGTATTCGGTTGGCGGCGGCTACGTTGCTGGAGCGGCACTGCTGCAAAAGGCAGACACGGCCGGAACTGCAGTTTCTTGTTTTCAGTTCTTGGTTTTTGGTGGAACACCAGTCCTCAGGGGAACGCCGGAGACTAGCGGCCGATGGTCGGTGGGTTGAGGCGGCAAGTGGGGGAGGAATCACTGGTAGCTAGATACGCTGCTGGAATGCGCACACACGGTGGGTAAGCGATGGTTTTGTAGGGGGGCGTTGCGGGGGCGCAGCCCCTGCACAAGGGAGGCCGCTTGCGGCCGACCGCCCAAATGCAAAGAGAGAGTAAAGAGGCGTAAGGAGAGAGTGAACGGCTCCGCTTGCCTCATTCATGATCGCAGATAAGTTGTGGCTGGGTAGTTTCGACAGAGCTATTGCGCGGCTCAGTGAAAGTGAAGGGTGTCAACCGAATACGCAGTGAAAAGACTTGCCTGGCGTCGGGGATGAAGGGCTGGTGAGGACAGCCATAGTATTGGTGCCAGAAATTACAAGAGGAACGGAAGAGGGTTGGAGAGGTCAGCAATTGCGTGTAGCTTGCCCTAATGCCCTAGAAAAGGTATGCCCCTCCTTTTTCGGAGAGGCATTCTTGCCGAAGTTTTCGATTCAGTCTGGAAGGCAACCAGGCAGGGTTAGCGATGCTCGAATCGCATTGGCATTTCGCCTTTTGGATGCAGGGTAATCAGCGGGTCCATTTGTGCGACATGGTTGTCCGGGATGCGCAGGCGGAAGCGCTGAGCAATTGCCGCGGCAACCAGAACACCCTCTGTAAGAGCAAATCCTTCGCCGATGCATTGCCGCGGCCCTGCGCCAAAAGGAATATAGGCAAAACGGTGCCGATTATTATTCTGGGCCGGATTGAAACGCTCAGGATCAAACTCCAGAGGGTGGCGCCAAAACTCTGGCATCCTGTGCGTTATGAAAGGGCACAGTGAGATTGCCGCGCTTGCCTGCACGTCGTAACCACCGACAACGTCTGCGTGGTTGGCAAAGCGTGACAAGGCATAGGCTGGCGGATAGAGGCGCAAGGTTTCATCGATTACCTGGCGCGTATAGACCAGATTGGGAATGTCTTCGACCGTCGGTAGCCGTCCGCTCAGCGTTCTGTCTACTTCTTCGTGAACCTGTGCCTCGATCTCGGGATATCTTCCCAGGCAATAGAAAAACCAGGTCAACAGGAGCGTGGTGGTCTCGTGTCCCGCGATCAGCAAGGTAAGAACTTCATCACGCAGTTGCTTCTCGTCCATGCCCTCACCGGTGTCCTGATCTCGTGCCGCGAGCAGCATTCCCATCAGGTCGTTACCAGGCGTACCGGATTCGCGCCTCTCGTTGATCATTCCATAGATCAATTGATCGAGCGCGCCAACATCTTGTGCAACCTGGCGCGTACTGGGCCAGAATGGGACCCGCATCGTAAAGAGCGCCAGAGGTGAAACCACCAACTTCCCGAACAGTTCATTCAGCCTGCTGAAGATGTCACCGACTTCGCGTGCGGGGCCAGTCAGATCTACACTGAACAGAGCCTTGCCGGCAATTTCCAGGGTCAATTCCATCATCTCCCGATCAAAGGAGACGACCTTCCCAGAGTGAGCCAGTTCATCCCACCGACTCAGCCGCCGCTCCGCGGTCGCGGTCATGATCTGAGCAAGTTCGTGGATCTGCTTACGGTGAAAAGCAGGTTGGGCCAGCCGCCTTTGGCGCAACCAGGATTCGCCGTCATTGCTAAGAAGACCCTTTCCAATCAGTGGTAGCAGCAACTGAAAGACTGGGCTGGGCATCTTCGTGAAATTCTTGTAGTTGTCCTGCAGAATGTATTGGTAGTGTTCGGGGTTTACGAATAGATAGCCCCACATATGGGCAAAGAACTGATATTTTACTGCGGGGCCGACTTCCGTAACGAAATCTTGCAGGCACCCGAGAGGGTCGCGCTGGAGACGCCTGGCTGTGCCGAAAAGGCGATTTGCTCTCGGAGTGGGGGGGGCTTGTCGCCGCACCTTCGGGACGACTGCACTAGTCATGTGTTTTCTCCTTGCCACGCTTCATTGCGTCGCTCTGCCTCAACCTGAAACATAAAGGAGGGGCAGCGTATTACAACTAACTATAATCGAAGCACGCTTTTTGAAATTCTCTACATAAAAATGTTAGCACGAAAGTGTATGCTCGTCAAGAGTCCTGCGTTACGGGTGCACCCCAATTTGGGGGCGAATGGGTCAGGTGTGGAATGTGCGGAGAAGGTGAGGGAGGAGTGGGCAAACTGACTAAATTGGGTGGTGGGCGGAAGGGAAACACGGTTGGGTGGAGACAGTACTGGGTAGAGACCGTACTGGGTAGAGACTGTGCTGGGTAGAGACAGTGCTGGGTAGAGACAGTGCTGGGTAGAGACAGTGCTGGGTAGAGACAGTGCTGGGTAGAGACAGTGCTGGAGAAGAACAGGCACGGTCGCTAGCCAGGGCGGGGCGTTGCGGGGGCGCAGCCCCTGCACAAGGGAGGCCGCTTGCGGCCGACCGCCCATATGTAAACAGAAAGTGACTCTGCCTGGTCTGCTGGAGAATGGAACGGGAACTGACCGGGGTATGGTTGCGGAAAGAGGTATAGGAGCGGTCACCCCATTTGGGGATGCACCCCGCGTTACCGTAATTCCGTCAAAATCAAGACTTCAGTGAGAGTTGTCAGAGGAAGTGAGTGCCCGCGCATTCCAGAAAGAACAAGACCCCGTCATCGACGGGGTCTTGCGGCGTCTGGTCCGATAGCATCTCTTAGAGAGCAATCTCAAGAGGTGATGCTATCGGACCAGTACTACTACTACAGTTATCCATAGTGCATCACCTCCTTGTTTTTAGGATACGCCGATAGTATTTCATAGTTGCGAAAAACTGTCAAACCAGGAAATAGCGGGCTTTCAGATGAGGATCTGACAGTATTGGAAGCGGAAAACCGGCTGCGATTTTGGTGTCGGCGCAGAGAGTGCTTATAATGGATAGGATTGCGATCCAGTATTGGACCAGTTTGTGTTCTTATCAGAAGGCACTGCGGTTCATATTTCATCGCAACAAGAGGTAGTGGGTGACGTACAACGCCTGGTATGAGATTACTGACGCCTCCTAAGCTGCTTGACGAGCTTTGGCGCCGGGAGCCAAATACAGGATTCGCATTGCCACCTGTGCAATTCGTAAAGGGATCCTATGCGCAATCAATATGTCTACGTATTACTAGTCCTTTGTTTATTTGCTGGCTCGCTATTTGTAGCGCTGCCGCTTGACCATCCTTCCTGGCTGGAAGAAGGCTTAGCTCCGGGAGTGGACACGCAGCGTGACATCAAAGACCTGACGCTTGGCCTGGATTTGAAGGGCGGAACACAGGTATTGCTTGAGGCCGAGATCAGCGAGGACCAGGTTCTGCCTGAGGACGCGCTCAACTCCGCCAAGATTATTGTTGAGCAGAGAGTGAACGGGCTGGGCCTTGCCGAGCCGACCGTTCAGCTGCAGGGCGAGCGCCGCATGATTGTTGAGCTGCCGGGGGTCAAGAACCCGGACCAAGCAATCCAAACGATACGCTCCACCGGCCAATTGGAGTTCATCAATCTTGGCGGATTACCTGTCCGCCCTGATGATTTTATCAATACAACCAATCGCCCAAATGCGGTCGCGGACTTGCAGGAGTCGATTGCCGCCGGCGAGGCTGCGCCGCAGTCGGTCCCCTTTCCGGACGAGGTATTTGAAACGATTATGACAGGTGACATTCTGCAGACGGTGGTTGCGACGCAGGATGAATACACTTTCTGGCAGATTCAGTTCGACCTCAAGAGCGAGAGCAGCGGTGACTTCTTTACTTATACGCGTGACAACATAGGCGAAGTGCTGGCGATTATTCTCGACGGACGTGTGTTATCGACACCGGTGATCAATGCCGCAATTAACGACAACGGCGTCATCACCGGCGACTTTTCGCAGGAGGAAGCGGAGAGCCTCGCGATTCAGATGCGTTACGGCGCTTTGCCGATCCCTCTTGAAGTTGTGGATGTTCGCACCATCGGCGCAAGCCTGGGCCAGGATTCGATCGACCGCAGCCTGCAGGCAGGCATCGTCGGCGGGGCGTTGGTTCTTCTGTTTATGGTTTTGCTCTACCGCATACCTGGACTTCTGGCCACTGTTGCCCTGGCTATCTACGTGACGCTAAATCTGGCCATGTACAAGCTTATGCCGGTGACTTTGACGCTACCAGGAATCGCAGGCTTCATTCTTTCTATTGGTATGGCGGTTGATGCAAATATCCTGATATTTGAACGCATGAAAGAGGAGCTGCGTAATGGCCGCTCTTTGCGGTTGGCGGTCGAAACCGGCTTCAGCCGCGCCTGGCCTGCGATCCGCGACGGCAATCTTTCAACGTTGATTTCATGCGCAGTGCTCTATTGGTTCGGAAACAACTTTGGCGCGAGCGTTGTCAAGGGCTTCGCAATCACTCTTTCGATTGGCGTGTTGCTGTCGATGTTTACGGCAGTTTTTGTGACACGAACATTTATGAGAAGTTTTCTCTCGACACAGGGAGAGAAACTCATGAGCAACCGCGGATTGCTTGGCTACTGAGTGCTTGCGCTGGTGTACAGCCCCTCCCTCATTGCAGATTGCGAGTTGGCTGTGTGTCTGATGGAAAACCCGGGATCATCCAGGGTGACGGTTGCATAATCTGGTTATGGAAAACGATCTTTGCAATACGAAAGAGTCTCCTATGTATCGCTTGGTTGAACGTCGCAGGCTTTGGTTTCTGATCTCACTGCTAGGAATCTTGCCTGGCATTCTGTTTATCATTTGGAACATCTCCTCCACCGGAGCTCTCCTGCCACTCAGCATCGACTACACTGGTGGTACACAATGGGAGATGCGTTTTTCCGAGCCGGTCGCTCCGACCGAACTTGGCAGTGTCTTTGTCGAGGCTGGTTTCACCGACACCAAGGCTTTCAATGTCGATGATGACCGTACGGTGCAGGTCAAGTTCAAGAACATCGACATTTCCCAGAAGGAATTGATCTCACAGTCGATAGTAGAGCGATTCGGTGAATTTGATGAGCGGCTCTACCGCAGTATCGGACCCGCCATCGGCGCGGAAGTGAGCCAGGCGGCTCTCCTTGCGGTTATTGCCGCCTCCTTACTGATATTGGCCTACATTGCGCTTGCATTTCGGGAAGTATCACATCCTTTCCGATATGGGGTAGCGGCAATTGTAGCGCTGGTGCACGACGTGCTGATAACGGTTTCGTTTCTCTCGATCATGAATCTGGTCGCCGGCTGGGAGCTGGACGCCCTCTTCCTGACCGCTACTTTGACGGTGATTGGCTTCAGCGTCAACGATACGATCGTCATTTTCGATAGAATCCGCGAGAATTTGCGCAGACACCGTGGGGAACCACTGGCGACTGTGGCAAACCGGAGCATCATCGAGACTGCACAGAGGTCAATCGCAACGCAGGTGACAGCGCTTCTCGTGCTTGCGGCAATATTGATCTTCGGCGGAAGCACTTTGCGCATTTTCATGGCGACTCTGATTGTCGGCCTCGTCTCAGGTACCTACAGTTCCATCTTTACCGCCACACCACTCGTGGTAGCCTGGGAAGAGGGTTCGCTCCTCCATCGGGCAACCAAGCCGATTCGTGCAAGGGAACAGACGGCGCCAGCATAGCGCGTACTGATGTTTGCATGAGATTTGCAGATGCCCTTGCCTTTGTGCAATGTCCAACTTGGGTAACATGAACATATGAAGGGCAATTCAAGGCTGGCCGTTTTCGACCAGGGCATTTCCTGACCCAGTCGCGCACTTAGTCATTTGCGAACTGCGCCCCCTGAACTCAGACTAAATTTTGTCGGTGTGACGGACCCCAAGAATGAATAACGAGCAAGCAGGGAATCGATTCGCACCAGGCCGCTCCTTCAACACCGTTGACCGGTGGCAATTCCCCGCAGGTCGAGTCTCTTCCTGTCTGTGGCCCATCTGGGGCTTGATTGCACTATTTCTGTGCGGGTTTGGTCCACCAACCATTGTCGATCGCGACGTGGCACCCAGGCAGCGATTCACTGTCGGGCAATTGCGTCAGATTCAGCAGGCGCAAACGCCGCCGCCCGAAATCAGCGCTGTGTCGGTGTTGGTATACGATCTAGACAGCGGTCGCGAACTCATGACAAAGGCAGCCCACCTGCCGGTTTCGCCTGCAAGCCTTGCGAAACTGATGACTGCCCTGCTGGTCCTGGAACAGAATCGCCTTGAGGAGCGGGTTACCATCCAGAGGCAAGACCTGGTTGGAGAGGCCGAGATGGGTCTGCGCGAGGGTGAGGTGTTGCGTGTGGATGAGCTGCTGTGGGGGCTGTTGATACCTAGCGGCAATGACGCCGCAATGGCCCTGGCCCGTCATCATTCCGGCGGTGTGGAGGCGTTCGTTGGGCACATGAATTTACGGGCCGGTGATTTGGGAATGCACAGGACACAGTTCCACAATCCCAATGGCTTCGACGCCGACGGCCAAGTCAGCAGTGCCCAGGACCTTTTGGTCATTGTGCGGCGGCTCTGGGGGTATCCGCTATTTCGCCAGATAGTTGGCACGCCTTCGGCGACGGTGGGGAGCCACGAACTACGAACGACAAACCGCCTTCTCGGAGCCTATCCAGGGGTAAACGGAGTCAAGACCGGTACGACTTTTCAGAGCGGCCAGTCACTGATAGCCGGCTTTGAACAGAATGGGCATCAACTTTTTGCGGTTGTTCTCGGCAGCGTAGACCGCTATCATGACATGAGACTGGTTCTGCAGGCTGTTCAGGGCAACTACAGTTGGGTCTCGTTACGTTTGCCGGAGCGCCCGACCGCCCTAGACCGGCTTTTTGATGCTGAGGGCAATCGTTGGATTTTGCGAACCGATGGCTTGATCGTTGACTCGAATTCCTCTGCTACCGGTCCACTGTTTGAAGCTTTACTGGCCGCATGGGAGCGCCAGGAACTGCAGGTCTTTCGCCGTGTGCAAATTCCCCCTGCAGGTAAATGGGACGCGGGGATGCAGGCCGGCGTCTTAGAATGGCGCTTGGGTGACACGGTTATTGCAACCCAGCGCCTCTTAGTCCAGTGGTAACTACGCGGCCACAGTACTTGACCAGCCAGCCATCCTTGGACCCCTTAGGGCTCCTGATGACGCAATGGGAGGGCAGGCGGCGCCCTGCTCGCCAGCCGAAACGCTGCAATGAAGGCGAACGGTGGGTGAGGCCTGGTTTTGGAGGGGGGCGTTGCGGGGGCGCAGCCCCTGCACAAGGGAGGCCGCTTGCGGCCGACCGCCCATATACAAGAAGGTAGATAGTTACATTCGGGATAGTCCTTGGCGGCGTCTGCTCCCGCTGGCACAGGGGATAGTGGTTAGCGGATAGTGGCCGGAGACGCTTTTTTGTGCCAGGGTAAGGCTGCTAGTCGCGGCCGCGAATTGAGGACGGCCAGATAGTAGCGTCCAGTGAAAGAAATCGAGGGAACAGCTTACAGCGCTATTCCATTTTGCTACACGACCTACAAGTGAGGCCCCATGTCTGAAGAACGCTTGCAGAAGGTTCTAGCCGCAGCCGGCGTAGCCAGTCGAAGAGCTTGCGAAGACCTAATTACTGATGGCCGCGTTCGGGTCAATGGTAAAGTTGTCACGACTTTGGGCACCAAGGTGGATCCCACCAGCGCTGCGGTGGAGGTTGACAGCCGTCCTGTCCGACTGCTGCAGCGCAATATCTACTACAAAGTCTACAAACCACGCGGGATCCGTAGCGACATCGGTGGAGACAGCCGGGGTCGCAAGACTGTCGCCAGTCTTTTGCCGCGTGGAGTAGGCCGTGTTTTTCCGGTGGGGCGCCTCGACCTGAACAGTGAAGGACTTGTCCTCCTTACTGACGACGGAGAGCTTACCAATAAGCTGACCCATCCCCGATTTGAGCATCCCAAGACCTACTACGTACTGACGGGGCAAAGGCCGTCAACAGAGGCGCTGGTCAGATTGCGTGAAGGGATTGAGTTGGAGGACGGACGAACCGCCCCTGCCCAGGTGGATATCGCCGACGGGCTGCCGGCTCGCCTCATTTTGGATAAAGGAACTGAGCAGTTTGGCGCGGCTCCTGACGACGGTTGGAAGAGGCCCCCGCCAGAGAAAGGCGTGTGGTTGCGCTTTGTACTGCGAGAGGGAAAGAAGCGCCAGATTCGACATATGACAGCTGCGGTTGGCATCCAATTGAGGCGGCTGATTCGGTGGTCAACCGGCCCGGTGACGCTGGAAGGGCTTCAGCCCGGCATGTCCAGGAAACTTTCGCAAGGCGAGGTCAATGCGCTGCGGGATATGGTAGGAGGGGGCTCCCGTCGACGCACTTCCAGAACAAGGCAGGACAGTCGGAGTGACCGTTTGCGTCCGAAGCGGCGTTCATCGCCGCGAAACAGGCGGTGAAACGATCGAATCTTGCCGCAGAGGCCTTCTGAACGAAATCTCGTGCAGATGACAGCTAGCAGAGCAATGCAGCATTCGTACCATCCTCGTCGTCATGCGTCCATTCTTTCAACCTCAACAGTCGATTCTTTCGCTTCCTCCTACCCTTGCGTCAGGCAATTGCCGTGAATGCAATCACAATTGACGGTCCGGCGGCGTCCGGCAAGAGCACTGTCGGTTACCAGGTTGCCCAGCAGTTGAATTTCCTCTATTTCGATACGGGCGTGATGTATCGGACTGTTGCCTGGGCAATTTTGGAAGAGGGAATTGACAGCGGTGACAGTGACGCGGTTGGCAGCGTTGCTGAAGAGCTGTCCATAGAAATCAGTTCTCCAACGAGCGAGCAAGCCGATGGGCGCCAAGCTACGGTCCGTAGCGGCGGGCAGGACATAACGTGGGCAATTCATAGCCGCCGCGTCGACAGGATGGTTTCGGTCGTGGCTGCGAACAGTCGGGTCCGGCAGGAATTGAGCCGTCAGCAGCGCCGCATCGGGCTGAGGCATAGTTCTGGCGAGGGAGGAAAAGCTGGTGTGGTAATGGTGGGTCGGGACATTGGCACGGTCGTGCTGCCGGAGGCCCCATTAAAGATTTACATGCTTGCACCGGTAGAAGAGCGGGCGAGGCGCCGACTCAAAGAGATCTCCTTACGGGGAAAAGAGGCCGATTTTGCCCAGATTCTGACCGACATGCGACGCCGAGACGAAATCGACAGTCAGCGGGCGGTTGCGCCTTTACGTCCAGCCCTGGACGCTTATCAGATCCAAACACTCGGCTCCTCAATTCAGCAGATCGTCGATCAGATCCTCGTTCTTGCGGTTTCCCGGCTTGGTGTAGAACCTGTCCCCGACAATGAAATTGCTTCTTCTGCAGACAGTGCTTCATGCGCAGATCAGGCATAGCGGTTGAGACACGCTTGCTCAGAAGATGGCAGGCAGTACATCTCAGCACTGGCACCATGGACCTCGGCATTCCCTGATTCCAACCCGGTATTTCCCGGAACGGTATCGCTGCATCGGTCTTCGGAATGTGGTAGAATTGCCCAAAGTCTCGGCAGAATTCCTGATTTAGTTCACTATTCGATTCGGAGTAAAGGGGTTGCGCAATGGCAGCGTTGACCACTGAGCAGAAACTCGAAATCTTTTACTGGATGGTATTGACGCGAACATTCGACGAAGGAATGGTCTCGCTTTGGAAGCAGGGACGGGGACTGGGCGGAACGTTCAGCGAGCGGGGCCATGAGGCCGTCAGCGTCGGCTCTGCCTATGCACTGGCGCCGGAGGATATCATCGCGCCAATGCACCGTGACATTGGCGCATACTTTCTGCGCGGTCTTACGCCGCGTCGCGTCTTTGGAAACCTGCTTGGCAAGACCACCGGCGTGACAGGGGGCCGCGACGCCAATATCCACGGCATGGGTGATTTGAGCCTGGGAATCGTAGGCTATATCAGTCATATTCCGATGTCGATGCCTATTGCCCTTGGGGTCGCCATGAGCCTCAAATTGCGGAATGAAGCCCGCGTGGCGATGACTTATGTGGGAGATGGCGGCAGTACTGCCGGACTGTGGCACGAATCACTCAACATGGCCGGTCTTTACCAGGCCCCGTATGTCCTGATCGTCGAGAACAACCAGTACGCCTACTCCACACACGTTTCCCAGCAGATGCCGATTGAGAATATCGCCGACCGCGCTGCCGGCTATAACATTCCGAGCGAGATCGTAGACGGGAACGACGTGGAGGCTGTATATCAGGCCACCTGTGTGGCCGTTGAGCGGGCCAGGCAGGGGGGAGGGCCCTCCCTGATTGAAGCAAAAACCATGCGTATGATGGGACACGCCATTCATGACGGCGCCGAATATGTGCCGGGCGAACTGTTGGCCGAATGGGAAAAGAAGGACCCTGTTGCGCGCTATCAGGACAAGCTTCTGGCTGAGAAAGTTACAGATGAGGACGAAGTGAACGAAATCAGGCAACGGGCTGCCGTCGAGATTGAGGACGCAATAGAGTTCGCCGAGGCCAGCCCTCTGCCCGATCCGGAAACGGTGATGGAGGGCGTGTACGCGCCGTAGAGGAAGTTGCAGCAAGGTTCAGATGATCCAAGGACAGCATTTCGGAAGCTCCCCGGAAGTACCCCGTCATTGCAACCTACAGCCAGGCGCGTCATTCGCCGGCCGAACTGTGGCCGGCGATTCTGTTTGGACCTTCGCTATCTTTTCCTGACTGTCGCCAGCCGCTGACTGAAAAAGGCCTGCGTAAGCAAGGCTGAGGGCACGGCTGGGACGTGGAGTCGTCTATGGTCTCTCCTGTAGCCATCGAAATCTTGCTTGAAAGAGTCCGGTCGTTTTGGGACCGGGGAGAAACGGGCACCGTCATCGACATATTGCGGCGCCCGCACCTCGCCGACAGTTCGGGGTTTCTCTACCTGATCCCGCCGGAATCCCAGAAAACCATCCTGCAGGAACTTCTGTGGGAAGAGGTGGCGGAATTCTTGGAGGGGCTGGGCGAGGGAGAGATGGTGGATCGGGAGGCACTGACAGCTCGCGTTGATGCTGACCAGGAGGAGGTCGCCAGGATCCTATCCCGCTACAATCTTCTTAGCGACTTTCCAGCGGTGAACATCGCCAGACGGATAGGAATTTCAAGCCTGCCGCGATGACTCGAACAGAATCTCATTCGGCTTTCCCAATAGTATTGGCATACTGCGCGCTGGCTGCGTTCTTCTTTGCGCCACACCTTCTCGGACTGTCTGCATTTCTAGAAGGCGACTTTACCCGCCATTATCTTCCCTACAGTTTCTTTCAACAGAAGTCGTTGCTGGCAGGGAATTTCCCGGTCTGGAATCCCCATGTAAATTCGGGCCATCCTTTCCTGGCCGACACTGAGTCCGCGGTGTTTTACCCGGTAAGCAACATACTTCTTATCATCACCTGGTTTAGTCGCACTGTTGCCGGAAGACTATATTGGCTGCAATTCGAAGCGCTGATTCACATCGTTCTGGCATGCTGCTTCACGGCATTGCTTGTGCATCGATTGACTGGGCGGCGGATGGCCGGCTTTGCCGCCGGTCTCGTGTTTGGCTTTTCGGGCTATCTTACAGGCTACCCGCCTCTTCAGTTAGGAATACTGCGAGTGGCTGTCTGGCTGCCGCTGATCCTCTGGCTACTACTGCCCGACGAGTCTGGCAAGACGCGCTGGACCCGCTGGCTTGTTGCATGCGCCGTCCACGCTGTCGCCTTTTATGCCAACCATCCACAGACCTTTCTCTTTCTTTCATACGCGGTGGGCGGTTGGATGCTGACTCTGGCAGTAGTCCAGTTGCGCTTGCTTCTGCCTACGGGCAGTGCAGGCCGGTCTGTGTCAGTAGTGGGAGAATCAGTTCCTGTCCGACTGGGCCAGCAGTCGATGCGAGTGGTTTTGTATGCGGTAATTCTATTAGGTCTGACGGCAGCGCAGCTGTGGCCTGCCCTCGAATACACAAGACTGACCGTGCGTTCCGCCCGCCCCTTTCACGAGCTAAGCAGTGGTTTCCCATTTGAAGACACGTGGCAGTTCATTGTGCCAGGCGTTTTGACTTTCTACTCACCTCTATATGTAGGCATGGTAGGGATGGGCCTTGCACTCATCGCCGCGGCCGCTCTCTTGTCGAACCGGTTCCAGCTTTCCGAGGCTGCTTCCTTCGCCCGGCCTGCCGCTATCTTTTTCGTAATTGTGGGCGGCTTTGCCTTGCTTGTCTCTTTTGGAGAAAAACTGCCGATCTATCCTCTGCTGTATCGCTTTGCGCCAGGCTGGTCGCTTTTTCGGGGTCAGGAGCGGGTTGCCTATCTGGTGGCGTTCTCTCTTAGTGTTCTGAGCGGGTTTGGCTTCGCACTTTTGCCTTCGCTCGCTGCCCGCTGGCGCCAGAGAGTTTGCTGGGGATTCGTGGTCTCGGTTGTGGCATCAGTGGCGCTGGTATTCATCTTCTGGCAGCTTCCCAATCGACTCGAGGCCTCGAGAGCGGGATTCCTGTTCCATGCAGGGAAGTCCCTCTTGTTTGCAGCAGTGTTTGCCAGCCTGTGCAGCGCGTTGCGCCCTACTCCCACTCGCCTGATCCTGCTGCTCTTTGTCGTTGTAGGGGACCTTTTCCTTACAAGCTTCACCTTGAATCTGGCTGACGGGCACGAGGCTCGTTCCGCGCTGACACCGCCAGAGGCAGCTGCCACCTATCAGGCGGCGCAGTCTCTGGCAGACGAAACTGCCGCTCTGCCGCCGCGCGTATATAACGAACGACGCCTGCCCGAAGATAGCGGAATGTTCGCAGGCTGGGAGGATGTTTGGGCTGCCAGCGTTCTGCGGCTGTCTACATACAACACCTTCTTTGAGAACTTCCCGGTTGACAGAATGTGGGAGGTGACGGGTGTCGGCACCGTTCTTACCTGGAGAGAGGAACTTGTGGTCGCCAGCCAGTTGGTGGGAGAGTTCCCCTTCAAGGACGAGGCTACCCGCCTGCACCAACTGGATAGCGTTTCGCCGCGCCATTGGTGGACACAGCGTGCACGGCTCGTAGACGACCGGACAGCGCTCGATCTGCTGGGTGACCCCGGCTTCGAACTGCGGAAGGAATTATTGATCGCGCAGGCGGATGGTGATGCGGTGGGTTACCACTGGGTAGAGGGGCGCATGACGCTGGGAAGCGGAGGCGCGGCTTCGATAGAGGTCGAATGGACGGGGGCTGCTCACCTGATTTTCAGGATAGAGAGCGATGAACCTGGCCTGCTTTTTGTCAGCGAGAACTACCTGCCTGGCTGGCAGGCGGTATGGACTGGAACGGATCGAACTGGGCAGCACGTTGACCTGCCAATCGTGCGCGCCCACCAATCATTTCTGGGCATACCAGTTCCCGCAGGCAAAGGAACATTGGAACTGTCCTACCGTCCGGCCAGCGTGCGCTGGGGCCTTGCCATTAGCGGCGCGAGCTGGATTATCCTCCTGTTGGCGCTGCGAAACCTGTTGGCTGAGGGGTTTGGAATGACCTGGAGGCGTAGCCGGTCATTCGCGGAAAAGTACAGAGCTTCTCTTTCGCAGACGTTTTCCCATGGAAGGGGCAATTCATGACCTCGCGACTTCAGCAGGAATCGCGCAGCGCCAAACGGATAAACCTGGCCGACAAGGAATTTCAGAGAATTACAGTATTGCTCATTGTCCTCGTTGGATTTGCGCTACGCCTTTACCGTTTAGGAGTTCAGGAACTGAGCGACATGGAAGCGTTTGCATATCAAATCAGCCAGTTGCCATTTCTGGCGCAATTCGGGGTTTTTCCTCAGATTCAAACCCCTTATGTGGTAGGAAGCTTCTGGATTCAGCACATTTGGCTCAGTGTAGTAGGGACAAGCGAATTTGCTGTGCGTTCGGCATCGGCACTTTGCGGCACGATAGCTGTTCCACTGGCGTTCCGTCTGGCGACTGGACTACGGTTGAGCGCATACACCATTTTAGCGGCGACACTGTTAGTGGCTGTGAATACGTTCGCCGTCTGGACCAGCCAGGATGACTTACTTCAGTCTCTCGGCTTGGTTCTCGCTACTTGCAGCGTGATCTTGGCCTTGAGAATACTTAACGGGAGGTCGAGCAGAAAAGACGTCTTCTCATACGTTATCGTTACAGTGGTCGCCATTTACACTCAGTTTTTCGTGGTCCTTGCCCTTTTGACGCAGAACCTGTATGTGCTGTTCATGCTGACGCTGGAAAGGCGCTCGAGATCCAGCGAGGAAGGGTCGCGGTTGAGTGGTCACGTTTTGAGAAGCTGGGCTTGGGCCCAGATCGCGATCGTGGCCCTGTCCGCGGCTTCGTTGTTTAGCGTCTTGAACAGGGTGGTTCCTCCTGGCCTGGATGGCACGCACTGGAAGACTTGGGCTTGGCTTCGGTGGATGTTTGGCCGCCTCACTCTGGGAGAATATGTGCCGCATGTGACATGGCAGAACGTTGCTTTCCTATTCTCGCTCGCCGTGGTCGCGGTTGCGGTGGCCAGCGCATTACTGGCTGAAAGAAGAAAGACGCCTCAATTTGAGAATGTCGACGAATACGGGAAAGAGATCGATGGAGAGAATACATTAGAAGGAGGAGAATCCAGTTTCGGTTTCAGGGGGCACTACGGCATCGTCCTACTTTTGCTATACCTGCTTGTTTCTCTTATTCCGGTCTGGGTCGCACCTTTTTTATGGTGGTCGCCGTTCTATTGGAGCTTCCAAGCCATAGCGCTGCTGCCCTTATTGTTTCTCCTGGCCATTGGGTTCAAGAACATCGGCGATTTTGTAGAGAGCCATTTGGGGTGGAGGTGGAGAATCTGGGCGGAGGATTCCGAGGCAGTCGGCCGGTTCACCTTGGCGAAGATTCCAGTAGGGGGTGTGGCTGCAGTCTCTCTCCTTCTTCTGGTCGTCACAGGCAATCTTTTCGCCTTACGCAATTATCACTTTGATCCAGAGTTTACCAAGTCGAGAGGGAGGCGGGAACTGGCCGGACTTTTGGAGCGCTGGAGTGCAGGTCTTAGCCCGGCGAACGTCCATTTTATTGAATCTGCAACTGGTTCTTCGCTCTGGTACTACTATACGGGAGATGTTGAACACACATTCCTGCGTTCACCACCGGGAGAATCCAAGACTGCCGGGGAGATGGTGAATGATCTGCTCAGTGA
Organism: Caldilineaceae bacterium; assembly: GCA_965116395.1. Classification (GTDB taxonomy): domain Bacteria; phylum Chloroflexota; class Anaerolineae; order Caldilineales; family Caldilineaceae; genus Bin5. The sequence continues at coordinate 5,131,898 of OZ220684.1, forward strand.
TGGCGTACGAAGAATCATCCATACGGCCCCGTTAGAAGGAAACGATGAAGCCAAGGAAATTTCTCGTCAAGCGCTTGCCCTTTTTTACCAGCTGGCTGCACAGGAGACGACAGGTCCATGGCTTGTTGAACTCTACGCACAGCCAGACCCCCAGGAATGGCGGCTTCTCGACGTCGAATTCGTAAACGGCTTGACATTGGAACGCGCCCAGGTCAGCCCCAACTTTCCCCCTGCGGGCGGCAGACTGGTTGTTCATATGGAATGGAGCGGAGATCCGTCAACCTTGACCGGCGGCGAAAAGCTCTTCCTGCACCTGCTCGACGAGCCCGGGAAGCTTGTTGCCCAGTGGGATCCTGAGCTCCGAATGGACAGTTCGCAGGTTCTTGTAAGTGCGGCCATGCCGATTCCGGCGACGCTTCCGCCTGGCTCTTTGCGGCTTGTTGCCGGCCTTTACGATGTAACCATCGATGGCGCGCCGCGGATTCTGACACAAGCCGGCGAAGACTCTCTGCAGCTGGCTTACTTTCATGTTTCAGATTGCGATGTCTGTGGGCGATGACCCGCCCCACCGTTCTCGAAGTCCGGCTCAACACGAAACAGGTTTTGGCACCTCAATGGCCAAGAATGGTCTTCTCGAAGGACACCTAAGGACATTGACCGCCAGCGCTGAAACATTTCAAGGCGTTGTTGAACGGACCTTCTTGCAAGTCTTCGTGACCTCGATGTCCGTGGCGGAATGGAACACGGCGAAAGGGGCCCCACGTGCACTCTGAGGCGCTCGCCAGACCAAGAGTAGAGACTCTGTTGGTCGGCCTGTTGCTGGCCTTATTCTCAGTGACAGGCGTTGCCTACAGCTTGGTGGTTCCACCTTTTGAGACGCCGGACGAGATCTACCACTATGCCTTTGCGCGGCACCTGGCCGGGGGCAACGGGCTCCCCGTGCAGGGCCCGGAGATAACGGGACCCTGGGAACAGGAAGGCAGTCAGCCGCCGCTCTACTACGCTTTGGTAGGGCTGGCGACGGCAGGTATAGATCAGGGCGAGCTCGATGCATTCGCGGTACGCAACCCCAGGGCGAATCTTGGCAATCCACGTCAACCCGGCAACAAGAACTTCATGCTCTTCAGCGCACAGAGCAGACCACTGCAGGGCGTTGATTTGGCGTTGCGAGTCGGGCGCTGGATTTCGGTAGTACTCGGCACGTTTACTGTATTATTTACGTACCTGCTTTCCAGGCATGCTTTTCCAACGGACCGTTGGTCGCGGCTGCTGGCAACCGCCCTGGTTGCGACCATTCCGCAGTTTACGTTTATCAGCGCAAGCCTTTCCAACGACAACATGATCACTATGGTAAGCGCGGCTGCGCTGGTTTATCTGGCGGTGCTGGCCAGGCGCGGCCGAGGGCCGGGATTACTCTGGTGGCACTGGCTGGGACTTGGCCTACTGTTGGGGCTGGCAGCTTTGAGCAAGTTGCAAGGGTTGGGCCTCTTACCTCTTACGGCCTTCACTTTACTATTTTTTTTGGCTGCGAGGCAGAAAGTATGGCGAACGGTTCTGAAGGGAGGACTTTTTGTCGGTGGGACCGTGTTGCTTGTCGCCGGCTGGTGGTATGTCCGTAATCTGCTCCTCTATGGAGATCCTTTCGGCACCGCGAATTTGCTCAGCGTCACCGGGTTGCGGGTAGAGCCTGCGACTTTGCAGAGCATGGTTGGTGAGTTGCGAGGTCTGCAGATGTCCTTCTGGGGCATTTTCGGGTGGTTCAGCATACTCCTTCCCTCCTGGACCTATAGTCTTTTCGAACTGTTGTCCGTTCTGGCCGCGGCAGGAGCCGTCCTGGCCTGGCTGCGGACGCGGCTGACAGCCGAGGGTACGGCGGGGCTGCGAGAACAGAAAAACGATGCTATGGGCATTGCATGGATATGGATAGTTATTTCGCTAGCGCTTCTTGCCTCTTGGATCACAGTAGCACAGGGCTCTCAGGGACGGCTGCTCTTTCCGGCCATCAGTGCACTGGCCGTAGTGGCCGTGTACGGACTCCGGTTCTGGGCCGGATTCCTGCCCCGGTTCGGACGCACGGCGCTTGGGCTGGTTGTACCGGTGGGCCTTTGGTGCTGCTCGGTCTATGCTCTAGTCGATTTGCTGCCCGAGTCGTACGGGTTGGGCGGCATGGCCAATGCGGTTGAAGCCGTGCCAGCAGACGCACAGCCGATAGGGAAAGTGTACGGAGACGGAGTGGAATTGGTTGCTGCCCGTTTTCCCGAGCCTGGCTTGCTAAGCGGCGAGGAAGTCGCGGTTACTCTCTACTTCCGCACGCAGAAGGAACAGATGCGGGACTTCGAATTATTCTTACACTTGTTGGACCACAACAACATGCAGATTGGGAATGTGACCACGCACCCGGGCTGGGGGGTTCGGCCTCTCACACTTTGGAAGCCAGGCATTTTGTATGAGGACACCTACCTGATTCCGTTAGACCACGCGCCTGCTGTGGCCCGACTGTATGTAGGTTTTGTCGATCCGGAATCCACAGCCTTGGAAAGCGAGGGACTGCTACCGGTTGCCGGTGGAGGTCCTCGGATCGAGAGCCGCGTTGTCTGGACACACTACGAACAGCTGGAGCCGATGGCGGTAGAGTACGATAGCGGCATCGCTCTTGCAGGAGTCGCGCTGGGCCAGGAGGAAGACCAACTTTCGGTCAAGCAGATATCAACTCTGGAGCGCCTTCACCCGGCGTGGGTTGCCATGCGATTTCGTGAGCTCGTCGACTCCGAAGTCAGCTATGCGACCTCGCTCAGGCTCTATCCGGTGGAGAAGGACGGTGACTGGATCTTTCAGGAAGATACGGAGTTGTGGAAACCTGAACATTCGACACTGCAGCCTGGGGCATCTGCCCAGCCTTTGGACACGCTCGTCCGCCTGGTTTTCCCGCCCAATCTCCCCGCGGGCGAGTACGAGCTGCGTCTGGTCGTCTACGATGTCGAGACTCTAGAGCCGGTAGTACGGGTTGGCGTCTGGGAGCCGGAGCTTCTGCTAGCACGCTTACTACTGAAGTAAGACGATGTTATTTCCAGTGGGCTCATTACCCGTACATCGAGGGGGATTCGTCTGTTAACCTCCGAACGCAGCCAGTCGCCGCCCTGCTTCATGCAATGTCTCAAGCCGTTTGGCAAAGGCAAAACGTACTATCCCCTCGCCGTACTTTTCACGGTCGCGTGTATAGAAGTTGATCCCGGCAACGGAAGCCACGCCAACCTCGGTCGTTAGCCAGCGGGCGAAGCGGTGCGAGTCCCACTCTGCCTGCGGCGCGGCAATGCCGGTGTAGTCTGCCATCGTATAGTATGAGCCTTCAGGCCGGACCGGTCGGAAGCCGGCATTTTGCAACATCGCCAGCATTAGCTCTCGGCGCTCGCCATAGTCCTCGCGCATTTGCGACCAGTAGTCGCTCGGCTGATCAAGGGCGACGGCGGCGGCGGCCTGCAGTGGTGTAGGCGCGCAGATCGTCGAGTAGTCGTGGACGGTGCGGATGGCAGCGGCCAGGGGTTCACGGGCTATCACATAGCCCAGTCGCCAGCCCGTGACCGCAAAGCTCTTGCCCAGCCCGCCGATGGTAACCGTGCGTTCAATGAGACCCTCCAGGCTGCCGGGCGAAATGTGAATGTGGTCGTCGTAGAGAATGCGATCGTAGATTTCGTCGGTGATTAGGATGAGGTCATGGCGGTTGGTAAAGTCGACCAGTGCTTGCATTTCTTCGTCATCGAAAACACGGCCGGTTGGGTTGTGGGGTGTATTGAGAAGCAGGGCACGGGTCCGAGGGGTGACCGCGGCTTCGAGCCGGTCAGCGTCGATCCTGTAGTCGGGGGCTTCCAGGACGACCGGCACGGCCACCGCGTCGGCCAGCAGCGCTGACGGGCGAAAGTTCTCGTGACCTGGCTCGAGGATGATAAGTTCGTCGCCGGGATTGAGCAGGGCAAGGAGCGTGGTGGTAATTCCTTCGGTCACACCGCAAACGACACAGATGTGAACGTCGGGGTCTACTGTCCAGCCCAGTTGGCCAGTATACTGTTCCGACAAGGCCTGGCGCAGGGGAGGATAGCCCCATGTGACTGTGTACTGGTTGGCGGTGCCGCGGATCGCCTCAATTGCGGCATTGACAATTGCCGCAGGCGGATCGAAATCAGGGAAGCCCTGGCTCAAGTTAATGGCATCATGTTGCATTGCCAGCCGGGTCATTTCGCGGATCATTGACTGGTTGAAGTTGGTTGTGCGCGTGGCTGGGTACACAGAAAGTCTCGCTGATCGTGTGGTATTGGGTACAGAATAGTCGCTGGAATTCTACTCGAATCCCACGCATGTGGCAACGCATGGGGGTCCTTGGCTTTAACAGTGAAGACCAGCTGTAAAAGCAATTGCATTGCTAGGCCCCCGTTCTAAGCCTCTACGTTTGACACTCACCCAGCGTTTTTGACATTCACCGAGCGTTATAGTATCTTCCCGTCCATCCACACCTTTGATTCGGCTTAGGGTCTCTTCAAGCCTAGATCCCCACTGTGCTCCTTCTATCCTGGTTGAAATTGGAGCGGTTGATGGCGACCTTTCAGGAAAACATTGCCACTATATCTACGCGAAAGCAGAAAAAGAATTGGTATCATCTGAACGGGGAGGAGCGGCTGGCGTGGTTGCTGGTCTTGCCCTGGATCATTGGATTCCTTGCTTTTCAACTGGGGCCGATGCTGGCTTCGCTGGGTCTTTCCCTGACAGAATGGCGCATGTTCACGCCGCCAAAGTTCATCGGGCTGGGCAATTACATTGAGATGGCCACCGATGATCCCAACTTTTTTCAGGCATTCAAGGTAACCACAATATACTCCGTAACTTCCGTGCCCTTACGCATCATGCTGGGCGTCTTGGTGGCACTGCTTTTGAACGCCAAAGTACGGGGTTTGGCATTCATTCGCACCGTGTACTATCTGCCGGCAACGGTTAGCGGCGTCGCGGTGGCGATGGTGTGGCTACTGATTCTCAACGGTGATTTTGGGCTATTGAACCGCGCACTCAGTCTCATTGGTATTGAGGGACCCTACTGGCTGACGGACACTCGTACCGTGCTGGCCTCCTTTGTATTGATGAGTCTTTGGGGCGTCGGCGCCGGCATCATCATCTATTTGGCTGGTCTGCAAGGTGTGCCGAACGAACTCTATGAAGCCGCCGAGGTCGATGGGGCCAGCGATTGGGTGCAGTTTTGGAAGATCACTCTGCCGATGATTTCACCTGTTCTCTTTTTTCAACTGGTCATCGGCATGATTGACGCGCTGCAGGAGTTCGCCGGCCCGTTCATCATGACGCAGGGCGGCCCCGGAAATGCCAGCCTGTTTGTCATGCTGTATTTGTTCAGAAACGGCTTTGAGTTTTTCCGAATGGGCTATGCATCCGGGTTGGCCTGGGTATTGTTCGTCTACATCATGGTGTTGACCTTGCTGATTATCCGCTCTTCCGCGGTCTGGGTCTACTACGAAGGCGAAGTGAGGGAAGCTGAATAATGGTCCTGCGATACATTCGCGAGAGCCAGCGCCGCAGCCTTGCTTTCAAGATGTCGTTTATCTATACCATCCTGGTGATCGGCATGGTGGTTGTTCTGATGCCATTTCTGTGGATGGTCTCCACTTCTCTGAAGACGCCCGCGGCTGTCTTTAAGATTCCGACTGTATGGATCCCTAATCCGATAGTCTGGGCGAACTATCCTAACGCGTTGACCATTCTGCCTTTTGGGCGCTTCATCCTGAATACGGCCCAGATCACTGCCTTGGCGGTAGTAGGGGCGACGCTCTCCGGCTCTTTGGCGGCATTTGCTTTTGCCCGATTGCGTTGGCGCGGCCGCAACTTCATGTTTGTAATGGTCCTGACTACTCTGATGCTGCCTTTTCAGGTCATAATGATTCCCCAGTTCATTCTGTTTCGTGAACTAAAGTGGCTGGATACCTATCTTCCGCTCGTTGTTCCAGCATTTTTTGGGGGCAGCGCCTTTAACATCTTCCTGTTGCGGCAGTATTTCATGACCATTTCTCCCGAACTTGACGATGCCGCCATCATCGACGGTTGCAGCCGTTTCGGTGTCTACTGGCGGATCATTCTTCCCCTGTCAAAGGCCGCATTGATGACGGTCGTCATATTCATCGTGCAGAATCGCTGGCAAAGTTTTCTTGTGCCTCTCATCTATCTGTTCGACCAGAAAAAGTACACTTTGGCCCTGGGTTTGCGCCTGTTCCAGGACCAATATACTGTCGAATGGGAGATGATGATGGCGGCGGCAACGGTTACTATGGTTCCGGTGCTGCTTGTCTTTTACTTTGGACAGCGTTTTTTCATTCAAGGTGTCGTGTTTACAGGCGTAAAGGGGTAAAGCAGTTGCAGACAGCAGACTTTCACACTTTTATTCGCTACGATAAAGGAGAGGAAAGAATGTCGAATCAGATTAGCCGTCGAAGATTTCTACGTAACGCGGGACTGGGTGCTGGTTCTGTGGTGGCGCTAGCCGCTTGCCAGCAGATGCCGGCAGGGTCAGCTGATGGAGAAAGTGGCGCCGGCGCGGGGCAGGCAATGGAGCCGGTGACGATTACGTCAATGACATGGGCCTGGGGCGACTTGATGGATGAACTGGCGGCAGTATTTGCCGAACAGAATGGTGGCGCAATCAGTGTCGAAGGGCAACCTCTGGGCTGGGGAGATTATTGGACCAAGCTGAACACGCTCTACGCGTCCGGCTCGCCGCCCGATGCAGCGTGGACACATACTGCCTGGGTGCGGCCCCACGCCGTGCTTGGAGTGATCGAAGACCTGAATCCCCGCATTGACGCTACGCCTGAATTCCCCGATGACTGGTACAGTTCGGTGTGGGGACTGTTTACTTTCGAGGGCGGTCAGTACGGCAGTAGTTGGGATGTGGGCGTGCAGGGCATTTGGTACAACCGCAATCTTCATGAAGAGGCTGGACTGTCAGGACCTGGTGTAGGTACAACATATGCCGACTTGTTGGAGTCCAGTCTGACCTTGACAACGGACCGAGGCGGGAACCACCCCCAGGATGACGGATTCAACAAGCGGGAGGTGACAGTCTGGGGAATGTCAAACATGGTGGACAATTGGGTCAATGAGATTCGCCCGCAGGCGGTTGCGTGGGGAACGGACATCTTTAACGAAGACGAAACCGAGTGTATCGTCAACTCTGAAGCAACAATGGAGTTTCTCAACTGGTATCTGGACGCCATTCAGACCCACAATGTTCATCCTTCGGCCGACTTGATCGAGGGTTTGGGCAATTTGTTCGTGTCGGGCAGTTCGGCCATGCTTTCGTCCTTCCCCGGCATCATCGACCAATTCGACGGTTCATTCGTGTGGGAGATCTCGCCGTACCCGATGGGAGGCCCCAACGGCATTCACACTCTCAATGTCGGCGGGTCCGCGTTTTCCATTCCCAGCGAGAGCCCGCACCCTGAAGAGGCGTGGGAGTGGGTTAAGTTTAACGCGACCGACGAGGCACACAGCTACTGGGCAAAGAGGGGCATCATCAACGCCCGCCGCTCGACGTCCAAGTACGTGCTGGATCAGATCGACGTGCCCGATACATTTGTAGAGTTCTACATGGACCGCATCGACGAATTTGGTGTGCCGGTGTGGCAACACAAGAGCCGGGCGCAGATCAACACGGCGCTTACGTCCGCGTTTGAGTTGGTCTGGCTGGGCGACCGCACAGTCGAGGAAGCCGCCAACGCGGTCAAGCCAGAGGTAGATGAACTGTTGGCCGACGCTTGATCCTGGCCGCGAATCTTAGCCTGGCCGCAGTCGGAACGTTGGAGGGAAGCCGTTCCTTATGCGATTGACAGAGCAGCAATTCTGCAAACCAGTTTGAGTCTGGTTGCAGAAAAACATCCTCGCCCCCTTACAGTCCACACTGCTTGGGGGCGCTTTCTTAACATAGATGAGGCCTAGCCATGACCGAATACCGCCGTCCCAATGTTCTGCTGATCATGGCCGATGATCACGCGCCGGCCGCGTTTTCCACATACGGCAGCAAGCTGAACAGTACGCCCAACCTCGACAGAATCGCTGCCGAAGGACTGCGGCTGGACCGCTGTTTCTGCACGAATGCCATCTGCACGCCGGCACGGGGGTCCGTTCACACGGGAAAATACAGCCATACAACAGGCATAAAGACCCTTTCCGATGTCATTGACCAGACGCAGGAGACGACGGTTGGGATGCTGCTGAATGATGCCGGCTACCAGACCGCGTTCGTGGGCAAATGGCATCTGGGGCACGGCGGCCATAGCGACCCCGCCGGATACGACTTCTGGAGTGTCCTGCCAGGACAGGGAAAATACTACGACCCTGAACTGACTGAGATGGGCGAGCCGATCACCGAGAGCGGATATGTGACCGACGTCTTAACCGATAAGGCGCTCGGTTGGCTGGCGAATCGGGACACCGAGCGCCCATTCTTTCTGGTTTGCGCCCACAAGGCACCTCACGATCCCTTCCAACCCAATCCCAAGGACAGGGTGCTGTTTGCGGACGACCCCATTCCAGAGCCTGCCACATTTCACGACAGCTACGAAAATCGGGCGGCTGCGGCCAGCATGGCGACGGAAAAGGTCGAGCTGATGCATTTGAAGAATCACGTTCCCGACCCTGTTCCCGCCGGGCTGTCTGCCGAGGAGCAGAAGGCGTGGAACTATCAGAGCTTCATGCGCAACTACTTGCGGTGCGTGGCCTCAATCGACGAGAATGCAGGCCGACTGCTGGACTTCCTGGACGAGAACGAGCTGACGGACGACACGATTGTCATCTACACATCGGATCACGGATTCTTTTTGGGCGATCACGGTTGGTACGACAAACGGTTCATGTACGAAGAGTCGATTCGCATTCCTTTCCTGATGCGCTACCCGCGCGCCATTCACGCAGGAACAGTGAGCGATCGTATCGCACTCAATGTAGACTTTGCGCCGACCATATTGGACTACGCTGGCGCGGCTGTTCCTCAGGACATGCAGGGGCGAAGCCTGCGCCCGCTCGCTGAAGGGAGTGTGCCGTCAGAATGGCGTACCTCGATGTACTACCGCTATTGGATGCACCTGGCCCACTTCAACATCCCGGCGCACTACGGAATCCGCACCGAGCGCCATAAGCTGATCCATTACTACGGGGAGGCACTGGGGAGCGCCGGCGCGATTGATGCGTCTACTGAGCCGGAATGGGAACTGTTCGACCTCGTAGACGATCCGCAGGAGATGGTGAACCTATATGATGACCCCGCTAACGCCGAACTGATTGATGAACTCAAGTCCGAGTTGAAGCGGCTACAGATGGAATTGGGCGACGAGCCGCACGAAAAAGTATCGTGATGGCCGACAGTACGCCTGGAGATTTCAACTGTCAGTGATGTTGGAAGGTTCGGCAGGCAGGCCTTCCTTGAGTCTGTGAAGTTCAACAAGCCCTGTGTCGCGGATTCGGGCGAGTTGCGCTATCGAAAGTCCGGCGACGGACTCCTGGACCTCCCTGACTAACTGCGCGACAAGGTCGTCAGTAAGTTTCGGTTCGCCCAGGGTACGCCAGCGCGCTTCCTGGGTTGGCCCCAGATGGCGCATGTAGTGGGCGATTCCCTCTGGGCCCCCTGCCAGGTGATAGGTGGTGAATGGTCCCTGCAGCGCCCAGCGCAGACCTGGGCCCTGGGTTATGACCTCGTCGATGCCTTCCACGGTCGTGATACCCTCGGCCACCAGATGGATCGCCTCGCGGAACAGCGCGGCGGCAAGCCGGTTGGCGATGTGCCCGTAGGCCTCCTTCTTCATCAGCACCGGGGCCTTGCCGATGGCCAGGTAAAACGCTTGCGCCCAGTCCAACACGTGCGGCGCGGTCAGCTTGCCGCCGGAAATCTCCACTAGAGGGATCAGATGGGGTGGATTGAAGGGGTGGCCCACGATCACCCTTTGCGGGTATTGGGCCTCTGCCTGGATGTCTGAGGGGACCATCGCGGTGCTGCTGCTGCTCACGATAACTTGAGGGCCGATTACAGTTTCCAGTTCGCGCAGAGTGTCCCGTTTAATCTCCAGGCGTTCAGGGACGCTCTCCTGCACAAATTGGGTCTCGGCCAGTTCCCCGCCGATTTGCGCCAGCAATTTAATCCCGCGGGAGTCGGTGGCTGACCGAAAACCGAGATTCTCAAGCGCGGGCAACATTGCGTCGATGGCGCGTCGCAGTTCCTCTTGATCGCGGACAGGGTCGACGACGGTTACGTCGAGCCCGTTCGCCAGGAAGCAGGCTGCCCAACTTGCGCCGATTGTGCCGGCCCCGATGACCGCGACTTGATGGACGCGGTCCACGGGTACAAGGGTCTCTGTCTGATTTTCATTCATTTCGTTTTCTCATTTGACGAGCGCGATTTTTGCCTGAGTGTAGCTTCTAAGCCACAGTACTTGACCAGCCAGTCATCGGCGGAACCATTCAGGCTCTTGGTGACGCAACTGGTGTGCAGTCGCCGCCATGCTCGCCAGCCGACACGTTGCGAAGAAGGCACACGCTCGGTGAGGCATGGTTTTGTAGGGGGCGTTGCGGGGGCGCAGCCCCTGCACAAGGGAGGGCGCTTGCGCCCGACCGCCCAGAACTGCAGTGGTCAGTGATCAGTGGTTAGTGGTTAGTGAAAATCGCTTTCGCTCGCCTCGTTCATGGTTGCGAATCAGTTGCGGCTGAGTAGTTAACCTGGGTTGGAAAATGTCAAGATGCCGAGATAGCAGGTCTTTGACATGCCGGGCCAGGGAACGCAATGGAGCCGAGCAGGGCTTGTCCGTGCTGAAAAGGGACACTACAAGGAGGTTAGAAAGTTGCGGAGACGGGCCAGTACTTCTTGCAGTCCCGGATGGTAGTCGCGCACCAATTGCTCGGCGGTGATCCCCTGGTCGGCCAGCTCGATCATCGTTGCCGCCTTTTGATCAGTCTCCAGGTCGATATAGCTGGTGGACAGCCGCAAGGACAGCTCTGTGGCCGGTGTGCCGAAGTCTGCGCCGGGGAGAGTTGCAATCTGCCACTCATCCAACAGATGGCGCGCCAGATCGACGGAGGTGTGTACGCCGCGGACTGCCAGCGGGTTGCGCCAGTGATCGAAGTTGGGGAACAGATAGAAACCACCCATTGGCTCTGCGCAGGGAACGTCCAGCTCGCACAGGCCGCGCCAGAGGTGGCGTGTGCGGGCGGCATGCAGTTCCGTGCATCTTGAGATATAGGCACTGAGTTCCGGATCGTCTGCGTAGGCGGTGATGGCGGCATATTGAATCGGGGCTGAGGCGGTGGACCAGAGTTCGCTGCCTACTTTGGCCGCTGCCTGAAGCAGCTGTTGGCCCCCTTCGCCGGGGGGCACGATCGCGGTGCCCAGCCGCCAGCCGCCGAGCGAGAGATGCTTGCTTTTGCCGCCGAGCACGACCGTTCCCTCAGGGTAATAGCGGCTGATCGAGACATGTTCGCGACCGAACGCGGTGAGGCCGTAGATTTCGTCCGAAAGTACAAGCACGTTGCCTCGCCGGCAGATGTCAGCGATCTCTTCAAGGAGTTCCGGTTCCAGCATTTGCCCGGTGGGATTGCTGGGGCTGTTCAGAATGAGAAGATGCTGATCGTGAGGGGAGTTATGCAGGACTCGTTGCAGCCCTGCCGGTTGAAGGCTGTGGCCGTCCTGGGGGCTGGCAGGGATGCGGAGGACCGGGCGGTTGAACAGTTGTGACTGCGGCTCATAGCTCACCCACGAAGGCGTATGCAGGATTGTGGCGCCTGCGACTGCCATCTGGAAAGCGAAAAGGAGGGCCTTGCTGCCTGGAGCGACGATGACCTGGTCGGGGCTGATATCGACCTGCAACTGGCGTGAGTGAAAGTCTGCGACGGCTTGACGGAGTGCGGGTATGCCGGCGCTGGGCAGATAGCTCTGGCGGGAGGCGTTATCAACCAGCGCGCCGACGATTTTAGGATGTGCAGGAAAGCGGGATTCGCCAAATCCCAAATGGTAGACGGTTTCGCCGTTGGCCCACATCTGGCGTACGCGTTCGTTGATCAGGAGGGTGGGTGAGGGAGAAAGCCCGTTGCCTATTGAAGGCGAGAGAGTGAATTTCAAATGCGACCTTCGCACGTTTCTCGTTGCGAGCTCTATCCGACCCAGAAGGCCTTTTCGAGGTCGGTGAAATCTTCGGCCGGCCCGTGGAATTTATTGCGGCCGAGCTCCAGAACGTAGACATAGTCGGCGATCTTCAGTGCGGACCGAATCTCCTGGTCGACAAGCAGGATGGTAAGTCCATCGCGATCTCGCAGGTCAACCAGCATCTGGTAAACCTCTTCGGAAAGGAGTTTGGCAAGTCCGGCGGTTGGCTCATCCACCAGAATCAGTTTGGGATCAGTCATGAGAGTGCGACCGATTTCAACCATGCGCTGCATGCCACCGGAGAGCTCACCGGCGTTGGATTTGCGCCGAGGTTTGAGGTCGGGGAAGCGTTCGTAGTTTTCGGCCAGCTTGCGTCTTATGCGATTCTTGTCATTCTTGAATGTCCACGCGCCCAGTTCCAGGTTTTCCTCAACCGACATGAAGCGGAAGACGCCGGGCTGCTGGGGGATGTAGGAGATCCCCATGTTGATGCGCTCGTGCGTGGGTACGTCGATTATGTCCTGCTCGTTGAGTCGGATCTGCCCCTCGTTGGGACGGAGAAAGCCATAGATCGCTTTGAGCATGGTGGACTTGCCGACACCGTTGGCACCGAGAATTGTCGTGATTTTGCCACCCTCGGCATGCAAAGAAACGCCCTGCAGGATGTTCAGGTCACGGTAGTATCCGACGTACAGATCGGTTATTGCCAGCATTACTCTTCATCCTCGCCCAGGTAGGCCGCCTTTACTACGGGATCTTCCCGGACCATCTCCGGGTCGCCGTCGGCGATCAGGTCTCCATAGTTGAGGACGAGCAGCCTGCGGCTGAGCGTAAAAATCGTATCCATATCGTGGCTGATAATAATGAATGCTTTGCCCTGCGCATTGATCTCGGTAATGTAACGGTAGATTACTTCCATCAATCGGGGGTGTACGCCGGCGAATGGCTCATCCAAAATGATCATCTGGGGATCGAGCATCAGCAGGCGGCCCAGCTCCAACAGTTTTTGCTGGCCGCCAGACAGGGCGCGGGCGTATTCGTTGCGAAGATGAGAAATTGTCAGGAACTCCAGCACTTCCTGCGCTTTCTCTTCAAAGTCACGCTGGCGGGCGGTTGCACGCATAGCCATTGCGGGGATGAGCAGATTCTCCAGCACTGTCATACGCCGAAAGGCGCGGGTGACTTGAAAGGTTCGGCCCAAGCCGGCTCGGGCGACGCCATAGGGCGGTCGTGTGTCGATTCTTTCGCCATTCATATAGACGGTGCCGCTGGAGGGCTTAAGCGCGCCGTCCAAAATGTTGGTAAGTGTCGTCTTGCCGGCGCCGTTCGGCCCGATGAGGCCGATCAGTTCAGGCCCTTCCACGGTGAATGAGACATCCTTGAGTACTTCCAGGCCGCCAAAATTCTTGTAAATGTTATTTGAGGTCAGTCTTAGCATAGCTGCAAACCGCCTGGTAGCGTTATCCGGCGCTCTCCTCGCCGCTGTCGGAAGGAGAGTCCTCTATTTCGTCAGCTTCGACCTCTTCCTCCCAATCCTCTTCCGATTCTTCGCGAATCGAAACCGTCTCTTCTGCCACTCCACCTCGACTGATGCGTTCCAAGATCGGGAACAGGAGGCCGTTGCGCTGGAAGCGGAGCGTAAGCATGAGTAACAGGCCAAAGAATACCAGCCGCCAAAGGGTCATGTCGACGTGAAGCGGACCGATGTTTATGCTCGTGCGCAGCAGCTCCAGCGCAAAAGTGATAACGATTGCCCCCACTGAAGCCGCGTAGATATTCTCGAGGCCTCCAATGACAGCCATCGCGATCACCAATGACATCTGCAGGATAATCAGCGTGTTTGGCGTTATGATGCCAATGTAATGGCCCTGCAAGGCGCCGGCTGCCGCGGCCAGAGTGCTGGTGATTACAAAGACCAATACCTTGTAGCGGACGATGTTGACGCCCAGGGCAGCTGCAGCCTCTTCATCCTCCCTAATTGCGCGGATGAACAGGCCGAAGCGGGAGCCTGCCAACCACGTCATCAACGCCATTGCTAACAGGAACAAGAGCAGCATGGCGTAGTAAGGGGGTATCTTGCTAGTCGAACTGAAGCCCATCAGGCCGCCGGGAAAGAGTGGGACCAGCTCGAGGCCGCTCTGGCCCTCGGTGATGGGAATCTCGGCGCTGATCGAGGCTCGCAAAATTTCCGAGAATCCGATAGTGAACAGGGCCAGATAGGTACTGCGCAGGCGCAACACCAGCCAGCCGACCAGGAGGCCGAAGGTCGCGCCCATGACAAGCCCCATCGCGATACTCGCCCAAACGGGCGGAAAGACGATGAGCGTACCGGCAGGAAGCGTCTCGGTCCTGGCCATGTCAAGACAGGACTCATCGATGGTGCCGACGCGCCGTATATTCAGTATCACCAGCCACCAGTTGCCGAACAGTGGAATGTCGGTGCAGAGTTCGGAAGGTGCGGTTGTGAAGCGGAAGAATTTCCCGATCAGTCCCGACGTGTAGCCGCCAATGGCCATGAACGCCATGTGGCCGAAGGAAAACTGTCCTGCGTACCCGGCCAAAAGAGACCAACTGGAGGCCAGAATGGCGTAGAAGAAGGCCGTGATGGCGAGGTGCATGAAGTAGCTGCTAAGGACGAGGGGCCCCACGCCGCCCAGTTCTGACGAAGCAAAGGGTATCGCCAGCAGGAGGACTATGGCAATGGAACCGGCAACGCGGTAAATGGCGGTCGGGTTCATAGTTCTCGTCCGAAGAGGCCGGTCGGTTTCAATAGGAGAACTAAGGTCAGGATTACCATGCTGTAGGCGGGAATGTAGGCGGCTGCCCTGGTAGCGTCGGGAATGCAGCCGGTTCCGGCGGCTTCCACAAGGCCGACGATAAGCCCGCCGAGAAATGCGCCCGGCAGGCTGCCCATGCCGCCGAGCACGATAATGACAAAGGAGCGGGCGGCGGCGGGAATGCCCACCTGTGGCAGCCAGGAGAAAACCTGTACGAGTGAAGCGCCAGAGAGCCCGGCCAGCATCGCGCCCATGCTGAACGCCAGGGTGTTCATCGAGTTGGGATTAATGCCGGTGACGGCCGCGGCCTGCCTGTCCTGGCTGACGGCCCGCAGCGCCTTTCCTACCCACGTGCGGTAGAGGAACCAGAGCAGCGCCGCCAGCATCATCAGGGCCAGAACGGCGGCGGTAAAACGAGGATTGGGCACTGAGATGGCGTCAAAGACAGTGACATTGCCCGGCGTCATCTTGAGCAGCGAGCCGGAGTCGGCGGGTAGTTCGACGCGCGGAAAGGGGAAGAACCGCTGTGCTTTCACCGGCACAGCCGATGTCAGGGCCTGCGTAAAGTATTGCAGGAAAAAGGCCAGTCCGAAAGTCACCAGGATGGCATACTCGGTGGGCCGCTCGATCTCGCCGCTGCCCATAGGGCGCAGGAAGATCCTTTCAAAAATGTAGCCGATTACGAAGGTCACGATGCAACTTGCCAGGATGGCGACCAAAGGTGAGACCCCTGGCAGCCATACGGCAGACATGAAGTAGGTGACCATGCCGCCAATCATGTAGAACTCGCCATGGGCGAAGCTGACGACGCCGAGAATTGAGAAAATCAGCGTCAGACCCAGCGCCATAAGCCCGTAGATGATGCCGATGACGATGCCGTTGGTAAGTTGGGAGATAACGAACCCGCCATTAGCGACGCAGAGGTTATCGGGATCTGCGAGGGCAAAGGAGGCTACAAAGATGCCGATGACAATCGCGATGGCGATGCCGATCAGACGACCTGTGATTTTCGGCGAGGCGATCCAAAGGGGGACGAGGCTGAAAGGCCCGAGGGCTGCGCCGATAACTGCGCCGCCAAAGGAGGCCTGGGAAATCTCCAGGTCTTTGCGGGCGTAGATGCGGGGTGTTACGACGCCGCCGAGGGCTCCCCAAAAGAGTATCCACAGAAGCGCCCAACCGAAGATTGCTGCGTTTTCCATGGTTCAGATCCAGGCCTGGTGGGAAGTAGGTAGTTTAATTCGTTAAGCTGACACAGGAGGCACTGTTCGGTGCGACAGAATGAGAAAGAAATGGTGGAAGGCCCGCAAACCAGGGGGTTGGGTCGCGAGGCCTTCCATCCGTTTTCATATGCAATAGGTCAGGGTGTTACTCCTGGCCGACGATGACTGGCGGATCGGTCTGATAGACATCCGGGTAGACGACCGCGGTGTCTACGGCATCCTGCCCCGCTTCCTGATACTGGACGATGGTGATAGCAGGATCGGGGAACTGGTGCCACCACTTGGGATCCACACCCGCCTGCTCAGGGGTATTGCTGCGGTTGATCGGGAAAGTGATGGGACCCAGGGCGCCCATGTGGTTGATGTTTTCCAAGGCGTCGATGATGTCGCCTGGGTCTGTCGAACCAGCGTCTTCGATTGCCTGGGCGATGAGCATAATCGAGTCGTAGGAGGCCATCGCGTAGGACTCAATGTCATCCTTACCGGTGCGGTCCGAGTACTCGGCAACTAGCTCCTGGGCAACGTCGTTGTAGAGCTTCTGAGGAAGACCGATACGGCGCACAAAGCAGTTATTGCCGTCGGGGACATTGATCCAGAAGGCGTCGCTGACAAGAGAGACCTGGTTACACATCGTCGGCACGTCCTGGGGGCCGATGCCGGCGTCGGCGGCTTGCTGCGTGAAGTTGTAAGAGGCTTCACCTGTAGCCAAAATCACGATCATGTCGGGGCTCTCAGCCTTCACGCGCTCGACAATGCCGGCGAAGTCCTGGGTGCCGATGTCGACACTGAAGGTCACTGCGGCAATACCGGCTCCGTCCAGAAGTGCGGTCGTGTTCTCGGCGGCTGGAATACCGTAGTCGGTGTTCTCGGTGAGGATGACGACTTTGTCGAGCTTCATGCCGTTCTCATCGCGCAGCCACTGAATGAAATTGACATCGACGGCCGAAACTTCGGAACTCAGGGGGGCGATGCGGAAGATTTCATCGTACTGGACGCTGGTGATGGTGTCGTTCCAGGTTTCGGCGAAAACGATGGGAATGCCGTTGTCGCGGGCAACTTCTTTGGCCGCCACGCCTACGGAGCTGTGGTAGCCGCCGCCGATGCCGACAACGCCGTCCTGGTTGATGAGACGTTCAACGACGGCGGTGCCGCGTTCCGGCAGGCCTTCTGTGTCGACGATAATCACTTCGACCGGTCGGCCCATAATGCCGCCGCGGGCATTGAGTACGTCGGCCGCGATCAGCATAGCGTCACGCATGGCCTCGCCGCCGACGACGGCGCCGGGGGCAGACAGAGGCGCGAGCGCGCCAATTTTGATCGGCTCCATCGACATGTCGTCAGATGATTCTTCGGCGGGGGCTTCGGTTGGCGCTGCCGCGGCTTCTTCGGCTGCCGGTTCGGTCTCGCCGACCGTTTCCGCTTGCGGCGCGCAAGCAGTGAACACAAGTGCCAGAATTGTCAGGGCAAGTGCGCTCCAGAACAGAGTTCTTTTTCGGTTCATTTGGATATTCTCCTTGAGTTAGGTTGCACTACTGCGACAATATGCAGAATCCCGACTGTGCGTACTTCAGGAACATAAGAGACGCTATGTGCCGGAAGCAAGGGGAAAACATTCGTCCAGGATATTATGCAACAGCGTATGGTTTGTGTCAATGGGAGTCGGTCTCTATGCCAGGGCAATTGCCTCTTGTTGGGAGAGAATTTTCGGGAGATAGGCGGTATTCCAACCGGCTAGGTTACGTTTGGCAGCGATACCGATCTGGGCCCTGTTCTCTCTGCGAAGGAGGTTGAGAGCCTTGCGGCGCAAGACGGCCAAGTTGTGCTGCGCATCGATCTGACGGGTGCGACTGTCATCGCCATGCAAAAGCCGGCAGACTGAATTTTCGGTGCTCCGGTGGCTGAGGGTGGAAGTCAGGAGCAGCTTGGAATCGGAGGAAAAGATGAAATTTACATCAGATGCAACAACTTTGGGGGCTGATGCGGGCATTTCATTCATTATGGACCGTTTGAGTCAGATTCAACTTGATGGTGGGACTCAGGCATTCTCATATGTGTGTAGGACTAGAGTTTATGAGAGCTTATGAGCGTTTACGAGCGTTTACGGGTCGTGTGAGCTGAAATTCATGCAGTGACTGTTATGGGCAGAAATGGGGGTGGGGAGGTTAAGGCGGGTACTTCATGGTGGAAGGGATGAGGGTAGGCACAAGGCTTGCCGCTAAGGGGGCGAGTGGGGGATTTGTCTGAACTGTGATTTTGGGGGATTTTTGTGATGGACTGTGATATGCGCGTGGATGGGGTTTGGCGGGGGCAATTGAGGTGAATTGAGGTGAATTGCGGTGGGTGAAGGACGGTGTCGGGGACAGAGTGTCGCGGTGGTGAGGGATGGTTTTGGAGGGGGAGTGTCAGGGGCGCAGCCCCTGCACAAGGGAGGGCGCTTGCGCCCGACCGCACAACTGCAGTGGTCAGTGGCCAGTGGTCAGTGTTCAGTAAATTCTGCGGTTGGAGGTCGGTGGTCGGTGGGTTGGGGCGGCAGGTGGGGGTGTAGACACTGTTCGCTAGGCACGATGGTGGGGAAGAGTGAACACTGTCGCTAGCCAGAGGGGGGAGTGTCGGGGGCGCAGCCCCTGCACAAGGGGGGGCGCTTGCGCCCGACCGCCCATAGAGAGTTCAGGAGAAAACAGCCACGCAAATTGGCTGAGATCGCATCTGCGGGCTGGACTCGGCTTAGTCGTTACCCAAGGCTTGCGAGAGTTCACCGCCATTTGGGATGCACGCGAGGTCCACGAGCAGAGCAAACCAGCCTAGATTCAGACACCTGGATTTCCCACCAGGGGGGTCCCTGACCGGTAGGTAGTGACAGTCTACTGCCCGACAACGATTGGGTCGCCCGTCCGAAACGTTTCCGGGAAAACAACCGTGGCAGACACGGAATCCTCTCCCTCGTGTTGGTACTGAACGACGGTCACGGCGGGATCGGGGAACTGGTGCCACCACTTAGGATCGACGCCCGCCTGCTCGGGTGTGTTGCTGCTGTTGACGGGGAATGTAATCTTGCCGAGTGCGCCAACGTAAGAGATCTCTTCCAATGTTGCGATAATCGCATCGGGATCGGTTGTGCCAGCCTCGGTAATAGCCTGAGCAAGGATCTTAACGGCGTCGTAGGCAGCGAACGCGTAGGACTCAGCTCCTTCTTTGCCGGTGCGGGCTTCGTATTCGGTGAGAAAGTTGAGGGCGACATCGTTGTAGAGCTGCGCGGGCAGACCGATTCTGCGCACGAAACAGTAGTTGCCGTCGGGGACGTTCCTCCAGAATGAATTGCTTTCCAGGGCGTTATGGTCGCATAGAGTCGGCACGTCTTGAGGCCCGATGCCGGCGTCTGCCGACTGCTGAGCGAAGTTGTAGGAGGCTTCGCCGGTAGCCAACGACATTATCAGATCGGGCGCCTCTGCCTTTATCCTCTCGATAATACCGGCGAAATCCTGTGTTCCGATGTCGACGCCGAAGGTGACGGAGTCGATACCCGCTTCGCCCAACAGCCGCGCTGTATCTTCGGCTGCCGGAATCCCGTAGTCGGTATTTTCGGTCAGGAGTACCACCTTTTCCAGTTTGGCGCCGGCGTCGTCACGCAGCCACTGCATAAACTTGACATCTACAGCAGATACCTCTGAGCTAAGCGGCGCTATACGAAATACTTCGGGATATTGCACGCTTGTGATGGTGTCGTTCCAGGTGTTGGCCAGAACGATGGGGATGCCATAGTTGTGGGCGACCTCCTTGGCAACTACGCCAACGGAGCTATGGTAGCCGCCGGCAATCGCTACCACACCGTCCTGGTTGATGAGCCGCTCGCTGACGGCGGAACCGCGCTCGGGCAAGCCTTCGCTGTCGACGACGATCAGTTCAACGGGCCGGCCAAGTAGTCCGCCGCCGGCATTGATCTCATCGGCGGCAATTATCATTGCTGAGCGCATTGCCTCACCGCCGACCACTGAACCTGGGGCGGAGAGGGGGAAAAACGCGCCGATTCGAATGGGATCCGCGACTACTTCCTGTCCTGCTTCACTCTCTGTTGATTTCTCTGCTTCCTGTTCTGAACTGTCTGATTGAGTAGCTTCCGTGGATGTCGTTGGCTGCCCGCATGCTGCAAAGGCCAGGGTCATCAATATCAGGAAAGTGACGTAAGCAAGTCGAACTCGGTTGAAACTCATTCTTTACTCCTTGGATCGGAAATTGGAGATTCTTAGCGGTAGGCGGTTAGTGTCGATAGAGTGGTTGAGCCAGTTCCGTTTAACTTTCCTCTCTTTTGGCTTGTCGCGGATCATCTTTCGGAATGGCAGTCGTTCCATATTTGGGCATTTTGCTTTGGATTATTTTATCACGCAGCGCGGTAGGTAAGCGTTCCAGCCAGCGTCTGAAGACGGCGTCGCGGCCCACCAGATAACGGGCTTTGGGCCGGGCAGAAGAAAGAATCATTTGTACTGTTTGGGCAACCTTGTCAGGATCTACGCCCCGCGGTCGTTCCAGGGACTCGGTCATCATTTCAAGCAGAGGGCCATACATTTCGAAGGCACCCGGCGGATATTTTCGCAGCGTCCTTTCTGCGTAGTAGCGGGCCTTTTCCCAGATGTCTGTTTCAATTGCGCCCGGCTGGACGGAGACAACGTCGATACCCCAGGGTCTCAGTTCGAGCCGCATCCCGTCAGTGAGCGCTTCGAGGGCGAACTTGGATGCGGAGTAAGATGACATAAGTGGCGTCGAACTGAAGCCGGCTTCCGAGCTTATCATCACTATCCGCCCCTGCGCCTTCCGCAGCAGTGGAATCAACGACTGGGTGACGGTCAGCGGCGCGATCGTGTTGGTCTCCAGGACCTGGCGAAAGTCGGCCGGATCCAAAAACTCAAGGAGACCACCCCCGGCAATTCCGGCGTTATTTATGAGGCCATGGAGACCGCTGCCGCCCACTGCCTCGGCCACGACGCGAGCGGTCTCCTCAACCTGGATGGCATCGGTCACGTCGAGCAGGACCGTCTGAAGTCGCGCGGAGGCTTCGCTTTGCAACCGGTTGGCATCGCTATCTTTACGAACAGTGGCAAAGACCTGCCAGCCGGCGCGGTCCATGCGTAAGGCGCAGGCGCGTCCTATCCCGCTGGAAGCGCCGGTGACGAGCACTGACTTAGGCGTTAGGTTCCGCGTCTCCTCAGTCGCGTTTTGTCGTGCCATTAGACTTTCCGTCGGCGTCGGGAGAAGGGCTGTTCCCCTACTCTTTGATCGGCCGGCAAATGACGGGATTCTGTAAATGACACTCCAAACGCAGATTCCCGTGGCATATGCATTGTGCTCGCAACTCAGATTCCCATTCCGCCGGTAACTTCGAGTACATGGCCGGTGATATAGGAAGCGAGCGGCGAGGAGATCAGGACTATGCCCGCCGCGGCCTCTTCAATGGTGGCCGGACGGCCAAGGGGGATGCGAAGTTGGATGTCCTTGTCGAGCAGCGCACGGACTTTGGCGGGAATGCCCAGTGAGACTTCATGCCCATCAATTTCTATTGCCTCTTCTTGCGTCTCCTGGGGGCGGGTCAAGCGGGTGTCGATGAAGCCGAAGGCAACAGCGTTGCAGCGGATACCCAGCCTACCCCATTCCTTGGCGATGGTCTTGGTCAGTCCTACAATGCCCATCTTGCCAGCGGCATAGTTGACCTGGCCAATGTTGCCGTGAAGGCCGGACGTGGACGAAACATTGACGATGCAGCGGTTGCTGAACGAGGCGCCGGATTCCAGTTCGGCGGTAGCCGCGGTACGCAGATAGGGAGCTGCCGCCCGGATCATGCGAAACGGTGCGGTCAGATGGACGTCAATGATTGCCTGCCACTGCTCATCGGACATCTTATGCGACATTCCGTCCCAGGTGTATCCGGCATTGTTGACCAGGATATTCAGCTGGCCGTATGTGTCTACGGCCGTTTGCATGAGTCTTGCAGGAAAGTCGGGCTCGGTTACATTGCCGGCAAGTGCGATGGCCTGGCCGCCGCCTGCTGTAATGGCATGGACGGTCTCCTCCGCGGCGGCGGCGTCGAGGTCGTTCACGACGACGTTGGTGCCTCGTTGCGCGAATTGGAGGGCGGCGCTGGCGCCGATTCCCCGTCCTGCTCCGGTTACAATTACTGTCTGGCCGCTAAACATAGATAGTTAATATTCGCTGATTGCTGACAAGCTCCTTTTGCTTCACTTCAGTCTTTATCAAAATACAGGCGTGACACCATCTCTGCTACGCAGGTTGGCTTCTCGACGCCCTCTACTTCAACCGTAACGTTGTGGATCAGCTGCAAACCATTCCCTCGGACCTCCTCGACCGACTGCAACTGCGTGTGCGCGCGAATGCGTGACCCGGCCAATAGAGGATGAGGGAAGCGCACGCGATTCAGTCCGTAATTGACGGTTAGCGCAATGCCGGGGTACTGCGGCTTGTCAGGCTCGACCATTCCGGTCAGATGCGGGATGAGCGAGAGTGTAAAGAAGCCGTGGGCGACCGGCGCGCCAAATGGCGACTCACGTGCAGTTCGCTCGACGTCGACATGAATCCATTGATGATCGAGCGTAGCGTCGGCGAAGCCGTTGATCATTTCCTGTGAAACTGTGAACCAACCGCCGACTCTGGG
Source organism: Caldilineaceae bacterium (assembly GCA_965116395.1). Classification (GTDB taxonomy): domain Bacteria; phylum Chloroflexota; class Anaerolineae; order Caldilineales; family Caldilineaceae; genus Bin5. The sequence continues at coordinate 5,154,725 of OZ220684.1, forward strand.
CTCGGCGCCCACTTTCGACTGCAAATCTGCTAGTGCCGCTTGTCGGGACATTCTTTTCTCCATTTCAGTTGCGTAGATTGGGGCGTCATGCGGTCATGCCGCCATCCAGGTTTATGGCCTGTCCGGTAACGAAACGGGACTGTTCCGAGCAGAGCCAAACGATTGCGTCAGCGATTTCTTTGGGTTGACCGAAGCGGCGCAGGGGGATGCGTTCCAGCATTTTTTCCGCTCTGCGGGGATTGTCGGCGATCATCGGCATGAACAGGGGCGTCTCGGTGTAGACCGGGCAGACGGCATTGACGCGAATGTTGTGTCTTGCGACCTCCTGGGCGGCGACGCGAGTCAGACCGATGACGCCGTGCTTGGAGACAGTGTAGGCGGACTGTTTAGGGAGTCCCTGTTTGCCGGCAATTGAGGCGATGTTGACGATAGCTCCGCCGGAGCCGGCCATCAGCCTGATCTCTTCCTGCATACAGTAGAAGACACCGGAGAGGTTGACGGCAAGCACCTTTTCCCAGCCGTCGTGCGGATAGTTCTGGAGCGGTTGCCAAGGGCCGCCGATGCCTGCATTATTGACTGCGTAGTCGAGGCGGCCAAAACAGTTGACCGACTCTTCAATTATCCGGGCCACTGCCACCGGGTCCGACACATCACATTGGACGAACAACCCTTCGTTGCCGCGCTCCTGCACCTGGCGGATTGTCTCGCTGCCGCCATCTGCGTTCACATCGGCTGCGACTACTGAAGCCCCAAGTTCGGCAAAACGCAACGCGGCCGCGCGGCCTATTCCAGACCCGGCACCGGTTATCAACGCCACATGTCCTGCAAAATCCATTGTAATGTCCCTCATTCAGCGTTCCGAGGTCTCAACATCGTTGGACGAGGATTCCGGGTCAGAGGCCTCAGCCAGTAAAGTTTCGCCAAGCTCCTGCATATCTGCAAGGAAATCCTCGGCCTCGACCTGGGCGGCAAAGAGATGAACCATTCCGCGGTTGAAGCCGGGCAGAAAAGGCGCGAAGCCGGGGGGAAACTGCCAGACCCTGGCGGCGGGTACGGCATTGGAAAAGGCTGCGAGGTGGGGGAAAGTCTCAGTCCAGGCATCTCTTAGAGATGACTGGGCGGGCATCCAACCGCCGTCGTTTGGCAACGAGCCAACCACTTCAGAGCTACTGAGAAAGACTGCAAGCTCGAAAGCTTCGCTCTTGCGCGTTGAGCGAGCAGAGACGGCGTAGCAGCTGGTAAAGGCGATCGAGGTGTTCAACTCGGCAGGCCCGGCGGGAAGGGGCGCGACGCCGTAGCGGTATGCTGGAAACTCACTGTCAAAATAGGGAACGATCCAGTTTCCCTCGATTGCGATGGCGCCTTTGCCCTTTCCCAAGACTTCTGCCTGCCACTCGCTGTTCGACTCACCTGCATGGCCGGCGAAGTTTTCCCGGAAAATTCGGATGTACCAGTCCAGCGCCGTTGAAGAGGCGAGCGACTCAAGTGTCATAGCGCCATGCTCGTCAATAATTGTACCACCTGCTGCGTACAGAAAGGGAAGCCATCGAGAAAGGTCGGGGGCTTCGATAAAGCCGAATCGGTTTCGCTCCAGGTCGGTCTGATCGACAGCAACCGACCACATGGTTTCCCAGTCGGTAGGGGGCGCCTGGCTTGCGGCGGCGAGTCCCTGGCTGTCATAGACCAGTGCCAGGGTCCGCACTTCGCGCGGCAGACAGTAGCGCACGGGCGATGCCTGGTCCGAGGGTTGTGTGAATGCCCCTGCCAGCTGCGGAGGATACCCTGCCGGATCGGGAAAACCTTGTTCTGCGGGAGCCAGCAGACCTTCGGCTACCAGGTCCGGAAAGAGGAAGCTACTTACTACAACCAGGTCGGGCGGCTCGTTTCCCGCCAAGCGATCGCGAAGCTCTCGGTCGTAGTCGGCAGCGGAGTAGAGGTCAACCTGCAGCTCTTTTACGGCGGCCCAGGTAGTTATCTGGCCCCGCAGAGCCTCGGTAACCTCGCCTTCCTCAGGGAGAAAAATGCGAAGAAACTGCGCCGCTTCATTAGACTCTTTCCCAAGTTGCAGAAAGGGCAGTTCAGGAAAGCGAGGGCGTCCTGGCAACGCGTCACATCCACTCAGCAAGAGTGTCAGCAGAAGGAGGCCGACGTGTGAATGAAGGCGCCAGGGGCGGAAGAGATAATCGGTTACTCCTCTCCTGGCGGCCCTCTCTACTCGCCTTCCCTCACTGTTGGCTATCAACGAACGCTGAATAGGCATCTGCGTCCATCAGTTTGTCAAGACCGGCGGCATCATTGACATCGATTTTCAGGAACCAGGCGCCGTAGGGATCGCTGTTCACCAGTTCGGGCGTATCGATCAACTCTTCGTTGACCTCGACGACGGAACCGGACACCGGCGCGATAATGTCCTCAGCGGCCTTGACCGATTCGACGACTGCGACAGCTTCGCCGGCTGAAACGGCGGCACCAATCTCGGGAAGTTCGACGAAGACGATATCGCTCATCATGTCCTGGGCGGCATCGCTGATGCCCACGACAATCGTGGACTCCTCCTGCCTGACCCATTCGTGTGAATCGGCATATTTCAGGTTGTTGTCATAGTGGTAGGATGCCATAGTGTTCCTCCTTTGCAACGCCAAGCGTCCGTGTAAAGTCTGGTGTATTCCAAGTAAGTAGGAGCATTTGATCAGGCTTTATTCAAGCCAATAGTCACTTCCTCCTGGCCAAGAGAAAATGTAACGGTATCGCCGTCTATTTCGTCAGCGGAACCGGTCGTAAGGTCGATTTCCAACGTCAGAGTCTCTTCCATGATGTAGCCTTTATGTGCCGAAAGAAGACTGTTCATGAGAGGGGAATCAGTAAGCGCCAAGTTGATGCGGTCACTGATATCCAGGTCGGAATCTTTGCGGAGCTGCTGGACACGGCGAACAAGCTCGCGTGCGTGGCCTTCCAACTCCAGTTCGGGCGTAAGTGTTGTGGTGACCGCAACAAGATAACCGCTGTCATCGGCTACCGCAAGGCCGGCACGCGGCGTTCGGCGCACCTCCACATCCTCCGGTTCGACGACATAGGCCTGGTCGCCGTCGTCCACAGTTACGGATTCGCCGGCGTCAAAGCGAGCAGCCAGTTCGCGCTGATCCAGCTCGGCAAACTTACTCCTGATCACCGGGAAGCCGCGGCCGTATTTCTGGCCAAGCTGCTTGGGCAACGGGAATACGGTCACGTCGACCAGATCGCCGGCCTCGCTGGCAAAGCCCAGTTCCTTCACATTCAGCTCGGTAAGGAGCAGATCGCTCACCCGGTCCAGACCGGCATTTTCCTTTTCGGAGCGCGTGCGAACGACAACGCGTTGCACGGGTTGGCGCACTTTCAACGCCACGGACTCTCTTGCCGCCCTTCCCAGCGTAGTCACTTTTTGGGCCAAGGCCATGTCGGCATGCAGCTGGTCATCGATGGCAGACTCGTTTGAATGCGGCCAGGTTGCCAGATGGACCGAGCTAGGGGAATCCGGCTCGACGCCGACGACAAGATTTTGGTATATCTCTTCAGAGATGAATGGTATGGCCGGAGCCAGCAGTTTCGATAGTGTAACCAGCGTGTGGCGCAAGGTGGACAGGGCGGCCGGGTCGCCGTCCCAGAATCGCCGACGGTTAAGTCGCACATACCAGTTGCTGAGTTCGTCGACAAAGTCGGCGATTGGTCTAGTGGCCCCGGTGACATCGTAGGCCTCGTAGGCTGAGGTCACGTCGCGCACGAGCCGGTTCAGCTCGGAAAGCAGCCATCGATCGTGCAGCTCGGAATCGGGTGAAGCCGTTGAAGCTTTGGCTGCTTTGTTGCTTCCATTATTGCCATCATCGAGATTGGCGTACACGACGAAAAAGCTGTAGGTGTTCCACAATGTGTTGAGGAATCGCCGTTTTACTTCGGCCACCAGATTGCCGCTAAATCGGCGGGCGTTTCCAGGCGGACCGGCAGTGTACATATACCAGCGGGTGGCGTCGGCGCCGTGCTCGGCGAATACCTGCCACGGGCTGACCACATTACCCCTGGACTTGCTCATCTTCGATCCGTCCTCTGCCAGAATGTGGCCCAGGCAGATGACATTTTTGAAAGCCGGCCTGTCGAACAGTAAGGTGCTGACCGCGTGCAGTGTGTAGAACCAGCCGCGCGTCTGGTCGATTGCTTCGCAGATGTAGTCGGCCTGCTGATAGGTCTCCCACTGGTTCTGATTGGCGTAAGGGTAGTGCCACTGAGCCACAGGCATGGAGCCGCTGTCGAACCAGACGTCGCACAGTTCGCTGACGCGGCGCATAGTGCCACCGTCAGGCGCCGGCCACGTGATTTCGTCGACGTAGGGACGGTGCAGGTCAAGGCCGGTCAAGTCACGGCCGGTCTTCTCTGAAAGCTCGGCTGCGCTGCCGATACATTCCATGTATTCACTGCCGAGCGCGTCGCTCTTCCAGATCGGGATCGGCGTTGCCCAATATCGATCGCGGCCCAAGGCCCAGTCGACATTGTTCTCCAACCAGCGGCCGAAGCGCCCGTTGCGAATGTGGTCGGGCACCCAGTTAATGGTATCGTTCAACGCCACCAACCTGTCTTTGAAATCGCTGGTGCGGATATACCATGTCTCTTTGGCCCAGTATATGAGAGGTGTGTCGCAGCGCCAGCAGAATGGATATGTATGCTCGTAGGTGCCGGCTTTGTAGAGCAGTCCCCGTTCTTCCAGGTCGGCGGAAATATGGGGATCAGCATCCTTGACGAACTGTCCGGCCCAGGGCGTGACCTCCGGCTTGAACTGACCGGCGGCGTCGACGGTGTGGAAAACCGGCAGGTTGTGGGTCTGCCCGGCGGCAAGGTCGTCGGCGCCAAATGCCGGCGCAATGTGAACGATACCGGTACCGTCGGCGGTGCTGACGTAGTCGGCGGCGATAACATATGCGAAGCGCTCTTCGACTGGGGGCCCGAAGCGGTACAGAGGTTCATACTCCTTGCCCACCAGGGCTGTGCCCTTCATTTCAGCCAGCAGTTCGTAGCCGGGATCGAGAACTGACTCGGCCCTTTCTTTCGCCAAATACAGAGTTGCCCCGGAACTGTCTCGTACCTTAAGGTAGTCGATGTCTTCGCCGACGGCCAGGGCCGCGTTGCCGGGAAGCGTCCACGGTGTGGTTGTCCAGGCCAACAGAAAGGTGTCGTCCTCCCCTTTAACTTCGAACTTTACGAATACACTGGGGTCGATGGTGCCTTCCTTGTAGCCGAGGGAAAGTTCATGGCTGCTGAGAGGCGTACCGCAGCGGGGGCAGTAGGGGACCACCTTGTAGCCTTCGAAGAGGAGGCCCTTGTTCCAGAGTTGCTGCAGGATCCACCATAGCGACTGAACGTAGTCGTTGTTCATGGTAACGTAGGCATCTTCCAGACTCACCCAGAATGCCATCCGCTCGGTCAAGGCCTCCCAATCGCTGAGGTATTCCCACACCGACTCTTTGCACATCTGGTTGAACTTACCGACACCATACTCTTCAATCTGATCTTTGCCGGTGAGACCGAGCTGCTTCTCGACCTCAAGCTCCACCGGCAGGCCATGTGTGTCCCATCCGCCCTTGCGCAACACGTGGTAGCCCTGCATGGTCTTGTAGCGCGGGAACATGTCTTTGAACGCCCGCGCGAGAACATGGTGAATTCCCGGGCGGCCGTTGGCCGTGGGAGGGCCTTCGAAGAATACATATTCGGGGCCGCCTTCACGATCCTTCATGGAACGCTGGAAGACATCCTTCTCTTGCCACAACGACAGGATTGCCTCCTCCATTTCGGGGAAGGAGACACTGGCGGGCACCGCTTTGTAACTTCCGCACTGGGCTCGACCGTTGGTCGAGGCAGGCAGTTCTGTGCGTGTCTGTGTCATTTCAGATTCCTTATGTTTTCTGTAAACGGTGCCAAACTATTCCTGGGCTTCGCCAATTTCCACATAGATACGCTTATTTATGGCGCCTTTGCTGCGGTAGTCGACAACTCGCATTGCACCGACTTCACTGGTGTTTCCGGCATGCGTGCCGCCGTCGGCCTGCAGGTCCAATCCCTCCAGCTCTACGGTGCGTACTTCGGCGATCTGTTTGGGCAGAAGATTGATTTTGGTTCGGATCAGGTCCGGTATCTGGAATGCTTCTTCGCGGGGCAAGATGTTGGTTTTCACTGGACGGGCAGCAGCAATTTCGGCATTGCACTTTTGCTCAATCGCCGCCACCAGATCAGCGCTCATGGCCTCGAACTCGAAGTCCATACGTCCGCTGCCGGGCTTCATGTCGCCGCCGGTGACGGAGGCGGCGTAGTCTCGCCAGACGACACCGCACAAGATATGCATGGCGGTGTGGGTGCGCATCAGGAGGTAGCGCCGCTCCCAATCCAGCTCGCCATGCACTTTTCGCCCTGGCGCGATATGAATCGACTCGCCCTTCATTCCGTCGAGCGTATGCCAGATGCGGCCGCGCTCCCGCTTTACTTTGGTTATGGTGAGCCGGCGGTAGTCGATGGTCAACCAGCCGACATCGCTGGGCTGACCGCCGCCGCCGGGGTAGTAGGCGGTGCTGTCAAGAGCTATGCGCAGCTTTCCATCTTGTTTATCGACCGCTGTAATGACCGCGTCGAATTCGCGGATATAGGCGTCGTCGTAAAAGAGTTCAGCAGTCATAAATTCCTCGTTTCGGTCGTTGGGCCGAAACCTTCCACCCGTCAACAGAATAAGAAAGCCCGACCCCACAATCAGGGACGGGCTGAAGAGTCCGCGGTACCACCCTGCTTTCCGGCCGCCTGGCCGGACCGCTCTAATGCCAGCAGGCGCTTTCGCATCTTGTCTGGCCGTGATGATAACGGTTCACGACACCGGCGAAACCTACTAAGCGAATTGTCCGCCATTCGGGTCACAGCTCAGGAGTGATATTCGCTGCCGCAGGGGTCCGCCCGGCTTCCACCTACCTCGGGCTCGCTGGGGACTTGGCGACAGTTACTCGTCTCCGTCAACGCCGTTGCTGCTCTCAGTTGAGCAAATCGACGCAATTGTAACTCTCAGAAAGGAGATTGTCAATCTGGAGCGGTGGCGGGATCCGATTCGTCTTCGTTCCCATCCTCGCGTTGCCGGATGTCTGCCGGCAGCTCCACCAGCGCCGAATCGACAGCTCGCCCGGCTACTTGTTCAACTTCATAGCGGATGCCGTTCAGTTCGACAACGTCTCCAACTACAGGGATGCGGCCCAGGTGGGCCATGATGAGGCCGCCGACCGTATCGACCTCCTCTGCGTCATAGTTGATGTCGAAATGCTGATTCAGTTCATGCAGTAAGAGAGAGCCGTCGACGCGCAGACGCGTGTCCCCCACGAACTCGAACGGAGCCCGTTCTACGTCGAACTCATCCTGGATTTCACCTACGACCTCTTCCAGCAGGTCTTCGAAGGTGACTATTCCGGCGGTGCCACCGAACTCATCGATCACAACCGCGAGGGCGCCTTTTTCAGCCCGAAATCTTGCCAGCATCAGATCCAGCGAGAGTGTTTCGGGCACGACCATGACCGGCCGGTTCTGCGCCATATTGCGCAGGTCGAGCGGGCCGGCGTCTGCGCCAAGCTGCAGATGGCGGGCCAGGTCCTTGACGTGAAAAAATCCTCTGATTTTGTCGAGGTCCCCATCGTAAATCGGATAGCGAGAATGATTGGATGCGCAGACCAGCCGCAGAATTTCTTGTTCAGATTGGTCAGTGGGAATGCCGACAATACGGGTGCGCGGAGTCATGACCTGGCCAACGGTTCGCTCCCTCATGTCGAGTATGTTCTCAATGTAGAGTTGCTCGGAGGGGGCGATCAGACCCTCTTCGAAACTCTCCTCAACGATAAGTTCGAGTTCCTGGGGAGAGATCATGTGGTCTTGGGCTCCACGCTCCGGAACACCGAAGGCGCGGGTTATGGCGCGCGCAATTGCGTTGAGGACGTAGATGGCGGGCGAGAAGATGCGTTCAATAATCGAGAAAGGGCCGATCACACGCAGGGCGGTAGCCTCAGGCGCCTGAAGCGCCAATGACTTGGGCATCACTTCGCCAAACACTACGTGCAAATAGGTCATCAGGCCGATGGCGAGCACAAGGGCTGCGCTGTGGGCCGCTGCGACGCTGATCAGGCCCATCTCCACCCCGTAATGCTCTAGCAAAGCCAGAAACCATTCGGCGATGGTGTGTTCGCCGTACATGCCCAATCCAAGACTGGACAGCGTAATGCCCAATTGCGCCATGATGATGAAGCGGGTCTGGCCGCGTGTGTCGGTGAGTATGCCCATTACTTTGACGGCAGGAGCTGAGCCCCCGTTGGCCATTTGGGCCATACGCGCTCTGGATGAAGCCACGACCGCGAATTCCACAGCTACGAAGAGGCCGTTAAAGAAGATTAATGCGGTTATGATGAATACAGGAAGCAGATATTCCACTCGTGTAACTCCAACTGCAGATTCTTCAAGTTTCGTCGCGGCTTTCAGCCTGACGTACCAACTATGCTCGCTGCGTGCGACTCTGCGAATTTTCCATGGTTTGGGGCAGATTCGCCTCAGCGCCAGGCGGCAAGGCGACGCTCACCTGGGATATCGCGTAACCGCTAACTTTTTCGACGCGGAAATCATGGTCTTGCAGCCGAACAATCTGGCCCTGTTCGGGAATGGCGCCAAGCTCGGCAAGTATGGCGCCGCCAAGCGTATCAACATCTTCATAATCGAGCGGAGAACCCAGAATGGCGGACAGCTCTTCCAGTTCCACATCGCCTGCAAGAGTAAGACGACCGTCATTCCCCAACGCTACCTCGTGGCTGTCGGCATCAAATTCGTCAGCAATGTCCCCGAAAATCTCCTCGATCAGGTCTTCGAATGTCACTATACCGGCAGTGCCGCCGTATTCGTCGATGACAACGGCCAGATGGAAGTGTTCGCTCTGAAGCCGGCGGAACACCATTTCGACCGATGCGGACTCCGGCACGTAGGGAGGAACACGCATAACATCGCGGACTCCCTTGTCCTCTCTACATATGTCTTGTTCGCCGCCTGTTGCCGTTGGGCCAGGGTCGATAGTAAGGCACAGCAGATCTTTTAGGTGGACAACACCGATGATGTTGTCGACAGTGTCGTCATAAAGGGGCAGCCGGGAGTGGCTCGATTCGGCGAGCAGGCCTAGCAGGTCGGCCACTGGCATGTCCACAGGTGCGGCAAGCAGCTGCGTGCGGGGAACGATCAGGTGGCGCAACGAACGCTGGCGCAGCTGCAAAATGTTCTCCAAGAGCTCGGTTTCGCCCTCTTTGAGCACGCCTCCCGCTCCGCTCTCCTGCACCATCATCAGGATCTCTTCAGGGGCGTGGATGTGGAGACCCTCAGATACTGCTCGCAGTCCAATCAGGCGCAGAACGAGACGGCCGCTGCCGTTGAAGAACCAGATGAGCGGCTTGAGCAGGACCATGGCCCAACTCACCGGCGAAACGAGCAGAAGGGCGGTGGGCTCTGGAAATTGAATGCCGACGGTCTTGGGGGCCAGTTCACTCAATGCAACCTGGATTACGGTAAGGACGACGAGTACGCCGGTAGCTGCGATCGAAACAGCGGCGGCCTGGGCGACAAGGCCGGAATCGCTTAACAGTGGCACCACCATAGGCGTAATGACTGCCTTACCGTAGTAGCCTAGTATCAGACTGGAAAGGGTGATTCCCAGCTGGCAGGCGGCGATATAGTTGTCCAGTTGGTCAGGGCTTTCCAGGACGGGCAGGAGCAACTGCGCCGGGCGGCTGCCGGCCGCGGCCTCCTGGGCGACGCGCGCGCGTCGGGCGCCGACCGTTCCGATCTCGGCAGCGACGAAGAGGCCGTTCAGCGTGATAAGTAGAATTACTGTAAAGATTACGAGGACTACTACCATTGTGTCAGCAACTTAATGCCTGTCTTCTGACCCTTTCTTTGCGTTGCAGATGAAGTGACCTTATGAATTACAGATGAAACAAGCCCGGGCATGGCGCGAATGGGATGAAGGAATAATGTGTTTCATGCTTTGCGTCAAAGTTGTTGTGATGACTTAGTAGTTCCCGGGCCGGTTTGGTTCTGTCTTTACGGGTGAAGTATCATTGGCAGGTCACTGATGGTCCACCTTACTGCCAATGGGGCAGAATTGCGCGTTCGCGAACAACGCACTTTTGGACGGTGAACCGTCAAACCGACACTGTTATCGGAGTTACTACTGATGGACCGTGCCTCAGAGCAAACGCCTTCCTATACGGAAGGACAACCCGGTCTGGCCGGAGAATCGACGCTGACCTTGGGCCGGCGCCTGGTTTATCTTTTGCGCACCATGCGTCCTAAACAGTGGACCAAGAACGGCTTCGTTCTGGTTGGGCTGATATTCGATGGCAAGCTGTTGGACCTTCCCCTGGCCCTGACGGCCTTGGCGACTCTTCTCTGCTTCTGCGTTGTTTCCAGCAGCGTATACATCCTGAACGACCTGATCGATATCGAGAGGGATCGCGGTCATCCCCGCAAACGCTTGCGGCCCCTGGCGAGCGGTCTGCTCGACCCTGTCTTTGCCAAGGCCGCTATGGTATTTCTCGGCGCGGTAGGTATTATCGGCGCCGGACTCATTGACGTCTATGTCGGTCTGACGCTGGCGGCCTACCTGATCTTGAATGTGGGCTATTGTGTCTACCTCAAGAATATGGTGATCATCGATGTAATGATGATTGCCGTGTTCTTCGTCCTCCGAGTCGTTGCCGGCGCGGTGGCAGTGGAAGTCAGCGCCTTCAGCCCCTGGCTATACATCTGCGTTAGCTTGCTGGCCCTCTTCATTGGGTTCGGCAAACGCCGGCACGAGATAATTCTGTTAAAGGATGCTGCATCCGACCATCGCACAAGTTTGAAACAGTATAACCAACCATATCTGGATCAGATCATTGGTGTCGTTACGACAAGCGGCCTTATCAGTTACACTTTCTACAGTTTTGAAGCCGAGACTGCTCTGGCGGCCCCTTCACAGATGATGATCACTGTCCCGCTCATCGTCTTCGTTGTCTTCCGCTATCTCTACCTGATTCACGTTGAAGAGCGTGGGGGCGCGCCGGATGACCTGCTGTTCGCAGATCGTCCTCTGCTGGTAGCTGTGATCCTGTGGGTTCTCTCAGTAGTGGCGGTCATCTATGTCGGTTAGGAACGCGCGGCCGCAGAGTCATTGCCGTCTGTCGAGGCAAGTGCTAGCCTCCTTCTTCGACAAACTGGGCCCAGGCGCCCTCCATTCCATCACTTGTTACGCCATAGAAGACGCGGAGTGACGAGCCTTCCTTAAGGGCAAGATCGAAGCGCTCCTTGCCCGCCCTCTTGTCGGAACGGATGAAGCCGACATCTTCCTTCCAGCGAATCTGGTCGCGCTTGACCGGGCTGTCTTCGAATTGGGAGATGGCGTAGTTCCAGAGCTTGCGTGCTCCTTTCCGGGTCACATTGCTGACGCTGTGGTGATTCCGCAAGTTCCGTACAACGTAGTAGGTTGTGCCTCCCCGGTTTTCGCTATCCACAATTTCGACACCGTCCTGGGGCAGATAAAAGGGGTCATCTGTTCCAGTGGATGCCGGGCCGGTGCGGCCCCCCGATTTTTTGGCGCCTGATCCCTGGTTGGCTCGAGCCTTGGGCGCTCCTCCACGTTTTTCTGTCACCGGAACGTCGTCTGAATCGCCGCTGTCGACAAGATCGGCGTTGAGACCGACGCTCTCCAAGACCAACGCCACAATCTCATCGCGCATAGCCAAACTGGTCTCGGCGTCATTGCGCACATAGAATTTTGAGCCGTCGAGGCAGTAGGGTTTGGCATCGCCTGCGTCCACCCCAATACGGAGTACATCAACGCCATCATTGGCCAGGACTTCGAACCGGGCTTCCAGAGGCGGCGTGAGCCTTTCGGCAACGGCCTGCTGAAGCTCTTTCTGGACCTGTTTTGCCGCCGCGAGACCTTTCACTCGGCCCTTGCGTGCATTGGCCCCCACAAAAGTCGTGCCGCCGTCGGTGTTGGCAAATGCGCACAGATCAGCGAGTACAACGGTTTGTCGCCCGCCCTTCAAATTGGCAGACTCATGGAAGCTCTGGGTCTGGTTGGGACCTTCGGTTCGGGCAGCCGCCAAATGATCGACCACTTTTTCAGGTGCACGAAAGGGACGCGTGCGGTCGAAGGAGCGGCTGGCGAAGAGTTCCCTGATGGCATCGAAAGAAGGCTCTGGCAAGAGCAGTTCGGTGGCGCGTTCACCCAGGCCAAGGCGCCTGCTGTTGCGTGGATCGGTGTCCAGGCGGTGGGCGTCGCTTCCCTGGATGCAGTGCATTTTGCGGGGGTATTCGGTCTTCGAGCCATTGAAGAAGCGCGACGTTGCCTTGCGGCTGCGGCTCTCCAGATCGGTCACTTCGAGTGCGCTGAGGTTTGCATCCTGGGTATAGGCGATTTTTGTCTGGCCGCCAAAGGGAAAGTTGCGCATCGCCACGCCGTTTGTGCTATTGGCGTGTGCTGCGATGGCGATGCCGCCTGAATCGACAATCGTCTCGTAGGCGGTAATTACGTCAGTGCTGGCGCCGGTCTCGGTTGAGCCGACGGTCAGTCGGTCTTCAGGCACATTCAGTCGAAGCAGTGTGTGTTCCAAGGCGCGGATTGAGGTGTCCGGAGGGTAGATGGCGAGGATGTGAAATCCGAAAGTGGCGGTAAACTCGAATCCGGGCAAAATGATTATTTCGTTGGCGAGTTTGTGCCACTGCTCCAGATGACTGCGCTCTTCCGATGTGAGCCGGTTTTCCTCCTGAAGGCGGGTTAGCCACTCTATTTCGCGGCGAATTGCAGCAACACCGGCAACCGTATTGTGATCGGTGATTGCGACGACATCCAGCCCGCGCTTTCGTGCGGTTGAAAGCCAATCCAAATAGCGGATACCTGGATCTTCATAGTCGTTTGATGCCGGTGTGTGCGTGTGGAGGTCAACCTTGTACCAACGCAATCTGCCGGCGCCCTGCCTTGAATTTGCTTGCCCTGATGGGCCCTTCCTAGACCCATTCGGGCCCCCAGCTTCGTTTGATCTTGGTTGTCGGGCAGGCTGTCCTCCGCCTTTTGCCCTTCGTCTTCTGCTCATTGGCTACTCTCTATGTCGTGTACTGCCGTTCCAAATGACGAATTAGCTGGTAGGGAAGCATACTCGATCTTTTCCAAGGAATCTTTCTGTTCCCCTGCAGCGGCCTGTTCGTCGTGTTTATCCGGCATTTCAGTGGATTCGGGAGGATTTGCCAAGAACGACTCTTTCTGGAGAGCTGTTTTCAGTACCTCGTCAACCGTTTCCACCGGGATGAATTTCATTGATTCGCGGACGTTTTCGGGCAGATCTTCCAAGTCGGCCTCGTTCGCGGCCGGCATGATGATCGTGCCCAGCCCCGCTCTGGCGGCGGCCAAAACTTTTTCTTTTAAGCCGCCGATGCGAAGTACCTTGCCGCGTAGAGTCACTTCGCCGGTCATACCTATGTCAGGGTGGACAGACCGCCCAGTCAACAAGCTGGCAATCGCCGTCACCATGGTCACTCCGGCGCTAGGTCCGTCTTTGGGCAGCGCGCCTTCCGGAATGTGCAAATGGAGGTCTACATCTTCAAAGAAGTCGGAGGCGATGCCAAGCTCGCTTGCGCGGCTGCGCACATAACTGAGCGCGGCTTGCGCGCTTTCTTTCATAACCTCGCCCAACTGTCCGGTGAGCACGAAACCCTTTTTGCCTGGCATTTTGGTTGCTTCGAAGAAGAGGATTTCGCCGCCTGTCATTGTCCAAGACAAGCCCACCGCCACGCCAGGAATGCTGGTGCGGTCGGCGATTTCTTCACGCTGAAAGCGACGTTTGCCCAGATATTCGACCAGCGTGTCGGGCGTGATATGAACGGGCGAAAAGGGGGCCTCGGCTACGGCGCTTAGCTGCGGAAGCGGAACGTCCGAATTCTCCCCGCTTTCGGCCTGGCCATTGGAGGCAAGGCCATCGCCGTTGACCTTGGGGTCCTCTACATAGCCTTGTTGGGAGTCAGAGTCATCCAATCCCAGGGGGAGAGGCGCCTGGATCCAGTACGGTTGCATGGCAGCGATCGTCGCGGCTACTTTGCGGCAGATCTTGCCAATCTCACGTTCCAGGTTGCGGACGCCTGCTTCACGCGTATAGTCGTGTACGATCTTGTGCAGCGCGGCGTCGTCAAAGACTATTTCACCTTCGCGGAGTCCGTTTTCCTTGATTTGGCGGGCGACGAGATACTGCTGAGCAATCTTGACCTTTTCGTTCTCGGTGTAACTGCTGAGCTGGATCACTTCCATGCGGTCACGCAGCGGCCCGGGGATGGTATCGAGCACGTTGGCTGTGGTGATGAACATGACCTCGCTCAAGTCAAAAGGAACGTCGAGGTAGTGGTCGCGAAACTCCCTATTCTGTTCGGGATCCAAGACTTCGAGCAGCGCGCTGGTAGGGTCGCCGCGGAAATCGCGCCCTAATTTGTCCACCTCATCGAGCATAAAGACAGGATTCTTGGTCTCAACGCGGCGCAAGCTCTGGATGATACGGCCCGGCATCGACCCAATGTAGGTGCGGCGAAAACCCCTGATTTCGGCTTCGTCGCGCACGCCTCCCAGAGCCAGGCGAATAAATTTGCGGTCCATAGCACGGGCAATACTGATGCCAAGGCTCGTCTTGCCTACACCCGGCGGCCCGACAAAGCAGAGCAGTACACCTTCGCGCTCACGGCGAATCTTGTCGTGCGTATCCTCCTCCTCTTCGTCTTCGCGCTGCGCCTTGCGGACTGAACGGAGCTTACGTACCGCCAGGTACTCAACTATGCGGTCTTTGATCTCATCCAGGCCGTAATGGTCCTCTTCGAGGACGTCACGGGCGTGTGTGATGTCCAGATTGTCCTCGGTGGTTTGCTGCCAAGGCAATGAGACCATCAGATCGAGATAGGTCTTGATGACGCTGTACTCGGCCGCCTGAATCGGCATTCGGCGCATCCGGTTCAGTTCGCGCAGCGCCTCCTTGTGCGCTTCGTCGGGCATGCCGGCGGCTGCGATGCGCTCCTCCAACTCGCGGATATCGGCTTCCTGCTCGTCCTCTTCGCCCAGCTCTTTCTGGATCGCCTTGATTTGTTCGCGCAGAAAGAAGTCTTTTTGCAGCTTTTCCATCTCGCCCTGGGCCTGGGACTGTATCTTGTTTCCCAATTCCATCACGTCGACTTCCTTGTGCAACAGCTGCGTCAGGCGCAGTAGCTTTTCCTGCACGCTGTTAATCTCGATGAGCTGCTGGGCGTCGTCCATCTCGAGCCGCATACTACTGGCGACCAGGTAGGCAAGTTGGCGGGCGTTCTCGACGTTGGCCGCCATTACGGCCAATTCGTCTGGCATCTGCCCGTCCAATTCGACGAGGCGGCGGAACAGATCCTGTACGGCGCGGGCCGACCCGTCCAACTCCAAACCCTCTTCCA
This sequence comes from Caldilineaceae bacterium, assembly GCA_965116395.1. Lineage (GTDB taxonomy): Bacteria > Chloroflexota > Anaerolineae > Caldilineales > Caldilineaceae > Bin5. The sequence continues at coordinate 5,170,235 of OZ220684.1, forward strand.
GGGTTTCGGGCAACACTTCAACGCGGGCCCGCAAATAGGGTTTTTCCTGGATGTACTCTTTGAGGCGGATGCGCTCCAGGCCCTGAACGGCCAATCGAATCGTGCCGTCGGGGGCCTTCAATACCCGGTGAACCTGCGCGGCCGTGCCGATTTCGTAAATCTGCTCGGGCGACGGCTCTTCGACAGACTCATCCCGGCTTGATACCAGTGCGATGATGCGGCTCTGAGGCAGAGACTCTTCGACCAGTTGAATGCTGCGTTCCTGGCCAATGGTCAAGGGAAGCCACATCATGGGATAAACGACAAGGCCCCGGAGCGGCAACACTGGCAGATCATCAGCCACGTCGTCCAACTTGGAATTTGGGGAGCCTTCGTCCTTCAGCTCAATTTCTGAGGATTCTTCTCCTTCCGATTGATTTGGATCAATGTCAGCTTCGGCGGCGGCCGGTGTTTCGGGGCTCTTCACACTTGCGTCCTGCTCTTCCGGCGCAGTCTCTTGCTCGTTCTCGATTTCGTCCTGCTCGTCCTTCTCTTCCTGTTCCAAACTCATGGTTTTCTCGACGCGTCTGAAAGGATTTCCGGTTGACAGGCAAGGCGCGCGCTTTGGAACAGCTGCCTGCCATCCTGTCACTCCACCGGTTTTTCGCCCAAGCGATGTTGCGTTCGACTCCTTCTGACTCCGAATGAATCCGAGTTAGAGTTGCGGTACAGTTGACCAACTCCCCCAAAAATCTGTCTCCGACGCTCCTGCTTTAGGCAGCAGAAATCGGGCAGAAAGCGTAGAATGATTGTACCACAGAATGCTGTATGTAAAAGTGTGGGGGCTACCTTTTCTCGTAACTACTAAGCCATGTACAGTGTCTGTCTTGACCAACCCTTTATCGCCGCCGCCATTCAGGCTATCTGATTGCGTATTCGGTTGGCGGCAGCCACGTTGCTGGAGCCGCACGGCTGGAATGCGCACACAAGGTCGGTGAGGGATGGTTTTGGAGGGGGGCGTTGCGGGGGCGCAGCCCCTGCACAAGGGAGGGCCGAAGGCCCGACCGCCCATATAATAATGGCAAGGGCGAGTGGCACCGTCGCTTGTCACAGGCAGGGTCGCATTTTAGATAGGACCGAGAGTTTGGGGATGTGGGGACGGCATAGGAAAGGGGATTTAGACGACTATTAAATTGGGGACACAGAGGACGCAACCTGTCACTTTTCCCCTTTCACGGCCTATGCTACACTGCAAAGATGGGCGAACGCGGCCGGTCCATCGGCACGGTTTCGTCCGGCAGGTCAGCCCCCAGTCATTAGTCTCTCAGGCAGGAGAACGCCATGAAGATCACGGATCTTACCGTCCGCCGTTTTCGATATGTTTCGAACACCGTACGCGATTCAGAAGGACACGGCCATCCTGGGCCGGACCACGAGGCGGTGCAGTCGGTGCTGACGATCCATACCGATGAAGGAGTGGAAGGCTACTTTTTTGGCAGCCCTCCTCAGGCGCTTATCGATAGCCTGGTCAAGCCTTACATAACCGGTGAAGATCCCTTCTACCGGGAGCGCATCTGGCACAACCTGAAAGAGCGCCAGCGTCTCAATATGGCTACGATGTCCGACAGACTGCTGAACGCGGTCGACCTGGCGTTGTGGGACCTGGCGGGGCGGGCGCTCGACATTCCGGTGCATAAGCTACTGGGGGCGACTCGAGACAAAGTACCCGCTTACGCCAGTACGATGTGCGGCGACGACATTGAGGGGGGCCTCGGCACGCCGGAAGACTACGCCAACTTTGCCGAGTGGTGCGTCCAACGGGGATACCCGGCCTTTAAGCTTCACACTTGGCAGCCGCCCTATGAGGGCGCGCCCGACGTCAAGCGCGACATAGAGGCCTGCGCGGCCGTGCGCGAAGTTTACGGCCCCGATGCCCATCTCATGCTTGATCCCTACCACTACTATTCGCGCCTGGAGGCGCTTTACCTGGCCAAGGGGTTGGAAAAGCTCGACTATTACTGGATGGAAGAGCCGATGGACGAGCACAGCATGTCGTCCTACGTGTGGCTATGCGAACAAACATCGCTTCCCATTTGCGGTCCGGAAACGGCAGAAGGCAAGATGTTCACCCGCGCCGAATGGATCAAGGCGGGAGCATGCGACCTGGTGCGGGGCGGTGTCGGCGACCTGGGAGGGCTTACACCGCTGATGAAGGTGGCCCACTTGTCGGAGTCGTTCGGGATGAGAATGGAGGTCCACGGCGGGGGCCCAGGCAACATTCACGCCTTGTGCGCGATGGGCTTTCCCGGCCAGTATTATGAAAGGGGTCTGCTCCACCCGTACATCGATTACGAGCAGCCGCCGGCCTGGCTCAACAGTCTGGACGACCCGATGGACGATGAGGGGTTCGTGCATATTTCGCAGCTGCCCGGATTGGGACAGGATATCAACTGGGAGTATATCGAGGGCAACCTCGTGTGATGGCGGCCAACGTTTTGTTGGTGGAGAGAAGGGCCGGGATTTTCGCAGCGTCAGTTTGCACAGGGTAGGAGAGGTACGATGAACGAGGAAGAACGCTATCTGTTTGATGTGCGGGGATACCTTGTGGTTGAGGACGTTTTGTCGCCTGAGGAGGTCGGGGCGTTGAACCGGCTGATAGACAGCCAGGGTCTGCCGGGGCCGGAGCTGGACACCCTGGGAGCCCGTTTCGGCGGATTCTTGGAGTGGGACAAGCTTTTCTGCGAACTGCTGGACCACGAGCGGATCATGCCCTATCTGAAAACGATCCTGGGCGACGGCTTTCGGCTTGACCACTATTATGGCATCTACATGCGCGCGGGCACTGAACGGCTGCGATTGCACGGGGGCGCAACCCCTTACGATCCGCCCGAGTTCTATCACTATAATAATGGAGACATGTTCAACGGACTGACGGTAGTTTCCTGGAATCTGACCGACTCGGGGCCAGGTTTGGGCGGGTTCTGCGGGGTGCCTGGCAGCCACAAGGCCAACTTTCGCTGCCCTGACAGCATCCGCAGCGCGCATGACGCGCACGAGGCCGTCTTTGTACCGACGGCACCGGCCGGCTCAGTGGTCATTTTCACGGAAGCGCTGACCCACGGCACGGTCACGTGGACCGCCGATCATCAGCGGCGTTCGCTGCTGTACAAGTACAGCCCGGGGCAGCAGTCCTGGAGCGCAAAATACTCTCAGCCGCCGCAAACGGTCGGCTTGACGGACAGGCAGAGACTGTTGTTTGAAAAGCCCTATTTCAACTCGCGTCCTTCGCTGTTTGCGGATGCGGAGTGAAGGACTGGTGCGCGCGGGCGCGGATGGGCAAGGCAGACCCCTGTCCATAAAGAATTGGTTCCTCTTTGCAAGACCATAGTATTCCTTTAGGTCAACATAGGAGTATACCTATGCCCCAACCCTTCCGTATTGGCGTTTCGTCCGGCTTCAAGACGGCCGCTCCCGGTACGATTGAACCGGTCCTGGCGCGTTTGATCGATCCGTTGCCCCATGTAGAATGGGACTTTTTTGACGGCGATTCAGGCGAGCCCGTTGCCGCGGACGCCATCGCCGAATTTGAAGGTGTAATCGCCCTGGGCAGCCCGTATGATGCTTCCACGGTCGCCGGTTGCAAGCGCCTGGCCTGCGTCGCCCGCTGGGGCGTCGGCTACGACCTGGTGGACACTGAAGCCCTGACCGCCAATGATGTCCTGTTGGCGATAGCGGTCGACGCGGTGCGCAAGCCGGTGGCAGAGGCGATTCTGACGTTAATTCTGGCGCTGGCGAAAAAGCTGGCGGCCAAGGACCGGCTGGTACGAACTGGCCGCTGGGATCTGAAAGCGCAGACGTCGGGGCTGGGCCTGAGTGGGAAGATCGTCGGCTCTGTTGGAATGGGCAATATCGGCGGTGAGATGTTTCGTCTCTTGGGCCCGTTCGACCTGGGGCGCCGCCTCGCGCACGACCCGTACCTGGACTCGCGGAGAGCAGAAGAGCTGGATGTTGAACTGGTAAGCCTGGAGACCATCTTCCGTGAATCGGACTTCGTTATAACCAACTGCCCATTGACGGCAGAGACGCGCGGGTTCATCAATGCTCGTCTGTTCGCCCTAATGAAGCCGAGCGCGTACTTTATTAATACGGCGCGGGGTCCAATAGTCAATCAGGAGGACCTGGTGGCGGCGCTGCAGGCGGGCGCGATTGCCGGCGCCGGCCTGGATGTGGTTGAGCCGGAGCCGCTGCCACTCGATCATCCGCTGATCGAAATGGAGAATGTGATTCTGTCGCCGCACGCACTGGCGTGGACCGACGACCTCTACGAGATGAATGGCACAATCGCCTGCGAGAGCCTGTTGACTGTATTCCAAGGCGAGATTCCCGCGTTTCCGGTTAACCGGGAGGTTATTGAGCAAGGGCGGTTCCAGGAGAAATTGGGCGAAATGGCAGCGCGCTGGCGGGCGTTTGGGGTCTGAGGGTTCGGCATTAAGCGATACTTCCAATAAGAATCTGTAACTACCAAGCCACAGTAGTTGACCGGCCAGTCATCCTTGGAAGCATTCAGGCTCTTGGTGACGTAACTGGTGTACAGCGGCCGCCATGCTCGCCAGCCGACAGGTTGCGAAGGAGGCACACGGTCGGTGAGAGATGGTTTTGTAGGGGGGCGTTGCGGGGGCGCAGCCCCTGCACAAGGGAGGGCGCTTGCGCCCGACCGCCCAAAATACAACAATGTGGGGAGAAAGAACACCTTTGCTCCTCTCGTTCAGGGTTGCGAATCAGTTGCGGCTGAGTAGTTACAGGAACTTCATTTAGAGTTTGACGGTACTCCGCCATTAGAACGGCAATAGGGTCAGTGTGCCACGGTCAAATGGCGTTAAGGATTAATTCGATGGAAAAGTGTCGCGTGGAGGAATGCTTGCTAATAGTGCCAACTGAAATCAGCCATACAATTCGGCAATGGTATACTGAGAGTGATATCCGACAAATCATCTATTTACAATGGAGTAAATAAGATTGAAAGTTCATCTACTTAGAGGCCTGGTGACCTTGGCTCTACTACTAGGCGCTTGTAATATGGTAGTGTCTTCGCCCGACGGTGACGGGATGGCCATGGACGGCGACACAATGGACATGTCCGGCGGCTCGATGGCGGCCGACATTCTTGATTCCCAGAGTACAGAAGGCGGTCACTTCAACGTCAGCGCGACCAGTCGTTTGGACCCGGTCGTGATAAACGAGACCCATGCCTGGACGCTCCACATTGAGACCGCGGACGGCAGCCCGGTGACCGACGCCGAAATCACAATTGATGGTGGAATGCCTGAGCACAATCACGGCTTTCCCACTTCGCCGAGCGTAACGGAGAACCTGGGTGAGGGCGACTACCTGCTGGAGGGGATGCGATTCAATATGGGCGGCGTTTGGGTACTGACGCTGGAGATCAGTTCCGGCGAACAGAGCGATACAGTTACTTTTGAAGTCGAACTGAATTAGAGCGTGCGTCGCATTGTCTTTTTCGGCGCGGCGTTGATTCTTGTTGTCTTGGTCATCGCGGGCGCGCTGATCTCGACAGGCGTGGTCGGCGCTGGGTCCGCCGGCGCTACACTACGCAGCATCGTTTTGTTCTTTGGAGACGGCGGCAGTTCGCAGCCGGTCGGCTCCGGACCCCACAGCTGGACGGCAAGTGAACGCGGGCTGATTGCTTCACTCAGCATCGACAGGCTGCCGCCGTTGCCGCCGGACCCTTCAAACTCGTTCGGCGACGATCCTGACGCGGTCGCTCTGGGCCACGCACTATTCTTCGATAGCGGTCTCAGCCCTGACGGGACTGTCTCCTGTTCAACCTGCCACGTACCTGAGAGCTACTTTACCGATGGAAAGGTGCGCGCAAATGTGCGCGGGGTTGACACGCCGCGTCACACGCCCACAATCGTTGGAATCGCCTTCAGCGACTGGTTCTACTGGGATGGACGCAAGGACAGCCAGTGGGCACAGGCACTGGCGCCGCAGGAGACGGCGATCGAACACGGCGGCAACCGCACGGCGCACGCCCGCTATGTGCTGGACAGATACCGCAGCCAGTACGAGGCGCTTTTCGGTCCGGCGCCTGACCTCAGCGATGCGGGCCGCTTTCCCCCTGGCGCCGCGCCGCTAGAAGATGAAACGGCACGCGCGGCATGGGCGGGGATGACCGAGGCGGATCAGGAAACGGTCAACAAGGTCTTTGCCAACATCGGCAAAAGCATCGCGGCCTACTCACGCAGGATAATGCCTGGGCGCACACGCTTTGACGACTATGCAGCGGCGGCGCTAGCCAACGATCAGGACAGCATGACTGAGCTGTATAGCGCAGAGGAGGCGGCGGGGCTAAGGCTGTTTTTTGGCGACGGCCAATGTACGGATTGCCATAACGGGCCGCTATTCACGAACGGCACTTTTCACAATATTGGGCTGCCATTTCCCGAGGGAAGCAAGTTTGATCAAGGGCGTTCACTGGGGACGCAGCAAGTTGTCGAGGACGCTTTCAATTGTTTGGGCAGGTACAGCGATGCGAACGCAGAGGAGTGCGTTGAGCTGCGATTTATCAAGCTTGAAGGAGAGGAGTTGATCGGCGCGTTCAAAGTTCCCAGCCTGCGCAACGCGGCCAATACCGCCCCTTACATGCACAACGGCAATTTCGCCGACCTTGAAGCTGTGATTCGCCACTACAACCATGCGCCGCCGGCATTCCCGGGCCACTCGGACCTGGTGCCGCTCGCTCTGACGGAGGCGCAGAGCGCTGCGTTGAAGGCGTTCCTGCTAACCCTCAGCGCACCGCCGGATGCGCCGCCGGAACTGCTGCGCCCGCCGGAGGGCTCGGAATAGATGCCATTTTCCGAGGCATATGTCCCGGCCCCGACGAAAAGTGCATCAGGCCACGCGGCTGAGCATCTCCTCGCCGCGCAGACAGGCGAGCATATTGTCCACTGTGCGGCGGGACATCTGGTAACGTGTCTGGAATGTCGCGCTGCCAAGGTGGGGAAGTATGAGACAGTTGTCCAATCGCAGCAAGGGATGGTCGCGAGGCAGGGGCTCGGGGTCGGTAACGTCCATGGCCGCGCCGGCGATCAGGTTGCGTTGCAATGCGTCCAGCAGAGCGTCATGGTCCACAACCCCGCCGCGGGCAACGTTGATCAGGTATGCGCTTTCCTTCATGCGCGCCAGTTCAGCCGTGCTGACCAGATGCCGCGTTTCGGGCGACATAGGCACGCTTAGCACGACGAAATCGGCTTCCTTCAGCAGGGCCTCAAGTGTGCGATAGGAGGCGTTCAACGCTTCGGCATGGGGGCTGGGATTGCGATTGTGGTAGAGGACATTCATGTCGAATCCGCTGGCGCGGCGGGCCACAACCCGTCCCACGCGGCCCATACCAATGATGCCCAGCGTAGAGCCGTATATTTCGTGGCCATGCAGGATGTTGCCGTCGTAAACGAGATAGTCCGGTCCGCGTGCATGGAGCCAGCCCGGCACCAGATTTCGGGCAATCGCCATCAGCATAGTGAAGGCCATGTCGGCGGTCGCGCCGTCAACGAAACCGGGCGTGTATCCTACCGGCAGGCCGCGGGCCTTCGCATCCTCGAGGTTGATATGATCGACGCCGACGCCAAAGTTGCTGAGGCAGCGAAGTCTTGGCATCTTGTCCATCAGGGAACCGGGCACAATAGGGTGGCCGTACACCAGGAACGCTTCTATGGTCGGCAGGATCGGGTCCTTCTCGGTCAGGTCCCAGATATGGACATCGCAGGTGTCGGCCACCATCTCGGCCATTTCGGGCGGTAACGCCGAGTCTGTCAGAATCTGATATGGCACAGGCTTCTCCTTTACTTTCACTGTCTGGCTCACGGAACAGGGCCAAGGTGTCAATTGCAAGCGGGTTCCCGAAGGAAACTCCAGACGATGTCACGAATCCTTTACTTCTGCCCTGACTTTCCTCAGCCTTCAGGCGGCATCAAGACACTCTACCGCCATGCGCAGACTCTGGTAGGGATGGGCTTTGACGCCTGGATCGTCCACCAGAAGCGGCCGTTCCAGGTGACGTGGCACGGTTACGAGGCGCCAACGCTATGGCTCTCGGAGCGTCCCCGATTTACGCCGCAGGATGTCCTTGTCATCCCGGAAGTGATGCCGCAGGTGATGCAGCAGACTGCCCGATTCTCTGGTGAGCGAATTGTGATCGCCTTAAGCTGGTCTCCTACTTACTGGAATTTGCCGGCCGGTCAGACGTGGCCTAGCTATGGCATTCAACGTGTAATGACCAAGTCGCCGCTGATCGAGGCGTATCTGCGCTGGAGCATGGGAATTGAAGCAACGCTGATCAGTGAATACGTTACTCCCGATCGCTACTACTACTCTGCGGAAGTCAAACGGCCCAAAGTCTCCTACCTGACCCGAAAGGATCGTTCGGCGGCCTGGCTGCAGCAGGTGCTAGTTGCCAGAGGCGAGCCATTCACCGGCTTCGATTGGATGCCGCTGCGCGAGTTGAGCGAGGACGAATACGCCCGCCACCTGCGCGAGACTGCGGTCTACGTTACGACCAATATGCAGGAAGGCATGAACAGTTCGGTGCTGGAGGCGATGGCTTGCGGCTGCCTGGTCGTGGGCTACAGTGGTGTCGGCGGCAACGTCTATATGGAGCCTGAAGGAGCCTCACAAAACTGTATCCTGGTGGAAAACGGCAACGTTCCTGCGCTCGGCCAAAGGCTTGAGCGCGTTCTAAGGGAACTGGCCGCCGACCCGAAAGCCCACGCCGATGTTGTCCACAATGGGCTCGAAACGGCTCGCCGCTACCAGAATCCGGCGGCCGAAGCCGACAGCTTGAGAGCGGTATTCACGCCTCTTGTGGCTTCGGAGAGTTAGCCGACCGCCTCCTCCACCTCCTCGCCCAGCAACAGTTTCTCGACGGCATCGCCTACGCGGAGGGTGCCGCCTTCAACGACCCTGGCAGTAATTCCGCCGTGCCCACGCATTGCGTTGTAGCCGCCGGGGCCAAAGTTTTCCTCCATGCGGCTGCATGGGTGGCAGGGGCCCGTGTGTTCCAGGACTGCGCCGCCGATGCGGAAACGCCGCTCCTGGAGGCTGAACAGATTGATACCACGCACTACGATATTGCGCCGCGCCAGGGAAGGGTCCGCTGACGGGCCGCGCAGAAAATCGCCAACGGCGTCGAGGTGTTCGCCCTGAATCAGGGTTACCTCGCGCTTGCCGCCGCCCTGGCCATGGAAGTGGTCGCCGGTAAGCCCGCTGCCGACGACGGCTTCCGCCTCCGGCACTGACTGAAGGGGGCCGCGCCGTTGCGGGCGAAGGCCGATCCATTCCACGGACCCTGTCTTTGTTGGTTTGTCCATCAGTTGTGCCACATCACTTTCCGGGTTAAGCGTTGTCATCTGTATTTCTCCAACTCAAAAGTATTAGGAAATAGGGCCCCTCACCTGTCCGTCACACGATGCGCTGCCTGGTCTGATCTTTAATCCACAGGCTCCCTGCAAACGAAGGCCCCCATGCGTACGGAGGAGCGCAGTTCTCCATGTCTTCGGAATTCTTCTTCAGCCTGTTGACGCACCAGGACCGGCAGCTGGCGTTTTTTGCCTGGGTCAATATCTTTCTGCGCCACCAAGTTGCGGTAGCGGCCTATGGTCTTGTATCTGGCCAGGAATTCGTCTGCAGAGCCGTGCAGTGTCTCATCTTCAAAGTATATGCAGTCAACTTTCTTGAAACTGCGACCAAGGATCTCTTTGCCATTCTCCATCGAGAAGGGTGAGCGGGCCTCGCGCACATAGTCGATCCCAAGTTTGTCCAGCGCAGCGTAATGAAAATCGAGCACGGGCACTCTGATTTCGTCGCTATTGGTTGTGGCCAGCAGCCAGCCGTCCTTCTTCACTACTCGTGCCAGTTCGCGGACTCCTGCTTGGATATCGGACAGATGATAGAGCACATGATTGGCCATGACGCCGTCGAAGTGTCGGGCCGGATAGGGCAGCGCCTGTATGTCGGCGGTTACGAAACTGGACTGATGGCTTCTGCGCGCTGCCTCTTCTGCGGCCGTTTGCAGCATGCCCGGCGAACTGTCGCTACAGACGGCATTCGACGAAATCAGCCCAAACTGCTCAATAAGCGGCCAGGTGAAGCGCCCCCATCCGCAGCCGGCATCCAATACTTTCGCGTTGGAATGCAGAGGCAATTGAGCAAGGGCCCAGGTCTCCAGCTTGCGCCCGGACAACATTGACGACCCTTCGTGTTTCGCCTTGAGCTGTTCACCGCTACCGTAATAGGGGCACAGTACACCCGCGGCTGGGTTACCGGTTACCACCTCTTCGCTCATGTGGGTTGCCTCTGTGTCAGCTCTCATTTGTAGCCCGCGAAACAGCCAAATGCGCCAAAGCGGGCGGCGGTACTTTGGTCAGTTTGCGGCTGAACTTCATCGCGGGCCGCAGACAAGCTGTCTTGCAGGGAGTACCCGCTCTCAGACAAAATCTGCAGGTGTTGATCGGTGTTGTAACGACTTGGATGGGGATTCTCGGCATCCTGAAGCAGGTCGCCGTAGGCCAACACGCCGCCGGCACGCAGCAGTTCGTGTGCTTGTTTGAGTACTTGCGCTTGTTGCTCGAGCCCGCCCAAGTCGTGCAGCGCCTGGATTGAGACCACCGCGTCCACCTTTCCGATCCATCCCATGCCCAGCAATTTCTCAGGCCAGTCGTCGCGCACCAGGTCTGCGCAGTGGAACTCCATCTGAGCATCGTAAGTTTGGCTGCCTCTGGCGGCGTCGAGACGGCGCCGGGCGTGGTCGAGCAGATGGGGCGAGAGGTCGAAGCCGCAATAGTGGATGCCGGGTAGATGCCCTTTTAGAAAGGAGGCCAAATAGCCGGCGCCGCATGCCAACTCAACAATCCGAATCTTAGTTGGTGAGCTGGCGCCGATCTTGGCGCCGATCCAGGTCGCCACCTTTATCCTTTGAGGCCATTGTCGATTGAGGCGTTCTTCCCAACGGCGCGCGTCGGTGTCGGTACGAACCTCGGCTGATCGAATCATCGTCTATCTCTGCCTCTGCGTCTTCCTGTGCCTGTGTTTCTGTTCTTGCTACGACCCATTCGCCGATCTCGCGGTGTGCATGCTTTGCTTCAGGCACCCAAGGATAGAATGCGTGGAAGGCATGCCAAAGTCCCTTCCAGATCTTAAACGACACTTCCACGCCGGCGGCGGTTGCGTTCTCCGCCAGGCGGGTGGAGTCGTCGAGCAGGATTTCATCATCGCCGACGTGAATCAGCAGTGGTGGCAGCCCGGTCAGATCGGCGTACAGTGGAGAAACCAAAGGATGGTCAGTTGCGGTAGTGCCGCGGTAGCGATTCGCCACAATTTCTATTCCCGCGGGACGCAGCCAGGGATCCTGGCTGGCGCGGGTCCGCAGACTTTCACCGGTTCCCAGCAGATCGGTCCATGGGGAGATCAGGACAGCGCCGGCCGGCATTTGCATCTTTTCATCTCGCAGTGTCTGCAGCAGCGCCAGTGTGAGTCCGCCTCCTGAGGATTCGCCGCCGACAACGATGCGGTCGGGCGTGTAGCCCTGGGCAAGCAAGAACCTGTAGGCAGCGCGGGCGTCCAGCAGGCCTGCGGGGAATTGATTCTCTGGCGCAAGACGGTATTCCGGCAGTAACATCCGAGCGCGGCTAGCTTTGGCGATATGGGAGCCGAAACCGCGATGGGACTGGCAGGAGCCGATGAAATAGCCACCGCCGTGCAGAAACAGAAATGCCCGGTCAGATTTGGTGTCCCTGACATCGATCCATTCCGCCGGCACGTCATAGGCGTTGACCCTTGCCGCCACCATTCGTTCGGCCATCGGGAGGAGGGTCGCGCCGCGGCGGTCGAGCGTTTCGCGCTGGTCGGGAATCGGACGGTCGAGGGGAAGTCGACTATTTCGCATGCGGAAGTAGAATTTGAAGAGCTGGCTGCGAATTGTGGGCATAGTGGGACTCGAGTTTCAATTGTGCTGAGTTTTTGCACTAGAGATTACCACGAAATGTCGCCTTGCAAAAGCCCCGCGGCTGCGGTAGCGTACAGACGGCGAAAGTCGTCACTACTAAGCAGTTCACCTTCGCCGTTTCAACAGTTTTGCGTCGCCGCGGCCCATCGGGCAACCCCATTGCGTATCCGGGCTGGCAGCGGGTACATATGTTGAGGCGCGCCGCAGGAATGACGCGGTCAGGTCGCTGATGCATGGTTTTGGAGGGGGGCGTTGCGGGGGCGCAGCCCCTGCACAAGGGAGGGCCGAAGGCCCGACCGCCCATAAGACACCAGGGAAATTGAGGAAGGGCGAGGAGAGAGCAAGGGCTCCTGGCGGCCTCATCCAGGGACGAACTTTGATATTGGTCGCGTAGATAACGAGATTCAAGAGAGTGGAGGAACCGCCGATGCAGTACAGGGCTTTGGGCAAGAGAGCCGATATTCAGGTTTCGACGATCGCGTTGGGCTGCTGGCCATTTGCGGGCGGCAATGTGTGGGGCGAACAAGATGACGCCCAGTCAGTTGCCGCGGTCCATGCCGCTCTAGACGAGGGCATCAACTTCATTGACACGGCTGAGGGATACGGTCGGTCAGAGGAGGTGCTGGGAAGAGGGTTGAAGGGTCGGAGGCACCAGGCGGTTGTCGCCACCAAAGTGAGCGAGGCCAACCTGGGGGCGGACGACGTTATCAGCGCTTGTGAGCGCAGTCTGCGCGCACTGCAGACCGACTATATCGATCTGTACCAGATTCACTGGCCCAACAGGGAGGTGCCTCTGGCCGAGACTGCCGGCGCGTTGGATTCTTTGCTGTCAGATGGGAAGATCCGCGCCTATGGAGTCTGCAACTTTGCCGAACAGGATCTGTCCGAAATGATCGCGCTGAGCAGTTGCGTGACGGATCAGATGCCGTACAACCTGGCGTGGCGGGGCATAGAGCGGGCGGTGCTGCCTCTATGCCGGGCGAACGGCATTGGGGTTATCTGCTATAGCCCTCTCGCCCAAGGTATCCTCACCGGCCGTTATGCCAATGCAGACGAGGTCCCGGAGGGCTTGGCGCGGTCGCGTCACTTTGCTGACGAGCGGCCTTTGTCCCACCACGGAGAACCCGGGCTCGAGGAAGAACTATTCACGGCTGTGGCCAAAATTCGTGACATCGCTGCCGAATTGGGTGAACCAATGGCGGCCGTGGCTCTGGCGTGGGCACGTCAACAAGCAGGCGTCACCTCCCTGCTCGTCGGTGCGCGCAATGCGGATGAAGTGCGTAGAAACATTCCTTCGCTCGATCTGACGCTTTCCGAGGACGTATTGCAACAGTTAGCGCTGGCCACCGAGCCGGTCAAGGAGGGCCTGGGCGACAACCTGGATATGTGGTACGTCCCTTCGCGCATGCGGTGAGCCAAGGGCACCTACTTTTGCGGCTCGCGTTCCATCACTTCGTGAGGCCAAACAACTTCTTTGCGAGACGGCGTTAGCCGGCCCAGCAGCTCCGGGGACGGCCGGTAGCCGAAACGGAAAATGCCCCACGACGGTCCGTAACGGTAGACGACGACACGGCGGTCACCCGGCACGGAGCGGCGGGCGGAGCCGTGGCAGATCGTATCCACAAAGATGAGCGCGTCGCCGGCCTCCATGAAGATCTCTTCGGCGCCAATGACGGCGTCGGCGGAGCCGCCGAGCCCTATGCTGTGCGCGTCGTACTCCGGGGGTGGGTAGTTGGACTTGTGGCTGCCGGGAATCACCATGGTTCCACCGTCACCGGGTCCGATGTCGGTCAACGCCACCAGAACGTTGACCTGGCCGTTCATAAAGTGCCCGTTGTGGAAGCGGAACTGGTTACGCTTACTGGTGTGATGGCCGCCGGAGTGGATGCCAATCGCTTCACCTGGCCCACGCAGATTGGCAAAGTTTTCGTCAATGAAGAGGGGCCCGTGATGGAAGTCAAACGAGCCTTCGCCGCCGACGAAGAATTTGACTCTGTCGATCCAGGCTGGATGGTCGATGAGATTTTCGAAGCCGGGCCCGGCTTCGTAGATCTGCTGCAGGTTGAGGCCGTCGGCGGGACCATATTGATGGCCGTGAACATATCCTGCCCACTGTCCTACGTTGAGAGGCAAGATAGCATCGATCTCGGCATTGCAGGCGCCGACCTCCTTAGTAGAAAGGGCGTCTTTTACCAGCAAATATCCCCGCAGATCGAACAAGAAGATTTCGATATCGGTCGGTTTCAGGGCTTCGGCGCTCATCGTTTCTCCTGTTGACGGTTTAGTTCATTTTGGCCGTATGTGGTGGTAGGCTACAATGCTGCGCAAATTGATTCGCGGCAAGCTGGCGGCACTTTCCCGCTCTTGTCGCAGTACAGAATATTATACAATAACCAGCGCAGACAGAACACAGGGAGACAGTACTAAAACATAACTATGGCTCTATCACCCGATCATCTCGTTTACGCCGCACATAATCTGGAAGAGGCGGTTGACCACCTAACCGAGCGGCTTGGCGTGCGCCCTTCTGCCGGCGGCAGGCATCCAAGTGGAACGCACAATGCGCTCTTAGCCTTGGGCAATTCCTGCTACCTGGAAATCATTGCCCCGGACCCTTCCCAAAGCATCCAGGACAGCGGGCAGCCACTGGCATTTGGATTGGATGACCTGCAGGCCCCGCGGTTGGCAACGTGGGCCGTGCTGGCTAATTCTCTAGAGGAAGTTGCGAGCGCGTCCCAGGCAGCAGGCTATGATCCCGGCGTGGTAATAGATGGCGGACGAAGACGACCTGACGGCGTGGAACTGAGTTGGCGCACAACAAAGCGACCGGAGACGCGGGAAGGTTGGCCGCCGCCCGGGGACGGCTTGGTGCCGTTTCTGATAGAGTGGGGGGATGGAACACCGCATCCTTCGTCCACGTCGGCGCAAGGCGTGCGCCTGCTCGAGCTGTCTCTTTTCCATCCCCGACCCGCCGAAGTGCAGCCAATGCTTGCGGCGCTTCACATCGATATTCTGGTGGCGGCTGGTGACTCCCCTGTCATGCGGGCGCGGCTGGAGACGCCGCTTGGAATCGTGACGCTGGAGTAGCAGAGGATGGAACTTCCCCTCTCTTGACCTTCAGTGTTCCGCCAGATAAGGATTCACCCTCTCTTTCCCGGACTGACGGCATGGTCGTCCACCGGCGGAGAGTAGGGTGCCAGCGACATGGGGATGCCACGACCAATTTCACGTCTCAGAGAGCCGAACTTCCTTTGGCTGTCAAGCCAAGTGTGACCGCCCAACTGCCGCTTTCGTACTGCCTGCTCGATTAGTCTCATTTCGTGCCATGGCCTCCCCTCCAAACTCTGACACTTCTCCCTGCTACACAGTACGGCCACCTCTTTTATAACCAAATTTGCTCTTCCGGCATGTAAGCGAGTCGGGCAACTGAGAATCGAGATGAACTGCGATTCAATCTCTCGCGGCAAGAATGACGGCGCCAGGGTCTTTTTGCTTATGGATTCCTTCCCGTCAGATTACCAGACGGTAGCACTACACCTCTCTTTTCCTGCGATCTCTGATTCTGTTAGGCACCCGTTGACAGCAGAAATGCCCTTGCCAAGACCCCGCCAAGTAATGCATACTATTTTAGTGGACGTCGAAGAACTGTAGAAACTCTCGCCTCTCTACAGGATTGTGAGAATTCGAAAGGAGTGAACTTGTCATGAACAAGATATTGGGGACTTCCTTAAGAGTCTTGGCCGTGGTGGTCTGGGTCCAATTCCTGGCCATTCTTTTCTACGACCCGGCGCAGGAAGGAGTGGGTTTTGAGATTTGGTCTGTCCTCGACCCGTTGATGGTAATTGCCATCCTAGTGACAATTTGGTTTGCGTTTCGCAGGAAGAAAGAAATCGACAGCTTGGAAGAGAGCGGCCTGACTAAGGATTACTTTGAGGTGAACATCGCACTGTATGGGGGCGTTGCATTGCTTGCTGCACTGCTTTGGAACTGGATCGGCTCCCGTTGGTCCTACCCCTTGGTGAGCTTTCAGTGGCTGTGGATTCTAATTGACCTCACGCTCCCCCTTTTGCTGTTCTCAACCGGCCGGCGTCTGACCAGAAGCGAAGCCATGTAACTTTACAGGAATCGGACTTCAGGTATCGCAGACTGTCTCTGACTCGTTTCGAGATGCCAGGAGCTTGAAAGGAAGCAGGTACGCGAGACTGCCAGTCGTCTTGCAAAGTCCCAGGACGGATATATCTCGTTAGACGCAGGTGCGGGCGTTCAGCTGTCTCAGGGGAAAGCGTGCGTTTCTTATGCTTTTTCGGCCTCGTGGGGAGGCAAGGACCGGCCGAGTCACTCGCCTTGATGTAATGGAACTCCATCGAATTACGCTTAAACAGCCCAGATACATTGTTCGGATCAATCATTGTATTTCGAGTGCAGGACAGATTCGGGGAATTGAAAGACTGAACGAGCTGCCGGATCAGGTACAGTTGCAAATAAACGCCCATAACTCTTGCTCGAATCTTCTACCAGCGCGGTTGTTGCAAGACGGATGCTTAGCTGAGAATCGGTGTTAAGGAGGGATTTCGTCGTGAAGAAAGTCGTGGGAATTGCCATGCAGGTTTTCGCTGTATTGTTCTGGCTGCAGTTTGTCGCCATTCAACTGTACGACCCAACCTCCGAAGGAATAGGCTCACTGATCTGGACTATCTTTGATCCTTTTGTGGCAGCTGGCGCACTGATATCTATCTATATCGGATTCCGCAGAAAGCTAGAAGTCGACAGCGCTAATGGACAGGGACTTGACAAGGAATACTTTGAGGCAAACATAACTTTTTATGGAGGCGTTATTGTGTTTCATGCCCTTCTATGGAACTGGATCGGTTCCCGTATGGTCGAACCAGCGATGAGCCTCCGGTGGCTATGGATATTCATTGATATTTCTGTTCCTTTACTTCTATTCCCGGTGGGCCGGCACCTTGCCAGAGAGGCCAAACAGAACTGAACGACCAGGCTTTGCGGATATTCGACCTGGAATAGCAGAGCTGGACCATGGCAACTGCTTCCATATTGGCTCTGCGTCGCAAGGCTGAGATTGACAGAGGTCCACGCTTTCGTTCCTTTTCAAGGGGGGATCATCGGATTGCACATAGTCACGGACACCCATATCCATGAGTATACTCCGATATTATGCCTTCAGGGCCTGCTTCAACTTTGATAACAATCTGTTACTTTTACATTGAGCAAACGGTGTTCGAAAGGAACATCGCGGCTAAGACCGCCTACGTCCTGTGACTCATAGGCCGCCATGAGGGTGCGACCTCTCTCTCGGCCACCAAACCGGACCCCTTGGAAGCGCAAAATGCGTATGATGCCGGCTGCGCTTTCGATGGATGTCTGGGCGGGCCAGAATTCATGGACAGGACCTTTACATTTTTGCTTGGAATCCTTAATTGATGGAAATGCCCAATAGCTCTGGGCGAAAGTTGTGTAAATTGGCACAAGCCAAGGGTTGATTTTCAATGCTGATCTGTGGTAGACTATGCCAAATGGACGGATTGGACTGATGAAGATCTTGAATCCGCCCGCATTTTGCACGCCAATTTGGCACCAGGAGGATGACCATGGCAGACACAAATCACCTTTCCGGTTCATCTGAGAAGCTTTCAGACAACCTGAACGGGCATGTGCCGTACCCGGGTATCCCAACGACGACAGACGGAGCCGGCTCTGTAGTGTGGGCCGAGACACACATAACACAAGCCGCGTGCGCTTATCCCATCACTTCTTCAACAACGATGGGAGGGGGTTACGGAGCGGCTGTTTCCAATGGCGCCCGCAATCTGTGGGGCGATGAGTTGATGTTCCTGGAACCTGAATCCGAACACAGCGCCGCTGCCGCTTGTGAAGGTTTCGCGGTTGCCGGTGGTCGGGTCAGCAATTATACATCCGGCCAGGGTCTCATCCTGATGCACGAGGTACTATACACGATTTCAGGCAAGCGCCTGCCGGTCGTGTTTCACATCGGCTCGCGCGCTCTGACGAGTCACAGCTTGAATGTTCACGCCGGACATGACGATGTCATGTCCGTTTCTGATTCCGGTTGGGGCATCCTCTTCGGACGCACTGCCCAGGAGTCGGGTGACCTGGCGCTGATCACCCGTCGCGCGGCTGAGGACAGCGGCACACCATTCTTCAACGTCCAGGATGGCTTTCTGACTACGCACACGGTAGAGGATGTACTGCTGTGCGAACCTGAGATGATGAAGGAGTTTATCGGAAAGCCCGAAGACAAACTGGTCAATTTGTTCAACCCCTATAATCCGGTAATGACCGGCGTTGTACAGAACCAGGACAGCTACATGAAGGGCAAAATTGCCCAGCGCGAATACTATTCGCAGGTAGGAGACGCGGTCCAGAATGCGATGGACGAGTTTTACCGCCTGACGGGCCGCCGCTACCAGATGCTGGACACATACCGAATGGAAGACGCCGAGTATGCCATCGTAGGCATGGGCTGCATGATAGAGACAGCCAAAGCGACTGTCGACTACATCCGCCGCGAAGAAGGGATCAAGGTTGGCGTCGTCCATATCACTTGTTATCGACCCTTCCCCAGCCGGGAGATTGTGGAGACGCTGAAGCATCTACGAGGGTTTACCGTGCTCGAGCGCATGGACGACCCGATCGCGCCCAACAATCCGTTAACGAACGATATCAAGGCTGCATTTGCCGACGCATATACGGGCAGCCCGGGCTTCGCAGCAATCGACGACATTCCGACGATTTTCAGCGGCTCGGCCGGATTGGGCAGCCGCGACGTGCGCCCGGGTCACTTCATCGCCATCGCCCGCAATATGGTGGAGGAAGGCCCCCGGTTCTTTGTCGTGGGCATCAAGCATGACCTCGCACTGCCAATGAATGGCGACCCGGATGTACGCCCGCCAGGCGCGTTCTCGATGCGCGGCCACTCGGTCGGCGGTTTCGGTTCGGTCACTACCAACAAGGTCATCGCCACGATCGCGGGCGACATTTTTGGCAAGAAGGTACAGGCCTACCCCAAGTACGGTTCAGAGAAGAAGGGCCTGCCGACTACCTACTATCTGACGGTGGCAGATGAACCGATTCTGACCCATTGCGAACTCAACAACGTTGATTTCGTTCCAATGAACGACATAAACGCCTTCTTTACAAGCAATCCTCTGGCTGGGCTTCAGCAAGGGGGCACACTCTTCGTGCAGACCAACAAGTCTACGCCGGAACAGGTGTGGTCAAATGTACCGCCCAAGGCCAAAGAGTTGATCCGCGAGAAGGACCTACGGGTCGTGGCCGCGGACGGCGCCAAAATCTCCCGTGAAGAGGCGCCGGTGGCTGATCTGGAAGTTCGTATGCAGGGTATCGTGCTGCTGGGTATCTTCCTGAGAGTGACGCCTTTTGCGGGCGACGCGAGTCTTAGTGATGAAGATGTTTTGGAACGTTCCGAACAGGCGCTGCGCAAGTACTTCGGCAAGCGCGGCGAAGCAGTCGTGCAGGCCAATATGCGCTGTGTAAGACGAGGCTACGAAGAGGTCTTCGAGATTCCGCCGGAGATTATCGCGCAGGACATTACGTCGCCGGTTCTCGTGCCTGGCGCAGAGATTACACTGTTTACTTAATCGATTGCCGAAATCAGCTTCAACGGTTCTCTATCTACCCGAAAGGCGGCAACTCCTATGGGTGTTACGGTTAATACATTCGACATTCGCAATTTGACCCGGACGACGAACGGTCAAGATTCAGAGTCGCGTGCTGAGGACCACGATGAGTCGGCGGTTGACGGCTCCAACGGCCATGGCAACGGCTTCGATTCGATGATTGTAGATGCTCACGACTTTTTCGATAGGGTACTTCATGAGTACAACGAGGGGCCAGGGCCGGATTCGCTCGAGGCTGACGTAGGTGTGGCTCGCTCGGTCATTCCTGCGGGTACGGGCGCTTACCGCGACTTCAGTTACATTGCGCCGGAGATTCCCGAATACATCCAGGAGAACTGCACAGGTTGTATGAGTTGTGTCACCCAGTGCCCGGATACGGCTATCCTGGGCAAGGTCGTGACCGATGACGAACTGACGCTTGCGCTGGATGACATCGAAGACGACGCCGAACGCAGCTTTATGTCAAAGCAGTTTGCTGAGACCAACAAGTTTTACAATGTTCCGGCGAAAAGGAAGAAGACACCCGGGAAATTCGGCATTTTCATCGATCCAACGAAGTGCAAGGGTTGCGCTGAATGTGTTGAGGCGTGCGATGACCTTGGTTACCATGCGTTGAAGATGATCGAAAAAGAAGATACAACAGTTCCGATTTACCAGAAGAGCATCGACTTCTTCCGCAAGCTTCCTCCGACACCGCAGGATTTCATCAATGAGCGCGTCGCGGTCGACATGATGCTGGCGGAGCAGAGCATGCTCTACGTGGGCGGGGCCGGCTCTTGCGCCGGATGCGGGGAAGCGACAGCAATCCGCATGTGGCTGGCAGCCCTGGGCTACAAGTACGGTTCCGAAAACCTCGGCATCGCCGCAAGCACAGGCTGCAACACTGTTTACGGCAGCACCTATCCTTACAATCCGTACATCGTTCCCTGGAGCAACTCGCTCTTTGAAGACGGTCCTACGTTCGCGATGGGTT
Source organism: Caldilineaceae bacterium (assembly GCA_965116395.1). GTDB lineage: Bacteria > Chloroflexota > Anaerolineae > Caldilineales > Caldilineaceae > Bin5. The sequence goes on from OZ220684.1 coordinate 5,190,885, forward strand.
TGCGAATGCGCTGGGACCAGCTGGGCTGGCAGGACAAGCAGCTGTGGGTGATGGGCGGTGATGGCGCCATGCTCGACATTGGATTCCAGGCGCTCAGCCGGATGCTGGCCAGCGGCATGAACATTAAGGTGCTCGTTCTGGATACGCAGGTCTACTCCAACACAGGCGGCCAGACCAGCACAGCATCGTTCACGGGCCAGGATTCCAAGATGTACTCCCATGGCACGGCCCATGCAGGAAAACAGGAGATGCGTAAAGAGCTGGGGCGCATCGCCATGATGCACCCAAACACATACGTTGCCCAGACGGTACAGTCTACCCCCAACCATTTTTACAAGTCGATCCTGGAGGCTGCCGAATTCCAAGGACCGGCGATAGTCAATGTGTTCACGACATGCCAGCCTGAGCATGGCGTTGCCGACAACATGGCTCGCCACCAGGCGAAACTGGCGGTAGATAGCCGGGCTTTCCCAATGTTTGTATATGATCCGCGCAAGGGCGAGACGATTCGTGACCGCCTCAGTCTTCAGGGCAATCCGGCAGCAAAGGAAGACTGGTACACGATCAAAAAGACGGGCGAAACTATCGATTTCGTCACTTTTGCCCGTTCGGAGGGCCGCTTCAGCAAGCAGTTCGACAAAGAGGGCAACCCGTCGGAGGTTCTGATGATGGCCCAGGCCGACCGGCTGGCGAACTGGCATCTGTTGCAAGAAATGGCAGGCATACGCTAAATTGTGACAGTCAAGAATTTGGCGGCGTACTTCAGAGGGCACAAGAGGACGTAGAGAGCCCGAAGAAATCTCTGTGCCGAGAATCGCGTTTCCAGACAAAGAATGCTATCTAACGGGGTGCGGCAACGCACTCCGTTTATTTTTGCGGCGAGACACTTACGTCTGCTCCACCTTCAGTAGGGATGTGCGTGTGGGCAGGCTGGTAAGAAACTGGGATGAACCACAATGCAGTTGGCCAACAGTGCGACCGAATCAAATGCAACTGAAGATGGCGGCGACAAGGTGACTGTGACAAATGCGTCGGATATAGAGAGTCGTGCTGTTTCGACCTCGATTACTACGGATGTCTTGCCTTCAATGTCGGCCACTGACCTTGACGTGCCGGCCCTATCGACCGACCTACTGGTTGAAATGTACAGGAAGGCGCTCACCATCAGGCTGATGGAAGAAGCGTTGCTGGCAGCAGCAGAAGAGGGGCAGATCGGTGGGGCTATGCATACGGCCATCGGCCACGAGGCCAATGCTATCGGCGCGGCCGCGGCCTTGCGTCGCGGCGACTACATCACATGCACGTACCGCGGCCACCATCATGGCCTGGCGTGGGGCATGGATCCGGGGCGGGCGATTGCCGAGGTCATGGGGCGCAGCGACGGTTTCGCCAAGGGCAAGGGAGGCTCGATGCACTTCGTATCTCCTGAGCACGGCATGATGGGAGCGAACGGCATCGTCGCCGCGCAAGTGCCCCACGCGGCCGGGCTGGCCCTGGCGAGCCATATTCGAGGTGAGGATCGGGTAGCTATCACTTTTTTCGGTGACGGCGCGCTGTTCCAGGGGGTAATGCATGAGACCTTCAATATTGCTGCCAAGTGGAAACTGCCGCTAATCTTCTATTGTGAGAACAACCGTTATTCAGAAATGACGCCGATCTGGCGGACGTCTTCGATCGAAGATATATACCTGTTCCCCAGGTCCTACGGCATGGACTCGATGCAGATTGACGGCAATGATGTGGAGGTGGTCCACGCCGCGGTAAGCCAGGCGGCCGAGCGCGCAAGATCGGGTGCAGGGCCAACTTTCATCGAGGGTATCACCTACCGTCTGGCAGGACACATGGCAGGCGATCTGGAGACCTACCGCCCGCAGGAGGAGGTCGAAAAGCAGCAGGCCTATGAACCGCTGACCGTTCTGCGGCATAAACTCCTTGCGAGAGGTGTAGACGACGCTGGAATTGCTGCCATCGACGAGGAGATCGACGAGATCATCGACGAAGCGGTGGCCTTCGCGGAGAACAGCCCATGGCCAGACCCGGCGGAGACGTATTTGGACGTATTTGTTTCCACCACATACGGAGAAGAGTAGCTGAATTCTCACGCATTAAGTCATTTGTCTCAAGAGTTGCTCTAGAGTTTTCCTGGGATTATCTATGCGAAGAACCACATATATTCAGGCCTTAAATGAAGCGCTGCGAGAAGAAATGCAGCACGACCAGAATGTCTTTCTCATCGGCGAGGACGTCGGCCATTACGGCGGGCTTTTCCGGGTGACTCGCAATTTGCTCGACGAATTCGGCGAGAAGCGGGTCCTGGACACGCCAATCAGCGAACAGGCATTCATGGGCATGGCACTCGGCGCGGCCACCGTCGGCATGCGTCCGGTCGTTGAACTGATGTACATGGACTTTACGCTGGTGGCTGCCGACCAGATTTTCAATCAGATCGCCAAGTACCAGTACATGACCGGCGGACTTTTGAACGTCCCCCTGGTGATTCGGGGACAGCAGGGGGGAGGCAAACGCTACGGCTCGCAGCACAGCCAGTCGGTGGACAGTTTGTACGCCCACTTTCCCGGCATAAGGGTCGTGGCGCCGGCAACACCGTACGATGCCAAGGGCTTATTGAAATCTGCGATTCGCGACGACAATCCGGTCGCCTTTCTCGAACACAAGATGCTTTACTTTACGCGCGGCGAGGCGCCGCCGCCGGATGAAGAGTATTTGATCCCGATCGGTAAGGCGGACGTAAAACGCGAAGGCGGGGATCTGACCATTGCTACATTCAGTTTCTGTCTTTTGCAGGCCCTGGAAGCCGCGGAAACTCTGCAAGAAGAGCATGGCATCGATTGCGAGGTTGTCGACTTACGCACGGTCGAGCCGTTGGACACGGAGACAGTCTGGGAATCGGTTGCCAAGACCGGGCGCCTGCTGGCGGTTCACGAATCCTATGCGAACTGCGGCGTAGGCGCCGAGCTGGTGGCGCGGGCCTACGAAGAAGCGCCTCAACTGTTGCGCGCTCCTGCCCGCCGCCTGGGGATGGCCCCCGTTTCGATCCCTGTTTCACGCGTGTTGGAAGAAGAGGCCCTACCTTGGAAGAACGATATTATCGCCACTGTTTTGGAGATGGAGCGGGGATAAAGGGGATTTGGCAATGGCTACGGATGTAACTCTGCCCGACATGGGTGAGGAAGTGGAAGATGTGACCATCAGTCGCTGGCTTGTCAAGGAAGGCGAGGACATCAGAGCCGGAGATCCCCTCTTGGAGATTGCGACCGACAAGGTGGATACCGAGGTCCCGTCGCCCGTGGGCGGCAGGGTCCTTTCGATTCGTTTTGGCGAGGGTGAGATCGTCGATCTGGATGCAGTAATCGCCGTGATCGGAGAAGCAGCGGAGGCGACGGAACCGGCGTCTGAGGACTCTGGGGCTGAATTCACGCCGGACCAGTCTGGTCGTGGCGAAAGAGGTGATGGACCGGCCGAATCGCAGACGGAAGATACGCTAGAGGATGATGGCGCGGCGGTTCGAGCCACTCCGGTTGCACGTCGCATGGCGGAAGAGGCAGGCATTGCTCTGTCGGCAGTCCAGAGTGGTGACGGCGAGCAGATCACAAAGAGCGACGTGGAGGCAACGCTCAGAGAAAAACTGAGAAGCGGCCAGAAGGAACCTAAAGAGGCGCAAGAGGAGGAGCTGGACTCGCTGGAGGAATCGACTTCTACCGACAGCTCGATGGTGCCTTTGGAAGTACGCCGGCTGGCAGCGGCATATGACATCGATCTGCGAATGGTGGCAGGGGGGCGTCCGCCTGGCAGCCTGACGCGGCACGACCTGATCGAGTATGCAAAGGAGCAGAAGGGACTTTCCCACCTGACCGACGCTGCGAATTATGACTCTGTACCTCAGGCTGCCGAACGGAAGCCGGCGTCAGACGCGGTAACCAAAGCCGCGACCAAGAGTGATGCGGCTTCCGGACTGGAGAGTGCGGGCGATACGCTGGTCCCACACAGCCGGATGCGCCAAATCATTGCCAGAAACATGGTGCAGAGCGCGTTTTCGGCACCCCACGTTACGACTGTGCACAGCGTCGACATGGGAACCGCGACCGCGCACTATCAGACGCACAAGGGGGAATACGCGCAGCAAGGGGTGCGATTGACGCTAACCGCATATATAGTGGCGGCCGTTGTTGAAGGGTTGAGGGCGGTTCCTGCCGTCAATTCTGAGTGGAAGGAAGAGGGCTTGTTGCTTAAGCACTCGTTCAACATCGGCATGGCGGTCGCGCTGCCTCCCGACGCCACCGGTGTGGGGGGGTTGATCGTGCCGGTCATACGCGACGCCGGCGATATGAATTTACTTGGAATTGCCCGCCAAGTGGCCGACTTGGCAGCCCGCGCCAGAGAAAATCAGCTCACGGCTGCCGACACACAAGGGGGCACTTTCACGCTGACCAACTACGGTACTTCCGGGAGCCTGTTCCAGACTCCGGTGATCCTACAACCCCAGGTTGCGATTCTTGGAACTGGTGCAATAGAGAAGAGACCGGTGGTAGTCAGCCGTGCTAAGCCCTATGAAGCCAGTGTGGATGACTATCTGGCCTTCCGACCAATGATGGACTTGGCCCTCAGCTACGACCACCGCGTGTTGGACGGCGCCAGCGCGGATGCTTTCTGCCTTGCGGTCAAGAGTAAACTGGAGACCTGGTCGGAAGCGGCCTGACTTTTTAGTCTCTAAGCGCGAGCGACTTTGCACCCAGATTAAGCGTTAATCCAGTCTTGGGGGAAAGAAAAGTCGCGGCGTTGCCACGGACCGGCTACTTCTGGCGTTGCAAGAGTTGATTGGCCAGTTCAAGTAGCAGGGAATCGTCAGCCCGGTCTCCCAAGCCATCATAGAGAGCTTCCATCGCCGCGTTGTGATAGCGCTTTACTTGCTCTTCTGACCAGCGTTTCGCTTCAATCCCGTCCAGGATAGCGAGTACTTGGGCGAGATGCTCCTCGACCATTCCATCGCGCCACAGTACATTGATTTTGCCGGCTGCCTCGGGGTGCTCCAATCCAAATAGCATGGGCAGGCTCTTCTTGCGCCGCAGGATATCGTTTCCTGCGGCCTTCCCAGTCACTTCGGGATCGCCCCAAATGCCCAGTATGTCATCCTGTATCTGAAAAGCAAGTCCGATGTTGTGCCCAAACCGATGCATACATTCGGCTTGACGGGTGTCGGCGCCGCCGAAGAGCGCCCCCACCGCGACCGATCCTGCAACCAGGGCGGCAGTCTTCCCTTTTATCATTTGCAAGTATTCGGCGACGGTCACATCTTCTCGCTCTTCAAAGCTCAGATCGAGGTGCTGGCCTTCTGTCAAGCCGATACAGATCTTTGTAAAGTGTTCGAGAGCGGCGAGTGCCAGGCCGTTCCCTGGGCTCGTGGAGTGAGGGGCGGCAGAAGATGGATGAACTGCCGATCGCATTAGTGCTGAGAAAGCGAGAGCGAACAGCCCGTCGCCTACGTTTATCGCTTGAGGCACGCCCCAAAGCGCCCAAACTGTTGGTCGGTGGCGGCGGAGCTCGTCTCCGTCTTCGATATCATCGTGGACAAGAGAGAAGTTGTGAAGAATCTCGACCGCAGCCGCAGCTGGAATCGCATTGGCCGGATTCCCGCCGACCGCTTCGCACGCGATCAGGCAAAGCAGCGGCCGTATGCGCTTTCCTGCCGCAAGAGAGTGGGGACGGAGGGCCTCATCTGCCCAGCCCATGTGATAGTGCATCATTGCGTAATGGTTCGCCTGAAGAGGGCTGCGCGTGGCCAGAACGGACTTCATTTCATCCTCAAGTTTTGGCAACCACAGTGAGGTAAATTCGCTCAGGGAACCGCTGCCGGGCACGCCAGCGCCCCCGCTCAGCGAATCGGACTCCGTCGTGCCGACGGTCATCTCTTCGGGCGGTTTCCTTACCATAGCGGACTCAGGAATGGCGCGGCCGATGCCGGTGCCGCCGTCTTTGGGAATCGGGAGCAGACGCTCCTGATTGCCCCCGTGAACTCTCTCAGATGGGCTGACCTCATGCGTGCGTAGGGGAACTGACGCTGTTACACCGGTCATGTCAGCCGCTCTTACAAGGACACCGGGTTGCCTCAATGCTTCAATATTGATGGACCCGCTGGCAAACATCGCGATACGGAGCTCATCAACCAGCAGATCCATCTCCTCCACCACCGCCGCCGTCGACTCAACTGCACGCTTCAGGAACGGGGATGCCAGGCCAGCCAGGTCGGCGCCCAAAGCAGCCGCCTTTGCGACATCCTGACCATTGCGCACGCCGCCGCTTGCAAATAGAAGCAGGTCAGGCTTGCCGGCTGCCGCACGCGCGTCGCGGACATATGCCAGGCTGGTGACAGTTGGGATCCCCCACTCTCTGAAGGACGCCGCCAGCCGGCGCTGGCGCTCCGCTGGCGCGCGGTGTTTCTCAACTTCACTCCAGGATGTTCCGCCGGCGCCGGCGACGTCGATAGCACTTACGCCGGCATCGATCAGGTTACGCGCCACCTGCGGGCCGATCCCCCAACCAACCTCCTTGACTATGACTGGAACTCCAACTTGCGCGCAGACTTCTTCAATCCGGGACAGGAGCCCGCCCCAACGAGTGTCGCCTTCCGGTTGCAATACTTCTTGTAAGGGATTCAGGTGGAGGATCAGGGCGTCGGCTTCCACCATGTCCACAGCCTGCCGGCACTGATCGACGGTGTAGCCATAGTTGAGTTGCACTGCCCCAAGATTGGCAAAAATCAGCGCGTCGGGCGCGTATGTGCGTACGAAGAAGGAGGCCTTGGTTTGGGTGTCTTCGAGGGCCGCGCGCTGGCTGCCGACACCCATGGCCAGGTTTCTTTCTTGCACAGCCTCTGCAAGGCGCTGGTTGAAGAGTCCTGCCTGGGCAGTGCCGCCGGTCATGGAGCTGACCTGAATGGGCGCGGAAAGACGCTTGCCCAATACGATGACGCTGGTGTCCACCGCGGTAAGGTCTATTTCAGGCAGTGCCTGATGGGTGAAATGGTAATGCTCAAAGCCAGACGTCAGCTGCCTAAAGGAGACATCTTCTTCCAGGTTTATGCGGATATGGTCGTCTTTTCGACCGGCCGTTGACAATCGAGTCCTCCATGGGACCTCAATGTGGAACAGATTCTGCCGCTTTTCATTGGCAGGAAAGCGGATTGCGCGGTCTAACATGCGAGGCGACTCGGAGTAGGCCCATTTCGAGGCGCGGCTTCCCATTCTTTCCAACACATTCCGGGAAAGCCCTGCCTCAGCCTGCCACGCCTTGTTCGAACATTTTATCCCAATTTCTTACAGAAAAACGTAACTCTAATTCGATTCTAGTGTTTTATGATTTATAATGCAAGATATTAGCATTGATTTTGATTACGTGTATTGACAAAAGGGGGCATGAGTATGGCAACAACTTTCGAACAGGTTCGCGATATCATAGTTGATCAGCTAGATGTTGATCCTGATGAAGTGACCGAAAATGCCAAGTTCAAAGAGGATTTGGACGCAGACAGTTTGGACCTGGTTGAGTTGATAATGTCATTCGAAGAAGAGTTTGGCGGAGAAATCAGCGACGAACAAGCCCAGGAGATCGAAACAGTTGGCGATGTCGTAAAGCATCTGGAAGCCCAAGCGGCTTGAGTAAATAGCCGGCAAACAGCCTGCAAAAGGAGAGCGAGTTGTGAAAGCAACTCGCTCTTTTTGTTGGGGAATTGAAAACAGGGGCATGGACGTGAAGGGGCCAGATGTCCGTTACAACGAGAATTTAACGCTGCTGATCATTGCCGGAGGGAGCAGCCGCCGCATGGGCTCCGAGAAGCTTCTGCTGCCTGTGCCGCCGCGTGGAATACCGTTGATTCGGCACGCGACCGACCGCCTTTTGCCGATGACTGCCAGAACAGTGGTCGTAGCCAACAGCATCGGCGTTTGTGAAGCTCTGCGCGATTCCTGCCAAAGCTGCAGACAGCGCGGCGATGATCCGGCAGTAGTTTACACAGATACGCGTTGCATTCCGGACGACTCGCCCGGAGTCGGCCCGTTGGGCGGCCTCGCAACGGGATTGCGCCGGATCGAGGGCTGGGCGCTGACTGTCGCCGGAGACATGCCCTTTCTTTCGGCGGCAGCATGCCAGTATCTGACAGACCTTGCAGACGGCGGTTGCGATGCGATTGTGCCTGTTCTAGAAGGAAGGTCACAGCCTCTGCATGCGCTCTATCACAGCCGCTGCCTCCCTGCCGTAGAAAACGTTTTGGTGGGGGGTCTGCGCCGCATGGACAGCTTCTGGCCTTATGTACGCGTCCGTTGGATTGCAGCCAGCGCACTGCGCTCCTTCGACCCGGATCTTCGCACATTTACCAACGTCAATACGCCGGCCGAGTGGGAGAAGGCGCTGTCCTTGCTTTCGCAAGGCTGACCACCAGGTGTTAGAATGGGGGCCGGGAAGCCCAGTGCCCATATCGCCGCTGCAGCGCCGTCCAGAGGTTGCGATGCTTACACCGTCTGTCGAAACTTTCGGGAATGAAACTACTGGGCGACAGTAGTTGACCAGCCAGTCATCCTTGGAACCCGTCGGACGCTTGGGACGAAACTGTTTGACAGCCACCGTACGGCACGCAAGCCGAGACGTTGCGAAGAAGGCGCACAGGTTGGTGAGGGATGGTTTTGGAGGGGGGCGTTGCGGGGGCGCAGCCCCTGCACAAGGGAGGCCGCTTGCGGCCGACCGCCCAAATTCATAAAGGGCGACTACATATGGGGCGACAGCTATATGTAGGGAGATAGCCCCTGGCGGCTCCCGCTCAGTGTTCATTGAACTGGGGCGACCGCCAGCCCTGAGCGATAGGGTGCAGAGAGCCTCAGGGGCACCGCAGAGAATAGTGGTTAGCGGATATCGGCTGGAGACATTTTGAACGCCAGCCTGAGCCTGGGTTGCACGGCGGCGAATTGACGATGGCGGAGTAGTCACTAACGAAGTTTAGCAGGCGGCCGACTTTTTCGGGAGGCAGGCGAGGTGAGGACAGGATTCTGACCTCCAGAACGACAGGACTGTGCAACGAAAATGGCAAAGCATCGAAGAGGCTCAACTCAAAAGAGGACTGCCGTCTCCAGCGGGCAAGGCCGCGGCAAGCAGCTAGAGGAGGGCGCCGTCGTCAAGGACTGGGGAGGGCGCATCCCGGTCGCGTTGACCTTTCCAAACAGCTACTACGTTGGCATGAGCAGCCTTGCGTTTCAGCTGCTGTACAGTTGGCTGAACGCTGAGCCCGACGTAGTCTGTGAGCGCATGTTCTGGCAAAAGGGCGCGGCCGCGGCGGGTGAGCCCCTGCTCTCTCTGGAAACTGGTCGCCCAGCAGATGACTTTGACATCTGGGCCTTTACAATCTCCTGGGAGATGGATTACTTTAATGTCGTTGAAATGCTGCGCCAGGCCGGGATCCCGCCGCTGGCTCAGGAGCGGCGTGACAGCAGCCGCTGGGACGGATCTGACTGGCCTCTTATCATCGCGGGCGGCCCGGGCATCACCATGAATCCGGAGCCGATGGCCCCCTTCTTCGATGCCGTTCTGATCGGGGAAGGCGAGGAGGCGGTGCCGCAGTTCCTGGAATTGTGCCGCGATGGGCTATACGAAGATCGCGAGGCGCTGCTGCAGACGCTTGACCGTGAGCCCGGTTTCTACATTCCCCATCTGCGCCCGTCGAATCGAGATCATGCCGACTTCCGCCCGGTGGAGCGGCTGTGGGTGCGCGAGCTGGCTAACTTCCCGACCCAGTCGGTGCTTTATACGCCGGACACGGAGTTCAGCGGCATGCACCTTATGGAAATTGCGCGTGGCTGCGGAAGAGGCTGTCGCTTCTGCCTGGCAGGTTACGTGTACCGGCCGCCACGCGAACAGCCATTGGAGTCGCTGCTGGGCTGGGCGCGAACGGCCATGGCGAAAGGGCACGATCGCATTGGACTCGTCAGCGCCGCGGTGAGCGACCATACTCAGATCGATGAACTGGCAACCGAGCTTGCCAGCATGGGCGCCTCCATTAGCGCCAGTTCGATGCGGATGGATCCGATCAGCGTTCCACTGATTCAGGCGATGGCCGCCGGCGGCACCCAGACATTGACAGTCGCGCCGGAAGCGGGCAGCGAACGCCTGCGGAATGTAATAAACAAGACCCAGACCGAAGAGCAGATGATGCGAGCGGTGGGGCTGGCTGCGGAGCTGGATTTTCCCCAGCTCAAGCTCTACTTTATGACAGGCCACCCAACCGAGACAGACGAGGACATACAAGAGCTGATCGAGTTTACGCTCAAGGCGCGACAGCTGTACAGGCGCCGGCTGGCCATAAACGCTACGCCCTTTGTCCCCAAGGCGCACACGCCTTTCCAATGGGAAGCGATGATGCCGGCCGCGGAGCTTAAGCGCCGGCAGCGCAGGATAAACAAGGCGCTGGCGCGGCACGGTGTCGAGGTGCGAGCGGATTCGCCGGAATGGGCCGAAGTGCAAGCGGTTCTGAGCCGTGGAGATCGCGCGCTGGCCGATGTGCTCTTGGAGATTCCACCGGGACAACTGAATACCCGTCTCTTCTTTCGCACAATGGAAAAACTGGGGTTGGATAAGGAGCATTATCTGGGCCAGTGGAATGCAGGAGATGCTCTTCCCTGGGATATCGTCCAGAGCGGTGTAAGCGAAAACTATTTTAACTACGAATTGCGCCTGGCCACAGCAGAGCGTACGGGGCTCTCGTGCCCTCCCGACAGCGCCGGGTGTCTCACTTGCCAGGCATGTGATGACGACTGGGCCTTCCGCTACGGTAGCAATGAGAACCGGCCGATCCCTGCTGCCAAGGGCGGGGCTTGGCGGGCGCAGGATTGGCTTCCCTGGACAAAGCTCAAGGACCAGAAACACAACACCGGCCTGGGCAATGTGACTATCGAACCAGTCCCACTGGAGTGAATCCGGTTCGCCGTTAGGAAATCTGTCAACGCGAGAGTGTTTGACACCGCCAGCGTTGGCGAATCGGTTGCGGGAGGAAACCGATCAGAAAAATGCACCGCATCCCTTACAACAATGGCGTGGTGACCTATTCCTTTGAAAGTTTTTCCTCTCACCCTTTGCAAGCCCATTTCAGTGCGCGCCACGGCGGCGTATCGCCCTACCCCTGGCGTAGTCTGAATTTCAGCTACAGCCGCGGCGATGACCGTACGCGTGTGTTGGAAAACTTCGCTCGATTCTGCGCGGCCCTTGGCCAAGAGCCTGACAATCCAGTCCGCACGCACCAGGTCCACAGTGCGAACGTGGCCCGTGTCGGCTGGAAGGACGCCGGCTCCCGGCAGAAGGATTGCGATGCCCTCATCACCAATGCGGTTGCCTTGCCCCTCTTTCTCGTATTTGCCGACTGCGTGCCGCTGATTTTGTTCGATCCGGTCCGCCATGCACTGGGCGCGTGCCACGCTGGTTGGCGAGGTACCGTCAAAGGTATTGGACCCGCCGCCCTGAAGGCGATGGCGGCCGCCTTCGGGACGGACGCGGCCGATGTGCATGTGGGCATAGGACCGAGCATTGGGCCGGAGAGCTACGAAGTAGGCGATGAAGTGATCCAGATGGCTACTGCAAAGTTACCTGGCGGAGAGAAGTATTTCTACAGACATAACGGAGAACACGCAAATCCTTTTTTCGATCTTTGGCAGGCCAATGCCGACCAATTGATAGCGGGCGGGGTACCTCGCGGCAACATCGAAATCGCGGAAATCGACACCGCGGGCAATACTGACGAGTTCTATAGCCATCGGGCCGAGAAGGGCCTATGCGGTCTTTTTGGACTACTGACCTGGCTGGAACCCCATGAGAACGGGCATCGTTCACCAGTCGATATATGATACAATTAGACTGGACGCAGACGGTCGTCGTCTGGTGCCGAGAAACTTCCGAGACGCAGAGCAGTTCCGCAATTGAAGCAGGCGACGTCGCCGACCAGCGGCCAAATGCTAAGTGCCTGAGCATGAGAGGCGGAGTTGCTCTGCCGTTAGTCAGGACTGGTTGATTCCGCATGTCGGAAAGCACAAACCGATTTGAAGAGTTGCTGCGCAGGCTTGGTTTAGATTCCATGCCGACCTACCAGCAGATTTTTGAATCGATGGATCCGCTGTCGTGGACGCTGGTTCTGCTCCTGACCGGGGCAGTGATACTTGGCGTGTTTTTCACACTGAACACACGGTACAGTTTTCACGCTTTCCAGGAGGCGGAAGCGACGCCTGACGTCCTCTTGGCAAGGCTGAAGCAGGATCCGACATACCTGACGCCGCCGTCCATTATCAGCCGGCTGGGGGCGGAAACAACGTTACAGCTGCTGGAGTATGGCGACCAGGTAACAGCCGGGCAGTGGCGATCAATGTGGAATCGCGTGCGGGAGGAGCTATTGGGGCTGCTCTCTTCGCAACACGCGTTTGGCCCTATTTTCGCTCTGGCCAACTATTACATGAGCACTGATACCGAAGAGCCGGACAGCATGCGTATTCGCCGGACGGCATTGATTCACAAGCTGGGCCAGCGGCGGCAACTCGAACCGGGAGCCGACGGCATGCTGGCGCAGTTGCGCCTGGTGCGGCACCCTGCAGAGCAACTGGGCGAATTGGGCTTTGATGGGCCAACGATTTGGCTGGAGAGTGCCGAGGACTCTATGGCGGTGGAAGGTCCCATCATTCAGATGGGAACTGTTCGATTCGAAACGGTTGATCGAGCGAGCGTTGGCATTACCATTCAGAGGACACCTACTGTCGGCGGGAACTTTACGATGCAGATGGAGAAACGAAACGACATGTGGGTCGTTGTCAACGAGCAGGTCAACTGGGAACCTTAGGATGTTTTAGGCAGGGTTCGAAAACAGACGGTCTCACCCGCAGATTGCCTCCTCGAACAGGGGGAGACAGAGTCAGCGGACAGTGGGAGGCGGCGCCTCACACATTCGCCTCAATCACGAGGAATCTGCAATTCGAGTGACTGTACCTTATGAATGAACTATCGTTGACCCTCGCCGATGCCCTGGGCTTTATGAACGCCCTGGTCTCGTCGGTGGTCGTGATTCTCGCCTTCTCGCTTCTTGCTTATACGCTAAATTATAATTTCCGTCACCCAGTGGCCAGGCGCTTTGCTTATTTGCTGGGCCTTGTCATGGTGACATACGCGTCCGAAGTCGCATTGACACAGGCGATCAGCGCGGACTCGGCGACGAAGTGGCTGCGCTTCCAATGGTTGGGGATTGCATTCTTGCCCGGGGCCTATTATGCCTTCTCCTATTCGATTCTGCGCACCACGAACTATCATACTGACCGCCGCCGGCTAATCAACAATGCTATTGGCGTCCTTTCGGTGGTCAGCGCTCTGCTGGCACTTTTCTCGACCCTCCTGGTTGACTATGTGGAGTTTGACCCGCTGCTCAGTTATCTACGTCCCGGTATTTTGTTCTGGCCCTTCGCAGCCTTCTTCGCCGGTGTTGTAATTCTCTCCCACTTCAACATTTGGAAGGCCCGTCAGCGCTGTCTGACGGCCGAGAGCCGCAAACGAATGACGTATCTTCTCGTGGCAACGGCGGCGCCGGGCATCGGCACTTTCCCTTATCTGATTGCATTGGGCAAAGCCTCGGCTGGACTGCTAGCGCCAGAGTGGATTCTTGGCTTGGCGATAGTAGGCAACAGTGCTGTCGGCTCCATGCTCATCTTCCTGAGTTACACTGTAGCATTTTTCGGGGTCTATACGCCTGACAGAGTTGTGCGGTACCGCCTCATACGCTACTTTGCCCGGGGTCCGGTTGTTGCGATTCTCGTGATTCTGGCCATTCAGACGATTCCAACGGTAGAGCACGTGCTTGGCCTCCCTCGCAACATTGTACTTTTCAGTGTAATTACCGGGGTGATAATCGCTGCCCAGGTAATTCTCAGCCTTTCAAAGGCGTTGACCGACCGGATTGTATACGGAGAGGCTCGGGAGGAAATCGCCTGGTTGCGGGAGCTTGACAGGCGACTGCTGACGACTACAGATTTGCGTCAGTTTCTCGAAAACCATTTGACAGTTCTTTGTGAGATTCTGCGCGTTCGCTCAGGCTTTGTGGCAGCGGCCATTGGCACTGATCTGATCCTGGAAGCAGTGGTTGGACCTGAGGGAACGCGACAGGAGATTCTTGACGACAAGGATTGGAGCAATGCTCTGAACGAGGCGTTGGGCCTTGTTCGCACGAATGGCACTCCGTCCAATGACGGGCCGGCGCATAGTGTAGAAGGCTTGACTCCCCTGTCGATGAATGGCGGAAAGGAGGCGCAACGGCTTCCGGCTTTGCAGCCGGCGGAGTACGGAGGATACTGGCTCTGGCCCGTGCTGGAACCTGCAAGCGGCCGTGAAGGAGAAATGGTGCTGGGCATGCTGGGCGTACGCGCCCGCACCGGATCGCCTAGCTTCAGCCTGGATGAACAGAATCTGTTGGCCCAACAGATCGACAGCGTCTCCGCGGCGTTGCTCGATCGGAAGATGCAGATGCAGGTGATGGTCGCTCTGCGCCGCATCATTCCAGGCATCGACCGCATCCAGCAGATCCGCGGTATTGTGCCCTATGTGTCTGAAGACACTGAGGTGCCTCCGGCTGAACTGCTTGAACCGAGCCCGATTCACAACCCTGAATTTGAGAGTTGGGTTAAAGACGCCCTCAGCCACTATTGGGGCGGTCCTAAGCTGACCCGAAGCCCGTTGATGCAACTGCGAGTTGTGGATCGGGTAATCGAAGAAGCCGATGGCAATCCCGGCAAAGCATTGCGGCTGGTGTTGGGCCGTGCCATCCAGAACTTGCGCCCGAGCAGTAAGCAGGACCTGAGCACGCCGGAATGGCTGCTCTACAATATCCTGGAGATGCGTTTTATTCAGGGTCGCAAGATACGAGATATCGCTGGCCGTCTGGCCATCAGCGAGAGCGATCTGTACCGCAAGCAGCGGGTTGCAATTGGCCAGGTGGCGCAAGTTCTGACGGAAATGGAGCAGGGCGACTGGGACGCATTGCTCAAGATGCAGGAAGAAGACGCTGCCATCGTCGTGGACGAAGTGAGATGAAACGGAAGGGATTGCTGAGACCCAATGCTGCGTCCGGCGCAGGTATTCCCGAGGACATGACCCATGGCTGCCAAGCGGCGTAAACGGCGAAAATTTCAGAAGACTGGTCCTGCGGCAGGCATTCAGGCGAACATACAGCATCTGTTGGCCAGATTTGGCAATGAGGTCCTGGGATTTGCGGTATTTCTTTTCGGAGGTTATCTCGGTTTCACTCTTGTCGTATCCGGCCACGAGTCATGGACACTGATGCTCGCCGGAAGGATGGCCTGGCCGCTGGTGCTGAGCCTGCTGGTTACAGGGGCTGTGCTGCTTTTGGGCCGCCAAGCCGGTTACTGGCACCCTGAGGCGCTCGTAGGCGCCGAACTTTTGTTGTTGTCGTTAGCCTCTCTCGAACATATCAGTGACCACCCGGTTGCCGATTGGGCGTTTCCCAGCGCGGGCCAAGGGGCGGGAATAATCGGTTGGGGCGCTGGCAACCTGCTGATCAGCCTGTTTGGGCAGATTCCGGCTGCCCTGTCCGTGGTTTTGTTGGCGCTGTTGAGCATTTACCTGCTGTTTCGCCATACACCGCTGATTTACCTGTTCGGCTACGTTGTCCAGCTACGCCACTTGACGGCGGATTCATGGCCGGATCAGGCCCCCTCACTCGATGAGCATCCTGACGAATATCCACTATCGTCTGAAGAGGAACCGGAGCAAGCGGCCTTTGAGATCGAGGACGTTGAGGAACCGCCATGTCCTGTAGACCTCGATGATCCACAAACCTCGAATGCATTCGCGGCGGAGCCGTCGGAACTGAATGAGGCGGGACGACCGGTTCAGGCGGAACTGCCGATCCCGGCGGAGGCGCCTGCCAAACGCAGGCCTAAGGCCGCCAATTCAGGTGAGAGCCCTCTCAAACACAGTCGAAGAGAAGAAGAGCGGCCCTCCGCAGCGTTATTGGAAGATGAAGCCGCCCAAATCTTGTGGGACATTGAGGGCATGGCCGAGATCATCCATGAGACTCTGCAGGACTTCGATATTCCGGTGGAAATCGTCAATGTCGAAAGCGGGCCGACAGTTACGCAGTTCGGTGTGCAGCCCCTATATGTTGAGCGAGGCGGCCAAAGACGTAAAGTAAGAGTCAGCCGCATCGCGTCGGTGGCCGACGACCTGGCCTTGGCGCTCGCCGCGCCTGCCATCCGGATAGAGGCGCCGGTTCCCGGCCAGCCATTTGTAGGCATAGAGGTGCCGAACCCAGAAAAGACGATAGTGGGCCTGCGGGGCATCTTGGAAAGTAAGCAGATGACCAGAGAGGGCGGGACGCTGCCTTTGGCACTCGGCAGGGATACTTCAGGGACGCCGGTGGCGGCTGACTTGGCGCGCGCACCCCATCTTCTGATCGCGGGGGCCACCGGCTCAGGCAAGTCGGCCTGTATCAACGGCGTGATCGTCAGCTTGCTCATGTACCATGGCCCGGAAAGCCTTCGCTTTATCATGGTGGACCCCAAGCTGGTGGAATTACCCGGCTATAATCATATTCCGCACATGATAGGCGAGGTGATCACGGACCTGGAGGAAGTTCATGGTGCGTTGACGTGGCTTCTGCTGCAGATGGATGAGAGATACAGGTTGTTTCGCGAATACAAAGTTCGAAACATTGAAGGCTACAATCGGATTGCCCGGCGCCGAAAAAAATTAAGCACTCTGCCCCACATCGTCCTGGTCGTAGATGAACTGGCCGATCTGATGATGACCGCGCCAGAAGAAATCGAGAAACAGCTTGTCCGGCTGGCGCAGATGGCGCGTGCGACCGGTATCCATCTTGTGCTGGCAACGCAGCGGCCGAGCACCGACGTCGTTACCGGTCTCATCAAAGCAAACTTCCCTTCTCGCATCGCCTTTGCCGTCACCAGTCAGGTCGATAGTCGCGTCATTCTGGATTCTCCCGGCGCTGAAAAGCTGCTTGGGCAGGGGGACATGCTCCTCATGCGGGCGGACAAGGCCAAGGTCCAACGCGTGCAGGGCAGCTACGTCACGGACTCCGAAATAAAACGGATTGTTGACTGGTGGCAGGAGCGTGATCGGCTTGAGAATCCAGATCGTCCTAAGGCCAAAGTCTCGCCCTGGAACGGCCTGCTGGATCGATTGGATGACGAGGATGAATTGCTTGCAGAGGCGATCGACGCAATTCGGGGCGAGAAGACCATCAGCGCCAGTTTCGTGCAACAAGAGCTGCAGATCGGTTATCCTCGCGCAGCGCAGCTTGTCAAGATACTCGAATCGAAAGGCCTGGTCGGCGCAGATCCGGAGGGAGGCAACCGACGTAAGGTACTGCTAAAACCCGGCGCCGAAACCGGAGAGGAAGACGGGGCGCTCGAGCAGGTATGAGATTGGACCCGATTCAAAGAGGAGCGCGGCGCAGTTGCATCGGGACTTTTCAGCTTCACTATTAATGGCGGCCTGAATAGCCCACGGGTTTCCCTGGCCAACGTAGTTCTCTTATTCATAGCAGGAGCGCAGATAATGCCCTATTCATTCCAGCCCGACGCGATGTACCGCATGCCGACCCACTTCGGGCCTCGAACAGGTCCTCGCCGGGGGCCCGACGGACGAGGCTTCGACTGCGTCGACAGCCCCAAGAGCCTCTCGCACTCGGTCAGCTTCCTGACCCACGCTTCAGCCGCGGAAGCGCTGTTACCGCCCGGATTCGCCCTAGAGGGCGAGCCAGTTGTGACGATAAGCGCAACATACATGAAGGAGATAGACTGGCTGGCGGGGAGAGGGTACAACACCTTGGGGGCTTCAATTCCGGTTACGTACACCGGAAAAGTGGACACAGTGACCGGCAGCCTGCTGCTCGTTTTGTGGGAGAACCTGACAGATCCCATCCTTACCGGTCGCGAGGAACTGGGTTTTTCCAAAATTTATTGTGAATTGCCCGAGCCGGTCGTCTACGACGGTACAACCCACTGTACCGGCAGCTGGCTGGGATTTCGCTTCCTCGATCTGAGCCTGCACGACCTGACCGAAGTGTCAGAGCAAGAGATTGCGGCTCAAGCTGAGAACGCGACCAGCGAAGGAATGCTCCACTACAAATACATGCCGCGTACGGGTGAGTGGGGCACTGCCGACGCTGCGTATGCCGTGCTGACACCAGCGCACACGCCAAACCGCCGTGTGCTGGGTATGTGGCGCGGCCAGGGCAATGTGCAGTGGTATAGAGCCAGGTGGGAGGATATGCCCACCCAGTACAACATCGTCAACGGCCTGGCCGACCTGGAAATCCTGGAGTATCGCGGGGCAGTCATCACCAAGTCCATCGGCGGCAAGGATTTGAGTGATCAGCGTATTTTAGAGTGATGGTCCTTTTCTAAACTCTTATGCCCAACACGCTATATCATCATGGTCCCGCCTGCGACAGGGATGGCGAGCCCGGTAAGAAAGTCGGCCTCGTCCGAAGCCAGAAAGGCCACCGTGCGGGCTAGGTCCTGGGGGCTGGCAAGACGGCCAATCGGCGTGCCGGCCAGCGACTTTGCGAGAAGGTTGTCGGTCGCTTCCTCCAGTGGCAGTGACGGGTCAGAGAGCACGCTGGCCATGTGACCGATCCGTTCGGTATTGGTCAGGCTGGGACAGATTGCGTTGACTGTGATGTTGTGGGGAGCCAATTCCTGGGCGAGAGACTGTGTGAAGCCGATGACTCCGAACTTGGAGGAGCAGTAAGCGGCGAACCGTGCGACGCCTCTTTTGCCGGCGGTCGACGAAATGTTGATGATGCGACCGCCGTCGCCGCGGCTCAACATGTGGCGGGCGGCTGCCCTGCTGCACAGAAAGGTTCCCGTCAGATTCACGTTGAGGACACGGTCCCATTCATTTTTCGGCAGGTCAGTGACCGGCACTCGATCGCCGGCGGCGCGGGCGCCGGCATTGTTTACCAGGATGTCTACTCGCCCCATCGTGTCCAGTGCCTTCTGCATCGCTGAACTGACGGAGGCTTCGTCGGTCACGTCGCAGGTCAGCGCCAGGGCGCGGCAATCCATCGCTTCGATCTCCGCCTGAACCGCCGGCAGGCCGCCCCACGCGGCGTCGGTATAGGGCTTGGTTGTGATGTCGGTCACAACAACATCGGCTCCCTCCTGTGCCAATCTCAGCGCGATCCCTCTGCCGATGCCATGCTCACCGCCGGCGCCGGTGACTAGGGCAACCTTTCCCTGCAGGTTGTACATTTCTTGTTCTCCAAGTGGTGATATATACTATGGTCGTTCTGTAATTGGGCGGTTAGCTCAGCTGGTTAGAGCGATTCCCTTACAAGGAATAGGCCGGCGGTTCGAGTCCGTCACCGCCCACTCTAACGCACATATCCTCGTGTTTGCTGTGCCCCATTTGCAGAGATTCAGTAGTAACGGCGTTGGCTGCGGAAGCCGGCGCCTCTTTTTTTTCAGAAGACTGTTAGGGCAGCAACGGGACCGTCCGCCTCTCACGCGCGCTGAGGATTGCCGAGTCTACAATCTGCTGGCCGATGCGGCAGATGGTGGGCGACAGCGGTCCTTCGGGCGGTGTGCCTGTCTCCAGGCAGGAAATAAGGTACTGGATCACGTTCTGATTGGGGGGCGTCAACCGGTCCACTGGCTGATTATAGCCTTCAGGACTGTCACTTGTCTGGACGCGTACTGATTCCTCGTAGTCGTAGCTACTGATCGTCCCCTCGCTTCCCTTTAGCACGAATCCGCATTTGGGCTGAGGCTGAAGCGTCCACGGATCCGTAAACGTGCCCCACCGCGTCTCGTACTTGGACAGGCCAAACGGATACTTGCAGATGGTGATGCTGTGTTCGTCCACCTCCAGCCCGGGCGGCTCGTCAACAACGGTCGTCACTTCCAGCGGCGCGCGGCCGTCCAGGAACCAAGTTCCCAGTGTTACGCCGTAGCCGAGGTAGTCCAGCAGCGACCCGCCACCCTCGGACCTGTCATAAAACCAGCTTTCATTTTTTCGCAGACGATATGCTTCGTCGGTCTCTTCTTTGTCGGCCCTGTGGAAGAGCGGGCCGCGGTTGCCATCGTAGTAGTGAACCTCGATAAGCTCGCCGATAGTCCCTTCGTTAAGCAGGCGCTTGGCAGTTACATGACAGGGATACCATCGCAGCGGCCAATTGATGATGAACTGTCTCTTGGAATTCGCCATTGCTGCAATCATCTGATCGGCAGCGTCCAGGTCGGCCGCGAATGGCTTTTCGAGCAGAACATGCACATCATAGGGAGCGACCTTTAGCACCCATTCGGCATGGCTGGCCGTGGACGGGCACAGTATGACAATGTCCGGCTGCGTCCTTTCAAGACATTCCCTGTAGTCGGTGAAAATCTGGTCGTCAGGAATGCTGAAGTTATTGACGGCAGTCTCCATCGGTTGCCGGTCCGTGTGGCTGATGCCGGCAATCTCGACGTCTGGATGTTCATGGCAAAGGCGCAAAAGGTCGCCCATATGCGAATGATCAAAGTTAATGCCCGCAACTTTCCAGGTCATTTTGGCGTCTCCATTTCAGTGATACATTGGAGCGGGGCTGTTTGAAAGTTTGGATAGGTTCCAGGCTGCGCTCAGCCGGCCGCATTGTATACTCTCAATTATCGCAGAGTTTTGAGGCCTGTGTCCAAAGGGTCTTGCGCCTGCAGTCAGTTTCTCAGATAATACGATACTGTCAGGTGTTCGCAGCGACTTCACCGGAAAAGGAAGTCACAGACGCAAAAATGGCCGACTCCTTCTATTCAATTTATAGCCATGGTTTTGTGCGCGTGGCGGTCTGCGTTCCCCACGTACGGGTAGCGGACCCCGAATTCAACGCGCAACGCACGGCTGGTTTGGCCGCCCAGGCGTCGGATGCCGGTGCGGCGGTTGCCCTGTTTCCCGAGCTGGGCATCTCCTCTTATGCAATCGACGACCTGCTCCAGCAGGATGCCCTGTTGGACGGTGTCCTCGCTGGCATAAGAGAGATCGTGCATGCCAGCAGGGATTTGACGCCCGTACTTCTGGTCGGGGCGCCGCTGCGCTTTGAGAACCGTCTCTTCAACTGTGCGGTCGTCATCTACCGCGGTCGCGTGCTGGGCATTGTTCCCAAGACCTATTTGCCCAACTACCGCGAATTCTATGAGCGAAGGCAGTTCAGCTCCGCACGCCATGCCGTGGGTAAGTATGTCTCTTTCATGAAGGAGACCGTACCTTTTGGCAACGATCTGATTTTTCAAGCGGCACATTCCTCCGGTGGCAACGTAGCCGGTCACCCAGATTCTCCACTATCTGGTAGCGACGGGCATCTCGTTGCAGAAGCAAGTGCCTTTGTCTTACATGCGGAGATATGCGAAGACGTTTGGACGCCGATTCCCCCCAGTTCCTATGCGGCGCTGGCAGGCGCTACGGTTTTGGCGAATCTGTCTGCGTCGAACATCACCATTGGCAAGGCCAACTACCGCAAGGACTTGTGCGCCAGCCAGTCTGGCAAGTGTATTGCCGCGTATCTCTACTCGGCCGCGGGGCCGGGTGAATCGACGACAGATCTGGCCTGGGACGGCCATGCGCTGATCTATGAAGACGGCGACCTGCTGGCAGAATCGGAACGGTTTGCGGATCACGAACAGATTATCACCGCTGACATAGACACGGAACGCCTGGCACAAAGCCGCATGAGGCTGACGAGCTTCAACGATGCGGCCGCCCTGCACCGCGAGCAGTTGGAGGAGATTCGGACTGTCGGATTCGAATTTCAGGCGCCGGCCTTAGCGGGCGCGGACGCCAGCGAGAAATCACAGTGCATCGCGCCTGCCATAAACCGTCTGAATCGCAGAATCGAGCGCTTTCCTTTCGTTCCCAGCGACGCGGTACGGCGTGACGAACAGGCCTACGAGGCCTATAACATCCAGGTTCATGGTTTGATGCAGCGCCTGCGGGCCACAGGCATTGAGAAAATCGTTGTCGGCATCTCGGGCGGGCTGGATTCGACACAGGCGCTTATCGTAGCCGCGCGCACGATGGACCGGCTCAAGCTGCCCCGCACCAATATTCTGGCCTACACGATGCCCGGCTTTGCAACCAGCGCCGGCACTCGTTCCAACGCCCACCGCCTGATGGAATCACTTGGCGTCAGCGGGCATGAAATTGACATCCGGCCGGCCGCCATGCAGATGTTCCGAGACATCGGCCATCCATTTGCGGAGGAAGATCCGGAGTATGACATAACCTTCGAGAATGTGCAGGCGGGCGAACGCACCAGCCATCTGTTTCGGTTGGCCAACTACAATGACGCGCTGGTACTGGGGACCGGCGATCTGAGCGAACTGGCGCTGGGCTGGGCCACGTACGGCGTCGGCGACCAGATGAGCCATTACAATGTAAACGCGTCCGTTCCCAAGACGCTCATACAACATCTGATCCGCTGGGTTATCGCCACGAAGCAGTTCGAAGATAGTGCCAGCACTGTTCTGCAGTCGATATTGGATACCGAGATTTCGCCGGAACTGGTGCCAGGGGATGGGGAAGGTGACGGACCGGCCCAATCCACCGAAGCGAAAATCGGGCCGTATGAGCTACAGGACTTTTTCCTGTACCATATCTCCCGCTATGGTTTCCGGCCCAGCAAGGTTGCCTTTATGGCGTTGCAGGCCTGGGGCGACCGCGGGCAAGGCATTTGGCCTGACTTCCTGCCCGACCACAAACGTAACCAATACGATCTGTCGGAGATCAGAAAGTGGCTGGAACTTTTCCTCTTCCGCTTCTTCCAGATCAGCCAATTTAAGCGTACGGCCGTGCCCAACGGCCCCAAGGTTGGCAGCGGCGGTTCGCTCAGCCCGCGTGGAGACTGGCGTGCGCCCAGCGACTCCTCAGCCGCGGCCTGGCTGTCGGAGTTGCGAAGAAATGTGCCGGATCAGGAGAGGTAGATTCAGACAGGAAGGCGACGATTCAGAAGGTGCCCGCGTCCGCCTGTGCCAGTGCATCAGGCGGACGAAACGGGGTGAAGCGCCGTCACTCGCGGCGGTTGCTGGAACGACGCGGACGGCTCCGACGCCGCCTTTGACCACCCTGTGATTGGGACTTCCGAGCGGGCCTGGCAGCGGGCTTTGTGGATGCCTCTTCGGCGGGCAGTGCCGGGGGCGCATGCAACAGGTCTTGATAGAAGTCGTCGACCAGCATTGCCAGTAGTGTCTGGCCCTCGTCCGACTCCATCCATTCTTTTACCAGCGGACGGAACCTCCTCATACGTTCGCTCTGCAGGTTATCGCGGCTGCGGAGCTTGGCTTCTAGCAGGGAAGTGACGCGTTCAGAGACTAAGGACGCCACCTCTTCGTCGGTGGGCAGCTTGCGCTCCTCCAGAGGGATGCTGTAGCGTTTTGCGATGCGCTCCATCATCATGCGTTCGTCGAAAGAGGCTGTCAGGGATATCGCAACCCCGGAAGCGCCGGCGCGGGCAGTACGCCCGGCGCGGTGTATATAGGATTCGAGATCATCGGGCGGTTCATACTGAATTACATGGGACAGTTCTGGAATGTCGATGCCCCGGGCTGCCACATCTGTGGCTACCAGAAGTCTCAGTTTCCCCTCGCGCACGCGGCGCAAGACGCGCTCTCGTTCACTCTGGCTGAGATCGGAACTGATTCTGTCAGCATCATAGCCGAAACGCTGCAGGACAATCGTCACATAATCGACCGTGCGGCGTGTGTTACAGAAGACCAGCGCTGCAGCCGGGTTTTCCATTTCGATAAGCCGCACCAGCGCTCTATCCTTTTTCATGCCCGGATCGGCATAGAGGACATGCTCTGCCTCGGCGACATGGACCCGATCGCGGCTCAGACTGAGGAAATCGGGTTGCGTCAGAAACTGCTGCGCCAAGCGCAACACATGCGCTGGAAAGGTAGCGGAGAACATGGAGCCCTGGATAGGTCCTGAAGGGAGATAGGACTGCACTTGCAGCATGTCCGGGTAGAAGCCCATCGACAACATCCTGTCGGCTTCGTCAAATACCAGCTGATGCAGATTGTCCAGGCGCAGCGTGCGTTGCAACAGGTGGTCGAGAATACGCCCCGGCGTGCCAATTACCAGTTGCGCGCCGTCACGCAGCGCCGAAATTTGGGGGCCGTATCCGACACCGCCGTAGACTGCAACGCTGCTGACGCCGGTTGCATCCCCCAAAATCGCGGCCTCCTTTGAAACCTGAAGGGCCAGTTCCCGTGTAGGAACCAGGATCAGAGCCTGGCAGGCCCTCTTTTTCAAATTAATCTTATGGAGGATAGGGAGCAGAAACGCACCCGTCTTGCCACTGCCAGTACGCGATTGGACCATCAGATCCCGCCCTGCAAGCAGGTAGGGAATGGCCTTGGACTGTACTGGCATCAGTTTGGTCCAACCGGCGCTGGCGGCCGCATCTTGTGCAATCTTGGGCATCTCTGCATACGTGATCGCAGGGAGCGCATTCTCAGGCTCAACCAGGTCCAAGGGGTTAACATTTTCGTCGAAGTCGTTCGTATCGCGTGAAGAGGGGGGATTCGAAGTTTCTTCTTTCTGGCCTTCGGTAGTTTCTGTGGGCATGAATTCCTTACTTTTTCTGGTATGAATTTCGGTCGGCGCTTTCGAAAAGCGACTATAACTTGCCCCATTCTACTTTGTTCCTCGACGGAGACATAGAATCCGACAGGAGCAAATGGCATACACGTTGCAGGAAAGTGCAACTGCCTCCAATAATAGATGAGACCTGGGACCAAACAGGCGGACCAAACTGCCGATTAGGTCTCACAGGTTTCGACTTTTTTGCCGACTTCGTAAACAAGCACCACGGTCCCGGTTTTCTCGTAAACACGCTGTTCTCTAAGATTTAATTTCACCTGTCTCGACAGTCCCGCTACAAATTGCACGCCACGGCCTAGTATAACCGGCATGACTGCCACCTCCACTGTGTCAACCAGCCCCTCATTACAGAGACTTCCGAACAGCTGCCCGCCCCCAAATAGCCAGATGTCCTTACCGTGTTCCGACCGCAGCGACCGCACAACCTCAATCCAGTCCTCGCCGACTATCTGTACATTCTGATGGTCGCTCTGGCGCAAGCTCTTCGAGAAAACGAACATCTTGGATTCCGGCGTAGCCGGGGAACCCTGCACATCAACAACTTCAAAGGTCCGGCGACCAATCAGATAGGTGTCGAACTGCACCGACAGTTGGGCGAAGTCAATGTCCGGGTCGATATCAATCCAGTCATATCCGTCGTTGACGTCCGCAATGTAACCGTCCAAACTCATCGCGCAGTTGTAACGGATTTTTCGCACTGAATACCTCCAGATTTCTCGATGCTTTCTACCTCGCTCCTGTGTGTGAAGCCGCTAAGTGAAGGGCCCAGGGAGCGGGGAGGGGAGGGCATGTGCTACGGCTTAGCCAGAGCCAGTACGCAACTGCACAAGGAGCCGGACCAGGGGACCTAGAGATCTCCAATGGGCGGTCGGTCCTTTGATTCTCTCTCTTGTTGGGTAAGCCTCTTGCATCCCCCTCCAAGATCGCGCCTCACTCATCGTTGGCCGCCTCACCAGCAGCGCGCCTCAAGCAAGGTTGCGGCCACCACAAGCACAGCGAGATAACATGAATGACTGCGGGGATGAACGTTTGGTCGCGAATTGCCCGGAACTTCCGCCGGCCATTTCAGACACTGCCAAACAGTGCTTTCGACTGCTCGCAAGATCTCTGTATCAGTGTGGGAAGCTTGTGGCTGTGATCCAGCTCCGGACGTTGGTGAATCCAGCCTAGCGACACCATGCTCCGTATCAGGACAAACATCGGCAGGAGCTCGATTTCGGCCGGCGATAGAGGCCGCTCTGAAAGGTAACCGGCGATGATGGCTTCTCTGATAACGTCGAAAAGGGGATTGTCCTGATAGTATGAGATGGCCACCGCCAGTTCGTACAGGTGCCACCCAAAACCGGCGTCGTCAAAGTCGATAATGTGCACATGGTCGCCGGTTACAATCAGGTTACCGGGGTGCAGATCGGCGTGGATCAGGCTGTACGATTCCCGGTCTTTGCCGTAATCGCACAGAGTTCGATATATCTGGTCGCGGGCGTAAATGACTTGCGCTCTTTCTGCCGGGGTTAATTTAGATTGCTCCCAGAAGGGACCCCAGAACGGATCCTTGCCCATCAGCCCGTCGGCATCAAACGCGTGCCGTTCAAATCCGGAAGGAAGAGGCCATGCTACCGCCTGATTGTGAATGCGGGCTGCAAGATGACCCGTCTTGTGGAAGTAGTTCTCCAGGCTGGATCTGTCACTCTCCTGCTCAATCAGTGTTGCCATCGAAGTCCCTTCGACCCACTCGACCAAACTCACATAGCGGGTCTGTGATAGCTCTGGCAGGTAGACGCTGACGAAGGCCTCATTGTCCCTTGTGCGGCGGGGTAAAGGTGCGCCGATTCCGGACCGGTTCAGGGCAGCGGTCCACTGAAGCTCACCGTACAGTTCAGGCAGCGAATGATAGCCCGGCCGGTGGAATCGAAAGACAAAAGCCTGCCCGCTGTCAGTATCGACCCGAAAAACGATGTTCTCCGAATGCGAAACCAGGTTGATGTCTAGAACGTTCAGGTTCCAGGCTTCCAATGCCCGCGCGGCAGAGGCCAGCAGCTCCTCTTCAAATGGTATCTCAGGCTTGTGAACGAAGAGACCGTTGCCAGTTGCCGGTTCATCACTGCTGCCTGCCATCAGGACTCCCGCTGACTCTGGAAAATGAGAGAATCTCCCGGCGAATTTTTCTTTGCTCCGGACGGTGGCTCCCCAGTTTCCTGGGTCCGGGCCTCAAGCGATGACACATTCTCGAAAGCTCTCTTCAAACGCGGGCAGAAACAGGTCCGCGTGCTCCTTTTGGAAGACGAGCGGCGGCCGAATCTTGAGGATATTGCTATTGGGCCCGGCGCTGCCGATGAGAAAGCCCCGGTCGCGCAGGCCGTTGACGATCGCGGTCGCGCCCTCGGGATCCGGCTTCTTAGAAGCGCGGTCTCGAACCCATTCCATGCCGATGAACAGTCCGTGGCCGCGGACGTCGGCGAACTGCTCGCAGTTGTCCTGAAGTGTGGCTAGTTCGTTTAGCAGATGTGCGCCAACCTTGTTGACATTACTTGCCAAGTCCTCATTTTCGATGACGTCGATCACGGCCATTCCCGCCGCCGCCTGCAAGGGACTGGCTGCAAAGGTGTTGAAGTAGCGCTTGTGGCGGCGGAAATTATCGACTAACTCGCTCGATGCCGCCGCGCCGGCGACGGGGAGCCCGTTGCCCATCGGCTTGCCCATCGTAACGATGTCGGGCACGAAGTCGGTTGCTCCGTAACCCCACCACTGGCCTGTACGGCAGAAGCCTGCTTGCACTTCGTCGGCGATGACCAGCCCGCCTTCGGCTCGCACCAGCGCGGCCGCTTGCCGCATGAACTCACCGGAGAAAGAGGGCAGTCCCTCGTTGGCGAAAATCGAGCAGACCAGCATCCCCGCCAGCGCGATTCCATTGGCTCGCAAACTGTCGATAGCACCCTCTACCTCCGCCAGGTAGAGCTCTGTCAGCTCGTTGTCGGACAGGCCGTCGCCGAGAGGGCGGTAGCGCTGCGGGAAGGGAAATGCACGGATATTCTCAGCTCGCTCGTTTTGTGCCTGTTGGGCGACGCGGGTGAATTTGCCTACCTCGGCGGAGTTGCCGTGGTAGGCGGCATCGCTGCAAATGAAGCCTTGCCCTCCAGTGGCGGCGCGGGCGATGCCTAACGCCACCTCGTTGGCTTCCGTGCCCGTGCAGGTGAATACCACGCTGGTCAGGGGATCTGCGTGAAGATTCGCCAACCGTTCAGCATAGTCGAGGACGTCTTCATTGAGATAGCGGCTGTGAACATTGAGTGTTTGCGCCTGGCTGTGCATCGCCTCGACCACGTGTGGATGACAGTGACCGACGCAGGGCACATTGTTGTACATATCGAGATAACGGCGCCCTTCATCATCGTAGAGCCAAACTCCTTCCCCACGAACGATGTTGACCGGTTTCTCGTAGAAGATTGGCGCGCCCATGCCAAGCAGGCGGTTGCGGCGTTCCATCATAGCGCTGTTAGTCATCTCTTCTCCTGACTGTCACAATACCGGCGTTGAATACTCTTTAGTTTTTCAGTCGTCCAGATCGACCACTATGTCATTGCCATCAATGCGCACAGGGTAGGTCTTTACGCGCACCTCCGGGTCGACGAGACAGCGTCCGGTTGCGATTTCAAATGGCCACTGATGCCACGGGCAGCGCAGAACTTCGCCTTCTCCGTCGACCTTCAAGTCGGAGTCATAGGCGGACGGCGGCGCGTCGGCAGCTATCTGGCCTGTCAATTCGCCGGTGCAGAGGGGTCCTCGCTTATGCGGGCAAATGTTGCGCAGAGCATATAGCCGGCCATTGACATTGAAGACGCCGATACCGGCGCGCCCGCGGAAAGGGACAACGATTTTGCGGCCGCCTGGCGGAATCTCCCAGACTTTGGCGATGACAACTTTCGTCATCGCAGAGCGTCTCCTATGCGCAGCATTTCCAGAGCATTGTCGGCGAAAATGCGCTGCTGCACTTCGGGCGTAAGTTTGGGAAAAGTTGTGACGGGATCGTTCCAGTCGAAATGAGGAAAATCGGAACAGTACACAAGTGTTTCGTCGGCGTGTAACATATCGAGGAACTGATACTGCTGCTCGGTCGTTTCAGCCTCGTGCATGGGTTGTGATCCGACGCGAATGTGCTCGCGGAAGTATTCGCTCGGCAGTCGCTTAAGCCAAGGCGTCTGGTCGCGAATTGCCTTCCAATCCGAATCCATGTGCCACATTACGGCCACCGCCCACAGCTGCTGCGCCTCGGTGAGGGCAAACTTCAGGTTGGGAAACTTCTCAAAGACGCCCTCACAGATCAGCGACGAGGCGTGCGTGCTGGCCACAAAGGGACGGCTCATGCGGGATTCCATGTAGTAGGTTGGAAAGCCTACCGGTGTGGGCGTGGTTCGGGCTGCGCCGCCGCCGCCGCCGATATGGGCGATAACCGGCAGACCGTGCTCTTCACACGCTTCCCAGATAGGGTGGTAGAAGCGGTTCCCGAATGGCATGCTGGTACCCATCGGAACCATGATAGCGGCAGTGTCCGGGCGGTCGGCCAACCGATTTATCTCGCTGACGGCCTGGGCGGGGTCGGAAGGGGAGATGAGGATGGCATTGACTACCCGCTCATCTTTTTCCAGCCAATGTTCGATAGTCCAGTCGTTGAAGGCTCGACAGAGAGCGGCAGCCCAGTCAGGGTCGGGGAGGCCCGTATAGCCATAGAAGGGAGGCGGACCGGTCAACAGCGCGAAGTCGATGTTCCACGGGTCGAGATGCTCACGCTGCATAAACTCCAACGAGAAGTTGAAGTCGCGTTCCTTCAGTCCCGGGTCTTTCAGATCGGCCCGGTTGGTACGATAAGGGACGTTTGAGTAGCCGGCGCTGGGTAGGTGCAGGCCCTGGTCGATCAGATGGTTTTGCCAGAACCTGGACAGGTAAGGCAACAGCTGCTCAGGCCGTTCAAAATTGTGGTGAACATCGCAATCCACGATCTTTACGCCTTCTTTGGGTTGGGCGGTCCAACCCGGCGCGGAAATCGGGGCGGCCCCTAATTTGGTCATGGAAACGTCTCCTTGCGAACGGTTGGCAGATTTAAGGCAAGCATGAACAGGATTGTCGCTAATCGGTCTCTGCTGCTGCGGCAAAGGCAACGTTTTCGCCGAAGGGATCGCTCTTCAGCCAAACATCTCGTTGCGGGAAAGGGATGGGAATGCCATGCTCTTGCAGACCAAGATAGATATCTTCCAGGATCTCACTCAGGGAGGACAGCCGTTGCGATGGATCATCGATCCAGTATTGAATCCGGAAAAGAAGGGCTGAATCGGCGAACTCGACCAGAAAGGTGCGCGGTTCCGGGTCTGACAGGACCGCCGAGTGTTTGACGATGTGGGAATGAAGGATTTGATGCACTACACCAATTTCAGAACCGTAGGCTACGCCAATCTGGGATTCAACGCGGAGAATCTGGTCCGACTTCGTCCAGTTATCGAGCCGCTGCGAAACCATGAGCGAATTCGGGACGATAACTTCCGTATTGCCGAATGTTTTGACAACAGTGGTACGGAGGCTCATTTCCTGGACAGTCCCGCGTATACCATCGACCTCAATCACGTCTCCGTCCCGAATCGTTTGTTCAGTCATCAGGACCAAACCGGCAATATAGTTGCTGGCCAGATTCTGAAGTCCGAGGCCCAGTCCAATACTCAGGGCGCTGAGTGGGACCAGAAAAATGGACAGGTTCACGCCAAGGGAGGAAAGAGAGGTGTATACGCCGGCAAACAGAATCGACAGGAAGATAACCGTGCGGATGAGCCGTCTATTGGTTGCGGTGAGCTTGAGCCGGGACTCCAGCCGCTTCTGGAACTGGCCGGCGGCTGCCCGCGCCAGGATGTAGAACAGGAGGACTGTGCCGACCGTCATCAGCAGGTCGGTCAGTGACAAGGGCGTGCCCTGCACAGTCGTCAGTGGTGTGTTCAGGAAGCGGAGAATACCGCCCATTTGGTCCGTCCAGCTTTTCGTTAATCCAGCTTGTAGAATTGGCGGGCGTTCTCAGCCATGATGTTGCGCCGGGTTTCCAGTGGAAGCGAGGTCGGCACGGCCCGACCGGGGGAGTCAAAGTCCCAGTGCGGGTAATCGGTTGCAAACATCAGGCGCCGCCCGCCGTCCATCTGCTCCAGCAGCTGGTCGAAATGGGACTGTTGCCGCGGTTCCTCCATTGGTTGGGTGGAGAGCCAGAAGTGCTCCTGAATATACTCGGAGGGCGCCTTCTTGAGATAGGGCGTCTCCGCGCGCAGCCTCTTCCAACTCTGGTCCAGCCGCCAAGCAAGCGAAGGCATCCAGGCGAAACCGCCTTCGATAATCACTATGCGCAGCTCTGGAAAGTGCTCGAAGACGCCTTCGCACACAAGGCTGGCAACTTGAGCCTGAAACGCCTGGGCCATTCCGCAGTGGTCTTCGATGTAGTACGAGGGCCATCCACCGGCAGTGAGGGGATGTCCGCCAAGCCCGCCGAAATGTATGCCGATTGGCAGGTCGTACTCAAGGGCAGCCTCGTACATCTTCCAGTATTTGCGGCGCCCGAGCGGTTCCTGGGTCCTGGCGACGAGGATCACTTGCACGAAACCCTTATTGTCGCCCAGCCGGTGAATCTCCTCTGCCGCCAGATCTGCGTCTTCGTAGTTGACCAGGATCGACGCGCGCAGGCGAGGTTCGAGCTCCAGCCATTCCGCAATCTGATATTCGTTGATGGCCCGCGCCAGTTGGGCACCATACTCTCGATTCACCTGGCCGCCGGCACCGACGAGGGGATTCAAGATGCCGTAGTCCATGTCAAAAGCATCGAGCAGCTGCTCGCGCATGAAATCCAGGTCGGTGCCGGGAGGGCGTCCGCTGGGCGGCCAGGCGTCGGTGCGAGCAGCATTGGGCTGGGCGCGCGGGTAGCCGCCGCCGTAGTGACCCCGCATACCGAGCATTTTGTGATATTCCTGCCATTCTGTTGCCAGATAGTTGGTGATGATGTCGTTGAAAACAGGGTCGTCATAGACATCATAATTGTGAATGTCCGTGTCAATTACCGCCAGCTTGGTTTTTGCGGGGCTCTGCGGTTGTTCGGTTACATCCATTTGCAGGGTCATGGTCCGGCTCCCTATAGTCGATAGAACGAGCGAGCATTCTTATGCCAGATGTTGGCGTTGAGAGGTTCCGGCAATGTTACGGGCCAGGCTTCTTCGTCGTCATCATAGTGCCAGTGCGGATAGTCAGTGGCGAACATGAGCAGAGAGTCCGACTCCATCTGTTCGACTGTTTGCAGAATATAGCGGGGATCGGGCGGGGCGCCCACAGGCTGCACGGTCACGCGCATGTGCTGGCGAATGTAGTCGGACGGGGCACGTTTGACCCATGGTGTGTTGGAACGGAGTCCTTTCCACTCCTTATCGAGCCGCCACATGAGGGAAGGCATCCAGGCGAATCCGCCTTCAATCAGGGCGATGCGCAGCTCGGGGAAGCGGTCGAAAACTCCTTCGGCAATGATGCTGATGACCTGGGACTGGAAAACCTGCGCCATGCCGGCATGCTCTTCCAGATAGGTGGAAGGCCAGCCCACGGGTGTGGGTGGATGACCTGGCGCGCCGCCGAAGTTGATGCCGATGACCAGATCGCGTTCCACGGCCGCGGCATAGAGGGGATCGTAGAAGCGATTGCCGTAGGGAATGAAAGAGCGTACGGGAAGAACCACTTGGACGAACTGCGGATGGTCGCCGAAGCGATGGATCTCTTCGGCAGCACGGGATGGTGTCCGGCTGGGCACGACCAGCGATCCCCGCAGACGCGGTTCCGGTGTCAGCCACTCGTCGATCTGCCAGCGGTTGGCTGCGGTAGCCAGGTCTGCGGCCAGATCTTCCTGTTTGACGCTCTGGACCCGGTAGGCACAGTTGAGAATCCCAATTTCGGTATTCCAGGGGGCCAGCGCCTGCTCGCGAACCAGCTGCAAGCTTGAACCTGCCGCTCCCCCGTTTGCGGGCATGCTGCCCGGCCGCGCCGTGGTTGGCGCGCCGCGGGGATAGTCGTTGGCGTGGGGACCGATGAAGGCCGACTCGCGGATGTAGTCGCACCAGTGGTCGGCCAGATAGGGCATCAACAGTTCGATGGAAGACACTTCGTTGTGGATGTCGCAGTCTATCACTGATGGGGGCAGCGAGGGTCGCGGCTTCCCGTTTAGTGGTTGAACAGTGGATTGCGTTCGCTGCCCCGTGTTATGCCCGTTATCGGTTGGGGCCGACAGGGACTGCGGCGCATCAGCATCTGACATCATGGCTCGTTAATTTCCTGCAATTTCTCAGATGACATTTTGATTAATTCCTGGATACGCAGATTCTACCGTCTTGCAAGCTTGTCGTCAACGCCTGCCTGCCGAAGGGCCAGGGCAAACGCATCATTTTGGGAGAGGACTTTCAGGAGGTAGTCAGTTTTCCTACCTGCTCGTTTAGGTTTGGCAGCGAAACCGATTTTGGTGCTGTTCTCGTTGGGTAAGAGGTTGAAAGCCATGCGGCGCAAGACGGCCAGGTTGTGCTGCGCATGGACCTGACTGGTGCGACCGTCGTCCCCATCCCAGACCCAGTAGACTGGATTCTCGATGCTTCGGTGGCTGCGGGTGGAAGTCAGGAGCGGTTTGGCATCGGAGGAGAAGATGGAATTCACATCAGAAGCAAATGTTTTGTGGGCTGATGCGGGCATTTCATTCATTGTGGACCGTCTTTACCAGATTCATCATGATGGGTGGGACAAAGGCATTCTCATGTGTGTGTTGGACGAGAGTTTACGAGAGATCATGAGCGTTTACGAGCGTTTTCGGGTTGTCTGCGCTGCAGTTCACGGGATTTGCCTGATGTGCTGTGACTGGGGCCTTACCTATGCAGGATGTCTCGTATGCGCGTTGGACGAGAGTTACTACCAGGGATTTTTCTCGCTTACGTGTTGCATTGGACAGAGCAGATCGATCGGCGAATTCATGCGATGGGCCGCGAAGAACACCTCAGACGAAACGGATTTTCTGTGCGCGGTTCTTGGCGAAAGAGCATTTTGCTTCCGCCAATCGCCTTGGTGACAAACGTCAACGGGTACTCGTCATTACTGGATTTACTTGCCAGTGTTTTGGCCGCGAAATGTCTACAAATGTCGCGTAATGTATACAAATGTATACGTATGTCGCGCCAATTTCAGTTTTTTGGGACGCTATTTTGCGTCTAACCGAACAGGTCCTCGCCGTCCCTGATGGAAACCGAGGCGACGTTTTGCGGGCATTTCACAGCGTTTCAGCTGACCGCTTTCACCTGCAAGTTCTTCTTGGGTGAGAGCAGTGGCTTCTCAGTTCGTGCGCCTCAAATGTCCACAAAGCGGACCCGCCAAGAGTACTTTTTCGATTCAGGCAGCCTTTCGAGGCCTTGTCCCTATGCGATGCAATTATCCTGGGTTAGGTCGATCTAAGTCGATCCAGGTCGATCCAGGTCGATCCAAGTCGACGGAATTTCTTTTCTTGGACTTTTTTCTTGAGTTCGCCGACGGTTCCTTCAGCCGATTCAGGCAGCCTCACTAGGCCTAATCTCAAGTCGATGCATTTGTCCTGGTTTGGTCGACCCAAGTCGACCCAAGTCGACGTAAGTCGACGTAAGTCGACGGGTTTTCTTTTTTTTTGGACTTTTTTCTTGAGTTCGCCGACGGTTCCTTTAGCCGATTCAGGCAGCCTCACGAGGTCTTTTCCGATTGGTTGCAATTGCCTTGGGTCAGGGCGGGTTACGACGGCTTATGTCGGTGTTTTTCCTTTTTGTAGGCCCTTACATGCTTGATTTTGCAGAAGATTCCTCGCCGTCTTTGATGGGTATCGGTAGATGAAGAGTGGGCAACTCATAGACGCTAAGCGGCCCTCCTTCGGCTTCAGATATTCTTTTTGCGAGAGTCATGGCTTCTCAGGGTCAGAGGAAAAGCAACTCATTTCGGACACTATTATAGCACAGGATTTGGGGCCACAAGGGGCAACTTTACCCGAATCTCAGGGCAATCGCATCCTATTGGGAGAGAATTCCCGGGAGATAGCCAGCTTTCAAACCGGCTCGTTTACGTTTGGCAGCAGTACCGATTTTGGCGCTTTTCTCTCTGCGTAGGAGGTTAAGAGCCAAACGGCGCAAGTTGGCCAGGTTGTGCTGCGGGTGGCTCTGACGGATGCGACTGTCGCCCTCACGAAAGGCGACATCCAAGACCCAGTGGACTGAATTCTCGATGCTCCAGTGGCTGCGGGTGGAATGCAACACTTCTGGCTGTCCAGTCACGGCCGCGCGGGAATGGGCCGATTCTCTTTCACTTCTCGTCTGCGGCTGTACCTCTCAATTGCTTGGCGACGCGGCGGCCCTGACATATAATTGAGCAAGAGATCGACGAATTCCACTCCACTGCCCGGAACAGCAAGAATATGCAGTCCAATAGCCAGCTCCGCCAACGACTACTATACCTGCATGCACGCACACCGAGCGTCTTTTCTGAGATTCTGGGCTACACTTTGATTGAACCGGTCGAGGAATTCCAGGTTGAAATCAGCGGCGGAGAGTTCGAGTGGCCCTACACAAAAGTACATGATGCCGTGGTCGACGGCTGGCAGATCGTACAGTTTCCACACTTGCAGTCGCCTTACAGCGACACTGATCTGGACGTCGTTGGATATGAGTTCATATTGCAGAAGATGGAGGTTGTCACATGATCGATGCCAAATACCTGCTCACTGACGTTGACATGGCTCGTTTCCTCGTTACTGGCTACCACATCGTCGAGCCGGACCTGCCTCCGGGCCTGAACAGTCGGATCGCGGACAAACTGGATGAACTGGCGGCCAATCCAGGCGACGCCATCACCGAGGAGGTGCCGGATCTGTGGCAGGTGGTGGAGCATCCACAGGTGAGAGGGGCGCTAATCAGCTTGTTGGGGGAAGACTATACAGTTAACTCGCACCGGCACTGGCATTGCAAGTTGCCTGGATCCGGCGCGATGCAGTGGCACCAGGACGGCACCAACAATCGCAATACCCAGATCGATCGGCTGCTGGGGCTCTACTATCCTCACGATATCACGCCTGACATGGGCCCTACGGTTATTGTCCCGGCAACGCAGTTTCGAAACGCGCCTACGGACAGGATGGCAACCTATTCGAACATTCGCGGGCAAGTCCCGCTGACGGTCAAGGCCGGCACAGTGGCTTTCACCCATTATGACCTTTGGCATGGAACAGCCAGCAACAGTTCGAGCATCAAGCGCCACATGATCAAGTTTCTCTTCAATCGCGCCAGCGGAAACTCGGCCCCTTCATGGAACCATGACCCTGAGGCGCTGAACCGGCCGCGTGACTGGGATGCCCGCGACAAGGCGCAGGATGCAGTCAACATTCTCTCTTTTGGCAACCCTCTTGGAGTCTCACAGAGCGACCATTACAAGGAGAGGACCATTCGACAGGCATGCTGGCAAGAGCTGCTTGGGCAGAGGGTGGCAAATTGAGGCCCAGGAGGGAGAATCATTTGCTTCTCTACGAGGATAGGAAAGTGAAGGCAATTTCGCTTTTTGCAGACAAGAAATTTTGGCTCATTGAAGTACAACCTTATTGACGGCAAATTCCGCCGTTTAGCAGACAGGACGGGGAAAGAATCGGAAAATGGATGCGCTTTCTAGCTTCAATCGTGAACGCTGGAACGGGTTGGCACGCGCCGGAATACTCTACGCGCGACCCAAACTCGACTTAGATGAAGCCTCGGCTCGAGAGATGGTGGACGAGGCCGGAATAATGGGCGACGTGCGCGGCAAACGCGTGCTAGTTCTCGCCGGGGCCGGCGGTCAGCAGTCGGCGGCAATAGGCTTGCTTGGCGCGAAGGTAACGGTAATGGACCTTTCGGACGAACAGCTTGCGAACGACAAGCGCGCGGCCGACCATTACGGTCTCTCGCCCGTGCTTTTGCAGGGGGATATGCGAGACCTTTCACGCTTCGAAGAGGACGCTTTCGATATGGTTTACCAGCCATTTTCGATCAACTTCGTGCCGGATGTTCGCCCTGTTTTTGCCGGTGTGGCTCGCGTGCTGAAGGCGGGTGGAATCTATCACGTCCAGTGGCACAATCCCTATACGCAGACTTTCAATCCTGACGACTACGATCCCGTAAGAGGGTATTCTTCCAACTCAGTCTACGACGACGGAGAAGTCGACGTTGTGGCTATTTTTGGCAGCGACACCTGGGGTGTAGAGGACGAAAACGGAGACAAGATCGAAGTGCCCGGGCCGCGTGAGTTCCGGCACACGATGAAAACTTTCATCAACTGCCTGATCGAGGGTGGATTCGAGATTCTTGCTTTCGACGAGCACAGGACGTGGGATGAGAATCCGGAGCCGGGGACATGGGAGCACTTCAAGGCGGTCAGCCCGCCGTATCTGGCATTCTGGACGAAGAGAAGGTGCGAAGGCGATTCATAGTTTCCTGGACCGGGCCCTGGTAGACCATAGCTCTAAGAGGGAAAACTGAACGAATCACCTGATTCTTGAATCTCCCTTTTTAGCAGTTTACGGTGCTCTGACAGAGCTTCCTGGTGGGCTGGTTCGTAAGCGAGGTTTCGCATTTCGCCAGGGTCATCCTCCAGATCAAAAAGCAGTTCAGGCCGTTCGCCGTGCGAAAAGACGATATATTTGTAGCGGGCCGTGCGGAGCATGCGGCCCTTTTTCGTGTCATCATCCATGAAAGCCTGCAGC
This sequence comes from Caldilineaceae bacterium, assembly GCA_965116395.1. Lineage (GTDB taxonomy): Bacteria > Chloroflexota > Anaerolineae > Caldilineales > Caldilineaceae > Bin5. The sequence goes on from OZ220684.1 coordinate 5,228,350, forward strand.
TCTGTCACTACGCTGGCTCGCCCTGGAAGTGCGGGATCCTCAATCACCGGGCGAAGGCTCTGGCCGTGTAAACCTGAGGGCAGCGCGATATCTGCATAGTCGCACAGTGTAGGCAGAAGGTCCAGCCCCGAGACGAGATGTGTACGGTCGATTCGGTTTTGTGGTACTGTGCCCGGAAGCCGCATCACAAACGGCACTCTGACCACCTCCTCCCATAGCATCAGTTTGGTAACCCATTTGTGGGCCGCCACTCCTTCTCCGTGGTCGCTGGTCAAAACCACCAGTGTGTCGCCGGCAAGACCACTTTCCTCAAGGGCATCGAGCAGCCTGCCTATCTGTTGGTCTACGCGTTCTGTCAGACGGTCGTAGGCGTACAGGTACCGGCGCCATTCGGTTTCGCCCCAATCATGTGTCCAACTCATCTCGGGACCGTATTCGGTTCGGTGGCGGCACAGCTCTACAAATTCAGGCTCGTCGGCAATTGGTTGGAAGTTAGCGGGTAGCGGGGGCAGTTCGCTGTCTGGCGCAATGTCGACTAAGTGATGCCATTCCATTACCCAGTAGCAGATGTCGTGAGGATTGTGGAGTGAGGCAACCAGCAGGAATGGTTCTTCGGCGCCGGTTTCTTGCGGATTTTGATTATGCAAGAATTCGACAGCATGCTCTGCCCAAATCGGATCGGTGTCGCTTCCCAGTTGAGGCGGAACGCCTTGAGGGTGTTCGTCGCAGAGAAATTCAAAGCCCTGCATGCCGCCCAGCTGTTGGATGCCCTTCAGGGGACTAGGCCCAAGGTGCAGCTTTCCAGAATAAAAGGGGCGATAGCCTGCTTGGCGAAAGTGCACTCCCATCGTTGGGATATCCGGCCTGACATCAGGTCCATTAACCTCTACGCCGGTCTCATGCGGCAATCGCCCTGAGAGCAAGCTGCCGCGAGCAGGGCCGCAGACCGGGGCTGGGCAGTAGGAGTTCCAGAAGCTTAGGCCGCTGCGAATGAGCGAGTCCATATGGGGCGTTTGGACACGTGGGTTGCCGTGCGCGCCGAGCGCGCTATGTGTCTGCTGATCTGTGAGGATGACAAGGATGTTTGGCTGGTTTGGCATGGCAGTCACAGTGTGGGTGGGCTGGTCAAGTGCTTCAAATAGCAGGGGACGACGCAAAAAGTCCCCAATAAACTCCTGTCGTCAATGTAAGAACCGCAGGCGGCTGGGATGGTGAACGCTTGAAGAATCGCCCTGGTTCAATAGGAGTTACCCGAAAACTCCGTCGTCGATACTGAAGGTACCGGGACTTCAGGGCTCGCAGAAACGACGCTGGTGCTCCGATTCGCGACAGGCTTAGGGGAGCAGCGAAAAGACGAGCCGGAGAGGAAAAGTCGCCTTAGCAGATCTCTTGGGTGAGCAGCACTAAGCGGTGTCGCTGCTTTGAGCGACCAGGCACATTGCGGACGCCTAATCCCTTGGCTGGCCACTCTTCGTACTGCAGAGGCAGAAAGTCAATAAACGAGCTTCACCCCTGGCTTCCACGACCGCGACTGCGCGTTCTGCCGGGATCATGCCCAAGGCTTTGTCCCCGTCTTGACTGACCACTTGATGCAGAGTCGTGTCTCCGCTTTCCCAATTTGTTGGAGGCCGACTTTTCATCCAACTCTTGAAGTGTGCCTTTGTCTATCTGCAGCCTGTTTTCTACGGCTGGCTGAGGGGAGTCAGTCAGACCGTGTACTGGCATGGTTGGCCGCCCGGGCTGATTTATCGCGTTTAGCAACTTATTTGCGTCTTCCGCTGAAATCTTGCCACTTTCCAGCATCTTCAGAATGGCCGTGCGTTCCTTGTCCATCGTGTCTACTCCCTGGCAGTTGGTACGCCTGTCCTACAGTTTCCCAAGAGCCGCTTGCCTGCTTGATTGGCGCAGAGAGACTCTGCTGCCGGCGGAACTGCTCTGAAGCCGTCGTTTCTGGTCTGAGCGGTTCGTGTGTAAACCCTTGCTAAGGAGACGGGTCGAATTCCTGGGTATTTTCGCTTGTTCAGCCCAAACAGTTGGGAACCCTGAAAGAGGCCGGCGGTAGTGTACTCTCTCCCTTCATGCTTGCCCTTTAGGAGGTCGCCCGGTCAATCGAATTCTTTCCTTCTGCCGGCGTTGTTGGAATTGTAAGAGGAACGTGGACCACCGTTTGCAATGCTTGATCGACTGGCAAACGTCCTTCTCTTGCGTTTCAACGCCCTGTTAAGAGGTCAATCTGTCAATTCGATTTTGTACGGGCCATTGGGAAATCCGAGCACTCGCATTCCTTCTCATTCACAATGCGGCGATTCGTTATGAAGACTTCGAGTGACCGGGCCGTATCCAGACGCAGTTTTCGCAAACAGCATGGTTGATTCTGTCAGTTACTTCGGTTTCACTACGGGCACGTGAAAGCCAAGTTATGTTGACGTCGTCGCCACTGGATGGGCGCCTTCGAGAACTTTCTGCGTCAGAATGTTCCTTCAGTGGGAGACAGCTTAGTAAATTATCTTGCAACTGTCAACATAATCATCAATTTGTCCACAGACGTAACATCTGAGCCGTATACAGTGAAAGCCTCGGCCGACTCTTCATCTTAGTCGCCAGTCAGACTTTCGGATGGCGTAATCGGTTGGCGGCACTACTGGGGAAGTGCAGGGGAACTGCAGGGGAACTGCGGGGGAACTACAGGGGTAGGGGTGGTAAGTCAGCGAGGGGTGGAGGAGACACTGATGGTTAGACATGTTGCTGGGTTTTCTCGCGTTGTTCAGGGTTGTGAATCAGTTGCGGCTCAGTAGTTACTCTCAGATTGGCCACGACTTTGGATTGTGAGACTGCCTTATTCTTCGGGCCTGGCGCAGATTTCCTGGTAGGCGTTTGGAAGTACGATGCCAAGGAACTGTTTTTCCCTCTTCATCTTTGCTTATTTTGGCGTGATAGCAGACAATTTTCGGGTTGAACGGCAAATATGGGTTTTGCATCCCATTTCATATCAGAATGGACACAAGGAGTCACTTGAATGCTTTCCAAAAGCTTCGGCAAACTCGGCTGGCCCGTTTCCGCGGTGGGGCTGGGCGCTTGGAACATTGGCAACCAGTGGGGCGATATCGACGATGTCACGGCATGGTCGACCGTGCGGGCGGCGTACGATGCCGGCATGACCCTTTTCGATGTGGCCGAGTCCTACGGCTTCCCCAACGGCCTTTCGGAGATGCGGGTAGGCCATGCGCTGACCGGAATCCGCCACAATGTGATATTGGTCAGCAAAATCGGCAACTGGGGCCAACGCACCGGCGGCGCTATTCCCAAGACGGGCGTTGACTCGATCCGAATCTCCGGCCACGCAATTCTTGGCAGGCTTCGAACCGACTGGGTGGACGTGATTTTGTGCCATAAGGGGGACCTCGGCGACCCGACAGTATTTCTGGAGGGGTTCGAGGCGCTGAAGGATGAAGGCTGCCTGCGCGCTTACGGCATCTCTACCAACGACCTTGACGTGCTCAAGCGCTTCAACCGGGAGGGGACCTGCAGTGTAGTGCAGGTGGATTACTCCCTGCTCAACCGTGCGCCCGAAGGAGAGTTCCTTCCTTACTGCCAAGAGCATGGTATCGCGGTAATGGTGCGCGGCCCCCTTGCCAAAGGACTCCTTTCCGGCCGTTACGCCCAAGGTTCGGTCTTCACTGACTCAGTGCGGGCAAGCTGGAACGAAGGGGGCGCCCAGCAGGACCAGTTCGAGGCCCGCGCGGAGCAGGTCGGCCGCCTCAGCGAGGTCGTCTCGCCCGGTGAGGAAATGGTCCAGTCTGCGATCCGCTATACTTTCACCCATCCGGCCGTGTCCGTGTCAATCCCCGGCGCCAAATCGCCTGCGCAGGCGCAGACAAACGCGGCGGCGGGCAGCCGGGCACTGACCGATGCCGAGGCCGCGAGCTTACGAGAAGCTATCGGCGGTTAGCTTCTGTAGATCGATGGTATCGATGACTCTGCGAAGGCGTGCCAAGCAAGCCGATAAGAGTCGTCGATTTCCTATGCGAAGGCTGATGCAGGAAGATGAAGGTGTCGTCAAGACCGTGGTTGCATTTTGGATGCAGACAGACTCAGGACATCGAATTCGCAGGAGCAATGCTGGGGAGACGCTATGAAAATCACCGACATTAAAACCTATCCTGTTTGGGTAGGACAGCGCAATCAGATGATCGTCAAGGTAGAGACGGACGAGGGGCTGTATGGTTATGGAGAGGCGGGCTTGTCCGGCCGTGAGTTGGCGGTTATTGGCGCGGTAAAGCACTATCGGGAGTTCTTGATCGGACGCGATCCGCTACGCATGGGGGCGTTGTGGCAGGAGATGTACCGCAGCCAGTATTTTGAGGGCGGCCGCGTCCTGACGGCCGCCATATCGGCCATAGACATTGCACTGTACGATATCGCCGGCAAGGCACTCAACGTGCCTGTCTACCAGCTGCTGGGCGGAAAACAGCGGGAGCTGGTTCCCTGCTTCGCCTCTACGGGAGGGTCAACGAAAGATCAGTTGATCGAAAACGTTAAGTTGCTGGTGGATTTGGGGTGGCCGGCGATACGGGCCGGCCGGAGCCCCAACAGAGATGAGAATGCGCCTGACTTTCTCTTCGAACCGCGCGAATCGCTGGGTGTCACGGCTGAATGGCTGACAGCAGTTCGGGCAGCGATTGGCCCGGATCCCGTATTGGGGATCGACTACCACCATCGCTTGAGCGTGGCGGAAGCAGCTTCATTCTGCCAGCGCATGCCTTCGGGAACGCTGGACTTTCTGGAAGAGCCGATCCGCGACGAGACACCGGAGGCCTACGAAGCCCTCAGACGCATGACCGACGTTCCCTTTGCCATCGGCGAGGAGTTTGCGAGCAAGTGGCAATTCCTGCCCTATATTGAGAGAGGGATCACGCAGTTTGCGCGGATCGATGTCTGCAATGTAGGCGGGCTAACCGAAGCGGCAAAAGTGGCGGCCATGGCCGAGGCCCACTACATCGACCTGATGCCTCACAATCCGCTCGGCCCCATTTGCAGCGCGGCGACAGTTCATCTGGCAGCGGCTGTGCCGAATTTCGCCTGGCTGGAAGTACGGGTATCGCCGACTGAGGAAGGCCGATTCTACGACGCCGACTGGTTCCCTGTGCAGCCGGAGCTGGACGGGTTCCACTATATTGTGCCGGACGGTCCCGGCCTTGGTGTAGAGTTCAACGAGGAGCGCGCGCAGGCGGAAGAGTTCCGATTCTGGGAGGCGCCCCATCTGCGGCGGCGCGATGGATCTCACACCAACTGGTAGCGTTGCTGGTAAGGTAACATGATACGCAGCCGCGGCAGGGAAACTGCGGCTCGTCTTCTTTTCTTGATGGTGAATATTGGGATGTGAATGGGAATGAATATAAAGCAGGCCGTGCCCTTTTTCAGGGTGTCAGATATGAAGGAATCCATTCGCTTTTATGTGGATGGATTAGGTTGTGAGATCAGAGATAAGTGGGAGCAGGAGGGGCAGCTGCGCTGGTGCTGGCTGACCCTGGGAGAAGCCGCGCTGATGTTGCAGGAGTTTCCCACTTCAGGGCACGATTCCTGGAGTCCGTCTGGGAAAGTAGGCGAGGGCGTCACGATCGTTCTCATCTGCGAGGACGCGTTGCAGTTCTATCGACAGGTCGTGGAGCGCGGTCTTTCCGCTTCGCAACCATTTGTGAGCAATGGGATGTGGCTCACCTCCCTGACCGACCCGGACGGTTACCGGCTCGACTTCGAGAGCGATACCGATGTATCAGAAGGTACGCGTCTGGGACAGGAAGCAGGGTAGGTTCATACAACTGCAGGGACTTGACTGTCGGTGAATTGACGGACTGTTCGATGCGACGCCCAGTGAAGGAGCTGCCTGGGCTCGGATTACGGCAGCGTCTTGGTTTAGCAGTCACGGTATATTGCCGTGTCGGATTCGCGACCATCCTAAAGAAAGGCCCCCGCCTACGGTAGGCGGGGGCAGTTTGTTGAGCCGGGCCAGGCTCCTGGTGTGTATCTGAGTAGCAGAATGGTGTCTTACTCTCGTACGCTCCCACCTGCCTTGGCAGGTTTAGTTGTACGGTTCGACACTTGGCGCGACGGCAACTGCATCGACTTCCGGCTGTGACGGCTGGGAACTGTAAGTTCCTTCCACACTTGGGTCAACCTGAACTTCTGCCACCTGGCGACCGTTGTTATGGGTGCCACACCAGGTAGAAATCAGGCTGCTGTTGGGCAGAGTCAGGAAGCTCAGACTCTTGGTAGTGGTGGTTGATGCGATCACCGCAGTCTCCAACGAGAAATAAGTGTTCGAGTCGGAGTTGGACCTGTAGTAGAGATTGTAAAGCCCCGTACATGTATCAGCGTCGATCCAACTGACCTCGAGTTCGATATTGCCATTTGATGGCAGCGAAACTTCAACTGTTACTGAATTCGCGGCGGGTTGTTGTGTTGAAGGTACCTGCTCTGGGCTGACCTCCTGCTGTACCTCTGCCGCTTGTTGTGTACTGGCGACTTGCTGTATTTCGGCAGCCTGCGTATCCGTCGATGATACACTTGCTGTGACCGTCAACAGATCTGATAGCGGTCCGGCGAGATAGGTCAGGTCGCGGTAGATCCACCCCTGTGTCCCTGCTGCGTCATACCTTACCTTAACCCAGTCTTCATTGGGATTGAAGGCGACGATCTCGACCCAAGCCCCTTCTGTCAGAGTGGTGACCAGACTGTGGCTCGTGTCCGGTCCCGACCGTACATTCAGGAGGGCCGTGTTTGCGATGGCTACAGGCAGCATCTCAATCTCCGCAGCGGTAATCCGTTTTACATCGTCCAGCGTTCCCACGAGAACGGTAAGGTTTTCGCTAATCCAACCTAATTGCTCCAGACCGTCGATCTCAACCAGATACCAGTTCTCATCCGGGCTGATCCCCATGATCCAGGCCCTGGTTCCCTGGCCGATGGCCTTCAAAACGTTGTAGGTGTCTCCGGGGCCTTCCCGCACATTGAGGAGCGACGGATAGGTGACGGCAATCGGGCGTTCGACTGCCGTACTGCTGCCGGGCTGCCCAACCTGCCAGTTTGCGACTCGCCTTACGCCGGCTAGCGATCCAACGACCGTCGTCAAGTCCTGATAGATCCAAGCCGGGTCGTCCAAGCTGTCCAACTCGACCAGGAACCATTCGTCCAGCGGGCCGATGCCGACAATTTCGGCCCTCGTGCCTTGCGTAACCGTTGTAACGACATCGTACTCGATACCCGGACCGCTGCGCACATTCATGATAGCTGGAATGGTAACAGCGATCGGGTTTGTAGTTCCGGTGGCAATCCCATCAATCTCAGCTTGCGTATACTGCTTGACGCTTGCAAGCGATCCTGTAACGGTCGTCAGTCCAGCGTAGATCCAGGCAGGTTCGCTGAGCACACCCAACCTGACCTTATACCATTCGGAGTTGGGCCCGATCCCTATGATTGTAGCCTGCGTTCCCTTGGGAACGGTAGTCAGGATTTCGTAGGTGAGGCCCGGCCCAGAGCGCACGTTCAATATGTCAGGCGATGTGATGGCCAGAGGGCCATCGCCGGCAAATGGAATGAGGTCGATTTCCCACTGTTCCAAAATGCGGACCCCATCAATGGAGCCTTCGACCGTGGTTAGATCCTGATAGATCCAGACCATGCCGTCAACCCCTACGATTTGGACCTGGAACCAATCGTCGACTGGATCTCTGCCATAGATGTTGGCGCGCGTCCCTTCTGGGACGGTCGTTATTACTTCGTAGTTGAGTCCTGGCCCTCTTCTCACGTTGAGAAGGATAGGTGTTGTAATCGCTACCGGAACGGGGGTATGCGACCACTGCTGCTGTTGTGACGGAGAGTAAGATGACGGTGGGACATATTTCTGCTGGTTGTTCGAGTTCCCCTGGTTACCTGAGTTGTTCTTGCTGCCTGAGTTGCCGCCGTTGTTGTTATTGCCGCCGTTGTTCTTGCCGCCGTTCCCTTGTTGGCCGGACTGTCCGTCACTCACAGTGATAGTGAAGGTATCGCTGGCGGAGGCAAATTCGCTGTCAGAAGCGGTATATGTTACGACTGTTGCCGCTGCCAACGTGGGTGTGCCTGTGATGGTCCTGGATGTCTGCACGAAAGTCAAACCGGCCGGCAGGGTCGTCACACTATATGCGTATGGGGCCGATCCTCCGCTGGCCGCGGGCAGTTGCTTGGTGAGTTGTTCTCCTACAGTCGCCGAGAAATCCGTCGTGTCACCCAGGGCCAGAGGCGCTGCCCTGATCGTGATCGTGAAGACATCGCTCGCATGACTGTTGTTGGCGTCGGACACGGAATAGGTGACTACAGTCGAGCCTATAACCGTTGGCGTTCCCGTTATCGTGTGCATCCCGCGAATGAACGTCAAGCCGTCCGGCAGGCGCGTAACACTGTACAGATAAGGTAACGTACCTCCATTCACGGCTGGCAGCTGCCGGGTAAACTGCTCTCCGATTATTCCTAAGAATTCAGTTGAGTCGTACAGGGTCAGCTCTGACGGATTCTGGGTGCCGCCATCTTCGACGTCGTCGGTACCGGTTTCGCCTTGTGGGTCGGTCTGAGAATCGCTTACAGTAATTGTGAACGAATCGCTGGCGGTTTGAGACCTGTGGTCAGTCACTGTAAAGGTGACATCCTTAGTTTCCGCCATTGACGGCGTTCCGGTGATAGTGCGGGTGCTCTGCACAAAGGATAATCCGGCCGGCAGATTGGTCTCTGAATATTGGTAAGGCGTGGTGCCTCCCGTCGCTTGAGGCAGTTGCTGCGTGAACCGCTCCCCAACCGTCGCCGAGAATCCTGTGGTGTCACTCAAACTAGGGACCGCAGGGCCTACATTGATCGTGAACTCATCGCTGTCCACGTTATTGCCATCGTCATGCACGCTATAGGTGACGTCGGTAATCCCTTCCTGTGTGGGCGTTCCCGAAATCGTCTGCGTCCCTCTGTCAAACGTTAAACCTGGCGGCAGCGTGGTGGTGACGTAATATTCATAGGGTGGTGTGCCTCCGGTGGCTCCCGGCAGTTGCTGCGTGAATTGCTTTCCAACATTGGCCAAGAATTCGACCGAGTCGCCCAAAGTCAAGACTGAGGGGGTTTGCGTGTTGCCGCCATTGTTGTTGTTGTTGTTGTTATTATTGTTGTTGTTATTGTTGTTGTTATTATTGTTGTTGTTGTTGCCCTGATTTTGATTCAGATCGGTCACGGTTATCTTGAACGTGACGCTGTCCTGATCGTTGTAATAGTCCGAAACTGTGTAGGTAACGTTTGCAATCTCGACTTGGGTCGGCGTTCCCGTAATGACGAGGGTGCTTTCAATGAATTCTACTCCGGCTGGCAGACCGGTCACTGTGTAAGTGAGTGGGAGCCTGCCTCCGGTAGCGGCTGGAAGCGTGAGGGTGAACAGTTCGTCCTTCATTCCTGACGTATCTGAGACGTTTGCCAGAGCCGGTGGCGCATAGACGTTGATCGTGAAATCCTTAGCCGCGGAGTCGCTGTCGTCGTCAAAAACTGTAAATGTGACCGTTGTTGCGCCGGCAGAGTCTGGACTGCCAGACAAGATTCGCGTGTTGTCATCGAAGATCAGTCCGGACGGCAAAGCGGAGATTGTATATGTATAGGGTGAGTCTCCGCCCGTACCCGCCGGCAACTCCGCCCGCAGACTACTGCCGACCTTCAGGTGCATGTCGTCTATGGACGGTTCAGAGGGCGTGTTGTCTGCTGCGACATCCAGTGCGAACGTCTGCGATACTTCGTCGAGGTCGCGGTCTGTCACGGTATAGGTGACCTGGTGCACGCCGGTCTGGCTAGCGTTGGGCGTGCCAGCGAGTCTTTTCGTAGCCAAATTGAATGTGAGCGTGTTGGGATGCCCTGAAATGGTATAGGTATACGGGGCATTCCCGCCCGTGGCGCTGGGCAGTGTCACCGCAAAAGGACTATCCACTCGCAGATCGAAGTCGGGGATTTCGTAGGGGAATGCAGGATCTGTGTCCCCCTCACTGACGGAGATCTTGAACTGCCGGCTCGCGGTGTCTCCGTCCTTGTCCACTACTGAGAATGTGACGTCGATCTCTTGTATGACCGTCGGCGTACCTGCAATCGTTAGCGTGGATGTCACGAAAGACAGGCCCGTCGGCAGAGGGGTAGCATCGTATTCGAACGGCTCCCTACCACCGGAGACTGCGGTCAGCACGAGTGTGAATGCCTCATCCTTTGGTGCCATGATGTCATTCACGGCGACCAACGAAGGCATTGCATAGACAATAATCGAGAATTTACTCGAGGCAGGGTCGCCGTCCTCGTCCTTTGCTGTGTAAGTGACTTCATGACTGTTCGCAGCTGTCGGTGTACCTGTAATTGTGCGACTCGATTTGACGAAGGTAAGACCGGGAGGCAGCCCAGTTGCATCGTAGTCCAGGGTGCCGTCGCCACCGCTGCCTGCCGGAAGCCTCTGGGTGAACTGCACTCCGACTTTCGCCGGGTAGGTAGTGCTCGACAGATCTTGCAACGTCGGCATATTGTCCGCACTGACAGCAATCGTAAAGGTCGTGCTTGCTTCGTCCTGGTCTGCGTCCTTTACTTTGTAGGCGACAACTTTGCTTCCGGCCGTCGTCGGCGTCCCCGTTACCTGTCGTGTATCCGGGTTGAATGTTAGCCCATCCGGCAGATTCGTCGCCGAATGCACCAAGGCGCCGTCGCCCCCGCTGCCTGCACTTATCGTCTGCGTGAAGGGTGACCCTACTCTTGCCTGATAAGTGGTCGACGACAGGTCAGCCAACGTGGGCGTATTGTTCGCATTGACCTGTATCGTGAACGTCGTGCTAGTTCCATCCTCGTCTTCGTCTCGCACTGTGTAGGTCACAGTCTTGGATTCAACCGTTGTGGGTCTGCCCGTAACTGTCCGTGTTGACTGAACGAAACTGAGCCCATCCGGCAGATTAGTGGCCGTATGCACCAAGGTTCCGTCGCCTCCACTCCCCGCCGGAAGACTTTGAGTAAACTGCACTCCGACTCTCGCCGTGTAGGTAGTGGCCGCCAGGTCTACCAACGTCGGCGTATTGTTGGTTCTGACGTCTATTGTAAAGGTCGTACTGGCTTCGTCCTGGTCATCGTCCCGCACCTTGTATGTTACCGTCTTTGATTCCACCGTAGTGGGCTCGCCCGTGATTCTTCGTGAAGTGGGGTCAAAACTGAGACCATCCGGCAGATTCGTCGCTGTGTGCACCAGCCCACCATCTCCCCCTGTTCCGGCGGGCAAAGTCTTGGTGAAGGGCACACCGACTTTCGCGACGTAGGTAGTTGCCGACAGGTTATCCAACGCCGGCATGTTGTTCGCACTGACAGCAATCGTAAAGGTCGTGCTTGCTTCGTCCTGGTCGTCGTCCTTTACTTTGTAGACGACAACTTTGCTTCCTGCCGTGGTCGGCGTCCCCGTTACCTGTCGTGTATCCGGGTTGAAAGTTAGCCCATCTGGCAGATTCGTCGCCGAATGCACCAAGGTGCCGTCGCCCCCGCTGCCTGCACTTATCGTCTCAGTGAAGGGTGACCCTACTCTTGCCTGGTAGGTAGTTGACGACAGGTCAGCCAACGTGGGCGTATTGTTCGCATTGACCTGTATCGTGAACGTCGTGCTAGTTCCATCCTCGTCTTCGTCTCGCACTGTGTAGGTCACAGTCTTGGATTCGACCGTTGTGGGTCTGCCCGTAACTGTCCGTGTTGCCTGAACGAAACTGAGCCCATCCGGCAGATTGGTGGCCGTATGCACCAAGGTTCCGTCGCCTCCACTCCCCGCCGGTAGACTCTGAGTGAACTGCACTCCGACTCTCGCCGTGTAGGTAGTGGCGGACAGGTCTTCCAACGTAGGCGTATTGTTGGTTCTGACGTCTATTGTAAAGGTCGTACTGGCTTCGTCCTGGTCATCGTCTCGCACCTTGTATGTTACCGTCTTTGATTCCACCCTAGTGGGCTCGCCCGTGATTCTTCGCGAAGTGGGGTCGAAACTGAGACCATCCGGCAGATTCGTCGCTGTGTGCACCAACCCACCATCTCCCCCTGTTCCGGCGGGCAAAGTCTTGGTGAAGGGAACACCGACTTTCGCGACATAGGTAGTCGCCGACAGGTTATCCAACGCCGGCATGTTGTTCGCACTGATTGCTATTACAAAAGTGGCGCTGGCCGGGTCACCGTCGGCGTCTCGAACCGTGTAGGTAACGGACGGGGACTGCACTGTTGCGGGCGTGCCAGTGATCTTGTGTGTATCCGTGATGAAAGTGAGGCCGTCTGGCAGATTAGTAACGGAGAATGTAAGGGGTGTGTCGGCGCCTGTGCCTCGAGATATGTCCTGTTCGAAGAGTCTCCCGACTCTGCCGTAGGAATTGGGAATGGCGGGAGCCGAAGGAGAATAGTCCTGAACGACTGTTATTTTGAATTGGACGGAGTCTGGGTCTCCGTCAGCGTCAGTGACTGTATAGGTGACGGTGGATTCTCCGTATGAGGTCGGCGTGCCTGCAATAGTGCGCGTTGAGCGAGTAAAATTGAGCCCTGCGGGCAGCCCTGTTGCTGTGTAGGATAGTGTTCCGTCGCCGCCGGTTCCCTCGGGAAGCTGCTTGCTGAAAGGCGAATTTTGTTTCGCGGTCATATTGGAAACGGTTGGGGCCGAAGGGGTTAGATCTGGATCGCCGATGGTGAAGTCGATCGCGCCGGAAAGAATCAGATTGCCTGACGGCCTTTCATCCATACGGCTTTCCAACTTGTAGGTGCCAACTGGACAGTCTGAGGGGATGGTTATGCGATTTACATATGGGTTACTGTTGATGGTAGCTTGGACATCCTGCCCCCATCCTACAAGGCTACCTCCGCAGTCCATCCTTCCGACTGCCTGATTAGTGGCCGTATTGGTCAGAAGGTCGGTAGCTCTGACATTTGTGCCGTCTGGAATATCCATGAACGAGAAGTAGACGTTGAATTCCGTACCGGGAGCGACCGGAGAACTCTCGGACATGCTGACACTTACGGACGGAGTGGCGTTGGGATCCGTAGTTATTTCAAAGTTTACGTCTTTGGAACCTCGAAGACGGTTGTCAGAGTCTTTCAGAGTTACATGGAGGGTATATTCATTTGTGGGGCAAGAGTCGGTAACTGTGACGGACTTTTGTACTGGGTTTCCAGAGACATCGTTAAGCGTGAACGTGTTGTTTCTTTCCAGCCCCGTTCCTTCGCAGATTTCGGCATAGTTGGGGGGGTTTCTGGCCATCAGATAGGCTGTGTAAGTGTAGTCCTCGCCCTGGGCCAGATTATTAAAGTTGATGGTTGGATTGATAGCCGTGCCGCGGTAGTAGGTACCGGTCGGCATTTCGATTGTCACAGAGGGGCCTACATTTACTCTGACGTCATGTGTGCTGGTAACGAGTTTGGTGTGGGGGTTGGTGTCCCTATCCTTTACGACCACCTGCAGCCTGTAGTCGCCGACCGGGCAAGTCGTTGTAAGGGCAAGATCGTTTGGACCGTGGTTCCAAGGGGATCTCCAATATGCGTTGGTGATAAATAGTTCACCTCCGACCAGGTGCTCCAGGCAGTTGTTCGCGTTGGTCCAAGAGCCGTTAGAGTTACGTTCAAAATCGTACCGGAAGGATATCTTGCCGAATTCGGTGGCGTCATTGGGATCCTGGGGCATGTTGTAGAATCCGGCATGGACGTAGGTGACGTCTCCCTGGGTCAGCGTATGTTTCCCTATAGAAATATTTACCTGCGGGGCGTCCTGAGCCAGGGCGGCCCGGGGACGCGGCGTTACGACGGCAGCAAGCAGTGCAAGCAGCATGACGCACAGGCCGATCAGTGAACCGATCAGAAACTCTTTCCGCCTTTGCATTCCCTTGGTACCTTGACTAATTCGATCCAAAACTCACCTGTTCCTGCGCTCGCATTCGAAAATTGTCGCACGTGTCTCAGCCAAAATTTAAGTTATCCCCATTGGCAGTGTCAAGCAGTTGAGCAGACGCTCCTGATGGCGGAAAACAGCGGTATTGCAACTGCTGTCAGCCAAGCGGAATTGGCCAATTACCAGAGTAATTTGGCCAGAAAGTCCCTCCAGGGGATCCCTCGCCAGGCCTGTCAACGAGACTCGATTTTCGGGCGAGCGGAAGTAGGCGATCCCTATACGTAGATGTGGCGTATAGGAAGTGTCCAACGTACATTTAACGTCCGTTCAAGAGTGTTCTTGCTGGTTGAACCGGAAGGAGGACAGATTTTTTCCTGCTTGCTGAGGCACGCGACAGACTGCGCGAAAGAGTCTGGAAGATGGATTGGTCTTTGGGCACTTCAGGACTATTGAATGCAAGGACCGAATCCCTTCACATGCCGCACTCGGCTCCTATTTGCATCCTTACGCGGAGATTTTATGGAGAATCAGCGCTCAGCTCGCTCCCTGGAAGGTCGAACGTTGTTGTTTTCCTCGCGTATTCCATTTGTTTTCCCTGAAAAGGTGAGACTTCGCGGCCTGCATGTTAAGAATAGCTGATCGATCCAACCTTTGTCCTCCCTCAGTGACCAGGTATTGGTCGGTCATCTTTCAAGTTTTCCCACTGCTGGGCAATCTTGGTGAGTTTTGGGAGATTAGGCTTAGAAAGTCTCGACATCTGACCAGGGAATATACGGCAGATATGGCCGTATAGACTGAGCAGCGCGCATACCGCTGCCGAATTTGACAGCGGTATTTCTTTTCGGTATGATTGTGCCTTGTTGACTGGCAAGTCGGATTCACAAGTAGGAATCAAAGAAGCGCGGGGCTTAGAGCCAAACCTTGCCCCTGAAGAAAGAGCGGATGAGAACTCAAGAAGCACTGTTTCAGTTGACCTGCATAAAGAGCAAGAAGCGGAATCCAGACTGACCTGTCTGTTGTTTGCGCCTGCTCAGATGTTGCAATTTTAGCCACCGGCCATTCCAGACAGGATGGACCGGTTTTTTTATTGCCTTAGAAGATCGCCGGGAGCGCGAGTATGAGCCTTGAACAGTTTGCCATTATCGAATCGACATTGCGGGAAGGAGAGCAGTTCGCGAATGCCTTCTTTGACAGCGGACAGAAGGTTGAAATCGCCCGGCTGCTGGATGCCTTCGGCGTCGAGTATCTGGAGTTAACATCGCCGGCTGCAAGCCCGCAGAGCCGCGCGGACTGCACGCGCATCGCCGAACTGGGGCTGCAGGCCAAACTGTTAACCCATACGCGCTGCCATATCGATGATGCCCGGCTCGCCGTCGACACGGGCGTGGACGGCATCGACGTTCTTTTCGGCACAAGCAGCTATCTGCGGGAATTCTCCCATGGCAAGTCGATCCGCCAGATCATCGACAGCGCGGTGCAGGTGATTGAGTTCATCAAGAGCCAGGGCCTGGAGGTGCGCTTCAGCAGCGAGGACTCATTCCGGAGCGACCTAGTCGACCTGTTGACGGTCTACCGCGAGGTGGATCAGATTGGTGTGGACCGGGTGGGAATCGCTGACACTGTGGGTATCGCAACGCCGCTGCAGGTGCATGAGTTGGTGCGGACTTTGCGCGGGGTTGTCTCCTGCGACATTGAGTTTCACGGCCACGACGATACCGGCTGTGCGATCGCCAATTCCTACTGCGCACTGGCGGCCGGCGCCACCCATGTAGATACTTCAGTTCTCGGCATCGGCGAGCGTAACGGCATCACGCCGCTGGGCGGCCTTGTTGCCCGCATGTACGCACTTAACCCAGAACAGATCCGCGGCAAGTACAATCTGCCGATGTTGCGGGAGGTCGAAAACTTCGTCGCCGAGATCGTGGGCGTGGATGTGCCGTTTAACAACTACATCACCGGCTACACGGCATTCACGCACAAGGCCGGCATTCACGCCAAGGCGATCTTGAACAACCCCGACACTTACGAGATCCTGGACCCGGCTGACTTCGGCTTGACTCGCTATTTGCACATTGCCCACCGCCTCACCGGCTGGAATGCGGTCAAGCAGCGGGCCGAGCAGCTGCAGCTGGACCTGACCGATCCGCAGGTGAAAGAGGTGACCGCGCATATCAAGACCGAGGCCGACCAGCGCAAACTCAGCCTCGATGACGTCGATGTACTGCTGCGAGAATATCATAGCCGCGCCGTGACAGTTGCGACGCCGCCGGCGTAAGAGGTATGACGATGAACCAGGAGTCTCGTCTCGTTCAGTTGGGGCAGCCGGCCGGGGAACAAGGTCCGTCGCCACAGACGTTCGCGCAGAAGGCGCTTGCAAGAGCGGCCGGCCTCGACAAGGTCGAAGTCGGCGCGGTCGTGGACGTGCGCCCTGACATTGTTTTGAGCCACGATAATACGGCCGCTATCCGGGAAATCTGGCTACAGTTCGGCCTGGGCAAAGTAGTGATCCCGGAAAAGCTGGCGATCACGCTCGACCATGCGGTGCCGGCGCCGACAACGCGCCACGCGCAGAATCACGCTGAGATTCGCCGTTTCGTAGAGGAGCAGGGCGTCAGGCATTTCTTTGAAGTCGGACGTGGTATTTGTCACCAGGTTCTGAGCGAGGAAGGGCTGGTGCTTCCGGGGCAGTTGATCCTCGGGGCGGACAGCCACACGCCGCATTTCGGTTGGCTCGGAGCCTTCGGCGCGGGGATTGGGCGCAGCGAAGTAGCAGCTCTGTGGGCGACCGGCGAGTTGTGGTTGCGCGTGCCCGAGTCGATTCACATCATCCTCGATGGGGAGCTGCCAGCCGGCGTGACGGCCAAAGATTTCGCGCTGCGTATAATTGGCGATTGGGGCGCGGACGGGGGCCTTTACGCTTCTGTCGAATTCAGCGGCAGCGGGGTAGCGGCGATGAGCATCGACTCACGCATGGCTTTGGCCAACATGATGGCGGAGTTTGGCGCCAAATCGTCATTCATCCGGCCGGACGACAGGACATTGGCCTACCTAGAATCGGCACTGGAGCGAAGAAGGGCCCGGGCAATGCGTGGCAGGGGAACAGAGGGATTTCAATCTGACGTTGCACATTCTCTTCTTTTGCCCGACGAGAGTGCCGCCTACCACGAGACCTTTCGTTACAGCGCGGACGAACTGGAGCCGACAGTGGCCTGCCCACACACGGTCGACAACGTTTCGCCGCTGTCAGCAGTAGCGGGGATTCAGGTGCAACAGGCCTTCATCGGCACTTGCACGAACGGGCGCCTTGAGGACCTAGCCGCGGCGGCAGAGGTGTTGCAAGGGCGCCGCGTAGCAAATGGCACGCGCCTGTTGGTCATTCCTGCTTCAAGCCTGGTGTTGGAGGAGGCCATGCGGCACGGCTACATTCAGACGCTGGTCGCGGCCGGCGCATCGATCGGTACACCTGGCTGCGGCCCCTGCATGGGCAACCATATGGGTGTGCCGGCAACTGGAGAGGTGACGATTTCCAGCGCAAACCGCAATTTTCGCGGGCGAATGGGCACGACTGAAGCGGAAATATACCTGGCGAGCCCGGCGGTGGTGGCAGCTTCGGCAGTTGCCGGCAGGATTGCCGACCCGAGAAGCATTGCCTGAACCCGGCTGCGAGAACCGAGTGCTGGCTATACTATTCCCGCAGCTTTTTGTACGCCTGACATTTTGGCGCGACGGACGGAGGAATCGTGGAGATTCAAGGCAAGGCCTGGAAGTACGGCGATAACATCAATACGGATGTGCTGTTTCCGGGCAAGTACACTTATACGGTTAAAGGGCGGGAGGATATTGCCAGCCATGCGTTGGAAGACCTGGACCCGACCTTTGCGCCGAATGTGCGGAGCGGCGACGTGATCATTGGCGGCCGCAATTTCGGTTGCGGCTCCAGCCGCGAACAGGCGGCGACCTGTCTGGTTTACAACGGCGTGGGCGCCGTCATTGCGGAGAGTTTTTCCCGCATATTCTACCGCAACGCGATTAACAACGGTTTGTTGGCCATCGTCTGCCCGGATGCCGTGCAGGCGATACGCGGGCAGGAGATTGTCATGGTGGACCGAGAGCGGCGGGTGATTGAGAGCGTGGGCGGCCGCTTTGACTTTCCCGCTTTGAGCGCGACCGTCCAGGAGATTCTGGAAGCGGGCGGGCTGGTGGAGCAGGTCAAGCGACGGCTGGCGGCTGACAGTCCATCTGCCTGACGAGGCCAGAATGCCTGCCGACAGTCTGGGAGCAAGATAGGAGCGATGCCGGCGCGTTTGTTGGCGCGATTTCTGCACTCAGTACAGCGGCTACGCTGGCGCTTATTCCGACCGCTTACTGTTGGAGTCCGGCTGCTGGCCATTGAGAACGGGAAGGTTCTTCTCGTCAGGCACACCTACATGGATGGATGGTACTTGCCTGGCGGCGGCGTGCAGACGGGCGAAACTTTGCCCGACGCGATGAGACGTGAAGCTGTCGAAGAGGCCGGAGCGGTTTTGCACGATCTGAAGCTGTTTGGCGTCTACAGCAGTTTCTTTGAAGGCAAGAGCGATCATATCGTCGTCTTTGTCAGTGAAGACTTTACATGGCGGCGCACTGCTAGCAGGGAAATCGAGAACGTCGACTGTTTTCCGGTGGACGGACTGCCTGAAACGACTTCGCCTGGCACGCGCAGGAGAATCGCCGAGTACGCCGCCGGTGCAAGGAATGTGTCGGCACCCTGGTAATCAACTGTCAATTGGAACTAATAGAGTGAAGGTAGCTACTTAGCGACAGAAGATGACCAGCCAGTCATCCTTGGAACCATTCAGTTTCCTGGTGACGCAACTGGTGTACAGCGGTCGCCATGCTCGCCAGAGGACACGTTGCGAAGAATGCACACGGTCGGTGAGGGATGTTTTTGTAGGGGGGCGTTGCGGGGGCGCGGAACTGCAGGGGTCAGGGGTCAGGGGTCAGTAACTTCTGCGGTTGGAGGTCGGTGGGTTGAGGCGGCAAGTGGGGGAGTAGACTCCGTTCGCCAGATACGATGCTGGGGAAGAGTAAACACGGTCGGTGAGGGATGGTTTTGTAGGGGGGCGTTGCGGGGGCGCAGCCCCTGCACAAGGGAGGGCGCTTGCGCCCGACCGCCCAAATGGCAGTCATGAGGAGAGAAAAAACGAGTGCTCGCCTCGTTCAGGGTTGGGAATGGGTTGCGGCTGAGAAATTCCGAGTGAGTTGTAAATTCATATCACATCAGGAGAGGAAGAATGGCAGTACAGACTATTACGGCGGTGGCAGAGTGCCCAGAATGCTTCGGCGAGGTCGAACTCAGTGACGTGATGCAGAATGAGATCGTCCAGTGCGGCGAGTGCGGCATTGACCTGGAGGTGGTTGGATTGGACCCGGTAGCGCTGGAGATGGCGCCAGAAGAAGACGAAGACTGGGGAGAATAGGAATTATGCGTGTTGGTATCCTCTACAGCCGCGTGCGCGCGGAGGAGAAGCTGTTGTTCGAAGAGTTCCAGCAGAGGGGCGCTGAGTTCGACCTGATCGACGATCGCAAGCTGGTATTCGATATCTCCGGCGGCGAGGATTTGATGGCCACGTATGACGATTACGATGTGATTGTCGAGCGCTGCATCCATCATGGGCGGGCGTTGGTCAGCTTGCGAATTCTCAACGATCGTGAGATTCCTACCGTTAATTCAGTGCAGGTGGCCGACGTGTGTGGTGACAAAATGCAGACCACGAGTGCACTGACGGCGGCCGGCGTCCCCTCGCCCCGCACGATGGTGGCTTTTACTGCGGAGAGTGCGCTCGAGGCGATGGAGGAGCTGGGCTATCCTGTCGTGATGAAACCGTCGATCGGTTCCTGGGGGCGGTTGTTGAGCAAGATCAACGACCGCGAGGCGGCCGAAACAGTTCTGGAACACAAAGAGGTGTTGGGCACCTATCATCACAGCATCTTTTACATCCAGGAATATGTCGAGAAGCCGCAACGGGATATCCGTGCCTTCACCGTAGGCAGCGAGACGATCTGCGCTATTTACCGCGACTCGCCCCACTGGATAACGAACACGGCGCGCGGCGGGCAGGCGTCAGTATGTCCTGTGACGCCGGAGTTGAATGACATTTGCGTGCGAGCCGCCAAAGCGGTCGGCGGCGGCTGTGTCGCGATTGACGTGCTCGAAGATCCGGACCGGGGGCTGCTGGTAAACGAGGTCAACTACACGATGGAGTTTCGCAACAGCGTGCAACCCACCGGCGTGAACATTCCGGGCCGGATCGCCGATTTTGCTTTGCGAGTGGGTCGCGATGGCTGGCAGGCGGCCAATAACTGACGCGGCGGCAGCGAGTAACACCAACTAAGAGAAGTGAGAAGTGAGAAATCAGATCGTGACGGAAGCAAGATCAAGCCGCAACATTTCAGTCTCCATCCTTGGCGCCAGCGGATATGCCGGCGGCGAGTTGTTGCGGCTTCTGCTGGACCATCCCTTCGTTGACTTGGCGCAGGTGACGAGCGAGCGCAATGCCGGCTCTTTCGTTCATTTTACGCATCCGAATCTGCGCGGGCGGACGAAACTTAAGTTTGTCAGTGCGTCCGAGCTGGCGCCGTGCGACCTGCTGGTGGTGGGGTTACCTCACGGCGGCGCGATGGGCCGCATCGCCGAATTCACTGAGCTAGCCGGTCGCGTCGTCGACATGAGCGCGGACTTCCGCCTGCAAGATCCGCAGGCGTACGTGGACTGGTACGGCAAGGAGCACACCGCGCCGGACTGGCTGGGCAGATTTGTCTATGGTCTTCCGGAACTGTTCCGCGAGAAGATCCGCGGGGCTCGCTATGTGAGCGGGGTTGGCTGCAACGCTACCGCCAGCACGCTGGCTGTTTGGCCGCTGTTCGCGGCAGGGCTAGCAGACCCGCAGCGGGATTTGATCTGTGAGGTCAAGGTCGGCAGCAGTGAGGGCGGCAACCGTTCCGGGGACGCAACGCACCACCCGGAAAGGGCGCGGGCGATGCGCAGTTTTGCTCCTACCGGTCACCGCCACACTGCGGAACTGCTGCAGGCGCTGGCGCAGGCGGATGCGGACGACTATGCCGGTGTGGACGCGCACATGAGCGCGACCGCCGTTGACAATGTGCGTGGTGTCCTGGCGACGGCCCATGTTTTCGTCAAAGAGGGCGTCAGCGAGCGCGACCTGTGGCGGGCCTACAGGCAGACCTACCGCGGCGAGCCGTTCGTGCGCATCGTCAAGGAGAAGACCGGCATCTACCGCTACCCGGAGCCTAAGATCCTCACTGGCACCAACTACGCCGACGTTGGCTTCGAGCTGGACGAGCGCACCGGACGCGTAGTTGCGCTGTGCGCGATTGACAACCTGGTCAAGGGCGCGGCCGGCAGCGCTTTGCAGAGCATTAATCTGATGTGCGGCTGGGAAGAGTCGACCGGTTTGGGCTTTTCAGGGCTGCATCCGATTTAGCGGTAGTCGGCACTTGACATGCAGTAGCTTCGCTGCTGGTGCGACAGAGCAGGCATATGCTTACGTCGCTTCGTAGAGTCTCAGTGAGAAGCAACACAGTCAGCCGTCCTGATAGAAGGGGAGAAGTGGGGAAAATCGGCACTTCGCAATTTGTTTGCTTGCAGTCACGGAAGGTCTGATGACGCGTCAAGGATCTTTCTTCTCCATTCTGTGGACGCCCAGCCGGCGGCGGGTCAAGATGGCGTTCGACCTAGAATCGGACACTGCCGCGCAACGCCTCAGTGAAGCGCTGAACGCCAGCGGTGAGGTAACTGGAAGGGTGGTTGGGGGCGGTGTCAAAGTCGGACGCCATCCCAGCCGGACAAGGCAGAGAGGGGCGTTCGCCACCGTCTTCTACGGATTCGTTCAGGATGAAGGAGATTGCAGCAGCCTGGAGGGTCACTTCCAGCTTCATCCGGTTGGACGGCTGTTTGTCGCGGCATGGATAGTGTTGTCCACCTTGTTGGCGCTGGCGCTACTGTTCGCCGGGGCTTTGCGGGCCAGCCAGGAAAGTACTGCCCAGGACGCGCTTCCCTTTCTTTTCCCTGTGGTCTTGCCGTTTCTAGGGTTGGGTCTGGCACAGTGGCAGCGCAGGCGGGGCCGGCGGGATGAAGCAGCCATACGCGGCTGGCTTGAGAGTTTGAAGAGCGGCAGAGACACTCTCTGACGGCTCAGACACAGAGCAAGTCCGAACGGAGAGAATTCACGGTTTTCTAGTCGAGACTGCTGACCGACCAGTCAGCGTCGGAAGAGGAGAGCAACCATGTCGACCGTAACCCACATGAAAATGGAAGAACTGGAACAGAGTCTGGACGAGATCCGGAGTGCACCCAAGACCAAGGGCAGATTGGAACTCATTGTCAGGCGTCCGCGCTCGGGTGAGCGGGAAGTCGTCGATGAGGCTGAGTTGTCTGTTGCCGAAGGACTCGTCGGTGATAACTGGAGCACACGAACACCGGGCGCCACGTTGGAACCAGAGCGTCAGCTAACGATCATGAATGCCCGCGTTGCCGGTCTACTGGCGCAGGATGCGGGCCGCTGGGAGCTATTCGGCGATCAGCTCTACATGGATTTCGAACTAAGCGAAGAGAACCTGCCAAACGGCACCCGTCTGGCCCTTGGCGATGCGATCATCGAAGTGACGCCGATCGACCATACCGGCTGCAAGAAATTTGCCGAGCGCTTCGGTGTCGACGCCGTAAAATTCGTGAGTACGCCGGTTGGTAGAGAACTGCGTTTGCGCGGCATGTACGCAAAAGTTGTCCAGCCTGGCCGCATCCGCTCCGGGGACACGGTGCGTAGGCTCTGACCCTATTTGTCCCGACATAACCGGTGCGCGCATATCGTTTGGGATGGCTCCTGCGCGCCATTGAGGGAAATGTCGCGTCTTGCGGGAGGAAGCCCTCGCCTTCCCCTGCTTCAATAATTCATGCCCTCGTACCCTCTTGTGGGTCTCCTCACTAAATTTGTATCCACTCAGACATTGGCACAGTTTGCCTCATTCCAAGTGGCTGGTCGTGCCTGTCGCATGCGTCCGCCGCCTTTCAAATAGAAGTGAAATTTGTCTCTGTGGCGGGGCAGTAAGCCCAGAATCAGGAGTGTGGTACAATAGATGCGCCGATAATCCTGCACCCTTACTAAACCGGATTTGAAGAATGGCAACAGCGCCTGCCGAACTGCCAAACTTGCTAAAGTCCAACCAGAACCGCCGTTATTTGTGGCGCGCGCTCCGACTCCTGCGCCCTTACTTCCGCTTGACGATCTTCGCCTACGCAGCTCTCCTTGTCACGACTGCAATTGTACTCGTTACGCCCCAATTCATACGTTGGATCGTCGACCAGGGCATTCGCCAGAATGACATGCGGCTGCTTACGTGGTCGGTTTTGGGTCTCCTGGGGCTCTCGGCGGTGCGGGGTGCGCTTACATTTGTCTCGGGCTTGTTGGCGGAAGTCGCTTCGCAGGGCGTGTCCTACGATCTGCGACGGGATCTGCATGCCAAGCTGACTGAGCTCTCATTCGCCTACCACGACCGCACTGAATCGGGGCAACTCCTGTCGCGCTCGATGCAGGACGTGGAAAGGGTGCGGATGCTCACTGGACGGTCGATACTGGGCCTGGCAAACGGTGTTGTTTTGCTTATCGGAACGGCTGCGGCGCTGGTCATAATGAACCCGACCCTTGCATTGTTGGCAATGCTTGCAATGCCGATTCTGGCGCACAGAGCCACTATTTTCGGCTCGCGCTACCGGCCTCTGTCAGTCGAGATTCAGCAGCAGCTGGCAGTATTGACGACACGGTTGGAACAGAATCTGCGCGGAGCGCGGATCGTCAAGGCATTTGCACAGGAGGATGCCGAGATTGACCGGTTTGAGGCCGAGAATCAGAAGTGGTTCGGGCTGGCCGCGGCGACGGCCCGGCTTACGGCCTTGAATATTCCCTTGCTGGATCTGATTTCCAATCTTGCCACGGTAGTCATCATCTGGATGGGGGGCTATCTGGTAATACGAGGGTCCTTAACCTTAGGCGAGCTGGTTGCTTTCATCACGTACCTGGCCCAGCTGACATCTCCCATTCGCAGGCTCGGTTTTCTGATTCCCTCCATTGCCATGGCGGGCGCTTCAGCTGAACGTGTCTTCGAAATTCTGGACGAAGAGGCGCAGGTGGAGGACACCGAGGACGCCAAGCCGCTTGGCAAAATACGCGGACGTCTTCGCTTCGACAACGTTTCGTTCAGCTATGCTCGCCCCCACAATGTGCTGCGTGACGTCTCGTTCGAAATTGAGCCGGGCCAGGTTCTTGCTCTCCTCGGCCCCACCGGTTCGGGAAAGTCTTCGATCATAAACATGATCCCTCGTTTCTATGACCCGACTGAGGGGCGAATATTGCTGGACGGCCACGACATCCGCACGGCAACGCTGCATTCGCTGCGGAGTCAGATTGGCATCGTGTTGCAGGAGTCCACCCTTTTCGCCACAACCATTCGGGAGAACATCGCCTTTGGGCGGCCCGATGCCACCGAGGAAGAGATCGTGGAGGCGGCCCAGGCAGCACAGGCCCACGAGTTTATCGAGACTTTCCCAGACGGCTACGACACCAAAGTGGGGGAGCGGGGCGCGACCTTGTCCGGGGGCCAAAGGCAAAGGGTAGCTATCGCGCGCACTCTATTGACAGATCCGCGCATACTTATTCTCGACGATGCCACGTCGAGCGTGGATACCGAGACCGAGCACCTGATCCAGTTGGCCCTGGCAAATCTGATGAAGGGGCGTACCTCCGTCATCATCGCACAGCGCCTGAGCACAGTCCGGCTGGCAGACCAGATTCTGATGTTGGAAAAGGGACAAATCGCGGCTGCCGGCAAACATGAAGAGCTCTTCGACAGGTCGGCACTGTATCGCAAGATCTACGAGGAGCAATTGGTTAAGGTCGAACAGTAGCGAGAAGCGTTGAAGCCACCTGCAGGAAAACGGTTTAGATTTAACAAATGTCTATTTCTATTGGTTCAGCAGGACGCAGCGGCGGCCCACAAAGTCTGTTGCGCAACATGGCAAACGAGGCCGACGGCAAAGCATTTGACGGTCAGGTCGTTGGGCGGCTTTTGACTTATTTGCGGCCGCATCGGGCCAAGATGCTCATCGCATTTGTCCTGATGCTGGTCGTGACCGGTATGACACTTGGCATCCCCCTCCTGCTCAAAGTTGCGATCGATCAGTATATTGCAGCCAACGACCTTGGCGGGCTTGCCCAAACCTCCGTTATCATGGCCGTCATGTTTCTAGTCCTTTTTGGGGCGGCCTCCGGCCAGCGTTTTCTGCTGTCATGGGTCGGGCAGAGGGTGCTGGCTACCCTGCGCGTTCAGCTCATGCGCCACCTGCAGGCCTTATCTCTGGGGTATCACAACCGGCACATCGTCGGCGTGACGATTTCGCGCGTTATCGGCGATGTAGCTGTGATCAATGAACTGTTGTCGCAGGGGCTGATCACGCTCATCGGCGATGTGCTGGTGCTGATCGGGATTATTGCGGTCATGATGGCCCTCAGTCCCTCGCTTGCCCTGCTAACCTTCAGCACCATTCCGCTGATGCTGCTGGTGACCTACCTGTTTTCGCGGAAGGCTAAGAAAGCCTTCCGGCAGACGCGACAAAGTGTGGCCGGCGTTGTTGGCGCACTGGCTGAACACTTGACCGGGATGCGGGTGATACAGGCTTTTGCGCAGGAACGCGCGATGCGCAGGCTCTTCGATTCGGCCAACCAGGACAATCGCGAAGCCTACGTGGCCGCGATGTCACTCTCCCTCGTGTTTCTGCCAACCGTAGAGTTTCTGGCCGTGTTGGCGACGGCCATTGTACTGTGGTTTGGCGGGCGGGCGGCGGCTTTGGGCAATCTGGAGATTGGTGTGCTGGTGGCATTTCTCGCCTATGTCACCCGTTTCTTCCAGCCGGTACAGGAGTTGAGCCAGCTCTACACGACAATGCAGTCGGCAATGGCCGGCGGCGAACGCGTGCTGGAACTGCTCGACGCACGCCCGGAGGTAGCGGATCCCGAGGACGGCACCGAGATGCCGACCATCAAAGGGCGGATCGAACTGCGCCAGGTAAACTTTTCCTATGGCGAAGACGTGCCCGTATTGCGAGAGATTAATCTGATCATTGAGGCGGGCCAAACGGTCGCCCTGGTAGGACCGACCGGTGCCGGCAAATCGACGATCGCTAATCTGGTGGCCCGATTTTACGACGCCAGTGATGGTAAAGTCCTGATCGATGACATTGATGTTCGAACGGTAATGCAGCAGTCACTGCGCAGGCAGACCGGCATTGTGTCGCAGGAACCATTTCTGTTCGCTGGCACGGTGCTGGACAACATTCGCTTCGGCCTGCCGGAGATTGAAGCCAGTGCAGTCGAGAGGGCGGCAAGGCAGGCCAACGCCCACGAATTCATAGTGGACCTGACCGACGGCTACGAAACTGAGATTCTGGAAGGCGGCGCCAATCTGTCGATGGGCCAGCGGCAGCTGATTTGTATCGCCAGGGCGGTACTTGCCGATCCCCGTATTCTCATCCTGGATGAGGCCACTGCCAGCGTCGACACTGCCACAGAGGCCCTTATACAGGAAGCGCTCGACCGGCTGCTGAGCCGCCGCACGGCAATCGTTATCGCCCACCGGTTGAGTACGATTCGCAAGGCCGACGTGATTTGCGCGATGCAGGACGGGAAAATAGTCAGCAAGGGAACGCACGACGAACTCCTGGAGGAAGGTGGACTGTACGCGACACTGTATCAGCGCCAGTTCATGGAGCAGAATGAAGACTCTCTGACCTGAAGCAACGCCTCTCTGTGCGGGTGATAATCGGGGCGGTCGGGCCTTCTGCGATCTCTTGTGCCGGAGAGACCCCCTGCAAGGCCACGCTCCCAAAGACTGGCGCCGCCGCCTACGCTCATAGTCCCCGGCGGGCTCCCAGGCTCCCTATAGCAGATAAAGCGAATTGTTGCTCTAGTCTTCATAGAGCTGCTTAAGTATTCCCATTTGGAAGGAACCCCAAGCATGTCTAACCAGCCGAACGTAATCTTTCTCATCGCTGACGACCACCGTGCATCGGCCGTTGGCGCCTACGGCGATCCGATTGTGCGGACGCCGACTTTGGACCGACTTTGCGCCGAAGGGGCTTCTTTCCGGCAGAACTGTCACATGGGGGGATTGAGCGGCGCGGTCTGTGTGCCCACACGCGCGTGCATTCATACTGGAGCGCATGTCTTCCGCGCCTCTGTTGGCAACGACATGAACGACCCTTCCGTCATACGGACTCTAGATCCAGACCACACGTTCCTGGCCGAACATTTCCGCAGGAACGGTTACATTACCTTTGCCACAGGGAAATGGCACAACAACGCCGCCAGCTTTGCCCGTTCTTTTGGTGACGCGGAGAATGTCTTCTTCGGCGGTATGGACAGTCATTTCAAGGTGAAAGTGCAGGACTATGACCCCAGCGGAACATATGACAGCAACCGCCAGACGATTGGCGAAGAATTCTCAACTGACTTGTTCGGCGATGCCGCCATTCGTTTCCTGGACAGGCAGGATGGGAGCCGACCGTTCTTTCTTTACTGTGCCTTCACTGCGCCGCACGACCCCCGCACGCCACCCGACGACTGGGCCGACGTCTACAGGCCCGAAGCAATGCCACTACCGGCCAATTTCGCGAGTGTTCATCCCTTTGACAATGGAGAAATGTGGGTGCGCGACGAGAAACTGGCCGACTTTCCGCGGACGGCTGAGGACACCCGCCGCCACATTGCCGAGTATTATGGCATGATTTCCGACATGGACGAGAAGATCGGTGAAATCCTGTCCGCTTTGGCGCGCAATGGCCTGGCGGAGAATACGATTGTTGTTTATACCGCGGATCACGGCCTGTCGGTCGGCCAGCACGGCCTGCTGGGCAAACAGAATCTTTACGACCATAGTGTGCGCGTGCCGCTGCTTCTGCGCGGGCCGGGCGTGCCTAACGGCAAGCGCGTGGACGCTCTTTCGCACACCTATGATGTGTATCCGACTCTTTGTGAACTTGCGGGCTTGGAGATTCCTGCCAGTGTTGATGCCCAGTCTCTATTACCACTGATGGAGGGATTCGCCGAGGAAACCAGACCGTATCTGCATTCAGTCTACAAGAATGTCCAGCGGATGACGCAGGATCAGGAATGGAAGCTGATCACTTATAGCTCTGATGGAGAACACGGTTGTGACAGAACACAACTATTCAACATTGCTTCTGACCCTTGGGAGCTGAACGATCTTTCAGATAGTGAGAACGCGGCTTCAGAAAGGAAGCGCTTGGAGGAAGAGTTGGCTCGTTGGCAAGTCGCCGTGGAAGATCCTCTGCGTACGACGAAGAATTGACTGCGTCCCGAGAGTATTAGTTCGGCATCCGCCCACTGGAAAGCACAAGACGATACCCTAGCGCCTGCACCTTCTCCTGCACTTTGCGGTGGACCCTGTAACAGAAGACTACCGGAATAATTTCGCCGTTCAGGTGAGCGGCGGCTCGATCCAATAGGCCGGAAAATCGTTCGACGTCCCGCATCGTCAAATTGAACTTCACCTCTCCGACAATCCAAAGCGCTATGTCCGGGCGGGACCGGTCATATGCTTTGCCAAAGACATCGATCTCCTCTTCTACGCCGTCTCTTGTTTGCCATACTCTGCTCAGCTCGTCGACCTCCCAGCCGAGCTCGCGTTCCAGCGCGTCCTCGATCACAGTTGCAGCCACGTCTTCGAGGTCGCCGCCAAGCCGATTGCTCAGCCCGCCCACCTCTCGGGCCAGGTGTTGGACTGCGTTTTCTGTTCGATTTTGCGCCACTGCGAGCTCCTCAACACGCTGCTCCGTGCGCTGTTGCGCCTCCGCCAGATCTTCGACACGCTGCTCCGTGCGCTGTTGCGCCTCTGCCAGATCTTCAACGCGCTGCTCCGTGCGCTGTTGCGCCTCTGCCAGATCTTCAACGCGCTGCCCCGTGCGCTGTTGCGTCTCTGCCAGATCCCGTACAATATCTTTGAGCTCACTGAAGTCTTCGCGGCGTACAAGATCGTTGTAGGAATCGTAGATGACTTCTGTCAGAACCTGCGCCTGCCTTTCCTCAAAGACTGAGGCAAGTTGCTCCAGCAAGTTTGAACGATTCGCCATTCTGATTTATCTCCAAGAAAAAAGCCTGCGTCCCAGTATGTTGCGATACGATTATAGCACATACGCTCGAATTTGCCCCTTATGCACGAAGTCGAAGGCTGTGGACGCGAAAGGGACGCTGCCTTGTGGACAGCATTCGAGCTGTCAGAGACGCCCACAGTGTAATCTCATCGGAACGCTTTAGCGTCTTGCATTTTATTCGCCGTCTGCTAGCTGGCGTGGCTGTTAATAGAATGACCGATCATGCGGAACCTGAATCGGTCACAATTGAACAGCTTCAGAAGCGTTATGCGCAATTACGCGGATTGCAGTATTACAGAGTTGCACATATCAAAATTGTGCATATAATAGTGTGAAGTTTGAAAAAAGTAATCAATTTTACACTTACGCCTTTTGGAATATGAGCGGCCACTTTCTCTTAGACTTGGTTCCAAGCCTTCTAGTCCTTATTCTTGGTCTCGTAGCCCTTCTTGTAAGCGGCAACGAGCCGTTTGCGGTTGGCGAAGGCGCAGAAGTCCAGTAGGTTGGGCTTCTAGCTCAGGTCAGTGGAGACCCTTCCCCAGCCGGGAAGGGTTTTTCTTTAGAAAAGTATACGCAGCAGGGAACAACCACGGTTAAATTTGCATCTTATTGTAGTACGGGCTGGGACGAGGGCGACTGCTCACCTGATATTGACGGTCGATCCCACCAGCTATTGAGCCAGCTTGCAGGAGGAGATGGATGGCTATAGCCAAGAGAGAACCGGCAGACAGCGGATATGATCTGGGTCCCCAGGAGTTCAGTGGCTCGCAGATGATCTGGGAGTCGTTCCTGCGTGAAGGAGTCCATGTGGTCTTTGGCCATCCTGGCGGTGCAATCCTGCCCGCTTACGACGCTTTGGCCGAGTACGAAGCTGACGGTCGAATCCATCATGTCCTGGTGCGCCACGAACAGTGTGCGGCACATATGGCTGACGGTTTCGCCAGGGCCACAGGCCAGGTTGGTGTATGCATTGTTACGAGCGGACCCGGAGCGACTAACCTTGTTACCGGGCTGGCGACGGCGCAGATGGACAGCGTGCCCGTTGTAGCAGTCACCGGCCAGGTTCCTACCAATTTGCTGGGGACCGACGCGTTTCAGGAATCAGACGTCGTTGGCGTCACTCAGCCTGTGTGCAAACACAACTACCTGGTGACAGACATTGCCGAGTTGCCGCTGGTCATGAAAGAGGCCTTCTACATTGCCCGCGAGGGCCGGCCGGGCGTGGTTCTGGTGGACATCTGCAAGGACGTGCAGAATGAGATTGGCACGTTCCGCTATGATTTCGATATTAATCTCCCTGGATTTGAACCGTGGCCCGAATACAGCAAGGAGGCCTTGCAGGAGGCGGCCGATCTGCTGAACGAGGCCGAGCGGCCATTGATTCTGGCCGGACACGGAATCCACCTGTCCAATACCAGTGAAGAGCTGCTTCAATTGGTCGAAAAAGCCGGTATTCCGGTGGTCACGACCCTGCTGGGAACAGGAAATATCCCCGAAACGCACCCTCTCAGCTTGGGTATGGGAGGCATGCACGGCGAGGCGTTTGCAAACCAGGCCGTGCAGGGTTGCGATGTGCTGCTCGCCATGGGGATGCGCTTCGATGATCGTATCACTGGGCGGCTCGACCGTTTTGCTGCCGACGCCAAGATCATTCACTTTGAACTTGACCGCGCAGAGGTCGGCAAGAATATTGTGCCAGATGTTGCTGTTGTAGGGGATCTGGCGGAGACGCTGCCGGCATATCTACCACTGATAAAAGATCGGCGACACAAGGAATGGGTAGATACGTTGAACGAATGGCGCGGGGAGACAGAAGAAGCCGACATCATTCAGTATGAGGTCGAGGAATTGATTCCTCCCTACGTGATTCGGCAGCTGTGGCACGCCACCGAGAAGACCGACAAACGCGTTATCGTTGTCACCGATGTCGGCCAGCACCAGATGTGGGAGAGCCAGTACTATATTCACGAACAGGCGGGAATGCTCCTGACCAGCGGCGGACTGGGGACGATGGGATACGCGTTGCCTGCCGCGCTGGGCGCCCAGATGTCCGACCCGGAGGCACTGGTCTGGTGCGTGGCGGGCGACGGCGGCTTTCAGATGACTTTGCAAGAGCTGGCGACTATTCAGCAGGAGAAGATGCCGGTCAAGATCGCCATTATCAATAACGGCTTTTTGGGCATGGTGCGTCAGTGGCAACAGATCTTCTATGATAAACGCTACGTAGGCACGCCAATACTTTCGCCCGATTATGTCAAGCTGGCCGGTGCCTACGACATTCCGGGCGCCGTCGTAAGTCACCCCAGCGAAGTCGTGCCGGTGCTGGAGCAGGCGCACGCCACCGATGGGCCGTTCCTGGTTGATTTTCAAGTCAAGGAAGAAGTGAACGTTTATCCAATGGTGGCGCCTGGCGCAGCCGTAGACGAACTGATCCGGCGGCCTAAGCCGGGCATGGTGCAGGGATACAGCGGCGTTCAGCCAAGCTGGTAGCTTTTTTACATTAACCCGGGCAGCTCTCAGTTACCCGTTTTGCCTACACAGCTCAAGGATGAGAACGAGGAATGCTACAGGGGAAACCAATGCAATACACTCTTGTCGCTTGGATGCGCGATAAGCCCGGCGTGCTGAATCGGGTGTCCGGCATGTTGCGCCGGCGCAATTTCAACATCGACAGCCTCCAGGTCAGCCACAGTGAGACGCCAGGTATCAGCCGCATGACCTTTGTCGTGGATGGCGACGAGCGCGTTGCCGACCAGGTGGTTAAGCAGCTGCGTAAGGTCGTCGACGTAACGGCAGTGGAGGACATTACCAACCGGCTGGCGATCCTGCGTGAACTGGCACTGATTCGGGTGCGAACCACGCCGGAGACTCGAGGCGAAATCATGCAGTTCGCTGAGATTTACCGGGCGCAGATCGTCGATGTCAACTCTGAGAATCTAGTCGTGCAGGCAGTGGGTACGGAAGACAAGGTCGATTCGCTGATCGAACTGTTGCGTCCATTCGGCATTGATGAAATGGTACGCACAGGTCGCGTGGCCCTCTGTCGCGGTGACGAACGGCCGCGGCGGAAGAAACAACCTACCTCGATTTTCAAGGCCGCTGCCAGCCTGAACGGCAGCCTACACGGTGACGACGAGCAGAATTAGGATTCCGGCAGGGAGTTACATGACTGAAGCTTGCGCTTGGGCACTGACCGCCGGGTTTACAGGTTAGGCATTGTGAAGCTGGGCGACAGAGAGACTATAAGTAGGGCCACTAAGAACAGAAAAAACTTCTCGGAGGGGAATGTGACAACGATTTACTATGAGAATGATGCCGATATTGCGCAGTTGAAAGGCAAGAAGATCGCTGTTATCGGTTACGGCAGCCAAGGCCATGCCCACGCGCTGAATATGAAAGACAGCGGCCAGGATGTGCGGATCGGACTGCATGAAGGCAGCCGCAGCAAGGCCAAGGCTGAAGCCGATGGTCTGCGAGTGGTGAGCGTGGAGCAGGCGGCCCGCGAGGCGGACATGATCATGGTCGTGATCCCGGACCCGATCCAGGGGAAGGTTTATGAGGAGCAGATCCAGCCAAATCTCGAGCCGGGCAACACTTTGATGTTCGCGCATGGATTCAATGTGCGCTACGGCTTCATCGTTGCACCGAAAGATGTGGATGTTTCGATGGTAGCCCCGAAGGCTCCCGGACACCGCGTGCGAGAGGTCTTTACCGAAGGTTCGGGTGTTCCAGCCCTGGTCGCCATTCACCAGGACGCGTCTGGCAATGCCCTTGCTAACGCTCTGGGATATGCCAAGGCGATCGGCTCGGCACGCGCCGGCGTTCTGGAAACAACCTTTGCCGAGGAGACTGAGACCGACCTGTTCGGCGAGCAGACGGTACTTTGCGGTGGTGTCAGCGAGCTGGTCAAGGCCGGATTCGAAGTGCTGGTCGATGCTGGCTACCAGCCCGAGATCGCCTACTTCGAGTGTCTGCACGAACTGAAGTTGATCGTTGATCTGATGTACGAAGGCGGGCTCAATTACATGCGTTACAGCATCAGTGATACGGCCGAATGGGGCGATTATAAGAGCGGCCAGAGTATAATCACCGACGAAACAAAGGAATCAATGAGAAAGATTCTGGCCGATATCCAGTCGGGGGCTTTTGCTGAAGAGTGGATGGACGAGTATCACGGCGGCGGCAAAGTTTACTATGAGAGGCGCCGCAACGAGCAGAGCCAGCAGTTGGAAAATGTGGGCAAGGAACTGCGTAAGATGATGACCTTCATGGACGCCAAGGAAATATAGGCCTCTTGAACCAGCTGTAGCATATCGGGAAAGGAGGTGATGAGCATGGATGACGGCCTTAGTGATCTTATGCGAAACGTTGAGTTGAACTCTGCGTTCGCGAAATTCTCTCGCCCACTATTGCGAGAGAGTGCGAACCTGTCATCTTTCGACAAAATCACCTCCGGAGGCATTTGGTAATGACTAACACGGTTGATACGCAACAGCAGGACGAGGCCGCTGACGACGGCATGCCCCCTATTGACGTTGAACAGTTCCGCCTGGCCGATGTAGACCAGTGGGCAAGTGACGTCGCCAGGGGAGACACAATTCTTGTCTTTGACACCACCTTGCGCGACGGCGAGCAGTCGCCTGGCGCCACCCTCAACGAGCAGGAAAAACTTGAGATTGCCCGCCAGTTGGCGCGCCTGGGAATCGACATCATGGAGGCCGGATTTCCAGCAGCCTCTCCTGGTGACCTGGGGGCTGTCAAGCGCATAGCAGAAACCGTGGGCCGGACTGCCCGCGTCGACGAAGATGGCAATGTCAGCGCGCCGCCCATCATCGCCGGTCTTGCCAGGGCCAACAAGAACGACATTGATAAGGCTTGGGAAGCGGTTCAGGGCGCGGTGCGCCCCCGCATCCATACCTTCCTGGCGACCAGTGATATCCACATGCAGCACAAGCTGCGCATGTCGCCCAATGAAGTCCTGGAAACTGTCGGCGACATGGTGCAGTATGCGCGCAGCCTTTGCGAAAACGTTGAGTTCAGCCCAGAGGATGCGGGCCGCAGCGATCCGGAGTTCCTTGTCAAGGTGTGTAGCGTTGCGATCCAGGCCGGGGCCACGACGCTGAATATTCCGGATACGGTCGGCTATACGACTCCGGAGGAGTTTGGCGAGCTGATCAGTTACTTGCGCGAGAATGTCGAAGGCGGCAAGGACGTAATTTTCAGCGTCCACTGTCACAACGATCTCGGGCTGGCGACCGCGAACACGCTCGCGGGCGTACAGAACGGCGCCCGTCAGGTTGAGGTTACCATAAACGGCATTGGAGAACGCGCCGGCAACACGAGCCTTGAAGAGACGGTGATGGCGCTTTATACACGCCAGTCAGTGTTTGACCTGGGCACCAATATTCAAAGCAAGGAGATTCACCGCACGAGCGACATGGTTAGCCGCTACACTGGCATGGTGATTCAGCCCAACAAGGCGATCGTGGGGACAAACGCCTTTGCGCATGAGGCCGGCATTCACCAGGACGGCATGTTGAAGAACAAGCGTACCTACGAAATTATGGATGCCGATACCATCGGGCTGCACCAGAGCCGATTGGTTCTGGGTAAGCATTCGGGGCGGCATGCGCTTAGTGTGCGTCTGCAGGATATGGGTTATCACTTCGACAAGGAGAATCTGAACGAGGTATTTGTTCGTTTCAAGGATCTGGCTGATAAGAAGAAGACTGTCACCGACGCCGATATCGAAGCGCTCGTGGCCGACGAGCTATATCAGCCGGTCGAAATCTGGGAGCTGTTGGGCGTACAGGTGCAGTGTGGAACCAACATGATGCCTACGGCGGTGGCAACGCTGCGTAATAACGAGAGCGGCGAAGAGATTACAGAGGTGAGCTTTGGCTCAGGACCGGTTGACGCGGCCTACACCTGCATCGACAAGGTTGTGCAGCAACCGAATGAGTTGACCGAGTTTCTGGTGCAGGCGGTGACGGAAGGCATTGATGCGAACGGCGATGTGACCGTTCGCATTGAGGCGCCGGAGAGCCGCGGTCATAGCAGGACTGCGCAGGGGCGCACACGGCGGCGGTTGTTCAGTGGGCGCGGTGTGGATACGGATATCATCGTAGCGAGCACGAAGGCTTACTTGCAGGCGCTCAACAAGTTGTGCGCGGCGGACCAGGATGACGCGGAGGTTTCGATCGCTGCTGGGGATGGTGAGGTGGCTACGGTTGGGATCTAGTAAAGGTATCGAGCAAAGGGGCGGCGATACGGGAGAATCCGAATCGCCGCCCCTTTTTTTGTTTCCTGGAACTGAAGAGGAACGACCATTCAGTTCTCTTCTGCTTAACTATTCGGCGGTGCTGATTTCATGGCAACTCTAGACCAAGAGCCCCGGGCTTCCAGATTCTGCAGAAAGGCTGAGCAATGGTTTCAGCAGTTTTGCAGAGTTTTCCTCGCACTTTTCCTTCTCGGTACAATTCTGCCGCCAGCAACCGCAAAGGCACAGGATGCCTCGCCTACGTTTACGATTTCCGAGTGCGAGGAAGTCGAAGAAGAACTCCTACTAAGTGACCTCAATCGTATCACTAGTGCCGTATTGGAACGAGACAGGAGTGGGCTAGACTTAGCCGGGATCGTCGAAGAGAATTGGACAGAACTTGATCTGGACAGCGTGGTGGACAAAGCTGTCGACGAAGCTACACAACGGGTTCGAGAAGAAAGAGGTACACTAGATCGGATCTTTTCCGGATGGTCGGAAGAAAAGGCGGCAGAGTTTGCTGAGGCAATCGCCAATCAGGCTTTCGACTCTCCAGAATTTCGCACAGCCATCGACAGTCTGTCCTCGGCAATCGTGGATGACTTGACCGTCGAGATTCATTTGATGACAGTGAAATCTGCTTCTTCTGCATTCTTATGTGTACAGGAATTCATCGGCGCCAAGTTTTCTGACGTCATGTCGGAAGTCTTGGAGGATAGTACGAAAGCCTGGTTGGAAAGTCTTGAATTAGGAAACAT
This sequence comes from Caldilineaceae bacterium, assembly GCA_965116395.1. Lineage (GTDB taxonomy): Bacteria > Chloroflexota > Anaerolineae > Caldilineales > Caldilineaceae > Bin5. Next base: position 5,264,502 of record OZ220684.1, read on the forward strand.
TGAAGGAGAGACCGACTTTGTCGATTTGGGAGACCGGACTTTGTCATTTGTCGGCATTGGCGCAATCGTGGGCACACAAATTGCTAATGTTATTGCCAGAAGGGTCGCCCAAGGAATTCTTGGTAAAGTCGTCACGCGAATTCTTGGTAGGGCGGCCACCGCTGCCGTCCCGGTTGCAGGCTGGGTAATCGGCGGGGCCCTGATAATTTACGACGTATATCAGGCTTGGAATGGTTCATTGCCTCAGATTCAGGATGACCTCAAGTCTGAAAATGTGAAGGAAACCATCCGCGATGAAATCGTTCTTGTTGTGGATCAGGAATTAGCCAACGCAATGCCAGGCATCTCCCAATCAGTCACGATCGAGATTTACAGACGTTGGAGGAGTTTCCTTCAGGACTTCGAGCACGTCCTAAGGCTGGCCGAAAATAATGAAGACTTTCGTCTGTTACTGGAAGATGTTACGCCCGACCAGGTTGACAAGCTTTCCGAATTAGTTGAGGTGACAGTCGATGTACTAGGCATAGAGTGGTTGAACAGACTTATTAGGTCGGGTGAATTCAAACTTATCTTTGATCTCCCTAGAGCGTCATTCAAGATTCTTCGTGACACTTCTGATCCGGGCTTGGTCCTGAGGTGGGCCCAAGTTGCCGACGTGAGAATTGTCGGTGTGGTGGAGACGGAACTATACAAGTACGCATCGCCCGAAGTGGTTGGGGATCGTGAGACTCTGGAGAAGATCCTTGCTCTGGAAGATTCCTTGCTGATAAAGGACTTGATGCAGAAAGGAGTGGAAGAACGAAAGGCGTTGCTGGGATTGCCTACGGCGCAGACTAAGTGGATACTCTCGGAACTGTCTAGCCCACAGAGTGACTGGGTGATCTCTTATCTCTTGGATTTGCCTTCGTCCTCCCACGGCCGATTGGTGGACTTCTTAGTACGGGATCGCGGCCTGATCAACGTTTTGCAGGAGACCGAGGGCTTGCAGGCCCAGTTTGCGGCTGTTCTTAGTCTTGCTGGGGATTTCAATGAAATCAGTTCGATTCTAGTCGAAACGCCAGCTGCCGAAGTGGAAAAACTGTCTCTTCTCGTAAATGCGGCGTCCGAAGCATTGGATGCTGAAAAGTTAACGGACATGATTGAGTCGGGCCAGTTCAAGGAGATGCTTCCTCTTCCTCAGAAGGCCTATGAAATCCTTCGCGAAAGTGGTAGTCCGACAGTCGTCCTCGCTTGGGCCGAATTGGCTGGCGACTCTATCGTGCGAGTAGTGGAGAAGGGGCTTCACATCGTGTCGGTCCCGGAGGATTTCTCCGGGCCAGAGGAATTGGAACGGGTACTAGAAATTGAACACGTTGTGGCGATCCAAAGACTCATGGCGATGGATGGGAAAGAAAGAGAATCTTTGCTTCAACTGCCGGCGGAAGAAGCAAGAAGCGCCCTATTATCCGATCTGTCCGACGATGAGCTGTCCTGGCTCGCATCCTACCTTCCAGACCTCTCGCCTTCCGCCCGGACAATATTCGCATCGAAAATTACGCAGATGCCGGAACTCGTGCCTGTTTTGCGAACTTCTGAGGATCTGGGGCAGAGATTCCAGCGTGTTCTGGAACTCGCTGCTAACATTCCGCACTTGAGAACCATCTTGGACAGTGTCAATCCGGATGACATAGCAAAACTTTCCGATCTGGTTGATATTGCGGAGGACTCGCTTGCTCCCGATGCGCTGCCAGAATTTTTTGCCTCCGGCCAGTTTGAGCGCATACTCTCCCTCCCCAGGGAAGCATTTAGCATCCTAGAGTGGACCGAGAATCCAGCAGTTGTACTCGAGTGGGCGCGGTTGGCCCTGGACGCAATTGTTGAGGTCGCCGAAACAGAGCTGTATAAGGAAGTCGACCCCGATCATTTCAGGAATCGAGAGGAACTTGACAAGGCCTTAGCTCTTGTAGGTTCGGAAACATTGACATGGTTGATCCAACTGGAGCCAAAAACGAGGGAATCTGTATTTTCATTGGATGCAGACCCCGAAATGATTTGGCTCCACGAGTATGGTATTGACCTGACGGAACAGAATATTGTTCTTGTGGCACAGTCAATTGACCAGAAACCGGCTATGTTGGCTGAGCTTGACAAAGAGAGTATTGGGCAGTCTGTGAAGGGGTCGAAGAACATGGAGCACGCCTTGTCTTTCGTCTCCGGAAGAGTCGAGGAACCTCAAGCCTGGTGGCCCACTGCCCTAATGCTATCAGGCGCGATTGACGTCTCCTCTGGCAACCAACCCTGGCAACTGTTCTGGCACTACCATCAGACGCAGTCAATCATCCTCATGGGAGCGCTCCTTCTGCTGGTAGCTCTAGCGCTTTCAGTCGTCTGGCTCGGCCGCCGCCAGCGCCTGCCGAAGATTCGTGACTATATAAGTCGACTCTTAGGAGGTCAAGCATAGTGCAGAAGCCAAACCAGAAGCAGCGATACAGTCTGGCTGTCTCTTTTTTGATCTCGATGCTGATTATGTCGTTGTCGCTACCAAGTTCGGCCAAGGCCCAAAGTACCGCTCCTGTCTCCTACGCATTTGAAGAATGTGACCAGGTTGACGAAGCCAGTCTCCGCGACGAATTAAACAGGATCACCCAGACGGTAGTGGCGGATGAGCAAAGTAGTCTCAATGTGGCCGAGATAATAAGTCGCCACTGGCGAGACATGGGAATGGACTTGAGAGTAGATAATGCCGTAGAAGAAGCAATTGAATTGGTAGGCAGTGATACAGGCTTTTGGGAACTGATCTGGTCGGGGTGGTCTCCACCAAAAGCCGAAGAGTTGGCTACGAAGGTGGCTGAAGAAGCATTCGGTTCCGATGGATTCGCGAGTCGATTCGACGAACTTTCGACTCTGGTCACAGATGACATCGTGGATGAGATTCGATTGGTGACGGCTAAGTCGGCATCATCGGCACTGATCTGCGTGCAGGAATTCATCGGTGGACGGTTCTCACACACGTTAACAGCAGAGTTGAACCGGCAGATAGAGGCAGATTTGGAACTGTTGAAGCTCGATCCGGATACTGATCAGAGCTTCCTTGACATTCTCGGGATTCATTCGAACCTTGCAGGCGGCGTCACAGTAATCATCGGTTCACGAATTGGAGTCGAATTAGCCAGGAGGCTGGCCAGCGTCCTTACAAGGAATATCATTTACAGAATCTTGTCACGTATTCTTGGCAGCTTTTTTATCGGGGGCATCCCTTTCGTTGGTTGGATAGTCGGAGGCGCTCTTGTCGTCATTGACCTGTACAACTCCAGAGATGGTGCGCTGCCTTTCATCCAAGAATCATTCCAAGAAGACACTGTCAAGACTGAAATGCAAGAATGGATGGCTGAGGCTGTGAGTGAAGGGCTGCGACTGGAAATGCCTACTCTGGCGAGAAATGTTGCAGATAGTGCTTTCAGCCAGTGGCAGGAATTTCGCCGGAAGTTTGCTCGCGTCCTCGAATTGTCTGAAACGAATCAACGCTTCAAGCAGATCCTGGACTTCACAGAGGTAGATCAGCTTGCCAAGCTTTCAGAACTGGTTGCATTGGTGGAAGAGTATGAGCCGTACAGGCTGGAGGATCTGCTCAGTTCAGGGCAGTTCGAGTTTATGCAAACTCTACCTGAAGAAGCATTGGAGATTTACCGGCATTCGGGAAGTTCGGAAACTCTCATCAGTTGGGCCGAACTTGCCAGCGACCTCATTCTCAAAGTGGTCCAGCACCAATTGTATCTCGTGAGTGAAGCAGCTGACTTCGTTGACCGCGATGCATTGGAAAACGTTTTGGGGCTAGAAGACGAGACAGCCATTCGTAAGTCAATGTCACTGAACTCGGAGGAGAGAGAGGCACTATTGGCCCTTGCATTGGAATCTGCTCGATCCTTGCTCCTCGGCGATTTGAACACAGAGCAACTTTCTCTAATCGCCACTACGTATTTGACGGCACTGTCGCCTCAGGATGCAGAATTTCTGGCGAGTTTCGTTCTGAACAATCCGGCACTGATCTCTTTGCTCGAAAGCGATACTGTTCAGAATGCGTTACTTCAAAGTCAGAGCCTGCAGGCAGCACTTAGCTTTCTCTCAGAAGGAATGAATAGGGAGCAGTGGCCAGGCAGAGTTTTGCAAGTCTTGGGGGACTTGGGCCCCGTGCTTTCCGGCGATGTCTCCTGGCTGCTGTTCTGGGTAAAGAATGGAACTACCATTAGCAATCCGCGCAACTCGCTCCCCATTCTAGGTGGATTGCTACTGTTGTTTCTCATTCTGAAAATCGCCTGGGGTCGTCGCCGCACGGAAGTGAATGTGACCGTCAATGTACCAGATCACCGCGAGGCAGACAGGGACAGAAAATGAAACTGATCGCCCTCGATCAACCACACCGCTCAGACGTCGAAGTCGGCGAACTCCTATTCGTTGCCGTCGTGTACGCCGCCAATATCGTTAGGGATGTCAGGGAGAACATTCGCAATCTCGTCGGCGGTCGCATGTCTCACTACGAAGCCCTGATCGAAAAGGCTATCGAGCAGGGCCTCGCCGACTTGGAGCAGAAGGCGGCGGATCGGGGCTATGATGGTGTGCTTGGCGTAAAATTCAGCCACCCTTTGGTCGTAGATGGTGGTGTCGAAGTAATCCTCTACGGCAATGGTTATCGCTTGCCAGTCGAAGAGGAAAACGGTTGACGGAGCTCTTCTATTTCGGCGGACGCTCGGAGAATCGCCGGGCCAGCCTTTGCCAGGCGCCTTCACTAGCAGCTATAGAACCAGCCAATAGTCCAATTCTTCTGTAAAACCTCAAATTCGCCACCTGCACCCGCAAGCCGCTGACACAGACATTTCGCGCAAGGCCGCCTTGGGTCTGCCTCTTCAGCGGCCGCGGTGTCGGCACCAGTGCCAGATTCTACCTCCAGGCGCTCAACAGACCGCCCCCTCAGGCACTTCGCTCCTACCCTCGCTTTGCCAAGAAATTGCTGCGTGGACAGGTGCCTACGATTCCTGTAGTATTAAACGCGTTTGTCTAATCTCCGTTGCCTGCCTGAATTCAGAGGCTCGCAAAAGCGAATTCAGGAAGGCCCCCTGATGAAGGACAGTCCCAGAATCCCAACCCTGAGGTTTAGAAGCGTCCTGTTTCTGGTCGTTATCCTCGCCTCGATTCTCCCTATCACTCTCCACTTTGTGAGCGAAACACAGGCGCAGACAGGCAGCACGTCCACTTTGGATGCGCCGACTCTGACCGCGAAAGCCGGGGACGCGACCTCGGTCGACCTCAGTTGGACACAGGTCTCCGGGGCGGCAAGTTACGCGCTCATGGCTTGGTGGCCCGGGGCCGCCGGCTGGCAACGCCTCGCGCTCGACAGCCCAACAGACACTTCCTACAGCCATACAGGCCTGACACCCGGCACGACCTATTATTACATTGTCGCCTCGGTGGACAGCGACGGCATTTGGAGTCCCTGGTCGGGCCAAAAGGAAGCGGCACTCCCAGAAGTCGTGCCGGTGGAGCAATTGACCCCGCCAGATCTGAGAGCGGAGGCTGGCGCCGACCAGATCACGCTCTCTTGGGGAGAGGTACGGAATGCAGAATCCTATGTTCTGATATTCTATGATTGGGATGACGGCCAGTGGCGGGGGATTGGCGGCCCTCTGACAGGTACTTCGTATACGCACCGCGGGCTTACGGCAGGCACGACCTACTACTACTTGATCAGGGCAATAAGCGCCAAAGGCGATCACAGCGAGTGGTCGGCGTACGGGGTGGCGACTCCCACGGCAGCTTCAGATTCGACGACAACTCCAACTCCATCGCCGACACTCACGCCTACGCCCACACTGTCGCCGACACTAACGACGACACCTACACCTACACCGACCGTTGACGACTCGATCGCGGGCAGGGAAAGATCGGCCCTGGCCGCTCTGTATAACGCAACCGATGGCGTCAACTGGACGAGCAACGACAATTGGCTGAGTACCGGGCTACTATCTTCATGGTACGGTGTTTCCACCGACGCGAATGGAAACGTAACCGCACTGCGCCTCGCCAGTAACGGACTGAGTGGGCCAATCACGGACCTTGGCGACCTGGTCAGTCTGACTGATCTGGACCTCTCAGGCAACCAATTGTGCCTGCCGGCTGGCGCAAGCCTGTCCCATTCGAACAGCGCAGTTACCACCCACCTGCAAAGTCTTACCCTTTCTGCCTGCCCGGAAACCCCGACACCGACGCCGACATCGACCCCCTCGTCTACGCCGACCTCGACCGCAACGCAAACGCCAACTCTTACGCCCACCATCGCCTCAACGGCCACGCCAACAGCGACGCCTACGACGACAACGACGCCTACGACGACCCCGACGGCTACAGAGGGACCAACACCTACTCCGACCCTGGCACCATCGTCTTCGCTGACCCTAATCGCGACCCGCACGGGGCCGAATGAGGTGATGCTCAGCTGGAATGAGGTTCCCGGCGCAACTGTTTACGGAGTCTGGATATGGTGGGATCGTACCATTAGCTGGAGACCTCTTGATGGTGGGCAGTTGCCCGGTACCACTTTCACTGTCAATCAACTTGCACCCGGTACTACGTATACGTTCGCAGTGCGAGGGTATGGCGACAGCTTTTCCAGCCCCTGGTCGAACTACCCGAGCGCGGCGATACCCGACTCCTCGCCCGATCCAAGCACAACAGGCGACCGAGCCGCGTTGGCCGCGTTCTATAATGCAACCGGCGGCGCCAACTGGACGAACAAGTACCTCTGGCTGACCGACGCGCCGATAGACACTTGGCACGGTGTCTCTACAGACGGCACCGGAAGTGTGACCAGATTGCGCCTCTCGACCAATCGCCTGACCGGGCCCATTCCAGACCTGAGCGCCTTCACCAGCCTGACGCAATTGGATCTCAGCGTCAATCAGTTGAACGGAAGTATCCCAGACTTGAGCGGACTCACTAAACTGACGGAGCTGACCCTCAATAACAGCCAGTTGAGCGGGCAGATCCCGGCTCTGAATGCCCTGACTGAACTGAAGTCTCTGAGTCTCCATCAGAACGATTTGAGCGGGCCGGTTCCGGCTCTGGGCGCCCTTACGAAACTGGAAACCGTAAGTCTTTACCTTAACAAGCTGAGCGGGCAGTTTCCGGACCTGAGCGGACTGACCAATCTGTCCAGCCTTAACCTCGGTAATAACCAGTTGAGCGGCGCGATTACGAGTCTGGCCGGCCTTTCTAGCCTGCGATTCCTGGTCGCCAGCAGTAACTTGCTGTCAGGCGAGATCCCGGATTTGGCCGACCTCAGCAACCTGAAGAGCCTGGTCCTCAGTGGCAACCAACTGACGGGCGAGATTCCCAGTCTTAGCGGCCCTGCAAGGCTTAGCAACCTCAACCTCGCCAGCAACCTGCTGACCGGAGAGATCCCCGATCTCAGCGCCAACACCAGCCTGCAGTCACTGGCCCTCAGCGGCAACCAGTTAACTGGGGAGATCCCCGACCTGAGCGCCTCGACCTTCCTGAAGAGCCTTGCCCTCGGCAATAATCAGCTGACCGGCGAGATCCCCGATCTGAGCGTCTTCAGACACCTGACGAATCTGGGAATCTCAGGCAATGACTTGTGCCTGCCCGTAGGCACAGATTTGAGTGTCCTGCATGAAGATGTGGCCCTTCACCTGAAGAGCATAGGACTCTTTTATTGTGGAGACGAAGGGCTCCCCGTGGCGCCGACGGCGGCCGAGGACAAGGCAGCACTGGTCGCGCTCTACAACGCAACGGACGGCGCAAACTGGACGCTGAAGGGCAATTGGCTGTCAAACCAGCCCCTCGCTACCTGGTACGGCGTAACAACCGATAATGACGGACGAGTGACCGGCCTCAACCTTTCTGCAAACGGCTTGAATGGCCAGCTGACGACGCTGGGCGCCCTCACCGAACTAACAGCGCTGGACTTCGGCAGCAACCGTTTGACCGGGTCGATCCCGGCTTTGAGCGCGCTCACGAACCTGACGACACTCCACCTTGGCGCCAACCAGTTGACCGGGCAGATCCCGGCCCTGAACGCTCTCACACAGCTGGAAACCCTTTATCTCTTTCAAAACCAGTTGAGCGGGCCTATCCCGGTTATGAGCGGCCTTGTCGACCTGACAGAGTTAAATCTTCGCGGCAATAAGCTGACCGGTCAGATCCCGGCTCTGAGCACACTAACCAGCCTGACGACGCTGGACCTCGAGGTAAACGAGCTGAGCGGCGCGATCCCGAATATGAGCGCCCTTACAAACCTGACGCACGTGGATATCAATGAGAACAAGCTGACCGGGCAGTTCGCAGATTTGCGTCTGCCTCCCCATTTGTCATATCTGGATCTACACTCCAATCAGTTGACCGGGCCGATCCAAGGTCTGAGCGCCTACACCAAACTCAGGACGCTGATTCTCAGCTCCAACGAATTGACCGGGCCGGTCCCTGATCTGAGCCTGCTCACCAACCTGTGGTGGCTTGACCTTACAAACAATTCGCTGACCGGCTCAATACTGAATCTTAACGCCCCGGCCGGGCTCGCATTTCTCTACCTCGACGCCAACACGCTGATTGGGCAGATCCCCGACCTTAGCGCCAACACAAACCTGAGAAATCTTACTCTCAGCGGCAACCAGTTTGTTGGTCAGATACCGGATGTAAGCGCCCTCACCTTGCTTAGAGAGTTGGACCTCAGCAACAATGGGTTGAGCGGACAGATCCCGGCTTTGAGCACTCTCATCGAGTTGAGAGAACTATATCTCAACGGCAACGAATTGAGCGGGCGGGTCCCTGCTCTGGAGGCCCTCACCAATCTGACGAACATGGACCTTGGCGACAACCGGTTGGACGGCCAGATTCCGGCCCTAGGCGCCCTCACCAGCCTGGAAAGCCTGGACCTCGGCGACAACCAGTTGGGAGGCCAAGTACCGTCCCTGAGCACCCTCACCAGCCTGTCGACTTTGGACCTCAACGACAACCTGTTGGACGGCCAAATCCCGTCTCTGAGCGCATTGACCAACCTGACGAGTCTTGATCTCTCTGGCAATCAGTTCTGCCTGCCGGAAGGCACAAGCCTGACCCATTCAAACAGCGATGTTAACACGCATCTGCAGAGCCTCAGTTTGCCTTCCTGCGAAAGCGTCGCCGATAGGGCAGCGTTGGTCTCGCTCTATAATGCAACCGACGGAGCCAACTGGACAAATGATACCAATTGGCTGAGCACAGAGCCTCTCTCGGCCTGGCACGGCGTCACAACGACCGTCAGCGCACGAGTGACCCAACTGCGCCTCCCGAATAACGTTCTGACCGGGACGATCCCCTCCCTGGGCGCTCTCACCAGCCTGACCACTTTGGACTTAGGCGACAATCAGTTGAGCGGGAAGATCTCTGCCCTAAGTGCCCTCACCAGCCTGGTCGCCCTGGACCTCAACGACAATCAGTTGGATGGACCGCTCCCCGATCTGAGCGCACTCACCAGCCTGACTACTCTTGATCTCTCTGGCAACAGTCTTTGCCTGCCCGATGGGACAAGCATTTCCCATTCGAACAGTGACGTGGCCGCCCACCTGCAGAGCCTTAATCTGTCGTCCTGCACAAGCACCGAGATCCCGATCGCAACGACCGACAGGGCGACTCTGGTTGCGCTCTATAACGCAACGGGCGGCGCCAACTGGACGAACAACAACAATTGGTTGTCCAACGAGCCACTTTCTACCTGGCAGGGCATAACCACGGACGCGAGTGGACGTGTCACCGAATTGCGTCTCATTTCCAATCAGTTGACCGGGGCGATTCCTAACATTAGTGCGTTAACCGAGCTGACGAAACTGGTCCTCTCCCACAACGAGCTGACCGGGGAGATACCAGACTTGAGCGCCCTTACCAAGCTGACCACGCTGAGCCTGGAAATAAACTATCTGACAGGGGGAATTCCTGATCTAAGCGCGCTAACCAATTTGACGAAGGTTTACCTGGACACAAACGAATTGAGCGGGGAGATACCTGACCTGAGCCCTCTCACCGCGTTGACCGAGTTGAGCCTCGGATACAATGACTTGAGCGGGGAGATTCCTGACCTGAGCGCTCTCACCAACCTGACGTGGCTCTCCCTCGGCCCCAATGACCTGAGCGGGGAGATTCCAGACTTGAGTGCCCTCACCAAGCTGGATGATCTCTATCTGGCTTTCAATGACCTAGACGGCGAGATTCCGGACCTGAGCAGTCTGACCAAACTGACGTATTTGAGCTTTGGTTTCAACGATCTGAGCGGAGAGATTCCAGACCTGAGCGCTCTTACCGAATTGACAGAGTTGAGCTTCGCCGGCAACGATCTGACCGGCTCAGTCCCGGACCTCAGCGACCTCACCAAATTGGAGTTTCTGTACCTCAATAACAACGAATTGACCGGGTCGATCCCGAATCTTAGCGACCTCACCGAACTGATTGAATTGAGCTTCGCTGACAACGACCTTTCCGGGTCCATTCCCGCCTTGAGCGCACTTACCAAACTGACACGCCTCAACCTCAAGAACAACGGATTGACCGGTTCTGTCCCCGATCTAAGCGCTCTCACCCTTCTCGTGACACTTTATCTCAACAACAATCAGTTGACCGGGCCGGTCCCAGATCTGAGCGCTCACACCAACTTAGAAAATCTTGACCTCGCAGACAATCAGTTGTGCTTGCCAGACGGTTTAAGTTTGTCACATGCGAACAGTGATGTGGATGCTCATTTGAAGAGCCTCAATCTGGCTGCTTGCACGAGCACTTGACTTACGGCAGCACATCGCCCCGGCTCGTCTGTCTTCATAGTATCCTCTCAATAGCAGCCCATCCTGCCACCCTCCGCACTTCTGAGCCGCTGTGGCGGAAGGAGGCACAGTTGGTTTTTCGACGCCAACTCTTTTTCATTGTAGACTTTCTCCCGCCGGCCTGATTTCAGAGGCTCGCCTCTGAAATTGCGGGACGGTACCCCTGTCTAATATGGAAACGCTTAACCCTATGCCGCCTTTTAGAGCTCGTAGCACCATATTCGTGGTCACCGTTGTCGCTGCCCTGACTCTCCTCTCCATCTGCCTCGTCAGTGAAATCAGTGCACAGACAGAGACTGACCCAACGTTTGCCGTTGTTAGCAACGAACTTGGCGGCGCCAACACGCTCGAGATGGCGGAAACCACATTTTCCACTTCCAAGTTTGTTCAGTTGATCAGAACGAGCTTGGACGGCGTCACTGGAAACATAGACAGCTGGCATGGCATCGCCAACGCCAATCAGCAGCAGGTTTCAGGGAGAACTCTGTCGGCAGCGGCCAACGAATCGCTCCGTTTCCCGACAGAAATGCGTTCCTTCCTTCTGTTTCATTCCGATGCTGCCGACGACGGCTGGATCCCCCGGTCGAATCCTGCCCAGCCGCCCGTTCCTGGCACGCCATCGCCAACTCCAACACCAGCACCACCCGTAGCAGGGCTACCCGCGCCGACGCTTTCAGGGGCCTCCACAGGCACAGGAGCCGTCGAGCTTCATTGGACGCCTGTAGAAGGAGCTGTCAGTTACGAACTTAGAGTGTGGTGGACCGGCCTGTCCGACTGGCAAATCGCAAATGAGGGCAACCTACAGAGTACCTTCTTTACCCACAGAGAGCGGACGCCGGGAACGACCTACTACTACATCGTCGCCGCGTTGGACAGGGGCGGCTTTCGCGGCGCGTGGTCCGAGCAGGTTGACGTGACCGTTCGCGAGCCGGACCCGCCGACTTCGACACCAATGCCTACAGCAGCGCCGACTGCCAAGGTCCTATCTGCGCCTGTGTTGGACGCGGAGGCAGTTGAAGACCACATCTTGCTCACGTGGGGCGCGGTGGCCGACGCGGACAGCTACGAATTAATTGTTTGGGATAGGGCGAGCGACGAATGGCGCGGCATAGGCGGCGTCCTGACGGGCACCTCCTACAGGCATGTTGGAATAACGCGCGGTACAGAATACTTCTACCATGTCCGCGCTGTTGGAGGCGGCATTACAAGCCCGTGGTCGGGTTACGCCGATGCGACCGTGCCAGAGACACCGACACCCACTGCAACTGTCACAGCCGCGCCGACCCTCGCGCCCTCACCGCCGATCTCACAGGTCGAGGCGGCCGCGGAAAGGGCCGCCCTGGTGGCTCTCTACGAGGCAACCGACGGCGCAAACTGGATTCGAAACGACAATTGGCTGACTGACGAACCGATCTCTGAATGGTTCGGTATCTTTACCTACGAGAGTGGTCACGTTTCTGATGTTATTCTCGACAACAACCGGTTGCACGGCTCTATCCCGGAATTGTCCGCCCTCGCCCGCCTGAAGAGCCTGCGCCTTTCCCACAACCATTTGACCGGTCCAATCCCAGCACTGGGCACTTTTGCTGAACTCAAGAGGCTGCAGCTCCATGCTAACCGGTTGGGCGGGCCAATCCCCGATCTTAGCGGCCTCACATTCCTGACTCACCTGTATCTCTCTGGAAACGAGTTGACCGGGCAGATTCCCGAACTTGCAGCGCTTACGAACGTGACTGTTCTGGACCTCGGGTCCAACCAGTTGAGCGGACCAATACCGTCGGTGGACGCCCTCGTCAGTCTGCGTGTTCTGTCTCTCCGGGCCAATCAGTTGAACGGGAGCATCCCCGACCCGCATGGACTCCTCTACTTGACGGAATTGGATCTCGGTTCCAACCAGCTGACCGGGCCGATCCCGGGTCTGGACTCTCTCGTTCAACTGTCGGGCCTTTACCTCAATGACAACCGGTTGACTGGACAGATCCCGGATCTGAGCCCTTTAACAGGTTTGAGGCGTCTGTCACTCAACGGCAACCGGCTGACCGGCGGCATCCAGGATCTGCGCTCACTCCGTAATTTGGAAGTCCTGGACCTCAGTAACAACCAGCTGACCGGGCCTGTACCCGATTTCAACGACCTCGCTCATTTGGAGTGGCTGGACCTCAGCAATAACCGACTGACTGGTCAGATACCCGAAATCAGCTCCCTTTCACAGCTGAAGGGGATGTTGCTCAACAACAACCAGTTGAGCGGGCCGGTTCCTCCATTGGGCAGGCTTGGCGACCTGTTGTGGCTGGACCTTAAAGGCAACAAGCTTACCGGGCCAATTCTCGAACTGAACGTCCTCACCAAACTCCAAGGACTGATTCTCAGTCAAAACCAATTGACCGGGCCTGTTCCGGACCTGAGTGCTCTTGCGGACCTATCGTGGTTGGACCTCAGAGACAACTCGTTGTGCATGCCTTCACTCTCAATCTTTTCCTTTTCAAATCGAATTGTATCCTCGCATCTGGCGCGTCTTGATCTGGCTGGCTGCAATGACGCCGGATCCTCGGCATTGCCTGCCGTGCCGGAGAACCAGGCGCAAACCGTTCGCCCAGGACGCGTTTCCCTTGCCTGGGATGCTGTCACGGACTCCGCCAGCCACGAATTGCAAGAGTAGAACTGCTTCGACCGCACCTGGAACATCCTCGGCGGCGTCCTGACATATGCAGAGTTCCCGCAAGCTGTCCGGACCCATATCCGAATCGGCTACCTCCTCGTGCACGCCCGCAACGCAGGCGGTGTTCGATATGCAAGGTCGGCCCCATTTGCGGCGGCAGGATGGATAAGAATGTCAACGCTTCACCAGTCCTTCGGCCTTGAATGTGTCGCCAGAAAGACAGGGCTGTCGACGCGGTCAAATGCGGAAACCTAAACTCAGATCCCTGCTGGAAAACGAGGAATTCTAAGGTAGTTCGTAACTACTAAGCCATCTACAGTGTCTGTCTTGACCAGCCCTTTATAGCTGCCGCCATTCTGGCTATCTGATTGCGTATTCGGTTTGCGGCAGCCACGTTGCTGGAGCGGCACTGCTGGAATGCGCACACACGGTCGGTGAGCGATGGTTTTGGAGGGGGGCGTTGCGGGGGCGCAGCCCCTGCACAAGGGAGGGCCGAAGGCCCGACCGCCCAAAACACAAACATAAGGAGAGAGAGAAAACTCTTGCTGACCTCGTTCAGAGTTGCGAATCAGTTGCGGCTGAGTAGTTACGGTAGTTCATAATTGGACTGCTCACCAATCAACAGATCCTTTTTCCTGAAATATTTTGAAGTCAGTCAGTTCTCATTCCACTCTTTGGCAGGCACAGATTCCGGCAAGCTTGCCAGGCAGGCAAAAAGTTGACGGACCGCCTTTTCTCGTGTACATTATATGTTATGATCGCGGGTGTATCCCGCCAAAATATGCCTGTAGGCAAGGTATTCGCGATTCGACAACGACGTCATCCGGTCTTTGCAGACGCTCTTGCTTCGCATCAGTCGCCGGTTTTTGCCGCTCAGATGCAGAGAAGGTACCGCCTAATCAACTGCTCTGAATGAACGACGCGAATCGAAAGACTTCATTGGGGAGATGTCGTCATGTCGGAAATGCAACTTATTCCTACCTCTTGTAAACATCCCGCGCTCCATCCTGGTACCGGACTCCCGGCAAAGCAGGGCCTCTACGATCCACGCTACGAACACGACGCTTGCGGCGTAGGATTCGTCGTCGACATCAAGGGCCGAAAGTCACATTCCATAGTTTCGCAAGGTCTGGAGGTACTGTTCAATCTGGCGCATCGCGGCGCGTGCGGATGCGAGCCGAACACTGGCGACGGGGCCGGCGTCCTTATACAGATGCCCGACAAATTCATGCAGAAGGTTGCCGATGAGGAAGGCATTGAGCTCCCGCCTGAAGGCGAGTACGCAGTAGGGATGGTCTTCCTGCCGCAGAGAGGGGACTTCCGTTTCCGCTGTGAGCAGATCTTCGAAAAGATAATTCGCTCTGAAGGCCAGACCGTGCTCGGCTGGCGCACAGTGCCGACCGTCAATGATGCGTTGGGCCATACTGCGCGTTTGGGGGAACCGGTTGTCCGCCAGGTCTTCATAGGGCGCAATGACGAGCGGCTGACGGGCGGTGACGACCTTGCATTTGAACGCAAACTCTATGTGATACGCAAGTTGGCAGAGAACCAGATTCGCTACTCGCCTCTTCGCGAAGGCAGATCGTTCTATATCGCCAGTCTCTCTGCACGGACGGTTGTTTATAAGGGTATGTTGATGGCGCCGCAGGTCGAGGGTTTCTACCCGGACTTGCAGGATGAGGACATGGAATCGGGGCTGATAGTTATCCACTCCCGATTCAGCACAAATACGTTCCCCAGTTGGGAGCGCGCTCACCCTTACCGGTACATGATCCACAATGGTGAGATCAACACGTTGCGCGGCAACGAGAACTGGATGCATGCGCGACAGTCGCATTTTGAAAGCGAGTTGTTCGGCGACGACATCAAGAAGGTGCTGCCTATCATTCATGAGGACGGCAGCGACTCGGCCAAGTTCGACGAGACTATGGAGTTTCTCTATCTGTCCGGGCGCTCGTTGCCGCATGCGATGATGATGATGATCCCGGAGCCGTGGTCGCAGCATGAAACGATGAGCGACTCCAAAAAGGCTTTCTACGAATACCACAGCACGATGATGGAACCTTGGGACGGACCGGCCTCAATGGTATTCACTGATGGCACGATAGTAGGCGCGGTGCTGGACCGCAACGGCCTGCGCCCCTCTCGCTACTGTGTCACTAAAGACGGCATCGTGGTGATGGCGTCCGAGGTAGGTGTACTGGCAATCGAACCGGACCGCATTCTCAAAAAGTCGCGCCTGGAACCGGGGCGGATGTTCCTTGTCGATACAGAAGAAGGACGCATCATTTCCGACGAGGAGCTGAAAGAGACGATGGCCGCGGCGCATCCTTACCGTGAGTGGCTTGACGAGCACCTGGTCAGCCTGGATGAAATTCAGCAGCCGGATGTCGAAGTGCCGGGTGTTGACCATGCTACCATGCTCGAGCGACAGCAGATCTTCGGTTATACCTTCGAGCAGCTGCGTATTTTGCTTGCGCCGATGGCAACCGACGGTGTCGAAGCTCTGGGCGCCATGGGCAACGACACGCCGGCTGCAGCCCTCTCCAACCACTCGCAACTTCTGTACAACTATTTCAAGCAGCTCTTTGCCCAGGTGACCAATCCTCCCATTGACGCTATTCGCGAGGAACTGATTACTGCCACCGAAGTAATGATGGGCACCGAGTTAAACCTTCTCGAAACCAAGCCCGAAAACTGCCACCAACTGAAGCTGAGCCGTCCGATCCTCACCAATGAGGAACTTGCCAAAATCCAGCACATTCAACATACCGACGCAACTGGCTTCCGCGCTAAGACTCTTCCAATTCTGTTTGACGTGAATGGTGGCAAAGAGGCGCTGGAACAGGCGCTAGAGGATCTCTTCCAGGCGGCTACGGACGCGATTGCGGAAGGGACCAATATCCTGGTCCTTTCGGACCGGGGTGTCGCCCCCGGCACTGCTCCCATCCCTGCCTTGCTGGCAACGTCGGGATTGCATCACCACCTGATCCGCAACGAAACACGCACTCAAACCGCTCTGGTCGTCGAATCTGGCGAACCGCGTGAGGTCCACCACCTGGCTCTGCTGATTGGTTTTGGCGCGACGGCCGTCAACCCCTATCTGGCAATGGAAACGCTGGATCAGATGATCCAGAACCGGCTGCTCGTCGATATCGACCACGACACCGCGATTTACAACTATGTCAAAGCCGCAATGAAAGGTGTCGTCAAGGTGCTGTCGAAAATGGGCATTTCGACAATTCAGAGCTACTGCGGCGCGCAGATTTTCGAGGCGCTTGGCCTCAGCCAGAATCTGGTGGACAAGTACTTTACCTGGACCTCCAGCCGCGTCGAAGGTATCGATCTGCCTGAGATCTTTGACGAGATCAAGATGCGCCACGACCGGGCCTACCCTGTCCGCATCTATGCAACAGCCCAGACAAACGGCCACGCGCCCGGCGTTGAACACGCCGGACCGGCTGCTTCCAATGGTAATGGTCACGCCGGCCAACTGCTCTCACCGGGCGGCGATTACCAGTGGCGCAAAGACGGCGAACTGCATCTGTTCAACCCCCGCACGGTTCACCTGCTGCAAAAGGCGGCCCGCGACGACGACTATGCCTCGTTCAAAGCCTACACGCAGGACATCGACGAGATGAATAAGGAGTGGTGCAACCTGCGCGGCTTGCTTGAGTTCAATCTCGACGGTGTAGAGAGTATTCCAATCGAAGAGGTAGAACCGGTAGAGTCTATTTGCAAGCGCTTCAAAACGGGGGCGATGTCCTACGGATCGATCAGCAAAGAGGCACACGAGACTCTGGCGATTGCGATGAACCGCATCGGCGGACGCAGCAATACCGGCGAAGGCGGCGAAGATCCGGCCCGCTATCATCTTGAACCGAACGGCGACTCGAAGAACAGCGCCATCAAACAGGTGGCCTCGGCTCGATTCGGCGTGACCAGCAACTACCTTGTTAACGCCAGGGAGCTGCAGATAAAGATGGCGCAAGGGGCAAAGCCGGGCGAAGGCGGACAGCTGCCCGGCAAGAAGGTATATCCCTGGATTGCCGAGGTGCGGCACTCGACGCCGGGCGTCGGACTGATTTCGCCGCCGCCCCACCATGACATCTATTCGATCGAGGACTTGGCGGAACTGATCCACGACCTCAAGAATTCCAATCACAATGCCCGCATCAACGTCAAACTAGTGTCAGAGGTTGGTGTGGGCACCGTCGCCGCCGGCGTCGCCAAGGGTCATGCCGACGTGATTCTTATCAGCGGCCATGACGGCGGGACAGGCGCCTCCCCACAGACAAGTATTAAACATGCCGGCCTACCTTGGGAGCTGGGCGTCGCCGAGACCCACCAGACGCTCCTTATTAACAATTTGCGCAGCCGTGTGGTGGTAGAGACAGACGGCCAGCTTAAGACCGGGCGCGACCTCGCGATTGCCGCCCTGTTGGGGGCCGAAGAGTACGGCTTTGCCACGAGTCCGCTTGTAGCCTTGGGATGCATCATGATGCGCGTCTGTCATCTGGACACCTGCCCGGTCGGCGTGGCCACGCAGAACCCCGAGTTGAGGAAGAAATTTACCGGCGACCCGCAAGACGTGGTCAATTTCATGCAGTTTATGGCCCAGGAGCTGCGGGAGTACATGGCGAAGCTTGGGTTCCGTACAGTAAATGAGATGATCGGGCGCACAGACCGCCTGCTCCCGCCCAAGGCCATCACACACTGGAAAGCCCAGGGCATCGACCTGACTGCGATCTTGCACCGGCCGGACGTGCCGGATGACTGGGGACGTTACTGTCAGATCGGACAGGATCACGGTCTGGACAATGCGCTTGACAACACTACCCTGCTCGACCTTTGTATGCCGGCACTTGAAAACAGCGCGGCGGACGTGCAGGAAGCCCATGCCGTCCAGCAGGACGAAGGCAAGAGTGTATCGTTGACGAAGGTGAAGGAATCCCTGCCGATTCGCAACACCAACAGGGTTGTCGGCACCATTACAGGCAGTGAAATCACCCGCCGCTTCGGGCCTGACGGACTGCCGGAAGACACTATTCAACTGCATTTCCAGGGCGCAGCCGGTCAGAGCTTTGGCGCCTTTATCCCTAAGGGCATGACGCTCGAACTGGAAGGCGACGGCAACGACTATTTCGGCAAGGGACTCTCCGGCGGCAAGATAATCGCTTATCCGCCTTATGGTTCGACGTTCAAGGCCGAAGACAATATCATAATTGGCAACGTGGCCTTCTACGGTGCGACCAGTGGTGAGGCCTATGTCCGCGGCATGGCTGGAGAGCGCTTCTGTGTACGCAATTCCGGGATGCATGCGGTTATTGAAGGTGTCGGCGACCATGGCTGCGAATACATGACAGGCGGCAGAGTGGTCGTACTCGGACGCACGGGAAGAAACTTTGCCGCTGGCATGTCGGGCGGCATCGCCTACGTCCTTGACGAGGAACCCGTTGACGGCGTCCACTTCAAACACCGCGTTAACCCGGAAATGGTAGAAACGGAAGCGTTGCAGGATCCGGAAGAAATCGCCGAAGTACGGGAACTGATTCAGCGCCACTACGCCTATACTAACTCGGATGTGGCCCAACGGATCCTTTCAGATTGGGATGCGTCTGTATCAAACATAGTCAAAGTAATGCCGAAAGACTATAAGCGGATGCTGCAATGCCTTGCCGAAGTAGAAGCCACCGGTCTCAAGGGCCAGGAGGCGCTGATGGCCGCATTCGAACGCAACAGCCAGGACGTGGCGGCGCGGGTGAGCGGCAACTGAGTATTGCGTTACAAGAAATCTCGACCAGGTATTGCGAGCTGAAACCCAAAACGCAATACGCAGTCAGGAGATATAGAATGGGTAAACCTACCGGCTTTCTTGAATTCGAGCGGCAGCCCTTTCCGGAGCGCGCCCCTCTAGAACGAATTCAGGATTGGGATGAATTTCATCTCCATTTATCGACAGAGGACCTTCAGCACCAGGGTGCTCGCTGCATGGACTGCGGTATCCCCTTTTGCCACACCGGAACGATGCCGGAAGGTGGCTGCCCGATAAATAACCTGATCCCGGAGTGGAACGACCTGGTCTATCAGAATCGGTGGCGGGAAGCGCTGGACAGGCTCCATGCTACAAATAATTTTCCGGAGTTCACCGGCCGCGTCTGCCCGGCGCCGTGTGAAGGCTCCTGCACCTTGGGCATCATTGATCCGCCGGTCACCATCAAGAGTATAGAGTGCGCGATCATCGACAGGGGCTTCGAAGAAGGCTGGGTCCACCCGCTGCCGCCCTCAGTTCGCACAGGTAAGAAGGTTGCGGTCGTCGGTTCTGGGCCGGCAGGTTTGGCCTGCGCCGCGCAACTCAACTCTGCCGGTCATACCGTTACCGTCTATGAAAGAGCGGACAGGATTGGCGGGCTGCTGATGTACGGCATCCCCAACATGAAGCTGGAGAAAGAACGGGTAGAACAGCGTGTCGACCAGATGCGCGCTGAAGGCGTGACCTTTGTCACCAACTGCGAAATTGGCACGGACATGCCGGCCGACAGTCTTCTGGACGAGAACGATGCCATTGTGCTCTGCGGCGGCGCCACCAATCCAAATAATCTGCCAATAGAGGGCAGGGAGTTGGAAGGCGTTCACTTTGCGATGGAGTTCCTACACGGCAATACCAAGAATCTCCTGGATGGCAAGTATGGCGAGGTTCCCGGTGAGGGTTACAGTTACCCCTTCATATCTGCCGAAGGCAAAGACGTAATCGTTATTGGAGGCGGTGACACAGGCAACGACTGCCTGGGGACTGCGATGCGCCACGGGTGCAATAGCGTCAACATGTTCGAAATCATGCCCATGCCGCCGCCGGAAAGGGCCCCAAGCAATCCGTGGCCCGAATGGCCGAACATTTTTCGTGTCGACTACGGTCACGCCGAGGCTGCGGCTCGCTTTGGCGACGACCCCCGCACTTTCCTGATCAGCACCAAGAGGTTCGTAGGCGACGAACATGGCCGGCTTAAGGAGTTGCATACGGTCATGATTGAGTGGCTACCGAGCGTAAATGGACAGCGTCCCCAGTTGCGCGAGGTACCGGGAACCGAGAAGGTGTGGCCTGCTCAGCTGGTGTTTCTGGCAATGGGCTTTCGCGGGCCGGAGAACCCAGTTCTGGATCAACTCGGTGTTGACAGGGATGCCCGCTCCAACGCACAGGCGGAATACGACGATTTCGCCACCAATGTACCCGGGGTTTTCGCGGCAGGCGACATGCGCCGCGGACAGAGCCTGGTGGTATGGGCGATCAATGAAGGTCGCGGCGCCGCGCGCGAATGCGACCGTTTTCTAATGGGTGAGACGAGCCTGCCCTAAGCGGTTGGTCTTGAATTTAGCAAGAAGATTCAGGTAAGGAAATCGAGAATGGGAAAGACGCTGTTCGAAAAAATCTGGGATTCACACGTCATTGCCCAGGATGAAGGCGCGCCGGCAGTGCTGTATATCGACGCCCACCTTGTGCACGAAGTCACCTCCCCGCAGGCATTTGCCACGCTTCGTGAGCGGGGATTGCCCGTGCGGCGCCCAGACAAAACTTTTGCAACGATGGACCACGCCATTCCGACACGAATCGGGGCGGTGGAGGTCGATTGGCCGGAAGACGCGGCCACACAGGTGCGCGCGCTGCGCCAGAACTGCGCTGATTTCGACGTTCCACTCTACGATATAGAGGGTGATATTCAGGGTATCGTTCACGTGATTGGACCGGAATTGGGCGTCACCCAGCCAGGAATGACGATCGTGTGCGGCGACAGCCACACCAGCACGCATGGCGCGTTTGGCGCGCTGGCGTTCGGCATTGGTACCAGCGAAGTCGGTTATGTACTGGCGACGCAGTGCCTTATGCAGGCGCAGGCGAAGACGTTTGCAATCAATGTTGAAGGTTCGCTGGGCCTGGGAATCACCGCAAAAGATATCATCCTCGCAATAATCGCCAAGAATGGCGCCGGCGGCGGGGCCGGTCATGTCTTTGAATACCGCGGCCCGGCAATCCGGGCGCTAGACATGGCCAGCCGAATGACCATATGCAATATGAGTATTGAGGGCGGGGCCCGCGCAGGCCTGATTGCGCCGGACGAGACCACCTTCGAATACATCAAAGGGCGCGAGTTCGCGCCCAAGGGCGACGACTGGGACCGGGCTGTCGCCTACTGGCGCACTTTGCAGACCGATGACGATGCAGAATTCGACCGGGAGTTGACTCTAGACGCATCATCTCTTGCGCCAATGGTGACCTACGGAACCAACCCCGGCCAGGGTGTAGGCGTGACCGAACGCGTGCCCAGAGCGAGTGACCTGGAAGACCCGGCGGAAAGGCGCAGCCTGCAAAACGCGCTCGAATATATGGGCCTGTCCGAAGGTCAACCTATCGAAGGCCAGCACGTGGATATTGTTTTCATAGGCTCCTGCACAAACAGCCGCATCGAAGACCTGCGGGCGGCAGCCGCTATCGCTCAGGGAGGCCGCGTCCCAGCACATGTGGAGGCGCTCGTCGTGCCTGGATCCAAGGCCGTCAAAGCGCAAGCAGAGTCCGAGGGACTCGACCGCATCTTCAGTGAGGCCGGCTTTGAATGGCGCGGCGCGGGATGCAGCATGTGTCTGGCCATGAATGATGACAAGGCGGGCGAAGGCAAGTACGTCGCCAGCACAAGCAATCGTAACTTTATGGGCAGGCAGGGGCCGGGCAGCCGTTCGCTGCTCATGAGCCCAATCATGGCAGCAGCAGCAGCGATTAACGGGCGTGTCACCGATGTGCGGGAGATTCTCTGATGCAACCTTTCACGACCTTGAAGGCGACGGCGCTGCCGCTGCGAACCGAAAACGTCGACACCGATCAGATAATTCCGGCCCGCTATCTCACCGCGGTCACGCAGGAGGGAATGGGAGATGGGCTGTTCTCCTGGTGGCGATACAATCGCGATGGCAGCCCGAATCCTGATTTCGTTCTCAATCAGCCCCAATATCAGGGATCTGAAATAGTGGTGGCCGGCCGCAATTTCGGCATCGGTTCCAGCCGCGAACATGCGGTCTGGGCTCTCAACCAATACGGATTTCGGGCGGTTATTTCACCAGCATTCGCTGACATTTTCTACAACAACAGCCTGAAGAACGGACTGTTGCCGATCAGAATGCCGGAAGACACTGTCAGCCAGTTGCTCGATCTGATCGAGGAAGTTCCGCATACAAGCATCAGCATCGACCTGCCAAGCCAGACCGTTACAGTGCCGGGTTTTGACGGCGGCAACGCGGCTTCGGATGGCTCCTGGTCATTCGAGATCGATCCTTTCCGCAAGCAGTGTATGCTGCGCGGCCTGGACGACTTGGGCTATCTTCTGGACAAGGAGGAGCAGATTAGCGCCTTCGAGGCCGCGGCGTCACTCTGACAGTTCTTCGTTTCCCGTCGCCCTGCGCAGAAGAGCCGGCTGTGGCGACATCAGACGGCAGACTGGTATACCGAATGGGGATGAAGCGGAATGACAACAGGCGCGCCTCCGGTGGATGGCAAGAGTTCGGTGTGGAGAGACCCCTCTCTGGTCGACAATTTCTTGCGAAATGTCCGCAAAAGCATCCCACTGGCCCAGATCCAGTTGGATGTGATGATGCGCGTCATTGCTGGGCCGGAGGAGGACTTGACGCAAGGAGAGCAACAGGTACGTAATTTCCTTGACCTCGGCTGCGGCGACGGTATCCTGGCGGCGACAATATTGGAAAAGTATCCACACGCCAAGGGTACTTTGGTCGACTTCTCGATGCCAATGCTGCAGGCAGCACTGCACAATCTGCGGGCCTACAGCAAATCTCTCCATGTTTCGTCAGTTGACTACTCCGACCCTTCCTGGTTTGACGTCGTCTCCAGTCATGCTCCTTTCGATGTGATCGTCTCCGGCTTCTCCATCCATCACCAACCCGATGCCGTCAAGAGCCAGATATACACGGACATCTTCGACCTGCTGATGCCGGGCGGAGTCTTCGTAAACATTGAGCATGTCTCCTCGTCGACACGTCGGATTGAGGCCCTGTATGACGACTATTTCATCGACAGTCTGTGGGCAAGTCAATTGACTGGTGGCGACGCCCAGACACGCGACCAGGTCGCCAGCGCCTACCACAAGCGCGATGACAAACAGGAAAATATTCTGGCTTCGGTTGAGTTGCAATGCGAATGGCTACGCGACATCGGCTTTGAAGATGTAGACTGCTACTTCAAAGTTTTTGAGCTAGCCGTTTTTGGCGGAAGGCGACCGCAGATGACAGAGGATGATATTGAAAACCTGGAATAGTAGTAAATACAGGAATTCGCTGTTCTCTACTTTGCGGAGCCCCACCAGGAAATACCATCACAATCTCACAAGATTGGTTCACCGGACCAGAGTCGAATCCGGATTGATTGGTAGCTAAGCAAACAGAACAGTTTCTCGCTCAAGCAATTTCGACGCCCGCACTCGAGGAGAGATGTCACGAACCCGAGGCGGTACTTAAGAAGGAACTCTAACGAATGGATGCAACGATTGTTATTTTGGACGGCGATGGCATCGGCCCGGAGGTCACGGCGGAGGCCAAGAAGATCCTGGCGGTTATAGCTGATCGGTTCGGCCACGGTTTTGCGTTTGACCATCAGATAATCGGGGGAGGCGCCATCGACCAGTTTGGCACCAGTCTGCCTGAGGAGACGTTGGCGGCCGCTGCCGCGGCTGAAGCCGTCCTGCTGGGCGCGGTTGGTGGGCCAAAGTGGGATGGTCCCGATTCGCCCGACAGGCCAGAACGCGGCGTGCTTGCGCTGCGCAAAGGTCTGGACCTTTTCGCCAATCTGCGCCCGGTCAAGCTTCAGCCGGAACTGCTCTCCGCGAGCTCCATCAAGGAAGAGGTGCTGGAGGGTGTCGATCTCCTGGTAGTGCGCGAGTTGACCGGAGGCATCTACTTCGGCGATCGCAAGGAGCCAGACGACGACTTCGAGGCCTACGACACGATGCTCTATACACGGCCGGAAATTGATCGGGTCGTCCGGCTGGCCGCAGACTCAGCCATGGAGCGCAAGCGCAAGCTCGCCAGCGTCGACAAGGCCAACGTGCTGGCCTCGTCGCGTCTTTGGCGCGGCGTCGCCACTGAAGCGCTTGCCGACTACCCCGAACTGGAAGTCGAGCACATTCTTGTCGACGCAATGGCCATGCATCTGATCCGGCGGCCGGCTGATTTCGACGTGATCGTAGCCGGCAACCTGTTCGGTGATATTCTCACGGATGAGGCGTCGATGCTGGCCGGTTCCATGGGCATGCTGCCTTCAGCCAGCTTGGGTGATGTCAACAACCGGCACAATCTGCCTCTTGGTCTCTATGAACCGATACATGGCAGCGCGCCCGATATCGCCGGCCAAGGGATCGCCAACCCTCTGGCCGCAATTCTCAGCTGCGCCATGCTTCTGCGCCACAGCCTGGGGCTGGAAGATGAGGCGGCAGTTGTCGAAAAGGCGGTCGATGCAGTTCTGGCCCTGGGCGTGCGCACGCCGGACATCGCCCAGCCGGGTACGGAGTCAGCCGGCACTGAAGTGCTGGGGGATCTGGTGGCGCAGGAAGTGCGGGGGGCGTAAGGGTAGTTCGTTACGGCAGTTTGGTTTTTGGCGCACTCCGCCCTGTCAGTTGTAAGAGGAACGTTTCATGTGCTCCCAAACCAGGGTAGCTGAATGGCTACACTGACGAGCCAGGTGCAAAGTATATCAGAAAGTGATACCCCTGGTGGGAGTTTGTCCGCGCGGGCCGACGCCGACAGCCGTTTGCGCTGGACAGTTCGCCAGCTGGGAAACGTGCTGGGGGAAACCATAGTAGAGCAGGAGGGCCAGGCGATCTTCGACCTAGTCGAGGAGTTGCGCCGTCTCACTCGTGCTCAGCGCCAGGGAGATCGGAGTGCGGGTCCCCAGATCGAGCGCCTGACTGCAAAGTTGGTGGAAGATTTGGACGCTACACTCGGTGTGCTCAAAGCTTTCACGTCCTACTTCCAGCTTATAAACCTGGCAGAAGAGCAGCAGCGGGTCAGGGTAGTACGCCAGCGCGCCGCGCGAGCCGAAGAAAACGGCCCGCCCATGCCCGAGACGATTCAGGCGGCGGTCAGTAGACTTCGAACAGCAGGTACGCAGGGGCAAGAGATGCGCAGCCTGCTCGAAGAGATGCTGATAAAACCTGTCTTTACCGCGCATCCAACTGAAGCGAAACGGCGAACGATTCTCCTGAAGCTGCTCGATCTTTCGCGACTGTTACGTGAACTGGATGACCACGTTCTTTTGCCCAGTGAAAAAACGAGAACGTGGGAACAGATTCGAGAGATTGTAGTGTCACTGTGGCAGAGCGATGTGAACCGGGAACGCCGCCCAGATGTCCTGGACGAAGTCCGAGAAGGGCTCTATTTCTTTGACACGACATTGTTCGACCTGTTGCCGGAAATCTACGAAGAGTTGCAGCGTGCGCTGCTGAAGGAATATCCTGACGAAGGCGGCGGGCCAGCCGATCCTGCCGTCAATTTGCCCACTTTTTTGCGCTACGGTTCGTGGATCGGCGGAGACCGCGACGGTAACCCATTCGTAACCGAGGATGTTACGGAGGGCGCTCTGCGCCAGCAGAAGCAACAGGCGCTGGAACTCTACCGGCGAGCGGTCGTGGGCATGTACGGTCATCTGAGTGTTGCCCGTACCCGCGGCGGCTTTTCGCAAGCGTTTCTCGACAGCCTTGCCCACGACATTGAACACGCGCCCCTCGGCGAAAAAGCCCGGCTGGACCGTTTCTCGCTCGAGCCGTACCGCCAGAAAATGATCCTGATTTACAGGCGACTGGGCGCGACTTTGACGCAGAACAGGGAATCGTGGCACACGCAGAGGCCGGATCCGTGGGCCTACCAAAATGCAGGCGAGTTTATCAAGGACCTTGAACTGATACAGGAGAGCCTGCGCCAGAACAGAGGAAACCGGCTGGCCGAAGGCCGCTTCGCCCGCCTCGTGCAGCAGGCACGGATCTTCGGCTTCCATCTCGCTTCGATGGACATTCGTCAGCACTCCGGCCGTCATCTGGAGGCAGTGGCCGAGTTGCTGCAGCGTTACTATCGACCTCAGGATAGCAACTTCAACTACATGAAACTGTCGGAAGCGGACAAGACCCGTCTTCTGGTCGAGGAGATTGAAAGCCCGCGACCATTGACCGCCCGCCTCCAATACAGCAGCGAAACCAACGAAACCGTCGCCCTTTTCCGCCTTATCCGCCAGGCCCATGAACGCATCGCTCCCGAGGCCATCGGCGCCTACATTATCAGCATGACAACCTCGGTCAGCCACGTGTTAGAGGTCCTGTTGCTGGCCAAGGACGCCGACCTGTTCGGCAAAATCGACATTGCGCCGCTCTTTGAAACTATTGAAGACCTTGTCGGTGCGCCAGCCATCATGCGTGCCCTTTTTGAATCGCCGATTTACCGCAAACATCTGGCGCAACGGGGCAACCGACAGGAAATCATGATTGGCTATAGCGACTCCAATAAGGATGGCGGTTTCCTGCGCTCGAGCTGGTCGCTCTACCAGGCGCAGCAGGACCTGGCCAGTATATGCCGTGCATACGACGTCAAACTGACGCTTTTCCATGGCCGCGGCGGCTCGATCGGACGCGGCGGCGGGCCTTCCAATCGGGCCATTCTTGCACAGCCGCCGGGCTCAGTTCAAGGCCGGATCAAGATTACAGAACAGGGCGAAGTAATCAGTGCCCGTTACAGCAACCGCGCGGTGGCACAACGGCATCTTGAACAACTGGTCAACGCCGTGCTGCAGGCGAGCTGCGAGACTTACCAGGATTCACTGGAAGGCAAAGCAGAGAACGAGCCTTCTTCGCACGCGACTGCTGAGAGTTGGAGCGAAATTCTCGACGCGGCCAGCGAACGTTCCGAGCAGAAGTATCGGACGCTGGTCGAGAGTCCGGCTTTCCTGCGATATTTTCACGAGGCGACGCCGATAGAACAGCTGGCGCAGATGAATATCGGCTCGCGGCCGGCAAAGCGCCGCCAGACCTCCGACATCTCTGACCTTCGTGCAATTCCCTGGGTTTTTGCCTGGACGCAGAGCCGCGTAAACCTGCCTGGCTGGTACGGCCTCGGCACCGGTCTTTACACGGACTCGCCCCAACAGATGTCGGTCTTGCAAGAGATGTACCGGGAGTGGCCCTTTTTCCGCACGGTTATCGACCGAGCCCAGCTCTCAATGCGACGGGCCGACATGACCATCGCGGCGCTGTATGCCTCGCTGGCCGAACCGGCAACGCAGCGCGCGGTCTTCGCAGAGATTTTGGAAGAGTTTCGGCGCGCGGAACGGCTAATACTGGAGATTACCGGTCAGGCCGCTCTCCTGGACAACGAGCCCTGGCTGCAGCGCAGCATCAATCTGCGCAACCCGTATGTCGATCCGCTCAACTACATCCAAGTCGCGTTGCTGAACAAGCAGCGAATTGCCAGTGGACAGAAGTCGACGGCAACGGGAGAACATGGAGGGCCTGAAGAAGATCCCCGCTGGCGGCAGGCGATCCTATTGTCCATAAACGGAATCGCTGCCGGTCTGCAGGCGACGGGTTGACGGAAGCGAGTCAAATGGAATTGTCCGCCAACCGCGGCGGTCATATTGAGTTAGGTGGAAGTATTTGCAATTATACGGAGTCAATAGAGGTGAGGATTCAACTTTTCGACACGACATTACGCGACGGCACGCAAGCTGAGGGCGTCTCGCTTAGTTGCGACGACAAACTGCACATCGCCGCTCGTTTGGATGAGTTTGGCATTGACTACATTGAGGGCGGCTGGCCCGGCTCCAATCCCAAGGACATGGAGTTCTTCGACCGCGCACGGCGCGAACTGAACCTGAAGCATGCCCGGCTGACGGCCTTCGGCTCGACCTGTAAGAGGGATACTGACCCGGCCGACGACCCACAGATACAGTTGCTGCTGGAGGCCAACACGTCGGTTATATCGCTGTTCGGCAAGAGCTGGGATCTGCATGTACGCGATGTACTGCAGACGACGCCGGCAGAAAATCTGCGCATGATTCGAGAGTCCGTAGCCTATCTCGCTCGCCACGACCGTGAAGTCATTTACGATGCCGAGCACTTTTTCGACGGTTACAAAGATAATGCGGACTATGCACTGGCTACTCTCAGAGAAGCAATTGCCGGCGGCGCGGCCAGCATCGTCCTCTGCGACACCAACGGGGGCGCGCTCGTATGGGAGGTCGGCGAAATTGTGGGCGCCGTACGGCGCGCGCTGGCAGCCGAGGTTGCTTCCTTCAATGATAGCAAAAACGGTGGCCCTGCGAGTGGACGGCTGCGGTCCGGTAGTGTCAGGCTCGGCATTCATGCCCACAACGACGGTGACACGGGCGTCGCAAACTCGTTGGAAGCGATCCGGAATGGCTGTAGCCACGTACAGGGCACCATAAACGGATACGGCGAACGCTGCGGCAACGCCAACCTCGTCAGCATTATCGCCAACATGCAGCTCAAAATGGGCTACGACCTCGTGTCGCCGCAGGCACTTGCCCACCTGACCGACCTCAGCCACTACGTCAATGAACTGGCCAACCTGCGGCCCAACACACACCAGCCTTTTGTGGGCCAGAGCGCCTTCGCGCATAAGGGCGGCACGCACGTCAACGCAGTCCTCAAGAACGTAGACAGTTACCAGCACGTCGACCCGGAGGAGATTGGTAACCAGACACGGGTTCTCGTCAGTGAACTGAGCGGCAAGGACAATATCGCTGTCAAGGTGGACGAGTTCGGCGTCGAAGGTCTTTCACGCGAAAAGGAACGCGCCGTCCTACAGCAGATAAAAGAAATGGAAAACATCGGCTTCGAATTTGAAAGCGCCGAAGCCAGTGTCGATCTGATGTTACGCCGTTCCGATGAAGCGTACCGCCCCAGTTTCTCGTTGATCGACTACTCGGTATCGGTCGCGAACCGGGCCGGCCGCGGTTTGTCGTCCGAAGCGACGATTAAGGTCGAGGTCGGCGAACAGGTCTACCATGAGGTAGCCGAGGGCAACGGGCCCGTCAACGCGCTTATGCTGGCGCTGCGGAAGGCGATTCAAAGTTACTTCCCCCATCTGGACCGCCTGCACCTTTTGGACTACAAAGTGCGCATCCTCAACAGCGACCAGGGCACCGGCGCCTCCGTCCGCGTGCTGATCACCAGTTCGGATGGCGTGCGCAACTGGACCACCGTTGGCGCCAGTACCAACATCATCGAGGCGAGCTGGACTGCAATCTCAGACGCGGTCGAATACTTCCTCGTCACCTACGACCCGCACGAAGAGACCAGTTCTTCAACCAGCGGCGCTGAAATTGACAAAATGAAACCCATGGCGGACGAGGCGCCGCCAGTTGGCAAGCCTGTTCACGCCGAAGATGGCCGACGTGCGCAGCTCACCAGCGCAACATAGAAGAAACGTAACTGCAGTTTTTAGTTTTCAGTTTCTAGTTTTCAGTGGAACATCGGCAGTTAGTGGTCGGTGGGTTGAGGCGGCAAGCGGGGTAGTAGACTCCGTTCGCCAGACACGATGCTGGGGAAGAGTAAACACGGTCGGTGAGGCATGTTTTTGTAGGGGGGCGCGGAACTGCAGGGGTCAGGGGTCAGGGGCCAGGGGCCAGGGGTCAGTAACTTCTGCGGTTGGAGGTCGGTGGGTTGAAGCGGCAAGTGGGGGAGTAGACTCCGTTCGCCAGACTCGATGCTGGGGAAGAGTAAACACGGTCGGTGAGGCATGTTTTTGTAGGGGGGCGTTGCGGGGGCGCAGCCCCTGCACAAGGGAGGGCCGAAGGCCCGACCGCCCAAAATACAACAATGAGGGGAGAAATAACACCTTTGCTCGCCTCTTTCAGGGTTGCGAATCAGTTGCGGCTGCGTAGTTACGAAGAAACCGAGGCCGGCACAGGAAGTCCAGCCCCATTCCTGGCAATTGCAGCCTGTTCGGGCCAGACATCCTTCAATCAGGAAGAGAAAAACCATGCCAGTGACAACCAGTCAGAAACTCAACAAATACAGCAGTATGCTCACGGAGACGATCTCGCAGGTCGGTTCGCAGGCGATGCTCTACGGGGTGGGCCTGACCGACGAGGACATGCAGAAGCCGCAGGTCGGAATCGCCTCCATGGGATGGGAGGGCAACACCTGCAACATGCACCTCAACGCCCTGGCGCGGCGGGTCAAGCAAGGCGTGCAGGAGGCAGGGCAGGTCGGTCTGATATTCCATACCATCGGTGTCAGCGACGGCATGTCGATGGGTACAGCCGGCATGAAGTTTTCACTATTGAGCCGTGACATTATTGCCGACTCGATCGAAGCCGTTATGCGCGCCCAGTGGTACGACGCCAATATTTCGCTGCCCGGCTGCGACAAAAACATGCCCGGCGTGCTGATGGCGCTGGCCCGCCTCAACCGGCCCAGCCTGATGGTCTACGGCGGTACGATCCGCCCCGGCCATCTTGGTGAGCCCGGCAACGGCAGCGTTCAGAAGCTGGACATCATCTCCGCCTTCGAAGCGTACGGCCAATACCTGGCCGCCGACATCGACGAGGAGCAGATGCGCGAAGTGCTGCGTAACGCCTGTCCTGGCGAAGGCGCATGCGGCGGCATGTATACCGCCAACACGATGGCCTCGGCGATCGAGACGCTGGGTATGAGCCTGCCCTACAGCTCCTCCTATCCGGCCAGCAGCGAAGGAAAAATACAGGAGTGCCTCGAGGCCGGCGCCGCGATCCGCAATCTACTTGAAATGGACCTCAAGCCGCTCGACATTCTGAGCCGTGAGGCGTTCGAAAACGCCATCACTGTCACGGTCATCCTCGGTGGCTCCACCAACGCCGTCCTCCACCTGTTGGCGATTGCCAAAGCGACCAACGCCCAGTTGACAATCGACGACTTCCAGGATATTTCGGACCGCACGCCTCTGCTCGCTGATCTAAAGCCCAGCGGCCAGTTCGTCATGGAAGACCTCTATGAGGTCGGCGGCGTCCCGGCTGTGCAGAAAATGCTGCTGCGCGAGGGCTTCCTCCACGGCGACTGCATGACCGTTACTGGCAAGACGCTGGCCGAAAACCTGGCCGATGTTCCCGACTTGAGCGAGGGACAGAAGATCATCATGCCAGTGGGAAACCCAATCAAAGAGACGGGTCACCTGCAGATCCTTTATGGCAACCTCGCCGAGACCGGCGCGGTTGCCAAGATCACCGGCAAAGAGGGGCTGCGCTTCAGCGGCCCGGCCGTCTGCTACGACTCCGAGGAGGACTGTCTGGCCGGCATCGAGAGCGACGAGGTCCTGCCCGGCAACGTGGTCGTCATCCGCTACGAGGGACCAAAGGGTGGCCCTGGCATGCGCGAGATGCTCAGCATCACCGGCGCCATCATGGGCAAGGGGCTGGGCAGTGATGTGGCACTGATCACCGACGGACGCTTCTCCGGCGGCAGCCATGGATTCGTCGTCGGCCATATCACGCCCGAGGCGCAGGACGGCGGTCTGCTGGCGCTGGCGCAGAACGGCGACACGATCACGATCGACGCCGAGAGCAACAAACTCACTCTCGAGGTCTCCGAAGAGGAGCTTGACGGCCGCCGCGTGGCTTGGAGCCCGCCCGAATTTAAGGCGAAGAGCGGCGTCCTTTGGAAGTACATCAGAACCGTATCCAGCGCCTCCGAAGGTTGTGTTACCGACGCCTGAGCGCGGGTCATGTCGTCATCAAGGTATTGACGAAAACACAGGAGATATATTCATGACAGCTGGCCAGAACAACTCGGCGGGCGCTACAGAGAAGACAGGCAACAGCGCTCTGCGCCTGGGCACATCGACCTACTCCTACTGGCACTTCACGCCCGAAAAGACCCCGATCGAAACAGTTCTCGACGCGGCCGCAGAACTAGGTCTGAACGGTGTCGAAATTCTGCACCGCCAAATGGAGTCAGAAGAGAACGCATACCTGCAGAAACTCAAACGGCAAGCCTTCACGCTCGGCCTCGACCTGTACAACCTCTCAATCCACCAGGACTTTGTTCACGACGATGCCGAGGAGCGCCAGCAGCACATCGACCACACACTGCACTGCATCGACCTGGCTCACGAGATGGGGATCCCGTCAATTCGGGTCAATTCCGGCGGCTTTCGCAAACAGGGCAGCTTCGATGATCTCATTAAGGCCAAGGGTTGGGTGGAACCGTGGCAGGGCTTCACGATGGACGACGGTTTTGGCTGGGTAATCGATGCCATCGAGCGCTGCCTGCCCCACGCCGAAAAGCGGGGGGTACTCTTACTGCTTGAGAACCATTGGGGCCTGACAACCTTCGCTGACGACATGGCTCGCATCATCGAGACCATCGACTCGCCCTGGCTGCAGGCGATCCTGGATATGGGCAACTTCATCTTCGAGGAGGACATGTACGCGGCTATGGCGCGTATTGCACCCCACGTGCGCCTGGCCCATGCCAAGACCTACCCGGGCGGCGGCTCCTGGTACAGCCTCGACCTCGACTACGCCCGTATTTTCCGCGTTCTGCTCGACGCGGGCTGGCGCGGTTATTGCTCTATAGAAATGGAGGGCGCCGAGGACGCAGCAACCGCAGTCCCCAAGAGCATCGCCATGTTGCGACAAGCCTGGGTTGAAGCGACGTGACGAATCTTCTGTCCAATTCACCGATTTAGAAAAAAGCAGGAATCCGGCACTTTGGGCCGATTGCCTAACGGCGTGATCCCTTGGGCTTATTCGCATTGGTCTGTACTGGATTTTGCAAGAAGAGAGGTCAGTCCCGGTTTGCCATGCAAGAGTATCGCATGTCAGAATTGGGACACTGCGAATCTCAGTCTGTGACGGATTGCTGAATTTGCGCAACTAATGGATGCGATCGTCGTATCTTCACACTTGGAAAAGAATTCCTAAAACGTCAATGAAAACTGGTGGCTGGGTCCGAAAATAATGAATGAAAACAAGAAACTTTCCGGCTTAAGGCCTGTCTTACTAGTAGTGCTCTCAGTTGCGACGATTGCACTTCTCTTTGGCCTGTTAAATGGTTTGAACATTTTTCCGAATCTGAATGAGGGGACTGGCCAGGAGCAAGTCCCGGCCGTGCAGTCAACTCCCCCACCGCCTTCTGATTCACCCTCTCAGGACACGCTTGCGGCGACGCCCGATGCACCTCCTCAGGACGGGCCGCCGCCACCGCCTACTTCCAGTCCCCCTGAGGACACGCCGCCCCCGCCGCCTTCGAATTGACGCGGTTCGCCTTGCCAAAATGAAGTGGGAAGTTCCCGTCAAATATCGGGGTACTTCCTATGGGTCCATCGTGCAGGTGGCCGCACCGATGGCGGGGCATAGGATGCCTATGTTCGTATCTCCTTCGACGCTCGCCAGGCCCACAACTGTACAATTAGAGAGAAGGGAAGGCGCGTACTGGGAGGCTACTGCCCAATCCAAATGAAGAGAGTGGAAGTGGCCGCCCGTGCCGACTATATCAGGATTGAAATTGGAGATGGGAAAGACGCCGCGTGTGGATTCCTTAAGAGCGTCGCCTAGCTGGGCCAAGCCAGAGAATAATTGCGCCCAGACCTATATCGGGTCAGATTTCAGAATCTCTGACAGACAGAGCGCATATGAATGTCGGTCAATCCCAAGGGCGAGGGCCAGTAGTTCATTATCCCCCGACACTTTAACCTTGATCCCTGCTATTCCCCCTGCCGTACCTCTCCCGCAGCACTTTCTTGTCAAACTTCCCGGTTCCTGTCTTCGGGATCTCGTCGATAAACACGTAGCCGTCCGGCAGCCACCACTTGGCGACCTGCGGTTCGAGAAATTCCTGCAGTTGATCGGAGCCAGGCGGTTCGCCGGTATTGGTGGGCACAATAGTCGCCAGCGGGCGTTCATACCAGCGTTCATCGGGCACAGCAATCACGGCGGCCTCGAGCACCTGTGGGTGGGCCATCAGCAGGTTTTCCAGTTCCACCGATGAGATCCATTCGCCACCGCTGCGCACGAGGTCCTTGGTACGATCGGTGATCGTCATGAAGCCGTCTTCGGTGATAGTGACGACATCCCCAGTGCGGAACCATCCGTCGTCTGTGAAGCTGTCGTCGCTGCCATCCAGCTTGAAGTACTGCCTTACCACCCACGGTCCGCGCACCTGTAGTTCGCCCATGGTTGTACCGTCCCAGGGAAGCTCTTTACCTTCCTCATTGACCATTCTCATTTCAACGCCAGCGATGGGATAACCTTGTCGGGCCTTGATATCCCACTGCTGCTCCTGCGGCAAATGCTTGTGGTGGTTGAGCAGCTTGGACACGGTCCCCAGAGGAGACATTTCCGTCATGCCCCAGGCATGGACAACGTTGACGTCCAGCTCCTTCTCATAGGCTTCGATCAGGCTGCGCGGCATTGCCGAACCACCCACCACGAGCGCTCGGATACAGGAGATGTCGCGGCGATTCTGATTGAGATCGTGATAGAGACCGTTCCAGATAGTCGGCACGCCGGCTGCGACCGTCACACGCTCCGTTTCGATCAGTTCTGCCAAGGCAGACGGCTGCATGTGCGGCCCTGGCAGGACCAGTTCTGCGCCGACACTGATAGCGGCATAAGGCAGGCCCCACGCCATTGCGTGAAACTGGGGAACGACCGGCATGACGACGTCGTCTTCGGTCAGGCCGACCGCGGCCGCCTGGCACGAGCCCACGGTATGCAGGTACATCGAACGATGGCTGTAGAGCGCTCCCTTGGGATGTCCTGTCGTGCCGCTCGTATAGCAGAGACCCATGGCCTGATTCTCCCCCTCCACGCGCCATCTGTAATCGTCGTCCGCAGCCGCGATTAACAGTTCGTAGTCATGTATCTGGCCTGGCAATGCCGTCTCCACGCCGCCGTGCGGTCCGTTGAAAAGCACGAAGTGTTCGACGCTGTCGATCTGGTCTCCCAGCCCTTCGATCAGCGGCAGCAGCGTGGCGTCGATAAAGATCACCTTGTCTTCGGCGTGATTGATAATATAGGCCAACTGGTCGGAAAAGAGACGAATGTTAAGCGTATGCACAACTGCGCCCGCGCCCGGCGCGCCGAAGTAGAGTTCTACGTGCTGGTAGTTGTTCCACGCGAAAGTGCCGACCCTGTCGCCCGGTTCCACACCTAGTCCCTCGAGCACATTGCAGAGCCGCTTCACCCGTCCGTAGAGGTCGTGGAAGCAGTACTCGTGAAGTGTGCCGTCAGGCAGTTTGGTCTTGATCTTCTTATGGGGATAGAGGCGGTTACCGTGTTCCAGAACGCGGTCGATGGTAAGCTGATAGTCCATCATCAGGCCGGTAAGCATACGATGGCTCCTTGACTACAGGCAATGTGTTTCGAGGTCGCTGGGGTGGGGGACTCTGGGGCGAATTTTAGGGCTTGCTGCCTGATTGGTCAACCTTCAATTGCATGTGTAAGTCAAAAGTGTCGGTAGGACCAGTGGCCGTAGCCAGATCGTGGTAAAACGCCGTTCCCAGCGATTCATTTGACTAGTGTCAAACAAATGCACCGATGCCCGTGAGCTCGCGGCCGGCGATGAGGAGGTTTATCTCGTTGGTGCCCTCATATGTATAGGTCGCCTCGACATCGGTGAAGAGCCGGGCGACATGATTGTCGATGAGGATACCGTTGCCGCCGAGAATCTCGCGAGCCAGTGCCGCGGCCCGCCGTGCTTTCACCGCGCAGGTTTGCTTGGCGAGCGACAGCTGACCGGAAGTGGCGGTGCCGGACTCCATCATCTGGGCCAGTCGCCAGACGAGTAGCTGCGACTGCGCCAAATCCCCAGCCATCTCGACCAGTTTGGCCTGGATCAGTTGAAACGACGCGATCGGTTTGCCGAACTGTTGGCGTTCGCAGGCGTACTTCAACGCGATCTCGTAGCAGCCGGCGGCCAGGCCGACCGCCTCCCAGGCGACGCCGGCGCGCGTGTTGGCCAGTACCGCGGTCAGATCGCGAAAGCTATTACAGTTGGCGAGCCTGTTGGCCGCGGGGATATGCACTTCTTCGAGCGTGATCTCCGCCTGATGCACGGCGCGTTTGGCGATTTTGCCGCCCATTGGCTTCGCGGTGAATCCGGGCAGCTGCTCGGGGTCCTCCAGAACAAAGCCGCCGAAACGCCCGCCCTCGTCGCGCGCCCACACAATAATCAGGTCCGCGATTGTGCCATTCCCAATCCAGCGTTTCTCGCCGCTGAGCACGTAGTGATTGCCGACGCGACGGGCGGTGGTCAATACGTGGGCCGCGTCGGATCCCCGTTCGGGCTCTGTCAGGGCGAACGCGCCCAGCCGTTCCATGCGCGCCATTGCGGGCAGCCAGCGCTCCTTTTGCTCCTCTGAGCCAAGCATCCCAATCGAGCCGATTGCCAGCCCGGAGTGGACGCCGAACAGGGTGCTGATCGAGCCGTCGACCCGGCAGATCTCATATTTCACCAGTCCGTCACTCAGGCAGTCGAGGCCGGCGCAGCCGTAGCCGCGCTGTGTCCCGCCGACGATGGGGAGGTCGCGGAGGCCGAGCGCGAGGTCGAGGGCGATCTCGCCACGTTCCCAGTAGTCGTTGATGGCGGGCTTTACGGCGCTCTCCATGTATTCTCTGACTTGGTCGCGTAGTTCGCGCTGGGTAGGTGTCAGCAGTTCGTCGAACTGGAATGGGTCAGTTACCGGAAGCGTCATTGGAATCCCTTGTGTGGACAAGTCGGATTTTGGGGCAGTGTACTGCCAGTGAGTTTTCTGCGCAATTCCGGGCATGATTAGGTCGGCAGAATGATCGGCCGCGGCCAGACGCTCTACCCTTTTGGGCCGAATTGACGCACAGTTTGGGCCTGCCCAGCAACTCAGTTAAGCTAGATGCTCGCAGGGCTCTGAAAATGGCCCTTATGCCGCAGGCATGTTGCTAGATTCGTGTCAGCAGCGAAGACTTTAAGGGAGTGCATTTTCGCCAATCTTTCCACCGCATGCAGTGGCTGACTGATGCGTACGCTCAGGTCCAAGCGGTGGTCGCTGCTGTCATCTATTGTGAGACAGAAATTTTTCATAAGGTTGCAGCGGGGTTGTTGTGAGCATGGATTTTGGCTGAAGTAATATATCGAGAAGTTGCTCTGCCTTGAACATACTCAAATTGGGCCCAAGTCAAAGCCATTCTATAACCGCAGGAGATGTAGGGACTTACCTCAAGACCCAGCGAGTGTCATGGAGTCGTTGAAGATACCGCGGATTCAATAGAACGAAGACCAGACATCCTCGAGGCCTTCGCCATTCAACCCAACCCAAAGATACTATCGTGCTAGGGTGACCCGGTGAAGCACTTCATCACATTCACTCAGATCAGCCAAGCAGAAGGAAAAAGAAACTAACATGAAGAAACGGATTTTCACGGTAGTTGCGGTTGCGCTCACTATTTCTATACTGCTAGTTCCAAATCTGCTCTTTGCCGAAGGAGAACTGACCTTGGAGGGGCTTGCAGACCAGCTAAAGGCTCTAGCCGAGCGAATTGAAAAGCTGGAAGACGCCCATACGACTGCATCTGTGGACGGCTACTGCAAACTCCCCAATGATTTTGACCATTTGGATACAGAAGCGGAATCAAAGTGGGAAGCGTTGACAGAGGAAGAAACCCTAACCTCCTACAGGACAGGTACGGAATTCAATGCCGAGGAACAGACAGTCTCCTATTACTATAGGGAGCGTTTTGACGGCGACAATTACGGGCTCTTTGTCTATTATGATAGCGAGTGCAACCCCACAGTTGGAGAATGGGAAATCCTGTCAGATTAGACGTAAAGGTGGGAGGTCGGGCTTGTCCCAGTTTAGGAACTTAAGGACATACTGGATCTCCACACGGGAATCTTCCCAGGATCACGGGCGTCTTGCCCGCGTTCTTTCTGCCTGCTTTTTCTTAGCGTCCAGGGACATGTCATACCATCCAGACTCGCATGGGGCGCCGCTTGTGGGTGCCCCCAGACCTCACGACACAGAAACAGGCGTCTTCCAGAGAAATGGAACCTACTTTCTCCATTTGAGAGTTCATTCACATAGGCCATTCATCGACTCTCTCATCGACAGACAATTTGTCTTCTACCTCAATACCTAAAGCCGAGACCACCTCCTTAATTCTTGTGAAGCTGGCAGAAGCGTAATCGGATGCCTCGTATCGCTGGATCTGTTGCTCCTTAAGTTGGAGGCGGCCAGCCAAATCTCGTTGCGTGAGGCCGCTTGCAATGCGAGCGCGAATTAAGAGCTTGGGGAGTTCGGATATACCCTCCAGTTTCTCGAATGCAAATCGACCGTCCTTCAGATCCTCGTATTCGCGAAGGTCCTCCTCAAGATCGCTAAGTTGGCTTTTGAGGGCCTGCTCCTGCAATTGGCGCAATCGGGGATGGAGTGCGTAGCGGTCGTCAGTGTCAGCCCGGAGGTTGCGCAAGGCCAGCAAGAACTTTTCTGCCTGAGCCTTCGTGATGCGATATTGCCTCTCATTCTTGATCATTTGAGACCTCCTGGATCCAGGGCCACGATACCTTTCTTTGCACCTGTATTCTTGTCGGTTTGAAAGAAATAAGAGAAAGCACGACTTCTATCATCGGGTGGCCAGCCTGTCTGAATGAACTCTCCTCCGAACATTGCCTTCTGGGCTGACCGACCCGATTCAAAGACTAGCAGGGCGGGGTCGAGCCTATCAAGGTCCACCCCCTCCTCTACCCAATATGTGTCGAAATCACCTGGATCAAGTTTGGAGGAGACGAAGCTTCCGTCCACTCATACCAGTTGACAGCCTGCGATTCGCAGACATACCAAAGTGGTTCGCAGTCCGCCTAGTAAAATGCGTCGCCATCGTGTTGTACCGAATCGGTTACAGACTTGATCCCAGGTGGCTAGATGGACACCTGGAGGCAAGTCTGAGCCGGGGGTAAACTACGGAATCATGACACAACTATAACATTGTGCTGAGGGAAGTGAAGGGTCTTTCGATGCACGAACACATTTGGAAGATTCTGCAGATGCTGCTTCAGACAATTTCATAGCCACACCATTCCCGCCTCCGCCCCACACATCCTGAAAATTCCAAGAAACCCTGAAAACTCTGCTCCAGAAAAAGCCTTCTTGTGAACCGCCCAGCGGTGTGCTAAATTTCTGCTATAAGGAGACTAACCAATGGCAACTGACCTGAACTCTCTATTTCGCCTAACCGGCCCTTCCCAGGCCGACATCGATTCCTTCCATAACGACGGATACATCGCTTACCCGGACATTTTCACTGACAAGGCCAGGGAATCCCTGATCAAGGAGATCGAGGGACTTGATCAAGTGCGTGAATTTGTCCAGCAGCTGGAGGGCAACAGCGGCGAACCGCAATCGTACTTCATCCGCCCATGGAATGATCGCGGGCCTTACAGCGACCAGTTGATCGACGATCCCTTCATATCGTCCTTGCTGCAAGCCACCATCGGCGCCGATTATCACTACTGCCACTCCGCGCTGAACATCGCGCCGCGCGGCATCGGGCCGCTTCGCTTCCACCAGGACCATCACCATTGGAAGCATGAGAATCCCGTTAACTTTGCCGAACGCGACAAATACTATGTGCAGATTCTCTATTATCTGAACGGCTTCACCCAGGGCGACCGCAATCTCAAAGTAATCCCGGGCAGCCATCTTGTCGAGCCGACCGAAGACGCCACACCGGACAGGATGCTCGCCGGAGAGTTCGACGCTGAGGTCGGGCGGCCGTTGAAGGAAAAACAACTGGAGTTGCCGCCGGGTAGTATGGTCTATATCAACGCCCGTATCTTCCACGGCGTCGAACCAAAACCAATGGACTCTCCGCAACCGTATCGGATTTTCAACATCGATATCTTCAAGGAGGCGGGCCCGCCGCACCGTTATACGCAGGAGATTCCTGCTGAATGGATAGCGAGCGCAAGCCCAGCCCGCAAGAAGCTGTTCATGCGCGAGGCGTACGCCGAAGGCTGCTGGAACTCGTAGAGGGAACTGGCTAAGCGAACCTCAATAGCTGACTTCTGAAGCGCTCCGACTTTTTGTCGGAGCGTCTTACATCTCAGCATGAACCATTTTCGATTTCGTCGTTCATCCGAAAGGAGCGCCCAACTCAATGTCTGACTTCCTGCGCTATCGCCAGATCCACCTCGACTTTCACACAAGCGAACAGCTCCCAAATATTGGCGGTGAGTTCGACGGCGCGGCGTGGGCGCAGCAACTGGTCGATGCCCACGTTGACTCGATTACCTGCTTTGCCCGCGGTCATCACGGGATGATCTTTTATGACACACAGGCCCACCCGGAGCGTCGCCATCCGCACCTGCAATGCAACCTGCTGGCCGAACAGATCGAAGCCGGGCATGCCCGCGATATCCGTGTGCCTATTTACACGACGGTGCAGTGGGACTATTACACCGCGCAGCAAGATCCAGAGTGGCTGCAAGTGGAGGCAGATGGTTCGATTCAGGGACAGAAGCCTTACGAGGCCGGTTTCTATGCGAAACTTTGCCTCAACACGCCTTACGTCGATCTCCTCACAGCGCACGTGGATGACATGTTCGCGCTGCTGCCGGCAGTGGACGGCCTTTTCTTCGACATCGTTCAGGATCAGGACTGCTCATGCACTGTTTGCAGGCAGGAGATGCTGGCGCGGGGCATTGACCCGTCCTGCGCCGCCGAGCGGCAAGCGTTCGGCCAGGAGGTGACCGACCGGTTCAAGCAAGCAATGTCGGCGCATGTGCGCAGCCACAGCCAGGACTGCACTATCTTCTACAACTCGGGCCACGTCGGTCCGCGGCAGCGCGCTACCGGCGAGGCCTACAGCCACTGGGAAATAGAGTCGCTCCCCTCGGGCGGCTGGGGTTACATGCACTTCCCGCTTTCGCAACGCTACGCCCGCACTACCGGCCATGACGGACTTGGCATGACCGGCAAGTTCCATACGTCCTGGGGCGACTTTCAGTCCTACAAGAACGAGGCCGCGCTTCAGTACGAGTGCTTCCAGATGCTTGCGCTCAACGCCAAGTGCTCGATCGGCGACCAGCTTCACCCCACCGGCCGCCTCGACCAGGCCACTTACGATCTCGTCGGCCCGGTCTACCGGGAAGTCGCGCGCAAGGAGCAGTGGTGCCGGGGAGCAACACCTGTAACCGATATCGGCGTCTACAATGTGGAGGAGTTCACCGGCGAGAGGCTGACTGCCGAGACTGTCGGGGCAGTGCGGATGTTACAGGAGGGAGGGCACCAGTTCGACGTGGTCGACAGCGAAACCAGCTGGGACAGCTACCGCGTTCTCATCCTGCCAGATGCGGTGACGCTGGACGAGAATTTAGCGCACAAAGTGGGGGAATATCTGGCTACAGGCGGGAAGTTGATCGCCTCTTTCGAATCAGGACTGAAACCCGACCGCTCCGACTTCACGATACCGGAGTGGGGCGTCACCAAGGCCGGAGAAGGTCCGGTCGACGCCAATGGCGACCTGGTTCGGGGCCGCAACTTTGCCAAGGGCGACTACGTTGACTATCTGCGCGCAGAGCGTGCGCTGGCGGGTGGTCTGCGCGATACCGAGTACGTGATGTACATGCGCGGGTTGGAGATTGAAGCGGGAGAGGGCACCGAGATTCTGGCGAGAATGGTCCCAGCCTATTTCGACCGCAGGTGGCAGCATTTCTGCTCACACCGCCAGACTCCAAGCAGCGGGGAAGCGGCCGGTCCGGCCGCTGCGCGCACAGGGGAAGTAATCTATTTCGCGCACCCGATTTTCCGCCAGTACAACCAGAATGCGCCGCGCTGGTGCAAGCAGCTGTTATTGAACGCGCTCGATATGCTCATGCCCGACCCCGTGTTGCGCCACGGCGGGCCCAGCAGCGTATTGACGGCGGTCAACGAACAGGCCGTCGAGAACCGTTGGGTGGTCCACCTGCTCCACTACGTTCCGGAGCGCCGCGGTCAGGACTTTGACGTGATCGAAGACGTGCTGCCGCTGTACGACGTCGACGTGAGCCTGCGGCTGCCAGGACCGGTGGCGGGCGTGCGCTGTGTCCCGGGCGGGGAGACACTTGCATTCAAGGAGGCAATGGGCCGGCTCAGCTTTACCGTGCCCAAGCTGGAAGGCCACCAGATGGTGGAGATTGCCCTTGGCTAAGGCCGCAGCGGGCGCCGGAGCATTCGCCTCTTACCTTCTCTGCCAGTAGTCCACCACCAGTACCTTCTCCAAATGGGGCCGCAGCAGTGCGCCAAAGGCCGTGTGGTCTGGGTGCGGTAGATAGGCATCGCGGTCGGCTTCACTGCCGAAAGTGACGAAAAAGCAGTGCGTAAAGCCGTCCGCCAGGCCCTCGACACTGACATCCGTGCCCCACTCAAAATCCTGAATGCCATCGATTTTGGCAGGTAGGGCGCGAAAAGCGTCCTCGATTTCGTTGACTTGCTCAACAGGCGTTCCGTCTTTGAATTGGAACAGGACGACGTGGCGCAACT
This sequence comes from Caldilineaceae bacterium, assembly GCA_965116395.1. Classification (GTDB taxonomy): domain Bacteria; phylum Chloroflexota; class Anaerolineae; order Caldilineales; family Caldilineaceae; genus Bin5. Next base: position 5,307,525 of record OZ220684.1, read on the forward strand.
TTGACTGGTCTGACATTGTTCTTTCTTTCCTGTGGTTGGGCCCTCTGGCTGATCGAAAGTAGCTACTGAATCACCAAAGTACTCGAAACACGACGCGATCGCAAGAGCGGGCGTTTAAGCCCAGAGGGTGCAACTTGCTAAAATTCCTCTGAGCCCATCCCATTCAGCCGACTACAGAAGAACGCGTTGAACAGCATTCAACCGGTCGCCATCGGTCCTGCATATCTCTACAATCCTTCCGATCAGATATTCAGAAAGCGCGAACCAGGTTCTTTGACCCCGCATTGGTTGTCTGTTAGCATGGCCGCACATTTCCTGATGCCGAAACGACGCTCGGACAGGGCAGAAGCAATTAGCCTTCACTAATTCGAAACAGTACCTATCACCACCTTCGCAAAGGACGTTCCATGCCTGATAAGCGCCCTAACATACTCTTCATCATGTCGGACGATCACGCCTCCCACGCTATGAGCTGTTACGGCAGCCGCATCAATCGCACGCCCCACCTGGACCGCATCGCCGAAGGCGGCATGCGCTTCAACAACTGCTTTTGCACAAACTCGATCTGCACGCCCAGTCGGGCGGTTATTCTGACCGGCACATACAACCACGTTAACAATGTTACCACGCTTGCGTCGACGCTGGATGGGCGGCAGGTCACCATGCCCAAGCTGCTCCAGGCTGCCGGTTACCAGACCGCAATTGTCGGCAAATGGCACCTGGGCCATGGCGGCGTCAACGACCCGACCGGTTTCGACTACTGGAACGTGTTGCCAGGCCAGGGCCTGTACCACGACCCGGAAATGATCGAGATGGGCGAGCGCAAGGTCTTTCCAGGCTACGTTACCGACCTGATCACCGACTTTTCGCTCGACTGGCTGCGAGACCGCGACCCGGAGCGGCCTTTCATGCTGATGTGCCACCACAAGGCGCCGCATCGCTCGTGGGAGCCGGACGAGAAGCATGCGCTAATGTACGAGGATGAGGAGATTCCCTACCCGGAGACCTTCAACGACGACTACAGCAACCGCGCGGCGGCGGCGGCCGCGGCAGAGATGCGCATCGACCGCGACATGACATTGACCGACCTGAAACAGCCGACGCCTGAAGGGCTGACACCGGAGGAAGAGAAGAAGTGGAAGTACCAGCGCTATATCAAGGACTACTTGCGCTGCGTCGCCTCGATTGACGACAATGTCGGCCGCCTGCTCGACTACCTCGAGGAGGAAGGGTTGGCCGAGAACACTATCGTCGTGTATACCTCCGACCAGGGCTTCTTCCTCGGGGATCACGGCTGGTATGACAAGCGCTTCATGTACGAGGAGTCGCTGCGCATGCCGCTGCTCATTCGTTACCCGCAAGCGGTCGAAGCCGGTGCGGTCAACGAGCAGATGGTGCTCAACGTCGACTTCACGCCGACTCTGCTCCAATACGCCGGCGTGGAGATCCCCGACCATTTTCAGGGGACCAGTTTCAATCACCTTCTGGCCGGCGAAACGCCCGATGGATGGCAGACGTCAATGTACTACCGCTACTGGATGCACCTCGCTCACCATCACGTCTATGCCCACTACGGCGTCCGCACACTGCGATACAAGCTGATCTACTACTACGCCGACGGCCTCGATCAGCCGGGCGTGATCGACGACACGAAAGAACCGGAATGGGAGTTGTTCGACCTTGATGCCGATCCTTATGAGCTCAACAACGTCTACCATGACTCGGCTTACGCTGACGTAGTGGAGGATCTTACTGCCGAGCTACATCGTCTGCAAGCAGGGTTGGACGACGAACCTTACGACCACCCAAGCGCAGCCGGCACATGGCGAGGATGACGAGATTCGCCAAAGGCTTTTTGCATCGCGAAAACAATTGGCTCATCGTTAAGGGTAACGACTTAGCCGCATACAATGCCTGTCTTGAACAGCCCTATAACGCAGCCTTCATTCAGGCAATCTGATTGCGTATGCGGTCGGCGGCAGCCTGGTTGAGCGGCACTGCTGGAATGCGCACACAAGGTCGGAACTGCAGTTATTGGTTTTCAGTTTTTAGTTTTTAGTGGAACACCAGTCGTCAGTGGAACACCGGAGATTAGCGGTCGATGGTCGGTGGGTTGAGGCGGCAAGTGGGGGAGGAAACACTGGTGGCTAGATACGCTGCTGGAATGAGCACACACGGTCGGTGAGCGATGGTTTTGGAGGGGGGCGTTGCGGGGGCGCAGCCCCTGCACAAGGGAGGCCGCTTGCGGCCGACCGCCCATATGCAAAGAGAGAGTATAGAAGAGTGAGGAGTGCGTAAACTGATCCGCTCGCCTCACTCAGGATCGCAAATTAGTTGTTGCCAGGTAGTTTGCGTTTAGGAGAGAATCGCAGTTCTAGCCGCGTTGTGCAGCGAGGGGGAAGAGGTGCGCGCGCCCAAGCCAAAGGGCCAGCGCGCCTAGTGCAACGGAGAATACCACGCCGCTCGCCGCAACAGCGACGACGCCGCTAATCGAATACACGCCGCCGGTGCCAAGGCTGCCGACACCTGACGCGATCGCCACCATCGCCTCGTTGATGCCCTGCACGCGCCCCCGTTGCCGCGAGCCCTCCAGCGCCGCGGACAGCAGCGACGAGCCCGCAATGTAGCTGAAGTTCCACCCCAGCCCCAGCAGAAAGAGCGAAAGGAACAGTACCGGCAGCTCAGTCGAAAGCGGCATCATGATCGCGGCCAGTACCTGTACCAGGGCCCCCGCGAAAATCATGGGCACACGGCCAACTCGCCCCGCCAGCCAGCCGCTGACGCCAGACAGACCAAACATCCCCAGCGTATGCGCCATCAGGACATAGGATATCGCGGCAGCCTGGTAGTCTGCGCGGTTCATATGCAACGGCGTGACCACCATCAGCAGCGTCATCACCAGTTGCCCGAGGGCCATCGCGGCTATCGCCAACTGCACGTCAGGCAGCTTGAGCAGCCGCATGACCTGCTGCAGCCCTCTGGGCGAGTCATCGTTTGCAGCCTGGGCATCGGGCGAGCCATCCTTTGATCTTTCCTCTGCCCTGGCCGCATCCCTCTTTCGATCCAGCAGCGCGGCCAGCTCCTTGGGATCCGGCCGCAGCGCCACGAGCAACAGAATCAACGCCAGTACCATCAACCCCGCGCCAATCCAGAACGGCCCCACGTGCTCATGGAAGCCCTGCTGTCTGGCCAGACCAACGGCAGGCTGCACCAGCAGCGGGCCGCCAACCGCACCCACAGTACCCGCAAAAACGATCAGCCCGATTACCTTGGCCTGCTGTGCCAGCGGGAAGATCTCCGCCGCAGCATACCGGGTCTGTTCCAGGGCCGCCCGACCTATGCCCAGCAGCACAGCCCCACCAAGGAAGACAACCAGTGAGCCCGCACTGATCGCCGACGCCGAAACTAGCATTCCGAATATCACAAATGAGAGGCCAACCGCCAATCCTATGCGGCGGCCAGCTTTATCCAGCAACCATCCCAGCGGATAGCCGGCGCCTGCCCGGCCCACCATTGACAGAGCATTGGGAAGCCCGATAAGTTGTACCCGGCCGCTCAGGGAGTAGGAGATGATAGGCGTCAGCACGAAACTGGCGATCATCGCGGCGCTGTTAAGACTGCTGACGACGAAAAGTGTGATTATTAGCCGCCGCTGAACGCGGGACATTGGGATCATGGAGTAAGCGTCCTTCACAGGTCTGACCTGCCCGGCGCTTCGCACACCGGGCTTGACAAGGGCCTGTGTTTGGAGGGGCGTGCTTCGCATTGTAAACCGTCATCATGCAAACGGCAATTGCGCACGCTCCTGGCATATCCCGCCACCGCCGCGCCGGTTTCTTGCGACTGACCCCTAACCCTGCGACCCCGGTAAAACTGCATTTTCCACCTCCGACCCAATATCGAATCAGGACGTGACTTCGTAATCCGGCCCGAATCGGTAAGGGCGCCCACAAGAGACACACACCGAGGCCGCCTTACACGGGCTGCAGAGGAGTCTAAATTCGGATGTCTAAGCTCTGGAATATAGGGGCAGATTCTTGCGGCTAAAAGGGGGTTGTGGTACGGTGCAACCGGTCTGGCCCATGAACAATCTGTTTCGAAAGACAGGGCTGATTCCTCCTCCGCCCGCGACCGGGAATGTTTCGAATAAGTCACTGTTCGGCTTTGGCTCCAGCGCTCCACTTCCGTAACCCGCCGGTTCTCCAACTGCGAAGGAAAGCACGATGGCATCGAACGCAAAACCGAATATTATCCTGTTCGGCATCGACTCCTTGCGGGCCGATCACATGAGTTGCTACGGTTACCCGCATCTGACCAGTCCCTATCTGGACCGCTTCGCCGCGCAAGGCGTGCTGTTCGAAAACACGTTCAGCGCCCATATTCCGACCACAAGCGCCTACGCCTCGATGCTGACCGGCATGGACGTCTTCTCGACACAGGTGGTGGCGCTGCGCCATCAGGGTCCGCTGCGTCCGGAAGTAAAGACGCTGGCGGAGATCCTGCGCGACGAGGGCTACCACACGGTCTGCGTCGGCTTTGACGGCAACCCCAGCAGCCGCGGCTTCGACGAATACCTGAGTTACAAGGCGTGGGGTTCTTATGAGGAAGGACGTCTTCCCAAGGCCCAGCTGCTGAACGAGGAGGCGATACCGGCGATCGATCGCATGCTGGCCGATGACAAGCCATTCTTCCTCTTCCTGCGCCACATGGATCCCCACGCTCCCTACCTGCCGCCCGAGCCCTATGAGCGCATGTTTTATCACGGCGACGAGTGCGATCCCAGCGACAAGTCGATGGAGCCCGTGCTTGCTTTCAAGCCGTTCCGCGACTTTCTGGCCTCGTGGCTGCCGCCTGGCATCACCGACAAGGACTATGTGATTGCGCAGTATGACGGTTCGATCGCCTATATGGACGCCGCCATTCAGTCAATCTTCACCTCGCTAGAGGCCCACGGCGTCTTCGACGAGACCATTGTGGCGATAAACGGCGACCATGGCGAAACGCTCTACGACCACGAGTGCTGGTTCGACCACCATGGCATTTATGACAACGTGCTGCACGTGCCGTTGATGCTTCGCTATCCGCCTAAGCTTCCTGCCCATACACGCGTGGCGGGCTTCAACCAGCACAAAGACCTGGTACCCACCCTTTTGGATCTGGCCGGCATTGAAGCGGGAATCGACTTTGACGGTCGTTCCCTTGTGCCGATGGTGGAGGGCAGCGTCGATTCCCACGAGAGCGAAATCTACATCACGGAGTGCACGTGGATGCGCAAGCACGGCTGGCGCACGCCCCAGTGGAAACTGATGCTGGCGCTTGAGCCTGATTTCCATTTCAAGCCCCCGGTAGAGCTCTACAACATGGTCGAAGACCCTGAAGAGAACTGCAACCTCGCCGAAGCGTTGCCGGACGTGGTCGCAGCGTTGACCGCGCGCCTAAACGCCTGGGAGAGCAAGCGGGAGTCGGAAACCGGGCTTCCCAATCCGATTCATCACCAGGGTGACTGGCACGGCCTCAAAGGTGTCGGCCCGTTCACCAGCTCGCAGCAAGCTTACGATTCTCTCTACATCGGCGACGCCAGTGCTGCCAGGCGACTGCAGGCCAAGTCGCGCGAAACCGAAGGGAAGGAATAAGAGCAAGGTATTCACAAGGTATTCACAGTGGCTTCGTCCGCGAAACCGAACATCGTCATACTCGGCATCGACTCGCTGCGGGCCGACCATCTTAGTTGCTACGGCTACGACCGGCTGACTAGTCCGCACCTGGACCGCTTTGCCTCGCAGGGGGTGCTCTTCGAGAACACGTTCAGCCCCCATATCCCGACGACCAGCGCCTACTGCATGATGCTGACCGGGATGGATATCTTCACCACACAGTTGGTGGCGCATCGCCCCAAAGGCCCGCTGCGGGCGCAGGTGAAGACACTGCCCGAAATCCTGCGGGAGCAGGGTTATAACACGGTCTCGGTCGGTTTTTCAAGCAGAGCCAGCAGTCGGGGCTTCGACGAATATCTCAACTTCACGCAGATGGGCAGTTGGTCGCAGGGCCGTGTGCCCAAGGCCCAGAGGCTGAACGAGTTGGCACTACCTGCGCTCGACAGCCTGGCGGCCGCTGACAAACCTTTCTTTCTCTTTCTGCGCCACATGGACCCCCATTCGCCCTACCTGCCGCCGCAGCCGTTTGAGCGCATGTTCTACCATGGGGATGAGTGCGACGCGGCCAACCGGTCGATGGACGCGGTCTTCGCGTTCGAGCCGTTCAAGCATACCCTCATTGACATGTTGCCGCCGGGCATCAGCGACAGAGAATATGTGAACGCCCAGTATGACGGCGCGATCGCTTATTTGGACGCGTGCGTCCAGTCGATATTCACCGCGCTCAAAGCGCATGGCCTCTTCGACGAGACAGTTGTGGCGATCAACGGCGACCACGGCGAGGAGCTCGACGAACACGGATACTGGTACGATCACCATGGCCTCTATGACAATGTGCTTCACGTGCCTTTGATGTTGCGCTACCCGCCCAAGCTGCAGTCGGGTAGGCGCGTGGCCGGTTACAACCAGCACAAAGACCTGGTCCCTACGATCCTCGAACTCGCGGAAATCGACGCGGGCATCAGTTTCGACGGTCGCTCGTTGCTGCCAATGATCGAGGGCGAGGTTGCGTCGCACGAGAGCGAATTCTATATCACCGAGTGCGCGTGGATGCGGAAACACGGCTGGCGCACGCCGCAGTGGAAGCTGATCCGCGCGCTCGAACCGGACTTTCACTTTATGCCGCCGGTCGAGCTTTACAATTTGGTCGAAGATCCTGAGGAGAAATTCAATATTGCAGAGGAGCTGCCTGAAGTGGTGGCAGCACTCACGGCTCGCCTGGACGCATGGGTGAGCAAGCGGGAGGCCGAGGCCGGGCTGCCCAATCCCATCCATCACCAACCCGGCTGGCACGATGTCGATGGCATCGACTATTTCACCAGCTCGCAGCAGGCCTATGATAATCTGCGCATTGGCCGCCCCAGTGTAGAGGCGTTGCGGCGGGAGCGTTCGCAAATAAGTTCAGCAGGATAGAAGGCACAAACCCAGACGATAGAGACCGGGCGGCAAGAGTCAGACTAGCTGGCCCGCCTGATCAGTTCACAATGGAGCGAGATTCATGAAACTTGGCGCAAATTCAGTCCTGTTCGGCGGTTACGACCTGGAGACCTCCTTTCGCTGCATCGCATTGGCTGGCTACGACGGCATCGAAGTTGCCGCAATCGACGCGATGGCCCAGCATCTTGTATTGGACCGATGGCAAGAGATAGCGCCGGAGATCAAGCAGCTGGCACAGACCTACGAACTGGAACTGCTGGCAATGGAACAGCCTAGTCGCGATCGTGATCTGATGGAAAAGGCGATGCAGGCGGCGGTGGCGTGCGGCATTCCTATCGTCAACTGCGGGCCGGGCGGTGAGAGCGGTAATGAGGAAAGCCTGGTGCAGACCATTGACGAGTTGGGCGCGCTCTCGCTGCGGGCAGAGCAGTACGGCGTCACCCTATGTGTGAAGGCCCACGTCGGCGCAAGCATCTTCGACACGCCAACGACTCTGCGGGCGATGGAGGCGATCGACTCCCCCAACTTTGGCATTGACATGGACCCGTCGCATATTTACCGCGCCGACGAAAATCCTGTAGACGCGATCGCCGCCGTGATCAGCCGGGTCAAGCACGTTCATATTCGCGACTGCAAGGGACGCCAGCAGGGGCCGGGCAAGCCGGAGTTGCAGGCAAACGGCCGCGGCGACATCGACCTGGTAGGCTATGTCAGCGTCCTGCACGAGAACGGCTACGACGGCCCGTTGAATCTGGAGGTGATTGGCGCGCGCGAGTACAGTCTCGAGCAGTGCTGCACCATCGCAGCCGAGAGCCGCGGTCACATGCAGGCATGTCTGCAAGCGTGCGGCGCGCGTTAAGTTGCCCTGACAGTTTCCTTTTCCGCCACGACAGGCGGTTTGTTTGTCATTCTCAAATGTCACACCTTCAATGAGGAGAGGTCCATGCTCACTTCAGCACAGATTGAACAGTTTCATGCCGACGGATTCCTGAATGGCGGGCAAGTGCTTAGCAGCGACGAGGTTGAAGAATTACGCAACGAGGTGATGCGTGTCATCGACGACCGGGAGCGAGACGACATTCCGCAGCCCGTTCATGTGCGCAACATGAGTCGCGACGACAGCAAGGCAGTGTGGCAGATCGTCAATATCTGGGAGGCGAGCAAGCCCTTCCGCGACCTGATCAGCCGCACTGACATTACGACTGGCATCGCGCAATTGACCGGCGCCAGCGAGCTTCGCATCTGGCACGATCAGATCCAGTATAAGCCGGCGCAGACAGGGGGCACCACGCACTGGCACCAGGACGCCCCATTTTGGCCGATCATCAGGCCGATGACCGAAGTGACGGCGTGGGTTGCACTGGACGACGCCGACGAGTCGAACGGGTGCATGTCGATGGTTCGGGGCTCGCACCAGTGGGGCAACAACATCGAGTACCTGCAGAAGCTGGAAGAGATTGATGCAATGCCGACGGAGCACCAGGGCCAAGCGCTACAGGTGGCGAGCTGTCCGGTAAAGATGGGCGAAGTCCACTTTCATCACTCGCTCACGTGGCATGGCTCTCACGACAACCACAGCGACCGCCCGCGCAGGGCGATTGCGCTGCATTATATGACGAACGAGACCTATTTCGTTGCCAGCGGCGAGCATGTCATGAAAAAGTTCGTAGAGGTCGATGACGGCGAACAGATGCGGGGCAAGCATTTCCCGCAGGTATATCCGAACGGCTGAACGCCCCCTAAATTGACTGCCAGGCAGCTGCGAATGCACGTTTGTCAGGCTGGTCTTACGTGCGAGAAACGGGAAGAACTGACGCCATAATGTGAGCGGAGATCGTTACATGGTCCGAATTGGTATTGTTGGCTGCGGCCGCATCCTTAACGCCCATCTTCACGGCTACCGGCTTCTGCGCGAGGCCGGAATAGACGATTTCAGAATCACGGCGTTGTGCGCCCGCAAAGAGGACGACGCGCTGATGTTCCGCAAGCGAGGCGAAGGGCCGACGCCGCGCGCGGCGGTGCTGGCGCCGGAGACGGGGGATCCGCTGGCTGCGCCGCACATCTATCTGGACGAGTTTCAACCGGACACGGATGTTGCTGTCTTCACGGACTATAGAGAGATGATAGCGGCGGGCGTGGTCGATGCGGTCAATGATTTCACGACGCTGTCGATGCACCATCAGATCGGGGCAGCCGCGTTTGACGCCGGACTGCACCTGCTGGTGCAGAAGCCGCTGGCGATCTCAGTCGCTGCGGGCCGCCTACTTGTGGAAAGGGCTAAGGCAGAAGGATTGACGCTCGGCTTGTTCGAAAACGTGCGCCAGTCGGCTGGCACTCGAGCGGCTGCGTGGGCCATTCGTCAGGGCCTGATCGGGGACCTGCAACTGGCGTTGTTGGGCGGGATCGGCGGGCTTTGGTCGCCGGACAAGATCGTGGGGGAAACGCCGTGGCGTCATCGTAAGCTCGAAGGCGCGGGCGGCGGCGCGATTGATATCGGCGTGCACGTCATGCACATGATCCGCTACATCTGCGGCGAAGTGGCGGCTGTGAGCGGCACTGTGCGCACGTTCGAGCCGACGCGCTATCTGTACGGCGACCCCGCGGCTGGGCCGGCAGTTGAGGCAAACGTGGACGACACGTATCTGGCGACCGTCACGTGCGAGGGCGGGGCGCTGGCGCAGCTCATGTGGTCGTGGGGGGGTCACGGTGAGGAGACGGCGATTCCCGGGGCGCCGGTTTTCTATGGTAGTGAAGGGTGCATAAAGAGCGGAGAAATCATCTCCGACAGTGGCAGCCGCAGCAATCTGCAGGACACATTCTGGGCCGAAGCTGACCCGGCCCTGCTGGACGTCCAGTTTCCGAAGGTGGGACCGAACGAGACGCGGCTGACCGATCCCTTTGCCATCCAGCAGTATGACTGGCTGGATGCCATCGCCCGCGGCGGACAGCCGGAGACTGACGGGGAAGAGGGCCTGCGTGACCTGGCGGCTGCGTTTGGTATGATCGAGTCTTCGGCGCTGGGACGTACGGTCACGATGGCTGAGCTTCTTTCTGGCGAGGTAAACGGCTACCAGCAGGAAATCGACGACCATTTCGGGTTGGCATAGGCGAAACTGCCCAGGAAAGTGATGTCCAGCGCTAGCTATGCAATGAATGTGGAAGGGTCTGAGGAAGATCAGTGCTATGTTGGAAGCTGCCCCGGGCTCTTCTATGGGGGCTGCCACGGTGATGACGAGAAGAAGGTGTTTATAGAATTGTGTCGAATTGTAGAAGACATAGTTGAGACATACATTAGGGACGGGATGTCCCTGCCGTCACCGACTTCCGGCTAAGATAAAGCAAACAGAATTTTGGTCGTTGATTGAGAGTTAGGGCAGGCAGAGCCTTCTGCCTTAGTTCAGTATTCAAGAATCTCCAGGAATCATTTTATCCAGTCTTGGAAGTCGAGACAGGGAGAGAACCAGATGCGACGAGTCGGAATCGTCGGAGCAGGTGGGATTTCCAGAACGCACGCTGACCGCTGGAATCAGATGCCGGGTGTTGAGCTGGCCGGTTTCTATGACATTATAGAGGATGCTGCGCAGCGTGCGGTCCTGCGATCCGGCGGCAAAGTCTTCGGCAGCATGAATGAACTGTTCGATGCCGTTGATTATGTGGACGTATGTACGCCGGGCACGGCCCACGTACAGCCGGTCATCGCCGCGCTGGAGGCCGGGATACCAACCGTCTGCGAGAAGCCGCTTGCGAACAGCATTGCGGACTGCGAGCGCATCGTAGACGCGGCTGACCGTACCGGCACACCCCTTTTTGTGGCGATGGTGGTGCGATTCTTCCCACAGTTCGCCAAGGCCAAGGAGGTGCTTGACAGCGGAGCAATCGGCGCGCCGGGCGTGATCCGCACTGTCCGCAGCGGCAGTTACCCTGACGGGGGTTCAGGTTGGCGCAAGGGTCTGGCGATAACTAGCTACTATGCCGACTTTGCGCAGAGTGGGGGCGTGCTGTTGGATCTCTGCATCCACGACATCGATTACCAGCGCTGGTGTTTCGGAGAGGTTGAACGGGTTTTTGCGCGCGGCATGATGTTCGCGGGCAAAGAACCCAAAGATCACGCCTTGCTTACACTGCGTTTCGCCAACGGCGCGGTCGGCCATATCGAAGGCAGCTGGTCCTATCCCCGCGGCCGATCCACTTCTCGAATTGAGATTGCTGGTACCGGAGGCATACTCGAATGGGATTCGAGGACGCGGCCGCCCGTGGAAGTTGCCCTTGCCCAGGAAGACGGCTCTCTTGCTTCCTCCGGCAGTTCACCAACAGCACCCAAGGACGATCCTTACTACGCTGAACTGGCCCATTTTGTCCATTGCACGGAAGCGAAAGAGCCCTTCCTGGTGACACCGTACGACGGCTTGATGGCGGTGAAAATATCAAGGGCTGCGATTGAGAGCCTGGAGACGGGAAGGCCTGTCACAATCAGTTGAGGCCCAGTAGTGGTTTCGTTGTACTGCCATTTTCGTGCTGGCAACACGCCCATATGCAGTTGCTTACTTATTGCTAACGAATCGTAGGACTCATTTAAGAAGGATAAGCCGGTGACTCGCGAACTCGAATCTTTGAAGGAAGTCCGTCTTGGCATGTTCAGCTTTGCCCATATGCACGCTGCCAGCTACATTCAATTCCTAGCGCAGATGGAAGGCGTGACGATCGCGGGCATCTACGACGACGACTATGATCGGGGCGGCCGCATTGCCGCCCAGTACAATGTCCCTTATTTCAGGCGGACAGAGGGACTTCTCGGCCAGCAGTTGGACGGGGCTATCATTTGTTCCGAGAATGTACATCATGCCCCCCTCGTTCTCCAGGCTGCCGGCCGGGTCCGGGCTATTTTGTGCGAGAAGCCAATCGCCACCACTGCCAGCGACGGTCAGGAGATGATCGACCGCTGCCGCGAGACGGGCACGAAACTGCAGATCGCGTTTCCGATGCGCTTCGCCCCACCGGTAATGGAGTTGAAACAGCAGCTTGACGAGGGCATACTGGGCGAAATCTACAGCGTCAAGTGCACCAATCACGGCTGGATGCCCGGCCGCTGGTTTGTTGATCGCAAACTGTCCGGAGGCGGAGCGGTGCTCGATCACACTGTGCATGTAATTGATCTGCTGCGCTGGTTTTGGAACACAGAAGTCGAAGAGATCTATGCCGAGGTGGGCCATGAACTGATGAATCCAGGCTTGGGCATCGACGATGCAGGGATGCTGAGTTTTCGGCTTGGAAACGGCGTCTTTGGCACTTTGGACACAAGTTGGTCACGGCCTGATAGCTACACCACGTGGGGAGATGTGAAGTTGGACGTTCTCGGCGAGCAAGGGTTGATCTGCGTTGACGCTTTCGAGCAGAACCTGCAGGTCAGTTCGGACGAAGCTGGCAAGACGTCGGCGGTAAATTGGGGCAGCAGCGGAGACGAGGGGTTGGTGGCGGATTTCGTGGCGATGATACGCGAGGACCGGGAGCCTTCGATCAGCGGGGAGGACGGTCAACGCGCCCTGGAAGTTGCCCTGGCTGCCTATGAATCGGCGCGGAGGGTTGAGCCGGTGGCGTTACCAATTTGAAAGTAATGACCGCAGGCTACGTTATGCAACTGACAGAAGATGGAGAAAACGCATGCGCTCTGCCCAGGGCCGGCATGCTGACGTTTGTGTAGAAACCCTTTCTCGACCCGCGGGCATGTCGCCTCATCTGTGCCTTAGTTGAAGGCATGTTAAATCCTCTCAGCCCCATTGGATAGGACCTCTATGATACCAAATGCAGCAGCACGGGCACGCGCTATCCTGCAAGAAGGACCACTTTTTTTTGACACCGAGACGACAGGACTAAATAGCTCTGCCGAAATTGTAGAGGTTGGCATTGTTGACGCGGAGGGCAATACTCTTCTGGAGAGTCTCGTCCGCCCGTGCCGGCGCATTCCGTCAGGCGCGGTAGCCGTCCACGGCATTTCCAATCATATGGTAAGGGAAGCCCCCACATGGGCGGAACTCTGGCCGGAGGTCAGCCAACTGTTCAGCGGGAAGCGCGTCGGTATTTTCAATGCCGAATTTGACCTGAGGATGATGCGGCAGTCGCATCAACAACATGGCTTGTCGTGGGAAGATATGGGGGGGAACGCCTTCTGTGTGATGAAGATGTACGCGCGGTATTATGGCGACAAGCGAGGCATAGAGGACGCCAAGTGGCAAAGTCTGCAGAAGGCGGGCCGGCAGTGCGGCATCGCTCTACCAAACACGCACCGAGCGGTAGATGATGCCCGCCTGGCCTGTGCGGTATTTCGGCACATGGCGGGACTTTCTTAGTTTCTTTGAATCCGGTGGCTGCAGGCGGACCAGTCCAATATGGACCAAGCACTGAGAAGATTTCTGAAAGGGAGAACGCCCTTAGCTGAAGAAGAGATGGACTGGTCCGGGGGCGGGTTGGAGCTAGTTCAGACACGGTATACATATGCACTGGACGAAGCGGCTTCTCCCCCGCTTGACCTGGTAACGTCGGTGAGGGCGCTCCTGACGCGCGGCCCGAACATAATGGTAATGCGGGACCCGGGCGGCGAACATATCGTGCCCGGCGGGCGCATCGACGAAGGCGAAGGGCTGCTGGAGACTCTGAGGCGCGAACTTCTGGAGGAAACGGGCTGGACCGTCGGAGGTGAACCGGCTCTTATCGGTCTGTTTCACTACCACATCCACTCACCCAAGCCAGTAGATTATCGGTACCCTTACCCAGACTTTCTGCAACTGATTTACGGAGCAGAGGCGGACAGCCATTTCCCTGAGGCGATGGAAGTCGGCGGTTTTGAGTTGGGTTCGGCGTTTCGACCTCTAGTATTTGTTCAGCGGCTGCCGCTTTCGCTTGGCGAGGTGGCGCTTCTTCAAATTGTGCAGGAATCTTAGAGAAGGCTCGCTGGCAATCCATGCATACGCGTTCCGGCCGGTCTCTTCGGAGACCATTAGCTGTAACAGGACCGCGTTCCCCAATAGGTGAGCAGCGCCTTCAGTAGAGGGCCGCCTACGCGGAGGTCCTCTACCGCCGGAGCTCCTCATGCAGGAGCTCCGACTTTCTACCCACTACAGTTCCAAGTCAATTCAAGATTATTGCCGGCACCCTGTCGTGCGCTGGCGAGGCGCAGGCATTGAGGGGGCTAACGAATGCTCCGGTAGCTGGCCCGGCCCGGGAAGCGCCTCTGCGAACAGATTCGAGTAGAGGGAGGGACTCTCTCATTGTCTTGACACGCGTCCCTTTAGCGCCAGGAGAGCCATTGTCATGCTTACGATAACAACCACTGAAACGGAGAGGAGGCCCTTCAATATTTCGTCAATTTCCCAGCCAACGGTGATGATGGAGCGCAGCGAGCCTAGGAGATAGGTAACGGGATTGTACTGGGCGACAGTTGCCATCCAGCCAGTCATTGCCTCGAGAGGAATGAACATTGGCGTGAGAAACATCATGGGCAGAAAGACCATGAAGCTGCTGCTGACGGCTGCTGCGCTAGCTGTTTTCAGGGCGATTGCATATGAGAAGCCTGCGAAACCTAGTCCCCAGTAGGCAGCGAGGGCTACAAAAGCGACGACGCCTGCTACACCGGTCTCGAACCGGACCCCTACTGCATACCCCAGAATGAGGACGGGGACCGAAAGGGCTATGACCAGGGCTATGTCAGCGACCATCATTCCCATCAGGAGTGCCAGGCGGCGAACCGGGGTCATCACCAAGCGGTCGAAGTAGCCACTGCGGACGTCCTCAACCAACGTTAACGCCCTCGAAAGCGGCCCGGTGACAGCCATGATGATTGCGACTGGGAGTTGGAAAGCCTTGTAATCGAGGGTGCTGCCTGCCTCCACGAAGTTCTGGAGCGCGCCCGTATTTACAGTGAAAAAGAAAAGGGGGATGATGAACCCCGGGATCACGGACTCGGGGTCCCTTAGTACCGATCGGAGGGCCCGACGAGATATCGCGGAGACGTCACTGGCGAAGCCTCCATTTCTGGCTTGAACTTGGGTGAGTCCAATCGCTGTCATGCTGGCTCCTCCTTGACAATGTCGGCGTCAACTTCAAGGCGGGCGCCGGTGTAGTGAAGGAAGACGTCGTCCAGAGTAGAGGTGCGGAGGACAATGTCCTCTACAGAAGCACCGGACTGGTCCAGCGCAATTGCGACAGGGCCGATCACCTTGGATCCCTGGTCTACGCTCAACGTGATTTCATTTGCGTAAACTTCGACGCTTTCGACGCCATCCACTTGCTCGCACGCCTCTGCTGCGCCGCTTGTCTGGCCATCAGTCCTGGCGACGATCATGTCGGAACCGACAGATCGCTTTAGTTCGGCGGGCGTTCCTTCGGCGACGATTCTGCCTTGGTTGATTATACCAACGCGCTGGGCGAGGTAGTCGGCTTCCTCCAGGTACTGCGTTGTCATGAAGATCGTTACTTCTCTCTCCTCGTTTACACGGCGTACTTCGTCCCAGAGTTCGACTCGGCTGATGGGATCCAGCCCAGTAGTTGGTTCGTCGAGGAACAGAATTTGCGGTTCGTGAATCATGGCAACTGCCAGGTCGAGTTTTCGCTTCATGCCGCCAGAGTAGGTGCCGATGAGCAGGTCCAAGGCCTCATCAATGTTTAGCAGGTCGGCAAGATAGTTGATGCGTTGCTTGATGGCAGGTCCAGTTAACCCGTAGAGGCGGGACTGGAGCTGTAAGAGCTCCCGCCCCGTCTGCTTGTCATCGAGGGCCGCCGCCTGGAGCGCGGCGCCGATCTTCAGTCTGACGGCGGTAGGTTCTGTGACCACGTCATGACCTGCCACGCTGGCGGAACCGCTAGTCGGCAGAAGCAGCGTTGTCAACATTCTGACTAACGACGTTTTTCCCGCTCCATTGGGACCTAGAAAGCCGTAGATCTCTCCGCTGGGAATTGAGAGGTTGACGGCATCGACTGCCCTGACGGCGCCGAAACTGCGGGATAGAGCGTTGGTGGTTACTGCGTGTTCGTCCGTCATTACTGGTTCCGCTCCTCTCCTGTTTGGATTTCGACATTTGCTTCGTGCAGCTCGCCGCCGCGAATGATCTGCAAGGTGGTTTCTTTGCCGGCCAGATCGCTTCGCAGTGCGATAGCCAGTTCGTCAGGACTGAGGATCGGTTCACCGTCAAGGTTGACGAGAATGTCACCCACTACAAGGCCTGCCTTTTCCGCAGGGCTGTCAGGCGCAACGGAGTTGAAAAGCACTCCCGTCTCCTGTCCCAACTCTTTGCCAAGGCCCGTGGGCAGTTGAACGGTCTGAACGCCTACCCCCAGGTAGCCCCGGCGAACAGAGCCATATTTGAGAAGGGAGTCTACGGTTGGCGCGACGGTTGCGTGGGTCAGAGCAATGCCACCATCGCGACTGAGAGCAGACGTCGCCATGCCGACGACGCGTCCGTCGGCGCCGACAATGGCGCCACCGGAAAAGCCAGGGTACATGACAAGGTCGGCGCGCACGTAGTGACTAATCCGGGCCCCGCCGTGGATTCGCCAGTCCTCTCCTATAGCACTGAGTATGCCCATAGAGGCCTGGACGCTTGTTCCCGGCCGGCCGACGGCGAATGCCATTGCGCCAACGCACAACTCTTCTTCTGGCAGCCATGATAAGGATGCAAGTCCTTCGCGTTGGACCCGTAACGCCGCGATGTCGATGGCAGGATCCCGTCCGATCAGAGTCGCATCCACCTGTTCGCCGTCGGGCAGGCCGACTCGAATGTTCTCCGTTCTAATCACGTGATTTGCGGTGACGATCACGCCGTCTGCCGACCAGACGAACCCGCTTGCCGGAAAACGGCGACGGCCGTTCACCTGTACGACCCCCTGCCCGGCAGATTCAACGACTGCGGCCATTCCTTCTGATAATGCTTTGAACTGGTTAGACATTTTTGGCTCCATCCCAATCTCTCTCATGCGGGCTACGTGCCTGCAATAGCTTCCGTTGTTGCAGTTTCAATGATAGCGCGGCGTGTTCTTCAATACGCCGGCAGTTATGGCAGGAGGAACCCGTCAGTTCGGGTAGGAGTGAGGTGGATGGGGCTGCTTGCACACGCCGGAAGACGCGTCACGCTGGTGAGGGAACTGGCTGCTGTGTCAGAGGGTGAGAAGCCCCAGCCTGGTGGCCTGGACGACAGCTTCTGTACGGCTGCTTACTCCTAACTTGGAGAGGACAGCCTGTACATGGAATTTGGCAGTGTTTTCGGTGATGCCCAGCCGCACACCGATGGCGCGATTTGTCAGGCCTTCGGCGAGCAAGCCCAGTACTTCCAGTTCTCTTGGTGTATGCGGCTCAGGAATAGGCGGCAGGAAAGAGGTCGATGGGATCCAAAGGGGAGTGGACAGGGCCGGGTCTGTAACCGACAGGCCTTCGGCGGCAGCATAGAGGGCGGCACGCAGCTGACGCGCGTTGACACTGCGGGGGAGGAGCCCGGCGAGCCCCATCTGACGGAGGATACCGGGAGCCTCGTCGTCGGGTAGTATGGCAATGACAGGCAGACCATCTTCAGCCAGATCGGTTATCGTCTCCCAGACCTCGGCGGAATCGGAGGCTGAGAAGTCCCAGCCAGTATCCCAGACGAGGACATTCGCGCTCCCGACCTTGTCCTGGGTTAGTTGAGCCGGAGACTCTGCCAGGAACGTGACGATCGCAGGTTCAGGATCAAGAATGGCGGCAAGGCCGTGGCGGCTGAGGGGGTCTTCGGCGAAGATAATTGCGGTTAGAGAATCCTCCTCGAACATTGGCATGGTGTGAATTTAATCACATGCCAGTACTTTGGTCTGTGGGAACGCTATCATTGTCCGCCGGGATTTTACTGTTGTCGTAACTACTAAGCCACAGTACTTTACCAGCTAGTCATCCTTGGAATCATTCAGGCTCTTGGTGGCGCAACTGGTGTACAGCCGCCGCCATGCTCGCCAGCCGAC
Source organism: Caldilineaceae bacterium (assembly GCA_965116395.1). Taxonomy (GTDB): domain Bacteria; phylum Chloroflexota; class Anaerolineae; order Caldilineales; family Caldilineaceae; genus Bin5. The sequence goes on from OZ220684.1 coordinate 5,325,590, forward strand.
ACGATGCGAAGAAGGCACACGGTCGGTGAGGCATGTTTTTGTAGTGGGGCGTTGCGGGGGCGCAGCCCCTGCACAAGGGAGGGCGCTTGCGCCCGACCGCCCATATGACAATCATGAGGGGAGAGCAAACACCTTGACTCACCTCATTCAGGTTCGCAAATTTATGGTGGCTGAGTAGCTACCTGTTGTCTATGGTTAGCAGTACGTGGGCACTCTTTATTCTCAAGAATGGGCGCGTCTATGATCGCAGAAAGGGAGGAGGGAGAGCTCTCCGCATTCTGCTCTCCCTTCTCTTTATGCCAATGAAAGGCAGTGGGTATGTCTTTGGGGCTTGAACAGTCGCCAGGGGCTCGAGTACAGGTGTAGTCTCGGCGACAAGCGTTTCATGCGAGCCGGCGCAGTTCGGCCAGGAGGCGGTCGGTCTGTTCAGGGCGTCCGACAGATATGCGAATGCAGTTGTCGAGGCCAGGCTTCTGATAGTAGCGCACGAGGATGCCCCGCTGTTCGAGCGCGAGCTTCAGGGCGGCGGCGTCTCCGCTTCCGTCGGTGCGAAAGCCTTCGACTCGGCAGAGGATGAAATTGGCTCCTGAAGGGTAGGGTGAAAGGTAGGGAACCTGCTGCAATGCGCTGAAGAGCCGTTCGCGTTCGGCACGTATCTTCTCTACAATCGAGTGCATTTCTTCAGCGTAACGTAGACTGGCCAGACCGGCCACTGTGGCGGCGACGTTGACATTGTAAGGCTGTTTGAACTTCCAAAGAATTGGCATCATCCAGGCAGGGAAGAGACCGTAGCCCAAACGAAGACCGGCGATTCCGGCGGACTTGGAAAATGTTCGAATGATGACTAGGTTGTCGTGCTGAAGTACCCAGGGCGAGCGGCTTGTCTCGACCGAGAATTCGACGTATGCCTCATCGAGGACGACGATGAGAGGGAGCTGTAACAGACGCAGCAGGTCTTGGTCCGGCAGCCAGTTACCGGAAGGATTGTTGGGCGAGGTGAGAAAGAGCAGCTTGGGAGAGACCGATTCCCGCTTCAGCGCGTTGGAATTGAACAGGTCAAAGATTCCTTCGACATCAATGTGGTAATCATCTGTTCTCCAAACTTCCAAGACTTCGGCGCCGACCAATTTGGCGTCGAAGCTGTACATTCCGAAGGTGGGGGGCGTATTGATGATAGCGTCGCCTGGCCCAAGAAAGAGGCGGCAGAGATAGTCGAGAATCTCATCGGTGCCGTGGCTTGGCAGGATCTGTTCGAAAGGCACTGAAATACCTGACTCCATCTGTCGCTGCTCACTCTCCAGATGCTCTGCCAGGGCTTGGCGCAATTCAGTTTGCTGCGGGTCCGGGTAGATGTGGTAGTAAGCGTATTCGGCCAAGGCCTCAGCTACGGCCGGGTGCGGCCCGTAGGGGTTCTCGTTGGCATCCAGCTTGATGATTTCGGAGGCAGGTATGCCGAGCCGCTGACTCAGGACTTCAAACGGCTGGATCGGCGTATACTCCTCAAGCCCGGCAAGGTGGGGGTTGAGCAACGACTGGAGAGTGGTGGCTTCCTTCACTAAGATTCGTCCTCTTGGTGTGATGTCGATTTGAGTCGCCTGCTCACGGCGGCGGCATGCCCGCCGAGGCCCTCAGTACGCGCCAGGGTTTCGGCGGCGGGACCGATTGCGGCCAGTGCTTCCTCATTGAGCCCGATCAGGCTGATTAGCTTGACGAAATCGGTCACGTTGATCGGGCTGGCGAAACGCGCGGTGCCTCCGGTGGGCATGACATGGCTGGGCCCGGCCGTGTAGTCGCCCAACACTTCAAAGCTACGCTCGCCGAGGAAGATGCCGCCGGCGTTCTGTACTTGGTCGACCCAGCGCCAGGGGCTTTCGACGAGGAGGCAGAGGTGCTCGGGAGCGTATTCGTTGGCGAGTGCAACAGCTTCAGGCATGGATTCGGTCACGACAATTCCGGCGCTGCGGGCAAAAGTGGCGGCGGCGATCTGTCCGCGTTCCAGGTCCTCCAATTGGGCGTGGACGGCTGCCTGGACCTTCTGCGCCAGCGATCGGCTGGGCGTCAGCAGAATGGCGCTGGCGAGTACATCATGCTCAGCCTGCGCCAGCAGGTCTGCGGCGGCCAACTGCGGGTCGGCCGACTCATCAGCGATTATAACGGTCTCAGTTGGACCGGGCAGGCCGTCGATTCCAACCAGGCCAAAAAGCTGCCGCTTTGCCAAGGTAACGAAAAGGTTGCCGGGGCCGCAGATCTTGTCAACTGCTGGAATTGACTCAGTGCCGAAGGCCATTGCGCCGATTGCCTGCGCACCGCCCGCTATGTAGACGGCGTCCACGCGGGCGACGGTGGCGGCAGCAAGCGTTACCTTGTCGGGCAGACCTGTCTCCTTCTGGGGCGGTGTGACGACTACCAGTTCGCCCACATTGGCTACCCGCGCGGGAATTGCGGTCATCAGCAGTGTGCTGGGAAGGGGGGCCGTGCCGCCAGGGACATAGATGCCGACGCGCTCTATGGGCCTAACAAGCTGGCCGACTGTGCCTTCGTTGTCATTCTGGATCCAGCTCTGGTTGGGCTGGCGGCGATGAAAGTTTTCTATACGCTCCGCGGCGAGGACAAGCGCCTCGTAGACTTCTGGGGCGACGTCACCGGACTTCTGCAGGATGGTTTGGGGATCGACGCGCAGGTCGTCCAGGCTGACACCATCCAGCTTTTGGGTCCACTTACGTACTGCGGCATCGCCACCGGCCCGCACGTCAGCGAGAATACGGCTGACGGCTTCGTCAGGGCCGATGCGAGAACCGAAAATGTCTTCTATGCTGTCCAGTATCTCTTCCGGCAGGTCGAAAGCGTCCCAAGGCTGGCGGCGCAGGATTGACTTGCGGGCTGGTCCAGGATCAAGTATGGGGAAGTCGTTTTTCATGGCTTGGGAATGAAAACAGTTGATGGAAGGCTAAATCGGTTGGTGGTTGGTCGTCGTTGGGATAGCTTATTGCCGTAGCCGCTCGGCGTCCTCCATGCGGCCCAAAACCACTACTATGTCATCCTCTTTGAGCTGAAAGCTGGCGCTGGGACTGACTACAAGGTCGTCTCCTCTGCGCACGGCGATCACGGTCAGTCCATAACGTTGCCGCAGACTCAGTTCGGACAGGGAATGTTCCCAGGTGCTGGGCGGGGCCAATAATTCGACGACACCAACATCGTTACCGACTTCCAGGTAGTCGACAAGATGATCGATGGCCATTTTTCTTCCCAAACGACGTCCGGCCTCGTGCTCGGGCAGAATCACCTCGTCTGCTCCGACTTTCAGCAGGATTTCCCTCTGCGTAATTGTGAGTGCTTTGGCGATCACTCGCTCTACGCCCAGTTGCCTCAGGAGAACGGTCGCCAGCAGATTGTTCTCGAAGTCGGTGCCGATGCAGACCAGCCCGGTGTCGAAGGTTTCGACCCCTGCCTGGCGCAGGGCGTCAATGTTGGTAGCGTCTAACTGCACTACGTGAGGAAGCTCGCCGCTGAGCGCCTGCACGCGGTCGTGGTTCGAGTCTATGGCCAGAACTGTGCGGCCATGCTCGACAAGCGTGGTTGCAACGGCGGTGCCAAAGCGTCCAAGCCCGATAACGACATATTCAGACTCACGGTTCTTTCGTCTGAACGGTGACGAATGCGCGTGAGCCGCATCGCTTAGCGTCGATGCAGATTCGTGGGCAGGAGAGACTGTCTGCGCGGCCAAGGGAGAGGGCCTACGGAACAGGCGACCAAGCCACTGCAAGGGCAGGTTCATCCACGCCCACGGGACATGGGATACAGTCTGTTCCGAAAGCAGTAGCGGTTGGGCTGCGGCCCCGTCATTCGCCTCATTTGCAGCCATTTTTGCAACCATGGCCACTTGCTCTCCAATGTAGTGTAGGGCAGTCAAGCCCGTGCCAAACGTGTTCCATTCTGACCGCATTATAGCATAGCCGGAGGGTCTAAACCTTTTCAAACGGTGCTTCTCGTGATACCATGCGCCAGAACTCTAAGTTGCAGGGGAGAGGCAGATTCAGCAGAGAGGGGGCAGGGCGCAAGTGGCAGAGTCAGGAAGTTCGCGGCAACCGGTTCAGGTTTCACTGTACCCGCATTTTTTCACCGAAAAGAAGCGACTGTTCATAGAGAGTGGGGCACTCAAAGCCTCAGTCTATCTCTATGACAGCGGTGTTGCGGCCGTCCAACTGGAAAACGGGGTGAGCGAGCTAGTAATGCTGCCATTTCAAGGGCAGCAGATCTGGTCGGCAACCTTTGGCGGGAGAGACGTCACCATGCGGTCGATGTTCAGCCAGCCACTGCCAACCACCGATTACGTGCGGACGTACGGCGGTTTCCTACTCCATTGCGGTTTCACGGCTATGGGGGTCCCAACCGAAGAGGATGACCACCCGCTTCATGGAGAGTTGCCAAATGCCTGGTTTCAGCAGGCTTGGCTCGTGCTTGGGGAAGACGAAGGCGGCGCTTATATCGGCTTGGGAGGGCAATACCAACACACGGTTGCCTTTATGTATAACTACACGGCGACGCCGTTGGTGAAACTATACGCCGGCGCGAAGGAAGCACACGTTTCGCTTCGCTGTCGGAACTGCAAGAATACGCCGATGGAGTATATGTACCTGGCCCACGCCAATTACAGGCCGGTAGATGGCGGCCGCATTGTATACAGCGCGAAGGTATCGCCGGGGACAGTACGCGTCCGCCGCAGCATACCCAGCCATGTAAGCCCCGGGCCCGCATATCTGGCATTTCTGAAGGGACTGGGTGAAAGACCGGAAGCACATCATGTTCTGGACGCCAACCTGGCGTTTGACCCGGAGATAGTCTTCGGTATCGACTACGAGGCGGACGAGGAAGGCTGGGCCCACACTCTGCAAGTGCATCCAGACGGCGGAGCAGACTATGTTCGTCACCGTCCGGACCAGTTGCCGATTGGCGTCCGCTGGATCAGTCGCACGCCTGACCAGGACGCGTTGGGATTGGTCTTGCCTGCCACTGCGGAACCCGAGGGCAAAGCGGCAGAAAAAGCCAAGGGTTATGTGAAAGAGTTGGAGGGCGGCAGCACCTGGCGGTGCGACTATGTGTTGGGCACACTTGACGCGCATGAAGTTGGCAGAGTTGAAGCGTTAATCGAGAAGTTGACTTCACCTTACATTGTGGCTCAGGCTGTAAGCCGGTCGAGACCTGATCAGATGTCTAAGACTGGCCGACGTCCCAATCCTGACCCTCTCATGACTGTTGAGACTCATTCATTGGGACTCGGTATTTCAGAACAAGAGATGTCCAAACTATCGTTTGGCGACTTAGTAATTGATCGAAGAAGGCGAGAAGTGCGTCTCGGCCAAAATGCCTTGGACATTACGTTGAGAGAGTTTGACCTCTTAGTATTCCTGGCTTGCCATCAAGGGAGAGCATTGAATCGACAAACGATCTTGGAGGAAGTCTGGGGCCAGGAATACGACGGTGACAGCCGGACCTTAGATGTTCACATTCGACGATTGCGTGAAAAGGTGGAAGACGACCCGGCCAACCCTAAGCGTGTTCTTACCATTTGGGGGATAGGGTACCGTTTTGATGGGTAGAGACATAAAGATCATTACTTTCTGATAGGGTCCTTGAAATGTCTTGAACACTGATTCTTGGGAATGGTCTATGTCCCTCTTACAGAGAGCATTCGATATATTAGAAGAGACTTGAGATGTCTGGTAGAAGGCCTTATTGGGCTCGTCTTGAGTTGTCCGTCATGTAGTGCAATGCGAATAGGTTTACGCTGAAGGATTCAAGAAATGCTGGTGATCAAAGTCGGCGGTGGTAAGGATCTGAATATTGACGCCATCGTTTCTGATATAGTTGCGCTACGGCAGGCCGGGCGGGATCTGATTCTGGTCCACGGCGGCGCGGAGACGACCAACGAGGTGGCCGAGGCCCTGGGCCATCCGCCGCAGTTCATAACCAGCGAGAGCGGATTTGAGAGCAGGCGAACTGACCGGCGCACTTTGGAGATTTTCGAGATGGTCTATTGCGGCCAGCTCAACAAGATGTGGGTGGAAAAGCTACAACTTGCCGGTGTGAATGCCGTCGGCCTGAGCGGGCTGGATGGACGCATCTTTGAGGGTAAACGCAAAGACAGGTTGCGCGTGCGGGTCAATGGGCGAAGGCTGGTGCTGCGGGATGACTGGACCGGTACTGTCGAGCAGGTCAATGTGGAACTGCTGCGACTGTTGTTGGATGCCGGCTACCTTCCTGTACTCACACCGCCTGGCTCCTCGGATAGCGGCGAGGCGATCAATGTAGACGGCGACCGAGCGGCAGCGATGGTTGCGGCGGCATTTGAAGCTGAGGCATTTGTCATCCTCTCCAATGTGCCTGGGTTGCTGCGGGAGTTTCCTGACGAGTCCAGCCTCATTCGAGAGATTCCGCGTACACAGGCTGACAGCTACATGCAGTATGCGGCCGGACGAATGAAGAAAAAGGTGATGGGTGCGGTCGAAGCTGTCGCAGAAGGCGTGCAGAAAGTGATCTTTGCCGATGGCCGCCGCGAGAACCCGATACAGCGAGCCCTTGACGGCCATGGAACGCAGATTGCGTGAGAAATTTGTGTAACTTACTGCGTTGCCAGGGTGTTCAGGTAGAGGTGTTGCGAGAGAACTGGGGCGAACTATTGGAGCAGGGCGCAAGAAAAGTAATATTGGCGGTAAAAGGAAGATTCTGAGCAACTCAGAATACAAATCGGACCGAAACACGAATGGATACTGTACAGAATATACTCGAAACGCATGACGCGGTGCTGCAAACCCAGTCGCACGAGTCGGGCGTTGTTCCCCGTCGCGGGGAAACGGTGATGGTGGCGGGGGAGGGCTGTTGGATGATCGACAGCGACGGCGACCGCTACCTCGATCTGACTTCGTCGCAGGGTGTGGCCATGCTCGGCTATGGTCATCCTGTTTTAACGGAGGCTATTCAGAAGCAGGCAGCCCGCATGCACGCCTGCCCCAACTTTTTTCACAATGATACGCGTGCGGAATTCCTGAGCAGGCTGATCTCGGTTACGCCGGAGCACCTGACGCGGGCTTTTTTGGGGAATAGCGGCGCCGAGGCGATTGACGGCGCCATCAAGTTCGCGCGGCTGGCTACGGGGCGTACGGGAATTGTGGCTGCACGCAACAGCTTCCATGGGCGTACGGTAGGAGCGCTGTCCATCACCTGGAACCCCAGATACCGCCGCAAATTTGAGCCGCTGATGCCAGATGTCAGCCACGTTCATTTCAACAACTCCGATCAGCTGGATGAAGCTGTTGGCGACGGCACTGCGGCGGTGGTGTTGGAGGTCATCCAGGCTGAGGGTGGTGTGCATGAAGGGAACGCTGATTATCTTGCAGGCGTACAGCAGTTGTGCCACGAGAGCGGTGCGCTGCTGGTAATCGACGAGGTGCAGACCGGTTTTGGGCGGACGGGGCGCTGGTTCGGGTTTCAACACTTCGACCTCGAGCCGGACATCGTCGCGCTGGCAAAGGGCCTGGGGGGAGGATTCCCTATGGGCGCGTTGGTTTACACTGAGAAGATTCAGGAAAGTTTATTTTCCGGGGCGCACGGGAGTACGTTCGGAGGCAACCCACTGGCCTGCGCGGCCGGTATTGCTGCGTTAGGGGTATACGAGGACGGACTGATCGAACAGGCTGACAGGGCTGGGCGGCGACTGAGGGAAGCCCTGGAAGCGGCCATCGGCGCGCGCAGAGTCGTCCGTGAGATTCGCGGTAAGGGACTCCTGATCGGCATTGATCTGCGTACGAAGGCGGTACCCTTTCTGAAGACACTGATGGAGGAGCACAACGTGCTGGCGCTGCCGGCCGGCTCGACTGTTCTGCGACTGCTGCCGCCGCTGACCATAAGTGACGGTGAGATCGACATGGCGGTAGAGGCGATAGCCGCTACTCTGCCCGAGGGCGCTTGACCTTGGTCCCGGGCTATTGTAAGGGATACTAATGTGAATATCATTTATAGCGGCGTTTTTGTGGACGATCAAGAAAAGGCGTTGAAGTTCTATACAGAAGTGCTTGGCTTTGTAAAGAAGGCAGATATTCCTGTCGGTGAATTCAGGTGGTTGACTGTTGTGTCACCGGACGATCAGGACGGGACAGAGTTTCTCCTGGAACCGAATTCCAACCCCGTCGCCGAACAGTATCAGAAGGGTATTTTCGAACAGGGAATCCCGGCCACGTCGCTTGGCGTCGATGACGTGCAAGCAGAATTTGAAAGGTTGACAGAACTGGGTGTGGCGTTCAAAGTCGAACCGACGGATTATGGTCATTATAAGATTGCTTCCTTCGACGACACTTGTGGGAATCTGATCCAGATTCAGCAGTCTTGACGCCTAAGGGAGGTTTTGGAGGGTTAATTGTGTGCCAGCCCGCAGAAATGCTGGCCGGAATGGGCGATAATCAGCGTAAGGACGAGCGAACTTGCTGACGGTCTTTGGTCACGAAGAATGTGGAGACCAATAGGCGGTGTCTTCAGGGGGTTCCAGTCCTTTGCGTGAAGAAGCTATCGAAACGAATGCAGTGACGAAAGTGACAGCATAAAGAAAGCCAGGAGTATTGGAATGAGTGAATCAAATCAGAACGGCGCTCAGATGCAGAACGGTGCGGGAGCCCAGGTCAGCAAGAGTGGGACTGAAGACACGCTGCATGAGGTGATCGTGATTGGCAGCGGGCCGGCGGGCTGGACGGCGGGCCTTTACGCAGCGCGGGCGAACCTGGAACCATTGCTGATCACCGGCGACGACTTCGGCGGCCAGGTCAGCATAACATACGAGGTCGAAAACTATCCTGGTTTTCCTGAGGGGCTTAGCGGGCCCGACCTGGTAGAAAAATTCAAGGCGCAGGCCGAACGATTCGGATGCACCACCTCCTATGATCACGTTACAGAAATTGTGGTTGACGAGCATCCTTTCACTGTGCGCACTGCCCAAGACAAGGAGTACAGAACGAAATCGCTGATTCTCTGCACTGGCGCCCGGCCCCGATTCCTAGAGGTGCCTGGAGAACAGGAGTATACGGGCAAAGGTGTCAGCTACTGTGCGACCTGCGATGGTTTCTTTTTCCGCGGCAAAGAATTGGTGGTCGTTGGCGGTGGCGACAGCGCACTCGAGGAGGGACTTTTCCTTACCAAGTTTGCCACCAATGTGAAAGTCATCCATCGGCGGGACGAGTTGCGTGCCAGCAAGATTTTGCAGGACCGGGCCATTGCCAACGACCAGATTGAATTTGTGTGGAATGCGGTCGTGACGTCCATTAACGGTAACGAGAATGGCGTTGTATCCGGTGTTAATACACGCGACACGTTGACGGGCGAGCAAGGTGAACTGGCGACCGATGGCGTTTTCGTTTACATCGGCCACATTCCCAATAATGATTTGTATCACGGGAAGCTGGACCTGGATGAGGACGGTCACCTGATCGCCGACCCGATGACACGTACCAACATTCCCGGCGTTTTTGCCGCTGGGGAAATTGCCGACAAGGTCTTCAAGCAGGTGGCGACAAGTGTGGGACAGGGCTGCGCCGCGGCGATGCAGGCGGAGAAGTTCCTTGCCTCGCTGGAGGCCGTAGGGTTGCCAGACTTGAACGAGGACCCGCGCGCATGGCCCACGCCAGGCGTCCCTAAGCAGACGGCCGACTTGGTGGCAGCCGACTGAAACCAGCTATTGCTGCTGCCAGAGATTTCGAAAGAACGGGGGCGGACGCTGCGATCGGATGTGTCTTTGCGAGGAGACATCTACAATAGCGAATGACCAGATCCGCAGTGCCGCCCCGTCCAAGCTCGACACCCCAAGATCAACAATCTTCAGCGTTGGCCCGAAGCGCCTCTCTTCTGTCTTTAGGCGCTGTGGCCAGCCGCGTTCTCGGTCTTCTACGGGAGATGGTGATTGCGGCCTATTTTGGCGCGTCTGGTCCTGTTAGTGCGTTTACGGTTGCCAGCAGCGCGCCGAAGATGCTGTACGATTTTCTGATCGGCGGCATGTTGAGCGCTGCGCTGGTCCCGGTTCTCAGCGACTACGCCCGACTCGACCGCAATCAGAATGACGCTACTGAAGAGGTTGCTTCCGGGTCGAAGGGAGAGCAGGTCGGTCCGAATCAGGAACTGGTCCGGCTGGTGGGGGCGTTGATCAGCCTGGCGGTCGTGACTCTTGCGGGGCTGACTGTCCTGATGGTTGTCTTTGCGCCGCAGGTTGCGGGCTTGCTGGCAGGAGGGTTTGACGACTTAGATCCGACGCTGTTGCCATTGACAGCCCAGTTGCTTCGGCTGATGGCGCCGGTCGTATGGTTTGTTTCGATGGCCGGTCTGCTGACTGCAATACTGTTTGCGCTGCAACGTTTTTCCTTTCCCGCTATTGCCTCCGCCATTTACAATCTGGGCATCATTGTGGCTGCTCCGCTTCTGGCCGGGCGCGTGGGCATTGCCAGTTTGGCCATAGGTGTGTTGGCAGGAAGCATGGTACAGTTTGCGCTTATGGCTTGGGACGTCCAGCGGGCAGGACTCAAGTTTAGCCTGCAGTGGAGTCATCCTGCGTTGGCGCGAATCGTGCGGCTCTATCTGCCGATTGCGGCGGGGCTGGTGGTGGCACAGTTCCAAGTAGGGCTGGATCGCCGCCTTGCGAGCGGCACGGGTGTACAAAGTATCGCTTGGATGAGCAAAGCAACGACTCTGCAACAGCTGCCGCTGGGGATGATCAGTGTCGCAATTTCGTTGGCAGCGCTCCCGCGCTTGAGTCAGCAGTTTGCTTCAGGTGATGAGGAGGCGTACCGTGCGACGCTGGCACGGGGGCTACGCATGGTGGTGGTGATGATTGTGCCGATCCTGGTTGGCCTGGGCGTGCTGGCTGAGCCGGCGGTACGGCTCTTGTTCGAGCGGGGGCAATTCACCGCAGGAGACTCCGCGCAGGTGGTGACGGCCCTTAACGTGTATTTAGTCGGCGCGCTATTTGCGGCGATTGACTTCCCCCTGATTTACGCATTTTATGCCCGAAACGACACTCTGCTACCTGCGCTCGTGGGCGTCTTAAGCGTCCTAGTGTATGCCGCGGTTGCACTGGCGCTGGTCGAGGGACTAGGCTACCTTGGGCTGGTCTGGGCCGACACAGGAAAGCAAGCAGTTCACGCTCTGGTTATGCTGGCTCTTCTGTACTGGAAGATGGGTCAAATTCAGCGGCGACAGGGACTAGAAAGGGCGTCAGAGTTGCAGGAAGGCTGGTCTGCGGTAGGGTCTAGTCCTACAGTTCGGACTGTAATCTCGGTGGCTGGAGCGGCAGGGGCGATGTTTGTGGTGATGAATGCGCTGCTGCCGCGTTTCGGCGCGGGGGGATCTCCTTCCATTGCCAATGATCTGGTACAGCTCGTCGTAGGCGGCGGGAGTGGAATGCTTGTTTACGCCGGATTGCTACTGCTGGCCAAGCAACCTGAAGCGCAACAGTTGTACGGGGTTGTACGCCGAGTGAGCGGTTTGGCCAAAGAAAAATGAGGACGGTTTCAGGAGTATCAACTATACATATTGACGGGCCGATTGACGTCGATTGGAGTGTTGTCATCTGGCGGACACGGGCCGTTTGGCTGAAGTTTCGACCCACAGTGCAGACATCTGGAAGCACTACTTGCAATTCTTGATGCGCAGGCATCCCCAGACATGAACTGGAAAGTCTCCTCGATACGACAAATGCTGCGACGACCTGAGACAGTGGGACGTCTTGGAGGCGGCGACGATTTGTTTCGCGACGTGACACTGGCCACGGCCTTGCCTTTCCTGCGGCGGAGTGTTTGGATTGCGACGATGCTACTCCTGACCATCCTGCTTGCGGGCGGTGCGGTGTCGCAGTCGGTCCCAACACGCGCGAGCATTATCAAGGCTGCGGCAGCACTGCCTTACTTCAACTTCCTGACCTGGGAGCTGGAAGCAGTCGGCCGCATGATCTTTGCGGGTCGCTCTCAGCCGCAGGGCATGCCGGAAGCGGAAGCCCAGGTAGACATGGTGCGCGCCTATTTGGAACGGACGCAGCGCATCGGACAGTTGGAGGAGGAACTCAGAAGGCTGGTTGCTGCGGAGGCAGGGGGTTCAGTTGGCGGCCAAGATTCGGCGACGACTGAGCCAGAGTCAGGTCATCCGCTAACATGGCCACCTCGAAATGCCTTCCCCAGCACCGGTTTCGAAATGCGAGTGGAGCTTGAGAATGTGCGCATGGAGTTGGCCGCGTTGCGGCGCCAACAGGGCGCAGATCGCCCTCTGGTTGAGGCCATTCTCAAACGCCAAGTGGGAGAGGAGCTGCGTAAGGCCGGTCTTGGCGTGCGGGGCCTTGTTTGGCCTCCGGTTCAGTTCGCGTTCATTGAGCCGCCGCTGAAGCTGACCGTCAGCCCGCGTGATCGGATTAGTACTGTCCACTCGCGCGTGTTGAAGGCTGCGTATGATCCGGTAACGCTGGGAGAGAGTGAGCGTGCGATCGAGGCGCGGACAGATCTGAGCGCACATATTTCGCTGATTGGAGGCATGGCCGTCTTCCCGGCGATGGTTGTGGAGAGCAGCTCACTCTCGTGGGTGCTGAGTACAATCGCCCACGAGTGGGTACACCACTATCTCTTCCTTTTCCCTCTTGGGCTACGCTACGCCAGCAACGACACGGTGACAACATTGAACGAAACGGTGTCGGAAATCATTGGTGTCGAGATCGGGGAGCGGGTGGCTCTGCGCTACTATCCCGAGGCAGTCTCCTCTTCGGCAGGGAAAGCCGGGGATTCAGGTGAGAATTCTTGCGCTTGTAATATTGAGGAGCTATGGACGCAGGAATATGAATTGGAGCAGCAGCGTTGGGAGCGATACGACCGGCCTCTTCAGTTCGACTTCCGGCAGGCAATGCGCGAGACGCGACTGCATGTGGATACTCTGCTGACGGCGGGACACGTTGAGACTGCGGAAGCTTACATGGAGGCGCGACGGCGCTACTTCGTGGAGAAGGGGTATCCACTGCGCGTGCTGAATCAGGCCTATTTCGCGTTCAATGGCAACTATGCAACGGGCGCCGCTTCCTCCAGCTCTATTGGTCCTCAACTTCAGCAGCTTCGCGCCGAGAGCGAAGATTTGGCCCACTTCCTGGAGCAGGTGCGGTGGTTTACCAGCCTTGCAGACCTGGAAAAGGCGTTGGAGGCAAATTTAGAAGGGGACCAAACTGGTGCGAAAGCGGTGGACGGTTGAGAAGGCGAACAGATGGTATGGGGAACTCAAACCGATTCGCGGATGCAACTACCCGCCGCGGACAGCGGCTAAGTCGACTGAAATGTGGCAGGCGAACACATTTGACCTGGAGACTATCGGGCAGGAGCAGATGGAGGCTGCCGTCGCAAGTTGCCGCTGTTACGGGCGCCCGGTCATATGCAGCGAATGGCTGCGCCTGACGAGCGGTAACACGGTTGCGGATACGATACCGCTGTTTGCGCGCGGGCAGGTGGGCTGGTACAACTGGGGGCTAGTTGCCGGCCGAACACAGACATTTTTGGACTGGAGGTCGAAGGCTGGCGATCCAGACCCAAGGACCTGGCAGCATGACACGTTTCATGCTGATGGCACAGCACTGACCCGGCTGAATTCGAGTTGATCCAGTAGGCTGCTGTCTACTAATAGGGTAACTACTAAGCCATATATAGTGTCTGTCTTGACCAGCCCTATATCCCTGCCGCCATTCAGGCAATCTGACTGCGTATTCGGTTGGCGGCAGCCAAGTTGCTGGAGCCGCACTGCTGGAATGAGCACACACGGTCGGTGAGGGATGGTTTTGTAGGGGGGCGTTGCGGGGGCGCAGCCCCTGCACAAGGGAGGGCGCTTGCGCCCGACCGCCCATATGACATTCATGAGGAGAGAAGGAACACCTTTGCTCGCCTCATTCAGGGTTGCGATTCAGTTGCGTCTGCGTAGTTTCCCAAAAAGATTGAAACAGTCGCTCCTGAAGGACACTTGTACTGGCATCTCTTACGCGTTTATCGGTAGCGGTTCGGTGACAAATCAGACACCTCTAACAGGAGCATCCCATGGCAACCTATCGTACCGGAATCATCGCTTGCGGCATCATCGCACGCGTCCATGCGCGCGCCTGGCAGGGTGTGAAAGGGAGCCCCACTGAGATTGGGGCAATTGCCGACACGAACCCGGATGCTTTGCGGGAGTTCGGCGAGTTCTTCGGGGTTGCAGAGCAGCATCGCTATCTCGATTACCGGCAGATGTTGGACAGGGAGCGGCTTGATTTCGTAGACGTGTGCTCCTGGCACCGGCAGCACGCGGAGATGGTGATTGCGGCGGCAGCCCGTCAACCCAAAGCAATCATTTGTCAGAAGCCGATGGCGGTGGACCTTGGGGAAGCGGACGAGATGCTGACAGCTTGCCTCCGAAACGGGGTCAAGCTTGTGATTGCCTACCAGAGGCCCCACCATGCCACCTGGCTCCGAGCAAGGGATCTTTTGCGGGAAGGAGCAGTTGGCCGAGTCTTACAGATTCAGCTGGATGCCGGCGGCAACCTGCTGAATACCAACTCGCACAACATCCGCCTGGCCCTCTTTCTCATGGACGAGCCGCAGGTCGAGTGGGTAATGGGTGCGGTCGAGCGTACAACGGAACAGATGGAACGCGGACTGCCGGCCGAGGATGCATGCCTGGGCTTGGCAGGTTGTGACAACGGGGCCACGATTCTCATTCAAGGCAACCTAGTTACGGGGCTGAACCAGGGTTGCCGCGTAATCGGCACTAACGGCGTGATGGAGCTGGATACAACGTACCATCCGGACAGTGTGATTCCGTCTGACGCGCCGATGCATATGCCCGAAGGTCTGTCGGCGCGCTACAACTATGAAATTGGTACGGTTCGCTACAGTAACAGCGAATCGACCGGTTGGAGTGAAGTGACGGAGCCTTGGCACGACTGCTGGTCGCACCAGTGCCAGGAGGCGATCGATTGGATAGAGGGCCGGGTCGAGAAGCCGATTAGCGAAGCGGCGCGGGGCAGAGCTGTGCAGGAGGTGATGATGGCGCTGTTTGAATCGGCACGCAAGCGGCAGCGCATCTACCTGCCTTTGAAGACGCGTGTGAGTCCGCTCAGGCTGATGGTCGAAAGCGGAGACCTGGCGGTTGAGTGGCCAGGCGAGTACGAACGGCGCGCAACGCTTGTGCGCGGCGAGGCGATGTCATGGCACGAGGAGTCAGCGTAATCGCAGCTACTGTACCCTATGGCCGAATCGTACCATCCGGGTTCTCGCGTGTGGGTCTGATGACCGTTTCGCCATCTTCCTCGATTAAGGGCCGATGATAGATGTAGGGCGGCTCCAGGACGGCTTGCTGTGCAGGAGTAAGCTCCTTGACCCACGCGGGCAAGCTCGTCTCATAGACACCGCCATGAAAGTGCAGAAAGTTCGGTGAGTACCGGTAGAGCAGAGAACGGCGCTGGTGTTCGGCCTTCCAAGGTAGTGTTCCATGGATGGTCGCCTCGTTGAAGATCACCAAGTCGCCAGCCTTGCAAGGGATATTGTATACCAGCTCGCGATTTCGCTGGTAGTTCTTGATATCGTCAGGGCAGGTGAAATTGGCTTTGTGGCTGCCTGGAATGACGCAGAGCCCGCCATCCCCTTCATTTACATCGGCCAATTGGAACTGGCAGACGATCATGCCGCAACGCATCTGGCCGTTGGCATAGCTGTAGTGCTGGGTACCGTCGAAGAGGCGGCTAGTAGCGCCATGCAAGCGCAGACCTTCGGTCCCGGCGGTTGAAGCCAGCATGAAGGGCGAATGGTCCATCTTCCAGCCGCGCCCGAACATCGTGTTCAGGTAGGGGATGAGCTTGGGATGGGCCAGCAGCTCGCGGAAGGGCTGGCACCAGGGCTTTTCCCAGGTCAACATTCCCTCAAAAGAGTCACGCCGCAGTTCGCCCACCAGATCGCCATCAGCGTGCGAGTTGGGATCGGGGATCCCCTTGTCCCAGTTGGCGTCAAAGGCATCGTTGAGTGCCCGTACTTCATCAGGGGCCAGGAAGTCCTCCACTTTGAGAAAGCCCTGGAGGTCGTACAGGAACTTTTCGCGTTCGTTCATCACAAGCGCTCCAAGAAATACATGCTCGCGGTCATCCAACCATGCCTGTGTGCGTTGAATCTTCCACCAGGCTGAGGCTGGAAATGGCAAGAGATTATCGCGCCTCGCTGGCAGTTGGACCCATGAACGAAGCACCGTTTACTGTAATCCGCGAGCTACCTGGGGGTCGGAATTCTGGGTGAGGGCTTGGCCGAGATTGCCGCTCTCAGAAGTCACGATCTACATATCTGGATTGCTCGCGTCGGAATAATTCAGTTCTCTACATGGCTTGTTACGGGCATGTCAGGATGCCTGGGCTTGATTGATGCCTTACTCACTTATCGAGGGCGTACGTAACTTTGACCATAATGCCAACTTCCACGTCTGACGGCGTATTTGCCAGGGAACTGGATCCCCCCATGAAAATGTAGCCACCAGGTGTAGTCTGGCCTACGTGGGCAATACAGCCTCCTGCGGGTCGGACCGCGCCAACCGGGGAGACATCTTCGGAGACGGAAATGACAGGGCCAAGGGTCATTTCCAGAAGGCCTGCCATTCGGGTTGCGCGTTGTCGGGCGTCGTCGAGAGCGGCACGCATTGCCTCTTGTTCCAAGGACGGGCAATCCTCAATACGAAATACGATGTTCGCTCCCTGAATGCTTGGTCCACGCCGGCTTTTCATTTCGGCCAAGAGTTCCTGCAGCAGGTCTCGCAAGTGGTCCAATTCAGCATAGGAAAAGGCTACTTCGCCGGCGAAACTCGAAGGACCGTAGGCAAAGTTGCGACTGAGAAAATTGATTCTGATGGTGTCAACATCGACGCCTTCTTCAACAAGATATTCTCGCACAAACTCCAGGTCGGCAGGCTCAACAAAAGACATTTCCGGTCCGCCCGGGCCATAGGTGGGCTCCTCGCCAACATAAAGGTCAACATGCACGCTGTCGGGGACAGCGGATGCAGTTCCATAGCCCAGCACGGTAACGCTCGGCGTAAGTTCAGATGTTATATGTTGGGTCGGCTCGGCGCCGTAGATAGTGGTGGGCGTCAGCAGAAGCGTCGCCAAAAAGAGGAGGGAAAGCAAGGTGCTCTTCATTGAGTAATCCTTTCGTAGTCTATCCCAATGGAACGAGGAAATATTTTTTTGTAGCTCGCAGCGTCAGAATGATTCTGGAAGTATGGAAGGTTACAGCGTGTCAATGTAAATGTAGGCTATTCGGACGATATTTGCAAGTCGCATTTGAGGGTCAAGGGGCCCAAAAACAGGCAATGTGTTACTTGATTCGTGTTTTGGCGAGTTTAGCGACAGCCATGCCTAAATGATGTTGGCTATATTGCGACGTAGTTCAGTGGTATCTACTCAGCCATATTCAGTGCCTGTCTTGACCAGCCCTTTATCGCTGCCGCCATTCATGTAATCCGATAGCGTGTGTGGTTGGCGGCAGCCAGGTTGCTGGAGCGGCATCGTTGGAATACGAAGACACGGTCGGGGAGCGATGGTTTTGGAGGGGGGCGTTGCGGGGGCGCAGCCCCTGCACAAGGGAGGCCGCTTGCGGCCGACCGCCCAAATGGAAAGAGAGAATATAGAGGAGTGAGGAGAGGGTAAACAGCTCCGCTCGCCTCATTCAGGATCGCAAATTAGTTGTGGCTGCGTAGTTTCGATCAATGTCTAAAACGTTCTGCGGAGGCCGAAATCCGGAATCGACTTTACGGTAGAATTCACATAGAATAGTAGACGGTAATCGGATTGGAGCTTGACAGAAGAGGAGGCACAAAGGTTGATCGATTTGAAGGTCAGCAGCAATAGGGGGCCTTTGCCTTCCCATGGCTTCATTGAGGCTTCCGTGACGTCGTCATTCTTGGCATTTTTGTTTACGAATATGATGACGGGGCAGATAACGACAGTTCCCAGTTTGTGCTTTTCTCCAATTTGGGTTGGTTCAGCAGCGAATGGCCCTTTTCGTGCAAGCATGGTATGCAAGCCTTTCTTCCTTTTTCTTATGCGCCACTTCTTCATGGGGCAGCCGCCAGAGTTAGACGACGCAGGCCGCATCGACAGCGCAGGTGTTTCTGGAAGCTACTGGCGAATAATGTTTGGCTGGGTAAGCCGGTGCTGGCAATAGAAGCACTTTTTGTGGTCCATTATCATTGGAATGCCTCTATCGGCCCTTATCTAACTGCCCGATCTGAACAAGCTCACGGCAGCGATAGATTTTCGATACTTTTTTGCAGACACGCAGGTGAATTATAGTCTTCAGCTGGCAGCGGCGGCGGCCTTTTCGTTTTTGACTATCCTTCTGTCATTTTTTCGGGCAGCGATAGTTCATCCAGGGAATCGTGTTCACTGGAGTGCACTGGTAAGAGCGAGTTTTTGCTCGGCGAAAGTGGAAGAGACCGGAGTGAAGCATTGCGGAGGGAAAACATGAAGTCTCTGAATCAAGAACCAATTCCGATGACCGAGGAACAGAAGTTTTTCTTTGATCTGCGCGGCTGGATCCTGCTTCCCGGCGTGCTTTCGGATGATGAAATCGAAGGGATGAGAGCGGAGGCCTACGGAGTGGACAAGGCAAAGCAGCAGCAGGCCATAAATCCCAGGCAGTCGTTTCAAGGGACACTTCAGACACTGTTGGACCACCCGGCAATCGTCGGCATTTTGTCTGAGATACTGGCGGAAGAGCCTTTTGTGTCGGACGGCTATCACGCTTTTCGCTGCGAGAACTCCTTTATCACGATCCGGCCGCCCGGGTGGAGCAAGCAGGAGCGGAGGGATGGCGGGATGCCGCATGTCGTGCGTCCGCCGCAACAGGCCAATGCCATGCGTTACCAAGCGGCCGGGGGTAAGATTTTCGCAGGTTTGACACGGGTGGTGTGGGAGCTTGAAGAGGTGAAGGGCGGACAAGGGGGCACATCATTTCTTAGTGGGTCACACAAGGCGCATTTCAGCTACGGCGGGCCTGATCGGTACCGGCCCAACATTAGAGACTCTCCTTGGGAGAAAAGCCTGCGGGAAACGATGGAGGACTACAGCTGCCCGCCCGGGTCGGCTGTCATTTTCACGGAGAGTCTAGTCCACGCGGCCAACGATTGGACCAACCCGGACAATCCTCGCTGTGCGGTATTCAACTGTTACAATTCGTTGTGGGCGCAATGGCACAAGCTCAGTCTCGAACACGAGATCATCGAGGCAATGCCTGAAAAACGTCGCTCGTTGTTCCGCGGCGTGTGGCAAATAGGTGGAGAGAATTTCGCGTATTCTCAAGAAAACCGCAGTTTGTGAGAATCGGATATTGTGGATTCTGTAGCTGGTCAGTCCGCACGCCGCGGGTGGGCTTCATATCTATTGTCTACTCCACGGCTCGTACAGTAGGGGGGAACTAAGGCTTGTCTAAAGTGGATGCGCTCCCGCCCGACACGAAGCGCAAAATTACGAGCCATTGCGTTGGCAGGCATAGGTTATGATCCTGCGCGGGACGGCCAGGCCGGTGCATTGTGATCTAGGTGGAAGGGTCATCTTAAGATAGGCACACGCCTTGGCAGGCTGGCGTCAACCCATTTGCATCTGCGATTTGCAACGTCACTTATGCCGACGAGATAAGTTGGGTTGACTGAGGACAGGCGCTGGACAAAGGTCCTACCGGTGCTTGGGACAGTCAGCTGGCGGGTGATTCCTGTCTGGTCGTGCGGGATTGCGGCTACTGGCTTTCATACATGGGTCGGGAGAAGGGGCTGAACTCAGGTATTACCAGGATGGGACCTGGAGTCGCCGAATCATCGCTGGGGCCGTACCGGAAATGTGAAGTTAATCCTCCAATTGAGGGAGGACACGAGGTCTGTGTATGGAGGCAGGGCACAGGCGCGGCGGCACTCGGCGAACCCGACGGTCGGGATGGAGGAACATAGAAGTATAGCGAGGATGGAATCCATCTTCGCCGTTGGGCATACGGAAGAACTGCCGGTTGCCGTCGGCATCCAGATGGTTTTGGCCGGTTCACGGGCCGGGCCAGGCAACACGGGCGCGATGATGGCGGCTTGGACCCTGATCACAATTCCAGTAATCATGCTGTTTGCTTTCTCGCAGAAGTATTTTATGCAAGGGATTGTCTTAACAGGTTTGAGTGGTCGTTAAAAAGAACAGACTCTTGATTAAATGAAGAAGGCACAGCAGGCCCGGATGGCCATGCGGCGGGGAGAGTGGACAGGTCCTACCGCTTTCAAGGTGCCAGGTTATGTTCAATGTAACCTGGTCGTCCTGGCAGAGTCTGAAGCCTACGACTTTCTCCTCTACTGTCAATGAAACCCTAAGGCTTGCCCTCTTATTGAAGTTACCGACTGCGGCGTCCCTGAGCCACGCCTGAGCGCGCCGGGAGCTGACTTACGTACCGACCTCCCTCGCTATGCTGTTTTTCGAAACGGTGTTCGCGGGGAGGATGTAAGGGAGATTCGTGCGCTTTGGCGAGAGGACAGTGTGGGTTTTCTGATTGGTTCCAGCCTGACGTTTGATGATGCGCTGGAAAGGGCGGGCGTTCCCAAGTCGGAAGAGGTTTGGGTATTGAACACAGATCTGCCGACCACAAGCTCGGGCAGATTCAAGGGCTCGCTGGTAGCTACGATGCGTTGGATGACGCCTAGTCAGGCGATAATTGCCGCGCAGTTGACTAGTCGGTATGCTTCGAACCACGGAGCGCCGATACACGTAGGCGATCCGGCTGACATTGGTGCCGATCTGAAGCAGCCTATCGTTGGAGACCCTGTGTCGGAGATTCCCAAGGGCATAATGCCTGTTTCTTGGGCCTGCGGCGTGACACCGCAGCAGACGGCCTTGCTGGCCAAGCCCGAATTGATGGTTACACATGCGCCTGGACACGGTTTTATCACGGATCTTAGAGCAGACCAGTTCTGTATTCCATAAAGATAGGGACACACAATGACTGTAATCGAACAAGCCATTCGAGAGCCTGCATTGTCCGAGAATGGCTCCCTAGACTCAGGAAGGGAGGACGGCGAACCTCTCGGCCAGAAGACAAATGCGATTCGCTGGCTTCAGAAACAGGTTATGCGGAAAGCCGGGGAGTTGCCCACTGATTTCAGCAGCCAGGCAGATTGGGAGTTGTTTCGAGACCGGATCAGAAGCGAACTACCGGCGACGATAGGGATTCCTGAATTTCCGGCATTGCGTGAGAGTCTGGTGCGCGGCCGCATCCAGGTCGGGGCGGCCTCAATATGTGAGCGGGTCGATATTTATGTAGACGAGGACTACGCTATTCCGGCATTTGTCTTCCTGCCAGCGCAACCGCCGGCGAAGCAAATGCCGGGGCTGGTTTGGAACCCCGGATGGCCGGAAGACAAGTGGAAACCTGCCTATCAGGCCTTTGCGGTTCGGATGGCGGAGCAGGGCTTCGCGGTCCTGGTCCTTGATCATGCTCCCTTCGGAGAGACTTCTCCTATGAAGGACAAGGCAGACATGGGAATGTCCTTACTTATGGGGATGGGGGATGTTCTGGGGGTGAGCCAGTTGGGATTGCGGGCTGCGGAGACGATGCGGGCGGGTGAGTACCTGCGAGCGCGGGCTGATGTTGATGAGACTAGGGTTGCCATCTCCGGGCTATGCCAAGGGGGTATGGATACGTGGCTGGTAGGGGCGCTGGATGAACGATTTTGCGCGGCTGCGCCGTTGTGCGCAGCGACTACGTATGAGGTGCATATGGTGGAAATGGCATCATATTTCGCCAATGCAGACTCTTCGCCTTTTCCTTTCGGCATTCTGAACGTGTGTGATATCCAACACCTGCACGCGGCAATCGCACCACGTCCGCTTTTGGTGCGGGCAAATCTGGGGGACCAGTGGTGGCCTGTTAGCGGGTTTGATGATGTCGAGACATTGACCCGGCAGGTATACCGTCTCTACGACGCTGAAGACAGGGTTGATTTCAGGGCGGAGGTTCATGAACACAACCTGACCGGCCCCTTTGCCGATGCGCTTGAGACGTTCCTGCTGCAGTATGTATAGAGAGTTCGGCTGTCCAGAGGGCGGCCTTTGTCCAGGTTGACCCGGCCTTTGAGGTCATCTCTCGACTGGAAATGGCAGGCGCCTAAGTCTGAGCCTGCTCGAGAAGCGGACTTTGGACGAAGGGTATGTGCGCGCCTGGATTTTCAAGTCTGCATTGGCGAGGCGAAATCTGGGGGATGTGAGCTTCGCGGTTCTTCGATTTGAGTGAAGTTACGTAAGTGGTTTTCTCAGAGATGGAACAAGGCAACAGGTAATTGATATGAGAGTCGATTCGGTCAAGACATTTTTGGTGGATTCGGGTTCGGCCAAGCACTGGCTGTTCGTCAAGGTTGAGACGAACGAAGGACTCTATGGATGGGGCGAGGCCTACACACAGCTAGACAGGGACCGGGTCATTGAGCGACAGATGGAAGAGCTCTCACGATACCTGGTGGGGAGATCCCCTTTTGACATCAAGCAGTTTATCTTCTCTGCCTATGCCGATTTTGCCGGGAAGCGCGGGAGCTTGGAGCTATTCTGCGCGATCAGCGGTCTGGAACAGGCGCTGTGGGACATTGTCGGCAAGGCCACCGGTCAGCCTGTGTACAACCTATTGGGTGGTCGCACACGCCGACGGCTCCGTGTGTACGCAAATGGCTGGGGCAGCGCGCAGCCGCCGGACGAACTGGCCGACCGCGCCAAGGCCGTCGTTGAACGCGGCTTCACTGCGCTGAAATTCGACCCGTTCCCTGGGCTCTGGCGGGCCTTTATCGACCGCCAAGCGGAGGAGGAGGCGGTAGACCGGGTGAGGGCAGTGCGGGAGGCGGTTGGCCCGGATATAGACATTCTGGTCGAGGTGCACCGGCGGCTGGCGCCGATGCATGCGGTGCGGGTGGCGCGGGCGATGGAGCAATATGCCCCGTTCTGGTTCGAGGAGCCGGTCTCAGCACGTGACTTGGGCGCGCTGGCGGAGGTGCGAAAGGCAATCGACTTACCGGTCGTTACCGGAGAGGAGTTATACACGAAGAATGAATTTCGGGACGTAT
The DNA here is from genome assembly GCA_965116395.1 of Caldilineaceae bacterium. Lineage (GTDB taxonomy): Bacteria > Chloroflexota > Anaerolineae > Caldilineales > Caldilineaceae > Bin5. The sequence continues at coordinate 5,348,723 of OZ220684.1, forward strand.
TTGCGCAGCGGGCCGCTGACATTCTCAACCCCGACGTGTGCAACTGTGGAGGTATCCTGGAACTGCGCGAGATTGGCGCGATGGCTGAGGCCTACCATGTAGCAGTGGCGCCCCACAATTACAACAGCACGACAGTTGGCCTGGCGGCTACATTGCACGCGTCGGCGGGGATGCCGAACTTCCTGATCACCGAATACTTTGTCAACTTTGAAGAGGTGGGCAAGGAGATTGCGCAGCAGGCCTTCGAAGTTGAAGACAGCTTCATCACGTTGCCGGATACGCCCGGTCTTGGCATCGATTTGGACGAGCAGGCATTGGGGCAGCGACCCTACCGGCCGCGATCGCTGCGTGATCTGCCATTAGACTCAGGTTACGACGTTGCTGGGGATTGACGCTGGGGCATTCAGCATTACAAGCGAGACTGATACATCTCCTTCAGAATCTCGAGTTTTCTGCGGTACTCCATTGGGTCCTGTCTCAGGCTTTCGGTAGCGTAGCGGGCCATGATCTCGCCGAAGTATTGAATCAGCGACCAAAGCCTCCCTCGGGTAATTCTGACAGGATTCTCGTTGCTCGTCCAAGACAATTCCTATCTTCGCGGTAACCACTAAGCCAACTACAGTGTCTGTTTTGACCAGCCCTTTATCTCTGCCGCCATTCAGGCTATCTGATTGCGTATTCGGTTTGCGGCGGCCTCGTTGCTGGAGCGGCACTGCTGGAATGCGCACACAAAGTCGGTGAGGGATGGTTTTGGAGGGGGGCGTTGCGGGGGCGCAGCCCCTGCACAAGGGAGGGCCGAAGGCCCGACCGCCCAAAATACAACAATGAGGGGAGAAAGAACACCTTTACTCCCCTCGTTCAGGGTTGCGAATCAGTTGCGGCTGAATAGTTACTTTTCGCGTTCGAAATAGTGCAAGCCCCTAGGCAAACGGGGCGTCGACCCAGGGATACTTGTGGAGGTCAACGCGTGTGAACGGAATCTCGGTATAGCGGGGCGCGACTGCACCTGGTGCGGCCATGTAGATGATTTTCGATGCGATCGGCGCGAAACCGGCATAGAAGTGTTGTGAAGACTTTACCACCATCAGGCGTTTCTGACTCGGATCGATGCCGTGGTTGCTGAATACATCCGGGCTGAAGGCTTGAACGCGCCTGCTGGAAACAATGATATCAATGCCGTTGCAGTGCAGGCAGACGGAATCGCCGCAAGGGATGCGGACGGGGTCGCCTTGCTGGGGCCATTCCTGAACCATTTCTTCGACGATGCTTGACACTGTGACGGTCAGGTCGAGCGGGTCGCCGGACAGGGGGCCCATCTTGCCGCCGAGGCGCAAATCCAGTTTGGCGCCGACGCCTCCTGAGATTGCTACCTGTACGGCGATTGGATCCCACATCATGGCCACGGCGGCGTTTTCGATGCCTTGATCCAGCATTGCCTTGAGCATGAACGTCGAGTCGCTGCCGGCGCCGCCGCCGGCGTTGTCGGCGCGGTCGGCGATGACTACGGGACCAGGAGGAGCCGTTTGTGCCTGGGCAAGCGCTTCATCGATCGTGTGAGGGGTTTGGTCGAGTTCGCGGCGCATGCCATGAAATCTCAGCCCGATCTCTTCTGCCACTTGCGCGGCCTTTTCGGCATCGCCATCGGTGATTGCCAAGGCCTGCGCGCCGCAGGTGGGGACGTCTGCCCATGGGAAGCAGTGGACCAGTGAGATGGAAAGGATTCCATCTTTTCCTTCCATAGCCAGGATTTCGTCAACAAAGCTGCGTAGTGGTTCATAGGAGGTCAGGTAAAGGCCGATCATGCGGCAGTCAAACAGCGCCATGGTTGGGCTTGTCTTGCCTTCGGCGGCATCGGCGATAATGTTGAAAAGGTCAGCGGCTCGATTGACGACGTCGGTATGTGGATACTCTTTGTAGAGTACGATTGCGTCGGCGGTGTCGATCATGGCCTGGGTGACATCGCAGTGGAGGTCCAGTTCGACGCCGATTGTTGCGTCTGGCCCGACGATTTGTCGAACACGATCGATGATGTCGGTCTCGCAGTCGTCGTAACCTTCCGCTACCATTGCGCCGTGCAGTCCCAGCAGGACGATATCTACAGGCATGGCGGCCTGGAGTCTTTGGAGGAGCTCATCGCGCAGGCTTTCGTAGGTGCTGCGCGTCGTCAGGCCGGCGGGCTGTGCATTGGCGTACAGTCCAAAAACGTACTCCCAGCCACGGGCCAGCGTGTCCGATTCGAATTGGTCGAAAGCCCTCATCGTGCCTTCTTCCACGTCATCCTCCGGGCGAATGACTGTGTAATCACGCATGCCAGTGGGCATTGGCGAAAAGGTGTTGGTTTCGGTCGAAATTCCGCCGGCAAATACTTTCATTGCATCAACCTTTCTTTGGGACGATAATAGGGGTAGGATTCGTGGTTTTGATAGACACGGACAATGTGGTCGGGCGGTGCTACCATTTGAAACAGATGTTAGCATAGGTGACCGCTGCAGGGTATTATCTCACGGCGAGTAAAATTGGTCCTGGCGGAAGCCGCGAGATTGTGTGCCGGAAGCATTTCCAGCCTCCAGACAAGGACAGCAGAGGATGACAACTGAATCGCAGGAAAAGTATCGTGTGGCGCTGGTAGGGACCGGTGGGATTTCGCGCGGGCATGCAACGGCTTGCGAAAATTCTGACAGGGCCGAGCTCGTTGCTGTATGTGATGTCTCAGATGAAGCTATTGAACGGTTCACTCAGCAGTTTGCGGTGCCTCATGTATATTCCTCGTTGGAGGAGATGCTGGCGGCTGGGGAATACGATATAGCCGTAATCTGCGTCTGGGGGGTTTTGCATGCGCAGGTGGGAATGCAGCTGGCGGCCTCAGGACGGGTGCGGGCGGTCCTGTGCGAGAAGCCGTTTACCCAGAGTGAAGCAGAGGCCAGAGCTTTTGTGGCGGCCGGCGATGAAAATGACGTTCTGGTAGCGGAGGCTTTCAAATTCCGACACCACCCAATGCATTTGAAGGCGGAGGAGATAGTCAGGCAGGGCGGGATTGGCAAGTTGCTCAATGTACGCAGCACTTTTTGTACAAACGTGGCATATGAAACACGGCGCCCTGAATACAACTGGCGATGGAACCGGGGCCAGGGGGGAGGGGCTATCTACGACCTGGCTTGCTACAACGTACACCATGCACGCAATATCTTTGGCGGGGAGCCGGAAATCGTTTTTGCGGCGCAGACAAAAGGTGTCGAGGTTGACGACGCTGCCTACATTTCGCTCGTTTTTGCCGGCGGCCGGACGGCTCAGATTTCGGTGGGATTTGACGGATGGGCTTCGCAGTACGCGGAGATCAGCGGTGACGGCGGGCTTTTGCGAATTGCCAAGGCGTGGAACAACGAGAATCAGGACGTGACGCTGGAACACCATACGGCGGCAGGAGTCGAGGTGATAGAATTTCCGCCAACGCACCAGTTTACACATCAGCTGGAACATCTCTGCGACTGTCTCGAGAGCGGACAAGACCATAGAATTTCGCCGCAGAACAGTATCGCACAGATGCGGGTGTTGGATGCGATTGCCCATTCGATGCAGACCGGCGCGGCTGTTCAGCTTTGATTTGCCGGTGGAGTTGACAAAGGGGCGACGGTTGGATAGGATTTTGTCGACCCCTACTCAGAATGGCCCGCCGCCCATAAAGGATCGAGGCGTCGGGAGTAAAGCTGGATCGCCCAAGCGAGCCCACAGGAGAACTGAACCATGGCAGTCCTTGACGCAATTCCGGATATGGAGCGGGACCTGAGGTATTTTCCCACAACGACGACAGAGCCGAAGAAGCTGACGCTTGAGCAGATTGACCATTTCAATGAGAAAGGGTATGTCTTTCCCATTGATCTTTTCTCGGAGGAAGAGGTCAACGCCAACCGTCGGTATTTTGACAGTCTGTTGAATATGGCAGCGGACGCAGGGCTTGACAGTTATTCAGTCGAGAGCTGGCACACGCATTGTGCCGGCGTCTACGATCTGGTGACGGACGATCGGATTCTGGACTATGTTGAGGACATAATTGGGCCAAACATTGTTTGCACGATGACGCACTACTTCTCCAAGATGCCTGGGGACATTAAGTCAGTTTACTGGCACCAGGACGCTTCGTTCTGGGCGTTGACGCCAAGCAAGGTCGTGACGGTATGGTTGGCGATCGATGACGTAGACGTTGAAAACGGTGCGATGAAGCTGTTCACGGGCACACATTTGTTGGGCCGCATTCCGTTTGAATGGGTGACTGACGAGGAAGACGGCGTACTCAACCAGCATGTCCACAACCCGGAGCAATATGGGCAGCCGGTATCGGTTGCGTTGAAGGCCGGTCAGATATCGCTGCACACTGACATGCTCTTGCACGGCTCACAGCCGAATCCTTCCAACCGCCGGCGATGCGGTCTGACACTTCGCTACTTTCCAGCGGACGTGCGAGGAAGCGAGCCGGAGAGCGCGCCGGGGATCATTGCGCGCGGGGTCGACCCGGACGGTTACTGGCAGCCAATGCCGCGGCCCGAGGGAGAAGCAATTCCGCCTCGAAAACTCGAGGCGAAGACGGAATAGATAGGGGGCTCACAAGGGCAGATATGGGAGTCAGGCGCGGCTGCGGCTCTTTGGCCTTGAGAATGGTTCCGCATTGGAACCAGGTTTATTTTCGGAATTGAAACGGCGCAACATTCCAGTTGATGGGATGTGATGCGCCGTTTTCTTTATTGACTGAGATAGGGGACCAACTGAATGCGAACTTGTTCAGGCAGCAACCGCGTCCTCGAACAGCGAAGGAAAATGTCTGTACGGGTCGCCTGGGTCGCGGAACAGTATTTGCTGGCGCGGCGTCAATTCGGCGTTGGACGGCGGCTGGACACGTTTTGCGGTCCACGCAACGTGTGAGACACAGTATTTGTAGAGCAGCGCGCGCCGGTCATGGTGTGCTTCCCAGGCGGCTGTGCCATGGGTCAGGGACTCGGTGAACAGGATTGCCGAGCCGGCAGGCGCCTCGGGGATGATGACGTTGGCGGCATTTTCGGGGGCTTCGGAGATTTGTTGAGGCAGCTTGTAGTTGCTCTTGTGGCTGCCGGGGATGCAACAGAACCCGCCCTTGCCTGGTCCGGTGTCGGTCAGGCACCAGGTGACGACGACGAATCCGTTGTAGATCTGGTCGTCGCGGAAGGGCACGTATTCGCCTTGTTGCGCACCGGTGGTGGGAGAGGTGGCGCCGTAGTCCGCATGCAGCTTTCCTCTCCCCATCCCATCGCGCATGTACATACCGTAGATTCTGTCGAGGCGGAAGCAGTCACCGAGGCGGAAGCGCAGAATCGGCATGATGCGATGATGGTCCAAGAGATCGCAGAAGGGTTGGCCCCATTCGAGGAAACCGGGTCCGTCGGGGGCGCGGCCGAAGCGTTGCGGGTGGCCTGGGGCGGGCAGTTGTTGTTTGTCCAGCAGGCGGTTGAGGGCAGCGACTTCATTGGTGTTGAGAGCATTTTCTATCACCAGGTAGCCCTGGACGTCGAATTGATACTGCAGTAGATGAAGGTCGCTCATTTTTGTCCTCTTTACTCGAGTGATATTCCTGTTGTGGACCAATGCGGGGGAAGCCTAGCGGCTCACATCTTACGACAGTTTGTGGACGGACGCAACAGTTTCGAAAAGTAATCGGACGGCCCAGCGAGTCCCATGTGAGGGGCCGCTGCGCCGTCCGAGTTCATTTTGGCGCTCTAAATACGATCCAGCGTTACGTGTGCGTGTGAACGGTTACTCGATTGCTTCCTGTACAGGTCCGATAGTGGAGCTCAGACCGCGCTTCGGGACACCATTGCTGTCGACGTAGGTGACATAGACTCGCAAGAAACTGCCGACGTCGTCGCTAACCGGCGTGTACGCTGAGGTGTCGTCGATGGTTGGGTTGACAATGTCGGTCCAGTCGCCGAGCGCATCGTCAGAGCTCTGCCACTGCCAGTCGCCGAGTTCGGAGTAGGCGTCCTGGGAGAGCGTTAGCTGGGCGGATATCTCCTGGCCGACGGTTGGTCGTTGGTCGGTGTTGAACCAGACGACATTTGTTTCAGTCTGGGGCGTGGGTGCAGGCGTTGGCGTAGCGGTCGGTTCAGATGTAGGCGTTGGTCCTGGTCCTGGTACCAACCCATTGGAAGGGAACCAGTCCGACCAGGCGCCGGCACCGAGAAGGTTGCGCCCTCGTGTACGGAATCGATAGACCCTTTCCGGATCGAGCCCTTTGACCGTGTAAGAGACTTCTTCTGTACCTTCGGTGACGCCAAGAATCGAAATCTCACCCTCGGTTGTCCAGGACTCGCCGGTGCCCACAGATCTCCACTGGATATCGTATGAAGATACGTGGAGCAGGGGCAGAGAGAGTGGTACGGGGGCGGTAGCGAATTGAACTGTCAACTCTTCCATTGAATGTTGCTGCACTTGACCAGTGATGGCCTTTGGAGGAGGCGCCATACTTATGGCGGCAAAAATTGCGCCTACGACGATCAGCGCCCCAACGATGGCCAATGAGACCTTGCTAATCAGGAGGCGCAGCATGGCTACAAACATGCTGAAAATCACTTGCAGGAACACACGCAGGACCATCTGTACGCGATTTACTTCTCTTACTGGCAGGTTTGCCATTCTATCATCCTCCTGGCTCTAGTGTTACGAGACTCCGTTTTGACGGGCTTCTTGAGAAAGACTCGACTTCCTACGATTGCTAAATAATGAAACTCTTTCTGCAACTATTGGATTTTCAGTATAGTAGCTGCCATATCGTTTGTAAATCCGATTGCTGTAAAAACTCGATTGAAATTGAGCGGCACAATTCCTGCGAAATATTGAGAAATTACACTGGTAGAGGTCCTCTTGTAGTGTCAAAAAGATACCTAAGCCGGTCATGATTCCAACATCGACAGCATGGCTACGATCTGTCGACGTTTCCAAGGAATTGATAAAACGTAGGGTATGCGTTTACTTGATCTTGAAACGAGAGGAGAGGGGAACATCGATAGAGAGGACACAGCCAGAACCAAGATTTAGCAGGTCCAATTGCGTGGGATTCTTTGCACTTGCACTTGGGATGGTTTGGGGCGGTACGGGAAAAGCAATGAATGAATACGGGGTGGGTTCGCGGGACCTGATGGGCTGGTCAGAGGGTGGAATGCAGGGACAGAGCGGAGCGGTCAGCAGCTAGGGGAATTTCGGGAACTACAGTTCAAAGAGGACGGGCCAGTTAGGCGAAAGGGAGAGGCGTGAGTCATGTGCATCGGCTTCGCTCGCTTCACGCTGTGTCTTGCGGGCAGGATTCAGCTCTGGGTTGAGGAATCGACGCGCGCGAATTCATTGGGCGGCGGAGCCGCTCAGGCGCGAGTTTGCTCTTTTTGAGGCGTATCGGAATGAAGTCGGAGTGGATTGCGGCGGCTAGTCTTCCACCGGTCCAATCGTCTGACTAAGTGCCCGTTTGCGCTCATCTTCGCTATCAATATAGAGAGCGGAGGCGCGCAGATACTTTCCTTCGTCTGCGCTGGTGGGCGTGTACTTTGAGGAATCGGAAGCGTCATAGTCGGTGACATCTGTCCATTTGCCGAGGCCGTCGTTGGAACGTTCCCACTTCCAGGATCCGAGGTCACTGAACTGGTCACTGGCAAGAGTAAGTTCAACTCTGATCTCATCGTCAACGGTCGGCGGAGTGGCGCCACTGGCGAACCTGACTACGTCGGCTACAGTGTCCACGGTAATGACAGGGCCGATGGTCGTACTCAGACCTCTTTTGTGATCGTCGTCGCTATCCAGGTAGACAACTGAGACGCGCAGGTATTTGCCGTTGTCCAAGGAGGAGGGGGTGAAGATCGAGGGATCCTCTGCATCGTAGTCGGTGACGTCGGTCCAACCCCTGAGTGCGTTGTCGGAACGGTCCCACCGCCAGCGCCCCAGGTTGCTGTAATCTGAATCTGAAAGTGAAAGGCGAGAGCGGACGGCACGGCCCACTACTACGGGGTCATTGCCGAATTCGAATTCGACTATGTCGGTCTCGATCTCTGCTCCGACCACTGGGCCGACGGTAGGACTGAGCGCTGTTTTTCCGACATCGTCGCTGTCGACGAAGTTGACGGAGGCGCGCAGATATTTGTCGGTGTCGGCAGCAACGGGGGCGTAGATTGAAGAATCGGTCAGCCGTGCGCCGGGGACACTTCGCCAGCCGGTAAGGCCGTCGTCAGAGCGTTCCCACTGCCAGCGAGAGCGGTCCGTGTAGCTGTCTTCGTCGAGGGTAAGTGCGACTCTAACGGTCTGACCGATCACCGGTGGATCCCCACCTTCGGCGACCTGGACTATGTCGACAACTGTCTGGCGGGTCGGGGTAGGGGTTGGCACGGGGGTTGGCGTAGGTGCGGGAGGCGGATTTACGATAACGCAGGCGCTCAGAATCACTGTTGCGATCGCTGCAGCCATCCAATGGGAAAAGTAAACGCTCAGCTTCCGCCCTTGGTCGGACGGGTGCATTTCGCGTTTGCGGCTGCTTTCAATTGCGGGCATGCGTTCGTTCTCCTTCATGCGATCGTGGACTGAGCGAAATACGGGTCAATGGCTTTGCGCCATGCGGCGATAACCTTGTAAACGAAGTTGCCGTGGAAGCAGTGGCGCGAAGCGTATGCCAACAAGCATATCAAAGTCAAAACAATATTGCTAGTCTGCGAAAGAAGGGAAGGGTGCATCCCAGTTTTGGGGTGAAAGGGTCAGGTGTGGAATTGACGGGGCCGGTGGGTGATGTTGTGTTCGGTCTTCCAGAGGGCTAGAGGGCAGGCACAAGGCCTGCCCCTACTGGATCTTTGGGGGGGCGCGGAACTGCGGTTTTTCGTAGTCAGTTCTTAGTTTATAGGTAACTACTGAGCCATAGTAGTTGACCGGCCAGTCATCCTTGGAACCATTCAGTCTCTTGGTGAGGCAACTGGTGTACAGCGGCCGCCATGCTCGCCAGCCGACAGGTTGCGAAGAATGCACACGGTCGGTGAGGGATGGTTTTGTAGGGGGGCGTTGCGGGGGCGCAGCCCCTGCACAAGGGAGGCCGCTTGCGGCCGACCGCCCATATACCAGAACTAAATAGTGAGAGATCTCGTCGCTCGCCCCGGGCAAGGTCGCGAAACAGTTGTGGCTGGGACGTTGCCGGAATTCCTGGCCGAAGAAGTAGGGCGCTAAGAATCGACACAGTCAGCTGGGAGGCGCGCACGTTGGTCCCGGACAGAGAGGGTGGTCGCGGCGAGGTGCGGATCGAGGTTCGATGCTTTATTGGCAGTTGATAGTGGGCTTGCAGGGGAAGAGGCCGAAAGAGGAATGGCGGTGTGCTCAGCCTTTGACGCCGGTGATAACGATTCCCTGAATGTAGTTTTTTTGAGCGATGAAGAAAAGAATGATGCAGGGGGATAGAATGATCAATGATGCAGCCATCAGCAGCGTCCACTCGACTCTGTATTGGCCCTGGAAGAATCGCAGCCCGAGCGCGAGCGTATATTGGTCGAGGTCGGAGAGGAAGATCAGAGGCCCAAGGAAGTCGTTCCAATGGTTCATGAAGGAGAAGACAAGGATAATGCCAAGAGCAGGTTTGATGAGGGGAATGCAGATGCGATAGAAGATGCCGAAGGTGCTGCAGCCGTCGACGCGGGCGGCGTCGTCGAGCTCCAAAGGCAAGGTCATGAAGAACTGGCGCAGAAGAAAGACATAGAAGGCGCTGGTTGCGAAGAAGGTAGGGACGACAAGCGGCAGAATGGTGTTGATCCAGCCCAACTCCTTGAACAGGATGAAGAGCGGGACGATGATGGACGGAAAGGGCAACATCATGGTGGCGAGGACGAGCAGAAAGATTGCGTCGCGCCCCGGGAAGCGGATACGGGCAAAGCCGAAGCCAACGATGGCGCAGGAGATGATGTGGCCAAGAATAGACAGCCCGGTGATGCGGACGGTGTTGAACAGCCACTGGTTGAAGGGCAGGATGGACCACGCGGTCCAGTAGTTGCCGAAGCGGGGTGGGACTGGTATCCACTCGATGGGAAAGGTAAACTCGGTGCCGGGCCTTTTGAGGGATGTGCTGATCATCCAGAAGAAAGGCATCATTACGCCGAACGCTCCGATCAAGAGGACCAGATAGACGACAGTTTTCAGTATCAGGTCTTGCCGGCGCCGACTTTGCAGGAGATTGACGAGGCTAGACACTAGCGATTGCTGACCCTGGTGTTCGAGACTGCGTTGTGCCATTCGATCACCCGCCCTCGTAGTAGACCCAGCTGGAAGATGTGCGCAATATCAGGAAAGTAAAGGCAAGGATCACCAGGAAAAGGACCCATGCCAACGCGGATGCATACCCCATGTTGAACCATTGGAATGCATTCTGATAGAGGTAGAGCACGTAGAAAAGCGTGGCGTAGTTGGGTCCGCCACTGGTCATGATAAAGGCTTGAGTGAACACTTGAAAAGAGGCGATGACGCCCATAATCAGGTTGAGAAGGAGCACAGGGGTAATCATGGGGACGGTGATGCGGCGGAATTTCTGAAGGGCGTTGGCGCCGTCGAGCGTTGCGGCCTCGTAGAACGTAGTGGGGATGCCCTGGAGGGCGCCGAGGTAGATCAACATGCCGCCGCCGACGCCCCAGACGCTCATGACGATCAGTGCGGGCAAGGCCCAGGTCTCGCTGCCAAGCCAGGCAGGGCCGGTGATGCCGATGTTCTTGAGCAGGACGTTGATGACGCCGAAGCGAGGGTTGAAGATCCACATCCAGAGCAACGACACGGCCACGCCTGCGGTGACGCTGGGCAGATAGAACAGGGTGCGGAAGAAGCCGATCAGGCGAATCTTCTGGTTGAGTAGCATGGCGAGGAAGAGGCCCAGCGCCAGATTCAGAGGTACGTTGAAGAGAAAGAGGAACGTTACTTTGAGCGACTTCCAGAAGAATTCGTCTTCGATCATCTTCTGGTAGTTTTGCAGGCCAATGAACTCGGGCGTGCCGACGATGTTCCACTTGGTCAGACTGATGGAGAAGGAGCCGAAGAGCGCGCCGGCAGTGAAAACAGCGAAACCGACAATCCAAAGCGAGATGAAGGCATAGCCTTCAAATACGTTTTTCCAGTAGAGTTTGCTCTTGCCCAACATCAGGGATCGAACCATCGGTACCCCCTAAGCGAGACAGTGAGGAAGTGAGGCGGGAGGCGAGCAAGCCCGCGCTCCCGGTCTCATAAACCTTCATGTTCGGCACAGAAAAGGCAGAACTGTCTAGGCGTTCTCGGCGAGAATTTCTTCAATCTGTTCGCACATGTCGTCGGCAGCCTGCTGGGCAGACTTGGCGCCGCGCAGGGCGTTGTCGACTTCGGTCGTCATGACGGTGAAGAGCACGCGGTAGGGCTGCGGGCTACGCGGCACGAAGGGGTTGGGAATTGTGTTTATGTATCCTTCGCGGATCATAGGAATATCGAGCGCGCCGAGCGGTTCGGTATAGGCTTTGGATTCGAAGATGGAGTAGCGGGTTGGGCCATCGGAGAAGGCCAGCTTAATGCCGCTGTCGTAGCCCTCTTCCCAGGCTTCCAGGCTGCTGCGGTAGACGGTCCAGTCGAAGGCTTCCTGCGAGTGCTCGCTGGTTGGGGAGACCACAATCTGGTCGGTATCGCCCCAGCAGCGGAAGCCGGCCTTGCCGGCGGGGACGAGCACAAAGTCCCATTCAAAGGGGAGCTCGTAGCCTTCGCGCAGATCGCGCACCGAGTCGCAGGTAGTGCCGCCGGCCATCACGATTCTGCCGGTGTTGAAGTTGATGCCCAGTTCATTTGCCTGCATTTCAGGCGGCGGCTGAATGCCGTACTCCAGTACCAAGTCTGCCATGAACTTGATGCCCTCGACGGCATCGGCGCTGTTGATGGTGCAGGTGGAGACGGCCTCATCGAAGACTTCGCCGCCGGCCGCACGGATTGTGGCCAGCTGATTCGTGCCGCCGGAACCGCCGTAGAAGTACTGGTCGGTTTCGCCGTCGCCATCCAAATCCTTTGTAAGTTCCCTGCCCATCTCGATGAAAGTATTCCAGTTCCAGCCGTCGGCGCCCTGTTCCCAATACAGGTCACCTGGAGAGGGCATGCCGGCTTCCGCAAGCAGGGTCTTGTTGTAGCGCAACTGGTGGGTGCAGGACTTCTGCGGCAGGCCGAAGACGACACCGTCGAAGAGGGCGTCGCCGTGATAGACGACATCATCATAGTTGAGGTCAGCGCCGTAGGCGTCAATGAAATCGGTAAGAGGGGTAGACCCGCCTGCGGTGTGTGTCTCAGCCATAAGTGCAGGGTGACAGCCAAAGGTATCAGGGGCGGTGCCGCCGGCGACCATGACCGGAATTTTGGTGTTGTAGTCACCCCAAGGCAGGACGAGAGGCTCAACTGTCACGCCAGGATTCTTGGACTTGAATAGCTCTGACAGACCGGTCTCGGTTGGTACATCTGCCTCTGAACCATGCCTGGCCCATCCGATGGTAATGTCTTCCATATCAGCCATATCGGCGTCGCCACCGGAGTCGGTTGCGGCTGGCACGGCGCAGGCGGCCAGGGCTGCAGACGCGCTGCCGGCGGCCATCCATTTCAGCATTGATCGGCGGCTCATTCTTGTGGACATTTTCAGGTCCTCCTTTTGTGATTGTTGTGTACCCAGAAGCGGAAATGAACTTGGATGAGAAAAAGCGGTGGGCAGGGAACTGCTATACGAATCGCGCAATCTCAATGCGGGCTACAAGGAAGTAAGAATGGCAAATGGTCTGGAAAGGCTTCGGCGAAAGATTTCGGGGCAGGCGGCTGGTGGGTTGAGTCGTACCAGCCGTCACGATAGCGCCAAGGCGATCTTACAGACTATGCAAGCGAAAGTCAAGTGTAAATTTTTGGTCGGGTGCATCCCAGTTCTGGGACGAAAGGGTCAGGTGTGAAACGCGCTGTGACGGTGGGTGATATTGTGTACCGGCTTTTGGAGGGGCACAGGGCAGGCACAAGGCCTGCCCCTACCGGACCGTCTGGGGGAAAATTATGCTCCGGCTTGTGGAGGCGTTCAGGGCAGGCACAAGGCCTGCCCCTACAGGAGCGTCTGGGGGGAATACTGTTGGCCAGACACGTTGCTGGGGAAGATAAAGCACGGTCGCCAGGCAGTGCGGGAACCATCTATGGACTATCTGTGCGCTCTACCCAGACTCTTGCGCCTGCGGCCGTCGGTGCAAACAAGGTTGAGGTAGTGCCATCGGGCCAGCTGATTTGGAGGAGGAGTGGAGTGCTGTCGACGGGGAAGCCGAAGTGAGCCTGCGACGGTTCGCCTGTGAGATAACCGCTGTTGGAGCGCAGCGTGCGGGTGTAGCTGCCGGTTGTGGTGTGCAGCGTCAGATTGGCACCGATGGCACGGGTGTTCATGCTTGCGGGCCAGGAGAGATCGACGGTCAGGCTGTTGCCGCCGCAAAGGCGATTCTCGTAAATGAGGGCGGGCGCGAGGAGATTGTTGATGACGATGTCGAGGTCGCCGTCGTTGTCGATGTCGGCCATGGCCATGCTGCGGCCGCCTTCGGTTGCGTCGAGACCCCAGTTGGGCTCAGGCTGGAAGCTCCCCTGTTGATCGTTGCGGAAGATTAGATTCTGCTCGACGAGCTCGTCGCCGGGCAGGTGGCTGAACATTTCCTCGGCGGCCATGCCGTTGACGATGTAGAGGTCGAGGAAGCCGTCCTGATCGAGGTCGCCAAATTGGGCGGACCAACTCCAGCCGCTGGCTTGCAGGCCGCGGGCGCCGGCCTGGTTAGTATAGGCGCCGGCGGCGGGAATTTGAAGGACATTCTCGATGATCTGCTGGTCACCGGGGACGTCAGCATCGGCCATCATTTCCATGAGGGGAGACCAGGCGGCCAACATTTCCGGCGTTTCCGGATAGGGCTTCATGTCTGCGGCGAACAGTTCTGCGCGTCCGTCATTGTCGATGTCGCCCGCGGCGAAACTCATCGTGTTCTGGGCAGTTTGGGCGAAGGGCGTCGACTCTACCCAACCTTGCGGTGACCAGAGCCAAATCTGGTCGGGCAACAGGAAATCGTGCCCCACCCAGATGTCGAGACGGCCGTCCTGGTTGATATCTACGAGCAGGAGCGCGAGGGCCTGAGATTGGGCGGCGAGGTGGGTGGCGACGAAGTCATCTCCGGTATTTTCGTAGTAGACTACGCCGCCATTGGCGAGGTCGGTTGGGTCTATGCGCGTGTACTCATTCTGGTAGGTGGCGAGGACGAAGTCGAGATCGTTGTCGCGGTCGAGGTCTGCCCAGGCGAAGGTGTAGGCTTTCTGGGAGGCGGGAAACCAGTCGAGGCGGGTGAAACCGTTGATGTGGTTGATGTCTCCTTGTTTGGCCGGTGTGTCCTGGCTGCGATTGCCGTGGGAGTGGCCGTCGTTCATCCAGACCAGGGGCCTGGTTTCTCGATGGGCAAATACTATGTCCGGCCAGTTGTCGCCATCGATATCGACGATGCTGACGGCGCGGGACTGGCCGTGGGGGAATTCCTGTTTGCGAAAGGAGAAGTTGCCATCGTTCCAGAGGATGGCATTGCGGCCCGCCAGGTTCGCCAGTACCAGATCGAGGTCGCCATCATTGTCGAGGTCGTTGACGGCGAGGCCGGCGCCGTTGCTGTCGTAGGTTCTGACCACCTCGTCCCCGATGGAGGTGATGTAATCAAGGGTGTGGGCGACGAAGCGACCTTCACAGGGATACGGGGAGCTTTGATAGGGCTGGACTGCGACCCTGATTGGCGGGTCGGGAGTCGGGCCGACGGGTACACATGCAATCGCGAGGAAGGGAAGGAGAAGGACGGCGAAAAGGGGCAACGCGCTGATTCGCAGATTCGAAAACCTATTCATGGTAACGCTTTCCATTTGGTGCCGGCGCGTTGGGATTCCCTTTTCACACATTCTTCAGCGTCGTGACGGCAACTTCTACTTTGCACCGCTTATTTCCTCGAACGATAGTAGCTAGAGGTCGGACCCCTCCTTCAGCCAGGCAAGGTTGAAGTGAGCCAGGGTCAAGTTTTCGTAGGGTTGGCTCTGGCCGCTCTCGTAGAGACAGCAGACGTTCCCTTCCGGGAGAGCGGCGAGATCCGAGTAGGCGGAAGGACCGGGATGGAGTGTTCGGGCGGCGGGCCAGGTGCGGCCGCCGTCTGAACTGAGGCGGACGGTCATATTCTCGCGGCGGGTGCTGGCCGGGTTGGCGAAGAGGAGCTGGCCTTGGGGCAGAGACTCGACGCTGCCCTGGCAGACAGGCTCTATCAGTTGGTCCTCCCACTCGAACTCTACGAAGGTCTGGCCCTGGTCATAGCTGCGGGCGATGGCGCGACGTGTTCCGCGGACGTGGTTGCGGCAGTTGATGTAGAGGCTACCATCCTGGAGCTGGGCGATTGCGCACTCATTTGTGCCGTCGTCAACGTTGCCGCCGAGCTGCCAGGTTGCGCCGCTGTCGTCGCTGTAGATGACATGGGAGTGATAGGGGTCGCGGTTGCGGTCCAGATGGAGGCCGACGATGTGATCGCAGGGGATGACGAGGCGACCGGTGTCGAGCTGGATGCCGTGGCAGGGGCCGGTGGCATACCAGGTCCACTGTGGATCTTTGACGGAGGCGGTAATGTCGTGCGGTTCGCTCCAGGTCTGGCCATCGTCGCGGCTGTGGGTGATCCAGACGGTGCGGGGGGCTTTGCCTTCGCAGATCATGGTTTCGTCGCCATCGGCCAGGTTTTTGCAGAAGGGCAGCCAGATGGTCCCGGTATTGTGGTCGACTACGGGGCAGGGGTTGCCGCAGGTCATTTCTGGTTCGGTGACTACGATTTGTGTGGGGGTCCAGGTGCGGCCGTTGTCGAAGCTGCGGCGCAGGACGAGGTCGATTTCGCCGGCGTCGCCGCGTCCGTGTTTGCGGCCCTCGGCAAAGGCCAGAACTGTGCCGAGGGCGGAGACGGCGAGGGCGGGAATGCGGTAGGTGTGGTAACGGCCGTCGCCGCTGGCGTATAGCGTCTCTTGCAGGAGCCAGGGGAGACCCTGTGCGTTTTCTGCGCTCATGGGGGTTCACTCCTTTCAGGCGATATCTTCGGGATCGATAAAGACGCCAACGAGATGGCTGGACCCGGCGGGGTCGCCGTAGTTAGTGTAGTCGACCCACATGATGCGGCCGTCATCCAGCATCAGCCAGGAGGAGTAGCCGTGGTCGGGCCCGGGCGCCTGTTCCGGGTGGTTTCCGTGAATCTGGATCATACGCTGACGCTGGTACTCGTCGGGGAAGATTTCCATGTCGGCGCCCCAGAACCATTCGAAGTCTTCGAGGGTCGGATTTTGCACTCGATATGACACGAACCGCCAGTAGCTGCGTCCGCCTGATTGTGGTTGGCCGAACTGGGTGTACCCGCCGAGGGCCCCTGCGCGGCGGGAGTCTCCGATAGGCTTGTCCTCGCGGAAGATGCACTGGCTTATTACGGTCTGGCCATCAACTTGAATTTGCAGGAGGCCACGGCGGTGACGGATGGTGATTGAGTGGTATTCAGTCATGTCGACGGCATGGCGGAAGTCGGCGCCAAGGCGGCTCCAGATGCCATCGGCGGCGATATTTACGACGACGCCGAGTTGTGAAACCGACATAAACGCGGCAGGTTGGCCGGGCCTGCCTTCGACTTTCAGGGTCGCTTCCATGTGGATTTCGCTACGGGCGGATTCGGGGGGCAGGAGGCAGTAGCGGGCTTCGTGGCCGGGCAGGTTGTCGATCACGAGCCAGCCGTCTTCTATTTTTGCGGCATATTTACGGCGCGGCCCGCCGATCTGGTAAGTGCCGGCCTCCGCCTTGATGTCGCCGCACCAGCCATAGGTTCCCAGAGGCCCGTTGACATGGCGGCCGGTGGCGAAGATACGGCCGTCGGGCAGTTGTTTGGCGTAGGGGCGGTCGAGGGCGAAGGGGCACATTTGGAGAGGCGACCAGGTCCTACCGCTGTCGGTTGAGAAGGTGACGAAGCTGGGGATGCCGGCGTGATGATTTTCGCGCAGAAGGCAGGCCAGTTCCTGGCCGCCGACGGCGTCGGGGTTTTCGAGGAAGACGATGGCGCCTTCGCAGACGCGGTGGTAGCCGTTGTCAGCGACAGTGGCGGATTCGTACCAGGTTTCGCCACCGTCTTCGGAGCAGGAGAGAATGACGGCGAACTCCTGGGTGTCGCCGCGCATGATGTGGGAGACTACGCCTATTCGTCCATCGGGCAGATCGAGGATGCGGTCGGGCTCGAAACCCATGATGTGGGGCTTTTGGGCTTCTGTCCAGGTGTCACCGTTGTCCTCGCTCCAGTAGAGCCAGTTGCCGGGGGGTTGATCTTCGTGGAAGTGGCCGTGGTCGTCGTGGTCGATGATCACGACAAGGCGGCCGTCGTTGAGGCGGCTGAGGCGCGGAGTGACGAGCCGCTCATCGCCCTCCTGGAGGTTGGCGCTGTCGATCTCGCGGTGTTTGAACCAGGTTTGGCCGCGGTCGTCGCTGGCGAGAAGCGTGAGGACCTGGTTTACCTGCGACCAGTGGGAGTCGGTGTCGGAATAGATCAACATGAGCCTGCCGGAGGGCAGTTCGATAATGTCGGGGTTCTTGGTAAAGCGTCCTGGGCTGCGCCAGACGTCAAAGATCTTGTTATTGACGGAACGTGGATGGATATGCACAGGTGCTCCTTTGCAATCGTGTGTGAATGTGAAGCTTTTGTGGAAATTGGAGGTTTGCGGGCGGGATGCTGGCCGCGTCCTATTGTTTGGTCAGTTTCGGAGGGCCAGCAAGGCGGAATGCCATTCCTCATATTTCGGCGGGCGGCCTTCGCCTCGAACGACCATGGGTGGGCGCTTGGTCTGCTTCAGTTTGTCGTGCATGAAGTCTTCGCTCTGGATTACATGCGGCGGCGCGTTGAAGGTTCCCGGCGTGCGGCAGTAGCGAATGTCGACGCTCCAGCGAACTTCGGGCGTGTTATTGACCTTACCGCCCTGAAAGGTCATGTTGGAAAAGAAAAGGATGTCGCCGAGATTCATGGGTGCGGGGACGGGAGTGCCGCGGGCCCCCGGATCCTCGAAGGACCGCATATTTTGATTCTTGTCGCGAGCGCTGTCGATAAGTTCCCAGGCGTTGCTGCCGGGGATCAGATAGAGACAGCCGTTTTCTTCGTCGACGTCGACGAGGGGGATCCAGACGGTGATTATGTGGGCATGCTGTGACAGTTTGCCGTAGTACTGGCTGTCCTGGTGGAGGGGAAATGCGGTCATCACGCTGTCCGGCATTTTGGGGCGGAGATGGTAGTCGCCGTTGAAGCTGATATTTTGTCCCAGATGGGGTTCGAGGGCGTCGGCGATGCCGGGGTGGTGAATGAGGGCGTGCAGCTCGGGGCCGAAGATGGGGTAGTTCCACGAGCGGAGGCGAATCTCGTTTTCGCGGTGCAACGCGGCCAGCCGCTGGCCAAAGGGCAGGTTCTCGTAGGGGTTCTTTATTTTTCCCTGGTGTAGCATTTCTTCGGCGTAGATGCCTACCTGGCGTTGGATGCAGTCGCGCAGTGGCTGCAGGTCTGAAGGGGGGATGGCTTGGCGGACATGCAGGTAGCCGTCGCGTTTGTAGGTGTCCGTCATGGCTCCATTCTCCTCGTTGTTCGCATCTGATTGGGGCTTACTCTTTATTTTCGCGTCTTATGTTGTGTCTTGCAACTTGGAAAGCAGTGGTGGGAAAGGCGGGGGAAGGGCGAGGAAGGGCGGGGGAGGGGCGGGGGAGGGCGGGGGAGGGCGGGGAGCTTGTGGGAGCGTTCTGCTAGAGTTTACAAGAGATTGGCTAGAGATTGGGGGAGAAATTGGGGGGGGTTGTCTGAACAGGGATTATTGGGATTTGAGGGATGGGTTGTGATGGACGGTGGCGGGGAGGGGGCGGAATTGGGGGGCGGGAGGGTCGTGTGGGGGGTTGTGGAGAGGGTTGTGGGGAGATGGGGGCTCTTTGGGGTGGGTGATGGGTAGGGGCATACGGCTGCTGCCCAGGGGGAACAGTATTGGTGATTATATGTTATTTGTTTGCTATGCCCTTATTGCAGTTGCGGGGCCGGTGGGATATGGTTGATTTTTTTTGTAGTGGGCGGCGGAATAGGCCATAGACTCTGCCCAGTCGTTCTCGTGTTTCTCTGCCTGTGCCCATCTTCGTTTGTAGTCTTCGTCTTGGGAAAGTTCTTCGGCTCGACGCTTCAGCTCTTTGATTTTGCTGAGTTGCTGTGCCAGGACTTCTTGCGGCGCTTCGTCGCGAGGGTTGAGCGGGTTGCGCTCGGCGTTGATTTTGACACGGGCCGGGAGTGCGGTGAAGGGCTGGCCGGTCAGGGGGTCGAAGGGGGCCGCGGGGTCGCCGGCCAAACGGGACTGCGTCTCTTCGACATTTTCTTGCATGGTTTCCAACTGTTCGGTGATCTCGGGAATATCGGGAGGGTCGGACTGATCGTGGTCATATTCATCTAATCGATCCTCCACTTCAATTAGTGACCGTTGTGTGAAGTCGAGGTCATGGTAGCCGAAGCGGCGTTGGCCTTTGTCGTTGAGGACCACTTCGGGGGGTTGGTCGGGGTTGGAGGGCTCATTGTATTCGGCGAAGCCCTGTTCGACGAGGGATTCGGCGCGGTACTGGTCCTGTTGGGCGGTGATGTTGTCGACGGCTGCGAGGAAGTCGAGGTTGGCGGGGGCGCCGGTGAACTCGGCGGCGGCGGCCTGTGTTTCTTCGGTGCGGATGCGCTCCATTTCCTCGTCGGCGCGGTGGTAGAGGTCGACCAGGGTTTTGGCGCTGCGGCAGGCGGCGTTGCAGGCGGCGGGGGAGATTGTTCCTTCCAGTACTCGCTTCATGCTGTCGTGAACGAGGTCGATGGCCTGTTTGAGGCGTTCGGGGAGGCGTTTGTCGAGGCGGGCGGCGGTGGCGAAGTTTTTGCCGCCGCGGGCGCGCCATGTGTGGACCTGGTCGGGGCCGGGACCGTGGGCGATGCAGAGGCCGTCGTATTTCTTGAGGCCGATTCCCTGACAGGGAGAGCCGTCTTTTCTGATTCCTTTACAGGGGGTTTTGGACATTGTGGGTTACTCCTGGGATTCGGGTGTATCTGGTTGTGCGGCTGGAGGGCCGGCGATGGTGATGGGTTGGTTGACTGTACAGGGAGAGAACACCTGTACGGATTTGTTATTATAACACGGAAATTGGGGGTTTTTGGGCGAATTTGGGACGGATTTGGGACGGGGATTGTCTGAGTTGTGATTTGGGGAGATCTTGTTGATTGACTGTGACTTGTGCGCGGCCAGCGTTCGAGGGGGAATTTGGGGGATTGTCTGGACGGGGTTTGATGGGATTTCAGGGATTGGCTGTGAATGGGGGTGGGGAGGGTAAGGTGGGGATTTCATGCCAGGCAGGACGAGGGCAGGCACAAGGCCTGCCCCTACGGGGGTGGGGGGCACTGCGGTGGATGGAGGACAGTGTCGGGAACAGAGTGAGACGGTGGCGAGGCATGTTTTTGTAGGGGGGCGTTGCGGGGGCGCAGCCCCTGCACAAGGGAGGCCGCTTGCGGCCGACCGCCAAAATGCACCTGGAAAGAGGAGAGAGACCAGTGGATAGTGAGAAAGGTTGGCTTGCCTCACTGAGGGTCGCGAAATGCCTGTGGCGGTGATGTAGAGGATACATTGGGACGGTTGAAAAGAGCGCCGCGAAGCACACTATAGTTTGGGTTGCACACGGTCGTTTGACGCAGTTGACAGGGTGCGGCGTCTCGATATATATTGTTGGGCACAATTGAATAGGTTTCTGTCAAGGTGCGCCATCTGCCCGGATGCGCGGCGCACAATGGGGGAAGACCGGTGACGTTCAGGTGAACCAGTCCGGCGCTGTCCCGCAACGGTAATGTGAGTTTGTTTTCACTAAGCCCGATAACCCGCCTTTTCAGATGCTCAGTCGAACGGACCGGCAGTATGCGGGTTGGTCGGTTCGTGAACCACCTTCGTGGACCAAGGGGATGAGCGGCAAAGTTACTTTGTACGCCTTCCGCCATTTGGCGGACTTTTTCTTTCCAGGCGATCCACTCTATGAGGGGGTCGCCTTTTGTTTTTCCAATGGCTTTGTGAATCGTGGGCCCGATATTTTACTGGTTGCGCCAGCGGGAGGGAGCGGCGGGTACTGGCTGCCTTGCTGGCGTTGATGCTCGACGCGTTGTTTGGTGATCCGCCATCCCGTTTCCACCCGGTGGCGTGGATGGGGAGTTGGATTGCGCTGCTGCGGAAGCTGGCGCCGCGGGGGAGCGCATTGGCCTCCTTTTTGTACGGCGCGGGGGTTATTGGCGGCAGCGCGTGTGTGCTGGGGCTAGGCGGCAGGTGGGCTGCAGGTCAGTTGCGGCGACGGTGGTTCGGTTGGCTGGTGGAAGGGGCGATTCTTTCGTTGATTCTGGCGTGGAGAGGATTGATGCGTGCGGGTAAGGCGGTGGAGAAGCCGCTTGGGCGGGGCGAAATTGATGAGGCGCGGCGGCAGTTGGGCTGGCACCTGGTTAGCAGGGATGTTTCGCAGCTCGACGAGGGTTTGGTGGCGGCGGCGACTATCGAGTCGCTGGCGGAGAATAGCTCTGACAGTGTTGTTGCGCCGCTGTTCTGGTATGGCGTTGGCGGTCTGCCGGCGGTGGTTGTGTACCGCTTTCTGAATACGGCCGATGCGATGCTGGGTTACCGCGATGTGGAGCGGGAATGGCTGGGAAAGAGCGCGGCGCGCGCAGACGACCTGGCCAACCTGGTTCCGGCACGGTTGACGGCATTACTGATCGTGGGCGGGGCGGCGCTTGCGGGGGGCAGCAGTGGAAGTGCATGGCGGATTTGGCGTCGCGACGCTCGGCAGACCGACAGTCCCAATGCCGGGCAGCCGATGAGCGCGGCGGCGGGCGCGTTGGAGGTTGAGCTGGAGAAGGTGGGGCAGTACAGGCTGGGGGAAGGGCTGGCGCGGCCGAAGGCGGATGATATTGGGCGGGC
Source organism: Caldilineaceae bacterium (assembly GCA_965116395.1). GTDB lineage: Bacteria > Chloroflexota > Anaerolineae > Caldilineales > Caldilineaceae > Bin5. The sequence goes on from OZ220684.1 coordinate 5,370,764, forward strand.
GCGGCGGCTGGTAACCGTGAGCGTGCTGTTGGGGATTGCGGCTGCGGGAGCGGCGGTGATCCTGTCTTCAGCTAGAAGAGTTTGACCCGGACTGCGGCGCGGCGGGGGAGAGGCTATGCAGGCCAAGGAGGAAGAGATGGGTGAGATCGACCGTCCGAACATGCGGAATTATGGGCGTCAGCTTTTCATTTGCAATCATGGCGACTGTGCGCCAGCGGAAGAGGCCGAGCGTCTAAACAGGTTGGTGCTGGAGAGGAACAGGCAGCAGCAGTTGAACAAGCTGCGAAACCCGCACCGGATCAAGTGCACACTGGCGGACTGTCTGGGCGTGTGCCAGGGCGGCCCGATTCTGGTGGTTTATCCAGACGGTATCTGGTATCACGGTGTGGACGAGGAGGCAATGGAACGCATCTACCGGGAGCACTTGATCGGCGGCAGACCGGTGGAAGCGTTCATCTTTCACCGTCAATTCCCTGCTGGCCAGGAACCAGCATACGCGCCCGATATGCGGGGCGATGATCCTTTGACGCCCATACCTTGGACGCCGTTGGAGAGGGAAGCGGATTCGGAGGAGGAGGGAGAGATCGGCGGGAGGGAGGAGGAGACGGCGGCGGAGGTGCGGCGAATGGCGGCACGGCGGGGACGTAAGAAAAAGGGTCTTGTCATCGTGAATACGGGCGAGGGGAAGGGAAAGACGACGGCGGCGCTGGGCGTGATGACGCGGGCGTGGGGGCGGCGCATGAAGATTGGCGTGATCCAGTTTCTGAAGAATGAGAACGCCCGCTTTGGAGAGATCCGGGCGGCGGAGCGTATGGGGGACATTGAATGGATCAGCAGCGGTGACGGGTGGACTTGGACAAGCAGCGATATGGACGAGACGGTCGCGAGGGCGCGGCATGCGTGGTCGGTTTGCCAGGAGCGGATTGTCAGCGGCAAATACGATCTTCTGATCCTGGACGAGTTTACTTATTTGCTGCATTACGGGTGGGTGGATGGCAACGAGGCGCTGGCCTGGCTGGAGGCGAACAAGCCGCGGATGCTGCATCTTGTGATCACGGGGCGCAATGCGCCGCGCAACTTGATCGATTTTGCCGACCTGGTTACGGAGATGCGGGAGGTAAAGCATCCGTTTGCGGAGTAGGGCATTCGGGCGCAGGCGGGGATTGAGTATTAGGGGAACTGCGGGGGAAGGGCTTGGGATTGGGGCATTTTGGGGTGGGATATTTGGGGGGATGGCGTGATGGCTGAGGTTCGCAAGCGGAACATGGTGGAGCGGTTGGACGGCCGGATGGTGAACTCGGGTCAGCTGCGGGGAATGTTGTTTGTGTGCGCGACGGGATGCTGTTGCGGACGGACTGATCGGGGGTACCCGGAGGTGGACCAGGATCTCTATCACCACGAGTGGGAGAGGCGGCGGCTTCGCAGTAGGGTGCATCTCAATCAGGGTGGCTGCCTGGGTCCCTGTGTACTGGCGAACGTTGTCATGGTTGTGATAGACGGCCGTCCGTACTGGTTTCACTCTGTGAACGACAGTGCAATCGTGTTAGCGATGTTCGACTATATCGAGCTTCTGCTTGAGGACATTGATACTCCTGCGCCGACGATGCTGCTGCCGCACGTGTTCAACGGATTCGCCTGGAGTGGGTTGCCCGATACGGCGGAAGCGGGGGCGAATGCCGCTTTGTCCGCGACCCAAGGAGAGGGCGTCCTGTTCCTGAGCCAGTCCGATACCGATCTGTTGGCACTTGAGAAGGCACGCTCACATCTGCCGTCGGATTTTGCTTCGTTGGAGGCGGCCCACGTGGGGCGGTTGGCGGATGACAGCGCAGTGGACGTGTTGCTTCAGCGATTGCTGCCTGGCGCGCAGGTTGTTGTGGCACGGCTTCATTCTGGCCGTTCGTTCGAGTATGGCCTTGGCCGTTTGATGGAGTGGGCGGAAGGGAGCGAAGGCTTTCTGCTATGCCTACCTGCGGTTGAGGCGTTCGATTACGACCTGATGGCAAGGTCCAATGTTGGTGTGCCGCTTGCGCAGGCGATAAGCGCGTACTTTCAGTGCGGGGGGCCGCAGAATCTGGCCAATGGACTCAAATGTCTCAGCGACCATCTGCTGGTGAGCGGCTGGGGATTCGACCAACCGCGGGCGTTGCCGCTGCACGGAGTTTACGAGCCTAATACAGAGGATTGGGTTTTCGATGAAGCAAAGGACGTCGATGTGAACCACGACGTCGCCTCTGATGGGGACGGGGCCGGAGCACTGGATTCCGGTATGCCAAATGGAACAGAGAGGGTCGCTTTGAAAGGGGAGGCCGCCGCGGCGGAGGATATTCAGTCGCGCAACGGGTCAACACTCGATGCGGAGACGGGCGGGGGACAGGAACAGGCGAAATCGTGTATTGGCATTCTCTTCTACAGGGCACACTTGCTGAGCGGCAACACGGAATTTGTCGATGCGCTTGCGGCTGAGATTGAAAGACGCGGCATGGAGGTTCGGGCAGTCTTTACGCAGTCGCTTAAGGAGTGCGACAGCGAGGGGAATCCTTTTGCATTCGGGGAGATGGCCGGGGAGGGGCCGGTTGATGCGATCATCAGCACTTTGAGTTTTGCGCTGGGTGATGGAGGAGAGGCTTTAACGGAACTGGACGTGCCGGTAATTCAGGCGATTACGTGCAGCAACGATGAGGCGGCCTGGCAGCGCAACGGACGAGGCCTGGGATCTTTGGATACGGCGATGAATGTCGCCATTCCCGAGTTTGACGGTCGAATCGTGGGCGTGCCGGTCTCGTTCAAAGAGGCATTGGGTGAAGGCGGGACACGCTACGTTCCCCATCCGGAACGGATCAGGAGACTGGCCGGCATTGTCGAGAAGCAAATTGCGCTGCGCCGAAAGCCGAATGCTGAGAAACGGATTGCGTTCGTTCTGACGAACAGCGCGGCAAAGGCGGCGCGGGTGGGCAATGCGGTTGGGTTGGATGCGCCGGCCTCGTTGTTGAAGCTCATGCGCAGCATGAAAGAGGAAGGGTACAACATAAATCCGCTTCCTCGCAGCGGCGATGCACTGCTGCTTGAATTGATCGGCCGCTGCTCCTATGACGTTACGTGGTTGGAGGAGGCGCAGCTGGCCAGGGCACAGAAGCTGCCGATAGACCGCTACGCGGAGTGGTTTGACACTGCGCCCGAGGCCAACCGGGCCGACATGGTGCGTCAGTGGGGCGCGGCGCCGGGGAAAGCCTATATCCATGGAGAGGCCTTTGCACTGGCGGGTTTGGAATTTGGCAATGCGTTTGTAGCGCTTCAGCCGCCGCGGGGATATGACATGGATCCGGACCAGGTCTATCACCGGCCCGATCTGCCGCCGCCGCATAACTATCTTGCGCTGTACCGCTGGCTTCAGCATGTGTGGAAGGCCGATGCCATTGTACATATGGGCAAACATGGCACGCTGGAGTGGCTGCCGGGCAAGAGTGTGGGACTGAGCGAGGGTTGCTTCCCGGACCTGATATTGGAGGATATGCCGCTCGTTTATCCGTTTATCATCAACGACCCGGGCGAAGGGAGCCAGGCCAAACGACGGGCGCACGCCACCGTTGTCGACCACATGACGCCGCCGATGACAAGCGCAGGCGCCTACGGGACGCTGGCGGAGCTGGCGCAATTGGCCGACGAGTACTACACGGCGGAGCAGCTCGACCCGGCCAAACTCCCGCTGCTCCAGAGGCAGATATGGGAGACGATTCAGCGGGACCATTTGGAAGATGATTTGCGGTACATACTGCGGGCCGACCATGGCGACCACTCACATAGTTGGGACGGCGCTTTTCTCGAGGATGGGACGCCGACGGCTTTCGCCGAACTGCAGGGGGCACAGGTGGCCCACCTTCTGGAAGACATCGAAGGATACTTGTGCGAGTTGACAGGCGCGCAGATACGGGACGGGCTGCACATTCTCGGATCGGTGCCGGAAGGCGATCAACTGGTGGAGACGGTCTATCATCTGGTCAAGCTGCCAAATGCGGAGGTACCGTCGCTGCCTGCCTGTGCGGCGAGCGTTGCCGGCCAGGACTGGCAGCTGCTGCAGGATAGGCCGGGCGACCGGCGGGACGATGACGGCACGGGGTTGAAAACGAATGCAGACTTGGTGGAATGGATAGAGTCGGAGTGCAAGAGGGCGCTTGCGGGTCTGGCCGAGGCTGAGTGGGGGGTCGAATCGGTTTCAGGTATTGCGGCTGAGACGGCTGGCCGACTTGGCTCATTGCAGAGAGAGCGCGCGCAGGCGGATTCATCGCATGGGGGCGCTGGGAATGGAGAATTGGAGGAGATTCTTCATTATGTTACCAGTTCCATTCTGCCCAATTTGCTGGAAGGCGGGGAGGCGGAGATAGGCCAGATCATCCATGCGCTGGACGGCGGTTATGTACGTCCGGGGCCGAGCGGTTCGCCGACGCGTGGGATGGCCCATGTATTGCCAACCGGCCGCAATTTTTTCGCGGTCGACCCGCGTGCGCTGCCAACGATGGCATCGTGGCAGGTGGGGCAGGGGCTGGCAGAGACGCTGATAAGCCGCTACATGCGGGAGGAGGGGGAGTTTCCAGAGAGCGTGGGACTCAGCATATGGGGAACGAGCGCGATGCGGACGGCCGGGGACGACATTGCCCAAGTGCTGGCGCTGCTGGGGGCGAGGCCGGTCTGGCAGAGAGAGAATCGTCGCGTCACGGGCGTGGAGTTGATTGCGCTGGAGGAGCTGGGAAGGCCGCGGGTGGACGTGGTCTGCCGAATCAGCGGTTTCTTCCGCGACGCGTTTCCGAACCTGATTACACTTATTGACAGCGCGGTGCAGTTGGCGATCGAGGCGGAGGAGCCTGCTGAGATGAATTTCCCGCGCCGACATGCGCTGGCCAGTGAGGCCGCGCTGCGCATGGCCGGGCACGGTGAATCGGCAGCTGAGAAGGCCCGTTTCCGCATCTTCGGCTGTAAGCCGGGCAGCTATGGCGCGGGCATTCTGCCGCTGATTGACGCCAAGAACTGGCAGAGCGATAGGGACTTTGCACGCGCGTATCTTGTGTGGGGTGGATACGCCTACAGTCGCGAGCAGGCTGGTGTGCCGGCGGAGGAGGAGTTTGCACGGGCGCTGAGCTCGGTCCAAGTGGCGACCAAGAATCAGGACAATCGGGAGCACGATATTTTTGATAGCGACGATTATCTGCAGTATCACGGCGGCATGATAGCGACGGTACGCGCATTGACGGGGCGGAATCCGAGCCGGTATTTCGGTGACAGCAGCGACCCTGATCGTGTTCGAACCCGCGACCTGCGGGAAGAGGCGCGGCGGGTCTTTCGCAGCCGGGTGGTTAACCCGAAATGGATTGAGAGTATGCAGCGCCACGGTTACAAAGGGGCGTTGGAGATTGCGGCCACGGTCGACTATCTCTTTGGCTATGATGCCACCTCCCAGGTACTTGAAGATTGGATGTACCAGCGCCTGGTAGACGAGTACCTGCGGAGCGAATCGATGCAGCAGTTCTTCTCGGAGAGCAACCCGTGGGCATGGCAAGCGATAGCGGAACGGCTGCTCGAAGCGGTGGAGCGAGATCTCTGGCAGGACCCCGATCCGCAGGACATTGCGTTGTTGGAAGCAGCGAGGGAGTTGGGAGCCGAAGAGATCAAGAAGAGTGGCCGCGCTTTTGCGGCGTCCGGCTAAGTCAGTCGTTTGAGCGGTCTTTCGGAAGGGAGACCGCTCCCTCTGTGAAGTCCACAGTTTAGTCTTTTGACTGCCTTGCATTGGGCGGTCACGGATGGATGTTTAAATTTCAGTTGGGGGAAAGCCCCGAAAGGCCGAGCAGTGAAAATGAAAATTGTCTTGATCATCAGTGTGATGCTCCTGTTGTCGGCTGGTTGTGTCGTGGCGCCGGTTCCGGCGGTGGACGAGGCGCCAGCCGCTGCGATGACGGATGCTTCGTCCGATACGCCCGCTCTCGAAGCCAATCTGACAAGCGGTTGTGTTGAGGGATATGATCCGTCGGTGGACTATTTTCCGCGGAAGGTCAGTCCTGACTTTGCGGAGGGTTGGAGCGTGGCGTATCACAATCATTACAAGCTGCTGACGCTGCATAACCCATGGCGCGGGGCTGAGCAGACTTTCGAGTATCTGCTGGTTCAGTGCGGGACACCTGTCCCGGATGGCTATGCTGACACTCCTACCATAGAGGTGCCTGTGGGGAGCGTGGCGGCACTCACTTCGACGGTGCTGCCCCACCTGCAGGCGCTTGGAATGCTGGATCGTTTGGTGGCGGTGGATCGTTTCGACTATATCAATACGACGGAAGTGCGGGAGTTGATCGATGCTGGCGAGTTGCGGGAGGCCGGGACGGGAACGGGCGTGAATACGGAGATCCTGATCGACGTGGATCCGGAGTTGATCATCACTTTTGCTTACGGCAATGTGGACTTTGACACACATCCCAAGCTGGAGGAGGCGGATTTGCCGGTGACGCTGACAGCGGGGTATATGGAGAGTTCGCCGCTGGGCCGCACCGAATGGATAAAGGCAACGGCGCTCTTTTTCAATCAGGAGGCGTTGGCGAGCCAGGTCTTCAGCGGAATTGCGGCGCGCTATGCGGAAATGGCGGCGCTGGCGGCAGGTGTAGAAGAACGGCCTACTGTATTGGTGGGCATTGCGAGACGGGAGTCGTGGCGGGTTCCCGGCGGCCAGAGCTATTTTGCCCGTTACATTGCGGACGCGGGCGGCAGCTATTTGTGGCAGGACGACAGTTCAACCGGATCAATTCCGCTGTCGATGGAGACGGTGTTTGAGGCGGCATCTGAAGCAGAAATCTGGCTGCCCAATACGGGCTCCTGGTTCAACGCCGGGGACGTTTTGGCAGCAGATGAGCGGTACGGTGCGCTGGCAGCGGTAGAGCATGGTTCGGTGTACAACAACAATGCCAGGTTGAATGAATGGGGGGGCAATGACTACTGGGAGACGGGGGTTGCCAATCCTGACATGGTGCTGGCTGACCTGATCAGGATTTTCCATCCGGAGCTGTTGCGGGAGCACGAGATGAACTGGTTCCACCAGCTGCAGTAAAGGGGTGAGACGATGGCGGGCGCGCTGATGATGTTGGGGACGCATTCGAATGCGGGCAAGAGCTTGCTGGCGACGGCATTCTGCCGGATATTCGCGCGCCGGGGCGTTCGGGTTGCGCCGTTTAAGGCGCAGAATATGAGCAACAATGCGGGCGTGACATTGGAGGGCGGCGAGATGGGACGCGCGCAGATCGTGCAGGCGGAGGCGGCGGGGATTTTTCCTCACACAGATATGAACCCGGTCCTGCTCAAGCCGGAGGGGAACCGGAGAAGTCAAGTTGTGCTGAACGGAAGCGTTGCAGGGCAGCTTGAGGCGAGGAACTGGCAGGAGACGAAGGAACGGCTGTGGAGCGAGGTCACTGCGGCCTATGACAGGCTCTCGGCTCGCTACGACCTGATCGTGCTGGAGGGGGCGGGCAGCCCGGCGGAGATCAATCTGAAGGCGGGGGATATTGTCAATCTCAGGATGGCGCGCCACGCCGGGGCTGCCTGTTTGCTGGTAGGGGATATTGACCGCGGAGGCGTGTTTGCGGCGCTGGCGGGAACGATGCTGCTGTTGGAGCCGGAGGAGCGGCGGCAGGTGCGGGGTTTCCTCGTCAATAAATTTCGCGGGGATCCTGCGCTGTTGGGGGACGGACTGGAGATGCTGAAGGAAAGGGCATTTGGCGTCCCCACGCTGGGCGTAATTCCCTTTCTGCCTGACCTGCGTATCGCGGACGAGGATGCTGTGCCGCTGGAGCGCAAGCGGGGAGTGAGCGGAAGTCTGGGCGCAGGGCAGGTTGATGTTGCTGTCATCCAGTTTCCGCGTATCGCCAATTTCGATGAGTTTGACGCGCTCAGTGTCGAGCCGGGTGTCAGTCTGCGCTATGTGGAGAACGCGGAAGAGTTGGGGCGTCCGGCGGCGATCATACTTCCCGGCACGAAGGCGACGCTTTCGGACCTGGCGTGGCTGCGGGGGCGCGGCCTGGATAACGCGATTCTGGCGGCCTTTCGAGGAGGCGCGCAGGTGGTCGGAATCTGCGGCGGGTATCAGGTGGCCGGCGAGTGGCTGGCCGATCCGCTGGGGATGGAGGGGAAGGCGGGCGGCCAGGCAGCGGGACTAGGGTTGTTGCCGGTTTCAACGCAGTTCCTGGCGGACAAGGAGACGCATCAGGCCCGTATGCGGTTGGCGGACGGGGAGATTGTCGAGGGGTATGAGATTCATACAGGAGAAACGCAGGCCCGGTTGGGCACGGCCCCTTTCGGCGAGATTGTTGATCGAAATGGGAGGCGAGTCTCAATACCGGACGGGGCAAGTGTCTTAGAAGGCAGGGCGTGGGGAACTTACATGCACGGCTTGTTTGAGAATGACGGATTTCGGCACGGCTGGCTGCGCGGATTGGGCTGGTCGGGCGAGGTTGTGGCGACGACGGCGTTGCGGAATCGGGAGTATGACCGTCTTGCCGATGCGGTCGAAGCGTCGGTCGACTGGGCGGAGGTAGAGGCGCTTATTGCGTAGTTCATTGGCTACATCAGAAGCTAGTAGCGGGCGTCTCTGCGCCTCAATGGTGCGATTGAAACGACGATTGTCAGGAATAGCAGGTCAGATACGTCCGGCGCACCACTGGATGCCGCGCAGGACTGTTTTGCGGAAGTTCGGGTCGAGATAGGTGAGGTTGTCGTGGCCGGACTGGAAGCAGAAGACGCGAGAGTTTCGGAACTGGCGCGTCCAGCCGAGGACGCGCATGCTTTTTGGGTGATTGGTGGTCAATAGCTGATGGCTGTCCTGGCCTGCACTGGCCATGGAGTAGGTTTCGTCGATCATCTGCCAAGTTTTGAGGTCTTTGGTGATCGGGTGGGCGGGGTCGGCGACTTCGACCGAGAGTTCCTGTTCATGGTCGTATCCGAAACTGCGATCGGAAATTCCGACTATTTCGGACCAGAATTGCCACTGATCGTAGGCCAGAATGGCGTGGTGGAGGAGGAAGATCCCCTGGCCATTTTGGCCCAGGCGTTCAAGGACAGATCTGTTTCTGTCTTCAGGTACGTTGCGAGGCATGTTGTAGAAGAGAAGGACATCATAAGAGTCGCGGACGTTGCCGATGTCGGCCACCCAATTCTCCTCCAGTTGGATAAAGCTGTCGACCTGCGGCATGTCGCGGAAGATTGCCTGAAAGCCAGGAACATCGAAGTTGTGGCCACCGGTGATGACGGCGACGGAGATGCTGTCGGTCTTGGAAGAGTTCGTACTCATGGCTCTTTCGTTTCCTTTTTCACCAGCTGAATACGGTACCTAGAAGGTCATTTGGCCGATCGCGCAGGGTGTCGTAGATGCGCCTGGCTTCTTCGGCGGGGACGACGTCCTGCAGGAGCGATGACAGGTCGATCTGTCTGCGACCGTGCAAACGGCAGAGGTTTTGCAGGTCATCGACGTAGAAGTGGCTGTTCTGTTTGATGGTTATGAGACGGCGCTGGGCAAGGTTGAAGTGGTAGTTTACCCTGTCGCGGCCGGCGATCAGGAGGACCCGCCCACCAGTCCGCACAGCGAGGAGAAATTTATCCTCCATGCCGGGAACGCCGGCAAAGTCGAGGATGGCATCGAAACTTTCATCGGCGATCTGTTGAGACCAGCCGGGGCCATCGACATTGAGGGCATTTTCGACGGCGCCGATGCGGCGCGCCAGCTGAAGCCGACGGTCGTCGATGTCGCAGATGGTGACGCGGGCGCCGAAAAGGGCCGCGACCTGGGCGGCAGTCTGGCCTATATAACCGGCACCGACTATCAGCACTTTTTCGCCGAGTTTCAGTTCGGCATTGCGGCAGGTGTTGAGGGCGACGGCCGCCATTCCATACAAGGCGGCCTCACGCTGGTCTATTGAATCGGGAAGTTTGATGAGCAGTTCATCTTCGGCGACGACGATGTATTCGAGATGGGCGCCGGTGCTCTTGCCGATGAAAATGACATCGTCAATATGCAGCCGCTCGGTATCGGGCCCGGTCTCGATGACGCGTCCGACGGTTTGATAGCCGGTCGGCATGGGCAGCAGATTGTCGCCTGGGGCGTAGTTTCCTCTGTGAAGCTGGTTGCGCTCGGTGCCGTTGGTGATGCCGGAGTAGAGGGTCTTGATTTTGACCTGATTGCGTACTGGCGACTTGGGAGCGGGCCAGTCGTTGATGAAGACCTTTTCTCTGATCTTGTCGTCCCTGTTTCTGATGACGATTGCTCTCACGCGGCTGTCATTCCTTTGGCACGGATGTAATGGAGATGCGGGGTCTGCGAAGGGGAACTGACGGAGTCCTTTTCATACCTCTTTGGAATTGGTTGGCAATTCTGACTTCTGCGCCGGCCGGCCTTTTCTTATTTTCCTGCCCTATTCGAGCTTACCTGGGCAGCCAGACGCTTTTGCCCTACATGGTGGGCTGGGCTATAACTAAATCGACAATTTACCCGCTCTTAACCATATTTTGAGCGCTGTCAGCATGCCACATAACAGCGAACGGCGCAACGAGGATCAAGAGGAGCTGATTTTGGCTACACGAAGGTATACTTCCTGGAAGGAGGACTTTGCCTCAGCGGTCGAGAGGGAGAGTATTGCGGAGGCAGTTGGCGTCCTAGATACGCAGAAGACAGCACATGCCGGCACGCCGCGGCAGGCCATAAAGCTGCAGGCGGCCAAACTGATCAGGTCGCATTACGGCGAGTCGACACCGGCGTTGTACAACACCGCCATGGCCTTATCCCGGTCGGAGAGTGAGGGCGCGCAAGAGGTTGGACTGGTGCTTCTTGGACAACTGTTCGCGCACAACCCGGAAGAAGTGACGGAAATAATTCTGAAGCTGGCGGACAGCATGAACTGGGAGGTGCGGGAGTGGGCGGCCAGCGCGTTGAGACGGGTTATCGGGGGCCACTTCTGCGCGATATATCCGACGATTCAAGCTTGGGCAGTGCATTCATCGCCCAATATTCGGCGGGCAGCGGCGGTTGGGTGCGGCTCGGCTGCCGACAGCTGCAGCGAAGAGGAGTGCCGACTGATGCTGGAGGCATTGACGCCGTTGTTGGAAGATGACGATCCTTATGTGCGCAAGAACCTGGGCGCGTTTGCGATCGGGGACAGCTTGATGAAGGAGCAGCCGGCGCTGGTGGCCGAGTGGCTGGGGCGGGCGAGCAGTCATCCGCGGGCGCAGTGGAATGTTGCGATGGCACTGTCCAGCGCAGAGGCGGCGAAGCACTTCGACCTACTTGCTGATTTGCTCTGGCAGCTGGCGGCAGACAGCCGCAACGTAGTGCGAAGAGCGACCTACAAGGCGGTACTGAGTCTGGCGAAGCGCGTACCGGAAGAAATGCCGGCATTGCTCGAAGCTTTGAAAGAGGACCCGGCGCGATCCCATTTGAGCGACCATGTCAACGCCAAGCTTCGGTGAAAATTCGTGGACGGTTACTTGGTCCTTTGCGGAATAGTGCGGAACTAATCGATGCCAAGGGGAGAATAGAACGGAGAGGGCTTTCAGCGGTGACTGCTGTTCGTGCAGTTTGAAATCAAGCTGAATGCGTTTTGCGTAAAGGCAGACAATTTTGCCACGATTCGATGGCGTAGTCGGCGCGAAGCGTCGTGACACCAAATGGTGGTCACATTGAATCCGACCTATTTTTTTGGGGGATGACCCTTACGAGTGGTGCGGGGATGCGGCGACTGGTGATTCCCTGAGATGCAAGGATGGCCAAGGGGTCAGGCGGACAATAGAGGGTAGGATATTCCTGCCAGAATTGCGAGAGGCGGATGAGCATATCATCCGCCTCTCTTCTATCTCTGATATTCAGTTGCAGGTAGCCGCTATTGAAACCTAGTTCTGCTTGAATGTGATGTTGGTACAAGCGACACTGTTGCTGATCGTCATGGACCACTTTGGCGAGAGGGGAGTCAGGTTCGAGAAATCTTTCGAGTTGTGACTTCCATCAGTGTTGACGCCGGCGGGACAGTTCACGACCCAGATTTCAACAAAGGTGCCAGAAGAGGCAGGACCGCCGAAAGGCGAGAAGCCCCATTTTCCGGTGGGTTTGCCGCAACCGGTACATTTGGTGTTTCGAGGTCCGTTGAAGGCTACATGGACGCAGACATTGTTCAACACATTGTTGTTCCTGTCACGGACGAGCCCTTCAAAGAAGGTCTGCTGATCGTTGCCGGGGCAGCTGCCGCTATCGATGAGGGAGTAGGCGAATGCCGGCGGCGGCGGGATGGGCGTCGCGGTGGGGGGCGGTGGGACCGGCGTGAATGCAGGCGTTGGAATGATGGAGGCAACCTGTACGAGCTCGGGATTGGTCGCGGTCGTCAGGGGTGCATAGATCCACGCATACTCCCCGCCGAAGATAATCTGCCACCAGCCTCCGGAGGGGTTCTTGCCGGAGATTGTGTATTGGTCACCGGCCGATGCTTGTCCGACTACTGCGAAGTTGGTGCCCGGGCCTGCGCGCACGTTCATGGTCCTGGAAACTGAGACGGTGGGCGAGGTGGAGGTTGCGGTCGGGGTGGGCGTGGGGGTGTCGGTGGGCGTCGGTGTATCGGTTGGGGCAGGCGAAGGCGTTGCGGTTGGTGTGTCGGTGGCTTCGAGCGCGGCGAGCCTAACTTCGAACGCGTTGACGCGATCGGACATGGAGGTGACCAGTTCGACCATTGCCTCTACTTTTTCGGCCAGACTTTCGAGGGTGAGGGCTGCGTCCTGTGCGTAGAGGGGCGCGCCAAGGCCAGCGAGAAACACAACAATGAGCAGAATGAGAAGCGATTTTTTCATGTTGGTAACCTAATTCTCTTTCAGGTCTCAAGATGAATATTGAACAGGAGTGTATCGCCGTTCGGGGGTCGGAGATTGGGCAGGATTTCGCGCTTGTTTCGACGGGCTGGGCAAATGGCCCAGGCGGGTTGCAACATGGGCCTTCGGTGGACCGTGGGCGAGGCAGGGGGAAGGACTCCTCTAATTAGCGCGGTTACCTTACTCAACTATATTGCTTGCAATACCGATTGTCAATTCGACTTTGGGTGGAGGTGGGTGCGGAGTTGGGGGCGTAGGTTGGGTGTATCGATATCGGATAGTATTTGGTCTTGGGTAGTAGGTTTGTTGACGTCGGGATGGATTGGGTTGGTGTGATGGGATTGCGGGACTGTCTGCGAAGGGCCGCGAGGAACGGCAACTGCCACTCCTTTTTCCACGAAGGGCCGCGGAGAACTGCAACGTCAACATCTTTATCCACGGAGGGCCACGGAGAACTGCAACTGCAACACCTTATTCCACGAAGGGCCGCGAAGGACCACGAAGGGCCGCGAAGAACTGCAACGTCAACATCTTTATCCACGGAGGGCCACGGAGAACTGCAACTGCAACATCTTTATCCACGAAGGGCCGCGAAGGGCCACTAAGGGCCGCGAAGAACGGCAACTGCCACTCCTTTTTCCACGAAGGGCCGCGAAGGACCGCGAAGGGCCGCGAAGAACGGCAACTGCCACTCCTTTTTCCACGAAGGGCCGCGAAGGACCGCGAAGGGCCACTAAGGGCCACGGAGAACGGCAACTGCCACTTCTTTTTCCACGAAGGACCGCGAAGGGCCGCGAAGAACACCTCTTGTTATTCTGCGACCTTTTGTTTATGCTCGGAGGGTAGGGAATAGAGGGTGGATTATTGGGTGCGCTTTGGGGCGTCCTGGAACTAGATTGAAGATGGACAGTAAAGGCAAATGCGCGACTTTGTTTTCGATTATATTGTTTTAGGCGCGGGGTCGGCGGGGGCGGTGCTGGCAGGCCGTCTTTCTGAGGATCCCTCGGTTTCGGTGTTGCTGCTGGAGGCGGGGCCCGACTATCGGTCGCAGGAGGCGCCGGCGGCGATGCGGAGCCACAATCACGGCGAGATTCTGTTAGGGGAAGCGTACAGGGGGGTCTACCAGTGGCCGGGCTTGGTCGCGCGGCGCACACAGATGCAGGAGCAGGCGGAGTTTGTGCGGGGGCACGGGGTGGGCGGCAGCTCGGCGATCAACGGTTTGATTGGGTTGCGGGGCGAGGCGGACGATTTCGACCGTTGGGCAGCGCAGGGCTGCGCCGGGTGGTCGAGCGGGGAGGTATTGACATCCTTCGTCAGGTTGGAGGACGATTTTGACTTCGGCGACGCGTCGTACCATGGGCGCGGCGGTCCGATTCCGCTTTGCCGCGTGCCGGTTGAGGAATGGGGAGCGGTCGATTTGGCGCTGCGGGATTCTGGTAGGGATCTGGGATATGGCTGGGCTGAGGATTGCCATGCGCCGGGCAGCACCGGGGTATCGCCGGTGGCGCTGACGATGCGGGATGATCGGCGGGTTTCGACTAACGACGCCTATCTGGAGCCGGCACGTGGGCGCAGGAATCTCGAGATCCTCGGAGGCGCGCTGGTGGGCCGGGTCGAACTTGACGAGGGTACGGCTGGGGGAGGCGCGGCGGGAAAGCCGCGGGCAGTGGGTGTGCGGGTTAGCGGGATTGGAGGCGGTGACAGTTGCGAAGCGGAGGCGGAGGGCTGGACAACTCTTTTGGGCAGGGAGATTTTGCTGTGCGCGGGCGCGGTTCATTCCCCGGCTGTGCTGATGCGATCGGGTATTGGCGCGGCTCCGGCCTTAAGAGAGGTCGGTGTGACGCCTTTGGTTGACCTGGCGGGCGTAGGTCAGAATTTGCAGGATCATCCGACGGTGGGGCTGCATCTCAAGTTGCGTCCCGGGGCACGGGCCGGGCATGCTCATGCGCGGCGTACCAACTGCTGCATTCGCTACAGTTCGGGGCTTGCGGGAGCAGGTCATAACGATATGCTGATGGCGAGTTGCAATGTTTTTGGCATCGAAGGAGAGGAATTGAAGCGGGGCGTCGTCGTTGTTTCGGTATTCCAGGCGTTTTCGCAGGGCCATTTGCGGATTGCTTCTTCTGATCCGAAGGAGAACCCGATTATTGAAGAGAGTATGTTGTCGGATCGGCGAGATTTGGTGCGGCTGCGGGACGGTGTGCGGCGACTGTTCGCGCTGACAGACCATGCGGCCTTCGCAGAGATTGCGGAGGAGCTTTGGGTGGGAGACATTTTTGGCGGAGGCATTCGAGGGATTGAGAGCTTTGGGAGCGATGAGGCGTTGGATCGCTGGCTGTTGGAGGCGTGTGTAGATTGTTTTCATATCGTTGGGACTTGCCGCATGGGAGCTGTGGATGATCCGCGCACGGTGGTGGATTCGGACTGCAGAGTGGTTGGTGTGGATGGTCTGCGTGTGGTTGATGCTTCGATTATGCCTGAGGTGCCGCGGGCGAATACGCACTTGACGACGGTGATGATTGCTGAGCATATGGCGGAAAGGATGAAGGGCAGTTCTTAGTAGTCAGGTTTTAGTAGTCAGTTCTTAGTTTTCGGTAGTTCGGATCGGACGCGGGCGGAAAGTGAGTTTGGGTATTCTTGTTTGGTACCACGGGAGGAGCGGATTATGGGGTCGGTAAATCTTGTGTTGCGTGAGCAGTTTATTCGGGACGGTTTTGTGCTGTTCAGGGGCGTTCTGGAACCGGAGATGGTGGAGGGGTTGAGGGCTTGGAGCGACGGGGTGCTTGGGCAGCAGGAGGAGGCGCATTTCGAGCAGAACCGGACGACGGGGAGTATGGTCTTGATTGACTGGGCGATGGCTTATGAACACGCCTTGTTGGCGGAACTGATCGCTTACCCGAGGGTGATGGCGGCGTTGGGGGAGTTGGGGTTTGCGGAGCCGAAGTTCGGGCATGGGCGGATTATCAGCAAGCCGCCGCAGAGTCCGCCGCTGTTCTGGCATGAGGACGGGCGGTTTTGGGACGACCCGGTCAGCTATACGTGGCAGCCGATCCAGTGTTTTCTGATGTATTATCTGACGGATACGGATGTGCGGAACGGGTGCTTGCGGGTGATTCCAGGGTCGCATCGGAAACGGCATGCGTTGCATGATCAGGCTGCGCCGACGCATACGGACGAGCTGAGGACGTATGCGAATCCGGGGGACGTGGCTTTCCAGCGGGCGGAGGGGGAGGTCGATGTGCCGGTTGAGGCGGGGGACGTGGTGATGGGGTACGGGAGGCTGTTTCACGCGTCGCACGCCAATTTGAGCGATGAGCGGAGAACGGTGCTGACGATGTGGTATTATCCGCATTTTGTCGATTTGCCGGAGCGTACGCAGGCGACGATCTACAAACTGGAAGCCGGCAACAGTGTCACGGAGACGCGGCCGCAGGGGCGAATTCAGAGGGGGTTGGAACCGCTCAGAATCGCCTATGATGGCAGCGCAGAACCGATCGGGACGCAGTGGACGCCGAGCCCGGCGCTGAAGTAACGGGCAGGGGCTGGTGTTGGGCGGGCGTCTACAGGGTAGGGTTCGAGGCGGTCAGATCTTTCCTTTGGCTTTCATGTCCTCGGAGAGGCGTTTCTGGTAGGCGGCGTGGGCTTCTTCGTCCTCTTTGGCGCGTTCGGAGTAGTAGATGAAACCGAGGGCCTGACGGGTGCGGGTCTGGCTGCGGTTGGCGTCGGCGCGGTGGATTGTCAAGGCGTTGTGGACGAGGAGGTCGCCCGGTTGGGCGGGGAAGGCGACTTCGTCGGCGAGGTCCTGGGGCGTGCCGTAGTCGGTGACGCCCTGGGAGAAGCCGAGCGTTTGGGTGCGGCCGTGGGGGCGAAGCGGGACAAGGTGTGAGCCGCGCACGTAGCGGACGCAGCCGTTTTCTTCGTCCACTTCTTCGAGGGCAAGCCACATTGTGAGGGCTTCGCAGGGGTCGAGCATGAAGTAGTAGCCGTCCTGGTGGGGGGGCGTGGCTTTGCCGATCTGGGGCGGCTTGTTGAAGTACTGCATGTTCTTGCCGACGACTGGGCCCTGAAGGAGCAGCTCGGCCAGTTTTTCAAATTTGCTGCCGAACATCAGACGCTCGAAGTAGCTGTCGTGGTTGTAGAGTCCCAGAATCTGCTTGAGGGTTTCGGGCTTTCCGAGTTCTTCGTAGAAGACCTGTTCGCGGGCTAGATTGGGGACTTTGTCGTTGATTAGGCGAGCGACCGCTTCTTTGGTATCGGCCACATCGTCGGCGGATAGAAAGCCGGTGAGAGCGACGTAGCCGTCGCGGGTGAATGCGTCGAGAGCTTGGTGCGGATTTTCCTGCCATTGCTTTCCGTCTACGGTACCGTTCATTCAGTTCTCCTGTGCAGGCTGGCCACGAGGCCAGCGAATGATTTCAGCTATCGGTGTGGACTGTATTTTCGGCAACTGGCTGCAGATAGAACTCGCAGCCAGACTTCAGTTTGGCAATTCTACTCCAGAATGCCCAGGTGGCCCAGATTCATGCCGACGCGGCCGCCGTCCACATGGAGGGTGGTGCCGGTGATGTAGGAGGCGTCGCCGCTGAGTAGGAAACAGATGGCGCTGGCTATTTCTTCGGGCCCGCAACGGCGCTGCATGAGGCAGGAGTCAGTGGGCGTTTCTTCGAGCTCCTTCTTGCGGGCGGCGGGGTCGGGGTGGCTGGCGAAGTGCATTTCGGTCACGACCCAGCCGGGGGCGACGGCGTTGACGCGGATGCCGTATGGTGTGAACTCCTGGGCCATGGTTTTTGTGGTGGATACGACGGCGGCTTTAATTGCGTCGTAGACCCACATGCCGGGACGGCCGAGGTAGCCGCCTTCGGATGAGAGGTTGACGATGGCTCCGCCTTCGGTTTTGAGGAGGGGCAGGAGTTGTTGGGTCAACATCACCCAGCCCCGCAGGCCGACGCGGGTTTCGATTTCCCAGTTTTCAATCCAGCCGCCGTCTTCGATGCGACCCTGCCGAAGTAAGGCGGCGTTGTTGACGAGCAGAAGGAGAGCGGGAACGCTTGCCGCGACTTCGCGCGCGCAATTTTCTACGGAGTCATCGTCGGCGAGGTCTACGTCAACGCGGGCGGCGCTGCCTCCGGCGGCGTGGATTTGGTCTACAGCTTGATCTGCCATGGCTGCGTTCAGGTCGGCGATGAAGACATGGGCGCCTTCAGCGGCGAGGCGTTCGGCGGTGGCGCGTCCGATTCCTGAGGCGCCGCCTGAAACGAGGGCCGCTTTGCCCTCAAAGCGGGCCATGCCGTGGGGATTGGCGGTCATTGCTATGTTCCTGAGAGTTGCTGCAGAAGGGTGAGCGCGGCTTTGGCCGAACGTTGGACGTCGTTGAATGTGCCGGTTTCGAGGACGACGTAGTCGTCGTACCCGATCTGTTGGAGGGCGGAGAGAACGGCGGGCAAGGGTACGTCGCCCTCGCCCAAGGGCTTTGCGTTGAGACCGGCGAAGTGGGGTTCTTCGGGCGTGCCGGGGGCGGCGCCGCCCTGGTGGTATTCTTTGGCGTGGACGCGGACGATGCGGCTGCCGAGCTGGGCGATCTCTTCGAGTGGATCGTTGCCGAGGCCCATGCAGTTGGCCATATCCCAGTAGTTGCCGATGGAGGGGGAGTCGATGCGGTCGAGTAGGGCGGCATTTTGGTCTGCGCGCAAGGTATTCTCGATTGCGAGGGTGACGCCGGCCTGCTCGGCTTCGGGGGCGAGGCGGCGCAGGTTGGTTTCGAGGCGGGCGACGGCCTGATCGTCGCGCATCATGGCGGGGCCGAAGAAGGGCACGAGGAGATAGCCGGCGCCAAGGTCGGTGCAGAGGCGGATGCCGGTGCGGACGGCGTCGAGGCCGAAGGCTTCCTTTTCCGGGTCGGCGAGGCCGCCCCGGTTGAGGAAGTGGGCGGCGACGCAGGGGATGTCGACGCGGGACTGGGCGGCGGCCTGGCGGATCGAATCGCGGTTTTCCGGGGCGAGAGGGCCGCCCGGCTGGGATTCAGTGACGTCGTACCAGTCGAGTTCGACACCTTCGAAGCCGAGCTCGGAGGCGACGGCGAAGACTGTAGAGAGGGGCTGTTCGATTACGTTTTGCAGAGTACCGAATTTCATGATTTACTCCACGGTTTCGACTTTTCCTGATTCGAGCGAGCGGTTTGCGGCAAGAGTGACTGCCAGGGATTTGACGGCGTCGGCGTAGGAGGAGCGGACAAGGCTCTGGTCCTGGGCTTCGACGGCGGCGAGGAAACATTCGATCTGGCGGAAGTAGCCGCGTTCTTCGCCGTGAAAGTCGATCTCTTCCTGGTCGATGTAGCCGGAGATGTGGGTGTCCATGGCGAGGCGGAGGTGGAGGTCGCGGCCGCAGAGCTCGGTCATGAAGCCGTCCTTGACGCGTGCTGAGCAGGTGCTGAGCACACTGCCGACGGCGCCGCTGGCGAAACGCAGATTGACGGCGGTGCTGTCTTCGAAGTCGGCGATATCGTTGTCGGGCCCGTCGTGGCCGAAGGCCTGGACGGATTCGATGTCGCCGAGGAAGTAGCGCAGCCAATCGAAGACGTGGGTACTCTGCTCGAGGAGCTGGCCGCCGCTGACGGCGAATTTACCCCACCAGGGGTGGGAGGGCGGCATGCGGGTGAGGAATCGGCCCATGCCCATGCCGAGGTCGCGGCCCTTGACGAGCTCTTTGGCGCGCTCGGTAACGTCGGAGTAGCGGGCCATATAGCCGACCTGGTTGATGCGCCCGCTGGCGGAGATTGCCTCCTGCGTGCGGCGGGCGACGTTGAGGTCCATGGCGACCGGCTTGGCGACGAAGAGGTTGGCGCCGGCTTCGGCGGCGTCAATTGTCTGGGTGTCATGGGCTGCTGGGGGGATGGCGACGAAGACCACGTCGAGGTTTTCGCGTGCGAGCATTTCGCGGTGGTCGGTGTAGCCGGTGCAATTGAGTTCGTCGGCGACGCGGGCGGCGGTCTGGGCGTTGATATCACAGACAGCGGCAACGGGCCGGTTCAGTTTTTCGAGGCTGCCCAGGTAATTCTGGGCGATTCCGCCTACTCCTATAAATGCGATCTGCATCGTGTGGTTTCCTTGCTTACTGAGACGAATGGTTGCGAATGGCGAGTACAGCGGACGGGCAGGGCTCAGCCGAGGCGGACGTAGAGCGTGTTGCCGCGGCGTTCGACGGGATAGGTCTCCAGGTGGTCGCAGGCGGGGGCGCGCAGGGCGCGGCCGGTGGCGATGTCAAAGCGGCCGTTGTGAAGCGGGCACTCGATAACGCCATCGATGACAAGGCCCTCGGCGAGGCAGGCGTATTCGTGGGTGCAGAGGCCGTCGGTGGCGTAGAAGCGGTCGTCTTTGAGCCGGTAGACGGCGAGCGTGCGGCTGCCGAGATCGAGGCGGATGACGTCCTCTTTTTCGATGTCTTCGACCGGGCCGACCTCAACCCATTCTCCTGGTAGTTCGGCAGCTGCGTGGGATTCGCCGGCCTGGGATTCGGGGTCCTTGGGAATCGGTCGGATTACGCGGTAGTCGGGGTCGCCGGTGGCCTGTTTGATAAGAGCGGGAATGAGTTCTTTGTAGGCTTGCCACAGGCTTTTGTATGGGGGCGGCATCTGATCTTTGACGGCTTCATGCAGCTTGGGGAGGGCATGGAAGGGGGTCATGGGCATGGCGTGATGCTCAAGATGGTACTGCATATTGACGTAGAGGAAGGCGAAGACGGGATTGACGTAGATTGTGCGCGTGTTCTGGCGATGGTCGTATGTGTCTTCGCCGAGGCCGGCGTGCTGGGGAAGGCTGAGTAGCTGCTGGAGCCAGCCGCCGTAGAAGCGGGGGAGGAGGACGAACATCATGGGCAACACGCTACCGATAGCGATGGACCATATGGCGAAGGCGGCGTAGATGGCGAGATGGACGCGGCTGGACCAGTACATTTTGGGGAGGTCGCGTTCGGGAACGAAGTCGAGCACGTCGGGGTTGGGGCGGCCGAAGGCGTTGCGGACCAGGCGCCAGACTTCGGGGGGGCCGCTGCGCAGGTAGAAAAAGTCCATCAGGAGCTTGACAAGGTCGGCCGGGCGTTGGACCTGGATTTCGGGGTCGCGGCCGACGAAGTAGGTATGGGTATGGTGGCGGGAGTGACTCCAGCGCCAGAGATATGCTTCGTGAATGGCGATAAAAGAGGCAATGGCATAGACGACTTCGTTGAGCCAGCGGGTGCGGAAGGGTGTGCCGTGGCCGCTCTCGTGCCAGCGAGAGTCTGCCGAGGTGTAGATGGTGCCGTAGACGAGGAAGGCGGGTATGGCCCACCAGGTTCCCCAGGAGATTGCGGCGAGGTAGGCGCTGACGCCGAGCAGGAGGAACCAAAGGCCGAAGTGCCAGAGGCCGGGGCCGTCGCGGCGCTGCATGATTTCCCGCATTTGCTGGCGGGAGAGCCTGGGTTTCCACCACTGTTCCTGGACGCGGCCGGTAATGCGGTCGCCATCGAGGGCGACGGCGTCCTGGTTGCCGCCGGCGAGGCTATAGTCTCTGCGAATGGCTTGCACGCTCATGGCTGAATTCCTTAGGAAATCCTTTCCGACTGGGAGCCAATGCGCATTGTGATGGGTTAAGCGACGCGAACGAAGAGCGTGTTGCCGCGGCGTTCGACAGGATAGGTTTCGAGGTGGTCGCAGGCCGGGGCGCGCAGGGCGCGGCCGGTGGCGACGTCGAAACGGCCGTTGTGGAGCGGGCACTCGATGACGCCGTCGATTACGAGACCGTCGGCGAGGTAGGCGTATTCGTGTGTGCAGAGACCTTCGGTGGCGTAGAAGCGGTCGCCTTTGAGGCGGTAGACGGCGAGAGTGCGGCTGCCGTGGTCGAGGCGGATGACGTCTTCTTCCTCGAGATCTTCGATCGGACCGACTTCCACCCATTCGCCGGTGGCCTCGGGCGCGGCAACCTGTTCAGGTGTAGTGGACTCCGGGTCTGCTGGAATTGGACGGATGATCTTGTAGGAGGGGTCCTCGGTGGCCTGCTTGATGAGGGCCGGGATCATCTCTTTGTAGCACTGCCAGAGGCTCTTGTAGGGCGGAGGCATCTGGTCTTTGACAGCTTCGTGGAGCTTTGGCAGGGCGTGGTAGGGGGTCATCGGCATGGAATGGTGCTCGATGTGGTACTGCATATTCATGTAGAGGAAGGCGAATACCGGGTTGATAAAGACGGTACGCGTGTTTTCGCGATGGTCGTAGGTATCTTCGCCGAGGCCGGCGTGTTGGGTGAGGCCGAGAAGCTGGTGCAGCCAGCCGCCGTAGAAGCGGGGCAGGAGCACGAACATCATGGGGAGGAAGCTGCCGATGGCGATGGACCAGATAGCAAATGCGGCGATGATTGCCATGTAGATGCGGCTGGACCAGTACATTTTGGGCAGTTCACGTTCCGGCATGAAGTCGAGGACGTCGGCATTGGGCCGGCCGAGAGCGTTGCGGAAGACACGCCAGACTTCGGGGGGACCACTGCGAATATAGAAGAAGTCCATCGCGATCTTGAGGAGGTCGGCCGGGCGCTGGACCTGGATTTCGGGGTCGCGACCGACGATATAGGTGTGGGTATGGTGGCGGGAATGGCTCCAACGCCACATAAAGGCTTCGCGCATGGTCATGAAGGAGGTGACGTGGTAGAGGACTTCGTTGAGCCAGTGGGTGCGGAAGGGCGTGCCGTGGCCACATTCGTGCCAGCTGGCGTCGGAGGAGGAGTAGATTGTTCCATAGATAAGGAAGGCGGGTATGGCCCACCAGGTTCCCCAGGAAACGACGGCCAGGTAGGCGCTGACTGCAAGCAGAGCAAACCAGAGGCTGTAGTGCCAGAGGGCGGGGCCGTCGCGGCGCTGCATGATCTCTCGCATCTGCTGGCGTGAGAGCTTGGGCTTCCACCACGTTTCATCCATGCGTTCGACGATGCGGTCGTCGTCCAGCTCGACGGCGTCCTGGTGGCCGCCGGAGAGGCTGTAGTCTCTGGGGATTGCCTGGACACTCATGGGAGGTCTCCTTTCTGGTGCACGGCGGAAGGGGGCGTTGGCGTGTGACAGAGTTTGGGATAAGCGCCGAAGTAGGGCGCTGCGGGCCGCGTCCTTGCTGGCGAATACAGTTTGTTACAGGCTTGCCTGGGCAAGAGAAGTTCGAAAGCGGACTTACAGGGCAGGTCCGCCTCAAGCACGGCGCCTTGTGTGGGGGGGACGATCGGCGCAGGAGTGTGTTCCCGGATGCGAATTATACATTAAATGTAGGAATATCGCATGTTGGGCCAGGAAGGGGAAAAGGCCGGTCGCGCCGGGGCATTCGTGGCCACGCAGGAACTGCAGGCAAGGCCGGAGCGGGGCATCGGCGGCGGCCGCGGGTAGCGCAGATTGGGTTGAAGGTCTTGGGACATTTTTCTACTTCAAATGGCCCAAGAAAGGGAGATTTTCAGCATGTCAAATGATGATACAGATCGAGCCAATCGGATAGACTCCGATTCCAAAGAAAAAATGAGTTATGCGACCGTTGTCAAGCATTGAACTGGCTTTCTGCCCGGCATTTCAGGGGACATAGGGAAAGTTGATAAACTTAAGGATGGGGAAAACATGCTTTAGATTCGCGGCCCCAGACTTCGAATACATTTGCCAGGGCTGGGAACTTCCTTGAGAAGGTGAGCGACTTCGAATATCGTGTTCAAACGCCAGCCGCAGAACATTGTGGGAACGCTGACAGAAGTTTGTCTTGCTGAAAACAGTTGCTAAACGGAACGTGCTTGTCAGAATCTGAAGGTGAGCGAAGGTTCAGGTTTGGATGATTTCTTGGGAAAGTCCCTCATAATTCAGGGAGAAGGGGCAGCCGGCGGGCAGGTCACGGATGTTTCTCGCATGGTAACTACCTAAGTCACAGTAGTTGACCAGCCAGTCATCCTTGGAACAACCATTGAGGCTCTTGGTGAGGCGACTGGTGTGCAGGCACGGCCATGCTCGCCAGCCGACACGTTGCGAAGGATGCACAAGGTCGGTGAGGGATGCTTTTGTTGGGGGGCGTTGCGGGGGCGCAGCCCCTGCACAAGGGAGGCCGCTTGCGGCCGACCGCCCATAATACAACAATAGCGGAAAGCATGCAGGAATGGTTCTCGCTTGAATATTGTAAAGAAAAAACGAGTCGATCCGCGAAGTCACGCGAAGGGCCGCGGAGAACTCCAAAGGGGTATCGTATTTTTTTTGCAACTGCGGGGCTCTTTGCTGAAAAGCAGTTTGCTGCCTCAGATCACTGTTGCGGCAGACGTCAACGGGCCCTAATTGTTGGGGACAGTCTTATGGAACGGCATATGAAATCCTTAGCCCGCGGGACGCTGGCTCTCATCCTGGCCGCTGTGGTTGTCATGTCGACAGGCGGCAGCGCCTCCGCCTCAGAGGTGCACACCGTCCAACCAGGTGAAACGCTGAGCCAGATCGCCCGGAAGTATGGAACAACGGTTGCAGACCTGCAGGAGTTGAACGGCCTGGCGGATGCCGACTATGTTCGGTACGGCCAGCGCCTTTTGATCGACGCCGGGGCAACAGTGGATCCCGCGCCCGAGAGCGCCGAGGCGTATGAGCTTTACACTGTCCAGCCAGGCGACACCCTGTTTCGTCTGGCCGGAAAGCATGGCATCAGTCTGACCAAGCTCATGTCCATCAATGGGTTTTCCGAGGAGGAATGGCTCAAATTAGGTCAGGAATTGCTGGTGCCGCCTTCGCTCGCACCCGCGCCTCAACCTGCTCATCTGATTTCTGCCCTGCAGCCCGCGCCTCCGACAGCCGGGATGCAACCCGGGCGGACGCGCCCCGATGTTCATACCGTGCGGACAGGCGAGTCACTCACAGACATCGCGGCGTTGTACGGTGTCAACCCTGGCGCACTGGCCCGGTTGAACAGTTTGCAGAACAACAGCATTCCTGAGGCTGGCAGGATCCTGCGAATTCCATCGGAAAGCGCGCTCGAACTCCTGGAGGGCATGGGTCAGTGGCTTGACTGGGCACTCTACCCTACCTTCACTGAGCGCTGGATCGAGGTCAATCTTAACGAACAGATGGCAATCGCCTATGAGGGAGCCATACCGGTCAGAGTCTTCGTCATTTCATCGGGGGTAGGCAGCTCGCCTACCGTCACTGGGACTTTTCGCATTTGGGTCAAGATCGCCATGCAGGACATGCGCGGCGGAAGCCGGGCAGCCGGCGACTCCTACCATGTGACTGAGGTCAAGCATGTCCAGTACTTTTATGAAGACTACGGTTTTCATGGAACCTACTGGCACAGCAATTTTGGCACGCCCATGAGCCGCGGTTGCATCAATCTGACCGAGGAGGATGCCGAGTGGCTCTTTGAATGGGCGTCGCCTACGATGTACGACGACGACGATGATGGCTGGATGTTCAGCACCGACGTCAACCCGGGCACGTTGGTATTGATTCATGAAGGACAGTAGGCGTTTTCACCGGTTCCACTGGTAGGACCGGACTCCTTCGCAGGACCCCCCTCTTGGTGTGCTTTCGAGTTGAGAATCTGCTCTTTTGCGTATTTCGTATTGCGAATTGGGTAGAGGCAGGCACGAAAGGCGCGATTCCACTACGTAACGCCCGCGGGAAGCCTTGGTGTCAAATGGGATACAAATTAGGCTCCCTTGACATTTAGAGAAGGTTGCTCAGAATACATCAGGAAGAGCAAGCCTGCCGGCTAGTCAGGCCTGTTTCTCGCTTGAATGTTGCAATAAACAAGACCATTCGATCCGCGAAGTGACGCGAAGGGCCGCGAAGAACACCGAAGGCGTATCGGGTCTTTTTTTTCACAGTTGCGCGGCTCATTGCGGGTCGGCTCTTGGCTACGGCGGGTCGCTGTTCTGACGAACGTCATCGAGCCTTAGTCGTATATGAGATTTACAGGTTTTTGGGGAGGCGCAGGGCAGGGACAAGGCCTGCCCCTACCGGAGCGTCAGGTAGCGAGGGCAGGCACAAGGCATGAGCTTGGCCCCAAGAACCGGACCACACGCCAAGGTGCACAATAGAGAAGATCATTGAGCCTGGAGAAAGGATTCCAATGGGCGGACGCGAGCCGATGTCGAGCGTAGATCGAGCTTGGCTTATGATGGACGATCCAACCAATCCGATGGTGATCAACGGCTTCTGGATCTTCAGGGAATTGCTGCAATATGAGCGTGTGCTGGCGGTGCTGGAGGAGCGCCTTTTGGTGCATGAGCGCTTTCGTCAGCGCGTGGTATCGGAACGAGGCACTTTCAGAACCCGTTTCTTTTGGCAGACCGACCCGGAGTTCGATCTGCGAGCGCACGTTGGGCGCATTGTCCTGCCTTCGCCCGGGGATACGAAAACGCTCAACGATACGGTAGCTCGACTGCTGACCGCGCCCTTGGACATGAATCGGCCTCCGTGGACGATCACCCTCATTGAAGGCTATGGGGGCGGCAGCGTATTTTTCGGGCGTATTCACCACTGTATAGGCGACGGCGCGGCGCTCGTGAGAGTTCTGCTCGGCCTTACTGATGCGTCTGCCGAGGGAGCGCGCCCCTTACCGGCCCAGGCTGCCGGGCCTCCTCCAGACGGGAATACTCTACCTCCTGCGACCCGGGTCGAGGCCCGTTCGGGGGACGCGAAATTGCCGGGAGGCCGCGAGAAGGCCGGGCAACGCGGGAATCTGCTGGCGCTGGCGGCAAGAGGTGGACAGCTGGCTGGGAGGTTCATGGCTGTGTTGGCCAAGCTGGCGCTCATGCGGACCGACGACAAGACAGCTTTCAAAGGTGATGTCGGCGTCGGCAAAGCGGTTGCCTGGTCCGAGGGCATTCCCCTAGATGATGTAAAGTTCGTTAAAGACAGGATGGGGGCAACGGTGAACGATGTCCTGGTCGCGGCGATGGCGGGTGCGCTACGCCGATATGTCGAAACTCGCGGCGACGATCCGGAGGGCAAGGAGATTCGGGCGATGGTTCCGGTGGACATTCGTGCGCCCGAAGATACGAAACTGACGAACCGATTCGCTCTTGTTTATCTTCCCTTGCCCATTGGGATCGCGGATCCCATCGAGCGCCTATTTGCGACAAAGCGCAACATGGATGCGATCAAGCGGTCGCCTGAAGCGCTGGTGACGTATCAGGCTATCGCCAGCTTAGGCGTTGTGTCGGACAGAATCGCGAGGGGTGTGCGCGGCTACTATGCCGACAAGGTGAGTGTGGTCCTGACAAATGTGCCTGGCCCTTCGCGGAAACTCTACTTTGCGGGCAATCTTCTCGACACGATCGTTTTCTGGGTGCCGCAGTCCGGCTCCATCGGGGTGGGTATCAGCATATTCAGCTATGCCGGGCAGGTGAATATCGGACTCATCACCGACCGGGGACTGGCGCCGGATCCGGACACTATTATTGCGGCATTCCAGGAGGAGTTTGACAGGCTACATGGTCTGGCGCGCCTGCGGGAAGGGCAGGGGCACGGAAGTGCGGGACCTGTCTCGCAGGGTGGCTCTGCGTCCACTTCAGATTAGTGGTATTTGTCGTTTTGGGAAGGCCGCTCAGTATTTAACAAGAAGGGAAAGGTTACTGGAAAGTTTATGAAGTTTCTCGCTTGGATGTTCTGGTGACCAAGACCATTTGATCCGCGAAGTCACGCGAAGGGACGCGAAGAACACCAAAGGCGTATCGCGTTTTCTTTTCGTGACTGCGGGGTCCTTCGAGGGAAAGCGCTTCGCACCCTCAAACCCTCTTCTGACAAACGTAAACGAGCCTTAGTATTTCGAGGTCCTGCCGGACGGCACGTTGGGATTGCGACCTTGGGCGGACCAGTTGTGCCTTATCCTATGCGGTGTGTCAGCGCTCCTGGAGTGGTGTCCAGCCGCGGCCGGGGGCGTTAGGGCGGGTTGTTTCGTAGCGCTGGCGGAGTTGTCGGAACTGGTCGGCGGAGTGGATTTCGCGGGCGGGGTCTTGGCGATCGCGGATGACGAAGTCGGCTTCGGGGGGGTAGCAGGCCATGGTGACGGGGTCGCGTTCGGGCGTGTAGGCGGCGGGGTCTTCGTCGACGTTGTTGGGTACGTTGGCGCTCTGGTAGCGCAGGTCGATGCTCCAGCGGACCTGGTTGGTGCGGTTTTCGAAGGAGGCGTGGGGCGTGAGGTTGGTGAGCAGGAGGGCGTCGCCGGCGTTCATGGGGACGGGGACGGGCTCGACCGGGGGCAGCTCTTCGTCGGGGACTTCGAGGAAGCCGGCATGGCCGCCTGTGAAGTGCTTGAGAATGCCATTGCTGTGCACGGTTGGGATGACGTGGAGGCAGCCGTTTACGAGGGTGGCGTCAACGAGGGGGACCCAGCAGGTGACGATGAGATGGCGGTCACAGTGGGCGAGAGTGTAGCCGGCGTCCTGGTGCCAGGGGACTTCGCCGCGGTCCCAGCCGGGCAGTTTGGGGCGGATGCGGTAGACGGAGGAGCCGACGATGTCGGGGCCGATCAGGCTTTCGATGCAGGAGAGGAGTGCCGGGTTGCGAATGGTCTGCAGCATGGCAGAGCCGTTGTAGCCGCCGCCGCCTTTGCCCATGACGCGGCTGGTGATGGCTTGGCCGGCTTCGCTGTCTTCGAGGTAGATGCTGGACAGGCGCTGGCCGATGGGTTTGTCGGCGTGCATGTTCGCCAATTTGCCGTCTGCATGCAGGTCGCGGGCGCCTTGATCGACGATCTCGGTGAGTGCGTCCTGGAGGGGCTTGAGGTCGGCTGCGGTGAAGAGGCCGGGTTTGACCAGGTAGCCTTGGCGATGGAATAGGGCGAGTTCGTTTTGGGTCAGGCTCATGGTTTTGGGTCCCGGTGGTGGCGCGTCCTGGCGGCGCGTGGGGTTGGGTCGGTCAGTTTGGTGGAATTATACCGCTCAAGGCGCGGAAGGAGAAAAGTCAAATCAGTAGCTACCGGTAGGGATTTCCTCCCACTTTTTCAGCCATTGTTCATAGGTGGGAACGACGTTGGGATCTTCGGGGCTGTGGGCGATGAAGCCCTGCTTTTGGCCGGCTGCGGTGGCCTGGGCGGTGGGCTCGTAGCGGACGTCGATGGACCAGCGGACCTTACTGGAGCGGTTGGGGAGGGCGCGGTGGGGGGTGATCTGGGTGAAGCAGAGGGCGTCGCCGGGCTGCATTTCGATTGAGACGCCCTCCAGAGCCTCCCGCACTTCCGGTGAGAGGCCGAGGAAGCCGGTTTCGGGGTCGTTCCAGCCTTCGTGGAGGGGTCCGCGGTGGAGGCCGGGGGCGACTTGCAGGCAGCTGTTGTGTTCGGTAACGGGCTGCAGGGGCATCCAGATGGAGGTTACGTGGACTTGCTCGGCGTCGCGGTAGTATTGGGCGTCCTGGTGCCAGGGTGTTTGGGTCCAGATCTGGTCGGGCAGTTTGGGGCGGGCATTGAAGATGCCGTGGACGGAGATTTCGGGGGTGTCGAGGAGGTCCTGGGCGAGGGCGAGGAGGGCGGGGTGGACGAGGATCTTGAACATCTCGCGGCTGACCAGGTCGCGGCGGGGGCTGCGGATGTATTCGGGTCTTCCGGCGGCTTCCCAAAGGCGGGCGAGGCGGTGCTGGAAGTCGAGGTCTGCACCGGGGTCGGTGATCAGTCCTTCGGTCAGCCAGGCGTTGATGGTGTCGTCGGCCCAGCGGGAGAGGACGATTGACATGAGGTCGAGGAGGTCGGTGAGGATGACGGCGGGAGCGTGGAGGTAGCCGTTGGTTTCGTAGAAACTGAGCTGTTCGCTGGTCAGGAGTGTTGGCATGGGCGGTTGTATCCTGCTCTATGGGAGGGTGATAGGAGATCTTGATTTAGAGTCGGGTTGAAAGATAGGGGCTATTCTAGCTGAAATTGGCGATTCGAAAAAGATCGCACAGGCGGTTGACTCGAATCGCTGATCCGAGTTGCACGGCGTGTGGCCCAGGAGACTTCGACAAGAGGATTGGAAGGAACAGCTGGCTCTGATGGAGCCGCCGGTGAAACCGGTGGTGGTCGGTTCAGGCTGACACAGATTGAAGTTTCGACCGATCGGCCCCCTAAGTGGCGTTCCAGACTTGAACGTCTGCGATCCCGTTGGCGGGATTGAGGAGGCCGATGCGTCCGGTGGCGGCGACGGGCAGGCTGTAGGACTGGATTAGGAGATCGTCCAGATAGAATTCCATCACGGAGGCTTTGAGGAGAGTGCGGAAGCTGACGCTTGCGCCGAAGGGCCAGGCGCGCGCCATGACATCCTCGCGTTCGGATGTGTCGCCGTTTTGTGCGTTCAGCCCGAAGTGGGTGACGCCGGAGGGGCCAACCTGTATGTAACTGCCCTGGCCTGCTTTGTACTCGATGTATAGTCCGGGCCATTCGGTTTCGGGTTGACCGGCTGCGGGCAAAGTAATCTGGCCTTCGATGACAACGCCGCCATCAGTGTCAACTTCGGTGGCGGCCATGTGAATGCGACCGTCGGTCGAGCCAGAGAATTGCGCGGGGAGGATATTTTTCTTCAAGCCTTCGTTGCCCTGCCAGTAGCCGAACCAGAGGGTGCCGGCGTCATCGACGAAGGCCCTTTTGAGGGGAGCCCAGTAGCAGATGTCGCGGCCGGTGTCGAGCTGGAAGCGGGTTACGGCGTGATGGTTGACGAGGATGTCGTCGGGCGTGCGGAGGAAGCGGGCGAAGTAGGTGTGTTTGTGCTCGCCGGAGTTTTCGAGGAGGGCGTAGTTTGCGGGGGCGACGGTGTAGGGGCCGGCGGGGTTGTCGGCGATCATGGTCTTCATGGTCCTGGAGCCCTGGCCGACGATGGCGTAATATTTGCCGTTGAACTCGGCGACTGCGCCGGCTTCCATGCTGCGGGGCGGGTCGGCGCCTTCCCAGATCAGCTCGGGGGAGGGCAGGGCGTCCCAGTGGACGCCGTCGTCGCTTTGGCCGAAGCCGAAACCGACGTGGTCTTTGGGCGTGGCGGTCCAGTAGCCGTAGTAGCCGCCCTGGGGACGGGGAAGGGGGAAGATGCAGTCCCAGCGGCCGTGTTGCTCGTAGTAACGGGTGTCGACTTTGAAAATGTGGTCATCGCCGAATTTTGTCCAGTTCATGAGGTCTTCGCTCCAGGCGAAGAAGATGTTCTGGGTCTGGCGGCCGTCCTCTTCGACGCGCCATTCGGAGTAGTTGCAGATGAAGCGGCCGCTGCTCTCGTAGTCGGGCGACTTCCAGACGGCGCCGGTGCCGAGGTAGGTTACCATTTTTTCGGAGGCTTTGATGGCCCAGCCGTGGTCGGTCCAGGTGACGCCGTCGGGCGAAGTTGCGAGGCCGAAGCCTTCGCCGGGGCTGTATTCGGTGATGAGGTAGAAGAGGTAGAAGGTGCCCTCGTTGTAGAACATCCAGGTGTCCCAGTGGGCGTCGACGCCGTCGGATTTGAAGAACATGGACTGGGTTTTGTTTGTCATTTTGGGTGGCTTTCCTGGCGGGTTTGCAGCGGCGGGCCGTTCGGGACCAGAGGTCCGCGTCGCTGCTGGGAGGTAGTGGGAATGTGTCAGACTTTGAGGCCGGAGTCGACAAGGCCTTCGACGTAGAATTTGCCGAGGACGATGAACAGGAGAACGAGGGGGAGTGAAGCGATCACGTAGCCGGCATAGAGGGGGCCCCAGACGCTGAAATCCTGGCTGGTCCACCCAGGTACGCCGCCGGAGGTTGCGGACCGGGCCAGCTTGTAGAGTCCGACCGCTATCATCTGTTTTTCGTCATCCTGGATCATGACCAGAGGCCAGAGGAAGGAGTTCCAGACGCCGATGAAGTTGAGGACGGCGAGGGTGGCGAGCCCGGGCAGTGACAGGGGCAGGGTGATGCGGCCAATGAGGTCGAGGACGCCGGCGCCGTCACAGCGGGCGGATTCGAAGAGTTCCTCGGGGATGCCTGAGATGAAGGCACGCATGAGGAAGATACCGAAAATAGGGCCGCCCGCGAGTTCGGGGATGATCAAGGACAGGCGTGTGTTCAACAGGCCGAGGCGTACGTAGACCATGTAGGCGGGGATGAAGGAGAGGACCCAGGGGACCATTAGAAGGGCGATTATTGCGTAGTAGAGGGTCTCGCGGAAGGGGAAATCCATACGGGCGAAGACGTAGCCGCCGATGAGCGAGAGGAGCAGCATTCCCATTAGGCCGATGATAGCTACGATGATGGTGTTGATCATATAGTCGCCGACGACGTCCCAGGCGGCGATATAGTTGCTCCAGCGCAAAGGGAAGCTGATGGCCCATCGTTCCCAACGGTATTGGAGGCCGTTCTTGAAGGACCAGGTGATCAGCAGGTAGGTGGGGATCAGTGAGAGGAGCAGCATGACGGAGATGAACAGGTGGGATCCGATCTGGTAGAGTCGGAGGGGTCGCCGTGTGGAGGGAGCGGCCCGGGTTGAGATTGAGGTACTCACGTGCTGTTCTCCTGGGACTGCCTCTGCTATCTGAATGAACGTTAGTGACGGACGTCTTCAACTGCGGGATGGATGGTGCGGTTGACGGCCAGGGTTGCGGTGAAGGTAATGACAAACAGGATCATACCGATGGAAGCGGCGTAGCCGAATTGCTGTGTGCGGAAAGCTTTGTGGAACATGGTCAGGCCGGGCACCATGGTTGCGAAACCAGGGCCGCCGTCGGTCAGCACGAGAATTGTTTGGAAAGACGTAACGCCGGCAATTACTGCCAGGATCGTCATGAGGCGTACTTGCCCCAAGACGAGGGGCAGGTCTATCAGCAGAGTACGGCGGAGGCCGGTACAGCCGTCGACTTCGCAGGCGTCGAAAATCGATTCAGAAATCTGGCCCAGGCCACCGAGATAGATTAGGGTGCCGACGCCTGAAACCCAGGGGAAACCCATGAACATAATGGCGTAGAGGGCGGTGGCTGTGTCTCCCAGCCAGTTTAGTGCCAGGAAGCCGAGGCCGACCTGTTCCAAGAGTCCGTTGATGACGCCCAGGTTGGGGTCGTAGATCTGCTTCCAGAGGAGAATGACGACGATAAGCGGGACGAGCATGGGGATGATGAGAAAGAGGCGATAGAGCTCTTTGGACTCGGTGTCGCGGATGCGGAAGATGAGAACGGCCATGATGAAAGGGACGACTGCACCTGAGAAAAAGAAGAACGCGAGCAGTTTGAACATGTTAAGGAGCTCTCGGCCCGTTTCGGGGGAGGTGAAGTAGACGCCAAAGTGCTGGAGGCCGACGAAGCTGGCTTCGACCCCGGGCCGCCAGCGGTAAAAGGCGCGGAGGAGGCCGAGGATGGGGGGGTAGTAGTTGAAGATGATGAGGAGAATGAAGATGGGGGCAAGAAGGGCATAGGCCTGCCAGGAGCGGCGCATTGCCTGCCAGGTAGAGAGTTCGCTCGACCTGACAGGCGTCCTCACGGCGGCGCCTGTCGCTCTGCTCTGTTCCGCAGCACCAGTAACTTCTGTCATGCTAACTCCCTGGGCTTCTCCAATTGCAGGACCTCACATCGTTGAAAATTAACCTTATTTGCTTTCAGTTTGAAAGCAGGGTTATTTCGAAATGGGCAGTGCGTAAAGGCAAACACTATTGGCGCGATATCTTAGTGTGAACCGAGAGATATGTCTTGGCGTCAGTTGCGATATACATTTGGAACGCACATCTAGACTGATTCAAAGTCACATCAATTGGTCAATCAATGGGTCAGTCCGGAACCGGCGCCCGGCGTTATCTTTTGGCGTACACAGGTTCAGTCTGAAGAGAGCGGAATTTCGACTGGCACTTCAATGGAGAAGCTCTTGTCTACTTCGAGCCAGCGCCCGATGTTGATATCGATGACGTTGATGATTGAGTCCGTTTTGAGGTCGTAGGCGGTGGCTGGATTGGGCGTGAAGGTAATTTCGATTTCGCCGTTTTCGTCGGTGTAGGCCCACTCCGGGATCATGAGGCCGTTGCCGGGTTGCAGCCAAGCTTGTAAGGT
Organism: Caldilineaceae bacterium; assembly: GCA_965116395.1. Classification (GTDB taxonomy): domain Bacteria; phylum Chloroflexota; class Anaerolineae; order Caldilineales; family Caldilineaceae; genus Bin5. The sequence continues at coordinate 5,404,577 of OZ220684.1, forward strand.
GTCGTTTACGCGCGGCTGGCCGTTCTCGGTGACACGGACTGTAAGCACGATTGAATCTTCGCCGTCAGAGACGACTTTTTCCTTGTTAAACTCGCCTTCGATGACGACGTTGTTGAGACGCACCAGTGACTGGACAAAGTCCGCGGCGAGAAGGGCGAGCATCAGGAGGAGCAGGCTGACTGCGGCCAGACGGATTTTGCGTAGCATGTGAGCGGCAGTAGGAAGATGGATGGTGGTGAGCGGACAGGGCGTGCAGGGCCGCGATCCGCTCACCAAGATATTGAACTCTTTAGCTGTCTGCTTCCTGGTCGGCGAGCAGGGCTTCGTAACGGGCAACGCCTTCATCCCAGGAGCGCTGCTGGCGCTCGAAGAATTCGGCTCTGTCCATGTCGCCGATCACCCAGGCGACGAAGATGCGCCGCCACTCGGTGAAGTAGTCCCAGTCCCACAGGAGCCCCATGCCCCACCAGGCGATGGTGTAGGTATAGAGGGGCAGCTTATAGCCGCCGATGGTGGACCACAGCGGTCCGAGCTTAGCATCCTTGGCAGACGGGATATACTGCTGATTTTCGTTGTTAAGGAAGGCGTTGTTTTCCGGCTCGGTGATGAACTGCCACCAGTTGATGACCTGGTCACGGTTGCCGCGCATCTCAGTCGAGGACTTGAGCATTACGTCCTGGGGACCGCGAATGGCCTGCACGTGTTCGCCGGGCACATTGCCGTCACCGGCGGTATAGTCATTGGGGTCGACAGCGCCGGGTACGCTGACGGTGGGGGAAATGTCGGCAGCGGCGGGCATTGGCGAGGGCACGAAGGTGCGCTCGAAGTCCACGTTGGGGTCGTTGGCCAGGGTAGCGAACTCCCAGGTGGCCCGATACTGCATACCGACCGAGCCTTCGCGCCAGAGGAGGTCGAGATCGGTGGTGTTGAAGCCGTCCACCCAAGTCAGGGCGAGGGCGTACATTTCGTCCCAGGCGCGCTGGTAGATGGGAGTGTAGGGGCCGATCAGCTCGGCCTTGTGTGCGGGCAGGGCTTCCTCGATGCCGACGAAGAAGTCATTGTCGGCGTCCATTTCGATGCAGACTTCCTGCATCATGGGCGGGAGAATCTGAAGGGCAAGTGGCCAGCAGTTGCCGGTTTCGCCTTCGCGCGGCCAGGGGGAGAGGCCAAGGCCGGCTTGCTTGAGGGCCTGGGAAACCTCCATCTGTTCGGTCCAGGTGGCAGGTGGCGAGAGACCATGCTCGTTGAAGATCTCCATGTTACAGGCGAGTCCGACTTCTAGGTAGGGCCAGATAGCGCGGATGGGAGCGCAGTAGTCGAGGCCGTCAGACCAGGTCAAGGACTCCATCATGGAAGGATAGAAGCTTTCGGACCAGGTGTCGTACTGGATTGCGTAAGGGCTGGGGGCGTCTAGCCAGTCGTCGATGGGGACGCACCAGCCGCGTTGAACGAGGTCGAGGCGGGCCATCAGGTCGGGGGATTCTCCGGAGCTTACAGCGGCGGTGAGCCAAGCGTCATCACCGGCGTCGTCGAAAACGATGGCAATGTCCGGGTTGATCTCTTCGAAGCGCTCAGCGAGAATGCGCGCTGCGTTGCCGACCAAGGGGTGCTCGGCTGAACGGGTCGTCCACTCGGTGGGGTGGAGTAGGCCGAGGGTGGAGTGTACTTCAACCCTGTCCATCGCGGCCATATCGCCGCCGGATTCTTCAGCCGTCTCGCCTCCGGCGGGGGCGGCGGGCGCAGCGCAAGCGGCCATCAAGCCGACGCCGGCTGCGCCAGCGGAGACTTTCAGAAAGTTACGTCTACTCAGTCCGTTGCCAGTCATTTTCTGCCTCTTCTCCTTGTCCTTGATTGTCGATAAATGTGGATATGGTACGGGCCTCGGATGGCACCGTAGACAGGACGAGCAGGACTTGGCGTTCTCACCTCCTTCAGGTTGGATGGCTAGAGTGCAGGTTTCTGAATATGGGCGCTACGCGGCGAATCAGGCGCGTAAGGCAGGCCATGTCCGCAGGAGCGAGCTCTACAGCCTTTGCTTCGGTCTAGGCAGCGATGCCGGCTTCGGCCAGAACTTCCCTGGCGGTTTGGGCGGCTTCGGAATCGGGATCGAATCTGATGGTGCGTTGCAGGCTGAATACGGCGTGTTCGTCACCGGCGCGGGCCAGTTCGACGGCTTCGGCGAAGCCCTTTTCGCCGAAGCTCAGATCGCGGGCTACGACGGGATTGTCGTAATTATTCCAGTAGTACTTGTATTCGTCGGATTCCCAGTCTGCGTAGACCTCTTCCCAAGTAAGCCCACTGGGACCGTGTGGGGTGAGCATTTGCTCGGCGATCAGGTCGCCGACGGCCTGGTAGCGGTTATCCAGGGAGAGACGGAGGCGGTCCTCGGTGTAGTTGGGCAGGGCCTGGTGAATTGTGAGGGCGGGGAAGATGAGGGTGTCGCCGATGTCGTAGTCGGTGGAGTGCCAGACGGGTTCTATTTCTTCCTCGCCTTCGACGTCGACGGCCAGGGCGCCGGCGCCGAGGGAGAAGTGGTGGTCGAGCACACGTCCGACTTTGTGGGATCCGGGGATGACGGCCAGAGGGCCCAGTTCGATGGGGCAGTCGCCGATGGGGGCCCAGCTGGTAAGCGTTTCATAGTTGCCCTGGAAGTGGACAAAGTCCTGGTGCATGGGGGTGGTGTGTTCGGTGTACTTGGGGAACCAGAGACGGGCGATCTGGTTGGGGTGGGGCATGATGGGGCGGCCCATGATCTTTTCGATCATGGATGTGACTTCGGGCCAGTGGCCGGCGCGATGGAAAGGCTCCAGTGTGTAGACCTGGCTGTAGCCGTCGACGTATTCGCGATCGCCTTCTGTGCACTGTTTGGTTGTGTCGGCGATGCCGTCGTAGGGGTCGGTATCGGGCAGGAGCCAGCCGATTTCCTGGATTCTTGTCATCATGACGCGGCGCAGCTCGCGCATTTTGTCGGGATCCTGGAGCTGTCTGAAGAAGAGGTAGCCTTCGTCGGCGATGCGGCGCTGTAGTTCGGTGGGATCATCGAAGGCGTCATTCGAAACGCGAAACTCGCGGATTTCTTGAGGCATTGGACAAACCTTTCGTGGGCGCGGACGCTGGAAGCGTCGTTGGGCTCGGTATTCGAGGCGATGATTTGGTACAAGGATATTTAATTTTTGTGAAGGTGTCAAGTGTCTAGCAGAGACCCCCTAGCGCGGCGTATCGGGGATGGCGGGATGGCTGATTGCAAGTAGTCTATTGTGTGAAAGCTGCATTGAGGGCCCGGCTTTCTTGCTTTGACACATCGTTCTTTGCCGCGTAGGATGCTACCTTGTAGCCGAAATTCTGAGCGTGAAGGAAAAGAGATGAACTCATTTTCGCTGGGCGAGACAGTCTACCAGAACCCGCTGGCGACGGACGCTGACGTTGCCGGATTCAGGTTGGAGGGGGAGGCGAGCATTGGCTTCCCCGGGGGGCGGCTGCGGATGGAGAATTTGCGCGATCCGGGGGAGGGGCAGAGGTCAAACTTCGTGTTCTGGTGTCCGGAGACGTTTCCGGCGGATGTGAGCATTGCGTGGGATTTCTGGCCGGTGCGGGAGCCGGGGCTGTGTATTTTGTTCTTTGCGGCGACGGGGGACAGTGGAGAGGATCTGTTTGATCCTGCACTGGACGAGCGGACCGGGGAATACAAGCAGTACCATCATGGGGATATCAACGCGCTGCACGTCTCCTACTTTCGCAGGCGCTGGCCGGAGGAAAGGGCGTTCCACACGTGCAATTTGCGGAAAAGCTATGGCTTTCACATGGTAGCGCAGGGCGCGGATCCAATTCCTTCGGTGGAGGATGCGGTTTCGCCTTACCGGATACAGGTGATCAAGTGTGGGGCTGAGGTGGCATTTTCGATCAACGAGTTGCCGGTTTTTGCGTGGAGCGATGACGGCGTCAGCTACGGGCCGGTGTTGGGGGGCGGGAAGATTGGGCTACGGCAGATGGCGCCGTTGGTGGGCGAGTATGCAAATCTGAGCGTACGCACGGTGCGGCGAGCAAGAGGCAGTTAGGGGGTCAGGCTAGGCAGGGCTCTCTTATCTTAAGGGGTTGCGGCCCTCTGGAGGATTCGGCTTAGGCGAGAGTGCCAACGATGGACGGGACATTCAGACAGATCATGACAGGAGCGGAATAGATGAGCGAGTTGCAAGAGGAGATTGTTTTCCAGGAGAATTTCGACGGTGCATTGGACGCAGACTGGATTTGGTTGCGCGAGAATCCGGATTGCTGGCGCATGCGCGATGGCGGGCTGGAGATAATGGTTGAGCCCGGCGTTGCGGCGACGGTGCGGAATGCGCTGGTACGGCCGGCGCCGGACCGGAGTGGCGGCATCTTTGCGTTCGAGGTGACAATTTTCAATCACACTGTGCCGACGCAGCAGTGCGAACAGGCGGGGATTACATGGTACCAGAACGGTGAGCCTGTCTTCAAGGAGGTCAAGGAGCTGGTGGACGGGGAGGTATTGGTTATTCCCGGTGGCAAGCCGATGCCGACGGAGAGTGTGCGGCTGCGGCTGGTGGTAGATTCCGAGTCGTGGGAGGCGCAGTTTCGACCAGAGGGGGCGGCGGGATTTTCGACGGCTGCTACGGGAGAGTTACCGGCGGCGGAAGTGGAGCAGGTCAGTCTGCAGTGTTATAACGGTCCGCCGGGAGAAGAGCACTGGATTCGCTTTGAAGACTTTCGCATCGTGCGCGTTGGGTAGCAGCAGCCATTTTGGAGGTGGGATGCGGGCGTAGCCGCTTACGGATGTTGCCCTGAGAAATCAGATGGGCTCAAGCGGTGACGGTGAGGGTCAACAGTTCGCCGGGTTGGTACAGTGTGGGGCTGGTTACTGGTTGGCCGGGCTCGTACAGAGTGACGGCACCGGCGCCGTATACGTTCCACTGGTGGAGTGATTGGTCGTTGATCATACCGGTCTCTTCGTCAATGCCGACCAGGGTTGCGTGCGGGAGCAGTTCTCGCAGGCGTTCGGCCCAGCCTTGCCCGAAGGTGTTGTGATGGGGCAATATGCAGGCGTTGGGGACCAGTCCAAGACCTTCTTTGACCTGTTTGCCGCGGGGGTCATTGAGATGCTCACACAGGACCATGGCGCCGGCGCTGCTGCCGGCCAGGAGCGCGCCTCCGGTCCAGGCTGCGCGCATTGCGGCCCACGACGATGTGTTGCGCAGGCTTTCACAGAGATGGCCGGGGAAGCCGCCCAAAAGATAGATCAGCCTCGCTTCAGATACCATTTCGACAACCGTTGCGTTTTCAGCTGAATTGCGGTCGAGCAGGGGAACGACCTGCACATTAGTCGCGCCGAGGCTCGTGAACCATCGGCGGCCGTTTTCGCCGGCGCGGCGGTGGTTGTTGTCGGGCGCGGCGGCGGTGGGGATGATGGCGATGGGGGCGTCCAGGCCTCCTGCCAGTTCGATGCTGCGGAGGTCGGGCGCGGCCATTTGGCCGCCGAATTCGGAGCCGCCTTCCAAGGTGATATGTCCCAGGTCCACTTGCGTTTATTCTCCTTTGGCAATTGCTAAGCAATATACAGTGTCTGGATTGACGGGCCCTTCGTGCCTGGCGCCATCCAGGCCAGATGAAGGCGTATGCGGTTGGCGGCTGTCAGGTTGCTGAAGCGGCACGGCTGCGCTGAATGCGTAAGGTCGGTGAGGCATGGTTTTGTAGGGGGGCGTTGCGGGGGCGCAGCCCCTGCACAAGGGAGGGCCGAAGGCCCGACCGCCCATAATACAAGCCGGGAAGAGAGAGAAAAAGGCCCGACTCGTCTCTTTCAGCCTTGGGACTAAGTTGCGGAATGGGAGGTGCCTCCGTTGAAGGTATTGGGCAGTGGAGGGCTGGATGCCGGTATTGGGCTTAGCCCTTGACCGCGCCGGCTGTCAGGCCTGAAACGATGTAGCGCTGCATGGCCAGGTAGAATGCCACAGGCAGCACGGAGAAGACAAGGCCGGCGGCCATGTATTGCTCGACCGGCGTCTGCGCGATGGCCTTGAGGGTGGAGAGACCAACTGAAGCGGGCATGAACTCGCCGCTGCTGAGCATGATGCCGGCGTAGAGGTATTCGTTCCAGGCGAAGAAGAAGGCGACGACCGCGACTGCGGACAGGCCGGGCGCGGAGAGCGGGAGCACGATCCGCCATAGGGCGGCGAGTTCGGTGCAGCCGTCGACGACCGAGGCGTCGAGCACCTCGGGTGGGACGGTGTCAAAGACGCCTTTGAGAATCCAGATGCAGATGGGCAGGATGAAGGCGGCGTCGATGAGGGCGAGGGAGGGGATGCTGTTGAGCATGTTGAGGCGGCGGTAGATGATGTACAGGGGGATCAGGATCAGGATTTCGGGCAGCATTTGGGTTACGAGGAGGAAGAGGCCGAAGAGGTTGCGGCCGGGCCAGCGCAGGCTGGAAAGGGCGTAGGCGCCCAATACGGAGAGGGCCATGCAGAGCAGCATTGTCATGGCGGCGATGAGGAAGGAGTTGCGCAGCCAGCGCGCTATGGGATGCTCAGTGAACAGCTCGGCAAACTGGTAGAAGGAGAGCTCCTGGGGCAAGAGGGGCGGGGGAAAGTGCATGATGTATGTGCTGGGTTGGAAGGTGCTGATCATCATCCAGTAGACCGGGAAGACGGTGATGAAGGATACGATGGCAATGGTGAGGTAGAGGGCGGTGCGGTTGAGCAGGCGCCGGGGAGACAGCTTGTATGCGGGAGCGCGTGTGTCGATGCCGGTGGTTGCCATATCAGGCGGTCTCTTGGGCGCGTCGGGCCTGCATGAGGATGAAGACGAAGGCGACGGCCAGCGAAACGACGAAGCCGGCTACGCCGAGCGCGGTGGCGTAGGAGTAGTCGTAGAAGCGAAAGGCGGTGTTGAAGATGCGGATTACGATGGTTTCGGTTGTACCGGAAGGGCCGCCGCCTGTCATCAGGAAAATGATCGTGAACTGTTTGAATGAGAAGATGGCGGCCAGTACGACCAGGAGTTCCAGGGTTGAGCCGATGCCGGGGATGGTGACGTTCCAGAACAGTTGGAGGCGGCTGGCGCCGTCGACGCGGGCGGCCTCGTATAGCTCCTGGGGGATCGCTTGCAGCGCTGCCAGGATCACAAGACTGTAGAAGGGAAACGCCTTCCATGAGGAGATCAGGACCATCCAACCCATTGCCAGTTCGGGCACTTGCAGCCACTGCGGATTCTGGGTTACTCCGGGGAGCATGCGCGCCAAAATGTTGACGACGCCGAATTGGGGGCTGAGCATCCAGATGAAGATCATGACGACGGGGACTTCGGGAATGGCCCAGGGCATCATCAACATGCCTCGCGCCAGCGGGCGGAAACGAAATGGGCGGTTGAAGAGCAGGGCGGTGAGGAGGCCGATTGTCAGGGCAACCACGATCACCAGCCCGGTGAAAAGGAGCGTCGTCCGGATTACCTTCCAGAAGGCGGGGTCGGAAAACATGCGCTCGTAGTTGGCCCAACCGACCCAGAGCGGCGGGTTCTTTGAGGCCAGTTCGATGCGGGTGAAACTGCCGTAAATGCCCTGCGCGATAGGGTATACGATCAGCAGGCCTTCGTAGAGGATAATTGGAAGGACGAGGGAGAAGGGCAGGAGATAGCGACGCAGACGGGGGCGAGGCTTCAGTTCTTTTTGGGGGGTCCGGTCCGACAGGACGTTGGCGTCAGCACTTTCACTCATCGGTCAAATTGTGGATAGTAATTGGAGATGTGAAATGTCCTAGCGGGGACGAATACGCCGCTAATCCGGCTTGGCGGCGCGCTCGCCGGCGAGGGTAGTTGAGGAGCGGGCAAAAAGAGAATTGCCTGCTAATTGCCCGCTCCTGGTCCTCCGGCTGCGTGTGTTATGTGTTAAGAGACGCGCTCGGCCAGGTCTTCGGCCTGCTGCTGCGCGATCTCCATTGCTTCCTCGACTGACTTGCCGGCGTTGAGCACATCGGCAAAGTTGGTGATGACGATCTGGCCGAACTCGTTGAAATTGTAGACGAAGTCGCCGACGATATCGAAGGGCGTCACGTAGTCAACTCCAGAGAAGCCGGGTTCCAACCATTCGAGATTGTCCAGGTACTCCTGACGTGCAGCCGAGGGCTGGGCGAAGATGACATCCTGGCAGCCTTCGACCATGCGACGGTAGTTGTCAGGATTGTACATATAGGTGACGAACTCCATAGACTCGTCGATTGCGTCTGAAGCCTTGTTTATCATCATCGGATGGATGCGGGCGATCGACTTGTTGCTCGCCCAAGGGATGGGCGCGCTTCGTAGCAGGGGATAGAGATCGGGCGCGTCTTTGGTGAAAGCTCCGACTGCGGCGGAGACGTAGAGGCCCTGGGCGACGTCGCCGTTCTGGAAGAGGCGGTATCCGGTCGGGTTGTCGGCGCCCTGGGGCATGGCGACGTCGTACATCTGCTTGAACAGTTTGAGGCCCTGGATGATGGGGTCCGAGGTCAGCAGCGGGGTCGTGCCCTCAGCCCAGATGCCGTCGTAGGGCATGCACCAGACTTCCAGCTGGAACCAGAAGTCGGAGGGTTCGCTGACCAGGTGGGTAGCGAAGAAGCCATACTTCTGGGCTTCGCGATCGGTGAGGGCGGCGCTCACCTCGACCCATTCGTCAGGCGTCGTGGCGGGCGTGATGTTGGCCTCTTCGTAGCGGTCCTTGTTGTAGAGGATGCCGAAAGCTACGGTCACCATGTCCAGGCCATAGAGATTGCCGTCCTTGCGGAGGGCGTCGTGGGCTGAACTCAGGTCGGTGATGCCGTTGCGCACGAGAACGTCGTCGAGGGGGACGAGCAGGTCGGCCTGGATGAGGCGCGGGGCGAGCTCAGGCGTGGCCATGACGATGTCGCCGTCGAGCTGGCCGGACTGCGCGCCGACGATGGTTTTGGTTGTGTACTGGTCGAAGGGGATGTTTTCTGCCACGACTTCGATTTCGCTCTGGGCTTCGTTGAATTCAGTGACAAAGTTGTTCCAGGTTTCGCCGCGATTGCCTTCCTCAAACCACCATGAGAGGTAACGGACCTCCTGCCTTTCGGCGCTGGCGGTGTCTGCGCTCGAGTCGCCGGCAGGTTGAGCTGCGGGCGCGCAGGCTGCCAGAAGTCCGAGTCCTGCCAAAGCGCTTGCACTGCGCAGGAAGTCCCGCCGGTTCAGTTTAGCGCCCGTTCCCGTCTGCATCTTCCCATTTTGATCAGACATTTTTGAATGCCTCCTTGTTGGTATCCTTGCTCCAGGCAAGACACAAGTAGATGAGAGAGTTGAGAGAAGAGAGGAGTGAGAAGTGTTATCGGCTCTTGCCCATTCCTCGTCGATGAAACTCCACAAAAGACTATATAGCTCATTTTCCTTTCCGTCAACCACGTTTGCCGGGTACAAATGGGGGGCAAGCCAAAGGAAAAACAGTTCCCCGTCACGGCCGGAATTGATGGCCGTGACGGGGAGCGATTTGTCGGTGATTGATGGACCGCTGGGCGAAGGCGTCCCTGAGGACAGGGGAGCGACGCTAAGGGAATAGGAAGGTTTTGGATTTCCCTCTCAGGCGTAGCTTTCCAGAGGCGGGCAGGCGCAGACCAGGTTGCGGTCGCCGTAGGTGTTGTCGATACGGCCGACGGAGGGCCAGAATTTGTTATCGCGCACCCAAGCGGCGGGGAAGGCGGCGGTCTGGCGGCTGTAGGCGCGGGTCCACTGGTCGGCGGTAACGAGTTCGGCGGTATGGGGCGCGTGGCGCAGGGGAGACTCGTCGGCGCTTATCTCGCCGTCCTGGACGGCCTGGATTTCGTCTCGAATTGCCAGCATGGCGGTGCAGAAGCGGTCCAATTCATCCAGAGATTCGCTTTCGGTGGGTTCGATCATCAGGGTGCCGGCGACGGGGAAGGACATGGTGGGGGCATGAAAGCCGAAGTCCATCAGGCGTTTGGCGATGTCGTCCACCTGCAGGCCGTGATCTTTTAGGAAACGGGTGTCGATAATGCATTCGTGGGCGACGCGGCCGAGGGCTCCTTTGTAGAGGACAGGGTAGGCGTCCTCGAGGCGGGCGGCGATGTAGTTGGCATTGAGGATGGCGATGCGGGTGGCATCGGTCAGGCCGGTGCCGCCCATCATGGCGATGTAGGCATAGGAGATAGGCAGGATGCTGGCGCTGCCCCAGGGCGCGGCTGACACGGCGCCGATGGCGTGTTGGCCGCCGACGCCGGGCACGACGCTGTGACCCGGCAGGAATGGCGCGAGGTGTTCGGCCACGCAGATTGGGCCCATGCCCGGTCCGCCGCCGCCGTGGGGAATGCAGAAGGTCTTGTGCAGGTTGAGATGGCAGACGTCTGCGCCCATGTCGCCCGGTCGGCAGAGGCCTAACTGGGCATTCATGTTGGCGCCGTCCATGTAGACCTGTCCGCCATGACGGTGAATCACGGCACAGACCTCTTCGATCGCTTCTTCAAATACTCCATGGGTGCTTGGATAGGTGACCATCAGAGCGGCGAGGCGTTCGCTGTACTGTTCGGCTTTCGCGTTCAGGTCGGGCACGTCGATGTTGCCGTCCTCGTCACAGCGCACGACCACGACCTGCATGCCGGCCATTACGGCGCTGGCGGGGTTGGTGCCGTGGGCTGAGGAGGGGATCAGGCAGACGTCGCGGTGATCGTCTCCGCGGCTGCGGTGAAGGGCGCGAATCGCCAGCAGGCCGGCATACTCGCCTTGCGAGCCGGCGTTGGGCTGGAAGGAGACGGCGTCGAAACCTGTGATCTCCTCCAAGGCACGCGCCAGGCGGTCGAAGAGAAGTTGGTAGCCCTGTGCCTGTTCGAGCGGGGCGAACGGATGCATGCCGCCGAATTGGAGCCAGGTGACCGGGATCATCTCGGCGGTGGCGTTCAGCTTCATGGTGCAGGAGCCGAGGGGAATCATGGAGTGGGCCAGGGAGAGATCGCGGTTTTGGAGCTTGGTGATGTAACGGAGCATTTCCGTCTCTGACTTGATCGTGTTGAAGATGGGATGGGTCAGATAGGGGCTTGTCCGGTTAAAGGGCTCCGGGCAGTCGAGAGATACTTCACTAGCGAGTCTGGTCAGGTCGGCGCTTGCTGGCTTCTGTTGACCGTCAAGTTTGGAGGCATCGGCGCGGGGGGCGGCGGCATTCCCGAAGGTTTGCAGCAGCCCTTCCAGATCGGCGGCGGTTGTCATTTCGTCGAGGGATACGCCGACGGCGCCGTCGTCGTAGAGACGCAGGTTGAAGCTTTGGGCGCGGGCGGCCAGGAGGAGCTCCTCTTGGGTGCGCGGTCCGGCGGCGATCTTTAATGTGTCGAAGAAAGGGCCGCCTTCGGGTTGATTGATCTGGTAACCCAACCTGGCCAGTTCCGAGGCGAGCAGGGAGGTGAGGAGTTGAATTCTGCGGGCGATTTGCTTGAGGCCGGCAGGTCCGTGGTAAACGCCATACATTGAGGCCATGATGGCCAGCAGGACCTGGGCGGTGCAGATGTTGCTGGTCGCCTTGTCGCGGCGGATATGTTGCTCCCTGGTCTGGAGGGCGAGACGCAAGGCAAGTTTGCCGTGGGCGTCCTGGGAGACGCCGACGAGGCGGCCGGGCATCTGCCGTTTGAGCGCGTCGCGGGTTGCCATGAATGCGGCATGGGGGCCGCCGTAGCCCATGGGCACGCCGAAGCGCTGGGCACTGCCGATGGCGATGTCGGCGCCCCAGTCGCCGGGGGGCGTTAGCAGGGTGAGGGCGAGCAGGTCGGTGGCGACGACTACGAAGGCGCCGGCGGCGTGGGCCTCGTCAACAAGGCTGCTAAAGTCGTTAATTGTTCCTTCGGTGTCGGGGTATTGCAACAGGAGACCGAATGTATCGGTGTCGGGCGTGAACTGGCGATGATCCGACACGATTACCTGATAGCCCAGCGGTTCGGCGCGGACTTTGATGGTGTCGATTGTCTGGGGATGGCAGCGGTCAGAGACCAAAAAGGTGTTGGCGGTTGCACCGCGCTTCTGGGACCTTTTGCACATCATCATTGCTTCAGCGGCGGCGGTGGCTTCGTCAAGCAGGGAGGCGTTGGCGATGTCGAGAGCGGTGAGGTCGCTGACCATGGTCTGGAAGTTGAGCAGGGCTTCCAGCCTGCCCTGCGCGATTTCGGCCTGGTAGGGCGTGTATTGGGTATACCAACCTGGATTCTCCAAAACGTTGCGGAGGATGACGGGAGGGGTGATGGTATCGTAATAGCCCATGCCGATGAACGATCTGAAGGTCTGGTTCTGGGCGGCGATTTCAGCCATTTCGGCGAGCACGTCGGATTCAGGGCGCGGGCCCGGGAGTGAGAGGGGGCGCTGGAACCGGATCGGGGCCGGGATGGTTTGCTCGATCAGGTCGTCGAGTGAGTCTACGCCGACGACTTGCAGCATGGCTTGCTGGTCTTCCTGGCTGGGGCCCAGATGGCGATTGACGAAGGAGTCGGTCCGTTGGAGCAGATCGGCGAGGTCAGCGGAGGGCCGAGATATGGCATCCCCGGCTTGCTTCGAGTTTTCTCGAGAAGAGGCCGGACCGAAGCCGTTGCTAGCGGATTTGGAGGAGGCGGCACGGGATTGAGGGCTCATAGTTCTCTCCTTTGGTCTCCGACTCACCTTCGCAGCCATCGGTTAGGTGCGAGAGCGGGAGTTCGCCCAATTGGCAAGAAAAAACGGGCATCGTGAATGAATGCCCGTTACCTCTGTCCTTGACCTGAGAGATTGACGCACGGTGTTACGAAAGGGAGCCTGTGGAGATGAGAAGGGAATCCTCAGGTCCAGTGTGCCCGATCAGTGTGCGATTGCCCCGTCGGTGGCCACTCTATGCTGTCGAGCGGCGCTTTCCAAAGGTGCCGTATCGCGACGATCCTTTTGCCTGAGAGTGTCACCTGGCAGGCTGGGTACTCCTGTCGGCTTGCCCCTTCGGCGCTTCGACGTCGAAGTCTCTCTCGTCGCGCATCAGCCATCTATCAAATTCTGTGATCTTACGGGGGCAATTGTAGCGCAGTCGTGGATTGAGCGCAATTGTCAGAAATCGATTGATCCCAACTATAATCTGGTGAAGCCAAGTGGGTTATCGCCAAACTGCGCTGGCATTTAGTTGCCGACGCAGTCATCTTCCATGTTGAGATACTATGCGAGTTATTGCAGGTAGTGCCCGAGGCCACAGGTTACAGTCGGTACCAGGGAACAGCACGCGTCCGATCACGGATCGCGCCAAGGAGGCGCTCTTTTCGATTCTGGGAAACTGGATTGAAGGGCGAAATATGCTGGACCTGTTTGGGGGAACGGGCGCAGTGGGCATCGAGGCTTTGAGCAGGGGTGCGGCTCATGTCCAGTTTATTGATCGAAGCCGGGCGGCAGTTCGTACGATGTTGCTGAATCTGGCGCATTGCAGATTGGATGCGTGGGCCACGGTTGCGAGGAGGGACAGCTTCGAGTTTATTGACAAGTTTGAAGGTGAGCCATTTGATCTCATATACATCGCGCCTCCACAGTACCAGGAGTTATGGAAGGCGGCGCTGCTGGCGGTGGATGCCAAGCCGGCGCTGCTGGTGGAGGAAAGTGTGGTTATTGTACAACTCCACCCACGCGAAGAGACGCCGATCGCGCTCGAAGCTTTAGTCGAATTCGACCGGCGCCGTTATGGCTCGGTGCAGCTTATATTCTATGAAGTTGCGGCAGAGACTGAGTAAACGGTAGTCGCCTGAATTTAAGTTATGCTATGGCGCTCAGTCGGCGGCCGATGTTACGACAGCAAAGTAGATGATCTGGCCGGCCTCGGCCTCCGGATCGATTTTGAAGCCGGCACTGTTCTGGCTGGCAAGTTCGTAGCCTTGCAAACCTTCCACTGTAATTATGTAGTCGCCAGCATTCAGTTCGCCAAACAGGACCCCGGCGGTTCCGTCGTTTTCGGCTACAGCGACGGCTCTGCCATCAGGCGTAGAGAGCGTGAAGGTAGCGCCGGTGACGAGGTCTTCTGTGTCGTTGAAAACGCCGTCTGTGTTGGCGTCAAGAAAGAGATAGACGAGCAGTTCATCGGGCGCGACTTCGTCGCTAGCCACGGTTACCGGCTCGGTTGGGACGAGTGCCGGTTTCGTTTCCTCCGTTGACTGAGGGTTGGATGCCTTAACAGTTGTGGGGGATGTTACGGTTGCTGCGGCCTGGGAATCGTTGCGGCTGGAATTTCCCGCGGCGGCGTCATTCGCGGGCGGTGCGACGGACGATTCCGATTCCATTAACTGAAGCGCCTGCGTCAGGGCCGCGGTAAAGAGGTCAAAGTTACGCCTGGTGACCTGGAGATCACTTACGGCGGTGTCCAGTTCGCTGAGATGAATGCCCTGGTCGCTGAGACTGCGGTCGAGGTCGGAGAGGCTGGAGTCCAGTGTGGTGAGGCTCTTTTGCAGGGCGGCGACGGCGCCGGCCTCCTGTTCGAGAACGAGGATGCGCTCGCCGAGGGCGTCGACGTTTGTGTTTACGCCATCGAGATCGGAGGATACGGCGGTCAGGCCGGCATCGAGGGCATTCACCTTGGAGGTATTGGTGAAATTCAGGGTGCCGCCATTCCAGATCGCCAGGACCAGGAGTGTGAGAAGCAGGCCAATTATCGCGCCGCCGATGGCAGAGAGATAGGCAGTCAGAGATTCTTCGACTTCCGGCATGCTGAATTCAAGCTCAGGTGGCTGCTTGGTCTGGAGTTCCATCGCAATCTCCTCGTTCGTAACCGCTATATCTGTTTTGCCCTGGTTGTTGAGATGCGCAGTGCTGGAGCGGTTTGCGCCATCCTGCGCGGCTTGGGTTGCTTAATTACTGAGTGACGTTTGCCTTCGCCTCGAAATTGTCTTTGCGGGGGACGGCGGGCCGCGATTAGGCCAGGCAACTGGGCTTTTGTTGCGGGACTTCCTTTGGACAATACAAAAATCGTCGAAATCTGTCAACTGTGTTGGCGTGAGGAGGGTGCAGTCCGCATTTGGATTGGGAATAGTAGGGAGGGGAGTTCATGCCGGGGGTGGCGGAGTTATTCGCCGGCATTGGGAGAGGAAGAGGGCAGGCACAAGGCCTGCCCCTACCTTTCGTTGTTTGGGGGGAGATGAGGGCAGGCACAAGGCCTGCCCCAACTTTTCGTTGTTGGGGCGGAAGAGGGCAGGCACAAGGCCTGCCCCTACAGTTCTTTGAGTGGGCGGCGCTGTGATGTGTTTGGAGGTCGCGAATTTGCAGTGTACTCAGTTGCTGACCGTGAGCGGGAAGGTCTATAATTGCCTGCAAATGGGCTGTGTGTGCTGAGGCCTGAAGACAGTTTCATTGCCGAGCAGGAACACGCGGGAAATATAGGTAAGACATGTCAATGCAAATGGAAGTTCCGAGCGACGAGGTAGCCCTGACGGGGCTGGCGAAAGAGACGGGTCTGGCGCTCAAGAGAGCGGGGCTTACGGCTGCGATCGCGGAGAGCTGCACGGGCGGGCTGGTCGGCCATTTGATGACGGAGATTCCGGGTAGTTCAGACTGGTTTCTGGGAAGCGCAGGCGTTTACAGTTATGCGGCGAAAGAGAGGCTATTGGGCGTGGACGGCGATCTTTTGCTACGCGAAGGGGCGGTCAACGCGGAGGTTGCCGGTCAGATGGCGGCCGGGGCGCTCCTGCGATACGAGGCGGACGTAGCGGTGTCGATCACAGGTGTGGCTGGGCCGGGTGGCACGGTCGAGAAGCCGATGGGCCTTGTTTATCTACATCTTGCGGCGCAGGATGGCACAAACAAGGCGGAGAAGGCGGTTTGGCCTGCTGACCGTCGGGGCAATAAGCTTATGAGCGCACAGTGTGCGTTGGAAATGTTGCGGACGTTTGCGATGGACAAGGCAAATGGATGAGTAGGCACGCGGCGGTAAACGAGGCAGTCGAAGTGACTAAACGCTTGCTGCCATCGGGCAAGATCGCGCCGAAGTCGTTCAGGTGGCAAGGCAGGACTTACTACGTTGTCGCCCTGGGGCGCCAGTGGGACGAACTGACGGATGGCAGGCGCATCCGCTGCTTTCTGGTACAGACGCAGGGGCAGAGTTCATTTGAGCTGCGCTGGGATGCGGCTGAGGACAAATGGGTCTTGTATCAGGCCTGGCATGCCGACTATGTGTGAGAAAAGCTTTTATCGAATGGAAGCTTCCCCTCGATTGTCAAACAGGGAGTGTTGCCAGTCTCCATCCCCGGCAGACTTCCGTGCCTGAAGCAGTAAAGCTGCATACCGAGATATCAGGCCTTGGGCCCATTTCCCCAGTCTGGTATCGACATGATTTCGCCGTCTTTCATGGCTGACTTGTGGGCGATGACACCGGCGGCCATGTAACGCACTGCGGACCAGACGTCAATTGCGGGTTGCCGTTCCTGGGCGGCTGCCTCTACGAATTCGTGGACCAGATAGGGGTGGGAACCGCCGTGGCCGCCATAGATTTCTGAGGTACGGCTGACAGATCGGAAGGCCTCTTCAATTTCGGGTGGAAGGGGCTCGCGCATCTGTTCGGCGGTAAGGTGCGTGCTTCCTTCCTTATTGCACCAGTGATCGTTTTCAAAGCTGCCCTGGGTGCCGTAGACGCGGAAGATTTCACGGCCGCGGTGCCCGATTTCGCGGTGTTCGCAGATACGCATGGTAGAACCATTGCTCATGTAAAAGAGGGCTGTTTCGTTGCTAAAGCCGTAGCCATTCTCTTCGAAAAAGCTGTCGCCGGTGCGATTTTGGTAGCCCCAGGCGCAAACTTTGCGTGCATGGGCGTTCATGACGCTCATCGGTCCGCCGGTTGAGTGGGTGGGATAGTGCATGGGGCCGGTGAGGATGCCTCTGCTCTTGTATGCGTCGCGTGCCGTCGGCCATTCTTGTCCGGCCTGGCTGGCGAGGCGGTGGGCCTGCACCTGGCGCAGATTGCTGCCGACACTGTCAACGTCGTGGAGGTATTCGCCCTCGCTGTAAACGAAGTCACCGAAGGCGCCTTCGGCCGCACGCCGGCGACAGTAGATTGCCTCGGACCGGTAGAATGTGGTTTCACCCAGCATATAGTTCTGGCCGGTACGTTCCACGGTTTCGACGAGACGGGCGCACCAGTCGAGGATTTCGTCGCCGTCGGGCAACATGACGATGGGAACGGCGCTGTAGACGTGTTTGCCGGCTTCCATGGCTTGGACGGCCTGGGGCGCGTGGAGCCAGGGCTGGGTAAAGAGTGCAAGGGCGTCGATGTCGCTGGCGCAGATTTCGTCGAGAGAAGCGTAGGCGTCGCGCGGGTGGAACTTGGCTCGCCAGCGCTCATCGGTAGCGAAACGGGCGATGCGTTCCGGTTCGCGATCGCAGAGGGCGATTCTGTCTACGAGCGGGTGGCTCATGAAGAGATCGGCGAAGGAACTGCCGAAAGATCCCAGACCGACGATACCGAGGCTGATGCCCATTTTGGCTTCCTTTCATGGGTTGGAGGTGACGGTCCAGCGAATTGAATGCATGGTAGCGGCGTTTGCGTTTCTTTGATTTTAACACTTCTGGCGTGTGGAAGAGATCTCTGCGTTGAAGTTGCGGCCAGTATTTGCTGGATTTAAGAGAGTCTCTTGCGCAGTCTTTCCAGTTCAGCTTCCAGTTCGCGCTCGCGGCCTTCACTGCGTGTAGCTCTTTCGTCTGCCTGTATTCGGGCAGCCGCTTCGCTTTCTGCGCGATTTGCTTCGCTTGCGGCCTTCTCAACTGAGGCACTATAGCCGGGAACTACATAGTCGCTGTAAACGGGATCCAGTGCCAGCTCCTGCAGAGGAGGTTTTCGGTCCAGGTCATCTATTCGGAACTGAAAACCGGTCAAGACTTCTGAGCGAATCACACCCAGGTCATTGGGTTGAATGGTCTCATAGCGACCAGGCGACGCCAGACGGTAGAACCGCATGTGTTCGCCGGTTGGGTCGAGAATGAAGTATTCCATCACACCGCCGAGCGCGTAGTCCTCTTTTTTTTCTTCTGTGTCGCGCTGGACTTCGGCGATTGTGGAATCGGAGACGGCTTCAACAACAAGGTCGCACACGCCTTCGAAGTGACGCTGGTCGATACGGCCCCATGGCGTTGGGTTGCTGTTCAGAATTACACCCACGTCGGGTTTGCGCACGGCTTCCCTTGTTCCCGAAGGAGCGTCAGGGTCGGGCATTGTCAGTTCGAAGCCGGTTTCCAAGTTGAGCAGGGAGGCGTGGAGGAAGGTTACAACGTTGCAATGCAGCAGGATAAGGAACCAGTTGTAGAGGTCCAACTGAGGTTGGTTGGGCAAGGGTTTGGCCTCCAGGATGCCGTTGTTCCACTCGTAACTTACGTCAATGTCCGGATAGGGATTCTCGTACCACTTAGCGAAATACTCCTCTTTGGAGACGCGACGCCCTTCGTCGGGGGCCCGATCGCTGGCGCTAAGGGTCCTTCCAGGCCGCTGTGCGGCACTGCCGTTATCCGGAACGACATCCTGCTGTTTGCGAAGCTCCTCTTGCATTAATTCTTCTGATTTCATGGATTTTCCTTACTCATAGACGCAGTTTCCAGGCTGCCACACGGAAGGCGGCCGGCGCGTTTGGCGGAGGAATTCAGTTCTGCGCCTAGAAGGCCGTAGCGGGTGCATTCTAACACGTTGAAAGAGGCCGATCCTAACAGGCCGAATCTGGCGGGTAGCCACTGAACGCAAGTCTCATTTTTCTTTGACCTATGTATTTTACTATGGATTGGCAGTGGACAGTTGCTGATTCGGAACCTACTTTGGCCCAATTGGTGAAAGAGTGGATTTGTCTTTGACGTGCCGGGGGTAACTGCGGGGGACTGCGGGAAACTGCGGGGAACGGCAGTGGGCGGTGGCTTGAGGCGGCAGGTGGGGGAGGAGACACTTTTCGCTAGGCACGTTGCTGGGGAAGAGTGAACAAGGTGGCTAGCCTGGGCGGGGCGTTGCGGGGGCGCGGAACTGCGGTTTTTGTAGTCAGTTTTTAGTTCTTAGGCAACTACTAAGCCACAGTAGTTGACCAGCCAGTCATCCTTGGGAGCATTCAGGCTCTTGGTGACGCAACTGGTGTACAGCGGTCGCCATGCTCGCCAGCCGACAGGTTGCGAAGAATGCACACGGTCGGTGAGGGATGGTTTTGTAGGGGGGCGTTGCGGGGGCGCAGCCCCTGCACAAGGGAGGGCCGAAGGCCCGACCGCCCATAATGAAGTGAAAACGGGGGAAGGAACTGTTTCGAGTGAGCCATACTTGCGAGGGAATGGGGGTTACGGGCGAGACGGCTACGGTCTCGGTTGAGACAGTTTAGGGCATGCGGGAAAGGAATATGGCTGAGCGAGTGGGGCGCTGGCTAATTTTGGGGTCGAAGTGGAAGTTGGGCTGGGGCCAGGCTGCTAGTGCGGAAGGCGATTCTCATATATGATTGTGTTTGTTTCGACTTGGAATTCTTCTCTCATCTTACACAAGGGGAGCGATGATGAAAGCTGCGATTTTGTATGAGGCCCACGCGCCTGTGGCCGTTAAAGAGGTTGAGATCGAGGAGCCGGGGATTGGCGAAGTGTTGTTGGACGTTGTTGGGGCGGGGGTGTGCCATAGCGACTACCATTATGTTACGGATCACAGGACGCCGCGACGGATGCCTTGGTTGTTGGGCCATGAGGGGGCGGGCACGGTGCGGGCAGTTGGGGACGGTGTGCGCGATTTTGCAGTGGGCGACAAGATTATTCTGTCGCTGGATGCGATGTGCGGGAGCTGCCGCAACTGTACAAATGGCCGGCCGGCGCTGTGTGAGACGCACCGCATGGAGCCGGTGAGCCGGTATAAGCAGGATGGGGAACCGATTTATCACGTTCGGCCGACGTTTGTGGAGCAGACGTTGGCGCTGGCGGACGCTTGCGTGAAGGTGCCGGATGACACGCCGCTGGCGCAGGCTTGTCTGATAAGCTGCGGCGTCATTACGGGGATTGGCGCGGTGGTCAACAGGGCCCAGGTCGAGACTGGGGCGTCGATGGCAGTGTTTGGCTGCGGGGGCGTGGGATTGAATGTGATCCAGGGAGGCGTGCTGGCTGCGGCTGGCAAGATTATCGCGGTCGATACGGTTGATTACAAGCTGGAGCTTGCCGAGCAGATGGGGGCGACGCACTTTGTCAACAGCGCCAAGGAGGATCCGGTCCAGCGAATTATCGAGATCACGGGCGGCGGCGCGGACTATGCGTTTGAGGTTGTGGGCTTTCCGGCGATTGTGAGGCAGGCGATTGATTCGGTGCGGATGACGGGGACTGCGGTTGTGGTGGGGGTACAGCCGACGGGACAGGATGTTTCGGTGGAAGGCTGGCATTTGCTGGAAGACCGGACGCTGATGGGCGCGTTTCACGGCGCGGCGCGACCGCGTGTCGACTTTTTGTGGATTCTGGACCTGTACAAGCAGGGCAAGATCAAGCTGGACGAACTGATTTCGCGGTACCGGCCGCTGGATGAGATTAACGAGGCCTTTGCTGACATGAAGGGGGGGAAGGTGGCGCGGTCGGTGTTGGTGTTTGATTGAGGGGAGTTCAGGTCTTTTTGCTTAGGTTGGCAGATTCCTTTCGTTTATTGGTTGGCTTGGCCAAGGTTGCCAGAATCAGGCGGGTGCATTTGCGAAAAGTGGGGAGGCCCGAGGATTAGTGGCGGAGGAGGTTTGCCGGCGGACGGTGTCATGCTTGCGCGAAGGAAGACGACGCAGAGATCTGATCCTGGTTCGAATGCGCAGCGTCTGGACTGGGGAACATCCTGGGCCAGATGGGCCGAGGTACGGTAGCAGATGTGGTAGATAGAGAGAGTGGAGCCGAAATGGTCTTGGCTACAGGGGAAAAAACGGCAGAGGAGTTCGCTGGAGGAATGGCCTAGTTTTGTGCCACTTACATAGTCAGCTGTGGCTTGCCTTCGATCCGCGGCCTCCATTCCGTCTTACTGTTAGTGTATTCGGTTGGAAGCCGTAGTGTTGGTTGAGCAGCATTGCTGGAATGAAGGGGTAAGGTCGGTGAGGCATGGTTTTGGAGGGGGGCGTTGCGGGGGCGCAGCCCCTGCACAAGGGAGGGCCGAAGGCCCGACCGCCAAAATGAAGTGAAGGGTAGCTAGGAACAGTTATTCTTGCTTCTTTACGGAGTGTGGACTGGCTGGAGACGAACTGCTACTGCAGGGGGAAAAGCGGTGCCCCCTTGCTGACTGAATGGAGTATAGGTGCCATAGTTACACGCATCGCAGGGCAAGGGGGCATGATGCCCCATCCAGTACGACCTGGGAACGTGTAACCATGGCAGAGACATTATGGCATGTCTTGCGAGAAAACGAAAACGGCAGAAAGGGTGAAAACAGTTTAGGGCATCAGGGGGCGGGGCTTTGACTGGTGTTGCCTTTGATCATACGGTAGCCGACGCGTGGTTCAGTAAAGATGTAGGTGGGACTCGCTGTGTCGTCGCCCAGTTTGCGGCGGAGTGTTTTTACGGCGGTGCGGAGGGGTCTGAGGTCATGAGCTTCCAGTTGACCCCAGAGATGCTGCATGAGATATTGGTAGGTCAGTGTTCTGCCGGCGTTGGCTGAGAGTTGAGAGAGCAGGCGGAACTCCAGGGCTGTCATGCGGAGGGTACGGCCGGCGAGTGTTACGGTGCGTTCGGCAAAGTCGACGGTGAGGTCTTTGCGATTGTAAGGGATGGCGGGGGGGAAGACGTCCTGGTTGCGAAGGGCGGCCCTGATCCTGGCGAGCAGTTCAGTTTTTGAGAAGGGTTTGACGACGTAGTCGGCGGCTCCCATGTCAAAGGCTTTGGCGACTACATCTTCCTGGCCGTAGGCAGAGAGGAAGACGACGGGAACTTTGTCGACAAAGAAAATATCGGTCATCAGCTCGATGCCGCTATTTCCAGGCAGCATGAGGTCAAGCAGAACCAGACGGGGTTTCTTTTCTTCGACAATTCGCAGGGCTTCCCTGGGGTCGGCGGTGACGATCGGTTCATAGCCCGACTTTGAAAGGATGTCGCGGACATATCTGAGGCTCTTGGGGTCGTCGTCTATTACCAGTATACGGTTGCGGTCGCTGCCCCGGTGGGGTTGAGAAGTGGAGGTGCTTACCTGCGGGGTTGGGGCGCCTAACGGGGCTTCTTCGGCGGCAGCAGGCAGCGTGAAGGTAAAGATTGCCCCTTTGCCCGGCCCATCACTTTGGGCCCAGATGCGACCGCCATGGGCTTCTATAATTCCTTTGCAGATGGCCAGGCCTAGCCCTGGCCCGGGCTCGCCGCTGCCGGCCGGGCCCTTTTTGAATATGCGGGAGAGGGTCTGGGCAGTCAGACCGGCGCCGTCGTCGGTTACTGACATGGCGACGTGGACACCCTGGCGGACGGCGCTGATGCGGATGGCAGAGATTTCGGGAGAGTGTTTGGCAGCATTGGAGAGCAGGTTGTCGAGGACCTGGGCAATGCGGCGGCTGTCACCCATAACCATGGGGAGATCGGGTTGCAATTCGATGTGCAGGTTTTTGTCTTCGCCGCCGCTGAGGAAGGTGCTTCTTGCGTTTTCAACCAGCTCGGTTACTGCGACCGGTTCGGGAAAGATTGACAGAGTTCCTGCATCGATGTGGGCGACATCGAGCAGATCGTTGATCAGGGCGCTCATATGGTCGGCCTGGCGATCGATTATGCGGAAGAACTGCACCATTTCGGACGATCCGAAAGTCGCGGGCGCGTTCAATACAGTGGCGGCTGATCCTTTGATGGAGGCGAGCGGCACGCGCAGTTCGTGGCTCATCGTGGCGGAGAACTCCGATCTGAGGCGTTCTATTTCATCAAGCGCTGCCAGGTCCTGCAGGGTCACCACGAAGGATTCGACCTCTTCGCCGTGGTCCAATTGGATGGGCGTGGCGTTGATGAGAGTGCGGATCGAGTTTCCGCCGGGAACTCTGATTTCGATCTCCTCGGCGCGTACAGTTTCGCCTGCGCGCAGCGCCTGAGCGACAGAAAAATCCTGCAGGGAGATTTCGCGTCCGTCTGCCCGGCGAAAGGTGATGAGATTCAGGAGCTGTTGGATGGAAGTATCGGGCGGTCGAAGGGATTGGATTATTCTGGCCGCTTCCCGGTTGTATGACACTAAGGCACCGGTAGAGGCATTGAGGACGACAACGCCGAACGGTGAGGTGTCAATGAGGGTTTCGAGGCGGGCCCTGGCTTCCTGTTCGTCCTGGTAGCGTCTGGCGTTGGAGATGACCAGGCCAGCCTGGGCGGCAAACATGACCAGTGTTTCTTCGTCATCGGACGTGAAGTATTTGTTTCCCTTTTCCTTTTCACCGAGAAAGAAGTTGCCCACATTTTCGCCGTGGTTGCGGATGGGCGCCGCCAGGAAGGGGAGGGGTGAAACCACTGCCATGGGGGGTTGGAAGTCGGGAAGACCGAGCGCGCGAGTGTGACTGTGAAAATCCTTGAGTCGCAGCGGTTTTTGTAATTTGCCAAGATAGTCGAAGAGTCCGAACCCTTCCTGCCAGCCCCACATTTGTCTGCTCTCTTCGGGGGTCATTCCGGAAGCGAGAAAGTCCTGTATTTCTCCTTCTTGATTGAAGAGGGTAATGACGCCGTATTTGGCGTTTGTCAGCGATCTGGCGCTGTCCAGGACGCCTTGCAGAACGCTTTCGAAGTCCAGACTGTCGTTGATGCGGCGGCTTGCCTGGCTCAGGCGGGCAAGGCGGTCTCTCAGTGTTTCGACTTCTTGTTGCAGCTCTTCGACTCGATTCAACAGTTCCCCCTGTAGACAGACGGCCGGACAGACGACTGGTATTGCCTTGACATTAGGTATGGGGCCCTGAACTCTTTACAAGAATGGTTCAAGGGGCACCGGTTTAGGCCATTCTTGGGAATTTCATAAAACTTCATCACCATAGTGTCTTTTCTTCACTTTTTGTTCACACGAATCGTGTATTCTGATGAGAATCCTGCTTTTTGCCGTGGGATTCTGAACATCACTTGACTTGCCGGAGTCAATTCGGTGAGGAGAGTCAGACGATGGGTTCAACGCGCCGACCTTGGCGACAGGTGTTCATCTGGAAATAGCGCCACTGCCATAGTTACACGCATTGCAGGAATATTGAGACCAGGTCTGTTCCCGACCAGACCTTAGAGCTCATACTTGATCACCTGTCGCCAAGGTCGGCGCGTCGAACCGATAGAATCGAGGGGAAGCCGGATCTACTGAATCGAGTGATCGCCGCTCCAGTCCTGCAGGCTTATTGTCCATATAGGCTGAAAATTGTCAAGGGGAGGAACGATACGGCCTCTTGGGTATTCCAGGGGTTAACACATTTCTGCAGCGAAAGAGTAGGGAGTAGGATTCCGGAAGGGAGAAGTGACAGACACAGTCCAGCTTTCGAGCTGATTGCGGGTCGTCCCTTATTTCCTGGAAGTGCTTTGGCGACGGCATGAATCGCCGAGTCGTGTCCTCTGCAGTGCATCGTTACCATTTTGGCGTGACTGGTTTTTTTGTGGGAAGCGGCTCACGAAGACATTGCGCCCGTTGACTTGAACGGGCGAGCAGCCAGTGTTTTGATCCGGTGTCCAGTCAGCAGAAGGTTGAGAGTGAGCATGGAGTGTATTGAGAGTTCGAGAAGAATGAAGCAGATTCAGGCGGCCTCCCGGCCCCCTATCATGAGTGGTTTCCCCAAGGCATTCAGCACCCCGCAGTAAGGCGTCGAGCGGCCATCTTCCGGCCA
Source organism: Caldilineaceae bacterium (assembly GCA_965116395.1). Classification (GTDB taxonomy): domain Bacteria; phylum Chloroflexota; class Anaerolineae; order Caldilineales; family Caldilineaceae; genus Bin5. Next base: position 5,429,296 of record OZ220684.1, read on the forward strand.
CCCCAGGCGAAAAATCAGTTACAATTCAATCAGATTTGCGGAATAAGAGGCGAGCTGTCGAGGACGTCTTTCGCGCTACGTTGACTATTGCTTAGCCTGTTGACTTCCCATTAGAGTGTTCGAAGCGTTATCCTCTCGTCGTACCCTGCCTCGAAAACGCGAGTTGCGCACTCCCTGAAAGTTGGGTTATATTCTGGGCGGATGGCCCCCGGTTTCTGCGGTTGCGCCGTCCCTCCTCAGGATCCTCGAACCATAAATGCCACCTATTTCGGGGGAATAACGCATGTCTGCACAAGAGCCGATTTACGTTACGGATTTGGGCCAGAGCCGGCCGCAACTAGCCCTTTCGAGCGAGAGACGGAAATACCACTGGCAGGTCGTTCCTTACGAAACCGAGAGTTTCTGCGGCAACATGCTTATCGCGGGCCCGGAGACTGAGGCGCCGCCGATAACTGTACCTCTGGGCGTTTCCGGTTGGCACTGCATCCATATTGGCATGTGGAGCAACTGGACCGACGACTTGGCGCGCGTCAGACTTTCCGGCGACAGTTCATTTGTAAAGATTAACCGCGAGTCCGATAGTGGCATGTTTGCCGATAACTACTCGCTGGATGAACGCTATTGGAAGACAGCGGATCTTACTGGCCAGGACATCGTTTTCGGTCAACAGTCGGCGGGTATGTCACAGCCGGCCTATATTGCCTACGTCAAGCTCGTGCCCCTGGATGATGAGGAGGTTGCACGGCTGCTGGCTGATCGCGCTGATGGCAGCAACAAGCGCCTCATCTGTATGAATGACGGGTTCAGCGACTTTGGCCGCTTCCGCCCGACGAGCCGCGAGGAGATTTGGGAGTGGCTTGAGCCGTTCAGAGATACGGACTTTGGGAAAATGTTCTGGTGTCCTGGCGCCGGGGGGGATGTGCTTACCTATCCCTCCGCGATTGGCAGCTTGACTGGAAGCAGGACGAGCGATTTCCCCAGGGTTGTTGACCGAAACATTGGGGAGTCGATGCAGATTCTGGCGGGGGCGGGGATCGACTCGATGGAGACGGTGGTGGAGTACGGACATAGTGTTGGGCTGGAGGTTCATATCAGCCAGCGGATGGAGGCGTTTCAGTGTTGCCCTCCCTTTGAGGATTATTTTACCGGCGACTTTTACAGGGAGCACCCGGAGTGGCGCTGCATAGACATTGACGGCCGGGAGATCGCGCGGATGAGCTATGCCTTTGCCGGGGTGCGCGACTTGATTCTGGGTGTGTTCCGTGAAGTGGCTACGGGCTACGACATTGACGGTGTCAACCCGATTTTCAACCGCGGCGCGCCTTTTCTGCTCTATGAGGCGCCGCTGGTCGAAGGGTTCCGGCAGGAAACGGGATTGGAGGCGACGCAGCTGGCTGAGGACGATGAACGGTATTTGCGCTATCGCGCACGTGTGATGACCGAATTCATGGCCGAACTGCGCAGGGAGATGCAGGAAATCGGCGCGGCGCGGGGCCGGCCGCTGGAGATTTCGGCACATGTGCTGAACAACGCCGAGACTAATTTGTTCTACGGGCTGGATGTGCCGGCCTGGGTAGAACAGGGTTTGATCGATAATCTGATTTCGTATCCATGGCGCGATGAGGAAATTGACGTCGACTACTTTGCTCAGCTGACCAGAAGTTCGTCTGTCCGATACTGTCCAGAGATTATGCCTCGAACGATGCCTCCGGAGACATTCCGGGACCGTGCTCTGGAATACTACGCGGCAGGGGCTGACGGTCTGTGTTTCTGGGACACCAATGGGCGTCACCAGAGGCTGAAGGAATGGAGCATGGTTCGGCGTCTGGGACACAGGGATCAGTTGGCCGAATTTGATGACGGCGATGGACGGTTATACCGGACGGTACCGCTGCGCAGCGTAGGCGGTTATGTTCTGGACAAGTATCCGCCGCATTGGGCCTATTGATGGCTACTTACATTATCAACAGGTTGCTGCTGGCAATCCCGTTGATTCTTGGCATTACACTTATCACTTTCAGTTTTATCAGTGTCGCGCCGGGCGACCCTGTGATGGCGATGATCAATCCTGAAGAGGAGATGTCGGCGGCAAACCTTGACCGGCTCAGGGAAGAGTTGGGGTTAAACAAGCCGATCGTCGTACGCTACGCGATATGGCTGGGGCAGCTGGCGCAGGGCAATTTTGGCTATTCGTATCATACGGGCGAACCGGTACTGCGCCGGATCGCGGTTCGATTGCCGGCCACTTTGGAACTGATGGGATTTGCGCTGGTTGCCTCTTCGATATTGGGAATCAGCCTGGGCGTTCTGGCGGCGCTGAAGCAGTATACGATCTGGGATTACGTGTTGACGCTTTTTGCGCTGCTGTCGATATCGATACCTTCCTTCTTTCTGGCCCTGCTTGCACTGTATGTTTTTGCGCTGAAATTGGGTTGGTTTCCCACTTTTGGGATGCAATCGGTTGCTTTTGACGCGCCGCCGCCGCTGCTGGACAATCTGCACCATTTGGTGCTGCCGGGCGTGATTCTTTCGTTGGACCTGACAGCCGGGCTGACCCGTTATATGCGCTCGGGTATGCTGGAGGTGCTTGGGCAGGAGTACGTGACCACTGCCCGGGCCAAGGGCCTGAAGGAGACTCGCGTCGTCATCGGGCACGCTTTACGAAACGCCTTACTGCCGGTCATTACAATAGTTACGCTGCGTCTGCCGATCCTCTTTGGCGGGACTGTCATCATTGAAACAATGTTCCAGTGGCCGGGCATGGGGCGGATGGCGATTCAGGCCATTTCCCAGCGGGATTATCCTGTATTAATGGGGCTGACGTTTGTGGCGGCGGTCCTGGTCCTTTTCAGCAATTTAGTTGCAGACATTTTGTATGCGGTAGCTGATCCGCGTATTCGCCACGAATAGGGATATGGCCATGCGATCTCCAGAAGAACTTCGCAGTTTGCTGTCAGGGCCGGTGATGTCGGTACATACGCCGTTCATGCGCGACGGAGCGATCGACTACGACAGTTTACGCGGACAGGTGGATAGGGGCATCGAGGCAGGCAGCACAACAATGCTGCTGACGTATGGGGACAGCCTTTTCTCGCTGCTAACTGATGATGAAGTGGCGGCAGTTACCAAGGTGGTGGCCGACCAGGCGGCGGGGCGGGCCGCGGTGGTGGCGGCCGACCGTATCTGGTGGACGGGCAAGACGGTCGAGTTCGCCCGGTATGCGCGCGATGTTGGGGCCGACGTGCTGATGGTATTACCGCCGGACTGGGCGGGTTCCTGCACAGCGGACAGTTTTGTGGCCCATTATGCAGCGGTGGCCGCGGAAATCCCGGTCATGGTTGTGACCAACGTTTTCAGTCGCTCGCAGGCGATGGGATTGGAGGTGCTGGGGAGGTTGCGTGACGAGACGCCGGGCGTCATTGCGATAAAGGACGACCTGGTGGGCACCTTTGCACGGAAGATGGCACTCCTTCTTTACGGTCACTGGGCGATCATTTCCGGCGGACAGAAGCAGAATCATTTTGACCTGATTCATTATGGTTGCGACGGTTATCTGTCTACATTCGTCACTTTTGCACCTCAGATCACACAGAGGTACTGGCAGGCAGTGCAGACGGAGGATTGGGTAGAGGCCGCACGGATCATACGGGAATTCGACATGCCCTATTTTGACTATGTGCTAAGTGTGAAGGGCGGCTTTGACGCGGCATTGCATGGTACTTATGAACATTTCGGTCTGTCGCAGCGCTGGCGGAGGCCCCCGTACCACTCGCTGACGGACGCGCAGATGGAGGAGCTGTCTCAACTGTTCGTGGACATGAAACTCAGTTAGCTGACAGGATGATGTCCAGGAGAGGAGCTGGCGGCGTCAGTAACCTGACCCTCCAGGATCTCTAATCTCTTCTCCGCTTTTTTAACGGTATCGGTAGCGTTACATTCACTTTCCGGGAGGAAAACTATGCGAAGTAGCAATGTTCATGGCGTGAATCGTCGTGCGTTTCTCAAGGCAAGCGCGCTGGCGGCCGGCGCAACGGCGCTGGCGGCATGCGCGCCGGTGGCGTCGGATGCAGGAGCGGATTCGGAAGCGGCGCCGGCGGAAGAGATGCAGCGAGGCAACCTGATTGGTCTTTACGGGGGCCCGATAAACAGCTTCAATCCTCTGACAGCTGTGCAGGGCTTTCAGGCGCACTTTTTCCAGTGTGTGCTACCGCCGCTGATCCAACAGAATGTGCCCAAGACCGGCTTTGTGCCGATCATGGCGGAGAGTTGGGAGGTATCAGACGATGCAACGCAGTACACCTTTCACATTCATCCGGACGCAAAGTGGCACGACGGCACTGACTTTACGGCCGAGGACGTACTCTATACGTACGAACTCTACTTGAACCCGGCGACAAAGTCGCGCCAGGTCAGCAACCTGGCCATGATCGAGGGGGCCGAGGCCTACTCGAACGAAGAGGCGGACAGTGTAGCCGGGATTACGGTGGTGGATGACAAGACGGTCCAGTTCACTACTGCATACCCGACCGGTCTGTTTCTCTTTCAGGCTACGAATTCGATACTGCCGAAGCATGTACTGGGCGATGTCGCTCCGGACACGCTGGAGAACCAGTCCTTCTTCTTCGAAGATCCGCTCGGTTCGGGTCCGTTCAAGTTTGTGGAGTACCAGGCCGACCAGTTTATTCGCCTGGATGCCAATGACGACTGGCACTGGGGCAAGCCCAAACTGGGAAGCTATATCATGCAGATCGTGGCTTCGCCGGACGTTGGACAGATTGCATTGGAGAGGGGCGAGGCGCACTTCAACGCATGGGGCGGGCTCAACACGGGCTCCAGTGAGGTCGTGCAGTCGTTCATCGACAATTCCGACTTCAAGGTCGTGGCAACAACCGGTGTCGTATTCACTGCCTATTCGTTCAATCTGAGGCGGGGTTTCTTTGCGGACAAGCGGGTGCGGCAGGCGTGGTTGCATGCGCTGGACAGGAAGAAGATTATTGAAGTGTTCCAGGGCGGCAACGGGACGATCTACAATTCGCCGCTGATTCACGGCTGGTCGATTCCTGACGACCTTAACCCTTACGACTACGACGGCGACCTGGCGCGCAGTTTGCTGGAGGATGCCGGGTGGGACTTTGACCAGGAGGTTACTGTCAACCTGATCACTCTGAGGAGTGAGGAGGCGCGTGCCCAGGTTGCGGCTGAGAAGCAGATGCTTGAGGAGGCCGGATTCAAGATCAAGATCGAGGAGATGGACAGCTCGGTGTGGGTGGAGCGATTCTACGACACGCACGATTTTGACGCGGTGCGGGTGGGATTCGGTTCCTTCCCCGATCCGGATGGTTTCCTCAAGTTCCACCTGACTACGCAGGGCCGCAACGCCAACGGCTATTCCGAAGCGATTGGCGGCGACTTTGAGGATATGGTGATCGAGGCGGGTCAGTTGACCGACCAAGCAGCTCGACAGGAGATTTATTTCGAGCTGCAGAGGACGCTGAACGACAACCCGTCGCATGCGCCGCTGTATGTCGGCAATAATGTCTGGGTCTTCAACGGTGGCGTCAACATACCGGAGATTACAGACCAGGGTGTTGTTGGTAGCCTGGCGGATATGTCCAACCCGCTGCCCGCCAAACGGGATTGGTGGACAAACCTGGAGGGCTGGTCGTTCGACGGATAGAAAAGGATTGGAAAGAGAGGGGGGAGAATGATAGGCAATCTCTCCCCTCTCAGGCCAGATGTAGTCGGAGATGCGACCAATCTGTAGGTAATGCCGCGCCATGACCAGCGTCCCCATGCAAGAAAAAAGTTCAGAGCAGGTGGATTTGACGGCGAGGAAGAGCCCCAATACGGTGGCGGCTCGCTTTCGCCGCCACAAGGTGGCAGTTGCCAGCTTGGTGATCATTGCTGTGCTTGGTTTTGTGGCGGTTTTCGCGCCATTTGTGGCGCTGAAAGACCCTTACACTGTTGACCTGGACAAGATCCGGCAGCCTCCCAGCGCAGAGCACATTCTTGGCACCGACTCGGCAGGCCGGGATATGTGGGCGCGCATGGTTTACGGCGCGCGCATCTCGATGTCGGTTGGATTTGTCGCCAACGTGATTTCGATTACAATCGGCGTTTTGATCGGTACGGTCTCGGGTTACATGGGCGGACGGATCGACAATATTCTGATGCGCTTCACCGAGTTGGTGATGAACTTCCCCACCTTTTTTGCGATTCTTATGTTGGTGGCCTTGCTGGGGCCAAATATCATCAATGTGATGGTGGTCATTGGGGTGTTAGGTTGGGAGGGGTTGGCGCGGCTTCTGCGGGCGCAGGTACTTTCGTTGCGTGAACAGGCGTTTGTAGAGGCGGCCCGTTGCATTGGCACACCGCATTCCCGGATCGTTTTCCGCCATATTCTGCCGAATTTGCAGCCGTATATTCTGGTGGCGGCCACTTTGGGCGTTGCCGGCACGATTCTGACTGAGTCGGCGCTGTCGTTTCTGGGTTTGGGGGTGCAGATCCCCCAGGCCAGCTGGGGCAGTATGCTCAATTCGGCCCAGTCTCTTACGGTACTTACAAATTCTCCCTGGCTGTGGTTGCCACCGGGAATTGCCATATCGGTAGCGGTTCTGGCGATGAACTTTGTCGGCGATGGACTGAGAGACGCTTTTGATCCTCGCATGGAGGTGTAAGTTATGCCTGCGCACGATGATGCTATCTACATTACCGACCTTGAGCACTGTCAGCCACAGACCGCCATTTCTGCCAGCCCTAAACGACACGCCTGGCATGCACAGCCATATGAGACTGCAGAATTAAGCGGTTATATGCTTTGCGCCGGGGAAGAGACGGCGGCACCGGAAGTGGCTGTCGGCCTTGAATTGAGCGGATGGCATCGCATCTACATTGGTGTCTATCCAGAACATAGGGGCATCGCCGCGGTGGAGGCGAGATTAGGCGACGACCCGTGTTTTTCGCGTTTGAACATGGGTGCAGAGTGGGCACCTTCAAGTCCGCACGGGCACAGTGTATACGAGTTGTGGTGGAAGGAGGCGGATCTGACGGGGCAGGAGCTTTTCCTTCGACAGGTCTGCACGCCAACGGGCACCGGTGATGAGGCGGCGGCGGTGTCTTGCCAGCGCACTAAGGTTGCCTACGTCAAGCTTGTCCCGCTGTCAGAGGAGGAGGTGGCTGGCCTGGAGGCGGAACGAAGGCGTTCGGACACGCGCACGCTCTTTGCGCACAACGACGCGCACGGTTATCTCTTCCTGTATGGGACTGCGACCGAGGAGGCGGTGAGAAACGAGATCGAACCATATCGAAACACTGATTTTTCGCGACTCTACTGGGAGTGCGGCGCGGGCGACCTGATGTTTTACCTGGGGCAGGCCGGGCGGCTTCCGGCGGCCGACGGCATCGAGGACTTTGACAGGCAGGGGGACCGTCTACACGCTGAGACATGGCGTTCCTTCCGTGAGGGCCGGTTGGACCCGTTTGTGGTTGCGTTAAATGCCGCTCACGAGATTGGCCTCAGTTTTCATGCGAGCTACCGCCCGGCGGGGTTCTTTTATCCGGCACCGCTGGAACAGTGGAACGCCGGGAGTCTCTACTTTACGCGGCCGGACCTGCGCATGGTGGGGAAGGACGGAAGAATCGCGCCGCGAGTATCGTATGCATTTGCCGACACGCGCCGTTTCGTAATCGACATGATGCTGGAGGTTGCGCAACATCCAATTGACGGCATCTGCATTCTCTACAATAGGCGGCCGCCATTGGTGGACTATGAGCCGCCGCTGGTGGAGGGGTTCAAGGCTGCGTACGGAGAGGACCCACGGCAGCTGGCGGACGATGACCCGCGCTGGCTGGCCCACCGGGGCACGGCTCTGACGGCGTTTCACCGGGAACTTCGGGAGGCTCTTGACGAGCTGGCGCGCGAGCAGGGGCGAGAGCGGATCAAGGTGTCGGCGTGTGTGTTGAACAGGGATGAGAACCTGCAGAACGGGCTCGACCTGAAGAGCTGGGCTGCCGAGGCGCTAGTGGATACGTTGATTCCGTACACGGACTTACCCGGACTGGATAGTATGGGGATGGCCTGGGAGGACGGGGCGGACGTTCGATATTTTGTCGAGTTGGTCGAGGGCACAGAGTGCCAACTTGCGCTCAATGTGATGCCGCGCCACATGTCTGCGGAGGCGTTTCGGCGTAAGGCTGCTGCGCTCTACGGGCAGGGTGTTGACAACCTGTTCTTCTGGGATTCGGCGGGGCCGAGCGGGCGCGCCAATTACAGCGCCAGTTGGAATGCTCTGCGGCGTCTCGGACACCGCGAAGAGATTGAGCGGTGGCTGCGGCATGGGGAGCCGAGTCTGGCGCCGATATCGGTTGCGCTGCGACGTGTAGGAGACTATGACCTGACCTACCAAACGCCCGGTTAAAGGACACGGGTCAGGCTGCCACATCCTTTGACCGCATGTCTTCTTTTGGGGCGTCTGGCCTGTCTCTAGTGAGGCCTGGTCTGCGGCGGTCCCGGGTCGATGGAGAAGGCAAGGGCGTCGAAGTTGCGGCGCGTCAGTTCGAATCGCAGGGCTTCACTTTCGGGGTCATCCCACAGGTTATCAAATTCGCCGGGGTCTTTCTCCAGGTCGTAGAGTTCTCCATGCTCGTGACCGTGATAGACGACGACTTTACGGAGCCGATCCCGGTACATGGTTGCATAGCTGCCTTTGTACTGCGTGCGACCGGGGATGTCGGGATTTAGGGCACGATAGTATTCGCAGCGGACGAAGTCGCGATGCTGATGCGGCGGGTCTTCGCCGGTGAGAATGGGAATCAGCGACCTACCTTGCATACCATGCGGCGGGGTCAGGCCGGCCAACTCCAGAAGCGTGGGCGCGATGTCGAGCAGCTCGACCAAGGCATCGCTGACGAAGCCGGCAGGCGCCGCGGGTGCTTCTTCTTCAGGCGCGTCTGCCGTCGAATCCTCCACTCCATTTTCTTCCTCGTCGTTGGAATCTTCGTCTGCAGAGCTATCATCGGGAGACGGCTCTGCTTGCGCGGGGAAGTGGCCTGGCCAGCTGATAATAAGCGGAACCCGCACCAACCCCTCGTTGAATCGGCAACCTTTGAGGAGGAGACCGTGGTCTCCCAGCATTTCGCCGTGATCGCTGGTAAAGATGATGACGGTGTTTTCGCGTTGGCCTGCCTCTTCAAGCGCGGCGACCAGCCGACCGATGTTTTCGTCTATTAGCTCGATCATGGCGTAGTAGGAGGCGATGATGTCCTGGGCATTGAAATCTTGCGGCACCCTGGCAGGGTTCTGAAAGTCTCCAGGAATCTTTTCCTGTGTGGCCAAGTCGCTCTGGCGGAACAGGGGCGAGGGCATTTTGGCGGCGTCATATCGATCGCGATACTCCTGGGGCGGGTCGAAAGGGGAGTGGGGATCGAAGACATTTACGCTCATCAGCCAGGGTCCCTTGCGCCTTTTCTCTGAAAGAAAGTCGATGGCGCGGTCGGTACACCAGGTCGTTTGGTGCAGATCCGGCGGGATCGAAGCCGGGTCTTCTCTGAGGTCGCGGAGGGAATAGCCTTGTGCTGCCAGCCAGTCGGCGTAGGCGTGGCCGGATGGGTAGCGGTCTTGTGGGTCGTGGCTCCAGTGGAAAACTCGGTAGCCGTCTTCTTCAGGGCGAGGCTCTTCGCGACCGTGTGCGCCGGCCAGGTGAAACTTGCCGCTGAGGCCGCAGTCGTAGCCGCCTTCGGCAAGCAGTGCGGTTACGAGCGGAGCGCCATCGCCCCATTCTTCGTTGCCGTTCATGCAACCGCGCACGTTGGCGGGATAGCGGCCGGTGAGGAAGCTGGCCCTGCTTGGCGTGCAGATCGGGCTCTGGCAGAAGGCGTGGGTAAAGGCTACGCCTTCCTCGACGAGTCGATCCAGGTTGGGCGTGTTGATGTGGGGATTGTTGAGGGCGTGTATTGTGTCGAATCTCTGCTGGTCGGTGCAGAACCAGAGAATGTTGGGGCGCTCGTGTTTCATCGTTGGGCCTCCTTTGATCGTCGTTACTTTTCTGTGATGATTCCTTTTCCTGGTGAAATCAGAATTTGCATGCGTCAACCGAATGGAAGAGGGGTGGTCGGGTTGTGGTTTTCGCCTTTGTGTTGCTTTGAAATGAGAATCAGCATAACGGGCTCGACTCAGAGAGTTGGATGGCGAAAGCGTTGCTCGATACGCTAATCCCCTACACTGTCTTGCCGGAACAGGATAGCAAGGGACCGGGCCGGGAGGATGGGGAGGCGGTAGGCCACTTTGTCGAACAGGTGGACGGCACAGATTGCAAACTCGCCCATGATGTAATGCCGGGCCAAATGTCTCCGGAAGCGATTCGCGGCAAGGGAGGTTCCCTCTTTGAGCAATGCGTTGAGAACCATTTCTTTTGAGATGCAGCGGGCCCTCGCGGGCGCGCCAACTTCAGGCCGGCCTGGAACGCGTTGCGACGTCTCGGACACTGTGAAGATATAGAGAGCGATGGCTTCAAATGGGGGACCGAACCTTGCCTCCGCGTCGGTTCCGTTGCACAGCGTTGGTGATTTCGACCTGACTTACCAGACTCCCGGTTGGGAGAGAGGAGAACATGTCTTTGCTGTGTTTGGCTGCGTAGTCGTGGCCTGCCGTACTTGATCTCCTGTTTAGAAAGGTGTCTTTTGCGGGGGACCCGGGTCGACTGAGAAGGCCAGGGCGTCAAAGTTTCGTCGTACCATTTCGAAGCGAAGATCGGCAGAGTCGGGGTCACTCCACAGGTTATTGAATTCGCCGGGATCTTCCTCCAGGTCGTACAGTTCTCCATGCGAATGGTTGTGGTAGACAACGACTTTGTGGCGTTGGTCCCTGTACATTGTGGCATAACTGCCTTCGTATTTGACGCGGCTGACAACTTTGGGATTTTGAGCCCGGTAGAACTCACAACGGACAAAATCGCGGTGTTGCTCGGGCGGCAATTGGCCGCGCAGGATCGGCAGGAGAGAGCGGCCCTGCATTCGGAGAGGGATGGGCAGGCCGGCCAGTTCGAGCAGTGTGGGCGCGATGTCGATTAACTCCACCAGGGCGTTACTGACGAATCCGGCCGGGGCGGGTGGGTCGTCTTCGGGCGGGCTGTAACTGGACACATCCGCGGTCGTTTCAATCTTTTCGTCGTATCCTTCATCCTCGGGACTCTCTTCGATAACCGGCTCTTGCTGCAAGGGGAACTGACCCGGCCAGCTGATGATCAGCGGTACCCGAACCGCCCCCTCGTAGAATCGACAGCCCTTCGTAATCAGGCCGTGATCTCCGAGCATCTCGCCGTGATCGCTGGTGAAGATGATGACGGTGTTTTGGCGTTGCCCGGTTTCTTCGAGCGCTGCCAGCAGTCGCCCCACATTGTCGTCGATCAGCTCGATCATGGCGTAGTAGGCTGCAATCACGTCCTGGGCTTTGAAATCCTGAGGGGGACGCGATGGGTTCGGGAAGTCGCCGGGAATTGCCGATTGTGTAGTGATGTCGGTCTGGCGAAAGAGTGGGGCGGGCATTTTGGACGCATCGTAGCGATCGCGGTATTCCTGCGGCGGATCGAAAGGCGCGTGGGGGTCGAATACATTTACACTCATCAGCCAAGGGCCCTTGCGGCGTTTCTCGGACATGAATTCGATGGCGCGGTCGGTACACCAGGTGGTCTGGTGCAGTTCCGGGGGGATCGAGGCTGGATCCTCCCTCAAGTCTCGAAGGGAAAACCCTTGCGCGGCCAGCCAGTCGGCGTAGGCGTGGCCGGATGGAAAGCGATCTTCGGGATCGTGACTCCAGTGGAAGACTCTGTACCCGTCTTCTTTGGGGCGAGGTTCTTCGCGGCCGTGTGCGCCGGCAAGGTGGAATTTACCGCTGAGTCCGCAGTCGTAGCCGCTTTCGGCCAAAAGGGCTGTCACAAGCGGTGCGCCTTCACCCCATTCTTCGTTGCCGTTCATGCAGCCGCGCACGTTGGCGGGATAGCGTCCGGTGAGGAAGCTGGCCCGGCTAGGGGTGCAGATGGGGCTTTGGCAGTAGGCGTGTGTGAAGGCGACGCCCTCTTCGACCAGGCGATCCAGATTTGGAGTGTTGATGTGGGGGTTGCCAAGAGCATGAATGGTGTCGAACCTTTGCTGGTCTGTGCAGAACCAGAGAATGTTGGGTGCATCCTTTTGCATGACCGGAACTCCTTTGTTCGAATTATCTTACATATTGTTGCGGCAGATTCTGCGGGCATGGGTAAAGGGACCGCCATCTCGTCTTCCAAGCCGGAAGAATTCTCGATTCTTGTCTATCGCCCACACAAGAGCAACGGCCTCGTCCAAAAGTGCAGGCCTCTGGTTTGCGTCTCTTGCTTTGTATGGGGCTGTGGCAGTTGGGCAATCGGGCATCTTTACTCGCTTTGTCCGGGCGAAATCAGGTAGATTGTGCCGTTGGCGTAGCCGGTGACATAGAGGTTTCCTTCTTCATCTTCTCCGATGCTGCTAACCGGTAAGGAAGCACCAAAGACCAACTCGCTCTGCCACACGTCATGGCTCTCCTGAATTGAATCGGTTGCCCCACCTGAATCATTCTTCTTCAGGCTCCAGATGTCGCCACGGCAGAAATCGGCGAAAAGGAAACGGCCTCTCAGCTGGGGTAGTTCGGAGCCGCTATAGACAACACCGCCCACAATAGCGCAACCGCGGGTGTGATCGTACTCGGCTACAGGAGGATCGAAGATTCCTGCCTGGCTACAGGGGTATGGCAGGCCTTCAATCTTGGGACATCGAGTCCCTTCAATCGTAGGCCATCCGTAGTTCTCCCCCCCGACACTGGTAGCCAGCTGGACGTTCAGCTCTTCTCTGTCGTTGTGTCCGGTATCCGGGATGTAAAAGTCACCTGTTTGGCCATCGAACGCGAATCCCCATGGATTTCTCAGCCCAAGTGCCCAGATTTCGTCACGGAATTCATCGTCCCCGACAAAGGGATTGGTGGCAGGAATTCCATATGGAACGTCTCCTGATTCCACATCAATGCGCAGGATTTTTCCCAGAAACAGTTGCGGGTCCTGAGGGAAGTGGGCTGGACGGCCTTCACTGCCGCCGTCGCCCATGCCAATGTACAAGTAGCCGTCCAGAGGCCCGAATGCAAGCCGGCCGCCATTGTGGGCTTCATGCGGTTGACTGACGGTAAACAGGATTTCCTCGCTGGTCGGATCGGCGATGTCGGGATCGTCTGTGGTTGTGAAGCGGCTGATGGTGGTGTCGCCTTCGAGATTAGTATAGCTCAGGTAGAACTGCTGACTGGCGGAATAGGATGGGGGAAAGGCGATGTTTATGAGGCCGCGCTCCTCGCAACAGTTGACTTGGGTCGAGATATCAAGAAAGAGCGTGTCGTTGGAGGTTCCATTTTGGACAACTCTGATGCGCCCATGCTGCTCCACCACGAAAATCCTGCCGCTTCCATCTCCGGCATGGGTCACTTGTACCGGCAGTACCAACTCTTCCAGGAATTTCTTCAAATGCATCTGCGATGGCGCCTCCTTCCCAGTTTGCGTTGTAAGCGGCACACCAAAGACTTTTAATTCCCGCCAGGCGACCCAACTAGGACTGTAAAGAGTTTGAACAAGGATTTCCTTTAAGGGACGCGGGGGATCGAGTTCAATCGCAATTGTCTGGCCATCTTCCGTGTGGAAATCTGTAAACTGCTTGAACAGAGTACGTACGCCTGAACCGGTGTCGAGCCACAAGACGTGCGTAGTCGGGCCAGCAGGAGCCTGTGCAACAACCAGATCTATCCTGTCCACAAGGTATAGATCGTCGAGTGCGACTGCAATCCATTGGGCGGGATGATTCTGTGAACTCCAGATCGTTTCAGGATTGCCATCGGTGGCTAGAAGAATTGACTCTTCTCCTGCCGAGGCGCGTGGCGTTCCAAAAAGCGCTACATTCGGTCTTTGTGACGCTGGCACTTCTATAACTGAGGGTTCCGAAGTGGCTGTAGGCAGCGCGGTCGAAGTGGCTGTAGCTGAAGATTGCTGGGCGACATTTATCTCTGCAGTGGGAGGCTCATGCTCCTGCCGCGCTGCGCAGGAGGCCGAGACTATCAGAGCAAGAAGCAAGGCGATAAGCACACGGGCGGCACTGGCCGGCCTCCTATACGTTTGCACCTCTTCGTGCAATTGCGGCAGACAGGACATTCTAGAGATAAGTTGCAAGGTTTGGACTGCCTCCAGCCGAAAGAGGGCTATGCACGTTTGCGGATTATCTTTCTGAGATCATGTAGATGATACCATTTTGGTAACCGGCGACGTAGACGTTTCCTTCTTCATCTTCGCCGATGCTACTAACAGGAAAGCCTGCGTTAGTGAGAAGCGCGCTTTGCCAACCCAGGTCTGTGTTTCCGGTCGAGATATCGACAGGCCGCCTGAGTCCCCAAATCTCTCCGCGACAGAAGTCGGCGAAGAGGAAGAGACCGTCTAAGGCGGTAAAGGAATCTCCCCGGTAGACTGCACCGCCGACAACTGCGCAGCCGCGACCGTGATCGTATTCGGCGACCGGAAGTGTCAAGCCTTCGGCGCTACAATGGAGGAAGTCATGCTCGAAGCAAATGTTTCCCTCCATGACGGCCCAGCCGTAGTTTTTACCTGCCGGGCCTTTTGCAGGTTGAAAGTTCACCTCTTCGCGCAGGCTGCCGCCCACATCGGGAATAAAGAGGTCGCCGTTCTGCCGATCAAAGGCAAATCCCCACGGGTTGCGCAGACCCAGCGCCCAAATTTCCGGTCGATACTCGTCAGAGTTGACAAAGGGATTGCTGGCAGGGATGGCGTAGGGCCTAGAGCCCGACTCGACGTCGATTCGAAGGATTTTCCCCAGCAAATTATCGGGCCTCTGGGCCCAATTGTCAGGATCTCGAAATGTACCGCCGTCGCCGCTGCCGATGTACAGATACCCGTCCTGAGGACCGAAAGCCAGATGGCCACCATTGTGGACCTTGTCGGGCTGTGCGAATTGAAGCACAACTTCCTCACTATCGGCATCGGCAGTGTCAGGATCCTCTGTGGTCTTGAAGCGGCTGACCGTTGTATCGCCATCCAAATTGGTATAGCTTACATAGAAGAGTTGACTTGAAGCATAAGTCGGGGGGAAAGCGATGCCGATCAGGCCCTGTTCGCCACAACAGACGACGCTATTGGAAATGTCGAGGAAGGGGGCATCGAGAAGGCGACCGCCCTTGATAATACGGATGCGTCCTCTCTGCTCGGCCACGAACAGACGGCCGCTGTTGTCGCCCGCATGCGCTATCAGAACTGGCAATTCCAAGCCAGTAGCAATTTGGTTGAGCTGAACCTGGGGCGCAATACTTTCCGTGCTCAAGTTGTCGGCAGGGGTGCCAAATACTTTCAATTCTTGCCAGGCGACGTTGCCTGGGCTCTGCAGGGTCAGCACCAAGACCTCATTTATGGTCCGAGGCGGATCGATAGGGATGGCCAGTGACTGATCCCTGCCAGGTTGAACATCGATAAGCCGCTTGAAAAGAGTGCGCGTGCCGGAGCCGTTTCCCAGCCAGACTTCAAGGGTAATGGGACCTGAAGCAGATGGCGGGAACTGCAGCTCCAATTGGTCTACCAGGTAAAGGTCCTCGAGGATGACGGAAAACCATTGCGGGGCCGGCTGTTTTGAATCCCAGAGGGATTCCGTGTCTCCATCGATAGCGAGACTCGTTGACTGGCTCTCACTAGAAGCGCGCCCAGAGCCTTGTAAGGCGAGGTTTGTACTAAGGTCGTCGGCAGTGGAGGGAACGTCAGGTCTTTCAGTGAGCATATAGAGGACGCCATCGTTGAAACTGGTAACGAACGCGTTTCCAACCTCGTCCTGGCCTATGCTACTGATTGAGATGGGCGCGTTGACCAGCAGCGTGCTTTGCCACCCCACCTGGTCTCTCAGATCGGGCCGTTTCAGGCCCCAGATCCGGCCACTACAGAAATCAGCGTACAGGAACCGACCCTGCAGTGCGGCAGGCCCGGGACCGCGAAAGACGACGCCGCCGGACAGGCCGCAACCTTGGGTGTGGTCGTATTCCGCGACGGGCAGAGTCAGACCTTCAGCTTTGCAGGGAACGACAAAATTGTCGAAGCATAGGTTTCCCTCCATCTTGAACCAGCCGTAATCCTCGCCGCCCTTGCTGGAAGCCGGCTGAAAGTTTATTTCTTCGCGACGACGGTTCCCCGAATCGAGGATGAAGAGATCGCCTGTTGCGGCGTCAAAGGCGAATTCTTCCGGGTCGCGAAGGCCAAGCGCCCAGATTTCGCCGCGATAGTCGCTATCCTGGGCGAAGGGATTGCTGTCGGGGATACGATATGGTGCTGTGCCCGATTCCACATCGATACGCAACAGTTTACTGAGCAAAGTTCCCCGCTCCAAGGCAGGGTTTTCAGGGTAGCTGAAGGAACCTCCATCACCGCTGGCGATGTAGAGGAAACCATCCTGAGGGCCGAAAGCCATATGGCCGCCATTGTGATGCTCAGCCATCTGTTCGACAATCAGCACAACTTCCTCGCTGTCCGGATCGGCTCGATCAGGATTGTATGTCGTATGGAAGCGGCTGATTATCGTATGGCCGTCAGCATCGGTATAGCTCAGGTAGAAATGTTTGCTCTCGACGAAAGATGGTGGGAAAGCTATGTCGATAAGTCCCCGATGTCCGCAGCAGCGGACGCGATCGGAGATGTCCAGGAACGGTTCATCGAGAGTGGCACCGTTCTTGACGATCCGAATGCGTCCTTTCTTTTCAGCAACGAAAAGACGCCCGCTCCCGTCGGGTGCGTAGGTAACATGTACAGGTAGATCCAGGCCTGAAGTAATGGGTTGAAGTGTCAGGTGAGTGCCGTCTTGGGCGGGTGCAGGACCGGTGATTGGAAGACCGAAAACACTTATTTCACGCCAGGCCACCCAACTAGGGCTCTGAAGTGTGAGGATAAAGACCTCGCTCACGACTTGTGGTGGGTAGATTTCAATGTCCAGGACCTGACCGTCATCGGTTGGCAGGTGGGACAGCCTTCTGAACAGAGTGCGAGTACCGGAACCGTTGTCCAGCCAGACCTCGTGCGTTGTAGGGCCGGCAGGCGCCTGGGTAATCTCCAACTGAATCCGATTGACCAGATGGAGATCATTGAGTAGAACCGAAAACCACTGCGGGGCGGGTTGCTGAGAGCTCCAGACGGACTTGGGGTCGCCATCAATTGCCAGGCCTGCAGTTACTGTATCAACTGCAAGTAAGCCGATTTCGTCTCTTGTCGAGGCAGTGGCATACCCTTGCAGCGCGACATTTTCCCCCTGCAGTGGTCGAAAAACTGGCGGGAGAGATATTGGCGCGGCTGGAGCCACCGAAAGGGAAAGGTTGGCGATAGAAGGAGTGGATGTGGAGGACTCGGTTGCAGTTTGACCACTCCCAGCCGTAGAGGCACAGGCGACTACAAGAAGAGCAATCAGTGCAGTTGTCAAGGTTCTGAGAGCAGTAACTATTCGTGTCATCCTACGGCCGTAATCAGGTGTTGATTGGATGCGATTCTGGAAAGATGGAAGGTGAGCTTCATTTCGAAGAGGCTTCTATTGCGGCTCATTCATCTGCCAGCCTATACAAGACGCCATCCTGATAGCCGGTAGCGAAAATATTTCCATCTTCGTCTTTGCCGACACTACTTATCGGAACGGATGGGTCGGCAAGCAATTGAATCTGCCACACGTTCTGGGAATCTAACTGGGGAGGTTTCAGTCCCCATATCCGTCCATGACAAGAGTCGGCAAAGAGAAATAGACCTTGCAAATCCGGGCTGCCGCTACGGCGATAGACCGCACCGACTTCGTCTGCGACCCGCGGGGGCACAATATCAATGTTGAGCGTTTGGCCGTCCTCGGTGGAGACGTCGGAGAGACGTTTGTAGAGTGTGCGGGTACCTGTAGCGTTTCCTAAACACGCCTCATGTGTAGTCGGGCCAGGCGGAGCTTGTGCCGTGACCAACTCCACAGAATGTATCATGTACAAACCGTCCAGGGCAACTGAGAACCATTGTGTTGGATGCTGTCCAGAACTCCAGACCGTTTCGGAATCGCCATCGATCGCGTTGTGCGCGGTTTCTTCATCGATTCTTAAATAGCCTTCTTCGGTTTTTGTAGAACCGCGTCCGACACCCCGACCCGCGACATACTCACCTCGCCGAAGAGGGGTTGCAGTAACAGTGGGTTGAGGGGTGGCCGTTTGTACCGGATCTCCACTGTCGGATTCGGGAGAGGACCGGCATGCGGCCAGAACCAGGAGAGACTGCAGCGCACAGTGGGCGAAATATCGGGGCAATCTTCTCAAGTGCGACAGGTCTTTCCGCCAATAACATTGAATGTTAAGGAGCTGGCTAGGAAACTGCCCTGCAAGACTAGCGGCACGCTTGGCGCTGCAACTCTTGCCCATGTTCTTAGAGTGAATAGGGATCGACTGCGTCGCGCAGTCCGTCGCCGACGAAGTTGAAGGTGAGGACGGCGGCAATGACGAAGAAAGCAGGGATCAGCAGCCAGGGCTGTTGAAGAAGGACACTTACCAATTGGGCCTGCTTCAAGAGGGCTCCCCAACTGGTCTGAGGCGGCTGAATGCCTAAGCCCAGGAAGCTGAGGGCGGTTTCGGCCAGAATCATGCCGGGAATGGCCAGGGTGGAGACGACGATAATGTGGCTGAAGGCATTGGGCAGCAAGTGGCGAAAGATGATGCGGGCGTCGGAGGCGCCGGCGGCCCTGGCTGCCAGCGAGTACTCCATTTCGCGGAATGACAACACTTTTGCTCGCACCTGGCGGGCAAGGCCGGTCCACTGGATTAGAGATAGGATTACTGATATAGCAAAGAATCGCTGCAAAGGGGACCAGGTTGGTGGCATGGCCGCGGCCAGAGCAGCCCACAGAGGAATCGCGGGGAAGGACATCAGGAACTCGATGACGCGTTGGATCATGGTATCGATCATACCGCCGTAGAAGCCCGAAATCGTGCCCAGTGAAGCACCGAAAATGATTGTCAGGATCACACCGACAAGACCGATTGTCAGCGAAATTCGGGCGCCCATAAAGACGCGCGCGACCATATCGTGGCCCAAGTCGTCGCTGCCCAACAGATAGAAGACCCCCGGCTCGTCCACGCCGTAGAGATGGAGGTTGAAAGGGATCAGTCCGAACAGTTTGTATTCGTATCCTTTTACAAAGAACCTAATGGGGTAGATGGTTTCGAAATCTTCATCGTGTACCCAGCGGAATGTGTCCATGTCGATCTTGCTGTTGAGGCCATAGACAAAGGGACGCAAGTGAAAATTTCCCTGTTCGTCGAGAAAACGGGGCAGCTGCGGGGGCACAAATACGTAGTCTTCATGCACATCAGTAAAGCGAACTGGGGCCAGAAAGTCTGCAAACAGGGCCGACATATACAAGAAGATCAGGACGAGTCCGCCGCCGATGGCGAGTCGGTTGCGCAGAAAGCGGCGCCCGATCAGCCTGGCGGGGGAAATAGCCGTAGCCTTGCGGGCATCATTTCCAGCTTGAAGATTGACGGTTGCAGCGTTTGTCGCCATGATCAGGTGTAGCGGATGCGAGGATCGATCCAGACGAGCAGGATATCGGCCAGGAAGTTGCCGATTACCAACAGCCCGGCCAGAAAGACGAGGAAAGTGCCGGCGAGATACATGTCCTGCTGGAGCAGGGCATTGAAATAGAGCGGGCCTGTAGTGGGCAGGCTGAGTACCATTGACACGATGGTTGCGCCTGAGATTATCTGTGGAAGGCTTGTGCCCAGAACCATCACCAGTGGATGGATTGCGTTGCGCACGGCGTGGACAAGGATCACACGCCGTTCAGGCAGCCCCTTGGCGCGCGCTGATGTGATATATGCAATTTTGAGTACATCGAGCAGATTACCCCGCATCATTCGGATCAACCCGGCAGTGCCGGAGGTACCGACAACAATGACCGGGATCCACATATGTTTCAACAGGTCCCATAACTTTGCGAAGTCCCAGGGTGCGTCCTCATACTCGGGCGAAAACAGCCCTCCGACCGACTGATCAAAGGTCATGGCGGCAATGACCATAAAGATCAGAGCCAGCAAGAAGTTTGGAATAGAAAGGCCGATCATACCGATAGTGGTGAAGAGATGATCGCTGGCCTGATATTGGTGGGTGGCGGAATAGATGCCGATTGGGATGGCGATAAACCAGGTGACAATCAGGGTTGTGATCGAGATCAGCATAGTCAGCGTCAGCCGCTCCCAAATCAGCTCGCTCACGTCCTTGTTGTAGGCAAAGGAACGGCCAAAATCACCCTGGACAAAGCCGCTTACCCACTTCCAATACTGCACGTAGATCGGCTGATCAAGGCCGTACTGCTGTACTATCGTTTCCAGCTGGCTCTCTGTAGTCGTTGTCCCCTGAGACTCCAGCTCTTCGCGGTAGACATCCAAGTAGGAGCCGGGCGGCAGATTGATAATCACGAAGCCCACGATCGAGACAAAGAACATCGTGACCAGCATGTATATAAAGCGGGGGATGATGAATTGTTGCAACAGCGACCTCCAACGTACAGCCTACTCCTGATTTCACGCCACTACAGTATACAAGAAAGCGGACGAAACGCCCGCCTGTCGGCCCGTTTGAATACGAGTATCCTTGTTTCTACGCGGGAGAGAGGAGTTTGGGATCCACTCCTCTCTCCCTTTTTCGTCAACCTTTCGTTTCACCCCTTACTGGCCGGATGATACTGGATTTCGCGTCCGGTTCAGCATGCGGCGTTTTCCTGCACGGGCGTTCAAATCGGTTGCAGACCGAATCGAATGACTCGGCAGCTAGTTCTGCAATTCTACTCTTCGTAGAAGTATACTTCCGGATAGGTCATTGCGCCGGGCATGCCAAGGACACCAGGGCCATGCCAACCGCCGAGCGGAAGGTCATCGCGAGTTGGCACGTTATGAATCATGTTGCCGGCGACTACGATATTGGGTGGATCGGCGATGCCGCCCAACAGGAAGGGACCTTCGTCGATGTGAATCTGGATGATCTGGAAGGTAAGTTCATCGCGTTTGGCGACATCAACCTCGGCTATTGCCAGTTTGTAGAGTTCCCACATGCGGTACATGGGATCGTCGACTGGGATTTCTTCACGCGGGGGCGTGCGGTCGCGTGGGTCCAGATCCAACTCGGTGCCCTCTTTGGGCGTGCCCTCTGCGGCCATCCAGGCGCCGTATAGGGGAGCCCAGCGGCCACCGCTGCCGTAAGAAACAAGCCAGGCAGGGTAGGTCAGGACATCGGGACCGTCGGGTGCGCCGCCGCCATAGAGGCGAATGTCGTAGGTGGCGTTGGTTGTCATCACGCCGACTTGCGAGCCGGGAATCGAATTAACATAGGCGTTAAGGCCGACTGCTTTCCAGTCCTCAACCATCAGCTCGGCCGTTTCGAGGAAGGCGGTATTGCCGGCCGGGAAGTCGATTCGGACTTCGAGAGGTGAGCCGTCGGGGAGATCGCGGAAGCCATCGCCATCCTGGTCGGTGACGTCGATCTCGTCGAGTAGGCTGTTGGCCAGTTCAGGGTCATAGGCGACCGCTGATTCTCGCCATTCGACCAGAATCTCTTTGCCTCTTTCCGAGCGGTTGAACTGGACTGAGTTGGGGGACATGGTGCCGGTGCTGGCCTCCTCGCCTAAGCCGAGGAAGGTGATCTTACGGATACGCTCGCGGTCCATGGCGTGGGACAGGGCTCTACGGTACTGGACTGTGCGAACGATTTCGCGTTTGCCGTCGTCGGGGTTGTTCCAGTTGACGCCCCAAGCGGGTGCGCCGCCGGCGCCGTTATCCCAGAGGAGAACGCGATAGTCGCCATTGGTCTCATTCTCCTTCAGGACTGCGAGATCACGTAGGGAGAGATGGGGATGGGCATGAAAGTTGACATCACCGTTGAAGATGCGCAGCTTCAGCACCTCGGCATTCTCAGAGTAGATCACTTCCAGCTTGTCCAAATAGGGAAGCTGGTTGCCGGCGGTATCGACAGCATAGTAGTAGGGATTGCGCTCCAGAATCAGGCGGTTGCCTGGGTCAAGCGTGACCGGCATCCAGGCGTTCAAGACGGGCCTGTCGGGATTGATCCACCAGTCCTGCTTTTCGGTGAACTCCTCGTAGTCGGCAGCGTCAGAGTAATCGGGATGGAACTGCTCCAGGTAGTGACGTGGATACGGCCCGAAATTGCCTGAGATGCCGCCATTGACAAAAGCGGCCAGTTCTCTCTCGATCAGAGGAGAGGGGGAAACGAAGGTGAAGCGAATCGAGTAGTCGTCGATCTTCTCGGCTGTCATGGGCTGGCCGCCAACGAGTGTCCAGGCCGGCATCGCCATAGGATGGTCAGGGTTAGCAGCCATGTCCTCCCACCAGAAGAGGATATCGTCTACTGTAAAGGGCTGGCCGTCGGACCACCTGGTCCCCTCTCGGAAGTAGAAGGTCCACTCAGTGGCGTCGGCGTTGCTCTCCCAGGCTCTGGCCAGTCCTGGGCCAACTGCTGTGCCGCCCTCTTCCCAATGCAGCGGCGAATGGCCGTACATATAGGCCGAAGTGCTGCGGAAATCGGCGCGGGTGGTGGTGCGCTTCAAAGTGCCACCATATTTGCCGACCTCGATCCAAGGAAGGTCTATTACCAGCGGATCGTTGGGAATACGTTCTTCGAGGGGAGGCAGGTCACCGGCAGCGACCATTTCGGCAAGCTGGGGCGCCTCGTTGGAGGACATCATTGCACCGTCGGCGGAGGCATCATCGCTGTCATCCGCGGCGGCGGCTTCTTCAGCGGCAGCCGGTTCTTCCTCGGCGGCAGACTGGTCGTCTGCACCGCAGGCCGCCAGCACCAGCATAAGCGCCAGCAGCAGTACCCACACCGCGTACGCGGGGCGGGTGGAAGGGCTAGTTTGGACTCTTGACATCTGGAATCTCCTTTGCATGATGAATATGAGACTGAAGGGAAGAACAGGAGAGCCTGCGACAGGTTCTCCCTGGCTTAATGGCGTACGTCCACATTGTGATACTCGGTATGATAGCCGGGCCAGCTGGTGTTGCGTCGATCTGCTTCGGTATCGGGCGGCACAGGCAGCGTCACCCAGTTGCCGCCGGCCACTGCGGCTGATCCGCGGGCGTGGTGACGGTCGATCAGTTCGGTCCGCAGTCGTTGGAGATGGGATGAGGCTTCGGCAGTCCCCGCGAGATTTCGCAGTTCCTGAGGATCGCTTTCGAGGTCGAAAAGTTGCTCGCTGCCGCCCTCAGGGAACCAGAGGTATTTCCAGCGGCCGTCGGTAATGGCGATATTTCCGGGCCGGTTGGAGCCACCCATCTGTGACTCCAGGTAGGGCCGCGGCGCGATTTTGCCGCGGGCCAGGGCGACAAGGTCGACGCCGTCCACATCTTGCGGAGGTGTTCCGCCGGCGGCTGCTACTGCGGTCGGCAGAATGTCGGCCAGGGTGACCAGGGAACGGTTGCACGTACCATGCTGGCGGTTGTCCCAGGGTTGCGGCATGCGCAAGGCAAACGGGACGTGGGCAGAGGGCTCGTGGAAGAAGCTCTTGGCGCCAGTGTGATGATCGCCAAGGTATTCGCCGTGATCTGACGTATAGATGATAAGTGTTTCGTTGAAGATTCCCATATCTTGCAAAGCGGCGAAGATGCGGCCCATATTGTAATCGATCTGGGTGATAACGCCGTAATAGGCTGCGCGGGCGGCGCGAATGATCTCAGGTGGCACGAGGTCGAAGGACTGTTTCTCGCGCGTCAGCCGGAAGGCGTAGGGCACGTTTTCGTCCTCGCTCCAGTCGCCGAAGACCGGTTGGGGGATGGCGCAGTCGAGATACATGGAGTAGTAGGGTTCCGGCGGGTCTATCGGCGGATGAGGTTTGGAAAAGGAGCACCAAAGGAAGAAGGGGACTGTGGGATCACGGCGCTCGCGGATGAACTCCACACACTGTTCGGCAGTCCAGGAGGTGAGGGTCAAAGCCTCTGGCACGGTCGCCAAGCCGGGGTAGAGTTCATTCTGGCCGAGGCCGTGGTGCATCGGTTGGACGTCGTAGCCGCGGCGCGCCATGTGGCGGTAGTAATCTTCCGGCAGGATCATTTCCTGAAAGCCGTGGCGGGCGCGCTGGGGTGTGAAGTGCATCTTGCCGATGGCGGCGGTCTGATAGCCCAGTTGGTTCATGCAGGTTGGGAGTGTGTTGCGGGCGCCCGTCAAGACGCGTGAGGACGGACCGTTTCCGGTCATGCCGTGCGTGGTGACGTATTTGCCGGTCATGATCGACATGCGCGAGGGCACGCAGATGGGGCAGTCGGCGTAGGCGGAACTGAAGTTGATACCTTCGCGTGTCAGATGATCGAAATGGGGGGTGCGCATGAAGGCGGGGGCAGCGTCGCCGGCGGAATCATGGCGCTGCTGGTCGGTGGTGATAAGTAAGATGTGAGGGCGGTCCATGTGGCATAGGTCCTGATGATATGAGAATGTGTTTCGATTCCAGGAATTGTAATGTGGATCGGAAACTTCCAACAGGAAGACTTAGGCGCTGTATAGAGATTGAAGGAAGTCACTGCCTTGCAGACGAGAGGTAGCCAAGAATGTCGAATCTCCGTCCCAAACGGTCGCCTATCTGCTCTACTACTACCTGTATGTGGAAACCCCGGTCACGCTTCCAGGATAACTCTTCGGTTAATCGGGGAAAGTTGGCTTACATTAATACTACGCATACCGGTGTCGGCACGCGGGGTGAATGGCCTGTCGCAACGAGATCACGTGATGCGGGGTCGAGCCTAAATGTCACGACGTTGTCAGTGTCCTGGTTGGCTGCCAGCAGAAACTCACTGCTTGGGCTGATCGAGAAGTGTCTGGGTGTTTTGTCCTGCGTGCTCTGATGGCCCATACACGTAGGCAGTCCATCAGCCTGATTGATGGCGTATGTCACGATACTGTCGTGTCCGCGTTGAGAGCCATAGAGAAACTTTCGGGGGTGAGAGATCTGCACTTCTTCGCAGGTGCTTACTCCTCCTAAGGCATCCAGAAGCCTGGAAAGTGTCTGGATTTCAAGTAGGCTCGCTTCGACACTGTCGCTTCGAAAAGCCGCCATCGTCGAATCGAATTCATTGACAGTATACAGATACCTGCGGGAGGGATCAAAACCCGTTAGGATTGGTTGGATTCGTCTTCTGCCAAACAACTATAGGTCCAGGGCGCCCGAGGTGACATCCAGGCTGGACACATAGATGCCCACCCCCTTGCCTTCGAGCACTTTTCCGGTTCCAAACAGGATCGACTCAGAATGAGTTCCGATGAAAACCAGTTCTTGTTCTGAAATGTGGTCTTTCTTCCAACGACAGCGCTGGCCGCATGACGCTTCATGCTTCCACTATGCCAACACGCTCACCGATGTCTTTGATGTATTGGAGAGAAGCGATATTCTCCCGATCAAATTCCTCGCTTGCCACCCATTCGGCAGGGAGATCGGAGACACTTCTGGCAACACCGGGCACGTCCTCTAGTTCTATCGAGATCACGCCATCGAAGCCGACGTCTTTAAGCGCTATCATTACGGCTTCCCAATCGATCTTTCCTTTTCCGGGCCGCCAGTGAACATTCGTCATTGCGTCATTATCGGAAAAGTGGCAATGGAAGATTCGATCACCCAGTTGATAGATGACCATATGGGGAATCTCACCTACGGGGAACAGGTGGCTGGGATCAAAATTCATCCCCAGTGAATCCGACCCTACGTGTTCGATTAAACGCAGCATGGAGGCGGCGTTGGCCATGTACCGAAACGGATGCGGCTCAAGTGCGTACTTAATTCCTGCTTGCTCACACAGATTACAGCACTGCCGCATGATGTCGACATAATCGAGCCAATTCTGTTGCCAATTCAGACCGGTGGGGATATCTACCTGGAATTTCTGCATGTGTGGCAGATCGGTAATCCGCGGGAACTGAATGCCAAAGGGATGGACCGAAACGCTGTTAACTAACTCTGTACCAAGCTCGACACCAACCTCGACCAGCTTCTTGAAATGTTCAACGGATTGTTCTCTTTCCCGCTTGTCCGGACTGGCCATTCCTGAAGGGGTTGAGACGAATTGGGATAGGACGAGGCCTTCGCTGTCAATAATGTTCCTGAGGTCTTTGACAGTTTGCGGCGTGTAATATTCGTCGAGAATTTCACGCTTCCAGGCGATCAGCTCGACAGCGCTAAACCCCAGCTGTGCGATTCTAGAGATTGCTTTATCGTAAGGCGTGTCCCATTTGAAAGGCCAAACTGATGCACCGAATTTCATGGTATTGCCTCTTTTTCAGTGGGGGTCTGCGATCGTTCAGCAGAAAGGGGGGCCAAATTGCCAGTCAAGGAAAGCCGCGCACAAGTGGTCTTTTTTGCCAGCCCTTGTATGGCTCAAGGGGGGGAAGGGTAGCCACAGTGCGGTATTCATCGTGGTTACTAAGACAGAAGGCGACTGTTCCAGGTTTTTCAAGCCTCAGGTGACCGGCAAGGAACAGGACCATGTAGTAGCCCATGCTTTTCCAGAGGCTAAGGACGATGATGGCCAACAGCGCGTATTGTGAATCTTCGAGGAGCTTGATCCCTGGCTGTCCGAAGAAGCGCATGATATGGGCGTTCAGACCAAATGAGCGATGAAATATCAGGTACCAGACCATGGACGCCACGACCCAAGAGACGACTACCGGCGTGAAGAAGATAGTGCGAAAAACGCCTCGCATTCTCATTTCCCGGTTAAACAGAAGAGCCAGCGCCAGAGCGATCGCCCACATGATCGGGTTCAGCCCAACGGCGTAGATGGCGGTGGTCCTGAGGGAGCGGAGGAACTCCGGGTCCCTCACAAACATCGTTATATAGTTGTCTAAGCCGATAAATTCGGGCGTCCCTGACAGCGACCAAGAAGTGAAGCCGATGTAGAGGGCATTGAGAACAGGGTAGACGCTAAAAACGATGAGTAGTAAGAGAGCTGGGACACCGAATGCAAAGCCCCACACGTTTTGATAGAAAACAGGGCTTCGCCTGCGGACTCGTAGCACGCCACACCTCCTTGCCGTTTTGCGTGAACAACATGTGCGCAGTAGCGCTTATCTGCTTTGTTACGATAGAGGCAAAGCTTCTTTATGGTCACGCAGGAAACTGACGACCACTGCCTCAATCCGTGACGAACTCTTACGGCACCAAGTCTCTAATTGACTCCCATCCGGCGGTCAGCATTTGGTCCAGGGCCTCGACCAGCGCGCTGTTTTCCGGTCGTCTAGCTATGTTCACGTTTTCCTTTGGATCCACGTGAAGGTCGAAGAGTTCAAAGGCTTGTCCCGATGCGGATTCGCGCAGGTGCCAGAGGTCGCCTTCGGTGGGAACATTGGAATAGCGCGTGAGACGGTAGCGATCAGTGCGCAAGGTATGCGCATGGCCTTGGTGCATCGTCGAGAAGACGCCGGTCTTCCACTCTTGCTGCGGGTCTTCGAGCAGCGGCGCCAGACTCAAACCTTCCAGGTGCGGCGGTTGATTTAATCCGGACAGATCGCAGAGCGTTGGGTAGAGATCGACCAGTTCGACAAGAGCGTTGCAGGTTGCGCCATTGGTCATGCCTGGGACCGACACGAGCATTGGGATGCGGGTCGATTCTTCGAAGCTTGTCGTCTTAGACCACAGTTTGTGCTCGCCGAGATGCCAGCCATTGTCGCCCCATAGGACAATTACGGTTTCGTCGAGCTGGCCGAGCCTCTCGAGCTCGGCCAAAACCTTCCCGATTTGGGCGTCGGTGAAACTGACGCTTGCCCAGTAGCCGTGGATGCATTCTCGCTGTTTTGCTTCACTGAGGAGCGGGAAATCGTCCTCTCGATAGTTTCCCAAGTCGGAATATGTGCGGTCGATTTCCTCTTCGCCGTAGTGCAGAAAGTCGCCCAGATTTGAAGCGCCGACGGCGTCTTGGGGAAGAAAGGGGTTTTCGGCGAGGTCCACTTCGTCGCGGTCGTAGAGATCCCAATACTTTTGGGGCACTGCCCAGGGAAGGTGAGGCCGGTAGAAGCCCAACGCCAGGAAGAGGGGATCTTCCTGTCCTTGGAACTCTCGCAGCACCTCGATAGCCCGCTGGGCGATGATCCCGTCGGGATAGGCTTCGTCAGGTGCGTCGGCGGCTTCGCAGATGGGTGGGAGATCGAGGTCGGCCTTGCCCTGACTGAATTGGTGGCCAAAGTTCTTCAACTTTGTGCGGTTTTCCTCAAGCTGATAGCCGGCGCAGTAGCCGTGGACGGTATAGGCCTGTTCGTTGAACGTGTCTCGGTAGCGCCTTGTCCAGCTGGCCTCGTCGTCGTCGTTGATGTGATACACCTTGCCTATAGAAATCGTCTGGAAGCCATGTGATTTCAGGTAGCCGGGGAGAGTCGGATCGCCGTTGCCCGGAGAGCCAAGGCCCCAGCGATTGCCGGTCGGTTTGGTAGGGCGTTTTCCGGTGAGGAGACTGATGCGCGAGGGGCCGCAGACAGGCACCTGGCAGAAAGCGCGGTTGAATAGAAGGCCGCGAGACGCGATCTTGTCGAGGTTTGGGGTATGCAATTTGGCTTTGCCAAAGCAGCTGATCTCAGGGCGGAGGTCGTCAACTGCGATGAAGAGAATGTTTTTGCGCTTCGTCATGACACATCGTCTAGATAGTACTGTTCCGGGTAGGTAATTGCGCCTGGATAGGCGACAACCCAGGGGCCCAACCAGCCACCCAGGGGCAACTGATCGCGCGTGGGTGTGTTCTTGACGCGGTTGCCGATGATGGCGGGACGCGGCAGGTCAGCAATGATACCCAGCCAGAATGGCCCTTCGTCAACGTGAATCTGCAATATTTCGTAGACCAGCTCATCCCGCTTCTGGCGATCGGGCTCGCTGCGGGCCTGCTTGTGCAGCTGCCACATGCGGTAGGCTGGATCGTCAGGCGCGGGTTCGTCCCATGGCGGTTGCCGGTCATGGGCGGGTTTGTCGGCGTCAATTCCTTCTCTGGGCGTTCCTTCCAGGCTCATCCATGCGCCGTAGAGGGGGGCCCAGCGGCCGCTTGGGCCGAAGGAAGTCAGGAACACCGGGAAGCTGAGCAGGTCGGCCGAACCGGGGGCGCCGCCGCCAAAAACGCGGATGTCGTAGGTTCCGCCCAGGAAAATCTGCCCTAGCTGTGCGCCTGGCATGGCGTCTACTCTGGCGTCAAGTCCGATGGCGCGCCAGTCCTCTTTCATCAGTTCAGCAGATTCTGTAAACGGACTGCCGGCATTTATCTGGATCCAGATTTCAAGGGGTTCACCGCTGGGCAACTGGCGCCATCCATCGCCATTCTGATCGGTTACGCCGGCTTCATCCAGCAGGCCGGCGGCCTTGTCGGGATCGTGATCGACGGCGAGGTTGAGCAGTTGGTCCAACAGTTCTTTGCCGCGAGGCGAGCTGTGGTATTGGCGCGAATTAATCGAATCGACTGCGGTGCTGGCGGGTCCGCCTAAACCGAAGAAGGTCAGTTTGCGGATGCGTTCGCGGTCGATTCCATGGGAGAGCGCCCGTCTAAACTCGACTTTACGATAGATGGACTGCTTCTCGGGTTCGGGGTAGTTCCAGTTGATGCCCCAGGCCGGTGCGCCGCCGGCGCCATTGTCCCACAGCTCAAGACGATAGTTGCCTTCTTCCTCATTGTCTTTATATATTGCGATGTCACGCAGGCTGAGGTTGGGATGTGCCATGAAATCGATCTCGCCATTGATGATCTTCAGGTTGAGAATCTCGTTGTTCTCGGCAAAACTGACGTCAACCGTATCGATGTACGGAAGTTGATTGTCGGCCGTATCCACCATGTAGTAGTAGGGGTTGCGTTCCATCACCAAACGCTGGCCTGCCTCCAGCCGTACCGGCCGCCACGCGTTCAGAACCGGATGTTCGGGACTCGTCCACCATTCCTGCTTTTCGGTAAAGGTGGCAAAGTCTTCGGCGTCAGAGTAGTCAGGGTGGAACTGCTCCATGTAGTGTCGCGGTTGCGCGTCCAAGCCTGTCCCGATGCCTCCACCTACCCAGGCTGCGATTTCAATATCGGTAATCGGTGAAGGGCCGGCAAATTGGATAGAGAGAGTATAGTCGTCTACTTTCGACAATTGCATGGGTGCATCGCCCGACATGGTCCAAGAGGGCCGGGAAGATGGGTGCTCGTCGTTGAGAATCATATCCTCCCACCAGAAGATAATGTCGTCGACTGTGAACGGCTCGCCATCGGACCAGCGGGTACCTTCCCGGTAGTAGAGGGTCCAGACGGTGGCGTCATCGTTGACATCCCATGCTTTGGCCAGGCCTGGCCCTACCTCTTGTCCGCCCTCCGTCCAATGCAGGCTGGAGTGCGCGTACATGAGTTGCGTTTGATCTGAGAAGGAGCTGCTTGTTGTCGCCTTACGAAGGGTTCCACCATAATGGCCCACATCGGACCAGGGCAGATCCAGAACCATTGGATCTACAGGCAGGCGTTCGTCAACAGGAGGTAGTTCGCCCGCTTTGACCATGTCGGCCAACATCGGCGCTTCTCCGTACTGTGAGGCAGGCGTTGCAACTTCCTCTCCCTGGACTGCTGGAGGACTTTCGGCTTCGGGCTCGGGGGCGCTCGGGGAACAGGCTGCCGCGATTGTACCGGCGGCGGCGATGGCTGAGAGTTGCAAGAATCTCCGGCGGGAAAACTTTCGCTCGATCATAGCCTTTGTTCTCCTCTTTTGATATGTTTTTCTCTCTACGCGCTTTTCTACCGAGACATTACATTGGACGAGGTTTCAGGAGATCTCATGGCAAGCGCTGAGACCACCGTGACTCACGCGATCATCCTTGCCGCAGCGGGTGCTGTGGGCAACTGAACTGCAATTGCTTGAACGAAAGCTCGTAATTCGCGGTGCAAAATGGAGAGGAAAGCCATAATGACTCCGAGCTTCTTGTCTGTCATTAGGTTGCCAGCGATTGGGCAACTGGCTTGATAAACCGGGCATTGCAGAAACCAGCTGAAGAAAAGGCCCAACTCGTATTCCAATTGGAGGGACTGAGGAGGGTTCGATCGTAACATAGACGGGGTCGTAGTCCAAATCGATTTCAGAGGTAGGGCGCATCCCATTTTGGGGGAGATAGGGTCAGGTGTGGGAAGGGCGGCGACGGTGGGTGATATTGGGTTCCGGCTCTAGGGCGGCACTGGGCAGGCACAAGGCCTGCCCCTACAGGACCTTTGCGGGGGGCTGAGACAGCGGGTGGGGGAGGAGGCACTGCTTGGTCCGCCGGAGACGGGAACGGGAGCTGGCCGCGGCTTGGTTGCAACATTCGGGATAGGAGAGTTTGCCTCCATATTTGGATGCACACTCAGAGGTAGGTACTTCCCTGACTCCCTGAGCGGAATTATTGGGTTTGCCGGCATCTGATTGGAAATCGGGGGAGCCGACCGCGGTAGCTGGAGCAAGCCGATTTGCAGGGGATCTTGTTTCGAGGGTATTTGTCACTCAGGGCGGTAACTGTTACCCTTCCCACTGCTGATACTCGCGGCGGTAGAGCAGAGCCGTAGCCTGGTCTTGCTCCCGGGAACCAGCGAAAGAGGGGTGCCACGTTCGTTTTCCCGGTCGATCAAAAATGATCACTGAATTCCTGCTTTGTTTCCATTGCGGTTTAAGGCGGGTGTGAGCAAACTGGAACGAGAAAAGGTCAGATCGAAGGTAATGGTCCGAAGCGGCCGGCGTAGTCAGGCGTGGTGAACGCATTACCCGCAATAGTCATTTATTGGAGTGCGACATGAACGAGCTTAACCGCCCCAACGTTCTCTACATTCACTCGGATCAGCACAGTCCACATGTGGCCGGCTGCTATGGTGACAACCTGGTTGAAACGCCGAACCTCGACGGGCTTGCGGCCAACGGGGTGGTGTTCGACAACGCCTACTGTTGCTCACCGATTTGCGTTCCCTCGCGGATGTCGATGCTGAGCGGGCGTCATCCATTCGAGAACGAAGTCTGGACGAATGAACACGGTCTTGATTCCAGGATTCCCACATTTGCTCACGCGATGGGCGCGGCCGGCTATCAGCCGGAGCTGGTGGGCCGAATGCACTCGGTCGGGCCGGACCAACTACACGGTTACGCGGCGCGTTTCGTGGGCGACCATGGCGCGAATCATCCCGGGAACCCAGGGCCAGATCGCGGCATTCTTAGTGTAACGGCGGGCCCGCATCATTTGAGTCTTGAACGGTCCGGGCCCGGACAGAGCGCGTACCAGGTTCATGACGAGGATGTCACGGCGGTCACGATCGATCGACTTAACCGGTTGGGCGTACAGAAGCGGGCAGGGATTCTCAAGCAGCCCTTCAGCTTGTCGGTTGGGCTGATGCTTCCTCATCCGCCGTATGTGGCCCGGCAGGAGGACTACGACAGGTACGCCGATTCGATGACGTTGCCGCGTAAGTCTGCGCAGCCGCTCGACGAGCAGCATCCATTTCTGCGCTGGTGGCGGCAGTCTACCGGCATTGAGGTGATGGACGAAAGCGAAGTTCGTCGCTCGCGGGCGGCCTACGCGGGATTGGTCTACCGAACTGATGCCATGATTGGCCAGATCCTGAATGCGTTGGTTGAGAACGGATTGGATGATAATACTTTGATCATCTACACATCGGACCATGGAGACATGCAGGGCGAGCACGGTCTCTTCTGGAAGCATGTGTTTTATGAAGAGTCGGTGCGCGTTCCGCTTATCGTCAGCTGGCCGGGTCGTATCCCAGCGCAACAGCGGTGTGAGAATGTCGTAAGCGCTCTCGATGTCGCAGCCACTATGTTGGACGCGATGGATGCGCCTGCGCTGCCGAACTCAGCGGGCCGCAGTTTCCTTCCCCAGATCGAGGGGTTGAACGGGGTCCCTGCGTGGGAAGATGTGGCTTTTTCCGAGTATTGCACTGACAAGTTTGGTCCGCCGGAGGGGACATACCAGCGTATGGTCCGGCGTGAGGAGTGGAAGTACGTCCATTATCACGACTACCCGTCCCAGCTTTTCAATCTCAGAGAGGATCCTGAGGAACTGGTTGACCGGTCGGACGATCCGGGTTGCAGGTCGATTCTTGAGGAGCTGAGAGGCGAGGTTCTGCGAGACTGGGACCCTGGGGAAGTGCAACGGAAGATGGCACAGAAGAGGGCCGACGAGCCGATCCTGGTGGAATGGGCGCGCAATACCGGTCCGGAAGAGCGCTATCGCTGGCCCATGTTAAAGGAGATGAACTGGCTTGCCTGAATGGTAAGGCATCTATAGCTGAAGCCAGTTGATTTCTCGTTGCATCTCATTTGCATTTGGAGGAAATCCCAGACAGGTTTTTTCCGGCTGGGCCGAATGTTCGACGCGGGTGGACTTTCTAGCGCGGCGGCTCGGGTTGCGTTCGGAATCTTTAGATTGATTTGTAGATACTCCTTCGCGTTAACATTCAAGAAGACTCCGTTTCAAATCATTTCCGACCCCCTCACTGAAGAGTCAACTCCACTCTGATAGCAGGTCCATCCTCGAGTGAACCAGGCCAGGAATTCTCACTTGGTCGGGCATTCGCTCAATTGGGTTGCTCTGTATCTAATCGATCCCGGTTGCAGTTTATCGCTAGCTGGCAGTACCAGGCATGTGGCAATAGTGCAGGCCGGGGCCCGTTGGCGCCTGTTGTTTTCTGTCTTATTTGCGGCATGTGGAAGATGGCTGGCAGGGGGATGGGCGGCCGTCAGTGGCAGAAACTCTACGCACATTTACAGTGACACACTCTGACATCGTAAGAGAAGGAGAAAAGTGACGGCGTTTCGTTAACAGAGAGAAGGGCACATTTTAGGGTGAGGGATAACTACCCTGCCATATACAGTGCCCGTCTTGACCAGCGCTCTAACCCCGCCGCCATTCAGGCTTTCTGACTGCGTAATCGGTTGGCGGCAGCCAGGTTGGTGGAGCGGCGCTGGTGGAATGAGTAGACACGGTCAGTGAGCGATGGTTTTGGAGGGGGGCGTTGCGGGGGCGCAGCCCCTGCACAAGGGAGGGCCGAAGGCCCGACCGCCCAGATGACAGTGAGGAGGAGAGACCAAGCACGTTTGCTCGCCTCAATCAAGTTTGCGAATCAGCTGGCACTGGTGCGCGACTGGGAAACTGGCATGGCTGCTATTTTGGAAATGATGGCAGTTGGGGCTTGAGGTCATGTACACGTTCTTTGGATGCCTGCGCGACGCGAATCTGAAAATAGGAGGGAAAGTTTGATTCAGGCTTGCTGAGCCGGATCTCCCGGCTGGATGCCTGGCAGATGTTGCCGCAGATGGTTCCGTTGGCGCCCTAAGTAGCCTTGCAGATATTTCTAAAACCTTTTTTGGGGAACATTTGAGGCGTACGGGCAGTCTAAATAGTGAACGGCAGTGCAAGAATTTTCTCATTCACCCTCATCTATGGATAATAGGAACCCATGGCTACTGTCACCCGACGGATTAAGCCTCGAGTAACTGTCGCAAATCGAACACATAGGCGACAGCCAAACGGGCAGATTCGCGTGTTGGTACAGTTGTCAGCGTTGACGGCTGCGATTTTTGGGCTCTGGATGCTTTGGAACCTGACAGCAACCACAGTGCAAATCGAAGTAGACGGTGTCTCGGAGTCGGTTCAGACGCACCGTCGTGTTGTAGGCGATTTGCTAACTGATGTTGGTCTGCTGCTAGGGCCGGAAGCACTGGTTGAGGAAGTGGTTGGCGAGGGCTCACGGGTTCCCATCCGTGTGACCCAGACCCACGACTCTCTCGGCAGTGCCGCTGTCGCTACGGATGGTACCGTAGTTCAGGCAGCGGCTAATCAGAGCCTACGACTTTCCCACAACCTCGACACGAGAATATCGGAGGGCTTGCGGGTCACTGTGGAGCGCCCGCAAACGTTCTTGATATTTGCCGACGGTCGGGAGACGCAGGTATCAAGCTGGGCGGATTCTCCTGCAGAGTTGATGGCAGTTGCGGGAATCCCATTTAGTCCGCGAGACCAGGTCCTCATACACGGAGAGCCGATTGGCTGGTATGATCCCATGCCGACTGGGGTAGGCCAAGGGCAGGCTCCCCGTATTTCTGGCGGTCCTGCTTGGGAGTTAGTCGAGCGGGATCCGCTGCCGATTGACGTCAATCGGTCGGTGCGGCTCACTGTCTATGGTGACGCCATGCCGTATACCATACACACACTGGCCGAAACGGTGGGCGAGGCGCTCCGAGACGCGGAAATCACCATTTATCTTGGCGATGAGGTCCAACCGAGTCTGGGCACTCCTGTCAGCTCGGGACTCAGAGTGCTCATTCGGCGCAGCACGCCTGTCAGTCTGCTGACGGACGGACTGCTTTACAGAACACGCACGCAGAGCAAGACTGTGGGAGATGTGCTGGCTGAGGTCGGGGTGGGTCTTACCGGCTTAGACGAGGTTTCTCCTCCTCTGGGCGCCAGGGTGTATCCTGACATGCAGATAGAGATTGCGCGAGTGTGGGAGGAGATCGCTGTCGAAGAGGAGATTGCCCCATTTGAGACAGTATGGGAGGGAGATCGAGACTTGCTCATCGACACTTTCGAGGAGCGTCCTGGCGCAGAAGGTATCACCCGCCGGCGTTTTCGGGTAGTTTTCAAGGACGGCCAGGAGGTCGACCGTGCGCTTGAAGACGTGTGGGTAGCGCAGGAACCCCGGAATCGAGTCAGAGTGTACGGCCAGAAGATCGTTCCTCAGAGTTTTGTGACTGAAGACGGCCAGGAGATAACCTACTGGCGCAAGATAAGAATGCGGGCGACCAGCTACAGTGCGTCCACTGCGGGTGTTTCGCCGACCGTTCGCTGGTATGGTTACACGCGGACAGGGGACCGGATGCGGAAAGGGGTGGTTGCTGTCGACCCGAACTTCATCCCGCTGCGTTCCAGGGTCTATGTACCTGGATACGGTCACGGGGACGCGCTGGACACTGGCGGCAACATTAAATTCCGGCGGATTGATCTGGGTTATGACGACCACAACCTTGTTTTGTGGAGCCGGTGGGTTGACGTCTACTTGCTTTGGCCGCCGCCTCCTGAGCATCAGATCGAGTGGGTAGTGCCTTTCCTGCCGTATGAGCCGCAGTAGCGGCAGGCTTATGACGTGATAGCTGTAAACCAGCGTGCCAACTGACAAGCCCAGTTGGCACGCTTTGCGTTTGTCGTCTTCGCCGGATAGGGGGAGTGGGATTGCTGAAACCAACTAGCGAGGGCAAAGAGCGGCAGAACTGGACCTATTTTATCCAGCGAGCGACTTTGTAGGCAGAGCAGGGCCAGACTCCCCGTGGGTTTAACCTCGTAGCAGTGCAGAGACTCCATTCTAATCTCATTAGTAACTACTAAGCCACAGCAGTTGACCAGCCAGCCGTCCCTGGAACCATTCAGGCTCCTGGTGACGCAACTGGTGTACAGCCGCCGCCATGCTCGCCAGCCGACACGTTGCGAAGAAGGCACACCGTCGGTGAGGCATGTTTTTGTAGGGGG
The DNA here is from genome assembly GCA_965116395.1 of Caldilineaceae bacterium. Taxonomy (GTDB): domain Bacteria; phylum Chloroflexota; class Anaerolineae; order Caldilineales; family Caldilineaceae; genus Bin5. The sequence goes on from OZ220684.1 coordinate 5,465,866, forward strand.
GCGTTGCGGGGGCGCAGCCCCTGCACAAGGGAGGCCGCTTGCGGCCGACCGCCCAAAATACAACAATGAGGGAAGAAAGAACACCTTTGCTCGCCTCGTTCAGGGGTTCGTATCAGTTGCGGCTGAGTAGTTACTCCCATTTCATTTACTTGCCCCTGGGCGCCGATGCTCGCCATGGCGCCTGCGAACAGCCTGTTCCGCACTTTGATGAGTAACCTATTGAACCTGCGAACAGACTTAACGAACTGCAGTGGAGATTTAGTAGTTGGGATCGAGGTGTCGCTCAAGTGGAAACGTTGATTGGAATGCGAATGATTATGCCGCGCTTTGAATGGGACCCACGCTTATTCTCTTTTGCAGCTGGACAAGGCCAACCTTCTCGAGCCTGATGCGCCAGAGGAGCTGAAGTCTGATGAGTGGCAGACGTCGACCTTGCCGAACGTACAAATGCCTCAATATTGGTTATAAGAGATATGGTCTCTTCGTTGGAGGGCATGATAAACTTGAGAGCGAATCTAGTCATTGCGGTCTATGGGCGCTACATCCCATTGGCCTCGGCGGCGCGGCAATTCAGTCAGAAAACGAATGCAATTAACTGTGCGGAATTCGGAATCGAAAGTGATCCACCTGCTTCTTGGTGTTGTCTTGCTGGCTGGGATGGCCCTACGAACGTGGAACGTCAACTTTGACGGCGGGCTGAACTCGCATCCCGACGAACGCAGCACCACCTGTTTCTATGCGCCGACCATTGGCTGGCCCTCCTCTTTCGACGAGTTTGTTGATCCAGAACGCAGCCCTCTCAACCCATTGTGGGACCGCCATAACGACCGTCGCCGCTCTTTTACATACGGTCACTTTCCACTTTACCTGGGCGTCATATTCGGCGAATTTCTAAGCTGGCTGGCCATGCCGGCAAGCCAGTTACCCCTGCCAGACAAAACCATTTCGATGATGGCGCGGGCAAATACGGCATGTGAAGGGGTGGCCTTTGCAGGTCGCCTGATGATGGCCTTGTTGGATACGCTCACGATATTTCTCCTCTTTGTGCTGGGGAGGAAGCTGTATGGGGCCTTGACGGGACTTTTGGCCGCCACGCTATACGCTTTCACAGCCCAAGCAGTTCAGCTCAGTCACTTCTTTGCCATGGACCCTGCCAGCACGACGTTTGTCGTGCTGGCGGTCTATGGAGGGGTGCTGATGGTGCAGGAGCGTTCGCGGCGAGGTGTGATTTGGGCAGGTCTGGGCGCGGGGTTGGCGATCGCTTGCAAGTTCAGCGCTCTTCCCATCCTTGCCGTACCGGTCACAGCAACCCTCATTTGTCGGTGGACGGATTCCGGGCAGGATCATAGCCAGGGCGAAGAGGGAAGAGCCGGGTCTGCTTTCTCTTCACTAGCTGTGTCTCTCCTGATAGCAGCTATTACTTTCTTTGTGTCGAGCCCGTACGCGGTACTTGACTGGGTTAGTTTCATTCAAGCAACGCTGGTTGAACAAGGGCAGATGGTGCGTGGAGTGGTCGACTTTCCTTTTACTCGGCAGTACCGGGATACTGCACCTTATCTTTATTTCATACAGCAGCAGGTCGTATGGGGAATGGGCCTACCGTTGGGGTTGGTTGCCCTTGCGGGCAGCGCGTGGGCGCTGATTAAGTTGCTCTTTCTGCGAGCAAGGCCTGGCGAGTTTATCGTTTGGGCCTGGTTGGTTCCGTACTTTGGCATTACGGGGGCCTTTTTGGCGAAGTTCAACCGCTACATGAGTCCGGTACTCCCATTTGTTGTGTTATTCGCGGCTGCATTGATTGTCTGGCTATTACAAGTTAGAGCCAGACCCAAGCTGCAGTTGGCTGCACGACTGCCGGCCGCGCTGCTGGCTACGATCGCGGTCGGCGGCGGCCTGTTCTGGTCGCTGGCATATACCAGTGGTGTATATGCCAGTGAGCATACGTGGGTCACGGCCAGCCGCTGGGTCTATGCCAACGTACCGTCGGGCTCGGTAATACTATGGGAATCGTGGGACGACCCTTTGCCAAAGAGCATCCCTGGTGAGCCGGGCATGGATATGGGCAGCCACGGTCTGCGCAATATAGACTGGTCTCCCTATGAAGAGGACACGCCGGAAAAGTATGAAATCTTGTTGGAGAAACTGCAGGAGGCTGACTATGTAATATACAGTTCCAAGCGCATCTATGAGAGTGTCGACGAACTGCCGGCGCGCTATCCGATGACCAACAGATATTACGACCTGATGTTCAGTGAGCAGTTGGGATTCGTGCATGCTGCGGACTTTACCTCGCCTCCCAGACTGCTGGGGTTGACTTTCCCGGACCACGAAGCAGATGAGAGTTGGAGCCTGTATGACCATCCTCGCGTCTCGATTTTCGCCAAGGAACGGGCGCTGAGCGAGTTTGAATTTGACAGTCTGCTGGGAGGCAGTTGGGAAGGCGCCATACCGTGGCATCGGGGCAATGAACCGCCTTTGGCGCCAGTTCTCAATGCGATTGGGTTGGGAAGCGCGCCGGAGAGCCAGCATCAAGGTTTGATCAATCTGGTTCTTGCGTTTGTTCTGGGGCGAGAAGGGCAGGCAGATGGTGGTCAGGAGCCTGCCGATGCTGCAGATAGTTCCGAACCTTCATTATTGCTGGAAACACCGTTGAATGAACTGCCGGTGGTGGACAATTACAGGTGGAACATTGTTGCCAGCGAGAATCACTGGTTGGCAGTGGCGTGGTGGTGGCTGGTGGTCTCGCTGCTTGGCTGGACGGCGTGGCCGCTGGCGTTTGTACTTTTCCGAAGTCTGCGCGATCGCGGGTATATGCTGGCAAAGACACTTGGTTGGCTGCTGAGCGGCTGGCTGCTGTGGATTTTCGCTAGTTTGGAGCTGGCGCAGAATTCGGTTCGCAATGCCTGGCTGGTTGCTGCACTGGTTGCTCTTGTTGGCGCTGCGTTTCTTGTGTTTTCCTGGCGAGATGTGCGGTCGTTTTTGGGGCGTATGTGGGGAATTCTGCTTGTGGGGGAGGTGCTATTTGCAGTTGCTTTTGTAGGCTTTGTGCTAATCCGCCGAGCGAATCCCGACATATGGCAACCCTGGTTCGGCGGCGAAAAATTCATGGAGTTTGCGTTCCTCAACGGAATTCTTCGCAGTCCATATTTTCCACCGGTGGATCCCCATTTCGCGGGCGGCTACATCAACTATTATTACTATGGCATTTATTTGGTAGGCTACCTGGTCAAATTGACCGGGGTCTACGCAGAAGTGGCGTTCAATCTGGCGATCCCGATGCTGTTTGCGCTCACGGTTGTGAACGCGTTTGCGGTAGCCTATTCGGTGTCCGGTTTTCGGCATACTGTGACTCGGCGGCGCCATTCGCAAGTAACCGCTGCGCCACTACAGATGGAGCAGTATCCGGCAACAGAGTCCGGTATCACTGAATTGACACTCGGGACGGAGAATGCTGCGGCTTCGACGGCCGGCATGTACGGCGGCGGTGTTCCAACTGGAGAAATAGGGGAACAAGAGGATCCCCAAGTACAGTCTGACAGTCCAAACTGGGAGCTCGACACAGATGCGCGGCCGGAAGCGCCGGGAGCTGATATTGACTCGCAGCCAGAGATTAGCGGTCGAGAATGGATTGCAGACGCGAGTGTGCCTATCGGTCCAGGCGCGCAAGCTCAGTCGCGTGAACGTCCGGAGGCGCCAAGCCAACCATGGTATGAGGGACTCAGGGCGGCATTGCTGGCTCCGCTGTTTTTGGCTCTTCTCGGCAATCTGGCAGGATTTGGCCAACTGGTACATAGCTTCAGCAGAGTTAGCAGGAGCGGCTTTGAGAGCGAGATTCCGGGTATACAGAAGGTGGTCCATGCAGTAAGCGGGTTTTGGCAAGTGCTGATGTCCGATGCAACCCCGCCGGGATATGACTTCTGGGCGCCAAGCAGGGTTATTCCCCATACCATCAACGAGTTTCCGTTCTGGAGTTTCATGTACGCTGATCTGCATCCGCATATGATCGGCCTTCCTTTTTCACTCTTCTTTGTGGCTCTTACGCTGACGCTCCTTAACAGTTATCAACTCGACTGGCGCCGAAACTGGCTCTACGGTGCGCTGTTGATTGGCGGCATGGCCTTTACGATCGGCGTCCTGGCAGTAGTAAATCTTTGGGATCTGCCGACCTATTTTGGTTTAGGCATGCTCACACTGGTTGTAACGCTGTACAGGAGCCGCGGACGCCTCCCGGTGGGTAAGATTATTGGAATCGGTATCGTCATGGTCGGAGTGGCGTACCTGTTCTTTCTGCCGTTCTTTCGCAGTTACACAAATGTGGCCGCAAGCGGAATCGGATTGGTCAGGTCGCCGGACGCGTTGGGGAAGTGGGCTCAGATCTGGGGTTTGTTTGCCTTTGTACTATTTACATGGCTCATGGTAGGACAGAGGGACAAGCGACGGCTGCGCTTCCTGCGCGTTCACCGGCTTTTGGTTCAGCGGACGACGCTTGTTTACCTGACCGGGGTAGTATTGCTCCCCTTGCTGTTCCTCATTTCTTTCCTGCTCTTGATTTTCACTAACCAGACGGTGCTGGCCATCTGCCTGCCCGCGCTTGGCTTGTCGCTTTCGCAGATGTGGAGGCGGGGACGAGCGGCAGATTCCGGGCAGATACTGGCAACAGTGTTGACGACGACCGGCTTGGCTATCCTGGCCGGCACGCAGGTCATTTATCTTAAGGACCATTTGCAAGGCGGCGATGCTTACCGCATGAATACGCTGTTCAAGTTTTTCAACCAGGTTTGGGTCCTATGGGGTGTGGCAGCGGCAATCATATTGCCAAGGATTTTTTCCCGCTTCGGGTTGTTGTCAGAGGAGGGCAGTGAACGAAGCCGGTTCAATGCAGATGCCAGGGGAGACGGGGTTTGGGCAGTGTTCTCAGACATCGGGTCGAATGCGGTTGGCCGAATATGGAGCTATGTACTTCTTATCCTGGTTGGCGCCAGTCTGGCCTATCCTATTTGGGGGACGCCGTCGCGGCTTTCGCAGCGCTTCCCCGGCTGGCGGCCGCCGATTGGCACACTGGACGGTATGGCCTTTATGGAGAAGGGTGTATACCACTGGCCTGACAGCGACCATGCTGTTGAACTGCAGTACGATTGGGAGGCGATTCAGTGGCTGCTGAGAGAGGTACGCGGCAATGTTGTGGTGGCCGAATCCGCGCAGCTTGACTACTACCGTGCCGGCGGCACGCGGGTGGCCAGCCTTACAGGGCTGAGCGGGCTGATGGGAATGCACGAAGGCGAACAGCGGTACCACCACCAGGTTTCTGAACGCCACGGTTTACTAAATGATTTCTGGAGGTCGACAGATACCGGGCAGATTGAAAGGCTCATTGACGACCTCAACATCGGTCTTATCTACGTGGGGCAGTTGGAGCGCAATCAGCATCCTGATGCGCCTGCGCGATTTGAAGAGATGGAACAGGCCGGCCTGCTGGAAGCTGTCTATCGAAATCCCAAGGTGATAATTTACGCGGTGCCGTCCCAGATTTCGGGTCAGGTACAGCGTCAGTGAGGGGCGCGCTGATGGGCCAAATTGCGGTGGCAGCACCAATGCTGGCGCGCATCTGGAACCGTGCGCCGAACTGGCTGCGAGGTGTTATAACGTGGATGATAAATGGCAAAGTCATGGTCGGCGTGTGCGGCGTGCTGCTTGACGACTCAGACCAGATTCTGCTTCTCCGCCACCGTTTCCACAAAGCAGGGTATTGGGGAATGCCAGGCGGCTGGCTGTCTCCCGGCGAAACGATCTGCGATTGCTGGCGCCGTGAAATTAAGGAAGAATTGGACCTCGATGCGGTAGTAGATACAGTCATTTGCCATCGGGCGACGCGGCGCACGCTGGAGTTCTATTTGCTGGGGCGGATAAGCGGCGGCCAGTTGAAGATCGATCCGGTAGAAATCCTCGAAGCTCGCTTCTTTTCCGCGGAAGAACTGCCGCCGATGGAGGGCTACCACCTTCGAGTTATTGGGGAGACCTTTCATAGTCTCAGGGAGGCAGAGGGTGCGGGAGGGATTGATAGTTCGGGCCGGACGCGGGTAGGCGGAGACGAGGCTGGGGAGGCTTCTCATTACCCGGGACGGGAAGTACTGGAAAAGGCTGGCGGAGCGAAGGGGGACTTTCCAGTTGCGTGACATCGTCCTCCCTTTCTTGAGCTGGTATTTGATAACGCAAGTGGTGACGTTGGCGGCACTACCTTTGACATTGCGCCTGTTACGCCATTTGCCTGATAGCGGCTATGTGTTTGCGCGCGTAATGGGGATTTTCCTGGTCAGCCTTCTGCTCTGGTTAGGTACCAGTTATGGCCTGCTTCGCAACACGAGCGGTGGGGCGTGGCTGGCGCTGCTGCTGGTGGCAATGCTCAGCTTGTGGAGTATTCTACAAGGAAAAGAGACGGAGGGAGACGGTCGCTTTTCCTCCCTGCGTTCCTCGCTATGTCGGTTGCCGGGTTGGACATATATAGTTACCGTCGAGCTCCTGTTTTTTCTCAGCTTCGCGGTGTGGACTTATGTGCGTGCCTACGATCCCGCCATCAGTCACACAGAGCAGCTGATGGACTTGATGTTTATCAACGGGATCTGGAGCAGCCCTACTTATCCCGCTCGCGATCCCTGGCTGGCAGGCTATGCGATCAGCTATTACTACTTTGGATACTGGATGCTGGCGACTCTGGCCCGATTTGCCGGACAACCACCTGAAATAGCCTATAACCTGGGGCAAGCCTGCTGGTTTGGACTCCTCTTCACCGCCAGTTTTGGGGTCGGCTTCAATCTTTTTCAACTGCGGGTGAGAGAGTATATAGGGGAAGCTGAGACGACCGAGGAAACTGATGGACCGCCTGAAGGCAGCGCAAGTTCTTTCGGGAAGCTTGCCATGCCGGTTTTAGCGGGCATGCTGACATCGGTCAGTGTCGCGTTGACCTCTAACCTGCATGTGATTCTCGAGTGGCTGTATGCACAGGGCGTGCGTCTGGACGGCTTGAATCGACTGGTCGATGTGTATAACTTTCCGGAGCATGCAGTTGCGTCCGGCCTATGGTACATGGACAGCGGCTGGAGCTGGTGGTGGCGGGCCAGTCGCGTGATTGAGGATATCGACCTAAGTGGGAACCACATTGAGATCATCGATGAATTCCCGATTTTCAGTTACGTTCTTGGTGACAATCACCCGCATTTGCTGGCCATGCCTTTTGTGATTCTCGTCATCGCGGTGGCTATGAACTGGTTCTTTGCATATGGGCGGGACAAACAAGGGCAACTGGCTGTCAGAGGAGCGGAATCTGAAGAAGAGGGCGACCGGCATGGGTCTATTTTTTCAAGTGTCATCTCACTTGCATCGTCGGTTACCCGGCCAATCGGGTTGGAAGGCCTGCTGCTGGTAATCGCGGCGACGGGCGCCCTACTATTTCTGAATACTTGGGACTTTCCCCCTTACTGGCTGTTGATGTTACTTGTGGCGCTGTTTACTGGAACCAGGCGAAAAGAGGAGGTTGGCGCTGCACTGCGCCAGGGCCTCGCGCGGGCGGCTACGGTGGGGGCCCTGATAGTGGTGGGCGCCATCCTACTCTTCCTGCCCTATTTCCTGACTGCCCAAAGTCAGGCCGGCGGCATCCTGCCCAACCTGCTCCATTCAACACGGCTGCCACAGTTTCTGTTAATGTACGGTCACTTTCTGCTGGCGGCTACAGGACTCGTAATTTTCAGTTGGCGAGAGCAGCCCCCTTCTGTGGCTGCATTGGCCGCCATAGCCGGGCTTGTCATTGGCCTGCCGGTCATTTTTCTGATCATGACCGGCTTGTTGACGGCGAATGCCAGCGGACTAACGCCGGGTCTGGCAGGGCAAGCGGGCGACATTATGGCCAGCTTCGTCAGCCGCCGGCTTGGACAGCCCTGGACATTTCTGCTATTGGGCGGGTTGGCGTCGCTGACATTGGGCATGCTATGGCAACGCTTCGCTGATTTTGGCAAGGCGCCGCGTTCGACCACTTTTGTTCTGTGTCTGGTTGCGATCGGTATTTTGCTGACCTATATGCCGGAGTTCGCTTTTTTGCGGGACAACTTCGGCAATCGCATGAATACCGTGTTCAAGTTCTATTACCAGAGCTGGCTCCTGCTGGCGATCGCGGCCGCGTACGCCATCGGCTGGCATGTATTTTTGACCGGGCGCAGCTTACGGCATCGAGGAAAAGCGTTCTATTTTGGGCTTGCTCCGACCGCGCTCGCTCTTTTGCTGATCCTCGCATGCCTGATCTATCCTGTGGCAGGGGCTTACGCTAAAATCAAGGGGTTTGGCACGCGTTTGCCGACGCTGAATGGCCTGGCCTATGTCGGCAGCGACGAGCTAGCTGCAGTTGACTGGCTCCGTAGAAATACGCGCCCTGACGCCATTATATTGGAGGCCAAAGGGGCCAGTTACAGAGTCAGTTCGGCGCGTATCAGTGCGGCGACCGGACGGGCTACGCTGCTAGGGTGGGATGGACACGAGGCCCAGTGGCGTGGACGTGCTTACGCAGAAATGGCAGCCGGTCGGGCCGATGCGATCCGCGAAATGTATCAGAGCGCAAGGCCTTCGACTCTGCAGGAACATTTGGATAGGTGGCAGATTGATTTTCTGGTTGTGGGCCCTGAAGAACGTGCGCAGTATGGTGTCACACCAGCGGTGGAAGAACGGCTGAACCAGATTCTGGAATTGGCCTTCGAGCAAGGAAGTTTTCGAATCTACCGAGCCAACGGCGCAGCAGACAGATAGTTCATTTGAGGCAGAGGCCAGAATTTGCAGGTGACTGAAACGACGAGGACCGAACCAGCAGCTAGCGATAGATCAGCGACTGAGGATCAGCCGCCGGCTGCGCCGTTGCCATCGGCGCGTGCGTCGGCATCGCATGGCAGCGGGCCGAACGTTGAACAGGCGTTGTATGCGCTCCTCTTTATTGTGGCGTTGGCCTTGCGTCTGTATTCTCTGGGCGACCTGAATCCGATTTCACCCTGGGAGGCCGCTCAGATATGGCCGGCATGGTCAGGCAATGCGGGCGGTATTATGGGGGAGGGCGGTTTTCCTGAACCTGACCCGCCGCCCAGCCCTCTGCTGAACAGTTTTCAGCGTGCGCTATTTCTGGTGACGGGAGGCGGAAGCGAATTCTGGGCACGCTTTGCTCCTGCTTGCGCCGGGGCAGGATTGGTCTTGGCGGCCTGGGCGTTGCGAAGACGCTTAGGGCGCGGCGGGGCATTGGCGGCAGCAGTGCTCTTCGCATTTGACCCTTGGCTTCTGTCGTTCAGTCGCTTGGCTGACGGGGCGGCGCTAACCGCATTGTTGTTTGTTCTTCTGCTGGCGGCGCTGTTCGATGATAAGAATGATGGGCGCCATGTCACAAAGCTTGCGTTGGTGGGTGGCCTGTTTCTGATAAGCGGGCCCCTGGCCTGGCTTTTGCTTCCTCTCATTCTATACGCGATGGTGCTGCTCAAGGGGGGGCCATTAGCGCTCTTTACAGCCGGTCAGCGTAGACGTGCGACATATATTTGCGCGGGTACACTGGTTGTTGGATCCACCGGACTTTTCGCGCACATCTCAGGTTTGGCTGCGCTTGGGGAGAGCGTAGGCGCGGCCATCAACCATTTTACCGGCCCGTCAGGCGGCGGTTCGTTAGTTTCAGCCGACCAGGATTACACGGTTACATGGGCATTGATGCGGTTGCTCGTCGATGAGCCCTTCCTGCTGCTGTTCGGCGTTGCCGGGTTGGTCGTTGCGCTTGTGAAGACGGGATTCTTTGCCGGGAAATGGGATAGGAAGGCTGGCAAGGAGAAGGACGGGTCAGAAAGTGAGACTCAAGTCCTTGCGAACACCCGGTGGCTGAATGTCCTTGTCGTGGGGGTAGCCTGGGGCCTGCTGCTGTTGTTGTTACCGGGGCGGACACCGATCAGCCTGCTGGCAGTAGGATTGCCACTGTTGTTGCTGGCCGCGGGTTCTGCTACTGATATGCTGCGCTTCGCGCAGACCGGCATACTGATTCAGAACGATGTGCGCATGCCGACATTGTTAACAATGGGCGTGCTACTGGTGACAGCCTTCTTCTGGACAGGCAGCGCGACGGCTGCTCTGCGAGATGGAAACTATGATACACGCCTGACCCTATTTTATTTGCTGATTCCTGCGCTCGGCGCGTTTTTTGTATGGTGGTCCGGCGAGCGGGCGAGCGTTCAGGTATTTGGTCTGTTGACCTTGGCAGCATTTTTCCTGGCACAGGCAAGCAGCAGCTGGATGTTGAATTTCAGGCCGGAGTACGGTCACAGCCGTACTCTCTTCGCTGAAGCGGGCGACTCCGGGATGACACTGCTGGTGGAGGATATCGCCCGGCTCAGTTCTCTGCGCACAGGGGATCCAACTGAGGCGCCCGTATATCTCCAAGTTGATTCTTCCCGGTTGCCGTACTTTGTCTGGCATCTTCGTAATATGCGCCGCCTGCAGTGGCAGCCCGGACTGGATTTCTCGAAAGTAGACGAAAGTGCATTGGTTGTTACCCAGGCCATCGCTCTAGGGGATGGAGAACGAGCCCAACTGCCTGCCAATTTCATTGGCAGTAGTTACACTGTGACGCAGCGATGGCTGCCGACAGATTTGGAAGATCTTGGCGCTCGTCTACGTTGGATGTTTTTTCGGGAGAGGCAGCTAAGGCCGGAAGGCCCGCCGGCGGGACAGGAGGCCGATCTTTGGGTAATTCGGGAGAAGTAGAAATGGCTGAATCAAAGAGCGAGAAGGCAGAGAAGGTAGGAGAAGAAAAGGAAGAGAAAGTTCTTTCTCCTGACCCCTCGCCCACTACTCTTGTTACTGAGGAAGAAGAGCAAGGCTCAGGGGAAGAGCTGTCAACGCAGGAATCGGCTGGTTCGGAACCGGCTGAGACCGTGCTTGTTTCCAGCGGGTTTCTCGACTCAAGCCTGCTGGGAGTTGTGCGGGCGAATTGGGAAACGATAGCCTGGGCAGCTATCCTGATTGTGGCGGTAGTGAGCCGATTTTATGCGCTCGGCGAACGTGGGATGAGCCATGACGAGAGTCTGCACGCCAACTACTCGCTCGATCTCTACCGCGCCGGCAGCTATCAACACAATCCGATGATGCATGGTCCGTTCCTCTTCCATGCGAATGCGTTCATTTTCTTTTTATTTGGCGTAAGTGACGCCACGGCGCGGGTGATGCCGGCCCTTGCTGGGGTTGGAACGATCGTTGCTGCGTGGTTCTTCCGGCGCTGGATCGGGCGAACCGGTGCGCTTTTGACTGCTGTGTTCCTCCTTTTCAGCCCCAGCATACTGTTCCACAGCCGTTACATCCGAAACGATATCTACATTATTTTCTTTTCGATGATTTGGGTCTACGGCATGTTCCGCTTTATTGAAGAGCGGAAGATGAAATGGCTTTACTTGACGGTTTCTGTGATGGCACTTGGATTTACCGTCAAGGAAAATCAGTTCATGTCGGGAACGATTTTTGGCATCTTTTTTGTGGGGGCAGCGCTGTGGCGCTGGCGGGCCCAGCAGGTTTCACTCAGAGACAGCCCATTTGCTGATCTTGCAGTTCTACTGCTTACACTAGTATTGCCATTCGTCGCTCCAATTGGGCATCTCGTTTTTGGATGGGATGCACTCGCATATAGTACGACCCAGGATCTGGCCAGGTCGGCAATGCTGGTACTGTTTATGACCGGGGTGAGTGGGGCGATAGCATTTTGGTGGTTCAACCCGATAGGAGGGAGGGGAAACGAGTCCAAACCGCCGGCAGGAAATGGTCGCGCGAAGCGGATCACCTTTTCCAGTTGGGCTACATTGATGGCCCTGTTCTGGGCGATTGAGATATTGTTGTTCACGACTTTCTTCACAAATCCGGTCGACGGACTTGCCACGGGCATTGTTGGCAGCCTCGGATACTGGCTGGCGCAACAGGAGGTTCAACGCGGCAGTCAGCCTTGGTATTACTACATAATGCAGGGAATGTTGTACGAGTTTCTGCTCATTTTCCTTAGCCTAGGCGGCTTGGCCCTGCTCGTGCATCGTCTGCGGACGGGCAACTGGGACGATCCGGAGAATGCTGACCAGAATCCTCGCCCTGCAGAAGGCAAGAGCAAGAAAGAGGAAGGACTGGACGAGACAGATTCCGCTGATACATCGTCGTATGTTCGGCCCTACTTCATTGTGTTTCTGGCGTGGTGGGGAATTATGGCGTGGTTGGCTTATTCGTATGCCGGTGAGAAGATGCCATGGTTGACAACGCATATGGCGCAGCCGATGGCGCTATTTGGCGGGTGGTGTGGCGCGCAACTGCTAGTGAGGATTGACTGGTTGAAGGTGCGAGCGGCACAGGGTTGGTGGCTGCCAGCGCTGCTTCCGGCTCTGCTGTTCGCATTGGTGACTCTTTTTGGCTCGGTTCCCGGGGCAGGGAGAGACATAGACACTCTGTCGCGGACGGTGCGCTTCATTCTCGCTCTCGTAGTCAGCGGCGGCCTGGCATATCTCATACAACTGGCCATCCAACGAGTAGGCTGGCGGCTGACGCTGCGGTTGTCAGCAGTGACGGCGCTTGCCATTTTGTTTCTGCTTACAGTTCGCTTCTCCTTTTTGCTTACCTATATTAACTACGACATGGCAACCGAGTATCTCGTCTATGCTCACGCCGCCCCTGATGTAAAGCGGGCACTGCAGGAAATTGAAACGATAAGCGAACGCACGGTGGGAGAGCGGGAGATTCAAGTTGCCTATGACGACGACGTAGCATGGCCCATGACCTGGTACATGCGTTTCTATCCCAACCACATTTTCTATGGCGCGAATCCGACGACCGAGGCGATGAACGCGCCCATCATACTGGTCGGCAAGAAGAATTACGAGTTAGTAGAGCCCTATGTAGCGAGGGATTATGTCAGCCGCAACTATAGACTAGTCTGGTGGCCCGAAGAGAGTTACAAGGGAAAGTGGGACGAAGAGGAAGGATCTGTGAGATTAACGCTCAAGCAGATCTGGGAGGCATTGACTGAACCGGAGCGTCGAAGCCGACTGTGGCAGATCTTCTTTTTCCGGAACCATCCCGACCGCACGCTGACGGACTGGCCTCACCGTCACGATTTCCGTATGTACGTCCATAAGGACGTCGCCGACATCGTTTGGGACCTGAACGTCGTTCCCTTGTCGGAGCGAGGGTTTTCGCAGTCGCCTTCTTTTAACTATGAGGAGGTCGATCGAAGTGCCAGCGCCGTCTACAGCGGTGTTTATGGAGACCTGCCCCTGGTGACGCCGCGCTCGGTTGCAGTAGGGCAGGATGGTGTGCGCTACATTCTGGACACGGGGAACAACCGGGTGGTAATTCTCAACGCGGACGGCACATTCCGGCAGGCGTTTGGCAGCACTTGTTTCTTGTCCGAAAGCGAGAACAATTTTTGCACGGATCCGGATGGGGACGGCCCGCTGGAGAATGGGGACGGCCAATTTCGCGATCCGTGGGGAATCGCTGTGGGCGACGATGGAACAGTGTTCATTGCCGATACATGGAACGGACGAATTCAGGCATTCGATAGCCAGGGGAAATTCCTGCGCAAGTGGGGTTTGTTCAGCATAATCAACAACGAAAACAGAGACCCATATGCGTTGTTTGGTCCGCGGGGCCTGGCTGTTACTCTGACCGGCAATCTCCTCGTTGCCGACACGGGCAACAAGCGGATACTGGAGTTTACACCGATGGGAGAATTCGTGCGCCAAGTCGGTGGAGGCGGGATCCTACTCGGTCACTTCGAGGAACCGGTAGATGTAGCGGTTCACCCGCCGACCGGCAATGTTTTGGTGAGCGATGCCTGGAATCGCCGCATACAGGTGCTTTCGGCTGAATTAGAACCTCTTGCGGAGTGGCTCATGCCTACCTGGGAAAGCCAGGATATATGGGACAAGCCATATGTTGCGGCCGCGGATGATGGAACGGTCTATGCGACAGACCCTCAGTTTTCGCAGGTGTTTGTGATCTCTGCCGGGGGCTATGTGCAGACCAGTTTTGGCAAATATGGGGTCGAACTCAACCGCCTCGCCAAGCCTACCGGTATAACTGTTGATCCTCTAACCGGCGAACTGTTGGTGGCCGACGCCGACAACAGTCGCATACTCATTTTTTCGGGTAACTAGAAAGCCACAGAGGTTGACCAGCCAGTCATTCTTGGAACTATTCAGGCTAATTGGGACGTAACTGGTGCGCAGTCGCCGCGATGCTCGCCAGCCGTCATGTTGCGATGAAGGCGCACGTTCGGTGAGGCCTGGTTCTAAAGGGGGGCGTTGCGGGGGCGCAGCCCCTGCACAAGGGAGGGCGAAAGGCCCGACCGCCCATATAGGGCGATAGCCCCTGGCGGCGGCAAAAAACCGCCGTCGCCAGCCCTGAGCCGCCTTAGCGGCGGAGGGCGTCTGCGCCCGCAGGGGTATTGGAGGGGATAGGGGCTAAGACGCTTTGAATGCCAGGAAGAGGCTGTGCTGCAAGGCCGCGATTTGACGATGGCTGGGCATTTTCTTTTTTCAGGCAATTGGATCTGAGTCTGCAGATCAAGCGCGAGACCGGTTGGTTTGGGTTTCGCTGCAGCAGAGCCCCGAAGGGCCTCATTTACGGCCGGGCTTCCGCTTTTTCAGGGTACATTCATGCCACCAGTTACTTCCAACGCTCGATTTTTGCCGCACTGACGATTCCTCAAGTGGAACACTTCGAAAAGGTGCCTGTTTCAGAACCATGGCTCTGCAGGTCATGTGAATACTCTAATCGCTCGAATGCCCAATTCTGTGGTCGGTGCGGCCGGCCGACAGACATTGTTTGTGAACAGTGCGGTACGGATAACCCTGGCGGTCACGAATTCTGTGATGCGTGCGGCGGGCTACTTTTCGGTGCGCCTTCCCGCGGAATAGAACCTCTTAGATTCATTGGCCGCCTAGGCCTTCGTCCTACAAATCCATTCAGAGTGGCGCCGAGCGAGCGGCTTGTTTGGGACCGGCCCGCGCCGCGCTTGACGTGGTCCGGTGCGTTTCTGAGGGAGTGGTTGCAGCGCAACCGTTGGGAGTTGATCGCGGTCTTTATGCTTACAGCGGTTGGCGCATTCCTGCGGGTGTACCGCTTGGAGGAGATCCCAGCCGGCTTTCATGGCGACGAGGCGTGGACAGGGATCGAAGGGTTACGCATCCTGAAAGAAGGCTGGATCGGACCTTACACAACATCTGCTCTGGGCCAGGCTTCGGGGCCGTTCTACCTGACTGCACTGGTAATCTGGCTCCTTGACGCTTCCAAGTTTTCAGTCCGACTCTCGATGGGGCTCTTCGGCATTGCAACGATTCCAACGGCGCATCTGTTATTGCGGTTGGGGTTCGGCCGCTGGGTGGCGCTCTTCGGCACTACGGCACTGACTGTCAGCTATTGGCACCTTCACTTCAGCCGCCTGGGATTTGGCGTGGTCCCATTAGCCATCGCCTCTACGGCAGCTGCAGCGGCCTTGCTGTGGGCGATGCGGGTGTACGATGAAGGGCCATCTGAATCAGGACACAAGGGCCTTTGGGGTTGGGTTGCGGCTGGCGCGCTGTTGGGGTTAGTGCCCTACACTTATTTTGCATTCCCGACATTTTTGGCGGCGGTGGCGGCTGTTCTCCTGGTCTTCTTCGCATTGCAGAGCGGCTCGCTGAGGCGCAAGCTGATAGCCCTCACTCTGCTGGCAACGGGCGTAGTCGTAAGCGCGGGCCCCATGATATATTTCGCCTTCCGCTCGCCCACAGTATTTTTCGGTCGTTTGAACGAGAAATCGGTATGGGACTACTACGAGTATACGGAGGCCGATGGATACCTAGAGAAGGTTGACTTTGTCATCGGACGGGCATGGGACTCGTTTTGGCTACTCTTCAGAAACCCGAGGATGGACGGGGTTGACGGCATCGGTGGGGTAGGCACTTTAGATGTTGGGGTTGCCGCTTTAGCTTATTTTGGTCTTGTCATTGCTATAAAAAGGTGGCGAAGTCCTCCACACTTATTTGCGATAATGGTGGTTCTAGGCGCGTTGTCGGGTCTTGTGTTAACCGATCCTTCGGCCGGGTCGATGCGGCGAAGCATAACCGCTATTCCGTGGGTATTTGGGCTGGCCGGAATCGGTGCGGTGACGGTTGTAAAGTTCGCGTACGGCACAACGGGGAGTTGGCGACGGACTGCAGCGATAGGTACGGCCGCGCTTGTCCTTGTGTGGAGCGCTCTATGGAACCTGAGCTATTACTTCATTGAATTACCTCGCTCCTCGACCTTTCAGTGGACGTTCCCTACAGGCTATTTCGAGGCCCTGGAAGCGGCCTACTCTTTTGATGATCCAGGGACGATCTACTACTATTCCGGGCAACGGAGATTCAGGTACGAAACGATACAGTTTCTCTTTCCGAATAGCCGAGGTATTGACCGATCGCGGGAGTTCGGCGCTTTTGCGCTGGAAAAGCTCGAAGCCGGGCCGGTGACGTATCTGCTGGAGGGAGAGTACATGGAAGAGATTGGCAGAATCAGGGAGATGTATCCGGGCGGCGAGATCATCGTAGATGATGGGGACAATCCTCTTTATATCGTATATCACCTTGCAGGGTAGCCTGAGCAAGTCTGTCTTCACGAGTCAGATAGTCGCCCAGGAGTGCTCCAACTGAGAGTCGGCAATTGACGGATAGAAGCGAAAGCAGGATACCGAATACAGAAGACAGTCGGGGGCAAAGAGCCTGCCAGGCGTGCATGCACGTCAACCGTCCTACGGCTAATTATTGTGAAAACTGCGGTGACCGACTGCCGGATGAAGCGCCTTGCCCGCAGTGCGGTGCGCTGTGCGGCATTGGGCAGCTCTTTTGCCATGACTGTGGATTTTCATTGGCCGGCGAGCCGCTTCGGGGTGGGACAGAACCAAGAGTGAAAAGCAGCCAGGGTAGAGCAGGTGGGATGCTGGACTCTGGCAGATTGAGTTGGCCCGACTTGCTGGGTCGAATCAGGCAAGCGGCCTTCGGTTTCCGAATCTCGGGTCTCTGGCGGCTGGTAGTACAGTTTCTGGCTTCAAGTCCCGCCAGCACTGTTGGCTTGGAAGCTGCAGCCGCAGGTAGCGGTGCGACGGCAACCGCTGTTCCGGTTCCTCCTGAACACTTGGCGGCTTTTGGTCCTGCCAAAACAGTACGCGCAAACGTTTTTTGGGGCATTGTCGCGATCGTGGGCGCGATTGGAGGGCAGTGGCTACTTGTGCGCGGACAGACGCTGCCAGCGGTCGGCCTTTACGCGGTCGCCATTGGGTTGGCTCTTTGGGCATTTCGCAGCAGCACTGTGTTCGCCTTGCCGGCAACGTCCGATTCCGGTCAGCTGAGGCGCCTGAACATCTTTTGGCTGCTTCCGATAGTGCTGCTGCCAGGAGCGGTTTCGGCATGGTCATTGGAACGGCTCTTGACAGATCCGGACCGGCCGCCGGACCTTTTCTGGCTGTTCCATCTGGCTAGTTTAGCTCTTTTTGTGGGATGTGTATTTTTGGCAAGAAGATTCGGAAGCGGTCAGGCTGACAGTTCTTCAGCGGAGGGGGATGCGAATACAGAGCAGACTTCGGATTCAGGTTTGACTTCTGCTTCAGGTTTGACTTCGGCTTCAGGCGCCTTGCCGCGTCCCTGGACGAAGGGCCAGCGGCTATTGGTCCTGCTCATTGTTTGCATTGGGTTTTTCATGCGGATATACGAGTTGCCCGAGTTTCCTCCTGGCACCTGGTATGACGAGGCCACGGCGGGGCTGGAGGCGCAGCGTATATTGGACGACCCGGACTATCGGCCTCTCTATGTTAGCGGTCTAATGGGGCCTGAGCACTACGTCTACCTAGTGTCGTCCCTGTTCCTGATTCTGCCCAAAATAACATTTGTGGTACGTCTTGCAACCGTAATTACCGGGGTACTGTCTGTCCCGGCCGCTTACCTGGCGGGGAGCCAGCTATTTGGGCGCGGGCCGGCGCTGGCCTTCGCTTTTCTGATCGCTGTTTCGCGTTGGAGCGTGAATTTCAGTCGAATTGGAATGTTTAACATTCTGATGACGCTGTTTGTGCTGTTAGGTGTTGGCCTGTTGTTAAAGGCATTGCGACGTGGACGACTTACCGACTTTCTGTGGGCGGGACTTTGTCTTGGATTTGGTCTCAACACGTACTACGCTTTTCAGTTGTTTCTCGCGGTGGTGGCTGTTTTTATCGTGTATCTTTTGATCACGCGCTGGACCCTTTTTCTGTCCCATTGGAAGGGTCTGGTGGTATTGACAATGGGCATACTGCTATTCCTGGCGCCCTTGGCAACTTTCGCGTTCGCAAGGCTTGACCGATATTTGGAACGAACGCGTACAGTGTCGATTTTTGAAGAGTATCCGGAGGACCAGGTGTGGGGAAAGCTGCGGGAAAACGCGGTCTCCCACGTCCTCATGTACAACGTGCGCGGCGATCCTAACGGCCGCCACAACTTACCCGGCAAACCAATGCTGGCCCCGGTTGCTGGGGCTCTGCTCGTGCTGGGGCTGGCTCTCAGCCTGAGCCGATTCTGGCATGCCCGATTTTTCTTTCTCATTCTCTGGTTCTTCGGGCTGTTGGCGGGCGGCGTTTTCTCGCTAAGTTTTGAGGCGCCGCAGTCTCTGCGCGCCATTGGAACTCTGCCTGTTGCCTATATACTAGCCCTCCTTCCCCTGGCACTGTTATGGCAAAACTGGCGGGTGGCCTCTCATCACGGGTTGACGTTCGAGGGAGAGAGCGAGCCAACTGCCAGCGCGCTTGGCCGCTTCAGTTTCCCGCGAGGAAAAGCGATCGCCAGAAGAATCTGGCCGCTTATGCTGTGGAGAGGCAGTCCGGTCTTGTTCGTGTCCATTCTTCTGGCAGCAGTTGCCGTCTACAATTATCGAACATACTTTGTTCACCAGATGAATGATTTTGCAGTGTGGAATGCCTACTCTACAGGCGAGACGATAGCAGCGTCTGTCGTTGCCGAGCATGTGGACAGGAGAGACACTGAAGTCTATCTTACCTCCCACTACGCAGGTCATCCCGCCGTTCGATTTGTGGGCAGCTCCGTTCCGTACTATCGGGCTGTCGAATACACTGATACGTTGCCGATGCCGCTCTCGCCTGATCGGGATGCACTGTTCCTGATGGATCCTGATCGGCGAAATTTCTTTGAGCAGGCGCGCAGTTTCTATCCTGATGCGGAGTTTGTGGAGCATAAGCCGCCATTCGGAGGGCCAACGGTTTTGTACGAAGTCCGGCTGCGTCCTTCAGACATTTCTTCAATTCAGGGTATGAATTTGGCCTACTATGAAGGGGAAGATTGGGCAGGGAACCCAGTGGAAGTCGAGAGGCACCCCTTTATTGTTGTTGACTGGCCGCTCGAGGCACCACTGCCGGTCCCGTTTTCGGCCGAATGGAACGGCGTTCTGAACATAGAAGCGTATGGGCCGCACAAGTTTGTCCTGCGTGCGCCGGCGGGCGCGGAGCTTTATGTGGACGAAGAGTTGGTTGCCCAGATTGAGAAAGGGGTTGAATCTGATTCTGCAGGGGAGGGCGGAGAAGTTGCGGCCGCGCTGAAACTGGCGATGGGATTGCACAAACTTCGGATTCGAGCGGTTGGAGGCGAAGGCCCTGTTTCGCTTTCCTGGCAGCGCCCAGGTGAGGAGGAACAGCTCGTACCGACGTCGGCACTGCACGTGCCACCCGTTTCCAGCAATGGCCTGTTGGGCCGCTATTATGCCAATGGGAATTGGCAAGAGCCGGCGGCTTTCACACGAATTGATCCGCAGATCAATCTCTATTTTCACGACATTCCGCTGCCTCGACCCTATACGGTGGAGTGGGAAGGCAAGCTGGCCGTCCCATTCGATGGTGTCTACCGGATGGGAATTGAATCCATAGACGAGTCAGAATTATGGATTGACGGGAAAGAGATTGCGGCAAGCCCGGAACCTAATCAGTACGACGAAGACTCAGTCGAGTTGACCGCTGGGCTGCACGATATACGCATCCGCTATGTAGCCCGCACATCCCACTATCATGTGAATCTTCACTGGGCGCCGCCGGGACAAGACCGTTCGCTGGTGCAGGCCGAGGCACTCATCCCGCCACAGGGCAGCTACGACCACTTGTCGGTAGAAGATCTAGCCATCTTCGACAAGACCTCAGGGGCTTCTTTTGCGGCACTTCCCGTCAGTGTTACGCCCCTTCCGGTCGACGAGGAGCAGACAGCCGCGTTCGAAATCGTGAGAGACGCTTTCGAACGGCCGAGGGGTGTAGCCACAGCAAACGGAAGGCTGTACGTCGTCGATTCCAGCCTGAGGTCAATGTTTGTGTTGGATGGGGACGGACGAAGGATTGCGGAGATTCGGCGGTCAAATCGACGTTTCAGCGAGCCGGTAGACGTTGCTGCAGACGCGTCCGGCAACATCTATGTTTTGGACGCTGGAAGTGGTGGGCAGGTATCGGTCCATGATGCAGACGGCGACTTTGTGCGGGTGATTCCCTTCTCTGATAACATGGTCGATAGGAGCAGAGGTTTGGATGTAGACAGGGAAGGCCGGATCTGGTTGGCGATAACGCCGGCAATGGTTGTCGCTGCCTTCAACACAAATGGCCAGGAGCTTGCTCGCATATCGACGGTCCTGGAGGGAGGAGACTTTCAACCGGTGGATGTTGCGTTCCATGCTGACGATGCCGTCTATGTGTCTACTTCCGGTTCGACATCGGTCATACGATTTTCTCTCGAAGGGGAGCCGATGAATTTGTGGCCCCTGGCCACTGCAAACAGCGCAGACGGCCCTCATCTGTCGTTGGACAGTAGAGGAGCTGTTTACGTGACACAGCCTGAGTTGGGAGGATTCGTGCGTATTGCGGAAGGCGAGGAGCAAGGAATAGAGGTGTGGGAACTTCCGGCCAGCCAACCTATACGTAAGTTGGTCGGCATTAATGTGGGGGCCGACGGGGAACTGTTGCTGACCGACAGCGAGAATGGCAGGTTGTATCGAGTTCATAGTTCGCCGTAATTCATGCGACTTCAGATTGGCATGTGCGAGTGAGCGATGGACCGTGAGAAGGGGCTTGAAGTTCGGACTGGATTAGAAGGAAATTGTGAAATGCCGTCTCCTTCTGTGTTAGGAAGTGCCCAGGGCCAGGCCAGCGGGCGGCATATTTGCTCAAGAAACTGTTCCTCGAGCCTGCGCCTCATTCATTTACGGCTGTCTGTCGGTTCAAGTTTCCAACCTGGAGATCAAGGAAAGTCATGACGAATGTAGACTTGGGCACCGTCTGCCCCAGTTGCAAATCTTCAGTCAGGCCTGCGGCCAAGTTCTGTGAATACTGCGGCCGGCCTATGTCACCTGAGCACATAATTGATCAGCACGAATTTTCCGAGCCGGAAGGGGTGGATTCTGTTGACGCGAGTGATGCGGTCCTGAATAGTGAAGCAACGCCGACTTGGGAAGGCCTGGATTCTGTTGACGCGAGTGATGCGGTCCTGAATAGTGAAGCAGCGCCTACATGGGAAGGGGTGGATTCTGTTGACGCGAGTGATGCGGTCCCGAATAGTGAAGCAGCGCCGGCATGGGAAGGGGTGGATTCTGTTGACGCGAGTGATGCGGTCCTGAACAGTGAAGCAGCGCCGACATGGGAAGGGCTGGAGCAGGACAGGTTTGAACACTCGATCGGACCGGCGTCCGGTGCAGAAGCGGTCAGCAGGAGAGCGAGTTTGAGAGAGTGGGCCGGCCGCAGTATGTGGACGCTGATCCTCTGGGGCGGCAGCCCGGTCCTGTTACTGGTGGTTCTGATTGGCGCTGTAGCCAGAGACAATTTCAGGACGGTCAGTACACAAGCGCAGCCCTTATTACAAGAAGGGAGTGCCGAGGTCGTCGTGGAAGACACACCGGTTTTCGCGGACGCGCCGGGGCTGGCAATACCGCTCGACATCATATCGCTTTTTACAGGAGAAGAACGACCTGCCGCCTTTGAGACTCTCGGGGACGGTTTCGGAAGGCCGCGGGGTATTGCGAACGCGAGTGGCAGGCTATATTTTGTAGATTCCAGCCAGGCCGTTATGTTTGTGCTGGCCATTGATCGGGAGCAGATGACACAGGTACTCCACTCGGACCGACGCTTTGTCGAACCGGTGGACGTTGCCACCGATACTGCAGGGAATGTCTATGTCCTGGACGCGGGAGATGGCGGGCGGGTAAGTATCCATAGTTCCGAGGGAGATTTCCTTCAAGTCGTTCCCATTCCCAACAGGATGGCAGACCGAAGCAGGGGAATCGATGTGGACAGCCAGGGCCGCATCTGGTTAGCTTTGACGCCGGCGCTCGCTGTTGCCGCCTTCGACATCGATGGGAAAGAGCTAGTCCGCATTTCGACTGCTTTTGAGGGTTCAGATTTGCAGCCCGTCGACGTGGCATTTGAGTCCGATAGCTCCATTTATGTTTCCACGGCCGGTATGACAGCGGTGCTGCGCTTTTCAGTGGATGGTGAACTGTTGAATATGTGGCCGCTGGTCACTGCCAATAGCGTGGATGGGCCGCACCTCTCTTTGGATAGTGAAGGCAATTTGTACGTTACGCAGCCGGAGCAAGGCGGGATATTGCGTATCTCCAGGGACAACGCCGAGGAGATGGAGGCCTGGGTCGTGCCGGGGGGGCCGCCCCTGCGCAAACTCGTGGGCGTTACGGTAGAAGAAACAGGCAACCTGGTTGTTACCGACAGCGAAAATGGCAGTCTCTATCGTGTGCTGGTTGCTCCTTAGCCTGCTTGGAAGGGGTGCGACGTAGACCGCACTGCCGGCCAGGCCCATTGATTTGGAGGCACAGTGACTGAAATACCAGAGAAGTCAGAGGACGCCGGACGCGGCCGCGCCTTCTTTAACGAACCGGATACCGCGGGGCTGATGCACCGCGCTTTCACCCGATCGCTAGGCTTCGACAGGACGGATATGAACCGTCCTATGATCGGAATTCTGAACACGTACAGTGAGATGAACAACTGCCACGCGCACTTTCCCGAACTGGTCGAAGCGGTCAAGCGGGGTGTATGGCAGGCGGGCGGTTTCCCGTTGGAGTTTCCGACTATAAGCCTGGGGGAAATATACCTGACGCCTACTTCGATGTTGTGGCGAAATCTGGCGGCCATGGACACCGAGGAGATGATACGCGGCAATCCGATGGATGGTGTAGTGGTGCTGTGCGGATGCGATAAGACTACGCCGGCTGCATTGATGGGCGTAGCAAGCGCAGACCTGCCGGCAATTCTGGTTTCGGGCGGGCCAATGCTGAACGGCCACTGGCGCGGGCAGACTTTGGGGGCATGCACGGACTGCCGACGGCTTACGACTGAATACCGAGCGGGCAATCTCAATGACGAGGAGTATGCGGAAGTCGAGGAGAATCTGGTGCGAAGCAGGGGCCATTGCATGGTGATGGGTACGGCCTCGACGATGAATTCTCTGACAGAGGCGTTAGGCATCTCGTTGCCGGGCAACGGTGCCATTCCGGCGGCTGATTCTCGGCGAATCCTTCTGGCGGAGAGGGCCGGCCGGCGCATCGTTGCGATGGCGGAGGAGGGCATACGCCCGTCGCAGATCCTTACCTCTGATGCGATGGAAAACGCGATAACGCTTCTGTGCTCGCTGGGTGGAAGCACGAACGCGGTCGTACACTTACCTGCGCTGGCCGGACGGCTGGGAGTCAGTTTGCCGTTGACACTTTTCGACGACATCAGCCGGCGCACGCCTTTGCTGGCAAATGTGCGGCCTGCCGGCTCGTTCCAGATGGAGGACCTTTTCTATGCCGGGGGCGTTTCGGCGATTTTGCACCAGCTCCTGCCGCTTTTGCACGGTGATGCTCTTACGGTAACGGGAAGGACGCTGGCCGAAAACGTGGCGCAGAGCAGCATAGTGGATCCAGAGGTCATTCATTCGCCTGACAGGCCGCTGAAGACGGAAGGGGGACTGGCTATCCTACGGGGAAACCTGGCCCCGTCGGGGGCAGTAATCAAGCACGCGGCCGCTTCACCGGAGCTTCTGCAGCACCGAGGGCGGGCGGTGGTTTTCCGTAGTTTTGCCGACCTGCAGGAGAGAATCGACGACCCGGCCCTGGATGTCAATCCTGACGACGTGCTTGTTTTGCAAAATGCGGGGCCGGTGGGGGGGCCGGGCATGCCGGAGGTGGGCAATCTACCGATCCCCAAAAAGTTGCTCAAACAGGGAGTACGCGATATGGTGCGTATCTCAGACGCCCGTATGAGCGGAACGGCCTTTGGCACGATTGTCCTGCACGTTGCTCCTGAGGCCGCGGTGGGCGGCCCGCTGTCACTGGTACGGACGGGGGATGAAATCGTGCTGGATGCGGCAGGCAGGCGACTGGAACTGTGTGTCGAGCAGGAGGAGTTAGACAGGCGGCGCGCTGCCTGGCGTCCTCCTGAGGCGGCGTATGGACGCGGCTATGGCAAGCTCTTTCTGGATCATGTGCTCCAAGCGCCGCAAGGAATGGATTTTGACTTTTTACGGGGACGCGACCCTGTTCAGGCTATGGCACAACCGAAGTTTTGACCAGTGGATCTGCCCTTGACCTTGTGCACCAGGATTCTGGAATTTTGGGGGAAGGGGATGCCCAACTGGGGTCAGACTACGAAGGAGCTGAGGAATGACCGATTTTGTACCGGTTGAAGAGCAGATGAATGTACTAATGCGGGGCGTCGAATTTGGCGACGAGCAGACCCGTGCAAATATGGAGGGGGAGTTGCGGCTTAGACTGGAGGAGAGCTGCCGGAAAGGCCAGCCTTTACGCGTCTATTGCGGCTTTGATCCCACGTCAAGCGACCTCCATCTGGGTCATACTGTGCCGCTGCGCAAGCTAAGACAGTTTCAGGAGCTGGGTCATACCGTCGTCTTTTTGATTGGCACATTCACCGGCACAATAGGGGATCCAAGCGACAAGGAAAGCGCCCGCACGCAGCAGAGCCTGGAAGAGGCGATGGAAAACGCGCGCAGTTTCACGCAGCAGGCGAACAGGGTGTTGGACCCGGAGAAAACTGTCGTCGACTATAACCACAGATGGCTGAGCGAGTTGGACTTTGGCGGCGTCATTCGGTTGGCAAGCAGTTTCACAGTTCAGCAGTTTCTGGCAAGAGACAATTTCAGCAAGCGCCACGCCAAGGGTGAACCAATCTGGTTGCATGAGTTTTTCTACGCGTTGATGCAGGGATACGATGCGATTATGCTGGAAACTGATGTGCAGATTGGGGGAACCGACCAACTGTTTAATTTGATGGCCGGGCGCACATTGATGAACGCGCGCGGGATGCGTCCTCAAGTCGTGTTGACATTCCCCATCCTGGTGGGCACTGACGGGCACAGGCGCATGAGCAAGTCTTCGGGCAATCACATCGGCATCGATGAGGCGCCTGGCGTAATATTTACCAAAGTGGTCAACTTGCCGGACCACACCTTCCGTAATTTTGCTGAGCTGGTAACTCGTTGGGGTCAGGAAGAGATTGATCAGATGGTGGAGCAGATGGAAGCGGGGGCATTGGAGCCGCAGGCAGCGAAACGGGCGCTGGCGCAGGAGATAGTTGGCATTTTTCACGGCGAGGAGAAAGCTGTGCAGGCGGCCGTTGACGCGGGGCGCATGCACGAGGGTGCGGCGCCGAGCGATGCTCCGCTGTTTGAGCTTTCGCAGGAGATGAATGTGTTGGACCTGATGAGCGCGGCAGGGATGGTGCGCAGCAAAGGTGAAGCGCGGCGCCTGGTTCAACAGGGGGGTGTGCGGCTCAACGGCGAAACGGTAGGCGACGGTGTGCAGACATCTGTTTCGCCAAACGGCGGAGAGAGTATAATCCAGGTTGGCAGGAAAAGGTTTCTGCGAGTGGTTTCTGCCGAGTAGTTTTGCGACTGTGGGAACTGGGGAAGCAGCGCATTCGGGCGGAGGAAAAAGAAAAGGAACCGGATGCCACGCTTCCCCCGATAGTGGCTTCCAACCACAACGTGACAACTCGGTTCCTCAGTATGAATTATAACATACTAATTATTATTTGTAAAGGGGGAAAATGGACGAATTTTCATTGAATTTTCTTATTTCGCACGAATTTGACAAGGAATTTGGCGGATCAGGCAATTCAGGTGACGATTTTATACACATTTATAACTATTAGGACTTTCGTTATAGTTCCGGCCAGTGGAAGGAATTTCTGGCAAGCTGAGGGCTCTCGACGTAAATCACAGGTTTTGGCTCAACATAAGGAGTGGGTAATGGGGTCTTTTGAGGGGAAACGCGGTCTCATATTTGGCGTTGCGAACAAGAATTCGATTGCCTGGGGAATAGCGCAGGCATTGGCGGAAGAAGGTGCGGAGCTGGGATTCAGCTATGCCGGCGAGGTACTGCAGAAGCGGGTCACTCCTTTGGCCGAATCTGTTGGCAGCAAGTTTATAGAGGAATGCGACGTCACTAATGATGCTGCCATAGACGGTCTTTTCGAGAAGGCGGAGAAGCATTTTGGCAGTCTAGACTTTCTGGTGCACTCGATTGCATTTGCACCGCGGGAGGATTTGGGCGGTCGTTTTGTGGATACAAGCCGCGAGGGCTTTCGCCTTGCTCTTGATATCAGCTGCTACAGCCTGGTAGCGCTTGCCAAACGGGCGGCGCCGTTGATGTCAGGTGGGGGCAGCATGTTGGCAATGACCTACTACGGTTCCGAGAAGGTGACGCCTAATTACAATGTGATGGGAGTGGCGAAGGCCGCGCTGGAAGCGACGGTTCGCTATCTTGCCTGGGACCTGGGAGGCGATCAGGTGCGGGTAAATGCCATCAGCGCCGGCCCGATCAAGACACTGGCGTCGGCCGGGGTCAGCGGCTTCCGCAAGAGCCTTGGCTATGTGGGTACGGTTGCGCCGATGGGGAATGTTACACAGACCGACGTGGGGAATGCCGCCCGATTCCTGCTGGGAGACTGGGCAGGGAAGATTACGGGGGAGGTGGTCTACGTCGACGGTGGGTACAACATAATGGGGGCCCCCGACATGGATACTGTCGGAGGGTAGGCGTTCGAGGTTAGTTCCCTTTTGAAAGCAAACAGGTCAACCCGGTCGATGGGTTGACCTGTTTTTTCATGTCTACCTGCGGGAGCGACGGGATTTGAACCCGCGACCTCCGGCTTGACAGGCCGATATGCTAACCGCTACACCACGCCCCCAGATTTCCCTATGGATTGGCATTTCATCCGCCGAGGCGGGAGCGACGGGATTTGAACCCGCGACCTCCGGCTTGACAGGCCGACATGCTAACCGCTACACCACGCCCCCATCAGGAAACCATGACATGTGACGGGAAGGATAACACCGGCAGGTGCGATTGTCAAATGAAGTGGGACAATTTTCGAGAAAAGTTGGACTGCTAGCAGGAGGGCGAGGGGTCGCTTCAGCTCTTACGCGGGGGCAGGCGGGGGATAGATTTGCGGACTTGGCGCAGAAGCCGTGAAGCGGCGTCAGGCTTTGATTTTGATACCTTGGGAGCGCTGGAGGGTAGGCGAGGCTTTCGTGCATTGTTGACGATTCGCTGGGCTGCCTGGCGGCCCTGGCCCAGGGCCTCGCGGTAGTGGCCCTTCATCAGTTCCGGGGTAATCTTTCGACCTTCAGTTGCCCATATCAGAACTGCTCTTCCGATTGCCCACGTACCTGCGTATGAAACGGCAACCTTGGGCACTATCCCCCACACAGGAATCAAACCGACCATTTCGCGAGCGAGCTGGCGAAAGAGGAAGCCGCCGCCGAGAACGCCGACGATCTCACCCAAGAGTTTCTGCGGCGAACCGGATTTGCCTGAGACCAGTGCGATTTTGTATGCCATCATCAGCTGGTTTTTGGTGAGTACGATGGCGTCGCCGGCGCCGAGCACGAATCCCAGCCCGGGCACCGTTTCGCCGAGGCCGGTGGTGAAGGAGTAGCCGGCGTTAACCTGTGAAGTCTCCTGGATGAGGAGGTTGCAGGCGGCGGTGCGCAGCGGAGGGAGACGTCGGGCCAGCGGCAGACGAAGTGTGGAGGGGACGGCGTCGATCAGCGCGCCAGCTACGCGGATGACGGCTTCATCGGACCATTCGGCGATTGCCACGCGCACCTGCTCTCCCCAGCGGGCAATTTCTCCGTCAGGCCGTTTGCCTTCGGCCCCTGTGAGGACAATCAGAGCCGGGATTGAATTTGAGCGAAGCATCCTCAGCAGAGAGGAGAGATCATCGCTAAGTTCAACACGGGTTGTAACCAACAGGGCGCAGTCAATAGAAGGCAGCGTTTTGTAGGAAGAGGGGTCTTCTGAATCGGGTGAGAAGGGGACGATGTCGGTACTCTGAGAGCGCAGTCCAGAGCCGGCACTATCGGTGATGGTAAGCCATGGATGACAGAAGGCGGCGCCGGGGTCGCTGAGCCAGCGGGCGGCCTCTTCGGCATCCGCTTCGTCATCGGCTGCGACCAGCAGATGGAAGGGGGCCTCGATCTCACGCTGAATCTCGGCCAGATTTATTTCACTGACAATCTGCCAGATGGAGCGCAACGGGAGTGAACGCATCGCTCACTTCGCCTATCCGTACACGCGCACGCCATCGCCGGCGCCATCGCTGCCAGAGTGGAGTACTTGGGCAAAAGCGTCGAGTGTACGCTCGATATCGGTGGAGGTCACGTGCAGATTAGTGACCGCGCGCAGGTGGGTGCTGTCGATGGGACTCAGCAGGACGCCGAGCTCTCGCAGGCCGGCAGACAACTGTGCCGGTGTTATGTCGTCACGGCAAAGTTCGAAGATTACGATATCGGTCTCTACGGTTTCCGGGTCGACATTGATTCCGTCCAGTTGCGACAGGCCCTGGGCCAGTTTACGGGCGTTTGCATGGTCGTCGGCGAGTCTTTCGATCATTTCGGTGATGGCAACGATGCCGGCGGCGGCGATGATGCCGGCCTGGCGGGTGCCGCCGCCGAGGATTTTGCGCATGCGTCGGGCGCGCTTGACGAAGTCGGAGTCTCCAACTACTAGCGAACCAACGGGCGCGCCGAGGCCTTTGCTCAGGCAGAGGCTGGCACTGTCCGCTTCCTTGAGCAGGCGGGCGGGGGCAACATTGAGAGCGACGGCAGCATTCCATAGGCGGGCCCCATCGACGTGAAGCTTCATATCGCGGCTGTGGGCCAACTTGCCGGCCGCGTCCATGTACTCCACGGGTAAGCAGCGCCCGCCGCTGCGATTGTGGGTATTTTCGATTGCCAACAGGCGGGTACGAGGGTAGTGTTCGTCGTCAGCGCGGATCGACGACGCTACCATTTGCAGGTCCAGGGTACCGTCTGGAGAAGTGGGCATAGGACGCGGATGGACACCTCCCAGACCGGCGGAACCGCCCTGTTCAGACAGGAAGATGTGCGCTTGATCTCCCAGGATCATTTCGTCGCCGCGGCCGCAGTGGCTGAGCAGCGAGGCCAGGTTGCCCATTGTCCCGCTGGACACGAAGACGGCCGCCTCTTTCTCAAGGAGGTCGGCGGTCATGGCCTCCAGGCGGTTTACGGTCGGGTCTTCGCCGTAGACGTCGTCACCGACAGGCGCGGCAGCCATTGCTTTGCGCATGGCTTCGGTCGGCTGGGTCACGGTATCGGAGCGCAGGTCAATTGTATTGTTTGTCAAAGCTGTTACCTTTCCTGGTGCGAAAAAAGCACGACGATTTTGTGGTCGGCTTCTTCGTTTCCTAATCTTATGGTCAAGTCGCGCTCGTCTGCTGGTGTTGGCCGATATAGCCGATCAAAACTACTTCTCGGTCCTGGTCCCAGTCAAAGGCGATTCGAATGGTGTAACGTG
This sequence comes from Caldilineaceae bacterium, assembly GCA_965116395.1. Lineage (GTDB taxonomy): Bacteria > Chloroflexota > Anaerolineae > Caldilineales > Caldilineaceae > Bin5. Next base: position 5,495,752 of record OZ220684.1, read on the forward strand.
CATCCTTGTTGCTGCCGGTGCCGACGTGCTTTTTCAGCCAGTACGTTTTGCCCTCAAGGTGGGTCGTGTACCAGGGCTTGTACTGTTTCATTGTGATGCTGCTCTGTTTTCCTGTATAGTGCCAACCACATGCTTTCAGTATTGACACCCCGAGGTCGGGCACACTGAGCTCGCCCATTTTTGAGCGATAATAGGTGGTGGCCAGCCATTTCAACGCGGTCCATACGTTGCCAGGCTTCTCATAGGGATTATCGTCGATCTCCGATTTCGAGTTAGGCTGAAACAGGAGCTCGCCTGCGAACTTTTCTCTTGCAAGCGCCACGGCTGTTCTAACGTCCTCAACGGGCAGGACTTCAGCGTTACCGGGTGATTCGTCGGGACGTGAAAAACGCTTGCGATCCGTTTCATATGCTACGCGCCAGATTCTGACAAGATCCTGGCTAGTCTTCAGGTCGCTCCGAAGCGTCTTTATTTCTTGTTTCAGAGAACGGTTCTCTGATTCGATCAAGCTCAAATCATCTATCGATTGGATAGGAAATTCAGCAGGGGGTCCACTATACCCTCCTGCCTGGGAGGCATCGGTTGAATGATGGAGTCCGTCAGTTTCGTCATTTTCCCCGGGCAGCGCGGCTTGAACCGAAACTTCGTCAGCAACAATGTTTGTTGATTGGGGCGGTCCGACCTCTGCCTCGGCTGAAGAATGTGGGTTGTCTTCTGGCTTGAAATTGCGTTCGACCAGCTCGGACTGCTTGTCGCAAGTTGCAGTGACCGGTTCCGAAACAGTAGAGGCACCGCTGTTGCTCGCGTTTGCTGGATCGTCGTCGGATGAGTTCGTTGGTGAAAACAGCTGATAAATTTGATACAGGCACTTAAGGGTCTGAAGCTGCAGTTCCGAACGCTTTGGGGCAAGGACCGTCTCTTCTTGAATGTTCGAGGCAATGTCATGTACTGGTTTGTAGTGGCCTAGTAAACGTTTCAGGGATTCTGACAGGCGCACCAATTCAGCAATTCCTTCAAGTGGTGCTGGCCGGCTGGGCTGATGCCGGCGGGCTAGACTTTCGAGGGACAATGAATCGGCATCGCATTGGAAAAAGGCCAATTCCCGCCCGAAATCCTGCTTCAACTCTGCGAGCAACTCCCTCAAACGGACGACGTGATGTCGTTCTTTCTCTTTGCATTGGATGATTTCGGTGACAGACGCTACGAAATCTGTAGCCTGCTGCCATTGAGGCGCGTCTGCCGGCAATGCCTGCAGTTCTTCAAGCCATTGCGGAAAGAGTGCGTCTTTGCGCGTATCAGTCGGCTCGTCGATAGGGGCGACTTCAGAGGAGGGAAGTTTTCCTGAAACACAGCACAGCATGAGAGCGACATCATCTTCAGTGAACTGGCTATGGGATTCAACGACTTGCCGGCTATGTTGCTTCCAACTCTCGATGTCCCACGTGCCAGAGAATCGACTTGCCGAGAAGTCCAATCCATTTATTGACATCCCTAGATCAGAGAGATGTTTGCTAACTACGCCTTGAAGTTCCTGGTGGGAACTCATCCAAATCTGCAGAACTATGCCAAGGAACTCAGGAGAGAAATGCATTCTTTGCAATACATTTTTCTTGACAAGTTCATCTGGCGCTTTCAAGGGTTCGCGAAAACCGTCAATCCGCGCACCGCTATTTACCGCCCGCTCAAAAGACTTTCTCAGATCATCAGGGGCATGCCTCCACTGCGCCAAGACGCGTCTGACGACCGCGATCTGACTCTCTTCGGGCAACAGTTCGTTGATGGCAGTCAATGCTGGGGGTGCGTTTCCTGCTTGGTCTTCCATTCCTCTCCTAATCGAGCACAGTTGAGCTATTTTCTCAGGGACAGGAACAAAACGAGGAGAGAGTGGTGGACGGCGGGCCAGTTAGATGACCGAACCGCCACCGTTCTCTCTCCTCGTCTCATCGTTGTGTCCTGGTGATTATTCGGGTCGGAAAGTCCCGATAATCAGATCGATTTCCTGCTGCCTGTTACTGACCTGGTTGTCGGGAACTGCGTTGATCAGAATGTAGGCGGTGTCATTTGCCCGTAACGCTGTAATGACTATATGGGCGTTGAACAGGCCCTGACTGGCAAGATCGGCGCTGGCCACACCCTGAATTGAGGGCAGATTGTTGGTGGTGCCTGCCTCAAGGCTCTTCACTTCCACGGGTACCGGAAGGGGAAGGCTCTGCAACTGCTTTGTCAGCCACTCCACCAAGCTTTCGGAGGAGATGTCATCGTCGAGATCCGGGAAGATGCCGACGCCGGTAATTGCGGCGATGGGCGGATTCGAGAAAATCGCCAACTGGATACCGAGGTGGCCAGCGTACTCGCCACCAGGCCCGGTGAGGGCTTCGTCCACCTGTTTGGCGGCATCTGCGCTCACGAAACGCATGATCTGACTCAGCTGGCCGGTCTGGAGGTCAAATACTGACCAACCTCGTGGGACTGCAAATGAGTAGCCCAGGCGCTCATTTTCGACCTTAGTCCAGCCGTTGGGGATACTCACTTTGGGTTCCGGCGCGGGTGTTGCTGTTGGCGGAGCCGGGGTGGGCGTGTCGGTCGGCTCTGGCACCGGCGTATCGGTGGGCGGGACCGGCGTTGGCGTGTCGGTCGGCGGCACAGGGGTGTCAGTTGGCGGCACCGGCGTATCCGTGGGCGGCACGGCCGTGGCGGTAGGTTCCGCCTGCCTTCGGTTACAGCCGGCCAATGCCAACGCCGCCACCAGAACGATCAGAACGACCATGTAAGATGGCTGCGCCGAGTAAAACCGGCTAACCCGCTTGACTTGTCGGCCCAACCATCTGGCACTTTCAGGTGTCGAAATCTGCATCATACTCCTCCATTTTGGATAGTTAGAGCCGCAACTGCGACTTCAGATAGATGTGTGTGTCTTGTGACTCTGTATTGTAAATGAGCAAACCCCCTTCAAACGACTGAAGGACACCACTTGTCTCCTCAGGTAGGGTAATTGCCCAGCCCAGGGCCTGCCTTACAAACAGGCCTTCGGCCCAGATTTGCCCAATTCCGCGAACCGGTTGGAACAGTTCTTCCGCCGGCGACTGGAGATCAGGGGAGTCGACAGCTTCCTGCGAGCCTTCCCGCCAGTCATGCTCCCTTTGTTCCCACTCGCCGTTGCTGAAGTAACGAAGATAGACGATGGGTCTGTCGAGGCGGGCAAGGGCCATGCCGGTTTGGAAAAGCTGGATTTCATAGGTAAGGCTGGTGGGAACGCCTTTGGGGCAGCCGAGTTCCTGGGCGACCGCTGCATCTTCGCCTAGAAAGCTCTCAAACTGTTCCGCGGCCTGGTACTGACAAGCTACGGCGGCTTCCTCTGCAGGAGCGGCCGGAGATTCGGCGGCGGCCTCAGTTTCAAGTTCGACAGGTACGGAAGCTGTGGCGTCGGTTGCAGCCGTTGTTTCAACTTCCTCCTGCGCAACTTGCTGCGCTTCGACAGCCGGCAAAGAGGAAGAGGGCGCGGAGGCGCTGGACGGGCTTTCCACAGGCGAAGCTGACTCGTTGCCCCACAGTGCGTTTCTGGCAACTGGGCTTAAGGCCATCAGCGCCAGAACGAGGACACTGCCCAGGATGGTGACTGTCAGGCGCGCTTTGGAGCGTCCTGAGGTGCGCGGACTGTTCTGCTGGGCGACGTCCTCTTTGGGGCGGTCCGGCGGGATGTCCTGCGAGGCGGGTTCTTCAAGTCTGCTTTCCGCGCCCGGAATAATGACGGTGTCGGTCGTTTGTGGCGGTGACGGCGGCAACTGGACGGAGGGCAGAGATACCAGCGTCAGTGTCGAAGTCTGTTCGGCCAGGCTGTTTTCCTGCGACAGGATCCTGTCAGATATTGCTGACAGTTCGTCGGCCATATCTCGGGCGACGGTGTATCGCTCCTGTTGAGTTTTTGCGAGGCTGCGGCGCAACACTTCGATCAGTTCCGGTGGGAGAGATGCGAGCAGGTCGTCAGGCAGCGAGAGTGACGCGTATACGTGGGCGTGCAGGATTTGCGTGGTAGTGCCGGTGAATGGCGGGCGTCCGACCAGGCACCGGAAGAGGACGGCGCCGAGCGAGTAAATGTCGGCTCTACCAGTCACTTCGCGACTGCTGGCACACTGCTCGGGCGCCATATAGGCAGGCGTCCCAATGGTGCGTCCTACGTTTGTCAACTCCGGCATATCCAGGGCTCGGGCGATGCCGAAATCGGACAGAAGAGGGGCTACCGGCAACTCATCGGAAGCAGGACCGGCTGCGTTTACGCCGTCGGCAGAACTCCCTATCAGGATCTGTTCAGCTTCGTATACAGCAGCAAGGGTATGCCCATCGCGGGGAATGCTGCCGAAGGCTTCCGGGTTGACGGGGCGGAGCAGGATGTTGCTGGGTTTGACGTCGCGGTGGACAATGTCCTGCTGATGGGCGTAGTGCAGTGCCCTGGCAATCGGCGCCAAAAGGTTACAGCTTTCGGCCACGCTCAGTCTTCCGCGGCGTTTGAGGAGCTGCGCCAAGCTGTCGCCATCGACCAGTTCCATGGCGATGTAGGCGCTGCCTTCGCCGGCGGCATCTCCCACTTGAAATGTCTGGACGATATGTGGATGCCGCAACCGAGCGACAGTGTGAGCCTCCTGCTGGAAACGGCTGCGCACGGCGGCATCAGCGCCGGGCAATAGAATCTTGAGCGCGACCACGCGCTCCTGAATCTGATCGTAGGCCTGATATACACTTGCCGCGCCACCGCTGCCCAGGCGTTTTCCTACCAGGAATCTTCCGATCTGGTAGTCGGCCGGATGCCCGATCGAGGGCTGAGGGAATTCCTTGCCCACTTCAGCAGGTTCCGGAGCCGAGTTCTGGCCTTCTAGTTCTTCTTGTGGTTCGGACCTTACGGTCTCACCAGCAGGATCTTTCTGTTCAGTCAGCATTTTGTGAAACAAACTCAGACACAATAGTATTCAGGTCTCTACCGTAACCAGCGAATATCGGCGGTTCAGTCGAGATCATCTGTGCGCAGCGGTGGGTGAAGAGGATAGATGAAAGAGATTGAATCTAGCGGCTCTGCTGCCCAGTCGCGACGCAATGTACGTTAATTACTCGCCATACCCGGCGCGACTGCACTGGCGCGAGACGTAACGGGCGCGAGGGTTGAAAATCTACCATACGCGGACTATAATACCAGAGAAACAGGAATAGGGAAACAAGAAGCCAAAAGAATGGAAGCTAATTCGGCACCGTTTGCGGGGTGTTTGCTGGACTTTGAACTTCATGTTTCGAAGTGTTGATCTACGATAGCTTCAGACTGTAGGCGTTGGTCGTACAGCAGTGCCCCTGACTTCTTTCTGGCCTATTCTGAGGTGGTAAGCTCAGGTCAAGCTTTCCAAATACCCAGTCATTGGGAAGGAAGAATAGATGCGCGCAGGTCAGCCTGCAAGGCTAGTATGCCTCAGTGGACCCGATGCCGGAACCGAATACGAACTGTCCAAGGAGAAGATTCTGATCGGGCGGTCGGCCAACGCTTTCGTAACGGTGAACGACGGCTTTGCCAGCCGACAGCACGCCGAACTGCACTTCATCGACAACGCCTACCGGTTGCACGATCTTGAGAGCAAGAACGGCGTCTTTGTCAATGGCAGCCGTCTGTCGCCGGGTGCGACGGCCTGGCTGGAGGACGGTGACGAACTGCAGCTTGCTTCGACACGTTTTCGCTTTCACGACCCGTCGGCCACGATCACTGCGCCGTTTCTTGAAGCTCTGCCCGAGACCGGCATTCGAGTAGAATCGGCTACGCGGCAGGTCTTTATAGATGGGAGGGTGCTGGTCCCACCTCTCAGTGTAAAGCAGTTCGATCTGCTTTGGTATCTGTATCAGAATCGCGGTCGGGTGGTCAGCAAAGATGAACTGGCGAATCAGATTTGGTCTGAGGTCGGCGGCGACGTATTTGACGCGAGCATCGACCGGATGGTAAGCAGAGTGCGTAACCGCATCGAGCCGGCTGCGGCCGAGCCAGGAGAGACGCAGTCTCGTTTTATCGTCACTGTGCGGGGCTATGGTTATCAGCTTACGGATGGTTAGAAGTCCAGAAGGCATTCGGGCGCTGAGTGGCCAATCTCTTCTGGGACCGGAATTGGTCTACTGACGGCCCTCACGCCCGGTAGTTTCTACTGTTGCTTGAACTCCTCTCGTCTTGCCCCTCCTATTGCGCGCCGGAACAATCTCCGCTGAAGCAGGTTCCTCTGATACATTCTCAATGAACGGCGAAACGCAAGCGATCGTAAGTAAACGGTCCGAATTGTGTTTCAAAGCGTTCAGACTAGAGATTCCTCATTTGTCATATCCTTGTCATACGGGATCAGCGATGGCTCAGCTTGCTGGGTCGTCCTGACAGCACGTCGGCCAAGACTTAGGGCAGGCCAAACTTGTGACACGGGATACAGGGCTAACGAAAGGGTATGCAAATGTCAACATCTTACAGTGGAATGGCGATCAGGCGTCCGGGAATTGCCGCGGCTCGCGGCGGAGCGGTGTCCGGCGGACAGGTTGGGACTGAGGCGGGAGGCGCGTCGGTGGCTGTTCTGGCCAAGGGCGGCGGGGAGTGGCCCCAGGCCCTGATTCCGGCTGCAAGGGCCGGGGATGAGCAGGCGTTTCAAGGCCTGATTGAGGCGTATCTGAGTTCGGCGGAGCGGCTGGCGCGCAGCATTTTGCGGTCCGAGGAAGCAGCTGCGGACGCGGTCCAGGAGGCGCTGATCAAGGTATTCCGGGCTATGCCTCGGTTTAAGGACGGCAATTTTCGGGCGTGGCTGCTACGTATCGTGTCGAACACCTGCTACGATCATTTGCGGAGCCAGAAACGGCATAGAGGTATTAGCCTCGAACAGATGATAGAGGAGACGGACTTTGAGACGCCGGATTGCCGCAGTGAACGAAATCCGGAGCGTTACGCGTTGCGCAAGGAGAGGCTCCAGATACTGAGCCGGATGGTCGAGGGGCTCCCGTCCTGGTACCGCGATGTCGTGGTTCTGGTGGACATACACGGCTATGATTATGGGGAGGCGGCGGCATCGCTGGACCTGCCGCGGGGCACAGTCAAGTCCAGGTTAAGCCGCGCCCGCGCAAACCTGCGCGATAAGTTGGCGGCGGCGGATATGCTGCTCTAGGCGGCCCGTTGAGGCGTCCCAGGAGCGCAGGTTGTTCGCTTCGCCGTCAACCGGCGCTGCGGTCCAGACCTTCTATTCCTGCCCGCAACCTTTCAATGTCCGACTCGTCGTTGAAGAAGTGGGAAGAAACTCGGAGCAGGGTGGGAGCGGGCACGGAGCGAATAAGCACGCCGGCCTCTGCCAGGCGGTCGACGGCGGCAGAAGGAGATATGCCGTCGATAGTGAAGCTGGTCAGGCCGGCGTGGGTGGGCGTATGGATCAGACGCACGAAGGGGATGGCTGAGAGTACCTCACGCGTGTGTCGGGTCACTGCTTGCGTGCGTTCGTACACCCAGTCCAAGCCCAATTCTTCCAGCCACTGGAGACCACTCCACATACCGGCGATCGCGGGGCGGTAGGTTGTGCCGACTTCGTAGCGGCTGGCACCGGCAGGCGGCAGGAAGAGTCCGGTGTCGTCGAACGCTCCACCGTCTCGCAAACTGGGGTAGCCGACGTAGGTTTGCAGCAGGTCACCCATCAGCTCTTTGTTGACGTAGAGCGCGCCGATGCCTTCGGGCCCGCAGAGCCATTTCTGGCCGGGAATCGCATAAAAATCTGCGGCGGATGTTGACATGTCGAGATGCATGGCGCCGCCGGATTGCGCGCCGTCGACCGCGAGGAACCCACCATGCTTGTGAACAAGGTCGCCGATGGGGTCGATGGGAAGGACGATCCCGGTTTTCCAGGAAACATGGGCGAGTGAGACCAGCTTGGTGCGGGGACCGATGGCGCGGTCGAATTTGGCCAGGATGGTCTCTTCATCGTCGTCCTGGCTGAGGTTGACTACGCGCACTTTGAGATTGAAACGTCGGGCAACGGCATAGACGGGCAGCAGCCCACCGGGGTGCTCCCATGAGTTGGTGACGAGCTCGTCGCCGGGCTGGTATTGCAGGCCCCAGGTTGCGATGTTCATGCCATCGGTGGTGTGATGGGTGAGGGCAACTTCAGCTGCCTCGCACCCCAGAACGCGGGCAAATCCAGCACGGAGAGAGGCGGGGATGGACTGGGCGGATTCGCCCATGCTTGTCAGGCGACCTGCTTCATACTGCTGGCTGTTGGCCTCTTCGATGGCGTTTGCGACGGCGCGACTGAGGGGGCCGTAACTCCCGGTGTTCAGGTAGGCCGAGTCCTGGACGGCGGGAAGCTGTTCTCTGACTGCTGCTAATTTTGAAGGCATTTTCTCGAATCTCTTATGGAATGGTAGGTTGTTTTCGTGCTTGGATTACTTTGTGTTTGCGAAAGGCGCGCTTTGTCCAGGCTGTGGCAACGGACGAGACATATCAGCCGCTAAAGGACCATTGGTCAGGCCCGTGGGTCTGCAGATACAGATCGACTGCGGTTTCCGGATCACTTCGAAGCTCCTGGGGTTGTTTGTTCACCCAGTGGAGGTAGTCGCTGGCCCAGGGCAACCCGGTTTGGATTCCACGTAAATTGAGCTTGGCAATGGCCCCGCTGACGGCCAATAGACCGCTTGTTTGAAACATGCTTGTAACCCTGTCAAGATTGTACTCCAAGCGCTGAAAGTGCGGTTGCCAGTACAGATGCGCGTTGCTCTTGACAAGGTCGAGAAGGAGATAGTGGGAACGTGGATCGCCGTTATAGGACATACCGACGCTGCCTGGGTTCAGGATGCGCTGTTGTCCGATAGTCTTGGGTTTGCGCTGGGTGGCGGGTTGTTTCGCCTCTATGATGCGGTCCAGCGGCTGGTGTGTGTGGCCGCAGATGAGTACTGGTTCGTCGTAGAGCTCTATTTGGCCGGTAACTACATGCTCTTCTGCGTCGGGTAATATGCCGGCGAAAGGGTTGCCTGGCAGCCCGTGGAAAAGGCGCAGCGGCGGCGCGCCGTCAATCTCGATGAGTAGGTCGTGGGGTAGTTCGAGCAGATAGCTGATGTCGGCCGGACGCAACTTTTCCCAAGTCCAGTGGACATTGGAGAAGCGTTTTTTGTCCTGGAACTGAGGCCAGGATTCGGGCGTGTTGAGGAGGGCGAGAACGAGGTCGTGGTTACCCTGAACTGAAATCAGCTCACGCTGGCGCAGGATGTCCAGGACTTCAAGGGTCCACGGACAGCGGTTGATGAGATCGCCAAGCAGGTAGACCGCGTCGGGGGCATGCTTGTCGATATCGTCCAGCACGACTTCCAGGGCGGGCAGATTGCCGTGGATGTCGCCCAGGAAAGCGAGGCGTAGTTGTCGTTCCATCAGACAGGCGCCACTTTCAATGGGTCGCGCTGGTCTACGTATTGATCTCGGCCGGTGGCATCGCTGTAGTCGGCAAAGGATTGGCGGATGTCTGCGGCATCAGGGTCGTGTCCGTTGGACCAGCACCAACGAAAGTAGTTGATTATTTCGGGTTCGGCGGTTACTAGCTCCCAGTAAAACAGCTTGGCAATGACGCCGCCGGCTTCGAGCAGGCCCGCGCTGGAGAAGGCCTCGAGGACGGGACCACGGTCGTAGGGCACTTGCTGGTGCAACACTTTCCAGCCGCCCGGTTGCTCGCTGTCCGGTACAGACTCCATCAGCGCAAATTGGGCGGCGGGGTCGCCGTTGAGGGGGAGGCCGATGCTGCCGGGATTCATGAGATGCCAGTGGCGGCTCCATTCGCGTTGCTGGTCTGCCGAGGGGAAGGGGCTGGCCGGCGCCGATCCTGACGCTTGGGCAGCGTTGCCGCCTTCAAAGGCGGCGTGACTTTCATGCGGATCGGTGAGCGGATCTACTGATGCGGGCTTGTACAGATGCCTGTCTACTTGCACATGCGTATGGGCGGAGATGATGTTCCGTTCTTCGATGGCCTCGATGGCGGGGATGACCTTTTCGGGCGGCATAGTCTGATAGAATCCGACTCGATTGCGCCCTGGCACGCCATGGGCGGCACGTATGGGCTGGACGCCGGGGAAGCACAGACCGATTTCATCGGGCAGGGCAGCAAGATAGTTGGCCTGTGCAGGGCCGATTTGCTTAACCAGCCAGTGCAGACTGCCCCAGCGTTCGGAGTCGTCCGAGCCCCGAGGGGAGCGTTCCGTGCCATAGTCGAGCAGGTAGAACTCGTGATTGCCTCTGACGACAGCCCAGTCGGAGGCGCGCACGATGTCGACGACGTCGTTGTTGAACGGCATTGGATTGATCAGGTCGCCGTCGAGTATGACGTAGTCGGGCTGCAGTCGTTCCAGTTCGGCGAGGACGGCCTGCAGCGCGGGAAGATTTCCGTGAATGTCGGCGAGGACTGCCAGTCGCATGGGAGTTTGGTGGTTTGGCCTCAAACGTATTGCGGCATTTTGCCGGCTATGCTACCCGGTGGGAACGAAACCGTCAAGCGGGAGCTGTATGAAAATCGCGCCAAGACGGTGCTGGATGGCTCGGCTTCGTCCCATATTAAATGCATAGCAGGCTACATTATACTGGAAAAGCCATGCAGTCTCCTTATTCGTGGGACCGCGATTTTTGACAGGCGCCCGCGCAGGAAGCTGGCAGGTTTCTGCCAGGCGGCGAGTATTGGCGTTACGCTTGAGAGCCGGTTGGTGGATCGAACTGTTGGTGGTCCCAAGAGGAACAGATTATTTGTAGCGGCAACACGCGCCGAGAGAATCCCGAGGGCGCGCTTGCAGGTCCTTTCAGTTGACAAGCTGTGGGCGTGTCGCTAAGATCGAAAACCTAAGTGGTTGTGCAATTATAGTTCTTATTGATTATTGGGAGGTAGAAGATGTGTGGTCGATTTGTACTGCGAGCATCGCCTCAGAATCTGCAGACACTTTTCAATCTGGAGGAAGCACCGCCGACAGCGGCGCGCTACAACATTGCGCCGACGCAACCTGTGCTGGCGGTGCGCGCCAATCCTCATGGCGGACTGCGTGAAGCGACGTACCTGAATTGGGGGCTCATCCCATTCTGGGCCAAGGACCCGAAGATCGGGAGCCGGATGATCAATGCCCGGTCGGAAACGGCTGCGGAGAAGCCATCCTTCCGCGCTGCCTTCAAGTACCGACGCTGCATTGTGCCTGCGGACGGATTTTTTGAGTGGAAGAAGGAACAGGGCGGCAAACAACCTTATTTGATTGGAATGGATTCGGGAGACGTATTTGGCATTGCGGGACTGTGGGAACACTGGGAACAGGACGGCTCGGTCATCGAGTCCTGTACGCTGTTGACGACGGATGCCAATGCGTTCATGGCGCCGCTGCACCACCGGATGCCGGTTATTCTCGATCCGCAGGACTATGATGAGTGGCTGGATCCGGGTGTGCAGAAAGGGGATACGCTGCTGCACTTGATGCGGCCTTTCAGCGGGGCGCCTTTGCGGGCTGTGGCTGTCAACAAGCTGGTGAATAACCCGCGCAACGACGAGCCGACTTGCGTGGAACCAGTTGCAGCGTGAGTGGAGATTTTTTTCTACCTCCTGCACTTTAGGACCTGTCCGGTTGACTTTCTATAAACTGACCAACTAGCGCCAGCGTTGGTGTAAGCATTAGCTGCGAGGGAACTGATACATATGACTGCGACTGTGAAAAATTCGACGGCAGAACACGGTTTGTCGAGAGATGGGCTTACGAGGGCGGAATTTCGAACGCCACTGGACAAGCCGCCACAGCGATTGTTTGTGCCTGGCCCAACGGATGTGCATCCGGATACGCTGGCTGCGCAGGCGGCGCCGATGATCGGGCATCGCAGCGACGAGCTTGAGGCGCTGTTCGGCAAGTGCAGTGCACAGTTGCAGAAGATGTACCAAACTGAAGCGCGGGTATTTACGGTGGCGGCTTCCGGATCGGGCTTGCAGGAGGCGGCCATCAGGAATGCTGTTGAAGGCCGGGTGATCAATTTTGTCAACGGGGCGTTCAGCCAGCGTTGGCATGATGTCTCGACCGGATGCGGCAAAGAGGCTATTGCGGTGGAAGTGCCATGGTGTACGGCGGTCAAGCCAGAACAGGTCGAGAAGGCGCTGCGGGATGCACTTAGAGATGGTGCGGTTGACGCAATCACGGTTGTGCACAATGAGACGAGTACGGGTGTTGCCAGCCCGGTTGGCGCCATCGCTGAATGCGTGCGGCGGGTCAGCCCGGAGACGCTGGTCCTGGTCGATGCGGTCTCCTCTTTCAGCGGGGTGAAACTACCTTTTGATGACTGGGGACTGGATCTTCTGCTGACATCGTCGCAGAAGGCGCTGGCGGTGCCACCCGGACTTGCCTTCGCCGCGGTCAGCGACCGTTTGATGGCGCGGGCGGCCACGGTGTCCGATCGCGGTTGGTACTTTGACTTTCTGCAACTCGAGAAATACCGCCAGCGCAGTACGACGCCGGCGACGCCGGCGATTTCGCTGCTACATGCGCTGAGCGTGCAACTTGATCGGATTTTCGCGGAGGGGCTGGAGGCGCGGTATGCCCGCCACGCCTACTGTGGGCAGATGAGCCGGGAATGGGCTGTCGACAGGGGCTTTGGTTTGATGGCGGAGAGCGGCTTTGCGTCCGATACGGTTACGACGGTCGAGAATAGCAAAGGCTTGGATATGGGTGCGCTTAACCGTTTCCTGGATGAGCGGGAGATGCAGATCGCTGACGGGTACGGCGCGTACAAGGGGAAAGCCTTCCGCATCGGGCATATGGGCGAGGTGTGGCCTTCTGACCTGGAGCGGCTGTTCGCGGCGATTGAAGAATTCGCGGCCGTGGAGCAAGGTTGAGCAAGTGACTCTTTCAGGCAGGATTCGTAAGACCGGCAGTTGCTCTGCAGCAGATGTGGAGTGGGACGTACAGGGGATTTTCACGTCTCTTTCTTTGACGGGTTGATATGCTCTATCTTGTTGCTACTCCTATTGGCAATCTCGGTGACATAACTCTGCGTGCGGTGGAGACGTTGCACACGGTCGATCTGATTGCTGCGGAGGACACGCGCAAGACGGGGCGGCTGCTCAAGCAGCACGGCATCGAAACACCCCAGTTTTCCTACCATGAGCATAATGAAGGGCAGGCTGTCGATCGCATCATCGGTGCGTTGCGCGGGGGGCTGTCGGTTGCGGTTGTGACGAATGCGGGCACGCCGGGCATATCCGATCCGGGCTTTTCGGCGGTGCGGCGGGCGCTAGAGGAGGGGCTTCCTGTTTCGACAATTCCGGGTCCTACCGGACTGATTGCAGCGCTGGTTCTTTCAGGGTTGCCGCTGCACAGTTTCACGTTTCGGGGCTTCGCGCCGCGCAAGTCGGCGGCGCGGCGTCGTTTTCTTGAATTGGATGCGGCCTCGAAGCACACGCTCGTTTTTTACGAGAGCCCTCACAGGCTGGCGGCTTTTCTGAAGGATGCACTGGCTGTATACGGTGACAGGCCGGCGGCGCTGGCCAACGACCTCACGAAGCTGTATGAGAAGGTGGAGCGGGGAGCCGTTTCTGCGTTACTGGAAGGCGTGTCGGGAAAAAAGCTGCGCGGCGAATTCATCGTGGTCATTGGCGGCTGCCGTTGAGGCGTCGTCTCTAATTGGGTCTATTCCTCCAAGAGAACGGTATACCCCAGGTCAGTCGCCTCTACATCTTAACGCCAGAACTGTCCACAGAGGGCGCCCACAAGGGGCGCCCCTACTTGAATCGGGCATGCTCACGAAGTCTTGTCCCGATTGGATGCGTGTGCCCTGCAGTATCTTTCACTGGCTCAAACCCTCTTACCTTTCTGATTGCACCCAAACCAGTTCCATTTTGAAATCCAGATGGAAGTTATTTGCTCCACTAGAGCACATTGAATCGTTTCCAGAGTTTCCCGAATTGGGTCGTACCGAGGGGAGACGGGATGTCAGCAATGTCATCTGACAGGTCGCCGATGCCCAGCTCTGTCTTTCCTGGTGGGCCCCTCATCTCTTACCGTTCGGGCTGTCTCGATATACAACTGAGTGAGGGCCGATACTGTGCTCGAGCGACACTAGCGCAATGAAGAGGCACGGTCGGTGAGGGATGGTTTTGGAGGGGGGCGCGGAACTGCGGGGGAACTGCAGGGGTTAGGGGCTAGGGACCAGGGGTTAGGGGGATGAAGCGGCGAGTGGGGGAGTAGACTCCGTTCGCCAGGCACGATGCTGGGGAAGGGTAAACACTGTCGCTAGCCTAGGGGGGCGTTGCGGGGGCGCGGAACTGCAGGGGAACTGCGGGGGAACTGCAGGGGTTAGGGGGATGAGACAGCAATGGGGGAGTAGACTCCGTTCGCCAGACACGATGCTGGGGAAGAGTAAACACGGTCGGTGAGGGATGGTTTTGGAGGGGGGCGTTGCGGGGGCGCAGCCCCTGCACAAGGGAGGCCGCTTGCGGCCGACCGCCCATATAAGCACTGACATCTGGCTGCCTATGCGTCGGCGGGGGTTGCGGCGCGGCGCCGTCTGCGTTCCCAGGCTGGGGCGCCGGTGACCAGCGCGACGCCGAAAAGGATGCAGACACCGCCGAGGAGCTGCTGAACGGTGGGGAACACGTCGAAGAGGAAGCGTGACCAGATTACTGCTGCGACGGGGCTGGCGGCGAGGGCGACTGCGAAGACGCTCATGTCGAGTTTGCGCAGGGTCCTGTAGTAGAGAAGGCGGCTGATGACGACGTCGACGGTGGCGACGAGGAGGAGGATTGGGAAGGCTTCGCGAGACGGCAGGGCCATTTCGCCGCGGGCGAGGTTGAAGAGGGCGAGAAAGGCTGCGGTCAAGAGGAGGCGGTAGAAGAAGAAGTTGAGAAGGTCCACCTCGCCCATGTAGCGCTTGGTGAGGGCGGCGTGCAAGGCGTAGATGAATGTGGAGAGGAGTATCATGAGCGTGCCGAGGCCGAGGTAGTCGCCGGGCTGGAAGGAGATTACGGCGAGCCCGATCACGGCGATGGCAGAACCAACTCCTTGCCCGAGGCTGAAGCGGTCGCCAAGCCAGAAGAGGCCGAAGCCCAGGCTGAAGAGCACGGTCATCTTGCCCACAAGGGCGGCGACGCCAGGGTCGATGTAGGCCATTGCGAAGTAGTTGAGGTTGGTGCTGACAGCCACGCACAGTCCGATGGCCAGGAATGCCGGCCACATCCGTAGCAGGGGCGCCAGTCGCAACCGGCGCCTGACCAAGCCCAGCAGACCGATTTCCAGGGCGGCGAATGCGATTACGTAGAAGGCGCCAAGTCCAGGATCGATGTATGGAAAGACGACGCGGGCGAAGACATAGTGCAGGCTGTCTATCATCAGCAGGCTGACGATGAGGGTGATCCCACGTGCCCTGCCAACCCGGGTCTCGCTGCCGCCCGTCCATAGCAAGGCGACGGGATTTTTGCGAGGCAGTTCGGTCATCGGACTTGCCTTTAATTGAAGCGCGGAGGATGAGGAGTGGGGCCATTTCCTGCCCAGTCCGCGACGGTTTGGGAACGCAGCAGGACTGTGCTGCGATGCACATCATATCCGGGCTTTGCGAAAGCTGCCAATAGGGGAGATGCCAGCTGTGCTAAAATACGAGCAGGCTTGGATTTCGGTTGGGCTTTGAGGTTGGCGAGGGCCAAAGGATGGTTCGGAAGATTCTCCACTTCGACCTTGACGCATTCTACTGCGCGGTCGAAGAGCAGCGGCATGGCGAGTTGAAGGGGGCACCCTTTGCGGTGGGGGGACGGCCGGAGAGTCGGGGCGTGGTGGCGTCCTGTTCTTATGCGGCGCGGCGGTTTGGCATCCGCTCGGCGATGGGCATGGCGCAAGCGGTGCGGCTGTGCCCGCAGCTGCGGATTTTGCCGCCGGATATGCGGGCGTACGGTCAGATGTCCGGGCGGGTGATGGAGATTCTGCACAGGATTACGCCGCAGGTGGAGCAGCTCTCGATCGATGAGGCGTTCCTGGATGTGACGGAGTTGGACGAATACGCAACGGTGCTGGCGAGGCAGCTGCAGGCGGAGGTTGAAGATGTATTGGGGCTGCCTTCGTCGTTGGGGGCGGCGACGAATAAGCTAGTGGCGAAGATAGCCACCGATGTAGGCAAAGCGGCGGTTCAGACTGACGACTACCCGAGGGCGATTCAGGTTGTGCCGCCGGGTCGGGAGGCGGAGTTTCTGGCGCCGTTGCCGGTGGATGCGCTATGGGGGGTTGGGCCGCGCACGCGTGAGCGGCTGGCGGAGATTGGCATTCGCAAGGTCGCGGATGTATTGGGTGCGCAGCCGGAGGAGCTGGCGCGACAGTTCGGTAAGCTGGGGCATGATCTGCGGCGGCAAGCGCAGGGACTCGACCAGCGGCCGGTTGTTACGGAGCGGGAGGCGAAGTCTATCAGCCAGGAGACGACCTTCGCGCAGGATGTCGATGATACGGAGACTTTGCGAAGGGCCTTGCGCCAGCAGGCAGCCGAGGTGGGCGTCCGTTTGCGGCGAAACAGTTTGGCGGCACGTACTGTCACGGTGAAGTTGCGCTGGGCCGATTTCACTACACGCACTCGCCAGACGACAGTATCGCAGCCACTGGACGACGAGGAGGAAATCGCCCGTATCGCGCTGGACTTGCTGACGGCCTTGCGGTCTGGAGGTAGGGCGGTGCGGCTGATAGGGGTAGGTTGCAGCGGACTGGTGGCGGCGGTGCGGCAGATGAGCATATTTGATCTGCCGGCGGACGCGGAGGCGCAGGCGAAGGAGGAACAGTTAAACGAGGCAGTTCAGATGCTGCGGAAGCGGTTTGGGGCAGATGCGATCAAGCGCGGAAGCGAGTTGTGAGGCCGACAGGGGACTTGCTCAGGGGAAGTGGAAACATGGAGAGCCCTCCGTTTTTTCGTTTATGGTTCGAGGGGCTGGGTGTTTGGTTCCTGGCAAGTGACGCACCAGGACTTGGTCGAGCCGGTTCGGTGTCATTCCTGTTGGTCCGCACGAAATGGGGGTGGATTTAATGCGATACGAAGTCCCGATACCTGAAGAGCTGGTCGATGAATTGTTCCCTTTTTGGGCGTCCATTTTTGGGGAGGTATTGCCCGACATTGCGCGCGAAGTTTTTCTGGGCGCTGAAGAGGACTATAACGGGGGAACCCTTTACTTGCGAAGAGAGGGTGAAAGCCTGGCATGCACATGCTTCACGATGAAATCGAAGACGATGCCGATTTTGGCAGGTTTCGGAGAAGTTGCGACGGAACCGCGGTTTCGAGGCAGAGGCATTGCTACAGAGCTTTGCAGCCGGGCGGTGGAAGATGTTCGCGCGGGGGGCGGAGAGGCGTTCTTTCTGGGGACGGTCAACCCGGCGGCGGCGCGCGTCTACCACCGGCTGGGGTGGCGAAAGCTGGCGGGGGCCAATGTGATGGCCAATATCCTAAGCGGGAAGTCGCCCGAAGCTTTCCTGGTAGACTACTTCGCGGGAGAGGGGGCAAAGGTTGTGGAGTCGTCGCCAGCGGACCGCATTCCGATGATCCCGCTGATCCTCTGTCCACATGACTGGCAGGTGCTGGACGCGAATACGAATGTCTGCTCAACACGCTATGCCACGCAGAATTCGTGCATGGGGCTGTTTGTGCGGTATGAACGGGTCCGGCTGAGCGGTGAGGGTGCGTGGTTCGCGGCCAGGACGGCGGAGGGGAAGGTGGTCGGGCTGTCGACGGCGCGCAGGGACGAAGGGGGTGCGTTCCAGATAGACGCATTCGCGCATGCGCGCTTTTCGGACGTGTGGGAAGAGTTGGCGCAGGCGGCAATCGGCAAGTCCCGAGAACTGGGCGAGGGCAAATGCTATGCCGTCGTTTCGGTTGAGGATGAGGAAAAGCAGTCATGGTTCGAGTCGCTAGGTTTTCGGGGAACCGGAGCGGGAAAAGCTTTCGAATTGGATGGAAGGCGGGTGGCTTCGGTCAGGATGGAGAATGATGCTGACTAGGGCTGGTTGAAGGTTTATGAGTACTGACAGATTTGCAGCAACTGCAGGATATTTGGTTAAGGTAATCACGACAATCGGTGGCAGAATCTTCAGGCATATTTGCGGGGAGTCGATCTAACCCACGCAGGGCTAGAGGAGGAGTGTCGACGTTACATCGACAGGGTCAAACGATCGAGGGCAGGGCACCCATTTGGGTGGAATTTGATGGGGACGTATACCAGTGGGGAGGGCACCCACAAGGGGTGCCCCTACTGTTGGTGGTGACCGCGCACTTACGGGGGGAGGGCACCCACAAGGGGTGCCCCTACTGTTGGTGGTGACCGCGCGCATTCCGGGGGGAGGGCACCCACAAGGGGTGCCCCTACTGTTGGTGGTGACCGCGCACTTACGGGGGGAGGGCACCCACAAGGGGTGCTCCTACGATTGGTGGTGACGGCGCACATACGGGGGAGGGCACCCACAAGGGGTGCCCCTACTGTTGGTGATGACGGCGCGCATACGGGGGAGGGCACCCACTAGGGGTGCCCCTACTGTTGGTGATGACGGCGCGCATACGGGGGGAGGGCACCCACAAGGGGTGCCCTTACTGTTGGTGGTGACCGCGCACATAACGGGGGGTACTGATTGAAATGAAGTGTCAGCGACCCTTAGGCAGTAGGGGAGAGTTCGAGATTTTTGAGCAGGGGCACTTGGACAAGGGAGGGTGGTTCGAAAGACGGCGGGTTACTTGCGGCTGGACTTGCCTTTAGGACGCGAAACTGCCTCCACCCAACCGGTGCTGATGCGAGCGGGCAGAGGTGCGACAAACGTTTGCTACCCCATCATGGCGTCCTCGCCGCGCCATTCAAGGTCGATACCAACATAATCCTTGACCAGAGGCTGAAGGTGCTCCGGGAAGCCCTTCATGAAGGCTTTGGCTTGGTCTGAAAGTTGCCACGGTGCCACGACCGGGTATCCGCGCGGGCGCAGACCGATGCCACAGGAGAGGCGGACGCGGTCGATACGGTTTGGGAAGGCGGAGTGATAGGTACGGGAGGCGAAGACGATTTCATCGCCGGGCTCGGTGAAGAGAGGCACAAGGCCGGGTATGTCGAAGCCCACGTAACTTTCGGGTTCGGTGCCGATGCGATGGAAGGAGCGCTTGTCGGGGGTTAGCTGGAACCCTTCGGGCCCCTCCCAGTCTTCTACGTGGGAATCTTCGATTACGGCGAGCCCACCATGCTTGGGATCGGAGCCGGTGATGTAGAACCAGAGGCCGGAGGGCCAGGGTCCGCGATTCAGTATGTCTCCGGAGGAGGTGGGAGGGCCGTCGGAGAAACCGCAGAAGTCGGAGTGCCAGCTTAGCGGGGCAGAGCCTGGATTGCGGATGATGGCGGCGGTTCGGTTGATGGTCAGTTCCTCGGTCTGGCAGAAGACGCGCTGGGCGCGCATGAAGGGTTCGTGGTCGAACAGCTTCCACATGGCTGGAGAGTGTTCGATGAAGGAGGTGTGGGTGAAACTGTTGCCTTCGCCGAGCGTGTCGTCCGGATCGATTACCTGCTTGACGGACTGCTGAAGCTCAGTTACAAGCTCATCGGAGAGCACTTTTTTGACAATCGCGAAGCCGTGGGCCTCTACGCAAGCCTGCGCGGCGTCCAACTCGTTCAGTGTGAACTCGTAAGGATAGCCCAACTCTGGCTTCTGAATGTGGCTATAGTCCATTTATGACTCCTTGCATATTGAATGTTCAGTGACCTGATAGTGACCCCAGTGAGCAGTTGTCCGGGCTGCTTCCAAGAACCTGCTCTTATCGCTTGAACGATGGGAGCGGCTGCGTGTTTTCCCTTCCACCCCAAGAGAAGTGATCTTCGACTTGCCGGCGAATGCTGTAGCGCCAGTCAGGACAGAGCGACACAATGCGATGGTGCAGTCGCTAACAGGAGGTCCAGGCGAGGAAGAGACAGGTCCTGCTTCCGCTAACCCATCATAGCTTCATCGCCGCTCCAGTCATTGTCGATCCCCACATAGTTCTCGATCAGAGGCTGCCAGCGCTGGGGGAAGGCCTCGATAAAGGCCTGTGCTTCGGCGGAGAGCGGCCATGGCGCGTCTAACGTGTGCTGGCGAGCGCGGAAGATGATGGCACAGGAGAGCCGCACGCGATCGATGCGGTTGGGGAAGGCAGCGTGGAATGTGCGGGAAGCGAAGACGATCTCATCGCCCGGATCGGTGAAGATGGGCACAATGCCAGGCACGTCGAAGCCGACATGCCTGTGCGGCTCGGTGCCCAGCGGGTGAAAAGAGCGCCGATCGGGAGTAAACTGAAAACCCTGCGGGGCTACAAAGTCTTCAAGATGGGAATCTTCGATGACTGCCAGCCCACCATGTTTGGGATGGGAGCCTGTGATATAGAACCAAAGGCCGGAAGGCCAAGGGCCGCGGTTCAGTACATCCCCTGAAAATGTGCGGGGCCCGTTGGAGAAGCCGCAAAAGTCGGAGTGCCAAGCGAGCGGCGCAGAGCCGGGATTGCGCAGAATTGCGGCCGAACGGTTGACGGTCAATTCCTCGGCCTGGCAGAAGACCTGTTGGGCGCGCATGAACGGCTCATGGTCGAGCAGCTTCCACATGGCAGGTGAGTGTTCGATGAAAGAGCCATGGGTGTAGCTGTTGCCTTCGCCCAGTGTGTTGTCGGGGTCAAGAACCTGCTGGACCGAATCCTGGAGTTCTTCCACCAGTTTGTCGGTGAGCACATTTTTCACTATGGCGAAGCCGTGCGCTTCAATGCAGTCCTGCGCGGCGTTCAGTTCGTCGAGGGTGAACTCATAGCGATAGCCCAGATCGGGCTTTTGGATGTGGCTGTAGTCCATTCAGTGCTCCGGCAATTCTTGGGCTGTCCTGCATTGGTCCGATGACCACGATCCCAAAAACACAGCTGCCTACCAAGAAAAGGCGCACTTCGATTGCGAGGAGGCGTCTTCAAATCGAGAGTGGCTGTTGAACGCACGTCACTACCCCATCATGGCGTCGGCTCGCGGTTCGGCATCGTCGGGCCGCCAGTCGTTCTGGATGCCGGTATATTCGTCCACGTAGTGCTGAAAACGGTCGGGAAGCGCCTTTATGAACTCCTTCGAGGTGTCGGGGAGCGGCCAGGGCGCGTCGATCTTGTATTCCTTGGGGCGGAAGCCGACGCCGCAGGAGAGCCGGACGCGGTCGATGCGGTTGGGGAAGGCGGCGTGGTATGTGCGGGTGGCGAAGACGAGTTGGTCAACCGGCTCGCCGAAGAGCGGTACCATGCCGGGCACGTCGAAGCCGACGTAGTTGTGCGGCTCGGTTCCCTCAGGGTGGAAGGAGCGCTTGTCGGGAGTCAGCTGGAAGCCCTCAGGCCCTTCCCAGTCTTCGACGTGGGAATCTTCGATTACGGCGAGGCCGCCGTGCTTGGGAAAGGAGCCGGTGATGTAGAACCAGAGGCCGGAGGGCAGTAGAAACTTATTGAGCACATCGCCGGCGTTTTGGGGAGGACCCTCGGCAAATCCATGCCAGTCTGTATGCCATCCGAGCGGATCGGAGCCGGGATTGCGGATAATGGCGGCGGAGCGGTGGATGGTCAATCCGCCATCGCCGCAGTAGAAGCGGTTTACGCGCATGAAGGGCTCGTGGTCGAACAGTTTCCAAGTGGCCGGGGAATGTTCGACGAAGGCGGTGTGCGTAAAGCTGTTGCCGGCGCCCAGCGTGTCGTCCGGATCGAGAACTTCCACCACGGATTCCTGTAGATCCTTCACCAGCTCTTCGGTCAAGACGTTCTTTATGATGGCAAAGCCGTGCGCTTCCACACAATCATTCATGGCATCCAATTCATCGATGCTGAACTCATATCGATAGCCCAGGTCCGGTTTTTCAATGTGACTGTAATCCATGGAAAGCTCCTTGCGAAGACGCTGGCTGACTTATCCCTTGAGTGACCCGATGGTGATTCCCTGGATCATCTGGCGCTGCATGAGCAAGAAAGCGACGATCGGTAATACGGACATCAGAATGGCGGCGGACATGCCGATCCCATAGGCGGGACCGGTGCCTTTCAACTGGAACATGATTATGGAAACGCCAACGGGCATAGTGTAAATCTGGGGCTTGTTCAACACCAACAGAGGCCAGAGGAAATCGTTCCAGTGGAAGGTGAAAGTAAAAATGCCGAGGGTAGCAAGAACGGGCCTGGACAGGGGCAGCGTGATCAACCACCAGAGCTGCAGCTCATGGGCGCCGTCGATGCGGGCGGCCTGGAACAGCTCTTCCGGAAGGGTGACGGCGAACTGGCGGAAGAGGAAGAGGGCGAACGGGGAGGCCAGCCCGGGCAGGATCAGGGCCCAGTAGGTGTCGTGCATGCCAAGTTTCAAGGTCAGGACGTAGGAGGCGATGATCGTCGACCAAGCAGGTACCAGCATTGTGCTGATAATGAGCCAGAACAGCTTGTCGCGACCGGGAAAGCGCTTGCGGGCGAAGCTATAGCCGGCCAGAGAGGCGAGGAGGACTACACCGAGGGTAAAGGCTGCACCGGTGAAGACGCTGTTCCAGAACCATTTCAGAACGGGGGAGTTTGCAACGCCGCTGCCTGTCATCAGGTCGATATAGTTTTTGAGAACTGGCCGCGTCAAGACGAAAGAAGGGGGGATAGTGGCGACGTCTGACGGGTGTTTGAAGCTTGTAATGAGAGCCCAATAGAGCGGGAAGAGGGAGATCCCGGCCAATACAAGAATCATCAGAAGCGCGAGGTAGCGAGAGGCGCTGGCAGAACCTTCCGGCAGAAGGCGCAGCTGTAAGGTTTCGAAAAGAGAGGAGGGTTGATTTTTGTGCAGGCTCGCTTTGGTCGCCATGTTCGGGCCTTCGGATCAGAATTCCACAACCTGGGAAAAACGTCGGAACTGAAAGACAGTAAAACCGACGGTCGCCACGAGGAGAAGCAGTCCGGCGGCGGCGGCAGTGCCGGAGTTAGCGTAGAAGATCAGCTGGTTGTAAATGTAGTAACCGACGGTGATGGTGCTATGAACAGGTCCGCCGCGTGTTAACACATAGATGGGCACGAAGACCTGGAGCGCGCCGAGCGTGGAGACGACGATCACATACAGCATTGCGGGCGTGAGGAGCGGCAAGGTGATCGACCAGTGCTTGCGCCAGAAGGCCGCGCCATCGACGGCGGCAGCGTCGTACAGGCTGGAAGGAATGCTCAACAGGGCGGCGCAGAAGATGATAATTGCTACGCCGTTACTAGAGACTATGGCCATTCCGGCCAAGGAGGGGAGTGCCGAGTAGATATTGCCAAGCCAGTTAACGGGCTCCAAATTGACAACAGAAAGGAAGTAGTTGAGAACGCCGACATGGAAGTCGAAAACAAAGCGCCAGATAATTGCTACTGCCAGCCCGGAGATGACACCGGGGAGGTAGAATGCGGCCTGGAAGAAGCCGCGCATGGAACTGCTGCGCAGAGAGACGATGAGGATGGCGGTCAACAGCGATAGAACAGTCGAGATTGGGACTACCATGAAGGTGTAGTAGAAGGAGTTGATCATCGACTTCTGGGCGCTGGGCATCTCGATGACGTCGGCGTAGTTTTGCAGGCCTACGTACTCAGTGACCCCGCGCGGATGCCAGTCGACGATGCTCAACCAGATGACCATGCCGTAGGGTAGGAGGATAAAGATCGCAAAAAAGACCATGAACGGGGCGATCAGGAGAAAACCCCACACCGTCTCCGACTGTACGTTGGTCAGACGCGGCCACGGAATCGACTTTGGTCGCTGTCGCCAGCCTGCGCCGATTTTGTCTACTCTATCTGTCATGATATCGGGGGGCATTGCGTATTGCGGGCCCTCATAGATCGCCCTGCAATACGCAATGCCTGTGATGGAACTTTAGACGTACCAGTCCAGTTTAGCGATTGTGTCGCAGAAATCCTGCACAGCTTCTTCGGGAGGTGTGGGCAGGAAGATCTTCTGATGCACCAGCTCGAGCTGCTCGACGGTCTCTCGGGCGCGTCCGCCGTGGGCCGAAGCTCTCTGCCGGCCGTAGGGGATGTAGTGCTCGTAGTGCCATTCCAGCATGGGATTGTCGACGCCTTCAACGGCTGACACACGTGCTGGAAGCAGGTACTGCGAAATCCACTTCTGGTTCTCTCTATTTGAGAGCCAGAGCGCGAAGTCGATTGAAGGGCCGATTTCATTATCACCGCCGGCGCGGTAAACAATTGAATTGACATCCAAATTGGGTCCACCCCAGTAAACGGAATGATCGACGCCTGGGTTGGTGGGCGGCTGGACATACCTCCAGTTTATTTCGCGCTCGGTATCAGTGACGACCAGGGTAACGGGATCGACTTCGACGCCGGGGCGCTGTGACCAGCCGATGGAGGGGCCGATACCGCCTAGGAGGGATTTCTGGAAGAAGTAGTCCCAACGGCTGGCGCTGAGGCCGGACGGGTTGGGGATGACACCATGCACGAAGTGGAGGTCCTGCAGCCATTGCAGCCAGGCGAGGCCTTCTTCTTCGGCCAGTTTGCAGACCCACTCGCCGTCTCTGAGCTCTACTGTGTCTGTTCCCCAGTTCCAACTGAGGACCTGGTCCGGCCAGTAGAAGAACGGATTTGTTTCTGCGGCGGAGAACACGCCGCCCCAGACCTGTGAGCCGTCATCGCGTTCGAAGGTACAGGCTTTCATCATTGCCAAGTAGGTGTCGAAGTCCCACGTTTGTGCTGGGGGTTCGGGAAGCAGGTGCTGGGCGCCGGCCTCCTCAACGATGTCCAGATTAATGGCCATGCCGTTGGCAAGCGTGTAGAAGGGCACCATGTAGTTTTTGCCCCTAAAGTGCATGCCTTCGTACCAACCTGCCGGGAGGTCATCCTGGAATTCCTGGGGAAGCTCGATCTCTACGGCGACATCGGATTGCAGAGCCTGGATGATGCCATCAACGCTGGCTCGCAGGACGGTATGTGGGGGATTGCCGGAGGCGATCGAGGTCTGTACCTTCACGATGGAATCCCAGCCAACAGCCTGGTAGGTGATGGTAACGCCCTCGGTCATGTCGCTGTAGACGTCCGCCCTCTCCTGCTCCCAGGTTCCGTGAGGGAGGATATCGCCGGGGAGCCCTAGTGGGAAGGACCACCACTGGATTTCGACTGGGGCCATCGCGGCTTCACTCTCGCCTCCATCGGAGGCGGGACCTGCGGGAACAGCGCAGGCGGCCAAGGCGGCGACACCTCCTGTCATGGCAGCGGCTTTCAAGAAATCACGTCGCGAAAGAGTACTTTTCACGGTCGGGCCTCCTTTGGTGTTAGACGTATACAGATGAACAACGTGGGAACGGGATACATTATATGGTTTAGAGGAACTGTGTCAAGTGACAGAAAATGGTTGGATGCAGGTCTCTCTGACTGGATGGCCGCTCCGATTCTACCGGCACAGACTGTGTAACTTGTCTCAATTTCAGATGGTAGCCCAGAAGCAGGTGAAAAGTGGGGTGCCTGGGCGAGTTACATAGGGAAGCCTCCGGGGCGCGCGTGGGCGGACAAAAGCCTGACCACTTCGGAATCACTTACTTGGCGAAAGTCATCATACCAGGCGCCCACACCCCAGAACGGGGAAGGAGACAGTAGAGTGACGGCCTGGCCGACCATATTGGATGGCGGGCCCGCGTCATTTCCGGTCGTAGTGGTAGATTGCGAACGCAGTTCGGCGATGGTACGCGACGGCGCGACGGGGACGGCGGGCACGATTTCATGGGGCTCGCGGTAGACAAGTGCCTGGATTGCTGCGCGCATGGATGCGCCGGTTGCCAAGCCGTCGTCGATGAGGAAGACGGTGCGGCCCTTAATGGGCTCGGGCGGGCGCTCGCCGCGGAAGAGGCGGGCGCGGCGGGACAGTTCATTTTGCTGCCGCCGTGTGATCTGTTGGATACGTTTGTCGCCCAGCCCTTGCTGCGCGATCACTGTCCGGTTTATGACCTGGACGCCGCCTTCGGCGATGGCACCGAAGGCCAGTTCCTTTTGGCGAGGCACGCCGAGTTTTCGTACGAGTAGGACGTCGAGAGGCGCATTGAGCGCGCGTGCAACCTCGCTGGCGACGGGCACGCCGCCCCGCGGAAGGCCGAGTACGAGGGGGTCTACGGCTTCCGAGTCACGGAGCATAGTTCCAAGCAGCGCGCCGGCATGGCGGCGATTTCTGAAACGTTGGGGCATTGCGCCGGTCAAGCAAGAACCTCTTCAGTCGATGTTTATGACAGAGAGGAGTAAGGAGAAGGAAACAGCGGGAGGATGGCGAAGTTTCGAGAGGGCAGTGGAGCGAGGGGCATACTCCACCGTCCTCGCTCTCTGCTCCTCAGCTATTCTTCTCGATCGGGGTCGAGAAGCCAGGCGACCAGGGCCTGGAGTTCGTCTTCGCTCAGTTTCTCGGCATAGGTTTGGGGCATCTGACCGACATCCCCGTAGGTGGCGACGGTGAAGGCGGCCGGTTCGACGATACTCTGGTAGACGTATTCCTCGGCGGTCAGGCCTTCGACGCGGCTGCCGGCCCGTTCGAAGAGGTCGGCCATGTTGGGGCCGTTCTGGCCAGGGTCATCGGCTTGGGCCAGGCTGAGATTGTGGCAGCCGAGACAGGCTTCGTTCGCCCATATTTCCTGGGGGGAACGGGTGTTGCGCGCCTTGTACTCTTCGATGGCGACGGTCTGTTCTTCCTCGCTCATAAGGATGAAGGCGGTATTCTGGAATTCAGTCGACTGTAAGACATCTTCAAAGGGACGGAAGGGGTCTTCTTCAGGCGTCTGGGCGAGGGCGGAACCACGCCAGTTCATGACGTATGCGGCCACGTCTTCGACTTGGTCGCCGCGCAT
The DNA here is from genome assembly GCA_965116395.1 of Caldilineaceae bacterium. Taxonomy (GTDB): domain Bacteria; phylum Chloroflexota; class Anaerolineae; order Caldilineales; family Caldilineaceae; genus Bin5. The sequence continues at coordinate 5,522,587 of OZ220684.1, forward strand.
GGGGCCACCGTAATTTCCGCCCCAGGTGGGCATGACTTCCGCCCACTGGCTATCGGTCTTGCTAGGGCGACCGGCGGCAATGGTCAGAAGTACGTAGTCTTCGAGTGACCCGACCCAGCCTACATCTTTCATGCGGCCGGTTGGGGTGAAGAAATAGTAGCTATTCAAGGCGGGCCCCAGGCCAACCAGACCCTGTCCACTGGGGCCGTGGCATCTGGAGCAGTTGTTGTCGAACAGGGTAGCGCCGTTTTCGATAGAGCGGCCCTGCCAGTTAATGGTCTGCGCTTCCATGCGCGGATTTTCGCTCACCAAGACCATCAACAGCGCGATGATGCCAATCAGTGAGGACAGTATGCCCCACACAATTTTGGCGATCGGAGACCTGGTATAAAGGCGATGCATAATTGCTAGATTACTCCCCTACAAGAGCGCCGGACAGACTCTTCCATCCATCGGAAACATAGCCTAAGAACAGGTGCTTCCAGCCGTATTGCTCCCAGTATATGGAGTCCTCATGCAGCCAGAAGGTCTTTTCATAGTTGCCGGCCTCGCCCTGGGCGTCGAACCAGGTGATCTCCCAATTCAACCTTTTGAGGGAGGGCTGGTCCTGGGAGATCGTCAAGATACCTATGGGCGCATTGAAGTCGGCGTCTGCGCGGCGGTAGAAATCGACAACATTCGTGAACTCGTGCAGGAGTTCGGTGAATTCGTGATCGTGTACATCGTACTCTTCATCGGTGCGCCAGACGCCGAGGGGCAGGTGTTTGTAACCGATCTCGCGAGAGAGGCCTGAGCCCTCTTCGGGCATTACATCCTGGACAATCTCAACCGCGGGGGCGCCCTGTACGGCGTATTCGGGCGTGCCCATCCAGCTGAGGATGATCATAACTGCGCCGGCGACGATACCGGCGACGATGGCAACCTTACGATCTTTGCCGCGGCGGCTGGGGTTATAGTCGAGGTAGGGAATGGCCATCAGCAGTACGAGGAGCACGCCGGGCATCAGCACGCCGGCGATGAACTTGTCGGCGATTTTGAGCATTCCCTGCAGCCAGTAGAAATACCAGGGCGCGACTGTATGCAGCGGTGTTGACTGCGGGTTGGCGATGTGCTCCAGGGGAGCCTGGAAGTAGAAGACCGTAAGCAGGATGAGAAGCGTATTTATGACGGTCATGAAGCTGGTTTCGTCGACCAGCACGTCGGGCAGATAGTAGACCCGTTTGTCGGCGGGGACGCGGTTGGCGGTATCCTCGCCTACTTCCTCTTCATCGGCGGGCAGGCTGATGCCGAAATGGACCACTTTGTAGTAATGGACGAAGAAGAAGAGGATCAGCAGCAACGGCAGGAAGAGCACGTGCAGCAGGTAGAAGCGCAGGAGGCCGTTTGCGCCGATATCGGGGGCGCCGCGGGCGAGCAGGTTGACGGTTTCGCCGACGACGGCAGGGGGCACGGCCTCGGCCATTGAGGTGCCGATGGTGACAGCCCAGAAGGCCAACTGGTCCCACGGCAGCAGGTAGCCGGAAAAGCTCAGGAACAGGGTCATCACGAGCAGGAGCACGCCGGTAAACCAGGTAAACTGGCGCGGCGGTTTATAGCTGCCTGTCAAATAACAGCGCACCATGTGCAGGGTGACGATTGCCACCATTGCTTCGGCGCCGAGCCGGTGCATGTCGCGCAGGAACTGGCCGAAGGGGATATTGGTCAGCAGCAGGATCATGTCGGTGTAGGCGCGTTCGGGGGAAGGCGCGTACCAGATCATCAGCAGAATGCCGGTGATGGTCTCGACAATGAAGAGGTAGGTCGACAGCAGGCCCAGCCGGAAGGTGTGGGTGAAGCGGGTCACGCTTTCGTGATAGTAGGTGGGCTTGATGTGGAGAAGGAAGCCTTCGCTGTGGGGCTTGAGGCGCGGGTTGGGGCGGCCCGGGGGTTCGCCCTGCAACATGCGTCGAAACTCGCCGACATCGATGCCGGCGGTCAGGCGGGTGAAAACGTCATCCGCTTGTGCAGCGACGGCGCCCAGTACTCCTTTTTCGCGAATGTTATCTTGGAGGCCCATCGGTATGTAACGTCTCCTGGTAAGAGAAGGTCAGGCTGAGAGTTCTCCAGGAACTACTTTGAGAGAACTTCCTCTCAGTGCTGGACTATCCATGCTTGCAAAACCTTCAATTATCTTGCTTGTATCGACCAGAATTTTCGCTTCTGGTGCGGGTACCACCGGTGCGATTATCTCTTCAGGCAAGCGTTTCGTCTTCGCAAATACTTTGTGACCGGTTACAACTTTTATGACGAATTGGTCGAGACTGCGCGGTGCAGGGCCCGTTATGTAATGCCCTTCGCGGCTGAACTTTGAGCCGCACACAGGGCAATCAAAGCGGGATCTTACAGGATCCCAAATGATTCTGACGTGACCAATGGCCCGGCTACGCGGGCATACATTGGAAAAGGCACGGGGTCCATTTTCTGTGTTTACCAACCAGAACCTTCCGTCCACGTTTGCCTGCGGTTTACTTCCTACAAGCGGCAGGTCGGTGGCAGCGCCAATGTAAAACTTACCTCCGAACGTATTTGCACGATGGTACGGGTAGAGGAACTGATAGGCGGCTATTCCACTTCCCAAAGTCATCGCTGCGAGCGTCCCGGCCCAGGCTAAGGTTAGAACCTCCCGCCGGTTGAAGCCTCTACGGCTACTGCCAGTACTGCTTGTAGCTGGTCTGAGGTGCGACCCCCGACTAACCGACATAGTCCGTTCTTCGGAGATCAAAATGTCAAACGCACTCCAAGACAACTCTTTATCCAAACTTTGCTGGCCATTCATAAGAATATATTTCTCCTGCACGAACTAGCGAGGCTCTGCAAGAGCTATTTTTGCCAAAGATTCTACACATTTCGATTGTACGCAATTAAGCGTTGGGGTCCAGGGCCGGTGACGAAGCACCAGCCTTGCCTTGAATACGTTTCCCAGTGTCAACCACGATTTCCACATCGGGTGAGGGAAGAGAAGGGGCTGCAATTGTGTCCCCCAGGTCTTCCGTGATTGAAACGACCTCGCCGTCCTGGACGATTTCAACCAAGAATTGGTCCAAAGAACGGGGCGCGGGACCCTTGATGAAATGTCCCTCGCGGTTGAACTTGGAGCCATGGCAAGGGCACTCGAAACGGTCTGCGGAAGGCTCCCACTTGTAAAGGCAGCCGAGATGCGTGCAGACCATGTATAGGGCGCGAGGGCCTTCGTCGGTATTGATAAGCCAGAACTTGCCAGTAGTGTTGCCTTCCGGTTCGATGCCGACCTGAGGCAGGACGGATGCGTTACCGAGTAGGAATTTGCCGCCGAACTCACCTTCGCGGAAGCGAGGGTACATGAATTGGTAGGTAGCCAAGCCGCCTTCCAAGGTCAGCAGGCTCAACGCACCGCCATAGGCATATGCAAGAAACTCGCGGCGGTTGATACCTTCCTGGCCGGTTTCGAAGGACTCGAGGACGGCGGCGCGGCCGACGGGCGCTACTCGGTCGGCGGCTGCGGCTGCTGCGCTGCCATTGCTTTGGACAGCGCTAGGAGCCTGGGCGGCAACTGTGGCCGCGGCGTCTTCGGTTGGCGTTTGGGTGGCAGCGGTAGCTTCTGCGGAGGCGACGGGCTCGGCCGCTGCGGCGACGGGGGTTGGTGTTGGTTGTGGTGATGGCTCGGGCGCTTCCTGGGCCGCGGCAGCAACCGGTTCGGGTTGGGCGGCCGGCGCTGGGGTTGCCGCTGCCGACTCTTGTACCTCGCCCGTGCTGCCGTCGCGCGGCGGCAGCATTTCGCTTACGTCAATGCCGAGCCGTTCGGCGGCCTGCTGTTGGGAGCGTTTTACTCTGTCGAGCCATGCCTGACTCACTTCCGCCATAGTGTCTGATCTCCTTGGAGATGGGGAAAATTGTTTCCCACTTCTCTCCCTTTCCTAATCCTGCTATCAGGCTTGACGGTACAGGTTTCAAAGCCTAGCGGGACATCGCTGCATCGTTCGATAGAGTCAATTAGAGTATAGCAGGCGGGTGTTGCATTGTCAAAATTATCACAAACGATATGGCGACGTTTCTGCTTACTCTTGATTGGGCGAGTAGGGAACCTGCTATCGATTCTAGTGGGTGTGTTCAGCATCACCAATTATCTGAATCAAGGCGTCGCGAATAGCGTGCGATTGAGGGGTGACGACAGGTACTTTCGTCCAATGTCTTCACTCCTCTTGCGCTCCTATAATTCATTTTGATTTTTCTCGCCCGAACTGCATAGTTAGCCACGCCGCGCCGACAACAGCGGCTAAGATCGCCACAACAAGGGCTATTGCAGGAAAGGCCATACCCATTACAGCGCCGACCAGAAGACCGATCAGTAAACCTGCCACCATCCAATGTATCGCGTTCATAACATTCAAGTCATAGGGCATTACGCCGGACTTCCGCCAGTTTCTTTGTAAGCCTTGCGAGACATGCAGTCTTGCCGCAATTGTTGATCGTGCTCTAACTGCCCAACTGCGCCAAGCTAGCGGCGACCTGAACGCGACGGGATTCGAGCTCCTCCAGTTTGTCCCGTTCGCGCTGTACTACCTGTTCCGGAGCCCTGCCGACGAAGTTTTCGTTGCTCAGCAGACCTGTGGCGCGGTTGATCTGGTTGTCGACATTGTCAAGTTCCTTTTGGAGCCGTTTTTGCTCGGCTGCCATATCGACCATGCCGGCGAGCGGCAGGTAGGTGGTGATGCCGCCGGCGTTGAGTTGAACGGACGGGCCTGAGTCGCTGCCGTTGGCGCTGCTCTCGATGGCTACTTGCTCGGTGTCGAGCCGAGCCAGGCTGGTGAACAGATCGAGGTTTTCATGCACGAGCGTGCGGCCAGAATCGGCGAAGACGGCGGCGATGCGGCGTCCGGGTTCGACGTTGTATTCGGCGCGGGCGTTGCGGATTGCGCGCACGATTTCCTGGATGCGGCCGAAGGCGTCTTCTGCTTGTGCGTCGCGTTGCTCGGAAGCGGAGGGCCAGCGCTGGGTCATCAGTGCTTCGGCCTGTTCGGCGACGCCGGGCAGGTGGCTCCAGATGGCTTCGGTGACATAGGGCATGAAGGGGTGCAGCAAGCGCAAGGACTGTTCGAGCGTGTAGGCGAGAACCTGACGAGTGGCATTGGCCTCATCGGGTTGACCGCCGTAAAGGCGGGGTTTGGCGGCTTCGATGTACCAGTCGCAGTATTCGCTCCAGAGGAATTCGTAGAGCTGGCGGCCGGCTTCGCCCAGTTGCCAGTTTGCGATGAGTTGGGTCACGTGGGTCTGCACGGCATTGAGACGGCTGAGAATCCAGCGGTCGGCAAGGTTTTGCGCGGCCACAGGGGGCAGGGCAAAGGTGACGCTATTGGGGCCACTTTCCTTGTCAAGCGCGACTTCGTCCGCTTCGAGATTCATGAGCACGAAACGGGCGGCGTTCCAGATCTTGTTGGCGAAGTTGCGGTTGGCTTCGATGCGGCTGACGCTGAGCTTCATGTCGTTGCCGGGCGTGCCACCGGTGAGCAGGGTGAAGCGGAGGGCGTCGTTGCCGTAGGTGCTTATCAGATCGAGTGGGTCGAGGGCGTTGCCGAGGCTCTTGCTCATTTTGCGGCCGTCTTCGGCGCGGACCAGCCCGTGGAGGTAGACGTATTTGAAAGGCGCTTCGCCGGTAAAGTAGAGGCCCATCATGATCATGCGGGCGACCCAGAAGAATATGATATCGTAGCCGGTTTCGAGCACGGTTGTTGGATAGTAGCGGGCCAGGTCGGATGCGTGGGAGGCGGCGTCACCGTTGGCGTCTCCGTTTTCGGATTGGGGCCAGCCAAGCGTGCTGAAGGGCCAGAGGCCGCTGCTGAACCAGGTGTCCAGCACGTCTTCGTCCTGCTCCAACTTAACTGTCTCGCCGTAGACTTCGATGGCTTGTTCGAGGGCGTCGCTCTCGCTGCGGGCTGCGAACTGATGTCCGTCGGGCCCGTACCAGATTGGAATGCGATGGCCCCACCAGAGCTGGCGGCTGATGCACCAGTCGCGGATGTTTTCCATCCAGTGGTAGTAGTTGCGTTCGAAGCGTTCGGGCACGATTTTGACGCGACCGTCGCGCACGGCGGCGGTGGCGGCTTCGGCCAGCGGCTTGGTCTTTACAAACCATTGGGTGCTCAACAGCGGCTCGACGATAGTGTGGCAGCGCTGGCAGTGGCCCACCTCGTGGAGGTGTGTTTTGGCGGCGACGACAAGGCCGGCTGCATCCATGTCCTGCCAGAGTTTCTCTCTGGCTGCGAAGCGATCGAGGCCGGCGTAGGGGCCGGCAGCCTCGTTAAGTGTTCCGTCCACGTTGGTGATATTGATATAGGGCAGATTGTGGCGCTGGGCGATCACGTAGTCGTTGGGATCGTGGCCGGGCGTCACCTTGAGGGCGCCGGTGCCGAATTGCGGGTCGACGTGTTCATCGGCGATGATGGGAATTTCGCGCTCGAGGATTGGCACAAGGGCGGTGCCGCCGATGAGATGGGCGTAGCGTTCGTCTTCAGGATGGACAGCGACGGCGGTGTCGCCGAGTATCGTTTCGGGCCGGGTCGTGCTGACCTCGACATGGTTGGGGGTGGAGGATGCGCCGCTCAGTTTTTGCAGCGGATAGCGGAAGGTGTAGAGTTTGCCGTCGATTTGCTCGTGTTCGACCTCGAGGTCGCTGATGGCGCTTTCACAGCGGGGGCACCAGTTGACGAGATAGTTGCCGCGATAGATGAGGTCGTCGTTGTAGAGGCGGATGAAGGCTTCGAGGACGGCGTCGCTGAGACCGTCGTCGAGGGTGAAGCGTTCGCGGGTCCAATCGCAGGAGATGCCCATGCGGCGCTGCTGGCCGCTGATCTGGCCGTGATATTCGTCTTTCCAGTCCCAGACCTCTTGCAGGAAGCGTTCGCGGCCGAGGTCGTGGCGGGTTGTGTCGCTTTCGGCGAGCTTGCGTTCGACCACGTTCTGGGTGGCGATGCCGGCGTGATCGGTGCCGGGCACCCACAGAGTGGGGCGGCCGGCCATGCGGTTATAGCGAATGAGCATGTCCTCGACGGCGCTGGTTATGGCATGCCCAAGGTGGAGGACGCCGGTTACATTGGGAGGCGGCATTGATATGACGAACGGGGGCGCGTCGGGATCGGCGAGGCCGCTCTCGATTTGCTGTTCGGGACGGAAGAAGCCCATTGACTCCCACCATTCGTACAGCTTCTCTTCCCACTGCTGGGGTTCGTAAATCGTGGGCATTTCCGCTTGCGATTCGGGCGCACTTGTGTCTGCCATAGTCCCTGTTCTCCTGTCCGTAAATTGCCGTCTAATATCGGCCCTCGTTTATGGGCGATGCTTGTGTGCGTTTTGCGTTCGGTGCTACTCGCCGACTTGCTCGCAGGCAAGCTCTTTTCCACGGCCAGAAACTGAAGAAGGCCTGTCGAAACAAAAAAGCCATTCCATCCAAAGGACGAAATGACTCCGCGGTACCACCTTGGTTAGCCGGCAGCATTCTCAGGATAGACCCTGAGTGAAGCCGACTCTCTCTGCCGCGGTAACGGGCGGACCCGGGGAGGGTTATGTGCTACTTCCTTTCACGCTCCCAGCCTTCCCGGCGACTTTCCCCGTGAGACTCCGGCTCCCAGTCAAGCTGCCGCTGCCTCTTCTGTGCGCTGCGAGAACGGACTCCCTTTTCAGCCAAGAGGGCGTCTCTCTGCCGTCTGCGCGCGTGGGTACTCCTCCGGTGCGCTGCCATTCTATAATGTGCGGCCAATTATAGAGGGCAGGAGTGGGAAAGTCAATTTTTCTTCTGCGTAATACTTGTGCCACTTTTGTATACCAGCCCATCTTCGTTGCATCCATTCGGGCTATTGGTCACACAACGGGTGGGTTGTGGTCGCCCTGCTCGCCAGCAGACATGCTGGGATGAATGCGCACGGTCGGTGAGGGATGGTTTTGTAGGGGGGCGTTGCGGGGGCGCAGCCCCTGCACAAGGGAGGGCCGAAGGCCCGACCGCCAAAATGCAGTGGATAGTGGATAGTTGAGGATTGGCCGGGGGGCTTTGGCTATTTGGCTGCGGTCGCTGGTGAATCAGGGGAGGCTAGTCATGCGGGGGGCGGAGCGGGTGTGGCGGAGGCCTTCGAGGGAGTAGATGATGAGGGCGGTCCAGATGAAGGTGTAGCCGATAAGTTGGACTGAGGTGAAGGGCTCTTTGTATATGAAGACGCCGAGGATGAATTGGGTCGAGGGGGCGAGGTATTGCATCAGGCCGAGGCTGGAGAGGGGGATGAGGCGGGCGGCGGCGCCGAAGCTGACGAGGGGGATGGCAGATATGACGCCGGTGGCGAGAAGGAGAGGGCCGATTCGGGGCCAAACGTTAGCGGTCCATACGGGGGGCCCCTGCTGGCCTGTGTATACAAGGAGGAAGAGGGCTGGTACGAGGAGGAGTGTCATCTCGAGGGAGAAGAATTGCATCCCGCTCAGGTCGATCTTCTTTCTGATCAGGCCGTAGAAGCCAAAAGTTCCGGCGAGCGAGAGGGCGATCCATGGCAGCTCGCCGAGGCTGACGGTGAGGTAAATCACTCCGGCGACGGCGATGGAGACGGCGATAATCTGTCCGCGGCGCAGTCGCTCGCCGAGAAACAGGTGGGCCAGAAGAACACTGAACAGAGGGTTGATGAAGTAGCCCAGGCTAATCTTGGCGACAAAACCGGTTTCTACTGCCCAGAGGTAGGTGATCCAGTTGGCGGCGGTGAGGAGGGCGGCGGCGAGAACCAGCAGGAGGACGGTTGGCGAGCTGCGAAGTTTGCGTAGCCAGCAACGGTCCTTCAGGAGTGCGAGCGCAATAACCATGGTGACGGCGGACCAGATGATGCGGTGGGCAAGGATTTCCTGCATGGGAAGAGCGTGGAGCTGCTTCCAGTAGGCGGGCAGGAAGCCCCAGGTTCCAAAGGCGATGAGCGCATAGAGATAGCCGCGATAGGGGGATAGATTCATTGGTTGGCGGCCGGTTGGGCGAGAGTAGCGATCAGGGTAGGTGACGTGTCGATCACCGGCCGTCGCCCTTCAGAAGCAGACGGTGGCGGGTGGCTTTTTCGACGTCTGGGCGGCTCCAGGGCATTTTGTGATAGACGCCTTCGAGCCACATGGGGATTTGATCGGCATAGTTGCGGCTGACGGGATGGCCGGACTGGCCGCTGGCGGTAACGCTTTGGGCTGCGTCCCAGTTGCCGATGTCGAAGATTTGGCGATAGGCGGCCTGGACCTGGACGAGGCCGGGCGGCAGTTCGGGCATGTAGGCGGTCTGATTGAGGGTGGTGCCGTCGCCGCCGATGGGATAGGGCCCGCGGTTGAAGAGCCAGCCGAGGATTCGTGATCTGCCCAAAGTGTGGCTGTAGCGGATCTGGTGCATCCGTCCCCAGGCCCATTTGCGGGGCGTGGGATTGACTTCGCGACGAAGGCGGTTGACGGAGAGTTTGAGGGCGGTCTCGATCAGTTCTTCTTTGGTCCGCCGGCGGCCGGTGGCGGCGTCGGCATACCAGGGCGAATCGTTTTCGTTTTGCAGCAGCTCCAGGAGGCGGGTTTGGGCGCGCAGCATGAAGCCGTTGATGAGAAAGACGGGGCTGCTGCCTTTGCCGAGATAGCCTGCGGCGGTGGCGCCCAGCTTCTGGCCGAAGGTCAGATCGAGGAGGTGCAAGAGGGTATAGTGGAAAACGAGCGCGGCCGGGCTCTCCTGATCCATGTGATAGCCCCAGTCCTGGAGCATGTTTACGGCGACGCGCACGTACGGGTCTTCGCTCAAGTGGCTTGTAAGGAGAGGTGTCAGGGCCTGGGCGTAGAGGCTGGTCTGATCGAGCTGCATCTGTTCCATGTCGCGCAGGGAGAGTGTCTCTTTCTCGGCCAGCATCTCTTCGATGCGGCGGGCGCGCCAGCCGGGCATGGTTTCGAAGGTAAGGACGTAGGGGTAGTCGTCGCCGGTGATTTTGTTGTTGGCGGTCGCGATGAAACCACTGGAGGGATTGAGGCATCGCGGCAGTTCGTCGTCGGGAATCAGTCCGTCCCACTCGTAGTTGCTGTTCCAGCCGGGCACGGGAACGAGGCCGTTGCCGTTGCGGCGAATTGGGACGGCGCCGGCGAGGCGGTAGGCGATATTGTCGCTATCGGCATAGGCGAAAACCTGGGAAGGTGCGCTCCAGTCGGAGAGGGCGGCGTCGAACTCCTGCCAGTTCTGGGCGCGGTTGATGCGCAGAACCGAGCGCAAGACGGTGCCTGGTTCGTGGCCGATCCAGCGGAGGGCAAGCGGGGCGACGGTCAGAACCGGCTCATCGGGAAAGCCTGTGTCCGGGCTTTCGGTTTTGAGGATGCCGCTCAGCAGCGGGCCGTGGCGGGTGACAACGACCTCTTCGACGTGGGGGCTGAGGCGGTTGCGCAGGTAGATTTCTTCGCGCAGGACGGTGGCCTCTTCCCATTCGCCATCGTACTCGAAACGCGGCGGCTGGCCGTTGGCGTTGTCGGAATGCGGGCGTTCGATGCAGACGTCTTGCACATCGGGAAAGGCATTGGTCATGCCCCATGCTATCTGTTCATTGTGGCCGATGATGATGCCGGGGGCGCCGCCGAACGAGGCGCCGCTGACGTGGATGCCGGGGCCGGATTCACCGGGCGGCGGGGGGCAATGCAGGTGCATCTCATACCACGGACCGGGCATGGTCATGACCAGGTGGGGATCGTTGCAGAGAATGGGGCGGCCGCTGGTAGTCTTGCTGCCGGACACTGCCCAGGCGTTGCTGCCCTGGCCGATGCCGGGCGCGGCGAGCCCCATCCAGCCCTTCAGCTGCTCATACTCGTTCAGCATCAGGCCGGCGGTATGCAACAGGCGCAGGGAATCCTGGCTGCCGGCGGCTTCGGCCACGACCGGGTTGGTGTTGGGATAGTCCGGCTCGAGGTCGGCGGCCAGGGTCGGGTCCAGCTTGGCAGCGAGTTGGAGACGAACGAGCTCGCTTTCCCAGTTGATGCTCAGGCTCCAGGCCACCATCTTGCCGAAGGCAAGGATGTCCAGCGGCGACCATTCTTCGGGTTGACGGCGGAGCAGGTTGAATTCGGCGGCCATTTTGCCTTTGCGGCTGCGGATGTAGGCGTTGACGCCCTGGCAGTAGTGTTGCAGTGTCAGGATTGTGGCTTCGTCGAGGTTTTCCAGTTCGGCCTGTGCGGCTCGGCGAAAGCCGACGATGCGGCTGAAGCGATCGACGTCGAGGGCGGCTTCGCCAACGAGTTCGGCAAGCCGGCCCTGGGAGACGCGACGGTTCTGCTCCATCTGCCAGAGGCGGTCCTGGGCGTGGGTAAAACCTTGCGCCCGCCAAAGATCGGCCTCAGACTGGGCGTAGATGTGGGGGATGCCATGTTGGTCGCGCAGCACCTCCACGGTTGCGTCGAGTTCGGGGAGATCGAGTTCGCCTTCGAGTTGGGGGGCAGGGCGTTGCACCAGCCACCAGTAGATGTAGACGATGAGCCCGCCGCCCAGGAGGATGATCACGAAGAGAAGGGCGAGGACCAGTATGACGGTTATCAGGTTCATGGGTTTCCGTCTGTTACGTATCACTTTGCTCTACTTTGGGCTACATGATACAGGATGCCGTCACAGTTGAAACGGGCCGTTATCGTTGGGCGTTGACGCTGTGATCGTGCGGCCGCGGGTTTTCGTCAACTGTGCGCTTCCTCGATTCTAACACCTGTGTTAAAACCAAGTGAAATCGTGCTGGGATACTATAGGCTTCGAATAGTCTTGGAAAGCGGCGCTTTTTGAATCCGATATATTGTCTGGCAGTGAATTAGAATACGCAGCGAGCAGAACTTGAAAACCTGATGCGTACAGACCTTTTCGACTACGAACTTCCCAAACGCTTCATCGCGCAGCAGCCGGCGGACCCTCGCGATAGCAGCCGGCTGTTGGTGTTGGACCGGGCGTCCGGGCAGATCGAACACCACAGTTTCAGAGACATTGGCAGGTTCCTACAATCTGATGACCTGCTGGTGGCGAATGACAGCCGGGTGATTCCGGCGCGGTTGCGGGCGCATAAGGCTACCGGCGGCACGGCGGAGGTATTTTTGTTGCGGCAGGTGGATGAAGCGGGCATGGAGTGGGACTGCCTGGTACGGGGACGCGGCCTGCGGGTCGGCGTCAGAGTGGAACTGAATGCGAGTCCAGTCCAGGTGGAGATTGTTGCAGAAGAGGCGGGCGGGCTGCGCCGGGCGCGTTTCTCGGCGCCAATTGTGGGGATTTTGGAGGAATTAGGGGAGTTGCCTCTGCCGCCATATATCAACAGGTTTAGCGGGGACAGGGAGCGCTATCAGACAGTTTATGGGCGGGCGGAGGGCAGCGTTGCTGCGCCGACCGCGGGCTTGCATTTCACGCCTGGGTTGCTGAAGAGGTTGCGGGGAATGGGGGTTGGATGGGAGTCGATAACGTTGCACGTGGGGTTGGACACGTTCGGCCCGGTGACGGCGGAGCAGGTGGCCGACCACCAGATCCATCGGGAGTGGGCTGCGTTGACGAAGGAGTCGGCGCGCGCCATCAACGCTGCCAGACAGCTGGGCGGGCGGGTCGTGGCGGTGGGCACTACGTCGACGCGGGTGTTGGAGTATTGCGCGACTACGGCACGGGGCGTGGATGGTTACGGCGGGGGGGACGGACAAGATGAGGTCGTTCCGTTCGCGGGCGAGGTCGATCTGTATATTTATCCGGGCTATGGATTTCGCGCGGTGGACGCGTTGCTGACGAATTTCCATCTGCCGCGGTCGTCGCTGCTGATGTTGGTGAGCGCGTTCGTGGGGCAGGCGCATCCGCAGGAGCGAGACAGCGGCCGGCAGATGCTATTCGAGACGTATGAGGTTGCTAAGGCGGAGGGGTATCGGTTTTTCAGTTTTGGCGATGCGATGCTGATTGTGTGAGGTGGTGCGCCTCGTGGGTGCGAAGGTACTATGCGAAGGGAGCAGGGCTGCCGACGAGGATGGATTGCGATGCGGAAGATGCGTCAGGCGGTTGACGGAGCGGGCGGTGTGGAGGGCGTTGCCGCGTAGAGCGGCTCGGTGTGGGCGCGATCCTGGAGGTCGGGGATGCTGGTGACGTTCTGGTCGGCCATCCACTGTTGTAGTTCGGCGTGGATGAGACGGATGGCGTCGGGGCCGCGCTGGTAGATGGCGCTGCCGACGCCGACCGTGGTTGCGCCGGCCATGAGCATTTCGACTGCGTCCTGGCCGTTGCTGACGCCGCCGGTGCCGATGATGGGGGTGTGGGGGCAGGCTTTGCGGGCATCGTAGACGGCTTTGAGGGCGATGGGCTTGAGGGCGGGGCCGCTGATACCGCCGCTGCGATTGGCGAGGACGGGCTGACCGCTATAGGGGTCGAGGACGAGGCCGGGCATGGTGTTTATGGCGCAGAGCGCGTCGGCGCCGGCGTGGACTGCGGCCTGGGCGATGCGGCCGACGCTGGGAACGTTGGGCGCGAGCTTGACGATGATGGGAATTCCCTGGCCGGCGACGGCTAACTTGACGAAGCCGGTGACGGCGGCGGCGGACTCGGCGTTTGCGGCGAAGGGCTCGCCGAAACTGTCCTCGACGTTTGGGCAGGAGATGTTGACTTCGATGAAGTCGGGTTGTGCGCGGGCGACGCTGCGGGCGACGTCGCCGAACTCGGCGGCGGTCCCGGCGAAGATGCTGGCGATGACGGCGACGCCGCGCGGCTGGAGTTGGGCTTTGGCCTCTTGCAACAGCCCGATTTCCTCTTCGACGCCTGGGTTTGCCAGACCGATTGCATTTAGGAGGCCGCCGCCCCAGTCGATGCAGGAAGGGTTGACGTGGCCGTGGCGGGGTTCGGGGCCGCAGCTCTTGGCTGTGACGGCGCCGCAGCCGTCTGCCGCGGCGCGTTCCAGCAGGCTGACGGTTGTGCCCCAGATTCCGCTGGCGAGTACAAGGGGTGTGGGCAGCTCGCGGTCGAGAAAGTTGACTGACAGATTGGGACTCAGGTCACTCAATTCGGTTTACCGATCACTTTACGCATCAGACTGCGTCGCGGCGTCCCCAGAAGGAGTGGAAGCGAACAGCGTCTGAAGAATCTCTGCGGGGATGTGGCCTGTTTTGGCAAGCAGGTCCAAGACGTCTCCCAACTCGAGGACGCTGTGGACTCGAATGCCGGCCTTAGCCAGGTTTTCGACGCCGCCTTGCTGCCTATCGAGCAGCACGACCGCGTCCTCGACTACCAGCCCGGCGGCACGGAACAACTCGACTGAACTGACGATGCTACCGCCGGTGGTGATCACGTCTTCGATGATGACGACGCGCTCGCCCGGCTGCCACAGGCCTTCGATGTCCTTGCCGAGGCCGTGACTTTTGCTTTCTTTGCGATTGTAGATCAGGGGGACGCCGCTGTCCAGCGAAACGGCCTGGCCGATTGGCAGGGCGGCGTAGGGGATGCCGGCGATGCGGTCGCACTCCAGCTGGTCAAGTTTGGCGGCATAGGCGCAGGCGGCGGCGTGCATCAGGCTGGGTCGGCTTACGAGCAGGCGCAGGTCGACATACATTGAGGAACGTTTGCCGCTGGCGAGGGTGAAGTCGCCGAACTGGAGCGCGCCGAGGTCGGCGAGGCCGGTGATCAGGTCTTTGTGGGACTCTGCTGCTTGCGAGCCGTTTGGGCTGGGAGGAGGCTCTTCACTATCGGTTTTGTCGCTCAGTTCTGCCTGGGCAGCGTTGATGCGGTTACGGATTCGTGTGGCGGCCTGGCGGGGGTCGTCAGCCTGGGTGACCCCGCGGGTGGCGGCGATTAGCATTCCCAGTCTGTCTTGGCGCAGGCCGGCGGTCAGTGACGCTTCCAGATCGCCTCCCTGTGCGCCGATGCCCGGTACCAGTAGCCAGGCGTCGGGCGCGACGGCGCGCACTTTTGCCAGGGCCTCGGGATAGGTTGCACCGACGACCAGTCCAACATTCGACGACCAGCTAGTGGCTTCTCTCGCGACACTTATATAAAGTGGTTCATCCCCGCCTGCTATGTTTCCGCCGTGGACGGCAAGCTTTTGGAAAGCGCCGGCTGAGGGGTTGGAGGTGTGGCAGAGCACGAACATTCCCTTGCCCTGGTAGGCAGCAAAGGGGGCGATACTGTCCTCTCCCAGGTAGGGGCTGAGGGTGACGGCGTCGACGCCGAGTTGCTCGAAGCAGGCGCGGGCGTAGGCTGCGGCGGTTGTGCCGATGTCGCCGCGCTTGGCATCCAAGAGGACTGGGATGTCGGAGGGGACGGCGGCGATGGTTGCGCGCAGGAGGGCCATGCCTGGCTGGCCCAGAGCTTCGTAGAAGGCGATGTTGGGCTTGTAGCAGCAGACCAGATCGGAGGTGGCTACGATGACGGCCCGGTTCCAGGCCAGAAGTGCATCACAGGTTTTTTCAGGCTGGTTGACTGCCTCTGATCGGGAGAGTTGCACGAAGTCGAGGTATTGATCCGGGCAGGCCTCGGGCGTAGGGTCGAGGCCGACGCACAAGAGGGTCTTGTTGCGCCGCGCGGCCGCTTCGAGCTTGGCAAAAAAGGACATGCAGAATCCTCGCTTAAACAGAATCGGATGGCGCGTCTGCGCGCCGCAAGAACGCGGGGGCACTCCAGGCCAGTTCGTTGGGCCAATGCTATGCTACGCGGTTGGATTGGTCAAAACCGGCGGTACGCCGGCGTTCGGATTGGACGAGCAGCAGACGGCCTGACAGCTACATGGCGGCCAACGCGGCCAGACCTGCCTCTTTGAGTTCAGCCAGGATTATTTCCTCTTTTTCGGGCGAAACAGGCTCCTGCGGCAGGCGAGGGGGGCCGCAGTCGATGCCCATCGACTTCAGGGCGACGCGCATGGCGGGGGTAACACCGTGGTCGATCATGACGGCGGTGAGCCGGTTGGCCTGCTTTTGCAGGGACAGGCCCTGCGCGATATCGCCGGCCTGGTAGCATTTGTGCATCTTACGGTAAGGGCCGGGCATGACGTTGAGAGTGGAGCCGATATTGCCGGGCGCGTTCATCATGGCGGCGAAGATGCACTGTTCATCCATGCCGGAGAAGATGGTCCAGTTCTTGTCCTGGGGCAGGTCGTCACCGAGATCGATGATTTGGGCGATCTCGTACATGTTGGGGCCGGTATATTTTGCGCCGCCCACGTTGGGAATGCGGCAGAGGAGCTCTTTCATCAGAGAGGTGGCGTCGATCTGGCCGCCGAATAAGTAGGGGAAGAAGGGAATATCGGGCGCGGAGGCGGCGATGGCTTCGTAGTGGCGGTAGGTGGCTTCGAGGCCGCCAAGGTAGACGGGCATGACAGAGCTCACGCCGGCGGTACCTTTTTCCTGGGCATGGCAGGCGAGCGCCATCGCTTCGCGCGTGCTGATACTGCCAACGTGGACGATGACGGGAATGCTGTTGCCGATCTGGTCCATGACGGTTTCGACCACGTCGCGACGGTCCTTGGGCGCGAGCAGGAGGCCTTCGCCGGTGCCGCCGCAGAGGTAGAGGCCGTCGACTTTCTTGCTGAGCATATAGTCGACGAGTTCGCGGAGGGCGGTCAGATTGGCTGTGCCGTCGGCGTTTGCAGGTGTGATGAGCGCGGGCCATGCGCCATGGAGAGTTTTGTTCATTCTGGAATCAACCTTTGATTGAGCCGAGCATGATGCCCCTGACGAAGTAGCGTTGGATGAAGGGGTAGATCATAAGGATCGGCAGGGTGGTGATGACGATTGACCTGCCCCCGACGTTTGTACCACTTGTTATGTTAGTCCGACAAGCACGGGGATAGGGTCGGAAGGCAAGAGGGCCTCAGGCGCCGGCGGCCGGTAGCCCAGGGAGCTGTGCGGTCTGACCTGGTTGTAAATCCGTCTGTACTGCTCCGTCAGCACACGCACCTCCAGCAACGTATAGAAGACCTCTCTGTCCAGCAGCTCGTCCCTCAACTTCCCGTTGAAACTCTCGATGTAGCCGTTCTCCCACGGCGACCCAGGCTCGATGTAGAGCGTCCTGGCTCCCACCTGCCCAAGCCACTCACGCACAGCCCGGGCCGTAAACTCCGGCCCGTTATCCGAGCGAATATGGTCGGGCACGCCTCTAAACACCATCAATTCGGCCAGCACCTCTATCACATCGGCAGACCGTATGCTGCGCGCAGCTCGGATCGCCAGACACTCTCTGCTGTATTCGTCGATGACGGTCAGCAACCGCACTCCTTTGCCATCATGGAGCCTCAGGTGCACGAAGTCGTAGGCCCACACATGGTCCTTCCACGCAGGCCGCAGACGCACACACGAGCCGTCATTGAACCACAGACGCCCTCTCTTCGGCTGCTTCACAGGCACCTTCAGCCCTTCACGTCGCCATATCCTCTCCACACGCTTGTGGTTCACTCGCCAGCCGCGATGCCTCAGAAGGGCGGTGACTCTACGGTAACCGTACCTGCCGAACTGACTGGCCAGCGCCACGATCTCCTCGGTCAGCGCCTTCTCATCCTCCACCGGGCTCGGCTTGTATCGCTGGGTGGAGCGAGGATGACCCAGCACCCTGCAGGCGCGTCGCTCCGAAACTCCCAAGAGCGCCTTCACGTGGTCGACACACTCGCGACGACGTGAAGGGCTCAGAAGTTTCCCTCTGACGCCTCCCGCAGTATCTGGTTGTCCAGCGTCAGGTCCGCCACCGCTCTCTTCAGGCGGCCGTTCTCCAACTCCAGACGCTTCAGACGCCTGGCCTGG
Organism: Caldilineaceae bacterium; assembly: GCA_965116395.1. Classification (GTDB taxonomy): domain Bacteria; phylum Chloroflexota; class Anaerolineae; order Caldilineales; family Caldilineaceae; genus Bin5. Next base: position 5,540,332 of record OZ220684.1, read on the forward strand.
TCGATCCTGAGACCCCCGTACTCGCTGCGCCAGCGGTAGAAGGTCTGCTCGGTCACTCCGATCCGACGGGCGACCTCAGCCACTGTGCTGCCCTCGCCTATCGCCACCTCAGCTTCTCTAAGCTTGTTAATCACCTGCTCCGGCGTAAGTCTCTTCTTCGCCATCTTTCCCCCCTTTCTACGGCCCAATACTAACATTATACTTGGACCAGTTCTTGGGGGGCAGGTCACAGTAGGCGTTTTCAAAAAGCACACCCTGACTAGGGCTCGTTGACATTTCCAGGTGTGTCGAGAGGGCAAACTCTTCCGGCTGCGTTCGGTGAAAAAGCAGGGTTTCAAAGCGGGCTGGAGAAACACTGTTTCAGTGTAACTGCACGAAAAGCAGGGCTGGACGCTCCCTGAACTCAGGTCGTGCGCTCGTACGGGAACAGGTAAACGCTCGTACGAGCGTTTACGAGAGATCCACGAGAGTTTACGAGCGTTTGCGAGAAAAAATTTTCAAGAGAGTGAACACCGCTTATTCATCAATAATATATGATAATCAGAAACTCATGTGCGTCCAATTTGAATCCAAGACTTTTCGCATGGGCTGTCGCCTGACGTCGCATGCGTCTCACTCGCTCTATTGATACTCGCAAGCTCGTGGATTCATTTGGGATCTACATGAGAAACGAAAGGGCGCTGGCCCTTTGGCGCACGGCCAGATATCTTCTACTCCCCCACTTCCCCGCTTTCGATTGCGCCGCTATTGATTGCTTCATAGAAATGTCAGCGACTCCTAATGAGAATAGAAGGTTATAATTATTGCTGACGCAGGCTGTGCTTCTGCGTCCCTGCTTTGTAGACGGCGCGAAAACTAGTGGTTTCATATAGAGCTTAATTTAGAAAGAACGAGAAGAATGTCTATGGCGACGGTGTATTTTTATGAATTTATTCATAAAAATGTCCGCAATGTCCGCTCAAACGCACTTTTACGTTCGATTTTTGGGTGTTCCAGGTCATAATTCGATGTAATTGTGCGGATTGGGCAGAGCCATCAGGCTTCGCGGCTGGCGTCTCTTGGGTCCACGAATGGCAGGGCACTGTCGTGCGCGGGCTGGTGTCGCCAATGTGACAAGACTAATCAAACGTCAACGAACCCTAGCCAGTCGGTCCAGGTTGGGTGTCTGTACTACCGGATGTCCGTAGTAACCGGACACAGCCGGGTCATGCTCGTCGCTCATTATCAGCTGAATGTTAGGTCTTCTCATTCAAATGCCTTGTAGTGGTTATGTATTGACTGATGAGGCTCAATTCAGTAGGCTGGTCGTCGCCAAACACAAACCCAGCTACGAGAAGGAGCCTCATCATGATCACAAGCATTATCCTACATCGCTGTCCCCATTGCAACAGCGCAGACATCTGCAGAAATGGGCATAATTATAAGGACGCCCAGAAATACCATTGCCACAGATGGTAACTACTAAGCCATTACCCAATGTGCGACTTTCAATGGACAATCAAGTCATCCGAGTATGATGAATCGTGTTTGGAACCTGTCTGAAAAGGTCAAGTTCAGGTCAAAACGACACAAATGGCACCAAGTATGGCGTGTAGATGAAGAATTCACTGCTTTCCGGCGGTCGTTTTGGGTTTCTTGACCGATGACCGTTACTTTTCAAACACCTTTCCAGACGAGGCTTAGTACCTCATGTTACGCAGTCAAGGCAGAGAGATCCAAATGCGTCTTGCGCGCATCGTGATTGTTCGAACAGCGGCCCCCGATCACGATTCAGCCTCTGACAACCCCCGCCAAACGGTATTCTTTCAAGCATTATACCGATTTCGGTACATTAGATGTACCGAAATCGGAAAATTTGAGCGAGGCAAACGCCGCCGGATGCGCGTATACTGTTCCATAGAAGTACACATCCATCAATTGCTGCGTTTCATGAGATTGAAGTCTGCCAAACCTCAAGGTAGCAAAAGGAGACATAAGATGGTACATTCGCACCGCCCCCTCATTGTAGTCCTTATGATTCTCGCCCTCCTGATAACCTACGGTACGGTAAACGCAACTGGCCCCAATCCGCCAGTTGACCCGCCCCTCCAAATGCAAGCAGATGAACCACCCGGCAACCCAGATGACCCGGACGATCCAGAAGAAGGTGTCTGGTGTACCGATCCGTTCAACTGGCCAGGCGTTGTCAGAAATCGTTCCGGTGGCTGGATGAAGATCAAGGGCGATCTAGTGGATGGTGGAGATGAGCAAACCTATTGGTTGGCGGACGGCGAAGACAGTGACGAGGACACTAACATGTGCGATGTGGACTATTTCACTGTCACACACTCCGACTTTTACTTGCAAGCCCCTTACATCGAGTATGACGCCAATGAATGGACCGCTTATATCTATTTTTCAACTTGGCTTTGCGAGCCGGATGGCGATAGGGTAAGATGTACTCAACAGTAACCACCGTCCGTAGGTTTGGTCAGCCTTCCGTGTGCCTCGACACGGAAGGCTGACCAGGACCAGGACCAGGGTCAGTGGAGGAGAGATTGAAATGAGACGCTGGATGATTGGGCTTCTGATGGTGTTGATGACAGGATGCACGACCGGACCTCTAATTCCTATCCCGTTGTCACCTGATGAAGATTGTAGCAACTCACGTGAGCGGATACACGAGATGAAGTATATGACCGATCTCTACGCGACAATGGTTGACGGCAGGATGGTATTGGATGAGGAAGCTGCACGGGAACATGGATTTTCTGAGAAGAGTATCGTGCTTACCCGTGAAGTACTTGTGTGGAAGGATATATCGTTGGAGGTTGACGAACCTCCTGAAATGCCGCCTCACGCTCAGTGGCTTGCCGACTGTGCAGACGAGTCTGACTAAGAAATAACGTAACTAACCTGAATTCGGAGTTTATGAACCTCTGATGTTAGCTTGCGAATACTATATCTAGTGCTTTAGACAACATGAGTCCACAATATGAAGAAAGCATAGCGATTGCATGTGACTTCATTTTTGGTACACAATCAACTCATGGCTACATATTGTAGTCAATGATTTTGCCTACGCCGTATATGAATTTCAGCGCATTACATACGACTGCCTGCAGCTGACTAAACTCCGAACTCAGGTTAACTACTAAGCCATTACCCAATGAGCGACTCTAAATGGACAGTCAAGTCATCCAAGTGTAATGAATCGTGCTTGGAGCCTATCTGCAAAGGTCAAGTTCGGGTCAAAACGGCATAAATGGCGCGAATTATGGCCCGTAGTTGAAAGACATACTGTTTTCAGGCAGTCGTTTGTGGTCTTTTTTGATCGATGGACGTTACCCTTCATACAATACAACCTCCCAGATGAGGCTGAGTAGTTAACTTAAAATTTCCCTTTTTTGCCATGTAGCCTGCGCTGAGCATGCCCTGGGCGTGGTATTCGGCCACGACGACCTCATCCGAGAAGGTGTCTCCGCGCAGCGCAGGCAACAGGCTTCGTCCGCGCAGATCGTCTGGAATAGGGGTTTCGGCGAGGTCCAGCAGGGTGGGCATGACGTCGACGAGGCTGACGTTTTGACTGACGCTAGTGCCCTGTGCAAGATTCGGTCCTCTTACTATGAGCGGCACGCCCACCGACGATTCGTAGAAGCACTGCTTTTGCCAGATCCCATGCTGCCCGGCCATTTCGCCGTGATCGCTGAGATAGATGACCACGGTGTTTTCGGAAAGAGCCGAGCTATCGACGATGTGCAAGAGGCGGCCAATGTGTTCGTCAGTCAGAGTTACCAGGGCAAAGTAACTGGCGAGGGCTGTGCGCGTAGTTTCGTCGGGCAGCGGCTGGTCGTTGTGGAAGAAGTAGCGCAGTTGGCGGATAGCGGGGTGCTGACTTTCCAGCGGTTCGGCGCGTGATTCGGGCAGTTCGATCTGGTCGGCTGGGTAGAGGTCGAGATATTCCTGCGGCGTGTACAGGGGGAAGTGGGGGTACATAAAGCTTGCGACCAGGCACCAGGGTTTGGTGGTCGGATTGTCAGCTTTGTCGCGCAGGAAGCGCTCGCCCAGGTCGGTGGCAGTGCGGTCGTAGTCGAGCCAGCGGGGCGGTCCGGGGCCGCATTCGGTGACGTGGGAGTTGCTACTGCGCCGGGCCCCTGTTGTTCGTACGGGCCCCTTACCGAGCCTGACCCAATCGTTCTTGTCGTCGAGGAGGCGACGGCCGAAGCCGTGCAGGCGGTCGGGGCCGATCATGTGCATGCGCCCGCAGAGGTTTGTCTCGTAGCCGGCGGCCTCCAAGTAGTGGGCAAAGGTGGGGATTTCGGAGGGGAGAGGGGAACCGTTGTCAAAGACGTTGACATCGGAGGCGTATTTGCCGGTGAGAAAGGACATGCGGGAGGGAACGCAGATGGGATTGTTGCAGTAGGCGTTTTCGAAGCGGACGCCCTCCGCAGCCAGGCGGTCGAGGTTGGGCGTTTGCACGAGCGGGTGGCCGTAACAGCCGGTTACGGCGGGGTCGTGCTCGTCACTCATTATCAGCAGAATGTTCGGTCGCTTCAATTGGATGCTTTCCAAGATGAGGACCCGTGTGAAGAGCCTGATAAATGGAGAGGCAGTCGCGCTTCCGAGCGTATACTTGGGTATATCCCTGACTTGCTTCGTTTATTTCTCTTACCAGGCCAACTTTTCGCTGGGCTGCATTTCAATCACAGGCGTACCGTCGACATCGACCCAGCGTCCACACAAGTCGCCGCCTTCGCTGATATCCAGGTTGACCTCTGTGCCGTCCATGCGAAAGATAGGGTGATAATACTTGGCGACCTGCTGGGCTTCACCGGCGATGTAGTGGCCGATTAAGGCACGGCGGAATAGATCGGCGCTGGTGTTGGGGAAGCTGCCATGGACGACCTGGCCGTTGAAGAAGACGACGTCGCCGGCCTTCATGATGACGGGTTGGGCGTCCACGTTATCGGGCAGGTCGACGGTGACGTCGGTGAAGCTCTGGGTTGTGTCGGCTTCAGCTGTGCAGAGGAGGGGCCAGGCGTGGCTGTCCGGGACCATGCGGAGGCAGCCGTTTTCTTCGATGCAGTCGTCGAGTGCGAGCCAGGCGGCGATGCAGGTGCCGGGCTGTACGCGCAGGTATTGCTGGTCCTGGTGCAGGGCCTGGCCGCGGGCGCCAGGGGGTTTGAAGTAGAGCATCGTCTGCACGGCATACGGTTCGCGTCCGAGCATGTCGGTCATGCATTCGCGCAGGCGGCTGTCCAGCATCCAGTTTAGGCTGAGCTCATCCCAGCGGTGCATGTGGATCATGCGGGGGTATTTCTTGAGGGGATCGTTGCTGTCGTTATCGACGCCGGCGGAGTCGCCGGGATAGGAGCCGGCGGCGCGCATTTCCATGAAATGGCGGCGAAATTTGCGGACCTCTTCATCGGAGAAGAGACCTTGAACATTGAGGAATCCCTGGCTATCGAATTTGCGTTTCTGTTCAGTGGTCAGCATCTGTATCGCCCTCAGGTTTTGGCTTAATTCAAGTCAGTAATAACTTGCGTTATTGAACGCGGTCCGAATAATCATTTGCCAGAAAACAGAGACGTGCGCGGGTCGATTGCGTTGAGCTGCCTGTTGTCGAACTGGCAAGCAAGCCCTATTCTACTGATTTTCAATGTTTTCGCAATTTGCAGGCGCGTGCGGGTATTTCCCACATTATTGGTAACTACTGAGCCACAGTACCTGACCGTCTAGTCATCCTTGGAACCATTCAGGCTCTTGGTGACGCAACTGGTGTACAGCCGCCGCCATGCTCGCCAGCCGACACGTTGCGATGAAGGCACACGGTCGGAGGTCAGGGGGCAGGGGTCAGGGGGCAGGGGGCAGGGGTCAGGGGTCAGGGGTCAGGGGTCAGGGGTCAGGGGTCAGTAACTTCTGCGGTTGGAGGTCGGTGGTCGGTGGGTTGAGGCGGCAAGTGGGGGAGTAGACACCGTTCGCCAGACACGATGCTGGGGAAGAGTAAACACGGTCGGTGAGGCATGTTTTTGTAGGGGGGCGTTGCGGGGGCGCAGCCCCTGCACAAGGGAGGCCGCTTGCGGCCGACCGCCCAAATACAGTTCAGGAGAAAGCAGCCACGTAAATTGCCTGAGATCGGATTTGCGTGTTGGACATGGCTTAGTCGTTACCTAAGGCATGCGCAAGTGCACCCCCCAATTTAGGATGCACGCTTTGGCCTTGGTGAGGTGTACTCAGTTGCAGAAGAGGAAAATGGGAGGCTTCGATTCTGAACGGTTTTCGGAGAGATTCGGTATGCGTTTCAGTTGTCTTCATTCGGATCGACGGGTTCCGCTTCCGGATCCGGAATGTCTTCGACGCGGCTTGGGGCCCGCCACGCATGAGGCAGTAGTTCTTCAAGCTGCGAGGAGAGGGGAGGGGGGTCGTAGCCCAGTTCGTAGGCATGGCTGCTGTCGAGGGCGACGTTGGCAGAACGGGCAGCAAGGAATGGTCTTTCGAGCTGGCCCGCATAGGAGTCGAGCACGCTGACGGGGACGGCCAGTTGTTCAGACAGACCCAGGATGCGAAGTGTCTGCAGGCCGAGCTCGAAGACGCTGGTCTGGTCGCGTCCGCCCAGATGGAGCCGGTCGACTACGCGATCGATTTCGGCAATATTGACGTCATCCTCGAAGCCGCTGCCGGCTATCTGCAGAAGACCGGTGGCGGCGACGGCGGCGCTGACCGGTGTGCGGATAGCATCTCCAAAGAGGGTAACCTCCTGACCGGTGCGGAATGCTGCGACCAGCTTGTAGAAGAAGGATTCGCGATTCATGCTGCCGTAGCCGATCAGGAGTGGCAGGCGAGCGATGACAGCGTCGGCGTAAACGGCAAGAATTGCCTCCTCGGCCAAGGCTCTGTGTTCGCCGAAGACGTTGATGGGGGTGGGTGGATCATCCTCAGCATAGGGGGCGCCGGTGCCGTCGAACACGAGATCGGTTGAGGCAAACAGGAATGGGACGTCTAAGTCGCCGCAGAGGGCGGCCAGATTGGTCGCGGCGAGGAGGTTAATCTGAAGAGAGTCGTCCGGATATTTTTCGCAGTAGTCGAGGTCGGTGATTGCGGCGGTATGGATGACGGCAGCGGGCTGTACGTCGGCGACCATGGCCTTGGTTTCGCTGTAGTCAGCCAAGTCGATGCGTCCGTGGTCGATTACTCCGAAGAAGTATTGTGCCTGGCGGCGGGTTGTGCGGTGGTATGTGCCGACGGGATGCCAGCGCTCCTGGGCAGCGCGCAGAATATGGGATCCCAGGAGGCCGGTTGCGCCGGTGATGAGGAGTTTGGGCGGCATATTACCAGTGCCAGATCTGATTCCAGGCGGCCATCCAGTCGTCGCCGACACTGCGGACTGTGTAGGGCGGCTCCAGCGTGACACCGGGACGGCCGCGGAAGGTGTCGAGGTTTTCGGGGCTGCCTACTTCGAAGGTGATGGTCGTAGGGGTGCTTAGGCGGTATGGGGGAACGGCGCCAAGGTCTGACAGGGCATTGCGGGCGCCGTCTTCGATCATCTGGCGGGCGCGTTCCGGGGGTATATGGCGGGCTGCGTATCGAGAGAGTCCTTTCTTTACGGCGACGGTGGTGAGTCCCTCGCCGAGGAGTTCGGTGGATTCGCGGCAGACGGCCTCGTCGCCGGTTACGAGAAGGACAGGCGCGTTGTAGTAGCCGCAGGCGGCGGCGTTGACACCTACCTCGCCGACGGCCTGGCCGTTGAACCAGAGATGGCGCCAGAGCACGGTTGAGATGGTGTGGCTGAGGACGCCGTCGGCTGTGCCGGCCTTGGCGTGCATGCCGACAAGGAGAACGGCATCGCAGCCGGCCTCAAGTGTATCGGTGTAGTGGCTCCAGGTGTGGCCGGCGACCCATTCGCAGCGGGGGTCCAGGAGGTCGGGGACGAGCGAGTTAAAGGTCCAGGGTCCACCGGCGCCGTGGCAGTCGACGACGACGATTTCGGTCGCGCCGGCGGCGGCCGCGCCGCGGATGGCGGCGTTAATCTCTTCAGTATAAAGGCGCCGTCCCTCTTCGTACATGGGCTTTCCGCCGCTGACCTGGTCCCAGGCGATGATGCCGCTCACGCCTTCCATATCGGTCATGATCTGGACGCGCATTTATTTTCTCCGCAGATGAGAATTTGGGTCGAGAGTGAAGCTGTTACGAAATGTTCTTTGTCAGACGCGACACAGTCCGGTAGCATATGCGCCCGGACTGCATGCGTGTTTAATTCAAAGCGGATCACTCGCGTTAAAGGCGAGAAGATACTGCCTGACAGGAGGGGCAGGCAGATTTCAGACTGCGGCCTCGCTCAATTCCGCAGGAACTGCGGCAGGGAACGGCCAGTCGGTTGACACGGGCTCCTGCTCTTCCAGCTCCAGCTTCAGTTGCATCTCCAACTCAAGTTCACGCGCGCGGGCTTCGGCGTCCTGGCGGTCGCGGATTGCCTGTGCGATTGCATCGTCGACGCTCTGTTCGGTGTGTTCCCAGGTCTGGTCGAGCGCGAGGGCTAGTTCGGTGATCAGGAGGGCGCGTGCTTCAGCCAGGGCTTCCTTATCGGCCTCTGTGAGGTATTTGGCTGCCTCGCGCCACAAAAGGTCGCGAACTGCGGCGGCGACCTGCTTAGGGTAACCTGAGTGGATCTGTTTATCGATTTCATTGCGACGCAGCCTGAATTCATCCGGCAGATCGACTGGGTGTGACTCGAGAGTCTCCATTACGCCGGCAATGCGTGCGACCGGCATGACGGGACGTACGCCGATTTGCTCGATACGCGGCGCCGGCACATGCACGGTGAGACGATTGTGAATGAACTCGATTACATAGTAGCGCTGAAAGCCTTTGACCAGTTCTTTTTCCTGGAAGGCTACGATTGTACCAGCGCCGTGGGACGGGTGGATAACACTCTGCCCAATTATGAAGCCCATCTGACCCTCTCCGTTCGTTGAGATGTCGACTTTGGCGTCCTCTTGGTACACGCTTCGCCGACCTGGCCCCAGGCGAGGGTGCGAAGCTACGATTATCCTGCCCGTAACCAGCACCTTTGCGGTCCCCGAGGCAAATGCGGTTGGAAGTTTTTGCTTCTTGACTGTTGCTGCCGGATTCGAAGGTCCTGGATCGCGACAGTCAGTTTGGCGGCAACTTTTGGGACTGCCGCACTTTTCTACGCTGGGCCGCTTAGGGCCCCGTTAGCAAAACGACGACCGGCAAGAAGAAATTTCGCCGGCCGCTTTGTCCCTCGTCATTGGGGACTTTTGGACTTTCAATCTTAACACTTCTCTGACCGCTCATCAATGCATCTGCCAGAAAAGAAAGTTAGCAAAAGGCAGGTCAGGATCATCCAAAATAGGAAGAAGCGTACACTGGTAGAGGAAGATTGCCGGGGCAAAATGGCTGATTTTGGACCGGAAGAAGTCCAATAATACGTTTCTGATGATTGCTGGGCGATATGCCTACGATCTATCTACGGCTACTAGATGCAGGTCATTCCGGGCGGGGGAGGGGGTACATGGCCCATCTGATTTTGGGGGCGGACGGCGACGGGAAATGCGCGCCAGCATGTGGGAAAGAGTCTAAGATTCCTGTTGGGTAGGCAGACACAGACGCCGCTCAGTGGATTGTTCAAGATGGGAGGAAAAACCGTAACCGGATAGCAAGAATCAGCGCCTGGCTTGATCAGCCCTTTACCGCCTCCGTCAATCAAGCTATCTGGTCGCGTTTTCGATTGGGGGCGGCCAGGGCACTAGAGCTGCACGGCTGGAATGACGCCGTAAGGTGGATGAGGCATGGTTTTGGAGGGGGGCGTTGCGGGGGCGCGGAACTGCGGTTTTCAGTAGTCAGTTTTTAGTTTTCTGTGGGCGGTGGCTTGAGACGGCGAGGGGGATGAGACACTGTCGGCTGGACACGTTGTTGGGGAAGAGTGAGCAGTCTGGTTCCCCTCGTTGAGGGCTGGGCGTCAGTTGGGGTTGTGTTGATTCGCAGAACTTTCCTAAGGTCAGAGGAAAATGCGAGCGGTACTGGATCAAGCAGCTTCGATTTCCTGGTAGCCGTGCCAAAGGATGAAGGCGGCGAGACCGCGCCAGGGGCGCCAGGCTTCGGCCATGTCGTCCAGTTCCAGACGGGATGGGCGGGCCGGAAGATTTTTCACTTTTTGGGCGCCGACGATAACACCCAGGTCGCTGGCGGGCCAGGCATCCGACCGGCGCAGGGCAAATAGCAGATAGATTTCGGCGCTCCAGGGGCCGATGCCGGGCAGGGCGGTTAATGTGGCTCGGACCGAGTCGTCGTCGGCCTTGTCCAGGCTGTCGAGATTGAGGCGTCCGTCAACGAGCGCGGAAGCGAGCTCGCGCCCGTAGCGGCTTTTCTGGCGGCTGAAGCCGATAGAACGCAGTGAGTCGTCGTCAAGAGCCAGGAAGTTTGCGGGAAGGGGAGGACCGATGGCATTGGCAAGCCGTTGGTATGTGGAGTCGGCTGAGGAACGGGACACCTGCTGACCAAGGATGATTTTCAAGAGCGTTGAGAATCCCTGGGGTCGATGGCGCAGCTGCGGGGGGCCATGATGTTTGACGACTCTGGCCAGGTCGGCATCCTTGTCTGCCAGATAGTTGAGTCCTTCATTCAGTGTTGCTTCAGTCAATAGGAGCATGTGCTTTTTGACTCTTGTATTGAGGCGCGGTGCGCGCGTTGGTGGGAGTGAGCTGCTTGAAAGGCCGGCGTTCGACTGTACTCATTGAAGTGCATCTACCTTGTTGTGCAGGAGTCAAGACGGGGACCATTGGACACGATGCTTAGTGCGCGGCCATCAGTGTCCTATGCTGATAGATGCCCTGTCCATTGTTGCCGACGTAGGTTTCGTCGCGCATGACTTCATTGCCGCGCAGCAGAACTGTTCGCGGCCAGCCCACGATTTTGGCGTCTTCATACGGACTCCAGTCGGCCGCCTCTTTAAGTTCGGTGGATTGGAGTGTCTTTTCGCGGGCGGGGTCGAACAGGACGATGTCGGCGTCAAGGCCGGGCAGCAAGGCTCCTTTGCGATTGAGGCCCATGCGACGGGCTGGATTTGTGCAGCAGGCTGACGCCCAGACGTTCAGAGAGAGTTCTCGCTCATTGACACCATAGTGATGTACCAGGGCGAGGCGTGTTTCGATACCGGGCAACCCGCCCGGCACATCGGTAAAGGATGGCTGCTGTTTCTGGCGGCGAGTCCATGGGCAGTGGTCTGTGCTCACCATTTCGAGCAGTTCGTTTTGGAGGGCGTTCCAAAGTGCTTGCTGGTCGGCAGCGCGGCGAAGGGGAGGGGCGCAGATGAAAAGATGACCTTCGCGTGCGGCAAGATGCTCGTCGGCGGTCAGGAGAAGATATTGGGGGCAGGTTTCGGAGGTGATGTCCAAGCCGCGATCGCGAGCGGCGTTCACCTGTGCAAGTGGTTCGGCGGCGCCGACATGAAATATGTGAAGCGGGCAGCCGGCCAAGGAGGCAATCTCGGCGGCGCGCTGCACGGCGCTGGCCTCTAGTTGGGCCGGACGCGTTCGTTCGTGCCAGATCGGTTGACGATTGCCAGCCGCGACGGCGTCGGCACGCAGCTCATCGAGAAGCGGTCCGGTTTCGCTGTGCAGGACGACTCCGCCGCCGGCGGAGGCGACGGCGCGCATGGCCCTCAGCAGGGCGACATCGTCGAGCTGCATGCGGTCGTAGGCCTGGTAGAGTTTGAAGGTAGCGCAACCAGCTGCCACGACGGCATGGACGTCATTCAGGCGCTCGTTCGCACTCGCGTGCCAGGTGGGAATCGTCATATGCAGGCCGTAGTCGACGGCGACCTGGCCATCAGCTTCGGCACGGCGATCACGAAGCGACTCGAGGAGAGTCTGCTCAGGCTGCGGGTCGGTGAAATCAATCACGGTGGTAGTACCGCCACAGGCCGCGGCTACAGTTCCGGTGGAAAAGCTGTCGGTGCTGGTCATACCGTTGAGGCGCATCTGAAGATGGACGTGGCAGTCAACGCCGCCGGGCATCACGTAGCAGTCGGAGGCGTCGATGGAGCGGGCGGCATTCAGGTGGGCGCCGATAGCGGCAATCCGACCTTGGGCGATGGCCAGATCTGCGAAGATGGGGCCGGAGGGCAAGATGAGCTGGCCATGCCTGATAACCAGATCATACATAGTCTGGATGGGTTTCGCCCCACTTGGCGCTGAAGACCATTTCGGAAAGGGGATGGCGTGTGCGGGGGGCCAGTTCGCGCTCGCGGATTGAAGGGGTAAGATTTGTAGGCGGAGCCAGGTAGCCGATGGCTGCGGAAACGACAGGCTCGAACTGGGCGGGAATCTCCAGAACGTCCCTGGCCATATCCCTGTTGAATCCACCCATTTGATGCATGTATAGCCCGCAGGCCATGGCCTGGATGGTCAGGTGAGCCATGGCCTGGCCGACATCGTATTGGGCGTATGGGTTGCCCCGATCTAAATTCTTGGGTTTGGGCTCGGTTACGGCGATGAGCAAAACGGAAGCATGCTGGCCCCACTTCTTGTTCATTCCTATGAGTGTGCTGAGGATGCGGGCAAATCCATCGGGGTCCTGGTGGCGCGCTGCGAATACGAAGCGCCACGGCTGCTGGTTGCGGGAGGAGGGCGCCCAGCGTGCGGCTTCGAACAGGCTGCCCAGTACATCGGGTGGGATGGGCTTGTCGGCAAAAGCGCGTGGACTCCAACGGTTGGAAAGCAGATCGTGAATGGGGTAGGTTGTGACGGCATTCTTATCGGTTTCGGACACGGACAGTCTCCTTGGGTATTTTAGTCACTGTATCTTGAGCAGGACAGATTGGGTCTCTGCGCGGATTTCAAAGTCGCCGAGGGCTGCGGGCAGAAGTAGCCAGGCTACTCCCTGTAGATCCACGGGCTCGCCATCCCAGTGCAAGGCTACTCGACCGGAAAGAGCGCCCCAGATCTGAAAGGCAGAACCGTCGCAGCTGTCTTTCCAGACGGCACCGGGCTGGGCTGTCAGGCGCTCGGCGCGAAAGTAGGGACAGGCGGTGTCGGCGCCTGACACTGTGCGCAAGTTGGCGACGGCGACTCCGCCAATTGTACGCAGATCGGCCAAGGTTTCCCGGACCCAGCCGGCGGGCGACGGAAGGATAGGCGGCTTGGCAATTTCCGGTTCCACAATACGCCAGTCGGTTACGTCAAGAGCTTGACTGATGTGCAGTGCCCGGGCATTGCCGTCAGCGCCGCTGCGTCCCCAGTCGTAAAGGCGATAGGTAGTGTCGCTGTTCTGCTGGATCTCGACCACAATCGCGCCGGGCCCGAGCGCGTGGACGGTGCCTGCGGGTATGTAGACCGCGTCGCCGGTGCGAATCGGGATGCGATGAAGCATCGGCTCGATGGCGCCAGAGGCGGCAGCCTGAGCAAAACTCTCGCGGTCGACACCGGATTTCAACCCGTAGATCAGTTCTGCATCCGGTTCGGCGTGCAGGATGACCCACAGTTCGGTCTTGCCGAGGTCGCCGGCGTGCTCTTGAGCGTATTTGTCGTCAGGATGGACTTGAACGGAAAGCCAGCGGGTGGAATCGAGAAGCTTGATCAGCAGAGGGAAAGTATCAAGCTCTGTCGAATTACCGAGTAGCTGATCGCCCCATTGCTCCAGGACCGCGGAAAGTGTGCTCCCAGCCATAGGACCGGCTGCGACCTGCGATTGGCCGTTGGCATGGGCGGCGATTTCCCAGCTTTCGGCCACGATGCCTGGCGGCAACTCTTTTCCCAGTTTCGATTCCAGATTACGGCCACCCCAAATGTAGTCCTTGAAGACCGGCTTGAATGATAGTGGGTAGACTTGGGGGGTAGCCGGTGCGGAAGGTGGCTTAGAGGTCGTCAAGCCCGTCGACGGCACTGCTTCTTCAATGTTTCTGTCATTCTGGTCCATATGGGCCTCAGTACTCCCGGCGTCATCCTGGAATGGTGGTAGATCCAGCATCTTGTGCCAGGCGTATTCGCCAAGGATACGCAGGGAAGCGACCACTGGCGCGGCCAGAATCGCGCCCAATAGTCCGGCAAGAGAAGCGCCCATAATTACGCTGACCATCACCATGAGGGGGTGCAGGTTCAGGGCCTTGCCGACGATGCGGGGAACGAGCAAGGTGTTTTCGATCTGTTGGATCAGAATCATGGCCACGGCCACGGCGAGGGCAAATTGGAGTGGGGTCAAGCCGAAGCTGGGGCTGCCTTGAAAGAGGGCGACGAGGATGGCCGCGCCGGCGCCGGCCAGCGGCCCAATTACAGGAAGGAACTCCATGGCGCCGGAAAGGAGTCCCAGACCGAGGGCATTGTCGACGCCGAGCATGCCCAGTACGGCGCTGACGAGCACGAAGATTACAAGTGCAAGGAGCGCTTGTCCGCGCATGTAGGCCGCCCACACCTGGGCAACGCTGGATGTCAGGCGCTCGGCGTCCTTGCGGTAGCCGGGTTTTTGGGCGAAGTTGCCGATCATGCCGCCAATGCGGGGAATGTCGACGGCGACATAGATGGAGATGATGAAAATGAGAAGGATCTGACCGATTACTACGACTGTGCCGGTGACGACGTTGGCGGCAAGACTACCGCCGCGGCTGAAAATGGGTTGGATCAGGCTGAAGAGCTGGCCAAAGAGCTCATCCCAACCGGGCAGTTGGGGCAGCAGTCCGGCAACGGGAACTGGGAAGCCGCCGACGGTGACCGACTCAGGCAGCTGGTCGCGCAGGTCTTGCAACTGGGCAAGCGCCTCTTCGAACCAGCCGGGCAGGCGGCGGGAAAGATCGAGAACTTGCTGAAAGGTGGTGACGCCGACGAGTAGGAAAGTGGCTACGACGATAAGGGTGAGGGCCAGGTAGACAGCAAGTACGACAGTGACACGATTGACTGGTGTGCGACGGTCGATAAGGGAAATCAGCGGATGCAGAAGGTAGGCCAACAGTGCGGCAAGTACAACCTGTTGCAAGAGGCCGCGAAAGACCCATACCAGCAGACAGAACAGCGCCAGCGCAGCAACGGCGACGATTGCCTTGGTGGTTGTATTCCAGGGAGGAGAAGGGGACTGCGCCATCTGACTCTGCGCACCTTTGTGGGTGGGAACTGTCTAGAGAATCTTCAGATTTGCGAGCGACGCCACGAATTTCTTGACGCCCAGGCCTTGGAATGCGACCGAGACTTCCTCTTCGCCGCCAATGACAATCGTGTCGATTACGGTGCCGACTCCAAACTTGGGATGTTCCACGCTTTGGCGGCGCTTGAATTGTGTTGGCGCGTCGGACCTGGTGGGCCGGCGGCGGCGCGTCGAAGGTGCTTGGCGTTCACGGCTTTGGTAGTCGCTGCGACCGGAAGTAGAGCGATTCGATGTCCTGTAGGCGGTGCCTTCCTCTGCGCCGGAATTCTCTTGCTTATACCTGCCGAACATAGCGGGACCATCCAACCAGCTGGTAGCTCTGTCGTAGGCGCCGGCATGACGCTGGCGGGCGTTGACCTGGCCTGAAAGCAGTTCCGGGGGTATGTCTTCCAAGAAACGGCTGGGCGCTTGCCGTTCGCTGTTTCCCCACATCGCGCGCTGGGAGGCGTGGACCAGGTAGAGGCGGTGCTTGGCGCGGGTGATGCCGACATAGGCCAGGCGGCGTTCTTCAGCCATGTCCTCATCGTCCTCGCTTTGGATGCTGCGAGCATGGGGCAGCAAGCCCTCTTCCATACCCACCATGAAGACGACGGGGAATTCCAGCCCTTTGGCTGTGTGCAGGGTCAACAGCGTCAATGCATCTTCGTTGTCGTCGAAATCATCCTGTTCGCTGACGAGACTGATCTCCTGCAGGAAGAGACCGAGCGGGTCCTGGCCCGTCTCCAAGTCTTCCAGGCCGGGACGATACTGGGCGGCGACGGCGCGCAGTTCGTTGATGTTTTCGAACCGTTCTTCGCCCTCGTCGGTGCCGTCGCGCAGGCGGTCGAGGTAGCCGCTGTCGGCCAGGATCTGATCGATGAGGGCGCCGACATCCTCGTACTGACTGGCGGACGCCTGTTCTACCCAATTTGCCAACATCGAGGCGAACCTGATGAGGGCGTTGCGTGCGCGAGCGGCGAAAGGAGGAGGGGAAAGAGGGGATCGTTGGGCGCGAGCGGCGTCTTGTTCGGTGCGATCGTTCTCATCCCTGGTCAGTGCTTGCAGGGCCTCCCATTCGCTGACGGAGGCCGAAGCGGCCCAGTTTTTGAGCGTTTCATAGGTCCTGGCGCCGATGCCGCGCGGGGGCACGTTGATTATTCTGTCGAGCGCCATGGTTGCGGCAGGGTTGTGTACGAGGCGCAGGTAGGCGAGAACATCCTTGATTTCGCGGCGTTCGTAGAAGCGGGTGGCGCCCACCAGGCGGTAGCGCAGTTGCCGGCGCACACAGGCCTCTTCCAGGGCGCGACTTTGGGCGTTAGTGCGATAGACGACGGCGGCGGCGCCCAGTCCCATTGCGCCTTGCGCGTTCAAGCGGGTAGCTTGATCCAAAACGTAGTCGGCCTCTTCGGTTTCGTTGTAGGCTTCGAAAACCGATACTTTGGCTCCTTCGCCCTGATCTGTGCGCAGACGCTTGGGCGTACGGTTGGTATTCTGGGCTATTACGGCATTTGCGACGTCAAGAATGGATTGGGTACTGCGATAGTTCTGCTCGAGGAGGACGACTTTGGCGGCGGGGTAGTCGCGGCGAAAGCGCAGGACATTGCGGTAGTCGGCACCGCGAAAGCGATAGATGGACTGGTCTTCGTCGCCGACTACGAAGAGGTTACCCCTGCCCGCGGGCGCGCCGACGAAGAGGGATGCCAGTTCGTATTGGGCCGTGTTAGTGTCTTGGAACTCATCTACCAGTACGTAACGCCATTTGTCTTGATATTTGCGCCGGATTTCTTCGTATTTGCGCAGCAGGAGAACGGTGCGCATCAACAGGTCATCAAAGTCCATTGCGTTATTCAGGAGCAGGAGTTGCTGGTAGCGGCCATAGACGCGGTCGCAGATTTCCTGCATGTATCCTTCGGCACGCACGCTCTCCGGCTCAAGCAAATCGTTTTTCCAGTAGCCAATCTGCGACAGGACTGCCCGCGGGTTGAAGCGTTTCTCGTCCAGCTTCATTTCCTTGAGAATCTCGCGGACGAGAGCCAGCTGGTCGGCGGTGTCATAGATGACCCAATTGCGCTCGAAGCCGGCAGCTTCGACTTCGACGCGCAGAACGCGTGCGCAGACTGAGTGAAAGGTGCCTATTGTCAACCCGCCCAGGCTTCGACGCCGACCTTGTTCTGGCTGCGGAAAGTTGTGCCCGATCAACTCTTCAACGCGGTCGCCCATTTCTTTGGCGGCTTTGTTGGTAAATGTGACAGCCAGCACATGCCACGGTTCGATCTTCTTTTCCTCGATCAGGTAGGTAATGCGGCGAGTAAGGACGCGTGTTTTGCCCGAGCCGGGACCTGCCAGCACCAGAACGGGACCCTCGGTCGTTTGGACCGCGGCGCACTGTTGCGCGTTCAGATCGTCTAGTAGATAGGACATAAGTCGATTTGCATTATGCGAGAGCGTTGGGACGTTGTCAGGGCCGGGTGGGCGTAAGATACCGGCAGGAGCGATAAAGGGGCACGGCTCACCAGTCCTCCATTTGGAAGCTTTCGCCGTTCAAAATGCGCACATAGCTATCGTATCGCGCGGGAGACACCTGGCCGTCTTCCACTGCCTGGCGCACGGCGCAGTTGGGCTCATGGTCGTGGGTACAGTTTGGGAAGTGGCACTCATTTATGAACGGCTCCATTTCGACAAAATAGAAGGAAAGGCTGCCCGGATCGATTTCATACAGGCCCAGTTCGCGGATGCCCGGTGTGTCGGCTACGAATGTCTCTTTGCCTAAAGGCAGGCGAAACAGCTGGGCATTGCGGGTTGTGTGCCGGCCTTTGCCTTCGAAGTTACGCAGGTCGCCAACTCGCACATTGAGCTCCGGATGGATTGCATTGATGAGCTCACTCTTGCCCACGCCGCTGGGCCCGGTGATGACCGTAAGCTTGTCGGTCAGCAGCTGGCACAGTTGATCGAGGCCCTGAGATTCTGGGGGATCAGCGGCGTCCGGGTTGGGGTCGACTGCGATCCGATCGGTTGCGCTGACGTAGAGCAGAGGGTAGCCCAATCCTTCGTAGGGGAGGAATGTATCGCGTGCAGCTTCCAAGCCGGTCAGGTCGATCTTGTTGATGACGATTATGGCGGGAAGTTCATTGGCCTCAGCAACGACCAGGAAACGGTCCAACATTCGCAGGCGCGGTTCGGGATCGCGGACGGCGAAGACAACGAGGACCTGGTCAGGATTGGCGATAATGACATCTTCGGCTATACGAGTTGAGCCCGGCGATTGTCTGCTCAGTGCAGACTCACGTTCTTCGACTGAGTCTATCTGGCCGGTACGTTTGCCCTCCAGAACCACCTGGACGCGGTCGCCGACGGCCACAAGTGTCAGGTCTTTGGTGCGTTCCTGGAGGAGCCGTCCGCGCACGCGGCAGCTTATCACTTTGTCATCTGCGGTGGCGACATCGTAGTGATGCCCCCTGGCGCGTACGACGACGCCGGGAACCGTGCGTTCTCTTTTCTTCGGCTTTGGCTTGCTTTTGGCCGGAGCGTCGAAGTAGTCGTCCTCGTAGGCCTCATCCCACTTGTCGTAGGCTTCGATATCTTTTGGCAAAGGCAACTCCTGGAGGTGGTGTTTGTGGGTGATTGTCGCGCCGTCAGCGGACGCGACGTGTCTGGCACAAGTGTACCAATGCAACGGTCATTTTGGCAACATGGGGCCTACGCTATCCGTAGGTTCGACTGGGGCCAAAGGGACCTATGTTGGCGCCGGCCGCTACTGGCAGCATTGGAACCCAGTTAGCTTGGTACAGACTTGCCAGGGGAAAGGGCCAACCTGGAGGCCGGACTCGGATAGCAGGTGGATCAGATCGGCGACGGGAAGTCCCATTACAGCGGCGGGGCAGCCTGAGAAGCCGGCTACGGGATTGAACTGCTGATGCTGGATGGCATAGGCGCCGGCCTTGTCCATTGGGTCGCCGGTGGCTATATATTCAGCGACCTCGCTTTCGCTGTAGCAACGCATATTTACGGTCGTGGTATTAACGAGGGTGCGCGAATGCACCGGTTTTCCGTTTGCAAAGAGGGCAACTGCGAGCGCGGTAAGGACCTGGTGGGGACGGGCGCGCAGTTTCATCAGCATGGCAGAAGCCGCTTGGGCGTTGGCAGGTTTGCCTAGAATCTCGCCTGCAATCGCCACTACGGTATCGGCGCCGACGACAAGGAAATCGTCATGGTTGGCGCAGTTGGTTTCTTGCGCAAGGGCGGCGTTGCGTCGACTGCCCACGGTAAGCGCTTTGGCTTTGGCAAGCCTTTGAACCAAAGCAGCGGGCGACTCCTTTGCGGCAGGTGTTTCATCGATATCGGCAGATTCGGTTTGGAAGGGGATACCGAGGGCATGAAAGAACTGCTGCCTGCGCGGGCTTGCCGAAGCCAGTATAACTTTGGGGGATTTCATAGGCGCAGCACAGGAGTGACGAGCGGTTTTGGGTTGCGAAGAACAGGTGCAGGCAGAAGCAGGGATCGCTTCCATTAGGGTTAGCTGCGCGTTCATTCCGGATCGCGGCGAATGGGGAGGGCGTCAGTTTGGCCCTGCTGCGGCTGGAATGGGAAACGCTGCCGCCTATTTTACGGGGGGGCTCGTGGTTCGCAAAATTCCAGTGTGCCGGGCATTTCCTGGGAGGTCCGAGGAGTTGGAAGAAGGTGAATAGGACTATGTTTGCGGATTCGGAAGAGAGATTGTACGCAGCCAGCTAGTGAAGCTCCGTAGGAAGTCATTTAGACTGCAGGGGTCAGTAGAGAGTGTTCAGTGCGGGGAGTGGCGGGAGGGGAACGGGAACAGTGAAACATTAGCACACGGCTCTTTCACGATCGCGATTGCAGTTGAGCGGGAAAGGCAGGCGGTCGTCATGGGCTGCAGTTTTGGAAGGGGGTGAGGTGACTAAGGCCTAGTAGATGAGAAAACCGTAATTTTGCAGGTGAAATCTTGCCTGAGGCCGCGCCGCAAGGTATGATTGGAAGGCCGTCCAGAAATTATTGCGGTTTCCCCTAGTATTTTTGCCCGCCGCGATCCCTCTTTGCACGGCTCAAGGCCTCGCGGGCAGTTGGCCATTGCGCAGTCGCAGCAGCTCGTCCAGGCCATATACAATCTCAAGTCCTCAGACTTTCAGGAGTCAGTCTATGAAGGAGCGTAAGTCAGGCGGGGAGAAGACCCGCGTTCGAATGGCATTTATTGGGTGTGGAGGGATGGCCCGCAGCCATACTCGGCGCCTGCTGCAGCAGCAGGATACTACGGAGATCCGGGTTGTGTGTGAGCCTTCTGCGAATGCATACGAGGAATTCTGTGAGCTGTTCGAGGAGGCGGGGGTGGAGCCGCCGCCCAATGAACCGGTCTTGGAGAAAATGCTGGAACGACGTGAGCTCGATGCTGCATTTATCATCACGCCGCACGTCTTACATTTTCCGCAAGCGAAGGCATGTCTGGAAGCCGGGCTGGATGTGTTGCTGGAAAAGCCGATGGTCATGAACGCGGAGGAAGCGGTAGCGTTGATCGATGTCCGAGACAAGAGCGGACGTATTCTGTCGGTATCCTTCAACGGCAGCATGTCACCGCAGGTGCGAACCGGTGCAAAGATGTTGCGGGCGGGAAAACTGGGCAGAATTCTGAATATAAGCGCGGTTGTATGGCAGAACTGGATGACCAGTACGAGCGGGCTCTGGCGGCAGGTTCCTGAAGTGGCGGGGGGCGGCTTTTTGTTTGACACAGGCGCGCATATGCTCAATACTATCTCCGATTTGGCGGGGGAGGACTTCGTTGAAGTGGCGGCCTGGATGGACAATCATGGTGCGCCGGTGGATATTCTGGCAGCGGTAATAGCGCGTCTGCGTTCGGGCGCGCTGGTGTCGATGAACGCGGCGGGAAATACCCAATGCAAGATCGGGTCGGATGTTCGGGTATTGTGCGAGAAGGGGATGTTGCAGACGGGTATTTGGGGAGAGCGTCTGTTGATTCAGGAGAGTGACGACGAGGAGCTTAAGCCGGTCGAATTGCCTGAGTCGCTAGGTACTTGGCAGCAGTTTCTGCGGGTGCGGGAGGCTGAAATGGAGAACCCGTGTCCACCTGAAATCGGCCTGCGAATGGCTCGATTGTGGGATGCTATCAAGGATTCGGCCAGCCAGGGCGGAAGGCCGGTCAAGGTGGGTACATAAAGATTGAACAGGGAAGATGGAGCTAATGCCCAAGGGAAAGGAGTTCCTTGAGGATTCTGCGCCACACTTCTCTTTTTTCACTTCTCAAGTCATGGAGGGGACAGAATGGGAGACATTCGCGTAACGGTTTGGAACGAGTTTCAACACGAGAAGGTGAACGAGTTCATCGGCGGCATTTATCCGGATGGAATTCACGGGGCGATTGCCGAAGGTTTGCGCCTGCATGGTTTTGGTTCGGTACGCACGGCCACGCTGGACGAGCCTGAACACGGTTTGACGGAAGAGGTGCTGGCTGAAACTGACGTGTTGACATGGTGGGGGCACCGCGCCCACGCGCAGGTTTGCGACGATGTAGTGGAGCGAGTACAGCGGCGCGTGTTGGAAGGAATGGGGCTGGTTGTTCTGCACTCCGGCCACTTTTCGAAGATTTTTCGCAAGCTGATGGGTACGACGTGCAGCTTACGCTGGCGCGAGGCGGACGAGAAGGAACGGATTTGGGTCGTCAAACCGTCCCACCCCATTGCGCAGGGGTTGCCGCCTTACTTTGAGCTTGACGAGTGCGAAATGTATGGGGAGCTCTTTGACATTCCCGCGCCGGATGACCTGGTGTTCGTCAGTTGGTTTGAGGGGGGCAATGTTTTTCGAAGCGGAGCCTGCTTCCACCGGGGCAATGGCAAGATCTTTTACTTCCGGCCGGGCCATGAGACTTACCCGATTTTTCACCAGGATATTATACGTCAGGTAATTGCCAACGGTGTACGCTGGGCAGCGCCGTCGGGGGGGCCGACATTCCCGTATATTCAGCCGGACGAGCCTGGACTGAGGGCGATAAATGAGAAGGACCCGTTGGAGGCGATCGCGGAGAAGGGTTCGGAGCGGGATCGGGTTGGTTAGAGCCCAGGCCATCGCGGATCGCCTATTTGGTCTAAATAGGTGCAATTGTCGGGAAGAAACTGTGACAACCTGATGCTCACCTTGTGAGACCATCCAGAAGGCAGAGGACGGAGAATCGATATGCCGACCGAAAGTGAATTGCTCAAGCGTATAACTGCCCGCCCAGACGTATTCGGTGGAAAGCCGATTATTCGCGACATGAGAATCTCGGTGGAACTCATTTTGAGTTTATTGGCACAAGGCGTCACGCCGGATGCGATTCTAGGTGATTACCCGGACCTGGAACTTGAAGACATACGCGCCTGCACTGCTTACGCGCATGCAGTGATCGCGGGAGACACGCTAGCGGCAGTGTCCGTGCAACAGTAGTGAAGTTTCTCGTTGACCGGTGTGCCGGCCGGCGTTTGGCGGAATGGCTCGGCGATGCAGGGTTTGATGCACTCGAAGCACGTCTTCTCGGTCCAGATCCCGGAGATCGTGCGCTGTTGGAACTTGCAGAGGCCGAAAGCCGAATACTTGTAACGATCGATACCGATTTCGGGGAGCTCATCTACTTAGAAAGGGTTCCACATGCAGGGCTGATTCGACTTCCTGACGTTCCGGCAGAACAGAGGATCGCGCTGCTGGGCGAGGTGATCGAACGGTACCAGCATGCACTTGAATCGCAGGCGGTGGTAACTGTACGCGGCGACCGAATACGGATTTCATATCCTCCGGGGGACTGAAGCGCAGCCTACTTCTCCGACGAATTTGTGAGAACGCTTACCACTGGACGCCTGTCGGAACCAGCAACCACAGGCGAATGACAGTCGGCAGGGACTGAGGCGGCAGGGACTGAGGGGATTACGACTTCACAAGAGTAGGCGGCCAGAAGCATGTTTCCGGCCAATAGCAGAAAACGGCGCTGTCTTGCCCTGACTTTGGCAGGCAGCGCCGTTCGCTTCTTCACCCAGTTTCTAAGACTTTCGTTTCAGTCCAATTGAGATTGAACGGGCTAGACAGTGTTGAAATGGCTAAGCGGCCTAGCGCGAATCTCAATACGGGGTCTTCCATATGAAAAGGCACCCCCTGTAGGAGTCGAACCTACGACCGACGGATTAGAAGTCCGTTGCTCTATCCTCTGAGCTAAGGGGGCGAATCAGGACTACACTTAAGCAGGCCTATTTTACAAGGAACGCTGCCAGGACAAAAGTCCGGGTGTGGCTACAAACGGTGCATGAGAAACCATGGGAGATTCAGGACTGTTCTATGGCGCAGGGGTCGACGGGCGCACCGGATTCGGCAGCGGCGGATTCGTCGCCGTTGCCGGTTTCTTCGGCGGCGAATAGCGACAGATTGGCAGGCCGCTGCAGCAGGTTACCCATGCGGACGCGGGCAATAACGGCCAGTTGGGGATTGCCGTCCGCTGCCAGTTCGAAGGTCTTATCGAAGAGATCGATGGCGCACGGTGTATTGCCTTCGGCTTCGAATACGCTGCCCATCAAGAAGTAGCCCTGTGGGTCGCTGGCGTCCAAGGCCAGTGCTTCGCCGGCGGCATTGCGAGCATTGTCCAGATCCCCTACTGAGAGCCAGACGGAGCCAAGGGTCCACCAGTAGGACACGAGCTGACCGGAGGGCACAAGTTCTTTTGCCGCGGCCAGCGCGTCCTGGGAGCGGTCAAATTGCCCTAGTTTTTCGCTAATGACCCCTTCCCAGATCAACAGTTCTGCGTCGGGCTGGGTGAGTTGCGCTTTGGCATCCTCGATGACGGCCAAGGCCTCTTCCCAGCGCCCTTCGAAGGCCATTTGCTGCAGGGTGGAGATTGCTTCGGAGGCGACGACGGTATTTGGATCTGGCGGGAAGACGAAGGTGAGTAACACCCACACGATCGCGAGCAGGCCAATAATCGTGCTGAAGGTGATGCTCAAACGACGGATGAGGCGGCGGCGGGCCTCTGCCACAACTGCGTCAAGGTGCCACCACAGGTCTTGGGCGGGCGGATGGGCCTGACGCAATTGCTCCAGGCCGCCGGCTGCGTCCAAGATTCGCATTATTCGTCTTGCTTCGTGCTGCATTTTGCTCTGCAGACTGGCCCAACGAGTTTGTTCAGGGCGGAGATCGAGACCACTTGACTCCAGCTGGACAAAACGTTCCTCGATGCGGTCCAGGAGCAGCAGGAAGGATTCAGCGGTGTCCCTACGCACCTGAACGATCATTCGTTCGGCTTCGCCAAGTTCTTCGCGCAGGCTCGTGGCAAGGCTCTGCCTTTCCTCCCGAACAGAGTAGGCCATTACTGGTTGGCCTCCACCGCAACCGGGATGGGAATCATGTTTGCCTCGGCCTGCGGCTCGTGCGTCAGTTCCGTTTCAGCAACTGGCGGCTGCAAGGCACCGTTTTTCGGGACCGCGCCCGACAGTTCTTCTTCACGTTGAATTTCGCGATAGACGCGATTGATACCGGACTTGATCTGGCTTTCAATTTTGGCCTTGCGTTCCAAAGGCACTGGAAACAGTTCAAGCATTTCGCCAACGAGGCCGCTCTTGGCTTCGTTCTTCGTTTTTCCTTCGCGGTAGTAGTCGCGGACGCGCTGGCGCTTGAAAAGGATGTATTCCTCCACTTTCAAGGTGTCATCGGGGCCGCACACGGGTCCGTGACCTGGGACCAGTCGCTCGGCGCCGAGGGTTCGGATTTTGCGGAGGGCATCGATCCATTCGAGAGAATCTGCCTGGGCCATGTATGGATGCTGATCTACCCAGAGAATATCCCCGACAAAAGCGATCTTTTCTTCTGGCAGCCAGGCGAGGCTGGTGGCGGGCGTATGGCCGCCGGCGTAGATCAGCTGTATCTCACGCCCGCCATATTGGAGGCGAGCGCAGTCGGTGAAGGTAACGTCAGGGAGGATAATTTCGATTTCGGTCAGCTGTTCCTGGATCTCCGGCTCTCGTTTGAAGCTGTTGTAGACCCGCTCCTTGAAGTTTTCGGTGTAGCCGGACATCTCTTTGTAGGCGCGCTCGTGGGCGATGACGGTTGCGGGCAGGAAATACTGGTTGCCGAGGGCATGGCCGCGATGGTGGTCGGTGTTGAATACATAGAGAATTGGCAGGCCTGGCGCTTCCGATTCGATCTGTTCGCGCCAGTCTTTGGCCTGTTTTGGGATCAGGGGCGTGTCGATCAGAATCAGACCTTCATCGGTGACGACAAAACCCGGCGTACAGCCGCGATAGAAGGTGTTAATGAACAGGCCTGAAGCAATCTCCTGGCGCTCACCAAGGCCTGTCACCCCTAATTTGAATGATGTTCTTCGTCTGGCTGCCATGTTTATGACCTCTTGCCCAATTGATTTCGTGAACCCATATTTACTTAGATCAACGCCGGAATTCGAGATCGTCGAGCGAGACACGGTCCTTACAGTTTGCCATTAGTCTACATTTTTTGGAGTCGATTTGTCAAAGCATGACGGGTTATGGCGTGGGCAGGAAGAGGGAGGTGCGAGGATGCGTATGGGGATCGGGCGTAAGAAACAGGCTTCGTGACTGCTGATAGAAGGAATGACCAGGTTCATTGCAAACGTTCAGGCTTGCAGCAGTTGTAACGTCCAGGTCATTTGGGGGGATCAGTAGTTGTCCTGGTTGTGCTGTTCCTGGGGCTTGTTGACTTTTCTCATATACTGACTGATTTTCAAGAGCGAAAGGGGGTTTGGCTGAGAATCGTGCGATTGTCGTTGGCCGAAACTTTGGGCATGTTTGCAAAGAGGCGCCCTAACCTTTGCAGGGTCAGGGGAGAAGTGATGACGAGTCTTCATCGAAGTCGATTCGTAACTACTCATCCGCAGTACTTGACCAGCCAGTCATCCTTGGAACCATTCAGGTTTTTGGTGAGGCAACTGGTATACAGCCGCCGCCATGCTCGCCAGCCGACACGTTGCGATGAAGGCATACGGTCGGTGAGGCACGGTTTTGTAGGGGGCGTTGCGGGGGCGCAGCCCCTGCACAAGGGAGGGCCGAAGGCCGGGAACTGCAGTGGTCAGTGATCAGTGGTTAGTGGTTAGTGGTCAGTGGGCTGAGACTGCAGGTGGGGTAGGAGACATGGTTGGCTAGACACGTTGCTGGAGCGGCACTGCTGGAATGCGCAGACACGGTGGGTGAG
Source organism: Caldilineaceae bacterium (assembly GCA_965116395.1). Taxonomy (GTDB): domain Bacteria; phylum Chloroflexota; class Anaerolineae; order Caldilineales; family Caldilineaceae; genus Bin5. The sequence continues at coordinate 5,566,642 of OZ220684.1, forward strand.
CGCTGGTTTTGTAGGGGGGCGTTGCGGGGGCGCAGCCCCTGCACAAGGGAGGGCCGAAGGCCCGACCGCCCAGAGCAACATGAATGTGGAAAGTGCTATAACTGTTGCCAGCTTTGTTCAGGGGGTTGCGCACTGGTTGGGGATGGGTAGGTACGGTTCCGAAGCAAATTTGGCAGGTATTTTGAGGGGTTCAGAATGGGCGCCGAGAGTTTGGCATAGGACCTAAGTGTGAGGCAGGACTGAGTTATGGATTCCACGTTCCGGGTGTGTTGCGGCAGTGGGCCGAAGACGCCCGGAGACGAGGAGAAGTGGGAATGACTCGCAATGGAATCGGACCGGGCGACATTGTCTACTAGCCTTTTTGCGCGGCGGCCCTGCTTTCCTGGACAGAGCGGATCGCACGATAGGTGCGTGACGGCATGACAAGACATACTGCATGTACAAAAATCGAGATACGAGAATAGGCTGCTACATGCTATAATCCTGGCAGTCTGAGTGGTGCGCCGCTAACGGGCGGCGCTGAAAATGCGGTTAGCCGCGATAGGAGGGCGGCGCATGGCAAAGAGAGCACATATTGGCGTCCTCACCAGTGGAGGTGATGCGCAGGGCATGAATGCGGCCGTGCGATCGGCCGTGCGCGCGGCGTTGGAGAGTGGAGCCCAAGTATTTGGAATCTTTGAGGGTTTCCAGGGAATGATCGAGGGCGGAGACTCGATACGTCCATTTAGCTGGGACTCGGTCGGCGGCGTGCTGCAGCAGGGTGGGACGCTGCTCGGCACTGCGCGAAGCCCTGACTTTCTCACCAGGGAAGGGCGAAAGGAAGCTGTACTCAATCTACTTGCCCAGGGCATTAACCGGCTTGTGGTAATTGGCGGCGACGGCAGTTTGACCGGCGCGCAGGTCTTGCGTGAGGAGTGGGCCACACTGGCGCAGGAGCTGGTGGCCGAGGGGCGAATGGCTCCTAATGTGGCCGAGGAGTATGGATTTCTCGCGGTTGCCGGGCTGGTTGGCTCGATCGACAATGATATGTTTGGCACGGACTTGTCGATTGGAACGGACTCGGCACTACACCGTATCACGGAGGCCCTGGACGCGATAACAAGCACGGCGGCCAGCCACCAACGGGCGTTCGTCGTCGAGGTGATGGGCCACCACTGCGGCTATCTGGCACTGATGGGGGCGTTGGCGTCCGGCGCTGATTTCGCGCTGATTCCTGAGAGTCCGCCAAATTTGGACGCATGGGAAGAAAAGATGTGCTCGATCCTGCGCACCGGCCGGGACATAGGTCGGCGGGACAGTATCGTGGTGGTGGCAGAGGGTGCGCAAGACAGGCACGGGAATCCAATCTCGAGCGCGTATGTAGAGGAAGTGCTGACCAAATATCTGGGAGAGGAGGCGCGGGTAACTGTGCTGGGCCACGTTCAGCGCGGCGGATCTCCCAGCGCATATGACCGGGTGCTGGCGACGTTGCTGGGCGCGGCTGCTGCGGAAGCTGTTCTCAAGGCAAAGCCGAGTGACGAAGCGGTTCTTATCGGTATCCAAAACAACAAGATCGTCCATAAATCATTGACGGAGTGCGTGGCGCAGACGCTCAAAGTGGGCAAGTCCATACACGACTGTGATTTCGACGCGGCGATGCGGTACCGCGGCAAGTCTTACAGCGACTCCTTTCGGATTTTGCGGACGCTGATTCGCGCCAACCCGCGCCCGCCTGAGCCAAGCAAGCGGCGTCTGCGGGTCGCGGTAGTGACGGGGGGCGCTCCTGCGCCAGGAATGAACGCGGCAACGCGTGCGGTAGTACGGCTGCTCGAGGACAGCGGGCACATTCCTCTCGGTGTCAGACGGGGATTCCGCGGCTTGATCAACGATGACGTCCACGAAATGAACTGGATGTCGGTGAACGGTTGGGCGCCGACCGGCGGGTCCGAGTTAGGGAGCAGCCGCAAGTGCCCTGAGGGAGCGGAACTGTACGCGGCTGCGCAGGTGCTTGAAAAACATCAGGTTGATGCGATTGTAATGATTGGCGGCTGGGCCGGGTATTATGCGGTTCATAAGCTTTACGAAGAGAGACACAATTTTCCGGCATTCAACATTCCCTTGATATGCATTCCGGCCAGCATAAACAACAACCTACCGGGCTCGGAATTGAGTATCGGCGCGGACACAGCACTTAACAGCATTGTCGAGGTGGTCGACAAGATCAAGCAGTCAGCGGTGGCTCTGAACCGCTGTTTCATCGTTGAGGTTATGGGTCGTTACTGTGGTTACCTGGCGCTGATGAGTGCCATCGCGACGGGGGCGGAACGCGTTTATCTGCACGAAGAGGGGATTACGCTGAGAGAGCTCGAACGGGATATCGATCTGTTAAAGGAGGGTTTTGAGCAGGGGAAGCGATTGGGTCTGATGATCCGCAACGAAACTGCCAACTCCTTTTATACGACGGCCTTCATTGCGGCGCTTTTTGATGAGGAGGGCGGCGATTTGTTTGAAGTGCGGCAGTCGATATTGGGGCATTTGCAACAGGGAGGCAATCCGTCTCCGTACGACCGCATCCTGGCTGCGCGACTGGCGTGGGAGGCTGTGCGCCGGATTGAAGAGATGACGCAACGACAGAGCGCGGCGAGCTTCTCGGAGGTGGGCGCCATCTGTCTTGGCATCCAGGAAGGCGATGTAACGGCCACGCCGCTATACCGTGTACCCCGGTTGATGGATGAGGTACATCAACGTCCGCTTGAGCAGTGGTGGATGGAACTGCGGCCGCTGGCGCGCATGTTGGCCCAGCCTGCACCTGGTTTTTTCAAGCAGTCTGAACAGGAGTAGGCCGACTGGTCTTGCGTGCGGCGAAAAGGACAAAGCGCTGTGACAGACTATACCTCCGTCACGACCGAGTTGAAGCATGCTTACGATGACAGAGCCGAACTGCGAGACAGGAGTCCTGTCCAGGAATGGAAGGTCGAGTTGTGGTCGCAGTATTTGCGGCGATTACAGGCCGAGGGGATGCATTCGCTGCTGGAGATTGGGGCGGGCACAGGGCAGGCGGCGCGTTTTTTTCAGGACGCGGGGCTGAATGTGGTTTGCACCGATCTGTCGTCGGAGATGGTCCGTCTGTGTCGAGCGAAAGGGCTGGTTGCACACGAAATGGATTTCCTGTGCCTGGATTTCCCCGACGGCAAGTTTGACGGACTATTCGCCCAGAACTGCCTGTTGCATGTGCCGAAATCGGAGTTCAGACGAGTTTTGGAGGCGATCCGGCGGGTCGTTCGACCGGAGGGTCTGCTATTCGTAGGCGCCTGGGGCGGTAAAGACTTTGAAGGCGTGTGGGAAGATGACGTGTACGATCCCAAACGCTTCTATGCGCTCTACAAGGATGAGGAGATGCGGTCGATTATGGAGCGCTATTTCCAAGTTCTATCATTTCAGATTTTGCCGATGGAAGGGCATCGCTTCGGCCATTTCCAGGCGATAACGCTTCGCAACCTCCAATAGAAAGCGGGGTGCGGCTCTCATGCCAGACACTGTACTCTTTCTCTGCACAGGAAACTATTACCGCAGCCGATTTGCCGAGCACTATTTTAATGAACAGGCGCGGTTGCGCAATATGGATTGGCAGGCTTCCAGCCGCGGGCTGCAGCCAAGCCAAGATAATCTGGGTTTCATGTCCAGAGATGCCTTGGACCGACTGCGCGTGTTAGACATCGATCCACCTGAGCCCTTGCGCCTGCCAAAGGACCTGCAGGCGCACGATCTGTGTGCGGCGACGGTTACAATCGCGGTGAATGAAATAGAACACCGTCCGCTGATGGAGGCGCGCTTTCCTGAATGGACAGAACGGGTACGCTATTGGCGGATTTTCGATGTGGATGTAACGGCCGCGGACACGGGCCTGGCAGCGATTGAAGAGGCTGTCCAAGCGTTACTTACCGAACTTAGCGCACTTTGAGGACGATTTTGCCGATGTTTTGGTAGGCGGCCATGCGTTGGTGCGCGGCGTGGGCATCGGCAACAGGCAGCACGCAGTCGATAACGGGCCGGATCGTGCCTCTCTCGATCTGGTCCCAGAACTGCTGACGAAAACGGCCGATAATTTCGGTTTTTTCTGCGAGGGTCCGGGGGCGCAGCACTGAACCAATCAGGCGGGCGCGCTTGCCCATGAGTTGCCCTATATTAACAGTTGCTTCTGCGCCGCCCAGCGTAGAAATGAATACCAGTCGGCCTTTCACCTTGAGCAGGCTGACATTTCGCTCCAGGTATTCTGCCCCAACCATGTCGAGAATCAGATCCACGCCTTCGCCCTCGGTGAATTCGAGCGTGCGGTCGGCAAAGTCCTCGGACCGATAGTTTATCGCCAGGTCGGCGCCCTGGTCGAGGCAGGTCTTCACTTTGTCCGGGCGGCCGGCTGTTGTGATGACGCGGCCTCCGGCTTCTTTGACCATCTGGATTGCGGCGGTGCCCACTCCGCTGGCGCCACCATGGATAAGGACCGTCTCACCGGGCTGGAATCCGGCTTCCATGAAGATGTTGACGTAGGCGGTCAGATAGACCTCGGGCAGGGAGGCTGCTTCTTCAAAGGACCAGCCGGAAGGAATCGGCATCAGGAGGCGCTGGTTTACGGCTACCTGTTCGGCGTAGCCGCCGCCGGCAAGAAGCGCGCAGACTTTGTCGCCGACCTGCCAGCCTTGCACGCCGGCGCCGACTTGGATGATCTCGCCGGCCATGTCCAAACCCATAATATTTGGCGCGCCTGGCGGCGGAGGGTAGTTCCCTGCTGCTTGCGACAGGTCGGCTCGATTGAGCGTGGTAGCATGGATGGATACGAGCGCTTCGTCTGCCTGAAAGACCGGGTCGTCAACCTCTTGCCAGACCAACTTGGGGCCAGAATTCGTTTGCTTGACTTCTATTGCGTGCATGGGTGGATTCCTTGGCAGATTCGACCTGTTTTTTCTTTTCCGGATATACCAGTGCGGCATGGGCCGGCGTACGAGGCTCGACGCCGGCCCCGGCGAAAGTTGGGCGAGAGTTCTTGTCGAAACCGTTGCGTCGAAGACAGATACTCGGTTCGAGGTTGGGCGTGAAATATTCTTATTGGTAGGCCAGCGAACCGTCAGGGCGGACGAGGAACGGACGGTGCCATGGACGGCCGGGATGGGCGGCCAACGCTTCCAGGTTCAGGTCGATGCCGAGGCCGGGGCGATCGGGCAGCTCCAGGTAGCCGTCGACCAGCTTGATCGGCTCATCCACGATTTCGGCGCGCCTGCCTTCATCAGCCTTGTATTCCAAGACGAGGAAGTTGGTTGTGCTGGCGGCGAAATGGACGTTGACTGCGGTGGCAATCGGTCCGCATGGGTTGTGGGGAGCAACGCTGGCATAGTGGACTTCGGCCATGGCCGCGATCTTTTTCATTTCCCAAAGGCCGCCGGTTATGCAGATATCGGGCTGGATGATGTCGACGGCGTGGTAGCCCAGCAGTTCGCGGAATTCATGGCGACTGAAGAGCATTTCGCCGGTGGCGATGGGAACATTCACCTTTTGGCTGAGTTTTGCGAGCGCTTGATAGTTCTCCGGCCGCAAAGGCTCTTCCACAAATAAGGGGCGAAAGGGAGCCACGACTTCACAAAGTTGGGCGGCGCGGCCGATCTCGAGGATGCGGGCGTGGGGATCAAGACCGATGTCGATGTCCGGTCCGACGGCTTCACGAACAGCCGCGACGCGTCGCTCGGTCTCTCGCAGCGCTCGATTCCAGGGCATGAGATGCCAGCCGGAGGGCAGCGGCCCCATTTTCAGGGCGGTATAGCCGTAGGTCTGGATGAGGCGAACGGCGTCTTCGGCTGCCTCCTCCGGTGTTTCGCCGCCCACGCTCTGGTAGACGCGAATGCGGTTGCGGGCTTTGCCGCCGACGAGTCTGTAGACGGGCAGCCCGGCGGCCTTGCCGGCGATATCCCAGAGTGCGTGCTCGATTCCGCTGATAGCGGCGTTTATGACTGAGCCACCGGGAAAGCGGCCTCCGGCATACATCAGGTGGTAGAGGCCTTCAATATCGCGCGGGTCGCGGCCAATCAGCCATTTCTCAAAGTCGTGAATGGCGGCGACGGTTGCATTGTCGGCCCCACAGGAGAATGGCTCGCCGACGCCGTGGAGGCCCTCGTCGGTATGGACGACGACGAACGGGATCGAGCGATTTGCCAGTTCGGTCAAGTGGGTATCAATACGAGTGATTTTCATGGGGATTGCTCCTATGGCGGACTGCAGGAATTATGATGGACATTGCCCTCAGTGTCAAACTTTCCCTGTCTTTTGTCCACTCACGATTGACAGAACGCCTGCGGTGTGCTTTTATGGCGATCATAGATAGGATCGGCCTTTGTGCCATAATTGGCTTACGTCTTTAGTTCCTTGTTGCCACATTGCCAGGCGTCCACTTTCTCCAAAGATTGACAGTGCAGCCTGGGCCCGCTGCCTGGAGGGCGAGCAGTCCGATGAACCACCTGGATATCCAGATCGCAGTTGCCAAGGTGGCAAAATACGCGTCCAGCGAAAGTGGAGATACGGTTGAGGTGGTGGAGCGGCCCCATGGCGGCATCAGCATCGTGGTATCGGACGGCCAGCGCAGTGGACGCAGCGCCAAGGCGATCAGCAATATCGTTGCGCGCAAGGCGATGAGTCTGATTGCGGAAGGCGTTCGGGATGGCGCGGTGGCGCGGGCCACACATGACTATCTGCGCACACACCGCGGCGGGAAAGTCAGCGCGGAACTGGTGATTGCCAGCGTCGATCTGGTCACCGAAACGCTTGTGTTAAGCCGCAACAGCCGATGTCCGGTCCTGGTGCAGAACGGTGGCGACACCGCGTGGCTGGATGAAGATTGTGACGCGATAGGCATTTATCGGAATACGAAACCAAATATCGTTGAACTGCCGCTGTCACCTGGCTTGACAGCCGTGGTGTTCACCGACGGGATTTGGAGCGCGGGGCACCGCAGCGGCGGGGCCATGGATGTTGCGGGTGCGGCGAATTTGGACGAGGGCAGTCCAGTTGAAGGCGAAGAATCGGCGGAGAAGGGCGGCGCGCAGGAGATTGCCAACCGTGTTTTGGAAGCGGCACTGGCGTTGGACCAGGGGCGGCCAGGCGATGACTCGACCGTCCTTGTCGTCAAGGTGGGAACACATCAGAGAGAACAGAAGATTCGCCGGATGGAGATTTCGCTACCCATTTAGATTGCGGTGTAGCTCTTACGGACCGCCGATGGGGGCGGCCTAATGCACAGTGACCTAGTCAAAATCGTAGGCGTCAGTGCGGCGGGCAAATCGACACTCGTAGCCGGTCTGAGGAGGCTGGGCTTTAATGCCCGCCCCGTCGCGCAAGAGCACAGCCAGGTGCCAGATATGTGGCAACAGATCCGGCCGCCCCGCTTGCTCATTTTTTTGGACGCAGATCTGCCGGCCCAGGGGGCACGGCGTCCAGACGTCAGTTGGAATGAGCCCTGGCGCCGCACTGAGTTGCAGCGGCTGGAACATGCCCGCGGCCACGCGGACCTGATCATCGACTCCAGCATTCTCACCCCTGAAAACGTATTGGAGCAGGCAGTCGATTTTCTGCGCCGGCGCGAGGTCCAGCCGGCACCCGGCCCGCTGGCGGAGTTGCCGAGATCGGGAAGTGTCTGGCATCAGACCTGAATCCCAAATTTTCTAGAAGAAAGTGATAGATTGGCTGCAAGAACCAGGTGCTTCTGGCGGTCGCTGCAAGGTGCAGCCATTCCTGGAAAGAGGCGGGCCGAAGCGGGGTCCCTTTCCCACTTTCCTATAAAGATATCGATAGGCGCAACAGTGCAAGGAAGCTGCAAGTGGGTGCGTCCCGTTACCATGCGGTGAAAGGATAGAGCCGATGTCAGTACACTCTGTAGACAGGCTGTTTGAATACAACAAGTGGGCTTGGCGGCGGGTCTTTCCCAGCTTGGAAGTGCTCCCGCAGGAAGAATATTTTGTCGAACGCCCCTTTTTCTGGGGCTCACTTCATGGGCTGGCATCCCACGGCTACGGCGCGGAGAAGAGGTGGCTGCAACGCATTGGGGGTGAAAGCCTGTCACGGTTGGCAGGGGACAAGGATTTCGCAACCTTCGCCGATCTGCGAGAGGGGTGGTTTCAACTGTGGGCGGAGTGGCAGGAGTTTGTTGACTCGCTGACAATTGGCATGCTTGACGAAACTCTGCAATCCCGGAACTTTGAAGGACCCCAATCTGTGCTGAAGTTGGATGACGTGTTGCGTCACGTGTTTAATCATGCTACTGAGCACCGCAGCCAGATGACACCTGCGCTGGCCCAATTGGGACATCCGACGGAGCCGCTCGACTACGCCTATTTTGCGATAGCCGAGAAAAGGTGAGCTGTTCCCTATAGGTCAGATTGGCAGGTGCATGTACTGCGGACATTGGCATCCGCACCCGCCTTCTATTTCCCTGAAAAGTATTGCGGACAGAGGCAGGTTTTCGGCGAGCGTGCGTTTTCCAAGTGGCGGCGGGCACTCTCGCGCGTTGCCGCGATTGGGAAGCTTCCCGCTGTTTCGGTTACTCCAAAACCCGCTAAAATGGTTGACATTTAATTCTTCGCGTGCTATAAGTTGCCAGTGGTTGCTGCAGGCGCCGGCCATGTGGGAACGGGGCAGGCCAAGCTAGCCACATGCCCCACACGCACATAAACATATCGTTCGGCACAACAGTGTAATGAGGCCGCAACTGAGCGCGTCCCGTTACGATGCTTTGAAAGGATGAAGTCGATGTCTGTATATTCTGTAGGCAGGCTGTTTGAATACAATAAGTGGGCCTGGCAGCGGGTCTTTCCCAGCTTGGAAGCGATCTCGCCGGAAGAATACTTCGCCAAACGCCCTTTTTTCTGGGATTCAATTCATGGCCTGGCTGCGCACGGTTACGGCGCGGAACAGACCTGGCTGCAACGCATTGGGGGCGAAAGCCCTTCAAGATTGGCAGGGGCTTCGGAATTCTCAACCTTCGCCGATCTGCGAGAAGAGTGGTTTCAACTGTGGGAAGCGTGGCAGGCGTATGTCGGCTCGCTGACCACTGGCAGTCTGGACGAAACTCTGCGATACCGGAACATTGAAGGCATCAAATATGAACTGAAGATGGATGATGTGCTGCGGCACGTATTTAATCATGCCACTGAGCACCGCAGCCAGTTGACACCTGTACTGGCTCAGTTGGGACATCCGACCGAGCCGCTCGACTATGGACAGTTTGCCAGGACTGAGGTCAAGTAATAGTTGCTCTCATGATCGGACGATTTTAAGCCGACTCGATGAAAGAAGGCGAGAATGCGATACACGGCAGACAACATGCTGGTTAAACCGCCGGCAGACAGCAGGGACACCGATCTTATCCTTGAGGTAACGCCGCAAAGTGCAGGATGGGAGTATATTTCCTTTCAGGCGAGACGGCTGGATGAAGGAAAAACCTGGTCATTCGACACGGGGGAAAACGAGTTTGCGTTTGTCAATTTGAGCGGACGCTACCGCGTTAACAGCAACAGGGGTTCGTGGGCCGGGATCGGGGGACGGGAGGATGTATTCAGCGGGGGCGCGCATGCCCTGTATTTGCCGCGGCGCACCAACCTGACCGTAACTGCCGAGAAAGCAGGAGAGTTCGCGGCCACGTGGGTGCCAACTTCTGAAGATCACGAACCTTGGCTTATCAGGCCGGAGGAAGTCGCGGTCAGCGTACGCGGAGGCGACAATGTAAGCCGCCAGATCAATGACCTGTTGCCCCCCCGGTCGCCAGTCCACCGGCTTGTGCTTGTTGAGGTCTACACGCCTAGCGGCAACTGGAGCAGTTATCCACCGCATAAGCACGATGTTCACATTGAGGACGATGCAGGCGAGTTGATCGAAGCCGATCTGGAGGAAGTCTACTTCTATCATATTGACCGACCGGAAGGTTACGCCTACCAGAGAGTGTATACTGACGAAAACTCACCGATGCACGCTGAGGGCAATCCGATCGATGCGCTGGTACGGGTCGGCCACAACGAGGCGGTGCTGGTACCGGAGGGATACCATCCTGTGGTCAGTATGCCCGGCTATACCACTTACTATCTGAATGTCCTGGCGGGCAGCGCGCAGAGTCTGGCCAATCAGGAGGATCCGAATTACGCGTGGGTGAAGGAGAAGTACGCAGGGGTGGACGAACGACTTCCTTTGTATTGAGGGTAGGACTGGCATCTGAAGACTCAAGCGGTATGCACTAGCGACGGATCGGGCCAAGGGAAATCAGGAACATGACATCAGAAAAAGAAGCGAGAACTTTCGATTCTCTGCATATGGGGCGCTCCTCGATTGACCTTTATAGCAACGATGTTGGCGCGCCGTTTGCGGAAATAGGTAGCTTCGCGGCCTATGTCGGCGGTTCTCCGACCAACATCAGTGTGGGCGGCGCCCGTTTGGGACTAAAGACGGCGCTCGTAACCGGTCTGGGTGAGGACCCGGTTGGGGATTTCATCGCGGACTTTCTGGAGAAGGAGGGGGTCGATTTCAGTTTCAGCCCGCGCAAGCCGGGACACCGCACGAGTGCCGTAGTGCTCGGTATCGAGCCGCCGGACCGTTTTCCTCTAGTCTATTACCGAGAGAATTGCGCTGACATCGAGCTGACTATCGATGATGTGCTGGCATCTCCGGTGGCGGATGCCAAGGTTTTTCAGTTTGCGGGGACGAACCTGAGCAAGGAGCCGAGCCGGAGCTCGACGATGTTTGGGGCGGAGTTTTCGCAGCAGGTTGGAACGACAGTCGTATTCGATCTCGACTTTCGGCCGGACCAATGGCATGACCCGCGGGCCTTCGGCGTTGTGGCGCGTTCGGTTCTGCCCAATGTGGATGTGGTGATTGGCACGGAGGATGAGATCAACGCGGCGGTGCTGAGTGACGCCAGCCAGATGTCTCTGACCCATTCGCAGGTATCGGACGCGAAGGTCGAGGGCGATGTAAAGGAGGCGATTGACTGGCTTCTGAAGTTGGGTCCGGAGGCTGTGGTTGAAAAGGTGGGCGCGCTCGGTTCGCGCGTGCATTTGGCGGGCGGTGAGGTTCTTGAGGCGCCGGGCTTTCCGGTTGAGATTTACAATATTCTTGGAGCCGGGGACGCGTTCGGCGCCGGTTTCATTTATGGATTTGTCAATGACTGGGGCTGGCAGCGGTCGGCGAGGCTGGGCAATGCTTGCGGGGCGATCGTGGTGTTGGCGCACGGGTGCGCGAATTTCATGCCCACTTATGACGAGGTGATGACGTTTGTGGAGGAGCGGGGGGGGTTCTAGGGCATGCTCCTGGAAGTCGGAGAGAGGAAGCAACTTCAATGCCTCCGGTCACTGGCGTGAATTCGAGAATGTTGACATCGATTAAGAGGTACAGTTCGACGACTCATGTAGAATCGTGATATCGATGCAAATGTTGACAGCCGGCAATCGGATGGCTTCTACAATCACAATCGCGGGATAACACCATGAAAGTACGAGTCGCGACGGCCCCGGTTTCCTGGGGCGTTCTGATGAAAGACACGCCAAACGTTCCTCCTTACGGTCAGGTCCTGGACGGGATACAGGAGGCCGGTTATGTGGGAACTGAATTGGGACCATACGGCTACTTGCCTTTTGAGGTCCCGAAACTGCGCGATGAGCTGGAGCGGCGCGGGTTGACGCTTATTTCGGCGTTCACGATTTTCAATTTTTTGGCCGGGAAAGAGGACGAGACGGTCTACCGGGAGGCGTTGGAGACGGTACAGGTGCTCTCGGCGATGGGCTGCGGCCACATCGTATTGTCGGACGTACTCTTTACGGTGGAAAATCGCGCCAAGCGGGCAGGACGCATACGCCGGGAGGACTCGCTCAGCGACGCGGAATGGGATCAGGCGGCGGCGAATGTGGATGCCTTCGCTAAGATTGTACTTGAAGAGTACGGAATGAAGTGCGCGGCCCACCCACACATCGGCGGCTACCTGGAGACGGATTTCGAGATCGACGCCCTGCTGGAGCGCACCGACCCCGGACTGGTTGGTCTCTGCTTTGACATGGCGCACATTGCTTACGGCGGCGGCGACCCGGTAGCGGTGCTGGACAAGTGGAGGGACCGTACGTGGTATCTTCACATAAAGGAGTGCAATGGCCACGTCCGCGAAGAGGTTATCGGTCGCGGAGGCGATTACTATGACGGTGTCCAATCCAGTGTATTCCCTGAACTGGGTCGAGGTACCATTGACTGGCATGGGATCAACCGTATTCTTCATGAGATAGACTTCGACGGCTGGGGCACGGTTGAGCAGGATATTCTGCCCGAAATGGATATCGATGCCCTGGAAAGCGCCAAGCGCAACCGGGCTTTTCTGCGGGATGCGTTGAATTGGTAACTGTCGCTGCTACAGAATCGTGAGGAACGGTTCAACAGGCCACACTGAATTCTGGTCGCCACTCCCCAAAGGTAAGGCAAACAATGTCAACAAGTCCCAGTTCTTTGCAAGGCAAATTCGCTGTCGTCACCGGGAGCACACAAGGGCTTGGCGAAGCGGCTGTGCGTCTATTTGCGGAACGGGGCGCGGCCGGAATCATTGTGAGCGGGCGTAATGCCGACCGGGGCAATGCGGTGGCGGAGGACCTGCGCGCAGGCGGCTGCAAAGCCCATTTTGTGCAGGCCGACCTGGCCGACGAGGACGCATGCGCCAGCATCGTGGCTGAAGCAGACAGGCAGTTTGGAGCCCTGCACGTCCTCGTCAACTGCGGCGCGCTCACGGTACGCGGCAACATTTGGGACACGACTTCTGCTCTTTTTGATCAGATGGTAGCGGTCAATGCGCGGGCGCCGTTTCTACTCATGCAGGATGCCTGTAGGCTGATGCGGCGCGAGGGCAATGGCGGGGCCATCGTCAACATTTCCAGCGTTGCCTCTTACGGCAGCGAACAGTTCCTGCTTCCCTATACGGCCTCCAAGAGCGCACTGAACGCGATGACCAAGAATGTCGCCTTCGCGGTGATGCGTTACCAGATACGGGTGAATGCGCTGGCTGTCGGCTGGATGGATTCGCCGGCCGAGGATTTCATTCAGCGCAAGTTTCATTCTGACGGGGAAGACTGGCTGGAAGCTGCGGAACGCGAGCAACCTTTTGGCCGTTTGCTCAAAACGGACGAAGTGGCGCGGGCAATCGCCTTTCTGGCCTCCGACGAGTCCGGTATGATGACAGGCACCATCATCGACTTCGACCAGTCGGTGCGGGGCGCGGGGCCGGTATCAAAGCCGCCGCCGTTAGATGATCCGTACTGGCGCATTGGCGCAAAAGACTAGGTACCGTTGACTTTTTGGGAAGGCTGTTCAGATGTCAACAAGAACTGAAAGCCTGCAGGCCTGTTATGGATGTATCTCGCCTGAGTGTTGAAATAGACTAAACCAATTGATCCGCGAAGTCACGCGAAGGGTCGCGAAGAACACCTTTCTGTCCGCGGAGGACGCGGAGAAAACCAAAGGCGTATCGGATTTTCTTTGCGCAGCTGCACCGCCATTCGACGATCAGGGGTAATTTGCACCCGGAAGTCGTTGTTCAGACAAACATCAACGAGCCTTAGGGCGTACGGGGTCCGGCCGTCGTCTTCTCTGGCGTACTGGCCTTGGACGATGACTGACGCCTACTGGCAGCTGTAGATTCGGGCGGAATTTCAACACGGAACGAAAGGACATATGAGCAACAGGGTTAACATTGGGGTTATTGGCGCAGGGGGAATGGGGGGCCGACACGCGGTCAATCTAACTGATGCCGTGGCCGCAGCCAACGTGGCGGCGATCATGGATGTCGACTCGGCGCGTGCCGAAGAGATAGCGGCAAGGTGCGGAGGCGCCAAAGTTTTCGCGGATGCTGAACAGTTGATTGCGGCGCCGGATGTTGATGCAGTGGTGATCGCGGCGCCGAATCGCTTTCATGCCGGATTGACGCGGTCGTGTATCGCGGCCGGCAAGCCTGTTTTATGCGAAAAGCCGTTGGCATCGGATGGCAAGGAGGCCCGTGGGGTCGTTGACGCCGAGGCCGCCGGCGGAAGACGGCTGGTGCAGGTTGGTTTTATGCGCCAGTATGACCCGGACCATGTTGCCGTCAAACAGGTAAGCGACAGCGGTGAACAGGGCCAACCGCTCGTGATTCGCAGCGTTCATATCAACCCAAGTTGGGGTGACATCCCCTCGCTGAGTGACGTCATCAACGGCTCGCTGATCCATGACATTCACTCGGCACGTTGGATGATGGGGGATGAAATTGCCCGCGTTCATACATCCTTCATTCCGTTCTCGCCGACTCAACCGCTCAGCGCGCGCTATATCATGATCCAGTTGCACTTTCGCAACGGCACTCTAGGTAGCCTTGAGTGCAACTCGGACTCCGGATACGGTTATGAGATCACTGTAAGCATTACCGGAGAGTCTGGTGTGGTCCAGTCGAGTCCGTTGCCACACCCGATTGTGCGCCACAGTAACGCAAGCAGCCAGTGGATTGAAGAGGATTGGTTACAGCGTTTCAATGCCGCCTATGTCAATGAAGCGCAGGCGTGGGTGCAGTCCATCCTGGACGGAGAGGCCGCGGGACCGAGCGCGTGGGATGGATATGTTGCTATTCTGGTGGCCGACGCCAGCATTGAATCAGGAGTGCAGGCACAGCCTGTTGCGGTAGAGGTACCGGATATGCCCGCGCTCTATGGGTAGTGACAAACGCCGCTCAGGGCGGTGAAGCCGCCACTTTCAGAATTTTTTTCTGAAGCAAAGATGAGGAAGAAAATGAACACTGAACGATTGACAATGGCACAGGCGATTGTTCGCTTTCTCAAGAATCAGTACAGCGAACGCGATGGCGTGGAACAGCCTTTCTTTGGCGGCTGTTTTGGCATTTTCGGGCACGGCAATGTTGCAGGAATGGGCCAGGCGCTGCAGCAATATCCGGATTTTCGCTATTTTCAGACGCGCAACGAGCAGGCGATGGTGCATACTGCGGCTGCTTACGCAAAGCACAGCAACCGGCTGCGGACTCTGGCCTGTACCAGCTCAATCGGTCCGGGCGCGACCAACATGGTGAGCGGCGCGGCAACGGCGACGATCAACCGGCTGCCGGTACTGCTCCTGCCGGGCGACATTTTTGCCCGCCGCAATGTTGCCCCGGTTTTGCAACAGTTGGAGTCGGAGCACAGCCAGGATATTTCGGTCAATGACTGCTTCAAACCGGTCAGCCGTTATTGGGACCGGATAAACCGGCCCGATCAGCTTATCACTTCGCTGATTGAGGCGACGCGCGTACTTACCAGTCCGGCCGACACAGGTGCGGTGACGCTTTCGATCCCGCAGGATGTCCAGACTGAAGCCTTTGATTATCCTTCGGCGCTGTTCGACAAGCGCGTATGGTCGATTCCACGCAACCGGCCGGACAGGGCTGCGCTAGAGCAGGCGGCGGCGGTAATCCGGGCGGCGAAAAAGCCGCTGATTGTTGCCGGGGGCGGCGTACTGTACAGTGAGGCGACCGCGGCGTTGCGGGAATTCGTCGACCGTTTCGGCATTCCTGTGGCGGAGACGATGGCGGGCAAAGGCAGTCTTCTTTTCGACCACCCGCTGCAGTTGGGCGCGGCCGGCGCAACCGGCACTTTCGCGTGCGAGCAGGTGGCGGACGAGGCAGATGTGGTGATTGGCATCGGCACGCGCTACAGCGATTTCACCACTTCGAGCAAGACTGCGTTCAAGCATCCGGATGTTCAGTTCGTGAACATTAATGTGGCTGAGTTTGACGCGTACAAACACTGCGCAATTGCCCTGGTTGGGGATGCCCGCGTGACGCTGGAAGAGCTGGGTGAAGCGTTGGGCGGCTATCGAAATAGCGGCGAGAGTGTCGCACAGGCGCAGCGTTTGCATGACGAATGGGAGGCCGAAGTCCAGCGCAACTATGACACACTTACCGCTGAGAGCGGGCTTCCTTACCAAGGGGCGCTTATCGGCGCGGTGAACGACCAGGGCGACGCGGAGGCGGTGATGGTCGCCGCGGCTGGCAGCCTGCCGGGAGACATGCATAAGTTGTGGCGCGCGCGCCACGCCAAGCAGTACCACCTCGAATACGGCTATTCCTGTATGGGCTATGAAATTGCCGGCGGGCTGGGAGTCAAGATGGCCGAGCCGGATCGGGAGGTCTACGTGATGGTGGGCGACGGCAGCTTCTTGATGATGAACTCCGATCTGATCACATCGATCCAGGAAGGCTATAAGCTGACGCTCATACTGATGGACAATACCGGTTTTCGTTCGATCGGGGCTCTCAGCCGGTCGTTGGGTCAGGGCGGATTCGGCACGCGCTACATTTATCCCGATCAGATCGAGGCGGCTCATCGCAACGGCAAATCCTTTAACGGGCTGCCGACTGACGAGAACGGGTATGACGTCGAGCCGCTGCCGGTAGATTTGGCGACGAATGCCGAGAGCCTGGGATGTCACGTCATTCGTTGCGAGAGTGTGAGCGACGTTGTGCAGGCGTTGCAGGACGCAAAGTCGGTTGACAGGACGACGGTCATTTACGTACGGAATGATCGTTACCTGGGCGTACCGGGCTACAGTTGGTGGGATGTGCCGGTTGCTGAGGTGAGCGAGTTGGATACGGTCAACGCGGCGCGCGAGGAGTGGGAAGAGCAGCGCACACAGGAGCGGTATTATTTGTAAGAGTATAGAAGACAGGCAGCGAGATTGAGCCGATGGATCTGGTAGTTTTGGCAGGGTTGCCCGGGGTCGGGAAGCTTACAGTAGGCCGAACGCTGGCAGACGTTACAGGGTATCGTCTCTTTCACAACCACCTCACGGTGGACCTGGCACTGTCTCTGTTTGAATTTGGCAGCCCACCGTTTATTGAACTGAGAGAAGAGATCTGGCTGGCGGCAATTGAACAGGCATTCGGTGCAGAGCTGGAAGGAGTAGTTTTCACACTCGCGTTTGACCGCACTGTTCGCGACCGATTTGTCAACCAGTTACAAGAGATTGTCATGCTATCCGGCGGCAGCGTGCGTTTCGTGGAGTTGACCTGCCAGCAGGAAGAACTTGAGAGCCGATTGGTCCAGCCTTCGCGCGCAGAGTTTGGCAAGTTGCGCTCGGTGGAGCAACTATGTGCGCTTCATCAGATGGGGGCATTCGAAGGACCGCGCCTACCACCTGACAGGTTGCAAGTCGACACGACAGAGCGCTCGCCAGAAGAAGTGGCCGGCCAGATAGTGAATGAACTCAGCATTGCGACAACGAACGGTGGATAGGCTGTGTGCAGAGCGAGGGAATGGTGGAGCAATCATGACGGTTCTACCAGAAACATTCCTGGGAGAAGATTACGAGCTTGAGCGTGGGAAACCCATGCCGAGTTTCAATCATTATTACGTGCAGTCGCAATTGCATGTTGCTCTCCATGCGGCCTGCGGAGACAGATTTTTCGTCGGCGGGGAACTATCGCTAGCGACTGAGCAGACGACGACGCCAGACATCTCCATTTGCAATTTTGACATCCTGACTGGCTGCACGATGAAATTCGAGCGGCGGACCCCCCATTTACTGTAGTAGAGATTTTGTCGCCTTGTCAAAGTGTGAATGAAATTATCCCAAGAATAGAGACCTATTTCGAGTTCGGGATCAAGTCTGTGTGGCTCGTGCAGCCGCCGCTCAAACAGGTAGCTGTCTTTACGCCTGAATTGGAACCGCAGATCTTTATTCAAGGCGATATCATTGACCCGATATTGGACATCAAAGTGGCGCTGGAAGAGATATTCTCATAAGCGAGGAAGGATGTATGACACAAAAACAGGAATTACTCAATTTCGTCAACGGCCAGTGGCAGCGCAGCGGGGCAGGGGACGCGCTTGATGTGCTGAACCCGGCCACGGGCGCCGCGATTGCCACGGTGGGCCTGTCGCCGGCCGCTGAAGTGGATGACGCTGTGCGAGCGGGGCTGGATGCCTATGCTGAGTGGCGGGAAACGCCGGTCGTCGACCGCGTCCAGCCGCTGTTCCGGCTGAAGATGCTGCTGGAAGAGCATGTAGATGACATTGGGCGCGTACTTACTACCGAGTGCGGCAAGACCTTTGTCGAAAGCGTGGGTGAGTTGCGACGGGGCATCGAGAATGTGGAAGTCGCGTGCGGCACGCCTTCGTTGATCCAGGGGTGGAACAATGAGGACATCGCAAGCGGCATTGACGAGCACATGATACGGCAGCCGCTGGGTGTTGTGGCCGCGATCACGCCATTTAATTTTCCCGGCATGATACCTCTGTGGTTTCTACCCTATGCCGTCGCAACGGGCAACTGTTTCATCCTCAAGCCCAGCGAAAAGGTGCCGATGACCACGCAGAAGCTGTTTGCTCTGATTGAAGAGGCAGGCTTCCCGCCGGGGGTAGTGCAGCTGGTGAACGGTGGGGCAGATACGGTCAATGCCATACTCGATCACCCCGATATTCGCGCGATCAGTTTCGTTGGCTCGACCGCGGTGGCGAAGTATGTTTACAGCCGCGCAACTGCCAACGGCAAGCGCGCCCAATGCCAGGGCGGCGCGAAGAACCCGGTCGTCATCATGCCGGACGCCAATATTGATTCCACAACGCAGATGATGGGCGATTCCGCATTCGGCTGCGCGGGCCAGCGCTGCCTGGCGGTCTCGGTGGCAGTGACTGTCGGCGAGGCCAAAGACCCCTTCACGGAAGGAATCGCTGACCTGGCGGCAAGCCGCAAGGTCGGCTACGGCCTGGACGAAACGACCGAGATGGGTCCCGTCATCACCGGTGAGAGCAAGCAGCGGATTGAAGGTTTGATAGAGGTGGGCGCGCAAGAAGGTGCGCGTGTGCTGGTGGATGGCAGGCAGAAGAGCGTGGCAGGATACGACGACGGCTACTGGGTCTTTCCAACAGTTCTCGACGCGGTAGAGCCGACCAGCCAGATTGCCCGCACCGAGATTTTTGGTCCGGTTCTGAGCCTAATGCACGCGGATACGATTGACGACGCCATTGCGTTGATAAACGATCGCAGCGTAAACGGATACGGCAACATGGCCTGCCTGTTTACGAGCAGCGGCGCGACGGCGCGGCAGTTCCGCCATGAGGTGGATGCCGGCAACATTGGTATAAACATCGGCGTGGCGGCGCCAATGGCCTTTTTCCCATTCAGCGGCTGGAACGAGAGCTTTTTCGGCGATCTCCACGCCCAAAGCCGGCACGGGATCGAGTTTTACACGCAGACTAAGGTTGTGGTGGAGCGTTGGCCGCAGGAGTGGAGCCGGAAGTTCTAGGCGCAGGCGACTGGCGGCAGCCGCGCATGGGCATCATTTCATTCCCTCCGACTACGCTTGCCACTTGCCGCGCCTTGCTGCGGGGCAAGGCTTGACCTGTCCGACCTGTAACGAAGGGATGCAAACGAGGTACACATGGCTCAGGAGATCGGAATTGGCGTAATCGGCATGGGCTGGATGGGGACGGCCCATAGCCGCTCGTATAGATTGGTGAATGACCGTTTCCACGACAGCGGCGTGCGGGCGCGCCTGGTTATCTGCGCCGATGATGTAGCGCACAGGGCGGAGGAGGCGAGAAATTCGCTGGGGTTCGCGGAGTCGACAACTGACTGGCATGAGGTTGTTGCCCACCCCGAGGTGCAGGTCATCAACATTGCCGCGCCCAACTTCCTGCACAAGGAGATGGTGGAGGCCGTCACTGCTGCCGGCAAGCACGTATTCTGCGAAAAGCCAGTCGGCCGCGGCCCGCAGGAGACGGCGGCCATCGAAGAGATGGCGCGCGCGGCCGGTGTCATGAGTTTTGTCGGCTTCAACTACCGTTGGGCGCCGATGGTGCAACATAGCAAGAATCTGATCGACGCGGGTAAGCTCGGACGCCTGACTCACTACCGGGGCCGTTTCTTCGCCATGTACGGCAGCAATCCTTACGGCATGTTGAGCTGGCGATACAGGAGAGAGCAGGCGGGCTTGGGCGTGCTGGGCGATATCATGTCCCACACTGTCGACATGGCCCACATGCTCGTCGGACCGATCAAGCGGCTGGTCAGCAACCGGCACGTATTCATTCGCGAGCGCCCCCTGCCGGTACCCGGCCAGGGCACGCACTTCTCGCTCGGCAAGGAAGGCGACCCAACCGGAGAGGTCGAGAACGAAGATTACGTTGGCACACTGGTCGAGTTTGAGAACGGCATTCAGGGCAGTTTTGAGGTTTGCCGGGCGATTTTCGGGCCAAAGTGCGAAATGTCCTTCGAGGTCAATGGCACGGCCGGCGCGGCAAAATGGAACTTTGAGCGCATGAACGAGTTGGAGCTGTATCTGCCGGGCGCCGACGGGATGCACGACGGCTACACCACACTGCTTGGCGGTCCCGCCTACCCTGCGCACGAGCGTTTCAACCCGGGCGATGGAATCGGATTGGGATATGAGGACTTGAAAGTGCTTGAAGCGCATAATTTCCTGATGTCAATAGCGGAAGGCGAGCAGCGTGCGCCCAGTTTTGTCGATGCCCTGCGGCTGGCTGAGGTGCAGGAAGCGATGACCCGTTCGTGGGAGAGCGGCGCGTGGGAGGATGTGCGGCCGTTGACCCTCGAAGGCGTTCTCTAGCTAGCCCCCGCTCAAGGGGCAGACGCAAACTCAAGACGGAGCGAACAGAGATGGCTGAGCATGTACGTGTGGGAGTCGTCAGCACAAGCTGGTGGGCAGACGCGATGTATCTACCTGCGTTGGACGCCCATCCGCGGGCAGATGTTGTCGCCGTTTGCGGCCGCAACAAGGAGCGGGCGGATACATTCGCGGCTCGCTGGGACATCCCACAGGTTTACACCGACGTAGAATCGATGATAAACAGCGGCGAGATCGATGCGCTGGTGGTGGCTTCGGGTCATGAGACCCATTACCCTATCACCATGCAGGCGTTGAACGCGGGCCTGCACGTTCTGTGTGAGAAGCCGCTGGCGTTGAGTTACGGTCATGCGGCGGAGATGGCGTCGCTGGCCGATGAAAAGAAACTGATACACTGTACGCCATTTACCTACAGGTTTATGCCAACGAACCGTTTTATCAAGGAGTTGGTCAACGACGGGTACATCGGCAGGCCCTATCATCTCAATCTGCGCTACTTTACCGGTTACGCGCGCGAGCCAGGTTACG
Source organism: Caldilineaceae bacterium (assembly GCA_965116395.1). Taxonomy (GTDB): domain Bacteria; phylum Chloroflexota; class Anaerolineae; order Caldilineales; family Caldilineaceae; genus Bin5. The sequence continues at coordinate 5,587,808 of OZ220684.1, forward strand.
GTTGGCGGCATGACCGGGCGTTCTCGGCAACAGGCGTGCTGGGCAATATCGCTTCGCACTTCTTTTATCTGGCATACTGGTGGTTTGGCGAGGTTACCGATGTGTTCTGCCTTGGGGGAGAGTTCGTCGATCGGCCGACTGTCACACCGGAGGGTAAGCCTTATGAGCGCACCGAAGACGCGGCCTATACGTTGTTGCGCTTTGCCAACGGGGCGCAGGGACTGGTGCAGGCTTCTGCTGTCTGCACAGAGGAGACCGATTTCGGCCAGCGGCATGAGTTCGACCTGCACGGGGAGGGAGGTACTCTGCGCAGTGTGATCGATTGGGACAGTCGGCAGGAAGTCGAGGGTACTCGGCGCGGCGAAGGGCCAACGCGGCCGCTGGAGATTCCGGAGCGAGTGTGGGGCGCGGCGCGGCGTGATACTGTGCATAACACGTATCGCGACGTCTTTCGCGTGGAGGACCATATGACCCGCGGCTGGATCAATGCGATTGCCGATGGACAACCTTTCAGTCCCAGCCTTGAGGATGGGGCCATAGTTCAGCGAATTATCGATGCGGCCGACCTGAGTGCACGCGAGGGGCGCTGGGTCAGGCTGAAGGACATCAGCTAGAGGAGGCGGCGGTGGACCAGAAGGTCAGATTCGCGATCATCGGCGCGGGGCGGATTGGGCAGGTACATGCGGAAAACCTGACTCGGCATGTCCAAGAGGCGGAGGTGGTCGCCATCGTCGATGTCGTCCACGATGCCGCTAAGAAGACGGCGCAACGCTACGGAATCGCGCACGCCAGCGGGGACCCTGAGGAAGTCTTCGGCAGTACAGACATTGACGCGGTCGCCATCTGCTCTTCAACGGAGACACATTCCGATTACATCATCAGGGCGGCACGGGCGGGCAAGCACGCATTTTGCGAGAAGCCGATAGCGCTCGACCTGCCCGCGGTGGATGCGGCGCTGGCAGCGGTCAAAGAGAGTGGGACCAAGTTACAGATCGGCTTTAACCGCCGCTTTGACCCCAACTTCCGCGGCATTCGAGATGCCGTGCGCAGTGGCGAAATTGGCTCGCCTTACCTCGTGCAGATTACAAGCCGCGACCCGGAAGCTCCGCCGTTGAGCTACGTAAAGGGATCCGGCGGCCTCTTTTTGGATATGATGATTCACGACTTTGATATGACGCGCTTCCTGCTTGATGACGAGGTGGAGGAGGTGTCAGCCACCGGCGCGGTTCGTGTTGATCCGGCTATCGGCGAAGCCGGGGATATCGACACTGCCGTGGTTACAGTACGTTATCGTTGCGGTGCGCTCGGAGTGATAACCAACTCGCGCCAAGCGGTCTACGGAGGGGACCAACGAGTGGAGGTTCTCGGCTCGCTTGGGTCGGTTGCCTGCGAAAATAACACTCCGGACCGGGTCATCAGGCAGACTGAAATGGGCGTGATCCATTCCAAACCTCTGTATTTCTTCCTTGAACGCTATCAGGTCGCTTATGCTGATGAACTGCGCTCGTTTATTCAGGCCATCGTTGACGACACACAGGTCGAGGTGACGGGACATGATGGGCGGGCACCGGTCGTTCTGGCCTTGGCGGCGGGACTGTCGTTTCGAGAAAAGCGCGCCGTATCGGTCAGCGAAGTCTCTGATTGAGTAGGCGACCAGTGTCAACTTCACGGCCAGACTGCCCTTTATTTTATAGGGGCCAAGGCCTTGAGCGGTTCTTGCTGTCTCCACACAGTGGCCGCTTTGAATTTGCTCTGCCAAGACATAGTCCTTCCCCTGTATTTCTTCACTCGCGACCACCAAGCTGCCCCATATTCACGAGGTTTCGGCTCGCGCCCTCGCGGCGGAGTCTGTAGCACTGCCCCACTTTTCGACATCCGATGACCGTCATGTGGTGACTGTGGTAGACTTAGGAGACGAGGTAGTTCTTCAGCCTGTCTCTACAAAGTCTTTCGCCGGTCGTTGCGCCGCGCGTAGAACCACAATTCTGGATTGCAAGCTTCATGAAACGCTTTTATTTGCATGTAGGAAATCTGCTGGCTCCATTGGTGGCAAGTATGTCAGCAATTTGGGCGCGGCAAGGGCAGCGCTCTGTTCCGATGGCACAGCGGAGAGGCATCAGAGTGGATGACGAGCAACTTGCTTCCACTCCTCGCAGGCCATGGATCGCCCTCCGAAGGATGGCTTCAGTTGTCGCAGTTGCCGTTGGCCTACTTTCAACGCTGCTCTACGGCAGCGGGGCAATTGTACCTGTATTCGCACATGACGCGCTACATGAAACAGAGGCCACAAGCGGCGGACCTGGCTACGTCAAGATCCTGCAGGATGCGCCAACTTGGAACCGAACGCCGTCTTTGGGCCTTCAACAGGATTCGACAACTGCAACTGTAACTGAGACAGTTCCCTATACTAAGACGCCGACGATCTCCGAGTTTGGGTTGGCCTTCGTGAATTCTGCGGAGTCGCACAGCGGTACGCAGCGCATCCAGCGGGGCCTGGACACGGGTGTAACGACAGATCGATTCCCTATCTACTGGGAGCAGGTCGAGAAGAGCATCGGTGCGTATACATGGACCAGCCAGGATACCGCAATTAAGGCCAATGAGAGCCTGGGGATGGACACGCTGGCCATCCTGCTGGGTACGCCGCGACAGTACCGTCTCGGGGGCCGGGCCTTGTCGGTGTCGCTGGGCGGGTCGTTTACGGATGCGCCTGCCAACCAGGCCCCGCGTTCGGAAGGCTGTAGCCCGCAGGAGGCTGGGGGCGAGTGCATTGTAATCGAAGGACCCACTTTTTTTGGTGAACAGTCGGTCGAATCGGCGGGAGAAGGAGGGGAGAATACGGACCAGCCTGACTCGCGTGCGCAGTCGGGTAGCTGCTTACGCAGCGAAGGGCCGCCGGCCCCTTTTAACCTTTGGAACCCGATTTTTGTTAACGGCAGCGATGAACCTTCGGATGGGACGCGCATCAGCCCAACCAACCCGTGGGCGCGCTTTGTGGGGGCGGCGGTTGTCCGCTATATGCCTGGCGGGGACGCAGGCACTAACGTTCGTCATTGGGAAGTCTGGAATGAACCGGACCTGTGTCACTTCTGGTCCGGCACGCCCCAGGAGTTCGCCCGGTTACTGAAAGTCGCATACATCGTCATCAAATGGGTCGACCCCGAGGCCTATGTGGTCTTTGGCGGCCTGGCCCACTTTGCCAACGGGCAGTGGCTCTTTGATATGTTGGACGCCCTGAAGGCCGATGCGCTGAGCGAAAAATATGACGGCTTCTTTGACGCGGCCGGCTCACATCACTATTCCCTTTCGTACGTAGGTTATCAGTACACTAGCAAAGTACGCGGCGCATTGAATGACCGCGGTTGGTCGGACAAGCCGATTTGGATCACTGAGAGCGGTGTGCCGGTCTGCAATGATTTTCCCGGGCCGACCTGCCCCAGCCCGTGGCGGGCTTCGGCGACAGAGCAGGCTTCCTATGTTTGGCAGAACATTGCCTATACGAGGCTGGCAGGCGGTGGGCCGATATTCCACTTTATGCTACATGATGACTGCGGGAACGTGGTACAGGTCAATTCTCCTGACGGTTTCGGCCTGGCCAAGAATGAAAGCTCCAGCTATTGCTCCCCTTCCAACGCCGAGACGCGGCTGGCCTATTCGGCCTTTAAGTTGGCAAATCAGCACCTTACAGGTACGGATGTCTCGTGGGCAGACATCGAACGATTCCGCGTGCGGCGGGTTGCTTTTTATCACCCGGAGACGAAGGAGCGCCGGTTGCTGGCTTGGGCACTCACGTCGCAAGCTCAGACTGGTAACATCCCTGCGACTGGGACGAAAGCACGTCTCATCAAGATGGACGGCACCGAAACGGAGCTGACGCCGACGGACGGCTACTACGAGGTCGGACTGGCCGGCGCTACCAATGCCAATTGGCCTGACGGCCAGGGCGGCTACGGAATGGGTATTTTTGGCGAGCCGGTCTTGTTGATTGAAGAGGACACTTTGGCTCCCACTGCCTCGATATTGAACCTGCCTACGTACTCGCCGGCAAACTTCACAGTGAACTGGTTGGTGAGAGACTGGGGCTCCGGTGTGATTTCGACAACCGTCTATGTCAAAGTGGGGGACGGAGACTGGCAGTCGTGGCAGGCAGACGCGGAGGCGTACGGCGGGGCAGTTTACTACGGAGAGGTCGGGACGCGCTATAGCTTCAGAATTGAGGCAGAGGATTTGCTGGGGTACAAGCTGGAGACCGATACGGCACTGGCTGAAACAACGGTACTTACCAACAGCGCGGTTACCGGAAGAGTGATTAATCCGGCGGGGGAGAACGCGGTAGGGGTCACAGTGCAGGTGGGCGATTCCACGGCGACCACCGACGCCAGCGGCCAGTTTACGATGACGGTGCCGATCGGAAGCTGGAACATTTCGGTGAACAGTCAGCTGCTGATCCGCAGGCGGGATTTCGGATCGACTGAGAGTCTGGCTTTGCTCTACTCGCCGGGCACAAACGCGGTGACGAATGGGGACTTTGAGAGCGATTTCAGCGGCTGGACTAAGTCCGGGAGCTCAACTTCCGCGATCGAAGCGCAAGCTGGCACATCAGACCACGCGTTGCGGCTAGCCAGCGGCTTCGTGCCCAATGCGGGTGTTCCCGGAACAGAGGGAAGCGAAGGCGGCAATAGTACGGTTTCTCAGCGTCTTACGGTGCCGACGGGCCGGCCTCACTTGGCCTTTGCCTACAAGGTGGAGACTTCGGAACCACTAACAGGGACGGATTCGTTTGAAGTGATTGCGGTGGAGGATGGCCAGCCGGCCAATTATATGTTGGTCCAGCGGCAGAGCAGTGGTTGGCAGTATCGCTCGTTTGATTTGGGACAGTATGCGGGGAAGGAGATTACATTGATTCTCAATGTTTATGAAACGTCCCCGAACCGGCGCACGAGCGCGCTCATCGATTTGATTACGCTTAGCGATGTGCCTGCGCAGAACCTGCAGAGCAGCGGACCTGCGGCCAGGCCGCGGCCGGCCGACGTGCCGGCGCCAAGTGAAACGGGTGGATCAGGAGGGCAAGAGGGTAGTACGATAATTGGTTACAGGGTTTATCTTCCGGTCGTCCTTAACTTGAGTGAACAGTAGCAGGAAGTTCGCCCCTTAAAGGCCTTCATCCAGGCCGATATTTTCTTCCGAGGGGGAGAGTTCCCGCCAGAGGAACCAGGCGCCGGCGCGACGTTGTCCCTTGGGTGCGCGGTCATAGTAGATATCGAAGAGCCGACCTTCCTCGGTACGGACGCGAAAGTAGGCCCTTCCCTGACCCCATGAGCCTTGAGTACTTCCGCTGCGCACAGAGTACGGAGGGCGTCCGCCTTGGGTTCGAATCTCCGGCTTTCCGTAGCGATGCCAGTTGGCCAGCATCTCAGTCACTCTATGCGACTTGCCCCGCCATTTGAAGGAATCCGGCGCGGGCGGCTTTTTTTCGAGCGAAAAGCCGTCCGGCAAAGTTACAGTGATTTCGCGGCCAATGAATTCCATAGGATTCAGACTCGAAGCCGGTCAAGTCCGGCTTATTGCACTCTCTTCGACAGCTTTTTGGCGGGCAAGGCGGAGGTCGAGCGCGACCAGATTGAACACGGTGACGACTACAAGCAGTGCCGCGACCCCGTAAACCGGAGCAAATCCCACCGCTGAAACCAGCGAGAATGCAAACAACGGGCCAACGGCAGAACCGAGGTCCGATGCGGTGGCGTAAGCACCAACGAACAGTTGGGGCTGAGGCGTTACCAGAGCTGCCTGGTTGGCATAGGTGTCGAGAATGACATTAACGCCGGTGCTGATAATAAGTACAGCCAGCAGAGCCACTATCGACAGGCTGTTCGGTATCGCGAGCATCGCCGCAAGCCCAAGGCAAAGCAGAGCTACCAGCACTATAGTCAACCGTATGCGCCCGATCCAATCTGACAGCGCGCCCATAACCGCGCCGAGAAAGAGGTCGGAAAACCAACGGGTTCCAAGTACGATGCCGGCCATCGCCCCTACCTCCAAGCCCAATGGTAATTCGCCAGATCCACTCCCGAAATTTTCGGCAAGGAAAACTGACGCGGTGGCAACCAGGCTTGAGTTGAGCAGCAGTTTGAAGAATCCGACCAGGAGGACCGAACGCTGAAACGGGTCGGTTAGCGCAACCTTCCAGCTCTGAAGAACTTTCGGACTCCTTGACGGCGGCTCCTCCTCGTCCTCCGGACCGCCGGCATGAATGTCTGTCGCGGGATCTGCGCGTTTGCCCTTGGACTCTGGTGACGCGCTGGCAGGCCAGGAAAGGCCGAGCGCTATAGGGATGGCCAGCGCAGACAGTCCTACAATTGACCAGATGGTTACATGATAGCCGTAGTGATCGAATAGGAATCCGCCCAGCACTGCGCTGACCGCGCTTCCCCCGCGAACGACTCCCCACATCATCCCCATGAGTCGACCCGCGTCTGTTTCGCTGCCGGTCCAGATCGACTGAAAGGTGCCCTGGCGCAGGCCCGACCAGCTGATTCCCCACGCCATCCGTGCGATGAGAAAGACAATGAATCCCCAGCCCAGCCCATAGACAGCTGTTGTCAGGACGCCCAGAATCGCCGAACCAAGGAAGGCGCGATATGGTCCAAAGCGGGCGAACAGCGTGCTGAACCAAGTATTAGAGAATAGGCGGATAAGCCGGTTGGCGCTCAGCAGCATCCCGACATGTCTGGGAGAGAGCCCAAGACTGCCAGCAGCCAGAGGGAGGATGGCGTACAGAAGCGAATCGCCCATAATTGCGAAGGCGACCGATCCTGAGACGGCAAGTACCAGGGCAGTGGGTGACGGACCGTGGTTTAGGGGACTGGTGGACGGTGATTCGGAACTTGTATTTTGCTCGGGCTGGGACATGGCAGTTGCAGGAATCGCAGTAGCTTGCGGACAGGATCTCTACTGGAGTCGTTCTGTTTTTGTTGGGGCATGCCGGTCCGAGCCATTGTATCATACTAGGGCGACATTAAGCCCACAATGGTCATGATGAGGCAGTACATGCATGGTCCTTGCTCTTTGGCTCTGCCGGGATCGATTCGAGCGATCCGCCATTCGAGTAATTGGAGGCAACAGGACATGAGTAGGTCGGGGACTCTTTTGACAGGGAGTTCATCTGCGGATACTATCGGGATAGGAGGTCAGTCCTCAATCCTTGCAATTGCTTTAGCTTCTCTGCGGTATCAAGACACACCGTGTTCACTGTTGCTTATGCCGATTGACGCGTATCTGCGCGGCTCCAAAATTGTTAGTCCAGGGGGGACAATATGATTTCAAACACTGCCAAACAGAAGATGCTATCCGGCCAGCCCGCGTTCGGATTCGCGCTGGGGATGGGGTCGCCGCTCAATGCTGAACTCATCAGCAGGAGCGGGATCGACTTTGTGATGATTGATCGGCAGCATGGCTCGTGGGGAGAAGACAGTGCGATCGCGGCGCTGGTGGCCATCTTTGGGAGTTCCGCAATTCCCATGGCGCGCGTCGCCCGCAACGACTACACATTCATCGGTCGATTGCTGGACGAAGGTGTGATGGGGATGATCGTGCCCATGGTCGATACAGCGGAGCAGGCTCGCTCCGCGGCCGAGTCCTGCCTGCTTCCGCCCGAGGGTCAGCGCTCGTGGGGTTGGGGACGCGCCAAGTTATATGGCGCCGACTATGCCGAGAGGATCAACGAGGAGCTGTTCGTGGCTGTGCAGTTGGAAAGCGCCGAAGCGGTAAGGAACGCAGAGGCGATTCTGAGTACGCCGGGCATAGACGGCTGCTGGACAGGGCCGAGCGACCTTTCGCTTTCACTGGGCTTTCATCCGTCGGAGATGGACGACCGGGAGGAGCATGCACGGGCGCTTGAAGCGATCCTGGAGGCGTGCAAGAACACGGGCAAAATTCCAGGCATTGCAGGGCGCAGTGTGGATGACGCGCTGCACAGAGCCAGCCAAGGCTTCCGTTTTATCGTTGCCACAAGCGACGGGGGCTTGCTGGAATCGGGAGCCTCAAGCGCTGTCTCGCGCCTTGCCACATTTGCAGGGTAACGCCAGGTCGCGGACCGGCGAGTGTGTGAGCCATCTGAATCGTAACTACTAAGCCAAAGTCGTTGACCAGCCAGTTCTCCTTGGAACCATTCAGGCTTTTGGTGACGCAACTGGTGTACAGCCGCCGCCATGCTCGCCAGCCGACACGTTGCGAAGAAGGCACACGGTCGGTGAGGCATGTTTTTGTAGGGGGGCGTTGCGGGGGCGCAGCCCCTGCACAAGGGAGGGCCGAAGGCCCGACCGCCCAAAATACGACAATGAGGGGAGAAAGAACACCTTTGCACCCCTCGTACAGGGTTGCGGATTAGTTGCGGCTGCGTAGTTACTCTGAATCTACGAATGCGTCGGGAGTAGGCGAACGGCTATTTGTGCCGCCGCTCCTGATGGAAAGGGATGTTGAAAGGAGCAGATTGATGTCGACTTCCTCTGAGTTTCTTGTTGTCGGCGCCGGAATCTTCGGGGTGACGACTGCTTTGTCATTGCGGAGCCGCGGGTACAGCGTTACCTTGATCGATCCAGGACCTCTTCCCTATGCCCTGGCTGCCTCCACTGATGTCAGCAAGGTGGTACGCATGGAGTACGGCAGCAACCGCCAATATATGCGCATGGTGATTGGCGCGATCGAGGGATTCCATCGCTGGAACGAGCTATTTGGGGAGACGCTGTACCACGAAACCGGCGTTCTGGCGGCCACGAAGGATCCTATGCAGGAAAGCGAGTTCGTCAACGACAGCTATCAGATGTTGCTGGAGGAGGGGCAGAGCCCCGAACGGCTGTCTGGGGAAGAGATAACGCGGCGGTTTCCGGCCTGGACAACTGGGGCCTACGTTGACGGCTTCTACAATCGGCGCGGCGGCTACGCAGAAAGCGGGCGTGTCGTCGGCAAGCTGGTTGAGCATGCAGCGGCCGTCGGTGTCGAGGTGCAGCCCGGACAGACAGCCCATGAACTCGTGTTGAACGGCAGCCGTGTGAATGGGATGCGAACACGCGAGGGGGCGACCTTCAATTCTGATCACACTGTACTGGCAGCAGGGTCGTGGACGCCCTGGTTGCTGCCTGAATTGCAGTCGGTGATGACGGCGACAGGCCACCCGATCTTTCACCTGAAACCGAAGGATCCGGCGCCCTTTACGGAGCCCGAATTTGTCGTATTCTTTGGCGACACGGCCCGCACCGGCTGGTACGGGTTCCCGATGCTGCGCGAAGGCATCGTCAAGATCTCACGGCACGGGGTCGGCGTGACTCTACACCCGGAGAACGATGAGCGCACGGTATACGAGGAGGATTTTACTCAACTGCGTCTCTTCCTGGAGGACACATTCCCTGCGCTCCTGGATGCTGAAATCACTTATACGCGACGCTGTCTGTACAATGACACGCTCGATGAACATTTCTGGATCGACCATCACCCGGAGAAAGAGGGGCTGAGCGTTGCTACGGGCGGGAGCGGACACGGCTTTAAGTTCGGTCCGGTGCTTGGGGACTTGATCGCTGACGTGGTGGAAGACAAGCCAAATGACTGGGCAGAGATGTTTCGCTGGCGCGAACTCTCCCCGGGCACGACGGGGCAGGAGGCTTCCCGTTACCACGGGGATGCGAACGGCGCCGGGTAGGCAGGTGCACGAACTTGGGACGCACTAGAGCTACTACTCGATAACATGCAGGCTTCGAAATGACTCTACACTTTGGCCTTGAAGAATATGACCGCGCGGCTGACTTCGTGCGTGCTCGGACAGAGCAGCAGGGAATGAGACTGTCAGAGAAGCGGCCGATCGGGCTGATTCTCGGCAGTGGGCTAAATCCGCTGGCAGAGGCGATCGAGGAGGCAGTAGCGATTCCTTTCGAGGAAATCCCGCACTTTTCAACCAGCACTGCACCCGGGCATGAGGGGCGCTTAATCGTCGGTCAATTGGCCGGTAAGACGGTGGCGGCCATGCAGGGGCGAATCCATCTGTACGAGGGGTATTCGGCGGAGGAGATTACTTTTCCGATCAGAGTGATGCAACGTCTCGGCGTCGGGACGCTGATCCTGACTAACGCGGCAGGTGGTCTGAATCCCAGCTTTCGCGCCGGCGATTTCATGTTGATCGAAGATCACCTGAACTTTGTCGGCATGGCGGGTCACAACCCTTTAATGGGCCCTAACATGGAGGCGTTTGGAACTCGTTTTCCGTCGATGACCCATACATATCCGCGTTCTTTACGTAAAGTTGCCTTGGAATCTGCGCGGGAACTTGAGGTCACGCTACGCCAGGGAGTGTACGCATTCCTAGCCGGCCCGAATTTTGAAACGCCGGCGGAGGTTCGCTATCTGCGGCAGGTGGGAGCGGACGCGGTGGGGATGAGTACTGTGCCGGAGGCGCTGGTGGCGGTTCATGCGGGAATGAAGGTGTTAGGTATCAGCACCATCACAAATGTGGCAATCGATCAGCTGGACGCGGAAAGTGAAACCAGCCACGAAGAGGTTTTGGAAACAGGGAGAATTGTCGTGCCTCAATTGACGGCACTGCTGATGGCGATACTCGAACGCATTTAACCTGGAGCGGCAGAGGTCGAAACAAAAAGCAGGGCACATTTTCTGTGTCCCTGCTTTTTTCGTTATCGGCCAAGCCTCTGCGATTGGACAAAGGCGGGCCGAGCGTTTTGCACGACGGGAGCGACACCTATGGCGCGGCCGCGGCCATCGACTCTTCCTCTGTCGAGTCGACTATTTTGAGGTTGGCATCCTCCGGACGCTCTTCTCGCATAGCTTTGACATATTCGATATGTGCCGGCTGCCGCACGAAACCAAAGCGGTTGTTGATGCCCAGCATGCCGGTGTTGTTGGTATTGTTCCAAGTTCGGATTTCTCCGAATCCTTTCGCGAGGGCAAATTCGACAGATTTCAGTTTCAATGCAGTAGCAATGCCGCGCTGCCGATAAGAGCGAATTACGCCGGTGATGCCGACAAATAGCAGGTTGGCATTGGCCTGGCTGGACCACAGATTGGTCATGCCAACGTATTCGCCCTTGTCGAGCGCGACAAACCAGGCGTCAGGAATCAGATTAGTGCGCTCCCATATTTTCTGAAATTCCTCAAAGGGCACTTGCGAGGGTGGCTCGGGGCTAGGAACGTCGCGGTCGACCAACCACTCCAACTCGTAGAGCTTCCGATCCCGATCTGGATCGGATTCCAGCTCGGCAACAGTTTTAATCTCGATTCCCTGCTCAGCCATGCGCTGGGGGTATCGACTCCAGTCTGCCAGGTTTAAACTGGTTGGGTCCATCCGGGACTCCCAGTCGCGCATTTTTTCGATGAAGCCGAGTTTGTTGGCAAACCGAACGCCATCCTCGTAGTCTTCGCGCGTGCTCCCTAGAAGGCGCAGCGGGTCGAACTGTTGCATCTCTTGGCACAAGTGTTGCCACAAGGCTGTACCTACGCCGCGATTTCGGAACTCCGGCAGCACGTCTACGCTAACAAACAGTTTGCCGGGATGGTTTATCCACAGGGACTGGCCGTAGGAGGCAAAACCCACGGGCTTGCCTTCAAATTGGCCGAAAAAGCGGCCTCTCTTGGTGGCTTTGGATCGTTTCTCGTCGGATTCCTTCCATTCTTCCACGGTGTCAGGATATTCTACCCAGACGGCGTTCACGATGTCGACTGCCTGGCGGTAGTCATCGTCACTCTGTTCAAAAGGTCGAATTGTAATCAAGGCTCATACTCCATTCTAGAGAATCATCGGATTTCCGGGGTTTGAAGACGACGAAACACTGGCTCTTCGCTCCTCATATCAGCTGGTACGTCTTCTGCTTTTTCTGCCAATAAAAAAACCGTGGGGCGGTCGAAACACGCGTCCACGGTTTGGGAAACAGTCCAAGGGTGACTTAACGGTCAGGCGCGAATCTCCCTGTAACGGACGCGTAGCAACCAGAATTGACAGACAGCTTTATTCGCATGGTGTACGCTCCTTTCTGTGTGGGTGGTGGTTCAGCACCGATTTTGTGTCAAGGCACGCCGGCTAATGTAGCACGGATCTTTTTCTGAGTCAAAACGGCGGTGACGTCGAATGGGCCGGTGTTTTCACAAGTTCTATTGCAACGATTCGGTAATAACGCTGGCGAGAACCGCGGCCGTTTCAGAGTCCGCAACTGCCTGTATCTGATTGACCAGGTCGTCCAGCGGCAGTTCATTTATTTCGTCGCTGCGGCGCAGTTTCAGTTCAGCGACTCCGTTTTTCACGCCTCTTGCCCCGATTGTCAAACGCATTGGGATTCCCAAGAGGTCGGCGTCGTTGAACTTCACCCCGGCCCTCTCATCGCGGTCGTCATACAACACATCCAGTCCGGCTTCCTGCAGCTGCTGGTAGACACGGTCGGCCACTTCGGTCACTTCAGGCGTGCGTCTTGTCGCCAGGCTGACAATGTAAACTTGATGGGGCGCGATCGTTACCGGCCAGACGATACCGTTGTCGTCGTTGTTCGATTCAATTACGCTTGCCATCAGGCGACCGGAGCCGATCCCATAGCAGCCCATGACCATGGGCGCGCTGCCGCCGTCTTCGTCCAAGAATGTGGCGTCCATGGCCTCGCTGTACTTGGTGCCAAGTTTGAAGATGTTACCCACTTCAACGCCGCGCTCGGCTCGCATGGGGGCCCGACAGAGCGGACAGGGATGGCCGGCAGAGGCGGCAACGACATCCAGGGCCAGGTCAGGCTCATAGTCGCGTCCGCAGTTAACGTTTGTATAATGCCAACCGTCTCGATTCGCGCCTGCAACCAGATTCGGGCTGCGAACAATCAGGTCGTCTACAACCAGGAGGACCTTGTCGCGGTGGATGCCGACGGGCGAGCCATAGCCTGGCTCGGCGCCAATGGCTCGGATCTCCTCGGGCAGGGCTGGCCGCAACTGGCGGGCTTTGAGCGCATTAGTCAGTTTGGTCTCGTTCAGATCCATGTCGCCGCGCACAACGACAAAGACAAACTGCTCCTTGTCCTCCCCATCCTCTTCAATCGTCGCCACTAGAAAGAGCGCTTTGGCAGTCCGACTCTGTGGAATCTCGAGAAAGTCGGACAGGGCGGCGATGGTATTGACGCCGGGGGTAGAGACATCTTCCAAGGGAAGCGCTTCCTCTACTGCCTGGTCTTCATTCTCAGACTTTACGAAAGTGGCCACCTGCCGGTTAGCCTTGTAACCACATTCGTCACATAGGAGCAGCGTGTCTTCGCCGACTTCCGTCAGTGCCATGAATTCGTGGGCCATGGTACCGCCCATCATCCCTGTGTCGCTTTCGACCGCTATCACCTCCAGGCCGGCCCGGCCAAATATATTGAAATAGGCCTGGTAAACAAGAGGATAGTATTCGTCAAGACTGGCGATATCGGAATGGAAGGAGTAGCCATCTTTCATGGTGAACTCCCTCACGCGGATCAGGCCGCCTCTGGGCCGAGGCTCGTCTCTGAACTTCGTCTGGATTTGGTAGAGCATGACCGGCAGCTGGCGATAGCTGTTAATTACACCGCCTGCAAGCTCCGTAATGACTTCCTCGTGGGTCATTGCCAGGACCAATTCGCGACCGGCGCGGTCGGTCAGACGGGCCAGATCGTCGCCGATTTCATACCAGCGTCCGGTGCGTTTCCAAAGCGCGGCCGGCTGCACGACCGGCATCACGATTTCCTGCCCTTCGATGGCTTCCATTTCCTCCCGCATGATATTTTCGATCTTCTTCTTGACCCTTAATCCCAAGGGCAAGTACTCGAAGATTCCGGCACCTACTTGCCGGACCAGTCCTGCCCGCACCATTAGCTGGTGGCTGCGAACGTCGGCGTCCGCGGGCGCATCACGCAGTGTCTGGAAGAACAGTTTAGACATCCGCATATTTCTTGTCCTTTTTTAGTGTCTTATCCGTGAAATCAAGCCTTGTGGAGTTGATCACTCCAGGTTACGACAAAGCCCACATTGCCAACCTGTGGCTTCGCGTTTATTTGTGTGTAGTTCCTCCACCCGCGTCATCGTGCGATGTGTTAGCGGGTGGAGGTAGTAGGGTCTGGGGAGGAAACGGGGAGTGAGTGCGAGCGCGGCGGGGCCGACTCGGTGCCCTCAGGACGAGGCATCAAGGCAAGTTGGACAAGGATGCAGGCTTCAATTACGTGCAGGCCATTTTCATGTGCCCAGTCGGCGGCAGCGGCACTCTCTGCACCTGGCTGAAACCAGATGGCTTGCGCGCCGGCAGTTTTCGCTTGCGCGACGACGACAGGCGCCTGCGCGGGCGGCACGACCATATTGACAACAGCGGGTGTTTCCGGCAATTCGAGCAGATTGCTGTAGGCGGTATCACCTTCTATCAGGCGCTCGCGATTGTTGACGGGATAGACCCGGTAGCCGGATTCCTTAAGTTTCAGGTAAATCCGATTACCGTATTTGGCAGGGTTGTTGCTGGCCCCCACCACGGCCCAAACGGGTTCGTTTACGTATTTCTCGATGAGGCTTAATTGATCCTGCATGGTTGTACCCGCCAAGAAACTGCGTCAGTCCTATCGACCGGTCAGAGCGAAGCTCATATCAGCCTGCTCACAGATAAAGTATACTTTCGTACGAATGACTGTGTCAAAGTTCGGGAGCGCCTCTTCGTTCGTTTGGCAGGTTGTTCAGGTTCATAGTTGCTCAGGGTCGGCGCTGGCAGGCGGTCCGACGGCGAGCTACATTGCCCAGTCGAAGGACACGCCTTATAGTTGACCTCGTTGCCAATGCGGCTTGCCTTCTGATATACTCTACTCACATTCAATTGGGCTAGTTACAACTGGTTTTTGGTACAAGTCCTGAAACTCAAGTCGGTTTTAGGAGCAAAGGTCAGGCTTTAACGGACCCTAGCAAAGGAGAATTGATTGCCATGACACTATACGAGCAGAAGCCGTGGATAGAGAAGTACGAAGCGGGTGTACCGGAATCCATTGAATATAACGGGCAACTGACCCACGAAATGCTGGATGCTTCAGCACAGACCTATGCCAATCAGGTGGCGACACGCCTCTTGCTCGCCTATCTGCCTCTGGGCATCACCGTTCAGGCGAAGCAGACGTATACCGAACTGAAAGACAGGGTTGATCGCTTTGCCTTTGCCTTGCGCCGAATCGGATTGCAGCAAGGCGACCGAATCGCCATCATGCTGCCTAACATACCCCAACAGGTAATTGCTTTTTTCGGGGCGCTAAAGGCCGGGTGTGTCATCGTCAACACAAATCCGACCTATACGCCGCGGGAGCTTAACCATCTGCTGGAGGACAGCGGCGCGACCGCCATTGTAATTTTGAGCGGATTCTACGAGCGAATCGCACAGGCCAGAGAAAATACGGATCTCAAGCATGTGATTGTTACGGATGTACCCGACCCGTTGGGCTTTCCATTCAACAAGCTTGTTGAGAAGAAAGTGCGTGCTTCCGGCATGATGACCGACGTCCCGGACGGCCCGGGCATCTGGGCGTTCGACAACCTGATTGAGACGAGCGCTCCAAATCCTCCGAGCATTGAGGTAACTCCTGATGATGTAGTGCTCTTTCAGTACACCGGCGGCACAACCGGTTCGCCAAAGGCGGCCATGTTGACCCACCGCAATGTCATGTCCAATGTCCAGCAGATCGAGGCCTGGTACAGGGATCTCGAGTATGGCGGCGAAAAGGTGTTAGGCGCGATCCCGTTTTTCCATGTATATGGTATGACGGTTGCCATGCTCTTTTCCATGTACAACGGCTCGGAGTTGATTGTAACTCCCGACCCGCGCCAAACCGACCTGGTGCTTGATATTCTTCAGCGTGAGAAGATCACGATGTACCCTGGCATTCCCACCATGTACACGGCGATTATCAACCATCCTAAAGTCGATGATGCTGATTTAAGTTCGATCAAAGCCTGCCTTTCGGGCGGCATGTCGTTGCCGGGAGAGATTCAGCGGCGGTTTGAACAGATCACGGGCGGGAAACTGGTGGAGGGATATGGCCTGACAGAAACGTCGCCCGTGGCCTGCGCCAACCCAATCAATGGACTGCGCAAAGAGGGATCGATCGGCTTTCCCGTTCCGAGCACTGAAGTTGCGATTGTCGCGCTGGAGCCGAATGAGGATGGAAAATTTGAGCCCGTAGCCGCAGGGGAAGAGGGCGAGCTAATCATTCGCGGGCCGCAGGTGATGAAGGGCTATTGGAAGCGGCCCGAAGAGACGGCCGATTCGATAAACGAAGAGGGCTGGTTCCACACTGGCGACATCGCCCGCATGGATGAAGACAGCTGCATTTACATTGTGGATCGCAAGAAGGACCTGATTATCGCAAGCGGTTACAATATTGTGCCCAGGGAAGTGGAAGAGGTGCTCTATATGCACGAGGCTGTGCAGGAGGCGGCGGTGGCAGGCGTTCCGGACGCCATCCGAGGTGAAACGGTAAAGGCCTATGTCGTTTTGAAGGCGGGCCAGAAGAGCACACAGGACGAAATCACCGCTTTCTGCCGAGAACACCTGGCCCCGTACAAGATACCGAGGCTGGTGGAGTTTCGCGATGAACTGCCCAAGAGTCAGGTAGGCAAGATTCTGCGGCGGGTGCTGGTCGAGGAGGAAAAGCGAAAAATGGGGTAAGCCAGACTATTGGCTGCTTGCAATTGGCAGGTTGTGCTCTATTTGCGCTTTGGCAATGTTTGCAAAGGGCGCTGCATTTGACAGTTTCGATGCCGGCTCTTATGATATGAAGCGAATTCGCCCCCGTGGTGGAATTGGTATACACAGCAGGTTGAGGGCCTGTGCCCTTTAGGGCATCTCCGTTCGAGTCGGAGCGGGGGCACCATAAATGAGATGCGTGAGCGATAACCTCACGCATCTCATTTTTGTTTGGGGACTTGGGTTTGCTTCGAGGTCGTACGCTACATTCAGTTGGGCCTTGTGAAGGCAATCATCCCAGTTTTCTGGCAGACAATGTCGGATTTCTTCCGCACCCCACTTGCTACAGGGCTTTCTCAACTACCGAGGTGTGTGAAAGCGCCCATCCCCAGGTAGGTTGCGACAGGCCCCAGCTCCTCGTCTATTCGCAGCAGCTGATTGTATTTGGCGACCCGATCACTGCGGGCCGGCGCCCCGGTCTTGATCTGCCCGGTGTTGAAGGCCACGGCCAGGTCGGCGATAGTGTCATCCTCCGTCTCGCCGGAACGGTGGCTGACAACAGCGGCCCAACCTGCCCGATGGCTCATTTCGATAGCGGCAATGCTTTCGGTCAGCGTGCCAATTTGGTTGACCTTACATAGCAGGGCGTTGCAGGCACGCTCGTCGACTGCGCGCTGTATACGCTTCACGTTGGTCACCAGCAGGTCGTCCCCGACTATCTGCACTCGATCTCCGATCTTGGCATGGAGCTGCTTCCAACCTTCCCAGTCGTCTTCTGCCATGCCGTCTTCGATTGAGATTATCGGGTAGCGGTTGCTCCAGTCTGTCCAAAGTTCGGCAAGTTCTTCACTGGACAGTTCAATGCCTTCAATGTCGAGCTTGTAGCGTCCGGTCTCTTCGACATACAGTTCACTTGCCGCAGGGTCCAAGGCGAGGTAAACGTCTTCAGCGGGACGATAGCCGGCTTTCTCAATCGCCCGCAGAATCACTTCGATAGCCGCGGCGTTTCCTCCCAAGCTCGGGGCGAATCCACCTTCATCGCCAACATTGGTGCTGTAGCCGGCTTCGTGAAGAACATCTTTGAGCGCGTGGTAAATCTCGGTCCCCCATCTTACCGCTTCGGCAAAGGATGGGGCACCGGTTGGCATAACCATGAATTCCTGAAAGTCAGTGCTGTTAACTGCGTGTTTCCCGCCATTGAGAATGTTCATCATGGGAACTGGAAGAGACTGCGCATTGACGCCGCCAAGATAACGATAGAGAGGCAGACCGGACGACGAGGCCGCTGCCTTGGCCACTGCCAGGCTGACACCCAGGATGGCGTTGGCGCCGAGCCTGCCCTTGTTTTCGGTGCCGTCCAATTCCAGCATGAACCGGTCGATGGTTACCTGATCCAGGGCGTCTGCTCCTTCCAATTCGCCTGCGAGAACTGTGTTGACGTTATTTACGGCCTGAAGGACGCCTTTGCCTCCGTACACTGAACTGTCACCGTCCCGCAATTCAACTGCCTCATGGACGCCGGTACTGGCGCCGCTGGGCACGGCTGCGCGGCCGGTGGCGCCGCCGCTAAGCTGAACCTCTACCTCGACGGTCGGGTTACCCCGACTGTCCAGTACCTGCCTCCCAATGATTGTCTCGATAAAGTTCATCGACCTGTCCCTTGTCTTTGTCTGCCGGCACGGGTGTCCACTTGTACAGTTGGCTGACACTCGTGCGGCGCTCTTTCTTCGACTGCGTACCTTGATTGCCCGGTTCGGCAGTACATTGGTGCAAAACCAGAACAAATGGTAAGCTGCCCACTTACGATATTTCGTTAGGTGCGATACTGCAAGTTGCACATCGCGTCTTTAGAATTCTTGCGTCAGGCCAATGACAATGATCTACCTTGATCACTCAGCCACAACTCCTCTGCGCCCGGAAGTACTGACGGCGATGGAGCCATATTTCGGTTCGACCGACCGAGAGGACAATTCGAAATACGGTAACCCGTCGAGTATCCATCTCGCGGGCCGCGCGGCCCATGCCGGTCTGAGCGAAGCCCGAGGCACGATCGCTGATATCCTGGGCGCTGCCGCCAGGGAGATTATTTTAACCGGTTGTGGAAGTGAAAGCGATAACGCGGCTTTGCGAGGGATCGCATTGGCCAGGCGCAAACAGACGGGCGCCAATCGCATTGTCACGACGGTGGTCGAGCATCACGCCGTATTGAATACCGCTGAAGATATGCGCGATTTCTTTGGGTTCGATTTGACGCTGTTGCCTGTGAACAGTGACGGGTTGGTTAGTGAAGATGCGTTGGCGGAAGCACTGGGCGACGGCTCTGACATTGCGCTGGTCAGCGTTATGTACGCCAACAATGAAGTTGGTACGGTGCAGCCGATTGGCAGACTGGGCGCGCTGTGCCGGTCGAGAAATGTACCTTTTCACACTGACGCGGTACAGGCGGCGGGAAAGCTGCCCTTGGACGTGAACGCGCTGAACGTAGATGCGCTCAGTGCCAGTGCGCACAAGTTTTACGGGCCAAAAGGCGTTGGCTTTCTGTACCTTCGTCGCGGCACGCCGTTTCATCCTTTCATTACGGGCGGCAGCCACGAGGGAAGGCGGCGGGCGGGAACTGAAAATGTCCCGGGCATCGTAGGCATGGCGACGGCCCTTGCCCTGTGCGAGGCAGAGCGGGATGTTGAAATGGCCCGTCTGCAGCTGCTGCGTGACACCATCATAGGCCATACGCTGGAAGCCATACCTGGTGCAAGGCTGACAGGAAGCCCCACACAGAGACTTGCCAACCACGCCAGCTTCACAATTCGGGATGTGGAGGCGGAGGGGATACTCATTGCCCTGGATCTGGCCGGAATTGCGGCCAGTAGCGGTAGCGCCTGCACCAGCGCCCGCCAGCAGCCAAGCCACGTGCTTGAAGCCGTCGGAATCCCTGCGGAAGAGCTGGCCGGCGGACTGCGATTAAGCCTTGGCTATAGCAACACGGCCCAACAGGTCGAGCTGCTGCTGAAGAAACTGCCGGACATCGTCGGTCAGCAGCGCCAGATAGTTCCGGCGGCATTGTAAGAGCTGAAGAAATACTGCCGCTGTGTGCGGCGAGTGCTTCAATTGAAACGCGAATGCGCAGCCCTCTCAGAAATCTTCCTCACCAGATAAATTCAAGGCATCACAGTCTGACGCTTGCTGGTCTGCTTAGCATGGACCTGCCAGCGATCGTCAGTGTAATCTTCTTTCTTGGGGCCCTGATCCCTGCTTCACTACTTTTGACTCTTGGCTATCTGCCGGTGGGCTTCTTCGGTGGTTTTTTCGGGCAGAGCAACATGGACAGGCTTGTTTTTGAAGGAACAGAGATTCCATTGTTGATTGGAGGGGCGGCTATTGTCCTTTTGCTGGCCGGTCCAATCTTTTTCTGGAGGGCGAGATTTTTTCGGCGCATTTTGCTCTCCACCACTCTGGTTTCCGGTCAGATCAGGGCCCTGAACATCACGGCGTTGGAATTCAGTGTAGACTACGTATACTGGTTTCAACAGCGTGCGTATGCCGGGCGCAATGCCATTCGGCGCAATCACCGTCGTGAGAAACGAGACTGTTTACGCCCTGGCCAAAATATCAGTGTGCTGGTAGACAGTACGCAGCCCGAAGCCTCAGTAGCGCTGGAACTATACTCTCGCAGTGACCGATAAGGCCGTTGGAAACGTGCTGCTCGGTGGTTGGTTTGGTTTACCTGCTTTTGTACTTATGCGTTGGTCCCCGACCCCTACACAACGCCCAAATCGTAATGCAGACTAAGCGCCACAGTTGCGCTATACTTAGCGAGGCATGGATCTTGACTGGACGTACAGGCCGCGCCGCCGACGTCGCAAAGGGTGTTTCGCTTGGAGCGGTTTGGTTCTGCTTCTGGCCGTCTACCTGTACATACAGCGTCCGGACTGGCTAGTTAGGCAACCTCCGCCGGCACTGACGACCCCCACTCCAAGCGCGCTCTACTGGCAGACGAAGGCGGAAGCGCACATTGCCGCCGGCAATTTCGGTGAGGCTGCGGCTGCTCTTCAGCGGATGGCTGAATTGGAGCCAGAGAACGCCGAACCGCTGGTAGCGCTTGCAGAACTGCACTTGATGGCGCGGCAGGTTGAACAGGCCTACGCACTCACCAAGGAAGCAGTCCGGCTCGACGATGAGAGTGTGGCGGCGCTGGCGATGCATGCACGCGTGCTCGACTGGCGCGGCAACTACGATTCTGCCAGCGATTTCGCCTTTCAAGCGCTTGAATTGGATCCTGACAATCCCGACGTTCTGGCGGTGTTAGGGGAAATCTACAGCGACGTGGGCAACTATGCGCTTGCGTTGGAGTACCTGGAAGAGGCCCTGAACATCGATCCGGGAAATGTGATGGCCCGTCGTAACCTTGGCTATCTCTTTGAGATACAACGCGAGCACGAACAGGCAATTGCAGAGTACAACCGGGCCATAGAGCTGGCTCCAAACCGGCCCGATTTGTATATCGAAGTGGGAAGGCAGTACGAGCGACTGGAGGAGTGGGGACTGTCTATAGAGAGCTACGAAAAGGCAGTCAACGCGGGAGAAACTGCTTTCGCGCTGGACGCTCTCGGCTGGGCTTTATGGCAAAGCGGGGACCACTTGCAAGCGCTACGGATTTTGCGCAGGGCGTCAGAATTGGAACCGGAAAACGGCCTTGTTCTCGCTCACCTGGGAATGGCCTACTATCGGCGTCTCAACTACGAAAGCGCCGCTGACACGCTTGAGCGGGCCTTGGAAATTCTGGATGAAGATGAGATCAACGCCCAATTCACTTTAACCCTTGGGCTTTCCCACGTCTATAAGAAGCCGCAGGAATGCGATCAAGCGGTGCACTGGCTGAGAAAAACGCTGGAGTTCGCTCCGGGGCTTTCTTCTGCTCTTCATGGCCTGCGAAGGTGCAGTGCCAGCTAGTTTTATGGCGGCGCTTGCTTCCAGGCATGTTTGTTGGGGAAACAGTCTGACGTTGGCAAACGAAAGTGGTTAAGCCGATACTTAGCGTCATTACAAATGTCTCATAACCGCGCCCGTCTGAAATCCTCTTTACCACGCCCGACAATCGCTGCGCCTTCACGGGGCAACGGGCGAGGCGACCCCGTCGAACCGCCGCAGCCCTCTGTGCCAGTTCGTCCTCCTTTGCAAGCTGAACGCAGCGCGGTGATTCGAGAGCGGGTGGCGACAAGAACAGTAACATCGAAGCGCCGGCTGCAGCGACCAGGTACGCCTCTAAGAGTATTGCAACAGCCGATTCAGGCAGGTATGCGCAAGGTTTTCGACCTGCGCCGCCTGCTTTTTGTCGTGGGCGTTACTTTTATCGTGCTGCTCCTGCCCACGCCGGCTGGTCTGAGTGTGGCAGGACACAAGGCACTGGCGTTATTTGCATTTTCCGGCTTGATATTGGCGCTGGAACCGGCGCCGCTGCCAATCGTTGCTCTGCTGGTACCTATTGTTCAGATTGCTCTTGGCGTCGATGACGCGGGCGGCGCGTTTGAACCATTCGGCACGCCGGTGGTCTTTCTGATTCTGGGAAGCCTGTTCCTGGCGGAGGCGTTGCGGAAGCACGGCCTCACCCGCCGGCTGGCGCTCCATGCAATCGTCGGCAGCAGAGGACAGTTTGGTCCGCTGCTGTTCGCGCTCATGGCGATCACCGGCGGGCTGAGCATGTTCGTACTCAATACTGCAACTGCGGCAGTGCTGATCCCGGTCGCAATAACAATCGCCCAGCAGGTGCCGCGCCCTGAGGATGGACGCAAGGCACTTGCTGTGCTTATTCTTGCCATCGGTTACAGTTCCAGCATCGGCGCGATAGCCACAATAATGGGCAGCGGAGAGAATGCAATAGCTAGCGGCCTGCTGGGGCAGCTGTACGGGTTTGGATTCGTAGACTGGATGAAATACGGCTTGCCGGTGGTGTTATTGTTGATGCCGCTGGTTTGGTTTTTGCTGCCACGGCTATTTGCTCTGCCGGCGTTGACGATCGATGTCGAGCCGGCGAGAAGGGAGATTGAGCGGCTGGGTAGATTTTCCGGACCTGAGCGGGAGATCATTGTCGTGCTTCTGGTGTCGATCAGTCTGTGGATTGCAGGGGGTTATATCGAGCAGATGCTGAATCTGCCTGCCACGTTGTTGAGCAGCGCCGTCATTGCGATCGGGGCGGTTGCTGTGCTTTCTGTCGAAAAGATCGTCGACTGGAGCGATCTGAAGGGCGTGAACTGGGGCGTCTTCTTTGTCATTGGCGCGGGATTGACGCTGGGAGATGCGCTGGAGAAAACGGGCGCAAGCGCCTGGTTTGCCAACCTGGTGGCGCCGACTTTTGCGGGGCTTCCATTCATCGGCGTTCTGGCAGCGTTGATCCTGCTGGCCTTCTGTGTCACGCAGTTTATGAACAATGTTCCGCTTGGCGCGATTCTGGCACCGGTCTTGATTACCCTGGGGCAGGCATCGAACATTGACCCGGTACGGCTCGTCGTCCCTACTATTTTCGCGGTTGCGTTGGCCTTCGCGTTACCCAGCGGTTCTGCACGCATGATTCTGATTGCTGTGACCGGCGTGGTAAGCAGGCGGGAGATGGTGCGCACAGGCCTGATAGTGGGGATAGCCTGTGCGGGCGTGATATTTGTGTTCTTCTATCTGCTCGGCCAATTTGGCATGATTTGAAACTGAACGCGAGTCGGGCGATATTGCAGCCAGGTGCAAAGTAATTTGCGTAATTCTTAGCAGTTACGACAGGGGGAAAAGTTATGCGAGTCTGGCTCATCGGCGCGGGACATATTGGAACGGTGGCGTTGCGCCAACTATTGAAAAATCCGGGTGTGGAGATTTTCGTCAGCGACCCGTCAGACCAACCGGAAGCAGTGTTGAGCGGTCTAATCGATCGCGTCGATCTGATAGCCAACATTTCGCCTGTCAATGTTAACGAGATTGCCCGCCGCGTGCGCCCAGACCTGATCTTACTTTCTCCCGGCATTGGCGAACAGGGTTTTGGCGCAATTGAAGGAAGCAAGGCGTTGTCCGAGGCTCTCAACTACGAGACAATTATAGCCAGCGAATACCCGTGCCTGATTCTTTCGTTGTCAAACCAAAGCTGAAGCGAGTACCAAAAAGAACTGGGACGAAAATCAACCATAAACACTGCGCTGATATTGAACTATGACTGATGATTTCTCGCCGATCCGGCACAATCTGGGTGTTTACAGGTTGCGAGGATTCAGCGGGCGCAAGGCGGAGTTGAATACGCTGTGCCAGTGGCTGCTTGAGGCAAACAAGCAGCCGGCGCTGGCAATTAGCGGGGGACAGGGGAGCGGGAAGAGTACGCTGGCTACTGCTGCCGCCTGGAACACGATCCACCACTTTCCGGATGGCATCATCTGGGTGGGGGCAGCGGGCAGGGATCGCTTCCGCATGTATGATATTGTGCGCACGCTTGACACTGTGCTCGGCACGACTCTGACGCGGGTGAGCGAGGATCGCTGGGGAATCGGCATCCTCGAACAGCTTTACCGGCGTCGACGCCTGCTCATTCTGGACGAACTTTCGGATGCGACTGATCGCGAAATTCAGACGCTGGCGGAGATCATCAGTCATCTGCACGACTCGGGTGGTCAGTCCCACATTTTGCTCATCGATCGTGATATCCACCCGGAATTTGCCGACCTGATAGACGACCGGCATTTGCAGCTGGGTGGGCTGCCACTGTCCGAGGCGGTGGGATTTGTTCATGCGCGGGCGCCCGAATCTGTACGCGATACGGCCTTGCGCAATGTTGAAAGCCTGCACAGTCGGACCGGCGGCAGACCCCTCAGCATGCGATTAGTGATGGGGCTGCTGATCGATTTCGGGTTGTGGAGCGAGTTGGATCAGCTTCTGGCGGAGCTGCCCTCTGAGGACGGGGCGGTGGAGATGACGAGCGTGGCCGGTTTTGCCGTCGAGAACTTTGCCGCGTTCTGGCCGGAGGCTGGTTTGATTCTGGATCGATTGGTCAGCGCGGCGGGAGGGGCAACCTACCAGGCGTTGACGGAGCTGTTTACTGTCGGGATGGGCACCGAAGATGAGAAACGCCAGACTTTCGAAGCCCTGGTGACGCGTGCCTTGGTAGAAGTGGACCTTTTCGACCGCCGCATCGTGGTGCAGCCGGTCGTCCGCCGTTATCTTGTCGAAGGCGCGGTGATGCTGGGGGAAGACTGGCATCGCCAGCACTCGCGCTACTATTTGCAATTTGCGCAACGGTACCAGGAGGTGCCGATCCAGCGCTGGAAGGAAGTGGACCCGTTTTGGGGAAACATTCACTGGGGTGCGGATTGGGCTACTGATCGGGTGGAACGGATCTTCGGCATTTCGGTGGAGGAGATTGTCGGGGAAAAGTTGGAGATCCAGGGGCTGCCCGACATGCCGATCAATTTTCCTGAGGTGCAGGACGACCTCAAATTGATGCGGGACTACGCGCTGGCGCTAGCCCACTATGCTTTTTGGCGACACCCTCCGGGAATCTGGCGTTGGCTTTGCGGGGGTGCTGTTGCCGCGATCGCGCTGGGCGACATCGGGGATTTCGGCTGGATGCTGGCGAACATCGGGCGTCAGCGGTTCTTCAACGGCGAAGTCGAAGAGGCAATGGAGTGGCTGCAGCGGGCTTTGCGCATCTTTGACGAGCGCGACATGTTGATGGCGATGGCATACGGTCACACCGACCTCGGAACTTCGTTTCGTGTGCTGGAGGAGCCCCGACAAGCGCTTGAACATTTTTGGCTGGCGTTTGAAGCGGCGGCACAGCTGGGCGACCCTCGTTCGCTGGCGCCGGCTTATATGAATCTTGGCAGCGCCTATCTCAGCTTGAATAATTTTGAACGGGCAATCGAACAGCATCGCAAAGCTCTGCGTGTGGCTTTACGATTGGGCGATGATGCGCTCGTGGCCAGCGCCCACAACAACCTGGGGCTGGCCATGGAGGGTATGGCCATGTACGCCGAGGCCCAGCGTGCTTACGAGTCCGCCCTGACTGTCTTCGAGCGTAATCATGACGCCACCGGCATCAGTACCTGTTACAACAACCTGGGTTCTGTCTGTTACGCAAGGCAGGATTTTGCTGCGGCACTAGCCTGGTATGAGAAAGATCTGGACCTGTCGGATTCGCGCGGGGCGTGGATGGATAAGGCGGCCACGCTTCACAACCTTGGCCATGTTGCGCTGGAACAGCAGGAATATGCGCAGGCTGGCGAATACTTCCGCCGCAGCCGCGAGCTTTACGCCGCTTTTCAACTGGATGAGTACGTGGCAGAAGAGGATGAGATGCTCACGTATGTGGCCGCGGTAGCCTCACCGGGTCGATCCCAACGCTAACAAAACGCTTACACTT
This sequence comes from Caldilineaceae bacterium, assembly GCA_965116395.1. Lineage (GTDB taxonomy): Bacteria > Chloroflexota > Anaerolineae > Caldilineales > Caldilineaceae > Bin5. Next base: position 5,613,883 of record OZ220684.1, read on the forward strand.
TCGGTAGTTCAGAATCTTGTCAGGCGACAGGAATTATGCTACACTTTCTGATGGATTAGCACTCATGCTATTTGAGTGCTAAGTGAGTATCTGAAGGGTTGCATTTTGCGGGTAGAAACTGCCTGTAAGAGAGGGTGCAGCCGGCCAGTAAATTGCAATCGGTTCCTATTTCCCGCTGCCTAGTGGCGGGCAATCTACTAACACTGGTTTTTCATCAGAAAGAGTCGTAAAGCAAGGAGGAAGTTCGAATGAATCTGAAGCCGCTCGGTGATCGGCTGGTAGTCCAGCCCCTGGAGGGGGAAGAGCAGACTTCCACGGGCATCTATCTGCCGGAAACTGCCAAAGAGAAGCCGCAGCAGGGCGAGGTAGTCGCAGCGGGACCTGGCGCCCGGGACGAAGACGGCAAACGCATTGCCATGGATGTCTCCGTTGGTGATATCGTTCTTTACGCGAAGTACTCCGGCACGAACATCAAGCTGGATGCTACCGAGGTCCTGATTCTCAAGGAATCGGATGTCTTGGCGCTCGTCGGATAATAGCTGGTATGACACTGAATAAGCTCAATTAACCCGCAGCTGGAGTGCGGGTCAAACTGGAGGAGACAGACCGCGATGGCAAAGCAACTTGTGTTTGAAGAAGAAGCCCGCCGCAGCCTGAAGCAGGGTATCGATGCCCTGGCAGATGCGGTAAAGACCACGCTTGGCCCCAAAGGCCGCAACGTGGCGCTTGATAAGAAGTGGGGCAGCCCCACCGTCACCCACGACGGCGTAACCGTTGCCAAAGAGATCGAACTTGAGGACCCGTTCCAGAATATGGGCGCGCAGCTTCTCAAGGAAGCCGCCACCAAGACCAACGACATCGCTGGCGACGGCACGACCACCGCGACCGTTTTGGCGCAGTCGATTGTCACCGAAGGGCTCAAAAACGTTACCGCCGGCGCCAATCCGATGCTGCTTAAGCGTGGCATTGAGGCCAGCTGCGACGCAATTGTCGCTGCGCTCAAGGAAATGGCGACGCCAGTTTCCGGTGAGGAAGAGATTGCCCAGGTCGCCAGCAATTCGGCCGCAGACACGCAGATCGGCAACCTGATCGCCGAGGTCATGGCCAAGGTTGGCAAGGACGGCGTCATCACCGTCGAAGAGAGCAAGGGGCTCCAGTTTGAGACCGAGTACGTCGAGGGTATGCAGCTCGACCGCGGCTACCTGAGCCCGTATTTCGTCACTAACAATGAGAGGATGGAGGCGGAGCTCGATGCGCCTTATCTCCTGATCACTGACAAGAAGATCAGCAGCGCGCAGGACATCGTGCCTCTGCTGGAGAAGCTGGTTCAGGTTGGCAAGCGCGAGCTTATCGTGATTGCCGAGGACGTGGACGGCGAGGCGCTGGCCACGCTAGTGCTCAACAAGCTGCGCGGCATGTTTAACGCGATGGCCATCAAGGCACCGGGCTTCGGCGACCGCCGCAAGGCTATGCTGCGCGACATCGCCATTCTCACCGGCGGGCAGATCCTCTCCGAAGAGGTCGGCCGCACGCTTGAGAGCGCCCAGCTGGAAGACCTCGGTCAGGCTGACAAGGTCATCAGCACGAAGGACGCCACGACGATTGTCGGCGGCCACGGCGGGAGCGAGGAGATCCAGGGTAGGATTGAAGAGATCCGAGCCGAGATCGATGCCAGCACCAGCGACTATGACCGCGAGAAACTGCAAGAGCGCCTGGCCAAGCTGGCCGGCGGTGTTGCCATCCTGCGCGTAGGCGCTGCCACCGAGACCGAACTCAAGTACCGCAAGACCCGCGTAGAAGACGCTCTGAGCGCCACTCGCGCTGCGGTAGAGGAGGGCGTGGTGCCC